>JAXLWK010000001.1:0-1572 GCA_046328525.1 Anaerolineae bacterium
GCCCTGCGTGTCAGGATGAGTTGAGTCCACTGGTTCATAGCAAATCCGCCTGACGCAGGGCGAGATACGGATCAACACACCATCATGAGCAGTCCCACTATTTCCGCCGTGCACGACAATGAACGGATGGATCCGACCCATCCCCGGGCAGACGGACCGCGGCGGCGCCGCGTGTTCACCACTGCCGAGAAGCTGGCCCACCTGGTCGCCTACGAGCAGGCCTGCGAGGCTGGCGACGGCGGGGCGTACCTGCGCCGCGAGGGCTTGTACTCCTCGTCGATCAGCGAATGGCGCCGCCACCGCGACGCCGGTGTCCTCGACGGCAAAGCGCCCGGGGAGAAGATCGGCAAGCTGACCGCCGAGCAGGCCGAGATCGCCCGATTGCGCCGGGAGAACGCGCAATTGGCCAAGCGGCTGCACACCACCGAGGCCGCCCTGGACATCATGGGAAAAGCACACGCGCTCTTGGAGACTCTCTCCGAGAGCACGGACACCGAGAACGCGCCCAAGAAGCGTTGACCAACACCCATGCCGCGTTGCGGGCCTGCGGCGTCTCCACGAGGGCCTCAGCGGCCCTGACGGGCCTGGCGCGCGCGACTGCGACCCGGCGCGCCAAAGCAGCGGCCGCCCCCACACCCGCCGTTGTGGCCGGCCCGCGCGCCGAGCCGGCCAACAAGCTCACCGATACCGAGCGCCGGACGGTCGAGGAGCTGTTGACCGGTGACCAGTTTGTCGACCTGGCGCCATTGCAGGTCTATGCCCAACTGCTCGACGAGGGCCGTTACGTGTGTTCGGTGTCCACGATGTACCGGATACTGGCTGAGAACAAGCAGGTCAAAGAGCGTCGCCGGCTGGCCCGCCATCCGGCCAAGGCATGCCCGGAGCTGGTGGCCACCGCGCCGCGGCAGGTGTACAGCTGGGACATCACCAAGCTCGCGGGCCCGGTGAAAGGCACCTACTACGACGCCTACGTGATGATGGACATCTACTCGCGCTACATCGTCGGTGTTCACGTCCACGCTCACGAATCGGGGGTGTTGGCCAGGGAAATGATGGAGCAGATCTTCGCCGTCCACGGAGTGCCGCACGTCGTGCATGCCGACCGGGGCACCTCGATGACCAGCAAGACCGTCGCCGCGCTGCTCGCCGATCTGGAGGTCACCCGGTCGCACTCACGACCTCGGGTATCCAACGACAATCCGTACTCCGAATCCTTGTTCAAGACGCTGAAGTACGGGCCGGAGTTCCCCGAGCGCTTCGGATCCCTTTCGGAGGCAAGGCAATTCATGGACGCATTCGCGCAGTGGTACAACCATGAGCACCGGCACACCGGGATCGGACTCCACACCCCCGCCGATGTTCACTACGGGCTGGCCAGCAGCAAAGCAGACCAGCGCGCCGCCGTCCTGGCCGCCGCCCGAAACCGACACCCGCACCGCTTCGCCACCAACCACGCACCGAAGATCCTCGACCTACCCGAGGCCGCCTGGATCAACCAACCAGCCCACACAAGGGAGGCCGACACGCCAGCCGCTTAACACCCAATGGACTCATCCCCCTTGACAAATTCCG
>JAXLWK010000010.1:0-233736 GCA_046328525.1 Anaerolineae bacterium
TGTGGAGCTACCGCGGATAGCCCTCGCGTGGAGGAATCTTCACGTTACCGACTTCCGTCGGCTGTACAATAGAAGAGCGCCCCCTTTCGAGAGCCGACGGTGTCGTCAGCGCGGGCGCGAAAGGCAGGCTGTATGAGGCGCATTGATCCCCTGCGCTGGCTGTTGCTGGCGCTGGCCGTAGTCGTCGCGGGCGGCCTGAGTCTCTTGCTCTTCGACACGCTCGGCCACGGCGGCGCCAACGCCGCGCCCCTCGGGGCGCCGGGCGCCGACGGGCAGTACATCGTGCTGAGCTGGAACGACCTGGGGATGCACTGCTACAACCAGGACTTCCAGGACCTCGCCGTCCTGCCGCCCTTCAACACCCTCTGGGCGCAGGTCATCCGCGTCGGCGATCCACCCCAGATTGTGACGAGCGGCATCACCGTCAGCTACTCGTTCCCAGACAACACCTACTCCGTCGGCAAGTCGAACTTCTGGACGTATGCCCCGGCGCTGTTCGGAGTCACGCTGCCGCCCAACATCGGCCTCAAGGGCAAGGGTCTGGCCGGGACGATGGACCTTCGCGGCGACCACTTCACCGCCGAGGGCATCCCCCTGACCGAGTTCCGCGACAGCGCCCCCACGACCCCCTATCCCTACCAGCTCGCCACCATCATCGTGCGCGACGCGGGCGGGCAGGAGCTGGCGCGGCAGACCGTCGTCGGCCCCGTCTCCACGGAGATGCACTGCGACACGTGCCACCACGACGGCGGCGTCGAGGGCATCCGCACCGGCAAGGTCGAGACGAACATTCTGACACTGCATGATCGGGAAGAAGCGGAGGACTACCCGCCCGGCCACGGCGGGGCGCTCATGGGCCGCCGCCCGGTGTTGTGCGCCGAGTGCCACGCCTCCAACGCCCTGGGCGCGCCCGGCGTCCAGGGGCTACCGAGCCTGTCGCGGGCGATGCACGACAAGCACCAGGACGTCGTGCCGTCCACTCTGGCCGGCTGCTACAGCTGCCACCCCGGCCCACAGACCCAGTGCCTGCGCGACGTGATGTCGTCGCAGCACGGCATGACGTGCATTAGCTGCCACGGCCCCTTGCAGCAGGTCGCCGCCAACCCGAACCCGTGGCTCAACGAGCCGCGTTGCGACAACGGGCAGTGCCACGGCAGCGCCTACGCCCAGGACCAGGCGCTGTATCGGATGTCGAAGGGCCACGGCGGGGTGTACTGCGAGGGCTGCCACGACAGCACCCACGCCATCGCGCCGAGCACGCAGCCCAACGACGCCATCAAGTTCGTCAACCTCCAGGGCCACGGGGGGCCGGTTGACACGTGCACCGTGTGCCACGCGACCGCGCCGACATCGGGCGGCCCGCACGGGCTGGCGGCTCCGACGCCGGGCGCGACGCCTAGCCCGACATCTACCGCGCCCACACCGCCGCCGCCCACCCTGACACCGACGTCCACCATCAGCCCGGACCAGACGCAGCGCCTCTACCTGCCGCTGGTGACGCGGTAAGGTCTTGCCCTTCTCCCCGTGGGAGAGGTTGGGTGAGGGTCTTAATGCTCACACGAGGTTCTAAGACCCTCACCCCGTCCCTCTCCCACGGGGAGAGGGGGCCAGAAATGGGAACGAGACCAGCTGTAGTGGCGAGGAGCTAAGAGGCCTACCCCGGAAGGCACAGAATACACGGAAAGGGATGCAAGCGTGCAGCATCAGCAGCGTGAACACTACGGCGCCCGATAATGGTAGATCGAGCCGTCGTTGCCCGTTGCCCAAACGTCGTTGGAGCCGACGACCGATAAGTTCCACAGCGTCACCCATGGCAGCGTGGCTACCGTTTTCCAGCTTTGACCATCCCATTGGTCGAGGTAGCCTAGATACAGGAAGTTAGGGTATGCCGAGAGAGAGGCCTGTGTCCCAACCGCCCAGGCGTTATTCGGGGCAGTACCCTGGATGTCAAATAGCCCATGATCTCCGATCTGTGTATGATCCCACGCCGAGCCGTTCCAATGGGCTATGTCAGCCGAGTTTCGGCAAAATGACTGCATGTGAGAAGGGTTGTAACACTCGGCTTGCCCGCTCACTAGCCACCCGCCATGTGGGCCAGGCATTGAATATATGCCTACTCCCTCTGAAGGTGCATGGTTGTGCCACTGCGCGCCATCCCAATGCTCGGCACTGCTCAAATTCGCCAACCACAGGTCAGTTGAGGACGTACCCGACAACCAAGAAAAGCCGGCGTCGGGCTGGGGACTGGGGACCTCGTTCCAGGCATCGCCGGTCCAGTGATGAATGACCGTGTGCACCGGAACTGATTCCTCTGCAAGCATCCAAACATCAGAGGCGCTAAACTCAATCAGAGCGTAAGGTATGCGGCCTTCCCAGCGCGTGACGCTCCAGCCCGACCCGTCCCAATGAAACATGGCGCCTTGTGGTGCGGAAGCGAATACCCAGACGTCCGAGTCACTGACCACAAACATAGTCGCCGAACCGCCCAATGGTGGTGTGTCCGTGCGCCTCCATTCCGAGCCGTCGAAGCGCCAGATTATGACTGAATAGTCCGGCCCCCACCCGGCAGCCCAGCCGAGGCATGAAGACAACATGACTATCTTGAGTACGTACCGAGAGTCGCCCGGCGGCGTGTATTTCGTCCACTGGCCTGCCGGGTCAGGTCGGCAAGGCGAGCGCTGGAGCATGGGGAGATAGAGGGAGGCAGCCGCCGTCGGTGTCAGATCGGGGGCAGGGGTTTCGCCGGCGGCGCGGGGGGGCAGCGGCGGGCAGTGTGGCGGGCAGCGAGAGGACCAGAGCGACGAGCGCGAGGGTGAAGGCGGCGCTCGTGGCGAGCCATGTGATGCGCAAGAGTGTTTTCATGGTGTAAGCTCCTGTATCTGAGACGACAAAGGAGCAACAGGAGATACGGCCAGGCTATCTTCCTACGTGAATCAGGCCGACTGGTCGTGGAGAAGGGCTTGGTAGCCTGCTTGCTGGAAGTGCTTATCCGGCGTCAAGGCAGCGGTGAGGTCTCGATCCTGCATAACGACAAACGAAATGCAGTCCGTCAAACCCCATTCCTTGTCAGGGCGCTCGCGGTACAGCTGGAACGCCCGGCTATACAGGTCGTGGGTTAGCGGGACGATCTCGATCTGGGGGTCGTTTTCCAGAGCGGTGAGGAGCTTGACACTCGCAGCCCGATAGCGCGCTTTGGACAGCGCGTTTCCGATTTCCAGAAGTACGGCTCGCGTGGTAATAAGGCGTGTCATCGCCGTTTCTAGCTCGTCGGCCAGTCGCGTCGCGCTCTCGTGCAACATGTCATGCGGATTGGCCAGCGCGAGAGCAAAGGCAGTGTCCAGAAAGACGTTACGGGGCAGCATCAGGTTCGCCGTCGTACAGATAGGCGTCTACGTTGGTGGCGAAATCGGCCGGTGCGTCGAGATTCAGTGACCGAGCGGTACGGAGAAAGGACAACGCCGAATCGGAGGCTGGCTCCACGGCCTCAATCGTAATACGAACACGGGTATTGGGCGCGAGCGCCAGCGGCTCTTCCGGCTGCAGGGCCTTCCCGTCAAATACCGCTTCGATTGTTGTTGCCATCCCAGACCTCCACACCATCTACGTACCTCTTGCACGAGCTATTATAACGCACGAAGAGAAAAGAGTTGAACTCTCCCCATTCTGACGACACCTACACCCCCGTAGGCTTCAAGAGGTGGACGGTCGCGCCGAGGGCGGCTTCCGCCGACTCCTGGATGGTCTCCGGCAGGCCGGGGTGCGGGTGCAGCGTCTCCGCCAGGTCGGTGAGCGTCGCGCCCATCTCCATCGCCAGCGCCACTTCGCCGACAAGCTCCCCCGCCCGCGCCCCGATGATCGTCGCGCCTAGCAGCACCCCCGTGTCCTTCTCGGCGACAGTCAGCACCGAGCCGTCCGGCGCGGCGAGGGTTAGCGCGCGGCCGCTGGCGGCCAGGGGGAAGCGCCCGGTCACGACTGTGTAGCCGGCGGCCTCAGCCTCGGCGGCGCTCATGCCGACGGCGGCGACGGCCGGCTCCGACCACACGACCTTCGGCACGGCCTGGGGCGCGTACTGCGCCGGCAGCCCGGCGATGCTCTCGGCGGCGACCTTGCCCTGCTTGATGGCGACGGTCGCCAGGGGGAGGCCGCCGGTCACGTCGCCGACGGCATAGATCGCCGGGTTACTGGTGCGCAGCCGGTCGTCCACCGGCAGGAAGCCGCGCTCGTCGGGCTGGATGTGGACGGTGTGCAGGTGAAGGTCCGCAGTGCGCGGAACGAGGCCCTCGGACACGACGACCGGGCCGTCGCCGTTGAGCGCCGCGACGGGGTCGGCTACGTTCAGCTCGATCTTGACGCCGAGCTTCTTGAGACCCGCCTGCACCATGCGGCCCGCCGTCGGGTCAAAGTCGTCGAGCAGCTTGCGCCCGGCCGGGATGAGCAGCCGCACCGCCACGCCGAGCTTGCCGTAGATCGTCGCAATCTCGGCGGTGACGTAGTCCGCGCCGATGATGGTTACGCCGGCGGGCAGGTCGGGGAGTTGGAGGGCCTGGGCGGGCGTGAGAACGCGCTCGCCGTCGAAGTCGAGGCCGGGTAGCGGCGCGGGCGATGCGCCAACGGCGATGATGCAGTTGTCGAAGGCGTAGCGCAGCGAGCCGTTCTCGCCCTCGACGCGGATCTCTTTCTCCGCCAGGAACCAGCCCAGACCGTGGACGATCTGCACGCCGTAGCCTTCGAGGAGTTGGCGCACCCCTTTCGTGAGGCGCTCGACGATGCCGCCCTTCCACGCCTGCATGCGCCCGAAGTCCACGTGGACGCCGTCCACGCACACGCCCATCTCGCCGAGGGAGCGCGCGCGCCAGTAGCTATCGGCGGCGGAGAGGAGGGCTTTCGAGGGGATGCAGCCCTCGTTCAGGCACGTCCCTCCCATCGGGCCGGGGTCCACGATGACGACTTTGCGGCCGAGCTGGGCGAGGCGGATCGCCGCCACGTAGCCGCCCGGCCCCGCGCCCAGCACCACCACATCCACCGCCGTCGCCAGATCGCCGACTACCATACACCCTCCAACGAGAGGCCGCTCACCACGGAATACACGGAACACACGGACAACAAGAAGAGAAAGCGTAGTGACGACTTCAGTCGTTCCCGCCCCGGACGCGGCTGGAAGTCGCTACTACCAAACGCCGCCTCACATCATGTCGAGCATGAGCGCTTCGGGGTTCGCCAGGAGCGCCTTGACCCGGCCGAGGAACGCCGCGCCCGCCGCGCCGTCAATCAGGCGGTGGTCGAAGCTGAGCGCCAGGGGCAGCATGGGCCGCGCCTCGATGCGGCCGTCCACGACCACGGCCTTTGGTTCGATGCGCCCGACGCCCAGGATGGCGACCTCCGGCGGGTTGATGATGGGCGTCCCCTGCAGGCCGCCGAAGCTGCCGAAGTTGGTGATGCTGAAGGTGCTGCCGGATAGCTCCGGCGGGGATAGCCGCCGCTCCCGCGCGCCCTCGGCCAGGCGGTTCACCTCGGCGGCGACCGCCATGAGCGTCAGGCGGTCGGCGTGGCGCACCACCGGCACGACCAACCCTTCGGGGATGGCCGCCGCGACGCCGATGTGGTAGTAGCGGCGCAGAAGGATTTCGCCCCGCTCCATGTCCAGTGTCGCGTTGAAGTACGGGTTCTCCTTAAGCGCCTGCACCACGACCTTGACGAAGATCGGCGTGTAGCTCAGGCGGATGCCCCGCCGCTCGGCCTCCGGCGCGAGGGCCGCCTTGAGGGCGACGAGCTTCGTCGCGTCCACCTCCTCGAAGCTGGTGACGTGGGGTACGCGCCACGCGATCTCCATGCGCTCGGCGATGCGCCGCCGCAGCCCGTGCAGCGCCTCGCGCTCGACGCGCTCTTCCAGGGGCGCGGCCGAGACGGCGGGAGCCGCCGATGTTGGCGCGGGGGCCGGCGCGATGACGGCGGGCGCCGGGGTTGGCGCGGCGGTCTCAACGGGGAGCGGGCCGCTCTCGGCAAAGCGCCGCACGTCCTCCGGCAGGACGCGGCCGACCGGCCCGCTCCCCGGCACCTGGGCGATGTCTATGCCGAGCTGGAGGGCGAGCTTGCGCACCGCCGGCGCGGCCAGAACGCGGCGGGCGGGACCGCCGGCGCCGGGAGCCGGGGACGGCGACGCGGCTGGGGGCGCGGGCGGAGATGACGGTGTCGCCGCGAGGGTAAGGCCCGGCGGCGTCCCGGCGGCGGCGGGCGGGTGGCCGTCGGTGGACTTGCCGTTGCTGCGTCCCGCCTGGGGCGGCGGCGGCGGTGGCTGAGTCTGTGGCGCGGGTGCGGGGACAGCGGCGGCGGCCGGCGCGATGACGAGCAGGACGTCGCCGACGTGGGCGACGCGCCCGGCCGGGGAGCGCAGCTCCTGCACGCGGCCGGCGACGGGCGACGGCAGCTCGACCACGGCTTTGTCGGTCTGGATCTCGACGATGGGCTGGTCGCGCTTGACGACATCTCCGACCGCGACTAGCCAGCGCAGGACCTCGGCCTCGTGGATGCCCTCGCCGACATCCGGCAGCTTGAACTCAACCACGGCGATGCTCCTTTACGGTTCGAGGGTGCGGCGGATGGCGGCGGCGATGCGCGCCGGGTTCGGCAGCACCAGGTCCTCGACGCTGGGCAGCGGGAACGGCATGTCCGGCGACGTGACGCGCTCGACCGGCTTCAGCAGCGAGTAGAGGCACTGTTCATTGATGACGGCGATGACTTCGGCCCCGACGCCGCCGGCGCGCGCCGCCTCGTGCACCACCACCGCCCGCCCGGTCTTGGTGACCGATTGCGCGATGCACGCCTCGTCCATCGGCGCGATGGTGCGCAGGTCGAGGACCTCCACCGTCGCCCCGTCCGTTTTCTCGATCTCCTCCGCCGCCGCGAGGGACGCCTGCACCATTGCGCCGTAGGTGACGACGGTGACGTCGCTGCCCGGCCGCACGATGTTGGCCTCGCCGATGGGGAGCGTGTAGCGCTCGCTCGGCACGTCCTGGCGGAAGGAGCGGTAGAGCTTCATGTGCTCCAGGAAGATGACCGGGTCGGGGTCGTCCACGGCGGCGTGGAGCAGGCCCTTGGCGTCATACGGGTTCGACGGGATGACGACCTTGATGCCCTGGAGGTGCATGTACAACGCCTCGACGTTGTCCGAGTGCATCTCCGGCGTGCGGACGCCGCCGCCGAACGGGGCGCGAATCACCAGCGGCACGGTGTACACGCCGCCGGAGCGGTAGCGCAGGCGCGTCGCCTGCGACGCAATCTGGTTGAACGAGGTGAATGTGAAGCCGGCAAACTGGATCTCGGCGATAGGGCGTAGGCCGTAGGCCGCCATGCCCACCGCCGTACCGATGATGCCGCTCTCCGCCAGGGGCGTGTCGAACACGCGCCGCTCGCCGAAGCGCTCTTGCAGGCCGTCGGTGACACGAAAAACGCCGCCATTGCGGCCGACGTCTTCTCCGAATATCAGGACGCGCTCGTCGCGCTCCATCTCCTGCGCCAGGGCGTTGTGGATGGCCTCGACCATTGTCATGCGCGGCATGGCCCTACTCCCCCTTCTCCAGCTCGCGCCGCAACGCCGCGCGCTGACGCTCGAGCTGCGGCGTGGGCGCTGCGAAGGTGACGTCGAATAGCTCCAGGGGGTCCTGGGGCGGCAGGCTCTCGACCGTTTCAATCGCGGCCTGGATGCGGTGGTCCGCTTCGTCGTGGATGCGCGTCTCGAGGGCCTCGTCCAGCAGCCCGCGCCCGGCGAGGTAGGCCTTGAAGCGGGCGATGGGGTCTTTCGCCAGCCACTCCGCCACGATGTCCTCGCTGCGGTACTTCTTGGGGTCGTCCGCCGTCGTGTGCGCGCCGAGCCGGTAGGTCATCGCTTCGATAAGGGTCGGTCCGCCGCCGGCCCGCGCCCGCTCGACGGCCTCGGCGACGATGCTGTACACGGCCAGCACGTCGTTGCCGTCCACCACGTGGCCGGGCATGCCGAACGCCGGGCCGCGGTCGGCGATGTAGCGCGCCGCCGTCTGCTTGCGGCGCGGCACGGAGATGGCCCAACCGTTGTTCTGGACGACGAAGACGATGGGCGCCTGGAAGACACCCGCAAAATTCAACGCTTCGTTAAAATCCCCCTCGCTGGACGCGCCGTCCCCGCACACGGCGAGCACCACATCTGGCTTGCCCTCGTACTTGATCGCCATTGCTACGCCGACGGCGTGGAGCATCTGGGTCGCCAGGACGATCTGGATGGGCAGGCAGTGGGTCTCGCGCGGGTAGCCGTCGGAGACGTAGCCCTTGTATACCTCAACGATGGCCTCGGTGGAGACGCCCTTCATGAGGTAGCAGAGGATTTCGCGGTACGAGCCGATCGCCCAGTCGTCCGCCTTGAGGGGCGCCGCCATGCCGACGGAGGCGGCCTCCTGGCCGTTGAGCGGGCCGAATGTGCCGATGCGACCCTGCCGCTGCAAGGCCACCATGCGGTCGGAGAAGATGCGGCCGTAGACCATCCAGCGGTAGAAGTCGAGGAGTTGTTCAGGGGAAA
The DNA here is from genome assembly GCA_046328525.1 of Anaerolineae bacterium. Lineage (GTDB taxonomy): Bacteria > Chloroflexota > Anaerolineae > Epilineales > JAHCIE01 > JBDHWG01. The sequence goes on from JAXLWK010000010.1 coordinate 8,546, forward strand.
GATCGGGAACTGGGCCAATGACCTGGCCGTCGGGGGTCAGGACCTGAAACACCGAATCCGAGAGCACTAACTCTGAAGTCGGCACCATTGCCTCCTTGTACATAAGACACACGTGCCAGGATGCAAGAAAACACGACGAAAATTGTAGTCCCGGCGGCTCAAAACTGCCAACCAAATCCCAGGCGCGAGGGACAGACGAAAGGACGCCGCCGGGTAGACTCTCTAGAGCGATAGAGTGGCGTGATGGTGAACAACAAGGGAGGCATAACGATGTTCAACGACAGTGAGCAAACATATCTACGCAGTCAACGCCTGGGCCGCATCGCGACCGTCTCGCCGGCCGGCCAGCCGGACGTAGCCGCTGTGAGCTACCGCTTCGACGGCGAGACGTTCACGATAGGCGGCTTCTTCAATGCCCGCACCCTCAAGTACCTCAACGTCAAGAAAGGCCAGCGCCGGGTCGCCTTCGTCGTTGACGACGTAGCGGCCACCGAGCCCTGGACGCCGCGCGGCATCAAAATCCACGGCCACGCCGAAATTGTCGAGACGCCCGACGGCCCCTTCCTCCGCGTCACGCCGGACAAGAAGTGGAGCTGGGGCGTCAATCAACCGGCTTATGTGGACGGCAAGCCCACCATAGAGCGGGCGCAGCGACAGTGAGGCATCGGATTCAGTACTAACGGGAGCAAAACACATACCATGATATCATTTCGCCCCGTCAACCTCGGTACCGACCTATCGGCCCTGGCTCGCCTCGTCAGTGTCACGGAGCAAGATCCCGTGACCGCCGAGCAGGTGCGGCGGTGGTGGGAACCCACCGAGAAGGGGTTGCGCCTCACAACCCTGGCGATTGCCGACGAAGAGCACATCGTGGGCATGGCCGACGTCGAGCGGCAGGGGTGGCAGCGGCCGGGCCTCTTCCGCCTCGACATCGTCGTCGAACCAGCGTGGCGCGGGCAGGGCATCGGCCGCCGCCTGTTCTCCGACGCCGTGGAGGTAGTACAGGCTCACGGCGCGCAGGAGGTTGAGACGTCGGTGCGCGACAACGATCCGTCGTCCCTGGCGTTCGCCGAGCGGCGCGGCTACCGCGTGGCCCGCCACACCTTTGAGTCGAGCCTGGACCTCACCACGTTCGACGAGACACCGTTCACCGCCGCCCCGGACCGTGCGATTGCGCAGGGGATGCGTTTCTTCTCCCTGGCCGACTTACCGGCGGTGGCGGAGGCAGAGAAGCGCAAGCTGTATGAGATCAACCGCGCCGCCGCCCTTGACAACCCCGGCAACGAAGGCGCGTTTCCGCCGTTCGAGCAGTTCTGCAAGTACGTGTTCGAGGCGGCGTGGTATCGCCCCCACGGTCAGATTCTCGCCGCCGACGGCGACCGCTGGGTCGGCCTCGCGGCGGTGGCGTTCTACCCTGACCAGGGCTACGCTTACAACGCCTTCACCGGCGTTGCTCGCGACTATCGCGGGCGCGGGCTGGCGCAGGCGCTCAAGCTCCTCGCCATCCGCCGGGCGATTGCGGACGGCGCGCGCTACATTCGCACCGACAACGACTCGCGCAACGCCCCGATGCTCGCCATCAACCGCAAGCTCGGCTACCAGCCCCTCCCCGGCGTCTACATCCTCACCCGCCGCATCTAAGCAGGCCGACGGCCGCAGGTTTGGACGGAGCGAGAAGTGCGTTATGCTAGACGTGAACTGCGAGACGAAGCAGGAATACCAGAAGCAAGAGGGTAGGCCCCATGAGCGCACCAAACGACCGCATGACCATCAATCCTGATATTTGCCACGGTAAGCCGACCGTTCGGGGGCTGCGCTACCCCGTCGAGACTATCCTTGAGCTCCTGAGTTCAGGGATGGCGATTGACGAGATCCTCGCAGACCACGAAGATCTCGAGCGCGAGGACATTCTCGCGGTCCTGGCGTTCGCGGCGCGGTTGAGCCAGGTCAAGCGTCTGGAGCCACTGCTTCTCCCTTCTTAGCGAGTCGCTTACACGTTCGCCCAGTAGCCGCCGGGGGCGAATAGCTCGTCCACCAGCGTGTCCAGCAGCCCGGTTTCCGTCGCCAGGTCGAGCACTGAGTAGCGGCTGCGGATCGTGCGCGCCAGCAGGTAGCTCTCCCTAAGCTGTTGCCGCGTGACGCCAACCTCGGCCGGCGTCGTCGGCGCGCCGACCGCCTTTAGCAGCCGCGCCAGCTCGTCCGCCGTCATGAGCTGCGTCGCCAGCCGCCCCTTGAGCGTCGGCCACAACTGTTGAATCAGCAGCAGACGCTCGCGCAGCTGCGCCGGCGTGATGTACTTGACCAGGCTCTCCTTGACCGCGCCCTCCCCCAGCCAGCCAATCTCGTGGGCGTCCCGCACCTGCTGCGCCAGCGCGTCCCGCGACGGCCAGGCGGCCGCCAGAGCGTCCAGGTCGAGCCGCGTCAGGTCGCGCTGCAACAGACGCTCGTAGAGCGCGGCGGACGCGATGGAGCCGACGCCGACCTTGAAACCGTGGGGCACGGGCGGGTGACCGTGCTCCGCCGCCTGCATCTCCCATAGGTGGCTGAAGCGGTGCTCGCTGCCGGACGCGGGCCGCGACGAGCGGCTAATCTGCATCGCCAGCCCGACCAGGGTCAGCCCCTCGAACAGGTCCGTCATCGCCTGCGCGTCGCCCGCCCGCAGCTCGGCCGGATGCGCCGTCCACGCCCGCAGCGAGTCCTGCACCAGCGGCCAGGCGCGCATGTCAATCAGCTCGGAGCCGACGGCGTCGGCCAGGATCCAATCCGCGCCGGCGGTGATCTTGCCTAGCAGGTCGCCGTAGCCGGAGGCGGTCATGCCTTCGGGGGCGCGCATCAGCACGTCCAGGTCGGCCAGCACGGCGCGCGGCGCCGGGCATTCCATCGTCTGTTTGAAGCCGTCCTTGGCAATGGCCGCGCCGTAGGAGGTGTAGCCATCCATGGATGCCGCCGTGCCGACGATCATGTACGGCCGGCCGACGCGGTGCGAGGCCAGCTTCGTCAGGTCGTTGAGCGTCCCGGAGCCGACGGCGACGGGGATCGCATCCACCGGCCGCAGCCGCTCCTCCAGCGCCAGGACGTTGTCGAAGTCGGCGGCGAGGGTCGGACGGCCGGGAAAGATGATGGGCGCAGCCACCTGGCGGCCAGCCGCCTGTAGCTGCGCGTGAACCACGTCGCCCGCCGCGGCATACGTGTTCTCGTCGGCGACAACCACCGCCGCCGCGTCGCCGAACGCCCTGGCAAACACCGTGTCGAGCTGGGCCAGAACGCCGCGGCCGGACACAAACTCGCGCGTATCGGTCGCGTCGCGCAGCGCGGCCGCCACTCTATCGTCGCTCATGGGGACATCCCTTTCGTCATCCGCGGGCTGATGAGGGGATTGTAGGTCCGGCGGCCGGTGATGTCAACGTCTGGCGCGACAGACACCCGGCTCGAAACACAGCGCCCCAAGTGATACGCCCCGGCGATAGGTATCGCCGGGGCGTCGTTTCAACGAGGATGGGGCGTTCCCATCCCATGAGCCGCCGTCTTTACTTCGGCGCGCAAACGACATAGGCTGTGAGCGTTCCGCTACCGGTGGCCTTCGAGGCCATAACCTTCCACCCCGTCGGACTGTCTGTGCCTGTCGGCGGGTTGTAGTCGCTCCCGTACAGCTTGACCGGCAAAGAACTCTTTATATACGGGAAGCTTGGAAGAGTTCCTGTTGGCTCCCATGTCCAGCCACCGCCCGTCGCCACCTTTAAGTTCGGGCAGAGCGCGAGCGCCGTTCCTCCCTGCCCATACTCAGTAGGCTGTGGGATGCCGACGACAACGAACGTGGCCGCAACACCGGCCGGGCCAGTGTCACCCTTGTCGCCCTTGGCGCCCGTTGCGCCCGTCGCGCCCGTCGCGCCCGTGTCGCCCTTCGGGCCAGTCAAGCCTGGGTCACCCTTGTCACCCTTGGCGCCCGTCGCGCCCGTCGCGCCCGTGTCGCCCTTCGGGCCGGTCGCGCCCGTCGCGCCCGTGTCACCCTTTAGGCCCTTGTCGCCCTGCAAGCCCTTGTCGCCCTGCAGGCCCTTGTCGCCCTTGTCACCCTTGGCGCCCGTCGCGCCCGTCGCGCCCGTCGCGCCCGTGTCGCCCTTCGGGCCGGTGTCACCCTTCGGGCCGGTCAGGCCCGTGTCACCCTTTAGGCCCTTGTCGCCCTGCAGGCCCTTGTCGCCCTGCAAGCCCTTGTCGCCCTTGTCGCCCTTCGGGCCAATCGGGCCGGGATCCCCCTTGTCACCCTTGTCGCCTTTCTCGCCCTGTCCGACGATCAGAGGCTGGTAGCCGTAGGGACACGGGCCGCCATACGGGTTGTACCTCACGAAGTGCCAATAGCCATCGTAGCAGAGCGTGACGGTACCATCCGAGGGCTCCGCCGCGCTGGCTACCGTCACGCCTAGCAGCACGGCCAGCGCGCCCGCGCTCACCAGGAGCCACAACCATTTGCGTGAAATCATCCGAAGTTTCATGGCTTTCCTCCCTTTTCTCTATCTCTTGGCTAGAACCGCTACGTAACCCATCTATTCCGAATCAGTTACCCCAAATGGACGCCAAACCGGGGCGACCACGCATCTTGCGTAGCGCCCCGGATCTCCGAGACAGAACTGCTGGATGATGAGGGGAACTGCGCAATCGGGCGCAGGGAACAACCCCGATCTCTACTTCCAATATACACCCAATTTCCTGAATTGTCAATACCTTACCTGACCCGGCGACCGTTCGTTTGCCATCCACGCGCGGGCGGGGTATAATGCCCCTCTCAGCAACAGGACTTGCGCGGTGGGAGGGCTTTGGACCACGAACAGCACGAAAGATCGCGAAAACCACGAAAGGCACATGCCCCACGGTCCTTTTCGCGCCTTTCGCCCCCTTTCGTGGCGTTTGTGGTCCAACGCGCTACTCAACTGGTGAAGTCCTATAGACACCACGGCAAGTGAAAGTCACGTGACTCTCCAATCCCTCTTCCCAGTAGACACCGTCCCCTTGTTTCCGCCCCTGAGCCACGCGCTGCTGACATTGCTGCGCGAGCTGCCAGCGTCCGACTGGGCAAAGCCGACCGCCTGCGCCGGCTGGTGCGTCAAGGACGTCGTCGCTCACCTGCTCGGCGGCAACCTGGGCCGCCTCTCGTACCAGCGCGACCAGATGGGGCGCGTCGGCCGCCCGACGTGGGCGACGGCCGCCGAGCTGACGGCCCTCATCAACGAGCAGAACGAAGGCTGGGTGCGCGCCGCCCAGGGCATCAGCGCCCCCCTTCTGCTGGACTTCCTCGAGCGGACGGACGCGCAGATGCACACCTTCTTCCACTCCCTGCCACCCGACGCGCCGTCGTCCGTCGGTGTCATGTGGGCGGGCGAGGCAACCTCCGCCAACTGGTTCGACATTGGGCGCGAGTACACCGAGAAGTGGTTCCATCAGCAGCACATCCGCGAGGCAGTGGGCGCGCCCCTGCTGGCGGAGCGCCGCTGGCTCTATCCGGTGCTGCAAATCTGCCTTCGCGCCCTGCCGTACACTTACCGCGACATTGAGGCCGCCGAGGGGACGCTGATTGCCGTGCGCGTGACCGGCCGCGCCAGCGGAATGTGGTCGCTCGTGCGCGAGAACTGCGCCTGGACGCTCTACCAGGGCGCGCGGGACGATGCCGCGACGGGCATCACGATGACCGACGACACGGCGTGGCGGCTGTTCTCCAGGGGACTGCGGCCAGAGCAGGTGCGCCGCCGCATCGGCATTGCCGGCTCTGTCGCCCTGGGACGCCCCATCTGGGACCTGGTCTCCATCATGGCGTAGGAGGTGGCTGTGAGCGACGAAAGCCTTCTCTGGGACGTCCGCCTGTTCATTTACAGCACCCTTACCGACACGGAGCGGCCGCCGACCGCCGCCGACATCGCCGCCCACTTTGGCGTCTCCCTCGAGGACGCCGAGCATCGCCTGGGTGAGCTGAACCGCCGCCACGCCATCTTCCTCGACCCGGCCAGCGGCGCGGTTCGCATGGCAAACCCGTACTCCGCCGTCCCGACGCCCTACCGCGTGCTCGCCAACGGGCATGCGTACTGGGCGAACTGCGCCTGGGATGCCTTCGGGATCGCCGCCATGCTCGGCGCCGACGCCCAGATCGAGGCCCGCGCCGCCGACGATGACGCGCCCATTCGCATCGCAGTCCGCCACGGCGAGCTGGTCGGGGGCGGCGCGGTCGTCCACTTCCTGCTGCCCTTCGCCCGCTGGTACGACAATCTTATCTTCACCTGAGCCAACATCGCGTTCTTCCGGTCGGAGGAAGCGGTGGACGCCTGGTGTCAGGTTGGCAACGTGGCGCGGGGGGAGGTCGTTTCGCTGGAACAGGTATGGGCGCTCGCCCAGGCGTGGTATCACAACCGCATGGCCCCGGACTACCGTGGGCGCAGCATCGCCGAGGCCGAGGCGGTGTTTGAGAGTGTCGGGCTGACCGGAGCTTTCTGGCGCATCCTTGCCTAGATCAAAACATCGGCTCCCGCTGGGGTTGACACTCCAGCGGGAGCACTCGCATGCCAGGTCACATGGCGGCCGCTGACTCTGCCACCCCCTTGACGACGCGGAGGGCGCGCAGGGTGACCCACTTGCTCGGCTTGCCCTTCTTCTCGATGTCCACCCACATCTTCCCGTTGAGCGAGTTCTCCAGCGTCCACCGCCCCCCGGCGTCCTGCTTGCCCAGCAGCCAGGCATAGGCTTCGGCCAGCCGCGCGTCGCCGCCGTGGCCGAGCGCGACCAGCACGCCGAGCGTTTCCAGCACGTCGCTCCAGTAGCTCAACGGAAAGCCGAGCTTGAACCACGTCGAACTGATGTTGCCGGTGGTGGGGTAGTCGGCTTTCGCCAGGTCGTAGCGCAGCAGGAACTCTGCCCCCTGGGCGAGCGCGCGCTGCACGGCCGGGCTGCGCCGCTCGACGGGAACCGCGGCCAGCGCCTTCAGCGCCTTCGTTGCGCCCCAGGCGCACGGCTGGCCGTTGTTGACGGCGCATGCGAAGTCTGGCCCGCTCGTGCCGGACTTGAAATAGGTCACGTCGTCGCCGGTCACGGCCCGCGCCTGCCAATCCAGCGCCTGCTGGACGCGGGCGTCGTCCAGGAAACCGAGGCGGATCACCGCTTGCAGGAGGTTCCCGTTCAGGCACGGGACGACGCCGCTGGGCACGGGGTTCCGATTGTACGCGAACGCGCCGTTGGCGGCGATGCTGTGGTCGAGCAGGAACTCGCAGCCGCGGCGGACACGCTCATCCGCCCCATTCGCGCCCAGGTCGCCCAGAAAGATAATCTGCCAGTGCGTGCCGCGATACTTGCCGTAGCCAAAGTCGGGGCGCTCCCAGTAGCCGACCGGGTGCTGGGCCGCCAGGATCGCCGGGACGGGGCCGCTCGTCATGATCGCAGCGCGGGCAGCGGCGACATCGGGGTCGTCGGGATGGCGGTCCAATAGGTCGCGCAGGGCGAAGTAGCGAACGGCGGGGTTCGCCTCGTCCGGCGCGAGCAGCCACGCCAGTGGGTCTCCCTTCACATCGTCGAGCCAGAGCGGTTTGTCGTTGATCATTGCGCCTCCCCTGAAAATAAGCCCGGGCTGTCATGCCGAGCATAGCGAGGCATCTGGGCCGCGTCGGGGCGGCAGTCCAGATCCCTCGTGTCCTTCAAGGTGACATCTGTCGGCGCTCGACGCTGTCCAGCGTGAGCGCGTGGACGCGGCAGGTGAACCCCGCGCCGGTGGGGCTACAGGCGTAGAACCCGACCTCGATCTCGTCGGGGCAGGTGTGCAGGTGCGCCACGCGCATCTGCCGCCAGTCCTGGCCGTCGTCGGCCCACGCCAGCAAGAAATCGCTGCCCTCGCGCCGGATCGTGTACCACATCTGGGTGACGGTAGACGGCACGTCCTGCGTCGCCCAGTCGGAGAACCCCAGGTTCGTCACGACGGACCCCAGGCGGCTTAGGGTCGGCGTCTCGTATTCCACCGAGCACTTGATCCACGTGTCCGCGTCCACGCGAACCATCAACCCGCACTGGTCGTACTGCCCCGTGGGGGCAAAGGCAACGTGCGCCGTCAGGACGAAATCGCCGCCGACGGGGGTGGACAGGAAATGGCCGTTGTCGCGGCGAAAACCGTAGTGGGTGCGCTGCCAGTAGTCCGTGTCCGGGCGCGTCGTGACCTCCAGCGGGGGGCCGGCGTCCCAACGCGCCGGCTCGTCAGACCAGCGGAACCGCCCGGGGTGCTCGTCGAGCGAGATTATCGTCATGCGTTTGTCCCCTTGAAGCGTATTTCGTGCAGCACTCGGTTGCTGCGTCCATCTGCTCTTGATTATACTATCTTCCACGATTCGCAGACGTGCTTGTTCCAAGCAATTTGCGACAATGGACTTCTCATCCATAGGTGTGTATGCCCAATCTTCCGCTCCTTCTGCTCCAGATCCTCGTCATCCTGGTCGCCGCGCGCCTCGTCGGCGGCCTGTTCAAGCGCATGGGTCAGCCCCAGGTCGTCGGCGAAATGCTGGCCGGCATCCTCCTCGGCCCCTCGCTCCTCGGCTGGCTCGCCCCCAACGTCTCCGCCGCCCTCTTCCCACCGGCCAGCCTCGGCTACCTGAGCGCCCTTAGCCAGATCGGTCTCATCCTGTTCATGTTCCTCATCGGCCTGGAGCTGGACCCGCAGCGCCTGCGCGAGCGCGCCCGCGCCGCCGTGGTCATCAGCCAGGTCGGCATCCTTGCCCCGTTCATCCTCGGCGCGCTCCTCGCCGTCTACCTCTACCCCTCCCTGTCCGAGCCGGATGTCCGGTTCAGCCACTTTGCCGTGTTCATGGGCGTCGCCCTGAGCATCACCGCCTTCCCCGTCCTGGCGCGCATCCTGAGCGATCGCCAGCTGTTGCGCACCCCCCTGGGGATGCTCGCCATCACGTGCGCCGCCGTGGATGACGTGACGGCGTGGTGTCTGCTGGCCGCCGTCGTGCTGCTCGTCCACGCGACGGACGCGACGGCCTCGCTGTGGCTGACGGTCGGCGGCTCCATCATCTACGTCGCGGTGATGCTGGTGGCGGTGCGCCCGGCGCTGCGCCGCCTCACCCGCGTCTACCAGCGCGACGGCACGGTCAGCCGCGGCCTCCTGGCGCTCATCCTGGTGCTGACGCTCGCGTCGGCGTGGGTCACGGAGAGCCTGGGCATCCACGCCCTGTTCGGCGCGTTCCTCATCGGCGCGATCATGCCCAAGGAACACAGCTTCGTGGCGACCCTGTCGGACAAGCTGGAGGACCTCACGGTCGTGCTCCTGCTGCCATTATTCTTCGCCCTCACCGGCCTGCGCACGAGCATCGGCCTCCTGAGCGGGTGGGAGCTGTGGGTGGACACCCTGCTCATCATCGCCGTCGCCGTCGTCGGCAAGCTCGGCGGCGCGATGCTGGCCGGCCGCGCGACGGGCCTCACCTGGCACGACGCCGGTGTGCTGGGGATTCTCATGAACACGCGCGGCCTGGTGGAGCTGATCGTTCTCACCGTCGGCCTGGAGATCGGCGTCATCGGGCCGACGCTGTTCACCATGATGGTGATCATGGCCCTCACGACCACGCTCATGACGACGCCCCTGGTAGACTGGCTCGTGGTGCGCAAGCAGGCGCTCGCCCCGGCAGAGGCGGCGGCGTCCGCGTCTGGCATATCTGGCAGAAGCGACTAGAATTGCTCTGGAACATCCGCCGTCCAGGAGAGACGCATGCGTACTCACACTCTCGTGGGGCGACGGCTCGCGGTTGCCCTTGTATTCTTAGCCCTCACCCTCGTCCCACAGGCTGCCCTCGCCGCCGACCCGCGTTCCCCATCGGATATTGACCCGCCCCCGCTCGCCGCAGTAACCCAGGCCGACCCGTTCTTCGGCGTCGTCCAGGCTGTCTCCGCGCCCGACAAAGCGCAGGCCGCCGGCGTGCGCTGGGAGCGCCTCGTCTATAGCTGGTCCACGCTCCAGCCCTTGCAGCCCACCGACGTACTCGTCGAGCGCAACTTCCCGCCGGAGACTGTCCAGGCCGACAAAGCGCGCGGTATCGAGGTCGTCGGCGTTGTCGTGGACACGCCGCAGTGGGCCGTCGCCGACCACCGCCAGGGGCCGCGCGGCGTGCCGAAGGGGCTGGACAAGCCCTGGAATGACCCGGAGAACTACTTCGGCAACTTCATGTACCGCCTGGCGGGCCTGTACAAAGGCTCTGTCGACACGTGGATCATCTGGAACGAGCCGGACGTCTACGATTCCAACGGCCACGCCTTCTGGGAGGGCACGCCCGCCGAGTACGCCCGCCTGCTGAAGGTCGGGTATCAGGCGGTGAAGGCCGCCAATCCGAAAGCGCGCGTCAACATGGCGGGCATGGCGTTCTGGTTCGACAAGGAAGCCAGGCGGCCGCTGTTCATGCAGGATGTCCTCGCCGCCCTGGCGAAGGACCCCGAGGCGGCGGCCAACAACTGGTTCTTCGACGGCATCATGGTGCACGCTTATGGCAACCCACTCAACGCCTACGCCGAGCCGATGCTGTACCGCCGCGTCCTGGCGGCCTACGGCCTCGACAAGCCCATCTGGATCGGCGAAGCCAACGTCGTCCCCTACGACGACCCGGCGGGCAAACTGGAGCGCAACTACCAGCGCGCCAGCCTCCAGGAGCAGGCGGCGTGGGTGATCCAGGCGACGGCCCTGGCGCGAGCCGCCGGCGTCGAGCGCTTCGAGGTGTACAAGATGCGCGACGAAGGCTCCGACAACGGCGTGCACTGGGGCCTGGTGCGGGACGACGGCAGCGTGCGCCCGGCGTATCTCGCCTATCAGACGGCGGCGCAGCAGTTCGGCGGCGCGACCAACGCGACGCTGTTCTGGGGCGGCTCGACCTTCCCGCCGTCGAATGCCCAGACGCAGGCCGTCCTAAGCTCGGCCAACGACCGTTGGCAGTTCATCTGGCCGTCGCGCCTGGTGGGCGTGCGCATGCAGCGCGGCGACAGCCTCGTCACGGTCGTCTGGAACACCTCGCCCCAGCCGCTCAGCGTGTTCATCCCGACGGACAAGCCGGTCAGCGCCGTGGACCGGCTCGGCAAGCCGGTCACCCTGGGGCAGACCGCCGGCGGCTACAAGCTCGACCTGGCCCCGGCGACGCACAACACCGACTCGCGTGACCCGACGATCTACATGATCGGCGGCGCTCCCGTCATTCTCACCCAGGCCGGCGAGAGCGCCGACGCCGGACTGCCGCGCGAGGTGGACGCCTGCTTTGGCGCGCCGGGCCTGGGCCAGGCCGGCTGGAAGTCCGAGACGGGCTACACCGTCAGCGGCGCGTGGCTCGACTTCTACCAGGCCAACGGCGGGCTGAGCATTTTCGGCTATCCGCGCAGCTCCGTCATGGTGGACCCGCTGGACGACAGGCAGTGCGTGCAGTACTTCCAGCGCGCCGTCCTGGAGTGGCATCCGGAGAACCCGCCGCCCTTCCGCATCCAGCGCCGCCTGCTGACCGAGATTCTCACCGAGGCGGCCGCGCCGGCCACGCCCGCCGACGGCCCGAACACCGAGGATCGCTGGTACTTCCCGAAAGGGCCGCAGGGCCTGGGCCACGCCGTCAGCAACGTCGCGGCGGACGGGACGCGCACCGGCTTCAAGAGCTTCTTCGACAGGTACGGGCGCGAGACGACGTTCGGCTACCCGATGGAGGAGCCGACAAAGCGCGGCGATCTGTGGACGCAGCGCTTCCAGGCGGGCATCATGGAGTACCATCCGGAGTTCGACAAGGACGGCCTCAAGCCGGGCACGGACCAGCCGTGGCGGACGTGGACGGTGGAGCTGCGACTGCTCGGCGACGAGTACATCCAGAAGGCGGGCCTGCCGTTTGCGCAGTAGGCGGGCTGTGTTTTGAGTAGCCTCCCTGCCGACGGCGCATCCTGCAAGACGAAAGCGCGCCGGGCATCCACTCGTATAGCAACAGGCCCGCCATTCCTGGCGGGCCTGCGCGTGTGCCATCTCATCTCACCCCCCTCGTCCACAAGGAGAGGGGGTCCGCTGCGTAGGGGCAGGTTTCAAACCTACCCCGACGGGTCATCGTCGCGCCTACCGCGCCACGTTCCAGCGGAAGTCCTCGTATGCCTGGCCCCGGTTGAAGCTGCTCGGCGTCAGCGTCACACTCGTCGGGCTGTTCGGGCACGAGTTCAGCGTCAGCCCCTGCGCCCCGATCCACGTCGGCTGCACCGGACTGTCCGCCGTCAGCGTCGCCGATGTCTGCGGCGGCAGCGTCACGCCGGTGAAGATCGCGTTCCCCGCGCTGTCCACCGTCGTCGTCTTCGTCGTCCCGTCCGGCATCGCCAGCATCAGCGTCGTGCCGACGAGGGGGGTGTCACCAGGGGTCCAGAAGACGTTGCAGCCGTAGTCAATGAACGCCCGCACCAGCACGAAGCCGTTGCAGACGGCGTTGGGGTCATTGAGCGGGCACTGGTACGGCGTCGGGTTGATGACCGCCGAGGCGACCGCGGTGTGGCCGAGGGCGTCCATGGCCTCGACGTGGGCGGTGGCGGGGCGGGTGGAGGTGTAGGTATGCTGGACGGAGGCAGCGGTGGTGGTCTGGATGGGAGAGCCGTCGCCGAAGTCCCAGCGATACTGGGTGATGGCCGCGCCGCCGGAGGAGGTGGCGGAGGCGGTCAGGGTGGTGGGGGAGAACTGGCTGGCGGTCGAGGCCGACAGGCTCACCGAGACCGTATCAGCGATCCAGCTCAGCGCCTTGCCCATCACCTGCTGCTGAGTGGCGAGGCCGGCGGCGTTGTCAATGTTCTCCAGGCCGAAGCCCATCGAGATGTTGCGGTACAGGTACTTCTGCGCCGGCGACTCGAGGGTCGGATCGGAAGATCGGCTCCAGGCGATGTTGACGCCTGCCGGCACGCTCACGCCGAGCGGGTGGAACAGCGGCCGCGTCGTGGCCTCGGCGTTGTAGCCGTTGCGATCTGTGTAGACCTCGCTGGCCTCGACGCTGAGCTTGCTGCCCGCCGGGTACGGAACCAGGCCGAGCTGCATCCCAGACATCGGCCCCGTGCCGTTGGCGGATGGCTTGGGCGGCATGGCGCCGCCGTACAGGTCCGGGTTGGCGAGGACGAGGCCGAGGAAGTTGTTGTACAATGCGCCCCAGGCGGTCAGTTTCGTGCCGCTTCCGGTATGGTAGGTCTCGGCCATGTTCTGGCCCGCGACCACCAGATTCCCGCCGTCGCTCATCCACTGCATCAGACGGTTCAGGTCGGTGGTCGAGAACCCACTGGTGGCGAAGCCGTCATTCTCACCCGTAAAGATGATCACGGCCTTGTACGTGTACAGGTTGTTCAGCGATGGGAAGGCCTCCTCGCCGATGTCCATGTAGTCGTAGCTCACGCCCAGCGCCTGGAGGGTGCTGGTGTACACCTCCGAGACGTTGGGATACTTCGCGGCGACCGACGAGGCGTCGTCGTCAATCAGCAACACGTCCTTGAGCGTCGAGGGCGGCGCAACGCGGGTCCACAGCGGGATGTGGAGCGTCTGGCCCGTCGCGCTGTTGCTCAGCATGAGCATGCCTTCGTACGGCCCCGCCGCCGTGTCAGCGGCCGATGCGATGGTGACGGTGAAGCTGGCCGCGCCGTTGGCCGCGACGTTGAGCGTGCTCGGCGCGACGCTGAACGCGCTCCCCGTCTGCGTGACCGACAGGCTCCACGCGCTCGCAGCGCCGGTCAGGTCGGACGCCTGGACGGTCATGTGGTGCGTCGCGCCGGCGCGGATGACGCCGCCGCTGACGCTGGGTACGTCGAACGCCAGGCCGGGCGCGCCGGCCTTGGTCAGGTCAATGCGGCCCGCGCCCATGTCCATGACACCGGCCGGTTTGCTGTCGCTGTTCGTGACGCCGGCGGTCTTGGCAGTGCTCATGAGCGCCGACTTGATCTGCCACGGCTTCCAGGTTGGGTGGAGCTGCTTGAGCAGCGCCGCCGCGCCGGCGACATGAGGAGCGGCCATGCTGGTGCCGGACGCCTGAGCAAAGCCGGTCAGGCTCTGCGGGTAGTCGGCGTTGGCGAAGCCCGCCGACAGGATATTGACGCCAGGGGCGGTGACGTCAGGCTTGATGGCCTGGGCAGTGCTTGGCCCGCGCGAGCTAAAGCTCGCCATGACATCCGGCGTGACATCCACGACGCGCCCGTTGGGGTCAACCTGAACCGTCGTCTCACCCGGATGAGCGTTGTAGAAGCTGACCATGTTCGTGCCCATCGTGTGGCCGACAAAGGCTGATGGGATGGTCACGTCCGCGCCATGCGTGCCGCTCGCCATGTTGATGAGACTGTCGCCGCCGGCCGCATGGTTGTAGACAATCGCCGCGACCGCGCCGGCGCGTTGCGCGTTCCAGACCTTGAGGCTGAAGTTACACGTGCCGCGCTGGATGAGCGCAATCTTGCCCGTCAGCGAGCCGAGCGGTATGTTGTTGTTGGGGTCGCCGCAGGCCAGCGTCGAACCTGTGCTGTCCACCTTCTCAATCGGCACGTAGGGGTCTGGGCCGAGCAAGGTGATGATAGGCTGGCCGAACTGGGCGCTGCCATACGGGCTTCCTGTCAGGTTCGACGGGACAGGCTGCGGGGCGGTCACGTCCACGAAGCCGCTGAGGATATCCTGGGGCTTCGTGCTCGCGCCCACGGCGATGACCTTCGGCAGGTACGCCGGCGAGCCTGCCGTCGCCGGGTCCGGGCCGTTGTTGCCGTTAGAGAAGACGACGGTCACGCCTGCATCCACGGCGGCGTCAATCGCCTTCTCTAGAGGTGAATTCCCCGGAAGGAGGGCAGGTTCATCACTGCCCCAGGAGTTGTTGACGACGTCGGCGCCGTCCTTGACCACGTCTTCGAAGGCCAGCATCAGCTCGGGATCCAGTGCGCTGCCGTCCCACTCCGGATTGCCGCTGTGATAGAACACGCGGTAGTTCAGAAGGTAGGCGCGCGGGGCGACGCCCTGGATGGTCTCGGTCACGTTGGCAAACGTGGCCTGCGTCCCGGCGTTGCACGCGACGATGCCGCCGACGTGCGTGCCGTGGTTCGTCGCTTCCTTGACCCCGGGGATGGGCAGTTCGTCGCCGGGGACGGGCGGGTCCTCGGGGCGGAAGTACGCGCGGGCGACGATGACCTTGTTGTTGGTGAAGCGCGTGTCGCCCTTGGGGTAGCCGGGCGGCGCGGTGTAGCCTGTGTCGTTGAAGCAGGCGTTGCCAACGTAATTGCCGCCCTCGTAGCGGACGTAGATGCCGCCGTCAATCACAGCGGCCTTAACGCCCTCGCCCGCCTTCGCCTCGCCGCCGAGGGACGCCCACATCGTCGGCGCGCCAATCCAGTTGACGCTGGAGAAGAGGTCCAGGTGGTAGGCGCGCTCGGGGCTGACGGCCACGACGTTCGGCAGCTTGCGCACGGCCTTCGCCTGCTCCGCCGACATCTTGACGGCCATGCCGTTGAACGTCACCTGGTAGGTGTACTGCACCTTGGCGTCCGGCGCGATCTTGCTGATGCTGTCGGCGGCCGCCTTCTGCTGCGTCTGCAGGAACGCGGTGTACGCCTTGGCGGCCGCGTCGCTGGTGTCGAGCTTATTCTGGCCCGTCGCCTCGGCCGAGGTCGCCTTGAAGCCGGGGATGCCGCCGTTGTACTTGGCGACGGGCGGGTCCTTAAGTTGAACAATGTAACGCTGGGGAACGAACTTGGCCGGGTCAAAGCCCTGCGGGGCTTTCGGCGCGGTCGGCGCTTCGTCGCCGACGCTGGCGCCGGGCGATGGCGGCTGAGCGCTGGCGGTCGCGGCGGCGGCCAGCAGCAAGGCCAGGACCGCGACGACCCCTAACCAACGAATGACACTCCGTCTCATTGTAGATACCCTCCGTGTAATCGTATCGTCACTGAAGCGATTTGGGGGACACGCCGATTATATCACCGGAAATCGCCGCGTCAAGGAAATTGCCTGCGCAGGGGGAGAGGGGCCGAGGTGAGGGTCTTAAGACTCCTACGACATTCAGGTTGTTGGCGGGAAGGGGGGCAGGTGGGCGAGGCGCTCGACGCCGACCAGGTGGTGCTGCTCGTGGACGATGATGATGCGGTAGGCGTCGAGGACGCTATAGGTCACGAACGAGGACGCCGGCGACGTGATGACCGTTTTGAGGGCGCGTTCGCTCCGCGTCCGCTCCATGTACGACAGCAACTCCGCCTGCTGCTGCAGGAAGGTGGCGACGATGTCGCCCGGCACGTCGGTCTGGCTCGGCTGGAACACCTGCGGCGCGGTCATCTTGCGCGCCGCCTTGGGGTCCAGCCCCCAGACCATCAGCCGGCCGGTCACGCCCGGCAGCACCGGCACGCGCTCCCAGCCGTGCGCCACCTTGCGCCCGGCCGCCACATCAGCCAGTGTGGCGAAATACGTGGCATTGGCGGTGACGATGTGGTCCAGGTTCTGGCCGATGCTCCACGCCTCGGCGTTGGGCTTCCAGTTAAGCTGCTCAACAGACAGAGCGCCGTACTGCGTGTTAACATCGGCGGCGATGCGGCGGGCCTCGCCCATCAGGGCGTTCAAGTCGGCGTGGCGGACGTCCAGGGTCATGCGTTCCTCCGGAGATCAAGGCTCGGTGTTGATGCTGAACCACGCCAGGGATCCCGCGGCGTGGGCCAGGGCCGGCGCGTTCGCTTAGCCCCGGCCCGCGTAACGACGCACCAGGGCATCCTCGACGGCGTCGAGAGGGTAGCGCGCGGGGTCGAGGGCGTAGTGCTGGGAGATGCCGTCAATGACGGCGAACAGGATGGCGGCTTCGATCTCAGGCTGTGCGGCGCCGGCCGCCTGGAAGTAGCCTTCGAGATACACGCGCCATTGAGAGCTGTCAAGGAGCGAAAACGGCACAGTATCAACTGGGTTGAGTAGGGTCTCCTCCCCGTTCACCCGCCGCTTGGCGTCTATGCTATACTATCCCTAGGCAACCAGCCGACTCCTTTTCGCGCCTTTCGCGCCCTTTCGGGACTTTCGCGGTCCAACGATTTTGCCCATCACGCCAGGCGGCTGAGCTGCGACGGCGTGAGCAGCCAGCGCAGCGTCCCCTGGCCGACGGACGGCGTCGGCGAGTCGACGTCCACCCGCGCCAGGCCGTTCTTTTTCAGCGTGAGCCGCAGGCCGGGGCCGACGAGCATGCCGATGGTCTCGCTGAAACTCGGCTCGTGGCCGACGAGAATCACTTTGCCGTCGAGGGGGACGCCGCCCATCACCGGCGCCAGGGCCATGTGCAGCCGGTCGAGGTCGAAGTCGAGGCCGAGGAACGGGGTCTCGATGCACGGGGTCTTGAGGCGCTTGCTGACGATCTCCGCCGTCTGAGTCGCGCGGGGCAGGGGGCTGGTCAGGATGATGTCCGGCTTGACGAGGGTCTTGAGGCCCAGCGCCACCTCCCTGGCGAGCTTGATGCCCTCCGGGGTCAGGGGCCGCGCGTCGTCGTTCTCCTCATAGCCGGACGCGCCGTGGTCAACCGCGATGCCGTGGCGTAGGAAATACAGCTGCATAGTCCGTCTCCTGGGATACTGGTTAGTGTGAGTGTATGACAAGGGATGGGACGTGTCAAGGGACTGGTGAGACGATGAACGAAGTGACGATGGCGAAGTGGACCTATGCGCCGCCCGGCATGCAGCAGGTGGCGATCATTGACCTCGGCTCGAACACGACGCGCCTGGTCATCTACGGCTACGTGCCCGGCCGCGCCTTCCGCATTGAGGACGCCGTGCGCGAGCAGGTGCGCCTCAGCGAAGGCATGGACGAGGGCGGCGTTCTGCGCGCCGAGCCGATGCGCCGCGCCATCGAGGCGCTGCGCCTGTTCAAGCGCTTCAGCGACGTCAACGGCGTCAGCGACATCCTGTGCGTCGCCACCGCCGCCAGCCGCGACGCCGTGAACGGCCCGGCGTTCCTGCGCCGCCTGGAGGCGGAGACCGGTCTGACGCCGCGGCTGCTGACGGGGGAAGAGGAAGCGTACTACGGCTATGTCGCCGCCGTGAACAGCCTCCAGTTTACCGACGGCCTGGTCGTAGACATCGGCGGCGGCAGCGCCGAGATGACCCAGGTCGCCGGGCGGCAGCTCGTGCAGGCCCGCAGCCTGCCGCTCGGCTCGGTGCGCACCTCGGAGCGCTTCCTCAAAGGCGACCCGCCGCGCAAGAGCGAGGTCAACGCCCTGATGGATCACGTCAACGCGCAGATCAAGGACTTCGATTGGCTCGGCGGCCCGGCGATGGTCGGCATGGGCGGGACGATCCGCGCCCTGGCGAAGATTGACCGCGCCGTCCGCCAGCCCGGCGTCAACCACCTGCACGGCTATGTCCTGAGCAAAGCGGCGGTGGACCGCCTGGTGGACCAGCTGCGCGGCCAAACCATCGCCCAGCGCATGAACATCCCCGGCCTGAGCAAGGATCGCGCCGACGTGCTGCTCGGCGGCGCGATCGTGTTGCAGCAGATCATGAACGCCGGGCGGCACACGAGCCTGACCGTGTCCAACCAGGGCATCCGCGAGGGGCTGTTCTACGAGCGATTCCTGTCGCTGCCCACAACGGATCGCGCGGCGAACGATGCCCCGCCGCTCCTGGACAACGTGCGCGAGTTCGGCATCCAGAATCTCCTGTACCTCTACGGCGGCAACCTGCCCCACTTCGCCCACACGCGCCGCCTGGCGCTGTCGCTGTTCGACCAGCTCCAGCCGGTACACGGCTACGGCGCGTTCGAGCGCGACATCCTCAGCGCGGCCGCCTGGCTGCACGACGTGGGCATGCTGATAGATTATTGGGACCACCAAATGCACTCCCAGTACATCATCCTGAATTCGCCCATGCTCGGCTGGTCGCACCGCGAAGTCGCCCTCATCGCCCTACTCGCCCGCAATCACCGCCGCGGCGGCGTGACCTTCGAGGGGCTGGCCGGGGCGCTGGAGGCCGGCGACGACACGCGCGTCGAGCGGCTGGCGGCGCTGCTGCGCCTGGCCGAGTTCCTGGAGCGCGGCAAGACCGGCGTGGTCGCCGACGTGCGCGTCCACACCGGCGAGGACTGGGTGCAGATCGAGGCGCTGGCGCGCGGCGACGCCAGCATCGAGGTGTGGGAGGCGAGCCGCAACAGCGACTTGTTCCGCAAGGCTTACGGGCGCAGCGTCGAGATCGTGGAGAGCGTCGCCGCTCCGGTCTGAAGACGGTTAGCGGAGCAGTCGCGCGAATTCCCTCTCCCCATGAGAGAGGGAGAAGGTGGGAGGGATAATGGAAGTTGAAGCCAAGTTCACCCTGACCGAAGAAGGGATCGAGGCCGCCGCCAACCTGCACGAGATCGCCGGCTACACCCTCGGCCCGGCCCGCACGCGCTACGATCTCGACCACTACGTGGATACGTCGCACATGGACATCGTCCAGGGCGGGTACGCGGCGCGGCTGCGCCAGCGGGAGGGGCGCATGATTGCTACCCTCAAGTCTCTGACGCCGACCACGAGCGCCATCCACACCCGCGAGGAGCTGGAGACCGAGGTGGGGGAGGACGGCTGGCGGCCGCAGACCTGGCCGCCGAGCGAGACGCGGGATGTCGCCGTCCGGCTGACCCAGGACACGCCCTTGCGCGAGTTGTTCACCGTGCGCCAGGCGCGGCAAGTGCGGCTGGTGTACCGCGACGACAATGTGGTTGCCGAGTGGAGCCTGGACCAGGGAACGATCACGGCCGGCGAGCAGAGCGAGCCGGTACGAGAGCTAGAGATCGAACTCGTGCAGTTCGGCACGCCGCATGACCTGAACATCCTCGCCACAGCCGTGGGGCAACTGCCCGGCGTCACGCCGGAGCCGATGTCGAAGTTCGAGCGCGGCATGCGGCTGCACCTGGGGCAGGGCGGCGTGGACAAGCTGGCGGCCCAGGTGGGGCCGGCAGCGGGCGAACAGCGCGACCCGGACGACGCGCCCGACGACCTCAAAGCAGAGGCGCTGGCGCGTGTGGCGTTGGCGCAACAGGCCGACGCCGACAAGGACGACGCCGACGACAAGGACGACGCCGAAAAGCCCGACAAGAAGGGCGGCCCGGGCGTCGAGCCTGACGACCCGATGGCCGAGGCGGGGCGCAAGGTGCTCGCCTTCCACTTCCAGCGGATGCTGAAGGAGGAGGATGGCGCGCGCGAGGGCGCCGACATCGAGGCGGTGCACAAGATGCGCGTAGCGACGCGGCGGATGCGGGCCGCCCTCAAGATGTTCGCCCCGTACTACAAGGCGAGGGTCGTGCGCGACCTGGAGGCTGACCTGGCCGACACGGCGCGGGCGCTGGGCCGGGTGCGCGACCTGGACGTGGCTCTGGCGCACGTGGACGAGTACGCCGAGACATTGCCGGCGGAGGCGCGGGTCGGACTGGAGCCGCTCACGGAGCATTGGCGCAAGCGGCGCGACAAGGCGCGCAAGAAGCTCATTGCCTGGCTCGACGGCGGCGCCTACAAGCGCTTCATCGCCCACTTCACGGACTTCGTCGAGACACCGGGCAAGGGCGCGCTCAAGACGGCGGAGGACGAGGTGCAGCCGATCCTGGTGCGCCACCTGGCGCCCGCCGCCATCTGGGACGCTTTCGCGGAGGTGCGCGCCTTCGACCGCGTGGTCGCCAACGCTCCGGTGGAGGTGCTGCACCAGCTGCGGATCCACAGCAAGCGCCTGCGTTACACGCTAGAGTTCTTCGCCGAGGACCTGGGGCCAAATGCCGACCTCCTGGTGAACGCCGTGACCGCAATGCAGGACCACCTGGGCGAGTTGCACGACGCCCACGTCAGCATGAGCACGTTGGGGGAGTTTCTGACGCAGCAGAGGCACAAGGGGCGCGAGCTGCCCGCCGTCCAGGACTATCTCCAGGCGCGGGCCGACGCCGAGATGCACTACTACGCGACGTTCGCCCCAGTGTGGGAGTCCATCGTCGGCGAGAGTTTCCGCAAGAAACTCGGCAAGGCCGTCGCGCGGCTATAGTAGTGTCTTCTCCCCCTCTCCTCTTGTGGGTGAGGGGCCGAACCTACATTGTGGCGCCGATGATCCAGGGGTTGAACTCGTCCTCGCCGATGCCCTGCGCTTCGCTCTTCGACGCCTCGCCGCTGGCGACGCGCAGCAGCAAGTCGAAGATCTCCTGGCCGACCTCCTGGATCGTCGCCCCATCGAGGATGCGCCCGGCGTTCACGTCCATGTCGGGCAGCATGCGCGCGTACATCTCGCTGTGGCTGGCGATCTTGATGCTCGGCGCAGGCTTGAAGCCGAAGCAGCTTCCCCGCCCGGTGGTGAACGCGACGATGTTGCAGCCGCCGGCCACCTGCCCCGTCACCGACACGGGGTCGTAGCCGGGCGTGTCCATGTAGACGAAGCCACGTTGTCGGATTGGGTAGGCGTACTCCAAGACCTCGACCAGGGGCGACGTGCCCGCCTTCGCCACCGCGCCTAGCGACTTCTCGTAGATCGTCGTCAGCCCGCCGGCCTTGTTGCCCGGCGTCGGGTTGTTGTCCATCTCGAAGCCGTTGCGCCCGGTATAATCCTGCCACCACTCGATGCGCTCGATGAGCGTCCGCCCCACCACCGGCGACACTGCCCGCCGCGTCAGCAGGTGCTCCGCACCGTAGATCTCCGGCGTCTCCGACAGCACGACCGTTCCCCCCTGCTCCACAATCAGATCGCAGGCGTACCCCAGCGCCGGGTTGGCCGTGATGCCCGACCAGCCGTCGCTCCCGCCGCACTGGAGCGCCACGCTCAGCGCCGAGGCGTCCACCGTCGTGCGCCGGGCGCGGTTGGCGACGGGCAGCAGATGGGCGACGGCGTCCAGCCCGCGCTCGACCGTCGCCGCCACGCCGCCCTCCTCCTGGAGCATCACCATCGGCGGGAGGCGGCGCTCCTCGCCCGGCATGTAGAGCGTCTGCGACTCGATGAGCGGGGCGAGTTGGTTGATCTCACAGCCCAGGCTCACCAGGACGAAGCCGGCGACGTTCGGGTGGCGGGCAAACCCGGCCAGCGTGCGCTGGAGCATGGCGATCTCCGGCCCGCCGAAGCGCGTCCCGCAGCCGTTCTTGTGCGTCAGCGCCACGACATCGTCCACGAAGGGGAAGTCTGGCAACAGCTCGGCCCGCGCCCGCTCGGCGATGCGCCGCGTCGTGTACGCCGAGCAGTTCACGGACGCGATGACGGCGATGGTGTTGCGCGTCCCGACGCGCCCATCGTGGCGGACGTAGCCCTGGAACGTGCGCCGCTCGTCCTGGGGAACGAGGCGCAGCGGGTGGCGGTCCACGCCGAAGGCATAGTCCCGCTCCAGGTCGGCGACGCCGAGGTTGTGGGTGTGGACGTGGGCGCCGGGGGCAATATCCACCGTGGCGAAGCCGATGACCTGACCGTAGCGGTGGACGGGGGCGCCGGCCGGGATGGCGCGCAGGGCGATCTTGTGGCCGACGGGCACGGTCTCCCGTGCCACCACCGCCCCGCGTCCGTTCGCCGTGAACGGACGGCCGACGACCAGGGGCGTGCGCGCGATGGCAACGTCGTCGTCCGGGTGCAGGACGACGACGCGCGGCTCGCCGATGGACTCAAGGATTTGCATGGCGTCTCCTCAAAGAGTTCTGCAACGCAAAGGCGCTAAGGCGCAACGCCGCCAAGAGACTGAAGACCTATTTCTCTTTGCGTCTTTGCGTCTTAGCGCCTTTGCGTTCCTATTCCATTCGCGGGAGAATCACGGCGGCCAGGGGCGCGCGAAGTCGTTCAGCAGCGGGCCGCCGAACGTCGTGTCCGGCTGGTCCAGCGGGTCCGTCCACTCGCGCGGGTCGTCCAGGTTGCGCTGCCAGGCGCGGGCGAACGCGTTGTACAGCGAGATGGCGTCCCAGTCCATGTCAATGAAGTTGAGCGGGTTGTAGGCGTGGCGGTGGCTCGCGTCGCGGATTTCCAGGTGCAGGTGCGGGCGCGAGTAGCACGTCGCGTCCGGGTCGCCGGACAGCCCCACGACCTGCCCCTGCTTGACCTGCGTCCCCGGCGCCAGGGTCGGGCGCTGGAGCAGGTGGCCGTAGAGCGAGGCGTAGCCGTTGGGGTGGTTGATCATGATGTTGTGCGGCCCGGAGCCATAGCCGTAGACGTTGTCCACGTCGGCCACGACGCCGTCGCCGACCGCCAGGACGGGCGTCCCGCACTTGGCGCTGATGTCAATGCCGAAGTGGAGGCCCTGGCCCATGCGGTAGTCGCCCAGGCGGCTGCGGTAGGCGAAGGTCGTGTTGCCGTAGGGCTGGCCGAACAGCCAGGAGTTCGGGCCGGGCGGCCCGGCGAAGGGGAAGATGAACGGCTTGGGCGCCCCCTCCTGCGCCTGCGCCGTCGCGGCGCCCGCCAGGGCAACGGCCAGCGCGGCCAGGGCCACCGTCGCCACAACCCGCGACACAATCTGCATTCTCATAGGCACTTTCACCCGCGTATCAAAGGCTGGTCGGAACGGCGAAAGTATAGCCGCGTCGGCGGGGGAATGCCAACGGCAGCGCGTCCCTCATCCCCCAGCCCCTTCTCCCAGAACGGGAGAAGGGGGGGCAGACGCACGTCTTCTCCCCTCTCCCAAAATGGGAGAGGGGCGGGGGTGAGGGAAGAAGAACGCCCCCGGCGTGAACCGGGGGCGAAGCGTTTGGTGGAGCTTTACGGCTGTCGTTGCGAGCGCAGCGAAGCAATCTCTCGCCCTCGCATCAGAGGGTCTACCCGAGCAATCGGGTTGCTATCGCCGACCGCGAGATTGCTTCGGCGGCAAAGCCCGCCTCGCAATGACACGCGAACAGCGTCTGGTACTACGCGCGCTGGAGGACGCGGTCCATGCGCTCGATGATCGCCGTGGCGAACTCGGAGGTCTTGACCTCGGTCGCGCCCTCCATCTGGCGCGCGAAGTCGTAGGTCACGATCTTATCCTTGACCGTCTCGGTGTATGCCTCGATGATCAGGTTGGACGCTTCCTTCCAGCCGATGTAGTCGAGCATCATGACGCCGGAGAACAGCAGCGAGCCGGGGTTCACCTTGTCGAGGTTGGTGTACTTCGGCGCGGTGCCGTGGGTCGCCTCGAACACGGCCAGGCCGTCGCCGATGTTGCCGCCGGGGGCGATACCGACGCCGCCCACCTCGGCCGCGATGGCGTCCGAGAGGTAGTCACCGTTGAGGTTCGGCGTCGCGATGACGTCGAACTCGTCCGGGCGCAGGAGCATCATCTGGAACATGATGTCGGCGATGCGGTCCTTGAGGACGATCTTGCCCGCCGGCTGCTTGCCGTTGTACTGCGACCAGAGCTCGTCTTCGGTGATGGTCACATCGCCAAACTCGTCCTTGCCCAGCTCGTAGCCCCAGCTGCGGAACGCGCCCTCGGTGAACTTCTGGATGTTGCCCTTGTGGACGAACGTCACGCTCTTGCGGTTGTTGTCAACGGCATACTGGATGGCCTTCCGGATGAGGCGCTTGGAGCCGAACTCGCTGATGGGCTTGATGCCGATGCCAACGTTCTTGTTGCTCAGGAAGTGGGCGCCCAGCTCCTTCTCCAGGAAGTCCACGACCTTCTGCGCCTCGGGCGTCCCCGCCTTGTACTCGATGCCCGCGTAGACATCCTCGGTGTTCTCACGGAAGATGACCACGTCCACCTTCTCCGGGTGGCGCAGCGGGCTGGGGATGTTCGGGAAGTAGCGCACCGGGCGGACGCACGCGTACAGGTCCAGCTCCTGGCGCAGGGCGACGTTGAGGCTGCGGAAGCCGCCGCCGACCGGGGTCGTCAGCGGGCCTTTGATGGAGACGACGACCTCACGGAGCGCGGCGAGCGTCTCCTTCGGGAAGTAGTCGCCGTAGATGTCGTAGGCCTGCTCGCCGGCGTAGAGCTGCATCCAGGCGATCTTGCGCTGGCCGCCGTATGCTTTCTCGACCGACGCATCCCAGATGCGCAGCGACGCCCGGGTGATGTCGGGGCCGATGCCGTCGCCCTCGAAGTAACCCAGGATCGGATGGTCGGGGACGATGAGCGTGTCGTTCTCGTATCGGATTTTCTCGCCACTCTCCGGAAGCTGCACGTGCTCGTAGGCCATGGGCGTGGGTCCTTTCGTAGATCGGGTTGACGACGGTCAAGAGAACCCGAAGGCAGCGGTCTTCGGGTTTGGAAACCAACTGTTTGACGGTCGTGCGCCAGGGGCTGAAGCCGCCTGGCTACGGAATGGAAGCCTGGGAGGCTGGCAGTGCGGATTTAGCCCCTCGGGCTTGCATTTCGTAGCCCGATGGTTGACCATCGGGCGGGCCATTGTCGGGCGGAGATCACCGCTCCGGGCCGGGCAGGAGCGGGCGGTTCAGGTCGCGCGCGACGCGCTCGCGCACCGACGCTTCGTTGATGTCGAAGACCTCGCCGGTGACATCCTGCGCTGCCGACGTGCACAGCCAGAAGATTAGCTCGGCCGGCTCGCGGGGGTCGCGCAGGCGGCCCTCGGCGTGGAGCTGGCGGTAGCGGTCCACGTTCGGGAACTGCTCCGGGGACAGGGTACGGATGTCGGCCTGCATGCGGGTGTCCGTCACCCCAGGATAGATGGCGTTGACGCAGATGCCGTGGGGCGCGACCTCGGCGGCCAGGACGCGGGTGAACTGGTCCAGGCCCGCTTTCGCGGCCGCGTAGGCCGACCAGCCGGGGTTCACGCGCCGCGCCGCGCCCGTCGAGACGTTGATGATGCGCCCGCCGCCCTCCTCGATCATGAGCGGGACGACGGCGTGGCACAGGCGGTACGCGCCGACGAGGTTCGTGCCGATGTTGTACGCCCACTCGTCCGGGTCCACCTCCCACGCCATGCCGATGGGGGCGAGGGTGCCGGCGTTGTTGACCAGGATGTCCACGGTGCCGAACACCTCGATGACCTGGTCCACCAGGCGGCGCACGTCGTCGGCGACCGCCACATCGGCGACGATGCCGATGGCGTCTGCGCCGAGGGCCTGCAACGCCTCCGTCGTGGCGTGCACCTGGTGCGAGCTGCGGGCGGAGACGGCGACCGAGGCGCCGGCGGCTGCCAGCATCTCGGCCGTCGCGCGCCCGATCCCGCGCCCGCCGCCGGTGATGAGAGCGATCTGTCCGGCCACGCTATGCGGCATACGCTCCTCTTGCCCGCCTAGGCCGCGATCGCCGCGCGCGGCTGGGCATCGTCTTCCGAGGCGACCGGCTGGGGCAGGCCCTCGGCCGCCAAGACGTGCTTCAGGGCGGTGATGGCGACCTCGATCTGGCTCAGGTCCGGCTCGCGCGTCGTCAGCTTCTGGAGTAGGAGGCTCGGCGTAATGATGACGCGCACCAGGAGATACTTTCCATAGTATTTGGCGCTCAGCCGGATGACTTCGTAGGCGATCCCGGCGATGACCGGGATGAGCAGGATGCGCGAGGCAACGCGGACAACGAAGTCGGGGCGGCCGAGGAAGCCGAAGACGAAAATCGAGACGACCATGACGATGAGGAGGAAGCCGGTGCCGCAGCGCGGGTGGAGCAGGCTGTGGCGCTTGACCGACGCGGGTGTCAACTCCGCGCCCGCCTCGTAGGCGTTGATCGTCTTGTGCTCGGCGCCGTGATACATGAACACGCGCTTGATGTCCGGTAGCTGGGCGATGGCGATGATATAGGCGAGCAGGATCGCCAGGCGCAGCAGACCCTCGACGGTGTTACTGAGCCACGCCGACGCGATGTACGTGTCGAGGAAGCGCACGACGAGGAGTGGGAGGACGAAGAAGATGGCGATGCCGGCGGCCAGGGAGACGGCGAGCGTGCCCCAAGCGGCCGGTCCCTGGAACTGCACGTCCTGCCCCTCCTCCGAGAGGGCGACGTTGCCGGACCACATCAAGGCTCGCGTGCCGAGACCGAGGGCGTCCCAGAGCAGCGCCAGGCCGCGGACGAAGGGCATCTTGCCCCAGCGGCTCGTGTAGATGGGCGAGGTGAGCGTCTCCTCGTGCACGACGATCTCGCCCTTCGGGTCGCGCACGGCGATGGCCGCGTGCGCCGCCCCGCGCATCATGACACCTTCGATAACTGCTTGACCACCATAGTTAAACTCTGCCACGCCACATACTCCTGTAAGAATAATCCTGCTCGCAACGCATGGGGTCACGGATGAACGGATTGGACTTCGCTCCACTCAGGGTGACAAAAACGCGCACGTGATTATACATCCGGTGTGAGCATCCGGGCAACCAGGAGCGGCAAATGGCGTCAAAAAGCCTTTGACTGACGGGGGCGGCGTGAATATAGTTTGGAGCCGTGAGTATTTCCATTAAGGACATTGCCCGCATCGCGGGCGTCTCCCACTCCACCGTCTCCCGCGCGCTGCGCTATAGCCCGGTCGTCAATGCGGACACCGCCGAGGCGATCCGCCGCATCGCCGCCGATCTGGGCTACACGCCCAGCGCCATCGCCCGTGGCCTGGTGCACGGCCGCACCTATACCCTCGGCTTCGTCGTCTCGCGCATCGCCCACCCGTTCATGTCCGAGGTCGTCGAGGCGGTCGGGGCCAGGGCGCAGGAGCAGGGCTACGACCTGATTGTCGTCGGCGCGGGCGAGCCGCAGCACGAGGTGGCGGCGGTGCGCATGCTCCGCGAGCGGCGTGTGGACGGCATCCTCGTCCAGGCGTCCCGCGTCGGCGAGCAGTACACCTCGCTACTGGACGAAATCGGCGTCCCCATCGTGCTCATCAACAACCAGGCCGGTGGCCGCACCCTCTATTCCGTCGCGTGCGACCACGTCGCCGGGGCGCGCCTCGGCGTGCGCCACCTCCTGGCGCGCGGCCACACGCGCATCGGCCACCTGCCCGGGCCGGCCGGCGCGGCGGCGGCCGAGGAACGCCAGCGCGGCTGGGCGGAGGCGCTGCGCGCGGCGGGGCTGTCGCCGGACGCCGCCCTGCTGGCCCCCACCCCCCTGACGGCGTGGACGCCGGAGGAGGGCGTCGCCCAAACCCTGGAGCTTCTGCGCCATCCCGACCCGCCCACGGCCATCTTTTGCTACAACGACATCGCCGCCATCGGCGCGCTGCGGGCCGCCCGAATGGCCGGCCGCCACGTGCCGCGCGATCTGTCCGTCGTCGGCTTCGACGACATCCTCCTGGCCGGCTTCACGGACCCGCCGCTGACCACGGTAGCGCAGCCGACGGAGGCCCTGGGCCAGGTGGCGGTCGAGATGATGCTGGCGCTGATAGATGAGAAGGACAGGGGGCAGAAGGCGCGGGAGGCGTCGCGCGACACCTGGGACGACGAGCTGCCGCCCGCCGACGACGGGGCTTGGCTGGCGAGCGCGGGGGAGCGCATCGCCGCCATTGCCGCGGCGCACGGCGGCGTGACGCCGAGCGACGCGCCGATGCGCGCCGTGCTGCTGCCGCCCCACCTGGTCCTGCGCGAGTCGGTGGCCGCCCTGTCCCTCACCCCCTAACCCCTCTCCCAGAACGGGCGAGGGGGCGTACAAGCGCTTTTCGCACCCCGGTGGCATCGCCCGTTTGACACCCTGCCTGGAAATGCGTAAAACCTAAGGCATACGTACTGCATTCACGAAGGAGCAGCCAATGAAGGGTTTCTTTAAGACTCTGCTTGTCCTCGGTCTGGTCGGGGTCATTGCATACGCGGTCTACAAGGTGGTCCAGGGTCTCCTCGGCCAGCCCTCCGGCACGGGCGACGGTGGAAGCGCCGCCGGCCCCGGCCCGCTGATGGGCGGCGACGACGGTCTGACCATCAATGAGGCGGACCTGGGCGGCGAAGTCGCCCCGGACCTGCTGGAGATCCTGGTGGATCCGACCGACAAGCAGCCGCTGGAGCTGGTGGACGGCAAGTGGCTCGTCAACCGCCGCACCGGCCGCCGCTACCCCATCGTCACCGGCATCCCGATCATGCTGCCGGAGGTGGGGGAGAAGTACCGCGACCCGAGCCTCATCACCGCCGGTCACAACGGCGCGTGATGGACGCGGAGCGAACGCCGCCCGGCGACTCGACCCGGGAGCGCGTTCAGGCGCAATTCGGCCGCGCGGCGGAAGCCTATGTCGCCAGCCCGTCCCACGCCCAGGGAGCCTCCCTGGGCCGACTGGTGGAGCTGGCGGCTTTGTTGCCGTCCCACCGCGTCCTCGACGTGGCGACATCCGTGGGGCACACCGCGCTGGCGGTCGCGCCCCACGTGGCGTATGTGTTGGGGGTAGACCTGACGCCCGAAATGCTCCAGGTGGCGCAACGCCTGGCGCGGGAGCGCGAGATCAACAACGTCGAGTTTCGGCGCGGCGACGCCGAGGCCCTGCCTGTGGACGACGCCTCGTTCGACCGCGTCGTCTGCCGCATCGCCCTGCACCACTTCCCCAACCCCGTCGTCGCGGCGCGGGAGATGGGGCGCGCCCTGGCGACGGGCGGGCGCGTCGTGCTGGTGGACAACATCGTTCCCCAGTCGCCGGCGGCGGCGGCGTTCATCAACCGCTTCGAGACGCTGCGCGACCCGTCGCACCACTGGCTGTTTCCGCTCACGACACTGGCTGGGCTGTTTCGCGCCGCCGGGCTGACCGTCACCCACACCGAGACGCTCACGAAAGCGATGGACTTCCACGATTGGGCGGCGCGGATGAGTGTGCCGCCGACGCTGGAAGAGGGGCTGTGGGAGAGCCTGGAAAGCGCCTCGGATGAGGTGCGCGCCTTCCTGGAGCCGCGCCACGTCAACGGGCGGCCCAAGTTCACGCTGCATGAGGGCATTGTCGTCGCGGTCAAGGATGCACCCGCCGCGCCGGCGTAGCGAAATACCGTTCCCAGGCTTCTAACAGAAAGGGGTCGCTCCACAGTTTAGCGTGGCAGAGCCATATCGCGCTGGCGCTGGGGTAGCTTCGCTCTTCCACGCTAAACTGCTGAGCAACCCAATTTGAAACTATGGTAAACACAAATGGACACTAATCTTCGGGATACCTACGACGAGCTGCTAGACATCGCCCATATCCTGTCCGACATTGCCGCCGCCAGCGCCGTCCTCGACTGGGACCAGGAGGTCATGATGCCGCCGAAGGGCGGCGAGGGGCGCGCGCACCAGGTCGCCACGCTGGCCGCCATTCACCACGAGAAGCTGACCGCCCCGCGCACCGGCGACGTGATCGCGCGGCTGGCCGACGCGATGGCGGACGGCGGCGAGTACTCCGTGGCCGAGCGCGCTTTCGTGCGCGAGATGAAGCGCCAGTTTGACCAAGCCGTGAAAGTGCCGCCGCCTCTTGTGCGGCAGCTCGCCGAGGCCGCGTCGCGCGGCGTCGAGACCTGGCGGCAAGCGCGGGCCAACAATGACTTCGCCGCGTTCGCCCCATCGCTGCGCCACACCTACGCCCTGAAGCGGCTGCTGGCCGAGAACCTCGGCTACACCGACTCGCCCTACGACGCCCTGCTGGACCAGTTCGAGCCGGGCATGACGGCGGCGCAGGTGCAGGCGCTGTTCGGGCCGCTGCGCGACCAGACCCTGGCGCTGCTGGCGCGCATTCAGGCCGCGCCGCAGGTGGATGTCTCGGTCGTCGAAGGCGATTGGGACACGCAGAAGCAGTGGGATTTTGGCCTCCAGGTGCTGCGGGACATGGGCTACGATTTCGACGCCGGCCGGCAGGACCCCTCCACACACCCGTTCACGACGAGCTTTACCGCGCCCTACGACGTGCGCGTGACGACGCGCGTCTTCCCGCACCTGGTCACCTCCGGGCTGTTCTCGACCATCCACGAGGGCGGCCATGCCCTGTACGAGCTGGGCTACGATCCGGCCCTGGCGCGCACGCCCCTGGCGGACAGCCCCGGCCTGGCGATGCACGAGTCCCAGTCGCGCCTGTGGGAGAACTACATCGGGCGCGGCCGGCCCTTCTGGCAGCGCTACTTCCCGCTGCTGGTGGAGACGTTCCCCGGCCGGCTGCACGCCGCCGACTTCGACCGCTTCTACCTGGCCGTCAACCGCGTCGAGCCGTCCCTCATCCGCGTCGAAGCCGACGAGGTGACGTACAACCTGCACATCATCCTGCGCTTCGAGCTGGAGCAGGCGCTCCTGGAAGGCCGTCTCGAGGTCGAGGACCTGCCGGACGCCTGGAACGCCAGGATGGCGGAGTACGTCGGCATCATGCCGCCGACGAACGCCAACGGCGTGATGCAGGACATCCACTGGCCGAGCGGCCTGGTCGGCTACTTCCCCACCTATTCCCTGGGCAACCTGATCGGCGCGCAGCTTTACTACACCCTGCGCGACGCCTACCCCGACTTCGACGACCGCGTGGCCGCCGGCGACCTGCGCTTCATCCTGGCCTGGCTGCGGGAGAATGTCCACCGTCACGGGCGCATCTATGCGACGAGTGAGCTGGTGGAGCGCGCGACGGGCAAGCCGCTGGATGCGACGTACTTCGCGCGGTATCTCGCCGACAAGTACGGGTCAATCTACGGATTGTAACCGCCATGACATACCCATCGTCTACAGAGCAGATGCTCGAAGAGCAAACAGTGCAGGGCTACCCGGTCTACCCCGACATGCCCTGGGACGTGGAGCAGTTCGAAGACAAGTTCGTCAAGGTCGGCGACCTGACGGTGCGCTACTGGACGATGGGCGAGAGCGGCCCGCCGGTCATCCTGGTGCATGGGTTGGGCGCGTCCGTCGAGTTCTGGGTGCGCAACATTCCCATCCTGGCCCGCCACTACCGCGTCTTTGCCGTGGATATCGTCGGCTTCGGCCGCTCGGACAAGCCCCTGGAGTACGACTGGGATGTCGAGCGCGTCGCCGACTTCATGGACGACTTCCTCATCGCCATCGGCCTGGACAAAGTCCACTGGGTCGCCAACTCCATGGGCGGCCTGATCGCCCTCGTCACCGCCGCGCGCCATCCGGCCCACAGCCTGAGCCTGACCCTCGTGGATAGCGCCGGGTTCAGCCGCCGCGTCACCTGGCTGTTCCGCCTGATGGCGATTCCGCTGCTCGGCGAGCTGCTCACCATGCTGGGCACCTGGGCGCTGCGCTTCATCCTGCGCCGCCTGTTCGCCGATCCGAAGCAGGTGCCGGAGCACTGGGTGCAGGTGTGGGCGAAGATTCTTCAGCAGCCCGGCGCGCGCCGCTCGTTCCTGCGTGTCCTCCGCAGCGGCATCGGCCCGTTCGGCGTCAAACGGCGCATCCTGGACATCGCCGACAGCGTGGTCGGGCAGATCGCCTGCCCCACCCTCATCATCTGGGGCCTACAGGACCGCATCCTGCCGTTCGACGGCGGCCTGCGCGCCCTGTCCAAGATTCCCGGCGCGCAGCTGCACGTCTGGGACGGCGCCGGGCATCTGCCGATGCTGGAAAAGGCCGCGTCGTTCAACGGCGTCATACTGAACTGGCTGGCCGAAACCAGCCGGCGTCATGCATCATAATCCATCACACTCAACGAGGAGGAGTCTTCCATGGCGAAGCCAAAGGTGCTGGTGACCCGTCTTGTGCCCGAAGCGGGGCTGAACATCGTGCGCGAGAACTGCGACGCCGACGTGTGGGAGAGCGACATGCCCATTCCCCGCGACGAGTTGCTGCGGCGCGTGGGCGACATCGAGGGGCTATACTCCCTGCTGACGGAGCGCGTGGACTCCGAGCTGCTGGACGCGGCCCCGAAGCTCAAGGTTGTCAGCAACATGGCCGTCGGCTTCGACAACATTGACGTGCCGGAGTGTACCCGGCGGGGGCTACCCGTCGGCAACACGCCCGGCGTGTTGACCGATACCACGGCTGACATGGCGTGGACGCTCATGATGGCGGCGGCGCGGCGCATTGGCGAGGGCGAGCGCTACGTCCACGAGGGGAAGTGGAAGACATGGGGGCCGCTGCTCTTGCTCGGCCCCGACATCCACGGCGCGACGCTGGGCATCGTCGGCATGGGGCGCATCGGGCAGGCGATGGCGCGGCGCGCCCAGGGCTTCAACATGCGCGTCCTGTACTACGACGACCTCGTTCCCCAGGAAACGGTCGCCGGGCTGGGGGCGCAGAAGGTAAGCCTGGAGGAGTTGCTGGCCGAGGCCGACTTCGTCACGATTCACGTCCCGCTCATGCCGGAGACGCGGCGCCTGTTCTCGACCGAGCGGTTCCAGCAGATGAAGCCGAGCGCGATCCTCATCAACACGGCGCGCGGCCCGGTGGTTGACCCGAAGGCGCTGTACGAGGCGCTGCGCGACGGCGAGATCGCCTACGCGGCGCTCGACGTGACCGACCCGGAGCCGATCCCGATGGACGACCCGCTGCTGACCCTCCCTAACTGCCTGATCGTGCCCCACATCGCCAGCGCCAGCTTCAAGACGCGCAGCTTGATGTCCACGATGGCGGCGGATAACCTGCTAGCCGGGCTGAAAGGGGAGCGTCTGCCCACCTGCGTCAACCCGGAGGTATACAGCCGCTAATGTTCTGTGACACCTGAAGTGGTCGGAACGTAGTAACGACTTCAGTAGAGCGCGGATTTGTGGGATTTCCCCGCATCCGCCGTATCCCGCGAAGAGAATTCACGTCCTTCCGTGAAAGGACGTGAATTTTTTGCGTATTTTAAGGCTCTTGCGCGACAAGTACGGAGTTGCGCCGTTATGAACAATAAGATAAAATCAGCGCTAGACGGTCGCTGACCGTCTGCGCCCGTCTAGGGCGTTGCCCCCCAACGCTCTCGACGCTGGCCCAAGAGTTCTTGTATTGTCACAAGGGAGGGGCTATATGCGCATAACAACCGCCGTTATTCTTGCTTTGTGCCTGTTCGGGCTTCTACTCGGCCTCGCCTACATGCCGTCGGCTCAGGCGGCGAACCCGGAGGCGAACCCACCGAAGGCGACCAAGCGACCCGCCAACGCCCCGAACAGCGAGCCAACCCGGTCGTCGGGAGGCGGCGATGTCAAGCCCCAACCTGGCGATGGCCTGCGCCTCCAGGACCTTGTCGAGAAGAAGGACGCCGCGCCCAAGAAGGAGTCGGGCAAGCGCGAGAATCTCGACCCGGTCGCCACCGCCACCCTGGACCCGTCGCTCATGCCGTGCCCCGGCACCGGCCCGATGGGCTGTATCGGCAACAACGGACGCATCGCCGGCACCGTCTGGCAGGACCTCAACAAGAACGGCCGCCAGGACTTCGGCGAGCCTGGCCTGCCCGGCGTCATCATTGACCTGTACATTGTCACAGCCGGCCAGCCCGATCAATTCGTCGGCGAGCGCGTGACCGACGCGTCCGGCAACTGGGAGTTCCTGGGGCTGGAAGCGCCGGCCGACTACCGGCTGAAGTTTACCTACCCGCCCGGCTGGTCATCGCTCCAGGGCGACGTCATTGACATCAGCGCCGACGTGTTCCGCTGGTGCTGCACCAAGTTCTTCACCATCCCGGCGATCGCGGTTCCCACGTCTACTCCGACGGGGACGCCCACCGATACCCCCGTGCCGCCGACGAACACGCCGACGAACACCCCCGTGCCACCAACGAACACGCCGACGCGCACACCCGTGCCGACGAACACGCCGACGAACACGCCGACGAATACGCTCGTGCCGACGAATACGCCGACCAACACCCCGACGAGCGTCTTCACCAACACGCCGACGAACACGCCGACCAACACGCTGACGCCGACCAACACCCCGACGCCGACGAACACCCCGACCAACACCCCGACCAACACCCCGACGGACACGCCGACGAGCACGATCACGCCGACGCCCACAGAGACGCTGCCTATCGGCGAGTTTGGCACGGTGACACCCACACCGACCCGGCCGCCGACGGACACGCCAACGAACACGCCCGTGCCGCCGACGAATACCCCGACCAACACGCCGACCAACACGTCGGTGCCGCCGACGAACACACCGACCAATACGCCGACCAACACGCCCGTGCCGCCGACGAACACGCCGACGCGCACGCCCACCAACACACCGACGAACACGCCGACGAACACGCCGACGAACACGCCTGTGACGCCGACGAATACCCCGACCAACACGCCAACGCAGCCGATTCCTGAGACCGGCTCGAAGACGCCGACACCGACGCCGACGAACAGGCCGCCGTCCGAAAAGACGCCTGTGCCGACCGCGCCGCCGGAATGTGTCGTCATCGTAGGCCGCACGGACTGCTGCATCAAAGGCCCGATGACGGCGGTCGTCACCATCGAGAACCTGACCTCGCCGATCAGCGTGACGACGGACGACAACGGCAACTTCACGATGGGGCCATTCTGTAACCTCATCCCCGGCAACTACACCCTGACAGCCACCGCGCCGGGCTACTCGCCGGTCACCCAGACGGTGTATCTCGCGCCGCAGGCCCAGCCGTTCGAGATTTACTTCACTGGCCCGTACTGCCTGCCGCCGATCATCCTGCCGGTCACCGGCGGCAGCGCGCCAGACACATCCGTCGCGCTGCCAGGCACGACCGAGAGCCTGACCCACTCTGCCTACGCGGGCCTCAGCGCAGGCTACCACGCCGCCGCCGACGTTCTCGCCGGCTGGCTGGAGCGCCTCGACATCCGATGGGAGTCGGTGCGCGACCTGAAGGAAGGCTCGTGGCGGGTCCACGTTCAGCTCAAGCCCTGAGCGACCGCCCCTGACCCTGCACGCAGCGAGCGTGGCCGGTGACACACCGCGCCACGCTCGTGTTTTTCACGCCTATTGACAGCCCGTCACCGGCGTTGTATAATGGGCAGCACGACACCCGAAGCCGAGCCAACGCCGAGCCGCTTCCACGGTCTGGCCCCCGGGCCAGCCTGCTCGCCGTCTCAGGAGGGATATTATGCGAGTCGCGACCGTCGCAGCTTTTGTGACCGCCGCAGTCAGTCTCCTCATCGCGCTCGCCTTCATGCCGTCTGCCCAGGCGGCCCACCCCGACGCCAGCCCGCCCAGAGCCACGAAACGGACCGCGAGCGGCCCCAGGACCCAGCCGACGAAAGCGCCTGGCGAGAGCGACTTCAGCTCGCTGCCCGGTCCTGGCCTGCGCCTCCAGGACTTCGTCGAGAAGACTGACGCCGCGCCAAAGAAAGAGTCGAGCAAGCGCGAAAATCTCGATCCCGCCCCAACCGCGACTCTCGACCCGTCGCTGATGCCCTGCCCCGGCGCCGGCCCGCTAGGCTGCATCGGCAACAATGGGCGTATCGCCGGCACCGTGTGGCAGGACCTCAACAAGAACGGCCGCCAGGACTTCGGCGAGCCTGGCCTGCCCGGCGTGACGGTAAATCTGTCTATCGTCCACGTGGATCAGACGGAACAGGCCGTCGGGCAGCGGGTTACAGATGCAGCCGGCAACTGGGAATTCCTCGGCCTGGAAGCGCCGGCCGATTACAGGCTGCGGCTCACCTTCCCGTCGGGCTGGGGCCTGGCGGGCGGCAACACGATTGACATACCCGCCGGCGTGTTCCGCTGGTGCTGCACGAAGTTCTTCATGCTGCCGGCGGTTCCCATGCCGACTGCGACGCCGACGAGCACACCCGTTGACACGGCGACGCCGACCCCCACCAACACGGCGACGGCAACCGCCACACCGACGCCCACGCCGACCGACACGGCCACGGCCACACCCACACCCTCCCCCACCGATACGGCCACGCCGACGGGTACACCCCCGACGAGTACGCCGACCGCGACACCATCCCACACACCCACAGACACGGCGACCCCGACCGACACGGCGACGGCCACACCCACAGACACGGCGACCCCGACCGACACGGCCACGGCAACGCCCACGCATACCCCGACCGACACCCCAACGCCGACAAATACGCCGACGAGCACGCCCACGAGCACGCCCACGGCGACACCAACGCATACCCCGACCGACACCCCAACGCCGACGAATACGCCGACAGCCACGCCCACGAGCACGCCCACGGCGACACCAACGCATACCCCCACCGATATCCCTATGCCACCGCCGCCGCCAACCAACACGCCGACGCCCGTAGCGACAATCGGCCCCCCGATTTATCCGCCCACGCCGGTCACGCCTCCGCCGCCGCCGAACACGCCAACGAAAGAACGACCGCCAGCCACTGACGTTCCCATCATATGGACGCTGACCCCGGTCGCGACTCCTACGCAGGAAATACCCGGAATTCAGATCAGTCTGACGCCGTTCACGGTGACACCCGAATGGACGCCGACCCCGACCTTCGTGCCGACCGGCACACCGACGCTCGCGCCGACGGTGACTATGACGCCGACGCTTGCCCCGGGCTGCCTGCTCGTCACGGGCCGGGCGCAATCTTGCTTCCCAGGCCCAATCACCGCCGTCATCAGCATCGAGAACCTGCTGTCGCCGGTCACGGTCACGACAGATCGCGGCGGCTACTTCACCCTCGGCCCACTGTGTAACCTCGCGCCGGGGAACGACACGCTGACCGCAACGGCGGCGAGCTACGCCCCGGTGACGCAGACGGCGTACCTGTCGCCGCAGAGCCAGCCCTTCGTGATAGACTTCGTCGGCCCGTACTGCTTGCCGCCCGTGGTCTTGCCGGTGACTGGCGCTGACGCGCCTGTCCGCGAGAGCCTGATCCAGAGCATCTACGAGACGGCCCACCCCGGCGACCACCGCGCCGCGCATACCCTCCCGGACTGGCTGCGGCTGCTCCTACGCCCCTAGCCGCTAACAGTTGGCCCTGCATGGGCGGAGTGGTATAATAGGAATGGGAGATTACCTATGCCTTTGGATCAGACGACCGTCGAGCATATCGCGGAGCTTGCCCGGCTCGGCCTGTCGGAGGACGAGAAAGTCCTTTTCGCCGAGCAGCTCTCCGCCATCCTGGACTACGCGGCGATGCTCCAGCGCCTGGACACGAGCGCCATCCCACCGACGGCCTCCGTGCTCGCGCTCGAGAACGTGATGCGCGATGACGTGGCGCGGCCCTCTTTGCCGCGCGAGGACGTGTTGGCGAACGCGCCTCACGCCGTGGACGGCGAATTCCAGGTGCCGGCGATCCTCGACTGATAGTCTCCCGACACGTTTCCCGGGGAGTTGCGCTTGTACACATTGACACTCCACGCTGCTCAGGCCGCCTTGCGGGCGGGTGAGACAACGTCGGTTGCCCTGACCGAAGCCGTCCTGGATCGCATTGTTGCGGCCGACAACGCCGTCAAAGCCTACATCTCCGTTACGCCGGAGGTGGCCCTGGAGGGGGCGCGCCAGGCCGACGAGCGCCGCGCCGCCGGCGAGGACGGCCCGCTGCTGGGGATCCCCTACGCGCTCAAGGACATCATCGTCACCGAAGGCATCACCACGACGTGCGGCTCGCGCATCCTGCAGAACTTCGTCCCGCCCTACGACGGCACGGTCTACCGTCGGCTGCGCGGCGCTGGCGCGGTCCTGCTCGGCAAGACCAACATGGACGAGTTCGCCATGGGGTCGTCCACCGAAAACTCCGCCTTCTTCGTCACCCGCAACCCCTGGGATCTGACGCGCGTGCCGGGCGGCTCCAGCGGCGGCTCGGCGGCGGCCGTCGCCGCGGATGAGGCATTCTTCGGTATCGGCACCGACACCGGCGGCAGCATCCGCCAGCCCGCGTCGCTGACGG
The DNA here is from genome assembly GCA_046328525.1 of Anaerolineae bacterium. Taxonomy (GTDB): domain Bacteria; phylum Chloroflexota; class Anaerolineae; order Epilineales; family JAHCIE01; genus JBDHWG01. The sequence continues at coordinate 47,039 of JAXLWK010000010.1, forward strand.
GCATCGTCGGGCTGCGTCCGACATACGGGCGCGTGTCGCGGTACGGCCTCGTCGCCTTCGGCTCGTCCCTCGACCAGGTGGGGTCGCTGACGAAGGACGTGACCGACGCGGCGCTCGTGTTGGGGGCGCTGGCCGGCCACGACCCCCTGGACTCCACGTCCGTGGACATCCCCGTCCCCGACTACACCGCCGCCCTGACGGGCGACGTGCGCGGCATGCGCATTGCTGTACCGAAAGAGTACTTCGTCGCCGGCATGGAGCCAGGCGTCGAAAAGGCCGTGCGCGACGCGATCAGCGTGCTGGCGGGCATGGGCGCCGAGGTGGATGAAGTGCGCCTGCCGCACACCGAGTACGCGCTGCCCACCTACTACCTCATCGCCCCCGCCGAGGCGTCCGCCAACCTGGCGCGCTACGACGGTGTGCGCTACGGCCTGTCCGCCGAGAACCCCCTGGACGTGCGGGACCTGATGCGCCGCACGCGGGAGGAAGGCTTCGGGCCGGAGGTCAAGCGCCGCATCATGCTCGGCACGTATGCCCTGTCGGCGGGCTACTACGACGCCTACTATCGCAAGGCGCAGCAGGCGCGCACGCTCATCAAGCAGGACTTCGACCGCGTTTTCGAGACCTATGACGCGGTCGTCGCGCCGGTGTCGCCGTTTGTGGCGTGGCCTATCGGCGCAAAGATGGACGACCCGCTCCAGATGTACCTGGCCGACATCTTCACGCTGAGCGTGAACCTGGCCGGGCTGTGCGGCATCTCCGTGCCGTGCGGCTTCTCCGAGGGTCTGCCGGTCGGTCTCCAGGTGATCGGGCGGCCCTTCGGCGAGACCGACATTCTGCGCGCGGCCTACGCCTACGAGCAGGCGACGCCCTGGCACACGCTGAAACCCGTTGTGGCGACCGTTGCGATGGATGATGAGGTGGTAAGTTAGTCAGGCGCAGGGAGGCGCCACCCATGCAAGTGATCATTCCGTTAGCCGGCCGCGGGACGCGGCTTCAGCCGCATACGTTCAGCAAACCCAAGCCGCTCGTCTCTTGCGCCGGCAAGCCCGTCCTGGGGCATATCCTGGACAAGCTCGTCGCCATCCAGGACGAGATCGAAGACATTGTCTTCATCGTTGGCCACCTGGGCGAGCAGATCGAGCAGTACGTCAAGCCGAACTACGATTTCAAGGCGCACTACGTCGTGCAGGAGGAGCTGGCGGGCCAGGCCCACGCCATCGCCCTGACGCGCGACACCATTCACGCGCCTGTGCTCATCATTTTCGTGGACACCGTGTTCGAGGCGAACCTGCGCGACCTGCCGAGGGTGGACGCCGATGGCGTCATTCACGTCCGCGAGGTCGAGGACCCGCGCCGCTTCGGCGTCGTCGTGGTCGGCGAGGATGGCTACATCGAGCGCTTCGTCGAGAAGCCCTCGACGCCTGTGTCGAACCTGGCCGTTGTCGGCGTGTACTACATCCGCGACTACCAGGGCCTGTTCTCGGCGATTGACGCGCTGATCGAGCGCAATATCCAGACGAAGGGCGAGTATTTCCTGGCCGATGCCCTGCAGATCATGGTGGAGCGCGGGGCGCGCTTCAAGGCGGCGGCGATCCCGGTCTGGGAGGACTGCGGGACGCCGGAGGCGTTGCTCCAGACCAACCGCTACCTGCTGGAGCACGGCGAGGCGACGAACAACGCCAACGACTATCCGTCGGCCGTGGTGATCCCGCCGGTGTTCATCCACCCGACAGCCACGGTCGAGGCGTCGGTGATCGGGCCGAACGCGACCATCTCGGCCCATGTCGAGGTGCGCAACTCCATCGTCCGCGACTCGATTGTGGACGAAGAGAGCGTCATCCACGACACGATGCTCGACCAGTCCCTCGTCGGGCAGCGCGCCTACGTGCGCGGCCAGTTTCACAAAGTCAACGTCGGCGACGCGGCGAGCGTTGACTTCTAACTCAAGTCAGGTGGAGGACACAATGATCACGCAGACGCACCGAGTCAGCCAGCGAGTCGCTACGGTCCCGCCGTCGGGCATTCGCAAGTTCTTCGACATCGTCGCCACGATGAAGGATGTCATCTCCCTCGGCATCGGCGAGCCGGACTTCTCGACGCCGGAGGACATCAGCCAGGCGGGCATCCTGTCTATCCAGCAGGGTATCACGGGCTACACCTCCAACTCCGGGCTGATCGAGCTGCGCCAGGCCGTGTCCGACCACCTGGCCGCGCTGTACGGCGTCCACTACGATCCGGGCGACGAAATCCTCGTCACCGTCGGCGTGTCCGAGGCGCTGCACCTGGCGATGACGGCGTTCCTGGAGCCGGGCGACGAGGTGGTGTTCCCCCAGCCCTCGTATGTCGCCTACCCGGCCACCGTCAGCTTCGCCGGCGGCATCCCGGTCGCCGTGCCGACCTACGTCGAGCAGGAGTTCCAGCTCACGGTGGACGACGTTGAGGCGGCCATCACGCCGCGCACGCGCATGCTCCTGGTCGGCTACCCCAACAACCCGACCGGCGCCGTCATGAGCCGCGAGCGCATGGCCGAAGTCGCCGCCGTCGCCGAGCGCCACGACCTCCTCGTCCTCTCCGACGAGATCTACGACCGCCTGGTGTACGGCGTCGAGCACACGTGCGTCGCCGCCCTGCCGGGGATGCGCGAGCGCACGCTGCTGCTCGGCGGCTTCTCCAAGGCGTATGCCATGACCGGCTGGCGCGTCGGATATGCCTGCGGCCCGGCGGACATGATCGCCGCCATGCGCAAGGTGCACCAGTACATCATCATGTCGGCCCCGACGGCGGCCCAGTACGCCGCCACCTACGCCATCCGCAACGGCGAGCCGCACGTGCAGGCGATGGTCAACGCCTACGACGAGCGCCGCAAGACCATCGTCGCCGGCTTCAACGCGCTGGGGCTGCGGACGTTCGAGCCGCGCGGCGCGTTCTACTGCTTCCCGGACATCCGCAGCACCGGCCTGGACGAGAATGAGTTCTCGGAGCGCCTGCTGACGGAGGAGAAGGTCGCGGTCGTGCCGGGCACGGCGTTCGGCGACAGCGGCGCGGGCTACGTGCGCGCCGCCTACACCGCGTCGCTGCCCCAGGTCCAGGAGGCGCTGGAGCGCATCGAGCGCTTCGTGCGCCGCGTCCGCGGATAAGCCCTCACCCCGTCCCTCTCCCAAAATGGGAGAGGGGGGAGGACAAGAGCATTTCTCCCTCCCCCTCGCCCAAAATGGGCGAGGGGGCAGGGGGAGAGGGACGATAGCCAATGGCAGTACAGGTTGAGCTGGTGACGGCGGAGATGCTGGCGGCGCTGCCCGACACGGGCGAGCGCACCGAGCTTGTGCGCGGGGAGGTTGTGTCTATGTCGCCAGGTGGCGCCGAGCATGGACGGATCGGCGGGCGGTTGTTCGTGGCGCTCGGTGATTTCGTGTTGCGACACGGGCTTGGTGAGATCTACCTGGCGGAGACCGGCTTCATCCTCTCGCGGGACCCGGACACGGTGCGCGCCCCCGACGCGGCGTTCGTCGCCGCCGCGCGCCTGGCCGGCCGCGGGCGCCGCAGCGGCTTCTTCGACGGCGCGCCCGACCTGGCCGTTGAGGTCGTTTCGCCAAACGACAGCTACCAGGATGTCGAGGACAAGGTGTATGACTACCTGAATGCCGGGACGCGCGCTGTGTGGGTGGTCAACCCGCGCGCCCAGACGGTGACGGTCTATGAGCCGACGCGGGTGGCGCGGACGCTGACGGTACACGATACGCTGGACGGCGGCGACACACTGCCCGGCTTCGCCCTGCCCGTGCGGGACCTGTTCGATACGGAGTAGTCAGGGTAGGGGCAGGTTTGAAACCTGCCCCTACTCCACCGCCAGCAGGATACGGTCACACTATCGCATGAGGTACATGTGGACTACGAAATCGTGATTGGACTGGAGTGCCACGTCCAACTCCTGACACACTCGAAGATGTTCTGCGATTGCGCTACGGACTACGACGGCACGCCGCCCAACACCCGCGTCTGCCCGGTGTGCCTGGGCCTGCCCGGCGCCCTGCCGGTCATCAACCGCCGCGCCGTAGAGTTTACCCTGATGACGGGCCTGGCGCTCCACTGCGAGATCGCCTCGTTCGCCAAGTTCGACCGCAAGAACTATCATTACCCGGACCTGCCGAAGGGCTACCAGGTCTCGCAGTACGATCTGCCCCTGACACGCAACGGCTGGCTCGACATCGAGGCCGAGGGGGAGACGCGGCGCATCGGCATCACCCGCGTGCACCTGGAAGAGGACACGGCGAAGAATACGCATGTGGACGATTACAGCCTGATTGACTATAATCGTTCCGGTGTCCCGCTGATGGAGATCGTGAGCGAGCCGGACCTGCGCACGCCCGACGACGCGCGGCAATTCGCGCAGCGCCTGCGCCAGGTGTTGCGCTGGATCGGCGTCTCCACCGGCGACATGGAGGCCGGCGCGATGCGCGTGGACGCGAACATCTCGGTGCGGCCTGTGGGGCAGACGGCCCTCGGCGTGAAGACCGAGATCAAGAACATGAACTCCCTGCGCGCCGTGAAGCTGGCCCTGGAGTACGAGGCCGCACGCCAGATGGGCGTGCTGCGGCGCGGCGGCCAGATCGCCCAGGAGACACGCGGCTGGGTCGAGGCGGATGGGCGCACGGTCAGCCAGCGCAGTAAGGAGTACGCCCACGACTACCGCTACTTCCCGGAGCCGGACCTGCCGCCGCTCGTCGTCAGCCGCGAGACCGTGCAGACGATCGCGGGGCGGCTGCCGGAGCTGCCGGAGGCGCGCCGCGAGCGCTACATCACCGGGTTCGGTCTCTCTGCCTACGACGCCGACGTGCTCACCGGGAGCCGCGCCGTGGGCGACTACTACGAGGCCGCCGTGGCGGCGGGTGGCGCGCCGAAGACGGTCGCCAACTGGGTCACGGGCGAGCTGTTCCGCCTGCTGAAGGCGAGCGACGTCGAGATCGAGGCGGTGAAAGTGACGCCGGGCAACCTGGCCGAACTGACGCGGCTCGTGGACGACAAAGCCATCAACGTCACCGTCGCCAAGAGTGTGCTCGAAGAGATGTTCGCCGACGGGCGGTCGGCGAAGGCGATTGTCGCCGAGAAGGGGCTGACCCAGATTAGCGACACGCAGCAGTTGCAGCGGATGGCGGCGGAGGTGATCGCCGCTAACCCCAAGGCCGTCGCCGACTATCGCGGCGGCAAGCCCACGGCGGTCAAGTTCCTGGTGGGCCAGGTGATGCGCGCCAGCCGCGGCCAGGCGGATCCGGTGATCGCTGGCGCAGTTCTTGAAGAGTTGCTAAAGCGCGAGGACGGCGGGCAATGACGCCCCAGCCGTGGCTCTCCCGGCGACGCCGCTCTCGACGCTCAGTATTTTCAACATCCCGCAATGACGCGGGCACTCCACGAGGAGGTTCTTGATGGCAACAATGGGTCCAGAGACCAAGGCCATGCCCGGTGCGGCAAAACCGCTGGAGATGGCGATCCAGCAATACGACGCGGCCGTCGCCCTGATGCCGGAGCTAGACCCCGGTATCGTGGACATCATGCGCGACTCCAAGCGCGAGTTGACGGTCAACTTCCCTGTCAAGATGGATGACGGCAGCGTCCGCGTCTTTACAGGCTACCGCGTTCACCACAGCACTGTGCGTGGCCCGTCGAAGGGTGGCCTGCGCTACTCGCCAGACCTCACACTGGATGACGTGCGCGCCCTCGCCATGTGGATGACATGGAAATGCGCCGTGATCAACCTGCCCTTCGGCGGCGCCAAGGGCGGCGTGGTCGCTGACCCCAAAGCGATGTCGCAGCATGAGCTGGAGCACCTGACGCGACGCTATGCCAGCGAGATCAGCATTCTTATGAGTCCCGAAGGGGACATTCCCGCCCCGGACATGGGCACCAACTCCCAGGTCATGGCGTGGATCATGGACACGTACTCGATGCACAAGGGCTACTCGACGCCCGCCGTCGTCACCGGCAAGCCGGTCGAGATCGGCGGCTCCCTCGGCCGCGCCGAAGCGCCGGGCCGCGGCGTCATGTTCATCACCCGCGAGACGCTGCACCGCACCGGCAAGAGCATCGAGGGCGCGACGATCGCCGTGCAAGGCTTCGGGCAGGTGGGCCGCACAACGGCCCTGTTGACCCAGGGCAAGGGCGCGACCGTGGTCGCCGTGAGCGACAGCCGCGGCGGCATCTACAACCCGCATGGCCTGGACGTCGAGCTGGTCATCCAGCACAAGGCCGAGACCGGCTCCGTCGTCGGGTTCCCCGGCGCGGACGGCGTGACCAACGCCGAGCTGATGGGCCTGCCGGTGGACGTCCTCATCCCGGCGGCGATGGAGAACCAGATCACCGCCTACAACGCCGGCCTCATCCAGGCGCCCCTGGTGGTCGAGGCGGCCAACGGGCCGACGACGCCGGGCGCTGACGCGATCCTGCGCGACAACAACATCCTGGTCATGCCGGATATTCTCGCCAACAGCGGCGGCGTCGCGGTGTCCTACTTCGAGTGGGTGCAGGGCTTGCAGCATTTCTTCTGGAACGAGCGGGAGATCAACGTCAAGATGCGAGAGATGATCACCCGCGCGCTCGACGACGTGTGGCATCGCGCCGTGAGCCGCAAGGTGAGCATGCGCATGTCGGCGTACATGACGGCCATCGAGCGCGTACACGCGGCCACCGCCATTCGCGGCATCTACCCGTAAGCGTCCGGTGTAGGGGCAGGTTTGAAACCTGCCCCTACGCATACAGTATTGATGGATACACTTACCGTCCAGCTCACGGCCATGGCCCACGGCGGCGCTGCCCTGGGGCGCGCCGCCGACAAGACCATCTTCGTTCCCTATGCCCTGCCCGGCGAGCGCGTCGAGGCGCGCATCACCGACGACCACGGGCGTTGGGCCAACGCCGAGCTGGTGCGCATCCTCACCCCGTCCCCCGACCGCGTCGCGCCGCCTTGCCCGCACTTCGGCTCCGGCGACGCGGCGGCGCGCGGCGCGCCCGACCCGGACCCGGCGCTTGCCAAGGGTTGCGGCGGCTGCCAGTGGCAGCACATCGCCTACCCGGCTCAGCTCCGCCTCAAGCAGGCCATTGTCAAGGACCAGTTCGCCCGCGTTGGCAAGCTGCCCGACGTGGAGGTGCGGCGGAGCATTGGCATGGACGAGCCGTGGGCCTACCGCAACCACGTCCAGATGCGCCTGGCCGACGATGGGCGGTTGGGCTTTCGCGCCCTGGGGGAGCACACCGTCATCCCCATTGAGCAGTGCTACATCATGGCGCCGGACGTGCGCGGCCTGTGGCAGAGCCTCGAGCTCGACTTGCCGGAGTTGCGCCAGGCCATCCTCCGCGCCGACATGGGCGTGGACGACCGTCTCGTGCTGCTGACGACGGACTTCGACGAGCTGCCCGAGCTGGAGGTGGACTTTCCAGTCTCCATCAACCTGGAATTGCGCGACGGGCAGGTCGTCAACCTGGTGGGCGCGCCCTGGCTCATGGCCCACATCGCCGGCCGCGACTACCGCGTCTCCGCCGACGCCTTCTTCCAGGTGAACACGGCGATGGCCGAGACCCTGGTGCGGTTGGTGCGCGAGGCGCTGCGGCCCCGCGCCGACTATACCCTGCTCGATCTGTACGCCGGCGTCGGCCTCTTCGGGCTGGCCCTGGCCGACGAGGCGGGCCAGGTGGTCGCGGTCGAAGAGAGCCAGGCCGCCGTCGCCGACTGGCGCGTCAACGCCGCCGACCTGGACAACGTCAGGCTGCACGAGGGCCGCGTCGAGGACGTTCTGCCCGGGTTGGCGCGCGCGTTCGACCTGGCCGTCCTCGACCCGCCGCGCGCCGGCGTCGAGCGCCGCGCCCTGGATGCGCTGGCCGCCCGCCAGCCGCGCCGCATCGCCTACGTGAGCTGCGACCCGGCGACACTGGCGCGAGACGCGCGGGCGCTCGTCGAACGCGGCTACCGCATCCAGTATGTTCAGCCGGTGGACATGTTCCCGCAGACGTGGCACATCGAGTGCGTGGCGCTCTTCACGCGGGAGGAACGGCAGAATGAAACTCGAAGCAGCCCTCCGCCAGCAGCTCGCGGCGGCCGGCGACGGCCGCGTTGATCTGATCATTCGGACGACGGCGGCGCCCGGCGACCACGTGGCCGCGTGCGAGGCGCGGGGCATGACGGTGCGCCACGTCTACAAGCTGCTGCCGGGGATGGCGGTGACAGCGCCGGCCTCGGCGGCCCTGGCCCTGGAGGACGAAGCGTGGGTCGCGCGCATCGAGCCGGACAGCGCGGTGCATACGTTGTCTTGACCGCGGTCTCGTCGTAGCGGCTGATGAACCGTACCTCATTGTTGCCGCATTCCGCTCGCGGCAGTAGGGGCAGGTTTAAAACCTGCCCCTACTCCACCGCCAGCACCGCTATGAAGCCCCGGCCGGCGACTGAAGTCGCACCTACACACATGGCGAGGAGTGACTATGGACCCTGACAAGCTGCACCCGACGCTACGCACAATGGTCGAAGCCGACATGGGGACGAAGAGCATCCAGGAGATGGCGCAGGAGCCGAAGGAGTACCCCGTCATCGTGCGCTACCGCTCAGCCGTCAGCCGCGGCATGACGGCGAACGTGCAGGGGCCGGTGACCCAGACGTTCGACCTCATCAACGCGGCCTCGATGACGGTGAGCATCGTGGAGCTGAACGACATCACCGAGGACCCCAACGTTGCCCTGGTCTGGGCCGACCTGCCGGTGCACACGCTGCTGGACACATCAGTGCCCATCATCCGCGCGCCCGAAGTCTGGTCGGCCGGCTTCACGGGCCGCGGCGTGACCATCGCCATCGTTGACACCGGCGTGGACGCCGAGCACCCCGACCTCGTCGGCCGCGTCGCCGAGTTCAAGGACTTCACCGGCCAGGGCAATAGTGACGGCAACGGCCACGGCACGCACGTCGCCAGCATCGCCGCTGGCAGCGGCGCCGCGTCCGACGGTAAGTATCGCGGCGTCGCCCCCGACGCCACCATCATCGCCGCCCGCGTCCTGGATAGCAGCGGCAGCGGCAGCCAGAGCAACGTCATGGCCGGTATCGAGTGGGCCGTCGAGCGCGGGGCGCGGGTCATCAACATGTCCCTGGGCGGCCCGCCCGAGCCGAGCGACGGAACCGACGCCCTGTCGGCCCAGGTGGACGCGGCCGTCCGCGCCGGCGTCGTGTGCTGCGTCGCGGCGGGCAACTCCGGGCGCAACGGCGCGAAGACGGTCGGATCGCCGGGCGGCTCGCGGGAAGCCATCACCATCGGCGCGACGGTCAGCGACCCGGCGAATGCCTGGGACGACGAGGCCGACTTCTCCTCGCGCGGGCCGACGGCGGACGGCCGCGTCAAGCCGGATGTGAGCCTGCCGGGCTACAAGATCACGGCGGCGCGCGGCAAAGGCACGAGCATGGGCACGCCGGTAGACGACCACTACACGACGGCGTCCGGCACGAGCATGGCGACGCCCCACGCCACGGGCGCGGTCGCGCTTCTGCTCCAATCCGAGCCGACCCTGACTCCCGCCCAGGTGAAGGAGCGCATGATGCGGGCGGGCCGCAGCATGGGGTTGGACCCGAACACCCAGGGGACAGGGCGCGTGGACGTGCGCGCCTTCTTCCGCGGCCAGGCCGGGGAGCCGTTGCCGGGCAAGGATACACCGCCGCCGACACCGCCCCCGCCGGGGCCGACGCCGCCGAGCGGCTGTCTGCCGGTGTTCCTGGTGTCCCTGCTGGGGCGGTAGACAACATCTCTGAATAGGCCGCTCGCAAAGTCGGGCGGCCCCAGGCCAGATCGCCACATGAAGCATTCCGGCAGCGCCGGAGTGCTTCATGTCATTTTGGAGTAGAGACGCGCCAGGGCGCGTCTCTACCACTGCCTCTGGGAGGCGCTGCGCGATCGAACCTCGAAACGCGTGTCGGTTTAGTGTTGGCTAAATGTCGGGCGACAGGTGGCCGCCTGTGGGCTGATGCGGTGCGTCATCAGCGACAACGGACCGCTTCAGGACTATACTGGGACCAGCCAATCCTGATCATGGAGGTTCTATGGCTGTTTCGGATCTACGCCGCTGGGTCTTTGGCCGTGAGATAGCTACGGTCGAAGCTCCGCACCAGGCCATCAGCAAAGTCGTCGGCCTGGCCGTCTTCGCCTCGGACTCGCTCTCCTCCGTCGCCTACGCCGGCGGCGAAATCCTGCTCGTCCTGGCTGTTCTCGGCTCAGCCAACTACTGGCTGGCCGTCCCCATCACCGTCGCAATCTGTGTGCTCCTCATCATCTTGACCTTCTCCTATCGGCAGACGATCTTTGCCTACCCGGGCGGTGGCGGGGCGTACATCGTCGCCCGCGACAACCTGGGCGAAGCGCCGGCCCAGGCCGCCGGCGCCGCCCTCCTCACCGACTATGTTCTCACCGTTGCCGTCAGCATCGCCTCGGCGGTGGACCAGATAGCCAGCGCGTTCCCGGTCTTGTTCGACTACAAGGTCGAGTTATCCCTGCTGCTCATCCTGCTGATGGCGCTCATCAACCTGCGCGGTGTCAAGGAGTCGGGGCGAGTTTTTGCAACCCCGACGTACTTCTTTGTCGCCATGATGCTCATCATGATCGGCGTCGGCTTCTGGCAGGCGTTCAGCGGCACCCTCGGCACCGTCAAGTTCGTCTCGGGCGTCGAGACACCGTATGCCGCCTCATTGACCGGCTTCGCGTTCTTCTTCCTGCTGCTGCGCGCCTTCAGCTCGGGCACGACCGCGCTCACCGGCGTCGAGGCCATCTCCAACGGCATCACGGCGTTCAAGGAGCCGCGCTCCCGCAACGCCGCCACCACCTTGCTCTGGGACGCCGCGCTGCTCATGATCATGTTCCTGGGCCTGGGCATCCTGGGCTACCTGGTCAACGCGCGGCCCTCGGAAGAAGAAGTGCTGATCTCCCAGGTGGCGCGCACCATCTACGGCCAGGGCTGGATGCAGCTGCTGACGCTCGGCTCGGCGACGGTCATCCTCATCATGGCCGCCAACACGAGCTTCGCCGACTTCCCGCGCCTGGCGGCGCTGCACGCCGGCGACGGCTTCCTGCCCAAGTGGTTCACGTTCCGCGGCAGCCGCCTCGTCTTCAGCTGGGGCGTGATTGTCCTGGCGGCGCTGGCGACCGTCCTCGTGCTGCTGTTCGAGGGCAGCGTCAGCCGCCTCATCCCGCTGTACGCCATCGGCGTGTTCCTGAGCTTCACCCTCTCCCAAAGCGGCATGGTCGTCCGCTGGCAGAAGATCGGCCAGATGATGAAGGCCGGCACGCTGCGGCCCGGCGATGAGTTCGCCACCTTGGGCAGCATCCTGCGCTTTGACTCTCACTGGCGCTGGAAGCAGGCGCTCAACGCCGTCGGCGCGGTCGTCACGTTCGTGGTCGTGATCGTGTTCCTGGTCACCAAGTTTACCCAGGGCGCGTGGATCACCGCCATCCTGATCCCCTCGCTGCTGTGGCTGTTCTTCCGCATTCACCACCACTACCAGGAAGTGCGCCGCGTGATGAGCACCACCGGCGAGCACATCCCCTACACGCCGCGCCCCGTGCGCGCCGTCGTTCTTGTCGGCGACGTGCACCGCGAGACCCTGCGCCTGGTCGAGTTCGCCAACTCCCTCGGCATTCCGTGGGAGGGCGTCCACGTCGCCATCGAGGAGGAGAAGATCGAGGTGATCCGGGACAAGTGGCGCGAGCGGGTCAGCGTCGGCGATCTGGTCGTCCTGTCCTCGCCCTACCGCAGCCTGAGCCGCCCAATCCGCGAGTATGTGCTGGACTTGCTGGAACAGGAGCCGGACGGCTATGTCCAGGTTATCGTGGGCCAGCTCCAGACCGGCAACCCGTGGACGCAGCTCCTGCACCAGAACGCCCACTTCATCGAGCAGCTCGCCCTCCAGGACCTCGACCGCGTGGTCACTACCGTCCTGCCCATCCAGCTCTACGGGTCGAATCGGGGCCGGGGGCGGTCGGGCGCTGGCAAAGCCGCGCCGGGCGGGGCATCGTCGGGCAAGGCGGGGGGTGAGGGCAAGCCGCCGTCCCTGACACCGCCGTCCGAGTAGCGGTGAGCTGACGCTGAGATCATGCTGCAAGGAGCATAGCCATGTCTTCGGAATTGCTGTCTATTATCATACCCGACTTCCTGTTCATCCTGATTGTCGTCGGGTGGGGTATCCTCATCGTCGCCGGCATCGAGCCGGACAAGCCCCTCAGCGGCGGCATCCCCGGCCACGTGGACCTGTCGCACCTGGAGACCACCAGCTGGAGCCGGGTGGACCGCATAGGCCTGGCCCTGGGGTGGCTCCTCTTTGGCGCGACGGCGCTGTCGCTGCCGCTCATCCTCTTCTGGATGTTTACAACCCACGGCCAGTAAACCCCCGACGCGCGTCACGAGACGGCGAGACACAGGCGGGGTGGGAGGCGCATTCGCGCTTCCCACCCCGCCCCTTTGCGTGTCCAGCGCCTGATAAGCTGCGCGCGCCGCGATTTTGCGGTATACTTGCCCTTGACACCGCACAGGGTAGCTCTACACGATAGCGTGGAGACCCCCCTCTGCTCCCCCCGCCGGCGGGGGGATGGGGGGGTGAATTCGGCTCTTCCACGCTAAACTGTGGAGCTACCCCGCACAGCGGCGGCGGCGGCTGAGAGAGGCCCGTTCTATTCAGCCGGGTGACGGTCGTTGGTTCAGGTCTTGCTTTACGGCTGATGTCGGGGTTTGCCACATCCCTGGTGATCCCCTTGGTAGGCTTGGAGCGGCGGCAGCCAACAAGTCCCCTCCAGGTCATTCTAGCGGAGGTCTTTATGGGGGTTTCGGATCTACGCCGCTGGGTCTTTGGCCGTGAGATAGCTACGGTCGAAGCTCCGCACCAGGCCATCAGCAAAGTCGTCGGCCTGGCCGTCTTCGCCTCGGACTCGCTCTCCTCGGTCGCCTACGCCGGCGGCGAAATCTTGCTCGTGCTCGCGATTCTCGGCGCGGCCAACTACTGGCTGGCCGTCCCCATCACCGTCGCCATCTGCGTCCTGCTCATCCTGCTGACTTTCTCGTATCGGCAGACGATCTTCGCCTATCCGAGCGGCGGCGGGGCGTACATCGTCTCCCGCGACAACCTGGGCGAGACGCCGGCCCAGGTCGCCGGCGCGGCCTTGCTGACGGACTACGTTCTCACGGTGTCGGTCAGCATCGCCTCGGCGGTGGACCAGATAGCCAGCGCGTTCCCGGTCTTGTTCGACTACAAGGTCGAGTTATCCCTGCTGCTCATCCTGCTGATGGCGCTCATCAACCTGCGCGGTGTCAAGGAGTCGGGCAACGTCTTCGCCGCGCCGACGTACTTCTTCGTCATCATGATGATGATCATGATTGGCGTCGGCTTCTGGCAAGCGTTCAGCGGCACCCTCGGCACCGTCAAGTTCGCGTCCGGTGTCGAGACGCCGACAGCCCTGACGATGAGCGGCTTCGCGTTCTTCTTCCTGCTGCTGCGCGCCTTCAGCTCGGGCACGACCGCGCTCACCGGCGTCGAGGCCATCTCCAACGGCATCACGGCGTTCAAGGAGCCGCGCTCCCGCAACGCCGCCACCACCCTGCTCTGGGACGCCACCATCCTGATGATCATGTTCCTGGGCCTGGGCATCCTGGGCTACCTGGTCAATGCGCGGCCCTCGGAGGCGGAGGTGCTCATCTCCCAGGTGGCGCGCACCATCTACGGGCCAGGCTGGATGCAGCTGCTGACGCTCGGCTCAGCGACGGTCATCCTCATCATGGCCGCCAACACGAGCTTCGCCGACTTCCCGCGCCTGGCTGCGCTCGTCGCCGGCGACGGCTTCCTGCCCAAGTGGTTCACCTTCCGCGGCAGCCGCCTCGTCTTCAGCTGGGGCGTCATCATGCTGGCCGGCCTGGCGAGCGTCCTTGTCGTCCTGTTCGCCGGCAGCGTCAGCCGCCTCATCCCGCTGTACGCCATCGGCGTGTTCCTGAGCTTCACCCTCTCCCAAAGCGGCATGGTCGTCCGCTGGCGCAAAGTCGGCGAGATGATGAAAGCCGGCACCCTGCGGCCCGGCGACGAGGTGCCGACCCTGGGCAGCATCCTGCGCTACGATTCCCACTGGCACTGGAAACAGGCGCTCAACGCCGTCGGCGCGGTCGTCACGTTCATCGTCGTCATCGTGTTCCTGGTCACCAAGTTTACCCAGGGGGCATGGATCACCGCTATCCTGATCCCGTCCGTCATCTGGATGTTCTTCCGCATCCACCGCCACTACCAGGAAGTGCGCCGCGTTATGAGCACAGCGGGCCAGCACGTCGCCTACGCCCCCCGCCCCATCCAGGCGATTGTCCTGGTGAGCGACGTTCACCGCGAGACCCTGCGCCTGGTCGAGTTCGCCAACTCCCTGGGCATCCCCTGGAAAGGCGTCCACGTCGCCATCCAGGAGGAGAAGATCGAGAGCATCCGCCAGAAGTGGGCGGAGCGCGTCAATGTCGCCGAGCTGGTAATTGTCGAATCGCCCTACCGCAGCCTCAGCCGCCCGATTCGCGAGTACGTGCTCAATCTCCTCAAGGAGACCCCGAACGGCTACGTCCAGGTCATCCTGGGCCAGCTCCAGACCGGCAACCCGTGGAGCCAGGTGCTGCACCAGAACGCCCACTTCATCGAGCAACTCGCCCTCCAGGACCTCGACCGCGTGGTCACTACCGTCCTGCCCATCCAGCTCCATTCTCTCCTGACGGAAGAGGACATTGCCAACGGCCAGTCGGGCGTGGCGCCTGGGCCACCTCAGGCGACGGCCGCGCTGCCCGACGAGTCGCGCGCCGCGCCCGGCGACAGAAAGCGAGTGTGAGGCATGTCACCTGAGCTTCTCGCTATTGTCATACCCGACTTCCTGTTCATCCTGATTGTCGTCGGGTGGGGCATCCTCATCGTCGCCGGCATCGAGCCGGACAAGCCCCTCAGCGGCGGCATCCCCGGCCACGTGGACCTGTCGCACCTGGAGACCACCACCTGGAGCACGGTGGACCGCGTAGGCTCCATCCTGGCCTGGCTCCTCTTTGGCGCGACGGCGCTGTCGCTGCCGCTCATCCTGTTCTGGATCTTCACGACCCACGGCCAATAGACATCGCTCCATCAGCACAAAGCGTCGGAGGCGGGATTATCCCACCTCCGACGCTTGATTCAACGCTATTGAGTTGTGGTAGGGGCAGGTTTGAAACCTGCCCCTACGAGTTACATCGCGGCGACGAGGGCGCGCACCAGGCGGCTGAAGCGCGGGATGGCGGCGTTGGCCGCCGCCAACACATCCTCGTGCTCCGCCTCGCCCACGCGGGCGGCGCCCTCAGAGTTATCCACACAGATGTTCGTAATCAGGGAGATGCCCAGGACACGCAGCCCGGCGTGGCGCGCGACGACGACCTCGGGGCAGGTGGACATGCCTACGGCGTCCGCGCCCAGCGCCCGCAGGAAGCGGATCTCGGCCGGCGTCTCGAACGACGGCCCGGCGACCATGGCGTAGATGCCCTCTTCCAGCATGATATTCTGGTCGCTGCCGACGCGGTGGGCCACGCGCCGCAGCTCGCGGTCGTAGGCGCCGATCATGCTCGGAAAGCGCGGCCCCACAGTCGGGTCATTCGGCCCGCGCAGCGGGTTGTGGCCCGCCATGCCCGGCAGAAACACGTGATCCCGAATCACCATCAGGTCGCCGACGTTGAACACCTCGTTGACCGCGCCCGCCGCGTTCGTGACCAGGAGGGACTGCGCGCCGAGGGCGCGCATCAGGCGTATCGGGAAGGTAACATCCTGGAGGGAGTGGCCTTCGTAGAAGTGCAGCCGCCCGCGCATGACGACGACCGGCTGATCGGCGAGCTGCCCGAACACCAGCTCCCCGGCATGCCCATGCACCGTCGTCTCCGCCATGCCCGGAATGTCGAAATAAGGCACGCGCGTCGCGTCGGCGACCTCGTCGGCCAGCCCACCGAGGCCGGAGCCTGTGATCAGGCCGATGCGCGGCGTCGGCAGGGAACGCGCGCGGAGAGTATTGACGGCATCCTGCAGAATGTTGTCGGTGACGACGGGTGCGCTCATCCATGCCTCACCGCAGCGTCCGTGTATTCGGCGGCCGCGTGCCGCCCACGGTCGCTGCTGACCTGGGTGTAGATTTGGGTTGTCGAGATGTTGGAGTGGCCGAGCAGCTCCTGCACGTTGCGCAGGTCTTCGCCCTCGTCCAGCTTATGCGTGGCGAAGGAGTGGCGCAGCGTGTGCGGCGTCACCTCTGTGTCAATGCCGGCCGCCTCCACGTAGCGCTTGATGATGAGCCACAACCCCTGCCGCGTGAGCTGCGTGCCGCGGGGGTTGAGGAAAAGGGCCGCCGCGTGCGTGCCCTTGGTGAACACGCCGCGCCCGCGCTCCAGGTAATCTACGAGGGCGTCCATGGCGCGCGGCGCGACCGGAATCGTCCGCGCGCTCTTGCCGTCGCGGCTGTTGACGCGCACCAGGCTGGCGTCCACGTCCACATCCGAAACCTTGAGTGAGACGATCTCGCTGACGCGCATTCCCGTGGCGTACAGCAGCTCCAGCAGCGCGCGGTCCCGCAGCGCCTTGTGGGAGTCGCTCTCGCCCGGCGCCGTCAGCAGCAACTCGACCTCCTCGCGGGTCAGGGTGTGGGGCAGGCGCTTGTTGACCTTGGGCGAGTCCAGCTCGCTCGTCGGGTCCTCGGCGACTTTGCCGGTGGCGCGGAGGTAGTGAAAGAACGCCTTGATCGCCGCGACCTTGCGCGCGACCGTGGCGGATGTGTATTCCCGATCCCCCTTGAGATGGAGGATGTATTCGATCAATGTTCCCTGGCCGACTTCCGCCCAGCTATTGATTGTCGTGCTGGTTTCGAGATAAGTCGTAAACTGCGACAGATCATTGCGGTACGCCATGAGGGTGTTGTCTGTATAGCCTTTTTCAACGGCGAGATATTGCAGGAATTCTTCGACGGTGCCAAACATGTGTCCTCCTCCGTTTCGCCGTGCTCGATGTTCGACGCCGAAGCGTGCCCAGGGCGGCGACAGTCGCGGAAAATAGTGTATCAGCTTTCCATAAAAAGTGCAAACTTGGACATTGCCGTCGGAGCGAGTACACTTTCGATACGATTCATGCCGTGGAACGAGGATTGTGGTGCGTTTCGCTCGATTGCTGCTTCTCCTGCTGCTCTTGCTGGCCCTGGCCCCGGCCGCTGCGGCCGACGGCCCCGACTGGCAAGACCTCAAGACGGCGCATTTCGTCATCTCCACGCCGGGGGATGTGGCGGAGGCGCAGCGCTATGCCGGCTTCGTGGACGGGGTCTACGACGACATCAGCGCCATCTACGGCTACACTGTCCCAACCCCGGTTACCCTGCGCCTCTACCCCGACGACGCCAGCTACATTGCCGTCAACCCCCTCGCGGCGCATCTGCCGGGGGTCGTCGCCCACGCCACGTCCGGCGGCGGACGCCACGACATCTCGATTGACGTGCAGCGCACCCGCGCCATGTCCGCCGAAGGCATCGTTAACAATGTCCGCCACGAGCTGACGCATCTCATCCTCGCCGACCTGTCCGACGATCACCTGCCCGTCGGCTGGCACGAGGGCATTGCCCAGTACAGCGAGAAACCCATCGAGGGCGAGACGGCGCAGAACGTGCGCCAGCTCAAGCGGGCCATGTCGGTGGACCGCCTGATGACCTGGGACGAGCTGAACGCGCCAGGCGGCGCCTACAGCAACCCGACGGTGGCCTACCCGCAGAGCCTGTCCATGACGGCGTTCCTGGTGGACCGCTACGGCTTCGACCGCCTCATCGTCTTCGCCAGGGCGATGGCGAAGACCCCGGACTACCGCGCCGCGCTGGAGAAGACGTACAACATGCCCGCCGACAAGCTCGAGGCGGGCTGGCGCGCGTACCTGCCGGAGTACGTAGACACCCGCTACACCGTCCACGCCCTGTATGCGTATGACATGGCCCCGATGCGCGGGTTCCTCGACGCGAAGAACTACGCCGCCGCCCGGCGCGAGGCGGAGGACGCCATGCCGCTGCTCCGCGTCACGCGGCAGACCGACCGCCTCGTCGAGGCGGAGACGATCCTGGCAAAGGCAGCGCAGGGGCTGGCCGACCAGTTGACGGCGCAGCAAAAGGGCGCGCGCCCGCTCGACAACGCGCGGCCCGCTGCGCCCTCAGCCCCGGCCGGCAGCGCGTCCACGGACGCGGGGAAGGGCGCGCCTGGGGGGCAGAGCGACACGGCGGCCGGGGACGCGCTACGGGCGCTGGACCGCCTCAAGCAGGCCGAGGCCCAGGCCGGGCGCGGCGGCAGCGCGGACGGCGCGAGTCGGTCGGCGCGCGTGGCGAACACCGGCGCCGGGCAGCAGATATTCTTTGTCGCCCTGGGCGGCGGCGTGCTGCTGCTCCTCGGCCTGGGCCGCCTGGTCACGAGCAGCCGCAAGCCAGGCGCAGGTCAGCCGGAGTGAGCCTCTGGACCGCGAAGGCCACGAAAGAGCACGAAAGACACGAAAGGGGAAAACGGCGTTGTCTTTTTTTGCGTCTCTGCGCCTTGGCGTTTCCTGCCTCTTGCCGTTCCGCAGTTCATCTCCCAGGACTCCGTCTAAATGCCCAATCCCATCGTCCTCTCTCACTTTGCAGTTGACCCCCTCCTCCAGGCGCGGCGCGCGGGCCAGACGGCGGCGCGGGCGAGCCTCGACCTGGGCCTGACGGCCAGCGACGTCGCCCTCGACGCCGACGGCGTGACCCTGCCCGATGGGCAGCGCCTCGCCTGGCCGGTGTTGGAGGAAATCGCGGCGAACGACGTGGCGTGCTACGCCATTGAGGGCGGCGAGGCGTACAAGATTCAGCGCTTCTCCGAGGCGATGGGCCGCGTCTACACCCTGATGCCGACGCGCCGCGCCCCGACGATGCTCATCTCCGGCATCCCCATGCACCGCGTCAAGGACGTAGACCCGACGGAGGACACGCGGCGGAAGATTCGCGCCGCCGCGCCGCGCGGCCGAACGCTGGACACGGCCACCGGCCTGGGGTACACCGCCATCGCCGCGGCCAAACGTGCCGAGACAGACGGCGTGATCACCATCGAGATTGACCCGACGGGGCTGGAAATCGCGCGGCTGAACCCGTGGTCGCAGGCGCTATTCGACAACTCCAAGATTCGGCAAATCATCGGCGACAGCTTCGACGTCGTGCAGACGTTCGACGACGACAGCTTTTCGACCATCATCCACGACCCGCCCATCATGAGCCTGGCCGGCGACCTCTACTCCACCGACATGTACCGCGAGTTACACCGCATTCTCAAACGCAGCGGCCGTCTATTTCACTATATCGGGGACCCTGAGGGGAAGATGGGGAGCAATGTCACGCGCGGGGCAATGCGGCGGCTGCAAGAGGCGGGCTTCAGCCGCATTGACCGCCGCCCGGAGGCGTTCGGCGTCGTCGCGTACAAGTAGGCGTATCTCGAGTAGAGACGCGCCATGGCGCGCCTCTACTGGCGCGTCTCTACTCGCCGGCGATGGCTTGCAGGGCACGCTGGCGGTCCACCATCCCCACGAGCCGCCCTCCCTCGTCCACCACGACCAGCCGCTTGACCCGTCGCTCCACCATCGCCTCGATGGCGTCGAGGATCGGGGCGTCGGCGCGGATCGTGAACACCTCGCGCGCCATCACGTCGCTGGCGACCGTCGCCGGGCGGGCCTCGCCGCTCCCGCCGAGGCCGAGCCAGTGGCGCACTGAGTTCCACGCGCCGGGCCGCTCCTGGGGCAGCGTCCGCGTCAAGAGCATGGCGTCGGCGACCAGACCCACGACGCGGCCGGCGTCGTCCACGACCACCACGCGCCGCAGCGGGCTATCCACCAGGCGGGGCAGAATCTCGTCGAGGGGCGTGTCGGGGCGGGCCGTCGGCGCGTCGGTGAGCATGATGTCGCGCACCAGGAGGTTGACGCCGGACGGCGGCGGCAGCATGGGCGCGGCCTCCCGGGCCGTCTGTCCGGCGGCGCGCAGCACGTCCAGCCGGCTGACGATGCCCACGAGCCGCCCGGCCGCGTCCACGACCGGCAGCCGTTTGATGTGGTCCTGAGCCATCAGGCGCGCGGCGTCGTTCAGGGGCGCGTCCAGCGAGATCGTCACCGGCTTCGGCGTCATGACGTCGGCGGCCGTCTTGCCGCCCTCTTCCAGGAGGCGCAGATGGTGCGCCGCCATGTCGGGGGGCAGGTCTTTCTGAAGGCTGAGGCGAACGGGCAGCCCGCCGCGCGTCAGCAGGTCGCCGCCGGTAATGATGCCTACGACCCGCCCGTCGGCGTCCACGACCGGAGCGGCCTTGACATCGCGGTCTACCAGCAGGCGCGTCACGTCGTGAAGCGGTGTGTCAGGGTGGACGCTGAAGACGTCGCGGCTGATGACGTCGGCGACGCGGCGGCCGGCGGCCAGCCTGGCCCGCTGCGCCGTGGTGGCAATGACCGTCACGTCCTCGACGGTGATCAGCCCCTCGCCGACCATGCCTGCCACCGTCGCCAGGACGGCGGCGATGCGCTGCGGCGTGTCTATCACCTCGACGACCATCGGCAGGTCGGCGCTGATGTCGGCCAGGCGCGCAGAGTGGATGCGGCCATGCGCGCCGAATCCGGCCAGGCCCCGCGTGAGCGTCGCCCCGGCCACGCCCGCCTCGCGCAGGGCGTCCAGCAGCGCCGTGTGCAGGGGCCTGCCCTGCCAGCGGTCCGCCTCGCCGAAGTAGATTGTCAGGCGCTGCGCCATGTGTCCCGGCTCCATGCGCTCCTCCCGACCGCAATCGAGTCCACGTACCCGTAGAAATCCAGCGGTGTCTCGCCCGACCTACCGCCCCACGGCCCGCGCCGCGATGACCCCCAGGAACGTCGCCAACATGCCCAGGACAGCGCTGCCGCCCAGGTTGACCAGCGCCAACCACCAGCCTGACGCCTGCCCCACCGTCCAGGTCTCATACGTCAGCGAGGAGAAGGTGGTGAACGCGCCGCAAAACCCGACGGCGATGAGCAGCCGGTAGTTGGGGTCGAGCGCCAGGCGCTCCGTCGCCAGGGTCACGAACAGCGCCAGGATGAACGCGCCGGTGACGTTGATGAGCAGCGTCGCGTAGGGGAAGGCGGTCCAGCCGCGGTCGCTGAACCACGTCTGGATGATGTAGCGCAGGTTCGCGCCGACAATCGCGCCGAGGCTGATGATGAGATAGCGTGTCATGCGTCTATCCTACCACCAAGCGCCGCCGGCCGCAACTCGTTAATTGCGGCGAGTCGGGGTATTATTATGGGACCGCCAGAGGCATCTCTAGCGCGATCTCGTCGCGGATGGGGATGCCGTAGTCGCCGACGAGCGGGATCTGCGGCTTGAGCCGCCGCGCCGCCTCGACGGCGCCGGGGTAGACGGCGGCCAGGCGAAAGCCCCGCCGCTGGTAGAAGCGCAGCGCGTCCAGGTTGTCGTTGGTGGTGATGAGCCAGAGGCGGCGGCAGCCCACCGCCCGCGCCGCGCCGACGACCGCCTCGACGAGCGCCGTGCCGACGCCGCGCCCGCCGGAATGGCTATCGAGGGTGACGATCTCGCAGGCGTCGTCGGCGACGGTGTAGGTAATTAGCCCGACGACGCGGCCGACCTCGAAGGCGGCGAAGCCGGACAGGTTGTCCGGAGTGTAGACGACGCCGTGGACGACGACGTAGGGCGCGGCCCAGTGCGCGGCGATCCACGCGCGCACCCAGTCGGCGTCAGAAGCGGTTAGCGGGCGGATGAGAAAGTCGGTCATGACGGCTTCCTAAGGACCCGTGTGGAGCGACGACCCATGCCCCAGTTTGAGTGGGAACGCGAAGAGAGCCTCCTCACCGAAACCCGGCAGAAGGTCGAGAAGCCGCGGCTTTACAAAGTGCTGCTCCACAACGATGACTACACGACGATGGACTTCGTGGTCTATATCTTGCGTACCATCTTCCGGCACACGAGCAGTGAAGCGACACGCATCATGCTCCACGTTCACCAGGCCGGTGTCGGCGTGGCCGGCGTCTTCACCTACGAGATTGCCGAGATGAAGGTGGCCCAGGTCACCGAGCTCGCGCGTGAGAATGACTTCCCCCTCCTATGCACCCTGGAAGAAGAATAAGGTCGTCGCCATGATCACGCAAGAGCTGCAATCTACCCTCAACCGGGCCGTCATCGAGGCGGCGGCCCGCCGCCACGAGTTCGTCACGCTCGAGCACCTCCTGCTGGCGATGCTCGACGAGAAGACGGCCGGCAATGTCCTGCGCCACTGTGGCGGGGACCTGGAGGCCATGGGCCAGGACCTGGAGGAGTTCTTCGAGGAGAACATGACGCCGGTGCCGAATGGCGCGGCCCCATCTCCCCAGCTCACCGCCGCCCTGGCGCGCGTGTTCGACCGCGCCCTGGCCCACGCCCACTCATCCAGCCAGGAGACGGTGGACGGCGGCCACATCCTGGTCGAAATCTTCCAGGAGCGGCAGTCCTACGCCCGCTACGTCCTGGAGAAGCAGGGCATCACGCGCCTCGATGTCCTTAACTACATCTCCCACGGCATCTCCAAAGTCGCCGCAGCCGATGAAGGCGACGGTCTCGACGACATGGATGGCGACGAGGAAGAGGCGGCGCCCGTCCGCAACCCCCTCGAAGCCTTCACCACGAACCTCGTCGCCCAGGCGGCGGAGGGCCGCATTGACCCGCTCATCGGCCGCGAGGCCGAGCTAGAGCGCATGATACACGTCCTGTCGCGCCGCCGCAAGAACAACCCGGTGCTCGTCGGCGACCCCGGCGTCGGCAAGACGGCCATCGTCGAGGGGCTGGCCCTGCAAATCTACACGGGCAGCGTCCCCGACGCCTTGCGCCGCGCCGAAGTCTACGCCCTGGACATGGGCGCGCTCCTGGCAGGAGCGAAGTATCGCGGCCAGTTCGAGGAGCGCCTCAAGTCGGTCATCGCGGCCATCAAGCGCCGCCCCGAGGCCATCTTGTTCATTGACGAGATTCACACCGTTGTCGGCGCGGGCGCGGTCAGCGGCGGCGCGTTGGATGCCTCCAACCTCCTGAAGCCCGTCCTGGCGTCCGGCCAGGTGCGCTGCATCGGCTCGACCACCTACGCCGAGTTCAAGAACGTCTTCGAGCGCGACCACGCCCTGGCCCGCCGCTTCCAGAAGGTCGAGATCGGCGAGCCGTCGGTGGAGGACACCGTGCGCATCCTCCAGGGCCTGCGCAGCTACTACGAAGACTACCACGGCGTGCGCTACACCGACGAGGCGTTGGCGGCGGCCGCCGAGCTGTCGGCGAAGTACATCAACGACCGCTTCCTGCCGGACAAGGCGATTGACGTGGTGGACGAGGCGGGGGCGGCGGTGCGGCTCCTGCCCCGCGACGAGCGCCCCGAGGCCATCGGCGTCCACCAGGTGGAGCTGATCGTCGCGCGCATGGCGAAGGTGCCGCCCAAGACCGTCTCCGTCTCGGACAAGCAGCGCTTGCAGGACCTGGGCCAGGAGCTACGCGGTGTCATCTTCGGCCAGGACCACGCCATCGCCCAGGTCGTCAACGCTATCACCCTGGCGCGAGCGGGCCTCGGCGCGCCGGACAAGCCCATCGGCTCGTTCCTGTTCTCCGGCCCGACCGGCGTCGGCAAGACGGAGCTGGCGCGGCAGCTGGCCCGCGTCCTCGGTGTGGAGTTCCTGCGCTTCGACATGAGCGAGTACATGGAGAAGCACACCATCTCGCGGCTCATCGGCGCGCCGCCCGGCTACGTTGGCTTCGACCAGGGCGGCCTGCTGACCGACGCCATCATCCGCACCCCCCACTCCGTTCTCGTCCTGGACGAGATCGAGAAGGCACACCCGGACCTGTTCAACATTCTGCTCCAGGTGATGGACCACGCGACCCTGACCGACCACACGGGCAAGAAGGCCGACTTCCGCAACGTCATCCTCATCATGACGACCAACGCCGGCGCGCGCGAGCTGAGCGCCCGCGCAGTCGGCTTCGAGACGGCGGGGGGGGGCGCGCCGGAGCGCGGCATGAGCGCGGCGCAGACGCGCACCGCCATCGAGCGCACGTTCAGCCCCGAGTTCCGCAATCGCCTCGACGGGTGGATCGCCTTCGAGCCGCTCGGCTTCGAGACCATCGAGCGCGTCGTGGACAAGTTTATCGAGGAGCTGGGGGCGCAGCTCGTGGAAAAGCGTGTCACCGTCACGTTGACCACCGCCGGGCGGGCGTGGCTGGCGAAGCGCGGCTTCGACCCGCACTACGGCGCGCGCCCCATGGCCCGCCTCATCCAGAGCAAGATCAAGGAGCCGCTGGCGAGCGAGGTGCTATTCGGGCGACTGCAAGCCGGCGGCCACGTCACCGTAGACGAGCAAGGGGGGGAGCTAACGCTGGAGGTGAGCGAGTGAGATATATAAGGCAACGTAGAGACGCGCCATGGCGCGTCTCTACCGTCCGTGCATTCCGTTGTAGCTACTCGTCGGCCTTCGCGGTTGTCATCCTCCTCATTGCTCTCACCGCGCCGAGCGCCTTTGCCCAGGGCAGCGGGAGCTACGTCGTGCAGTCCGGCGATACCCTGAGCAGCATCGCCGCCCGCTTCGGCACAACCGTCGCCGACCTGGCCCAGCGCAACACCATCGCCAACCCGAACCTGATCTACCCCGGCCAGCGGCTCGCCCTCGGCGACGACGCCGTAGGGGCAGGTTTGAAACCTGCCCCTACCACGGCGCTGCCGACGACCGACGTTGTGGCCGCGTCCACGATACCCGATACACCGGCGGCCCCGGCCCGGCCGGCCGAGCCGGAGGCCCCCCTCCCGCCGCCCTTCGCCCGCGTGACCCTCGACCCGACGCGCCCGACGCAGGGCGACACCGTCAAGGTGAGCATCGCGCTGACGGAGCCGGCGCGGGTCAGCGGCGCGTACCACAGCCCCGAGCTGGACGAGCTTTACAACAACCAGGATATCCGCTTCATCGCCGATGGCGACCGCGCGGTCAAGGGCCTGATTGGCATCCACATCCTGAGCGACGTGGGCGAGCACACATTAACCCTCACGGCGACGCCCGACGGCGGGCAGCCCGTCACCCTCACCCTGCCGGTGTCGGTGCTGGAGGGCGACTTCCCCACCCAGCATATCACCTACGACCCGCAGACGGCGCAGCTCCTGGACCCGGAGGTGCGCGGCGTCGAGAACAGGCGGCTGGCCGCCATGTTCAAGAGCGGCGCGCCGGAACCGCTGTGGGACGGTCTGTTTACCATCCCGTCCCGCGCCCGCCTGACGTCGAACTACGAGCGGCGCATCGCCAACGACAACCGCCCATCGGCGCACGAGGGCCTGGACTTCGGCGTTCCCTATGGCACGCCCATCCCGGCCGCCGCGCCCGGCGTCGTCGCCCTGGCCGAGCCGCTGACGGTGCGCGGCAACACGGTGTGGGTGGACCACGGCATGGGCGTCTACACCGGCTACTTCCACATGTCCCAGATTCTCGTCAAGCCGGGGCAGCGCGTCGAGACGGGCGCGATCCTGGGCCGCGTCGGCAGCACCGGCCTGTCCACGGGCGCCCACCTGCACTGGGAGGTGCGCGTCAACGGCGTCTACGTCTCACCATGGGCATGGCTGCGCACGCCATACCCTTAAGGAAAGCTCTTTGACCACCGTCGGCATCATCGCCAACCCCCAATCTGGCAAGGACATCCGCCGCGTCGTCGCCCACGCCTCGACGTTCGACAACCACGAGAAGGTCAACATCGTCCGCCGCCTCCTGGCGTCCCTCGACGCCCTGGGCGTGCGTGACGTGCTGATGATGCCCGACTCCTTCAACATCGGCCAGCGCGCCGTCGAGAAGACGCACCTGAGCCTGGCGGTGCGCACCCTAGACATGGCCCCGACGTTCGCGCAGGGCGACTCGACGCGGGCCGCGCGCCTCATGGCCGAGGCCGGCGTCGCGTGCATCATCACCCTCGGCGGCGACGGCACGAACCGCGCGGTCGCCAAAGGCTCCGGCCGCGTTCCCCTGCTGCCCATCTCGACCGGCACCAACAACGTTTTCCCGCGCATGGTGGACGCGACGCTGGCCGGGCTGGCGGCGGGCTGCCTGGCGACCGGCCGCGTCGTCGCCGCCGCTGCCATTCGCCCGACGCGCCGGCTGGATGTGCTGCGCCACGGCGAGACCCTTGACATGGCGCTGGTGGACATCGCCGTCTACGCCGACCGCTTCATCGGGGCGCGGGCCGTGTGGGACATGAGCCGCGTGCGGGGCATCGCCGTCACCCACGTCGCGCCTAACGTCATCGGCCTGTCGTCGGTGCCGGGCGCCCTGCCGGCGGCGCTGGCCGCCGGGCCAGAGCATGGCGCGTGGGTGGCGCTCGGCAAGGGCGGCGCAACGGTCCTGGCGGCGGTTGCGCCGGGCGACGTGCGGCCCATCGGTATCGCCGCGTTCCGTCCGCTGGCCGTGGGCGACGAGATCCGCGTGGACACGGCGCCGGCCGTGCTGGCCCTGGACGGGGAGCGCGAGGTGTCGCTGCACCAGGGGGAGACGCTGACGCTGCGCCTCAGCGCCGACGGGCCGCCGGTGATTGATGTCGAGGCGGCGCTGCAGGCAGCCGCGGCCAACGGCGCTTTCGTACAGTAACGTCCTCGGCAGGACACGGGGCGCACCCCGCTGGCGGCTTTCGGGGAGGAAAGGAACGCAAAGGCGCAAAGGAAGAAGATCAAAGAGCCTGTCTGTCTTGGCGTCTCTGGGCCTTGGCGTTGCCAATCAGTTTTGAGAGGGAGGGAGCATGAGCGCGGACCTGTCAGTGGAGCGTGACTTTCGCTTCCAGTCCACGACGCCGCTGCAATTTGGCGTCGGCGCCCTGGCGCGGCTAGGCAAGGAGGCGGCAAAGCTCAAGATCCGCCACGCCTTCCTGGTGACCGATCCCGGCCTGCGCGAGACCGACATGGTGGCGGCGGCGCAGGCGCAGCTGCGCGAAGCCGGGCTGGCGGTCACGGTCTTCGGCGACGTCGTGCCCGACCCGGACGTCGCCAGCATCGGCCACAGCGCCGAGGCGTTTCGGGCCAGCGGCGCCGACGGGTTCGTCGCCCTGGGCGGCGGGAGCGCCATGGACACGGCGAAGGCGACGGCGGTGCTGGCGGCGGGCGGCGGCGAGAGCATCGTGCCCTACTTCGTACCCGGCGCGACGCGGCCCACGCCGGTGATCGCGCCGCTCATCTGCCTGCCCACCACGTCCGGCACAGGCGCGGAGGTCACGCCCATCGCTGTCGTCACCGACCCGGCGCAGGGCATCAAGCGTACCCTGTTTCACGCCCACATCGCGCCCGCCCTGGCGCTGGTAGACCCGGCGTTGACGGTCTCCCTGCCGCCCAAGCTGACCGCCTCGACCGGCTTCGACGCCCTCTCCCACGCCGCCGAGGCCATGACATCGAAGACGGCCAACCCCGTCGCCGATGCCCTCGCCGTCGCGGCCCTGGAGCTAATCGGCCGCTACCTCGTGCGCGCAGTCGAGAACGGGGCGGACATGGAAGCGCGGGCGGGGATGAGCCTGGCGGCGGTGATGGCGGGGCAGGCGTTCGCCAACGCCCTGGTACATCTCGGCCACGCCGTGGGGCACGCCGTCGGCGTCGCCTACCACATTCCCCACGGCATCGCGTGCGCCATTGCCCTGCCCGCCGCCCTGGACTACATCCGCCCGGCGGCTGAGGCGCGGCTGGCGCGCGTCGCCCGCGCCCTCGACCCGGCGTGCGGCGGCGCGTCGGACGCGGAGGCCGCGGCGCTGGCCCCCTCGATGATCGCCGACCTGTACAAAAGGGTGGGGTTGCCGGGGTTGACGGAGATGGCGGGGGTCGGGGAGGCGGACCTGCCGCGCCTGGTGGAGATTACGCTGTGCGAGACGGACCTGATTCGCCGCAGCCCGCGCCAGCCGAGCGCGGAGGACTGGGCCGACATCTACCGCCGCAGCCTATGACTCCGAGCAACCCGGGTATCATGCCCGTGATCCACCAACACCAGGAGGGGCCATGTCGGAGCTGAGAGTGGGTCTCGTCGGAGAGTTCGAGCGGGTTGTGGGGCCAGACCACACGGCGACCCACCTGGGGAGCGGCAGTGTGGATGTCCTGGCGACGCCGGAGATGATTCTGTGGATGGAGGAGGCCTCCGTCCTGGCGACGAACGCCGCCCTCGACGCGGGGCAGGCGACGGTCGGCACGTCGGTCAACGTCCGCCACCTGGCAGCGACGCCGATGGGTATGCGCGTGCGCGTGCGCTCGGAGCTGACGACGGTGGAGGGGCGGCGGCTGGTGTTCCACGTCACGGCGGAGGACGAGCGCGAGCGCGTGGGCGAGGGCGACCACGAGCGCTTCATCATTGACGTAGCGAAGTTCAAGGCGCGGGTCGAGGGCAAGCGCGGCTAGACCATCCGCTCCTCCCGCGCCCGGCTCTCCTCGGCCAGCAGCGCACGGCGGCGCTCCGCCAGATCGGGGCGACCGGCCAGCGCCGCCGCAGCCTCCCGCAGCCTCTCATCCTCTGCGCCACCCTCGGCCAGGCCCATGAGTTGCGCGGCGTAGGCCGCCGCCCTCTCCCACAGCGCGACGAGCTGGCCGACGGTGAACGGGTTGATCTCGGGCAGGCGGTAGGTGAGCGAGGGATAGCCGGCGCCGGCGAGGGTGAGCGCCCGCGCCCGCGCCTGGGCGTGGCGTAGCTCGCTGAGCAGCGCGCCGCCCAGGTAGCCCAGGCCGGCGACCACCTGATCGCGCGCCGCGCGGGCTTCGGCCGTGGGCAGCGCGGCGCGGGTGCGCAGATCCGGCACCGGCGTCTCGCGGCGATACTCGCTGACGGCGATCAAGTCTACCAGGGTCCAATTCGGCGCCACGAGGGGTATGTTTCCGCGCGTGGGAACGCCAGCCAACGCTTCCCCATCTTCCCATCGCCACAGCGCCGCAAGCCAGTGGGCGAGCGGGGCCAGCGCCGCCGCCTCGGACAGCGCCGCAATCCCCCGCGCCCCCTGGCGGTGCGCGAGCCAGTGAAGCGCCGCTGCCATCAGCGGCGGGTTGCGCCACGGATCGGCGGCGGCGGCGGAGCGGGCGCGGGCGTAGGCGGCCCCGGCCAGAAGCTCGGCGCTGTCCACCCCCGCCGCTGTGAGGGGTAGTAGAGGGGCAGGATCGAGGAGGGCCGCGCCGGCGTCCGGCAGAGCGAAGACGGGGAAGCCCTCCTGGCGGCCGAGGACACGCAGCACCTCCGCCGTCGGCCCGGCCAGGCCGGCGATGTGTTCCCTGTATCTCTCGTTGAGCACGGTCATCAGGGCACGGCGGAACAGCAGGAATTCCGCCAGGGGGCCGGTGGCGTTGCCCACCGCGTCTACGACGACGAACAGCGTCGCGGCCGGGTCGAGCACGTCCAGCACCCCGCTCACCGCCTCCGGGTCCGTCGTGGTGACGAAGAACAGGCGCGGCCCCACGCGCGCCTCGCGGCCGAGCAGGTTCCACTGTGGGTGCAGCAGGGCGGCGGCCAGGGCGGCCATGCCAGCACCGAGAGCGCCGTCGGCCAGGACGACGAGGCTGTCGTAGCGGCGGCCGGCCCAGCGGGCGAAATCCGTCACGTCGCCTGGCGCGTCAGCGGTGTTCGGCATGACGACAGCGGTCGTAGGGGCGGGTTTGAAACCCGCCCCCATGCCAGCCCAAAATTCGGCCAGGGCGTCGGCCGCTATGCCGCGTTCGCCGACGCGGTCCGCCCAGGCCAGGTTGGTGTCCAGGCGCACCCGCATGCGGGTCTGCCAATCGGTATCGTCGTAGCGCATAGTCGTAAGAAGAGGTGACGGAGTGACGTGGTAACGTGGTAACGTGGTAACGTGGTGACGAAGAGCTGCTTGCTATGGCATCTCCACAACGCCTGTCACGCGCTTTGCCATGAGGATGTCGGGCTTGCCGAAGCCGTTGGCGTCGGGGACGGCGCCGACAATCACAAAGCCGCATTTCTGGTAGAACTCATACGGGTGGCCGCGCAGGTTGCGGATGCGGGCGAGATGGGGCAGAACGTCGGGATACAGGTCCACCCCGCCGAGCGTGGTCATGTCGTCCTCGTCGTCCGTGCCGAGCATGAGCGTCAGCCCACCCCGCGCCCCGATCTCCCGCTCGAGGTCGGCGACGAGCGCGCGCCCGATGCCGCGGCCCTGGGCGTGCGGCCGGACCACCAGGGGATGCAGCTCCCAGACGCGGGCATAGGTCGGGCGGCCGCCGATCCAGCCGAGTAGGCCGCCGGCCTCATCCCACGCGGCGCGGCAGACACGGCCGGCTTCGAGCGCCTCCCGCGCCTCCTCCCGCGCGTCCGCCAAATCGGGCCAGGCCGCCGGCCAGTGGTCGCGGAACCCCTCGACCAGCGCCTCGGCGGCCTGCTCAATTTCTGGGTCATTCTCCGGATCGAGATCGCGTATCAGCATTACCTCTCGTTAGCGCCTGCCTGATCGGGCCACGGTCTTCCACCTCTCCCCCTTAGCATTTAGGGGCGGACAGGCACGGCTTTCGGCTAACCTCGTCCCAATTCCGGCCCCCTCTCCCTGTGGGAGAGGGGCCAGACCTGTCCGTCATTGAACTCGCTGGGAGAGGGGGACCAGATACTCCGTCACATCGTCACCCCATCACTCCGTCACGCCGATTACACCGTCTCGCCGCTCTCCACAACGGAGGGGAAGCCGTCCACGGTGCGGTCGGGCGAGACAATGACATTGCGCCCGACGCGCGCCCCGGCCGGCACGGACGCGCTCTTGCCGACGAGCGTGATGCCGGTGTTCACCCTGTCCGGGAATTGGCGGTTCGGCACGTCGAGCGGGCCTTCGCCGACGACCGCGCCGGCGCCGATGACCACGCCCTTGTCAATGATGGCGCGGTCCACGACGGCGCCGTCCTCGATGACCGTGTCGTTGAAGATGATGGAGTCAGAGACGCGAGCGCCCTTGCCGACGCGCACCCCCGGCGACAGGACGGAGCGCTCGACGCGGCCCTCGATGATGCAGCCGTTGGAGAGCAGGGCGCGATCCAGCGCGGCGTCCGCGCCCAGGCGCACCGGCGGGCGCTCCTCGCTGCGCGTGTGGATCGTCCACGCCGGGTCGTACAGGTCGAGGGGCGGCTCCGGGTCGAGCAGCTCCATGTTGGTGTCCCAGTATGACTGGATCGTGCCGACATCCACCCAGTAGCCCTCGAAGGAGTAGGCGAACACGTTGTGGGTGTGGATCATGGCCGGGATGACGTCGTTGCCGAAGTCCATCGGCCGGCCGGCCGTTGGCGCCGGCGCAATGCCGGGCGTCACCGCCTCCGCCGCGCCGGCCAGCACCTCGCGCAGAACATGGGCGTTGAACACGTAGATGCCCATGGACGCCAGGTTGCTGGCGGACTTCTTCGGCTTCTCCTTGAAGTCGGTGATGCGCCCGCTCTCGTCCGCCGTCAGGATGCCGAAGCGGTGCACCTCGGACTGCGGCACGTGGAGGACGCCCACGGTCAGGTCGGCGTTGTTCTCGCGGTGCGCCGCCAGCATCTCGCGGTAATCCATCTTGTAGATGTGATCGCCGCCGAGAATGAGCATGGTATCGGCGGACGGGTCCAGGAAAGGCAGGTTCTGGAACACGGCGTCGGCCGTCCCGCGATACCAGTCGCCCTCGCGCCGCCCCTGGTACGGCTGCAAGAGGCGCAGGCCGCCGCGCGTGCGATCTAGGTCCCACGGGCGGCCGTTGCCGAGGTGGTCATTCAGGGAGTGCGGCCGGTACTGCGTCAGAACGGCGACGTTGTAGAGATCGGAGTTGACACAATTGGACAGCACAAAGTCAATGATGCGATATTTGCCGGCGAACGGGACGGCCGGTTTCGCGCGTTTCTCGGACAGAATACTGAGTCGTGTTCCCGCTCCGCCCGCCAGAATCACAGCCAGGACACGCATGTTCCCTCCGCGAATACCTACTTTGCTCTTTCAGGGCAGTATAGCGTAAAGCCCTGTTTCCGGCAAGCAAGCGGCGGGCCGTGGCGCAGCCCGACGGCAGGCAGAACAGATGTTTGAGCCGTGATTTGACCCGGCCCGTGAATCGCCTATAATTGCCGCCCGGCGCCGGACCGCGTTGTGGGCAATCCGGCAGCGTATTGCTTTTTGGCAAGGAGGTTCCATGGTTCAGAAAAAGTATCTTCGCAAAGGCGCAGAGTGTAAGGTCACCTTCGAACTACCCGCCGACAATGGCGTCGAGACCGTGAACGTATTGGGTGACTTCAACAACTGGGAGGCCGACGCGCTGCCGATGAAGCTGCGCAAGAAGGACCGCGTCTTCACGGCGACGGCCAACCTGCCGGCCGGACAGGCGTACCAGTTCCGCTATCTCGTGGATGGCGAGGCGTGGCTGACGGATCAGGAGGCCGACGGGGTGAAGATCGGCCCTTACGGCGAGCCGAATAGCGTGGTGGAGGTCTAGCCGGGCGACGCTCCCCGCGCCACCAGCAGACAAAAGAAGCCCCCGACCTGTGCGCCAGGTCGGGGGTTTTCTTGTCTGCTCAGTCGCCGTAGAAGTTCAGGACGAAGTAGCGTGCGCCCGACCAGGGCGGCTGCGCTACGCCGACTCCGATGCCGGTGTAACGTCGGCTCAGGAGATTGGCTCGGTGGACGGTGGAATGCATCCACCAGTTGATGCTGTAAGCGATTTGATCGGCGGTCTGCCCCTGGATGATGTTCTCGCCACACCATCCGGGACACGGCAGCCCTCGCTGTCGCATCCGCTGCGCCCACCCCAGTCCATCGGGTGTGTAGTGCGAGAAGTAATGCCGAGCGACCATGTCGTCGGCCAGCCACTGCGCTGCATCCTCTGCGCGCATGTCGAGAGTGTACGGCGGAAGGCCGTACTGCGCCCGCACCTGGTTGATCGAATCCAGCATGGTTGTCACCATCGGATCCAGCGGTGGGGCCGCGTCTGCTGCGGGAGTGGTCTTTTGGTCCGCAACGGGACTCACGGCGGCGGCGGCATCATTGCCATTCGACGGCCCACTCTGTGACGACGCATCGTCTCCCGCAACATCCAGGTCGTTGAGATCGCTCGAGCACTTCAGGTACTGGGCCAAAGCCCACGCCTGGCGACCTGACCAAGCGACCTGGACCCAGGTGCTGTCGGCGGATCTGGACGTGACCGTCAGCCACGTCCCACCATAGGCCGTCCCGATCTGTTCCTCATCCGGCGCCGAGCGAACTCGGAGCGCTGAGGCGGATATCTGGCACCGCACCGTCTTGCCATCTGCGTGGGCGACGACGGGGTGCGCCAGAGCTACGGCCAGCAGGCAGCCGACCACCAGGGTCAGGCTAAATCTCATAGTCACCTCCCAGGATCGCCGATCCGTGCGTTCGTCCAAATACAGCCGGTGAACAGCGAATGCGGATCGAGCTTCGTTGGACCCTTTACCAGCGACGGCTGGGTGGCAGACGGCCCGCATTATATCATCCTTTTGGAGGATGATGCAAATCAATCAAAAGGATTTAACGAAATTTTAAGGAAGCGCTTCCACGCCCCGGCCCGCCGCGGACGAATTTTAAGTAGCAAGAGAAATAAACACCAAACAACACCGAGCATCACTTGACAGAAGCTGGCAAAGGCTCTATAATGGCATTGTAAGTTCTTCGCGCGTCTGGGAATTGGAGGGGCAGAGAGACGGACCGCATGCGTTGGCAGGTCTGGCTGGCCTGGCTGCTAGGGGCAATGCTCCTGGCGGGCTGCACGCCTACAACCGGCAATGTCGGGACGGTTCCGACGGCGACACCGCCTGGGACCGGGGCAAGTTTGATGCCCGCCCCCACCGGAACGGCGGCCGCAGCCAGCCCCGCCCCGACGCAGACGCCGCCGCCCGCCGCGAGCGGGATGCCCGCGCCCCCCATCACGCTGTTTGTCCAGCCGGGCGCCGAGAACGCCGCGATTGTCTCGGCCATCAACCAGGCGCGGCAGTCCATCCGCCTGAAGATCTATCTAATGACCGACGACGCCATCATTCGCGCCCTCAAGGACGCGAAGGCGCGCGGGGTGGATGTGCGGGTGATGGTCGAGCCGAAGCCGTGCTGCGACGAGACATCCAACAACACGGCGCTCTACAACGACCTGAAGGCGGGCGGCATTGATGTCCGCTACAGCAACCCGACGTTCACTCTGACGCACGAGAAGACGCTGACGGTAGACGATGCCCTGGCGTTTGTGATGACCTCGAACCTGGTTCGGTCGGCCTTCACCCAGAATCGCGAGTACCAGGTGCTCACGCGCGTGCCGGCGGATGTGGCGGAGGTCGCGGCGGTCTTCGACGCCGACTGGAACAGGACAGCGCCCGATCTGAGCCGCGCGCGCCTGGTGTGGAGCCCGAACAACAGCCGCGCCGAGATTCTCAAGCTCATTGACGGCGCGCAGCGGCGGCTCGACCTGGAGCAGCTCGAGGTGCAGGATGACGAGGTGGTGCGCCACCTGGAGGATGCGGCGAAGCGGGGCGTGCAGGTGCGCGTCCTGGCGGCGGCCCCCATCGAGGGCCAGCCGGACCTGAGTGGGCCGTTCCTCCAGCGGCTTGAAGCGGCGGGCGCGCGGGTGCGCCGCCTGGACAAGCCCGTCGTCCACGCCAAGGTCATCCTGGCCGACGGGGAGAAGGCGCTCATCGGCAGCATCAACCTGACGCCGCAGTCCCTCGACTTCAACCGCGAGGCGGGCATCATTGTCGAGGAGCCGCGCGCGATCCAGAAGCTGGCGTCGGCGATGGTGGACGATTGGGAGGCGGGCCACTCAGGCGCGATTGCGCCGACGGCGGTTGCCGCGCCGAGCGTGATACCGTGGACAGAGGCGGCGAAGTGGTACAACGCCAACGCGACGGTGGAAGGGGTCATTACTCGCACCGCCAACACCGGCCGCGTGATCTATCTCGATTTCAGTCCACGCAACAGCGACATGAAGGTGGTCATCTTCCCGCAGGACGCGGCGAAGTTCCCGCAGCCACCGGAGAAGATGTACCAGGGCAAGAAGGTACAGGTGACGGGGAAGATTCAGGAGTACCAGGGCGCGCCGGAGATTATCGTGCGGTCGCCCGACCAGATCAAGATCGTGGAGTGACGGGTTTCATTGCGCCACGAGCGCGTGACCATACCTTTTTATCCCGGCCGCCGTCCGGCCTAGCGAACCAGGTGGCTGCCACCCCCGCCCCGGCGGGATTTCATCAGTGTGTTGACCGTAGGAAGGATTTGGGAGAAGGGACTTATCCATAAGCCGCGCGCGCGCGCATTCGTTGAGGGAGGTTTCTGTATGTTGAAGAAACTCGGTAGCCGCACGCTGATCGTCGCCCTGGTCGTTGCTTTCGTCCTCGCCCTCGGCCTGGCGTCCGTCAGCCTTGCTGCGCCTGCAGACAGCCCGAACAACTGGTGGTGCACGGGGTACATCGTCCATCCGGGCGACACCCTGTCCAGCATCTCGTGGATGTATGGCGTCCCGGTGCACGCTCTCGCAGCGTTCAACGGGATCAAGAACCCGAACTTCATCCGCATTGGCCAGTGCATCAACATCCCGCCGGCCGGCGGCCACTACTGGAAGCCGTACCCCGGCCAGAACTGGTGCAACTCCTGCGGTTGGGGTGGCAGCTGGGGCTACGACAAGGGTAGCTGGTGTGGCACCGGCTGCGGCTCGTGCAACAGCGGCTGCAACTCGCAGCCCAAGCCCATGCCGAAGCCGATCCAGCCGCTTCCGCATCCGGTTCCGCATCGGTAGCAGCATGACCGCGACGAGAGAGGGCCGCCTGGCCTGATCTCATTCCTTCACTTCCCCGATCCCTCTCCTTTCCGGCGGCACAACGAGGGACTGAGGATGGCGCAAGCCGTCCTCCGTCCCTCGCAATCTTTCCCCCCTCCCCCGTTCCCATACCGACCGCGCCATCCCAACGCCAAGCCGTCATTGCGAGCGCAGCGAAGCAATCCCCGCCCTTGCATCAGACGGTCTATGCGGCCAAAGCGTGTCCGTCACTTACCGGGGGATTGCTTCGGCGGCAAGGCCCGCCTCGCAATGACGGTGTCTCGTGTCACTTCATGAGGCTCGCCTCGCCCGCGTCAGCCATGCGTCAGCCAGCCGCCCCGGTCGTCGGGAATCGGCCACTTTGCCGCGCCGGGCGTACTTCAGAAGTCGGCCTCGCGTCCAACATAATCTAGCGACATGCCCTACAATACACAGTAGATGACACGGTTGGTGTCGGCGGAAGTGGAAGTGGCGTGAGAGACCCATCGTAACCCGCGCGCACGCGCACATCACACATTTAGGGAGGTTTCCATGTTCAAGAAGATCTGGGGGCGGCAGTTCGTGATCGCCCTCGCCATTGCCCTGGTTGTCGTTGCCGTCGCCGCGGGCGCTTCGTTCGCCGCGCCCAACGACAGCCCCAACACCTGGGGTGGCTGCAACGGCGTCGTCGTCGGCCCCGGCATGACCCTGTCTGGCATCGCCGCTCGCTACGGCGTGTCGGTGTGGTCGTTGGCGTCCTACAACGGCATCAGCAACCCCAACTTCATCCGTATCGGTCAGTGCATCTGCATCCCGCCCGCCGGCAGCGGCTACTGGAACAGCGGCTGGGGCTATTGGAACAACGGCTGGAACAACGGTCCGTCCTGGAACACCACCCCCGGCTGGTGGTGCCCGCCGACCAACTCCTGGGGCTACAACAATCGGTGGAACTCCGGCTACAAGCATTGGTAAGACCACGGCAGCGCGGAGTCACGCCCGCGCTGGCCTCGCCTACTCCTTCCCGTCGACTCAGCGAGGGGCGGAGGACGTCAAGAGCGTCCTTCGCCCCTCCGCTATTTGGCGGGAAAGGGCGCGCCGCCCTGGCCCGTCCTTTGCATAGACGAAGAGGAGGCGCGGCGCATCGAACACCCGATTTTGCATGACGAATCCGTGAAGATTTGTGTGAATTTGTCACATCGCCACGCTCTACCCGTTTCCATAATCCACAACGGGCGTTAGAAAGTGTGAATACGTTCGTAGTCATCTGGTGTGTGGGTAGAATAGGATACGTTGTCATGCGTTCGCTCAAGATTGCACTCATCCTTCTGATCGTGGCCCTCGCCGTGGGAGCCCTCGCCCACCGCGCCGAGGCGACCGGCCCGGCGCAGGCCGACCTCGCGTTCCGGACATATCTCCCGCTCGTCACCGTTAGCGCCGACGCGCTGCCGCCCCGCGACACCCTCACCGGCGTCGTCTGGCAGGACGCCGACGGCAACGGCAGCCAGGAGGCGGGCGAGAGCGGCCTCGCTGGTGTCCCCGTCGTGCTGACCGCCGCGCCGCTCTCCGGCGACCCGACGAGCAGCCAGTTCGCCATCCGCACCGACGCGCACGGGGCGTTCCAGTTCAAGCTCTACCCCGGCTACCGCTACGCGGTGCAGGTCATGGCCGACGCGGCACGCTATACGCCGACGACGCCC
The DNA here is from genome assembly GCA_046328525.1 of Anaerolineae bacterium. Classification (GTDB taxonomy): domain Bacteria; phylum Chloroflexota; class Anaerolineae; order Epilineales; family JAHCIE01; genus JBDHWG01. Next base: position 84,492 of record JAXLWK010000010.1, read on the forward strand.
ACCGAGTACACCTTCCAGACCCCGACGCCGGCCGCGCCCCAATTCGCCTTCGGCCTCAAGCCGCGTTAGCCCTCCCGCCGGATATACGCCACGTCTGGCCGCGAGGGGCTGGAAGCCCCCCGCTACAACATGGAAGCCTGGGAGGCTACCGAGAGATCGAACGTTTCGCGCTAGGCTCTCCCAAGCCCCTTGGGCTTCCATCCTCTAGCCACGCCCTTCGAGGGCGTGGCGGCTCTCCGCTTGCGCCGGCCCGCGAGGGGCTGGAAGCCCCCGCTACAACATGGAAGCCTGGGAGGCTGGCGACTGTCCTCTGGCGTGGCTCTTCTTCCTTTGCGTTTCTGCGCCTTTGCCTTTCCCTACTCTTGGCAGCGGCGGCACGCCGCCACGCCGCCAACCTCCGCCCGTGTTCCCCTTTTTTCCGATTCTGTGGTAGACTGATACCTATTCTGACCGCCCCGACTCCCCAGGATTGCCTGGCTTCGCATGCACGAGCGCCCGCCCGACAGCCCCACGCCTGCCCCAGACCGGCCGACGGCCGAGATCGCCCTGCCGATTCTCCTGGAGGGGCTGTTGTTCGTCGCGCCCGGCCCGGTCTCCGTCGAGGAGCTGGCAAAGGCCATCGAGGCGCCGGCGGCGACGATTGAGGCGGGGCTAACGGACCTGGCCGCCATGCTCGCCACGCGCGGGCTGCGCGTCCAGCGCGTTGGCGCGCGCGTGCGGCTGGTGACCGCGCCAGAGTTGGGAACGGTGGTGCAGCGTTTCCTTGGCCTGGCCCTCGAACCGCCGCTCTCCCCCTCCGTGCTGGAGACCCTGGCGATTATCGCCTACCGCCAGCCCGTCACGCGGCCCCAGATCGAGATGGTGCGCGGGGTGAGCGCCGACCACGCCGTGCGCACCCTGCTGGCGCGCGGCTTGATAGAAGAGGTTGGGCGCACGGAAAGCGTCGGCCGCCCGATCCTCTACGCGCCGACTGCCCGCTTCCTCGAGCATTTCGGGCTGACCGACCTGGGCAGCCTGCCGCCATTGGAAGACGACGCCGCTCAGCCGGGCTGAGCGGAACAAGGAGCAAAGCCGACCATGGCGGAAGAGAGACTACAGAAGGTTATCGCGGCGGCGGGCATTGCGTCGCGCCGCCACGCTGAGGAGATCATCCTCGCCGGGCGCGTGACGGTCAACGGCGACGTCGTGCGCGAGCTGGGCACGCGGGTGGATGCTGAACGCGACCGCATCGAGGTGGACGGCAAGCCCCTGTCGCCGGAGGGCTATCTCTACCTGGCCTTGAACAAGCCCGTCGGGGTCGTGACGACCGCCGACGACCCCCAGGGCCGCACCACGGTCCTCGACCTGCTGCCGCCTGACATGGGCCGCGTCTACCCCGTCGGCCGCCTCGACCTGGACACGCGCGGCCTCGTCCTGCTCACCAATGACGGCCAGGTGGCGCATAGGCTCATGCACCCGCGCTTCGAGCACGAAAAAGAGTACCACGTGCGCGCCGCCGGCCAGCCGAGCGAGACGGTGCTCGACATGCTGCGCCACGGCATCGAGCTAGAGGACGGCGTCACGTCGCCGACCGACATCGAGATCATTCGCCGTGGCCGCGACACAACGCTCCTGCGCATCATCCTCCACGAGGGCCGCAAGCGCCAGATTCGGCGCATGTTCGACGCTATCGAGCACCCAGTACGCGATCTCATCCGCGTCCGCATCGGCCCCATCGAGCTGGGCGACCTGCGCGAGGGCGAGTGGCGGCGGCTCACGCCGTGGGAGACGCAGGCGTTGCGGCGGCTGGCCGGCCCCACCGAGGCGCGGGGGGCGGCGAAACGGGAGAGCGGCGGCCGCGCGCCCCACGGCAAGGGCAAGTCCAGCCCACCACCGGCCGGCAAGAAGGGTGCGTCAACGGGCAAGAAAGAGCCGGGCGTGCGCGGCGCGGGCGCGGACAGGCCGCCCCGCCCCGGCGCCCGGCCGGCCAACAGCCGCGTGGGACGGAGCGACACAGGCAAGCCCACGTCCGGCCGGGGCCGGTCTCAGGCGCGCTCCGCGGCGAGTGACCGCCCACCCCGCGCAGGCTCCGGCCCGGGCGACGATCAGTCTCGCCCCGGCAAATCCCGCCCCGACACCGGCGGCGCTCCCGATGCGCGGCCGCGTCGTGGCACGTCGCGCCCGTCATCGGCGGGAGCGCCGCGCAGCGCCAAACCCGCCGCCGACCACGCCGGGGCCGGCCGGGGCGAGACGCGAGGGGGCGAACCTCGCTCCGGCGGCACGCGGCCCGGTACAGCCGGCTCCGGCAAGGCCCGCCCGCCGAGTGGCCGCCCGCCGACAAAAGCGTCGTCTCGCGGGACGGCATCCGGGCGGCCCCCGGCGGGCCGCAAGCCCACACGCAGCAGCCGCCCGACCGGCAGCCGCCCGACCGGCGGCCGCCCGCCAGCTAAAGGCTCGAAAGGATCGGATCGCAAAGGATGAACGGGGTGGCTGAGACGTATCCTTCCAAACATGGGCCGGCGGTCATCGCCATAGACGGGCCGGCCGGCGCGGGAAAGAGCGCCGTCGGCGCGGCCGTCGCCGCGCAACTAGCGTACCTTTACTTCGACACCGGTGTTCTCTATCGAGCGCTGACTTTGCAGGCGCTCCGCGCCGACGTAGACCCCGGCGACGCCGACGGTCTCGTCAATCTCGCCGTGGCCGCCCCCGCCACCGTTCACCCGCCGACCGTGGCCGATGGGCGGCAGTACACGGTGGAGATCGCGGGCGAGGACGTGACCTGGGCGCTCCGCCACCCGGCGGTGGACGCGAACGTCTCCCGCGTCTCCGCCCACGCGGGCGTACGCGATGTTCTCGTGGCGCAGCAGCGGCGCATCGCCGCCGACGGCCACGTCGTCATGGTGGGCCGCGACATCGGCACCGTCGTCCTGCCCGACGCGCCGCTCAAGGTGTACCTCGACGCGGCGGTGGAGGCGCGGGCCGCGCGCCGCCTCAAGGAGCAGGCCGCCCAGGGCCACGCGCCGAGCTACGCCGCGCTCCTGGAGGAGATTCGCCGCCGCGACGCCATAGACAGCGGCCGCGCCGTCGCGCCGCTACGCCCGGCCCCGGACGCGGTCGTTATTGACACGACCCAGATGACGATCACGCAGGTCGTCGAGCGCGTGCTCGCGCTGGCCGAGGAGCGCGCGGCGGTCGGCGAGCGCCGCTGACCTCATCTACAGACTCTCACACAGGACTTGGCATCTCTATGGTACAACCTCCGTGCGATAGCGTCCCCGATCATTCTCCCTGGTTTCGCCGAATCATTCCCTCCGTGGCGCGGTTCCTCCTGGTACTCCTAACCCGCTACGAGGTGCGCGGGGTGGAGAATATCCCGCGCGAGGGGCGGGCGCTGCTCGCGTCGAACCACCTCGGCCACCTCGATCCTATCCTGGGCGTCGGGGTCGTGCCACGCTCGTGCGAGGTGATTGGCCTGGTCGACCTGTACGATGTGGTCGGCACCGGCCAAGTGATGCGCTGGTACGGGGCCATACCCGTCCACCGCGACGAGTTCGACCGGGATGTGATTCGCCGCGCCCTCGGCGTGCTCGATTGCGAGCGGATGCTGTGGGTCGCGCCGGAGGCGCGGATGAGTGAGACGGGCGCGCTGGTGAAGGCGCGGGACGGGGTGGCGTGGCTGGCGGCGCGGAGTGGCGCGCCGGTGGTACCCGTCGCCATCACGGGCACGGAGAAGGTCTACGACGGGTGGCGGCGCTTCCGGCGACCGCGGGTGACCATCACGTTCGGCGAGCCACTCGTGTTGGAGATGCCGGCGCATGGCGGCCGGGGCGCGCGGGCGGCGGCGATTGAAGCCAACACCGAGACCATCATGCGGGCGATCGCGGCGCTTCTGCCGCCCACGTACCGTGGAGTCTATGGATGAAGATCTCTCGACTGCGCCGCTTCGGCAACTGGCTGTTTGGCTGGCTGCTGCCGCTCATCGTCCGGCTGCGCATCACCGGCCGCGAGAACGTGCCGCCGACGGGGCGCGTGCTCATCGCCCCCAATCATGCCAACTTCCTGGACCCGTTCCTGATCCAGGTCGGGATGAAGCGCCTGCTCATCTTCTTCGCCAAGAAAGAGGTCTTCGACTGGCCGATCCTGGGCCCGCTGGCCCCCCACTACCATATCATCCCCGTGGATCGGGGCGCGGCCGACGCCACCGCGGTCAAGCGGTCGCTCCAGGTCCTCAAGGCCGAGGAGGCGCTGTACATCGCGCCGGAAGGCACGCGCAGCAAGACCGGCCAGCTCCAGCAGGGGCACTCCGGCGCCGTCGTCCTGGCGACCCGCGCCAACGCGCCCATCGTACCCGTCGGGGTGTGGGGCCAGAAGGCACTCTGGAGCGAACTGATGCGCCTGCGCCGCCCGCGCATCGGCCTCAGCTACGGCAAGCCGTTCCGCTTTGCTGGCGCGGCGCGGCCGTCGCGGGACGAGCTGGACGCGATGACGGTAGAGATGATGTACCGCATCGCGGCGCAGCTCCCGCCGGAGTGGCGCGGCGTCTACGCGGGAGAGCCGCCCGCATGGCGCTACACAGTGGACCTGGATGCGGCCGAACCCCAGCCCAGCGCTGCGGCCGCGAGCCAATCGCATCCGCCGTCGCCTCAACCGTAGTAACGACTTCAACGCTTGCTGTGAATTGACAAAGGAGGTGACGATGTCCTAGAGTTAGCGTGCCTAACCCGTTCAATGAACAGGAGCTAACTCATGGTGGACATCGACACCTTCCTATTGGAATTGTACGTCATGGCCGATGACTTCGTCAAAGGCCAACCGACGCCCGCGCCGCGCCCTGGCCCCCATGCGTCCCTCAGCCCGGGTGAGGTCATCACCTTGGCCTTGGTCGGACAATGGGCGCGCTTCCAAAGCGAACGCGACTTCTACCGCTGGGCAGAGGTGCGCTTGCGCTCGGCGTTCCCGACGTTGCCCGACTACGGGCAGTTCAATCGGCTTCAGCGTCAACAGACCCAGACGATCATCGCCTTCAGTCAGCATCTGGTGACGCAGTTGAACGCTCGGCGGTGCCCCTACGAAGTGATGGACGGCTTTGGGGCGCGCACGCGCAACTATCAACGTCGCGGCGCGGGCTGGATGGCCGGTGAAGCCAACATCGGACGCTGCACCCGCCTCGGCTGGTATGAAGGCTTTCATGTCCTGGATGCCGTGACCCCGCAAGGTGTCATCACTGGCTTCGGCTTCGCGCCGGCGTCGACCAAAGAACAGCCGTTTGCCGAGACGTTCTTGGGCGTGCGCGCGTTTCCCGACCCGCGCTTGCCTGAAGTGGGCCGCCCGGCCCTGGGCGAGTACATCACCGACAACGGCTTCTGCGGTCAGGCGAACCATGCCCATTGGGCCGAGGACTATGGGGCGCGGGTGATCAGTCCACCCCAACGCCGCAGTCGTCACCCCTGGCCCGAGGCGTTGCGCCGCTGGCTTGCCCGTCTGAAGCAGATCGTCGAAACCGTTCACGACCGTCTGCTGAATGACTTTCGGCTGGACAAGGATCGCCGCCATACTGTCGCGGGCTTTCGCATGGGCCTGGCGGCCAAGGTCGCCTTGCACAACTTCTGCATCTGGTTGAACGACAAGCACGGTCGGCCCGCACTCGCCTTCGCCGACTTGGTTGACTGGTAGGCCAATCTCTAATTCACAGCAAGCGTTTCAGTCGCACTCGACCCGTCGCGTCAACTGTAGTAGCGACTTCAGTCGCTCTCGACCCGTAGGGTTGCCGCGACATCGCCCACCCGGCGGTCACGAGCCGGTCGGCGCCGTGACCGTGAAGCTGGCCGACTGGCTAAGCTGCCCGTTGATGTACACGTCGAGGCGGTACTGGCCCGGCGGCCAGCCGTTCTCCAGCGTCATCTGGCCGTGGACGTAGTCCTGCCATTTCGCCAGCTCGGCCTCGCTGGAGTCAAGCTCGGCGTTCTTCTTGTCCCCCGCATCCACCGCAACCCAGACGAGGCGAATCTGCGTCCCATCGGCGGGATGGGCGAGGGTGACAAAAGCGTGGATCTCGTTGTTCTTCGGCGCGAGGGTCGTCGCCACCTCGACGGGCTGGCCTTTCGACTCGTCGCGGGCGATCTCGATTTTCGAGACGCTGGTGGGGCCGGATGGCCCGCACGCGGCGGCGAGGAGCGCCAGGGCAACGAGCAAGGCGGCGGTGAAAACGCGGAGCATGGAGTTTCCCCTTATCGTTTAAGCCAGTTGTCACATGGGGTAGGAGACTCGCAATGACAACCCTAAGGCTGAACGCGGAAGACGCAATACGTGCACGGGCGACCGGGATAGGCGAAGACGAGCGTCCAGCCGGGCGGCAGCGTGTCGAAGGTGATGGCATCCTCACCCGCGCCGTCCGCCGTCAGGTGAAAGTACTTCTCCAGCAAGTCCCGCCGCTTCTCCACCATGCGGACGCTCAGCACGACGTGGCGCGCTCGCTGCTCCTGGATGAACCCCGGCACATCCCCCCACTCGGTGAGCGAGTTCGGGATCGGCTCCAGGCTCACCAGGCCGTAGAACGGCCACTGGCCCAGGTTCCCCGGCCCAGAGATGATTTTCTCGTCCAGCGTCTCATTGTGCGTCAGATAGTTGAATACGGCAACTGAGGGCGCGTTGCGCCCCAAGTCGGACGCGGCGACCATGCCCGGCGCCACCCACTCGCCCCGCGCCAGCGCCACCACGACCACGGCCAGCGCCACGAGGGGCGCGACGGTCGGCGCGAGCGGCACGAGATGCGCCAGCCCCTCCCACACCAGCGCCGCGGCCAGGAGGTAGACGATCGGGACCAGGGGCAGCTCGAAGCGCGGCGACGCCGTGACGGGCATAAACCAGCCAAAGAACAGGTAGGTCGGCACGAACAGCGCGCCGAATGTCCACAGAGTATCGCTGAACACCGCCGCGCGCTCTGCGTCACGCCCGCGCTGCCGCAGGAGCGACCACGCGCCGACCACGGCCAGCGCCAGCGCGGCGACGAGCAACATTACCTGCAACGCGCCCGGCGCGTCGAGCCGGAGCGCCGCCAACCACATACGCGGCACGCCGCTGACGCCGTCGGCCACGCGCCCGATGACCTGGCTCGGCGTGTGCGTGGCGAAGTAGGTGCGCATTGTCACATCCGAGCCGCCCGTCGTGGCATAGCGATCGTCCCAGCTATCATACCACATGCGGTGAACGGAATTTTCGTCGTAGAAGGGATTGTGGTCGGTGAGCGTCTTCTCGATGAGCAGCGGCGACGCGCCAACAAAATACAGCCCGACCAGCCCCCACACCCGCCGCGACATAAGACCGCGCCAGCCATAGCGCAGGAGCGGCACGAGGAGGAAGCCGAGCAGGAGGAACTGACCCGTGCCTTTCGCCATGTACGCCAGACCGGCCAGCGGGCCGGCCAGCCACCACCAGCGCGGCGAGCGGAAGCCAATTGTCCACGCCGCCCACGCGGCGAAGAACAGCACGGTGATGAGGACTTCCGGCTCGGTGCGGGCGGCGTAGGCGCGGTAGAGGTCGGTAAAGGCGAGCGCCGCCGTCGCCAGCAGCGCCGGCCCTGGCCCAAACAGCCGCCGGCCGAGGACGTAGAGGATGACAAGCCCGACGCTGGCGATCGCGATGCTGAAGAATTTGGCGTGGGTGAAGAAGAGCCAGTCGCGCGCCGCCAGCGGCTGAAGCAGCAAGGCATACAGCGGATGGTAGACGCCGCTAGAAAAGCCGTCGCCGGTCCAAACCTTAAGCGCCAGGCGGAGATACCCGCCCTGGTCACCGTCCGTCGTGTCCCAGTTGGCAAGCGCCCGCGCGAGGGCGTCCTGGACGAACAGGACGACGATACCGGCGACGGCCAGAGCATACAGCCACTCTGCGCGTGCCCGCACGGTGGCGAACAAGGCGCTCGCGGTGAGAAGCGGAGCGCGCTTCCTGCCGAGACTATTCATCTTGCAAGCTCCTGAACCCCGCTCCCCTCGCTAACGACCCATCTGGCCTTACCAACGAACGACAAGGAGTATAGCACACATCGCCACTGTATGTGCAAAATGGCTGCCACCCCCTGGTGAAGGCGGCGTGTTACTGCGCACACAAGAAGGGGGACGACCGCCGGGACCTGCTCGCAACGGATAGGGTCACGGATTAACGGATAGGTGTGTGAGGCGGCCAGGCGGCGGGCATGACGCGCCCGGCCGTCGCCTGGCACTCAAGTGCCAGGCTAAATAAACGAAGCCTGCTTGAGCAGGCTTCGCCCTCTTTGGGGTGCGGGGGCGGAACGCCCATAGGCGCTAACTTAAGGGACTCAACATAAAGCACGATGCACCTTAACAAGTGGACAAGAGAAGCCTTCAGGGTAAGATAAGGGTGTACGATCCACAAACCCTACCCTGGAGGCCGACATGAAGTCTAGCACACCTGAGCCGACAAGGAAAGGCCCGGCGCCGACCGCGCCACCTGGGCTAAGTGACGCCGAGTGGGAGCGCATCCAACGCATGCTACCGGTCGACCTGGAGGTGACGGCACGCGACAGCGGCGCCCTCACCCGACGGCGGCAGGTACGCTGCGCCTCCGACCTGCTGCGGATCGTGCTGGCGTATGCCGTGTGTGACTTCTCGCTGCGCCTGCTGGGCGTCTGGTGCGTCCTGCGCGGGCTGGGCAACCTGAGCGATGTGGCGCTGCGCAAGCGTGTGCGCCAGTCCCGACGGTGGTTGGGCACGTTAGTCGTGGCAGTCCTGTGCCAGCGACGGCTGATGGTGCAGACCCTGCCGGCCGTCCGCCTGCGCTTGATCGATGCCACGAGCCTCAGTCGGCCAGGGAGCTCGGGCACCACCTGGCGGGTGCATCTGAGCCTGGATCTCGGTCGGCTGTGTCTCGACGCCATCGACGTCACGGACGCGCATGGCGCCGAAAGCCTGGTTCGCTTTTCCCCGGATCCGCAGGCCATCCAGATCGCCGATGGGGGCTATAGCTATCGGTTCAGCCTGGAGAGTGCCTTGAACGTGGCGGCGCCGTTGATCGTGCGCTGGCATGTCGGGCGCTGTCGGTTGGACGACGACCAGGGCGTCCGCCTAGATGTCCTGGCGTGGCTGCGGCGGAGTGAGACAACGGCGACCCACCGCGAGTGTGGGGTGAGGCTGACCGACGCGCCCGATGTCATGCCGCTACGGCTGATTGTTGCGGCGGTACCGTCCGAGGCGGCCGAGCGAGCGCGCCGACGGGTGCGCAGCATCGCCAGTCGGAAGGGCTACACTCCCAGCCAGGATAGCTTGTATGCGGCGGGCTTTGTGATGCTGCTGACCAACTTGCCGCCTGCGGACTACAGCGCTCCGCTATGCCTGGCGCTATATCGGCTGCGCTGGCAAATCGAACTGGCGATCAAGCGTCTCAAGAGCGTGCTCGACTTGGATGAACTGCGAGCGCACGATGCAGAGATGGCCCAGAGCTATCTATTGGCTAAGCTGCTGGCCGCGCTGTGCTTGGAGGCGGTGACGGCAGGTGGCGCGACGCCCCTGGATGACTGGTTAGCCGATGCGCAGCGACCTTTGAGCGCCTGGCGCTGGACAGTCCTGGCTTGGGATGCCTTGCGCAGTAGCGTGCGCGGTTCGCTCGCCCTTGCCGACGTGCTGGCGGCGTTACCCAAGCTGCGGCGCTTCCTATGCGACGCGCCACGTCGCCGTCGTCAGCACGCGGCGGCTGCCCGTGTGTGGTTAGCGTCTCTTGTCACTTGTTAACGTGCGACACCTACCACGCCTTAAGTTAGCGCTTATGGGCGGAACGCCCCTGCTGCGGTGGCGACGGCAGCCGACGACGCGGCGCAGGCGAACTTACATAGCAGAACGGGGGCAGCAGGCGTGGCCATGCGTTACGGGCATTGGACAATGGCCTGCGCCCAGAGACAGCCGCCACACGCCGGCGCCGGGCTGTCGAAGCAGTCGGTCTCGTTTGTCTCGGCCACGTCGCAGCCACCGCACGACGTGCAGGGGGCGAAGCCGAAGCCCTGGACGCGCTCGCGGTACGCCACGTAGTCGGGATCGTTCCACAGCTCTAGCAGGCCGCGCGCGGCGACGTTGCCGATGATGTGGCGCACGGAGACGCGGCGGCGGCGGCGCAGGTAGCCGACGTGGGTGTGCAGCAGCGGCGGGCACGGGCTGACGCTGCCGTCCCAGCCGATGGCGAGCGCGCCGCCCTCGATGAACGTGCAAACGTCGTTCGCGCCGCCGAGGTTGTTGCCGGCGAAGGTGACGTTGAGGTGGCTTTTGAGCACGCGGATGAACGTCTCGCTTGTTACATCGTCGAGCTGCATCTTCGGCATGCTCAGCCGCGGCAGCCACTGTGACGGCAGGTAGGCGATATCGTTCAGCGTGTGCTCGTACAGAATCTCGTCGCACATCTCCGGCGTGTAGGGAAGCAGGTTGCTGACCATGAACCGCTTCGCGCCCAGGCGGCGGCCCATGGCGATGACCTCCGGCAGGTCGGCGATGTTGCGCTTCATGGCGACGAAGGCGACGCCGATCTCTGGTGTCGGGCGGTGGGCGGGGCGGCGCGCGCGGCGGAAGCCGTCCAGGTTCGCCAGCACCTGCGGCAGCGCTGCGCCCAGGCGCAGGTCGGCGTAGTGCTCCGGCGTGGCCCCGTCTATGGACACCCACAGCACGTCCAGCCCGGCGTCTATCAGCCGCCGCGACCGCTTCGCGTCGAGCAGCGTTCCGTTGGTAATCATCTCCGCCTGCGCGCCGATCGCCTTGACCCGCGCCACCATGTCTATCGTCTTGGGGTGGGCCAGCGGCTCGCCGATACCACCAAAGAAGACCGTCGGCGGCGGCGTGACCTGGCGCAGGCCGTCCAGGATGCGGGCAAAGGTCCGTTCGCTCATCTGGCCCAGCGGCTCATTCCACGCCCCGCGCATGCAGAACACGCAGTCGAGATTGCAGCGGTTGGTCGGCTCGAGGTAGACCTTCGCCAGGTGCGTCGCCGGCCGATGCAGGCGGAACTGGTTGGCATCCTCCTCGATGCGCAGCCGCGTGCCGGGCCGCAGCCCGTAGCGCGCCGCGACGTCCGGCGGCAGCGTCACGCGGCCATCCTCGCCGACCTCCGCCCAGAGTGTTGACTCCGCGCTCATAGCGTCACCTCACCTGTCCACAACCCACAAGCCGGTGCGTTTTGCGACCGGCTCACTCCAGTATACAACCGAAAGCCGGCCACAGGCGGGAACATCCGGCAACGCAGCGGAAAGAGGCGGCTACCTCATCGCGCTCGCCCTGGAGAGCCATCCCCCACGCCTGCGTAGGGGCAGGTTTGAAACGCTGACCGTCCCGCTACCACTGTTCCCGCTCCCGAGGCCATCGCCCGCGCCTGCGTAGGGGCAGGTTTGAAACCTGCCCCTACTGCCGCGGCCGGGCATAGCGGCCTGTCTTGACAGCCGCCGACGCCGGGTGTACCATGCCGCCAGGGTCATTCCGCATCACTGGCGGCACGCTATGGCCAGGGTCGGCCTGTTCGCAATCCTCCTCTGTCTTGCGCTCGGCGTGGCGTCGAGCGCCCTGGCCCGCCCGCGCAGCGATGCCGCCCTCTACCTCCCCGCCCTGTCCGTGCGCGATACCCCCGACCGCCCCCCCTGGCGACCCTACACCGTGTATCTGCCCGGCCTCCAGGTCGGCCGAAGCCCGGACGGGCCGCGCCTGCGCCTCAGCGCCCTGTACTACGATACAGCCATTTCGGGCGAGCCGGACGAGTCCTTCGAGATATGGAACCTGGGCAGCGAAGCGGTCTCCCTGCTCGGCTGGTCCGTCGGCGACGGCGCCCACATCGCCACGTTCCCCGACATGGCTGTGCCGCCGAGGAGCGGTGTCTGGTGCGCCTATAGCGCCGCCGCATTCCGTTTCACGTTCACCACCACGCCGACGTGCGAGTACGGCCTGACGACGGACCCGAGCCTCGCGCACCTTAGCGGCGCAGCGCTGCATTTCACTAACACCGGCGGCCGCGTGACGCTGTTTGCCCCAGGCGGCGCGCCGGCCGACACCCTCGTCTACAAGGCGGGCAAGGGGGGCGATGGCTGGGTGGGTGAGGCCGTCCAGCCGTGGCACCCCCTCGGCTTCAGCGAGGAGGGGCAAATCCTCAGCCGCAAGCGCGACGAGACGACCGGCCGCCCGCTGGCCGACATCGGCCGCGCCTCAGCCTGGGCATCCGACCCCGCCGACGTTTTCGACGGCCGCCGCGTACGGTTTCCGGCGTGGGACATGGCCGCGGGACAGCCGTTCCGTAGCGCCGTCGCCGCGCCTGTGACCGTCGCCCTCGCGCCCGACGCCGCCTTCAGCCTGGTGCGCGACGTGCTGGCCTCGGCCACCACGAGCATTGACCTGGAAGTCTACCAGATCGAACACCCCGCCCTGGCCGACCTCCTGGCTGCGCGCGCCGCCGCCGGCGTCAGCGTGCGCGTCCTGCTGGAAGGCGCGCCGAGCGGCGGACTCACCGACGAAGACCGCTGGGCGGCGACGCGCATCGCCCGCGCCGGCGGCCGGGTGCTGTACATGGCGGCGCAGGGGGCGCGGCGGCCGCGCTTCAAGTCGCAGCACGCCAAGTTCGCCGTCATTGACGGCCAACGCCTGCTACTCGGCTCGGAGAACCTGACGCCGGACGCCATGCCCGATGACGACAAGGGCGATGGGACGCTGGGGCGGCGCGGGGTCGTCCTGGTCACCCCGCAGCCCGACCTCGTCGCCTACGCCCAGGGCCTCTTCGCCCGCGACACGGACACGCGCTGGGGCGACCTGGTGGGGTGGAGCGAGGGCGACGCCGAGTTCGGCCCGCCGCCGCTCGGCTACCAGCCACCGCGCGTCTCTGGCGGCATCGGCTACCCCGCCTTCGCCACGACGCCCCTGACGGCGGTAGCCGACGAGTTCGAGCTGATCCAGTCACCGGAGAACAGCCTGCGGCGCGTGGACGGCCTGATCGCCCTGCTGGGCCGGGCGGGCGCGGGAGACACGATTCTCGTCGAGGAGCTGTCCGAGCCGGGCTGGTGGGGAGCGGCGGGGAGCGTACCAGAGATTGACCCCAACCCGCGTCGGGAGGCGCTCATCGCCGCCGCGCGGCGCGGGGCCTCCGTTCGTGTCCTGCTCGACCGCTTCTTCGACGACCCGCGCGACCCACGCTCCAACACGGCGACGTGCGTCGGCCTGAACAGCCTGGCTGCCGCCGAGGGGCTGGACCTGCAATGCCGCACCGGCAACCCGACCGGCTTGGGCATCCACAACAAGATGACCCTCGTTCGGGTGAGCGGCGAGGGTCACGCGCACATCGGCAGCCTCAACGGCACGGAGGTCAGCCACAAGCTCAACCGCGAGCTGGCGGTGCAGTTCCGCAGTGCGGCCGTCTACGCCTACCTGGCGTCCGTGTTCGCGTGGGACTGGGAGCGCGGCCGCTAACCCAGCGCGGTTGAGGGCCGCACGGAGTCAGCGCTGCCTGGACTCGCGGCCCATAATGGCAGTATACTTGCCGGCACACGCATGTAGACCAGCGGAACCGCAACAGGAGGCAACATGGATTTCTTTGAGCAGTGGTTCGGCATTTCGCCCGATGGTGGGAATGGCTCGCTGGAGCTTTTGTACCTGGCGGTCATCGTCGCCATCATCCTTATCGTGGTCTTCCGCAAGCAGATCATGGCGATGATTCGCCAGTGGCGCGACCAGTCGCGGCAATAGGCGACGCCGGCCCACCGAACGGGGCACGAAAAGCGCGAAAAGGAACCGCGTGGCATAGACCTGGGCTGTCATGCTGAGTGTAACGAAGCATCCCCCGGTGCTTCTGGGGGTCCTTCGTTGCACTCAGGGCGACAGCGATTTTCACGCGACCGTTGGTGAACGCAGGGTCACGGCGAACTTTCGTGTTTTTCGCGCCCTTTCGCGTCTTTCGTGGTCCGCAAGCCCCCGGCGGCGAATTCACCCGCCGGCGGCTCTCCCCGCCACGCGCCCCGACGCCCACGCCCATAGGAAGTTGTAGCCGCCGATCGGGCCGAACACGTCCAGCATCTCGCCGCACAGGTACAGCCCCATCTGCGCTCGACTCTCCAGCGTCGCCCCATCCACCGCATCCAGCCGCACCCCGCCGCCCGTCACCTCGGCCTTGCGGTAGCCTTCGTCGCCGGTCCACGGCAGGGCATAGCGCGTGAGCAGGTCAATGAGCCGGCGGCGGTCGGGGCGCGGCAGCTCCGCTGCTCGCCGCGCCTCCGGCAGCCCGGCCTCGGCCAGCAGCGCCCGCGCCAGGCGCTCCGGCAGGCGGTCCCGCAGGACGGCCAGGACGCTGCCTGGCGCGCTCACCAGCGCCGCCGCCCACGCCTCGGCCGTGGTCTCGCTCCACGCGACGCGAATCTCCGGGCGCTTCTCCCCGCGCCCGCGCGCCGCGACATGGGACACATCCAGCACCGCCGGGCCGCTGTAGCCACGATGGGTGAACAGGAAGGGGCCGCAGACCCGCAGCGCCGGCGACCCGGCGGTGATTGCGACGGGCAGCGCCACGCCGGCCAGGTCGTGGTGCGCGGCGTTGCCGCCCAGCAGCGGCGTCAGGGCCGGGTAGGTCGGCGTCGCCGCCAGCCCCAGGGCCTGGGCCAGCTTGAGGCCGGTTCCGTCGCTGCCCGTCGTCGGTACCGAGAGGCCGCCGGTGGCGAGGATGACGCGGCGGGCGAAGAGCGGCGGAGACAGACGCGCGCCTGCGTCGTCCCGTGTACCCTTGCCGCCCGCCCAGCCGCCCAACTCCAGCCGCCACGCGCCCCGCCCCGCCTCCCACGCCAACCCCGCCAGCGAGGCATTCAGGCGCACCTCCACGCCGCGCCGATGGCACGCGGCAAGCAGGGCGTCGCGCACGTCGGCGGCGCGGTCGGACACGGGGAAGAGTTTGCCCGGCGCGTCAAAGCGAGACGACAGGCGGACGCCGGGGTAGAGTGGCGCGACCGTCGTATCGAACGCCTCGCGCTTGAGGCGGACGCCCAGGTCGCGCTCGAAGAAGCGCGTCTGCTCGGCGAGGGGCCACGCCGCGAGGACGGCGTCGAGGATGGCGCGCTCCGCCGCTGTCTCGAACACGCCCGTGTGCGCCTCGGCCGGCAGGACGTTACAGCGGCCGCCGCCGCTGATGAGGATCTTCTTGCCAATCATGGCGGTGCGCTCCAACAGGAGGACGCGGGAGCGCCCTTCGGCCGCGAACAGCGCCGCTATCAGCCCCGCCGCCCCACCACCGACAACCACCACCGGCCACGTCCGCTCCGCCACGTTCCCTCGCTCCCAGAAGGATTGGAAACGCAAGGGCGCAAAGGCGCAGAGAAAGAACTCGGTCGCCTTCTTCCTTTGCGTCTTTGCGTCTTTGCGTTGCCTACCTCTTCTAATCCTCAGGAATAGGCTATAATGTGCCATACACTTGGCAAACGGGCAAACGAAGTGGGGAGCGTGGCGAACCTGGTCGAGGAGACGCGGCGGGCCATCGAGGCGCACGGCCTAATGAACGCCGGCGGCAGCGTGATCGTGGCAGTGTCCGGCGGACCAGATTCGGTGGCGCTGCTGGACGTTCTCGTCCGCCTGCGCGACCACCTGGGCATTACCCTCCACGCCGCGCACCTCGACCACCGCATCCGGCCGACGAGCGCCGAGGACGCGGCCTTCGTCGCCGACCTCGCGCACCGCTGGGGCGTGGCGTGTACCATCGCGTCCGCCGATGTGCCGGCGTTGGCCGTCGAGGCGGGGCTGTCCCTAGAGGACGCCGGCCGTCTGGCGCGCTACGGCGTCCTGGCGGCGCTGGCCGACGCCCTGGGCGCGACCGTCGTCGCGGCGGCCCACCACGCCGACGACCAGGCCGAGACCGTGCTCCTGCACCTGCTGCGCGGGAGCGGGCTGGCCGGGCTGCGCGGCATGCGGCCAAGCGCGCCCCTCCCGCCCGTGGCCGACGCGCCCGCGGCGACCGTCGCCCGCACCGACGCGCCGAACGTAGCCGACGTGTTGAAGCCGCCCGCCATGCCGCCGCCTGCCCGCCTGGTGCGCCCGTTCCTGGGTATCCGGCGCGACGACATTCGGGCACACGTCGCCGCCTTCGCCCTGCCCCACCGCCTCGACCCGACCAACGCCGACCCCAGCATCCTGCGCAACCGCGTCCGCCTGGAGCTGCTGCCCTTGCTGGCGACGTACACCGGCGCCATCACGGATATCCTGGGGCGGACGGCGCAGACACTCAGCGACGACTACGACGTTCTGCACGCCCTCACCCTGGCCGCCTGGCCGGATGTCGCCCACGAAAGCGGCGGCGGCATCGAGCTTGACCTGGCCGCCCTCGCCGCGCAGCCCCGCGCCGTGCGCCGCGCCCTGGTCCGCGAGGCGCTGACCCGCCTCGGCTCACTGCGCGACGTGAGCCTGGCGCACATCGCGCGCTGCCTGGCCCTGGCCGAGGACGGCGCGCCGGGCACGGGCGCGGACCTGCCGTCGGGCATTCGCGTGACCCGGGGCTACACGACGCTGACGGTCGGCCGCGGCCAGCCGCCGCTGCCCGACTGGCCGCTCCTGCCGCCGGGCAGCCTGCCGCTCGCCGTGACCGTGCCCGGCGTGACGGCGCTGCCCGGCCGACGCTGGGCGCTGCACACCGAGTGGGCCGGCGCGGCCGCGTTCGAGCCGGCCGCGCCCAGCCGCGCGACGCCCTGCTGGACCGAGACGATGGACGCGGGGGCGGCGGCTGGCGGGCTGTGGCTGCGCTCGCGGCGGGCCGGCGAGCGCTTCCAGCCCCTCGGCCTGGGCGGGCGCAGCCGCTCCCTGCACGACTTCATGAGCGACGCCCACATTCCGCCGCCCGCCCGCGACCGGCTGCCGATTGTGGCGAACGGCGCGCACATCGTCTGGGTGGGCGGGTTTCGCCTCGACCACCGCGCCCGCGTTACCCCCGACACGCACCTGCGGCTGCGGCTGCGTTTCGCGCCGCGCGAGGAAGCATGGTAGAGCCAAAGTCCGCCATCCGCCACCTGACCGCACTCCATAGCCGCGGCTACGTCCTCGCCATCGCCGGCACGTTCCTGTGGTCCACGACCGGCCCGATCATCGCCGCGCTGCTGGCGAACTCGTCCATTGCCCCGCTGACCCTGGCCGCCTGGCGCGACATCTTCGCCTGCCTGGTGCTGCTCGCAGTGCTGGCGGTGTGGAAGCGGCCCTTGCTGCGCCTGCCGCGCTGGCACTGGCTGTTCGTTGCGCTCTACGGCGGCGTCCTGGCGGCGATGAACGGCCTGTGGACGATCTCGGTCGCCCGCAACGGCGCCGCCATCAGCACCGTCCTCATCTACACCGCGCCCGCCTTCGTCGCCCTCGGCTCGCGGTGGCTGTTCGGCGAGCGGCTAGGGCGCAACATCTTCGTCGCCCTCGCCATGAGCCTGACCGGCATCGCCCTGGTCGCCGGGCTGTATGACCCGGTGTCCCTCGCCGCCGACCCCGTCGGCACCATCGTCGGCATCGCGGCGGCGGCATGTTGGGGGGCCTACAGCCTGTTCGGCAAGGCAGCGGCGCGGCGCGGCATCAAAGCGCCGACCCTCATGGTGTACACCTTCGGTGTCGCGGGCCTGCTGCTCGTGGTGGCCCAGCGGGGGAATGGCTTTCCGAGTATTGGCACAGCGACGTGGCTCGGCATCCTGGGGCTGTCGGCGATCCCGACGCTGGGCGGCTACGGCCTGTACACGGCCAGCCTCGCCTACCTGCCGGCGGCGACGGCGAGCCTGATCGCCGCGACGGAGCCGGCGCTGACCGCGTTCCTGGCGTGGCTGTTCCTGGGGGAGACGCTGACGCCGGTGCAGCTCGTCGGC
The DNA here is from genome assembly GCA_046328525.1 of Anaerolineae bacterium. Taxonomy (GTDB): domain Bacteria; phylum Chloroflexota; class Anaerolineae; order Epilineales; family JAHCIE01; genus JBDHWG01. The sequence goes on from JAXLWK010000010.1 coordinate 102,292, forward strand.
AGCGCGCTGATTATCGGGAGCGTGCTGGCGCTGGGGTGGAACGGCAAATCGGCTGGATGAGGGGATAAGCCTTTGGATCACGAAGGGCGCGAAAGGCCGCGAAAAACGCGAAAGGGTAGGAAGTTCCTCATGGGCGTGTGTCCACCAGCAGACGAATGAAAATCGCCGTCACCCTAGACGCCAGGTCCGCCCGCCGCTAAAGCAGCGGGCTACGAATGGAAGCCTGAGAGGCTGCCGCTCCGGCTTCCCCAGCCCCTTGGGCTTCCATCCTTAGCCGTAGGCTTGAGCCTACGGCGACCGGCGACGAGGCGGCCCAGGGCTATTTTCAGAGGAGGGCATGTGACAGAATCAAGCGACGCGCCACGCGTTGTGCTCAAGCCCGGTAAAGAAAAGCCGGTGCGCAATTTCCACCCCTGGGTGTTCTCCGGCGCGGTCGCCCGTGTCGAGGGCGATGCGCCCGACGGGGCAGTCGTGGATGTGGTGGATAGCAAGCGGACGTTCATGGCGCGCGGCCTGCTCAACCGCCGCTCGCAAATCTGGGTGCGCCTGTTCTCGTGGGACCCGGCGGACACGCTCGACGTAGAGTTTCTACGGCGGCGCATCGCGCAGGCCCACGACTATCGCGCCCGCACGGTCGGCCGCGACGCCACGGCGTACCGCGTCGTGTTCAGCGAGGCCGACGGCGTACCCGGCCTCATCGTGGACCGCTACGGCGACGTCCTGACCCTCCAGATCAGCACCCTGGGCCTCGCGCAGCGACGCGACATGGTGATCGAGGCGCTGGCGGCGGAGTTAGCGCCGCAGAGCATCGTCGAGCGCGTGGACCTCGACATGGGCGCCCGCGAGGGGCTGGACGCGCGGCCAGAGGGCGTCGTGTGGGGTGAGGCGCCCCTGCGCGTGGAGATCGTCGAGAACGGGCTGCGCTTCGCCGTGGACCTGGTCGCCGGCCAGAAGACAGGCTTCTACCTGGACCAGCGCGACAACCGCCGCCTGGTCGGGGCGCTGTGCGACGGGGCGCGCGTCCTCAACGGCTTCGCGTACACCGGCGCGTTTGGGGTCTACGCGGCCGCGTCGGGCGCGGCGCAGGTCGTCCACGTGGACACGTCGGCCGAGGCGTTGGACATGGCGCGGCAGAACATGGCGCTCAACGGCTTCGACCGCCCCCAGGACGAGTACGTCGTCGGCGACATGTTCGCGGTGCTGCGGGCGTACCGCGAGCGCGGGGAGCGCTTCGACGTCATCATCTTGGACCCGCCCAAGTTCGCCCACACCACGTCCCAGGTCGAGCGGGCGGCGCGCGGGTACAAGGACATCAACCTGCTCGCGTTCCAGCTCCTGAAGCCGGAAGGCGTCCTGGCGACGTTCTCCTGCTCCGGCGCGGTGGACGCCGACCTGTTCCAGAAGATTGTCTTCGGCGCGAGCGCCGATGCCCGCCGCTTCGCCCAGATTGCGGCGCGGCTGACGCAAGCGCCGGACCACCCGGTGTTGCTGAGTTTTCCGGAGAGCGCGTATCTCAAAGGGCTTATCTGTCGCGTATTATGAGGAATTGGCAATGAATGTGTTTGTCGAGCGCCTGGTCTACCTGATCCTGTTCTTCATCATCCTGCTCATCCCGCTCGGCCTGCTGCTGCTGGCGAACTTCGGCGAGCGCCGCCCCACGCCGCGCATCCTGACGATAATCGGCGTCGTCGGGCTAGGGGCGCTGCTCGCCCTGGCGGGGATGCTGTCCCTGGTCACGCCGTTCGCGGCCGGCCTGGCCGAACCGACGGCCGCCACCCCCGTCACCGCGTACCTCATCGCCTTTATCACGGCGATCGTGCTGCTCTTGACGGCCATCGGCGTGGTCCTGCCGATGATCCCGCAGGTGCGCGGCGCGCTCGCCCATGTCATCCCGGTGCGGCGCGACTCCATCGTGGACGGTGTCGCCCTGTCCCTGGCCGTGGCCCTGGTCGGGTTCAGCCTCGCCAGCCTGCCATCGGCCGGCAACCTGGGCAACGCGTCGGCGGGCAGCGATACGGCGGCGCTCATGGAGAACGCCGTCACCCTGCCGATCATCTGGCTCCAGGGTATCATGTTCGCCGTGTACGGCTTCGTCGGTGTCGGACTATGGGTGCGGCGGCCGTTCCGCGCGGCGATGGAGCGCCTCGGGCTAGGCCCGCTCACGCCGCGATACTTTGCCATCGCCATCGGCGTCTTCCTCGCGCTGTTCCTCCTCGACACGGTCATCAATCTTGGCTGGCGCGCTCTCGCGCCCCAGGCGTTCGAGGAGTTCGGGCGGCTGACGGAGTCGCTGTTCGGGCCGTTCACCTCGCTCCCCGGCGCGATCACCCTCGGCATCTCGGCCGGCATCGGCGAGGAGATTCTGTTCCGCGGCGCCGCCCAACCGCGCCTGGGCCTGTGGCTGACGTCGTTCCTATTCGCCATCGCCCACGTTCAGTATGGCCTGACGCCGGCGCTGATCGAGCTGTTCCTGGTCGGGCTCGTGCTCGGCTACACGCGGCAGCGGACGAACACGACGACGACCATCGTCATCCACACCCTGTTCAACGCCAGCACCGTCCTGCTCGCGCTGTACTTCCCCAACTGGATGAGCTAGGTGTGTGTTACACACGGAGGGGTCGGAATGTAGTACCTCGATTTTGCCCAAAATAGGGCAGGCTAGAGCAGGCGCTCCTTAATAACTATAGACAGGTGTGCTTGCTTGGGTAGGATAGAGTCTCTGACAGGAGACACCCCTCCCCAGGAGAGCACAGCTATGGACCAGCACATCGTCCAATCCACCCAGACCTACTATACTCCTCGCGCGGGCTTGTGCGCGCTGGGAGCGCTGCTCACGCGTCGGGGGTTCTTCGATCCCCTGGCGCGCCAGGTGCATATCCCCCAGAAAGTGCGGCAGCATACCCCCCTGGATAAACTCACCGATGCCTTCATTGGCATTCTGAGCGGGGTGAGCGGGCTGTATCTGGTGGACAAAACGGTGCGCCCGGATGTTGCCCTGCAACGTGCCTTCGGCCGACAGAGTTGCGCCGAGCAAGCCACCATCCACGACACGCTCTACGCCGCTGAAGCCGAGAACGTACTCCAACTGCGGGCCGCCTGGCGTGACCTCTTCCGCCAGTACAGCCGAGCCAGCCAGCATGACTACCAGCAGACCCCGTTGGTGATCGACCTAGATCTCAGCGGCGAGCGAACTGGACGGCGGGCAGCTCAGGCCAGCACCGGGTACTTTGTCGGGCAGCGCGGCGCCTACGGACGACAACACGGGCGCGCCCTGGCAGCAGCGTATGATGAAGTCATCGTGGAGCGGCTCTACGTGGGCAACATCCACCTGGCGGCCGTCATGCGACACTTGCTGGAGGATGTCGAAAACGTCTTGCCCCTCACGCCGCACCAGCACTCCCGCGTCATCGTGCGCATGGACGCCGCTGGTGGTCGTGTGGATGACATTGCATGGTTGTTGGCACGCGGCTATCACGTTCACCTCAAGCTGTACTCGTGGCATCACGCGGCGGCCTTAGCCCAGAGTGTTCGGGTGTGGCGGACGAGCCCCCTCCATCCCAAGCGCCAGGTGGGCTTGGTTCACCGTCCCTACGCCTTCGGGTACCCGACGACCCAGATCGCGGTGCGGACGGTCAAAACGTCGGGCCACGTCTCCTACCATGTCATTGTCTCTTCGGTGCCGCCCGAAGATGTGGTGGCTCTCGTCGGGCGTTCGCCCCAGGCGGCCTGGGATGCCGACGCTCTCATCTTGGCCTATGCCGACCTGTATGACGACCGCAGTGGCCCGATTGAGCACAGCTTCGGCGAGGGACACCAAGCTCTTCCGCTGACCAAGCGCCACCGTCGCGCCTGGGTGGCGCAAGAAATCGCTCTCCTGCTGGTCGGGTTGGCCCACAACACCCTCGTGTGGTTGCGGGAGTGGTTAGCGGAGGGCTGGGCAGCGTGCCGTGACTTAGGGTTGCTGCGTCTGGTTCGCGATGTCCTGACGGTACCCGGCTATGTGACGCTGGACGCGACCGGTCGTCTGCTCGCCATTCACTTCAATGCCCTCGACCCGTGCGCCAGCTCGTTTGTCCAAGCATGGCAGCCTTTACTTCGGCCACATGCCATTGACGTCGGCCTTGCTCCCCTGTCTATAGTTATTAAGGAGCTGCTGCTCTAGCCTGCCCTATTTTGGGCAAAATTGAGGTACTACAAAACGCGCATCTCCCGGGTAACAGACCCGTAGCGCATGCCATCAGTGCCAGAAGGATGATATGTCGCCCATTACCTTTGACGACTTCATGAAAGTTGATATGCGAGTCGGGAAGATTATCCACGTCGAGCCGTTTCCGCGGGCGCGCAAGCCAACCTACAAAATCAAGGTTGACTTCGGGCCAGAAATCGGTGAGAAATGGTCGAGCGTCCAGGCCGCGCGCGAATACGCCGAGGAGGAGATGCTGGGGCGTCAGGTGATTGGGGTTGTCAATTTCCCGCCGAAGAATATCGCGGGTTTCATGTCCGAGGTGCTCATCATCGGCGTACCCGCTGAAGATGGTAGCCTGTCTCTTCTAGAACCCAGTCGTCGGCCTGCCCAGCTTGGCGGACGCGTGTATTGAGGCGCTGCGATGCGGCCTCAGGCTGCCTAACACCGTAGCGACTTCAGCCGCTCCGCAAGGGAGGCCACTGAAGCCGCTACGACTATGTTGTCTCGGCGCGTAGTATCAGGACTACACGGCGGCGGCGGCGGTCGGGTTGAACAACGCCTCGAACTCGCTGCGCTCCACCGTCTCCTTCTCCAGGAGCAGGTTCGCCAGGGCCTCGAGCTGCTGGCGCTGGGCGAGCAGCACCGACTTGGCGCGCTCGTGGGCGTGGTTGATGATCCGCTGCACCTCGCGGTCAATCTTCTCCGCGACGGCGTCGGAGTAGTTGCGCTGCTCGCCGATCTCGCGGCCGAGGAACACAAGCTCTTCCTTGTCGCCGAACGTGAGCGGGCCGAGGCGCTCGCTCATGCCGTACTGCGTGACCATGGCGCGCGCGGCCTTCGTCGCCCGCTCCATGTCCTCGCTCGCGCGCGTCGTCACGTTGCTGAAGACGATCTCCTCGGACGCGCGGCCGCCGAGCCGCGCCGTGATCTCATCCTCGAACTTGCTCTTGGGCATCAGCCCGCTTTCCTCGTCGGGCAGCCGCATGACGTAGCCGCCGCTCAGGCCGCGGGCGACGATGGACACCTTGTGCACCGGGTCGCACTGGGGCATCGAGTGGCGCACGATGGCGTGCCCCGCCTCGTAGTACGCCAGGACGCGCTTGTCCTCCGGCGAGAGGACGCGGCTCTTGCGCTCCGGCCCCATGATTACCTTCTCCAGCGCTTCCTGCATGTCCGACAAGCCGATGGCGCGGGCGTTGCGACGCGCGGCCAGGATGGCCGACTCGTTGACCAGGTTCTCTAGATCCGCGCCGGCGAAGCCCGCCGTCTGCTTGGCGACAACGTCCAGGTTGACCGTCTTGTCCAGCGGTTTGCCGCGCACGTGCACGTCGAGGATCTTGCGTCGGCCCATGCGGTCGGGGCGGTCAATGACGACGCGGCGGTCGAAGCGGCCGGGGCGCAGCAGCGCCGGGTCGAGAATGTCGGGGCGGTTCGTCGCCGCCATCAGGATCACGTTGGTATCGGTGTCGAAGCCGTCCATCTCGACGAGAATCTGGTTCAGCGTCTGCTCGCGCTCGTCGTGGCTGCCGCCCAGCCCCGCGCCACGGTGCCGGCCCACGGCGTCCACTTCGTCAATGAAGATGATGCACGGGCTGTGGCGCTTCGCCTGATCGAACAGGTCGCGCACGCGGGACGCGCCGACGCCGACGAACATCTCCACGAACTCCGAGCCGCTGATGCTGAAGAACGGCACGCCCGCCTCGCCGGCGACGGCCTTCGCCATCAGCGTCTTGCCGCAGCCGGGCGGGCCGACCATGAGGACGCCCTTGGGGATACGCGCGCCGAGGGAGATAAACTTCTCCGGCTCCTTGAGGAACTCGACCACCTCGGCCAGCTCCTGCTTCGCCTCTTCGACACCGGCCACGTCCGTGAATGTCACCGTCGGCTTGTCGCCGCCGAACATGCGGGCGCGGCTCTTGCCGAAGTTCATCGCCTGGTTGTTGCCGCCCTGCGCCTGGCGCATCATCAGGAAGATGAAGCCGCCGAGGAGCAGCACGGGCAGCAACGATCCGAGCAGCGGCCCCCAGTTCGACCAGAAGCTCGGCGCGACCACCTCGATCTTCACGGACGTCAGGTCCTGATCGGTGACGCCCAACGCCTTGAGCGTGTCAATCAGGTTCGTGCCGTGCTCCTTGCGCACCATCTTGTCCTGGTTGCTGCCGACGTACTTGACGCGCAGGTCGTCGCCCATGACCGTGAGGGACTGCACCTTGCGGTCGCGGATGTCCTTGGCAACCTGGGATAAGCCGAGACTCGATTGAGTGGACGGCTGGGCATTCATGAATGTCATGAGCAGGGCGACGAGGGCCAGCATGACGACTAGCACCACGACGCCGCTCCGTAGCATACCCCTGTTCACATGCTTCTCCAGTTACTTCCAACACAGACGCCCGTGGACGCCCGAAGCCTTATGCGCTTGAAGGATGAGCTTATGTTTCCCCAAGAAAATTATACACACTTAGCCTGCCAATGGAAAGACGGTGGTGAAAGAGTGACGGTGTAACGGCGTCACCTCGTCACCTCGTCACCTTTCTATCCGGCCGGCGACTGGAAGTGCTGCAACACCGCCCAGAACAGTGGAAGCAGGCCAAGCAGAAACAACGTTGCCGCGACACCCAGGCCAATCGTTGCCCAGTCTGGCCCGGCCGCCGGCGCTGGCGCCGGGGGGATGGCCGACGAGGCGCCCGTCGCGGCGGGCCGCGGCGGCTGCGCAACCGCCGTCCGCGCCGCGACAACCGGGATTGGGCCGGTAATCTGCTCGCCGAGGCGCTGGTACGCCTTGAGCGCCGAGCACAGGGCGTCGGCGTCCGGGTAGCGCGCCTCCGGCCGCTTCTGCATCGCCCGGCCGACGATCATCTCCAGGCCGGGCGGGACCTTCGGGTTGACCGAGCGGAGCGTTGGCGGCTCCACCTGCAAGTGCTGCGTCGCCAGGGCCACGGGCGTGTCGCCCTCGAAGGGCAATCGCCCCGTCAGCATCTCGAACATGATCACGCCTAATGAATAGACGTCGGTGGCCGGCGAAATCTGCTGTCCGGCGGCCTGTTCCGGGGCAATATACTGCGCCGTCCCCCAGACCTGCCCCGTCTGCGTGCGCGAGACGGCGGTCGCGGCGACGCTGCGCGCAATGCCGAAGTCCGTCACCTTCACCTGGCCGCCCCGGGTCAGCAGGATATTCTGCGGCTTGAGATCGCGGTGCACCAGCCCGGCGCGGTGGGCGGCTCCGACGCCTTCGCACACCTGGATCATCAGGGCGGTGACGCGGTCGGTCGGCATAGGCGCTTCGGCGACGATGTGGGTCTTGAGGTTGTCGCCATCCACGTACTCCATCACGATGAACGGGATGCCGCCGGTCTCGCCGGAGTCCCACACCGCAGCCAGGTTGGGGTGGAGCAGGTTGGCGAGGGCGACGGCCTCGCGGCGGAACCGCGCCAGGAACGTCGGGTCGCCGGCGAATTGCGGGCGCATCATCTTGATGGCGACCGGCCGCGCCAGGCGCTCGTCGTAGGCGCGGTAGACGATCGCCATGCCCCCCTGGCCCACCTCCGCCTCGGTGCGGTAGCGATTGTCTATGAGAGTCTTGGTCGGGTCCGTCATCGTTCCTCGAAGTCCCCGGTTGGTGACCAGATTCTAGCCCCACTCTTATGTCTTGTCGAATCGGCATCCTTGCCAGGCTTGCGTCGCCTGCGCGCCGCCGCTATAATACCCTTAACCGAGCAGGATAACCCAATGAACGTCCACGTCATCCAGAATCCTATGGCCGGCCACGCCGGCGCGACCGGCGACATCGAAGCTGCGCTACGCCTGCTGCGCGACTCCGGCTGGCGTCTCACCGTCCACGAGACCCAGGCCCCCGGCGATACGACGCGCCTTGCCGCGACGGCGGCCCTCGAAGGCGCCGACGCCGTCGTAACCATTGGCGGCGACGGCTCGCTAAGCGAGGCGGCCAACGGCCTGGCCGGCACCGACACGGCCCTCGGCCTCATCCCGATGGGTACGGGCAACGTCTGGGCGGCCCAGCTCGGCCTCATCCAGGTGCCGACGCTCATACACCGCCCCGACCCGATCTCCGCCGCGCGCGCCCTTGTCTCCAGCCAGCGCAAAGACATTGACCTGGGCGTCGCCAGCAGCGGGGGCTACGAGAAGTATTTCATGCTGTGGGCGGGCATCGGCCTCGACGCCGCCATCACCCAGGTCATCGAAACCGAGGCGAAGCCGGTCAAGCGCCGCTTTGGGCAGGTCGCCTACATCTACGCGGCGGTGCGCCCGGTGCTGGAGGCGCGGGGGACGCGCGTCAAGCTGCGCATTGACGGAAAACCGCACCGCCACCGCGTCATGTTCATGGTCGTCACCAACATCCAATACTACGCTGGCACGTACCTTGCGCCAGAAGCCCAGGCCGACGACGGCCTGTTTGACGTCTTCCTGTTCGACGGCGACTCGTGGGTTGACACCCTGCGCCATGTCGCGCAGATCGCCCTCCGCCGCCACCAGGAAGACCCCACGGTCGAGACGTTCCGCGCGCGCGAGGTAGAGATTCTCGCTGACGAGAGTCTGGCCGTTCACCTGGACGGCGACCCGTTCGTGCGAACGCCCCTGCGCATCCGCGTCGCGCCGCGCGCCCTGACCGTGCTCCTGCCGGCGAGCGCGCCCGTAGACCTGTTCTCCGACACCGTGCCAGCCTCGCGGCCGGCGTAATCCTGGCTCACACGTCACCCTTCGGGAGTAGTCCATGTTCGGCATCCCGCGCTGGCAGTGGATCATGCTTGCTCTTGGCGTCATTGGGCTGGCCAGCGAGTTCGTCGGCGCGCCCGCCCTCGTCATCTTTCTCCTGGCCGCCGCCGGTCTCATCCCCCTGGCCGCGCTCATCGGGCGCTCGACCGAGGACCTGGCCCACTATATCGGGCCGAAGTGGGGTGGCCTGCTCAACGCCACGTTCGGCAACGCGGCGGAGCTGATTATCGGCGGCGTCGCCCTGGCCGCCGGCCTGCAAGACCTGGTCAAAGCGTCTATCACCGGCTCCATCATCGGCAACATTCTGCTGGTGCTGGGCGGCGCTTTCCTGTACGGCGGCTTCAAGCACGGCGTTCAGGTGTTCGACAGCCGCGAGGCCGGCCGCAACGGCACAATGATGCTGCTCGCCATCTTCGGCCTGCTCATCCCCGCCGTCTTCGCCTTCACCGACGCCGACCCCGGCCGCGTCGAGTCCGAGAGCATCGCCGTCGCCTTGATTCTCCTCGCCGTCTACGTGGCCTACATCATCTACAGCTTCAGGGCCGGCGACCAGGACAAGGCCATTCAGGACCAGGTGCAGCCGCCGCCAGCCGACAACGGCCACGACCCGCGCCACGCCCCCTGGTCCCGCACGACGGCCATCGCCGTGCTGGCCGGCGTCACCGTCGCCACGGTGATCCTCAGCGAAGCGATGGTGGGGCAGGTCGAGACGATTGTGCGCCAGTTCGGCGTCAGCGAGTTCTTCATCGGCGTGATCATCGTGCCCCTCGTCGGCAACGTCGCCGAGCACTTCAGCGCCATTCTCTTCGCCGGCAAGAACCGCATGGACATTACGCTGGGCATCGCCGCCGGGTCGTCCACCCAGGTGGCGCTGCTCGTCGCGCCCGTGCTCATCCTGCTCAGCCTCGTCATCGGCCCGCATCCGATGAACCTGGTGTTCCTGCCCATCGAGATCGTGGCCGTCGCCGCCGCGGGCTTCCTGTTTCAGACCATCTGCCTGGACGGGGAGAGTAACTGGCTGGAGGGCTTCCAGCTCCTCGCCCTGTACGTCATTCTAGCGGCGGTGTTCTTCCTGGTGCACATCCCCGGCGGCAATCTGGGCCACTGAAGATGACACACCTAGTGTGATGACTGCTAAACCGTCCGCCTTCCATTGGCGCTGGCTGGATGCACTCATCGCCGCCACCATGACCCTGGCCGCAGCATGGATTCGGCTGCGCGCCCTGCAACTCGTCCCCACCCTCACCGACGAAACCGACGACGTGCAGTTCGCCCTGCGCATCGTGCGCGACCGCTTCATCCCAGCCGTTTCCTTTGACACGTACAACGGGCCGCTGCTGCACTACCTGCTCGCGCCCGGCCTCTGGCTCGACGGCCCCGCCTGGCCGCGCCTCCTCGTCATGCTCCTGGGCGCGCTGACCGTTGGCGTGACCTACTTCCTGGGCGCGAGTCTGGCCGCGACGCATTTCGGCGACACGCCCCGCGCCGCCATCTGGTCCCGCCTGGCCGGTCTCATCGCCGCCGCCCTGCTCGCCGTCTCCTTCGTCCCCATTGTCGTCAACAGCCACATTACGTGGTCCAACGCCGCGACGCCCTTCTGGACGAGCCTCGCCCTGCTCGCCCTGGCCGAGGCCCACCGCCGCGCCCAGCCGCGCCTGCTGGTCGCCGCCGGCGCGCTGGCCGGCCTGGCTTTGCAGACCCATCCGACCGCCTTCGTCATCTTGCTCGGCGCGGCAGTCTGGATCGCCGTCGTGCGCCGCGCCTGGCTGCGCACGCGCTGGCCCTGGCTCGCCCTGGGCGCGGCGGCCTTGCTGACGAGCAACCTCATCATCTACAACGTCGTCTCGGGTGGCGGGTCGGCCGAGGGGGCGGCGCGGCGCGGCTATGCGTTCACCGGCGGGTCGAGCCTGGCAGACTATCTAGACAACATGCGGGGGTTCGTGGGGCTGGCGTATCAGATGGTCGGCTCGACGTTCATCTCGACCCTCGCCGCCGACGCCGGGACGCCGGCCATGCGCCACCCCATCGTCATCGCCTACGCCGCGCTGGCCCTGGCGGCGCTGCTCTACACCGCCCGACGCGCCGGGCTGCCGCTGGCGTGCTGGCTCGCGGCCTTCCTCATCTTCCCCTACTTCAACCGCGCCTACGACTCCCACATCTCCGCCCGTTACATGGCGGCGCTGCTGCCGCCCACCTTCGCGGCGATGGGGATTCTGCTCGCGGCCGGGGTGGCGATCCTGCGGCCAACCGTCCGCGACGCGACGCGAACCGGCCGGGCGCTGCGCGTGGTCCTCGGCGTCGGCGCGATCCTGCTGATCGTCACGCTCATCAGCTACCCGCTCGCCCGCCTCGACACCTACTACTTCTACGAGCTGGCCGACGGCCGCAACAATGCTCGGATGTGGCAGATCATGGACGCCGTGCGCGCGCCCACCCAGGACGGCGCGCCCCTATACCTGGATCGCGGCCTGCGCGACCTGAAGCTCGACGCGGGCGGCCACGTCTACAAGGCGCTGGGGATGCTGCTGGACCTGGACCACACGCCGCACCTCAACCCGCCGGTCGAGGAGTTGGCTGCCGCGCCGGTCGGCGCGTACCTGGTGCTTACGGATGCCCGACGCGACGCCCTGGCTTCGACTTTTGCGCTGGAGCCGCTGGCGCTGCCGGATCCCCCGGCCCCGGCGGCTCCCGGAGGCTACTGGGTGTATCGAATTGCGGGAACGGCCAGATGAACACGGCCGGCGCGCCGGTCGGCTTCTCGGCCAGCACGTAGTTCACGCGGCTCCCCGCCGCCACCCGCGTTCCCGGCGCCGGCTGCTGGCCGACGACCGTATCCGGCGGAACCTCATTCGTCGCCAGAAAATCTATGTTGCCGACCTTCAGCCCCGCCGCTTCAATCGCGATGTTGGCCTGCTTCTGCGTCAGCCCCAACACACGCGGCGCCTCCACCAGCGCCTGCGTCGGCGCAGCCGTCGCCGGGGGCGGGCTAGGTGCGACCGTGGCGGCGGCCTTCGTCGCCGTCGGCGGGACGGAGGTAAACGTCGGCTTCTCCGTGGGCGTCGGCTTGGGCGGTGTGTCGGTCGCCGTGGGCTTCGGCGGCGTGGCCGTCGCGGTTGGTTTGGGCGGCTGCGGGGTCGCCGACGCCTTGCCCGGCGCCGTCGTCGCCGATGGGACGGCCAGCGTCGGCGAGGGGGGGGCCACCACCGGCGACAGCCGCGAGGCGAGATTCTGCTGCACGAGCATGAAGCCGGCCAGGGCCAGGCACAGGATGGACAGCAGCGCCAGCAGCCCAGCCCAGCCGAGGCCGCGATTGCGGCGCGGCGGCGGCGCGGCGGCCGGGGCCGACGTGCGCGGCGGCGGGTAGTTGGGCGGGGGAGTGCTGGTCGGCTTCGGCGCAGAGGCGGCCGTAGCCGCGGCTGCGGCGGCGGCCGGGGCGGCGGCGCGCGGGAGCGGCCCGGTCGTCTGCCCCGCGCTCATCTGGAGGCCCGCCAGCCCCTTGCTCAGGCTCGCCATGTCCGGGTAGCGCTGGGCGGGATCTTTGGCGAGGGCGCGGCTGACGATGGCAGCCAGCGCGGGCGGCGCGTCTGGCCGCAGCGACAGCAGGTCCGGCGGGTTGCTCGACAGGTTCTGCGCCGCCACCTCTTGCGCCGTCTGCCCGACGAACGGCGGCCGTCCGGTGAGCGCCTCGAACAGCGTCGCGCCGAGGCCGTACACGTCGGCGCGGGTCGAGAGGGGCGCGCCTTGCAGCCGCTCCGGCGCGACGTAGGCCGGCGACCCCATGATGGTCGCGCCGGATGGGGCGCCCGGCGGGCTGGCGATGCCGAGGTCCACCAGCTTGACCCGGCCGTCCTTGCCGACCAGGATGTTCTCCGGCTTGACGTCGCCGTGGACGAGCTGCTGGCTGTGCAGGAACGCCAGGCCCTCCGCCGCCTGCCGCGTGGTCTCCACGGCATCGGCGATGGGCAGCGGGGCCAGGCGATTCAGGGGCTGCCCGTCCACGTACTCCATGACGATGTACGGGTGGGCCGGGTCGGCGCTCAGGTCGAGGACGGCGGCGATGTACGGGTAGCTCACCTGCGCCGCGCGCCGCGCTTCCTCCTGGAACCGCTGAAGGTAGGCCGGGTCCTGCGCCAGGTGCGGCCGCAGCAGCTTGACCGCCACCGTGCGCCCCAGACGCTGATCCAGGGCGCGGTAGACGACGGACGAGCCGCCGACGCCAATCTGCTGCTGTAGTTGGTAGCGCCCATCCAGGATTGTCGGGCCGGCGGGGCCACCCGGAATATTGCTCATGCTTCCCCTACTCCAGGTCCAAAGAAACGAGAGAAACGACTGAAGTCGTTACTACAGGTCACGGAAACGACTGAAGTCGTTACTACAGGTCGTTCGCCGTGTGTTTGTCGGCGACAAGGGCGAGCCGCCACGGCCAGTGCCAGTACACGCGCGCCGGTACGCCCGCCACGCGCGCCAGCTCCCGCATCTCGCGCCGCGTGTACGCCCGCCGAATGGACAGCGGAGCGTCGTAGCGTGTCAGGTAGCTCCGGGCGATGAACGGCTGGAGCGCGAAGTAGCCCAGGTACGGCGGCCACGCCCGGATCAGGTCATTCGCAATTACCCCTCGCCGCGCCGTCGCGTACCACGACGCGAGCATCGCCGCGACGGTCGGCGGCGGGAAATGGTGCAGAAACAACGAGGCCACTATGTAGTCAACGTCCACCGCCAGCGGGAGGTTCCCGGCGTCGGCGGCGACGAGCTGAATCTCCGGATAGGCGCGCAGCCAGGGCCGCGCAATCGCCAGGTGGCGCTGGTTGAGGTCCACGGCCAGCACGCGCACGTCCACGCCGCGCCGCCGCGCCCAGCGCACGATGGCGACCGGCAGGTCCGCCGCCCCCGCGCCGATGTCGGCGACGACGATGGGCTGCTGCAATGCGCGGGCGGCGTCCAGGAGACGCGGAAGCAAGTGCCGCGCCAGGGTGTCCCAGCCGCCCAGCCAGCGGTTGATGCGGCGCAGGTCGGTCAGACTGACGGCGGCCTCGTCGAGGCTGCCCACATTCAGGTCGAGAAGCTCAGGGGCGTCGAAACGCGGCAAGTCTGGCAGCACGGGCATACTCACTCGTTGGTCGTTCTAGGGGCGGCCTTGCCACCCCGACTCCAATCGCCCGGGCGTAGCGCCGACTGAAGTCGGCGCTACAGGCGTAAGCGTGAATTATACTGTCTCCTGTCAGAAATAGCAGGCGTCGGCCCCCTCGCTCTTCTTGAGTGGTTGACCTATGCTCATCTGCTGGCTAGAATTGGCATAATGGTCGTACTTGACATGACGGCAGAGCGCGAAGTTTCTAACCAAGTGAAGGGAACGCAAAGGCGGAGAGACACAAAGGGGAAAACCCCGTTGTCATTCTTTGCGCCTTTGCGCCTTGGCGTTCCTATCTTCTCCGGTCCCTCTCCTGGCGCACAAAGACCGCCGTCCCTCATGAATGGGCGGCGGTTGCTTATGCTGGCCCTTTTAGCGCTCCTGCCGGATGCGGACCAGGTGGTCGTCGCGGACGCCCTGGGCGCGGAGCATCATCGCGCCCAGGGCGGTATTGTCCACGGGCTTGCTGACGCGAATCAGCGGACCATCCGACGGCGGCAACGCCATTTTCGCCAATTGCGTCGGCGTGTCGCGCACGACGTGCACCAGCGGCGGCGGCATGTGCCCCACCGCCGCGTCCGCCACGGCTCCCGCGCCTGGCACGGCGACCGGCAGGATCACACGCCAGGCAATCAGCACAGCCAGCAGCCCGGCGACCAGCAACCCCATACGCACCGCCTGCGGGTGATACACCGGCGGCGTCGGCGCGCGCAGCTCGACGACGGGCATCGTCGCCAGGGCGTCGAAATTCGGGAAGAAGCGCGGCAGCGCGGGCGCGTAACGCTGCGACACGCGCCACATGCGGAGGTCCGCCTCGTAGTGGCGCTCGCCCGCTGGTACGGCGGCCTCGAACGCGGCCAGGGTCGGGTAGAAGCCCGGCCCGTAGCGCAGCCGCATGTAATAGCTGCCACCATGCTGGCGCAGTTCGTCAATGTGAATACCGGGTACATCCTGCTCTGGCACAGCTACCCCCTTATACTCGCTGTCATGGCTCATCACATTATGTGGCGTTAGTTGCCCTGACGCGCCGTTTGGTCTATACTCCTTGTTCGGCGTGAAGCGATAGACCGCCCATCTGCCCATAGAGCAAGACAAGGGCCAGCATAGGGCGCGCCGCGTGCCAGCCGCTCGCCCTTTCTATATATAGTGATACATGACGGATGATTTGTACTACATATGGACGCGGCTTGAGTTTTCGTCCTGGCCGTTGTATAATGCAAAATAGCGGCCGGAGGATGGTTTGAGGCGGCTGCTCGGCGGTGTCGCGATCGCGCTCCTGATGCTGGTCTCCGGCTGCACCGCCGATACGCCCGCGCCCATCGCGGCCGCGGTGGCCCTGGTGATCCGGCCGACGGCCACGCCGACGGTGACGCCAACGCCGACACCCACGGCCACGCCGACCGCCACGCCAACGGCGACGCCGACCGCGACACCCACGGCCACGGCCACGCCGACGGCCACACCGACGCCGACCGTGACGCCGACGCCGCGCCCGGCCAGGGTGGTCATGCGACCCGACCGAACGGCGGTCGCCCAGGGGCACACGCTGACCGTCACGCTCACCGCCGACCAGCCCATCACAGCGACGGGCACGCTGGGCGATGCGCCGCTCCAGTTCCACCGCGCCAAAGACGCGACGTGGGCAATCGTGGGCATCCCACTGGACGCGCCGACAGGCCCATTGCCGCTGCGGGTCGTGGTGGACGACGCGACGGGGAAGAAGCAGACGTTGACGGCGGCCATTGAGGTGACGCGGATGGAGCAGCCGAGGCTCAGCTTTGTCCTCCCGCCCAACAAGGCCGACCTCATCAACCCGGAGATTACCGGACCGGAGTTGGCCGCGCTCCAGAAAGTCTGGGCCGTAGACACACCGACGTGGCGCGGGACGCCGATGCGGCGGCCGCTGGCGGCGGATGCGCCGATGAGCGCGACGTTCGGCCAGGAGCGCATCTACAACGGCGGCGCGCTGGAAGACTCGCACACCGGAACGGATTGGGCAGCCGAGGTGGGGACGCCGGTCCTGGCGGCGGCCCCCGGCCGGGTCGTGGTGGCGGCTCCAATGCAGGTGCGGGGCAACAACGTATGGATTGACCACGGCTGGGGCGTGTACACGGGCTACTTTCACCTGTCGTCGCTGGCGGTGAAGCCCGGCCAGGTGGTGCAGGCGGGGCAAACGCTGGGCGCAGTGGGGACGACGGGCCGCTCGACAGGGCCGCATCTCCACTGGGAGGTCAGAGTTCACGGCGTACCCGTGGATCCGCTGGAGTGGCTCAGCCGGCCGATTGGCCCAACAACAGGCGAGAGCGGCCCGTGACCGTTCAGGCTCGCCGACAGGCAGAGGACATGACACGACCGACGACCGCGCACGATACAATCATCGTTCTCGACTTCGGCTCCCAGTACAGCCAGCTCATCACGCGGCGGCTGCGGGAGCTGGGCGTGTATAGCGAGATGCTGGCGTGGAACGCGCCCGCCGAACGCGTCCTGGCGCTCGACCCGCGCGGCTTCGTCCTCTCCGGCGGCCCGTCGAGCGTCTATGAAACCGGCGCGCCGACCCTGCCGCCGTATGTTCTCGCCGGCGGCCGGCCCGTGCTGGGCATCTGCTACGGCATGCAGCTCCTCACCCACGCCCTCGGCGGCCACGTCGCGCCGAGTGGTCAGCGAGAGTATGGCCCGGGCGAGGTCGCCGTGCGCGCGCCCGGCGGCCTGTTCGATGGGCTGCCCGCCACGCTGAGCGTCTGGATGAGCCACGGCGACCGGGTCGAGACCCCGCCGCCGGGCTTCCACGTGCTCGCCACGAGCGACGGCTCGCCTTGCGCCGCCATCGGCAACGACGCGGGCCTGTACGGCATCCAATTCCACCCCGAAGTGACCCACACGCCCCAGGGGAGCGACATCCTGGCGAACTTCGTGCGCGTGTGCGGCGTGCGTCAGGACTGGACGCCCGCCGCTTTCATTGAGGAGAGCATCGCCCGCATCTGCGACCAGGTCGGCGACGGCCACGTGGTGTGCGCCCTGTCCGGCGGCGTGGACTCGTCGGTCGCGGCGACCCTGGTCGCCCGCGCCGTCGGCGAGCGGCTGACGTGCATCTTCGTGGACCACGGCTTGCTGCGGCAGGGCGAGGCCGAGGCCACCCTCGACCTGTTGCGCCCGGTCATCGCCGCGCCCATCGTGTTCGTGGACGCCGCGGCCGACTTCCTGGCCGCGCTCCAGGGTGTCACGGACCCGGAGGTCAAGCGCCGCAAGATCGGCGAGCTGTTCATCCGCACCTTCGAGGTCACGACCGAGCGCTTGGGCGGCTCCGATTTCCTGGTGCAGGGTACGCTCTACCCGGACGTGATCGAGAGCGCCGAGCCATACGGGCGCGACGCGGGCGCCGCCCCCGCCGCCAAGATCAAGACTCACCACAACGTCGGCGGGCTGCCGGAGGACATGCGCTTCCGCCTCGTCGAGCCGCTACGCTTCCTGTTCAAGGACGAGACGCGCCGCGTCGGGCTGGCCCTGGGCCTACCGGACGAGGTCGTCTTGCGCCAGCCGTTCCCCGGCCCCGGCCTGGCCGTGCGCATCATGGGCGAGGTGACACCGGAGCGCCTCGACACCCTGCGCGCCGCCGACGCCATCGTGCGCCACGAGATCGAGGCTGCTCGCCTGGCGGATCACCCCTGGCAATTCTTCGCCGTCCTGGCGCCCGTGAAAACGGTCGGCGTCCAGGGCGACTTCCGAACCTACGCCGATCTGGTCGTCGTGCGCGCCGTGACCAGCGAGGATGGCATGACAGCCGACTGGGCGCGCCTGCCCCACGACCTGCTCGCGCGCATCTCAGCGCGCATCGTGAACGAGGTGCCCCACGTGAACCGCGTCGCCTACGACATCACGAGCAAGCCACCGGCGACCATCGAGTGGGAGTGAAAGGAGCGGCCCTATGTCGGCCAGCGTTGGCCCGCAGCTAGACACAGATATTGTCCAGGGCGCATTCGTCCAGGGCGCGTGGCGCACCAAGGATGCCGGCGTGGGCGTGTTTCCGGGCGAGGCCATGGGGCACCCGGATCGCGGGCTGCTCCTCGCCGTCGTCGAGCTGGCCGGACCGGAGGAGGGCAAGGACGCGCTCGGGCAGCAGATGCTCGACGCGGCGCAAAAGGCCTACTTCGCCGCCGCCGGCACGCCGACCAATGGCCTGCGGCTGGCCGTCGAAGCCGCCAATGAGGCCCTGTACCTCGTGAACTCGACGGTCGAGCGCGACGCTCGCCGCCACGGGGGCATCGGCCTGGCGACCCTCATCGGCCCCGACCTCTACATCGCCCAGGGCGGCCCCTCCCTGATGTACATCGTCCAGGCGGGCGATCTGCTCCAGTTCCCCTCGGACTCGCCGTGGATCTCCGGCCGGGACGAGGATGAGGACAACGGCGGCTGGTACCCCCTGGGCGTGCGCCGCAACATCCGCGCCGACCTCTACCATGTCGAAGTCGGCGACAGTGACCTGGTGGTGCTGACCTCGCCCAGCGTCGCCCATCTCGTCGGCCGCGACTCGCTGCGCACGCTGCTGGATCAGTCGCCGGAGGGGCTGGCGACGGAGATCGTTCAGCTGGCGGCAACCCAATCCCCGCCGCCGGAGCTTGGCCTCATCGCCGTGCGGCTCGAGGAAGTCCACGGTGTCGCCGCGCCGCCCAACGGCGCCGGCGACCGTGGCTACGCCAAGCCGGGGACTGCCGCCACCGCCGCCGCTGGCGCCGGCGTCATCGGCCGCATGGGCGGCTGGCTCGGCCAGACGTCGAAGAGCGCCGCGTCGAGCATGGGCCGGGGCGCGGGCGGCGTCCTGAAGCAGACCCTGCCGGACGAGGAAAACGGGACGCCGGCCGTCCCGCGCGGGCCGTCCCTGTGGCGCTGGCTCGCTATCATCATCGCCGTGCTCGTCATCGCGGCGGTGGTCTTTTCGGTGTTCCGCTCCATGAACGGGCGGCGGCAGGAGGACGCCCAGGTCGCCCTCTTGCTCAGCCAGGCGCAGGAACGCCTGACGGCGGCCACCGGCAGCCAGGCGGACAAGCAGTCGGTGCTGAACCTGCTGCGCGATGGCGAGACCAAGGTCAACGAGGCCCTGAAGGTTCGCCCGAGCGACGAGAACGCTAAGCGCCTCCAGCGGACGTTCCAGCTCCAGATCGAGCAGGTCGGCGGCATCTACCGCCTGGCCGATTGGACGCCCGTCCTGGCCGCCAATGAGCCTGGCTCGGTGCTGAAGTACTTGCAGCTCAATGGGCCGCAGTTGTACGCCATGGACACTGGCCTCGGCCGCGTGTTCCGACAGCGCCTCGGCGCGGGCGCGACGCCGGACGTCGCCCTGAAGGCGGGCGACAGCGTCGGCGGGCGCACCGTGGGCGACCTGGCCGACATGGTGTGGCTGCGGAGCGGCGGCGCGCGCACGGTGGAGGATGTGGGCGCGATCGCGCGCGACGGGATTCTGTGGGAGATCAGCCCGACCGGCGCGCCGACCGCGATCCAGATGCCGGGCAGCAAGGACTGGCAGAACCCCATCATCGCCGATACCTACGGCGGCAACGTCTACCTGCTCCAGCCCGACAGCTCGCAGATTCTCAAGTACGTCGCGGGCGGCAACGACAACTTCCAGGTGCCCGCCGCCTGGCTGGCCGACAAGGTGGACCTCAAGGGCGCGGTGGACATGGGGATTGACGGCGACATCTTCATCCTGATGGGGGATGGGAAGGTGCGCCGCTTCGCCGGCGGCAAGGAGGACGGTAAGTTCAGCCTCCAGGGGATTGACCCGCCGCTGACCAGCCCCCAGGCCCTGTTCGTGCCCCAGGAAGGCAAGTCGTTCTACATTCTGGACAACGGGCGCGTCGTCGAGGTGAGCAAGGACGGCGTCATCCAGCGCCAGTTCCGCGCGCCGACAGACAAGGCGCTGGATGACCCGCGCGGCCTGTATGTGGACACGGCGGCGAACAAGGTGTACGTCATCAACGGCAACAGCGTCTTTAGCGCGACGATGCCGGCGGCGGGCGCGAGCGGCGGGGCGCAGCCCGTCGGGACGGCGCAGCCGAGCGCCACGGCACAGCCACAGGCGAAGCCGACGACCCGCCCGTAGGGGAGTTGTTGGACCACGAAGGACACGAAAGTCCACGAAAAACGCGAAAGGAACACGCCCCACGGCGCTTGTTCGCGCGTTCCTCTAAATAAGCCTCGGCTGTCATGCTAACTGTAACGAAGCATCCCCCGGTGCTTCAATCGTTCTCATGAGGAGAGACAATGCCCGTTCCGGAGAGGCTCGCCGCCGTGCGGCAGCGCATCGAGGAAGAGACGCTGGATGCCCTGGTCGTGAGCAGTGGCGCGAACCGCCGCTATCTGAGCGGCTTCACCGGCTCGGCCGGGACGCTCATCATTCGCCCCAGCCAGGCCGTGTTCGCCGTCGATTCGCGCTATTACGAGCAGGTCGGCCAGCAGGCGCCGGACTACACGCTGGAGCGCGTCGGCTACGACTTCGTCGGCAACCTGGCGCGGATGCTGGAGGGCGCTCGCCGCGTCGGCTTCGAGGCCGGGACGGTGACGGTGGCCGAGTTCCAGGACTGGCAGGCGAAAGCGCCGGACATCGAGTGGGTGGCGACGAAAGGGCTGGTCGAGGGCATTCGCGCCGTCAAGGAGCCGGGCGAGATGGCCTCCATCCGCGCCGCCGCCGAGCTGACCGACGCCGCCTTCGCCTTCGTCTGCGGCATCATCTGCCCTGGCCTGACGGAAAAGGCGGTCGGCTGGGAGCTAGAGAAGTTCTTCCGCGAGAATGGGGCGAAGAACTGGGCCGACGGCCCCATCGTCGCCAGCGGGCCGAACAGCGCCCTGCCCCACGCGCGCCCCTCGGAGCGCATCATCGGCCGCGGCGAGCCGATTGTCATTGACCTGGGCTGCCTGGTGGACGGCTACCACTCCGACATGACGCGCACCATCATCCTCGGCGCGGCCGACGCGAAGTTCGAGGAGATCTACAGCCTGGTGCTGCGCGCCGAGGAGAACGCGCTCCACCACGTGCGCGCGGGCATGGCCGGCAAGGCAGCGGATGCCCTGGCCCGCGACATCATCGAGGCGGCCGGCTACGGCGAGAACTTCGGCCACAGCCTGGGCCACGGCGTCGGGCTGGCGATCCACGAGCTGCCGACGGCGCGCAAGATCGCCGAGGAACCACTGGGCGTGGACATGACGCTGACCATCGAGCCGGGCGTGTATATTCCCGGCTGGGGCGGCGTCCGCGTCGAGGACCTGGTCGTCATCGAGGCCGACGGCGTCCAGCGCCTTAGCCACTCCCCCACGGCCCTGGCCGACATGGTCATCCCAGCCTAGGCGATGCAGCAAAGCATGCAAGACACGCAGGATGATGGCGAGCGAGGAGCAAGTCCCATGGACCCCTTGCATGAGGCGCTAGAGGCGGAGGGCAAGCCGCGACAGCTTGCCCTGGAGTATGACGACGGCAAGGCCAGTGGCCGGAAAAGGAAATCGCCTGACGGAGAAGCGACGACGAACCTGGTGTTCAGCGCCTATGTCGCCAAGAACGCTGATGTATTTCCCCTGGTGCTCAGTCTGCACGTTCCCGAGGGTTCGGTCGTCGCCGATGTGACATACGGAAAGGGCATCTTCTGGACGAAAGTCCCCAAGGATAAGTACGTTCTACGCGCATCGGATATACAGACAGGGGTTGATTGTCGTCATCTGCCCTATGCGGATGCAACGCTAGACTGTGTTGTTCTGGATCCTCCGTACATGGAGGGCTTGTATCGCCGGGATAGTAGCCACATGGCCGGTTCGGGAACGCACGCCACGTTTCGGAACACATACTCCGACGGCCAACCAACGAACCAGGAGAACGGCCCGAAATGGCATGAAGCCGTACTCGCCTTTTATTTTGCCGCCGGCCGCGAAGCACAGAGGGTGCTCAGGAAACAAGGGGTGCTCATCGTTAAGTGCCAGGATGAGGTGAGCGCTAACATGCAGCGGCTTACGCATGTCGAAATAATCAACGAGTTTGAGGCGATGGGATTTTATACGCGGGATCTGTTCGTCGTCGTCAGACCCAACAAGCCGGGCGTCAGCCGGATCAAGGAACAGCGCCATGCGCGCAAGAATCACTCGTACTTCCTCGTTTTCATAAAGACCGAGGGTGGAAACCCGCGCGCGACCGGACGATGACATGGGCATTCTTGAACGGTGGCAGGTAACTCCGGAAGAGCTAGATGAGATCGTAACAGCCAACCCCAGCTTGCGTGGCTTCATGCTTGGCTATGTAGCCGAGTACAAGCTGCGAAAGCTCTGGTTTCAGGATGAGCGGGTTGTCGGGCTTGTCAAGTACGCCAATCACGACCGCACTCGTAAAGGTGATTTGTCGTTCTTCTACAAAGGTCTTGAGATGAGCGTCGAAGTCAAATCCCTGCAAACGGCCACTATCAAGAAGGTCGGGGACGAGTACAGCGCAACCTTCCAGTGCGACGCGAGTGACAAACGAATGGTCTACTTGCGGGGCGGGGAGTCCGTAGTAACAACTTGTTTAGTTGTTGGCGATTTCGATCTCTTGGCCGTGAACCTGTTTGCGCTTACGAATGAATGGCGGTTTGCCTTTGCTAAGAACCGCGACCTGCCGCGCTCCCGATACAGAGGCTACACACCGGAGCAGCGAGACCAGCTGCTGGCAACTTTGATGAAGATCAAGTGGCCCCTCGAGTCCCCTTTCTATGCTGAGCTATACCAGCTTCTTGACGAGATTGTTCAGGAAGGCAGGCCGCCTGGTGCGATTGTCGTGGGTGATAACGAGCCGCCGCCTGAAGAGACCACGGGACAGCGTAAGGCATGATCAACTCCTTGCGCAGGGTGTGGATTCCGTTAGCCTGCTTCGCGGCCGGGCTGTTGGTCGGCTGGCTGCTGCTCGGCGCGTCTAGCCCCCTGCGCGACGGCGCTCGCCCGACGGACCTGGCCCCGAACTATCTCCAGGACTACCTGCAGCTCGTCGCCGACTCCTATGCCCAATCGCGCAACTTGGCGCTGGCAAAGCTGCGCCTCGAAGGGCTGGACCCAACGACCGTGCAGCGCACGCTGAATGACCTGGCGCAGCAGGCGCAGCAGCTCAACTTAGCGCCTCAGGCGGACCGCGCGCGCGGCCTGGCGCGGGCGTTGGCGGACAGCGCCGTCGTCCCGACCCCCGGCGCGGTGGCGACCGCCGCCGCCGTGCGCACGCCGGCGCCCACACCGGCCGCCAACGTCGCGGCTGACGTCGGCATCGCCGCCGCCATCTCGCGCTCGCGCACCGCGCTGACGGCTTCCGCGACAATTCTCGGCCTGTTCGTCCTGGCCGCCATCCTCTTCTGGGCCTACCGGCATTGGCGGCTGGGCGGCCGCCTATGGCGGCGCGGCGCGCGCAGCCCCGCCGGCGCGTCCGCCCAGGAACCGCTGCCGCCCGCCGGCCGGCGCGGCGGCATGCGCCCGCCCCCCGCCACCTACATCGCGCTGGACAGCCCCGTCGAGATGAGGTACTCGGCCGACATCCCCGACTTTCGCCAGGACCTGCGCATCGTGGACGGCATGCGGCGCGGCATCGGCACCGTCGCCTTGCACGTGTCCGAGATCCCGCCGCGCGATCCCAACACAGGCGCGCCGACCGGGCTGGAACTGAGCCTCTACGAGATCTCGGACCGCACGAAGAAAGCGATCCTGGTCAGCGCCACCGCCGCCCGCGACCCGGTCACCGCCGAGTTGGTCGGTCGGCTCGAAAATGACTGGTACAAGCCGGCGGTCAACGTCGAGGCGATGGGGCAGCCACTCATCATGGAGACCGCCCACCTGCGCCTCACGACGCAGGCCGTCAGCTACGATTTCCGTCCCGGCAAGCTCAATCCGACGTTTCGCACGCTGGTCCTGAGCGTGGTGGTGACAGCGCATCAGGGCGGCCCACCGCCGCAGCCAGACGCGGATGACGCTCCAGCGGATGCCTCGGCCGGCGACACGGCCCCCGTCCACCCGCCGGGCATGCCATGAACGAGTGACGCGCATGAACGGACCGACGACACTGGACCTTCAGCATGTTGACCTGCGCATCGAAGGCATGGACTGCGCGGAGTGCGCGGCCCACGTCGAGCATGCCCTGGCCTCCGTGCCGGGGGTGCGCCGCGCGGCCGTCCTGCTCGCCGCCGAGCGCGCCGAGGTCGAGTACGACCCGCGCCAGGCGGACGAGGCGGCGCTGGCGGCGGCCGTCGCCCGGGCTGGCTACCGCGTGGCGACGCCCACCTCCGATGCGCAGCAGACGACGGCCCGTGTCGCGCGCCTGGCCGGCTGGGTGGTGCTGGGCGTCGTCGTCGGCCTCATGCTCCTCCTGGTCGTCGGCGAACGCCTCGGCCTGCTGAACGTCGCCCTCGGCAATATCCCCTGGCCGCTCCTGGCCGCCGTGCTGCTCATCGGCGGCTGGCCGATCTTCCGCAACGTCGCCCTCGCCGCCCGGTCGGGCCGCGTCACCGCCCACACCCTGATGACCGTCGGCGTCCTGGCCGCCGCCTTCACGGGCGAAGGCGCGACGGCGGTCATCCTCGTCCTGCTCATGCGCGTCGGCGACGCCATCGAATCCTACACCACGAACCGCTCCCGCGAGGCCGTGCGCTCCGTGACGCGCCTGGCCCCCCGCGTCGCCCACCTTCAGCGGGACGGCGAGCTGGCCGACGTGGACGCCGACAGCCTGACGCCGGGCGACGTTATCCTCGTGCGGCCCGGCGAGACGATCCCGGCCGACGGCGTCGTCCTCGACGGGCGGGCGGCGGTCAACCAGGCCGCGATCACCGGCGAAGCGACACCGGTCGAGCGCGGCGTCGGCGACGGGGTGCTGGCGGCGACCCTGACGGCGCAAGGCTCGCTCACGGTGCGCGTCAGCCGCGTCGGCGCCGACACCACGTTCGGCAAGATCGTGCGGCTCGTCGAGGAGGCCGAGAGCGCCAAAGCGCCGGTGCAGCGCCTCGCCGACCGCTTCACCGCCTACTACCTCCCCTTCGTCGCCCTCGTCGCCAGCCTGACCTGGGTCATCAGTGGGAGCGTCAGCGCCATGGTCGCCGTTCTGGTCGTCACCTGCACCTGCTCCATCGCCATCGCCACCCCGGTCGTCGTCCTTGCCAGCGTCGGCCGCGCTGCCCGGCAAGGCATCCTCATCAAGGGCGGCGCGGTGCTGGAGACGCTGGCGAAGGTGGATACCCTCCTCATAGACAAGACCGGCACCCTGACCCTGGGCGCGCCGACCGTCACCGACGTCATCCCGCTCAACGGCGCGTCGGCCGACGACATCCTGCGCCGCGCCGCCGCCCTGGAGAGCTTGTCCGAGCATCCCATCGCCACGGCGGTTGTGCGCG
Organism: Anaerolineae bacterium; assembly: GCA_046328525.1. Classification (GTDB taxonomy): domain Bacteria; phylum Chloroflexota; class Anaerolineae; order Epilineales; family JAHCIE01; genus JBDHWG01. The sequence goes on from JAXLWK010000010.1 coordinate 127,703, forward strand.
CGGCCCGCGAGCGCGGCCTGCCGGTCCAGCCCGCCGCTGCCCTGCGCAGCGAAGCCGGGCGCGGGGTGAGCGGGACGGTCGAGGGGCGGCAGGTCATGCTCGGCACGCGGCGCATGCTCGCCGACGCCGGCAGCGACCCCGCCCAACACGTTGGCACGGCAGATGCTCTGGAAAGAGCGGGCAAATCGTCGTTCTGGCTTGCCGAGGACGGCGAGGTGGTCGGGCTGCTGGCGACATCGGACACGCTGCGGTCGGGGGTGGCCGCGTCCCTGGCGCAGATGCGCCAGATGGGCGTGGGCCACATCGTCATCCTGACCGGCGACCGCCGCGCTGCTGCCGCCGCCCTGGCCGACGAGTTGGGCGTGGCGTATGAGGCGGAGCTGCTGCCGGAGGACAAGATCCGCATCGTGCGCGAGATGCAGGCGGCGGGCCACGTGGTCGCCATGATTGGCGACGGCGTCAACGACGCGCCGGCCCTGGCCCAGGCCGACGTGGGCATCGCCCTGGGCGCGGCGGCGTCGGATGTGGCGCTGGCCGCGGCGGACGTGGCGCTGATGCGGGCGGACTGGCGGCTCGCGCCGGAGGCGCTGGCGATTGGCAAGCAGGCCGCGCGTCTGATCCGCCAGAACCTCGGCTTCGCTGCCATCTACAACGTTGCCGGCGTGACGCTGGCCGCGTTCGGCATTTTGCCGCCCGTCCTGGCGGCGGCGCTCCAATCGGTGCCGGACCTGGTGGTGCTCGGCAACTCGGCGCGCGGTCTGAAGTAGGGGCGATCCTCGTGGTCGCCCTGGGTAGCGACGGGCGCTACGGGTGGTCTGAAGTAGGGGCGATCCTTGTGGTCGCCCTGGGTAGCGACGAAGGCGAGCCGGGTGGTCTGAAGTAGGGGCGATCCTTGTGGTCGCCCTGGGTAGCGACGAAGGCGAGCCGGGTGGTCTGAAGTAGGGGCGATCCTTGTGGTCGCCCTGGGTAGCGACGAAGGCGAGCCCTGGGTAGCGACGGGGTTATGGGGTTATGGGGATACGGGTAGCTACAAGAGCTACCCCTACGAGATGGCTCCTACGAGATGGCTCCTACGAGATGGCTCCTGCGAGATGGCTACCCCTACTAGGTTTAGTGTTCAATAGGCCCCACTTGACTAGATATGGTATAATATAGCGTAAGGAAGGGAAGGCTCTGAGATGGCCGGTTGACAGGCCCGATTACATGCTTTGAAGCAAGGAGGCGACCGTGGCATTCACGTACAAGAATAGCAAGGGCAAGACATATCATCTGCACTCGCGTACGACGGAGACGGCGAGCGGGAAGCGCACGCTGTACTTCTTCTCCGGCGAGGCAGGCGAGGGCGCGATTGACAAGGTGCCGGAGGGGTACGAGGTGTCTGAGACGGCGACGGGGCTGCCGGTGTTGAAGAAGCAGACGGCCGCGCCTAAGCCAGCGCCGAAAGCGGCTAAAGCCAAGTAAAGAACGCAAAGCGCACGCGCCGCACATACCGCGAGGCCCTGGGGGTTCCACGACCGCCGGGGCCTTCGCGTTGTGTGGGACAAATCGTTGGACCGCGAATGTCACGAAAGTCCGCGAAAGGCGCGAAAAGATGTCCACCGAGGGACGCCGCGCCGCCCTCGGCTGAGCCTGCCCGCCCGCGAACGCAAAGGGAGCGAGGGCGGAGTATTAGAGACCCCTCACATATGCAGAAATGTCGGCAAAAAGTGAGCTAACGCCCCGCCCCGTGTGCTATAATGGCCGCAAGGGGAGGATTTAGGGCTTGCGGCCCGCACGGTGATAATGCGGCATAGGCTCCTCATCCATGCCCCGCGCAAATATAAACGTCAAAGCACAATAGGGGCCAAAATGCATACAATAGGGCATGCCCACCCGATGTTGGGTGGCCGCGCGTTCGTGCGCGCGTGCCTCGTCGTCCTCGCTCTCGCGGCCATCCTCGCGGCCGCAACCCCCACTCTCGCGACAACCGGTAACACCATCATCTACGTCGTCCCCGGCGGGACGGGCGGCGGCACGTCCTGGGACGACGGCAAGGACCTGGCGGCGGCCCTATCAGGGGCAAGCAGCAACTCCGAGCTGTGGGTCAAGGCCGGGACGTACAAGCCGACAACGGGCACGGACCGCACCGCGACCTTCGCCCTCAAGAGCGGCGTGGCCGTGTACGGCGGCTTTGCCGGGACGGAGACGACGCGCGGCAGGCGCAACTGGCGAGCCAATGTCACCATTCTGAGCGGCGACCTCGGCGGCGGGTCTCGGAGCCTCCACGTTGTGACAGGAAGTGGAACAAACGATACCGCCGTTCTTGATGGTTTCACTATCACCGGTGGTAATGCGAATGGGAATTACCCCGACTCCGCAGGCGGCGGGATATACAACTATCAGGGCAGACCGACACTGACCAACCTCATCATCAGTGGGAACTCCGCTTGGAACGGCGGCGGAATGTACAACGACTGGGCCAGCACGACGCTCACTAACATAGTTTTCACAGGTAACACAGCCCTCGTGTCGGGGGGCGGGTTATTCCACGGCTGGGATGGCGGCAACCCCACCCTGACAAACGTCACCTTCTGCGGCAACTCGGCCTGGCAGGGTGGCGGGATTTATGTGGGCGGCGGTAACCCCAGAATTCGCAACAGTATCCTATGGGGCGATCCTGGCGGCGAGATCGATTCGGTCCACCCCCATGCAAGCGTGTGGAATAGCACCATTTGGGGATCCGGCGGCAGTGGCAGCGGCTGGAACGCTGCCTATGGAACCGACGGCGGCGGCAACCTCGATAAGGACCCATTGTTCGTCGATTGCGCTCACGGCAACCTACGTCTGCAAGCAGGTTCACCCGCGATTGACAGTGGCAACAACGACTACGTCGCGGGTGTGTCTAGCGATCTGGACGACCATGTACGCATCGCGCCGGCCAATGGAACTGTTGACATGGGCGCATACGAGTACGGCGCGTGTCTGGCTGCCAACCCTCCTACGCTTTACGTCAATGCCTTGGTGGCGGGAGTCGCGATCGGCGATAGTTGGGCCAATGCATATCCTACGCTATCTGAGGCGCTAACAGAGGCCAACGTCTGCGCCAGCGTGACCCAGATCTGGGTCGCGCAGGGGACCTACAAGCCGGACACCACCGGCCTGACCGACGCACGCAGCGCAACTTTCGCTCTCAAGAACAACCTGGCGATCTACGGCGGGTTCACCGGCACGGAGACGACGCTCAGTCAGCGCGACTGGCGCACCAACGTTACAACGCTGAGCGGCGACCTCAACGGCGACGACGGTGCGAACTTCGCCAACAACGGCGACAACAGCTACCACGTCGTGACGGGCAGCGGGACGGACGCCACCGCTACCCTCGATGGCTTCACCATCACCGCCGGCAACGCGAGAAATACCGCATCGCCCTATACCTGCCCCGAGAGTTGTGGTGGGGGGATGTACAACTACGGCGGCGGCGTGACGCTAACCAACGTCACCTTCAGCGGCAACTCCGCCAACTATGGCGGCGGGATGTCCAACTACAGCAGCAGCCCGACGCTGACCAACGTGACCTTCAGCGGCAACTCCGCTGACTCGGCCGGTGGCGGGATGTACAACGAGTATGGCAGCCCGACGCTGACCAACGTCACCTTCAGCGGCAACACTACCGCCCACTATGGCGGCGGGATGTTCAACGAGTACCAGAGCAACCCGACGCTGACCAACGTCACCTTCAGCGGCAACTCCGCCGAGTATGGCGGCGGGATGATCGACGAGTACAGCAGCCCGACGATCCGCAATAGCATCCTGTGGGGCGACAGCGGTGGCGAGATATACAATGCTGCTGGCAGCCCCACCGTGTCCTACAGCATCGTGCAGGGCGGCTACTCCGGCACGGGCAACCTCAACCAGGACCCGCTCTTCGTCACGGCCGTGCCTTCGCCCGCCCCGTCCACCGGCGGCAACCTACACCTCGGCGCCGGGTCCCCGGCGATCGACCGGGGCTACAACAGCTACGTGCCTGTAGGCATGACGACCGACCTGGACAGCCACCCACGCATCATGGCGGCTAGCGGCGGGACGGTGGACATGGGCGCGTACGAGGTGCAGGACACGACGCCGCCAGTCATCAGCGTCACGTGCAACGGCCAGCCCTGCTCCGTGGGCTGGTACAACGCCAACGTGAGCGTGGTCTGGACGGTGACGGAGAGTGAGTCGCGCGTCCTCTCGTCGACCGGCTGCGACCCAACGAGCATCACCGCCGACACGACCACAGACGGCACAACCCTGACGTGCAGCGCGACGAGCGTCGGCGGGACGAGCGACCCCGTCTCCGTCACCATCAAGCGCGACGCGACGAAGCCGACGATCAGCGCAGCGGCGACGAGCCAGCCGAACAGCAACGGCTGGTACAACGGGCCGGTGACGGTGCGCTTCACCTGCAACGACGGCCTGTCGGGCATCCCGACCGGCGCCTGTCCATCGGACCAGGTGTTGAGCGCCGAGGGCAGCGCGGTGAGCTCGACGGCGCAGACGGTCGCCGACGCGGCGGGCAACGTCAGTGACCCGAGCAACGTCGTTACCGTCAAGATCGACACGAGCAAACCGAGCATCAGCATCACGACGCCCGCCGCCAACGCAGTGTATCTGCTCGGCCAGACGGTGAACGCCGGCTACACATGCGCCGACGGCGGCTCGGGTGTCGCCACGTGCGTCGGTACGGTCGCCAACGGTAGCCGCATCGACACGTCCACCCTCGGCGCGAAGACGTTCACGGTCAACGCGTCGGACAAGGCCGGCAACACCAACAGCGCCACGGTGAGCTACGTCGTGGGCTACGGTGTGAGCTACGTCTCGCCGCTGCTCGCTCCTCCAAGCGTCAATCAGCTCTACCCGACAAGCATCGGGACGACGCGGACGTCGGTGAAGTGGAAGCTGACGGATGCGGCGGGAACGCCGGTGACGGCGGCGGGAACGGTGACGGGGATCGCGTACAAGCTCAACGGATCGTGCAGCGGCTTCACCACCGACCCGACGGGGGCGACGGCGGCGGCGATGGACGGCACAAACCCGAAGTATGACGCCTTGCAGAAGGCGTGGGTGTACAACTGGCTGGTACCGGGGCGCGGCTGTTACACGTTGTTCATGACGTTGAACGGCGGGCAGATGCTCATCCTGCGGTATAACATCCACTAGACCAGGCGCGGTAGATAGGCTTCGGGACCGCGAAAGCCACGAAAGGCCGCAAAAAACGCGAAAGGGATACGCCGGGCAAGTCTTTTTCGCGGCATTCGCGCCCTTTCGTGGCTTTTCGTGGTCCACCCCTCTGCCACGACCGCCGGGCCTTCGCGCGCTACTTCGCCACGACGTTGAGGGTCACATCGAACGTTTGGGCCGGCGGCGTGTCCCGCTCCCACGGGCGTCGGTAGGCAAAGCTCAGCTTCGCCGCACCGACCGCCGCCCCCTGGTAGGTGAACGTGTACGTCCCGCCCACCCCCGCCTTGCCACCCGCGTTCGCGTCGGTCTTGTACTGCGGCTCGCCGACGGCGGTGACGCTGTCGGAGGAAGGTGGCGCCGCTTCCCAGGTGTAGCCGGTGGTCGGGTTGCCGTCGAGCGCTACGACGGCCTGCTGGTCGAGACGGAGGTTGACCGTCTTGCCGTTGTCGGCGCTCGTGATTTGCACGGGGTTCTCCGCGCCCCGCCCCGACGGCAGCACGCCGCAGCCGGCGAGGAATGGCAGGGCGAGGGAGAGGATGGTCAGCGAGAGCAATAGTTTGAGCATGATAGCGTCCTTGTGGCAATTGGTCAGGGCTGGCGCAGGTGCGCAGAGCGTTGGACCACGAACGGCGCGAAACAGACGCGAAGGACACGAAAAAGAGCCGCCGGGCGTGGCCCTTTCGCGTTTTTCGTGGCATTTCGCGTCCTTCGTGGTCCAAGCGACCATCCGCCACGCAAATCTGTGCTATAGGGAATACGTCCGTCGCGCGCCCGGAGTTCCCGAACTCGGGGCGACCTATGCCTGACTCGTTCGCCAGCGGCAGCATCGCGTCCCACGAGCAGTTTCAGGCGTGCCATGGGGCGCCGATCGTCGCGTATTCGTTGTGATCTATGTGAAAGGATAAGACTGCCTGGTGTCTCCTGAAGAGTAATGCGAGGAGCCGCCCAAAGCAGTGACGCCAAAGGGCGAGACGATCGTATGTCACACACGTTTGCTACCACAACAATTCGCGCCCGCCGTTAGACAGGCTCTTCGCCTGGTGCTAGAATTCATTGATGGTCGTTCAAGGCTTTCGGTTTGGAGGAACAATGGGTAAGGTCATTGCATTTGGCTGGTATGGCGGCAAGTTTAGCCATCTTGATTGGCTGCTGCCTTTGCTGCCGAGAACGACCCACTATTGCGAGCCTTTCGGAGGTTCGGCAGCCGTTCTCATCAACCGCGATCCCTCACCCATTGAAACGTACAACGACATTGACGGAGAGGTCGTCAACTTTTTCCGCGTGCTGCGGGAGCAAAAAGAGGCGCTGATTGAAGCTATCGGTCTGACACCGTTTTCGCGGGAGGAGTTCGAGCTTGCGATTGAGGAACCAACCCGGGCGCTTTCAGACCTGGAACGCGCGAGGCGCTTCTATGTTCGCGCGCGTCAGGTTCGTACTGGCCTCGCTCAGACGGCCAGTTCCGGACGGTGGGCCCACTGCCGCCTCACGAGTCGAGCTGGCATGGCGGGAGCCGTGTCTCGATGGTTGGGGGCGGTTGAAGACCTGCCAGAAATAGCGCAGCGCCTGTTGCGGGTACAGATTGAACATGGCTCCGCGAACGACGTCATTCAGCGCTACGATAGCGAGGAGACTCTATTCTACTGTGATCCTCCCTATCCACATGACTCGCGTGGCGACAGCAAGGCGTACCGCTATGAGATGACTGACAATCAACACCGAGACCTGGCCGAGGTTCTACGCGGTGTCAAGGGCAGGGTTGCGCTGTCAACATACCACTGCGCGTTGATAGACGAGCTGTATGCCGATTGGCAATTCATTGAGGCGCCCAGCAAAGTGGTTCACTCTGTCAAACAGCAACGCACCGAAGTGCTTGTGGTGAACTACGATATCGCGCACAAGGCTGGGGAGCGAGAGCCGTGGCAAAGCCAGCTGATATCCTTGAAGTAGCTTACCAACAAGCAGCGGCGCACCTCACTGAGCCAGCCCTTGCCGACGCCGAAATGCTTGAGCGTGTTCGGTTCGTCTGTCGCAACCTACAGAATCGTGCCGGTGTCCGGTTACTCATAGCGTGCTTGTTGGCAAAGATAGATAACCCGTCGGTGGACATACGCAAACCTTACACGAAAATCGGCGATGCGGATGCTTACTCCGGACGAGTGTATGACGAGCAGTACGTATTGGTACGGTTCCGAGACGAACGGCAACAGCGAATGGATAGCCTGTTGGCCGGGTTGAGAACAACCGACGCCGACATTCCACTGTCTGCCGAAGCCATTGTTATCCTTATCCAAACTCACATCTCTCAGAAACGAGCTTCACGGCTGCCGGTCCTCGTCGTGGCGGCGGCGTATAAAGCTGCCGAAACCTATCTCCATGAGCGGGTCTTGCCGCTACACGGCCACAATGCGGCCGACTTCCAAACCGGCGCGCTAGGCGATCTGGACATTACCCTTTTAACGGACGAGGGCGTCGTAACCAGCTACGAAATGAAGGCACGGCGTGTCACGGTTGGTGATATTGACCATGCGCTGCAGAAGATAGAGGGCAGCGCGGCGAGGATTGACAACTATATCTTCATAACAACTGAGCCTATTGACCAGGAGGTGAAGGACTACGCGGCCAGCATGTATGAGCCGACAGGCGGCATCGAGGTTGTGGTTCTTGATTGCCTGGGCTTCCTTCGCTATTTCCTGCACCTCTTTCATCGGTTGCGCATGCAATACCTGGACGCCTACCAGGAACTGGTCCTGGCCGAACCAGAGAGCGCCGTCAATCAGCCGCTTAAGGAAGCCTTCCTCGCGCTGCGTCAGGCCGCTGAAAGCGGTGAATGATGCCCCGACTATTGCATTCAGCGACGGGGTGACGCGGTGCGGCAAGTTGTGCCTCTTCGCTTGACTCCGGCCCGGCCTTAAGGTATAATGGCGAGAATGCTTGGCGAGGACCTCCGCCTCGCTTGAGTTTCTGTTAACGCCGCCCCATTGGCTTCTGTGGTGAAGCCGCCATCTGCGACACTTGAGAGTCGCCTGCGCGCAGCTCCGCTGCCGCATGGCGGCTTTTTGTTTACCTGCCGTATCGTGTCGCGTCCGACAACCGAACATGTTCGATGGCCGGCGGCCCGACCCGCTGGCTGGCTCACGAGTGAGTAGGAGCGCTCCCATGAACCAGTTGCCCGACGACCCCGACCAGTGTACCCGCCGCCGTACCCTGTACGACCCTCGGTTCGAGCACGACGCCTGCGGCATCGGATTCATCGCCGACGTCAGCGGCCGCCCCAGCCATGACATTCTCTCCCAGGCGCTCCAGGCGCTCAGCAACATGGCCCATCGCGGCGCAATCGCCGCGGACGGCAAGACAGGCGATGGCGCCGGTATCCTGACCCAGCTCCCGCGCAAGCTCCTGGCCCGTGAGGCCGCCCGCATGGGCTGGTCCGGCGACCCGGCCGACCTCGGCGTGGGCATGTTCTTCCTGCCCCGCCGCCGCTGGGCGGACCAGGGCCGCTGCCGCGACATCATCGAGGCGACCATTGCCCGCCACGACCTGTGCTTCATCGGCTGGCGCGCTGTGCCGGTTGACCTGAACTCCCTGGGTGAGCGCGCCGCCGCCGTGCGCCCCGACATCCACCAGGCGCTCATCGCCCGCCCGGCGCACCTGGCGACGCACGACGCCTACGAACGCGCCCTGTACCTGGCGCGGCGCGACATCGAGGCCCAGATTCGGCGGGAGAATATCGGCGGCTTCTACGCCGCGTCCATGAGCTGCCGCACCATCGTGTACAAGGGCCTGTTCGTCGCGCCCCAGCTCCCCCAGTTCTACCTCGACCTCTCGGACACCGACTACACCACCGGCCTGGCCGTCTTCCACCAGCGCTACAGCACCAACACCTTCCCGACGTGGGAGCGGGCGCAACCCTTCCGCGTCCTGTGTCACAACGGCGAGATCAACACCCTCCAGGGCAACGTCAACTGGATGCGCGCCCGCGAGGCCGACCTGTCGCACCCCGGCTGGGGCGCCGACATCGCCCTCATGAAGCCCGTCGTGGACATGACCGGCTCCGACTCGGCGATGCTCGACAACGCCCTGGAGATGCTGAACCTGTCCGGCCGCGACCTGCCCCACGCCCTGCTCATGCTCGCGCCCGAAGCGTGGGAGAAGATTGACCTGCCCCAGGCGTGGCGCGACTTCTACGCCTACCACGCCGGCCTGATGGAGCCGTGGGACGGCCCGGCCGCCCTCACCTTCACCGACGGCCGCACCGTCGGCACGATCCTGGACCGCAACGGCCTGCGGCCGGCGCGCTTCCTCGTCACCCACGACGGCCTGGTGCTGGCGGCGTCGGAGGCGGGCGTCCTGCCTGTCGCCGAGGAGCGTATCGCCCGCAAGGGCAAGCTCGGCCCCGGCCAGATCATCATTGTGGATGTCGAGCGCCACGTCGTCCTGACCAACGACGAGGTCAAGGACGAGGTGTCCGACCGCCAGCCGTATGGCGAGTGGGTGGCCCAGAACATGCGCACCCTGCCGCCGGTCGAGGACACGCCGACCGAGCTGGGGACAATCTCCCTCGGTACGCTCCAGGCCGCCTTTGGCTACACCTCGGAGGAGCTGACCGCGGTCATTCGCCCGATGGTGCTGGAAGGCGCGGAGCCGGTCGGCAGCATGGGCGACGACACGCCCCACGCCGTCCTGGCCGAGAAGTACCGCCCGCTCTACAACTACTTCAAGCAGCGCTTCGCCGAGGTCACCAACCCGCCGATTGACCCGTTGCGCGAAGAGGCGGTGATGTCGCTGACCGTGCGCCTGGGCCGCCGCCCCAACGTCCTGGCCGAGACGCCGGAGCACGCTCGCCTGCTGCATCTGGGTAGCCCGTTCCTGAGCGACGCCGAGCTGGCCGCCCTGCGCGCCTACGACGACGACGGCTTCCAGAGCGCGACCCTGCGCACCCTGTTCAAGACCGACATCGGCCCGGAAAGCCTGGAGCGCTCCCTCGCCGCCCTCTGCGGCCAGGCGATCCAGGCGGTCAACGCCGGCAAGACGATCCTCATTCTGTCGGACCGCGGCGTGGACCGCCGCCACGCCCCGATCCCCATGCTCCTGGCCGTGGGCGCCGTTCACCATACCCTGCTGCGGCGCGGGCTGCGCATGCGCTGCTCCATCGTGGCCGAGACCGCCGAGGCGCGCGAGGTGCACCACCTGGCCGTCCTGCTCGGCTACGGCGCGAACGCCGTCAACCCCTACCTGGCGCTGGCGACGGCGCGGCACACCGCCGAGGAAGGCCACCTGCGCAACAAGGGCGTCACGGCCCAGCAGGCCGAGCACGCCTTCGTCAAGGCCGCCGAGAAGGGCGTCCTCAAGATCATGAGCAAGATGGGCATCGCCACCGTGGACTCGTACACCGGCGCCCAGATTTTCGAGGCCATCGGCCTGGACAACGAGCTTGTGGAGCGCTGCTTCACCGAAACGCCGTGCCGCACGGGCGGCCTGGGCTTCCGCATGATCGCCGAGCGCATGCTGCGCCTGCACAAGACGGCGTTCGCCAGCGAGGAGGAGCCGAAGCTCGACAACCCCGGCTTCTACAAGTTCAAGAAGGGCGGTGAGTACCACGCCTTCAGCCCGCAGGTCGTCCACGCGCTGCACAAGGCGGTGACCTATGCCGGCGCGCTCAACGGCGGCTTCGAGGAAGGCTACCGGCTGTACAAGGAATACTCTAGCATGCTCAGCCAGCCGCCGCGCCCGTCGGAGCCGCGCGACATGATGGAGTGGAAGATCGGGCGGCCCGTCCCCGTCGAGGAGGTGGAGCCGATCGAGTCCATCCTGCGCCGCTTCTCCACCGCCGCCATGTCCATCGGCGCGCTCAGCCCGGAGGCCCACGGCAACCTGGCGATCGCCATCTCGCGCCTCGGCGGCCTGAGTAACTCCGGCGAGGGCGGCGAGGTCAAAGCGCGCTACGGGACAGAGGCCAACAGCGGCATCAAGCAGATCGCCAGCGGCCGCTTCGGCGTGACGCCGGAATACCTGACGAACGCCGTCGAGTTGCAGATCAAGATGGCCCAGGGGTCGAAGCCCGGCGAGGGCGGTCAGCTCCCCGGCCACAAGGTCTCGGTCGAGATCGCCACCATCCGCCACACGCGCCCCGGCGTGGCCCTCATCTCCCCGCCGCCGCACCACGACATCTACTCCATCGAGGACCTGGCGCAGCTCATCTTCGACCTGCGGCAGATCAACCCCACCGCCAAGATCAGCGTCAAGCTCGTCGCCGAGGCCGGCGTCGGCACGGTCGCGGCGGGCGTCATCAAGGGCGGCGCCGACATCGTGCACATCTCCGGCCACTCCGGCGGCACCGGCGCGTCGCCCCTCTCGTCCATCAAGAACGCCGGCATCCCGTGGGAGATCGGCCTGGCGGAGACGCAGCAGACGCTCATCCTCAACGGCCTGCGCGACCGCGCCGTCGTCCGCACCGACGGCGGTCTGCGCGTCGGCCGCGACGTCATCATCGCCGCGCTGCTCGGCGCCGACGAGTTCTCGTTCGGCACGGCGGCGGTCGTGGCCGAGGGCTGCCTGATGGCCCGCGCCTGCCACACCAACACGTGCCCGGTCGGCATCGCTACCCAGGACCCGGCCCTGCGCGCCAAGTTCCCCGGCACGCCGGAGATGGTGATGGCGTTCTTCCTCTACGTCGCCACCGAGGTGCGCGAGACGCTGGCCCAGATGGGCTTCCGCCGCCTGGACGACATCATCGGGCGCGTGGACCTGCTGCGCCAGACGCAGACCGGCCTGCCCGCCGCCGACATGCTGGACCTGTCGCCCGTCCTCACGCCGGCCGACCCGGAGATCGGCCGCCCGTACCGCAACGAGCGCCCCACGGACCTGGGGCCGTCGGTCAGCGGCCTCCAGGCCGAGATCGTCGCCGACGCCGCGTCGGCCCTGGCGTGCGACGCCCCGGTGCACCTGCGCTACCCCATCCGCAACATTGACCGCACCATCGGCGCAACCCTGGCGGGCGAAATTGCGAAACGCTTCGGCGACGAGGGCCTGCCGCCCGGCACCATCCGCCTCGACTTCGAGGGGACGGCGGGGCAGAGCTTCGGCGCGTTCGGCATCGAGGGCATGGTGATGCGCCTCGTCGGCGAGGCCAACGACTACGTCGGCAAGGGCCTCAGCGGCGGCGAGATCGCCATTCGCCCGAAGGACGAGGCGACTTACGAGTGGCGGCACAACACCATCGTCGGGAACACCTGCCTCTACGGGGCGACGGGCGGCGCGCTGTACGCGGCGGGCCGCGCGGGCGAGCGCTTCGCCGTGCGCAACTCCGGCGCGGTCGCCGTCGTCGAGGGCGTGGGCGACCACGGCTGCGAGTACATGACCGGCGGCGTCGCACTCATCCTCGGCTCGACCGGGCGCAACTTCGGCGCGGGCATGACCGGCGGCGTGGCTTACGTCCTGGACGAGGATAGCGCGTTCGAGGGCCGCGTCAACACCCAGCTCGTGCGGCTGGAGCGGCTGGACCGCCCCGGCGACGTGATGGCGGTGCGCTCGCTGCTGAAGCAGCACTTCGACCGCACGAACAGCCCGCTGGCGTGGCGCATCCTGGCGAACTGGGCCACGTACCGCGGCCAGTTCTGGAAGGTCGCGCCGAAGGAGACGGCCGGGCAGCAGATGAACGAGGACGAAGGGACGCACGCCGACTGGCCGAGCACCGACGGCGGCCTGACCGCCGTGCAGGCCGTAGTCATGGGCCGCCCCGTGGCAATGTAACACGAGGCGCTGGACCGCGAAGGACGCGAAGAGCCTGTCATTGCGAGACCTCCAAGCCGTGTGACGGCATGCGCCGACACAAGAACACAGCCTGGCTGTCATTGCGAGCGGAGCGAAGCAATCCCCCGCCTGGCGAAAGACGGTCTAGCGCAGCACAAGCGGCCTTACGCCTACCGCGAGATTGCTTCGGCGGCAAAGCCCGCCTCGCAATGACGCCGCAAGTTTTGTGTTCTGAGCAGCGAAGCGAAGCAATCCCCCCTGGACGCGAAAGACCGTCCGATGCGTGTATAGCGGGTGATGGTCTGCGGCGAGAGATTGCTTCGGCGGCAAGGCCGCCTCGCAATGACAGCCGAATCTCAGGGAACAGTCGAACGTTCATCATTAGAGCAGGGGCGCTCCCACAGTGGGAGCGCCCCTGTCTCGTTTCAGCCACAGTCCCCGGACGGGGTCACGGGCTGAGGGTGTAGGTGATCTCGATGTAGGGATCCTGGGATGTGCCGCTCTGCTCGCTGAGGTAGGCGCTGATGTAGTTGCCCTGGCCTGCGGTAAACGACGGCCAGGCGTTGACGATGTCGTGCCCTTCGCGCAGCGCCAGCTTCGTCGGCCCAGTCGTGCTCAGCCAGCCCAGGCCGGATGCGTTCAGGTTCCACTTCGCATACGCCCCCGCTCCGATGGCTGAGAGGGTGACGCGGTTGGAGCCTTCCGTCGGGTTGGTGATGGCGTTGCCCGCCTTGTTGTAGTCGGCGGTGGTCAGGCTGCTCGTGGAGGCTTGCGCGCCCTGCACCAGCGACACAAAGGCGTTGCCGTCGTTCTTGCTGAGGGTCTTGCTCGTCACGTACACGTAGACCGATGCGCCGCTGATGACGGCATTATCGGGCAGCGCCGACGTGTCGAAGACGAGGTAGCCGCGGCTGAGGTTGACGTTGGCGCTGCCGACGAGGCCGCCCGAGGCGCAGCCGACGCCGACCCAGTTGGGGTTGGTGGCGTTGGTGGCGTTGGCGGTGGTGCCGCTGGCGGCATTGTGGCCGGTGGTCCACCCCGTCTGGGTACACTGGTTACCGAAGCTGGTCGGGCTGGTGTAGCCGACGCTGCCGTCGCCCTGGCTGGCGTAGAAGCGGACGGTGGTCGCGCCCGCCGCCGTCGCCGTCGCCGTCGGCGTGGCTGTCGGCGGCAGCGTCGTGTTCGTCGCGGTCGGCGTGGCGGTCGGCGGTAGCGGTGTGTTCGTCGCGGTCGGCGTGGCGGTCGGCGGTAGCGGTGTGTTCGTCGCGGTCGGCGTGGCGGTCGGCGGTAGCGGTGTGTTCGTTGCGGTCGGCGTGGCGGTCGGTGGCGGCAGCGTGTTCGTCGCGGTCGGCGTGGCGGTCGGTGGCGGCAGCGTGTTCGTCGCGGTCGGCGTGGCGGTCGGTGGCGGCAGCGTATTCGTCGCGGTCGGCGTGGCGGTCGGCGGTAGCGGTGTGTTCGTCGCCGTCGGCGTGGCGGTCGGCGTCGCCACAATGACGCCACCCTCATAGGCGCCCATGTCCACCCGGCCGCCCTGGATGCGCGGGTTGCCGTCCAGATCGGTGATGGGTAGGCCGGTTGTGTAGGTATCACCGGCATTGATCGCCGGGGAGCCGGCCTGGATGTGCAGGTTCCCGCCGCTGGACGGGGCGGGTGAGGGGACAGGCGCGACGAACAAGGGGTCAGCGTCGAGGTTGCCCGTCCCTGTGTAGCCGCCCTGTACGATACTATAGGTCACGATGGCGTTGCCGGACGGCACGATCTCACCGCCACTGTCGCCCCACGCGATACTGTTGCGGATGGTCGGGCTGCTCTGGAAGTTATAGATCGCGCCCCCCAATGAGGCGGAGTTACCGCTGAAAACGACATTGGTCAACGTCGAGTTGCAGGTAGGGCCGTTGAGCATCCCGCCGCCCCTCTGGCCGGCGGAGTTGCCGCTGAAGATGACGTTGGTCAGCGTCGGACTGACGCCGTTGGCGTTGATGCTGCTCATCCCGCCGCCGGTATACTGGGCGGAGTTGCCGCTGAAGACGACGTTGATTAGCGTTGGCTGGCTGGAGACGTAGTTGTACATCCCGCCGCCATCGCCGGCGGAGTTGCCGCTGAAGACGACGTTGGTCAGCATCGGGGCGCTCTGGGTGTTATTCATTCCGCCGCCGAACGAGCCATAGTTGCCGCTGAAGGTCAGGTTGCTCAGCGTCGGGCTGCTGTTGGTGTTGTACATCCCGCCGCCACTGTTCGGGCCTTGGGCGCTGTCGTTGGCGTTGCCGCCCGTAATGCTGAAGCCGTCGAGCACGGCGGTGCCGTCCACCCCATTGCCGACGACGACATGGTAGCTGTTGTCGGAAGCGTCGTTCACCGTCCCAATGTCGCCGGAGAGGGTCGTCACATTGGTTTGCCAGTTGCGCTCGCTGCGCTGCGTCTCGGTCCCGGCGAAGCCGCCGTAGAGGGCGACGCCGGTCTTGAGGGTGAAGGTCGCGGTGCGGTCGCTCGTGGTCGTGGGCTTGTAGACGCCGGCCTTGACCCACAGCTCGCCGCCGCTGCTGGCGGCGGTCAAGGCCGCGGCCAGGTCCTTGGCGTTGGGCCAGGAGGCGCCGCTTTGCGTCCCCGCCCCACCGGGAACAACGTAGATAATGGCCGAGGGCGTGGGTGTCGCGGTTGGGATCACTGGGCTAACCCCACCCTCGTAGGCGCCCATATCCACCCGGCCGCCCGCAATGCGCGGGTTGCCGTCCAGGTCGGTACTCGGCAGGCCGGTGGTGTTGGGGTCGCCCGCGTTGATGGCCGGGGAGCCTGTGAAAAGGTGCAGATTGCCACCGGTGGACGGGGCGGGTGAGGGGACGGGGACCACGAAGAGCGGGTCCGTGTCCAGGTTACCTGTGCCGACGTAGCCGCCCTGCATGATACTATAGGTCACCGTGGCGGCGCTGTAGGGGCCGTTGTTGATCTGATCCGGCGTATTGCCCCAGACGATACTGTTACGCATCGTCATCTGGCCGATATTCTGAACCATCGCGCCGCCAACGCTCGCGGCGTTGCGGACAAACTCCACGTTGGTCATCGTCGCGGTGCTGTTGGTTATATTGACCATGCCGCCCCCCGAGTTGGAGGCGGAATTGCCGCTGAAGATGACGTTGGTCAGCGCGGGGCCGGCGTTCGTATTGTACACTCCGCCGCCGTCGGCCGCAGAGTTGCCCTTGAGGACGACGTTGGTCAGCGCCAGGCCGCCATAGCTGTTGCTGTTGTACACCCCGCCCCCCGAGGCGGTGGCGGAGTTGCTGCTGAAGGTCACATTCGTCAGCGTTGGGCTGGCTCGGTAGTTGGATACACCGCCGCCGTTGGCGCCGGCGGTGTTGCCGCTGAAGGTTACATCCGTGAGTATCGGGCTGCTGGAGTCGTTGTGCATCCCGCCACCCGAACCGGTGGCAATATTGCTGATGAAGTCCACATGGCTTAGCGACGGGTTACTGCTGCTGATGTTGTACATCCCGCCGCCGTCAACTGTGGCGGTGTTGCCGTTGAAAACCACATTGGTGAGCGCCGGGTGGCTGCTACCTTCGTTCCGCATCCCGCCGCCATATTGACTCTGGTTGCTGCTGAAGGTCACGTTGGTCAGGCTGGGGCTGCTGTTGGTGTTGAACATCCCGCCCCCGAACGTCCCATAGTTGTCGCTGAAGGTGACGTTGGTCAGGGTAGGGCTGCTGTTGATGTTGTACATCCCGCCGCCGTCATGGTCGGCGGAGAGTTCGCTAAGCGGCGCGTCGGCGCTGCCGCCCGTAATGGTGAAGCCGTCGAGCACGGCGGTGCTGTCCACCCCGCTGCCGACGACGACGTGGTAGCTGTTGTCGGACGTGTTGTTCACCGTCCCAATGTCGCCGGAGAGGATCGTCACATTGGTCGTCCAGTTGCGTTGGCTGCGCCCGGTTTCGGCGCCGGCGAAGCCGCCGTAGAGGGCGACGCCGGTCTTGAGGGCGAAGGTCGCGGTGCGGTCCGTCGTGGTCGTCGGCTTGTACGTGCCGGCCTTGACCCACAGCTCGTCGCCGCTATTGGCAGCGGTCAGGGCGGCGGCCAGGTCCCTGGCGTTGGCCCAGGAGGCGCCGCTTTGCGTCCCGGCCCCGCCGGGAACAACGTAGACGACACCGGTCGCGCTGGCGGGTTGCCCGAGCAGCAGGACGGTGGCGAGAGCGAGAAGCGCGAGGCATGCGCGAACGAGGATGCGCGCCCAAGGATAAGTATGCAAGTCGTGTCCCCTGAGAGTGTGATGGCGTAGTGAGTATGGTCATTTGATACCTACTGGCAGCTCCGGTAAACAGCAAAAGCGGCTTCCCTGGGCCGATGGAGTAGGGAGGAGGGAAGCCGGCGTAAGTCCGTGTAGGTATAGACGCTAAATTATGAGCGAGGATACGCCGGAAAACAAGGCACGCGGAGGACAATTCCTGTTCCGCGCCCCCTTGTTTTCCGTCGCAGCCTTGCTTTCGCCTAACCGCGGGTGGGTCGCGCGATAGCGCGAGCGCCAGGCTGAAGCGCTGGCGCTGAGAGAGCAAAGTCCTGCGGACTGTATGTATTATAGGCGATCATGTTCATCCGGAGGCCCATCGGCTACTTTTCCAGCGCTGCTTCGAACTTCGACCGCTCACCCCGGGTAGCGCGCTCCGCCAGGTAGTTCTCGGTAAGTAGGGCATAACGTATCGTATGATCGATGGGTGACGGTCCGGACCACGAAAAACGCGAAAGGAGTTGCGCGGTACGCGCCTTTCGTGTCCTCCGCGGTCCAACGATTCGCCAGGCGTCAGAATCCCATCCTGCGACGGCTGCTATGGCAGCACACCCTCCAAAACGTCCTGGAAGTAGTGGGGATAGCTAGTGAAGCTGCCGACCTTACCACCTACGACATAGATCTTCCCTTCGTTGGTTGCTGCAACACCTGGATACTCGCGGCCACTGGGGATGGGAGCGCGGAACGTCCAGGTATCAGTCAACGGATCGTACTCTTCGACGCTATTCAGAGCGACCAAGCCGCCGCCGATGACGGTCAAACCCGCAATGGCATAGATGCGCCCGTTATTACCAGCAACAAGGCCGAACGACGTTCGCTCTGTGTGCATACTCGTGCGTCTTGCCCAAGTGTTCGAGATCGGATCGTATTCATCAACCGTGGCTACCCAGTAGTTGCCACTATCTCCGCCAACGACATATATCTTGCCATTGACTCCCGTAGCCGCTCCCGTGAAAGTCCGCCCCGACGGCAGGTTGGCTCGCGGCGTCCACGAGTCGGACGCAGTATCGTAGGCATCGACATTGACCAGATAGTAGTCGCTGCCGCTCCCGCCGATAACATATATCTTGCCGTCGTTGCCAAGGGCGGCCCCAATTCCGTAGCGAGGTGTTGGCAGATTTGTTTTCGACGTCCACGTGTCGCTGGCCGGGTCATACTCCTCGACAACGTTGAGCGCACGCGAGCCGGCGTAGCCACCGATCGCGTAGATTTTGCCGTTGTTGGCCGCGACGACAGCGTGGCTCGTTCGGGCGGTTGGCATGGGCGCGCGCGCCCGCCAGGTATTGGTGGCCGGGTCGTACTCCTCGACCTTGTTGACAATGCCTAAGCCGTTGTTACCGCCAATCGCGTATAGTTTGCCGTTCACAGCAGCCACCCCTGGGTATCCTCGAGGGGTGGGCATGTTGGCGCGCGGCGTCCAGATGATATTCGAGGGCCGCGTCGCGGTGGGAGCGGGAGAGTTGAGCGGCGTAGCGGTCGGGGTTAGGGTGATGGTGGGAGTTGCTGTTGGGGTTGCTGTCGCCGTGGGTGTGTCCGTTGGCGTCGAAGTTAGGGTGCTGGTGGCGGTTGGCGTGGCGGTTCGGGTCGCGGTAGCGGTTGACGTGGCGGTGTCAGTCGGCGTAGGGGTCGGAGGAATGGGGCCTTGCTGCACATAGGGCAGGTAGAGCACGAGGGGCTGCGGCGAATCGGCTAATGCCCCCCCGTCATCATGAACAATATGGCGACTGGAAATGCGAGCAAAGCCAGCAACAGCAGAGAGCGGCGCATACAGTCTCCTTCGACGATGGTTTTACCCTGGTTGTGAGGTTGCTGGTCCTGGCAACGATTGCCACGACTATATAGTTATGATAGCGGAAGCGCACTCAATTGCGGGGAAAGATGGGACCACGCAGCAAGAAGGTTTCTCTACCAGGGGCTGAAGAGCCTCTGGAACCAACGAGTCGGCGCGTCGCCAACATGACGCAAGGCATGCGGCGGGCGATCTTTTTTCGTGCCTTTCGCGTGCCTTTTCGTGGGTTTCGCGGTCCAACTGTTTCGTGGTCCGAAGCGTTTAGCCCGCGCCGACCATCTCCTCCACCACGCCGGCCTCGTCCTGGGTCGCCGGCTGCGGGGCGCGCGTCTGCTGGTGTTCGCGCGCGGCCTTGATAAAGGACTGGAATAGCGGGTGCGGGCGGTTGGGGCGCGACTTGAACTCCGGGTGGAACTGGGTGCCGAGCATCCACGGGTGGTCGGCCAGCTCGGAGATGTCCACGAGCGAGCCGTCCTCGTTCGTCCCGCTGACGATCAGCCCCGCCCCTTCCAGCGCCGACAGGAACAGGTTGTTGACCTCGAAGCGGTGCCGCCGCCGCTCGTAGATGATGTCGGCGTTGTAGGCGGCTCTGGCGCGCGTGCCCGGCAGGACGTGGCTCGGCTCCGACCCCAGGCGCATCGTCCCGCCCATGTCGGTGATGCTGCGCTGCTCCGGCAGGAGGTCAATCACCGGGTAGCGCGTCGTCGGGTTGAACTCGGTGCTGTTGGCGGTGTCGTTGCGCAGGGCGTGGCGGCCCATCTCGATGACCATGATCTGCATGCCCAGGCACAGGCCGAAGTAGGGGACTTTGTGCTCGCGGGCGTAGCGGGCAGCGGCGATCTTGCCCTCGATGCCGCGGTGGCCGAAGCCGCCCGGCACGACAATGCCGTCCACGTCGCCCAGGAGCATGACCCCGTCATGCTTTTCCAGGTCCTCGCTGTCCACCCACACGATGTCAATGTCGAGGCCCAGGGCGACGCCGGCGTGGAGCAGCGCCTCCTTGACGCTCATGTAGGCGTCGTGCAGGGCGATGTACTTGCCGACGACGGCGATCCGCACCGACGGCTTCGGGGCGCGGATGCGCTCGACGAGGTTGTACCAGTCGGTGAGGTCGGCGGGCGCGGCGGGCAGGCCCAGCTCGCGCACGACGAAGTCGCCCAGGCCGGCGGCCTCCAGCTCCAGCGGCACGGCGTAGATAGTATCCGCCGTGACTAGGGGGATGACGCCGTTCTGGTCCACGTCGGTGAACAGGGCGATCTTGGCGCGCACGTCGGCGGAGACGGGGAAGTCGGAGCGGGTGACGATGATGTCGGGCTGGATGCCGATGCCGCGCAGCTCCTTCACGCTGTGCTGCGTCGGCTTGGTCTTCAGCTCGCCGGTCGCGCCGATGTGGGTCAGCAGGGTGACGTGGACGTAGAGGACATTGCGGCGGCCCACGTCCTTGCGCATCTGGCGGATGGCTTCCAGGAACGGCAGGCTCTCGATGTCGCCGACCGTGCCGCCGATCTCGACGATGAGGATGTCCACGCCTTTCGAGGCGCGCAGGATGCGGCGCTTGATTTCGTTGGTGATGTGGGGGATCGTCTGGATGGTCTTGCCGAGGTAGTCGCCGCGGCGCTCCTTGGCGATGACCTCGGAGTAGATCTGGCCGGTTGTGGCGTTGCTGTCGCGGCCCAGGTTCTCGTCAATGAAGCGCTCGTAGTGGCCCAGGTCGAGGTCGGTCTCGGAGCCGTCTTCGAGAACGTACACCTCGCCGTGCTCGTAGGGACTCATGGTGCCGGGGTCCACGTTGATGTAAGGGTCGAGCTTCTGGATGGCGACGCGCATGCCGCGCGCCTTGAGCAGGCGGCCAATCGCCGCCGCCGTAATGCCCTTGCCCAAACCGCTAACGACACCGCCCGTGACAAAGATGAATTTCGTGGTCATGCCTGCCTCCACCGACCTGATAACGACTATTGATGCGTCCGGCCGTTGCCTGGCACTCAAGTGCCAGGCTAAAGGAACGAAGCCTGCTGAAGCAGGCTCGGCTGGGCATGCTGTGCCTCCGCCAGCCTGCTGAAGCAGGCTTTGCCCTCTCAGCCACCGACTCAAGTCGGTGGCAACGGCCGGCGACGAGGCAGCCCAGGCTTATGTTCAGAGCAGCGAAGCCGACTACGTCTTCCGTAGTGACGACTTCAGTCGTTTCCGAGGCTCCATAACGACTAAAGTCGTTACTACTTAAGACGCAACACAGGGTCGGCGTATGCCGCCGCATGGCATTGGGGTCTCGCAATGACAGCCCGTCTTCCCTTCGCTCGCTAACACTGGATAGACCGACCGGCGTTGTGATTCTTACTCCTGCGTCACGGTGCGATGACCGGCTCTTCCAGCGGGCGGATGCGTACTTTGACCGACATCTTTTCCTTCGCCGTGCCTTTGTAGAAGCCCCGCACCGGCGCAGCGTCGCCGTAGTCGCGGCCGATGGCGATGCGGACGTAGTGGTCGGTCACCATGCGCCGGTGGGTAGGGTCCAGCCCGAGCCAGCCGCTGCCCACGTGCGCCTCGACCCAGGCGTGAGTCGCCAGCACATCGTATGGCCCGTTGGAGCGGTCGTATAGGTAGCCGCTGACGTACCGCGCCGGGATGCCGACGCAGCGGCAGCAGGCGATGAGCAGGTGGGCGAAGTCCTGGCAGACGCCCTTGCCGCCCTGGAGCACCTCCTCGGCCGTGGTGTGGATGTCCGTGCTGCCCGGCTCGTAGTCGAAGTGCTCGTAGATCGCATACTTCAGCGCCAGCATCCTGTCTTCGTCGCTGCCGTCGCCGGCGTGCTCGCGGGCGAACGCCTCGATGGCCGGCGTCCAGAAGGCGTAGTGGCTGGGGGCCAGGGCGTCATGCCGCTCCAGGAGCGTGGGCGACGCGGCGGGGATGAGGGGCTGGTCGGCCGTCTCGACGACGCTCGTCGCCACGATGACGCAGCGGCGGTGGGGCGGCAGGATGCTGTAGCAGTGCACCGTGTTGCCGAAGTCGTCGGTCAGCTCGTCCATCGGCGCTTGCGGCTCGACGCTGAGCTTGAAGCTGAGGCAGCGCTGGCCGTACTCGTCGCGCGGGCGGACGCGGGCCTCGCCGGCGCGCTCGCTCACCGCGCCGCTGTAGGTGAAGATGGTTTCGTGCTCGATCTGGAGTTTCATTGCTGTTGTTGTTGTTGTTGTTGAGACTGTCGGTTCCAGCGGTCCATAACGCCCAACGGCGGGAGGTTGGTAGTGACGAAGTAGCTCTGGGTGACGGCGTCGCCGACGATGTTGATTTTGGACACCAGGCTATCCAGGTAGTGCGGCAGGTCGGCCAGGGCGTCGCGGATGTCGAGATATTCCAGCTCGGCGCACAGCCGGCCCAGGGCGCGCTCGGCCGGGTTGCCGGGGCGGGCGCCGCCTTCGGAGGTCTGCTGCAAGGCGGCGCGGGTCTCCCCCAGGCAGAAGAGCACGCTGCGCGGGAACGTGCGGTCCAGGAGCAAGAAGTCAGCCACCCGCCACGCCTGGAGCTGCGAGTGGACGCGGCGGTACGGCTCGAAGGCGCTGGCCGACTTCAGCAGGGCAATCCACTGGAGGGCGGCGACCGGGTTGGTGTCGCCGGCGTTCCCGATGGTCTCGGCCAGGGTGTGATACTTGACATCGAGGATGCGCGTCGTCTTGTCCGCCCGCTCCAGGTACTTGCCCGCCTGGATGAAGTACCAGCCTTCGCCGTGGGCCATCGTCGCGTCGGTGATGCCCTGGAACAGGTGCGAGCCGTTGCGCACGTCACTGAAGAAGCTGTACGGGTTGCGGGTGATCTCGGCGACGTCGGCGGCGCGCACCAGGTGGTAGAGGCGGTTGATCTCCTCCCACATCTCGCGGCTGATTTGCTCGCGCACCGAGCGCGCGTTCTCCCGCGCCCGCTCGATGCACGCCAGGATGGCGTTCGAGTTGGCCGGGTCAGCGATGAGGAAGCGGCTGACCGTCTCGCCGGTGAACGCGCCGTAGCGCGATTGGACGAGGTAGCGGTCGCCGGTGATGTCCACAATCGGCTCCCACGTCAGGGACTCGGTCAGCTGGGGGGCGTCGAGGGCGGCCTGGAAGTTGACGGCGAGGATGCGCGCTACGTCCTCCGCCCGCTCCAGGTAGCGCGCCATCCAGTAGAGTGATTCGGCGACTCGGCTTAGCATGGCTGTCTTTCCGGTGTCAGGATGACCGACGTGTGGCTACGCATCGAGCACCCAGGTGTCTTTCGAGCCGCCGCCCTGGGAGGAGTTCACGACCAGGGAGCCGCGGCGCAGGGCCACCCGGGTCAGCCCGCCGGGGATGATGGCGATGTCCTTGCCGTAGAGGATGTACGGGCGGAAATCCACATGGCGGCCCTCGAAGTGCCCGTCCACGTAGGTCGGGTGGCGGCTCAGGGCGAGGGTCGGCTGGGCGATGAAGTTGCGCGGGTTGGCCTTGATCTTGGCGGCGAACTCGTCGCGCTGCGCCTGCGTGGAGTGCGGCCCGATGAGCATCCCGTAGCCGCCCGCCTCGTTCACCGACTTGACCACCAGCTCGTCCAGGTGCTCCAGGATGTAGGCGCGCTCCAGCGGGTTGGCGGCGAGGTAGGTCGGCACGTTGTCGAGGATCGGCTCCTCGGCCAGGTAGTAGCGGATCATGTGGGGGACGTAGGGGTAGATGCCCTTATCGTCGGCGATGCCGGTGCCGATAGCGTTGGCGATCGTGATACGGCCGGTGCGGTACGCGTTGAACAGCCCGGCGCACCCGATCTGCGAGTCGTTGCGGAACGCCAGCGGGTCGAGGAAGTTGTCGTCAATGCGGCGGTAGAGGACGTCAATCGGCTGGAGGCCGCGCGTCGTGCGCATGTAGACGCGGTTGTCGTAGGTCACCAGGTCGCGCCCCTCGACGATCTCGACGCCCATCTGCCGCGCCAGGAACGAGTGCTCGAAGTACGCCGAGTTGAAGATGCCGGGCGTGAGGAGCGCGACCGTCGGCGTCTCCACGCCGGCCGGCGCGACGGCGCGCAGCGTCTCCAGCAGGAGCTGCGGGTAGTGCTCCACCGGCAGGACGCCGTAGCGCTCGAAGAGGCGCGGGAATGTGCGCTTGAGCGCGGCGCGGTTCTCCAGGACGTAGGAGACGCCGGACGGGCTGCGCAGGTTATCCTCCAGCACGAGGTAGCGCCCGGCGTCATCCCGCACCAGGTCTGTCCCGGTGATGTGGATGTAGACGCCGCCCGGCGGGGAAAGGTGCATCATCTGGTGGCAGAAGCTCTGCGCGCCGAAGACCAGGTCGGCGGGGATCACACCGTCGCGCAGGATGCGCTGTTCGTGGTAGACATCGTGGACGAACAGGTTGAGCGCGGTGACGCGCTGCTTCAGGCCGCGCTCCAGGCGCGACCACTCGGCGTGGGGGATGATGCGCGGGATGAGGTCGAACGGGAAGATGCGCTCGATGCCCTCCTGGGCGCTGTACACGGTGAACGTGATGCCCTGGTAGAGGAAGGCGATGTCGGCCAGCCGGACGCGCTCGTCGAAGTGCGGGCCGTCCAGCTCGGTGAGGCGGTCGTAGAGATTAGCGTAGTGCGGGCGAGGCTCCCCGGCGTCGTCGAACATCTCGTCGAAGAAGCGGTCTAGGGTGTAGCCTTCGAATAGGTTGGACATGGCGAAGTCTTCCATGTTTCCATCCCGGCGCTCGAAATAGACGTAGGAGCGCACGGGTGTGCGCCCCTACATGGGGGCATCGCATTATATTGTGCAGGAGTATACACCCAGTGGCGTCAAGAGTCCATGTTTACTCCTACGGTCGCCGCTTCAGGTAGACGTAGTAGTCGTTCACCGCGCGGCACGCCAGCTGGAGGCGGTAGGCCGTCAGCGCCGTGCTTGTGCCTGACGGCGGCTGGAGGCACGACGTCACACCGGCTGTGCGGTCGAAGCACTCCATGCGCTGGTAGTCCCACTGCGGGCGGTTGGCGAACTGCGACTCCGGCCGGTTGTAGTTGATGCCTTCGAGGAAGCTCAGGTCGGCGAAGGCGTCGTCGAAGGTCTGGCCGTTGGCGCTGACAGTGCGCAGGTCGGGTACGCTGACACTCCGCTGGCCGGCTGGCTCGCCCGGTGGGCAGATGCCCGGCGACGGGCAGATGTCAACGCGCGGGTCCTCGACCATGTTCACGCCGTTCTTGTTGACGTTCGTGCCGACGCTCAGCTCCTCGGGCAGGATGTCGGTAATCTGCCGCGCCGTCCCGTCCGGCAGAACTTCCATCATGTGCGCCGTGGAGGTGTACGGGCAGAGCGAGATCGGGACCTTGGGCCGAATGTAGATGTCGTAGAGGTTGCTGGCGTTGCAGGCAAACTGGAGGCGGAACGTGTTCTGGGTCGTCGTCCCGCCCGACGGCGGTTGGAGACACGACGTGACGCCCGGCGCGAGGTCGGTACACTGCATGCGCACGTAGTCGAACTGCTGGCGGCCCACGAACAGCGCCTCGGGCCGGTTGTAGTTGATGCCGTCGAGGAAGCTCAGGTCCGAGAAGGCGTTGTCGAGGGGCTGGCCGTTGAGAATCACAGTGCGCAGGTCGGTGATGCTGACCGAGCGCTGGCCGGGCGTGGTCTCGCTCGGCGGGCAGACGCCTGGGGACGGGCAGATGTCAACGCGCGGGTCTTCCAGCATGGTGACGCCGTTCTTGTTGATGTTCGTGCCGACGCTGAACTCCTCCGGCAGGATGTCGGACATCTGCTGGGTCGTCCCGTCCGGGAGGAGCTGGAACAGGCGCACGGTGGAGTTGTACGAGCACGTCTGGGGCGTGGGCGTCAGGGTCGCGGTGGGAGTCGCCGTCGCGGTCGGCGTCTGAGTCGCGGTCGCGGTCGCAGTCGCCGTGGCCGTGGCGGTGCTCGTCGGCGTCGCCGTCACCGGCGTGCTCGTCGGCGTGTTCGTCGGCGTGTTCGTCGGCGTCGCCGTCACCGGCGTGCTCGTCGGCGTGCTCGTCGGCGTCGCCGTCACCGGCGTGCTCGTCGGCGTGTTCGTCGGCGTGTTCGTCGGCGTGTTCGTTGGCGTCGCCGTCAGTGGCGTGGCCGTGGCCGTCGCGGTGTCCGTCGGCGTCGCCGTCACCGGCGTGCTCGTCGGCGTGGCCGTCGCAGTGTCCGTCGGCGTGGCCGTCGCAGTGTCCGTCGGCGTGGCCGTCAGCGGGGTGGCCGTGGCCGTCGGCGTGTTCGTCAGCGTGTTCGTTGCCGTCGGCGTGTTCGTCGGCGTGTTCGTCGGCGTCGCCGTCACCGGCGTGCTCGTCGGCGTGGCCGTCGCAGTATCCGTCGGCGTGGCCGTCAGCGGGGTGGCCGTGGCCGTAGCGGTGTCCGTCGGTGTCGCCGTCACGGGGGTGGCCGTCGCCGTAGCGGTCGCCGTCGGCGTGGCCGTCAGCGGGGTGGCCGTCGCCGTAGCGGTGTCTGTCGGCGTGACCGTCAGCGGGGTGGCCGTCGCCGTGGCCGTGCTGGTCGGCGTGATGCCACCCGTTGGCGTGACGGTCGGTGTCGGCAGCAGAATGGCGGGGATGTTGAGGATGACGGTGCAGCAGAAGCCGAAGCGGTCCCCGGGCACGATGATCTGGTTCCCGCCCTTGCTCCCGTAGCCCGGCGGGAAGGCAAACACGAGGCGGTAGTCTTCGGGTGTTGTGAGCGCCACGAACCCATACTGCCCGTCGGCGCCGGTGACTTGCGCGCCCAGGGGCGTGTTGGGATCGCTGACCTTGTAAAGCGTGACGGTCACGCCCGCCAGGCCCGGCTCACTCGGCTCGCGCAAACTATTCTGATTGCGGTCGTACCAGACCGTGCCGCCGAGGCGGCCGTTGTTGCCGATACATCCCTGGGGGCTATCGCTGTGGCACTCGGGGATGGGACCATCGGCGGTGGCGGCGGCGGCAGGCGCATCGGATTCGCGCGCTTGCGCCGCGGGGATGAGGGACAGGCCGAGACCAGCGCCGGCCAGGGCCAGCGCTACGAGCAGATACGTAACCGTTCTCATCGGCTCCTCTCCTGTGGGTGGCTCACCCGTCAGGGCGGCCAGCCAACAATAGACGAATACGACGCAGTGGGAACAGCTCCGACGTGCGGAAAACCCGGCTGTGGCTTGACGTGGACTGCCTCGGGTCTATAATCGGCGATGGGAGGGATGAGTGAGGGCGAGGATGAAAACGAGAATCGGTGTACTCATCTAGACGAAGGAGACACGAATGCGTTACGCGATCTGCATCACGAACCTGGGCACGTACTCGGACCCAGGCGTCGTTGCCCGCGTCGCTGTGGCGGCGGAGGACGCCGGGTGGGAAGGGCTGTTTATCTGGGATCACCTGGGCTTTGTTTGGGATGCGCCGGCGTGTGATCCGTGGCTGGCCCTGGCTGCCGCCGCGACGGCGACAACGCGCCTGCGGCTAGGAACAGCCGTAACGCCTGTTCCACGCCGCCGGCCCCATGTTCTGGCTACAACCTTAGCATCATTAGACATTCTGAGCAAGGGCCGGGCCATCATCGGCGTGGGGATCGGCGGCGTGCCACAGGAGTATGCTGTATTCGGCGAGCGGAGCGACGCAAAAGAGCGCGGGGCGATGCTCGATGAGGCGCTGGCGATCATGGACGGCCTGTGGTCGGGCGAGAAGGTGACGCACCACGGCCAGTACTACACCGTTGAGGGTGTCACGCTCAAGCCGCTGCCGGTGCAGCGGCCGCGTGTCCCGGTCTGGGTTGGCGGCAACAGCGGCCCGGCCCTCCGCCGCGCCGCGCGGTGGGACGGCTGGATGCCCGACAGCGCCGACATCGAGAAGATCGTCATGTCGCCAGCGGACCTGGCGGCGAAGCTCAGCGTCGTCCAATCCCACCGCGCGGCCGGTGGCCCGTTCGACGTAGTGTTCATGGGCTACTCGACGCCGGCCGACGGCGCGCTGGCGCAAGAGTACGCCGACGCGGGCGCGACATGGTGGCTGGAACAGCTCCACGACCGGCGCGGCCCGCTCGACGAGATGCTGGCGCGGGTGAAGGCCGGGCCGCTTACTTCGACATGAAGCCGTACTTCGCCAGAACCGCCTGCCCCGCCGGCGACAACACGTAGCTCACAAAGGCGTCGGCCAGGGCCTGGTGCTTCGTCCCCTTGACAGTGGCGATGGGGTAGGCGGCAATTGTGTTGAGGGCGTCGGGGATGTCGAAGCGCGTGACTTTCGGCGCCGCGTCGGCGGTGATGTCCGTGGTATAGACGATCCCCGCGTCCCCCTCGCCGAGCACGATCTTGCTCAGCACGGCCCGCACGTCCTGCTCGTTGGAGACGATGTTCTTGAGAACGCCGTCCTTGTACGCCGCGCCATACGCCGGGTCCGCCGCCGCCTTGTCCAGGAAATCCCGCGCGTACTGGCCGACCGGCACTTCCTTGGCCGCCAGGATGACCTTCAGGCCGGGTTTCGCCAGGTCCCGTAGCGCGGTGACACCGGAGCGGTTGTCGGACGGGGCAATGGCGACGAGGCGGTTGCGGGCGAACACTTTTTCAACTCCCGCCGCGACGCTGCCGGCGGCGACGGCGTCGTTCATCTGCTTGGGCGCGGCCGAGGCGAATACGTCGGCGGGCGCGCCCTGGCCGATCTGCTGAACGAGTTGCTGCGAGCCGGCGAAGTTGAACGTCACTTTCGCGCCGGGGTTCGCCGCCTCGAAGCCGCGCCCGATCTCGCGGAACGCCTCGGTCAGCGACGCGGCGGCGAAGACGGTCAGGTCGCCACTCACGGCCGACGGGCTGGTGGCGGCGGGGGCCGCCGGAGCCGGTGCAGTGGCGCACGCGGTCGGCGCCAGAAGCGCGAACACGATGAGGCTGGCAAGCAGGATGTAGCGCATGGGCATCTCCTTCTGTGAGCGGCAGTCAATTACTCATTTAATGAGTACCACACGGAGTGATTATACTCTTGCACGAAGCCGCGTCAAGGGCGGGGCGGGGGAAGCTCTGATCTTCTCCCTTTGCGCCTTTGCGCCTTTGCGTTTCCTTCCTCTGAGGCGTGCCTGAGTACGGCGTCGTACACCAGTGGAGCAGCAGCGCCCTTGCCCTTGCGTCCTGGCGACAATCTCATATAATAAAGCCTCCCTGATGTCATCGGCATGGGCGTGCTGTCGGCGCAGCCCCACCGCTCCCACCCCGCAGCCGCCGACCCCGCCTGCCCCCGGCCCAAAGGAGTGAGCCATGGAGACTCGACGGATGAGTTACACGAGCGGCGTGAGCGAGAAGCCGCTCCTCGGCGTGACCATTGGCGACGCTTTCGATCAGACGGTAGAGAAGTTCCCGGACAACGAAGCCCTGGTGTCCCGCTACCAGAATGTGCGCTATACCTACCGCGAGCTGCAAACGGTCGTCAACCAACTCGCCCGCGGCCTGATGGCCCTCGGCCTCAAGAAGGGGGAGCGCATCGGCATCTGGGCGCCGAACAACGCCGAGTGGTGCATCACCCAGTTTGCGACGGCCAAGATCGGCGCCATCCTGGTCAACATCAACCCTAGCTACCGCCTCCACGAGCTGGAGTACGCGCTGCGCCAGTCGGGGTGCAGCTTCCTGGTGACATCGCCGGCCTTCAAGACGGCCAACTACCTGGAGATGGTCAACACGCTAGCGCCCGAGCTGGCCCACGCTCAGCCCGGCCACCTCCGCGCCGAGCGCCTGCCGGCGCTGCGCGCCGTCATCCGCCTGGGCGAGGAGCACACGCCGGGCACATTCACTTGGGGCGACGTCCTGGCGGCGGCCGACCGGGTGACGCCCGACGAGCTGAATGAGCGGCAGCGGCAGCTCGAGTTCGACGACCCCATCAACATCCAGTACACTAGCGGCACCACCGGCTACCCCAAGGGCGCGACCCTCAGCCACCACAACATTCTCAATAACGGCTACTTTGTCGCGGAAACAATGATGTTTACCGAGAAAGACCGCCTCGTCATTCCCGTGCCGCTCTACCACTGCTTTGGCATGGTCATGGGCAATCTCGGCTGCATTACCCACGGCGCGACGATGATCTACCCGTCCGAAGGGTTCGAGCCGAACGCTGTGCTGGAAGCGGTGCAGGCGGAGAAGGCGACCGGCCTGTACGGCGTCCCGACGATGTTCATCGCCGAGCTGGGCAGCCCGCAGTTTAGCCGCTACGATCTCAGCAGCCTGCGCACGGGCATCATGGCCGGCGCGCCGTGCCCGATCGAGGTCATGAAGAAGGTCAAGACGCTGATGAACATGACCGACGTCGAGATCGCCTACGGCATGACCGAGACCAGCCCGGTGAGCTTCCAGACGCGTATCGACGCGCCGCTGGAAAAGCAGGTCAGCACCGTCGGCCAGGTCCACCCCCACGTTGAGGTGAAGATCATCAACCCGGCCAGCGGCCAGGTTGTGCCCATCGGCGAGACGGGCGAGCTATGCACGCGCGGCTATAGCGTGATGCTGAGCTATTGGGGGAACGAGGAAGGCACGCGGCAGGTCATTGACCAGGCGCGCTGGATGCACACCGGCGACCTGGCGGTGATGGACGAGGACGGCTACGTCAACATCGTTGGCCGCATCAAGGACATGATCATTCGCGGCGGCGAGAACGTCTACCCGCGCGAGATCGAGGAGTTCCTGTACACCCACCCCAAGATCGCCGACGTGCAGATCATCGGCGTGCCCGACGTCAAGTACGGCGAGGAGATCATGGCGTGGGTGAAGCTGCGGGACGGGGAGGCGGCGACGGAGCAGGAGATCCGCGAGTACTGCCGGGGCAAGATCGCCCACTACAAGATTCCGCGCTACGTGAAGTTCGTGGACAACTATCCGATGACTGTCACGGGCAAGATTCAGAAGTTCCTCATGCGCCAGCAAAGCATCGGCGAGCTGGGGTTGGAGCAGGCCGCCGCCGTCCAGACGGCCTAGCCGCCGCCGCGAACGTCGTTCCAAAGGGCTTGCGTCGCCGCGCAAGCCCTTTGCTATTCTGTGGTAGCTGCCATCGGTGATAGAACAAGTGGTGTATAATAGCCACAGTCAAAAGTAGCTGATGTCGGAAGAAGGAGCGCATCTCTATGAACGATAAGCTAATACTGCCTTCGCTCAGAATAGAAAACTACCGCCCCTTCCGACACCTGGTGATCCCACATTGTGGGCGCGTTAATCTCGCTGTGGGCAAGAACAACGTGGGCAAGTCGTCGCTGTTAGAGGCACTACGTCTCTATGTGCAGCGTGGCGCTCCGGCCCTCATCTGGAGACTGCTGGACGACCGAGACGAGAATCTGAGTCGCACTAGTATCGGCGAGGCATTGGAACCTGAGGACAACGTAGAGTATGGGGATCCTCTACAAGATGTTACTCGATTGTTCTTTGGGACACAGCACAATGGGAACGGTGCTAGGCTGATTCGAATCGGCCCTGTAGGACAACCTAGGCTCAGTCTGGATATGGCGATAGATTGGGTAAGAGCCGAGGTGCAGCAGCTCCGTTTTGACTTTGAAAGTGAGGGGCAGGAGGAGCTCCGAATTCCCACCTTGAGCATCCGTTTCGGCGGGTCTCAACTGTACTCTCTAGACTTAGCAAGCGGGTATGAGCGATTGCGTCGCCCATATCCACGGCCTACAGAGGTACGCGATGCTCGGTCTGTCTTTATCGGCGCGAACGGACTGGAGCGATCTCAAATCGCCCAACTCTGGGACAAAACCGCGTTGACCCAATTCGAAGAGCGCGTTGTCGAGGCGTTGAGAATCATCGCACCGGAAGTGGAGCGCATAACGCTGATTGCTGAGCGGAAAGGCTCCTCGGACCGTATCCCGATCGTGCAAATTACGGGTCAGGACATGCGAATACCGCTACGCAGCCTCGGCGAGGGCATGAACCGCATGTTTGGTATCGCGCTGGCGCTGGTCAACGCACAAGACGGCTTGCTGCTCATAGACGAAATCGAGAGCGGATTACATTACTCAGTGCAGGCCGATATGTGGCGCTTAGTGTTCGAGACTGCTCACCGGCTGAATGTCCAGGTTTTCGCCACTACGCACAGTCGCGACTGTCTCGAAGCGTTTGGCCTTGTGGCGAACGAAGATCACCAAACGGAGGGCGTGCTCATCCGGTTGGGCCGGCGTGGTGAAGATGTTGTGGCCACGCTGTATGAAGAGGAAGACTTGAGTATAGTCACACGCGAGCAAATCGAGGTGCGCTGAGCATGGCCCCCTCCCGCCTACTACTCGTTGAAGGGCCGGACGACCGACACACATTCTCGGCGCTCCTTCGTTATCACGGTTTTCCCGTGAATCCACCCAGACCAATAGACCCGGACAAGCTCACAATCGAAGAAACGGGGGGATACGAACGCCTCCGGAGTAGAGTACGCATCGAGCTTAAGCCTCAGGACACCGACCTTCCCTTGCAGCGACTGGGCATGGTGGTGGATGCCGACGACGATCTGCCAGCGCGTTGGCAGTCGGTACGTGATGTCCTCAGCGCTTCAGGATACCGTGACATTCCAATGGAACCGAGACCAGACGGGACAGTCATTACCCAACTTAGCCGCCCAACAGTTGGGGTCTGGATCATGCCTGACAATACGTTGCCCGGAATCCTGGAGCATTTCGTTGAATTCATGGTTCCAGGTGACGACGTGTTGTGGTTGCGCGCTAAACAGTGCCTGATCCAGCTTCCCGAAGCAGAACGACGCTTTCGTGTCAGGGACACAATGAAAGCCCACGTGCATACCTGGCTCGCCTGGCAGGCCGAGCCAGGCAAACCGATCAGTCAGGCTATCACAAGCCGATATCTGGATGCGGATGCGCCTCACGCCAGGCAATTCATTGAGTGGGTGCGTCGCACATTCGATTACGACGCTTTTGCGCAGGAGGGCGGAACAAGGGTATAATGTCGTCACACCAAGAGGGGGACTGGAAAGGTGTGGTATGCGCATCCTGTGGGGGTTCAGTCTCATCCTCGCGGTGGCCCTCTTGCTCGCCCTCAGCGCCCCGGGCAGCCCGGCCAGCGGCTCTGCCGCGGCGACGCCGACCGGCTTCCCGGTCTACATGCCGCTGCTCGTCCGCGAGAGCACCCTCTCCGACAATCTGCCGCCCCCCGTTACCCCTGCGCCGATTGTCGGCTACGTCTGCCGCCGCATCGCCGACCCTGGCCTGTGCTGGAACACGACGTTCACACTCAACCGGGGGCCGGGGCCGGCCTGCGGCCGCGACATGAGCGTCGTCTACTACCTGGCGTCGGATACAGTCAGCCTCGATCCCTACGAGGGGCTGCGGGTGCGCGTGTTCGCCGACGCGCCGGAGACGATCCCCGGCTGCCCCGTCCCGCTGCTCCACGTGTTCAGTCTCGTCGTGCCGGGCGCCGCGCCCTAGCCTCCAAAAGCGCGCGAACGCCGAATGGTCTTTCACCCGGCGTTCGCGTGAGCGTAGCTATCGTATGTGGTTCACCACTCCGGCTCAGGTTCGCGGACGATCAGCACATCGGACGGAGCCGTGCGGATGATGTCCTCCACCACACCCTCGGCGGACCAGCCCAGGAGATCGGCGTTGAGCCGGGCGGGCAGGAGCATGAGGTCGGTGTGCGTCGCGCGGCAGTGTTCCCGCAGGGTGGCCGCGACCGAGTCGTAGCCCTGCAGGACGGACACATGCGCGCCGATGCCCTGCTGCATGAGCTGACCCCGCCAGGGGGCCAGCATCCCCTCCGCGTCGCGGACCGCGCTCGTGTCTTCGAAGCCGCCGCTCCACGGGTTCGCCATAGTGGGTTCGGGGACAACGACCTGCGCCAGAATGACCTCGCTGTCGAAGGCGCCGGCCAGGTCGGTGATGCGTTCCACCGTCGCCTGGGCCATCTTGGGATCGTCTATATAGGCCAGGATCGTCTTGTACATTGCTACTCCCGTTCTAGTTTTGGGCCAAACAGAACGTGTATGCTAATCACAAGTATAGGACCATCGGACAAGGCAGGCAACTCAGGCGCCTCCTCCAGCCCAGTTGGCCCGGCCCGGCGCCGTCCTATCCTACCTATTAGACGCCGCGAGACCCCAATTCGTTCCCCCGTTGCGTTTTTGAAGCCACTCCGCGACAAGCGTATAATACGCTGACCAGTGAAGGACAGGCGCAGCGCGCCTGCACCAGATACGAAGGACAACCTGGCGCGCTCCTCGGGAGGGTTCATGCCGTACTTTTCGGATATCCGCGCCTGTGTGTTCGACGCCTATGGCACGCTGTTTGACGTTCACTCAGCGGTGGGCCGATCCCAAGCGCGCATCGGCGCAGGCGCGGAGCGTCTATCGCAGCTGTGGCGCGCCAAGCAGCTCGAGTACACGTGGCTGCGAAGCCTGATGGGGCGTCACGCTGACTTCTGGCAGGTGACCCAGGACGCGCTGGAGTACGCCCTCGCAGCGATGGACATCGCCGACGCCGATGTCCGCGACGAACTGCTGGCAGCGTACATGTCCCTGGACGCATACCCCGACGCGCCGGCGGTGCTGTCCCCCCTGAAGGCGCGTGGCCTGGCGACGGCGATTCTCTCGAACGGCTCGCCAGCCATGCTGGCGGCCGCCGTGGATAGCGCCGGCCTGCGGGAGCTGCTGGACGCCGTGCTGTCCGTCGAAGAGGTCGGCGTCTACAAGCCAAATCCGCGGGTGTATGCCCTGGCCGCCGAGCGCCTGGCCTTGCCCGCGTCGGCGGTGTGCTTCGTCTCGGCCAATGGCTGGGATGCAGTCGGCGCGGCGAGCTTTGGCTTCCGTGTCGCGTGGATCAACCGCGTCGGCGCGCCGCCCGATCGGCTCCCCGCCGCACCTCAGGCGGAAATCGGGTCGCTGACGGACTTGTTACCGCTAGTCGTGTGACGGCGGCGACTTTGCGCCGGGCCGCACGGTGGTAAAATGTGTAGCGAGGCTTCATCTTGTCGAGGGAGGTAGGGGCATGGAGATTCTAGGCATTGACATCGGCGGCAGCGGCATCAAGGGCGCACCCGTGGATACGACCACCGGGACGCTGACCACCCCGCGCAAACGCATCCCGACCCCGCAGCCATCGCATCCGGCGGCGGTCGCGGCCACCGTGGCCGAGCTGGCGCGCCTCTTCGCCTGGGAGGGGCCGATTGGCATCACGTTCCCGGCCATCGTCCGCCACGGCATCGTCCGCACCGCCGCGAACGTGGACAAGTCGTGGATTGGCGTAGACGGCGGGACGCTGTTCGCCAACGCGACCGGCTGTCCCGTCCTGCTGCTCAACGACGCCGACGCGGCGGGCATCGCCGAGATGCGCCTGGGCGCGGGACGCGGACAGCGGGGCGTCGTGATGGTGCTCACCTTCGGGACGGGCATCGGCAGCGCCCTGTTCAGCGAGGGCATCCTCGTACCCAACACTGAGCTAGGGCATCTCAAGATGTGGTGCGACCTGGACGCCGAGACGAAGGCGGCCTACCGCGTCGTCGAGGTGGACAAAGTCAGCCTCAAGAAGTGGTCCAAGCGCGTCAACGAGTACCTGGCCTACCTGGAAGCCCTTTTCTCGCCCGACCTGTTCATCTTCGGCGGCGGGGCCAGCAAACAATTCGACGAGATCGCCCCGAACCTCAAGACGCAGGCGCCGGTCCTCCTGGCGCAGATGAAGAACGAAGCGGGCATCGTCGGCGCCGCCATCGCCGCCGGCGACCTGGCGCAGCCGCGCGAGGTGCTGGCCGAGCCGACCGACGAGCAGGGCAACGGCCCAGGCGAGCCGCCGAGCTAGGAACGACATGAGCAAGAAGAAGACCGGGCCCCGATCTGTTCGAGACGGCGCGTCAAGAAGAGATCAGTCACGAAGCGCCGCTCGCCTCGCGGATGCGCCCGCGCACCCTGGACGATTTTGCCGGGCAGCAGGATATTGTCGGGCCGGGCAAGCTGCTGCGCCGCGCCATCGAGGCCGACCGCCTGTTTAGCTCCATCATCCTCTGGGGGCCACCGGGGACCGGCAAGACGACACTGGCGACCATCATCGCCAACGCGACCAAGTCCCACTTCAGAACCTTGAACGCCGTTATGGCCGGCGTTGCCGACATTCGCAGAGTCGTCGCCGAGGCGAAAGAACGCCGCACCCTCTACGGTCGGCGGACCATCCTCCTTGTAGACGAGATTCACCGCTTTAACAAAGCACAGCAAGACGCTCTTCTCCCTCATGTTGAGGACGGAACAATCACCCTGATAGGCTCGACGACCGAAAACCCGTTCTTTGAAATAGTAGGCCCGTTGCTCAGTAGGTCACGCATTTTCCATTTGGAACCCTTGACCCCTGACCAGGTACGCGACCTCCTGCTTCGCGCCCTCCACGACACCGAACGCGGCTACGGCGGCCGCCCCATCACCATCTCCGACGACGCGCTCACCCACCTCGCCGACATGGCCGGCGGCGACGCCCGCACCGCCCTCAACGCCCTCGAACTCGCCGTCGAGAGCACCCCACCAGATGAAAAGGGCGTCATCCACATCGACGACACCGTCGCCGAGGAGAGCATCCAGCGCCGCGTCGTCCGCTACGACAAGGGCGGCGACGAGCACTACGACACCATCTCCGCCTTCATCAAGAGCGTCCGCGGCTCCGACCCCGACGCCGCCCTCTATTGGCTCGCCAAGATGATGCTGGCGGGGGAAGACCCGGAGTTCGTGATGCGGCGGCTGCTGATCCTGGCCGGGGAGGACATCGGGCTGGCGGATCCCAACGGCATCGTCGTCGTCACGGCCTGTGCGAACGCCTTGCAGTACGTGGGTCTGCCCGAAGCGAAGTTCCATCTCGCCATGGCGACGGTGTACCTGGCGACGGCGCCGAAGTCGAACACGATGACGCAGTACTTCGAGGCAGAGCGAGTGATCCAGGAGGATGGCGCCGGGCAGGTGCCGGTGCATCTACGAGACGCGAGCTACAAGGGAGCGGCGCGGCTGGGGCACGGCAAGGGCTACCAGTACCCCCACAGCTTCGAAGGTCACTGGGTCGCGCAGCAATACCTGCCCGACATCCACAAAGACCGCCGCTTCTACAGCCCCAGCGGCCAGGGCTACGAAGCCGAGGTCAAGGCGCGGGTAGAGAAGTGGCGGGAAGCGGGAGGGGAGTGAGGAAGTAGTAGCCACACAGTTGCGCTTGGTGCAGGCGTGCCTACAATTGTGAAAGGAGGTGAGAACCATGCAGCTGGAAGATTACTTTGACTTCCTTGCTCCAAACGATATTCGCATCAAGGGGCATCGGATTGGCATCGAGTCCATCCTGTATGAGTACATCCACCCGGCGCATCGCTGAAACTCAGACGCCGTGAGTGCCATCAAGTATCTCCTCCCCTTGAGTCTGTGACCCTCGCCCTGCCAGCCAGTCGGTGTACCCACAATAGGATGTCCAATTCAACCGTCGTCCGTCTTAGCAAATTCCTGAGCCTCGTTCTGCGTCACCGACCGGAGAGTATTGGCCTGGCGCTCGACGACGCTGGCAGGGGCCGACGTTGACGAGTTGCTGCGCAGGGCCAACAAGGCCGGGGTTCCGCTCACAAGAGGACTGCTCCAGCAGGTCGTCGAACAGAACGACAAGCAACGCTTTGCGTTCAGCGCCGACAGCCAGAGGATCCGCGCAAGTCACGGGCACTCGATCCCTGTGAGCCTCGACCTGGCGCCGACCGCGCCGCCGGACGCGCTCTACCACGGCACAGCCACGCGGTTCCTCGCCTCGATTCGGCAGCAGGGCTTGACGGCTCGCGGCCGCAACTACGTGCATCTGTCGAGTGATGCTGAGACGGCGCAATCTGTCGGCAGACGCGATGGGAAACCAGTTGTCCTGACGGTGAGGGCGCGGGCAATGGCGAAGGACGGCTACCTGTTCTACCGCTCGGCCAGCGGCATCTGGTTGACCGACGCAGTGCCGGTGGCTTACATTGTCTTCCCCACTGGCTAGAGGCACGTATCCACCCTGCGGCGGTGCGGCTACGGCGCCCCCCCATCAGCATCACTGATGGCGACTCCCCCAAACAACCAGGTGCAAAATATCACCGCTTTGTCACCGACATCTTCCCTGAATATCACCTCCACCTAGTAGACTGCCTTCACGAACAACGACTATTCCACACAGTACAGGTTTTGGGAGGTGGCAATGTTGCGATGGATAAGTGGCCTATTGTTGCTGGGCATTATGGCAGCGGTGCTCACCGGCTGCAGCGCGTCTACCCCGACCAGCACGGGGGACGCAGCGCCGGCGGCGGGTAGCGCCACGACGGCTGCTCCGGCGAGCGGCAGCGCAGCGAGCGCGTCCTCGGCGTCGCCCGCGAACAGCGGAGCGACCAAGCTCATCCTCGGGGCGTACACCACGCCGCGCGAGGCGTACGGCGAGATCATCCCGCTCTTCAAGAAGTACTGGAAAGCCAAGACGGGCCAGGACGTGGAGTTCCAGGAGTCGTACCAGGCCTCCGGTGCGCAGTCACGCGCAATCGCCGAGGGCTTCGAGGCCGACATGGCCGCCCTCTCCCTGGAAGACGACATCACGCGCTTGCAGACGGCAGGATTGATTACCCAGGACTGGAAGAACAACCAATACAAGGGCATCCCGACCACGTCGATCGCCGTCATCATGGTGCGCAAGGGCAACCCGAAGGGCATCAAGGATTGGAAAGACCTGACGGCCCCCGGCCTGAACGTCCTCACCCCCAACCCCAAGACGAGCGGTGGCGCGATGTGGAACATCCTGGGCGTGTACGGCGCGGCGATGCGCGGCCAGATCGACGGCGTGGCGAAGGGCGACGAGGCCGCGGCCCGCGACTTCCTGAAATCGGTGCTGAAGAACGTCTCCGTCATGGACAAGAGCGGCCGCGAGAGCGTGGTCACATATGAGAAGGGCATCGGCGACGTCGCCATCAGCTACGAGAACGAGGCGCTGGTCGGGCGGATGAACGGCCAGGACTATGAGTACGTCATCCCGCGCTCGACCATCAAGATCGAGAACCCCGTCGCCGTCGTCGACAAGTACGTGGACAAGCACGGCACGCGCCAGGCCGCCGAAGCCTTCGTCGACTTCCTCTATACAAAGGAGGCGCAGGAGGTCTTCGCGAAGTACGGCCTGCGGGTGGTTGACCCGGACGTGGCGAAGGCGAACGCCTCGAAGTACCCGCCGGTTCAGGACCTCTTCACCATCGCGGACCTGGGCGGCTGGAAAGCCGCGACGCCCAAGATCTTCGGCGACAACGGCATCTACACCAAGGCCATCGAGGAAGTGCAGGCGCAGAAATGAGCGCGCTGAGTCCGGCCGCGCTCGAAAGTAGCCGACGGCACGCCACCGGCCGTCGTCCGCGTTGGGGCCGCTGGAGCTTGCGCCTCACGGCGTTGAGCTACCTCGGCCTCGTGATTCTGCTGCCGCTGACGGCGGTCATCACCGAGGGCTTGCGCGGCGGGTTGGAGACGTTCATCACCAACGTCACACGTCCGGCCGCCTGGCACGCGCTCCAGCTCACGCTCTGGACGTCCGCCGTCATGGCGCTCGTCAACGCCGTGATGGGCACCCTGACGGCATACGTCCTGGTGCGCTATGAGTTTCCGGGGCGCTCCATCGTCAACGGCCTGGTTGACCTACCTTTCGCCATCCCCTCCCTCGTCACAGGCGTCATGCTGGTCATCCTGTACGGCCCCCAGGCGGCCATCGGGAGCTGGCTCAAGAGCAACCTCGGCCTCGACGTGATCTTCGCGCCGCCGGGCATCATCCTGGCGCTGCTCTTCGTGAGCTTTCCCTTCGTCGTGCGCGCCCTTCAACCGGTGCTCATGCAGGTCGACCTGCACCAAGAGGAAGCGGCGCACACGCTCGGCGCGTCGCCGTGGGTGACGTTCCGCCGCGTCCTCCTGCCCGCCATCACGCCCGCCATCACGATGGGCACCCTGCTCAGCTTCGCCCGCGCGCTCGGCGAGTTCGGCTCGATTATCATCGTCGCCGGCAACTTCCCGATGCGCTCCCAGACCGCGGCGGTCTATGTCTACGGCGAGATCGAGTCGTCGAACCAGAGCGGGGCGAGCGCGATGTCGGCGGTGCTGCTCGCGATAGCCTTCGTCCTCATTCTGGTGGTGGATTGGCTGCAGCGGCGGCGGGAGGTGGTATATGGTTAGGCGGCTGCTCATTGGCATCGTGCTGCTCTACATGGGCATCCTCATCCTGGCCCCGCTAGCCGCCATTCTGTGGGGCGCGTTCAGCCGCGGCCTCGCGCCCATTCTGGCGACTCTGGCTGACCCCGATGTGCTGCACGCTTTCTGGGTGACGCTCATCCTGTGCGCCGTCGCCCTGCTCGTGAATACGGTGTTCGGGGTCATCACCGCTTGGGTGCTCGTGCGCGACCGCTTCCCGGGGCGGCGCTTCGTCAATGGGCTGGTGGACCTGCCCCTCGTCGTCTCACCGGTCATCGCCGGCTACATGATTATCCTCCTCTTCGGGCGGCAAGGGTGGTTCGCGCCGCTCCTCGGGCCGCTGGGCATCAAAGTCGTGTTCGCCCTGCCCGGCATGCTCCTGGCGACCATCTTCGTCTCGCTGCCATTCGTCATCCGCGAGGTCATGCCGGTGCTGGAAGCGGTCGGGACGGAACAGGAGTCGGCGGCGCACACCCTGGGCGCGAGCGGCTGGCAGACGTTCTGGCGCGTGACCCTGCCGAGTATTCGCTGGGGCGTGTTGTACGGCGTGACGTTGTCCCTGGCGCGCACGCTCGGCGAGTTCGGCGCGGTCGTGGTCGTCAGCGGCGCTGTGTCTGGGCTGACCGAGACGGCCACCATCTACATCTTCCGCGCGCTGGACGAACGGCAATACGTCGCCGCGTACATTGTGTCGCTCGTCCTGGCCGGCGTTTCGTTTGTGATGCTGCTGGGCATGGAGTGGTTCAGGGCGCGCACCGAGGGGGCACGATGAGCATTCTGCTGCGCGATGTGGTGAAGCGCTACCACGACCAGACAATTGTGGACCACGTAGACCTGGAAGTGGCCGACGGCGAGCTGTTCGTGCTCCTCGGCCCCAGCGGCAGCGGCAAGAGCACCATCCTGCGCATGATCGCCGGCCTGACATCGGTGACGGCCGGGCGCGTCATCTTGCATGGCCGCGATGTGACCGACCTGTCACCCCAGCAGCGCGACACCGGCTTCGTCTTTCAGAACTACTCACTGTTTCGCCACATGACCGTCGCCGACAACATCGAGTTCGGCCTCGCCGTGCGCAAAGCATCCAAAGCCGAGCGCGCTCGCCGCCGCGATGAGCTGCTCGACCTGGTGGGCCTCGGCGGACTGGGTGGGCGTTACACATCGCAGCTGTCCGGCGGCCAGCAGCAGCGCGTCGCCGTCGCCCGCGCCCTCGCCGCGCAGCCGTCCGTTCTGCTGCTTGACGAGCCGTTCGGCGCTTTGGACGTTCAAATTCGGGTGCAATTGCGGCAGAGCCTCAAGGAGGTCCAGCGGCGGCTCGGCCTTACCACCATCCTTGTCACCCACGACCAGGAAGAGGCGTTCGAGCTCGCCGACCGCATCGGCATCATCGACCGCGGCCGTCTGCTGGAGGTTGGCACGCCGACTCAGCTCTACCACCGGCCCAACCACCAGTTCGTGGCGACGTTCCTGGGCAGCGCCAACCTCCTGGCCGGCACGCAGCAGGGCGAGGAGGTGCGCGTGGGGGCGCTGCGGCTGCCGTCGGCCGAGCCGGGCGAGCGCTTCGACGCCGAGGGCCGCGCCGAGGTGCTGTTCCGGCCGGAAGACCTGACGCTGGCCGCCGCCCGCGAGGTTCTGGAGGGGCAGGCGCTAGGTGTTGGCGTGGTCGAAGAAATCCTGTTCCTGGGCACACTCCAGCGCGTCTGCGTGCGCCTCGACCCGCTGCCCGGGACGTGGCCGCTGCCCGTGCGCTACGGGCAGGAGGGTGTTCTGCTCGACGTGGCGGTATTATCGCGGCCAGGCGGCGCAGAAGCCGTCGAGGTCGGGCAGACCGTGTGGGTCGGCATCAAGCATTACCACATTTTGCCCCGGCCCGGATTCCGGCTACTGTTATGCGCACACGACGCCGAGACCGACGCCAGCACAAGCCTGGCGACGTGGCTCGGGTCGGCGATGGGCGCCGAGGTGACGCGCATGGACCTTAGGAGCGGCGTCTCTCCTGAGACGCTCCTGCGTGACATCCGCGCCCAGGAGTACGACCTGGTGGTCGTTGCCGACGACGGCGCGCCCATTGACAGGTTACAGCGTGAAGCGACCACGCCGGTGCTCGTCGGGAAGGGGGCGCGGACGCCCATTAAGCGCGTCCTGCTCTGCTCGGCGGGCGGCGAGCCGGGCAA
Source organism: Anaerolineae bacterium (assembly GCA_046328525.1). Classification (GTDB taxonomy): domain Bacteria; phylum Chloroflexota; class Anaerolineae; order Epilineales; family JAHCIE01; genus JBDHWG01. The sequence continues at coordinate 169,968 of JAXLWK010000010.1, forward strand.
GCTCGACGTGGTGTTCGGGGCGCGGCTCGCCCGGCGCGTTGGCGCATCGACCCGCCTTCTGTACGTGGCGCAGCCGGTGCGCGAGGCGCAGCCCGTGGGCGTGGCAGACGGCGCCGACCGGCCGTGGCTGGCGCGCCACCTGGAAGAAGGGCGGCTGACGCTGCTGGGGCAGGGCGTCGAGGTCGACACGAAGGTTCGCCAGGGCGGCGTCGTGGACGAGATCCTGGCCGAAGCCGCCGAGGGTGACTATGACCTCATCGTTGTCGGCGGGCACGTGCCGTCGCGCCAGCGGCCCGGCGCTCGCGACGTCGCCGCCGAGATTGTCGCCCGCGCCGACCGTCCGGTCCTCGTCGTGCGCGGCCGCCTGGCCTAACGAGAGAGTATGTAGTGACGACTTCAGTCGTTCGAGGCCTCGCGGAAGTGGCTGGAAGTCGCTACTACATTCTCGTCGCAGGCTACTTGCGAGGAGCATATGATTGAGGCCTGAACTTATGGGGCGAGCCAGTGTCCCTTTTCGGACGCGCCTGAGCCTGACGCGGCTGGACCGCCGCAGTCTGCGCCTGCGGCTCGTCGTGGCCCTCGTGCTGCTGGCCTGCGGCACCGTCGCCCTCATCGGTATCCCAACTGCGGCCCTGGTGCAGCGGGAGCTGGAACAGGAGGCGTGGGTGCGCGTGGATGAGGGCGCGCGCGTCACCCGCGCCCTTTACGAGGCGCGGTCCCGCGAGGTGGGCGCGTTCGCCCTGCTCACGGCCCAGCGCCCAACCCTCCACACCGTCATGCAGCAGGGCGGCATCCCGTCCCAAGCCTACCTGGACGACCTGCGGGCCGCCTCGGGCATCACGGCGCTCTCAGTGTTGAACGGGCAGGGGCAGGTCATCGGCCAGTCCGCTGCGGCCGGCCCATCTGGCGACTCGGCGGTGGCCGCTCTGCGTCGGAGCGGCGAACGCGCTGCCGGCGCGCTGCCCCTGCAATTGTCGGCGGCGGGCGTCGTCCTCGCGGCGGAAGCGCCGATTGTCCGCGAGGGCGGCGGCAACCCGCTGGGCATCGTGCGCGCCGGGCTGGCCCTGGACGGGGATTTTACGACACGCCTCAAGCAGGAAACCGGGCTGGACCACAGCATCAACGTGGGCGACCGGCGCGCCGCCACGTCTCTTGGCGACGTCGCCGCCACTGTGCCCCCAGCCGTTCGCCGGGATAGCCCGCAGCAGCTCGACTACCAGGGCGCCGCCTATTACGCCGACTGGCTCCCGCTGGGGACGGCCGATGGCGTGCCGGTGCAGGACGAAGTCGCCCTATCGGGCGCGGAGCTGGGCGCGACGATCCGCCGCATCGACACTATCCTCCTGGTCAGCGGCCTGCTGTTCGCGCTCATGGTCGGCCTGCTCGGCTACGCCCTGGCCCACCGCATCGCCCAACCGCTGCTCCGCCTGTCGGCGGGTGGGGAGGCGCTAGGGCGCGGCGACCTTAGCACGCCGCTGCCGCCGGCGGATGGCGTGAGTGAGATCGTCGGTTTGCGCCAAACGCTGGAGCAGATGCGGCGGCGTCTTAAGACTGCGCACGACGAGTTAAGCCAGTCTAAGGCGTGGGCCGAAGACCTGATCGCGGCCCTGTCTGAAGGCGTCATGACCATCGACGCCGACGGGCGCATCACGTCGTTTAGTTCCGGCGCGGAAGGTTTGCTCGGCTGGCGTCGGCACGAGGTCATCGGCCGCCGCTACGGGATGGTGCTACGCCCGGCCGGCGCGGGTACGGCCGTGCCACGCCCGGCGCCGGGCGCCGCCGAGCGGCTGCGCGTCCTGACCAGGGACGGACGGCCTATCGCTATCACGCTGACCGGGGGAATGCTGGTCTCGCGCGGGGGCCAGGCGCAAGAGCAGGCATTCGTCTTCAGGGATGTGACGGAGGAGGAGCAGGCCCAGCGGCTGCGCGAGTTCTTCCTGGCGAACGTCTCCCACGAGTTCAAGACGCCGCTCGCCGCCCTGCGCGCCGCGACGGAGCTATTGACGCTCGAAGGTGATCACCTCTCAGAGGCCGAGGCGCACGAGATGCTCGACTCCATCACCCTTGGCGTCTCGCGGCTCGAAGAGTTGGTCGACAACCTGCTCAGCAGCGCGCTCATCCAGGCCGGGCATTTCGAGGTGCGGCCGCGGCCCGTTGATCTGCGCGCGCTCGTGGAAGAAGCCCTGCTCACCACTCGCCCGCTGCTGTCTCTGCGCCGGCAGACCCTGCGCCTCGATGTCCCGCCCGACTTGCCGTTCGTCCTCGCCGACCCCCGCCGCTTGATGCAGGTGCTTGTCAACCTCATTTCCAACGCCAGCAAGTACGGCCCGCGTGACCGTCCCATTCACCTGTCAGTCGCCGTGGAGGGCGGGATGGCGGTTGTGCGGGTAGCCGACGAGGGGCCGGGCATTCCGGCGGAGCAGCGTGACATGCTTTTCCGCCCGTTCAAGCGTTCGGTGGAGGGAGAAAAGACGGCCGGTGTCGGCCTGGGGCTGTCCATCGTCAAGACCATCGTGGAACGGCACGGTGGCGAGGTGGGCGTCGAAAGCGCACCCGGCAGCACGGTGTTCAGATTCACCCTGCCCTTCGCAAACCCGGAGGAACAATAGAACTCCGTCATTGCGAGCGAAGCGAAGCAATCCTCCGCCCTTGCGAGAGGCGGTCTACATTGCTACAGCACTGCTGTCGCCCACGGGGAGATTGCCTCGTCGTTCCTCCTCGCAATGACGGCCTAAGTTGGTGACGTAGACGTGGAGGTAGCAGGTATGCGAGTTCTTGTTGTCGACGATGACATTCAGCTGGCGTCGCTCATCGCATTCACCTTGCGGCGCGAGGGCTTCCAAGTGTTTCAGGCGCACGACGGCCTGACGGCGCTAGATGCCTGGGCGAGTGAACAGCCCGACATCATCATCCTCGACATCAACCTGCCGGGCCTGAGCGGCGACATGGTGCTCCAGCGCATCCGGTCGGCGAGCGCCATGCCGGTCATCATGCTGACCGTTCGCGGCGACGAGGACGCCGTCGTGCATGGGCTTAGCCTGGGCGCCGACGACTACATCGCCAAGCCGTTCAGCCCCCGCAACCTCGTTGCCCGCGTGCGGGCCGTTCTGCGGCGCAGCGGCCAGCAGCCGCCCGCCGACCTGACACTGGCCGACATGACGCTGGATATCGACCGCCAGGCTGTGCGGTACACCGACGGCCGCGTGGTGCAGCTCACGCCGCTGGAGTTCCGCCTGCTGCGCTATCTCCTCGTCAACCAGGGCCAGGTCTTGCCCACCGACGCCATCATCGAGCATGTCTGGGGCTACGACACGCGCGAGGACCGCGCCGCGCTCAAGCAGCTCGTGCGGCGATTGCGAGTGAAGATTGAGCCTGACCCTGCCAACCCGCGTTACATCGAGACCCTGCCGAACGTCGGCTACACCATCAACGCCCAGGTGTCTACGCCGAGCGGGTAAGCGCCCAGGCCGGCTCGGTCTCGATATCTAGCCCAAGCTGGCCGCGCAGGGCCACCACGTCGCCGACAACGATGGTCGCCGGCGACTGAACGCCCGCCTCACTCGCCTGCTGCACGATCGTCGCCAGCGTCCCGACCGTGACGCGCTGGCGCGGCAACGTTCCGCTCTCGATGATGGCGGTCGGCGTCTCTGGCGCGCGGCCATGCCCCGTGAGCAGGGCGACGACGTGGGACAGCCGCTCGACGCCCATCAGAATCACGAGCGTATCGATCCGCGCCAACGCACCCCAGTCCACATCGCCGGCGCCGTCGCTCGCGTCGGCGCGGTGGGCGGTGGCGACGGCGAACGCGCCGGCCACATTACGGTGGGTGACGGGAATACCCGCAGTGCCCGGCACGCCCACGGCGCTGCTCACGCCGGGCACAATCTCGCACGCCACCCCCGCCTCCGCGCACGCCGCCGCCTCCTCGCCGCCGCGCCCGAAGACGAACGGGTCGCCGCCCTTGAGCCGAACGACGGTCTTGCCTGCCCGCGCTCGGGCGACGAGCAGGACGTTAATCTCGTCTTGCGTGAGCGCTTGCTGGCGCGGCGCCTTCCCGGCGTAGATTAGCTCCGCCCCCGGCCGCGCCTCGTCCAGCAGCTCCTCACTGACGAGGCGGTCATAGACGACGACGTCGGCGCGCCGCACACAGCGCAGCCCTTTGACGGTCATCAACTCCGGGTCGCCCGGCCCGGCGCCCACCAGGTACACTTTACCGGGCTTGCCCAGCCCAAACGCTCGTGAGAGGGAATGGCGCCACGTCCCGCGCCGGTCATTGATCAACATGGTTTTGCTCCTCCGGCCAGACGCCCAGAATCTCGGCGATCCGCCCGCGCGCGGCCGTTTCGTCACCCCGGCGCAACAGCTCGAACACGTCCGAGTCGACCAACTCATACCACAATGCCTTGCGCTGCTCGAAGTCCGGGGTCTGAGCCAGGAGCGGGGCGCGCGCCTGTCCCGCCAGGGTCAGGAACTGCGCGTACTCCGGCCCAATCGAGTGTTCGAGCTGCTGGCGGAGGCGCACCGCAACGGCCGGCGCCTTGCCGCTGGTCGAGATGGCAATGGTCAGGTCGCCGCGCCGCAGGATGGAGGGGGCGATGAAGTTGCAGTGGGGTGTGTCGTCGACCACGTTCATCAGGATGTTGCGCTCCAGCGCCTCCTGCCACACGCGGGCGTTTGTCTCGCGGTCGTCCGTCGCGCTGATAGCGATGAACGCGCCCTTCAGGTCGCCCTCTTGATACTCGCGGGCAATGTGGCTGATGCGCAGTTCGTCCCGCAGGCTACGCAGCGTCTTCGTCAGCCTCGGCGCGACGACAAACACGCACGCCTCGGCAGTCAGAAGATTCTCGACTTTGCCCTGGGCGATCTGGCCGCCGCCGATGACGACAGCCTTCCGTCCGACCAGGTTGAGATAGACCGGGTAATACTGCATCTCAGGCTACCCTCTCCACGCGCTCGCCCCGCGTGTCGTCGCGCACGAAGCCGCGCTCGACCAGCCAGGCCAGGATGGCGCGGGCGTTCTCCTCCGGCGCCTGGGAGACGGTATCCAGGGTTAGCTCGGGGTCCAGCGGCGGCTCATACGGGTCGTCGACGCCGGTGAAGTCCTTGATCTCGCCGCGCCGCGCCTTGGCGTACATCCCCTTGACGTCGCGCCCCTCGCACACGTCGAGCGGCGTGTCGACGAACACCTCGACAAACTGATCGTCGCCGACCATGGCGCGCACGTCGTTGCGCGTCGCGCGGTAGGGGCTGACGGCGGCGCAGATGGCGACGCCGCCGTGGCGGACGATCTCGCTCGCCAGGAAGCCGATGCGGCGGATGTTGGTGTCGCGGTCCTCCTTCGAGAAACCCAGGCCCTTCGACAGGTGCGTGCGCACCACGTCGCCGTCCAGGACGGTAATCTGCCGCCCGCGCTCCATCAAGAGCGTCGTCAGGACCTCGGCGATGGTGGACTTGCCCGCGCCGCTCAGGCCCGTGAACCAGATGCACACGCCCTGGCGGTGGCGCGGTGGGTAGGTCTCGGCGAGGATGTCGGCAACCTCGGGGCGGGTGAACCAGGCGGGGAGCTTGCGCCCGCGGCTCAGGTAGTCCTCGCGCACCTGGGTGCCGGAGATGGACGCCGTGCGCGCCTGGCCGCCGACCTTCGATATTTCCTCGTAGCGCCCCTCTTCCGGCAGATAGACCAGCTCACTGAAGGGGATCATGCCGACGCCAAGCTCGTCGCTATAAGCCGCGACAAGCTCCTGGGCGTCGTACGGGCCGTAGAACGGATTGCCCGTCGAGTCGATGCCGGGGCTGGCGTGGTCGCGGCCGACGATAAGGTGGTTCGCGCCGTAGTTGCGGCGAATGAGGGCGTGCCACAGCGCCTCGCGCGGCCCGGCCATGCGCATCGCCAGCGGCAGCAGGGCGAGCCGGATGTGGCCGGGGTCGTAGTAGTGCTGCGCCAGCGCCTTGTACGTGCGCACGCGGGTAAAGTGGTCCACGTCGCCGGGCTTGGTCAGGCCGACGACGGGGTGCAGCAGAAGGGTGCCGTTCACGCTCTGGGCGGCGCGCTTCGTCAGCTCCTCATGGACGCGGTGCAGCGGGTTGCGCGTCTGGAACGCGACGACGTTGTGGCGGCCGAAGCGTGCCAGGGCGGCCCGTGTCTGGGCCGGCGTCAGGCGCAGGGCGCGGAAGTCGTAATGCGTGGGCAGGTTGAGAACCTGGAGCCGCCCGGCGACGGCGTGCGTTCCCCAGCGGTGCATCTCGGCGACGAGGGGGTGGCGCGGGTCGAGGGTGCCGAAGACGAGCTGCGCCTCCAGCTCGCGATCCCACGCGTAAATCTCCTCGATCGTCATCACCGCCAGGAGCTCGTTCTTGGCGTTGCGCAGCGCGATGTCCGCGTCCAGCCGGATGGCCGGGCCGAGGTCCACGGGCAAGGTAACGGGAATGGGCGAGAGCGCGCCGCTGCTCAGCCGCATGTCGTGCAGGACGCTGAGGTAGTCGGCCTGGCCCATGAAGCGGTCCAGGGGCGAGAAGCCGCCGGTCGCCAGCAGCTCCAGGTCGCACACGGAGCGCTCGGAGAGCTGGATGGACGGCAGGCGCGTAGCGTACGCCTTGAGGTCGTCGCGCCCTTCGTCGGGCACGACCAGGTTGATGAGTTCGCCGCCATACGGCGGAATCAATGTCGCTAGTTTGCTCATGCGATGTAAGTCCTTTGGTCAAACGCTATGTCTTGTAGTGACGACTTTAGTCGTTCCGCGTCACGGGCGCGACTGGAAGTCGCTACTACATGGGGTACATCCTCTAGAAATCCAGCTCGACGGTGTCGAGGGTGATGCCTTCGGGGTGGATGCGCAGGGAGAAGTGCCCCGCGTCGGTGTCCAGCGTCAGCCCGTAGACGCCCGGCGCGCGGGACGTGAACGCCACGCCGGTGAGCGTTTGCCCCTGGAGCGCCGCGAGCGCCTGGTTGACCTCGCCGGTCGCCGTCGTGACGGCGATGCCGCGCGGTGTCTTCTGGAACAGGCGCAGGAGCGCCTGCTCGCCCTCGGCGGTGTAGCGTTTGCGCAGGCGGCCGGTCTGCAGCCCCAGCTCCAGCAGGTTCTCCAGCATCGTCAGGTCCGCGCCGTCCACGCTGCCGCCGTCCAGCGCCGCTGCCAGGCGCTCATAGCGCCCGCGGATGCGCTCGTCCTGCACCGCGCCGGCCAGCGCCTGCGCCTCCTCAACAAGTAGCTCCCGTTCAATCGGGCCAATGTCCATGGGGTCCCTCCCTTAGTGCCTGTTCAGCAGCGCTTCCAGCTCGTGCTCGAAACCGCCGCTCTCGATGGGGCAGTGGATGCCGCACTCCTTGGGCGCGTTCTTCTCCCACCACCAGCGCCCGGCGCGCGGGTCCTCGCCCGTCTGGGTCGGCCGGGTGCAAGGCAGGCAGCCGATGCTCGTGTAGCCCTTGTCATACAGCTTGTGGTACGGCACGTCGTTCTCGCGGATGTAGTCCCACACCTCGTCCTCAGTCCAGTCGGCGAGGGGGTTGACCTTGACGATGCCGCCGTGGTCGTGGTCAATCTCGATCTTGCGGATGTTGGAGCGGCTGGCCCACTGGTCGCGGCGCAGGCCGGTCATCCAGCCGTCCAGCCCGTCGAGGACGCGGCGTAGCGGGTTGACCTTGCGCACCTCGCAGCACGCCAGGCGCAGGTTGACCGCCTTGTAGAACAGGTTGACGCCATGCTGGCGCGTCAAGGTCTCGACCTCGCGGGCGTCCGGCACGATGACCTCGACGGCGATGCCATAGCGGTCGCGCACCGCGTCCACCATGTCGTAGGTCTCCTGGGGCAGGCGGCCGGTGTCCACGGTGAACACGCGCACATCCGGGTTGATGCGCCAGGCCATGTCCAGGATCGCCATGCCGTCGGCCTGGAAGCTCGTAAAGACGGCAATATGCGGGTGGAACTCCTCCAAGGCCCACTCGATCACGGCCTGGGGCGACTGGTCGTCGTACTCGATCGCCAGCTCGCCGGCTTCCAACTCGTCCAACAGATAGCGTGTCTCACTCATGGCGCCTCTCCCGGTGAACCGGTCTCCTTTGTTGCTCCGCGATAATCTCCGCCAGCGGCCTGGCCGTGGCGATGGCAATCAGCTCCTCGTCGGTGTGTCGGTCGGCGAACGCCTTGAAGCCGTCGCCGTCCAGGCGCTCGGCCAGGTACGCTCGAGCCAGGCGCTCGACATACAGATGCGCCTGGTCGGCGGGTACACGGCGGACAATGGGCCGTCCAATCGCGGCATCCGCGCCCAGCCCGCCGCGCAAGTACATCTCGTAGGCTTCTTGTTTTTCGCCCTCGGCCCCGCGCTCCCTGGACGTGGTACCCTGGAGGCCGATGTCGCCGATCCAGTGGTGGCCGCACGCGTGGGGGCAGCCGTCCACGTTCAGGCGCAACCCCTCGACCTCGCGGCCCAGCGTGCGCTCCAGGTGGCCGACGATCTCTTCGAGCTTCGTCTTGGTCGCAGCGACGGCGTAGTTGCACAGGGGCTGGCCGGTGCAGGCGATGCTGGACGCCCGCAGGCGGTTGACGTCGAGGGGGAAGCCGATCTCGGCGACGCGAGCGACAACCTCGTCCACGCGGCCCTCCGGCACACCCGTGAGGATGAAATTCTGCTGGCGGGTCAGGCGGATGTCGCCGTCCAGTTCCTCGGCCAGGTCGGCCAGGCGGAGCATCTGGTCGCCCTTGATAACGCCAAGAAACACGGGGAAGCCAATGTAGTACAGGCCGTCGCCCTTCTGGGGGTAGACGCCGATGTGGTCGCTCTCACTAAGAGGGGCCGGGGCGGTGAAGTCGGGCAGGCGGCGGCCGAGCCTGTCCTCGACGCGGCGGCGGTACTCCTCTGGCCCGATGTCGTCCACCATGAACTTGAGGCGGGCTTTGACGCGGGAGAGGCGGTACTTGAGCGTCTCCTGCCAGACGTCAATGATGGCGCGCAGAACGGGGATGGCCTCATCGTAGGCGACGAAGACACCCAGGTCGCGGGCGAGGCGCGGAACGGTGGACAGCCCGCCGCCGATGCGCACCGCGAACCCCTGTCGCCCATCCTTCTCGGCGCCGATGAGGGAGATGCAGTTGATCTCCGGCGCGTTGCACTGGTGGGCGCACGCCGCGATGGTAATCTTGTGCTTGCGCGGGAGGTCGGAGTAGGCGGGGTTCCCGTAGAAGAACTGCGCCGCCTCCTCGATGAGGGGCCGCGTGTCGAACAGCTCGTTGCAGTCGAGGCCGGCGACGGGGCAGCCGGTGATGTTGCGCACAGTGTCGCCGCAGCCGCCGCGCATGTTCAACCCTACGCCGTCCAGGGTGTGCAGGAGGTCGGGCAGGTGGCGCAGCTCGATCCAGTGGAGCTGGATGTTCTGGCGCGTCGAAAGCTCGGCGTAGCCCGTCCCACGCGGCACAGAGAAGTCGGCGCTGCCGCGGCCGTAGCGGACGCACAGGTCGCCGATGGCGCGCAGCCCGGCCGGCGACAGGATGCCGCTGGGAATCTTGACGCGCAGCATGAAGAAGCCGATCTTGGGCTTGTCGTGGTAGAGACCGTACCACTGCAAGCGGACGATGTCTTCCTCGGCGATGTCCTCGTAGCCGCGGTCAATGAGCGCGGGCAGATCCTCGATGATGGCGAGGGGCGCCTTCTCTTTCTTTAACCGTTCGATAGAGTTGCGTTTCAGCACGAGGTCCCAGGTTGGGTCATCGGCCATCCGGTCGTCTCCTTTCAAATAAGCAAGACCAACACCGACGCGGTGAGACATGGCAAGGCACAGGCTTGTCACAGGGACGCAAAAGAGCCTGGGAGCAGAGTCCCAGGCTCTAGAACAAGCTATGCCTTGACGCTACCCCGGAGATGGCTTCGCCAGTCTCGCGGGGGCATGTCGCATCGCGTCGGTGTTGGTCTTCCTCGAACGAACGTACTACTCAGCCGGCGCGGTGCTTAATGCCCCCGCCGACTACAGATGCATCTCAGAGAGGTAGGCGCTATGCGCGCTTGGAAGAAAGGCTTACGTGGCACAGAGCTATCCTTTGGAGCGTGACAGAACGGTCCTATTCCGGTAACGCCGAGGTGCTAACGCTGTGACATTATACGGTGACTTTCAGCGCTTGTCAAGGGGTTTTCACGATTTTCATCCGCAGGGCGCTCCGCGCCCCGCACCCCCGAAGACATCTCCGCCTTCATCAAGTCCGTCCGCGGCTCCTTTGACCCGTCAACCTGCTACGGACTGACGCGGTTGACGGGTCACCCCGACGCGGCGTTGTACTGGCTGGCGAAGATGATGCTGGCCGGCGAAGATCCGGAGTTCGTGATGCGGCGGCTGCTGATCCTGGCGGGCGAGGACATCGGGCTGGCGGATCCGAACGGCATCGTCGTGGTCACGGCCTGTGCCAACGCCTTGCAGTACGTGGGGCTGCCGGAAGCGAAGTTCCATTTGGCGATGGCAACTGTGTACCTGGCGACGGCGCCGAAGTCGAACACGATGACGCAGTACTTCGAGGCGGAACGAGTGATCCAGGAGGAGGGGGCCGGGGAGGTGCCGGTGCATCTGCGGGACGCGAGCTATAAGGGGGCGGCGCGGCTGGGACACGGCAAGGGCTACCACAGCAGGGCCGCAGACGGCCCCGCACCCCCGAAGACGCACAGCTACGAAGGTCACTGGGTGGCGCAGCAATACCTCCCCGACCTCCACAAAGACCGGCGCTTCTACAACCCCAGCGACCAAGGCTATGAAGCCGAGGTCAAGGCGCGGGTGGAGCGCTGGCGGTCCGTGGCGAAAGAGTGAAGAGCTAGCCCTCGTCAACCTGATTATCAGGCGAGTAGGTGGGACGAGCGGGAGGAATAAGGAGCGCATTTATGTCCTAGGTCGCCTACACGACATGTCAATCAGGCTTTGGGATCGATGAGGTTATCCCAAAGCCCACCGAACGCGACCTGAATTTGCGAACAGGTGAGAGGTAGGACATGAACGTTTACCGCTGTTACCGCCGCGAGTATAGGGCTCGTCTTCGCGATCGCGTTGCAAATCGTCACGTCCATATCGTCTGTTGGACCTGGTTGATAAGGGATTAGGATGGAGAGGTTTGGATTCCCCTGCCGGATGATTTTGCTGTACTCGGAAATGGATTCGTATTTATTCTTAGGCATGGTCTTCAATCTCAAGAACTCATAGAAGGTCGCGATCCTGAACTTGCGTGCAAAGGCATCGGCCGGGCGTGCTTCTTCGAGATCGTTGAACACCACTGCCGAGGTCTCGCTGTCCATCGTGAAGGAGCGTCGGTTGACGTTGGCCGAGCCGATTATGGCGATCTCGTCGTCCACAATCAGCGTCTTGGCGTGCATCCCGGGGTGATAGTGGTCGCGCTCGTAATACGTGCGGTCGATCATCGAGACCACCACCTTATCCGCCAATACCCCGTTCAGGATGGCGTCCAAAAATTCAGCCCGTTTTCGGTTGGGAATAAACACATCTGAGGTTGCAATCGAATCCTGAATCGCAATGAATAAGGGTCCACCGAAATGGGGGTCCTTGAGTTTCTTGTTGAGCGCCTGCGCCACGTCCACGTTGACAGCGTATTGGTCCTCAATATAGATGAACTGCCTGGCGTTATCAATGATCTTGAAATACGCTTCGCTCAGACTGCGGTCGGGATCACCCCCATCCACCCTGTTGTACGTGCCAACCACCTTGACATACGGATGCGGCGCCGCTGCCTCTTTCGGCGGGGTTTCGTCTTTGCCTCGCAGCTGGAAGGCCCCCGCCTCAGGGTGGTTCCGCCAGCGCTGCTTGAACTTCTGCAGTACATCGTGCGCCGCCGGACCTGCTAGTCGGCAGGCAGTATCATGTAAGGACGGAAAGCGGAAGTCTCGATTCCCGATCTCTGTAATCACCCGGTTCTTGTTGATATCGATGCCCCCACAGTAAGCGATCAGGCCTTTCTTGCCCTTGACGACGACTACCTTCTCGTGATGAGCACCGAGGGTCTGCGATGTGAGCACAGAGTTCAACGCCTTGCGTTCGGACGCCAGCTTGGCAGATAGTTTCAAAGGCCCTGATGCCAGAGTAGGATGCGAAGATGTCAAAGCTGTCAGAATAGAAGTTGTGATGACGCTCTGCCGTAGCGTCCCCTCCAGGATTTGCATCAGCCTAATCATAAGAACGATGAGTGGGGTGAGAGTTTGGATCGCGTGTTTGGATTGTTGGGGAAAGAAGGTGTGTGGGTCGAGGAAGGCTTTGGTGTTCGGCAGTTTGTTCAAGCGCGGGATCGCATCAGCGTGCAGCTTGGCGTACTCCGGCAGTGGATTGTCCCAGATCAGGATACGGATCTCGGCGCCCTTGCCGGCGGCCCGCTGCAGCACATTGTACAGGGTCTGAGTTGAATCGCCCTTGACCAGGGGAAATCTGATATCCAGCATCCAGCCCAAGATATACACATAACCCTGGGCCCCGGCTTCACCAGCGGTGTCGATCGCCTCAATGAGCGATTGGTAGTAGTCCTCCCCGTCCAGAAAGAACTCCACCTCGTTTCGGGTAGCCGTGGGGAACAGCTTCAGCCATTTTCCCGCCATAGTCACACCTGCCTGCCGGTCTTCGGGTCGTAGGCCACTTCCACCGGCACCACCTGGTCGGTTGGGAGGATCTCGATCCACTGGTCGAAGATCTCGTAGTTTTTGCCGACGTTCAGCCGGAAGCTCCCCTCCAGCGGGAAAAAGCCGTGTTCGTACACCCGGTCGATCGGTGTGGCCGTCACCAGGTTCTCATCGTCAACCAACGCCGGGTCGGCCACTTCGTCCTGCCGTGGGTATTTCCCCGTCTCGATGCCTTCCTGATATTTGCGCTCGATCTTTCTGGCCAGGTCCATCAGCACGTCGATCATGCGCTGCCCGTCCAGCGGTGCTCCGTTGATGTCCACCTCGTTAGGGTTGCTCGTGTGGTAGATCACATCGTCGGTGATGCCGTTCATACCCTCGACGCCTTTCAGCCAGTTAATCGCCGCCTGCTCTTTGCCCGGACGGATCGGCATCACCGCTTTCACCCATGGAGCGTTCAGGAAGGCGTTGCGCATGTTGTCGCCGTCCAATTGCAGAAGCCAGCCGAGCGAACTCCCCATCTTCGCCGGTTCGGATTCGTCAGTGATATAGTAATTGTCCCGGTTGGCTTCCTCTACGCCACCCCACCCGACCGTGCTGGCGCTTAGGACATCGGGATTGTCGTTCGCCTCGGCGCTGCTTAGCCGGCTAAGCAGCCCCTTCTGCAGGACCGAGCCGGAAAGATCGACCGTGGGCGGAGTCGGCCCCAGATCCACGACGGGGGTCTCCTGCAATTGCTGCCGGCTGCGGTGCAACCGCGGCCGCCACCACTCGGGCGCCACGAAGTAGAGCATCTTCTCGACATCGAACATGGCGTTGATCAGTTCGGCGGCCACATGGCGCGTGCGATCGTCAGGCAACTCCACCCCGTGGAATAGCAAGTCCTGGATTAGCCGTCGGTAGACGACGATGCGCTCCTCTTCGCGCAGTTCGTCGCTCCGGCGGGTCGTAATGCGGCTCGCCAGGGTGACGCGGTCTTTGACCGTCTCCACGAAAGCCTTTTCATAGGCGGCTTTCTCCTGCTCTTTCATCAAGCCCAGATTCCCGGCATTCTTCTGGGCGATGGCAGCGTTGGCCTCCGCCGTCGGCGACCAATGCAGGATCAGCTTCACCTGGATGCTGTTTTGCCCCTGGAAATCTGCCGAGTCCAGGTGCAGAGAGAACTTAGCTTTGCTGTCGACGTTCTGGATATCACCCCTCCGCGAAACGCTCACTGGCTTGCCCTGTGGGTCGAATTCTACGCCCGTCAGCAAGTAGTTCGCCTTGGAGCAGATGAACTCCTGCGGGAAATCCGCCTGAATCTTCTCCAACACCCCGAACCATTCGTTGTTGTCGACCTCCACGCCATCCTTGTAGACCTCGCCCTCATTATCTGCCCCGGTGTCTTCGACCGAGATGAACGGGATCGTGGCGATCTTCTCTTCCTGGAAGGGCTGCAACAGCGGTATCTCTTCAGGGTGGGGAATGGCCCCAAGCTCGGCCGGCTTGGCAATGTGGACGAGCTTGGCGATCCCCAGGTCCCGGCCGGGGTCGTCCACGTAGGTTTGCCAGCAGACGAACGAACCGATGTCCTGCACTTGCACGCCGACCTGGCGCATTTTGCGTCGCAGCTCGTAGTTGATCAGTGACTGTGTGCTGTTGGCGAGCACGTGTTTGGTGCTGGAGACGTCGGTGAACTCGGTCACCGTCTTGAAGGTCGACTTGAAGTTCCTGCGAATCTGGGACGAGAGCTTCTCGGTTTGCTGCCGCATGAGCTTGTGGGTGACCTCCCGCGCGAGCTTTTGCGAGGTGTTGAAATCGAAGCTCGACGTGGCCTCGATGGAGGCATAGGAGGCCTTGACGCTAGCTCCGAACTTGATGTCCTGCTGATTATCCTCCTTGACCGCTTCTGAAATCTCCTCCTGTTCGGTGGTGGCCTTCTCTGCGCTTGTCACAATGTCGAGAGCGGATTCCAGCGTCTTCTCAACGATCAAGCGGCGGGTGTGAACTTCGAGTAGCTCGACACTCGAGCCCGGGCTGAGCCAGACATGGCTTTCGGGCGTGCCCAGGAACGTGTCCAACTCGAAGAAGTATTGCCGGAACAGGTGTACGACGCTGATCGGTGAGAGCACGACGCTCTTGAGATCCTCGACGTCGCTCGGGTCAAGATGCTCGATGTCCAGGTAGGCTTCGCTGCTATCGGTGGCGGTGAGCTTGCGGATCAGGGCCTGAGCCTGGTCGAGGTTGTCCTTCGTGTTGTAGAAGATCTCCTTCAGGGCGTCGTGGGCGTTCTGCTGCTGCAGGAAGAGCAACGCCCCAGCGACCGCTGACTCGTACTGCACCTGGTGCTCGAAGGCGCCTCTCACGATCTCCCTGCGCTTGTCGACCTCGGGCAGTCTATTGTAGGCGTTCGTATAGAACTCCACGACGTCCTTTTTGACGATGTTCTCAACCGTTTGAGGTGTGATTACAGTCTTGAAGGCGGACGGACGCAGATCCTTGAAGGACGGGAGATTCTCAGCGATTTTCTGCAGCACCAGGCTATCGAAGCGACGGATCTTCCCGCCCTGCAGGATGCCTGGATCGATCTGGATCTCGGGATGGAAGTCGGCGTCGTAGCGAATATCGACGACAGCGGCGAACTCACGCTTGAGCTTGTCGAGCAGAAAAACCTTGTCGTTGTGAAAGCCCTGCTCGAACCGGTTGGCGATGCGCTTCGATTTCCAGCCGAGCAGCGGCTGGAAGACGCCGAACATTTCGCTTGCATACGGTAGAACGAACGCGTACTGGGTCAGGTCCCTTATTCGTTTTACAGTTGTCATCTTAATTGCCTCCCGGGTTAAGTCGCTGTCGTTGTAGTATCGTACTGCAGTTTCAACCTGCTGTCTTGTAAATTCCCGCGTCAACTTCGCTGGCATCCCGAGTAGACTTGCGTATCGCTTGCGGCGTCACGCCAAATCGCCTCTTGAACCGCCGTGTCAGGTGACTTTGGTCGGTGAAGCCGAGACATACCGCTATCTCGGCGATTGCCAGTTCGCTTGTCAGGAGGAGTTGATTGGCTTGCTGTAGCCTCTGTTCGATGATGTACTGACGGAGAGACTGTCCCGTCGAGACCCTGAACTGTCGCGCAAGGTAGTCGCCGCTGAGATGCATGTCATACGCTATTTGACCCCAAGTCATCTTCTCGCTAAGGTTGGACGAGATGAAATTCTGCACCTTGTGCAGTTGCGCGCTCGAGAGTGGTGGGACGTCGCGCAAGCGCTTGCTGGCGAGAACCGGACGCTGTTTTGACGGGCGTGAAGCGCTCATGACTGCCTCCTGTTGTTAGCCCAGACTCCGATGACTGTGCGCTCGCGTTCCTCCCATCGTCGACTCATGTCGCTTTCGAATACGCCAGAGGATTGACTCACACGCCTGCGCACATTGGTAATGTACAGCAGGTGTCGTCCATGTTCGGATACGGAAGGGGCACAAAACAGATACAGTTGTGACGGCATTGTACCTGACGGAGTCAGGGCGGGAGAGGCACTTTTTGCTACAAAAAGTGCTACAAGCAGGCGACGGGGACGGCAGATGGCGCGGGTATAGTCGCGATCTGATACGCTCGTGGGTCAGGAGATTAACCGACATCCGTCAGAATATGCGGGTATGGCTGCGCCAGAGGGACATCTGCTGTACGAGCTCCACAGTGAGAATATCGGTGCGAGAGGCGGCAGGAAAAGTCGTTCTTTGAAATAGTAGGCCCGTTGCTCAGTAGGTCACGCCTGTTCCACCTCTCGCCCCTGACCGCCGACCAGGTACGCGACCTCCTGCTTCGCGCCCTCCACGACACCGAACGCGGCTACGGCGGCCGCCCCATCACCATCACCGACGACGCCCTCTCCCACCTCGCCGACATGGCCGGCGGCGACGCTCGCACCGCCCTCAACGCTCTCGAACTCGCCGTCGAGAGCACCCCACCAGATGAGAAGGGCGTCATCGACATCGACGACACTGTCGCGGAGGAGAGCATCCAGCGCCGCGTCGTCCGCTACGACAAGGGCGGCGACGAGCACTACGACACCATCTCCGCCTTCATCAAGTCCGTCCGCGGCTCCGACCCCGACGCGGCGTTGTACTGGCTGGCGAAGATGATGCTGGCCGGGGAAGACCCGGAGTTCGTGATGCGGCGGCTGCTCATCCTGGCCGGGGAGGACATCGGGCTGGCGGATCCCAACGGCATCGTCGTCGTCACGGCCTGTGCCAACGCCTTGCAGTACGTGGGGCTGCCGGAAGCGAAGTTCCATTTGGCGATGGCGACGGTGTACCTGGCGACGGCGCCGAAGTCGAACTCGATGACGCAGTACTTCGAGGCGGAGCGAGTGATCCAGGAGGAGGGGGCCGGGCAGGTGCCGGTGCATCTGCGGGACGCGAGCTACAAGGGAGCGGCGCGGCTAGGGCATGGCAAGGGCTACCACAGCAGGGCCGCAGACGGCCCCGCACCCCCGAAGACGCACAGCTACGAAGGTCACTGGGTGGCGCAGCAATACCTGCCCGACATCCACAAAGACCGCCGCTTCTACAACCCCAGCGACGAGGGCTACGAAGCCGAGGTCAAAGCGCGGGTGGAGCAGTGGCGAGACGCGGGGGAAGACTGATCGAGAATGAGTGAGACTCTAGAGCTAACAAGCCGCGACCTTATTCGCTCGTTGTCCTTAATCAGAGCCCTCTAATCTCCACCAGTTCCGATTATGCAACTTTGGTTCTGTAAAAGGCCAGGGTGGGCCTTGGTGGATTAAGCAGACTTAAAGGTCAAGTAGGCTTTGCCGGCCTCCCACTCATCGCTGATCTCCATGAGGATGGCACTCGCCAGGCGCAAACACGCCGCCTCGTTGGGGAAGATGCCGACAACACGGGTGCGCCGACGGATCTCTTCGTTGACCCGTTCCAGGCCGTTGGTCGTGCGCAGCAGCCGTCGATGCGCCTCGGGTAGATCAAAGACTGTGAAGCCCTGAGGCAAGTTAGCCTCCATCCACGTCGAGAGCTTCGAGGCGGTCTTGGCGTACTTGAGGACGGTCTTGGCCAGCAGGGCCTCGGCCTCGGCACGATGGGGCGCGTTGAAGATGGCGCGAATGTCGGTGGCCACTTCAGCCTTCAGCTCCTCACGCGGGACATAGGCCCTCGCGTTCTGCTGGAGGTGAAACTGGCAGCGTTGCCACGGCACTCCGCCAAAGACCGTGCGCCTTGCCGCGCCCAAGCCCTCGTGGGCATCGCTGACGATGAGTTGCACGCCTCGTAGCCCACGCGCGACCAAGCTCTGAAGAAAGGTACGCCAGTGGACTTCATGCTCGCCCAAGCTCACCGATACCCCCAACACCCGCCGTTTGCCGTCTGCGCCGACCCCGGTGGCGATCAGCAGCGCCGCGTCCCGCACCGCCCCATCCTGCCGGACTTTCTCATAGCGAGCATCGAGCGTGACGTAGACAAATTCACCCAACGGGCGATTGCGCCACGCCTCCACCACCTTGTCCAACGCGGCCACCGCCCGACTGACCTCCATGCTGGAGACCTCGGTGCCACACAGCTTCTCCAGCACCGCTGTGACCTTGCGCGTCGAGACCCCCTGGATATACATCTCGGCCAACGCCAGCTTCAGCGCTCGCTCAGAACGCAAGCCCTTCTCTAACGCGGTGGGATAGAAGCCCCCTTCACGCACCTGCGGCACGGCAAAGGTCACCTCCCCCACCCGCGTCTTGACCGTCTTGGGCTTGAAGCCGTTGGCGTGGCCGCGTCGCTCCTCGCTGCGTTGGTAAGGTTCAGCCCCCAGGAACTTCTGCCGCTCGGCCGTCATGGCCGCATTGATCACGATGCGCAGCACCTCAGGCAGGGCGTCGAGGCCCTGCGCGGCGGCCAGTTCCACAAGCTCGACGGGTAGGCTATAATTCGGTTGGTAGGTCATGGTCTCGTCTCCTTTCGGTGTTTGGCAACCCGTAGGATACACCCTGACCTACCGCCTTTTCAACTCGGCGGCCAACTCATCTTACAGAAACAATGTTACACTATCTCGGCGGCCAACTCATCTTACAGAAACAATGTTACACTATCCCAGTTCCTCCCCGCTCTGCAATAGAGCCAAAGCTTGGGGTAGAGCGCTGGCGAGGATTCTCTGTAGGACTACATTCGAAGTATTACCACAGCTGAGCCAGAGAACTTGTGGGGGCGGACCCAACCGGTCAAGCAGCTGCACAAAATCACTGTCCTTCGTCATCACGACGGCTGCCACTTGCCGAGCTGCCATGAAGATCTCGTGGTCGGTCGCATCGCGCAGGCCAAGGTCACGTACTGGAACGGCCTGCACAGCAAAGGTATCCGACATCCAGCGGGCGATTGTTGGCGACAACTGAGCGTCAATCCAGAGTATCATGCAGCGACTACTGGATGATCCAGGCGGCGGGCTGCGTACTGTAATGCCGCTTTCAGGTCATCTGGTTCAAGATCCGGTAGCTCAGTTAAGATCTCTTCGGGACTGAGACCAGCCGCGAATAGCTCTAGGATATCAATAACGCGGATACGCATGCCGCGAATACACGGTCGTCCCCCACATTGGGCTGGATTGATCGTAATGCGGTCCATCAGCTTCGGCATGAGACTCATCCCTCCCCCAGATCAACCAGGTTGAGCCGGTGATGATGCAGCACTCCGTGTCTGCACATTATACCCGTCCGGGCGTGTGCCTCAAAACGTGCTACGTCGCGTTGCCCAAGAGCAGAGGTAGCGGACGATCTCCTGGCTGAGCACATCGGCGCGAGAGGCGGCAGAAACAGTCGTTCTTTGAGGTAGTCGGGCCGTTGCTCAGTAGGTCACGCATTCTCCATCTGGAACCCTTGACCTCTGAGCAGGTGCGCGACCTCCTCCTCCGCGCCCTCCACGACACGGAGCGCGGCTACGGCGACCGTTCCATCACCATCTCCGACGACGCCCTCACCCACCTCGCCGACATGGCCGGCGGCAACGCCCGCACCGCCCTCAACGCCCTCGAGCTCGCCGTCGAGTCCACCCCGCCCGACGAGCAGGGCGTCATCCACATTGACGACACCGTCGCCGAGGAGAGCATCCAGCGCCGCGTCGTCCGCTACGACAAGGGCGGCGACGAGCACTACGACACCATCTCCGCCTTCATCAAGAGCGTCCGCGGCTCCGACCCCGACGCCGCCCTCTATTGGCTCGCCAAGATGATGCTGGCCGGCGAAGACCCGGAGTTCGTGATGCGGCGGCTGCTGATCCTGGCCGGGGAGGACATCGGGCTGGCGGATCCCAACGGCATCGTCGTCGTCACGGCCTGTGCGAACGCCTTGCAGTACGTGGGTCTGCCCGAAGCGAAGGTCCATCTCGCCATGGCGACGGTGTACCTGGCGACGGCGCCGAAGTCGAACACGATGACGCAGTACTTCGAGGCGGAGCGGGTGATCCAGGAGGAGGGGGCCGGAGCGGTACCGGTGCATCTGCGGGACGCGAGCTACAAGGGGGCGGCGCGGCTAGGGCACGGCAAGGGCTACCACAGCAGGGCCGCAGACGGCCCCGCACCCCCGAAGACGCACATCTACGAGGGCCACTGGGTCGCGCAGCAATACCTGCCCGACATCCACAAAGACCGCCGCTTCTACAACCCCAGCGAGGAGGGCTACGAAGCCGAGGTCAAAGCGCGGGTCGAGAAGCGGCGAGACGCGGGGGAAGACTGATCGAGAATGAGTGAGACTCTAGAGCTAACAAGCCGCGACCTTATTCGCTCGTTGTCCTTAATCAGAGCCCTCTAATCTCCACCAGTTCCTCCCCGCTCTGCAATAGAGCCAAAGCTTGGGGTAGAGCGCTGGCGAGGATTCTCTGTAGGGCTACTGTTCTGCCCGGCACGAAGTGAGAGAAAATGACCGATAGTTTAAGGGAGGGTCGCTCGCTCCTTACCAGGTGAATGGGACGTCCAGTAGGCGCGCCGTGCGGCCTGGGCCTCGGCGAGCCGTTGGGCGCACTCGGCCAGGCATACCGCCACGTCGCCACGATAGTAGGCGATGGGCTGCAAGTAGCGCAAGGCTGAGTGCACCCGCTGGTGGTTGTAGTAGTGGCCCCAGTCGGTCATCACATCGAGGGCGTGAGAGTAGTCGCGCAGCACCTCGTCGGCCAGCCCTTCCTCCCGATGGGTGCGATGGACGCGCTCGAGCCGTTCGTTGGACTGCGGATGCGCCAGCGGTGCAGCAGGTCGTGAGTCTGCACGATGGCGTACACCTGGTGCGAGCGCAGATAGGCCATCGCCTCGGCCACCATCTGCCAGCTCAAGCGCTCATAGCCCAGCCTCGGATGCTGTCGCGCGAAGTCACACACGGCCTCCACCTCCCTCGACGTCGGCCGCACGCTCTCGCGGCGGGGCACGACCACCCGATCGTCCAGCCGCTGGACCTCGGCCCGCGCCTGCCAGGGATAGTACGTGGCGGCCGGCAGCCCCAGCTGCTGAAGGATCGCGTCAATGGGCTGATCCGTGCGGCACTGGGCGACTTCGACCGCGGCCAGGAGGCGAGCTTTCTCCTCGCCCCTGTAGCGCCGATGGGTTTCTACAGCCAGCGCCCCTTTTTGAGCGTCAGGTTCTCGGCGCTCAGTTCCGCCACCACCGCCCGCAGATGAGTGACCTCGACGATGTGGTTTGCCACTGATTCATTCTCCCGAGGCGCGCCACGTGAGGACTTTACCTCCCTGACGGAGGAAGGCGGCGCCTGGGAAGACGCGCAGGCGCCACGGGTCGAGCCGCAACACGGCGAACGCGTCGGCCGTTGGCTTTGGCCACACGGGGATCGTCGATGGATCGTAGCCGACCGGCGCGGGAGCGTGCAAGAATAGGTTCCACACCATTTTGCGTGTCTCGTCGTCGAAGGCCCACGTCGCTCGACACTCGGCGACGCATGTATCGTGCGATGGCGACCAGTAGTTTACCGACACATAGGGATGGGCGTCGAGGCTCTCTCGCTTGATTGGGGTCGGGCGCGTCGCCACCCAGCCGACCAGATGAGTCCCGTCCCACTGCCAAATCGGGTGAAGAATGCGGGAGCGGGGCCGACCTTGGGGATCGACGGTCGTCACGCTACTCCAGACGATACGGTGAGCCATCTCGACGAAGGCGGGCGCGACGACAGGTAGTGGATCCATAATAGCGCTCCATAAGGGGGTGATCACAAACTGCTGCTTCGTCACGATGCGTGAGGGCAAATGCTAGGCCCGAAGGCTGTCGTGTCAAGCACAATGTGTGTTGACGGGTGAACGAGGCGCCACATGGCGGTTGCTTGCCATCGTGGGAATTCAGCCCGACAATCGCTGCCGCCACAGATGATCATCGAATGCCGACTCAGCTGTGGGCAGTTGGCGAGGGACGCGCTTGCCGGTGAGGAAAGTGTATGCCGACGTCCAGCGCGAAACCAGCGATTCTGCTGTCACATATTGGGGGGGGGGGGGACGCCATGTCGCCCCCCAATATGTGTAGTCCACTACCCAGGCAGATGGCCCTTCGTTCCCTGTACCGCATTAGGTTCCTCGATAGACCTCAATGGCGGCCAGCTGGATGACGTTGACGAGATCGTTGATGCGACGGACTAACTCGGTCGTATCAGTGCGACGCCCACGAGCATCTTCGGCGCTCGTTACAGCGGTTTCCAGTAGGCGGTCGCGGAAGAAGAAGGTGGCCTTGAGAACGTCGCTCATATCGATGCCCAGGCGACGGCTGTGCTGGGCATAGGCGGCCCCGATGGCGCGGGCTTCCTGCCTGAGATCGTCGGTCACATCTGGTTGCGAAATCGCCTGCAGCAGGATTCCCATCAGGCGGCGGCCCAGCTCGCGGGCCGTCTGGCGATCTTCCTCGCCATAGGCTGCGACCCAGCGTTCGCCCTGGTGCGCGCCAATCTCGCGCCGAGCGTCGACCATCGCCCGCGCTGCCCATACCTCCCCCAGGCGGGGCAGGCCAGCGCTTCGAAGCTGGCCGCGCAGGAACTCACGTAGCGCTGTTCTGGAGAAGCGCCGGTGCCCACCCGCAGTCAGCATGAACGGCACGCGCCCCTCGTCCGCCCAGCGGCGCAGGGTACCCGAGTGGACGCCCAGGCGGCGCGCAGCCTCCTGGAGGCTCAGCCACTCCCCCTCGCCTAAATTCTCCATTTGGTCCTATCCCCCCAATCCATTCCCCATAGAGCGTGCGTATCTATTTAAGCCGCGCAAATCGCTATAATTCTCAACAATGCTATACAATTTTGACCCATTTTGGACCCGATGGCATCATTCCCGTCCCCTTACCGCTATACAATTCATGTATCCACCCGGAAAGCAGGCGTGTCCATGCCTCAGGTGATAGTCATCGGGTCTCGTGGTAGTGCACTGGCCCTCGCTCAGACTCATGAGGTTCTCGCAGCGCTGCGGCGGACGACCCCTTCCCTTAATTGTACAACACGCATCATTCAGACACAAGGTGACGCTGACCAGCAGGCCTCCCTGGCGGTCCTGGGCGGCCAGGGCGTCTTTGTCAAGGCTATCGAGGTGGCCCTCGAGCACGGCCTCATCGACCTGGCCATTCACAGCCTCAAAGACGTGCCCTCGCAGGGTCCGCCGAGCCTGACACTACGCCCCGTGTTGCTCCGGGAGGACCCGCGGGATGCTCTAGTGACGCGCGACGGGGCAGGCCTGCGTGACCTACCCCCTGGCGCGCGGGTCGGCACCGGTAGTCTCCGACGGGAGGTCCAGCTGCGTGCGCTCTGCCCCGACCTCCGTGTGGTCGACATTCGGGGCAACGTGGACACCCGCCTGCGCAAACTGGACGCGGGCGACTACGACGCCATCGTGCTTGCCGCGGCCGGGCTGCATCGCCTCGGCCTGGGGCAGCGCATCTCGGCGTACCTACCCCTCGACCAGATGCTACCCGCCCCGGGTCAGGGCATCCTGGCCGCCGAGACCCGCGCTGATGACCTGACCCTCCTTCAGGCTGTTGAGGCCCTCGTGGACCCGGCTACGGAGGTCGCCGCCACGGCGGAGCGTGCGTTCCTGGCCCGCCTGGGCGCTGGCTGTCGCCTGCCCATGGCCGCGTACGCCAGGGTGGACCTGGCGGCGAACACAGTGATGCTCCACGCGATGGTCGCCGACCCGGACGGCGATGGTGGACGACTGGCGCGGGCAGCGCAGGACGCGCCCCTTGCCGATGCAGGGCGATTGGGTACGAACCTGGCCGAGGCGCTAGCGGCCGAGGTGGCGGAGGTCCACACAAGTGCCTGAGTTGCATCCCCTCGCCGGCAAGCGCGTGCTCGTCACGCGTGGTGAGAGCCAGGCCGCTGAGCTGATCGCAGCGTTGACGGCGCGTGGCGCGCACCCCATCCACGTCCCCACCATCGAACTTGTCCCGCCCATCTCGTGGGACAGGGTGGCCCAGGCGCTGGCCCAGCGCGAGACGTACGACTGGGTCGTCTTCACCAGCGCCAACGGCATCCGCTTCTTCGATCAGTATGTCCGGTCCACCGGGCAGTCGGCGACTATGCTGGCCAACCGCCGCATCGCCGCCATCGGCCCGGCCACGGCCCGCGCCATCGAGAGGGTCGGCCTGCGGGTGACCGTCGTCCCCGACGAGTTCATCGCCGAGGCCGTAGCCGACGCGTTGGGAAACGTTCGTGGCCAGCGGATTCTGCTGCTGCGAGCGGCCCAGGCGCGAGAGGCGCTGGCCGTCATCCTCCGCGAGCGCGGCGCCGCCGTCGACGAGGTGGCGGTCTACGACACAGCCGTCGGCCGGCCCTCGCCGGACGCGCTGGCTGAGGCGCGGCGTGGCATCGACATCGCCACCTTCACCAGTTCATCCACCGTGCGCAACTTCTTCATCCTTCTCGCCGAGGACGCGCGCCCTCTTCTCGAGGGCGCGCTCATCGTCTGCATCGGGCCGATTACCACACAGACGGCGCGGGAGTATGGGTTGACTCCCGCCCTGGTCGCCGAGCGCTACACCATCGACGGTCTGGTAGAGACGCTGAGCCGAGCCTATGACGCGTCGGCTCCATCCGCAGCAAGTTGACCGTGATTCCCCTGCAAGGAGAGCCTGCCATGTCTGTCCTGGCCAAGGTTCAGGCAGTTCGCCCGAAATCGCGCCCACGCCGCCTGCGCCAGAGCGTGGCGATGCGCGCCCTCGTTCGCGAGACGACGCTAACGGCGGAGGACCTCGTGCTGCCCCTGTTCGTCGTCCACGGGCGACGGGTGCGGTCGGAGATCGGCTCGATGCCGGGCGTTTATCACCTGTCGGTGGATGAGGTGGTGCGTGAGGCGGCCAATGCCTATGCCCTGGGCATTCCCGCTGTCATCCTGTTCGGCCTGCCCGCCACGAAGGACGAGCTCGGCAGCGAGAACTTCGATCCCCACGGCATCATCCCGACCGCGCTGCGCGCCATCAAGGCCGAGGTGCCCGAGATGGTGGTCATGACCGACGTGTGCCTGTGCGAGTACACCAGCCACGGCCACTGCGGGGTCGTCCAAGGGACGCGCATCCTCAATGACCCGACGCTGGACATTCTGGCCCGGGTCGCGGTCGTCCACGCCGAGGCGGGCGCGGACATCGTCGCGCCGAGCGCCATGATGGACGGCCAGGTCGCGGCGATGCGCGCCGCCCTCGACGACAGCGGGTTGACGGACGTGGCCATCCTGGCCTATGCGGCCAAGTTCGCCTCCGGCTTCTACGGCCCCTTCCGCGAGGCCGCCGACTCGCCGCCCCAGTTCGGCGACCGCCAGTCGTACCAGATGGACCCGGCCAACGGGCGCGAGGCGCTCCGCGAGATCGCGCTGGACGCAGCCGAGGGGGCCGACATGGTGATGGTCAAGCCCGCTCTGGCTTACCTGGATATTGTGCGCCAGGCGCGCGACCGCTTTGACGTGCCCATCGCCGCCTATCATGTCAGCGGCGAGTACGCGATGGTCAAGGCGGCCGCGGCGCGGGGGTGGATCGACGAGCGGCGGGTGGCGCTGGAGATGCTGACCAGCATCAAGCGCGCCGGGGCCAGCTTCATCCTGACCTACTTTGCCCAGGATGTGGCGCGCTGGCTGGGTGAGTGAGCGGTGCTCCAGGTTCTCAGCATCAGCCACCACACCGCCGACGCCGAGTTCCGCGAGCGGCTCGACGTGCCGGAGGCCGAGCAGCCCGCGCTGCTGCGGCGCCTGGCCGCCCTCGCCGAGGAGGTGGTGCTCCTCGCCACGTGCAACCGCCTCGAGGTGTACAGCGTCGCCGCGATGGACGTCGCGCCCGCCTTGCTCGGTTTCCTGGCGGGCTACCGCGGCGTCCCGCTGGCCGAGGTAGAGATCCACGCCGTTGTGCTGAAGGGCGAGGAGGCTGCGGCGCACCTGATGAGCGTCGCAGCGGGGCTCGACTCGGCGGTGCTGGGAGAGGCGCAGATTCTGGGCCAGGTACGCCGGGCCTGGGAGACAAGCCACGATGTGGGCCTGACCGGGCCGACGCTTAACACCCTGTTCCGCATGGCAGTGGAGGCGGGCAAAGCCGTCCGCTCCCAGACCGGCATCGGCCAGGGTACGACGTCGCTGGCCCACGCCGCGGTAGAGCTGGCCCGCCAGGAGCTAGGCAGCCTCGCGGAACGGAGTGGCGTGGTGGTGGGCGTCGGCGAGATGGGACGCCTGGCGGCGCAGGGGCTGCGGGGGCGGGGGCTGGCCCATCTGACCTTGGTCAACCGCACCCTGAGCCGCGCCGAGGCCCTGGCCCGTGACCTGGAAGGCCACGCCTGGCCCGTTGACCGTCTGCCCGAGGCCCTCGTCTGCACCGACCTGGTCGTGATGTGCGCCGAGGCGCGGCAGCCGGTGCTGACGGCCGACTCGCTCAGCCGGGTGATGGCCGAGCGAGTGGGTCGCCCGCTGCTCGTCGTCGACCTCGGCCTGCCGCGCAACGTCGCGCCCGAGGCGCGGGCGGTGGACGGCGTGACCCTCTACGATCTCGACGACATCCAGGCGGTGTGCGACCGTAACCGCCACGCCCGCCGTGAGGCGGCCCATGTCGCCCAGGCGCACATCCATGACTGGACAACGCGCTTCCTGGCCTGGCAGCACGAGCGCGAGGCGGTGAGCGTCATTCGGCGGCTGCGGGAAGAGGCCGAAACCATCATGCACGGCGAGGTCGAGCGAACCTTGCGCGCCCTGCCAGAGCTATCAGAGCACGAGCGGCTGGCGGTTGAGGCGATGTCCCGGACGCTGGTCAACCGCCTGCTGCATCGCCCGACGATGTGGCTCAAGGAGCACAGCAGTGAAGACCAGCTGCGCTGGCTGGACGAAATGTGGTCCCTGCCCGCGCGGCCCAGGGAGAGAGGCAATGATCGACACCAGTCTTGATCTGACGATCTCGACGCATCTCATGGGGCAGGCTCAGGAACTGATGCCCGGTGGCGTGAGCAGTCCCGTGCGCGCCTTCCGCGCGGTCGGCGGTTCGCCCGTATTCATCGAGCGGGCCGCGGGTGCACGCCTGACCGATGTGGACGGCAACATCTACCTGGACTACGTCGGCTCGTGGGGGCCGCTCATCGCGGGCCATGCCCACCCTGCTGTGACCCGCGCCCTCCACGCGGCCGTAGAGCGCGGTACCAGCTACGGCGCGCCGACACCAGGTGAGGTCGACCTGGCCGCGGAGGTCGCGCGCCGCGTGCCGGGGCTGGAGATGCTGCGTTTCGTCAACTCCGGTACCGAGGCGACGATGAGCGCGTTGCGCCTGGCCCGCGCCGCGACGGGCCGCGACGTCATCCTCAAATTCGACGGCTGCTACCACGGCCACTCGGACTCGCTGCTGGTTGCGGCTGGCTCGGGCGTGATGACCCTCGGCCAGCCGGACAGCCCCGGTGTGCCCGCCCCGGTGGCCGCTCTCACCCTGTCGCTACCCTTCAACGACGTCCAGGCCGTCGCCGATGCCTTTCGCGCTCACCCCGACCGCATCGCGGCGGTCATCGTCGAGCCAGTGGCGGGCAACATGGGCGTCGTCGTGCCGCGGCCCGGCTTCCTGGAGGAACTGCGCGTCCTGACCTCGGAGCATGGCGCGCTGCTCATCTTCGACGAGGTGATGACCGGTTTCCGTGTTGGGCCGTCGGGCGCACTGGGCCGCTACGGCGTTCAGCCTGACCTCGTGACCTTCGGTAAAGTCATTGGTGGCGGCCTGCCGGTCGGCGCGTACGGCGGCTCGCGCCGCCTCATGTCCATGATTTCGCCCAGCGGCCCCGTCTACCAGGCGGGCACCCTGTCGGGCAACCCCCTGGCGATGGCCGGGGGCCTCGCCACGCTGGACCTGTTGGACGAGGCCGCCTATGAACGGCTCGAAAGCCTCTCGGCGCGGCTGGAGGGCGGTTTGGGGGCGGCGGCTGAGGCGGCCGGGGAGGCGGTGAACCTGGCCCGCGTCGGCTCCATGCTCACCGTGTTCTTCACCGCCGCGCCGGTCACCGACTATGCCAGCGCCAAGCGCGCAGACACCGGACGCTTCGCCCGCTTCCACCAGGCTATGCTGCGCCAGAGTGTCTACTTGCCGCCCAGCCAGTTCGAGGCGTGGTTCGTGTCCCTGGCCCATACCGAAGACGATATCGAGTTCACCGTCGACGCCGCGCGGGCCGCGTTCGCGGCGCTACGCTAAGGAGAAATGTTGGATGCCTGAGCAGCGAACCCTCAATCAGTTTGCCCTCTTCAGCCTGACTGACGCCTACTGGCAGTTGACGACGCCCGAGCAGCACGCCCTGACCGACGAGCTGGAGCAGCAGCTTCAGACCGCCGCCGAGGCCGTCCACACCTACCGCATCTACCCGACGCGGACGGAGGCCGACCTTCTAGTGTGGAGCGCGTGCGTGGCCGAAGACTCTGCCGTCGCCCAGACCTTCTTCCGCGCCTTCGGCCGCGCCGTCCAGCCTTTCCGCCGCTACCTCGCGCCGCGGGACAGCCTGTGGGGCTTCACGCGCCGCTCGACCTACGCGGGCGGGCGCTCGGCGCAGGAGATTGACCCCTTCAGCCCCGACCGGAAGCCCTACCTGGTCATCTACCCCTTCGCCAAGACGACGGAGTGGTATCTGATGAGTCGCGACGCCCGCCAGGGCATGATGAACGAGCATATCCGAATCGGCCGCGAGTACGAAGAGATCACCCAACTGCTACTGTACGCCACCGGCCTCGAGGACTCGGAGTTCGTCGTCTCGTACGAGACCGACAACCTGGCGCGCTTCTCGGAACTGGTTGTCGCCCTCCGCGCCACCGAGGCGCGGCGTTACACTCTGCGCGACACCCCCATCTACACGGCAGTCCACGAGCCATTGCGCGAGATCCTGGTCGCTCCCGCGTGGGAGGCCCAGGCCGAGACCATGCGATGAGCGTGCCCGCTGTGAACAACCGCTTCCTGCGCGCCTGCCGCCGCGAGCCAGTCGACCGCACCCCCATCTGGTTCATGCGCCAGGCCGGGCGCTACCTGCCGGAGTATCGGCGGCTGCGCCAGAACCACAGCTTTATGGAGCTGACCAAGACGCCGAGCCTGGCCGCCGAGATTACGCTCCAGCCGCTGAGGGCGTTCGCATTGGACGCGGCCATCATCTACTCCGACATATTGCTGCCCCTGGAGCCGATGGGCGCGCGACTGGAATACGCCGCGGGCGAAGGCCCCGTCATCCACAACCCGGTGCGTTCTGCTGGCGACGTAGCTGCCCTGGCTGAGGTCAACCCGACCCGTGACCTGGCCTTTGTGGGCGAGGCGATTCGCCTGGTGCACCCCCAGATCACGGTGCCCCTCATCGGCTTCGCGGGTGCGCCCTTCACCCTGGCCAGCTACCTCATCGAGGGCGGGGCTTCCAAGAACTACGTTGAGACGAAGCGACTGATGTACCACGAACCGCGCGCCTGGCACACGCTCATGGAGAAACTGACCGCCGTCGTCGCTGACCACCTGCGCTTCCAGGTCGAAGCGGGCGCGGACGCCGTACAGGTCTTCGACTCCTGGGTCGGCTGTCTCAGCCCAGCCGACTACCGCGAGTACGTCCTGCCTCACAGCCGCGGAGTGTTCGAGGCGCTGCGCGACCTGTCCGCGCCAAGCATCCACTTCGGAACCGGGAACCCAACGCTGCTCTCCCTGCTACGTGAGGCGGGCGGCGACGTCATCGGCGTCGACTGGCGTGTCCCCCTGGACGAGGCCTGGGCAGTGCTGGGCCATGTGGCTGTGCAGGGCAACCTCGACCCCGTCGCCCTCTTCGCGCCACCCGATGAGTTGGAGCGCCGCGTGCGCGACGTCCTGGCCCGCACGGGTGGGCGACCGGGCCACATCTTCAACCTTGGGCACGGCATCCTGCCCGGCACGCCGGTCGAGAACGTGCGGCTGGTGTCCGACCTTGTCCACCACCTCACCCTTGCCGAGGTCCCCCATGTCTGATCCCTTGCATCCCATTGGTGTCTTGGTCATGGCCTACGGCGGTCCCGACTCCCTGGATGATATCGAGCCTTACCTGCTCGATGTGCGAGGCGGCCGCCCAACGCGCGCCGAGCTGGTGGAAGAGATTCGCGAGCGCTACCGCCTCATCGGCGGCCGATCGCCCATTCGAGAGTTGACCGAGGCGCAGGCCACCGCCCTGGAAGCGGCCCTCAACAGCGACGACGACGGCCGGGGCTATCGCACCTACGTCGGTATGCGCCACTGGTACCCCTACATCAGCGAGGCCGTGGCCCGCATGGTCGACGATGGGATCCAGCAGGCGGTCGGGCTTGTCCTCGCTCCCCACTACTCCCAGATGAGCATTGGGGCGTACATCCGGCGCGCTGAGGAAGCCCGGACGGAATTGGCGCCCAATCTCGCCATCCGCTATGTCCAGGACTACCACCTCCATCCTCTTTACCTGGACGCCGTGGCCGAGCGGGTGACCCAGGCCCGCGGCCGCTTCCCCGAGGCCGTGGGCCCGACTGTTCCTATCATCTTCACCGCGCACAGCCTGCCCGAACGCATCCTTGCCAGTGGAGACCCCTACCCGACCCAGCTTCAAGCAACGGCCGAGGCGGTGGTCCGGCAGCTAGGACCTGCACGCTGGCATTTCGCCTATCAGAGCGCGGGCGCGACCGGTGAGCCGTGGCTTGGCCCCGACGTGGCCGAGGTCGTGCAGGCCCTCGCGCGCCAGGGCGAATCCCACGTCCTCGTCGCGCCCATCGGCTTCGTGTCGGACCACGTTGAGATTCTGTTCGACCTGGATGTGGAGTTGCAGCACATTGCCCACGAGGCGGGCATCCACCTGGAGCGCATCCAGTCCCTGAACGATTCTCCGCTGTTCATTGCGGCGCTGGCAGACGTGGTTCGCACGCATGTCCCAGAGGTCGTATGAAGACGGTGGCAATTGTCGGTGGGGGGCTGGCGGGGCTGACCACGGCCTACTTCCTACAGACGCAAGGGGCGGGCAACGTTCGCTACGTGGTGCTGGAGGCGTCCGAACGCTGGGGCGGCAAGGTGCAGACTATCGCCCGCGACGGCTTCGTGATGGAAGCCGGTCCCGACTCCTTCCTGACCCAGAAGCCTGCCGCGCTGGACCTGTGCCGCGCCCTCGGTCTGGAAGACAGCCTGATCCCCGCCAATCCCGAGGGACGCAGACTGTACATCGTGCGCGACGGCCGCCTCGCGCCCATGCCCGGTGGCATGAACCTCATGGTCCCAACCGAGATTGGGCCACTGCTGCGAAGCCCGCTTCTCTCGCCGAGGGGCAAGCTGCGAGTGGCCGCCGAGCCGCTCATCCCGCGGCAGCCGCATGACGGGGACGAGAGCATGGCCGGCTTCGTGCGCCGCCGCCTGGGCGCCGAGGCGCTGGATCGTCTGGCATCGCCCCTGTTGGCTGGGGTGTACGCGGGCGATCCGGAACGCCTCAGCATCCACGCCACCTTTAGCCGGTTCCCAGAGATGGAGAAGGTCCACGGCAGTCTGATTCTCGGCGCGCGCCGTCAGCGACGCGCTGCCCCCTCAAGACCGCAGCGGCCAGCCTTCCTATCCCTTGAAGACGGCATGCAGCAGCTCACCGACGGCCTTGTAGCTCGGCTCGACCCCAACGCGCTTCGACTACGGGCAGCGGTAGACGCCATCGGCTGGCGGCTCGCGCCAGCCGATGGCGTCGTGCTGCGCTTGCACAGCGGAGAGGCGATCGAAGCCCACGCGGTGGTGCTGGCCGTGCCTGCCTTCTCCGCAGCAGCAATGCTGTCGTCATCCGCCCCGGACCTATCCACCCTCCTGCAGCGCCAGCGCTATGTATCAAGTGCGACCGTCTCCCTCGGCTACCGCGCCCAGGACGTGCCGCCCTCCCTTGATGGAGTGGGCTTCGTCGTGCCGGCCAAAGAAGGTCGCCGCATCACCGCCTGCACGAGTTCCTCCCTCAAGCTGGCCCGCCGCGCCGCACACGGCTGCGTTCTGCTGCGCTGCTTCGTGGGGCGCGACGGCGCAGAGCATGTGCTCAATACCGACGACGAGGGGCTGGTACGCATCGCCCGCGACGAGCTGCGCGAGCTGACCGGGCTGACCGCGGAACCGCTGTCGGCCCAGGTGGCTCGCTGGGAGCGGGGCATGCCCCAGTACGACGTCGGCCATGCCGACTGGCTCGCACAAATCGAAACTGAGGTGGTGCGTTACCCTGGCCTGTTCCTCACCGGCCACCCATATCGGGGCATTGGCGTACCTGACGTGATCCGGGACGGAGAGCTGACCGCAGCCCGTGTCGATGCACGGCTCGCTGATTAGTGGTTCTGCAGAAACGAGTCGGGCCGAGGAGCGGAAGGGACGTGCGCGCAGCAGAGCTCTCCACTTGAGAAACAAGGGCAAGCGGCAAGTATCGTCAGCGTCTCGCGGCGCCGTCAACATGTACCACGTAGTCCGTGCCTTCCCAGTGATCATCAGCGATCCAACGGAAGGTAAAACGGATTGGGGCTTGCTGCCCCACCTCGATAGGAATATCGACAAACTCGATCCCCAGCGCTGTCGGCGTTGACCGAGTCTCCGTGGCCGACTGCCACTCACTGTGCGTCCAACGGAGACAGAAAGCTCCAGCCATCTGAACAGTGAAGCGCTCCATTGCCTCAATGAACGGCGCCACGGCTCGACCGGCAGACAGCTCGTAATGACCCCGTTCGCCGGTAAGCAGCGGCCAAGCCCGGCCCGTCCCCCATCCCTCAAATGGCCCGCCATCTGGCCGTTGCCCGTATCCATCATGGGTGTAACGGCGCCAACTGGGGCCATAGGGCGTCTCGATCCGCCGCACAGCGTCCACGACCTGCAACGAGTCTTCGATGAGCGCATCGCTCGGCTTACGGATGCCGTAGCTCACCAGTTCCAGAAACCCCGCATCCACAATCTCCCTGGCGGGGAATTCGGAGAGATGCTGCGGCCCGCGGTTGGCGATACGCAGGACGCCAGCATCAGGATCTTCGTTCGGCTGCGAGTCGGCAGGATCGGCCGGGGTGATGCGGATGTAGTGGCGCTGCTCCTGGCGAGTGCCCGCGGTGTCCGAGCCCCCGAGATCGCGGTCAACCTCAGTTGCGACGACCAGACGGTGCGCAATGCGATCCACGACTTCAACACCCATGGGCTGGCGTCGCTCACGCCTGGCTCGTCACGACCTCATACCACACGACCTGCCTTCGATGCCGCGGGAACCGAGGGCTTGCGCCAGATGATCCGCCAAAGCCCGCGCACCTACGGCAAGGAGACCAGCGTGTGGACGCTCGATTTGCTGGCCGAGGTGAGCCTGGCCGAAGGCCTGACGGCTCGACGGGTGAGCGGCGAGACCATTCGTACCACGCTGGAACGGTTAGGGATCAAGTGGCGACGAGCCAAGCGTTGGCTGCGCAGCCCCGACCCAGCCTACGACGAAAAAAACATCGACGCGATCGTCTGATCCGCCTGGCCGAGACGCATCCCGACTGGGCGCTCGGCTTCCAAGACGAGACCTGGTGGAGCCGCACCGCTCAGCCCGATCTGCACGCTTTTTGCGAACCCGACGCGCCGCTCAAGCTCGAAGAGAAAGTGGTCCCCAAGACCGACCCTGACCCCAGGGCTTCAACCCCCGCGTTTATTGGTATACTGTAGCTCTCTTCATAGTGCTAAAGCAACGGCTTTTCGGACGTACTGGCGGGTTTCGAGCTGTTGCAGCATAAACGCTGCCAAATCGGACCGGGGTGTAAGTGAGCCACCAGGTAGGGCGTAGGCTTCAGCCACACGGCATTTGCCTGTGGGTGGAGCATCGGTTAAGGCTGCTGGGCGCACGATCGTCCAATCCAGTGCGCTCTCCATGACGACATGCTCCATCGCCTGCTGGTCACGGTAGATGTTCGCATAAATTCGCTTGAAGACTTGCTCAAAGAAGAACGGTAGGTTGGGGTCATGCTCAGAATTGGTACCGCCGGACGTTACGCAAATCAGGCGCTGCACGCCCGTAGCTTCCATTGCAGCACAAATACTACGGGCGCTATCAGCATGGACAGTGGTCGGCTTGCGACTCTGTGGCGCGCCAACGGCGGATAGGACTGCATCGCGCCCGCGTATCCCGGCCTCAATCGCTGCTTGATCACCAAATGACCCTTGAATAACATGCAGCCGATCATGTTGTACAGCAACACCATTTGGATCACGCGCAACAGCGGTGATGGTGTGGCCGAGCTCCAATGCCTGTGTTACCAATTGCAGTCCAGTTCTTCCCGTTGCTCCAAAGACAACCACATGCATGGTTTAGCTTCCTTCCGACGGCTCATGGTGTTGTACAACCCGCGTTAGCTCTTCTAGCCCGGCAATGATCATCTGTTGCTGGTGTAACGTTAGCTCCGGCACATCTTGAAGCCACTGGTAGCGCGCCGCGATGCATTGTTCGGTCACAAGTCGTCCGTGGTCAGTCAGCGCAACCTGAGTAAAGCGGCGATCATGCGCCGCCTCGGTGCGTGTTACAATGCCCTGCTGCACCAAGCCGTCAATCATCTGACTCATGGCGGCTTTGGTCACACCTAAGAACGCTGCTAAATCGGAGATTGACGCAGGCCCCCCTTTGTACAACTGCATGAAAACAAAGTAATGCGTCATCGACCAGCCCGACTTTTTCAAAAATCGAAACAAGTCATGCATGGAGTTGAACATGAAAATCTCAACCCAGTTATGCACAGCATTTTGGACTGAAGTTGGTAGAGACATAGGTAATTAGAGTTAATTGTTAAGCTATCTTGATTATATTACAGGCACTTGTGCTTTGTCAAGTGACTATTGACCTCGACATTGCTCAGGAGAGGCATCCAGCGCCGCGTCGTCCACTATGACCGCAGGCGCCTTCGGCCCCCGCGCCCCCGAAGACGCACATCTACGAGGGCCACTGGGTCGCGCAGCAGTACCTCCCCGACCTCCACAAAGACCGCCGCTTCTACGACCCCAGCGACCAGGGCTACGAAGCCGAGATCAAGGCGCAGGTCGAGAAGCGGCGAGCGGCGGGGGAAGAGTGATGGGGCAATAGCCACACAGTTGCGCTTCGTGCAGGCATGGCTACAATTGAGACAGGAGGTAAGGGCAATGCAACTGGAAGATTACTTCGACTTCCTTGCTCCAAATGATATTCGCATCAAGGGACATCGGATTGGCATCGAGTCCATCCTGTACGAGTACATCCACCGTGCCCAAGCACCCGAGGACATTGCCGAAAGCTTTCCTAGCCTGACTCTTGAGCAAGTCTATGCGACAGTCCTATACTACTTGCACAATCGCGAACAGGTAGACCACTATATGACCGAGTGGTTGGAGCATGGCGAGCGCATGCGCACTGAACAAGAGCGTAATCTGACGCCGACCGTGCTCAAATTGCGCGAGGCGCGGATGAAGCAGGATGCCGCCAGTCGTCGTATCGCCGAAACCCAGACTCCGTGAGTGTCATCAAGTATCTCCTCGACGAACACGTGAATCCTCGCTTTCGGAAAGCCTTGATCCAGAAGTGGCCACAAATGGTTGTGTGGTGCATCGGTGACGTAGGGGCGCCGCCGCTCCACGCCCTCGATCCCGACATCTTGATCTGGTGCGAGGCGCACGGCTTCTCGCTTGTCACGAATAATCGCGCCTCGATGCCCATCCACTTACAGGAGCATCTCTCAGCCGGGCGACATACTCCCGGCATCTTCGTGTTGAACCCAGCGATGACGATGGGAGAGACGATCGAGGAACTGGCGTTGATCTGGACAGTCTCCGATTCCGAGGAGTACACCGATCTTCTCCACTACCTACCCTTGAGTCGGTAACGCACTACGCTCAAGGGCTATTCGGTGTGTCTAGTCCACGGTGTCCAATTCAACAGATCGAGGATTACCGCGTAGCTGAGGATATCGGCGGGTAGCTCTACACGATAGCGTGGAGACCCCCCTCTGCTCCCCCCGCCGGCGGGGGGATGGGGGGTGAATTCGGCGCTTCCACGCTATACTGTGGAGCTACCTATCGGCACGAGAGGCGGCAGACAAAGTCGTTCTTTGAGATAGTCGGGCCGTTGCTCAGCAGGTCACGCATTTTCCATTTGGAACCCCTGACCCCCGACCAGGTGCGCGATCTCCTCCTCCGCGCCCTCCACGACACTGAACGCGGCTACGGCGACCGCCCCATCACCATCGCCGCCGACGCCCTCGCCCATCTCGCCGACATGGCCGGCGGCGACGCCCGTACTGCTCTCAACGCCCTCGAACTCGCCGTCAAGAGCACAGCGCCCGACACCCCAAAGGCGCATCAACTTGCGTATACCGCTCCGTAAGGCCAAATTCGACAAAGCCAGGCTATTGACAAACTCGGTAACCGTGTTATAATATAGATGTCTAGACATCTATTCGTCTATACTTAAAATGGAGTAGTCAATGCCGCAGTATGAGCGCTCCTGGTTCAAGCTCGATAGCCACAGCAAAGCGCCGCTCTACTATCAGATCAAAGCCAACCTTCACGAGCTGATTGATAGCGGCCGCCTTGCGCCTGGTGATCTTCTGCCGGCTGAGAGTGAACTAGGCGAATACTACGGCGTCAACCGTCTCACGGTGCGGCAGGCGGTAGGCGAGCTGGTAAGCGAAGGATTGCTGCGGCGCGAGCGCGGCCGAGGCACATTTGTCTGCCCGCCCAAGACAACGCACGCCATGCTGCGCTCGGCCGGCTTCAGCGAGCGAATGCGCGACGAGGGCCGCCAGCCTTCGAACCAGGTCATTAGCTTCGAAGTCGTCCCCGCCAGCGCCAAAGTCGCGGAGCAGTTGCAGATTGAGCCGGGCGCCCTGGTATATCAGCTAACCCGCCTGCGCCTGGCTGACGACGAGCCTCAAATGCTGGAAACTGCGTATCTGCCCCACGGCCGCTTCGCCGGCATGGAGACGCTCGACTTCGGGAAAGCATCCCTCTACAGCACGCTCGACCGCCGCTTCGGCTGCCGGGTCATCGCCGCCGACATGGTCTTCGAGCCGATCCTACTGACGGGCTACGAGGCAGAGCTACTCAGAACCAAGCCGAACACGCCGGCCCAGCTTCTCGAGCTGGTCGCCTACGACCAGAACGGCGACCGCGTCGAGTATAACAAGTCCATCATGCGCGGCGACAAGGCGCGGCTGCTGTTCCATGTCCGCCGGCAGATATGGAACGAGCAGGAGACAATGATCGAATGGCTATCATAGACGCACTTCACCACGGCCTGATTGTGTCCTGCCAGGCGCCCAACGGCAGCCCCCTCCGCCAGCCGACAGTCATGGCGGCGATGGCGCGCGCGGCCGAGCTGGGCGGCGCGGTCGGCATTCGTGCCCAGGGGGTCGAAGACATCGCCGCCATTAAGGCGGTTGTGGGTGTCCCGGTCATCGGCATCTACAAGCTGCCCCTCGACGGCTTCGACATCCTCATCACACCGACGCTAGAGTCTGCGCGCGAGATCGCCGCCGCCGGGGCCGACATCATCGCCCTCGACGCCACGGACCGGCCGCGCCCCGACGGTCTGTGTCCGGCCGAAGCCATCGCGCTCTACAAGCGCGAGCTAGGGCTGCCCATCATGGCCGATATCTCGACGCTTGACGAAGGCATAGCGGCGGCAGCCGCCGGCGCCGACATCGTCGCGACCACCATGTCCGGCTACACACTCTACAGCCCGCAGCAGGCGGCGCCCGACTTCGACCTTATCTCGGCGCTGGCGGCCCATGTCCAGAGGCCCATCATCGCCGAGGGGCGCATCGCCGATCCGGCGGACGTCCGCCGCGCCATGGACCTGGGTGCGCACGCCGTCGTCGTCGGCACGGCCATCACCGCCATTGACTGGGTCACCCGGCGCTACGTGCAGGCGCTCGCCGGCGTGCCGCGTTAGTCTATCGCTGATCCGAGGATGCTCGCATGGCTCACTTGCTGGACGTGAAAAACCTCAGTGTCACCTTCCGCTCTGATGGAGCGACGGTGCGCGCCGTCAACGGCATCACATACACCGTGGACGAGGGCGAGTCGCTTGCTATCGTCGGGGAGAGCGGCTCCGGCAAGTCGGTGGGGGTCCTGGCCGTGATGGGGCTGATCCCCAGCCCGCCCGGCCGTATCGAATCCGGCGAGGTGCTTTTCAATGGGCGTGACCTGTTGCAGCTGCCCGAAGAGGCGATGCGCCAGGTGCGCGGGGCCGAGATTGCCATGGTCTTCCAGGACCCGATGACCTCGCTTAACCCGGTGCTGCCCATCGGCTTGCAGCTCACGGAGGCGATCCGCAGCCACCAGAACGTGTCAAAGGCTGAGGCCCAGGCGCGGGCCGTGGAGATGCTGCGCCTGGTAGGGCTGCCCAACGCCGCCGACCGTATCCGCGACTTTCCGTTCCAGTTCTCCGGCGGCCAGCGCCAGCGCATCATGATTGCTATGGCCCTGGCGTGCAAGCCGCGCCTGCTCATCGCCGACGAGCCGACGACCGCCCTTGACGTGACGATCCAGGCGCAAATTGTCGAGTTGACGCGCGAGCTGCAGAGCAAGCTGGGCATGGCCATCATCTGGATCAGCCACAACCTTGGCCTCGTCGCCGGCGTCGTCGCCCGCGTCATCGTGATGTACTCCGGCTTCATCGTCGAGGAGGCGCAGGTAGATGACCTGTACGAGCACCCGCGCCATCCCTACACCCTGGGCCTGCTGCACGCCATTCCCCAGGTTGACGCCAGCCGCCAGGAGCGCCTGGCCTCCATCGAGGGCATGCCGCCCGACCTGCGCCAGCCTATCACGGGCTGCCCCTTCGCGCCGCGCTGTCCGTATCGCATCGCTCAGTGTAGCGCCCTGCCGCCCCTTTTCGACGCCGGTCCCGGCCACCGCAGCGCGTGCTGGCGCTGGGAAGAGCTCAGCCACGTGACCGCCTTCGGAGAGCCGATATGAGCACGATGGCCCCAGCCAACACACTGGTGCAGGTGCGCGACCTGAAGGTCCACTTCCCGATTCGCAAGGGTCTGCTGCGGCGGCAGGTGGGCGCGGTGCAGGCGGTGGACGGCGTCAGCTTCGATATTCTCAAGGGCGAGACGTTGGGCCTCGTCGGCGAAAGCGGCTGTGGCAAGTCCACCACCGGCCTGGCGATCCTGCGCCTGCTGAATGCAACGGGCGGCCAGATCATGTTCAACGGACAGGATATTACCGCTTTCCCCGAGTCGCAGATGCGCGCCATGCGCCGCCACATGATGATGATCTTCCAGGACCCGTACTCGTCCCTCAACCCGCGCATGACTGTAAACAGCATCATCATCGAGCCGCTCAATGTGTTCAACATCGGGACGCCGACGGAGCGGCGGGAGCGAGTGCGCGAGCTGATGGAGCTGGTGGGCCTGAACCCGGCCTTTATTAACCGCTACCCCCACGAGTTCTCCGGCGGGCAGCGCCAGCGCATCGGCATCGCCCGCGCCCTGGCGACCAGCCCCTCATTCATTGTCGGCGACGAGCCGATTTCGGCCCTGGACGTCTCCATCCAGGCTCAGGTGGTCAACTTGTTGAGCGACCTGAAGCAGAAGCTCGGGCTGACCTACCTGTTCATCGCCCACGACCTCTCTATGGTGCGCTACATCA
Organism: Anaerolineae bacterium; assembly: GCA_046328525.1. Taxonomy (GTDB): domain Bacteria; phylum Chloroflexota; class Anaerolineae; order Epilineales; family JAHCIE01; genus JBDHWG01. The sequence goes on from JAXLWK010000010.1 coordinate 209,569, forward strand.
GCGACCGGGTGGCCGTGATGTACCTGGGCCGCGTCGTGGAGCTGAGCGACCGCAACATCGTCTTCGACCGCCCGGCGCACCCCTACACCCGCGCCCTTCTTTCGGCGGTGCCGATTGCCAACCCGAAGCGGGAGCGCGGGCGGCGGCGCATCATCCTGGAGGGCGACGTTCCCAGCCCGGCCAACCCGCCGACAGGCTGCCGGTTCCACCCCCGCTGTGCCTTCGCGACGGCTCAGTGCAGCCAGGTCGATCCGCCGCTGCGCAACGTCGCCGCGCCTACCGTCCCCGCGCACTGGGTGGCGTGTCACTACGCCGAGAGATTCCTTGAGCAGGAGGTTACCACCGCCGAAGTAGTCGCCTGACCACGTTCTTCATTCCTACCATGTTCCCTAATTCGCTCTCCAAGGAGGAGACTGTGAGCAAGTATCTCGCATTGTTGTCGGTTGCGCTTCTCGCGCTGCTGCTGAGCGCCTGCGGCAGCGCGACCCCGTCTGCGCCGGCCCCGGCTGCCCCGACCGCCGTCGCCCCGACCGCCCCCGCCGTCTCAGCCCCCACCTCGGCGCCGGCGGCTGCGCCGACGACGGCCCCTGCCGCCAAGGCCGCCGCCCCGACCACTGCGCCGGCGGCTGGCGCGGCGACCTCCGCCCCGGCCGCTAAGGCCGGCGGCGCGGGTGGCCCGGCCGGCGTCTTCCGCTCGCCGATGCGCACCGGCTGCGCCGTCGGCACATTGTGGACCTCCTGCGGCCGCCGCCTGGATGAGGCTTTCCTGCAGAGCCTGGCCCAGGTGAAGTGGACCGCCGACGGCGTGCAGCCGCTTCTGGCGGAGAGCTGGACGATGGAGAATGACGGTAAAGCCTTCGTCTTCAAGCTGCGGCAGAACGTCAAGTGGCACGATGGCACGCCCTTTACCGCCGACGACGTGGTCTTCAGCTTCAACGCTTATGCGAACCCGGCCGTGGCCTCGCTGTACGCCTCCAAGCTCAAGGACGTGGTCGGCTACGACGACTTTCAGTCGGGCAAGGCCACCAGCCTGGCCGGCGTGAAGAAGATCGACGACCACACGGTTCGCGTCGAGCTGGCGAATAAGTCGCCGCTGTGGGTGGACCTGCAGCAGATCTCGATCAGCATTCTGCCGAACCACATCCTGGGCAAGGTGCCGGCGGCCGAGCTGAAGGGGCATCCGTACTGGAAGAACATGGTCGGCACCGGGCCGTTCAAGATGACTAAGTTCGTGGATGACCAGTACATCGAGGGCGAGGCCAACCCGGATTACTTCCTCGGCAAGCCCAAGCTGGACAAGATCGTCTTCCAGATCTACGCCGACACCAACGCCATCCTCAACGCCCTGGAAGCCGGTGAGCTGGACGCCACGCCATACGAGGGCGGCGGTATCCCCCTGGACCAGGTGGCCCGCTTCGAGAAGATGAACCACCTGACCGTGCTCGGCAACATGGACGCCGGCCTGCCGACCTTCCTCCTGTTCAACCTGAACCAGGACTACCTCAAGGACTCGCGCATTCGCCAGGCGATGATCTACGCCATTGACCGTCAGGCGATCATGGACACGATCCGCCAGGGGAAGGGCAAGATCGCCAATACGATGTTCCCGGCCGACTGGGCCCGCCCCAACGACCTCCAGGCCTACCCCTACGATCCGGCCAAGGCGAAGGAGCTTCTGGCGGCTGCCGGCTGGGACCCCAACCGCAAGGTTGACTTCCTCTACTACTACAACGACCAGGTCAGCAAGGATATCGTCCTCGCCATTCAGAACTACCTGGCCGCCGTGGGCATCAACATCGTGCCGCGCCTCGTGGACGGCGGCGCGTTCCAGCAGGCCATCACCGACAACTCCCTGCAGGTGGCCTACGCGGCCAACGGCCAGGGCCTCGACCCGTCCCTCGGCTCGCTTGTCGCCACCTGCGGCGCGCGCCTGGCCGTGGGCTACTGCAATAAGCAGGTGGACCAGGAGTTCACCCTGGGCCTGAGCGACGCCAAGCGCGACGTGCGCGCCCCCCACTACCAGACCATCAGCAAGATCCTCAACGAGGAAATGCCCAAGGGGTGGCTGTGGTACGACGTGCGCCCGATGGGCTTCAACAAGCGTATCGTGGGCCTAGCCGAGCACTTCCAGCAGCAGCCGCTCCTGATGTTCGACGTGCCGGTCTACAACGAGATTCACACCTGGTCTACGAAGTAACACGCAGCGATCCCAGCCTGGCCGGTGATAGGGCCGCGTCTCCCCTATCACCGGCCAGGCCCCCGGCTAGAGAGAGTATGCGATGCTTGCCTATATCACGCGTCGTCTCCTGATCAGCATACCCACCATTCTCGGCGTCACCATCGTCGTCTTCCTGCTGGCGAACATGATGCCCGGCAACGCCGTGCTGGCGATGCTGTCTACGGATAGCCCGGCGCCAGAAGAGCTGATCAAGCTGCGCCAGGGACAGCTTGGCCTGGACCAACCGGTGCCCGTCCAATACGTTCGCTGGCTGGGCAACGTGCTTCATGGCAACCTGGGACGCTCCTTTCAGTATGGCGACTCGGTCTCAGAAATGATCGCGCAGCGCTTCCCGGCGACACTGGAGCTTATGCTCGTCACGCTCATGATTTCCATCGTCCTGGGGATACTGCTGGGGACGATCTCTGCCCTGCGCCAGTACTCTTCGCTCGACTATAGCATGACGTTCTTGGGCTTCACGGGCATCTCTATCCCGGACTTCTTCCTGGGCATGATCCTCATCTTCGTGTTCGCCCTGCGCCTGGGCTGGCTGCCGACGTCCGGCATGGTCACCGCCGGCGCCCCTTTCTCCTGGCTGGACAACCTGCGCCACATCATCTTGCCCGCGATGGCCCTGGCCCTGGTGCGTACGGCCGTTTTCATGCGCTACACCCGCTCCAGCGTGCTGGAGGTCGCCAAGAATGACTACGTGCGCACGGCCCAGGCCAAGGGCTTGCGCCGTGTCCTCATCATTGGCCGCCACATCCTGCGCAACGCCCTCATTCCCGTCATCACCGTCATCGGCCTCAACATGGCGGCGCTGTTCGCCGGCTCGGTCATCATCGAGACCATCTTCCAGTGGCCGGGCATTGGCATGATGTTCATCAACGCCGTCTCGGTGCGCGACTCCCCCGTCATCATGGGCTACGTCCTCATGACGACCGTTGTGGTTTTGCTCGTCAACCTGGTGACGGACATCACCTACTCGTGGGTGGATCCGCGCATTCGTTACGAATAGGAGACCCACGATGACGACCAACGCTCCCTCGTTGCAGCTCCAGGCGGTCGCACCGGCCGACAGCCTGATGTCGAAGGCCACTCGGCGCTTCTTCCGCCACCGCCTGGCGGTCTTCGGCCTAGTGGTACTGCTGACCCTCGTGCTGCTGGCCGTATTCGCGCCGTTCCTGTCGCGCTACTCGCCGACCGACATCAACCTGCGCGCCATGCGGCAGCCGCCCAGCGCCGAGCACTGGCTCGGTACCGACGGCACGGGCCGCGACATCTGGTCGCGCATCCTGTACGCCGGGCGCATCTCCCTCTCGGTGGGCCTGGTCGCCGTCTCCATCTCCATGATTATCGGCTGCATTGTCGGCAGCGTCGCGGGCTTCGTCGGCGGCAAGACGGACATGCTGCTGATGCGGCTGACCGATATGGTGATGACGTTTCCGTCACTGGTCATCATCATCGTGGTCGCCGCGGCCATGGGGCCTAGTGTCTACAACGCCATGATTGTCATCGGCCTCCTGACCTGGCCCTCCATCGCGCGCCTGGTGCGCAGCCAGTTCCTAAGCCTGCGCGAGCAGCAGTTCGTCCTCGCCGCGCGATCTATCGGTGTCTCCCGCTCGGACATTGCCTTCAAGCATATCTTTCCCAATACCGTCAGCACGATTGCCGTTGCCGTCACCATCGGCGTTGCGAGCGCCATCCTGCTCGAAGCCTCGCTCTCCTTCCTGGGGTTGGGCGTGCAGGCGCCGACGCCGAGCTGGGGCAACATGCTGCGCGACGCCCAGAGCCTCAACATTCTAGAGGCGATGCCCTGGATCTGGGTGCCGCCGGGCGTCATGATCGCCCTGGCAGTGGTGAGCATCAACTTCATCGGCGACGGCCTGCGCGATGCGCTAGACCCACGCTCGAACCTCTAGCACAAAAGGATAGAACCATGCGGAGCTTTGACGGCTTCTGGCCCGCCCTGCTGACTCCTTACACGCCGGATGACCAGGTCAACCTGTCGGTTGTGCGCGACCTGGTGGATTACCATCTGGGCAAGGGTGTCACGGGCTTCTACTTGTGCGGCAGCACCGGCGAGGGCCTGTTCCTGTCGCCGGCCGAGCGCCGCACCATTGTCGAGACGGTGATGGAGCGCGTGGCCGGGCGCGCCTCGGTCATCGTCCATGTCGGCGCAGCCGCGCTGAACGACGCGGTGGCGCTGGCGCAACACGCGGCAGCTAGTGGCGCCGACGGTGTCAGCAGTATCGTGCCGCCGGTGGCCTACGATGCGCGGGGTATCGCCCCCTACCTCGCCCGGGTCGCTGCCGCCGCGCCCGACCTGCCGTTCCTGCCCTATCTGTTTGGCGGCACGCGGGATAGCCTGGCCCTCATGCGCGACCTGGCCGACGTGCCTAACTTCGCCGGCACGAAGTACTACGGCCCCAACATGTACGAGATGAGCCAGATTGCCGCCTTCCGCAACGAGGGCTGGACGGTCTTCGTCGGCATGGACGAGCAGGCTGCGCTGGGGCTGATGTACGGCGCCCACGGCATCATCGGCTCCAGTCTCAACCTCATGCCTGGTGTCTATCGCTGCATCCTGGAACGGGTGCGGGCGGGCGAGATGGATGCGGCGCTCGACATGCAGCGGCGCAGCAACACCATCATTCAATTGATGCACAGCTATGGCTACGTCGGCTGCATGCGGACCGCCCTGGCCCACCTGGGCTTCGACTGCGGCGCGCCCCGCCTGCCCAACTTGCCCCTGCCGGCCGCGCAGTGCCACCGTTTCCTGGGGGAGCTGGAAGATTTGGGCTTTGCTGCGTTGGCGGCGCTCTGATGATCGGCGCGGTGGACATCGGCGGAACCAAGATCGCTGTGGGGTTGGTCACGCGCGAGGGCGAGGTGGTCCGCACGACCAATCTACCCACGCGACGCGAGCAGCCCTACCGCGACGGCCTCGACAATATTGCGGCCGCGCTAGAAGACCTGCTGGCCGACCACGCCGCGCGCCTCGACGGGATCGGCATCGGAACGACGGGTCGCCTCACCCCTAGCGGCGCGCTGACGCCCAACGCCTTCCTTCCTCCCTGGACCGGCCACACCCCGGCCGATGATCTGGCAGCGCAGTTTGGTGTAACGGCCGCCATCGAAAATGACGCCGACGCGGCGGCCCTGGCTGAGGCGCGCTGGGGTAGCAGCCACGATGTCGAGCGCCTCATCTACGTCACCGTGAGCACCGGCATCGGCGCAGGAGTTGTCCTGGGTGGGCGGCTGTATCGCGGCGTGGCCGGCTGTCACCCCGAACTCGGCCACCACGTCATTGACCCGGCCGGCCCGCCCTGCTTCTGCGGCGCACGCGGCTGCTGGGAGAGTCTCGCCAGTGGCAGCGCCCTGGCGGCCTGGGCACAGGCCCACGGCGGCGACGCCGACTGGGATGCGCAGCGGGTCTGCGACCTGGCTGAGGCCGGGCATCCTCTGGCGCGGCAGGCGGTGGAACGCGGGGCGCGCTACCTGGGCATCGGCTTCGCTAACCTCATAACCCTCTTCGCCCCGGATTGCGTCACGTTAGGCGGCGGCATGATGCGCCGTTGGGACCTGTTCCGCCCTGGCGTCATGACAGTCATCGAGGAGCAGTGCGGCCTGGTCCCGTGGCCCAGCGTTCGATTGGGGCTTGCCCGCGTGCCGCAGCCCGGCCTGGCCGGCGCTGCCGCCGTCTTGCTGCAACAGTTTGATTGAGCGCGAGCCTTGGCGAAGGCGCCGCTCCACGCCCGCACCCCTCAGAGGCGACGAGCACTACCGCAGGGCGCTCCGCGCCCCGCACGCCCGCAGACACAGCTTCGAGGGCTACTGGGTGGCGCAGCCGTACCTGCCGGACGTCCACAAAGACCGGCGCTTCTACAACCCCAGCGACCAGGGCTACGAAGCGGAGATCAAAGCGCGGGGCGAGAAGCGGCGGTCCGCTGGGGAGGATTGAGGAGCAAGCAGCTCCAGGTTCAACATCGCGACGATTCACCTATCATCTCTTCTCACCCCGAAGGCGAGGTGTTCGCAGCGTGAGCGTCTTCAGGTGTGCCTTTACCATGTAACCTCCTCCTGACATCGCGGCGGGCGTGCACAACACTAGCTTGCCGTCGTCATACAAGGACCATCGACTCCTTGAAGAAGCGCGTTCACCCACCCTGCTTGAGCGCCGGCAGCGATTGCAGGTACAGCCAGACGGCTCGAAGTTCCTCGTCGGTCATCTGCCCATAGTACATCCACGGCATCTCCTTATCCAACTGCTGGCCGCTGGGCGTTCGCCCGGTGCGCAGGGTCGTGAAGAAGTCCTTCTCCGACCAGGCGGCCAGCTCACCGCCCGGCGTCAGGTTGGGGGTCGGGACTTGCTGGCCGGGCGGGCCAAAGGGCGCGCCGTTGAGGTCGGCTCCGTGGCACTCGGTACACGTGCGTGTTAGATAGCGACCATAGGCTACCGTCACGCCCCGCTCAACGGCCATTGGGCGCGGGCCATTGTGGTCAATCTGCTCGACGGCCGGCGGCGGGAACATGCCCACCGCTGCCATTACCCGTCCCAGCGGCCCAATGCTCCTGGGTGGCAGCTGATTGTCCACCGGCGGACGGCTTCTGACGTAGGCGATCACCGCCCCCAGGTCCTCGTCACTTAGGGAATGGAAGGCCTGGGTCGGCATGATGAACAGACCTCGGCCGTCGCGTCCGACACCATGCCGAATAGCGCGTACCCAATCCGCGTCCGTATAGAAGGTGCCAATGCCGCCCGCACCGGCGGTCAGATTGGCGGTGGGGATGGTGACCAGGCCCGGTACGTCGAAGTCGAGCGTCCCGCTCAGATCTGCGCCGTGGCAGCGCGTGCAGAGATTGATGACCGCGAGGCGCTGACCACGTTGGACAGCAGCGGCGTCCGTGGGGATGCTGACGCTTTCTACGGGAACGGTGTAGGTCTTGCCGAGCTTTGCACCTCCAATGACGTATAGAACCACGAAGGCCAGCGCCAGCAGCCCGACCAGGCCGCCGAGTACCACGCCCACCCACTTGAGGATGCTGCGCGACCGAAGCCCGGTTGACGATGCGGAAGCCATGTCTCACTCCTTGGGTAGACGATTCAGTGTTCAGTCAGCTGTGCCACACCGGATGGAACTTGACGCCGCCTCGATAGAGACCACCGGCCCAGCCAGATGCACCACCAGGGATAGAGTATTAGCCAAGCCAGGCCGTTCAACAGCCCGAGGTTGACAAACCAGGGCGCGGCGGCAAGGTCATCAATGCGGCCCACGATGCCGGGCGCGGCCAGGAAGCCGATGACCATGCCGACCGCGACGAACAGCCCCCACTGGGCCAGGCGGCGCGGCCACGGACCGCTATGCAGCGCGGCATAGTTCAAGCCGAACAGCCACACTCCCACCATCGCGTAGCCAACCGAGGTGTACAGGCCCGCCAGGTACCAGCCCGTGACGTCGAAGATGACGAGGACCGAGCCGATGACGGCGATGAACGCCCCGACCCACGCGGCCACGAGGGCGAAGCGGCTGAGCCGGGGGGCACGGGCGCGATACACGGAGTGGAGCACCCACGCCAACGCCGCGCTCATGATGGCCTCAACGGCATTGCACAGGTCGTTGAGCGCGCCGAAGAAGCCGCCGATTGTAAAGAACAAGATGATAGCCGCAATGCCAGCCAAGGTTACCCCGCCCGTGGCCAGGGCCAGCCAGCCAACAGAACGCGCTGAGAGCGTACCCATGCTTATAACATCGCTAGAGTCTAGTGCTTTCCGTGTCTCCATCGTTCTCCTCATTCCGAGCGGTGGCGCGCCGGATGAGGTCGAACACCGCCTCGATCGACGCCGCCGCAACAACGGCGCCACCCTGGATGTGCTCGACCTCGCCGCGCCAGCCATCGTCCTCCGTCCCTGGCTCACGCCACAGCCTCACCAGGAACGAGCGGTAGGATGTATCCCCTGTCACAGGCGTGGCCCTTCGCCTAGGCCTTGTGTCGACTCGGTGGGACGGGGCGCGACCATCGGGCTCGCCACGTCGCGGCGCACATAGGCCCCGGCCCGCAGGGCGACGCTCACCGACATCCCGAAGAGCGCCAGCGCCAGCACGGGATGGAGAGCGGCCACCACGGGCAGGCTCTCTCGGATGATGGCGAAGACCTCCGCTTGAAGAATATAGATCCCGAAGAGGCCCCACGTCCGCACCTTGAGCGAGCGCGGGTGGCGCGCGACGTACGTCAGGATCAGCATGGGTAGAAGCAGGATGCCGACGGTATGGCCGAACCCGACGTGCGCATCGAGGGTTGGCTGCGCGGCCAGGAAGACCAGCCCAATCAGGTAGACCTGGGCCAACAGCGCCACGACGAACAGCCAGGCGAGAACCATATAGGCGATGCGCGCGGCGTAGGTCATGCCGCTGACCTCGGAATCAACGCTCATCCGTGTCTCGATCGACATAGCGACTCCCTCCAGGGCTGTGGAACAGGGCGAATACTCTAGTGGGCCGGGGCGCCGACGCCAAGCTGCTGCATTAAGCCAATCATGTCGACTTCCTGCCAGGCCTCGGCGAGCTTGCCATCGACCACGCGGTAGATCGAGATGCCGGTGACGACGATCGGCCGGCGGGTGGCTGGGATGCCCCACGCCTCGCCCTGGTGCGTCCCATGCGACGTCCAGCGCATCACGACCTTGTCTCCTTCGGCAATCAGGTCGTCGATGCCCCAGTCCGAGTCGGGGAAGGCAGACATCAGCATCCGGCTGAACTGCTTGAGGCCCTCGGCGCCGGCGGGAATCTCCCCCGCGTCAGGTGCGTGATTCACGAAATCGGTGGCCACAAGCTCATCGAGCGCGTCCAGGTTGCGTTGGTTGGACACCTCGACCATACGACGCACGACGGCCTTGTTCTGTTCGGTGGACATAGGGGGTCTCCCTCCTTCGGGTGCGACGGCCTTGTTCGATGGAGGGAGTATAGGGGAAGGGCGCCTACAAACTGCCTACAGGCGAAGCGCCTCGGCAACAGCTTCATCGAGGGAGAGCGAGGCGCCCTCGGCGTAGGCAGCATCGAAGGCGCGGGAACCAAGAGTGGCGCGCGCGAGGGCCTGGTGACGTTCATGTTCGGCCTGGTCAGCCGGCCAGATGGGCGAACCTTCGGCTGCGTGGGCCGTCGCGGCCGCTGCCCACCATCTTGCAGCCAGTCGGGCGGATGGGATGGTTCTCCCTTCTGCCACGACGGCGGCCAGGCCCGCCAGCCCCTCAGCCTGACCGCGCGGCTGGCCCAAGCTCTGGAAGCCGCGCAGGCTCGCGCTGAACCGTCTGCGCGCCAGCTCTATCTTGCCAGTGTGGAGAGCGAGGTAGCCCAGGTTGTGTGTCACCCGCGCGACCCCCAGCCGGTTGTCAAGGTCACGATAGATGCTCAGGCTGCTCGCGTAGAGACCAGCCGCCTGGTCATCGGCGCCGGTGAGACGCGCCACATCACCAAGTCGATCGAGAGTCTGCGCTTCCAGGGTACGCTCTTTCAGGCGCCCGGCTTCGGCGAGCGCCCGCTCACAGGATGCGCGTGCAGCGGCAGGATCGCCTTGCATGATGGCAAGCAGCCCTAGCCAGGCAAGCACGTGTGCTTGATAGTAGGTATCGCCAAGGGTGTCGAATAGCGCCTGCGCCCGGGTGAGTTTCTCCTGGGCGAAAGCGATATCGCCGAAGTTCTCTAGGACTGCAGCCCCATGGCTGAAGGTCAGCCACGCGTCGAGCCAGGGATCTGCGGCGGCCTCGATGCGCGCGACAAGCTCTGGCACGAGGAGGTGCGTCTGGGAGTGGTCGCCCTGCATTCCAGTCGCGTGCAACACGCCCTCGATGGCTAGCAGTAGTGGATACGGGGCGGCGAGGCCGCTGCCTGAATCTCTCTCCAGGTCGCGCCACAAGGCCAGGCTCTGCTCCGCATGGGGCAGCGCCGCTGCCGCGTCGCCCTGGTCGATGGCAAGGTGACTGACAATGCCGTGCGCCTGTGCCACCAACGGCGCTGGGATAGGCGGGTCGGACGTCGGGGTCGCCGCCAGCGCCTGTTCGAGCCAGGTCCGGCCCTCGGCATAGTGACCCCGCACATGCCAGAACCAGTGGAGCGCGCAGGCGAGGCGAAGGGCATCCGCTACATCGCCCTTCTCCAGCAGCCATGCCAGCGCGACGCGCAGGTTGGCGTGCTCCTCGTCCAGGCGGTCGAACCACCCGATCTGCTGGGGGCCATGCAACTGCGGGGCGGCCGCCTCCGCCAGCGCCAGACAATATCGGGCATGGGCCTGCTGGGCAACGTCGGCCTCGCCGCGGTCGGCCAGCCGCTCCAGGGCGTACTCGCGGATGGTCTCTAGCATGGTGTAACGCGGCTCACCGCCGACGTCGCTCGCTCGCTGGATAAGGTGCTTGTCGAGCAGCGCCTGAAGCCCGTCGAGCACCCTCGTCGCCAGCGGGCCAACCGCGCCTGCCACAGCCTCGGCCGCCTCCAAACCCCAACTGCCGGCGAAGACTGCTAGCCGCTCGAACAGCATTTGCGCGCTCAGGTCGAGTAGGTTGTAGCTCCAGTCGATGGTGGCCCGCAGGGTGCGCTGGCGCTCCGGAAGATCGTGGGGGCCGCCTGTGAGCAGCGCCAACCGCTGATCCAGCCGCGCTAGGAGCGTGCGTGGCGAAAGGAGCGCCATCCGCGCTGCGGCCAGCTCAATCGCCAGTGGTAGCCCATCCAGTCGGGCGCAAATGGCCGCGACGTCGCGGGCATTCGTCTCGGTGAGACGGAAATCGGGGGTGCGCATCCGCACGCGGGCGAGAAACAGGGCCACGGCGTCAACCTGGGCGAGGGCGTCGAGGGCCGGGAGGTGGGCGGCGTCGGCGAGGGCCAATGGCGAGACAGGGTAGCTATGTTCGCCTGCGATGTGCAGGCGGGCACGGCTAGTGGTGAGGATGGTCAGTCGTGGCGCCGCCGCGAGCAGGGCCGCGACATCCACGGCGGCTTCTGCCACGTGCTCAAAGTTGTCGAGCACGAGTAGCATCTCGCGGTCCTGCAGGGCATCCTGAAGCCGTGCTAGAGGCGGACGGTCGCCCAGATCGGTCAGGCCGAGCGCCTCCGTAATGGCTGGAATGACGAGGGCCGCGTCACGTAGCGGTGCAAGCGGCACGAAGGCGACGTCGTCAGCGAAGCCCGCGCCGGCGAAGCGCGCTGCCTCGATGGCGAGCCGCGTCTTCCCTGAGCCGCCGGACCCGTTCAGAGTAACCAACCGTACCTCAGCCCGCCGCAGCAGGGCCGCCACCTCGGCGATTTCGGTCGTCCGTCCGACGAGGGGGCTGGTAGGCGTAGGCAGAGCGGCTGGGCGCGGTGGCTCGGCTGGGGCGGGTTGAGCGACAACGACCGTGGCTGGGAAGGCGGCGCCGCCGAGGCCCGGCAGGTCTATCGCGCCCTCGCGCACGGCCTCGAAGACAGCGCGCGTCTCGGGCAGCGGCGAGACGCCTAGCTCGCGCTCCAGCGCGACTGCGCAGCGTTCAAACTGGCGCAGCGCGGCCGTGCGGTCGCCCAACGCGGCGTATAGGGCGATGAGCCGCCTATGGATATCTTCCGCGAGCTCGTCATGCTGCAGGTAGCGCTCGGCGAACGCGATGGCTGCGGTATAGTCGCGTTCGGCGCTGTACACCTCAATGAGCGCGGCCAGGGTGTCGAGTACGCGCCTTTCCCAGGTCCGCCGCTCTTCCTCCATCCACGACTCGAACTCAGCGGCGTCAGGAAGGGCAAAACCGTCCAGGAAAGGGCCACGGTATAGATCGACGGCTGACCTCAATGTCTCACGCCGCACGGAGGAATCCATCGCCGAGATGAGCCGGACAAACTCGACCGTGTCTGACGCGACTTGTTCGCGGTCCAGGGTAACGATCTCGTCTTCTGTGACCAGCAAGGTAGGCCGGGGCAGGGAACTCCGCACCAGCACGAGCAGACGGGTCAGGTTGCGGCGGGCAGTGGCATCGGGAACATCGGGCCAGAACAGGTAGCAGAGTTGCGCACGTGGCATCGGACGGAGCTCTGTGGCGAGACGGTACAGTAAGGCACGGGGTTGGCGGCGAGAAATGAGTACCGGCCCATCCGTCCGGACGACCCCAGGGGGTCCGAGTAACGTAATTCGCAGATTTGCCTGTTCCAAGCGCGACCTCCTCCTCCGCGCCCTCCGCGACACCGAGCGCGGCTGCGGCGACAGTCCCATCGAGATCACCGGCGACTGCCCACCTTCGATCAACCGAACACACTGTGCGTTAGCTCCGCCAGGAGCGCGCGAGCCTCGATCAAGTCCGCGGTCTCGAACCCCTCGCTGAACCAGCCGAGGATTGCCGCCAATATCTGCCGGGCTTCTTCACCGCGGCCCTGGCGCTGCCAGAGGCGAGCCAGGCTGATAGTAGCCCGCAACTCCCACAATCGTGCCCCTTGCCGCTGGGCAATCGTGATGGCGCGGTGGAAACATGCCTCGGCGGCGGTTTCGTCAACGTTCTCGCCATAGAGCAGCAACTCCCCTTTGAGCCGCCACAGCTTGGCTTCGCCATAGTGCAGCCCATTCCGTTCCACCAGGGTCAGTTCTTCCGCCACAACCCGCCGAGCCTGCTCGATCTGACAGGCGGCTCGATAGGCTCGGATCAAGACAATCATCTGCAACACCCGCAGGGCCACCGTGCCCATCGCCTGCCACGCCGTGGTGTGTCTCCGACACCAGCTGAAGGGAGCAGCCGTGCCCACCGTGGTCACGGTTTCAATCCCTCTCAGGGATTTGGTGGGTCTCCGACATCGCATGGGAGTGGGTAAATCCAGACACTGGTGCGTGTTTCAATCCCTGTGCAGAGGGGTGGACAAAACATAAGATTGGTGTCACCGTCTGGCCCACAGGGGCCGACATGCCGAGCTTGAGCCGGCGGAATTGGCACGCAACATAAGATGGGGGCCAGACGCCCGCGTCCAGCAGATGGTCTCCTTTGGCGATACAATGGGTGTTGCGAAACATCCGCACGACCGCCAGAAAGGAGACCGTCCCAATGTTAGCCCTTCTGCGTCCCGTTGGCAAGTGGCTGTCTCAGGCGGTCCGCCACCCCCAGCCAACCCTCGCCCGCGTACCCTCGGCGTCGCTCCCGTTGACCCTCGGCTTGTTGTCGTCAGCGTAGCACTCGTGGTCCTCCATCTCCATCACATCCTGCACCTCCAGCCCGCCCCCAGCTCGTCCACCAGGTAGTGCGCGTCCTCACCGCTCATCTGAAACGCGAACAGCCCATCCAAATTGGAGAAGACGTCGCCCCGCACCCCACGCCGCTCGTCGGTTTCCATCGCCTCGAGCCGGCTAGACTCTGCCTCGCGAGGATAAGGTTCGCGCCGTGCTTACCCAGCTCGGAGAGGATGCTCTCGTACTGCGGGCGGACGACGCGGCCGCGCTGGCCTCCACCGCCGGCTCAGGACGCAGGACGAGTTGGAGCGAGTTTCATCTGCCCCGCTTTCTCGCCCGTTCCGCTTATTCCCGAAGACCGTTTTTCAAATTGACCGCACTTGCCGAATCTTTCTGGTATAATCAGCGAGGCGCAGTGCTGCCAAATGCAGTAGTCGCCATCACTTCGTTTCGCCCGTTGCCGTACCTGCAACACGCCTCCTGTACGCTGGAGAAAACTCAGCGTGCAGGAGGCAACTATGGCACGGCGAACCGATGAGACACGGATTGAGGACATTGCGCGGATGATCGAGGAGCAGCCGGGGTTGACAGCTAACGGCATCGCGGATTTGCTGGGAGTACCCGCGTCGAGCGTGGCGCGCGCCCTTCCATCGGTGGAAGAAAGCGGCGTGCTGCTGGCGGAGGATGACCGCGGCCGGCTCAGCTTCTTCCACCGCCGCTGATTCAGCCACTTCGCCCCCAACTACTTAGCGGCATAACCGTGGGGCGTGTGCTACAATGTGGCTAAGACCGTCACAATGTTGCAGAGGATGAAACACGATGGATCGAGCCAGCACGAAAGCGGCGCGGCTGCTCCAGATCGAGGCCCTGCTGCTGGAGCACGCGCCCCAACCGCTTCGCAAAGTGGATATCGCCCGGCGGGTAGGCGTCGAGCGCTGGGTCATCCAGCGCGACCTGCCTGATCTCACCGATCGCTTCGGTGTCTACGAGACCGAGGATGGCCGCCTGACGATTGACCGCGAAACGTATTTGACCCATGTTCGTTTTACATTACACGAAGCCATGGCCGTTCACATCGCCGCCCGGCTCATGGCGACCTGGGGCGACAAGCACAACCCCCACGCGGCGTCGGCGCTCCGCAAGCTCGGCCTTGCCCTCGAACGTCTCGCGCCCTCGATTAGCTCACACCTCAAAGTCGCCGCCAACGTCATGGATGATACAGCGCAACGCCACGACCCCGTGTATTTGCGGGTGCTGGAGACGATTACGCGCGGCTGGGCCGATCAGCGCCAGGTGCGCATTGCCCATCAGTCGGCGAGCAGCCAGAACACCCACGAGTACCTATTTTCGCCCTACTTCATCGAGCCGTCCCGCAACGGGCCGGGGGCGTACGCCATCGGGTACGCCTCCTGGTTCGAGACGGTAAGAACGGTCAAACTGGAGCGCATTCGCTGGGCGGAATTGACAACCACGCCCTTTACTGTGCCGGCCGACTTCGATGTCGGGGCCTTGTTAGGGAGCGCCTGGGGTGTGATGTTTGGCGAAGAGATGCAGGAAGTGCGGCTGCGCTTCGCGCCTTCGGCTCGGCGGCGGCTCGGCGAAACCGTCTGGCGCCGCGACGAGGTGATCGAGGAGTTACCGGATGGCGGCTGCCGCTACACGGTGCGTGTCGCCCACCCGCTGGAGATGAAGTGGTGGATTCGGTCGTGGGGGCCGCAGGTCGTCGTCGAAGCGCCGGACGCGCTCCGGCGGGAGATGGCAGCCGAGGCGCAGCAACTGGCCGAGATGTACCAGAAAGGAGAGCACTAGAATGCTGAAATACACCGGCCACCCCTTGGTAGATGTTGGGATTGCGACTATTCTCGCGTTCGTCGGCAAGAATGACCCCGCGACTCTAACGGAAGCGGACCTGGACAAGGTCGCCGACTACATAGCTGACCAGTACACGCGCCAGCCGCTCAAGTCGTTCCTGACGGTTGTGTTCCCGAACTCCGGCTTCACCCAGCCCGCGTTTGAGAAGACGCCGGAGAAACGCGAAGACTACGCCCGCCGTGTGCTGCGCAACTATCGAAGCGACGCGCCGACCCTTGATGAGCGATGCGTCTTCACCGGCGAGCCGGCTGTGGCCGTCGCCTTCGGAGACAAGCCTGACTTGCCCCTCGGCCGGGCGTTCCGGCAGCATGTCCCGATGCTAACGGGCGAGGATGTCATCAACTTTCATCCTTATGGCGACGCCGGGCTGCCCGTGTCGGGCCTGGCTCTGCTCGCCATTCAGGCCTTCCCGCTCGGCTGCGCCAAGTCACGCGGCCGGCTGCTGGCCGTTCACTCGGACAACCCTGACCTGACGCTGCACTTCGCCAAGAGCTTCTTGGAGGCCAATCGGCAGGCTGTACAACTCGCCCAGCAGTCCGACAGCGCGAAGATGCCCGAAGCCCACTACGCCTATCGCACCCTGCTCATTGACACGCTTTTGAAGGCGGACCTCGAAGGTTACTACGCGCGCCAGGATGCGCAGCCCTCGTCGCTCACGGTGTACCACTTGAGCAACAGCGGCCAGGGGCCAGGCCTCGACATCTACGAGCTGCCCTTGCAGTTGGTTACGTTCCTGACGGAGATGGACAACGCCACATATCATACAACGTGGAACGCTATTGTGCATAAGGCGTGGGAAGTCTCGCCGCCCCCCAAGAAAGGAGCCAAACAAACCGATCAACCGTTCCAGCCGCGCCGCAACTGGCTGTACGAGGACCTCTTCCGTCTGCCCGCCGACGCCCGCAGCTTCGTCCATACCTACTTTCTGCGCCGGGCGTTCCGCTATGCCCGCGCCGACCAGGGCGATCCGCGCGCCGGTTACTCCCTCAAGGATGACCTCGCCCTGGTCTCGTGGCCGATTACCGCTCGCTTCCTTTGGAGGATCATGAACATGGAGCCAGAACGCATCGAGCAAATCCGCAAGCTCGGCGACGGCATCGCCGACTACATCGCCGGCCAGAACGACCGCCGCTTCTTCCGCACCTTCGTCACCGAGCGGCGCTATAACTACTTCCGCACCGCGCTCATCAACGCCAACACGGCCTACGTCCGCGCCGGCCACGCGCCCTTCCTGATGCTCGACCCATACATCGCGGTCTTCGAGGACGGCGACGATGTGCGCCGCGCCGATTGGCAGCTCGCCCGCGACCTCGTCCTCATTCGCGTCGTCGAGCAGCTCCATCAGAAAGGCTGGCTGGCGCGCAACACTGAGGCGGTGACCGAAGTCATCGCCGCGACTGAGAAAGAGCTCGAAACCGAAACCCCGTAACCTACCCAACACTTCATGGAGGAATGACCCATGTCTTTCGCAACCGGCCTTCTCCTCATTGACGCGCCTGCGTCCGCTCTCAACAACCTGGGTAGCATCCCCGGCGCGCGCACGGACAACACCGTCGGCGTCAAGGTCATCCGCGCTAAGGACGGCCAGTATCCCTACGTATCTGCCCAGGCCTTCCGCTACTGGCTCCGCACCACGCTCGAAGACGCCCAAGACCTCGGCTGGCAGGCCGCACCCATCTACCGCGAGGAGAAGGTGGCGTACACCGACGCCAACCCGATCCTCTACTGGGATGATGACCTGTTCGGCTACATGCGCGCCCCATCAAAGAAAGCTGCCGCCGTTGAGAAGCGCAAAGGCGACGCGACTCGCGCAACCGAGACGCCTACGACCGACACCATCACGCGTGTCTCGCCGTTCCGTGTCAGCACTCTGGTGTCTATCGCGCCGGTCAGCCCGACCGAGGACTTCGGCACCATGTCGCGCCACGAGGGTGACCCGGTGCCTCACGAGCACCAGTTCTACCGCGCGACGCTCAAGGGCCTTTTCTCCCTGGACCTGAACGCCAGCGGGACGTTCTCCTACCGCAACAAGACCGGCTTCCGCAACCTGGACGACAACCGCATCAAGCTGGCGCAGGAGCAGGGGTTGGAGCCAATAGAGGCGGACAAGTCCTACCGCCTGCCCAACGACGCCCGCGTTCAGCGCATCAGCGCCCTGTTCGATGGCCTGGCGCGTCTCCAGGGTGGCGCCAAGCAGACCCTGCACTACACCGACGTGGCGCCTGCCTTCGTTATCCTGGCCGTCACGCGCGGCGGCAACCACATCTTCGGGCACATGGTCGGGGCCAACGGGCGCGGCCTGCCGGAGCTGAAGCTCGACGCCCTGCGGGAAGCCTTGACCGTCTTTGCCGACGATATCCTGTCGCCCGTGTACGTCGGCTGGACGCAGGGCTATCTCGACGACGAACGCGCCCGCTTCGCGGCGACCCTGGCGGAGGGCGGCGCGCTGGCAGAGTACGCCAACCGCATCCGGATCAGCCACCCGCGTGAGGCCTTCCAGGCGTTCGCCAACGACCTGCGTCAGCCTGAAAACGCCGCCTGGCTGGCCTAGACAGCCGCCAAGGAG
Source organism: Anaerolineae bacterium (assembly GCA_046328525.1). Taxonomy (GTDB): domain Bacteria; phylum Chloroflexota; class Anaerolineae; order Epilineales; family JAHCIE01; genus JBDHWG01. The sequence goes on from JAXLWK010000010.1 coordinate 227,388, forward strand.
TCGCCATGCGCGTCCTCAAGGTTGTGGCTGAAGGAGTCACGACATCCTTCCGCTATCCGCACTTCATGCTCCAGATTCACCCGACGTACCAGGCGCCGCCGCCGGCCACCGTCTACGGCCACATCGCCAGCGCGCTGGGGGAGTGGTTCGACCCGGCCGGCGTCCAGTTCGCGTACCACTTCACCCACGAGAACGTGGGGCAGACCAAGGATGTGGAGCACATCATCGTTCTCAGCCCGGCGACCGGCTACCTGCCCGGCACGCGCACGCCCAAGGTCCTCGAAGGCAACGTCAACCCCTTCGAGCGGGACCTGCTGTTTCGTCCGCGGCTGACCCTGTATCTCAATCGGCCGGAGTGGGAGCCGGCCTTCCGTAGCCCGCGCTTCGCCGTCGTCCTCGGCCGCTCGCAGGACCTGTTCACGTACACCGACGTCTCGGTCGTGGACATGGCGCAGGCCGAGCGGGCGTACTTCGAGCACACGCTGCTGCCCTACAGCATGGCTCCCCAGGTGACACGCGGCGTCGCGGTCACCATGCCGCGCTACCTGGACTATGCCCGCCGCCGCGAGCCATCCTTCGACCGCTATCTTGTTCTCCATGACCGGGTCCGCCTCCCGCCGGCCGAGGGCGGGCTGCGCTTCGCCCAGCTCGCGTATGGCCCCTACTGGGTAGACCCGACGTCTCCCGCCGTGGACGGCCTGCGTCTCGGCCTGGCCTTCCACTCGTTCACGGAGGCAGAGCCATGAAGCCCTCTGTGTGGCCGGCCTATCTCGACGATGTATGGGCGAAGAGCGCAGAGAAGGGCGCCGGCGGCGTGCCCGAGACGCTGGCAACCCACACCTGGAACGTCCTGGCGCGGCTGGATGACTTCATCCGGCTGCGCCCGGACCTCCCGCGCGCCCTCGGCCAGCCGCGGCTGTGGCACATTCTCTACTGGGCCGCGTTCCTGCACGACTTCGGCAAGGCCGCCAGCGGCTTCCAGGCGCGGCTGCACGGCGGCCCGCCCTGGCCGCATCGGCACGAGATCCTCTCGGTGGCCTGCGTGGACTGGATCGCGGCCGGCCTGACAACGGAAGAACAGCGATGGCTGGTCGCGGCGATTGCCTCACATCACCGCGATTTTCGAGAGATTGAGCGTCTGTATCCGCCGAGCGAAGACCCGTCGGATGATGCGCTGATCGAGCCGGTGGCTCAGTTGGACCCGCTCGTCGTTCAAAACCTGCACCGCTGGCTTGTCGACTGCGGCAATGTGTGGCTGGCCGACCTGGGCCTGGACGAGCTAGGAGTCGCGGCCATCGAGATACCTGGCCAGGTCGCTGTGCCAGCGGACGTTTCGCAGACTGTCGCGCGCATTCGCTACTGGCTGCGCCTGTACCGCCGCTTCTTCCAGAGCCTCGACCGCTTCCCGTCCCGCGAGTTTGTCGTCCAGACTCTCGCCCTGCGCGGCCACATCATCATGGCCGACCACAGCGCCTCCGCGCACGCGGGCCGTCTTCCCCACGCCAGCTTCGACGCCGAGCGCATCCTGCCCCAGAGCATTGACCGGACCAGGCTGTACGGCCACCAGAAGGAGGTCGGGCTCACCGACCGCTCGACACTGCTCACGGCTCCGACCGGCAGCGGCAAAACGGAGGCGGCGCTGCTGTGGGCAGCGTGCCAGGCGCGGCGGCCTGAAGGCGTGGCGCGTCTCTTCTATACGTTGCCGTATCAGGCCAGCATGAATGCCATGCAGGGGCGGCTTGAGCAGAGTTTCCATTCACCGAAGGGGCAGCCGTCCCTCGTCGGCTTGCAGCATGGCCGCGGGTTGCTGGCGCTCTACCGGCTCTTGCTCGAGCGCGACTACAGTCCGGCCGATGCCGCGCGAGTCGCCCGTTGGTCGCGCAACCTGGCGGGCCTCAACTACCCACCGGTGCGAGTCTTCAGCCCGTACCAGATGCTCAAGGGCCTCTACCGCCTGACCGGCTACGAGGCGCTGCTCACGGATTATCACAATGCTGCGTTCATCTTCGACGAAATCCACGCCTACGAGGTCAAGCGGCTGGCGCTGATTCTGAAGACCATCGAATACCTGGCGAAACACTACAACGCGCGTTTCCTCGTGATGTCCGCGACGTTCCCCTCGCTCATCAAGGGCTGGCTGCGCGACGCCCTGGGGAAGCCGGCGGAGATTATCGCTGAGCCGTCCCTTTTCACCGAGTTCCGACGTCACCGATTGCACCTCCTCGACGGCGAGCTTCTTTCGGATACCGCCCTAACGCGAATCGAGGGAGACGCGCGGGCGGGCAAGTCTGTGCTGGTCGTCGCCAACATCGTTGACCGCGCCCAGGGCCTCTACCAGGAGCTATGTGCGCGCCTCGTATCGTCGAACACCGAGGTCGTCCTCTTGCATGGCCGCTTCAACATGCGCGATCGCAGCGCGAAGGAGCGCATCATCCGCGAGACATCCGGCTCCCACAGCCGGCAGCGCCGGGCGATTGTGCTTGTCGCAACCCAGGCGGTGGAGGTGAGCCTCGACATTGACCTCGACACCATCTACACGGACCCGGCTCCGCTAGAGGCGCTGGTGCAACGTTTCGGGCGCATCAACCGGCGGCGCCAGCAGGCCGGCCTCGCGCCGGTGTATGTCTACCGTTGCCCGGACGACGGGCAGCATATCTACGATGCAACCCTGGTGCAGCGGACGCTCGCCATCCTTGAGCGCGAGGATGGCAAGCCCGTGGATGAGAGCGCCATCGGCGATTGGCTCGACGAAATCTACGTCGGCGACGTAGCGGACGCCTGGACGAAGGAGTATCGCGCGACAGCCGCTGAGTTCGAGGCGGCGTGTATCCAGTCTCTGCATCCCTTCGACGCCTCGCCGCAGCTCGAGGAAAAGTTCTACGAGGCTTTCGACGGCTACGAGGTCTTGCCGTCTCAGCTATTAGGCGAATACCAAGAACGACGGCTCGAAGACCCGATTACCGCCAGTGAGCTGCTGGTGTCCATCAGCTCTGGCCGCTATCACGCCCTGAAACGAGCCAACCGCTTGCGCGAACGAGAGCGCGGCGAGCCACTTGTCGTGGAGGCGACCTACAGCGCGGAGCTAGGCTTGACCTTCGACTAGATTCAGGAGATACAGCATGCACACGTTTACGGCGCATCGGTTGAGGTTTGTGGCGGAGGTGACGCGGCCGATTGTGGTGCAGGATTTCCCCGGCTCGGCGCTGCGTGGGGCGCTGTTCCGCGCCCTTATTGATGGCTTTTGCGCGAACCGGCCGGCCCTCGACCACGGCGGCTGCCCGACCTGCCCCCTGTTCGCCTCTTGCCCGGTCGCCTATCTCGCGGCGACGCTGGATCCGCAGTCCGACCGGGGCGAGAATGTGCCGCGCCCGTTCACGCTGGAGCCACCACTCCTGGCCGGCGAAGTGACGGCCGGGGCGAACGGCGCGCCGACGACGATCGTGTTCGACGGCGGCGCCCGTTTCGAGTTCGGCCTGACGATGTTTGCCCACGCCCTGCAGCTGTTCCCGTATGTCGTCCTCGCCGTGGGGCGCATGGGCGAGGCGGGCCTGGGGATGCGGACGGGGGCGAACGGCTGGCGGCGCGGGCAGTTCGCCGTGGGCGAGATCTGGGCCGACAATGGGGTGACGGGTGAGGGGCAGCCTGTCCTGCAACGCGGCAGCAACCTGGTGACGATGCCCGACGTTCCGATTACCCACGCCCAGCTCGCCGAGTTGCCCGTGCCGCCCCCGGGCGCGGCGGTGCGCGTGAGCTTCCTGACGCCGCTGCGGCTCAAGCACGGCGGGCAGGTCGTCCACACCGCGCCGCCGTTCCGCGCCCTCTTCCAGCGCCTCATGGAGCGTGTCTCGTCGCTGGCGCAGACGTTCAGCGACACGCCGCTGGACGCGGACCTGCGCTACCGCCTCGTCGGGCTGAGCGACAGCGTCCGGACGGTGGAGTCGAGGACACGCTGGGTGCACCTGGAAGCGTACTCCGGGCGGCAGAAGGGCCACACGTCCATCAGCGGCGTCGTCGGGCATGTCGTTTACGCGGCGGACGACTGGGCGCCGCTGTGGCCGTGGCTGAAGTGGGGCGAGATCACCCATGTGGGCAAGAACGCGGTGAAGGGTGAGGGGATGATTCGGGTGACGGAGGAGGCAATGGAGCGCGGGGGAGTCCCGCGCGAGGAGGCCGCATGCAGCTCGTGATTGACCAGTTCGGGTCGTTCCTGGGGCTGAAGAGTGAGCGGCTCCAGGTGCGCAAGGGCAAGGAGATGGTGCAGGAGGCGCCGCTGGCCGATGTGGACGCGGTCGTGCTGCTGGGGCGCGGCATCAGCCTCTCGACCGATGTGACGCTGGCGTGCGCGGAGCACGGGATTCCGCTGCACGTCCTGACGTCCACCGGCAAGCCGATGACGTCGCTGATCTCGGCCGGGCTGACGGGGACAGTCAAGACGCGCCGCGAGCAATTGCTGGCGTTCGCCGACGGGCGCGGCGTGACGCTGGCGAAGGCATTCGCGCGGGGCAAGCTCCAGAATCAGGCGAATCTGCTGAAGTACATGGGCAAGTACCGCAAGGGCAAGGACGCGGCGCTGTACCAGGACATCCGCGACGCGGCCATTAGCATCGAGGGGCTGGCCGACGAGATCGGCCGGCTGTCGGCGGAGACGGTGGACGACCTGCGCCCGTCGCTGCTGAACCGCGAGGGACGGGCGGCGCAGGCGTATTGGGACGCCGTCGGCAAGGCGCTGCGCGACGACCTGGACTGGCCGGGGCGGAAGCACCAGGGGGCGCAGGATACGGTGAACATGGCGCTCAACTACGGCTACGGCATCCTGTACGCCCAGGTCGAGCACGCCCTGCTGCTCGCCGGCCTCGACCCGTATGGCGGCTTCATCCACGTGGATCGGCCCGGCAAACCCAGCCTGGTGCTCGACCTCATCGAGGAGTTTCGCCAACCGGCGGTGGATCGCACGGTGTTCGGCCTGCTGAACAAGGGCGTCGCCATCGAGGTGGACGAGGAGGGACGGCTGACGCTGGAGACGCGGCGCACGCTGGCGGAGAAAGTCCTGGCGCGGCAGGCGGGGCTGGAGCGGTACGAGGGCAAGAAGCACACGCTGAAGGCGATCCTGGCGTGCCAGGCGGCGCACATTGCGACGTTCGTGCGCGGCGAGCGGCCGACGTACCAGCCGTTCGTGGCGGGTTGGTGACATGGGAAGGGGGGAAGCATGTTGTGCATCGTCGTCTACGACATTCCAGAGACCAAGATACGCATCAAGGTCGCCGACACGTGCCTCGACTACGGCCTCAAGCGCATCCAGTTCTCGGCGTTCATGGGCAACCTCAGCCGCAATCGCCAGGAGGAGATGCTGCTCAAGATGCGACGGCGCGTCGGCAAGTACGACGCGAACATCCACCTGTTCGCCATCAACGAGAAGGACGAGCGGCTGCACAAGGAGGTGATTATCAATGGCTACCACCTCGGCGCCCACACCGCTTGAGACCCTGACCGTCACCGACATCAAGAACTGGGCGTATTGCCCGCGCGTCCCGTTCTACGGCCGCTTCGTCCAGCACCGCCCGGTGACGTTCAAGATGGACGACGGGCACGGGCAGCACGAGCACGTCAGCGAGCTGGAGGAACGCCGCAGCCTGCGCGCCTACCGCCTCGGCGACGGCGAGCGCGCCTTCCACGTGCACCTGTTCTCGGAGCGCCTCGGCCTCAGCGGTCTGCTCGACATGGCGATCGTGCGCGCCCACGAGGTCATCCCGGTCGAGTTCAAGACGACGACCGGCGGCGTCGGCCAGAACCACATCCTCCAGCTGACGGCCTACGGCATGCTGGCCGAGGCGCAGTGGAGCAAGCCCGCCGAGCGCGGCTTCGTCTACCTCGTCCCCCAAAAGGCGGCGCGGCAGGTCGCCCTGAGTGGCGAGATGCGCCAGACCGTCCTGGGCATGATCCAGGACATCCGCTGGTCCCTCGACCACGAGAGCAAGCCGCCGCCGACACCGCGCCGTGGCCGCTGCGCCGACTGCGAGTACCGGCGCTACTGCCCGGACCTGGATTAGGCGCGGACATGGCCCCGCAAGGCCAGCCTCCGCAAATCCATCCACCAACCGCGGCGTCGGCTTGACCCGGCGGCGGCAACGCATATCATAAGTGTTGCCGCCGCCGATCTTGGGCCGCGATGCGCCCGCAAACCGACGGCCTTTTCGGGCAGAAACGGAGTTGCGAGCATGCGGCCAATCGGGCGTCAAATCGCCTCTGTCCTTGATCGAGGCGAGCTTCCAGGAAGGGCCCGGTGGCCCGCACCAAGGGCTGCACGTCATTTAGGAGTTTCAAAGGCCGTTTGAGGGCGGCGGGCCGCAGT
>JAXLWK010000011.1:0-230637 GCA_046328525.1 Anaerolineae bacterium
GCGATATGTGGCAGGCAACCGCCAAAACCCCCAGCCCCCGCATAGACAAAGTGCAAAGATAGAGTAGACTCATTCTTGACAACGCCAATATACTATTCGTAATATGGGGTGTATCGTTGGTGTTGGCCGGGAGGATAGAGGCGGAATGGCGCTGCGACACTGGCTTTCGTCCAGGCGATGGCTGCTCGTCACGATCATTAGTGCATTGGCGTTACTCGCGGCGGTTCCCGCCTCGGCTGACCCCGGCCCAAACCCCGGTGCTGATGTCAAGACGCCGAACGCGGCCGATTGGCCGGCCGAGTTCATGACCTGGGTGCGCGTCGTCAACCGCACGTACACCCAGAGCGAGCCGAACGGACGGCACATCCAGCTCCTCGACAATTGGGATACCTGGCTGGGCGTGCGCGAGACGCGCATCGTGGACGGGGAGACGTGGTATCGGGTCAGCGGGGACCGCTGGGTCTACGGTGACGACACCGAGAAGGCCGAGATCAGCCCGCTGCGTGGCTATCACTTCAATGGGAGCGAGATCGGCCAGTTCGCCCTTGTGATCGCCGATGGGGCGACCGTCTACAGCAGCCCATCCCAGTCTTCGACGGCCGTCGGCGAGCTTAGGCGCTATACACCGGTGTTCGTCACAGCCCACGACAGCGGCTGGCTGCGGATCGGCCGCCAGGGGTGGGTTGCGAACAGCGACGTGCGCCTGCTGCGAACCACCGCGCGGCCGGCGGAGGTCGGGCCGGGCGACAAGTGGGTAGACGTGGATCTGACCAATCAGACGGTCGCCGCCTACGAAGGTGACAGGATGGTTTGGGCGACGCTCGTCTCCACCGGCAAGGACCCGAACCCGACCAAGACCGGTGTGTTCTACATCTACCAGAAGAAGATTGGCGAGTTCATGGCCGGCGGCTGGGCCGACCATGACCCGTATGTCCTGGAAGAAGTCCCGTGGACGATGTACTTTACCCAGAGCTACGCGCTGCATGGCGCATACTGGCACGACAAGTTCGGCGAGGTGCGCAGCCACGGCTGTGTCAACCTCACACCTGAGGACGCCAAGTTCCTGTTTACCTGGACTGGCCCAGTTCTCCCGCCCGGCCGGGTGGACGTGAAATCGTCACCCGACAACCTCGGCACGTGGGTGTACGTCCACGACAGCCAGGAACAATACGCGGATTCCTTGCTCCCCTGACGGAGGATTCATGTCGCTCTCTCGCCTGTCGCGTTGGATATTGCCGGCGCTCGCCCTGTTCATGCTGGCCGGCGTCGGGACAGCCTTTGCCGGCCCCAGCCCGGACGACGACTACCCGATGCTGCGCAAGCGTGTCAGTGAGACAACCGCAGCGCCTGTGAATATCAAGCCGCTCCTTCCGAAACAGTACCTGTTCGATGTGAAGCATCAGTACCAGGGCTGGAACAACTGCGGCCCGACGACGACGGCCATGGCGATCAGCGACTACGGCATCACCATGAGCGGCTTCGATATTGCCGCGAAGCTCAAGCCCAACCCCAAAGACGCCAACGTCAGCCCCGAGGAGATCGTAGGCTACATCAAGTCGCAGGGGCTGGACGCGCAGGTGCGCGTGAACGGGAACCGCGACACCATCATGTGGTTCCTCAGCAACGACATCCCCGTCATCGTGGAGCAGTGGATGCTGGACGACGGTGGGATGGGGCATTACCGCCTGGCCACCGGGTTCAACAAAGAGCGGGGCACGGTCACGTTCGACGACTCGTTCTACGGCCCGGATCAGCGCTGGACGTGGGAAGACTGGGAAGCGCGGTGGGGCGAGTTCAACAACCTGCGCAAGTTCATCCCGGTCTACCGGCCAGAGCAAGCGCCGCTGGTGCGGGCGATTCTCGGTCCGGATGCCGACGACACGCAGATGTGGGTCCGGGCGGAGGCGGCGGCGCGGGCGAATATCGAGGGCTTTCCCAGCGACGGTCGCACGTGGTTCGCCCTCGGCGACGCGCTGATGGCGCAGGAGCGTCCCCAGGAGGCCCTAGACGCCTACGAGAAGGGGTACTCGCTGGGGTTGCCCAAGCGCTTCTACTGGTATCAGTTCGGACATTTCGAGGCGCTGGCGAAGCTCGGCCGTTGGCAGCGCCTGCTGGACCTGACGCAGACGGTGCTGGCGCAGGCGCCGATTCACGAGGAGATGCACTACTACCAGGGCCTGGCGTACCAGGGTCTTGGGAACAGGAGCGCGGCGCGCGACGCATTCCAGAAGGCGCTCAGCGACCATCCCGGCATGGCCCGCGCGCAGCAAGCGCTCGACGCGCTCCGCTGACCCCGATTTCGGCAAAGAAACGCCAGTCCCGCCGCTTTTTCTTGCGATAGCTCGCCGCGCTCGTACCAATGGATAGCAGCCGCCAGGCGCATCTCGCGCACAAATTCGTCCGACGAGCGTCTCAATGAGGAAAACACCTCTTCAGGCAGTTCCAGGACAATCGAGGCCATCGTTCGCTCCCCATAAAGTCTCAGACCGAGTTATCCGTGCAAACGAGGTCGAGGGCTAGTTCCGACAGGAAGAGATTGTACTCCAGGTGACTTTGCTTAACAAGCATATGTCATCCCCATGAGGTGCTCGTTCAGTGCAGGAACGTGAGCAATAGGGTGAGCGTCACGACGCTGGCGAGAGTGCTGACGAAGATGGCCCCTGTGACGAACTCCGCGTCGGAGCCAAACTCCAGCGCCAGAGCAAGCGGGGTCACGGCGGTCGGCATGGCGAATTGCAGCACGCACACCGAGAGCGTGACGCCGGTGATGCCGAGCGCTCGCCCGGCGACGAATGCCACCGGCACGGACAGGCCGAGGCGGATGGCCGTCGCGATGCCCGCCCCGCGCCAATCGCGTATCCCCTGAATCTTGCCCATCTCCGCGCCGAGGGAGACGAGCAGCACCGGCACGGCGGCGGCGCCGGCGAGGGCCGCCGGCTTGGCGAGCAGGTCAGGCAGCGTCCAGCCCATCTCGCGGATGACAAGCCCCAACAGCAGCGCCCAGAAGACAGGCAGCCGGAGGATGTTGATGAGCGCCTGCCGCGCCGTCTCTTGGCCGCGGGACGCGAGGAACACCCCCAGCGTGTACATCACCACCTGGGATATGCTGAAGAAGACGACCGCGCGATCCAGCCCGGCCTGGCCGAAGGCGAACAGGCTGGCCGAGATGCCATAGTTGCCGGCGTTCATGAGGAGCGTCGAAAGCAGCAGGGCGTCCATCCGAACGATCGGCATCCGCGCAACCCGCGCCCCGCCCCAAACGATCGCGCCGAGAATGGCGGTCGCCAGGAACACGAACCCGACGATCTGGCCCAGCTCGGCGTTGCTGAGGGTGGTCCGGGTGAGGGAGTCGAGGGCGAGGGCCGGCGCGAACACGTAGAGGACGCTTCGGCCGAGGGCGCGGCGGTCCAGCCCGACGGTGCGGCCGACGACGTAGCCGGCGCCGATGATGACAAACACCGGGCCGATAACGCCGAGGAGAACGGAGACAATCACAGGCTAGGCAGGCGGCGCGGGCCGCGTGGACGGCCGCAGCGCCCGGCCCTGTCTCGAACCCAAGCGCCGCCTGCCGTCGGCCAGACCGCAACAGCGACACTTTCCGTGCAGCCTGCGCGGAAGACGGAGCAGCTGTCGCCCTGAGCGGAGCGAAGGGCCTCCCGGAGCGCCGGGGGATGCTCCGCTCCGCTCAGCATGACATTTTCATACGTCGAGGTGACCCAAAGGTCATATGGGCTTCGCTCAGTCTTCGTCGTAGTCCCAGGTGAGGTCGAGATCCTCCATGCCGGAGTCGTCGGGTTCGGCCAGGGCCGTCGCGTTGAACTCGTACTCCAGCCAGTCCTCGCCCTCGTTGAACAGAAGCTCCGACAGCGCGTCTTCCGCCTCCTCCGCGATCTCCTCGTCCTCGCTCTCCGCAACAAGCTCCAGCGCCTGGCGGGCGATAGGGCCGCCGATACGGCCGAGCGACTGAATGACGCCGATGAGCAGGTCGCGGTTCGGCTCTTCGAGCATGTCCACCAACGTCGGGACGGCCTGCTTCAGCTCCAGCTCGCCGCTGGCCCAGATGGCTTCCTGGCGGATGCGGGGGTCGGCGTTGGACAGCTCCATCAGCACCAGGCCGGACCAGTAGGGGTCGAGGCTGCGGCCCATGCCGCGCATCGCGCTGGCCTGCATCTGCTCGCTCGACGTGTTGTAGGCGTCTTCGATGACGCCGCGCACCTCGTCGTCGCCGAGGAACGCAAGCGACTCCACCGCGTAGCGCCGAACGTCGGTGATCTCCAGCGGATTGCGGACTGACTCCAGAAGCGCCTGGCGAATGTCGGCGGCCAGCTTCGGGTCAAGCTCCTCCATCTCGGCCAGGTACATGTACTTGCCGAGCGCGTTGGCGGCGGCGCCGCGCACGGCAGGGCTATCGTCGTGGCCGAGCAGGCTGACGTAGCGCGGAGCCAGCACAGGATCGTCGTCCTCCCACAGGTTCTCGATAGCCTTTGCCCGCACCTCGGCGTCGGTGTCGTCGAGTGCGACTCGGAAGAGTGGTGTGAACTCGACTTCGAAGCTCTCGGCGCTCAGCGCGCCCAGATCAGCCATGATCTCGCGCCGCCGCTCGACGGGGATCGTCGGCCAGTGCTCGCCGAACAGGGCAACGTCGCCGCGCCGCGCATTCGACAAACCAAATAGCGCCATGGTGTCCAGCGGCCCGCTCAAATCGGACACACGCCTCAGGGCCTTTTCAAACTCTGTCGTAGCCATATTATTCTTCTCCAGGCGCATAGTGTGCGCCGATTTCGCTTGCAGATTCGGTTTGCTCCACCCCAAATTATAGCATAACGGTCGCCCGATGCGACACCCCAAAGAGTTTGAGGTAGCTCCACAGTATAGCGTGGAAGAGCCGAATTCACCCCTCTGCTCCCCCCGCCGGCGGGGGGAGCAGAGGGGGGTCTCCACGCTATCGTGTAGAGCTACCGAGTTTGACGCCGCGCCCCGGCTATGCTATACTTTCTGCTCCGAAAGGGGGTGAGAGTGCATGTCGGTTGATTTGCGATCGGGCGAGAGTTTCGAGAGTTTGCTGAAGCGTTTCCGCAAGGAAGTCACGAAGACGGGCGTGCTGAGCGCGTATCGCCGCCGCCAGTGGTTCGTCAGCAAGAGCGAGCAGCGGCGCCGCGAGCGCCAGAAGGCGGCCCGCAAGCTACAGCGCAAGCTGTGGAAGCAGCAGTCCGGTTCCCGCGACTAAGGCCCCTTTTTGCCTGCGATGATTCCGTAGCCGGGTGCGTGTGCACCCGGCTACTCTATTTTAGGATGCAGACGCATGGCTTTCCCTTACAAGATCGCCGAATTGGCCGTAACTTTTCCCATGCAGGGACGTATATAGTAGTTGCGAACTTGACTCGCATTCCGGTGTCTGCTATACTCTGCGCCCATCAGCGGCCGCTTTCACCGCTGAACACGCCGCCGCTTATGAGAGCCATAGACACCGCCGTCCCGTTAGATAGTCAACTGTGCGCCATACCGAATGTATGACTGCCGACACGGCAGGCTGTTCGCCTGACCGTTGTCGGCGTTCTTGCTTCAGGATGCAAGCGCCGGCGGCTCACCTAAAGGGGGTACTGATGCGACCGTTAGGTCTCGCCCTGCTGCTGCTCGTCGTTTTCGCTTCGACATGCGCTGCCGCCAGTCCGAATGAGATTGTGCGCATGCGCGTCACGAACTACCACACGTGCGACTCCACGATTCGCCCGTATAAGACCTGCAACGGCGTGACCGCCAGCGGCAAACTCGTGCAGGTCGGCATTGCCGCCTGCGGCCGCGCCTACCCGTTCGGCACAGTCTTCGAGATCCCGGATGTCGGCCTGGTGGCCTGCTATGACCGGGGGGGTGGGGTAGGCAACAATCTCATTGACGTCTGGATGCCGGACGGCGCCGCCCTATTCCGCGAGGGATCGCGCTGGCTGGACGTGACGATCCGCTACGACATTGACCCGAACGACGTTCTCGGCGGGCTGATCACGGTAGACGGCGGCGCCAATCGGCTGGCAGCGCTGGCCGGCGATTCGGCGGCAGCCGTCGCCCCAGCCGCCGCCCCCGACGCCCCGGCCGCCGCGCCCCAGGTCGCAGCCGGACCGCCGGCGGCATTCGCCCCCGTGGACGACTCCACCGTCGTGGGCATGCTGATGTCGCCGGCGACCCAGGTGGACTTCGCCGAGAGCGCGCTGGGCAACCTGGCGGCCGACATTTTGCGCTCCCAATACAACGTGCAGATTGGCCTCATCAACAGCGCCGGACTCAACGCCAGCCTCCCGTCCGGAATGGTGCGCGCCGGGCAGATGACGGCGGCCTTCGGCCCGACTCAGAAGCCGATTACCCTGGACATTCGCGGCGACGACCTGAAAGCGATTATCGAATACAGCCTCAGCCAGATCAATCAGGACGGCGGCGCGTGGCTGCACCTGTCCGGCTTGCGCCTGGTCTACAATCCGGCCGCGCCGGCCGGGCAGCGCATCGTGCGCCTGACGCGCTCCGATACGGGGGAGCCGGTGTGGGAAAACGCCTGGTACCACGTCGCCCTGACCGACAGCCTCTACATGCACCCTGGCTTCACGCCCCTGTTCGAGCGTGGCCGAGGCTTCCTGACGTATGAGCCTATGGCGAGCATGGCAGCGAAATGGCTGACGAACCGTGGCGCTGCCAGCCCGCACGTGGATGGGCGCATCGCCATCGGTCACTAGGCGATCGCGCCGTATCTCTGGACGCCCCCGGCAGCCTGCGCCGCCGGGGGCGTTTGCGTCCCGCGCTTCCATTTGCATCTGGGAGCGACATGGGCCAAACTTGGATCGTAGCCTGACCTCTCCCTCTCGCGCCGAGACGAAGGAGCCGCCATGCCCGGCGTGGGCCGTGTGCTGCGAGTGACAGCGCGTACCCTCTGGGACGACCTGTTTGTGATCTTTATAGTCAGCCTGCTGTGGGCCTGCATCAGCTTTATCCCCCCCCTGATCGTCTTTGCCATCAGTGGCTCGCCCATCCCTGCCCTCCTGATGCTCATCGCCGCGACATCGCCCGCGACGGCCGGCGTGTACTACGTTACCAACCGTTTGGCGAACGGGCTGGTGGCGCGGACGGCGCAGATGTTCGAGGCCATGCGCCGCTACGCGATGCCCGCCTGGGGGCTGGGCATCCTCAACGGGCTGGCCGTGGTCATCGCCATTGTGGACATTGAGTTTTATGTCAATTTACCGCCGCCGCTCAATCTCATCATTTCCGTCGTGTGGGTCGTCATCCTGGTGTTCTGGCTGTGGACGCAGTTCTACGCCTTCCCGATGCTGATGGAGCAGGAGCGCCCGAACATTTGGCACGCGCTGCGCAACGGCGCGATCATGGCCCTGAGCATGCCCGCGCTGACGCTGCTGATCTTCGTCCTGGTGCTCGGCGTGGTCATTCTAGCCGGCGTCTTTGTCGAGGCCGCCCTGGCGTTGCTGCCGGTGCTCGTCATCGTGCCCGCCATCTTCGCCCTGCTGACCAACGTCGCCGTGGTCCGGCGGCTGCGTGTCCTGCGAGGCGAGCCGGAAGAGGGGGCGGAGTAACCCGACCGTCAGGTTCTTTGGTGCGACGCATCAAAATGGCTATACTAGGGGTAACTCCCGCTCCAACTGCCCGGCCGCGTGGCCCGTCTGGCCGACGCCCGGCTGTTCCGAAGGAGATGTTGGACAATGCCCTATAGCCCCGTTCAGTCGTATGACAAGTTCGAGAACGCGCGGCGGCAGGCCTCGGTGCAAGACCTGGTTGGGCTGGTCACACGCCAGTCGAACACCCTTGTGCCATTTGACGCGGTTCGCGCCCGGCTGCGCAGCGCCACGGAAGTGAAACGGGGAACGACGACGATCCCGCTGAATGCCATTGTCGGCAGCGTTGGACGCTACCTTGACTTCACGCGCAAGTTCCTGCCGCGTGACGAGGCCCTCGAAGAGCGCTGGCGACGGCTCGACGAAGCGATGAATTCCCTGCAGGACATCCCCCCCATTGATGTCTACAAGCTCGGCGACGTCTACTTTGTGCGCGATGGGAATCACCGCGTGTCGGTCGCGCGCGCCAACGGCATGACCGAGATCGAAGCCAACGTCACGGAAATCCCGCTCCAGGTCCCCCTGACGCCCGACATGAACGTTGACCAGATCATCATCGCGGCGGAGAAAGCCGATTTTCTCGACCGCACGCGCCTCAACGCCCTTTTTCCCGATGCCGACATCACGTTCACAGCGCCCGGCCGATATGCTGAGATATTGGAGCATATTGACGCCCACCGCTGGTACATGGGCATCGCCGAGGACCGCGAAGTCGCGTATGAGGCGGCCGTGCAGAGCTGGTATGAGAACGTCTACCTGCCCGCCGTGGCCGCCATCCGCGACTCGGCCCTGCTGAAGGATTTTCCGAAGCGCACCGAAGCCGACCTCTATCTGTGGACAATGCATCATCTCGCCGACCTCAAGGACGAGTATGGGGAGGCGGTGGATGCGGAAATCGCTGCGGCCGACCTTGCGCGGCAACATACCGACCGGCCGGTCGGAAAGGTTGTGCGCGCCGTGAAGTCTGCGACCCATAAGGCGCAGAACCTTTTCACAGGCGACACGGACACCCCGCCGATTGTGGAGGACCTGGTCAACAAACTGGAGCAAGAGGAGCGTCGGAGAGGCGAGATACCTTCGGATTCGGGTTAACCTAGATAATCCAAAGGAGGATTAAGTGATTACGCGCACCGAGATCGAGCAGCTTGCCGCCTACCAGGATAGCGCCGCGCCGTTGGTGTCCTTCTACATAGATCTCGACAAGGGCCGGCCGGACGAAACCAAATGGAGTATTCGCCTCAAGAATCTACTGAATGACCTGGACGCCGGCCGCGGCGCGTGGTCCGATGCCGCGTGGCAATCGGTGACGGAGGATGCCGAGCGCATCCGCGCCTTTGTGCGGGACCAGCGCGTGACGGGCGGGCGGGGTCTCGCCGTCTTCGCATCGTCAGCCGCCAATTTCTGGCAGACATACACCTTTCCCAACCGAGTCGGCAACTATGCCCGCGTGGACCTCTCAGCCTACGTGCGCCCCCTGGTGCGCATGCTGGACCGCTACAAGCCCCAGTGCGTCGTCCTGGTCAGCCGGGATCAGGGCCGCGTGTTCTTCCTGCAAGGCGACACCGGCGAGACGATCGAGGAGCGCGGCGACCTCCTCTCCGACGTGCCGCGCCGACACGACCAGGGCGGCTGGTCCCAGGCCAACCTCCAGCGCCGCCGCAATGACGCCGTTCACCAGCACCTCAAGGAGACGGCCGACATGACGTTCACGATCTTCCAGCAGACGCCGTTCGAGCATCTGCTGGTCGGCGGCACCGAGCCCGTCGTGAACGAGTTCCAATCCTGCCTGCACCCCTATCTGCGCGAGCGCCTGGTCGCCACGTTCAGCGCCCCCATCTCCGCCAGCCCGAAGACGGTGCAGGAGCGCACGCGGCCTATCCTACGCGCCCTGGACACGCAGCAGCAGGTCGCGCTGGTGGAGCGCGTCGAAGCCGAGGTGGGGCAGCGCGACATGGGCGTGGCCGGCCTGGTGGATACCCTGGCCGCCCTGCGCCAGGGTCAGGTGCTCACCTTGATCTTGAACGAGGACTTGGCAGCGCCGGGCCAGCGCTGCCTCGACTGCGCGGCGCTGACCACGGACACCGGCCGGTCCGCTTGCGAGGACTGCGGCGGCGGGCTGGTCGCCGTGGCAGACATCGTGTCCGACGTGGTGGAACAGGCGCTGGAGCAAGACGCCGAGGTGCGCATCATCGCGGCGCCCACCGCCATGCCCCGGCTGCAGGCCCTCGGCAACGTCGGCGCACTGCTACGATTCGCCGTCCGCCCGACACCCGCACTGGCTGAGGCGGCGCAGTAGCGCTCATGGATGCGCTTACCTTCTGGAAGACGGTCACCATGGACCAGGCAGACCTGCTTGAGCGCGTCATCGCGCTTCTGACGGACAACGGCATCCGGTTCTGCATTATCGGCGGCCAGGCCGTCAATGCCTATGTCGAGCCGCTGGTCAGCCTCGATCTCGACATGGTCGTGGCCGTAGATCAGATTGCCCAGGCGGAAGCGCTCCTGGCGAGCGAGTTTGTTGTGCGCCCGTTCCCGCATAGCCTCAACGTGGCCCTGCCCGGCTCTGACCTGCGCATCCAGATTCAGACCGACCCGCGCTATGGCGACTTCGTCACCCGCGCCGCGCCGCAGCGCGTGTTGGGTCTCACGCTCCCTGTCGCCAGCGTCGAAGATGTCATGCGTGGCAAGGTCTGGGCAGCGCAGGACCCGACGCGCCGGCCGAGCAAGCGGCAGAAAGACCTGGCGGACATCGCCCGCCTGCTGGAAACATATCCAGAGCTTGAGACTCTGGTCCCGTCCGAGATTCGTTCCCGATTACTTTAACTGCCTGGGAGGAGACAGCCCGTGGCCCCCACCGTTCGCATTTCCGACATCGGCCCATCCCTCGGCCAGACCATCACCCTCAAAGGGTGGGTCTACAATCGCACTGACAAAGGCCGCCTGCAATTCATCCAGCTCCGCGACGGCAGCGGCTCGATCCAGGCCGTCGCGTTCAAGAAGAACATGCCCGAGGCTGCGTTCGAGGCCGCGCGTCACGTCACCCAGGAGTCGTCGGTGATCGCCACGGGCAGCGTCCGCGAGGACCCGCGCTCGCCCAGCGGCTACGAGCTGGACCTGAGCGACTTCGAGATCGTCCAGATGGCGCAGGACTACCCCATCACGCCGAAGGAGCACGGCACGGGCTTCCTCATGGCGAACCGCCATCTCTGGCTGCGCTCGTCGCGGCAGCACGCCATTATCCGCATTCGGGCGACGATCATCAGCGCCATCCGCAACTGGCTCGACGATCACGGCTTCATCCTGGTGGACACGCCCATCCTGACTCCAGCGGCCGTGGAAGGCACCACCACCCTGTTCGAGACCGACTACTTCGGGACGCCGGCCTACCTGACGCAGAGCGGCCAGCTCTACAACGAGGCCAACATCATGGCCTTCGGCAAGGTGTACTGCTTCGGGCCGACGTTCCGCGCCGAGAAGTCCAAGACGCGCCGCCACCTGACCGAGTTCTGGATGGTCGAGCCGGAGATGGCCTTCGCCACCCTCGAAGACTACCTGGATGTCGCCGAGGGCATGGTCAGCTACGTCGCCCAACAGGTGCTGGAGAAGAACCGCATCGAGCTACAAACCATCGAGCGCGACGTCAGCAAGCTCGAAGCGATTGTCGCGCCGTTCCCGCGCCTGAGCTACGACGACGCCGTGGACTTCCTGCAAAACAACGGCTTCCCCGACTTCCCGTGGGGGGAGGATTTTGGCGCGCCCCACGAGACGGCCATCTCGGAGCAGTACGACCGCCCGGTGTTCGTCTACCACTACCCGACCCAGGTCAAGGCGTTCTACATGGAGCCTGTCGAGGGTCGGCCCGAGGTCTGCCGCTCCGCCGACCTACTCGCCCCGGAGGGCTACGGCGAGATTATCGGCGGCGGCCAGCGCATGACGAGCCTCGAGCTGTTGGAGCAGCGTCTCGAAGAGCACCGCCTGCCGCGCGAAGCCTACGAGTGGTATCTGGACCTGCGCAAGTACGGCTCCGTCCCGCACAGCGGCTTCGGCCTCGGCATCGAGCGCACCGTCGCCTGGCTGTGCGGCCTGGAACACGTCCGCGAGACTATCCCGTACCCGCGCATGCTGGAGAAGATCTACCCATAGCCGTGCCTCGCCCCATGCGCGTCCTTGCCTTCGGCGCTTACGACCCGGCTTACAGCCGCAATCGCACCCTCCTGGATGGGTTGCGGCTGAGCGGGGTTGACGTCGTCGAGTGCCGCGCGGCCCTCTGGCGCGACACCGACGACAAGGTCGCGGCAATGCGCGGCGGTGCGCTCAGCCCGACCTTCGCTCGGCGCGTCCTCGAGACGTATGCCGCGCTGATCCGCCAGTATCGGCGCGTCGGGGACTACGACGTCATGCTGGCGCTGTACGGCAGCCTGGTGGATGTGTTCCTGGCGCGCATCCTGAGCCGCCTCAGCCGCCGCCCCCTCATCTTCGACGTGTTCATGTCGGCCTGGGTCATCAGCAAGGAGCGCGGCCTGTTCCAGCCGGGGGACGCGCGCGACCGGGCGATTCGCGCTGTGGAGGGCGCGGCGCTGCGGATGGCCGACGGTCTGTGGATTGACACGCGGCAGTACGTCGGCGTCCACCAGCGCCTCTACGGCATCGCGGCGGACAAGTTCCGCCTGATCCCTACCGGCTCCGACTCGCGCTACTTTTACCCCGCCCCCGACTACCTGGCCCACGCCGCGTCGCGCCGACCGACCTTCCGCGTCGTCTACCACGGCCTGTTCATCCCGCTGCACGGCACGCGCTGGATCGTGCAGGCCGCCGACCGTCTGCGCACCCACCCCGACGTTCAGTTCACGTTCATTGGCGACGGCCACGCCCGCCAGGAGACGGAGCGCCTGGCGCGCGAGATGGCGTTGACGAATGTCGAGTTCACCGGCCGCGTGCCGCGAGAGGCCCTGCGCGAGCGCATCGCCGACGCCGACGTGTGCCTCGGCGTCTTCGGCAGCCAGCTCCAGGGGCAGGTCACGATCCCCAACAAGATTTTCGAGGGCATGGCGATGGGCAAGCCGGTCATCACGGGCCGCACGCCCGCCGCCGCCGATGCCTTCCGCCACGGCGCAGAGGTGTACTTCGTCCCATCGTCCGACCCCGACGCCCTCGCCGACGCGATCCTGGCGCTGCGCGACAACGCGCCGCTGCGGGCAGCCCTGGCCTACGGCGGGCGCCGCCTGTTCGCCGCGCGCTATGACCTGCCGCGCCTCGGCGCGCTGGCGCGTGCCCACCTGGAAGAGTTCCTCGATGCCTCCATTCATCCCCGGCCTTGAGCTGTCATGAGATTATCCGTCGTCATCCCCAATCTCAACTCCCCGGTCCTTGACCGGACGCTCGCGGCGCTGGATGCGCAGACGTGGCCGAAGGATGACCTGGAAGTGGTCGTCGTCGGGCAGGATCGCTACGGCTATGTGGCGCGCTTCCCCTTCGCCCGCGAGGTGAACACGGGGCGGCCGACCAGCGCGGCCCGCAACCGCAACCTGGGCATCCGCGCCACCTCTGGCGACGTGGTGGTGTTCCTCGATTCGGACGGCATCCCCGGTCCAGACTGGCTGGCGCGTATTGCGGCGTGGTTTGCCAACCGGGATGTGGCGGCGGTGGGCGGCGGCATCGCCTGGCCGTGGGATGACCCGTACTGGACCGTGTGCGACAACGTCAGCAACTTCTACACCGTCGCCGTCTCCACGCCGCCGGGCGAGCGCGCCATGCTGCCCACGCTCAACTTCGCCGTGCGCCGCTCGGCCCTATATCGGTCGGGGCTGTTCGACGAGAGCTTCGGCAAGGCGGCGGGCGAGGACACGGACCTGTGCCTCCGCCTGCGCCGCGCCGGCTACGTCCTGCACTTCGACCCCACCCTGACGGTCGAACACCGCCACCAGCGCGCCACGCTCAAGTCCATCCTCGCCAAGGCCTGGAACATCGGCTACTGCTCGCAGAAGCTCGACCCGCGCTGGGGCGACTACGCCCTGCCGCCGTTCCTCCTGCACCCGGCCCCCCTCGCCCTGGCGTCGCCGTTCATGGCGGCGGCAGTCACGCTGCGCATCGCCCGCAACCCGGCGCTGCGGCGGCGCGGCGTGTGGCCGGGCGTCTACCTCGCCAAGCTGACCTGGTGCGCCGGCGCCGTCTATCGCCTCGCGTGCGATCCGCCCGCCTCGCGCCGGTAACTTCTCCCCCCGCGCTGCGTTAATCATAGAGTACGCAGAAGTTCAACCGCGCCCACAAGCGTGGTATACTTGAGCAAGCTGCCATCGGAGACTAACCTTTGAGCCTTAACTTCCTGGATTACATGTACATCGGGCGCGAGCAGCGCCACGCCCAGCGCAACCCCGCGTTCAAGGCGTTCTACACCGCCCTCGGCCCGCTCAGCACCCACGCCCGCATCCGCGTCGGCCATGTGTTGCGCGCCGTCGAGGGGCTGCCGCTGACCCCCTCCGCCGCGGTGCTGGAGGCCGGCTCCGGGCGCGGCTACGCGATCCTCAACCTGGCGCAGCGACATCCTGGCTGGCGCTGCGTGGGCGTCGAGATGGAGCCGGCCTTCGTCGCCGATAGCCGCCGCATCATTGAGGCCGAGGGGCTGACCAACGTGCGCCTATCCGTGGACAACCTTGTGACGCACGCGGAGCCGCCCGCGTCCTTCGACCTTATCCTGAGCGGCGACGTGCTCGAGCACATCGTCGAGGATGAGGTTGTACTCGCCAACATGTATCGCTGGCTGAGGCCGGGCGGCTGGTTAGTGCTGCACCTCCCCAAGCGCCACCAGGTCGCGCAGCGATTCTTCCCGCGCTTCCGACGCTTCGAGGTGCACGACCACGTGCGGGACGAGTACACGGAGGCGGAGATCCGCGACAAGCTGCCCCGCGCCGGCTTCGACATCCTCTCTATCAGCGGCACGTTTGGCCCGCCGGGGGAGCTGGCCTTCGAGCTAAACATGCTCTACTGGGATCGCCCGGCGCTGCGCTACGCGGTCGCCCTGGCGACGTTCCCCGTCTCCCTGGGCCTGGCGTACATGGATTACGCCCGCCCGCCGCGCGAGGGCAACGCTTTCCTCATCATCGCGCGCAAACCTCTGTAAAGAAGGTCGTCTATGTCCCGAGCCGTTCTCCAGTGTATCTCCTGCGGCGCTCGCATTCCATCCAACAGCGGCGCGATCTACGCCTGCCCCACGTGTGGTGACATCCTCGATGTCGTCTACGACTTCAGCGGGCTGGATCCCGACGCCGCCCGCCACCAGTTCCGCCAGCGCCGCCTGTCCGACGCGCCCATTGACGTCAGCGGAGTGTGGCGCTACCGCGAGCTGATCCCCTTCTACGACGACGAGCAGCAAATCGTGACGTACCCGGAAGGCAACACGCCGATACTGGACGCGCCGCACTCGGCGCGCTACGCCGGGCTGAGCCGCTTGGGCTTCAAGCACCAGGGCTACAACCCGACCGGCTCGTTCAAGGATAACGGCATGACCACCGGCGTGACTCAGGCGCGGGTCCTCGGCGCGCGCGTCGTGGCGTGCGCCAGCACCGGCAATACCTCGGCGAGCATGGCCGCCTACGCGGCGCGGGCGGGGATGCTCGGCGTGGTGTTCATTCCGGAAGGGCAGGTCGCGTTCGGCAAACTGTCCCAATCCCTCGACTACGGTGCGTTGACGCTCCAGGTGCGCGGCGACTTTGACGCGGCCATGCAACTTGTGCGCGAGGTCGCGCCGCGTGTCGGGATGTACATCCTCAACTCGGTCAACGCCTACCGCCTCGAGGGGCAGAAGACCATCGCCATCGAGCTGCTCGACCAGCGCAACTGGCACGTGCCCGACCGCATCGTCGTGCCAGGCGGCAACCTGGGCAACTCGTCGGCGCTCGGCAAGGGCTTCAAGGAGCTGTACGACCTGGGGTTCATTGACCGCATGCCGCGCATCACCATCGTCCAGGCGGCCGGCGCCGACCCGCTCTATCGAACCCTGATCAGCCCCGACCCCGACCGCCTCGTCACGGTCTACGCGCGCACCCTGGCGACGGCCATCAAGATCGGACGGCCGGTGTCGTGGAAGAAGGCCAAGCGCGCCATGGACTGGACGGACGGGTGGGTGACTGAGGTCACAGAGCAGGAGATTGCCGACGCCAAGGCTATCATCGGCCTGGACGGCATCGGCTGCGAGCCGGCGTCGGCGACAACCCTGGCCGGCCTGCGGCGGCTGCTGCACGAAGGCACCGACGCCCCGATTGACAAAGATGAGGATGTCGTGGCCCTGCTCACCGGCCACGTCCTGAAAGACCCGGACTACACCGTGCGCTACCATCTCGGCGAGCTGCACGAGGATTATGTGACCGAAACCACCGTCATTGAAAAAAGCGGCCGTCTCCAGTCCCACTATGCCAACCACCCCATCGAAGTCGAAGCCGATGCAGACGCCATCGTCGCCCTCATCGAGGGACACCTGGCGGCACAGGCTGGCTGAAGAGGGGCGCCAATCATTCGCGATCCAGGAGCTATCGTGTCTGCCAGATCGTCCCAATCCCCCGTCCGCGTCGCCGTGATCGGCGCCGGATTCGTCGCCACCAAGGGCCACCTGCCGGCCCTGAAGCACAACCCCGACACCCAGGTCGTTGCCGTTGTGGACGTGAACGCCGCCCGCGCCGCCGAGGTGGCGCGCGCGTTCGACATCCCCGCGACGTACACCGACTACGTCGCCATGCTGCGCGAGGTCGCCCCCGATCTCGTCATCGTCGGCACGCCCAACCTCTACCACGCGCCGGTCAGCGTAGATGCCCTCAACGCCGGCGCGCACGTCCTGTGCGAGAAGCCCATGGCCCTGACCGTCGCCGATGCCCAGGCGATGGCCGATGCCGCGCAGCGCAACAATCGCCTGCTGACCATCGGCGTCCACAACCGCTTCCGCCCGGAGGCCGAGCTTCTCAAGCGCATCATCGAGACCGGCCAGCTCGGCCGCGTCTACTACGCCAAGGTAACGCTGTTCCGCCGCCGCGGCATCCCCGGCTTCGGCTCCTGGTTCACCAACCGCGACCTGGCCGGCGCCGGCGCGCTGTTCGATATTGGCGTCCACATGGTGGACCTGGCGGTGTGGCTTATGGGAAGCCCGCGCCCGGTGAGCGTCATGGGCGCGACGTACAGCGAGTTTGGGCCGCGCGGCCTGGGGCTGGGCGGCTGGGGCGTGGACGCGCCGTCGGCCGGGCAGATCCCGGATGGGGCGCGCTTCGACGTGGACGACCTGGCGGCGGGCATGGTGCGCTTCGACAACGGCGCAACGCTCATGGTGGACATTAGCTGGGCCGCCCACGTCCCGTCGGAGGAGCGCCTCCAGGTGCTTGGCACGGACGCCGGGGCAGAGCTGTACTTCCCCGACCGCTTCGGCTCCACCGCGCCGCCGCTCCGCGTGTATCACGACTACGCCGGCCAGCCAACCGAGTCATTCCCCGCAATGCCGCACCTGCCGGCCGGCGAGACGGGGCAGTCGCGGCAGCTGGCGAATGTCGTCGCCGCCATTCGGGGCGAAGCGCCGTTGCGCACGACGGCGGAGCAAAGCATCGAGGTGACGGCGATCCTGGCGGCGCTGCAAGCCTCGGCGGCGCAGCAGCGCTCCGCCGAAATCGTGTTGCCCGCGCGCGTTGCGGCCCTTTAGTAGCCTACACAAGGAAGTAGGGGCAGGTGTTGAAACCTGCCCCTACGCCAGCGCCAGCCCTATTGCGGCAACAAATGGTTGATATTCATCAGTCTTCACGACGAAATGGGTAGCTCTACACGATAGCGTGGAGACCCCCCTCTGCTCCCCCCGCCGGCGGGGGGAGCAGAGGGTGAATTCGGCTCTTCCACGCTATGCTGTGGAGCTACCACGAAATGCCCGCCTCAAGTGGAACGCGGGGTTAGCGCATCATTTGCTCGTGGATGTGGGCGGCGATCTCGTGAACAGTCGTCGCCCCGTACTCGACGCTCGGCTGCCCATTGGTGAGGATGGCGAGCGCGTAGGGCGGCCGGGCGTGGTCCGGCAGAATGAAGCCGGCGCTGTTCACCCACCAGCCCTCGTCGGCCGGATACCAGCCGTCCTTCGCCCCCGTATACACTTTGAGCGCGGGGGCCTCCGGTATACCCGATACTGCGCCCCAGCCGCCGCTCCAGTCCACGGCCTGGAGCATCAGGCCCACGGCAATCGAGCGGTACTGCTCATCAATCCCCTCGCTCTCAATCAGACCCGCCAGGAGCTGCGCTACATCCTCCGGCGACGCCTCGGTTTCCCCCCAGTAGCCGTCTTCGTCCGGCTCCGTCTCGCGCAGGGAGTGGGCCGCCAGATACCCCTTGATGGCTTCCGCGCCACCAACCGATGACCACAGGGCGTCAGCGTCGTCGTTGGAGCTAAGGACGATCATCGGCTCCAGGTGTTCCATCTCTTCGGCGGTCAGATCACGCCCCTCCGCGGCGGCTTTGTCCAGCAGCGTGAGCATGATCAGGACCTTCGCCACACTGGCGAGATGGAAGCGCTCGTGCCCGTTCGCGGTGTAGATGGCGTGCTTCTCAGGCACGATCACCGCCACCCCCACGCTGCCAGCGCGCTGGCCGAGGAAGTCCACGGCCTCCGGCGACAGCGCCTCCAGCGGCAGCTCGCGCCAGAGCGCGCGGGATGCCTGGGCGGACGGGGGCACGGCGGGCGGGGCCGGGGTCGGTTCGGGCGCGAGGGACACGGGCGGGTCACCCTCGCCAGGTGTGGCGGCTAGAAGAGGCGTGTAAGACGCGGCGAGGGCGAGGGCGAGGGCGGCGGCGATGATGGCGAGCAGACGGAGCATGCGGCGAGTTCCTGGTTGTGACTCTCTGAAACTGAGCGGGTTCACGAACAGCGGCGACGTACAACTCCTGCCAAAGCATATATTATAACACGACGAGGCGTCGGCCAAGTTTCAGCCAGACGCCTCTATATTCAAACCTGGGCGCAGTTGAGTGTTTCCGCTAACCCTTAGCGCCGCTCGCTCCGCCCAGGGCCATCCCCCAAAAGCCCACCCTGAAATTAGCCTCGACTTGTCATGCTTCGCTCCGCTCAGCATCCCCTGGACGGGAGACCCTTCGCTTCGCTCTGGGTGACAGCGATTTTCATGCGCGACGCGGGCTGAGAGAGGCAACGCGCACGCGGTACAGTAGCATCACCAGCACGCTGATGCCCGTCACGGCATACATCATCAGCATCAGAGGGTTCTGCGTGTCGGTGCCCGACATCAGGCTGTGAACCGTCACCAGCGCGTACAGCAGAAACGTCCCATAGTGAATCGTGCGCCACATGGCATAGCCGATATGCTTGCGGAGATAGAACGACGCCGACACCGGAATGGCGATGTAGGCCGCGAGCTGCCCCAGGCCGACCCAGAACGGGCGGTACTCGGCGCTGGCAAACGGGATGAGCAGTTGGGACAGGCTATAGCCGATGTACTGGTCGCCGAGCAGCACGACGATGTGGACGGCCACGAACGACAGCGCGAGCAGGCTTGTGAACTGGTGCAGGTCTACCACAGCTGGACCGCCCGGCCAGAGCCGCCCCAGCTTGTTCGTCACCGACAGGCCGAGCATGACCGACAGCCACACCAGGAAGTATGCCATCAGGCCCGACATGCGCGATATGTACCAGAACACCTTGGGGGTCGCGCCAAACATCGCGTTCAGCCACGCCAGCACGAACGACGGCGCGGCGATCATGCCCAGCAGAGCCGCGGCGAGCGCTCCGAGCAAAAAGAACATCACGACCGTAATGACAATAACAATGACAAACACGTCTCGCTGGTTCATCAACGACTCCCTACTCCTGCCCTGAACTATACATATAGCGCCGGAAGCCCTCGGTCATGCGCTGCTCGCCCGCCTCGTCAATGAGCAGCCCCGCCACGTCCGATGTCTGCGCCAGCAGGTCTGCGCCCGCCTGCGATCCCAGGATCAGGGCGACCTTCGCGTAAAGGTCGGCGCGGGCGGCGCTCGGCGCAATCACCGTGACCGACAGCAGATCGGTGTCGGCGGGCTGCCGCGTGCGCGGGTCAATGATATGGTGTTGGAGCTTCTCGCCGCGCCGCCAGCGGCGGTAGTCCGTGCCCGACGTGGCGACGCCGCGGTCTGCAACCATCAGCAGCGCCAGGTCGGTGTCGGCGGCGCGCGGGTCGGCGAGGCCGACGGGCCAGGCCGGCCACTCGACCGGCTGTCCCCGCGCCACAATGTCGCCGCCCGCGTCCACCAGGCACGGCCCGACTCTGGCGAGCATCGCGGCGGCCTGATCCGCCGCCCACCCCTTCGCAATGCCGCCCAGGTCTACCCGCACGCCGGGCGGAAGCTGGACGCTGCGCGCCGCCACGTCGAGCTGGATGTCGCGCCAACCCACCTGGCGCGGCGCGACGGTCGCGGCGGGCCGCGTGTCGTCGCCGAGCGTCTCGAACGAGCGGTCATAGCCGGCCGCTTCCAGCGCATCCAGGATCGTCGGGTCGTACAGGCCGCCCGTCTCCCGCGCCCCGGCCAGCGCCAGGGCCAGCACCTCGGCCAGCGTCCGGCTCACCGTCACGGTCTTGCCTGCGCGAGTGTTCAGGCGGCTCAACTCGCTCTCCGGACGGAAGCGGCTGAGGGAGGCTTCCGTCGCGCGCATGAACACTTCCACCGCCGCCAGCCGATCCTGCGCCAGCGCGGTGTCCGCCGTGACAACCCACGCGCCCATCGTGCAGTTCATCGCGCGAAACGAGATGCTGTGCGTTCGGGTTTTGGTGGCATCCAATGGCGGCCGTCTCATGCGGGTCTCCTGTCTCCCTTACCGCGATGACCGGCTGCGGGTGAACGGCCGCGGCGACGACTGGGCCGGTGTGACCTGCTGCCGTTGCTGCGGCTGAGTCGGCGTCACCTGCTGCGGCTGCTGCGGCGTGACTTGCTGCGGCTGTGTCGGCGCAACCTGTGGCTGCGGTTGCGTCGGCGTCACCTGGGGTGGCCGCGGCTGCGTCGGCGTCGCCTGCGACGGCGTCTGCGTCGGCGGTGAAACTTGCGACGGCTGACGCTGACGCGGGGTCGTCTGAGGCTGACTCTGATCGCTCGGCGTCGTCGCTCGGAACTGCGGTTGTGTCTGCCTCGGCGTCTCCTGCGTCTGGTTGACGACAGGGACGGGCGACGCCGCGGCCTGCGCCGCGAGGGCGTCCGCGCCGGCGAGGATCGCCGCGCCGGTCACGGTGATGCCCACCGAGAACGCCGCCAGGGATGCCTTGATTGCCGTCAGTTGTGTTCCGGATAGCCTGCGCTTCTTCGTCTGCGGAGCCATACCCAACCCTCTCCTCGATACATCGGCAACTCGCCGGTCAATGGCAGAACTGGCGCGGCCGAACGACACTTGGACCACGAACGGCACGAAAAAGAGCTTCCAACGTGGGCGTTGCGTGTGTTTCGTGACCTTCGTGGTCCAGCGGGTTCAGCCGCGCAATGCCATGATACTACACTCCCCTGAGAATAATCCGAGAGGTCTCTGAGAAATCCCTGAGAAAACAGGTCAATTGGCCGAGGGCAGGGCGGTGGGAAGCGCGACGCGGGGCAGATGCACCGTAAACGTGCTGCCCTGGCCGGGCGCGCTCTGGACGCTGATGTCGCCGTGGTAGGCGTCCACGATGGCTTTGGCAATCGCCAGCCCCAGGCCGGCGCTTGGCCCGGTGCGCGAAACGTCGGTGCGGTAGAAGCGGGTGAAAATGTGGGGCAGGGCGTCCGGCGCGATGCCAACGCCGGTGTCGGCGACGCTGATGGACACCTGGCGCGCATTGGCGGCCGCAGCGATTGTGATGGCGCCGCCGGGTGGCGTGAACTTGCGCGCGTTGTCCAGCAGGATGAGGAGCACCTGCTTGAGGTTGTCGGCGTTGGCTTGCACGGCGACATCCGGGAATTGGCCGCCCACAATCGTATGCTGCGGCGCGAGAAGCTGCGCCTGGCGGCACAGCCCTTCCAGGAGCGGGCGTACGCACACCGGCTCGGTCTGGACAAGCTGCCCGGCGTCGGCGCGGGCCAGCACGAGCAGGTCATTGACGAGGCGGCTGAGGCGGTCGGTCTCGTCCACCAGGTCGGTCACGACGGCTTTCTCGTCATCCGCGCTGATGGGCGGCTGCCGTTCGAGCAGGCCCAGATTGCCGCGAATCGTCGTCAGGGGCGTGCGCATCTCGTGCGAGGCGTCGGCGACGAAACGGCGCTGGGCCTCCAGAGCGTGCGCCATGCCATGATACGCCTCTTGCAGCCCGGCCAGCATCGAGTTGAACGTGGTCGCCAGCCGCCCCAGCTCGTCGTTCGGCCCGCTGTACGCGACGCGGCGGTCGAAATCGCGCTCGGCGCCGATGGCTGCCGCCGTCTGCGTGATGCGGTTGATGGGGCGGAGGGCCGTCCCTGCCAGCAGCCAGCCAATGCCAAACGCGAGCAGCGACGCGATGACGGTGCCGACGATCAGCAGCCGCCGCAGGCCGGCCTGGAGCGCCTCAATGTCGGTGAGACCGCGCGCGACCTGGACGATGGCCCCCTGTCGGCCGGGGCCAACCACCGGCGCCGTATACACAGCCAGGCCCTGGCCCTCGACGGTCGCCGACTCGAACGACGCCCGCCCGCGCTTGGCCGCGTCGAGCGCGGTCTGACTGAGCGGCAGGCTGGCCGTACCGAGGTTGTCGCTGCGGGCGCTAATCGTGCCGTCCATGCCGGCCACCTGCACGTATGACTGGCTGGTTCCCAGACGGTCGCGGGGTATGACGGCGAAGCGGCCGCCGCGCGAGTCGCCGCCGGACGAGGGGCCGCCGCGCATGTCGAACGGGTCGGCGACGCGGCGCGCATCCTCGGCCAGCGCATTCTGGAGCGTGTTCAGAGCCAGGCGCTCTTGAATCACGTAGAGGCCTACGCTGAACACGGTCAGCGTGAGCGCCAGAATCAGCGTATACAGCAAGGTCAGGCGGAGGCGAATAGACATGGCAGCTAGGGTTCTTCTCGCAACACGTAGCCGACGCCTCGCACGGTCTGTATCAGCCGCGCCTCCCCGTCGGCTTCGGTCTTGGCGCGCAGGTAGCCGATGTAGACTTCCAGCACGTTGCCGTTCCCCCCGAAATCGTACCCCCACACCTCTTCCAGCAGCGTTTCCCGCGCGAGAACCTGGCGCGGGTGACGTAGCAGGTAGTGCAGCAGGTCGTACTCTTTGGGGGTGAGGGTGAAGCGCCGGGCGCTGCGCTGGGCGTCGCGGGTGACCGGGTCCAGGCGCAGGTCGGCGAACACGAGCGGCTTATCCTTGCTCGGCGCGGTGTCGAGGCGGCGGAGGAGAGCGCGGATGCGCGCCAGCAGCTCCGCCGGGGCGAACGGCTTGACAAGATAGTCGTCGGCGCCGGCGTCCAGCCCCTCGACCCGATCCTCGACGGCGTCTCGCGCCGTGAGCATCAGGATGGGGATGGCGTCGGCGGCGCGGATTCGCCGCGCAACCTCGATGCCCGACAGACGGGGCATGAGCCAGTCCAGCACGGCCAGATCAGGGCGCAGCGCCTCGGCCTGGGACAACGCCTCGACGCCGTCACGCGCCGTCACGACGCGGTAGCCTTCGTAGGTTAGCGTCCGCCGCAGCATGTCAATGATCTTGGGGTCGTCGTCGGCGATCAGTATCGTTGGCAAAACGCTCAGTCCTCCACTGAGGAGACGAAGGGGCAGCCTGTTGTCTTACACAACCGCTCAATGCGTCGGCGTCCCCCGCTTCACGAGGAAGCGGGGGACGGTCAGGAAGGTGCGGAAAAACTCGACGGCCTAGAGCGATGCGCCCTGCGTCTTCGGCGTGGCCGGCGTGCCCTGCGGGGCAGCGCCCGGCGCGCCACGGCCACCGCGGCTGCCCGGCTGACCCTGCTGGCCCGGCTGGGCGACAGGGCCGAAGCCGCGCCCACCGAAGGGCTTGGTTAGGTCGAGGGTGGCGGCGCGCTGGTCAATCGCCTGCTTCATCTGCGTCGCCTGGTCGGCGGTGATGCGGCCGGCCTGCTGCGCGGCGTCCACCGCCGCCTTCTCGGCGGCCACAATCGCCTGCTTCACGGTGTCCTGGCTCACGCCCTTGCTCTGGGCAACATCGGCCAGGGTCTTGCCCGCCTGCAGCTGCGCCATCAGGTCGGCGGTCGTCATGTTCAGCGCCTTGGCGGCAGCGTCGAGGACGGACTGCCCGCCCATCATGCCGAAGCCGCCGGGCGTCTTGCCCGCGCCGGGGGCGGCGCCGGGGCCGAAGCCGCGCCCACCGAAGGGCTTGGTCAGGTCGAGGGTGGCGGCGCGCTGGTCAATCGCCTGCTTCATCTGCGTTGCCTGGTCGGCGGTGATGCGGCCGGCCTGCTGCGCGGCGTCCACCGCCGCCTTCTCGGCGGCCACGATCGCCTGCTTCACGGTGTCCTGGCTCACGCCCTTGCTCTGGGCAACGTCGGCCAGGGTCTTGCCCGCCTGCAGCTGCGCCATCAGGTCGGCGGTCGTCATGTTCAGCGCCTTGGCGGCGGCATCCAAAACGGCCGGGCCACCGAAACTGTCGTGCATCTCGCCGGGGCCGCCGGAACCGCCGGGGCCGCGGCCACCGCGGCCGCCGCGCTCGAAGGGCAGGCCCTGGCCGGGCGTCCACTGATCCACGCGCTGATTCAGGCTGTCCGCCTGGGTCTGGGTCAGGCGGTTGTTCTGGACGCCGTTGGCAATTGCCTCCTTCGCCGCGTCCTTGACTGCCTGCTGGAGACGGTCGAGGGTGATGCCCAGCTTGTTCGCCAGGGACTGCCAGAAGGTCTGGTCCATGGTGTTGGTCGGGGTGGTGGGGGTCGGCGCGGGGCCTTGCGCGAAGGCGGCGCTCGGGCCGACGATTGCCGCGAAGAGCGCGACCAGCAGGGCTGCGCTGGCGGCGAGAGTGAGAAGCTTTGTCTTGCTCATACGCTGATGTGGTTCCTTTCCACGTGCTACATACGCTGACGCATGTGGAGATCGCCTGATCTCTAGTGATAGTGTACCGCCCAGGGCTGAGAGGCGGCCAAGAGCAGTCTGAGAAAATGGTAAGAAGGGCTCGGAGCCGGGTTGGACGAGGCTGCGCGGCAGGTTGCAGCCCGCCCCCAGCCGTGATATGCTATCCCGCATGGGAACGCCCCGATCATCGCAGGGAAGGACTTCGTGGACAACCACCGCACAGACAACAGCCTCGCCACCCGGCTGAGGTGCGAGCACAAGCACAACCCCATCGGCATAGACGCCCCCCGCCCGCGCCTGAGCTGGCAAATGCGCGCGCCTCGCATGGGAGCGCGGCAAACGGCCTACCAGGTCCGCGTCGCCCCGTCCGCCGCCGACCTCATGCACGGCGACACCCCGGTGTGGGACAGCGGCAAGGTGGCGGGCGACGCCCTGGTGTGCGAGTACGCCGGGCCGCCGCTGCGGTCGCGGCAGCGCTACGCCTGGGCGGTGCGCCTGTGGGACGAGAACGGCGCGGCGAGCGCGTGGGCAGCGCCGGCGTACTGGGAGATGGGCCTGCTGGCCGCGACCGACTGGACGGCGAAGCTCATCGAGCCGGACCTGGTGGAGAAGGCCGACGGCCCGCGCCCGTGCCCGCTGCTGCGGAAGGAGTTTCGGCTCAAGGGCAGCGTCGCCAGCGCCCGGCTGTACGTCACGGCGCGCGGCCTGTACGAGGCGCGCATCAACGGCCAGCGCGTCGGCGACGAGTACTTCGCGCCCGGCTGGACGACCTACGACAAGTGCCTGCAATACCAGGCGCATGACGTCACCGACCTGCTCCAGGCGGGCGACAACGCGCTCGGCGTCGTGCTCGGCGACGGCTGGTATCGCGGCAACGTCTCCTTCCTCTACCTCAACAATGTCTACGGCAGCCGCGTGGCGCTGCTGGCCCAGCTCGAAGTGACATACGACGACGGCTCGACGCAGGTCGTGACTTCCGACGCTACGTGGCGGTGCGCGACCGGCCCGATCCGGGCGAGCGACATCTTCGACGGCGAGACATACGACGCGCGGCTGGAGCGGCCGGGCTGGGACGCGCCGGGCTACGACGACCGCCAGTGGCGGCGCGTCTTCGAGACCCCGTTCGACCCGCGCAGCCTGGCCGCCCCGAAAGCCCCGCCCGTGCGCAAGATCGAGGCGGTGCGGCCGATTGCCATCCTCCACACGCCGGCCGGCGAGACCGTGTTCGACATGGGGCAAAACATGGTGGGGTGGGTGCGCCTGCGCACAGCGGGGGTGCGCGGCGCGGCAGTCACGCTGCAATTCGGGGAAATCCTGGACCAGCAGGGCAACTTCTACAACAAGAATCTACGCCTGGCGAAGGCGACGGACACGTTCATCCTGGAGGGTCGCGGCGAGACGGAGACCTTCGAGCCGCATTTCACGTTCCACGGCTTTCGCTACGTGAAGATCGTGGGCCTGCCCGACGCCGCCACCCTCGACACAATCAGCGGCGTCGTCCTGCACTCCGACCTGGCCGTTACCGGCGCGTTCGCCTGCTCGAACGACCTGGTCAACCGGCTGTTCGAGAACATCCTGTGGACGCAGCGGGGCAACTTCCTGGACGTGCCGACGGACTGCCCGCAGCGGGACGAGCGCATGGGCTGGACGGCGGACCTCCAGGTGTTCGCCGCGACGGCGTGCCTGAACATGGACACCTGCGCCTTCCTGGAGCGGTGGCTGCGCGACCTGCGCCTGGACCAGCGCGCCGACGGCCTCGTCCCCCTGACCGTTCCCGACCCGTTCACCCACCGCTGGGACACCTTCCGCCGCAGGGTCCGCGCCATGGTCGAGGGCGGCGCGGTCAACACCCAGGCGATCTGGGACCGCTACCTGGCGCTCTACCACCTGAACCGCTCCGAGGGGTGGGCGGACGCCGGCGTCATCGTCCCCTGGACGCTCTACCTGTACTACGGCGACCGCCGCATTCTCGAAGAGCAGTACGACAGCATGCGAGCCATGTTCGAGTACCGCAGGCGGCAGGCCGGGCGGCTCACCAACCTGCCGCGCTTCCGCCATGCCCTGTCCCGCCGCGACACGTGGCAGCACCTCCGCCACTACAGCAGCGGCTGGTACGGCTTTGGCGACTGGCTCGCGCCCGGCGACGGCATGGAAGGCTCCATCCGCAAGTCGCGCATGTTCATCCCGGCGGCCTACCTCGCCTACGACGCCCTGCTCATGTCCAAGACGGCGGCGACGTTGGGGCGCGACGCCGACGCGGTCGCCTTCCGCAACACCTACGAGCAGGCGCGCGCGGCGTTCCGCTACGTTCACCAGGACGCCGACGGGCGACTGTCGCCCCACCGCCAGACCACCTACGTGCTGGCGCTGGCCTTCGACCTCCTGCCGGCGGACGAGCGGCCCCGGGCGGCCAGGATTCTCGCCGACCTCGTCGCCGGCGACGACTACAGAATCGGCACCGGCTTCCTGGGCACGCCGTACATCTGCCAGGTCCTGACCGACCACGGCTACGTCGAGCACGCCTACCGCCTGCTGCTCAACGAGTCGGCCAACTGGCTGCTCCAGGTACGCCACGGCGCGACGACCATCTGGGAACACTGGGACGCGGTGCGCGAGGACGGCTCGTTCCAGTCGGCGCGCATGCTCTCGTTCAACCACTACGCGCCGGGCGCCGTCGGGGCGTGGCTGTATGGTGTCATCGCCGGCATCCGACCCGACGAACGCGCGCCCGGCTTCGCCCACGTGGTCATCGCGCCGGTGCCCGGTGGTGGGCTGACCCACGCCGCCGCGGCGTACGACTCGGTGCGCGGGCGCATCGCGTCGGCGTGGCGCATCGAGAACGACACGCTCACGCTGAGCGTCGAGATCCCGGCCAACACCACGGCCACGATTGTGATTCCAGAGGCGTACCGGGGCAGCGTGCGCCTGGACGAGCAAGAGGTCCAGCCGGTCGACGGCGCGCTGGAGATCGGTGGTGGGCGGTACGAGCTACGCTGCCGGTGATGCCGGCGCGCCCAGCGTCCGGTCCAGGAAGTCGCCGATCGCACCGTAGGCGACGATGCGGTTGGCGAGTTTCACGATTCCGTGGCCCTCGTCCTCGAAGCGCAGATACTCGACGGGGTGCTGGCGCGCCTTGAGGGCGGCGACCATCTGCTCCGCCTCGTAGACCGGCACCCGCGGGTCGTTCGCGCCGTGGATGACCAGGAGCGGCGCGGTGATGTCGCCGACCTTGTGGATCGGTGAGATGCGCTCCAGGAAAGCCCGGTCGCGCTCCAGGCTGCCGTACTCCGTCTCGCGGTGCTTGCGCCGGTACACCCCCGTCCGCTCCAGGAACGTGACAAAGTTCCCAATCCCCACGATGTCCACCCCGGCCGCCCACAGGTCAGGCGCACTGGTGATGGCCGCCAGCACCATGAAGCCGCCATAGCTCGCGCCCATGACGGCGATGCGCTTCGGGTCGGCGCCGCCGTGCGCCACGAGCCACTCGACCCCGTGCGCCAGGTCGGCGACCGAGTCCATGCGCTTCTCCACATCGTCCAGGTGCGAGTACTCGCGCCCGTAGCCGGTCGAACCGCGCACGTTGGGCGCGAGAACGGCGTAGCCGCGATTGACGAAGTAGGCGATGACCGGGTTGAAGTTGGGGCGCGATTGGCCCTCCGGCCCGCCGTGGACGAACACGACTATCGGCAGCTGGCCCTCGCCGCCGCGCAGGCGATAATAGAGCGCGGGGACTTCGCGGCCGTCGAACGTGGGGTAGCGGATCAGGTCCGGCTCGACAAGCACATCCTGCGGCAGCCCGGCCAGGCTGCTGTGGGTCAGCCGCGTTACGCAGTCCCCCGCCAGGTCCACCAGCCACACGTTCGGGGCGTTTGTCCCGCTGCTGAAGCTCACCGCCAGGCGCTGGCCGTCCGGCGACCACGCCAGCGGGCCGCCCGCCATCGGGTCGCGGCAGATGGGCAGGACGCCGATGACGCCGGCGGGGAGGCCGCCCGGAACACTGGGCCGCTCGCCCGTGGTGACGTCGAGCAGGCGCAACTCGGACACGCCGTCCACATTGACGCTGTACGCCAGGCGGCCGGCGCGGCTCAAGGCCACGGCCTCCACATCCCACGCCGGCGCGTCCAGAAGCGTCATCTGGCGCGTCACAATGTCGAGGAAGACGAGAGCCGCCGTCTGCCGCCCCTGGTCCGTCGCCAGGTAGAGGCCGCGGCTATCGGCGCTCCAGCTCATCCCGTGGTAGACGGCCTTGCCCTCGTGGGGCGTGATGAGAGTGACTCGGCGCGTCGCCACGTCCAGGAGGAGCAGGTCCTCGTCGAGGGAGCCGTTCACGCGCGTCAGCAGCAGCCAGCGGCCGTCGGGCGAGAACCCCGCCGCGTGCGTCATCCCGTCGCTCGCGTAGACACACGCCGTCTCGCCCGTCTGCACGTCGCAGGTGTAGATGTCGAAGAAGCGCGGGTCGCGGCGGTTGGACGCGAACGCGATCTGCCGCCCATCCGGCGACCAGCCCCCCCAGTAGTTCATCGCCGCTGGCGCGCACGTCAGGTCGCGCACTGCCGCGCCGTCGGCGGAGAGGAGGTAGAGCTGCTGAAGCTCGTTGCCGCCAGTATCCGCGCCGAACACGAGCTGCCCGCCCTGGGGCGCGTAGCGCGCGAAGTTGACGCGCTCACCGCCAAACGTCAGTTGCTCCGGCCAGCCGCCCTGCACGCCGACCGCCCAGACCTCCGGCACGCCGGTGATGTCGGTCACGAAGGCGACGCGCCCGCCGTCCGGGGAAAATGTGGGGCCACCGGCGGCGCGCACATTGAGGAATCGCTCGAAAGGGAAAGCTGTTGATTGAGTCACGTTTGTCTCCGATCTATAATTGTGCCATGGCCTCGTCACCGACGGAACTGGGCGTGTGCGAGATGTGCGAGCGCGGACCAATCCGCGTCACGCGGCATCATCTCGTGCCGCTCAGCGAGGGCGGCAAGGGCGGGCCGCTGGCGCGGCTCTGCCCGGCGTGCCACCGCCAGATCCACGTCCTCTTCTCCAACGCCGAGCTGCTCGACCTGGCAAGCGTCGAGCGGCTGCGCGACCGTCCCGAAGTCCAAAAGTACCTGCGCTGGGTGCGCCGCCAGCCGCCCCAAACAGGCATTCGCGTCCGCCGCCCCCAACGTTGACCGCCCCGCAATATCCTGCGCCAGCCCCACAAGTATAGCGTGGAAGAGCCGAATTCACCCCCCCATCCCCCCGCCGGCGGGGGGAGCGGAGGGGTGTCTCCACGCTATCGTGTAGAGCTACGCCACTTTGCGCGACGACGCGCCATTTCTGTAGTATAATATCCTTAGCGAGCTTACGTAATTGGGAGAGAGGCATGATTTCCGTGGAGAGTGCGCTTCGCTCTGAAGCGCAAAAACGGGTGCGCGCCCTGGGTCAGGCGGATGTCGTGGTGGGGCTGCCCACCTACAAAAATGCGAAAACAATCGCCAATGTGATGCAAATTGCCGCCGAAGGCGCGCTCCAGTGTGTACCGGACGGAAAGGTCATCCTGGTCGTCGCCGATGGCATGTCCACCGACGACACGCTCCAGGTGGCCTCCCACGCGCGGCTGCCGCGCAATGCCCAGAAAGTCGTGACGACGTACCAGGGGATCATGGGCAAGGGCAGCGCGATGCGGGCCATCTTCGAGGTAGCGGAACACGTCAAGGCCACTGCCTGCGTCGTCATAGACGCGGACCTGCGCAGCATCACCCCTGACTGGATCGTGCGCCTCTCCAAGCCGGTGATAGACGGCATGGCCGACTACGTGACGCCGTACTACAGCCGCCATAGCCACGAGGTGACGATCAACGACAACCTCGCGTACCCGCTCACCCGCGCCCTCTACGGCCTCGACGTGCGTCAGCCGCTCGGCGGCGAAGTCGCCCTCTCCGCGCCCATCATGGCATCGTTCCTGAACCACGACGTCTGGGAAACGGACGTGGCCCGCTTCGGCATCCACGTCTGGATGACGACCCTCGCTATCAACGAGGGCTGGAAGCTCGGCCAGGCGCCGCTCGGCACCAAGACCCACGACTTCCGCGACCCCACGGTCGGCTTCGAGCCGAAGTTCCTCCAGGTGGTCAGCACCCTGTTCCGCCTCATCAGCATCTACCGCCGCAAGTGGCCGAGCATCAGCCACACCATGCCGATCCCGGTCTACGGGGATTTTGTGCGCATGGAGCCGGAGCCTGTGCCGGCGATGCGGCAGGCCATCCGCGAGGCGATCCGCAAGGGGACGCGCCGCTTCCGGCCGAGCTGGGAAGTGGTCTTGCAGGAGGACAGTCTCACCGAGGTGCTGGAGGTGCTCAACGCCGAAGGCAATGTCGTCTTCCCCGCCGACCTGTGGTCGCGGATCGTTTACGATTTCGCCGTGCTGTACAACAAAGGCGAGGGGGACCCCGACAAGGTGGTGATGGCGCTGCTTCCGCTCTACTATGCCCGCAAAGTGAGCATGATTCAAGAGGTGGACGGCTTCAACTACGCGCAGATCGAGGACCATATCCGCCGCCAGGCCGAGATATTCCTGGGCCTCAAGCCCTATCTCATCCAGCGCTGGAACAACTTCATGCCCTGGGACAGCGACTTCTAGCGTCCATTCGCGCCGTAAAGCCCCTGGGCATAGATATACCCCTCGACGGCCTCCGTCACCTGGTACTTGATCGAGCGCCCGGTCCGCACCCGCTCGCGCAGGTCCGACGCGGCAATCGCGATGAGCGGGATGGGGATGAAGGTCACGCGCTCCGAGATAGCCGGGACTTTCGCCGCCAGCGCCGCCATGTCCACCTCGAACGGCTCCCGATCCACCACGGCCAGCCGCGCCAGCTCGACGACGCGCTGAGGCTCGCGCCACGTCGGCAGATCCACCAGCGAGTCGAGGCCGATGATGAACACGATGTCCACGGCGTCGCCCCACAGGGCGCGTAGCTGCGCGAGGGTGTCCACGGTGTAGGACGGCCCGGCGCGCTCCATCTCGATGGCCGAGCACGAGAACCTGGGGTGGGAGGCAATCGCCAGCTCCGTCATCGTCAGGCGGTGCTCGGCAGGCGTGACCGGCTGGCCCTGCTTGTGGGGCGGCGATGCGGCGGGCAGAAACACCACCCGCGATAGCCCGCAGACGGCCCGCGCTTCCTCGGCGGCAATCAGGTGGCCGATGTGAATCGGGTCGAACGTCCCGCCGAACACGCCGACGCGCTCCAGCCCCGCCCCGGTCAATCCCACTCCAACTCAACAATATCGGCGATGTGCACCGTGTCGCCCTCGGCGACTCCGGCGTCGAGCAGGGCGCGGTCAATGCCCATCGAGCGCACGATGCGGTAGAAGCGCTGGATGGCGTCGTCATTGTCCCAGTCGGTGCGGACGGCGGCGCGCTCGACACGCGGACCGACGACGCGGAACTCGTGCGGCCCCATCTGCGTGACCTCGAAGTAGCGCTCATCCACGGGCGGGCGGACAACGGGCGTCTCGGTCAGCGGCTCTGGCGCGGGCGCGGTGCGCAGCGCCTCGGCGACAGCGCGCAAGAGAGTCTGCACCCCCTCGCCGGTCGCCGCGGAGATGGCATAGGCCCGGATGCCCGCCTCCGCCAGCGCGCTCTGCACCACCGGCCACTTCACCTGGGCGTCCGGCACGTCCATCTTGTTGAGCGCGACAATCTGAGGCTTGTGGGCCAGGTCCGGGTCGAACTCGGCCATCTCGTGATTGACGACCGCGAAGTCCGCCAGCGGGTCGGCGGACAGGCCATCGAGCAGGTGCACCAGAAGCCGCGTGCGCTCGATGTGGCGCAGGAACTTGTACCCCAGACCCGCGCCGCGGCTGGCGCCTTCGATCAGGCCGGGGATGTCGGCGACGACGAACGCCGTGTTGTCCACCTCGGCCACGCCGAGGTTCGGCGCCAGCGTCGTGAAGGGATAGTCGGCGATCTTGGGCCGCGCGGCGCTGATGGAGGCCAGCAGGGTGGACTTGCCGGCGTTGGGCAGGCCGGCGATGCCCACATCGGCGATGAGCCGCAGCTCGAGGGTGATCCAGCGTTCCTCACCCGGCTCGCCCTTCTCGGCGAAACGCGGGGCCTGGTTGGAGGCGTTTGCAAACGCGGCATTGCCCCGGCCGCCCCGGCCGCCCTGGGCGACGACGACGCGCTGCCCTGGCTCCACGAGGTCGGCCAGCAGGGCGCTCTCGGCATCGCGGACGACGGTGCCGACGGGGACATGCAGCTCGAGCGACTCGCCGCCGGCCCCCTGTTTGTCGCTGCCGCCGCCGTGCTCGCCGCGCTGGGCCTTGAAGTGGGTGCGATGCTTGAAATCAATGAGGGTGTTGAGCTGGTTATCGGCGATCAGGACGACGTCGCCGCCGCGCCCGCCGTTGCCCCCGTTTGGGCCGCCGCGCGGGACGAACTTCTCACGTCGAAAGGCGACGATGCCGTTGCCACCGTCGCCTGCTTTCACTAATATGCGCGCTTCGTCAAAGAACACTTGCCACCCCGAAATCGCCTGGATGCTACAAGCATAGTCACAAGGCCGAAACCCGTCAATCGCGCTGCCTCACTTATCGTCGGCGGGCGCCCTCCTGCGGCGCGAAGCGGTAGCCCTGGCCGCGCTCGGTGACGATATATTTTGGGGCGCTAGGGTCTGTCTCGATCTTCTGCCGCAGTCGCCAGACATACAGCTTCACGTACTCGTTCTGCCCGCGATACTGCGCGCCCCAGACCCGGTCCAGAATCTGTTCCGTGGTGCGCGCGACCGACATGTTCTCGACCAGGTAAAGCAGGAGCAGACGCTCGGTGGCCGTCAGATCCACTGCCTGCCCATCCCGCGAGACCTCCCAACCGGACACGTCAATGAAGAGGTGGCTGTCGTCGTAGAGGCAGCGCGACGCGGTGTCGGGCGCTTTGCGCGTGCGCCGCAGGACAGCATCCAGCCGCGCCTCGAGTTCTCGCAGACTGAACGGCTTCGAGATGTAGTCGTCGGCGCCCAGCTGTAGCCCCTGGATGCGGTCGTTCTCCTGGCCGCGCGCCGTCAGCATGATGATGGGCACGGGCGACATCTCGCGCAGGCGACGGCACGTGTCCCACCCGTTGAGAACGGGCATCATGATGTCCAGCACAACGATGTCCGGCGCGTATCGGCCAAACACGTCGAGCGCCTGCGCGCCATCCGCCGCGGTCTTGATCTCGAAGCCGGCGTGCTCCAGGTACAGCGTCAGCGCATCCACCAGGCGGCTGTCATCGTCCACGACGAGCACCTTCCCGCGTGACTCCTGTGGCCCGGCTGCGCCAGGCTCGCTATGCGTTTGTGTCATCCCCCCCTCGCTCCGCGCCGTCTATGGACGGCCCTGCCTTCTACGGCCCACTCAGCGCGCGGTTTGGCAGCGTCACGGTGAACTCAGCGCCGTGTCCCTCGCGGCTGTTCACGTACACACTGCCCCCGTGCGCATCCACGGCGGCCCGGGTGAGCGCCAACCCAAGCCCCGTGCCCTGGATCCCCGACTCGGTCGTCGAAACGACGCGAAAGAACTTGTCGAACAACTGCGGTATGGCGCTCTCAGGGATACCTACCCCGTCGTCCCTCACCCGCAGCGTCACCTCGTCACCATCCCCCGCCATCTCGACGGTGACGTGTCCCCCGACGCGATTGTACTTCACGGCGTTGGCGATCAGATTCTTGAGAACCATGATCATCAATTGCCGGTCCGCCCAGAGGAGCGGTGTCGCGTCCCCACCCCGCACGTTGAACTTAATCCGCCGCGCCTCGGCCTGCGCCGCCAGCATATTGACGACATCCCCCACCAGCCGGCTCAAGTCGAGCCAGGTGTACGTCAGCTCCAGATGGCCGGACTGGAGGCGCGAGAGGTCGAGCATGTTGGTGATCAGCTCCGTGAGGTAATCAGTCTCCTCACCGATGATCGCCAGAAAGCGCCGCCGCGTTGCGTCGTCGCCGATGCCCGGCGCCAGCAGCAGCTCGTTGTACGCCTTGATCGAAGCCAGCGGGGCGCGGAACTCGTGCGACACATTGGCGATGATCTCGCTCTTCAGGCGGTCCACGTCTTTGAGCGCCGTGATGTCCGACAGGCTGACCAGGTAGCCCGGCCCCAGGCGGGCGATACCGAGCAGGACGTCGCAGCGTTCCCCGTCCAGCCGCGCCTCAAGCGTCGGGCGGCGGCCCTCCCCCACATCCTGACGAATCAGGGCGGCCAGGCCCTCGATCACGCGCGCGTCTTTCAGCACGTCAATGAACGGCTGCCCCAGGGCGTTGGCTTCTTCACAGGCGAGGATCGCGCACGCCGCCGGATTCAGGCGCAGGATCCGCCACCCGTCATCCAGCGCCACCAGCCCGGCGGGCGACTCGCGCACCACGGTCTCCAGCTCTTCCTGCGCGTAGGCCGCCTTCTCGTGCAAGCGCGCGACCAGGTGGGGGCGCGTCCCGACGTTTTCCAGCGCAAGACCGACCGACTCGGCCAGCATCTCCACAAACCGCGTCTCGGCCGCGTTATCATCTGCGCCGACTCGCGCGACGGCCAGCGCCCCCAGCGCCAGGTCGTCGCGCAGCAAAGGCGCGGCCATCAGGCACGCGGCCACCGCAGGCTCCACGCCGCCGTCCGGCTCCCAGGCGGGGAAGCCCTCGGTCTGCGTCGTTCGCGTCAGGACGCAGCGCAGTGCCACGCTCTCTAGCGCGGCAGCCTCCTCGTCCGGCTCGTCAAGCTGAGAAGTGGTCTCCCACGCCTCGCGGATGAGTTGCCCCTCGCCGAAGCGGTAGATCGCGGCGGTGGTGAAACCGGCGTCCGCGACGAGCGCCCGCACAATCGCCAGCAGGGCGTCGTCGCCGGACGAGCGAGGGTGGGCGAGGGCGGTCACGCGATAGAGCATCTGGGCGTGAACGTGGCTCCGC
Organism: Anaerolineae bacterium; assembly: GCA_046328525.1. Taxonomy (GTDB): domain Bacteria; phylum Chloroflexota; class Anaerolineae; order Epilineales; family JAHCIE01; genus JBDHWG01. The sequence goes on from JAXLWK010000011.1 coordinate 35,471, forward strand.
GCCAGCGCCCGCTCGGCGCGCCGCCTCTCCAACGCTGAAGCCAGGCCGTCGAGGGCTTGCTGGAAATCGGAGGAAAACGGAGGGGGGGCTGTATTGGAGAGGAATGACGCCTCGAGGCGGCCCACGCGCCCGGCGAGTCCTTCCAGCTCCCAGCGGCAGTTGACCGACACCGCATCAACAGCGCTGGCGGAAGGCCGACGCGTCGCAGCTGTGTCGCCACCGAACGCCGACAGACACACAAGAGCGCCACCAGGCTCCGCCGCGTAGACGGCGGCGCCGGTAGCGCCTAGGCTTTCAGCCGCACGCCAGGCCGCCGCAATAGCCGCGTCAACGGCCATAGCGCGGCCCACCTGGGCCGTCGAGGAAGATAGATTGGAATGCGGAGCCTGTTCGGGCATACTTCACCCAGTCGTCAGCCGTCGTCAACGGAATGGAGGATTGAAAGCAATGGCTATGTGGACGAGGCCGATTGCATTGTACACACTTATGCCCAAACGGTCAATCTGCCCCCGGCTCGGCCGCCTCCTCTGTCGGCGCAGCCGCTGTGACGGCCTCCTCTGTCGGCGCAGCCGCTGCGTCAGTTGCCTCAGTCTCTGCACTCGTTCGCGCCGCCTCGATGACGGCGCGGCTGATGGGCACGCGGCACGACGGGCATGGGTATGCCTGCTGGGTGGCGGCGAGCTGCGCGGGGACGTTCACCCGCTTGCCGCACTGTGGGCACACGACCTTGAGATGTCCGCCACCGGACCGCGAATGTTTCGCTTGCTGCTTCCGTGTCTTTGCCATTTTCATCGCTCCTACACCACATCTACAACCATCGAAAACAACACCTTCCACAGCCGACGGCTGACAAGGGCTTACGGGGCGGATATGGACGCCGCGCCCAGGGCCGCGCGCAGGCCGTCGAGCGTCACGTTCGCGCCGCTCTGGATCAGCGCCACCCGCCGCCCGGCCAGCCTATCCCGGATCGCCAGCGCCCCGGCCAGGCTCGCCACACCGGCCCCCTCTGCCAGCGTCCGCGTCTGCTCCAGCATGAGGGTCATCGCCTCGCGCAGGGCATCGTCGGACACCAGGATGAAGTCGTCCAGGGACTCGCGCAGGATGCGCTGCGGCAGGCTGAAGCTGGTGCGCGTCGCCAGCCCCTCGGCGAACGTCGTGTTCGGCGCAGTGCGCGGCTCGCCCGACCGCCAGGACTCGTAGGCGGCCGGCGCGGCCATGGATTGAACGCCGATGACCTGGATAGCCGGATCTACAGCCTTAGCGACAATGCACGCGCCGGCGGCGCCGCTGCCGCCGCCAATCGGCACGATCACCACGTCCACGTCGGGCTGGTCCTCGACAATTTCCAGGGTATGCGTGCCCACGCCCGCGATGAGCAGCGGCTCGTCGCCTGAGTGAATGTAGCGCAGACCGCGCTCGGCGGCAATCTGCTCGACATACTCCCGCGCCGCGTCGAAGTCCGGCCCGTGGAACACGACCTCGGCGCCGGCGTCCCGCATGGCGGCCACTTTGAGCGGGTTGGCCCCCTCCGGCACGCCCACAATCACAGGCACGCCGAATAGCCGCCCGGCGTAGGCGATGGACTGGCCGTGATTGCCCGTCGAGGCGCATATCACGCCCGCCTCCCGCTCCGCCGGAGTAAGCTGCGACACGAGGTTGACACCGCCCCGCACCTTGAAGGCGCTGGTGGGCAACATCGTCTCGTGCTTCACCCAGACCTCTGCATCGAGCAGGCGGCTGAGGCCGGGCGAGTGACGCAGCGGCGTCGGGGCGAGATAGGGGCGGATCCGGCGGCGCGCGCGGTAGACATCACGCAGTGTGGGTATTGGCAGCATACATCCTCCTCACAGCAATTGTAGGGTTCTCGCGGACCGAAGGCAACTCCTGGGGGCCGGGGTTGCGAGATGCCGCTCCCTGGACTACAATACGAGTGCGGCCGCCACGCGCCCTCGCGGCCTCGCCGCGCTCATCACACCTGCCGCACGGACTGTCACGTGAACGATTTCCTCAAGTTTCCGACCAACTTCATGTGGGGCACCTCGGTGGCCGCGCACCAGGTCGAAGGCGGCAACACCCGCAACGACTGGTGGCTGTGGGAGCAAACGCCCGGCCACATCGTGAACAACGACTCGTCGGCTGTCGCGGCCGATTGGTGGAACCGCGCCGGCGACGACCTGCGCCTGGCGCGGCAGCTCCACACCAACGCCATCCGCTTCTCCGTGGAGTGGAGCCGCATCGAGCCGCGCGAGAACGTGTGGGACGACGCGGCGCTGGCGCACTACCGCGCGGTCATCGAAGACATGCGCCGCCTGGGCCTCGAGCCGATGCTGTGCCTCCACCACTTCACCCTGCCGCAGTGGCTCGCCGGCCGCGGCGGTTTCGAGACGACGTGGGCGGTGGATCGCTTCGCCCGCTTCGTCGAGCGCGTCGTGGGCGAATACGGCGACCTGGTGCGGTGGTGGCTGACCATCAACGAGCCAATGATCTTCACCTCGATGGGCTGGGTGCTGGGGCGGTGGCCGCCCGGCAAGAAGAACTTGCTCCTGGCGTTCAAGGTCGCTCGCAATCTCGTCCTGGCCCACGCCACCGCGTACCACATCATCCACCGCCACGTACCGGGGGCGCTCGTCAGCGCCGCCAATCACCTGGCTGTCTTTTCCGCGCACAATCCCGGCCGGCCGTCGGACCGCCTGGTCGCCGATAGCCGCGACTGGCTGCTAAACCAGGTCTGGGTGCGCGCGACGCTCGACGGCGTCATGCGCCCGCCCCTGGGCTGGAATCAGCGCCTGCCCGAGGCCGTCGGCGCCCACGACTACCTGGCGCTTCAGCACTACTTCACTTTCCCCGTCGCCTTCAACTGGCGCGATCCCGGCAACCTCTTCGCCCGCGACATGGGCGAGCCGGGTCCCGACATCCCGCCGTTCATGGGCGAGTCGCGGCCGGTGGGGCTGCACGACCGGGTGATGTGGCTGAAGCAGTTCGACCTGCCCATCGTCATCAGCGAACACGGCCTGCTGGAAAACAACGAGCGCCGCCGCCCCGCCTACATGCTGGAGTCCCTGGCCGGGCTGCACCGCGCCATCCAGGACGGGGCCAACGTGCGCGGCTACTTCCACTGGAGCCTGATAGACAACTTCGAGTGGGCCGAAGGCTACGCCGCCCGCTTCGGCCTCATCCATCTCGACCTGGCGACCCAGGCGCGCACCATCAAGCCGAGCGGCTACCTGTACAGGGACATCGCCGCCGCCAACGGAATCACGCGCGAGATGGCCGAGAAGGTGTCGCCAGTGCTGGCGCAGGGCGTGTTCGGCGCGGACAAGGCAGCGCCGCGATAGATTCGGCCCCGCCTCAAAATCCGCGTTATGTAACAGTTGACAAATTCGAGATTTCTGCTATAATGTTGTAAATTGCGCCAATCTTATCAGGTAGTACATAGAGTCATCTAGGCGCAATCCCCACCGAGAGAATAACCCCGTTAAGATAGCCCCACAGGGTCGCCGTAAGAGCGACCGCAAGCCGCCCCGACCCGGGAGCGGGAGTGTTGTGTGTCAATCACTCGTGTAACGCGCCCTCACACGTCTACACCCAGTAATGAAGGAATATCCCAGATCGTGGACATCGCTCAACTTGAAGTAAAGAGCATTGGAGAACTACAGGATGAAGCCCGGCGCCGCGACGTGCCAGGTTTCAGCCGAATGAAGAAGAACGACCTGATCATGCGCCTGCTGCGCCAGGCCTCGGAGGAGCAGGGCTACATCTACGGCGGTGGCATCCTGGAGATCATCCAGGACGGCATCGGCTTCCTGCGCTCCGACAACCTGCTGCCCGGCCCGGATGACGTCTACGTCTCGCAATCGCAGATCCGCCGCTTTGGCCTTCGCACAGGCGACATGGTCATCGGCCAGATCCGCCCGCCGAAGGACACAGAGAAGTACTACGGGCTGCTGCGTGTCGAATCGATCAACGGCCTCGACCCCGAAATCGCCAAGCAGCGCCCCGACTTCGACAAGCTGACGCCGATCTTCCCCGACGAGCAGCTCAAGCTGGAGATCGGCGGACGGGTGCTCTCCAACCGCCTGATGGACCTCCTCAGCCCCATCGGCCGCGGCCAGCGCGGTCTCATCGTCTCCCCCGCCAAAGCCGGCAAAACCACTATCCTCAAGAACATCGCCAACGGCGTGAGCGGCAACTATCAGGACCTGCACCTGATGGTCGTGCTGATCGGCGAGCGTCCGGAGGAAGTCACCGACATGGACCGTTCGGTCAACGCCGAGGTATACAGCTCGACGTTCGACGATCCGGTGACGGACCACGTGCGCATTGCCGAGCTGACGTTGCAGCGGGCCAAGCGCCTCGTCGAGGGCGGCAAGGATGTGGTCATCCTGCTAGACAGCATTACGCGCCTGGCGCGCGCCTATAACTTGACAGTTCCGCCGAGTGGACGTACACTATCGGGCGGTTTGGACCCCGCAGCCCTGTACCCGCCCAAGCATTTCTTCGGCGCAGCCCGCAACCTCGAAGAGGGCGGCAGCCTGACAATCCTGGCAACCTGCCTGGTTGACACGGGAAGCCGCATGGATGATGCCATCTACGAAGAGTTCAAGGGCACAGGCAACATGGAGTTGCACCTGAACCGCAAGCTCGCCGAGCGCCGCATCTGGCCTGCCATTGACATCGAGCGCTCGGGCACACGCCGCGAGGACTTGCTGCTAGACGGCCCAACCCTGCAGCGCGTCTGGACGGTTCGCCGCATGATTGACGCAATCGGCGGCGGGTCGGAAGCGGCCGAGGCCGTCATCGCCCGCATGGCGAGGACGCAGACGAACCGTGAGTTCCTCGAGACACTGAGCAGGGGTGAGCTGTAGACAACGTATCGTTAGCCACTACAAGCGAGATCGGCGTTAGCGAACAGCGGTCAACCGCGAGGAGGACAGTAGAACACCCAGCCGTCGGGGACGGAGTCGCTTGCAGAATAGGGGCGCCTCCAGGAAGAGAAGACTCTTCAGACGGCCGGCAACTCGAAGTGGACGCATCGCGATCGCGCCAAGCACGCGCAGATGATATTTGCGTCTCCATGACCGCCAAGCCTTACATCCTTTCGCCACACTCATGGAACGCAATGGAGCGCGCCGCCGCGAGATCGCACTCGAGTTGCCGCCATAGCTCGAATGAGGGATACCGTGGATAAGCAACACCGCCGCCGCAAGCGCTCCACCAAAGCGCCGGTCTCGGAGCAAACCGAGGCCGTTGATGAGTCGACTTGTACGGGGGAGCTAGCACGCTCCGATCCCCCCAGTGAAATCCCGCCAACCAACCGACGCCCATCTGCGTGGGATGTTCGCGTTAGCCAGATGACAGCCGCCCAACACGCGGTCGAAGCCTGGCTCGCCACCGCGCGCGAGTGGGGCAAGACCAACCGCGAGACAAGCCTGCGCTACGCGGCGCACGCCGCCGTCCTCGCCGCGATTGTCGCCGCCCTCGGCCTCAGCCAGGCCAACCTCGCCGATTTGAAGCTACCGGCCCTCGCGCGCCGCGTCTCGGACAGCGCCTTCGTGTCGGTCGCCGATGCCGCCGCGACAAACCCCGAGGCGGAGATGTACGCCCGTCGCGCCGTCGTGCCCCGGACCGTCAGCGCGGCCAAACCCGCCAGCCCGGCGGCCGGAACGCAGGTGACCGTTCTCGCCAGCTCGAGCGACATGCTCGAAGCGAAGGAACAGGCCCGCAGCATCACCTCCAGCACCCAAAAGGTTGCTGCGCCCGCGCCTTCCCTCGAGTCGCTCATGACAACCTACACCATTCAGCCCGGCGACACGCTCCTGGGCATCGCCACCGCCCACGACCTCAGCCTGGACGCTCTGGTTGTGGCGAACCCCAGCCTGGAAGGCCAGATCAACCATCTGATCCTGCCCGGCGACGACCTCAGAATCCCACCCTCCGGCGGCATCGTCCACATCGTGAAGGACGGTGATACGCTCAGCTCGATCGCCGACAAATACGAAACCGACGTCGCGACGATCGTGGGCTATGCGTCCAACCGGGTGAAGACCGACGACGATCTGAGGCCCGAGCAGCTCCTCTTCGTGCCAGGCGCCGAAGTTGCGCTGCCCGCGCCGACCCCCGCGCCGCGCCAGAACACGCTCGTGAGCGTTCTCCAGCCCAAAGCGGCCGCTCAGCAGCCGGCGCGGACAGCGCCCCCAGCGCCGCAGCCGCAGCAGCCCGCCCGCCCGGCGCCCCCGGCCGCCCCGGTGGCCGGCAGCGGCAACTTCCGCTACCCGGTGCCCGGCGGCTACCTGATCACGACCTACTTCAGCGGCTGGCACCCTGGCGTGGACTTCGCCATGTCCATGGGTACGCCGGTCTACGCCGCCGACGGCGGCCGCGTCGTGTTCTCCGGCTGGGACAACACCGGCTACGGCTACTGCATCATCGTTGACCACGGCAACGGCTTCCGGACGCGCTACGCGCACCTGAGCTGGATCTTCCCGAACTACGGCCAGTATGTGGAGAAGGGCGAGCAGATTGGCAAGGTGGGCAGCACGGGCCGCTCGTCGGGGCCGCACCTCCACTTCGAGATCATCCTCAACGGTATCGCGCGCAACCCGTTCGCCTATCTGGGCTAAATCTCGTCAGAAACAAGCGCACGGCCCCGCGATTGCGGGGCCGTGTCATTTTCTCCACCCGCCACCCTCACGGGACAAATAGGTGCTCCGTGGTAAGCCGCGCCGCACCCGCCGGACCGTTCACGTACGTCGCCTGGACACTCGACAGCTCCCCAAGGCGCTGCGCCACCGCCGCGGCCTGCCCCGCCTCACAAATCAGGTGGACGTTCGGCCCGGCGTCGAGCGTGAAGTACACGGCGATCCCTTCCGAGCGCCACTGCGGGCACAGCTGCATAATCTCCAGTGTCGCCGGCTCCCAGTACAGCAGCGGCGGGCGTGAGGTCATCGCCAGCACGTGCAGCGCAATGGCTTCCGCCTCCAGCTCCTCCCCCAACGCCTCGATGTCTCGCGCCGCCAGCGCCGCCAAGACCCGGCCCGTCCGCCGCGGCAGGTCGTCCAGGCGAGCCGCCAGGAACGGCGATGTATCCGCCAGCCCATGCCCCTGCGCCGATGACACCACTTTGTGCGCCGCGCTCACGACTGCCGTCACGTCGCGCAAGTCCCAATGCTCCGGCGGGGCGATCGTCTCGGCGAAGGACGACGCATGATCGTGGCCCGCGTGCCACAGGGTGAACCCGGACGGAATGGAGCGACACGCCGATCCGGAGCCAAGCCGCGCCAGCGCCGATAGCTCGCGCTCCGACAGGTCAAGCGCCAGGGCCGCGCTGGCCGCCACGGTCAACGCCGCGAAGCCCGCCGCCGATGACGCCATCCCCGTGCCCATAGGGAACGAGTTCCGGGACACGACCCGCGCCCGGGCCTCAGTCTCGGCAAGGCGGCGGAGGTGGTCCAGGTGGCGGCTGGCGCGCGCGACTTGCGCAGGCCGCGCTTCGCGGTCGTCAATGACGAGGGAGTCGGCAGGATAATCCCCGAAATGGACCGTGGTCACCGTCACCGCGTCGCTGAGGTTCATGCTCAGCGAGTCGTTGTACGGGATGTTGAGCCGCGCATCCCTCGCCCCCCAATACTTCACAAACGCAATGTTCGCAAATCCGAGAGCCGTTGCGATCCGATCAGACATTTGACATAGACCACTTTCTCGCCGTCTTCAACGGCTAGTTTAGCATGCAAGTCGAGAAGCTCAAAGTAGCGCCGCTTGTCTTCGAAGGTGGCCTCGTCCAGTCCCTCGCGCACCTCGGCGCAGAACGCTTCGATCTCAGCCACCTGCTCATCTGATAGGAGCGTGATGGACAGATGAGTGGAGGATCCGCTGCCAGTAGTTGGGCCACCACGTGGCGATGAGCAGGGCCGGCAGCCCGCCCCGATTGTGGAGACGCAGGGCCAGGAGGTTGTTGAGTATCGGGCGGTAGAGGTGACCAGGATAGGTCACCAGTGCTTGGCAGTTATTTGGGAGCTATTTCGGCACGAATTTTGAAAACTCGGCAAAAGTAATCCGGCGCAGCGCGGTTGGGACGGTCGGGCTGGATCACCGGCGCCTCACGTGGTGGCCGAGGCGTTTGACACATGCGGCCGAGTGGGCCATAATCAAGAAACAGTTGAAGAAGTTAGAGGACTTATAGAACCTGGAGGGAATGCGATGGGAACCCTGAGAATAGGGGCGGAGCAGTTCCGCCGCGAGCTGACCGAGTTGCTCAACCGGGTCGGTTACGGCGGCGATGAGGTCATCGTCGAGCGCAACGGCCGGCCGATTGCTGTGCTCAAGCCGTATGCGAACCGCGAGGAGGCAATAGCCTCCCCTGAAGACGCCGTGGAGCAAGTGCCAGTGCTCGCGGCGCAGATCGCGGCAGCGCGAGAGGAGGCGGGCATAGCCTACGAGGATCTCGCTCGCCAGCTCCAGGCCGAGCGCCTGCGCACCTTGCGCGAAAAGTACCCCGACTTCACCGCGGAGTTCGCGCCCGATGAAGCCTCAAAACCTGCTTAGGGTCTACGCCGACGCGGACGTGCTGTTCCGCGCCGCGACCGCCTCGCACGAGTACACAGCGGCGATTGTCCTGCTGCGCATGGCCGAGTTCACCCTGCTGGACGTGGTCTCGGCCGCCTACACGGTCGAGGAGGCGCTCCGCGCGCTGCGGACCTACCTGCCCGACCAGGCGCCTCTGCTGTTGCAGCTGGTCGGGCGCTCGATCCGCGTCGTGGACGACCCGTCCCCGTCGCTTCTGCAAGCCTATAAGACGCAGGCGCACTGGAAGGACGTCATCAACCTGGCCGCGGCCGTGGACGCCCAGGCGCACGTCCTCGGCACGTACAACGTCCGCGATTATCGTCCCCAACCGGGCGTTGTGCGCATTATGACGCCTGGCGAGCTTGTCACCGCCTCGCGAGAAGCAGTCTACCTGACACTTGGAGCCGCACCGGATTAACGTTCTGCGTGAGGAGCCAGGGTTAGCGCGGCGCGACGAGGGGAGACACAGGACAGGAGATTGAGCTAGCGGCGGGGAGAGGAGCAAGGATTAGCTGTGGAACTGGCAGGGAGAGAACCACCATACCAGGATAAGCTAGAGAGGGTAATTACGCCTGTGACTCATCGAGCACCAACGCGGCTCGACAGAGAGATTATGGCACAGAGCGAATGGCGGCGATGGTACACCGCCCTACGGCTACTCCTCCATGTCATACAGCAGATCCGCCAGGTCGTCTGCCAACGCTGCCTGCTCCTCGGCCCGACCCTCGCGGACCGCCGCTTCCAGCTCCGCCACCGCCGCCTGCAATTCCGCCAGGTCTTCCCGCTCGCTCTCCAGCGTGCGCCGCGCCCGCGTCAGCAGGGCCGTCACTTCCGGCCCGGCCGTTGTCATCGCTTCTACGTGGGCACGCGCTGCCTCGATCTGTGTCGCACTGAGCCGCTCGTGGGCTGTGGTGACTGTCATCTCCGCCTTGCGTCCGCTGCCGCGATCCGTCGCCGTGACGTGCAGGATGCCGTTCACGTCGACGTCGAACTGCACTGTGACACGCGCCAACTCCCCAGGGGCCTCTGGCTTCAGGTGCTCGAACAGATACTCGCCCAATAAGGTATTGCGCGAGGCCACGGGGTCCTCGCCCTGGTAGACCTTCAATTCGATAGCAGTCTGCGCGGGGTGGAGCGTATAGTAGACTTCGGACTTCGACGTGGGAATTGTGGTATTGCGGTGGATGATCGGGTTGTACTTGTCCGGCAGCACCTGTCCGAATCGGATGTCAGCCACCTCGATGCCGACAGAATGGGGCATCACGTCCACCAGGATCGCCTCGACCGGCTCGCCGGCGATGATCGCGGCCTGCACGCCGGCGCCGAGCGCCACAGCCTCATCCGGGTTGATCTCCGTGTGTGGCTCCAGCCCTACGTGGTCGGCGACCATCTCCCAGACCAGTGGAATGCGAGTCGAGCCGCCAACAAACAGCACTTTGTCGAGGTCGCCCGCCTGGAGATGGGCGTCTTCCAGCGCCTGATCGAAAGCGTCGAGAGTGCTGACGATCAGGGGCCGAATGAGGTCCTCTAGCTCGGTGCGGGCCAGCTCGCGATTCAGATGCAGCGGCCGGCCGTCCTGTTCGATGAGGTATTCCTGGCGTACCTGGGCAAAGGCCCGGCTGGACAGCTCGATTTTGGCCGCTTCCGCCGCGCGCAACAGGCGGGCCAGGGCGCGGCGGTCCTGGCGTGGATCAGTCCCATGCTCGGCCTCGAACTCCTCCGCCAGATAATCGGCCAATAGCTCGTCGAAGTCATCGCCGCCCAGGCGCGTGTTGCCGTGGCTGGCGCGCACCTCGACCACACCGCCATCGAACTCGACGATGGATACGTCAAACGTGCCGCCGCCCAGGTCGTACACCGCGACCACCTGGCGCTCGTCTAAGCGGTCGAGGCCATACGCCAGCGCCGCCGCAGTCGGCTCATTGATGATCCGCTCCACGGTGAAGCCGGCAATCTCGCCCGCCTCCTTGGTCGCCTGGCGCGCGGCGTCGGAGAAGTAGGCCGGAACGGTGATCACCGCCCTGTCGGCCGCGTGGCCGAGGTTGGCTTCGGCGATCCGCTTCATCTCCCGCAGAATGATGGCCGAGATCTCAGCCGGGGTATAGGTGTGGCTGCCGAGAGTGATCGTCTCATCGGTTCCCATCTTGCGCTTGATGGAACGCACCGTCAGCTCAGGGTAGAGGATGTACTGGTTGCGCGCCGGCGCGCCGACGAGCAGCTCCCCTTGCGGAGAAAAGCCGACGACCGAGGGCCCAATTCGCTCGCGGCCGTTGGGAAGGATCTCAGGCACACCGTTGCGCACATACGCCACCGCCGAGAAGGTCGTGCCCAGGTCTATACCCACGATGTCAGTCATGGCCTGTATCCTCCATCCCCTTCGCCACCACGACCTCAGCCGGGCGAAGGACAGACTCGCCAATGGTGTAGCCGCGCCTGAATTCAGACACGATCGTGCCCGACGGGACATCCTGTGTCGCGGGAACAGTGTCTATCGCCACATGGCGGTGCGGGTCAAAGAGCGCGCCTTCGACCCGCATGGGCTGAACATCGTCGGCCGCCAGCGTCTCCAGCAAGCGCTCCTCGACGAAGGCCAGCCCTTGCCGCCAGGCATCCAGCGCCGCCCGCAGATACGCGGTCTCTGCCGCGCGCAGACCGATCTGGCCTTCGTCCGACGCCATCGGCGGGTCGGCAGCGACGCTTGGGCGCGCCGGCCCTTCGGCCCGCCACCCGAATGCCCACGCCAGCCGCTCGCCAAACGAGAGGGGTTGGCTGACGGCAGGCGGCGCCACGGGAGGGAGTTGATCGCTGAGCCTGTCACCCGCCTCGATCGCGTCGTGGAGACTGTCCAGCACCGGCAACAGCCGCTCGATCACCACCACGCGCGCCGTCGCCTGCGCCGTCTGCGTCTCGGCGCGCAGACGGTCAATCTCGGCCTCGCGCCGCGCCAGAGCGCCGCGAAGCTGATCAAGGGCGGCCTGCGTCTGCTGTTGCTGCGCCTCGAACAGGCTGTTGGTCTTCAACTGTTCCCGCCCGGCGCGGCCAAGCTGCTTATCTAGCGCGGCCAGGCCGGCCTCGACCGAGGCGAGGTGCGCGTCGGCGTTGCCCTGCTCCGGTTCGATCCGCGGCACTGCGGCCAAAGCCTCTACCGTTACAAGATGCTGCGCCACAGTCCCCAGAAGCTGCTGCATCTCGTCGAGGCGCGTTGCAATGGCGACTGTCTCATCCTGGCAGCCCCCACGCCTGCCCTCATGCACCGCCTGTGCCCCGAAGAATTCGTGCAGCCACGACCACAGGCGCTGCATCAAAGCTTCACCTCGCGGAAGTCCTCGCGGAAGTCGCTCCGCTCCAGGTCGCTCATGGCGCGCGCAGCCGTGATGATGTCCTCTCGGTGCACACTCAGGTCCAGCCGCCCGCTTCGCCGCGTGCGGCCAGGCGTGAGCCACGGCTGCAAGAGTAGCATATCGGTCTCGGTGCGCTTGTCGGGGAAGCGCAGGCGTTCGTAGGCGGCGCGGATGCTCTTGAACATCTCGGCGTCGCGCTCTGGGGGGTGCTGGCGGACGAGGGCAAAGTAGGCCTGTTTGATGTCGTCCGCCGTCGCCGTGCGGGCGATGCCCAGGACGGCATAGGGATCGCTGTAGGGGTCCATGTCGTTACATCCAATCCAGGTCGTCGAACACATCGTCAGGTAGGTCGAGCGGCCCCAGGCGGAACAGGAGTGGGAACATCGGGTTATCAATGTCCTGACGCAGCGTCTGAATCAACTGTTCCAGGTCCCGGTTGCGCTGGCGGCGGGCCAGCTGTAGGGCCTGGCGCAGTGTGGCCTTTGCCGCCGCCACCTGTTCCTGAAGCGCCTGGAGAGTCCCCAGGGCCAGTAACGCCTCCGGATCGTCCGGTGTCAGACGCGCCAGTCGCTCGGCATAGGCGAGGGCCAACGCGGGCTGACGGCGCAGCAGGCTGTCTACGATAACTCGGTAGGCGAGCGGGTCGTCCGGGCGAAGGGCGATGGCGCGCTCAAACAACTCAACTGCGAAGTCGCGCCACTCCGGCGGCGCTTCCACTGGTGCGGGGGGCATGCCCATAAAGGTGATCGGCGTCGGCGGGGCGGTCGAGACCAGGCACGCCAGCCCAAGCGAAACGAAGAAAGGCGGCGTGGGCTGGATGTGGGACAGGGCGCGGGCGAGAACGCCGCGCGCCGCCGCCATGTCGTGTTCGATCACCCAGCCCTGGAACACGCGCAGATAGATGTCGAGCTGGTCCGGCGCCAGGGTCAGCGCACGATCGAGATGGGCGCGCGCCTCCGCGTAGTACGGCTCCGGGTCCGCCTGATCGCCGCGAGCCACACGATCCCAACGCCTCTCGTCAAAGGCGACCTCCCCCAACGCAATATGGACGACGGGCTCGTCCGGCGCGTAGGTCAGCGTTTGCTCGAAGATGTTGCGCGCCATGTCCAATAGCCCCCGGTCGTGATACTCCTCTCCCAACTCGATCAGGTTGTGGATCAGGCGCTGGCGAAGCGGCGGATCTGTCGGTTTCTGCTCCAACACCGGCGCCAGCTGCCCTTGCGCCGCGTACAGAGCGCCACTGTCCAGATGTAGCTCGGCCATCCGGAGGCGCGCTTCCACGTGGGATGGGTCACGTTCCAGAATACGACCCAGCTCGTTTTGGGCCGCGTTGACCTGTTCATTGGCGACAAGCGCGTCCACAAGTTGCAGGCGCGCGTCCATGTCGTCCGGGTCCGCTTTGATGGCCTGGCGGAACACAGTCACGGCTTCGACGGGGTTGCCGGCCTGCTTATAGTTCGCGATGACGCGCTTGCGGACCCAGGCCCACTGAGCCTCCGACAATGCCGCGTCATCCTCTTTGGCCGCCTTCCGACGTGGGCGCGTCCGCAACATCGCCCGCCACGTCTCCGCCGCCGCCTGCCACTGCTCCAGGCGCTCGTAGGCCAGCGCCAGGTTGTGCAGGATCGGCCGAGGCGAGCCAACGCCCGTGGCAGCGCCGAGCAGCTCGCGGGCCTGACTCCAGCGCTCCGCCGCAGTCTTCCAGTTGCCCGCGCCGGCCGCCGCCTGCGCCTCTCCGTCCAGCCCGGTGACAGCAATCTCGGTCAGCGCAGCACTGCCCGGCGCCACCTGTAGACCCGCGAGGGCAGCTTTGGTTGCAGCGGACCGGGCGCCGACCCGCACCTGGCCGACTGCCTGTTCAGTGTAGAGTATCCGCAGATTGTCGCGGAGCCAGGATGTATCCATACCAGCGGCCCACGCCGCCTCCCACTCTCCCCGGGCCGCTTCGAGGTCATTGGCGAGCGCAGCTGCCACGCCAGCGTAGTAATGCCGCACGGCCTCGAGGGAGCGCGGCGCCCGGGCGCCACCCGCCGCCGCCAGCGCCTCGCGCGCGCCGTTGACGTCACCGGCGTTAAGGAGCGCCAGGCCCCTCCACAAAGCGGTGGCGTGATCAGTGGGCCGGATGAACCCGGCCAGCAGCCGGGTTAGCCACGATGATGGCTGTGTTTCGCGCTGGGCGAGCGCTGCACCTTGCAGAAGCGCGGCCAGAGTTTCCAGCACAGCGCGCTCCTGCTCCGACAGGCCCGGCAGCGAGTTCAGATCGACAAAGCCATCCTCTTCCACGGCTGCGAGAGCCGCGGCGAAGGCCGCGCCCGGGCGTTTAGGATCGTGGGCGAGGGCGGCGCGATAGGCTGGCAGGGCGGCGGCCACCTCGCCCCGGCGGTGCAGCGCCAGAGCCAGGTGGTACTGGTAGCGCGGCTCATCGGGCGCGAGGGCGACGGCCTGGCGCAGGTCGGCGAGCTGTTGCTGAGGGTCAGCTTTGTACGCCAGAGCGCGGCGAAAGTAGGCCTCGGCCAGAGCCGGTGTGACGCCGGCCTCCGTCCGATCCAGGCTCTCCCAAAGCTGAATCGCCTCGGTCATGCGTCCGGCGCGAAACGCCTTCAAACCCTGCTGTCTGGCCGATGGTGGCTGTCCCGGCACAGAGGGTGGAGGCCGCAGAGGCTGGCCGCGGTGCTTGGGCGACTTGCGCTTGGACTTAGACATAGAACCAACCTGCCAGGACGGGTGCCATTGGCATCCTCCTACGGACATTATAGCACATTCGGAGAGAGCGCGTAGCAACCCTATCGCAGGACGGTTGACTACGACTGGCATGGTGGTAGAATTGCCACAGGCAGTGTCGGGCCGAGGCATCGGCCCCACCACGAAAGGAACCTATCATGGCGGCACAGTCGGGAGCGCAACCAAACTGGTACGCCCAGACCGCGGACCAGGTCGCGCAGACCCTTGGCGTTGACCCGGCGAGGGGCTTGAGCCAGGCAGAGGCACAGGCGCGGCTACAGAAGTACGGCCCAAACAAGCTCGCAGAGAAGAAGAAAGAGCCAGGCTGGCGAGCCTTCCTGCGCCAGTATCGCGACCTGATGCAGATCGTCCTGCTGGCGGCGGCCATCATCAACATCATCTTTACCGGCGACTGGAGTACGACCCTGTTGCTGGTCGGCCTGACCATCTTCAACGCGGTGCTGGGGCTACGCCAGGAGGCCAAAGCCGAGGCCAGCCTCGCAGCGCTCGCCGGCACGATGCGCACCCTGGCTCGGGTGCGGCGAGACGGCGAGGCGAAAGAGATCGAGACCGAGGGCCTGGCGCCCGGCGATATCGTGCTCATGGAAGCGGGCAACGTTGTTCCCGCCGACGGCCGCCTGTTCGTGACCGCCACGCTGGAGATCGAGGAAGCCGCCCTGACCGGCGAGAGCGTTGCTTCGCCCAAGGACACCGAGGTCATCGCCAGGGACGAGGTGCCCCTGGGCGACCGTCACAACATGGCCTACATGAACACGTCGGTGACGCGCGGGCGCGGCGAGATGATCGTCACGACCACGGGCATGGGCACCGAGATGGGGCACATCGCGGACTTGCTCAACAAGACCGAGGCCGACAAGACGCCGCTCCAGAAGCAGCTCGACCGCCTGACCATGATCATCGCCGGCATGGCCGGCCTGGCCTTTATCTTGATGGTCATCATGGGGTTGCGGAATGGGCAGTCGCTCGATGCGATCTTTGTCGCGGGCATCGCCCTCGCCATCTCGGCCATCCCCACGGGTCTACCGGCGGTGGTGACGACGATGTACTCCATGGGAACACGCGCCCTCGCGGCCCAGAATGCTATCGTCAAGCGTTTGCCGTCGGTCGAGACCCTCGGCTCCGTCTCCGCCATTTGCTCGGACAAGACCGGCACCCTGACCCTCAACAAGATGACGGCGGTCGAATTCAGCATCCCCGGCCAGAACCGCTACCGCGTCACGGGCGAGGGCTATGGCACGAAGGGCGAGCTTCAACTCACCCACGGCGTCGCGCCGGGCCAGCCCTGGCAGAAGAGTTCCGTACCCTACACCACCGAGGGCCAGATCAAGAGCGCCGGCGGAGCCAGGATTGACCTCGACCAGGTCCTCCTGCCCATGGCGCTGTGCGCCGACGCCCGCCTCGACGGCGAGACCCTCATCGGCGACCCGACCGAGGGCGCGCTCATCGTCCTAGCCGAGAAGGGCGGCATCAGCGTAGACGGGGCGCGGGAGATGTACCCGCGCGTGGCCGAGGTTCCGTTCGACTCCGACTATAAGTTCATGGCGACATTCCACAACATGACCGACGAGCAGGGCCATGCCGTTGTGCGCTGCTTCGTCAAAGGCGCGCCCGACGTGCTGATCGGCCGCGCGGGTTCCTTTTGGAACCCGGCCGGCCCGGCGGTGGCGATGACCGACGACTATCGCAAGCTGGCGTTGGCGGAGAACGATCGCATGGCCCAGGCGGGCGAGCGCGTGATGGTCGTCGCTCGCCGCGACTTTGACCCGGCCACCTTCGATCCCAAGGGCGATCTCCTGGAGCTTGTCAACGACCTGACGCTGCTGGCGATGGTCGGCATCGTGGACCCGCCGCGCGCCGAGGCCAGGGATGCCATCGCTCGCTGCCACAGCGCCGGCATCCAGGTGCGGATGATCACCGGCGACCACGCCGTGACGGCGGCTGCCATCGGCCACCAGTTGGGCATCGAAGGTGAAGCGCTGACCGGCGCTCAGTTCGCGGCCATCCCGGACGATCAGTTGAAGCAGCAACTCGACAACATTGGCGTAGTGGCCCGCGTCGCGCCCGAGGACAAGATTCGGCTGGTGCGGCTGCTCCAGGAGAAGCAGAACATCGTCGCCATGACCGGCGACGGCGTCAACGACGCGCCGGCGCTGAAGAAGGCCGACATCGGCGTGGCAATGGGCATCACCGGCACCGAGGTGTCTAAGGGCGCGGCGGTGATGATCCTGACCGACGATAACTTCGCCACCATCGTTAAAGCCGTGGAGTATGGCCGCGCGATCTACAACAGTCTCTTCAACTACGTCCGCTACCAGATGGAACAGTTGGTAGGCTTCATCTCAGCTTACCTGCTGGCGGCGTTCTTCGTCGTGCTCGGCGGTCAGCCGTTCACGCCCGGCGTCGTGCTCTTCCTGAACTTCGTCATCACCGTTCCCCTCGCCATCGCCCTCGGCTTCGACAAGCCGGCCGAGGACTTGATGAAGCACAAGCCTCGACCGCTGAAGCAGCCTATCTTGACCGTCTCGCAGTGGGTCCGCATCATCGTGATTGGTGTCCTGGCGGCCATCGCCACCGTGTACATCGAGGCGGCCTACGAAGGGGCCAGCACGACCCTGGCGGCGACGATGGGCTTTGTGACCTTCGCCCTCCTCAGCGTCGCCATGGGCCTGAGCGCGCGCAGCGAAACGCAGACTGCGTTCAACCGCGACATCTTCCATGACCGCAATCAGATGTACATGTATGGCATTGCGATCGGCATGACTATTCTGTCAACCGAGATGCGGCTCCTGCAGAACATCCTGCACCTGACCTCGCTGACAGGCGCGCAGTGGCTTGTCTGCATCGTCATCGCCCTCATCTTGCTGCTGGTAGACGAGGTGTTCAAGGTCTTCCTGCGCCGGAGCCGCGCCCGCAGAGCGCAGCCAACGGTCGCTGCCGCGCCAGCCGCCGCGAAGTAAGCCTCTCGTCAGGGTCGCCGTCTTCCTAAAAGCCGCCGCCCCCAGCGTCTCGTTCGCTGGGGGCGGCATGCGCCGTGGCCCGGTGTGGGCGTCCTCGCAGCGACGGCGCGGTCTGTGTTCTGAGGAAGATGCGTCGTTTCAAACAACCCACCTGCGCGCCGCAGACGCCCCCGCTCTATTCGCCTCGCGCCTGAGCGCCGGGCGTGACGTCGGATGGCGCGACCGCCTCCGGCTCCGTCCCGTTGACCGCCTCGCTGCGCTGCTCGGCCATCATCTCGCGCACCATGAACGTGCGTAGGATGTCGTCGGCGCTGCCAAGCTGAAGGATGGCCCGCGAGTTGGCGGCCAGGGCGCGGGCCACGTTGAGCTGCTCGCCGGCCCACTCCCAACGCGACGCCTGCGGGAACTGTTCCAGGCGCTCTTGCAGCTTGCCGAGCCGATACTCTTCCGTGTCCGCTTCTAGCTCGACGACGCGGCGACGCGCCGACGCCACCTGAATCTGCACCTCTAGCGCCGTTCGCTCGCGCTCCACCTGAGCCACCACTTCCTGCTGCTGGAGCGCCGCCTGGTCCGTCTGGCGCTTGAGGGCAAGGGCCTGCCGCTCCGCCTGCTCCTTCTGCTGGAGAATGGCGAGCTGACGCGCCTCCTGCGAGTGAACAAAGTCAATCGGCGGTTGAGCGAAGGTGATGACGACCTTGACGATGGTCACGCCGTAGCGCTCGACGCTCGCGCTGAGGTCGTGCACGAAATCTGTCAGGTCTGCGCGCGGCAGATCGTGCACCTGGTCCACGGTGATGCCGCGCACGAGGCGGCGCACCTGCTCCTGGTTCGCCGCCAGGAAGACCGAGTCAAAGTCGTCGGCCGAGATGTTGTAGACGAACTTGTAGGGTTCGGTGATCTGAAACAGGGACAGGGTATCCACGGTCGCCCGGACGTTGTCCGACGTGGGCACCTCGACGCTGGGCGCGTCGAACGGGATCTCGCGCCGCGTCACCAGGTGGGTCACTTGAATCCACGGCATCAAGAAGTGGATGCCTGGTCCAACTGTGCGCTCGTAGCGGCCGCCCCGCGCCAACAACGCGCTCACCCCCTCCGGAATGCGCACGCGAAAAGCGCCAAACAGCGCCAGCGCGACGAGGACGATAGCGCCCAGAATCGCGGCGGTGGCAAAGGCCAGGGCGTTCGGCCCAAACGAGCCGCCCCAAACGATCGCGGCGATTCCGGCGGCCAACAGGAACACCCCGCTGGCCATCGGCCCACCGCGAACCCGCGTCGAGCGCGCCGGCACGACGACGATCGGGATTCGCCCCGTCGTGTCGCGCACGGCGAACGCCTGATCCGCCTGATCCAGGGGCACGACGATCTGGGTGAGCTGAGTGTATGCGAGAGGCGCTGACGGGTTGGGTTCCTGGCTCGCCATGATAGGCGTCTCCGATCTCTGAAGGAATGGTTACTGCTGGACGCCGGTCTGGCGGGGCGCGGTCGCGGTCACCTCGGCGCGGCGCGCGGCGGCGATCGCCGCGTAGCGCGGCACGCGGCGGACGGCCACGGCAGTCGCGACGGCGGGCTTCTCGCCGGGCAGCAGACCGGCCGGCCGCGCCGGGTCACCCAGGCGGCCATAGACATAGCGGAACAGGCCGAGGAAGACGGCGGTCACCGGCGCAGCCAGCAACACCCACAAGAGGCCGAGCTGGCTCAGCGCCACCACCACGACGGCGAGGAGCGCTGGGTGGATGTCCACGACCTTGCGCTCGAAACGCGGCGACACGAACGTCCCGACAATCTTCTGGACGATCCAGTACAGGCCGAGGAGAATGAGGGCCATCTGGGGCGAGATCAGCAAGCCGAGCAGCAAGAGCGCGACGTAGGCGATGGCCGGCCCCACGGCCGGAATCAGCTGGAGCAGGCCGACGAATAGCCCTGTCAGGATCGGATAGTCGAAGCGGCCGAAGCCGATGAAGTCCAGCGCAGCCAGGCCGAACCCCATCAGCGCGCCGGCGGCCAGCGCCACAACGGTCAGGCCGTTGAAGTAGGCGCGCAGCGGCCCGTCAACGATGCGCGCCACGGCCCAGAAATCCGGCTTGAGCCAGTCGGGTAGCACGCGGTTGAGAAAGGTGACTCCCTGGCGGTGGCCCGTCATGACCGCCAGCATCCACGTTGGGATGACGACCAGGCCCAGGATGAAGCCGATCAGGCTGACGAAGTTCAGCACAGCGCCAACCCCCAGCCCTGCGGCGCCGGTCACATACGCCAGGGCATTGGTCTGCACGGTCGTCCACATCTGGCTCAGGATGCCCTGGATGGCCTGCTGCTGCGCCGGCGAGAGATCGCCCAGGTGCTCCGTCAGGCCGCGAATGTCGGCCTGAATCTGATCCAGCGGCGGTAGGGTGGTGACGAAGCGCCCGACCTGGGTGCCGATGGCCGGCACGACGCGCGAGACGACTAGAACCACCGTTCCCAGCACAGCCAGCATCGAGAGGATGGCGGCCAGGGTGCGCGGCATGAATCGGTCGAGCCAGTTGACCACCGGCAGGAGAGCGTAGGCCAGGATCGCACCAACGATGAACGGAACGAGGCTTTGCCACGCGTTCATCGCGAGCCAGCCCACCAGGACCGCCGCGCCGACGACAAGCGCCAGGCGCGCGACGCCTGACGGGGTGACGCTGCGAATCTGCATGCCCAGACCCCGCCATCGGTCGGCGGAGTACGCCACGCGATCAGCCAGAGGGTCGGCGGGAGGGGAAGGCGGGGGAGTGGTTGAGAGTTGCTCAGCCATCGAACCTCACTATATTTACACAGGCTGCGTCAGATTGCGGGCTACGGCGAGGCTGCACGGCGGCGCACCGAGTGGGTGCGCCGCGTCAGAGAGCCTGACCTTCTATGATAGCCGGAAGCCCCTATGATGCAAGTGGCAGGGCTTCCGGTGGCAAGGGTTTTGCTATACAGACGGTAGCGGCGCCTCCACTGGTCGCGAGGCTGGCTGACAACAGAGGATCAGAATGCTCGCCCTTCCCCTCAAACGCTCCTACCTGGTTCTGGTGTTCCTTGCCCTGGCGCTGCTTCTCGCCAGTAGCGTTGCGCCCGTGACTATGCGCAGCCTCACCGCCGGCCTCGACGCCATCACCTGGTCCGCCACGGGCGCCCGGCCCCTCGCCGTGACGCCCGCCGCGCCGGTGGAGACCCACGGCGACGCCAGCGGCCCCCGCGACGCATTCCAGTCCCTCCAGGCGCGCGCGGGCGGCGCCCTCGACGCCACATGGGACAGTGTCTACGGCATCCCTACCTTCGTCGTCGGCCACAGCGCCGCCGACCGCATCCCCTACACGCCGACGGCGGCGGAGCGCGGCGACACCATCGCTGTCGCCTACGGCTTCCTGGACGAGAACCGCGCCCTGTTCCGCATCGCCAGCGCCCAGAGCGAACTGCGCGTGCGGCGCGTCGAGCCGGACTTGCAGCTCAACTTCTCCCACATTCGACTGGAACAGACGTACAAGGGCATCCCGGTCTGGGGCCGGCAGATCGTCGTCCACCTGGACCCGCAGGCGCGCATCGTCGCCGTCAACGGCCAGTTCGCGCCCGACATCGCCGTGGCGACCCAACCCACGATCTCGCCTGGCGAGGCGGAAGCGGCGGCGCTGGACGATCTCCTCGGCCGCCAGCTCACCGATGACGAGCGGGCGCGGATGCAGACGGACACCCTCAAGGACAAGACGCAGCTCGTGGTCTACGTGGACGACGGCGGCAAGGCGACGCTGACGTGGCTGGTCACCATCATGACCACGTCGCCCCTCGGCCAGTGGCGCTACTTCGTCAACGGCCGCCGCGAGGCCGTCGCCCACCAGTTCGACAGCATCGCCCACGGCAAGCGCCGCATGACCTACGCCTCGCGCAGCGGCGGCGACATTCCAGGCCGCCTGATGGTGGACGAGGGCGAGCGCAGCAACGACGCCATCGCCCAGGCCGCCCACGACGCGGCGGGCAAGGTGTACGATTTCTACTTCAGCAACTTCAAGCGCGACAGCGTGGACGGCCAGGGCAGCCCCCTCGTCTCCACCGTTCACTTCGGCACCGACCCATCGGACCAGGAGAACGCGGCCTGGATTGGCGAAGCGAAGCAGATGGTGTATGGCGACGGCGGCCGCATCTTCAAGCCCCTGGCCTACGGTCTCGATGTGGTCGGCCACGAGTTCACCCACGGGGTGATCGACTCCAGCGCCGAGCTAGTCTACGCCGGCCAGTCGGGGGCGCTGAACGAGTCCTACGCCGACGTGTTCGGCGTTCTCATCTCAGGCACGGACTGGGAGGTCGGCGGCTCGGTGGTCAAGTCACCCCCCTACCCGACGCGAATCCTGCGCAGCCTGGCCGACCCCGGCATCAACGGCAACTACGATCCACGCAACGCGCTCAACGGGATCGGGCAGCCCGCCCACATGCGCGAGTACGCCAACCTGCCCCTGAACCGGCGCGCCGACAACGGCGGCGTCCATGTCAACAGTGGCATCCCCAACAAGGCCGCTTACCTGCTCGGCCAGGCCATCGGCCGCGACAAGCTGACCCAGGTCTACTACCGCGCCCTGACGCAGTACCTGACGCCCCGGGCCGACTTCCAGGCGGCGGCGAACGCCACGGCACGCGCGGCCCAGGACCTGTATGGCGACGCCGAGGCAAACGCCGCGCGCACGGCGTGGTCCCAGGTCGGCGTCAACGTCGGCGGACCCAGCACGCCGACCCAGGCCCCGCAGCGTCCGGCCAAGAGCGGCGGCGCGCCCGTCCCGCCCCCCCAGCTCCCCCAGGGCTGCGGCGAGATCGTCAACGACGGGAGCTTCGAGACCGACGGCGCGTGGGTCGAGGTCAGCGGCAAGGGCAACACAGGCATCATTGACACGGAAGAGCCGCACACGGGCGCGCGTAGCGCCTGGCTCGGCGGCACAGATAAGGAATCGCCCCAGTACGTCTACCAGACGCTGCGCATCCCGGCCAACGCCACCCAGGTCATCCTCAGCTACAACCGCCTCATCCACGAGGAAACCAGCGGCCTCCTCGGCATCTTCTCCGACGACGCGCGCTTCAGCACCCTCGTCGCCGACACGCAGGGCAACATCCTCGGCGCTATCGAGCGTGTCCCGTCGTCCCAGGGCGACGACCGCTGGAAAGAGGCGCGGTTCGACGTGACGGAGCTGGCGGGCAAGGACGTGCGCCTGCTGTTTGCGATGGAGAACCCCAGGGGCAACATCAGCAGCGCGTTCATAGATGACGTCTCTCTCGCGGCCTGTACGACGGGCGCGCCGCCGGCGGCCCCGGCCACGTCGTCGGACAACCTGGTCTACATCAAGGGCAAGGTGGTGGATGCCGACACGCGGCGCGGTGTCGCGGGGGCGCAGGTCTTTATCCTCAAGCCGGGGATCACCGCGACTCAGGCGGCAGCGGACGACCAGATCAAGCGCGATGAGGTGCTGGCGACGGGCGTCGCCGACAACGACGGCGTCTATCAGACGGACCAGCCGGCGCCGAAGGGCCAGGCGTACAGTGTCATCGTCTTCGCGCGCGGCTACCGGCCCATCATCGCCGACAACGGCGTCAACGTGCCCGCCAATGCCAACAACCCCTATGCTGTGGACGCGACGCTACGGCGGGCGCGCTAAGGAGGCGCAGCGTGACCGATCAACCCCAACAGTTCTGCTGCATCTGCGGTGAACCGGCCTCCATTCCACCGAAGATGATCGGGGGGCGGGTGTACTGCGACCGCCACAAGGCCCTCGTCAACAAGCCCCATCCCGGTTTCTGGCGCGCCGGCGTCCTCCAGCTCCTCGGCATGGGGCTGTTCTGCCTCATCGTGGCGATGCTCGGCCAGGTCCTGCCACCGCTGGAGCCGACGGCCGAGGTCATCGTCGGCATCGCCCTTGCCATCGTCCCGACCGCCCTGTGGCTATGGTACTTCTACCGCCAGGACCGCCTGGAGCCGGAGCCTAAGACAAAGCTCGGCCTGGTGTTCATCGTCGCCCTGGCCCTCACCGACTTCTTCGGCCGCCGCCTGATCTACGACTGGCTCAGCGTCGGCAGCTGGGCTGCCGCGAATACCTGGACCTCGCTGCTGGCCTCGGTGTTCATCCGCGGCTTCGTCTGGCAGGTCATCATGTACGTCGCCGTCCGCGTCATCGTCTACGACACCGATGAGTTCGACGAGCGCATGGATGGCATCGTCTACGGCACCGTCGCGGGCCTGGGCGTGGCGACGCTGCTCAACCTGCACTACGTCCTGGACAACGGCGGCGTGGCCCTCGCGCCTGGCGTCGTGCACATCGTCACGACAGCCCTGGCGCAGGCCTCGTTTGGCGGCCTGCTCGGCTGGTTCATGGCCGAAGCGAAGTTCACCCACCGACGTGTCTGGTTCGTGCCCCTCGGCTACGCCGTCTCCTCGATGCTCAACGGTCTGTTCAGCTGGCTCATCAGCGAAGTCAGCGCCATCGGCCTGAGCGTTGACCCGTGGCGCTCCCTGGCCGTGGGCCTGGCCGTCGCCCTGGCCGCCTACTTCGTGCTGATTGCCCTGATGCGCCGCTCCACCGACGTCACCCTGTCCCGCTCGACGACCTGAGAGGCTGCCATGGCTGCGACACCGCCTTCCTCGAACGTGCATCAATTCCGCACCTGGCCCAAGGACCTGGGCGTCGCCCTCGTCTTCCTGGCCGCCATCGGCCTCGGCTGGCTCATGTACCAGTGGGTGGACCGCCAAACGGTGAGTTTCGCGCCGGAGGGTGTACCGTTCAAGATGGACCTACCCGCGCGCTGGGCCGGCGTGGATACGCTCCAGGATGTGCTGCTCAAGGCGCAGGACCCCCAGACCGACTCGGCGTACAAGACGACGCTCACCATCGAGAGCCGCGAACTGGACCTGGCCAGCCCGCCGACACTCCAGACCATGCTCGACCGCCGCGTGCAGCAGGTGGGCGCTCTGCCGGCATACCACTTCGTGAGCGAGTCGCCGCAGACCATCAACGGCGCGAAGGCGATGGCCCTGGACTACGCCTTCGCCGCGCAGCCCATTGACCAGCCGCGCCGCGCATCGCTGCCCGTGGTCGTCCAGGCGCGCGAGTACATCATCGTCGGCAAAGACCGCGCCTACTACGTGACGCTGACCGCGCCGCAAAACGAGTACGACCGCGCCCGCGCCAAGTTCGAGCGCGCCATCCAGACCGCGCAGGTGCAGTAACTTGCAAGCCGACACGCAACCTACCCACACGCCAGCCGCCACCATCCGCCCCGCGACGCCTGCCGACCTCCCTGTCCTCGGACGCCTCGGCGCCCTCCTTGTCCGGCTGCACCACGACTTTGACCCGCAGCGCTTCATCGCGGCCAGGCCGGGCACCGAGCAGGGATACGCCGGCTTTCTCGGCACGCAGCTCGACGAGCCGGACGCCGTCGTCCTGGTCGCCGAGCGAAACGGCGAGGTCGTCGGCTACACCTACGCCAGTGTCGAGGGATGGGATTGGATGGCGCTACGCGGGCCGGCCGGCGTCCTGCACGACATCGTGGTCGCGCCCGATGAGCGCGGCTACGGCGTCGGCCGGCTGCTGCTCGACGCCACGCTCGCGGCGCTCAAGGCGCGCGGCGCGCCCCGCGTCGTGCTGTCCACGGCCGAGGGCAACAAGGCCGCCCAACGCCTGTTTGCTCGCGCCGGGTTTCGGCGAACGATGGTCGAGATGACGCACGAACTGGACAATGGTGTGTCTTAACCCACCACCTTATATTTGGTGAGCGTTGAAAGGAGCGATGATGCAAGAGGGTGGGCTATCGCCACTTGCCGTCTGGCAGAACTTCTACGTCATCGTCGGCGCCGCTGCTGCGACGTTGACAGGTCTGATCTTCGTGGTAGCCACGTTGATCGCCGGGGTTCGACGACGAGTATCAACATCGAATGAGTCGTTTGGGACGTTCAACACGCCTAACGTCGTGCATTTTTCCGCGGCGCTCTTGGTAGCGGCGCTCCTCAGCGCCCCTTGGCCGGCGCTCTGGGCTGCGGGCCTGCCGCTGGACATCTTGGGGCTTGGGGGCATGCTCTACATGGTCATTGTGTTTCGGCGGGCACGCCGCCAGACGCACTATCAACCGGTACTGGAAGACTGGCTATTTCACACAGTTTTGCCGCTTGTCGCCTATGCTGCCCTTCTCGGGGCGGCGATGTTTCTCCCAACCCATCCGACACCGGCCCTGTTCGTCATCGCTGCGGGAACGGTGCTACTCTTGTTCGTCGGCATTCACAACGCGTGGGACAATGTAGCTTACATTGCCATAGAACTCTACCCGCGCCAGAACGCAAGCCGAGACTAGCAGGCGCACCCGGTCTCGTTCGTCTCCCCACGACAGCGCATGGCAGCCTTGGCGCGCTTAAGTCGGAACAGGTCCTCGCGCTCCCGCTCGTCGAGGACGCGCTCGATGTATGCGCACTGCGCCGCCAGCCGCGGTAGCAGAATCGTCTCCAGGGCATTGACGCGCACCGTCGTCGTCCGAATCTCCTCCGCCAGCCGCTTCAGCCGCAGCTCGTCCACGGCTAGGTCAATCACGTCCTCCAGCTCCGTCTCGAACTGCTCGGCCGCTGCGTCAATCCGCGCTGAGGTCGTCGCCAGGCTGTAGCCACGCTCACCGCTCGCCCGCCGCAGGACCGGCCGCTCGATCAGCGGTGTGCGCACGCCCATCACATTCGTCTCTGTGACCTCGATGCTCACCGGGCGGCGCGCGGCAAACCCGGCCGACTCGACGGCCTCGCGCCCGTCGAACGCCTCGGCCCACGCCAGAGACTGCCGCGCCTCCGCCGCCACCGTCTCCAGCGCGTCGCTCTCGCGGGAGACAACGTCCATCGCCCTCAGCAATTCCTTCCAGAGGGCGTTATGCTTGTCCTTGAGCAGGTCGCGGCCCTGCCGCGCGAGCGCCATCTGGGCGCGGCGGGCGAGCAGCTCCATGCGGGTCGGGTCAACGTGATCGCGGGTGCTCATGGCGCGGCCCTTCGCCCGTAGCGGGCCACGTGCTCCGCCTTGATGCGTTTCAGCTCGCCGGCCGGCAGCTCCGACAGCAGCGACCACGCGATGTCCAGCGTTTCTTCCAGCGTGCGGTTGGCCGCTCCCTGGTGAATGAACGCGCGCTCGAAGGTGTCGGCGAACGCCAGCCGTCGCCGGTCGGCCTCGCCCAGCGCCGCCTCGCCGATGATCGCCACCAAGCGCCGCAGGTCATGGCCCTGGGCATACAGCGCGTAGAGCTGGTCGGCGACGTCGCGGTGGTCCTCGCGCGTCTTGCCGGCGCCGATGCCGCCGTTCATCAAGCGCGACAGGCTCGGCAGCACGTCAATCGGCGGGTAGATGCCCTTGCGATGCAGATCGCGCGACAGAACGATCTGCCCCTCGGTGATATAGCCGGTCAGGTCGGGAATCGGGTGGGTGATGTCGTCGTCGGGCATGTTCAGGATCATGAGCTGGGTAATCGAGCCGCGCTTGCCCCTGATGCGCCCGGCGCGCTCGTACAGCGACGCCAGGTCGGTGTACAGGTAGCCAGGGTAGCCGCGCCGCCCCGGCACCTCCTCCCGCGCGTTCGCCACCTCCCGCAGCGCCTCGGCGTAGTTGGTCATGTCGGTGAGGATGACTAGCACGTGCATGTCGTGCTCGAACGCCAGGTACTCGGCGCACGTCAGGCCGACGCGCGGCGTCAACAGGCGCTCGATGGTCGGGTCATCGGCCAAGTTCAGCAGTAGGACGGTGTGCTCGAGCGCGCCGCTCGCCTCGAACTGGTGGAGGAAGAACGACGCTTCGCGGGACGTGATGCCCATCGCCGCGAACACCACGACGAACTTCTCCCCCGTCTGAAGCACGGTGGCCTGGGTCGCAATCTGCGCCGCGATCTCATTGGCCGGCAGGCCGTAGCCGGAGAAGAACGGCAGCTTCTGGCCGCGTACCAGGGTGTTCAGCCCGTCTATGGTCGAGATGCCTGTCTGGATGAACTCCGACGGGTGATCCCGCGCCGCCGGGTTGATGGGATAGCCCTGGACATCCAGGCGCGCCTGGGGGATGATAGGCGGGCCGCCGTCTATTGGCTCGCCAGAGCCGTTGAACGTGCGCCCTAGCATGTCCAGCGACACGTCGAGGCGCGGCGCCTCGCCCTTGAAGCGCGCCCGCGCCGACTCCGTGCCCACACCCCGCGTCCCGGCGAACATCTGGATCACGGCGCGGTCGCGGTTGACTTCGAGCACCTGCCCTCGGCGTGGGGCGCGGCCGGCCGTGTATATCTCGGCCAGCTCGTTGTAGCCAACATCGCCGACGCGCTCGACGGTTACCAGGGGACCGCTCACCGACGAGAGGGTGCGGTACTCCTTGACATACAGCGGCTGCTTTTCCGTGATCTCTGGCATGTCTCTATCCCCACGCCTCAGTAGAGACGCCGTATACGGCGTCTCTACGACATGACAAGCGACTTCTCCAGGCGCGCGACGAGATCGGCGATCAGACCGCGCGCGCCCGGCATCGCCCACTCCTTCATGCGGCCAAGCTCGGCAATCTCCGGCGCGGCGAGCGCCGCCTCCAATGCCACACCGCGCGCCAACGCCTCCGACAACAGGCGGTCGAACGTCAGGATGGCGCGCAGCATCCAGTACTGCTTCTCCGGCGAGCAGAACGCATCCACACTGTCGTAGGCGTGCTGCTGGAGGAAATCTTCGCGCAGCAGCCGCGCCACGGCCAGCAGCGCCTTCTGCGACTCTGCCAGCGCATCCTGGCCGATAAGCTGCGCGATCTCCAACAGCTCGGCTTCCTGCTGCAAGATCGCCATGGCCCGCGCCGTCTGCGCGCTCCAGTCCGGCGCGACGTGCTCGCGGAACCAGCCGCTCACGTCGTAGAGCGAGTACGAACCGATCCAGTTGATGGCCGGGAAGTGGCGGCGGCGCGACAGGTCGTAGTCCAGCGCCCAGAACGCGCCGGCGACGCGGAGGGAGTTCTGCGTCATAGGCTCGGAGAAGTCGGCGCCGGGTGGCGAGACCGCCCCGATGATCGTCACCGAGCCTTGCTCGGCGCGGCCAAGCACCTCGACGCGGCCGGCGCGCTCGTAGAAGTCCGCCAGGCGCGTTGCCAGGTACGCCGGGTAGCCCTCGTCGCCCGGCATCTCCTCCAATCGCCCCGAGACTTCGCGCAGCGCCTCGCCCCAACGCGACGTCGAGTCGGCCATGAGGGCCACGTCGTAGCCCATGTCGCGGTAGTACTCAGCGATGGTGATGCCGGTGTAAATCGAGGCTTCCCGCGCCGCGACCGGCATGTTGGAGGTGTTGGCGATCAGCACCGTGCGCCCCATCAGTGGCGCGCCGGTGCGGGGGTCGGTCAGCGTCGGGAACTCCTCCAGCACCTCGGTCATCTCGTTCCCGCGCTCGCCGCAGCCGACATATACCACGACATCGGCGTCCGCCCACTTGGCGAGCGTCTGCTCCATGACGGTCTTGCCCGTGCCAAAGCCGCCGGGGATAATCGCCGCGCCGCCTCGCGCCAGGGGAAAGAACGTGTCAATGACGCGCTGGCCCGTCACCAGCGGCGTCGCCGCGTCGAGCTTCGCCGCGTAGGGACGCCGCTCGCGCACCGGCCAGCGCTGCGCCAGGGTCACGCTGTGCATCTCCCGCGTCTCCAGGTCTTCGACCGCCGCCACCTCCGCGTCCACCCCAAAGACGCCGGCGGCGATGCGCCGCACGACACCGGCGACGCCGGGCGGAACCATGATCTTGTGGGCGAGGGTGGGCGTCTCCTGGACCACGCCGACGACCATGCCCGGCGTGACCTCGACGCCCTGGCGAACGTGGGGCGTGAAGCGCCAGCGGCGGCGGCGGTCCAGGGGGGGCGCGACCGCGCCGCGCCGAATGAACGGCCCCTGGAGCGCCAGCAGCGCCGGCAAGGGGCGCTGGACGCCGTCGTAGACCATGCCGAGCAGGCCGGGGCCAAGCTCGACCGACAGCGCCCCCCCGCCCGCAACGACCGGCTCGCCGACGCGCAGCCCGCTTGTGTCCTCATACACCTGGACCGTGGCGGCCCCATCCTCGAGCCGGATCACTTCCCCAACCAATCCGGCGCTCCCGACGCGCACCACGTCGTACATGGCGACGTCGGGCAGGTCCTCGGCGACCACCACCGGCCCGGCGATGCGCACCAGCCGCCCACTCCCCGCCGCAAGATGCCCGTTCATGCTCGCCATACGCCCACACCTTATGTCGCCTCTTCCCCCGGAAATGTGATATGGAAGCCAACGGCGCGGCGGACTAGGGCCGCCAGGTACTCGCGCCGCGTCGCAAAGCCGGTCGTCGGGCCGCCGGTGGGCAGACTCACGACCACGGGCCGCTGGCTCGTGTCAAGGCGGCGCCGCAGAGCAGTGTCGAGGCGGCGCATGACGCCCTCGCCGACGGCGATCAGCCCGACGCCGGGGTCGGCCAGTAGCTCGACCAGCCGCGCCCGCGCCGTCTCGTCGTCGTCCACCGCGAAGACCTCCACGCCGGCCAGGGCGAACCCCAGGGCGCTCTCCGTATCCGTCAATACCACCAGCCGCGCCATACCGTGTCTCCCCTGAACATACCCCTGGGCTGCTCGCGGCTCTACACAAGTATCAGGTCCTGCTCGACGCGCGAGCGCGCCACGCCGAGCGCGAGGGCCTGGGCGCTGAGGCGCACGTTGGCTGCCTCAGCATCCTTGGCCGCGATGTACCCAATCGCCGGCGCGATGGACAGACCGTCGCGGCGAAAGAAGCCCGCCTGGTACGCCGCACGCGCCCGATCCAGCGCCCGCTCGATGGCCCCGATGTCCAGGCGCTCGACGTGGGCCAGGGCTTCCCGCAGCGGCGTCTCGCGCAGCCGCGCCAAAGCCTCCTCATCGCGCTCCACGCGCGTCAGCGCCGCGAGCCAGGCGGCGCCGAGCGTCCCGCCGGGTCGAAAGGCGGCCCTGTCTTCGGCGGCGGGCAGGCTGCTCGCTCGCAGCCGCAGCGCCGCCACCACGTTGGCCGAGTCGATCTCGCGGGCCAGCGCCTGGCGCACCAGGGCGTCACCCGCGCGGCCGGCATCCAGCCCGGCCAGAAGCCGACGGTAGAAGAGACAGTCGAGGGTATCATCGAGGGCGTGAGGAGTATGGCTCGCGCTCGCCACCTGCCACGCCGCGCTGAGGGCGGCGGCGTATTCGACACTCCATAGCCGGAGCTCCGCGGCCATCGCCACCGGGTCGGGTTGACGCGCCAGAATGCGCAGCGCCGCCTCGTCGAGGCAGCCCGCCGGCGTCAGCGTCTCCAGAATCGTCTCCGGCGCTGCGCCTGCCCGCTGCCCGCGCAGGATCGCTTTGAGGTTCGCCAGGTCCCAGCGCGCCAGCAGACAGTCCAGCAGGCGGAGCGCGTCGCCCTCCAGGAAGGAGCGCATGCGCCGATACGTGCGCGCCAGATTCAGCCGCGCCGCCTCCATGACGACGCGCACGCCCACGTAGCGCGCCAGCGCGACCTCGATGTCGTCCGCCCAGGTGGAGCCATCCAGCCAGGCGATCAGGTCATCCATGCGAGCCGCGCCGAGCATCTCGTCATACGCGCGCCTGTCGAAGAGACGGCTACGCATCGCCCGCAGCCGCGCATTGGCGTAAGCGTAGTCGCTCATGGCCCCGTGACCGCCAGCGGGATTGGCGGCTCCTGGTAAGCGCCCTCGGCCTCACTCTCGCCGCCCGCTGACGGCGCAGCAAAGAGCGGCATGGTACGGGCGCGAAGGATGGGCTGCGCCTGGGCCAGCCGCGCCTCCAACGTGTTGATGACGGCGATGCGGCCATCGGGTGAGCGCGCCTCGATGCCGCCCCACGTCGTCAGGTCCAGCGTCAGCGGCGTGCCCGGCGCGAGCCGCCGCAGCAGGGCCTCGTCGCACGGGTCGCCCCGCAGCACCGCGTCCGGGCCAATCTGGGCCATCGCCTCGCATACCAGCGCCGCCAGGATGGCTGCATATGTCGTGTCGCCCCGCAGCTGGCCCAGCCGCGCCTGAGCCGCTGCAATCGCCTCCGCGAAAAGCTCCTCCTGGGCGCGGCTGACGGCCCGCGCCGCGGCGATGTGGGCGCGATTCAGGCGGCGCGCTCGCTCGTGCTGGAAGGGCAGCAACATCTCGCGCGCGTGACGCTCGCGGATGGCGGCGCAGTCCCGCTCCGTGTCGGCGCGAATGGCGGCGACGGCGGCCGCGGCGTCGGCGACGATACGCGCGACCTCGGCGTCGCACACTGCGTCAATCGCCTTGAGAATGTCCGCCAGCGGCATGGGCGCCCCTTACTCGCGGAGCAGGAAGATGATCATGGCGGCGACGGCAAAGCCGAGAATGACCATCGTCTCAGGAATAGCGACCAGCACCAGAGATGGGCCGAGAAGGTCGCGCTTCTCGGCCAGCGCGCCCATCGCCGCCGAACCAATGCGCGCCTGGGCGAGGCCCGTGCCGAGAGCAGCCAGGCCGACCGCCAGGCCCGCGCCGATAGCAAGCAACCCAACGTTCATACATGACCTCCATGAACCGCAACTGTCAATCCAGATGGAAGGGCCGATAGTCGTGGCCCCCGCCGTGATAGAACTGCCCAAAGAATTCCACATACTGGAGACGCAGGGACTGGATGGTCGGGCTGAGCATGCTCAGGGCGAGGTTGAGGGTGTGGAGCAGGAAGGCGACGATCCCGCCCAGGACAATGCTGCCGGCCAGGCTGCTCATTTCCATTGCCACAAGGGCCAGGTAGAGGGACGACAGGCCGATGGCGGCGATACGCAGGTACGATAGCACGTTCCCGACTCGCTCCACCAGCTCCAGGGGGCCGAGCAGCAGGCCGAGGGGGCCAGCGGGTACAATCAGCAGCACCATGCCGACGAGGATCGCCACCAGGGTCGGCGTGAAGAATGACGGCGGGAGATAGCCCGCCAGCGCCCCCACCAGCAGCATCAGACCGATGAGGGCGAGCAGGACGCCCAGCTTCGACAGCAACTCGCGCCGCTCCCGCGCCCGCCACGCCTCCCACACGCCCAGGCACATGCCCAGGACGACCTGGACCGCGCCCAACCCGATGGCGAACACGAACAGGGCGAGAATGTACTTGCCTTCGCGCGGCATCCACAGCGCGCGCAGCCCAAAGACCCGCGTGCCAAGCGGCCCCAGGAATTCGCCGAACAGAACGCCGAAGAAGATGGCCCATAGCGCGCCGTAGACCCAGATCTGGGCAATGTCCCCGATCATCGAGCCGCGCGCGACGAGGCGCTTGAGGATGAGGGCGATGGCGAGGAGGAGCGCGCCATACGCGATGTCGCCGAGCATGAGGCCGAAGAACAGCGGCAGGAAGACGGCGACCAGGGGCGTGGGATCGAGCGCGCCGTAGGCCGGGATGTCCATGAGGCGCACCATGCTCTCGAACGGCTTGAGGACGGCGGGGTTGTCGAAGGCGACAGGCGCGAGCCGCTCCTCCTCGGGCGCGGTGTCCATGACATCCACGACCACCTGCCCCCCGACCTCGCGCGCCAGCGTCTCGCGTAGCTGGGCGAAGTCGCGGTGGGGCAGCCAACCGACGACGACGAACGTGTAGTCCGTCGCGCCGAAGCGAGACTGGGTCGCCAGGGCGTCGAGGCGATTGCGGACCTCGCGCCGCCACGCGGCCAGGTCCGCGCCGCGGTCCCGGGCGAGCTGCGCCAGGCGCGCATCAATGGCCGCCAACTCCGCCTGAATCTCCGCCAGCCGACGGTTGAGCGCGGCCAGCGCCTCACGGAATGTGCGGCCCTCCAGCTCCCTCGGCAGACGCACCTGGGTAATCGCCTCGTTGCCGAGGACGGCCTGCACTTCTTCGGCGCGGGCGCGGGGGTAGATCAGGATGGCCGCGATGGTGTGCTCGTCGAGCGGCTGAACCACCATGTCATGCTCACCGCCGGTGATGCGCTCGACCTCGATACGCATAAGGTCGAGAACGGCGGCATGGCGGCTGTCAATGAGCAAGGCGGCGGTGTCGTAGCCTTTCAGCTCTTGAAGCTCGACCGTCAGGGGCGAGAGCTTGCGCAGTGTCGCGCCGTAGCGGGGGAGGGAGACCGCCTCGGCCTGGAGCGCATCGCGTGCCTGCGCCAGTTCCTGGATGGGAGGGGCGATGGCGTCGAGCTGGGCCGCTAACCAGTCGGCAAGCTGGCGGCTGCCGGCCGGCGGCTGCCACGCCGCGCCCCGCGTGCGCTCGTCTACAGCCAGAAGGCCCAGCAGGGCGTCGAGGCGGGCGGCAAGAAAGGCCAGGTCTTCGCGGGTGCGAGAGAGGGTTTCGTCCACAGACAGGCTGTGGAGCGCGGGCGCGCGAGTCGTCTCCTCAACGTGGAGAACGCCGAGACGCTGGAGGGCGGCGACCGTGGCGTCGAGCTGGGTCAGCGTTCCGATAATCTGGACGCGAACCATCTTGAGCAACATGGCTCACGCCTCCTCCGCGTCCGGCACAACGATCGCCAGAATCCGCCGCACGGCCTCGTCTAGCGCCGCCCCGCCCCGCTCGAGGGTCGCCGTCGCCGCAGCGTCGCCGCGCGCGCGTATCCCGGCCGCCTCGCTATCCGTCGCGTCCAGCTCGGCGCGGTACGTAACCTCCGCCTGGTCGCGGCCGTCGCGCTCGGCCTGGTCGCGCGCCTGAGACGCCGCCTGGCGCGCGTCGAGAACGGCGCGTTCGGCCGCCTGGCGCGTGGCAGCGATGCGGTCGGCGACGGCTATCTCTTTCTGTTTGATGGCGAGAAGCGGCGAGAGCGTCTGATCGGTCATCATCGCCTCCCCGGTGACGGGCGCCGGGATGTGGGCAGACAACCCCTTTATGAGTATACCAGGAAATCGCGGGGTTGGGGGTGAAGATGACGCAACGCGCGGTAGAGGCTTGGCGGCGCCAGGTTGCCCGCGCCGCCGTCCGGGACTATGATTTGCGAAGAAGCGCCCAGGACACTCGGAAAGCCGGTTACGATTGCGATGCCACGATTCAGTCACAGAATTGCCGAAGCGATGCGCCGACGGCCCAACGGCCGCGCCCACGACATCTCCCAGATCACCGACTATCTCTACGTCGGGGAGTGGCCGCTCGGCCGTGACGCCGAGGGGTTGATGGCGCGCAACATTCGCCTGATCGTCTCGATGATGCGCGGCCCGCACCCCCACGGCCTGTCGCAAGCGCCGCTGCGCCTGGTCGAGCTGCCGACGATCGATTCGCCGCTAACGCCCATCCCCTTGCGCGTCCTCTTTCGCGGCGTGGAAGAGGCGCTCCCTGTCATCTTCGACGGCGACGCCGTGCTGGTGCATTGCCGCCACGGCCGTCACCGCAGCGTCGCCATGGCCTGCGCGATCCTCATTGCGATGGGGTACACCGCCCGCGACGCCATGGCCCTGGTGTGCGAGAGGCGCAGCCGCGCCGACCCGTACACCTGGCACATCCGCCGCCGCATCGTCGCATTCGAGCGGGCGTGGCGCGACCCCAATGCGTTTCCCAACGGTTCCCACAGGACGAGAAAGTGACTCTGTCCATGGTCAATGACAACACAACACCCAAACTTGGCCTGGCTCTCGGCGGCGGTGGCGCGCGGGGGCTGGCTCACATCGGCGTGCTGCGCGTGCTCGAGCGCGAGGGCATCGCAGCGGACCTCATCACAGGCACGAGCATGGGCGGGCTTGTCGGCGCTCTGTACGCCAGCGGCATGTCCCTCGACGAGATAGAGACGCACATGCTGGGCTTCGGGCAGCGGACGTCCAGCCTGCTCAGGCTGATGGACGTGGGCTTGATGAGCGGCGCCCTCGTCCAGGGCGCGCGGGTCTACGACCTCATCGCGACGCTGCTCGGCCCCGACCGCACGTTCGCCGATCTCAACCTGCCCGTCGCGGTCGTCGCCACGGATACCATCAGCGGGCGCGAAGTGGTGCTGCGCGAGGGCAAGGTTGTGGATGCTCTGCGGGCCACAATTTCGGTACCCGGCGTGTTCGCGCCCGTCACCTACGGCAACTACCGCCTCGTGGACGGCGGCATCCTCAACAATGTGCCGGTGGACGTGGCGCGGGGCATGGGCGCGGCCATCGTCATCGCCGTGGACGTTCTCCCCCAGTACAGCGCGAACGAGCCGGGGGCCGAGCCGGCTGTGCGCCCCATCACGCTACCCGGCACCCTCGGCGTCATGCAGCAGGCGTATGACATCCAGATGATCATGGTGTCGGCGCTGACAGAGCTTCGCTTGAAAGCCTCCCCGCCCGACGTCATGATCTGGCCCGACCTACCAACGGACGTCACGCTGTTCTTCGGCTTCAAGCGCGCCGCCGACATCATTGCCGCCGGCCAGCAAGCTGCCGAGGCTGCCCTGCCCCAGATCCGCGCCTGCCTGGGATAGCGGTCTGTCAAGCGTGAAATGGTGGTAACGTAGTAACGGCTTTAGTCGTTGCCCAGGCTTCAGAACGACTGAAGTCGTCACTACATAAACCCCAATTCAACTTTGACAGACTACTAGACCAGGCGCTGAAAGACCGAGTGGGGCATCGCCTTGCGACGACGCCCCACTCGGGGTCTCAGGAGGAAGGATAAGTGCCAAAGAGAGTCAGGTAGGGACGAGGGTCTCACAATAGGCGCAGTTGCCACGCCCCTACCATGCGCTGAGGAGCCAGAGCCACCCGAGAATAGAAAAGATTCGGGTCTGCCGGCGCCTTTCTCCCGCGCTGCTCTTATGAGTCATAGTGTACCGCGAAGCCCCGCGCTTTGGTATCAGGGAATAACCGTCACGGGGGCGGGGAATCGGGTACAATTTTGGCGGGAAAATCCCCGACAGCCGTAGGGGCGGGTTTGAAACCCGCCCCTACTTTACCCGGCTCAGCTCGCGGCAACCGTCGGCAGGTTGGCGGCCTTCCACCCGTTGAACCCACCGCTGATGCTCTTGACGTTGGTGTAGCCAAGCAGGTTCAGCGCCTCCAGCGCCAGCGCCCCGCGATGGCCGATGGCGCAGTAGACCAGGATCGGCGCGGCCTTGTCC
The DNA here is from genome assembly GCA_046328525.1 of Anaerolineae bacterium. Classification (GTDB taxonomy): domain Bacteria; phylum Chloroflexota; class Anaerolineae; order Epilineales; family JAHCIE01; genus JBDHWG01. The sequence continues at coordinate 72,069 of JAXLWK010000011.1, forward strand.
TGGGGCAGCTTGTCCAGGCTCTTGACCAGGTCGCGGATGGGGATGTTGACGGCTCCCGCGATCTTGCCGCTGTCTTGCAGCTCCTTAGCCTCGCGCACGTCCAGGATGAACGGCTGGGCAGCGTCCATTTGCTCCTTGGCCTTGGCCGGCGCGATGCCGCTGAAGCCGTCGGGCAGCGTCGAGATGTACTTGTCCATCACCGCCAGCGCCGCCGGATCCACGTCCGCCGCCTTGCCGGCGACCGCATCCTTTGGCGCGCCGGTCTCGACGGGCAGGTTGGCAGCCTTCCACCCGTTGAACCCACCGCTGATGCTCTTCACGTTGGTGTAGCCGAGCAGATTCAGCGCCTCTAGCGCCAGCGCCCCGCGATGGCCGACGGCGCAGTAGACCAGGATCGGCGCGGCCTTGTCCTGGGGCAGCTTGTCCAGGTTCTTGAGCAGCGAGCGCACCGGAATGTTGACGGCGCCGGCGATGAAGCCATTATCCTTCAGCTCCTGCGCCTCGCGCACATCCAGGATGAACGGCTTGGCAGCGTCCATCTGCTCCTTGGCCTTGGCCGGCGCGATGCCGTTGAAGCCGTCGGGCAGCGTCGAGATGTACTTGGTCACGGCGGCATTCGTGTCGAACTTCGCAGGCGCGGGGACGGCGGCTTGCTGAGGCGCGGCGGCTTGCTGGGCCTGGGGCGCTTGAGCCGGGGCCGCCGGGGCCGGGGCCGACGACGCGCAGCCGGCGACAACGGCGGCGATGAGCATGAGGCCGATGAGGGCGACGAACAGGCGATACTTCGCGGACATTGACGTTTCTCCTTTACGTGTGAGGTAGCTCTCGCCAACGGCGAGATAATCTTTATGTAGACTGGGCGCTCGATGGCGGCCCAACATCTAGCGTTTGAGGTTCCGCGGCGTGGGGCGCAAACTCCGGCAGCGTCTCGACCCACCGCGCGTGCTCCATGCGCGCGTAGTCCTCGGTGACGTAGCCGGATGTCATGCCCGGCAGCGCGTCGTAGACAAACGTGAAGTACACGTGGCCGATGAGCAGGACGGTGATGAGGAACATCGCCACGTCGTGGACGGCAGCCGTCGCCGCCAGCCCGGTCGGCCCCAGGCTGCCCTTGCCGAACCAGAGGAGCAGGCCGGTCAGGGCCACGGCGACGAAAGCAAGGAAGGTCGCGGCGTGGTGCAGCTTCTGCCCCGCGTTGAGGCGGCCCTGCGGCGGCAAGCCCTCGGTATGCCCAAAGGCATAGGGCAGGAAGCGGCGCAGCCACGCCCAATCGGCGCGCGTGTACGTGAAGCTCTCCTTGAGCAGCTCGCCGAAAGCGCGGCGGTTCGCCAGGGCGTAGACGACGGGCAGTGCCATGAACACGATCGCGGCGGCGCGGTGGATGATGGGCGAGATGCCGCTGTAGGCGAGGAAGGACAGGGGCCGCACCATCAAGGCCAGGCCGGTAATGAGGAGCGCCGCGACGGCCGTGACACCCAGCCAGTGCACCACGCGCTGGCTCGGGCGATAGCGCAGGATGAGGCGCGAGCCTGTCGCTGTCGTGGTTGCCATGCTACTGCTCCTTTCCGGCCGCAGCGCCGGCGGCATGCGCCGCTTTCTCGCGCCGATGATTACGCCGCGCCACGATGAACGCCAGGCCGGCGGCCAGCAGGGCCAACACCCCAAGCCCCTCGGCGCCGGTCTGGACGCCCTGCTTCCACACCCCGATGCTCTTCGGGATGTCCGGGTTCTCCGGCAGGCCAAAGACACCGGCCGCCGCCGGCAGGACGAACAACGTCCCCAGGCCGCCCAGCTGCGTGAGGCCGTAGACCTGGGCGTCCGGTTGGGTGCGCCGCAGCTCGCCGACGCGCGCCTGAGCCAGGGCCACCATCTCGTCGCGCGGCCCGAACTCGAGGGCGTGGGAGGGGCAAGTCTGCACGCAGAACGGCTCTTTCCCGTCGGCGATCAGGTCCGTGCAGCCGGCGCACTTAGACACCCGGCCATCGTAGATGGTTGGGATATGGTAGGGGCAGGCGTCAACGCAGTACGCGCAGCCTGTGCATTTCGTCAGGTCCACCGCCGTCAGCCCGTCCACCTTCGAAAGCGCGCCGGTCGGGCAGACGGCCACGCACGCCGCCTCGGCGCAGTGGAAGCAGCGGTGGTGCATGAACGTCCCCCACAGCTTGGGGAACGTCCCCTGGATTTCCTCGCGGATGTGGATCGTCGTCTCATTCGGGCCTAGCTCGCGCCCTGTCTTGCACGCGACGACACACGCCTGGCAGCCGATGCAGCGTCCCATGTCGGCGAGGATGGCATTCGCGCTCATGTCACGCCTCCTTCACCAGACGCACGAAGTTGACCCGCAGGCCGGCGCCGCCGGAGACGGGGTCGAGCACGTAGTCTGTCTGGAGGGCCGTATCACTCGCGCCTTTGCGGTGCGCCCGACGCAGACCCGGCGCGTCGTGGCCGAAGCCGTGCACCATGTAGACGGCGTCCTTGCGTATCCGCTGCGTCGCCTTGACCCGGATCGGGCCACTGCGCGCGCCGTCCTGGTTTTCGAGCCAGACGGACTGCCCATTTGCCAGCCCCAGGCCGGCCGCGACATCGGCGTTGATCCAGACCTCGTTCTCGCCGAATAGCTCGCTCAGCATAGGCGTGTTCTGGGTCTTGGCGAAGGTATGCAGCGGGTGGCGGCCGTAGAGCAGGCGGAAGTAGCCTAGCGGCGCGTCCTTCTGCGGCGTGTACGTCGGCATGGGAGACAGCCCGTCCTTCGCCAGCGTCTCGGAGTACAGCTCGACCTTCTCGCTCGGCGTGACGAACGGCGACTTGCCCTCGGCCTCGAAATCACTCAGGTAGGGCTTGCCCTTCTGCACCACGACGCCGCCCTGCTCGCGCAGCTTGTCGAGGGTCAGGCCGAGCGAGCTGAGGCGCTCGTTGAGGTACTCCTCGGCCGTCTCCCAGGTGAAGAAATCGTCCAGGCCCAGGCAGAGTCCCAGCTCGCGCGCGATCCACCAGGCGGGCTTGCACTCGCCGGGCGGGGCAACGGCTGGCTCGCGCATGGCGATGTAGGGCGTCTTGTGGCCGCACGACCACAGCTCGTCGTAGCGCTCCAGGTACGTCGCCTCCGGCAGCACCACGTCCATCCAGGCGATGTGGTCCTGAGGCAGGACGTCCACCGCCAGGGTGAAATCGAGCGCCTTCAGCGCGTCCTTCGTGCGCGGAACGTTGGGGATGGTGTGCAACAGGTTCGTGCCGTAGACGACGAGGCCCTTGATGGGGTACGGTTTGCCCGTCACCATCGGCTCGATAAGCTCCTGGATCGCGGTCGCCCCGCGCAAGAACTTATCGCGCGCCCCGTCGGCCCGCACCTTGCCCGTCGGTCCAGGAGGCAACCCGGCCTCCTTGCCTGGCTCGGCCCCTCAGCCACCGGCGCCGCCCGTGACAGCGTAAGGCGGATGGGAGTGTTCGTCCACGAAAGGCGGCTTGTTGAAGTAGAGGCCGCCGGGCCGACCGAGCGCGCCGACCAGGGCGTTCAGGATGTATACGGCGCGCATGCGCTGGCTGTCGTCGCCGTACCACGTCACGTGCCGGCCAGGCACAATGACGGCCTGGGGCCGCGCCTCGCCAAACGCCCGCGCCGCCGCCCGAATCTGGTCGGCGGGCAGGTCCGTGATGGGAGCGGCCCACTCGGGCGTAAACTCCTTGACGTGGGCGGCGAGCTGGTCGAAGCCGACCGTCCAGCGCGCGACGAAGTCCCGATCATACAGCCCCTCGCCGATCAGGACGTTCATCCACGCCAGGAGCAGCGCGATGTCCGTGCCCGGCTTGATGGGCAGCCAGGTGTCGGCCTTCATGCCGGCGGACGAAAAGCGCGGGTCCACGACGATGACCCGCGCGCCGCGGCCGCGAGCATTGGCGAAATCCTGCATCATCGTGTTGCGCGAATCCTCGCCGATGTGCGTCCCAATGAGAACGATGCAGCGCGCCGCGTCCCAGTCAACCGGCTCGTGGTTGCCGATGGAGCGGCCAAAGGTGAGCAGGGCCGCTTCCTCGCGCGGGCTGGTGCATAGCGACATCGAGGGCTTGGCGGCGTTCGGGCTGCCCCACGCCTGGGGAAGATAATCCGTGAACCAGAAATCGCCGGAGGTGTGGCCGAAGAAAGCGACACCCTCCGGGCCGTACTCGTCCTTGATCGTCTTCAGTTTCTCGGCCGTGTAGTCCAGCGCCTCCGCCCAGGACACCTTGCGGAACTGGCCCGCGCCGCGCTCGCCTGTCCGAATCATCGGCTGGGTCAGGCGGTCCGGGTCATAGGTGAACGAGACGCCGGCCTGGCCGCGCCCGCACAGCATGCCGCGGCTCTTGGGGTCCTTTGGGTTGCCGTCAATCTTGACGACGCGCCCGTTGACGCTCTGCACGACGATGCCGCAGCGCCAGGGGCACATGTCGCAGTAGTTGTAAGTCGTCTGGATGGGGGCCTGTTTGTACCACGGTGTCGGCACGCCGAGCCGGGTGAGGCCCTGCCACACCGGCTCCAGCGCTCTATTGCTCAACGCGAGCGCCGCCAGGCCCAGCGTCGAGCCTTTGAGAAACCCGCGGCGGCTCACCTCAAATTGTTTATCGGCCATTCCCGTCTCCTACCCACAAATCCGCCTCATATCAACAGCGCCTCGACCTCGGCCACCGGCGGGCCGGACGCGGCCAGGCGGGCGGCGCGCGCCTCGCGGTCCATGGCGCGGCGGATGAGGCACAGGACGCTAGACAGCCACTCCTGGTCCAGGTATTCCTTGGGGATGCTGCTACACGCCCCGGCTTCCCAGAGACACTGCCGGTATTGGCGCAGGTGCAGCGGCAGCAGCACCACTGTGCGCAGCCTGGGGTTGAGGCGCACGATTTCCCGCACCAGGGCGGGCGTCTCCGGCCCCACCAGCTCCCAGTCCAGGAAAACAACGTCGTCCTGGTCGGCGAGAGCGCGCGCGAGTAGCGCCTGGCGCGAGTCGGCGTGGGCGATCTGCACATCGTGGCGGACAAGCGTCAGCGCCGCCTGCAATAGCTCGCGCATCAGGTCGAGCGATTCCTGATCGGGAACCGCCAACACGGCTCGTAGAAGCATGCACCCTCACTCTCTCGCGCTGCGTCACGACGAAAACCGCCGCACACTGCCAGTGTACCAGAGGAATGGCCGGATGTATGTCAGGGAATCACCGTCACGGGGAGGCGATAGGCGGGACAGTTGAGGGGGGAAATACAGAACGAGGTCATGCGGAGGATACCCCGACAAGGGGCATGGCAAACGGCGGGAGGGCGCCATTGCCCTACCCGCCGGTTGTGCCTCACATGATTGAATACGGAGGCGCGACGCCGGGAATCAAATGCGCGATAGCCCTCGCGTCCGATCCATCATACACTAATTATCGTCGGCGCGGCGAACAGAAATGCCACCGCCGCGTGGAGGAGTCTCAACTATTGGCGAGAAGGCCGCGCGCCAGGGCATACTGTACCAGCGCCGAGCGGCTGTGGAGATTGAGCTTCTGCATGATGCGCGTGCGATACGTCTCGATGCTCTTGGGGCTGAGGATGAGCTTCTCGGCGATCTCGCCGGCGGTGTAGCCCAGGGCGATGAGCTTGAGCACCTCGCGCTCGCGGTCGCTGAGCTGCTCATATGTGTCGCCAGCCTCACCCTGCTGCAAGCGATTCAGATAATCCTCCAGCACCATGCGCGTCGCCGACGGATAGAGGAACGCGCCGCCCTGCGCCACGATGCGAATCGCGTTGACAAGCTCGGTATCCACGGTGGACTTGAGGACGTAGCCGGCCGCGCCTGCTTTGAGCACGGGGAAGAGGTAGCGCTCCTGGGCGTGAACGGTCAGGATGAGCACGTGAGTATCGGGGTCGAGGGCGCGGATGCGCCGCGTCGCCTCCAGCCCGTCCATCTCCGGCATGGAGATGTCCATGATGACGATATCCGGCTTCAGTTCCTGGGTGCGGGAGACGGCTTCCACCCCGTTGCCCGCCTCCCCGACGACCTCCATGTCCGGCTCGCTCTCCAGGAGCGCGCGGAGACCCAGCCGCACTACGGGGTGATCATCCACCAGCAACACGCGTAGCTTGCTCATAAGAAAGGCCATTCCAGGGCGTGCTCGCCAGCGGAGCCGAGGCCAGGATGCGCGTGCCGGCTCCGGGCTGCGAGGTAATTGTCAGTTCGCCACCCACCAGCGTCAGCCGCTCGCGCATGCCGACCAGGCCGAGACCGTGGCGGCCGTCGGCGCGCAAGGCCGACGGGTCGAAACCGACGCCGTTATCCACGATTTCCATCCTGAGCCGGTCCCCCTCGCGCGCCAACGCGATGCTGGCTTCGGTGGCCCGCGCATAGCGCGCGATGTTCGTCAGCCCCTCCTGGGCGACACGGTAGAACACCAGCTCGACGGCACTCGGCAGCCGCCCGCTTAGTCCCGTGACCCGCAAGGTGGCCTGGGTCGGCGACGTGTCGTTGAACTCGTCCACGCGCCACGCCAGCGCCGCCTCCAGGCCCAGGTCGTCCAGGATCGTCGGCCGCAGCTCCAGCGCGACGCGGCGGACCTCCTCCAACGCCTCGGCGGTGAGCTTGCGCAGCTCGTGGACGTGTTGGCGCGCCTCTTCGGGGGTCGGCGAGCGTTCCAGGAGGCGCAGGCGCACCAGGAGCGAGGTCAGCGCCTGGGCGGCCTCGTCGTGCAGCTCGCGGGCCACGCGGCGGCGCTCTTCTTCCTGCGCTTCCAGAATCTCACCGGAGAGGCGGTGCAGCTCGGTGCGGTCATGCGCCAGCGTGGCGAGCATCTGGTTCACCGTGTCAATCAGCCTGTCGAAACGCTCGTCGCTCAGCGGCCCGGCCTCGATGTGCACATCGAGATTGCCCGCCCGCACCGTGTCCACCCCCTTCTGGAGATTGTCCACCGGCTGGAGCGCGAAACGCAGCACCACAAAGTTAACCGCGAAGCTGATGGCAAGCCCGGCCGCCGCAAAGATCAGGATCAGGTTGATGTCGGGGAGGTCCGGGAAGCGGTCCACGGTTCGCGCCGTGATGATCGTCCCGGCGATCGCGCCGAGGGCCACGATGGCCGAGTTCGCCAGGAGGATTTTGTAGAACAGCGGGATGCGGAGGAGACGCTCCCGCAGTGATCGCGTATGGCCCACCAATCATGACCCTCAACGGCTTGCCCGACAGTAACCTGTAGTGTACCACGGACGCGAGATGAGCGCCAGAATCGAGACGCAGACGCACAACGGGGGGAGCGCTCGCGCTCCCCCCGTCGTCTCTCCATGGGGCCTATTGGGCGGCGGTTCGGATAGGTTGCCCGTCCGCATCGGCCAGGCGGATGTGCCCCAGCGCCAGCGCCGGCTTGCCGTCGGCCAGGGCGCGGAAGCGCACGCTGAAGGCAGCGCCGCTCCGCCGGGCGCCCTCGGCGGACAGCCCGGTCGCGGCGAACTGTACAGCGTCCGCCTCGGCGCGGTTCACCACCACGTAGGGCGACGCCTCACCGAACAGGCTGCCGCGCTGCGCGGGCACCGCGCTCCCCACGACCTCCACCGCCTTCGGGTCGAAGGCCAGCGCCGCATCCACACCGACCACGGGCCGCTGCGACGCGACATTCACCGTCACCTCGAACTCCTCGCCGGCCGCCACCGTCGCCGGTGCGCTCCACGTGACGCTCGCCTGGGGCGCGGGCCGCTTGCCCGTCTGTCCGGCGCGGCTGGTCGGGTCGGGCGCGCGCCTGAGGCCGCCGAGCACATCGGCATTCTCAGCGCCATCGGCCTTCGCCGTGGCCGTCGCCTGACCGCTCGCGGCGGCGCTGCTCCACGGTGTGCCCGACGTGGTCTTGCCGTAGTTCACGCCGAGGAGCACCAGGTCGAACAGGTCCACCGTCCCGTCCGCGTTCAAGTCCGCCTTCGGGTTGCCGGGCGGCGTCGTGCCGTAGACCGTGGCGAGGTACACCAGGTCGAACAGGTCAATCGTTCCGTCGCCGTTGATGTCGCCCGCCAGCAGGGTCGTCGGCGGCAGCGTCACGACCGACGGCGCGTTCCCGCCGCCACTGGTGCTGCTGCTCAGGTAGCTGCTATGGGCGGCGGTGACGTTCATCGTTCCCGTGGGCACGATGAGCGAGTACGTGCCGTCCGGGCCGACCGGCGTTCCGCCTCCAGCAGCCTGGACTTGCGATCCGCCGCTGCTGCCGCGCCCCTGGAGCGAGACCTTGCCCGTCAGGAGCTGGTTCTGCGCCGTGACGCCGGTCGTCGGATTGACGTACAGGTCGCGGGCGGTTTCGGGCGTGTACACAAACTGCAAGCGCGGTGGCTGAGCCGGCGACGGCTGGACGTAGCCCACGCCGCAGCCCTTGTAGGCAAACGTGCTGCTGTCGGAAGTCCAGTCCGTCGTCAGGACCGAGCTTTGGCCCGGCGGCAGAGCGATGTCGGTGTAGTGGTCCGGCAGGGTGTGCACCTGCTCCGTGCTCCACACCTGGCCGCCGCCTTCGTCTTGCGCCGTCGGCAGCTCACGCAGCTCGACGCCGAAGCGCGGCTCTACGGATTCGGAGTTGATGCGCATCGTCAGCGGCTCTACGCCCCGCCACGGGCCGAGACACTGCGCCAAGTTCGGGTCCGTCGGCGGCACGCCGAACTGGTCCGGGGTGATGGTGCGAATGTCGTCGCGGATGGTGTGCTGGACGTTGAACGGCGGCATGACACTCATGTTCGCCGTGTCGGGGCCGAGCAGGTAGCCCTGGAGCGCCTGCGACAGGTTGCGGTTCACCGGGTATTGCAGCTTCGGCGTCGGCGTCTGGATGCTGATGGCCTTGAACGACTGCTGCCCGCTCTGGAAGGCCGTCAGCACGGCGCTCACGTTGTACTCGTGGCCGTCCACGTAGAAGCGCTTGAGATACCACGGCGTCGGCGCGGCGTTGTTCAGGCCGTTCGCGCCGTTGAAGATGGGGGCGCGGGCGCCGCCCAGGGCGCGGCCCACGGACAGCGTCACACCTTCGCGCGTCGGGTCGCCGGGGATGGGCGCCTGCACGGCCTCGACGTAGGCGAACCACGCGCCGTTGGTGCGGCCCAGATTGCCGCCGTTCTTAGGAATCTTGGTCACGACGTTGCGGTTGACGATGACCATCTCGCCTGGGCTGAGGGTCACGTCCTGCACCATGTCGGGGTAGAAGGAGTAGCTGCCGCCGACCGGGTGCAGGCCGCCGCCCGTGTTCCAGATGCGCAGAGTCACCTGGCCGCCGAGGTAGTTGACGTTGATGAGCTGCGCCATGTAGTCGAGGAACTGCACCGACTGGTGGCTCTCGGCGCTGCGGTCGAGGCTGACGTGATCGAGCATGAACACCGCCAGCTCGTCGCCGTTCAGCATCGTGGTGTCAGGGTTGAAGTCGTCGAGCGTTCCGTTGCCGTTGAAGTCGGCGCTGATGCCGGTCAGGGTCTTGAGACTACGCTCCGACTCGATGCGCACCACATCCGTCTGTCCATCGAAGTTGGCGTCGAAGCCCAGCAGGCCGTAGCCGAAGCTCGGCGGCGTCGGGAACCAGCCCGGCGTCGCGTTCATCGGCGGGACGGGCAGCTCGCTGCGGCCGGTCGCCATCGGGAAGAGGAAGTGGCCGCCCGGCAGCGTGCTCGTCGGCCGGTCGAACGGGTCGAGCAGCATGTAGGTGTATTCCTGCATCACGGCCGGGTAGCTCAGGTAGCTCGTCGGCGAGATGACGCCGCCCGGCTGGACGGCCGCCGTGAACGCGCTGTCAATGTAGTTCGGCTCGTACCACAGGCGCGGGAACACCTTCTCGCCGCCGTCGGAACCGCCCGGCTGGGTGTTGATGCGCCCATAGTCACCCGCCAGCGCCTCGCCGCCGTTGCGGAACTCGTTCAGGTAGGCCGGGTTCAGCGTCAGGGTGTCCTTCCTGGGCGCTTGCGGCCCCTGCGGGTCAATGATGCTGGCGGCATTCGTGTACGGCGGCACTTCGACGTAGCCGGCCGGCGTACCGGGGGCGGCCGTCGAGGTGCGAACCGTCAGGTCGCCCGCCGTCTCGTTATTCTGACCGTAGACGCGCAGTCCGGCCGTGTCCGACCAGAGCTTGATGCCACCCGGTGTGGTGACGCCGCTCGGATCGAACCAGAACTTGGCGCGGCCGCCGGTCGTGTCGGTCGGCAGCGGGTCGCCCTGGGTCCACATGCGATACTGCGCCTGGGGCGCGTTCCAGCTGCTCGTCACGAGATACAGCGACGGGAGCGTCTCGCCGGTCGGCGGCGGGTTCACCGGCAGAACGACAGCGGTACACGAGTTGGGCTGGCCGTTGAACTGCTCATTGTACCAGTACTCGTTGTCCACCGTGCCGTCCACGGTCTGCCCGTAGCGTTCGGCCATCTCGCCGAGGAGCTGCGGGTTGCGCGCCGACCCCTTGTAGACGAAGTTGCTCGCCTTCGGGTCGCTGTACACCGGCCCGTTCGGTCCGGCCTGGTAGGGCAGCGGCTGGTTGGCCTGCAAGATAGGCGCGACCGGCCCGCGCACCTTGCCCCAGAAGGCGACGTTGGCGATATTGGTGGCAAACTGCCCGTTGGGCTGCACGTCCGTCACGATGTAGTGCTCGTAGTTGAACGGCGGCAGCATGCCGAGGCTGTCGTTCGGCGCGTAGCCCTGCTGGATCACCGAGAACTGAGCGTTGGTGATGCTGGGGCCGAGCGGCACCGGCGAGCGCAGAGTGATGTAGCCAAAGGTGCTGCTCGCGCCCGCGCCCTCGGTGTAGACGGCGACGGTGTTGTACTCGTGGCCGTCCACGTAGAAGCGCTTGGTGTACCACGGGTTCGGGCCGGTGTTCGGCGTGTACGGCGCGCTCTCCATCGCGGCCCGGCTCGCGCCGAGACCGCGACCGAGAACCAGGTTCACGGTTCCGTCCACCGAGTCGGGAGCGCCGTCCACGTAGACGAACCACGCGCCCTGGCTCGCGCCCAGGTTGTTGCCACCCGCCGGCACCACCTGCGGTGAGCCGTTGGTGTTGGCGACGGCCGCGTCGCCCGCGCCGAGCAGGATGGAGGTCAGTGGCTTCGGCGTCAGGCTGCCCGTCCAGAAGACGGTGAGCCGCACCTGGCCGTTGAAGAAGGAGTCGACGCGGACCACGTGGTCCAGGAACTGGGCGTAGCTGCCCGCCTTGAGACCGCTGACGTTGACGCTGAACACGGCCAGCTCGTTGCTGTCGAGCGGCACGCCGTTGTTGTCCAGGTTGTCGAGCGTCCCGTTGTTGTTCAGGTCGAGGCTGACGCCGGTGCGGGCCGCGAGGGTGACTTCGCTGTCAACGTGGGTGATGTCCGGCTGGCCGTCGAAGTTGGCGTCGAGGCTGGTCAGGCCGTAGCCGAAGGCGGCCGGCGTCGTGCGAATATTGCCGCTCGTGTCGAACAGATCGGCCTTGCGCATACCCACGGGGAAGACGAAGGCAGAGCTGCCGGGCACGGCCTGGATTGGCGGCGGCTGGCTGGCCGGATCGCCGGGCGCGATGAACTGGTACGTCCACTCCTGGAGGATCGCCGGGTAGTGGATGTCCTGGCTGCTGACGCCCGTCAAGAAGTCCTGGTTCTTGTCCAGGTGATCACACTCGGCCCAGGTCCGCGCGTAGACCTTCTCGGCGGCGTTCTGGCTGGCCCCGGCGTTGATCAGGTTGTAGAGGCCCGCGCGCTGTAGCTCATCCTGCGTGTACAGCTCGGACATGTACGCGGGGTTCCACGTCACGCTGTCCGTCTTCGGCGCTTGCGGGTTCTGCGGGTTGAACGGCGCGTCCGGGTCCGTGTACGGCTTGTCCTCTGCGCCTGGCACAGTCTGGTCGCCGACGGTGTTGTTCGTCGCGCAGTAGATGCACAGGCTCGGCTGGCCGGCCGGCGGCGTGATCGGCGTCACCGTCGGGTCGCCGGGCGCGGGCGTGCGCGGGTTGTCGGTCGGCGTGTTCGGGAAGTTGGTCCCGCTAATCAGGCCCTGGTTCGCCACTTGGGTCACACCCACCGGCAGCGGCTTATTGATCGTCACGCGGAAGCTGATGGTCACCGTCCCGCCGACGGGGATCGTGCCGATATTGATGACGACAGGCGGGACGCCGGCGTTGCCGCTGGTGACCGTGCCCTGGGTCGTCGTCACCGAGCCGCTGACCAGCGTCGTGTTGCTGTCCGGTGTGTCGCTGAAGACCACGCCGGTCGCCGGGCCGTTGCCCGCGTTGTTGATCGTGATGGTGTAGAGCAGGGTGTCGCCGGGCGAGGCGTAGCCGTTGTTGTCGGCGTCGCCCACCAGGCTGTCGAGTTTGTACGTTGTGATGAACGGCCCCGGCGTAATGGGGACAATCGTCGGGTCGTCGGGCGCTGGCGTGCGCGGGTTGTCCGTCGGCGTGTTCGGGATGTTGCTCCCGCTGACGACACCCTGGTTCGCCACCTGGGTCACGCTCGGCGGCAGCGGCTTGTTCACCGTCACGTCGAAGGTGATGGTGACCGTGGCGCCCACCGGAATGCTGCCGACGTTGATCTTAACCGGCGGCACGCCGTTGTTCCCGCTCACGATCGTGCCCTGGGTCGTCGTCACCGAGCCGCTGACCAGCGTCGTATTCGCGTCGGGCGTGTCGGTGAAGACCACGTTGTTGGCCGTCGCGTTGCCCGAGTTGCCAATGACGACCGTGTACCGCAGCGTGTCACCCGCCGACGGGAAGCCGTTGTTGTCAGCATCCACGAGAAGCGAGGCGGCCTTCGGCGCCGTGATGAGCGGCGCCTGCGTGATCGGCGTCACAGTCGGGTCGTTCGGCTGCGGCGTGCGCGGGTCGTCGGTCGGCGTGTTCGGGAAGTTGTCGCCATACACGAGACCCTGGTTGCTCACCTGGGTCACGCCAGATGGCAGCGGGTTGGCGATGCGCACCCGGAAGCTGATGGTCGCCGTCGCGCCGGCCGGGAGCGTGCCGACCAACACTGAGACAGGCGGCGTTCCGCTGTTCCCGCCGGTGACGCTCCCCTGACTGGTCTGCACGGAACCGGGCACAAGGGCCGTGTTGGTGTCCGGCGTGTCCGTGAACTGGACGTTCACCGCAGCGGCGTTGCCCGTATTGCGGAGGGTAACGACGTACAGCAGGGTGTCACCCGGCGACGCCACGCCGTTGTTGTCGGCGTCCACCGCCAGGAAGTCCTGCTTGGTGGCGTTGATGCTCGGCGACTGCGTGACCGGCGTCACGGTCGGGTCGTTCGGCTGCGGCGTGCGCGGGTTGTCGGTGGGCGTGTTCGGAGTGTTGCTGCCCGACACGAGGCCCTGGTTCGCCACCTGGGTCACACCCGACGGCAGCGGGTTGTTGATCTTGACGCGGAAGCTGATGGTGATTGAGCCGCCGGCCGGGATCGTCCCGACGTTCACCGTCACCGGCGGCGTTCCTGCGTTGCCGCCCGTCACCGTGCCCTGGGTCGTCGTCACCGAGCCGCTGACCAGCGTCGTGTTCGCGTCGGGGGTGTCGGTGAACACGACGGCTGTCGCCGGCGTGTTGCCGATATTGGCGACGACAACGGTGTACAGCAGGGTGTCGCCCGGCGACGGAATGCCGTTGTTGTCGGCGTCCACCGCCAGCGAGTCGGTCTTCGTCGCGTTGATAAGCGGCGCGGACGTCACCGGCGTGTTCGTCGGGTCACCCGGCTGCGGGGTGCGCGGGTTGTCGGTCGGCGTGTTCGGGAAGTTGCTGCCCGACACGATGCCCTGGTTCGCCACCTGGGTCACACCCGACGGCAGCGGGTTGTTGATCTTCACCCGGAAGCTGATCGTGACTGAGCCACCGGCCGGGATCGTCCCGACGTTCACCGTCACCGGCGGGATGCCCGTGTTGCCATTGGTGATCGTGCCCTGGCTCGTCTGCACCGAGCCGCTGACCAGCGTCGTGTTGGTGTCCGGCGTGTCAGTGAAGACCACACCCGTCGCCGCCGCGTTGCCCGTGTTGGCGATGGTGACGGTGTACAGCAGGGTGTCGCCCGGCGACGCAAAGCCGTTGCCGTCGGCGTCCACCAGCAGGAAGTCGGTCTTCGTCGCATTGAGAAGCGGCGCTGACGTCACCGGCGTGTTCGTCGGGTCGCCCGGCTGCGGCGTGTTCGGGTTGTCCGTCGGCGTATTCGGGATGTTGCTGCCCGACACGATGCCCTGGTTGCTGACCTGGGTCACACCGGCCGGCAGCGGGCTGTTGATCTTCACCCGGAAGCTGATCGTGACCGAGCCGCCGGCCGGGATCGTCCCGACGTTCACCGTCACCGGCGGGATGCCAGCGTTGCCGCCCGTCACGGTTCCCTGGCTCGTCTGCACGGAGCCGCTGACCAGCGTTGTGTTGGCGTCCGGCGTGTCGGTGAACACGACGCCGGTCGCCGCCGCGTTGCCGGTGTTGGCGATGGTGACGGTGTACAGCAGGGTGTCGCCCGGCGACGCGAAGCCGTTGTTGTCGGCGTCCACCGCCAGGAAGTCCCGCTTGGTGGCGTTGATGATCGGCGACTGCGTGACCGGCGTCACGGTCGGGTCGTTCGGCTGCGGCGTGTTCGGATTGTCCGTCGGCGTGTTCGGGATGTTGCTGCCCGACACGATGCCCTGGTTCGCCACCTGGGTCACACCCGCAGGCAACGGATTGTTGATCTTGACGCGGAAGCTGATCGTGACCGAGCCGCCGGCCGGGATCGTCCCGACGTTCACCGTCACCGGCGGAACGCCGGCGTTGCCGCCCGTCACCGTGCCCTGGCTCGTCTGCACGGAGCCGCTGACCAGCGTCGTGTTGGCGTCCGGCGTGTCGGTGAACACGACGGCTGTCGCCGCCGCGTTGCCTGTGTTGGCGATGGTGACGGTGTACAGCAGGGTGTCGCCCGGCGACGGGATGCCGTTGTTGTCGGCGTCCACCGCCAGGAAGTCCCGCTTGGTGGCATTGATGATCGGCGCAGAGACGACCGGCGTCACCGTCGGATCATTGGGCTGCGGCGTGTTCGGGTTGTCCGTCGGCGTGTTCGGGATGTTGCTCACGCTCACGATGCCCTGGTTGGCGACCTGGGTCACACCGGCCGGCAGCGGGTTGGCAATGCGCACCTGGAACGAGATGGTCACGGTCGCGCCGGCCGGGATCGTCCCGACGTTCACCGTCACCGGCGGAACGCCGGCGTTGCCGCCCGTCACCGTGCCCTGGCTCGTCTGCACCGAGCCGCTGACCAGCGTCGTGTTGGTGTCCGGCGTGTCGGTGAACACGACGGCTGTCGCCGCCGCGTTGCCTGTGTTGCGGATCTGGACGGTGTAGAGGAGGACTTCACCCGGCGACGCCGCGCCGTTGCCGTCAATATCCTGGACGAGGGTCGCCGACTTGAACGCGCTGATGACGGGCGCCGCGACGACCGGGGTGTCGGTGGGGTCGCCTGGGGTCGGCGTGCGCGGGTTGTCCGTCGGCGTGTTCGGGAAGTTGCTCCCGCTCACGATGCCCTGGTTGCTGACCTGCGTCACGCCCGACGGCAGCGGGTTGTTGATCTTGACGCGGAAGCTGATCGTGACCGAGCCGCCGGCCGGGATCGTCCCGACGTTCACCGTCACCGGCGGAACGCCAGCGTTGCCGCCCGTCACCGTACCCTGGCTCGTCTGCACCGAGCCGCTGACCAGCGTCGTGTTGGCGTCCGGCGTGTCGGTGAACACGACGCCCGTCGCCGCCGCGTTGCCTGTGTTGGCGATAGTGACGGTGTACAGTAGCGTGTCGCCCGGCGACGCGAAGCCGTTGTTGTCGGCGTCCACGGCGAGGAAGTCGGTCTTCGTCGCGTTGATGATGGGCGCCGCCGTGACCGGCGTGATCGTCGGATCATTGGGCTGCGGCGTCTTCGGGTCGTTGGTCGGGATGTTGGGGAAGTTGTTGCCTGTGACAACACCCTGGTTGGCGACCTGGGTCACGCCCGACGGCAGCGGGTTGGCAATGCGCACCTGGAACGTGACTGTAGCCGTGCCGCCGGCGGGAAGCGTCCCAATACTGACGACAACGGGCGGCACACCGGCGTTGCCGCTGATGACGAGGCCGGGCGCTGCCGTCACAGAGCCGCTGACGAGTGTCGTGTTCGGGTCCGGCGTGTCGGTGAAAACCACGCCCGTCGCCGCCGTGTTGCCCGTGTTGCGAATGGTGACGGTGTAGAGAATCGTGTCGCCCGGCGATGGGATGCCGTTGTTGTCGGCGTCCACGGCCAGGAAGTCCCGCTTGTCGGCGCTGATGATGGGCGCAGCGACGACCGGGGTGTCAGTCGGGTCGCCCGGTGTTGGCGTCCTGGGATTGTCGGTGGGCGTGTTCGGGAAGTTGCTGCCCGACACGATGCCCTGGTTGCTTACCTTTGTCACACCTGATGGCAGCGGGTTGACGATCGTGACCTTGAACGAGATGGTCACGGTCGCGCCGGCCGGGATCGTCCCAACGTTGACGGTCACCGGCGGTGTGCCGGCGTTGCCGCCCGTCACGGTTCCCTGGCTCGTCTGCACCGAGCCGCTGACCAGCGTCGTGTTGGGGTCCGGCGTGTCGGTGAAGACCACGCCCGTCGCCGCCGTGTTGCCCGTGTTGCGGATCTGAACGGTGTACAGCAGCGTGTCGCCCGGCGAGGCAAAGCCATTATTGTCAGCGTCCACCGCCAGGAAGTCGGTCTTCGTCGCGTTGATGACGGGCGCGGTTGTGACCGGCGTAATCGTCGGGTCGTTCGGCTGCGGCGTCTTCGGGTTGTCCGTCGGGGTCGTCGGGAAGTTGTCGCCCGAGACGAAGCCCTGGTTGGCGACCTGGGTCACACCGGCCGGCAGCGGGTTGGCGATGCGGACCTGGAACGTGATCGTCACGACGCCGTTCGCCGCGATCGTGCCGATGTTCACCGTGACCGGCGGGACGCCGGCGTTGCCGCTGGTGATTGTTCCCTGGGTCGTGGTGACGGAGTTGATGACCAGCGTCGTGTTCGGGTCCGGCGTGTCGCTGAACTGGACGTTCGTCGCGGCGGTGTTGCCCGTATTGCGGATGATCACCGAGTACAGCAGGGTGTCGCCGGGCGACGCGGAGCCGCTGTTGTCGGCGTCCACCAGCAAGAAGTCGGTCTTGGAGGCCGCGATGAGCGGCGCGGCCACGATCGGCGTGATGGTCGGGTCGTTCGGCTGCGGCGTGCGCGGGTCGTCGGTAGGTGTGCTGGGGAAGTTGCTACCCGACACAAGGCCCTGGTTTGCCACCTGGGTGACGCCCGACGGTAGCGGGTTGGCGATAGTGACCTTGAAGGTGATTGTCACGCTCGCATTCGCCGCGATGCTCCCGACGTTGACGGCCACGGGTGGAACGCCGGCGTTGCCGCCTGTGATCGTCCCCTGCGTGGTCGTGACCGAGCCGCTGACCAGGGTCGTGTTCGGGTCCGGCGTATCGGTGAAGGTCACGCTGCTGGCCGTCGTATTGCCCGAGTTCACAATACTGACGGTGTACATCAGGGTGTCGCCCGGCGAGGGAACGCCATTGTTGTCAGCGTCCACCGCGAGGCTCCAGGTCTTGTAGGCGTTGACGACCGGCACAGCGGTGACCGGCGTGATGGTCGGGTCGTTCGGCTGCGGCGTGTTCGGGTTGTCGGTGAGCGTCGGCGGGAAGTTGCTCCCCTGGACGAAGCCCTGGTTTGCCACCTGGGTGACGCCCGCCGGCAGCGGATTGGCGATCTTCACCTTGAAGGTGATGACCGCACTCGCGTTCGGGGCAATCGTTCCGACGCTGACGGACACGGGCGGTATGCCAGCGTTGCCGCTGACGATCGTACCCTGGGTGGTCGTGACCGAGCCGATCACGAGGGTTGTGTTCGGGTCAGGCGTGTCGGTGAAGACGATCCCCGTCGCCGCCACGCCGCCCGTGTTGCGGATGACCACACTGTACTGCAACGTGTCGCCCGGCGAGGGAACGCCGTTGTTGTCAGCGTCGGTGGACAACGACCAAATCTTGTCGGCCGAGACGACCGGATTCGCCGGCGGGGAGGCGGTGCTGGTAGCCGTCGCCGTGGCTGTGCTCGTCGCCGTCGGCCGTGTCCCCGTGGGCGTCGGCGTATTCGTCGCCGTGGCCGTGCTCGTCGCTGTCGGCCGTGTCCCTGTCGGTGTGGGGGTGTTGGTTGGCGTATTCGTCGGCGTGTTCGTCGGCGTGTTCGTCGGCGTGTTCGTCGGCGTGTTCGTCGGCGTATTCGTCGCCGTCGGCGTGTTCGTCGCCGTCGGCGTGTTCGTCGCCGTGCCGGTGGCCGTCGGTGTCGAGAGTGTTCCCGTCGCCGTCGGTGTGGAAGTTGGTGGCGTGCCAGTGCTTGTTGGCGTCGCGGTCGGGGTGCTCGTCGCGGTGGCGGTGCTTGTCGCGGTCGAGGTGCCCGTCGCCGTCGCCGTCGCCGTACTCGTCGGCGTGAAGGTACTCGTCGCCGTGTTCGTCGCCGTTGCGGTGCTGGTCGGCGTCGAAGTGGCTGTGCGGGTCGGCGTGTCCGTCGGCTGGGGCGTATCGGTAGGAATGATCGGCGTCTTCGCCAGGGTCGGCGACGCGGTAGGAACCGGCGTGTCCGTCGGGATGCCGGGCGTGTCCCCAAGTGGGACCGTGGTCACCTGAATCGAATCGGCTCCATCGGGAGTCGGCTGGGAAGCGACCACAACCCAACTCCCCAGGCTAAGCATGGTCAGAGCCACGACTAGCAGGATGATCCAATGGCGAATAATGGAGTGACGCATGATTCCACCTCGTCCCCGGCCCTACGGCCAGCGTGTTCGAGTTACCTCGGAGTGAGCGGACTGCCTCCCGCGTCGGCGAGCTGATAGCGCGCGGCGAAGATCGCCGGCTTGCCATCCACTCGCGCGCGGAAGCGCAGGTTCAGCACAGTGCCCGTGTCAGCCGCCCCGCCGGCGCCGCCCAGGTGGACCGCCGCATAGCGGACCTGACCTGACGCAGCATCAGCGGTATTGACGGCAACGAAATCCCCGACCGAGTTGAAGAGATCGCCGGCCGACGCCTTCGGCGCGGTCGCGCCTTGGGGCGGCAGAAGCTCAAGCGCGGACGGGTCGTACTGCACCACAACATCGGCGCCGGTCACGGCGCGCGCGCCCAAGAGTCGCACCGGCGCGGTGAACTCATCTCCCGCCTTCAGGCTCGTTGGGGTGTCAACCCACACAGCGGCTCTCAACGCGGAGAGCTTCCTGTCGAGCAGTGTCGAGAGGGAGGGGCTGCGTCTGGCTCCAGCGCCCGACGCGGCGGCGGCGGCCCCCGCCCAGGGCTGGTAGTTCTGCATGCCGTAGTTGCCGCCGACGATCACCAGGTCGAACAGATCTACCGCGCCGTCCTTGTTGATGTCGGCCGCCGTGTTGTACGGCGGGTTCAGGCCATAGTTACCGGCGACGATCACCAGGTCGAACAGGTCAATTGCCCCGTTGTTATCTATGTCACCGGCCCGCTGCATGACCGATCCCAGGTTGGCGCTGGGCTGATTGGCGGCGAGAATGACCGTGGCCTGGCTGCTCAGGTAGTGGGGCGCACTCGCCGTCACGGTGTAGGAGCCGGGTGGCACGGCCAGGTCGAACGCGCCGTTCGGGCCAGTCACCACGGACGCGCCGCCCGCCTGCACCACGGCCCCGGCGTTGCTCGGCAGCCCCTGGAGTACCACGCTGCCCAGAATGTGCGTCACGGTCGGCGTGTTGGTCGGCGTCGGGCTGGCGGTGGCCGTCACCGTCGCGGTGCGCGTCGCGGTTGCGGTCGGGGTCGCCGTCGCCGTGCTCGTCGCGGTCGGCGTGCGTGTTGGCGTTGCCGTACTCGTCGCCGTCGCGGTGGCCGTGCTTGTCGGCGTGGGCGTCACTGTCGGCGGAAGCCCCTGGATGCCGGTGTCGGTCGCGGGGTCGCCGAGCAGGGTGTAGGTATTCAGCAAGTCGAGACTGTCGCCGAAGTCGTACAGCGCCGCCTTGCCGGCCAGAATGGCAGGGCCGACGCGCCGCACGCCCACGGTAAACAGCGCGTTGTTGAAGCCGCGGTTGAGAACGTCATGCCCAGTCGCCACCCCCAGGCCGGTCGGGGACCAGGACGCGACAGCGCCCTTGTTGGCGGCGCGCACCATCGTCTCGCCGAGCGAGTCCTTGCTGGGGTCCTGGAACGATCCCTCCAGGCAGGTCATCGCCAGGTCCACGGGATATTTGCCGGCATTGCTCAACCCGGCGACGTTGGCGACGGCGAACAGCGCCTCGGCTGCCCACTGGTCTATCGCCGAGTGGCCGATATACGTCACTAACCGCTGGCCCTGGTTGTACGCATTCGTGATGGCGGTGGTGACGGCCGCCGGCGAGTTGTAGTTGACGCCGAACTCGATCTTCTGCACGGAGAAGGTGTTGGGGATCGTGTCCGCCGCCAGGTTATCGGCGATGGCCGGGAAGTTGCCGGCGCTCGTTGACGGCTCGTAATTGTCCGTCACGAAAAGCACGGAGTTGCCCAGGGGCGAAGGCGTCTGAGCCGCCGCCTGCTCGACCGCGATGATCTTGTCAATCATGGCGTTCGCCTCGTCCACGCTGTTCGCCGGCAACCGCCCTGTCATGAGATCCGGCATGGGGCTGGCGCTGCGGACGGCGGCGTAGAAGTTGTCGTCGGCCGTCTCGCCAAGCCACGGGTCCACCATCGCCATGTATGGCGGGATGTAGATTTTGCGCGTACTGTTGAGGATATTGCGGTAATCGTAGGTTCCGTCGCCCAGCAGCACGATGTACTGCGGCGCAGGAGACCAGTTTGCCAGGGCATACGCCAGGAAGCTGTGGATGGCAACCGGGTCTAGCATGCCGTTTCCGAACTGGTTGTAGATATCCTCTACCTGCACCAGGCGGCTGCTGAACGTCGCCGCCCGATAGCTAACGAGGCGCGCAGCGGGCGCGAGGAACGCAGACGGGGCGATCACGATGTAGTTCGCGCCGTTGTTCGCCGCGCGCAGGTCCGGGCCGCTGTCAACCTCCGCCACGCGGCCGGGCGTCAACAGCGAGGGTGACTGGAGCAAGAGAGCGAGGTATTTTTGCGCCGAGGTCACGGCGTCGCCGAAGGTCAGCGTCCCCGCGCCGTCGGTCTGGGTTCCAGTGAGGCGCACCGGATTGGTCGGGTCACTGATGTCATAGACTCCCACACTCGCGCCGCTGAAGCCGGTAATCTGATACTGGGAGTATCCACCGGGGGCATTGAACGCCAGCGCGTTGCTCACGGCGATAAACGCCTGGCGATAGTCCACCTCCAGCCAGTCCAGGAAGAACGCATCCGATGTGACGCTCGGCAGCAGGGTCGAGCGCAGCCTGACGGTGTTCGCGCCGGAGACGAGAGCCGAGGATGGGATACCGCCGCCGGACAGGAGAACGGCGATGCTGCCGTCCCAGGTCGCGTCAATGACCTGGTAGTTTCCGCTATTGCCGAGATACGCCTGAGTGTGATGATCGGGGTTGATGGCCGGATTGTTGGAGATGCCGGCCAGCCTGACGCGCAGCGCCGCCGTGTGGGCGTTGGGCGATATGTTGGGCAGCGGCACGCTGTAGGTGCGGTCCATGGGTAGCGTCGAGCTTGTCTGCACGATGTAAGACCAGTACCAGTGGGTGTCGCCGCCGGTGGGCAGGTTCCAGTAGTAGCGATTGTCCTGCTCCGTGTGAACCGTTGCCGGGAAATCGGGCGCTTTCGCGCCGGCGCCCGGCGCGCCCGAGCGTGTGGTCATGCGCTTGCCGGCCGCTATGTTGGCGACGAGCCAGTAGACGCGCGTGCCCGTGTAACGCTGCTGGGTCGGATCGGCGGCGCGGCCATAGAAGCGAATCGCGTCGCCGGGATCGAGGAAGTTGTTGCTATTCTGGTCCACAACCTCGAGCGGGACCTCCGACGCCAGCGACAAGGAGTAGTCGCTAAACAGCTGGTACGTGCTCAGTGGCGCGGCCAGCAGCCATGCGGCCGTCAGCGTGGTCGTGTCCAGCTGATACAGCCCGTCCTGGCTGACCTCGACCCGAATCCGCCGCCCAGAGTATGCGGCCGGCGACGCTTTATCCGCCGACGCGCCCTGCGAGACGCGCCAGCGCTTCGCGTCGCCGTAGTTGAGGAGCAGGGTCTGGAGCGCAGGCTCAAACGGGCCTTCGTCAACGCCGCTGCCCGGCGCGGCGGCCGCGCCGTCAAAATGCACGGCCACTTCCAGGCGCTCGGCCGAGTGAAGCTCGCCCGTCGCCGCGTCGTACTGGAACGGAGCCAGCCGGATCTGCACGAAGGACTGGCTGCGAAGCTGGCCCACCTGGCCGATCTCCGCCTGACGCGCCGGATAGAGGCCCGCGCTCCTGGCCGGGGCGAACCGGGGCCGGGTCAGCGCGGACAGCCGCGCCGACGGTGACAGGCTCTTGCCCGTGTCGAGAAGACCGCCGGGCGCCAGGTCCGCCTCGTC
This sequence comes from Anaerolineae bacterium, assembly GCA_046328525.1. GTDB lineage: Bacteria > Chloroflexota > Anaerolineae > Epilineales > JAHCIE01 > JBDHWG01. The sequence continues at coordinate 94,446 of JAXLWK010000011.1, forward strand.
GAGAACGGGGGCGGGTAGGGCGTTCGCTGCGATCCGCACGCCGCCCTGCACGCGCCGGCCCTCGGCCGTGCGCACTTCCACCGTCGGCTTTGCGCCGGCCGGGATGCCGAGAGTCACCACCTTGACCGGCAGCCGCGGCTGGTCGGGCGCGTTGAGATAGCTGAATCCGTCAATGGCGATGTCGTCCAACGTTGCGCTTTCTGCCTCAACCTTGCCCAGCGTCCACTGTGGAACGCGAAGCTCCAGGGTCACGCCCGACTCATCCGATGCGAGGACACGCACATCCGAGGTACGCTTGTCCGTCGCTGCCCCTTGCCCCGCGCCCTGGCCGTATGAAGCCCAGGGGAGCAGGGCGAACACGATGAGGGCCGCCACCAGGGCCGCGAGCTTCGCGCCGGGCCAGCCTCCGCGAGGAGACTGGCCCGAAGCGTTGCGCGCCTGGCGGTTGGACCCGCGCTCACTACACTGCGTCTGATCCATCTACACCTTCTACTAGGCGGTTCGCAACTTCATAAATGTCAACAATGTCAACGTACCCGCGCGGCATCTGTTATTCACTCCACCACTGATCGGCCACCGACGGCCGCACGAGCACGCTGTTCTGGAGCAATAGCGGCAGGTACACCCGGTATTCGCTGGTGATCGTCACCGCGACGGGGCCGCCGGTTGTGATCACGCTGCTCTGGAGCGACACGACTTCGATCCGGTAGTACCACGTCCCGGCGGGGAGACCCGTATCCATGTACTGATACACGTCGCCGCCGCCGAGGCCGGTCGCCGGGATCACGTCGCCCAGCTGCGAGTACGGCCCGTCAACCTTGTCGCTGCGCAGCAATCGGAAGCCGAGAACATCCACCTCCGTCGCCGTCGCCCAGGTCAGCTTCGCATCGCGCCCCGCGGCGTCCCCTGTGAAGGAGGTCAGCACGACGTTGGTCGGCGACTGGACCATCTTGTCGCCAAAGTCGGCGTAGGCCGCGCCGCCCGACGGCACCGTGACCGCGACGCTGAGGGGCGTCGTGTTGGTGTAGTTCAGCGGCAGCGTCTGCACCACGGTGTACGCGCCCGGCGTCACGCCGTAGAACAGGTAGGAGCCGTCCGCCGCCGTCGTGGTCGTCTGCACCGTGTTCCCGCCGCTGTCCTTCAGCGTGATCACCACGCCGCCGATACCGTTCTCGGTCGGCTGGTTGATGCCGTCGCCGTTCACGTCGTTGAACACCACCCCGCTCACGCTTCCCTTGAGCTGGTTGCCGAAGTCGGCGTTGCCCGTGCCGTTCGTCGGAACGGTGACGCTCTTCGTCGTCGGCGTCGTCGCCGTGTAGCCGGTCGGCACCGTTTCGGTCACGGTGTAGGAGCCTGGCGCCACGCTCAGGAAGGCGTAGTTGCCGTTGGCATCGGTCGTCGTCGTCAGCAAGCCGCTCGGGCCGAGGGCCGTCAGGGAGACGTTCGGGATGCCCGGCTCCAAGGGCTGCTGCACGCCGTCGCCGTTGATGTCATAGAACACCGTGCCGGTCAGGTTGCCCGTCCCCGGCTGCGGCGCAGGCTGGTTGCCAAAGTCAACGTTGTTCGTACTGCCAGACGTCACCGAGACCGGCACCGTGGTCGGCGTGGTCGGGGTGTAGCCAGGCGGCACGGTTTCAGTGACCGTGTACGATCCGGGCGGCACGTTCGGGAAGCTGTAGTTCCCGCTCGGGTCTGTCGTCGTGGTGGCGACCGGGTTGCCGTTCTGGTCCTTCAGCGTCACCGTCGCGCCGGGAATACCCGGCTCGCCGGGCTGCCGCACGCCATCGCCGTTGGTGTCGTTGAACACCGTCCCGTCAATGTTGCCCGTCCCCGGGGTCGGCGACTTCTGGATGCCGAAGTCGGCATTGGCGACGCCGCCCGGCAGTACGGCCACCGGCACGCTGATGGGTGTCGTATTCACGAACCCGGCCGGCACGTTCTCGTACACCACGTATGCCTGCGGGGTCACGTTCGGGAAGATGTAGTTCCCGTTAGCGTCCGTGTACGTCACGGCGAACAGCGACGTCTGAGTCGGATCGCGCAGCTCGATCTTGACGCCCGGCACACCCGGCTCGCCGGGCTGCTGCACGCCGTCGCCGTTGATATCGTTCCACACCGTCCCGGTGACGTTCCCCTTCTGCGGGTTGGTCAGCTGCTGGTTGCCGAAGTCGGCGTTCACGGTGCCACCCGGCGTGACGCTCACTGGCACGTTGGGCAGGGTCGTCGGCGTGAAACCGGCCGGCGGCGTCTCGTTGACCACGTATGGTCCCGGCGGCACGTTCGGGAAGCTGTAGTTCCCGCTCGCGTCCGTCGTCGTCGTCCCCACCGGGGTGCCGCTCGGATCCTTCAAAGTCACCGTCACACCGGGGATGCCCGGCTCGCCGGGGTCTTGCGTCCCGTTCCCGTTCAGGTCGTTGAACACCGTCCCGGTCACGTTCCCGTTCCCCTGCGTCGGCGCCTTCTGATCGCCGAAGTTCGCCACCGCCGTCCCGCCCGCCGGCGCGTTCACTGCCACGCTGTTCGGCGTTGTGCTCACGAACCCAGCCGGATCCGTCTCTACCACCGTGTACGGCCCAGGCGTCACGTTCGGGAACTGGTAGTTCCCCACCCCATCGGTGGTAGTGCTCCCCACCGTGGTCCCCGACCCGTCCTTCAGCGTCACCGTCACGTTGGCGATCCCCGGCTCACCTGGCTCCTGTGTCCCGTTCCCGTTGATGTCCTCGAACACCGTCCCCACCACGTTCGCCTTCTGCGGCTGCGGCGTTTGCCGATCGCCGAAGTCGGCGTTCGTCGTGCTGTTCGGCGTCACCACCACCGGCACGCTGTTCGGCGTCGTGCTCACAAAGCCCGGCGGATCCGTCTCCACCACCGTGTACGTCCCCGGCGGCACGTTCGGGAAGCTGTAGTTCCCGCTCGCGTCCGTCGTCGTCGTCCCCACCGGGTTGCCGCTCGGATCCTTCAAAGTCACCGTCACACCGGGGATGCCCGGCTCGCCGGGGTCTTGCGTCCCGTTCCCGTTCAGGTCGTTGAACACCGTCCCGGTCACGTTCCCGTTCCCCTGCGTCGGCGCCTTCTGATCGCCGAAGTTCGCCACCGCCGTCCCGCCCGCCGGCGCGTTCACTGCCACGCTGTTCGGCGTCGTGCTCACGAACCCAGCCGGATCCGTCTCCACCACCGTGTACGGCCCAGGCGTCACGTTCGGGAACTGGTAGTTGCCTACCGGGTCCGTCGTCGTCGTTCCCACCGTGGTCCCCGACCCGTCCTTCAGCGTCACCGTCACGTTGGCGATCCCAGGCTCACCTGGCTCCTGCGTCCCGTTCCCGTTGATGTCCTCGAACACCGTCCCCACCACGTTCGCCTTCTGCGGCTGCGGCGCTTGCCGATCGCCGAAGTCGGCGTTCGTCGTGCTGTTCGGCGTCACCACCACCGGCACGCTGTTCGGCGTCGTGCTCACAAAGCCCGGCGGATCCGTCTCCACCACCGTGTACGTCCCCGGCGGCACGTTCGGGAAGCTGTAGTTCCCGCTCGCGTCCGTCGTCGTCGTCCCCACCGGGGTGCCGCTCGGATCCTTCAAAGTCACCGTCACACCGGGGATGCCCGGCTCACCGGGGTCTTGCGTCCCGTTCCCGTTCAGGTCGTTGAACACCGTCCCGGTCACGTTCCCGTTCCCCTGCGTCGGCGCCTTCTGATCGCCGAAGTTCGCCACCGCCGTCCCGCCCGCCGGCGCGTTCACTGCCACGCTGTTCGGCGTTGTGCTCACGAACCCGGACGGGTCGGTCTCCACCACTGTGTATGGGCCGGGGTTCACGTTCGGGAACTGGTAGTTCCCCACCCCATCGGTGGTAGTGCTCCCCACCGTGGTCCCCGACCCGTCCTTCAGCGTCACCGTCACGTTGGCGATCCCCGGCTCACCTGGCTCCTGTGTCCCGTTCCCGTTGATGTCCTCGAACACCGTCCCCACCACGTTCGCCTTCTGCGGCTGCGGCGCTTGCCGATCGCCGAAGTCGGCGTTCGTCGTGCTGTTCGGCGTCACCACCACCGGCACGCTGTTCGGCGTCGTGCTCACAAAGCCCGGCGGATCCGTCTCCACCACCGTGTACGTCCCCGGCGGCACGTTCGGGAAGCTGTAGTTCCCGCTCGCGTCCGTCGTCGTCGTCCCCACCGGGGTGCCGCTCGGATCCTTCAAAGTCACCGTCACACCGGGGATGCCCGGCTCACCGGGGTCTTGCGTCCCGTTCCCGTTCAGGTCGTTGAACACCGTCCCGGTCACGTTCCCGTTCCCCTGCGTCGGCGCCTTCTGATCGCCGAAGTTGGCATAAGCTGTGCCGCCCGCCGGCGCGTTCACCGCCACGCTGTTCGGCGTTGTGCTCACGAACCCGGACGGGTCGGTCTCCACCACCGTGTACGGCCCAGGCGTCACGTTCGGGAACAGGTAGTTGCCTACCGCGTCCGTCGTCGTTGTCGCGACTGTGGTCCCTGACCCATCCTTCAGCGTCACCGTCACACCGGGGATACCCGGCTCTGAGGGCTGGAATACGCCGTCACCGTTTAGGTCGTTCCACACCGTGCCGGCCACGTTCGCCTTCTGTGGCTGAGCCAGTTGCTGATCGCCGAAATCGGCGTTGCTGGTGCTGTTGGGCGTCACCACCACCGCCACGCTGTTCGGCGTTGTGCTCACAAAGCCCGGCGGATCCGTCTCCACCACCGTGTACGTCCCCGGCGGCACGTTCGGGAAGCTGTAGTTCCCGCTCGCGTCCGTCGTCGTCGTCCCCACCGGGTTGCCGCTCGGATCCTTCAGCGTTACCGTCACGCCGGGAATGCCCGGCTCGTTGGGCTGGCGGACACCGTCGCCATTCAGGTCGTTGAAGACGTTGCCTGCCACCTTGCCGTCACCCGGTGGCGGCGCTTGCTGGTCGCCGAAGTCGGCCACTGCCGTCCCGCCCGCCGGCGCGTTCACCGCCACGCTGTTGGGCGTCGTGCTCACGAACCCGGACGGGTCGGTCTCCACTACCGTGTACGGCCCAGGCGTCACGTTCGGGAACTGGTAGTTGCCGAGACCGTCGGTCGTCGCCGGCGACCCGACCGGGTTACCGTTCGTGTCCTTCAAGGTCACGGTCACGCCAGGGATGCCCGGCTCGCCGGGATCGCGGACACCGTTGCCATTCACGTCATTGAAGACGTTGCCGACAACGTTGCTCGTCTGCGGCTGCGGCGACTGGCGGTCGCCGAAGTCAGCGTTGCCCGTCCCGCCCGGCGGCGCGACCACCGAAACGTTGTTCGGCGTCGTGCTCACGAACCCAGCCGGATCCGTCTCCTGAACCTGATACGTCGCCGGCGTCACGTTCGGGAACAGGTAGTTACCATTCGCGTCGGTCGTCGTCGTCAGGCCCGTCGGGTTGCCGCTTTGGTCCAGCAGCGTGATGGTCACGTTCGGGATGCCCGGCTCGCCCGGGTCGCGGACGCCATTGCCGTTGAAGTCATTGAAGACCACACCGCTCACGTTGGACTTCTGCGGCTGGGTCAGCTGTTGGATGCCGAAGTCCGCGATCGCCGTGCCGCCCGCCGGAACGCTGATGGGCAGCGGGTTCGTCGTGGTTGGTGTGTACCCGGTCGGTGTGACCTCCTGAACCTTGTACGGACCAGGGATCACGTTCGTGAAGATGTAGTCGCCGTTCGCGTCCGTCGTCGTCGTGAAGCCCGGCACCGGGTTGCCGTTCGGGTCGAGCAGGTTGACCGTGACGTTCGGGTGACCTGGCTCGCCCGGATCGCGGACGCCGTTGCCGTTCAGGTCGTCAAACACCGTCCCTTGCACGCTTCCCAGCGTGGATGGGATGGTGCTCGTCGGCGTCGGCGTGTTCGTCGGCGTGTTCGTCGGCGTATTCGTCGGCGTGTTCGTCGGCGTGTTCGTCGGCGTGTTCGTCGGCGTGTTCGTCGGCGTCGGCGTGTTCGTCGGCGTCGGCGTGTTCGTCGGCGGCACGGTCGTGTTCGTCGGCGTCGGCGTGTTCGTCGGCGGCACGGTCGTGTTCGTCGGCGTTGCCGTTGGTGTGTCGGTCGGAATGATCGGCGTCTTGTTGATTGTCGGCGACGGCGTTGGTGTCTCAGTCCCCGTCGCTGTGGCGGTCGGGGTCGGCGTGTTCTGCACGTCGGGGAAATTCGCCGTGACCGTCAGGCCGCCAGGCACAGTCACGTCCAGGTATGGCACGGTGCTGGTGTAGCCGCTCGGAATCGTCTGGACCACGCGCACCGGACCGGCGGACACGTTGGTGAACGTGTAGTTGCCGGAGCCGTCCGTGGATGTCGTCCCGAACAGCACATCGTCGTTGGTACCCAGGATGCCATCAGGCCCTGGCGTGTACAGTTTGACTGTAACACCGGGGATGCCCGACTCGCCAGGGTCGCACACGGCGTTGTTATTAGCGTCGTTGCAGACCTTGCCGGCCACGCCGCCGGTTGTCGGGGTCGCGGTCGGTGTCGGCGTGTTCGTCGGCGGAACGTTGATCTCGAAATCCTGCCCGGTCACACTCTGCGCCGCGGCCAGCGTCACCAGGATGCTGTTCGGATTGCCGCCGTCGGCATCGGAGATGTTGATGGTTCCGCCGGGCAGGTTGCTCGTGCTGACCTGGTACGTGCCAGGGCCGAGGTTGCTGAAGGTGTACTGACCGCTGCCGTTCGTGGTCGTTGTGGCGACGACGAGGCCGGTGGACACGTCCACCAGGGTAACGGTCACGTTCTGCACCGGCGTCTCGCCGTTGTTGCACTGGCCGTTCGTGTCGCCGATGCAAACCGTGCCGCTGATGCTAGCCGGCTGCTGCCTGTACCCGAAGTTCTTCTGGGTCTGGGTCGCCTGGATGTTAGTGATGGTGTAGGCGCCCGGCGGGATCGGCGTCGGCGCCGTTTGCGTCCATGTGGCGCTCGGCGATGGCAGCGTCGTCGTGTCCACCGTGATGCTGACGTTGCTGCCGGTCGGGATGCCGCTGACCGAGTACGCGCCGTTGGCGTCCGTCGTCGTCGTGACCGTCTGGTCCACAATGTTGTCGGCGTTGAAGTCAATGGCGACGTTCACGGTGACGTTCGGCAGCTTGGCCTCGCCGCCGCCGATGACCTGGTCGCCGTTGGCGTCGTTCCAGACCGTTCCGCTCACGCTCACCGTCGTCTGGGGAGCCTTGAAGCCGAAGTCCTGGTTGTTGTTCGTCGCACCCGTGGCGAGGGTGATCGTGTTGGCCGTGCTGCACGTCGGCGTTGGGTTGTTACACGACACAGAACCGGACGGGCCGGGCTGCGCCGTCTGCGTCCAGCCGCTCGGCAGGGTCGCGGCGACGACCTGGACGGTATACGTCCCGGTCGCCAGGCCGGTAAAGCTATACTTCCCATTCGCGTCCGTCGCCTGGGCGGCGAGGAGGTTGTTGGCGTTGTCGTAGAGCTGGACGGTAACGTTCGGGATGCCCGGCTCGCCCGCGTCCTGGACGCCGTTGTTGTTGGCATCGTTGAAGATCGTATCGCCGATTGTGCCGTTAGCGGCGAACCCGAAGTTGGCCGTCAGGTTCTGCGCCCCGCCGACCACCGTCGTCAGCACGCTTGTCGGCGTCGTCGGGTTCGGCACGCCGGCCCCGTTGCCCGCCGTCGGCGGCACCTGCACCTGGTAGTTGCCAGGGGCAACCAGGAACTGGTAGTTCCCGTTCGTGTCCGTCGTCGTCGTCCCGACTGTGTTGCCCGCCGCATCCTTCAGCGTGACCGTCACGCCCGAGATGCCCGGCTCACCCGGATCCTGAATACCGTTGCCGTTGAGGTCCTTGAAGACGGCCTCGCCCACCATGCCGCGCTCGATGAAACCAAAGTCGGCGGTGAGATTCGAGCCGCCCGCAAGCAGTGTGACCGGAAGCTCTTCGCCCACGGTCGAGATCATCGCGCCGTAGGTGGCCGGGTTGGAGCGGTTGGGGACCGTCTGAGACTCGGCCTCGACGATGTAATTGCCGGGCGGCAGGTTGCTGAACAGGTAGTTACCGTTCGCATCCGTCGCCGTGATGACGGCGAGAGGCTCGCCGGGGTCGAGGATGCTATTGCCGTTGCTGTCCAGATAGAGGTCCACCACGACGCCGGCGACCCCAGGCTCTCCGCCGTTCTGGGCCCCATTGCCGTTGTCGTCGTAGTAGACGGTGTCGCCAATCTGGCCCGACCAGTTGTAGCCGAAGTCGGCGTTGAGAATGTTGGCGTTGTTGACCGTGACGGCCTTCGGGTTCAGCGTGCCCGTCGTCGCTGTCATGGCGCTGGCGAGGGTCGGCGTCGCGCCGTCCGGCGCCGTGACCGTGCTCGTCGTGTCCACCTGCACCAGGTACTTGCCGTTGGGCAGGCCCGTGAAGGCGTAGACGCCGCTGGCGTCCGTGGTCGTCGTCTGGAGCAGAACGTCGCCCGCGTCGAGCGAGCCGTTGCCGTTGATGTCGCGGTACAGGCTGACGCCGATGTTCGGCAGGCCCGGCTCGCCCGCCTGCTGCACGCCGTCGTTGTTGCTGTCCAGCCAGACGGTGTCGCCGATGTCGTAGATACCGGGCGGCTGGACGCCGAAGTCCGCATCCGTGACCTGCTGGCCCGTCGTGAGGGTGCGCTGGAGCGTCACCGGGGTCGAGGGGATGTCACCGGCCGGCAGGGTGGTCTGGTCATAGGTGATCGTGTACGTGCCCGCCGCCAGGTTCGGGAAGAGGTAGTTGCCGTTGACGTCGGTGGCTATGGTCGCCAGCGTCGTCGTGCCGGTCTGGTTCTTCAGATACACCGTCACACCGGCAACGCCCGGCTCGCCCGCGTCGCACAGGCCGTTACTGTTGGTGTCAACGCACACCGTGTCGCCGAGGCTGGCGCTCGGGTTGCTCGTGCCGGTGATGGGGGTGCGGGTTGTGTTGCTCGGCGCCGCCGGGATCGCGCCGCTGTCGTCCATGATGATGGCGGCGTTCTGAACCGTGCTGACGGTCGTCGGGTTACCGACCTTCGCCTGGAATGATAGCGTCGGGATGGTCAGGACGCTATTGGACGTGGCCGAGGCGAAGCTGCCGCCCGTGCCGCTGGCGCTGGCCGCGAATGTCAGGCTGCCGGGGGTCGTGCCGATGGTGAAGCCGCTGCACGACCAGGTGAACGTCACCGGCGTGTTGGGCGGGATGCTGGCCTGGCTGGCCGGGGTTGGGCCGCTGCACGTGCCGCCGGTCACGTTCGTGCGGTTGATGGTCAGGCTGCTCGGCGTGACGTTCGTCACGGTGTTCACGCCGGTGCGCAGTGTCATCACCACGTTGACCGTGTCGCCCTGGGTAATGAGCGTCGGAACGGCGGTGATGGCGTTCGACGTGTCAAGGCTGCCGTTGCCATTCACGAAGACCAGCGCGCCGCCCATGTTGACCTGCGCCAGCGTCACGGCGCGGGCCACCCAGGTGTTGGCGACCGGGTCATAGCGGTAGAAACCGGTCGTGTTGTTGCCCGCCAGGGCATAGATATACGTCCCGTCGGTCGCCAGCGCGCCGCCGTAGTTCTCCTTGACCGGGAGAACAGCGCGCGTCGCCCAGGTGTTCGCGGCGATGTCGTAGCGCCAGAACACCTGGCTATCCCCCTGGAAAGCGTAGATGAAGTTGCCCAGGCGCACGAGAGCGCCGCCGGCGTTGACGTTGGCCGGTGTGTCGGCCAGGCGGCTCCAGGTGTTCGCCGTCGGGTCGTAGCGCAGGAAGATCTTCTTGCCGCCCCCTTGCAGCGCGTAGATGTACGTCCCGTCGGTGGTCAGCGCGCCGCCCTTGCTGACGTTATAGTTGGTAGCGCCCACCTTGACAGGCGCGCGCGTCGTCCACGAGTTGGCCGTCGGGTCGTAGCGCCAGAAGACGTTCTTGCCGCCGCCCTGGAGCGCGTAGACGTAGGGCGCGAGGTAGACGAGCGCGCCTCCGTCGGACACGTTGCCGGGAGCGTTAGCGCGCGCGGCCCACGTGTTGCCGGCGACGTCGTAGCGCCAGAACACGTTCTTGCCGTTGCCCTGGAAGCCGTAGATGTACGTCGAGCCGTCATAGGTCAGGGCGCCGCCCTGCTTGACCGCCGCCGGCGTGTTGGCCTTCGCCGTCCACGTATTGGGCGAGATGTCGTAGCGCCAGAAGGCGTTCTTGTTGTTGCCCTGGAAGGCGTAGAGACCCGGCAGCGTGCCGCTGCTCGTGCTGATGCCCGGCACGCCGGCGGTGTTGCTGCCGAGACTCCAGGTCACCACATTCGAGCCGCCGGTCGGCGTCACCAGGGCGCTGTTCGAGATTGCCGCCGGAAAGTCATACGGGCTACCGGCGACCGTGCCCGTTGCGTCGGCGGTGAAGGTAAACTCGCCGACCGTTGTCGGCGTGCAGACGAACGCGAAGTTCTGGTTGGTGTTGGCTGCGAGCGTGGCGCTGGCCGGTGTCGGACCGGTGCACGTCGCGCCCCCGCCGTTGACGGTCAGCGTCGGCGCGGCATTGGAGACCGTCGGCTGGCCGGTCAGGTTCGCCAGGTTGACGGTCACGTTCAGCGTCCCGCCCACCGCCGCCGTCGTCGGGCTGACGGTCGCGCCCGAGGTCGTCTGGCCGTCGTTGCCGCCGACTGCGGCACTCGACGAGTAGGCGGCCTGGGCGCCGCCCGCCGTCGCGCTGCCGTTGACGTAGGTCGTGCCGGCCGGGATCGGATCCATGATGGTGAGGTTGGAGAGCAGCTCACCGCCGGTGTAGTTCGGCTTCAGCGTGAAGGTTATGTTGCTGTTCTGAGTCGTGCTCGCCGGGCTGGCCGTCTTGCTCAGGAGCTGGGTGTACGGGAAGTCGGCCGTCGTCACGTTCTGCCCAACGGCGAGCGTCACGTTCTGCTGCACCAGGCCCGGCACGTAGCCGGACGGCGCGTTGGGGTCAGACGAGCTGACGGTGACGATGTAGTTGCCGGGGCCAAGGCCGGGGAACGAGTACAGGCCGCTGCCGTCGGTGGTCGTCGTTGTGACCAGCTCGACGCCCTGGGGCACGCCGTCACCGTTGGCGTCGCGGAAGAGGTTGACGTTGATACCGGGGATGCCGGTCTCACTCGCGCTGCACAGGTTATCCCCGTTGCTGTCGATACACACCTTGTCGCCGATGCTGCCCGGCGTCTGGCCGAAGAAGCCGAAGTCGGCGTTCAGGTAGCTGCCGCTCAGGTTCGGCACCGGCTGCGGGTCGTTGGTGCTGGCGACGAAGCTGTTGGGGCTGAAGTAGCCCGTCAGCGCCGATTGGGTCTTGTCCACGTTGACCAGGTAGCTCAGGCCGGTCGCCAGGGTCGAGAAGCCGTAGACGCCACTGCCATTGGTCGTCGTGGTAGCGATCTTCGGGTCGGTCGGGTCAATGATACCGTTGCCGTTGTTGTCGGCGTACAGGTCAACGGTGATGCCGGAAATGCCCGGCTCGCCGCCATCCTGCGCGCCATTGTTGTTGAGGTCGTCGAAGACCGTGTCGCCGATGTTGCCCGTGCCGCCCGGCTTGTAGCCGAAGTCGGCGGTGAGGAACTGCTGGTTTGCGCTCAGGCTGACGGACAGCGGGTTGTTGCCGGTCGTCAGGCTGTAGCCCGCCGGCACGCCCTGCCCGCCGCCCGGTGTCGCCGGCACGACGCAGTAGTTGGCCGGCGTCGTCAGGCCAGTGAAGAGGTAGGCGCCGTTGGCGTCGGTGATCGCCGTCTTGATGGGGCTGCCGCCGGGCGGACAGCTGCCGGCGTACAGATTGACGCTCACACCGGAAAAGCCGAGATCGCCCGGATCCTGCGCGCCGTTGCCGTTCCAATCGCGGTAGACGGTGTCGCCAATCTGGCCGCCGCCGACTGAGACGCAGCCGGCCTGGCCCGACTGGAGCGGGACACCGGCTTGCAGAACCGAGATCTGGTTACAATACTGCCCAGGGTTGATGCTGGCGCTCGCCGTCGCAGTGAACGTCAGCGTGAGCTGCTGGCCGGAGTTGACGCCGGCCGGCACAGTGAACACCGGCTGGCTCGGGTTGGCCGAATTGACCGTCGTGCCTGCCGTGACGGTCGCGCCGTTGGCGACGGCGCTGACGAGGCTGCCGTAGGTGAAGCCGGCCGGCAAGTAATCGGTGATGACCGTCGGGTTGCCCGACGGACCGCTGCCGCTGTTCTTGACGATGGCCGTCCACTGCACCGTTCCGCCCGGCGAGATGCTCGTCGGCGCGGCGCTCTTGTCGAGCACCAGGTAGGGGATCGAGCCAGACGGCGTGATGTCCTTGTCGGTCTGCGGGGGCAGCTCGTTCGAGGTGATTGTCAGAGTGTCCTGGAAGGGGCCGGTGCCGGTCACCTTCACAGTCACTGTCGTCTGGAACTTTTGGCCAGGCGCCAGCGTCCCGACGTTCCAGACGAGGGGGTTGGGGCCGCTGGTCGGCGACGGAACGGCGCTGACAAAGGTCAGGCCGCTCGGCAGAGTGTCCTGGATGACGACATTGGTCAGGGTCTTGGTCGGGCTGAGGTTGTAGACCTTGATCGGGTATTGGAAGGTGTCGCCGACCTTTACAACCGGCACGTTAGCGGCCTTGCTGGCGGCGAGACACCCATTCCACACGAAGTCGGTCGGGTCGTAGTAGCGCCAGATGTGGTCTTTGCCGCCCTGGTCGCCGCCCGCGTCGCCGCCCATCGTGTCAGTGTGGAAGATGGGACAGCCCGTCTGGTCCAGGATCGAGCTGGTGTTGTTGACCTTGAACTGCACCCACACGTACTCAGGGCGGTTCAGGGTGAGCTGGCCGATGCTCCAGCGGACGGTCTTGGGGCTGACGGTGTCCGTCTGGGAGACCGTCGCTGGCAGGGGGTTCCCCGGGCTGAGCGTCACGCCCAGGTTGCTGGCATCAACGCCGGCCAGGCCGAGCGTCGTGCTGCGCAGACCCGGCTGGTCCTTGGAAGCGTTGCTGCCGGGGTACTTGATGCGCTGCCAGGGGCCGACCTTGATGGAGTTCTTCATGCGGTTGGGATCACCCGGGTTGGCGTCCCAGTAATCCTTGTCGAACTCCCATTGGTAGCCGCTCTGCGGACCGGCCACCATGTTCGCCAGGCCCCACGGCGCGTTGCCTCGGCCATCCACGTTGTCAATGATGGGTGTGCCGGGGTAGGACGGGTTCGTAGACCCCTTGATGCCGTAGGCCGCTTCTTGCTCGGCGTCCCACTTGTTCAACAGCGTTCCCAGGGCCGTGGCCGCGCCGATGGTGTCACCGCTGTTGTTGGTGAGCGCGCCGCCGGAGTACGTGCCGTAGGCCGTCTCAGGGCTGGTAGAGTAGAAGATGCCCGTGTCGCCGTAGACGCCGGCGATGGTGCCGTTGGCGAGGTTCGTGCCAGTTTCCACGGCCAGCGCGCTGACACCGTTGATGTTCGGACCCAGAGTCAGGCCCGCCAACGCCGGCTGCGCCTTCGCGCCGATGGGGCCGTCGCCGATGGCAATCAGCGACTGGCCCTTCATCGGCGCCTTCGGGTAGTTCCCCAGGCCGTCTGGAATGACGTAGGCGGCGTCGGTGAGCTGGACGCCGTTCGGCACGTAGAAGTCCACGTAGCCGCCTACGCCTGTGGCCGTGCCTGGGCCGGCGACGACCTTGATGATCAGGCCGAGGGTGTCGCCCACCTGAAGGAGCGGATTACCGGATCCGTTCACCCGGCTGTCTAGCAGCGCCTGGCTCGCCGGATCGAGGGAGGTGTAGACCATCGTCGTGTTCAGGTTATGCGCCGAGGCAGGCGGAACCTGGGGACCAACGAATATCTGCCCAATCATGATGAGCGGCTGGAGGAGCACCGCCACGATGAGGGCGAGGGAGAGCGCCGCGTGACGCGGGCTGACGCCCAACCTGGGGCGCGACCGACGGGCCGCGCCGGGGGAGCGGAAGCGCGCCGCAATGCTGCCATCGCGCCATGCGACGGGCCGAGGCGCGGGCAGCGCCGGACGCCAGAGCTGCCGGGCACGAGTCTGGCAGCTCTCGAATGTCTGCCGAATGGATGTTGCGGACTGGGCGGTCCGCGTGCGTACCCGCGCCAGAAGCCAGGCAGCAAAAAGCACAATCGCACGACGCACGAATGTAGTGTGTCGAGACATGGTTCCCCCCCTATTCAGGTGGCTCGCAGCCGAGTCGCGTCAGAGAGTCTGACGCACAAAGCAGGCTTGATACAACGCGAAAGCCAGGACAGGTGTGCCATCGAACGAGACAGGTCTCGGACGATGCCCTCTCGAATGACGGATCAGCTCTTACGTAGCTCACGCCGCGGCTTTTCACACCGAGTCATGAGTTGGGAGCGACAATTAGGGTGTAGTCACACAATACGGGGTGAGACGGCAGATGTGCATGAAGAGCGTGAAGGCCACAAATCCCCCCCCATTCATTAACGATTATACCCTGCGCATGTTACGAACCGTGTTAAGGTACAAGCGCTATTTCTGCCCCATTCTCCTTTTTGGCACAGAATCGTATGTTCGGGGCGGTCGTCCGGATAGAGCGTCTGTTCCTATTTCGGTCCTGTAGGGGCGGGTTTGAACCGCCCCTACATTCGCCGGCCTGGACTGCGCCGGCCCGTTACTGCTTCGGCGGGTTGGGACCGCGCGTGGTTCGCTGCGGCCCAAGCTCCACGCGCAGCGGCCCCTGCGCCCCGATGACCTGGCCGCCATCGCCGATCACTTCCAGGCGATAGTACCACGTGCCGGGCCGCGCGGTGCGGTCGGTCACCTGGTACACGCTGCCGGCGCCGCCGAGGCCCTGCGCCCCGATGACGTCGCCCACCTGGCGATAGCCGCCGTCGGGGTTGGCGCTGCGCAGCAGGCGGAAGCCTGTCACGCCCGACTCCGCCGCCGTCGCCCACTCGACGACCGCGCCATCCTCGACGTCGGCCGTGAAGGACATGACCTGGACGGCGGTCGGGGCCTGGCGAACCTGGTCGAAGAAGTTCGCCACGGCTGAGCCGCCCGACGGCACGGTGACAGCCACAGTGTTGGCGGTGACGCTCTGGAAGCCGACCGGGTCCGTTTCCAGGACCTTGTAGTTGCCCGGCGTCACGCCGAGGAACTGGTAAGTGCCGTCCGGCAGCGTCGTCGTCACCCGCAGCTGCTGGTTCGAGACCGGGTCCACAAGCTGGATGGTCACGCCGCCAATCCCGACCTCGCCAGGGTTGAGCTGGCCGTTGCCGTTGAGGTCGTTGACCACGATGCCTGAGATGACGCCCTTCACCCAGTTAAAGAAGTTGGCCGACGCCGAGCCGCCTGACGGCACGGTGACTGTCACCGCCGACGCCGACGTGTTCACCAGGGGCGGCGTGACCGTCTCCGAGACGGTGTAGCCGCCGGGCGCGACGTTCGTGAAAATGTACGTGCCATCGGCCGCCGTGGTCGTCGTCCCGACGACCTGGCCGCCAGGGTTGGTCGCAAGCTGGATGACGATGCCACCAAGCGGCGGCTCACCCGCGTCCTGCGTCCCGTTGCCGTTCAGGTCGTTGAACTTGATGCCGGACACGGTCCCGTTCTGGCGAATGCCGAAGTTGGCGTAGCCGGCGCCGCCCGGCGGGACGGCCACGTTCACCGTCGTCGGCGTCGTAGCGCCGTAGCCGCTGGGCACGGTCTCGACGACCTTGTAGTTGCCCGACGGCACGCTCGTGAACACGTAGTAGCCGTCGCCGGCCGTCGTCGTCGTCGCTACGACCTGGTTGGTCTGGGCATTGATGAGCTGAACGGTCACACCGCCCACGCCCATCTCGCCGGCATCCTGGACGCCGTTGCCGCTCAGGTCGTTGTACACGCTGCCGCTCACCGAGCCAATCTGCTGGTCGGCGAAGTTGGCGATGCCGACCCCGCCCGCCGGCAGAACGACCGGCACGCTGTTGGGCGACGTGCTCACGAAACCGGCCGGGTCCGTCTCCTTGACCTGATACGTGCCGGCCGGCAGCGGCGTGAAGGCGTAGGAGCCGTCGGTCGCCGTCTGAGTGGTGGCGACAAGGACGTCATCGCCGGTATTGAGCGTGTTGTCCGTGCCAGCGCCATAGAGCTGGATCGTCACGCCGCTCAGGCCGCTCTCGCCGGGGTCGGCCGCGCCGTTGCCGTTGAGGTCGTTGGTGACGACACCCACGATGGCGGCGAGCTGGCGGTCGCCAAAGTTGGCGTACCCGACGCCGCCCGCCGGCACCGCGACGAGGACGTCGTTCGGCGTCGTGCTGGCGTAGCCGGACGGATCCGTCTCGCGCACGTCGTACATGCCGGGCGCGACACTGGTGAAGCTGTAGTTCCCGTTGGCGTCCGTCGTCGTCGTAGCGATGATGGTGATGCCATCCGACGGGTTGACGAGCTGCACTGTGACGTTGGGAATGCCCGCCTCGCCTGGCTCCTGGACGCCGCTACCGTTGACGTCGTTGAACACCGTGCCGACGATGGTCGCGGTCTGCTGGTTGCCGAAGTCGGCGCTGGCCGCGCCGCCCGCCGGCACGCTCACCGGCACGGTCGTCGGTGTCGTGGGCGCGTAGCCGCTCGGCGTGGTCTCCTTGACCACGTAGGGGCCGGGGTTGACGAAGCCAAAGCTGTAGTAGCCGTTCGCGTCCGTCGTCGTTGTGCCGACGACGGTGTTGTTCGTCGCGCTGATGAGCTGCACGGTGACGTTCGGGATGCCCGGCTCACCCGCCCCCTGGACGCCGTCGCCGTTCTTGTCGTTGTAGACGGTGCCGTTGACGGTTCCCTGCTGCTGGTTGCCGAAGTCGGCGATGGCCGTCCCGCCCGCCGGCGCCGTCAGCGTCACCGGGTTGGGCGTCGTGTTGGTGAAGCCCACCGGCAGCGCTTCCTTGACCACGTAGGGTCCAGGCGTCAGGTTCGGGAAGGTGTAGCCGCCGCTCGCATTCGTGATAGTCGTCGCGAGGACCGTTCCCGTCGTCGGGTTGATCAGCTCGACGGTCACGCCGCCCATGCCCGGCTCGCCGGGGTCGCGCCCGCCGTCGCCGTTGAGGTCATCGTACACCGTGCCGGTGATGGCCGCCGGCTGGGCCGGTGTCGTCGGGGTCGGCGTCGGGGTCAGCTGCGCGTTGCCGAAGTCCACCGTGCGCGTCCCACCGGCCGGCAGGCTGAAGCTCACGCTCGTCGGCGTGGTGTTGCTGTAGCCCGACGGCACGGTCTCGCGCACCTGGTAGGTACCGGCCGGCCGGTTGTAGAAGCCGTAGTTGCCCAGGCTGTCGGTCGTTGTCGTCGCCACGAGGACGTCGTCGCCCGTGCCGAAGATGCCGTCCGGCCCGGCCTGGTACAGGCTCACGGTCACATTGGGGATGCCGCCCTCGCCGGGATCCTTCGTCCCGCTCAGGTTGGCGTCGTTGTACACCGTGCCGTCAATCGTGCCGCTGGTGGCGCTGACGGTCGGGGTCGGCGTCGGCGTCGGCGTCCGGGTCGGCGTCGCGGTGGCCGGCGGCGGCGTCTGGGAGATGCCGAAGTCGGCTGAACCGGCGCCGTTGGCCGGCACGGTGACGGGCTGCGTCACCGGCGTGGTATTGAAGTAGCCGTTGGGCGTCGTCACCTGCACCGTGTACGCGCCCGGCGCTAGATTCGGGAAGCTGTACGCGCCCGTCGGCCCGGTGGTTGTCGTCCCGATGACGGTGTTGTTCGGCCCAAGCAACGTCACCGTTACGTTCGGCACGCCCTGCTCGCCGCCGTCCTTGACCCCGTTCTGGTTCGCGTCGTTGAACACGATGCCCTGGACGGAGCCGAGGCCCGGCACGGCGGTGACAATGGCCGTCGGCGTGGGCGAAGGCGTCGGCGTGGCCGTCGGTAGCTGTCCCACCTCGAAGTCGCGGCCCGTGACGGTCTGGCCGGGGGCCAGGTTCACGGTGATGAGGTTCGGGTTGCCGCCGTCGGCGTCCGACAGGCTGGTGTAGCCGGCCAACACGGTCGTCACGACCTGGTAGACGAGCGGCGGCAGGTTGGTGAAGCTGTACGCGCCGCTGCCGTCGGTCGCTGTCGAGCTGACCACGGTGTTGTTGGTCGTGTCAATCAGGGACACCGGCACGTTCGCCAGCCCCGGCTCGCCCGGGTTACACTGGCCGTTGGTGTCGCCCACGCACACCTTGCCGGCGATGCTGCCGAGCTGCTGCGCGTAGCCGAAGTTCTTCTGCGTCTGGTTGGCGCTGATGCCCGTGATGGTGTACGTACCCGGCGGGATCGGCGTCGGCGCCGTCTGCGTCCACTGGGATGTGGGCGCGGGCAGCGTCGCGGCGTCCGACGACACCGTGACGTTGCTCCCGGCGGGGATGCCGCCGATGGTGTAAGCGCCGTTGTTGTCGGTGGGTATCGTGAACACGAAGTCCGGCGTGTTGTCGCCGTTCGTGTCCACGCTGACGCGCACCGTCACGCCCGGCAGGCCAGTCTCGCCGCCGTTGATGTTGCCGTTCTTGTCGGCGTCGTTCCAGACTGTGCCGCTGACGCTGTACGTCGTGACGCTCGGCGCGCGGTAGCCGAAGTCCTGGGTCAGGACCTGGGCGCCGCCGCTGATGGTCGCCGTCCCCTTGTTGTCGCACGTCGTGCACGGCACGCCGGGCTGATCGGGGTCGGCGGTCTGCACCCATCCGGCCGGGATCGTCGTCGTGTCAATGACCACGCTGTACGTTCCGTCGGCCAGGCCCTTGAACAGGTACTTGCCCTGGGCGTCGGTCGCCAGGACGCGGAGGGTGTTGTTCGAGCCGTCCTTGAGCAAGACCGTGACAGACGGGATACCGGCCTCGCCCGCGTTCTGGACGCCGTTGCCGTTGACGTCGTTGAACACGGTGTCGCCGATTGCGCCGTTGTAGGCAAAACCGAAGTCGTCGGTCGTCACGGCGTCGCCGGGGTTGACAGTGTTGGTGTAGCTGCCGCCGGCCGGCGCGCTCAGGTAGCTGCCCGCCACGGCGTTCGGGTTCACCTTGACGATGTAGGTTCCCGCCGACACAAGGAACTCGTAGTAGCCGTTGGCGGCGCTCGTCGTCGTAGCGAGCTGCGTCAGGCCGGTGCTGTCGTAGAGCTGCACCTGGACGCCGCCGATGCCCGGCTCGCCGGGATCCAGCTGACCGTTCGCATTCAGGTCGCGGTAGACCTCGTCGCCCAGGGTGGCCGCTGCCGCGAAGCCGAAGTCCGCCGTCAGGTCTGCCGTGTTCGGCTGGAGGGTCAGGGCCTTCGTCTCGCCCGTCGTCGCCACCATGTTGAACAGGTTCGGGTTCGACGGGTTCGGGATTGTCTGGTCCTCGACCTCGACCACGTAGTCGCCAGGCGGCAGATTCGAGAACAGGTACTTGCCCTGGGCGTCGGTGATGGCGACGGCGAGCTGCGGCTCAGCCGGATCCACAAGCCCGTTGCCGTTGCTGTCCTGGAACAGGTCCACGACGGCATTCGGCACGCCCGGCTCGCCGTTGTCCTGCTGCTTGTTGAAGTTGTTGTCGTAGTAGACCGTGTCGCCGATCGAGCCGCCCCAGTTGTAGCCAAAGTCGGCCGTCAGGACGCTCTGGCCCGGCGTCGCGATGGTGACCGGCCGCGGGTTGACGGTTCCCGTCGTCGGGTTCATGGCCGCGCCGATGGTCGTCGTCAGGTTCTCCGGCGTCGTGACGTCGCTGTTCTGGTCCACCACGACCAGGTACTTGCCGGGCACGAGAGCGGTGAAGAGGTAGTTGCCGCTCGCGTCGGTGGTGGTCTGCTGGAGGAGCACGTCGCCGGCGGAGAGTGTGCCGCTGTTGTCCGTGTCCTTGTAGAGCGTGACGCCCACGTTGGGCAGGCCGGACTCACCGGCTTCCTGCGCGCCGCTGTTGTTCGCGTCGAGCCAGACGGTGTCGCCGATGCTGCCGGCGCCCGGCGGCTGGAGACCGAAGTCGGCCTGCAAGTAGTTCTGGGCGTTGGCGAGCAGCACGGCGATCAGCGTCGGCGTCGTCGGGATGTAGCCCGACGGGGCCGTCGTCTGGTCGTAGCTGACCGTGTACGTCCCGGCGCCCAGCAGCGAGAACAGGTACTGGCCGTTGGCGTCGGTCGTCTGGGTCGTCTGCTGGTTGGTGTTCGTGTTCGTCAGGATGACGGTGACGTTCGGGATGCCCGGCTCGCCGCTGTCCTGGACACCGTTGCCGTTCAGGTCAGCCCACACCGTGTCGCCGATGCTGCCGGAGCCGCCGGTTCCGTTGGTGAGGCGCGTCTGGACCTGGTTGCTCGGCGTGTCAGGGAAGGTGGCGTTGTCGCCCAGCACACCCTGGTTGAAGATGATCGTCGTGTTGGCCGGGTTGTCGGTCAGCACCTGGAACGTCAGCGGTGGGGTGACGATCAGTGTCTCCGACGTGGCCTGCGCGAAGCTGTTGGTCGGCTGCGCTGTGCCGCTGAAGCTAATCTGGCGCGGCACCGAGTTCGCCGGCTGCGAGACGTTGTAGACGTAGGTGAAGGTGGCCGGGTTACCGGGGGACACCGTCACCGGGCCGGCCGGCGTCGGACCGCTCGCCAGGCTCGCGGTCACGTCGGCGGCCGTCAGGACGTTCAGCGTCGGCGGCGGGGTCACGTTGCTGATCGTGCCGTCCGTCGCGTTGACCGTCATTGTGACCTGAATCTGGCTGAACGGCGGGCTGGCCGTGGTGGTCTGAAGGTACGGCGTGGCGTGCAGCGTCGTCACCGTCGAGACGGATGGCCCGGGGCTGACCGCCCAACTGACCGTCAACGTCGGCTTGCCGCTGTTCGCTTCGCGCGTGTTGTACTTGGCATCGCTGTTGTCGCTGCCCGTCGAAATGAGGCCGAGGCCGTCGTTCGGCGCGCCGTCGGTGATCCACTTCTTGACGAGGGCCGTGACGTCGAGGGTCTGGGCGCCGTTCGGGCTAGGCGTGATTGAGGCATAGACCGTCGCGCCATAGTCGAGGGAGCTGAACGCGCCGCCGCCGGCCCAGGGCGTTGTGCCGTCACGCTTGTCCCACGTAGCGGCTGCCTCTGTCCAGGACGTGAGCAGGCGGCGGACTTCGTCTACGTGGTTGTTGGCGCGGCTGGCGTTGACGGTCAGCGTCAGGCTCGCGCTATTGATGGTCGCGCCGGGCGGGATGCTGCTCAGGTCGAACTGCACCAGGCTGTAGTTGGTGTTGTTCGTCGTGTTGTTGTTGCCCGGGTTGGTCTGCATCGTCGTCGCCGTGCCTTGAATCTCGGTCGGCTTGTTCTTCTGGACGAAGGTGTCGGCGACGGATGTAAGCGTCGCGGTCCCGCTACACCCACCCGGCGTGGGAACCAGGTACGTACCGGTCAGGCTCGGGCGGTACGCGGCGTTGTTCGATGGGCTGCTGCTGTAGTACTTGGCGTCGCCGCCGTCCTTGCCCGTCGAGATCAGGACGATGCCGTTGTTGGCGACGTTGTTGTTCACCCAGTCATTGACCGCCGCCGCAATGTTGGCGGTCGCCGGCTTGTTGTTGGTCTTCGGGATGATCGTCCCCAGGACACCCGGCGCGTAGTCGGCGCTGCTGAACATCCCGGCGGCCCAGCTGCCGGTGCAGTTGGGCGCGTTCCACGTCGCGCCGTTGCCGTTGCCCGCGTTGCACGCCTGGTTGTTTGCCGTGCCTTGCGTCCACGGTGTGAGCAGCTCGTGAACCTGGTCGAAGTGGTTGCTGGCGCGCGCCGTCTGCGTCGTGAGTTGTAACGTCGCGCTGTTGATCGTCGCGCCGGCGGGGATGCCGCTCACGTCGAACTTCAGCAGCGTGTACTTCAAGTGGTTCGCATCGGCGGGACGAGTGAAGAGCAGGGTGTTGCCGCCGTTGTTGTTATTCTTCTTGTCCTTGTCAATCCACGTGTCGGCCAGGAGGGGCGCGGTGAACGCGACCGGACAGAGCGCCGCGCCACCGCTGGAGGTCAGGCCAGGGTTGGCGGGCAGGTTGTCGCCCAGCGGCCAGATGACTGAGTTGCTGCCGGCGTCGTAGTAGCCGCCGGCATTGACGGTGCCCGGCTTGTACGTCGTCGAGCTGGGGATGGGGTCGGACACGAAGCCGCCCGTCATGAGCTGCGGCCCGGGGTTGAACGGATACAGCGTATAGGTCAGCGTGTCCGGCGTCGCCGTCACGCTCTTATCCACGGTCTTCGTCAGGAAGCGCGTAAACGGGAAATCGGCCGTAGTCACCGTCTGGCCGTTGGCGAGCGGTACGGCGATGTTGCTCACCTGGGGTGTGTAGCCAAACGGAATACTGCTCTGGTTCGGGTCAATCGTGACGATGTAGCTGCCCGGACTCAGATTCGCAAAGATGTAGTAGCCGTCAACGTTGGTGTTCGGGTTGATGCCCGTGGTCTGGCTGCCGACGAACTCGCTCGCATCGGGCTGGCCGTTGCCGTTGCGGTCGAGGTACAGATCAACGACGACGCCGTTGATGCCTGTGTCGCCCGCGTCGCACAGCCCGTTGCGGTTGTTGTCAACGCAGACCTGGTCGCCGATGGCGCCCGGCGCTGCCCCGACGAAGCCGAAGTCGGCGTTGGTGACGCTGCCCGCCAGGTTCGGTACTTTGAACGGGTCGGCTGTGGTCGGGACCGGCGGGTTGCCGCCAAATCCGGGGTAGTTGACGAGGTTCGGCTGCGTCTGGTTGACGTTGACGATGTAGCTCAGCCCCGTCGCCAGGCCGCTGAAGCCATAGACGCCGCTGCCATCGGTGGTCGTCGTGGCAATCTGCGGGTCGCCGGCGTCAATCAGGCCGTTGTTGTTGTTGTCGGCGTACAACTCGACGGTGATAGACGGGATGCCGGCCTCGCCGCCATCCTGGACGCCGTTGTTGTTGGCGTCATTCCACACCGTGTCGCCGATGGAGCCGGCGCCGCCGGGCTTGTAGCCAAAGTCGGCGGTGAGGAACTGGTCGCCGTTGGCGACGGTCACCGTGAGCGGGTTGGGCGTGGTCGTCTTGGTATAGCCGGTCGGGATGCCGCCGCTGCCGGGGTTCGGCGGGGCGACGCAATACGCTCCGGCCACGACACCGTTGAACAGGTACTTGCCGCTCGCGTCCGTCGTCTGAGTGGATACAGGCGAGCCGGACGGCGGGCACGCCCCGCTGTACAGGTTGACCGTCACCCCCGCGATGCCCGGCTCGGTGCTGACATCCTGCGTGCCGTTGCCGTTCCAGTCGCGGAAGATCGTGTCGCCGATGGTCGCGCCGGCGACGGTCACGCAGGCGACCTGGCCGCTGGTGACGACGCTGTAGGCGTTGGAGTTGAACTGATTGCAGTACGTCCCGGCGAGGATCGTCGGGGCGACGAGCGCCGTGAACTTCAGGACCAGGTCCTGGCCGGCGTTGATGGACGAGTTCACGGTGAAGATAGGCTGCTGCGGGTTGCTCGAATTGACCGTGGTAACGGCCGTTCCATCCGCCCCGTTCACCGTGACGCTATCGAGGCTCTGGTAAGTGAAGCCAGACGGCAGGTAATCCGTGATCGGGACGGGGCTATTGCTCGCCGCCGAGCCGATGTTGGAGACCTGGATGGTGTACTGCACCGTCCCGCCGGGCTGAACGGTTGTCGGCGTCACCGTCTTCGACTGCTGGATGATGGGCACATTGCCCTGGGGCGTGCCCTCGAAGGTGCACTGCTTGGTGTAGTCCGAGCCGACGACGCACATCGTGTTGAGGGCGACGCCGCTCGACGACGCCTTGACCGTGACCGTGGCGGTCCACTTGCCGCCCGGCGGCAGATCGCCGATATTCCACGTCAGGGGGTTCGTGCTGTTCGGCGGCGGGTTGGCGCTGAGGTAGGTCACGCCGCTCGGCATCTGGTCGGTCACGACGACGTTGTGGATGGCCGTACTCGTCGTGTTGATAACCGTCAGGGTGTAGTTGAACTGGCCCGTGCCGACCGTCGTGCTCGCCTGCTTGTCGGTGTAGACGCAGGCGTTCTGGGCGACAGTCGTCGGCTCGTAGTAGCGCCAGATGTGGTCCTTGCCGTTGCTGTACGCCGCCGCGTCGCCGCCGAACGTGTCGGCGTTGAAGTTGACGGTACACTGCCCCGCCTGGAGCTGCGGGTCGGCGTAGAGCTTGACCTTGACCCAGACGTACTCAGGCTTGTTGAGCGTCGTCTCGCCCAGGCTCCAGCGCACAGCCTTGGGGCTGGACGTGTCCGCCTGGGAGGTGGTGATGGGCAGGGGGTTGGCCGGGCTGAGCGCGACACCCAGGCTCGCCGCCGGCGCCGTCCAGTAGCCCAGGCTGTTGTTGGTGTAGCCCGGCACGTCCTTAGAGACGGAGCTACCCGGGTACTGGATGCGCTTCCACGGCCCGACCACAATCGAGTTCTTCATGCGGTTCGGGTCACTCGGGTTCGCGTCCCAGTAGTCCTTGTTGAAGCTCCATGCGTAGCCGCTCTGCGGCCCGGCCACGCCGCCCGCCATGCCCCACGGCGCATTGCCGCGGCCGTTGGGGTCTACGATCGGCGCGACAGGCGATTTGATGCCGAAAGCGTAGAGCTGCATGGCGTCCCACTTGTTGAAGGGCACCACGACTTCGCCTCGGTTGTTGGTGATGCTCGTCCCCAGGGGCGGGTTCGAGTTCACCCAGGTCTGCCACGCCGTCGTCGGATCGGTAGAGTAGAAGATGCCCGTGTCGGCGTAGAGACCGGCCAGCGTGCCCAGGTGGACGCCAGTCGGGCCGACGGCGTTGCTCTGAACGCCGACGATGTTCGGCCCAAGATTCAACCCGATGAGCGCCGCCGTGCTGGCCGGCGAAATCGGGCCGTAGCCCAGCGGGTCGAGGGCCGGGCCTTTCATCGGCGCGAAGTTCAGGTTGCCGTTGACATCGGGCCGCATGTAGCCCGCGTCAATGACCTGCGCCTGGTTGGGAACGTAGAAATCCACGTAGCCGCCCGCGCCCGTCGCGGTGCCGTCGGTTGGCGTGACCTTGATGATCATGCCGACCTCGTCGCCATTGCGAAGCAGCGGAGTGTCGCCCACGGCCAGGCGGCTGTTAATCAGGGACCTGGTCTGAGCGTCGTAGTCAATAGACGTCATCACTGTGTCCAGGTTGTGCGCGTCCGCCGCAGGCACGGGCACGTTCAAGAAGACCTGGACGATGGGCACAATCGGCTGCAAAACGACCGCCGCAATGACTGCGAACGCGAGGATCGCCTGCCAGCGCTTCGACCGCCGTCGGGTAGATTGCCGTAGCGAAAGGACGAAATCAGACAGCCAGCGCCTGGTTTCTGGTAACATTCTCCCCCCAATCTGCACTTACAGATGTCTTGCGGCGCGTCCCCCGCGCCAGCCAACGCAGCGAAATGGCGAAAAGTACCGCCCCTAAGCTCTTCACAGGGCGATACTCAACCGACACCATTTCGCTTCCGAAAACACGCACTCTACAATCTCCAACGTATTCTACACCGCCGATATTACGATACCAATTACGACCTTGAGCGGCCAGCCGCGATTGTCTCGAAATAGTACCGTGACCCGGCTCTACCACGCAGATAGAGGCGCACAGGGCACAATAATGACACCGTGCGCCCCATCTGCGTTAACATCCTGTTACACCTATTCGTCCCCCTTCAGCGCGATCACCAGGCTTCTCGTCATGCCGCCGGCGTCGGCGTCGCGACGGCCTGGATGCCGAAATTCACCGTGTAATTGCTCGTCGTGACCTGAACCTGGACATCGTTCGGCGTGGTCAAGACGTAGCCGGCCGGCGGCTCGATGTGCACGGTGTAGACCCCCTGCGGCAGGCGCGGATACACAAAGCCGATAGGCAGCGCATAGCCGTTCCCGTCGCTGATGCTGGTCATCACGACGGCGCCGCTGCTGTCCCGCGCCGTGAGCGTTGCGCCAGCGACGCCGGTCTCGCACTGGATGATGGGGCCGCCGGGCGGGCACTGCTGGCCGTCGCCGTTCACGTCGTTGAAGACGATGCCGCTGATGGATGCCGCGCTGGGCAGCAGCGGGACAGGCGTGTTGGTTGGCGTCGGCGTCGGCGGCGCTGAGGTGCTGGTCGGCGTCGGCGTGGCGGTGGTGAGTGAATACAGCCCGAAATCCGGCCCGGTGAAGCCCGACGCCGACACCTGGACCGGCACGTCGTTCGGCGTCGTCAGGATGTAGCCCGCCGGCGCGTCCACGTGGATCGTGTACGTTCCCGGCGGCAGCGACGCGAACCCGAAGGGGAGGGCGTAGATGCCGCCGTCGCTGCTGGCCGTGGTCAGCGCCACGGCGTTGTTGCTGTCCAGGGCCTTGACGGTGACGCCACTGAGGCCAGGATCGCACTGCCCGATGCCGCCGCTGGGACACCGAGATCCGCTACCGTCCACATCGTTGAACACCGTCCCGCTGACCGACACGAGCGGGCCAAGCGTTGGCACCGCCGTCGAGAACGGGCTAGGGTTGATGCTGAAATCGGCGCTCCAGGGGCCGGAACACGGCGCCCCTAGCGGCTTCTTGGGTGGATTGATGGCCGGGTCAGCGCAGTTGATCTCCGGCTTGAACCCCTTGGCCTGGGGATCGCGCAGGTGGAAGCGCAGGCGCACCCGCGCCTGCGGCTTAGCGCCCTGCACCTCGGCTGTGAAAGTCGCCTTGCCTGAGTTGTCGTCCAGGGTCATCGAACTCCTGCCGCCGCACAGGTCTGGCACCACGACCACGCCCTGGTAGCCGGACACCTGGGCGTCTACGTCGGGCGCGCCCTGCAAGATATCCGGGTTGATCTTGTCATTGAGCGAGGTATCGCGGTACACATTTGCGTTCGGCGGCGCTTTGGAGCTTGTGTCCCACGCCGGAATCACGAGGTTGCGTCCCCCGGCCCCGTTGTTGCACCGCAATCCGAGGATGACCTTGGGGTTGATGATCGCGATGTCAACGGGATAGGTCGTGTCTGTGACTTTGTAGACATACCCCACCGAGAGGTAATCGCCGGGTTTGATCTTGTCGAGCTTGCCCCCCGGCAGAGCCGTGTAGCTGACGAAGGTATCCGTCGCCATCTCGGCTTGCTGCGAGCCGAGGGCGGCGACCAGTAGGAGCGCTCCCACGATGACCGCGACCCCAGTTACTATGCGCCTGGACATACGCCGACCTCCCCTGCGGCACGTTGGCCGCTCCGTGATGGCCTCGCGGCCGTTGACTCCCCTCCGTCGGCAGCCCTGTTCCCCTACCTCGATCCCTGGTCATCGGCGGGCGCGATGGGCGCATCCCCCGCCGCGGTATCTGACGCGCTATCCATGCTCGCATCGCCCGACGTGGGCGTCGCCCCGTCGTCGCCGATCCCCAACGGCTCGTCCTTGGCAGTCGCCAGGGACTCGTTCGACAGCGGTCCCTCGCCGTAGGCGTTGACCGCGCTCACCTTGTAGTAGTACTTCGTCCTGGAGGTCGTTGTCGTGTCGGTGTATGTCGTTGCCGTGCCGGCTGGCTGCACGAGGAACGCCTCCGCGCCCGCCGACGTGCTGCGGTAGACCTTGTAGCCGGTGATGGCCGAGGCGCCGACGGAGGCCGGCGCGGCCCAGCTCAGGTTGACGCCCTTCGTGGCGTTCTGAGTCGCCGCCAGGCTCTGGGGCGCGCTCGGCCGGCCGGGTGTCGCCGAGACGACGGTGGAGGCCGTACCCTCGCCGACGCTGTTGACGGCGCTGACCTTGTAGTAGTAGGTAACGCCGTTGGCAGCGGCCGGGTCGGTGTAGCTTGTCGCGTTTCCAATCGTCGTCAGCAGCGCCTGGCTCGAGCTTGACGTGCCGCGATACACCTTGTAGCTCGTGATGGGCGACGTGCCCGGCGAGGGCGCCGTCCAGGTCAGGCTCACCTGGTTGTTGCCGGGCGTCGCAGCCAGCCCGGTCGGCTGGCCGGGCGCTGCGGGCGCCGACGGGACCGCCGATAGCACGGCCGTCGCCGCCCCTTCGCCGATACTGTTCACCGCCGTCACCTTGAAGTAGTACGTCTTGCCGTTCGTCAGCGAGCCGACGGTGTAGCTCGTCACGTTCGCGCTCGGGCTGGCGACGAGGGTCGTCGGGTTGCTGGTCGTCCCCTGGTAGACCTTGTAGCCACTGAGCGCGACGCCGCCGTTGAATGTCGGCGCGGCCCAGGTGAGCGTCACCTGGGTATTGCCAGCCTGCACGGCGAAGCTCAGCGGGGCCGTCGGTAGGCCCGGCACGACCGAGACGACGGCCGTCGCCGTGCCCTCGCCGACGCTGTTCACCGCTGTCACCTTGTAGTAGTACGTCGTCTTGTTGGTCAGGCCGCTGTCGGAGTACGTCAGCACGTTGCCGAGTGTGGCGATGAGCGACTGGCTGGTGCTCGATGTGCCGCGGTAGACCTTGTAGCCCGTGATTGCTGCGCCGCCATTCGACGCCGGCGCTGCCCAGGTCAGCATCGCCCCGGCATTCGCGGGCGCGACAACAAAGGTCTGCGGCGCGCCCGGTTTGGCCGGCGACAGAGCCTTGGCGGACACCGAGACCGATTTTGCCCCTTCCCCCGCGTTGCTCACCGCCGTCATCTGGTAGTAGTACGTTGTCCCGCCGGCCAGGCCGGTGTCAGTGTACGCCATCACGTTCCCGACCGTCGTCAGGTAGGGGATGTTGTTGCTCGCCGTGCCGCGGTAAATCTTGTAATTCGTGATCGCGCCGCTACCGCTGGAGCTGGGCGGCGCCCACGTCAGCGCGTTCTGAAGATAGCCGGCCGTGGCGGCGACGCCTTGGGGCGAACCGGGCGGCACGAGGGTAAACGGCTGCGCCGACGCCTGGTTGGACGCCGGGCCTTCGCCGCCCGTGTTCACCGCCGTCACCTGGTAGTAGTACGTCGTCCCGTTGGTCACGGAGGTGTCCGTATACGCCAGCCCATTGCCCAGCGTTGTGAGTAGGGCCAGGTTGTTGCTGACCGTGCCGCGGTAGACCTTATAGTTGGTGATGGGCGAGCCGCCGTCCGAGGCCGGCGACTGCCATGTCAGCGCCACCTGGGCGTTCCCCGCCGCCGCCGCCAGGTTCTGCGGCGCGCTCGGCACGGGCGGCGGGGTCGGCAAGGCCGACACCTGGTTGGACGCCGGGCCTTCGCCGCCCGTGTTCACCGCCGTCACCTGGTAGTAGTACGTCGTCCCATTGGTCACGGAGGTGTCCGTATACGCCAGCCCATTGCCGAGCGTTGTGAGCAGGGTCAAGTTGTTGCTGACGGCGCCGCGATAGACCTTGTAGTTGGTGATGGGCGAGCCGCCGTCCGAGGCCGGCGACTGCCATGTCAGCGCCACCTGGGCGTTCCCCGCCGCCGCCGCCAGGTTCTGCGGCGCGCTCGGCA
This sequence comes from Anaerolineae bacterium, assembly GCA_046328525.1. Taxonomy (GTDB): domain Bacteria; phylum Chloroflexota; class Anaerolineae; order Epilineales; family JAHCIE01; genus JBDHWG01. The sequence continues at coordinate 123,605 of JAXLWK010000011.1, forward strand.
CGGGCGGCGCGGCCGTCGTCCCAGAGACCACGCTCGACGCCGGGCCTTCGCCCGTGGTATTGACTGCGGTCACCTTGTAGTAGTACGTCGTGGCAGGCGCGAGACCACTATCGGTGTACGTCAGCACGTTCCCGACGCTGGTCAGAAATGTCTGGCTGCCGCTGGTCGCGCCGCGGTAGATATTGTAGCCGGTGACAGGCGCGCCGCCGTTCGGGGCCGGCGGCTGCCAGCTCAGACTCACGCTCTGGCTGCCGCCCACGGCGCTGGGAGCCTGCGGCGCAGCGGGCGCTGTGCTGGGCGCCGCCGACACCTCGTTGGATGGGTTACTCTCGCCCAACCCATTGATCGCCGTGATGGTGTAGTAGTACGTGCTGCCCGTGTTCACGGCGCTGTCGGTATATGTTGTCACGCCCGCCCCAACCGATGTCAGGAACGTCTCCGAGCCGCCGGCGATGCCGCGAGAGATGCGGTAGCTGCTAATGGGCGAGCCGTTGTTGGAGGACGGCGCGCTCCAGCTCAAGATGATCTTCTGATTGCCGGGCGCGGCCGCCGGCTGCCGAGGCTCGCTCGACGCCGCGGCGCTCGTGCAGCCGGGGAACTGAAACGCCCCCACCCGCGTCACCCAGTTCACCCCGTAGCCGGGCGGAACGCCGGGGGACGTGGTCGTCTTGTAGTATTCCCCCGTGAACCAGAACGTGCAGTCGTCGGTGGGGTCAATGGTCATCATCTGGTAGTCGCCCCAGCGCGGGGAATACGTCTGGGATCCGCCGCCGACCACCAGGCTGACCTCGCCCTGTGGCAGCTGGTTGAGGGTGTCCGTGGCGAGGCGGCCGGCGTACCGCAGCCCCGGATACACCGTGCTGCCGTTAGAGACGCTGTATCCCACGCCCACGTCGCCGGCGCGGTCCTGCCCAATCGTCGCCATCCAGCGCGACGTTGTCGTGTCGGGCGCGTACACGCCGGACTGGTAGACCGTCATGGTCGTGTTGGGGTTGCGAACCTCGATCCATTGGAACGCGGTCTGCGAGCTTGCCGCGCTCACGCCGCCGTTGAGCACAACCAGCATCGACTCGTGGTCGTAGTAGTTGCGGTACGAGAGCCGGTACATCGGACGGTCAATCAGCACGTCGAGCTTCATGGTCGTGCCCGGCTGATCTACGCAGCTTGTCGCGGCGTTGCATGGCGCGGCGAGCGCCGGTATGGACAGGTTGAACGGGCCGCTCAACGTCGAGTTGGCCGGCGTCGCCCAGTCTACGTGGTACTTGAAAACGTGGAGGATCGGGTTGCCAAACTGATCATACGAGTTCTCGACAAAGAACGCCGGCGACCCGACCGGCGGCTGGGTCAGGCCGTCCATGTCGGCGGGGAGGACGGTGCCATAGCTCGTGCTGAGGTCAACTTCCTGATAGCTGGCCGCCTCGCCGTTCAGCATCTGCTGGCGATTGAAGGCGACAATCGCCGGCCCGTAGAACGAGGTCATCGTCGCGCCGTCGAAGCGGTTGGCCGTCAGGTAGTAGCCGTCACGCCAGATGGCGAGCTTGGGATAGTCGTAGACCTGCGTCGCGCCGTTGTTCATCTGGAAGAAGTAGCGGTACCACGAGCCAAGCGGATTGGCGGAGGTTGTGACGGCAAGGCAGACGCCGTAGGGCGACGACTGGGTCACGAATTGCGCCAGGAGCCAGCGGTTCGCCTGGGCGTCGTAGAGCACGACGCCATCGCCGTTATTCGCGTTCTGGCACTGCCCACCGAACCCGGTCCAGATCGTGTTCGTGTTCGCCGGCCCGTAGAGGGAGGCGCCGCTCTTGTTGAATACCTGGAAGTGAACGTTGACAAGCTGAAAGAAGTGATCTGGTCCCACCGCGCCCGACATGTCGGCGGGCATGGAGGTATTCGTGTTCGTCGTCCCGTCGAAGTTGATGACGGCGGTCGGCATGGCGGCGGCGAAGTCGGGCGACTGCCAATGCGCCTGGGGCGTCTTGCCCTGCCCGCGGCCGGCGCTCGGCTTCGCACCCGGCCGCGGCATGGCCGTAGGCATGGGTGGGGGGTTCTCAATCTCGGTAATCGCGGGCGGCTGGCCCGTCGGCGACTCGGGCGGTATATCGGCGAGAGGCGGCGACGTGTCGGGGACAGCGGCCCCGCCCGCCGTGGGTTGAGGCGTCGCAGTAGGCAAAGGCGGCAGGGTCGGATAGATCGGGAAGGTCGCCGTGGGCGCCGGGGTATCGGTCGGCGCGGGCGTGTCGGTCAGCGTCGGAGTCGGAGTCGGCGTTTCCCCTGGTCCCTGAGCCTGCACCGACACTGCCAGCACGGGGAGCGTGACGATGAAGAGGATCACGCTCACCACCAACACCACCTTTGGCCCCCACCGGCTGCGTGTCTTCTCCTGCTGTTTCGACGGTGTCATTTTGTATCCCCCTCGCGCGTGTGACGACGTGGTCGCACGCCCGGCGTCTCCCCACAATAGCGAGGCGCTGCAATCTGTATCCCGACGCGCAATCCTACGCTGCGACGCGCCTGCGCGCCCAGTTCGGGATGTCTCAAGCGATGCAGTTGGCTCTGAAGGGGGAAAGACTATAGAGAGAGTGCGAGCAGCGCCGGTCGGTCGGGCCACAGTCCGTGCCGGTCGCGCCGACGGCGCAACCTCGTAGCGGCCGGCCCTGCCTATCTAGGCATATGATGGCGACCCACTGGCAGCTGGCTAAGTGGCGCGGACCACGCAAGGTCTCCCCCCCAGGATAACCCATGCCGGCGGCAAGACGGCCAGCAGCCGACGATTGCCGCCTAGGGCGTGCGCGAACAGCGAATACGAAGCCAGAGCGCACGACCCTTGTCAGTTTGAACACTGGTTACGGGGAAGTATTACGCCTGGATTGCTCGAATCGGCATCTTTTGGCGTCAGAATGGGGATTCTGTAAGGTTATCAAGCTTATGGGCCTGGGACCGCAAGCTATGCTGACAAGCGACGATATTACAAAGTTGCAGGATATCGACCAACATCTCGATAAGTACGTTCATGGTTACAAGACCGCAATACCCGGATGATCAGCGGATCGTTAGCCCGAATTTAGGAACGTCTCCCGCACAAGGGCGCGGTAGGCGGCGGTATCCATCGTCGTGACGACGCCCGCGTTCGGCGCATGCGCGCCGCTGCCCGGCCGCACCCACGACCGCCGATCCACGACCGTCGCGCCGCGCGTGTGCTCGCCCCGCGTCTCCACGGCCACGTGGTACTGGCCCACCGTCGCAATGCCCGGATCCATGGCGACGGCCATCGCCGCCGGGTCGGCGGGAGCGATCTTGTCGCTGACGCCGAGGTGATCGCTGTCGCGCTCCAGCAGGAAGCGCATCAGCCGCCCGGCGACGTGGCGCCAGGGCGTCGGCGCGACTTCGATGGCGGCGATGTCGTCGGCGCTGAGTGTGCCGTCGGCCTTGATGACGTCATACGGGACTAGCGTCGTCGGAGTGCCGCAGCGCAGCACGACGTCCGCCGCTTCTGGGTCAATGTAGATATTGAACTCAGCCGCCGGCGTGACGTTGCCGCCGGTGATGTCCCCGCCCATGACGACGAGCGACGGGATGCGCTTCGCCAGCCGCGGCTCCTGGGCCAGCGCCAGGGCGATGTTGGTCAGCGGCCCGAGCGTCACCAGCTCGACCGGCGTCTCCGCCGCCATGAACGTGCGGATGAGGAACGCCACCGCCGACTCGGCCTCGGCGCGAGCGGTGGGGTGGGGCAGGCCCAGGTTGCCCAGGCCGTCGTCGCCGTGGACGTGCTCCGCCGTCTTGCCCCAGCCGGTGAGCGACGTGGCCGCGCCAACGTACACGGGGACGCGCTGGCCGGAGTGCTCGACGATGGTCAGCGTGTTCCGCACGACCTTCGGCAGGGCGACGTTGCCGGCCACGCAGGTAATGCCCAGGACGTTGAACGCGGGCGAGCGCAGGGCCAGCAGCAGCGCCAGGGCGTCGTCCACGCCGGTGTCACAGTCAATGATCACGTTTCGTCGTGTCAAGGCAGGTCTCTTCTGTTCGGCGGTGGGCTCTCGACGAACGCCTTCAGCAGGGCCACAGCGCCCATCACGTCGCCCAGGTGCACCATCTCGAACGGGCTGTGGGTATAGCGCGACGGGACGGCGAGCAGGGCGGCGGGGATTCCCTGGCGGATAAATGCGCCCGCGTCGCTGCCATAGACGCCGTAGACGGCGTTCTGGACCGGCACGCCCGCCTCTTGCGCCGTCCGCGCCAGGGCCAGCGTCAGCGGGCGGCTATAGGAGTAGAGGTCCTTGTGCACCAGCGCCGGGCCGTCGCCCAGGCGGTTCGAGACGTCGCGCTGGTCCACGCCTGGCACGTCGCCCGCCAACCCGGTATCCAGGGCAATCGCCAGGTCCGCGTTAACCCGACGCCCGATGGACTCCGCGCCGATGAGACCCAGCTCCTCTTGCACCGTCGAGACGTACACCAGTTCGTAGGCCAGGCGCGAGCGGTCCAGATCGTCCAGCAGGCGGTGCATGATCGCCAGGGCGACGCGGTTGTCCATCGCCTTGCCGTAGGCGAACGGCCCACTCTGGCGCGTCGGCGGGTTCCAGATCACCCGGTCGCCCACCTGGACGCCGCGCGAGCGCGCCTCGGCCCGGCTGCCCGCGCCGATGTCCACCCAAACATCGTTCCAATCCAGCTCGGTCTTCTTGCGCTGGGCCGGCGTCAGGACGTGGCCGGTCAGCGTGGCGAAGAAGCCGCTGACGGGGCCGGCCGTGGTCAGCACCAGGGCCGGGTGGCCGAGGGGCAGGAAGAACGGGCCGCGCAGGCTGGGGCGCTGCTCGATGTCGCGCTGGCCGCTGGTGATCCAGACAAAGCCATTGTCGTCAATGTGCTTGACCACGAACGAGATCTCATCGGCGTGGCCGCCGATCACCAGTCGGGGACCGGCGCCGCCGACGCGGGCGATCAGGTTGCCGACGCCCGTCATCTCGACGCTCTCCACACGCCCTGTCCACTGCTCGGCCAGCCACGACTGGACGGGGCCTTCGTCGCCGGCCGGGCCGGGCAGCTCGCACAACGTCTTCAACAAGTCGAACATGGGGGGCCTCTCAGAGCTTCATGCGCGGGTCCAGGGTGTCGCGCAACCCGTCGCCGAGCAGGTTGATGGCGAGGGCCGCGACGACGATTGCCAGGCCGGGGAAGGTCGTCGTCCACGGCGCGAGGCGCAGGTAGTTGCTGGCCTCGCGCAGCATGCTGCCCCACTCCGGTGTCGGCGGCTTGACGCCCAGCCCCAGGTAGCTCAAGGCGGCGGCGGTAATGATCGCGCCGGCGACGCCGAGGGTCGCCAGCACGATGACCGGCGCGCTGACGTTGGGGAGAATGTGGCGCAGAATGATGACGTGCTCCGGCGCGCCGACGGAGCGCGCCGCCTCGACGTAGTCGTACTCGCGCGCGCTCAACACGTTGGCGCGCACGACGCGGATATAGATCGGCGCGGCGGCGATGCCGACGGCGATCATGGCGTTGACCAGGCTCGGCCCCAGGGTCGCCACAATCGCCAGGGCCAGGAGCAGGCCGGGGAACGCCAGCATCACGTCCACACCGCGCATGATGCCGCCATCCATCCAGCGCCCATAGTACCCGGCCAGCAGCCCACCGACCAGCCCGATCGCCAGGGCAATCGCCACCGCGATGATGCCCATCGGCAGAGAGAGGCGCGCGCCGTAGAGGACGCGCGAGAAGATGTCGCGGCCGAAGTTGTCCGTGCCGAACGGGTGCGACAGGCTCGGCGCCTGGAGGCGCGCCGGCGGGTTCATCTCCACGGGATCGTAGGGGCTGATGAGCGGCGCAGCGACGGCGCCGACGAGGAACAGCAGCAGGATGATGCCGCCGAGAACTGCCCCACGGTTGCGCAACAGACGCCGTAGGGTCATGCGCAGCATCGAATCAGTGCGCGGCTTGACGCTGGCGAGGGGGTGCGCCAGGGCGCTGGTGGACGGCGTCGTCATCGCTGCCCCTGCCCCAGGCGAATGCGCGGATCGAGGGAGCCGTAGGAGATGTCCACGACCAGGTTGATGATGATGTAGATGATCGCCACGTACAGAATCGTCGCCTGAACCACCGGAAAATCCTTGCTCAGAATCGAGTCCACGATCAGCCGCCCGATGCCCGGCCGCGCAAACACCGCCTCCGTGATGACGGCGCCGCCGAGCAGCGCGCCCAGCTGCAAGCCCATCACGGTGATGATGGGGATCAGGGCGTTGCGCAGGCCGTGGCCGATGACCACGGAGCGCTCGCGCTGCCCCTTGGCCCGCGCTGTCGTGATATAGTCCTGGCCGAGGACTTCGAGCATCGAGCCGCGCACCAGGCGCATGAGCGGCGCCGCCGTGACCAGGCCGAGCACAAAGGCCGGCATGACCAGGCGCTCCCAGCCGCCCTCGCCGGTGACCGGGAACCAGCGCAGCTGCACCGAGAAGATGAAGATGACCAGCGCGCCGAGCCAGAACACCGGCATGGACACGCCGGCCATCGCCACCGCGCGGGTCGAGGTATCGAACCAGGAGTTCGGGCGCAGCGCGGCCAGGATGCCGAGGCCGAGGCCGAGGATGACAGAGATGGCGAACGCCGAGACCGTCAGCTCGACTGTACTCGGCAGCCGCTCCAGGATTTCGTCGCTGACCGGGCGGTTGGTCTGGAGCGAGCGCGCCCCGCTGCCGCGCAGCATTCCGGTCGCAAAGTCGGCGTACTGCACCCACATCGGGCGGTCCAGCCCCATCTCGTGGCGGATCTGCTCCAGGCGCTCCGGGGTTGCCTGGCGGTCGCCAACGTAGATCGAGGCCGGGTCGCCCGGCGTCAGATAGAGCATCAGGAAGACCAGCACGCTGACCAGGAAGATCGTGGGCAGCGCGAGGCCGATGCGGAGGAGGATATAGCGAAACATTTCTTCTAATCCCCCAGGGTGAGTGTGGCAGACGGAAGGAACCTTCCGCTGCCACACTCACCCCTAACGAAACGAACCCGCTACTTCTCGATGTACGCCTGGTGGAAGAACGGGTAGTTGCCGCTCCAATCCATCGTGACCCCCTTCAGCTTGTTGCTGCCACCCACGATGGTCAGCGGGTCGGCCAGGTAGATCATGATGGCTTCGTTGAGCGCCTTGTCCTGGATCTGGCTGTAGAGAGCGGCGCGCTTGGCCGGGTCCGCCTGGGCCGCCGCGTCGTCAATCAGCTTGTCCATCTCCGGGTTCTTGTAGCGGTTGCGGTTCGTGCCGCCGTCGGCGTTCGCCGAGTGGAACAGGACGCGCACAACATCCGGGTCGCCGCCGGTTTCCCACCAGAACTGGGCGTGGTGCTTGCCAGCGCGCACCGCGTCGAAGTAGCCGGCGCGCTCCAGGCCCTGGAGATTGACGTCAATGCCCGACTTCTTCCAGTTGGACTGGAGGAAGGTCGCCATGCCGCGCGCGACAGGGCTGTCCGAGCGGAAGTAGAAGTCAATCTTGAGCGGCTTGCCGTCCTTCTCGCGGATGCCGGTGCTGCTGTTCAGCTTCCAGCCCGCCTCGTCGAGTAGCGCCCCCGCCTTGGCCGGGTCGAACTTGTACTTCTCGCACGTCTTGGGATCGTAGCCCGCCATGTTGGACGTGAGCGGCGAGCAGGCCGGCTTGAACACACCGCTGAAGACGGTGTCAATCAGGCCCTGCTTGTCGGTCGCCCACTCCAACGCCTGGCGCACCTTGGGGTCGTCCATGGGCGGGTTGGTCACGTTGAGCATCACCGACCAGCCGGAGCCGGCCTGGACGGGCGACAGAATCTGGAGGTTCTTGTCCGCCGACAGGCTCTTGAACTCCTCGGCCGGCAGCGAGTCGGCGAAGGTCAGCTCGCCCGACTGGAGAGTCGCCGAGCGCGTGCTGTCCTCGGGGATGATGCGGAAGGTCATGGTGTCCAGGAACGGGCCGCCGTTCGCGGTCAGGAACTTCGGCCCCCACTTGTAATCCGGGTTCTTCTCCAGCACGACTTCCTGGTCGGGCTTGTAGGACTTGAGCTTGTACGGCCCGGTTCCGACAACGGTTGTCACGCCATAGTCCTTGCCGGCCTTCTGCACCGCCGTCGGCGACTGGGGCGACAGGACGGGCGTGGACATGGAGTTGAGGAACGGCGCATAGGGCTGCTTGAACTTCACCTTGGCCGTGTAGTCGTCCACGACCGTCGTACTCTCATACGGCCCGATGGCCGACAGGGCGCTCTGAGACTTGGTCGCCGGGTCCACAATGCGGTCGAACGTGAACTTGATGGCGTCCGCCTTCAGAGGCGTCCCGTCGTGGAACTTGACGTCCTTGCGCAGCTTGAGCGTGTACTCCTTGCCGTCGGGCGAGACGTCCCACGATTCGAGCAGGCCGCCCTCGAACTTACCCGGCGCGGTCTCCCAGACCAGCGGATCGAACAGGTTGTAGCCGATGGTGCTGACCACGGAGAACGTCGAGACGGTCGGGTCCAGCGTGTCGAACTTGGTGTTCAGGCCGTAGATCAGGTTGCCGCCCTTGCCGCCAGCGGCAGGCGCGGCTGCGGCGGCCGTCGTGGGCGCAGCCGCTTTGGGAGCTTCGGTCGCCTTCGGCGCTTCGGCGGCCTTGGCGGCGGCGGTCGGCTGCGCCTGGGCCGCAGGCTGCTGCGGGGCGGGCGCGGCCGGCGCAGGCGCGGGGGCCTGCTGCGCGCATGCCGCGGCAAGGGCAAGCACGGCCAGCGCGAGAAGGACAATCCCTAACCTGGATAGTCGTGTCTGCATGCCTTGTTCTCCTCCTGAGATGGCTGGTGGGCCGAAGCCCGTGGCGGGTGGAATGGGTTCACGTACCGAAGCGGCTCGCTCCGGTCTCACACCGTCAACCCGGCGCCCTCCCCCAGCATGGCCTGGGCGATGAGGGCGACCGGGATAGACCCATAACTGAGAAAAGCATCGTGGAAACGGCGCAGGCTGAACGCGCCACCGTCTCGCGCGGCGACACTCCGCCGCAGGGCGTGGACTGCATCTGTCCCGACGAGATACATCATGGCCGCGCCGGGAAACATCGAGTTCTTGACCACCTCGGCCCGCGCCGCGTCCGCCGGCATGCCCACACGCTCGGTGTAGAACGCAACGGCATCGTCGAACGAGAACCGCCCCAGGTGGAGGTTGGGGTCCACGACAGCGCGGGCCGCCTGGCGCAGGGACGACTGACGCTGCGCCAGCGCCTCCAGCGGTGTGTAGAAGCCCACCTCGCCCATGACATCCGTGGCGTAGCACGCCCAGCCCTCGGCCAGCGTGCCGCCGCAGAACATGGCGATGCGCGAGGCGCAGTCCACCGCCGCGATCTGCCCGACGCGCGAAGGGCCGTGGTAGGCGTTGTAGTTCTGGACGTGGTGACCCAGCGCGCCGTGGTGGACGACGTGATTGAGCTTGATGACCGAGTGATTCGTCGCCCGCAGCCGCGCCTCCTGCTCCTCGACGGGCAGCTCCAGCCCAATGGGCGGCACGAGGTAGTCGTACACGTCAGACGGGTCGAACGGCGCCGGCGACCGATACGGCAGGAAGTAGAGCGACGGGGCGCAGGCGCGGAACGCTTCCGGTACGGGCCTGTAGCGCAGCGGATAGTCAGGCCAGGTGACAAGGTCCGCCGCCTCGGCCAGCGTCTTGCACCCGTTCCACACCGTCCCGAAAGCGTCGAGGTAGCCCGCCGCCGACGGGTGGTCGTCCGGCAGCGCGGCCAGGAGCGCGCGCCAATCGCCGTCCGGCCGCAGCGGCCGCGCCGCCTCGTCCAGCTCGCCCGCGATCTCGGCGAAGCGGCGCTCGGCGTAGGCCGCGACAGCGTCGCCGTCCATGTCAATGAAGTGGCCGCGCCGCAGGTACAGGTCGAACAAGGCGCGTCCAGCGGCGTAGCCGTCGGTGGGGCGCGCCAGCAGCTCGTCCCGCAGCAAGCGCTCGTGGTCGGCGAAGGCGGCCAACGCCGTGTCGGCGGCGGCGCGCAGAACCGCCCCGTCGCTCCCGGCGTCCCGCGCGAGGATGTCAATCCCCTGGCCGAAGAATGCCCTGGCCCCGCCGCACTCCCGCAGCGCCTTGCGCGTCCACTCCGGCGGCGCTTCCTGGACGTTGGCCCGCGCCTGGGCCAGGAAGTCCGGGATGGCCGCCATGCGCGCCACGGCCGCGCGGACGCGCTCTGGCAGCGGCGCAAAGTCGCGCAGGAACAGGGCGATGACGCCGAAGACGGCCTCGCCGGTGTAGAAGGCCGGATTACCGGCCTGGAAGTGGACGCTGTCCAGCTCGGCCAGTTGAATTTCGAGAAAACCGGCCGCGATCTGGCGGTCGCGCGTGTCCGTGGGCGACAGCGCCGCGTCCGCCGGCGCGTCGAGGGCTGCCAGCAGGCGGCGCATGTCGGCGCGCAGAGCGGCGACACCGGCCGGGCTGAAATCGGGCAGGCGGTCGTCGTCGGCATGCACGCCGACGAACGTGGCGTTCACCGGCCGATGCCGATAGTATGATGCGAAGAAGTCATCCAGCCACGGATCGCTCACGACTATCCAGCCTCCCCTGAAAGTAACCCTGGGCCGCCTCGTCGCCGGTCGCCGTAGGCTCAAGCTTACGGCTAAGGATGCAAGCCCAAGGGGCTGTGGAGCCGGAACCGCAGCCTCCCAGGCTTCCATTCGTAGCCCGCTGCTTCAGCGGCGGGCGGACCTGGCGCTCAGGGCGACAGCGATTCTCATCTGTCTGGTGGTGGACGCAAGTCCATGAGGAACTCCCTCAAAAGCCGACTGAAGTTGGCGCTACGGCTTCGCCTTCGTTATGTCGCGCTGACTTCCGTCAGCTCCGTCGGCGTCGGATGCTCCAGCGGCAGGTTGACCCAGCGCCGCTCGCGGAACGACAGCTCGACGGCGTTGATGACTTCCTGCACCCACGCGCCGTCGGTGAAGTTGCCCTGGTTCTCCGGGCCATTGGAGAGAATCTCGGTGATGAAGTTCGAGACGAGATTCGAGTAGAACAGCGAGCGCCAGCTCTCGCGCGCCGAGCCGCCCGGCGGGTAGAAGTTGCGCGGCACACGTAGGGTCTTGAACTCGACGGCGTTCGGGCGCGCGCCCTTGAGCGTCTCGCAGATGCCGCTCTCTTCCACCAGGCGGCAGATGAGCGCGCCCTCGCTGCCGTAGACCCGCGCTTCGAGGCCAGGGTAGTTGCCCACCGTCACGAAACTCGTCTGGACGGAGCAGATCGCGCCGTTGGCAAACTCGCCAATGAAGATGTCGCCGTCGTCTATGTTCATGCGCATCATCTGCCCGGTCTGGCGCACCATGCGCTCCGGCACGAAGTTGCGCATCGTGCCGACGACCTGCGACAGATCGGAGCCGATGAACCAGTGGCCCAGGTCAATGATGGGCGCGCCATAGCCTTCCAGCGACGAGACGTGGATGTGCGACTGGTCGGCGTGGGGGTCGGGAATCTGACGCAGGGGCGTGCGCGGGTCGAGCCACTGGGAGTTTTGCTCATACCCGTTATAGATGAACGGCGTGCCGACGTAGCCCTGGTCAATCAGGTATTTCATGTACTGCATCGCCGGGCTGTAGCGGAAAGTGAAGCCGAGCTTGGTCTTCAGCCCCTTCGACGCCGCCAGGTCCCGCGCCCGCAGCGTGTCGCGGTAGTCGTAGGCGACCGGCTTCTCGCACAGCACGTGCTTGCCCGCCTCGAGCGCTTCCCACGCGAGCTGGAAGTGGGTATAGCTCGGCGTGCAGACGTCAATGAGGTCAATGTCGTCGCGCTCGAGCAGCTGGCGGTGGTCGTCGGTCAGCATGGGGATGTTGAACATGGCCGCCGCTTCCTGGGCCAGGTGGATCTGCGGATCGGCGATGGCGACCACCTCGCAGCGCGAGTCGCGGCGATAGCCCGGCAGATGCGCGCCCTTCGCCCACGCCCCCGCGCCCAACACTCCCACGCGCAGTTTCCCATCTTTCATTGACTCGCTCCTCGTTGATGTCGTCAGAATGCCTAGTACAGCCGCTCGGTGTCGAGCACGTTGCGTAGAGGCTCGCCCCGCAGGTAGCGGCGGAGGTTATCGCAGAACAGCGCCGTAATGCGCGCGTTCTCCTGCGTCACCGTGCTGGCCGAGTGCGGGCTGATAATCACGTTGGGCATGTCCCACAGCGGGGAGGCGACGGGCAGCGGCTCCTCCTGGAACACGTCCAGCGCAGCGCCCTTGAGGCGGCCCTCGCGCAAAGCCGCCACCAATGCCGCCTCGTCCACCAGGGTGCCACGCGCAATGTTGATGAAGACGGCGCTCGGTTTCATCATCGCCAGTTCGCGCTCGCCGATCAGGCGCTCCGTCTCGCCGGTGTGGGGAGCGATGAGCACGAGATAGTCGGCTTGGGGCAGGATGGCGTCCAGGTCGTCCGGCCCGTAGACCTCGTCCACGTCTGGCAGCGGCTCCGGCGAGCGCTTCGTGCCGATGACGCGCATGTCCATCTTCTTGCCATGACGCGCGACCTCCTGACCGACGCGGCCCAGGCCGATGATCGCCAGGGTCTTGTCCGTCAATTCCTCGGCGCAGTAGCGCTCCCAGCGCTTCTGCCGTTTGTCGCGCTCCATCCACCCGTAGTCCTTGGCGAACATGAGCATCGCCATCAGGCAGAAATCGGCCAGGGGGCGCGCATGGACGCCGCTCGCCGTCGTGAAGAGGATGTCGGTTTTGTCCAGGCCCAGGCGGCGCACCATCTGGCCGATGCCGGCGCTCGTCGCCTGCACCCAGCGCAAGCGCGGCGCGGCCGTCGGCAGGTCGCCCAGGTGCGTCCTGTCGAAGTCGAACAGAACGTTGGCGCGGGCGAGCAGCGCGGACCAGCGCGCCTCCTGCTCCGCCGAGCGGGTCAGTGGCCCGCCGCCGTGGTCGGCGACGTAGCGCGGGGCGGCGAGCAGACTCGGCTCGTAGAGAACTTCGATGCGCGGGTCTACCGCGCGAATCTGCTCTACGTACTCCGGCTCCAGGTAGGATGCAATCAGAACGACGAGCGACTCGGGCATGCCAGGCTCCAGGACTCGAACAGGGCGAATGAATTTGTACGACGCACGGCGCGGTTGTCGACAATCGGCACAGAGGTAGGCGAGATATTAGCACGCATCGCGCGCAAAGTCAACGTGAGTAGACTGGCAATCTGTTACACATTCGTTGTGCGTCCCGTCGTGACGACTTATGAATCTCAACTTTCAAATGCCGCAATCGCCATGTCATGCTGAGCGACCGCGAAGCATCCCGGTAGCCTGGGGGACGCTTCGCTCCGCTCAGCGTGACAGAAAGAGCGACTGGAAGTCGCCACTCCATGGGCCGTGTAACACACCCGTGGCGCAGATTACCAGTGGACGTAGCGCGGGTAGGTCGCCTTGGCGTGCTCGGCGGCCTGGAGATCAATGTCCACCGTGGCAAACGGCGCGCCCTCCGAGGTCAGCGCGAGGATTTCGCCATCCGGGTCTATGACCCAGCCCATGCCGCCGAACGGGCCGCCCTCGCCGTTCGCGCCGGAGCGATTGGACGAGAGGCAATACGCGCCGGCCAGGACAGCCGCCGCGCGCCCGGCGACGAGCCACTTGTCGCGCGTCGCCGCCTCGGTGCCGCGCGGGTTGGCGATGATGTGGATGCCCTGCTTGCCATAGCGCCGCGACTCCTCGAGGAACCATAGCTCGGTGCAGACCTGGAAGCCGACCCGCGCCGTGCCGAGGGACACCGGCACGAAGTCGCCCGTGCCGCGCTGATACCAGGACGCCTCCCAGAAACCGGCCTCGTCCGGCAGGTAGTACTTCGCGTGGACGCCGCGATAGCCGCCATGTGGCTGCCAGATATACGCCTCGTTGAGGCGGCGCGGCCCCTGGTTGACGGGGCGCGAGCCAAGCGCCATCGCCGGCGCCAGCTCCGGCAGCCGCTCCAGCCACTCGGCGTGGGCCTCGACGGCCGCCTGCCACACCGACGGGTCGTAGGCGGCTGAGCCGGGGAACCACGGCGCGAAGATCATCTCCGGCAGGAGCACAAGCTCGCTGCCCTGCGCCTGGACGTGGGCCACCAGGCGTTCCCATCCCTGGCGCAGACGGTCGGGGTCGTTGTGAAGCTCGCAGACTGTCACTCGCATGCGTCTCACCTCGTCAAAGGGTGGGTGGATTGTAGCGCGGACGCGGCGAGGCGGCAAATGACACGGCCCGGCCCAGTTTGCTCTACCGGCGGCGATGCCAGATAATTGAGCGCGCCTCGCGCCGCCGTTCATCCACTGCCAGGAGCATTCTTCATGGACATGCGTCCATTGTCTGAGACCCAGAAGATAGAAACGCAGCGCCGCAAACGCGCAGAGGAAAGAGCGCCATCCTATCATTGGGAGACCCCGAAGCCGCGTGGCGGGATACGCGAACACGAGGATACCAACAAACTGTCATTGCGAGCGCAGCGAAGCAATCCCCCGCTGGCGCGAAAGGCCCTCCGTGCCGCGATAGTTCTGCCTATGCTCCGCCGGGAGGCTGCTTCGTCCTCCTACCGTCGTCCTCGCAGCGACGCCGCAATCCTGTGTGCTGACAGTCACACTGCTCGCCACGGAACGAACAAGGTCGTTACGACACAGTTCGTTCGCCTGAGTCTCATCGCGGCAGCGCTGGCAGCCATCATTTCGCTCTTCATCGGCGGCTCGTCCGCCCACGGCGCGGCGGCGGCGCCGAACACCCTGGGCGCGGGAACCCTCGCGCCGGGCGGCCGCGCCGGCGGCCTGTTGAGCGCTGTGGCGGTCGCACCGGGTCGGCTACTCGTCGGCGAGGGAGCGCAGCTCGTCATCTACACTCGCCTGGCCGACGGCAGCCTGCAATGGAGCGCCGAAGTCCCCCTGCCGGGCGTGGCCCAGGATGTCGCCTACGATGGCGGCAAGGCCTACATCGCCGCAGCGCGCGCCGGCCTGCAAATTGTGGACCTCGACGCCGCCGGCGGGCCGCGCCTCGTCGGCGGCCTGCCCCTCACCGGCAATGCGCGCGGTGTCGTCGTGTCCGGCCCGACCGCCTATGTCGCCGCCGACATCGGCGGCCTGCGCGTCGTGGACGTGGGGCAGCCTACACAGCCGACGGAGATTGGACATCTGACGCCGGGCAGCCGCATGATCGCAGTGACCGCCGCCGGCTCCTACGTCTACCTGGCCGACCAGAACACGACGGTGCGCGTCGTGGACGTTAGCCAGCCCAAAGCGCCGTCCAGCGTCACCACCATCACTGACGATGGCCCGGCCAGCGTCGTCGTCGCCCAGGATGGGCGGCTGTATGTCGGCATCCCGACCGGGCTGCGCGTCTACTCCCTCGCCGACCCGGCCCACCCGGCGCAGACGGGGCGCTACCCCGCGACGGGCGCCGATTACTACGAGGTCTACTCCCTGGCCCTTGACGGCGGCCGCATTTTCGTTGGCCACTACCAGTATGGCGTCGAGGAGTTCGTGCTAGATGCCGGGGGCAACCCGACCCCCGTCTGCCCGCCATGCCTGGCGACCTTCCCGTATGACTGGAGCCGCGCCAACCTGAGCGACATCGCCGCCGTCGGCGACAAGGTCTACATCGCCGACGGCGACACCCTGCGGACGGTCACATTCACCAGCGGCCAGCCGTTCACCCTGTTCAGCACACTGCCGGGCTTCACCCTGCCGTCGAGCGTCGCGCTGGCTGACGGCTTCGCCTACGTCGGCGCGCAACCGATGGGCCTCGCCGTGGTGGACTTGCGCGGATCGCACCCGCACGTCGTTAGCTCATACTACACGCCGAAGGTTCGCATCGCCCCGGACATCTCCGGCGTGGCGGTCAACGCGGGCTACGTCGTCCTGGCCGGCGGCGACGCCGGTTTCCACGTCTTCGGGCGCACGGACCCCGCCGCGCCCACGTATCTCAACCCGCGGACGGTGCTGGGCGGCGTGGCCCGCGCCATCGTGGCGGACGGCGACACGTTCGTCGGGGCAGGTGGAAACATCCTCTACCGCATCCAGCCCGCGACCCTGAGCGCCACCACGGCGACGGTCGGCGTCACCGACATCGTCGCCATCGCTACGGACGGCAGCCGCCTCTATGTGGCGAGGCAAGGGGGGCTGGAAATTGTGTCGTGGCCGGTCGGGGGGAGTGTGACGCCGCTAGGGCAGTACAATGTGGCAGGAACAGTGCGCGGGGTGGACGTGGACGGCAGCCTGGTGGCGCTGGCCCACGACCGCCAGGTGGACCTCCTTTTGGTCGCCGGCGCAACCCCCACCCTGGTCGGCACATACGCCACGGTCGGCATCCCGACGGGCATCAGCCTCGCCGGCAGCAACCTGTTTGTGACCGACTCGGCCGGCACGCTCGACTGGGTCAACGTGACCGCTCCGGCGGCGCCGACGCGCGTCGCGCAGCAAACGCTCGCCGGCTATCCCACGGCCACGGCCAGCAGCGGCTCGCTGGTCGTCGGCGCCGACCGCACCGGCGGCCTCTACACCTGGCGGGCGCTATGGGCGCGCCTCGCCCTGCCCCTGCTCGTGCGCTAGGCCGGGCCTTGCCCGCCCCGGAGACTTATTGAAACGCACAGGCGCAGAGGCGCAAAGGGGAGCGGCCAGGACCTGTTCTTCGTTGGCGTCTCTGCGCCTGTGCGTTACCTTTTCTTTGCGGTGGCGGGAGCGGGGGTTCACTCGATGATCTCGAATGTTTGGGCGGAGGCGCGGACGGCGAGGCAGGCGCGGATGCGGGGCCAGACGACGGTGTAGACTGGACCGGCGCGGTAAGCGTCCAGGTCGGCGGCCGCGTCCCAAACGCTCCACGTCAGGTAGTGGAGCGGGTCGTCGTTGTCCTGGAGGATGTAGAGGGCGCGGCAGCCGGCGACGGCGCGCACCTGGGGATAGGAGGTGGCGAGCACGTCGGCCAGCTCGGCCTGGCGGTCGGGGTGGACACGGAGCGACACGAGACGAACGACCACGGCAGTCCTTCCCTCCGGCCCGGCGCTATGTCGCGGGGGGCGGGGACGTGCGGCGCCACTGCCCCTGAACCAGGCGATAGTAGCGCAGCTCTCGGTGGGCGCCCTTCGCGTCGGCGACCTCGACCTCGACCTGCGCCATGGTATCGCTCAACAGCTTGACGCTCTGCAAGCGAACGCTGCGGATGTCGCGGCCGGTGGCCGCAAATTGCTGCGTCAGATCAAAGCGCCACTGCGGGCGGGCGCCGGGGTCCAGGGTCGTCTGGAACAGATCGGTGTTCCCGCCCTGCCAGACCCACGTCTCCACATCCAGCGCCGCCTGGATATCGGCGCGCGCAGCGTTGTTGGCGCGCTGGTAGCGCCCAAGTCCAAAGCCGAGCGCCGTCACAACCACAAGCACCACCACGAAGCCCAGGGCGATGGCGACGATTCGGCCCCAACGCACCGAGGGTACGCGCCGCCGGGGCGCGTCGTCCATCTCGACCTGGCGCTCCTGGTCATCGTGAAATTGCCAATCCAATGGCGAGTTCGGCATCTCTCGTCCGTTGCCAACCTGTCTCACAATCCACTGTACCGCCCTAAGTATAGCACCATGCGGCCGGCTTCCCTAACCCCATATTCGCGCCCGTGTGCGGAGTATGCTACAATGTGCCTAGCGTACCCACGGCTTGCTTATCAAGGAGTTGAGCGATGACAACCGATGCCCAGGCGCTGGAGGAGAAACTCAACCACGAGCGCGCCCGACTCATAGCCGAGCTTGACGGGATCACGGAGGACATGGCGAGCCGCCGTGTCGAGGGCGTAGATGGCTGGACGACCATCCACGATGCCATGCGCCACGTCGCCTCCGCCGAGCAAAGCATGATCGTCGTCGCCGAGCGCACAGTCGCGGGAACCTACCAGCCAGCGCCCGATTTCGACCTGAACCGCTTCAACGCCCGCCAGGTGGAGAAGCGCCAGGCGCAGAGTTGGGAAGACACGCTCAAGGAGTTGGCGAACGTGCGCGCCAACACCCTCACCGTGCTGCACGGCTGGGATGAGGAGCAGCTCAACCTGCCCACGGTTCACCCCGTCTGGGGCGACACGACGGTCGGCGGCCTGTTCCGCATCATCGCCATTCACGACAGCCTGCACCGCAAAGACGTCGAAACGCTTCGCGGCGCGTTGCAGGCCGGCGCCGAAGCGTAGAAGCAGCGCCCGGAGCCGACTGAAGTCGGCGCTACATCAACACGGCGTGTAGCACCGGCCAGATGCCGAGTGACGGAGTGAGTAGAGACGCGGTATACCGCGTCTCTACTTACGAGCCCGTCTGTAGCGCCGATTTCACGCGGCCTGGCGGCCCTTCTTTCATTGATATGAACACGCCTCACATTGGCATTTTTCCCCGAAATGTTGTACAATTGTTCGGTTGATACTGTGTTTGCACCCCTTTTGTGTGCTTATCCTTCGTTTGTCCGGAGGAGGTTTGAGTGAGCGAAGTTCCTACCATCGCTAACCCCACCAGCAGCTACACCGCCTCAAGCATCACCGTGCTGGAGGGGCTGGAGGCCGTTCGGCGCCGCCCCGGCATGTACATCGGCAACACCGATGTCATGGGTCTGCACCACCTTGTCACCGAGGTCGTAGACAACTCGGTGGATGAGGCCCTGGCGGGCTACGCCAACCGCATCGAGATCGTTCTACGCGCCGATGGCGCCATCGTCGTCGAGGACGATGGCCGCGGCATCCCGGTGGACATTCACGCCGAGGTGGGCCGCCCCGCCCTCGAAGTCGTCATGACTAAGCTCCACGCCGGCGGCAAGTTCGGCGGCGGGGGCTACAAAGTCGCCTCCGGCCTCCACGGCGTCGGTGTCTCCGCCGTCAACGCCGTGTCCGAGTGGCTGGAGGTCGAGGTGCGCCGCAACGGCAACCTGTACCGCCAGCGCTACGAGCGCGGCATCCCGGTCACGGATGTCGAAGTCATCGGCAAGGCCGAAGGCACCGGCACGCGCACGACCTTCCTGCGCGACCCGGAGATCTTCACCAAGACGGCCGATTACAAGTTCCACACCCTGACCGAGCGCTTCCGCCAGATGGCGTTCCTCACCCAGGGGCTGACGATCCACGTCCGCGACGAGCGCGACGGTAACGAGATGACCTTCTACTTCGAAGGCGGCATCAAGTCGTTCGTCCGCTACCTGAACCTGAACCGCACGCCGCTCACCGCGCCATTCTATGTCAAGCGCAATATCGAGCAGATAGACGTCGAAGTCGCGCTGCAATACACCGACGGCTACGTCGAGTCGGTGCTGCCCTTCGCCAACAACATCCACACCACCGAGGGCGGCACGCACCTGACCGGCTTCCGCACCGCCCTGACGCGCTCCATCAACGACTGGGCGCGCAAAAGCGGCATGCTTAAGGAGAGCGATCCCGCCTTCAGCGGCGACGACGTGCGCGAGGGGCTGACCGCCGTGGTCTCGGTGAAGCTAACCGACCCCCAGTTCGAGTCGCAGACGAAGATCAAGCTCGGCAACGCCGAGGTGCGCAATATTGTCGAGACGGTGATGACCGACGCCTTCAAGCAGTGGCTCGAAGAGAACCCGCGCGAGGGCAGGGCGATCGTCGAGAAGTCGCTCACCTCGGCGCGAGCGCGCGAGGCGGCGCGTCAGGCGCGTGATCTCGTGTTCCGCAAGAGCGCCCTCGAAGTCTCGCCCCTGCCCGGCAAGCTCGCCGACTGCCAGGAGCGCGAGTCCGACCGCGCCGAGCTGTACATCGTCGAGGGCGACTCGGCCGGCGGCACGGCCAAGCAGGGGCGAGACCGCAAGTTCCAGGCGATCCTCCCGCTGCGCGGCAAGATCCTCAACGTCGAGAAGGCGCGCCTCGACAAGATGCTCAACAACAACGAGATCCGCGCCCTGGTCACGGCCATCGGCACGGGCATCGGCGACGACTTCAACCTCGATAACCTGCGTTACGGCCGCATCATCATCATGTGCGACGCCGACGTGGACGGCAGCCACATCCGCACGCTGCTGCTGACAATGTTCTTCCGCTACATGCAGCCGCTCATCGAGGAAGGCCACCTCTACATCGCCCAGCCGCCGCTGTACCTCGTCAAGGACGGTAAGGCGCACAAGTGGGTGTACAGCGACGGCGAGAAGGACCAGGCGCTCGCCGAGCTGCGCAAGGCCGGCAAGGACCCGGAGATTCAGCGCTACAAGGGTCTGGGCGAGATGAACGCCGAACAGCTCTGGGAGACGACGATGAACCCGGAGAACCGCACGCTATTGCAAGTCACGGTCGAGGACGGCATCACCGCCGACCGCACCTTCGACATGCTCATGGGTTCCGCCGTCCCGCCGCGCACCCGCTTCATCAACACCCACGCCAAGGACGTGCGCAACCTCGACGTGTAAGGGCTATAAGACCAGGGCCGCACTTGATTGATGCCATAGATACTATGATGAGGGTGGGCTTAGGCCTGCCCCTCTTCGCTTCTGTAGCTAGTGTTCCAGAATTGGCGAGCTGGGAGATGCACAGTGACCAAGCCTCCTCTTACCTTGACAGATCTACTAGAAGAAGCAGCCGTTTTTACAGAGGCTGAAAGCCATCACAATGAACCCAGTCTCTATGGGGTGACCGATGGCAAGGCAGTTGGTACTTATGTCGAGCACAAGTTCGTTCAGTACCTTGTCGAGCACTACGAGTTCGCGCGAGGGAACTCCGCTTCTGGAGTCGACCTACCTCTGTTAGATGTAGATATCAAGGTCACGAGCATCAGACAGCCACAATCCTCCTGTCCATTCAAGTCGGCGAGACAGAAGATATACGGCCTGGGATATCATCTGCTTATCTTTGTCTATGACAAGTCGGATGATAATGAGAGTAGAACCTCTCGTCTCAACGTGCTGCATACCATCTTCGTAAACCGCGATAGAACCTCAGACTACCAGATGACCAGAGGCATTCTGCAGATACTCACGAATGATGCGAACGCTGACGACCTGATAGCATTCATGAACGACAAGAATCTACCAGTTGACGAAATCCAAGCTGACCGTCTTGCGGCCGAGATTCTGGACAACCCGCCTATCCAGGGGTACCTAACCATTTCCAACGCCCAGCAGTGGCGGCTACAGTATTCCAGAGTGATACAGGTTGCGGGCAATGTCGATGGCATTAGCAGGGTAAGATAGACCAATGACAGGCCCTAAGAGCAAGAGAATTCGCGAGTTCGGCGACTTCCAGACGCCGGCGGACCTGGCTCATGCAGTAACCAAGCTCCTACGAGAGCTGGGAATAAGGGCAGATGTTATCCTTGAGCCAACTTGTGGTTATGGGTCTTTCCTGGCTGCTGCCGCTGCTACTTTTCCAGAAGCACAGTGTTTAGTCGGTTTTGATATAAACCATGCCTATGTGTCAGAGGCGTCTAGGCGGCTCCAATATGCACCGGGGGCTGAACGCATAGTAGTGAGTCACGGCGATTTTTACAAGATCGATTGGAAGTCGGTCTGGAGTGCGTTGGGGGCGGAGGACTCTCGCAAGCTAGTACTCGGCAATCCACCATGGGTCACAAATTCGGAACTAGGACTGCTGCAAAGCGAGAACGTTCCCCAGAAGTCTAACTTCCAGGGCCACACAGGCATGGAAGCAATAACCGGCAAAAGCAACTTCGATATCTCTGAGTGGATGTTACTTCGCTATCTGGATTGGCTAAAGGGGTACCGCGGAACAATCGCCGTGCTGTGCAAGACAGCCGTTGCCCGGCGCATTCTGGTTCGCATCTGGCGTGAGAAGTACCCGATTTGCTCAGCGCGCCTCTTTTCCATCGATGCAAGGAAGTATTTCAACGTTAGTGTAGATGCATCTCTATTTGTTTTGGAAACCGGCCCGAACTGCAATTTGAGTGAGTGCGATGTATTTGAGGGTCTCGGATATGATAATCCCGCGCGCAAGATAGGGTATTACGAGGACTTTCTGATTGCAGACGTGGCAAGGTACCAGCATTGGCGCCATCTTCACTCAATAGAAACAGGATACGTGTGGCGTTCTGGTATCAAGCATGATTGCTCAAACGTCATGGAGCTTTTCCGTACTGTTGACGGGCTGTGGAATCGGCTTGGTGAAAAGGTGGACATCGAGGATGTTCTCTTGTTTCCATTGCTCAAGGGGTCAGATATAGGAAACGGCACCACCCTCACACAAGGGTTCATGTTGGTGACTCAACGCAGTATAGGTGAAGATACACGCGAGATACAAATCGTAGCCCCAAAGACGTGGAAATACCTTCAGAACCATGCTGCGTTATTTGATCAACGTGCAAGCTCTATCTATCGTAATCGCCCCCCATTCTCAATATTCGGAGTTGGCAAGTACAGTTTCACGCCATGGAAAGTGGCAATCCCCGGGTTCTATAAGAGATTCGAGTTCATCAAGGTTGGCCCAATGAGGGGACGCCCTGCAGTGTTCGATGATACTGTGTATTTTCTCCCCTGTAATAGTGAAGCAGAGGCTGACTTCCTCTGCTCCCTGCTTAATTCCACACCCGCTCAAGAGTTCTATCAATCAATGGTATTTTGGTCGGACAAGAGACCGATCACCATACAGTTGTTGAAACGGCTAAACCTTCGAGAACTCGCACGTGAACTTGGCCTAGAAAACCTTTATTCTACATATACTCGAACATCTGGCTCGGGTAAAGTTGATACAGACGAGACACAACTCAGGTTATTTTGAGCGATCTCATCATTGGCGCCCTCGAGGAATACATCTGGCAACCCTGGATGCAAAGGACACGCTGCGCCTCTGAAGGAGCGCAGCTTGTCCTTTGGTGAGCCTGGAGAGAACTTAATACACCTTCTCCGGTACGGCCAGCTTCAGGCCCTTGAACGTCTGCACCTGCTCCTTGATAGCGCGCTCGGTGGGCAGACGCTCGATGCTTGACGCGCCAAAGAATCCGGCGATGCCCGGCATCTGGGCCAGCGCCTTGCCCACGTTCTCCGGCTCGTCGAACGGCCCACCGTGGCAGATCACGATGACGTCCGGGTTGACACTGTGGCCCGCCTCCGCCATCCGCATCACCTTCTCGATGGCCTTATCGAGGGTCAGGGCGACACCGGCGCCGATGGTCCCGGCCGTCGTCAGGCCGACGTGGGCGACGAGCATGTCGGCGCCAGCGGCGGCCATCGCCTTCGCCGAGTCGGCGTCGAACACGTAGGGCGTCGTCAACATGCCCATCTCGTGGGCGATCTTGATCGCCTCCACTTCCTTGTCGTAGCCCATGCCGGTCGCCTCAAGGTTGGCGCGGAAGTCGCCGTCAATCAGGCCAACCGTCGGGAAGTTCTGCACGCCGCTGAAATTGACGAACTGAAGCTCCTTGACGAAGACCTCCATGTCGCGGAACGGGTCGGTGCCGCACACGCCGGCCAGCACCGGCGTCTTCTTGACGACCGGGATGACCTCGCGGGCCATGTCGAGGACGATCGCGTTGGCGTCGCCGTAGGGCAGCAGGCCGGCGAGGGAGCCGCGCCCGGCCATGCGGTAGCGGCCGGAGTTGTAGATGATGATGAGGTCGGCCCCGCCGGCCTCGGCCATCTTGGCGGAGATGCCCGTACCCGCCCCGCAGCCGACAATCGGCTCGCCCCGGGCGACTTTGTCTTTCAGAGTCTTGACGATTTCCTCACGCGGGATTCTCTTTCCCATGATTGATGCTCCTTTTGTATTACGCCGGCACGGCCACGGGCAGGAACTCCAGTATCTTGGCGACGATGGCGTCGGCGAACGCATCGTCGTTGATGTTGTTGTCCAGCTCGTAGACCGGAATGTCGGGCCGCAGATTCTTCTTGATGGCGTCGTAGAGCGCCTGGTCCGCCTCCGGCCACCAGTACTCGTGGCCGGGCGAGTCGAGCTGCGAGACGCCCTTGAGTGGGATGAAGAACGCCACCGGCGCGGTGGACTGGTTCGCCTTCTCCGCCAGGATGCGCCCCAGCTCGGCGTTCTCCGCCGGCGTCGTGCGCATCAGGGTCACGTTGGGGTTCCAGCGGTAGAAGTTTCGGCCTTCGAACTTGTCGGGAATGGTGTCGGGCGCCCAGAAGTTCACCATGTCCAGGCAGCCGGGGCAGATGATCTGCGGCACGCCTGTCCTGGCGGCGGCGTCCAGCCGCGTCGGCCCGGCGTTGAGCACGCCGCCCACCAGCTCGTCGGCCCATTCCGTCGTCGTGATGTCCAGGACACCGGTGATGAACCCGGCCTCGATCAGGCTCTCCATCGTCGCGCCACCGGCCCCGGTGCAGTGGAACACCAACACCTCGTAACCGCGCGCCTCCATCGCTTCGCGCACACGCGTCACGACCGGCGTCGTGTTGCCGAACATCGAGGCGGCCAGGAGCGGCTTGTGCTCGACCTTCGGCGCGGCCGTCTCGACCATCCCGACGATCGCGCCCACCGCGTTGGCGTAGATGCGGGCGCTGATGCTGTTGACCCCGGCCACGTCCACGATGGACGGGAACATGACCACGTCCTTCGTTCCGACATACGCCCGGGTGTCGCCGGACGCCACCGTGCTGACCATGACCTTCGGCACGCCAATCGGCAGGGCGCGCATCGCCGATGTCCCGATGGCCGTACCCGCCGAGCCGCCCATCGAGAAGATGCCGTCCATGCGGCCCGCCTCGTACAGCCGCTTCGCCACCTCGGCGACGCCGTTCGTCATCACGCTCATCGCCAGCGCCTTGTCATCCCTGGCGCGCAGGTCGGGCAGGCTGACGCCACCCGCCAGGGCCACCTCGGACGCCGCCACGTCGGGGGAGAAGCCCGGCTCCCCCACAACGCCGACGTCAATGACAAGCGCCTTATGCCCGCGCCCCTCGATCTCGCGTTTCACGAACGCGAACTCTGCGCCCTTTGTATCCAGCGCTCCAACCACCGCAATTGTCTTCGCCATTGAAGAGTCTCCTTTCTTGGTGGAAACGTATTGGACAGCTCTGTAGATTCGTTGAGTCAGCCTTCAGAAGCACAAACAGACGGCATACCACACCCCGTGGTATCCCGTCCGTCATCGTGTGAAGCCAATGCTCGGAATCGTTGTCGCTGCACTGTGCCTCGAACCGCCGCCCGCGCAGCATCGCGCGAACCGGCGCGTGTTCATGCCACCCTTTAGTATATCATTGCCGGCCCCGTTTCGCCGTTATCGCCTCTTCACCGCAGGTGGTGATTTCTTCACCTGACGCGGTTGAAACTTTTTAACGCTCCGCTCGTGTTAGTGGGTGAGCGCTCCAATAAGCGAGGAGAGTCTATGGTACGTGGCGTCTACTGGCTGGCCGCTGTGGCGGCCGCCCTGGTTCTGTGCCTCTCGCCCGCGGCGGCTCACGCCAGCTCGCCGGACGACCCCGACATCCCCAAAGCCGTCATCTTCATAGACCCCGGCCACGGCGGCAGCGACAGTGGCGCCGTGTATCGCGGGGCGGGCTTCACCCTCGAGGAAGCCGAAGTGAACCTCGACATCGCCCTGCTCACCGCCGACCGGCTGCGCCAGCGCGGCTACACTGTCTACCTGTCGCGGGAAACGGCCGACCAACCCGGCGGCAGTGAGGATGTCAACGGCGACGGCCAGAGCAACAACCGCGACGGTCTCCAATCCGTTGTGGATCAGGCCAACGCCGTCCACGCCGACCTGTTCCTCTCCATTCACCACAACGGCAGCACGAACTCGGGCGCGGCCGGCAGTGAGGTCTACTACTGCGCGGACCGCCTGTTCGCCGACGCCTCGTTTCGCTTTGGGCAACTTGTCCTGGAGGAAGTTCTGACGGCGCTGGCCCGGCAGGGGTACGACTCGCCGGACCGCGGCGTGACCGACGACGCGGCGCTCTACTCGCGCGGCGCATACCACGGCCACCTGTTCGTCCTCGGCCCACTGCGCGCCCCCAACCCCAGCGTGTTCGCCCGGCCGACACCGGTCGGCGGTGAGCGGCGGCGCTTCGCGCCCAAGCTCCGCGCGACCGAGATGCCCGGCGTTCTGTCTGAGGCGCTGTTCGTCAGCAACCCCTACGAAGCCCGGCTGCTCACCCAGCCCCGTATCCGCGCCGCCCTCGCCGACGCCTTTGCCAACGCCGTAGACCGCTACTTCGGCTCATAGCAGATCCTTGAGCGACCGCTTGCTCTGGCGTGATATTGCCTTCACGCGGAGAAGAAGTCATCCACCACATCTTGATCGGCTGTGAAACCCCAACCCTCGACGACTTTGCCATCAGTACTAACTCGCATGACGTGACCACCATCTATACTAATTGTCTTGCCCTTGCGCTCGCCATCCACGTGAAAGGTCACCATCACGAAATACCCATTGACCATCATGTCCTCAAGCGTGAACTCCCATCGCGTCAGAGGAGCCATACGGGCTGGCATCAGTTGCGTGTATTCATCAAAACCGTGGTAGTCACCCGACACCGGGTTGTGGCCAGGTACATGCCAGACGATGTCCTGTGCAATGTTTGCCCGCTCCGCATCAGCCCCGGTGTACATGAGCCGCACGAGCTCAATATTGCGCTTGTCTAGCTCAGTCACTGTTGGACCTCCCTCTATTGCCTCTGCTTGTGTATAACGCAGGAAACGACAATTCAGATGCAAGGTTGCTGGCTACGCCATGTCAGCCAAGACCGCGTCGAGGCGTTCCTTGCGATACGAACACGGTGACACGAATCCCCCACTACCAGGCGTCTCTCCGCCTACCCCACCAGGCGGTTGATGCCGTCGAATGCGGCGACCTTGTAGCACTCCGCCAGCGTGGGGTAGTTGAAGACGGTGTTGACGAAGTAGTCCACCGTCCCGTTGCAGCTCAGCACCGCCTGGCCGATGTGGATCAGTTCGCTCGCCCCCTCGCCGATGATGTGGACGCCGAGCAGCTCGCGCGTCTCCAGGTGGAAGATGAGCTTGAGGAAGCCGGTCGTGTCGCCGATAATCTGCCCGCGCGCGGTCTCGCGGTACCACGCCTTGCCGACCTCATACGGGATGTCCGCCTTGGTCAGCTCCTCCTCGTTCTTGCCAACCGTCGAGATCTCCGGGATCGCGTAGATGCCGTAGGGGTAGAGGTGCGGCATGCTGCTGGTCGGCAGGTCGAACGCGTGCGCCGCCGCCAACCGCCCCTGCTCCATGGACGTGGACGCCAGGCTGGGGAAGCCGATCACGTCGCCGACGGCGTAGATGTGCGGCGCGTCGGTCTGGTAGTTCTCATTCACGGGAATCCGGCCGCGATCATCTACGGCCAGGCCCGCCGCCGCCAGGTTCAACGACTCGGTCGCGCCAGTGCGCCCGATGCTGTACAGCGCCTTCTCGGTGACAATCTGCTTGCCGCTCTGAAGACTGATGCGCACCTTGTCGCCGTGGGTATCGTGAATCGGCTCGAGACTCTTCACCTCCTCACCCAGGCGGAGCATCACCAGGTTCTCGCGGAGGTGATAGGCCAGCGTGTCCATGATCTCCGAGTCAATGAACGGTAGGAGGCGGTCGCGCTTGTCCACGAGCGTCACCTTGACGCCCAGGGCAGCGAACAGGCTCGCATACTCCAGGCCGATGATGCCCGCGCCGATGACGCTCAGCGTTCGCGGCAGATGGTCGAGACGCAGCACATCGTCGCTGATGAAGATGCGCTGGCCGTCAAACGGGATGTGGGGGTCCTGGGTGGCATTGGTGCCGACGGCGATGATAATCTTGTCCGCCGTCACGTCGCGGTAGCCGCCGCCGACGAGGTAGTGCAGGCGAACGGCGTGGGGGTCGAGAAAGATCGCCTCAGCGGAGAGGACGTCAATCCGATTGCGCATCAACTGCGCCCGCACCACCTCGACCTCGTGGGTCATCACATGGTTGGCGCGGAACATGAGATCGCCGATCGTGATATTCTGCTTTACGCTGTACGAAGCGCCGTACATGCCGCGTTCGCGGTAGCCTGTCAGGTACAGCACCGCCTCGCGCAGCGTCTTGCTCGGAATGGTGCCTGTGTTGATGCACACCCCGCCGACGACGGCCTTGCGCTCCACAACGGCCACGCGCTTGCCGAGCTTCGCCCCCTGGATCGCGGCGCGCTGTCCCGCCGGACCGGAGCCGATCACCAACAGATCGTATGTGCTGTCAGCTTCCATTGACCCTCCTGTCGCCATGACCCTCTAATCATAGCACAGAAGGCCGCGATTTCGCCGCCATAGACAGGGGGCAGGCGGGGAAATCATCCGCCGCCTGCCCCCTTGCCCCCGGCTCAACCGGCTGCTGGCGGCGCCATCGTCACGCCATACTTCGCGCCGATCTCGACGATGCGTTGCACGACCGCCGGGTCGGCCGCATCGGCGATCCCCTTGCCCGCCAACCCCACCGCCAACTCCTCGACGAAGCGCTCGCCGGGGCCGCCAGGCGACGCGATAAAGAGGATGCGCCCCACCGTCTCACCGATGTTCTGGAAGCCGTGAGCCACGCCGCGCGGCACGAACACCAGGTCGCCGGCGTTGAGCACGAGTTGCTGGTCGCCCAGCACGAAGCCATATGTCCCTTCGGCCACCATGTGCGTCTCATCCTGCTCGTTCATGTGGGGCGGCACGCCGAGTTGCGGCCCCGACACAATCTCCATCATCGAGTACGCGCCGCCGGTTTCGGCCGCCGTCACCTTAAACGTAAAGTCGGTGTCCAGGCAGCGGCACGTCTGTCCCTCTGCCGTCCGCGTCACCGTCGCCGCCATCATGTCCATCGTCATGTCATCCTCCCAACTGGGCTATCCTGGCATCTCGCGCTGTGATTGTCTTGTGAACACACATCACAGACGCCCACGGCCGCCCGCCGGATTTCTCGGAGCAGACTTGACCTCAGACTCGCTTGCGGTATCATCCTGGAGACTCACGTCGCGCACCCACTGAAACAGGCTACCATCAGCAAAGGCGCCTTATGAAAACCATCGTCCTCAATGAGCCGGGGCGCTTCGCCCTCGCCGACACCTCTGCCCAACTGCGCCCCGGACCCGGCGAGGCCCTCGTCCGCGTCCTGCGCATCGGTGTCTGCGGTACCGACTTCCACGCTTTCGAGGGCACGCAGCCGTACTTCAGCTACCCCCGCGTCCTCGGCCACGAACTGGCCGTCGAGGTGGTCGCGCTGGGGGCGGGCGAGATGCCGCCGGGGCTGACCGAGGGCGTCCACTGCGCGGTGCGGCCCTACATCGCCTGCGGGCAGTGCAGCGCGTGTCGGCGGGGCGCGCCCAACTGCTGCGAGAAGCTGCGGGTCATCGGTGTCCACATTGACGGCGGGATGCGCGACGCCTTCGTCGTGCCCGTGAGCGCCCTGCACATCGCGCCGACACTGTCCGCCGACCACCTGGCGCTGGTCGAGCCACTCGCCATCGGCGCCCACGCCGCGCGCCGCCCCGGCCTCGCGCCCGGCGAGCAGGCGCTCATCATCGGCGCCGGCCCCATCGGCCTGGCGACCATGCAGTTCGTGCGGCTGGGCGGCGCCGACATCACCCTCCTGGAAATCAACCCGAAGCGCGTCGAGTTCGCCCGCCAACACGGCGGCGTGGAGCGCGTCATCGACTCTCTGGAAGATGTCCCGGCCCGTTTGCGCGAGATGCTCGGCGGCGACCTGCCGACGGCCGTCTTCGACGCGACCGGCAACCCGCGTTCGATGATGGGCGCGGTGCAATATCTCGCCAGCGCGGGGAAGCTAATCTTTGTCGGCCTCGTCCAGGGGCAGCTCAGCCTGGACGACCCGGAGTTCCACCGCCGCGAGGTGACGCTCTACCGCAGCCGCAACGCCACGGCCGAGGACTTCACACAAGTTATCGGCGCGCTCGAAGCGGGCGCGATTGACCTCAATCCGTGGATCACCCACCGCGCCGCCCCGGAAGCCATGCTCGACGAGTTCGGGGCCTGGATGCGGCCGGAGAGCGGCGTCGTCAAGGCCGTCGTCGAGTGGTCGTGAGAGGGCTGTCGCATGCTATCCATCGTTGACAGCCACGCGCACTTCTGGGACACCGGCTACCTGAGCTACCCCTGGCTGGAGGAGGAGCCGACCCTCAACCGGCCCTACCTCCCGGACCACGTGCCGGCCGGCAGCGCCGACTATCGCGTTGACCGCATCGTCTTCGTCCAGGCCGACTGCCTGCCGCGCCAGGGCGTCGCCGAGGTGGACTGGGTGAGCGGCCTCGCCGACGGCGATCCGCGCATCGCCGGCATCGTCGCCTTCGCCCCGCTGGAACACCCCGACGCCGCCGCGCCCATCCTGGAAACGCTTTCCCTGCGGCCCCTGGTCAGGGGCATCCGCCGCCTGATCCAGTCAGAGCCGTTGGGGTTCAGCGCGCAGCCGGCGTTCGTCCAAGGCGTGGGGATGCTGGCCGAGTATGGCTTCACGTGCGACCTGTGTATCAAGCACCCGCAGCTACCGGACGTCATCCGCCTCGTCGGACAGTGCCCGGACGTGCGCTTCGTCCTGGACCACATCGGCAAGCCGGACATCAAGCATCACGTCCTGGAGCCGTGGCGGCAGAACATCGCCGCGCTGGCCGCGATGCCGAATGTGTGGTGCAAGATTTCGGGGCTGGTGACCGAGGCGGACACGGGGAGTTGGACGGCGGAAGACCTGCGGCCCTACATCGAGGCGGTGATCGAGGCGTTCGGCGTGGAGCGCGTCATGTTCGGCAGCGACGCGCCGGTCGCCTACCTTGCCACGACCTACGACCGGTGGGTTGAGACGCTGCACGACGCCACGCGCGGCCTCTCCCCGGCGGACCAACAGCGCCTCTTCGCCGCCAACGCAACGCAATTCTATAGACTGTCGAGGGTTCACAACTGAGCTTACCCAGAACTGCCTCGCCAGACTGACCGGTGCCGTCGTGAACGACTACACACTCGGACGAGGCGACAACTTCAGGCAAACATCTGCTGGACAGACAACGGTACATCCGGGGGCAGCAGAACGATCAACAGGCTCCGGGCACGGGAGCAGCCTACATACAGCAGCTTGTCCAGCCTATCGGCGCGGCTGTTGCGGCCGGACCAGCGCTCGACCTCGGCCAGAACGACGACGGCGCGCTCCAGCCCCTTGAACGACTGGATTGTAGTGCGGAAGACCTCGCCGGGCCGCGGGCGAGGGTTGTCGGTTAAGGGCACAGCGCCCGGCCCGGTGCGACCCCACAACTGGCTTTTGTCTTTCGAAAACGGCGTTAGGACGATGATCTCATCCGATGGGATGCCTTCGTCGACCGTCAGGCGCTTGAGAGTGGCGGCGACCGCGGCCGACGTCTGCCCCGGTGCGTACTGCTCGACGACTATGGGCCGCCCGACCGGGCCGAGGGCCGTTGGCGCCTCGCCACCAGTGTAGAACTTCAGCACCTGCTTGTGGATGAGCTGCGTGTTGCGGCAGTTGATGGTGAGTGGGTAAGGCTCGGACTGGATGGGGAACGGGCCGCGCCGAACGTAGATGCGCTGGTTGTCGTCAAAGAATATGTACAGGATGCCTTGTTCCGGATCGCGTAGCAGCATCTGCAACGGCTCCCACCACTCCTCCTGGAAGTCTTGGCCCTCGTCCACGACGATGGCGTCATAGCGCACCATCAACCGGTCAGCCGCCTCCATGAGCGCCTGAGGTAGCGCCTGATCGAAATAGCGGTCGTTTGTATCCGACGACACGACGACGCCCGCCTGGCGGGTCAAGTCGCGGCATAGGCCGTGGAAGTGATGCACGTCAAGATTCGCGTTCGGTCGGATAGTGGCGCGCAAGTCGGCGGCAAGCGCCTTGTTGAAGCACGTCAACAGCACCTGGAAGCCCTCACGTGCGAGGCGACTGGCCTTCTCGGCGGCGAGCAATGTCTTCCCCGAGCCGGCACAGCCGCAGATAGCGGCGCGGCGCTGGCGGCTCAGAGTGTTCAAGATATTGTACTGCTGCTGGGTCAGGCGGATGAACTGGTCGCGCTCCTGGATTAGCTCACCCCATAGCGCCGGCTTCAGGTCCCACGTCCGACCCAGCAGCGTGACCAGGGCCTCTATGACCGCCGCGCTAGGAGCCGACTGACGCGGACTCATCTGGCCGCGCCAGTACGCCAGCGCCCTGTCGAGCGCCGCCTTGATGTTGACCATGTCCATCGCGTCCAGGATGATAGCGCGGGGCTTGTCGGGGCCGAGGCTTGGCTCGCTCACCGGGATGTCCGGGAAGGCGACGGCGTGCCCCAGGTTGATGAACTCGTTCTCGCGCGTCATGGCCTTGAGCTGGCGCAAGAGGGCGTACTTGCTGTCCAGCGCCTGCGCGAATGGATTCTTGATGCTGTAGACCTGGCCGGAGGTCGCAACGCTCTGCCACTGATTGTAGTCTGGCTCCCATTGGACACGGCCACCCTTCACTTCAATGACGAGGATGCCCTGGGTCGGATGGGCGATGACGAAGTCGGCCTCGCCGTCGCGAGGGCGGCCGTCCCGGCCTAGCCCCTGCCAGGCCACGCTGTGGAACACCGCCCACGTGTCGTCCAGGCTGTCGCGGAACGCGGCGTATAGCCGCCGTTCGGCGTTGCTCTTCGTGTCCGGGTCAATGGGGTTGGGGTACATGCGGGCCATGATACTCCCTGGCTGACTTGAGCCACCTTCTGTCAACGGACAGGGTCACGGATGAGCGGCTGATCGTGGCTGTATAGGTCATGCGAGGCCTATGCACGACCATCCGTTCATCCGATACCTATCCGTTGACAGCCGTTCACGAGACCAGGAAGGGCACCGATCGAGATGTGATCTGAAAGTTATGAGGACTTCAGCTCGCGCAGCTTCAGCATGACGTTGTTTTCGCCCAGCCCGAAGTAGTCGTGCAGGCGCTTGTACTCGGCGAAGAGCTGCTGGTAGATCGCGGTGTTGGCGGCGTTCGGGTGGTACACTTCACCGGTGCTCGCCACCATGGACTGCGCCGCCTCGGTCAGCGAGTCGAAGCCGCCCGCCGCGCGCCCCGCCGCCAGCGCGCCCAGCATCGCCGCGCCCAGCGCCGACGCCTGCCCGCCGCCGCCGACGGTGAACGGACGGCCGGTCACATCGGCGTAGATCTGGAGCAAGAGCTTGTTGCGCTCGGCCAGGCCGCCGCACGCGACAAGCTCGTCCACGCGCACGCCGTTGGCCTCGAACGTGTCCACGATGATCTTAGTGCCGAAGGCCGTCGCCTCGATGAGAGCGCGGTAGATGTCCGGCGGGCGCGTGCCGAGGGTCATGCCCACCAGGACGCCGCTGAGGTTGGCGTTGACAAGCACCGAGCGGTTGCCGTTCCACCAGTCCAGGGCGACCAGCCCGGCCTGGCCTGGCGTCTGCTGCGCCGCGTCCGCTTCGAGCGCCTGGAACACACTCAGGCCGCGCGCCTGCGCCTCGCGTTCGTAATAGCCCGGCACACCCTGCTCCACGTACCACTCGAATATGTCCCCGACGCCCGCCTGGCCGCCCTCGTAGCCGTAGAGGCCGGGGATAATACCGTCGCCGACGACGCCGCTGATGCCCGGCACGAGGTGCTGACGGTCGTCCACGATCATGTGGCACGTGGACGTACCGAGGATGAGCGCCATGCGCCCCGGCGTCGTGACGCCCGCGCCCGGCACCGCTGCGTGGGCGTCAATCGTCGGCGCGGCGACGGCGATGCCCGGCCGCAGGCCCATCCACGCGGCCGCCATGTCGTTGAGGAAGCCAACGCGCGTGCCCGGCGCCACGACCTCACTCGCCGCCTTCGTGCGGTGGAAACCGTCCAGGCGCGGGTCGAGGGCGACCAGGAACTCGTTGCTGGGGTAGCCGGTCGCCTTGTTCCACATGCCCTTGTAGCCTGCCGCGCAGGCGTTGCGCTTCTCGTCCCCCGTCATCTGCCACACGACCCAGTCGCCCGCCTCGACGATCTTGTCCATCGCGGCGTAGACTTCGGGCGCTTCATCGAGAATCTGGAGCGTCTTGCTGTGCAGCCACTCGGACGAGATGCGGCCGCCGTAGAGCGGCAGCCAGCTCTCGTGGCGCTCCTGGGCCAAGGCGTTGATGCGGTCGGCCTCCGGCTGCGCGGCGTGGTGCTTCCACAGCTTCACCCAGGCGTGCGGGTTCGCCCGCCACTCGTCCTCGAAGCACAGCGGCGTGCCGTCGGCGCGCACGGGCAGGACAGTGCAGGCGGTGAAATCCACGCCGATGCCGATGACGTCCTCGGCGTTGACGCCCGCCGCTCGCAGCGCCGCCGGCACGGCCTCCTTGAGCGTCGCCAGGTAGTCGGCCGGGTTCTGCAACGCCCAGTCCGGCCCCAGGCGCGTGCCGCCGGGCAGCCACTCGTCAATGACGCCGTCGCCGTAGCGGTGGACGGCGCTACCGACCGTCTGGCCCGTCGAGACGTCCACGACCACGGCGCGGCCCGACTCAGTCCCAAAATCAAGCCCAATGGCGAATTTGCTCTGGCTCACAGGTTACCCCCTTCATGGGCGGCGAAGTTAGTCTGCGTTGACAAATCTAGTTTTACCACCGAATTGGGCTGTGTCAACCCATCGAGAAGAGAGAATGCCGTAGAGGCACAGAGCGCACAGACTACCGATCCCGGTAGGGGCAGCGCCTTGTGCCTGCCCTGTCGGGATAGGGGCAGTGCCTCGTACCTGCCCGTTGGAGACGTAAAGAAGAGAGGGGCATCCACAAGGGAACGCCCCTACAGGGTGACTCCATGCCCTAGACTTTACACGCCGAGGCGGTTGCGGCGCAGGATCTCGCTCGTCGCCTGCGTCGTGCGTGGCGTGTAGCCCGGCAGCGGCAGGATGCGCTCGTGAACGGTGTCCACCAGCCACTCCGGCTGCGGGAAGAAGATGTCCTCCATCTCCGCCGCCGGCGTGATCCAGTTGCGCGCCCCAACGACGGCCGGCGGCGCGTCGAGAGAGTCGAAGGCGAGCTGGCTGATGTTGGACGCCAGGGTGTGCATGAACGAGCCGCGCTCGACCGCCTCCGACACCAGCAGCACGCGCCCCGTCTTGCGCACCGACGCCACGATCGGGTCGTAGTTGAGCGGGTTGATGAAGCGCGCGTCTACAACCTCGGCCGACACACCCAGGCCCTCCAGCGTCTTCGCCGCGTCCAGAGCGACATAGAGCGCCGGGCCGAGGGTGACAATGGTCAGGTCGCGCCCCTCGCGGCGGACGGCCGGCTCACCGAGCGGAACCTCGTAGTACTCGACCGGCACGCCGCCGGGGACGACGGTCTCCGGCTCTGGGTACAGGCGCTGGCTCTCAAAGAAGATGACCGGGTCCGTACCGCGCAACGCCAGGTTGAGCATGCCCTTGGCGTCGTAGGCGGTCGCCGGGTACATGACGCGCAGGCCGGGAATGTGAGCGACCATCGCGGCCCAATCCTGGGAGTGCTGCGCGCCGTACTTCGCCCCGACCGACACGCGCAGGACAAGGGGCATCTGGAGGACGCCGCCGGACATCGCCTGCCACTTGCTCATCTGGTTGAAGATCTCGTCGCCGGCGCGGCCCATGAAGTCGGTGTACATCAACTCGGCGACGACGCGCCCGCCGCTCAGGGCGTAGCCCACCGCCGTCCCAACAATCGCGCCCTCGGAGATGGGCGAGTTGAACAGGCGCGGGTAGGGCAGCGCCTCCGTCAACCCACGGTAGACGCCGAACGCCCCGCCCCAATCGCGGTTCTCCTCGCCATACGCGACCATCGTCGGGTCCGCGTAGAAGCGGTGGATCATCGCCTCGAACAGGGCCTCGGCGTAGGTCAGCGTCTTGAGCTTGGGCAGCGGCTTGCCGTTTTCCAGCCCGAAGCGGTTCTTGCCCTCGGTCAGCTTCAGCCGCGTCTCCTCCTTTGGCAGCAGCGTCTGCGGCGTCCCCTCGCCCATGCGCTCCCTGGAGCCGTTCGAGAACATGTAGCTCTCGATGACCGCCTCCTGCGAGATGCGCGGTGACAGGTCGGGGGAGATGGCCGCCTGAAGCACGCGGGTGACGCGCGCGACGGCGTCGGCGCGGATCGCGTCCAGGGCCGCGTCGTCGGCGTGGCCGTTGGCCTTGAGGTACTCGCGGAACGTGATGAGCGAATCTACCTCCTGCCACAGCTCGATCTCGGCCTTGTCGCGGTAGCTCGACGCATCCGACGGCGAGTGGCCAGAGAAGCGGTAGGTGACGGTATCGAGCAGCACCGGCCCCTGCCCCGCTTCGAGGACGCGCCGCTTGCGCTCGACGGCGTCGGCGACGGCCAGCGGATTCAGGCCGTCCACGCGCTCAGCGTGCATCCCCTCCGGGTTCACGCCCAGGCCGACGCGCGCCAGCACGTCGAAGCCCATCGTCTCGCCCTTCGGCTGGCCGCCCATGCCATAGAAGTTGTTCATGAAGTTGTACAGGATCGGCGGCGCGCCGCCGGCCTCCGCCGGCCACAGCGTGCGGTACTGGTCCATGGCGGCGAACATCATCGCTTCCCACACCGGGCCGCAGCCCATCGAGGCATCGCCGATGTTGGCGATGACGATGCCGGGCTTGCGGTTGACGCGCTTGAACAGCGCCGAGCCGGTCGCAATGTCCGCCGAGCCGCCGACGATGGCGTTGTTGGGCATCACGCCGAACGGCGGGACGAAGGCGTGCATCGAGCCACCCAGGCCGCGATTGAAGCCGGCCGCGCGCCCGAAGATCTCCGCCAGCGTGCCGTACAGGATGTAGTCCACCGCCAGGCTCTGCGGGTCGCCCTTGCTCCACGTCTCGACCACGCGCAGCGTTGCGCCGTCGAGGTAGCTCTCCATGATGCGGCACAGCTCGGCGTCGCCTGTCTTGGCCGCCGCCGACAGGCTCTTGGCGAGAATCTCGCCGTGGCTGCGGTGCGAGCCGAAGATAAAGTCGTCCGAGGTGAGATTATACGCCTGGCCGACGGCAGACGCTTCCTGGCCGATGGAGAGGTGCGCCGGCCCCTTGTGGTTGTACTCGACGCCCTCGTATGCGCCCTCTTTCTTGATGCGGTCGAGCATCGTCTCGAACTCGCGGATCAGGGCCATGTCGCGGTACATGCGCAGCAGGCCGTCGCGCCCGTATTTCTGGGCCTCAACCGCCGGGTCCGTGACATACGCATTGAGGGGAATCGCCGGCCCCGTCAGCACGCCCTGGCGGCGCGCCTCCATCGGATCAATCATCAACAGCTTGGTCATGGCTTAACTCATCCTGTTTACAGCTTGTTCATCGCGCCGTGTGTCATGCTGAACGAAGTGAAGCATCCCCCGGACGGGAGACCCTTCGCTGCGCTTAGGGTGACAGGCGGGGGACAGTCACACTGCCAGCAGCAAATCCAGGTTGGCGAGGTTGCGCGCCAGCGCCTGCAGGAAGCGCGCACCCGGTGCGCCGTCTACCACCTGGTGATTGATGGTCAGGGAGAGGGCGATGTGCGGAATGAACTGCACGTCGCCGTCCACCTCGACCGGCTTCAGATGAATACTCCCCACGCCGAGGATCGCCACCTGCGGCGGGTTGAGAACGGGCGTGAAAGTCTCGATGCCCAGCGCGCCCAAGTTGGTCACGGTGAACGTCCCGCCTTGGAGCTCGTCCGGCGCGACCTTGCCCTGCGTCGCCGCCTGGCCCAGCCGCCGCGCCGCCTGCGACATCTCGCGCAGGCTGAGCGAGTCGGCGTTGCGGATCACGGGCACGAGCAGGCCGCGCGGCGTATCCACCGCAAACCCCAGGTGCACGCGCCGCGCCTGGAGCAGGGCGTCGCCCGTGAACAAGGCGTTGACGTCCGGGAACTGGGGCAGCGTCCGCGACACGGCGAACAGCACCAGGTCGTTGACGGTCACGTCCCGCAGGCCAAGCTCGTCCGCGCTGCCCTTCAGCCGCTTGCGGTACGCCTGAATGGCGCGCGCGTCGGCGAAGCTGTTCAGGGTGAGCTGCGCCGTAGTCTGGAGCGACGCCAGCATGCGCTCGGCGATGATGCGCCGCACGTTGGTCAGCGGGACGCGCTCGAAGTCGTCGCCAGGCACTACCCTCCCGCCCCCCGCCAGCGGGGGGAGCGGAACCGTCGAGCCAACATCTGAGCCGCCCCCCGTCCACTGGGGGCGGGAGACAGCGGCCCTCATCTCCGGCCCTCCCCCCGTGGACGGGGGGAGATGGAGGGGGGCCTGCCCCGCCTGCAAGTCCTTCGATGTAATCCGCCCGCCCACGCCGCTGCCCTGCTCCGGCGGGACGTACTCGCCCCGCTCGACCATCGCCCGCGCCAGGGGCGTCAGCGTCGGGCGTGCCGCGAGCGCCGCCTGGACGTCGCGCTCGATCACGCGGCCGCCCGGCCCGCTGCCCGGCACGCCGGCCAGGTCCAGCCCCTTGCGCGCCGCGAGATTCCGCGCGCGCGGCGACACGCCAACGGGGGGAAGTGACGGCGTGACGGGGTGACGAGGCGAAGCCTCGACGCTCTCCCTCTTCCCCCCCTCTCCTCTAGTGGGAGAGGGGGCCGGGGGGTGAGGGACCACCTTCCCCCCCTCGCCCCTCGTGGGAGAGGGGGTCGGCGGGTGAGGGACGACCTCCCCCACCTCGCCAATCAAGGCGATGGTCGTCAGCACCGGCACGTCCTCGCCCTCGGCGAAGTACACGTCGAGCAGGCTGCCCGACGCCGGACTGTCCACCTGCTGCGTTGTCTTGTCGGTCTCAATCTCGAACAGCGGCTCGCCCAGAGTGACCGGCTCGCCTTTGCGCTTGAGCCACCGCGAGATGATCGAGCTTTCGACGCTGTTGCCCAGCTTGGGCAGAATCACTGGAGTTGCCATGCACCTTCTCGATCAGCGCATTTCCTGGCCGCCGGTCACGTTAATGGCCTGGCCGGTCATGTAGCTGGATTGGTCCGAGGCGAGGAAGACGACGACATTGCACACGTCATCGTAGGTGCAGCCGCGCTTCATCGGCACTTGGTCAATGTAGCGCTGGCGCACCTCGGCCTCGGTGATGCCCCATTTCTTGGCGTATTGCTTGTAGAGCGAGTTGACCCACAGCGGCGAGTCGAGCAGGTTGCCGGGGCAGACGGCGTTGACCCGCACCCCATCCTCCGCCAGGTCCAGGGCAATGCTCTGGGTCAAGCCGATGCCGCCGAACTTCGACGCGGCGTAGGCCGAATTCTTGAAGCTGCCCTTCTTGCCCGATTTCGAGTTGATCTGGATAATGACGCCGCTGCGCTGGGGCTTCATGACCCGCGCGGCGTGCTTGGCGCACAGGAAGTAGCCGTACAGATTGACGTCCAACACCGCCTTCCACTTCGCGGCGGGAAACTCGGTGATCTCCTCAGCGATCAGGATGCCCGCGTTGGAGACCAACACGTCGAGCCGCCCGAACTCCGCGACCGTCCGATCCACCAGCGCCGCCACCTGCGCCTCGTCCGTCACGTCCACGGCCATGGATTTGGCGCAGCGGTCACTCCCCTGCTCGCGCAGCAGCGCCGTGATGGCGTCCGCCGTCTGCGCCGCCTGCTCGGCGTTGATGTCGGCGACCATCACGCTGCACCCCTCGCGCGCCAGCCGCTGGCAGATGGCCTCGCCGAGGCCCTGCGCGCCGCCTGTCACTATCGCTACTCGGTTTTCGAGTACCATCGCTTACTCCTCCGTGTCCGGCAGCATGACGCGCAAGAATTCTTCCTCGGCCTCCGGCGTCCACTCCTTGCCGTCCTTGAGCCTGGCATAGACCGTCGGCAGCGCGTCCTTCAGGTCCGGCAGCGGCGTCAGGGGCAGCTCCTTGATGTGCGGGAAGATAACGACCTTGCCCGAAAACCGGGCGTCGCGCACGGCAATCAGCCCATCCCGCGCCGCGCTGAGCGACCCAACGGCGGCGACCGAGCGGTCCGGCGACAGCTCGCCACCCTCGACCTTGTCCAGCGTCAGGCGCAGGTCATCAATGCTCGACGCCGAGTGGCCGATGACGCGCCGGTTCTTGAGGTAGACATCGCTCAGGTCCAGCGTCGCCATCGTGCCGCGCGCCACGCCGGCGAAAATGTTCATCACGCCGCCGGGCGCGAGGGCCGGGGCGGCTTCGCTCACGGCAGCGGCGACCGGCGCGAGGACGACGATGTCGTCGAAGCCTTGCGCCTGAAGCTCGCTCATCGCCGGGCCGCTGCCGTTGGGCTGCGCCGGGTTGAGGCAGTAGAACGCGATGCCGCGCGCCTCGGCCTCGGCCGCGAACGTTTCGCGCAGGTCGTTGAGGCGCTGCTCGCCCAGGTCGGTGCAGACGATCACCGACGGCGGCTGGTGGCTCTGGAGGGCGCGCTGGACGTGCATCCGCCCCATGGGGCCGCCGGCGCCGATGAACCACGTCCGCCCGCCGGGCCGCAGCGGCGACCGCACCGGCGTGTCGCTGTAGGCGCGGGCTACGTCTGGCCCGCGGCCGCCGACGTACAGCCAGCGGTTGTAGTGCACGCGCCCGATGTCCACCTGCACCGGCCGTGACAGAGCTTCGTCGGCGATGAGCGCGACAATCCCGAAGTCGGCCAGGCGCGGGCTGACGGTTTCGACCAGATCGGCGTCGGCGCCGAGCACGACGATGTCGTCTACGGGCGTCAGCGGTGGATTGGCGGCGTCTGGGGCGTCAACGACCTCGATGCCCAGCTCGGCCGCGCGGGCGCGCAGCCAGGCGTCGAAGCGGGCCGGCACGTTGGTGAGCATCAACCGCGCCGGGTGCGCGGCCGCATCGAAGCCCGCGCCGATGGTGTAGTCGCCCTCGCCGCCCGCGCCGACGATCCAGGTCGTGCCGCCGGGCTTGAGGGAGGTGCGGTACTGGAGGGCGTAGGCGGCGATGACGCACGCCCACGGCTCCGTCAGCGCCGTCTCGGCGTAGCCCGCGTCCGGGCGAATGGGGATGAGGTAGTTGCCGTCGTCGCCATTCAGGATGCGCTGGTCAATCTTGCCGTAGAGCGACAGCCCGCCCTGGATCATGTAGCCGTAGGCGTAGCCGACGCCGTTGACAAAGATGTCGGCCTGGATGATGAAGCGGTCGCCGACCTTGTACTGATCGCGCAGGTTCTCGCCGACCTCGACCACGGTCATCGAGACCTCGTGGCCCTGGACGGCCGGCTCCTGGCGGATGTCACGGAAGATGCGCGGGTGCTTCTCACCGAGGGAGATGATCTTGATGTCGGAGAAGCACAGGCCGCAGGCGTCGTGGCGCACCAGAAGCTCATCGGGGCCGATCTCTGGCATCGGCGTCTCGATGGGCTGACTGTCCTTTCCGAAATTCTCGAAGCCGGCCCCATACGTCGGCCAGACCACGTTGTGCGGCGGCAGTTTCTCGGCGACGTGGTGATAGGCTGCGACCCTGTCTTCCATGACTTGCTCCTCTGGCTCTCTCAAGCCGTTAACTTTGCCAGTATCTCCGACGGCGTCCAATCGCGGTCCATCGCTCGCAGTTGCGTCAGCCCGGCGCGGCCCGGCCGCACCAGTTTCCCGACACTCGTGTAAAAGGCGTTGCGCGCGCGGCGGTCGGGCAGGTAGCTCCTGGCCCACTCACTGCCGTACCCCTGGCCCACCGCCCGCCCCAGCATCGTGTGCCCGGCCACAAAGTACGCGCCGTCGAGGAACGCCGCCCGACAGGGCGCAAGCTCAGGGGCGCTGAAGTCGTCCACCAGCCGGTTGCCGAAGCTGTTCATTTCGGTGCCGACATTCAACGGCAGAGCCATCTCTTCGGCCAGGTCCACCACGGCGTACAAGTTCTGGAGCTTGACGCGCTTCGTCTCCGGGTCGGCGATGTTCCAGTTGCGGTCAGGGATGATGTTGATGGCCGCCGTCCCCTTCGCCACCAGCAGATCGAGCAGTTCGCCCATCGCCCCCTCGCCCGCCGACGTGCCGTCGAGGAAGGCATAGCACGGCAGCGCTCCGGCGGTAAGGATGAGCTGCTGGACGGTATCGAGCAGCGGGAACGTCGCCGGCCCCGGCAGCACGTAGCCCACGCCGCCACGCTTCATCAGGCGGCTGCGCACCAGGTTCTGGAACGCGGGGCCATCGCCCATGAGATCCGCGATCCTGTCGGCGGGCATGTCCAGCCGCGAGGCCCAGAAGGCCGCCGGATCGGCCGTGCGCTGCGCCGCGTGGACATACGCCTGGATGATATGGCGCTCGGTGGCATTGCCGGATGGCGTCAGCGGCAGCACGTCGCGGTCGTAGTCGAGCTGCACCGGATCAAGGTACGCATTGACGCGCGCCACAAGTTCGCGGTTGCGCTGCGCCGCGCGCGTGCGGAGGTCGGTCAGGGCGCGGGCCACATCGGCCGGCACTGCGCCGGAGGTAAAGCCGATGCCCATGTGGTAGAGCACGCCCGGCTCGCCCGGCGAGTTGATGTCGCGGCTCGCAAACTCGGGCACGTAGACCCGCGTCTCGAGCGCCGCCGCGCCGCGCACGCCCAGGATGTCGCACGCCGCGAACAGCTCGTCCACGCCGTCGAGCACGTCGAAGTCCACCATGCCGACGGCGCGGAAGCCGTCGCGCTTCGCCAGCCACGCCAGGGATGAGGGCGAATAGCCGTAGGCGTTGAAGGAGAAGAAGCTGTGGCAGTGCATGTTCACAACGTCTGTCTCCGGCGTGACAACGCAGCTGCCGTCGCCCATCATGTCCGCCAGGGCGCGCACCGCCGCCAGCCGACGGTCCAGGCTCGCGTTGTTCAGCTCGCTGTCAAGAGCGATCATCTCGGACACCATCCGACTCCTCCCCTCGCATCCGGCCCCTCACGCCGCGATACACAAACGAAACAGGTTCGAACGCATATCGTTACGTTACAGGGCAATTATAGCGCCTTTTTTGCGGTGTGTCAATAGAACAATCATAACAGGTTACGAACCTTGTTCGAATTAGACGAATATTACCCCCGCTGGCGGTGGTAGGGGCAGGTTTGAAACCTGCCCCTACGCGGCAACAAATAGTTGCGGCCCATCAGTCGTGGTCCGGCGCTCACGCCGTCGCTTGCCGCGCCTCGAGTGCGCCAACCAGCGTCGTGTAGCGCTCGTAAGCCTCCGCCCAGCGCTCCGTGTCCTGGGGCGTGTAGGTGGCGGTCTCGGCGTGGCGTCGCAACAGGGCGCGCCCTTCGGCGATGGAGCCGATATGCCCCGTCGCCGCCGCCTGCACCAGGATGTTGCCGGTGGCCGTCGCCTCGACCGGCCCCGCCACGACGGGCCGCCCCGTGGCGTTGGCGGTGAACTGGTTGAGCAAGGCGCTGCGCGAGCCGCCGCCGACTACGTGCACGACGGAGACCGGCCGTCCCTGGACGCACTCGATGAGATCGAGGACGCGGCGGTACTCCAGCGCCAGGCTCTCCAGGATGCAGCGCACCAGGCCGCCGGGTCCGTCGGGCACGCGGCCGCCGCTCTCGACGCACGCGGCGGCGATGCGCGCCGGCATGTCGCCCGGCGCGAGGAAACGCCCGTCGCCGGGCCAGACAAGGGCGGCGAAAGGCGGCGCGCTCTCCGCCAGCGCCGTCAGCTCGGCGTAGGAGTACGTCTGCCCGGCGTGCGCCCAGGCGCGGCGGCACTCCTCGATCAGCCACATGCCCATGATGTTCTTAAGCAGGCGGATCGTGCCGTTGACCCCGCCCTCGTTGGTCAGGTTGGCCGCCAGGCTGGCCGCGCTGATGACCGGCGCCGCCACCTCGACGCCCATCAGCGACCACGTGCCGGAGCTGATGTAGGCGTAGTCGGGGACTTCGGCCGGCACGGCGGCGACCGCAGCGGCGGTGTCGTGGCCGGCGGTGGCGATGACCTGGACGGCCGGTGCGCCCGTCTCGCGCATGACCGACGCCCGCAGTGGGCCGAGCGTCGTCCCCGGCTGGACGATCTTGCCGAACGGGGCCGTCGGGATGCCCAGCCGCTCCAACAGCGGCCACGCCCAATCGCCGGCGACGGGGTTGTAGCACTGGGTCGTGCTGACGATGGTGAACTCGCTGGCCTTCACGCCGGATAGCCAGAAGTTGAGCAGGTCGGGGATGTTCAGGAAGGTGCGGGCGATGCGCAATTGGGGCGCGTTCGCGCGGGCCAGAGCGACGAGCTGGTAGAGACTGTTGAGCTGCATGAACTGGATGCCCGTCTGCGCGTAGATCTCGTCGCGCCCGACGACCTCGAAGGTCGCCTCCAACATGCCATCGGTGCGCGCATCGCGGTAGTGGTACGGGGCGCCGAGCAGGGTATCATCATCGGCCAGGAGACCGAAGTCCACTCCCCAGGTATCCACCCCGATGCTCGCCAGGCTGCCGCCGGCGCGGTTGGCGGCGAGAGCCAGCCCGCGCCCCATCTCGTCCCAGAGGCGCAGGATGTCCCAGAACAGGCTGTCGCCGACGCACACCGGGCCGTTGGGGAAGCGGTGGACCTCCTCCAGCGTCAGGTGGTCGTCGTCGAGACGGCCAAGGACGGCGCGGCCGCTCGTCGCGCCCAGGTCAAAGGCCAGAAACGTCGGCGCAGTCGTCATAGCGTTACCCCCTCCTACCCGACTTGCAATGGCGGCTAATACGTCTTGTACAGCGGCCCGAACGCGGCGCAGGCGCGGTAGTCGGCGCCGACAGGCTCGAGCGCGCCGAAGTGGGTCCACGCGCTGGGCCGGAACA
Source organism: Anaerolineae bacterium (assembly GCA_046328525.1). GTDB lineage: Bacteria > Chloroflexota > Anaerolineae > Epilineales > JAHCIE01 > JBDHWG01. The sequence continues at coordinate 168,016 of JAXLWK010000011.1, forward strand.
CGTCGTCCTCGGCCAGGTTGTGCATCGTCACCGGGATGCGCAGCATCGCGGCCAACGTGACCAGGTCGGCGCCGATGTGGCCATAGCTGATCGCGCCGTGGTTCGCGCCCCAGTTCGCCATCACCGAGTACACGTCGCGGAACGGGCCGCTGCCGCTGACACGCGGGACGAACCAGTGCGTCGGCCACGTCGGGTTCGTGCGCTCGTTGATGACCTCGTGCACGGCGGGCGGCAGGTCCACCGTCCAGCCCTCGGCCAGCTGAAGCACCGGGCCAAGCCCCTTGACGATGTTGACGCGGGCCATCGTGACTGGCATCTGGCCCTCGGTGAGGAAGCCAGACGAGTAGCCGCCGCCGCGGAAGTACTCGGTCATCGCCGGATACCAGGACGTGGCGTCCAGGCAGCCCGCCGCCTCGTCCTCGGTGATCTCCCAGAACGGCTTCATCACCGGCTGGCCGTCGCGCTTCAGGCGGCCGGTCGCGTCCAGCGTCGCCGCGCCGGAGTTGATGAGGTGGATAATGCCGTCCTTCGCCAGCCCTTCCAGGGTGTAGCCCGTGACGCGCTTGACGGCGTCGGGGCTCCAGTACGTGCGCACGTCGGCAAAGATCTGCGCCGTGTTGGTGAGCAGGTAGCCGAACAGCATCGTCGCGCCGTTCAGGCTGTCGTTCTCGGTGGCAAAGACGTAGGGGGCGCGGATGCCGTTCCAGTCAAAGGACGAGTTGAGGATGGCCTCCATGAAGTCGCCGTTGGGGAAGTGATCGGTCCACTGGCGCTGGCCCTGGAAGCCGCCGACGATGGCGTTGTGGCCGAGCGCCTCCTCGCCATAGCCCAGCTCGGCCAGGCGGCCATTGCCGACCATCAGGTCGCGGGCGGCGAGGGTCATCTTGACCGAGATCTCCCAGTCCCTGTCCTTCTGCTCGCGGGTGCGCTCGTAGCCGGGCGCGTTGTACTCGCGACCTTCCTTGCAGTTCGCGTCCGTCCACGCCTTCGCCTTCGCGTACTCGTCCGGGTCGTAGATACCCTCGTCAATGCGGCGCGTCAGCTCGGTCATGTCAATGGCCTCGACGCGCATCCCCAGGTAACTCTCGAAGAAAGGCTGGTCCACGATGGAGCCGGCGATGCCCATCGAAGTGCCGCCGATGGACAGGTACGACTTGCCCCGCATCATTGCCACGGCCAGGCCGGCGCGGGCGAAGCGCAGCAGCTTCGCCTGGACATCGGCCGGAATGTTGGGATCGCCCAGGTCCTGCACATCGTGGCCGTAGATGCTGAAGGCGGGCAGCCCCTTCTGGTTGTGGCCGGCGAGCACGGCGGCCAGGTAGACCGCGCCGGGGCGCTCGGTGCCGTTGAAGCCCCAGACGGCCTTCGGCGTCAGCGGGTCCATGTCCATCGTCTCCGAGCCGTAGCACCAGCACGGGGTGACGGTAATCGTGCACCCGACGCCGGCGCGGGTGAACTTCTCCGCTGCGGCCGCCGCTTCCGCTACGCCGCCGATGCACGTGTCGGCGATGACGCACTCGACCGGCCGCCCGTCCGGGTAGCGCAGATTGGCGCTCAGGAACGCCGCCGTCGCCCACGCCATGCCCATGGTCGGCTCTTCCAGCGACTCGCGGACGCCGCGGCGTCGCCCATCAATGGCCGGGCGAATGCCGATCTTCGGAAACTCCCCGATCCAGCGCGTCGCGCCCTGCTGTTCTGTAGTCATGCTTTGCACCCTCACATTTCAGAGTTTTGAGTGGGAACCTGGACGATATGGGATAGCCGCACCGGCGCTACGCCGATGTCAGGATCATGTTCGCGTATTGAATGGTGTCGCCTGTGCGTATCAGGCCAATGGCCTGCGGAATACGTTTCTTGAACTCCCCGTGCGGCTCATAGACGACCGGCACGCCGGCCATGACGTCGGCGAAGCGCTGACGCACCAACGGCGTGTTGTTGTCCACGAACTCGGCGGCCATGGTAATGTTGCCGATGACGTAGTTGGCGCGGATCGCCGTCAGCACCTGGAGCACCGTCGGCACGTCGTCCACCAGGGAGATGTCAACGGTTTCGATGGTGGGCCAGAACGGAAATCCGCGGTCCGCGATGACGAGCGTATTGGTGTGGCGCACGCGGGCCAGCAGGCCGGCGATGTGCGGGTTCAGGATGCCGCTGATGAGCATGAGGCCCTCGTTCCGAAGGCAGTATGGTGGAAAGAGGGGCTGCCCAGGTCAGCCGGGCAGCCCCTCTTCGCGCCTTGAGGCTGCGTACCGCGTCTTACTGGTACAGCACAGCCTTGATCTCAGGGTTGTCTACGTTGGTCTTGTCGTACCACTTGAAGCCGGTATCAATGTTCTTGTCCACAGGCTGCTTGTTGATGGCCTTGACCGCGGCCTCGACGCACTTGTAGCCGATGCCGATGGGGTCCTGGGTGATAGCGCCGGCCTCGACACCGCTCTTGATGGCGTCAATCTGCTGCTTGCCGGAGTCGTAGCCGATGACCACGATCTTGCCGTCCTTCTTCAGCTCCTTCACCGCGTTGAGCACGCCGATGATCGAACCCTCGTTCGCGCCGAAGAAGCCCTTGAGGTTGGGGTGCGCCTGGACGATCGCCTTCGCCAGGTCGGTGGACTTGAGCTGGTCGCCGCCGCCGTACTGGATGTCCACGATCTTGATGTTGGGGTACTTGCTCTTGATCTGGTTCACGAAGCCGTCGCGGCGGTCAATGCCCGTGCGGCTGGTCTGGTCGTGAACGATCACCGCAACTTCGCCCTCATTGTTGATGAGCGCGGCCATCTTGTCGGCAGCCGCCGCCGCCGCCTTGAGGTTGTCCGTCGCGGCCGTCGCCACCGGGATGTCGCTGTCCACGCCCGAGTCGAAGCCGATGATCGGGATACCCTGGTCCTTGGCCTTCTGGAGCAGCGGGATAGCGGCCTTGGAGTCGAGAGCGGCGAAGCAGATGGCAGCCGGCTTCTTGTCAATCGCCGCCTGGAGCATCTCGATCTGCTTGTCCACCTGGGACTCGTTCTCCGGCCCCTCGAACGTAATCTTGACGTTCTTGTCCTTGGCGGCCTGCTCCGAGCCTTGCTTCACAGCCTGCCAGAACTGGTGCTGGAAGCCCTTGGAGATGACGGGGATATACGGCTGCGCGCCGCCGGCGGGGGCCGCCTGCCCTGCGGCCGGCGCCGCGGTTGCCGCGGGCGCGGCCGGCTGCGAGGCCGTGGGGGCCGGCGCGCCGCCGCACGCCGCGATGACCACGCCCAGGATGAGCAGGCCGGCAATGCTGACGAGTAACCACCGAGATTTCATGTTGGTTCTCCTTTTCTCACGTGAGACGGGTGGGTATGTCGAAGCTCCACATTGGAGCGCTCAACCAAACGCAACGCGCAGGTGTTACCTGCGCTGGCGGCGCACGATGTCCAGGTACACGGCCAGGATCACGATGACGCCGGTGACGACGATCTGCCACTCCTGCGGCACCGACATGATGCGCAGGCCGTTGGTCAGGGTGCTGATGAGGAACGCGCCGATGACCGTCCCCAGGATGGTGCCCTCGCCGCCGCTCAGGGACGTGCCGCCGATGACCGCCGCGGCGATGGCGTCCAGCTCGTACCCCGCGCCGAGGGAGGGCTGCGCCGAGTTCAGGCGCGCGGCGATCATGACACCGCCGAGACCGGCGAACGTGCTACACAGGGTGAAGACAGCGGTCTTCCAGCGGATCGTGTTGACGCCGGAGAGGCGCGTCGCCTCCTCGTTACTGCCGAGGGCGAACGTATAGCGGCCGAGAATGGTGCGGTTCAGGATAAAGCCGGCGACAATGGCTGCCAGGAACATGACCAGCACGGCGTTGGGGATGTCGAGGCCCGGAATGACCGTGCCGATGACCGACCCCATCGCCAACTCGCGGAAGATGGGTGTATCGTTGAAGTAGATCGGCTTCAGGTTGGAGAAGATGAGCGCCAGGCCGCGGGCGATGTAGAACATGCCGAGGGTGGCGATGAACGGCGGCACCTTCATCCGCGAGACCACCGTGCCGTTGACGAACCCGGCGAGCGTGCCTGTCAGGATGCCGACCAGGATGCCGATCGGTATCGGCAGGCCCAGGTTGGTGACGGCCACGCCTGTCATGACGGCGGCGAGGGTCATCACTGTACCGACGGACAGGTCAATGCCGCCGGCGATGATGACGAAGGTCACACCGATCGCCAGCACGCCGTTGACGGACGTCGCCAGCAGGATGCCGATGATGTTATCGAACTGGAGGAAGTTCGGCGACGCGATGGAAAAGAAGATGAAAATGACGATCAATGCGGCGAACGCCAGCACTCTCTGAATCGCGTCGGAGCGGAAGATAGACCGCCTCTGGGTCATTGTCGCTTGCATCTCTCAGCATCCTTTCAAGAGTTAGTCTCGGCTCCGGCGTTCGCGACTACGGCCGAGGTGCGCTGAGTCGCCAGGCGCATGATGCTCTCCTGGGTCGCCTCGCTGCTACTCAGCTCCCCCGTGATGCGGCCCTCGCACATCACGATGATGCGGTGGCTCATGCGCAGGACCTCCGGCAATTCCGACGAGATCATGATGATGGACTTGCCCTGCTGCGCGAGGTTGTTCAAGAGCTTGTAAATCTCGCTCTTCGCGCCGACGTCAATGCCGCGCGTCGGCTCGTCGAAGATGAGAATGTCGGTGTTGGCGTCCAGCCACTTGCCGATGATGACTTTCTGCTGGTTGCCGCCCGACAGGTTGCGCACCTTCTGCTGCAAGCCCGGCGTCTTGATCGCCAGGGCATCCACCGCCTTCTGGGCGGCGACGCGCGTCTGCCCGGTGTTGACCACCGTCCCCCCCAGCAGGTAGCGATTCAGCGTCGCCATGACCACGTTGTCCGCGATGTCCATGCCCAGCACCACGCCATACCGCTTGCGGTCCTCCGACAGATAGCTGATGCCGTGCCGGACGGCGTCGCCCGGGCTGTGAATCTCAACGCGCTGGCCCTTGACGTAGATCTCGCCCGAGTCCAGGCGGTCGGCGCCGAAGATCGCGCGCCCCACCTCCGTCCGCCCCGCGCCCACCAGCCCGGCGAAGCCCAGGATCTCGCCCTTCTTGAGCTGGAAGCTCACATCCTTGATCGCCCGGCCCCGATTCAGGCCCTTGACTTCCAGCACAACTTCCTGGCTCGGGTTCTCCGGCAGCTCCGGCGTGGACTCGTAGATCGTGCGGCCAACCATCATGCTGATGATGTCGTCAATGCTCGCGCTCGCCGTCGGAACCGTGGCGACGTACTGGCCGTCGCGCATCACCGTCACCCGGTCGGAGATCTGCTTCAGCTCTTCGAGCCGATGGGAGATGTGGACGATGCCAACGCCCTGGGCGCGCAAGTCGCGGATGATGCGGAACAGGTCGTCAATCTCGATGTCGGTGAGCGGCGCCGTCGGCTCGTCCATGATGAGGACGTCGGAGTTGAACGACAACGCCTTGGCGATCTCGACCATCTGCTGCTTGGCGACCGTCAGGTCCGCCACCTTCACACGCGGGTCCAGCTCCAGGTTCATCGCCTTGAACAGGGCCTGCGCCTTGGCGTTGATGGCGCGGTCGTCGAGCATGAACCCGCCACCGCGCGGCTCGCGGCCGATGAAGATGTTCTGCGCCACGGTCAGGTGCTGCATGAGGTTCAGCTCCTGGTGGACCATGCTGATGCCCAGGTCCTGCGCCTCGCGCGGCCGCGTGATGTTGACTTCCTTGCCCTTGTAGACGATCCGCCCGGCGTCCTTGGTGTAGATGCCGGAGAGGATCTTCATCATGGTAGACTTCCCCGCGCCATTCTCCCCGACCAGGGCGTGAATCTCGCCCGGCATCAGCTCGAACCGGGCATTGTTCAGGGCGTGAACGCCGGGGAACGACTTATCAATGCCTTCCATCAACACCAGCGCGTCGGCCATGCCTCACCTCTCAGTTATTCTCGGCCTTCCCACTCGGCCACGTCCAGTTGTGGATCGGCGCTAGAATCCTCTGCACCTCGGCCAGCAGCGCCTCATCCAGCGGCTCCTCGACCCACCGCACGTTCTTCTCGATGTTGGCCGGGTTCGCCGTCCCCACCAGCGTCGTCGGAATGTCCCTGTGGGCGACGCTGAACTGGACGGCCAGCTTGGCGATGTCCACGCCCTGCTCGCGGCAGAAGGCAGCGGCGCGCGCGCACGTCGCCCTGATTTCCTCCGACGCCGGATGCCAGTCCGGGGTTCCACGCTGCGTTAGCAGCCCCATGCCCAGGGGCGAGGCGTTGATGACGCCGACGCCCTTCGCCTGGAGATAAGGCAGCAAGTCGGCCAGCGAGGTGTCGTTTAGCTCGTAGTGGCAGTAGGAGAGGATCGTGTCCAGGTCGGTGCGGTCGAGGACGTAGCGGAAGACGTTCAACGGGAGGCCGGTGACGCCGACGAAGCGCACCTTGCCCTGCGCCTGGAGCCGCCGCAGCGCCGGGAGCGTCTCCTCGACCACCTGGTCCAGGGAGCCGAACTCGATGTCGTGGCACTCGATGATGTCAATATGCTCGACGCCCAGGCGTCCCAGGCTCTCGTCCACGCTGGCCGTCACACGCTCGGCCGAGAAATCGAACTCATCCGCCCCGTAGCGCCCCACCTTGGTCGCCAGGATGTAGCGGTCGCGGGCGATGCCCTGCAAGGCGCGTCCCAGCACCGTCTCGGCTTTTGTCAGGCCATAGTAGGGCGACACATCAATCAGATTGATGCCGAGGTCCAGCGCCACCGGCACGGTGCGCATGGCCTCAGTCTCGTCAATGGCGTGGAAGACGCCGCCGAGGGACGACGCGCCGAAACTGAGCGCAGAGACTCTTAACCCCGTTGTACCGAGTTCCCGGTATTCCATCGCGTTCCTACCGTCGGGCGATCGCGGCCCGTTTCGCTATGGCTTCACAGCCACGGATGCTTTGAGGTTGCTGGTGACCAGTGGGTCGCCGCTGGAGCGGCGGATGACGATCTCGCTTGGCAGCACAATCTCTTGCGGCTCGTGCGGCCCTTCGTCGGCCAGCCGCGCCAGGAGCAGCTCGGTGGCCTTTTTCCCCATCTCGTAGGCCGGCTGCGCCGCCATCGTGAAAAACGGCACGGTGAGGAAATCGAGCGGCAGATCGTCGAAGCAGACGACGGCCACATCCTCCGGCACGCGCATCTCTATCTCGCGCAGCGCCTGCATCGTGCCGATGCCCATGAAGTTGTGGCCGGCGAAGATGGCCGTCGGCTGCGGGAGTACGGCCATGGCGCGCCGCGCCATCTCGTACCCGCTCACGCGCGAGAATGCGCCGTAGCTGATGCGCTTTGACTCGGCCCGTATCCCGGCCTCGGCCAGGGCGCGACGGTAGCCCACCACGCGGTCCTCCGCCGTCGAGACACCGCGCGGGCCGCTGAGCATGGCGATATGCCGATGCCCCAGCTCGAGGAGGAGCTTGACGAGCGCGTAAGCGCCGCCTTCCGAGTCGCCGCGCACAATGTCGGCGTCCGTACCCCCAATCCGGCGGTCCAGGATGACGAGCGGCGTCTTGTGCTTCTGGATGAAGCGCACCGACTCCGGGCTGCTGGTCGCCGGCACGAGCAGAACGCCGTCCACCTGTTTCTGGATGAGCACGTCGAGGTACTTTTGTTGTTCCGCCTCGGACTCGTCCGTGTTGCACAGGATGACGGTGTAGCCGGCTTTGCTGGCGGTGTCTTCGACGCCGCGCGCGACGGTGGTGAAGAAGGGGTTGGCGACGTCGGTCAGGACCAGGGCCAGGGTGTTGGTGCGCTTGGAGCGCAGACTGCGGGCGACTGTGTTGGGAACATAGCCCATCTCCGCGATGGCTTCGTGGACGCGCCGCCGATTCTCCTCGCTCACGTAATCGAAGTTGTTGATCACCCTCGACACCGTGATGGGAGAGACACCGGCTCGCTTTGCCACGTCGCGGATCGTCGCCATGTTTCACCCGCTGCTGGGGGGTGCTGCGCCAGGTGGTAACGGTATCATGATACCGTTACCATGATAACGGTATCATAGCATCTTTCCAGGGCGGTGTCAAGGGGTTTTGCCGCGAATTTCATTCCCATGACAAAAGATCGTCGTCGCCCCTCTTCTCCCCTCTCCCCTTGTGGGTTGGCGATGGAGTATACTTTCACGCAGGGGCCGTCAGTTGATACCCGTGGGAGCCAGTATGGTGGACTACCTGACGCATTACTATCGGCGCGGCACAACGCCGTTTCGCAGCCTCTCCGACCTGCCCGAAGCCGAAGCGCTGGCGCTCATGGCCGGCATGTACGTCGAAGGCTCGGTGATCTGGGAACGGTTCAAAGACCCGCAGGGCTACCTGCGCGAGCGCCGCGAGACGGAGGAGTGGCTCTACGCCCAGTTCGTCGCCCACGGCGGCCGCCCGCGCCAGCATCACCCGATCTACATGGTACTCGGCTCGCCCAGATGGGTCGCGCGCATGGCCGACCCGGCGACCCTCGCCACCACGGCTGAGATCCGAATCCCGCTGTCGGCGCTCACCGACGCCGATGTCAGCTTCACCTACCCGGATAGCATGGTCACCCGGTTCGTCGCCCAGGCGAAGGACCCGGCGTCGTATCAGCCCGACTACCACGGCAGGCTTTTCACGCTGCCAGAAATCCTGGCGATCGTCGCGGTGAAGGGCCTGCCGGACGACGGGTGGGATACGGGCGTCCCCGATACCCTCGCCCACTACATCGAAGCCCAGGTCTGGAACCGCCAGCCGCTGCTGCCCTATCTCCCGGCGTCATAGTCCCGCGACAGCCCGCCATAAGCTGGCCCATCAGGCCACGAAAGAGGGCCGAGTGCCTTGCTCGACATTTTCGAGCGCCAGCGCCTCGGCCCTATGTGTCTCCTGGTAGGAGTTAGCTTTCGATTTTGACCTGCCTCGATCTCTCTTGCCTGGCGCGGGCCGCTGCGACGGGAGCGGCGGGCGTCTTTGGCATCGGCTACTGCAACGGGAGTGGCCGACTGGCGCGGGAGTTATGCCGGCCGCTCCGGAGTTCATCGTCTGGCCTTCAAGGCGCTGCGGAACTGACGCCATGCGCTACAGCCGCGTAGACAATTCCGTTAACCCGCTTGCCCTGACGCCAGGCGTCTGTTATACTTATCACGACATTTGGACAATCGCGCGAGGAATGAAATGCGCCAGGTCGTCATCGAAAACCCCGTCCTCAACTCCCCCTATGCGGAACCCCAACGCCATTTTCGCTTTACCGAGCAGGGCATCACCGACGAGATCGTCGAGGCCCGGCGCGTCAGCTCCTACTTCGTGCCCATCCCGCAGCCCAAGAAGAAAGGCAAGCAAGCAGCGCTTCCGCTGACCGAGTGGACCGAAGACCGAATCGAGGAGAACACCTTCATCAACCAGCTGCGCGAGCGAGTCGCGCGCTGGCGGCAGAACGGCTACCGCGGGGTCACACCCACAACCGCCTACCTCCTCAACTACTGGCAGCGGCCCGACCGCGAGCGGAAGCTGTTCTTCTGCCAGATCGAGGCGCTGGAGACCGCTATCTACGTGACGGAGGTCGCCACCAAAGACAACGCCGCCTGGATCGAGAACGCCCTGCGCGCCGCCAATGACAGTTCTAACCCTGGCCTCTACCGCATTGCCGTCAAGATGGCGACCGGCAGCGGCAAGACTGTCGTCATGGCGATGCTCATCGCGTGGCAGGCGCTCAACAAGCTCGCCAATACCCAGGACGCTCGCTTCTCCGACGCCTTTCTCATCGTGACGCCCGGCATCACCATCCGCGACCGTCTGCGCGTCCTTCTGCCGAGCGACCCCGACAACTACTATCGCAAGCTCGACGTCGTCCCACCGGACATGCTGGAGGACCTCGGCCGCGCGCGCTTCGTCATCACCAACTTCCACGCTTTCAAGCCGCGCGAGCACACCCAGGCTGGCAAGCTCACCAAGGCCATCCTCGACCAGGGCAAGGCCAGCCCGTTCACCGAGACCCCAGACCAAATGGTGCGCCGCGTCTGCCGCGAGCTGGGCGCCAAGAAGAACATCGTCGTGCTGAACGACGAGGCTCACCACTGCTACCGCCGCAAACCGGACGCCGACGCCGACCGTCTCAGCGGCGACGAGCGCCGCGAAGCCGAGCGGCGCGAGGAGGAAGCCCGCGTCTGGATCTCCGGCCTCGAGGCGGTCAAGGCGAAGCTCGGCGTCAAAGTCATCTACGATCTGTCCGCCACGCCGTTCTTCCTGCGCGGCTCCGGCTACACCAAGCTCACCGCCGACGGCAAGCGCATCACCGAGGGCATCCTGTTCCCCTGGGTTGTCTCGGATTTCTCCCTGATTGATGCCATCGAGAGCGGCATTGTCAAAGTCCCGCGCGTCCCCGTCGCCGACGACTCGATGGTCGGCGAACAGCCGACATATCGTGACCTGTGGCTGCGGATCCGCGACGGCCTTCCCAAGAAGGGCCGCGGCACGCAAGAGGTCACGGGCGAGCCAAAGCTGCCGGCCGAGCTAGAGGGCGCCCTACAAAGCTTGTACGGCAACTACGAGAAATACTACGCCGCCTGGGAGCGCAACACCGCCGCTCGAGCCGCAGGCCTCACCCCGCCCGTCTTCATCGTCGTGTGCAACAACACCAACGTCTCCAAGCTCGTCTTCCAGTACATCGCCGGCTGGGAGAAGCGCGTTGACCATGGCGCAGCGGTGCGCGTGCCGGGCCAGCTCAAGCTGTTCAGCAACGTGGCCGACGGCCGCTGGCTGCCGCGCCCCAACACCATCCTGGTTGACAGTGAGGAGCTTGAGTCTGGCGAGAGCATGAGCGACGAGTTCAAAAAGCTGGCCGCCGCCGAGATCGAGGAGTTCAAGGCCGACTACCGCCGCCGCTTCCCCGGCCGCGACACCGACGCCCTCACCGACGAGGACCTGCTGCGCGAGGTCATGAACACCGTCGGCAAGCCCGGCAAGCTGGGCGAAGGCGTCCGTTGCGTCGTGTCCGTCTCCATGCTCACCGAAGGCTGGGACGCCAACACCGTCACCCACATCCTCGGCATCCGCGCCTTCGGCACCCAGCTCCTCTGCGAGCAGGTCGTCGGGCGCGCCCTGCGCCGCATGAGCTACGCCATCGACTCCGACAACAAGTTCGCGCCGGAGTACGCCGAGGTCTACGGCGTCCCGTTCTCCTTCATTCCCAGCGAAGGCGCCGCCAAGATCACAAAACCCCCGGCCCACTTCACCCGCGTCCACGCCCTCGAAGACCGCATCGCCGCCGAGATCACCTTCCCGCGCCTCCTGGGCTACCGCTATGATCTACCCGGCGAGCGCCTCGCCGCCGAGTTTACGCCAGCCTCGCGCTATGCCCTCTCCACCGCCGACCTGCCGACGCGCACCGACATGAGCTCCATCATCGGCGAGAGCACCTTCCACGACCTCTACGACCTCAGGCTGCGACGCGAGCAAGAGATAGACTTCCACCTTGCCAGGCGCGTCCTGGAGACGTATTTCCGCGACGGCGAAGGCGCCCTCCGCCCGTGGCTCTTTCCGCAGCTCCTGCCCATCGTCGGCCGCTGGCGGCAAGAGTATGTCACGTGCAAGGACAACGCCTTCCCGCAGATGCTCCTGATCGTCGAGTTCGCCAACGACGCCGCCAGCCACATCTATCAGGCCATCGTCCACGCCGATCACGGCGTAAAAACGCTCAAGCCCATCCTGCGCCCCTACGACACTCTCGGCTCAACCCGCTACGTAGACTTCGACACGGCGCGGGAGACTTACCTCAGCAGCCCCGCCCTGTGTCACGTCTCCCATGTCGTGCTCGACAGCGGCTGGGAGGCCAAGATGGCCGAGAGCCTGGAGGAGATGCCCGAAGTCGTGGCCTATGTCAAGAACCAGGGCCTCGGTTTCACCATCCCCTACACCCTGAACGGCGAGGAGCGCAGCTACATCCCAGACTTCATCGTCCGCATCAACGACGGCCGCGATGACCCGCTCAACCTGATCGTCGAAGTCAGTGGCGAGAAGAAGAAAGACAAGGCGCAGAAGGTCACGACGGCGCGGGAGCTTTGGATTCCAGCGGTTAACAACCATGGCGGCTTCGGCCGCTGGGCGTTCATCGAAAGCTCCGACCCGTGGGACGCCAAGAACACGATTCGGGCCTTCCTGGCGGCCGGCCGTTAGCCACACTCGTCATTTATATCGAGGCCCTCCATGCCCTACTGGCAGCTCCACTATCATCTCATCTGGGCGACGAAAGACCACGAGCCGGTGATCACGCCGGAGTTCGAGCCAAAGCTGTGGGACTATCTGCGCGGCAAGGGCCTCGATCTTGGCGGCAAGGTCCACGCGGTCGGCGGCGTGGCAGATCATGTCCACATCGCCGTCTCCATCCCGCCGCGCATCGCCGTCGCCAGCTACATTGGGCAGCTCAAAGGCGCTAGCTCGCACTGGATGACCCATCTCGCCGGCCATCCTGCACCATTTGAGTGGCAAGATGGTTATGGCGCCTTTTCGTTCAGCAGGCGCTCGCTGCCCCAGGTCGTTCAGTATGTTCTCCACCAACACGAGCATCATCAGAAGGGTAATCTGATAGAAGAGATGGAACGCATTGAGGTTGAGAACTATGGCCCGTGAGTTCGTCCGCCCGTCCGCCCGACGGTTAGCCGATCCGCGACCATTCACCCGCCGCTCAACCGCCCGACGGTTAGCCGATCCGCGACCATTCACCCGCCGCTCAACCGCCCGACGGTTAGCCGATCCGCGACCATTCACCCGCCGCTCAACCGCCCGACGGTCAACCGTCGGGCTACAAGGCGCAAGCCCAAGGGGCTTCGGCCTGAAGCCTCTCAGGCTTCCATCTTGTAGCCAGGGGCTTCTAGCCCCTGGCAGACCCACGCCTGGCGTACCTGGCGGCCCCACGCCTATCCGCCCGTCCGCCCGACGGTTAGCCGATCCGCGACCATTCACCCGCCGCTCAACCGCCCGACGGTCAACCGTCGGGCTACAAGGCGCAAGCCCAAGGGGCTTCCCTCCCAAGCCTCCCAAGCCTCTCAGGCTTCCATCTTGTAGCCAGGGGCTTCTAGCCCCTGGCGATCCCACCCCTGGCGTACCTGGCGATCCCACGCCTGGCGTACCTGGCAGACCCACGCCTGGCGGCCCCACGCCTAGAAAGAGACCCGTCCATGCCGCCTAAGAAAACCACCGGCGCCCCCGCCCCGACGCCCGTCACCTCCATCAAGCACCGCGACACGCGCGTCAACATCCCCACCGAGGAATTGCGCGATTTCGTCGCCGACGACGAGCGCGCCCCCCAGGCGCTGCGCTACCCGCGCGACCCCTCCCTCGACCCGCAGCTGGTGTGGAAAGGCAAGGACGAGCAGGACGCGGCGGACCTCGCCGTGGACAACGTCCCCGTCTACATCCAGGAGAAGGTCCACCCCCAGGCCCTCGTCGAAGACCTGCGCGCCCACGCCCGCGCCGAGGCCGACGCCGGCCAGCCGGCTCTGTTCGCCGACTTCAACGGCCTCACCTTCGAGGACGCCATTGACTTCTACCATCACGAGCAGCACTGGGCCAACCGCCTCATCCTGGGCGACTCGCTCCTCGTCATGACCTCCCTCGCCGAGCGCGAAGCCCTCAAGGGCAAGGTGCAGATGATCTACATCGACCCGCCCTACGGCATCAAGTTCGGCTCCAACTGGCAGGTCTCCACGCGCAAGCGCGACGTCAAGGACGGCAAGGTCGAGGACCTGACGCGCCAGCCGGAGCAGATCAAGGCCTTTCGCGATACCTGGGAATTGGGCATCCACTCCTACCTGAGCTACCTCCGCGACCGCCTCACCGCCGCCCGCGAGCTGCTCACCGAGAGCGGCAGCATCTTCGTCCAGATCGGCGACGAGAACGTCCACCTGGTGCGCTGCGTATTGGATGAGGTATTTGGCAGCGAGAATTTCCGTGCACTAATCTTCGTCTCGAAAACGAGTGGTTTTGGTGACACTGAATCGCTGGCTTCGGTTGGCGATTATCTTGTTTGGTACTCGAAAACCGACGCTTTTAAGTATCGACAGCTGTATGCAGAGAAAGGGGACCTCACGACGTTCGCCAAAGAGTATAGGTTCGTCGAGAGCCCGGATGGATTTACTCGGCGTTCATTAACCAAAACCGAAATGGAGCATCCTGAGCTGATCCAAGAAGGATGGCGGCGCTACCGCCCAAGCGCCACAACGAGTCAAGGAGCAACAGAGACTGGCGGTTTTGAATTTTCTTTGGGGGGTACCAGCTTTTCGCTACCCGAGAATCAACACTGGAAAACCACATTACCGGGAATGCAACGACTGGCCTTAGCCAATCGTCTCATCAGGCGAGACAAATCCGTCTCATACATCCGCTACTTAAGTGACTTCCCGGTAGTCCCATATACTAACAACTGGATCGATCTTCGCTGGGGATTTGACGCCAGCGATAAGCGGTACGTTGTTGAGACCAATCCTGGTATCGTTGCCCGCTGCCTCCTCATGACCACCGACCCCGGCGACCTGGTCCTCGACCCGACGTGCGGCAGCGGCACCACTGCCTACGTCGCCGAGCAGTGGGGCCGCCGCTGGATCAGCATAGACACCAGCCGCGTCGCCCTGGCCCTCGCCCGCACCCGCCTCATGGCCGCCCGCTACCCGTACTACCTCCTCGCCGACTCGCCGGAGGGCGTCAAGAAGGCGGCCGAGCTGTCCGGCCAGTTCCCCGACGCCGCCTCGACCGGCGGCGACATCCGCAAGGGCTTCGTCTACAGGCGCGTCCCCCACGTGACTCTCAAGTCTATCGCCAACAACCCGGACATCCGCGAGGGGATGACGCGGGCGGAGATTGACGCCGCCATCGCCCGCCACGTCGAGATGGAATTGCTCTACGACCAGCCCTACGAGGACAACAAGCGCGTCCGCGTCAGCGGCCCGTTCACCGTCGAGAGCCTGTCGCCCCACCGCGTCCTGGCCGCCGACGAGGAGCGCCCGGCCAGCGAGGCCGACGGCCGGCGCGACGCGGCCGGCGAGTACGTCCCGATGATCCTGGACAACCTGCGCAAGGCCGGGGTCCAGAACACCCGGGCCGGCGAGCGCCTGAAGTTCGACCGCCTGGAGCCATACGCCGGGACGTGGCTCCACGCCGCCGGCGAGTACACCGACCGCGACGGCAAAGTGCGCCGCGTCGCCGTCCACGTCGGGCCGGAGCATAGCACCGTCGGCCCGGACGCCATCAAGGAAGCGGCGAAGGAAGCCGTCCAGGGCATCGGCTTCGACCTGCTGCTCGTGTGCGGCCTCGCCTTCGACCCCCACGTGTCCGAGGAGGTGCGGCGCTACGGGCGGCTGACCGTCCAGACGGTGCGCATCAACGCCGACCTGACGATGGGCGACGAGGTGCTGAAGAAGACGGGCGCGGGCAACCTGTTCATGATCTTCGGCGAGCCGGACATCACCCTGACGCCGCAGCCCGACGGGCGGCTCGTCGCCACGCTGCGCGGCCTCGACATCTACGACCCGACCACGGGCGAGATTCGCTCGGCGTCCACCGACGACATCGCGTGCTGGCTCATTGACACGGCCTACAACGGCGAGAGCTTCTTCGTCCGCCACGCCTACTTCACCGGCGCCGACCGGCCCTACGAGCGCCTTCAGCGCACCCTGCGCGCCGATATTGACGAGACCGCCTGGTCAACGCTATACTCCAGCCAGAGCCGGCCCTTCGCGCGACCGCCGACGGGCAAGATCGCCGTCAAGGTCATCAACCACTACGGCGACGAGGTGCTCAAGGTGTTCAACGTCTAGCGGCGAGGCGACTATGGCAGACCTGACTGGCAAAGTGGCGTTCGTGACGGGGGCAGGCTTGGGGATTGGCTACGCGGCGGCGCGTGCCCTGGCGCAAGCGGGCGCAGCGGTCGTCGTCAACGATGTGGCGGCGGCGCGGGCGGACGCGGCGGCGGCCGGTATCGTGGCCGCCGGCGGGCAGGCGGCGGCGTTCGCCGGCGACATGGCGTCCGTGGCGAACTGCCGCGCTCTTGTCCAATTCGCCGTCGAGACCTACGGCCGCCTGGACATCGCGTGCTGCAACGCCGGCATCACGAGCTGGGGCGGCTTCCTCGACTACTCCGAGGCGCACTTCGACCAGGTCGTCGGCGTCAACCTGAAGGGGACGTACTTCAGCGCCCAGGCGGCGGCGCAGCAGATGATCGCCCAGGGCGGCGGTGGGCGCATCATCCTCACCTCGTCGGTGACCGGCAACAAGGCCGTCCGCAACCTCTCGGCGTATGCCATGACCAAGGGCGGCCTCCAGATGCTGGCGCGCAACCTCGTCCTGGAGCTGTCGCCCCACGGTATCACCATCAACGCCGTCGCGCCCGGCGCCATCGTCACCGAACGCAACCTGCACGACGACCCGCAGTACGCCGAACACTGGGCCGCTGTCGTGCCCCTCGGCCGCGCCGGTCAGCCGCAGGACATCGCCACGGCGGTCGTGTTCCTGGCGTCCGACGACGCGAGCTACATCACCGGCCAGACCCTCATCATTGACGGCGGCGTCACCGCCGTCGGCCTGACACCGGACCAATACACCAATGCCCAGCAAGGGCGGCGCGGGCAATAGGACCGCGAGCGTCCGCCACGGGCTAGAAGCCCGTGGCTACAAGATGCAAGCCTGGGAGGCTTCGGGTCCACAGCCCCTGGGGCTTCCATCTTGTAGCCCGATGGTTCACCGTCGGGCGGGCAGGGGCCGCCGAATGATGGCCGCGCCGATGACCGTCGGGCGGTCGCGCGACAAGCGTGATCGCCCGCCCGCCAGGGGCTAGAAGCCCATAAGCGCTAACTTAAGGGACTCAACATAAGGCGACGTGCACCTTAACAAGTGGACAAGAGAAGCCTTCAGAGTAGGATAAAGGTGTACCACCACCCACCCTACTCTGGAGGCCGACATGAAGTCTAGCACACCTGAGCCGACAAGGGAAGACGGGGCAGCGATCCCCACGCCGACTCTGACAGACGCCGAGTGGGAGCGTATCCGACAGCTTCTGTCGGTCGACCTGGAGGCGACGGCGCGGGCGACTGGTGCGCTGACCCGACGGCGGCAGGTACGCTGCGCCTCCGACCTGCTGCGGATCGTGCTGGCGTATGCCGTGTGTGACTTCTCGCTGCGTCTGCTGGGCGTCTGGTGCGTCCTGCGCGGGCTGGGCAACCTGAGCGATGTGGCGCTGCGCAAGCGTGTGCGCCAGTCCCGACGGTGGTTGGGCACGTTAGTCGTGGCAGTCCTGTGCCAGCGACGGCTGATGGTGCAGACCCTGCCGGCCGTCCGCCTGCGCTTGATCGATGCCACGAGCCTCAGTCGGCCAGGGAGCTCGGGCACCACCTGGCGGGTGCATCTGAGCCTGGATCTCGGTCGGCTGTGTCTCGACGCCATCGACGTCACGGACGCGCATGGCGCCGAAAGCCTGGTTCGCTTTTCGCCGGATCCGCAGGCCATCCAGATCGCCGATGGGGGCTATAGCTATCGGTTCAGCCTGGAGAGTGCCTTGAACGTGGCGGCGCCGTTGATCGTGCGCTGGCATGTCGGGCGCTGTCGGTTGGACGACGACCAGGGCGTCCGCCTAGATGTCCTGGCGTGGCTGCGGCGGAGTGAGACAACGGCGACCCACCGCGAGTGTGGGGTGAGGCTGACCGACGCGCCCGATGTCATGCCGCTACGGCTGATTGTTGCGGCGGTACCGTCCGAGGCGGCCGAGCGAGCGCGCCGACGGGTGCGCAGCATCGCCAGTCGGAAGGGCTACACTCCCAGCCAGGATAGCTTGTATGCGGCGGGCTTTGTGATGCTGCTGACCAACTTGCCGCCTGCGGACTACAGCGCTCCGCTATGCCTGGCGCTATATCGGCTGCGCTGGCAAATCGAACTGGCGATCAAGCGTCTCAAGAGCGTGCTCGACTTGGATGAACTGCGAGCGCACGATGCAGAGATGGCCCAGAGCTATCTATTGGCTAAGCTGCTGGCCGCGCTGTGCTTGGAGGCGGTGACGGCAGGTGGCGCGACGCCCCTGGATGACTGGTTAGCCGATGCGCAGCGACCTTTGAGCGCCTGGCGCTGGACAGTCCTGACTTGGGATGCCTTGCGCAGTAGCGTGCGCGGTTCGCTCGCCCTTGCCGACGTGCTGGCGGCGTTACCCAAGCTGCGGCGCTTCCTATGCGACGCGCCACGTCGCCGTCGTCAGCACGCGGCGGCTGCCCGTGTGTGGTTAGCGTCTCTTGTCACTTGTTAACGTGCGACACCTACCACGCCTTAAGTTAGCGCTTATGGGCTAGAAGCCCCTGGCTACAAGATGCAAGCCTGAGAGGCTTTCCCTAGCCCCTGGGGCTTCCATCTTGTAGCCCGATGGTTCACCGTCGGGCGGTCGCGCGACAAGCGTGATCGCCCGCCCGCCAGAGGCTAGAAGCCCCTGGCTACAAGATGCAAGCCTGAGAGGCTTTCCCTAGCCCCTGGGGCTTCCATCTTGTAGCCCGATGGTTCACCGTCGGGCGGGCGCGCGACAAGCGTGATCGCCCGCCCGCCCGCCACGGGCTTCTAGCCCCTGGCTACAAGATGCAAGCCTGAGAGGCTTTCCCTAGCCCCTGGGGCTTCCATCTTGTAGCCCGATGGTTCACCGTCGGGCGGGCGCGCGACAAGCGTGATCGCCCGCCCGCCACGGGCTTCTAGCCCCTGGCTACAAGATGCAAGCCTGAGAGGCTGCTGTCCGCCGCTCCCCAGCCCCTTGGGCTTCCATCTTGTAGCCCGATGGTTCACCGTCGGGCGGGCAGGGGCCGCCGAATGATGGCCGCGCCGATGACCATCGGGCGGTCGCGCGACAAGCGTGATCGCCCGCCCGCCACGGGCTTCTAGCCCCTGGCTACAAGATGCAAGCCTGAGAGGCTTTCCCTAGCCCCTGGGGCTTCCATCTTGTAGCCCGATGGTTCACCGTCGGGCGGTCGCGCGACAAGCGTGATCGCCCGCCCGCCACGGGCTAGAAGCCCCTGGCTACAAGATGCAAGCCTGAGAGGCTTTCCCTAGCCCCTGGGGCTTCCATCTTGTAGCCCGATGGTTCACCGTCGGGCGGTCGCGCGACAAGCGTGATCGCCCGCCCGCCACGGGCTTCTAGCCCCTGGCTACAAGATGCAAGCCTGAGAGGCTTTCCCTAGCCCCTGGGGCTTCCATGTCGTAGCCCGATGGTTCACCGTCGGGCGGGCAGGGGCCGCCGAATGATGGCCGCGCCGATGACCGTCGGGCGGTCGCCCACCGAAAGGACTGTCACCATGCCTCAGCTCTATGGCCGCGCCTACACTCCCGAAGAACTGCGCCAGTTCACCGGCCACCTATCGCAGATCGCCGGCATCCGCCTGGTCGAGCTGGCCGACGGCAAGCCGCGCGGCATGCGCGTCGCCGAGGTCACGACCGGCAGCGGCTGGCAGTTCGACGTGCATCTCGACCGCGCGCTCGACATCGGCGCAGCGTCTTTCGCCGGCAAGCCCGTCGCGTGGGTACACCCGGCGCTGGGTGGGCCGTGGCACTATGACCCGTATGGCTACAACTGGGGACGTACCTTCGGCGGTGGATTGGTGACGACGTGCGGGCTGACGTTCTTTGGGCAGCCGGAGCAGGACGGCGCTGAGACGCTGGGGTTGCACGGGCGGATCAGCCACACGTCGGCGGAGAATGTGTGTGTGCGCCAGGCGTGGGAAGGGGACGACTATGTTCTGTCCATCGAGGGGCAGGCGCGACAGTCAGCCCAGTCCGCCGAGAACCTGCTGCTCACGCGGCGCATCTCGACGCGGCTCGGCGCGAACAGCCTGGTGATCGAGGACACGGTGCGCAACGACGGCTACCGCGCCAGCCCGCACATGATCCTCTACCACTGCAACTTCGGCTTCCCGGTCGTGAGTCCAGACTCCGAGCTACTCATCCACGACGAGTCGGTGCTGCCACATGGCGAGTCCGTGGCGGCGGCGCTGGCGTATCATAAGACGTTCGAGCCGCCCGTCGGCGACTACGCCCAAAGCGTGTTCTTCCACAAGCCGCGCGTCGCCGCCGACGGCTTCTCCCAGGCGGCCATCGTCAACCGGACGCTGGGCTTCGGGGCCTATGTGCGCTGGCGCGCGGCCGAGCTGCCGTGCATGGGCCAGTGGAAGCAGCTCAGCGCCAGCGACTACGTGTGCGCGCTGGAGCCGGCGAACTACTGGGAGACGCCGCGCCACAAGCTGCGCGCCGAGGGGCGGCTGCGCTTCCTCCAGCCCGGCGAAGAGGTGCGCTACCACGTCGAGCTAGGCGCGCTGGTAGACGACGACTCCATCCGGGCGTTCGAAAGCGCCGCCCGACGCTAAACCGTCGGGCTACCAAATGCAAGCCCAAGGGGCTATTCTCTCAAGCCTCCCAGGCTTCCATCGCCTAGCCAGACGCTTCGAGCGTCTGGCGGCTTCCCGCCTATAGCGCGACACGACGAGGGTCACTCGGCGCTGGCGACCTTCGCTGCCGCCTGGATGGCGGGCGCCCCGTCCGACTTCGCCCGGAACCGCAGGGTCAGCGTCGCGCCGTCCGAGCCGCCGGTCCACGCCGCGACGTAGCGCGCATCGCCCTGGGACGGACTCCCATGCGCGGCGGAGACGAACATGGCGGGGCCTGCCGCCTTGCCCGCCCCGCGCCCCTTTTCGCTCTGGACGAGGACGAGCTGCGAGGGGTCGAAGCGCACGTTGACCTCGGCTGCGCCCGCCGGGCCGCTGCCGGGCACGCGCACCGTGACGGTGAATTCCTGGCCGGCCGCGACCTTCGCGGGCGCAGCCACGGTTACGCCGCCGCGCTCGCCTTTGCCCGGCGCCGCCGAGGCCGCGCGATAGGGTGGCGGCGCGCCCCAGACCGTCGGTCCGCGCGCCCCGTAGTTGATAGCAACCAGGGTCACGTCGAGTAGGTCCACCACGCCGTCGCCGTTGACGTCGGCTTCCGGGTTCAGCGGCGGGCTGAGATCATAGTTCGAATCGACCAGGACAAGGTCATCCAGCCCGACCATGCCGTTGTTGTTGGCGTCGCCGCCGAGGAGCAGTGTCGTCGGCAGGGTGATGGAGGATTCTGCCGTGATGACCGCCTGGGCCGACAGGTAGCCCGCGTGTTGCGCGGTGAGGGTGCGAATGCCCGGCTCGATCGTCAGCATGAATGAGCCGTCGCTCTTCGTCGTCGTCACCGCCGTCCCATCCCCCACCGCGACCCCGCTGAAGTCGCTCCGCCCCTGCATCTGCACCTTGCCGCGAATGAGGGCGAGGGGTAGCCGTTCCGCCGTCACGCAGGACGAGAAGGCGGAGGTGTTGCCGTCGGCGTCCGTCGCCGTCGCCACGATGCCGAGGTCGCCGGTGGACGGGAGGGTCAGGTTGAACGACGCATGGCCCTGGGCATCCGTGGTGGTCTCGCCAGAGCCGCGATAGTTCTGCCCCGGCAGCGCATCGCCGGACGCGCACGAGGCCGTCGTGTACACGTCTATGGCAAACGTCGTCGAGGGGGTGGTGAACAGCGTGCCGCCCACCAGGAGCACTGAGTCGGACTGGGCCGAGGTCACAGTCGGCGTGGTCTGGCCGCCATTCCCGCCGTTCTTCAGCTCGATGCCGCCGCCGGTGTTGCTGTAGATGGAATTGCCGCGGATTGTGTTGCGGATGCCCGCGTCCACGCCGACGCCGACCCCACGGTTGAATGCGATGATGTTGCCCGCACCGGCCTCGGTCCCGCCGATCTTGTTGCGCGGCGAGCCTTCGATGACGACACCCGCGCCGTTGGCGAGCGGGCGCACGCCGTCCTTCGTGACACCGATGAGGTTGCCAGTCAGGACGTTGGCGCTGCCATCGCCAAAGATGTGGACGCCGCTGCCGCTGTTCCCACTGATCACGTTGCCCGCGCCCACGCCGCCGATCAGCGTCGTCGAGGCATCGTGAATCGAGATCCCCTCGCCGCCGTTCGGCAGCGCCGCGAGGCCGCGCGGGTCCGTGCCGATGGTGTTGCCGGCAATCGTATTGCCCGACGCGCCCAGGCCGAAGACCAGGATACCCTGCTGGCGGTTGCCGGAGATGATGTTGCGGGCGTTCTGGTCGCCGCCCACCGTGTTGTTGCGGGCGTTGACGATCGCCACGCCGACGCCCATGTTGCCCATGCCGGCGATCCCCGCGCCATCGGTGCCGATAGCGTTGCCGGCGACGATATTGGAGACGGCTGCGCCGCCGCGGATCTCGACGCCGTTCAGGGCATTGCCGAAGATGACGTTGCGGGCATCCGGCGTTCCGCCGCCGATGGTGTTGCGCGGCGAATCCAGCACCAGGATGCCATCGCCGCCGTTGTTGTAGAACGTCGCGCCGCGAATGACGTTATCGCCCTCGCCCGTCATCTCCAGGCCAGCGCCGCTGAAGGCGTACACCGTCAGGCCGCGCACGGTCGAGGCGCCGCCGGCGAGCCGCAGCCCGACCGCATCCGCCCCGGCCGCCGCCCCATTGAGGACGACCTGGCCGCCGGGCTGGCTGCCGCCGTCGAGGGTGACGGGTTTCGTGATAGCGGGCAGCGGGCCGAGACCGCCCTTGCCGACCTCGATGACGGGCACACCGTCCGACTGAATGTTGAACGCGATGGTCGCAGCGGAGTCGCCCGCGTTCACCTGGGCGATGGCCTGGCGCAGGCTGCAAATCGCCGGGTTGCAGGCGCTGCCATCCACGTCGTCCGTTGTCGTTACGACTATCAGGGTGGCGGAGGCGGCCGCGGCCGCGGCCGAGATGAGGCCGGCGGCCAGCAATATCGCAAGCAGTAGGGTGAGACGGCGAGCAAGCATAATGTGCCTCCCATCCCCTGTCGGGGGCGGCTTGGTAAACTTCTTTACTATTTATTAACGCCGGCAGGCAGGATGCGTTATGGCCGTGGCGCTGCCGGGTTCACGACTTCACCAAACATTCGCGCCCCCTTCACAACTCCTTACACACCCGGTCAGTGATCCAGCTTGACCCCGCGCGGCAGGACCCCTTTGGGCAGATTCGCCGGCGCGCGCTGCTCGTTCGCCGCCGGCGCCGGCAGCATTCCCTCATCCACCTGCGCCACCGCCATACTGTTCCACCCGCCCGCGGCGTAGAGCCGATCCCCCGCCGCGCCCGCGCCGAGGTTGGCGCGCGGCTGCGGCAGACGCGGCTCGGCGGCCCACGCGCCGGTCCTGGGATCGAAGGCCTCGACCTGGGCGCTGGGGCCAATGCTCCACCCGCCCACGGCAAACAGCCGCTCGCCGTCGCTGGCGAGGCCGAGGGCAAATCGCGGCTCCAGCAGCGATGGCCCCGTCGTCCAGGCGTCGGCCGCCGGGTCGTAGACCTCGACGGCGCCGCTCGGCCCCGGTGTAGACCCGCCCACCGCGTACACCTTGTCGCCGAGGGCGGCCGCGCCGAGGTAGCTCCGCGCCGTCGGCATGTCAGCCCGCCGCGTCCAGGCGTCCAGCATGGGATCGTAGGCCTCGACGGTCTTCAGGAAACCGGCGTTTGCCCCGCCGATGGCGTAGAGTCGTCCCTGGCTCGCAGCAGCCGCCAGGTCCGCGCGCGGCGTCGGCAGGTCCGCGCGTCGCGTCCACGTATCGGCCACCGGGTCGTACACCTCGACCACCGCCAGCCGCTCGCCGCTGCTGCCTGTGCCGCCGATGGCGTACACATGATCGTCCAGGGCGGCGACGGCCAGGCCGGCGCGCGGCGTCGGCAGGTCGGCCCGCCGCGTCCAGGTGTTGGCGACCGGGTCTAGCGCCTCGACCGTGGCGACGGGCGCGCCGTCAGCGCTGCTGCCGCCAATGGCGTAGACGACACCGTCCACGACGGCAACCCCCAGATTGTAGCGCGGCGTCGGGAGTGGGGCGCGGGAGCGCCATTCCAGGCTCTGGCCCGGCGGCAGGTGATCACGCCACGGCAGTGGACCGCGCAGATTGTAGTTCTGCCCCAGGATGAGCAGGTCGGCGAGGTCAACGCTGCCGTCGTTGTTCAGGTCAGCGCGCGGGTTCGACGGCGGCTGAGTGCCGTAGGCGGTGGAGACGATGAGCAGGTCGCTCAGGTCAATCGCGTCGTCGTCGTTGACATCACCGGCGAGCAGCGTCGTGTTGGGAATCCCGACGGGGCGGCTGAACGCCTCGAACGAGATCTGGCGCGACAGGAAGCCCTTGTGCTGCGCGGTGAGGACGTGGGTGCGTCCGCCCTCGGCGGCCAGGGCAAACTCACCGGCCGGATTGGTCAGGGTATAGGGCGCGCCGTCAAGGAGAATGCTCGTGCCGGCGTAGTCCGTCTGGCCCTGAAGGCGCACGACACCGGCCACAAAGACCGTCGGCGCGGCCAGGGCGTGGCCGGCTGAGAGCAGCACGGCGGCGATGAGGAGCGTAATAGTGACGGCTAGAAGGCGAAGAGAACGGGGCAACGTCATACGGCCCTCCATTCGATTGAGCGATGCGCTGGTCCCCCATAAATAAGACGAGGCAGCCGCTACGTTCGTAACGGCTGCCTCCAAAGTTGCTATCGTCGCCTCGTGCTCGGTCACACTCGTGCCAGGCGTCGTCGTGATGACTTTGGTCGTTCTGCCAGCGCGGGAGCGACTGGAAGTCGCCACTACATGGCCTTCACCTCACCTGTCACACGCCGCTAACGCGTGCGAAGCGGGTACGGCGCCGGTGTGTTGGTCACGGGCGGCGGCAGCGTCGGCGACGCGGCCGGTGGGTACGGATAGCCGCCCGGTGTCTCAGTCGGCGGCGGGACGAGGGTGCGCGTCGCGGTCGGTGTGGGCGTCCGCGTCGCGGTCGGCGTGCGCGTCGGGGTCGAGGTACGCGTCGCCGTCACCGTGGGCGTCAAAGTCGCCGTCGCCGGGCAGACCGGCGTGGGTGTCGCAGTCGGCCCGCCCTCCGGCGTGTTCGTCGCCGTCGCCGCGCCGATAGGTGTGTTGGTCGCGGTGGGCTGCGGACAGATTGGCGTCGAGGTGACGGTGGCCGTTGGCGTATTCGAGGGCGTTGGTGTGAATGTCGGTGTTGCCGTGGGAGGAACCGGCGTCTCCGTCGCGGTCGGTGTCTCAGTCGGCGGAACCGGTGTGTCTGTGGCGGTCGGCGCAAGCGTCGCCGTGGGCGGAACCGGCGTGTCTGTTGCCGTCGCCGTGGGCGGAACCGGCGTGTCTGTCGCCGTCGCCGTGGGCGGAACCGGCGTGTCCGTCGCCGTCGCCGTGGGCGGAACCGGCGTGTCTGTCGCCGTCGCCGTGGGCGGAACCGGCGTATCCGTCGCCGTCGCCGTGGGCGGAACGGACGTTGACGTGGATGTCGCCGTCGGCGGGAGTGGCGTCGCCGTCGCGGTCACTGTGGGCGCAACGGGCGTGGCCGTGGGTGTGACGACACCAATCGTCCACGGCAGCGGGCCGCGTATGCCAAAGGTGGCGATCACAGCGTCCAGGTCAATGCCGTCCACCACGCCATCGCCGTTCAAGTCAGCGGCCGGGTTGCTGACGGGGTCCGTCCCATACGCGCCGCTGACGATGAGGAGGTCGGTCAGGTCTACGACGTCGTCGCCGTTGGCGTCACCCATGATGAGGGTCGTGGTGGGGATCTCAATCGTTCCTTGGGGCTGGTTCAGGAGGAGCTGGCGGGACAGATAGCCCGGGTGGCTGGCGCGAATGGTGTGAACACCCCCGTTCACCACCGCGAGAGCGAACTCCCCATCGGGATTGGTGCGCGAATACGGCACGCCATCGAAATAGATGATGGTGTTGCCGTAGTTTGTGCGCCCCTGCAACAGCACCTTCCCGATGAGTATGGCCTGCGGTTCAGCAGCGTACGAGACTCGGGCGAGGCCCAGTCCGGCGAGCGTCAGTAGCGCAAGCAGGATGGGCGCCCAGCGGCGGCGAAGCATTGTGCCTCCTCGGGGGGTATGCGACAATGATGGGCGTATGGTATACGCACATATATAACGCAAACGCGATGTAAAAGAAACGGGTACATCGCGTTAACCTTCGGGCGGCCGCGGCCGTCCGCGTCCATCCTATTATATAGATTGTGTGAAGTCTGGTACTTGACGTTTGTCAGACGGCTTTCTGCGCTTTTACCACCAGGGCGGGATGACCTCGGCATCCACGTAGCGGTGTTTGAGGTGATGATTCCACACCGTCACCCCGCCCCGCCCCTTCACGTGGTAGCCCGCCGCGGTCTTGACAAGAACGGTGTCGCCCTCGACGCCCAGGATCGTCAGGTGGTGGGGCATCGTCTCGCGGGCGACGCGCACCATGATCTCCGGGATCTCGTCGTAGTGCGGGAAGATGGCGCTGTGGTGAATGTAGTTGAAGCCATGCTTCCAGGCGTTCGTCAGGCGAACGCTGCGGAACTGCTCGCCCCAGATCATGGCGCCGGCGCTGCACCCGGCAACCACGCCCCCCTGCGCCAGCACCGCCTGGATCGCATCGCCGGCGGGGCTGCTGTGAAGCGCGTCGAACAGATAGCCGGGCTTACCGCCGGACAGATACACAAAGTTGGCGGCGCGAATCTTGTCCACCAACGCCTCATCGTGCGCCATGTCGCGGTTGATGATGTCCACCGCCTCGACCTGCGCGCCCAGCTTGCGGAAATGCTCGACGCCCAGGTTCGACCAATACGCGACCCGCGCTGCCCCCTCCGTGCCGGCCGCCGTCGGCAGGCACACCACCCGCGGCTCGCCCGGCGTTCGCTCCAACAGGTCGCGGTCCACAGGCTCCATACCCGCCAGGTACTCGCCGCTGCCCGCCAATGCCAGCGTTCCCTTCATCGCATCCTCCGCTGTCATTTCCCATGCCAGTGACATCCCCAAAGTATATGCCGAGTCTCGCGCGCCAACGATTTCGGCGCAAGGCGCAAGGCCCTGCGCCCCCGGCGCCTCCTGGGTGTTAACCATCCAACCCCACTCACGCGAGGCCGCCCATGCTCACCATCTCGCCCACCCGCATCCGCATCTTCCAGGAGTGCGCAGAGCGCTACCGCCTGACGTACATCCGCCGCGCCCCCTTCTCCGCCCCATCGGAAGGGCCGCAGCTCGCCTTTGGGTCGAGCCTGCACCTGGCGCTCAAGCAGTATCACGGGCTGCCGGACGCCGGTTCCCTGCCGGCGGAGCGGCTTCTGCGGCGGTGCTGGGGGCGCGGCGGGTACGCCGACGCCGCGCAAGAGGCCGAGTACTTCGCCGAAGGTGTCGCCATCCTGCGCCAGTACCGCGACTCGATTCCCCCAGACGTGCCGTGCAACCGCGAAGTGACCCTTAGCCAGGTCGTGCTCCTGGCGTGGCAGCCGGTCAAGTTTGTCGGGCGCGTGGATCGCCTCGACCATTGCGCCGACGGCTCAAAGGAGCTGTTGGATTACAAGACCACCGTGACGGGGAATGTGCCGACAGGGGAGCAACTCGCGGCGGACCTGCCGACCTATGTGTACTACACCCTGGGACGGCTGACGTTCGAGGACGCGCCGCGCGTGACGGTGTCGCAGATCAACCTGCGCACGCTGGACCGCTCGACCGCCGCCTACACACCGGCGCGGCTCGCCGCCAACGACGACGCGCTGGCCGCCCTCGCCCACGCCCTGGCGAACGGCCCCTACGAGGCGCGGCCCGGCGGCCGATGCTCGTGGTGCCCCGTGCGCAAGAGCTGCGCGGCGGGAGGGAAGTAGGGGGACGAGTGTGCGGGCAGGCGTCCCCCAGCAGACGGGTGAAAATCGCTGCCAGGTCCGCCCGCCGCGAGCAGCCCAGGGGTATTCTCAGGGGAGAGGAGCTAATCTCGTCCCAATTCTGGCCCCCCTCTCCTGCAGGGAGAGGGATGGGGTGAGGGTTTTGAAACCATCCGCTGGAAGACCCTCACCCTGCCCTCTCCCAGAGGGAGAGGGTAAAGGCCAGGGCGCTGCCGACACCGCTTGACGAATCGCAAAGCGCCTTAGGCTACGCCCCCTAGCTCTACTCCCGGTGTTCGCCGGCCGGGTTGCCCCAGACCTCGACGTAGCGGCCAGCGCGCTCGCCCGCCCACAGCTTTTGCGTGCACGTGCGCCGCAGCAGGTCTTTCCAGAGCTGGGCGTTGGCGAACACTTCCTCGTCAGGGTTGAACAAGGTGAACACCGAGCGCGACGCGACCAGGATCATCTTGCGCTTGGCGCGGCTGATGGCGACCGTGAGCCGCCGCGGGTCCAGCAGGAACGTCCCGGCCGCCAGGATGTACTCCGGCTGGCTCTCCGTCGCGCTGACCAGGATGACCTCGCGCTCCCCGCCCTGGAACCGCTCGACCGTGTCCACCGCCGACAGGCGTAGATTGCCGTTGTCGTCGAAGACGCTCAGCGCCGGCAACGCCTCCTGGAGCGCGGCCCGCTGCGCGCGGTGCGGCACGACGATGCCCATGCCGTGCTGCGGGTCCAACCCGTAGCCTTCGCCGTCGGCCAGGGCCAGCACGATGGGCGTCACGAGCGCCTGCTCGAAAGCGTTGCGCGTCTGGCTCTCGGCCTCGTCGTGGACGACGACGACCAGCGGGTGCTCTGGCGCAAGGACGGCGCGGACAAAGGCGTCATCCACAGGACGCGGTTCAAGAAGGTCGTGGCGCGTGGAGTAGTAGGGGATGCCGTCGTGGCGGTAGATCTCCTGGCGCAAGAACTCGGCCATGTCGTGATGCAGGCGGAAGCTGCGCTCGAACTTGATCATGCGCGGGTTGAGGCGCAGGAGCGCCAGGAACAGCGACTCGTAGGCGCGGTACTCCTGGAACGTCCGCCGCGGCTCGCCGTCCCAGTCGTGCTTGACGATGGGCGGCATCTGGCGGTGGTCGCCGACCACGATGAGCTGCCCACCCGCCTCCAGCAGGAGAGAGGCCCGCAGCGCCTCCGGCAGGTTAATCTGGGATGCCTCGTCGAGAACGAGGCACTGGGCGCAGGCGCGTCCAAACACATTTTTGCCCGCATTCGCCATCTTGTAGATCCCGCCCGGCGTCGCGCCGAGGATGGCCCACGGCTGCGCCGCGAATTTCGCCCGGTTGGGGTTCTCCTTACCCTTCGACAGGGTGATGATGCCCTGGGGCGATGTGTCCCGCGGCTCCACGCGGTAGATCGGCGCGTCCAGCAGGCGCGGATCGAAAGACTGGGTAAACAGGTCGGGCGCTTGCGCCTGCCACGCGGCCAGCTCGCGCTGCGCCAGGGCGATCTTCTCCAGCAGCACGTCAAGCGCAGCGTGCGTCTTGCACGAAACGACGACGCGGTACGGGCGGCCGGCCGCCATCGCGCCTTGCAGCCGCGCCAGGAGGGCGAATGCCGTCGAGTAGCTCTTGCCCGTACCCGGCGGCCCCTGCACCAGCAGAATCGGCGCGTCGCCGCAGCCGCCAATGTAGTCGCGCTTGCTCTCCTCGAATGTGAACATCCGCCGCGCCTGCCCCATCGTCTCAAGCCCGGCCAGGAAGCGCGCCTGGCCCGCTGCGGCTTCCGCCGGCCAGTCCAGCGCCGCCGTGTCTAGCCCCTTGAGCCGCTCGTAGAGCACGCTCGGCGTGGGTCGGCCGGCGTCCTCGCACGCCGCCAACGCCTGGAGCACCTTGCTATCCCAGTATGCTGAGATGCTGTTCATGTCGGTGTCGAGGGTACACAGACTGCCGTCGAGGAGGGCCTGGGCGTAGGAGTCGAACGCGTAGGGGATCATGCTCCGGTTGGGGCGGTCATTCTGCAGGGCAAGCTCGGCGGTCGCGGCGGTCGCCCGCCCTTGCTCGTCGCGCTGGACGTTCAGCCGCGCCAGAGTGACGCGCATGCCGCGCAGCAACTGGCGCATCGTCGGCGTCATCTCGCCCCGGCTGCCGTCGGCGAACGTCGCCGCCACCAGGCGCGGGTACAGAATGAGCATCTCGTCCGGCTTGATGTTGGTCATGGCGAGCGCCGCGTCGAGGTCGCAGTCTGCGCCGTCCGCCACGAGGCGCAGCCGCACCACCAGCCCATCCTGATCCACGTTGGTTTCTTTATACTGCTCTGGGGTCAACTTGCCATCGGGGCTGGCCGCCTTGTACTCGGCAGCCAGGGCGACCCGGCGGGCGTTCTCGCGGACGCGGGCGGCGGTGGCCGGGTCCTGGTCGGCCTCGACATAGCGCGCCAGCAGCGTCTCGCCCAGGAGTAGGCGGCGCTCCGGCCGCAAGTAGCGCGGCGCTTTCCACTCCGCCAACTCGACGTGGCGCTCGATGGTGACGAATTCTTCGAGGGCGTGGGCCAGGCTGCGCGCCTTGCCGTGGAACTGGGGCAGGTCCGGCAGGGCAAACGCGCCCTTGGCGCTCAGCCGGTTGCCCTTGAAGTGGTGCGCGATATACTCCATCGCGTCGAGCCGCCGCTCCTCGAAACCGACGAGCGAGTCGGTCGTCGTGGCGCGGTACGGGGCCAGGTCGTCGGCTCGCCCCGGCGTCGGCGACTCCAGCTCACCCCACGCCCCGTAGGCGTACTCCAGGGGGATCTGGCTGTTGTAGCGCGCGCGCCGCGTGTACCACACTCCCTCGACCGGGCCGTCATTCAGCTCTAGCTTGCCTTGCGAATCGAACAGGCGCGTGTTGAACAGCTTGCGGTAGGGCAGCGGCTCGTTCCACGCGAAGCCCAGGTACGCCGACACGGATTGGAGCGACTGACAGACCATCGGGAAGTTGCGGCGCTCGCGGATCTCCTGGTCCAGGTAGCTCACGATCGGCGAGTCGAACGCGGCGATCTGGGTGACAAAGTCATACAGCGGCGTCGCGCCGAACACCTGCCGCGCGTGCCGCGCCAGCCCGTCGAGCAGCACGCGCTGGGCGAAGCGGTTGTAGAAGATCAGGTGGATCGGGGCGTTTTTCTCCCCGGCAGCGTCTGGCGCGGCGGACTCCACGATGGCCGCCACCGTATCCTGAATCCAACGCACGAACAGCGCCTCTTCCGCCGCTGAGTCGTCGGGGATACCGTGGGCGAGGCGCACGACGGCTCGGCGGCCGCCGGCGTCTTCCACGCCGTCGCGGCTCGGCACGACCAGCGCGGCGAGTAGGTACACCCGGTCGTGCAGGTAGTCGTGCTGGGCGTCCAGGTAGACGCGCACCAGGTTCGGATCGTGCTGGGCGTCGCAGTACGGGAGCGACGAGTAGCCTTTGCCCGGAATGTAGCTGATGGACGTGATCGGGTCGCCCCTGTTGCTGCGGCAGCTGCGCGCCCGCAGGATCAACTCGTCGAGGCGTGGCCCAATCGGCCACGTGGCCGCCAGGTCGCGCGCCTGCGCCTCGCGGCCCAGCGCTGGCGTGAGCCTCGGCTGCGCTTCGCCCGTCTCCTCCGGCAGGTGGAGGTCTTTCAGGGTGGCGAGGTCGCGGATGCGCCGCACGCCGGCCCGGTGCAGCGCCCCCTTCTCCTGGCCGGTGAGATACGGCAGGAGCGACAGGTCGTCGTGCTCGGCCGTCCACTTCATGCAGAACTCGTTGAACAGGCAGCCATCGCACTTGTAGCCGAGAGTGTACGGGATGTCCTCGAAGCGCGCGCGGGCAACGTAGTCGGCGCGGGAGCCAGGCCCCGTGACCAGGTCCTGCACCGCCTCGATGTACGAATCGGGCGGGTCTACAATCTCCAGGAAGGCGTCGGTCACGCCGAGCAACGCTGCGGCGGCGGCGCTGTGTTCGGTGAGCAGCGCCTCGGCGGCCGGGTCGTGCGCCACCTCGTCGCCCGTGTCCGGCGTCGGCTTGCCGCGGTAGAGGATGCCCATGCCCAGGCTCGCCCAGGATACGCCAGCGTCGTCCAGCAGCCGCGCCAGCATCGTGTGGTAGAACGCCACTTGCAGGCGGTGCTCCATGCGCGCGGCGGTCGAGCTTTTCATGTCAGCGATGAAGAGATGCAGCCCCCCGTCGGCGTCGCGCGCCATGCGCAACAGGTCCACGTCGCCGCGCAGCTCCCAGCCCTCCACGGTTACGTCGAGGCGCGGCTGGAACAGGACGATGCGCTCGCCCGGCGCCAGCCGCGTCGCCTCGGCGACGACGCGCTCGTTGTCGGGCAGGTGGGCGCCGGAGGACGCGGCCATGTGGGCCAGGTGGAGCGTGGGAAAGTGTTGGGAGACGGCCGCCTCGACGCGCCCCTCGAACACACGGCCGGATTGGGTGAGGAGCGGCGTCATGGCCTGCGGCGCGACGTCGTACTCGCGCATGAAGTTGCGCCCGCCGGTGCGCTCGGCCATCTGGAAGCGCAGATAGCGCCCGCACTGTTCCAGGCGGATGAACTGCGAGATGTCGGTGGGCGAGAGCCGTCGGGCCAACGGGGCGGGCGGAATAACGGGCGCAGTCATGTTGCGGCGTAACCTTCTAGCTTTCTGTCTCCCCCTCTCCCCCTGTGGGAGAGGGGGCAGGGGGGGTGAGGGACGCCTCCGACTCGCCCTCCGGCGCCAGGATGAGCTGGTAGGCGTACTCAACGATGCCACGGCGGATGCAGCCCTCGGCGTCCCGCAGCCTGTCGCGCAGCACGATGTTCTCCGGCTCGGCGTAACGGACGGCCTGCCGCAGCTGGCCGAGCAGGTCAATCGTCTTTTGCAGCCCCTGGATGATGTCGCCCTCGGCCAGGCCGACGAGCGCCGCCGCCTGGGGCAGCGGCGCGCCCTGCGCCCACAGCAGCGCCGGCCCGGCGAACGACTCCGACAGGAACGTCGAGACGGCGACGTCGGCCGTCGCCTCGGCCTGCAACACCTCGCTGTGGATGTCGAACACCGCGCGCCGCGCCCGCGCCAGGCTGCGCGTCCACGGCACCTCCGGCGTTGTCAAAAGCTCGCGGTCGAACGCGAACCAGGACACAGCCTCGGCTACCTCCTCCGCCGGCAGGTCGTCCAGGACGTGCCGCCGCAGCATCTCGGCCAGGGTCAGGCTGTTGGTGTCGAAGATGCGGGCCAGCCACTTCGCGCGCTCCGTCAGGCGATTGTGGATCACATAGCCAAACTGGCCGAGCACCTGCTCCAGGCGGCGCACGAAGCGCCGCGCGCCGCGCCGCGCCCGGTAGCTGGCCTGGTCAATCTCGTCGTCCAGGTCATCCATGCGATCGAAGTAGCGTCGCGCTCGCGTCTCGTCGTAGTCCGCGCGCAGCTTGAGCTGCTCGACGCGCTGCGCCACCTTGAAGCGCTGAACGGCCGCGTCCGCCATGTCGTCGTCGCGCTGGAACCGCTTCAGCGAGGCGGCCGTCAGGTCCACCATAAGGCGGTCGCCGACGTCGTCCTGCCACAGGTTGACCAGGGCGTTGTAGCCCGGCGCGAACGCCGACTCCAGCGGCAGCAGCTCGGCCGTCGCCAGGTCGGCCATGCGCTGGGCGGACACCAGGGGCGAGTAGGGGATGACGACCGTGCCGAGGGTGTCCAGGCCGCGCCGCCCGGCCCGCCCGGCCATCTGGCGCAGCTCGTTGGGCAAGAGCATCCGCCGCCGCTCGCCGTCGTACTTAGACGCCTCGCCGATGATGACGGTGCGGGCGGGCATGTTGACGCCCAGGGCGAGGGTGTCCGTGGCAAAGACGGCGCGCAGGCGGTTGGCGGCGAACTGCTCCTCAACGAACACCTTTAAAATGGGCAGGATACCGGCGTGGTGGAAGGCGACGCCGAAGGGCAACAGCGCCCGCAGGTCCGCGACCTGCTTGATAGAGCGGTCGGCGATGTCGAGCGCGCCGATGCGCTCGTCGAATGCCGCCACCAGGTCGTCGGCGTGGGCGACGCGCAGCAGCGTCTTGCACGTCGCCGCCGCGTCCTCGACGAGCTTGCGCGAGAACAGGAAGTAGAGCGCGGGTAGGCGCTCCATCGCGTCGAGGGCGTTGATGATCTCCAGCGGCGTCGGGATGGCGTGGGGCTTGCCGTGACCCTCCGTGCCGTTGGCGCGCGGCACCCAGCCGCCGCGCTGGCTGCGCGCCAACTCGCCGCCGATGCGATCCCGCAGCTTAATGCGGCCGTCGCTGCTCACCAGGAGCCTCATCTCCTCGTCCACGAAGTACTGGTACTCCAGCGGAACGACGCGGTAGTCGCTCGTGATCAGGGCCACGTCGCCGCGCAGCGCCGAGAGCCACGCCGCGATCTCCATGGCGTTCGGCACCGTGGCGGAGAGGCACACCAGGCACACCGAGGGCGGCGCGAGGATGATGGCCTCCTCCCACGCCGTCCCCCGCTCCCGGTCGGCCAGGTAGTGCACCTCGTCGAAGACAACGTAGGCGATGTCCGCCTCGTCGCCTTGCAGGAGCATGTTGCGGTAGACCTCGGTCGTCATCACCACCAGTGGCGCCGTCGGGTTCTCCACCAGGTCGCCGGTCATCAGGCCCACGCGCTCGGCGCCGTACTGGGCGCGGAAGTCGCGGAACTTCTGATTGGAGAGGGCCTTCAGCGGCGTGGTGTAGACGACGCGGCGGTTCGCGCTCAGCGCCGACCACACAGCGTACTCGGCGACGACGGTCTTGCCCGTTCCCGTGGGCGCGGCCACGAACACCGACTGGTCGTGGGCCAGGTACTGGATCGCCTCGCGCTGGAATGGGTCCAGCGGGAACGGATAGCGCGCCTCAAACTCCTGCACAGCAGACATACTACTCCCCCAGAATCTGCACCAGAACCTCGCGGCTCAGCGGACCGTCGTACTCGGCGAAGTATACCCGCTGCCGGCCGCCCTTGATGAGCTTGCCATCGGCGATGGGAAACATCGCAAAGTAGCCGCTCAGGATGCTGCGCAGGTGAGCGTGGGCGTTGAAGCCCAGGCGGCCGTCGAAGTCCAGGTAGCGGTTGTGCCAGTACTCGCCCTCTTCCGGCGCGAGCCGCGCCAGGTGCGCCAGCACGTCGCGCTCCAGGCACTCGATGCCCTCGGTCACGACGACACCGGCGGACGTGTGGAGGTTGATGATGTTCACCAGGCCGTTCGTGACACCGCTCGCGGCGACGGCCTCCTCCACCAGGGGCGTCACGTCAATCAGCTCCTGCTCGCGGCGGCTCTGCACCGTCAGTTTCTCCAGTTTGATGATCATGCCGGACGCTCCCCTATAAGTTTCTCCCCATTCTCCTGGAAGATCAAATGCTGACAGTCCTCGCTCAGCCCCAGCTTCTTCACCGCGTGCACCATGTTCTTGATCTCGACGCGCGGATAGTTGGAGCCGAAGACGACCTGGTGGCGCAGGCTGCGCTCGAACACGGTCAGCGGAACCTGCTTCGACATCATGAAGGCGATGAAGTCCCAGGGATTATCAAAGTACAGCGCCGCCGTGTCGAGGTGGATGTTGGGGTACTTCAGCGCCAGCATCACGCTGTCGAGCACCCACGGCCAGCCCATGTGGGCGATGACGATGTTGAGCTTGGGGAAGTCGCAGGCCACGTCCTCCAGGAACAGCGGCTGCGCCCAGCTCGCCTTCGCCTTCGGCTCCCAGCTCATCCCGCAGTGGATAACGACGGGGATGCCGAGGTCTTGCGCCGCCTCATAGATCGGGTACGCTTTCGCGCGGTCGTGGGGGAAGAATTCCTGGGTCGGCGGCGAGAGCTTCAGGCCACGCAGCCCCAGCCCGCGGATCGCCGCTTCCAGCTCCTGCGGCGCGTTCGGGTTATGGGGGTCCACGCTGGCGAAGCCGATGAACCTGTTGCTCATCTGGCACAGCTCGGCGATCTGCTCGTTGGAGTAGAGCTTGACGCCGCGTGCCGTCGTCGCGTCAATCGGCAGGACCACGGCGCGCTCGATGCCGGCCACGTCCATCTGCAGGTGGAACGTCTCCAGTGGCTGCAACCGATTGCCAATGTAGAACACGTCGCGTGCCACCGCCAGTAGCTCAGGGTGGCGGTCGGCCATCTCCTGCACCAGCATCGGGTGGGTATGAAAGTCAATCATGAGATCGTTTCCTTAGAGCCGCACCACGGCGTCGAGGTTGGTCGGGCGGTCGGGGTCCAGGCCCTTCGCCGTCGCCCGGTAGTAAGCCAGCAGTTGCAGAATCGGCAGGTAGAGCGGCGCGCGGGCAATCGCGTCCATGCCCGACTTCAGCTCCACGGCGTAGTCAGCGGGCAACCCCTCGACGCGCTCGGCGATCGTCAGCACCTTCGCGCCCAGGTCGCGCATCTCCTGGAGCACCGCGCCCTCCTGCTCTCGCGCCGCGTCACCCACCAGGCCGACGACGAGCATGTCTGGGCCGACGACAGACTTCGGGCCGTGGCGGAACTCCATGAAGTGGAACGCCTCGGACGGCGAGAGCGACATCTCCTTCATCTTGAGCATGGCCTCGTTCGCCAGCCCGTAGTTCGCGCCGGAGCCGAGGAACACGAAACGGGCAATGGACTCCGTCTCGCCGAGCCAGCGCGCCAGCGGCTCGTAGGCCGGTATCAGGGCGTTTACCACATCCGGCAGCCCGGCCAGCCGCTCCAGGTCCGGCCAGCCCGCCGCCAGCCCGGCCAGCGCCTGGGTCAGCACGAGCATGCTGGTGAACGAGCGCGTCTGGGCCACGCTCTCCTCCTCAGCCTTGACGGTCATCAGCGACAGCGGCGCCAGGCGGCCGAGGCTGCTCTTCGGGTAGCAGCCGACGCTCAGCCAGTCGCCCTCGGTGCGGGTCTGGTACGTCTCTACGGCTCGCAGGGTCTCTGTCGTCTCGCCGGAGCGAGACACGGCGACGAGCAGCGCGGGCGCGGGCCGCGCCAGGGCCTGGTCGGGGAAGAGCCATACTTCGGAGGCGGGCAGGGCCGTCGCGCGATAGCCGGTCCACGCGCGCCAGATGGCCGCCGCCGACTGGGACAGGTAGTACGTCGAGCCGCAGCCGACGAACAGCGTGTCGCCCCGCGACGGATCGAGCGCCTTGCCCAGTTCGGCGGCGCGGACCCCGGCGGCCGCGAGGCTCGCCGCCCACGCCTCCCCCTGCCCGACGATTTCCTGATACGTATGTTGTCCAGACATGACTTCCATATAGATAACCTCCATTTTCCAGCATATAGGACTTCGGCAGTTTGCAAAACGATTGGACCGCGAAAAGCACGAAAGAACACGAAAGGCGCGAAAAGAGAGTCCCCGCGCGTCCCCTCCTGAATATAAGCCCTGGGCTGCTCGCGGCGGACGGTCGCCGTAGGCTCAAGCCTACGGCTACTCATGCAAGCCCAAGGGGCTAGGGGAGACAGAGTGGCAGCCTCTCAGGCTTGCACCCGTAGCCCGCTGCTTCAGCGGCGGGCGGACCTGGCGTTCGGGGTGACAGCGATGTTCACCCGCGCGGCCGGTAAACGCCGGTGCATGACCCACTTTCGTGTCTTTCGCGGCCTTTCGCCACTTTCGTGGTCCTGACGTTCATGCGCCCCATCGTCCCCGCTATGGCGCGACCAGCGCCGCCGCGCCCAGGAGGGCCACATCGTTGCCCAGCGCCGTCAGGCGCACCTTCTGCGGCGCGTACATCTCCGCGAACGTCGTCGACTCGGCAGCGCGGCGGGCGAGGTCCTGGTAGATGGGCGCGGTGAGGGCATCGCCCACGCCGACCAATCCGCCCCCCAGGACGACGAGCTGCGGGTCGAAGAACATGATGAGCTGCTGGACGGCTTCGGCCAGCGTCACGCCCGTCGCCTCGACGATGCCCTGCGCCACGGCGTCGCCGGCCGCCGCCGCCTCGAACACCATGCGCGTCGTGACAGGGCCGCCCGCGTCATTCGCCATCTCCGCCAGTTGCGTCGGCTGCCACTCGTCCACCGCCGCCTGTCCCCGCGCCGCGATCCCCGGCCCCGACGCGATGGCCTCCAGGCAGCCGCGCGCGCCGCACTTGCAGAGCGGCCCCCGCGGGTCGAACACGGTGTGGCCGATCTCCCCCGCCAGCCCGCTCATCCCACGGTAGAGCTTGCCGTCCAGCACCAGCCGCGACGCAATCCCCGTGCCGAGGCTCAGGTACACCATCGCCGCCACGCCGCGCCCGGCGCCGTAGTGGCTCTCGCCCAGCGCCGCCGCCCCGACGTCGTTCTCGACGGCGCACGGCCGGCCCAGGGCATCGGAGAGGTAGGCGACGACGGGGGCGTCGTGCCAGCCCACGTTGACCGAGTACACCCCCAGGCCGCGCACCGGGTCCACCTTACCCGGCACACCCAGGCCGACGGCCGTGATGTCCGAGAGAGCCACGCCCGCCGCCGCCACCGCTGTGTGGATCGTCGCGGCCACGCCGCGCAGGGTAGGCTCCGCGCCGCCGAGCTGCGTCGCGGTCTGCGTGCGCCCGAACAGGCGGCCGCTCGCATCCACGACCGCCGCCGCCGTCTTCGTGCCGCCGACATCTACCCCGACCACCAGGGGCGGCTGCGCTGCCGCAGCGTTGTCTGCAATTTCCGTCACGCGGCATTTCCTCCTACAATAGCATCACAATCCCACAATGGAGTGACTCCCCATGCCCGATTTGCATTTCATTCCTGAGCCGAGCCTCATCGAGAGGCGACACGGCGCTTTCCCCCTGACCGCCGCGACCCGCATCCTTGTTGCCCCCGACGCCAGCGCTGCGACTCGCTTCGCCGCCGCCGACCTCGCCGGCGCGGTTCAGCGCGTCACCGGCCTGACCCTCCCTATCGAGGCCCCGTCCGACGACGCCGACAACGCCATTCGCCTCGCCCTCGGCCAGACAGGCCAGGGGCCGGAGGGCTACGTCCTGGAGATCGGCGCGGGCGGCGTCGTGATCACGGCCGAGAGCGAGGCCGGGCTGTTCTACGGCGTCCAGACCCTCAGCCAGGCGCTCAAGACCGGGGGCCGCCTGCTGCCCGCGTTGCGCATCGAGGACAGGCCGGTCCTGGCGCATCGCGGTCTCATGCTCGACGTCTCGCGCGGCCGCGTCCCGCGCCTGGACTACCTCAAGCGCGTGGCCGCCTTCCTCGCTCACTACAAGATCAACCAGTTCCAGCTGTACGTCGAGCACACCTTTGTGTTCAGCCGCCACGCCGACTTCGCCGAGTCCGTCGGCGCGCTGACGCCGGCCGAGATCCGCGAGCTGGACGCCTTCTGCCGCGAGCGCCACGTCGAGCTTGTCCCTAACCTCCAGTCCTACGGCCACCACCGCTCCCTGCTGGCCCTCGACCAGTACAAGCACCTCTCCGAGACCGTATGGCCGTGGTCGCTGACACCGGACAACGAGGAGACCTACCGGCTCCTCGACGAGTGGTACGGCGAGATGCTGCCCAACTTCACCTCCATGCAGCTCAACGTTGACTGCGACGAGACCATAGATCACGGCCTCGGCCAGTCGGCGGCGCTGGCGGCCGAGCGCGGCAAGGGCCGCCTCTACCTGGACCACATCCTGCGCCTGCGCGAGCTGGCGGCGAAGCATGGCCGCCGCATCCAGGTCTGGGCCGACATCATCAACGAGTACCCTGAGCTGATCCCGGAGATCCCCGACGACGTCATCCTACTCGACTGGTGGTACGAGAGCCAGCCCACCTACCCGACGATTGACGCCATCGCCAGGGCCGGCCGCCGCTTCATGGTCTGCCCCGGCGTGTCCGCCTGGAACACGACGTTCCCGCGCATTGACAACGCCCTCGGCAACATTCGCGGCTACACGCGGGCGGGCATCGCCGCCGGCGCCGTCGGCATGCTCAACACCGAGTGGGGCGACTACGGCCACTACCAGCAGCCCGAAGCCTCCCTCTACCTCTACGCCTTCGGCGCAGAGACGGCGTGGACCGGCGGCGCGACCGAGCCGGCGGACTTCGACCGCCATGTCGGCCCCCTGGTCTACGGCGACCTCTCCGGCCGCGTCGTCGCCGCGATCCGCCGCCTGGGCAAGGCCATGCTGCAACCGGCGATTCGCGCCCACAACCGCTCAGACGCCGTCTACGCCATCTTCGACGATCCCCTCGCCGGCCGCACCGCCGACATCCCGGCCGACGTCGTCAAGGAGCTGGCCGCCGCCGCCGCCGAAGCCCTGCCCGTCTTCGCGTCCCTGCCCGACGAAACGCTGCGCCACGAGCTGTCCTTCGCCGCCTACCAGGTCGCTTTCGCCGCCGCGAAGGTCGCGCTGACCCAGGAAAGCCGCGCCGCGCTCCAGGACGGCCGCGACATGACGCCGCTCATCGGACGCCTGAAGGCACAGCGCGCGGCGCTCGCTGCCATGCGCGCCGAGTTCGAGCAGTTGTGGCTGGCCGTGTCGAAACGCGCCGAGATCGCCCTGAGCCTGAGCTACTACGACACGGCCCTGGCGCACCACGACGACGCGATCGCCTGGATCGAGTCGGGTGGGCGCGACGTGTCCACCTACCCCATGCGGGAGCAGGTGCTGCTCTGGGAAGTCGGCTTCCACCACCTGATGGAATTGGTAGCGCTGGTCGGCTTCGAGAACCTGCCGCCGGTCGTCCAGGGCTGGCTCGGCCAGGCCCCCGACATGCCGTCGAAGGTGGATTAGGTGTCATGCTGAGTGCAACGAAGCATCCCGGCCCGGTCGGGGACTCTTCGCTATCGCTCAGAGTGACAGCGGCAACGCAAAGGCGCAGAGGCGCAAAGGAAGAGCAAAATCCTGTTCTTATCCCTTTGCGTCTTTGCGTCTTTGCGTTCCTTTCCTCTTCGGACCCAGCTGTGAGCAATGCGCCTTCTATGCCAGGGCCAGCGCCTCGCGCTCGACGCGCGCGCGGTACTCGTCCATCACCACCACGCTCCGTGTCAGCCGCGCCTCCTCCGCTGCGAACGCCATCAGGTGGCTCTCCAGCGACGCGCGAGCCGTCGTCAGCGCCGGCTCGCCGCCGCGCAGCGTCTTGATGAACGCCGCCATCAGCGTGAAGTCGCCGCCGCCGTGGCCGCTCTCCGGTATCTCCGGGCGGATGACCTCGACGAGCTGCGAGGGCGCATCCAGGGCCGGGTGGTCGTAGATGCGGATCTCGTTGCTCGGCTCGTCGGCGTGCAGCGTGGCCCGCGTCCCGTCAATGCGCGTCGTGCGCCCCTCGACGTTCGAGAAGCCCTGCATCGTTAGCGTCACCGACGCGCCCGACGGGAACAGCATGCTCACAACCTGGTGGTCCACGACGGTGTTGTCGCAGCGGTAGACGCAGCGGCCATACGGCCCCGTCTCCAGAGCGCGCAGGCGCGCCTCGTAGCTCGTGTCCGGCGAGATGGTCTTGCGCATGAAGTTGAGCTTCTCGCCCAGGTACACCCGCGGCGCGTAGTAGCCGCACGTCTCCTCGATGGGACAGCCGTCGAGGCAGCGATCCGGAATCTCCGGCCCGACGCGGTCGCTGCGGAACACCTGCGTCGTCCCCACCGAGGACAGAGTCGCGGCCGGACTCTCCATCAGCCAGGTCAGGTAGTCGAGGTCGTGGCAGCACTTCGCCAGGATCATCGGCGCCGCGCGCTCGGCGTTGCCCCAGTTACCGCGCACGAAGCTGTGGGCCATGTGCAGGTAGGACAGGTTCTCGTTGTGGTTGACGCTCACGATCTCGCCTAGCCGCCCCGACTGAACGATGCGCGCCAGGGTCGAGAAGAACGGGCCGTAGCGCAGGACGTGGCACACCTGGACGAGACGGCCGGTGCGCTCCGCCGCCTGGACGATGTGCACGCACTCCTCGGCCGTCGCCGCCATCGGCTTTTCGAGCAGCATGTCATAGCCGGCGGTGAGGGCGGCCAGGGAGGAGGCGATGTGGTCGCGGTCCATGGTGCAGTTGAGGACGGCGTCGGCCAACTGCGGCTGCGCCAGCAGGTCCTCCCACGAGGCGAACTGGCGCTCGGCCGGGATGGCGTGCGCCGTGGCGAAGCGCTCGCGCTTGACATCGTCCGGCTCCGCGACGGCCACGAACTTGAGCTGCTCCGGAAAAGCGAGGGCATACGGACCGTAGGCGTAGTAGCCGCGGTTGCCTGCGCCGAGCAGCGCCATTTCTAGGGGTTTGGTCATAGGTTGTGCTCCGAGGTACGAAAGCTCTATTGTCGAATTGCGCCAGGAGCCTGAGGGGTCTGATTCCCCTCAGGCTCCCACATGTGCACTATCAAATGTGACTGGTAGGGGTAGCCCTCGTGGCTACCCTCAGCGCCAGGGCGACCACGAGGGATCGTCCCTACGTACATGCCAAACGCGAGTTAGCTCTTCGGCTTCAGGCGGCCGTCCATGAGCAGAATCACGACCGGGTTGTCGCCGTACAGCGCGTTCTTCCAGATCGGGTCACTGTCGGGCGGGAAGTTGGCGACGCGCACGCCTTCGACGGCGGCGTTGTTGCCGTAGCGCTCCCACAGCGGGATGATCGGCAGGAGCTGGTTGAAGGTCTGCGCCATCTTGGTGACGGCCGGCTTCTGCTCGGCGTCGGTCGCGCCGACGGCGGTCGCCTTGATCATATCGGTCAGGTCCACGTCCTTGCCGTCCATCTGCTGCTTGAACGGGAAGCTCATGCCCTGGCCCGGCGACAGCGGCGGGTTGTAGGTCAGCATGTCGGCTTCGTAAGCGAAGAACGGGTGCGGGTTGCCGGCGCCCCAGCCGCGGATGGCGAGCTGGAACTTGCCCTGCTGCACGTCCTGGTTGTGCTGCTGGAACTGGACGCCGCGGAAGGTGGTCTTGAAGCCACCATCGGTCAGCTGCTTGGCGAGGTTCTCGGCGGCGGCGGACCAGTCGGCGAACTCGGCCGGCGCGGTCAGCTCCCACTCGAGCGTCTTTCCGCTGGGGTCCTGCCAGAAGCCGTCGCTCCCCTTCTTGTAGCCAGCCTTGGTCATCACCTCTTCGGCCTTCTTGAGGTCGTAGGGGTACTGGTTCAGCTTGGCGATATCGTCGGCGCTCAGCCACGTCGGCACGGAGTTGTCCGAGAAGCCGGTCAGGTACTTGCTGGCGATACCGGACTTGCCGAGGGAGACGGCGCCGTTCTCGTCGCGCTTGATGCTGTAGGCCATCGCCTGGCGGACGGCCGGGTTAGCCAGGTTCTTGTCGGTGTAGTTGAAGAACAGGGCCGGGCCGCTGTTCGTCGGCGGGCGAATGATGCGGATGCCGTTGTCAAGGTACGCCTTCTCCGTCGCCGGCGGGAAGCCGTGGGTGGCATAGTCGGCGTCCTTGCTCATCATCACCGGGGTGATGTCCGGCGTCTCGCCGTTGAACAGGACGAGCTTGTCGAAACCGACCTTGTCGGCGAACAGGCCCTGCGGATGCTTGACCAGGTCGAGACGGGAAGAAGTCACGCTGGCCGGGTCGAGCTTGTACGGCCCGCTGCTGACCAGCTCCTTGGGGCGGAACTCGGTGAAGTCCTTGCGCAGCGCCTTGACCTCGTCGGAGTCCTGCGTCTTGCCGGCGGCGAAAAGGGCCGCCGCTTTGTCGCCCCACTCCTTGTAGACCGAGTTGGGGTTGATGAGCGTCTGGCGCAGGATGAAGCGCGGCGCGACGCTGGTCGGGCTGCTAAAGTGGAAGCGGACGGTGCTCTTGTCCGGGGCTTCGACTTTGTCAATGTACTTCCAGACCGACTGACCCATCAGGCGAGCCAGGTTGAACGTCGTCACCACGTCGGCCGAGGTGAGGTCGCTACCGTCGGTCCACTTGACGCCGTCGCGCAGCTTGACGGTGAACCAGTCGCCCGGCTCATTCTTCCACTCTGTCGCCAGGTAGGGAATGAACTTGCTGTTGGCCCAGTCGTACAGCGCCAGCGGGGGCAGCACGACGTAGTCGTAGATGCCGCCGTTCAGAATGAAGCTGGTGACGAACTGGTTGTAGTGGCCCGTCGGCGGCAGAACATACGGCCACGCGCCGTGGAACTCCTTGCCACCGCTGGTGGTCTTGGCCGCCGCCGCGGGAGCGGCGGTCGCTGCGGCCGCAGCCTTCGGGGCCTCGGTGGCCTTGGGGGCCTCAGCCTGCTTCGCAGCCGGCGCGGCCGTGGCCTGCGCGGGTTGCGCGGGCTGCGCGGGCTGCGCGGGTTGCGCGGGTTGCTGCGCCGCCGGCGCGGGGGCGGCCGGCGC
The DNA here is from genome assembly GCA_046328525.1 of Anaerolineae bacterium. Lineage (GTDB taxonomy): Bacteria > Chloroflexota > Anaerolineae > Epilineales > JAHCIE01 > JBDHWG01. The sequence continues at coordinate 211,820 of JAXLWK010000011.1, forward strand.
CTGGGCGCACGCCACGGCGAAAACGGCCACCGCGGCCAGCGCAATCACGAGAACGAGCAGTTTGCCTTTCATGTGTGACTCTCCTCCTTAAGAGAGACTGAGAGGTGGTTATGTTCACGACGCGCCCCAGGACGGGAATGCAGGTCCTGTATGGGGGGCATCATCAGTGACGTTGGACACGCACCATGATCGCGATGAACACGATCCCCAGGATGCCGACAATGGCGGCAATGACGGTCGCCACGAACTCGGCCGTGCCGGGCTTCTCGAAGGGCAGCAGCCCGAGGGCGCAGATCGTGACAAAGACGGCGACGCTGAACGCCGCCTGGCCGAGCATGGGGCTAATCACGCGACCCGCTCCCGCTCCACAACGGCGCCCGTCGCCACGTGGCACGCGACTTCGTGGCCTTCGCGGGTCTTGAGCAGCGCCGGCTCGATTCGGTCGCACGTACCCTCGACGAACAGCGGGCAGCGCGGGTTGAACGTACAGCCCGGCGGCAGCGCCAGCAGGCTCGGAATGTCCTGGCTCCGCAGAGCGATACGCTCCTTGGTGCGGGTCAGGTTGGGATCGGCCTCCGGCACAGCGCCCAGCAGGGCGCGGGTGTATGGGTGCTGCGGATCATTCACGACGTCGGGCGTGCGGCCCAACTCGACCACGCGCCCCACGTACATCACGCCGATGCGGCCCTGCCACGCGAAGTACTTGGCGACCGCCAGATCGTGGGTGATGAACAGGAACGCCACGCCGAGCCGGTCCCGCAGGCTCGCCAGCGTCTTGAGCAGGCTGACGCGGATGGACACGTCCACCATCGAAACTGACTCGTCGGCGATGATGACGCTCGGGTTGACCGTCAGGGCGCGGGCGATGGACAGACGCTGGCGCTGGCCGCCGCTCAGCTGGTGCGGGTGCTTGTCGTAGAAGTCGTCAATCGGCGTCAGGTTGACGGTGTCCATCAGCTCGTAGATCCGGTCGCGGAGCTGCGTCCGATTCTTGACGAGGTTGTGACGTTCCAGGGGCGCGCCGAGAATCTGGTTCACAGTCTGCACCGGGTTGAGGGAGGCATACGGGTCCTGGTGGATGATCTGGACGGCCAGGCGGTAGTTATTGAACTCCGACTTACTCATCGCCCAGATGTCTTTGCCGTGATACAGCACCCGCCCGGCGGTCGGCTTGCGCAGGCCGCAGGCAATCTTGCCGACAGTCGTCTTGCCGCAGCCGCTCTCGCCCACCAGGCACAGCGTCTCGCCCTCGCCGACGCTCAGCGACACGCCGTCCACGGCGCGCACGGGCTTGTTGTGCCAGGTGAATATCTGGGTGATGTTGTCGAGCTGGAGCAATGTCTCGCTGCCCATCGTGCCTTCCTTGCGCAACTTACGCAATACCCACTGTGGACGGAGAAGCCGTCATTGCGAGCGTAGCGAAGCAATCTCTCGCCCTGCCGGAAGGTAGTCCATCTGATAAAGTGTTGCTCTCGCCCATAGCGAGATTGCTTCGTCGCGCTGACGCGCTCCTCGCAATGACTCCGTAGCCTGCATCTGTGCTCGCGCTGGAGAGCCATCTCCAGCGCCTCCGTCGCGCGGTGGGGTTGTCACCCCGCCGCGAGCAGGACACATGTACCACTCGCTACCGCGCCATGCCGATCAGCTCCGGGTGGATCAGGCCGCGCTGACCCAGGTCGGCGCGCACCACGTCGGTGCGAATGCACGCCGCGAGCTGGGACGGGCCGACCAGGGTCAGCGCCGGCTCGTCGGCACGGCAGGCATCTATCAGGTACTCGCAGCGCGGGTTGAACTTGCACCCGGCCGGCGGGTCAATCAGGTCCGGCGGCGAGCCTTCCACCGATGTCAGCTCTTCGTACGCGCCGGTGACCGTCGGCACAGCGTGGATGAGTCCCGCCGTGTAGGGGTGGCCGGGGTTATAAAACATGCTGTCCACCGGGCCAAGCTCGATGATCGTGCCGGCGTACATCGTGGCAATGCGGTCCGCCAGCTCCGCCGCCACCGACAGGTCGTGGGTGATGAAGATCATCGAGAAGCCCAACTCGTTTTTGAGCTTGCGCAGCACGTCAATGATGGTGCGCTGCGTGATGACGTCGAGGGCAGTCGTCGGCTCGTCGAGGATGAGAATCTGCGGGTTGAGCAGCAAACTCATGGCGATGAGGACGCGCTGGCGCATGCCGCCGCTTAGCTCGTGGGGGTAGGCGTCAATGACGCGGCCCGGGTCGAGCTGCACCATGCGCAGCAGCTCCATGCCGCGCTTGCGCACCTCGGCCCTCGTCGCCGGGCCGTGAGCGCGCACCGTGTCGTACATCTGCTCGCTGATGCGCAGCACCGGGTTGAACGCGTTCTGCGCCCCCTGGAACACCATGGCGCACTCCGCCCAACGATACTGGCGCAACTCCTCCTGAGTGATGCTCACCACATCGAGCTTCTTCTCGCCGCGCTGATAGTACATGTGGCCGGTGCGAATCGTGGCCTGCTTCACCAGGAGGCGCACCAGCGCTGTGCCGAGCGTCGTCTTGCCGCAGCCGCTCTCCCCGACGAGGGCGATGCTCTCGCCGCGGCGCAGGTCGAAGCTGACGTTGCGCACCGCCTTCACGAGGCCGCGCCGCGCCTGGTAGTCCACGCTCAGGTCGCGGATGGCGAGCACCACGTCGCTCGGTATCTCAGGCCAGTCATCGTACTTGGGCGGTGTTGGCATGCTCATCCTCTCATGCAGCCGGTCGATCTTCTCCCCCTCCCTCCTTGTGGGAGAGGGGGAAGGGGGGTGAGGGGCTTAGGCCCGCAGCCGCGGGTTGAACACCTCGGCGATGCCGCGCTCCAGGGCCACCAGGCTGAGCTGGAACAGGGCGATCGCCAGCACGGGCGCCATGATGTACCAGAAGCTATCCTTCGAGAAGATCGCGCCGCGCGTGTAGGCGAAGCGAATCATCACGCCCCAGTCGTTGGTGCTCACCGGCACCAGGCCCAGGAACACCAGCGCCGTCTGGAAGAACACCGCCGCCGTGATCGCCAGGATAAAGTTGATGGTGATGTAGCTCATCATGTTGGGCAGAACCTCGCGGAACACGATGTGGTTCGTGCCCAGGTTCAGCACCCGCGCCGCCTCGACAAAGTCGCGCTGCTTGATGGATAAGACTTGTGAGCGCACAGCGCGCGTCAGACCGGCCCAGCTCAGAAAGCCAATCACCAGGACGAGAACCAGCGGGTTGTTCACCCGAATGAACGCGGCCAGCACGATGAGCAGCGGCAGGAGCGGGATCGTCAGCCACACGTCCGTGATCAGCATCAGGAAGGAATCGACCCGGCCGCCCATGACGCCGCTGAACCCGCCTAGCCCGGCGCCGAGCAGCGTCGAGACGACGGCCGCGCCGAGGGCGATGAGCAGGAGCTGCCGCCCGCCGTGGATAATCTGCGTCCACACGTCGCGGCCCTGGCTGTCGAAGCCGAAGGGGTGCTGCCAGGTCGGCGGCGCGTAAATCTGGTCCACCTTGACCTTGTCGTCCAGCCCGATGAAGTACGGCAGGATGAAGGTGATGAACAGGATCGTGCCGACGCCGATCAGGCCGAGGAGGCCGATGCGGTTGCGGGCCAGGGCGCGAATCGCGCCCCAGATGCTGGAGAATACCCTGATGATGGCCTTGAGGGGCGACGAACTGGGCGCGACGGTCGTAGCAGCCATGGGTTATTCTCCTCCGCTGAGGCGAATGCGCGGGTCGAGCCAGCCGTAGCACAGGTCGGTGACCAGGTTCGCCAGGATGACGGCGAACGTAAACACCAGGAAGCAGCCCTGCATCACCGGGTAGTCGCGCTGAATGACCGACTGCACCAGCACCGACCCGATGCCCTGGTAGCGGAACAGCTCCTCGATGACCGCCGCGCCGCCGACCACCGAGGCCAGGGCGATGGCGAAGGCCGTGACCAGCGGCAGCGCGGCGTTGCGCCCGACATACGCCGTGGCGATGCGGTTGTCGCTCAGGCCGCGCGCCCGCGCCACCGTCACGTAGTCCTCGCCCAGTGTCGCCAGCGTGTTGTTGCGCATGGTCAGCATCCAGAAGCCGACTGTCGCCAGGACGTAGGTCAGGATGGGCAGGAAGGCGTGATAGTAGATGTCGAAGATGAACTCAGGCGTGAAGCCGGGTACGATGCCCGGCGACGTGGAGCCGCGTACCCGGGCAATGTCGAGCCACTTCCACTGCACCGCGACGAACACGATGATGAGGATGCCGATGATATAGTTGGGGATGCTGCTCATGATGGACGCGAACGCCGAGAGGATGTTGTCCAACCACCCCTCGCGGCCATACGCCATCACGATGCCGAGGCCCACGCCGATGATGACGCTGATGATCAGCGCCGTGCCTATGCTGAACACGGTCCATGGCAGGAACTGGGCGATGATGGCGGTCACCGGCGTGCCGGGGCTGCGCAGCGACGTGCCCAGGTTGCCGTGGAGCAGCTGGCCCATGTAGGTGATGTACTGCTGCCACAGCGGCGCATCCAGGTCCAGCGCGAACAGGGCCGCGGCCTGGCTCCGAGCATCGGTATAGGAGAGGCTATACGTGCTCATCAGCTCGGTGATGTAGATTTCGATGGGGTTCGACGGCATGAGCCGCACGAGGAAGAACAGCAGCGTGGTGACAAACCAGACGGTGAACAGCGCCTTGAGGATACGGCGGAACAGATAGCTATCCCAAACCGAGCGCGCCCAGCGGCGCAGGTTGAAGCCGACTCGTGCTTGGGTTTGTGGGGTCGCTACCGTAGCCACACTGCCTCCTCACATCATAGTGGGGTTCGTCGGGCGCAACAGGTCACGATTTTAGTCCCCGCGACCGCCGTTGTCAATGCCGCTCGCGGCTTGCTCAGTCCTGGCTCGCCTGCACGACGCGAATGCCGCGCTGGCGAATCGCGTCCACGAACTCCGGCGGCGTGCGCCAGTCGGTCACGAACGTGTGCATCTGGCGCAGCGGCGCGACGAACGAGGTCGAGACGCGGGCGCACTTGCTGTGGTCGGCGGCGATGATGATCTCGCGGCCGATGCCCAGGATGGCGCGGTCGGTCGTCGTCTCCGGAAGATAATCGTTGGTCAGGCCGTGCTCCAGGTCCACTGCCCGCACGCCCAGGATGACCTTGTCGGCGCGAAGCTGGCTCAGGGCCATCTCGCTGATATGGCCGATGAGCGACATCTCGGTGTGGCGCAGGATACCGCCGAGACAGATCAGGGTGATCGCGGGAATCTGGCTCAGGGCCGACAGCACCGGCACCGAGTTGGTAATCACCGTCAGGCCCTTGCGGTCCTGGAGGTTCAGCGCGATCTGGTAAACCGTCGTCCCGCTGCCGAGGAACACCGTCTCACCGTCGCCGATGAGCGCCGCCGCCGCTCGGCCAATCGCCACCTTCTCCACGGCCTCTTGCTGCGAGCGCTCGTGGAGGGGCAGGTCGGGCGACATCGGCTGCGCGGCGATGGCGCCGCCGTGGACGCGCTCGATCTCGCCGCGTTCGGCCAGGAGCGCCAGGTGACGCCGCGCCGTCGCCTCGCTGATGCGGAAGCGCTCGCACACCTCAGAGACGCTCACCTGCCCGCGCTCCTCAATGAAGCGCAGGAGGTCCTGAGATCGTGCCCCGATGAGACGAGCAGCCGTAGCGCTCACAATCAATCACCTATCGCGCAGAATCACCTTCAACCGTGCACATCATACCATATCTTTTGGCGTGTGTCAATCGCTTTGTGCGCGAGTTTTGCGCGGTTTACCTTAAATTTCGCTCGGTTGCGCCAGAATTTGCCTGCCCTGGTGATTGGCGCTATTGTTACGCGATCAGACCCCCCATCCCCCCGTCAACGGGGGGGCGAGGAGGCGCTTCCTCTCCCGTCAACGGGGGAGCCAGAGGGGGTATAAGGCTCGCTGCATGCACTCGCTCCCACGACTGTTTCCCTTTCGAGCGTTCTACGGCTGGCAGTACCTTGCCTACGGCGCGCTCTACCCCTTCCTGGCGCTGTACCTCTCGGCGGCCGGATTCGACGGCGTTCAGATGGGGCTGTTGTTTGGCCTGACGCCGCTCATCGCCCTGGTCGTCATGCCGGTCTGGGGCGTCCTGGCCGACACGCTCGGCGTGCGGCGCCGGCTGCTGACGACGGTGTGCCTGCTCGCCGCGCTCACGGCGCTGCTCCTCCCGTTTGCGCCCGGCATCGCCGCCACGATGGCCGTCATGCTCGCCCTGACCATCTTCCGCTCGCCCATCATGCCCGTCGCCAATGCCATCACCCTGGATGCGCTGGGGCGGCGGCGCGATCTGTTCCCCCAGATTCGCATGGTCGGCTCAGCCACCTTCGCCATCGCCACGCTCCTCGTCGGCTGGTGGGTCGTGGACACGCACATCGGCTGGACGGTGTACATCTACGCCGCTGGCATGTTGGTCGCGACGCTGGCGACGCTGCGTCTGCCGCGCAGCCAGGCGCGGTTCAACACGCGCTGGTGGGAGGCGTGGCACGTCGCCAAGGGCAACACCGCCTTCCTGGTGTTCAGCCTGGCCCTGGTCACGCTCCAGTTCACCCACCCCCTCGCCAGCGCCTACCTGCCCCTGTTCCTCAAGGACCTGGGCGCGCCCGGCTGGATGATCGGCGCGGCGTGGGGCATCGCGGCCGGGCTGGAGGTGCCGTTCATGGCGGCGACGCCCTGGCTCATGCGCCGCTTCGGCGGCAAGACCGTTCTGGTCATCTTCACGGCGGCCGTCCCGCTGCGCTGGCTCCTGTACAGTCTGATTACGAACCCCATCTACATCCTGCCCCTGCAATTCCTCCACAGCGCGACCGCCGCCGCGTACTACGCTGCCGCCGTCACGTATGTGGACACGTTGACGCCGCCGGAGTGGAAAGCGACCGGCCAGTCCCTGTTCAGCGCCCTCAGCGACGGCATTGGCATTGGGGGCGGGTCGCTGGCCTTCGGCATCATCTACCAGCGCTGGGGGCTGGCGATGGCCTTCAGCGTCGGCGCCGCCATTGCGCTCGTCGGCTGGCTCATCCTTGTGTTCGGCGTCTCCGGCCGCGCCGCCGTGCCTGCGCCCCTCAAAGCAGAAGGCTGAGGGCGCTTGCCCTCAGCCTTCGCGTTCAACTCCCACGCGCCTACTCCCACGTGCGCTCGTCCACCAGGGGCGGCGCGCCGTCCGGTAGCGTCTCCACCATTTCCACATCGGCGCGGAACTTGAGGCCGTCGCGGATCGCCGCAGCGATCGTTTCGCGCAGGGCGGCCGGGTCGGCGTCGGGCGCAGGCACGACGCGGCAGGTCAGGTGGTCCAGGTGCTCGGCGCGGGTGATGACGAACTGGTAGCGCGCCACGCCCGGCACGCGGGCCAGCACCGCCCCGGCCTGGCGCGGGTGCAGGAACATCCCACGCACCTTGACCGCGTCGCCCGCTCGCCCCTGCCAGCCAACGAGCCGCGGCCGCCCAGTCACGGGGCACGACTCCGCCATGACCGCGGACAGGTCGCCCGTGCCGAAGCGGATCAGGGGGTAGGTCCTCTCGAACAGCGTCACCACGACCTCGCCGGTCTCGCCCGGCGGGAGGGGCCGGCCGCTGTTGATGTCCACCACCTGGACCAGGGCGTCCCACGGCAGCGTCCACCCTGCGTCCACCGCCATCTCGTAGCCCAGGTTCCCCGCCTCCGCCGTCCCATAGCCCTGCAAGACGGAGACGCCGTAGCCCTGGAGGAGCGCGCGCAGCGAGGGCGGCAGAGGCTCGGCGGACACGAACGCTTTCTTGAGGGTCTGGGTCAGCGGCAGGCCCAGCGCCTCGGCCTTTTCCAGCAGCGCCTTGAGGTAGCTCGGCAGGCCGATATAGCCGCTCACGCCGAGGGCCACCATCGCCTGCGCCTGCTGCTCCTGATTGCCGATACCGCCCGGCACGACCGCGCAGCCCAGCGCCCGCGCCCCTTCCTCGAACATCGCCCCGGCCGGCGTGAGATGATAGCCAAACGCCACCAGGACGACGTCGCCTGCTCCGAAACCCGCTGCCTCCAGGGCATCCGCCCAGCGCCACGGATCGGGGACGGCCGGCTCCGGCTCGTACAGCGGCCCGGGCGACTGGAAGACGCGGCGCAGGCTCCCGACAGGCGCAGTGAGCAGGCCGCCAAACGGCGGGTCGGCCTGCTGCAACGCGAGCAGGTCGTCCTTGCGGAGGATCGGCAGCCGGTCGAGGTCGGCGGCGGCGACCACGTCGTCCGGCGCCAGCCCCGCCTCGTCCATCCGTCGCCGAACGGCGGGCGCGTACTCGTAGGCGTGAGCCACCGCCTGGCGCACGCGGTCGTCAAAGCTGGCGTAGAACGCGCCCAGGTCAATGCTCATGCCCACCTCCTACAGACCCTCACTCACATACGTGAGGGCTTCGGTTATGACGTCCTCGAGTGGCGGAGGGGCAGCCAGGACGACTCCCGCTATCGTGTGTTTGTGCTCTGGTTCCGCCAAGGCCGGCCGATGGGCAGCGTTGTCGTACCGAAAGACCATCTTGCTCGCGGCGTCCTGGTAGTGATAGGCGTACATGATCCGATGCTGATCGAGAGTCAGGTCAACGTATTCACGAAAATGCAGTTGTGACTCATCGTTAAAGAAAAGGATGCCAGCGACAAGCCCGCGCAGCATAGAGCGTTGATCAATCTGGAAATCCGCTAGACGCCCCAGGTTGGCTGCCACAATCCGATTGAGCACATTCGTCACGTCTCGGGCATAATCAGGGAAGCTGGTAGCGCGCATCTTCTAGCTCGCGCAACTCGGCCTCGACGCCGGCCAAGAGTTTCGCTTCCCCGACCCACTCGACGTAATCCATGTCACCTCCAACCAGGTCCTCGGCGGTTAGGCGCTCCACAAGCTCGTCCGTCGCAACGCCATAACGCTCCTCGAACTCGGCAAGACGGCGACGCCCACGCTCACTGCTGACGCGCAAACGAGCTTTGTAACTTTCCAGGGCGTGCAGCACGGCCTGAACACCCCGGGCGTCGGTCAGCTCGATCAAGATGTGACAGCTCATGCTCGCCTCCCGCGGCTTATCGCAAGCGCCCGACCGCGCCGATGATCGCCGCGATGACGAACATCAGGGTGATCGTGTTGAACGAAATGCGTCCGCCAAAGAGCACCGACGACAGCCCCACGCCCAGGATCAGGCACGCCGCCGCCAGAATCTGCATGCCCAGGCCGCGCTTCATTCGCACCGACCGGCTCATGACGTCGGCGATACCGGCGCCAATCGGCAGGCCGATGATGATAATGAAGAAGCCGGCCAGTCCGCCGAAGAAGCGAATCGCAATCGCCGCTACTAGCGACAGCCCCAGGCCGACGGCGCCGGCGACCAGGTAGTCCCGAATCTTGACGTCGTAGATCGGCGACTTGCGGACCGCCGCGCACTCCTTGCAGCGCAGCCCCACCGGGTGCCGAACCATGCAGTTGGGGCAGATAGGCTTGCCGCACTTCCCGCAGCGCAACACCGTCATGCGGCCCGAGCCGCACGCGCACAGAACCGCCTCAACGTTGGACGCCGCGCCGTCGTCCGGCGATGGCCCGATCTTGGCCGCGATGCGCTCCAGCCCCAGCCTGGCTTCCTCGCTCGACGGGTTGAGCTTCTGGACGTGCTGCAGCAGGCTGCGCTTCTCTTCCATGTCTGTCACTACGCCGGCCAGCGCCAGGTAGGCGTCGGCGCTGTAGGGGTACTCGTCCACGGCCTTGCGGAACAGGGTCTCCGCCTCCGCCGTGTCGCCGACCCGCGCCGCCGCCGCGCCCTGCTGGAGCAGCGTGGACAGCTCCAGGTCATCTTTATGTGTACTATGTGTTCCAGAGGTACTCATCTCAACCGTTCCAATAGCGTCGCGTAGAATTCGTTAGGTGGCGTCAAACGCACAAACTTTACAGTCGCCGGACTCTTTGCCAGCACCACCCGATCGCCTGGCGCGAGACCGAAACTCGTCTGCCCATCAATAGATAGCACCACCGGCGCCCCCTCCAGCGGCTCGACCTCGATCCGCGCCGTGTCCGGCGCCACCAAGGCCCGAATCGGCGACGGATGGGCCGCCACGGGCACGATGACGAACGCCGGCGTGTCGGGGCCGAGAATCGGGCCGTCAGCGGCGGCAGCGTAGGCCGTTGAGCCTGTCGCCGTGGCGATGATCAGCCCATCGGCCAGGAAGCTCGCCACGTCCCCGCCGTCCACGCGCAACGTCAGGCGCACGGCGCGGAGGGTGGCGCGGCCGACGAAACCCTCGTTGAGACCATCGCTACGCAGGATTCGAGCGCCCTTGCGCCAGACCTCCCCGCGCACCATCGTGCGTTGCTCGATGCGCCCGTCACCCGCCAGCACGCGCTTGACGCCGGAGATGGCGTCCGACGGGTGCAGCTCGGTGAGGAAGCCGAGGCGGCCGAAGTTGACGCCGAGCAGCGGGACGCCGTAGGGGGCGGCCAGCCGCGCGGCCCGCAGCATCGTTCCATCCCCACCCAGGGTGACGATGAGGTCCAGGTCAGACACATCGCCCAGGTCGTCGCACTCCAGCTCCGAGCAGCGGCGCGGAACCGCGCCTGCCTGGATGATGAGCGACGATAGCTCCTCGGCGACATCGAGGGTAGCCGGTTTGTGAGGGTGATGGAGGATGCCAACGCGGCGAACGGGCCGTCCGTCTGTCCAACCGACGGCCACCGTGACCTCACTGACCATGCGACAAATTGCCCCTTCCTGCGCCGGGTGATGATCCTGCCACTTGAATGTTAGTCGGAGGCCGGAGCAATGTCAATTCGCCGCGTCCGATGTTTGACAGGGCGGCGTTAGAAGTAGATGAGACTTTTAGTGGGATAGGTATAGACGTTAGAGTGCGGCGCGGCGCGTCTCCTTACACGTCTTGTGGCGGGTCGAGGGCGTAGGCGATGGCTTCGTCCAGCGTCATGGCCTGGCCCTCGGCCCAGACGGAGGCGAAGCGGGCGTCGTCGAGGGAGGCGTGAGCGGCGGCGACGGCCTCGTCATACGCCATCTGGTAAGGGCCGATGGTGGCGATACCGATGGACGTGCGCCAGGCCTCGAAGGCCGCCAGGAGCCGCGTGGCCGGCGCGGCCTGATGCCGACGGCTGAGCACGCCGGCGCTGATGAGCAGGCACAGCATGATGTACCAGATGTCGCCGATGCGTTGCAGCAACACAAGCGCGTCGCGCACGTGTTCCTGGGCTGCCGCCTCGTTGCCGCGCAGATACGAGAGCGCGGCCCAGAATTGGAGCGTCCGCGCCTGGACGCGGATGTCCTGCATCTGCCGGCCGACGGCGACCGCCTCGGCAAAAAGCCTGTCGGCATAGTCGCCGTCACCCTGGACGCCGTGGGTGAGCGCCACGTTGTTAAGTCCGCCGGCGATCCCTTCGAGGTCGTTGATCTGCCGCGAGAGCGCCAGGCTCTCTTCGTACAGACTGCGCGCTTTCAAGACATCCGAGCGCACCATAGCTACGCTGCCGAGCGTCCGCGTAGCCCGCGCCCGGGCGAGCAGACTGCCAGTCGTCTCCGACAGGCGGAGCGCCTCGTCGGCCAGCCGCTCGGCGGCGTCATACTCGCCCCGCAAGAACGCCAGCCACGCCGCCGGGTTCAGGGCATTGGTCCTGAGGTCGGGCGGCGCCGCGGCGCTCGCGCCCAGGGTCAGCGCCATGTCCAGCCAGCGGCCGCCCTCCGCCAGAAAGCCGGCCCACTCCCAAAACTGCCCCAGCGCCGCGACGAGGCGCAGGGATTGCGCGGCGTCCTGGCGGTCCAGCAGCCAGCGCAACGCGGCGCGCATGTTATCGTGCTCTTCGTCGAGACGGTCGCGCCAGACGAGCTGCTCCGCGCCGATTAGTTGCGGCTGGGTCGTCTCGGCGAGCGCGATGAAGAAGTCGGCGTGGCGCTGTTGGAACACATCCGCTTCGTGGCCGCTCACCCCGCCGCCCTCGTCGCCGTCGGCTGCCAGGCGCTCCAGGGCATACTCCCGAATCACGCGCAGCATCCAGAAGCGCGCCTCGTCCCCGACTCCCTCGACCTGCCGCAGCAGGCTCTGCTTGACCAGGGAGCCGATGCCGTCGAAGACATCCAGGCCGCCGTCCGGGTTGCACACAACCTCGGCAGCATCGAGGGAGAAGCCGCCGACGAAGACGGCCAGACGGCGGAACAGGGCTTTTTCGCCCGGTTCGAGCAGGTCGTAGCTCCAGTCAATCGTGTTGCGCAGCGTCTGCTGCCGCTCCGGTAGGTCCCGCGAGCCGCCGGTCAAGAGCTTCAAGCGGCTGCTGAGACGTTGGAGGAGCGCCGGCGGTGTCAGAACGCGGGTGCGGGCCGCCGCCAACTCTATTGCCAGCGGCAGGCCGTCGAGCTGGAGGCAGATCTGGGCGACCGCCAGGGCGTTGTCGGCGTTCAGGGTGAAGTCGGGGCGGACGGCCTGGGCGCGCTCGACGAACAGGCGCACGGCGTCGTTGTCGCGGATCGCCGCCGCGACGGGCACGCTGGGGGGCAGCCGCCAGAGGTCGGGAACGCCCAGCGGCGGGACGGCGAACTCGTGCTCGCCGCGCAGTTGGAGCACGATGCGGCTGGTGACGAGCACCTTGAGCGTGGGGGACGCGGTCAGCAGGTCGGTGACCACGGTAGCCGCGGCCACGACCTGCTCAAAGTTGTCGAGCACGAGCAGGAGGCGCTTGCCGCGCAGATAACTCTTGAGGTTGTCGAGGAGCGGACCGCCGCCCGCCTCGCGGATGTGCAGCGCCTGGGCAATGGTAGAGACGACGACGGCCGGATCGTGGACGGGGCCAAGCGCGACGAAAAAAACGCCGTCTTCGAATAGCTCCCCAGCGCCGTCGGGCAGGGGGCAGTTCAGCAGATTCGCCGCCGCCTGGATCGCCAGCCGCGTCTTGCCCGTGCCGCCCGGCCCGGTCAGGGTAACTAGGGAGATGTCGGGGCGCACAAGAAGCCCCTCGATGACCACGACTTCCGCCTCGCGCCCGACCAACGGCGTCGGCGGCGTGGGCAGGTTGTTGAGGCGCGAGTCCAGCGTCTTGAGCGGCGGGAACCCGCTCGGCAGGTCGGGCGCGACGACCTGGTACACCCGCTCCGGCCGCGCCAGGTCCTTCAGCCGATGCTCGCCGAGGTCGGCCAGCTCGACCCCCGCCGGGAGGTGATCGCGCAGCAGCTCGGAGGTGGGCAGCGAGACGAGAATCTGATCGCCGTAGCCGGCCGCCATCAAACGCGCCACGCGATTGACGGCCGGGCCGAAGTAGTCGCCGTCGCGCTCCTGGGCGGCGCCGGTGTGCAGCGCCATGCGCACGCGAATCCGCACGCCCCCCTCGGCGGCAGCGCCGTCCGCCGCGTCACTCGCTCGCAGGCCACGCTGGGCGTCGAGAGCGGCGTCAAGAGCGGCCGCTGGAGTCGCAAAAGCAGCGCAGAACGCATCGCCGACGGTCTTGAAGACGTAGCCGCCATGCGCGATGATGGCCCCCCGCAGCAGCTCATCGTGCTGCGAAAGCGCCACCCGCATCGCGGCAGCCTGCCGCTCCCAGAGCTGGGTGCTGCCCTCAATATCCGTGAAGAGAAACGTCACCGTGCCGGTCGGGTGTCCATTCATGGGCTACCTCGCGGGGTCAACGGCGTTCACGAGCACGCTGACGATTCTCATGAATTTGGCGCGAAAGGCAAATCCACCTCGCCTTCTTTTCGGTTATGGCGGCGCTCGGTTCCTATCAACCGGCGACGTGGATCGCCGGGCGGCGCGACGGGTCCTCAATCGCCTGCCGCAGCACCTCCCGCGTCACGCGCGGCACGTCGCCCTCACCGGAGAGCATAAACACGCTCATGATGAGAAGGCGGCACGTGTTGCGGATGCGCCCGCCCGGCTTGTCCTCCGTATCCGCGTCGCGCCCCTTGACCAGCGGCATGACGGCCACGCCCGTCTCGAAGCCGGACAGACTGAGGGCCAGCTTGGGGAAGAGCAGCGATGGCCGCGGCGGGGCTGCCGTAGCAAGAAGCGTGCTAAACAAAATCCCCCCGAAGACGGGGGGACAGGAGGAGGCACACGGGGACCTTTACTCAATCGGCGAAGGAGTCGCTGTAGAACTGGAGGTACTCGGCGGCGTGATTGCCCCAGTAGTCGCCGCTGTGGCCGCCGGCGTACTCGTTCCACGTGTGGGGGATACCCAACTGGACGAGCTGCTCGTGGAACGCCTCGGCCGCGCCGGCCCACGGATCCTCGCGCCCGATGTCCACCCACAGCTTGAAGCGGCTGACGACTTTGGGGTACTTCTTGCACAAGGCGAGCGGGTTGTGGGCATCGAAGTAGGCGCGGTCGCCGAAGAACGCGAACGTGTTCTCGTAGGTGCGCAGCGCCGGGCTGTGCGCGCCCACCACCGCGAAGAGGTCGGGGCTGTTGATGGCAAGCTGCATCGCGCCGTGGCCGCCCATGGAGAGGCCGCCAATCGCGCGGTGCGGGCGGTCGGCGAGGGTGCGGTAGTGGCCGTCTATCTCGGCGACCACATCGTGGGTGACATAGGTTCCCCAGCGCGGGCCGTTATTCGCGTGGTCCACCCAGTACTCTTTGTCGCCCTGGGGCAAGACAATGATGAACGGGCGAATCTGCCCGGCGCGCATCATCTGGTCGGCGCTGCGCAGCAGCCCGTACTGGAGCCACTCGGCGTTGGTGCCCGACATGCCGTGGAGCATGTAGAGGACGGGGTAGCGCTGGTTGGGGTGGGTCTGGTAGTCGGGCGGCAGGTAGACGTAGTAGGGCGTATCGCGATTGAGGGTTTCGCTGTGGAAGACGTGCGTCTCAACACTCAGCCGCGAGACATCCGAGAGGGTCTCCGCCCAGCCAAGCTCCGGGATGTACTCGGTGGAGCCTTCGGTGAGGCGAGCGGCGCTCGATGGGGACGCAAAGATCACCGTGAAAATCGTGGCGGCTGCTACGACGACGGCGATGAGCGGGATAAGCCACCGGGCATGCTTGCTAAACGTCATTCACACGCACTCTCGCCGACGCGGGTCGGCTGTACGACCAGTGTGAGCGCCAGACGCACGGTCGGCGCCGGGACCAGTTTCCGCTACGTTGGTCATCGCGCCCCATATGGTAGCTGAGACGCGCCGACGAGCGCAAATCATACGCCCACCCGGCGCACAGGCTGAATCTGGCGCGACTATAGCTATAACAACGCAGACTCAGGCTCCCGGTTACGCCTACATACCCGAAACCGGCGCATCTGGGTGGCGCCGGTGGATATGCACCGGATAACGGAGAGGCGCGGCATTGGTGGCCGCCGCCGCCGCCGGCGCCTCGGCCTCGGACGCGTCCGAGGCCGACCCCACGATGTCAGGGGCGACGCTGGCGACGACCGACGCATTCACGACCGCGCTCTGGATGGAGTCCGCCGATAGTCTGTCCGTCGCGCGGTCGCCGGCGGCGACGAGGGCCGCGCACGCAACGCCGACGAGCAGACCTGTGCGCAGCAGCGCGCGCCGGTCAAGGCGGCTGTAAAGCGACGGCAGGGGGCGTCCGGACGATGGGGCGATGGCGGGAGTCAGCGGCACGGCGCGGCGGGCGCGCAGCGCCGGCTCAGTGCGGACCGGCGCCGACTCACGCCACGCCGGCGCCGCGTTCGGCAGGCGCACGCGCAGCCACACCAGGCACCACACCAGGAGGATGCAGCCGAGCTGGATGAGCGCGTTCTGCTGCGGCGTGTCGGTCAGGGAGTCGGACAGGACGGCGCGGGCGTCCACGAGGGCGAGAACGATGAAGATGTGCGCGCCATAGGCAAACAGCGAGTGCCGTCCCAGGGGCATGAGCAGCCAGCCGAGGGTGCGGCGGATGGGCTGCCACAGCAGCGTCACAGCGGCGAAGAAGAAGGTAGCGAAGGTCGCAAAGACGAAGACGCGGCCGGGGCGAACGTCCGCCTTGCCGGTCAGCTGATCCTTGAGCGCGTCGTAGTAGGGCGCGCCCTCGAAGGGTGTCAGGTGGGTGTTGTAGAGGGCGATGATCGCCGCCACGGCCAGCCCGGACACGACGAAGACGAGCGCGGGCGAGACGCCGCTCAGACGCCGCTCAATGGCCTTGCAGTGGTAGCCCAGGACGAGGCCACTGACGAACAGGAGCTGCCACGCGGCGAAGTTGAACACCGTGCCGTCCTCGATCGCCCAGGGAACCGCCGCCCGCTGCGGGGCGATCTGCCACACGGCCCACACCACCCACGACCCGACCAGCACATACGGGGTCAGACCGCGCCGCAGCAGAACGATCAGCGGGCCGGCGGCGGCAATCAGGAAGGTGTAGAGCACCAGCACATCGGTCAGGAAGTAGACGCGGTGCATGGTGATGATGCCCCAGACCCAGCCGGGAACCTCGTCCACGGCCAGGGGCGGCGCCCACCACGGCTGGCGAGCGTTCGACAGCAGGGCAAACACGAGCGTGAGGAGTACCATCTCCAGCCAGAGGATGACCGCGCGCCGGCCGCTCTTTGCCAGCACCGCGCGCGTCCCCTGCTTTGCCGCAATGGGGGCGTAGACGACGCCCATGACCAGCCCGGCGATGAAGACAAACGCCTCCGCCGCCGAGATGAAGAAGGCGTTGCCACCAGTCACGGCAAACAGCCACGACTCACCGCCCACGTGGTCGGCGATCATGATGAACACGGCGTAGCCGCGCAGGAGGTCGAGACGGGCGTCGCGGCGCTGAGGCTCGTAGCGCCAGGACGAGATCGCGGCCGCGATCTGTCCGGCGAGGGGAATCCGAGGAGACACTGTTGCTCGCGCCATGCCGCGTCCTCCATGCTACCTAACCACGTCGTCCACACCATAACGATACGGTCACGTAAACAGCGTCAAGGCTCTTTTTACTACACGACACGCACTCAACAAAGTTTCGCATTCTCTCAGCAATTTCTCAGGAGTCGAGCCGACTCAGCAGCGACTCCCCCGATTGTTGCTGCCCCGGTACATCCGGCGCGGCGGCCCATGCGTCTTGAGCGTACACGCAATGAATGTTGAGCGCCATACATGCCTGCCACTGGCAAGAAGGAGACCACAATGTACGGAACCGTCGCGCGGATGCAGATGAAGCCTGGCACAGAGGAGCAGTTCATGGCCATGGGCAGCCAGATGATGGCCCGTCGGATCCCCGGCGCCGTCGCCGACTACGTCTACAAAATGGACAACGAGCCTGACGTCTACTACCTCGCCGTCGTGTTCGAGAGCAAAGAGGCGTACTTCGCCAACGCCGAAAGCGCCGAGCAGGCCGCCGAGTATGAGAAGCTCGCCGCGATGTTCGCCGCCGAGCCAGAGTGGCACGACGGCGAGATCGTCGCGTCCTGGAGCGAAACGCCGGAGATGTAGCGACTCGTCCCGCCCAGACTTGGCCGGCGTCGAGACTCTCAGCCGTTTCACAGGCGAAACTCAGCCGCAGCTTAGCTTGTCAGGTCATCATTTGCTCCTACATTCATAGCTCCCTCGCGGTAGCACGTCGTCTACCGCACCGATTTGGTGCGCGCGCTCCGGCCGCGTATCTTTTGGTGAGATGACGACATCCGGCGAGGGTGACGAGCGAATCGAAGGAGTAACGGATGAACCTGACTCTGCATGCCAGCGCCCGACGATGGCTCGGTCTGATCCTTTTTGTGCCGCTGCTGCTCGCCGCGTGCAGCGGCCAATCCTCGACGCCGGCCGCGCCCCAAGCAGCTGCTCAAGCCCCGGCCGCGACGGCGGCCGCAGCCACAGCAACGCGGCCGTCGCGGCCCCCGACCGCAGCCCCCACGACGCAGCCCACAACACGGCCGGCCGCGAGCGCCCCAACCGCGCGCCCGACAAGCGCGGCGACGGTGACCGCCGCGTCGCCCACGGTGAAGACCCAGCCGACGCCCTCGTCCGTCGCCCAGGCCGCCGCGCCGCAATGCACGCCCGGCGCCGTCACTCCCGCGCAGACAGAAGGCCCGTACTACAAGGCCAACCCGCCCCAGCGCGCGTCGCTGCTGGGCACGAACGCCGCCGGCACGAAGGTGATTGTCACCGGCTACGTCCTGACTGCCGACTGCAAGCCCATCCCCGGCGCCCGCGTTGACTTCTGGCAGGCCGACGCCCAGGGGCAGTACGACAACAGCGGCTACGGCATGCGCGGCTACCAGGTCACCGACGCCAACGGCCAGTACCGCCTGGAGACTGTCGTTCCGGGGCTGTACCCCGGCCGCACCCGCCACATCCACGTCAAGATTACGCCGCCGAACGGCGCGACCCTCACCACGCAGCTCTACTTCCCCGGTGAGGCCAGCAACGCCCGCGACGGCATCTTCGACCAGCGCCTCCTCGCCAGCGTCCAGGACAGCGGCGACGGCAAGCTGGCGACGTACAACTTCGTCCTGAACGCGAAGTAAGGACACCTGGGGCGCTGAGAAGCGTCCCAGAGAAAGGAAACGCAAAGGCGCAGAGACGCAAAGGGAAGCCGATCAGATGTCTTCTCTTCCTTTGCGTCTTTGCGCCTTTGCGTTGCTATTCCAATTAACGAAGGAGAGCTATGGCTGCCAAATTGCCGCAAGGCCCGCGCACTCTACCCATTGTCGGCTCCCTCGTGCCCTACCTGCGCGACCAGCCGGGCTTCCTGCGCGAGAGCTACCGCCGCTACGGCTCTGTCATCGGCTTCCAGTTCCTCCACCTCAAAGGCGCGATCCTGGTCGGCGCCGAGGCCAACCGCTATATCCTCGTGGATGCCGTCAACGACTTCCTGGTCTCGCCCATCATTGACAATGCCAACGCGCGCTGGATCGTCGGCTACGGCCTGCTCTTCATTGATAACCCGCCCCACGACCCCCAACGCCGCCTCATCAT
>JAXLWK010000012.1:0-185897 GCA_046328525.1 Anaerolineae bacterium
GCCGATGATGTTCCAGCGCAGGAAGAAGGGGTAGGACATCTCGCTGACGCCGGCGGCGAACGGCGCGAATGTGCGCACGATGGGCACGAAGCGCGCCAGGAAGATGGCTTTGCCACCGTACTTCTCGAAGAAGTTGTGCGTGCGCACCATGTAGTCCTTCTTGATCCACCGCACTTCGCCGCTATACGCCTTAGCGCCGACCTTGTAGCCAATCCAGTAGTTCACCGTGTCACCGAGGATGGCCGCGATGGAGAGCACGATGAGGATCGCCCAGGGATTGAGCGCGCCTCGCGCAGCGAATGTCCCGGCAGCGAAGATGAGCGAGTCGCCCGGCAGGAAAGGCGTCACCACGACGCCGGTTTCCATGAAGATGATCACGAACAGGATCGCCAGGGTCCACGCGCCGTATTGAGCGATGAGCTGAGCCAGCTGGGCGTCGAGATGGAGAAGGTAGTTTACGAGTTGTGACATTAAATCCACAGATGTTGTCCCTCGTTCTTGTCAAGTTGCGCGCAAATTATAGCAGCACTCCTTGACTTTCTGCGAATATCGCCGCACCGGCGGAACGGCTGCTACTGACGCCCGAGGCCGGCTTCGATGGCGCGGACGATGGCCTGGGCGCGGTCGGCGACCTGGAGCTTGCTGATGATGTTGCTGACGTAGTTGCGCACAGTCTTGGGGCTGAGGGAGAGGCGCTGGGCGATGGCGTCGTTGTTCAGGCCGTGGGCCATCAGACGCAGGACGGCGCGCTCGCTCTCCGTGAGATCGGGGAAGGGGACGGCGGCCGCGGCGGGGCGGGCGCTGAAGAAGGTCATCAGGCGCGTGGCGATGGCCGGGCTGAAGATGGCCTCGCCGCGGCTGACCGCGAGGATGGCGCGCGAGATGTCTTCGTCGTCGGCGTCCTTCAGGACGTAGCCGCGCGCGCCGACGCGCATCGCCGCGAAGACGGAGTCGTCGTCCTCGAACATGGTGACGATGAGGATGCGGATGTGGGGGCTGGTGTCCACGATGCGCCGCGTGGCCGTCAACCCGCCGCCTTCCGGCATCTGGAGGTCCATCAGGACGACGTCGGGCTGCAGCTCCTCGGCCAGGCGCACGGCTTCCGCGCCCGTCGTAGCCTCGCCGACAAGCTCGGCGTCCGGCATGGACGCCAGCAGGGCGCGCAGCCCCTTGCGAAATAGGGGATGATCGTCGGCGATCAAGACGCTGACTTTATCCATGCCCGACACCTATCGGCAGCCGCGCGACAACGCTCGTGCCGCCACTCTCGTTTGATTGAACCAACAGCGTGCCGCCTAGCTCTGCCGCGCGCTCTCGCATGGACCGCATGCCCACTCCCGCCGCCGCATCTGACGCCAGCCTCTTGCCGTTGTCTGCGACGCTCAGCGTCAGATCACCATCGTTGACGGCGATACACACGCGACATTCCGTAGCGCCGGCGTGCTTCACCACGTTCTGGATCGCTTCGCTGGCTATGCGATAAACGGCCACCTCCACAGCCGCCGACAGGGCCGGCATTGGCTCCGGCGCCGTGACTGCCAGCGCAATGGAGCCGTCTTGGAGTTTGAAGTTCCTGATCGCACCAACTAGCCCCAAATCATCCAGCATGGGTGGGCGCAGGTCGTAAACCAGGCGGCGGATCTCCGCCGTCGCCTGGCGTAGGTCCTCGCGTAGCTCGCTCGCGATGGCTTCAGCCCCCTCCGGGTCACGCCGAATGAGGGAGCGCAGCGCGCCGAGCTGCAATTGAAGCGCCGAGAGCGTCGGCCCCATCTCGTCGTGCAGGTCGTTGCGGATGCGGCGTCGCTCCTCCTCGCGAGCTATCACCAGGCGCTCCCGTGTTGCCTGCAAATCGGCGGTGAGCTGCGCCGCGCGCAACGCGACGCCGAGCTGCTGCGCCACGTCGTAGAGCAACGCCAGGTCGCTGTCGGACAGCGGTTGACCCGGTGAGCGCGGCGCGGCCACAAGAGCGCCCATCGGCTGGCCGAGATAGGTGATGGGCAGGCGGCTGACCGGGCTTCGAACAGGCTCGCTGGCGAAAGTATAGCACGGCGGTGGGTCAAGGTGGGTCGTCTCGATGGCGACATACGGCAGCCGTAACTCGTGGGCGACTGTCTCAGCCAGACTGGGCAGGGTGAGCGCGGCATTGGTCATTTCCTGCAACTGACTGTTGATGCGCGTCATCAGCGCGTACGGGTCGTCGTGCTGTGCGTAGACCAGGTCGTTGACCCTGTCGTGCAGCCAGCGGGCCACCGGTAGGCTCGTGAGGGCGATGAGTATCAACGCGATGATATTCAGCCACCACGGCAGACTGAGGTCCTCCACATTCTGTGAGCCATTGATGCTCCCTACGCCTATCGCGGCAACGAGGACTACACTGTAGATCACCGCCGCATACGCTGCCAACAGCAACACCAACAGCCCACCACTGAGCAGGCTGTTGGCGTCCCATCGCGAGATAGCACGCCGTGGATTTGGCACGATGGTCGAGCCTCCAGGCTCTGTGATCACGTTGTCGCCGGCACGCGCGGACGCCATAGCACGAGCACGCTGATGGCGAGGTGAATGGCGATACCTGTGTCCGCGAGAGCCTTCATCGCCGGTGTGCAACGAAAGGCTTACACCTGCGCCACGACAGGCTTCGGTCCGCGCCAGAGACACAGGACGACGATGAGGATGCTGAGAATCACACCAACGACCGCGCTCCACCAGAGGGGCGAGAAGGGAACTGGGATGACGAGGCCGGGCAGCGCGCTTATTCCGCCGACGGTATTGACGATGATAGTGAGAATGATCCCCCAGCGTCGCTGCTTCCAGGTGCCATATGCGGCGACCATCGCGACGATGCCCAAGATCAGGCCCAGGATCAGGATGAAGAAGGGAGGGGTGTCTACCCCTGCCACACTATCCACAGCCTCGGCGCCCCGTGTGATGAACGGCACGGAGCTGATGACGTTGAAGGCGCCGACCAGGAACGAGAGGGCCGCTGCGAGTTTCAGTGCCGTCGCGCGAGACAGAGCTTTCATGTGCATCTCTCCCTTGTACCGGTAGAATGACCAATGTTGATGCTAAGGACTCTACAGGATGCGCGTCCCAATGTCACGGGGCCGGCGTCATAACGTGTTGGGAAGGTTTGTCCCAAACCTGGTAGGATTGCGAAAATGGTCCCCAAGGGCACGTTAAGCTTCCCGCGCCTGTCCCATCTCATCACACAAGACGCAGTTGAGCGTCTTGCCGAGCATGCTGTTGCGGCCTTTCTCGGTCAGCACCCACTCGCGGTTGACCCAGGGCGGGTTGTGGCGGATGTGCTGCGCGTGGCCGCAGCTCAGAATAGCAATGGATACCCCCTCGGTGTCCGTCCCAAAGCCAACGATTGTTCGTTCCACGCTTGGGTTCCTTCTCTGAGAATAGACCCGCTCTGTCATGCTGAGCCTCAGGCGAAGCATCCGCCCGTCACTCCAGGAGGCCCTTCGCGTTGCTCAGGGCGACGGTGTTCGGTGTCACGCCGAGCGCGGCGAGGCGTCTGGGCCGCAGTCCAGACCCCTCACTACGTTCGGGGTGACAGCGATTCTCGTCCCGCGGTCCAGACACTCAGCCTGCGCCGCTCACGAGCCAGGCCGCCGCGCCCTCGCGGTCCTCGGCCAGGCGGAAGTGGTTGCCCTTGTTCTCCTCGGCGGCCATCTCCCCAAAGCGGGCCGTGGGCTTGACCGCCTGCGGCGACCAGACCACGGCGAGCCTGATCTGATACTGACGGAACTTTTGCAGCAGCGCGCCGGCGACGCCCGTGCTCAGGTCGAAGAACCCGGGCGGCAGATTGTCGGCGTGCAGCAGGAGCCGGCTATCACCGTACTGGAAGCAAAAGCCCAGGACATCGTTGATGTCGCCCATTTCGAGCGGCTGGGGATCGGCGGCCTCGGCGAAGGGATGGCCGTTGTATTCCGTGACGCGCAAGTCCATGCACCACCTCTGAAACACCAGCAGGGCGCTACATTCGCGTAGCGCCCTGCGCATTGTATGTTGTCGGTTGTCGGCTACAGTCCCCAATCCCGCAGGATGCGCTCCGTCTCCTCGGCGTGGCCGCTCTCGTCGCGCACCATGTCTTCGAGCTGCACCACCAGGCCCTTGTCGCCGAATTCCTCCGCTTCCTTCGCTCGCTGCGTGTAGTCCTGGGTGGCCTGGCGCTCGGCGGTCAGGACGGCTTCGAGCATCTCGCGGTTGTTGTGCGCGGCGGGGACGGGGCGCGGCTGCGTCGTCGGCTCGCCGCCGAGGGCGACAATCTTATTGGCGAGGAACTGGGCGTGCATCTGCTCGTCCGGTACTTCGGCCATAAAGAACTGCACGAGTTGGGGGCGATAGGGGCCGGTGACCTTCGCGGCGTAGGTGAGGTACTGGATAATGGCCCCCAACTCGCCGGCGAGATCCTGATTGAGGTGGTTGATCATCGTTTGCTTGTCCATCATGTGATCCTTTCAACGCTAAACGGATACAGCACACTAACGTGAGTCCTGCATATTATAGCCGAACAGCAGGGCCAGGGCGACAACTGGCGGCCGGTTCATTGCCGCCACTGGTTCGCGCGGATGTTGTCCTGGGCAAGGCGCGCCGTCTCCGCCACCCGTTTGGCGCGCGTCTCAGGCTTCTTGGCGTTGCCGATCCACTCCAGGATGCCGCGCTTGACCGAGCGCGGGAAGGCGTCGAAGTTCTGCGCCGCCGCGTCGTACTGGGCAAGGGCCGCCGCCAGGTCGGGCGGAATCTCTAGCTCCTCGACTTTGTCCAGCGCCGACCACGAGCCGTCTTGCTGCGCCGCCTGGACCTTCGCCATGCCGGCCGCGGTCATGCGGCCCTCGGCGATCAGGCGCTCGACGCGCTCCTTGTTGAGCCGCGACCAGCCCGTCCCCGCTTTGCGGGGCGCGAACCACAGCATCGAGCGTTCGTCGTCCAGGGAATTGGGCTTGCTGTCAATCCAGCCAAAGCACAACGCTTCCTCGACGGCCTCGTCGTACTCCATGCGCGGCTTGCCGCTGGCCTTCTTGTAGCTGATGAGCCAGACGCCCTGGCCCTGGGCGTGGTTCTGCTCCAGCCAGGCGCGCCACTCGGCGCGGGTCTCAGGGTGGATGGAGTTGTCGGGCGGTGTGGTCATGGCGCTCTAGATTTGAACCATGGTCTGCACATCGAGGTTTTCGAGATAGTCGGCGAAGTTGTGATTGTAGAGCGCGCCCTGCCGCTTGAGGCGAATCAGTTCCACGGCGTCGCAGCCGGACGTTCCCAGGTAGGTGAGGATCAGGCCGGCCAGCAGGGCGGAGCGGTTGTGGCCCATGCCGCAGTGGCACAACACCCGATTGCCCATGCGGATCATGCGCGCGCCCAGCCGCGCCAGCTCGTGCAGCGCGTCGAGGTTAGGCAGGTCTTTGTCGTCGAAGGGGAAGAACAGGTACATGTAGATAGACTGCTCGGTCAGGCCGGGAACGCCGATGTCACAGTCATCGTCGAGATCAAAGACGACCGTGATCTTGTGGTCGCGCACCGGCTGCCAGTCGTCAATGTCTGGGCCGATGTACAGTTGCCCTCCGTCGTCTATCTGAAAAAGCTCCATCGCGCAGCCCTCCTACGGGTGTGTCAATCGCTAACGACCCAGCGTGGAGGGAGGATTCTATACCCAATTGCGCGCGTGCGCCAAACGCCCCGCTCAGTCGAGGCGCACGTAAAGGCGCTTGTTGATGCGGCCTTTGTTCTCGGTGCGGTAGATGGAGAACCGCCCCACTTCGGAAGTCCGCTGCATGTGCGTGCCGCCGCACGCCTGGGCGTCGAAGCCTTCGATGGCGACGACGCGGACGCGGCCATCATAGACCGGCGGCTCGGCCTCCAGCGTGCGCCGCAGGTCGTCGCGCTGGAGGAACTCGTCCTCCGAAATGCTGTACGCGGTGAGGGCATGGTCGCCGGCGAGCACGGCATTGACCTTCGCCTCCAGCTCGGCGACCAGGGCGGCCGAGAAGCCCTCGATCTTGAAGTCAATGCGGGAGTAATCCGCGCCGATCTGGACGCCTGTGATCCAGCCGCCGTAGTCGCGTAGCGCGATGGTGTTCAGGACGTGCAGGACGGTGTGATAGCGCATGAGGGCCAGCCGGCGCGCCTCGTCCAGGCGCAGCCGAACCCGCTGGCCGACGCTCTCCGGCGGCGGCGGTGTCTCGGTCACGTGCCAGATGACGCCGTCGGTCTCGGCCAGAACAGATGTGATACGCAGTGTCGCGCCGTCCGGCAAGCTGAGCGTGCCCTGGTCGGGCGGTTGCCCGCCGCCGCCGGGGTAGAAGCACGTCTGGTCGAGAGCGAGGGCATCGGCGCGGACGGCTACGACGGCCGCGTCGCTCTCGAAGCAGTGGTCGTCTTCCCAGTAGAGACGGCGCGTCGGCGCGAGGGGCGCGTGGGCGTCGGTCATGGGTGTTCCCTAGACGAGGGACGCGGCGGAGCCGGTTCCGCGCCGCGCCCCGTAGACGACGCCTTTGAGGAACGTGGACTTCAGCGGCGCGACGGCGTTGACGGCGGTCGTGAACGGCGTCTTCTCGATGACCTGCAACACGCGGGCCAGGGCGTGCGGCCCCCACCCCTCCAGGTTGTCTAGCAGGAGGTCGCCCAGCTTGCCGCGCTCGATTGCCATCGCCACGATGCGGTCGAAGGTTGTCTCCGGCGTGTAGACGCGGCGGGCGCGCTTCTTCATCGTGAGCGCGCCGCGCTTGCACGCGCTGTAGCACACGCCGCAGCCCAGGCATAGGTCGGCGTCGCGCACGGCCCAGTTGTGGCGGTGGCCGTCGCGCTCGCCCTTGACAACGCTGATGGCGCTCACCGGGCAAGCTTTCACGCAGCGCGTGCAGCCGTTGCAGCGCTGCGGGTCTATCTCGGAGATGTAGTTCGACGTGACGATGGCGTTGCGGAGGTCGAAGCGGCGGATGGCATTCATCATGCCGCACGAGCAGGCGCAGCAGTTGCAGATGTAGCTCACGTTGCGCTGGACGTTGTCGCCGGTCTGGGCCAGCCCGGCGTCCTTCGAGCGTTCGAGAATCTCCATCGCCTCGCTGCGGCTGATGCGCTCGGCGATGCCCTGCTTTGCCAGCATGTCGGCGCCGAAGTTCAGGCTTAGGCACATGCGCATGGGATGGGTACACGGATGGCCGGCCTGGCGGGCGTGGTTGCGGCACGCGCACAGCGAGACGGCGTGGCTGCGGGCGCTCTCGACGATGTGCGTCGCCCGCTCCCAGTCCAGCACCTCGGTGTGGTCCTCGTCCGGCAGCCCTTCCTCGCGCACGAGCGCCCGCCCGATCTGGGTTTGCCCCTCGAAGACGGCGTGGGCGAAGTCGCCGCGCTCGAAGAAGTACTGGTCGAAGAGGGCGGCCAGCTCCTTGACCGGGTAGTTCTCTCGCGTGCGCATGAAGGTGAACTCGAAGAAACCGATGACGACGGGCGTGAGGGCCACGTAACGGCGGCCGTCGGTCTCCATGTCGAAGACGAGGCCGCGCTCGGCCATGCTGGTGACCATGTCGCCCAGGCGGTCTTCGGGGATATGGGCGCGGCCTGCGAGACGGCGGAGGGGGATGAACGTCGTGGGGATGTGCCGGGCCAGGTCGGCTTCGTCTGGCGTAAAGAGGACTTGCAGAATACCCAGGAATGTTGGCGAGTCGGGCGCGCCCGTGACGTTGCGGTCGAGGCGCTGCTGGAGCTGACGGTAGGGGCGCGGTGGCGCAGTGGTGGGTCTCATTATGGCCTCGTTTGCGATTGCAATTGGAAATGGAAATGGCGAACGAAATTGAAAGGCTCGCCCCTTCTACTATATCACGAGTCCGCCCTGACCGCAATAGCCCGGCGCTGCGGCGGCAGATGCGCGTCGCGCAACGTGAAAAATACCGGAGGGCGCAGGGGTACATGTGTGAAGAGTCGCCGCCTGCTATTTATTCCGCTATTGACATCATGGTTGCCTTCTGCTACGATGGTGCTGGAAGTGGCATCAGCCGCAGCGGGATCGCGCTTCTGTGTCTCTGAGCATGGAGGTTAGCTGCGTTACAGGGGGTAATGGGCATGCAAATTCATGGAGGTCTTCCACTACGTCGGGTTGTGTCGGGCCTGGTCATTCTGCTGTTCCTGGCCGTTGTGGTCGGCGGCGCGCAGGGCGCTCTTGCCCAGGGTGCTGCGCCGGGCACGGCGGGGGCGACGGCGGTCGGCGACGTGCCGAACCCGCCGACAAACGTCGTCGCGCTGGCTTTGAGTACAACCCAGATCCGCGTGACCTGGAGCGACAACTCGAACAACGAAGACCACTTCGTCGTCTACGTGGGCACGACGGTCATGGCGGTCTTAGGTCCAAACGTCACGACGTACACAGACAGCAGTTTGTCACCCGGGGTTTTCCGCTGCTACCGCGTCGAAGCGACCAACACATACGGCAGTTCACCGTCGCCGAGCGATGGCTGCACGTCAACGCCGCACGGCGGCATCTCCTCCGGGCCAGCCGCCCCTAGTCAGTTCCGGGCTACCGCCACCATGACCACGCAGGTCCGCCTGACCTGGGCCGACAACTCCAATGATGAGGACGGCTTCAAGGTTTACGAGGAGGGCAGCGCCGCCCCGCCCACGCTCGTCGGCGCGAACGTCACCGCGCTCACCGTGACCGGCCTGACGCCGGGATCCACGCACTGCTACCACGTCACGGCGTACAACACGCAGGGCGAGTCTGCGCCCTCCGGCTCGGACTGCGCGCCGACGCCGCTGACGCCGCCCGCCGGCTCACCACCAAACCCGCCGAGTGGGATGACGGCGACCGGGATTAGCCAGAGCGAGATCAAGCTGACGTGGATTGACAACTCCACGGATGAGCAGGGGTTCACGATCTACCTGAACAACATCTCGATAGGGGCGGTCGGGCCTAACGTCACCACCTACACAGCGAGCAAGCTTGCGGCCGGGTCGCTCTACTGCTTCCAGATAGCCTCATTCAACAGCTACGGCGAGACTGTGGCGGCTGGGATGGCGTGCGGCTCGACGCTGGCCGCGCCGCCCGGCCCGTCCGCCCCGGCGAACCTGCAAGCAACCGCGCTGAGCGCCAGCCAGATCAAGCTGACGTGGACGGACACGTCGAACAACGAGGACGGGTTCAAGATCTTTGAAGGCTCGACGCAAGTCGCAGTCGTCGGCGCGAACGCCACAAGCTACACCGTGTCGAACCTGGCGGCGAACTCGAACCACTGCTACGTCGTCTACGCCTACAGGGGGAGTGACCTCTCCGCGCCCAGCGGCCAGGCGTGCGCCACGACGCAGTCCGGTAGCTCGGCGAAAGCCCCGTCGGCGCCGACCAACCTCCAGGCGTCCGCGCTAAGCGCGAGCCAAATCAAGCTGACGTGGACCGATACGTCGAGCAACGAGAGCGGGTTCAAGATTTTCGAGGGAACACGGCAGGTCGCCACGGTGAGTGCTGGCGCGACAAGCTACACGGTCGGCGGGCTGGCCGCCAACACGAACCACTGCTACCAGGTGGCGTCGTACAACAGCTACGGCACGTCAGTCTACAGCGCGGCGGCGTGCGCGACCACGCTGCCATCCGCGTCAGGCTCGCGGCCCGCGTCGCCAACGGGCATCAGCGCGACAGGGATCAGCACGACCCGCATTCGCATCACGTGGACGGACGCTTCGAGCAACGAGACCGGGTTCAAGGTCTACGAGGGCACGACGCTGCTCGGAACCGTGGGCGCGGGCGTTACGACGTATACCGCCACCGGGATGACGGCGGCGACGAACCACTGCTTCCAGGTCACGGCCACCAACAGCGCCGGCGAGTCGGCGCCCAGCGCTCAGACGTGCAGCATGACCGCGAGTTGGCCGGCCGACCTGGTCGTGACGCAACCGCTGACCCTCAGCCCGACAACCTTCGGCAAATACCAGACGGTCACGGCGCGATTCACAGTGAAGAACACCAGCCAGACGCCTATGACGGTCAGCGACCTGGCCGCCGCCGTGCGTCTCGGCACGGACTGGACCGGCGAGAACTACGATTTTCCGCATGTCACCGGCTTGACGTTGTCGCCGGGCCAGGAATACGTGTATCAGCGGAGCCGCTCGTTTACGGTGTCGGGGAGCTACTTCGCGGAACAGACGGCGAACCTGCCGAGTGGTGGCGGCATCTCCCCCACGAACCGCGTGACGTTCCGGGTGAACTGAGGCGATGGCAGAACGTAAGAATGGCGGTGCGCCGCGCTTCAAGATAGCTGGATAACGATATACCCGTTTGGGGAGTAGCCTCTCGCGTGCGCGAGTGTGACGGTCGTCAAGACAGAGCGACAGCTCTCGGCCGTTGCGACTGCCAGATGCAGGATGGGCAAGACCATTACGTTTTCAGGCGTGGTTGTCTTGCCCTCTTTGTTTGCCATAGAATTTACGGCGGGCGTAGGGATGAGACGGCGAGCGTGACCAGGGAGAAGATTGTGGCTGTAAGAGTGACAACACCGACACAAATTAGCGCTGAGCGTGGCGTCGAGCAAGCCTGGTACCAGATGTCCGCCGGCCAGGCGCTCCGCACTTTGGGTACGTCCGAGAGCGGACTGACGGCGGCGCAGGCCGAGGAGCGGCTGGCGCAGGTCGGGCCGAACGAGCTGCAAGACCGCGGCGCCAAGCCGCCGGCCGCCATCCTGTGGGAGCAGGTGACCTCGGTCATGGTGCTCATCCTGATTGGCGCGGCGGTGCTGTCGCTGGTCCTGGGGAAGTACTTCGAGGCCGGCGCGATCTTCGCCGTCGTCATCCTGTTCGCCATCCTGGGCTTCATCCAGGAGTATCGGGCTGAGCGGGCGATTGCTGCGCTGAAGAAGCTCGCCGTCCCCGATGTGCGCGTGCGCCGCGACGGGGCCGTCGTCCAGACGCCGGCGCGCGACCTGGCGCCGGGCGACATCGTGCTCCTCGAAGCGGGTAACATCGTGCCCGCCGACCTGCGCCTGCTGGAAAGCGCGAACCTGCGCATCCAGGAGGCGGCGCTGACGGGCGAGTCGGAGCCGGTCGAGAAGGTCATCGAGTCCATCGCGTTGCCCGATGTCGGGCTAGGCGACCGCCGCAACATGGCCTACATGGGAACCGTGGTCGCCTATGGCCGCGGCGTCGGGGTCGTGGTAGCGACAGGGATGCAGACGGAGCTGGGCAAGGTCGCCGGTCTGATCCAGGACGTACCGTCCGAGATGACGCCGCTTCAGCATCGCCTCGACACGGTGGGCAAGCAGCTGGCCGTGGCGGGCATCGTCGTGGCGCTACTGATCATGGTCATCGGCCTCGTGTCCGGCGAGACCTTCTCCGAGGTGATCCTGACCGCCATCGGCGTCGCCGTCGCCGTGATCCCAGAGGGCCTGCCGGCCGTCGTCACGTTCACCCTCGCCCTGGGGGCGCAGCGGATGCTGCGGCGCAATGCCCTCATCCGCAAGCTCCCGGCCGTCGAGACCCTCGGCTCTGTCACCGTGATTTGCTCGGACAAGACCGGCACGCTGACCGAGAACCGCATGACGGTCACGGTCGTTGACGTGGCGGGCCACCGCCTGGACCTGATCGAGCCGCTGCGGGGGAAGAATCCGGCGATCAACCCGCAGGATAGCCACCTGGATCTGGCTGACACCCCCATGCCCATCCCGGTGCTGTTGGCGGCCGGCGCCCTCGCCAACGACGCCTTCATCAGCCCGGAGTCTGAGTCCGGCCAACTTCACACCGTCGGCGACCCGACCGAGGGCGCGCTGCTGATTGCGGCGATGCGGGGCGGGCTGACGAAGGAGGGCCTGGAGGCCGCGATGCCCAGGCTCGCCGAGCTGCCGTTCGACTCGGAGCGCAAGCGCATGACGACGATCCATGCACGCCCGACCGACGCCCTGCCCGCGCCGCTGCTGGCGGTTTGGGGACCAGGCGGCTACGCGCCGGACGCGCCCTACATCGGCGTGACGAAGGGCGCGGTGGACGGCCTGCTCGACCTGACGACGGGCGTCTGGGAGGGCCAGGCGGTCGCGCCCCTGGACGCCGCGCTGCGGCAGCGCGTTCTGGCAGCGAACGAAGTGATGGCGCGGGACGGCATGCGTGTCCTGGGCGTCGCGTTTCGCCCGCTCGCCGAGGCGACGGCCGACGAGGGGGTCGAAGCTGACCTGGTGCTGCTCGGCCTGGTTGGGATGATTGACCCGCCGCGCCCGGAGGTGCGCGACGCAGTACAGACGTGCCGCGCCGCCGGCATCCGCCCGGTCATGATCACGGGCGACCACCCGCTGACCGCGAGCTACATCGCGCGGGACCTGGGTATCACCCGCAACGAGCGCGTGCTCACAGGCGCCGACCTCACCCGCATGTCCGACGACGACCTGGCGCGGGCGGTGGACGATGTTTCGGTGTTCGCGCGCGTCTCGCCGGAGCACAAGCTGCGGATCGTCGGGGCGCTCCAGAAGAAGGGCAACATCGTCGCCATGACCGGCGACGGCGTCAACGACGCGCCCGCCTTGAAGCGGGCGGACATCGGCGTCGCCATGGGCATCACAGGCACCGACGTCTCGAAGGAGGCGGCCGACATGGTGCTGCGCGACGACAACTTCGCTACGATTGTGGCGGCGGTGGAGGAGGGCCGCGTCATCTACGACAACCTGCGCCGCTTCCTCCAGTTCGCCACGGCAGGCAACCTGGGCAAGATCCTCATCATGTTGCTGTGGCCCGTGCCGTTCCTGCTCGCCGGCGTCAAGGTTGTGGATCCGACAGCCCTCCTGCCGCTCCAGCTCCTGTGGCTCAACCTGATGACCGACGGCATCCTGGGCATGAGCATGGGCTTCGAGAAGGCGGAGTCGGGGGTCATGCGCCGCCCTCCCCACAACCCGTCGTCCGGCATCTTCAGCGGCGGCGTGGGCGTGCAGGTGCTCTGGATCGGTACGCTCATCGGCGTACTGGGCCTGGGCGTCGGCTTCCTCTACGCGCAGGCAGGGCTGCCCCAGTGGCAGACGATGATCTTCATCTCCATCGTCTTCATGCAGATCTTCCAGGCGCTCGGCACGCGCTCCAGCCTTCAGTCCTTGTTCCAGATCGGCATCTTCTCCAATCGAATCATGTGGCTGGCGATTGTCATCGTCCTGGGGCTGACGCTGGGTGTCATGGCGATCCCCGCCATCGGGCTTGTCCTGCTCGGGCTGACGCCGCTCACGGCGCAGGACTACGCCCTGGCGGTGGCGCTCGGCCTGGTCGTCTTCGTGGCGATCGAGATCGAGAAGGCGATTCGGCGGTGGCGAAAGGGGCGGGAGCAGGCGTCGGGCGAGCGCGCCTACTCTATCGGCTAGGGAACAGGGGAGAGAATCTGTCCGTATTTCCGTTCAGAGTCTCTCCCTTTGGGCGTACCATTTTCCCTCGAACAGCGATATAATGGTTTGAGACCATGTTGACCATTGACAGAGGGGGCGCTCACTGATGAAACAACGACCTATTATCCTCGGCATTGTGGGCGATAGCGCCGCCGGTAAGTCCACTATCGCGGCCGGCCTGGTGCGAATCCTGGGCGCCGACCGTGTCACCCACATCTGCACCGACGACTACCACAAGTACGACCGCAAGGAGCGCGGGGTGCGCGGCATCTCGGCGCTCCACCCCGACTGCAACTACCTGGACGTGTTGGAGCTTCACCTGGAGCGCATGCACTACGGCCAGCCCATCCTCAAGCCCGTCTACGACCACGCCGAGGGTACGCTCGTGCGGCCGGAGTACGTGCAGCCCAAAGAGTTCGTGATCGTGGATGGTCTGCTGGGGTTCTCGACGCCGGTGATGCGCCAGTTCTATGACATCAAGGTGTTCCTGGACCCGCCGGAGGACCTGCGCCGCGTGTGGAAGGTGAAGCGCGACACGACGAAGCGCGGCTATACCGTCGAGGAGGTCCTGTCCAGCCTCGAAAAGCGCAAGACCGACACGCTGGAGTTCATTCAGCCGCAGCGGGAGTACGCGGACATCGTCGTGCGTTTCTCGCCGCCGCCCGGCGTGCGGCCAGAGGACGCCGGCGCGGGTCTCGACGTGCGCTTGGTGCTGCGGCCGACCATCCCGCACCCGAGCCTCGACTACCTGGTGAATCCGGGTAGCCCCAAGAACAGCCCGATCCGGCTGGCGTTGGGCCGCGACAACGGCCGCCCGGTGGATTTCCTCGAGATAGACGGGCACGTCACGGCGGAGCAGGCGGCGCGGCTGGAGGAGGCCATCTGGGACCATCTGCCGGATGTGCAGGTGGTGACAGAGGACGAGTTTGGCGACTACCAGGACCGCATGGAGGTCAAGCACAGCCATCCCCTGGCGTTGACGCAGCTGCTGCTGACGTACCACCTGCTGCGGCAGTACACGGACGTGAACTCCATCCCGTTTGCGCCGCCGGTGGCTGCCCTCAGCCGCCTGCGCTCGACACCCCTCGGCGTTCCCGATCCCGCGTGATGCTGATCTCAGGATAAAGCCGGGGCCGCAAACTCGAATGTTTGCGGCCCTGCGTTGGTGCTGGTAGGGCAGGTTTCAAACCTGCCCCGACTTCACTATGTGGCGTGAGGGGCGCTAAGCGTCCTCGAGGGTGAACCCGATCTTGAGGGTGACTTGCCAGTAGGCCACCCCACCCTCGTCAACATAGCCGCGCGTCTCCGTGACCTGAAACCAGCGGATGTTGCGGACGGTTTCCCCCGCTCGGGCGATGGCGTTCCTGACGGCGTCATCACTCCCCTGGCTCGACGACCCCACAATCTCGATCACCTTGTAGACATGGTCAGCCATCCTGCTCTCCTTGTTGTGTGATGTGGACGCATCCCTCCGCCGTCTGTCCTCCGGCGTGGGGCGAGGATAGCAGACCGCGTGGGCGCGGTCAAGGGGTGTGCAAGTTCAATGCCCGCGCCGTGCGGGCTGTGATATAATGGCGGCACACCAGACTGTCCCACGGAGCGCATTATGTCCGACATTGTCTTTCTCACGGCGGCCGAGATGGCGCGTCACATTCGGTCGGGCGAGCTATCGGCCCGCGAGGTGATGGCGGCGCACCTGGCCCAGATCGAGCGCGTCAATTCCCAGGTCAACGCCATCGTCACCCTGCTGCCGGAGCGGGCGATGGACGCGGCGCGGGCGGCGGACGAAGCCCAGGCCAACGCGCAGCCCCTCGGCCCGCTGCACGGCCTGCCCATCGCTCACAAGGACCTGGCCCTGACGCGCGGCATTCGCACCACGTTCGGCTCGCCGATCTTTAGTGACTTTGTCCCAGAAGTCAACGCCCTCATCATAGACCGCATCCAGGCCGCCGGCGCCATCACCATCGGCAAGACCAACACGCCGGAGTTCGGCGCCGGCTCCCAGACGTTCAACCCCGTGTTCGGCGCGACGCTCAACCCGTATGACGTGACGAAGACGTGCGGCGGGAGCAGCGGTGGGGCGGCGGTATCGCTGGCCTGCGGCATGCTGCCCATCGCCGACGGGAGCGACATGGGCGGCTCGCTGCGCAACCCGGCCAACTTCTGCAACGTCGTCGGCTTCCGCCCCTCGCCGGGCCGTGTCGCGTCGTGGCCGCGCTTCGACGCCTGGGCCACGCTCTCCGTCGAGGGGCCGATGGCGCGGACGGTGGAGGACGCGGCGCTGCTGTTGAGCGTCATGGCCGGGCCGGATGGGCGCTCGCCGATTTCGCTGGAGACGCTGGGGGGCGTCTTCGCCGCGCCGTTGGAGCGGGACTTCGCCGGCGTCCGCGTCGCGTGGAGCCGCGACCTGGGCGGCCTGCCCGTGGATCCGCGGGTGACGGCGGCGATTGACGCGCAGCGCTCCACTTTCGAGAGCCTGGGCTGTCAGGTCGAGGACGATGCGCCGGGGTTTGGCGAGGCCGACGAGGTGTTCAAGACGATGCGCGCCCTGGCCTTCGAGATGAGCCACGGCCTGCTGCTGGACGCGCACCGCGACAGGATGAAGGACACGGTCGTCTGGAACATCGAGGCCGGGCGCGCGCTGACCGGCGCCGACGTGGCGCGGGCGGAGCGGCTGCGGACGACGCTGTACGAGCGGGTGCGGGTCTTCCTGGAGGGCTACGAGTTCCTCGTAGCGCCCGTGAGCCAGGTTCCGCCCTTCGAGGTGACTGAGCCTTATGTGCGGGAGATCAACGGCGTGCCGATGGCGACGTACATAGACTGGATGCAGTCGTGCTACTTCATCAGCATCCTCGGCCTGCCCGCCATCTCCGTGCCGTGCGGTTTCACGCCGCAGGGGCTGCCGGTAGGCGTGCAGATTGTGGGGCGGTGGCACGACGACCTGGGGGTGTTGCAGCTTGCCCACGCTTTTCAGCAGGCGACCGGGGCGTGGCGGCCGCCTGCGCTGGCCGCGCCCGCGTCTGCGGGGTAGATAGCCTTAAGAAAACGCAAGGGGCGGAGGATCAGGGTATCCTCCGCCCTTGTTTTACGTCTGTCAAGTAGCGATCACTGCACGCCAAGCAGCTCGACGTCGAACTTCAGCGTGGCATTGGGCGGGATGACGCCGCCGGCGCCGCGCGCGCCGTAGCCCAGGTCGGGCGGGATGATCAGCGTGCGCTTGCCGCCGACCTGCATGCCCGCGACGCCCTCGTCCCAGCCCTTGATGACCTGGCCGCCGCCGAGGGTGAATTGGAAGGGCTGGCCGCGGTCCAGCGACGAGTCGAACTTCTTGCCGTCCATGAGATAGCCGGTGTAGTGGACGCTGACGCGCTTGCCCTTCTCGGCCGTCGCGCCGTTGCCGACGACGGTGTCGGTGTACTTCAGGCCGGACGGTGTGGTGACTTCCTTGGCGGCCTGGTCGCCGCCGCTGCCTTGCTGCGCTGAGCAGCCCGCCAGCGCGACTAGGAGCAGGGTCACGGGAATCCAAACCCAGTTCTTCATGCTGCACTTCCTTAATGTCGGGAATAGGCGCTCATTTTAGCATCGGTCGCGTTGCGCGCCAAACTTGTATCGAAGGGCCATCCTGGCGAACGTTTTTCAGACGTTTCCCTGACGAGTCGTGAACGACTTTCATAGATTTGGCTGTGCGCCCGCCTGCGCCAATAACGTTTGTGAAAGTGTGCCCGTTATCTATGTAGGCATAGTTGAAAGTAGTTGCCCTGACCTTGGCCTCGCTTCTCCCGATGGAGGTAATCGCCCATGCTCCCCCCAACAGCTTCCCGAGTTCGCCGCCCTCTCACCACTGCGCTCTTCGCCGCTCTCCTGGCGCTGCTGGTGGGCAGCAGCCAGATGGTGGTCACAGCGCAGACAGGCTGCGTGCAGGTGTCCCTGTCGCCTGCCAATTCGAGCGTCAAGCCCAATGACATCTTCACGGTTGCTATTCAGGCGAGCGCCCCGGATACCGCGTTCTCGGGCGTGGACCTCGGCCTGAGTTTCGACCCCGCCGTGTTGCAGGTGGTGGACACGGGGGGTGCGCCGGCGTCTAGCCTGACCCAGGGCAACTTCGGCGACCTGGTCGTCATCAATACGGCGAGCAACACCACGGGTCAGATTCGCTATGTGGTGGCGCAGAAAGGCTCGGCCGTCAGCGGGGCGTTCACCCTGGCGACGGTTCGGTTCAAGGCCATCGGCGCAGCGGGCACGTCCAGCGCGCTTACGTTCGGGTCGGTTAACACGGCGGCGGCCGGCTCGGCGACGAACCTGACGTGCCAGCCCCTCGTGAACGGCAACGTGAGCATTCCTTTGGCGACTGCGACGCCGACGGCAACGCCGACGAACACGCCGACCAACACCCCCACGAACACGCCGACGCGCACGCCGACGAACACGCCGACGAACACGCCGACACGCACGCCGACCAACACCCCAACGCCGACGCTCACGCCGTCGCCAACGCCGACCGGCTTCTCGCCGCCCGAAGTCACGCCGCCGCCGGGCTGCGAGAACTGGGTGGCGGATCCCAGCTTCGAAGGCAACGCGGCGTGGCAGCATCCCATCACGCCGGCGACGGCCAACTACACGACCGCCGTCGCTCTCACGGGCAAGCAGTCCATGCGCCTCGGCATCGTCCCGCCGGGCCGCAACGTGTATTCCCACAGCTCGGCCTACCAGGCCGTGACGATTCCGTCCGACGCGCCAAGCGCCTACCTGTCGTTCTGGTATCTGCCCTACAGTGAAGAGCCGGCGTGGAAGGCGTCCAATGACGCGGATCCGAGCTGGTACGACCCGGCGGACGTGATCCAGGGCGCAGCCGACAAGCTGGCGGCAAGCGCGCCCGACGCAATCGCCGCGTCCGACTGGCAGGAAGCGCTCATCCTCGACAGCCAGTACCACACTCGCGCCGTCGTCATGCGCGGCGTCGCCAATACCGGCCAGTGGCAGCACGTGATCTACGACGTGACGCGCTTCCGCGGCCAGACCATCAACGTCTACTTCAACGTGTTCAATAACGGTGTCGGCGCCGGCCGCACGTGGATGTACGTGGACGATGTGTACCTGTACACGTGCCCCCAGCCCCCGTCGCCCGTTGTCACCCCGACCCCAACCGTCACGACGCAACCTGTCCCGGCCTGCTCCGATGCCATCCTGAACGGCGGCTTCGAGAGCAACGCCGTCTGGGCGCACCCGATCACCCCGTTCCAGGCCAACTACTCTACGGCCGAGGCTCACAGCGGCACGACCTCGATGCGCCTGGGCATCCCCGCGCCGAGTGGGCCGAAGTACAGCCACAGCTCGGCCTATCAGTCGGTCGTTATCCCCTCGAACGCCCAGAGCGCCGTGCTCACGTTCTGGATCAAGCCGTACAGCGAGGCCGCGCCGCGCGCCAAGGTGGACGGTGACTGGAGCAACTACCAGCCGGGCAAGGTCATCCTGGGCGACGAGAAGGCCGCCGAACCCGCCGCCGGCAGCGGTGACTACCAGGAGGCGCTCATCCTGGACCGCAACTACAACGTGCTCCAGACGCTCTTCCGCATCACGTCCAACGACGGTCAGTGGCAGCAGGTCGTCGTGGATGTCTCGGCCTTCCGCGGCCGCCGCATCGTTCCGTACTTCAACGTCTTCAACGACGGCAACGCCCAGCGCTCCTGGATGTACGTGGACGACGTGTCGCTCGTCGTGTGCCTGCCGGGTGCGTCCGCGGCCGGCTCGGTGAGCGGCCAGGTGACACTCCAGGGCCGCAAGGTCTTCGGTGACAGCGTCGTCGGCGTGGACGGCATGCCGTGCAGCGACACGGACCCGAGCGGCGCGTTCGAATGCGACATCGCGCCCGACGAGCCGGGCGCCGCCAAGCTCACCGCCAGCCACGACGGCTATCTGCGCGCCGAGACCCCGCTGACGGGCGACCTGTTAGCCCAGTCGCCGACGACCCAGCTCGTCGCAGGCGATGCCAACAGCGACTGCTCCATTGACATCTTCGACCTCGTGCTCGTCGCTTCGGCGTTCGACACGCCCCTCGGCGACGACCGCCGCGCCGACCTCAACGGCGATGGCGTGGTCAACATCCTCGACGTCGTGCTCGTCGGCTCGAACTACGGCCTCGCCTGCCCCGCGCCGTGGACAGGGCCTGCGTCGAAGGCTGCCGCGCCGCAAGGCAGGGCGGCGCTCGTCGTCCACACGCCGTCGCTCAAGGACGTTCTGCCCGGCGATACCGTGTGGGTGGATGTGATCGCCACAGGCGCGCCCGTCTTCGGCATGGACGTGCGCCTGACGTTCGACCCGCGCCGCCTGACGCCGCTCGCGGCCAAAGCGCAGCCGGGCGAGGCCCTGGATGGGGCGTATGTCGTGCGCAACGACGTGAGCGAGCAGGGCGCGATCCGCTTCGCGGCGACGCAGGTCGGCGCGGCGAAGGCGGGCGCCGGCAGCGGCATCCTGTTCCGCGTGCCGTTCCAGGTCAACGGCAGCTCCCTCAAGGGGCGTAGCCCCTTGACGGTGCGCGTCGCCGACGCCCAACTCCTCGGCTGGGGCGGCCTGCCGCTCGACGGCAAGTAGGCGGTCCGAGCTGCGGCTCGACTCTCCCGTGCTACATCCCTCCTCCATCCCCCTGGCCCCTTCCTCCCCCCACAAGTGGGGGAGGAAGGGGGGCGAGCGTAGCGAGGTGGGGGTTGGTGGGGGACAAGCCAGCGCCGCTCTTGACCTGTCCGCCCTTGAACCCGCGGAGGAAGGGGCGGAGGGGCCGCGCCTGTGCTTGACTCGTGTCCGGGTGCTCCCTAGACTTTCGATAGACTGTCCGGGGGAGTGACATGAACGGGCCTCAAGTGGGGGAGCAGGCGCCAGACCTGCTCGTGAAAAACGCCATCGGCCGCGTGGTGCCGCTGGCGAACTACTGGCGCGACCAGCCAATCGTGCTTGTGTTCTTGCGCCACTTTGGCTGACCGATGTGCAAGGCCATGCTTGCGCAGTTGCGTCAGGCTTACCCCATCCTCCAACAGCAGGGCATCGAGATCGTCGCCGTGACCATGGCCTCGCCGACCCTGGCGCGGGAGTACGGCAAGGAGCAAGACCTGCCGTTCGTTTGCCTGTCGGATGTCGAGCGGCAGGCGTATGCCGCCTACGGCTTATTGTCCAGCCTGGCCGGCACCGTCCATCCGGCGACGTGGGGCGCGTATGCGAAGGCGCTGCTCAAGGGCGATGTTCCGCTGCCGGCCCAGACGGCCGAGGAGGCCGCCCAGCTCTCCGGCGTGTTCATGATTGACCGGGCCGGCATCGTACACTTTGCGCACCGCAGCCGCACGGTCTCAGACTATCCAGACAGCGAGTCGCTGGTCGCGGCCGCCGGTACGCTACGCGCTCCCGCACGCGACATACACTAGGAACCTGGTCCCAACGAGGCGAGATGGCTGACAAGAGATTGCTGGGGGTGTTTGCGCACCCGGACGACGAATCGTTTGGCCCTGGCGGCACGATGGCGCGCTACGCGGCTGAGGGCGAGGTGCACCTGCTGTGCGGGACGCGCGGTGAGGTCGGCGAGGTGGATGAGCATCTGCTGGAGGGGTACGCCAGCATCGCCGATCTGCGGACGCGTGAGCTGGAGTGCGCGGTTCAGCATCTCGGCGTCCAGCATCTCGACTACCTCGGCTACCGCGACTCCGGGATGCACGGCTCGGAGACGAGCCGCCACCCGGCGTGCCTCGCCCAGGCGAACGTCGCCGAGGTCGCGGCGAAGATCGTGGCCGAGATCCGCTGCTTCAAGCCTCAGGTCATCGTGACGTTCGATCAGTTCGGCGGCTACGGCCACCCGGACCACATCGCCATCCACCAGGCGACGGTCATGGCGTTCAAGGCGGCCGGCGACCCGTCGCAGTACCCTGACGCCGGTGAGCCGTACCAGCCGCAGAAGCTCTACTACCACTCTTTCCCCAAGACACTCCTGCGCGGCATGGTATGGGTGATGCCCTTGTTCGGCAAGGACCCGTCGAAGTTCGGGCGCAACGGGGATATTGATATGCGGGAGATCGCGTCGTGGGACGTGCCGACGACGGCGCGGATTGACATTCGCCCGTGGTACGCCGAGCGCACGGCGGCGGCGGCGTGTCACGCGAGCCAGGGCGGCGGGGTGGGCCTGTGGCGCGGTGTCCCGCGCTCGGTGCAGCGGCGGCTGCTCGGCTACGAAACGTTCTTCCGCGCCGCGCCGACTTTCCCCAAGGGCGCACCGCTGGAAAAGGACCTCTTTGCGGGTGTCTTCCTGGGCGAACGGGTGAAGCAAGACGTGCGGGGGTGAGGGGGATAGATCCGTCGGTCTAGCTGCCGTATACATCATAACATAATCACGCCAGTTGGCGAGATTGTCGTCCTACAGTAGGTGAGTCGCGCTATCGCGCGGGCGCCAGGCTGAAGCGCTGGCGCTGAGAAGGCGAAGTCCTGCGGACTGCCTGGGTGCGATGGGACACGATCTGGCGGTGGCGCAGCTTCAGCCCACTTCAGTGGGCTTTGTCTTGTCAGCCTGGCACTCAAGTGCCAGGCGTCCCGCGGACTTGAGATAGCCTACAGGTTCGCCGGCAGCAGGCGCTCGACGATGACGACATCGCGCCAGACGCCGTCGAGCCGCGCGTGTTTCTCGTAGCGCCCCACCTCTCGAAATCCCACCGAGCGCAGCAGGGCGAGACTCGCCGTGTTCTCCGGGAACACGCGG
This sequence comes from Anaerolineae bacterium, assembly GCA_046328525.1. Taxonomy (GTDB): domain Bacteria; phylum Chloroflexota; class Anaerolineae; order Epilineales; family JAHCIE01; genus JBDHWG01. Next base: position 22,057 of record JAXLWK010000012.1, read on the forward strand.
GATACGAGCTTCCAGAACCCCGCCGCCTCGGCGGCCTCGATGAGCGCCAGCATTGCGGCTCGGCCCGCGCCCTTCCCCCGTCCCTCGCGCGCGACATAAACAGAGAACTCGGCGATGCCGGCGTAGCATTCGCGGGGGCGGTAGGTGGAGGTGGCGGCCCAGGCGACGACGCGGCCTTCGTCCTCGACGACCACGATGGGGTGGACGCCGTCGAACCAGGCCAGGATGTCGTCGGGAGTGCGGGGGCGCGTCTCGAATGTGGCGACGCGGTCGGCGATGCCCTCATTGTAGATGCGGGCGATGTCGGGGGCGTCGCCGGGGGTGGCGGGGCGGGCGGTGAGGCTTGTCATTGTGAGGTGCGGACTGTCACCTATCCAGACCTAGTCTATCTAAATAGTACACTCAATCGAGGAGCAGTCAACCGGCCGAGGTTTGGTCCACGGGCGAGACCAGCGTGATTTCCACGGGCAGGCCATCGCCCCAGCCGTACTTCTCACGGCCGAGGCGTTGGGCGGTTCGCCACGCCCCGGCGTCTTGCGCCTCGTCCAGCACGCGCGCCAGGGCGTCGAACGTTCGCCCCGCGATGCGCACGCGCACGCGCGGCTGGCGCTGGATGTTCTTCACCCACTGGGCCGCGTGGAAATGCTCGGCGAGCACGTAGAACCTGCCGCGGTCGAAGACGTACCATATCTCGATCTCACGCGGCAGGCCCGTCACCCTGCCCGTCGTCGTCAGGTAGAGGTATGGCTCCGCCGTCAGTCCGGCAAAGTCCACCGACGCCCCAGCGCCTACCGCCACCAGGTGTCGCGGGCGCTTTGCTGCGCCGCGGCGGGCGCCGGCTCAGATGCGGGCAGCGGCGTCCAGTAGCGGCGCATCTTGAGGGGGAAGGCGAGGTCGCCGCCGGGGATTTCCTTGTCGCCGATGACGAAGACGTAGCGGCCGACGCGGCCGGCCGGGTCCCACACGGCGACGGTGTAGCGGCCATCAGCGGACAGCGTGACGCGCTCGCTCTGCCGCCGCCAGTAGGAGGTGCGGCTGAACGGCTCGAAGAAGGTGCGCGGCTCGCCGCTCGGCGGGGACAGAATAATCGCGCCCGATGCGTTGTCGGGCGTCGCCATGCCCGCCGGCAGCTCGGCGGCCGGGAGGCCCGGCCCCATGAGCGCAATTGTCGGCGCGAAGTTATCCTGACCGACGATCTGGGGAATCGTCATCTCCAGGAGAATGTTGTCGCCCGCCCTGCCCTCGAAGACGAAGTAATCCTTGTCCGTCGGTGTGTCGAGGGTGGCGTACACGGCCGTCGAGACCGATGGGTCGCGCACGACAAACGGGCTGTCGGCGCTAAACGGCGTGTCCTCGAAGAAGGGCTGGTGGGCGGACGCGGGCCGCGTGCCGACCAGGGTCAGACCCAGGGCGAAAACGGCGGCTAGGAGCATGGGCAGAAATCGTTTCATGACGCCTCTTACGACAAACGGGGGGCGAAGTCAAAACTTGAGCGTTTGCGACACAACTCCTAGACTTTGCGATAGGGGCTATCCTTACGAGCGCAACCGTCCGCTGCACGGCGCGTGCCGCTGCGTTGCCCGTTGCAGTCAAGGCGATTAGAATTATACCTATGACAGAACTACTTCTCATCCGCCACGCGGTGAATGACTACGTAAAGACGGGGCGTCTGGCCGGGTGGACGCCGGGGGTTCATTTGAACGACGAGGGGCGCGCCCAGGCCGAGGCCCTGGCGGCGCGTCTCGCCGAGCTGCCGATTGCTGCCATCTATAGCAGCCCACTGGAGCGCGCCACGGAAACGGCCGAGCCGCTGGCCCGGGTGCGCGGTCTGCCGCTGCGTATCGTAGACGCCGTGGGCGAGGTGCGCTATGGCGAGTGGACCGGCGGCGAGCTGAAAGAGCTGTCGAAGCACGAGCTGTGGCACGGCGTTCAGTATTTTCCAAGTATCACGCGGTTTCCAGCGGGGGAGACGATCGCGGAGATGCAGGCGCGCGCCGTCGGCCAGTGCGAGGCGATCCACGTGACCCACCCGGACGACATTGTTGCCGTGGTCTCGCACGCCGACGTCATCAAAGCCATCGTCGCGTATTACATTGGCGTGCACCTGGACCTGTTCCAACGCCTCTTCATCGCGCCCGCGTCCGTGACCTGGATCCATCTCGGCAAGGGCGGCCCGCGCCTGATCATTCTCAACGACACCGGGACGCTTCCGAAGCCGCCGGAGCGGCAGGCGCAGGACGTGGCGACCGTCGGCGGTGTGGAGCCGGTGGTGGGTGAGACTGGGGCAGACGGCAAGGAGTCGCCGGTTGAGGCCGTGGAGCCGAGCGGCGACGCGGCGGGCGCGGCCGATGCGCCCCCTGAAGAGGGGAAAGAGTAATTGCCTATGGCCTCCAACGTTATTGAGCTGAATCCCGTGACCCACATCACGGCGGGGTACACCGGTGTGCCGGGGGCGCGCACGTTCTATCTCCAGATGCGCAAGGGAAGCACCATGATCTCCCTGCTGATGGAGAAGGAGCAGGTCGCCGCCCTGGCCCAGAGCGTCCTTCAGATGATCGAGCACCTGGACCAAAACTTCCCGGCCGTCTCGACGGCGCCGCTGCCCCGCAACATGGCGCTCGAGCACCCCATCAATCCCCTGTTTCGCGTCGGCCAGATGGGCCTCGGCTACGACCAGGAGCGCGACCTGCTGGTCCTCGTGGCGCAGGAAGTGCCGACGGCTGAGGACGACGATGAGGAGGATGAGGAGCCAGAGGTCGAGAGCGAGAGCGGCGGGGTTGTGCGTGTCTGGGCGAGCCGCGGGCAGATGGAAGCGATGGCCCGCCATGCCGCCGAAGTCGTCAAGCAAGGCCGACCGATCTGCCCCTTGTGTGGGCAGCCCATCAACGCGGAGGGGCACTTCTGCCCGCCGCGCAACGGCTTCCGACCGAAACTCAGCGCCGAATGAACGCGACCTACCCGACACCCTCTGAAGACGACCGGGACGATCCGGTGGCGGTGACGCTCCAGGAAGTCCTGGACACCCTTGAATCGGGCAAGATCGAGGAGCAGGGCATGTTGCCCTGGAGCTCGAACTACACGTTCCTCGTCACCGTGTCGTCCGGCGAGCTGGCCCTGCCCGCCGTCTACAAGCCGCGCCGCGGCGAGCGCCCGCTGTGGGACTTTCCCCAGGGGACGCTCTGCCTGCGGGAGCGCGCGGCCTACCTCGTTAGTGAGGCGCTGGGCTGGATGATCGTGCCGCCTACCGTCCTGCGGAGTGGGCCGCGCGGCTTCGGCTCGCTCCAGTTCTACGTGGACTGCGACCAGGAAGAGCACTATTTCACGTTCCGCGAGACGTGCCAGCCGGAGGCGCAGCGCATCGCGCTGTTCGACATCGTGGTCAACAACGCCGACCGCAAGGCGGGGCATATGCTCCGCGGCTACGATGGGCGCATCTGGGCGATTGACCACGGGATCGCCTTCCACACCGACCCGAAGCTGCGCACCGTCATCTGGGACTTCGCCGGGCAGCCTGTTCCCGACGATTTGCTCGCCGATCTGGAGCGGCTCCAGGCCATGCTGAAACCCGGCGTCCCGCTGCGCCAGGAGCTAGGCAGCCTCCTCTCCAACGCGGAACTGAATGCTGTGGAACGGCGGCTGAAGCGTCTGCTCACCGACTGCGTCTTTCCAGACCCAGGCCCGGGCCGCCACATTCCGTGGCCGCCTGTGTAGGACCGCCACAAACCAATGTCGCTCATCCTTGACCCTGAACGACTTTCGTGTACACTTGCGGGCTACATAGAGGCTTTCCAACCCCCTTTCGCGTCCCGCTACACGTCCTCGCAGCCTCAACCTCGCCTCGCATGTGAGGGACGCCCTGAAGGAGACGTTTCGTGTCACATATGCGTTCCATTCCCTGGCGCCTCGGCCTCGTGGTCGTAGGGTGCCTCATGCTCCTGGCTTGGGGAGCCGCATCGGCCAGCGCGGATCCCGCACCGGCAGCGCCCGGACCCCTTGACGCCAAAGTCGAGATTGTCTGGCCCCACAACAATGCGCCTGTGAGCGCCGCGGACAAAGTGAATGTCACCGCCTACCTGTTCCAGGCCGGCGGCCTGACGCCGGTGGACCCCGGGTTTGGCAACAATGTGGTGCTGTGGCGCGCCCTCAATAGCGACCCGGCCCAACCCGTCGGCAACGGCTCCAAGCGCATGATTGACGTCAACGGCAAGCAGGTCCCCGTTTGGGACTTCAACGACATTGACGTGGCGGCGGCCAAGGACCCGGCCAACAAGTACTACTTCTTCGTCACTGTGGACGGCGCGCCGTCGCAGTATAGCGTCTGGAGCCACGGGGCGGACGGGCGGACGATTCTGCCACAGCCCGTGCTGCCGACCACCACGAAGAAGAACCCCAAGGCCGTTGATGCCCGCGTCAGCGTTGTGTGGCCGCATGACAAGAGCGGCAACCAGCAGGGTGTGACGGGCGCGGACCTGGCGAATGTCACCGTGCGCGTCTTCGAGCAGGGCAACACAAACTCCGTGCCGACGAACTTCAACAATGGGGTGCGTCTCCTGCGCTCGGTCAACAACGGCCCATTCGAGGTGATCGGCGTCGGGCAGAAGAGCAACAGCAACGAGGGCGGCGTTGATCATCCCGTCTGGACGTTCAACGACGTGGACGTGAGCGCGGCCCGCAATCCCGCGAACAAGGTGTACTTCAGCGTCGCGGTGGATGGGCTTCCGTCACACACGACGGTTTGGTCCCATGCCTCGGACGCGCGCAGCTATGTCCCGAACCCTGACGCGCCGTTCGGCGAGGTGGTTCAGGCCGCGCCCGCGCCGGCCCCCGTCGAGGCGGCGGCTGTCGTCGAGGCCGCCGCGCCCGCCGCGCCCGCCGCGCCGGCCGGTCCGGTCGCGGCCCCTCGCCCCGGTGGCGTCGGCTTCGATTACGGCATCCAGGGCGACTTCATCAGCGACGGCAACCATGACCGCGCAATGGGCGCTGTAAACCAGCTCGGCTTCAACTGGGTCAAGCAGCAGGTGGAGTGGAAGCGCTTCGAGCCGTCGAAGGGCAACATCGCGTGGGGCGACCTGGACCGCCTGGTGAATGATGCGAACGCCAAGGGCCTGAACGTCCTCTTCAGCGTTGTAAAGGCGCCGGCGTGGGCGCGTCCGCCCGACGATCGGTCGGTGGACGGTCCGCCCGCCAACCCGCAGGATTTCGCCAACTTCCTGGCGGCTGTCGCCAATCGCTACCAGGGCAAGGTGCAGGCCTACGAGATCTGGAATGAGCAGAACCTGTGGTACGAGTGGGGCGGCCGCGACGGACGCCTCAACCCCGGTCAGTACATGGCCCTGCTCCGCGCGGCCTACAACGCCGTCAAGTCCAACGACCCCGGCGCCATCGTCATCAGCGGCGCGCCGACGCCGACCGGCGTGAACGACGGCAACACGGCCGTGGATGATCAGGCGTACCTGCGCGCGATGTACGCGAACGGCCTGCGTGGGGTGTCCGACTGTGTCGGTGTGCACCCCAGCGGCTTCAACAACCCGCCGAACCTTGACTGGACGCAGGGCGGCGACGGCGACTTCAAGGGGCACCCGAGCTTCTTCTTCCGCAGCACGATGGAAGGCTACCGCAACATCATGCTCCAGAACGGCGACGGCAACAAGAAGCTGTGCCCGACGGAGTTCGGCTGGGCATCGGTCCAGGGCCTGGGCGCTGGCCCGGCGGCGGGCTACGGCTACGCCGCGCAGATCAGCGAGGGCTTGCAGGCGCAGTACATCACCCAGGCGTATCAGATGGCGCGCAACTGGGGCTGGGTCGGCCCAATGTTCCTGTGGAACCTGAACTTCGCGCCGGTCTCGGGCGCGGCGGATGAGAAGGCCGCCTTCGGCATCGTTCGCCCGAACTGGTCCCACCGCGCCGCGTTCGACGCGCTGGCCGGTATGTCGAAGTAGCATCGCAGCATGCTGGTCCCGGCGTGCCCTCAAGAGCACGCCGGGACCAGACAGTAGTCGAGTCGGTTACACGTCGTGGCTTGAGATTTGCAGAATTTCTGCCATGACCGTACCGAAATCGCGCATTCCTGTGTTATTATTTAGGAATGTGCGCAGCGCCGCTCAGCGGCGTCTACTGTTTTCTGGAGGTGGAGATGTCTCTACGGGTGAAGTTAAGCTCCCTGGCGATTGTCCTTATCTTACTCACATTTGCAGTCCCGCTGGCCCTGGCCGACTCGCCTGGGACGACGACGTCCGCTGACCCGCAGCCCAACGGCGCCGAGCGGCCGGCTGTCTTCACCCGCTGGGCGCGCGTGGTGCAGCCCTCGTTTGCCTACGACGCGCCGGGTGGCAACCAGGTCGCGGCGTTGGATGACTGGGACACGTGGCTCAGCATCAAGGCGACAGCCAACGCGGGCGGGCAGACGTGGTATCGCACCTCGCGCGGCACGTGGGTCAACGCCAACGATGTCCGCCTGGTCGGCTCGTCCGACTTCGAGGGTGTCCACCTCGACGGCACGGAGCAGGGCGTGCTCGGCTTCGTGACCGATAACAACACTTGGGTGCTTAACCAGCCCAACAGTAACGCTAAGGTGTTGGGGACGCTGAGCCGCTACACGCCGGTCGGCGTTGTCGGGGTTGACAACGGCTGGCTGCGCATCTCCGACGGCCAGTGGGTCAGCCCGAAGCTCGTCCGCATCATCAAGCCCATGCAGCCGCCGGCCGGTGTCGCGCCGGACGACAAGTGGATTGACGTCAACCTGACGCAGCAGACGCTCACCGCGTATGAGGGCGACCGGCCGGTCTTTGCGACGCTGATCTCGTCGGGCAAGGGTCTCTTCCCCACGAAGCAGGGCCTGTACCCGATCTACGAGAAGCACATCAGCCACACGATGGCGAGCAGCAGCGCCATGTACGACCCGTCGAAGCCGAAGGGCGAGAACAACGACCCCTACAGCCTCGACGAAGTGCCGTGGAGCATGTACTTCACCGAGCGCTACGCCCTGCACGGCGCGTATTGGCACGACATGTTCGGGGCCGTCCGGAGTCACGGCTGCGTGAACCTGACGCCCTCGGACGCGAAGTGGCTGTTCACCTGGGCGGGGCCGGTTGTCCCGGCGGGCGCGAACACCGTCTACTCGTCGGCCTCGAACCCGGGTACGTGGGTGTGGGTACACGAATAGCGGTGTGGCCCACATAAGGTGCGCGTTGCGTAGTCACGACTTTAGTCGTTGTGCGACCTGAGAAACGACTGGTGAACCGTTACTCATTGTTGCCGCATGCTGCTAGCGTCGGTAGGGGCAGGTTTCAAACCTGCCCCTACTCCGCCCCGCGTCAGAGGCGCTGCGGAGCCATAGCGAAGGGGCCGACTGATGAGGTCGGCCCTTTCGCTATTCTATGACACGTTATGCAAGCGTAGCGCCGACTTCAGTCGGCTCTGGCAGGTTGTGCTCGACCACGCGCCCGCCTTCCATGCGGATGCGGTAGTTGAACGCGGACTCGTCTACGCGGACGTGGCTGACCAGGAAAATCTGGTCGAACGCCTGGCCGATCTCGCCGTTGGTCAGCAGCGACAGCAGGGCCTCGGCGCGCTCGTCGTCGAACGCGCCCAGCGGCTCGTCGAGGAAGATGAACGACGGGGCCGCGCCGCGCTCCTCCGGCAGCGTGGCGAGGGCGAAGCTCAACCGCAGGGCCAGCGAGACCTGGTCACGGCAGCCGCCGCTGAACACATCCTTGGGGCGGAAGCCGCCGTTGTCGCCGACGCGCTCGTCCAGGACCTCGATTTTGAAGTCCGGCGAGAGCTGCACAATCTCGTAGCGCCCGCCGGTGAGCTGCGGCAAGATGCGGCCCATGTAGGCGACGGTCGCCGGTAGGACTTTCTCCTTGATGCGCGTGTGCGCCCGCTCGACGATGCTCCGTCCCCGCTCGCGCACGGCGATCTCATGGCGCATGCTGTCTAGCTCAGCCTCACACTCATCGAGATCCAGCGCCTCTTCCCCTAGCCGCAGCTTGCGGTCCAACTCAGCCTTGCGATTCTCGAGTGCGCCGAGGGCGCGTAAGGCCTCGCGCTGCGCCCCCGCCAGCGTCGCCGCGTCCAGCCGGTGCTCGGCCAGGCGCGCGTGGGCCTCGCGCACCGTCTCCATGTCGGCGTCGGGCAGCACGTCGTCGAGGCGGGCGCGCCGGAGCCGCTGCTGCGCGGAGGCGGTCCTGTCCGCGACGCGCTGGCGGGCCTGGCGGCGCGTTTCCTCCACTTTCCCGATCTCACCGGCGACCTGGGTGCGCCCCTGGGCGACGGCCGCGCCGCCTAGCTCGCGATATCGCGCTACCATCGCCTGACGGTGTGGTTCCAGGGTTGCGCTGGAGAGGCTCTCGGACCAGGGCGGGAGCGCGGCATCCGCCGCCGTCGCCGCCGCGTAGATAGCCGCCGTCTCCGTCTCAAGCTCCGCGAGGAGACGGCTGTTGCGCGTGTGCCGCTCCGCCAGGTCCTTCAGCATCGCGGCGTCGCGCTGTCGGCTCGCGACAGTGACCCTGGCGGCTGAAAGGGCGTCGGCCAACCCCTCGCGCGTCAGGCCCCGCGCGGCCATCGGCGCGAGGGTGGTGAGCAGCCAGCGCTCGCGCATGGCGGCGGCGCGGGTGGCGTACTGGCGGGCGCGCTCGGCCTCGGCCAGTAGCCGGTCCACGTCCTGCCCCTGGGCGTCTGCCGCCAGGCTGCGGATGCGTCGCGCGACCGCGTCGCGCTCGCCGTTCAGCCGGCTCAGGCTATCGCGGGCGGCATTCGCCGCCGCTTCCAGGTCCGACTGCGGGCGGCCGGCGACGAGCGCCTCTAGCACGGCCAGCCGCGCGTCGGCGGCCCCCTCGTCGGCGGGAACGGCCAGACCCATCTCGCGCAGCCGTTTCTCGGCGGCGTTCTGGCGCTTCTGCTCGCCCGCCGCCTGCTGCCGCAGGGTGTCCTGCTCGCCTTCGAGCCGGCCCACGCGATAGGCGACGTCGTTGAGGCGCAGGAACATGGCTTCCAGGCGCGCCAGCAGCCCATTCGCGGCGTCCAGGGCGGCCGACAGCGACTTTGGCGGGGACTCGCGGAATTCGCCGATAGCCGCCGTGAAGTCGGTCAGCAGGGTCGAGCGAGCGGCCCGCGCGTCCGTTAGCTCGGCCGCCGCCCGCTGCGACGCCGTCGCGCCGCGGTACGCCTCCCGCCACCGCGCCAGCTCGTCCATCTCTTGCCGCCCGCGGCGGGCCGCCTCCGCCCCGCCTAACGCCGTGTCCGCCCGTCGGCTGTCGGCGTCCAGGACGGCGCTTCGCGCCCGCTCGGCGTCCAGCTCGGCCTGGCGCTCCTGGGCTTCCTGCGCCCGACGGGCCATCTCCTGCGCCTGGGCCTGGCTGCGCTCGCCGGCCAGGGCGATACGGTCCAAGCGGGCCAGGCGGTTCGAGATGTGGCTGAGCGCTGCCATCTCGGCCAGGGTTTCGGGCAGCGCATCTGCTGCGTCCCGCGCCGCCCCCATGCGCTCGGCGTCGTCGGCCAGGTCCTGGCGCTGGCGGCTCAACCGCGTCAGGCGATCCTGGACATCCTTGAGCCGCTTGCCCGCCTCGGTCACCGCTTCGACCTCAGCCTGCTGCGCGTCCAGCTCGGCCGCTCGCGCCTGGAGCGAAACCAACTCGGCGTCCAGGCAGCGCATGTCGTCGTCGGCGCGCAGGGCCTCGGCCAGGTCGGCCGTCGCCTGGGCCAGCTCTAGCCGCGTCTCGATCTCGCGCAGCTCGGCCTGCCGCACGGGGAGATCCGTCTGCACAGCGGCGAGGTCGCGGCGCTGCTCGTGCCACGTCAGCTTCTCGCGCTCCTCGCCCTTGATCTTGAGGCTCTCGGCCAGCTCTTGCAGCTTGTCGGTGTTCAGCAGCCGCGACAGCGCCTTCTCGCGCTCGTTCTTCGCCAGGCCCTCGAGCTTGTCGAGGCGCTTTTGTTCGACGAAGCACGTGTTGAGCAGCGACTCGGCGTCGAGGCGCAGCTCGCCGACGATGCGGTTGGTGACTGCGCCCGCCCCGCGTATCTCGTCGCGCCGTCCGTCGGGCAGGTCAATGCTCAGCGTCGCCGTGTTGCCGCGTCCCGTGCGCGACACGGCGCGTGTGACCTTGAGCATGCAGTCGCGGGCTTCGAGCCAGACCTCGACGTAGAGCTTCTCCTGGCCGTAGCCAATCAGGTCTTCCTGCTTCCCGATAAGGCCCTTGCCGAAGAGGCCGAAGTAGAGGGCTTCGAAGAGCGAGGACTTGCCCGCCTCGTTGCGTCCCTGGACGAGGAAGCGGCCGCTGGGCGGCAGTGTCAGGTCTACGTTGTCGAGCTGCTTGAAGTTGTTAGCGACGATACGCCGAATCCGAATCATAGCGCCTCAAATAAGCGAGTTCTTGCGAATGTCCGCGAAACGAACCTCCTAAGCATAGCATAAGGGGGCCATTTCGGCAAGGCGCGGGCGAACATTTGACCTAATGCCGGGGGCTTGCCCGCCGTCCCCAAGTGTGTTAATCTTTCCAAAAGGAGTTTCAATGAGCGATTATCTTCAGTTTGCGCGCGATCTGGCCCTGGCCGGCGGCGAGGTCCTGCGCCGCCACTACGAGGGCGATTTCGAAGTGTCGTCCAAGAGCAGCGCGGTGGACCTGGTGACGGAGGTGGACCACGAGTGCGAGGCGCTGCTGCTGGGGCGCATCCGCGAGCGCTACCCCGACCACAATATCTACGCCGAAGAGACGGCGCGCGATGCCCGCGTCCTGCGCGACACCACCCCGGTCTGGCTGGTGGACCCGCTCGACGGCACGGTCAACTACGCCCATGGTGTGCCGGTGTTCAGCGTGTCCGTTGCCCTGGTAGTGGCGGGGCGGCCGGTCGTCGGCGCCGTGATGGACCCGATGCGCAACGAGTTGTTCTGGGGGGAGCGCGGCGCGGGGGCGTGGGCGAACGAGCGGCGGCTGCGCGTGTCCGGCGCGTCCTCCCTCGCCCGCTCCCTGCTGGCGACGGGTTTTCCCTACAGCCGCGCCACCGAGCGCGACAATAACCTGACCGAGTTCAACGCCCTGGTCACACGCACCCAGGGCGTTCGCCGCGCCGGATCGGCGGCGCTGGACCTGTCGTGGACGGCGGCCGGGCGCTTCGACGGCTATTGGGAGATGTACCTGAACCCCTACGATTGGGCCGCGGGGTGGCTGTTCGTGGAGGAAGCCGGCGGGCGCGTGACGAATGTCGCCGGCGAGGAGTGGAGCATTGACCAATCGCCGTCGCGCGTCGTCGCCAGCAACGGCCTCATTCACGGTGAGCTGCTGGCCGCGCTGGGGGCGGCGCGGCGCGAGCTAGAGCAGGCGAAGTAGCATGCGCAAGGACATCGTCGCGCTGATGCGCGAGCTGGAGCGGCGGGACCGCGAGGAGCGCGCCGAGGGGATGCCGCGCGAGTTGCGCGCCCGCAACTTGAAACCCGACACCGGCCGCTTGCTCAATCTCCTGATTCGCGCGGCGCGCTCGCGGCGCATTGTCGAAGTCGGCACGTCCAACGGCTACTCGACGCTGTGGCTGGCGGAGGCGGCGGGGGCGGTCAAGGGCCACGTGACGACGATCGAGCTGCGTCCGGCGCGCCACGCCGAGGCGCTGGACAATTTCGCCCGCGTCGGCCTGGCCGAGGTAGTGGATGCGCGCCTGGGCAATGCCCACGCCATCCTCCCGACGCTGCCGAGCGGCTTCGACATGGCGTTCATTGATGCTGAGAAATACGACTACGCGCCGCTGGCGGAGGGGCTGCTCTCGAAAGTCGCGCCGGGCGGCCTGCTCGTCGCCGACAACATCACGTCCCACGCCGAGACGGCGGCCTACGTCGAGTTCATGAACGCGCAGCCGACGTGGGTCACGTCTATCATCCCTATCGGCGAAGGCATCGCCGTCAGCGTCAAGCTGGCGAAGCCGCCGAGTGACGCCTTCCGCCGCGCCGTCGCCGATCAGGAGGAGCGGGCGCGCGTCCAGAAGGCGGGCGAGAGCGTGACGCGCGACACGGGGGCGCTGCTGTTCATCCTGGTGTCTGCCATGCGGGCCAGGCGCGTCCTGGAGGTCGGCGGCGGCGCAGGGTACGCGACGCTGTGGCTCGGCGAGGCGGCGCGGCTGGGGAAGGCCCAGGTGGTGAGCATCGAGCGCGACACGGCCCAGGTCAACATCGCGCGGCGCAACCTCAACGCGGCGAGTCTCGTATCATGCGTAGATGTGCGTATCGGCGATGCGGCACGACTCTTGCCTCGTGTGGAGGAGACGTATGATCTTGTGCTGTTCGACGACGACCGCGAGCATCGGCTCGACTTCTTGAAAGGGCTGCTGCCACGAATTCGCATCGGCGGGCTGGCGCTGTCCCACGCCGGGTTGAGCTATCCCGCCGAGTTGAGCACGTACACAGCGTTCGTCCGCTCGGCGCCGGGGCTGGACAGTGTGCTGGCGCCTGTGGGGAGTGGCCTGGAGATGACGCTGAAAGAGGCCGAGGTTGCGATATTTTAGGGGTCTATTGCGAGTGGAGGAAGATAGCCATGGCCGATAACACCACGAATGAAATCTCGCCCGAGGCCACGCCGCCGTCGGCTGAGGTTTCCGCGAACGGCGCGGCGGACGCGCGCAAGCCAGACCCGTTCGGGAAGGCGGCGCAGGTCGTCTCAGGGGTGAACGCCTCGCTCGACAAGGTCGAGGAGTCGCTGCCGCTCGACAAGATACAGAGCGCCGGCGAGCAGATGCCCGGTGTGATGGGCATGATCTTCAAAGTGGTGGACTCGGTGAACTCGGAAGAGGCCGCTCAGAAGGTCGCCCAGGTTCAGGCCGCCAACCCGACCTTGAACAAGAAGCAGCTGGCCGACATCCTGATCCGCGACAAGGCGAGGAAGACCGCCGTGGTCGGCGCCGGGACCGCGGCGACGGCGGTTGTGCCCGGCGTCGGCTCGATCACCGCGCTGACGCTCGGCATGGGCCTCGACATCGTGCTGACGTTCCGCTACCAGGCCGAGCTGATCCACGAGATTGCCCTGCTGTTTGGCCGCGACCTGACGCGCACCGAGCGCCGCAACGCCGTCGTCGCCATCATGGGCATCGGCGTGGGCCTGGACATGGCGGTGGAGGCGATGACCGCGCGCCTGGCGACACGCGTCGGGCGCGAGATGACGGAGCGGGCGATTCTCAAGGTTATTCCGGTCGCGGGCCTGGTGCTCGGGGCGGGGCTGGACGTGGTCTCGACCTACATCATCGGCAAGCGCGCCATGACGTACTTTGGCGGCGAAGAGCTGAAGAGCATCGAGGCCGAGATGCGCTCGCTGAACCCCGACGATATCAGCGCCATCGAGCGGCTGCGCGCCCAGGCCGAGACTGTCGGGGCGGTGATGGCCCCGAAGCTCGATGCGGCGCGGGTCTGGACTACCGAGCGCGCCGCCGATTGGGGGCCGAAAGTAGGCGCGGCGGCAGTGACGGCGGGGCAGAAGGTCGGCCCGGCGGCGGCCGGGGCCGCGAAGAGCGCCGCGCCGGTGGTGGGCGCGGCCGCGGCCGGCGCGGCCAGGGGCGTGCAGGGGGCGTTCAGCCGCATTCGGCCAAAGAAACAGGAAGACGACACGCCTGCGTAGACCCTTCGCGTCATGTCCCACGTCGCCATTCGCTCTGCCCGGCCAGATGACGCGCCCGCTCTCGCCGACCTGGCGGGCCGCGTGTTCACGCGCACGTATGGGTCGGCTGTCCCTGTCCACATTCTCCAACCCTACCTGGCTCGCAGCTTCAACGCTGAGGCGATGGCCGCGGCCATCGTCGCGCCCGGCGTCACGCACCTGCTGGCGCTCGAAGACGGCGTGCCGATCGGCTTCAGCAAGCTGGAGCCGTCGCCGCTCCCGCCGTGTGTCGGCGCGTCCCACGCTGTCGAGCTGAGCAAGCTCTACGTGGACACGGCCCACCACAGCCGCGGCGTCGGCGCGAGCCTGCTCCTGCGCACGGTGACGGAAGCCGGCCGCCAGGGCTGGAACACCCTCTGGCTGTGCGTCTGGGAGCACAACCCACGGGCGGTGGCGTTCTACCACAAGTGGGGTTTCGAGATCGTCGGGCGCACCCATATCTATGTTGACAGCGTGGTGTTCCACGACTACGTCATGGAACGTCGTCTCACCCCGGAGGCTCACAGTGATCACTGATCCCGTCCTGCTGAACGACTGGCACCCCGTCGCGCGTGTTGACCAGCTCGCCGAGACGCCGCTGCTGGGGGTGCGGCTGCTCGGCGAGGACCTGGTCGTCTGGCGCGCGGGCGACACCTACCACGCCTGGCAGGACCTGTGCATCCATCGCGGGGCGAAGCTGTCGCTGGGCAAGGTGACGGACGGCTGCCTGGCCTGCCCATACCACGGCTGGCTGTACGCCGAGGATGGCCAGTGTGTCCACATGCCTGCGCACCCCAACCAGACGCCGCCGGCCAAGGCGCGCGTCAAGCATTACCGGGCGCAGGAGCGCTACGGGCTGGTGTGGGCGTGCCTGGGCGAGCCGGCCAACGACATCCCGCCGCTGCCCGAGTGGGGCGACGAGCGCTACAGCGTCGCGGTGTGTGGGCCGTTCCGCCACATTCAGGCCCACGGCCCGCGCCTCATCGAGAACTATCTCGACGCGGCGCACTTCCCGTTCGTGCATGAGGGGATGCTCGGCGATCCGGCGCATCCGGAAATCGAGGACTTCGACGTGCGCATCACGCCCAACGGTGTCGAGTCCGACCCGGTCTACGTCTACCAGCCGGACCCGTATGGCGGAGGCGCGGGCAAGGTGAGCTACACCTACTACGCCTTCCGCCCGTTGACGGCTTACTTCGCCAAGCACACCGACGGCGCGACCAACGGCATGCTGCTCACGATCACGCCCCACGACGAGCTGGACAGCACGGCGTGGTTCGTCGTGGCGACGACGAAAATACGCGACAGCCAGGCGCTCCAGGCGGAGTATACGCCACGCATCACGGAGATTTTCGAGGAGGACCGGGTGATCGTGGAGTCGCAGCGGCCGGAGCTGTTGCCGCTGGATTTGCAGGCCGAGCTACACCTGAAGTCGGACCGCGTCGCCATCGCCTACCGCATGTGGCTGCGCCAGCTAGGTCTGAGCTTCGGGACGGGGTGACGTTACAACGCGGTCAGGTGACCCACCAGCTCCTCCGGGGCAGAGAGAAATGGCGAGTGGCTCGTTTTCATCGAGATGATGCTCTGGCATGGAGTCGCCGTATACATTCTCTTCTGCAGTGAGGGTGTCACGCCTCTATCGCGGAGGGTCTGGATGTAAACTCGCGGTATTCGGCCAAACCTGTCATCGCTCAAGTTTAAAGGCGTGGCCACCGGCGCATTGGGTTCCGGGGTCAGGAGGGTTGTAGCGAGAGCGACATCGTCCTCTGAGCAGTCACCATAGAGTGCGTCGCGGAAAGCCTCTGTCTTCAACATGTGGTAGCCTTCAGCCTCGTTGAGCATCAGATTCGACACAATCAGGGATTCGGCGTCGCTGAGTGCCGTCGCCAGCATGGCTTCCCCATTCGGAATCAAGTACGCAGCCAGGTACACAAGTTTCTGGATCTTCTCAGGCCGCGCTTCCGCCGTCTGCGAGATGACAATACCGCCGCGGCTGTGGCCGACGAGAATCACGGGCTCGCTCTGCGCGTCGAGAACCTTGCTGACCGCGTCGACATAGCTTTGCATGGTCACTTCACTCGCAGGTGTCCAATCGCGCCCGTGGCCCGGCAGGTCTACGGCGACCGCCCGGTGTCCCGCCTGTTGGAGGAGCGGAATGACTTTGTACCAACACCAAGCTCCGTGCCACGAGCCATGGATCAAGACGTAAGTGCTCATAGATGGTCTCCTTAGGGAGAGTGGGGTGTACGCGCGCCAATGACAGCTGCTCCCCTGGCAGAGTCAAAGTGCATCCCTATACAGACGCTTCGAGGCCCGGAGTTGGATTTCTTCCAAGTTAGTGCGAGACGGTGACGGTGACCTGGAGGGAGCCGCTATTGTCGCCGAGCGCGGTGTCGGCGTCGTTGATGCGCAGGCTGAGGGCGCCAGTCTCCTCAGCGATGGTGTAGGAGTTGGGGAGCACCGGGAACACCTGGCTGCCGATGCGGCCGATCAGCGCCCCATCGGGCGCGCTGGGCAGGGGTTGCGGGCAAGGGCCGCCTGGGTGAGCCTGGGCGCAGGGGACGCCGCTGCCGGCGCCGACCGTTGGCGCGCCGTCCTGAGCGAACGTCCACCCGCCGCCGTCTATGCTGAAGCTCACCTTGTCGCCCTTCTCGACGACGATGTCCGTCGGCCGCCAGCCCTGGCGCGCGTCAATCGTCAGGGTGTGTTGCTGGTGGATGAGGCTCTGCGCCTGGACGGCCAGCTCCTGGACACGGCCGGGCGCGCTCTGGGCGGCGGCGACGACGCCGGGCGCGGCGGCGGCAGCGCTGCTCCAGGTCCACGTCCACAGCGCGCCGGGGCCGCCGGCCGAAACCCAGATCGTGAACGCCATCGTCACGGCCATGACCGTGGCAAAGCTCTGGCGGCGGTAGCGGTGCGCCACGTCGCGCATGCGATACGGGATCGGGGCGATGTCCACCGCCCAGTCCCACAGGAAGGTGAAGACAGCGCCGAGGATCGCGCCGAGCCAGCGGCGGATGAAGCCGCGCTGCTGCTGCGGACTGTACGACCGCAGGAACGGCTGTATCAGCGAGCCGAAGAGGCTGGCCGCCAGGGTCCCCGCGCCCGATGCGGCGCTGGTGCGCGGCGGAGTTCCCCATGACGGCGGTGGTGACGAGTAGGGGCGGGTGTTGGGGCCGGGCGGCGCACCGTAGACGCGCTGCGTCCCGGAATACGATCCCGAAGCCCGCTTGGTTCCGCCGGGCGGCGGGGGGGCCGGGCGCGCTTTCCAGGCGCTCGATCCGCTGCCGGAGGGCGGTGGCGTGGTTCGAGAGGCGCTCGGATTGGGCGCGCCGGTCTTGGGAGGGCCGGACGCGGCCGGGCGCGGCCCTGCGCTCTGCGCCGTCGAGCTCGAAGGCCGCGGCGTTGCGGCCGGCGGCGGTGAGCCGGCGGTCTTCGCGCCGGCCGGCTGCGGCGTCGGCGTGGCGCGGGGCGGGGTCGGCGTCGCCTTCGGCGCTGCGGTTGCGGCTGCGGCTGCGGTTGCGGCTGCGGCGGGGCGGCTGCCGTTGGCGCTCGGCGGCGTGACGACCGTGGCGGGGGTGCGGATGACGGACGGGTCACACACCGGGCAGCGCGGGAGGTGGTTCGAGAACCAGTGGCCCTTCGAGCAGACGATGAGCGCCGACTCGGCCTGGCGCAGCGCCGACTCCCACTCTTCCGGCTTTGGCCGCTTGCCCGGCTCCTGATAGCCGTCCACGAAGCAGCGGTAGACGAGGTTCTCGACGCCGGGGTGCAGGGTGCTCAGGCGCGGGATCGTCGTCGGCGGCTGGATCGGGTCGGCGGCGAGCGCCGAGTAGGGGAACCAGCCGCGCGAAATCTTCTCCGCGACGCTCGGCGGGTCGCCCTGCCCATACCAGCGGGAGCGATACGGGTGGCTGCCGTCCATGAGGAGCTGAAAGATGAGGACGCCCAGGCCGAAGCGGTCGGCCTCGGGACCGCGCCGAACGGTCTGGAACGTGCGGCCCTGAAGCTCGGGCGGCGTGTACTCAGGCTTGCCGACGGGGCAGGCGAAGAAGACGGCCTGCCCGTTGTAGCTGGCCTGCACCTGGAACGAGTCGGTGTCAATGAACGTGACCAGCGCCGCCGGTGTGACGAGGATGTTGCTCTCGTTTACGTCGCCCACGACATAATCGCGGGCATGGATGGCGCTTAGCGCCGCGGCCAGGTTGCGTGACGTGCGGTGCAGATAGCGCCAGTCGAAGCCCGGCAGTGTCTGTGAGCGGCGGCGGGGGTTGAACACGTTGAGCAGGGGCGCAGCCGCACGAATGCGCGGCATGACGTAGCCGATGAACGTCCCGCGCTGGTCGTAGAGCAGGTCGCTCGGCCAGGCGATGGAGGCATGGCCGAGCGGCTGCCGCGGCTGGACGGGCGGGTGGTACATCATCCACGTCAGCTTGCGCTCGTAGTCGGCGCGGCGGGTCATGTAGACCTTGGCGATGAGGCCGCTCTGCCCCTCGATTTCGTAGACCAGGCCCTCACCACCCCGCGCGAGCGGCTGATTCTTGAGCGTGGCGCGCTGGCGGCGGGCATTGTAGACGATCATGCTCTGTCCTCGCCCTCACCCTCGCTCACGATTACGTTGTCGTCAGTGGGGGAGTCGGCGAATTCCTTGACCTCGCCGGCCGGCCGGTGACCGTTGAGGCTCTCGGCGGCCACGGGCGGCAGCGCGGCGGGTATCGGTTCCCACGTGTCGCGGACGGCGAGCACGAGGGTGGTGTCGTCGTCGGTTCGCGCGCGGACACGCGCCGACGACAGGAAGCTGCCCAGCGCCGCCTCCGCCTGGGCCAGGTCGTCGGCGCCGGCGGTGAATGCAAACAGCGGCGCGAAGAATGGCCCATAGGGTGTGACGTCGGGCATCTTCGTCGCCAGCCGCAGCAGGCCGTCGGTTGTCACGGCCACCGCGTCCGGCGGGCGGCCGGTCACCTCGATGGCGACGTGGTCGGACAGGGCGCTCATCGTCAGGAACGCAGACTCGTTGGCGTACTCGCCGCGCTGTGGGCGAACGGCGACCGTCAGCTCGCCGCGGTCCTCCATCACCACGATGCCGTCGCCGATCTGCCCGACGACGAGCCAGCAGTCGGTCACGACAACGCACATCAGCGTGGCCGAGTACTCGCGCAGCGGCATGCCGTCGTCGCGGGCGATGGCCGCCATGACCTCGCGCGTCACGGCGAACGTATCGGCCATGAGCGCGCGCCAGGCGTCGGCGTCGTCGGGCGCGTCCATCGCCAGGGAATCGGCCAGCCAGGCCAGGGCGCACAGGACGGCGTTTTGCGCGCCCTCCTGGGCCCTCACCGCGGAGCCGGCTCCGTCGGCGACGGCGACGAGCAGTGTCCCGTCGTCGAGAACACGATAGGCGTGCGCGTCCTGGCACGGCACGCCTTGCACGTCATGGGATTGTCCCGACGCCGACGCGCCGACGACTCGCCAGGGTTCCATGCCCATCCTTTTAGTGCGACGTGTCAACCTGCGCCCAGCCGACGGGGGGCAGGGGGGCCTGCTCGCCCGGCTGCGAGTTGGCGACGGACGACAGGCTCTTGGAAAGCCACATGAACAGCTCGCGGAAGGCCAGCCCCTTGAGCTTGAGGGCCGGGCGATCCTCGGAGAAACGGGCCAGCGTCTTGAGGTCCGCGCCCTCGACGCCCACGGCGTAGAACGATATGCCCTTGCGCGCTTCCTCCTGCTTGGCCTGCTCGGCGGCGGCTTCCCAGCCGTTGTCCGTCGGGCGGCCGTCGGTCACGAGGAAGATCCACGGGCGGAAGTAGTCCAGGCTGTTCTGCTTGTAGATATTCTTGCGCTCCTGAAGCAGGACCAGGCTCTGGCGCACGGCCTCGCCCATCGGGGTCTCGCCGTCGGCGCTGAGCGTCGGCGCGACGAAGCGGTCCGCTGTCACGAACGCCTGCTGCGCGTCGAACGGGATGCTGCCCTTGCCGTTGACCACGTCCATCGCGCTGACCTTGCCGCCGAAGGTGATGACGGCGACTTCCACGCGCAGGGAGGCCAGGGCATCGGACTTGAGGGTCTGCTCGAAGTCCTTGAGGCCCGCGTTCAGCTCGGCGATCGGCTTGCCCATCATCGAGCCAGAGGTGTCGAGAAGCAGGACCACGGGGCAGCGCGGTTCCGGGTTCTGTTGGAACTGTACCATTTCGAGATGGTCAACGGCCATTTTTACTCTCCTGGGTGTGTACTCGAACATCTATTCCGTATTCACCCACTCTACGCAAGCAGAACCCGAAAAGTTCCAAGCGCCTATTGGACCGTCTGGCTCTCAGCGAGCAGTACGGTAATCATCCCGCCGGTCGAGATCTGCACAGCGTGCTTGCCGACATTGCGGTTGGCTTTGGTGCCCATCGCTTCCTGGAGCGCCTCGGTCGAGGGGAATTCGATCTCGACGATCATGTAATACGGGGCGGCGCCCATAGGCGAGCCGACCACCTTGTTCGCCACCATGCTCGTCATCGTCGGGTAGCTCTCCTTGCACAGCGGAATGTGCTCGGCCTCGTACACCCGGTCGAACTCCGCGGGGTCGGCAGGCTGGGGATAGAGGACGATCATCTTAGCCACGGTTGCTCTCCTTGCGGCATGCTGTGGATCGCGCCTGGGTCTCTGACACGCGACGGCCCTGACAGGCTACGAGAATTATAGGCCGGGGCGCGCCGCTAGGCGAACGTCGGGGCCGCGCCTCCGCCGAATGGCCGATGCCCGATCATGCTTCCCATGCTTGACCCTGCGGCGGCGGTGAGGGTATAATTGCCCCATAAGGCGATGACGGAGAGAGTAGGCGCGACCGAGCAGCCAGGGAGGCGCGGTCGGCGACTGGAAGCCGCGCCGTGCGGAGGCGCGCCGAAGTTCACTCCCGAGCCGGACAGGGGAAAGGCGTGAGCCGAGTAGTCTGCCCCGGATGCCCTCCGTTAACGGGGCGCCCAATCGGCCGGCGCGACGGTGTGACCCGGCCCGCTGGGAACTGAGAGGGTCGCGCGCTGGCGCGGCCAATCGGGGTGGCACCACGGGAGCATGCTCTCGTCCCCATGCGGGACGGGGGCTTTTTTATTTAGGGAGGTGGCATGGAGAAGAAAGCACAGGATGTGGCGGCGCTCCAGGCGGACGCCCTGGCGCGGCTGGCCGACGTCAACGACGACGCGGCGCTGGCGGCGTGGCGCAACGAGATGCTCGGGCGCAAGGGCGTCCTCAGCGAGGCCATGCGCGCGCTGGGCCAGCTGACCCCCGCCGAGCGGCCGGCGGCCGGGCAGCGCCTCAACGACGTGAAGACGGCGCTGGAGACGGCGTATGCCGAGGCCGAGGCGCGGCTGAAGGTGCAGGCGCTGGCGGCGTCGCTGTCGAGCGAGACGATTGACGTTACGCTGCCCGGCCGGCCGGCCGGCGTCGGCGGGCTGCACCTCATCACGCGGACGCTGCGCGAGATCCGCGAGATCTACGGCCAGATGGGTTTCCAGGTGTACCGCAGCCGCCAGGTGGAGACCGATGACTTCAACTTCGGCCTGCTGAACATGCCGAAGCACCACCCGGCGCGCGACATGCAGGACACGTTCTACGTCCTGCCGCCGGAGGGCGACCTGGACGCGGACCTGCTACTGCGCACGCACACGTCGCCGGGCCAGATCCACGCCATGCGCCAGTACTACCCGGAGCCGATCCGCGTCATCCTGCCCGGCATGGTGTTCCGCTTCGAGCCGGTCACGGTGCGCTCGGAGATGCAGTTCCACCAGGTCGAAGGGCTGGCGATTGGTCGCCACATCACCATGGCCGACCTCAAAGGGACGCTCATCAACTTCGCCAGCCGCTTCTTCGGCCCGCAGTACGCCGTGCGCTTCCGTCCCAGCTACTTCCCGTTCACGGAGCCGAGCGTCGAGATGGACATCGAGTGCATCGTGTGCGGCGGCAAGGGCTGCTCCATCTGCAAGCGGTCGGGCTGGCTGGAGATTCTCGGCGCGGGCATGGTGCATCCGACGGTGCTGCTGAACGGCGGCTACGACCCCGACGTGTACAGCGGCTTCGCCTTCGGCATGGGCGTCGAGCGCCCCGCCATCCTGAAGCACCGCATTGACGACATTCGCCTGTTCTTCAGCGGGGACCTGCGGTTCCTGGAACAGTATGCCTGATCGGGCCAACAAACCCGCTAAGTGGTTCTCGCGCTAAGTTCGCGTGCTATGCGCTTGTCATGCTGAGCCGCAGGCGAAGCATCCCCGATGCGCCGGGAGGCCCTTCGCTCCGCTCAGGGCGACAACTGCATAGTGACGAACACTTGTCGAGAAGCCCACTAAGAAAGTGAGGAACACATGCTAGTCCCTTTGTCGTGGCTGAAAGACTACGTTGACATAAACATATCTATTGATGAGCTGGCCTACCGCCTCACCATGTCCGGCCTGGCCGTCGAGAAGATCGAGCGGCTAGGCGCGGACTGGGAGCGCGACAAGATTTTCGTCGGGCGCGTCGTGCGCATTGACCAGCACCCCAACGCCGACCGCCTGGTGCTGGCGACGGTGGACTACGGCGGGGCCGAGCCGCAGACCGTGGTGACCGGCGCGCCGAACCTCAAGGTCGGCGACAGCGGCCAGAAGGTGGCCTTCGCCGTGGTTGGGGCGCGGGTGATTGACGGCCACAAGGACGACGGCAGCATCCTGGTCATCAAGCCGGCCAAGCTGCGCGGCGTCCCGTCGGCGGGCATGGTGTTGTCGGAGAAGGAGCTGGGCCTCTCCGACAGCCACGAGGGCATCATCATCCTGCCCGACGACGCGCCGGTCGGCGTCCCCCTGGCCGACTACCTGGGCGACACCGTGCTCGACATCGAGCTGACGCCGAATCTCACTCGCGCCTCCAATATTGTTGGGACGGCGCGTGAGTGGGCGGCCATCTCCGGCCAGCGCGTGCGCTACCCGAACACCGAGATGGTGGCCGAGGGCGGGCCGATCGCGGGCAAGGCGCACATCGTCATCGAAGACCCCGACCTGTGCAGCCGCTACTCGGCGACGATCATCGAGGGGGTCGAGATTCGGCCTTCCCCCGACTGGATGGGGCGCCGGCTGACCCTGGCCGGCATGCGCCCCATCTCCAACATCGTGGACGTGACGAACTACGTCATGCTGGAGATGGGCCAGCCGCTGCACGCCTTCGACTACGACAAGCTCGTCGCTCGGGCCGGCGGCAAGGCGCCGACGATCATCGTCCGCCGCGCCAAGCCCGGCGAGGAAATGAAGACCCTCGACGGGGTGCAGCGCAAGCTCACGTCCGACATGCTCCTCATCTGCGATACGGCCGGCCCGGTCGCCATCGCCGGTGTCATGGGCGGCGAAGAGACCGAGGTGTCGGCCCAGACGACGCGCATCCTGCTCGAGGCAGCGAACTTCAACAACCTGAACACGCGCCGCACAGCAGCGGCCCTCAAGCTGCAAAGCGAGGCGGCAGCGCGCTTCGGGCGCGGCATCCACCCGGCCCTGACCGTGCCGGCGGCGCAGCGGGCGACCGAGCTGATGCGCGCGCTGGGCGGCGGGAGCACTGCCCAGGGCGTCCTGGACGAGTACCCGGTTCCCGCCGAAACTGTCGTGGCCGAGCTGGCGACGCGGGACGTGCAGCGCATCCTGGGCATGGACATCCCAGCCGGGCGCGTCGTGGAGATACTGAAGGCGCTGGAGTTCGACGTCGAGATTGCTGACCAGGACGGCGACGACTGGCGCATCCGCGCCGTCGTCCCGCCGCACCGCCTCGACGTGGCCCACTCCTACGACCTGTTGGAGGAGGTGGCGCGCATCGAGGGCTACGACCGCATCCCGGCGACCCTCATGTCGGACGAGCTGCCGCCGCAGCGGCCGAGCGGCGACATTGACAGCGAGGAGCGCGTGCGCGACCTGCTGGCCGGGGCGGGCCTGCAAGAGGTGATGACCTACGCCATGACCAGCCCGGAGCGCGAGGCGGCGCTCCACCCCGGCCTCTCGGCCGAGGCGGTCGGCGAGCGGCCCTACCTTGTCGTGGCGAACCCAATCCGCCCCGACCGCGCCGTCATGCGCCACACGCTGCTGGCGAGTGCGCTGGAGACGCTGGCGAATAACGCCCGCTACCGCGAGCGCATCGCCATCTTCGAGGTCGCACCGGTCTACCTGCCCTTGCCCGGCGAGGCGCTGCCCCAGGAGCCGCGCCGCCTGGTCATCGCCCTGGCCGGACCGCGCCAGCCCGCCGCCTGGTCGGGCAGCGCGGCGGAGCCGTTCGACTTCTACGACCTCAAGGGCGTCATTGACATGCTCTTGAGCCGCATGGGGCTGCGTGGGGAGTGGGCGCCGCTGACCGACCACCCGACGTTCCATCCGGGGCGCGCGGCGCACGTGTCCCTTGTTGGCGGCCCGGCGCTCGGCCCGGCCGGCGAGCTGCACCCGCTGGTGCGCGACGCCTTCAATGCGCAGTCAGGCGCGGACCTGCCGTCGTCGCCCATCTTGCTCGCCGAGCTCGACCTGGACGCCATCCTTGCGCAGGCGACGATGGACGTCATCCACACGCCCATTCTGAACCGGCCACCGGCCAAGATTGACCTGGCCGTCGTCGTGGACGAGGCGGTGCCGCAGGCGCGGGTGCTGGACGCCATCAAGGGCGCCGGCGGGGAGCTGCTGCGCGAGGTGCAGTTGTTCGACCTGTACCGCGGGCCGCAGATTGGGGCGGGGAAGAAGAGCTTGGCCTACGCCCTGGTGTTCCAGGCGGCGGACCGCACGCTCACCGACGCCGAAATCGCCGCGCTCACGCAGCGCATCGTGGATCGGCTGAGCCGCGACCTGGGCGCGACGCTGCGGACGTAGCAGAGATGGGATTGCCATAGAGGCACAGAGGACACAGAGGGGATGATGTGAATCGTCCTTCTGTGTCCTCTGATTCATATGCCATAGGTCATTGCGAGACCCCCAAGCCGTGTGACGGCATGCGCCGACACAAGAAACATCGGGTGTCACCTCGAGCGAAGCGAGAGGTCTGGACTGCGACTGAATGCGGCCCAGATGCTCGTATAATAGGATAGGATGCCCACCGTGGTGGAGAGAGCCATGGGATGCACAGCGGCACGACCGCGCAGCGAAGAACGCTCCCCACCACGGCAGGCAGCCGAAAGTCTGAACCGTATCGAGTGGCACGACCACGTATCACGAGCACAGACTGTGGGCTGCCTGGGTGCCCATCGCCTTTCGTCCCGTCAGGAGAAGCTGCCATGACATCGGTATCGGCTCCGTTCCAGCTGTATGTGGGTGTTGATATCGCAGCCAAGACGTTCACCGGGGCCTGGCGCAGGGCTGAGGAGCCAGCCAGCCGCCCTGTGACCCTCGACCAGGATGCGCCAGGCTATCACGCCTTGGTGAGCAAACTCCAAGCCACAGGCGTGGCGAGCCACCACACGCGCGTGCTGATGGAGGCGACCGGCGTCTACTGGGTCACCCTCGCCGTCACGTTGCACGCGGCGGGCTACACCGTCTGTGTCATCAATCCGGCGCAAGCGCGAGATTTTGCTCGCGGCATCGGCCAGCGCTCCAAGACGGATGCGTTGGATGCCCAAGCCCTCGCCGAACTGGCCGTCAAACGCGAGGTGACCGCCTGGACACCGCCGCCGGACGCCTATCACCAGTTGCGTCAGCGTTTGGTGCTGCGCGAGGGACTGCGGGAGATGCGTCAGCAGGCCATCAATCAGCGCCATGCGCTGCGCCAATGGCCCGTCGTCGTCAAGAGCGTCGAAGACCAGCTCACTCAAGTCATCGCCGACCTTGAGGAGCGCCTGCGCACCGTGCAGAACGAGCTGGCGGCGCTGTTGGCAGACAGCGAGTGGGCGGCATCGGCCAAGCTGTTGTTGAGCATTCCTGGCATCGGCCCGATCACCGCCGGCTGGCTGCTGGTCTGCACCCTCAACTTCACCCTCAGCGCTACCCCGGATAGCTTGGTCAACTATGCTGGCCTCGCGCCTCATCGGCGTGAGTCTGGCACAAGCGTGTGGCGGCGTCCCCAGATGGATCACTTAGGCCATGCCCGTTTACGCACAGCGTTGTACCTGGCGACCTTGAGCGCGGCGCGCTACAATCCTGTCATCCAGCCGTTCTACCATCGCTTGCGGCAAGCTGGCAAGCCCATGAGGCTCGCTCGTTGTGCTGCAGCCCGTAAGCTCATCCATCTGGCATGGGCCGTCGTCACCAAACAGCAAATGTTCGATCCCAACTATGCTCCGCAGCGCCAAGATGCGGCCCATGCCGCTTGACAAACAATACCGTATCTTCGCTTTGCTCAGCATGACATTTTCATCATTAGTGGTGACCCAAGGGTCATATGGACTTCCCTCGCAATGATGGGTCTCATGTTCGCGGGGTCGGTCTACCCGCCCTTCTTGCCCCCGCCGAGGCGCTTGAGGGCGTCAGCGCGCTCCTTCGCCAGGCGCTCTTTCTCGGCGGCGAGCTGGGCGCGCATCTTCTCGGCCTGCGCCCGCAGGCGGCGCTGCTCTTCCAGGAGGTCCTCGTCCACCTTTGCGGCCGGCTCCTCGACGTGACTCTCCGCGGCGAGGGGGTTGAAGTCGAGGGACTGGGCAGCGCGAGCAGCGGCGAGGTCCGCTTTCAGGGCCGCGGCCAGCGCGTCGTCCTTCGACGAGCGCTTGACGTGGAGCGCCGACGCCTCGATGTGGCCGGCGCGCTCCAGGGCGGCGCGCTCCTCGTCGGTGACGCGGATGCCCGCCTCCTCTAGCGCGCCGAGGGGGTCGAGATGGAAGCCGCTCCACAGGTCCGGGCGCTTCGCCAGCAGGCGGTCAATCAGCGCGCCGATGACAACATCATCCGACATGGTCTCCTCCCCAACACGGCAGCGTGTCATAAGAAGCTTTGGCTCGCCCCTGATTCTAGCCGGGACTGCGGTGAGCGACAAGCGGCAGGAACACCTGGACCGCGAAGGACGCGAAAGGGACACGAAAGCCGCGAAAGGGTATCTTCTGGCGAATCTCTTTTCGTGTGCTTCGTGCGCTTTCGCGGCCTTCGCGGTCCAAGCGGTCGTTCGCCATGAATCACGCGCCAGAGTTGGCCCGGTGCTGACGGTCTCGCTCGTAGAGAATGATTGACGTCGCGCACGCGACGTTCAACGATGTCGCCGAACCGGAGATAGGGATTCTCAGGATGGTGTTGCACAGCTCCCGGTAGTAGGCGCTCATCCCGGCCCCTTCGTTCCCTGCCACAATGACTGTCGGCAGGGTCAAGTCGTGGTCATCCACGTCCACCGTCCCGGTTTCATCGGTGCCGACAATCTCAAACGGACCGACGTGGGACCTGACTGCCTCGAACCACGGTATCAGGTCGGCCGGCGTAGCCAGGCGGACGACGGGAACGGCAAAGAGCGAGCCTGTCGTCGCGCTGATGGTTTCCGGATCATACACGTCAACGGCGTGGCCCGTGATGATAACCCCATCCACTCGCAGAGCATCGCACGAGCGGATGATTGCGCCTAGATTGCCGGGGCTAGATGGGCGATCCATCACGACGACGCACATGGTTTCGTGAACGGCAATACGGGACAGATCGTCGTCGGGCATGGCTACCAGGGCGATCAGCTCGGACGGCTCGCTCTTGTGGCTGAGCTTCGCCATCAGCGCGCCCGGCAGCTCGAAATGGCTCCGGGCGGTGGAGCCAGCCAGGATGCCTTCGGCCCACCGCGAGAGGCGTCGCTCCCGTGAGTAGATGAAAGCGTTGACGGTCCAGTTGTGCGCGAGCGCCTGGTTGATGGGGCGAACGCCTTCGAGGAAGAACTCCCTGTGCCTGTGGCGTTTCTGGCGGTTTCGGCGCAGCGTCTCCGCGTATTGGAAGTCGTTGTTCTCGGAGTAAACTTGCTTGACATGCGGCTTCATTCGAATTCACCCTATCCCATGCGGAACCCGTGCCTATATTTTACGCTGATAAACAGGGCAACCTCAAGCGCGGCGCACTTTTGCCCTCGCGGTCCGGATGGGGTAGACTCAGGTCGCAATCCGCGATACTGCGGCAAGACGACTATACCAAACGAAGGCAATCATGATTGACACCCTAATTTTTGACCTGGACGATACCCTGCTCATCAACCCGATTGACCGTTTCCTGGCGGCGTACCTCCACGCGTTGAGCGCGTATCTGGCCGCCTACGTCCCCGCCGACCGCCTCATCCCCCAGCTCATGCGCTCGACGCAGGAGATGGTGGGGAATCGCGACCCGGGGCGCACCAACCAGGCGGTGTTCGCCGCCTCGTTCTACCCGGCGCTCGGTCTGTCGGAGATGGAGATGTCGCCCATTCTAGCCCAGTTCTACGACGAGGAGTTCCCGAAGCTCCAGGTGTACACCGAGCCGGTGGCGGCCGTGCCGCCCTTGCTGACCGACGCGGCGGCGCGGGGCTACGGTCTTGTGGTTGCGACCAACCCCATCTTCCCCTTGCGCGCCATCCAGCACCGCATCGCCTGGGCGGGCGTGGCCGACGTGCCGTGGCTGTATGTGACGAGCTACGAGACGATGCACTTCGCCAAGCCGCACCCGGAGTATTACCTTGAGATTCTCGACCGCATAGGGCGGAACGCCGAGCGCTGCCTGATGGTCGGTGACAACCTGGTCAACGACATCGCTCCGGCGAAGGCGGTCGGGATGCGGACCTTCTGGGTGACGGATGACGCGGCGAAGGGGGCGGGGGAGACGGGGCAGGCGGGGGCCGACTACACGGGAACGCTGGACGACCTCAAGCAGTTGATAGACAGGGGGAAACTGCGGGACGCCTAGGTTGAGTTGCCGGCCTCGGTATCTCTCAGCCAGTCGTCCGGAGCCTCTTCAGCCTCCATGCCCCGCATGGCGAGGGCCAACGAGAGCCGCCCTTCGCTGATTGGGCCTTCGTCTCCAGCCTCGCGTGCCCACTTCTCAGCGAGATACTCTACATAGTCCAGAACTTCGGCCTGGAGGGCTATAGGCAGCTTTTCCAGCGTTTCCTGAATCTTGTCGGTGATAGCCATTGTGTGGACTCCTCGCGGGAAACCGCTCACGGTTGAAAGGCAGGTCGAGCGGTGCTGCCTCCTCAATGTCCTGTCGAAATTGTACGTTGGGTTGCTACGATGTCAAACGAGGTGCGGACCTCGCACTGCTGTCAGGTTGCCCATCGTGGATTGACGTGGGGGGCCACTTTCCACCAACAGGCCGAGGAGCAGAGGTTAATTTTCGTAAATATCTCGCGCGCCCCACATCATCATCGTGGGACTTGAGCGCCGCTCTTGGTCGCAGTTGCGAGACAACCCCGAATCTCAAGGTTTCACAGGCAGACACGCCAACCGAATGACTGTATACTTGTGAAGGTACTTCACAATTCCGGCGCGCGCCTGGACTGAGGGGGCCGACGCGTTTTCCCGGCGTTTCTATCATGTTCACATGTAGCGTGTCCGCAGGCGCTCGATGCCTGCTCTTTGGCGTTGTCCCGGTAGGTCCCGGCGGGCGGACACGGGACTGCGGCGCCATTGGCCCACATAGGGCAGAGTGGCTCCTACGGTCCACAATTGGGGGGAAATCACAATGATGCGCGCTACTCGTCGTGCATGGCTCTTCGCGCTCATCGCCGTCGCGGCCTGCCTCCTCACCGGCCTGCTCCCGTCGCCTGCCTCGCCACCACCGCCGGCCTCGGCGGACGGCCCCTATCACCTCTATCTGCCTCTTGTTGCTCGATCCACCAAACTTGCCAGCGCCCCGCCCGCTGTCATCGTAGACATCGGTAGCCCGTGGCAGCGCTTTGGGCCAGAGGACGTTGTTCCCGGCCGCATGATCGTGCGCTGGCGGCCCAACGTCGGCGTTGACAGTATCACCCGCATCAATGCTATCTACGGCGTGGCGACCATCGCCAACGTCTCGACCCTCAACATGCAGGTCCTGCAAGCGCCGGACGGCGCAGCGGGCGATCTGATCTCCGAGTACAGCGCCCTGCCGGAAGTGCTGTATGCCGAGCCGGACTTCATCGCCCACGCCTTCCCGCTAGACGCGGCGGCGCCGGTCGTCGGCACAGCGCCTCTTGCGCCGGCCCAAGGCGGCGAGCCTGGCCCGACCCTCGGTCCGCCGCCGGTGGGGCCTCTGGCGTCGGTCAACGACCCGATGTTCGGCCAGCAGTACAGCCTCACCAAGATGTCCGTGCCGACGGCGTGGGATGTCAGCAAGGGCGACGGTGTCGTCGTCGCCATCGTGGATACCGGCGCCGACCTCACCCACCCCGACCTTAGCTCGAAGTTCGTCTCCCAGGGCCGCGACTTCATCAGCGGCCACGCCAATGCCCAGGACGACCAGGGGCACGGCTCGCACGTGTCAGGCATCGTGGCCGCTGCCACGAACAACGGCGCGGGCGTGGCCGGTGTCGGCTACAACGCCAGGTTGCTGCCCGTCAAGGTTCTCAACGCCAACGGCTCAGGCGACTATGGCTCGATTGTCCAGGGCATTACCTGGGCCGCCGACCAGGGCGTCAAGGTGCTGAACATGAGCCTGGGCGGCACGGGCGGCACCCAGGCGCTTCAGGATGCGGTTGACTATGCCTGGAACAAGGGCGTCGTCGTCGTGTGCGCGGCGGGCAATGATGGCACCGCCTCGCCGAACTACCCCGCCGCCTACACCAACTGTCTCTCGGTGGTAGCGACGGACCAGAACGACCAGAAGGCCTCGTTCAGTAACTACGGTTCGACGGTAGACATCAGCGCGCCGGGCGTGAACGTGCTCGCCACCGCCCTGCGCAGTGGCGGGCAGCTTGCCGATCCGAGCGGCTATCGCACCATGAGCGGGACGAGTATGGCCTCCCCGAACGTGGCCGGTGTGGCGGCGCTCGTCTGGGCAGCTCACCCCGACTGGAGCCAGGCCCAGGTGCGCGCCGCGATCGAGAACACGGCCGACAATGTCGGCTCGTCGTTCTATTTCGGCAAAGGGCGTGTCAACGCGGCGCGGGCCGTTGGCAGCGCCACGGGGCCGACGCCGACGCCGGGCGCTGGCAACCCGACGGCCACCGCGACACCGCTGCCCTCGGCCACGCCGTCGCCGACGACAGACCCGAACGACTACGCGGGGCAGACGGCCGTCCTCATCAACCAGCAGCGCGCGGCGAACGGGCTGCCGCCGCTCACCATTGACAAGCGCCTCGCCAACGCCGCCGATTTCCACAACCGTTGGATGCTACAGAACAACTGCTTCGACCACATCTGCCCCGGCGAGCCGGACCCGCTCCAACGCATGAAGAACGCCGGCTACCCGCTGACGAGCGGCAGCGAGAACATCGGCCGCGGCTACGTGACCCCGTCCGACATGGTCACCGGCTGGATGAACTCGTCGGGCCACCGCGCCAACATCCTCGGCAACATGACCGACATTGGCTGCGGCTTCCTCCAGGGGCCGTCCGGCTCCTACATGGACCGCTACTGGACGTGCGACTTCGCGCGCGGCGCAGCGACCGCCCCGCCGCCGACGGCGACCTCGCCGAGCGCGCCTACCTTGACACCGACACCGACGCCGACCAACACGCCCTTTGGCGCGGCCACCGCGACGAAGACGCCGCTGCCGCCGGCCGGCACGCCCGACCTGGCGTCGTGGGCGCGGCGCACCTTCGACGCCATCAACGTGCAGCGTGTGGCGAACGGTTTGCCCACGGCGGTGTTCCACCCGGCGCTGCAGAAGGCGGCGCAGGACTATAGCCAGTACATGTACGACAACAACTGCTGGTCGCACTACTGTAGCGGGACGCCGTGGACACGCATTCCGGCCGCCGGCTACGATGCGACGGCCTACAGCGAGGTGATCGCGCGGTCCGCGCCGTCACCGGAAGGCGCGGTGCAGATCTGGATGGATAGCCCGCCCCACCACGACACGATTATGAGTGTCAAGGACGGCAACACCCTGGAGATCGGCTGCGGGTGGGACACGAACTTCTGGTACACGACGTGCGACTTGGGCTGGCGCGCCCTCCCGACCACGCCGACGCCGTCGTCCACGCCGACGACCACCCCGACCGTGACGCCGAGTATCACGCCGACCCAGCCTGTGCCGGGCCAGGTGGTCGTGGCGATCACGCCGGCGGCCGGCATGGTCGGTTGGGTGTCCGACAACAAGTCGTCCGGCTGGACCGACACCGACCTGTTCGCGGGCTACTGGGGCGGGCAGCGATACCTGGGCGGGATCCAGTTCGCGCTGTCGAGCATACCGCCCGGTGCGACACTGCTGTGGGCGCAGCTCGAGTTGACCGGACGCAACACGTCGTTCCTCACCCCCGCTGCGGGCGCGACCTGGGCTGCACGCTGGCTGGACAAGCGGATTGACGGGGCGTTCCCCCCCGCTGACTACGCGACTTTCCTGGGCGCTCCAATCCAGGAGAGTATTGGCAGCCAGTTGACGACGGACAAGCTGGGCGTCGGAACACTGAACACCCTCCTGTTCACGTCGGCGCAGACGACCGCCCTCGCCGGCCAGGTGAGCGGCTCTGGGCGCATCACGTTCCGCCTCGATGGTCCCACGACCGGGACGTCGAGCAATGTGATGAGCTGGTCCACGGGCTACGGATCGGGCGGCAGTGGGCCGTCGGTCAAGCCCGTGCTGCGCGTGGCCTACGTCGTCAGTACGCCGACGGCCACGGCAACCTCGACGCGCACCAGCACCGCGACTCCGACGAGTACCACGACGGCGACCAGCACGCCAACGCCGAGCAACACGCCGACGAACACACCGACGGTGACGCCGAGCAACACGCCAACGAACACACCGACGGTGACGCCGAGCAACACGCCAACGAACACACCGACGGTGACGCCGAGCAACACGCCAACGAACACGCGGACGTGGACGCCGACGACCACACCGACGGCGACGCCGAGCAACACGCCAACGCCGACGAACACACCAACCGCGACGAGGACGGCAACATCTACGGCCACCGCAACATCCATCCCGCCAACGGCCACGGCCACAGCGACGCCCATCCCGCCAACGGCCACGGCCACAGCGACGCCCATCCCGCCAACGGCCACGGCCACAGCGACGCCCATCCCGCCAACGGCCACGGCCACAGCGACGCCCATCCCGCCGACGGCCACGGCCACGGCGACATCTGTCCCGCCGACGGCCACGGCGACGCTCGTCCCGCCCACGGCGACGGCGACCCTCGTCCCGCCCACGGCGACGGCCACGAATACGCCATTGCCGCTTCTCCCGACGGCGACAGCGACTGACACGCCGACGCTTGCGCCGCCAACGGCGACGACAACCGCGACGCCTCAGCCGCCAACGGCGACGGCAACCGCGACCGCGACACCCACGGTGGCGTCAACGCCTGAGCTGCACACCCGCATCTGGGAGGTCTGGCCGGACTCCAATGGCGTAGGCTGGGTCATGACCCTGGACACGAACGGCCCGCGCCTGGGCGACCGGGCCATCTACGCCGGACAGTGGGGGCAGTGGCGCTACTATGGCCTCGTGCAGTTCCCCCTGCCGTCGCTGCCGAGCGATGCGACGATCATCAGCGCGCAGCTGCGGCTCTACAGTCAGACGACGGCCAACGTCAGTGGCGGCGACTGGACGGTGCAGACGTTCGCGCCGTCTGTGGACAGTGTCTTCAACTCTCTGACCTACCCGATTGTGGATCGGGCAGTACTGCTGGGGCCGGCCGCGCCGGCGGTGAATGCGGCGCGCCTGGGCGACCCGGGCCAGGCGACCTTCTTCGACTTGACCCAGGACGGCGTCGCCCAGCTCCAGGCGCGGCTCACGAACACGCGCAAGGTGAGCTACCGGATTGACGGCCCGACCAACGGCTACACTCTGCAAGAGTGGGACTCGGGCTACGGGTACGGCGGGTTGGGGCCGGCGTTCAAGCCGGTGCTGCGCCTGACCTACACGACGGCGCAGATCCAAGGCCCCCAGGATTTCGACTTGCCGCTGATGCCATAGCGGTGGGTGACGCGGGCGCGGCCGGAAGAGGGGCTTCCTCCGGCCGCGCTCGCCGTCGGACGTAAGGTCTCCCCTGCGCCGACCGTCGAACTTGTGGTGGAAGTTGTTGGATGCCTGGAAAACCACGTATCGGACTCGCCTTTTTTGCGTTGTAGTTTATAATAGAAGCAGCTCTCGCGCACGAGAGCTTTTTTTGCCATACTCTGCGGAAAGGAGGTAGGCCCATGATGCTGCGTGACATGACTGTCCTCTCACGTGATTCTCGCTCGGCCACTGGCGTGTTCCGTCTCGACGGCCATCGCCGCCCGTACTATTTCGTCGCTCTTCGGAACCCGAGTGGTGATTTCCGGATCCAGCGCGTTTACCCAAACGCGCCGGCGGATGCGAGCGCCGCCGTCTCCCAGGCTCTAAACGGAGACGGCGACAACCCGCCCGAACGTCGGCGCGGTGAGGCAGGACGCGCCCGGTGGGTCTGCCTCACCGCGCCACCCCTGGGGGTGGACATGGGCTGGCGTATCTAGCGAGCAGCCGTCTCAATTCAAAGCGCGCGGTGGCCTACGGGTCACCGCGCATTTGTTGTCATTTGTCAATCCGCCGTGGCCCGATCTCTACCCCAGGGCTTGCGCTCACCCTTCCATTCGCAGTATAATGGGAACGATATGGGCAGCGCAACGCAGATCTCGCAGACAACATCAGGCCGTTACACGGCGACACCGCGTACCCTGATCTTCGTGACCCACGAGGACGCTGTTCTGCTCCTGCGCGGCGCGCCCCACAAAGGATGGTGGGCAGGCCGCCTCAATGGCGTCGGCGGCCACATCGAGCGCGAGGAGGATGTCTGGTCCTCGGCTCAACGCGAGCTGCGGGAAGAGACAGGTCTGGAGGCTGTGGCGGACCTCCGCCTGGCGGCCATCATCAACGCGGCGCTGGGCGCGGCAGACAACGGCATCATGCTGTTCGTGTTCACCGCTCGCAGCCTCACCCGCGAGGTGATCGAGTCGCCGGAGGGCACGCTGGAGTGGGTTCCCCAGGCCGATCTGGAAAACTATCCCGTCATCAACGACCTGCGCGTTTTGCTCCCGCGTATTCTCAATCGTCCCAGCGCGGCTCCGCCCCTGTTTGCCCACTACCGGGTGGATGAGCACGGTGAACTGGTGGCCCAGTTTCAAGATGAGCCGGCCGTTCGGCTCCCGTTTCCAACAACCTAACTCAATGAATCGAGAGGTGCAATTATGAGCTCAAATGGGAACCCGCACGCCACGGTGCATGACCTGGCGGAAGCGCTCGCGCCGGCGGCGCATATCAAGGGCGACAACCTTCTAGTGTCCGACGAAAGCAAGCTGCGCGCGGCGATGGATTGGCTGATCCGCGACGCCGTATTCGGGCCTGACCCGGTCAAGGCGCTGGCGCGCTGGGTGATCTGGGAAGCGGGCATCGCGCTCAACGCGATCCCGGCCTCCATCAACGACTTCTACATGGCCCGCGGCCGCAACGAGTACGGCAACCTCACCGTGCCGGCGATGAACCTGCGCGGCGTCGCGTATGACTCCGCCAAGGCCGCCTTCCGCGCCGCCAACGCGCGGGGCGTGGGCGCACTCATCTTCGAGATCGCGCGCTCCGAGATGGGCTACACCGACCAGCGGCCCACCGAGTACGTCGCCGCCATCCAGGCCGCCGCCCTCAAAGAAGGGTTCCAGGGGCCGGTGTTCGTCCAGGGCGACCACTTCCAGATGAGCCTCAAGAACTACGGCAAGGACCCCGCTAAGGAATTCCAGGCGGTCAAGGATCTGATTGACGAAGCCCTCGCCGCCGGCTTCTACAACATTGACATCGATTCCTCGACCCTGGTGGACATGAGCAAGGAGACGGTGCCGGAGCAGCAGGAGCTGAACTCCTCCATCGCCGCTGAGTTGTCGGCCTACGTTCGCGCT
Source organism: Anaerolineae bacterium (assembly GCA_046328525.1). GTDB lineage: Bacteria > Chloroflexota > Anaerolineae > Epilineales > JAHCIE01 > JBDHWG01. The sequence goes on from JAXLWK010000012.1 coordinate 57,544, forward strand.
CGCGAGCCGAAGGGCATCACCACCTCCCTCGGCGGCGAGATCGGTGAGGTCGGCGGCCACAACTCCAACATCCAGGAGCTGCGCGCGTTCATGGACGGCTACAACGCGATCCTGGCAAAGCTGGCCCCGGGCGCGGTGGGTCTCTCCAAGATCAGCATCCAGACCGGCACAGCCCACGGTGGCGTTGTCATGGCGGACGGCACCCTCGCCTCGGTGAAGATTGACTTCGACGTGCTGCGCGAGCTGTCGGACGTCGGCCGCGCCGAGTATGGCATGGGCGGCGCGGTGCAGCACGGCGCTTCGACCCTCCCGGCCGAGGCTTTCGCCCGGTTCGTCGAAGCCGGCGCGTGCGAGGTGCACCTGGCGACTGGCTTCCAGACGACCATCCTGACCCACCCGGCGATGCCGGCTGATGTGAAGCAGGCCGTCAAGGACTACTGCTTCGCCAACCTGACCGGCGAGCGCGGCGCGAAGGACTCGGACGAGCAGTTCGTCTACAAGGCCAGCAAGAAGGTCTGGGGGCCGATGAAGCGCCAGTTCTGGGACCTGCCCCAGGACAGCATGGGTGAGATCATGGGGACGCTGGAAGCGCAGTTCGGCTTCCTGTTCGAGCAGCTCAACGTTGGCAATACGAAGGAGCTTGTGACCCGGTTCGTGAAGCCCGTGGCGATCCACAAGCCGCGGCCGGAGGCAGATGCCGCCCTGGTCGAAATCGTGGATACGGCGACCGACCTGGCCGACTAATCGCAGCCATTGGCAGGGGAGACACGCGACGCGCCGTTGCGTGTCTCCCCTGTGTTGTCCACCTTATGCTGAACCGACGCCCCCTCAAGCACGTGGCCGCGTGGCTGATGCGCTTCTTTCCCCACTGGCTCTACAACCTCATGGTGCGCCTGACGCAGACGCCGTTTCGCGTTGGCGTCACGGCGTTCGTGTTCGATCCCGACGGGCGCGTCCTGCTGCTGCGCCACGTCTTTCGCCTGACCTATGCCTGGGGACCGCCGGGCGGCTGGCTGACGCGGGGCGAGGACGCCGCCGCCGCGCTGCGCCGCGAGCTGGGGGAGGAAACCGGGCTGGATGTGACGGTGCTCATCCCGCTGCACGTGGCCGTGCGCGGCAGCCAGATGGAGATCATGTACCTGGCGGCCTGCGAGGGGGGCGACCTGCGCCTGAGCGGCGAGATCCTGGAGGGCGGATTCTTCGCGCCGGACGCCATTCCCTACACGCTACGTCCGGACTACGACGCCGTGCTGCGCCGGGCCGTCGCCGCCTGGCGCGCCGCCTTCGCGATGCCCGGCTAAGGCAAGGCGACAGAGTCGCTCAGGCCGCGGGCATGTTTCGCCCCCTCATCCCCCTGCCCCTTCCCCCACCGTGGGGGGAAGGGGAGAAAACCTTCTGGCCCCCTCTTCCCTTGTGGGAGAGGGGACGGGGGTGAGGGCCGAGTCGAGAAATTCGGGATGATTCATGTTTGTCGTATCAGCCACCGACTTGGGTCGGTGGCGACGGTCGGCGACGACGCGGCCGGAGCGGACTTTCGTCGCACGACAAATGACAACAAACCCGTAGGAGACCCTACGGGTTTGCGTTTGTCTCGCGGTCTTCACTACGGTTGGTGGCCGGAGTGGAAGAAGCTCACGCGGCGCTCAGTTCCGTGCAGGATGCGCTGGATATTGGGCCGCAGCGCGATGAGCACCAGGATGAGCTGAACTACGCCGTACAGGGTGTAGGCCCAGGGGACCCAGCCCAGCCAGGCGAACACGAACAGCATAACCATCGCCGTCGCGCACCCGGTCATGGTGCCGATGGACGCCATGCCGGACGCTAGAAACGCTATCGCCCCCATGCCGATGGATATGACCGCCGCCAGGGGCTGAAGCGCGAGGACGATGCCGATATTCGACGCCCCACCGGCGCCGCCCTTGAACTTGATGAACACGGACCAGATAACCCCGACCATCGCGCCGATACCGGCGACCGAGGCGGCCAGGGGAATATCCGGGAAGGCGAGGCGTGCGAGAAGCACGGGGAGGAACCCCTTGAGGATGTCGCCGGCGCCGACGAGGAAGAACGCCTTGCGGCCGGCGGCGCGCATGGCATTCGTCCCGCCCGTCCGTCCACTGCCCACGGTGCGGATGTCAACACCCGATATCTGCCTCACCACGAGCAGCCCAACGGGGATAGAGCCAAACAGGTAGCCGACGAGAAAGACCAGACCCAGCACGATGATGAGCTGCATTGCTCCGAGGCGCTCCTTTCACTGTCGCGCTGCCGAAGACAATCGGCGAAAATGTTCCCTTATTATAACACCATTTGCGTTTATTGGCTACGGCTTGCAAGAGACCAGAATCTGCGGCTATAATCCCTGCATGCTGCGCACTGCCTGGGCCGGCTTCGTCCAAGCCGGCTTTCGATGTCTCTACACCCGCTTCGCCTGGACATACGACGCCGTGGCTGCGCTCGTCTCGCGCGGCGAGTGGCCGCTGTGGGGGCGCGCCGCTCTGGCGCACCTGGGAGCCGGACCTGTGCTAGAGCTGGGGAGTGGGCCGGGCCATCTCCTCGCGCCACTCGCCGAACACGCGCCGCCGGCCGTCGGGCTGGACCGCTCGCCCGACATGGCGCGCCTGGCGTGGCCGCGGCGTGGCCGCGCCGCGCTGGCCCTGGGGGAGGGCCAGGCGCTCCCGTTCCGCACCGCCGCTTTTACAGCGGTCGTTAGCGTGTTCCCGGCCCCGTACATCGTCGAGAGCGCGACGGTAGCCGAAGTGGACCGCGTCCTGTCGCCGGGCGGCCGCTTTGTCGTCGTGGACCACGCCGTATTGGTCGGCCGCGACCCGTACAGCGTCCTCGTCAACCTGGCCTACGCCCTGACGGCGCGCCCCCTCGAAGCGTCGAAGCTGCCCAGACAGCTTGCCGCGCGCGGCTTCAGCGTGCAGCACGTCGCGCACGCCCTGCGACATGCGCGCGTGACCGTCCTTGTCGCCGAGAAACCGCTGCCAGACCGAGACTAACACATCGAAGGAGATGCCCATGCTACACCAACCCACAGCCCTCGACGACGCGCTGGTGCACGAGAAGACAGCGCAAGCGATGGAGTGTCTACGCGAGCTTGACCTCGGCGCGTGGCTGCTCATGGGGCGCGAGACCCTCGAGATGGCCGACCCCTCGTTGGCCCTCGTCGTTGGAACGACTGTGACGTGGATTTCGGCGTTCGTCATTCCGGCCCAGGGCGAGAAGACGGCCATCGTCGGCACGTATGACGTGCCGAACCTCCAGAATACCGGCAACTTCGAGCGCGTCCTCGACTATGTTGGCTCGCCCAAGGATGTGCTGCTGGACACCCTCCGCCGCACCGACCCCCAGTCCATCGCCATCAACATCTCCAAGTCCGACAAGATGGCCGACGGCCTGACGACCGGCCTCTACCTCAAGCTGCTCGAATACCTCGAAGGCACGCCCTACGCCGAGCGCCTCGTCCCATCGGACATGCTCGTCTCCGCCGTGCGCGGGCGCAAGTCGTTGAGCGAGATTGCCCGCATCCGCGCCGCCATCGCCACGACCCTGGGTATCTTCGACCAGGTGGCGGCATACATCAAGCCGGGGCAGACAGAGGCGGAGATCCACCGCTTCGTGAGCGACATCGTCGCGGGCAAGGGGCTGACGATGGCGTGGGATCCGCAGTACTGCCCGACGGTGCACAATGGGGCGCGGCCCATCGGCCACACAACGGCGGGCGAATATAAGGTGACGCCAGGGACGATTGTCCACATGGACCTGGGCGTGAAGCAGGACGGCTACTGCTCCGACTTGCAGCGGCTGTGGTACGTCTCGCGGGGGCCGGGCGACACGCCGCCGGCGGAGCTGACGCGGGCGTTCGAGACGGTGGTGACGGCGATTCAGGAGAGCAGCAAGGCGCTAAAGCCGGGGATCGCGGGGTGGGAGGTGGACGCCATCGCGCGGAAGATCTGCACCGACGCGGGCTACCCGGAGTACCTGCACGCCCTGGGGCATCACGTGGGGCGGGCGGTACACGATGGCGCGGGCATCCTGGGGCCGCGCTGGGGGCGCTACGGGGACACGCCGTATTACCCGGTGGAAGTGGGCAACGTGTTCACGCTGGAGCTAGGGGTCGAGGCGCCGGGCATCGGCTACGTCGGGCTGGAAGAGGACGTGCTGGTGACGGAGAACGGCGTCGAGTGGCTCGCCCCGCCCCAGACCGAGTTGTATGTTGTCTAGCGGTCTGTCACTCGTGAAGTCGCGGTAACGTCGTAATGACTTCAGTCGTTTCCCAGGCCTCGGAACGACTGAAGTCGTCACTCCATACCGCTCAACTCAACAAAGCAGCGCCCTGTGTTGGTTGCAGCGCTGACATTCCCGGCGCGATCAACTAACTGCATAGAGCATAGCGTGTTTCGGGTCGCCGGGATGTCGGCGACCCGTTTCACGTGCGCTGTATCGTCCGTTATCTAGCCCTTCACACTCCCGGCTGTCAGCCCCTCGACCATGTATTTCTGAGCGTATATGTAGAGAATCACGACCGGAATGGACATAAGCAGAGCCGCGCCCATCATCATGCCCCAGGGTTGGATGTCGCCAAAGACCAGCAGCTGTAAGCCGACCGGCAGAGTCTTCAGGTCGTCACTGTTGATGAAGACAAAGGCGAACAAGAACTCGTTCCAGGCGTTGGTGAAGGCGAAGAGGGTGACGGCTAACAGGGCGGGAGCCGCGAGTGGCAGGGTGATGCGCAGGAACGCGCCGAGCTGCGTTGCGCCGTCAATCATGGCCGCGTCTTCGAGATCCCGGGGGATGGAGCGATAGTAGCCGAGCATCACCCAACACGCGAAGGGCATGAGGAAGGTGGGATAGGTGACGATCAACGCCCAGTAAGTATTGATGAGACCCAGGTTGGTCAGGATGCGGTACATGGGGATGAACAGCAACGCGCCGGGCAGCAGATAGGTGATGAGGAGGGCGGTTGTGATCGCGCCCGCGCCGATGAACCTGAAACGAGCCAGCGCGTACCCGGCGAGGGCAGCGAAGGTGACGGCGATGACGGTGCTGGTCGTCGCGACGATCACGGTGTTGCGGAACCACGTCAGGTAGGGCGTATTGAACAGCAGGGCGCTGAACTGTTCCAGCGTCCAGGGTTGAGGCCAGAACAGGTTGATCCGCTGCTGAATCTGGAGGTCGGTCTTGAAGGACGTGATGACGATCCAGTAGAAGGGGAAGAGCACGAAGAGCAGGAAGGGAAGGATCAGCAATATCCGAAGCGCGATGCCGCTCCGCTCCCGCGTCCGTCGGCTGAAGAGAGGGTGAGTGTGGGCGTTCGGCCCGCGCGCGGCTCTCAGGGGCGACGTTAGCCAGCTGAATGCCTTCCCCACGCCCTCGACAAGCCACTCGATGGGCAGCCACAGGAGATCGAAGACGGCGATCAGCCACTTGCCGACGCGGCCGAGGGCGCGATCCACACGCGTGTCATCGGTGCGCGCGTGTTCCTCGTGCCGCATGAAGCGCGCCAGCAACAGGATGATAATGGCGAGGAGTGGCGCCATGCTGAGCGCCACGGCTGCGCCCGGCCCGAAGCGCAGACTGATGATGGCCCGCTCGTAGGCGAGCACGGAGTAGAGGCGCGTTGCCCCGCCCGGCCCGCCGCCCGTCATCAGGTAGACAAGCCCGAAGGTGTTGAAGGTCGAGATGGTGGAGAGGAGGACCGTGACGGCGATCACGTACTTCAGGCCGGGCAGCGTGATGTGGCGGAAGCGAGCGAGGATAGAGGCGCCGTCCACTTCCGCAGCCTCATACAGCTCCTTGTCAATCGCCTTAAGGCCGGCGAGGAGGAGCAGGGTGTAGAAGGGAATCCCCTTCCAGATGTTCACAGCGATGACGCTGGGTAGGGCAAGCCCCGACTCGGACAGCCAGCCAACGCGCCTGTCAATCAGCCCCAGCCCCTGCAAGATGGGGTTCAGGCCACCAAAGATGGGGTCGTAGATGCTGCGCCACGCCATGGCCGTGACCACCTCTGGAACGATCCAGGGGAGAAGCATCACCCCCGCGAGAACGTTGCGATATGGCAGCTTGCTGTTGAGTAGCATGGCGATGGTCAGACCTACGACGAGCTTGATGGCCACCGACCAGAACGTGAACCGCACTGTATTCAGCACCGACTCGCGGAAGTCGGCGTCCGACCACAGCCGCACGTAATTGTCTAGCCCGACCCAGACGTCAACGCGCTGGACGGAGCGGGTGGTGAAGCTGATGAGAATGGCGTTGATGAACGGCCAGAGAATCAGACCGATCATGATCACCAGGAGGGGGAGTATGAAGGGGAGGGCGACCTTCCAGTCGCGCCCCAAAATGGACTTCGCCCGCGCTGAGAGACTGCGCGATGAGCCTTCTGTCAGTGATGGGGTTGCCCCGACAGCCCGCTCTGCCATGGGAGTCTTCCTCTCTGGACACGGATGAACGCCACGGCCAGGCGGAGACGCCCCCCGGCATCTCCGCCTGGGGGAGCTGCTACTGCTTCAGCCCGGCCTCCTCGAAGATCGTCACGATTTTCTTGTGCGCGTCGGCGACAGCTTCTTCGGGGGTCATCTTGCCGCTGATGACGTTGGCCATCATCTGGCTGGGGATCGCTTCCGAAAGCACCGAGTCGTGGACGGCGCTGGGCGGCGCCGGGTGGGACGTGCCGTAGTAGGGTTCGGGGTTGAAGATGATGTCCTTGAGCCGCGGGAAGTTCGAGTCGGACTTCACGAACTCATCCGTCCACAGGTTCTTGTACGCAGGCAGAATGAGGCCGCCGGCTTCCTGGAACATGGGCATGGAGTTCTTGGGATCGAGCAAGTCAAGGGCCAGTTTCTTAGCCATTTCCTTGTTCTTCGCGCCCTTGAAGATCGTCAGCCAGCCGCTGCCGCCGTTCTCGAGTACCTTGCCGTCTTTGGTCTGCGGCTTGCGAATCAGCGCCGTCTTGTCGAGTAGGGGGTTCTTGTCCTTGCGCATCTGGCCGTAGATGCTCAAGGCGTTCTGCGTGAAGCCGATTTTGCCGGCCAGCCACGCCTCGTTGTTGCTCGTGTCGGTCCAGCTCTCGACGCCCGGCGGGAGCATCGGCTTGTACTTCGGGGAGGTGTACGTCTCTGCCAGCCACTTGACGGCCGCGACGGTCTCCGGTGAGTTGAACGTCACCTTCTTGCCGGAAGCGTCGGAGATGGAGCCGCCAAAGGACTGAATGACGTCCATGATGAAGCCGTGCCCGTCGCCCGACTTGTTGACGGTCAACCCCCAGCCCCAAATCTCCTTCGACGGGTCCGAGATCGCCAGCGCGGCCTCGCGGCGGCCATCCCAGGTGTCTAGCTGGCTCATCGGGATGCCCTTGGCATCCAGCAGGTCCTTGCGCGCGAACCACGAGCCGGAATTGCTGATAAAGGGGATCGCGTACCAGCGACCATTGATCTTGGCGTTCTGCTCCGCGCCTGCCGGCACAACCGCGCCGTAGCGCTTGATGGCCTCTTCGACAACATCGGTGACATCCTCGAGCACGTCGAGGGAGTACAACTGCGGGATGCTGTCGGTGTTGTAGCTGATGTCGGGAGGATTCCCGGCGCGAACGGCCGCGACCATCTTGGCCTTGAAGTCGCCGAACACCTCGGAGTTCGCCGTCGAGATATCCAACTGGACGTTGTTGGCCTTGGCGAAGTCTTCGACGGTCTTCTTGAATCTCTCCTGGACGGCGGGGAAGTACTCGGTGCGGTGGATCACGGTGAGCTTGCCGGCTGCGCCCTGGGGCAGGTCCTTGGGAACAGCCGTGGGCGCTGGCGCCGCGGCGGCCTTTGGCACATCCGTGGCTTTGGCGGCAGCGGGGGCGGGGGCAGGGGCTGTCGCCACTGCGGCGGGGGCGGCCGCTGGCGCAGCGGTGTTGACACCGCAGGCAGCCAGCAAGACCCCGACTAGCCCGACCGCCAGGGCGGCAAGGAGCTTAAGCCGGGTGAGCCTCGTCCTCGAAGCGTTGGGAGCCATCGTGGTTCTCCTTGTTGTCGTTGTGCAGGACAGTGCGCAGGTGGGCGCTGAAGAGTCGCTATTCTAGCGAATATCGTGCAAACGCGCAACCTTGCCGGTAAATGTCATTTAGTGCTATCGCCATGTCCCCGCATTGACAGCCGCCCTCGCTATGCTATAATCCGGCCTCCCTGAGTTTCCCCCTTAGGGGGAGATGCGAGTCGAGCGCCAGGAGTCTACCATGCCACGCCCCGACGAGAGCCACCTCAACATTGATCTGCCTGCTCCCCCCATCGCGCGCGAGTTGCCCATCTGCGGCCCGCCACTCGCCCGTCCTGACAAATCGCTGATTGACGAGTTGCGCCAGGTGAGTAGCGCCACGGCCAGCGCGCTGTTGCACAAAATGGGGATACGCCAGACGTTCATTCAAGGCCCACTGCCGCGCCAGCCGGGCGCGAAAGTCGTCGGCCCGACGGTGACATTGCAGTTCATGCCGCAACGTGAGGATATTGCGTCCGGAATGGGACAGGAACACGTCGAGAGTGTGAGCGCCCTTTGGGCTGTGTTCGAGACTGTGCAGCCGGGGGACATGCTATGCGTGCAAGCCTGGGGAGACATGCACACGGGCTGCATGGGTGAAATGCTCATCACGTACTTCAAGGGCAAGGGCGGCGTGGGCATTGTCGTAGACGGCTGCATCCGCGATTGGCCGCGAGTCCAGGAAATCGGCGTCCCGGTCTGGACGCGGGGCTTCACGCCCAACTACGCCTCGCAAGCGTCGCTGTTTCCCTGGGCCTACAACGTCCCGGTCGCTCTAGGCCGCGTTCTTGTCCTGCCGGGTGACATTATCATCGCCGACGATGACGGGGCTGTCCTCGTACCGGCAGCGATGGCGCCGCTCCTCGTCGCGCACGGCGCGCAGCACGAGGACTGGGAGGTGTTCAGCCGGATGAAGCTCGCGGCGGGCGGCAGCCTGACGAAGTATTACCCGCTCAACGACGAGGGCTGGGCGGAGTACGAGGCATGGCGTGAAGCATCCGCGCGTTAAGTGAGGAGTGGTCATGAAAATTACCGCTGTCAAAACGGCCGCCACAGTCGGCCACGGCATGCATCTGTGGGTCAAGGTCGAGACCGACGCCGGCGTGACGGGCCTGGGGGAGTGCGTGCACGGTGGCCGGCAGGCCATTGCCATCATCCAGGACCTGGCGCCGGCGCTCATCGGGCGCGACCCCTTCGCGATTGACGCCCTCTTTGAGGAGCTGCGCCGCGCCCACGTCTTCGATGGCGGCTTCGCCGGCGCCCTCATCACCGCGCTGACGGGCATCGAGATCGCCCTGTGGGACTTGAAAGGCAAGGCGTTGGGGGTTCCGGTGTATGAGCTTCTCGGCGGCAAGTTCCGCGATCGGATTCGCGTCTATGCCGACTGCCAGGTCGAGCCGGGCATGGACTACGACGCCATCCAGCGCGTCGTCGAGGGGGTCTTGCAGCGCCGCTTCACTGCCCTCAAGATAGACCTGGATATTGGCGCGTACACCGGCGGCCGCCAGGATGACCGTGAGCTTCTGCGCGACAGGTTCAACTACACGGCGAGCGAGTGGGAGCACGACCGGATGCTGGAGCTTGTGGACATGGTCACCCGCGCGGCAGGCAAGGGCATTGCCGTGGCGGCGGATGTCCACACCCGTCTCGACATGCCGAGCGCTATTCGGTTGGCGAAAGACCTCGAGCCGTATCACCTGCTCTGGCTCGAGGAGCCGTTGCCACCGGAGAACGTGGCCGCCATGCGCGAGGTTAAGCGCTCGACGACGACACCCATCTGCGCCGGCGAGAACCTCTATCTTCGGCAGGGCTTCCGCGACTTGATCGAAACGCAAGCCGTTGACATTATCATGCCCGATATTCCTAAGTGCGGCGGCCTCTCGGAGTGCCGCAAGATTGCCAATCTCGCCGAGATGTACTCCATCCCGTTCGCCCCGCACAACGTCGCGTCGCCGATTGGCACGCTGGCGTCGGCCCATGTGTGCGCTACGGTGCCCAACTTCCTTGTCCTCGAATTCCACTGGCTTCACCGCGACTACTGGACGACGATCATTGAAGAGAAAGAGGACATCATCCAGGATGGCTACATCACCCTCACCAATCGGCCTGGCATCGGCGTGGCACTGGATGAGGACATTGCCCGGCAACACCAATATCCGGGGACGACGTGGTTCGAGGAAGTGGTGGTGGATCCGCTCGACTTGCAGCTACCCTAGTTGAGATTGCACCATGCGCATCACGAATCTCCAACTCACGCCGGTCGCTGTCGCCGACCCGCCCCTGCGCAACTCGTGGGGCGTGCACGCGCCGTGTGCCTTGCGGATCATTGTGGAACTCGAAACCGATGCGGGTGTCGTCGGGCTGTCTGAAGGTCCGGGCGGCGCGGCGTTTCTGGGCGAGCTGGCGGCGGCGGGGCAGATTATCCGTGGCGAAGACCCGTGGCATCTGGAGCGCATCCGTCTCAAGCTGCGCGACCGGATGCGCGCCTACTCAATCATCGAGGTCGCCTGCCTCGATGCCTGCGCGCGCTCGATTGGCCGTCCGCTGTACGATGTGCTAGGTGGGCTGGTTCGGCCGCGCGTCCCCTTCGCCAGTTACCTGTTCTACAAATACGCGGGCGACAACGACCCGTGGGGCGAGGTGGGAACGCCGGACGAGATGCTCCACCTGGCGCGGCGCTTCCACGAGCAGTTTGGCTTCACTTCAATCAAGGTCAAGGGCGGGGTGCTGCCTCCGGACGACGAGATCGAGACGATGCGGCTGCTGCGCCAGGCATTCCCCACGCACAAGCTGCGCATTGACCCCAACGCCGTCTGGTCGGTCGAGACGAGCGTGCGCGTGGCCCACGCCCTCGCCGACTGTGACCTGGAATACCTCGAGGACCCGACGGCGGGGATGCAGGGCATGGCGGCGGTGGCGTCTCGCACGCATGTCCCGTTGAGCACCAACATGGTCGTCACCGGCCTCGACGACATCCCCATCGCTGTCCAGATGCGCGCAGCGCAGGTGATTCTGTGTGACCACCACTATTGGGGTGGGCTGACCGGGTGCAAGCGCCTGGCCGCCGTCTGCGAGAGCTTCGCCCTTGGCCTGTCCATGCACAGCAACAACCACCTGGGCATCAGTCTCGCCGCCATGACCCACTTTGCGGCGACGACGCCGCACCTCACGTATGCGTGCGACACTCACTATCCGTGGCAGGCAGAGGATGTGATCGCCGGCGGCAAGCTCGAGTTCACGGATGGCTATCTCGAGCCGCGCGATGCGCCGGGATTGGGTGTGGAGCTGGATCGCGAGCGTCTGGCAGCGCTGCACGAGACATATGCCCGCGGCGATTGGCGCAGCCGGGATGACACCGCCGAGATGGTTCGCCGCGATCCTTTTTACCTGCCCTTCCGCCCTCGATGGTAGAGTAATGTGCTGCCATTGAATTCTGGGTTCCAGCCAGCCGTGTGAAGGTCAATGTATACTCACGCCTCCGGTCGGCGGACCGGCCGTGACGTGGATTTCGGCGTTCGTCATTCCGCTCCGCTGCGCGTTATGGCGTGTACGTAAGCGGCGAACCACAGCGGCAAGTGAATGTAGCGGTCGGTGCTGGTGTGCCAGCCGATCCCATTCGACCACGCCTCCCGCGTATCTTGAGCCGCACGCGCGCCGTCTATGCGATAGCCCAGGAATGTGTCCGCATCCGGCTCGTTGCTGCTATCGCCCATGAAGCGTTCGGCCGGGTAGACCGCGCGCCAGGCGGTCGCCTGGTAGAGTCGCCGCCAGTCGTGTTCGACCATCAGGATGTCGGCATGATCCATGATAGCTTCGCCGCACTGCGCCACGCCGGTGTTCAGGATGACCATCTTCTGGCCGGCGGATACCAGGTCTTTCAGCCGGCGGTAGTAAGGCGCGTGCGCATTATCCAGGAAGTTGTCGGCGCGGTCGAAGAAGATGCCGTCTACGCCGGCTGCCAGATACTCAATCGCCTCCGCTTCTACCTCTTCCACCGGCCGATGGCCGTAGTTTGTGTCCACATAGGGGAACAGCCGCGTTCCCGCGCTGTGCAGCAGGTCGCGCACCTGGGGGCTAAGGTTCGGATAGCGCGGTGAGAAGGTATGGAACATCGCCAGCAGCGCCGCTGGCCGCGCCGCAGCGATGGCTTCGGCGGCGCGGCTGGGATTGCCGTGGGGATCCCGAATCAGCCAACCGTAGTAGATGACATAAAAGTTCCTTGCGCCCATCGGCATACCGCCAATCCAGCCTGCACGCGCCAGGGTTTGATCTCACCAGTGATCCTGGGTGTCGGGAATGCACGGCTGATACAAGTATCCCGCGTCATGCGGGCCAACGACGTCGAGATCGCGGCGCGAGGCGTTCATGTGCATGGCATTGGCCTGCGTGCAGTCGGGAGTCGCGTCGTACTCCACGCTGAAGACAGCCTTATTCGCCTTCAAGAAGCTGGTCTTGAAGTTGTCGCACTCGTCGAACTCCCAGCACTGCTCCGTCAGCGCCCAGTCGAAGTATGGGGAGAGCTGCGGCGCTTCGGTGTTGTTCCCCTTCAGACCGACGGACAGGCCAGCCTCGTGGGCCCAAGAGGCAAACGCGATATTGTAGGCGATGTCATCCGCGACAGTGATGGGGAAGCCCGAGTTGTTGCCGTACACCTCGGTCTCGTCCGGCTCCACCGCATCGAAGCCCTTGGCCTTGCACCAGTTGTTGATGCGGTTGAGCATGAGCGGCTTCAGGACATTGATCTGGCGAATGTCGAGCCAGTAGGAGCCGGCCCAGCCCTGGTCCCTGCTCCCAATAATGTGGTGGATGGCATCGGCCGCCTGGAATGCTGCCGCATCCGACCGATAGGTCTCATACACCCCGGCGTCCATGTAGCAGATGACCCGCACGTTGGGGCCGAGCGCGTGAAGCTGGGCGACGGTCTGAGCCGAGGTCAGCTCGCCGTCAAGATCATAAACCGTGACACTGGGCAGGACATCGGCGGGGTAGGTGAAGTCACTCGACAATTGCCAGTGCCAGTGGATAGGCGCGTCCGTCGTCGGCTGCCACACACTCGACGGCCCAGGCGTTACTGTGCTGCTTGGCGCCGCCATCGGCGTTGGCGTCGGCGTGCCGGACGGCGAGGCGGTGGCGGTAGGCGTCGGCGTACTGAGCGGCGAGACAGTGGCGGTGGGCGTCGGCGTGCCGGACGGCGAGGCGGTGGCGGTAGGCGTCGGCGTACTGGGCGGCGAGGCAGTGGCGGTAGGCGTCGGGGTGCCGGACGGTGGTAAGGGCGACGTTGCCGTCGCAATCAATGTCGGTGTCGAGGTGCTGGCGGGCGGCGCGGGCGATGTGACTGTCGCGGTAACCGTCGCCGCGATGGCGCCGCTGTGCGCGAAATCGCACGTCCAGTAGGTGTTCGACGCGAGGCCAAGCGGGCCGCGTGAATAGGCGCAGCCGACATCCGGCCACACGGCGCTCAGGAGGACAGCCGCATTATCGGCGGAGCGCATCCAGCCGGCGACCATGTCCTGTGGTGTCTGATAGCCCTGACCGATGACCTCGCTGCCGCTCGCGAATGGGTAGCCGGCGTGGCTCATGCGCGTCCAGGCATCAGGCTCGCCAGTGCATTGGTGGCTGAAGCAGCCTTTCGTGCGCATCCATTGGTTGTGGGAGTCCGCGGCGGCGCTGAGGCGACTATCTGACTTGAGCGGCGACAGGGCGCCGTTCTGCTGTCGCTGTTGGTTGATGAGGTCAACCAACTGGCGGGCGTAGTCGGCCTGGGAGGCGGGGGTCACCGTGGGCGCGGGCGTGGCAGTGGGCGGCGTCGGGGAGAAGGTCGGCGTGGGCAGGCTGGTTGCGCCGACGGCGTGGCCCGCGTTGAGCCGCCCGTGTCGCGTGCTTGTGCCCACGCCGCTGTTGTCGGCGGTGTTTTCCAGCGCGGCGCGAATCTGGGCATTGTTCCATGTGGGGTGCGCTGCGGCGACGAGAGCCGCCACGCCGGCGGCGTTGGCTGCTGCCATGCTCGTTCCGCTCCACGCCTGATACCCACCGCCCCGGATCGTACTCAGGATGCTCGCGCCGGGCGCGGCCACGTCCACGGTCGGGCCGAAGTCGGAGAACCTGGCTTGGGCGTCGTTCTGGTCGGTCGCGCCGACACCTATCGCGTTCGCCAGGGCAGCGGGGTAGTAGGGTGCTGAGGAAGAGTTGTCACCGGCCGCCGCGACAATCACAACCCCCTTGCCCCAGGCGTAGTCCACCGCCGATCGCAGGGTCTGGGAGTTGATCGCGCCACCCAGGCTCAGATTCACCACCTGCACACCCTGGTCGGCGGCCCACGTGATGCCTGCGGCGATCGTTGAGTAGCTGCCAGAGCCAGTAGCGCCCAGCACCTTCACAGGCAGGAGCCGCGCGTTGTAGCCCACGCCGGCCATGCCTACGCCGTTGTTGGTCGCCGCTGCGGCGATACCGGCCACGTGGGTTCCGTGGCCGTTGTCGTCGCTCGCGTCCAGGTCCTTGTTGACGAAGTCGCGCCCACGCGAGACGAATTTGCCCTGGAGGTCCGGGTGGGCGAAATCCGCGCCGCTATCCAGGATGGCGATGACCACACCGTCGCCGTGGGAGACCGCCCATGCGCCCGGCAGGTCCATGCGCCCCAGGCTGTATTGCTGGCTCGCCAGAGGATCGTTTGTCGTGTCACCTGGAGCGTCGGCATCGAGGCCGCTCAGGGTGGGGTCGGTCACCGGGTCCATCGCCCCGGCGATGAAATCCGGCTCGGCATATGCGACTTCTGGCAGGTCGGTGTAGGCGGTGACGAGCGGCTGGACGCTGTCCGTCGGCCCCGCAACAACCTGAATGCCAAGCTCGTCAATGGCGCCGACAGTCTCGACACCCAGCTGATCGTTGATGCGCGCGATGGTGTCGCTATCCACTCCGTCGCGCCACTTGACGAGGACTCGACCGGGGACGGCTTCATCGGGCGCGTATTGGACGGCAGGGGGGGCGATGGCGATTGACTGGGGCGGCTCACCGACTGGCCGAGGGGAAGCAGCGCGGTGCAGCGAGGGGAGGAACACAGTGTGGCCGGCGTCGGTTGGGGGCTGGGCCGGCGCCTCGTTCGGAAGCCAAGCGCCGGCGCGGCCGACCAGCAGGGCGAGACACGCGCACACGATGCCCCAACGGGCAGCGACCGACCGTTTCATCGCAGAACCTCCCGCGCGGCGATACTACCCAGGGTGTTGGTTTGAGCGTCATCGGCCGGGGCGGACGTCCGCTGCCGCATCCGGCGTTCGCGTGTTCTTCCCCACGGGCCTCCGACTCGCCGATAGACGAGGGCGGGTCCTGCGCGGCGCGTGTCGTTGTCACACACCCGCCATCTCCCGGCTCTGGAAGCTCGCCACTACGTCATTCAGGATATCGTCGAGTGTCAGCGCCGCCCGCCAGCCCGTATATCGCTGAATCTTCCGAACGTCCGGTATCCGGCGCGGCATGTCCTCAAAGCCCGCGCCGTATGCTTCCGCATAGGGCACGAAGCGTATGCCAGGGTAC
The DNA here is from genome assembly GCA_046328525.1 of Anaerolineae bacterium. GTDB lineage: Bacteria > Chloroflexota > Anaerolineae > Epilineales > JAHCIE01 > JBDHWG01. The sequence goes on from JAXLWK010000012.1 coordinate 73,093, forward strand.
AGCCCATCGGGCGCAGCCGTCGCCCCGGAATAGCCGCCAACTGCGTCGCGCCCGACGGCGAACAGCACTCGGCGCGCCAGCTCCAGGATGGTCACCTCCTCGGTCGCCCCGACATTGAAGACCTGGCCGATGGCGTCTGAGCAGTCCGCCAGGCTCACAATCGCGCGAACGGCGTCGAAGACGTGGAGGAAGCAGCGCGATTGCTGACCGTCGCCGTACACCGTCAGCGGCTCGCCGCGCAGCGCCTGCTGCACCATGCGGGGGATGACCATGCCGTAATGCGCGCTCTGCCCAGGGCCGACCGTGTTGAACAGGCGGAACACGACGACCGGCAGCCCTTTCTGCCAGAAGTAAGCCAGGGCCAGGAACTCGTCCACCATCTTCGAGGCGGCGTAGGCCCAGCGGTGGTGGCGCGTGGCTCCCAGAACGACATCGTCATCTTCACTGAACGGGAGGCGCGCGCCTTTGCCGTACACCTCAGAGGTCGAGGCGAGGAGGACTTTGGTGCGATGGCGCAGGGCCGCTTGAAGGACTTCGTCCGTGCCGGCCACGTTCGTTTCGATGGTGCGGACGGCGTCGTCCATGACGAGCTTGACGCCGACCGCCGCGGCCAGGTGGAACACGACATCGCTGTCGCGCATCAGACGATCCAGCGTGGTCGCGTCGGTGATCGAGGCCACGACAAACTGGAAGCGTGGGGCGCCGACAAGCGGCTCGATGTTCTCAAAGCGGCCAGTGGACAGGTCATCCACGACCGTCACGTTTTGCCCACGGTCGAGAAGCTCCGCGGCCAGGTGGCTGCCAATGAAGCCCATGCCGCCTGTGATCAGGTTCCGCGTCGGTTTGCTGTCCGCCTTGCTGGCGCTCATGCTGCCTCCCGTATCGTTGCCACACCATGCCGGCCCTCCTGGCGTTTTCATTGCGTCGAACCACGGCAGGAGGTGGCGCCAATCGTTACAACCGCACAACCTGACCGGGGAGGGCGACCACGTCACGGGTCGCGTTGCGTGTGTCAACAATGAGCTGACTATGTTCCACGATCCAGGGCCAGTCGTACTCTGTGTGAGCTGTGACAATCACCGCACAGTCCGCCGCTTCGAGCGCCGCTTCCGTCAACGCGATAGAGGTCATGGGCAGGCCATCCACCGTCAGCCCCGGCACGTGAGGATCGCTGTACGTGACGTCGGCGTTCATCGCCTGGAGCAGCGCGATCAGGTCCATCGCCGGGGATTCGCGCACGTCCCCCACGTCTGCCTTGTACGCGACACCGAGCAGCAGGATATTCGATCCGCTGACCGGCTTGCCATGCCCATTCAGCGCGCTGATAACTTTGGAGAGGACGTAGTGAGGCATCGCGAAGTTGATGTCGGCGGCCAGTTGGATGAAACGCGCGCTGTAGTTGAGCGTCTTCAACTTCCAGGCCAGGTATTGCGGGTCTATGGGAATACAGTGACCGCCCAACCCGGGGCCTGGGTAGAATGGCATGAAGCCGAAGGGCTTGGTGCTCGCGGCCCGAATGACCTCCCAGACGTCAATCCCCAGTTGATCGCAAATCAGGGCCATCTCATTGATCAGGCCGATATTCACGGCGCGGAACGTATTTTCCAGCAGTTTTACCATCTCGGCCGTCTTCGGGCACGAGACCGGGATCACCGTCTCGATTGCCGCGCCATAGAGGGCCTGGGCAACCTGGAGGCAATCGTGGGTGACGCCGCCGATCACTTTCGGCGTTGTCCGAACCGTCCAGTCTGTCCGGCCTGGGTCAATCCGCTCAGGCGAGAAGGCCAGGAAGAAGTCACGCCCGACAACCATCGGCGAAAGTCCCGCCGCGTGGCTGCCGTTCCCGTTCGAGAATCCATAGCGGCGCGGCGCTGCCTGCTGCAATCTGGGAAGCAGAATCTCCTCCGTGGTGCCCGGATAGGTCGTGCTTTCCAGGACGATCAGCATGCCTGGGTGGAGCCGGTGGGCGATTTCGTCAACCGCGGCCACGATGTATGACATGTCTGGCTCTTTGGTGGCGTCGAGCGGAGTGGGAACGCAGATGATCACGGCATCGGCGTCGAAGAGCACGTTGTAGTCTGTGGTGGCCGACAGGCTGCCCGCCCGCGAGGCTGGCTGGCGGCCCCGGGCGCCGTTCCCCTCAATCATCAGACTTGAGCCGTGGGAGTGGCCGTTGGCTGTCAGCGGCATCAGCCGCCCGTTGGACGTGACAAGCGGCTTCAGCAGCGGGGTCAGGCGCTCCGCCGCGATGTCCGAAATGTAGCTCTGACCCTCGTTCAGGCTATCCACGCGACGCCTGTCAACGTCAAGGCCGACGACGCGAAAGCCAGCCTCGGCAAATGTGACCGCGAGCGGCAATCCCACGTACCCGAGGCCGATAACCGCGATGACGGCCTGGCGGCTCTTGATCTTCTTGAGCAGGAAGAACTCTTCATCCGCCAATGTGCCCACGCGGACATATGTCTCGGCGCGCGGCTCGTCAACGGTGATCACACTCATGGCTTCCCTCCTCCCCTTTAAAAGGACGCAAAGTAATGGTAGTCTGCTGAGCGAAGCAGGCGCGCGACGGCGGCAGACGAGACGATGACGAAAACAAGCGCTCCGGCGATGAACGAAATCACCGTGTAGCGATAGTCAACCGCCACGGCGAGCAGCAGTCCGGTGAGCGCTGTAACGATGATGCCGGCGACAATGCCTCTGGTGGCCGTGCCAGGGAGGTTGAGCGTGATGCTGAAAGTCGAATTGAATAGCCCCCAGCCGACGAGGGCGTAGGCGATAAGGCCGCAGTAGAAGACGGTGGACAGGGTGACTGGGCTGGCGATTTCGAACCAGCTTTCCAGTCTACCAGAGCTTAGGCTGAACTGGAACAGGACAAGAACAGCGGCGCTCACCACTGTCAGCGCGACCAGGTAGCGTCCCAGTTGGCGGCGGTAGAGGGCGGTCAGGGCGTCACGGAACCGGCCAGACTCGTCGGCGGGCGTCTGCGATTGCACCGCCAGTGCCCGCCGCCAGAAGATGCGCAGCGCGTGCTCGATCACCCCACCGGCAATCATGATGGGCGGCAGCGACAGGGTGAGTCCTAACTCCAGGCTGGAGATAGCCCCCCACTGCATCAGCCCGCCCTGGGTCGCGTCCAGCCAGCCGACGACATGGGGGGTGAGGATGAAGATCATGTAGAGTGAGCCAAAGGCGAAGTAGGGCGCTGCTTCATGGATCATGTACGGAACCGCCGGTAGAGTAGGGCGCTGACCGCCACTGCCGAGCGCCGATTTGCCGAGCTTGACGTAGACTGCGCCCAGGACGACGCCGAGAGTCACGCCAAACGCTACGGCGATGCTAACGGGCAGGACAGCGCTGCCGAGCGGACCAAGAGCGAGAGCCGTAGCGATGCCTGCCAACAGGCCGGCGGCAAGCCCCACGCCCAGCCACCATTGCGCTCGTACCACGGTCAGCGCAGCTGCCGGCAGCCACACCGCCGACAGGCCGACGAACGCCAGCGCGAACACCAGGGCTTCGCTGCCACTAAACACCCCTAGCCAGACCGTAGCGGCGACGGCCAGCACGCCGAGGACGGCCACGAGACCAAAGGCCGAGCCGAGGCTCAGGCGCAGGAAACGGTTGGCGGCGGCCAGGTTGCCCATGCTCAGCGAGACCGATGCGCGCCGCATCACAGCCTGGACAATCCCGCTCGTGACGACCATGCTGAACGTCAGACCGAGGCTGAGCGCCAGAACCTCTTTCCCGCTCCACCCCCCGATCGCCGCGCAGAACTGAATAAAGAGCAGCAGAACGATGCCCGGCGCCAGGGCCATCGGGCCGCGCGCATAGTCTAGCATCGCCTCGCGCCGCGAGTACGCCGCTTCCGGGTTCCGTCGCTCATCGAGCGCCGCCGGGCCTCTCAAGCGGAGTTGGCCCAGGATCGTCGCGGCCAGGGCAAAGGTATCGTCCATGCCGTAGTGTTGCGCGGCGATGTCATCGGTGATGCCAAGCGACTCGAGAACCGCCGTGATCTCCAGGGCGTCAATCGGCCGCGGCACGCGCTCCTCGATCTCATCCACGAGCGCGGCCACGAGCGCGCTGCTCGCCGGCTGCGAGGCGCGGCTGGCCGGGGGCCGGGGCGGCCGGCGGTCGGCGCTCGAAGGCCGCGTTGTTTCGGGGCTGGCGATCCCAGTCGGTGAACTGCTAGAATCGCGTTCTACGGACTGGCGCGTGTGACCAGTCGCTCCGCACTCTGGCGCGGACGAGCGTAGTGTTCGCCCGTCCCCCTGCTGGGGGGGGAGATAGCGGGGGGACTCCACGCTGTCGTGCGGAGCGACAGTGCCGCTTCCGTTGGCGGAAGAAAGCCAATGGGTATCCCGGGCGTTCGGCGACTCCGGGCGCCGGCCGACGAGGCTGACGTAGCTGGCGCGGTGAGCCGCGCCCGATTGGTGAACGCTGAACGCCTCCATTGCCCTGGCCCGCGCCGCGCTGCCAAGCGCCGCGCAGTAGGCCGGGTCGTTCATGATGGTGAGCACGGCGGCGGCGAGTTGCGCCGGATTCCGCGGCTCCACGGCGATTCCGCAGCCCTCGATTTGCTCGGGCACCCCGCCGACGGCCGTCGCCACGACCGGCTTGCCGCACAGCATGGCCTCGAGGGTCGAGAAAGGGAAGCCCTCGGAGACGCTCGACAGGATTGCGACATCTCCCTGGTTGTAGGCTTCCGCAGTGTTGGCGGTATAGCCGGCGAACGTGACGCCCGTCTCCAGCCCCAACTCGGCGCGCAGTGTCAGGCACTGCTCGTAGTACGGCTCATCGCCCGCCGGCGGGCTGCCAAACAGACGAAACTCAATATCCGGGCGCGTCGCGTGGACGATGGCCGCGGCCCGCAACAGCGTCATCACGTCCTTGAGAGGGTTGATCCGTCCGACCCAGACAACGACCGGTGGGTCTCCGATGGGCTTGCCCATTGGCACGAATTGCGTGTCGTCGGCCCCATAGTAAATGGTGCGAATCTGCTCGCGCAAGGCCCCGTTGCGATACTCCCATCGCTGGTTGTAGTCGCAGCAGGGCGAGATCAGGTCGGCCAGGGCATAGCCCAGCTCGGTCGTCCGCCGAGCGTAGCGGAGCTTGAACAGCTTGAGAAACAGATTCTCGGACGACGTCGCTTCGGCGAGATACCGCTCCCTCAGGTAAATGCCGTGCTCGGTGAGCATGAACGGCGCGCCGTGCTCATGCTTGGCCGCGGCGGCGACCAGAGCGCAGGTGCCTGTCATGGCTGCATGGACGACATCGGTCTCCGGAATCGGCTGCGACAATGGGAACAGCCAGTGGTAAAGCCACTTCATGGCCCAGGTGACATCTGCCAGCTCGAACCTGGCGCCGGCGTACCCGATTTGAGCGGCGGCGGCCGGGAAATGCTGCCGCGCCGTCTGCCCGAAGCACTGCCAGACGGCTTGCGAGCGCAGCGTGGCGTCATAGTCATAGGCAAGGAAGTAGCGGTACATCTGATGAATCAAGCCCCCGAACCGCGTCGGCTCATTGTCGTCGGTCAATAACGCCGTCAAGAAAGGCTCGAAGAGCGGCAGAAATCGCTGCGTGACGACCGACTCGGTGACTGAAGCCCGGCGGCGGCGGATTTCTCCTAATGTCAGCTCAGAGCGCGACTCCAGCGCTTCGAGAACGCCCCACAGGGGCACGGGGTGGAACGCCACCACGTTCGGGGGTGGGATGAACAGCGGCTCCATGTGAGGATAGGCGACGATGCTCAGTAATGTGAAGTTCACGTCAGGCAGGTCGCGGATCAGCAGATGGCACCACGTGCTCACCCCGCCCCAGTGGAAGGGATACGTCCCCTCGGTGACCAGCAGGACGCTCAACCGCCGGTTGAGCCGTCCGCCGGAATCCCTCTGTTTTGGCGGCTCTTGGGCCGCCGTTTCCCCGCGCGCGCTGATGGCAGGCTCGCGGGGGGCCTGGGCGTTCGGTGAGTCCATTGCCGTCCCCTCGCCGACCAGTTCACCATTTCACGGTCGAGTAGAAGGTCAGCGTCGCGCCAGGCGTCACGTTTGCGTAGGATATGGTCTGGCCGCCATAGGTCTCCTTGTTGGCGCCATACGAGATGCCCGTCAAGGGAATCGTCGCGGCATTGGTCGCCTTCAACTGGACAGTGTACTGTGTCGCCCCGAATACAGTCGTTCCTGTGACCAACGTTCCCTGCACGCCCGACGCATTGTACGCCATGCGATTCGCCATCTGAATGCCGAGATTGTGCTGTGCCAGGTTACGAATCGGCAGCTTGCACATGGCATTGTACTTGGTCAGTGTCGCGTCAACCAGGTCGCTCAGCAGGCTCTTGCTCCCACTGTAGGCGGCGGAGTTGGGCTGGTGGAACATGAGCGGGTCCAGGTCCCACTTGAGCAGGTAGCTCAGCAGCACGTCGGATTCTTTGTCCAGGATCTCGGCGTAGGTGAGGTTGTGATCCCAGTACTTCCAGGCGCCGCTCGCGCACGTCGCGTTCGGGCCGTAGTAGCAGTTGTACTCGGAGACCCACTGCTCCGGCGTCTTGAGGTTGTAGAACAGGTTCGAAGGGTGGCGCGGGATGATGAGAATGCTCGGCTGAGACGAACTATAGACGCCCGCGTTCGGACTGGGATTGTTCCAGCCTGGCTGCGATGTGTCGGCGATGATGTACTTTATCCCGAAGGTCTTCATGCCGAGTAGGGCTTCTGAGTTGTTCAGTCCTGAGATGTCCGGCTGCACCATCGAGTCTTTGAAGTAGTTACTGTTCAGCGTGAAGCGAAGCTGAGTCCTGGCGACCGTGTCATTCTGCGTGAGATCGGACTGTGTCTGCGCGGCCGTCGTCGGCGCGTCCAGATTCAGGTGGGAGTAGGTGTGGCTGATCCAGTTGAAGTTGGCCTGGTTGGACTTGACCACCGGCGTCAGCGTGTCTGGAGAGTAGGCGCCAGCGGCCGCGCCTTCGCCGTTGAATGCCCACTCCACCCTGAAGGCAGAGGTGTTGGACTTGCTGCGCACAGTGGTCTGCCAGTTCTTGAACGCGGTCAGGTCGGCGCCCGTCATCCGATAGGTGAGGCCCGTCGTGTCGGCGAGGGCTGCTGTATCCCAGATATCGTCCTCGTCCAGCATGTCGTCCACCTGGAGGCCGAGGTTGGCATGCCGCTCACCCAGGAAGAAGCCCTTGGTGACCCAGTTGATGATGCCGTAGGAGAGCAGCATTGAGTGGGTCAGGTTTGGGTTGTTCGCAACGGTGACTGCCAGGTTCTCGCGTCCGTCGGTGTATTTCGCCGTCGCCGCGATCACATACGTGACGTTGTTCACGCTCGTGGTTAACAGGGGTGTTACCGGCGGGGGGTTGGCGGAGCAGGCGGCATCGTTCACCCCGCACGCCTGCGCCAGGTAGGCATATGCATTCTTGATTGTGATGGGATTGGCGGCGTTCAGGTAGGGGAAGAGCGTCTGCCCGGCGGAGGTCAGCGTCGCCTGCAGCGGCGCATTCGTCGTATCCATCTCACGCACAATCTTCAGCCCATAGCTGTCCGGGTATGGTATGGGGGCGGTGTAGGATGTCACCTGCCTGACGCGGTACTTGGCCTCGTAGAGCCACAACGTGGTCCACTCGTCGCTACTGAATGCGCTTTCTTGCTGCCCCGTCACCAGGGCGCCTGTTGTGAGGATGATGCCCTGGTAGTAGGCCCTCAGCGCTCCATCGGACAGCATGCTCGCCGTGAGCGTTGTTTTGCTGGCGTCGAGGACGTCGTAGGGGATGCCAATCTGGTCCAGGAAAGCCTTGATCGCATTGAAATCAGGCTCCTGGCCGTCCCGATTGCTGTTGGCAGAGACCACCAACAGCTTCAGGTTGATGGATGTTCCCGGCACAGGCGTCGGTGTCGCGGCGGGCGCTGCGCTCGCCTCCGTCAGCGCTTCCGTCCGAGCGGCGTCGGGCGTCGGGGGGCGCGGCGGAGGGCCGGGGTTCGTGGGGCGCTGCTGCGAGTGCGTCGGTGGGTTCGGCAACTCGACGGGGGCGCGCGCCACCGTGTGATGCCGTGGCTTGGGGTCATTGCCGTTGCCGTTGCCGTTCCCACCGGGGCTATTCGGATCGGCCGTTGCCGTCGTGGCCGCCGCCAGGAATAGCAGCAGGAACAGAACGATGCCGGTCAAGGCGAGATGGAGTTTGCCCGACTGATGCGGGCGGCGAATGGTGCTCATTGTTGTCGTCTCTCCCTTTCCTCCAACTCTGCGCACAGATAGGACATCAACGTGTCCAGACTGGCGAAGGCGCGCCGATGATCTTTGCGCCCCAGCTCGAATACCACGTAGCGCCACGCGGGCGGGAAGTCTCCCTGATCGTTTTCCTCTAGCGAACAACGCACAAGGAAAGAGCGGTAGCAGGACTTCCTCCTGACCAGTGTGATTGGCACGTCAACCGACCTTCTGCAGGAGCTTCATAATCTGCAAGTTCGGCAGCTTTGCTATTTAGTCTAGCAAATGCCGGTTATGGTCTCGTTACGCAGATAAACGGAGCGTTATTCAGACGTTATTGGTCGAACAGGCGGTGACCTCCTCTTTCGAGCGGATAAGTCGGCTTGTCGCATGGAGGTTAGAAATACGCGACAAATCTGTTTAGAAACCGTTACTTGATGAGTCGTCAGTTACAATGTATAATGGAAAGGGAGGTATCCGTTAGTCTGACTTCTGCTGACCACACGCCGCCAATGCTTCACGGGGAGGAGGAGCGATGGCGCACCTCAGGCTCCGATTGCTGGGGCCGTTTGAGGTGACTCTGGACGGGATACGATTGGCTCGGTTCGCTTCGGATAAGGTGCGTGCGCTTCTGGCGTATGTTGCCGTCACCGCCGGTCAACCCCATCGTCGCGATACACTAGCCGGTCTTCTCTGGCCGAATGTGCCGGATGCCACATCCCGCAACAGCCTCAGACAGGCAGCTTTCCAATTGCGTCGGGCGCTGAACGACCGCGACCCGCTGCGTCCCTATCTCCTGACCACTCCCCAAAGCATCGAGTTCAATGCCGACAGTGACTACTGGCTGGATGTCACTGCATTCACAGCCCTCCTCAACGCCTGCGAGAGCCACCCGCACCTTGAAGCCGAGACATGCGCCCTCTGCGCGGAGCGGATGACGCGGGCGGTCGAGCTATATCGGGGTGGGTTCATGGCGGGGTTCTCCGCGCCCGGCTGCGTCGAGCTTGAGGAGTGGGTGCTCATGAAGCAGGAGGAGCTTCATAACTCGGCCGTGAGCGCGTTGAGCTGCCTGACTGACTACCACCTGGCGGTCGGGAATCTCGCCGCGGCGGGACGCTACGCCGGCCGCCAGCTCGAAATGGAGCCGTGGCGCGAGGAGGCGCATCGGCAGCGCATGCAGGCTCTGGCTCAATCCGGGCAGTTCAGCGCCGCACTGCATCAGTACGAGGCGTGTAAGCGGGTACTGGCCGATAGCTTGAGTATCGAGCCGGCGGCGAAGACCGCGCGCCTGGCCGAGGACATACGGAATCAGATGGTGGCCGATACGGGAGCCGCCGACGGCCTCCCCGCGTCAAGGGCGATTGACGCCAGGCACGCTGCGGAGCGCAAAGAAGGCCCGCCCCCAGCAAAGTTCCTGGCGTCCCCGCTGGCCGGTTGCGGCGCGCTCTTTGCCGGCCGAGAAAACGAGCTGTTCGTACTGAATGGTTTGCTTGACGAAGCGCTGAAGGATCACGGGCAGGTGATCTTCGTGACCGGCGAGGCGGGCAGCGGAAAGACGGCCCTGGTGACAGAATTTGCACGTCGGGCGGCGGCGGCTCATCCGAACCTGGTGGTCGCCGCCGGCAGCTGTAGCGCCTATGGGGGCGCGGGCGATCCCTACCAGCCCTTTGTTGAGATCCTGCGGATGCTCGGTCATGGGGTGGAACTCGAAACCGATTCCGGCTGCGGCCACCAATGGGCCGAGCGGCTTCGGGCCGCCTCTCCCGTTGTGTCAGAGGCGTTCCTCCAACATGCCGCCGATCTCGTCAGCAACTTCATGCCGATGGGAACGGCACGCAACCTGGCGACTCAGGGACGCCCGGCCAGGGTCAACCGGCCGGACGGCGGGCCGGAAGTGCCAGACCCCGAAGGCGCAGGGGCGAACAGGGGGCGCTTGCCAGGAGTCCAGCTATTCGCGCAGATCACCGAGGGCTTGCGGGCTGTCGCTCAGAGCTTCCCCTTGCTGCTCATTGTGGAGGATCTCCAATGGGCCGACAATGGGACGATTGGCCTGCTCTTTCATCTGGAGCGACGGCTCGGCGGCAGCAAACTCTTGCTGGTTGGCACATACCGCGCCGAAGATGTCGCGCACGGTCACGAGACGGGGCGACACCCCCTCGAGGCGCTTGTCAACGAGTTTCAGCGCGATTCCGCGCTCGTTCCCATTGACTTAAACCTGGCCGACGGCCGGAAGTTCGTGGATGCGTTCCTCGATGTCCAGCCGACACGGCTCGGTTCGGCCTTTCGCGAGAAGATATATCATTTCACCGAGGGCCACCCCTTGTTCATGATCGAGCTTCTGCACAGCCTGCAAGAACGCGGCAGCCTGCAACGCGACCCGGATGGCCGATGGATCGAAGGGCCGCACCTGGACTGGCGGTGCTGGCCGCCGCGCGTGGAGGCAGTCATCGCTGAACGCTTCGAGCGGCTGCCTGAGGCGGTGCGGGAGCTGCTAGAGGTCGCCAGCGTCGCGGGCGATGAGTTCATTGCCGAAGTCGTGGCCGATGTCCTGGGCGTTGATGAACGCAGGGTGCTGCGATGGCTGAACGGCTCACTGAGTCAGCAAGACGGCCTGGTTCGCCCCCATCGTCTCCAGCGCCTCGGCCAGCGCCAATTGTCGCACTACCGCTTCCGCCACCATCTGTTCCAGAGCTATCTGTATCAAGGCTTGAGCGAGATGGCTCGCGCGCAGCTGCACGAACGAGTCGGCGCTGCGTTGGAGACGCTGTACGCGGGCAGCGATGAGCGGATGTCCGCCCTCTCAACGACCCTGGCCTGGCACTTCGAGATGGCGGGCATGGCAGACAAGGCCGTGGACTACCTTGAGAAAGCCGGGAATCGCGCTGTGGAGCTAAGCGCCTATGAGGACGCGATCGTTCACTTCCAGCACGCGCTGCATCTTCTCTGGCGGACGCCGGACTCGGCGGAGCGCGCCCGCCTGGAGCTACGACTCCAGTTCGCCCTGGCGACTGCCGTGCAAGGCCGGCCGGTCTGGGGAGATGTGGGAGCTGCGGGTAAGGGTCAGTCAGGCCCGCCGCTGGCCGCGCCAGGGCCGTGACGCAGCCGCGCGGCTGATGCTCGCAGAGCTAGCGGCGACCGCAGAAGCTCGTCCCGCTGTCGAGTAGACTATGTGAGACTCAATTGGAGCTTGTGAATGAGTTCGGCGGTCGAGACGCATGGGTTATCGAAGCATTACGGCCGGGTCCGCGCCGTCGAGGGCGTCAGCTTAAGCGTGAAGCAGGGCGAGATCTACGGCTTCATCGGCCTGAATGGCGCCGGGAAGACGACGACCATCCGTGCCCTGTTGGGGATGATCCGGCCCAGTGCCGGGACAGTCGCGGTGCTTGGGCAGCCGGTCGGGCCGAACGGCCGCGGCCCGTGGCGGCGGGTTGGCTATCTCGTCGAGACCCCGTCTGCCTATCCTGAATTGAGCGTGCGCGAGAACCTGGAGGTGGCCCGGCGACTGCACGCTGTCTCGGACAAAACGGCGACCAGTCGCGTGATCGAACGCCTGGGACTGTCCGCCTGGGCGGATCGAAAGGCAAGCGTTCTCTCGACCGGCAATCTCCAGCGCCTGGGACTGGCGCGCGCCTTACTGCACGCGCCTGATCTGCTCATCCTCGACGAACCGGCCAACGGCCTCGATCCGGCCGGCGTGGCAGAAATCCGCGAGCTGCTGGCAGGTCTGGCGCGGGATGAGGGCGTGACAGTGTTCATGTCGAGTCACATCCTCACCGAGGTAGACCGCCTGGCGACGCGCATCGGCGTCATCCATCGGGGGCAGTTGATTGAAGAACTCGACGCCGAGGCATTGAACCAGTTGCGGGCGCACCGCCTGGAAATCAAAGCCCTGGACCTTGACGCCGCGCGTCGGGCGCTGACGAACGCCGGATTCACCGTGACAGTGAAGGGCGATACGCTGGTATTGTACGACGCTGGCGCTATCGAAGCGCCTGAGAACGTCGCGACTATGCTGGTCAACGCGGGGACGCCACCGTCACGCCTGGCCGTGGAGCACGAGGACCTCGAAGCCTACTTTCTACGTTTGACGGGAGAGACGCTGTGACCGGGTTCGCGGCGGCCTTCTGGGCTGAAACGCTCAAGGCGCGCCGCGCCAAAATCACACTCCTGATCGCCGCCGGGGTCCTGCTGTTGCCGCTTGCCAGCGGATTCTTCATGCTCATCCTGAAGAATCCGGAGCAGGCGCGCAGCCTGGGATTGATCGGCGCCAAGGCTCAGATTACTGCCGGCGTCGCCGATTGGCCGAGCTACTTTGGCATGCTCACGCAGGGGATGGCCGTCGCCGGGGCCATTCTGTTCGCGCTCATGACGGCCTGGGTCTTTGGCCGCGAATTCTCCGACCACACCGCGAAAGAGCTTCTGGCCCTGCCCACGCCGCGCTGGAACATTGTGATCGCCAAGTTCGTGTGGCTCGGGCTGTGGGTATTGGCGCTGACCCTCCTGGTCTTCGTCGTCGGGCTTGGCTTCGCCGCAGCCATTACCATCCCCGGCTGGTCCCTTGAGTTGGCGCGGACGGCGTTGGGAAACGTGCTGGTCACAGCCATCCTCACGGCTCTCCTCATGCCGTTTGTCGCGTTCTTTGCCAGCCTGGGGCGCGGCTACCTGCTCCCCATGGGCTGGACGATTCTTGCGCTGGCGTTCGCCAACATCCTGAGCGTATTGGGCTGGGGGGATTGGTTCCCGTGGGCAGTTCCGGTTCTGGCGAGCGGCATGGTGCGATCCGACGCCGGGCCGTTGGGTGCTCACAGCTACCTGGTGGTGCTTGGCGCAGCTTTGGTCGGGGTGATCGCCACAGTCGCGTGGTGGCAGAGCGCCGATCAGACCCGCTAACCAGATGGCCCGCGCTTGCGCCAGTCGGGGGCCGGCTTGCTCCAGCCACGCTGGAGACACCTTGCGCACCTGTGCGCGCGCGGAGGCTTGATTTTTCCGCGGGAGCGTGGTAGCCTCTTGTGCAGCCGCGCCGGGTCGCCGTCCGAGAGGCGCCCCCGCAGCCGACGCTGACGCTGCACAGGGAGGTGCGCATGGGACAGGCCCTGGTTTTCACTGAGCCACGTTGTATCACCTTTGAGGCGGAACCGGATCCTTCGCTCAAAGCCGCCGAGGTTCGATTACGCACACTCTACTCCGGCATCAGCGCCGGGACGGAGCTGACCGCCTATCGAGGCAGCAACCCATACATGCACAAGCGCTGGGATTCGGGCCAACGCCTGTTTGTTCCCTCCGACACGCCCACCTCAGCGTATCCGCTTCGCGGCTGGGGCTACGAGGAAGTGGGGGAGGTGATCGAGGTTGGGCCGTCGGCCGAGGGGGTGGCCGTGGGGGACCGCGTCTATGGCTTCTGGGGCCACCGTACGCGCCACATTGTCAGCGATGAGTACGCTCGCCAGCGGCGTTTGCCCGCTAACCTGGAGCCGGTCGCCGGCATCTTCTCGCAGATCGGCGCCATCGCGGTCAACGGGGTTCACGACGCCGGTCTGCGCATCGGTGAGGCCGCCGCCGTCTTTGGCCTCGGCGTGCCGGGGCAGATCGTGGCGCAGCTGGCGAAACGCTCCGGCGCGCGCGTGTTGGGCGTGGACCTGTTCGAGGTGCGGCTGGCGAAGGCGCGCGAGTTGGGCGCTATTGATGATGCCATCAACCCTGCCGACGGACCGGCCGCCGAGCAGATCAAGACGTTGACCGGCGGGCGGGGAGCGGATGTCTCCATCGAGGTGTCAGGCTCCGCCGCTGCCCTGGCCGAGGCCGTGCGCGCCACCGCCTACTCGTCCAAGGTCGTGGCGATGGGCTTCGTGCAGGGGGAGGCGCGCGGCCTCTACCTGGGCGAGGAGTTCCACCACAACCGGGTCAGCATCATCAGCTCGCAGATTAGCGGCGTCGCCCCGGAGCTATCGTATCGCTGGGACCGCCTGCGAATGGCCCAGACGATCATGCGCTTGCAGGCCGAGGGCAGCGTCCATCTGACCCCTCTGATCACCCATGCTTTCCCATTTTCCCAGGCGGCTGAGGCGTTTCGTATCCTGGACCAAGAGCCGGCGACGACGCTCCAGGTTGTGCTGGACATGACACAGGAGTAGCGATCATGCTCTTTGCTGTGCAGACGACGATTGCGCAGGGCGACAGCCTGGGCGAGAAGTTCGAGCAGTTGGTTCGCTGGGGCTACGACGGTGTCGAGGTGTCGGGGGCGGACCTTCTAGAGCGTGCCGACGAGGTGCGCCGGGCCAGCGATGACACGGGGCTGCGCGTTACGTCGGCTTGTGGCGGCTACCAGGGCTGGCTCGTCGAGCGCAACCCCCGCGCCCGCGCCCTGGCGATCGCGCAAATCCAGCGCATCCTGGCCGTGGGGGCGGAGATGGGCATCCCAGGGCTGGTCGTCCCGGCCGCGTATGGCATCGGGGCGCGGGCCGGGTTGCCGCCGGCGCGCTACGCCTTCACCGTAGACGAGGAGCGCGCCTTGCTCCTGGACAGCCTTGAACAGGTGCTCGCGTCGGCGGAACGCAGCGGCGGTGTGCTCTACCTGGAGCCGCTGAACCGCTACGAGGACCGCGTCCTCAACACCTTGGCCGAGGCGCGCGCTATCATTGACGCCCTGCCTAGCCCGCACCTCAAGCTCATGCCGGACTTCTTTCACATGAGCATCGAGGAGGCCGACATCCCCGCCAGCCTGCGGGCACACGCCCCACTCATCGGCCACCTGCACCTGGCCGACTCGAACCGCCAGCTGCCGGGCCAGGGGCACACAGACTGGGCCAGCAGTTTCGCCGCACTGCGCGACATCGGCTATGACGGCGCGCTGGCGATTGAGTGCAAGCCGCCGTCGGATCCGCAGGCCGCTTTCCCGGCGGCGCTGCGTTTCCTGCGCCAGCTCGACGCGCGCTAATATTGCCTATTGACATCCAAAACGTTTTGGATTACAATGGCAGTATCTCCAAAACGTTTTGGATCGCGCGCTCCAGGAGCTGTCAATGGCCGTCACGCTCAAGGACATTGCCCGCGAGCTGAATCTGTCGGTCACCACCGTGTCCCGCGCTCTGTATGGCTACGACGACGTCGCGCAGCAGACGCGGCAGCGGGTGTGGTCGGCGGCGGCGGAGATGGGCTACGTCCCCGACACGACGGCCCAACGCCTGCGCAAAGGCCGCACCGACACTCTGGGCTTTGTCATCCCGACGTTCGGGCCGCGCTTTTCCGACCCCTTCTTCACCGAGTTCCTCGCCGGCATCGGCAACCAGGCGTCCGATCTGGGGTTTGATCTGCTCGTCTCGACACGCGCGCCCGGTCCGCAAGAACAGGCCGCCTACCGCCGCCTTGTGGAGGGCCGCCTGGTGGACGGGCTGATTCTGGTGCGAACGCGCCGCCATGATGAGCGGGTGCAGTACCTCAGCGGCCGACAGTTCCCCTTTGTGGCTTTCGGCCGCACCGACCTGGACGCGCCCTACGCGTGCGTGGATACGGACGGGACGGCGGGCTTCCGCCAGCTCGTCGAATACCTCATTGGCCTCGGCCACCGCCGCATGGCCTGTCTCAGCGCCGACCCCGAGTTGACGTTTGTTTCGCACCGCCTTGCTGGCTTTCACGCGGCCCTGGCGGAGCACCACCTCGCGATTGACCCCGACCTGATCGTTCGGTCCGACCTGACGCAGCGCGGCGGCTACGAAGCGGCGTCGTCTCTGCTGGACCGCACGCCGCGGCCTACTGCGCTGGTGTGCCTCAACGACCTGATGGCGTTGGGGGCGATGCGCGCCGCCCAGGAGCGTGGCCTTGTCGTTGGCCGCGACATCTCCATCACCGGCTTTGACGACATTCCGCCGGCTGAGAATTCCCATCCGCCTCTCACGACCCTTGAACAGCCTGTGTATGACATCGGCAAGCGCCTCTGCGCCATGCTCGTGCGACTCATCCGCGGTGAGCCGCTCGACGAGGCCCAGGTGCTGCTCAAGCCGACGCTTGTCGTCCGCGACTCCAGCGGCCCTGTGGTTTGAGCCTGTTTCGACTGCGGTTCCTATTGACGACTCCAAAGGAGGAGTGCCCCATGAATGCGACCCTATCTCGACTCCGTGTTGCGGCCTTCCTGGTTCTGGCTCTGATGGCGTTGGCGATTGTGGCTTGCGGCGGCCAGCCGAGCGCGCCGACGGCGACGGCTCCTGAAGCGCCCAAGGCCGCCGCGCCCGCAGCGGCTACGGCGGCGCCGGCAGCGCCGAAGGCAGCCGCCCCGGCGGCCGGCTCGATCCTGTTCCACTCGTCCCAGTTCACGCCAGTCCAAGAGCGCGAGAAGATGCAGAACATTGTGCTCAAGGACGCGCCGATGAAGGTGGAGTACAGCCCCGAAGACGCAGGGCCTTTCGTTGATCGCGTCCTCGCCGAGAGCAAGGCGGGCAAGGTGAACATCGGCGTGATCGGCGGCCTCCACGGCGACTTCGCGACCTTCGCGAAGGAGGATGTGTTGCAGGACCTGACGCCGCTGCTCAACAAGCTGGCCGACCGGAAATTCCCGGCAACCTTTGTCGAGCTTGGCAAGCTCGGTTCCAAAGACAAGCAGTACTACATCCCCTGGATGCAGGCGACCTACGTCCTCGCCATCAACAAGAAGGCGCTCCAGTATCTGCCCCAGGGCGCGGACGTCAACGCCCTCACGTATGATCAGCTCAAGCAGTGGGGCGCGAACATCCAGAAAGCCACCAACGAGCGGAAGATTGGCTTCCCCGCCGGGCCGAAGGGGCTGATGCATCGCTTCACCCAGGGCTACCTGTACCCCTCGTACACCGGTCAGCCCGTCGCCAACTTCCGCAGCCCGGAAGCCGTGAAGATGTGGGCCGACTTCAAGGACCTGTGGCAGTACGTCAATCCGGCCTCGACCAACTACGACTTCATGCAGGAGCCGCTCAAGGCCGGTGAGGTGTGGATCGCGTGGGATCATGTGGCCCGCCTCATTGACGCCGTTAAGGAGAAGCCGGACGACTACATCCTCGTGCCCGCCCCGGCCGGGCCGAAGGGGCGCGGCTTCATGCCGGTCATCGGCGGCCTCGGCATCCCGAAGGGGTTTGCTGACCAGGCCACTGCCGAGAAGCTCATCGAGTTCATGACGACGCCCGCGACCCAGGGTACGGTCCTCAAGGAGCTCGCCTTCTTCCCGGTCGTCGCCGGCGACCTGCCATCGGACCTCTCGGCCGGCGTCAAGATGGAAGCCGACGCTGTCGCCAAGCAGGCCAACGCCAAAGACGCCCTGCCGTCGCTCTTGCCTGTCGGCCTGGGCGCGAAGAACGGCGAGTGGAACAAGGTCTACCAGGACACGTTCAACGGTATCGTGCTGAAGGGCGATGATCCCGCTAAGGTGCTGGATCAGCAGGCCAAGATCATGCAGGGGATCCTCAACGACACGAAGGCCGCGTGCTGGCCGCCCGATGCGCCGAGCACCGGCCCTTGCCAGGTGAAGTAAGACAGACAGGGCGAACGTGTAGTGGCGACTTCCAGTCGCTCGCGTAGCCGCAAAACGACTAGAGTCGCCACTACATTCCTGCACCTGGCGTGAATCCCACGGATGCTCTCTGAAGGGAGTGCCTATGGCTGTTCCCGATTCGTCTGTGAGCGCCTCGTCTACGGGGCACGCGAGCGACGTCGCGCCGCCGAAATTCGTGCGTCGCCCAACGTCACTGGCCCCCTATCTTCTGCTCGCGCCCGCCGTTGTGTTCCTGATCGTCTTCATTGCCTGGCCGATGGTGGACGCCCTGCTGTTGTCGGTGCGCACGCCGGAGGGCGAGTGGACAACGCGTTACCTGCAGCGCATGGTCGAGGATGTCAATTTCACTGACGCCTTGCGGAACACCCTGCTGCTGCTGATTCTCGTCATCCCGCTCCAGTTCTGCTTTGCCGTGATCATGGCGCTGCTCATCCACGCCAAGCTTAAGGGGTCGGCCCTGCTGCTGTATGCGTGGACGATTCCCTTGGCGGTCTCCGACCTGGCCGCTGGTCTCGTCTGGCTGTCCATCTTCTCGGATCACGGTTATCTCAACTCGTTCTTGCAAAACCTTGGCCTGATCAACACCCCCTTCGCCTTTCTCAGCTACGAGAATCCGGTTAGCATGGTCATGTGCGTGGTCATCGCCGAGCTGTGGCGCGCGACGGCCATCGTCATGATCATCGTCGTCGCCGGCCTCCAGCTCATCCCGCCCGATTACGACGAGGCGGCGGCCGTCTTTGGCGCGAACTACTGGCAGCGGATGCGCTACGTGACCCTCCCCATGCTGCGGCCAAGCATCCAGGTGGGCCTCATTCTACGCACCATCCTGGCATTCCAGGTCTTCGCCATCGTCCTGGCGCTGGCAGGGACCCGCCTGCCCGTGCTGGCGAGCGAGGCGTATGCCTGGTACTACGACAACCGCAACCCCAATGTCGCGGCGGCGTACGCCCTGCTCATCCTCATCTTCTCGCTCATCACCACGGTCTTCTACCTGCGCATGCTGCGCACGCGCGACGAGGAGCTTGGACAATGA
This sequence comes from Anaerolineae bacterium, assembly GCA_046328525.1. Lineage (GTDB taxonomy): Bacteria > Chloroflexota > Anaerolineae > Epilineales > JAHCIE01 > JBDHWG01. Next base: position 91,830 of record JAXLWK010000012.1, read on the forward strand.
ACGTACTGACCAGCCGCCAAAGGACGCGCGTCAGCCTCTATGTGCTCGCCGTTGTGCTCACGCTCTTCATTGTGATCCCGATCTATCTGATTACCCTGGCGGCCTTCAGCCCGCCGGACGTCATCTACAGCTACCCCAAGAGCCTGCTGCCGACCACACTCTCGACAGAGACGATGCAATACTTCCTGAACTCGCGCGGCGTCTTGACCTCACTCTGGAATAGCATCGTCGTCGGCATCGGAACCCTGGCGCTCGCGCTCATCATCGGAACGCCGGCCGGTTACGCCCTGGCCCGCTTCATCTTCCCCGGCCGCGACACGTTCAAGCTGACCATCTTGACGACGCGCGCTTTCCCGATTGTGATCCTGTCCATTCCGCTGGCGGTGATCTTCCTCAACTGGGGCCTGTATGACACCCTGTTCGGCGTTACCCTGGCGCACACGTCGCTGGCCCTGCCCATCACGATCCTCGTGACGAGCAGCATCTTCGCCGGGGTGCCGCGCGACCTGGAAGAAGCAGCGCAGACGCTGGGCTGTACGCCGGTGCAGGCGTTCCTGCGCGTTGCCCTGCCGCTGGCCCTTCCCGGCCTGGCCGCCGCCGCCATCTTCACCTTCGTTCTGTCGTGGAACGAGGTGTTTGCCGCCACCATCCTTACCTTACGCAATCGGACGCTACCGGCGCTGATGCTAAGCCAGCTCAACACGTCGCCGCTGCCGTTCCGTTTCGCCGGCGGCTTCTTCCTCGTGCTGCCCGCCCTGATCTTCATCTTTATGATCCGCAAGTACCTGCTCGGCATGTGGGGGCAGATCGTCAAGTAGACCGCAGTGGAGACCTCCCTGGAGGACATCTATGGCTGAGATTCGCATCGAGGGCGTGCGCAAGACATTCGGTAAATTCACCGCTCTCCACGACGTGTCCCTGACCATCCACGATCGTGAGTTCATGATCCTGCTCGGGCCGAGCGGCTGCGGCAAGACGACTCTGCTGCGCTGCATCGCCGGCCTGGAGCACCCGGAAGGCGGGCGTATCTTCATCGGCGGGCGCGACGTCACCCACGAGCCGCCGCGCCGCCGCCAGATCGCCATGGTGTTCCAGAGTTACGCCGTTTTCCCGCACTTGACGGTCTTCGACAACATCGCCTTCGGCCTTCGGATGCAGAACCGACCTAAGCCGGAGATCCAGAAGCGCGTCGGCCAGGCCGCCGAGATGATGCAGATCAACGCCTACCTGGACCGCTATCCGGCTCAGTTGAGCGGCGGCCAGCGGCAGCGCGTCGCCGTCGCCCGCGCCCTGGCCGTCGAGCCGGAGGTGCTGCTGATGGACGAGCCTCTGAGCAACCTGGACGCTCTTCTGCGTCTCCAGGCGCGCGCCGAACTCAAGCGCCTGCTCCAGGAGGTGCAATCCACGACGGTCTACGTCACCCACGACCAGGTTGAGGCGATGAGCATGGGCGACCGCATCACGGTCATGCAGGCCGGGGACATGGTGCAGGTGGACGCGCCGGGGCGCGTGTACGACGCGCCCGGCAGCACGTTTGTCGGCGGCTTCATCGGCAACCCACCCATGAACTTTGTGCGCGCCACGCTCCTGCCGTCCAACGGCGCGGCCAGGGCCGACGTTGACGGCCAGCCCGTGCCGATCCTGCCCCTCGCCAACGTCGCGCCAGGTCAGCCGCTCCTCATGGGCATTCGCGCCGAGAACATCGAGGTCGGCCACACGGCGCGGCCGGAGACGGTCCCGTCGCGGGTGCTCGTCGTCGAGCCGCTCGGCTCCCATCTCCTGCTGAGCGTCCTCCTGGGTACCGAGATGCTCAAGGTCATCGCCAACACCGACTTCCCCGTCGCCCAGGACGACACCGTGCAATTGCGCCTGGACCCGGCCAAGATTCGCTGGTTCGATCCGACCACGGGCCGGCCGGTCGGCGGAGCGGCGGCATGAGCGCAGCCCTGTCCTACGGCCAGCGCCACGCCCTCAACGAGCTTGTCGCCATCTTCGAGGGACAGTGGGCCAACGGCCTGCTGCCCCACGTCCGCTACGTACCCCACCAGTCAGGCTACCGCCCGGACCCCACGGACTGGGGGATAAGTCGAACGGCGACGGGTCTGGCGGTGATGGAGACATCCGGCATCACCCAGCCCCCCATCATGGGCACGTGCGCCGAGATGGTATTCCAGCGCCTCCCCGACCCGCAAGCCTACCTCGCTGAGTGGCTGGCGATTGCCGACGGGCTAGAGCGTTTCCACCACTTCCTGCTCACTGAGCGGGACCCAACGGGCGAGGGGCTTGTCGTCTGCCTTCACCCCTGGGAAACGGGGACGGACAATAGCCCCGCCTTCGAGCCGCTGCTCCAGGCAACGCGAGCGTACCTGGCGGAGCAGGCGATCGCGATAGACACGTTCGGCCGCGCTGACATGGTGCACGTCGCCGTGGAGCATCGGCCGACGGCCAAGGACTATACGGCGTACTTTGGTCTGATCGCCCTCTTCAAGCAGCACGGGTACGATCAGCGGCGCATCGCCGCCGAAACCCCATTCCTGCTCCAGGATGTGCTGTTCAATGCGCTCCTGGTAGATGCCCTGCGCGCGACGGCTCGCCTGGAAGAGGCGCTGGCGCCGCTCCTCGCGCCTCAGGATGCGCGGCGCGCCGACGAGCTGCGGGGGGGGGCGGCGGCGAATATAGCGGCGGCCGAGCGCGTCGCCGCCAGCATCCGCCGGCTGCTGTGGTGCGAGGCGGATGGCATCTTCTACGCCCGCGATGCGCGGGGCGGCGAGCTGATCCCGGTCGCCACGGTGTCGTCCTTCATGCCGCTGCTGGCCGACATCGCCGCGCCTGACCAGGCAGCGCGTTTGTTAGCGCGCCTCCAGGACCCGGCCGAGTTCTGGACGCCTTTTCCCGTGCCGTCCACGGCGCCGACGGATCCGGCCTTCGACCCGCTCCGCTACTGGACCGGCCCGAGCTGGCCTGTGCCGAACTGGCTGCTGCACCGCGCCCTGCGGAGTCTTGCGCCGGCCCTGTCGCAGCGGTTGCGCGACTGCACGCTGCGGATGATCGCCGAAAGCGAGGGCGACCCGGCGCAGTGGCAGACACGCGCCGCCCAGGTCATGGCTTACAACAGCGTCGCCGGGCGCACGACGACGCCCTCGCGCCAGCAGTACCAGCACGCCTGGCTGTGGGACAGCGCTGTGGCCGCCGTCGGCTGGACCCTGGTGGACAACGCGCCGGCGGCGTTCGATCCCGCCACCCCCGGCCCGCTCTTCTGGGAGTACTACCACCCCTACACCGGCGCGCCCCTCGGCGCGCGGCTGATGACCTGGACGGCGGCCGTGTTCCTTGATCTTCTAGACGAAAGCGTCCACCCATGACTATATCGCCCAGCCTGGTCGAGCAGGCCCGCGCCGTTTTGCGCCAGAATCTCGTCGTGACCGCCGATGGACATCGCTACATCCGCCCCGCGCCCATGACGTATGAGCAGCAGTGGCTGTGGGACTCGTGCTTTCACGCCATCGTGAACACGCGCCTTGATCCGGCTCTGGCGAAGGACGAAATCGAGGCGCTGCTGGCGCACCAGATGACCGACGGGCCTGACGCCGGGATGGTGCCCCACATGACCTACTGGGACGGCGGCGGCGAGGCGCTGTGGGGGCGGAGCGATCGCAGCACGATTACCCAGCCGCCCGTCATCGCGTATGCCGTCGAGCGGGTGTTCGCAGCCACGGATGATGTCGCGTTCGTGCGCCGCGTCTTCCCCGCCCTGCGCGCCTACCACGCCTGGTGGTGGCGCCGCCGCGATCCCGACCGCGACAACCTCGTCAGCGCCATCCATCCCTGGGAGACAGGCTGGGATGCGGCGCCGGCGTGGGATGGGCCGATGGGGCTGAACGCGCCGAGTGACGTCGAAAGCCGCCGCGCGCGCATGGCCCTCGTCGCGGTGCTCGCGCAGCTTGACTACGACATCGAGCGCGTGCAGGCCGCCGGCCTGTTCAACGTCGAGTCGTGTGACCTGAACGCGCTTTTGCAGCGCAGCCTCGTGAGCATGGCGCGGCTGTCCGAGGCCCTGGCTCTCGACGACGACGCGCGGGTCTACCAGCAGCAGGCGGACGCTGTCGCGGCGGCCATTCAGGCGCGCTGTTGGGACGAGGCCAGCGGGGTGTACCGCGACCTCGCCGGGCGGGATGAAGTCCCGCTACCCGAATTCACCGCCACCACCTTCGTACCCCTGTTTGCCGGCATCCCAACGCCGACGCAGGCGGCCCGCCTCGTCGCCCGTCTGACCAACCCGGCCCAGTTCTGGCCGGCGTACCCGATCCCGACGGTCGCCCTGAGCGAGCCGCTCTTTGCGCCCGACCGCTACTGGCGCGGCCCCGGCTGGGTGCACCTGAACTGGCTGCTGTTCCACGGCCTGCTACGCTACCGCTACACGGACATCGCCCACGACCTGGCGGCGCGGACCTTCGCCATGGTCGAGGCAGCAGGCTTCTGGGAATACTACAATCCGTTCAGCGGCGCCGGCCTGGGCGCGCACCCCCAGTCCTGGACAACCCTAGTGCTCGATTGCGTCGGCTGAACCTCTCGTCCGGCCGTTTGCCCCTGACTCCGGCGGCGTGGCGTTGCTTCAAATTTGACCTTGCTTTGCGCGGGGCGCTCACGTATAATGAGGGCAGAAATGACGCATAGCGTAATGGCGGCCAAAGGAGGCAGCGTGTCTCAACCCCTGACCGTAGCGGATATCATGACCCACGAGCCTGTCGCGATTGAGCCTTCGGCCAGCGTCGAGCAGGCGCTCCACACGATGCGGGAGCGCGGAATCTCCAGTATCCTTGTCAAGCCTGAACACGCCGGCGAAGATTGGGGCATCATGACCAAGCGCGACATCATCTCGAAGATTGTCGCCAGCGATCTCGACCCGTCCGAGCTTCAGGTGCGCGAGATCATGACGTCGCCGATCCTGCGCATCCCGCCCGACATGACCCTGCGCCAGGTGTCGGCGATGATGTTCGAGAACCGCGTGCGGCGTCTGCCCGTGTTCGACCACGGCAAGCTGGTGGGGATTGTGAGCGATACCGACATCTTCCGCGTCATCGAGGAGGGCGGCTGGGCACACCATCATTGAGGCGACTTTGGACCGGATTCAGACTCGACGCGCATGATGCGCTGCACATTAGAGTTGCCTTAAACTGTGCGCCCTGGTATACTTAAAGCGAGGAGCCGCTATCTCCAAACAGAAAGGCCACGGCAAACTGACTCGCGCTGGGCGCCGTGCCAGGGAACTGTGGCTATCATCTTGAACTTGGGTCGTCGTGCTCATGCGTAAAGGTGAGGTGCGCGCACGAGCCTTCCGCATGGGGTTAGCGGTGCTGGCTTTCCTCGCTGTGCCGATGGCCTGCGGGCTGTTGGTAGATCGTCGCCTGGGCTTATGGCCGTGGGGCGCCTTGATTGCATTTCTGCTTGGCATCCTGGCGGCAACGTATTTCGTCGTGCGCTATACCTTCGATGCTTTCAAACGAATCGAAGACGCGCACTCTCGCAACCCATCGCAGAATCCCTCTAAACCCTCGGTCAAGGAGGACGAGCGGCTGTGAGCCGAATATTCTCAGCCCGAAACATCATCTGGACTCTGGTCATTCTTGCTTTGATCATTGGGAGCGCCCTCCTCTTCCCGGTGGCGCTTCCGGCGATTAGCCTCGCGCCCGAGCAAATCGGGCACCTCACCTTCTTTGGACAACCCTTCACCAACACAGGCCTGGCGACCCTCGTCGCGGACGCCACCGTGCTCATTATCGGCTTCCTGGCGGTTCGTAAGAAAGCCCTGGTGCCGAGCGGCATTCAGAATGCTGTTGAGTTCATCGCCGAGTTCTTCCTCAACCTCGCGCAGGACCTCATCGGCGCCCGAATGGCGCGCGTCATACTCCCCGTTGCCCTCACGATCTTCTGGCTCATCCTGTGCGCCAACCTGTGGGGCCGCGTGCCGGGCGTGGAGTCGATTGGCCTGATCGAAGTACCGCATGAGCCAGGCATTACCATGTGGACGGTCAAGCCGGTCATCCCGAACGTCCTCTACACCGTGGCCCAACCGCAGACCGGGGTGTCGAAGCCCATCGAGGCTGCGGTGGCCGGGGCGACGGAGGAGGCACATGGCGTTCCCCCTGAGGGCATGCTGGTTCCCTTCATGCGCGCGGCCACCACTGATCTCAATATGCCGCTCGCGCTGGCTCTGATCGCCTTCTGCTACATTCAGTTCCGCGGCTTCAGGGCGAACGGCTTCGGGTATCTCAAGAAGTTTATCAACTTCTCAAGCTTCATCGCTTTCTTCGTCGGCATCCTCGAAGCCATATCAGAGTTGGCGAAGATCATCTCGTTCTCCTTCCGACTTTTCGGTAACATCTTCGCGGGTACCGTGCTGGTGTTCGTGATGAGTTACCTGCTACCGTGGATTGTGCCTATGCCGTTCGCTGCCCTTGAGCTGTTCATGGGCATCATCCAGGCCGGCGTGTTTGCGCTACTCCTCATCATTTTCTCGGCGGGCGCGATGGAGAGCCACGAGCACCATCCCGAGATCCCGGTCCAGGATAGCTTCCAGGAAGCCTATCAGCAGGAGAGGGCTGAGCACGCGGCGGGGCGGGCGACGCAGCACGCCTGATTGCGGAAAGTCTGGGGACTGTCGCGCCGATATCTGCTCGGCATGGCAGTCCCTCAAACGGTTCGCGGCCAATATGGTTCTTACTTCCATATCATCAATGCCCTAAGGAGGCAATGTCTCATGAATGCTCTCGCTGCTTCTCAGCTTGCCGCTGGTCTCGCCGTCGGCCTCGGCATGATTGGCCCAGGTGTAGGCATCGGTCTCGTCGTGTTGGGGGCGCTGCAGGCGCTGGGCCGGAATCCAGAAGTGGGTAATGATATCCGCACAAACATGATTCTCGGCATTGTGTTCGCGGAGTCCATCGCCATTTACGCATTGGTCGGTTTCCTCCTCCTCAAGTTCGTCGCACCGACGGGCTGAGAGAGCGCGGGCATCATGGCGTGGGCCGCGTCTCTGCCCGGTGACGCGCCGTGCCGCTGATACCGACCGACCCAATACCACTAGGAGGTGGTGATGGAAGCCCTGGGCATTAACCTGAACTTCCTGATCTCACAGATCATCAACTTTGTCATCATCCTGGCGATCCTCTGGCGGTTCGTCTGGAACCCGCTGGTCAACCTCATGGACCAGCGCAAGCAGCGCATCCAGGAGAGCCTTGCCGAGGCGGAGCGCGTTCGCCTTGAGGCCGCGCAGGAGCAGGCTGCATTTGAAAAGCGGCTGGCCGATGAGCGCCAGAAGGCGACGGCGCAGATGGCCGAGGCGGCGAAGCAGGGCCAGCAAGTCCGCGAAGAAATCGTCGCCGCCGCTCAAAAAGAGAGCGAGCAGATTGTCGCCAACGCGCAGCGCCAGGCGACCGACATGCAGGCGCAGGCCCTGGCCGACGCGCGCCGCCAGATCGCCGACCTCGCCGTCCTCGCGGCGCAGAAGGTCATCGGCAGCTCGATGGATGAGGGCCGCCAGCGTCAGCTCGTCAACGAGTTTCTGGACAAGGAGCTGGCGCTCCGTGGCGCCGCCGGCGCCAACGGAAGCTCAGGCGGGGGAGGCGCTCCGTGAGCGACTCTAACCGCGCTCAAGTGTACGCGCAAGCGCTATTGCAAAACGTGACCGAGAGCGTGGCCGCCCAGTTGGACGCCGTCGAGCGGGGCTTGCGCGCCGATCCCCAGGCGCGCCAGGCCCTGAGCGATCCCCTGGTCGAGTTTCGGGATAAGGCAGCCCGCCTGATGGGCTACCTTCCGGCCGACGCGTACCCGGATGTCAAGCGGTTCTTGCAGTATCTCCTTAGCGAGTCGGCCCTGGACCTGCTAGGGCCTGTGGCGGCAGAGCTTCACTTTGCCGCGACCGGCGGGCAGCGGGCGACGGAGGCGGTCATTACAAGCGCCGTCCCGCTCACCGACGTCGAAAAAGAGAAGATACGCCAGAAGCTGAGCCGGGAAGTCGGCGGCGACATAGACTACAGCTATCTTGTTGATCCCAACCTCATCGGCGGGGTGGTCGTCCGAGTAGGCGATCAGGTCATTGATGCGTCCGTGGCAACACGCCTGCGGCAATTGCGAGAGAGCATCTGGAACGCGCTGTAGTCAACACGGCGGCCAGCAGGCTAGACGCGGGCCAGAACGTGGCGCCGCCCGTCGAGGCACGAGTCTTCGTCAGCGGCGCGTCGTTCGATCCGCGCCCGGCGGCTGGCTGCTGGCTTATGGCTGCCTCTTAAGGAGTGAGAGAGTATGGCTACCAACCTGGCCGACGTAACCGATGTCATTCGACGCCAGATTATGCAATTCGAGGCGCCGGTCCAGACGGTGGATGTGGGTACGGTGCGCCAGATTGGCGACGGTATTGCCCGCATCACCGGCCTGACCCAGGCGCGTCAGGCTGAGCTTTTGGAGTTCACGAAGACCGGGGTTCTCGGCCTCGTGTTCAACCTGGAACGCGACAACGTGGGTGTCATCATCCTCGGCGACTACACGGAGATCGAAGAAGGCGACCTGGTTCAATCCACCGGGCGCATCGGCTCCGTCCCCGTCGGCGACGCCCTGATCGGCCGCGTCGTCAACGCCGTCGGTCAGCCGATTGACGGCAAGGGGCCGATCGAGACCACCCGCTTCCGCCCGCTCGAGCGTATCGCCCCCGGCGTCGTCAAGCGCCAGAACGTGGACACACCGGTGCAGACCGGCGTCAAGTCCATTGACGCCCTGTTCCCAATCGGCCGCGGCCAGCGCGAGCTGATCATCGGCGACCGCCAGACCGGCAAGTCCGCCATCGCCATTGACACGATCATCAACCAGAAGGGCCAGAACCTGATCTGCATCTACGTCGCGATCGGGTTGAAGGAGTCGCAGGTCGCCAACCTTGTCGGCACGCTGGAGCAGCATGGCGCGATGGATCACACCATCATCGTCTCGGCGACGGCGTCCGAGCCGGCTTCGCTCCAGTACATCGCCCCGTACTCCGGCTGCGCGATGGGCGAGGAGTTCATGGAGACCGGGCGCGACGCCCTGATCGTGTACGACGACCTGTCGAAGCACGCCTGGGCCTACCGCCAGGTGTCGCTGTTGCTGCGTCGCCCGCCCGGCCGCGAGGCCTACCCCGGCGACGTCTTCTACCTGCACTCGCGCCTGCTGGAGCGCGCCGCGCGCCTCAGCGCCGAAAACGGCGGCGGATCGCTAACAGCACTGCCGATTATCGAGACGCAGGCGGGCGACATCTCGGCCTACATTCCGACGAACGTCATCTCGATTACCGACGGCCAGATCTTCATGGAGAGCGACCTGTTCTACGCGGGCATCCGCCCCGCCGTGAACCTCGGCCTGTCGGTGTCCCGCGTCGGTGGCGACGCCCAGACGCGGGCGATGAAGCAATCCGCCGGCCGTATGCGCGCCGAGATGTCCCAATTCCGTGAGCTGGCGGCGTTCGCCCAGTTCGGCTCTGACCTGGACGCGACGACGAAGCGCACGCTGGAGCGCGGCATGCGCATTCAGGAGATCCTGAAGCAGCCGCAGTACCGCCCGGTGTCGCTACCCAACGAGATCGTCATTCTGTACGCCGTCAACAACGGCTTCCTGGATGACGTGGCGGTCAAGGACGTGTCGGCGTTCGAGAATGACCTGTACGCATTCATGGACCGCAACTACGGCGGCCTGTTGCAGACCATCGTGGCGGACAAGCGCCTGACGGATCCGACGATCCAGCAGCTTCGCGCCGCCATAGACGCGTTCAAGGCCCAGTGGCAGCCACCGCAAGCCTAGGGGTGTGTCAAGTGTGAAATGGTGGTAACGCAGTAACGACTTCAGTCGTTTCCCAGGCCCCAGAACGACTAAAGTCGTCACTACATAACGCGCAATCCATGTGTGTCACACCGACGTTGAGGCCTGTAGCGCCGACTTCAGTCGGCTCTCCCATAAGGAACGACTGAAGTCGTCACTACCAGTGAGTCGACGCCCGACTCATGGAGCGAACCGTGCCAAGTTCCCGCGAGATTCGACGCCGCATTCGCAGCGTCAAGAACATTAGGCAGATTACCAAGGCGATGGAGACCGTGTCGGCCTCCAAAATGCGCCGCGCCCAACAGCAGACCCTGGCGTCGCGCCCCTACGCGCAGAAAGCCCAGGAGGTTCTCGGCTCGCTGGCGCGCCAGTCGCGGGGCGGCAGCTCCCTCCATCCCCTGTTACAGCAGCGTGACCAGCGCAATATCACGCTCATCCTGGTGACGGCGGATCGTGGCCTGGCCGGCAGCTTCAACTCGAACATGCTGCGCGAGGCGCTGCGCTGGATGCGCGAGCAGTCGGGAACGGTGACCGTCATCACGGTCGGCAAGAAGGGCCGCGATTTCATACGGCGCATCGGCCGGCCGATCTCGGCGGAGTTCACCCCCATCCCGGAGCCACCGTCGTTGAGCTTTGCCCTGCCAATCGCCCGGATTGCGCTGGACGAGTTCCTCAAGGGGGATACGGACGCCGTCTACATTGGCTACACCGACTTTGTCTCGGCGCTGCGCCAGAAGCCGGAGGTCCGCCGGCTGCTGCCGCTAGAGCCGGTCTGGGTCGGGCAGAAGCCGGCCATGGTAGACTATATTTACGAGCCAAGCCCTGAGGGTATTCTGGACGTGGTGCTGCCGCGCTTTACCGAGTTGCAGGTGTACCAGGCGATTCTCGAGTCGGTGGCGAGCGAGCACAGCGCCCGCATGGTGGCGATGCGCAACGCGAACGAGGCCGCCGGCGATCTGATCCAGGACCTGACACTCACGTACAACAAGGCGCGCCAGGAAGGCATCACGCGCGAGATCCTCGACATCGCGGGTGGCTCCGCCGCGCTCGAGCAGGCGCGTTAGGTGCGCACCAAAGCTGCGCGCCTACGCATGAAGTGATGAAACGGTAAAGCCCTTCGGGGGCGTGGAGGATAGATTATGACAGAGCAAGCGACTGTAGCCGGCGTCCAGTCCCAGTCAAGCCTGGGGCGGGTCGTTCAAATCATCGGAACGGTGGTGGACTGCGAGTTCCCCGAAGAGCATCTGCCCGAGATCTACGACGCGATCGTGATCGAAGGCGATCGCGGCGAAGTGACGTGCGAGGTGCAGACTCAGCTCGGCAACAGCGTCATCCGCGCCGTCGCGCTGACCTCGACCGACGGTCTGCGGCGCGGCATGGGCGTGCGCTCCACAGGTGGCCCGATTACGGTGCCGGTGGGGCCGCCGACCCTCGGCCGCGTCTTCGACGTGCTCGGCCACCCGATTGACGAGCGCGGGCCGGTCGAGGCGGAGACCTTCTACCCGATCCACCGCCCGGCGCCGGCCTTCGTGGACCAGATTACACGCACCGAGGTGTTCGAGACCGGCCTGAAAGTGATTGACCTGGTCGCGCCGTTTACGCGCGGCGGCAAGACGGGCATTTTCGGCGGCGCGGGCGTCGGCAAGACCGTGACCATCGCCGAACTCATCCGCAACATCGCCGCCGTTCACTCCGGCTACTCCGTGTTCACGGGCGTGGGCGAGCGCACCCGCGAGGGGACGCAGCTGTACGGCGAGATGCAGGAGTACGGCGTGCTCGGCTCGACCGTCATGGTATTCGGGCAGATGAACGAGCCGCCGGGCGCGCGCCTGCGCGTCGGCCTGACCGGCCTCACGATGGCCGAGTACTTCCGCGATGAGGGCCGCGACGTGCTGCTCTTCATTGACAACATCTTCCGCTTCGTGCAGGCCGGCTCCGAAGTCTCGGCCCTCCTGGGCCGTATGCCCTCCGCTGTGGGCTACCAGCCGACCCTGGCGAGCGAGATGGGCGCGCTGCAAGAGCGCATCACCTCGACCAAGCGCGGCTCCATCACCTCGATGCAGGCCGTGTACGTGCCCGCCGACGACTACACCGACCCGGCGCCGGCGACGACGTTCGCCCACCTCGACGCGACCATCGCCCTCGAGCGGTCGGTCTTCGAGCAGGGCATCTTCCCGGCCGTGGACCCGCTGTCCTCGACCAGCCGCATCCTCGACCCGCGTATCGTGGGCGACGAGCACTACCAGGTCGCCCGCAGCGCGCAGCGCGTCCTCCAGCGCTACAAGGACTTGCAGGACATCATCGCCATCCTCGGCATCGAGGAGCTGAGCGAGGAAGACAAGCTGACCGTGGGGCGCGCCCGGAAGATCCAGAAGTTCTTCAGCCAGCCGATGTTCGTCGCCGAGCGCTTCACGAACCGCGAAGGGCGCTACGTGCGGATCGCCGACACGGTGGAAGGCTTCAAGGGCATCCTGGATGGGAAGTACGACGACATCCCGGAGCAGGCGTTCTATATGCAAGGCACCATCGAGGACGTGCTACAGACTGCTGAAGAGATGAAGCAGGTGCGCTGAGCGGAGTAGGCTATGCCCATTCATCTGGACGTCGTATCGGTGGAACGGACGGTCTATAGCGACGAGGTGGACACGGTGATCGCGCCGGGTATCGAGGGCGAGATGGCGATTAAGCCGCGCCACGCGTCCCTGATGACCGGCCTGAACTACGGCCAGCTCGTCATCAAGAAGGCCGGCCTGCCCGACGAGATTATCGCCATCGGCGGCGGCTTCATGGAAGTGCGGCCGGATCGGGTGACGGTCCTGGCCGACAGCGCCGAGCGCAGCGAGGACATTGACATCGCCGAGGCCGAGGCGGCCCGCAAGCGTGCCCAGGAGCTTCTCGCCCAGCCTTTGGAGGCGGAGGACGAGGAGCGCGCCCTGGCGGCGCTCAAGCGCGCCCGCCTGCACCTCAAGATCGCCGAGCAGCGGCGCGGCCGCGAGCGGGCGCGCCCGTCGTCGTAGGCACGGGTCGCGTGGTGTGCAGGTGCAGGTAGGGGCAGGTTTGAAACCTGCCCCTACGAGCTACGTGGTTGGGTTACAGTGACGCTGAAAGGCGTAGGGGCGGGGTACGTCCCTACGCCTTTTTGACTGTCTCGCGCGCGAACGCTATACTTGTGCGGTTGCGTCACGACTCGGCGCTGCACGGAGCGCCGCGCTCCGCCGTGTGTGCCGATGGCGCATGCTACATACGCCAGGTGACATAAGTAGTCTCGGTGGCCTCTGGCCGGGTACGCCTTCGTCGTCTTACTCTGAGGAATGGGTGAATGTTCCAGCGGTACATTGGTATTGACCTCGGCACGGTCAACGTGCTGGTTCACGAGCGGGGCCAGGGAATCGTCCTGAAAGAGCCGTCCGTCGTGGCGATCTCCATCAACGACAACCGAATCGTTGCCGTTGGGCAGGAAGCCCTTGAGATGCTCGGCCGCACGCCCGACACCATCGAGGTGGCGCGCCCGCTCAAGGACGGCGTCATCGCCGACTACGTCGTGACAGAGAAGATGCTGCGCTACTTCATTCAGAAGGTGTGCGGGCGCTTCCGCATGTTCAAGCCCGAGGTGATGGTGTCTGTTCCCGTGGGCGTCACGTCGGTCGAGAGCCGCGCCGTCCACGACGCCTCCATCCAGGCGGGCGCGGGGCAGGCGTTCCTCATTCCGGAGCCACTGGCGGCGGCGATTGGCGCGGGGCTGCCCGTGGCGACGCCGACCGGCAACATGGTGATCAACCTGGGCGGCGGCACGACCGAGGCAGCTATCATCTCGGTCAACGGCATCGTCCAGTGGGCGTCGGTGCGCGTCGGCGGCAACAAGATTGACGAGTCCATCGCCGCCTACGTCCGCCGCAAGTACAACCTCCTGATCGGCGAGCGCACCTCAGAGGACGTCAAGATCGCTATCGGCAGCGCCATCCCCCTGGAAGAGCCGCTGACGATGGACGTGCGCGGGCGCGACCAGGTGGCCGGTCTGCCGCGTACTATCAAGCTGTCCTCGGCGGAAGTCACCGAGGCGATGCAGGAGCCGCTGGCGGCCATCGTCGGCGCGGCGAAGGAAGTGCTGGAGAAGACACCGCCGGAGCTGGCCGCCGACATCGTGGACCGCGGCGCGGTGATGACGGGCGGCGGGGCGCTGCTGCGCAACCTGGACCGCCTGCTGACCGAGGAAACGGGCATCGCGTTCTACCCCGCCGAAGACCCGATGGGCTGCTGCGCGCGGGGCGCGGGGCGCGCGCTGGAGTACTACGAAGTGCTCAAGCGCACGATGCGGCCCGTCTACTAGACCGATTACGCCAAGATTCGCGCTTTCGCGGGTCTTGTGGTATACTGCTCTGTCGTTGCTGTGCGCTCATACTTATTGAGGTGATTACCCCATGCGCGTGATTTTGACTCAAGATGTCCCTAACCTCGGCAAGGTGGGCGATATCAAGGAAGTGGCTGACGGCTACGGCCGAAACTATCTGATTCCGAAGGGCCTGGCTATCCTCGCCAGCTACGGCGCGGTCAAGAACATTGACGACCTGCGCCGCGCCCAGGCCAAGAAGACGCAGCGCCAGATCCACGCGGCCGAGGACCTCGCCAACACCCTCGGCCAGCTCAACCTTGTCTTCAAGCGCCGCGCCGGCGAAGACGGCCGCCTCTACGGCTCGGTCACCAACGCCGATATCGCCGAGGCGATCCAGGCGCAGATCGGGCAGGAGATTGACCGCCGCCGCATCGAGATGGATGAGCCGATCCGCAGCCTGGGCGAGCACCAGGTGGACATTCGCGTGATGACCAACGTCACGGCGCACGTGAACGTCGCGGTGCAGCCGGAAGAGTAGGCGGGCCGCGCGGCAATGCCGCGTCCAGCACGGAATCGAGAGAAGGGGCCAGCGAGAGTATATGCTCGCCGGCCTTTTTTCTTTGCCCGGCCCATATCCTTTCACACGCCGTTCACGTCATGGTAGTGTAGCTCTATCGTCAGCCCCTTGGGGCGGGGTGGTGTGGAGGGGTCAGGCCTCTCCAGATGCCCCCTTTCCCACTGGCGTCGGCGGGGATGCCCTGTCGCGCCCATGAGGATTGAACACTATGCTATCAAGGGTTGGGAAGCTCCTCTGGCGGTGGGGCGTCGCCCTGGCGCTGGCGGCCAGCGTGACCCTGGCGCTTGTCGGCGCAGGCAGCAGCGCCGTCAGCGCGTCGTCCGCCGCGGCCCAGGGCGAAACCGAGTTGGCCGGCCAGATCACCGACGCGGCCAGCGGCCGCCCCATCGCCGGGGCTGTCGTGCGTGTCGCGGGGGCAAGCGCCACTGCCGACGCCGCTGGCTCCTACCGGCTCGCGGTAGGGGCGGGGACGCACGCGGTGCGCGTCGAAGCCGTCGGCTACATCGGGATGACCTACCCCGCCGAGGTGGTGTCGGTCGGCCAGACCACGCGCCGCGACGCGCAAATGATCCCCCTATCGCCCGACGACAATGCCCAGGCGACGTTGGCGGCCGCATTGCCGCGTGCTGCCGCTGTGGTGGGTGGCGAGAGCAAGAGCGCCGCCGTCCCCCTCGCCCCGATCACCTCGGTTCCGGCGACGGTGCGCGTCCTCATGCCGGACGGCCACATCGAGACACTGGACATGGACGACTACCTCAAGGGGGTGGTGCCGTTCGAGATCGGGCCAGGCTCGCCGCCGGAGGCGCAGAAAGCCCAGGCCGTCGCCGCGCGCACCTACGCCGCCACGCACTGCCTGGCGGCCAGCGCCGGCGACCCGGCGCGGTGCGAGCCGGGCCTCGACGCGAACGTGGACACGACGACGCGCACCCAGGTGTGGCGCGCCAGTCCGCGCTATGACACGTCGAACGCGGCGGTGGACGCGACCAGCGGCGTCGTGCTGCGTCAGAACGGCTTCCTCGCCTCGTCCACGGTCTACTTTGGTCACACGACCATCGCCACGCGGAGCAACGAGGACGGGTTCGGCGGGCCGCCGCTGTCCTACCTGCGCTCCGTCGGCTCCCCCGACCCGTACAACCGTCTGTACGGCCACGGCGTCGGCATGAGTCAGGTCGGCGCGATGGTGTTGGCGGATTGGGGCGCGAGCTACGCCGACATTCTGCGCCACTACTACACGGGCCTCAGCGTGGAGCGCGCCGTCGCCACCCCGACGCCGACGCCGGCCAGCGCCGCCGCCCCGAACGCGCCGCCGCCCAGCGGCAAGGCCAACGTGCTGCACAGCGAGTGGGACGTCAGCGGGGCCGCTTGGCGACGGGGGACCGCAGAGAAGGCGACCGTTGACAATGGGCGGCTCGCCCCGCAGCCGATGGATGGCGTGGGGACGTACACGACCGAGGCGCTCGCCGCCGACTTCGAGTTCCAGGCGCTCAGCGTCCACTGGGAGCCGCCGGCCCCGGCCGGCAGCCGCGTGGTGGTCCAGGTGCGCATCAGCGGTGACGGCAAGACGTGGACGGCGTGGCGCGACGTGCCGCCGCCGGATGGCGGGCGGGAGGACATCAGCGACCGCGCCTCCGACCTGCACTTCGAGACCGGCCGCTATGCCCAGGTGCGCCTTACCCTCGATCCGGGTACGGCGGGCGTTGCGCCGACCATCGAGCGCCTCCGCGTGCACTACTTCGACGGGCGACAGGGGCCGACGTCGGCCGAGCTGGCGGCGGGCGCTTCCAAAACGAACGCCCTCCAGCCGCCCATCGTTTCGCGCGCCGCGTGGGGCGCGCCGACGGACTACGTCCTCTGGGATGCCTGCTCCAGCAGCGGACGCAGCGACCAGGCGGGCTACATCCGGCCCAACGCCGTCGCCGTCCACCACACTGCCGACAGCCACACGGACATTGACGGCGCGGCGTGGGTGCGCATCGTCTATAACGAGCATGCGGTCATTCGCGGCTGGGGCGACATCGGCTACCACTACGTTGTGGACCGCAGCGGCGTCGTCTACCAGGGCCGCACGCCAGGCAGCCCGCCGGCCGGCTACATGGCCGAAGGCGGCCACGCTCTGCAATACAACTGCGGCTCGGCGGGCGTCGTCGCCCTGGGCAACTACCAGCCTAACATTAGCATTCCACTTACCCCGCTGACGCCGCAGACGCGGCAGAGCCTGGTCAGCGTCGTTGCCTGGCTGATGGACCGCTACGGCGTGCGCCCGTGGGAGCAGCGCTTCGTCGTGGACAAGACTGTCCTGGGATTGTGCGGCCACCGCGACCTCTTGCAGACACAGTGCCCAGGCGACAATCTGTATGCTCTCCTGGACGGGATGCGCGACGATGTCCAGGCCCTCCTGGATTCGCAGCCGACGGACCCGACGCCGACGGCGACACCGCCACCGACAGCGACACCGCCGTCCACGCCGACGCTCCGCCTGACGGAACCGATTCCCTCGACGCCCGTGGCGACCCCGCCGTTGGGTGTCGGCTGCCAGTCCATCATCCCGCAGGGCGACTTCACAACTTACGACCGGTGGACGCTGAACGCGGCATATGTGACGCAGACGAGCGCCCTCAGCGCCCCGCTGGGCCTGTTCCTGGGGCGCACGCAGGCGCAGAGCGACAGCGCGTCCTGGTCGAGCGCCACGTCCGCCCCCGCGTCCCTGCCGGCCACCATCGTTCGCGGCCGCCTGGCGTTCTGGTACGCGCCGTACAGCGATGACCCCGACAACGACCGCTTCATCGTCGAGCTGCGCGACGGCGCCGGGAATCTCCTCCCCAGTGGGCGCGTCGTGGACGACAAGCCGCCCCACAACTATCGCGGCTGGGCGACCTTCGACCGCGATGTGACGTCCGTGCTGCGCTCCGCCGCCGGTGAAACGGTCAGCCTCTACCTGGGCGTCTACAACGACGGCAACGGCCTGAAGAGCTACGTGCGGGTGGACGACGTCACGCTAGAGGTGTGCGGCGGGCCAACAGCCACCCCGACCCTGACGCCGACCCGCACAGCCACGCCGACGGTCACGCCGACGCGCACGCTCGCGCCCTCGCCGACGCCCGTGCCGGTCTCGTGCGCGAACTGGAGCGTCAACGGATCATTCGAGACATTGGACGGGGAGACGCCGCGCGGCTGGACTTTGCAGCCGTCGGAGCTTGGCGCGGGCGTCGGCGTGGGGCAGACGGCGTCGTCCGCCAACGCCTTGCGCCTCGGTGGCGACGGCAGCGGCTTCGGCTTCGCGGCCGCGTGGCAGGATTTTGTGTGGCCGAGCGGCGTGACCTCAGCGACGTTGAGCCTGTCGTACCTGGCCGAGGGCGGCGCCGAGGGCGACACGCGCGTCGTGGAGCTGCGCGACGTTCTGGCCGGTGGGCGCGTCAACCTGCTGCGCGTGGCAGGCACGGGCGACGGCGTGTGGCGCCAGGCGGACATCCCCATCACGGCGCGGCCGGACGGCCACCCGGCCCAGGTCTACTTCGCCGTAACGCGCAACAGCGCGGCGCAGCCGACACTCGTGGTAGACAACGTGTCGCTGCGGTTGTGCGGGCGCGGGCTGGGTGGTCCGTACCGCCTCAACCTGCCGCACATCATGAGCGAGTGGGACTCTCCCCTCACCCCCTGACCGCTTCTCCCCGAGCGGGGGAAGGGCGGACAGGCGCAGGTTTTGGGTAACCTCGTCCTAGTTCCGGCCCCCTCTCCCCGTGGGAGAGGGATGGGGTGAGGGTCTTAAAACCTCACGTGAGCATCAAGACCCTCACCCAGCCTTTCCCAGTGGGAGAGGGGCCAGACCTGTCCGCCCTTGAACCCTTGCGGGAGAGGGCAGCGGCGGGAGGCAGTTGACTCCCGCGCCATCTAGTCCTATACTATTCTCCGACAACGGATTTCCGTTGCCCTGGGGGAGTCTGGTTAAGCCAGGCTGAGAGGGAGGCCAGGCGGACGCGCCACAGCCTCCGACCCCACGAACCTGATCTGGATCATGCCAGCGCAGGGAAGGGCCATGCACGTCTTCAAGCCGCTGACCCTTCGCAAGGCAGCGGCTTGTTTTATTTGACATCCCGCTGCCGATTGGCCTGTCACCGATCTACGTGCGAGCTGGTGGTCATAGGAGGAATGATGATCGCGGAACAGAGTCACGCGGTGGAGCGGGAGCCGTTATCCCAAGACTGGGGCATCGAGCCGATCCCACAGGCCGCCCGCCGGCTGCGGCTGTGGGACTACAGCATCCTCTGGGCGGACCTGGGCGTCGGCATGCTGGTGCTGGTCGCGGGCAGCTTTCTCGTGCCGGGCCTGGGGCTGGCCGAAGCCCTGGTCGCCATTGTTGTGGGGACGCTGGTCGGGAACGTGCTGCTGGCGATGGCCGGCATCGTCGGCAGCGACACCGGCGTGCCGACGATGGTGTCGCTGCGCCCGTCCCTGGGTCTGCGCGGGTCGTACCTGCCGTCGGCGCTGAACATCGTGCAGCTCATCGGCTGGGCGGCGTTCGAGGTGCTGATCATGGCGCAGGCCGCCAACGCCATTAGCCTGAGCCTCGTGGGGGTGTCGAACTACCTGGTCTGGGTGGCGTTTTTCGCCGTCCTCTCGACGTTCATGGCCGTGCTTGGTCCCGTGACGGTCGTCAAGAAGTGGCTAGAGAAGGTCGGCGTGTGGGCCGTCCTCCTAACGACCCTGTACCTGACGTGGTACATCGTCAGCCACTACGACATGCGCGCCCTGTTCACGCAGCCGGGCACGGGCGAGCTGAGTTTCTGGGCGGGCGTGGACCTGGTCGTGGCGATGCCGGTCTCGTGGCTGCCCCTCGTGTCCGACTACTCGCGTTTCGCGCGCCGCTCGAGTGATGCGTTCTGGGGGACGTACGTCGGCTACTTCATTGCCAACGTCTGGTTCTACGCCCTGGGTGCGGTGATGATGATGGCGCTGAAGCTGAGCGACCCGCTGGACCTGATCCCGGCGATTGCGACGCTGGCGGGCGGAACGATCGCGCTGCTCGTTATCCTCGTGGACGAGACGGACAACGCTTTCGCCAACATCTACTCGACGGCGGTCTCCGCCCAGAATATCCTGCCCAGGCTGTCGCTGCGCACTGTCGCCATCGGGATTGGCGCGGTGGTAGCCGTCCTTGCGGCGAGCCTGCCCCTGGCTGACTACCAGTGGTTCCTGCTGCTCATCGGCTCGGTGTTCGTGCCGCTGTTTGGCATCCTGGCGGCCGACTACTTCGTCGTGCGCCGCCGCCGCTACGTGACCGCCGACATGTTCCGCCCTGGTGGGGCCTACTGGTATCGCGGCGGCTTCAACATCGCCGGTATTCTCGCGTGGCTCCTCGGCGTCGGCGTTTACCAGTGGATCACCCGCGCGCAGCCTGACCTGGGTGCGACGATCCCTAGTTTCGTCGTCTCGATGGCCGCCTACATCGCGCTGGCGGCGCTGCTGCGCGTGGCGCGGCCCTCTACCGGCGCGGAGCAGCAGGCCTAGCACAGCATCTAGCTTGCAGAATGGAAGAGGCTACCATGTACAACCAGTCGCTGGCTCAGCAGGCGGCGGCGCTTCTCGAACAACTCCGGGAGCGTCACCCGCTGGTCTATCACATCACCAATAACGTTACTGTCAACGATGTCGCCAACATCACCCTGCTGACGGGCGCGCTGCCGATCATGGCGCCATCCTCCCACGAAGCGGCGGAGATGGCGGGGCACGCCGACGCGCTCGTCCTGAACCTCGGCACGCCCAACCTCGACCAGCAGGCCGCCATGTCCCTGGCCGGTGAGGTCATGAACCACCGCGACCGTCCCATCGTCATGGATCCGGTCGGCGTCGGGACGACATCGCTGCGCACGGAGGGCGTGCGGCGGCTGCTGGCGCGGCTGCGCCTCACCGTGGTGCGCGGCAACGCCGGCGAGATCGGCCGCCTCGCCGGTCTGGGCGGCGTGGTGCGCGGCGTCGAGAGCATCAGCGCGCCCAATCCCGTCGAGACAACCTCGCGCCTGGCGCAGGATCTGAAGCTCGTGGCCGCGGCCACGGGGCGGCGGGATGTCATCGCCGGAAAAGAGGGCGTGCTGATCGTAGACAACGGCCACGCGCTGCTCTCGACCGTCGTCGGCACAGGCTGCATGTCCACGGCCATGATTGGCTGCTTCCTGGCCGTCGCCGATGACCCGCTCGTCGCCACGGCGTCGGCCCTGGCGTGCTTCGGCCTGGCCGGCGAGTTGGCGGCTGCCGACGCGGGCGGCCCCGGCAGCTTCAAGGTCGCGTTGTTCGACAGGCTGCACAGCATCACCCCCGAGATGCTTGCCCACCGCGCGCGCATCGCGCACCTGGAGGACGCCCCCGATGACGCCGCCTAGCGCCGACTGGGCGCTGACCGTTATCACGGATGCCGCCCTGAGTCAGGGCCGCTCCGACCTGGACATCGCCCGGGCGGCGATCGCCGGCGGGGCCACGGTGGTGCAGCTCCGCCAGAAGCACGGCTCGACGCGGGAGATGGCGCTGCTCGGCCACGCGCTGCGGCGGCTGACGCGGGAGGCTGGGGTCACGTTCATCGTTAACGACCGTCTCGACGTGGCGCTCGCTGTGGATGCCGACGGGGTACACGTCGGCCAGGATGACCTGCCGGCGGACGCGGCGCGGGCGCTGCTCGGCCCTGGCCGTCTGCTGGGCGTGTCGGCGGCCACGCCCGACGAGGCGCGCGCGGCCCACGCGGCGGGCGCCGACTACCTGGGCGTCGGCGCGGTCTACGCGACGGGGAGCAAGGCCGACGCCGGCGCGCCGATTGGCCTGGACGGGCTGGCGCTGGTCGCCCAGAGTACGCCGCTGCCGGTCGTCGCCATTGGGGGCATCGGGCCGGGGCGGGCCGCGCCGTGCATTGCGCATGGGGCGGCAGGCGTCGCCGTCATCTCGGCCATCGTGTCGCAAGACGACCCGCAAGCGGCGGCGCGGCGGCTGCGGGCGGAGATTGATGCGGCCCGCGTCGGGAAGCGGTGAAGACGGAGTTGTCACCCCGAGCGACGTGAGCGGCCTGGGCTGCGGTTCACCTCGCAACGGATACGCGCGGATTAACGGATAGGTCCGCTCTGTATCCGTTCATCCGTGACCCCATCCGTTGCCAGCCGGCTTATTGTCACAGGAGGGAGAGGGGAGAATGCAGGTCAATACACGCAAGGTGGCGTATGCCATCGTTCTCGCGGCGTTGGGCGTCGTCCTGGGTTTCGTGTCCATTCCCACCGGGCTTGCCAAGCTCAACCCCAGCCAGGCCATGATCAATGTTCTGAGCGCGGTGCTGCTCGGCCCGTGGTACGCCGTCGGCATTGCATTCGTCATCTCGTTGATCCGCAACGCCATGGGCTGGGGGACCCTCCTGGCGTTCCCCGGCAGCATGATTGGCGCTCTGCTGGCCGGCCTGGCCTGGCGCTGGACACACAACCTCATCATCGCCGCAGCCGGTGAGGTCATCGGCACGGGCATCATCGGCGCGATGGTTGGCGCGGCCATCGTCGCCCCCATGCTCATGGCGCGGCCGACGGCGCTGACCGCGCTCATCATCCCCTTTCTCCTCAGCTCGCTGGCCGGCGCGGCCATCGCCGTCGTCGTGCTCTATGCGCTCCGCCGAGCAGGCTACGCCACGGACTTCAGCCGCGAGGCGGTGGGCGAGGGGCCGTAGTGAGCGGAGCCGAGATCGTCGCGCAGGGGCTAGGCTATCGCTACCCCGACACGGCGGAGTGGGCCTTGTCCGACGTCAGCCTGACGATCGCGCCCGGCGAATACGTGTTGCTCGCCGGCTGGAGCGGCTCCGGCAAATCCACCCTGCTCCGCACATTCAACGGCCTCGCGCCGCATTTCTACGGCGGACGGCTCGTGGGGCGACTCAGCGTGGGCGGGTGGAACGTGGCGGCGACGCCGACGAGCCGACTCGTGGAGCGGGTGGGCGCGGTGTTCCAGAACCCCGCCGCCCAGCTTTTCAGCAGCACCGTCGCGCGGGAGATCGCCTTCGGCCCGGCGAGCCTCGGCCTGCCGGTGGCGGAGATCGAGGGGCGCGTGCGCTGGGCGGCCGAGGCGACTGGCGTAGCCCGCTGGCTGGAGCGCGCTCCCCACGCGCTCTCCGGCGGCCAGCAGCAGCGCGTCGCCGTGGCGTCGGCCCTGGCGATGCGCCCGTCCATCCTCATCCTGGACGAACCGTTCGCGCACCTTGACGCCGACGGGATCGAGGACTTGTGCGCTGTGTTGCGGGAGATTCACGGCGCCGGCACGACCATTGTCGTCGCCGAGCACCACATGGGGCGGCTCGTGGCCGACGCGACACGCATGCTGGTGATGCAGGACGGCGCGCTCGTGGCCGACGGCGCGCCGCGGGATGTCCTGGCCGGCGATGCTGTGGGCGGGCTGAACCTGCCGCCGCTCGTCCGCCTGTCGCGGGAGCAAGGGTGGAACGGCGCGCCGCTGACGGTGGATGAGGCGGTTGCCCTCGCTCGCCGCGCTGGCAGCGGGTCGGGGCCGTGGGCCATCGCACCCGCGCCGCCGGCCTTCCAACGCAACACCGCCCCGGCGGTCGTCGCCGAGGACGTGTATCACGCTATTGACGGCTGGCCCGCCCTAGACGGGCTGAGCCTGAGCGTTGCGGCGGGCGAGCGCGTCGCCATCCTGGGCCGCAACGGGTCAGGCAAGACGACCTTTCTCAAGCATCTCAACGGCCTGCTCAGGCCGCAGCGCGGGCGGGTGCGGGTGATGGGACAGGACACGCGGCGCGCGCGCGTGGCGGACCTGGCGCGGCGGGTGGGCCTGGCCTTCCAGGACCCCACCAAGCAGCTCTTTCGCCCGACGGTGCGGCGCGAGATCGAGACCGGGCCGCGCGCCCTCGGCGTGCTCGACACGACGTGGCTGGAGCAGCTCTACGAGTGGATGGGGCTGGCGCCTCTACTGGACCGCTCGCCCTACCGCCTGAGCGAGGGGGAGCGGCGGCGCGTGGCCCTGGCGGCGTCCCTTGCCGCCCGGCCGAGCATCGCGGCTCTCGACGAGCCGGCGCTGGGGCAGGATGGCCGCTACCGCGAATCCCTCGTCGCGCTGCTGGATAGTCTGGCGAAGGCGGGCGATGCCGTGGTGCTGGTCACCCACGACCTGGACCTGGCGAGCGGCGTTGATGGCTGGTTTGCCCTGGCCGACGGGCGCGTGGTCGCCCAGGGCGAACCCGACGTTGTGATGCGGGACGGGCGCGCGATGGCGGAGGCCGGCTTGCGTCCCACCGACGTGTTCGAGGTGGCGCGGCGGCTGGCCGCCGGTGACTCCATGCAACGCGACCAGGCGATGGAGTGTTGCCGATGATCGCCGCGCCCGCGCATGGCCTCAACCCGGCGGCGCGCCTCGCCCTGGCCCTCGGCGCGGGGGCGCTGGTGCTGGGCACGACCCTGCCGGCGGCGCTGGCCGTCGAAGCCGTCGGCGTGGTCATCGTCATCGTGGCGGTGCGCCGCGTGCGCGCCTGGCTCGCTCAGCTTCGTCTGCTCTTACCGATGCTCGTGCTGCTCGGCGCGATCACGTGGCTGAGTGTTGGGCCGCTGGAGGCGGGCGTGGCTGTGGCCCGTCTCGTGCTCCTGTCGGCCGTGTTCCTCGTGTTGTTCCAGACGACGGCGCCGGAAGACCTGGGCGACGCCCTGACGCGCCTGGGCCTGCCGCGCCACCTGGCGTTCATTCTCACGAGCGCCATCCAGTTTGTGCCGGTGTTGCAGCAGGCGGCGTCGGACGTGATAGACGCGCAGCGGTCGCGCGGCATTCGGTTAGAGGGCGACCTTGCCAGTGTACGCAACTATCCGGCGCTGCTTGTGCCGCTGATTGTCCACGCCTTCAAGCTGGCCGACGATCTGGCGGAGGCGTTGGAGAGCCGCGGCTATAGCCGGGCGGGCCGGACGACCCTCGGCGTTTCGAGGTTTGGCGTCCTTGACTATTTTGGCTTCGCCGGGGCGGCCGGAATGGTTGCCGTGGCATTTTTCGTGTAGATACAGCGGGAGGAAGGCTATGCACACCGCGCTCACCATCGCCGGCTCAGACTCCGGCGGCGGCGCCGGCATCCAGGCTGACTTGAAGACGTTCGCGGCGCTCGGCGTGTTCGGCATGAGTGCCTTGACGGCCATTACCGCCCAGAACACGCAGGGCGTCCAGGGTGTCCTGGAGCTACCGCCCGACTTTGTCGCCTTGCAGATCGACTCGGTGTTGGGGGACCTGGGAGCGGACGCTGTCAAGACCGGGATGCTATCCAGCGCGACGATCATCGAAGTGGTCGCCGAGAAGATTCGGCGCTACAATGTGCAGCGGCTCGTGGTGGATCCGGTGATGCGGGCGAAGGGTGGCGACGCGCTGCTGAGGCCCGAGGCGCGGGACGCTCTGATCGCTGCGATCGTGCCCCTGGCGTTCGTCATCACCCCCAACCTGCCGGAGGCGGAGACACTGGTCGGGTTCGAGATTCGCGACCTGGCCGAGATGGAGGAGGCTGCGCGCGTCATCCATGCCCAGGGGGCGCGCAACGTTGTCGTGAAGGGCGGCCACCTGGAAGACGCCGACAGCGTGGATGTCTTCTTCGACGGGGCGGACATCCTTCACTTCCCGGCGGCCCGCATCGCAACCCGCAACACGCATGGGACGGGCTGCACGTTCGCGTCCGCGATCGCCGCCGGCCTGGCGGAGGGGCTTCCCGCGCGGGAGGCCGTCGCGCAGGCCAAGCGATACCTGACCGACGTGCTTACGGCCTCGGCCGACCTGCGCCTTGGGCAAGGCCCCCACGGGCCGATGAACCACCTGGCGCTGCTCCGAACAGGGTGACGCGCTCTCGCGCCGCCCGACGCGAGAGTCCGGCCAGGCGCGCCAAAGGAGCGCAACCAGCAGATGCACATCCTGATCATTGCCAACGGCCCCATTCCTCCCCTGGATCAGATTCGCCACGAGGCAGAGACCGCCGACCTGGTGATTGCAGCAGATGGCGGGGCAGTACACATTCTGGCGGCAAAGCTGTTCCCCGACCTGGTGATTGGCGACATGGACTCGGTCCCGCAGGAGGCGCTCGACGCCCTGCGCGAGGCCGAGGTAGAGTTGCTCAAGTTTCCGGCGCACAAGAACGAGACGGACCTCGAGCTGGCCGTCACGGAAGCCGTCAAGCGCGGCGCGACCTCCATCACCATCATGGCGGCGGTCGGCGGCCGCCTGGACCAGACCCTCGCCAACGTCTTCTTGCTGGCGCTGCCGCAGTTCAGCGGCCTTCCGATCCGAATCTGTACGGAGCGCGAGGAAGTCTTCCTCGTTCGCAACCAGGCGCTCATCCACGGCGCTGTCGGCGACACGGTCTCCCTCATTCCCCTGACCCACCACGTCCGGGGCGTAACGACGCGCGGCCTGGAGTACCCCCTGGAGGATGCCGTGCTCCACTTCGGGCCAACGCTGGGGATCAGCAACCGGCTGTACAGCCAGGAAGGCATGGTGGCGCTCCGCGAGGGCCTGCTGCTCGTCGTGCATGAGATGGCCTGCGCGGCCGGTCCCGCTGCGGCGACGCCCCACAGCGAGAGCGATACGGTGTCCGAGGGCAGCGACAGCGCCGCGACGCACAGCGCGCCTGACGAGTAGCGAGAGTCATGCTATAAGTGGGTTGGTTGTTCACTTGCGCGTCAGGCGCAAAACGACTAATATTGTCCCCTACAGCCTGGCGCACAGCCGCCAGGCTGGATAGTTTGCCGACGCAATCGCTCAGGAGGCCCCATGCCTACCCCTGTTACGCTCATTCCCGGCGACGGGATCGGCCCCGAAGTCACCGCCGCGGCCCGCCGAGTCATTGACGCGGCCGGCGCCGACATCGAGTGGCATACCCACGAGGCAGGCGGCGACGTGATCGAGAAGTACGGAGCCGTGCTGCCGCCCTCCACCATCTACTCCATTGAGCGTAACCGGATCGCTTTGAAGGGGCCGATTGCGACACCCATCGGCAAAGGCTTCAAATCGGCGAACGTGCAGCTGCGCCAGGCCCTGGACCTCTACGCCAACGTGCGCCCGGTGCACAGCCTGCCCGGTGTCCACACCCGCTTCGAGAACGTGGACCTCGTCGTCGTGCGCGAGAACACAGAGGGGCTATACTCTGGCATCGAGCACGTCGTCGTGCCGGGCGTGGTGGAGAGCCTCAAGATCATCACCGAGAAGGCGTCGCTGCGCATCGCGCGCTACGCCTTCGAGCTGGCCCGCCGCCAGAAGCGCAAGCGCGTGACGGCGGTTCACAAGGCCAACATCATGAAGCTCAGCGATGGGCTGTTCCTCGACTGCTCCCGCCGCGTGTCCCGCGACTATCCCGACATCATCTACGATGAGGTGATCGTGGACGCCATGACCATGCACTTGGTCCAGCGACCGGAGGAGTTCGACATTCTGGTCATGGAGAACCTGTACGGCGACATCATCTCGGACCTGGCGTCGGGGCTGATTGGCGGCCTGGGGCTGACGGGCAGCGGCAATATCGGCGAGCACGCGGCGGTGTTCGAGGCGGTGCACGGCACAGCGCCCGACATCGCCGGCAAGGGGCTGGCGAATCCGACCGCGCTCATCCTGAGCGGCGTCATGATGCTGCGCCACATGGCGAAGTACGACGTGGCGAACCGCATCGAGCGCGCCGTCCTGGACGTGTTTGCCGAGGGCCGGCACATCACGCGCGATCTGCGCGGCACGGCGTCAACCCAGGAGTACGTGGACGCGATCATCGAGAAACTGCACAGGCCGTCCGCGCCCCCGGCGCAGCAGGCGACGCAGCCGGTCTAGGCGGGGAGGCCCCATCGTTCGCTTGATTTTCTCGGCTGACAACCACCTCGGCAAGCACTACGCGCGCATGACACCGGAGCAGCTGGGGGCGCGCCGGCGTCGGCTGCGGGAGGCGTGGGCGGAGACGGTGAGCTTCGCGCTCCAAAACGACGCGGCGGTCTACCTGCACGGCGGCGACCTGTTCGATACGGCCAGCCCGCGCACGGCGGAGCTGGTCTGGGTGGCGCGGCAGTTCGAGCGCTTGCGCGACGCGGGCGTCCACATCTACGCCATTGGCGGCAACCACGACGTCCCGCGCTCGACGAGCGAGGGCGCGACCCCGCTGCGCATCTTCCACGAGTTGCGCGTCGCCCACGTCTTCACCCGTCCCAGCGAGGTCGAGTGGGAAATCGTCGAGGCCGACGGCGTGCGTCTCGCTATCGGCGGCCTGGCCCCCGATCCGACGCTGGGCTACGGTGACGACCCGCTCGACGGCGTGGAGGGCCTGTCGCCGCCGCCCGGCGTGGACCACGCGATTCTGATGATGCACTACGGTGTCGAGGGGACGATGATGGACGACGTGAACGAGGCCATCATCTCCAAGGGGCGCATCGCGGCCCTGGCCCCGATTGACCTGCTGCTCGTCGGCCACGTCCACGAGCGCAGCGTCCAGACCGTCGGCGAGGTCAAGGTGGCTTTCTCCGGGCCGACCGAGCGCATGACGTTCGGCGAGCATGCCGTCAAGCCCGGCTTCATCGAGGTGCGGGCGGACCGCGACAGGCTGGAGGTCAAGTACCACGACATCGCCGGCCAGCCGATGCACCGCAACACGGTGCGCACGACCGACCTACCCCCTGAGGAGCCGACTGAGCATCTGCTGGACTACGTGCGCGCCTACTCGCGCGAGGGCCAGCTGTTTCAGCTCCGCCTCGAAGGGCCGATGAGCATGGCCGCCTTCCGCGACATCCGCTGGTGGGACGTGCGCAATCTCGGCAACAGTCTCAATTTCTACTTCGACCTCGACAGGCATGGGGTTTACCTGGTGCGCGAGGATAATCTGCCTATGGGCCTCGGCGGTGAGCGGGTTAGCCCGACAGGGGAGATCGAGACCGTCGCGTCCCTCCTGCTCGCTGAGACGGAGGACGCCGACGAGCAATCCCTGATCCGCGAGGCGCGGGACATGGTCCTCCGCCGCTATGGTGGCGATAGTTGAGTGAACCGAACCGGGCCGGAGTCATTGCACATGCGACGTTTCATCCTATTCCTGTTTCTGGCTCTGACCGTTAGCCTTTCAGCCTGCCAGAGCGCCGCGCCCGCCGCGCCGACCGTAGGGACGCCGGCTGCTGCGCTTGCGCCCACAGCGCCGCCGACGGCGAAAGGCGGCGGCAGTGCGGCGGCGACTGTGACACCGTCAGCTGAGCGAGCTTCCGCCGGCGCCACCTCGACCCCCATCGGCGCGCGCCCGACCTGGACGCCCCGCGCCGACCGCGCGACGTTCGATACCTACACCATCAAATCCGGCGACACGCTCAGCGGCATCGCCGACCGCCTGGATGTTCCGATGAGCGCCCTCATCGCAGCCAACGGGATCACGGACCCGGGCAAGATTCGTATCGGCCAGGTACTCAAAGTCCCGACCCAGGTGGACTCCTCGACGCCAACCGACCCGCTCATCCCGGACAGCGAGCTTGTCTATGGGCCGAGCGCCCGCGACTTCGACGTGGCGAAGTTCGCCGCGAGCCAGCCCGGCTACCTTAAGAGCTACACCGAGGTCGTGGAGCGGCGCGAGCTGAGCGGGCCGCAGATCATCCAGCTCGTCGCCACGCGGTACAGCGTCAATCCGCGCCTGCTGCTGACCCTGCTGGAGATGAACGGCGGCTGGCTCAGCAATCCGTCGCCGGAGGGCAACGCGAAGACGTACCCGATGGGCCGCATTGACGGCGGCCGGCCGCGCCTGTACCTCCAGACGACGTGGACGGCGAACGCCCTCAACCAGGGCTACTATGGCTGGAAGGGACGCGACCTCTCGTCGCTGACCTTCAAGGACGGCAAGAAGGCCAAGCTGAACCCGTCCCTCAACCCGGGCAGCCTGGCTGTGCAGACCATGCTGGCGGCGATCAACACGCCCGAGGCGTTCGGCCAGGCCGTGGCGAAGGACGGCACATTCCGCCAGACTTACCAGCGACTCTTCGGCGACCCGTATGCGAACGCGGTTGACCCCGTCGTTCCGCCGGACCTCCAGCAGCCAGAGATGAAGCTGCCGTGGACGGCGGGCGAGTGGTGGTACTACACCGGCGGCCCTCACGGGGCGTGGGCCAGCGGCAGCGCCTGGGGCGCGCTGGACTTCGTCCCCGGCCGCGACAACATGGGCGGCTGCTGGGACGCCTCGAAGTATTGGGATACAGCAGTGGCGCCCGGCCTCGTGGTGCGCAGCGACAACGGCGAGGTGGCGGTGAACCTGCAAGGGGAGAACACCGAGACCACGGGCTGGGTCGTTTTCTACATGCACGTAGACGACGACGACCGCGTGCCCGTTGGGACGCAGCTCAAGCAGGGCGACCGCATCGGCCACCCGTCGTGCCAGGGCGGCGCGTCCAACGGCACGCACCTGCACATCGCACGCAAGTATAACGGCGAGTGGCTGCCGGCCTACGGCCCAATCCCGTTTGTGCTGTCCGGCTGGACGGCGCAGAGCCAGGGCGTCGAGGAGTACGACGGCACGCTGGTCAAGGGCAGCGACAAGCGCGAGTCGTGCGAGTGCCGTGTGGACGACACCAACGGCTTGGTGTCAGACAACAAGTAGCCCCAGCTATGGGCAGGCCTGGGTGAGGCGGGCGGAGAGCCAGAGGACGTCGCCCACGTCCACGCGGCCGTCGCGGTTCAGGTCGTAGGCCGAGCCGCCGGGCGCTCGCCACTGGGCGGCCTCGGTCTTGAGGTCGCTCGCATCGAGGACGCCGTTTCCGTTGATGTCGCCCGACATCGCGCACGCCGGCTCCGTCGTCGCGCCGAAATCCTCTGTCCAGAAGTGCGTCCCGGTGGCGCTGACAACGTGCGCCGCGCCCATCTCCTTGAACTCCGGCCGCAGAATGTTATCGCGGTGGCCGCTCGACGTCATCCAGGCGGTGTGGACGGCCTGCGGCGTGCTGAAGGACGCCGGCCCGGACGCGATGTTCTCGCCACACGTGACCCACGGGTAGCCGATGCCGTCGTAGCGGTCGTTGTTGGCGCCGAGGGCGCACTGGGGTAGCTCGCCCGGCAACTGGTGCAGGAGCTGGCCGGCCTGGACCATGGCGGTCGTGTGCGTCTGCGCCGCGTGGACCAGGCGGCAGCTGGCCTTGAGCGGCGCGACACCGGCGGCGGCGCGCGCCCCGTTCGTCAGGTCGAGTAACGCCTGGGCGTCCGGGGTCATGCAGGCTTCATTCAGCGGCGCGGCTTGCGGACTGGTGGGCGGAACGGCGAAAAGGGTCAGGAGGACGGCGGCGGCGATGATGGTGCGAAGTGGGGGGGACTTGCGCAACATTGTCTCCTTTTGGGCCGAGCGAGCCGCCATGTCCACATGGCTGATACGCCGGCGGTGAAGCCGGCCGCGCGCTCGGTCCGCGTCGAGGCAATCTTGCCTTCGCCGACCTCCCCTGAGTTCGAAGTAAGGCTTGCCGGGTCGGGGGGAAGCCAGGGCAGCGCTGAGCTTCCCCCCGCTTGATACTCACGCGATGACGATGGGGTCCTTCGGATAGCTCGACAGTGGCTCGCCGCCGTTGTCACGCACGACGACCACGTCTTCAACCCGGACCATCCACCGGTCGTCCAGAATTATACTCGGTTCGATGGTAAAGCACATGCCGTTGAGCAGGAGCGTGTCGTCGCCTGTGTTCAGGAACGGCGGCTCGTGCACGTCCATGCCAATGCCGTGGCCGAGGCGGTGACGGAAGCCGGCGGCGTAGCCGGCGTCGTCAATGACCTGCCGCGCGACCGCGTCGAGTTGGGCCGCCGTGATTTGCCCGCTCTTCATCGCGGCGATGCCGGCCGCCTGCGACTGCATGATCAGCTCGAAGGTGCGCAGATACTCCGCCGGCGGCTCGCCGACCCAGACCGTGCGCCCGAAGTCGGAGCAGTAGCCGTGGTAGACCGCGCCGAAGTCGAACGGAATGGCCGTGCCCGTCTCGATAGGGCGGTCTACGCGGCCCTTCGTGGCGAAGCCGCTCTTGTCATAGCGCGAGTTGATGATGTAGAGGGCGGTCGGGAACGAGGGCGCTTCGGAGCCGAGCCGCGCCATCTGGTACTCGACCTCGGTCAGTAGCTCCAGCTCGGTGATGCCGGGGCGCACGTGCTTGAGCACTTCGGCCATCGTCTGGTCAACGATGTCGCCCGCCGTGCGCATCAGGGCAATCTCTTCCTCATCCTTGACACGGCGCAGCGGCTGCATGACGGCGGAGGCCAGGGTCAGTTCGGCGGTCGGCGCGAGCTTCTGGAAGTTGACCACGAAGCTGGCCCAGGCGCGGTCCTCGATGGCGACCTTGCCGCCGGTGAAGCCGATGTCCTGGAGAACGCCGCGCACCATGTCGGCCGGGTCGCCTCGGTCGGGCAGGACGCGCATGTCGAGGCCGGGGATCGCGCCCATGTCGAAGTCGGCGACCATGCGAGGAGCCGTGAGGATCGGGCCGTGAGTGCGGCTGATGAACGCGCCGTTGAGCCAGCCGCCGGGGTAGGTGGTGTAGGTGAAGCCGGGAATCGGGCGCTCGATGCCCAACGCCCACTCCTGGTTGGCCGACCAGGGGAGGAACATTAGCTCGACGCCCAGCTGCTCCATCTGGGCGCGAACGCGGTCGAGGCGGTTGCCGTAGTCAATGGACATGGGGATTCTCCGTGACGGGTGACGAAGTGACGAAATGACGATTATCTCGTGGCTGGAGGACGGCGACTTTCGAGTGTATTGATGGTCCTGGTCAGGCCAGCGATGATGGTGTCGAGTGTTGAGACGCGCCTCCTGATTGTATCGTCGGGCAGGAGATAGCGACAGCGGTGATAGCGTCCGCGGCTTTCCCGCGCTTCACCGCGTGCGATCTTCAGATGTTGCGGGAACTCCTTGCCGTAGCCACGGCCATAGCCTTCCTCGATATTCGCACAGATGGAATCGAGACTGCGCACCTGTTGCCTGACCATTTCGCGGCCTCGATAGTCCTTGCCGAGAATCTCCGAGTCGGCCCAGAAGTCGTCGAAGAGCTGGCATGCGAGCTTGTAGATACCAAAGTCTTCGAGACGATCTTCTGCGACGGTCATTGTGTGCTTGCTCCATCGTGATGAGGCGAAAGTGACGGTGTGACGATGTGACGATGTGACGGTTGACGATGTGACGGTGTGACGATGTGACGTCTGGCGATGTGACGATGTGATGTGTGGCGATGGGTGGCGATGTGACGGGTGACGATGTGACGCCTGGCGCGTAACAGGTGACGGGTGACGGCACGACATTCGGTCACTCCGTCACTCCTCACACCGCCACTGCGTCACTTCTTCGTCTGTCACTTCGTCACTGCGTCACTCGTCACCTCGTCACGTTGCCTTTCTTAGGCGCGGGTCGAGGGCGTCGCGCAGGCCGTCGCCGAGGAAGTTGAACGCCATGACGACGGTGAGGATCGCCAGGCCGGGGAAGGCCGAGACCCACCACTGGTCGAAGGCGTTGATGCCGTCGGCCACCATGCGGCCCCACTCCGGCGTCGGTGGAACCGCGCCGAGGCCGAGGAAGCTCAGGCCGGCGAATGTCAGGATGGCCGCGCCCAGGCCGAGCGTCGCCATGACGACAGCCGGGCCGAGGGTGTTGGGGAGGACGCCGCGAAAGAGGATGCGCGAGTGGGACGCGCCGACGGCGTGGGACGCCGTGACGTACTCATTCTTCTTGACGGACAGCACCAGGCCGCGCACGACGCGCGCATACGCCGGCCAGGCGACGATGATGAGGGCCAGCGCCGCGTGATTCAGCCCTGGCCCGAGGGCGGCCGCGACGGCCATGGCTAAGATGATGGGCGGGAAGGCCATAACGAGGTCTGTCAGGCGCATGAGGCCGTTATCCCAGCCACCGCCGGCATAGCCCGCCGTCGCGCCAAGCAGCGCGCCGATGACTGTCGCGGTGATGACGACGATGAAGCCGATGGGCAGCGAGATACGCCCGCCGTAGAGGACGCGGCTGAAGACGTCGCGGCCTAGCTCGTCGGTGCCCATCCAGTGCTGGGCGCTGGGGGCCTGGAGGCGATCGCGCAGGTTCTGCTTGAGCGGGTCGTAGGGCGCGACGACGGGGGCAGCGATGCTGACGACGACCCAGAACACGATGATCACCACGCCGATCAGGGAGAGAATGTTGCGGCGCAGGAAGCGGAACGCCGACGCGAGCGCAGACGGCCCCTTTGGGACGGGCCGCCAGCGGCTGTCAATGGTCAACCCCTGGCTGTTGGCCCCGGTTGCAGGTGTCTCTGCCAAGTCTGTCCCCATCTTACGCCGTCCTCAAACGTGGATCCAGGAAGACGTAGGTGATATCCACGATCAGGTTAGCCAGCGCGAACACGACGGCGATGAGCAGCGTGACGCCAATGATCGCCGGGAAGTCGAGACTGACGGTGGACTGGAAGGCGTAGCGGCCAATGCCCGGCCACGCGAAGATCGTCTCGGTCAACACCGCGCCCGACATGATATCGGCGAGGGCCAGGCCGACGACCGTAACCGTCGGGATCATGGAGTTGCGCAGGGCGTGCTGGATGATAACGCGATTCTCGCTCGCGCCCTTCGCCCGCGCCGTGCGGATGTAGTCACTCGACAACACCTCGAGCATGCTGGAGCGGGTCATGCGCGTCACGATACCGGCCGTCGCCAGGCCGAGCACGAGGGCGGGCAGGAAGAGGTGATGCAGGCTGGAGAAGAACGCCTCCATGTTGCCGGTGATGAGACTGTCCACCGTAAACATGCCCGTGATGTGTGTCGGCTCGGCCATGCCAGTATCGAGGCGGCCCGGCCCCGGCAGCCACCCCAGGCGCAGGTAGAAGACATACAGGCCGACGAGCGCCAGCCAGAACACCGGCGACGACACGCCGAGCAGCGAGACGACGCGCGCGCCGTGGTCCACGGGATGATTCCGCTTGACGGCAGAGATGATTCCAAGCGGGATGCCGATCAGGACGGCAAAAAAGACCGCCGTGACGGCCAGCTCGACGCTGGCCGGGAAGTAGCGCCCCAGGTCACTCATGACCGGGTCTTTGGTGCGGATCGAAACGCCCAGGTTGCCCTGCGCCAGGTTTTTAAGGAACGTTAGATACTGCACATACAGCGGCTGGTCCAGCCCCCACTGCTCGCGGAACGCGGCCACGATTTCCGGGTTTTCCATGGATCGCTGGCCGAGGTGCGCGGCGACCGGGTCGCCCGGTAGCATGTGGGAGACCAAAAACACAACGAGCGTCAGCCCGATAATGAGCGGGATGACGATTAGAACGCGCCGTATGATGTAGTCAGTGACACTCATGAGATCGCATCACAGTCTATGGGCAGCCGGCGGCCCTCGACGGACCGCCGGCTGCCGCGCTAGAAGCCTACGGCTTACTGCTTCGAGAGCAGGAGCGGCTGAACCAGGAACTGGTTGTTGAAAGTATAGCCCTGAACCTTCTTGTTCAAAGCCACGGCGCGGTTGGGCTGCACCAGCGGAATGAACGGGCTGTTGGTCGTCAGGGACTGCTGGATGTCGTTCCAGACCTGGACGCGCTTGGCCGGGTCGGTCTCGACCGCCGCCTGGTCGCGCAGCTTCTGGATGGCGTCGTCCGACGTGGCGTTCGTCCACCCGGCGCGCTTGCCGACGATGCCCTCCGGCAGGAAGGCGAGGCGGTCGTTGGTGTCAGGGAAGTCGGCGCCCCACTGCCACAGGGCGAAGCCCGACTTGCCAGCGCGGTAGTTAGCGAGCGCCGTCTGGAGGTCGCCTGGCTTCAGGTTGACCTTGATGCCGGCCTCGGCGAGGTCAGACTGAACCTTCTGCGCCATCACGTCCCAGTCGAGGCCCGCGCGGTTGAACTTTGTCGGGTACTCCATATCAACTTCGATGCCGTTGGGGTAGCCGGCGTCGGCGAGGAGCTGCTTGGCTTTGGCGACATCGCGCTTGGGCGTCTTGCTCTCATCCCACGAGCCGATGAAGCCCTGGCCGACGATGGTCGCCGGCACAAAGGCCTTCGGGCCGGACAGGTCCTTGAAGCCGTCGCGGTCGAGGGCGTACTGAATCGCCTGGACGACCTTGGGGTCGGCCAGCACGCCCTTGGGCGAGAGGTCCTTGTTCTTGTTCGCCAGCAGGAAGAAGATGTCGGTGGTCGGGCCCTGCACCACCTGGATGTTCGGGTTCGAGGCCAGCGCCTTCGCCTGGTCTGCGTTCATTTCGAGCGCGATGTCAATGTCACCCGCTTCCAGGGCCAGTTTCTGCGCCGACGTCTGGGGCAGGTTCTTGTAGATGACGCGGTCGAGCTTGGAGGGAGTGCCCCAGTAGTTGGGGTTCTTCTCGACGACGATCTCGCCATCCTTGGTCCAGCTCTTCAGGACGAAGGGGCCACTGCCGGCGGAGTTCTGATCCAGCCACTTCTGCGCCTGGTCCTTGTCCTTGGCGTCGGCGCCGGTCACGCCGCCCTGGCCCTGTACCGTCTTGCTGTCCAGTACCGCGAAGGCCATGAAGGTCATCTTCGCCAGCAGCGCCGGGTCGGGCTTGTCCAGGGTGATGACGACGGTGTTGGGGTCCTTGACATCCACCGACTTGATGGTGTCGAACAGGAACGAGGGGTTGCCCTTGAGGCCCTTGACGCGGTCGTAGGACCACTTGACGTCGTTGGCCGTGAGTTCGTTGCCCGACGCGAACTTGACGCCCTTCTTGAGGTTGAAGGTGTACGTCTTGCCGTCCGGCGAGATCTCCCACTTCTCGGCCAGGCTGGGGACGATCTTGGAGATGTCGTCCGGCGCCAGGGTGACGAGCGTGTCGTAGATGGCCTTGTGGGCCAGGCCGCCGGCGATCTCATAGCCGCGGCCCGGATCGAGGGTGGTCAGGTCGTGGGCGATGCCGACGACCAGCTGGTTCCCCGTGCCGGCCGGCGCGGCAGCCTTTGCCGCAGCCGTCGGCGCTGCCGCCGGCGCGCTCGTTGGCGCGGCGGCCTTGGGCGCTTCGGTCGCCTTCGGCGCAGCGGCCGGGGCCTGGGTGGGCGCGGCTGCCGCAGGCGCCTGCGTGGCAGCGGCGGGGGCCTGGGCTGCCGGAGCGGCAGGGGCGGGCTGCTGGGCGCATGCCGCCGCGGCAACGGAGACGAGCGCCAATGCGACGAGCAGCATCGCCCAGCGTTTGACGGTGGAGAGGTACATAGGTCTTCCTCCTTGGGGTGGTGTCGAATGCCGACAATCCTACTTAAAGCCGTGCTCGGCGTCAAGCGGATGCGATATAGAGTGCAAACACCGTCAAGTTCTTTCGGATACGTCGGACGGCATCGGCACGGCGCTGGTGTCACTGTGGCGGACGGTATGCGGACGCACGCGGTCTATGCGCATGATGAGACGGCAGTAGGGATCAGGGCAGGTGATGCGCGCGTCGGTCGCCATCCAGTCGGCGGCCTGGAGCGGGCGCTGTTTTGCGGGCAACAACGGAATGGCGCTCTGCAAGGCGTACAGGCAGAACGGCTGGCCGTCGGGTAGATACAGCTTCCCGCCGCGCACCTCGAATGCGTCGCCGACGCGCATGCTGCACGTGCACTGATCGCCGACGCTCTCGACGACAACGCGCAGGTCATACAAGGTGAATTCGTCGTCCGCCATACCTCACTCCTTTCCTCACTCTGCAAACAGATGCCCAGAAGTAATGTCACAAGCGTCATTGCGAGACCTCCAAGCCGAGTGACGGCATGCGCCGACACAAGAATACTGTCAAGCTGTCATTGCGAGCGTCAGCGAAGCAATCCCCCGCCGGTGCGAAAGGCCGTCTGAGCGGCGGCGGCGTGTCTTCCCCCCTTCCGAGAGATTGCTTCGTCGTCCTATCGTCCTCCTCGCAATGACGGCATGTCCTATGTGTTCTGAGCAGCGTCAGCGAAGCAATCCCTCGCCCTTGCGATGAACGGGCAAAAGCTGGATTGGCGTGCCTATCATCTGCCGGGAGGCTGCTTCGTCGTCCTATCGTCCTCCTGCTATGAAAGTTCGTCTGGGCCGCGTCGGCGTCGGCCGTCGCCACCGCAGCAGGGGCGTTCCGCCCCCGCACCCCCAAGAGGGCAGTCCCCTTCAGGGGGGCTTCGTTCGTTTAGCCTGGCACTGAAGTGCCAGGCGACGGCTGAACGCGTCACACAATACTTTCATCCGTGAGGATGCGCCGTAGGCGGCAGGGAGGCTGCTCAGAAACTTCACGTCCTGCTGTCATGCCGAGTGCAACGAGGCATCTGGGCCGCCGCAGTCCAGCCACCTCCCTCGTCGGGGTGACATTCGGAAGTTTCTTGTGTCGGCGCATGCCGTCACACGGTGTGGACGTCTCGCAGCGACGCCATCGCCTGTGTTCTGAGTAGGCGGGTGGCCTATGGGGTGTGAGGGGCGAAGCTCCCCACGAACGAAGCAATCTCATGTGCCAGCGTGAGATTGAGTCGCTTTGTTCGCAATAACAGCCTTTCTAGCCACCCTCGGTATAGACAAGGCGAGATGGGTAACGCAAAGGCGCAGAGACGCAAAAGGGGACAGGAGAACTTCCCCTTTGCCTCTTTGCGTTGCCTGCCGGTTCAGGCAGCCATTGTGGACGCTCCCGCGTGTGCCTTTCGTGTTTTTCGCGGGCTTTCGTGCCCTTCGTGGTCCGAAGCCGACGCACTCAGCGGAACGCCGGCAGGACCTTCTCGCCGAGCAGTCGAATGGCGGCGGCCTCGTCCGGCCCATGCGGTGTGCCTAGCTCGACCCGCGTTGCGCCGGCCTCGGCCAGGTCCGCTATCTGGCGCTCGATGTCGGCGGGAGCGCCGGCGAAAGCGAAGCGCTGGAGCGTCGCGTCGGAGATGGCCCCGGCGGCGCTGGCCCGGTCGCCGACGGCGACGGCGGCCTTGATGCGTGCCAGTTCGTCCGGATCCATCGTATATGTCGGGTCGAGCGCGGCGACGACCGGCAGATACAGGGCAACCTCGCGCCGCGCCAGGGCCAGCGCTGCCACCCTATCCTCGTCCACGACCGTGACCGCGCCGACGCAGAGGCCAATCTCGCTCGCTGGTCTTGTTGTCCCATTGGCGGTGACGCCACGCGCCACACGTTCCCGCATGACACGCGCCACGGCCGGGTTGGCCGTGCCGCCCACCTTGATTTCGTCAATCAAGTGGGCTGTCGCCGCGATCAGTCCCTCGCCCCACGTGCCGAGCAGGACCGGCACGCGGGGGCGGAGGATGGGCCAGCGCAGCCGCTCGCCCGCAACCAGGTGGAACACCTCGCCGTCGTAGCCGCCGGTGTCGCCGGCCAGGAGCTGGGCCACGATTTCCAGCGCCTCGCGGATGGCCGGGATGGGGCGCGTCGGATGCAGGCCCAGGGCATCCAGCCACGCGCCGCGCGCGATGCCGAAGTAGGCGCGGCCGCCGCTCGCCTCGTCTATCAGGGCGATGTGGCCTGCCACGTTGATGGGGTGGCAGGTGAACGGGTTGACGGCGGCCGGCCCCAGGGCGACACGCCGGGTGCTCTGGGCGATGGCGAGGAGCGGCAGCCAGGCCGGCTGGTAGAACAGGTCATTGTAGACCGTGACGGCGTCGAAGCCCGCGTCCTCGGCGAGGCGAGCGAGCGGGCCATACTCGGCCAGCGGCTTGTCGGTCTGGAAGGCGATGCTGATTTGTGGCACGTGTGACATGGTATCCCCGATCGAGATGCGGTAGAGACGCGCCGGGTAGAGACGCGCTATAGCGCGTCTCTACGAGTTGTCACGAAGATTGTCAGACGCCAAGCACCGCGCGCACCGCTGCCGCGAGCGCTCGCGCCCGCTCCGGAGCGTCGCCGACGTACTCGGTGGCGTCGAGCAGACCGAGAATGGCGTCGGGCGGAACGTAGCCTGTCAGTCGCTCGTCGCCGGCGAGCAGGCCGGGCAGCGGGTTGGCTTCGCCGCCCTGGAGCGCGGCCCAGGCGGCGAGGCTATGCTCGCGGATGACCTCGTGCGCCACCTGGCGGTCGCCGCCCGCCTTTACCACCGCCATCAGGACGCGCTCGGTGGCCGAGAACACGCCGTAAGTGCCAAGTTGGCGCTCGATCGCGGCTTCGTCCACGCGCAGGCCGCGCACAATGCGCCCGGCCGTGCGGACGATCTCGTCGCAGGCGAGGAACGCATCGGGCAGGACGAGCCGCCTGTTGGCGCTATCGTCCAGGGTGCGCTCCAGGAGGTTGTTCGCCGCGTCGTGCCAGAGCACCGTGGGCAGGGCGGCAACATAACGCGCGAGACTGTCTATCTTCTCGCTGTTGATGGGGTTGCGCTTGAAGGGCATGGCCGACGAGCCGACTTGCTGGCGGCCGAATGGCTCCGCCCACTCCCCGAACACCGGCGACTGGAGGATGCGGATGTCGAACGCGAGCTTGTGCAGCGTCTGGGCGACGCCGGCCAGGGCGTTGAGGACGAGCCAGTCCTGCTTGCGCGGGTAGACCTGGGTCGTCACCGGGAACGCCGCCAGGTCCAGGTCGGCCAGGGCGCGCCGTTCCATCTCCGCCGCCGTCACGCCTGTGCCTTGCAGCAGCTCGGCGTAGCTGGCCGACGTGCCGACCGCCCCTTTGAAGCCCTTGCCCCGCACGTTGGCTCGCAAGGCCGCCAGGTCCGTGTAGTCGGCGAGGAGGTCCTGCGCCGTCTGGGCCAGGCGGTAGCCCACGGTCGTCGGCTCGGCGGGTTGAATGTGGGTGTAGCCCATGCACGCCCGATCCGCCCAACGCTCGATGCCGTCCGCCAGGTCGCTCAGCAGCCGCGCGATCTCCGGTAGGAGGAGGTCGAGGGCGGCGCGAATACGCAGCGCGTCGGCGTTGTCTTCGATGTCCTGGCTGGTCGCGCCGAGGTGGATGATGGGGCCGCCGACCGTCGCCTGCTCGGCGAAGACGCGCACCTCCGACATCAGGTCGTGGTGGATCTCGGCTTCGATGGCGTGGGCGCGCTCGATGTCCACGGCGTCCACGTGGGCTGCCAGGTCGGCGACCTGCTCCGCCGTCACCAACCCGGCGGCGTGCTGCGCCAGCGCCAGCGCCAGCCAGACGCGCCGCCACAGCCGCCGCTTGTTCGCCTCTGACCACACGGCGCGCATGGCCGGGCTGCCGTAGCGCCAGGCCATCGGGCTGAGGTACGAGTCGTGGTTGAAGGTCATAGGGTGATGATGGCCTCGCGCTGCGGCCCGACGGAGACGAAGCGCACCGGCGTCTCGGCCAGGTCGGCGAGGCGCTCGATGTAGCGCCGCGCGTTGAGCGGCAGGTCGCTCCAGTGGCGCGCGCCTGTCGTGGATTCATTCCAGCCCGGCCACGTCTCGTAGACCGGGGTCGCGCGCTCCATGAGGCGTGTGTCGGGCAGGCTCGTGACGCGCTCGCCCTCGACCTCGTAGGCGATTGCGATCTTCAGCTCACCCCAGCCGTCCAGCACGTCGAGCTTGGTCACGGCGAGGCCCGTGAAGCCGTTCAGCCACGCCGAGTGGGCGACGGCGACCGCGTCGTACCAGCCGGTGCGGCGCGGCCGCCCAGTGGATGCGCCGTACTCCTGGCCGATGTCGCGCAGACGCTGGCCGTTGGCGTCGGCCAGCTCGGTCGGGAACGGTCCGGCGCCGACGGCGGTCGCGTAGGCCTTGGCGACGCCGATGACTTCGCCGAGGTAGCGTGGCGGAATGCCCGCCCCCTGGCATAGCCCGGCGGCCGTCGGGTTGGAGGACGTGACATAAGGATACGTGCCCCAGTCCAGGTCACGCAGGGCGGCGAGCTGGCCTTCGAGGATGATGGTCTCGCCGTCGCGCACGGCGTTCCGCGTCAACGGCAGGCTGTCAATGATGTAGGGCGTGAGCGCTTTCGCCCAGCCGTCGCCCTGGGCCATGAGGCTGTCGAGGGAGAGGGCGGCGTGGCCGTACTCGCGCAGGCGCTCGTTGCGGGCGTCGAGGGTGAGGCTCAGGCGCGATTCGAGATACGGCAGGTCCAGCAGGTCGCCGATGCGCACGCCGTTGCGGGCGGCCTTGTCGGCGTAGGCCGGGCCGATGCCGCGCTTGGTCGTGCCGATGCTGCCTTTCCCCCGGCGCTCGTCCTCCAGGCCGTCCAACTCGCGGTGATACGGCCAGAGCAGGTGGGCGCGTAGCTCGATGCGCAGATTGTCCAGGGGCACGCCCGCCGCTCGCACCTCGCCCATTTCGGTCAGCAGAGAGGCCGGGTTGACGGCCATGCCCGCGCCGAGCAGGCTGACGCACGCCGGATGGAAGATGCCGGAGGGGATGAGGTGCAGCCGGAACGTCCCGAACTTGTTAACCACCGTATGCCCGGCGTTGTCGCCGCCCTGGCAGCGGATCACCATCTGGGCGTTGTTGGCGAGGTAGTCAATGATGCGGCCTTTTCCTTCGTCGCCCCACTGGGCGCCGACAACGGCAGTCACAGGCATGGAAACCCTCCTGGAATTGGGGTCAAGTAGAGCCGCGCCATGGCGCGGCTCTACGTCGGTCGCGTTGGTCGCGTTCATCAGTCGTCGGCGGTAATGAGTGTGCCGCCCGTGTCCTGGCCGAGCAGCGCGTCGCGGATGGCGTTGGCGCGCAGGCCCGACAGCAGGTGTACCGTGACGGTGGGCTGCGCCCGCACGATGTCGAGCATGGCCCGCACTTTCGACGCCATGCCGCCGGTCACGTCTACCCCCGCCGCGCCGTGCAGCGTGTGCGCGACGTCATCCCAGCCCGACGGCGTCAGGCGCGGCAGGGGACGGGCGGAAGCGTCGTGAAGCGGATCGTGGCTGTAGACGCCGTCCACCTGCCCCGCGAGAATGATGCGCGTCGGCGCCAGCCGCGCCGCCAGGTACGAGAAAATCGTCTCGGTGGAGATGATACAGTACGAGCGCGCCGTGTCCACGGCCACATCGCCGTAGACGAGCGGCGCCACGCCGGCGCCCAGGAGGCGTTGCAGCGGCGCGAGCGCCAGTTCCACCAGGCGGCCGTTCTCGGCGACGGCGGACGCCGAGGGCTGGAGCGTCACCGCCGGCACGTCCGCCGCCAGGAGGGCGTCGGCGACGTGGCGGTTGAGGCGAGCGGCGGCCGCGCCCACCTCGGCGTAAGCCTGCCAGCGGGGCGGGCCATCGAGCATCCGCCAGCGCTGGGCGGCCACGTGGCCGAAGGAGCCGCTGCCGTGGCCGAGGACGAGGCGCAGCGCCGGCTCCGCCGACAGCGCCTCGTGAATCTCGGCGGCGACGGCGGCCAGCACGTCGGGGCGCAGCGCCGCCTCACCGCGCTTGTTGGTGATGAGGGAGCCGCCGAGTTTCAGGAAGACAAGCGCCATGCTGTGTCCGACGTGTCAGCGCCGCAGGGCGGGCGACTGGCCCATGTTCACCATTACCTGGCGCAGGATATTGGGGCGGTCGGTAATGATGGCGTCCACCTTGAGCTTCAGCATGCGCTCCATGTCGGCGGCTTCGTTGACTGTCCAGACGTTCACGCGGTAGCCCTCGGACTTGGCCTGCTGCATAAACGCCTGGTCCACCATGTCGAAGCGCGGGTGCAGCGCCTCCGGGTGGACGAAGCGGCGCAGCCAGGCGCGGCGCAGGTGGATGGGCTGATCGGGCGAGTAGAGGAGGCCGAGGGGCAACTGCGCCGAGATGTTGCGGACGCGCATCA
This sequence comes from Anaerolineae bacterium, assembly GCA_046328525.1. Classification (GTDB taxonomy): domain Bacteria; phylum Chloroflexota; class Anaerolineae; order Epilineales; family JAHCIE01; genus JBDHWG01. The sequence continues at coordinate 135,157 of JAXLWK010000012.1, forward strand.
GGCTGCGTGGGTTGAACGACGACAGGATGACCATGTCCACCATGTGGCTGCGCTTGATCTCTTCCACAACGGCCCTTTCCAGCCCGTCGTCGAAGAATGAGCGCGTCTTCAGCTCGACGTTGACCACCATCTGGCGGTCGAGGAGATGGAACACCTCGGCCAGCGTAGGGATGCGCTCGCGGGCGAATTGCGGGTCGTGCCACGCGCCGGCGTCCAGGCGCTTGAGTTGGGCGAGCGTCTGCCGCTTCAGTGGGCCGCTGCCGTTGTTGGTGCGCCCCAGGTCGAAGTCGTGGTGAACGACGACGACGCCGTCGGCGGAGAGTTGAACGTCTAGCTCGATGCCGTCCGCGCCCATGTCGAGCGCGGCGCGGAACGCGGCGAGGGTGTTCTCCGGCGCGACCATGCGCGCCCCCCGGTGGGCCAGGTTCAACTGTCGGCCGCGATAGATATAGTCGAGCATCGCTCCCCTTACCTAAGCTCAACCCGCCGGACGTAGCGTTGCGCCCATGACCTCGGCGGCCCCTGCCGCGCGCAGCGCCGCCGCCACGCGCCCCTCGTGCGCCGGCGCCACGAGCGCCAGGGCGATGCCGCCGCGCCCGCCGCCGGACAGCTTGGCCCCCAACGCGCCCGCTTCCCGCGCTGCGCCGACCAGGCGGTCTAGTTCCGGCGACGACACGCCTATCTCGCCCAGGCACGCCTGCGCGGCGTTCATGGCACGTCCTAGCCGCCCCGCGTCGCCTGTGGCGATTGCCCCACGCGCGGCCTCGACCTCGGCGGCGATTCTGTCGAAGAGGCTCTCGAACCGCTCAGGCTCGCTCTGCCACGCGGCGCGCACATCGCCGACGGCGACCCGCGTCGGGCTTGCCACGCCGGTGTCGGCGATGAGAAAACGCAGCGCGCCGCCGACGGCGAGGGGCTGCGGCCCGACGCCGCGCACGAAATAGACCGGCCGCCCGTAGGCGACCACCGTGTTGTCAATGCCGCTAGGCGTCCCGTGAAACAGCACCTCGGTCTGGTAGACGAGGGACGAGACCTCGTCGGGGCCGAGGGATCGCTCGAAGTACGCCGCCAGGCAGCGGACAATGGCGGTCGAGATGGCCGCGCCGCTGCCCATCCCGCGCGCCAGGGGAATCGCCGAGCGTAGGGTGACGACGAGATCGGGGGGCTGCGTCACCTCCAGGTAGGCCAGAGTGTTGGCGACGGTAACTGCGAGCGGATCGTCCGCCGCCGACGCGCCGACCAGCACCACCCGGTCGAGGTCCGGCGCGAGCAGCCGCACACCGCTGCCAGGCTCGCCGGGCGACACGGCGGCCTCGGCGCGAATGTCGGGCAGCGGAATGGCGATGGCGGGCCGGCCGTAGACGACGGCATGCTCGCCAATCAGAATGGCCTTTGCGGGTGCGCTGGCGCTGACCATGGTGTCTGGTAATCGGAACGCGGGTAGGCGGTACACACTGCAACTATAGCACAATCGGCGATGGAGTTAAAAGAAAACGCGGCCGTCTGCCGCCAGGGTTTGCAGCGGCATGGTATAATTTGTGTTGATATAAGATAGCCGACTATTTAAGAGACGTCATGAGCCTGGGTGAGATTCTCCTTCGATTGAGCGCAGTCGCCGCGCTGCTGTTTATCAATGGTTTCTTTGTGGCCGTGGAGTTCGGTCTGGTCGGCACGCGCCGCACGCGCATTGACGAGCTTGCCGAGCGGGGCGACCAGGTGGCCGGGCTGTTGCAGATGTTGCTGCGCGACCCCGACCGCGTCCTGGCCGCGTCACAGCTTGGCATCACCATGGCCTCCCTGGGTCTGGGGTGGATCGGCGAGGGCGCCATCGCCGAGATGGTCATGCCCCTTGTCGAGCGGTTCGCCTTCGGGCCGGTGATTGCCCACACCATCGGGATTGTGATTTCGTTCCTGATTATCACATCGCTGCACATCATCGTCGGCGAGCAAGCGCCGAAGATCGTCGCAATCCGCAATCCTGAGCGCGTCGCCCTGGCGACGGCGCGCCCCGTCTGGCTGTTCGACAAGGTCTTTCGCCCGTTTATCTGGTTCCTGGACGCGGGCACGGCGGCGTTCCTGCGGCTGATTGGCGTTCAGCCGATGGGCCACCACGGCACTGTGTACACCCTGGACGAGCTGGCCCGCCTGCTCGTCGAGAGCCGCGAGGCCGGGGTCGTCGAGCCTGTTGAGGAACGGATCATCTCGCGCGCGTTCGAGTTCGGCGACCGCCAGGTGCGCGAGGTGATGATCCCGCGCACGGCGGTGGACGCGCTGCCCGCCGACAGCACCATCGGCGACCTGCTTACGACGTTCCAGACAGCGCCCCACGCGCGTTTCCCCGTCTACGACGACAACCTGGACAACATCGTTGGCGTCGTGACCATCAAGGACGTGTTGCTCTTCCTGGCCGACCACCGCGACGGGTACAGTGCCCCGCTGCGCGGGCTGCTGCGCGAGGGGTTCTACGTGCCGGAGACGAAGCCCATCAACGATCTGATGACGGAGATGCGTCAGCGCCGCGCCCAGATCGCTATCGTCATTGACGAGCATGGCGGCACGGCCGGCATCGTCACGGCGGAGGAGCTAACCGAGGAGATTGTTGGGCCACTGGGCGACGAGCTGGTGCAGGAGGAGCCGCCGGTGCAGACGATTGACGAGCGCACCGTCCAGGTGGACGGTGAGATGCGCGTTGACGAACTCAACGAGGCGCTCGGCCTGTCCCTGCCGGAGCACGAGGACTACGAGACGGTGGCCGGGCTAATTCTGCACCAGTTGCAGCGCATCCCCGAGACGGGGGACGAGACCCAGGTGGGCGACGTGCAGCTCACGGTGGCCGGCATGCGCGGGCCGAAGATCGAGGCGGTGTTTATCCAGCGGGGCCGGAAGGCGTCGGCGTCGGCGTCGGCCGCGGCTTGATGATGATCTCGCGGTTGGGCTTGAGCGTGCGCGCGCTGTCTAGCTCCGGCCGGTTCAGGTACAGAATCTGAGCCTCGCTCACTTTGCACAGCGCCGCCACCTCCCCCAACGTGTCGCCCTGACGGACCACGTAGCACGCCTCGCCGGGTAGCCGCGTGCAGGTAACCTTGCACTCCTCCGGGCTGCGCGGGACGGATGGGAAGGGAGCGCCGGCCGCCTTGGTGGTCGAGCCGGGCGTCGCCGTGTACACCGGGGAAGGGCCGGGGGTACGCGTCGGTGTTGGTGTACGCGTCGGGGCCGGTGTGCGCGTCGGCCCGGTCGGAGTGGGCGTGGGGGTGTTGACGCGCGGCGTCGGGCCGACCGGCGGCGGGATGCACAGCACCTGGTCTACGAAGATGAGGTTCGGGTTGGTGATGTTGTTGGCGGCGGCGATGGCCTGCACCGAGACGCCGAACCGGAGGCTGATGCTGCTCAACGTGTCGCCGCACTGCACGGTGTAGTGCGTCTGACAGTTCGTGGGCGGGGCGGGCGTGCCGGGACAGCAGGGTATCGGCGGGGGGCAGCACGGGCCGGGGAACGGGCCGCCGGGCGCGGGGACGACCATGCCGTTGTAGACGGAGGGCAGGCCAGGCGTGGGATTGATGAGCACGGCGGCGTTGGGGACGACGGTCTGGACGGTGTTGCACGCCGCGAGGCCTAGCGCCAGCAGCGCCAGGGCGACCCCCGCGATCCCGCGTCGTATGCGGATGACGCGCATAGCAACCTCCATAGCCCAGACCATCATGCCATCCCTGTCATGCCGAATAGAAGCCAAGAAATAGCAACACGTAGCAATATATACTATACAGCAGCAGACATAATTTGTCAATCACGAGTCGAGGAGCAAAACGATGTCTGAGCGCATCATCTACATGGACCATGCCGCCACGACGCCGCTGCACCCGTCCGTCGTCGAGGCCATGCTGCCGGCCATGACGGCTTCGTTCGGCAACCCGTCCAGCGTGCACGCCCTGGGCCGGGCAGCGCTGGCCGCCCTCGACGATGCGCGGCGCGAGATCGCCGCCCGGCTCGGCTGCGCTCCACGCGAGATCATCTTCACCGGCGGCGGCTCAGAGGCGGACAACCTGGCGATCCGCGGCGCGGCGCTGGCGGCGCGAGAGAAGGGGCGCGGCGCTCACATCATTACCACCGCCGTCGAGCATCACGCCGTCCTCCACACGGTCGAGGCGCTTGGGCGGCACTTTGGCTTCGAGACGACCGTGCTGCCGGTGGACGGGTCCGGGCGCGTGAGCGTGAACGACGTGGCGGCGGCGCTGCGCCCCGACACCGTGTTGGTCTCGGTCATGCTCGCCAACAATGAAATCGGCACGCTCCAGCCCGTCGCCGAGATTGCGCGGCTGGCCCACGAGCGCGGCGCGTTGGTGCACACCGACGCGGTCCAGGCGGGTGGCGTGCTGGACATCCACGTGGAGCAGCTCGGCGTGGACATGCTGAGCCTCGCCGCCCACAAGTTCTACGGCCCGAAGGGCGTCGGCATCCTCTACGTGCGGCAGGGAACGCCGCTGCTGCCAACCATTACAGGCGGCAGCCAGGAGCGCAACCGGCGGGCGGGGACTGAGAACATCCCCGGCATTGTCGGCGCGGCGGCGGCGCTGGCGTGGAGCCAGGGGCAGCGCGCGGACGGCGCGGCGCGGCTGGCCCGGCTGCGCGACCGTATCATCCAGGGCGTCCTGACGCAGGTTCCCGACGTCGTCCTGACCGGCCACCCGACGGAGCGCCTGCCCGGCCTCGCCAGTTTCGCTATCGGGGGGCTGAGCGGCGCCGAGGAGTTGCTGCTAGGGTTGGACCTGGCCGGGATCGCGGCCTCCAGCGGCTCGGCGTGCACCTCGGCCAGCCTGGAGCCGTCGTATGTGCTGCGCGCCTGCGGCCTGCCGTCGGCGCTGGCGGTGGGCAGCCTGCGTCTCAGCCTGGGCTACGAGAACACCGACGCCGACGTGGACCACCTGCTGGCGACGTTGCCGCCGCTCGTCGAGCGGCTGCGAGTCCTGGCACGAATGATGCAGTCGCCAGCGTGATGGCGTGTTGCGCAAGTCGTTGACAAGGTGCGTCATGCAGCTTATACTTGTAGCGTATGAGGAAACCCTAATATTTGGAAACATCCCCTCTCATTTTTGGTTGACAAGCTAGAAGGGCACGTCTATAATCACGAACCAGGGCCACGCGGCTGTGGCGTGGTTGTAGACGAGGTGAAATAGATTCAATGGCGGACATGTCTACAGAAAGTGGAATGGGCAACCTGCCTCTCATGAGCGAGGCGGATTTCTCGCAAGACCAGCAGGGCATCCTGGTCACGTCTTTCAACAAGCTGCTGGACATGGTGAACCCCCTCTACAACTGGGGGCGGCGCTACTCGATGTGGCCGATGCAGTTCGGCCTCGCGTGCTGCGCCATCGAGTTCATCTCGATGGCTGCGTCCCGCTACGACTTCGACCGCTTCGGCTGGGGCCTGACCCGGCCGTCGCCGCGCCAGGCCGACGTCATGGTCGTGTCCGGCACGGTGACGAAGAAGATGCTCCCCCAGATCGTGCGCCTCTACAACCAGATGGCCGAGCCTAAGTACGTCATCTCGATGGGGTGCTGCGCCAACGGCGGTGGCCCGTTCAAAGAGGGCTACAACGTCGTGAGCGGCATTGACAAGTACCTCCCCGTGGACGTGTACATCCCCGGCTGCCCGCCCACACCCCAGGCGTTTCTCCACGGCCTCATGAAGCTGCAAGAGAAGATTGACGCTGAGCGCCTCAACGAAGCGCCCTGGTATCGCCGCGGCCACTCCGAGGAGATTCCGGTGCCGATCCTCGGCCCCGACATTTTCGACCCGCGGCAGATGGCGGACCTGGAAGCCGCCATCGAGGCCGCGCGCGGGAGCGAGGGTGTGTCCCAGGAGGCCGTCCAGCAGCAGCCAGACGCGTGACGGGACGCGGTCCGCAACCCCCGCTACGCTTGCGAAATGCTGCGCCGCCGCCCGCGCGCGTCTCGCGCCGGGTAGCCAGACAAGGGAACGATCTATGGCAGTGATGACGCCCGTTGAGACAGCGGAGAGCCGCCCGATCGAAGAGGTTTTCGCCGGCGACCTGGCGAAGGATGCCTCGGGCGCGTATGTCGTCCAGCCGGACAGGCTGGCGGACGTGGCGCGGCGGCTGCGCAACGAGCAGGGCTACACATATTTGGCGATGATGACGGCGGCGGATTACGCCGACCGTCTCGAATGTGTGTACTACCTCTACCGCATGCGCGCCGAGGGCAACACGCCGTCTGGGGCGCTCGTGCTCAAGTGCAGCACGGGTGACAAGGACGACCCGGTCATCCCCAGCGTGACGCCGGTCTGGCCGGGGGCGAATTTCCAGGAGCGCGAGGTCTACGACATGTTCGGCATTCGCTTCGCCGGGCATCCGTACCTCCACCGCATCCTGATGTGGGACGGGTTCGAGGGCTGGCCGCTGCGCAAGGACTACCGCGAGGCGTACTACGAGGCCGACCAGAAGCCGTTCCCCAGCCGCTGGCCGGGCGGCCACTTCAAGCGCGCCGAGGAGCGCACGCCCTGGGGCAAGAACGTCGTCTACCCGGATGTGTGGTCGCCGCAGGACGCCCACACGCCCATGGAGAAGATGCCGGTCGTGGACGTGGACCAGTTGGGCACGATCCACAGCCAGAAGTTCGTCATCAACATGGGGCCGCAGCACCCTAGCACCCACGGTGTGTTCCGCATGCAGGTGACGCTCGACGGCGAGACGGTCATGGATGTCATGCCGGTCGTCGGCTACCTGCATCGCAACCACGAGAAGATTGGCGAGCGCAACCTGTGGCTGGGCAACATGCCCTTCACCGACCGCCTCGACTACTTCTGCTCGATGGGCAACAACACCGGCTACGCTCTCGCCGTCGAGCGGCTGATGAAGGTCCAGCCCCCGGAGCGCGCCGAGTACATCCGCGTCATCATGCAGGAGTTGACCCGCGTCCAGAACCACCTGTTCGGCATCGGCCAGTTCCTTTCCGACCTGGGCGCGTTCTTTACCCCCATCCTCTACAGCATCGAGAACCGCGAGTTGATCCTCGACCTGTTCGAGATGACCTCCGGCTCGCGCATGATGTGCAACTACATGCGCTTCGGCGGCTGCGCCTACGACCTGCCGCCGGAGTTCATGCCCCTGGCCGAAGACCTGGTGTTCAACCGCCTCCCCCAAGAGGTGGACCAGTTTGAAGAGCTGCTCACGAATAACGAAATCCTGCGCAGCCGCTGCATTGGCGTCGGCATCATCCCGCCGCAGACCGCCATTGACCTCAGCCTGTCCGGGCCGATCCTGCGCGCGTCGGGCGTCAAGTACGACATCCGCCGCCACGAGCCGTATGGCATCTACGATCGATTCGAGTTCGACATTCCGACCGGACAGCGCGGCGACCTGTACGACCGCTACATGGTGCGCGTCGCTGAGACACGCCAGGCCATCCGCATCCTGCAGCAGGCGCTCAAGGACCTGCCCGAAGGCCCGGTGATGGCCGGGCGCAAGGCCTGGCAGATCCGCGTGCCGAAGGGCGAGAGCTACGGGCGCGTGGAGAACCCCAAGGGCGAGACGGGCTTCTACGTGGTCAGCGACGGCACGGCGAACCCGTACCGCTACCACGTGCGCGCGCCCAGCTTCGTCAACATCCAGGCGCTGCGCGAGATGTCCATCGGCTACAAGATCGCCGACATCATCGCCAACCTGGGCAGCATTGATATTGTTCTCGGCGAGTTGGACCGCTAGAGAACGGAGGGCAGATGTTCGGAAGTGGCGTGCTACGCGGCATGATGGTGACGCTGAAGCACTTTGTCGAGACATACACGGAAGACCCCAAGCGCCGGGCGCACATCGCCCAGGCGCCGGACGCCGTGCGCCAGAACGCCAGCAATACCAAGGGACTGTTCACGGTACAGTACCCGGAGGAAAAGCTGGTGATCCACGAGCGCTTCCGGTTCTTCCCGATGCTCATCGTGGACGGGCAATCGGGCGAGGACTGGTGTACGTCGTGCGGCATCTGCGCCAAAGTCTGCCCGCCGCAGTGTATCTACATCGTGCGCGGAACGAAGCCGGACGGCAAGCCGAAGCCCGAGCCGGAAGAGTTCTACATTGATACCACGATCTGCATGCAGTGCGGGTTCTGCGCCGAGTTCTGCCCGTTCGACGCCATCAAGATGAATCACGACTACGAGCTATCGGTCTACGAGCGGCACGAGTCGGCCATCTACGACAAAGACACGCTGTCGGTGACGACGACGTACTACGCGCGCACCCACCCCCGCGCCTGGGCCGAAGAGTCGGCTGTGCGCGAGGCGAAGGAAGCGAAGGAGAAGAAGCCGGCGGCTGCTCCCGCTGCTCCCGCTGCTCCCGCTGCCGCGCCTGCCCGGCCCACGCCGGCGGCCGCGCCCGTCGTAGCCGCCGGCGCTGCCGCCGCAGCTGCGGCCGGACCTGCCGAGCCGGGCGCGAAGCCGAAGCCCATGTCCGGCAAGATGGCGAAGCAGCTCCGCGACCAGGCCGCCCAGGGCGGCGCCGGCGCCGAGCCGCCCGCGCCACCGCCGGCCCCGCCGTCCGAAGCGGGCCAACAGACGTTGCCGAGCGGGAAGCCGAAGCCGATGTCCGGCAAGATGGCGAAGCAGATGCGCGACCAGGCTGCCGCGGCGGCGGCTGCGGGTGCAGCGGCGGGCGGCGTGGCCGCGCCAGACGCGCCAGCGGCCAGTGCCCCGCCGAGTGAGCCGCCGGCCGCCCCCGCGCCAAGTGCGCCAGAGGCGGCGGCAGGGGCCGCGCCGGGCCAGGAGTTGCTGCCGAGCGGGAAGCCGAAGCCGATGTCCGGCAAGATGGCGAAGCAGATGCGCGACCAGGCTGCCGCGGCGGCGGCGGCGGGTGCAGCGGCGGGCGGCGCAGCCGCGCCAGATGCGCCAGCGGCCAGCGCCCCGCCGAGTGAGCCGCCGGCCGCGCCCGCGCCCGCGCCGAGCGCGCCGGAGGCGGCTGCACCTGCCGCTGCGCCGGGCCAGGAGTTGCTGCCGAGCGGGAAGCCGAAGCCGATCCCGGCGCGGCTGGCGAAACAGATGCGCGAGCAGGCCGCTCAGCAAGCGGCGCAGGAGGGTGGCGCGCCACCAGGTGGTGAGGCCCAGGGCGGCGAGAGCGGCTCTGGAAATACGAGTGAGTGATCGGGGCTAACCAGACGGCGGCGCCCACACGATGTTGCTGGGGCCTGGCTGTGTCAGACCCGATGGTCCTGGACAGCTTGGCCCCGTATTCTTGTCTGCTGGAGATGCGATCATGCCTTCGAGCTTTCTCCCTATCCTTGTGATGTTCATCCTGGCCCTGGGGCTGGGCGTGTTGATCGTGATCGTGGCGAACCTGGTCGGCCCGAAAGTGCCGACGAAGGCGAAGATGATGCCTTACGAATCGGGCATGCGCCCCTTCGGCCAGGCCGTGCGCCGTCTGCCCATCCGCTACTATCTCATCGCCACGCTGTTCATCGTGTTCGACATCGAGATCGTCTTCCTTTACCCGTGGGCCGTTATCTACAAGCACATGAACCCCATCTGGTTCGGCTTGATGGAGATTGGCTTCTTCTTCGTGCTGATCGTCGTCGGCTACCTTTACCTGTGGAAGAAGGGCGCGCTGGAGTGGGAATAGCCCTCCCGCTCCCGTATACTTTGGTTATGGCAAGAACGGATTTCAGGATTCAGACAACGACTCGTAGGAGAGGTGACCATGGGGCTTGAAGCAAAGGCTGGTAATCTCGGCATCGTGACGGTCTCGCTGGAGCAGGCGCTCGGCTGGGCGCGGAGCAAGTCCATGTGGCCGGCCATGTTCGGCCTGGCCTGCTGCGCCATCGAAATGATGCACGCCCAGGGGCCGCGCGAGGACATGGCGCGCTTTGGCCTGGAGCTGATGCGGGCGTCGCCGCGCCAGTCGGACACCATGATCGTGGCCGGGCGCGTCTCGCGGAAGATGGCCCCGGTGTTGCGCCAGATTTACGACCAGATGGCGGATCCGAAGTGGGTCATCTCGATGGGCGACTGCGCGTCGTGCACAGGCATCTTCAACAACTACGCTCTCATCCAGGGCGTGGACGAAGTCGTGCCGGTGGACGTATATCTCGCCGGCTGCCCGCCGCGCGCCGAGGCGCTGATGGATGCGTTCATGGCGCTCCACGCCAAGATTCAGCGCGAGAAGCTGACGGGCAAGAAAGAGGCGCCCATCCAGGTCAGCGACGTGATTCGGCCGGAGACCATTCAGATACAGGATAAGTAGCCGTCGTAACTCGTCGGCGTGAGGTAACGTAAGGGTTGGAGGATTCTATGGCGGATGTCCAGGCGGCGCTGGAAAAGCTCCGGGCGCAGTTTGGCGAGCTGGAGACGGACGAATTCCACGGCTATGAGGTTGTGGTCGTTCCGGCCGACAAACTGGTCGCCGTGGTCAGGTTCCTGCGCGATGATCCTGAGCTGGCGTTCGAGCAGTGTACCGACGTCACGGCGGTGGACTGGTATGACCTCACGCCGCGCTTCCAGGTTTTCTATCAGCTTCTCTCCTTGAAGAATCATGCGCGGCTGGCGCTGCGCACGCCGGTCGGCGAGGACAAGCTCGCTGTGCCGAGCATCACGGCGCTGCACCCGGGCGTCAACTGGTTCGAGCGCGAAGCCTACGACATGTTCGGCATCACGTTCGAGGGTCACCCCGACCTGCGCCGCATCCTGATGCCCGTCACATTCCGCGACTTCCCGCTGCGCAAGGACTTCCCCCTCGGCTACGAGGACGTGGCGTTCTCCTTCAACGCGGAGGAGATTCACCAGCGCAAGGCGTTCACGCCCCAGGGGCTGGAAGAGGCGGCGAAGGCGAAGGCCAAGACCGGCGCGCTCATCGGGGCGGAGACGGCCGCGCCCGACAAGGATGTCCAGGACGGCTACCAGCGGTGGGTACAGCCCATCGATTCGACGGGCGGCATGCGCCAGCACGTCGGCCCGACGCTCGACGACGTGACGGGCATCGGCCCGATGGCGGACGGGACGCCCTCGGACGACCCCGATGACCCGTTCAATGGCAACATGATCCTCAACATCGGCCCGCACCACCCCAGCACCCACGGCGTGCTGCGCCTGGTGACGGAGCTGAACGGCGAGCGCATGGTGCGCCTGATGCCGGATATCGGCTTTCTGCACACCGGCATTGAGAAAACCATCGAGAGCAAGTCGTACATCAAGGCGCTTCCTTGCACCGACCGCACCGGCTACGCCTCGCCGCTCCACTGCAACATGGCCTACTCCGGCACAGTCGAGAAAATCCTGGGCGTCGAGGTTCCGCCGAAGGCGCAGTGGGCGCGGGTGATCATGCTCGAGCTGGACCGCATTTCTAGCCACCTGCTCGCCGTCGGCTCGACGGCCATGGACCTGGGCGCGTCCAGCCCATTCCTGTGGTCCATCCGCGACCGCGAGCGCGTCTACGACATCAACGAGTTCGTGTCGGGCGCGCGCATGATGACGAGCTACATTCGGCCTGGCGGCCTCGCCTATGACCTGCCCCAGGGCTTCGACCGCGTGGTGCAGACCTACGTGGACTACCTGCCCGACCAGCTCGACATGATCGCCAATGTTCTCATCACCAACCCCATCTTCCTCGACCGCATGCAGGACGTCGGCGTTCTGCGCAAGGAAGACGTTCTCCCGTGGAATGTGTCCGGTCCCATCGCCCGCGCCTCCGGCGTGGACTGGGACCTGCGGCGCGACATCCCGTACCTGGTCTACGACCAGCTCCAGTTCGATGTGCCGGTCTACACCAGCGGCGACTGCTACGCGCGCTTCATGATCCGCCTGGACGAGATGCGCCAGAGCCTGCGCATCATCCAGCAGGCGCTCGACGGCCTGCCGGAAGGGCGCTGGATCACCGCCGACCGCAAGGTCGCGCCGCCGCCCAAGGAAGAGATCGCCATCAGCATGGAATCTCTCATCCACCACTTCAAGATCTGGACGGAGGGCTTCCGCACCCCGCCCGGACCGTACTACTTCGCCATCGAGTCGCCGCGCGGCGAGATGGGCTTCTTCATCCAGAGCGACGGGTCGGCCAAGCCCTACCGCGCCCACATGCGCTCGGCAGCCTTCTCGAACTTGCAGTCCATGCCACTCGTGTGTCCTGGCGAGTTGATCTCCGACCTCATCCCGATCATCGGGACGTGGGACCCCATCATGGGCGAGGTTGACCGCTAGAGGTGACTTATGCTGACTGAACAATCCAAACAGACCCTGGCCGAGCTTCTCACCCATTACCCACCTGACCGCAAGGCCTCGGCGGTGCTCTTCGCCCTGTACCTGGCGCAGCGCGACTATGGCTACGTTACCCTGAACGCGGCGCGCGAGGTCGCGGGGCTGCTCGACATGGACCCGACCGAGGTGATGGGCGTCGCCGGCTTCTACAGCCTGCTGCACACCGAGCCGGTTGGGAAGTACGTCATTGACTACTGCAACGACCTGCCTTGCGCCCTGCGCGGCTCCGGCGCGATGCTGAAGAAGCTCGAGGCGAAGCTGGGCATCCAGCCGGGCGAGACGACGCCGGACGGCCTGTTCACGCTGAACGACGTCATGTGCATCGGCGCGTGCCACCGCGCTCCCTGCATGCAGGTCAACCTCGAGTTCCAGGAGTTCCTGACCGAGGAGAAGCTCGATCAGATTCTGGCGGCGTTGCGCGCGGGCGAGGCGCCGGGCTTCAACATGGCGACCGAGCCGGTCGTCGAGCCGTGGGCGCCGGTCGGGTGGACGGAAGAGAGCGCGTCCCTCCTGGCGGAGGTCGCCGAGGTCAGCGTCGCCACAGACGGGGCCGACGAGACGCCGCCGACACCGGGTGTTGGATGAGGATGACCATGAACGAATACAAATACATTCTTCTGCGCGAGCGCGACATTCCCGGGCTGGACAAGATTGACGTCTATACCGACAATGGCGGCTACAAAGTGTGGCAGGATACCGTCGCCAACGCGACGCCGCCGCAACAGATTCTCGACACGGTGAAAGCTTCGGGGCTGCGCGGGCGCGGCGGCGCGGGCTTCCCGACGGGTGTCAAGTGGGGCTTCCTGCCCAAGGGCGTCTACCCGCGCTACATGGTCGTCAACGCCGACGAGAGCGAGCCGGGTACGTTCAAGGACCGCGAGCTGATGGAGGGCAACCCCCACCAGTTCCTGGAAGGCGTCGCCCTCGGCAGCTATGCCATCGAGTGCAACGTCGCGTACATCTATATTCGCGGCGAGTACCTCAGCACCGCCCGCATCCTCCAGCGTGCGATTGACGAGGCGAAGGCCAAAGGGTTCCTGGGCCAGAACCTTTTCGGGACGAAGTATAGCCTGGAGATGTATGTTCACCTCGGCGCGGGCGCGTACATCTGCGGTGAGGAGACGGCCCTGCTGAACTCGCTTGAGGGCTTGCTCGGCCAGCCGCGCCTCAAGCCGCCGTTCCCCGCCGCCGTCGGCCTCTACGGTAAGCCGACGATCATCAACAACGTCGAGACGCTCGCCAACGTGCCGCCCATCATCGAGCACGGTGCGGACTGGTACAAGAGCATCGGGACGGAGAAAAGCCCAGGGCCGAAGCTGTTCTGCCTGAGCGGGAATATCAAGCGCCCTGGCAACTATGAGCTGCCCCTCGGCACGCCGTTCCGCGTCCTCATCGAGGAGCTAGGCGGGGGCACGCTCGACGGGACGCCGGTCAAGGCGATCCTGCCGGCCGGCGCGTCCGCGCCCATCCTGCCCGGCTCGGTCCTCGACGTGGCGATGGATTACGAGTCTGTCGCCGCAGCCGGCTCCCAGCTCGGCTCGGCGTCCATGATTATCATGGGCCAGAACGACAGCATCCCCTGGGCGGCGTACAAGATGGTGAGCTTCTTCAAGCACGAGTCGTGCGGCAAATGCACGCCGTGCCGCGAGGGAACGTACTGGGTGAAGGGCGTGCTGGACCGCATCGTGCACGGCCAGGGAATGCCCGACGACGTGGGCCTCGTCGAGACGATTGCGAATCAGATGGCGGGCAAGTGCTTCTGCCCGCTCGGCGAGTTCTCGACCAGCCCCATGCTGTTTACGATCAAGCACTTCCGCGAGGAGTTCGAGGCCGAGGTCAAGGGGCGCGGCATTGCCCGCAACTGGCGCTCGGCAGTGCCGCAGCGCCTCGAATCGATCTTGCTTGAGAAGGAATCGTGATTCCGCCCCTGGGGTACACACCGCTGGCGCGGCTTCGGAAGGATTCTTATGGCGAACTATGTGACCGTCACGATTGACGGACAAGAGATAAAGGTGCCGGCGGGGACGCTGATTGTCGAGGCCGCCCGGCTGATCGGCAACGAGATTCCCGTCTTCTGCTACCACCCGCGCCTGGAGCCGGTCGGCATGTGCCGCATGTGCCTGGTCGAGGTCGGCACGCCGAGGATGGACCCCGCGACGCGCCAGCCGGTCCTCGACGACAACGGCAAGCCTGTCATTGCGATGATGCCGAAGCCCCAGACGGCGTGTACCATGCCGGTCTCGCCGGGCATGGTGGTCAAGACGACGACGCCGGCCGTGGCCGACGCGCGCCGCAGCGTGCTTGAGTTCCTGCTGACCAGCCACCCCCTCGACTGCCCCATCTGTGACAAGGGCGGCGAGTGTCCGTTGCAGGAGCTGACCTTCCGCTATGGCCCCGGCGTGTCGCGCATGCCCCTGGACGCGAAGTTTACGTTCTTTAAGCCGATCCCCCTGGGCGACCTCATCATGCTCGACCGCGAGCGCTGCGTTCAGTGCGCCCGCTGCATCCGCTTCCAGGACGAGATCGCCGACGACCACGTGCTGGAGTTCAAGAATCGCGGCCGCGGCATGGAGATCATCACCGTCTCGACGCCGCCCTTCGACTCGAAGTGGTCCGGCAACACTACGGACATCTGCCCGGTCGGCGCGCTGACCAGCCGCGACTTCCGCTTTGGCGGGCGGCCGTGGGAGCTGAATAACACGCCCAGCATTTGCCCGCACTGCTCCGTCGGCTGCAACATCGTCATCGCCGAGCGCTACGACGACATCAAGCGCGTCATGCCCCTGGAGAACAACGACGTCAACGACATCTGGATCTGCGACAAGGGCCGCTTCGGCCACCACTTCGTCAACGCCAGGGAGCGCCTGACGCAGCCCCTCGTGCGGCGCGGCGACGCGCTCCAGCCGGCGACGTGGGACGAGGCGCTGTCGGTCGTCGCCGAGCGCCTGAGCACGATCCGCGCGACCAACGGCCCCGACGCCATCGGCGGCCTGGCCGGCGACCGCGTACCGAACGAGGACCTCTACCTGTTCCAGAAGCTCATGCGCGGCGTCATCGGCACGAACAACGTGGACCACCCGACGCGCCTGGCCTTCGCGCCCAACGCCGCCGACCTGGTCGCCCAGGTAGGCACGGGCAGCGGCAGCAACCTGGAGCTGATGGGCAAGGGCGACGCCATCCTGGTGATTGGCGCCGACCCCGACGAAGAGCAGCCGGTGCTGTGGCTGCGCATCAAGCAGACGGCGCACAAGCGCGGTGCTTCGCTTATCGTCGCCAATGCCCGCCCGACCAAGCTCGACCGCTATACCCGCCAGGCGCTGCGCTACCGTCTCGGCGTCGCCGACCACGTCGCCCTCGGCCTGGTCGCCGCCCTTCTGGAGCGCGGCGAGCTGGACGCGGCCGTGGCCGACGACCTGCGCCAGGCGGCGGGCGACTACGCCCTCGCTACGGCGGTGGACATGACGGGCATTGCCGCCGATACGTTCAAGGCGGCCGTCGAGACCCTCGCCAAGGCTCCCGACGCCGTCATCTTCTTCGGTTCCGAACTGAGCGCGGCGGGTGTGCAGGCGCTGGCGAATCTCGCCATCCTGACCCAGCACGTGGGCCGCCCCAACAACGGTCTTGTCGCGCTGCTGCCGCACAACAACTCCCAGGGTGCGCTGGACATGGGTGTGCAGCCCGCGCGGCTGCCCGGCTACGTGCCTGTGGACGGCGACACCTCGGCGTTTGCGTCAGTGTGGGACGCGCCGATCCCGACGCAGCCCGGCCTGCACGCCGGCCAGATGCTCCAGCCGCAGGCCGTGCGGGCGCTGTACGTCATGGCGGCGGACCCGCTCTCCGAGAACCCGGAGTCGGCGGCTGCGCTGGCGGACCTGGAGTTCCTGGTGGTACAGGAGCTGTTCCTGACCGAGACGGCGGCGCGGGCGCATGTTGTGCTGCCGGCGGCGAGCTGGGCGGAGCGCGACGGCACGTTCACGACGACCGATCGCCGCGTCCAGAAGTTCGCCCCCGCCATCCGCAAGCTGGGACAGACGCGCCTGGATTGGGAGATTATCGCCGAGATCGCGCAGCGGGTGCGGGCGACCGACGACCGCCACGAGCGGGGCGACGGCCGCCGCTCCATGGCGCGCGACTGGACGTATGTCACGGCGGATCAGATCAAGGCCGAGATCGCGGAGCTGTCGCCGATGCACGCCGGCGCCGAGGCGGCGGACGAGGGAATGGCGACCCTGCGTGGCCGGCCGCCCTTCGAAGGCTTCGTCCAGACCGGCACATCGTTCAAGTTCCAGGCGGAGAACGACTACCAGTGGCCCACGGCCGCCGACGGCGGCAACGCCCCGTCGCCGCACTGGATCGCCTCGGACAGTCAACCGATTGAGGCGCCGGCGGGCCAGCTGCTGCTCGCCCCCGTGCGCCTGCTGTTCGACCACGGCACGCTGATCGGCAAGTCGCCGCTGTTGGCGCGGCGCACGCCCGGCCCCTTTGTGGCGGTCAACCCGGCCGACGCCGTGCGCCTGGGTATCCCCATGGACGCGGCGGTCGAGGTCGCCACGACGGCGGGCAAGGGCGAGTTCACGGCGCGCATTACGGCGATGGCTCCCGAAGGGATGCTGCTGGTGGCGGAAGACATGGGCGCGCCCGTGCGCGGGACGCTGCTCGCTCCCGACGGCCGGCCGGAGCCGGCGAGGCTCCAGGTCGTGCGCGAGTTGGTGGCGGGAGACTAGGGATACAGGCGGCAGGCTGCATTGCCCTACGCGGCGGCCTGCTCGGAGGCGGATATGCTTGGACTGGTAATCGAATGGCTCATCAAGGGCCTGTTCATTCTGTTCGTGCTTCTCACGGCTTTCGCGTATGAGACGTGGCTGGAGCGCAAGATCGTGTCGCGGATGCAGTTCCGCATTGGGCCAAACCGCGCCGGCCCCTTCGGGCTGCTCCTTCCCCTCGCCGACGGTATCAAGCTCATCTTCAAGGAAGAGCTTGTGCCGGCGCTGGCCGACAAGTGGGTCTTCACCATCGCGCCCATCATGTCCATGGTCGTCGCGTTGCTGGTGTTCGCCGTCATCCCGATTGGGCCGACGGTGAACATCTTCGGGCGGCTGGTGCCGCTGCACCTGGCCGACCTGCCGGTGGGCCTCATGTACATGCTGGCGGTCTCGTCGCTCGGCGTCTACGGCATTGTCCTGGGCGGGTGGGCGTCCAATAACAAGTACTCCCTCATCGGCGGCTTGCGCTCGTCGGCGCAGCTTATCTCGTATGAGCTGGCGCTGGGCCTGTCGCTCATCGGCGTGGTGATGCTCACCGGCACGCTGAGCCTGGTGCAGACCGTGGATTACCAGGCGGGGAGCTTCTTGAACTGGACGGTGTTCTTGCAGCCGCTCGGCTTCATTCTGTACGCGCTCACGGCCCTGGCGGAGACGAACCGCGCGCCGTTCGACCTGCCGGAAGCGGAGCAGGAGCTTACCGCCGGCTACCACACCGAGTACAGCGGCATGAAATTCGCGCTGTTCTTCATGGCTGAGTACATCAACATGATCAACGTCAGCGCGATCGCGGCGACGATGTTCCTCGGGGGGTGGCGGCCGCCGTTCGCGTTCATCCCGGAGTGGACCGGGCCGCTGTGGCTGTTCCTGAAGGTCATCATTCTCATCTTCATCTTCATCTGGCTGCGCGCGACTCTGCCGCGCCTGCGCTACGATCAGCTCATGGCGTTCGGCTGGAAGGTGCTGCTGCCCGTGGCGATTGCCAACGTGATCGTGACGGCGCTGGCGATGGCGCTGAGCAGCGTGTTCGCGCCCAACCTGTACATCATCGTGGGCGTGAGCAGCGTTGTCCTTATCGCCGCGCTGGTCTGGCTGCGTCGCGGCTGGCTGTCCGTGCTGCTGACACGCCGCCGCACGGCGGCCGCGTCTCGCGCCGCCGGATGAGACCAGTGTGTTAGCGACTTGTGGGCCTGCGTACTTATTGCCGCGTCCTGCCCACGGTGAAGTAGAGACGCGGTATACCGCGTCTCTACCACCGTTCGTTGAAGGCGCTGGAGATGGCTCTCCGGCGTCAGCAGAAGCGAGGAACCCGACATGCTGTTAGTGTTTGAGTTCGCCAAGGGCCTGGGCATCACCCTGCGCAACTTTTTCAAACCCCCGGTGACGGTCCAGTACCCGGAGGAGCGTCGGCCGGTCGCGCGGCGCTTTCGCGGCCGCCATGAGCTGCGGCGCTACGAGAACGGCCTGGAGCGCTGTATCGGCTGCTCGCTGTGCGCCGCCGCTTGCCCTGCCGACGCCATCCTGGTCATCGCCGGGGAGAACACGGACGACGAGCGGTACTCGCCGGGTGAGCGCTACGCGGCGGTGTACGAGATCAACATGATCCGCTGCATCTTCTGCGGCTACTGCGAGGAAGCCTGCCCGACCAACGCCATCGTCCTCGGCCCGGCCTTCGACCTGGCCTCGTACACGCGCGACCAGATGATCTACACCAAGGAGCATCTCCTGGTTCCGACTCCGCCTGGCACGCCGGTGACGCCACAAAAGACCGAGCCGGGCGAGTTCGAACGATCCATTATTCCAGGCACGCTCTCCAGCGACCCGCGCACCGGCGTTGACATGGCGCCGGGACGACCCGATGTCGAGCGCGAGAAGCGGGCGCGCAAGGCCTGAGGCGGGAGTTCGTCATGACCCTCATCTTCTTTGTCTTCGTCGCTGCCGTGGCGCTGGTGGCCGCGTTCATGATGATTACGGCGCGCAACCTCGTCCACGCCGTGCTGTGGATGGTGCTCAACTTTGCGAGCGTGGCCGTGCTGTACATCACGCTCAGCGCCCCCTTCGCGTCCATGGTGCAGATCGCCGTGTACGCCGGCGCGATCATGGTGTTGTTCCTGTTCGTCGTCATGCTCCTGGGCGAGCGCCAGCTCACGTTCCAGGAGCAGCTCGCGGGGCAACGAGTTTGGGCGGCGGTGCTGGCCGTCGTCCTGTTCGCGCTTCTGGGCGTCGCGCTGCTGTTCGGGACCCCCGTCGGGCCGGCGGCCAATGCGATCTCTGTGGAGCAGATGGGCGCGGAGAACCCGCAGCTCGTCGGCAGCCTGCTGTACACCACCTACCTGGTGCCGTTCGAGATCACGTCCGTCCTGCTGCTCATCGCCATGATCGGCGCTGTGGTGCTTGCCAAGCGCCGTCTGCTCTAACGTTTTTCGTGTGACTGGGGGTCCGTCATGCCCGATGCCAGTATGCCCGCTCCAATCCAGGCGTATGCCATTCTCAGCGCCCTCCTGTTTTGCATGGGCGCGCTCGGTGTGTTGATTCGCCGAAACATCATCATCGTTTTCATGTCCATCGAGCTGATGCTCAACGCCGCCAACCTGCTCTTCGTAGCATTCGCGCGGTATCAGCAAAACGTGGACGGCCAGGTCCTGGTGTTCTTTGTCATGACCGTGGCCGCAGCAGAAGTGGCGATTGGGCTTGCGCTCGTCATGGCGCTGTACCGCAGCAAGCGGACGACAGACGTTGATGACGTGAGCATGCTCAGGGGCTAAACCTATGGCAAACCTAATTCCTCTGGTGTTCCTGCTCCCGCTGCTGGGCGTCGTCCTCAACGGGTTCTTCGGCTATCGCATAGGACGGCGCGCGGTTTCGATCATCGGCCCCGGCGTGGTCGGCCTGTCGTTCCTCCTGTCATGCGTGATCGTCTACAGTCTCGCGCAGATACCGAACCCCGAAGAGCGCGTCTACTCCGTGACGATGTTCGACTGGATCACGGCCGGGTCATTCCGCGTCGCCGCGACGTTCAGCGTAGACGCCCTCTCCGGCCTGATGATCCTCATCGTCACCGGCATTGGCTTCCTCATCCACGTTTACTCGACGGGGTACATGCAGGATGACGGTCGGCGCCCGCACTTCGCCCTTCCCATTCCCGACAACCAGTACGATGTGGACGAAAGCGCCTTCGCGCGCTTCTTCACCTACCTCAACCTCTTTGTCTTCTCGATGCTTATCCTGGTGATGGGCGCGAACTTCCTGCTCCTGTTTGTTGGGTGGGAGCTGGTGGGCCTGTGCTCGTACCTGCTGATTAGCTTCTGGTACACGGAGACGGCCAACGCCGACGCCGGCCGCAAGGCGTTCGTCGTCAACCGCATCGGCGACTTCGGCTTCGCCCTGGGCATCATGGCGATCTTCGCCGTGTTCGGCACCCTGAACTACACCGAGGTGTTCGAGCGCGCCCCCGAAGTGCTGCCCTACGGTGGCGTCGTCGTGACGGCCATCACGCTCCTCCTGTTCGTCGGCGCGGTCGGCAAGTCGGCGCAGATACCGTTGTTCGTCTGGCTGCCCGACGCCATGGCCGGCCCGACGCCCGTCTCCGCGCTCATCCATGCCGCCACGATGGTCACGGCCGGCGTGTACATGATTACCCGCGCCAACGTGTTGTACACCCTCGCGCCGACGACTCAGGCGGTCGTGGCGACGGTGGGCATTGCCACGGCGGTCGTCGCCGGTTTCATCGCCATCACCCAGGTGGACATCAAGCGCGTCCTGGCCTACTCGACGGTCAGCCAGCTCGGCCTCATGGTACTGGGTGTCGGCGTCGGCGGCTATATCGCGGGCATGTTCCACCTCTTTACCCACGCCTTCTTCAAGGCCCTGCTCTTCCTCGCGGCCGGCGCAGTCATGCACGCCCTCGTCAGCGCGGAGAACCCGCACGGTGAACAGGACATGCGCCGCATGGGCGGCCTGCGCCGCTACATTCCCTGGACGTCCACGACATTCATTATTGGCGCCGTCGCCCTGGCCGCCGTCTTCCCACTGTCCGGCTTCTGGAGCAAGGACGAGATTCTGCACGACGCTTTCGCGCGCGGTGGCTACTTCTTCTTCCTGGGCCTGTTCGGCCTGGTGGTGACGGCGTTCACCGCGTTCTACTCTATGCGCCAGGTGGGCATGGTGTTCTTCGGGCCAGAGCATTGGCGCGAGAAGCCAACCGAGCCGCCCGCCGACCATAGCGCCCCCGGCGCTGCTCCGGCGGCGGCGGTCGCGGCTGTGGCTGCCGCGCCTGCGCCGACGGCGGCGCCCCCGCCCGCCGCGCCTGCGCCCTCGGCCCCCACCGAGCCTGCGCCCGGCGAGAAGCCGAAGCGCCCGCGCCCCGGCCAGGCGGCTGCGCCAGCGGCCGCGGCCCCGGCTCAGCCGGCCGCGCCCGGCGAGAAGCCGAAGCGCCCGCGCCCCGGCGGAGCCTTCAGCGCGGCTCCGTCCGCGACGCCGTCGGCGAGCGAGGCGGTCCCGCCGCCCGCCGCCGAGACACCGGCGGCAGAGACACCCGCCGCTGAGACGCCGAGCGCCGCGCCGGCCGAGAAACCGAAGCGCCCGCGCCCCGGCGGAGCCTTCAGCGCGGCCCCGGCTGCCACGTCGTCGGCGAGCGAGGCGGTCCCGCCGCCCGCCGCCGAGACACCGGCGGCAGAGACACCCGCCGCTGAGACGCCGAGCGCTGCGCCGTCCGAGAAGCCGAAGCGCCCGCGCCCCGGCCAGGGTGCGCCGACGCCGGTGACCCCGTCCGTGAGCGAGCCACCCGCCGCTGAGACCCCGGCCGCGGATGCGGCCGCCGGTGAGAAGCCACGGCGCCCTCGCCCCGGCCAGGCCCCGGCCGCCCCCGCAGTCGCCGCCGGCGCAGCCGCTGCCGCCGCAACACCGGCGCCCGAGAGCGTCGCCGCCGTTGAGACGCACGCACCGGCCGGTGGGGCACACGAGGCGCACGCCGAGCACGACGACCACCACGGCCAGCCCCACGAGTCGCCGCGAAACATGGTCGGCCCGCTGGTCATTCTGGCGATTGGCGCGGCCATCGCCGGTTTCGCCGGCTCGGCGCTCGAGCACTGGCTCGAACCTGTGATCGCCACGCCGCCGATTCCGCCGCCTACCGTCTTTGAAATCGCGCCGATTGTCACGATCATCCTGAGTCAGATCATCGTGATCCCATCGGCCTTGCTCGCCATGTCCATGTACAACGTGCCGCTGTTCGGCCTCCGGCTGCCGCAAGTGACGACGCCCGAAGCCATGGGCGCGCGCTTCCAGCGCCTGTACCGCTGGTCGCTGGCGAAGCTGTACTGGGACGAAGCGTACCACAAGGCGTTTGTCGCGCCCTTCGTGGCCGCCGCGGCGTGGCTCGCCGTGCGCTTCGACCACGGCATCATTGACGGGATTGTCAACGGGGTCGGGCGCGTCACGCTGAGCTTCGGCAACTGGCTGCGTCGCGGTCAGACGGGCTACGTGAGGAACTACGCGGTGACGATGCTTGCCGGCGTCGTCGTTTTGCTCGTGTGGTTCTTCTTCGCCCGCCGCTAACACTACTACTGAGGTCGCCATGACCACGTCTAACGTATTCGGCTTCCCGCTGCTAAGCCTGGTGATCTTCATGCCGCTGATCGCGGCGGTGGGTCTCGCCTTCGTCCCGCGACGCAACGCCAGTGTCATCCGCGGCGCGACGCTGGTGTTCACCATGGTTGTCTTCCTGGTGTCGCTGCTGTTCTACGCGGACTTCGACTCGGCGGCGCGCGGCTTCCAGTTCGTGGACCGCATCGCCTGGCTGCCGCAGCTCGGCATCACCTACCTGGTCGGCCTGGACGGCATCAGCATGCCCCTGGTCATCCTGACGACGCTGCTGACCGTCATCGCCGTGTCGGCGGCGTGGCCGGTGGAGACGCGGATCAAGGAGTTCATGATCGCCATGCTGGTGCTGGAGACCGGCATGCTTGGGGTGTTCGCCGGCCTGGACCTGTTCGTCTTCTTCGTGTTCTTCGAGGCCGCGCTCATCCCGATGTACCTGCTGATCGGGGCGTGGGGCGGGCCGCGGCGCATCTACGCGGCGGTCAAGTTCATCATCTACACCATGGCGGGTAGCGCATTCCTGCTCATCGCCATCATCGCCCTGGCCGTCGTTCACTACTCCCTCACCGGCACACTCACGTTCAGCCTGCTGGAGCTGATTGGGACGCCGGTCGGCGGGACGCTGGGCACGGTGCTCTTCCTGGCGTTCGCCTTCGCCTTCGCCATCAAAGTCCCGCTGTTCCCGCTGCACACCTGGCTGCCGGACGCCCACGTAGAAGCGCCGACGGCGGGCAGCATCATCCTGGCGGGCGTCCTGCTGAAGATGGGAACCTACGGCCTGTTGCGCTTCAACCTGACGTTGTTCCCCGACGCGAGCGCGAACCTGGCCTGGCTGATGGCGGCGCTGGCGGTCATCGGCATCATCTACGGCGCGTGGGTGGCCTTCGCGCAGCGCGACGTCAAGAGCCTGGTCGCCTACTCGTCCATCAGCCACATGGGCTTCATCGTCCTGGGCATCTTCGCCCTGCGCGACGTGGGCATCCAGGGCGCTGTGCTGTACATGGTCAACCACGGCATCAGCACCGGCGCGTTGTTCTTGCTTGTCGGCTACATCTACGAGCGCCGCCACACCCGTAACCTGGACGCCTTCGGCGGCTTGTGGAAGATCATGCCGCTGTACGGCGTCTTGTTCATCATCACGACCTTCGCGTCGGCGGGTCTGCCGGGCCTGAACGGCTTCGTGGGCGAGTTCCTGACGATGCAGGGCGCGTTCCTGCACAGCCCGCTGTGGGCGGTGCTGGCGGCGCTGGGCGTCATACTGAGCGCGATCTACCTGTTGCGGATGTTCCAGGGCATGTTCTTCGGGCCAGTTACCCACGAGGAGAACCGCCACCTGGCGCCACTGTCGAGCCGCGAGGTGCTGACGGCGCTGCCGCTGATTATCGCCATGTTCGTCCTGGGCATCTTCCCCAACCTGGTACTGGGGCCGATGCAGGTGAGCGTGGCCCAGGTGCTGGATATTGTGGGGCGGGCCGTGGCGTTGGCGCACTAATGCTGGCGAAGGGTATGCTGGAGATTGACGGCAGCGGTGGCGGCGACCCGCGCGATCTGATGGCGCGGCTGAACGCGGCGCGGGCCGAGCTTAGGGCCGCTATCGCCGGCCTGACGCCGGTGCAGATGGACACAGGCCAGGTCCTGCCCGGCTACACCGCCAAGGACCTGCTCGGCATCATCGCGGCGTGGGACCATGAGGCGCTGGCGGCGCTGGAGGCGTTTGGCTACGGCGACACGCGCTACCGCGTCGAGATCGGCAACATCGCCGAGTGGAACGCCCAGGCGCGCGACAGGCGCCGCCCCCTCGCGCCGATGCAGGTGCAGATGGACTGTCTGATGGTGCGCGGCGAGATTGTCTCGCTGTTAACGCTGATGCCGCCGCACCTCTTCGACCAGGAAATCGAATACCCGTGGGATGAGCGCGGAACGGTGCGCCACCTCGTCGAGGCGACGATGATTGCGAATGACCGGCAGAACGCGGCGGCGATCCGCGAGTGGCGGCGGCGGGAGGGTCTGTGACGGCAGCGAGCAAGAGCCTGACGGGGGAGCTGGGCGCGGCGCGCTTGGCCGTGCTGGATGCCCTGCGCCGCCTGCCGGATGACGCCTGGCAGGCCGAGCGGTGGGTCGCGCGTGGGGTGGTGGCGCACCTGGCCGCGTGGGACGAGATCAGCACCCTGTTCCTGGACGCCGCCGCTGACGGCGCGCCGACGCCGCACCTGGTGACGGATTTCGATGCGTTCAACGCGGGGGCTGTGGCGGAGGCAGCGCCGCTGTCCGCCGTCCAGGCTGTGCTGCGTTTTCACGCCGCCCGGGCGGCCCTCGTCGCGGCGGTGAGTCGGGTGGATGCGGACATGCGTCTCAAGTTCCCCTGGGGGGAGCAGGGAACAGTGCGCGAGATGGTATTGGGGCTTGTATTCCATGAGCGAGAACACGCGGATGAGCTGGGGTCGGGCAGCGAGTCCTGACGGGGAACACACGGCATGATGCGCGGGACTTTTCTCTATCTTTCCAACAATCGCGCCCTGCGCGCCTCGGCCGAGAACATCGGCCTGGCGCAGCGGGCGGCCGGCCGGTTCGTCGCCGGGACGAAGATCAGCGACGCGATCCTGGCGGTGCGCCAGCTCAACCAGCAGGGCATGCTGGCGACCCTCGATCACCTGGGCGAGGGCGTCGAGAGCGAGGTGGACGCCTACAACGCGGCGCAGGAGTACTTGCAGCTTGTGGACAGTATTCAGGCAGCCGGGTTGCGCTCGAATGTGAGCCTGAAGCTCACCCATTTTGGGATTGACCTTAACGACGACCTGGCGTACAAGCTGGTTCGGTCCGTGGTCGAGCGCGCCGACGCGTATGGCAACTTCGTCCGCATGGACATGGAGAACTACCCCTACGTGGACCGGACGCTGAATCTGTACCGGCGGCTGCGCGCCGATGGGCTAGACAACGTCGGCGTGGTCATCCAATCGTACCTCTACCGCAGCCAGGACGACATTCGTAGCCTGGTGGAGATGGGGGCGCGCGTCCGGCTGTGCAAGGGCGCGTACCTTGAGTTGCCGGAGGTGGCGTTCCCGCGAAAGGCCGACGTGGACGCGAATTACATCGGCCTGGCAAAGATGCTCCTGGCCCCGGACGCGCTGGCGAAGGGCGTGTATCCCGCCTTTGCCACCCACGACCCGGCCATGATCCAGGCCATTCGGGGCTACGTCGCCGAGAACCGGATCGGGCCGGAGCGCTACGAGTTTCAGATGCTGTATGGGGTGCGCCGCGACTTGCAGCGCGAGTTGGTGCAGCAGGGCTATCGCGTGCGCATCTACGTTCCGTTTGGTCGCGAGTGGTACCCGTATTTCATGCGCCGCCTGGCCGAACGCCCGGCGAATGTGATGTTCATTTTGCGCAACGTCGTTGCGGACCGCTAATTCTTTTCGTGCTGGCGCGTCGGCCTCGCCTGTTTTCGTCGCCGACGCCCAGCCAAAGGGTCGCCTATGTTTACTGTGACAATGCCCACCGATGCCAGCGTTCTACCGCTCCTGCCGTCGGCCCTCGTTGCCGCGACGGCGATCGTGGTGATTCTGGCCGACATCTTCCTGCTGGACGCGCAGCGGAAGCACTGGACGGCGTGGATCGCGCTCGTCGGCCTCGCCTTTGCCGGACTGGTGACTCTCGCCATCTACGGCGGCCTCGGCCACGCCTCGATCCCTTCCTTCGGCGGCTTCCTCATCCTGGATGATTTCGCCCTCTTCGTGGATATCCTGGTGATCGTCGTCACGATCGTCGCCGTCCTGATGTCGGCTGAGTACCTGGTCGAGCAGGGGATCGAGCACGCCGAGTTCTACGTCCTCATGCTGTTCGCGGCGTCGGCGATGATGCTCATGGGAACGAGCGCCGAGCTGATTACGCTATGGGTGTGCCTGGAGACGTTCTCCATCGCGCTCTACGTCCTGGCGGCATACGCGCGTCCCAAGGTCGAGAGCGAGGAAGCGGGGCTGAAATACTTCTTCCTCGGCGCGTTCGCCGGCGCGTTCCTGCTCTACGGCATTGCCCTGCTGTACGCAGGCGCCGGCACGACGACGCTGGCGGGCATCGGGCGCTTCGTCCAGGCGAACGGCACGGCGGCGCTGGGCAACGCTCTGTTGCTCCTAGGGCTCGGCCTTGTGCTCGTCGGCCTGAGCTTCAAAGCGGCGTTTGTCCCGTTCCACCAGTGGACCCCCGATGTGTACGAGGGCGCGCCGACGGCGGTGACGGCGTTCATGGCAACGGCCACGAAGGCCGCCGCGTTCGCCGCGCTCTTGCGTATCCTGCTCGTCGCCTTCCCTGGCCCCCTTGCGCCGACGTGGACCGTCGCCCTGGCGATCATCGCCGCGCTGACGATGCTCGGTGGCAACCTCATGGCGCTCGCCCAGAACAACATCAAGCGTATGCTGGCCTACTCGTCCATCGCCCAGGCAGGCTATGTCCTGGTCGCGGTCGTCGCGGGCGCGAGCAACGCGGCGATGTTCTACCTGCTGGCCTACGCCATGATGACCCTCGGCGCGTTCGCCGTCATCATCTCGCTGAACAACTATGGCTCGGAGATGCTGGACATTGACAGCTACGCCGGCCTCGCGGGCCGCGCCCCCGGCCGCGCCCTGGCGCTGGCGCTGTTCATGTTCGCCCTGACGGGCTTCCCGCCGCTGGCCGGCTTCGTCGGGAAGTGGTTCATCTTCAGCTCGGCCGTCGCGACGGGGTGGACGTGGCTGGCCCTGATTGGGGCGCTCGCCAGCGTCATCTCGGCAGGCTACTACCTGCGCATCGTGGTGCTGATGTACATGCGCCCGGCGCCGGCCGAGACGCAGCCCTTGGGCAGCCCGACGGGCGGCGCGGCGTGGGCGATGGGCATCACCGTCGTGGCCGTGCTGTTGCTGGGCGTGTTTGCCTCGCCCATCCTGAACATGGCCCAGTCCACGCTGCTGGCGTTACGGTGAACAGGGTGTCGGGAGCGTGATGAATGGCACGTAGAGGCGCGGTTCTGGCGGTTGCCAGCCGCGCCTCGTTTGTTGTGCGTGAAGAAATCCGCCGCTCGCGTGGCCGTTTAGCCACTTGTAACGCGCCGCGCTATGTTGTATCATAGGGAACGTACCTCCCCTCACCGCGAGGGCAGGGAGGCGTCGTCATAATCCTAGAAGGAGTTCCTCGTGGAGGAAATCTGGAACGTCGTCTGCGAAGAAAACGTCCCATGCCGCATCAATTTCTGGGGTGTCCCCCATTGGGCGGAACTGGTCCTGTACGGCATCGCGACGTTCGCCATCCTCGTCCTGCTGTGGGGGATATGGCAGCGCATCCGCCTGTGGCGAACCGGCCAGCCTGAGTTTCGCCTCGACCGTATTCCGGAGCGTCTGCGCCTCCTGTACGTCTACGGCTTCCGTCAGGACCGCATCACGCGCCAGCCCTACGCCGGCCTCATGCACGCGGCCATCTTCTGGGGCTTCGTATCCCTGCTCATCGGCACGGCCCTGGCGACGATTGACGCCGACATCGCCATGCCGTTGATGGGCTACAAGCTGCTCAAAGGCCCATTCTACCTGACCTACAAGGTGATCCTGGACTTCGCCGGCCTGTTCTTCGTCGTCGCCCTGGCCTTCGCCCTCTGGCGGCGCTACGGCAAGCGCTTCCCGCGCCTCGGCAGCGAGCGCGCGTTCCTCTACACCCTGCTGCTCTTGCTGGGCATCAACCTGACCGGCCTGCTCGTCGAATCGTTCCGCCTGGCCGTCCAGCAGCCGTGGTGGGCCTGGTATTCGCCCGTCGGCAACACCCTGGCGCAGCTCTGGATCGCGACCGGCGCGCCGGACATCGCCCTGGTCAACACCCACCTGGTGTTCTGGCTCGGGCACTTCGCCCTGGTCGGCCTGTTCATCGCCGCCCTGCCGAGCACCAACCTCTGGCACATCGTCACCTCGCCCACCAACGTCTTCTTCTCCAGCCTCGGCCCGCGCGGCTCGCTCCGCCCGATCCCCGTCGAAGGCGTGGAGAGCTTCGGCGCCGGCACGCCGGAAGACTTCACCTGGAAGCAGCGCCTGGGCTTCGACGCCTGCACCTACTGCGGCCGCTGCCAGTCGGTTTGCCCGGCCATGGCGTCGGGCACGATCCTCTCGCCCAAGAACATCGTCGTCAAGCTCGGCTTCGCCATGGGCCTGCCGCAACTCAACACGGCGGACCTCGCCGCGGCCAGCGCCAACGGCCACAGCTCCAGCAACGGCCACCGCAAGGACCTGAAGCTCCACGGCGACATTATCGAGCCGGACGAGGTGTGGGCGTGCACGACGTGCGCCGCGTGCATCTGGGAGTGTCCGGTGTTCATCGAGATCGTCGAGGACATCGTGGACCTGCGCCGCTACCTGACGATGACCGAAGGCACGCCGCCGCCCGGCGCAGCCATGGCCCTGACCGGCATCGAGCGCCAGGCGAACCCCTGGGGCCAGCCGCTCAAGGAGCGCCACCTGTGGGCCGAGGGCCTCAACGTCCCGTTCCTGGAGCCGGGCAAGCCGGTGGACTATGTGTTCTGGGTCGGCTGCTCCATGGCCTACGACATGCGCAACCAGAAGATCGCCCGCTCCATCGTCAAGGTGCTCCAGCAGGCGGGCGTCTCCTTCGCCCTCTTCGCCGAGGAGCAGTGCAACGGCGACCCGGCCCGCCGCCTGGGCAACGAGTACCTGTACCAGCAGCAGGCGACGAAGAACATCGAGGGCTTGAAGCAGTACCAGTTCAAGACCGTCCTGACGGGCTGCCCGCACTGCTTCAACACCATCAAGAACGAGTACCCGCAGTTCGGCGGCAACTTCAACGTCATCCACCACAGCCAGCTCATCAGCCAGCTCATCGCCGAGGGCAAGATCACCCTCTCGCCGGAGCTGAAGCAGACGATCACGTTCCACGACTCGTGCTACCTGGGCCGCTATAACAACATCTTCGAGGCGCCGCGCGAGGCCCTGGCGGCCACCGGCGCGAACCTGGTCGAGATGCCGCGCAACCGCGACAAGGGCTTCTGCTGCGGCGGCGGCGGCGGCCAGGTGTGGATGGAAGTGCCGTCCACACAGCGCATCGGCTACCTGCGCATGGACGAGGCGTTGTCGGTCAACCCGAACATCGTCAGCGCGGCGTGTCCCTTCTGCATGACCATGCTGGACGACGCCGCCAAGGTCAAGGGCGTCGAGGAGACCGTCGCCGTCCGCGACATCTCCGAGATCGTCGCGGACTGGATGAAGAAGTAGGCCCTCACCCCCTGGTAGGGGTAGTGGCTACCCTGGGCGACCACGAGGGATCGCCCCTACTGTCACAAGGGGAGACGGGGACATAGACAGAGAACGCGCCGGGTGGCTCACACCCGGCGCTCGCTGTCCAAGCTGTATTTTGATGGTGTCCCGCCGTCACATTTCCAGACTGAATGCAAGCTGTTGACTGTCCTCGGCACTGGCATCTAAGGTCACGCGTCTGTCGGACATTCCCGTATTTCGTGCCGCAGCACATACCTCACCCCAACTCGCAAAATAGTCGTCATAATACTCAATGGGATACTTGCCGTGCTGGATGAGCTCATCTCTTGACGGCAGGTGGCCTAACTGTTTTGCAACTTGTCTTACCTCGAGTTGCAAAACCTTCTTGGGAACCTTATAAACCTGCTTCTGTAGGCGTGGAACAGGGCTGTTCTTGCTTGTCAGCATCCGTTCCTCTTTTCGGAAAGGATCAAGCCCGCGCGCAATCTCGTCGTGTCTCTCTTGAGCAATAGCACAGTATTTCTCGGAGGCATCTATCCCCAGGTAATGGCGGCCCAACTGATGAGCTGTTAACGTCGTTGTACCCGCTCCGTTAAAACAGTCTAGGATGAACTCGCCTTGCCACGTGAAGATTTCGATAAGACGGTACATGAGATGAGGAGGAAGTTGGCAGGGATGATCTACGCGGCGGCTGTTGTGTTTCAGCCTATGAATGTCGCCCCATGCATCAGTCAGTACTGTACGGTCATTGATCCGTCGGGCCAATCTTGTCTCTACACACTGCGACCTGAGACAAAATGTGTCGGCCAACGGTCGAAGAGCATCAAATGTGGTGGGGGCACTAGGTGGCCGGGCAGTCTTAGCCTTGGCCGACAGTCCGGGTAGCTCGCGAGCCTTGCCCTTTGAAAAGCACAGGATCGCGTAATGAGAAGGCATAATGAGGCGAACAGGATACGCCAGTGCATCCCAAACGATCCAATTCTGGAATTCCAAGATGGTCTGCATGAAGAGAAAGTGACGTACGGCCCACAGCGGGATGTTCAAGAGAGCTAATGTTCGCCCTGGCTTCAGGACGCGTGCTAATTCCTTGATCCACTTGTCACACCACATGAAGTAGTCTTGGATGTCAAGATCATCGGAGTAACCGAGATACTTCTTGCTCAGATTGTACGGTGGATCGGCGAACGCGAAGTCAACGGAATTGTCCGGTACTTTCTGGAGTACCTCGAGACAATCTCCATGAACTATGCGATTGACGTACTCCGGCGGAACACTCATTTCTTTGGGTTCAACAGCCAGTAATGGTAATACGGATCGCTGTAGTGACGCCTCTCGACAATCAATGACGTTCAATTGCGTGTATGGCTCGATCCCGAACAGATCAGCGAACCGTTGGATAAGCGGATCAAGATCACCTTCGAGGTCGAAGGCGACATCTCGCCAGACGTCCGAAATGAGAGTTCCTCGCTCATTGTAAGTGTGTTTCTTGCCGCCATAGTCCTTCGTTGTTCGGTCACACGCCGGGCAGTACGTATACTCAATCCTGGTTCGCGTGTGGCGGAGGGACTGCTTGTAACGAGTGTAGACTAGTGCGCCAAAATGCTGATGGGGTAGTCTTGCTTTGTCAACAACAAGGGGTAGCTGTCGTTTGATTGCAATCCAATGCTGATAGCGCACGCTAGATGACATGCTGACTTGCACATTGACTAGATCGCCAATCTCTCCAACAACGATAAATGTAGCTAAGGGCGGTAGCTCACGTGCCCAGTCTGCTAGGATACGACCGACTTCCGGCAGTGGCGAAGTCACTTGCTTCGGAGATGGAACAGGGGGAAGAACAACTAACACCACGTCGTGGAGGTAGTCACGTACAGCGTGCACGTGCTTAAGGTTGCGGACCTCAATGCGTCTGATTGAGAGCGGAAGCACACCTTCCGAGATGTGTGACAAGGCTAGTCCTCCTGCTGAAGGAATTCAGAAATGAACTGGCAAAGAATATCTAGTTCACTACGTGAGAACGCAACGGTACAGTCGCTGTACTCACATATGGTGCGGAGCGCGCTACTTCTCCTAAAATTGCCGGCACCGTCTAGGACGTAGGCGATCTTGTGCCCAGCTTGCTCGACTTGTTCATACCGCGAACGAGCCTGTCCCGATTTCCTCTCAATGACGCTGTTTGTAGTCACTTGAAAGCTCACTTCGACGGCCACATACCTTACTCCGTTTGAAGCGATCAAGTCAAATGCCGTAAACAAGCCTGTTCCGGCGTCTGTATGGGATACATCGGGCAAACGCCCACCCGCCTTCATCTCGAAGTGGGGTAGCTTGATATTCGCTTTAAGGTAATCAGCAACAAATGCCTGGGCGATTTGACCAAGTGTATTCGATGTTGCTCCGCCCGTTATTCTGCTAACCCAAATATACCGTTGCTTTACAAACTGTCCCAATTCATTTGGCTTCCCTAGATACTCGCCTAGTTCGCACTTAGCGAGTGCATCACCTGCTTCGGGATTAACAGCCGCGTGCGAGTTACCAAAAAGCAGGAGCGCGATAGCATCCTTTTGTAAGTCGTCTAAAGGATGATCCCGGAGCAACTCTCTGCCATCGATGCGAAGTGTTGCATTACTGAATTTGCGTTCTGGCAACGCCTTGAACTGATAGATATGGCTTTTCCCCTTCCACTCAAAGAAAAGTTCTCCCTTCGGGAAGAGCTTCTCAAATTCCCCACTCACTCTTTGCAGCATTTCCCCGCCGAAGTCCGCCAGAATTACCATATGCTTTACGAACAGGTTGGCAGGCATCTCAGCAGCCTCAACGATGGAAAAGAACCGATCAAGGGTTGGCGCACCTGTTCCGATTATGCTGATGAAGTTGTCTTGGGTCTCCAGGAGCAGAGGGATAATGCTCTTTTGTGCTTCTATCTGCGAAAGCTCACGTGGCCAGAATTTCGAAGCTACTCTCTCCAGTTCCTCTAGACTCTTGCGATACCTAGACTCGCTAGATGACATAACATCTCCGGAGATCGGTTTGAAATAACTCAGCAGGGCCTTCTCCACGTTGAAGTCAGACCCTGAAAGCAAAGTATAGCTGAACAAACCGATCAACGGCAAGACTGCGAACTCGTCACTTCTGACTAGCTTGTCGCTTCGGTCCCTTCCCCGTGATGTACCCTCCACTCGGTCTGATCCGTTGCTATCACTTATTAGGAGGACTTCAGATCTACGCGCCTTTCACCCTTTTGCACCGTCTTTGTTCAAAGTCGCCTGCGCGGCCGGGTGCACTCGCATTAACGAGCCACGGGCGCGGTTTCGCCGCATAATGGTGCGCCGATTAGAGGCGCGCTTTTTGTGCCTGGCGGCAGCACGTTGCCCCAGGCTCGCCGGGCAGGGTCGCTGCGGTGACATTCCACTAGACGGAGAAAACCGAGGACGCCAGCCACAGCCAGGGCAGCTTCGACCTGTCGGCGTGAGCTATCGTTGCCTCCCCATGATTGGCGCCGACTTGTCGCCCCGAGTAGATGAGCTAAACTCACCTCCTAACCATTATGGTAGGTGATCGTTTGGACCACGAACGGCACGAAAGGAGCGCGAAAGGCACGAAAAGGAGCCGTGGGCATATCCCTTTCGCGTCTTTCGCCTCTTTCGTGGTCTTCGTGGTCCGATACCCCAGAATAGCCACGCACGCGGTTTTGCGGCATAATGGTGCGCCGATAGGGGCGCGCTTTTTTGTGTCTCGCGCCGGCATCCGGCGGGGCGAATGGAGGGCGGCGATGGCGGATTACGATGTGGTGGTCCGGAACGGGCTGATCTACGATGGCAGCGGCGGCGCGCCGTACCGGGGCGATGTCGCCATCGTCGGCGACAGGATCGCGGCGGTGGGGGACGCGCCAGGCGACGGGCGAGTGGAGATCGACGTCAAGGGGCTGGCGATCTCGCCGGGCTTTGTCAACATGCTGTCATGGGCGAATGTCTCCCTCATCCACGATGGGCGCTCGCAGAGCGACATTCGCCAGGGCGTAACGTTGGAGGTGCTCGGCGAGAACTTCTCGATGGGGCCGCTCAACCCTGGCATGAAGGTCGAGATGGTCGAGCGCCAGGGCGATATAAGATACGACATCGTCTGGACGACCCTGGGCGAGTATCTGGAGTACCTGGAGCGGCAGGGCGTGTCGTGCAACGTGACGTCGTTCGTCGGTTCCGAGGGCGTGCGCATCCACGAGCTAGGGTTCGAGAACCGCGCGCCGACAGCGGCCGAGCTGGAGCGGATGCGCGGCCTGGTGCGCGAGGCGATGGCGGAAGGGGCGGTGGGGCTATCGTCGGCGCTCATCTACGCGCCCGCGTCCTACGCCCAGACCGACGAGCTGATCGCCCTGGCCGAGGTGGTCGGCGAGGTGGATGGCCTGTACATCTCCCACATCCGCAGCGAGGGCGACGCCATCTTCGAGGCGCTGGACGAATTCTTCACCATCTGCCGCGCGGCTCGCGTGCGCGGCGAGATCTACCACCTCAAGCTGGCGGGCAAGCAAAACTGGGACAAGCTGGACCGCCTCATCGCCACCATCGAGGCGGCGCAGGCGGCGGGGCTGCCGGTCACGGCGGACATGTACACCTACACGGCGTCCTCGACGGGGCTGGACGCGACCCTGCCCGGCTGGGTACACGAGGGCGGCCACAAGGCGATGGTGGCGCGGCTGAAGGATGAGTCGCTGCGACCGCACCTGATCGAGGAGATCACGCGCTACAAGGAGGTGGACGCGGCCGAGGACACTATGCTGGTCGGGTTCAAGAATCCGGCGCTGAAGCCGCTCATCGGCAAGAGCCTGGCCGAGGTCGCCGCGATGCGCGGCAAGTCACCCCAGGAGACGGTCATGGACCTGATCGTGGAGGACGATAGCCGCGTCCAGGCGGTGTTCTTCTCGATGTCGGAGGAGAATGTGCGGCGGCAGATCGCCCTGCCGTGGGTCGCGTTCGACTCCGACGCCGGCTCGTACGCGGCCGAGGGCCTGTTCCTCAGGAACAGCACGCACCCACGCGCCTACGGCACGTTCGCGCGGCTGTTGGGGCGCTACGTGCGCGACGAGGGGATTATCCCGCTGGCGGAGGCGGTGCGGCGGCTGACCTCGTTTCCGGCGGCGAATCTCAAGGTCGAGGGGCGCGGCCGTCTGGCGGTGGGCTACTTCGCCGACGTGGTTGTCTTCGACCCGGCGACCATCCAGGACCATGCCACCTACAACGACCCGCACCAGTATTCCACCGGTGTTACCCACGTGTTTGTCAACGGCGTCCAGGCACTCAAGGACGGCGAGCACACCGGCGCGACGCCGGGCCGCGTTGTCCGCGGCCCCGGCTGGCGCGGCCGCGCCAGGTGACGTGCCATGTCTCTACCCGCTCGAAGAAGGGTTGGCAACGCAAAGGCGCAAAGACGCAAAGAAAGAATCAGGTTTCGATCTCATTCCTTTGCGCCTCTGCGCCTTTGCGTTTCCTTCCTCTCAGTAAGCCACGCTGGGCCATTGTTATGCTATGACCTCTTGGGAGATGACCCATGTTGAAACAACCTGTGCTTGACGACAACGCGCCGTGGAAGGAGCGCCTGCGGGCGGCGGTGGTGTTGAACGCGACCCTGGCCGACGCGGCGCCGACATGCGGGCTGGCGGTGACCCGCGCCAGCGGCGTCTACCAGTTGCACGCCTGGGACGTGCCGGCCGGCGCACTGCGGCCGCTGACCGCCCATCCGGAGGGCAAGCTGTTTGGCGCGCTCGCGCCGGATGGCCGCCATGTCTACTACCTGGAGGACGCGGGCGGCAACGAGATCGGCCACTACGTGCGCGTCCCCTTCGAGGGCGGCGCCCCGCAGGACATCACGCCGGACCTGCCGCCTTACGCCACGATGGGCCTCGCCATCAGCCGCTCCGGCGCGCGCCTCGGCTTCACCGTGGCGGACGCCGAGGGCTTCCACCTGTACGTGATGGACATGGGGCCGAACGGGGAGCCTGGGACGCCGCGCGCCCTGTGGCATGGACGGCGGCTCGCCGCGGGGCCGGCGCTGTCCGCTGACGGCGCTATCGCGGTCATGGCTTCCACGGAGCGCTCGGCGAAGCCGCAGTACAGCCTGGTCGCCATTGACGTGGACAGCGGCGCGGTGTTGGACGACCTGTGGGATGGGCCGGAGACGAGCATCGAGCCGAGGATGTTCTCGCCGGTCGAGGGCGACCCGCGCCTGCTGGCCGCTACCAATCGCAGTGGTGTGCGCCGCCCACTCCTGTGGAACCCGCGTAGCGGCGAGCGGCTCGACCTGGAGCTGGCCGACATGAGCGGCGAGATGATCCCCGCCGACTGGTCGTCGGACGGCGCGCGCCTGCTGCTGATGCACGTCAACGGGGCGCAACAGCAGCTCTACACCTACGATCTCACGCGGGGCGTTCTGACCCGGCTGGCGCACCCCGGCGGGTCGTTCGGCGGTGTCTTTTTCGCGCCGGACGGCGAGATCTTCGCTAACTGGAACGACGCGACGCACCCGAACCGGGTGATTGCCCTGGACGGAGACAGCGGCGCGCTGCGGCGCACCGTCCTGGCGGCGGGCGACGTGCCGCTGGGGCGGCCGTGGCAGTCGGTCACGTTCCCGTCGTCCGATGGCGCGACGATCCAGGCGTGGCTCGCCTTGCCAGAGGGGGAGGGGCCGTTCCCCACGATTCTGCACACCCACGGCGGCCCGACGGCGGTGCAGTTGGAGACGTTCGATCCCTGGGCGCAGGCGTGGCTCGACCACGGCTTCGCGTTCTTCAGCGTGAACTATCGCGGCTCGGTCACGTTCGGGCGCGACTTCCAGGAGAAGATCAACGGCGACCTGGGCCACTGGGAGGTGGAGGACATGGTCGCGGGGCGTGACTGGCTCGTCGCCCAGGCTATCGCCCGGCCCGATCAGATCTTCCTGACCGGCTGGTCCTACGGCGGCTACCTGACGCTGATGGGCTTGGGGGTGCGGCCCGATCTCTGGGCGGGCGGCATGGCCGGCGTCGCCATCGCCGACTGGGCAATTCAGTACGAGGATACCGCCGACACGCTCAAGGGCTACCAGGTGGCGCTGCTAGGCGGGACGCCGCAAACCGCCGCCGAGCAGTACCGCCGCAGCTCACCCATCACGTATGCCGAACACGTGCGCGCGCCGGTGCTTGTCATCCAGGGGCGCAACGACACGCGCTGCCCGGCGCGGCCGATGGTCATGTACGAGGAAAAGCTGCGCGCGCTCGGTACGCCCATCGAGGTGCACTGGTTCGACGCCGGCCACGTGGGGCCGCGGGCGCAGGTGCAGGAGTCGATCGAGCACCAGGAGCGCATGCTGCGCTTCGTCTACCGCATTTTTGATGACGTGCGTCATAGTAAAAAGGGCGACACTATGCTATAATTTCTGCCATCTGTCTCTGCTCGCTCATTATTCACTCTATGTTTGCACCGTTTTGGTCGGGGTAGTTTGGAGGGGCGAAGCCCCTCCAAGTTCCCTCCTTTCCATCCCTTAGTGAAGGTGGCGTGGACGCCGCCTACAAGAGGAGGGAGGATTGTGGGGGCCGCAGGCCCCCACAGCCCCCGCCAGGTAAAGTGCAAAGATAGAAAATGCACCAATGAGGTATTGAATGTTTCGATTTGGGAAAAACAAGCCGGAGGGGCCAGCGGAGCCGCCCAAGTCCGGGGGCGCATCGAATACCGGCGGCCCGACCCTCGACCAGATCATGGCGGCCCTGTCTACCGTGCCGGAGCCGGAGCTGGGCCGCGACATCGTGACGCTCAAGATGGTTGAGAACGTCGTCATTGACGGCGGGAAGGTGTCGCTCACCTACGTGCTGACGACGCCCGCCTGCCCACTGCGCGACCGTATCCGCAGCGACGTGAACGAGGCGCTGCTGAAAGTGCCGGGC
The DNA here is from genome assembly GCA_046328525.1 of Anaerolineae bacterium. Lineage (GTDB taxonomy): Bacteria > Chloroflexota > Anaerolineae > Epilineales > JAHCIE01 > JBDHWG01. The sequence goes on from JAXLWK010000012.1 coordinate 172,900, forward strand.
GTCACGAGCGTAGACCTGCAATTCGACTCGCGCGTGCCGAAGGACAGCCAGCTCTTCCGCACCATCAACATCGGCGCGCGCAACGTCGTCGCCGTCGCCTCCGGCAAGGGCGGCGTCGGCAAGAGCACGAGCGCGGTCAACATTGCCGTGGCGCTGGCCGGGCAGGGGGCGCGGGTTGGCCTGATGGACGCCGACATCTACGGGCCGAACATCCCGATGATGCTCGGCATCTACGACCGGCCCTACGCCGAGAACAACAAGATTATCCCGCTGGAGGGCTACGGCCTGAAGGTGATGAGCATGGGCTTCCTGGTGCCGTCGGGCAAGGCCCTCGTCTGGCGCGGCCCGATGCTCCACGGCGCGATTCGCCAGTTCCTCAGCGACGTGGACTGGGGCGACCTGGACTACTTGATCGTGGACATGCCACCGGGTACGGGCGATGTCCAGCTTAGCCTGACCCAGAGCATCCCGCTCACCGGCGCGGTCATCATCACGACGCCCCAAGCCGTGGCGCTGGACGACGTGATTCGCGGCGTGGATGCGTTCAACGCCGTCAAGCCGGCGGTGCCGGTGCTCGGCGTCGTCGAGACGATGAGCTACTTTATCGCGCCGGACACGGGCAAGCGCTATGACATCTTTGGGCATGGCGGCGGCCAGGACATGGCGAAGAAGCTCGGCGTCCCGTTCCTGGGCGAGGTGCCGATTGACCCGCGCGTGCGCGAGGGCGGCGACATCGGCCAGCCCATCGTCGCCGTGAACCCTGAGGCGCCGGCGGCGCAAGCCTATCTCAAGATCGCGCAGCAGATCGCGGCCAAGATCAGCGTCATCAACTACACCCGGCCGCCCGACGAGAACACGGTCATGGCGGGCGACATCCCGGTCATGAAGCGGAAGTAGGCCAGAACAAAGGGGGCGTCGCGCGGCGCTCCCTTTGCGATTCGGGACGGGGATCGGATGACGACGAAACTGGTCAACATCAGCCTGCTCGCGCTGATCGTCCTGTTGACGGCCAGCGGCCTGCTGATGCTCGTCCTCTCCCAGGGCGCAGGGCTGCTCTACGATGTTCACCGCGTCGTCGGCCTCGCCCTGCTGGCGTTCATTCCGTGGAAGGTGGCGATTGCCTGGCGTTCGACGCGCCGCAAGCTGCGGACGGGGAGCGGCCGCGCCATTCTCCCGCTGTCGCTGCTCCTCGCCGGTGCCGCCCTCGGCTCCATCGCCCTCGTCGTCGTGTGGACGCTGAACCTGACGCCGCTGTGGGGTGTGTTCGGCTACCCGGCGCTGCTGCTGCACTGGTATATGGCCGTGGGGCTGCTGCCGCTGTTTGCTGTCCACATCTACCGCCACTGGTATCGCCGCCCGACGGCGCGGCTGTTCCACGAGCGGCGGCAGGTGCTGCGCCTCGGCGTGTTGGGGGGAGCGGCAGTCGTCGCCTGGCTCGGCCTGACGGCCATCGCCAACGCGCGGCAGACGGCGGACGGGCTGCGGCGCTTCACAGGCTCGCGGGAGCGCGGCTCGTTCACCGGCAACGCCATGCCCGTGACGCTGCTGCTCACGGACCAGGTGCAGACGCTGGACGCGGCGGCCTGGCGTTTGAGCGTGACAGGCGCGCCGGCCGCGCCGCTCGTCCTGGGCCTGGCCGATCTGGCTGCCCTGCCGCAGGCGACGGAGACGTGGACGCTGGACTGCACCAACGGCTGGTTCAGCGCGCAGCTGTGGACGGGCGCCCGGTTGGGCGACGTGCTGGTGCTGGCGGGCGCGGCGAACGATGCGGCGGTCGTGCAGGTGGTGTCGGTGACGGGACATAGCGTGACGCTGCCGCTGGCGCAGGCGCGCGAGGCGTTGCTGGCGACGCACGTGGGCGGTGAGCCACTCACCGCGGCCCACGGCGCGCCGCTGCGGCTGGCGCACCCGAATCTACGCGGCTGGCTGTGGATCAAGTGGGTGAGCGAGATACGTGTGTTGGCCGGGTAAGAGATTGGAGCACGAAAACCGCGAAAGCCCGCGAAACACGCGAAAGGTTTTCGCCGCGCGGTTCCGTTTGGCGTCTTTCCGGGATATAATGGTCCTGTGTGATCTGGTCGGTGTCGTGGTGTGCTATACGGCCGATGAGAGAACTGTAGTGGCGACTTCCAGTCGCTCTTGCGGCCGCAGAACGACTAAAGTCGTCACTACATAACCCTCAATTCAACGTTGATAGACTACTACGAGACCCTCAAGCCGAGTGACACATGCGCCGACACTAGAACACGCCACGCTGTCATTGCGAGGCCCCAATGCCATATGGCGGCATGGGCCGGCACAATAAAGGTCAGCTGTCGCCCTGAGCGCAGCGAAGGGCCCCCCCACAGCACCCGGGGATGCTGAGCGGAGCGAAGCATGACAGCCCAGGGTTATTTTCAAGGGAGAGGGGGTTTCGCTATGCAGCAGATTCTTTTCGATGTCTTCCTGATTGTGCTTGTGCTGTGGCCCGTGGCGGCGGGGGTCAGCTACATGAAGGACCGCCAGCGCCTCGCCACCAAGATGCGCCGCCGCCGCGAGGCCGAGGGGCGCATGGAGTCCGACGCCACCCGCCCCGCCTGGCATGACTACCGTCAGAAGTACAAGCAGATCGCCCGGGAGAGGGAACAGGCGGCTCAGACGCAGAAGCCGGCGGATCGCCCATCGGACTGACCCTCCCCGCGAAAGAATTGACCCCCTGCCTACATCACAATAGCGGCACACGCTTTCATCCTAAGGAGTCATCATGGTCGAGCAGGAGACGCTGCGCACCCCACCGCGCGAGCGGCGGCGCGGTCTTGTCGCGGTGAACACGGGGGATGGCAAGGGGAAGACAACGGCGGCGCTGGGTACGGTCGTGCGCGCCGTCGGCTACGGCTGGAAGGTGCTGATCGTCCAGTTCATCAAGGGGACGTGGCAGTACGGGGAAATGGTCGGCGTCGGCTACCTGCCAGGCGTGCGGCTGGAACGCATGGGCGCGGGCTTCTACAAGATCATGGGCGACCAGTTGCCGGAGGAGGTGCACCGGCAGGCGGCGGCCGAGGCGCTGGGGCTGGCGCGGGACGGGATGGCGTCGGGCGAGTGGGACATGATCGTGCTCGACGAAATCAACGTGGCGATGCAGACCGGCCTGCTGCCCGTGGCGGACGTGCTGGCGCTCATTGACGCCAAGCCGAGCTACCTGCACCTGTTCATGACCGGGCGCGGCGCGCCGCCGGAGCTTGTCGAGCGCGCCGACCTGGTGACGGAGATGCGCGAGATCAAGCACCCCTACCAGAGCGGTATCCTGGCCCAGAAGGGCTTTGACTACTAAATGACGGGAGGGCGTAGGGTCACGCGTGACTCTACGCCCTCCCTTTTTCTCTCTCGCCTCGTCGCGTCAGCCGATGTTGAACTGGGTGTCTATCTCGAGACGGATGTTGTCCTCAATGCTCAGGACGCGCGGCACCCTGGGCTGATTCATGCCGAAGTCGGCAAATTGCACCGCCGTCTTGGCCGTGCCCTTGAATGTATTGCCATCCACCGTGCCTGTCACATCCCAGGTAACGGGCTTCGTCGTGCCGTGAACAGTCATGTCGCCGGTGATCTGGAAGGTCAGGGGGCCGGACTTGGGCAGCGGCGTCGGCAGGCCCTTGACCTCGGTCGGCACGAACTCGGCGGTGGGGAACTTGTCCGTTTCCAGCGTGCTGCGCTTGATGAAGCCGTCGCGCATGGGCTGGTCGGTTGCGAGCGAGTTGACGTCCACAATAATCTTCGACTGGCCCTTGTCAACCTTGGCATCCTGCCCGATGACGATCGTACCCTTGACGCCCTTGGTCTTGCCCACGGCATCGTTGGGCAGGTTATTGCCGGCCAGCTGCTCCTTGACGAGGAAACGCGCCTCGCTGCCATCCGGAACGAGGGTCAGCCTAAGGGCGCCGGCGGCGCTTGCGGCGGGGGCCGCCGCGGCGGCTGTTGTCGGGGCGGCGGTCTTCGCGGCCGCGGTTGGTTGAGCCGGCGCCGTCGTGGGCGCGGCCGCCTTCGGGGCGGCGGTTGGTTGAGCGGGCGCCGTCGTTGGCGCAGCGGGTTGAGATTTGGCGGCGGGGGCTGTGGTAGGCGCGGCAGCCGGGGCGGACGCTGGAGCCGCCGTGTTGGCGCCACCGCAGGCTGCCACGACGAGGGCGACCAGGGCGAGCGCTACCACAATCATTGATCGAACCATGTTATCTCCTGTGCATAAACCAATCTCGTACAAAATATCCTAAAAGCCTGAAGAAGAGGTAAACAACGCATGAGAACTAGATAAGTGTTCTGGCGCTGAAAGTCGCTTGACCGGTTTGACACGCTCGCCTATAATCACTATGTTACCCGTTATTCTGCAATTCTCCACGCATGCGACGCGCGGCTTGACGCCGCGCGGCTGCGTGTCAAAGGGGCAACGGACGCTCATGCGCGCCGCGTATGCGATGAGCCATCACGCTCGGCAGGCCGGCGCGGTTCTATACATCTGGATCGAGGGAGGACAAGGCGCATGGCTGCTGCGACGGAGATCCACACGTTAAGCAAAGCCAAACTGCGGGACATGCTCCGGCAGATGATGCTCATTCGAGAGTTTGAGGACAAGACCGCCGAGTGGTACGCGCGTGGCCGCATCGCCGGCTTCGTGCACCTGTACAACGGCCAGGAGGCGAACGCCGTGGGCATCGCCGCCGCCCTGGAGCCGGGCGACGTGCTCATGTCGCACTACCGCGACCACGGCCACGCTATCGCCAAGGGCGCGGATGTGAAGGCGTCCATGGCCGAGCTGTTCGGCAAGACCACGGGGCTGGTGCACGGCAAGGGCGGCTCGATGCACTTCTTTGACTACGAGAACGGGTACTGGGGCGGCTACGCCATCGTGGCCGGCCAGATTCCGCTCGCCGTCGGCGTCGCCTTCGCCTTTCAGCAGCGTAAAGAGGGGCACGTGGTGGCCGTTATCATGGGTGATGCCGCCACGGCCAACGGCTACTTCCACGAGTCGCTCAACATTGCCAAGCTCTGGAATGTCCCGTGCATCTTCATCGTCGAGAACAACCAGTACGGCATGGGCACTGCGGTCAAGACCCACTCCGCCGTGCAGGACATCTCGGCGAAGGCAGCGGCCTACGACATCCCGGCCGTCCGCGTGGACGGCATGGACGTGATGGCCGTCTACGAGGCTATGAAGCAGGCCGTCGAGTACAGCCGCTCCGGCCAGGGGCCGACGTTCGTGGAAACGGTGACGTACCGCTTCCGCGGCCACTCCATGGCCGACCCGGTGCGCTACCGCGAAAAGGAAGAAGAAGAGCATTGGCGCCACCGCGATCCGATCGCCCTGTTCCGCCAGCGCCTCATCGAGGAGGGCGTCATCTCCGAGCGCACGGCGCGCAAGATGGAGGATGACGTGCGCCGCGAGATCGAGGAGGCGGTGCGCTTCGCCGAGGCCAGCCCCACCCCGCCGCTCAGCGCCCTCTACACGGACGTGTACGTAGATCAGCCAGAGCTTCCCAACGCAGCCATCCTGACGAAAGACGGCTGGACGAAGTAAGCCACGAGGATTCCATGCCTGTACGAACCTATCTTGAGGCGATTACAGATGCGCTGCGCGAGGAGATGAATCGCGACGAGCGTATCTTTATCATGGGCGAGGATGTGTGCGCCTACGGCGGCTCCTACGCCGTGACCGGGCGTCTGTGCGATGAGTTTGGCCCGCAGCGCGTGCGGGACACGCCGATTGCCGAGGGCGGCATCGCCGGCGTGGCGACAGGCGCGGCGATGGGCGGCATGCGCCCGGTGTGCGAGATCATGACTATCAACTTCGCCCTGCTGGCGATGGACGCCATCATCAATCACGCGGCGAAGGTGCATTACATGTTCGGCGGCAAGGTCAAAGCGCCGGTCATCTTCCGCACCGCCGGCGGCGCCGGCGCTCAGCTCGGCGCGACCCACGCCCAGAACTTCGAGGTCTACTTTGCCCACGCGCCGGGGCTGAAGGTTCTGACGCCGGCCTTCCCGGCCGACGCCAAGGGTCTCATGAAGATGGCGCTGCGCCAGGACGACCCGATCCTCTTCATCGAAAGCACCGGCCTCTACCGCACGCGCGGTGAGGTGCCGGAGGGCGACTTCACAACCCCGATTGGTGTGGCGCGCGTCGCCCGGCCGGGCAAGGACGTGACGCTCATCTCGTACTCGCGCATGGTGCTCGTCGCCATGCAGGCGGCGGAGCAGCTCGCCAAGATGGGCGTGGACGCCGAGGTCATTGACCTGCGCTGCCTGCGCCCGTGGGACGCGGCGACGGTGATCGAGTCGATCAAGAAGACGAACCGCGGCGTCATCATCGAAGAGGACTGGCAGTCGTATGGCGTGGGCGCGGAGATCGCGGCGACGGTCATGCGCGAGGCGTTCGACTACCTGGACGGGCCGATCGAGCGCGTGGGGCTGGCCGAGGTTCCGCTGCCATATGCCCGCGAGCTGGAACAGGCCGCCATGCCTAAGCCACAGAATGTGATAGATAAGCTGCGGGAAATGCGCGTTATCCGTTAGTGTGAGCTTCGCAGCGTCGCGGTTGTGCGCCGGGCGCTGCGAGATGTGTAAGGAGTGTGCCGTGCCGACCGAAGTTGTCATGCCTAAGATGGGCTACGACATGACCGAGGGCACCATCGTCAATTGGAAAGTGAAAGTCGGGGACGCGGTCGAGAAGGGGCAGGCCCTGGCCGAGATCGAGACCGGCAAGGTCAACATCGAGATCGAGGCGTTCGACAGCGGCACCGTCGGCAAGATCATGGCGCAGCCGGGTGAGACCCTGCCGGTCGGCGCGCCCATCGCCATCCTCCTGCACCAGGGTGAGAAACTGGACGCGGCGGCTGATGGCGCGGCGCCCGCGCCAGCGGCCCAGGCGTCTACGGTCACACCGCCCGCGCCGCCGCCGTCCGCGGGCGCTCAAGTTCCGCCGCCCCAAACGGCGGCCGCGCCGGCCCCGGCCCCGGCTGCTGCCGCCACCGCGCCGGGTCAAAATGGCGGCGCGGCCGCCGGCGAGCTGCGCGTGTCGCCCATCGCGCGGCGGATCGCCGAGGACGCCGGCCTTGACCTGCGCCGGGTGAAAGGCACCGGGCCGGGCGGCCGCATCGTCAAGCTCGATGTGGAAGAGGCGATCGAGGCGCAAAAGGGGCAGGGCGGCGCGGTGGCGCCGGCCGCTCAAGCGGCGCCTACCCAGGCCCCAGCGCCTGCGGCGGCCGCGGCCCCATCCGCCCCAGCCCCGTCGCCCGCGCCGACCGGCGAGACCATCCCGTTCTCGCGCATGCGCCAGGTGATCGCCCAGCGCTTGCAGCAGAGCTACCAGACCAGCCCGCACTTCTTCGTCACCGTCGCCATTGACATGACGGAGGCGCTGGCGTGGCGCGACGAGATCAACGCGATCCTGGAGCCTGAGGGCGTCAAGGTCAGCGTCAACGACGTGGTGCTCAAGGCGGTGGCGTCGGCCCTGGCGAAGCACCCGGAGATCAACGTGACCATCAGCGACCAGGGCGTCACGCGCCACCCCCAGGTGAACCTGGGCATCGCTGTCGCCCTCGACGAGGGGCTGTTGACGCCCGTCGTGCGCAATGCCAACGCCAAGACTATCTCGCAGCTCTCCCAGGAGGTGCGCGCGTTGGTCGAGCGGGCGCGCACCAACAAGTTCAAGCCCGACGACCTGGGCGGCGGCACGTTCACTGTCTCCAACCTGGGGCCGATGGGGGTGGAGCAGTTCACCGCTATCATCAACCCGCCGGAGGCCGCCATCCTGGCCGTTGGCTCGACGCTGCCGGAGGTGACGGCGCGGAATGGTGAAATCGCGGTGCGCCAGGTGATGCGGGTCACTCTGTCGTCCGATCACCGCGTGATTGACGGCGCGATGGCGGCGCGTTTCCTGCAAACGCTCAAGGGGATGTTGGAGAACCCGCGGCGTCTGGTGCTGTGAGTTGAAGTGACGAGGTGACGACGTGACGATGTGGCTTCACTCCGTCACCTCGTCACTTCGTTACGTCTCTTTAAGATATTCTTGACTGTAGATTGTTACATTTAGGAGGTCATTCCGTGGCCGAACAACAATACGATGTGGTCATCCTCGGCAGCGGGCCGGGGGGCTACATCGCCGCCATTCGCGCCGGCCAGCTCGGCCTGCGCGTCGCGGTGGTGGAGCAGGGCGACATCGGCGGGGTGTGCACCAATTGGGGCTGCATCCCGACGAAGGCGCTCCTGCGCAATGCCGAGGTGCTGGAGTTGATACGCAACGCCGATCAGTTCGGCGTCGAGGCGAAGGACATCCAGGTGAGCTGGCCGGCCGGCGTCAAGCGCGCCGAGCGCGTCGTGCGCCAGTCGCGCCAGGGCATCGAGTTCCTGTTCAAGAAGAACAAGGTCGAGGTGGTCAAGGGGCGCGGCAGTCTCGTGGACGCCAACACGATGCGCGTCGAGGGGCCGGACGGCATGCGCGACTTGAAGGCGCGCGCCATGATCGTCGCCACGGGCGCGCGTCCCTTCGTCCCCAAGGGCGTGACGGTGGACGGCAAGGCGATCATCACGAGCAAAGAGGCCGTCGCCCTGCCCGAGCCGCCAAAGCGGCTGCTCATCATGGGCGCGGGCGCGATCGGCTGCGAGTTCTCTACCGTCTACAGCGCCTACGGGACGCAGTGCGTGATTTTCGAGATGATGGGGCAGGTTCTCCCCCTCGAAGACGCCGAGTCCGGCGCGGCGTTGCAGAAGGCGCTCCAGAAGCGGGGCGTCGAGATCAACCTCAACACCCGCGTGGACGGCGCGGAGGCGCGCGGCGAGGGCGTCGTGGTGAAGGTCACCACGGGCGACCAGACGCGCGAGGTCGAGGGCGACCTGCTGCTCATGGCGGCGGGCAACGTCGGTAACACCGAAAACTTGGGCCTGGAGGCGTTGGGCATCGAGATTGGACGCGGCAACGTGATCGGCGTCAACGACTACCTCCAGACCAACGTCCCGAACATCTACGCCATCGGTGACGTCGTCAAGGGGCCGCGCCTGGCCCACAAGGCGATGCACGAGGGCGTGATCGCCGTGGAGCATATCGCCGGCCTGAACCCCGCGCCGATGCACTGGGACAATATTCCGAGCTGCACGTACAGCCATCCGGAGGTTGCCAGCATCGGGCTGAGCGAGGCGAAGGCGCGCGAGACTGTGGCCGACGTCAAGGTGAGCAAGTTCCCATTCTCGGCCAGCGGCCGCGCCCGCGCCCTAGGCAACACCGAGGGCTACGTCAAGATCGTCGCCGACGCCAAGTACGGCGAAATCCTGGGCGTTCACATGGTTGGGCCTGAAGTCACCGAGATGATCCACGAGCTGGCGCTGGCGCGGACGAACGAGCTGACCGTCGAAGAGATCATCCACACGATTCACGCGCATCCGACCCTGTCGGAGGTGATCCACGAGGCGAGTCTCGGCATCGTCGGCGCGCCGCTGCACATGTAGGATCAGCTGAGGGCGGGCCGCGCTCGCCCTCTATCGCACAGCATCTCAATACCCAAGCATTCCTACCACAAGGAGGCTACAATGGCCGGCCAGGTGCCTGGCGACCGCAAGTACACGAAAGAGCATGAGTGGGCCAAGACCGAGGGCAATCTGGTGCGCGTCGGCATCACGGAGTATGCCCAGGCGCAGTTGGGCGACGTTGTTTACGTCGAGCTGCCCCAGGTCGGCAAGGAGATCCGGGCGGGCAAGATGTTCGGCGTCGTCGAGTCCGTGAAAGCGGCGTCGGACCTGTACTCACCCATCACCGGCACGGTGGTCGAGGTCAACGGCGCGCTGGAAGGTAGCCCGGAGATTGTCAACTCGGACCCGTATGGCGACGGCTGGATGATCGTTGTCGAGCCGAGCGCCGCCGCCGAGCTGGAGAGTCTGCTCGCGCCCGCCGACTACGAGAAGCTCACCGCCGAGGGGTGAGACTGGTAGGATTGAGTTGTTACACATGAGGTGAACGTTTTGTTGTGACAGCTTTGGTCGTTCCCAAGGCCCAAGAACGACTTATGATGATCAACTGCTTATTGCCGCAATAGGGCTGGCGCTGGAGAGCCATCTCCAGCGCCTCAAACGGGGAGTAGAGACGCGGTCTACCGCGTCTCTACTCCCCCGCCACATGAGTCATCTTTGTCCAACCCTCCTGACTTGTGCTAGAATAGAAGCCAGCCGGAGCCATGCGCCGGTGTGTGCGCCCGGGACGCGCGAGCGTTCCGTAGCGCGCCTTTTGCCGTCGTTAGTCAGATTATCGCGGACCCACGGAGGTCTAGTGCAATCCTTTGGTCGTTTTTCAGTCTTCCCAGTCGTGCCTGACCGCATCGGGCGGTTGCGTTCCCTCGCGTATAACTTGTGGTGGGTGTGGAACTCCGACGCGCGTCAGCTCTACCAGGACCTCGATCCTGACCTGTGGCGTCAGGTGAACCTCAACCCGGTGCGGCTGCTCAGTCTCGTCGAGTCGAAGCGGCTGCTGGCGATGAGCCAGGACCCCGACTACGTGGCGCGCTACGACCGCGTCATGGCCGCCTTCGACAGCTACATGAGCGCGGACGACACCTGGTTCCGCCGCACCTATCCCGATCTCAAGGACTTCTCCATCGCATACTTCTCGCCGGAGTTCGGCCTGGCCCAGTCGCTGCCCATCTACTCCGGCGGTCTCGGCGTCCTGGCCGGTGACTACTGCAAGGAGGCGAGCGACCTCGACCTCCCCGTCGTCGGCGTTGGCTTCCTCTACCCGCAGGGCTACTTCGTGCAGCATATCAACCCCGACGGCGTCCAGGAAGCCGTCTACGAGAAGATGGACTTCTCAGAGATGCCTGTCACGGTGGCGACCGACCCTAAAGGCCGCGAGGTCGTCATCCACGTAGACCTGCCGGGCCGCCGCGTGTACGCCAAGGTCTGGCGCATCCAGGTCGGGCGCATCCCCGTGTTCCTGATGGACACCGACGTGGACCCAAACCAACCCGGCGACCGGGACCTGGGCGCGCGCCTGTACATCGGCGACCACGCCCTGCGCATCGCCCAGGAGGTTGTGCTGGGCATCGGCGGCGTGCGCGCGTTGCGGGCGCTGGGCATCTCGCCCAACGTCTGGCACATGAACGAAGGCCACTCCGCGTTCCTCGGTCTGGAGCGCATCCGCGAACTTATTAGCGAGGAGGGCCTGACGTTCGACGAGGCGCAGCAGGCGGTTGCCGCCAGCAACGTGTTCACGACGCACACGCCGGTGGCCGCCGGCAACGAGGCGTTCGGTCTCGACCTGATGGACACGTTCTTCAGCGCCTACTGGCCGAGCCTGGGCATTGACCGCGAGCGGTTCATGAACCTGGCGCGCCTGGAGCAGCCGTGGGGGCCGACGTTCAGCATGACGGTGCTGGCGCTGCGCCTGGCGAACCACGTTAACGGTGTCAGCCAGCTCCACGGCCAGGTGTCCCGCGCCATGTGGAATGGATTGTGGGCCGAGACGCCGGTCGAAGAAGTGCCGATTGGGGCCATCACCAACGGCGTCCATACCGCGACCTGGCTGGGCCGCCCCCTGGCCGACTTGTTCCGCGAGTGCTTCGGCGACGACTGGTACGACCGCCTTGACGATCCCGCGCTATGGGCCGACGTGGACAAGATCCCCGACGCGCGGCTGTGGCAGGTACACACGTCCCTCAAGCAGCGCCTGGCGCAGGACGTGCGCCGGCGCGTCGCGGCGCACCGCGCCTCACTGGGCGAAGGCCCCAAGGCCATCGCCGAGGCCGGCCATATTCTCGATCCCAACGCCCTGACCATCGGCTTCGCCCGCCGCTTCGCCACGTACAAGCGCGCCACGCTCCTGTTCCACGACATGGAGCGCCTGTTGCGCATCCTCAACAAGCCGGGCCAGCCGGTGCAGTTCGTCTTCGCCGGCAAGGCGCACCCGGCCGACGAGCCGGGCAAGGCCCTCATCCAGTACATCTACAAGCTGTCGCGCACGCCCGAGTTCGCCGGGAAGATCGTCTTTCTCGAAGGCTACGACATGGAGATGGCCCACTACCTGACGCAGGGCGTGGACATCTGGCTGAACACGCCGATGCGCCCGCGCGAGGCCAGCGGGACGAGCGGCATGAAAGCCTCCCTCAACGGCATCCCCAACTTTAGCGTTCTGGACGGCTGGTGGCTTGAAGGGTACAACGGTACCAACGGCTGGGCCATCGGGCAGGGGCGGCAGTACCCCGAGGAAGCGACGCAGAGCGAGGCCGACGCGCTCTCGCTGTACGAGACCCTGGAGAACGAGATCGTCCCGGCGTTCTACGAGCGCGACAGCGATGGCCTGCCGACGCGCTACCTGGCGTATGCCAAGGACGCCCTGCGCTCGCTGACGTGGCGCTTCACCGCCCGCCGCATGAACAAGGACTACACCACGCAGCTCTACATTCCGGCGCTGAACGCCGGCGCGCACATGGCGCAGAACGACTACGCCGCAGCCAGGAACCTCATGCACTGGTGCGCCCAGGTCGAAGCGGCGTGGCCGCAGGTGAAGTTCGCCGTGGACGCGCCGCGCGAGGGCCAGCTCACCGTGGGCGACAAGATCCCGGTGCGCGCCTATGTCTGGCTCGGCTCGCTCAAGCCGGAGGATGTGGCGGTCGAGGCGGTGGTGTGGGAAACGGACGGCAAGGCGCAGGGGCGCGAGCTTGTGGTCAACCGCCTGGCGCAGACGGCGCAGCAGGACGGGGCGCTCGTGTACACCGGCGACATCGTGGCGGTGGACGGCGGCAGCCTGTCCTACGGCGTGCGCATCCTGCCGGCGAATCCGGATCTGCCCCACGCTCAGGCCCTCGGCCTCGTGAAGTGGGCGTAGCCAAGGCCCTCTGTGGCCTCATGTAGCTCCCTGTAGTGCCGACTTCAGTCGGCGCTCCAAGATGCCGACTAAAGTCGGCGCTACAGGGGGTGGCCTCTATCTTTGCACTTTGCCCATGCGGGGGCTGTGGGGGCCGCAGGCCCCCGCGATCCTCCCTCTTTTTCGTGCG
>JAXLWK010000013.1:0-150936 GCA_046328525.1 Anaerolineae bacterium
TCGTCGGCGATGGTGATGGGGCAGTCGCCGTAGCCGCGCTCGGTGTCGTGGAGGGCGCGCAGGAGGAGGTCGCGCACCTGACGTGTGGCTGGATAGTATTCATGACGTTCTCGACTCAGCGGATAACCCCAATCTCTTGACCTTCGATGCGTTCTTTGGTAGCTCCACAGTATAGCGTGGAAGAGCCGAATTCACCCCCCCATCCCCCCGCCGGCGGGGGGAGCAGAGGGGGGTCTCCACGCTATCGTGTAGAGCTACCCGTTCTTTAGCATCTCGACTTGGCATACCGCAACTTACGGGCGCTAGACGGTGCTGCACGACTAGCGCCCTTCGCCAGCCCGACCTCGACGCTACGTTCACGGCGCGATGTTTATGCCGTTATAGGTGCTCATGTTGTCGCCATTATGGACCGGGCCGACCTCATTCACGGTGCAAGCGATCTTCTGTCGCCCCTCAGATGTGATGATCGCGCTGCCATTGAAGTGAACATCGGGCTGGCACGCGAGGTCACTGAATATCTCGCCGAGGCACTGGCCCTCGTACATCGTCACACTGCCGCCCGCCGGAATCATGTGATGCACCGTGCGCACCTCGTTGGAGTCGGCAGCGCGATACTCGATGCGGATTGACGCCGGAGTCGCCGTGTCCGCGTTGGCGCATTGGAGGGAAGTGAAGTACCCATACCAGTTGGCCTGGATCAGAGGCGCCGCTACCGTCGTCGTCAGCGCGGCGACGGGCACGGCGTTGTAGCTGCCTGACGGGAGCTGGCCGTCGGCGTTGGCGCGGGACTGGGTCTGGTTGACCTTCGCCACCAGCTTGCAGCTGGAGGTGATGCGGGCGGCGCCGTTGAAGATCTGGAACTTGTCAGCCAGGTCGCTCTGATTCGCCGCGCCTTCGTAGGCCGTGCGGGACTCGCCAGGAGCCAGGCTGAACGTCACCGGCTTGGTCTGGCCCGCGCCATCGGCGCCGCCGATCAGCTTGCTGTTCGCGCCGGCCGTGTAGGTGATGGTGGCGCTACAGGTCGAGCTGGTCGGGTTGGCGACGGCCAGCGACGTGAACGTCCCATACCAGTTCCAGAAGACAGCAGGGGCCAGCAGTTCGGTGCCAGAGTCCGCATCGCCGAAGCCGTTGTACGTGAACTTCATGCGCTTGGTGATGTCGGTCTCGTTGGCGATCGCCGCCAGGGGCTGGTCAGACGTGACCACCGCCGAGCCAAAGAAGCGGTTCTGGAACGAGCCAGTCCTGGCGACGAGGGAGCCAGCGTCCTGGGTCGGGTCGAGGGTCATGGCCGCGTACTTCGGAATAGTGTACGTCTTGGCCTGAATGGACGGGTTGCCGGCCAGAGCGCCGCCGATGCTCGCCGCCTTGTACTGGATGGTCACCGTCGCGGGCGAATCACCCACGTTCTGGATGCGCGCCAGCGAGTCGATGCCGTACCAGTTGACTTCCATCGAGGGGAGGCTGACCGTGGTCGAGCCGAGGCTGATGCCCGTGTAGTCCGAGAACGGGGCCTGGTAGACCAGGGCGCTCGTGCTAGGGTCGGACTCGATCTGGCCGACGACGGCCGCGATGGGCTGGTCGGAGCTGAGGACGGCCGAGTACACACCCGCTGGCAGGTCGGTCTCCGTCTTCTGCTGCACGTTGGCGGAAGCGCCAGGAGCGATGGTGACATTCTGGGTCTTCACCGGCGCGCCGCCGCTGGGGCCGTAGTAGTCCACGCGCACGTGGGCATCACAGCCGCTACAAGTCGCCAGGTTCATCACCTGGTAGCCTGTGTATTCTCGCGCTGCCCCCTGCGCGTGCGCGACAGGGGACAGCGCCAGCCAAACCGCCGCAACAATCGCTAGCCATAGCACGCGGTAGGTGTACATGATAGACCATCCTTAGGGCAGCAAAGACTCGCTGGCCTTGCCCGGCGCGCTCGGCGCTGTCAGGCGATCCAGGAGCGACACGGCCAGGTCACGCAGGCTCGTTCCGCCGTCGTCTACCGTCGGCCGGGTGGCTGGCGGCGCTGGGTCTGCTGACGCGGCCTGCCCAACGTAGGTAATCGCAAGATAGGGGCGGTAGTTCGCGTCTGGGAACTCCCGCGTGAAGAAGGAGAGGCTCGCCGTATCGTTACCCGAGTATTCGAGCGAGCGCACCATTATGCCGTTGTTGGGCTGAACGCCGGACACCCACTTCTGAACGAGGGATGTGGCGTCGAAGCCGTAATAGCTCCAATGCTGGCCGGGGATAGTCGTCGTACTCACAACTGCCCCTATCGGCGGCTGGTTATTCCAAGTGACGCGAGTTTCGTCCCACGGAGCGTTCACCGGGTACACGGAGACCGGGTAGGACTTCCCTGAGATGGCACACGACTCTTCAAGGAAGAGATAGACCTTGGCGTCGGCAATGTTGGCATTGCGTGGCACAGCTGACAGGTCGAAGCTGACGAGGCTGCGTAAGGCGCTGGTGAACCGGCACTCTTCGTAGCCGATCCCCATGTCATACGTCGTCCCGGCATTCGCATTGGGCGCCGCTTGTAGGATGACTGCGTCGGCCACGGAGTACAGCTTCGTCGGTGGACCGGACGGGACCGGCGTGTTGGTCGGGGTTGGGATAGGCGTGGCGGTTGCCGTGGGCGGTGGCTGCACGACAACGGTGACGCTGTTGCTCGGCGTGACGCCCCACATGTTCATTGCATCAATGGAGAAGACATACGCACCGACGGACTGGCCGGTCAGGGTAAAGTCGGTGTCCACGCCTGAGTACAGCACCTGGGGCCCGTCAGGGGCATTGAGCTGCCACACTCGGTAAGCGGTGGCCCGCGCGGCAGGTCTCCATGTCAGGTGGATCGTATCGCGGGCTGGCTGCGAGAAGGACAGGGTCGGGCTGTCGGGCGCGAGGTTCTCGTTGCCGCGCTTCATGATGAGCGGGAAAGCCAGACAATAGGGCTGGGAGCAGATGCGCGGCCTGGCCGTCGCGGTCGGGGTCGCGGTTTGGGTCCTCGTCGCCGTGGGCGTCGCCGTGGTTGTGTTGGGCAACGTGGCCGTCAGTGTTGGAGTGGCCGTGGCCGTGGCGCTCGCCGTCGCGGTGGGCGTCACGGTCACACCGGGCATACTGGTCGCCGTGGGTGTGGGCGTGTTCGTCGCCGACGATGTGGGCGTGGCGGTCAAGGTGCTCGTCGCCGTTGGGCTAGACGTTGGCGTAGACGTCGCCGTGGCCGTCGAGGTCGAGGTAGCCGTGCTCGTGGCCGTGGTTGTCGGTGTGTCTGTCGCCTGGGCGGGTATCGGGATACTGTCAGCCGCAGCAGCGATGTCGAGCTTACCGTAGCCCCAGCGATTGTTCGGCAGGGTTCCCATGGCCGGCTCGCGCCGCGTCGTCCGCGTCAGAGCATCCTTGATCTGCGCCGCATCCAGGTGGGGGTTCAGCGACAGCAGCAGCGCGACACTGCCCGTGACGTGGGGCGCAGCCATTGAGGTGCCGCTCAGGGCGATGTGCCGGCCATCGGCGCACAACTCGCTCGTCGCCTGGTACACGGAGCCAAAAGCACCCAGACCGGCCTGGCCGGATAGCGTCGAGCAGATAATGTGGCCGGGGGCGACCAGGTCCGGTTTCTGGCGGCCATCGCGCGTCGGGCCGTCGCTAGAGAACGAAGTCAGCCCGCCCGCCGTTCCTGTGGTTGTTCTCAGGTTGCCCTGGGCGTCGCGCCAGTACGTGCGCGTGGTGTAGGAGCCGACAGTGATAGCATTCCGCGCGGTGCCGGGCATGCTGACGCGCATCTGATTGTCGGGCATGTCCCAATGGTAATTGCCCGTGGAGGACCCCACGAGCCAGGCGTCATAGCGCCCATTGGAGACGTCGTTGCCGTGGAGGTAGATATCCCAGCGGCCGGTGCGATAGGCGAGAACGATGACGTAGACCTCTTTGTCTCCGTTGTAGGGATTGTTGGCGACGTGATCTATGCAGGTGATCCAGTAGTTGAGGGTGGATTGCCAGCAGCCGTTGTTACCGGGCGGCAGGGAGATGGGGTCGGCCGTAGCACCTGTCGTGCTGCGGAAGCCCAGCCCGAACGTGTCGCTCCCTTTGTACCAGAGGTCGGCGATGAACAAGCCACCCGCGGGCATGTTGACCGACAGCGTCGCTGCGCCTCCCTGGCCGACGCGCCCACTGGCGTGGATACCCAGGTCGCCCTCGTTGCCGGCCGAGACGACCACGGCTTTGCCTGGCTTGCCGGGGCCGACGAGGTTGTCAATGGCGCGCTCATCGGGCCTTGTGCCGTCGTGCGGTCCGCCGTGGCCACCAAAACTCATGTTGACAACGTAGGGCCGGCCAAGCTCCTGGGCTTTCTGATCTATCCAGGCCAGCGCATTCACCTCGTCACTGGCGAGGAAGCCGTCGAGAAAGTTACGCGGCCCACGCACGGCGATGATCTCGGCTTCGGGCGCGACGCCGAGATAGACACCCGGCTGGCCGCTCGTTGTCGCCCGGCCATTACTGGCGGCGATGCCGGCGACGTGGCTCCCGTGGCCGCGTTGATCCGTCGCACGAACGCGCTGGTTGATGTGTAGCGCCCAGAAGTTCAGCGTCCCTGTGTGCGATGCCTGACCGTCCGATACCGTTAGCCGCCACTCCCCCTTTGCGCTCTGCCCGTTGCACGTTGTCACCGGGAAGACGCCGATCACGTCGAGCCGGTCGTCGCCCGTCCTATCCCGGAGCGTAACCGTTGTGCCGGAGGGGCAGCGCAGTGTCACGCGCAGGTCGCCGACAAAGGGGTGGGAAATAGACAGGTCAACGGACAGAGAGTTGACGGTCATGTCCTGCGTGAGGAAGATGGACGAGGTTGTCGAGCTGTTGTCGGGAACGTCCTTGGGGGTGTCCTTGCTTTCCACAAACAGCCCCGGATTGGCGAGCGCAGCATTGATGTCATCCTCTGTATAGACCGTCCCGCCGTAGACCGGGCCGTTGAGCTGCCCGTCGCTGTCGGGATCGCCGGGGTCGGAGAAGTCGAGCAGATACTTGATGCGGGTGCGGCCATCGGGCTGGATCAGATCGGGATGGAAGATGTCAATCCCGCTGTCAATCACAGCCACGAGGGCGTTGCCGCCCTTCGTGCCGTGGTTCTGCCAGACCTCGGGCGCGCCGATGTCAGGCACGCTCACGTCCAGGGTTGGCGTCAACAGATGCGCGGCCCCAATAGACACGACCGCCGGGTCGGCGGCCACCTCGTTCAAGCGCGTCAAGGGAATGTAGGCGGAGACCACGTCGCCCACCTGGCCCTGAACCTCGACGCCCAGCGCCTTGAGAGCCTCGCCGTTGTCCTTGACCGTGACCAGGACGTTGGCGCCCGGCGCAGCGCCTGTCAGCCGCACCCCAATGTTCTGTTGCAGTCCTCGCGCCATGGCTGCATAGGTTTCCAGTTGCTGCTGGGCCGCCTCATCTGTTGCACTGAGGCTGCTCAGCCGCGTCATCTCACTGTTCAGCTTCAGAGAAAGATGGAGCGCGGGGTCGAGTTTCGAGTCGGGATCGGGCGGATTGGCTATTTGAGCGCCTGCTCCGCTTGCCGAGAGAAATATGAGGGCGACGGAAAGAACACATACCAGGGCAATCATTGACGTGAGTCGGTCGCGTCGCATGGCATAACCCCCTTCTTCTTGCCTGTGGGTGTCGCGTGTAGGATGAGCCTGATATGAGGTGTCATCTCTATATCTACCCCGCAACAACTCAATTTATGAGGGGCGTTCACGCAAAAGGGCGAAATGTCCTCACTTGGACATTTCGCCCTTTCTCTATCTGTGGCTCCCAGATGGTGATTGTCACATCACGACGCTGAGACTGGATTGAGACTCGCCGACTCGACCTGGCGGTAGACTGCCTGTAGACGAGGAACTACAAGGAGGTCACCGCCATGACAGACGTCACCCCCGTCCCGCTGACCGATGCGAACGAGGACAACCGACCGGGGCAATACAATTGGACGACGTTCCGCATCGCCCTGACTGAGCTGAAGCGGCGCGGCGTCTCGGATGATGTCGCCGCCAACAAAGCCCTCTATCTCGCCGGACGGGGTAGGCTGCCGGAGCCGTGCAACTGGGCCTTGGTGGCCTCCCGCTGCATGATGAATGAGGCGCGGCGGGCCAGCAACAGCCGCACCGTCTCGCTCTCAACACCGATTGGTCCGGCCATAGATGGCGGCCCGTTGACGCTGGCGGATGTCCTGCCGGTGCACAATCTGAGCGGCGATCCGGAGACCATGACGCTGCTCCGCGACGAGTTGAGCCGCGTGCCGCCCGCGATCCTGGCCTTGTTCACTGACCGCGATCGGCCGCTGACCAATGCCGAGAGCCAGCGGCTTTTCGCGTTTCGTCGTCAGGCCCGCGCTCGCCTTCAGGGTGAGACAGTGTAGTAGCGGCCGCCGTTGTCGTCCACAGCCACGTTCCCTGCCGCATCCGCCACCTGGACGACAAAGGTGAACGTACCGCCGCTCAGGGGAATGTCGCGGACCCAGCTATCGCCGTCTCGCTCCAGCGCCCAGCTTTGCCATTCACCCTGCCCGCTGGCACTCTCGGTGGTTCCGGTCACCAGGACGCGCCAGACGCTCGTCTCCCCGTCAGAGGCGGCGACGCGCACGACGACCTGGCCAGACTGCGTGATGGTGGTGACGGCGCCGATACGCGGCGGGGCGTGGTCCGCAGCGTCCGAGTACAGCACTTTGAATTCGAGGGAATCGAACAGCCGCTCCTCGACCCTCCCCCCAGCGACGCGCCGCGCTGAGGCCAGGGTGATGATTTCCCACGGCTTTTCATCGGGGAGCGTCCGTAGGGCGTGAGGCAAGGCGGGATACCACCCCTCCCACACCGCCCGGCGGGTATCGGTAGCGCCCGGCAGCACGGGAACGGCCAGGCGCGGCTCCAGGGTCTCCGTGTGGTAGCGGCCACCCAGGAACAAACTGCCTCGCGGATCCGGCCCTTCAATCTGTACAGCCTGCTGCCACTCGGGTAACAGGGGATAACCGGCCACGGCGCGCGCCCTCTTATCTTCCCCATAGGTGTAGTACGTCTGACCGTCGGGCGTATAGCGGAGGTAGGCGCCCAAGCCGATGAGATTATAGGTGGCGGAGCGCAAGTCCCAGTCATTCGCCGCGTGGATGCTGACAGGCCGCTCGGTGCTTTCGCCCCCCTGGGAAGGCTGGGGCGGCTTGACCGTGGGCAGCTCGAAGTGGCGCATGGGCAGGCCATACAGCGTCAATTGAGCGACGACCTTCGCATCGTAGGCGTCGAAACCGGGGCGGTTCAGCCAGTACTGCCGTTTGGCCGAGCGCAAGGCGTCGCCAAGCGCCCTTGTCGTGAGGGAGCCGGGCAGGGTCTGGCCTAGGGCCTCTAGAAAGGTGCGGATCAGGGCGGGCGTCAGCCCCCCTGTGTCGCGCATCGTCCAGGCATACCCCGTTGGAGCCACCAGCGCCGCGCCCTGCCCCACCAGAGTCTGGGCTATGTCATTGCCGTTGGGCGCGGTTCCGTCCGGCACGTTCAGCCCCGCGTGGCTGCCGAGACTGACCACGAGGCTGTGGCGCAGGCTGTTGGCGGACAGGTTCGCGATGCCGGAGGCGTCCAGAGCGCCGTCCTCCGTCACCAGACGGGTGTGATCCGGTTGATTGAGGAGCACGATCAGGTCATGCGGGATCACGGATAACTGCTCGCCGAGGGTCGCTCGGGTCAACGCCGGCCCGTCCAATACGGTCGCCGGCAGGCGCAGGGTGTCGCGCGCGGCGTTCGCCAGGGCCACTGCCGCGTCCGGCGCTTCATCCGAGTGGCCCACGAGCAGGCTAACGCCCGACATGTCGCTGGTCGAGGCCCCCAGGAAGGCATCGAGCTGGGCGTCAATTTCGGCCGGTGTCTCCACCAGGCGACCTACGGCCAGGTCCAGCCCGGCCGGTGTCGCGTCGTCGGTGAGCCGCGCGTAGTCGTCGTCGGTGAGGGTCATGTTATCGGCGACGGCGATGCTGACGCTGGCGTCGCCCGTCGTCGGCGGGGGCAGCGTGTTCAGGTAATGGCTTTCGGGATAGCGCGTCGGATCCGCCAGGCGGCGGAAGGGGATGAGGCGGTCCCCCCCGACCAGGACGACATACTCCAGGTGGGGGTTGCGCGCTCGCTGCGCCCGGACAAGAGCCTGAATCGCATCCACAACGGCATTGGCCCTGGCGGTGGTTGGAGTCGCGTCCCAGGCGGCGTAAGCGTCGCGCACGGCCCTCAGGCTGTCACCGCTGCCGTCGAGGTCCACGATGATCCCGTCCACGCCCGTCGTATTGGCGAGTTCGGTCAAACTGCTGAACAGCTTTTCGGCCTCCTCCAGACTAAAGAAGCGGCGGAAGCGCTGCCGCGGTGCGAGAATCAACGTGTGAACGGAGTCGGGCTTGACGATCGAACGCGACCATAGACCGTTGTTCAACCCGACGAAGACGGCCCTATCCTGGCGATAGCTGGGCGAGAAGGTCAGCGCGTAGGGCATCGGCCAGCGCGTGTTCATCCCCTCGTTGAACGCCGTCCAACTCATCCCGCCGTCGGTGGATGCAAAAACCCCCTGGCCGCACAGGCAGGCCGGCGAGCCTTTGCCCGCGAGGAGCAGATGATCCTGCGCGTAGTCAGGCGAGACGGCCAGCGAGATGATGGCGTTCAGATCGTCGCTGCTGCTGGCGAGGGAGGTCCACGTCAGGCCGCCGTCCGTCGAGCGCACCAGCGCGCTGTTATAGAAGACAAGCAGCGATGGCGCCGACCGCACGCTGGCCCACAGGGTGTGGTCGGCGCTGAAGCTGGGCGAGATAGCCAGGGCCTGGACGCGGGTGTAGGGCATCCCTGCGACCGCCCCCTGCCAGGTCAGGCCGCCGTCCGCCGACCGAAAGACGCCCCAGGGCGTCCCCGCGAACAGGGTATGGTCGCGGCGGTAGCGCGGTGAGATAACGAGGTCAGACAGCGGCAGGGTGGACAGCGTGCTCCAGTGAAGGCCGCCATCTATGGATCGAAAGATGCCTCCCTCTCGGCTGCCGGCGAAGACCGTATGGTCGTTGTCGTAGTCTGGTGAGAAGAGTACGACATCCACTGGCCGGTTCGGCGGCGGGGTATCGGGGACAAGCTGCCAGTGGTTCCCGCTGTCACTCGAACGATACAGGCCGTGCGCCGTTCCGGCGAAGAGGGTCTGGTCGGTCCCGTAAGCTGGCGAGACGGCGACGGTGTGGACGTCAAGGTCGTCCAGCCCGTTGTTCGTGCCACGCCAGCTCAGTCCATGGTCCCCGGTCATCCAGACCCCGCTATTCCCCGTGGCGACGAACATGGGCGCGTTGGATGTGGTATGGTTGTAGCCCGGCGCGGGGGCGATGTGGTTGATGCGTAGATCGGTGAGACCAGTCAGCTTCAATTCCCAAGTGAGTCCCTGATTGACCGAGCTGTAGACGCCGGCCCCCGCCGTCCCCGCGAAGACCGTCGGCTCGCCGCCGGATTGGGGCGGCGACACGGCGACCGCCGTCACCGCTATGCCCGACGGGAGACCACTTTGCCGCGGCTGCCAGGTCGCGCCGCCGTCGGTCGAGGCATACAGGCCGCCCCGCGTGCCAATGAACAGAGTGTGGTCGGTCACGAAGTCGGGGGACAGAGCGATGGCCCGAATATCAAGGGCCGCGCCACTCAGCCCCGCATTCGCCGCCTGCCACGTGGCGCCGCCGTCGGTGGATTTGAAAATGCCGGCGGCCGGATTGTGGTCCGCGGGGGCGCTCGCCGTCTCATCCGCCAGGTCCGCCGCCTCGCCGAAGGGGGACGCGGGGCGCTTGCCATCGGTCAGCGAGCGGGAGCGGGTCTTCTGAAGCGCCGGCGCGGCCTGGGAGGGGGTGATTCCGACCGGGTCGAGGTTACTTGTCCCGGCGAAGACGGTGTGATCGTGGGCATAGTCGGGGGAGACGGCAATGGTGGCGACGCTGAAGTCGGTCAGGCTCTCGACCGTGGAGGTAAAGTAGTAGCCCGCGTCCACCACCCGCCGCAGCCCATTGTAGGCGCCGATAAACAGGGTGTGGTCGGTCGCGTAGGTGGGCGTTGGCGCCAGGGTCATCAGGCGGTAGGGGAACCAGTCCATGGTCTGCCAGCGCCCCGTGCCGCCCTCCGTGGTGTACTTGAAGACGTGGTTCTGCTGCATGCACTGTGGCTGCCAGGTCGGGGGCATGGCGGGGATAACGACCATGTTGCCCTGCCCGGCGAGATACACCGTCGAATCGTGGCCGTAGTCCGGCGAGGCGGCCAGGCTCCACACAGACGGCGGCTCCCCGCGACACGTGGCGAAATTGTCGTTGAACGACTCCCAACTCGCGCCCCGGTCGCGCGTTCGATAGACGCCGACCATGGTGCCGACCAGGAGACTCGTATCGTCGGGCAGGAAGGCCATGCTGCGGATCTGTCCCTCGGTGGACATCAGGCTCAGCGGCGTCAGCGGAATGTCGAGGGACGTCCAGCTCGCGCCGCTATCCGACGACTTGAAGACCCCGTTGAAGAAGGTGCCGGCGTAGACGATGCTCTTGGCGGTGGCGGCGGGCGACACGGCCAGCGAGAGGATGTAGGCCCCAAAGGGACCGCTCGTCGTCCAGGTGTCCAGCCCGGCGCGCGCCACCGAGGGGGCCAACGCAGCGGGCGCGAAGCCGGCATGGAGGATGGCGGCGCTGAGGAGGAGGCCGAGGGTGACGCGCGTGAGACGCCAGAGTGAGCGGGTCATGGGGCGCCTCGAAAGACGATCTTGTGCGTGCCGAGGGCTTCCCCCTCGCCATTGGATGCGTGGACGTGAGCATCCCAGCCATAGACGGTGTTGGCGCTGAAGCCGCTCGGCAGGGTCGTCAGGACATAGTGATCCGTCTGGCCCAGGTCGGGCGAGACAAACTCGGTGGAGGCGCCGGTGATGTCGAACAGGTGGAAGGAGTAGGTTTCCGCGCCGGCGGTTGGCACGCCAGCGCGGAGCGTCCACGAGAAGGTCACTGGCAGGCCGCGCGCGGTCACGTCGTCCGGTGGGCCTAGGGCAATATCCGCCAGGTCAAAGCTGCCGGTGTCGAAGCTGCCGCCGGGGTCGAGGCGGGGGATAGGCGGGCCGAGCCAGCTCGCCAGCTCGCCGGGCGTCGAGACCAGGTTGGCGAACCAGACCTGGTACGTCTGGTTCGCGGCCAGGGGTGGGGCGTCGAAGTGGTAGCGGCCTTCGCCGTCGGCAAGCGTGGAGGCGACAATCCGCCAGTCCGCGCCGTCGTTCAAGCGCAGCCAGGGGGCGACCTGGGGCGCGGCGGCGTTCTGCAGGGTGAAGCGGCCGCTGATGCGCCCGGCAGCGACGGGGGTTGCGGTGGGCGTGGCGGTGGGCGTCGGCGCGGGGGCCGTGGCGGTGGCAGTGGGCGTCGGCGCGACAGGCGTCGGGGTGGGTGTCGCCGACGGAGCCAAATGTGTCTTTATAGCGAGGTGGGGCAGGAAGATCTGATAACTGCCCTCTCGGTGAACCTGGCGGTAAACGTCTTTGGCTGTGTTCCCCGCCTGGTCCACGGCCTGGACCCAGTACGTCACATCCTTGACGTCAGTGGCGACCGGAATACGGCCGGTGTAGCGGCCGTCCGCGCCAGGCGTCAGCAGCGTCTCGACCCACTCGCCCCTGCCATCCGTCGTCAGAGACGTGACGCGCCAGACCTCGCCGTTAGGGTCGGTCGCCGCCGCCGAGACGACCACGGCGTCGCCGTCGAAGTGGGCAGCGGCGTCGGTAATCACGGGCGGCGTCTCATCCTCCACCCAGGAGTAATAGACCCTCACCGTAGCGTGTTTGCCCTGGTCCACCAGTCGCTCGACCGTCGTACCATCGCTGTTCCGGGTGACCTGCCCAAGGCTGAAGACCAGTCGGCTCTCCACCTGGCCGGCGCCGCTCACGAGATGGTGAGCAACCTGCGGGACCGCCGGGTACCAGCCGCTGGTATCCTGGTCCGGCGTGACGTTCAACTGCTGGGCATCGGGGATAATGGCCGTGCTCGTCACAGCGTTGGTGGGATTCACGGTGCGGTAGGACAGCGGCCCTGTCACGTTGCCTTTCAACGCGCCCGCCGTGCTCGTCACGTCCAGCGAGGTCTTGGGCAGGAGAGGAAGCGCGTTGCCGGCTTCAACGCCCCCCCCGATCTCGGCCATCTGTCCCAGCACCTTGTCGGCCTCGCTCTCGCGCTTGGTCTCCGCCATCTGCCCTAGCGGCTTGTAGTAGACGCCGTCGCGCACATGCACCTCGGTCATCGGCTGGCCGTTGATGGTCATCTCCAACACCGTCAGGCCAGGGGGCAACGCAGGGTCGTCGGTAGGCGTAACCCCGTCCGGGCGGGGACCGTCGTGTGTCCGATAGACCTTGCTGACGCCGGCGTCGGGGCTTTTCGCGGCTGGAGTCGGGCGGGGCGGCGGCGTAAACTTGAACATAGGCAGGCCGTAGAGGGTAAACTCGTTGACGACCTTCTCGTCATAGGCGTCAAAATAGCGCGTGCTGAGGTAGTAGCGCCGCTTGGCATCGCGCAGGGCCTCGCCGATGGTCACGGAGGGAGAGGGTTGGCCGGAGGACTGAACCGAGAGGAGCTGATTGATGTAGGCGTTGGCGAGGGCCTCGGTCAACCCCACCGACTCCCCGACGGCCCAGCCAAAGCCTGTGTTGCCCACGTAGGCGGCGCCCTTGCGCGCGAAGACCTGGGGCAGGTCGAGGGTGTTAGGGCCGCCGGCGTCGGGGATGTTGAGGCCGGCGTGGCAGGCCAGGGCGATAATCAGCGCGCGGCGCATGTCGGCCTGGCTGGTCGCGATGTCCTGGGCCGTGACTGCCGTGCGCTGAGGGCTGACCAGGCGGTCGTGGTAGCCATGCTGGTTGAGGCCGACCAGGGTGGAGGGGGCGTCGAGGAGGGCCGCGCGTTCGTCGCTTGCCCCCCAGGTGTTGCTAATGAGGGTCTGGGTGTCAAGCCCCGCGTTTTTCATGGCATTCGCCATCGCCGTCGCACTATCGAGAAGGTAGTCGTCGGCGCCGCTGACGAACGCGGTGCTGTCGGTGCGAATGTTGGGGTTCGCCAGAAACGTGTCAATGGCCGTCCGGATGTCCGCCGGCGTCTCGACCAGCCGGCCCACTGCGAGGGAGGGCGCGTAGAACACGCCGCCCTGGGGAAGGTATGTCGGCTGGCGGCTGGCATAGTAATCGTCCGTCAGGGTGAAGTTGTCGTCGAGAGCGGTGGAGACAGTGGTCGAAATGGCCCCGCTGGGCGCGAGGGGGGTGGTGGCGCGGTAGCGGCCCTCGCGGGTTGACGTCTCGTCCGGGGTGCGATAGAACGGCACGATGGTGTCGCCACCGACAATGACCAGGAACTTGGTGTTGGTGTATTGCTGGAGGACGCCCTGGACAACGCCGCCCACCGCCGCCGCGACGGCGTTGGCGTTGGCCGACGTGGGCTGCGCCACCCAGGCCGCGTAGGCGGTGGCCGTCGTCGGGGAAAGGGCGGTATTGCCGAGATCGAGCACCAGCCCCGGCGCTTCGGTATAGGAGGCCAGGTTGTACAGCTTCGCTATGACCGCGTCGGCCTCAGCCGCGCCGTAGAAAGCCACCAGCCGCTCGCGGTTGGTCAGGATGAGGGTTTTGACCGTGGACGCATCTGGGATGGTGTAGTCCCAGGCGCCGGCGCTCGTGCCGGCCCACAACAGCGTGGGGCGCGACTGGGCGCGAAGCAGGGCGTGAACGGGCTGGCTACCGAGGCCATCGGACATCTTCTCCCAGGTCGCCCCTCGGTCGTGGGAGGCGAAAACACCCACCGCGCCGCCAAGATAGAGGGCGCCCGTGCCCAGGTACTCTTCGCTGAAGGCGAGGGTGTAGACCGCGTCGTGGTAGGTCAACTGGCAGCCATTGCGGTCCAGCTTCGCCAGGCCCCCAGCGCCGCCGACGAACAGCGCCGCGTCGTTGGCGTAGTCAGGCGAGTAGGCGACGGTGGTCACCTCGCCGCTCAGGCATGTGTGGGTCAAGGGCGTCCACGTCGCGCCGGAGTCGGACGAGGTGAACAGTGCGCCGCCCCGAACCGCGGCGGCCAGGCTGTGGTCGAAGGCGAAGACCGGAGACACCGCCAGCGCCGCGACATCACTGCCGGCCAACCCTGCGGCCGCCCAGGTGCTGCCGCCATTGGACGAGCGAAAGACACCGCTGCTGGCCCCGACGAAGAGCGTGCGCTTGTTGGAAGTCGTGTCGTCGTAGCCAGAAGGGAGGGCCAGGGCATTGATGGCCGGCGGGCCGTCGAGGTTTACGCTAAACGAGGACCAGTGGTTGCCGCGGTCCGTGGACTTGAAGACGCCGTGGTCGGCGCCGGCGAAGAGCACACCGTCGGTTTGGTAGGCGGGGGAGATGGCGAGGCTGCGAATGTGGGTGTCCTGCAAGCCTGTGTTGATCCCGATCCAGGGTTGATTTCGATTGGAGGACACGAAGACGCCGGCGGTCTCGGTCCCGACGAAGACGGTGTGGTCGGTCGTGTAGTTGGGCGCGCTGACCAGGGCCGACACCGCCAGGTTCGACGGCCCCCGGTTGGTCCACCGCCCGACATCGGCGAGGGCCGGTCGAGGTTGGAACGGCAAGGGGGATGAGACCAGACAGGCCAGGCTGATAAGGGCGATCACGAGCAGACGTCGGGTCACGCGGAATGTCATAGAACCCCCTGAAGACGTGTGTGTTTAGTCGGGCGCGTCGCCTCCATCCGCGTCCAGATTGGCGAGAAGCTCTCGGGCGCGCCTCAGGTCACGCGCTGCTGCCAGCGGTGTCAGGAGGGTGATAGCCTGGCGCAGGTCGGCGATTGCGGCGGCGCGCGGCGCGGCGGTCTCGCCATCCTCGGCCGCCTCGGCCAGGCGCAGGCGCGCCGTCTCGATGCGCGCTACGCCGTCCTCGTAGCGGTCTTTGAGCTGCTGCGCCAGCCGCAGGCTACGGCGCAGGACGGCGTGGGCGGCGCCCCATTGGCCTAGGGCGCGGTGAATCTGGCCGCTCACGAGGCACGTCATCATGATCTCGCGCTGCATGGACAGGCGGCGGCCCAGGGCCAGCGAGCGCGCTGCCCACCGCCGGGCCGGTCCTGGCCGGCCCTGCTGGAGCCGCAGCTGAGCGGCGAGGCGGAAGATCTCGGGCCAGTACTGCCGGCCCTGGACGCGCCTGAAAATAGTCAGGCTGTGGGTCACGTGCTGCTGAGCCTGGGCCAGCTCGCCCCGCTCAAGGTAGAGCCAGCCGAGGTTCATGTGAGTAGCGCCCATGCCGTACTGAGACTGCGTGCGCGTCCAGATGTCCATGCAGCGGTTGAACTGGTCCAGCGCGGCGTCGTCCTCGCCTCGCAGAGCGGACAACGAACCCAGGTTGAACAACGTGACCGCTAGCCCCATGACGTTGCCAGCCGCCTCTTTGAGCGCCGCGCTCGCTTCGTACAACCGCAGCGCCTCATTCCACTCACCCTGCGCCAGGTAGGTATTTGCCAGGTTGCTGTAGCTCATTGCCATGTGAAAGGTGTCGCCCGTCTCTCGGCTCACGGCCAGGGCCTGCTGATAGTGGTGCATGGCCGCGTCGAACTGCCCCTGGCTGTAGTAGGAGTTGCCCAAGATATTCTCGCCCTGCGCCTGCCAGAAGAGAGGCGCGCTCGCATCCAGCAAAGCCAGGCCCTTGCGGCACCAGGCCAGGCTCTCGGAGTAGTTGGCTTGCTGGTACAGCACACCAGCCCCATCAATATAGATACCCGCTGCCGCGCCAGAATCTTTGCCGTCGAGCGCCGCCAGGCCGCGCCGATACCAGTGCATCGCGTCGCGCAGATCCGCGCTCCGCAGCGACCGCCCTACTTTGTGGCACAACGTCGCCATGCGCGTCTGCCGCCACTCGCCGGCTGGTTCCTGCGCCAGTTCATCCAGTAAGGCCGTGTACACCCTCACGGCCCCTTCCACGTCGCCCGTGAAGGCCAGCGCATCCCCCCGCGCCTGCTCGACCAGCGGCCACACCGCCGTCGCGACCTGCTGCGGCGCGAAGCGGTCGAGAACCTCCAGGACACGGCGGCCCTGGCCGAGATAGAGCAGGGTATCCATGCGCGCCACCACCAGCTGAGCCGCCTGGTCGTACTCCCCGGCTTCATACCAATGGTAGAGAGCCTCGGCATAGTTGCGCTTGCTCTCAGCGTAGTAGCGCGCGATGTTGCGGTGGACACGCTGTTTGGTGTCAAACTGGCCTTTGAGGCGGCTGTAGAAATAGCCCCGGATCACGGGGTGAAACGTTGTGGCCCATTGACCTGTCAGACGATGAGCAAGATGAAAGCGCAGAAGCGTATCCAGGCAGCGCCTGATGTTCCGCACCCCTTCGGCCGCCAGGATGGCGATGACCCCCGCGTCCTCCTCGTCGAACGGCTCGCGAAAGGCGGAGGCGACCTCCATGAACCGTTGGGCATCGGCGTCCAGGGTTTCGTAGACCTGGCTGAGCAGGTAATCGGCGATATCCGGCGCGCGCCACACCGCTTCAAGCAGCCGCTCCACCGCCGCCTCCGCCTCTGGCGTCCCGGGTACAAGCCCGGTGTGGCTGACGCAGGTCGCCAGGAGTTCGAGCAGCATCGGGTTGCCGCGCGTCACGGCGTAGCATTGCCGCCATAGCAGCTCCGGGAGCCACGCCAGTCCAAGCGGCACGACCAGGCGGCGCGCATCGGCGTCCGTCAACCCTTCAAGCGAGGGCTGGTGGGCGGCGGGGGTGAAACTGGGGCGAATCCGCCCGACCACCATGAGGGAGAAGCGCCCCTGGCCCCGTGCCCGCTCCCACAAGGCTCTCAGGAGGCCCAGCAGCGGCGGGTTATCGCTGACAAGCTCGATGTTGTCCAGGCAGAGGCACACGTTGCTTTGTTCCAGGGCGCTCAGCAGGTAGCTGACGCGCACGGCGGTGGGTTGCGCCCGACGGGTCTCGCCCTCGGTGAGGAGCACTCGCGCATGTTCCTCGTGGCCCAGCTCGACGAGGTGCAGCCCGATCTCACGCAGGAGCATGTCAATATCGGTGTTCATGCCCAATCGCAGGGTGATCCAGATTACGTCACCCATCTCCTGGCGGCGCCCCGCGATCTCCGCCGCCACGGTCGTTTTCCCGGCGCCAAACAATCCCGAAATGAGGATCGCGTGGTCAACGGTCAGAAAGTGTTCGTAGTCTGCCAGCTCGGCGAGCCGCCCGACGAAGCCGCTGCGACGCGGGATGACATCCATTGTCGCCGGCGATGGGCCGGCGTGCGCCTCCTCCATCTCCCAGAGAACGTCGGTGAGCCGCTGCAGAGCCTTCCTTTGCTCCCGAAAGAAAGTCGCCCGGCCGAGAAGAAGCTGCCCTGCCACCGCATCCGGCGATTGCTGCCGGATGTAGCGCTTCTCCAACAGGTTGTACACGAACGCGCCCTCGTCCTCGCTCACCCCGTCGGCCGGCTTCAGACTCTCAATGGCGGCGTAAAGCACGCGTCGTAGGGCCAGCCCTCGTCCTCGCAACGTCTCTGGCAGACCGGCCCGCAGCCGATAATCCTTGACGACCTCAAGCCCCGCGTAGGGATGGGCGCCCAGCCTGGCGAGGGCATGCAAAACCTCCAGGGTCTGGGTGGTGGCCTGGAGGTCTATTGCAGGGCTGGAGGGTTGGGTCATGATCCACCTCGCGGGAGACGTTCTGCCCAGACGCCAAGGATTTCGTTAGCTGACGGGTATGGTGAATGGCCCCACTCAGTTCGCCCAGGACCTATGGGGGCGCGACATCACCCTCAAGGAATAAACGGGATGGAGCCTCGATCCTTCGCCTCGGAGCAAACCGCGACCTCCCTGCACTTGCTCGCGAACCTCTTCGCCATTCGCGACAATCTGCATGCCATCGGCCAGGAGCGCACGGTCAGCCGCATCAATCACACCTTGACCCTGCTGCAGGAAGAACGGGCCGGGGCCTGGCGTGTCATTGACTGTGTCACTGCGTTGATTAGTTGGGTCTACCGCTGCACGCCTCAGCGTTGGCGCCCCGCCATCTTCAGGGATTATTCCGCTGCCCGCTCGCCGACGCTCGACGGCGTCTACATCCCCAAAGCCGAGGTCAGGCATTTCTGCGAGACGATTGAGCCGCTCATCCTCAACAATTCCGGCCGGGGCGACTAAGTGGCATATGATTGGCACCAATTATACTCAACTCGAGGGCGAACAGAACATGTCGTTGAGAACACACTTGAAGTGTGCCCCTTCTGTTCGCCACTTCTCGGCCCGTTCCTTGACCTCGGCTTCGTAGCCCTGGTCGCTGGGGTTGTAGAAGCGGCGGTCTTTGTGGATGTCGGGCAGGTACTGCTGCGCGACCCAGTGGCCCTCGTAGATGTGCGTTTTCGGGGGTGCGGGGCCGTCTGCGGCCCTGCTGTGGTAGCCCTTGCCATGTCCGAGCCGCGCCGCCCCCTTGTAGAGACGTGCCATGGCGCGTCTCTACGTCCCGCAGATGCACCGGCGCCGCCCCTGCGGTCGTAGCGCACGAGGCAGTATTGAGCTATAATCAGGCTCAGTTAAGAGCGAATGGGCTGGAGGGAACATGCGCGTACAACTGGCGTACGGACGAACGGGTCTGGCGGTGGACCTTCCGGCCCACGCCTGCGTTGTCGCATCGCCGGCCGTCCCCCCGCTCCCCGACGAAGCCGCGGCGCTGCGCGCGGCCCTCCGCCACCCCATCGGCTCCGCGCCCCTCGCCGCGAAAGTGAAGGCTGGCGACACGGTCGTCATCACCCACAGTGACATCACCCGCGCCACGCCTAACGACCGCATCCTGCCGCTGTTGCTCGCCGAGCTGGAAGCGGCCGGCGTCCGCCGCGACGACATCACCCTGCTCAACGCCCTCGGCACGCACCGCAAGCAGACGGTGGAGGAGCTGCGGCGAATGCTCGGCGACTTCGTCTTCGAGAACTACCGCTGCCGCCAGCACGACGCCTTCGATGAGGCGAACCTGGCGCCCCTCGGCGTGACCGCGCGCGGCCACCCGGTGCGCATCAACCGCGCCTACCTGGAGGCCGACGTTCGCATCCTGACCGGGTTCATCGAGCCGCACTTCTTCGCCGGCTACAGTGGCGGGCCGAAAGCCGTCCTGCCGGCCCTGTCCGGCTGGGAGAGCGTGTTCACCAACCACGGCTACGCCATGATCGCCGACCCCAACGCAACCTGGGGAGTGACGCGGGCGAACCCAATCTGGGAGGAGATGCGCGAGGTCGCCGTGCTGACGCGCCCGACCTTCCTCCTCAACGTGACCCTGAACGCCCAGCACCAGATTACAGGCGTGTTCGCCGGCGACCTGCTGGATGCCCACGCCACCGGCTGCGCCTTCGTTCGCGCGCACAACATGGCCCAGGTGGACGAACCGTTCGACATCGTCATCACGACCAACAGCGGCTACCCCCTGGACCAGAACCTGTATCAGACGGTCAAGGGGATGAGCGCAGCGGCGCGGATTGTGCGCGAGGGTGGGGCGATTATCATGGCGGCGGGCTGCGAGGACGGCGTGCCGAACCACGGCAAGTACGCCGAGCTGCTGCGGCGCGGCGGCTCGCCCCAGGGCGTACTGGACATGGTCGCGCAGCCGGGCTTCAGCGAACACGACCAGTGGCAGGTGCAGCTCCAGGCCATCATCCAGCTCAAGGCCGACGTGTACGTCTACAGCGACGGCCTGACGGACGAGCAAATCCGCGACGCCCTGTTCACCCCGTGCCGCGACATCGAAGCGACGGTGGCGAGCCTGATGGAACGCTACGGCCCCGGCGCCCGCATCGCCGTCCTGCCCGAAGGCCCGCAAACCGTAGCGTATCTCAGGCAAGAGGGGTTAATATGAGTGTTAGCCTCGATGGGCTTCTCAGGGCGAACGAGCAAGAAGCCCTGCGTGCCTTTCTTGAGCGCGTCATCGGCGGCTATGGAACGCATATCCAGGATGTGATGCTGTTTGGCTCCACGGCGCGCGATGACAGCGAGCGCAACTCAGATATTGATAGTCTGCTCATCGCTGACGTAGATACCTGGCAATTCAAGCACAGCATCAGCGCCCTTGCCTCGGATATCGGCATCGGCCTTGAGTGCGACGTGCTCATTGACGCCCGCGTTGTTGGCGTCGAGCGTTGGCGGCGTATGGCCACCGAGCAGTTTTCCTTGTACCGAAATGTAGCCGATGAGGGCATCCCCCTCACAAGCGCTGCTGGTTCGCAAACACCTGATGATACATAGCGCCTAAGGAGACCGTTGTGACAACCCGCTTATACCTCATCCGCCACGGCGCGACGCCGGCCAGCGCCGAGGACCGTTTCTCCGGCTCCATTGACATAGACATCTCCGACGAAGGCCGGCGGCAGGCGGAGGCCCTGTCCCTCCGCCTGGCGGACGAGTCCATCTCCGCCATTTATTGCAGCCCGATGCGACGCACGGTCGAGACTGCCGAAATCATCGCCCGCCCCCACGGCATCGCGCCGGAACGCCACGACGAGCTGCGAGAGATTGACCACGGCCACTGGGAAGGGAAGCTCCGCAGCGAGGTCGAGACGCAGTACGCCAACGAGTATGCCGCCTGGTCCGAGGACCCGTTCACCTTCGCCCCGGGCGGGGGCGAGTCCGGCGTGAGCGTCCTGGCGCGGGCGCTCCCCCTCATCCGAAAAGTCGTCGCCGCCTGCCCCGACGGCAATGTCGCCGTCGTGTCGCACAAGGCGACCATTCGCCTGCTGATTAGCAGCCTGCTCGGCTTCGACCCGCGGGGTTACCGCGACCGGCTGGACATGCAGCCATGCTGCCTGAACATCCTCGACTTCAAGGACCCGGTGCGCGCGCGCCTGATGCTGTTCAACGACGTCTCCCACTACGTCGGCGAGCCGACGCGCAGCACCAATCGCCTGTCGAAGTGGTGGGACACAGCCCCGTCGTCGGACTAGCTCCGATGCCGAACGTAGTAACGACTTCAGTCGTTCTGCGGCCCCGGAAACGACCAATGAAGATCAACTATTTGTTGCCGCAATAGGGCCGGCGTTGGAGAGCCATCTCCAGCGCCTCGGACGGATGGTGGCGTAGGAGCAGGTTTGAAACCTGCCCCTACCGCAGCCGGCGGAATGCGGCAACAATGAGGTACGGTTCATCAGTCGTCACGACGGAAACACCCGAAGGGCTTGCACATTTGAGCTACACCGGCTAGACTTTTGGCGAAGCGAGTCCCTTGCCCTTGTCTGCCGAGGCTGCCCGTGCCGCTGTCGGAAGTCCTGTCTGAGCTACGCGCCGCGCACAGCGCCCAGGTTGCCGCATGGCGGCACTTCCCGGAGCGGCCGGCTCGGCGCGCCCCCATGCCGGACGCCCTGCACCCGACGCTCCAGGCGGGGCTGCGGCAGCGCGGCATCCCCGCGCTGTACACGCACCAGGCCCAGGCTGTGACGGCGGCGCTGCGCGGCGAACACGTCTGCGTCGTCACGCCGACCGCCTCCGGCAAGACGCTGTGCTACAACCTGCCTGTCCTTCAGGCGCTCCTGAGCGACCCATCGGCGCGCGCCCTCTATCTCTTCCCAACCAAGGCGCTGGCCCAGGACCAGGTCGCCGAGCTAGGCCGCTGGCAGGCCACCCTCGACGCCCCCGTCGCCGCCGCCACCTACGACGGCGATACGCCGACATCGGCGCGGTCGCGCATCCGCAAAACCGCCCGCGTCATCGTCACCAACCCCGACATGCTGCACACAGGCATCCTGCCGCACCACACGAAGTGGGCGGAGCTGTTCGAGGGGCTGCGCGTCGTCGTCCTGGACGAGATGCACACCTATCGCGGCGTGTTCGGCAGCCACGTCGCCAACGTGTTGCGGCGGCTGCGGCGCATCGCCGCCTGGTATGGGGCGCAGCCGCAGTTCATCCTGTCCTCGGCGACCATCGCCAACCCCGCCGACCTGGCGATGCGCCTGGTGGAAGCGCCGGTCACCGTCGTAGACGACGACGGCGCGCCGCGCAGCGAGCGACACTTCATCCTCATCAACCCGCCCATTGTCGATTCGCGCCTGGGCATCCGCCGCTCCGCCGCCGCCGAAGCCACCACCCTCGCCCGTCGCTGCCTCGCCGAGGACGTGCAGACCGCCGTTTTCGCCGGCAGCCGCCTGACCACGGAAGTCATTCTGCATAGCCTCCAGAACGGGGCCGAGACGCGCGTGCGCGGCTACCGCAGCGGCTACCTGCCCCAGGAGCGCCGCGCCACGGAGGCCGGGCTGCGCGACGGCTCGGTGCGCGGCGTCGTCAGCACGAACGCCCTGGAGCTGGGCGTGGACATCGGCGGGCTGGACGCCGTGATCATCGCCGGCTACCCCGGCGCCATCGCCAGCACGTGGCAGCAGGCGGGGCGGGCCGGGCGGCGCGGCAGCCTCGCGGCGGCCATGCTCGTGGCGCGCGGCCAACCCCTGGACCAATACCTGGTGGCGCACCCGGAGTACATCCTCGGCTCGGAGAACGGCGCTATCCCCTCGCCAGAGCACGCCCTCGTCAACCCCGACAACGCCCTCATCCTGACCGACCACATCCGCTGCGCCGCGTTCGAGCTGCCCTTCGCGGCGGACGAGGCTTTTGGAAGTCCAGTCCCTCACCCCCCTCCCCTCTCCCAAAATGGGAGAGGGGAGGGAGAGGGGAGCGACGTGTCTTTTCCCCCTCTCCCTTCATGGGAGAGGGGGACGGAGGGTGAGGGGCAGGCCCGCGTCCAGCTCACCCAGGACATCCTGGCGTTCCTGGCGGAGACGGGCGAGGTACACCGCAGCCGGGGGCAGTGGCACTGGCTGGCCGAGGCGTACCCGGCCGAGGCCGTCGGCCTGCGCACCGCCGGCGCCGACCGTGTCGTCATCCTGGATGAGACGGAGGGGCCGCGCACCATCGGCGAGGTGGACCGCCCCAGCGCGCCGGGCATGGTGCACAGCGGCGCCATCTATCTCCACGATGGCGCGATGTACCACGTCGAGCGGCTCGACTGGGAGGCCGGGCGGGCGTTCGTGCGTCCGGTGGCCGTGGACTACTACACCGACGGGATGGGGTCGGTGGACGTGGAGATCGTGGCCGAGAGCGAGCGGTGCAGTGTGCCCGGCGGCGCGATTGCCCACGGCGAGGTCGAGGTGACGTCGAAGACGACCGGCTACCGCCAGGTGCGCTTCGGCACGGGCGAGACGCTGGGGTGGGGCGAGGTGGACCTGCCCGCCCAGACGATGCTGACGACGGCGTACTGGCTCCAGCTCGACGACGCGACGGTGGAGCGCTTCCGCGCCGAGGGCTGGTGGCGCTTCGACCCCAACGACTACGGCCCGACCTGGGCGGCGCAGCGGGACAAGGCGCGGGCGCGGGACGACTACCGCTGCCGGGCGTGTGGCGCGCCGGAGCGGCCGGGCCGCGGCCACGACGTGCACCACCTCCAACCGTTCCGCTCCTTCGGCTACGCGCGCGGCCACAACCGTCACGACCTCATCGCCAACCGTCTAGAGAACCTGGTCACCCTCTGCCCCGGCTGCCACCGCCGTGCCGAGGAGCGCCAGATCGTGCGCGGCGTGCTCAGCGGCCTCGCCCACGTCCTGGGCAACCTTGCGCCGCTGTACCTCATGTGCGACCCGCGCGACCTGGGCGTACTGTCGGAGATCAAGGCCGTCGGCACGGGCCTCCCGACGCTGACGATCTACGAGCAGATCCCGGCCGGCCTTGGCTTCGCGGCGGCCCTCTACGCGCGCCACGCCCAGCTCATGGCCGACGCCCACGACCTCATCGCCGCGTGCCCATGCCCCCAGGGCTGCCCCGGCTGCATCGGGCCGACCACGGACGCCGACCCGCAGGCCAAGGCGTGGGCGCTGCGCCTGGTGAATGTCCTGAGGGGAGAGCCGGCGTGAGCGGCGAGCCGATGAGCATCCGCGACCGCCTGGAGCGCCTGCGCGGCCTCGGCATCCGCCGCGGCGCCGAAGTCTTCTCCGACGCGCCCGACGCCGCACCCACGCCACCGCGCCCCATCCGCCAGCGCCAGGACATCGCCGAGGTCGTCATCGGCCGCGACGTGGAGACGCCCCACGGCGCGTGCTTCGTCGCCGAGACGCGCTACGCCGAGCACGGCGGGCTGCCCGTTGGCGCGCCGCTGCCCCTGGCCGCGCTGCTGCCGCGCCTGCTGCGCGACGACGCCCTCGGCCGCGTGGACCTGCGCCGCGCCGTGTTCCTGGACGTGGAGACGACGGGGCTGAGCGGCGGAACGGGGACGTTCGCGTTCCTGGTCGGCATCGGGACGTTCGAGGGCGACGTCTTCCGCGTGCGGCAGTTCTTCATGCGCGACCCAGGCGCCGAGCCGTCGCTGCTCCACGCCCTGGCCGAGGCCGTTGCCGGCTATGACGCGGTCGTGACGTTCAACGGGCGCTCCTTCGACATGCCCCTGCTGACGACGCGCTTCCGCTTGCAGCGGCGGCGCGCGCCGCTGGCCGACGCGCCGCACCTGGACCTGCTCCTGCCCGCCCGCCGCCTGTGGCGCGCGCGCCTTGGCAGCTGCGCCCTCGGCTCGCTGGAGCGCGGCATCCTGGGCGTCGAGCGCGTGGACGACGTCCCGGGCATGATCATTCCCTACCTCTACTTCGACTACGTGCGCACCGGCCGCGTCGAGCGCCTGGAGCGCGTCTTCTACCACAACGCCCTGGACATCGTGAGCATGGCGGCGCTGCTGGCCCGCATGAGCGCCATCCTGGACGACCCCGACGGCTGCGGCGTGTGCCACGGCGCCGACTGGCTCAGCCTGGGCATCGTGTACGAGGCGGTGGGCGACGAGGCGCTGGCAGGGCAGGCGTACCAGCGGGCGATGGCGACAGCGCTGCCACCGGAGCTACACGAGCAGGCGAAGGAGCGCTATGGCGCGCTGTGCAAGCGGCAGGGGGCGTGGGACGAGGCGGTCGCCGGGTGGGCGGCGGCGGTGGCGGGGGGGACGACGCGGCGGCTGTACCCCTACATCGAGCTGGCGAAGTTCTACGAGCACCGTCAGCGCGACTATGTGGCCGCGATGGAGGTCGTGCAGCGCGCCATCGCCCTTGTCGAGACGACCGGCCTGCGCGACGGCAGCCTGTCGCAGGCCGCTACCCTGGCCGACCTGCGTCACCGGCTGGCGCGGCTCGAACGCAAGTCGGGTTCGCGCCCTGCCTGATGCGAGTCCTGGCCGTGGCGGACCGCGTTGACCGCCGTCTCGAAGCGCCGGACGCCCACGAGCGCACGGGCCAGGTGGAGCTTCTGCTCGGCGCGGGCGACCTCCCCTACTCTTACCTGACCTACCTGGCCGACAAGTTCAGCAGTCACTGCGTGTTCGTTGCCGGCAACCACGACAGCCAGCTGACGTGGGACGAGTTCGGCGAGCCACTGAGCGCGCCGCGCGGCTGGATGTATGCCTCCAACCGCGTGGTCGAGGTCGGCGGTGTGCTCGTGGCCGGGCTGAGCGGCTCCATCGCCTACAACCCCGGCCGGCCGTTCCAGTACACCCAGAATCGCATGTGGGAGCAGGCGCTGCGGCTGGCCGTCCGCATCGCTTGGGCCACGCGCCAGCGCCGCCGCCGCCTCGACTTCCTGCTGACGCACTCGCCCGCCGCCGGCATCAACGACGGCCCTGATTATGCCCACCAGGGGTTCTTCGCGCTGCGCTGGCTGCTGGAGCGCTTCGAGCCGCGCTACTTCATCCACGGCCACATGCACCGCTACAATCCGCGTCTGCCGATGCGGAGCACGCATGGCAAAACCGAGGTTATCAATGCCTTCGACTTCCAGATCATTGA
Source organism: Anaerolineae bacterium (assembly GCA_046328525.1). Lineage (GTDB taxonomy): Bacteria > Chloroflexota > Anaerolineae > Epilineales > JAHCIE01 > JBDHWG01. Next base: position 25,772 of record JAXLWK010000013.1, read on the forward strand.
CGCCGACGTGGGCGCATCCGACGAGTGATGTCGCCGCAGCCGACGGCTCCTTCGACGCCATCGTCGTCGGGGCCGGGCTGGCGGGGAGCGCCGCCGCCACGCACCTGGCGCGGGCCGGCGCGCGAGTGCTGCTGCTCGAAGCTGACGCCTTCCCCCACGACCGCCTGTGCGGCGAGTTCCTGTCACCGGAGTCCGCGCCGATGATCGAGCGCCTGGGGGCGGCAGCCGCCGTCGCCGCGGCCGGGCCGACGCGCATGGGCGAGGCGCGCATCACCTCGCCCGGCGGCGCAGCGTGGTCGAGCCGGCTGCCCACGTCGGCGTTGGGCCTGAGTCGGCGGGCGCTGGATGCTCTGCTGTTCGAGAATGCGGCGGCGGCGGGCGCTGTCACCCTGGCCCCGGCGCGCGTGACCAACATCGTCACGGCAGCGGATGGAACGCGGCGCGTCGCGTACCGCCTGCGCGATGGGGAGACGCGGGAGACGGCGGCCCGCCTCGTGCTCGGCGCGTGGGGCAAGCGCTCGCCGTTGGATCGCACCCTGGCGCGGCGCTTCCTGTACCAAGACCACGCCACGTTCGCCCTGAAGGCCCACTACCACGGGCCGCGGATTGGGCCGCGTGTCGAGCTGCACACCTTCGACGGCGGCTACTGCGGCCTGGCCGACGTGGAGGGCGGCAAGGTGAACCTGTGCCTTCTGGCCGAGACGCGCCTCTTGCGGGCGCACGGCGGCGACCCGGACGCCTTCGCCCACGCCGTCCTGCCGACGAACCCGGCGCTGGGGGCGTGGCTGGCGCAGGCCGAGCGCATCCACCCGCGCTTCATCGCCATCAGCCAGATTCCGTTCACGCCGAAGGAGCAGGTGGTGGACGGCGTCCTGCTGCTCGGCGACGCGGCGGGCCTGATCAGCCCGCTGGCCGGCAACGGCATGGCGATGGCCCTGGCGGCGGCGGAGATGGCCGCGCCGCTGGCGTTGGCGTTTCTGGATGGGAAGCTATCGCAGACCGAGTTGGAGAGGGAGTACACGCGGTGCTGGCGGCGGCGCTTCGGGCGGCGGCTGCAGCTGGGTCGCGTCTTGCAGCCGCTCATGTTCCAGCCGCGCACCCTCGCCGTCGGCCTGCGGCTGCTGCGGGCGGCGCCGTTCGTTGGCCGCGCCCTGGTCGCCGGCACGCGCGAAGCGCCGAGGGCCAACCCCGTCGCAGTTTAGCTGCGCTCGTCGGCTGTCTTAGTGTCTGCCTCATATTCGCCTATGACCCGACGAATGAAGTCCGGAGCTACGTCGCCCTATTCCGATTTTGAGTAAATGGTGATAAGGATGATGGCAACCCGGTCCTATAATTATACTACCGACAGCCGTCAAGTGGGTTCGAGGGTGGCGCGGTGGAGGTGGACAGACTGGGCGACGGCGCGGCCGATGCTGCGCTCCACATCGTCCACGCGCACGGTGAGCGGGCCGTCGAACGGCGCGACATGGCGCAGCTCGACGCGGGCGCCCGGCAGAAGCCGCAAGTCGCGCAGGTGAACGAGCAGGGCCGGGTTGTGGGAGGCGACGCGGTAGACGACCGCCGACTGGCCCGGCGCGAGGGAAGCCAACGGCATCTCGGCAATATCGGGCATCTCCCCGTTGGGGCCGGGGATGGGGTCGCCGTGGGGGCAGGTCTTGGGATAGCCGAGCTGCGCTTCGAGGCGGTTGACGAAATCGGGCGACAGGACGTGCTCCAGCCGGTCCGCCTCCTCGTCCACTTCCTCCCAGCCGTAGCCCATCCACTGTACCATCATGACCTCGGCCAGGCGGTGGGCGCGCATTACCCGCAGCGCCTCGCCGAGGCCGTGGTCGGTCAGCGCCATGCCGTGGTACGCGGCGTAGCGAACGAGACCGGCGACGTGCAGCTTGCACGACATGGCGGTCACGGCGGAGGGCGACACGGAGAGCGCCTCGGCCAGCGCCGACGTGGGCACGGGCGACTGCTTCTTTTCGAGACGGAGCAGCGCCTTGAGGTAATCCTGCATCGTGGCGGTTGCAGTGGGCTTCTCGGTCATAGGCTCTCTAGGCCTGGTACGGGTTATGCTCAGGCACAGCGAATTATACCGCCGCGCGACGATTCGCGCAACAATAAAGATGACGCTCTTCTTAGAAAGTGAGGTCGTATGACAGGCGCGCCTTTTGTCTATCTGCCCGATGTCGCCGCGATGGTGAACGTCGTTCCTGACGGCATCCTGAGCCGCACCGTGTCCCGGACGGACAAGGTGACGGCGGTTGTGTTCGGCTTCGGCGCCGGGCAGGAGCTGTCGGAGCACACGTCGGCGAAGGCCGCCATCATCCAGGTGTTGCAGGGCCAGGCGGAGATCAGCCTCGGCGGCGAGACGTTCGAGGTGGGGCCGGGGTCGCTGATCGAGATGACGCCGAACCTGACCCACCGCGTCTTCGCCGTGACCGACATGATCATGCTGCTGCTCCTGTTGCAGTGAACTCAAGACCGGACTCAGGGCTTGCTCCTGTGGTATAATTGCTGGAATGTCTTGCGAAAGGTGCGAATACCTCTAGGACGCATGAACTCCATCTTCGTGGATACAAGCTACTGGCTTGCTTTGGAACTTGGTAACGACCAACATCATCAGATTGCTGCCCGTTGCATTTCGTTTACGGTCATGGAGAGGCTTGGCATAGACAGAGCGTTCACGTTCGACAAACATTTTGCTCAAGCAGGTTTCCAGGTAGAACCGTGATTTTACAGGGGGGGTTCTAGAGTGCCGCGTTCGCGTTTGATCATGGTGACCGCGTCTATCATGTTGGGCCTGGCCCTCGCCGCCATCGAGGCGACCGTCGTCAGCACCGCCATGCCCACCATTATCTCGCAGCTCGGTGGCCTGGCCGAGTACGGTTGGGTGTTCTCGGTGTACGCCCTCACCAGCGCCGTCATGACGCCCATCTTCGGCAAGCTCTCGGACCTGTACGGTCGGCGGCCGGTGTTCCTCGCCGGCATGGCAATCTTCCTCGTCGGCTCCGCCCTCAGCGGGCTGTCCCAGTCCATGAACCAGCTCATCATCTTTCGCGCCATCCAGGGTGTTGGGGCTGGCGCCCTCATCCCCCTCTCGTTCACCATCGCCGGCGACATCTTCACCGTCGAGGAGCGCACCCGCGTCCAGGGCCTGTTTTCCGGCGTGTGGGGCGTGGCGAGCCTGGTCGGCCCGGTGATCGGCGGTTTGCTGGTGCAGTACGCCTCGTGGCGCTGGGTGTTCTACGTCAACATCCCGCTGGGCCTGCTGGCGATGGGCATGGTCTGGTTCGGGCTGACCGAGCCGGCCGCGCATCGCGGCCGGGTTCAGATTGACTACCTGGGCGCGCTGACCCTGAGTCTGAGCGTCGTCGCTCTGCTCCTCGCCGTCATGGAAGGCGGCAACCTGTGGCCGTGGGCGTCGCCGCAAACGGCCCTACTGCTGCTCGTCGCCGTCGCCTCGCTGCTGGTCTTCGTGCGCATCGAGCGGCGCGCGCCCGAGCCGCTCATCCCGCTGAGTCTGTTCCACGACCGTGTGTTCAACGTCGCCGCCAGCCAGGGCTTCCTGACCGGGTTCGCCCTGTTCGGCAGCTCCGCCTTTATTCCGCTGTTCGCCCAGGCCGTCCTCGGCAAGACGCCGGCCGAAGCGGGCCTGATCCTGACGCCGCAGATCATCGGCTGGGTCATCGCCAGCACGGCGGGCGCGCCGTTCATTCTGCGCGTCGGCTACCGCCCCGTTCTGCTGGCCGGCATGACGGCGATGACCATTGGCTCATTCATGATGGCGCGCCTGAGCATGGACACGACGGTGCCGTACCTCATCTTCGCCCAATTCCTGGCCGGCGCCGGCATGGGTATCTCGGTGACGGCCCTGCTCATCGCCGCCCAGAACCGCGTGACCCGGTCGCGGATGGGCGCGACGACCTCCACCTTGACCTTCAGCCGCAGCCTCGGCGGCACCATCGGCGTGAGCATCATGGGCGCAGTCCTGGCTGCCCTCTTGCTGGGCGGCATGCAGAGCCACGGCGGCGGTCTGTCCGTGACGCCGGAACAGCTCCTCGACCCCATCGCCTCCAAGCTCATCCCCCCGACGGCCCTGGAGCCACTGCGCGAGATTCTCGTCCTGGCGATCCAGCCGGTGTTCGTCATCGCAGCCGTGGCGACGGCGCTCGGCCTGGTGGTCTCGTTCTTTATGCCGCCCGGCTCAGTGCGGGAGCTGGCGACAGAGCCAACGGGCGTGGAACTCGCCGCGCCGCTGGAGTAGGCAATGCCCCTCGACGCCTTGACACTGGCGGCGCTGGCCGACGAGCTGCGCGATTCGCTCGTCGGCGGGCGCGTGCAAGCTGTCGTGCCTGTGAACCCGCTGACCCTGGCGCTGGAAATCTACCACGGGCGGCGCGACTACCTGCTCCTCTCGGCCGACCCGCAAACCGCCCGCGTTCACCTGACCGAGGAGAAGGGCCGGCGCGGCGTCGAGAAAGAAACGCCGTTCCTGCTCATGGCGCGCAAGTACCTCAAGGGCGCGCGGCTCGCGGCGATCTCGACGCCGAAGTGGGAGCGCATCATCGTCCTCGATTTCGAGGGGGCCGAGGGGCCGTCCCGCTTGGTGGCCGAGATCATGGGCCGCCTGAGCAACCTCATCCTGCTCGACGCATCGAACACCATCCGCGACAGCCTTCGGCGCATCACGCCGGAGATGACCCGCGCCCGCGTCGTCCTGCCCCGCCAGCCGTACATCCCGCCGCCGCCCATCGAGCGGCCCGCGCCGGACGAGGTCGCCGCGCCGCAGATCGAGCTATTGCTGGCCGGGGCGGCGGCGGACCGCCCCGTGTGGCGGACGCTGCTGGGCGGCCTGCGTGGCCTCAGCCCGCTGGCCGCGCGCGAGATCGCGCATCGTGCTCTGGGCGACGCCGAGGCGACGGTCGGCGAGGTCGAGCGCCTGTCCACGATTCTGACGGCCATGCGCGAAGTGTGCGGCCCGCTCGTCGCGGACGGCGGCGACTGGGCGCCGAGCCAGGTGCGCGAGGATGACGCCGTGGTGGAGTTCGCGCCCTACGCCCTCACCCACCTGGGCGGCGAGCCAGCGCCGAGCCTGAGCGACGCCGTCGCCGCGTTCTACAGCCGCCAGGTCGGGCGGGATTCCTACGCGGCGGCGCGGCGGCGGGTGCAAGCCCTGCTCGACGCGGCGATAGAGCGCGCCGAGCGCCAGCGCGCCGCCCTGGAGCGCGAGGTGCTGCCGACGGAGACGCTCGAACAGCGGCGCGTGTGGGGCGAGTGGCTGCTGGCCTACGCCGCGAGCGTTTCGCCGGGCGCGCGCGAGTTCACCATTGCCGACACGGGCGAGGGGCCGCTGACGATCCCCCTGGACCCGACGCTGACGGCGGTGGAGAACGCGCAGCGCATGTTCCGCGACTACGAGCGGTCGAAGCGCGCCGCCGCCGACATCGAGATGCGGCGGGAGAGCGTGGACATCGGCCTGGCAATGCTGCGGCAGCTCGCCACGGACCTGGCGCTGGCCGAGAACCGGCCGGAGATTGACGCGGTGCACGCCCAGGTGGCGGCGCTGGTCGGCGAGCGCCCCCCGACGACACGCGGCGGAGCCCGGCCGGCCCCGCCCATCGAGGTTACGTCGCCGGACGGGCTGACCATCCTGGTGGGGCGCAACAGCCGCCAGAATGAGCACGTGACGTTCGAGCGCGCCGCCGGCCACGACCTGTGGCTGCACGCCCGCGCCGTCCCCGGCGCCCATGTCATCGTCAAGACCGAGGGCCACCCCGCGCTGGAGACAACAGTCGAGGCGGCGGCGAGTCTGGCGGCGTACTACTCGGCGGCGCGCGGCTCGACGAGCGTGGCGGTGGACGTGACCGAGGTGCGGCGGGTGCGGCGGCTGAAGGGCGGCGGGCCGGGGCTGGTGACGTACAGCGGGGAACGCACGCTGCACGTCGCGCCGCGCGCCGCCGACGAATTTGAGTAGAATTAGGGTCGGGACTTATCCCGTGACTCTTATTGATGCTGCCATCGAGGAGGATGTATGCAGACTGCCGAGCGAATGAGCCGGCTGGGGACCGAGACGGCGTTCAAAGTCCTGGCCAAAGCGAAGGCCCTGGAAGCCCAGGGCCGCGAGGTGATTCACCTGGAGATTGGTGAGCCGGACTTCGATACGCCGGCCAACATTATTGACGCCGGGGTACGGGCGCTCCAGTCCGGCTATACCCACTACACGCCGGCGGCCGGCATTCCGCAGTTCCGCCAGGCCATCGCCGAGTACATCGGCGGCACGCGGGGCATCCAGGTCGAGCCGAACATGGTCGTCGTGACGCCGGGGGGGAAGCCGGTCATGTTCTACGCCCTGCTGGCGCTGACGCAGGCGGGGGATGAGGTGCTCTATCCCAACCCCGGCTTCCCGATCTACGAATCGATGATCAACTTCGCCGGCGCGACGCCCGTGCCGATGCCGCTGACCATCCAGAACAACTTCCGCCTCGACCTCGATCACGTCCGCGACAGCATCACGCCGCGCACGCGCATGATCATCCTCAACTCGCCGGCCAACCCGACCGGCGGCGTGATGACGGAAGATGATATCAAGACGCTGGCGGAGATCCTGGCCGACCGCCCGGACATCATTATCCTGTCCGACGAGATCTACAGCCGCATCATCTACGACGGCGCGCACCACAGCATCGCCAGCCTGCCCGGCTTCCAGGACCGCACCATCATCCTCGACGGCTTCTCCAAGACGTATGCGATGACCGGCTGGCGGCTCGGCTACGGCGTCATGCGGCCGGACATCGCCGAGGTCGTCACGCAGCTCATGATCAACTCCAACTCGTGCACCGCCGCGTTCACCCAGATCGCGGGCATCGAGGCGCTGACGGGGCCGCAGGCGAGCGTAGATACGATGAACGCGGCGTTCCTCGAGCGGCGCGGTGTCATCGTCGAGGGCCTGAACAGCATCCCCGGCGTCAAGTGCGCCATGCCCCAGGGCGCGTTCTACGCCTTCCCCAACATCGAGGGGACGGGGCGCTCGTCGGAGCAGTTGGCCGAGGACCTGCTGCAAAAGGGCGGCGTGGCGTGCCTGTCCGGAACGTCGTTCGGCCGCTATGGCCAGGGCTACCTGCGCCTGTCCTACGCCAACTCGCTGCCAAACATCTGCAAGGCGCTGGACCGCATCGCCGAGGTGCTCAACGGCTAACGTGAGCCGACCGAGTCCGGACCCTGCCCCTCCCCCCTCTCCCGTTCTGGGAGAGGGGCAGGGGGTCAGGGGCATACGCCGCCTCCTGCCAACCCTCCTCGCCCTGTTCGCCCTGTTCGCCCTGGCCGTCGCTCTGTCTTGGCCGATGGCCCGCGACTTCACGACGAAGGTACTGAGCGACGGGGAGATGGACATCCCGCTCAACATCTGGGTGCTCTGGCACGCCAAAGAGGCGCTGCTCGGGCATCAGCCGCTCCTCTATGCCAACCTGCTATACTACCCCGTCGGCACGTCCATGCTGACGCAAAGCCCCGGCCCCCTGCTAGGCCTGCTCGCCCTCCCGTTCTGGGGCTTTGGCGCGGCGGCGGCGTACAACGCCACGCTCCTGCTGGCGCTATGGCTGTCCGGCGTCAGCATGTACCTCCTGGCGCGGGACCTGGGCCTGGACCGTCTCGTCGCTCTGTTTAGCGCGGCGGTGCTGATGGCCGCGCCCATGGTGCTTGGCGGCCTGCCGGTACACATGGATAAGGTGTTCATCGCCCTGCTGCCCCTGGCGCTCCTGGCATGGCGGCGCGCGCTCGACCCGGCGCGGAGCGTCGGCTGGGTCGCCGTCACCGCCGTCATTGTGTTGCTCACCCTGCTTCACGGCGGCTGGCACTTCATCCAGGTGATGCTGGCAATCGCGTTCTTCGGGGCCGCGGCCTGGCTGGAGCCGCCCGAAAAGCGCGGACGCCTGGGCCGGCGGCAGCTTCTGTTCCTGTTCTTCGTCGCCGTGTACGTCGGCCCCTTCCTGTTCGCGACGTTGCGCGCGGCAAGCAGCGCGCAGATTTCCCTCGACCGCACGGAGGCCGCCTTCCGCCTCCAGCCGGATGCCATCCAGTTTCTGCTGCCGGCGGGCTTCAGCCGGCTGCTGGGCGAGCCGACCCTTGACCTGCTGGCCGCGTACAAGATCCCCTGGACCATCGAGAGCGCCATCGGCCTCGCCTGGGTTCCCCTGGCGCTGGCCGTCGTCGGCCTGGTGACGACGTGGCGGAAGACACGCGCCTGGGCGCTGCTCCTGGCGCTGTGCATGCTGCTGGCGCTCGGCCCGCAGCTGAGCGTCTTCGGCGAGCGCACGTTCACCAAGTACGACCTGCCCGTCGCTCTGCCCTACGCCCTGGTCACCAGCCTGCCCGGCCTGTCATTCATGCGCACGCCGGGGCGTTTCATGATGCTTGGCTCGGTCATCCTGGCCGTGCTGGCGGGCTACGGGCTGGCGTGGCTCGTGGAGCGCCGGCCGCGCTGGCGGCACGCCATCGTCGCCGGGGCGGCGCTCCTGGTACTCATCCCAGCCTGGCCGGTGTCCTGGCCGCAGGAGGCGCTGCGGCCGCCGCCGGCGTTCTACCAGCAGATCGCGGCGGACCCCGAGCACTACGGCGTGTTCGACCTGCCGCTCCGCACGCGCCAGCCGTACCCAGAGTGGTGGATTCCGTACACGGTGCGCTACCAGCTCGACCAGATGACCCACGGCAAGGGCATCGCGGCCGGCTACCTCTCGTTCGTCTACCGCGAGCACCCGCTGTTCCCGTGCTGGTACGCCGGCGACCAGACGCCGGGGGATGTGACCATCAACGGGCAGAAGGTGAGCTGTTTCACGAACGCCCAGTACGAGCTGGCGCGCAACGGCTACCGCTATGTCGTCTTGCACAAGGCGCAGCCGGATTTCCCCGACTTCGACGACCTCAAGCCCGGCTCCTGGATGTACAAGGTGTCGCATGCCTTCGTTGACGCGGCCTTGCCGGGCGTCGCGCCCATCGCCGACGACGACATGGTCACGGTATACCCGGTACCGATCAACGCCGCGCCCATCGCGGTGACGATGGAGATGCGCGACGGCTGGGAAGAGCGCGACAACGGTGAGCGCTGGGCGCAGTCACCGGCGACGCTCTACATCGTCTCGCCCACGGCGCAGCCGGCCGTGCTTCAGATCGAGATGGGGCCGATGCACGAAGCGGCCGCGCCCGGTGGCATTGGGTCCGCCGGGCGGCTGCGGGTGCAGCTGGGCGACGAGACGCAGACGCTGGAGGTCCGCGCGGGGGAGACGGTGGACGTGCCGCTGAGCCTGGCGGCGGGCGGGCAGACGGTGACACTGACGTTGGAGGCGGGGAGCTTCCGGCCGGCCGACTACGGCATGGAGGACACGCGGGCGTTAAGCTTCGCCGTGCGCGGCCTCAACCTCGCAACAGCCGCGCAATAAGAGGGGCTTGCCACGGAGGCACAGAGGACACAGAGGGAAAGCTGTAATACCAAGCGCGCATAGTACTCCTGCATCGGATTTACGGTAATGCTACGGGCTACGGCAGCTGGCCGCGAACTCGGCGAAGCGACGCTGGCCCGGACGCTGCTTCGGATCGATCTGGCCGCTGTGGATGAGCCAAAGGAGCACCTCCGCAAAGAGGAACTCGCTCATCTGACGCCGAAGGGGGCCGATGCTCTCATAGGCGTCAGGCCCGTAGGGGGAAAACCGGCTCGTTCGGCGAGATCACCTCCTGCGGGTCCATCTGGATGACCGGTTGCTCTATCGGCTCTTTCTGCAAGGCTAAGAAGCTGAGCACCAACATCTGGATGGCGAGGTGATGATGGAAGCTGTCCCACTTGCGCGCCGTATAGTCATCGAGGCCGAGGAAGCTCTTGCCGTCCTCGTAGGCGCGTTCGATGCTCGGACGCCGATGAGCCAACTCGACGAGGCGCGCCAAGGGCGTGGCGGCGGGCAGGTTGCTGAAGTAGACCTGGGTGTCCCCGTCATGGTCGGGCAGGGGTCGTTCGCCGATCAGCCAGCCCTCGATGCCGGTCTGGTCGCTGACGGCGCGATGGGCGCGCACCGCCACGAACTGCTTGGTCAGCGGCCCGTCGCTGCCCCTGCGCCAGGTGATCGTCTGCCAGTCGGCCGCCGTCACGTCCGCGATGGCCTCGTCGGCGCGATACGTGGGGCAACGTTGACGGGATGCGGATGGGTGCGCTGTCGCCCGCCCCGCTGCTTCAGCGGCGGGCGGGCCGGGCGTTCGGGACGACAGCGATTCCCATCCGTCTGCTGGTGGACACACGTCCATGAGGGCCTACTATAAAGGGTCGCCTGGGCCGCGTCTCAACCGCAGGCCAGCCCCCTCACGTCGTTCGGGGTGACATTTGGAGTGCCTGGCCCCGCCGCCCCGTCCAACGTCTCCCGCTGCATTCGTGGCGAAACCTCCACGCAATCAGCCCGGCGCGCCTCTTGACGTATTTGACAGAGGGGCATAATAGACCACAAGACACACAGGGGTGTCTATAGTCTGTCACCTAGAGGGGCCGACGATGTCGAATGACGCTGATATCTACGTAGAACGCAGCGGAAAGGCCTTCAAGAGCGGGAATGCCGATCAGGCCATTGCTGAGATCAACCAGGCTATTCGTCTCTATGAGCAGCAACCGCCAGGTCCAGAGCGGAATGAACAATTGGGTCTGGCTTATGGCGCCCGAGCGGAAGCGCGTCAGAAGAAGGAGGACTTCGCGGAGGCCATCGCCGATTACAATCGTGCTCTGGCCATCTTACCTACGACTCCGCAAACAATGGACGCCGTAGCGACTTGCCATCCTGTTTCGTTTCCTCGGCGCTCGTCCGCGTCCTGCCGCCCTGTCTGCCAAGAAGGCATGTAGATCCTACCTCTACATTTCGCGTGTTGCGGCCTGGTGCCACGCCGCGTATAATTGACCCATGCTTTCCCCATGACCGACAACTACGGCCGCGCCGACCCGGTGCCGTCCGCGCCCGTCGAGCAGACCTTCGCCGTCATGGCGCGCTACGTGGACCGGCTGGCAGAGCTGCTAGCATGGGGGCCTTGAGAGGCAGGCTGTCTACTTGAAATCGCCGTTGAGCTTCCCTTGCCTGACCATCTGCTGGCAGTAGGCATAGAGGGCATCGTAGACGATCCACTCGGCGGCGTTGATGGCGTGGTCGTCGTTGTACCCCAGGTGGCGGAAGCCCTCGGCGATAGCCTCGAGACCCGGGCCCTCCGGCTGCGCGTATAACGAGTTATCGGTGTCGGCGCCGTTGACGATCTTGCCGAGCAGAACGAGCGCCGCATCACCGGTCAGGTCGTACTTCTTGAGGATCGCCTCGAACGAGCATTCCTTGCCGTGATGCCCCAGCTCGACGTCCTTGACGTCGTAGGGGATGGCGCTCTCCTGCGCCGCGATGTCCATGACGCGGTCCGCCGGAACGAACAAGAACTCGGCTTGCGGGTCTATGAACTTCTTGATGAGCCAGGGGCATGCGACGCGATCCACCTTGACGCGCTCACGGGTGATCCATTTCATGGGAATGCCTCCTCGCTATGATGTCTGTACGGCAAACCCGACACGCACGTCGGTCGCGGCCGCGACCGTCCGATAGAGCAGTCAGCCGTCCCGGTATCGTCCCCAGCTACCGACACCCCGTAACTCCTATCGAGATTCGTTCACGTGGGCAGCGGGAGGCCGGCCTGCTGCAAGAGGCGGCTGATCTGCTGCGCCGTCGTGACTGATTGGCCCTGGTAGTGGTTGTTGGCGAAGGCGAAGAGCTTCTCACTCTCCTGCGCCATCTTCTCGATCTTCGGCACCCACTCCTGCAACTCCTCGTCGCTGTACGAGTAGTTGTAGCGCTCGTATGACGACTCGTGCTGCCACCACTTGTCGTAGCGGTGGATACAAGCCACAAACAGGGCTGGCGCTGACGGCGCGGCTGGAGTTACATAATCTCGGTCAAGCTGGTGATTGGGGAGCGGTAGCCTGTGGCGATCATGGCCCTTAACTGGTCATCAGCTTCTGGGAAGGAGAGGTGGTCTTCGTCCACCAACCGCACGAGCAAGCCCAGTGTCCCCGAGACCGGAATGCCCATCTGCATAGCCATCTCACGCGCCGTTCGGTCATCTGTCAAAACACGACATCCTCGAACCGACGCGAGGGCGAGACAAGCGGCCTCACCGCGGCCAAGTCGCGCTTGGAGCCGCTGGGACATCGCATGTTCGATCTCGTCCATTTCGAGAACTTGCAACCAGGTCCAGCTGAAAGAGGGAAGCCTGCCAAGCTGAACTCCCATCTGATATTCGGCCAGCACCTCCTCCACGGTCGCCGCTGTTTCGCCGAGCGCGGACTGTAGCAGTTCAGGGCGTCCCACGAGCGCGAAGTTGGACAGGACCGTAGTATCAAGTAGAGCGATCACGGGGCGGGATCATCCGAGGCGCGTCCAAACCAACTTCGCACCGCTTCTACTTCAGCACGCGCTTCGGGAAGGTTGGCTGGGCCAAGACGAATGGGAACGCCGAGTTGCAGGAAGCGCTCCCGCAGTGCCACCGCGTGCATGCCCAAGAGTTCCGCCGCTTTACCGAGGCTGATTTGCCCATCCAGGTACGCGCCCACAACCACGGCCCAGCGGAGTTCTTCGTCCTCCGCCAGCAGACGTTCCAACGCCGCGCTCACCAGGTCAGGACGGTGCTGATACAAGCGGATTAGCTGCTCAAGTTCCCAGGTGGGAGCAGAGGAAGCCGGGGTGACTGCCATAGAAGGGTTCCTTCCATGCGGTGGTGGACTACCATCAGAGACACTCATGGGAAGTATAGTCGGAAACGCGTGGGCCAACTACCCGTCAGCTTGGCAGCGGGAGGCCGGCCTGCTGCAAGAGGCGGCTGATCTGCTGCGCCGTCGTGACCGATTGGCCCTGGTAGTGGTTGTTGGCGAAGGCGAAGAGCTTCTCACTCTCCTGCGCCATCTTCTCGATCTTCGGCACCCACTCCTGCAACTCCTCGTCGCTGTACGAGTAGTTGTAGCGCTCGTAGCTTTCCTCATGTGCGAACCACTTTTGGTAGTTCCGGCCGTGGAAGCGGACATACGAAATAGGGCCGGTGACCCAGGCCACCGGCGGCACGAGGGTCTTGAACTGCGGCTGGTCTACGGCGCAGAAGCCGAGGCGACATTCGCGCAGGAGTTCGAACACATCGTCTTCGATCCACTCACGGTTGCGGAACTCGACGACTGTGGGAAGGTCGCTAAGGCGCTCGCGCAGCCGGCGCAGGTAATCCTGGTTCTGAGGGGTGTTATGGAAGGAGGTGGGAAACTGGGCCAGGACGCAGCCGAACTTGTCCGCTTCTAGGAGCGGCCAGAGGGCGGAGGTGAACTTCTCGAAGGCGTCGGGGGCGTCGCGCCCGTGGGTTAGCTCCTGGCTTGCCTTGATGGTGAACTGGAAGCCGGGCGGCGTCTTGTCGGCCATGGCTTTGAGGGTGCGGGCGGCCGGTAGCCGGTAGTAGGTATAGTTGATCTCGGTCGTGTGAAACAGGTGCTCCGCGTAGTAGTTGAGCCAGTCCGTCTTCTTGACGTCCGCCGGGTAGATCGGGCCGACCCAGTCGTCGTAGCTATAGCCGCTCGTTCCAATGTGGATCTGTGCCGTCATGCGCGCCTCCAAACGCGGGCCGTGTCACCCAATGCCCGTATCCAGAGTCTCGCCCCGATGCGCGGGGCGGCGATGGATTGGGGATCAGGTACTCCCCGCCTCTCCAGAGCGGCTAACGATACGCATCTCAATCGCCGCTACCACACCTGACTCAACCATATTATATGATATGGACGATGAAGGCGGAGTCAAGAGCGGCCCAGATGCCGGGTATGGCGAGACATGACGAGGTAGCGTGACGTGTCCGGGCAAGAGAGGGAAACGCCAAGGCGCAAAGACGCCAACGGGAAAACCCTGTTGTCTTTGTTTGCGCCGTTGCGTTCCTATCTTCTTCGCTAGACCCTCCAGCCTGCTTGAGCAGGCTTCGTCCACTTTGGGGTGCGGGGGCGGAACGCCCATAAGCGCTAACTTAAGGGACTCAACATAAGGCGACGTGCACCTTAACAAGTGGACAAGAGAAGCCTTCAGAGTAGGATAAAGGTGTACCACCACCCACCCTACTCTGGAGGCCGACATGAAGTCTAGCACACCTGAGCCGACAAGGGAAGACGGGGCAGCGATCCCCACGCCGACTCTGACAGACGCCGAGTGGGAGCGTATCCGACAGCTTCTGTCGGTCGACCTGGAGGCGACGGCGCGGGCGACTGGTGCGCTGACCCGACGGCGGCAGGTACGCTGCGCCTCCGACCTGCTGCGGATCGTGCTGGCGTATGCCGTGTGTGACTTCTCGCTGCGCCTGCTGGGCGTCTGGTGCGTCCTGCGCGGGCTGGGCAACCTGAGCGATGTGGCGCTGCGCAAGCGTGTGCGCCAGTCCCGACGGTGGTTGGGCACGTTAGTCGTAGCAGTCCTGTGCCAGCGACGGCTGATGGTGCAGACCCTGCCGGCCGTCCGCCTGCGCTTGATCGATGCCACGAGCCTCAGTCGGCCAGGGAGCTCGGGCACCACCTGGCGGGTGCATCTGAGCCTGGATCTCGGTCGGCTGTGTCTCGACGCCATCGACGTCACGGACGCGCATGGCGCCGAAAGCCTGGTTCGCTTTTCCCCGGATCCGCAGGCCATCCAGATCGCCGATGGGGGCTATAGCTATCGGTTCAGCCTGGAGAGTGCCTTGAACGTGGCGGCGCCGTTGATCGTGCGCTGGCATGTCGGGCGCTGTCGGTTGGACGACGACCAGGGCGTCCGCCTAGATGTCCTGGCGTGGCTGCGGCGGAGTGAGACAACGGCGACCCACCGCGAGTGTGGGGTGAGGCTGACCGACGCGCCCGATGTCATGCCGCTACGGCTGATTGTTGCGGCGGTACCGTCCGAGGCGGCCGAGCGAGCGCGCCGACGGGTGCGCAGCATCGCCAGTCGGAAGGGCTACACTCCCAGCCAGGATAGCTTGTATGCGGCGGGCTTTGTGATGCTGCTGACCAACTTGCCGCCTGCGGACTACAGCGCTCCGCTATGCCTGGCGCTATATCGGCTGCGCTGGCAAATCGAACTGGCGATCAAGCGTCTCAAGAGCGTGCTCGACTTGGATGAACTGCGAGCGCACGATGCAGAGATGGCCCAGAGCTATCTATTGGCTAAGCTGCTGGCCGCGCTGTGCTTGGAGGCGGTGACGGCAGGTGGCGCGACGCCCCTGGATGACTGGTTAGCCGATGCGCAGCGACCTTTGAGCGCCTGGCGCTGGACAGTCCTGGCTTGGGATGCCTTGCGCAGTAGCGTGCGCGGTTCGCTCGCCCTTGCCGACGTGCTGGCGGCGTTACCCAAGCTGCGGCGCTTCCTATGCGACGCGCCACGTCGCCGTCGTCAGCACGCGGCGGCTGCCCGTGTGTGGTTAGCGTCTCTTGTCACTTGTTAACGTGCGACACCTACCACGCCTTAAGTTAGCGCTTATGGGCGGAACGCCCCTGCTGTGGTGGCGACAGCCGGCTATGGGCATGCCGCGCCCACTAGCGTGGGCGTTCTCGCGGTGCTATAATCCGCGAGCGCGCGGCAGCCATAGACGTCCGACGAGCTTTCGGGCCGTATCATCCACCCGCCGCGCGCCAGGGGGCCGTCCATGAGCAAGTACCTCCCGCAGCGAGAGCATCTAGTCGGCGATTTCACGGCGGCGCTGACGACGGGCGTGACCAATATCCCCGATGCCATGGCCTCGGCGATTCTGGCCGGGGTCAACCCCATCCAGGGTCTGTACGGCGTCATGGTCGGCACGCCCCTCGGCGCTATCTTCGGCAGCTCGGCGTTCATGACCGTCGCCACCACGAGCGCCATCTCCATCACCGCCGGCAGCGCGCTGGCCGTCTACAGCCCCGATGCTCGCGACAGCGCCCTGGCGACCCTGGCTCTGCTGACCGGCATCGTGATGGCCCTCGCCGGCCTCCTCAAGTTCGGCCGCCTGTTGCGCTTCGTCGCCAACTCGGTGCTCATCGGCTTCCTGACGGGGGTGTCCATCATCATCGTCCTGTCACAACTTGGCGACTTCACCGGCTACTCCAGCGCCTACAGCAACAAGGTCGCCCAGGCCATTGACCTGGCGCTGCATCTCAACCAGGTTGACCCCCAGACGACGGCGGTGGGCCTGCTAACGGTGCTTGTCATTATCCTCACCGACCGCACGCGCCTGCGCAACTTCTCCATGCTCGTCGGCATGCTCGTCGGCACCGTGGTGCCGCTCTACTTAGGGTGGACGGCCGTCCAGAAGGTCGGCGACATCGCGGTCATCCCGTCGTCCTTGCCGATGCCCGCCTTGCCCAATCTGTCGGTCGCGCCGGAGCTTCTCCTGGACGCCGTCGCCATCGCCATCATCGGCTTGATCCAGGGCGCTGGCGTCAGCAAGGGCTACCCCAACCCCGACGGCGAGTACCCCGACACCTCGCGGGATTTCATCGGCCAGGGCGCGGCCAACATCGGCTCGGGCCTGTTCCGCGGCATGCCTCTCGGCGGCTCGGTGTCAACCACGGCGCTGAACGTCAGCGCGGGGGCCAGGTCGCGCTGGGCGAATATCCTGTCCGGGATCGTGGTACTCGCGGCGGTGGTGCTGTTCGGGAAAGCCGTCAGTGTGGTATCTATTCCCTCGATGGCGGCGCTCCTCATCGTGGCCGGCTTTCAGTCCCTCAAGCGCGACGCCATCCTGGATATCTGGGACACCGGCCTGGCGCCGCGCCTCGTCATGCTCGTCACCCTGGTCATGACGCTGCTCGTCCCGCTCCAGTGGGCGGTGCTGGTCGGCGTCGTGCTGTCCATGCTCGTGTTCGTGCTGACCTCGTCGCGGGAAGTCCACGTCTCGGAGATGGTGCCTGAGCCAGACGGCACGGTGCGCGAGCGGCCCGCGCCCGCGACCTTGCCGAGCCACGCGATCACGGTGTTGCAGATCACCGGCAGCGTCTTCTTCGCCGGGGCGGAGCAGATCGAGGGGGTGCTGCCAAGCCCGAAGGGCGCTACGCATCCGGTGGTCATCCTCCGCCTGCGCTCCCAGGAAAGCATCGGCAGCACGTTTATCCGGGTGCTGGAGCGCTATTCGGCGAAGGTTCAGCAGGCAGAGGGGCGGCTGATGCTGGCCGGCGTCTCACCGACGGTGAAGGGCCAGCTCGACCGGACGGAGACGACGGAGGAGGCGCTTGGCGCGGAGAACGTCTTCATGGCGACGGACACGCTAGGCCGGTCGACGCGGGAGGCGCTGGCCGCCGCGCAGCGCTGGCTCGACACCCAGGACTAACCCGTCACCAGGGTTATTGCACGACTCCATGGGGAACTCACTTGTGGATGGCGTCTACGGTGAGTTTCGTCGGGTGGATGCGGCAGAGCAGACGGGTCTCGCGATCCCGTTGCTCCTCAGGGTAGATGTAGCCGTAGTATTGGGGGTGCGCCGTGTACGCGCGCGTAATCTCGTCCAGGTGAGTTATCGCGCCGTCCCGGACAAGCTCCACTTCGCCGCGAATCTCCAGGTAGCGCGCCGTGTCGTCCGGGTCCACAATGAGCAGCGTGACCCTCGGGTTGCGCAGCATGTTGCGCCCCTTCTGGCGCTCGGCCGTCGTGTTGACCCTGGCGCACTCCCCATCATAGTCGCACCATACCAGACTCGATTGCGGCTGGCCGTCGGGCATCATCGTCGTCAGCACGCCGTGAATGGGGTGGGTGAGCAAGTCGAGGTGGGAGGCGGGGATGGACACGCTCATGGCGCAGCCTCCTTCTTGCGGGCGTCCAGGATCACGACGCGTGTCGGCAGGATTTTGCACAGGACCGGCGTCTCGGTGGCCGCCAACTCGGCAGGCACGCACGCGCCAAAGTAGGGCGCTTGGTCGGTATAGAGGAGCGACAGGCCGTCCAGGTGTTCCAACGCGCCGACCTCGGTCATCTCCACCACCTGGCCGCGGATCTCGAGCGAGCGTAGCGGCTCGGCCGGGTCGTAGCACAGCAGGGTGACTTTGGGGTTGGCGCGCATGTTCTTCTCTTTGCGGAAGCCGCGCATCGTGTTAACGCGCACATGCGCACCGTCGAAATCGCACCACACGACCGTCGTCTGCGGCTGGCCGTCGGGCATGACCGTGGTGAGCGCCGCGACACGCGGCCCGTTGACCAGGTCCAGGAAGTCGTCCGGGATGGTAGCGCTCATGCCGACTCCTTTCCGCCATTCTCACGCGGCATCGGACGTAGTCGGCGCGGTCTGGGGCTGATCAACTGACCCTCGCACCAGCAGATAGATGCTGACGGCGAATACCCAGGCGGGGAAGATGAGCGTCACCCACACCGAGAAGTTGATGGTGACCAGCAGCAGGATCGCCAGGGCGTAGGTCAGCAGCGGCCAGAAGCGGTGGGTTGAGCGGGTGCGCATCCAGATGGTGCCGAGGGACATCATGAAGACGCCGGCCATGCGGATGGCATACACGTTGAGAACGTTGTACGTCGAAGCGCGACCGTAGGTGAACACGCCGCTTTCGACAATCGTCCTCTTCTCAAGCTCGTAGCCGGTCAGCAAGCCGCCGGTCAGGGCGGCGCCCGCGAAGGTCATCGCCAGGAATAGCAGGCCGCTGCCCAGGAACACCGTCGCCAGGAAGCGGTCTTCCAGCTCGCCGAGGCGGTCGCGGATCACGCCGATGAACCACAGGAACGCGATGCCAGAATAGGGAACGAGGTTCAGCCCCAGGGCCACGGTGTGGGCGTTGTCGTCCAGCCAGGTCGTGTCGAACACCTTATCCGCGGGGATGGACAGGCGAATGAGCACCAGGCCCGTGCCGTAGATCAAGGCGAACACGATGCCGGCGATGGCGGCGGCGCGCGGCGTTCGGAGCGCGGCGCGCGTCTTGAATGTCTGCGATTGAGCCACGGCGCTCCTCCTCTGGCGGTAGGGTGAAGTGTTGGATCACGCAGGTTTCGGGTAACCTCGTCCCAATTCTGGCCCCCTCTCCCCGTGGGTTCAAGGTCGGACAGGCTTGGCTGAGGTAGGAGCGCTGCGTCCCTCCTCCATCCCCCTGGCCCCCTTCCTCCCCCCACAAGTGGGGGAGGAAAGGGGAGCCGAGCGTAGCGAGGCGGGGGTTGGTGGGGGACGAGCCAGCGCCGCTTTAGACCTGTCCGCCCTTGAGCCCCGAAACGGGGGGAAGGGGTCGAAGGGGCGTTAGGCGGGCTTGTCCGCCCCGTCCGCCGGCGCCGCTTCCGGTGCGGCTGCCTCAGCTGGCGCCTCCGCTTCTGGCGCTGCGGCTTCGGCCGCCGGAGCGTCGGTTGCGTCGGCCGGCGCTTCTTCCGCTGCCGTCTCTGGCATGGCCGCCGCCGCCTCGGTCAGCGCCTCCGCCGGCACCGCGTACCCCTTCACGTCGCCGCCCCACTGCGTGAGTTGCTGCTTGAGCGGCTCTACTTCGGCGTCGTCGCACGTCACGACGACGGCCACCTTGCCGCGGTCCAGCTCCTGGCCCAGGGCATCAATCTCCTCCTTCGTGAGGTGCAGCGACTTCTTGAAGAAGGAGCCGGCGACCCCGCCCGCAACGCCACCGACGACGACGCCGGCGATGAGGGTCGTTCCGCCGGACAGGATGGCGGCGATGATGCCGAGGACGGCGCCGACCTTCGCGCCCTTGCCCGTCTTGTGGGCGACGTGGGTCTTGACCTTGTCACCCTTCTTGCTGATCGTGCCGATGACGCCGAGCTTGATCTCGTCGTTGGCCCGATCCCACTGCTTAAGGTGCTCGATGCCGAAGTTGGCAAACTCCTCGTTGTCGAACAGGGCGATGACGACGTGCTCATTCTTGTTGTCGGACATGTGAGGCTCTCCTGAGGGATAGGACGTGCAAAGTGGGGTGAATGATTGGACTGGCGCCAACAAGCATAGCACACATTGCGCCGCGCGGCGATAGCCATTTAGGTGTATGTGCGGTGCAACTCTGTATAGTCGTTCCTTGCCCGCCTTTCGTGGTCGAGACTCGGCTGCCTACTCGTCCGCCGTGTACGCCCCGTGGCGCGAGAGCAGCGGCCAGAGGGTGAGCATCGTCAGGGTCAGGAAGATGGTGTAGGGCATGAGCGTCCAGACGCCGGCCCGCTCGGCGATGTTGCCGATGATGAGCGGGAAGAAGGCCGCGCCCATGCTCGCCGCGCTGGCGACGAAGCCCACGGCGCTCGGCTGGAGGCGGGGCGGCACCATGCCGGAGATGAGCGCGATAACCGTGGGAAAGATGGGGCCGAGGCTGAAGCCGATCACAAAGAGCGCCAGGGCTGCGGCGAGCGGGTTCGGGAGGAGCCAGAGCGTCAGCACGCCGAGCACCACGCCGCCCAGGCAGAGCTGGATCAGCCGCCGGTCGCCGAGCCGCCGGCTGAAGTGGCCGAGCACGACGCGGCCGACCGTCAGCCCCAGCCAGTAGCCGCTGATGGACCACGCCGAGAGCAGCTCCAGCCCGTGGCGCTCCTCGGTCAGGTACGTGTAGCTCCACGTCCCCAGGCCCACCTCCGCGCCGACGTAGACGAAGAGGAAGCCGGCCGCGAGCCAGACGACGCTGAGCCGCAGGGCGGCGGCCAGGACGTTGCGCCCGCCGCTGTGCGCCCCTCCTGGCCGCGAGTCGTCCATCAGCCGCGCGAAGCCGACCAGGGCGACCAGCGCCAGGGCGAACCACACCAGGTAGGTGACGTTCCAGCCTAGCCCGACCGCCAGGATCGCCGAGGCGATCACCGGGCCGAGCAGCGCGCCGACGCCGTAGAACGCGTGCAGGTAGTTCAGCACAGCGGTGTTGTCGGGCAGCCCGCCAATGTAAGCGTTCAGCCCGGCGTCGAGGATGGCGATGCCGATGCCGACGCACAGCAGCGACGCGAGGAAGAGCACGAACGGCGGCTGAGTCGCCAGCGTGGCCGCGCCCACGGCGAAGACCGCCGTGCCGAGCATCAGGAAGACGCGGCGGCCGAGGCGCTCGACGAGCATGCCGCTGGTCAGGGCCGCGCTGAGGTAGCCGATCGTCCCCGCGAGGAACATCAGGCTAATCTGCGCCTTATTGACGCCGTAGTAGCTCATCAGGCTCGGCAGGAGGACGCCGACCGCCCCATCGTTGACGCCGATCAGGATGAACGCGAAGAAGCAGACCGCGAACTGCCAGCGCAGCGAGGCGGCGGGTCGCGCCTCGGCGATGTCCGTCGTCGTCATTCGTTGAACATCGCCCCGACCGAGACCCCCTCGTGAACGCGGCGGATGACCTCGCCGAGAAGCGTCCCGACGGAGACGATGGTCATGTTGGGCAGGAGCTTACGCGGCGGGATGGGCACCGTGTTGGTGACGATAATCTCCTCGATGGGCGCGTCGCGCAGACGCGCCGCCGCCGGGTCCGACAGGATGGCGTGGGTGGCGACGATGCGGATCTGGCGCGCGCCGACGCTGCGGAGAAAGGTGGCGGCCTGCACAACGGTGCCGGCCGTGTCAATCTCGTCGTCCAGGATGATGGCGTCGCGCCCGGCGATCTCGCCGATGAGGTTCAGCGCCCGGGGTTGGGATGGACCCTCGCCGGACTGGGTGCGCCGCTTCTCGATGAGGGCCAGCGGCACGCCGAGCAGCTCGGCGAAGTTGCGCCCGCGCTTCGCCCCGCCCAGGTCGGCGGCGACGACGGTGCTGCGCGAGAGGTCGCGTTGCCGCAGGTGCTGCGACAGGAGATGCACGGCGCTGATGTCGTCTACGGGAATCTTGAAGAAGCCTTGGATCTGCCCGGCGTGCAGGTCCATCACCAGCACTCGGTCGGCGCCGGCGACGGTGATAAGGTCGGCGACGAGGCGGGCGGTGATGGGGACGCGGGGCTGGTCCTTCTTGTCGGTGCGGCCGTAGCCGTAGTAGGGCAGGACGGCGGTGATGCGGCTCGCCGAGTCGCGGCGCAGGGTGTCAATGAAGATGAGGAGCTGCATGATGTTGGTGTTGACCGGCGGGCACGTGGGCTGAATGACGAACACGTCCCGCGCCCGCACCGACCCATGCAGCCGCACGAAGATGTTGTCGTTGGGGAACTTGAAGATGTCAGCGCCGTGGAGGGGGACCTGGAGATAGGCGGCTATGTCGGCGGCCAGCTCCGGGTTCGCCGTCCCGCTGTAGAGGGCCAGGTCTCCGTACATCGTCCGCATCGCGTCCCTCCCCCTGCTGTGTCAGTCCAGGCGGCGCCAGCCGAGCAGCTCTTCCGCGGCGGTGTACGGGTCAATCGTCCGCTCGGCGACACGCGCCGCCGTGTCCGCCAGCCCGTTCTGCGGCAGGTTGGTCAACAGCTCCTGCAGCAGCCACGTGCGCAGAATGTCGCGCAGCTGGCCCTCGGCGCGGTCGCGCTCCAGGTCGCCCAGCAGCCCGCTGCTTTCGAGGTACGCGCGGTGTTCCTGAATCCTGTCCACCAGGCCGCCGATGCCCTTGCCCGTCGCGCCCACGGTCTCCTGGATGGGAATCTGCCACGGAGGACTCGCAGCCGCGCGATCTTTTTGCGCCCGCTCGCGCGCGCCGAGCATCATCATCGCCCGCAGCGTCGCCACGGCCTGGTCTGCGCCGGGCAGGTCGGCCTTGTTGACGTCGAAGATGTCGGCGATCTCCAGGATGCCGGCCTTGATGGCCTGGATGTCGTCGCCGAGGTTGGGCACGAGCACGACGATGGTCGTGTGGGCCGCGCCGGCAATCTCGACCTCCGACTGGCCCGCGCCGACCGTCTCGACCAGGATAGGGTCGAAGCCGGCGGCGTCGAGGACGCGCACGGCGTCGCTTGTGGCGACGGCCAGGCCGCCGAGCTGGCCGCGCGAGGCCATGCTGCGGATGAAGACGCCCTGGTCGCCGTGGTGACTCTGCATGCGGATGCGGTCGCCGAGGATCGCGCCGCCGGTGAAGGGGCTGGTCGGGTCCACGGCGATGACGCCGACGGTGTGGCCGCGGCGGCGATACTCGGCGGTGATGGCGTTGACCAGGGTGCTCTTGCCGGTGCCGGGCGCGCCGGTCACGCCGACGATGTGGCCGCGGCCGGTGTCGGGGTGGAGCAGCGCCAGCAGGCTTTGGGCGTCCGGGCCGCCCGTTTCGACCAGGGACAGGGCGCGGGCGACGGCCCGCCGCTCGCGGCGGCGGACACGGTCGGCCAGGTCGGTAAAGCCGTTCATTCCAGCCATGGACTGAACCTCACAACGAGGATGAAGGCGAGAGCGCCGAAGATAAGGAATTCGAGCAGGACGCGGCGCGTGACCTGGCTCGCCAGGGCCTGCTGCGCCAGGTTGGTGACGAGGTAGAAGGTGAGCAAGAGCAGGGCCGCCGTGCCGATGGAGCCGATGGGCCAGTAGGTTAGCACCCAGGTAATCTCGCCGACGACGACGCCGCAGACGATGGCGTAGACCCACGCGCGCCGCCACTCGTCGGCCGAGCCGCGCACCAGGGTCAGCGCCAGGGGCACGCTGATGAACAGGATGACGCCGGCGCTGATGATGGCGCGCATGTGCAGGCCGAGGACGGCGGCGTATAGCAGGAACGCTGAGCCGTAGGCCAGCAGGGTCAGGAGGAGCCGCGCCCGGTCGTAGAAGCGCGTGTCCGGGTCAATCGCCTGGTACTGCCCGAGCAGGACGACGGCCAGCCCGACGAAAGCGGCAGCCAGGCCGATGAGCCAGATGGGCCGGCCAAAGAGCGTCGGGACGATGAGCGCCGCCGTCAGGGTGACGACGGCCGGCAAGGGCCAGAAGATGGCGGTGTACGCCAGCGGCGCGTCGTTGAGCCAGGGGTGCAGCCGCACCATCGCCTCGACGCCGGCGCACGTCATGAGGACGAGCAGCGCGGTGATGAGGGTGGCGCCGGACAGGTTGATGGTCAGCGGCGAGCCGAGCAGCGTAAACTCGATAGCGCCGGCGGGCCGGATATTGAGGGAGGCCAGGGTCAGGCCGAGGAGGACGAGGGTGACGAGGCGGCCGGCCTGGCCGATGCTTCGGTCAACGGTCATGGGTGAGGAACACTCCGTAGACAGGACGTGCTTTCGCAAAAGACAGAGGCATTCTAGCCACCGGCGCGGCTTTTGTCAATCATATGGCAGTGCGCTGCAAAGGATAGGGGTGAATTGACAGGCTTGGTAGACTGTTTTACAATGGGGCGGTCTGAGCTTTCGTCTACGTCATCAACAAAGGAGACATCATCATGGATCAAGCTCTACTCCCCAGCCGGGCGCACGCCGTGCCCTGGTGGCTGGTGCTGATCGAGGGCATCGCCGGCATCCTCATCGGCCTGCTGCTCTTCTCGTCGCCCGCCATTACCACCGTCGTGTTGGTGCAGGTGCTGGGCATCTACTTTCTGGTTATGGGTATCTTCAGCCTGATCGGGATGTTCATCAACCCGACGAATTGGGGCTGGAAGCTCTTCATAGGCATCATGGGCATCATCGCCGGCCTGCTCATCATTCAGCACCCCATCTGGAGCACCGTCGGCGTCGCCGCCTTCGTGGCCCTGTTCATCGCCATTGACGCCATCATCATGGGCATCGTCCGCCTCATCCAGGCATTCCAGGGTGGGGGCTGGTGGACCGGCATCGTGGGGGTCCTGCTCATCATCATCGGCATCTACCTGTTCACCAACCTGGGCGCGACGACGATTGCCCTGCCGTGGGTGTTCGGGCTGTTCGCCCTCGTCGGCGGCATCTTCGGCGTGTTCGCCGCCTTCCGCATCCGCTCGGCGGAGAAGGCCACGGCGTAACATCTCGCCCGCACAAACACGACGCCGCCCACCTTGCCGAAGGTGGGCGGCGTCTCGTTCTGGCGGACTAAGGGCGGTAGATGCGCAGGGCGCGGAACACGACCTGGCTGGTCGAGGGGCTGTCCAGGCCGGCCGTGACCCCCACCGCGCCGCGCTGGAATGTCGTGTCGCGGGCCTGGTCTACCTGGCGGCCGTTGATGCTGACCGTGATGCTGGGGCCGACGCAGCGCACCTCGAAGTGATTGAGCGCCTGCCCCTTCTGGATCGCCTCGGACGGCGTCAGGTCTATGATCGCCTCATAGTCGCCGTTGACGATCCGCCCCAGGGTATAGCTCCCCTGGCCGTCCACGTCGAACTGATAATAGTTGTCGTCGTTCTGATAGCGGAAGATGATCCCGTAGCTCGTGTCGTCGGCGCCGGCCAGCAAGCCGCCATCAATCTCGGCGCGGAAGTCGTCGTAGTTGCCGCGCATTGTCGTCCACACGTCCTGCTCCGGGCCGACGACCGTCAGATCGAGCCGCCCGCTCCCGACGCGCGCGCTTCCTTCGCGGCCGCTGAACTCGCGCCAGCCGGCCTTGTTGTCCGTGAAGTCGTCGGCGTAGATCGTGTCGTGGTCCGTGAGTGGCGGCAAGCCAGGCGCGCCGCCGAACCTCAGGTCGTTGATGAGCGTGCGGAGCGGCTCGCCGCCGCTCGCCCGCAGCAGGGCCGCGAAGACGAGGCAGGCGACCAGGGTCGCAACGCCGAGGCCGACACAGCCAATGAGGAAGCACGACACTCCGGAGCGGGAGGCCGGCGCAGGAGGAGGGGAAGACTCAACCGCCACGCATCTCTCCAGGGACAGACAAAATTTCGGTCAGCCTTAGATTATACGACTTCGGGGCATTTGCGCAAATAGCGGCTAGGGGCGCGGCGGACCAGCGGCGATGCGGCCGCGCACCAGCGCGTCGCCCTCGGCGTCGGCGGGCGCCGTCCACAGCGCCTCGATCCACCACGTCGCGCCGGCCGCGGCCCACGGCGCGACGGTCGCCGCCGCCTGAGTCGGGTCGGCGGCGACCGTCGTGCCCTCGACAACGATGTCAAACGGCTCGCCCGCCGGGCGGTGGGCCGCCACATGCGCCGCGATCTCGCGCACCTCGTCCACGTTGGCGTTGCGCGCCCCGTTGGCGTCTATGGCCGTGGGCAAAATGCCGTCATACCGCAGGGCGCGCGCCATGGACTTCGGCCGCGGCCACGCCCCGACGACCCAGATCGGGATGCGCGGCTGCTGGACCGTCGGCGGGGGAACGTTGAAGGTGGTCGGCCGGATGGTGTAGTGCCGGCCCTGGTAGCTGAACGGCTGGCCGCGCCACAGCCCGGTCATGATGTCCAGCCCCTCGTCCAGCAGCTCGGCGCGGGTCGTGCGGTCGGTGACTTCGCCGAACTCGGCGAAACCGGTGTCCGGCGCGCCCAGGCCGACCGAGAGGATTACACGCCCGCCGGAGAGGTTGTCCAGCGTCGCGGCCTTGCCCGCCAGGTCCCACGGGCGCATGCGCGAGAGGGGGCTGAGCAGCGTGCCGAGGCGGATGCGCGCGGTGCGCATGGCCGCCGCCGTCAGGCACACCCAGGCGTCCACGCCCCACACCGGCTCCCAGACGAAGAAGCCATCCCACCCCGCCGCCTCCGCCGCCTCCGCCAGATCCGCCGCCCGCCGCGCATCCCCATTCGGCATCACAAACCCATAGCGCATGATCTGTCCTCCGCGCAAAGAGATCTCCTCTAACCGCCAGTGCTATGTCCATCGCGTCCAGTGTGGCGACCGAGGCTTCGAGCGCCCCACTGTGGGCAAGCAATTTCCGAATCTGACTTACTCCGATCATTTGCCCATCACGTTGTACTGAACTTCAAGAATCTCAAACTGTCCGTAAGCGAACTCGCCTGAAAGGGGTCTCCAAATTGCCTGCCCCTTCAGAGGCAGCTTGCGCCCATCGAACTCGCGCCAATCACTCACGGGAGTTGACCAGCGCAGTTGCTCGTAGGTTTTGCCATCAACGGTTCGGGAACGGTCATCGGAAACAAAGTTGATGAGCGCACCGGAACTGTCAAATGTCACTACGGCTGAGATGGTGTTCCCCACGTTCGTGAAGGTTGCGCGAACGGTCTGAGGGTCAATTTCCTCCCAGGTGATATTCGGGTCAATCAACGTGGCTGGGGCTAGAAGGAACATGTCGTTGAGTAGGGTAACGGTCTCACTTTGGTTCATTTCAGGTCCGTATGCGTCCACCACCGTAAGCAGCGAGGCGAGTTTGACCTTGAAGGTTGCTGCCGACCCAACGTAGCGGTGAAATGCGTTGAAGGGTACACCGAACATGGACGACTCGATGAGGAAAAGGCGCGCTGGCGGGTTAGCAAAACTCTGCTGGTACGCTGTCATCGGCATCCACTTAGCATCAGCACTGTTGCGAAGCGCGCCGCTGAAGCGAAGCCGGTAATTCGATACTTGCGGCTTGTCCATCGCGCCCACGAATTTCAGGTAGCGTTGGACGGCTGGTGGAAGATGCGTAGTGTCCGCTTCTGTAAGGAGCTTGACTTGAGCCGGTTGTCCTTGAAGAGTAGTTGCGACCTCGCGGTTATACAACGCGCGAAAACTCCAGGGAGCCGTCCCAAGCGCTGCAACAACAATGAGGATCAACAAGAGGGTGTTCACAATTGTCCCCGCTTTGGCATCGTTCCATGTCGTGAAAATCAGGATTTGGGAGAGTAACACACCAATCGCGGCCGGCGCCCACCACCACTGCCACGCCAGTAAGACCGTTATGCCACTCACCACAAGCAAGAGCGCCGCGATAAGCCACAAGATGCCCATCGGGCTGGAGATCTCCGCCTGCAGTTGCGCTGGCTGTGCCAGACCAAACGCCTTCACGAAACCGAGAAGGTGAATAAGCCCATGAACGACCAAAAGGGCAACAACGATGTATTTCATGTTCAAGAGTCCATTATCTTGTGGTGTCCGCCGGACGGCGTTGGATGTAAGCGCGAGTTAGGCGGACGATCTGACGACCAGATTCCATGGATGTTCGGACCAAGGTTACACAAGCACCTGCTCGACCGGGCGACGCAGAGAGCGCGGCATCAGCACCGCGTAACCCAAACGCACCAGCAACTGGGGCATGAAGCTGCCCAACCCGATTGCGCTCTGGAACTGCGAGCGGATTTCTTTAACTTCAATGGGTTGGTTCAGAAACGCCGACTTAATGTTCAGCGAAGTTGTTTTGAGCGCCAGCCGTTCATAGACCTGACCTGTACGCACCCAGGCGGTCTTATCATCTGTTTCCGAAGCGATCACGACAGCGGCTGAAGACCTCCGCAGTTTTCCGGCATCCGTATCAGCCTGTTGCTGTGGTTTTGTCCCAGCGACAAACGTCTGTCCCAGCCAGCGCGGCACTTCCGGATTGCCCGAACAGCGCGAATACAGACCATCCAGAGTAGACATCGCTTCCTTTTTGTTGAAGCGCAACCAGTGGATCAATTCATCCAAGAACGCCTGATTGGCATATTGACTCAGGTTGCCCTGATTGACGTATTCCAGCACCATTTCCAACTGATCGGGGCTTGTGACGAAATGCGACGATACACCCGACTCAAGCGGCAGGGCTTGCACCTGGTCAAGATCAGCTGTTCTAATCAATTGGCCGTCATATTCCGAGCGGGTGTTTTGGCGCAGAGGAATTGCTTCAAACAACAGGTCGTTTTGAGGAGTATCGGGTGTCAGTGCAACGCGGATGAAATCCTGCGCATTAGGGTAGGTGACTTCGGCGGCAAATCCGCGCGCACGGGCGGCGACCAGCAGGTTTTCCAACGCGCAGCCGAGGCTAATCCATAATTCACGATGATCGGGATCAACGACCGTCAATGCGCGGCTGTAATCGGGATGGATTTCGATGGCATCATCCTGGACCGCGAACTTCCAGGGTTGCGTATTGTGTCCGTTTGGCGCCAGCGTGGCATAACGGACAAGTTCTATTGTTTGCGCCGACAGGCTTGGCTTCGTTCCCAGAGGTTTCCAGGTTTGTTCGACCTGTCCTTCATAAGGTAGCCACGGCGCGTATTCAGACAAGACATAGGAGCCTATTGCAGTTGCACTACCTGCCGCGAGTAGTTTCAAAAAGGTACGGCGATTCAAAATTTGACGAGACGATCCCGTATTCACGACTTTACTCCTTGTGTGGTGACAAACGAGGGAATACGCTTGCCAGCCTAACTCCGAATTGGCGTGCTATGGAAGTGAGCTTCGTACGACCGTCGTGGTCGTCTCGTTGCGGTAGACGTAGTGGTTGACAATCATGGTGATGATGCTGACGATGATCGAGGCCAGCAGCGCCCACCAGAAGCTGTCCACCTGGTAATTCGGCGTGATCGCCGCCGCCAGCCAGAACACCGCCGCGTTGACGACGAAGATGAACAGGCCGAGGGTCAGCACAATGCAGCCGCACGACGCGAAGTAGAGGATGGGGCGCAGGATGGCGTTGAGGAAGCCAAGGATTGCCGCCAGGAGCAGCACCGTAAGCGTTTTCGTCAGGAAGTCGCCCTGGACGTGGAGGCCGGGTAAAAGCCACGTCGTAATGGCGATGGCGACAACGCTCACAAGCCACGCAATCAGGACGCGCGTCCAGAAGCCGCGCGTGCTGACAGTGGTCGTGATAATCTCGGTTCGGCCCGGCTGCGGGGGTGTGATACTCATGCACGATCTCCGTCGTGAGGATAGGCATGGTCGGTCAGGAGCCATTCTAGAGCAGGGCGCAGCCGATGTCAACCGCAGGCGCGAAACGTGCTATACTTTGGGTGCGCTCGCGCGGCGGGCGCATCCTTTTTTCGCCCCGAAAGGCTCCCGCATGACCCCCTCGTCCCCAGCCGACATCGCCGCCGCCGCCGGCCGCGTGCGCGCCAGCGTCGAGCGCGTCATCGTCGGCAAGGCCGACATCATTGACCAGCTTATGATTGCGCTGCTTGTCGAGGGCCACGTCCTCATCGAGGACGTGCCGGGCGTCGGCAAGACGACGCTGGCGCGGGCGCTCGCGCGCTCCCTCGGCTGCTCGTTCCGCCGCATCCAGTTCACCCCCGACCTCCTGCCGTCGGATGTCGTCGGCATCAACTTCTTCAACCAGAAGTCCCAGGAGTTTGAGTACCGCGCCGGGCCAATCGTCGCACAGGTTGTGCTGGCCGACGAGATCAACCGAGCGACGCCGCGCACCCAGTCGGCCCTGTTGGAAGCGATGCAGGAGCGCACCGTGACCGTGGACGGCGAGACGATGGCGTTGCCGCGCCCCTTCCTCGTCCTCGCCACCCAGAACCCCATCGAGTTGGAAGGCACGTTCCCCCTGCCCGAGGCCCAGATGGACCGCTTCGTGATGCGGATTCGCCTCGGCTACCCCAGCGTCGCGGAGGAAGAGGACATCCTGCTGCGCTTCGAGCACGCCGACCCAATGGTCACGCTGGACAGCGTACTGCCGGCCGCGGAGATGCTGGCCCTCGCGCAGGCGCGGCAGTCGGTGCGGGTCGAGGCGTCGGTGCGCAACTACATTGTGCGCATCGTCCAGTCCACGCGCGCCCACTCGGCGGTGGAGTTGGGGGCCAGCCCGCGCGGCTCGCTGGCGCTGTACCAGACGGCGCAGGCCCGCGCCGCCCTCCTCGGCCGCGACTACGTCCTGCCGGACGACATCAAGGCGCTCGCCGCGCCCGTCCTCACCCACCGCCTCATTCTGTCGAGCCAGATGAAACTACGCGGGCGCACGCCGGAACAAATCCTGCAGGAGATTGTCGAGGCGGTGCCGGCGCCGGTGGACACCCCCGCCTGAGGAGTTCGGTTGTCGCCCCTTCGCCAGGCTCAGGGCAAGCTCTGAGTGCAACAAAGGGCCCCCGATCGCCTGGAGATGCTTCGCCTGCGGCTGCTATGAGAGTTCGCCCGAGCCGCGTCGCCGCCGCCCGTCGCCACCACAGCAGGGGCGTTCCGCCCATAAGCGCTAACTTAAGGCGTGGTAGGTGTCGCACGTTAACAAGTGACAAGAGACGCTAACCACACACGGGCAGCCGCCGCGTGCTGACGACGGCGACGTGGCGCGTCGCATAGGAAGCGCCGCAGCTTGGGTAACGCCGCCAGCACGTCGGCAAGGGCGAGCGAACCGCGCACGCTACTGCGCAAGGCATCCCAAGCCAGGACTGTCCAGCGCCAGGCGCTCAAAGGTCGCTGCGCATCGGCTAACCAGTCATCCAGGGGCGTCGCGCCACCTGCCGTCACCGCCTCCAAGCACAGCGCGGCCAGCAGCTTAGCCAATAGATAGCTCTGGGCCATCTCTGCATCGTGCGCTCGCAGTTCATCCAAGTCGAGCACGCTCTTGAGACGCTTGATCGCCAGTTCGATTTGCCAGCGCAGCCGATATAGCGCCAGGCATAGCGGAGCGCTGTAGTCCGCAGGCGGCAAGTTGGTCAGCAGCATCACAAAGCCCGCCGCATACAAGCTATCCTGGCTGGGAGTGTAGCCCTTCCGACTGGCGATGCTGCGCACCCGTCGGCGCGCTCGCTCGGCCGCCTCGGACGGTACCGCCGCAACAATCAGCCGTAGCGGCATGACATCGGGCGCGTCGGTCAGCCTCACCCCACACTCGCGGTGGGTCGCCGTTGTCTCACTCCGCCGCAGCCACGCCAGGACATCTAGGCGGACGCCCTGGTCGTCGTCCAACCGACAGCGCCCGACATGCCAGCGCACGATCAACGGCGCCGCCACGTTCAAGGCACTCTCCAGGCTGAACCGATAGCTATAGCCCCCATCGGCGATCTGGATGGCCTGCGGATCCGGGGAAAAGCGAACCAGGCTTTCGGCGCCATGCGCGTCCGTGACGTCGATGGCGTCGAGACACAGCCGACCGAGATCCAGGCTCAGATGCACCCGCCAGGTGGTGCCCGAGCTCCCTGGCCGACTGAGGCTCGTGGCATCGATCAAGCGCAGGCGGACGGCCGGCAGGGTCTGCACCATCAGCCGTCGCTGGCACAGGACTGCTACGACTAACGTGCCCAACCACCGTCGGGACTGGCGCACACGCTTGCGCAGCGCCACATCGCTCAGGTTGCCCAGCCCGCGCAGGACGCACCAGACGCCCAGCAGGCGCAGCGAGAAGTCACACACGGCATACGCCAGCACGATCCGCAGCAGGTCGGAGGCGCAGCGTACCTGCCGCCGTCGGGTCAGCGCACCAGTCGCCCGCGCCGTCGCCTCCAGGTCGACCGACAGAAGCTGTCGGATACGCTCCCACTCGGCGTCTGTCAGAGTCGGCGTGGGGATCGCTGCCCCGTCTTCCCTTGTCGGCTCAGGTGTGCTAGACTTCATGTCGGCCTCCAGAGTAGGGTGGGTGGTGGTACACCTTTATCCTACTCTGAAGGCTTCTCTTGTCCACTTGTTAAGGTGCACGTCGCCTTATGTTGAGTCCCTTAAGTTAGCGCTTATGGGCCTGTGGCCCCCACAGCCCCCGCACCCCAAAGAGGGCAAAGCCTGCTCAAGCAGGCTCGGATGGGCGTGTTCTTGCTCAGCCAGCCGGCTTCAATGCGTCAATGCGAGAACTCCGCCAAGCCGTCACATGGCTTGGCGTGTTCTGGCGTCGGCGCATGCCGTCACACGGCTTTCGGGTCTTGCGAAGAATATAGGAGCGCAGAGGCGCGAAGGAAGAGCGGCTGGAGTTTGGCCCTGGCCGCCCATTCCACTACAATTGGACGCACGGACGCTATCTGGCGCCCGTGACCGCCGCGAAGGAGATGTGATGCGTGTCCCCCCGACGAGCGGTTGGCGTTTCGCCGCCGTCGTTCTTGTCCTGGCGCTGACCCTCGTCGGTCTGTCAGGCTGCCAAACGGATACACCCGGCCTCCCACCCGCGCCCACCCCTGCCGTGACCAATCAGCCCCCGCCCCTCACTCAGGCGACGCCCGGCGTCGGGGCGAGTTTGAAGCCCGCCCCGACTGGCACAACGCGCCTCTTCCTGCCGAACATGGCCTTCGGCCAGACACCGCCCACGCCGCGCCCCGACGCCATTGCCCTCGCCCCGCCCCCGCCCCCGGCCCCGACGGCGACGCCGACCCCGAAGCCGAAGAAGGAGAAAGAGGACAAGCCGACCGCGCCGAGCGGCCCGACCAATACCCCCGGCCCGACGAAGACCCCGAAGGCGTCGCCGACGCCCAAGTTCCCGCCGCCTGTGGACGCGCCGGGCGCGAGCAAGCTCGGCCTGCACGTCATTCGCAACAACTCCCAGGACATCATGGAGTTCGTGCGCGTCTCCAAGCCGCGCGTCGTCAAGGGCGTGGACGACTTGCAGTGGCTCAAGGAAGTGAAGCAGGTCAACCCCAGCATCATCACCATCGGCCGCATCAACGTCGCCGACCAGAAGATGGAGGGCGATCCGGCCCAGCGCGCCCGCGACATGGTCAACGCCCAGCTTCAGCAGTACCAGTACGACCGCGACGGCGTGGACTACTGGGAGGGGTGGAACGAGCCAGCGCCCAAGACCCACGAGGAGATGCAATGGTACGCCGCGTTCGAGGCCGAGCGCGTCCGCGCCCTGGCTGAGCTGGGCCTCAAGGCCGCCGTCGGCCAGTTCCCGACCGGCGTCCCGGAGTGGGACCTGATCCCCGACTTCCTGCCCGCCATCCAGGCCGCCAAGCAGCACGGCGGCATCCTGGCGCTGCACGAGTACTCCGCGCCGACGATGCAGTTTGGTGTCGGCGACGCGCTGCCCGGCCGGCCGGCCGCCCCCAATCGCGGCGTCCTCACCCTGCGCTACCGCTACTGGTACGACGACTTCCTCAAGCCGCGCGGCCTCGCCATTCCCCTGGCGATCACCGAGGCCGGCATAGACGGCGGCGTCACCAACCGCCCCGGCCCGGCCGAGGCGCGCGGCTGGCAAGACTTCGGCGACTACTGGCGGCAGCAGGGGCTAGGCGACGACCCGGTCAAGGCGTACCTGGATCAGCTCGCCTGGTACGACAGCGAGGTGCGCAAGGACCCCTACGTCCTCGGCTACACCGTGTACACGTCGGGCGGGCCGGATGGCGGCTGGGCCAGCTTCGAGATCAACGACATCCTGCCCACCCTCGCCCGCTACCTCAACAGCCAGCACTAACGCCCTGTCGGGGCGGGGTGTGAGACCCGCCCCGACAGGGCGCCGACGATTTGCAGAACCGGGCAAACGCCGGTATACTTTCGCGGATTTCATAACGCCGTGGAGGTTGCGTGCTTACTGCACTCTACATTGTTCAGATTGTGATTGGCATTGCCATCATCACCCTCGTCGTGCTCCAGGGGCGCAGCGAAGGCGCGGGCGGCATCTTCGGTCAGGCAGAGGGCCTCTCGCGCTCCCGCCGGGGCGTGGATCGCACCCTGTTCCAGCTGACGATTGTGTTCTCTGTGCTGTTCCTCGTCGTCGCTATCATCACGTCCCTGATCGCGCAACGATAGCCTAGCTAAGGAAAGCGAGTGTCGCGGATACGAAGCTGGCCGGTGCTGATCGCGCTGGCCGGGCTCCTCTTGCTCGGCGTCATCGTCTTCGGCCTGGTCACGCGCCAGCCGCCAGTTGAGGTGCCCGACGTGGGCGGAACGTTCACCGAGGCCGTGGTCGGCCGCGCCAGGGTGCTATCCCCCCTGTTCACACGCTCGGATGTGGAAGAAGACCTCGTCTCTCTTCTCTTCCGCGGCCTGACGCGCGCCGACGTGAGCGGCGCGACCGTCCCCGACGTCGCCACTGGCTGGAGCATCTCCCCCGACAAGCTCAACTACACGTTCACCCTGCGCAACGACGTCTTCTGGAGCGACGGCGTCCCGGTGACGGCCGAGGATGTCCTGTTCACGGTCAAGACGCTCCAGGACCCGGACTACACCGGCAGCGCCGACTTCGCCGCGTTGTGGCACAACATCGCCGTCGAGATCGTGGACGACCACACGGTGCGCTTCATCCTGCCGGAGCCGTATGCGCCCTTCCTCGACCAGACCAGCGTCGGCCTGCTCCCGGCGCACATTCTGAAAGACGTGCCCGTCGCCCAGATGGCGGCCAACCCCTTCAGCACGCAGCCGGTCGGCAACGGCCCGTTCAAGATCGAGAAGCTGGACGACACCTCGGCGAACCTCGTGCCGAACCCCTACGACGGCGGCCGCCGCCCATACCTCAGCCGCCTCATCTTCCGCTTCTTCCCTGACCGCAGCAGCGCCCTGGCCGCGTTCAACCGCAAGGAGGTCATGGGCGTGGGGCAGATTCCGCCGGTGGACCTGCCCAAGCTCACGTCGGGCGCGCTCTACTCCTCGGCCCGCCCCATCTTCACCGCCATCTACCTGAACCTGGACAACCCGCTCTTCCAGGACCGCGCCGTGCGCCAGGCGCTCCTGACCGGGCTGGACCGCGAAGCCCTGGTGCGGCGCGCCCTCTACGGGCAGGCCCTCGTCACCGATAGTCCGGTCATCACGAACTCCTGGGCCTATAACCCGCAAATCCACCACTACGGCTACAACCTCGACGAAGCCCGTGCCCTGCTCGACGGCGCCGGCTGGCGCGACACCGACGGCGACGGCATCCGCGACAAGGACGGTCGCCGCTTCGAGTTCAAGCTCACCACCGCCGACGAGCCGACCCGCGTCGCCGTGGCGAACATGATCGCCCGTCAGTGGGAGGAGCTTGGCGTTCGCGCCACGGTCAACGTGGTGGCGGCCGAGCCGTTCCAGGACAACTACCTCCAGCCGCGCAACTTCGACGCGATTCTCTACGGCTGGAACACACCCGACTCCGACCCTGACCCCTACGCCCAGTGGCACTCGACCCAGATCAAGGACGGGCAGAACTACAGCGGCTGGGGCAACAAGGACGCCGACCGCATCCTCGAAGAAGCGCGGCGCACGACGGACTCCGCCGCGCGCGCCGGCCTCTACCGCGACTTCCAGACGCTCTTCGCCCAGGAGCTACCCGCGCTGCTGCTGTACCACGGCGTCTACGAGTACGCCGTCGATTCCCAGGTGCGCAACGTCCAGGTCGGCAGCGTCCTGCTCGACCCCCACGACCGCCTCCAGACGGTGCAGCAGTGGTATCTCCACACGCGCCCCGCCGACACGGGCATCCTCGGCTTCTTCACCAACCAACGCTAACACCGCCTACTGCAACTGTTGGTTCACCTGGTTCAGCAGCACCCGAATCAGCGGGTTGTTCGGGTTGCTCTGCACCGCCTGCACCAGCTGGCACATCACCTGGGCCGCCCCGCTCGACGACCCCGGCGCCCCCGCCAGCGACAGCGTCCGGTGTTGCGCCGGCAGTGTCGTCCCTAGCTCCACCAGCGGGATCGGCTGCGTGTCCAGCGTGATCTGCTGGCACGACGCATCCTGCGCCGTGATCGCCGCCGCAATGTTGGGAACCGATCCCTGCGCGCCGGAGCTGCGCGTGTAGCTCACAGCCCCCGTCACCTGAAGCCGCCCGTCCACCACGTCGAACCGCTGCAAGCGGTACACGTAGTTGACGGCCTCGCCGCCGACGGTGAAGCTGCCCTCGACACCGCGACCGTTGAACCGCGCGGTGAAGTTGCCGACACCCCCCGCCGCGCCGTTCGCCGGCGCCGTCGGCTGGGCCGGGGGCGGTGGGGCAGCGGGCAGGGCGATCGCCGAAGGCTGGCTCTCGGTCGCCGTCTGCGGCGCGAGGAAGCGATTCAGCAGCCCGCACCCGCCCAGGGTCAGACTCAAAGCCACCAATCCGAGCATCACAATGGCGCGACTCACTCGCGTCACACGAACCTCCTTCTCACAGGGGACTGCGCTATAATTGGGCCGCGTCCTCGTCAGACGCGGACATTCGCATAGGAGCCAAATCCATGACGCGCAACGCCGCCCTATTGTTCCTGGCCCTCACTATCCTGCTCCTCACCGCCGCCCCCACCTGGGCCGACCCGTCGCGCCAGGGAACCATCGCCGACCCGTGGACCTACTGCCAGGCCGTGGGGACGATAGACGCGCCGGACGCGCGCTACGTCGGGCCGGCCAACCCGGAGGCCGTCGCCCTGGGCCTGTTCAGGAGCCAGGTTAGCCCCGACAAGCCCATGGATCCGCAGGTCGTCAAGTCTACCACGTGGCGCTGCGCCGACGGCAAAGTACTGGCATGCAACTTCGGGGCCAACATCCCCTGCCGCGAGAAGGCGAACACCGACAAGACGCCGACGCCGGGCATGAACGACTTCTGCAAGGCC
Organism: Anaerolineae bacterium; assembly: GCA_046328525.1. Lineage (GTDB taxonomy): Bacteria > Chloroflexota > Anaerolineae > Epilineales > JAHCIE01 > JBDHWG01. Next base: position 62,756 of record JAXLWK010000013.1, read on the forward strand.
AACCCGGCCAGCGACATTATCCCGCTGGCCGTCACCGGCCACAACATGATCTACGCCTGGAAATGCGTCAACGGCGCTCCGGCGATTGACAGGCAGATCACCGAGCCAGACGCCCAGGGCTTCCTCGCCAACGTCTGGCACGCGGTAGACCGACCCCAATCTGTCCCGGCGACCCAGCTCATGCCGACCACCGGCGCGGCGACGCCGAGTAGCGCCGCCCTCGCCGCCCTCGGCGCGCTTCTGCTGGCTGCCGGTGTCGGCCTGCGCGCCGTGACGAGCAAGCCCCGACTGTCACCCCGAACGAAGTGAGTCCCGGCTATACTTATCTCACTATGTCCGACTCTCTGCCCATCAGCCTTACCGCCATCGAAGCCCACCGCGACGACGTCTACCACCGCCGCTCGCAACTCCGCCTGCGCTCCGTCGAGGAGGCCGGCCGCTGGATTGACGCCGTGGGCTTCGCCTTCGTCTTCTCCAACCGCGACTTCGCCATGCCCACCCTGTGGAACGCCGTGGACGGCTCGCCGCGCGCCGGCCCGGAGACGTTCCACGAGCACTCCGTCGGCCTGGTCTGGGACTGGAAGGACGCGCTGCCCGTCCAGCGCCGCGCCTTCTACGCCAAGCTGCTGCGCGGCAAGCCGATGCTCGTCTCCCTCGCCTGCGCCCCTGCCTTCTACGCCCTGACCGAGAACTTCGGCGATCCCGACGACTACCTGGCCGAGTATGAGGCCGGCGCCCTGACCCTTGAAGCGAAGAAGGTCTACGAGGCCCTGCTGGCCCACGGCCAGGCGGCCTCGACGGGCGTGCTGCGGCGGGCGTCAGGGCTAGAGGGCAAGAGCAACGTCGCCCGCTTCGACCGCGCCATCGCCCAACTTCAGCGCAGCATGCGCATCGCCAAAGTCGGCGTCTCCGACGCGAACCGCTGGGGCTACAGCTACGTCTACGACCTCCTGCCCCGCGCCTTCCCCCAGATACCCCAGGCGGCGCGCGGCCTCGGCCGCCGCGAGGCGATGGCCGCGCTCCTGCGCCAGCACCTCCAGAACGTCGGCGCTGTGCCGACGCGCCAGGTGTCGCGCCTGTTCGAGTGGGACACGCCGACGGTCGAGCGGCTCGTGGCCGGGCTGGCAGCGGAGGGCGCGGCGCGCGGCGCGGTCGAGGGCCTCGCCGACGACTGCCTGGCCTGGCTGCCGGCCTTCCAAAGGGAGTGAACTATGTCCCCTTTTCATCCCTTCACCGCCGATCTCTGGGTGGCCCAAAGTCCGCTGTTCGCCACCAACAGCGGCGTCTGGGTGTGCGGCTTCCAGGCCATCCTGATTGACCCGGCCATCTACCCGGCCGAGATCGAGGCGATGCGCGATTTCCTGGCGGCGCGCGACATCGAAGCCGCGTACCTCGTGCTCACCCACAGCCACTGGGACCACGTCTTCGGCCCGGAGCATTTCCCCACCGTCCCCGTCGTCGCCCAGGCCGACTTCTCGCGCTGGGCCGCCGCGCCGGACGCGCGGCTCCTCGACAAGATCGCGCGCTTCGAAGAGGAGGCCGACATCCACCGCCACGCGCCCTTCACCATCCCGACGCCCTCTCAGACGTTCGACGCCGAGGGCGAGCTGCCCCTCGGCGACCTGCGCTTGCGCCTGACCCACGCGCCCGGGCACGCGCCCGACCAGCTCACCGTCTACGACGCCGCCAGCGGGACGCTCTGGGCCGCCGACATGCTCAGCGACCTGGAGATTCCCTTCGTCAGCGACAGCCTCGCCGCCTACGAGCGCACCCTCGCCGACCTCGCCGCGCGCGACATTCGCGCCCTCGTGCCGGGGCACGGCGCGCCGACGATAGACGCTGGGGAGATACGGGCGCGGCTCGCCGACGACCGGGCGTACCTGGCCGAGCTGCGAGACAGAGTCGAGCAGGCCGTCGGCGCGGGGAAGACGCTGGACGAGACGGTCGCCGCCTGCGCCGACATGCGCTTCCGCCATCCCGACGACAACGCCGGCCCGCACCGCCTTAACGTCGAGAGCGTCTACGCCGAGCTAGGTGGAGCGGCGGACGCGGCCGCCGTCGGCTGGGCCGCCGCCTGGGACTAACCGCCGGCACTATTGCCGCGTTCTGTTCGCGGTAGAGACGCGCCATGGCGCGTCTCTACCACCGCCGCCAGAAGCGCTGGAGATGGCTCTTTTACACCAGCTTGGGGGAAAGAATCTCCGCGCCGCAGGGCAGGCCGTCCTGCGGCGGCGCGGCCGGCCAATGGCCCGTTCCCGCCATCGCCGCGTGGTAGGCCGCCACGGTTTCGGGCAGCGGCGGCAGGCCCAGCTCGCGTTCGAGCGCATCCACACAGCGCTCGAACTGCCGCTGCGCCATCGCCCGCTCGCCCCGCGCCGCGTAGAGCGTGATGAGGTGGCGGTGGATGTCCTCGGCCAGGTCGTCCGTCGCCAGGTAGCGCTCGCCCAGGGCAATCGCCGCGCTTGCGTGGCCCGCCTCCCCTTCCAGGAGCATGAGCGCCCGCACGGCCTCCAGGTAGCGCCGCTCCCAGGCCGGCTGCTCCTCGGCGATCCAGACGTCCACCTCCGGCTCGCGCGCCAGGGAGAAGCTCGCAAGGAACGGTCCACGGTAGAGGGCGACCGCCCGGCGCAGAGTCGCCGGCCGCGTCCCGGCCAACGCCTGCTCGAGCGCCCAGGTGTCCGCCCACACGCGCTGCGGGTTCAGCCCCACCGTCTCGCTGCTGCTGACGAGGATGTCCGGCGCGGGGAAAGCGCGGCGCAGGTGGGTAAGCAGGTGACTCAGGTCGCGGTGGGCGACGGCCTCGGGCTGGTCGGGCCAGAAGAGGTAGCACAGATCGGCGCGCGGGACGGGGGCGAGATAGGCGGCGAGGCGGTACAGGAGGGCGCGCGCCTGCCGCCGTGGGATGTCGAGAGGCGTGCTGTTCCAGAAAACCTGGGGGTGGCCTAGCATCCGCACGTGCAGCGGCGCATCCGCGGCGCCGTCCATGCCCGTGGGGCCGAATTGCTCAACCATCGTTTCCTCTTTGCGTCTAGTATATCACAAAAGTGACGCCCCGGAACACTCTGTTTCGTCGTAACGGCGTATGAAGATTAGCAAATTGATGCCGCCATAGTGCTCACGCTGGAGATGGCTCTCCAGCGTGAGCACAGGTGGTGGTAGGGGCAGGTTTGAAACCTGCCCCTACGTTCCCGACCACTTCATGTGTAACAGACCACTGGCGAGTCGCCGGGCGCGTGGGCCGCAATTGGACGGAGGCACGGGCTTGGCGTATCATTTCGCCGATGCTCCCGCCACTACGCTCACCCTACCGTGTCGCCCTTGCCCACGACTGGCTCAATCAGTATGGCGGCGCGGAGCGCGTCCTCGAGGTGTTCAAGGCGCTGTTCCCCGACGCGCCCGTGTTCACCTCGATGCTCGCGCCCGACGCCATGCCGCCGGTCTACCAGTCGTGGGACATCCGCACGTCCTACCTGGACCGCTGGCCGATGGTCAAGCAGCGCCACCAGGCGTTTCTGCCCTTCTACCCGTCGGCCTTCGCGTCCCTGGACCTGGGCGGCTACGACCTGGTCATCAGCAACAAGAGCGCCTTCTGCCACGGCGTGCGCAAACCCGCCGGCGCGCGCCACGTCTGCTACTGCCTGACGCCGACCCGCTTCGTGTGGAACTTCAGCGACTACGTCGCCCACGAGGACAAGGGGCGGCTGGCGCGGGCCGTCGTCCCGCTGCTGCTGAACCGGCTGCGGGCGTGGGACTACGCAGCGGCGCAAGAGGTGGACCGCTTCATCGCCATCTCCCGCGCCGTGCGCGACCGCGTCCGCCGCTATTATGGGCGCGACGCCGCCATCATCTACCCGCCGGTGGACGTGGCGCGCTACGCCGAAGCCGCCGCGAGCGGGCCGCCGAGGGCGACGGGCGAGCCGTACTGCCTGGTCGTCTCCCGCCTCATCCCGTACAAGCGCGTGGACGTGGCGATTGAAGCGTTCAACCGGCTCAAGCGCCGCCTCGTCATCATCGGTGACGGCCGCGACCGCCCGCGCCTGGAGAGCCTGGCCGGGCCGACGGTCGAGTTCTGGGGGCGGCTGCCCGACGCCGAGATGCGCCGCGCCATGGCCGGCTGCCAGGCGTTCATCTTTCCAGGGCTAGAGGACTTCGGGCTGACGCCCGTCGAGGCGCAGGCCGCCGGGCGGCCGGTCATCGCCTACGCAGCGGGTGGCGCTCTGGATACCGTGACGCCGGGGCTGACCGGGGCGCTGTTTTCCCCGCAGACGGCGGAGGCCCTCGCTGAAACCGTCGCCGCGACGGACATGGCGCGCTTCGACCCGAGCGTGTGCCAGGCCAACGCCGCCCGCTTCGACGTCAGCGTGTTCCGCGCGCGCCTCGCGGAATTCCTAGGCCTGGATTGGAATTAGCGCGTGAACATTGCTGTCAGCCTGAGGTTCCCATGCCCCCCTCATGGCATTAGGGTCTCGCAGCGACAGCCGCGCTATTTTCATCTCGGCGAAGCATGACAATTCGAGACCCGTTTTCACAAGGATGCGGTAGATAACACTATGGAGTTGCGACAGTACTGGGCTATACTCCGACGGCGCTGGTGGGCCGTCCTCATTCCGGTCGTGATCGTCCTCGCGCTGACGCCGTTCCTGCGCCGCGCCGCGCCGACGGTGTACACCCTCAACGTCGGGCTCCTCGTGGACGTGCCCGACCTGCCGAACACGAGCCTGCTGTCGGTGGACCCGCGCCTGACCGCGCCCCAGGCCGCCGAGTACCTCGTGGACGACTTCAGCACGTTCGTGCGCGGCTCGGAGTTCCAGCAGATGGTGGCGGCGCGCCTCCCCGACAGTCTCAAGAGCAACGTCGGCCAGATTTCCAGCACCACCGCCTCCCAAAAGCAGCACCGCACGGTGTCGCTGACGATTACGCGGGAGGCGTCGTCGCCCCAGGCGGCGCAGGACGAGATGCGAGCGATTGCCGACGCGGTCGTAGCGGCGCTGCGCGAGGACAGCCCGAAGGTGTTCGCGCGCCTCAACGGCCAGCCCGAGGTGAGCATCATTGATGGGCCGAGCGTGACCGTCGTCACAGCCGGGCTGCGCGAGCGCCTGGACCTGCCGCTGCGGCTGCTGCTGGCGCTGCTGGCCGGCGTTGGCCTGGCCTTCTTCCTGCACTACCTGGATACGCGGCTGTACGACACGGGGCAGGTCGAGGGGTTGGGCGTGCGGGTGCTGGGCGAGATTCCGCGCGAGCGGCGGAAATAGAAAAAGCCCACCGACGAACGGTGGACTAAGATGGGGCCGGAAGGAATCGAACCTTCACCAGCCGGTTATGAGCCGGCAGCACGGACCACTGTGCTACAGCCCCGCAAAGCGGGCGATGGGATTTGAACCCACGGCATTCTGCTTGGAAGGCAGACGCTCTACCCCTGAGCTACGCCCGCGCACTCTGCTGCGCAACCCGCCGAGTCGGGGCGAGTGGATTTGAACCACCGACCTCCTGGTCCCAAACCAGGCGCGCTAACCGGGCTGCGCCACGCCCCGAAGTATTATGAAGTATAGCGACATCGCCGGGTTGCGTCAATTCTGACGTTCCTGCAGCGCCTGTCTTACTCTCCCGCTCGGAGAAGGATTCTGGTGTGAGCGACACTCTACCCGTCGGCAAGTTGCCGCCCCATCTGCTCGTCCCGCTGCTCGCCCGCTACGCGCCGCCCGCGCCTGGCGTCGTCGTCGGGCCGGGCCTGGGGCTGGACGCGGCGGTCGTCGAGCTGGACGGACGCCTGCTCGTCGCCAAGTCCGACCCGATCACCTTCGCCACCGACGAGATCGGCTGGTACGCCGTCCACGTCAACGCCAACGATATCGCCGCCCTCGGCGCGACGCCGCGCTGGTTCCTGGCGACGCTCCTCCTGCCGGAGGCGGCCACGACGGCGGCGCTGGTGGACACCTTACTGGCCCAAGTCGCGGCGGCGTGCGCCGAAGTCGGCGCGGCCCTGGTCGGCGGCCACACCGAGATCAGCTACGGCCTGGAGCGGCCCATCCTCGTCGGGACGATGCTCGGCGAGACGACGCGGGAGCGCCTGGTCACGGCGGGCGGGGCGCAGGTGGGCGACGCGGTGCTGCTCACCAAGAGCGTGGCGCTGGAAGGAACGGCGCTCATCGCCCGCGAGAAGGCCGACGCCCTGGGCGACCTGGAGGCCGACCTCGCGGCGCGGGCGGGCGCGTTCCTGCACGACCCCGGCATCTCCATCGTGCGCGACGCCGCCATCGCCACAGCCCACGGCCACGTTCACGCCATGCACGACCCGACCGAGGGCGGTGTGGCGACCGGTATCCACGAGATGGCAGCGGCGGCGCGGGTCGGCTTCGAGATTGACGCCGACGCCCTGCCCATCGCGCCGGAGACGAGCGCCCTGTGTCACCGCTTCGGCCTCGACCCGCTGGGCCTGATCTCCTCTGGCGCGCTGCTGGCGACGCTGCCCCAGGCCGATGTCGCCCCCGTCATCGCGGCGCTCCGGGCGGCGGGCATCGCGGCGGCGCAGATTGGGCGCGTGACGCCGGCCGAGGACGGGGTGCGCCTGTGCCACGGCCGCCACTGCGCCCCGCTGCCGACGTTCGCCCGCGACGAGCTGGCCCGCCTGTTCTGAACACAGGCAAAGGCGCAACGCCGGACGCCCCTCTTCCTTTGCGTCTCTGCGCCCTGGCGTTGCCTAAATCTTAGCGCCTGGATGGAGGCGGACTCATGGACGACAAGCCTCGAACCGAGAAACCCACCAACATGCGCGCCTTCCGGCGCGGCACCGAGATTCGCCTGGCCGTCGCCGTCGTGCTGTTCCTCACCGTGATCGGCAGCGCCCTGGTGTGGCTGTTCTTCGGCGGCCAGGTCGCGCTGGCAGCCCTCGTCTGCTCCCTCTTCGGCGCCGCCCTCTTCGGCCTCCTCTACGGCGGCATGGCCCTCCTCGAACGCTGGAACAAAGGTCTCTGGCGCTAGAATCCTCTAAAGCCATTTGGAACGCAAAGGCGCAGAGACGCAGAGTAGGAAGTCAGACCGGTCTTCCCTTTGCGTCTCTGCGTTCCTTTCTCTCCGCGGTTGGGGAAATCCGACGCGCGCCGTGCTGCGTTGACTGAGCATGGGCGACTTACGTCGCAACTCATTCCAGTTGAGCGCGGGGGATGACATGCCGCAGGTAAGCCGTCGAGAGTTTCTGAAGTTGGCGGCCCTGGCCGCCGGGGGCCTGATGCTGCCGCCCGGCCTGGCCGGAGCCGCCGGCGCGTTGGGGAGCGGGACGCCCCCGCCGAGTACGTGCATCGAGACCGCGCAGGGCGTGCTGGATGTCGCCGCGACCCTCGAAAGCCTGGCGATGACGTTCTACTACCAGGCCACCCAGGCCGCGTTCTTCACGCGCCTGCCGACCTATCAGCGCGCCTACGTCCAGGCCGCCCTCGACCAGGAGTGGTCCCACTACAAGTACCTGCTCCAGCAGGGCGCGACCCCCCAGGCCACCGCCTTCTATTTTCCACCCGGCATCTTCGACTTCAGCGGCTTCGCCCGGTTCATCGCCGCTATCGAGACGCTGGAGACGGGCTTCATGGACGCCTACCTGGCCGCGGCGCGGCGGTTCACCGAGCTGGGCCAGCCGGTCATGGCCGAGATCGCCAACCAGATCGTCGGCATCGAGGCCGAGCACCGCGTCCTCGGGCGCGAGCTATCCGGCGAAAGCCCGCCGCCGCCCAACAACGTCTGCTTCGAGCGCGCCGCCATTGACTGCCCCTCCCAGATCATCGGCAAGCTCGGCATCTACATCCACGGCGGCCTGAATTACGCCGGCCCCGTCGCCATGCCGACTGGCGACCAGATGACCGCCGTCATCGGGCGCTACACGTGCCAGGCAGTCACACCCGCCACGCCGACGACGTGCGACGAGGACCTGCTGCGCATCTTCAACATCGCCGCGACGGCCGAGGCGCTCGGCATCACCTTCTACTACGCCGGCATCCAGGGTGGCTTCTTCCACGCGCTGCCTGCGACACGCCAGTGGTATCTCCAGGCCGCCCTCGACGAGGAGCGCCACCATCTCGACTTCCTGAAGAGCCACGGCGCGTCGCCCGCGGCCACGACATTCTACTTCCCCCAGAACGCCTTCGACGATCTCCCCACCTTCCTCCAAATCCTGGACACGCTCGAGAACGTGTTCATCGGCGCGTACCTGGCGGCGACGCAGCGCCTGGCCCAACTCGGCCAGCCGCTCCTGGCGCAGACCGTCGGCCAGATCCTCGGCGTCGAAGCCGAGCACCGCATCCTCGGCCGCATCATCGCCGAGAAGGACCCGCCCAACGACCTGTGCCTGGAAGTCGCGCGCTACACCTGCCTCGCCGACGCCGAGGCGGCCATCGCGCCCTTCGTCCAGCCGAGCGGCGCCAGCCCGCGCCAGGTGGCGATGCCGACGCCGGCGCAGATCACCACCGCCGTGGACGCCTTCGGCTGCGCCGCCGTCCCCATGGCCGCCTATCGCGTGTACTTCCCCATGTTGCGCGAGGCCGCGCCCGTCGGCCCATGAGCCGAAATCCATCCTTGTCTCCGGTTCGTCACAATAGATAAGTAGCATGCCTGTTAACTCGAAAGGGAGGACGTATGCGTTTCTCGCGACATCTACGCTGGATTGCCCCTCTCCTGGTCGTCGCCGTCGTCGTTGCCACCGCTGTGGCGGCGCTGGCCTGGCCGGCGGTCGGGAGCGGCATTATCGGCGGCTTCAACCGACAGGGCACAACCGTGGATCGCAGCGGCTTCGTCGGCCAGCAGCCGGCGCTGGCCGTGGCCGCCCCGGAAAGCCCGAATACCGCGGTTCCCTGGGTCGCTCTGGCCGAGGCGCTGCGGGGCAGCAACAGCCAGAATATCTTCGTGCGCAGCTTCGACAAGAACGCCGGCCAGTGGGTCACCCGCGGCACGAGCAAGAACAACGGCAGCCTGAACGTTGACACCGGCGCCGTCGCCGAAGACCCGGCCATCGCCCTCGGCGGGGCGGTGACCAACGGCCACGGCACAGTGCCGTTCGTGGCCTGGTACGAGCCGCTTGTCACGCTCCAGAACAAGAACAACATCTTCGTCAGCGTACTGGCGCAGGACGGCGGCGGCGAGTTCTGGCAGCTCACCGGCGACAAGGGCCAGCGCAACCCGCCCAGCCTCAACATTGACGCATCGCAGGACGCCGAAGAGCCGCGCATCGCCACCGGCTCCGTCAACGCCGGCGCGACCTCCTTCGTCCCCTGGGTCGCGTGGCAGGAGAACAGCGTCGTCGAGAGCGGCAAGCGCCAGATCTTCGTGTCGCGCGGCGCGCCCGACAGCGGCCCCAACGTCCTGGGCGGCCTGAAGTGGGTGCCGACCGGCAAGAACGTCAACGGCGTCGGCCCGTCGCTGAACTTCGACCCAGCCAACGACGCGAGCCAGCCCGACATCGTCTTCTCCGGCCCCAACAACACCGTGCCGTGGGCCATCTGGCAGGAGCAGGATCGCTCCGGCCAGCAGACCAACCGCATCTTCGCCTCTAAGGCGATCGCCGATGCCACGGCCCTGGGCGGCTTCCGCTGGGACATCCAGCCGACCTGCACCGGCGTCGGCCAGAATTGCGTCCTCAACCGCAACTTCTTCCGCGACGCCAAGAACCCGCGCATCGCCACAGGCACGCTGCCCGAGGAAGACGCGACCAAGCCCAAGCCGTGGGCAGTCTGGCAGGAGTTCGACGGCCAGGCGTGGCAAATCTTCGTCAGCCGCTTCGACGGCACGAACTGGATCCCCGTCGGCGATAGCCTGAATGTCTACCGCTTCGACAACGCCGAGACCCCCGACATCTACTTCGTCGGCAACGTCCCCCACGTGGCCTGGGTCGAGCAGCAGGGCGGCTTCAAGCTCCTGTTCGTGCGCCACCTGGCCGATACCCGCCCCGGCCGCGAGCGCTGGGATCTGGACGCGCTGCCGAATCGCGGCATCAACACCGCCGCCTTCAACCCCGCCGACCGGCCCGCCCTGCGTGGCTCCGCCACCTCGCCCATGGTCGCCTGGCAGGAGAACATCTTCTTCAACCCCAACGACATCTCGGTCTTCGAGGCCAAGCGCCTGCCCGACGGCCCGGCCTGGGGCAGCAACTACCCGCCGTTCATCCGCGTCATCTCCGGCACGCGCGTCACCGCCCTGGACAAGGCCCTCCCTCTGTCCGATGACAAGGCCAGCGCGCCGACCACGGAACACCTGCTCGGCCCGCTGACCATCCTGACCTCGTGCGACCACGTCAACGGCTGGGATAACATCCAGGAGATCCAGACGCGCCTGGCGAGCGAGACGGATAACGCCTTCACCGGCCGCTACGTGGCGGCAGAAAACAAGGTCTACGTCGAGGACCCGGACAACCCCGGCACGTGGCTCGGCGGCCTGACCCCTGGCGACGCCGGCGCGACGATCACGACCAGGAATGTTATCCTGCACGTAGACCAGATGGTCATCACGAAGCTCGGCCCCGGCAGCCCGGCCCTGGACATCAAGTGGGTGCTCGACTTCCGCGCGCCGACGTTCTTCAAGACCTACGCGCAGCTGCTGAACATCATCTACAAGCCGGAGCCAGGCGCGACGGAGCCGCAGCAGACCGACTTCTTCCAGGTCGGCAGCGTCAACGTCATCGCGGCCCAGATCGCCCTGCCGCTGATTGGGAAGAGCACCGACTTCCGCAACCCGTAAGACCCCGGCCTTCATCACGCGCGTGGCGAAGCGATCCCAGCGGCGGGGAGTCGCTTCGCCCACGCGCTTTCGGGCGTTCCCTACCGCGTCGCGTCCGCTATCAGGCGCATGGACATGGCTGGACGATGCTTCACGCAGTCTTCTAAGAGAAAGGAAACGCAAAGGCGCAAAGACGCAAAGGGAGAAGGATCAAGAGCTTTTTCTTCCCTTGCGCCTCTGCGTCTTTGCGTTACTATCCCGTTTTCGAGGGAGTCAGGTTGTCATGGCAGAGCAGATTGGCCCGATCCTGTCGCACTACGTGGATGTCTACGGCCTGATCGCCATCTTCATTATCATGTTGCTCAAGGAGATCGGCCTCCCGATCCCCATCCCCAGCGACCTGCTCATGCTGGCCGCCGCCGCGCAGGCCGCCGCCGGCCGCTACGTCCTCTGGCAGGGCTTCGGCATCCTCCTTCTGGCGATGCTCGTCGGCGCGTGGATGCAGTACCTCCTGGTGCGCCGCTTCGGGCGGCCCCTCCTCGACCGCGTCGGCCGCTATGTCGGGCTGCCGCCAGAGCGCGTCGAAAAGGCGTCGGCGCTCATGCGCAAGGGCGGAACCGTCGGCATCGCCACCTCCCTGACGACGCCGGGCGTGCGCATCGCTACGGTCCCCGCGTGCGCCCTGGCTGAGGTCCCCCTGCCCAACTTTCTCCTCGGCGTCCTCGTGGGCAGCGGCATCTTCCTGGCGCTCCACTTCGCCATCGGCTATATCGGCGGCCCTATCATCAGCGCCATCATGGGCGCCGGCGGCATGACGGCGCTCGTCATCATCGTGGCGTTGGCGGTCATCGGGCTGGTGGTGTGGATATACATGCGGCGGCGGGGGAAGTCGCCAGCAGGGGCGCAAGCGGCGACGGTGGAGGGGGTGGGCGACTGGCTCGACGCCTGCTGCCCGGTGTGCCTGGCGATTGGGGCGGCGCGCGGCGTTCGCGACAGCGCGACAAGCCCCTCATCCTAGCCCTATTCACGGTCCGATGGCAACGCAATGGCGCAAAGAGAAATGAGTTTTCAGCCCGTTGGCGGCGTTGCGCCTTTGCGCCTTGGCGTTCTTCTTGCGCTCGGCAATAGTCGAGGGGGGAGGCCATTCTCATCTGTTCGCTGGGGAACATACACCCACGCGGAGGGAGTCCTACGACCGTTCCAGGCTCACGGGAACGGCGACCGAGGCGAGAACATCGTTGACGGCCATGACGGCGGTGCGCCCGCGCAGCCCACTCTCCGGCTTGATGAGAATGCGGTGCGGCAGGGTGACGGGGGCCAGGCGCTTGACGTCGTCGGGGATGACGTAGTCGCGGCCATGCAGCGCCGCCCACGCCTGCGCCGTCTTGAACAGCGCCAGGGAGCCGCGCGGGCTGGCTCCCAGCGCCACATCGCGGTGCTCCCGCGTTGCCCGCACAATCCCGGTGATGTAGTCGAGCACGCTGTCGTCTACGTGCACCTCCCACACCTGGGGCTGCGCCGCCTGCACCTCGGCCACCGTCGCCACCGCGCCGAGCGTGTCAATCGGGTGGGCGCGCTGAAGGTTGCGCACGATCTGCGCCTCCTCCGCCGCGTTGGGGTAGCCGACGGTGAAGCGCAGCAGGAACCGGTCCAACTGCGCCTCCGGCAGCGGGAACGTCCCCTCGTACTCGATGGGGTTCTGGGTCGCCATGACCAGGAATGGGCGCGGTAAGGGGTGGGTCACACCGTCCATCGTCACCGTGCGCTCCTGCATCGCCTCCAGGAGCGCCGACTGGGTGCGCGGGGTGGCGCGGTTGATCTCGTCGGCGAGCAGGATGTTAGCGAAGACCGGCCCGGGGCGGAACTCGAACTGGCCGGTCGGCTGGCGGTAGACCGAGACGCCGGTCACGTCGTTGGGCAGCAGGTCCGGCGTGCATTGCAGGCGCTTGAAATCGGCGCCGAAGGACTGGGCGAAGGCGCGGGCCAGGATGGTCTTGCCGACGCCGGGCACGTCCTCCAGCAAGACGTGCCCCTCGACCAGGAGGGAGACGAGCAGCAGCTCGATGGCGTCGCGCTTGCCGACGATGACGCGCTCGACATTCTCTACGATCTTGTGCGCCAGGCCCTGAACCGCGCCAATCTCCGCCATATCCCCCCAACTTGCGCGCTGCGCATTACATAGATGAAACTGAGCGCATTTGCAGATGCCCGAGCGGCGGATCAAGGCCGCTCTCTTCCTCGACGTAGACCGCGTTCAAGCGTTCTGTGACATCACCCGATTGGCGCACCGCCAGGTATTCGCGCAGAGCGTTGGCAAATAGCTCACTGTGAGAGATGCCGAGCCGGTGCGCCGCTTCTTCAGCTATGGCAAATAGATTTTCGGGGATTGATATCTCGATTAGCATGACGAGAGTATAGCGCGAGTAACTGCGCCTATCAAATGACACCTCTACTGGAAATTGACCTGGGCTGTCATGCCTCGCTACGCTCGGCATCTGGGCCGCCGCAGTCCAGCCCCCTCCCTCCGTTCGAGGTGACAGCGATGTCTACCTGACCGAGGGTGAACGCCATCTCGGGGCCAACCTTTTCGTGTCTTTCGCGCCTTTTTCGCGCGTTTCGTGGTCCAACGTCTTTCGCGGCCCAACGCCTCAGCCCTGCGGACCGGGATCCTCCAGCGCGTAGGCCACCGCTTCCTCCAGCGTCATCGCCCGCCCTTCATCCCAGGCCGCGCCGTATAGAGCGGCCCGAGCGTCCGCCATCACCCGCGGATGGTCGGCGTACTCGAACACCGGCAGGGCGATGTCAACCGTCTCTACGAGGGCCTCCACTGCGCCGTACAGTCGTGCCGCCCGGTCGCGGCGGCCCTCTGCCAGCGCGAGCAGGGCACAGGCTTCGATGGAATGTGTCACACAACCTGGGTAGCCCGCGTGGTGAACGATAGGTAGGCTCTGGCTGAGTAGAGGGCGGGCGTCGGCGGTCCGGCCCAGGTCGAGCATGATCCGCGCCAGGTATTCCAGGGCGTGACTGACAATAACCCGATCGCCGCTCTGGCAGGCGACCGCCAGGGCTTGCTCGTTCAGAGCCAGGGCACGGGTGTAGTCACCTTGCCTTCGTGCCAGCTCGCCCAGGTTGTTCATGGCCTCGACTGTGCGAGGCAGGTTGCCAATCTCGCGCTGCACCGCGACGTTTTCCACGAGCAAGGCCTCGCCTTCGGCGACGCGCCCCTCGACAACCAGGATGTGCCCCAATCGGATGAGATTACGTGCAATCTCGATTTTGTTGCCCGTCCGGCGGGCGTAGGCCAGGGATTCCTCGAAGTACACGCGCGCCTGGGCATGCTCACCCTGATACGCCAGCATCAGACCGAAATAGCCGGCGGTCGTGGCGCGCCATATCGGATTCCCTAGCTCCTGGAAGCGAGCCATCGCCGCTTCGAACCAGGGGCGGGCGGCCGCGTAGTCCTGCTGGTACTGGAACGCCTGGCCCACGGCCATCAGGGCGAGACCGCCGATGGTCCGCTCCTCGACGCTGTTGCCGCCACGGGCGAGCGCCAGCGCTTCCTCGGCGAGTCGCCGCCGTTCCAAGGGATTCTGTTCGGCGAGGGCCATCACCACCAGCACCCATGCGGTGATGGGGCGGCCGTCGGTACCCAGTTCAGGCGTGAGGGACATGGTCTCGCGCGCCCAGGCCTGCCCAAGCGCGTGATCCTCCAGCCAGAACGTCAGGTCCGTGAGGGTCAGGCACGCGCGGGCCAGGACGACGGGCGCAATCGCTGGCGTGTCGGACTCCTCGCCTGCCGCCGACGCGCTCCTGGCCCGCTCAGCCAGCTTTGCTACCCGATCGCGCCACTCCTGCCACGGCCCGCGCACTTTGAAGAACTCCGTCAAGGCCGCTCCGATGCGTAGCCCTAGCTCGAATTGGTCGGAGATGCTGGCCCATTCCACGGCGGCGCGCAGGTTGTCCTGTTCGGCGTCGAGATGGTCCATCCACGCCAGTTGCTCCGGACCATAGAGCTTGTCACGTGCATCCTCGGCCAGCGCGACGAAGTGCGCTAGATGGCGCGTGCGCACTGTCTCCGCTTCCCCGCTCTCGTCCAGGCGCTCGCTCGCGTACTCGCGAATCGTCTCGAGCATCCGGAAACGGGCTTCGCCGTCGGTGTTCACCTGCCGCAACAGGTTCTTGTCCACCAGCGCCGCGACGGCGTCCATTACGTCCGCCCCCATCTCCCCGTCCACGTGGCACACCGCTTCGACCGCGTCCAACGTCGCCCCGCCCACAAACACGCTCAGCCGTCGGAACAAGGTTCTGTCCTCCTCGCTGAGCAGGCTGTGGCTCCACTCGATCGTCGCCCGCAGCGTCTGCTGCCGCGCCGGCAGGTCCCGCGCGCCCGCCGCCAGGGAGAGGCCCTTGCCCAGGCGCAACAGCAGCGCCAGCGGCGGCAGCGCACGCACCCGCGCCGCCGCCAGCTCGATGGCGAGGGGCAGACCGTCCAGCCGCGTGCAGATATCGGCCACGGCCAGGCCATTCTCAACCGTCAGGCGGAAGTCCGGGCGGGCGTCGGCCGCGCGCGCGGCGAACAGGGCTACCGACGGGTACGCGGCCAGCCCGTCGAGGGGCGGGAGGTTGTGCAGCGGCGGGACAGCCAGCGGCTCGACAGGGAAGACGTGCTCGGCGCGCAGGTGCAGCACTTCGCGGCTCGTGACGAGCATCTTGAGGTGGGGCGCGGCGGCCAGGAGGTCCGCCAGCATGGGCGCGGCGTCGAGCACTTGCTCGCAGTTGTCGAGGAGGAGGAGGAGCGCTTTCTCGCGTAGGGAGTCTTCGAGAGCCTGGAGATACGTTCGGCCGGCCGTCTCCCGCACGTCCAGCGTTCGGGCGATGCTGGACGCCACCAGGGACGCATCCCGAATCGGCGCCAGGTCCACGAAGAACACGCCGTCAGCGAACTCGTCCCGCGTGTGGAACGCGACTTCCAGCGCCAGCCGCGTCTTGCCGCTGCCCCCCGCGCCGCTGAGGGTCACAAGGCGCACGTCGTCGCGCGTCAGTAGTGCCGTGAGGGCGGCGACCTCGGTGGCGCGGCCGATGAGGGGCGTCGGCGGCGCGGGTAGGTTGTGGCGCCCCGGCGGGCGCGGAGTGGGGAAGGCGATGGCGTGATCCGCGCCACCGTTGCGGGCGAAGCGGATGAACCCCTCGCGCTCTGGCAGCGGGACGTCGAGGGCGACGGCAAGGGCTTCGGCCATCTGGCGCGACGCGCGGAACTCGTCGGCCTCGACCTTGCGCACCGTCTCGCCGGAGTAGCCGATCTGGCGGCCTAGCTCGACCTGGGTCAGTCCCAGGCCGCGCCGCCGTCGCTTGAGCCACTGCCCGAACGACAGATCAGCGCTCACGACTCACCTCCCGTGGCCGTGTCAGCCCCATACTGGACACTACGGACCTTGGACCACGAAGGTCACGAAAGGACGCGAAAAACGCGAAAGGGAGACGTTGGCGCCTAAGCCTTTCGCGTCTTTCGCCCCTTTCATCCTTTCGTGGTCCAACGTTCCGTCGGCAGGCTGCTTCTATTTGCTCCCCGCGTGTCAAAAATACTACCGCTTGTTCTACCGCCATTATACCACAAATCGGGTATTCCCGGACGGCGTAAAGGGCTTAAATGGAGGTAGAAGGACCGAAACATAGTCGCCCATCCAGGGGCGGCAAGGAAAGGAGATTGAGCCATGTACGCGACAATGCGCAAGACCGAGCAGTGGTTCTCCCACCATCACCTGGCCCTGGCGCTACTCATCGCCCTGCTCGCCGTGGTCATCGTCGACGGGGCGCGCTACTTGACGCTGCCCCAGCCAGCGCCGGTGGTCACGCAGCCCTGGGCGCCGAGCGCGGCCTACAGCGCGGCGATGACGCGCTACCAGGCGGTGAAGGAGGCGCAGGCCGAGATGCTCGACCGCACCGTCGCCGCGCCGGCCCACAGCGAAGCCGCCCTCGCCGCGATGGCCCGCTACGGGAGCGCGAAGGAGGCGCAGGCCGAGATGCTCGACCGCACCGTCGCCGCGCCGGCCCACAGCGAAGCCGCCCTCGCCGCGATGGCCCGCTACGGGAGCGCGAAGGAGGCGCAGGCCGAGACCCAGGACCGCACGGTGGCCCCGGCCATTCCCGCCGCCGTGACCGACCCGTTCCAGCGCTACCAGGACATGAAGGAGCGCCAGGCCGAGACCCAGGACCGTAGCCCGGTTCCCGTTCCGGTCAGTGGGCCGTCCGCCGCCCAGGCGCGCTACGGGGCGATGAAGGAGGCCCAAGCCGAGATGCAGGACCGCACGGTGGCGATGGCCGGGCCGACGGCAGCGCAGAACGCGGTGTACCAGCGGGAGCTGGCGCGCCTGCGGGACCTCAACACCAGCGGCGACCCTGAGCTTGACGCCGGGCTGTTGCCCGGAGCCTTCTCGGACACCCGCTCAGGCCCGCACTGAGCAGGACGAAGGCGAGTGACACCATTCTGATCTATGGTTGCGTCAAGACAGGGAGCGCGAGACTGGCATGAGCCTCTCAGACAACAAAATAAGGAAGAAAGGCAGCCCGTCCAACATCAGCGGGCTGCTTCAATTTGTGCCCTATTGTCCCGCAAATCGGGTATCAATTCCTTGCCGGCCTACACTTCAACGGACAGTACGTCGGCTCGCTTGGCATCGGCGGGACGTACGACCTGACCTATCACTTCGACCCGTAGGTCAGCCCCAGACCCATTTGCAGAGGTTACACGGCACAGCAGAAGGGCGAAGCCTGCCGCGACCAGATAGGTCGGCGGGGCTTCGCCCTCGCTAGTCGGGGATGTCGAGCGCGATCCGGAGGAGGTGAGGGATTTGCTACGCGATACAAGTCGCCACGCCTCACGGCATGGCCTGGTATGTGAGCGCGTCGAGCGCCTCTTCGTTGAGCGCGTCGGCGCGCTCGTTAATGATGTCCTGGTCCCGCGCGTTCTGACGCTGCCGGAGGATCTGGGCGATGTACGCGCGCACGGCCGCTTCGATAAACTCGGAGCGATTGTTGCGCTCGCCCGCGATCTCATCTATGGCTGCGACGACGTCTTCCGATAGGCTGACTGAGGTCTTGATCTTCATACTACAATTATACTACCAGATGTATCCCAAGTCCAACAACTCGACTTGCCCCGCGCCGTCCTCACGCGGCGACGATGCCCTCCGGCGCCAGCGCCGTGGCGAGCTTGCGCATCCCCAGCCGCGCCCGCGTCTTCACCGTACCCAGCGGCAGGCACAGGTGGGCGGCGATTGCCTGGTGGGTCATTTCCTCGTAGAACGCCAGCTCCAGCACGCGGCGCTGCTCGCCGGGCAGGGCGGCGAGGGCGCGGCGCACGGCCTGCCGCCGCACGTTCAGCCACAGAACCGCCTCCGGCTCCGGCGTCTCGTCCGGCGCGGCCTCGAACAGGTCGGCGGCCTCCTCCGACTCGACCGCCTGCGGGCGGACGGCCTGGCGGCGCAGGGCGTCGAGGGCCTGGTTGCGGGCGATGCGCATCAGCCAGGCGACCGGGTCATGCAGGGTCGGCAGAGCGGCGGCGGCCCCGCGCCAGGCGCGCAGGAAGGTCTCCTGCACGATGTCCTCGGCGGCGGTCGGCTGGCGGACGATGCTCAAGGCCGTGGCGTAGACGGCGGCGGCGTGGCGGTCATACAGGCGGGCCAGGGCGGTCTCGTCGCCCTCGGCCAGGCGGGTGAGCAGGCTCAGGTCGGTCGAGGCAGAGGGAATCGGCAGAACGGCGGCTCGCGATAGATGGGCAACGGCAGGAGCGTGGAGTGTAGCCATGATTCGTATTCTCTCCCCAGATGCGGCGAACTTCCTCTGTGTCTGGGGATAGAATAGCAAAAGGGTCTTGCTGCGCTCTTGCAGGAGTCCTATTTCCGCCCTATTGCAGGAAGAGCTGTAAATTCTCCCCTCGCCCCTTGTGGGAGAAGGGGGAGGGGGTGAGGGTCTTGCCTCCACCGGCGTTGACACGCGCCACCCATCGCCTATAATATTACGTCAATAAACATCCCGTCACCGAACATCTGTTTGACCTTGCTGGACGCCTGGACTACACTTTTCCAACGGCATGGGACAGTGATGGTTGATTCGTTCTATCAGCCACAGACTTGAGTCTGTGGCGTCGGCGACGGAGATGACTGCCCATCGTGGGGTTTCGGCCTCGACTCGGTTCAGGCGTAACTTCAGTTGGGGAAGTGGGCTATGGCGCAGAATGAGCTAAACCCGGCTATCGCGGAGAAACTGAAGACGCTGCCGACGACGCCCGGCAACTACATCTACCGCGACGCCGCTGGCAAGGTCATCTACGTCGGCAAGGCCGTCAACCTGCGCAGCCGCGTCCGCTCGTACTTCCAGGCCGGCGCCGACCACGACCCCAAGACGCGCATCCTCGTCCAGCACATCGCCGACCTGGAGTGGATCGAGCGCGCCACTGAGCTGGAAGCCCTGATCCACGAGGCGACGCTCATCAAGCAGTACAAGCCGCGCTTCAACGTGCGGCTCAAGGACGACAAGCGCTACCCCTACATCAAAGTCACCTGGAACGAGGACTTCCCCACCGTCCGCCTGACCCGCCGCATCGAGCAGGACGGCGCGCGCTACTACGGCCCGTACACGGCGGCATGGGCCGTCTACCGCACCCTCGACACCCTGCGCAAAGTCTTCCCCTACCTGACCTGCAACCGCGTCATCACCGGCCAGGACCCCCGCGCCTGCCTCTACTACGACATCGGACTATGCCTTGCCCCGTGCATCGGCGTCGTCAATAGGGCGCAGTACCGCGCCATGATAGACCGCATGTGCCGTTTCCTGGAGGGCAAGTCCGAGGACATCATCCTTGAGATGAAGCGCCAAATGGAGGACGCCGCCGAGAGCCTGGAGTTCGAGAAGGCGGCGAAGCTGCGCGACAACATGCTGGCCCTCCAGAAGATCGTCGAGCGGCAGAAGATCGGCGTCTCCGAGCTGGTGGACCAGGACGTCATCGCCCTGGCCCGCGACAACGGCAGCGCCATCGTCCAGGTGTACTTCATCCGTGGCGGCCAGCTCGTCGGCCGCGAGTATTTCGTCCTCGAAGGAACCGAGGGCGAGGTCACGCCGGAGGTGCTGTCCTCCTTCATCACCCAGTTCTACGAGGACGTGCCGTATGTGCCGCCCATCATCCTGACCCAGGACCAGGTGCAGGAGGCGAACATCATCGAGTCGTGGCTCAAGGGCCGACGCGGCGACAAGGTCGCCATCCGCGTGCCGGAGAACGGGCAGAATGGCGAGTTGGTCGCCATGGCCGCCGAGCAGGCCAGCGAAACCCTCGGCGTGCTCAAGGCGCAGTGGGAGGCGGACCAGAACAAGCAGGTCGCGGCGCTGGGCGAGCTGCAAGAAGCCCTGGCCCTGCCTCACCCGCCGAGCCGCATCGAGTGCTACGACATCTCCAACACCCAGGGCAGCAACTCCGTCGGCGCGATGGTCGTCTTCGTCCAGGGCGTGCCGCGCAAGAGCGACTACCGCAAGTTCCGCATCCAGACCGTGCAGGGGCCGAACGACTTCGCCTCGCTCCAGGAGGTGCTGCGCCGCCGCTTCAGCCACCTGACGGTCCACACGCTGAGCGGCGAGCCGGAGGCCGCCCCCGAGGCCGAGGAGACGCCCGCGCCGAAGGGGCGCAAGAAGGGCGGGCCGCCGCCGAGCCGCCGCGACGAGGTGGACCCGTTCACCCTCACGCCGGACCTGGTTATCATTGACGGCGGTAAGGGGCAGCTCAGCGCGGCGCTCGATGTGTGGCGCGAGATGGGGCTGGACCATATCCCCGTCGTCGCCCTCGCCAAGCGCCAGGAGGAAATCTTCCGGCCGGAGCACGACGAGTCGGTCATGCTGGCGCGCAACTCCCAGGGCCTCTTCCTCGTACAGCGAATACGCGACGAGGCGCACCGCTTCGGCCTGAACTACCACCGCACGCTGCGCGGCAAGACCGGCCTGGCCTCGCAGCTCGAAGACATTCGCGGCATCGGCCCGCAGCGGCGCAAGGCGCTGCTCAAGCAGTTCGGCTCGCTGGACGGCATCCGCGCGGCGAGCGTGGAAGACCTGGCCGCCGCGCCCGGCATGACGAAGGATATTGCCCTGAAGGTGAAAGAAGCGTTGGGCGCAGGATAGACCTCCCTCACCCCCCTCCCCTCGCCCATTTTGGGAGAGGGGAGGGAGGACTGAGTCCCTCTCCCGTGCTGGGAGAGGGACAGGGTGAGGGGATAGGGAGTCTGATGGCTGGACTGACACCGGACGAAATCTACACCGGGCTGCGGCGCTTGCCCAGCCTGGGGCGGCTGGAGGACGAGGAGGTGCTCGCCATCGCCAACGTCGCCGAGTGGCAGATCATCGGCGCCGGCGAGGCCCTCTACCGCATCGGCCGGTCGCCCGATCGCCTGTACATCCTGGAGACTGGCCTGATCCGTCTCCAGCGCCCCGACCCACGCACCGGCGCGCGCACGCGGGAGCGCGTGGATCCGGGCGACGTGTTCGGCGTCGAGAGCCTCTCCACCAGCCGCCAGATCTACCGCGACGACGCCGTGGCCGACGAAGAGTCGGCGGTGTTCAGCGTCGGCGGCCAGGCCCTCACCGACCTGCTGCAAAAGTACCCGCGCATCCGCCGCCTCGGCCGCTCCTTCCGCGTGCGCATGTGGCAAATGCGCATCCGGCTGCCGGACCGCCAGCCCAACGAGACCATCCTTGTGGCGCGGCGTCAGCACTGGAGCATGCTCGTCGAGCGCCTCGCCCTGCCGCTGCTCATCCTGCTCGCCGCCATCGCCGTCAGCGGCGGCCTGGCCGTGATCCAGGTCAGCCTGTTCTCGTGGATCGCCATCGGCCTCAGCCTGCTGACCGCCGCCATGCTGCTCCTGGGCTGGAGCTTCGCCGACTGGTGGTCGGACCAGTACATCGTCACCAACCAGCGCGTCATTGCCCAGACGGTGCGCCCCTACATCCGCGAGCGTCAGCGCGAAGCGCCCATCGAGCGGGTCGTGAACACGACGGTGAATGTCCCAACCCCCTGGGCTGCCTGGCTTGGATGGAGCGATGTGATCATCGGGACATCCGGGATGCAGCCGATTAAGTTCGAGCGCATCTCCGATGGGGCCTACGTGGCCGCCGTCGTCAACGAGCGCCTGGCCGAGGCCCGCCAGCGCGCCGAGCAGGCGACGCGGGGCGAGCGGCAGAAGTACATCCGCGACTCGCTCCAGGAGGTCATGGACCCCCTCGCCACGCCGCCGCCGCAGAAGCCACCCGTGCCGTCGCCCAACGTTCGCCGAGGGAACCCCATGGCAGGCGCTTACCGCTACTTCTGGCCGAAAATACGGGACGAGCAAGGCTCGACCATCGTCTACCGCAAGCACCGCATCGTCATGGTGCGCGATACCATCCTGTGGCTCCTGGCCCTGCTCGTCGTCGCCGCGCTGGAGGCCGTCGCCTTCGCCTATTTCTACCCCCTCCCGGTCTGGGTGGACCTCATCGGCGTCGTCGCCCTCGTCGTCGTCCTCGCCCGACTCATGTGGGTCTACGACGACTGGCGCATTGACATCTACATCCTGACCGAGCGCACCGTTATTGACGTTCAGCGCCGGCCGTTCTACCTGTCCGAGAAGCGGCAGACGGCGGCCCTGGACAACCTGCAAGACGTGACGTACACCATCCCCAGCCCCATCGCCCGCTTCTTCAACTACGGCGACATCGTGATGGAGACGGCCGGCTCGTCGGGCCGCCAGTCGTGGTCGTTCGTGTCGGACCCGCGCAACGTGCAGAACGAGATCATCCGCCGCATGGAGACGTCGCGCCGCATGAAGGCGGAGAGCGAGCGCCGCTCCCGTGAGGCCGAGATCAAGGAATGGATCGGCGAGTACCACAAGATACAGCAGGGCGGCGCGCCGCCCCCGCAACCTCCCCCCACCCCGCCCCCGCCCTGAGGGCCTGCTCTACAAAAAGTGGCAGTCGAATGTCATGCTGAGCCGAAGGCGAAGCATCCCCCGGTGTTCCGGGGGACCCTTCGCTGCGCTCAGGGCGACAGTCGAAATCGGTGTGGTAACCCACGAGCGCCAACGTTACAAAATAAAAGAACTATGAAAATGCCCCTCGCCCGGCCCTAACACTTCGCGCAGCGACTTCGTTAAGAAGTATGAAGACGCGCGCCCCCGCGATCGTCGGCATCGCGTTGGGTTATCGCGCATCTTTCCGGGTTGGCAAGCGTCATCATTGTTAGTAGAATTCGTGTCGTCGGGGCAAGGCCGTAGGGGTCGTAGGGGCAGGTTTGAAACCTGCCCCTACCCACCCCCTACCCACCCCCTGACCCAGCCCTGACCAACCGCCAACGCTTTCTGGTGGATGACCTTGGACATATCGAGCGCATCTACAGAATCGCATAACGCGGCCGAGTTTCCGGCGTTATCTCATGTAGAGATACACGCGCACCGGTCTGCGGACGACGAAAAAGACCTGGCCGTGCGGGCCTCACGCTACGACCGCGAAGCGTTCGGGGCGTTGTATGACCGCTATGTCGCCCGGATCTATCAGTACATCTACTACAAGACCGGCAGCGTCAACGAAGCCGAAGACCTGACAGCTCAGGTCTTCCTCAGAGCCTGGGAAGCGATTTCGGGCTATGAGTGGCGCGAGTTCCCGTTCTCGGCGTGGCTGTTCCGCATCGCCCGCAACCTGGTCGTAGACTATCACCGGGCGCGGCGCGACACAGTCACCCTGGACGGCCCGGAGGACCGCCCGGAGATTCGGCCGAGCGGCGATGAGGACGCGCCCGAAAAGTCCCTCCAGGCCCTGTTTACATCACAGCAGTTGCAGAAGGCCATCAGTCAGTTGACGGACGAGCAGCAAGAGGTCATCGTGCTCCGCTTCATCGAGGGGTATAGCACCGCCGAGATCGCGGTCCTGATGGGGAAGCGTGAGGGCGCTGTCCGCGGCCTGCAATTCCGAGGCCTGGCAACGTTGCGTGAGTTGATTCAGTGGGGAGTAGGTCATGAGCCTGGCTAGTGCGCTGGATGCCTGCTTAGAGGACATCCGCATAGGCAAGGCCACAGTCGAGGAGTGTCTGGCCCGTTACCCAGACCTTGCCGACGATTTGGCGCCGCTCTTGGAGATGGCGATGCTGCTGGAGGGGATCGAAACCCCGCAGCCGTCGCCCAGCTTCCAGGCGGGTCTGCGCCGACAACTGATGAGCGCCCCGGCGCCCGCGCCGCTGCCCTGGCCGACCCGCCTCCGCGCCGTCCTGGCCGGCTGGCTGGCGATGCCCGCAGTGGCGTGGGGAAGCCGTCTCGCCGTGGGCTTCGCCGTTCTCCTGTTCCTTGCCGTCTTCCTGTCTACCTCGACGTTCGCCGCCAACGCCCTGCCCGACACGCCCCTGTACACTGTCAAGCGCGTCGGCGAGCAGGTGCGCCTGCTCGTCGCCTTCGACGACTACCGCCGCGCCCAGGTGCACGCGGTGCTGGCGGAAGTGCGCCGCCAGGAGGCCCAGGTCATGCTGGCCCGCGGCGCAACGACCGAAGCGCAGTCCCTGCTCAAGGAGGCCGCCACCGAAGCCGCCGAAGCCAGGCGACTGCTGGGCGACGAGCCGCGCAGCGCCACCCCGACGCCATCCGCCGGTGTCGCCGCCGTCCCGCCGACGGCCACCTCGGCCCCGGCCCTCGCGCCGCCGAACGCGCCGACCGACGCGCCCCGCCCGACCCAGCCGGCCACCGCCGCGCCGCGCGCGCCCGCCGTCGCCAACGCTGCCGCGCCCGCCCGACAACCCGCCGCGCCACCCCTCGCGCCGCCGACGGCGACCGTCGGCCGCCCCACGAGTGCGCGCCCGGCCGACGCGCCGACGACTGCCCCGACCGACGCGCCCGCGCCGCCGACGCTCGAGCTTCCGAAGCCTACGGAGGCGGCGGCCTACCCGGCGACCGGCGGAAGCACGTCCGCGTATCCTGAGCCTGACAAGCCGACCCGGGTCCCGCCGACGCCGACGCCGGAGTTCCAGCGGCCCGTCAACACCGTGGCCCCGCTCGTCACCCGCACGCCGACCAGCGTCTCGAACACGACCGGCCCCGGCACGCCCACCGCGCCGCCGCCGCCCACGGCAACCTCCGTCCCGCCCATCCGCCCGACTGAGCGGCCGCCCGTCGCCCTCCCGACCCGGACGGCGGCGCCGCCGACGAGCGTGCCACCAACGAGCGTGCCGCCAACAAGCGCGCCGCCAACAAGCGTGCCGCCGACGAGCGTGCCGCCGACGAGCATCCCGCCAACGAGCGTGCCGCCGACGAGCGTGCCGCCGACGAGCGTCCCGCCTGCGAACCCGACGGATGCGCCGCCCGCGAACCCGACAAGCGCGCCGAAGGCGACAACGTCGCCGTGAGAGGTTGACTTGCTTTTTGCAAACATTATGGTATAATACCGGTGCTTGTGTAACCGATGCCGCGACAGAAGGTCGCGGCACATCTATTGGCGCTTGCAGGCCGCCCAGGCTGATGAGGCGGGGGCCGGTGTAGCGCCATGTCTCTTGTATCGTTTCCTACGAGGGAGTAAGATTGTGTCTACGAAAGAGGTTTTCCTGACACCGGAAGGGCGCCAGAAGCTCGAAGAGGAGCTTGATTTCCTGGTCAACACGCGCCGCCCGGAAGTCGCCCAGCGTATCAAAGAAGCCAAGGAAGAAGGCGACGTTAGCGAGAACGCTGGCTACGACGAGGCGAAGCAGCAGCAGGGATTCCTCGAGGGACGGATTCAGCAGATCGAGATGATCCTGAAGACGGCCAAGATGATTGACGAGCCGAGCAGCACCGACCGCGTGCAGCTAGGCTCGACCGTGACCGTCTGCGAGAGCGACGGCGGCGAGGGCGGCCCCGAGGAAACCTTCCGCATCGTCGGCTCGACTGAGGCCAACCCCGCTAAGGGCTTCATCTCCAACGAGTCGCCCCTGGGCAAAGCCTTGCTCAACAAAACCGTGGGCAACGAAGTCTCGGTCCAGACGCCGGGGGGCGTTCTCCAGTTCAAAATCCTGAGTATCCGCTGACCGGGCGCCGGGCCCAGGCGCTCGGCGTGACACCCGCTCATCCACGGCCAGGGCCACCCCCCTGGCCGTTTTTTCTTGAGGGACACATGACCACGACGCCCGATACCATTGACGAACTGATCGGCGACGAGTTGACCGCCGAGCGCCTCCGCAAGCTCGACGACGTGCGCGCCGCCGGCGTAGACCCCTACCCGGCCCACGTGGACCGCACCCATACTGCCGCCGAGGCCCACGCCCTATTCGAGGCGCTCGAGGCGGAGGGCAGCGCCGCGTCGCCGGAGGTGGCCGTCGCCGGCCGCCTGCTCAGCATCCGCCCCCACGGCAAGCTCACCTTCGCCACCGTCCAGGACGGCAGCGGCCAGATTCAGCTCGCCTTCAAGCGCGACACGGTCGGCGCCGACCGCTACACCTTCTTCCAGCAGACCTTCGACCGCGCCGACTTCATCAGCGCGCGCGGCTCTCTGTTTCGCACGCGCATGGGCGAGCTGACCGTCGAGGTGCGCGACTTCGCCATGCTCTCCAAGGCCCTGCGGCCGCTGCCCGAAAAGTGGCACGGCCTCCAAGACACCGAGGCGCGCTACCGCCAGCGCTACCTGGACATCCTCACCAACCCCGACTCGCGCGAGGTGTTCCTGCGCCGCACCGCCATCGTCAGCGCCATGCGCCGCTACCTCGACGACGCGGGCTTCATCGAGGTCGAGACGCCGGTGCTCCAGCCGCTCTACGGCGGCGCCGCCGCCCGTCCCTTCGAGACGTACTACAACGCCCTGGAGCGCAACTTCTTCCTGCGCATCTCCGACGAGCTATACCTCAAGCGCCTCATCGTCGGCGGCCTCGACAAGGTCTACGAGATCGGCCGCGACTTCCGCAACGAGGGCCTGGACACCACCCACAACCCCGAGTTCACCATGATGGAGTGCTACTGGGCCTACGCCGACTACCGCGACGTCATGGCTCTCGTCGAGACCATGACCGCGTCCATCGCCCAGCAGGTGCTCGGTACGACGCGCATCACCTACCAGGGCGACGAGATCGAGCTGGCCCCACCCTGGCGGCGTGTCAGCCTGCGCGACGGCATCCTGGAGAACAGCGGCATTGACATCTACGAGCACACGACGTTCGAGGCGCTGCGCGACGCCATCCGCCAGAGCGGCGTGAAGGTGAACCCGAAGCCCACCTGGGGCCAGCTCGTCAACGAGCTGCTGGACGCCTGCCTCCAGCCGACGCTCATCCAGCCGACCTTCGTCATTGACTACCCGACGGAGATCAGCCCGCTGGCGAAGAAGAAGCCCGACGCCCCCCAGCTCACCGAGCGCTTCGAGTTCTTCATCGCCACGCGCGAGATGGGCAATGCCTTCAGCGAGCTGAACGACCCGTTGGACCAGCGCGACCGCTTCATCCAGCAGGCCGCGATGCGCGCCGCCGGCGACGAGGAGACGATGCCGCTGGACGAGGACTACATCCTGGCGCTGATGCACGGCATGCCGCCGACCGGCGGCCTCGGCTACGGCATTGACCGCCTGGTGATGCTGTTCACCGACCGCACCTCCATCCGTGAGGTCGTCCTCTTCCCGCAGCTCCGCACGATGAAGTAGGCCGCGGGCCATGTCGTGGTGACTTTGGTGCTCCTCTCGGTACGTGACTGTTCGCGTCCTTGCGCCTTTGCGTTCCATTTTACTAACGCAATGGCGCAAAGACGCAAAGGGTGCAAGGTAAGGTATGACGACTACCAGTCTCTCCCGCGAGACATTGTTCCGCCGCCACCTGGCGCTGCCGCAGCAGCACGGCGCGTGGGCCATGCTCGGCGCGCCCCTCCTCGTCGGCCTCGGCGTCGGGCGCGCGTGGCGACCCGAGCTGCTCTGGCTGCTCCTCGCCGTGGCAGGGGGATTCCTCGCCCTCCAACCGCTGACCATCCTGACCAAGTCGCTCTCCGGCCGCCGCGCCCGCAGCGGCGCCGGTCCGGCCCTCGTCTGGCTCGCCGTCTACGGCCTGCTCGCCCTGGCCGGGCTGGTCGGGCTGATCGCCGCCGGCGACGCCTGGATTCTGTGGCTCGCCGTTCTGGCGCTGCCCGTCCTGGCGTGGCAGATGTGGCTCGTCGCCCGCCGCGCCGAGCGCGGGCAGATGGCCGCTGAGCTGGTCGGCTCCGGCGTCCTGTGCCTGGCCGCGCCTGCCGCGTATGGCGTCAGCGTCGGCGGGCTGAACGCCACGGCCCTCTGGCTGTGGCTGCTGTGCTGGCTCCAGGCGGCCGGCGGCGTCGTCACCATCTACCTGGCGCTCCAGTACCGCCGCATGAAGGCCGTCCCCGACTGGCCGGAGCGCAGACGGCTGGCCTGGCGCGCGACCCTGTACAACGTCGCCAACCCGCTCATCGTCGCTGCGCTGGGCCTCCTCGGCGTTGTCCCGCTGCTCGCCGTCGCCGCCTTCCTGCCCGCGCTCGTCGAGGCCCTCGTCGTCGGGCTGTGGCGTCCGCCCGTCGGCGTCAAGCCCGCCATCATCGGCGCGTGGCAGACCGGGCTGACGCTGCTGTTCGCCGCCCTCCTCATCGCCGCCTACTGGCGCGGGTGAGAGGGAGTGTCGGACCACGAAAGTCGCGAAAAGACGCGAAAGACACGAAAAAAGACATCACTTTTCGCGTCTTTCGCGTCTTTCGTGGTCCAACAACCTGCCATGAGCACACCATCCCTTCCCCCGACCCTCCCCAGCGTCACCGAGACCGATGCTGCGCGGTTCCTGGGCGTGTTGTTCGGCGCGCCGGTCGCCGACGTGACGCCCATTGGCGCGGGGATGTTCGCCCACGCCTTCGCCTTCGACGCCGACGGGCAGGCGCTCGTCTTCCGCGTCAACGCCTTCGCGGTGGACTTCCAGAAGGACGCGCTGGCCTGGGAGCGCTTCGCCTCCCCCGCCCTGCCCATTCCGGCCGTCGTCAGCGCGGGGCGCTACGCCGATGGCCTGGCCTACGCCGTCACGCGGCGCTGCCAGGGCAAGACGCTCGAGCAGATGACGACCGATGAGGAGCTGGCCTGCGTCCCGTCGCTGCTGGCGATCCTCGATACCATCCACGCCGTTGACGCTTCGGGCTACCCGGGCTGGGGCCTGACGGACGGCGACGGGCGCGGACTCTTTGAATCGTGGCCGAAATACCTGCTCTCGTTGTATAATCAAAAGAAGGACTATGACTGGGACGCCCTGCCGAGCCACCCGCTCCTGGAGTGGGACGTGTTTCAGGCGCTCTACGACGAGAT
The DNA here is from genome assembly GCA_046328525.1 of Anaerolineae bacterium. GTDB lineage: Bacteria > Chloroflexota > Anaerolineae > Epilineales > JAHCIE01 > JBDHWG01. Next base: position 91,739 of record JAXLWK010000013.1, read on the forward strand.
GCGGCGTCTGCTGGTCTACTGTCCTCTACAGAAGTATATTGTCCACGGCGACTACGGCTTCGACAATGTGGTCGGTCAGGCGGGGCGGGTGACGGGCGTGCTCGACTGGGCGGAGATGCGCCTGGGCGATTTCCTGCACGACGTCGCCAACCTCGATTTCTACAGCAAGCGCGTGCCATATGGCGACATCTGGCGCGAGCGCGTGGCGGCGCGGCGGCAGGCCGTCCCGTACTTCGACGAGCGGATGCGCTGCTACATGCTGCACGTCGGCCTCGGCGCGATGCTCATCGCCGCCGCGAACGGCGACCGCCGCGACTACATCCGTGAGCGGGCGCGCACCGAGTCGGTGCTGCTACCAGGCCGGCGCTCCTCGAGCGACTGGACGCAGTCGGCCTGAAGATGACATTAACGCAATGGCGCAATGGCGCAATGGCGCAAAGAAAGCACAAGAGGTATTTGCAGTCTATGTCTCAGCAGTTAAAAATCGCGATGATCGCCGCCGAGGCGGTTCCCTTCGCCAAGACCGGCGGCCTCGCCGACGTGGTGGGCGCGCTGCCCAAGACCCTGCGGCAGATGGGCCACGACGCCATCGTCATCATGCCGTACTACTCAACCATCCACTACAACGGCTACAGCCCGCGCCTGTTCATGGGGTCGCTGGGCGTGTGGATGGGCAACTACCTGGAGTGGTGCGCCGTCCATACGACCGAGGTAGACGGCGTGCCGTTCTACTTCATCGATTCCGAGAAGTACTTCGCCCGCGACGGCGTGTACCACGACAGCGACTACAACGACTACCTGGACAACCCAGCGCGCTTCGGCTTCTTCACCCGCGCCGCGCTCCAGTTCCTGCGCGACACCGGCTTCAAGGCCGACATCGTTCACGCCCACGACTGGCAAGCGGCCCTTGCCCCGGCCTACCTCAAGATATGGCACTGGGACGATCCACTGCTCGGCGGCGCGGCCAGCGTCCTCACCATCCACAACATCGCCCACCAGGGCGTCTACCGCCCGGTGGACTATGACTACCTCGGCCTGGGCTGGGGCAACTTCGTGCCGGACAAGTTCGAGGACCACGGCAACATCAACTTCCTCAAGGGCGGCATCTATTACGCCGACATGGTGAACACCGTTAGCCCGACCTACGCCGCCGAGACGCGCACGCCCGCCCTGGCCCACGGCCTCGCCCCCTATCTCAACAACAAGGGCGCGAACTACGTCGGCATCCTCAACGGCGTGGACTACGACGACTGGAACCCGGCCACCGACCGCCTCATCCCGGCGCGCTACACGCCCGACAACCTGGGCGGCAAGGCCGTGTGCAAGGACGAGCTTCAGCGGCGCTTCGGCCTGGCCGAGGAGCCGGATACCCCGATTATCGGCGTCATCAGCCGCATGGCGTCCCAGAAGGGGCTGAACGTCCTGGCCCAGACCATCGAGCCGATCCTCAACGACATGCGCGTCCAGTTCATCCTGCTCGGCTCCGGCGACAAAGCGCTGGAGAGCTACTACGGCACGCTGCCGAGCCGCTACCCCGGCCGCGCCGGCAGCTTCATCGGCTTCAACAACGGCGTCGCCCACTGGATCGAAGCCGGCTGCGACTTCTTCATCATGCCGTCGCGCTTCGAGCCGTGCGGCCTGAACCAGCTCTACTCCCTCAAGTACGGCACGCTGCCCATCGTCCACGCCACCGGCGGCCTCAACGACACGGTTGTGCAGTACGACGAGGCGACGGGCGACGGCACCGGCTTCAAGTTCTACGACGTCAGCCCCAACGCCGTCTACTACGCCGTCGGCTGGGCCGTCAGCACGTACTACGACCGGCCGCAGCACATGGCGAAGATGATCCAGACGGCCATGGCCCAGGACTTCTCGTGGGAGCAGAGCGCCCGCCAGTACGTGGCGATGTACGAGCAGGCGATGAGCAACAAGGTCGCGGTGTAGGTTAGCGCCGGGCTGTCATTGCGAGCGTCAGCGAAGCAATCTCCCGCCGCTTGTCATTGCGAGCGTCAGCGAAGCAATCTCCCGCCCTTGTGATTGGCGGTCTATACCGCTACGGCGTTGCTGTCACCCAGCGGGAGATTGCTTCGGCGGCAAAGCCCGCCTCGCAATGACGCCGCGAGTTTCTGTGTTCTGAGCAGCGGCCACGCCGCTTCGTGGCCGAGGCGCGTAAAACCGCCTCGCAATGACGCCGCGAGTTTCTGTGTTCTGAGCAGCGCAGCGAAGCAATCTCCCGCCCTTACGATGGACGGCCTAGAGCAGGAACTGAGGGATTCACATCTCCCTGAAGTCGAAGGCAGCCCATTCCAATGCATAAACAGTACTGCGTTTACATCATGACCAATCCGCATAACACCGTCCTGTATACAGGTGTCACCAATAACCTCGCTCGACGCGTCTATGAGCACAAAGCGAAGCTGGTTGATGGCTTCACGAAGCAGTACAACGTCACAAAGCTCGTTTACTATGAGGTGTACGAGGACGCGCTGAGCGCAATCGGGCGAGAGAAGCAGATCAAGAGCGGGTCCAGGAAAAAGAAGATGGACTTGGTTCATAGGATGAATCCGACGTGGAAGGATTTGTCCGAGGGATTATGACACGAGGTGTGTCGTTCTTGCGTTCCTTTCGATATGACTAGATGTTATGCATGAAAGCGCGACGAAGCAATCTCCCGATGGGTGACAGCAACGCTGCAGAGGCATAGACTGTCACTCCCAAGGGCGGGGGATTGCTTCGCCCGTGGGGAGCTTCGCCCCCCTTCTGGTGTTTGCCTGCCACGTCTCGCACGGCCATGTTGAACCACGCGGCAAACACCAGAACCACACTCCCAAGATAAGATGGCTCGCAATGACGCCATCGTGGTCAGGATGAGGACATCGCACCCATGTCTGATACAAACGAGTATCTTCCCCTGGACGGCCTCCGCGTGGTCGCCCTGGAGCAGGCGGTCGCCGCGCCGTTCTGCTCGCGCCAGCTCGCCGACATGGGCGCCGACGTCGTCAAGATCGAGCGGCCCGACGGCGGCGACTTCGCGCGCAGCTACGACGGCGCGCTGAGCGGCCTGTCGGCGTACTTCGCCTGGCTCAACCGGGGCAAGCGCAGCGTCGTCCTGGACCTCAAGCGGCCCGCCGACCACGCCGCCCTCGTGCAGCTCCTCGGCCGCGCCGACGTGTTCGTCCACAACCTCGCGCCGGGCGCGGTCGAGCGCCTGGGCTGCGGCTACGACGCCCTCGCCGAGCGGAACAGAGGGCTGGTGTGGTGCGCCATCTCCGGCTACGGCCCCGACGGCCCCTACCGCGACAAGAAGGCCTACGACATGCTCGTCCAGGCCGAGTCGGGCATCGTGAGCGTGACCGGCGGCCCGGAGACGCCCGCCAAAGTCGGCATCTCCATGGCCGACATCGGCGCCGGGCTATACGCCTACGCCGCCATCACCACGGCGCTGCTCGGCCGGGCGCGCACCGGGCGGGGCGAGCGCATTGACATCTCGATGCTCGAGTGCATGACGGAGTGGATGATGGCCCCGCTGTACACCTGGCTGGGCGCGGGCCGCGTCCTGCCCCGCACAGGCGTCCGCCACAACATGATCCTGCCTTACGGCGCGTATGCCTGCGCCGACGGCGCGGTCATCTTCTCCGTCCAGAGCGACCGCGAGTGGCTGCGCTTCTGCGCCGACGTGTTGCAAGCGACGGACATGGCGCGGGATGAGCGCTTTGCCACCAACGAGCGCCGCGTCCAGAACCGCGACGCCCTGGCGAGCGCCATCGAGAGCCGCTTTGCCGCCTGGACGCGCGAGGACGTCATCGCCCGCCTGGACGCGGCGGGCATCGCCAACGCTGCCCTGAACGATGTGCCCGCCGTGGCGCAGCACCCGCAGCTCGCCGCCCGCCATCGCTGGGCCAACGTAGACACCTTCGTCGGCCCCATCCCGGCGCTCATCCCGCCGTACAACCTGGCCGGCGTCGCGCCGCGCATGGGCCGCGTCCCGGCCCTGGGCGAGCATACCGCCGAGGTGCTGGCCGAGCTGCGGCCAGACGAGTCGAGTGAAGAGGCCCCATGAACGTGTCCCATCTCCACTGCCCGCGCTGCGAGCGGACGTATGACCCGAACCTCCCCCACAACCTGTGCGTGTGCGGCGCGCCGCTCCTGGTGGACTACGACCTCGAGGCGCTCAAGCGCCTGACCCCGGACGACCTATGGCCGGCCGACAAGGGCATGTGGCGCTACTTCCCCTTTCTCCCGGTGCGCGACCCGGCCCACATCGTCACCCTGGGCGAGGGCGGCACGCCCATTCTCGAAGCGCGGCGGGTCGGCGAAGCCGTCGGCCTGGAAAAGCTGTACATCAAGGAGGAGGGCCTCAACCCGACCGCGAGCTTCAAGGCGCGTGGGGCGTCGGCGGGCATCAGCAAGGCGAAGGAACTCGGCATCACCGCCGTCGCTATGCCCACCGCCGGCAACGCGGGCGGGGCGTGGGCGGCGTATGGGGCGCGAGCGGGCATCGAGGTGCACGTCGCCATGCCCCAGGACGCGCCGGACATCAACAAGCAAGAGGTGCGGCGCTATGGCGGCGCTCTAACCCTGGTGGACGGCCTCATCTCCGACGCCGGCCGCGTCATCGGCGCGCAGGCGCGGGAGCGCGGCTGGTTCGACGTGGCGACCCTCAAAGAGCCGTACCGCATCGAGGGCAAGAAGACGATGGGCCTGGAGATCGCCGAAGCGTGGGGCTGGCAGGACCTCCCCGACGTTATCATCTACCCGGCCGGTGGCGGCGTCGGCGTCATCGGCATCTGGAAGGCCCTGAAGGAATTGCAGGACATCGGCTGGACGAGCGCTCCCCTGCCGCGGCTGGTCGTCGTCCAGGCGGCCGGCTGCGCGCCCCTCGTGCGCGCCTTCGACGAGGGCGCCGAGGTCTCGACGTTCTGGGAGGGGGCGCAGACGGTCGCCAGCGGCCTGCGCGTGCCGAAGGCCCTGGGCGACTTCCTGGTCCTGGAGGCGGTGCGCGAGACCGATGGGACGGCCCTCGCCGTGGACGACGACACCATCCGCGAGTATGGCGACTTGCTGGCGCGGCAGGAGGGGTTGTGGGCCGCGCCGGAGGGCGCCGCCACCCTGGCCGCCGCCGCCGAGCTGCGCCGCCGGGGCTGGCTGGCCGCCGACGAGAGCGTCGTGCTCATCAACACAGGCAGCGGCCTGAAGTACCCGGAGGTCTAAGCGGTGACACCCCAGATTCTACGGCTGCGCGCCGTCGCCGGGGCGCGGGAGGCGCAGGGGCTGGCCGTCATCATTGACGTCATCCGCGCCTTCACCGTCGCCGCCTACGCCTTCGCCGGCGGGGCCGAGGAGATCATGCTCGTCGGGACGGTGGAGGAGGCGTTTGCCCTGCGCGAGCGCTTCCCGGACGCCCTACTCATCGGCGAGGTGGGCGGACGCGCTATTCCCGGCTTCGACCTGAACAACTCTCCGACGCGCATGGCCGCCGCCGACGTGCGCGGCCGGCGGCTCATCCAGCGCACCGGCGCTGGCACCCAGGGCGTCGTCGCCGCCGCAAACGCCGACAGTCTCATCCTGGCGAGCCTGGTCGTCGGCCGGGCGACCGCCGAGGCCATCCGGCGGCAGGCAGCGCCCGTCGTCAGCATCGTCGCCATGGCCGGCGACGTCAGCCACGCGCCGATGGAGGACGACATCTGCGGCGACTACCTGGCGGCGCTGCTGCGCGGCGAGACGCCGGACACGAGCGGCTTCCGCGACGCCATCCTCGCCACGCCCCACGCGCAGCTCTTCCTCGACCCCGACGACCCGGACTTCATTCCCAGCGACCTGGACTACGTGCTGGCGGTGGATCGCTTCGACTTCGCCATGCCCGTCCGCCGCGATGGCGACCTGCTCATCGCGCGGAAGGCGGCCCTCACCCCCTAACCCCCTCTCCCCGTGTGGGAGAGGGGGCGTCCGACTCTCCTTCTCCCAAAATGGGAGAAGGGGCTGGGGGATGAGGGACGCCTCGCCTTTGCGCATCATTGTGGCAGGTGCTAGAATTTAGCTGCGTTGTCAACCGATGAAGGAACGGCTTGGGAGGCGGAGCTGGCCGATGGGAGTTGATGAACGAGCAATCCGCGAGGCGCATTCCCTCTGGATAGATGCCGTCAACGCCGGCGATCTTGTCCGCTTGCTCACCATGATGGCGGATGATGTCGTGTTTCTCGGTCCGGGTGAAGAGCCGTCCGGTCGGGACGGGTTTTCCGCCGTCTTCCCAGCCGCTCACCAACAAGCTCGGATCCGTTGCGGCAGCGAGCTGGAAGAGGTCGTGGTCGTTGGCGAAGTCGCCTACACGTGGAGCCGGGATTCGTTATCCGTGACCCCAATCGCCGGCGGAGAAACGACGCAACTCGCCGGTCATCGTCTCACGATATGGCGTAAACAGCGCGACGGCCGCTGGCTCCTGGCCCGCGATGCCCACACGTTGACCCCGGTGGAGAAGCTGAGGTCGTGAGAGGACTGTGCTCGATGGATCGTGTCGAACTGTGCGACCGCTGCGGCCATCCGCTAGAGCCGCGCAACTGCAAGGAGGTCTGCCCCCGCTGCGGGGCGCGCCTCGACTGCTCTGACGTGCCGACCGTCCACCGCCCCACCGACGCCCGCGACGCCCGCGGGCATGACGAGACCCGACCGTAAGGAGCGCATTGTGTACCGCCGCGGCTCGCAACTGGACACCGCGTGGCAGCCGGCCCTCGACGTGTGCGAGACGGCTGACGCCTACCTCATCAAAGTGGACGTGCCGGGGGTGCGCGAGAGCGACCTGCGCCTCGATTTCGCCGACAACGTGCTAAAGCTCGTCGGCGAGCGCCGCCGCCCCTACGAAGCCAACAGCACCCGCATGCACCGCATCGAGCGCGAGTACGGCGCGTTCGAGCGCCGCGTCCGCCTGCCGGAAGACATTGACCCCGGCGCTGTCGAGGCGACGCTGGAGCACGGCGTCCTCTCGATCCGCATCGGCAAGCGCGCCGCCAAGGGCGTCGTGCAGATTCGTGTCAAGCGCGGCGAAGGCGCGGCCTCGGAAGGGGATGAGGCGTGACGCTGCGCGTGACGGTGTTCGGCGATCCGGCGAATGAGGTTTGCCTCATCAGCGGGTGCGGCAGCCGCGTCTCCTCAGCCGAAGCCTTCCCGGAGACGGCGAAGGCGCTGCGGGAGCTGTTCGGCGATCACATCGCGCTGCGCTACTATGACCTGAGTCAGCCCGGCCAGCGCGCCCGCTTCGCGCCGCTCGTCGAAGGCGCGCGGGCGCGCGGCCTGCGCTTCCCCCTCGTCGCCGTGAACGGCGCGATCGTCGCCGCCGCCGATGAGTCCGCGCCCTACCCCCTCGCCGTAGACCGGCTGTTGAGCCTGATTGACGCGGCCCTGGCCGACACGTCCGGCGACGCCGACGCCGCCGAGCGCCGCAATTGAGCTTCCTCAAGCTGCCCTGGTGGTGGCCGATGGGCCGCGTGCCGGAAATCGCACCGGCGGACCTGACCGCCGCCCTGGCGCAGACGCCGCCCCAGATCGTGGACGTGCGCACGAGCCAGGAGTTCAACGGCGGCCATATCCCCGGCGCCGTCAGCTTGCCCATCACGTCCTTCCCCGCCGGGTGGCGCAGCCTCGGCCTGGACCCCGACCGCCCCGTCGTCCTCATCTGCCTCAGCGCCCACCGCAGCCTCCCTGCGACACGTCTCCTGCAACGCCACGGCTTCGACGCAATGCAGCTCGCCGGGGGGATGCAGGCGTGGCGAGCCTCCCGTCTCCCCGAAACGTCACCAACGGAGTGAGCCATGACCGATCGGCCCCGCCCCACGCTGGACGACACCTTCAAGCTGCGCTACGCCAGCGACGCGCAAATCTCGCCGGACGGGCGGGCCGTCGCCTTCGGCTATGCCCCCATGTTCAAAGAGAAGGACCACAGCCGCAAGAGCGCCATCTGGCTGGCCGACGACCACGGCGTCCGCCAGTTCACGGCCTCCCTGTCGTGCGACCGCGCCCCGCGCTGGTCGCCGGATGGTCGGCAGCTTGCCTTCATCTCGGACCGCCTGAAGGAGGGCAAGTATCAGCTCTACGTGCTGGACCGAGCAGGCGGCGAGGCGCGGCAGGTGACGGACACGCGCGCTGACATCAAGGCCCCGATCTGGCTGCCGGATGGGCGGCTGGCGGCCCTCGTCACCGAGGCGCTGCCGGAGGACGTGGAGCAGCGGCGGCAGGATGGCGACGACCCCGCCGTGGCCGACGACAACTTCCAGTGGACGCGCCTGGTCCTGGTAGACCTGTCCAGCGGCGAGCTGATGCCGCTCAGCCCGCCCGGTATGCAGGTGTACGAGGCCGCGCCCGCCCCCGACGGCCAGCGCTGGGCGCTCGTTGTGAGCGACGACCCGCGCCGCGCCGCCTGGTATCGCAACCGCCTCGTCCGGCTCGACGGGCCGGACGCCGCGCCTGTGACCCTGTACCACACGGCGACCCTGCCCCAGGGTGTGAGCGCCGCGCCGACGTGGTCGCCGGATGGGCGCTTCGTCGCCTTCATCGCTGGCGCGTGGAGCGACGAGGGCGCTGTCGGCGGCGACGTGTGGCTTGTCGAGAGCGACACCGCCGCCGCCTGCTGTCTGACGCCGGGCATCGAGGCGTCCTTCGGGAGCGTGAAGTGGCTCGCCGATGGGCGGTTGCTGGGCGCGGGGATGCGCGACGGTGGGGCGATGCTGGCGGCCATCGGCCGCGATGGAACGGTGACCACCCTCTGGCATGACCTGGCGGCCCTCGATGCGCCGTTCCAGGCGCGGGTGAGCCTGGCCGCCGATGGGCAGACGTTCGCCGTCATCCGCGAGGACCCGCGCCACGGCCGCAACGTGTGGGTCGGCACGCTGGACGGCGAGTGGCGGCAACTCACCCATCTCCAGTCGGAGTTAGAGGCGCTCGACATCGGGCGCGTCGAGAATATCCATTGGACGGCCCCGGATGGGCTGCGGGTACAGGGGCTACTGCTGACGCCGGCCGGCTGGAGCGGCAAGCGCGTCCCGCTGGTCGTCTACGTCCACGGCGGCCCGACCGGCGCCTGGCTGCCGACGTTCCTGGGCAGCGCGATGGTGACGGGGCAGCTTCTGTCTTCCCTCGGCTTCGCCGTCCTGATGCCCAACCCGCGCGGCAGCGTCGGCCTGGGCCGCGCCTATGCCGAGGCCAATCACCAGGACCTCGGCGGCGGCGATCTGCAAGACATCCTGGCCGGCGTGGACCACGTCATCGAGATGGGGGTGGCCGACCCGGACCGCCTCGGCATCACCGGCTGGAGCTACGGCGGCTACATGACGGCGTGGGCCATCACCCAGACGACGCGCTTCAAGGCCGCCATCGTCGGCGCGGGCATCGTCAACTTCGACAGCCACTGGGGACAGAACAGCATCCATAACTGGCAGCTCGTGTTCTTCGACGGCGTCTCGCCCCTCGAAGACCCCGACGCGCACCGCGCCCGCTCCCCGTGGACCTATCTCTCGGCGGTGCAGACGCCGACGCTCATCCTCCACGGCCAGAACGATACCGATGTGCCAGTGGCCCAGGCCCACGAGCTTTACCGCGGCCTGCGCTCCCTCGGCGTCGAGACCCAGCTCGTGACCTATCCCCGCGAGCCGCACGGCCTCCAGGAGCGCCTGCACATCCGCGACATGATTGAGCGCAGTGTCGAATGGTTCCGAACTCACCTCGACCCTTGAGCCGTTCCAACGTCGCCGCGCTGGGCGTCGTCCTCGTCGCGTTCGCCCTGCGCGTGCTGGCCCTCGGCGGCCCCAGCCTGTGGTACGACGAGGGCTTCGCCGTCCAGACGGCGCGGCTCTCCCTGCCGGCCCTGGTCGAGCGCCTGGTGCGCGAGGACAACCACTCCCCGCTGCACTACCTCATCCTCCATTTCTGGATGCCCCTGGTGGGCGACTCGGAGACGGCGCTGCGCTTCTCCAGCGTGATCGTCGGCGTGCTCATGGTGGCGCTGACCTATGCCATCTTCCGCGAGATCTTCCACGGCCGGCCGCAGGCGGACCTGGCCGCCCTGGTGGCCGGCGCGCCGGCCGCTGCCCTCGTCGCCCTCTCCCCGTTCCTAGTCTACTACGCCCGCGAGGCGCGCATGTACAGCCTCCTGGCGTGCTTCACCCTCGCCGCCGCATGGACCCTCCTGGCCGCCACGCGCCGCACGCTGCGAAGAGAAAAGGAACGCAAAGACGCAGAGACGCAAAGGGAAGACGGCCCATCCTCGCCTGTCATGCTGAGCGCATGCGAAGCATCCCCCCGCCCTGGGGACGCTTCGCGTTCGCTCAGCGTGACAGCGTCCGGTGTCATGCCGAGGGCAAACCTCGCGCTTCCTTTGCGCCTTCGCGCCTTTGCGTTTCAAAACGGCCTGTGGCTGGCGCATGGGGCGCTGCTGGCCCTCATGCTCTACACCCAGTACATGGGCGTGTTCTTCATCCCGGCGTTCGCCCTGTTCGCTCTCCTGAGCGGGTGGCGCGTGTTCGTCCGCTGGCTGCTGGCCGCCGCCGTCGGCGCGCTCCTGTTCCTGCCCTGGCTGCCCTTCGCCCTGCTCCAGATGCGGCGGCTCTTCGGCTCGACGCCGGAGTACTTCCCCGCCTACCTCGACGCGAGCGCCGTCATCCAGAACGGCCTGCGCAGCTTTCTCGCCCTCGACGCCGCTGCCTGGGCCGGGGCCGCCGCCGTGCTGCTCCTCGTCGGCTCGGCAGCGCTCATCCTCCGCGACTGGCGCCGCGACCCGGCCTTCGCCCGCCGCGAGGCCCTCCCGATGCTGGCGGCGTGGCTGCCGCTCCTGCTCATCGCCGTCGCCAGCAGCTCCATCGCCAAGTTCGTCGCCCGCTATGCCATCCCCGCCGCGCCCATGCTCTACCTGAGCATCGCCCTGGTGCTGTTCGGCCTGCTGTGGCGGAAGGCCGTCGTCGGCCGCGTGGTGTACGCCGTGGCCCTGGCGGCGTTGCTGGTGACCCTGGGGCGCGGCGGGTGGAGCGCGACGGCCGCGCCGTGGGTTCCCCACGAGGACGCGCGCGGCATCGCCGACTACCTGAACGACCGGGCGCGTCCGGAGCAGGACATCATCTTCATGGACGCGCGGCCCGACGCCTTCGACTACTACTACCACGGCCAGGCCGCCGTCCATCCCATGTTCGTCGGCTTCGATTACGCCGCCGGCGCGAGCCAGCTCAACGACATCCTCGCCCGCAAGCCGGAGCGTGTCTGGCTCATCCTGTGGCAGCACGAGGCCGCCGACCCCACGGGCATGGTCATCGCCGAGCTTCAGCGCCGCAGCAGTCAGGGCCGCGTCACCCGCAGCGCCTACCGCGAGTACACCCTGCTCCGCTTCGACCTGGCCGACTGGTCGCCAGTCGCCGCCATGCCGACGCCGCAGCAGCCCATCGGCGCGACGTTCGGCGATCAGCTGACGCTCGTCGGCGCCGACCGCCTGCCCGCTGACCCAACCACGCTGCGCTGGATGCTGTACTGGCAGGCGCAGCAGCCCCTCCACGGTGACATCGCCGTCACGCTCCAGCTCAAGGACGCTGAGGGCAAGGTGCGCGTCAGCCACAACCAGGGGCCGAGCGCGCCGTGGATGGCGGCGGCGGGGCTGCCCGTCGGCACGCCGGTGCGCGGGCTGACGGAGGTCGCGCTGCCCAAGGACCTGCCGGCCGGCCAGTACGCGGCGAGCGTGCTGGTGTGGGACCCGGCCGCCGAGCGCAACCTGGAGGCCGTCGCCGCCGATGGGACGCCGCTGGGCCTCAGCATCCCGATGGGCACGGTCGAGGTCACGCGCTAACGCCTAACATACATTTAGTGAGCAACAGCGAGCATAGAGGGCAATATAGACCAAAATCAAACTATAGCGTCAAAAAAAGAGTTTCCTGATGTACAATAACAATTAGGAGTGGATTGTCGTTTTATCCGGTAGAACGGCGTGATATCAACCCTGCCGGCGGTCTGCTACCCCCGGCGCCACAAAGATGTGTCAGCTGTCAGACTGAGCGTGGGAGACGAGGTGGTACGCGCGCGCGCGCACACACACAAGGGAGGATCTCGTATGTTCAGGAAGGTTTGGGGAAGGCAACTGATTATCGCGCTAGGCGTCGCTCTGGTGCTCGTCCTTGTGGCGGCCACCGCGAGCTTCGCTGCTCCGGCTGAGAATCCGAACAACTGGTGGTGCAACGGTGTGGTCGTCCAGCCCGGCCAGACGCTCTCCGGCATCGCCGCGCACTACGGCGTGTCCGTGTGGTCGCTGGCGTCCTACAACGGCATTCACAACCCCAACTTCATCCGCGCGGGCCAGTGCATTGCGATCCCGCCGCGGGGCAGCGGCTACTGGAACCATGGCGGAGGCTGGAACACCGACTGGGGCTGGGGCTACGCCCCGCGCTCCTCTTGGAACAACTGCTGCTCGTGGAACTATGTCCAGCCCAAAGGCCACTGGGTCTGGTGGAACGGCTGCTGGGTCTGGCGAACCTGGTGATGAGTCGCCGGTGATAGACAGCCGCGGCCTGTCACCTATGTTTGAGGCCTGAGTTCTCGACCCCCACGCTTAGCTCGGCGGCACACCGAGGGACGCGGGCGGCGCAAGCCGTCTCCCGTCCCTCGCTTTATTTCCCCGCGCCCGGTCAGTATACTTTCGCTATGCACAACCTCTTGTTTACGAAAACAAGCCCCGCCTGTCATGCCGGGAAGCCTATGACCCGGTGGACTCTGCTGGTCGTGGCGCTGGCGGCGCTGCTCCTCGCCGGGTGCAGCCGCGCCGCGCCCCCGCCCGGCCTGACCTACGTCGCCCTCGGCGCGTCGGACACCGTCGGCGTCGGCGCGTCCGACCCGGCCCAGGAGGGCTGGGTGCCGCAGTTCTATAACCGCCTGCCGCCGGGCACGAAGCTCGTCAACCTGGGCGTCAGCGGCTTCAAGCTCAACGAGGCGCTCACCCAGACCCTGCCCATTGCCCAGGACGCCCACCCCGACCTGGTGACCATCTGGCTGGCGGTGAACGACTTCAACGGCCGCGTGGACCTGGCGCAGTACGAGCGCGACCTGGACACACTGCTCGCCGGCGTCCAGGCCAGCGGCGCCCGGCGCATCCTCATCGCCAATATCCCCGCTCTGGAGGGCGTGCCGATCTACGCCGGCCAGGGCGTCCCGCCGCAGCGCCTCGCCGCCGAGGTGAGCCGCTGGAACGACGTCATCGCGCGCCAGGCGGCGAAGCACGGCGCGATCCTCGTGGACGTTCACAGCCAGTGGAACGAGCTGGCGAACCATCCGGAGTACGTCAGCATAGACGGCTTTCACCCTAGCGCCGCGGGCTATACCCGCCTGGCCGATCTGTTCTACCAGACTCTCCAGGCCAACGGCGGATTACCAAGCAGGACACAGTGACCAATATGATTGTCGAAGCGCGGGGCGTCGTGCGGCGCTACCGCGTGGGTGAAGTGACCATAGACGCCCTGCGGGGCGTGGATTTTGCCGTTCCCAAGGGCGAGATGGTGGCGATCATGGGGCCGAGCGGCTGCGGCAAGACGACGCTGCTCAACTGCCTGGCCGGGCTGGACGCGCCCGACGCCGGCAGCATCACCATCGAGGGCACGCTGCTGAGCGCCATGAGCGACGGCGAGCGCACGGCCTACCGCGCCCGCAACATGGGCTTCATCTTCCAGGCGTACAACCTGCTGCCCGTGCTGAGCGCCGTCGAGAACGTCGAGCTGCCGCTGCTGGTGAGCGGTGTGGGGTCCAGGGAGGCGCGGCAGCGCGCCCTTGCCGCCCTCGCCGACGTCGGCCTGGCCGACCGCGCCCGCCACGCGCCGACCCAGCTCAGCGGCGGCCAGCAGCAGCGGGTCGCCGTCGCCCGCGCCCTGGTGACCCAGCCGGCCATCATCTGGGGCGACGAGCCGACGGGCAATCTCGACTCCGTCGCCGCCGACGACATCATGGACCTGCTGGACGCGCTGCACGCCGACGCCGGGCACACCGTCGTCATCGTCACCCACAGCCGCGCCGTCGCCGACCGCGCCGACCGCATCATCCACATGCGCGATGGCCTGATCGTCGAGGAAGAATTCACCGCCCGCCGCGCTGTGAGCGAACCACCCCGTAGTAGCGACTTCAGTCGCTCTTCAGTCGTGGGGAACGACTGAGGGGGCGTTAAGAGGTATGAAACGCAAAGACGCAGAGACGCAAAGGGAGAAGAAGAGGCTCTTTTCCTCCCTTTGCGCCTTTGCGCCTTTGCATTACCATTGTCCCGTCCTAGAAATGCTGTCATGACCACACTTTTTGGTGTTCCAACGCCTATACTCGCCGGCGCGCTGGCCGGGCTGACCACCACCGCCGCCATCATCATCCTGCTCCTGGCGGCGCGCAACCCCATCCTGGTCAAGCTCGGCGTGCGCCACATCCCGCGCCGCCGCGCCCGCTCGGTGCTCATCGTCGTCGGCCTGGCCCTCAGCACCACCATCGTCGCCGCCGCCTTCACCACCGGCGACGCCCTGGGCAACACCGTGCGCTCCCTCGTGCGCGGCTCCCTGGGCAACGTGGACGAGGTCGTCGTGTCCTATCGCGGCGGCACGCGGCGCTTCGCCCAGTCCGACTTTCAGGGGCTGGCCGACGGGCGCATCCCCCTCGTGGCCGGTGATGACTTCGCCCAGGCCGAGGTCGCCCGCGTCGCCGATCTGCTCAAGGATACGCCCGGCGTCGCCGCCGTCAGCGGCTCCATCATCCGCCAGTACCCCATCGCCGACACCGACCAGCAAGTCGTCAACGCCGCCATCAACCTCCTGGCCCTGCCGCCAGACACGCCACCCGCCTTCGGCGCGCTCGCCGACGCCGCCTGCCCCACCCCCGATGACGCGGCGCCGCCCGGCCCGTGCGCCCTCAGCCTGGCGGCGCTGGGCGAGGGCGACGTCTACCTGAACGAGGCGGCGGCGGGCAACCTCATGGCGAATGCCGGCGACAACCTGGTCATCTACGTCAAGGGGCGCGAGGTCCCGGCGCGCGTCAAGGCCATCGCCCGCAACGGCGACATCGGCGGGACGCAAGCCACGGCCCTGGTCAGTCTCCCGTGGTGGCAGACGGTGGAGGGCATCCCTGGCAGCATCAACCAGGTGCTCATCGTGAACGCGCCGGGCGCGGCGTCGTGCGGTGGTCTCGCCGCCCTGCGCTGCCTGTGGGAAGGCGGGGCCGCCGAGGACAGCATGCGCTGGAGCAGCGGCATCGCCCTGCGCCTGCGGGCGAACCTGGTGGACGACACCGCCGCCCAGACCATCTTCCGCCTACTGGCGACGCCGAGCGTGCGCCAGGGCCTGCGCGACAGCGTGAACCAGCAGCCGCCGTTCCTGCGCGAGCGCGTCCTCGCCCTGGCCGACGCGCTCGAGGGGCCGGGCGTCACCGACGAGTTCAAGAGCCTCATCGGCGACCCGCAGACCCTGGGCAGCCTGCGCAGCGTGCTGTTCCGCCTCGCGCCGGGCACGGCGTCGTCTTTCGCCAACGCCCTCACCAACCTCAACCGCCTCACCGTGATCGAGCTGAAGGGGCTGAGCCTCGACATCGCCGGCGCGTTCGCCAGCGCCCTGACGTCCACGTTCCTGGTGCTCGGCCTGTTCTCCATCGCCACCGGCATCATGCTCGTCTTCCTCATCTTCGCCCTGCTGGCCGCCGAGCGCCGCCCCGAGCTGGGCATGGCCCGCGCCCTCGGCACGCAGCGCGGCCACCTGGTGCAGATATTCCTGTTCGAGGGCGCGCTGTACGACCTGGCCGCCTCGCTCCTCGGCATCCTGGCCGGGCTGGCCGTGGCCGTCCTCATCATCGTCACCCTGACCGGCTACCTGACCGAGTTCGGCCTGCGCCTGACCGGCTCCGTCGAGCCGCAGTCGCTCATCATCGCCTTCTGCCTCGGCCTGCTCATCACCTTCGTCACCGTCAGCGTCTCGGCGTGGCGCATCGCCCGCCTTAACGTCGTCACCGCCGTGCGCAACCTGCCCGACGAGCCGAAGGCCGCGCTGTCCCTCGCCGACCTGGCCCGCAGCGGCCACCCCCTCGCGTTCCTATGGGGCCTGGTCACACGCGGCCCGCTGCTCATCCTCCTCGGCGTCGCCCTGGCCCTCGCCACGGCCAACCGCTCCGCCTTCGTCGCCCTGAACGCGGCCGGCTGGTCCCTCGCCGTCATCGGCGGCGGGCTGACCGTGCGCTGGGCGCTCGCCCGCCTCGGCGTCCGCCGCGATAGGGGCGACCGCGTCGGCTTCACCCTGGCTGGCCTCGGCCTGCTCGTCTTCTGGGCGCGCGGCGTGCCCGGCTTCCGCGTCTCCCAGACCGAGCAGTTCGTCGGCAGCCTGGAGCTGCTGGCCCTGTCGGGCCTGTTCATGGTGCTGGGCGCGGTGTGGGCCGTCGCCTACAACCTCGAACTGCTGCCCGGCCTCGTCGCCGGCCTGGCTGGCCTGGCGCGGCGCGGCGCGCCCATCGCCGCTGGCCTGCGCATCGCCGCCGCCTACCCCGCCCGCTACCGCTGGCGCACCGGCCTCGCCATCCTCATGTTCACCCTGGTCATCTTCACCGTGACCACAGCGTCCATCCTGCTCTCCGGCACGCGCTACGCCTACGCCGACCTGGAGACCCAGGCGGCCGGCTTCGACCTGCGCGCCAACGTTGACCCGGCGCGCGTCCCCGATCTGCGCGCCGCCATCGCCGCCGCCCCGGCCGTCTCCCCCGACGACTTCGCCGCCATCGGCGGCCAGGCGAGCGTCCCTGTCGAAGCCATCCAGATGGGCGCGGCCGTCGCTCGCTGGGGCGCGAGCACACTGCAAGTCGTGGACAACGGCTGGCTGCAAGGCGTCGGCGCGCCCCTCACCCAGCGCGTGCCGGAATACGCCTCCGACGAAGCCGTGTGGGCGGCGCTGCGCACGACCCCCGGCCTGGCCGTCCTCCACGGCAGCGCCCTCCCCCGCCGCGACGCGCCGACGCGCAACGCGGGCACGACCTTCGGCGCCGACCCCTTCGTCTTCCAGGGCATGTACCGCGACGACCGCGGCTTCACCCCGACGACCGTCTGGCTGCGCGACCCGAAGGGCGGGCCGCCGATGAAGCTCACCGTTATCGGGGTGATGGACGCCCGCACCTCCATCGGCCGCGGCGTCTACACCACCGCCGACACCGTCCGCGCCGCCGGTTGGACAGCGCCGACGCCGGGCGCGTACTACCTCAAGGTCGCGCCGGGCGTCGCGCCGCGCGCCGCCGCCCTCGGCCTCGCCCGTACCCTGAGCGCGACGGGCGGCGACGCAGCGGTGCTCAACGAGGAGCTGCGCGTGCAGCAGGGCATCCGCCTGCTGCTCAATCAGTTGCTACAGGGGTTCATGGGGCTGGGGCTGATTAGCGGCGTCGTGGCGCTGGGCGTCATCGCGTCGCGGGCCGTGGTCGAGCGGCGGCAGCAGATCGGCGTCCTGCGCGCCATCGGCTTCGGGCGCGGCCTGGTGCAGGCGACGTTCCTGCTGGAATCGACAGTCATCGCCGTGCTGGGCATCCTCATCGGCGTCGGCCTGGGCATCATCCTATCGCGCAACGTCGTCGCGTTCATCGCCGCCCAGAACCCTGAGGTTGCGTTCGGCGTGCCGTGGCTCCAGATCGGCGTCATCGCCCTGGTCGCCTACCTCATGACGGTCGCAACGACCATGCTCCCGGCGTGGCAAGCCGGCCGCGTCTACCCGGCGGAGGCGCTGCGATATGAGTAACCCTCTCCAAGCGTACGGTTACCCTCGACATTGAGTGAGATTATGATACAATTCTGTCCGACACTCTGTGGCCGACGTTGATGGAGAAGAAGGTCTACATGACCGACAACTTGGATGACCGGGATGACGACCGTGGTGCACAGCCGGATATACCACCTTCTGTATCCTCGGATCTAGTACCTGACGAACGCTATCTCGCGTTGTTTACAAATGCTATCCGGCGGTGCATGAGTTACAAACCGAGGTTCGGCACAGGGCGCGGGGAAGGCTTGACGGTAGGGGAGTTCTCTGCTCTCTACGCAGCCGATCCATTTTATCATTGGATCGGCCTCGACTCGCCTTTGATGTATGCTGCACACAAAGCTGCTGGAGGCATGACATCCGTATATCGCCAGATTGGAATTGGAAGCCAATGGGTCTTTTATCAGATGTTGCAGGATCATCTTGGCTTGACAGCGGAGCAAGCTGCCTGGAGCTACATGGTAGAGGGCGTGCGAGGGAAGGAACGGCGATTATCGCTTGACGGACGCATTGCGATAGCCGATATTGTGGATGAGACAGCCAGAGCGAGAGTCCAGAACTGGTTGCGGGCCGTGGCTGACCAGATTGGTTTGCCCGACGATACACGTAGAATTACGAAAGGCGTCGTATTTGAGGCGCGCCAGGGTTACAAAAGCAAGGACTCCAAGCGCCAAAACGCGGATATAGCCAATGCCTCAAAAGCATATGCACATCTGTATATTCCGGTAATTATCTTGTTCTCGACGCAAATTGATAACGATGTCGCCCACCGCTATCAAGAGAACTTGTGGCTGCTTCTCACTGGTACCGTACATGGAGCCGCGACAGCGAGTACATATGCGTTCTGCCATGAGGTGGTAGGCTACGACCTGGCAGGCTTCTTCACTCGAAACTCGTCGCGAATCAGGGATGAGGTCGAGAACGTCGTTAAGACTCTGCTCTCGGCATAGAGGACTCCATGGCGCATCAACTTGGATTGTTCGACCATCTGACCCATCGTGCGAATCTCAAACATACGCGTTACGGCTGGTTGAGGTTGACGCCAGCCTACTCAGTGCATCTTGTCGAGCAGATACTCTTGGATCACCGATCGAAGAACCTTACTGTACTGGACCCTTTTTGCGGGACCGGTACAACCTCGCTTGTGTGCGCTGAGAAGGGGCTTCCTTCAGATACAACGGACATAAATCCGTTTCTTTTGTGGTTAACAGAGGCCAAGACACGGCTTTATACTACAGAAGATGCGGACGGTTTTATGACCGCATCCGACGAGGTACTCAGGAGAATCACAACCGATTCCATTGACAGAGGATGGGCGCCGCCTATTCATGATATAGAGAAGTGGTGGACTAAAGATGTGCTCCATATCCTTAGTCATATCATGTATGTCATCGAGGGCAGCAGACGGGTATATTCGCCAAGAGTACTGGATTTGCTGAAGATTGCCTTTTGCCGGGTTATGATAACCCATTCCAGCGCCAGTTTCAATCATCAGTCAATGTCTTTCAAAAAGCTACAGAACCCCTCTGTATTTCACGCAACGATTGATGACATCGCAATCACATGGAGAGCTGCCACACGCGATATACACAACGCAGCACAAAGTGCTATTTACGAATCACCACGGGTTATGCATTGCGATGCGCGAGAGCTCTCGATGCGACTACCGCTTGACCACTATACCTGTGTTATTACCTCGCCACCCTATCCTAACCGCATGAGCTACATTCGCGAGCTGCGCCCCTATATGTACTGGTTAGGTTACCTAAAGGATGGGAGAGAAGCAGGCCATCTGGATTGGCAAGCCATTGGTGGTACATGGGGAGTTGCGACGAGCAAGGTGAGCAAGTGGGTTTCTCCATCTGATAGGATAATACCTTACGAGAACTTCCCTGAGATTACTGGAAGGATAGCGACACAGAGCGATGTTCTCTCGCGGTATGTTCACAAATACTTCTATGACATGATGGATCATATCAATGAGCTATTTCTTGTGGCTAAGTCGGGCGCGTCTATTCACTACATCGTGGGCAATTCCAAGTTTTACGACGTCCTGCTACCAGTTGAGGAAATATTCGCGGCCCTATTCGAGGCATCAGGCTTTAGGAGTATTCGAGTAAGTCCAATTCGAAAACGAACCTCGAAAAAGGAGCTTTACGAGTATATTGTCTCTGCCAGTAAGCCCTGATATCAGCCCGAACCGGCAGCCCGCGCGGTAGCGCGGCCAATCCTGCCCAGACGATTGTTTCGCCAACGAGCATCACGTCCGCCGGGGCGCCGACTGGAAGTCGGCGCGACACGCCGCGTCGTCGCCGAGGCGCGACCAGTCCGCAGGACTTCGCCCTTTCAGCAGCAGGGGCGGAGTACCGCCCCCGCACCCCTCAGAGCGCTTCAGCCTGGCGCCCGCGCTACGCGGCCGCGTCTTGCCCGCTCGCCCAACACAGGGCGTTGGTGATGAGGCGCTGGTACGCCGGGTGGAGCCAGACCGGGAGGTTGTGGCCTGGCGTCAGGACGCACACGCGGCCCTCGCCCTCCCGTCGCGTCCAGCCCGCCGGCTGCGACCCGTGCTCCGAGGTCGTCGTCAGGAACACGTCGGCGCCCGCGTCGTCCAGCGCGACGTGGTAGTGCTCGTCGGTCAGCGTGAACGCCTCGCTGCCGGCGCACAGGGGATACTGGGCGTTGGGCGTGACGGTCACCGGGCATTGCGGCGGGTGGTGGAGGAACGCGCCGCCCATCATGCCCCGCAGCGTCGGCATGTCCCCGTAGCCGGCGACGCCGGAGTGGATGACCACCCAACCCTGCCCGGCGCGCACCTGGCGCACGATCGCCTCGGCGAGGGAGTCGTCGGCCCACGGCGCGAGATCGGTGGCCGAGCGATTGTTGGACTTGGACAGCGCGACCAGGGGGTACGCCGCGAATTGCTGGGGCGACGGGACATCCCCCGGCGCAACCCAGTCGAAGTCGAAGCCTGCCGCCGCCAGCGGCTCCAGCCCGGCGCGCACCGTCGCCGCCGGATGCCAGCGATCGTCACTCAACACCATGACCCGCATTCTGCCTCCCGTTACCACGGCCATGCCTTGCCTTCCCAATCGCGCATCACCAACACATCCTCGTCAACCGGGGCGTCGAGGAAGTAGGCCAGCGCCGCGGCGGCCGCCTCCTCCGGCTCCAGGTCCGCCTCCGTGCCTTTGACGCCGCTGATATAGGAGCGGATCCAGCCCGGGTGATAGACGCGGAACGTGTACCCTTCTGGCCGCAACAGGTTGAACAGCAGGCGCGTTTCCATGTTCAGCGCCGCTTTCGACATTGTGTAGCCGTACCAGGACGTGCGCTGCGCGGCCCCGATGCTGCCCGCCTCCGACGAGACGAAGCACAGGCGCTTGAAGTCGCTACGGTCGGTCAGCGGCAGGAGGGCCTCGACCACGCGCAGCGGCCCCAGCGCGTTCACGTCGTACAGGCGGAACATCTCGGCGTAGTCCGGCGCCTCGCGGATGGAGCGCGGCGAGGTGGGCGAGTTGACGCCGGCATTGTTGATGAGCAGGTCCACGCGCCCGGCCGCCGCCTCGACCGCCCCCGCCGCCGCGCGGGCGGACTCAATCGAGCGCACGTCCAGCGGAACGATGTGGAGCGCGTCGGGAAAGCGCCCGCGCAGCTCCGAGAGCTGCGGCCAGTCGGGCATGTTCTGGCCGGCGAACACATGCCAACCCCGCGCCAGCAACCCCGCGCATAGCGCGAAGCCCAGCCCGCGGTCGGCGCCGGTGACGAATGCAATCTGTGACATGATTCGGGTATCCCTTCTTTGCGATGACCAATTTTGCATCCCGGCTGGCAGAGCGTCAAGCTAGGGAATCCTCCCTCCTCCCCCCTTCTCGCATTTTGGGAGAAGCCCCCTATGGACTTATGTCCACCAGCAGACGCATGAAAATGGCGTTGCCGCCGTCCCAGGTTCCTAAGAGAAGGTAACGCAAAGGCGCAAAGACGCCAGGGCGCTAACAGGCTGAAGACTTATCTCTTTTTGCGTCCTTGCGTCCTTGCGCCTTTGCGTTACCCATTCATTTTACGGGAGAGAGAGGGCGCGTTCCCCCTCTCCCGCTCTGGGAGAGGGGGTAGGGGGTGAGGGAGAGTTGGATTTGACAAGCCCCCGCGCTAACATACACTTGGGACCAGTAGAGACGCGCCAATGGCGCGTCTCTACCACCGATCCCGTCTCTACGGCGTACGGCCATAACATCTTGAGTCCCTGATGCCCGACTCCCTTCTGCCCACCATTACCGCGATCCGCTACGTCGCCCCGCTACGCGAGGGCGGCTCCGTGCCGGCCATCGTCGAGGCCGACGACGACGGCACATACGTCCTCAAGTTCCGCGGCGCGGGCCAAGGCCGCAAGGCGCTCATCGCCGAGCTTGTCGCCGGCGAGATTGGCCGCGCCCTGGGCCTGCCGGTTCCCGACCTGGCGGTTATCGAGCTAGACGGTGTCCTGGGCCGCGCCGAGCCGGACCCCGAGATCAAGACGATCATCGACGCCAGCGTCGGCCTGAACCTGGCCGTGGACTACCTGCCCGGCTCGTTGGGCTTCGGCCCGCTGGACGAGCGCAAGGTAGACGGCGACCTGGCGTCGGCCATCGTGTGGTTCGACGCCTACGTCAGCAACGTGGACCGCACGCCGCGCAACCCCAACATGCTGTGGTGGCACCGCCGCCTGTACCTGATTGACCACGGCGCGGCGCTGTATTTCCACCACAACTGGGGCGGCGACGACCGCAGCCGCAGCCCGTTCGCCGTCATCAAGGACCACGTCCTGCTGCGCCGCGCCAACGCGCTAGAGGCGGCCGATGAGGAGATGGCGGTGCGGCTGCCCGAAGAGACCATCCGCCAGATTGTGGCGTCCATCCCGGACGACTGGCTCGGCGACGAAGCGTCGTTCCCGGATGTCGCCGCCCACCGCCAGGCCTATGTAGACTACCTGCTGCGCCGCCTCCAGGCGCCGCGCCCCTTCGTCGAGGAGGCCCTCCGTGCCCGCGCGAAGCTGCTGTGACTACGCCGTGATTCGCGTCGTCCCCCGCGTCGAGCGGGAGGAGTTCATCAACGTGGGCGTCATCCTCTTCTGCCGCACGCGGCGCTTCCTGGCCGCCGAGGTCGAGATGGACGAGGCGCGGCTGGCGGCCCTGTGGCCCCTGCTGAACCTGGCCGAGGTGCGCGAGGAGCTGGAGGCGATACCAGTCGTGTGCGCCGGCGGCAAGGCGGCGGGGCCGATTGGCGAGCTGACCCAGGCCGAGCGCTGGCACTGGCTCGTCTCGCCGCGCAGCACCGTCATCCAGACCTCGCCCGCCCACGCCGTCATTAGCGACGACCCGCCGGCAACGTTGGCCCACCTCATGCGCACGATGGTGCGATGGGAGAGCGCGCCGGAGTAAGACTCCGCGCCTTGATGGCTCAGATAAAGTAGTGATGAGCCATTATGGGTTTCTAAGAGGAAGGAAACGCAAAGGCGCAGAGGCGCAAAGAGAAGAGACAAGACTTATTTTCTTCATTGCGTCTTTGCGCCTTTGCGTTACAAACAGGTCTTAGGCAGGAAAGCGAGGCGAAGGATGAGCAACGGGCAGACGAATCAGACCGAGACCATCACCCTGGGCGGCGGGTGCTTCTGGTGCATCGAGGCGGTGTTCGATGAGCTACAGGGCGTGCGGAGCGTCGAGTCGGGCTACGCGGGCGGGACGGCGCCGAACCCCACGTATCGCCAGGTGTGCAGCGGCACAACCGGCCACGCCGAGGTCATCCAGGTCACGTTCGACCCGACCGTGATCGCCTTGAAGCAGATTCTGGAGGTCTTCTTTGCCGTCCACGACCCGACGACGCTGAACCGACAGGGCGCGGACATCGGCACGCAGTACCGCTCGGTCATCCTCTACCGCGACGAGGAGCAGAAGCGGGTAGCGCAAGAAGTCATCCGCGAGCTGACGGCGGCGAAGGCGTACCCCAACGCCATTGTCACCGAGCTGGCGCCGTTCGACACGTTCTACGTCGCCGAGGACTACCACCAGGAGTACTACGCGCAGAACGGCAGCGCGCCGTACTGCCAGGTCGTCATCGCGCCGAAGATGGCGAAGTTCCGCAAGCTGTTCAAGAGCCAGCTCAAGGCGGCGCAGCCGGCGTAACAACGCGGCGGCCTGAAGACCGCCGCTAAGAATGCAAGCCCAAGGGGCTACAGAGAACCGGCCTAGCCCCTTGGGCTTCCATTTCGTAGCCGTGGTGTTTACGCCACGGCGGCCCAGCTTTGGTGCGATGCCCGCCTGTGAGTATAATAGCGGGCGTGTCGCACCTTTCTCTTTCCCCCGCTACCGAACGCGCCAGGAGACGCCGGGGCCTCGCCCTGGACATCATCCTGGCCGTCGTCATCTTCTTCGTCGCCCTGTCGCCGCGCGTCGCCACGGTGCAGGCGTACACCGAAGCGCCGCAGAGCGAGGAGAAGCTCTACGACCGCTACGCCTGGCCCTGGGCGCAGGGCCTCGGCACCGAGCCGCGCGAGACCCCCTTCCCCTGGCATCCCCTCGGCTCATTCACCCACCGCCCGCCGGCCTACGGCCTGCTGCTGGGCATCAGCTACCGCATCTTCGGCCACGACTTCGAGGCGGCGCGCATGGTGCAGGCCGTCATCGGGGCGCTGGCGTGTGTCCTGACCTTCGTGATCGGGCGGCAGGTGGCGAACCGCTGGGTGGGGCTGGCCGCCGCCATCATCGTCGCGGAGTATTCGTTCCTCATCGGCTTCTCGGCGCGCCTGATGTCCGAGCCGCTGTTCATCCTGCTGCTGCTGCTCATGGTCGCGCTGCTGCTGTGGGCGCGGGCGAGCGGCCGCCTGCTCGTCCTGCTCGCCGCGTGCTACGTCCTCGGCTGGGCGAACCTGACGCGCGGCGTCCTCCTGCTGCCCTTCATTCCGCTGCTGGTCGTGTGGCTGTGGTTCATCCCGGCCTTCCGCCGCCGCTATTGGGCGACGCTCGGCATCGTCGCGCTGGGGCTGTTGCTCAGCATCGGGCCGATCACCCTGCGCAACTACCAGTTCCACGGCCGCTTCCTGCTCATCTCGTCCAACGGCGGCCAGGCGTTCTACCACGGCATGGACACCATCCCCGGCCTGAGCGCGCCGGACGAGCTGCCCTCCCTCGACGACGTCAAGAACCTGAAGCTGCCGGAGCTGGACGAGGACGTGGCGTTCCGCAACCTCAAGCTCGCCTACCTCTCGCGCCACCCTGGCGACATCCTGCCCATCCTCAACTACCAGCGCGAGCAGTTCCTGTCGGCGGAGCAGGGTTACAAGATTTCCGACGTGGTCATCCCGACGCCGGAGGACCCGCTCGCCTGGCCGCTCCTCCTGCTCGGCGGCGTACTCAGCGTCTTCCTTATCCCCAACGCCTACCAGAAGCGCGCGCTTTTCTACATCGTCATCCTCAGCCTGATGAGCATGGACTTCGCGTTCCACATGGAAACGCGCTTCCGCCTCCCCCTCGCGCCGCTCCTGGCTGTCCTGGGCTGCTGGGCGGTGTGGAGCGCGGCGGCCCTGGCCTGGCGGTACGGCGGAAACGCCCGAAGCGCGAGAGACGCGAAAAGACGCGCAGAACACGACAAGGCCACGCCCGCGTAACCCCTTTCGTGTCTTTCGCGCTCTTTCGCGGCTTTCGCGGTCCGGACGTCTGCCGGGAACTCTAGCCCTGCCGCCGGCCGTCGCGGATAAACGCGAGAATCTCGTCGGCCGTGATGCCGGTATCAACGCCTTCCACGTCGAGCGGTGACCCGCCAGCCTGCTCAACAGTAATCAAGAAGGTCGTCCCGTCGCGGCGGCGGATTTGCGCTGCCCCATGCCGCCGCGCCTCCTCAAGAACCTCCGCAAAGTTCTGACGCGCTTCGGAATACGTGTAGACCTTCATTAGCTCACCTCCACGACAGACACACCCACGCGTCGCGCAGCATGCAACCCTCGTTTTGGAAACGCTAGCGCAGGCCTTCGAGCAGGCGCACCGTGATGCGCTCGTTATCGAGATCTACACTCTGGATGACGTCGGCGATGGCCGGCAGCAGCAGCTCGTCGCCATCGTCGCCGCGCACAGCGTACACCTCGTTGGCGCCGGTGAAGATGACGTGGTCCACCACGCCCAGGCGCTCGCCGTCCTCGGTGTACACCGCGAGTCCCTCGATCTGGTGGACGTAGTACTCATCCTCACCCAGGGGCATCGCCTGCGCGGCCGGGATGGCGACGACCTGGCCGCGCAGCATCTCCGCCGCGTTGCGGTCCTTGACCCCGGCGAGCCTGAGCAGGGCGCTGCCCTTGTGCAACCGCGACCCTTCCAGGCCGACGCTGCGGTAGTCGCTCCCGTCGGGCGGGCCGATGAGCACGCTCTTGAGGCGATTGAAGCGCTCCGGAAAGCTCGTCTCCAGCAGCACCTTGACCTCACCCTGTATGCCGTGGGCGGCGACGATCTCGCCGACAATCAGATACCTGGGAGCCGATCGCGGCACTATACAATCTCCAGGTTGATGCGCGTCCCCGGGCGGGCCACGCCCCGAATCAGTGTGCGGATGGCGTTGGCAACGCGGCCCTGCTTGCCGATGATCCGCCCCATGTCGTCCGGCGCGACCGACAGCTCGAGCACCGCGCCCGACGCGCCTATGCTCACCTGCTTGACGCCGACCTGCTCCACGTTGTCCACGAGGTTGCGGGCGACGTACTCGACCAGGCCGCGCGCCACCTCGACCGTCTCCGGGTCTATCTTGGCCGAGCGGTTGTCGCGCGGGCGCGCATCGCGGCCATAGCGCGTGTCACGCCCGCGTTGCCCGCCCCGCCCGCTGTTGCGATTTCCATACGGCGGCATGTTAGGCCTCGCTTGGGGTGGGTGCAGCTTCGGCCGCCGGCGCTTCGACGACGGGCGCTTCGGCGACGGGCGCGGCCGCCGGAGCAGCCGCCGGGGTTTCGGCGGCGACAGGGGCAGCGTCGTACGCGCCGACCTTCTTGAGCATGCGCTGCACGGCCTCGGTCGGCTGCGCGCCGTGGGCCAGCCAGTAGCGGGCGCGCTCCACGTTCACGACCACGGTTTCTGGCTCGGTGCGCGGGTTGTAGTGGCCGATGACCTCGAGGAACCGGCCGTCCCGGGGGGAGGTCGAGCTGGCGACGACGATACGATAGGAAGGTTGCTTCTTCGCGCCTACGCGGCGCAGGCGAATCTTGACCACGGTTCTTGAGCCTCCACTTTATAATGAGCTGCCTGCCTTAGCCCCCAGTGGGCGTCCCCCGCGCGGGGAGAGAGGCACAGCGTGCCTTGAGCGCAGC
This sequence comes from Anaerolineae bacterium, assembly GCA_046328525.1. GTDB lineage: Bacteria > Chloroflexota > Anaerolineae > Epilineales > JAHCIE01 > JBDHWG01. The sequence goes on from JAXLWK010000013.1 coordinate 118,811, forward strand.
AGCCTAGATACCTTGTCCATTCGTAGAGACGCGCCATGGCGCGTCTCTACTCACTCTACCTTAGCGGCGCGGCCGCAGCCCGCCACCGCCGCCCGGTGGTTCGTTGTCGAACAGCCCCGGCGGCAGACCCTTGGGCATGCGCCGGCCGCGGCCCATGGACTTCATGAGCTTCTGCATCTCCACGAACTGCCGCACCAGGTTGTTCACGTCCTGAACCGTCGTGCCGCTGCCGGCCGCGATGCGGCGCTTGCGGCTCCCGTTGAGGATCTTCGGGTTGCGGCGTTCCTCGCGCGTCATCGAGTAGATGATCGCCTCGACGCGCTTGAGGTCCTTGTCGTTGATGCCCCCGGCCGGCAATTGCTTCGTGAGTTGATTGATACCGGGGATCATGTCGAGGATCTGGGTCAGCGGCCCCATTCGCTTGAGCTGCTGAAGCTGGCTTAGGAAGTCCTCGAAATCGAACTTGCCCTCCACCATCTTCTTGCTCGCCCGCTCCGCCTCCTCCTGGTCCATGGACATCTCGGCGCGCTCGATGAGGCTGAGCATGTCGCCCATGCCGAGGATGCGCGAGGCGATGCGGTCGGGGTAGAACTGCTCCAGTGGCTCGATCTTCTCGCCGACGCCGATGTACTTGATAGGCACGCCGGTGACGTGGCGGATCGAGAGGGCCGCGCCGCCGCGCGAGTCGCCGTCCATTTTGGTGAGGATGAGGCCGGTGACGTCCGTGCGGCGGTGGAAGTCCTGCGCCACTCGCACCGCCTCCTGGCCGACCATCGAATCGACGACGAGCAGGGTCTCGACTGGGTTCGTTCGCGCCCGAATGTCCTCCAGCTCCTGCATCAGCGCCTCGTCAATGTTGAGGCGGCCAGAGGTGTCAATGATGACGACGTTGTAGTTGCTCTCACGGGCGCGGGCGAGGGCGTGGGCGGCGATGTCAGGCGGCGGCGGCGCGCTGCCCTCGCTGTGCACCGGCACCTCGACCTGCCGCCCTAGCACTTCGAGCTGGGTGATGGCGGCGGGGCGGCGGGTGTCGGCGGCGACGAGCAGGGGCCGCTGGCCGGAGCGCTTGAGCTGGAGGGCGAGCTTGGCCGCCGCCGTCGTCTTGCCGTGGCCCTGGAGGCCGACGAGCATGATGACGCTCGGCGGGACGCCGCCCAGGTTGAGCTTCGACGGCTCGCCCAGCAGCGCGATCATCTCTTCGTTGACGATCTTGACGACCTGCTGCGCCGGCGTCAGGCTGCGCGTGACCTCGGCGCCGATGGCGCGCTCGCGCACCTTAGCGATGAATTCCTTGACGACTTTGAAATTGACGTCGGCTTCCAGGAGCGCCAGGCGCACCTGCTTGAGCGCCTCGTCAACATCGGCCTCCGTCAGGTGGCCTTTTGCGCCCAGTTTATCGAAAATCCCTTGCAGCCGTTCGGTCAGGTCTTCAAACATTGGCATGGGCAGTCACCCTCACCCTTGCTACACACGACAACACAACGCCCCGCAAAGGGGGCGACACATAATTGTACGCTGATATGGTCGGTCTGGCAAATGTTACGTCGCTTTGGTGCGCCCTGGCTCTTCCTCGCGCAGCGTCCGGCGCATGATCTTGCCAATCATGCTCTTGGGCAGGTCGGCGCGGAACTCAACCTCCGACGGCACTTTGTACGCCGTCAGGCGCTCGCGGAAGTAGCTATCGAACTCCGCTGGCGTCGCCGTCGCGCCGTCCTTCAGCACGATGTACGCCTTGATGCGCTCCCCCTTGTACTCATCGGGAATGCCGACGGCGATGCCCTCCTTGACCTTCGGGTGCTGGTAGATAACCTCGTCAATCTCGCGCGGGAAGACGTTGAACCCGCCGACGATGATCAGCTCCTTCTTGCGGTCGGTGATGGTGAAGTAGCCGTCCTCGTCCATCAGCCCGATGTCACCGGTGTGCAGCCAGCCGTCCACAATCGTCCGCGCCGTCTCCGCCTCGTTCTTGTAGTAGCCGAGCATCATCGTCGGGCTGCGCAAGACAATCTCGCCTAGCTCGCCCGGCGGCAGGTCCCGCCCGTCGTCCAGGCCGACGATCTTGACCTCCACGTCCGGGAACGGGATGCCGATGCTGCCGATCTTGTGCGCGCCGTGGTACGGGTTCGCCATGATCGCCGTCACCGCCTCCGTCAGCCCGTAGCCCTCGATCATGCGCGCCCCGGTCTTCGCCTCGAAGTTCTCCTTGATGGCCCGCGTCAGCGGCGCCGCGCCGACGAAGATGCCCTCCAGGCTGCTGAGGTCGTAGCGCCCGATGTCCGGCAGGTTGCTCAGGGCGACGAACATCGTCGGCACGCCGATGAAGAACGTCGGACGATATTTCTGGATGGCCTTGACCACGTCTGTCGCGTTGAAGCGCGGCATCAGGATCGTCGTCCCGCCGTGGAGGATGGGCGCATTCATGGTGACGCTCATGCCGAAGCCGTGGAACAGGGGCAGAACGGCCAGCATGCGCTCGTCGCCGCGCAGATTGCCCCACGCCGAGACCTGGTAGGCGTTGGCGACGCAGGCGTCGTGGGAGAGCATGATGCCCTTGGCGATGCCCGTCGTGCCGCCGCTGTAGATCAGCAGCGCCATGTCAGCCGGATCCACCGGGGCCGGGCGGAAGTCGGTCGGCGCGGGCCGGTCGGCGAGCGTCTTGAAGTCGAGCAGCGTCAGCCCCTTTCCCTGCCGCAGCATGCGCGACTCGCGCACCCGCTGGGCGACGCTGAGCGGGAAGGGCAGCGCGTCCGCCAGCCGCGCATAGATGACGCGCTTCAGCAGCGTCGCGTCCTTCAGCCGCGCGACCTTGTCCAGGAACAGGGGGATGGTGATGACCGTCTCGACGCCGGCGTCGGTCATTTGGAAGGTCAGCTCGCGCTCGGTGTACAGCGGGTTGAGGGGGACAACGACTGCGCCCGCCTTGAGGATGGCGTAGTAGGCGACGACGAACTGCGGCATGTTGGGCATGAGCAGCGCCACGCGGTCGCCGGGCCGAGCGCCGCCGCCAGCGCAGCGACGACGAGCGTCACGCCCAGCGTTCCCAGCCACGCGACGCCGATCAGCAGCCCTAGCTCGTCTATGCGCCGCTCGATCTCGCGCAGGGAGCGCCCGGCGACGACGAAGCCCGGCGCCGCGCCGTTCACGCGGGTGATAACCGTCGCCAGGCGCACGCCCGGCTGCGGCTGCCACGTGATGCGCGACTCACCCCCGGTTCGCACATTCTCCAGGACGCCCTGTGGTAGGGTCGGCGGCGCCCCGCCGAGACGCGCCGTGGATGCGACGACCTGCCCGGCGTCGTCGTAGATGATGGCGAATGGGGCCAGGCTCTTTGCCACATCCACCGGCGCGCCGACGAGGGCCGCCGGCGCCTGGCCGACTTCCAGCGCGGCGGCGGTGTCCTCGGCCATCTGCACCCCGGCGTCGTTGGCCGACAGGCGCAGGCTCTGCTGCGCGACGAGGTAGATCATGAACGCGAGCAGCGTCGCGGCGGCGGCCGGCGCGAGCCAGTAGCGCAGCACAGTCAGAATGAACGGCAGCACACCCTTCATGGCGACTCCTCTCTCTTGCTCGGCGGTTGGCGTTGCCCTCCCCACCTATTGAACGTTGTCACCCTTCCGTCCCTTCACCCACTGTGGGGGCTTGACCCTCAGCCTGCCTGACCTATAATAACTTGACACGGCATTCGTCGGCGACGGGAGAGTCACAATGACGACGAAACCAGTCCCAACGGAGTTCGAGGGGCCGGGCGAGCCGGCGTGGGAGATTGCGACGCTCTTCCCCGCTCAAGGCGCGTGGAGCGAGGGGGATTACCTCACGCTCGACACGAATCGCCTCATCGAATACTCAGCCGGGCGGGTCGAGGTGTTGCCCATGCCGACCGAGAAGCATCAAGCCATCGTCGCCTTTCTCTACATGCTCCTTTTCGCCCTTCGGCAGCGCGTGCCGGGCGCCGTCATGTTCGCCCCCTTCCCTGTGCGCCTGTGGCCTGGCAAATTCCGCGAACCAGACCTGGCTTTCATGCTGGCAGCGCATGCAGATCGGCGCTACAACGAATACTGGAGCGGCGCCGACCTGGTGATGGAAGTGGTCAGCGGGAGCGCGAAAGACCGCCAGCGTGACCTTGTCGTCAAGCGCGCCGAGTATGCGCAGGCTGGCATCCCTGAGTACTGGAGCATAGACCCCGAGGCCGAGAGCATCACCGTGCTCCGCCTCGCCGATGGGGCATACATTGAGCATGGGCAGTATGGCCGCGGGGCCGTTGCCACGTCTGCCACGCTCGAAGGGCTTCAGACGCCGGTAGACGCCGTGCTCGACGCTGCGTCGCCACACTAGCCGCGCGTAAACCAGAAGACGCTGCTGAAGTCGCCGTCGCGCACGAAGTACACCCGCACCTCGCCCGTGTCCAGCCGCTCTCCCCGCTGTCCGATGAACGGCACGCCCCCCACCAACAGCCCAAACTCCGGCGAGTTCGGCACGAAGCCGTCGGCGAACATGCGCTTCTGGAGGGCGGCGTTGGGGTTGAACTGGATGACCTGGGCGTTCTCGCCGGCCGCCAGGAGACCCGCCTCGGCGGCGTTGCGGGGGTTGGGGCGCTGGACGAAGGTGACGTTGGCGAAGTCGGGGACGGGGACGTAGTAGACGCGCACCAGTCCGGTCTGCAAGCTCTCGGCGCGCTGGCCGCCGAACTCGACGCCGCTGAGGGAAACGCGGAACTCTGGCGAGTTGGGGACGAGGCCGTCGGCGAAGATGCGCTTCTGGAGAGCGGCGTTGGGGTTGAACTGCATGTTCTGCCGCCGCTCCGCCTCCGCCAGCAGCACCGGACCGACCGCCATGAGGCTCTGCGGCGTCGGCGTCACGGGCGTGGTCGTGACCTCGACCAGGAAGACGATGGTGGTTCGGGGCGTCGGGGTAACCGTGACCGGCGTGTTGACCGCCGCCGGTGGGGTGGCGGGCGGAGGTGGCAGGACGAGGTCGCCGCGACGGGTGGGCGGCCCGACAAAGCGCGACAGGGTCGGCGTCGGCGGCGCGCTTTGGAACGCCGGCGCGCTCGCCTCCGCCTCGTGACTACCTGGCGCGAGCGCCTGCTGCATGAGAACGACGACGAGCAGGCCCACTGCCAGGAACAGGTACATCCTCGCGCCGCGTAGCTGCTTCAGCCAACGCCTCTCCTTCATCCTGATCCCTCCTCAATCTGTCTCATTTGCAGGACGTCGAATTTGGCCTACCATTATCGCCTTCATATGAACCGTCCCCTTTACCTCTCTCAAGGAGCACAGACCATGCGTAAGTTGATCGTTGCTGAGTTCATGTCGTTAGATGGCGTCATGCAAGCCCCGGGCGGGCCGCAGGAAGACACCGAGGGTGGCTTCACGCATGGCGGCTGGACACGCCCATACTGGCACGATGATATTGGCGCCCACTTCTTCCAGGCGATGAGCGACTGCGACACGTTCCTGTTGGGCCGCAAGACCTGGCAGACGCACGCGGACGCCTTTGAACCCATGCCTGAGGGCGACCCGTTCGGCGATATCATGAACGGCAAGCGCAAATACGTCGTCTCGACCACGCTGAAATCAGCCGCCGCCTGGCGCAACTCCACCGTCATCCACGAGAACGTGGTCGAGGCGGTGCGCACGCTCAAGGAACAAGCCGGCCAGAACATCTACGTTGACGGCAGCAGTGTGCTGGTGCATACGCTGGCGCAGAACGATCTGGTGGATGAATACAGCTTGCTGGTCTACCCGGTCGTGCTGGGCGGCGGCAAGCGGGTCTTTCCGGATGGGTTCTACACGGGCCTCAAACTGGTCGAGTCCAAAGCCTTCCCTTCCGGCGTCGTTCTGCTGCGCTACCAACCGGACAGCAACCAAGCGCCTGCCTGAGACTGTGGCGCTTATGGGGGGTGACTCGTTCACCCCCTCAGCGTGACTCATCCTGCACCGGCAGCTCAGGGGCGAGTGAAGAAAAAGACGCTGCTGAAGTCGCCGTCGCGCACAAAGTACACCCGCACCTCGCCCGTATCCAGCCGCTCCCCCCGCTGCCCGATGTAGGTCACGCCTCCCACATTCAACCCAAACTCCGACGAGTTCGGCACGAAGCCGTCGCCGAACATGCGCTTCTGGAGCGCAGCATTGGGGTTGAACTGGATGACCTGGGCGTTCTCCCCCGCCGCCAAGAGACCCGCCTCGGCGGCGTTGCGGGGGTTGGGGCGCTGGACGAAGGTGACGTTGGCGAAGTTGGGGATGGCGACGTAGTACACGCGCACGAGGCCAGTAGCCAGGCTCTCCGCCCGTTGCCCGCCGAAGTCTGTGCCGTTGACGGTGACGCGGAACTCTGGGGAGTTGGGGACGAGGCCGTCGGCGAAGATGCGTTTCTGGAGGGCGGCGTTGGGGTTGAACTGCATGTTCTGCCGCCGCTCCGCCTCCGCCAGCAGCACCGGCCCGACCTGCTGCACATTGATCGCAGACGGCGTGACGGGGGTCTCGCGCAGCCCAATCGGCGTGCGTGTCGGCGCTGGGGTGAGCGTCACCGGCGTGCTGACGAGGGCCGGCGGGGTGGGTGGCGGCGTGATGGGCGAGATATTGCGCCGGGGCGGTCCGACGAACGCTGGGGCGGGCGTGGCGGTCATCTGGAAGGTAGGCGCGCTGGCTTCGGCCGGCTCAGCGGGTAGGGCGAGCCAGCGCACAACCAGGGCCAGGCTCATCAGGCCGACGAGCGCCGCGAGCGCGATCGCAGCCCGCCGCCAGGAGCGCGACAATGGACGTTGCATACATCACCTCCCTCGGTTCAGCTTGTTAATGTGTCACAAGGCCGGCCGTTTTGTAGTGACGACTTTAGTCGTTCCGAGGGCCGCAGAACGACTGAAGTCGTTACTACCGTCGCATCAACTCATATGTCATGCGCCATTACGGTGTCAGGCGGCGCGTGGCCTGCTCGATCATGCTGTCCAGGCTGCCGCATACGTCGCAGCGGTACAGGTGCGCGACCGCGTCCTCCTTGCTCCCCCCCGCCGCCGCGACCAGGCTGCCATCCGGGCTGAACGCGGCATCGGCCACACCGCGGATCGCGCCGCGCAGCACCGCGAGGCTCTTGCCGCTGGCCGCCTCCCAGATCCGTGCCGTGCCGTCTTCGCTGGCCGTGACGATCCAGCGGCCGCTGGGATCGAAGGCGGCGCTGTGGAGCAGATTCGTGTGCCCGTCCAGTTGCGCGGTCTGGACGCCCGCGCCTAGCGACCACACCCGCGCCGAGTAGTCCGGCCAGCCGGCGGTCGTGACGAGCGCGCCGCTATCCGGGCTGAACGCCAGGGTCTGCACCGGCCCGGTGTGGCCGCTGAGGCGCCGGGGCGCTCCGCCCGCCGCGCCGTCCCAGACATAGACCTTCCAGTCGCGGCCGGCGGCGGCGATGAGCTTGCCGTCGGGACTAAAGGCGACCGCGCTCACGCCCCCCTTCGGGCCGTCGAGAGCGGCCAGCGGGCGGCCGCTCTCCGTCTCCCACACCCGCACAGTCTTGTCGCCGGAGCCGGTCACGACGCGGCTGCCGTCGGGGCTGAACGCGGCGGATGTGACGCTGTCAGTATAGACCTGCATCTCGGCCAGCGGGCGGCCGCTGGCGGCGTCCCACACCCGCGCCCGGCCGTCTTTGCCCGCCGTCACGATGCGGCCGCCGTTGGGGCTGAACGCCGCGACGTTGACCTCGGCGCCGGCCGGCATCTCAAAGAACTGTCTGCCGCTCCTGGCGTCCCACACCCGCGCCGTCCCGTCCGCGCTGCCGCTGACGATGCGGCCCCCGTCGCGGCTGATGTCCAGGCTCTGAATCGCGCCGCGATGCCCGTCCAGCCGCGCCACCTGCCCCCCGCTGCCCGTGTTCCACACCCACGCCGTGCCGTCGCGGCTCGCCGCGGCCAGTAGTGCGCCGTCGGGGCTGAAGGCCAGGGTCGTCAGACCGTCCGTCGGCCCGCGCATCTCCAAGAGGCTGGGCCGCGTCGGGGCCTGCCAGATGCGCGCCGTTCCGTCGCCACTGGATGTCAGGATAGACTGGTTGTCCCGCTTGAACGACGCCGAGAAGACGCCGGCGGTGTGTCCGCGCAGCACCGCCAGCAAGCGGCCCGTCGCCGCGTCCCACACCCGCGCCATGCCGTCCAGCCCCGCCGTCACCACGGCCTGGCTGTCCGGGCTGAACGCCCCATCCACGACGTAGCTGGTATGGCCGGTCAGCGTCGCCAGGTTCTGCCCGCTGAGCGCATCCCACACGCGGCCCGTGTTGTCGGCGCTCGTCGTGAGGATCAGCCGCCCGTCCGGGCTGAAGGCGACGTGGCTGACCCGCCCGGTATGGCCGTTCGGGCCGGATAGCTCCGTGAGCAGCCGCCACGAGCCGACCTCCCACACGCGGGCCGTGTTGTCCTCGCTCGCCGTGGCAACTTGCCTGCCGTCCGGGCTAAAGGCGGCCTGCCAGGTGCCGCCGTAGCGTGTGCGCCCCACGCCCGTGCGGCCCAGCTCCGCCACGGGTTCGCCGTTGGACACGCGGTAGACCCGCGCCACGCCGGTCTGGTCGTTGCCCGCCGCGTCCGGCCCGTTCAGGCTGCTCGCCACCAGGAATTGCCCATCCGGGCTGAACACCACATCCACGACCTCGCCTTCGCCGGGCGGCGAGACCCAGACCGCACTGCCCGTCGCCGCGTCGGACAGGCGCGTTGTCTTGTCCTTGCCGGCAGTGGCGACGAAGCGTCCGTCCGGGCTGAAGACCGCCCTGTAGATCTCCTTGCCGCCCTGGCTGATGGTGGCGATCGGCTGGAATGTCTTCGCGTCCCAGACCCGGGCCGTCCCGTCGGCGCTGGCCGTCACGATGCGCCCATTGTCCGGGCTGAACTCGGCCTGGTTCAGGCCATCGGTGTGCCCGCGCAGGACGCCGATGGGCTTGTCGCCCGTGCTATCCCACACCTCGGCCGTGTTGTCGGCGCGCGCCGTCACGATGCGCTGGCCGTCCGGACTGTAGCTCGCCGTCCAGACGCCGCTCGGCGCGCCGCGCAGGATGCGCCGCACGTAGGACTCCGGCAGCGCCCGCCGCAGCGCCGTCTCGGCCTCGGCTGTGCGCGCGGTGGTGTTGGCCTTCAGGGCGAGCTGCACACTCTCCGCCGGATCTATCGCCAGCCGCTCCAGCGCCGACGCCGCCAGCGCCCGCGACTCAGCCTGGCGGGCGTTGAACTCGGCGGTCGCTTGCGCCTGAACCGCTGCCGCGCGCTGCGCCTCGGCCTCGGTGCGTTGCCGCTCGGCTTCCTGGCGCGCGGCGTCGGCGGTCGTTTTCGCCGCGAGCGCCGACGCCCGCTGGACGTTGGCTTCGTTGCGCTGCTGCTCGGCTTCCGCCTGGGCCTGGATGGCCGCCGCGCGCTGCGTCCAGGCCAGCACAGCCAGAACGAGCACCAGCGCCAGGAGCGCGGTGACGCCCAGCAAAGTCAGGCCCAGCCGCCTGACGCGCGCCTGTTCCGCCGCCAGCCGGACTTCGGCCGCCTTGCGCTCTTCCGCCGCTCTCGCCTCGGCCTCGGCGCGGTCTTGCTCGCGTTGGTAGCGCGCCCGCCAATCCAACACCGCCGGGGCCAGGACGTCGTGGTAGATTTCGTAGCGCGTCTCGCCGGACTGGCCGGGCGGGGGCGCGATGGGGCGCAGGATGCGCAGGTCGCCACGGCTGAGGCGCTCCACAATCGGGAGCACCTGATCGGGCGTCGTGTCGGCGTAGACGGCCAGGTCGGACACGGTATGGGCGATCTTCGTGCCCGACGGCGTGACCAGGTAGTGGAAGATGCCTGCCGCCATCTTCTGCTCGGCCGGCGAGAGGGTCGCCATGGCCGCGTCGAGGTGGGTGCGCACGATGCGCTCGGCCCCGCCGAGGGCCTGGAGGGTCGCCAGGCGCAGGACGTGGGAGCCTTGCCGCCGCTCCTCGTCCCACAGCCGCGTCATGACGAGCTGGAGGAACGGCGTCTCGATGCGCACGTCAGCCGCCGGAGTGGCCGCATGGCCGCGCCCCGCGTCGCCGATGACCACCGCGCCGCGCTGCACCTGCGCCAGCACGGCCTTGACCAGGTCATCTTCGATGCGCATCGCCTCGTCCGGCGGCACGAGGGTGTTCCACTCGTCCAGCGGACGGCGAATCGCCATCTCCGCCGCCGCGTAGTCCAGGTGGTCTATGCGCAGGCGGTTGTCGAACAGGGTCGGGATGCGGCCCTTGAAGCGGTCGAGGCTGGCGAGGGCATCCTCGCGCAGCGAGACGAGGAAGGCGACGCGCAGGCCGCGCCGCGTCACGGCGCGCGGGAACTCGTCGGCAAAGGTTCCGGGGCCGTCGTTCCCGCTGTGGTACAGGAAATACTCCTCGAACTGGTCGAGAATGATGAGCAGCGGGCCTTCGACCACGTCCGACCAGCCGGCCAGCGCCTCGACGAAGTTGGCTGCGGTCGGCGGTGTCACGTTGAAGCCGGTCAGCGCCTCGCGCGCCGCCGCTTCGACCGCGCCGATCAGACCGGGCAGCGGGTCGTCGCGCCAGTTGTTGAAGTAGACGACCGCCATCTCCGGCGCGCCGTACTGGGCCAGGTTGACCGCCGCTTCTTTGACCAGGGCATGGCGGACGCCGGCGCGCAAAACGGACGACTTGCCGACGCCGCTGGGGCCGTAGAGCAGCGTCAGGCGCGCTGCCGTCAGGTTGGCGATGATGATGTCGCGGTCGGTGTCGCGGCCAAAGAAGAAGCGGGCGTCGGCTTCGCTGTACGGCATCAGCCCCTTGTACGGGCTGGGCGGCAGGGCGGACGCGCTCATGTCCTGGCCCCGGCGGCGGGGAGGCCGTCCAGCCGCCGCGCCAGGCGGTCCACGTAGTCCTGGAGGCTGACGTCGGCGATCAGCTCGATGTCGCGCTGCTGCCAGAACCAGGCATCCATGCCCTGGCGATCCAGGGGCACGGCCCACGAGCGGAACTTCTTGAACGTCGGCTCGTCCCACAGGCGCTGGAACACTACGCGCCGGTTCCAGTCCCGCAGGTTGGAGCCGAGGAAGAGAAAGTTGCTCTTGCGCACCTGGCCGACCAGGGTTGCCGGCAGCAGCCCGTTGACGTCAATGCGGCTCATGTAGGCGATGAAGTCATCCTCGGTGATGACATAGCTGTCGCTGTCGGTGTCTGTCGTCCGCCGGTTCAGCGCGCCGTAGATCTTGACGATGATGGTGCGCTGGTTCAGGGGCAGCAGGGTGTATTCGTTGGGCTTCTCGATGGGCTGCGGCTCGCCCTGGTACGGCTGGTGGATGAACTGGTCTCGCGGGATGTCGCGCAGGTCGTCGCGCGCCACGTACATCAGAACATCGTAGGGTTCGTTCCGCGCCTGGAACGCGCGCTCCAGCATGTCGTCGAAGTTGCTGGTCAGGATGACCTGGTAGACGGGCGGGTAGCCGCGGTCGCGCAGCAGCCCCGGCAGCGCGGCCAGCAGGGCATGCAGCGCCGTCGGCGGGTAGTCGGCGTCGAGCAGGCTGCGCAGCTCCTCGTACAGGCTGCCAATGCCGAGGGTGAGCGTCGCGTGCTCGGTGATGCTCGCCAGGTCGCCCTCCGCCGGCGGGGGGTAGCCGAGCGCCTGGAGCCGCCCGGCCAGGTAGCGCGCCATTTCGCCGCTGCTCGGAAAATACTGCCCTTTGCTCCACGCCGAAGCCGCCGGTCGGCCGAGCAGGTTGACGTCAGCGCCGAGAAACGGTACCAGGCGGCCGGCGAGGATGCGGCTGAGGAGGACGGTGAAGTGGGAGTCAAGCGAGTCGGCGGGCGGCGGCGCCGGGGGCTGGCCCGTCGGCGCGGGGGACGTTGGGGGCGCGGGGCCTGCGGCGGGCTGCGCGGCGGCAGCGCCGCCGTTGGATGGCGTGGCGGGTGGCGGCGTGGGCGGCGTCGGCGATGGCGGCGCAACCGGCGTCACGTCTTCCCAGGACACCCCCGGCCGCGCCTTCTTGCAGGCGTCAATCAATTGGGGCAGAAGATTGCGCCGCTCGCAGTATTCGATGAGCGCGCGGACCTTCGCTCCCTTGCCTTCACCCTCTAGGTCGTCATAGTCAACTTTAATCCCAGAGTCCTGCAAATCGAAGCAGAATGTCTTGAATTCGTCAAGACTGAAGGCATCGGTCATGCTGACGCGAATCTGCACCAGATCCATGGCATCCCTTACCCCAGAGGCGACTGCGAGCGGACCGCGACTCCATTGTAGCGCCCTCCGGTGATTACGTCAATAGCCTGCCGGAATTATGGTTTACTCGGGACGCGGCGGGCGCGGAGGAAGATGCTCGGCGAGAGCTTGAGGGGCGCGGTCGGCCGCTGAAGCAGGCGGTCGCAGAAGGCGAGGGTGGCGGGGGAGAACAGGCGCTTCAGCCAGGCGATGCGGAACATCGAAGCCGCCACCTGGTCCTCGATCACCAGCCCCACCTCGGACAGCAGGTCCTCGATGGCGTCGGGGTGGAAGTCAATGTTGAGCGCTACGAACTCGTAGGGCGCGTGGTCGAACGGGTTATCCGCCTGGCGGCGCAGCAGCCAGCGGGCGATGGCCTTGAGGTTGCGCTTGTTGGCGTACTCCGCGACGTACACGCCGCCGGGCGGCACGATGCGCGCGATCTCCTCCAGGGCGGCTGGTAGCTCCTTGACGTGGTGCAGGACGCGCACCGTCGCCGCCGTGTCCACGCTCCCCGTTGCCAGGGGCAGGAAATACAGGTTGGCGACGACGTAGGACACGCGCGTGTCGTCGCCCCAGCGCGCCTGGGCCTCGCGCAGCAGCGAGCTGGAGAAGTCGAGCAGGATGACGTGATCGTAGCCGCGGTAGAGGTCGGCCAGGCGGCCGAAGCCCGCGCCAATCTCGGCGATGCGCTGTCCCTCACGGGGGAGGACCTGGGACAGGGCGATGCGGTCCACCAGGTCTTCGTAGCGGCGATCGTCGTTCCAGAACGCGGTGCGGTACGGGCTGCCCTCGTAGTCGCAGATGGGGGGGAATGTCGGCGGCGCGGATGTGGTCACGTCAAACTCCGGCAAGAGCGTGGCCGCCAGGATTTAGAAACGCAAAGGCGCAGGGGCGCAAAGGAAAGAAGGCTCTTGGCTCTATCTCCTTTGCGTCTTGGCGCCTTTGCGTTCCTTTCCTCCTGGACAGCCGTGAGAAAGTCCATAAGCTCCACGACGCTACTCGCGGACGAGCAGATCATACAATCCCTGCAATTCCTCGTCGGAGTAGAAGTAGATAACCAGGCGGCCGCCCTTCTTCCCGCGCACCAGGTCCACCTTCGTCCGCAGCGCCTCGCGGAACCTGTCCAGGATCTCCGGCGCGGCCCCGGACTCGGCGGCGTGGCGCTCGGCGTGGGGCGGCGCGTCTTGCGCTTCCAGCATCTTGCGCACCAGCGCCTCGGTCTGCCGCGCGTTCAGCTCCATCTCGACGACGAAGGCGAGCGCCTCCACCTGCGTTTCCGGCGGCAGCATCAGCAGGGCGCGGCCGTGGTTGGCGCTGACGCGGCCGTCGAGGATGGCGGCGCGCACCGGCTCGGCGAGGCGCAGCAGGCGCAGAGTGTTCGTCACCGTCACGCGGCTCTTCCCGACCCGCTCGGCGATCTGCTCGTGGGTCAGGCCGAACTCCTCGTGGAGCTGCTGGTAGGCGGCGGCCTCCTCCAACACGTTGAGATCGGCGCGCTGGACGTTCTCGACCAGCGCCAGCTCCAGCATCGCCTGGGCCGTCGCCTCCTTGACGATGACGGGAACCGTCGCCAGCCCGGCCAGCCGCGCCGCCGTCCAGCGCCGCTCACCGGCGATGAGCTGGTAGCGGCTGCCCTGGGCGGTGACGATGAGTGGCTGGATGAGACCGTGGGCGCGAATGGACGCGGCCAGCTCCTCCACCCCCTCGCGGTCCACGCTCTGGCGCGGCTGGTAGGGGTTGGGGACGATCTGCTCGACGGGGACTTCGGTGACGGTGGGGCGTGGGGCCGCCTCGCCCGCGCTGGGGATGAGGGAGCCGAGGCCGCGCCCGAGTCTGTTAGGCGGCTTGCTCATGGGGTAGAGATTAGCGTGTTTGGCGCGAAAGGTCAAGCGCTACGGCGCGAGGGCCGATTGGGCGACGCCGTCGCGGTCCAGTAGCTCGTCGGCCAGGCGGGCGTAGGCGATGCCGCCGGGCGACGTGGGCGCGTACTGGAAGATCGTGCGCCCGAAGCTCGGCGCTTCGCTCAGGCGGACGCTGCGGGGGATGATGATGTTGAACAGGCGGTCGCCGAAGTGCTGGCGCACCTCCGCGACGACCTGCTGCGCCAGGTTCGTCCGCCCGTCGTACATCGTCATCACGACGCCATGCACGACCAGGCGCGGGTTCAGGTGGCGGCGCACCAGGTCAATCGTCTGGGTGAGCATCGCCAGCCCCTCCAGCGGCAGGTACTCGCACTGCACCGGGATGATGACGCCGTCGGCGGCGGCCAGGGCGTTCACCGTCAGCAGGCCGAGGCTCGGCGGGCAGTCTATCAGGATGTAGTCGTAGCGGCCACGCACCGACGCCAGGGCGTCGCGCAGGCGGTACTCCCGCGCGATCTGCGCCACCAGCTCGACCTCGGCGCCGGCGAGGCCGGGTGAGGCGGGCGCGAGATCCAGGCCGAACGACACGTCGGCGCGGATGATGTCGTCGAGGGCCGCTTCCTGGAGCAGCGAGTCGTAGATGGAGGCGGACAGGCTGTGCTTGTCCACGCCCAGGGAGCTTGTCGTGTTGGCCTGGGGGTCTATGTCAATGAGGAGCACGCGGAAGCCGCGCCGGGCGAGGGCGTCCGAAAGGCTGACGGCCGTCGTCGTCTTACCGACGCCGCCCTTCTGGTTCGCCAACGCATAGATGCGCGCCATGCGTCATCCTGCGGCGTTCGTCAGGCCGGCCTGCATGCGCGCCACAACTTGCTCGCGCGTCGGCAAGCCGGCGATGCCCGGCGCTTCCACGGCGAAGGCCGCCGTCGCAGCGGCGAACAGCATGGCCTCGGCCGCGTCGCCCGTCTCCTGGAGCCGGATCAGGAAGGCAGTGGCGAACACGTCGCCCGCGCCCGTCGGGTCCACCTCGTTCGCGGCGTAGGCGGGGAAGTGGCTGCGCGCGCCACCCGTGTAGAGGTTCGCGCCCTGGGCGCCGTCGGTGACGATCATGATGCGCGCCAGGCGGCCGAGCATGTCAATGAAGGCGTAGTCGCCGTGCACGTCCTCGATGCTGTAGATGAGGGCGTTGGCGCGGCTGAGTACCTTGCCCGCCGAGGCCCAGGGCGTGAAGCTGACCCGCCCCTCCGCGTCCCACGCGCGCATCCACCCCTGGGGCGTCACGCCGATGATGGACTTGCGGAAGCAGTCTACGATGTTGGGGTCCACTTCCTGGGTCAGCGGCCCCAGCAGCACCGTAGGCGCCGCGCGCCAGTCGGGCGGCACGTCGTTGCAGTCGAGCGAGGCGGCGACGCCGCGCAGGTACTGCGTGCGGTGGCCGTCGGCGTAGATGTTCTCGAAGGTGGAGGTGTGGGGCGCGGGGACGCGGTGGATGGCGATGCCGTCGAGGAGCGACAGGTCAAGGTCGTCCGAAGCGCTGGTGACGATGGCGGCGTTCACGCCCAGGCGGTGGGCAGTGGCGGCGGCATACGTGGCCGTGCCACCCAGGGTGTAGCCGGTGGGCTTGATGTCCTTGGTCACGTGGCCGACGACGAGAAAATCGGGTTGTGTCATAGGTGGCTGGCCGGGTGAAGGTTGGGTTGAGAGGAATCAGGCTCACCCCTCACCCCTGCCCCTCTCCCACAAGGGGAGAGGGGGGCAAAAGGTTCTTACCCCTTCCCCCCATGTGGGGGAAGGGGCGGGGGATGAGGGACTAATGCTTCGGGCGGATCGTGACCTTGCGGTTGTCGCCCTCGCCGATGCTGACGGTCATGACATCGGGGTCATTGCGCAGCGTCAGGTGAACGATGCGCCGCTCGTAGGGCGGCATCGGGTCCAGGGAGATCGAGCGCCCATCGCGCTTGACCCGGTCGGCCATCTGGCGCGCCGTCGCCCGCAGGCTCTCGGCGCGGCGCTCGCGGTAGCCGTCCACGTCCACGATGATGCTCACCCAATGCCCCGACTTGTGCTGCACGATCAGGCGCGTCAGGTATTGCAGCGAGTCGAGTACCTCGCCGCGCTTGCCGATGAGGTGCTGGAGGTTCGAGCCGCGCACGTCCACCAGGTAGGCCACGTCTTCGCCTTCGTCGGCGGGCGGCGAGAGCTGAATGGTGATCTGGGCCTTCGCGCCCATCTGCTGGAGCATCTCGCGCACCGTCGTGAGCGCCAGATCCTCCACGCTTTGGGAAACGGCCGGCTCCAGGGAGACCGGCGCGGGCGCGGCGGGCGGCGGCGCAGCGACCGGCGCGGGGGCCGGCGCTGGCGCGGCCACAGGCTCCGGGCGCGGGGCCGGGGCAGGCGCGGGAACGGGCGCGGGGGCCGGCTTAGGCGGCGCAGCGGCGACGGTCACGCGGACGCGGGCGTCCTCCGCGCCGATGCCGAGGATGCCGCGGCTGCCCTCGCTGATAATCTGGACATCTACCTGATCGCGGCGAACACCTAGCTGGGCCAGCCCTTTCTGGATGGCCTCGTCAACGTTCTTACCTCGAGCTTCTACGCTTCTTCTTTCGGTCATTCGCTCGCCTCTTGGGGGCGTTCTCCGTGTCCCCGTCGGACACGATTGACGCATCAGTGGGTGGAGAAGAAGATACGCTGGCTTCGGTCACGGCAACGGCGGCCGTCGGCGTGGACAGCGTCTTGATCGGCGGATTGTCTTGCTTGAGCCACGGCGGCGGTGGTACTTTCAGGCCGCCTGGCCCGACGGTGCAGTACTGGAGAATGATGCCCGTCACGTTCTGGGCGACCCAGTAGAGCACCAGGCCGACCGCCACGTTGATGAAGATGAACGCGAAGTAGAGGGGCATCCACTTCATGATGGACGACATCTGCCGCTGCGACGGGTCCTGGTTCGGCATGGTCATCATCTGCTGCTGGACGAACTGGCTGGCGACCATGATGATGAGCAGGATGGGGATGCCGATGGGTACGTTCGGGTCTTGGGAGAAGAACGGCAGGGGCAGGCGCGCCTCGGGCAGCGCCAGGTTGTGGAGCCAGAGGAAGGCGACGGCGAACTCCGCCGTATGCGACAGCTGCTGGATCGCCTGGTAGAGGCCGATGAGCACAGGGAACGGCAGCAGCATCGGGAGACAGCCGCCAAGCATGTTGACGTTGTTCTCCTTGTACAGCTGCATTTGCGCCTGGGTCAGCTTCTCCTTGTCGTCCTTGTACTTTTTCTTCAGCTCCTCGAGTTGGGGCTGAAGGCTGGACATGAGCTTCTGCTGCTTCAACGACTGCATCTGGAGCGGCCACGTCACGAGGCGCACCAGGACACCAATCAGAATCAGCGCCCAGCCATAGCTGCCGAGAATCCCATAAAAGAACTGTAGAATCGCGATCGAAGGCTGAACAACCAGCGCGTTGAATATGGTACCAACTATAGAAAAATCCATGAGGCCCGCAAACCTCCACTACGGTACTGGGTCGTAGCCACCCGGGTTGAAAGGATGGCAGCGCGAGATGCGCTTTGTCGCAAGCCAGCCACCCTTGATAACGCCATATTTCTGAATCGCCTCGTAGCCGTACTGCGAGCAAGACGGCGTGAATCGGCAGCTTGGCGGCAGCCAAACGGAAAATGTGTGCTGGTATATTCTAATCAGAAGCAGAGCTAACCACTTCATCGGCGAGACCCTCCCACTCGGATCTCTCTCTCGAGCCCGCGAGCCATTGTCGTAGCGACTTCAGTCGCTTTCCCCGGCCGCAGAGCGACTGAAGTCGCTACGACCGGGGTGACTCACTCACAGCGCGCGACCTGCGCCCGCGCCATCAACCGACACACGGCGCTCTCAATCTCGGCGAACGTCGCCGCGCGGATTGGCTCGCGCGCCACGAACACCAGGTCCCAGCCCGGCGCGACCGCCGCGCCCTGCAGGCGCACCGCCTCGCGGAGCCGCCGCTTCACCCGGTTGCGCGTGACCGCGTTCCCGATGCGCTTGCCCACGGCGAAGCCGAAGCGGGTGTGGTCGGAGGCGTTGGGCGCAGCGATGAGCACGGCCAGCGGCGAGGACCAGGAATGTCCCTCGCGGCGAACGCGCTGAAAATCCTCACTCGCCCTCAGGCGCGACTGGCGATCCATCCAGGTGACAAGTGGCAAGTGACGGGTGACAAGTCAGGAGTGTCTATGTCACGTATCACTTGCCACTCGTCCTCGACGCTGATACGAAACTACTTGCTGTCGACACTCACGGCAATCAGGCGCTTGCGACCCTTGAGCCGGCGCGCCTTGAGTACCCGACGCCCGTCGTGCGTCGCCATACGCGCTCGAAACCCGTGGACACGCATGCGCTGGCGCTTCTTCGGCTGATATGTGCGCTTCGGCATGTGTGATAACCCTCTCTATATGTGGCAATGACGCTATATTATAGACCGGACACGCGGCCTCAGTCAAACTTAGGGGACTACTCCCGCACGCGCTCGATGGACGCGCCCAGCGCCCGCAGCTTCTCGTCCAGCTTCTCGTAGCCCCTGTCAATCTGCCCGATGTTGCGGATCACCGTCCGCCCCTCGGCGATCAGCGCCGCGAGAACGAGCGCCATGCCGGCGCGGATGTCCGGGCTGGGCAGGCCGGTCGGGTCGGCGTGCAGCCGGTTCGGGCCGATAACCACGGCGCGGTGCGGGTCGCACAGCACGATGCGCGCGCCCATGTCAATCAGCCGGTCCACGAAGTACAGGCGGCCGTCGAACATCTTCTCGTGCACCAGGATCGTGCCCGCCGCCTGCGTCGCCACGACCAGCGCCACGCTCATCAAGTCCGGCGGGAAGCCGGGCCAGGGCATGTCGTCAATCTTCGGCACCGCGCCGCCGGCGTCGTCCTGCACCTGGAGCCGCTGGCCGCTCGGGATCACCAGCTCCTCGCCCTCCAGCCGCATCCGCACCCCCAGCCGGTGCTCGAACACCAGGCGCATCGGGCGCAGGTACTCCTCCGGCACGTCGCGGATGCGCAGCTCGCCATACGTCACCGCGCCCACGCTGATCCAGCTCCCGATCTCGGTGTAGTCCGGGCCGACGCGGAACTCCGTGCCGTGCAGCCGCTCCACGCCCTCGACCACCAGGACGTTCGAGCCGATGCCGGAGATGCACGCGCCCATCTGGTTGAGGCAGCGCGCCAGGTCCTGGACGTGCGGCTCCGACGCGGCGTTGCGGATGATCGTCGTTCCCTTCGCCAGCGCTGCCGCCATCAGCGCGTTTTCCGTCGCCGTGACGCTCATCTCGTCCAGTAGCATGTCCACGCCGGCCAGCTCCTTCGCCTTCATGCGGAGGCGGCCATCCAGCGACACGTCGGCGCCCAGCGCCTCCAGGGCCAGCAGGTGCGTGTCCAGGCGGCGGCGGCCGATGACGTCGCCGCCCGGCGGCGGCAGCTCGACCTTGCCGAAGCGCGCCAGCAGCGGCCCGGCCAGCAGGATAGAGGCGCGGATGGCGCGGCACAGCTCCGTGTCCAGGGCCGCCGGCTGCACGTTGCCGCCGCGAAACTGGAGCGCCCCCGCCGTCGGCGCCGTGATCTCGACGCCGAGCGTCGTCATCAACTCGCACAGGTTCTGCACGTCCACGATGGCCGGGACGTTGTGCAGCGTGACCGGCTCGTCCGTCAGCAGGGTCGCCGCGATGAGCGGCAGGGCCGCATTCTTATTGCCACTGGGCGTGACCGTCCCATTGAGGGGCCGCCCGCCCTCGATAATGAACTTCTCCATTGCCCCTCCCACGCTAAAGCGCTGGCCTAAGTTTACTACGATTCGCGTTGATTGCACCTTAATTTCACCGCCGCGCCGACGCCGACGCCCAATCGCAAGGCGGCGCTGCCGTCGCGCACGCCAATCTCCAGCAGACCGCTGCTGCCCACATACGCCAGCAACTCCCCCGCCGCCACGTCCGCGTATGTCCGCGCCACGGGCATCGCCGCCGCGGCCACCTCCGCCTGGCAGACGCCCGACGCAACCGCCCGGCCAGGGATATTCGTGATGAGATTGCCGAAGTGATCTACGTGAATCACCGCGCCGTCCCAGCCGCCGTCCGACGCGCGCGTCGGCGTCAGGTCGGGCAGGCGCAGCGGGTCACTCAGCGGCTCGCCCACGTCCGCCAGCGGCACGCCCATCGCCAGGCGCGCCGCGACCGGCGCGAAGATGTCCCGCCCGTGGAACGTCGCGCTGACGTCGGCCGCGCGCCAGTACTTGCGCTGCGTCAGGCATACGGCCTGCCACGCGCCCCACGCGCCGAGGACGTCGAGGGCCACCGGGATCACGCCGTTGTCCGGCCCGACAAAGGTCCCCCACGCGCAGCGCAGCGCCATCGGCCGCCGCGCGCTGCCGACGCCCGGGTCTACCACGACGACGTGCACCGTGTCGAGGGGATAGTAGGGAACGACCGTGCTGAGCACATACGCCGCCTGGCGCACGGCCTGGGGCGCGATGGCGTGGCTGACGTCCACGACGGTCAGCGCCGGCCCCAGGCCGAGGATGACGCCGCGCATCGCCGCGACGTAGCCATCTTCGAGGCCAAAGTCCGTCGTTAAAGTAATAATTGCCATTCTGAAAATGCACCGCTACCCCGTCACACGGTCACATCTCCCCTACGGTCTGGACTGGCGCACCAACAGCGGCAGGAACACGCGCCGCGTCGCGCCGACCACGACCGAGCGGTCGAGCGGCGCGGTGAACCCGTCGTCAATGACAACCTGGGTGCGCAACGGCCCGCCGCGATACGCCTCCGTCACCAGGGCATCCCAGGCGACGACCACCGGCGCCCCCGTGTCGGCCACAGGTCCCGTCCAATACACCGTGTCGCCGTCCACCCGCGCCGTGCCCGCCGACGCCGTCGCGCTCCCGCCGACCGCTGCCATCTCCGCCGGCAGCGTCGCCGTCATGACCGCCGCCGCGTCGAGCGTCCCCCGGTTGCGCAGCGTGACCAGGTAGTTGACCGATTGGCCCGGCTGGAGCGCGTCACGGTCCGCCGTGGCGGTCGAGGCGGACAGGTCGGGGACGTTGACCCGCGCGGTGTGGCGGATCTCGGACACCAGCCCGGTCTCGTCGCCAACCCACGCCGAGTTCACGATCGCCGTGCCGGGCGCGAGGCCGTGGTCAAGCGTGACCTTGTAGCGGATGTTGACCTCGCCGCCCGGCGCGAGTGAGCCGTTCCAGAGGACGCGGTTGTCGGCGGTGGTCGCCCCCTGCACGCTGTCGGGGATGAGCGTCGCGTGGGCGGGGACAGGGTTGTACAGGTAGACGGCAGCGCGGCGGTTCGGGCTGCGGTTCACGACCCGAATCGAGTAGGTCAGCGTGTCACCGTCGGCGGCGACGCTGCGGTCGGCCAACACCTGCGACGCGCCGAGCGGCTGTAGCCAGCCGACCGTCCGCCGCAGAACGGCCGCCAACGCGTCCGGCGGCAGCGTTTCCAGGGGCAGGGCGAAGAACGCGGTGCGGAACGATCCCTTGTCCAGGTGGAGGGCGACGGGCAGGCCGTGCGCGCCCAGGAACGCGGCGGCCGCGTAGCCGGTTGGGGCGAGGGCATCGGTGTGGTTGTAGCGGCTGCTGCCGAAGACCGCCTCGAAGTTCAGCGGGTACGGGCCGAGGCCGTCGCCGATCTGGTCGCCCCGCGCCCCGACCACGCTCGTCGTGAGCGCATCCTCGGTGTGGCTGAGGATGCCCAGGTACTGCGCGCCAAACTGCGTCAGCCCGGCGGTGTAGAGATAGTCCTGCGAGGAGAGCAGCAGGCGGCCGCCGCCGTTGAGGTACGCGGCCAGCGCGGCCTCGTCGGCCGGCGCGAGAGTGTCCAGGAAGTCATATCCGGTGAACCAGAGGACGACCGGGTACATGGCGAGACGCCTGGCCGGCGGCGAGCCTGGTCCGCCATCCCCCTCGCCGCTCCGCCAGGTATCGAAGGGGATGGCCGCCGAGGTCAGGGCCTCGGTGTAGATGCTGTGCAGGTCCTTCCAGGGGTTGTCGTCCACCAGCAGCAGCGGCGCCGGCGTCTTGGTGGTCAGGCGGATGAGCAAGGGCGGGGCGCCGGCGTCGGACAGGCGGCCGACGGCCAGCGTCGCCGCGTCGGACGTGTTCCAGCCGGTGGTGGGCGGAATCGTGACCCGCACCAGGATGTCGCGGGCCTCGCACGTGTTGAGCGTCAGCCGCTCCAGAGGCCCCGTCGTGACCGGGTCGAGAATCCGGGTCTGCCATGTCGCGGTGATGGGCTTGAGGGTGTAGGTGTCGGCCTGGCGGCCCGTGTTGCGCACCGACAGCGTGTACGTCACGACGCTACCGGCGACCGCGATCTCGGCCGCCGCCGCCGGCTTCGCGCTGACCGCGTAGTCGGGCGTCGGCGCGGAGACCGCGCGAACCGCCCGGTCCAGCAGCTCCGCCCGCGCGTCCAGCCCGCTCACGCCCTCGATGCCGAAGGCGAAGTACAGCCCGCGGTAGGGCAGGCACGTGCCGACGAACAGCCCGCCGATCTGGTCTGGGCCATAGGCGGCGGCGATGCCGGCAGGATCGGGCTTGACCTGGGCGATGACATCCGGCCCGGTCTGGTTGTTGGCGCTCTCCGGCCCGTTCAGCGTCCAGCGCAGGCCGTCGAACGGCCCGCGACCCGTGACCGCGTCCGTCTGGGCATCGTCGGCGACGAACGCGGCGTTCAGCAGCCCGCGGAAATACTCGGCCGTGAAGTGGCCGGTGCCGCCGCCGTCCCAGTAGGCGACATCCTGGCCGCTCAGGATCAGGCGGCCGCCGCCCTTGAGATAGGCCGCCAGCGCCTTGTCCGCGCCGACCAGCCCCGGCGCGTCCCCCGGACTGGACCAGATGACGACGTCGTAGCCCTTGAGCACGTCGAGGCTCGGCGCGCTCGTCTGCGTATCGCGGACGGGGTAAACGGTATACAGATAGTTGCGCGCGTCCAGGGCGGCCTTGTAGTACGAGTTGGTCTCGGCATAGTACCACGCGCCGCTGTCCACGAGCAGGATGGTCGGGGCGGCGGCCAGGCTGAAGTCTTGCACCACCGCCGCGCCCACCGACGGCAGCGTCACGGCGGCGTGGCCGACGCGGAAGCCGCGCTGCTCGACGCGCAGGCGATAGGTGCCCGGCGGCAGCGCCAGACTGTAGACGCCGGTGGCGGCCGCGACCGTCGCCGTGACCGGCGTCCCCTCGACGATGACCGTGCCGCCCTGGGGCGCGCCCGTCGTGTCGGTCACGCGCCCGTAGATGACGCCGACCGGCAGCAGAGTCAGGCTGACGTCGAGGGTGACGCGGCCGCTATCGCCAATGACGACGCTGCGCGGCGGCTGCGGGGCGTAGCCGAACGCGCTCACCGCCACGTCATACGCGCCGGCGCGGAGTGGCACGGTGTACGCGCCTGTCGCGTCTGTCTGCACATGCAGGGCGGCGCCGCCGGTTCGAGCCGTCACCGTCACGTCCGCGCCCCGCACCGGCCCCCCGTCGCCGCTGCGCGTCACCCGCCCGCCCAGCTCACCGGCGCTGATCGCCGTGCTGACGGCCGCATACGCATCCGCCAGGCCCGCGCCGTAGCTCGTATTGGGGAGGGGGTCGTCGCCGACGGGGCGGGCCGTGCGCTCGATGAGCGCCATCACCGCCTGGGGCGTGAGGCGCGGGTTCGCCTGCATCAGCAGCGCCACCAAACCGGCCACATGGGGCGCGGCCATGGACGTGCCGTCCTCCAGGGCGTAGCCGCCGCCGTGGAACGTCGAGCGAACGCGCACGCCCGGCGCGACCACGTCGGGCTTGATCGGAGCAAACGCGCTGGGGCCGCGGCTGCTGAAGCCGGCGACGAGGTTGTCGGAGTCCACCGCGCCGACGGTCAGGCTCTCGGCGTAGCCGCCGGGAATGCTGATTGTCGCCGCCGCCGGCCCGGCGTTGCCGGCCGAGAAGACAGGCACGATGCCCGCCGCCGTCAGGGCGCGGACATCGTCGCGGTAGACCAGGCCGTCGCGCAGGATGCTGCCCCACGAGCCGTTGACCACGTCCGGCGCGCGCGCCGGGTCGCCGCCCGGCGCCAGGAGCCACTGGAAGCCGTTGTGGATCCAGGCGTCCGTCGTGCGCCCCTGGTCGTTGAAGATTTTGACCGAGATCCACTGCGCGCCCGGCGCGACGCCGATGCCGCGCCCGGCGACCATCGTCCCCATCGTGTGCGTGCCGTGGCCGATGCCGTCGCCGGGGTAGATGTAGCCCTCGTCCGTCGCGCAGAACCAGTTGCCGTTGTGCGTCGCCAGCCCCTTGGCGTTGTAGCCGCGGTAGCGCGTCTGAAGGTCGGGATGCTGCCAGTCCACGCCGGTGTCCATGCTGGCGACGACCACGCCCTGGCCGTCTATCCCCATCAGGCTCCACACCAGGTCGGCGCGGAGGCGCTCCACGCCCCACTCCGGCGCGTCCGTCGTGCGCGCGGCCTCCTCATCCTTCGACGGCGTCCAGTCCAGGCTCCAGCTGTTGTTCGGGCGGATGCTCTCGACACCGGGCGCGGCGGCCAGGTCCAGCAGCGTCGCCGCGTCAGCCTCGACGTGGAGTGCGTTGACCACCCAGAACGCCTCGACCTTCGCCACGCGCCCGGCAGCCTTGCTCGCGCTCAGCCGCGCCTGGAGCGGCGCCTGGGACTGCTGTGCCGTCGCCTGGAGGCTGGCGACGACCGCCCGGCGCTGCTCGGCCCGCGTCGGTTTGGCCGCTGCCGCGCCCAGGTCAGCGCGCTCGCGCAGGGTGACGATAAAGTCGAGCGGGGCGGCGGGATGGGTGAGCGCCGCCTTGAGGAGCGCCGGGTCTACGACGCGCCAGGCGGCGGGGGGATCGGTCGGCTGCTCCGCCAGGGCGGTGTGGGTAGATGAGATGGGGTGTTGGGCGGGCGCGTGGGCGCTCTCCGCCGGGCCAGAAGCATTGTGGGGGTCAGGCGTCGGCCCTTGCGCCAGGGTCGCCGCTGCGGCGAGCAGGAGACACAGGGCAACGGCCACCGCAACCAGCAGACGACGAGTGACAGACAAATGGCTAACCCTTGCTTTCTAAAGAGTAGTTGCCGCGAATTATACTCAGGTTAAGGGCAATGTGGACCTGCAATTGATGCATGGCGCGCACAGAACTTGACAATAGTCGTTTTCATATCTCTGATGCCTGCCAATCCCATTGCCGAGATGAGATGATACACATAGTCCGTAGACTTATAATCTTCTGCCCGTTACCATAGGTTATGCCGACTAGAAACGTGCTGTTGCTGACAGTGGGACAGAATATACGTGCAGCTAGAGTGGCGCAAGGCCTCTCGCAAGAGGATCTTGCACTAAAGGCACACCTAGACCGAACCTACGTCGGCGGAGTGGAGCGTGGCGAAAGAAATCTAGGCATGATAAACCTGTGTCGTATCGCGTCCGCTTTGGGGGTACTTCCAGCTGATCTTCTGCAAAACGTGGTGTATGCGCCGGAACGGGGAGATGATTCGTGAGTCGGACGCCGGACAGTTCTTATCTCAGAAACAGGTCTAGTCTCGAGTCCGCAGGCCTAACTGCCGACATGATACTTCAAGGCATTGCGTACACGTATAGGGTCCTTGATGCAATTGATGACAAGCTCATGGCTGAGGGAGAACCACGCCTTTCAAGAATGATCGAGCTGGCCAATCTCTCATCAGTCATTGGAAATGTGCTTGGCTCAGGGATTGCCAAAGCATCTGAAGGTGTCTTTCGTAGAAATGGACCACATAAGTACCCAGATCTTCTTTCCCAAGAACCGGGTGCTTGTGATGTAGAGATCAAGGTGGCTCTTGAGGCAAACTCGCCTAAAGGACACCTGGCGAAACCGGGCTGTTATGCTACTTGTAGATACGTGTTGTGTGATGCTAATGGTAGGTGTGAGCTTGACACGAATAAGCGGGGAGACGTAGCATGGATTTGGGAAATAAGGTTCGGATGGCTTGAGAAGGCCGATTTCAGTGTGAGCAGTACAGAAGGAGACTCTGGGAAGACCGCTGTAATTAAATCCCAGTCCCTGCTCAATCTAGTCATTGTGTACATTGATCTCGATCGATGTCCTTATCCGCGAGGAGGTCGACGATTCAAGCAATACTCAGAGGCGTACAGCCCCTAGTCAAAACTGTTCCTTGAGCGCACTAGCGATAATTCGGCCCAGCATGGGCGGTACTGCATTGCCTATTTGCTTCACGATTTGAGCACGATTCCCTATAAAGACGTAGCTATCCTCAAAACCCTGTAACCTAGCCCCTTCGCGTGGTGTCAATGCTCGATTCTGATGCGGATGGATACATTTGTTCGAGGCCGGGTGAACGAAGTTTACCGTAAGGGTAACAGAAGGTAGATCTGGTTCCAACCTACTATAGGAGGAGCTAAACCCGCTTGAGACTAGCCCGTCAGGCAAGGCATTACGGTTGTAGCCTGACATTCGAATGATGTCCAACATGCGTGATGAGTGATGGGTAGCTTCGTGCAAAGTCAACAGTGTTTCGGTGCCTCTCATACTCCTTTCGTATTCAGTCATACTAATATCTTCACGGTAATATGTCGCTGCCTGCCCTGCTTCAACTTCAGGTAAGTCATGTATGGCTTCCATAACGGTAACCGCGGGCGGCAGCAAGCCATTAAATAGAGGTAGGCTCTCTACTGAGTGGCCGCGCTGCTTTCCAGCCATACTCCGCCCCCTGTAGTGGTGCGTTGGACTGGGCCAGTTGAACCTCGCACCCCTTGAATTTCCCACCAAAATGAATCGTTCTCTCCGTTGAGGAAGCCCGAAAAGAGCAGCATTCAAGATTCGCCACTCAGTCGTGTAGCCAATATCCCTGAACAATGTTACGATAGAGTGAAGTGTCTTTCCGCTCTTATGTGTGAGCAAACCAACTACGTTTTCGAGCACAAACCATTGTGGTCTAAGGGCTTCGACGACAAGTACGAAATGCTCAAAGAGATTATTGCGCGGGTCCTTCTCCGTGAGGGTGCGAAACGGTCTGATGGATGAGAAGCCTTGACAAGGTGGCCCTCCGATGATGACGTGTGGACTTGGTTCGGCTTGCGCCAAGTCGCCTATTGTTATGTTCCTGATATCCCCGCAAATCGCTGTAGCCGTAGGGTGATTCGCTGAGAACGTGGTGATGCGGTCCGGTAGAAGATCGATGCCTCCGGTTACCCTGAACTGACCTGCTTGCTCAAAGCCATGGGAGAATCCGCCAATACCACAGAAGAGGTCGAGAACTCGAATGGCGGATTGTTCAGGCTCGACTCGACGACGTATTACGTGCCTCATATCGGCACGCGACGTAGTGTATCCCTCCCCCGGCACAGCAGTTTCCAGGAGTCTACGATGCGCTTCGCGTAAACCTACCGGTGAAACGGAAAGTACTTCTGCAACTGATGCGAAGAAGGCCTCGTCAGGGAGAGCCAATCCCCTTTCGCATTTGCTCAGTTCGTTCACGGAAACCTTCGCTAAGCTTGCCAAGTCTCTCCGTCGTAGTCCCTTTGACAATCGCAGGCTCCGAATGTCCCCGACTTCTACGGCGTCTTCTTCAACTTGCACTCGGGTCAGTTGCAACGTAATTCCTCCTTAAGCCGCTTTTCCAATTCTTCGCGCCTCCGGGTTTCGCATTCCCAGATCACAACAACGCGCCAGCCAAGTTTCGCTAGCTTTTCTGATACACGCACGTCTTTCGCTTTGTTATATTGTATTTTCGAATTCCAAAAGTCGACGTTGCGCTTGGGTCGACGAGTTCCTTTATCACAGGTGTCATGACCGTGCCAAAAGCACCCATGAACGAAAATAGCCACCTTAAGCTCAGGCAAGACGAAATCAGGCTTTCCTGGCAAGTCTTTTTGTTGCGCCTGGAAAACACATCCTAGAGTGTATAGAATGTCTGCCACCTCCTTCTCTAGAGGAGTGTCTTCGGTGCGGATACCTTGCATTCGCCGCCGCGTCTCTGCATCGGTATCAAAGTCTACTCTTGCCACTGTATGGCTCACTGTCTAGTTTGGGCGCGAATTAACTCTCGTCATCACGGAGCAACTCGCCGAGTTCTTCCTCAGTCAGTCCGCGTGCCTGTGCTTTCTCGCTGATTTCGTGCATCACCCGCGCGAGGGAATCCCCCGGGCCAGTGACCTGCTTCAAGCGCAGGCTGAGGAGGAGGTCTATCTTGCGTCGTTCGTCAGGTGTGGCGGCTTCGTAGGCGCGCGCCAACTCGGGATCGACTCGAATTGTAATCTCTTGCATTTCCATAGCATCTCCAAAACGTGCGCTTCGACCTCCCGCCGAGCCGCTGTCGCTTCATCTGGCGGCGCTGTCGTTTGGGCGACAGACATCTGCGGCGAATTATACTCCGGTTCCGTCGGGGGCAAAGGGAGATGAGGGGTCTTCTCTTCTTTTTGCGTCTCTGCGCCTTTGCGTTTCCATCCTCTTGCATACCCGGCATGGGCGACAGTCAGGGGGCTGCCGGCAACATTGCCTGGGCCGCCGCCAGGGTTTGGGCAACGCTAATCCAGCGCACGCAGGGGTGGAGGGGCAGGTCGGCGGCGGGGTAGTCGAGGCGGTCGCAGAACTGGCACGCCAGGGGCGGCGCAGCCAGCACAACGCGGTGGCGGGCCGGGTCGCCCCACGGCCCGAACTTGCGCGGGTCAATCGGCCCATACAGGCGGACGGTGGGCGTGCCGACGGCGGTCGCCAGGTGCAGGATGCCGGCGTCCGGACCGAGCGCCAGGCTGCACCGTTCGAGGAGCGCGGCGAGCAGCGGCAGGGGCGTTTCGCCCGCCGCGTCTATCGCCGCGTGGCGCATGCGCGCCCGAATGTCGGCGGTCAAGGCGGCTTCCCCTGCGCTCCCCGTCAGCAGGAGGCGCGCGCCCCCCTCGGCCAGGGCGTCGGCCACCTGCCCCCAACTCTCGTTCGTCCACAGCTTGACGTCGGCCCCGGCGCCGGGGTGGATCGCGGCCAGGCGCTCCCCCGCGCTCACCCCGCGCGCCCTTAGCCACGCCTCGGCGTCGGCTCGCTCCGCGTCAGTGACCGGGAACTCCAGCGGCCAGCGCGTCGGGTCAGGGACGATAGGGAGGCCGGTCAGTGTCGCGGCGAGGGCCAGGTTCAGCGCCGCCGCGTGGGTGTCTGCGGCATACGGCACGCGGGTCGTGAGGAACGGGGCGACGTCGGGCACATCGTAGCCAACGCGCCAGGGAATGTCGGCCAGGGCTGCCAGCAGCGCGCCCCACCAGTGGTCGAAGCGCAGGACGACGGCGATGTCGAAGCGGCCGCGCAGCGTCTCGGCTTCCCGCCACGCCAGGGCGTAGGGGTCCCAGGCGCTCGGCTTCGCCTGGCGGGTGAAACCGGGGAAGGGCAGCGTTAGGACGGCGTCCACGTGGGGGTTGCGGCGGACGACGGCCTCGCCCCACGGCCCGACGAGGCACGTGACGTGGGCGGTCGGCCAGGCGGCGCGCAGGGCGGCCAACGCCGGCGTCATGAGCAGCACATCCCCCAGGTGGTCCGGGCGGATCAGGAGGACGCGCAGCCGCCCGCCCTCGGCAAGAGTATGTGGGTGGGACACGGAGCGTAGGGCGCGGGCTGTTCCGCTGAGCGCGACGCGGCGCACGCGGTGGGCCAGGCTGAGCGGAGCGGGCGCGGCCAGCGTGCGCGTGTCAGGCATAGACGGCGTCCAGCCTGGGGAGGATGGCCGACCAGTCGTAGCGCGCCAGGGCCAGGCAGCGCGCCGCCTGGCCGAGCGCCGCCCGCCGCGCCGCGTCGTTCACGAGCGCGACCACCGTGGCGGCGAAGTCCTGGGGGGTGTCGCGCAGCAGGGCGGCGTCCTCGACGGCGACGCCCTCCGCCCCCTGGGTCGTGCTGACAATGGCGCAGCCCATGGCGAGCGCCTCCAGGAGCTTGAGCCGCGTTCCGCCGCCAACCCGCAGCGGCACAACGTACACCGTCGCGTCGCGGATGTAGGGGCGCGTGTCCGGCACCCAGCCGCTGAGTCGCACGCGCTCGCCGGCCAGCGCCAGCACGGCCGGCGCGGGGTCGCGGCCGACAAGCGCGACGCGAGCGTCGGGGCGGTCGCGCCAGACCAGGGGCATGACCTCCTCGACAAGCCAGCGGCACGCCTCAATGTTGGGGCGGTAGTCGAGCTTGCCCGTGAAGACGAGCCAGGGCACGTCGCCGGCCAGCGCGGCCTCTGTTGGGCCGACGGCGGCCGGGTCATAGGTGGCTGTGTCTACGCCGTTCGGGACGACCAGGGGATCGAGGCCGGGCGCGAGGGTGCGCAGCGCGGCGGCGTCGGCCTCCGAGACGGCGATGACGCGGTCGGCGCGCTCGGCCAGCTCCTTTTCCAGCGCCGTCAGCCGCCGCCACTGCACCAGGGAGTAGGCCGAGGCGACCCAGCGCGCGGGGCGGCGGGCGTCGGTACGGAAGTTGCGCTGTTGGAGCAGGGCCTCGGCATTGTGGGCGTCGTAGACGCGGCGCACGTCCGGCCGCGCCGCCATCTGGAGCAGGTAGGGGGCCATCTCGATGCCCTCCGCCTGCACCACGTCGTAGCCGTCGGCCAGCCACGCGGCCAGGCGCGCGGCGAAGGCGTCGCTGTGGAGGCGGCGCGCCATGTCGGCGTGGCCGCGCGCCATGTCGGCCAGGCGGCGCGACGTGGTGCGCGTCGGCGCAGGCAGCGCTTCGACGCGGCGGCAGAGCGCGGTCAGGGGCGCGGCCGCGGCGAGGGCGGCCGGGGGGTCGGCGGCGAAGCTCAGCACGTCCACCGGACGGGTGGCGGCGACGTGCCGGATGATGTGCCAGTTGCGGATGGCCGTTCCCTGGTGCGGCGGGTAGGGAAGCTGGGGCGTGAGGAAGAGGATGCGTTGGGCGCTCATACAATGTTTCGCGCGAAACATCCGCCGGCCGGACGGGCTAACGGCGCTGCGCCGTCTTGTGATAGACCGCCAGCGTCTCCCGCGCCATGCGGTCGAGGGAGAAGTGCGTCGCCTGCTCCTGCCCCAGGCGCACCATCTCGGCGCGGCGGTCGGGGTCGGTCAGCACCAGGCGCAGCGCCTCCACCCAGGCGTCTACGTCCATCGGCGGCACCTTGATGCCCGCCTCGCCGACGACCTCCGGCAGCGACGCCGCGTCGGACACGATGACCGGCGCGCCCGCCATCATGGCTTCGAGAGGCGGCAGGCCGAAGCCCTCGTACAGCGACGGCTGGACGAACGCCGCCGCGCTGTTGTAGAGCAAGAGCAGGTCTTCCAGCGGCACGCGGTCCAGGAACCGGGCGCGCTCGCTCAGCCCCAACTCCGCCGCCGTCGTGAACACGTCCTCGTACAGCCAGCCTTTCTTGCCGACGATGGCGAGGGTCAGCGGCCGGCACGGGTCCGCGCCGCGCCCTGCGCTGCCCGGCGCGACCTGGAGGTCGAGGAGCTGCTTGAAGGCGCGCAGCAGCGTCGGCAGGTTCTTGCGCGGCTCGATGGTGCTGACGAACAGGATGAACGGGCCGGGCAGGCTGTAGCGGGCGCGCACGTCGGTCAGCGCCGGCGAGTCGGGCACGACGCGGAACGCCGGGTCGGCGGCCTCGTGGATGACGGAGATGCGGTTGGGGTTGACGCCGAGCAGCTGCACCAGGTCCAGCTTCGTCGCCTCGGAGACGGCGATCACGTGGTCGGAGCTTTTGAGGGCGTCGTCAATCTGGCCGTAGTACTTGGCGGACTCGCGCGTCAGGAAGTGCGGGAAGCGCAGGAACGCTAGGTCGTGAACCGTCACGACCGAGCGGAACGACTTCCGCATGGGCGGGATGAAATCCGGGCTGTGAAGCACGTCGAGGCCCGACAGCGCCAGCTCGACCGGCAGGCTGAGCTGCTCGAAACGGTGGTGCGCCGGCGTCATGAGCGGACGCCACGTGAACCGCGCGTTGTCCAGGGGCAGGCGCTTCTCGTGGCGGCTCTGGAACAGGACGACCTCGTCCTCCGAGATAATCCGCGCGAGGGACGTCACCAGGCGGCGGATATACTGCCCGATGCCCGCGCCGGAGTAATACATCATTCGAACGTCAATACCGATCCGCATACTCACTCGTCCTGGCTCTTC
>JAXLWK010000014.1:0-69651 GCA_046328525.1 Anaerolineae bacterium
CTGCGGAATGTAGCCCTCGAAGTCGAAGCCCGGCGGGATCGGGAAGCCCTCGCTCGCGGCGGTCACGTCGCCAGCCGCAGGAGCCCCACCAGGTACCACACGCTCTACCTTCACCGCGGCCAACCCCACCACGTTGCGCAGCAGGATCGGAATCTGCGGGTTCTGTGCACCGAACACCGGGATACCGGTGATTACGTCATGCTCCCAGTACACTGCCGAGATCACCGCCGAGCCCACGAACCCAGGCTGGATCCAGTTCCAGTTCGCCAGGTTGATGTACTCCACCTGCTTCTCGTTCAGCTTCTCGCACACATAGTCCAGCAACCCGTTCTGGTCGTAGACGTACATCACGAAGTCCGTGAAGCCCGGCTTCGGCACCAGGTTCTGGATTGCCACGTCCGTCACCATGTTGTACGCGTTGCCGCGCTGCATCAGCGACGGGATACCAATCACCGCCACGCCACCCTGCAGACCACTCGCGTCACCCGCGCCGATCTGCCACACGTACCCCTGATCCTCTGGGAACAGGTTGTACGCCGTCGCCTGCGTCACCTTCGTCGGGCTGCTGTAGTTCAGCAGCTCCGCCACCGCCGCGATCGGCACTGCGTTCACGGCCGGGTCACCAGGCGACTCCCACGCCTGGCTCTCGACGCGCACCGCGCCAACATACTGCCCAGGCAGGTTGTTCACCAGCGCCAGCGGGAACTCTGTCTCACCCCGCGGGCAGATCCAGTCCACCAGCGTCGTGATGATGTCGCCGCTCTGGTCGACGAAGTACACCTTCACCTTCGCCGCCACGATGCTGCTCATGTTCTGAACATGGATCACCGTCGCCCAGCCGTTGGTCTCGCGGTAGATCAGCGGCCCGTAAGCCACCTGCGACCCACCACCACTGCTGAGACACTGCCCGTTGAACACGTAGCACAGCTCCGCCGCCACGCCCGTGTAGCTCATCAGAACATCCTGGCCGATCTGGTCGACCACGATGCCCAGCGGCTGCGACGCGCGGATCCACACGCTGCCCGTGAAGCCGGTGCTCACGCAGCCCGCCACGTTGAACTGCGCCGAGTAGCCAGGCGACACCTGGGCCACGGAGCAGATCTGCGCGCGGAGGCAGCTGTCCCGATCCTTGAACCACAGCTCGATGCTCGTGCACTCGGTGCCGCTGTTCTGGATGTAGAGCCAGCTGTTCCAGCCGTTGTAGCCCGAGTAGACGACCGGCGCGTAGTACGCGAAGCCGCCGAACAGCGGGTCGTAGCGGCCTTCCTGCATCGCGCTCAAGCCGCTGTACGCATCCGCCATCACGAACGACGGGGTGGCGTTGCCCGGCATCTTGCGCACGACTTCGACCGCAATCGGCTCCCCGTAGAACGGGTTCCAGTTGAAGGGGAACTGACCCGGCAGCGAGTTCACGCTCGGCCAGCCCTCAGGCCAGGTGAGCTTGTTGAGGCTGTTGGTCCAGTCCTCGCAGCGCCACCAGATGTTGCCCTGCTGCGGGAACGGGTTGTAGCTGATGGCGATGGCGCTCTTGGCGCTCGACGGCAGCTGCGAACTCGTCCACACCCAGCTCGTGCCCGGCTTGAGCAAGCCCGTGCACTCGATCTTGAACGGGTTCTGCGCCTGCGGCTGGCAGAAGCCAGAGTTCTCCGCAAACAGCAGAAGGGCGATCTTGGTCCAGGTCGAGCCGACGTTCTGCGCCTCGATGGTCCAATCCACGCCCGCCTTCGTGTTACCGATGTAGCCGAGCACCGGCAGCTGGACATAGTTGCCAGGTGTCGGGCTGGCCTGCGCCGCGCCGCCGTCGAAGGCGAGCGCAACACCCAGCGCGAGGCCCAATGCCAGGGCCAGCGCCAGAACGGCGATGACGAGTACTCGTCTCATTGTGTCTAACCTCCCTGATGATACTTGGATACTGCAATGAACGGTAGGGCGGGCGGCCTCTCAGTTCCGCTCGTCCCTTGGCGACAGAAGAAATGCTGGGGCAGTATGCACCTCCTTCGTCTGGCGGCATCACTTCACCGCGTTCTCCTAGCATAAGAAACGTTGAGGGGGTGCGTTGGATACGGCTCAAAGTGAGATTTTCTTAAAATTGCCTAAATTGGGCTTAATCTAGCCGACGCCGAGGATGATTTTCGGCATCGGGCCGCGCATGTCGAGGTAGCTCGGCATGTCCTCGGCCTGCCAGCGGCGGTCGTTGTCCAGGATGCGCTCCGCCAGCGCCGCCTCGCCCCGCGCCGGCGAGATGGCCTGCATCTGGTTCAGCAGCCCCATGCCGACGAACCAGTCCACCCGCGCCCCGCGCCGCAGCCCGGCCACCCACTCCGCCGGCGCGCCCCCGTCCAGGGCGTCGAGGCGGCCGGCGAGCGTGGCGTAGACCTCGTCGAGGGCGGCGCGGCGGCGGCGGAAGTCGTCCGCCGTTTGCAGGCGGTCCTGGACGGTGGCGTAGATTTCGGAGGTGCGCTCCAGGTCCTTGGGGAGGCGGGAGTGGTGCGCCAGGTAGTCGTCGTCCAGGAAGTACGCCGCCCGCTTCAGGTCCGTGGAGAGCTTGTAGACCGCGGCCGCCGCCGCCCGCGCCTCGGCGGGGAAGCGCTCGGCGACAAAGCGGCGCAGCAGGCGGTCGGCATCGGCCGAGGGGTTGCGCGCCAGCCCCTGCAGGAGGTGGACGTTGACGGCATTACCCCACGGCAGGTCGAAGATGGGGTTGTCGCCGTTGTTCCAGTTGAGGCGCACGGCGTAGCGGCGGACGCCGCGGTCGGCGGCGGCGCGGGTGTGCGCAGCCCACACATCGCCCAGGTAAGTCGGGAAATAGTTGTGGCCGTCGTACTCGCGCCAGGCGTCGAACTCGACGATTTGACGCGCCGGGTCGCCCGCGCCAATCCGCCTGGCGTCGAACTTCCCATTCAGGAGAAAGTCCGAGTTGACGTGCTTGAGCGACATGACGACGTTGTCGGGCAGGCCGTCGAACATGCGCGCCGGGTCGTAAGCGTCCAGCGGCGGAAGGAACTGCCAGGCGCGCATCTGCACCTCGCGCGGCCCGGCCATCGCGGCGGTCTCGCGGGCCAGGCGATTGACGCGCTCCAGCGCGCCCAGCTGGCGGCAGTAGTTGCACTGACAGTCGAGGATCGAGTACGCCGCCTCGTCGGCAGTCACCTGGAGGCCGGCGACCTCCGGGAACAGGCCCAGGAACTCGGCGAGCTTGCCGCGATACAGCCGCCAGGTGTCCTCGCGGCCGGGGCAGACCGGCGAGCCGGTGCTGCCGGCCAGGCGCTCGCTCAGGAAGCGGTAGACCGGCTTCACAATCTGGAACTGATTGGTGTTGACGTAGAGCTTGACGCCGCGCGCCGTCGCGTAATCCACCGCCTGCCGCGTCATGTCGCGCAGGAACGCCGCCCGGGTGCGCTCCGCGCCGCCCGGGGGCAACACCTGCCCGACGCGCCCGACGCCGTCCAGCTCGAAATCGTACGTGAGCAGGCCCTCGAACGTGTCTCCCATGAACAGCACGTAGTGGGTCACGCCGAGGGCGGCGGTCTGGTCCAGGTTACGCTTGAGCTGCGCCAGCTGCTGGCGCGTCGCGTCGGGGCCTTCGGAGTAGCCGCGCAGGTTGTAGTGGTCAATGAAGGTGATGTCGGCCAGGCCGGACGCGCCGTCGCCGGGCACGGCGTTCGCCGCCAACGCGGACGACGGCAGCATCAAGGATGCGCCGCCGATGAGGGACCATTTCAGAAACTGGCGCCGCGAGATCCGGGTCATTACAGCCGGCCTACCCCATAGGCGTGCAAATCTCGATCAGGAAGCCGTCCTGGTCGCGGATGTAGGCGACCGTCTGCCCCCACGGCATCTGGTGGGGTGGGCTGACGGCGAGCGCACCGGACTGGACGGCGTGGGTGTACGTCGCCTCGACGTCGTCGGTGGCGAAGGCCAGCTCGACGGGCGGCGGCGGGCCGGCCGGGTTGACGTCGCCAATCGGGAACGTGAAATTGGCCTGGGCCTGCTGCATCTCGTAGAAGGCCAGCACCGTCCCGCCCGTTTCCATCTCGCCGTAGGTCTCGCTCTCGTGGAGCATGCGCCTTGTCAGGCCCAGCGCGCCCTCGTAGAAGCTCATCGAACGCGGCACGGACGACACGTAGAGAATAGTATACGCGAATTTCATGGAACGCTCCTATCTAACTGTTCAGTAAGTGCGCGGCGAGGCGGCGGCCCAGGGCGAGGATGGTCAGGACGGTGGGGCGCGCCAGGGCCTCCGGGAAGACGCTGGCATCGCACACGTAGAGGCCGGGTACGGCGGTTTGCAGGTTCGCGTCGAGCATCTCGCCCACGCGCACCGTCGCCGAAGGGTGTGTCCCGCGAACCGGCGTCGTGACGAGGGTGTGGTCGGCGGCGCCGGCGCGGCGCAGGATGGTGCGCGCGACGCCCTCGGCGTGGGCGAGCCGCTGCCGGTCGTCCGCCGTCAGCGGTTTCGTCATGCGCCCGCCCGGCTGCACGTCGCCCAGAACGCTGTCCTTGAGCTTGATCATCACCCCCAGGGTGCGGCCCCAGCGCGGCCACGCGAGGGCGTATTGCGGCCCCTTGAGGGCCATGATGACCGGGTACATGAGCCACGGGTCAATCAGGGTGCTGAGCATGTAGCCGCGCTCGGCGTCCTCGTAGGTATACGTCATCGGCGGCTCGTGGCCCTGCGTCGGCCCGGCGGCGACGCCGTAGACCATGAGCGTCGCGTCAATGGCGAACCCGCGCCCGGCGTCGCGCAGCCCGGACTGCTGGAGGATGGCCGGCGTGCCGATACCGCCGCCCGCCAGGACGACGACCGGCGCGCGCGCTGTGAACGGCGACGCGCCGAGGGTTCCGGTCACGGCGGCCGCTACGCCGGCCTCGACGAGCACGCGCTCGATGTGCGCGCCGGTGACGAAGGTCGCGCCCGCCGCGACCGCCTCGTCAATCCACTCCGCCGCGTTCCACTTCGCCCCGCAGCGGCAGCCGAGCATGCAGTGCGCGCCGCAGGCGAAGCGCCGCGCCCGTTCTGGGTGCATGAACTTCGGCGTCGGCTGCCAGTCCTGACCCAGGCTCGACGCCGCGTCGGCCAGCCGCGTCGAGGCGGCGCCGCGCAGATCGGGCGGCAGCGGGCGGATGCCCAGCTCAGCGGCAGTGTCGGCGGCGTAGCGCTCCACGTCCAGGCCGTAGCGCTTGAACCAGGCGGGCGGGTCCGCCGAGCAGCCGCAGTACATGCTCGTCGCGCCGCCGGCCATGAGCGGGCGGATGATGTTGATGCCCTCGCGGGTGTAGACGAACGCGGCGCGGTCGGTGTAGATCATCGCGCCCAGGTACGTCCCGTAGTAGGGGGCGCGGCGGTAGTCCTTGCCGCGCTCCAGGATGAGGACGCGGCGGCCGGCGCGGGCCAGGTCGCGGGCGACGGACGCGCCGCCCGGACCGGAGCCGACGACGATGACGTCGGGGCCGGCCAGTGGAGCGGACGACGGCTCCTTCACTGCGCGACCAGGAGGATGAACTGAATGAGCGCCCACAGAGCGATGGCGACAATGAGCAGGTTGAGGGCGACGCGCACGCGGGAGAACTTCCTGTGGGCGATGCCCGACAGGGTGTAGACCTCGTCCATCAAGTTGTTCTTCATCTCCGCGCGGGTCTGCCCGGTGAACGCCTTGACGAACTCCGGCTTGCTCCAGTGATGGATGTTGACGAAGTAGAACGGATTGGGCGGCGTCATGACCGTCAGGGTCGGGCGGGCGACGCGCAGCGCACCGTACACCGAGACGAGCAGGGCCACAATCATGGCAATGGACAGCGCCGACACCAGGCGGTGGGCCAGGCTGGCATCGGGCGTCAGGAGGCTGACGAGGATGCTGCGGTCAATGGTGACGGCGAGGGCCAGGAAGACGGCGTCCACCGCGACGGCGATCTGGGCCTTGAACTCGGCCAGGCTAATCTGGCCGTCCAGGTGGCCGAACATCATCTCGGTCAGGGACACGATCTCGTCCACGTCCAGGGGTTCATCCATCGCCTTCGGGACGTCGGGGTGGTCGTGGCGAATCGGGGAAAGGGTTGGTTCCTCAATCGTCATGTCTCTCTCCAGGGAAGGAACGGTCGGCCTTCTCGATAGCGAAACGGTGTACAAATTATACCATACCCGCGCAAGGCCCATGGCCGGCATTCGAGACAACAAAGCAGGACTGCGTTCAAGCGCAGCCCTGCTTTCCCCCCGCTCTGGCGCTCGCGTGGAGCGCCATGTCCCCTTGTCGCCGCCACACTTAGCGGCGGCGGTTGTTATCGTCGCGGCGCAGCTCGTCCGCGCGCCGGTCCACGCGCCGCATGAAGTCGTCCACCACATCGCGGTTGGAGCCGTCGCCCGCGCCCAGCCGCCGCAGGATGTCCGCCGCGCGCCGCTCCGCTTCCTCGGCGTCGCGCTTGTCCAACCGAATCGTATGCTCGAAATCCGCGTGGCCCTCGCGCCGTCTCTCCCAGACCCAGCAATCAAACATCTTGGCTGTCCTTCCTGGCGTGGCCGTGTCGCTCACCGGCGTATCCGAAGTTGGTTACAAGCACAAGATATAACAGATGGCAGGGGTGGCGCATTACGTGAATTATGTGAAATTATGACGCTTTCCGCGCCCGTTTTGCGTCAGGAAAGCGTCAGATTTTCACGTTATGCACATAGTGTCAACGACAAGGGTGCTGGAAATAGACCTCCTATACCAGTGGATTGTTGCACATAGGGTGACGGTAACGTCGCTCCGAGCGTCCGCCGTGGCGTTAACGCCACGGCTACCAATGGAAGCCCGAGGGGCTACAGAGACGCGCCCTAGCCCCTTGGGCTTCCATTTTCTAGCGGCGGTCTTCAGGCCGCCGCGTCGGTGGCGCAACGACGAAACGCGCCTCTCACCCGCAACAGATCTCTAGTCCAGGGCCTGGCGCAGCGTCTCGATCAGTGTCGCCTCGTCCAGGGGGACTGGGTTACCCTTCATGCTGCTCGCGCCCTGGGCCAGGCGCGCCATGGTCGGCAGGTCGGCCTCGGTCATGCCGTACTGACGCAGGCCGGGCACGCCCAGCCGCGCGACCTCTTCCTCGGCCCACGCGACTCCCGCGTCAATGGCGTCGTCCACCGGCCCGACGACCGCCATGCCCACCTGGGCGTAGCGCCACAGCGTGTCGCTCACCGTGCTACTGCCGGCCGGCGCGTCGGGCGGGAGGGCGCGCAGGGCGGCGACGTTGGCGGCCATGACCGGCGGCAGCAGGCGGGCGCACGCGACGCCGTGGGGCACAGGGAAATGCCCGCCCAGGGGTGACGCGAAGCCATGCACCGCGCCGAGGGCCGCGTTGGCGAGGGCCAGCCCGCTCGACAGGCTGGCGAGGCACATGTCCTCCCGCGCCGCTACGTCCGCGCCGTCGGCCCACGCGCGCGGCAGGGCGCGCGCTCCGCGCCCCAGCGCGCCCATGACAAGGGCGTCGGTGAGGGGGTTCGCGCGCCGCGAGACGTAGGCTTCGATGAGCTGGGTCAGGGCGTCCATGCCGGTGCTGGCCGTGGGCCCCGGCGGCAGGCTGACGGTGAGCAGCGGGTCCACCAGGGCGACACGGGCGAGGAGGGAGGGGCTGCGGACGCTGGCCTTGAACGCCTGGCGCTTGTCGGTGACGACGGCGTTGCGCGTGACCTCGCTGCCGGGGCCGGCCGTCGTCGGCACGGCAAGGAAGGGCGCGGCCGGCTGCTGGAGCGGCAGCCCCTTGCCGACGACCTCCATGTAGTCCAGCACGGGGCCGGCGTTGGTCAGCAGCCCGGCGACGGCCTTCGCCATGTCCAGGGCGCTGCCGCCGCCCAGCCCGACGACGACATCGGCGCCGGCGCGGCGGGCCTCCGCCGCCGCCCCGTCCACGCTCGCCACATCCGGCTCGCCGCCCACCGACTGGATCGTCAGGGCAAGGCCGAGGGCGCGCGCCTGATCGGCGAGGCGGTCCGCCGGCCCACCGTCGGCCAGGGCGTGGGCGCTGGCGACAAGGAAGACGCGCCGGCCATGCTCGGCGGCGAGGGCCGCGAGTTGGTCGAACACGCCGCGGCCGAAGATGATGCGCTGCGCGGTCGCAAACTCAAATGGGAGCATGGCGCGCCTCCCCTCACCAGGCGTCGTCGTCGGTCGGCAGCAGGCTGTGGTGGCGAACGCCCTGGCGCGGCTGCGCCATCCACGGCGCGACGGTCTCGCGCCAGGCCAGGTAGTGCGGCGTCTGCTGATGCGCGGCGAAGTCATCCTTCGAGTGGTAGACCTCGTACAGGAAGAAGCGGGTCGGCTCCTCCTCCGCCTGGAGGAAGTCCCAGCGCAGGTTGCCCGGCTCCTGGCGCGTGCCCTCGTGGTTGAGACGCGACGCGGCGATGAACCCCTCGATGTTTTCGGGCTTGACGAAGACTGTCACACACACAACGTACATGCTGAACTCTCCATGCGAACGTGGGGCTTACGTGACCCACATCCAGTGACTGTACATGATCGTGAACAAGGCGAGGAAGAGGGTGCAGATGTAGACGACGGCGAGAAACCAGCGGGTGTCACGCAGCGCCAGCCCGCCCAGGATGAACAGCGGGAAGACGACGGAGATGTAGCGGCCCATGCCTACGTACTCCGGGAAAGACGCGGCTACCACGATGAGGCCCCACACGGCGTAGCTGATGCGCGGCCGGCGCCAGGCGAGGAGGCAGCCGATGATTGCGCCCAGCATCAGGAGCAGGTGAATCAGGTCCATCGCCCGATACTGGCCCGACAGGAGCGATCGCGCCGCGAGGGAATCGCGCAGGACCTGCACGGCCTCGTTCCAGTCGTGAAAGCCCCAGCCGGGACTCGATTGCGCGGTATAGAACGCTACCGGATCGCCGAACTGCGTCCCCAGGTATGCCATGAACCCCAGCATGCCCGCGCCGCTCAACGCCAGCCAGGCGATGTTCGGGCGCACCTTGCGCCACTGGAAGGCAATCACCTCGAAATAGAGAATGACCAGCGCCAGCCCCGTGAAGATGCCGACCACGCGCGTCGCGCCGGCGGCGGCGGCGGCCAGGGCCGCCAGAAGCCATTGCTGCCGCTCGCCAAAATAGAACGCCAGCACGACCGTGAGTAGGAACAGCGACTCGGTGTACATGGCGCTGAAGTAGAACGAGAACGGGAAGACCGCCAGCAGGACGACGCCGCGCGCCGCCACATCGGCGTCGTAGTGGCGCAGGATGAGCCTGTACAACACCATCAGCGCCAGGAGAAACGCGACGTTCGAGACGACTAGCCCGGCGATGAAGGTATCCGGAATGATGATCTTGACGATGCGCGTGACGAGGGGGTAGAAGGGGAGAAACGCGGTGTTGAGCTGACCGCTGCTGGCGGCGGCGGAGTAACCTTTGTTGACAATACTGGCGTACCACAGCGAATCCGAGCGTAGCCAGCCGTCAAGAAACAGGTTATCCGGCATCACGCTCCAGCTCTGCCTGTTTCTCGCCAGAGGGATGAGGATCAAGCCGAAATAGGTTATCAGGAACAGGCCAAGGCGCGAAACAGCAAAGACGGCGAGGGGGACGCTGAATCGGCTGATCCAGCCAAGCGCTCTCGCCGTGTACGTTCGACCAGCCTCGTGAAGCGACATAGAGCCTCGGTCAGGCCGCGAAGCAAATAGCTGACTGAATCTATAGCACGATTCGGGGGCCGCCGCAAATTAGCCCCGTCCTTGAGGCGTCAGCCGCAGCACGGGGATCGCGCGCCCGTTCGTCCACTGCTTGTAGGCATCGTAGCCGGGGTAGACCTGCGTGGCGAGCGCCCAGCACCGCTCGCGCTCCTCGCCCGTCACCTCCTCCGCGATGTGGCTCTGGCTGCGCCCGTCGCGGGTCACGATGGCTTCCGGGTGGGCGCGCAGATTATGGTACCACGCGGGGTGGCGCGTCTGCCCCCAGCTCGACGCGATGAGGAGGATGCTGTCGCCGTCGGGGATGGCAAGGAGCGGGACGCTGCGCGGCGCGCCGCTCTTAGCGCCCGTGGTCGTCAGGGTGATGAGGGGCTGATCCGTGAGCACGCTCGTCATGCTGTACCGGCCGCGGGTGAGCCGCAGCGTCAGGGCGTCAGCGCGGTGGGCGACACGGAGCATCAGCCGGGAACCGGCCCAGCTCGATGTCACGCGCTGTGTTGCGGCGCTGACCCAGCGGCGGGGCCGCGAGAGTGTGGTCATGCTAAGCTCTCCAGTGGTCCACGTCGCAGTGACGGGGTCGCCTACGCTGCCCACGCCGCCAGCGCGCGCGTGTCGACACCCACACCGCCGCATACGATGATGACGACCGGGTCCGCGCCGGGCAGGATATCCATGCCCTCGTAGGCGACGGCAAGGGACGCGCCGCACGCCGGCTCGACGAGGATGCGGTGGTCGTCGGCGAAGGCAACGCACGCGGCGACGGCCTGCGCGTCGCTGACGAGGGCCGACGCGATGGGACGCTGCTGCGCCCACGCCAGGGCCTGCGGCGTCACCGTCTTCGCGCCCAGCGTCGTGGCGATGCTCGTGATGCGGTCGAGGGTTACGAGACGGCCCGCCTTGAGCGAGGCGGCGAAGGACGCCGCGCCCTCCGTCTCGACGGCCAGGATCGGCACGTCATGCCAGCCCTGGCGCTCCAGCCCCTCGGCGACGCCGCACAGCAGCCCGCCGCCGCCGACGGAGCAGATGACCGCGCCCGGCTTGCCGAAGTCCTCGGCGATCTCGTCAATCATCGTCGCGTTGCCGCGCCAGACCGTCGGGTGGTCGAAGGGGTGCACGTAGAGCGCGCCGGTTTGCTCGGCGAACGCGACCGCCGCCGCGTGCGTCTCGTCCCACACCGCACCGGCGACGCGCACGTCCGCGCCTTGCGCCGCGATCAGCTCGTGAAAGCGGGGCTGGGTGGTCGAGGGGACGAAGACCGTCACCGGCAGGCCCAGGCGGCGGCCGCAGTAGGCGGCGGAGAAGCCGGCGTTGCCGCCGGACGATGAGACGAAGCGCGTCGCGCCGTTGGCCGCGCCCGCCTGGCATAGCGCACCGAGCGCCCGGTTCTTGAACGAGCCGGACGGCTGGGCGCTCTCCAGCTTGAGATAGACGGGCCGCCCCCAGCGCCGGCTCAGGGGCAGCGAGTCGATAATGGGCGTGCGAACATAGAGTGTGTCCACAATGGGTCCTTCCGGCTCACGAACACAAAGGCGCGGCAGCCAGCGGGCCGCCGCGCCTCGCGCTCGGTCATCAGCCTACATGAATTCCCGCATCAGCTTCTGGAGCGATTCCCGCGACGGGCGCACGCGCTCCTCCGTCAGGAGGGCCAGCGGCGTGTCCACGATGTTCTCCAGCTCGGGCAGCGTCGGGCGGCCTTCGTCGAAGTACAGCAGGCCGGTGATGAACTCCTGCTTGGCGCGCGCCTCTTCGAGCCGCGACAGCGCCGCGAGGCGGTCCGTCGGGTCGTAGCCCTCCTCCAGCTTGCGCAGGAGGATCGTCGGGCCGTCGTGCATCTTGACTTCCTGCACCGCGCCAGGCTCGTAGTCCACCGTGATCTCGTCGAACTGCTGGATGAAGGCGATGTCGTGCAGCGGCGCTTCCTTGTCCTTGCCGTAGTCGTAGCTCTTGTTCGACTCCGGGTCATTGTTGAACGTCACGCACGGGCTGATGATGTCCAGGACGGCGGTGCCCTTGTAGTTCATCGCCGCCTTGAGCAACTCGCGCACCTGCTTGGCGTCGCCGGCGAAGGAGCGGGCGACGAAGCCGGCGCCAGCGACGATCGCCTCGACGCACAGGTCCAGCGAGGGGAACGGGTTGACGCCGGCGTACTTGAGCTTCTGGCCCTCGTCCGCCGTCGCCGAGAACTGGCCCTTGGTCAGGCCATAGACGCCGTTGTTCTCCACGATGTACACCATCGGGACGTTGCGGCGCATCATGTGCTTGAACGGGCTGAGGCCGATGCTGCCCGTGTCGCCATCGCCGCTGACGCCGATGGCGAGCAGCGTGTGGTTCGCCATCACCGCGCCCGTCGCCAGCGTCGGCATGCGACCGTGGAGGCCATTGATGCCGTGGGACAGGCCGAGGAAGTAGGCGGGCGACTTGCTGGAGCAGCCGATGCCGCTGAGCTTGACGATGCGGTGCTGTTCGAGGCCCAGGTCATACGCGGCGTCAATGATGCGCGACGAGATAGAGTCGTGGCCGCAGCCGCGGCACAGGGTCGAGACGCCGCCTTTGTACGCGGTCTTCTCCAGGCCCAGGACGTTGACATTGGTCTTGCCGTTGCCTGGGGCGCGGGTTACTGTGTCCATGCTTCCCTCTCCTCCTGGCTACTGCGCCACGCCGCCGACGATTTTCTCGTTGGCGACCACATTCTGCATCACAAAGCGGGCGGTGATCGGCAGGCCGTCCGAGAAGGCGATAGAGACGATGCGCGTCGCCAGGTCGGGCAGATCCATGCGCAGCAGCATCGCCATCTGCCCCTCGTGGTTCATCTCGATAACGTAGGTGCGGTCGTGAGCAGCGATGAACTCGCGGACGGAGTCGGTAATGGGCAGGGCGCGCAGGCGCAGGTAACTCGTCTCGACACCTTCCTTCGCCAGGCGGTCGCGGCCCTCGCGGACACCGGGGTCGTTGGAGCCGTAGGTAATGAGGCCAATCCTGGCATTCGGGTTCTGCTCGACGATCGGCTGCGGCACGAGCGTCTTGGCCGTCTGGTGCTTCTTGAACAGGCGATCCATGTTCTTCACCCAGTCGTCGCCGCGCTCAGTGTACTGGGCGTACTCGTTGTGGCCGGAGCCGCGGGTGAAGTAGGCGGCCTTCGCGCTGGGTGTGC
Source organism: Anaerolineae bacterium (assembly GCA_046328525.1). GTDB lineage: Bacteria > Chloroflexota > Anaerolineae > Epilineales > JAHCIE01 > JBDHWG01. Next base: position 12,806 of record JAXLWK010000014.1, read on the forward strand.
CGGGCAGCGTGCGATACGGGACGCCGTCGCCGTCCACATCCTTGTACCGCCCCCAGGCCTGCATCCGCTCCACCGCCTCCGCGTCGAGCACCTTGCCCCGGTTGATCGGCTCGGTCGGGTAGTCGAACTGGTCGCTGAGCCACAGGTTCATCCCCAGGTCGAGGTCGCTCAGGACGAAGACCGGCGTCTGCAACTCCTCGGCGATGTCGAAGGCCGAAGCGCCGAACTCGAAGCACTCCTTGACGCTGCCCGGCAGCAGGCACGGGTGGCGCGTGTCGCCGTGGCTGAGGAAGTAGGTCGAGAGGATGTCGCCCTGGGAGACGCGCGTCGGGAGGCCGGTGCTTGGCCCCATGCGCATGACATCCCAGATGACGGCGGGAATCTCGGTGTAGAAGCCAAAGCCGGCGAACTCGGCCATGAGCGAGATGCCGGGGCCGGAGGTCGAGGTCATGGCCCGCGCCCCCGCCCAGCCCGCGCCCATCACCATGCCGAGGGCGGCCAGCTCATCCTCGGCCTGAACGATGGCGTAGGTGGCCTTGCCGTTCTCCATGCGCAGGCGCGGCGCGTACTTCGCCAGATTCTCGGCCAGGCTCGACGCCGGCGTGATGGGATACCAGGCGGCGACGGTCATGCCGCCATACAGCGCGCCCAGGGCCGCCGCCGTGTTGCCGTCAATCATGATCTTGTCGGCGGTCAACTCCATGCGCTCGATGCGGTAGGGGTCCTGCTTGGTCAGGTTCTCCCGCGCCCACTGCGCCGCGTGGCTGACGACGCCGTAGTTCAGCTCGATAGGCTTGCTCTTGCCCCGGAAGTGGGTGCTGAGCGCCTTGCGCAGCTCCTCCATCTCGATGCCGAGCATCTGGGCCACCACGCCGACATACGTCATGCTCGGCAGGTAGTCCTTGAGCTTGGCGATCTCTTCCTTGTGGATGAGGCCGGAGGATAGCGCCTCGCTCGTAATCTCCTTGACGACTTCCTTGACAGGCAACTTGTAGTAATAGATGTCGTCGCGGCTCGGGTTGAACGTCTTCAGCTCGTCCGAGTAGAAGCATACGCCGCCGCCGGGAAGGTTCGCGAGGTCCTGGGCCACCGTCCGCTCATTGAAGGCAATGAGGACCTCGGTGCCTTCGCGGCGGGCAAGGTAGCCATCCTTGCTGATGCGGATGGTGTACCACGTGGGGAGACCATAGATGTTGGAGGGGAATAAGTTCTTGCCCGCGACCGGAATGCCCATGTGGAACAGGGCGCGCAACAGGGTGCTGTTCGCCGTCGCCGAGCCGGTGCCATTGACCGTCGCGGCGACGATGGCGAAATCGTTGACGATCTCTCGCTCTTTGGCGGCGGCCGCCTGCGGCGCCGCCCCCACAACTGCCGTTGCCATTGTTGACTTCTCCCTTGACCGTTCGGCGGCGCATCGTGGCGCAATTCGTCGTAGATCAACACTTCGCTCCCGGATTGGCAAATCCGACAGACGCCGCTGGATGCGGGCATCCAGCGGGAGCGATAATGTATCCACCGATTCCCTCAATCATAATCGAAATCGGCGGCAGACGCAAGCAAGTTATTGAGTGCTCGCCTCATCCAGCCGCGCCATCTCCTCCGCCGTCAGCCGCATGCCGACCGCGCCGAGGGCGTCCTGGAGCTGGCCGACGTTGTTCGCGCCGATGATGGGCGAGGTGATGACCGGCTGTGTGAGCTGCCACGCCAGGGCGATCTGGGAGGGCGTCGCGCCGCGCCCGTCGGCGACCGCCAGCAGCGCGTCGAGGGCCGCCCAGCCCTTGTCGTTCATGTAGCGCCCGGCGCTGCGGACGCGCTGGCTGTCCGGCAGCGGCGCGTCCTTGCGATACTTCCCGGTCAGGAAGCCGCCGGCCAGCGGGCTGTAGGGAATGACGCCGAGGCTCTGATCGGCGCACAGCTCCGCCAGCTCGCGCTCGAACTCGTCGCGGTGGACGAGATTGTAGTGCGGCTGGAGGCAGTCGTAGCGCGCCAGGTGCTCGACATCGCTCGCCCACAGGGCGCGACACAGCCGCCACGCCGGATAGTTGGAGCAGCCGATGTAGCGTACCTTGCCCTGCGTCACCAGGTCGTCGTAGGCGCGCAGTGTCTCCTCGATGGGCGTCGCGGCGTCGAACCAGTGGGACTGGTAGAGGTCTATGGTTTCGATGCCGAGCCGCCGCAGGCTGTCCTCGACGGCGAGCATGATGTGCGCCCGGCTCAGGCCCTCGCCGTTTGGCCCGTCCCACATCGCCCCGCGCACCTTGGTGGCGACGACGATGGCGCGGCGATTGCCCCGCGCTTTCATCCAGCGGCCGATGATCTCCTCGGCGACACCGCCCGGATTGCCCGGCGACCAGCGCGAGTAGACGTCGGCGGTGTCCACGAAATTGCCGCCGGCCTCGACGTAGGCGTCCATGACCTCGAACGCCGACGCCTCGTCCGTCGTCCAGCCGAACTGCATCGTGCCGAGGCACAGCTCGGACACTCTCAAGCCCGTCCGTCCCAGGTGACGATACTCCATGATGACCTCCTTTGTCATCCCACCCCCGGCCCGTCTCCCAAAATGGGAGAGGGGCCGGGGGTGAGGAATGTGTTTCTACGGCTGGCGGGCCTTGACCGTGATGTCCACCGGGCCGGCCTTCTCGAATTGCAGCGTGAGCGTCACGCTTTCATCGGCTTTGACGTCCTTATTCATGCCGACGAGCATGATGTGGTTCCCGCCCGGCTTCAGCACCAGCTCGCCGCCCGGCGGAATGTCGTAGCCGTCCACGGGCTGCATGCTCATGACGTTGTCCTTCATCACCGTCGTGTGCGTCTCGACCGACTTGGCGACGCTGCTCTGCGCCTTGATCAGGCGGTCCGGCGTGCTGCCTGTGTTGCGCACCGTGAAGTACACCGCCCCCGTCATGCCCTCGGCGGCGGCCCGCGCCCACGCATCGTTGATCTGCAGCGCGCCGGCCGTGGCGCTCGCGCCCTGGCCGGTAGGCGCGCCAGCGGCCGGCGCGCTCGCCGGCATGCTCATGGGGGTGTTGGCGCTGCACGCCGCAAGGGCGAGCATGACGACGATGAGTGTTAGTAGAGACGCGGTATACCGCGTCTCTACCCGCCGCGTCTCTACCGCCGTCCGTCGGAGGCGCTGGCGATGGCTCTCCCGCGCGAGCATCATTGTCGCGACGACATGTCTCCAACCCGTTGATTTGAGCATCACGGTCTCCTGTTTCATAATTGTTTGCAGTTAATCTGACCTTGCCGTCCCCACGGCGTGGCGGTATAATTGATGGTCAAGTTGGAAAATCAGCTCGTCTCCGAGGACAGCATGGCCGGTGAACAAATTCTCGTCGTAGAAGACGAAACCAAAATCGCTGACTTGATCCGCCGTGGCCTCATTTACGAGGGCTACCAGGCGCAAATCGCATCGGATGGTCTGCTCGCCCTCAACCAGGCGCGAGACACGCCGCCCGATCTCGTCATCCTTGATATTATGCTCCCAGGTCTCGATGGATTGGAAGTTTGCCGAAGGCTGCGCGCCGCCTCCGACGTGCCCATCCTCATGCTGACCGCGCGGGACGCGGTGCGCGACCGGGTGGCGGGGCTGGACGCGGGCGCCGACGACTACCTGGTCAAGCCATTCGACTTCGACGAGCTGCTCGCCCGGGTGCGCGCCCTGCTGCGCCGACGCAGCGGCAAGAGCGCCGACGAGCAAGACGAGGTGCTGCGCTTCGCCGATCTGGTGCTCCTGCCGAGCGCGCGCCAGGCGACGCGGGGCGAGCGCGCCCTGGAGCTGACGGCCAAAGAGTACGATCTGCTGGAACTTTTCATGCGCCACCCGCGTCAGGTCCTCACCCGCGACGTGATCTACGATCAGCTCTGGGGCTACGACTTCGGCGGCGAGTCGAACATCATCGAAGTCTACGTGCGCTACCTCCGCGCCAAGCTCGAGGCGGAGGGCGAGCCGCGCCTGATCCAGACGATCCGCGGCGTCGGGTATGTGCTGAGGGAAGAATAGCCGGAAAAGAGCCGCTGTGTCGCTACGCTTGCGCCTGACAATCTGGTATGTGGGCCTCCTCGCGGTCATCCTCGTCAGCTTCGCCTTCGTGGTGTATTACCTCCAGGAACGCGCGATGCTGGACCAGGTGGACGCCGAGCTGAAAACATACGCCCAGACCACCATCGCCCTCGCCAACCGCGACGTCCTGATCCGCTACATCACCGGCCGCACCGTCGAGCTTGGCCCGCCGGTGCAGGACACGCCGGGCTTTTCCCCCAACCAGGTCTACCTCCAGTTCTCGAATGCCGGCGGCATCGTCGGCTATCAGAACCCCCGCGTCCGCGACACGTCCATCCTGCTGTCCGAAGACATCCAGCAGATCGCGGACAGCGGCCGGCCCGTCGTGCTGACCGCCATCCTGCCCAACAACGACCTCTTGCGCGTCTACACCCAGGCCGTGTGGGTTGACGGGCAGGTCGCCGGCTACGTCCAGGTGGCCCAGATCATCAACAGCGTCTACGCCAGCCTGCGGCGGCTGGCGACCCTCCTCGTCGCCGGCATCATCGCCGCCCTCGCCATCGCCGCCCTCGTCGGCACGCTCCTGGCCGAGGCCGCGCTGCGTCCCATAGACAGCGTGACCCAGACGGCGCTGCGCATCACCCAGACTGACGACCTCAGCCGCCGCATCATCGTGCCGACGAAAGCGCCCCAGGACGAAGTCACGCGCCTGGCCGAGATCTTCAACCTCATGCTCGACCGCATCGAGACGCTGTTCAGCACGCAGCAGCGCTTCATCGCCGACGTGTCCCACGAGCTGCGCACGCCCCTGACCACCATTCGCGGCAACCTGGCGCTCATCAAGCGCAGCGGCCACGCCGACCCCGACTCCCTCGCCGACATGCAAAGCGAGACCGAGCGCATGTCGCGCCTCGTGCGCGACCTGCTGCTGCTCGCCCAGGCCGACGCCGGCGTGACGCTCCAGACCACCCCGATCGAGCTGGACGGCCTGCTGCTAGAGGTCTACCGCCAGGGGCGCATCATCGCCGAGCAGACGGGCAGCAGCGTCACGGTGCGCCTCGGCGCGGAGGATCAGGCCACGGTCATGGGCGACACCGACCGCCTGCGCCAGCTCCTGCTCAACCTGGTCGAGAACGGCATCAAGTACACGCCGCCCGGCGGCAGCGTGACCCTCGGCCTAGAACGCGACAACGACTGGGTCAGCGTCAGCGTGCGCGACACGGGCGTCGGCATCCCCGCCGAGGACGTGCCTCACGTCTTCGAGCGCTTCTACCGCGTGGACAAGGCGCGGTCGCGGGAGAAGGGCGGCACGGGTCTGGGCCTGTCCATCGCCCAGTGGATCGCCCAGGCCCACGGCGGCCGCCTTGAAGTCGCCAGCGAAGTCGGCGTCGGCACCGTCTTCACCCTCACCCTGCCCGTCGCCCAGCCAGAAACCGCTGCCCATCACCCCGTCTCCTCCGCATAAGTTCCGCCCGCGCCGCGTCGTCGCCCGTCGTCGCCACCGACTCAAGGAAGAAGATAGGAACGCCAAGGCGCAGAGGCGCAAAGAAAGACAACAGGATTTTTCCCTTTGCGTCTTTGCGCCTTGGCGTTTCTATACTCTTGGTTAGCAACTTCACGTCCTCTGTCATGCCCCGTTGCTCTCGGTATCTGGGCCGCCACCAGGCGCAGTCCAGACCCCTCACCATGCAGCTTAACCCCTTCTCACCCAAATCTCACCCGGCTTTTATCCCAATCTCAGTCCATTCTTAGCCCAACGTGCCATTCTTTCAGTGGTACAGTATCGCACGGAGGATTGAATGTCAACATCACGCAACACCCTGGTGGTGATCGCCAGTCTGGGCGTGCTCATCGTCGCGCTCGTCGCCGGCATTACGGGCGGCATCGTCGGCTTTGGCCTGGCGATGGCGTTTGCCCCGAAACCCACGGCGGCGCAGATCACAGCGCGCCCGGCCACAGTCCAGCCGCAGCTCCCCGCCGCCGCGCCCGCGCTTCCCGCGGCCCCAGCGGCTCCGGCGGCCCCCGCCCCGTCCGCGTCCGGCAGCGGCAGCAATGACATCATTGCCGCCGTCGCCAAGGTCAAGCCCGCCGTCGTGCGCATCGCCACGCAGATCGGCGAAGGCTCTGGTGTCATCGTAGACCAGCAAGGCCACATCGTAACCAACAACCACGTCGTCCAGGGCGCGCAGCAGTTCCAGGTGCGCTTCGACAACGGCGGCACCGCCAGCGCCCACCTCGTCGGCACGTACCCGACCTCTGACCTCGCGGTCATCCAGGTGGACAGCCCCATCCCGGCCTACGCCGTGCTGGGCGACTCGAACAAGCTGGTGGCGGGTGAGCGCGTCATCGCCATCGGCAGCGCCCTCGGCCAGTACACCAACTCGGTGACGACCGGCGTCGTCAGCGGCACCAACCGCCAGCTTGGCGGCATGGGCAACCTCATCCAGACCGACGCCCCCATCAACGAAGGCAACTCCGGTGGGCCGCTGGTCAGCCTGAACGGTGAGGTCATCGGCATCAACAGCATGGTGGAGCGCGGCCAGGGCCGCACCGGCCCCGCCGAGGGCCTGGGCTTCGCCATCCCCAGCGCCATCGTGCGCACCGTCGCCAACCAGCTCATCGCCGGCAAGCAGGTCGAGTTCCCCTACATGGGCGTCAGCCTGAAGGAAGCCGCGAACGGTTGGCAGGTCGCCACGGTTGAGCAGAACAGCGGCGCGGCCAAGGCCGGGCTGCAGCAGGGCGACATCATCACCGCCGTGGACGGGGTCGCGGTGAACCCGGAGATCTCGGTTCAGGCGCTGCTGGCGACCCACAGCGTCGGCGACTCGGTGACGGTCAACATCACCCGCAGCGGGCAGAGCCTCAGCCTGACCGTGACGCTCAGCCGCCGACCGGCGACGAGCGGGTAGATATCGTTGGCGTAGAGACGCGCCATGGCGCGTCTCTATGCGACGGCAACGCAATCGTTACAGAATTTCCAGATAACGGAGTAAGGAACCAGTGACCACGCAACCAACCAACCCACCGACCGGCGGCTTCCGCCTGTCCGGCCTCGCCCTCACCGGCATCATCATCCTGGCGCTGCTGCTCGGCCTGCTGCTCGGCGCGCTTGTCGGCGGCGCCGGCGGCTTCCTCGCCGGACGCAACACAGCGCGCGCCGCCGCAACGCTCCTGCCCAACGCCCAGGCGCAGCCGAGCAGCCCGGCGGCCCTGTCCGGCGGCACGACCCCGCAGACCCAGCCCGGCGGCAACCGCCAGACCCAGCCCGGCGGCACGACCCCGCAGACCCAGCCCGGCGTCAATCCGCAGACTCAGCCCGGCAGCGCTAACCCGCAGACGCCCTTCGGCGGCCGGGGCAACCGCCAGACCCCGCCGAGCGGCGTCAATCCGCAGACGCCGGCGCAGCCGCAGCAGGACGACGACGCTGAGACGCCCGACGGCAGCGAGCAGGCCCAGCCCTCCCTGGGCGTCTACCTCGGCATCCGCTACACGGCGCTGACATCCGACATGGCCGAGCAGTTCGGCATCACCGATCTGCAGGGCGCTGCCATCGGTGAGGTCGTCGCCGGCAGCCCGGCCGAGAAGGCCGGCCTCCAGCAGATGGACGTCATCACTGCCGTGGACGGCAAGCCGCTCAGCGACACCTACACCCTCATCAACGCCCTGAGCGGCCACAAGCCCGGCGACAAGGTCAAACTCACCGTCTGGCGCATGGGCCAGAGCGAGACCATCGAGGTCACGCTGGGTGCGCCGGCCGGCCAGGGTTGATTTCGCAGTGTCGTAGGGCGGGTTTCAAACCCGCCCCTACCCTGGACGACATATGGCAGTCGGGGAGGAAGGAACAGGTGCGCAGGGCGAATTGCCCTGTGTACCTGTTTCCATTATACTGAATACCGCAGATTGATGGACAGAGGAGGAATATATGGACTCAGCGCCCCCACCCCAGCCGCCCTCCAGCGGCATGCGCCTGTCGGGCCTGGCCCTGACGGGCATCGTGATTCTGAGTGTGCTCATTGGCTGCATCGGCGGCAGCTTCCTGGCCGGCGTCGGCGGCTTCGTCACCGGGCGAACGCTGGCCCAGCGCGACATCCAGTCGCTCCAGAGCCAGCTCCAGGACGCGCAGCGGCGCGGCACGGCGCAGCCCGGCGCAGCGGCCACGGCCACCCCCGGCCGATCCGGGGCGGCCGGGCAGACGACCCCGCCGGCGCAGCCGACGCAGCGGCCTGGCGGCGCGGCGACGCCCTCCAGCGGCGCGGCCCCGTCCGGCGGCGCAACGCCCCGCGCCCAGCAGCCCACCGCGTATCTGGGTGTCCGCTATAACATGCTGACCCCGGACATCGCAGCCCAGGCCGGCATCACCGTCACCCAGGGCGCGATCATCGGCGAGGTCGTGCCAGGCAGTCCGGCCGAGCAGGCGGGCTTGCAGCCGATGGACGTCATCACCGCCGTGGACGGCAAGCCCCTCAGCGACACCTACGCCCTGGCCGACGCCATCAGCGGCCGCAAGCCAGGCGACAAGATCGCCCTGGCCGTATTCCGCAACGGGCAGAACGTCCCGCTGACCGCGACCCTCGGCCAGCCGCCCGCCGGCGGCGCGCCCGCCCCCAGCGGCCCCGGCGCAGCGCCGGCGACGCCAGCCGCGCCCGGCGCCGCGCCCGCCACACCGCGCGCCCCCGCGACCGGCCAACCGGGCGGGGCCACGCCGCAGGCCGCGCCGAAGACAGCGCCCTCGCCCACGCCGCGCCCCCCGTCGGGCGCGACACCGCAGCGCCCCAGCCTCATCGCCCCGTCGCAGGACGGCGGGGCGTACCTGGGCGTGCAGGCGGCGGCCGTCCCGGGCGACGTGGCCCAGACCCGCAAGCTCACGCCCGGCCAGGGCGCGCTCGTCGCCTCGGTCGTGCCGTCTAGCCCGGCCTTCATGGCCGGCCTGTTCGACGGCGATGTCATCGTCGCCGTGAACAAGACGCCCGTGGACGAGATCCACAGCCTGACGACGCTCCTCGCGCCCCACAAACCCGGCGAGAAGGTCGCCCTGACGGTCATCCACAGCGACGGCAAGACAGCCGACATCACCGTCACCCTCGGGACGCGCTCGGCAGAGTTCAACCAGGGTCGGCCCGGCCTTCCCTGAGGCATAGGAGTCTTCGTGCAGCGTTCCCGTCTTCCTCTGATCATCGGTCTTGCCATCATTCTCGGCGTGTGCGTGCTGTGCGCGGCTGCCGGCGCCGCCTGGTACAGCGTGCCGCGCGTCATGTCCGTCGTCCTCGGCCCATCCCCCACGGTAGGGGCGGGTTTGCAACCCGCCCTCGGGGCGGATCCAAAACCCACGGTAGGGGCGGGTTTCAAACCCGCCCCTACGGCCCCGGCCACTGAGACGCCGGAGCCGGCCCTCCTTGCTACCCCGGTCACACCGGCCGCCCCCGCTGCAGGCGCGGGGCCGAAGCCCACCGCCCCCCGCGTCGTTCCGACGCCCAGCCTGACCCCCGCCCCGGACATCGTCGCTCTATTGGAAAGCGCCCAGCTGCCGGCCCGCGACCTGTTCACCCTGACGCAGCAGCTCAAGAAGGTGAAGGGGCCGATCCCCCGCGTCGTCCGCAAGACCGCCGAGCCGCACAAGGTCGGGGACAAAGCCCAGTTTTGGGTGAACGACCAGGACAACAACAAGTACTACCAGGTGACGGCGACGCTCCGCTACATCGCGCCCAACGTCTATATGTGGGTCGAGGACGGTGTGGACGCCAGCGACGACGGCATCAAGCGCTCGGCCGACATCTTCTCCAGCAAGATTTATCCCACCGACCGCAAGATTTTCGGCGAGGAGGCGTCGCCGGGGATTGACGGCGACAAGCGCCTGGTCATCCTCAACGGCAAGCTGCCCGGCTCCCACGTCGGCGGCTACTTCTCCAGCGCCGACACCTACCCGACGGCGGTGAACCAGTACAGCAACCAGCATGAGATGTTCTACATCAACACCGCCGCCTTCCCCATCGGCTCCCAGGCCTACGAGGCGACGCTGGCGCACGAGTTCCAGCACATGATCCACCAGAACCACAACGTGCGTCAGACGAGCTGGATCAACGAGGGCTTCTCGGAGCTGGCCGCCCAGCTCAACGGCTACGGCCCCTCGCAGCACACGCGCTCCTTCCTGGCGAACCCCAATCTCCAGCTCACCGCCTGGTCCGAGCCGCCCAACCAGTACGCCCACTACGGCGCGGGCTACCTGTTCGCCGCCTACCTCTACGACCGCTTCGGCGCGGACTTCATCAAGGATGTGGTCGCCGACCAGAACGTCGGCATTGCCACCATCGAGGATGTGTTGAAGAAGCGCAACACCGGCGTCACCTTCGAGGCGGTGTTCCAGGACTGGCTCATCGCCAACTACCTGGACAACCCGAAGCTCGCCGACGGCCGCTACGGCTACCCCGACGTCCAGACGCGGCTGCCCAACGCCGCCGACCTGACGCGGGGCGACAGCCACGACGGCCAGGTGACGCAGTACGGCGCGGAGTACCTGCGCCTGACCGGGCCGCAGGCGCTGAACGTCCACTTCCAGGGGCAAACGGTCACGCCGCTCATCCCGACGGCAGCCCACAGCGGCGACACCATGATGTGGTCGAACCGCGGCGACAACGTCGCCACGAGCATGTCCCGCGCCTTCGACCTGAGCGGCGTCAAGAACGCTACGCTCCAGTTCGCCACGTGGTACGACATCGAGGAGGACTGGGACTACGGCTACGTCGAGGTCTCGACCGACAACGGCCAGACGTGGGACCTGCTCAAAACGTCGCGCATGACAGATACGAATCCCAACGGCAACGCCTTCGGGCCGGGCCTGACGGGGCAGAGCGGCGAGAAGGACAACCCGCAGTGGGTCGAGGAAACCGCCGACCTGACGCCCTACGCCGGCAAGAAGATCCTCATCCGCTTCCAGCAGATCAACGACGACGCCGTCAACCTCAACGGCTTCGCCGTGGACGACATCCGCATCCCGGAGCTGAAGTACAGCGAGGACTTCGAGAAGGGCGACGGTGGGTGGAAGACCGAGGGCTGGGTGCGCACCAACGGCGTCGTGCCGCAGCGCTACCTGGTGCAGCTCATCGAGAAGCGCGGCGACACCCCCACCGTGCGGGCGATCCCCGTCGGGCCGGACGGCCGCGCCGACTTCACGATTGACGGCATGGGCACCGACTTTACCGAGGCCATCCTCGTCGTCGCCGGCGCCGCCCCCGTCACCACCCAGACGACCGGCTACAGCGTCCGCGTAGACCCGTGAGATCGCGGTGGAGTAGGGGCAGGTTTGAAACCTGCCCCTACCACGATCCGCCAGCCAAATGTCAAGGAGGACATGATGCTCGGGCAGATGATGGATTACCCGCTCACCCTGACGCCCCTGCTCGACCGGGCGCGCCGCCTCTTCCCCAACAAGGTCGTGTCCACGAAAGTCCCCGGCGGCATGGAGCGCTTCACCTACGCCCAGATCGCCGAGCGCGCCGCCCGCCTCGCCAGCGCCCTGGAGCGCATGGGCATCCGGCGCGGCGAGCGCGTGGCGACGTTCGCCTGGAACAACACCCGCCACCTGGAGCTGTACTTCGCCGTGCCGTGCATGGGCGCCGTCCTCCACCCCCTCAACATCCGCCTCGCCGCCGACCAGGTCGCGTTCATCGCGCAACACGCCGCCGACCAGGTCATCTTCGTGGACCCGACGCTTCTGCCCCTGGTCGAGAAGTTCGCCCCGGCGCTCAAGAACGTTCGCTTCTACGTCATCATGGGCGACAAAGTGCCGGAAGGCACGACCCTCAGCCCCGTCTACGCCTACGAAGACCTGGTGGCGAGCGGCGACCCCGGCTTCGCGTGGCCGCAGCTCCAGGAGGGGGAAGCCGCCGCGATGTGCTACACCTCCGGCACGACCGGCGCCCCGCGCGGCGTCGTCTACTCCCACCGCGCCATCTTCCTGCACGCCATGGGCCTCGGCATGGCCGACAACTTCGGCATCACCGAGCGCGACGTGTTCATGCCCGTCGTCCCGATGTTCCACGTCCTCGCCTGGGGCACGCCCTTCGTCGCCACGATGCTCGGCGCGACTGTCGTCTTCCCCGGCCAGTTCCTGACCCCGCCCGACCTGGCCGACCTCATCGAGACGGAGAAGGTCACGCTGGCCGCCGGCGTCCCGACGCTGTGGATCGGCGTGGGCCAGGTCATGGACAGGGAGCCGCGCGACCTGAGCAGCCTGCGCGCCATCATCGCCGGCGGCGCGCCCGTGCCGAAGTCCCTCATCGAGAACTACGAGAAGAAGTACGGCGTCACGATGGTGCAGGGCTGGGGGATGACCGAGATGTCCCCAGTCGGCGCGATGAGCCACCTCAAGAGCTACCAGCTCGACCTGCCGCTGGAGCAGCGCATCGCCTTGCGCGCCAAGACCGGCCGCCCGGTGCCCGGCGTCGAGGTGCGCGTCGTGGACGAGGAGGGCGTCGAGCTGCCGTGGGACGGCGAGTCGGTCGGCGAGCTTCAGGTGCGCGGGCCGTGGATCATCGGCAGCTACTACAACGACGAGCAATCGGCCGAAGCCTTCCAGGACGGCTGGTTCCGCACCGGCGACGTGGTCAACATTGATGCCGAGGGGTTCATCCAGATCGTGGACCGCATCCGCGACCTGGTCAAGAGTGGCGGCGAGTGGATCTCCAGCGTCGAGCTTGAGAACGCGATCATGGCGCATCCGAAGGTGCTGGAGGCCAGCGTCATCGCCATCCCGAACCCGAAGTGGCAGGAGCGGCCGCTGGCGTGCGTCGTACCCAAGCCAGAGTACAGGGATAGCCTGACGAAGGACGAGCTATACGCCTATCTCACGCCGCTGTTCCCGAAGTGGTCGCTGCCCGACGACATCGTGTTCATCGAGGCGGTGCCGAAGACGAGCGTCGGCAAGTTCGACAAGAAGGTGCTGCGCGCCCAGTTCGGCGACTATCACACACCCGAAGAGGCGGCGACCGAGCCGTAATCATCGTAGAGACGCACCATACGGTAGAGACGCGCCATGGCGCGTCTCTACCAGCCGTTGGCAAAATAGCCCAGGCTTATCTTCAGAGGGGGGAGAGGCGATCGAGGCGATCACATGACGTCCCCTGTGCTTCGTGTCACCCTGCTCGGCGGCTTCCGGGTTGACCATGCGGCCGGCCCGGTCGCCGCCCTGCACACCCCGCGCCTTCAAGCGCTCGTCGCCGCCCTCTGCCTCCACCCCGACCTGCCCCAATCGCGCCAGCACCTCGCTTTCCAGCTCTGGCCCGACACCCCGGAGACCCACGCCCGCAACAACCTCCGCCAGCTCCTGTTCCAGCTTCGCCACGCGCTCCCCCACGCCGACGACTATCTCACGATTGACCCCGCCAGCATCACCTGGCGCGCCGACGGCCCGCAGGAGATTGACGTCCTCACCTTCAACGCGGCCCTGCGCGACGCGGACGCCGCCGAGCAGACCGGCGACGCCAAGGCCGCCCGCCGCGCCCTGGAGCAGGCGCTCGCCGTCTACCAGGGCGACCTGCTGCCCGCGTGCTACGACGACTGGATTGCGCCAGAGCGCGACAGGCTCCGCGAGCTTTGCCGCGCCGCCCATGCTCGCCTGGCGCGGCTGCTCGAACAGGAGCGGGAGTACACGGCAGGCATTCAGGTCGCCCAGGCCCTTGTCCGCCTCGACCCCCTGGATGAAACCGGCTACGTCTTGCTGATGCGCCTGCACGCCCTGGTGCGCGACCGCGCCGCCGTCCGCCGGGTCTATCTCGCCGCCGGCGCGACGTTCCGCGACGAGCTAGGGCTTGAGCCGGGCGAGGCGCTGCGTCAAGGCTTCGCGGCCGCGCGCGAGCTGCTCGCCGCCCCGCCCGCCCGCCTGGCCCGCGAGACGCCCCCCGAAGCGCCGCCCACGCTCGTGGGGCGCGAGGCCGAGTGGCGGCGGCTGCTGGCGGCCTGGCGCGATGTGGACGCCCCCGCTCAGGTGGCGCTCATCGAGGGCGAAGCCGGCATCGGCAAGTCGCGTCTCGCCGAGGAGCTGTTCACCTGGGCGCAGCGCCAGGGGGCCAGCGCCGCCTATACCCGCTCCTACGCGGCGGAGGGCCGCCTGTCCCTCGCGCCGATCAGCGGCTGGCTGCGCGGCGCGGCCCTGCGGCCGCATCTTGCGACCCTCGGCGACGTGTGGCTCACCGAGGTCAGCCGCCTGCTGCCGGAGCTGCTGAGCGAAACGCCGACGCTGTCGCGCCCCGAGCCAATCGCCGAGTACGGCCAGCGCCAGCGTTTCTTCGAGGCCCTGGCCCGCGCCGTTCTGGCCGCACCGCGTCCGCTGCTGCTCTGGATAGATGACTTGCAGTGGTGCGACTCCGAGACGCTGGAGTGGCTGCACTTCCTGCTGCGGTTCGAGCCGCGGGGCGGGCTGCTCATCGTCGGCACGGCGCGCAGCGAAGAGGCGCTGTCCCCCGCGCCCCTGGCGGCGCTGACGCAGCAGCTCCGCAGCGAGGGCCGGCTCCTGTCCATCGAGCTACGTCCGCTAGACGCCGCCGAGACGGCGCACCTGGCCGCCCAAGTTGAGGGGCGCGCGCTCGACGAGGCGGCGGCGCTGCGCCTGTTCCGCGAGACCGAGGGCAACCCGTTGTTCGTCGTCGAGACGATGCGCGCCGGCATGGGCAGCGCGTTCGTGGGCGAAGGGCCGGCGCGGATGAGCGCCGACGGCAGCTATGCCCTCCCGCCGCGCGCCTACGGCGTCATCGCGCGCCGCCTCGCCCAGCTCTCGCCGGCGGCGCGTCACGTCGCAGAACGCGCCGCCGTGATTGGGCGCGAGTTCACCCTCGACGCGCTCCTCCACGCCGGCGATGAGGACGAAGCAGCGGTTGTGCAGGCCCTCGACGAGCTGTGGCACAGGCGCATCGTCCGCGAGCAAGGCCCCAACCTGTTCGACTTCACCCACGACAAGCTGCGGGAGGTCGCCTACGCCGAGATGGGCGCGCCGCAACGCCGCGTCCTGCACCGCCGCGTGGCGCAGGCGCTGGAAGCGCTCAACGCCGAGGGTCTCGACGCGGTGAGCGCCCAGATCGCGGCGCAGTACGAGCAGGGCGGCGCATTGGAGCAGGCGATCCCCTACTACCAGCGCGCCGCCGCCGTGGCCGCCGCCGTCTACGCCAACGCTGACGCTATCGCGCTCCTCAACCGTGGGCTGGCGCTCCTGGCGCAGATGCCGCCGGGCGCGCGGCGCGACGCGCGGGAGCTGGCCCTGCTGCTGGCGCTGGCGCCCCTCTACCGCGTCACGAAGGGCTGGACATCGTCGGAGACCGAGCGCGTTGTCAGCCGCAGCCTGGTGCTCAGCGAGAAGGTCGGCACGGTGTACCAACGGGCGCAAGCCCTGTATAGCGCCCACAGTTTCTACGTGGTGTCGGCGCAGCTGAACAAGGTCGAGAGCGAGTATCCTGAGATGAACCGCCTTTTCCAGCAGGCGGGTGAGAAGTCCCCGCTCTTTGCCTTGATCATGTCTGCGGGGGCCAAACTCCACATCGGACGCCTGGTGGAAGCGAGAACGCTGTTCGAGCGCATGCTGGCTGTGCGGGATGACGAACAAGTTCGCAACGTGCAGATGTCCCACGGCGTGAACTACCTTGCCCAGGGGTACGCCTGGAATGCCCACGGCCTGTGGTGCCTCGGCTACCCCCAGGCCGCGTACCAGAGCGCAACCCTGGCGATGGAGGTCGCCCGCCAGTTTGCCCAGCCCTTTAACCAGGCCCTCACCGTCACCTACCTGGCGATGCTCCAGGAGTGGCTGGCCGACAAGGCGACGTTCCGCCACTACGCCGAGGAGGCCGTGGGGCTATCCCGCGAGTACGGCGCGCCCTACTATGCCGCCTGGGCCAGCATTCTCGCCGCCTTCGCCCGCGCCTGGCAGCAGCCCGACCATTCACATCTCGCCTTGTTGCAGGACGCGATAGAGGCTCTGACCGCGACCGGCGCGCGCCTGCGCCTGCCCTACTATCTGTCGCTCCTGGTGCGCGCCCACCAGCGCGCCGGCGACCTGGATGGGGCGATGAGCGCGATCGAGCGGGCGTTCGGGGAGGCGCTCCGCAATAACGAGCGCTGGTGGGACGGCGAGTTGCACCGCCTGCGCGGCGAGTTGCTGCACGTCCAGGGCGCGGACGACGCCGACGTCGAGACCGCCCTGGGGCGCGCCCTGGAGATTACGCGCGGCCAGGGAGCGAAGTCGCTCGAGCTGCGCGCGGCGACAAGCCTGGCGACCGTGTGGCTGGCCCAGGGCCGCGCCGACGACGCCCGACGGCTCCTGGTTCCCGTCTACGCCTGGTTCACCGAGGGCTTCGACACCCCCGATCTGCGCGCCGCCCAGGACCTCATCGCGCAACTCTGACCACCGCCTAACGCTCCGGCTAACGCCTGCCTAACGGGCCACATGCTAAACTACCTCCAATCATCCACCTGATATGGAGGTTACGATGGCAACGACAGTTTCTACGGTCTTGGACGAACAGGCGCTCGCGGGCCTTCGCGGGCAGGTACGCGGGCAGATCATCCTGCCCGGTGATGCAGACTACGAGACGGCGCGCAAGCTCTACAACGGCATGATTGACAAGCGCCCGGCGATCATCGTGCGCGTGGCCGATGTCGCCGACGTAATGAGCGCCGTCGCCTTCGCGCGCGACAACCACCTCGACCTGGCGATTCGCGGCGGCAGCCACAACGGCCCCGGCCTCGGCTCCGTGGACAACGGCCTGGTGGTGGACCTGTCGCACCTGCGCGACGTGCGCGTTGACCCGGCCGACAACACGGTGCGCGTCGGCGGTGGCTGCGTGTGGGCCGATGTGGACCACGCCACGCACCCCTTCGGCCTGGCCGTCCCATGCGGCTTCGTGTCCAGCACCGGCGTCGGCGGCCTCACTCTGGGCGGCGGCATCGGCTATCTCACGCGGCGCTACGGCCTGACCATTGATAACTTGCTCAGCGTGGACATGGTACTCGCCGATGGGCGCTTCGTCACGGCGAGCGCCGACGAAAACCCCGACCTGTTTTGGGCCGTGCGCGGTGGCGGCGGCAACTTCGGCGTCGTCACCTCGTTCCTGTTCCGCGGCCAGCCGGCGCACACCGTCTACGGCGGCCCCATGTTCTGGCCGCTGGACCAGGCCGAGAAGGTGCTCAAGTTCTGGCAAGACCTCATCATGAACGCGCCCGACGAGCACAACGGCTGGTTCGCGTTCGCAGCGGTGCCGCCGGTGGCCCCGTTCCCGGAGCAGTATCAG
This sequence comes from Anaerolineae bacterium, assembly GCA_046328525.1. Taxonomy (GTDB): domain Bacteria; phylum Chloroflexota; class Anaerolineae; order Epilineales; family JAHCIE01; genus JBDHWG01. The sequence goes on from JAXLWK010000014.1 coordinate 30,077, forward strand.
ACGAAGACGATGGTCGCCGTGGTGTGGTGCTACAGCGGCCCGCTGGAGAACGGCGAGGCGGCGTTTAAGCCCATCCGCGAGGCGATCCCGCCGGCGATTGACTTCGTTGGCCCCATTCCGTTCCCGGTGTTGCAGGGCATGTTCGACGCCCTCTTCCCGGCCGGCTTGCAGTGGTACTGGAAAGCCGACTTCTTCAACCACTACGACGACCAGATGATCGCCCTGCACGTCAAGTACGGCTCGCAACTCCCGACGATGTTCTCGACAATGCACATCTACCCCATCAACGGCGCAGCCGGCCGCGTCGCCAGGGACGCGACGGCGTGGGACTACCGCGACGCCAACTTCTCCCAGGTCATCGTCGGCGTCAGCCCCGACCCGGCCGACAACGAGCGCATGACCGCCTGGGCCAGAGACTACTGGCTGGCGATGCACCCGTACTCGGCCGGCGGCGGCTATCTGAACATGATGATGGACGAAGGGGAGGACCTGGTGAAGGATGCCTACCGGGCGAATCACGCGCGCCTGGCCCAGATCAAGGCGAAGTACGACCCAACGAACTTCTTCCACGTCAACCAGAACATCAAGCCGGCCAGCTAGGCGTCTGTTACACCTGAAGTAGCCGAAACGTAGTAACGACTTCAGTCGTTCTGGGGTCTGGGAAACGACTGAAGTCGTTACTACACAGCGCAGTCTTCGAGGAAGCCAAGGAGGGCGCGCTCTTCCGGGCGCAACCCGGCGACGGGAACGTCCTCCGCGCTGGCGCGGATGCGGGGCAGGGGTAGCTCTACACGATAGCGTGGAGACCCCCCTCTGCTCCCCCCGCCGGCGGGGGGATGGGGGGGTGAATTCGGCTCGTCCACGCTAAACTGTGGAGCTACCGGGGCAGGGCGTGGCCGAAGAGAATCATGCGCGTTTTTCGCGGGCTTTCGTGCCCTTCGTGGTCCGACGACTTCCCTCCTAAGCAAACGCTATACCAACACCTCACGGCGCCACCAGGAGCGTGCCATTCTCCCCCACGATCCAGCCGCTCGCCGGTCCGCTGAGCGCGACGCCGTACAAGGCCGCGTGGGTGGGGCTGGTCGCCTGATACCACTGGCCGTGGGCCAGGCGCAGAATCGTGCCGCCGGCCCCGACGGCCCAGCCGTCATCCGGCCCGCTCAGGGCGATGGCGTTAAGGTCGGCCGTCGTCGGGCTGCTCACCGGCGTGACGCTTCCATTCGCCAGGCTGAAGATACTGCCTCCCTTGCCCACGATCCACCCGCTGTCCGGGCCGAGGAGCGCGATAGCGTTCAGGCGGCCGGGCGGGCGGGTCACGTCCGCCACGCCCCATGCCCCAGCCTCGAGGCGCGCGCCGTGGCCGAAGACGCCCGGATAGGTCGAGCTAGCGTCGAACCCGACGGCCCAGCCGTCATTCGGCCCAACGAGCGCCACGCACCTGAGTTCGAGCCAGCGCGTGATCGGCGGCTGAGGCAGCTTCTGTTCGGCGGCGGGCAGCCGAATCACGCTCCATGCCCCGCCATGCAGCCGCAGGATGGTATCCGCGTCGTCCCACAAGGCGTTCGACGCTGTGCCATCGCCGACCGCCCAGCCCTCGTCCGCCGCGCTGAGGGCAACGGCGTACAGGCTTCTGGGCGTTGGGCTGTCCACCTGGAGCGCCAGGTTGCCCGTGAGCTTCACCAGGACGCCGCTGTCGCCGACGGCCCAGCCATCGCCCGGAGCGCTCAGGGCGACACCGTTCAAGCCCATCGCGGTCGGGCTGGCGATCTCGCGCCACGCGCCCCCTGTGAGGCGGAGAATGTGGCCGAGGTCGCCGACGGCCCAGCCGTCGCCGGCCCCGCCCACCGCGATAGACCGCAGGGTTGTCGAGACAGGGCTGGACGCGGCGATCCACGGCCCGGCGATCACGCCGGGAGCCACTGCCTGGGATAGCGCCGGCAGCCACACGGTCGGCCCGCGCGCGGCCACGAAATCCTGCCCCGTCGGATCGGGCGGCGGCGATACGCTGCGGGTCGCGGGCGTGAAGACGTAGCCCGGCTGGACGGGCACAATGACGGCCGTCCCCTCGCCGAGGTCATGCAGTGTGTAGCGGCCGTCGGCGTCCGTCGTGGTCACGGCGTTCGGCCCGGACATGACGTAGACACCGGCGAGCGGCGTCCCATCTGTGGTGGTGATGCGGCCAGAGGCCGCGAACGAGGCATAGCGCCTGGTGGATGTGGCGCCGGCCGCGTCTTGCCCAAGCGCCGCCGGCGCGGCCGGCGCGTCAGCGCGAGCGGTGACGCGCGCCAACACCAGGAGCGCCAGCAACGAGACCATCGCTATAAGGATCGCGAAGACAACACGTCTTCCATCTCTCATAACGCCTCCTATATCAGCCCATTATAGCAAGGCGGTGGCTACACAATGGCTACAAAGGGGCGCTGGCTCGAATCAGCGGACTTCAGGTTACGCGAACATTCAGGCGTATAATATCCTCATGTTGTGGATTCTCTTCACGCTGCTGCTCACCGCGGCCCTGGCGTACTTTAGCTATCGCAGCGCCCAGGTGCTCCCCTACCTGCCGCCCGACACCAACGTCCTCCTGTCGCTGCCGGACGTTGTCGCCCGGCTGGTCGTCGTCCTGGTCTGCATCGGCCTGGGCGTGTGGAGCGGGGCCGGCGCGGCGCGCCTCGGCTGGGTGTGGGGCAACGCGCCCCTCGACATCGCCCTCGGCGCGGGCATCGGCCTCGTCGCCCACCTCGCCCTCTATCCGGCGACCCTGTGGGCCGCGCGCGTCCTGGGGGAGCGCGCCTACTCGCCGCTCATCCTGCGCCACATCCTGCCGCGCACGCGCCGCGAGTGGCTTCTCGTCCCCCTGGCGTTCGTCGTCGCCGTCCTCCTGGAAGAGCTGCTGTTCCGCTCGCTGCTCGTCGGCGCGCTGAGCATGGTGGCCCCGGCGCTGCTCCTGGCCGTGCTGGGCGCGGTGGTGTTCGGCGCGATGCACCTGCCGCAAGGCTGGCTGGGGGCCGTCGTGTCCGGTGTCGTCGGCCTGGGCCTGAGCCTGCTCTTCCTGGCGAGCGGCAGCCTCCTGGTTCCCTTCGCCGCCCACTACGCTTTCAACCTGGCCCAGATCGTCCGCGCCGCCCGCGACCCCTCTGAGCCGACGAAAGTCGGCGCGACACAGTCCTCTTCGTAGCGCCCACGGAAGTAGGGATATTTTCACATTTTCCAGGGCCTGACCCCCTTGACATGCCCGAACATTTGTTCTAAAATAGAGCAGCAGGGGTTCGCTTCAGGCGCGTCTCGCGGAGGGAGGGTCTGCGGGGTGAGCCTCGACATGGACAGAGGAGGCATGTGTGCCCAGGCCGCGCAAGTACAAAAGACCAACCAACCAGACGGTGACATTCGAGGAAACCGAGCTGCGGGAGATTCGGCGCGCTGCCGCCGTCAGCCGCGAGCCGGTCAGCGTGTTCATTCGCCGCCTGTTCCTCCAGGCGCTCGGCCACGAGGCGGACGAGAGCAGCAACGGCAAGCGCTCGCCTTCCGCCTGAGTTTGGAGAATAGGTAACGCAAAGGCGCAGAGGCGCAAAGGAAGAAGAAGATCAGATGGGTCTTTGCGCCTTTGCGTTACCCTATCTCTTCGAGCCAGCGCCCAGGGCGAGAGGCGCTACAGATTGCCGACGGCCTGGAGGGTGTGGGGCAGCACCCAAATGCACACCGACACCGCCGCCTGGCAAGCAATGCTCGCCGTGAGCGTGTAGCGCCGCGCCATCGCCCCGTACACCACCCCAAACCCCGCCATCACCAGGACGAGGATCGCCAGGATGAGCGGAAACCCAATCGCCGGCGGCAGGAAGAACAGCAGCCCGGCCAGGCCGTACAGCAGGGCTGTGATCGCCACCCCCACCGCCGGCTGGAGGAACCCACGAAAGTAGACGCCGTCGGCGATAGGCGCGACGATCCCCAGGAGCAGCAAGAGCTGCTCCGGTTTCGTGTTGCCGAACAGCCGCCCGGCCGTCGCCCCCAGCACCGTCTGCCCTAGCACCGCCACGGGCAGCCCAATCGCCAACCCAATGATCAGCCCCCGCGCCAGCTCCATCGGGTTGTAGCCGAGGGGCATCAGGCGCTTGCGGCCGAGCAGGAGACTGCCGGCCACCAGGAGGCCCCACAGGGCGATCAGGCGCACCGTCTGGTCCAGGGTCCACGTCGCCAGCGCCACAGCCACAAAGACCATGAACAGCAGCAGCGGCGGCAGGATGGGCCGGCGCGGGCGCGTCGTCTTGCGCCGACGCCGGCGCGGCGCGGCCTTCGTCGCCTTCGGCTTGCTACTGGTCGCGGTCTTTGTCACAGGCGTTCCCACAAACTCGCGTTCGCCCTCGTTGGAGCATCACCCCGTCACTCGCACTAAACGCGCATCGGCGCCAGCGCCGCCTGGCACGCCGTCAGGGCCGTCTCAATGTCTGACGCCTCGATGCCGTAGTGCGTGACGGCGCGAACGCGGTGCGGCCCATAGAACGCGCTCACCAGGACGCCATGCCCCTTGACCGCCTCCACGAACTCGGCCGCCGTCATCCCGTTCGTCACCTCGAAGATGACGATATTCGTCTGCACCTTGTCCAGGTCAATGGCGACGCCGGGCAGCTCGGCCAGGCCCTCGGCCAGCCGCCGCGCGTTCACCTGGTCGTCGGCCAGGCGCTCCACCATCTCCGTCAACGCCACGATGCCCGCCGCCGCGATGATGCCGGCCTGCCGCATCCCGCCGCCGAGGATCTTGCGCGTCCGCCGCGCCCGGGCGATGAACTCGGCCGGTCCGGCCAGGATCGAGCCGACCGGCGCCGACAGCCCCTTCGACAGACAGAACTGCACCGTGTCCATGTCGCGGGTGATGGTCGCGGCGGGGACACCCAGCGCCACGGCGGCGTTGAACAGGCGCGCCCCATCCAGGTGGGTGCGCAGGCCGTAGCGCCGCGCCAGCTCGCCGACCTCGGCCATGTACGCCGGCGAGATGACCACGCCGCCGCAGTAATTGTGGCTGTTCTCCAGGGTAATCAGGCGCGTGCGCGGGTAATGCGGGTTGTCCGGGCGGATCGCGGCCTCGATCTCGGCCAGGTCCAGCGTCCCATCGGGCCGGTTGCGCACCGTCCGCGGCGTGACGCCGCCCAGCACAGCCGGCGCGCCGGCTTCGGCGATGAACGTGTGGGCCATGTCGCCCAGGATCAGCTCGTCGCCGCGCTGGCAGTGGGTCAGGACGGCGGCGACGTTGCCCTGGGTGCCGCTGGTGACGAGCATGGCCGCTTCTTTGCCGACCATCTCGGCCGCCAGCTCCTCCAGGCGGTTGACCGTGGGGTCCTCGCCGTACACGTCGTCGCCGACCGGAGCCTCGGCGATGGCCCGCCGCATGGCGGGGGTAGGCTGGGTGACGGTATCGCTGCGCAGGTCAATGGGCATCTCAATCGCTCCTCTCGATGACAGTCCTTCTGCAAGGGATGAGTCCTGAACCACGAACGTCACGAAAAACCACGAAAGGCACACGCCGACACGAGACCACCGGCAAGCCGTCATTGCGAGCGCAGCGAAGCAATCTCCCGCTGTCGCAAGAAACAGTCTATACGGCAAAAGCGTGCCTACCACCAGGCGGGAGGTTGCTTCGTCCTCCTATCGTCGTCCTCGCAACGACGGCATGCCCTGCGTTCGGCGTGACGCATGCTCAGGGCGACATCTACGATTTGTCCACAAACAACACGCGCACCGCGCCGCCGACTTTCTGCGCCGCCGCGCCCGGCAGGCTAAGGACGATGCGCCCGTCGCTTTGCTGCGCCGCCGCGTTCGGGATCGTGTTCCCCAGGGCGTCCTCGACGTGGAACGCCGCCCCGGCCGGGAACGGCCCGACGGCCAGGCTGCGGTCGGCGCCGACCGTGGCCTGGGCCGCGCACATCTGGCGGCCGTCGGCCAGGGCGAAGCACGCTGCCCCGACGCCGCTCTGGCCGTCGGCGACGACCCTGCCCGACGCGCCCGGCAGCAGAGTCTGCGCCCGCCGCAAGGCGCTGAAGGCCGGGCGCTTGCGCCCATCCGACGCGACGACGCCGTAGACGCCCTCGACGATCTCGCCGCGCTCGTTGCGGCGCAGGCCCTCTGGCGGCGTGTCCTGCCCGCCGAAGTAGTTGAGGCGCGTCCCCGTCGCCGCGCTCCACACGGCCGCCATGAACGCCAGGTCGGCCTGCTCGCGCTCGGTGATGAAGAAGCGCCACCACTTGCCCTGCTGCGCGGCGGGCACGGGCTCGGTGACCGGCAGCCCGTACTCACCGACGAAGATGCCGAGGGGGCGCGGCAGGCTGTAGCCGCTCAGGATATCCTGGTAGAAGCGCGTGCGCCCGACGAGGCTGTACACCTCGCGCCCATCCCCCGGCGACCAGACGCTATCGAAAATGTGGATGGTGATGAGGTCCGGCGTCCAGCTCTCGCGCTGGAACACGCCCAGCAGAGCGCGAATGCGGTCCGTCGCGTTGGGGTCCGCCATGGGGTGCTCGTAGGGCGCGCCCTCCCAGTAGTTCTGCCCGTCGGTGGACACCATGATGTTCGGGTCCACCGCTTTGACGGCGTCGTAGGCGGCGCGAAGCTGGCGGTAGTACGTCTCCACTGGGTAGTCGGCCTGGCGCTGAAGGTTCAGCTCGTTGCCGATGATGATGAGCCAGGGCCGCGCCGTCGGGTGCAGCGTCGCCAGGCTCCTGGCCCGCGCCGCCACCGTCTCCGGCGTGTCCGCCGCGTCGGTCTCCAGGACGAACGCCACGCGCCCCGCCTCCAGCGCGCCCACCACGTACTCGCGCCAGCCACGGAACGCGCTGGCGTCGCCCCGCACGGCGTTATTCGCGTCGAACGTGGTCGGGTCCGCCGGGATGCGCGTGTAGCCGAAGGCGTTGGCCTTGCCGATGAGGGGGGCGAGCAGGTCCGCCTGCTCCAGCCCGAAGGGCACGGCGGGTGTCGGCGCAGGCGTCGACAGCGGGGCCGGCGACGGGACGGGCGTCATGCTGACAGCCGCCCGATCCAGCGGCAGGCGGGGCGTCGGCGGGACAATCTTCCCAGGGGTCACAGAGGGGGGAGAGGCGCGGGTCGCCTCCGCCGCCGGAGTCGCGCTGCGGACGGCCGGCGCGGTGGGCTGTGGCTCAACGGCGACCGGCGGCGGCGTGCCCTTCAGCGCCTGGCACGCACCCAGCGTGAGAGTCAGCAAGGCCAGGGCAAACAAAGCCCTCGCCCCCCCGCTCGCCTTGCGGTTCAAGAGCGGGCGGGTCTGATCCCTCTCCGTGTGGGAGAGGCCAGGTGAGGGTCTTCGTGCCACGGCGAGGTTCTAAGACCCTCACCCCAACCCTCTCCCACAGGGAGAGGGGGCCAGAATTGAGGGGCGCTCGTCTGGCTTCGGTATCTGGCCCCCCTCTCCCGTTCTAGGAGAGGGGGATGGGGTTTTGGCCGTTGCCCATTGGGACGATCCATCGTTGGCGTCCGAGTGGCGGGGCAACGGCCAAAAGGGGTGAGAGCCGAGTCCATCAGGGGTAGATGCCGCGGATCTCGAGGGCGCGGGCGACGCGCTCGACGGCCAGGATGAGCGCCGCGACTCGCAGGTCGGTGCCCTTCTCCTGGGCGATGCGCAGCACGTCGTTGTAGCTCCGCGTCATGATGGCGCGCAGCTTGTCGTTGACCTCCTCCTCGCTCCAGAAGAAGAAGGCGATGTCCTGCACCCACTCGAAGTAGGAGACGGTCACGCCGCCGGCGTTGGCGAGGATGTCGGGCACGATGAACACGCCCCGGTCGTCGAGGATGTCGTCGGCCTCCGGCGTCGTCGGGCCGTTCGCGCCCTCGACAATCAGCCGCGCCTGAATCCTGTCGGCGTTCTTGTCGGTAATCTGGTTTTCGAGCGCCGCCGGAATGAGGATGTCACACGGCAGCTCCAACAGCTCGGCGTTGTTGACCCGGTCCGCGTCGGCATAGCCGTCCACGCGCCCGGTGTTGCGCACCGCCTCCATGACGCCCTCAATGTGCAGGCCGCGCGGGTTGTAGATGCCGCCGTACTGGTCGCTGACGGCGACGACCTTCGCGCCGTTCTCGACCATCGCCTTGGCGGCGATGGAGCCAACGTTGCCGAAGCCCTGGACGACGGTGCGCGCGCCGGCGAGGGGCATATCCATGGTGTGCGCCGCCTCGCGCGCGCAGTACACCACGCCGCGCCCCGTCGCCTCGACGCGGCCCAGGGAGCCGCCGACATCCACCGGCTTGCCCGTCACGACGCCCAGCACCGAGTGGCCCTCGTTCATCGAGACCGTGTCCATCACCCAGGCCATCGTCTGCGGATTGGTGTTGACGTCGGGCGCGGGGATGTCCTCTTCTTCGCCGATGAGGATCGAGATCTCGGTGGCATAGCGCCGCGTCAGGCGCTCCAGCTCGCGGATGGACAGCTCGCGCGGGTCCACCACGACGCCGCCCTTCGCGCCGCCATACGGGATCCCGACGACCGCGCACTTCCACGTCATCCACATCGCCAGGGCGCGCACCTCATCCAGGTCTACCTGGTGGTGGAACCGGATGCCGCCCTTGCTCGGCCCGCGCACCAGGCTGTGGTGGACGCGGTAGCCGGTGAACATCCGGGTTGAGTTGTTGTCCATCTTGACCGGGAAATGCACGGTCAGCTCGCGCTGCGGCCGCCGCAACAGCTCGGCCACATCGGATGAAACGCTCAGATACGACAGCGCCTTGTCGAGCTGCAGAATCGCGTTGTGGTAGGCGTTGATGCGCTGGGCCGTCACCTCGGTCGGCGTCGCCATGGGTCCTCCCGTGAAGTTTCTGAATCGGTTAGCGGACTACTCGATAAGCTCGCTGACGGAGCGGTTGGTGTGGATGCGGTCAATCGTGGCGGCCAGCAGGTCGGCGACGCTCAGGACGGTCAGCTTCGGGAAGCGTTTCTCCGGCGGGACGGCGATGGAGTTGGTGACCACGACACCGGCCAGCGGGCTGGCCTGGAGCCGCTCCGCCGCGGCCGGCGACAGGACCGGGTGCGTCACCGCTGCGTAGACTTCCGTCGCGCCGCGCTCCAGCAGCTCCTCAGCGGCGAGAATGAGCGTCGTGCCGGTCGAGATGATGTCGTCCACCAGGATGGCGCGGCAGCCCGCTACGTCCCCGATCATGCCGCGCACCTCGGCCATGTCCGGCCCGGTGCGGTGCTTGAGGACGATGGCGAAGCTGGCCCCCTGCCCGTAGCGGGCCTGGAAGCGCGACGCCCGGTCCACCGCGCCTTCGTCCGGGGCGACGATGACCGTGTCCTGGGGCGGGAGCATCTCGCGCATGGCGTGGGCCAGGATCGGGGTGGCGCGCAGGTGGTCCACCGGGATGTCGAAGAAGCCCTCGACCGCCGCCGCCGAGAGGTCCAGGGCCACGATGCGGTCCGTGCCGGCAACCGTGATCAGGTTCGCCACGAGCTTGGCCGAGATCGGCTCGCGCCCGGCCGTCTTCTTTTCCTGGCGAGCGTAGCCGAAGTAGGGGATGACGGCGGTGATGCGGCTGACCGACGAGCGCTTCAGGGCGTCAATTAGGATCAGAAGCTCCATCAAGTTCTGGTTGACGGGCGCGCTCGTCGGCTGAATGATGAAGATGTCGGCGCCGCGCACGTTCTCATGGATGCGAACCCGAATCTCACCGTCGCTAAACGTCGTCACCGTCGCTTCAATGAGCGGCGACCCCAGACGATCCGCAATCGCCGCCGCCAGCACCGGGTTGGCATTCCCGGCCAGCAGGCGGAGCTGTTCATTGGCGCTCATGCACTGGCCTCGATTCGGACTGCAAGAGGCGCGCCACGGCGCTCGCTCGCCTAGTACTTGCGCACGAGGGAGCGGTAGGTCGCGGGTTGGCGGCTCTGAATAATCTGGAACTCCTCGCGGTAGCGGCGCACCTGGTCCAGGTCAATGCGGGCCACACCGTAGCCCTCACCCGGCTCGTCCACCAGGGCCATGACCTCGCCGCGCGGCCCGACAATCAGGCTCTGGCCGCCGAACGTGAGCGTGACTTCCTCGCCCACGCGGTTGGCGGCGGCGAGAAAGACGGAGTTCTCGTAGGAGCGCGAGACGATGTACGTCCGCCACTCGTCAATGTTCGGCTCTTCCCAGTTCGCCAGGGTCAGGATCAGCTCGGCGCCGTCGAGGGCCAGGCTGCGCGCGGCCTCCGGGAAGGCCATGTCCCACCCGACGAGTAGGCCGACCTCGCCGAACGCCGTCTCGAAGACGGGCAGCTTGAAGCCGGGGCGGAACGTCATCCGCTCCTCGCCCTTCAGGTGAATCTTGCGGTAGTCGCCCATGACCTCGCCCTCGTTGGAGATGAGGACGGCGGCGTTGTACAGCACCGACTCGACCCGCTCCTTGACGACCAGCCCGAAGGCGATGTGGGTGTTGAACTCGCGCGCCCGCTGCGCCATGATGTTGACGCTGGGGCCGGGGATGCGCTCGGCCAGCTCGGTGAACCCGACGCCGACCTCGAAGCCCGTCGTCGCCAGCTCCGGGAATATCACCAGGTCTACCCGCTGGCGGCGGGCGATTTCCTCAAGAATGTCGGACATGTGGGCCAGGTTCTGCTGCACCAGCCCCAGCTCCGGCTTCATCTGCACAACGGCGACTGTCAGCTCCCGCATCGCGCCCTGCTCCTCTCTGTGGCCTGCGCCTGCGACGCACGGCGGTTCAATTCTACTCTTGGCCCCATGGGGCGTCAAGGATTAGGGGGCGTCGCTCGGCGGACGAGCGTGAGTTTGCTATCGCCGTGTCAGATTTCGTTGAGTATGCGAAATCCTTCTGTCTCGTTGATACGTCTTTTACATCAAGGCGCGCGGCGCGTGCGCCTGCGGCCGCACAACCATCCTACACAGGGGGCAGCATGAAGACTCATCGCGCTCGATCGGTCCTGCTATTCGCATCCATGTTCCTTCTCCTCGCTATGGCCCTCGCGGCGACCGTCTCCGCCGACGGCCCCACGATGCGCGTCGTGGCGTCCGGCCTGGACAACCCGCGTGGCCTCGCCCTCGCCCAGAACGGCCGGCTCTTCGTGGCCGAGGCAGGCAGGGGTGGCGCCGGCCCGTGCGTGGACACGCCGGAGGGCCGCGTCTGCTTCGGCATGAGCGGGGCGCTCACCGAGGTTGACCTGGCGCGCAACACCCAGCGGCGCGTCATCACCGGCCTGCCCTCCCTCGCGGACCCGGATGGCAGCAACGCGATCGGCCCGGTCGGCGTGTCCCTCCTGAATCCGAGCGACGTGGCCGTCATCGTTGGCTACGGCGGCCCGCCCGACCAGCGTGTCCCGGCGTTCGGCCCACTAGGCGGCGGCCTGGGCCAGCTCATGCACGGCGCGGTCGGACGCGGGTTCCGCCCTGCCGGCGACGTGAGCGGCTACGAGGGCAAGGCCAACCCTGACGGCGGCGAAGTGGATAGCGACCCTTACGCCGTGCTGCGCCTGTTCGGCAAGTCCATCGTCGCCGACGCCGGCGGCAACGACCTGCTGCAAGTGCAGGACGGCCAGGTCACGACCCTCGCCGTCTTCCCCGACCGCATGGTGGACGCGCCGCCCTTCCTCGGCCTGCCGCCCGGCGCTCAGATTCCCATGCAGGCGGTGCCGACGAGCGTCGTGCAAGGCCCGGACGGCGCGTACTACGTCGGCCAGCTCACCGGCTTCCCCTTCCCCAAGGGCGGGGCGAACGTCTACCGCGTCCCGGCCGAGGGCGGAGCGCCGACCGTCTACGCCAGCGGCTTCACCAACATCATCAGCATCGCCTTCGGCGCCGACGGCTCGCTGTACGTGCTCGAAATCGCCAAGAATGGCCTGACGAGCAATGATCCGACCGGCGCCCTCATCAAGGTGGCGAAGGACGGCACGCGCACCGAGATCGCCAGCGCCGGGCTGATGTCGCCGGGCGGTCTCGCCCTCGGCATGGACGGCTCGTTCTACGTATCGAACCACGGCACGACGCCGGGCGGCGGCACCGTCGTCCACATCATGCCCTAGCCCCAACGGCTCGACAACTCTATAGCGACGCATCCCCCGAAGCTCGCGGCGAGCTTCGGGGGTTCTTTGACGCACAGCGTTATGCGCGCTTGACTGTGGGCCGGTCGGTGCTACAATGAAGGCATGCCTGTCATCGCCATTGCCAACCAGAAGGGCGGCGTCGCCAAAACGATGGTGACGCTCAACATGGGCGCGGAGATGGCGCGGCGCGGGCTGCGCGTCCTCCTCGTGGACGCCGACCCGCAGGGGTCCCTGACCCACACCTTCGGCGTGGATGACCCCGACCGCAACCTCTCCACCGTGCTGGGCGTCGTGGACCGCGGCAGCGGCGACCTGGCCGCCACCGTGCGCCCCGTCGGCGACTGCCTCGACCTCGCGCCGTCGGACATCATGCTCAGCCGCACTGAGCTGGCCCTGGTCGTGCGCCCCGCCCGCGAGTATCAGCTCCGCCGGGCGATCGAGCCGCTGCGCAGTCAGTACGACTATATCCTGATTGACTGCCCGCCAAGCCTGGGCCTGCTCGCCGTCAACTGCCTGCTCGCTGCCGATGCCGTGCTCGTGCCGACCTTGCTCGACGTGGTGAGCTTCCGCGCCCTCGGCGCGCTGCTGCAAACCCTCGCCGACATTCGCGCCGACTACGACCGCGCCCCGCGCCTGCTCGGCGTCCTGGCGACGATGGCCGACATGCGCTCCGTCCACTCCCGCGAGGTGCTGGCGGCGCTGCGCTCGCGCCCCGACCTGCACGTCTTCGACACGACCATTCCCCGCAGCATCAAGTTCAGTGAGGCCGCCTTCGCGCGGCAGGCCCTGGGCGACTACGACGCCCGGCATCACGGCGCCCAGGCCTTCCGCGATTTGACTGAGGAGGTGATCGAACGTGCCAAGCAAACGACCTAGCCTGACGGACATCGCCGAGGAAGTGGCGCGTATCGCGCCGGCCGACGGTGACGACATGGCCGCGCCGAAAGCCGCGGCGGAGGGCGCGCCCAAGGTCAAGACCCGCAAGCGCGCCGCGTCCACCACGAGCCGCGTCAGCGACAGCGGCCTGCGCGAGAGCCTGGACGAGAAGGACCGCGTCATCGCGGCGCAGGAGCAGACCATCGCCGCCCTGCGCGAGCTGGTAGACAGCCTGCGCGCCCAGGTGGACGGCCTGAAGCGGGAGCAGGAAACGCTCAAGCAAGAGCAAGAGAAGGTGAAAGAGCAGTTGGCCGCCGCGACCGCGCCGCCCAAAAAGCGCCGCCGCCGCATCCCCTTCTGGAAGCCATTCTAGGACATTTGCCCCAGAGGATCGGACCACGAAGTCCACGAAAGGGAGGAAAGGCGCGAAAAAAGATGTGGCTCCTCGATGTCCATCTTGCAAGCGCCCATCCCTGTCGTGTCCTTCGCGGCTCAACGACTCGCCGGCCGCGTGAGTCGTTACGGCACAGCGTCCCACATCTATGCCGAACAGCACCGCTCCCACCGACCCCGCGACCCTGAACGCCGCCCTGCGCTTCGCTGCCCCGCCAGGGAACCCTCTGGTAACGCACTTTGACCCTATCCAGCGCGCCGCAATACTGGTATAATGTAAGTCTGTCTGACGGAGTGGCGATCCGACGAGGTGATGGGGAAGAGTTACGGGCATGTGCCCCATCGTCACTTCGCCCCATCGTCACCTCTTCCCTCACATCGTCACCCCGTCACCTCGACGGTTTCCCCCTGGAGGAGCAAGAGCGTGTCGCGTTCGGAACAACCTTTGAGGGCGGTGCTGGTCGGCTGCGGCGGCATGAGCCGCGCCTGGCTCGACGCTGCCCGCGCTATCTCTGACCTGCAAATCGTCGGCCTCGTGGACGTGGTCGAGACCGCTGCCTATCACCGTGCCGCCGAGTACAACCTGGTGCATGCCACCATCGGCGCCGACCTTACCACGGTGCTCGACGCGACGGCGCCGGACATCGTGTTCGACGTCACCGTGCCGGAGGCGCACACCACCGTCACCCTGACCGCCCTCGCCCGCGGCTGCCACGTCCTCGGCGAGAAGCCCCTGGCCGACAGCATGGAGAACGCGCGCCGCATGGTCGCCGCCGCCCAGGCCGCCGGCCGCCTGTTGGCCGTCATCCAGAACCGGCGCTACAACGCCGAGATCCGCCGCCTGCGCCACTTCCTGGCGTCGGGCGCGCTCGGCCCCCTCACCACCATCGCCTGCGACTTCTACGTCGGGCCGCACTTCGGCGGCTTCCGCGACGCGATGGCGCACCCGCTGCTGCTCGACATGGCGATCCATACCTTCGACGCGGCTCGCTTCCTGACCGGCGCCGACCCTGTTTCGGTCTACTGCAAGGAGTGGAACCCGGCTGGCTCGTGGTATGCCCACGGCGCGTCCGCCGTTGCCATCTTCGAGATGACGGGCGGCATCGTGTTCACGTATCGCGGGAGCTGGTGCGCCGAGGGCCTGCCCACGAGCTGGGAAGCGGCGTGGCGCGTGATCGGGCCGCGCGGCACGGCAACGTGGGACGGCTACGAGAACATCGCCGCCGAGGTTGTGGCGGCGACGGGCGGCTTCGTGTCGCGGTCGGAGGAGGTGCTGGTGCCGACGCTACCCCGCGAGCACCGCACCCACGGCCACGCCGACATCATCCGCGAGTTCGTGGCGTGCGTGCGGGACGGCGGCACGCCGGAGACCGTCTGCACAGACAATATCAAGAGCCTGGCGATGGTGTTCGGCGCGATCGAGAGCGCCGAGCAGGGCCGCCCCGCGCCTATTGCCGTGGAGGTCGCATGAGGAAGCTGGAAAGCATCGGTCAGAATACCACAACGGAGTAACTGGGGTTGGGGACGCTCAGAACAGGAGGCATTGAGATGATCCATTCGACAATCGGTCACGAAGGCGAAATAGCTCTGCCTGACGAAGTCCGTGACCGTTATGGCTTTCTACCTGACACGCCTATCCGCATCATCGAGACCAGCACTGGCATCCTCATTGTACCGATGACAGACGAGTCGATGAGTCAGCAACTGGCGCAGGAATTGGCAGACTGGCAGTCGCTTGGCACAGAGAGCTGGGATATGTTCTCCTACTCGGACAACGACGAATGAATGTGGGCGACATCTTCTGGATTGAGTTCCCGGCAGGCGCAGGACGTGCTCAAGCTGGCCGTCGTCCAGGTATTATCGCCCAGGACTACGTGGGGCGAGTCTCGGACACGGCTATGCAAGTAGTCTGGGCCGCGTTCGACGAGATTACCAGGCCGGGTTAGCTATGAAAAGGACCACAGCATGACCACCTTCGAGAAGACACCGCGGAACCGCGTGCGCCGCCTGCCGGAGCGCGCCGACTACGACCGCAACACCATCTACGCCATCATTGATGAGGCGCTCATCTGCCACGTCGGGTTCGCCCAGGACGGCCAGCCCTTCGTCATCCCCACCATCCACGCCCGCATGGGTGACACGCTTATTCTGCACGGGGCGAAGGCGAGCCGCCTCCTGAAGCACATCCAGGGCGGCACCCCGGTCTGCGTCGCCATCACCCTACTCGACGGGCTGGTCGTGGCGCGCTCGGTGTTCCACAACTCAATGAACTTCCGCTCGGTCGTCCTGTTCGGCGCGGGCCACGTCATCGAGGACCAGGAGGAGCGGCTGGCGGCGCTGGAGGCGCTGACGGACCACGTGGTGCCGGGGCGCTGGCGCGACTCGCGGCCGCCCAACCGCAAGGAGCTGAACGCGACGACCGTCGTCGCCCTGCCCATCGAGAGCGCGACGGCGAAGCTGCGGGCGGGGCCGCCGGGGGACGACGACGAGGACTACGCCCTGCCGATGTGGGCCGGCGTCATTCCTATCCAGCAGATGTTCGGCGCGCCGCAAGACGACCCGCGCCTGACCGACGGCATCCCCGCGCCGGAGTACGTCACGGGCTACCGCCGACGGCAGGAGTGATCGCGGCATGCTGCCCACGGTGACACTGCGCCCCGGCGTCCTCTACATTCTGGCCCTCGTCGCTGCGGCAACGTTCGCCATCGTCGGACTGTACCAGATTGCGCCGGCCCTCCCACTGTGGCCGCACGTGGCAGTCGGCGCCGCCCTGGCGACCACCGACGCCTGGCTCGCGCCGACGGTGGAGAGCGCGACTCCGAGCGCAACCCTGGCTCAGGCGCTCCAGGCTATTCCCGGCGACGGCCCGCTCCTGTTCGTCGCCGGGCCCGACCAGGAGTACCACCAGACGTACTATGCCACCCAATATCTTGCCGGGCTTCGTCCGGTGACGCTCCTGGTTTGCCAGGCGGCCGACCAACCCGCGTACTACCTGACCGACCCACCCGGCATTGATGCCGTCATTATGCTGGCGCCATCGCCGCCAGCGTGGCTCGCGGGTGGATATCGGCTTGGCTCCCACCTCACGATCACACCCACCTCGAGTAAGCGCGAATGGTCAGCCTATTGCCCGTAGTCGCCATCTTCGCCCTCATCACGGCTGGGGTGGGGCTGGCCGGCTTGGTGACACCCCGCGGCTGGACGTGGAGCGCGGCCGAGGGTCTTGCCGTCGCGCTCATGCTCGGCGCGACCTTCGTCAGCCTCGCCGTCTTCGTCATCGGCTTCACCTTGCGCGGTGTTGCGCTACAACTTGCCGTACTGAGCGCCGCTGCTGCCCTCGGCCTGGCCGGTATAGCCGTTGGACGACGGCGACAAGGCAAAGTCCACGTGGCCCGTCCCACGCCGGGGGAACTCGCGGCGTGGGTGGTCGTTCTGGCGCAGCTCGGCGGCGCAGCGTGGCTGGCGTTCTATCGCTCCGACCTGGGATGGGATGGCCTGGTCAATTGGGAGCTTAAGGCGCACCTGGCGTGTCTCAACAACGGCTCTCCGCCGTTAGCGTACTTCCAGGATAGCACATGGGTGCGCACCCACCCGACGTACCCGTGGCTTGTTCCAGGCATCGAAACGTGGCTGTACTTGTGGGCCGGGCAGTGCAGCCAGTCCCTGGCAAAACTCGCGCCGTTCCTCTTCTGCGCCGCTGCCGTCGGACTCCTGTATGCCGGCGGTGTGCGGCTGGCCGGCTCGCGTCTCACCGGCCTGCTCGCCGCCATCCTGTTGTTTTGCATTCCCCTGGTGCTCATCGGCGAAGGAAGCGCAACGAGTGGCTACGCGGATTTCCCCGTCGGTGTCGCGTATCTCGGCGCGGCCATCTATCTCCTGGCATACATTCGGACGCGGCAGCGAGGGATCCTGGGCCTGGTAGGGGCGATGACCGTCCCCCTGGTGTGGGGGAAGGCCGAGGGAGCCATCCTTCTGGCGTGTCTGGGCCTCGTGCTGGCGGTGCACCTCCTTCGAGATCACGGGGCGAGCCTGTCCATCCGGCTGACCGACGCATCGCTGGCGCTGCTGCCCGGCCTGGTGGTCTATGGCGCGTGGCTCGGGTTCCTCAAACTGAACCAAACCCCACCACCGACCGAGTTCTTGCCGATGACTGTGTCTACCTTCGCGGCCAACATCGGGCGTCTCGGCGACGTCGCTGCATACTGGCAAACAATGGTGAAAGATTGGCCCACCTGGGGCGCGTTCTGGCCTTTCCTGCTCGCGGCGTGCATTGTGGTCGTCCTTGGCGCTCGCGGCGTGCCGCGCGGCATCCTGGCCTTGCTCGGCCTTCCCCTGGCCGCGTACTCCACGATCTTCGTCTTTAGCTCGTGGGCAGATCCGACCGACCACATCCAAAGCTCGCTCGGCCGGCTGGCGCTCCAGATAGCGCCCCTCGGCGCGCTCACCATCGCGCTCGCCCTCAACCATCTCCCCCGGCTGGGGAAAGCACGACTCTGGTCGCGCCGTCACAGTCCAGAGTGAGGGTTGTGAGCGTCGCGATGCCGAAGACGTCAATGACCTGGACGGCGATGGTGTGCGGGCCGGGCGTCGCGTAGCGCCAGCCGATGTCCGTCGCCGTCGCCAGGCGGCGGCCCTTGCGCGTGCGGTAGCTCTGCCACTGGCTTCTGAACGGCCCGCCCACCTGGCGCTCGAAGTCCACCGCCCAGTAGTCTATGAAGTCGAAGGGCGCCGCCGCGGCCCGCTCGCGCAGGGCCGCCCCTTCCTTCGCCGTCGCGTCGGGCAGCGGCGGCGTGAAGCCGGCCAGCGCCACGTCCACGCCCTCCTCTGCGCCCCGAACAACCTCCACCGTCAGCCGCCCCGGCGCGAAGAAGACGGCCGCCGCGCAGTTCGGCTCCATGATCTCGCGCGGGATGAGCCGCAACCGAATCGCCACGCCCTGCCCGGCTGCCATCGCCATCGCCTCCGCCGCCACCCCGGCCTCGATCTCCCACGCCAGGTAGTGCAGTTCCGCCGTGCCCCCTGCCCGCGCCGCCGCCGCCGCCGCGCGCAGCGCCTCGGCGGTGAGCGCAGCGTCTACCCCGCCGACGACCAGGGCGGGATGCCCCGGCCCCTTGTAGAAGCGGAGGACGGCCTGGCGGTAGGCGTCATCGGAGTCGCCCAGGCGGTCGGCGCGCCACCAGCGGCGCTCGGCGTCCCCCAGCGTGACTACGTCGAAGGCGCGGTATGGGCGGCCGGCCGCAGCCAGGTCGCGCTGCACGCCGAGCAGCCGCTTGCGTGTCGTGTGGACAGCGCGGCGGCCGAGGTCCACGCCGATCCAGCGCCGGCCTAGCCCCTCGGCGACGGCAAGCGCCGTGCCGGAGCCGCAGAAGGCGTCCAGCACCAGGTCGCCCGGGTTGCTGCTCGCCTCAATCATCCGCGCCAGCAACGCCTCCGGCTTCTGTGTCGCGTAGCCTGTCTGCTCGTCGGCGGCTGTGCGCGTCCCGAACCCCCGGATGTCATCCCAAACGCAGTCAATCGTCGCCGTGGCCTCGTCGAGATAGTACTTCTTGTACTTCTGCCCACTGGATGAGACGTGGATCAGCCCCTGCGCCTCCAACCGCCGGATCGAAGCCGCCGAGTAGTCGCCGAGCTGCACCGCCTTGTACAAGCGCCCGTCGGCGTCGCGGTAGCGGTACACGCGCGCCTGGTGCTCGGACAGCGCCCGGTGGGGCTGGTGGAACGTCCACGCCGTCGCGCTCTTGGAGTACAGCAGGATAACGTCGGTGTTGCGCGGCCACTGCCGCGACCCCCGCTTCGCCCCCTTGCCCGCTACGTCGCGCTTCCAGACGATGGCATTGCGGAAGCCGTCGCGGCCAAACACGTCGTCCAGGAGGCAGCGCAACAGGTAGTCCAGTCGCCAGTCGCAGTGGACGTAGATGCTGCCGGTGTCGGCGAGCAGATCCCGCATCAGCACCAGGCGCTCGTAGAGCATGTGCAGGTAGGCGTCGGGCGCGCGCCCCCACGCATCGCGGTAGGCCACTGCGCCGACGGTGAAGCGCTCCGCCGCGCCCCCCGCGTCCGCGCTGCCGAGGTGGATGTCCATCGTGTAATCCACGCCGACGCCGAACGGTGGGTCAATCGTGATGAGGTTCACCGCGCCGCGAAACCGCTCCAGGAGGGCGGCCAGGGCGAGCTTGTTGTCGCCCCAGACCAGCAGGTTGCGGAAGTCGTCGCGGCGCGCGCCGCCCGGGCGCGGCCCGTCGAAGGCTTCGCTGGGGGTGAGGGGTGGCGGGGTGAGGGGCAGGCGCGGCGGGCGGCGCGCGCCGTTCTCGTCGTACTTCCCCGGCCAGACAAGCTCGGTTTCGGGCATGGTGTGTCTCTTGCCGCTGGGCACTAGCCCAGGAGCACCGGCTCTTCGGGGTAGCTGACGAGCTGCGGGTGGGCGCGGTAGGCGATGGCCGCCACGATAGTGATCGCGCCGAGCCGCCCCCAGAACATCATGACCATGATGATGAACAGGCCAACCCGGTTCAGCTCGCTTGTGAAGGCGAGGCTGAGGCCGGCCGTCGCAAACGCTGAGACGACTTCGAACAAGGCCAGGTTGAGCGGCGCTTTGTTCGTCAGCAGGATGAGCCAGGTGGCGACGACCACGATGGCGAGGGAGACGGAGAGCACGGCGGCCGCGCGGCGGACGGCGACGGTCGTGAGCTGGCGTCCGGCGACCTGGGCGTCGGGCAGGCCCTGGGCGTAGCTCCACAGGGCGATGCCGAGGACGGCGAACGTGCCGGTGGTGATGCCGCCGCCCATGGACGCGGGCGCGGAGCCGATGAACATCAGGGCCATGATGAGGAGCTGGCTGGCCGACGAGAGGTCGTCGAAGTTGGGCGTGCCCATGAAGCCGGCCGTGCGCGCCGACACCGACTGGAAGACGGCGATGACGACGCGCCGCCAGCCCGGCTCGTCGGCCAGGACGCCGCGCACGTCGCCGAGCAGCAGCCCGACCGCGCCGACGATGACCAGCGCCACGACGACGGTCAGCGTGATGCGGGCGTGCAGGGAGAGGCGCTGCCGCGCCTGGCGGTTGGACAGCTCGTACAGCACGGGGAAGCCGAGGCCGCCGAGGAAGATGAGCGCGCCCAGGATGACCAGGGTGATGGTGTCGTTCGGGAGGCCGAGCGGGTACGCTGGCAGGCCGGTAAACAGGTCGAAGCCGGCGTTGCAGAACGCGGCGACGGCGTGGAACAGGGCGTAGAAGGCGGCCTGGCCTTCGGGCAGCTCCGCCCGCCAGTGCAGCCACAACGGGACCGCGCCGACCAGCTCAATGACCAGGGTGACGATCAGGATACGCCGCGTCAGGGCGCGAATGGAGTCCAGGTCGAGGAGGCCCAGGGAATCGCGCAGGGCGAGGCGCTCCATCAGCCCCATGCGCCGCCCTGCCAGGAACAGGATGATGACCGCCGACACCATGAACCCGACGCCGCCGAGCTGCATCAGCAGCAGCAGGACGGTCTGCCCCAGGAGCGTCAGGTCACGGCCGGGGGCAATCACCGACAGCCCGGTCACGGTCACGGCGGAGACCGACGTGAACAGGGCCTCGCCCACCGTGAGCGGCCGCCCCGTCGCCATGCCCGGCAGCATCAGCAGCAGCGTCCCGAGCGCCGCCAGGGCCAGCAGGCCGAGGATGAGGCGCACCGGCACGGGCAGCGGTCGGCTCAGGGGCCGCGGCCGCTGCCAGCGGGGATACGGCAGACGCCGCGCGCGCGGCGGCGGCGGCGTCATGCTTCGTCCAGCATCCGCGCGACATCGGCCTCCGCGCCCAGGACGATGAGGCGGTCCTCGGCCTGGAAGGTGAAGTCGGCGGGCGGCGCAACGGTCGCCCCATCCCCGCGCCCCACGGCCAGCAGCGTCACGCCGAAGCGCCGCCGCAGGTCGCTCGCCAGCACCGTCAGGCCGACGAAATCGTCGGGGACGTGGCACTCGACGACGGTGTGGTTGGGGCCGAGGTCCAGGCGGCCGAGCAGCGAGTGGCCGGTCAGGTCGTAGGCCAGGCGCTCGCCGGCCTCTTGCTCCGGCAGGACGACGCGGTCGGCGCCGATCTGCTCCAGGATGGCCGCCTGCCGCCGCGTCGCCGCCTTGGTGACGACCTTCGCCACGTTCAGGTTCTTCAGCGTGGCCGTGATGAGGACGGCATTCTCGAAGTCGTCGGCGATGGCGACGATGACGGTGTGATACGCCCCGATGTCTATGGCCTGGAGCGCCGCCTCGTCCGTCGCGTCTAGCGACACCGCCTGGGTCAGCTCGTTGGAGAGGTGCTGCACGACGTTGCGGTCCTGGTCAATGCCGAGGACCGTGTACCCGCGCTCGACCAGGGTGCGGCCCAGGCTCGACCCAAAGCGCCCCAGGCCGATGATGGCAAACTCCAGTTTCCCCCGCTGCCGGCTGCGCCACATACTCCCTCACTGCCTTTCGTAGTGACGACGTCAGCCGTTCTTTGTCCCGCAGCGACTGAAGAACCGTACCGCATTGTTGCCACATGCCGCTGGCGGCTGTAGGGGCAGGTTTCAAACCTGCCTCTACACCACAGCCCGTCCGAGGCGCTGGAGATGGCTCTCCAGCGCGAGCACGATTGCGGCAACAAATAGTTGATCGTCATTAAGTCGTCACTACCATCTCTCGTTCGGAGTATGCGTCAGGTCCGCCAATCGCGCAAGTCGCGGGGGTCTGGTCCCTAGACCTGCACCAGGTTGATCCAGTTGCCGCACGTATCGTCGAACAGCACGCTGCTGCCCCACTCCGCGCGCATCGGTTCGGACTTGAACCGAACGCCGCGCTGGCGCAGACGCTCGTAATCAGCCTGGAAGTCGGAGCTGAACAGCGCGGTCGCGGGGATGCCGTCGGCGTAGATGGCCTGCTGGAATTGGCGGGCCGCCAAGAGCGCGTTGGCTTCGAGCAACAGCTCGGCGCCGCTGGCGTCGTCCGCCCCACCCACGGTCAGCCAGCGATACGCGCCGACGGCGACGTCCTGCTTCTTCACGAAACCGAGCACCTCGGTGTAGAACTGGAGAGCCTTCTCCTGGTCGTCCACAAACACACTTGCGATCTTGATCTGCATTTCTGGTTCCGCCTCCCGTGCCGACCGCGGCTGAGCCGCGCGGCCGCCCACTGTAACGATAACAACCCGTTGACTTCGGATGAAATTGAGTCTAGTCACGCACGGGGATTATTGCAACCAGGGGAGCACCCGGTGGTCTTCCTGCCGCCGACGGCGCATCCTCACGGATGAAAATGGCGCGTCACACGTCCGGCCGTCGCCTGGCACTCAAGTGCCAGGCTAAACAAACGAAGCCTGCTCAAGCAGGCTCGGATGAGGAGGGATGGACACGCAAAGGCGCAAAGACGCAAAGGGAAAAATCCCATTGTCTTTCTTTGCGCCTCTGCGCCTTTGCGTTCCTATCTTCTTCGGCCACTCAGCCACCGACTTGAGTCGGTGGCGACGGCCGGCGACGACGCGGCCCAGGCGAACTTCGATAGCAGGAGTTGCGCTTGCTCGCCCGGTGTACGCCTATATCGCGGGCACGGGTTCGGCCGGGGCCGCGCCTAGCTCGGCCACCGCCACCCCCTCGCCGGCCTGCGCCACCCAGCGGATGAGGTCGGAGCGCGAGACCAGGCCCACCAGGCGCTCATCCTGGAGCACCGGGGCGCGCTCGATGCCCCACGTCATCATCAGCCACGCCACGCGCCCAATCGGCTCACTCACGTCCACGCAGATCACATCGGTCGTCATCACGTCGGCCGCTGTGTGGGTGTGGGCGCTCGCGTAGATCTGCGCCAGGCGGTCCGCATCCACCCACTGCTGGAAGCGCTCCGGTAGCTTCACCGCCGAGTAGGGGATACCCTTGTCCTTGAGGAACAGATCGCTCTCGCTCACGATGCCCAGCACGTGCCCACCCTCGTCCACCACAGGCACGCTGCCCAGGCGGTAGGTCGTGAGCAGCCGCGCAATCTCCGCGACCGACGTGTCCTCCGTCACCGTCATCACGTTCGTCACCATCAAGTCCCTCGCGTTCATTGTCTAGCGCCTCCACGCTGAGTCGTTAGCGATACATCCTCAGTACGCCAATGCCTGCTGCCGCGCGCCGCCAGACGCCGCCAGGGCCTCCAGGCGCGCGATACGCTCCTCGGTCGGCGGGTGCGTGCTGAACAGCTTCATCAAGCCGCCGCCGGTCAGCGGGTTCACAATGTACAGCGACGCCGTCGCCGGGGTGGCCGCCATCGGCGGCGCGTTGCGCGCCGCCCGCTCGATCTTCGCCAGCGCCCGCGCCAGCGGCAGCGGGTCGCCCAGGATCGCGGCGCCGCCTTCGTCGGCCTGGAACTCGCGCGCCCGAGAGATGCCAAGCTGGATCAGGGTCGCGGCGATGGGCGCGACGATGAGCAGCGGCAGCGCGGCCAGCGGGTTGCCGCCCTCCTCGTCGTCGCCGCCGCCGAAGCCGCCGAAGATCATCGCCCACTGCGCCATGTTGGCGATCATCGCAATCGCGCCGGCGACCGTCGCCACCACGGCGGACAGGAGCGTATCGCGGTGCTTGATGTGGGCCAGCTCGTGGGCAATCACGCCCGCCAGCTCATCCGGCGTCAGCGTTTGCTGGATGCCGGTCGTGACCGCGACAACGCCGCGCTCCGGGCTGCGGCCGGTCGCAAACGCGTTCGGCACAGGGCTGTCCATCACGTACACTTTCGGCATGGGCAGGTTCGCGCGCTGCGCCAGCTCGGCGACCGTGCGGTGCAGCCACGGCGCTTCCTCCGGCGTCACCGGCTTTGCCCCGCTCATCGAGAGCACGAGGCGGTCGGAGAACCAGTAGGCGCCGAAGTTCATCGCCACGGCGAGCAAACCGGCCAGCATCATGCCAGTCGCGCCGCCCACCGCCTGCCCAATCATGATGAGCAGGACCGTGAGCGCGGTCAGTAAGGCGGTCAGTTTCAGGGTATTGCGCATGGGCTACGTCTCCTCTGATCGTCTTGCTGCGTCAGTTCCAATCGCACCAAAGAGGCATTTGTCTATGGTTTGCCCAACAGATGTCTGTCTCGCCGCGTTTCTTACGCGGGACGGGTGGCTCTCATCAAACCCTCATCTGGCCCGATAGCAATTGACGGCCACCCCTCATCCACCTATCATTACCCCAGACAATCCTGTAGTCACGACTTCACTGGAAGCCGCCACTACATCTCCAAGCTATTGAGCGCGACAAGGAGGTTGACGCGTGTCCACCCTAAGCCTGCAAGACTTGCCCCCGTTCCGCAACGAGCCGCTGACGGATTTCCATGACCCGGCGCAGCGCCAGGCCATGACCGAGGCCCTGGCAAAGGTCCAGTCCGAGCTGGGCCGCCGCTATCCCATGATCATCGGCGGCCAGGAGATCACTCTCGACGAGACCGAGAACTCCATCAACCCGGCCCGCCCGTGGGAAGTGGTCGGCGTCTTCCCCAAGGGCGGCGTCGAGCACGTGAACCTGGCCGTGGAGGCTGCGACGCAGGCGTTCCAGACGTGGCAGTACACGTCGGCCGGCCAGCGCGCCAAGTACCTCGTAGACGCCGCCGCGCAGATGCGCGAGCGCAAGCACGAGTTCTCGGCGTGGATGGTTTTCGAGGCGGGGAAAAGCTGGGCTGAAGCCGACGCCGACACCGCCGAGTGCATAGACTTCCTGGAGTACTACGCCCGCCAGATGCTGCGGCTGGCGCAGCCGGTCGAGCTAGCGCCGTTCGAGGGCGAGGAGGACGCGCTCCAGTACATCCCGCTGGGCGCGGGCGCGATCATTCCGCCGTGGAACTTCCCGGCCGCCATCCCCGGCGGCATGTGCGCCGCCGCCATGGTCGCCGGTAACACCGTCGTCCTCAAGCCCGCGCCGGCCACGCCGACGATTGCCTGGCACTTCCACCGCCTCATGACCGACGTCGGCGTCCCGCCCGGTGTGTTCAACTTCATCACCGGCCCCGGCCCCGTGCTCGGCGATGCCCTGGTGGACCACCCCAAGACGCGCTTCATCGCCTTCACCGGCAGCGTGGCGACCGGCCTGCGCATCCACGAGCGCGCGGCAAAGGTGCACCCCGGCCAGATGTGGATCAAGCGCACGGTGCTGGAGATGGGCGGCAAGGATGCGGTGCTGGTGGACGAGACGGCGGACCTGGATGAGGCGGCGAAGGGCATTGTGGCGTCGGCCTTCGGCTTCCAGGGACAGAAGTGCTCGGCCGGCTCGCGGGCCATCATCCACGCGGCGGTGTATGACACGGTGGTCGAGAAGGTGCTGAACGAGGCGCGCAAGCTGACCGTCGGCGACCCGGCCGAGCCAAGCACGTACATGGGGCCGGTCATTGACGAGCGCGCCTACGAGAAAGTGCGCCACTACATCGGCCTGGGCAGGCACGAGAGCCGACTGCTGCTCGGCGGCGAGACCTACGGCCCCGGCTACTTCATCGAGCCGACGATCTTCGCCGATGTCCCGTCCGACGCCAAAATCGCCCAGGACGAAATCTTCGGCCCCGTTCTTGCCATCATCAAGGCGAAGGACTGGGAAGACATGCTGCGCATCGCCAACGGCACGATCTACGGCCTGACCGGCGCCGTCTTCAGCAAGGACGAGAGTCGGCTGGAGGACGCCGCCCGCCGCTACCACGTCGGCAACCTGTACCTCAACCGCAAGTGCACCGGCGCCATGGTGGGCGTGCACCCGTTCGGTGGCTTCAACATGAGCGGCACGGATACGAAGTCCGGCGGCCCCGACTACCTGCTCCACTTCACGCAGGCCAAGTCCATCGCCCGCAAGGTGGTCGCGGAGAAGGCATCCGCCCCGGCGTAGGACCAACTATTGATTTTCTTCAACCCGGACCTGAACCTCATCGAGCTGGCCCCGATCTCGCTGGCCGCCGTCGCCCTGCGCACGTTCATCGTCTACGTGTTCGTCCTGGGCGCGCTGCGGCTGTTCGGCAAGCGTGAGCTGGGCCAGCTCACCCCCTTCGACCTCGTGGTCATCCTGCTCATCTCCAACGCCGTCCAGAACGCCATGGTCGGCCCGGACAACTCGCTCACCGCCGGCCTGGTCGCCGCCTCTGTCCTCCTCCTGACCAACTGGGGCATTAGCCGTCTCGCCGCGCGCTACCGCCCCATCGGCAAGCTCGTCATCGGCGAGCCTGTGCTACTCATCCACGACGGCGAGTTCATCCAACGCAACATGGAGCGCGAGAAGCTCACGCAGGACGAGGTCCTCGGCGCGATGCGCGAGCACGGCATCGCCAGCGTCGAGGAGGTGGACATGGCGTGGCTAGAGGTGGACGGCGCGATCAGCTTCGTCCCGTGCGACGCCGGCGTGAAGCGCACGCGCACGCGCATCCGCGGCCGCAAGCCGCAGAGTTAACAGAGTTCGCATTGCCCTTGCGACCGAGTGTCGTGTATCAACAGGACAGGGACGAGCTTTTCGTTCCGTCGTTGTAGCAGTACGAGATTGTAGAGGAACCGACTTCTACTCGCCCGCCGCTTTGGGCGGTAGGGCCGTCGGCGTCGGGTTGTGCCAGCCGCCGCGCCCCTCCAGCATGTCGTCGGCCTCGGTCGGCCCCCACGTCCCCGGCTCATACTCATGCACCGGCGTCGGCTTATCCAGCGCCGGCTGCACCACCTCCCAGCCCGCCTCGACGGCATCCTGCCGCGTGAACAAGGTGGGGTCGCCGCGCAGCGCGTCGCCCAGCAGCCGCTCATACGGCGTCATCTGGCGGGGCGGCTGGTGCACCGCCACAAGCTCCATCCACTCGCCCTTCATCGCCTCGCCCGGCGCCTTCGCCTCGCCGCCGATCGCAATCAGCACCTCCGGACTGAGCCGGAAGCGGAACGAGTTCTGCGGACCGCTGGGCGCCGCGCGAAAGACGGCGTGAGGCGCGTACCGCAGCCGCACCAGCACTTCCGTTGTCGTCACCGGCAGACACTTCCCCGCCCGAATATAGAACGGCACATTGTCCCAGCGCCAGTTGTCCACAAAGACGCGCAGCGCGGCGTAGGTCTCGACCTGGGAGTCGGGCGCGACGCCCTCCTCCTGGCGGTAGCCGCGATACTGGCCCCGCACCACGTCGGCCGGCTTCACGGCCCGCATCGCTTTGAGGACGACCCCCTTCTGGTCGCGCGTCGCTTCGTTGTCGTCCTTCGACGGCGCTTCCATCGCCAGCAGCGCCGCCACCTGGAGCAGGTGGTTCTGCACGACATCGCGGATCGCGCCGACCTCCTCATAGAACCGCCCGCGCCCGCCCACGCCGAAGTCCTCGGCCATGGTGATCTGCACGCTCGAAATGTAGTGGCGGTTCCAGATCGGCTCCAGGAAGGCGTTGGCGAAGCGGAAGAACAGCAGGTTCTGGACAGGCTCCTTGCCCAGGTAGTGGTCAATCCGAAAGATCGCCGACTCGGGAAAGTACTGGTGCAGGATGCGGTTCAGCTCCTGCGCCGACGCCAGGTCGCGCCCGAACGGCTTCTCGACGACGACCCGCGCATTCTCTGCGCAGCCCGACTTCGCCAGCCCCTCGGCGACCGTCGCGAACATGGATGGCGGGATAGCCAGGTAGTGCAGGGGACGGGCCGCCGCGCCGAGGAGGGCGCGCAGTTGCTCGTAGGTCGCTAGGTCGCGGTAGTCGCTGTCCACGTACTTCAGCCGCTCGACGAGCTTGCCGAACGCCGCCTCGTCCACGCCGCCGGCGTGGGCCAGGCTGTCGCGGGCGCGCTCGCGGAGCTGCTCCACCGTCCAGCCGGACTTGGCGACGCCGATGATGGGCATGTCCAGGGAGCCGCGGCGGATGAGCGCCTGGAGCGCGGGGAAAATCTGCTTGTACGCCAGGTCGCCGGTCGCTCCGAAAAACACAAACGCATCTGCGTGCGTTGACTCCATCCTATCCTCCATGCGCGAGGCGCTATACCATCGGCAGCAATTGTACCCGCGAACGATACAAAGCAAAGTTAGTGCCGAGACTCCGTAGCCTCGCCAATGTGACTGAGCGAAGCGAAGCATCCCTCCGGAGCACTGGGGATGCTTCGCTTCGCTCAGCATGACATTTTCATCGTTAACGCCGACTCGTTGGTCAACCAGACATTATAGAGCCGCCTCCTCCTCGG
Organism: Anaerolineae bacterium; assembly: GCA_046328525.1. Classification (GTDB taxonomy): domain Bacteria; phylum Chloroflexota; class Anaerolineae; order Epilineales; family JAHCIE01; genus JBDHWG01. The sequence goes on from JAXLWK010000014.1 coordinate 58,488, forward strand.
CCATTCAATCGCTGCCCACCGTACCCAGCACACCGGCGGTCTCTCGCGGGCGGGGTGTCGCGGCGTGGGCGCGGCGGGTGCGCTGAGCGCGGGTGACCCGGATGCGGTAGGCCGTGAGCGCGACCACGCCGGCGGCGGTCAGGGCGTACATCAGCCGGACGGCGAGGTTGGCGCTGTCGGTGCCTGACATCAGGCCGTGCAGGGTGACCAGGATGTACGCCGCGAACGTGCTGTAGTGGAGCGCCCGCCAGACGCGGTGGCCGATGGCCTGCCGCACGTAGAAGCTGAGGCTCACCAGCGCTGCCACGTAGAGGCCAAGCTGCCCCAGGCCGACCCAGACGGGCCGATACTCACTGCTGGCGAAGGGGACGAGCACCTGCGCCAGCGAGTAGCCGATGTACTGATCGCCGAGAAGGATAAGTCCGTGGAAGGCCGCGAAGACCAGGGCCAGGAGGCTCGTAAACTGGTGCAGGTCCACCGTCGCCAGGCCGCCGGGCCATTTGCGCCCGAGCTTGTTGGTAATCATCAACCCAAACACCACCGACAGCCACATCAGCAGGTAGGCCACGAAGGCCGCGCCGCGCGACAGATACCAGGGGGCCATGGGCATCGGGCCGGTGAGGGAGGCGGCCAGGTTGGCCCAGGAGAACGAGATATTGGACAGCGCGTTCCACGCTGCGCCTGCGCCCGCGCCCAGGGCGCCGCCCAGGCTGACGAGAAGCGCCAGCATCCCCATGTTGCCCGTCATCCGCGTGAGTGTCATGTTTATCCTGTTCATCGTCGTCATCCTTCCTTGTGTGTCGCGTGCCTTACTTCGATGAGCGCGTGCGCGTCACGGCGGCGGGGGCCGTGGTCGTCGCGGTCGTCGTGGTCTTGCTTGTCGTGGACGACACCGCCGTCGGCTGGGCCGCGACTGTCGGCACGGTTATCGCCGTGGCCGTGGGCTGCGTCGTCGCGGTGGGCTGCGTCGTCGCCGTCGCTGCCGGCTGTGTGGCGGCGGCCTGGGTTGTCGGGGTCGGGGGCGCGGATGTCGCCGTGGCCGTCGGCGCGACGACCGTCGCTGTCGCAGCGGGCGAGACTTGCGCGACGACGGCCACGGGCGTCGCAGCGGTAGCCGCCGCCTGCGAGGTCGCCGCGCCGCTGTTAGCGAGGATGCCCCACGTTCCCACGGTAAACCCGATCGCCAACGCGGCGATGCCTGTCTTCACCCCGGTGAGCCGCTGCCCCTGCTTTCGGTTGGGGCCGGCGGGCTTGCGTTCTGTCATGTCACACTCTCCTACTTCGCTATGCTCAGGTGGGTCATGTCAAACTGCGTTGACCGCTTACATGGCACAGTATAGCAAGAGAGTTTTTAGACATTGTGAAGCTGAGATAGGGAGAATGTGAGGATGGCTGAGCGAGAAATGGAGACAGGCCCACGGATGGTGGGCCTGTAGACGGGGCAGCGGGCGCGAGGTCGGGGTTCGCCGACTAGCCTTTGACGTAAGACAACTTCTCGGAAATCTGACCTCCCATGATTCGGTAGACGTCTACGCCTCGGATGTGGCCGGACGCGCCGTCCTGTTGGAGCCAGTGGTACGTCCAGCGCATCACGCAGTGCTCGCCCGCGTCGAAGATGTCTTCGACCTCGAAGCGCGACTCGTTCGATTGGGAGAAGAAGTCCGCCCAGAACGACCTGACAGCGGTCTGGCCGACATAGCGTGATCCGTCGGGTGGCGGGTAGGTGTTCTCAAACACACAGTCGTCCGTCATCATGCCCATCATCGCGGCAAGATCGCGCCGGTTGAGGGCGTCATTGAAGGCGAGCACGAGTTCCACCGAGCTAACGGGAGTCGTTTGAGGCACGAGTAACCCTCCAGTGGGAGACGTGAAAGCGGCCGATGGACAGTGAGTGGCTGCCGCGCAGATGGCCGAAGGTCGTCTGGATCTGGGTGACGCGGGAGCCGAGGCTGGGGTGGTTTTGGGCCGAGGGCCTGGCGGCGCTGCCGGTGACGCCGTCGCCCGTCGGCAGGGAGATGGTGAACGTCGTCCCCTGGCCGCGCGCCGAGGCGACCGAGATCGCGCCGCCGTGCGCCTCGACGATGGCCTTGGCAATCGCCAGCCCGAGGCCAGACGAGGTGTCGTCGGTGCGCTGGCGGGCCTTGTCCACACGGTAGAGGCGGTCGAACACGAACGGCAGATCGTCCGGCGCGATGCCGCTGCCCGTGTCACTGACCCGCAGCTGGACGCTGCCGCCGTCCGCCGCCGCCGACAGCATCACCCCGCCCTGGGCAGTGTGGCGCAGGGCGTTGGAGACCAGGTTGTTCAGCACCTGGGTCATGCGGTCGGTGTCCACGTAGATCGAGGGCAGATCGTCCGGCGCCTCCACGCCCAGCGCGACGCCCTGCGCCTGCGCCTGCACCATGTACGCCAGGCCCGTGCGCTCCAGCAAGGCGCGCGGGTCCACGGCGCGGCGGTTGAGCGGCAGCTCACCGGCGTCGGCCAGCGACAGCAGCCGCAGGTCCTCGACGAGGCGCTGGAGATGCTCGACCTCGCCGTGCATCACGGCGTAGAGAGCGGGGGAGCCTTGGATGCGCCCGTCTTGCAGCCCCTCGGTGTAGCCGCGCAGGATGCTCAACGGCGTGCGCAGGTCGTGGGCCAGGTCCGCCGTCATCTGCTTGCGCGCCTGACTGGCGCGCTCCAGGTCGGCGCTCATGTGGTTGAACGACTCGGCCAACTGGCCGATTTCGTCGCGGGAGCGCACTGTGACACGCTGGTCGAACCGCCCGCTCGCCATGATCCGCGTCGCCGCCGTCAGCTCGCGGATGGGGCGCGTAAGGGAGCGCGCCAGCAGGACGCCCAGCGCCAACGCCATGAGCGCCGCGATGGCCGCGCTGATGGCCGACGCCCACGTCACCCGCTGCAAGAACTGGGTATCCGGCGTCGGTCCGCCCGGCGGTCCGTTTCCACCACCACGCGGATTGTCGCCCGGACCGCCCGGTGGCCGCTCGGCGCGCGGGTCAAAACTGACGTAGCCCACGGTCTGCCCGTTGACGGTCACCGGCGTGACGTTGTCCAACGCGCTCAGTGGCGGCGTCTGGCCGGTGGGGAAGGGGCGGTTGCCGATGATGACCAGGCGGTCGGCGTTCAGGAGCGCCATGCCGCGGCTAGGGAAGCTCAGCAGGGAGCTGCTCGCCAGGTAGCCGTCCACGCCGTCCCAACTCCCCTTCGTCCTGTAGTAATCGCCGAGGGCGCTCACCATCAACGCCTGGTCCTGCTCGAGGCTCTGGCGGAAGCGGTCGAACTCCGTCCGCGTCTGCTGCGCGACGAGGACGGCGACCAGGATCGCGCCGACGAGGCCGACCAGCAGGAACGCCAGGGTGAGTTTCAACGTCAGCGAGCGCATACGCCCATCCGATCCACGACTCAGTCGGCCGATTTCTCGGTCGTGAAGCGATAGCCCATGCCGTACACCGTCTCGACGTAGCGGGGGTGACGCGGGTCCGGCTCGATCTTCGTGCGCAGGTTGCGGATATGCACGTCAATGGTGCGCTCGTAGCCGTCGTAGGCGTCGCCGGCGGTGCGGTCGAGCAGGTCCAGCCGCGAGAAGACTTTGCCCGGCGCCGACATGAGCGCCGCGAGAATGTCGAACTCGGAGCGCGTCAGGTCCACGTTGTGCTCGCCGACGGTCACAGTGACCTTCTCGCGGTCGAGCACAATGTCGGCGGCGCGCAGGACGTCCGGCTCGGCCGTCGCCCGCTGGCTGCGGCGCAGCACCGCGCGCACGCGGGCAATCAGCTCGCGCACGTTGAACGGCTTGGTGACGTAGTCGTCGGCGCCGACCTCGAGACCCAGGATCTTGTCCGTGTCCTCGACCTTCGCTGTCAACATGATGACCGGCGTGTCGGCTTCCTTGCTGTAGGCGCGCATGAAGTCGTAGCCGCCCATCTCCGGCATCATCAGGTCCAGGATGATCAGGTCCGGCTTCTCGTAGCGGGCGACGTACATCGCCTCGCGGCCGTTGGCCGCCTCGACCACGCGGTAGCCTTCCTGTTCCAGGTAGACGCGGATCATCTGGCGCAACTTGGTTTCGTCGTCAACCACAAGGACTGTCTGAATCATGCTCTGCGTCGCCCCACGGTGTGTCAAAGTATCGGGTAACATAAGTATAACCCCAAACGGTCTGCCCGTGTACCACGACACCCTCTCCCCCGGGCGGGAGAGAGGGCTGTCGTCACGCGGAAAGGAACCTGTTTACGCGCCCGGCGTTGCGCCTGGCGCCGGGGTCTGCTGCGGAGCGCCGGGGCCGCCGGGGCCGCGCCCGCCATCGAAGTGACGCCCGCCGCGCAGCATGTTGTCGAGGGTCTGGCTGGCCGCTTCCTGGTCTATCTGCTGCTTCATCTGCGTCGCCTGGTCCGCCGTCAGTCGCCCGGCAGTCACTGCCGCGTCCACCTCGGCCTTCTTCGCCGCCACGATCGCCGCCTTGACGGTGTCCGCGCTCACGCCCTTGGACTGGGCGATGGCGCTCAGGGTCTGGCCCGACTGAAGGGCCGTCTGCAGGTCAGCGCTCGTCATGCCCAGCGCCTTCGCCGCCGCGTCGAACACGGCCTGGCCGCCGAAGCCGGGGCCGCCGGGGCCGCCGGGGCCGCCCTTGCCGCCATGACCCAGCGGCAAGCCCTGGCCGAACTGCCAGGCGTCAATGCGGGTGTTCATCTGCGTCGCCTGGTCCTGGGTGATGCGCCCAGCCGCCAGCTCGCTGGCGACCGCGTCCTTAGCGGCGGCCTTGACGGCGGTGGTCAGCGCGTCCTGGGAGATGCCTAGCTTGCTCGGCAGCGCCTGCCAGAAGGACTGCTCCAGGGTATTGACGGGGGGGTGGCCCGTCGGGGCGGTCGGGGTGGGGCCTTGGGCGTTGGCGACGTTCGCCACGACGCCCCAGCCCACCACGCCGGCCAGCAGCGCCAGCGCCGCGATCCCTGCCAACACTACACTCTTGACTCGCTTCATCTTAACTCTCCTTGATCGTTGGTAGCGTGTTATACATGAGGTGCGCGCTTCGTAGTGACGACTTCAGTCGTTCTGCGGCTGTCGGAAGCGACTGAAGTCGCTACTACGTTTCCGCCACCTTACGTGTAACCGACCACTCGGTATGTTCAGTCGCGAGCTTGATCGTGCGACTTGCCCCTAGTGTAGCAGGGAGATTTTCAGACATTGTGAAGAACTTATTGGGAAATCGTGCGCCTGATTCCTACTTTGCCACCTGTCCCGCTTGCGGTATACTTCCATTTGATATGCCCGCCCCTTCGGCCCCGCCGGTCCACGCGCCACCCTCGGTTGGGCTGCGGCCCGCGCAGCTCGCGGTGTTGCGCGCCCTGGTGCTGGTGGGCGGCATGGCGAGCCTGGGCATCGAGATGGCCGCGTCGCGCCTGCTCGCGCCCTACTTCGGGACATCGCTCCTGATCTGGGCCAACATCATCGGCCTGATGCTGGCGTACCTGGCCCTCGGCTACTGGCTCGGCGGGCGGCTGGCCGACCGGCGGCCCGACGCGGCCTGGCTCTACGGCATCGCGGCGCTGGCCGGGGCCATGACGGGTCTCATTCCCTTCGCCGCCGGCCCCGTCTTGCGCGCCTCGCAGCAGAGCTTCTTGGACGCCTCGGCCGGCCTGTTCGTCGGCTCGCTGCTGGGGACGCTGGCCCTGTTTTCGCTACCCGTGATCCTGCTCGGCATGGTCACGCCGTTTGCCGTGCGCCTCGCCCTGCGGGACGTAACCTCGGCCGGCCGCGATATCGGCTCCCTCTACGCCCTGTCCACCGTGGGCAGCATCGTGGGCGTGTTCGCGGCGGCCCTCGTGCTCATCCCGCTCGTCGGCACGCGGGCGACGTTCCTGACGTTCGCGGCGGCGCTGCTGCTGGCGGCGCTGGCCGGGCTGCTGGCGCATCGGCGACGACGCGCGGCGGTGGCGGCGGCAGCCGGGCTGGCCGGGCTGGCGCTGCTGGCCCTCGTCCCGCCGGGCGCGGTGCGGCCAGGCGCGGGCGTCCTGTACGAGACTGAGACCCTTTACAACTACGTCCAGGTGCTCCAGACGGGCGACGACCGCTGGCTGGCGCTCAACGAAGGCCAGGCGCTCCACTCGTGGTATCGGCCCGGCGCGCTCCTGTCCGGCGGCATCTGGGACGATTTCCTGCTGGCCCCGCTGTTCGCGCCGGCGCCGATGACTGGGCCGAGCAGCGTCGCCATCATCGGCATGGCGGCGGGGACCGTCGCGCGGCAGTATGCCGCCGTCTACCCCGACGCCTCTATCGTTGGCGTCGAGATAGATGGGGCGCTCCTGGACATTGGCCGCCAGTATTTCGCCCTCGACGAGGCGAACGCCCGAACCGTGGCGGCCGATGGGCGGGCGTGGCTGGCGGGCGACGGCGGGCGCTACGACGTCATCGCCGTGGACGCCTACCGCCAGCCGTACATCCCGTTCCACCTGGCGACACGCGAGTTCTTCGTCCTGGCGCGGGAGCGGCTGACGGACAACGGCGTGCTGGTGGTGAACGTCGGCCACGGCCCGGACGACGACCGCCTGGTCGCGGCGATGGCGGCCACACTGCGCGCTGTGTTCCCCAGCGTCTACGTCGTCACGCCGGACGCCTCGTTCAACAGCCTGCTCGTGGCGACGCGGCGGCCGTCGTCCCTCGCCGACTACGCCGCCCACGCCGACGCGGCCCCCAACGCGGCGGTGCGCCAGGTGGCGGCGAGCGTCGCCGGGCGGGTGACAACGTGGAGCGGTGACGGAGAGGCGCTGACGGACGACCGCGCGCCGGTGGAGTGGCTGACCGACGCGATGATCCTGCGCTATGTCCTTGCAGGCAAACGACAAGACTGAGGCTTGCCCATGAAGCTCCTTGCGCGCGTGCTGGTGATCGGGCTGATGCCCTTCTTCCTGCTCATCACGAACACCAACATCGTCTTCAACCACTGGTTCGTCAACTGGCAGTACGCCCAGGCCAACTTCCCGCCCGCGCCGACGATCCGCCCCGACGAGCGCCAGGCGGTTGGGCTGGCGGCCCTCGACTTCGTGCGCGGCAACCTGCCCCTGTCCGGCTTCGTCGCCCTGACCGTCAACGGCCGAACGGCCTTCAACGAGCGCGAGGTCAGCCACATGGTGGACGTGCGCAACGTGCTGCGCGGCGCGTTCGTCGCCCAGGCGATCATGGGCGTGCTCATCCTGGTGTCGCTGTTCGTGATTCGCCGCACTGCCGGGCGCACGCTGATCTGGGCCGGGGTGTTCACCATCGCCATCGTCATCCTGCTCGGCATCTTCGCGGCGACGAGCTTCGACCTGTTCTTCACCCTGTTCCACCGCCTGTTTTTCGAGGGCAGCTCCTGGCTGTTCTTCGACACCGACACGCTGATTCAGCTCTACCCAGAAGAGCTATGGTATAACGGTTCGCTGCTTATTGTCGGGCTGACGGTGCTGCAAGCGATTGTGCTGGGGACGCTCGGCTGGCTGTCCATCCGCCGCCCCGCCGCCCGCCGTGTCAGGCAGGGAAGTTACCGTTGAACTCTAGGTGTCTATGCGCGACGACTACGTGTACATCATGACGAACGCGTCGCAGACCCTCTACTCAAGGAGATTAGGAATGTCATACGATAGACTGTCCCTGATGCGCGAATTGTCCGAGAAAAACGATACCAAAATCGTCCTGCTGGTGATGGACGGCCTCGGCGGCCTGCCGGTCGTCCCCGGCGGCCCCTCCGAGCTGGAAGCCGCCCAGACGCCCAACATTGACCGCATTGCCCCCGAGTCCGTCATGGGCCTGAGCCTGCCGGTCGCGCCCGGCGTCACGCCCGGCAGCGGCCCCGGCCATCTCGGCCTGTTCGGCTACGACCCGCTACAGTACCTGGTCGGGCGCGGCGCGCTGGAGGCCGTCGGCATCGGTATGGACATCCAGGCGGGCGACGTCGCCTTCCGCGGCAACTTCGCCACCGTTGACGCCGACGGCAACATCACCGACCGCCGCGCCGGCCGCATTGCGACCGAGGAGGCCGAGAAGCGCGTCAAGATTCTGCAAGGCATCCAGATCCCCGGCATCGAGACGGCGGTCGAGGAAGTGCGCGAGTACCGCTTCGTCCTACGGCTGCGCGGGCCGAACCTCTCGCCGGAGCTGGCCGAGACCGACCCCCAGGCGACGGGCGTCCCGCCGCTGGCGGTGCAGGCCCTCGACCCGAAGGCGCAGTACACGGCGGACCTCACCAACCAGTGGATCGCCAAAGCGAAGGAAGCGCTCAAGGACCAGGCCCCGGCCAACATGGTCATGCTGCGCGGCGCGGCCGGCGACCCGGCGCTGCCGAAGTACGCCGACGTGTTCAAGCTGCGGGCAGGAGCGATTGCCGTCTACCCGATGTATCGCGGCGTCGCCAGCCTGGTCGGCATGGACGTGCTCAAGCCCCTGGCGACGACGACGGCCGAGGAAATCGCGCTCATGAAAGAGAACTGGGCGAAGTACGACTTCTTCTTCATGCACGTCAAGTACACGGACAGCCGCGGCGAGGACGGCAACTTCGACGCCAAGGTCAAGATCATCGAGGAAGCCGACTCGGTCGTGCCGGACATCCTGGCGCTGAAGCCCGACGTCCTGGTCATCACCGGCGACCACTCGACGCCGGCCGCCATGCGCCAACACTCCTGGCACCCGGTGCCGCTGCTCATCTGGGCCAAGACCGTCCGCCCCGACGGCTACGCGCGCTGGTTCGAGCGCCAGTGCCGCGTCGGCGGCCTCGGCCACGTCATGGCGGCGGACATCATGCCCCTGGCGATGGCCCACGCGATGCGGCTGAAAAAGTACGGGGCCTAGCGCGTGACGAAGCCGCCCGCGGAGACGCCCGGCGCGGCGCCCGCGAGCCGCGCTGCTGAGGGCAACGCCGCTGCGCCGAAGCCACCGGGCGTCTCGCCCACCCTGGTCGGCGCGCTGGGTGTCCTGGCCGTCGTCGTCGTCACGGGCGTGGTGTACGCCCGCTGGCTGTCCACTGCGCAGTGGGACCCGGACGAGGGCATCCTGCTCGGCTGGGCGCAGCTTCTGGGGCGTGGCTTCCGCATGTACACCGACATCTGGAGCGACCAGCCGCCGGGTCTCGCCGTCTCCCTCGTGGCCGGCTTCCGCCTGTTCGGGGAGAGCGTCGAGAGCGGGCGGCTGGTCGTCCTGGCGTATGGGCTGGTGGGGATGGTCGGCGCGGCGCTGCTCGCCGGGCTGCTGGGGGAGTCCCTCACCCCCCCTCCCCCTCTCCCACAAGGGGAGAGGGGGGCGAGGTGGGTGGGGCCGATTGCGGCGGTTGCGGCGGCGATGCTGCTCGCCGTCGTCCCCAACTTCTTCTGGCTCGCCCGCTCCGTCAGCCACGACATCCCCCCCATCGGCGTCGGGACGCTGGCCGTCGCCCTGGCCCTCCTCTACGCGCGCACCGGCCGCCTGGATTGGCTCGTCGCAGCCGGCGCTCTCCTCGGCTGGGCGGTGTGGCTCAAGCTCACTGGCGCGGTGTTCGCCATCCCGCTGCTGGCGATGGCAGCCGGGCGGCTGTGGCAGGCGCAAAACCCCTGGCGCGAGGCGCTGCGCGGTCTCCTGGCCCTGGCCCTCGGCGCGACGCTGGCGGCGCTGCCGTTCCTGCTGTTCTTCGACGTGGGCGGCTTCCTCGACCAGGCGATCCTGACGCCGCTGCGGGCGCGCGACGCCTGGGGCAGCAACAAGGCGTACAACGTCGGCTGGCTCGTCCAGTACCTCTTCCGCGACAACGTCGGCCTGACGGCCCTCGCCGCGCTGGGCGCGGTGGCGCTGCTCGTGCGTCGGTCGTATCCGGGCGCGGTCGCCGTCGGCTGGCTGCTGCTGACCGCCCTTATCCTCTCGAACCAGGAGCCGCTCTTCCCGACGCACCACCTGGCGCTCCTGCTCCCGCCGCTGGCCGCCCTGGCCGGGGCGGGCGTCGGCGCGCTGTGGCTGGCGATTCGCACCCCGCGCCGCGCCGGCTGGCTGCTGGCGCCCGGCGTCGTCGCGCTGGCCGTCCTCGTCGTGAACGCGCCGGCCCAGGCGGCGAGCCTGGCCGACGCTGTCACCAACGACAAGTACACCTCGTACCTCAAGGCGGCGGACTGGATGCGCGAGAACACCGCGCCCGGCGACTTTGTCCTGGCCGACCCACCCATGATCGCCTTCCGGTCGGGCCGCCTCCAGGCCCCGTGGCTCGTGGACCAGAGCAGCAAGCGCATTGACACCGGGCAGCTCGACTGGGACGCGACGCTGGCCGAGATCGAGCGGCGGCGGCCGGCGGCGATTGCGCTGTGGCTCGGCCACTTCGACAAGATTCCCAACTTCACCGACTGGCTCAAGATGCACTACGTCACCGGCCTGCGCTCCGGCGACCGCGCCATCTGGGTCCCCCTGGAGGACGCGCCCATCACCCCCCAGGGCGGGCGCTTCGGGGAGAACGCCACCTTGTTAGGCTACACCCTCGAGACGAACGACGAGCGGACGCGGCTGACGCTCTACCTGCGCGCCCTCACCGCGACGGCGACGCCCTACAAGGTCGTGGCGCGGCTGGTGGACGGCGCGGGCCGGGTCGTGGACACGGACGAGGGGGAGCCGGACGACGGCTACGCGCCGACGACGACGTGGCCGGCAGGGCGGCCGGTCGCCGACCGGCAGAAGCTGAGCTTCCCGGTCAAGGGGCAGGGCGAGTATCGTGTCCAGGTGGGCCTGGCCGACACTCAGACGAACACCTTCCTGCCCGCCTTCGACGCCGAGGGCGGCCCCCTCGGCGACACGCTAACGCTCGACACGGTCGTCCACCCGTCGCCAGGCCCGTGACGCCGGAGCGTTTGACTCCGCCGTGGAAGCCCCTATAATGTCGGTCTCCCTTCCCTCAGACAGCCTGTCCACATAGCACTCACTGCACATCCGCCACCCCGCCACCCCGCCACCCCGCCACCCCGCCACCCCGCCATAGCCGCGGGAGCCAGGAGGTGAACCAGAGACAAGGCCGGGATGATGAATCGGCTCGCAATCTGAACGCCAGCGGCTGGCTTCGCCAGCAAGGAGACTTGCCCTATGTCTGCACGACGTCTACCGTTCTTGTCTGCTCGCGCTCGGCGCGTGTCTCTTGGAGTAGCCGGAGCCACTCTAGCGCTCTTGGTCGCCCTGGCCTTTCCTG
>JAXLWK010000015.1:0-15000 GCA_046328525.1 Anaerolineae bacterium
GGACGAGTGCCACGCCGGACGCAGGCCCGCAGCGCGAGCCTGGGGACGGCGATCGGGTGGGGACAATCGCCGTGTGAGCAGGGGGACACTGCTCATTCGTGTAGACGCCGAAGTCCTGGATTCGATACGCGCCCCGCGCTACCGATTCGATTGCTGGACGCTGAGCTTGTAGCTTGCGCCGCACCCCCCAAAGCCCGGATTGTAGTCGGCGACGCGCACGTAGTACGTGCCAGCGACGGTCGGCGCGAAATCAATGCGCGACGCCGGCGGGTTGGCCGGATCGTCGTCGTTGAACGTGACACGGACGCTATCCTGGGTGTACAGCCCCAGCACGGTGTCCACATCCGGCGCAAGCTCCGACGTGACAATGGTGTAGCTGTGACTGGTATCGGCGGTGAAGCGCACCCAATCCACGTCGCCGGCCGTCTGGAACAGGTGCGTCTGGGCCACGCCGTCCACGCTGATAGGCTGAGCCTGCGCTTGCAAGTTATCCGGCTCGTAGGCGTCGGCGCACCCTGGGACGGGCGTCCCCGTCGGCGTTGCGGTCGCGGCCGGCGGCAGGGTCGGGGTGAGCGTGGCCGCGGCCGACTGCGTCGCGGTCGGTGTCGCAGTCGCCGGCAGGATGACGGGCAGGGACGACACGAGATGCGGCAGGAAGATGCGGTAGGTGGCGGCGCGCGGCGTCGGCGATGGCCCGTCGGTCGGCGTGAAGGTCGGCGTGGGTGACGGGCCCACCGTCGGCGTCCGAGTGACCGTAGACGTCGCCGTGGGCGTCGCGGTCAGGGATGGCGACCCGCCCGGAATCCGCGTCGTCGTCACGTCGTAGTACTGGTTGGGGTTGTAGTCCAGGCTGCGCGTCAGGATCATCACGTAGTAGTCCACGCCGCCGGCGGGTGTGTTCCCGACGGTGTAGCTCATGAGTCGGTCAGCCGTGCCGACGGTCTCATTGGACGCGACCTCGATGTACTGGTCGCTGTACATGTACATGGCGAGCTGCGCCGCGCCATTGTGGAGCGTCACCGTGAGGCTGTCGCCGGAGCCGACGTGGATGCGGTAGACGTCAATGTCCTCGAACGGGCAGATCGTGGCATGGTACGCCTGGCCGAAGTCCATCGCCTGGGCCTGGGCGAACGAGTTGTTCGGCTCATACGGGTCAGGCGGACAGCCGGGCACCGGCGTCGGCGTGGCCGGGCCGGGTGTTCGCGTTGGGGTCGGTGTCACGATGGCGATGGTGGCTGTGGCGGTGGCCGTGCCCGTCGGCGTGGGCGTGAACGTCGCCGTGCTGCTGGCGGCGGTGGCCGTCACTGTGGGGGTAAGCGTCGGTGTCCACGTCGCGGTGGTCGTGGCGGTCGGCGTCGCCGTCGGCGTGCTGGTGGCGGTCGCCGTGCGGGTGGTCGTGGCGGTCGGTGTCGCCGTGCGGCTGCTGGGCGTCAGCGTGACGCCGCTAGGTAACGTCGCGGTCGGCGTTGCCGTGGTTGCCGCGACCTGGGTGGCGGTGGCGGTGGCCGTCGGTGTCCACGTCGGTGTCGCGGTCGGCGTGCGGGTCGCCGTCGCCGTGGGCGTGGGCGTGGTCGTGGCGGTGGTGGTCGGCGTGCGCGTCGCGGTGGCCGTCGCTGTGCCCGTCGCCGTCGCCGTCGGGGACGCGGTGGCCGTGGCGGTCTTCGTCGGCGGGGGCGGCGCGGTCGCCGTCGAGGTCGGCTGCGTTGTCGGCGTCGCCACCTGGATCGTAACCTGGTCAGACACGTCGGACACGCCGCTGGGGTGGCCGACGATCTTGTAGGTGTAGGTTCCGGGAGCATTCGGCGCGAGCGTGGCCTGGGACCAGCTACCGGCCCCACCGGCGGTTCCGCTGGCGAATGTCGAGCACTGGGACGGCGACCCGCAGAACTGAATATCAACCCCCATCGCGCGGCTGATGGAGCTGGACAGCAGCACCTGCTCGCCCGGCGCATAGACGCCGCCCGGCCCGCGATTGGTGGTGATGGAGACCTGGTCCCGAATGCGGAACTGGACAGCGGCCTCCCCTAGAACGACGCCGCCCGGCTGGTCATACATGCGGATGCGGTACGTGACCAGGCCGCTCGGCCCGCCCAATGGCCCCGACACGGTGTCGGAGCCGGAGACGCCGTACCACTTGAGGCGCTGGCCCGACTCGTCCTCGCGGAAGATCTGGATGTAGGACGCATACGGAACGGTGAAGGAGATCTGGATGACGTCGCCGAGGGCGTAGATGCCGCCCGGCCCCTTGTCTACCGTGATGCTGACCGAGTCTGGCGGGAGCGGGGTGCGCGTCGGCGTGCTGGTCGGCGTCGAGGTGGGGGGGCTGGTCTGGGTCGGCGTCGCTGTCACGGTCGGGGTCTCGGTGATGGTCGGGGTCTCGGTGATGGTCGGGGTCTCGGTGATGGTCGGGGTCTCGGTGATGGTCGGGGTCTCGGTGATGGTCGGGGTCTCGGTCGGCGTGGGCGTCGAGGTGGGGGTCGCGGTGTCGGGCGGCGGCGCCAGGGCGTACACCACGTCGAGGAAGGGGTCCTGGGTGACGCCGGGCTGCTCGCTCATGTAGACGGTGAGATAGTTGCCGCGGCCGAAACCGTAGCCCGGCCAGCCGCCCGCCAGGTCGTGGCCGTCGCGCAGCGCCAGCTTGGTGAGGCCGGTCTTCGACACCCAGCCCAGACCGGTGTCGTTGAGGTCCCAGTGGGCGTAGCCGCCTGGCGCAATGTCGGCGATGGGCAAGGGGTTGGAGCCTTGGGGCGGGTTGTCCGAGGCGTTGGGCGCGCGCGAGTAGTCGCCCGGCGACAGGTTGATGGTCGTGTTGGGCAGCCACTGGGTGACGGCGACGTAGTCGTTGTCGTTTGCGACCGCGCTTTTGCCGGTCACATACAGGTAGAGCGTGGCCTTGGAGATGACGGCGTTGTTGGGGAGGGATGAGGTGTCGAAGGTGAGGAAGGTGCGGCTGATGTTCACGCGGATGTTGGTGTTGCAGCCGCTCCCGATGGCGTTGGTCGGCGCGGCTGCGGAGGACTCCACAGTGCCACTCGCCGCGTCGTGCGCCGCGTTCCACCCAGCCTGGTTGCAGCCGGCATCAGTCGCGGTGACGGCGACACGCCCATCGGCGTTGACACCGTAGAAGCGCGTGGTCGTGGTGACGGGGTCGGCGGGAGCGTCGGACTGACGCGCGGGGGCCGCGTCGAGGGGGCCAACGGCGAAGAGGCCGGCGGACAACACGGCGAAAGCCAGCAGCAGGGCGCCGGCCCACGTCCAGGGGGGTAGCTGTCGCATACACTTAACCTTTGCTGAGAGGGGCGGTAATCCGCCCAAAGGCGTCGGGTCTAACTATTGAGCAGTGCAAGGCGAGGATGAAAGGCACAATACATCCTGATATAAGGACGTATGACACGGCTCCGGGTTACGCTCCGGCATGGAGTCTACATGTTTAGGGCGTGCGCGAAATCGGGTGTAAAATGTGGGCGTTCGGGGAAATGCGTTTCGCGGCATAATCGGAAGGAAGCATGAATCAGATCAGGCAGGTCTCCTGGACAGCAGTGCTGTGGGGAGTGCTGACCGACTTTTTGTTGACTCAGATACTTGGAACCGTCGCTCAGATTGGCGTTGGAATTGATCCCAATACCGATGTAGATGTGGCTGAGGAAATGTTGCGGGCCAGCCCGTACTTCTGGCCCGCGACGGCGCTCGGCATCCTCTTCACCGGCCTGGGCGGATTTGTCGCCGGACGGATCGCCAGGCGCGGCGGCGTCTTCTATGGCGCGCTGGTCGCCTTCATAACAAATATCCTGTTGGGATTGTTCCTCTACGGCCAGCCGCCGGATGACGTGCGGACTGCAACAATAATGCTCTGTTTCGTCGCGGGCATGCTCGGCGGCTGGCTCGGCGCCCGAAGCGCCGGCGAACCCCAGGCCAACAAGTAGCGGCGGCGCGGTCAATCCCGTGCCGCGCTGCCAACCCAGCGGGTGATAAATCCGGCGACGATCTTCGTCGCCGTCACAACCTCTTCCAGGTCAATCCACTCGTCTACCGTGTGGGCCACGCTCACCTCGCCGGGGCCGTACAGGACGGCAGGCAGGCGGGCGTGGTTCGTGAACAGACGCAGGTCGGAGCCATACGGCACGCCCTCGATGGGCGGCGTCGCGCCGAGGACCGCGGCGTGCGCCTGCCCCAGGGTTTGCAGCAAGGGATGATCGGCCGGCGTCTCCCCCGACTCGAACTGCCCCTCGAACCACTCGATCCGCGGCGGGTTCTCGCGCAGCCACGCATCGCCCTCCGCCGCCGCGCGCACGGCGTCCTCCAGCACCGCCCGCGCCGTCCCATTCGTCTCGCCCGGCAGGACGCCGAAGCGCCCCTCGGCCACGACGCGCTCCGGCACCGACGAGTGCCACTCGCCGCCGCGCACCGTGCCGATGCTGATGGGCGCGATGTAGCGCCCTTCCTCGTACAGCGGGTGGCTGAACTGCTGGTGGCGGCGCGTCTCCAGGTCTGAGATCGCCGCCAGCAACAGAGCGAACTTCTCGATGGCGCTGACGCCGTACTGCCGCAGCGCGGCGTGGGCCGCCCGGCCCTCGACCGTCAGGCGGAATGTCAGCGCGCCGGACTGCACCGGGCACAGCCGCAGCCGCGTCGGCTCCAGGACGACCACGCCGCCAGCCGTATGCCCGGCGACGATGGTCGCCAGCGTGCCGACCCCGCCCGACTCCTCTCCGATGACACTCTCGACCAGGACATCGTGGGCCGGCTGGAAGCCGAGGCGCTGGAGCGCGGCGATGGCGAACACGCCCGTCACTAGCCCGCACTTCATGTCGAGCGCCCCGCGCCCGTACAGCCGCCCATCCTTGACCACGCCGCCGAACGGCGGAACGCTCCACAGGGCCTCGTCGCCCACCGGCACCACGTCCACGTGGCCGTTGAGGATGAGCGAGCGCGCCGGGTCGTCGCGCTCCGTCCCCGTCCAGCGGCCGATGACGTTGACCCGCGCGTCGGGGGAGAAGCCGTCGTCGGAAAAGGCCGGGTGGCCTGCCAGGGCGTCGAAGCGCACCGGCGACACGGCGACCTCCAGCCCCATGTTCGTCAGCTGCTCGGCCATCACGGCCTGGCAGGCGTGTTCCTCGTTGGGCAGGCTCGCGGCCTGGACCATGCGCTGGGCGAAGGCGACAAGGTCGTCGCGCAGCGCCTCGACGGCGGCGTCAATCTCGTCCGTATTCATACCTTCTCATTTCATCGAAGCGACGCCCGGTGTTCATATGGGACTAGGCGACGGTCAGGTTGTAGCGGATGGTGTACAGGCCGAGCGCCTCGCGCACGCGCGCCTCCAACTCTTCCATCTCCACGCCCGGCGCCGCCGTGACGTGGATGTCGGCGACCATGCCGTAGACCTTGTCCGGCCCGACCTGGACGGTGACGGCGTGGACGCCCGGCTGCGGCGCGATCTCGTCGTGGTACACCGTCTCGGCCTCGCGCCAGATGAGCTGCGGCTTGAAGATTTTGCCGACGGCGGTCACGGGCATATGGTCAATGACGCGGATGGTCTTGGGGACGGCGGCGCGCTCGCCGATGTGCTCCTGGGCGAAGGTGAGCAGGTCCTGCTCCGTGACGATCGCGCCGGAGCGCAGCTCGACGTAGGCCACCGGCACCTCGCCGAGGCGCGCGTCGGGCCGTCCGACGGCGGCGGCGAGGGCGACGGCGGGGTGCTTGTGCAGCGGGTCCTCGATGCTCTTGGGGTCAATGTTGTGCCCGCCGCGAATGATTAGCTCTTTGCGGCGGCCGGTGAGCCAGAAATAGCCGTCTGGGTCTACGCGCGCCAGGTCGCCGGTGTTGAACCACGGCCCCCCGCCGTCGCCCGTGTCCACCCAGATGCTGCGGTTGTAGGACTCGTCGGTGTAGCCGGGGAACACGTTGGGGCCGCGAATGATGACCGTGCCGATCTCGTCCGGCCCGCAGTCGCGCTCGTAGCCGTTCTGGTTGTCGAGGACAACCGCCTTCATCGCCTGGTAGGGGAGGCGGAAGCCGATGGAGCCGACGCGCTTCTCGCCGTTCATCGGGTTGACGGAGCTGACGCACGTTCCCTCGGTCAGCCCGTAGCCCTCGAGGATGCGCACGCCGGTGCGGCGCTGGAACTCGGTGAACACCTCGACCGGCATAGGAGCCGCGCCGCAGATGGCGTAGTGCAGCGAGCTGACGTCGCGCTCGCCGATGGGTACTTGCAGCAGACCGGCGTAGACCGTGGGGACGGCGCTGAAGAAGTTGACCTTGTAGTGCTCGATGACCTTCCAGAAGCTCATGAGCAGGCCCATGTGGCGGTAGCCCTGGGGCGTCGCCAGGACGACGGTCGAGCCGCGCCCCCACGGAATCAGACCGGTGACGACCACGGCGTTGACGTGGAACAGGGGCAGGCCGCACAGGTAGACCTGGGAGCCTTCGGTGCCGATGCACTCCGCCGACATCCAGGCGTCGGCGACTTCCATCGCGTGGGTGTGGACGGCGAGCTTGGGCGTACCCGTCGTGCCGCCGGTGTGGAAGTAGGCGCACACGTCATCGGGCTGCACGTCGCGCCCGCTGACCAGGTTGTCGTCGGGCTGAGGCGCCACGCTCGCGTGAAAGTCGAGGATGCGCTGGTCGGAGCCGTCGTCGGGGATGTCCGGCGGCCCGTGGCGGCCCAGGTAGGCGAGCAAGTCCACGCGGATGATGGTCTTGAGCGTCGGGACATGCGGCCGCACCGCTTCGGCCTTGTCCCACAGGTCTGTGCCGGGGAACGGCCCCAGGGCGATGAGCGCCTTCGCGCCCGCCGCGTTCATGATGTCGGCGATGGTGGGCACGTCGAGCATGGGGTTGATGGGGCTGACGATGCCGGCCAACTCGCCGCCCAGGATGGCGAAGAACGTCTCCGGCAGGTTGGGCATGAGCAGGGCGACGACGTCGTTGGGGCCGATGCCGATCTCGTGCAGGAGGTTCGCCGTCTGGGTGATGCGGGCGAGGAGCTGGCGGTAGGTGACGGTGACGGCTTTGTCGTACTGGTTGGGGTCGAGGAAGAAGATGAGCGCCGGGCGGTCGGGGTCGTCGGCGCTGCCCTGCCGAATCAGTTCGAAGGTGTTCGGCGGAAGACGGCGGTCGGCGAAAGGCGTCTGCTCGAAGGTCTCAATCTCGGCGAACGTTTCAAAGCCAGGCATGCGCACCTCCTTGGCGTCGGACGAGGCCGCTCGGCGCCACCGCCCGGCCTGTCCCTTTGCGGCGGAGTATACCCCCGCCCTCCGGCTCAGTCAAGCAAACCGGCGAGTCCCGCCATTGTTGCCGCATTCCGCCGGCGGCGGTAGGGCCAGGTTTCAAACCTGCCCCTACGACAGCGCCAGCAGAATGTGGCAACAATTAGCTCACGCCGCACAACGACTGAAGTCGTTACTAACCAATGGTGCTAGTTTGACAAGGGACATCAGGTTCGAGTAGTCTGGGGTTCCCACACCAACCAGACCGGAGGAACCTGATGTCCACCGAGGATTTTATCATCGAACTGTTCTGTCGGGTAGATGATGCCATGCCCACGATCCGCAAGCACAGCCAAGCGAGCTTGTACCCCAGTGAGATTGTGACGCTGGGTCTCTTGTTCGCCCTCAAGGGCGTCGGCAACCGCGCCTTCTATCGCTGGCTGGCGCGCGATTGGCGACCCTGGTTTCCTAAGCTGCCCGAGCGGACGCGCTTGTTTCGGCTGTTGAAAACGCATCACGCCTGGACAACCTTCTTCCTGGCTCAACCTACCGTGTTGGGCGTCGCCGACAGCTACGGCATCGAACTGCTGCATCCCATCCGTGAGGGTCGCAGTCGCCACCAGATCGGCAAGAAGGGCGTGTCCAACAAGCGTTGGATCGTCGGCGGCAAGCTGGCCTTTGTCCTCAACCAGCTGGGCTTGATTGTCGCCTGGGACTGCGCGACCGCCAACGTCCATGATACCACCTTCCAGGCCTTGATCGCGCCGTACGATGAGGTCATGATTGTCCTGACCGACTACGGGTTTCATGCCCAGGCCGGCGATCCGCCGAACATGAAGGTCTGCCAACGCGGTGAGTGGAACGTGCGCATGGTTATCGAGACGGTCCTGTCGATGCTGACGACGGTGTGTCACTTCAAGAAGGTGGCGCACCGCATCTGGGACTACTTTGAGGCGCGCTTGGCCTGGACCATGGCCGCCTTCAACGTCTTGGTGCAGTGGCATGGGCTGACACCAGACGATGATGGCTTCGTCCATCTCTCCATTGCCGAGTTCAGCCTCTGAAACTAGCACCATTGGTTACTACAAAACGTGCTTCTCCCGGGTAACAGATCACTACCCTCTTCGCTCGGACGAGTCTATACTCTGACCAACCAACTCGAAGGAAGACGAACATGAAAGCTCTGATGAAAGTGGCGCGGGGTGAGGGGCACGTCGAGGTGCGCGACATCGCCGAGCCGTCGCCGCCGCCCGGCCACGTCATGCTCGCCGTGCGCGCGGCCGGCATCTGCGGCACGGACCTGCACATCTACCACGACGAGTTCCCGACGCGCCCGCCGGTGGTCATGGGCCACGAGGTCGCCGGGCAGGTGGTGGAGCTGGGCGAGGGCGTCACGCGGGTGGCCGTCGGCGAGCGGGTGACCAGCGAGACGTACTTCTCGACGTGCGGCGGCTGCCGCTACTGCCGCGCCGGCCAGCCCAATCTGTGCCTTGAGCGCCGCTCCATCGGCTCGGCGGTCAACGGCGGCTTCACGCGCTACCTCGTCGTCCCGGAGCGCAACCTGCACCGCCTGCCCGACGGGATAGACGACCAGGCCGGCGCGCTCACTGAGCCGCTGGCGTGCGTCGTCCACGGCGCGCTGGAGATGCCGCCCCTCACGCCGGGCGACCTGGCCGTCATCGCCGGGCCGGGCGCGATCGGCCTCCTGACGCTCCAGGTCGTGCGGGCGGCGGGCGCGCGAACGGTCGTTCTGGGCACGGACGCCGACGCGGGGCGGCTGGCCCTGGCGCAGCAGCTCGGCGCGGACTACGTAGTCAACGTCCAGGGGGAGGACCCGACGCCGCTGGTCATGGACCTGGGCGGCGGCTTCGGCGCGGATATTGTGTACGAGTGTTCCGGGGCGGGCGCGGCGGCGCAGCAGCTCCTGGGGCTTGTGCGGCGGCACGGGCAGTACGCGCAGATCGGGCTGTTCAGTGGGCCGGTGGCGTGGGACCTCAACCAGGTATGCTACAAGGAGCTACGGGTCACGGGGAGCAACGCCTCCGTGCCGAGCGCGTGGGAGCGGGCGCTGCGGCTGATGGAGAGCGGGCAGGTGAAGACGGGGCCGCTCATCAGCCACACCTTTGCCCTGGACGACTGGCGGCAGGCGTTCGACACGTTCGAGCGCCGCGAGGGCGTCAAGCTCATCTTCCGCCCGGATGCTTGACGCTCATTCGTCCAGGGCGACGCTGACCAGCAGCCTGGCCAGGTCGTCCACCGGCACGTCCTCGAACGACGCCAGCCCCCAATCGTCGGTCACGCCGACCTGCTCCCGATCGGGCGTCGCCAGCCCTACCTCGATGCCGCCCAGGTCGGGCCAGGCGCGGTCGGGCGGCTCGACGGTCACTTCGACCAGGCAGACATCCGGGCGCTGGGCGTCGCGGTACGCCGCCAGGCCGATGGGCAGATCCGGCGTCGGGTCGAGCGTCAGCAGCAGCTCGCTGTAGCGCCGCGTGTCCTGGGGCGCGCGCAGGGCCGCCGCCGAGGGCGCGGGGCGCAGGAGCGGCAGCAGGTCGGGCGACAGGGTGAGGGTCAGCCGCCCGCCGATGCGGCGGAAGGCGTCGCGCAGGCGGTCGGCCGGCGACTCCGCGCCGAGAAACGACAGGTCCGCCGCCGGGATGCGCGCCAGCGACGGCAGAGCGTTGGCGCGCGCCGCCCACTCGACGTCGTAGACGCGCGCGTAGGCCCCGCTGCATTCGAGGCAGGCGTCGAGGTGGAGCGCGATGGCCAGGTAGAGCGCCATGTAATCTTCGCCGTCGAGCTGCGCCGCCACATAGTCGGCGACATGCGCCAGGCAATCCGCGCACGTGTTTTCGTCGTATTGTGTTTCAATCGCTTCGATGAGCTTGTCTCGGCGCGCCTTCGCGTCGCCCAGTCCTGTTGTTGTCATTTCTCACGAACCCCCTCACTTGCAAGACGCGCGGCCCCGGCCGCACCTTTCCTCGTGGGCGTAAGGGACAGCGCGTCATGAGGGGCGAAGAAGCGCCCGTAGCGGCTCCCAATGCCGCAGCTTGTCAATATCCTTGGCGCGGGTCACCTGGATGTGGCTTGGCAGCACTGTCTGCCCCAGGAGCGCGCCCTCTACCTGCGCCAGCTCCTCGTCGGGGCGATCCTCGATGTAGCGGCCCACGACGACGCGCCGCGACCTATCGCTGATGGGCGCGCGGCGGATGGCCCGCGTCAGCTCGTCTTCATCCAGCACAGCGTCCACGCGCGGCGTCTCGTCCGGCGCGGGCAGCTCGCGCGACTCGTCATCGTCGTCGTCCGCCGCCACCTCCAGCCGCCGCCGTTTGCGTAGCTCGTCAATCGCGCGCGACGTGGTGATGCGCCGCGCCCACGCCTTGAACGCCGCCGGCTCGTGGACTTCGTGCAGTGAGGCGTGAATCTTGACCAGGGCCGCCTGGGCGCAGTCCTGGGCCAGGGCGTCGGCGTCGGGCTGGTCGCGGGTCACCTGGGTGGCGACGCGGAGGAGGTAGGGCCACAGGGCGCGGTAGGCGGCCTCCTGGGCGGGGCGGTCGCCCTGGCGCAGGGCATTATAAAGGTCAACACTGTCGGTGAGCGGTGGGTGGAACATAGGCTCCTGGTACAGGGCCTGGGCGGCCGGCCGTGTCCCACCATTATAACCGGCAAACGCCCGTCGGCCAACTGCCGCCAAGGCCCTCACCCCAAATTTCTCCCAAAATGGGAGAGGGGGCCAGAAGAGAGGATCGCCATTTCCCCCTCGCCCCTTGTGGGAGAGAGGGTCAGGGGGTGAGGGCAATGTCGCCGTTCGTCGTTTGGGCAGCGCGGACTGTGGGCAGGAAGACGGTGACGGAGGTGCCGCGGCCGACCTCGCTGGACACGTCCACGCGGCCGCCGTGCGCCTCGACGATCTCGCGCACGATTGCCAGCCCCAGGCCGCTGCCGCCGTCGGAGCGGGCGCGGTTGCTGCGGTAGAAGCGCTCGAAGATGCGGTGGAGGTCTTCCGGCGGGATGCCCGGCCCGCTGTCGGTGACGGTGAAAGACAGCCCGCCCGGCGAGGGGCCGGCGGTCAGGTCTACGTGGCCGCCAGGCCCGGTGTACTTGAAGGCGTTGTCCAGGAGGTTGTTGAGGACCTGCTCCAGCCGCACCGGGTCGCCCCTGACCGTCGGCAGCCACGGCGGCATGTGATAGGTGAAGGCGACGCCGGCCGCCACCTGGCGCGGCGCGGCGGCGCGGGCTGCGCGGGTGAGCAGGTCGGCCATGTCTACGTCGGCCATGTTGAACGCCGCGATGCCGCCCTGGAGCCGCGCCAGGTCGAGCAGCTGCCCGATGAGGCGGCGCATGCGCTCAGACTCGGCGTAGATGATGTTCGCCGCCGAATGGTACTCCTCCATGCTGTGCAGCGAGCCGTCCACCATCGCCTGGGCGAAGCCTTCGATAGAGGTGAGGGGCGTCTTGAGGTCATGGGAAACGTTCACCAGGAAGTCGCGCTGCATGCGGTGTGCCTTGTCCACCTCCTGGCTCATGGTGTTGAACGCGCGGCCCAACCGCGCGACCTCGTCGTCGCCTTTGACCGGGATCGTCTGCCCGTAGTCGCCGCGCGCCATCGCCTCCGTCGCGCGCGTGAGCTGGGCGACGGGCTTGGTAATCGAGCGCGCCAGCCAGTAGCCGAGGGCCGTCGCCAGGGCAAAGACGATGACGCCGACAGTGAGCATCAGGCGCGTCAGGGTCGGCCAGGGCTGCGCCTCCGGCACGAACTGCACGACGCCGACGTAGGCGGGCGCGCCGGGCGCCTCCGGCGTGGCCGGGCGCGGCAGGGGCGCGACGGCGTAGACGAGGGATTGGTTGCCGAGGTCTATGCTGTTGGTGCGCGAGGGGAGCGCGACCTTCGGCAGCGCCAGTCCCCGCTGCGCCGGCTGCCCTGCGGCCGGCGGCTGGGCCGCGCCGTCGCTCGCGACTGGAGTGGGGCGCGGCGGCAGGTTGCCGATGGTCTGCCCGTCGAGGCTAGGGATGCGCTGGCCGTCGGGGGTGACGGTGCCGCCCAGGAAGTCTTCGATGATGCGGCCCTCGTCATCCAGCAGGACGACGTGGAGGCGGGCGAACCGCGCCTGGTTGCGAATCTGGTTGCGAATATCGGTCATGGACTGGCCGTTGGCGAGGCCGGTCTGCACGCGGTCCGCCACAGCCGCCGCGCGCCCGCGCATGAACGCCTCGACCGCCTGTAGCTCACGGCGGTTGAACGCGGTCACGGCGACCACGGTCACGATGGTGAGCGAGAAGGCGATGATGAGGGCATAGCTCAGGATCAGCTTGGCTTCGAGCGATTTCAAGAAGGACATACTACCTCGTCCGAGTCATTGCGACACCCGCACGCCGTCCCATGGCATTGGGGTCTCGCAATGACTTTTCATAATGGTACTCTCATTTAGGGGCCGTGAATAGCTGCCAGTGTAAACAGTCTGTAAAATTGAATTTGAGGATAGCGGGGAGTATACTGGACGCGGGCGCCATGACGCGCCCTTCACTATCTCACTCAGCGTCGAGGAGGTTCTACATGGGAGAGGTCCCCAGTGACCTGGCGATTGCCCAGGCCGCGAAGCTACAGCCAATCGAGGATATTGCGGCCCGGCTCGGCCTCGCGCCGGACGAGATTGACCCCTATGGCCGCACAATCGCCAAAATCAGCCTCAGTGTGTTGGAGCGCTTGCAGGATCGCCCCAACGGCAAGTATATTGATGTGACGGCTATCACGCCGACCCCGCTGGGCGAGGGCAAGACCTTGACCACCGTCGGATTGGGGCAGGCGCTGAGCGCCATCGGCAAGCGCACGGTCATCGCCCTGCGCCAGCCGAGCATGGGGCCTGTGTTCGGCATCAAGGGTGGCGCGGCGGGCGGCGGCTACAGCCAGGTCGTGCCGATGGAGCAGTTCAACCTCCATTCCACCGGCGATTTCCACGCCGTCGGCGCGGCCCACAACCTCCTGGCCGCCGCCCTCGACGCGAGCCTCTTCCACGGCAACCCCCTCGACATTGACGTCACCGACGTGACCTGGCCGCGGGTCATGGACATGAACGAGCGCGCCCTGCGCGAGATCGTCATCGGCCTCGGCGGCCGCACCAACGGCGTCCCGCGCCAGAGCCGCTTCGACATCACCTCGGCGTCGGAGGTCATGGCCGTCCTGGCCCTGTCCAACGGCCTGTTCGACATGAAGGAGCGCCTGGGAAACATCGTCGTCGGCCTCAACCGCCAGGGCAAGGCCGTGACGGCGCGGGACCTGGGCGTCAACGGCGCGATGGCCGTGCTCCTCAAGGACGCCCTCAAGCCCAACCTGTTCCAGACCCTCGAAGGCACGCCCGTCCTCGTCCACGCCGGCCCGTTCGGCAACATCGCCCACGGCAACAACTCCATCCTCGCCGACAAGATCGCCCTCAAGCTCGGCGACTACGTCGTCACTGAGAGCGGCTTCGCCGCCGACCTGGGGATGGAGAAGTTCATGGACATCAAGTGCCGCTACAGCGGCCTGACGCCGGATGCCGTCGTCCTCGTAGCGACGGTGCGCGCGCTCAAGATGCACGGTGGCGCGGGGCGCGTCGTCGCGGGCAAGCCGCTGCCCAAGGAGCTGGTGGAGGAAAACCTGCCGGCGCTGGAGAAGGGTGCGGCCAACCTGGTCAAGCACATCCAGAACGCGCGGCAGTACGGCGTGCCCGTGGTCGTCGCTGTCAACCGCTTCACCCAGGACACGGACCGCGAGCTGGAGCTGGTGCGCCAGATCGCGCAGGCGGCCGGCGCCGAGGGCGCGCATGTGTCGGATGTCTGGGCGCGGGGCGGCGCGGGCGGCACGGAGCTGGCGGAGGCGATGGTGGCGGCGTGTGACAAGCCGAAGGACTTCCAGTTCCTCTACCCGCTGGACATCCCCATCAAGGACAAGATTCACGCGATTGCGACGCGCATCTACGGCGCGTCGGGCGTGGAGTATACATCGGACGCGGAGCGCGCCATCAAGCGCTACACCGAGCTGGGCTTCGGCGGCCTCCCCATCTGCATGGCGAAGACGCACCTGAGCATCTCCCACGAGCCGACGTGGAAGGGCGCGCCGTCGGGCTACGTCCTGCCCATCCGCGAGGTGCGCGCGTCGGTTGGGGCCGGGTTCCTGGTGCCGCTGTGCGGTGAGATCATGACCATGCCGGGCCTCGGCTCCAAGCCCGCTTTCCTCAATATTGACATTGACGCCAACGGCAACACCGTCGGCCTGTTCTAGACCAGGAGTGACAATGACCGCTCAGATTCTCGATGGCAAGGCGCTGGCCGCCCAGATCCGCGGCGAAGTGGCCGAGGGCGTCGCCGAGTACACCCAGCAGTACGGTATCCCGCCCGGCCTGGCCGTGATCCTCGTCGGCGACAACCCCGCCAGCGTCACCTACGTCAACAACAAGGCCAAGTCCAGCGCCGAGGTGGGCATCAACTCCCAGGTGTTCCGGCTGCCGGCCGACACGACGGAGGGCGCGGTGCTGGACCTCATCGCGCGCCTCAACGCGGACCCGGCCGTCAACGGCCTGTTCGCCCAGCTTCCGCTGCCGCCGCACATGAACCCCATCCGCATCCAGAGTGCGATTGACCCGGCGAAGGACGTAGACGGCCTCAACCCCATCTCCGTCGGCCGGCTGTGGATTGGCGAGGAGACGCTCCTGCCCGCCACCCCGTCGGGCATTCTGGAGATGCTCAAACGCGGCGGCTTTCCGCTCAAGGGCAAGCGCGCCGTCGTCGTCGGCCGCAGCACGATCGTCGGCAAGCCCGT
>JAXLWK010000015.1:20000-65810 GCA_046328525.1 Anaerolineae bacterium
CGGTGTGGGAGGGAGGGCATCCTTGACGAGAGGATCATCCCTGCGTGTCTCCCTAGAAAGGAGGTGATCCAGCCGCACCTTCCGGTACAGCTACCTTGTTACGACTTCGTCCCAGTCGCTCGCCCTGCCCTAGGGGGTTAGCTCCTTGCGGTTACCCCACCCACTTCAGGCATTGCCAACTCCCATGACGTGACGGGCGGTGTGTACAAGGCCCGGGAACGTATTCACCGCACTATGGCTGACGCGCGGTTACTAGCAACTCCGCCTTCATGGGGGCGAGTTGCAGCCCCCAATCCGAACTACGATGAGGTTTGGCGGATTGGCTCCGTCTTGCGACCTTGCGTCCGATTGTCCTCACCATTGTAGCGTGTGTGTCGCCCTGGGCATAAAGGCCATGCTGACTTGACGTCATCCCCACCTTCCTCCCGCTTGCACGGGCAGTCTCGTGTGACACCTGAAACACACGACAGGGGTTGCGCTCGTTGCGGGACTTAACCCAACATCTCACGACACGAGCTGACGACAGCCATGCAGCACCTGTGCGCGCTCCCTTGCGGGTCGTCGGCCTTTCAACCTCCTACCACGCGCATGTCAAACCCAGGTAAGGTTCTTCGCGTTGCATCGAATTAAACCACACGCTCCGCTGCTTGTGCGGGCCCCCGTCAATTCCTTTGAGTTTTAGCCTTGCGGCCGTACTCCCCAGGCGGGTGACTTATCGCGTTGGCTTCGGCACGAGGATGCTGTACGCTCCCCACACCTAGTCACCATCGTTTACGGCGTGGACTACCGGGGTATCTAATCCCGTTTGCTCCCCACGCTTTCGCGCTTCAGCGTCAGGTAAAGCCTAGGGGGCCGCTTTCGCCACTGGTGTTCCTCCCGATCTCTACGCATTTCACCACTCCACCGGGAATTCCACCCCCTTCTGCTTCCCTCCAGATGGGCAGTTCGAAGCGCACTCTCCCAGTTGAGCCGGGAGCTTTCACACCTCGCTTGCCCTTCCGCCTAGACGCCCTTTACGCCCAGTGATTCCGGATAACGCTCGCCTCCTACGTTTTACCGCGGCTGCTGGCACGTAGTTAGCCGAGACTTATTCCCTGCGTACCGTCCTTGTCTCGTCCGCAGGAAAAGGAGTTTACGAGCCGAAGCCCTTCGTCCTCCACGCGGCGTCGCTGGGTCAGGCTTGCGCCCATTGCCCAATATCCCTCACTGCTGCCTCCCGTAGGAGTCGGGGCCGTGTCTCAGTCCCCGTGTGGGGGGCCACGCTCTCACGCCCCCTACCCGTCGTCGGCTTGGTAGGCCGTTACCCCACCAACTACCTGATAGGCCGCAGGCTCCTCTGAAAGCGGTGTCGCCACCTTTCGTCTCTCGACGCCATCGGGTATTAGCAGACGTTTCCATCTGTTGTCCCCGTCTTTCAGGCAGATCCCTACGTGT
This sequence comes from Anaerolineae bacterium, assembly GCA_046328525.1. Lineage (GTDB taxonomy): Bacteria > Chloroflexota > Anaerolineae > Epilineales > JAHCIE01 > JBDHWG01. The sequence goes on from JAXLWK010000015.1 coordinate 21,435, forward strand.
TACGCACCCGTTTGCCACTAGCGCCCGAAGGCGCCCGTTCGACTTGCATGTGTTAGGCACGCCGCCAGCGTTCATCCTGAGCCAGGATCAAACTCTCCGTTGTATCACTCTTCCAACGCTACTCCCGTAGCGCTTAGGCTCTCTTATTGACGGTCTGGCTGCCAGTCTCCCAGTTCCCTGGTGACTAGCTTGCTGTCTCTGTCACTCTTCAGTTGTTAAGGTCGCTCGAACACACAAAGGCCTGGCGCGTGGCCAGGCCGCTTCAAGAGCTGTCTGGTCTCCCTACTCGCCTATCGCTTTGTTCGCCTCACGCTGTTGTGCACCAGGTGCTCCTCGCGGGCTGTGTCCCTCAAGCGTCGGGTAGTATACTCTACTTCCCGCCCCTTGTCAAGCCGGGGAGGATGCTTTTTCATCTCTCACCCGCCCTGATTAGGATGCGTTCACGCGGCGTTTCTTACGCCCGATGCGCGCCCTCTTGCGTCAACTCGTGGCCCGCCTCCCGCTACGCCGCCTCGCGCGTTGGGGGGGTGGACCACGAATGCCACGAAAGGGCGCGAAGGACGCGAAAGGGTTGGGCGCGCGTCGTCACTTTCGCGCGTTTCGCGTCCCTTTTCGCGCCTTTCGTGGTCCAAAGGCCTCGTGGTCCGAACTTGCCGGCTCTACCTCCCGGCGCCGCCCGGTAAGGCTGCCGAGGCGATGGGCGGGTCGGGTCGCCGGTGGGGCGCGGCCTCAGCGTCGAGCCGGTCGGCGGCTCCCCAGCACCACGCCAGCTTTGCCAGGTAGATGCCGCACCACAGCGCTCGACGCCGCACCTGCGGAACCTGGGCCAGGATGCGCCAGGTGATGGCGGCGGCGAGGAGCGGGGCGGCGAGGCGCAAGGCCCAGGGGTTGAGCAAGAGGGTGGGGAAGCCCAGGTGGCGCGCGTAGCGCCGGTCCACACGCGCCGAGTAGTAGCCGAGCGTCCATGCTTTTCGCATCGCGGCGCGGCACGACCCGCGCGACTGCCGATGGGTCGCCACGAGATACGGATCGAAGAAGAGGGTGTGGCCCGCGAGCCGCAGGCGGGTCGTCAGCTCGGTGTCTTCGCCGGCCGGCCTGGGAAACGTTTCGTCGAACAGGCCGACCCGTTCGAGGACGCAGCGACGGACGGCCAGGTTGAACGAGGTCAGGTGCAGGCGCTCGCCGGCCGGGGCGGATGGCAGGAATTGGTACACCATGCCGGCATTGTCGCACGCCGTCCAGTACGGCTCGTCCCAGTCAACACCCACAGCGCCGCCCACGACCGCAACGTCTGGTTCCTCGAACCACGCGGCCACGCGGGCCAGCCAATCGGGGCGCGGGATGCCGTCAGCGTCCAGAAAGACAAGGATGTCGCCACGCGCGGCGCGCACGCCCATGTTGCGCGCGCAAGCGGGGCTGACGGGATCGCCGGTGTCTATGTGGCGGGCAAACGGGTAGCGGGCGACATGGCCGTAGCGGTCGAGGCCGACGACGATGACCTCGGTGTGGGTCAGGGGCCATGTTTGCCCGGCGATCGCGTCGAGGGTCTGGTTAATGATGGGTGAATGGAGATTCGGGATGATCACGGACAAGTGCATTCTGAATGCCCCCCGCAATATGCCTGCCGGCCCGCGTCAGGCGGGGCCATTTGAGTCGCGCTGTCATAAGCGCCGCGAACTCGTGCATGGAGTAGCCGCCCCACATCTCGATGCGCCGCAGGGCGAACGGATCAGTCGCGGCGGCGTTACTCCAGCCGCGGATGCTGCACGCGCAGAGGTAGCCGGCCGCGGCGACGGCGTCACGCTCCCGCCGACCGAAGTCGCCGTAAGGGTAGGCGAACGCCGCCGGGACGACGCCGGTCGCCTCCGCCAGCCGCGCCTTCGACTTGCGGATCTCAGCGTCCAGCCGGACGGCGGTGAGGCGCGTCAGCCGGGCGTGAGTTGCAGTGTGGCTGCCGATACAATGTCCCAGCTGAGCCAGCTCGCGCAGAGCGTCCAGGCCCAGCAAGGGACGGCCACGCGGCGCGCCCTGCCAGTCGGCGGCCTGGCCGATCTTGTCTGAAACGATGAACAAGGTAGCCGGGAAGCCGTACTGTGCCAGGACCGGGGCGGCGTGGTCGCCAAAGTCGGCGTAGCCGTCGTCAAATGTCAAGGCCACGAGAGGGCCGCGATGGTCGCCGCGCCGTAGGCAGGCGAGACCTTCGACGAGCGAGACGACGTGCGCGCCGTTGTCATGCAGCCAGGTCATCTGAGCGGCGAACTGCGCCGGCGTCAGGCTCAGAGGATCGCCGCCGTGGGCGCTGATGCCGTGGTAGGCGAGAACATGCAGCCGGCCGCGGCGGATGTGCGCCGCTGAGACTAGCGTTGGCATGGCCGCGTCAGCCGGCGCATCACGCTGGCTGGGGAACAGGCGCATCGCTGTGGCCGGCATAGTTGGCGACGCGCGGACACGTGGCGCAGATGTCCGGCAGGGGCTGGCTCGCATCGGTGAGCTGATGCCGGAAGGCCTGATACTCCTCGCCCCACCACACGCTCGCCAGGTCATCGGTGTAGACGTTGCCCAGCCCCTTGCGCCCGGAGGCCAACGCCCAGGAGCACGGCAGAATGTCCCCCTCCACCGTCACATACAGGCCCGTCCAGGGGTAGCGGCACGGCGCGCGCCGCTTGCCGAGCGCGCCGACTTCCCCGCGACTCTCCGCCTGCGGAGCGATGGCGTCTTGCGCCGCGCCGTCGGGAGTGGGCTGGCCGGTCCAGCCGGGGCGGCCGCCGGCGACGAGCACCGGCTCGACAGGCTCCCAGGGGATGAAGAAGAGGGTGACGCCCAACTCGCGCGCCATCCGCTGGTACTTGTACAGGCCGCGCCACTCATCCGGTTCGACGGCCAGGGGGATCATGCTTTCGGCAAAGATGTGCAGCGGGGAGAGAATGACGACCTCGACACCGAGCCGCGCGGCCAGGCGAATGATGTCGGGGACTTCGGGCAGGCCGGGTTTGGTGACGACGACGTGGAAGCGGACGTGGGGCAGGTCTGTGCCACGCTCGCGCTTCATCTCGCGCAGCGTTTCGAGGTTTGCCACGACGCGGTCCATCTTGGCGCCGGCGCGGATCGTCTCGAAGGTCGCCGGTGTGCTGCCGTCCACGGACACGGTAAGCGCGTAGAGGCCGGCGTCCATCAGCCGGGCGATGCGCTTGCGGTCGAGGAACATGCCATTGGTGTGGAACTCGACGGCGCACCCCTTGGCGGCGGCGTACTCGACCATCCCGTAGATCGCCGGGTTGAGCATCGGCTCGCCCAACCCCTGCGGGACGACGCGGTACAGGAAGGGCAGCTGGTCCACGAGGGTTTTCAGCGTGTCGAGCTTCATGTGCTTGCCAGGCCCCATTGGCAGCGCGCCGCGACACATGATGCAGTGCAGATTGCAGACGGTTGTGATTTCGAGCTGAATGTCGAAGGGGAGGTGGGTGGGTTGGTCGGGCTGCACAACGTAGCTGTGCAGGAAGCGACTCCAGGCAGGGAGCATCGCGGGGGACAGGTGGCGGTGGGACACAACGCCCCAGACGTGCCGCGTGTACCAGTCATACTGCTGGACGAGCTGGTCGAACAAAGCCACATTGGCCTCCTTGCATGATCATGCGTGGCTGGGGGGATGGTCCAACAGAACCTCGGCGCGAAGCAAGTCGCGCCGAGGCGTTTATGGATTTACAGTTATGACGCTCAAAGGGGGAAACAGATACTCACCCAAGACAAGAATTGTCTGAGGAAAACGCTCGTCAGACGGTGGCGTGCGCTGCCTCGATGAAGCGCCGGACGCGGTCCGCGTCTTTGCGGCGCGGGTCATCCGCGTGGCTCGTGTGAGTCGCCGAGTCCACGCCGGCCGGCCCCACCTGGCGGATGGCGTCGGCGACGTTCTCCGGCGAGAGGCCGCCGGCCAGGATGACGGGGATGCCGACGGTCTCGACGATGCGGCGGCTGACGGACCAGTCGTGGGTCAGTCCCGTGATGCCGAGGCGGCCGGTGTCGGGGTCGCGCGTATCAAGCAGCAGGTAGTCGGCGACGCTGTTGAGCTTGACCGCGACGTAGAGCGCGGACGGCCCGACGACGGCCACCGTCTGCATGACCGGCAGCTCCGGCAGCCGACTCTTCAGGGCGTAGGTCGCTTCCGCGCCAAAATTCGAGATGGCGGCGGCCACGTGCAGGATGTCGGGCTGGAGCGCGCGGGCCAGCGCCTCGATCTCGTCGAGGTCGTCGGAGACGGTCAGGGCGACCTTCCGGGTTGGCGCTGGGATGGCGGCGAAGATGCGCTGCGCCGTGTCCAGGTCCACCTCGTCCGTCTGCCCGCTCTGGCCGACGGCGATGCCGACGTGGTCGGCGCCGAGAGCGGCCACCATCGCCGCGTCCTCCGCCGTTGTGACGCCGTAGATCTGGACGATCACCCTGTCACTCCAGGGCCTGCGCCAGGTCGGCGACCAGGTCGTCGGGGTGCTCCAGGCCGATGGACAGGCGCAGGAGGTTGTTGGGCGTGCGCGTGTTGGGGCCTTCGATAGAGGCGCGGTGCTCGATCAGGCTCTCCACGCCGCCCAGGCTCGTGGCCCGGGTGAACAGCCGCGTTCGCGCTGCGACGCCCATTGCCGCGTCCTGGCCGCCCTTGATCTGCACCGACGCCATGCCGCCGAAACCGGACATCTGCCGCGCGGCGATGTCGTGGCCGGGGTGGGACGGCAGGCCGGGGTAGTGCACCACCTCGATTTTCGGGTGCTGCGCGAGGAACGTCGCCACGCGCATGGCGTTCTTGCAGTGGCCGCGCACGCGGTAGGGCAGCGTGCGGATGCCGCGCAACAGCAGCCAGCAGTCGAACGGCGACGGGATCGCGCCGCCGTTGCGCTGGACGCCGCGCAGCCGCTGGAAGAACTCGTCGTCCTCGTTGCCGACGACGACCCCGCCCGTCACATCGGCGTGGCCGCTGAGGTACTTCGTCGTCGAGTGCATCACCAGGTCCGCGCCGAGCATCAGCGGGCGCTGGAGCGCGGGCGACGCCCAGGTGTTGTCGGCGACGAGGCGAGCGCCCCCGCTGTGGGCGATCGCGGCGACGCCGGCAATATCGGTGATGCGCAGCAGCGGATTGCTGGGCGTCTCTACCCACAGCAGGCGCGTCGTCGGCCGCATGGCGTCGGCCACCTGCGCCGTGTCCGTCATGTCCACGAACGTGACGTCCAGGCCCCAGGGCATGAGGATGTCGCGCAGGATGATGCCTGTGCCGTGGTAGGCGTCGTTGGGGGCAAGGACGTGGTCGCCCGGCGCGAGGGCCTGGAAGACGGCCAGCGTCGCCGCTGAGCCGGACGAGAAGGCGGCGGCGACGCCTCCGCTTTCCAGGGTGGCCACGGCGACTTCGAGGGCGCGGCGGTTCGGGTTGTCGGAGCGCGAGTAGATGTAGCCGTGGGGGAACGTGCCGTCCTCGGCGCGCTCGAAGGTGGTGGACAGGTAGATGGGCGAGGCGACAGCGCCCGTGGCCGGGTCTACGTCGTGGCCTGCGTGAACCGCGAGTGTTTCCAGGTGCATGAGTGTCTATCCTTAAGGGCTATGACCGCTACCGCTTCTGTACGACGGGATTGATGAGCGTCCCGATCCCACTAATCGTGATCGCCACCTCGTCACCGTCCTGGAGCGTGACATCCTCCGGCGGCACGATGCCCGTCCCAGTGAACAGGAACACGCCGTGGGGAAAGTCGTTCTCGCGCCACAGGTACTCCATCAGTTCGGCGAATGGACGGACGATGCTGGCCGTCGTCGTCTGCCCCTCGAAGGTGACGCCGCCGGCGCGGCGAATCTCCACGCGGATGGCGGCGCTCTTCGGGTCGAGGCCGTCCACGAGGGTGATGACGGGTCCCAGGGCGCAGCTTTGATTGTAGACCTTCGCCTGCGGCAGGTAGAGCGGGTTCTCACCCTCGATGTCCCGGGCGCTCACGTCGTTGCCGACGGTGTAGCCGACGAGCGCCCCCCGCGAGTCCATCACCAGCACAAGCTCCGGCTCCGGCACGCTCCACTGGGAGTCGGTGCGCACGCGAACGGGAAGGCGCGGCCCGGCGACGTGGTGGGCGTTGGCCTTGAAGAACAGCTCCGGGCGCGCGGCCGTGTAGACGCGGTCGTAGATGCCGCTTCCCTGCGACTCCGCTTCGCGCGCGGCGAGGGAGCGTTCGTAGGTCACGCCGGCGGCCCACACCTCTTGGTTGTCAATGGGGGCGAGCAGGTGCGGGACGCGGTGCTCAGGCTCGTTGTCCAGCTCGTCCAGGGACGCCGCCGGCACCATGCCCTCCACCTTCTCCATGACCCACTCGACGAAGCCGCCGGGGGGAAAGCCGGTGATGCGTCCGAGCAGCGTTCCGAGGGTGCGCGGGCGGCCCGGCTCCGCCTCAGTCAGGTCATAGACGTCGCCGTCAATAATCGCGCCGACGCGCGCGCCCAGCAGCGGCATGTAGTAGCGGCAGAGTTGCATGATGTCTCCTTCAGGCTGAGTAGACGCGCACCTGGCCTTCGTCCAGGGTGTAGAGGTGGGGGGAGAGTGGGAAAGGACGGCCCTCGAAGTCGTTGCGCACCCGCGCCGCGACCTGCTTGACGTACGCCGGGTCGCCGTCGCCGATGACGACCAGGATGTCGCGCGTGGGAATACCGAACAGGAGACGGCCCCACAGCCGCTGCGCCAGCATCTCGTGGACGGCCGGCAGGAGAATTCGCGCCGCGTCGTAGCCGTCGCTCGTGGCCGAGATGAACGCCGTCTGCATGCCCTGGTTGGCCTGGGTAAACGGTGTTGTGGTGGCCCGCTGGCGCAAATTGTCGAGCGCAAGCTGGTCGAGCTGGTCGAGCGTCCATCCCTGGGCGCGCAGATCGGCCTGGGTGATGTAGCGCATGACCGAGGGGGTGTCGGCGACGTAGACCACGCTCAGGTCTCCCGCGAAGGGGCGTGACGCCAGGGTCTGACCCTGGCTCGCCGCGTCGCGGATGAACGCGGCATCTTTGATCTGGGGCAGGAGGGTGGTGAGGGGGGCGCGTTCCTCGACGGCGGCGATGTTGCCCGGCACAGCCACCGCCTGCTGGGCGGCGAGGCCGATGACGCTGTCGAGGCTCTGCGGCTCGGCGATATAGGCGCGGTAGAAGGGGTCCACGTCCAGGTCGAAGGTGCGCTTCCCCGTCCCACTGCGCGCGGTGACCGCGACGATGCCGCCCTGCGCGGCCTTCGCGGTGACGCCGGGGATCTGCTGCAAGCGGGCCGCGATGCGCGCCGCCAATTGCTCGATTGTCAGGAGCTGGACGCCCATCTATCTCTCCTGGCCCGCCTAGTGGACCGGGTTTTCGAGGCGGCCGATGCCGTCAATTTCGATGACGATCCTGTCGCCCGGCTTGAGCCAGACCTGCGGCGTGCGCGCCATGCCGACGCCATCCGGCGTGCCGGTCATGATGACATCGCCGGGCAGCAGGGTCATGGTGCGGGTGATGAACGCGATGATTGTCGCCACGTCGAAGATCATGTTCTCGGTGTTCGACTCCTGCATGACCTGGCCGTTGAGGAGCGTGCGGATGCCCAGGGCGTTGGGGTTGGGAATCTCGTCCTTCGTGACGAGCCACGGCCCCAGCGGGCAGAACGTGTCCGGCGATTTCCCCAGGCCCCACTGCCCGCCGTTGGCGAATTGGAGGTCGCGGGCGCTGACGTCGTTGCCGCACATGTAGCCGGCGACGTAATCCAGGGCGTTCGCGCGCTGCACCGCTTTCGCCGTCTTCCCGATGACGACGCACAGCTCGCCTTCGTAGTCAATCTGGTTGATGACCGACGGGTCCCAGGTGATGGGGGCGCCGGGACCGATGATGGCGGTGGTGAACTTGGGGAAAACGATGGGCGACGTGGGGAGATCGGAGCCGGTCTCGGCGGCGTGCGCTTTGTAGTTGCGCCCGATGGCGAGGACTTTCGACGGCCGCCCGATGGGCGCGGCCAGGCGCGCTGCAGCCAGGGGCTGACTCGCCGTGGCTTCGGCGGCGACGCCCTGGGCGCGGGCGACGGCGGCTTCGCCGGCCTGCAACAAGTCGAGCAGGCTCGTGGGCAGGGACGGGTCGGCCGCCACCAGGTCAACAATCTGGTCGCCGCGAACGGCGCCGAGGCGCGGCTCGGCGTGGTCAGGGGAATAGGTCACAAGGCGCATGGCACAGCTCCGATGGGCAAGATGTGGGTGGGCAATTAGGCGCGAATCGCTGGATGGATTGTAGCCAGCGGAGGGGGGCAGGTCAAGCAGCGGGGCATACCGAAGCCCCGAGGCGTGAATGGGCCACGGGCTTCGGGTGCCGAGATCGGCAGAATGATAATTGTGGGCGGCAGAATGTCGGCGCGGCTCTATTCTTTCTCTAGAATCCTTCTTCAAACGCTGCACTGAAAGCAAGAGCAGTGCCACCCGCCCTACGCAAAACCCCTCGAAGCGGCGTCGCTTCGAGGGGTTGGAAATTACGCGGCGTCACCGGGGAGCCGCAGTCGCGCCTTATGCCTGGGTGGCGACCTCCGCCGCCGTGGGCATGGTGTCCGGCGCCGGGCCGTACTTGTTCGGGCCGGGCGTGCCGGCAAGGAACCCGCACTCGATCAGCACCCACAGGCCGCCGATGAGCGGAACCAGGCCGATGAGAATCCACCAGCCAGACTTGCCCCGGTCGTGCCACCGCTTGAAGCTCACCGCCAGGGCCGGCCAGATGAGCAGGATGGAGACGATGCTGATAAGCCCGACGATCAGCCCGTTCGGGCCTCGGTCGCTGAACGTGGCGAACATCATCATCTGCAGGATGCCGATGATGATGATGTACGGCACGACGCCCTTGAGCCAGTAGGTCTTGCGCGAGATACGGCCGCTGAAGGAAAGATAGAGTTCCGAAAGGGTCATGTCAGAAGTCCTCCTGAGTGGGATGGGGGGATCTCCGCAACTGCGAGCGCAGGCCGCAGTCGTCACACTATAACGGCGCACGTGGCGGAACGTTACGGTTGGTAGACGTGCTCGACGCCGCGTAACTCCGACTCACATGCGGAATGGCTGGACGGCGATAACGATGATGAACAGAACGGCGGCGGCCAGGGCGAGCAGTTTGCGCGGCCAGTTGAGCGTCGTGATGTCGTTGAGGGGCATGGGATGGCTGAGGCCGGTGACGAGCAGGATGCCGGCCCACAGCAGCCAGCCGGTCCACCAGCGCGACGCGACGACCAGCAGCGCGAGGGTGACAAAGGCGACGATGCGCGAGCGGCGGCCAAAGACGGCGTAGGAGATGTGGCCGCCGTCGAGCTGGCCGGCCGGCAGCAGGTTGAGCGCCGTCACCAGCATCCCAAACCAGCCGGCGGCGGTCAGCGGGTTGCGGAACAGCTCATACACCCCGACATCCGGCTTGAGCAGCCAGGTCAGGCCGAGGGTGAGCAGCGAGTTGGAAAGCTGCAAGGGCAGCGCCATGCGCCGCGCCAGAAGGGGCGCGACCCAGTCCTGCGGCAGGAGCAGCCCCACGATGAACAGGGGCAGGGCGACGGCGAACCCGGCCAGCGGCCCGGCGATCGCCATGTCGAACAGGGCGCGGCGGTTGTCTATTGGCGACTTGAGGCGGATGAACGCGCCCATCGTGCCGAGGGGCGGTAGCGGCATGGGGATGAAGTAGGGCAGCGTGACCTTGAGGCCGTGGATTTGCGCGACGAGATAGTGGCCGAACTCGTGGAAGCCCAGGATGCTGAGCAGGGCCAGGGTGAAGACGAAGCTGCCCAGCGGCGACCAGAGCTGCTGCGACACGAACAGGACGCTCGCCACCGTGGCGACGAACAGCAGCCCGTTGATCCACAGCCGCGAGCGCGTGGAGGGGATGACGCCGCGCATGGCGATGACTTGCTCGGCCCCGGCCTCTTGCCGCATCATGGGCGTGTAGCCGAGGGGCGTAAACTGGGACTGGAGGTAGCGGTAGGCGCTGTCGGCGTTCTGGCGCAGGCTGCCGGTGAACGTGACGATTTTCTCCCCGCTGCCGGTGACGCCGACCTGCCCCGTCTGGATGGTCTCGATGGCGAAGACCTGCTCGACGGCGGCCCGCAGCCGTGGCAGCGGGTCCTCGGCCGGTGCGCTATACGAGGGATAATACACGTCCGCCGCCGCTCGCCCAACACTGTCCATACGCTCCACGCGTCTACTCTCCCGCCACATCGGTGGCGTCGCACACGACAAGGTCATGAGTCGGTCCCCAAATAGTATATCACAAGCGCAACAAAGCAAAGCCGTGCTGGATGACGAGGACGCGGAACCCATGTATAATATGAGCATCCATAATTAGCCATACGGAAAGCGCATCAACATGATAGAGGCAACGACGTGCTATCCTCCGGCTATCACCTGGTTAAGCCAGTTTATCTGGCAAACTTGATGGCTCTACTGGCGACCTTGCCCGCGCAAGGCGGCTACCGAACAGGGCCTCACTCTATCAATCCATAAACCCAATCCATCACCCTGTTAGCCAAAGGAGGCTTACATGGCCAATCAACCCGAACGCAACCTGGCATTGGAGTTGGCCCGCGTGACCGAGGCCGCAGCCATGGCGGCCGGCCGCTGGATGGGACGAGGCGACAAAAATGGCGCCGACGGCGCGGCCGTGGACGCGATGCGCCTCATCCTGGGCAGCATCGAGATGAATGGCGTGGTCGTCATCGGGGAAGGGGAGAAGGACGAAGCGCCCTGGCTGTACAACGGCGAGGTCATCGGCAATGGGCAGCCGCCCGAAGTAGACGTCGCCGTGGACCCGATTGACGGCACGCGCCTGCTCTCCCAAGGCCGCAGCAATGCCCTGTCCGTCGTCGCCCTCGCTGCGCGGGGTAGCATGTTCGACCCCGGCCCGTGCGTCTACATGGACAAGATCTGCGTCGGCCCGAGTGCGAAGGGTGCTATTGACATAAACGCGCCCCTGGAAGTCAACCTGCGCAACATTGCCCGCGCTAAGGGCAAGGACGTCGAGGACGTAACGTGCGTGATCCTGGATCGCCCGCGCCACGAGGGCGTCATCGCCGAGGTGCGGCGCTGCGGCGCGCGCATCCGCCTTATCACCGACGGTGATGTGGCCGGCGCGATCATGACCGGGCTGCCGGAGACGGGCGTGGACGTGCTGCTGGGCATCGGCGGGACGCCGGAGGGTGTCGTGAGCGCGTGCGCGCTGAAAGCGCTCGGCGGCGACATCCAGGGGCGGCTCTGGCCGCGCGACGACAACGAGGCGCAGCTGGCGAAGGACATGGGCTACGACCTCAACGCCGTGCTGACCGCCGACGACCTTGTCAAGAGCAACGACGTCTTCTTCTCGGCGACGGGCATCACGGACGGCGAGTTGCTGCGGGGCGTGCGCTACATCCCCGGCGGCGCGGTCACGCACTCCCTGGTCATGCGCGGGCGGTCGGGGACGCTGCGCTACATCGAGGCGCACCACCGCTGGGACAAGCTGATGCAGATTAGCCAGGTTCCGTACGATTGAGAGCGAAGAGAAAGGAAACGCAGAGACGCAAAGACGCAAAGGGGGAATAGCCGACGGTTTGTCTTACTTTGCGTCTCTGCGCCTTTGCGTTGCCCATCCCATGTCCAGGAGAGTTCCCCATGGACAGGTGTCCACCAGTAGCCGGATGAAAATCGCTGTCACCCCGAGCGGAGCGAGGGGTCTGGACTGCGATTGAATGCGGCCCAGATGCCTCGTTTCACTTGGCATGACAGCCGAACTTGTTCTCGCGGGAGACGGTATGACCCAACTGGTTGAAGTTCGCGCCCTGGATGGCTACCGGCTGTGGCTAAGATATGCCGATGGTGTCGAAGGTGTTGTAGACCTGTCCGACCACGTCGGAAAAGGGGTTTTCGCGGCGTGGGAAGACCCGCGCGTGTCTTGGGGCTTGTCATCGAATGAGCCTCCCAGCATCAGAACGAGCTTCTCGACTTGTCGCAGCGGGCCAGCAACTATGAGCCGTTGTACACAGTGAAACCCTTGGAGTAGGTGGCGATGTGCGCATGAGAAGGGGAATTCATGGAATTCAGGGGTCTCGAAGAAGCCGGGGGCCTTGACATCGTTTATCGAGGGCAGCCCCTGGACCTTTACACACTCGGTGTGCTCAACCTCAATATGCACGACGTGGTTGACAAGGTCGCAATTGGACTTTTATCCCAGGAGGGGTTGTTGGAACCAACCTGGAAGCGTCCCCGCTACCTGCCGCAACGACCACCGTTCTCTTACCAACGCATCCTTAGAGCAGAGGTACGGCAAGTTCAGGTCGGCTCTCTGATAGAGAGTGTGACGTTTGCGGTCGCTGTGGTTCTAGCTGATCCAAATGTGATAGCCGTCTTGCAGGGCTTGTCTGCCAATATCATATGGGCAATGAGCGTAAGTGGGGTGCGCGGCATCCAGCGAAGGGTATCAAACGTCCCAAACAACTATCGGTGGTATCAGCGCGATAACGATCCGGTCGAAGTCGGGCCTAATCTGCGGGATGTCTTGATAGCTCTCGCTGAACACAACGACGGACACAGCGCGGAACTGCGGGTTGTCAACCGCGCGCCCCACCAGGAAGAAACAGAGGTTGTCTTTACGATAAGAAGCGCAGGATAGTGGGGCGGTGGGCTGGAGCAGGTCTCACTAAAGCTGCCCTCACCCTCAGCCCCTCTCTCACCAGGGGGGAGGGGGGCCAGAGGGTTTTCTCTCCTTCCCCCCACCGTGGGGGAAGGAGAGGGCGGAAATCAGTTCAGTCTTTCTCCGTCGGTGCGGCCGGCGCCTTTGCGCCATTCGACTCAGGCGCGGCGTGGCCGTTGGAGGCAGCCGGCGGCGCGCTGTTGCCGGACGGCTGCCCGCTGCCGTTCGACCCGGCGTTCTCCCCGCTCGACTTCTGCGGCACGCTGCGGCTCACCCGGTCGCGCACGCTCTGCGCTTGCGCGCCGAAGTCAAACTCGACGGCGTCCAGGCGGCGCTCGGTGCGGTTGATGAGCGAGCGGGCGCGGGCGAGGGAGTGGCGCGACCAGCGCGCGACCTTGCTCGGCAGGCCCTTGCTCGGCGTTGGCAGAACCGGCGCCCACTTCACCGTCGCCGCGGCCCAGGTCAGCCCCGCGCCGAACCCGACCAGGCACAGGTTGTCGCCCGGCTGGATGCGCCCCTCGTCGGCGGCCTCGCACAGGGCGATGGGCACCGACGCGGCCGAGGTGTTGCCGTACTTCTGGATGTTGACGAAGACGCGATCCATCGGGATGTTGATCTGCTTGGCCGCCGACTCGATGATGCGCAGGTTCGCCTGGTGGGGGATGAACAGGGAGATGTCGTCCGGCGTCATGTGCGCCTTCTCCAGCGCCTCCTTGGCGGCGCGGCCCAGGACGCGGGTGGCGAAGCGGTAGACCTCTTTGCCGTTCATGAACAGGCCGGTGCCGCTCGGCATGACGCCGACCGGCGGGACGCGGCTGCCGCCGTTGCGCAGGATGAGCGCCTCGGCCCCGCTGCCGTCGGCCCCCAGCACGAAGGATTGCACGCCGCTAGGGAACTGGCTGGCCTGGAGAACCACCGCGCCCGCGCCGTCGCCGAACAGGACGGCGGTGCTGCGGTCGTTCCAGTCGAGCCAGCGGCTCAGCGTCTCCGCGCCGATGACCAGTACGTTGTTGTGGACGCCGGTGATGATAGACTGGGTCGCCATGCTCAGGGCGTAGACGAAGCCAGAGCACGCGGCGTTGAGATCGAACGCCGCCGCTTTCGTCGCGCCGAGGTGCTCCTGCACGATGCACGACGTGCTGGGCAGGTGATAGTCCGGCGAACACGTGGCGACGATGATCAGGTCCAGCTCGCTGGGGTCCAGGTCGGCGCGCTCCAGGGCTTGCCAGGCGGCGCGGGTCGCCAGGTCGGATGTCGCCTCTTTCGGGTCCGCGTAGTGGCGCGCCTCGATGCCGGTGCGCGTGCGGATCCAATCGTCCGACGTCTCGATCATCTTCGATAGGTCATGATTGGTCATGACACGCTCAGGCACGTACTTGCCCCAGCCAATAATTGCAGCGTAACGGCTCACAGGAATCCTCCTGGCGGAAAGCAGGCTTGAATGGCCGCCTCGCGGCTAGATGCGCCGCAGGATGAGCGACGCATTGTGGCCGCCCAGGCCAATCGAGTTGGACATGGCGACCTCGATGTTCGCGGCGCGCGGTTCATTCGGCACGTAGTCCAGGTCGCAATCTGGATCCGGCGTGGTGTAGTTGATGGTAGGCGGGATGACGCCCTCGTGCAGCGCCTTGAGGGAGATGACCGCCTCGACGGCGCCCGCCGCGCCCATCAGATGCCCCATCATGGACTTTGTGGAGCTAACGGCGGTGTGATAGGCGTGGTCGCCCATCACCTTCTTGATGGCGAAGGTTTCGATGCGGTCGTTGACCGCCGTGCCTGTGCCGTGGGCGTTCACATAGTCCACGTCTTCGGCGGACAGCCCGGAGTCGCGCAGCGCCGCGACCATCGCGCGGACAATGCCGTTAGCATCCTCGGCCGGCGCGGCCATGTGGTAAGCGTCCACCGCCGAGCCGTAGCCGACGATCTCGCCGAGGATGGTCGCGCCGCGCCGCTCGGCGTCTTCGAGGCGCTCCAGGATGACGACGCCCGCGCCCTCGCCGAGGACAAAGCCGTCGCGCTCCGCGTCGAAGGGGCGACTCGCCTGCTGCGGCGCGTCGTTGCGGGTGGACAGCACCTTCATGTTGTTGAACATGGCGAAGGCGAACGGGTGGCAGCTGGCCTCTGTCCCGCCAGCGATGACGGCGTTCGCCTGGCCGCGGCGGATCATCTCGGCGGCCTGGCCGATGGCGTCGGTGCCCGTTGCGCACGCCGTGGCGATGGACATGTTCGGGCCGCGCGCGCCCAGCTCAATGGCGATCACGGCGGCGGCGGTGTCGGGAAGGAAGGCCGGCAGGCTGAACGGGCTGATGCGCCGCGCGCCCTTCTCCTTCCAGATGGTGTTGCTGTCCAGCAGCGTGCGGTAGCCCGCCAGCCCGGTGCCTAGCACGACGCCAATGCAGTCTCGGTTGCTCTCGTCAATGCTCAGTTGGGATTGGGCGAGCGCTTCGCGCGCAGCGCCGAGGGCGAACAACACGAACGTATCGGTGCGCCGCGCCTCTTTGCGGTCAATCACCGACAGGGGATCGAAGTCCTTTACCTGAGCGCCAAAGTGCGTATCGAATTCAGAAAGATCGTAGCCGGCGAGGGGGCCGACGCCGGACCGGCCGGCGAGCAGGGCCTCCCACATGGCGGACGCCGAGTTGCCCAGGGGCGTCACAGCCCCGATGCCTGTCACAACCACGCGCGTTCTCATTTCCCCAGTCCCTCCCTTGAGCCATCATTCGCGCCTCGGCGCAATCCGGGTAATTGTACACCCGGTCGCAACGCCGGTAGGAATATGGGCGCGCTATCTTCGGAAATAACACTTGAGGACTGGAAAAGATACGCGCCGGGCCGAGGTTCCTGGCGGCCGGCGCAAAAAGCCCTGCCCCTCTTCTCGCAAGAGGGGCAGGGAACGCGGGGGAGGTTAGGTCGAATATAGGCGGCGTCGGTTACTGCTGACTGCCGGGGCGGCCGGACTGCACCTGGGCGTCCTTGATCGTGCCGCGCCAGGCGCCGGTCTCTTGGCCGCGCGACTCGATGAACTTCTTGAAGCGCTCCAGGTCGCCCTCGATGCGGCGCGACACGAAGCCGAGCTTGTCGCCGGTCTCCTCGATGACGCCCTCGGGATCGTAGTCAAGCTGGAGGTTGACGCGGGTCTTGTCCGCGCCGAGCGGCTGGAAGGTCACGATGCCGTCGTTCTGAGCGCCCGACGTGCTCTTCCAGGCGATCTTCTGGTCAGGCGTCTGGTCCGTGATCACGGCGTCCCACTGCTTCTCCTTGCCGGCCACCTCGGCCACCCAGTGCAGGCGCTTGTTGTCCATCTGCTGCACCGACTTCACACCCTCCATGAAGTGCGGGAACGACTCGAACTGGGTCCACTGATTGTACGCGGTGCGAACTGGCACATTCACTTCGATAGACTTGCTCAAACTTGCCACACTATCCTCCTTTTGGACTTCTTCGACTGCGCTAACGACCTGACTTTGAAAAGGCGCCCCGGACAGCGCTCGGCATTTCACGGGGCCAGAATGGGTCGTTGTCCCATCTCGAAGCCTGAGTGTGCAAGTTTTGTGCCAGGTATTTCCTAATTGCTGGATGCGCTGCGCAGCGCCCGCAGCAGCGTCCGGCGCTCGGCGAGCCGCTCCTGGCCGGCCGGGTTGTCGCTGCGGAAGCTGTCGTCGAGAAGGTCTTGGGCTTCGGTCGTTTGCAGGAGCGCGCGCTGCTCGTCGAAGACGCGGGCGGCGGCGTCGTCGCTCGTGGCGTTGATGAAGTCGAACAGGGCATGCGCCACCGGCGGCAGATCCGGCTCCTCGCTGTTGAAGTCCTCGACCACATCCTTCAGCGCTTCGTAACGCTCCTGAAGCATCTCCGCCGGCTCGTCGTCGCCGCTTTCGCGCAGCCCCTCGATCAGCCCCTCGACGCTCTCCAGGAATGGCTGCTCAAGCTCCTCCGGGATGCGCTGCCAGAAGTCCACCAGGTCCGCCTCGTCGTCGCACGTCAGGAACGCTTCGAGCAGCAGGCTCATCGTCAGGAGCATGCGGACGTTCGGGTTGGCTTCGAGGAACGCCTGGACGTCGTCGCTGAGCGCCTGGTCGTCCGCCAGCGCCTCGTTCAGCGTGCTCAGGTCCGTGACGCCGGCCGCCTGGAGGCGTGCGGCGAGGTCGGGAGGGAACTCGGACAGGATGGGGTTATCCATTTCATTGGCCTTTCCAGCGCCCGCGCACCTGCGAGCAAGCTGCAGCGCTCATCGTGTATCGTCGTTGTGGCAGGTATCCCTCAAAACGGGTATCTCTATAAATATGGACGTGTCGCGCCGAAACAGCAAGAACCGTGCTGCCCGGTGAACCCGCGGACCACGAAGGGCGCGAAAGGCCGCGAACAGGAACGAAAGTCATCCGTCTGCTGGAGGACGGTAGCTCTACACGATAGCGTGGAGACCCCCCTCTGCTCCCCCCGCCGGCGGGGGGATGGGGGGGTGAATTCGGCTCTTCCACGCTAAACTGTGGAGCTACCTGGAGGACATCAGTCCATGAGAATCTGCTCAGAACACAATAACGCACGGCGTCATTGCGAGGCGGGCTTTGCCGCCGAAGCAATCTCACGCTGCCACATGAGATTGCTTCGCTGCGCTTGCAATGACAGCCTTTCTATGCACGCTTGGCATAAGCGCACTGGCAACAGATGAAGCACGGATAAACGGATAGGCGCTATTCGCCATGATCATGACGGTGAGGCGAGACCCGTCCGTTTATCCGTGACCGCATCCGTTGCCAGTTTGCCGCTAGTGTCCTTGCATCAGGAGCGGCAGATAGACCTTGTGAGTCCCGCCGCTGTACGGCGTCGGCGTGACTGTCGGCGTGTTAGTCGGCGCCGGTGTCGCGGTCGCCGTCGGTGTCGCCGTCGGCGTCGGCGTGTCGGTCGGCGCGGGCGTCTCCGTCAGCGTCGGTGTCGGCGTCGGCGTGTCAGTCGGCGCCGGGGTGTCGGTGGGGGTGGGCGTTTCCGTCGGCGTCGGCGTCGGCGTCTCGTCGGCCGGCAGGACCGTCAGGCTCAGCGGGATGGCGACACGCGGCCGCCCCATGGCGTTCGTGTCAAGCGTGAGCTTGCCCTGGTAGTGGGGCGGGTTCGGGCCGCCGAGGGCGCTGGCCGGCGTGAAGCGGCTGTCCATTTGTAGCGCGACTTGCCAGTCCACCCCGCCCTGCACGTCGGGGCACGAGGCGCTGCCGTCGAAGACGATAGGCGGCACATCGCCGACCTTGCCGTCAATCGGCGGCGAGGCGACACTACAGATGGGCCGGAACCAGCCGGGCCGCCGCCACGTCATGTCCAGCGCGCCCAGGGCGTTGCGGACGAGGGTCGGCAGATTGCCGGCCCACTGGCCGTTCTCGAACGAGGCGTTGATGGCGATGACCTGGGGGCCGACGCCGGGCTGGAAGCTCCTGCTCGCCAGCAGCGCCTCGCCGTCCGACCACTTGGCGTGGAGCTGGGCGTCGCCCTGGGGCTGCGCGTCCAGGTGGTTGGCCGTGACAAGGGCGGCGACCCCTGCGAACAGCGGATCGCCAGGGTCGGCCACACCGCCGAGGCTGGCCGCGCCCTTCGGCGTCCCGGCCGTCGCCAGGGGCGAGTACTTCTCCGCCGCCCAGCGTCCGCCCAGGCCGGCCGGCGCGTCCTTGAGGGCCTCGCCGCCCAGGAGCACCGTCCCGCCGCGGTCCACGAAGTCGGCCAGCATGTCGCCGACGCGGTCGGGGTCGCCGAGCGGCGTGTTGTTCCAGACCACGGCGACGTCGTTGTCGAGCAGGCTGTCGAGGGTCACGACGCCGCCGGCGAAGCAGTCGGCCAGCCCGGCCGCCGAAACCTGGCACAGGCGGCTGACGACGCGAGTCGGGTCCAGGGGCGTCGCCGCGGCGGAGGTCTTGGCGGGCGCGGCATTTGTCGCCGCTTGCGGGTTCGGTAGGTCGCCGACGTTGAACGGCGCGAGCAGGGACGGCACGCCGCCCGTGCTGTCGGTGACCAGCCACAGGTGGGTCGGGCCGTTGTTCAGCTCGATGCGCAGGCCGCCGACGAGCGGGTTCTGGATCTGGAAGGTCGTCGAGTACACGTCGCCGTAGTGCAGCGTGATGTCCTGCGGTGTGGCCGTCGTGTTCAGCGCGACCGGCGCGCAGTCCCACGTCACGAAGCGCTTGAGCATGCCCTGGAAGCCGGCCGGCGGCAGGCCCTCCAGGCCGAAGCTGAAGAAGGCGGCGCAGCCCTGGCCGTAGCCGTGGGTGATGCCGGTCACGCGGCCGGTCTCGTCCACCGTGTTGGCGGCGGCGTCCGGGATGGGGCGCACGATGTCGGCCAGGTTGGTGTAGGGCGGCGCATACGCGAACGAGCCGAAGTTGTGGCCGAGGGGCGAGGCACGCAGGCCGCGCATCGTCGTGCCGCGGGTGTTGTTGTCGAAGGCTTCGATGCCCAGCACGTCCTTACCGAACTCGGTCACGCCGTTGATGGACAGGTAATCCTGGCTGCTCAGGGCGAAGGTGTTGCCTTGGCGCGCGTCCAGGAACTGCCGCACGGCCTTCTCCGCCTCGACGGGCAGCGGCGGGTGGCGCGGGTCGGACTTGCGCGTGCCGGTGATCCAGATCACCTTCTGGTACTGCGCCAGGGCCGCGCCGCTGGGGATGCCGTCCTCGTCGGTGTTCCACACGTTGTACTGGACGCCGATGGCGTTGAGGGCGGCGACGTACATGTCGCGGACGGGGTAGAACTGGCCGCCCTGCTCCAGGCTTGGCGCGTCGTTGACGAGCAGGATCGGCGGCAGGTCGAGCGGGCCGCAGTAGAAGTCGGCGCGTTGGATGCGGCGTACGAAGCGGCCGTTGCCGTCCACGCCCATCGCGTCCACCTTGAAGCTCTGCATACCCGGCTCGAAGCGCAGGTCCTCCGAGCAGTACACGCCGGTGTGGTTCGGGTCGGTGAGTTGCACCTGCTTGCCATCGTTCAGGCGGGCGCGGAGGAACTCGAAGCGGCCGCCCTTGATGTTGCCCTTTTCGTTGTTGAAGCTGAGGCAGACCTTGTTGGGCGTCGTCGGCCGACACTCGCCGAGGCTCGGCGTGAACAGCGTCAGGTCGGTGTCCACCTGGCCTTCGACCGTCGCCAGGAACTCGGTGGCGAAGCCGCTGGGGTTGCTCAGCTCAATCCGCCAGGAACCGGCCGCCGGCGCGGCGATGCGGTAGCGCTTGCTCATCCCGCCGGGCGCGCTATCCACCCGATAGACGTTCGGGTCGCCGGTCGGGACGATGCTGCTGTCCGGGCGGCGCAGGACGAAGTTGAGGTTGACCGACGAGTCGGCCCAGTTGACGGTAAAGTACAGGAAGCGGGCGCTCTCGTTTAGGTTGACCGACAAGGTCGTCGAGCCGCCGCTGTTGAGCGTCCCGGCGGCCTCGAACAGCCGCTGGTAGCGCCGCTGGTAGTTGTCAATGAAGTGGTACACGTCGGTCAGGCGGTTCTCGATGCGCGAGGCGACGCTCACGTCCGTCGCGACGCTCTCCACCTTGTCGCTGCCGTCGCCGCTGCTCTTGGACGAGCCGGGGCCGGTCGGGACATACCACGGTGTGCTGCCGGGATGGTCGTTGGCAATGCGCGCCATGAGCGCCTGGTCGGCCAGCGGGCCGAGGGCGACGGTGTCGAGGCGCACCCCGGTGGGGATGGACGCCTTGATGTCGTCGTACATCGGCGGCGTGTTCTCCATGCCGTCGGACAGGAGCACCATGGCGTGGGTGCGGCTGTCGGCGCTAATCTGGTTGAAGCCCATCTGGAGACCCTGGCCGAGCGCCGTCGAGCCGCTGGGCGAGAGGCCGGCGAGGTTGCCCGCCATGGCGTTGCGGTCGGCGGCGACGCTGACATTGAGCAGCGCCTGCACGAGGCTCGCGCCGGTGTTGAACTGGGTCTCGGCCACGCCGTCGCCGATCTCGGTCATCTGGATGAAGTCGCGGCCGGCGGCCTTCGCGGCCGGCATCTGGGCGTAGCTCGCCATCGAGCCGGAGGTGTCAATGACGATCGAGAGCGCCTTCGGCGGCGTCGGCGTGTTGTTGTAGCGCACGGCGTTCGTCTCGGTCTGGGTGAGCGCGCCCAGGAAGTCCACCTTGAAGTCGTACAGGCCGGCGCCGCTCTGGGAGGGCGCGCGGACGATCAGCCAGTACTGGTTGCCGACAGGGCCGCGCTGGATGACGCTGCCCTCGCCGACGCCGTTGCCGGTGTCAATCTGCTTCGTGCCGACGAACAGCTTGAGGGCGTTGGGGTCGGCCAGGTTGGTGACCAGGTTGGTCGAGGGCCTGAAGCCGTCGCTGATGTCGAGGTGGATCTGGAACGTACCGGGGCCGCTGAACCAGCCGGCGTCGGCGACGGCGCTGGTGAGCGGGTAAACAATGTTGAAGCTCCACGGGTTGTGAGTCGCGGCCAGGCCGTAGGTCTGCGGTCCTGTCGGCAGGCTTGTCGAGCGCACCTCGACGGTCCACCAGCCGGCGGCCGGGTTGGGAACCGTCACCTGCTCCTGGTTGTTGAGGGTGTCGTTGCCGCGCGTCGCGGCGTTGTTCGGGCTGGCCGGGTTGAGCACCCACGGCTGCCACGTCGTCGCGCCGTCGGGCGCGATCAGGCGTAGGTCTAGGTCGTTGACAAGCTCGGTCGCCGCCAGCAGCGTGCCGGCGGCGTCGTCCCATGCCAGGCTGACCTGGAGGGTCGCCGTGCCGGGCGTGACGTTGAGGTGATAGCGCTGCACTTCGCCGTTGCTCGTGACCTTGCCTTCGACGAAGCGGTTCTCGCGAATGGTATCCACGGCGGCCCTGGCGTCCACGCGCCCGTAGCCCGTCTGGAAGTCGGGGCCGTTCCCGCCGCTGGGCGACGCCGCCGAGTTCATCAGGATGGCCTTGACGGTGGCGGGCAGGGGGTCGGTGGTCGGGCCGTAGGAGTTGTGGAACTGCTGCACCATCAGGGCGGCGATGCCCGCCACGGCCGGTGTCGCCATGCTGGTGCCGCTCATCGTATCATACGGCCAGCAGAAGTCGTCGCCCGTGCCGTCGCAGTTGCGGCCGGTGTTGTCAATGAACTGGTTCGGAATGGTGGACAGCACACCGACGCCCGGCGCGGAGACGATGGGCTTGAGCCGGCCGTCGTCCGTCGGCCCCCAGCCGCTGAAGCCGGCGCTGGAGTCGTTGTTCTGCTGAGCCGCGCCCACCTGGATGGGGTTCTTGGCCGTCGCCGGGGGGGCGGTCGTGTTGAACTGGGTCCCACAGCGCCCGTCGCCGCGCTCGTTGCCGTTCGCCCAGGTCATGATCAGGGGCCGACCGAGGCTGCCGCGCACGATCTGGTCCAAGAGTTGCGGACCGGCGGCGTAGTCGCCCTCGCGGTTGCAGTTGAACACGCCGACCGACTGGCCGTTGTTGATGCGGCTCGTGCCGTTACTGGCGAGGTTCGTGCCGAGGGAGGCCGTGGCGATGTTGGCGCTGTGGTTCAGACCGTTCTGCATGTCCGCCTGAATGTCGCCCAGGTTGTCGTAGAAGAACAGGTTCGAGCCGTCATCTTGGTAGCCGTAGGTAATCAGGCCGGCGCTGGGGGCCATGCCTCGGTTGTTCAGGACACTCGTCCCGGCGCCGGAGCCGTTGCCCAACACCGTGCCGGCGACGTGGGACGAGTGATCGGCGACGCTCGTGCCGTCCTGGTCAACGATGCGGCCGTTGTAGTCCTCGTGGCTGGCGCGGCCGACGTCGTAGACCAGGACGTTCACGCCCGCGCCGTTGAGGTTGTACGGCGCGACGTTCTGCACCAGGTCGACGTTCGTTCGCGCGCGGGTATTGGAGTTCGTCGCCGTCAGCGGGGGCAGCGGCGACTCCAGCCAGAGGACTTCCTCTTGCCGGCTGAGCGCTGCGACATCCGACGGCTTCATGACCGCCGTCACGGCGTTGATGGCCGACGCCTCGTTGGTGATGCGCGCCCCGAACTTCGCCAACACCCCGCGCCCATCGGCGAGGCTGACGTCGTCGTGGAACTGCACGATGACCGGCACGACCGGCGTGTCCTTGTCGGCCGTGGGGTTCGCCAGGTCCTCGGCGAGGGCGGGCGCGACCTTGTCCGCCGGCAGGAGCGCGCCGATCCAGGCGACACCGCCCTTGCCGACGAGCGACGATACTTTGTCGGCCTGGGTATCAATGCGCGCGACCCACGCCTGCTGCGGCAGGTAGTTCTGGAGGTGGATGCCGCGCGCGGCCAGGGCCGCCTTCTCCGGCGGGTCGGGGATGTGGTCGAGCTGCACCAGGGCGTGATAGCTCGCCGCCTTCGCCTTCGCGTCGGACTGCGCCTGCTGTAACTGGGCGCTGGTGGCGGCGTCCACACCGGCGGTTGGCTTGATGGTGCGCGATTTGAGGCTGATAGACGGAAGCTGCGGGCCTTGCGCGGCGGCGGCGGGTGGCAGGGCCGAGGCCGCGCTGATGGCGAGGAGAACGAGCGTCAGCGCGAGGCTGACCAGCAGGGGAACGCGAAGCGGCCGAGAGCGGTGCATACGATTGTCTCTCCTTCAACTGTGTCCCGGCCCAGAGGGGCCGGGGAATCCTGCCCAACGACTACCCTTATCGTCGGGACGAACGGAGAGACACGCACCTTTCCACGGGCGACGGCTACGGCGCCATTAGCGAGGCAAACTGGGCCGGGCTGACAATCCGCACTTCCTCTACCTGCCCTAACACAAGAAGATCGCGATCGCCAGTGACCAGATAATCTGCTTGCCCAATGACCGCGTAGGCGAGCAGATAGTCGTCCTTAGGATCTCGCGTGACGCGGGGAATGGGGTCGGTAATAGCTGGGATGACCTCAGCAACTTCAAGAAGCGTCTCGATCAGTATTTGCATGCTCTCGACAGAGAGTGCTGCAGCCAGGTACGGCTTCGTCGAGACGGTGAAGACTATCTCTTCCAGCAGCGCCTGCGGAATGAG
Source organism: Anaerolineae bacterium (assembly GCA_046328525.1). GTDB lineage: Bacteria > Chloroflexota > Anaerolineae > Epilineales > JAHCIE01 > JBDHWG01. The sequence goes on from JAXLWK010000015.1 coordinate 45,011, forward strand.
GAGTGTCGCCTGGGGAGAAAGCGCCGCTGCCATGACTGTGTGAACCGGACTGTGCCTATTGCGTGTGAGCAGATAGCTGATGAAGTTGTTGGTGTCAAGAAGGAGGCGCATCGCGAGTTACTCTTCACCAAAGCCTATCTGCCCTTTTCTTACCAGGCTATCAATGGCGTCACGCGTGAGCCGGTCCCCCAGCGCCAGCGCCTCCTCCTCGGTCAGGCCTCCGTTTTCGGCTTGAACGCGCTGGCGCAACTGCTCTAGTCGGGCCAGCGCCACGCGGCGGCGGGCCTGCTCTTCTTGCTGCGCGCGTAGGGTGAGCACTGCCTCGTACTCGGCATACGCCATGACCACGACAGTCGGCTTGCCGCGACTTTCGATGACGACTTCATCTCGATTCTCGATCACCCACTCGATCACGGTTCCGAGGCGGTTCTTTGCCTCTTTAGCGGATACGGTCTTAGGCATAGCGCCCTCGATTCATGTGGCTGCCTGGTCACCTGGACCATCCTATCGGATAGTAGCTAATATCTATGCTATTATAATCGCCCCAGTTGTAGCTATCAAGTCGCTACGACTGGGGCGATTGTCTGTTACGGCCTCATAGCGCCTAAGCTGGTTGTGCCGATGGGCCGTACCCTCAGCGGCCGGCGCCGGCGGCGGAGAACCGCTGCGCGATCTGTCGCACGTAGCCGTTGATGACCGCCAGCCCGGCCAGGATGAAGCCAAAGCCCACGAAGTCGGCCGCCTTGAGGCGCTCGCCGAGGAGCAGCGTCCCCCACAGAATGCTTGTGAACGGCGAGATGTACGTGACCAGCGAGGCGTTCGTCGCGCCGACCTCGCGGATGAGCCAGTAGTACAGCAGGTACGCGAGGGACGTGCCGACGACGGCGAGCATGACCAGGGAGGCGACGGCGGGGAGCACGATGCCTGCATCCGACAGGCTCAGGCGCCAGGGCTGCTCGACGAGCAGAGCGACGGGCAGGATGGCCGCGCTCGCCATGACCATCTGCCCGGCCGACGCGGCCATGGGCGCAACGCCGCGCAGGTGCTTGCGGGCGTAGACGATGGTCGCGCCGTAGCTGGCCGCCGCCAGAATCACGGCGACATCGCCGGCGAGGTTCTGGCCCGCGCCGGCGATGGCATCCGGGCCGATGAGGATGGCGACGCCGGCGAAGCCGAGCAGGATGCCAACGATCTTGGTGACGGTCATGCGCTCGTCGTGCAGGAAGAGATGGGCAAAGATGGCGGTGAAGATCGGCGACGTGGCAATGAGAATGGCGGTCAGCCCGCTGTCAATGCGCTGCTCCCCCCAGGTAATGAGGCTGTACGGGACAGCGCCGTTGAACAGGCCCATGACCAGGAACGTACCCCACAGGGCGCGGCTGCGCGGCAGCGCGATCCCGCGCAGGCGCAGGATGAGCAGGCTCGTCAGCGCCGCCATGACGACGCGCAGCGTGACGAGGGTGAGTGGCGGGAAGACCTGCACCGCCACCTTGATAAAAAGGTAGGACGCGCCCCAGATGGAGCCGAGTAACAGCAGTGCGCCAAGCTCGCGAGCCTTCACAGCAATCCTCCCAAAACATCGAGCCGGCGCATCACGGCGCCGGCTTCTCGGCGAAACAATGTCCTGTTGAGCCATCAGTGCCGACAGTATACCCCAGAACGCCCCGAAACGCTATCCAGTTCTTGCGCTCCAATTCGCCGTGGTAGGACAAGCAGGCTGGCAAAGTTGCAACGCTCCCTGGCCGACGCGGTGATCTACGAGATGCACGTGCGCGGCTTCACGCGCCACCCGAACTCGGGCGTGCCCGATGCGCTCCGCTCTCGAGATGAAGCCCGCAGACGACGCGTCTGGTACATATGCGATGTGCGTTTCGTAGTGACGACTTCAGTCGTTCTGCGGCCGCCAGAGCGACTGGAAGTCGCCCCTACACGCCTCTCCTCGCCTGTGTAACAGCATGTGGGTTTTACTTTGGGCCAGCTTAGGCCGGAATCACGGTTGTTGACGAGTAGACGGCCAAGATTCGCGCGCCGCCGGCGATATGGCTCAGATACGCCGCCCACTCCTGCGTCAGGCGCGGGCGGAACGACCAATCGAGCACGATCAGGTCCGGCTGCTCGACGCGCGCGGCGCGAAACAACTCACCTTCGCTCCAGGAGTGCGAGACAACGCTCAGGTCCGGATGCGTCTCTCTCAGAGCCTCAAGGGCCTGCTCCAACGACAGCAAGTCGCCGGCCAGCAGAATACGCATGCTGCGCTCCGTGCAGATATGGGACAGCCGGTGGCGCTGTCCCTTGCTCTAGCATACAGCAGGACTACTCTTCGGCGACACCCCGAAGTGATAGTTTCCTGGTATCGAATCTGACTATCATTTGTGGCAGGGCGCTGTCAGATGAGCTTGCAGGCGGAGGCGAAGTGAACGGCTTCGGTGCGGTTGGAAGCGCCGAGCTTGGCGAAGATGCTCTTGAGGTGAAAACGCGTCGTGGACTTAGTGATATTGAGCGCGTGGGCGATCTCAGCGTCTGTCTTGCCTTCAGCGACCAGCGCCAGCACCTCCATCTCGCGCTCCGAGAGGTGCGGCGCGGGCGGGCGCTGATCGTCGGCCGCCGCTTCGGCCAGCGCCTGGGTAATCTCGGCTGAGAAGGTGCGGCGGCCCCTGGCGGCGTCGCGCACGGCGGCGGCCAGGTCCTCGGTCGAGATCGTCTTCAACAGGTAGCTGGACGCGCCGGCCCGAATGGCTTTCTGCGCCAGCGCCACCTCGCTGAACGTCGTCAAGGCGATGAGATGGATCTCGGGCATCTCGCTCCGAATGAGACCAATGGCGGTGGGGCCGTCCATGCCGGGCATGACCACGTCCATGAGGACGACATCGGGCCGCAAGTCGCGGCACATCTTGACCGCCACCTCCCCACTCCTGGCCTCGCCGATGCACACCATGTCCGGTTGAGCGGACAGGAACACCTGCAACCCGTAGCGCATCGTCGGGTGATCGTCAACGACCAGGACGCGGATCGGCCCCGCGCAGTTAGTGGTCATGATCTTCTGCCATCCATTCCACGCGCAGACAAGCGCCTTCGCCGGGGCGGCTCGTGAGCGTGAGCGCCAGACTGGCTTCCTCCGCCCGCTCGCGCATGATGTCCAGGCCCATGTGATCGCTCGTCACGGCGGCGGGATCGAAGCCGCGGCCATCGTCGCGAATGGAGAGGCGAACGCAGCCGGGCCGGCGGTACAGGTGGGCCGTGACACACGTTGCCCCGGCATGGCGGTCAATGTTGTTGAGGGTTTCCTGGGCGATTCGATACACGGCGATCGCCACGTCCTCCGGCGCCGGCAGGCTGGCGTCAATGTCCATGCAGAAATCCACCGGCACGTGGGTTCGGCCGGTGAACGCATCGAAGAGAGGCGGGAGGATGGCTTCGAGCGGGCTGGCGGCCAAGGCCCACGGGCGAAGCTCCAGGAGGAGCGTGCGCATCTCGGCGACCGCCCCGTTTAGCAGCCACTGGACGTCCTCGATCGGGCGCCGCGCGGCCGGCGGCGCGTCGGCCCACAGCCCAAGCGCTGTGCCGGCGAGCAAGTTGGCGGAGCAGAGCGTCTGGGTCACGGCGTCGTGCAGCTCGCGCGCCAGCATCTCGCGCTCTTCGGCGGCGGCGGCGAGTCTGGCCTGGCGGTAGAGGCGCGCGTTGGCGACGGCGAGGGCAGCCTGGTCCGCGAAAGCCTGGATGACGTTGTCGTTGTCAGCCACGGCCCCCTCGGTCGCATCCGTGACCACCACCAGGACGCCGAGCGTCTGCCCCTGGTTGACGAGCGGGACGTCAAGGACGCCGGGCTGTGTCGTTGCGCCGTTGGTCGGCGGCAGGAACTGGTCGCAGAGTCTCTCGCGGGCGGCCCGCAGCACCTCGGCGGCCGACGCCTGGGCCGCCATCGGCTCGCGGTGACGCAGCGCCGGCGCGCACAGGCCGTTGGCCCCGACGACGATCAGGTCGTGGTTGTCGAGCAGCGCGACCAGCGCGCCTTTGTAGGCGGTGACGCGGCTCAGTTGCTGCAGGACGATCTCCACGACGCCTTCCATGTTGAGGCTGCTGGCGAGGGCGGTGGCGGTGTGTTGCAGCGCCTCCGCAATCTCGCGCTCATGCCGCTCGGCCTCGGTGCGCTCGTCCACCAACTCCTCCAGGTGGTAGCGGTAGGCTTCTAGCTCGGCCTCGCGGTGTCGGCGCTCGGTGATGTCGAGGAATGTCGTGACGACAGCTTCCACGGCGTCGGACTCGTCCCGCAGTGGGCGCGCCCAGGCTTCCAGCGCGATGCGCTGCCCGTGCACCTCGATTTCCATGTCGTCGGCGCTGGCGCTTTGCCCAGCGAGGGCTTGTATCAGCGGGAGTTTGCCATAGGGGTATAGTGTTTCGGCGCCGGCGACGTAAGCAGGGAACATCTCCGTCGCCTCGACGTACGTGCTGCGGGGCTGCGGCCTTGACCTTGTTCCCGTCAGATCTTCGGCGGCGGCGTTGATGTAGATGGCCTGCTGGGTGGCGTCGTATACCGCGACCCCGACCGGGATCGCGTCCAGGTACTCGCCCAGGCGTCGGGCATTGCGGGTCGCGTCACGACCCATCTCGTTGATACGATCCGCCATGACCAGAGCGCTGATAAAGATGAGCGCGAGGGCGCTTGACGGCCCAATCAGAGCGTACCACGGCTCCCAGGCGATCCCTCCCAGGCGGCCGACATTGACAAGGGCGTTGGCGATGAGGGGCAGCAACATCACGACGAAGAAGTAACCGGCCGGCTTGTAGCCGAGCCGCCACACCCACAGAGCGAACACGGGAACGGCTACGGTGATAAACAGACCAATGACGACTTCGATCATGCTGGCGAGGCGAGATAGCCCGAGTGGAACGAAAACAAGCGTGATGGCGCATAAAGCCATCATACCGCGGGTAATGCGATGAGCCCACCGCAGGCGCGTCGACAATTCCAGGAACGCGTCGCAAAAGACCAGGTAGGTGACCAGCGTGGCGGCGGTTAGCAGCGGAAGTTGCTGCCAGAATATCGCCAGGCGGCTAGAACCGAACCACACGGCGGCAATATCGCTCGTGCTGAAGTAGAACACGCCAAAGACCGCGGAAAAAGCGGCGAGTCGCAGGTAGTTGCGCTCGCGCAGGCGCACAAACATCACCAGGCCATACGTTGCCATCAGCAGCAGGCCGCCAATCAGGGCGCCGTTCAGTGTGTCGAGAGTGCGATTGCTGGCCTCAAACGCTTCCTCCCCGGTGAGGGTCAGTGGAAGCTGTACCGGCCCAACATCGCTGGCGACGCGCACATAGTAGGTGGTCTCGCTCTGGGCAGGGATCTTGAGGGGGAAGACCGAAGAAGCCGATGGGACGCGGCGAGGCTCCGTCGTCCGATCCCAGCCCGCGTACGCCGCCGAGAATACGCCCGGCTCCGAGCCGGGGGTGTAGAAATCCACGAACCTGACGCCGGGTGCTGCAAGTTGAACGTAGTAGTCCCGCGCATGGTCTGAGGCATTTTGCATGGTGAAGCGGGCCCAGACGGCGTCGCCCGTGAAACCGAAGTTGGGCGTGGTCGGCCCGTTTGGCGCAAACCCCGTGAACGACGGGGCGGCGACCTGGTCAATGGTGAGCTGCCCAGTCGGGTCGCGCAAGATCTCCAGGTACGGGTTAAGTGAAAGGGGCGTGGTTGATACCTCGCGGTCAAACGGCGGCGCCCCGGCGGGGCGCTGGGCGCGCGCGACGGATGGGACAAGGAAGCCCACGGCGAGCATCAGCGCAACCGCGGCAGCGAGGGCAAAGATACGGTTGCGCTTCATTGAAGCCTGGTCCTTCGGCGAGTGCAATGCAGCACGGATGTCTCCAATTAGAAATTATCCGCCTTCCTCCGCCATAGTCAACTTGCTCTATCTTCGTACTTTTCTGGAGGGGGTGGTTTGGACGGGCTTCGCCCTCCAAACCACCCCCTCCTCAACTGTCACTATTGATAGGCAGAAATAACAGCCAAATCCTGTTCTCTCAGGGGATGCGGGACGACAGAATCTACGCTATTCTGGTACTGGCGCTGCCCTACCTCCAATGATTGCCCAGCCTCCGACGCCGTCATCTTTCTTTCTAGAAAAAGGAGTACCTTATGCCACCATTACCACCGTGTGAAACCACGGGGCTGATTAACCTGTGCGCGCCAGCCTTTGTCTTCAACTGGCCGAGCTGGTTCTACTTGCAGCTGCCCAACGCCATCTGGTTCGGGCTGGTGTTGCTCTTGCTGATTCTCGGCATCCTCCTGCCTTTCCCGACGAAAGCGATTGACACGACCGGCTATGACGTCCCGAAGGGAGAGTAGCGATGGGCCTCAAGAATGATTGGCGAGAGCTTCAAGCCGAAGTAGGCAAGCTGGCGGAATGCGGCGAGGACGCCGTTGTCATCGTTGACGATCCCGCCAGGCTGCCGCCGGAGCTGCGCACCACCCTCGATGGTCGCGCGCGGCGCTGGTTCCTGAAGGACTGGCCGCCCCAGCAACTGCTCCCCGACGCCGAGCCGGTCTACGTCAAGAGCTGGCTGTACACCCTCGGCGTGGCGTGCCTGGCGTCCATGATCATGCTGTTCGGCACCGGCATCATCCTGGCCGTCTTCGGCCCGGAGTGGTGGCTGACCACCAAGATCGGCGCCTTCGTGGATGCCATGCACTACTGGTCGGTGGAGCTGTTCTTCCTGTTCATCGCGGCCCACTTTCTTGCCAGCTTCCTGATGGGCGCGTTCCGCGGGCGGCGCTGGGCGACGTGGATGCTCGGCGTGTTGGCCTTCTTGACCGCCGCCGTCACCGCGCTCACCGGCTATGCCTCGCTCCAGAACTGGGAATCCCAGTGGGTGACGACCCAGGCTAAGGACGCCATCAACTCGACAGGCCTGGGCGCGTTCTTCAACCTGCTCAATGCGGGCCAGATTCTCACGATGCACGTGGTGCTGTTCCCGGTGCTTGTCCTGACGGTGGTGGTCATTCACATCCTGTGGGTGCGCAAGCACGGCATTGCGCCGCCCTACGACGCGCGGGAAGAGCACCTGGCCCCGCTGGAGGTGGCAAAATGAGCTGGAAGCGTGATAGCCAGAACGCCAACCGCCAATGGGTCGGTCCTGTTGAGCGCTACGACCTCATCCAGGAAGGCATCATCGCTGTCGTCGTGGTCGCCGTGCTCGTGCTGGCGTTGTCAGTGCTGTTCGGCTCGCCCATCGTGCGCGGCGTGAGCTTCCAGAGCTGGTCGAACGCCGATCCGAAGGACTTTGTCAACACCACCTTGACCGAGCTGGCCGGTACGTCGGAAACCGCGACCTACGGCCCGCCGTACAACAACCAGACCGGCCAGCTCCAGTCGCTCGGCCCCATCTCGCCCCAGGCCTGGGTCGGCGTCCAGATGCCGGTCAACCCGCCGCAGGACTTCGTCGTCGCCCCCCTGGGCGCGGCGGCAGCGTTGAACCCCGATATCCAGAAGGCGCTCGGCCAATGGACAGGCGCAACCGCCGCCCAACAGCAGGCGTGGAGCACGGCGGCCCTCTCCTCGACCTTGACGATCAACGGCGCAACGGTGCAGCTGGCCGGGTCGAAGGACACGGGGCCGATTCCCGCTATGCTCAGCGGCATGCTGAAGCTGGCTCAGACCGGCGGTCTCACCTCCCAGTCCATTGACGCGCCCGGCCAAGCCTACTCGATGAATTACACCAAGTCGCTCCTTTTTATCGAAGACGGCAACTACCTCGGCGACATCGCCGCCAAGTACAATCTCAAAGGCGCGCAGTGGGGTGTCATGGGGGAGATCGGGAGCTGGCCCGGCCAGCCCTGGCTCTGGTTCTACGCGATGTGGTACAATGTACCCTTGTGGAGCAACATCGGCACGGACATCCTGGCGGTGGCGACCGTGCTGCCTGTGGTGCTCTTTGTGTTCCTCATCCCGTTCATTCCGGGGGTGCACTCGCTCCCGCGCGTCCTCCGGGTGTACCGTCGCATCTGGAAGCCCTACTACAAGAATTACGGCAAATCGTCGAAGTAAGTCGTCGCCACCGTCAATAAAGAATGAGTCTGTCGCGGCCTAGGGACAGGGAGCAGTACGTCTCCCTGTCCTTCCGTGTCCCGTTCGCGCGTACCGCTCAGCCGGCGCCGCACGTCCCAGGTTCGCCCTCAGGAGGAAACACATGCAGCTCAAGCAGCCCTTTAGCCCGCGCACGTCCGCCGTGCACTCGCGATTGCGTGGCGCGACCGTGACCCACGGCGTCTGCCCCTACTGCGCCATCGGCTGCGGGCAGCTCATCTACACCAAGGATGGGCAGATCATCAACATCGAGGGCGACCCGCGCAGCCCGCTGAGTGACGGCCACCTGTGTCCCAAGGGCGCGAGCACGTTGCAGCTTGTCGCCAACCCACACCGCGTGACGACGGTCAAGTACCGCGCCCCGTACAGCGACCACTGGGAAGACAAGCCGGTCGAGTGGGCGCTGGATCGCATCGCGCAGCTGGTCAAAGAGGCGCGGGACGCGGATTTCGTGGAGCAGGATGCGAATGGCATCACTGTCAACTCCCTCAAGTCCGTCGCCGCGTTGGGCGGCTCGGCCCACGACAACGAAGAAGTCTACCTCATCCGCAAGCTCCTGACGGGCGGCCTCGGCATCCTGCCCATCGAGAACCAGGCGCGGTTCTGACACTCCGCCTCCGTACCCGGTCTGGGTACGTCATTCGGCTTCGGGGCGTGCACGAACTTCCCGCGCGACCTTGTCAACAGCGACTGCATCCTGCTCATGGGGTGCAACATGGCCGAGTCCCACCCGGTGGGGTTCCGCTGGCCGCTCCTGGCGCAGAAGCAGGGCACGCCGCTGATTCACGTGGACCCGCGCTACACCCGGACGTCCGCCATTGCCGACGTGCACGTGGCGATCCGGCCGGGGACGGACCTGGCGTTCCTGGGCGGACTCGTGCGCTATATCATCGAGAACAAGCGCTACTTCGAGGAGTACGTCGTTCACTACACCAACGCGGCGACGTTGCTGACGTCGGAGTACCACCACGACAGCGAGACCGGGCTGTTCGCGGGCTACAATCCAGCGACGCACAGGTACGACCTGGCGCCCCATGCCTGGGAGTACGACATGGAGATCGGGGCGGACGGCTCGCCGACGCAGCCGAAGACGGACCCGACGCTCCAGGACCCGCGCTGCGTGTTCCAGGCGCTGAAGCGCCATTACGACGGCTATACGCCGGAGGCTGTGGCGAACGTCTGCGGCTGCCGCCCGGAGGATGTGGTCAAGGTTGCCGAGCTGCTGTGCCAGAACTCCGGGCGCGAGCGCACCAGCGCCATGGCCTACGCCCTCGGCTGGACGCAGCACGGCACCGGCGTGCAGATGATTCGCGCGGCGGCCATCGTCCAGCTGCTCCTCGGCAACATTGGGCGGCCGGGCGGCGGGATCATTGCCCTGCGCGGCCACGCCAACGTGCAGGGCGCGACGGACATCCCGACCCTGTTCAACAACCTGCCCAATTACCTGCCGATGCCCCACGCGACGCCGACCCAGGCCACCCTGGCCGACTATCTGGCGAACGGCCACTCCGCCGGCGCGCGGCGCGGCGGGGCGACGGATGGCCTGTGGAAGATGGACGTCACCCACGGCTCGTGGGCCAGCCTGCCCCAGTACATCATCAGCCTGTTGAAGGCGTGGTACGGCGACGCGGCGACGGCCGAGAACGAGTTCGGCTACCAGTGGCTCCCCAAGCTCGACGACGACGAGTCCGAGATGAGCTACATGATCCGCATGCACCGTGGCGACATCAAGGGCTTCATGCTGTTCGGGCAGAATCCGGCCGTCAGCAGCCCGAATGCGCGCCTCCAGCGCGACGCCATGCGCAAGCTCAAGTGGCTCGTCGCGCTGGACCTGTTCGAGACGGAGAGCGCCGCCGTCTGGTACGCCGATCCGGAAGGCCCGGACCCGAAATCCGTGGCGACCGAGGTCTTCCTCCTCCCCGCCGCGGCCAGCACAGAGAAGGATGGGTCGGTGACGAACACCGAGCGCCTGGTGCAGTGGCACACGCGCGTGGTGGACTCGCCGGGCGACTGCCACTCTGACCTGTGGTGGGTCTACCAGCTCGGCAAGCGGCTGAAGGCCCTCTACGCCGCCTCGACGCTGGAGCGCGACGCCCCCATTCGCAACCTCACCTGGGACTACGAACGCCCGGCAACGTCACCCGGCGCGGCGTCGGCGGATGAGCCAGACGCCGAGTGCGTGCTGCGGGAAATCAACGGCTACTCCACAGCGACGGGCGAGCACCTCAAGAGCGGCGCGGAACTGGCCGCCGACGGCTCGACGGCGTGCGGCTCGCGGCTCTACGCCGGCGTCTTCCCGGAGCCGGGGCGCAACCTCGCCAGGCGGCTGGACGGAACTGTGCGCGACGGCATCTTCGCCGACTGGGGCTGGGCGTGGCCGAACAACAGCCGCGTCCTCTACAACCGCGCGTCCGCCGATCCCCAGGGGCAGCCCTGGTCGGAGCGCAAGCGGCTCGTCTGGTGGGACGCAGCCCAGGGGCGATGGGTGGGCCACGACGTGCCGCAATTCGCCGTGACCAAAGCGCCGGATTACCAGCCGCCGGCCGACGCGCGCGGCGGGGCGGCGCTGCCCGGCGATGCCCCATTCGGCGCCCACTTCGACGGGCGTGGCTGGCTCTACGTCCCCTTTGGCCTGGCGGATGGGCCATTGCCGGTGCATTACGAGCCGCTGGAGTCGCCGTACCGCAATGCGCTGGTGAGCACCCAGTATGCCCCGGCGACGACGGTGTTCGAAGACCCGCTCAACCCGGTGGCCGTCCCCCTGGACCCCGCTTACCCGCTCGTGGCGACGACGTACCGCGTCACCGAGCAGTACTTGAGCGGCGCGATGACGCGCCACAACAGCTGGCTGGTCGAGTTGCAGCCGGCCATGTTCGTCGAGATCAGCCCGGCGCTGGCGGCGGAGCGGGGCGTCAAGAACCTCGATTGGGTCGTCGTCAGCACGCCGCGAGACTCCATCGAGGCCAGGGCGCTGGTGACGGAGCGCGTCCCGACGCTGACCGTGGATGGGCGGCCGTCCCACGTCGTCGGGCTGCTGTGGAGCTTCGGCTACAAGGGCGAAGCCGTCGGCGACTCGGCCAACCTGCTATCGGCGATGGCCCTCGCGCCCACGTCAGACATCCAGGGCACGAAGTCGTTCGCCTGCCAGCTCCGCGCGGGCCGGCTGACCGATGAGCGGCCGATGCAGCCCACGCCTCTCGTTCCCCTGCCCCAGGTGACGCTGCCGGTGGTGGACACAGCCTGGGCGGCGCAGCCGGAAGGGAGCATCCAGCATGACGATTGACGACATCGCCCAGCGCCAGCTCGACGTGGTCGGGCAGGCGGCGGCGGCGGCCCCGGAGCGCCCGGACGGTCTCCTGGACACGGTCATGTATGCCTTCCGCCGCGGCGAGGCCCTCGAGGTGCAGCCGGCGGTCGGCTTCTTCACCGATACCAGCGTGTGCATCGGCTGCAAGGCGTGCCAGGTGGCGTGCAAGCAGTGGAACCTCCTGCCGGCGTTCGATACCGGCTTGTCAGGGCAGAGCTACGACAACACCCTGACTCTGTCGGCGGAGGAGTGGCGGCACGTCAAGTTCGTGGAGCTGTTCGAGGCGACGCCGTTGCCCCTGCCGCCCATCAAGCCGACGGCGGCCCTGGACGGCTTCGACATCAAGGCGCTGTTGGCGGAGCCGAAAGCAGGCCAGTGGCTGATGATGAGTGACAGCTGCAAGCACTGCGTCGAAGCGCCGTGTCACCTGGCTTGCCCGACGGGCGCCATCGTCCACACCGAGTTCGCCAACGTCTACATTCAGCCGGATATCTGCAACGGCTGCGCGTCCTGCGTGGCCGCCTGCCCCTTCGGTGTGATCACGCGCAGTCAGACCGACGGCCACTCCTACAAGTGTACGATGTGCTACGACCGACTTCGGGATGGGCTGCAACCGGCGTGCGCCCGCGCGTGTCCGACATGGGCCATCAACTTCGGCCCGGTGGATCAGATGCGGGACCTGGCGCGGCGGCGGGTTGAGGAGCTGCACGGGCGCGGTGTCGAGCGGGCCTACCTCTACGGCGAGGTTCCCACGGCGCAGTACTCGGCGCTCCACAACTTCTATCTGCTGCTGGCCGATCCGGCGACCTACGGCCTGCCCGCTGCGCCGGTCAACCCGCATAATCACCTGCGCGGCGACTATCTTCGCGCCGCCATCGGCCTGGTCGCGGCGCTCCTGGCCGTGGCCGCTGTGCGCCTGATGATGGGAGGCTGAGATGTCCAGCGCGACTCAACCGCAGACGAGACGATCCACGGCCAGGCCGGCCATGACGGTATCGCCCTACGCCGGGCAGGCCATCACCAAGACCCCGCCCTGGCGCGGGCTGACGGCGTGGGACATCTTCTTCAACAACCTGTCCATCGGCACATTCCTGGCCGCCACCCTGGCGGTCGCCCTGGCGCCGGGCCGCTTCGTCGGCCTGACCCTGGTCGCCTACCCACTGGCGCTGCTCCTGCTGCTGATAGACCTGGCGCTCCTCATCTCAGACCTGGGCGACCCGAAGCGCTTCCACCATATGCTGCGCGTGTTCAAGCCCAGCTCCCCGATGTCCTTCGGCACGTGGTCGCTCTCAGCCTATGGCGTTCTGCTGGGCATCGCCACGGTCGCCGCCGTCCTGCACTGGCCGCTGTTCGCCGGGCTGCACGCCATCGGGCCGCTCTGGATGCTGATCCTGGCGCTGGGCAACGTGGCAGCGCTGCTGGCGGTCATCCCGGCGTTGGGCGGCATCCTGTACAAAGGTGTGCTGTTCAGCGTCACGTCGCAGCCGGGCTGGAAGGACGCGCGCTGGCTGGGGGGCTACATCAGCAACTCCGCCATTCTGCTCGGCTGCGGCGTGCTGCTGGTCGTCGCCGCCGTGATGGGGCGGAGCGAAGCGGCGACGATGCTGCGCGGCGTCATGTTGGCGCTGCTCGTTCTCGATGTGGTATTCTTCTGGCTGCTGTTCCGCGGAATTGCGCCCGGCTTCAGAGTGCGCTATGGCCCGAACCAGACAGTGTTTTTCTGGCTGACCGTCGTCGCGGTAGGCTGGCTGGCGCCGTTCCTTCTGCTCTTGCAGGGATCGTTCGTGGAGCTTATCCCGCCGTTGCTCATCGCCGTGGCGGCGCTCGTGGTTCGCTACGCGGTCGTCTTCCTGCCCCACAAGTAGGCGTCTGGGACTGCTCAACGTTGGGAGGCTACCTTGGGGGTTGAAGAAATGCCCGCCGCGAAGGGCCTGTGGCGCGTGACGTTCGCCGCGCTCGTGGCCGGCGCGGTGACGGGCCTGGTCGGTGGATTGTTTCGCCTGGGGCTGATCTGGGCCGACAAAATGCGCCTGTCGGTGGTGGCCTACAGCCACGACTATCCGTACCTGGGCTGGCTGATTCCAGTGCTGGGGGCCGCCATCTTTGTGGCGATCGCGCGCTTCCTCGTGCGCTTCGAGCCGCTAGCCGGCGGCAGTGGCGTGCAGCACGTCGAAGCGGTGATGCGCGGCGAGGCGAAGCCGCCGCCGCTGGGTGTGCTGCCGGTCAAGTTCGTCGGCGGCCTCCTCTCCCTGGGCGTGGCCGGCATGGCGCTGGGGCGAGAAGGGCCGTCGGTGCAGATGGGGTCGGCGATTGCCTCGTGGTTCGGCCGCCACCTGCGCCTGTCCGACAGCGACATCGGCTCGCTCCAGGCGGCGGCCGGTGGTGCGGGCCTGGGTGTGGCCTTCAACGCTCCCCTCGGCGGCGCGCTCTTCGTCTTCGAGGAGGTGGCCCACGTGTTCCAGGTGCGCCTGGCCGTCATGACACTGCTGACGTGCAGTGTCGCCATCGCGGTGGCGCATCTGATCCTAGGGACGGCGACGGACTTCACCGTGTCGCCGTCCCTGATCCCAGGCTTCTGGAACCTGGCGCCCTACCTGGGCCTGGGCCTGCTCCTCGGCGCGCTGGCCGCCGCCTACAATCGCCTCATCATCATCTTCCTGGACTTGTTCGAGGGGTTCACCCGCTGGCCGGTGGAGGTGCGCGCGGCGCTGGTCGGCGCGACAGTCGGCGCGATCGCGTGGTTCGAGCCGGCGCTGGTCGGCGGCGGCGACAGCATCAATCAGCGGCTGCTCACGGGGGGTCTCTCCCTGAGCGCGATCGCGATTCTAATTCTCGTTCGCTGGTTCCTCGGCCCGTTCTGTTACTCGGCCGGCACACCGGGCGGACTGTTCGCGCCATTGCTCGTCATCGGCGCCGGTTTCGGAGCCTTGTACGCCAGCCTGCTGGCGGGCCTGCTGCCCGGACTGGCGCTCCAGCCGGCAGGTTTCGCCGTGGTGGGCATGACCGCCTTCTTTGTCGGCGTGGTGCGGTCGCCGCTCACGGGCATTGCGCTGGTCATCGAGATGACGGCCGCCACGTCCATGCTGGTGCCGCTCCTGGTGGGCGCGTTTGGCGCGCTACTCACCGTGACACTGCTGCGCAATACGCCGATCTACGACACGCTCCGCGAGCGCATGCTGAGCAGCGCCATGTTCAAGGCGGCCAACGCGAAGTAGTCCGAACGCGGCGCCCACGGGCGGTGGAGTAGGGGCAGGTTTCAAATCTGCCCTTACCGCCGCCAACAGACGCGGCGCTCCTCCAGCCACGCCACCCACTCGTCCATGCCCGCGCCGCTGCGCGAGGACACGACGAACACCGGACACGTGGGGTTGAGCATGCTGACGCCGCGCCGGAAATAATCCACGTCGAACTCGAAGATCGCCGTCAGATCGGCCTTGTTGAGGACGACGACGTCCGCCGCCGCGTAGATGCCGGGGTACTTGTACGGCTTGTCGTGCCCCTCCGGTACACTGGCGACGACCGCCGCCAGGTGCGCGCCCAGGGCGAAGTTCGCCGTGCAGACCAGGTTGCCCACGTTCTCGATGAAGACCAGGTCGAGGCCGGACATGGGCAGATGCGGGAGCGCCGACTGAATCTGCGGCGCGTCCAGGTGGCAGTTGCCGCCGGTGTTGATCTGGACGACGGGCAGGCCGTGGCGGGCGATGGTCTCGGCGTCAATGGTCGAGGCGAGGTCGCCCTCGATGACGCCGGGGCGCGTCGTCCGGGGCAGCCGCGCGGCGGTCGCCAGAATGAGGCTCGTCTTGCCGGCGCCCGGCGACCCCATCAAGTTAACGGCATAGACGCCAGCCGCGTCGAAGGTCTGGCGGTTGTCATCGGCCTGGCTCTCGTTCGCGCTCAGAATCGCCTGCACCACCGGGATTTTCATCGTCCACCTCGATGCTCTCCACGTAGAACTCGCGCCCGCCTGTGATGAGGAGCTGCGCGCTGCCGCACACGGGGCACGCATCCACGAGCGACGGCCCGACTGTGAATTCGGCCCCGCACGCCAGGCAGTGGCCGTCGGCCGGGATGCGCCGAAAGCGCAGCGCCGCCCCTTCGGCGGGTGAGCCGCGGGCCAGGATATCAAAGTAAAACTGAACCGAGTCGTCTACTATGCTCGCCAGGTCGCCGATGACCAGGTCTATGGCGGCGATGCGGCGCGCCCCGGCCCGGTCGGCGGCGTCCAGCGCGACCGAGAGGATGCCTTGCGTGACGGCCAGCTCGTGCATGGATGGTTAGCAGATGCGCGGGAGCTGCTCGCCGATCTGCATGTCCACCACGCGGCTGCCGCCGATCGCCGTGCGCGCCACGACAACGCCCGGATGCTGCTCCGTCACCTGGCCGATAATCGCGGCGCGCGCGCCCTGGGGATGCCAGCGCATCGCCTCCAGCGCCAGGTCCGCGACGGCCGGCGGCACAATCGCCACCAGCTTGCCCTCATTGGCGACGTGCACCGGATCCATGCCGAGCATGTCGCACGCCGCCGCGACCGCCGTCGGCACGGGCAGGCGGCGCTCGTCGTAGCGGATGCCAACGCCCGAAGCACGGGCGATCTCGTTGAGCGCCGACGCCAGGCCGCCGCGCGTCAGATCGCGCAGGACGTGGATGTCGGGCGTGACGTCGAGCATCGCCGCCACCAGACCGTTCAGAGCGGCGCAGTCCGACTCGATCGGCGCGCCAAACTCCAGCCCTTCGCGGACGCTCAGGATAGTGATGCCGTGTAGGCCGAGGTCGCCGCTGACGATGACAACGTCGCCGGGTTCAGCGCGGTTCGGCGCGGGCGCGACGCCTGGCGGGACGACGCCAATGCCGCTGGTGTTGATGTACACCCCGTCGCCGTGCCCCTTGTCCACGACTTTCGTGTCGCCGGCCACGATTTGCACGCCAGCCGCCTGGGCCGCCGCCGCCATCGCCTCGACGATCAGGCCCAGGCGGGCGAGGGGCAAGCCTTCCTCCAGGATGAAGCCCGTCGTGAGATAGCGCGGCTGCGCGCCCATCATCGCCAGGTCGTTGACCGTGCCGTTCACTGCCAACGTCCCAATGTTGCCGCCGGGGAAGAAGAGCGGGCGTACCACGAACGAGTCGGTCGTGTACGCCAGCCGGCCCTCGCTCACGCTGAGCACCGCCGCGTCGCCGAGCGCATCCAGCGCCGCATTGCGAAACGCCGGGGCGAAGAGGTGCTCCACCAACTCGGCGGACAGCCGCCCACCGCCGCCGTGGCCCATGACGATGGTTGGGTAGCTGCGCAGGGGCGCCGGGCAGGTCCAGGCGTCGAAGTCAATGGCGCTGGTCATGGGCGGGCCAGAGGCAGGTCGGCCGAGATGAAGCGGCCATACTGGTAGTACGCCGCGCACGCGCCCTCGCTCGACACCATCGTCGCGCCCAGGGGCGTGCGCGGCGTGCACTCCTTGCCGAAGGCGGGACACTGGATCGGCTTGAGCAACCCTTGCAGCACCTCGCCGCTGTGGCAGAGAGGCGACTCTTGCGTGCGAATGTCGTCCACCGCGAAGCGCGTCTCGGCGTCGTACGCCCGGTAGCGCTCGCTCAGCCGCCACCCACTCTGGGGGATGACCCCGATGCCGCGCCACGCGCGGTCCGTCACCTCGAACACGTCGGCCAGCATCTTCTGGGCCGGGACGTTGCCCTCGCGCCGCACCGCGCGCGGGTAGGCGTTCTCTAGCTCGGCGCGGCCGCTCTCCAGCTGCGCCACGGCGCGCCGCACCCCTTCCAGGACATCCAGCGGCTCGAAGCCGGTTACGACGATGGGGACGTGGTAGCGCGCGACCAGCGGCTCGTACTCCCAATAGCCCATGACGCTGCACACGTGGCCCGCCGCCAGGAACGCCTGGACGCGGTTGGTGGGCGACTCCATGAGCGCGGAGATGGCCGGCGGCACCAGGACGTGGGAGGCGAGCATCGAGAAGTTGCGCAGGCCCAGCCGGTCCGCCTGGTAGACGGCCATCGCGTTGGCCGGCGCTGTCGTCTCGAAGCCGATGCCGAAGAACACAACCTCGCGCTCCGGGTTGGCCTGAGCGAGCTTGACGGCATCCAGGGGCGAGTACACGATGCGAACATCGCCGCCCTCGCTCTTGACGCGGAACAGGTCCCTGCCGCTGCCGGGGACGCGCAGCATGTCGCCGAACGAGCAGAAGATGACGCCGGGCTGCGCGGCAATCGCCAGCGCCTTGTCAATGATCGCCAGGGGTGTGACGCAGACGGGGCAGCCGGGGCCGTGGATAAGCTCGATTTCGGGGGGGAGAAGCTGGTCAATGCCGTTGCGGATGATGGAGTGGGTCTGGCCGCCGCACACTTCCATGATCGCCCAGGGGCGGGTGGTGATGGCGCGGATCTCCTGGAAGAGGCGTCCGGCAAGCTCGGGGTTGCGGAACTCGTCCAGGTACTTCATGGCGTACCTCGCGGCTCCTCTTCGCCCTCTCGCAGCGCGGGGGCCTCCGGGTTCAGCTCCTCCTCCAGCCGCCCGATCTCCTCGAACAGGCGGAGCGTCTCCAGGGCCGACTCCTCGTCGAGCTGCGCGATGGCAAAACCGACGTGAACGATGGTGTAGTCGCCGACCTGGATGTCGGGAACGTAGGCGAGGCAGACTTCCTTTGTAATGCCAGCAAAGTCAACCTTACCCATGGGGATGCCGCTGACATCGTAGATCTGTTTCACCTGCCCGGGAATACCAAGACACATGAGGCACTCCTTCCACTCGTCCGGCGCGCACACGAGACTTCCCGACCGGCCGGCAGCAATATACTCCAACATCCCGCGCCTGTCAAAGACAGCGCCTTCAGCCGTCGCGCCTTTCAGGCGCCGGTGGCGCGGACATCGAGACGACGAGGAGCAAGTGGAAGGCAGCATGGCCGACTATCAATAATGACAGTCACAAGGGACAGGTCAACACTATGCGAATCGAGGATAGCCCTCGGCTCGCGGCGGGAGTATAGTGGTCTTAAGGGCCGGCTGTCTAGATGGGAGCAATTCGGCTACATTGGGGAGGCAGACCGGCGAGGAGACATTCCCAATGCTGATATCAAGGGAAGTGTTTGCCGCGCAAGGTGCGACGGTCGGCGAATGCCTGGAACAGCGCGGCATCACGCGCCGCGAGTTCCTCGGCTTCTGCGGGAAAATGGCCGCTGCCTTTGCCGCAATCCCCGCTATTGGCCCGCTTGTCTCAGCCACCGAGCTGGCGGACAAACTCGCTGCCGTCTCCACCCGTAAGCCCGTCGCCGTCTGGCTCCAGCTTCAGGAGTGCACCGGCTGCCTGGAAAGCACTCTGCGCGCGGCAGATCCCGGCGTCGGCGCGCTCGTCCTGGACGTGCTGTCGCTGAACTACGTCGAGCTGCTCATGGCGGCGTCAGGCGCGGCCGCCGATGCGGCGCTGCAAGAGGCCAACGCCGCGCCGCACGTGCTCGTCATCAACGGGTCTATTCCTCTAAGATTTGGTGGCGCGGCCTGCGCTATCGGCGGCAAGTCCGCGCAGCAGGTTCTCGAGGACTCAGCCAAAAATGCGACGGCCATCCTGGCGGTGGGCGATTGCGCCTGGTACGGCTGCGTGCAGGCGGGGCGGCCCAACCCGACGAGCTGTGTCGGGGTGCAGGACATTATCCGCAACAAACCAGTTGTCAACGTCACTGGCTGCCCGCCCATCGGCGACATCATCACGGCTACCATTGTCTACTACCTGACATACGGCACAACGCCGCCCCTGGACCAGCAGAACCGGCCCATGTTCGCCTACGGCCAGCGCATCCACGACAACTGCCCGCGGCGCGCCCACTTCGACGCCGGCCAGTACGTCGAGGTCTTTGACGACGAGAATGCCCGTCAAGGCTACTGTCTGTACAAGATGGGCTGCAAAGGCCCTGACACGTTCTCGCCGTGTCCCATCATCCAGTGGAACAGCCACACGGCCTTCCCCATTTCGGCCGGCCATCCGTGCCTCGGCTGCACCGAGTACCACTGGGAGGATCGCTTCAGCCCCTTCTACCATCGCTTGCCCGACGTGCCGGGAGTACCCGTTGAGTCCACCGCCAACACGGTGGGAACGGTGCTCGTCGGCGCAACGGTCGCGGTCATCGCCGCCCACAGCATCATCACCTACGCGCGACGCCGCGACGAAGAGGCCGAGGCGGCCGCTGGCACAACGTCGCTGGAGATCCTCGGTGACGCGCCGCCGCCTGCCGAGCTGGTCGAGGCGCAGACCGAGGGCCTGCCTGACGACCCAAGGTCCGTCCCTGAGCAGGGTAAGGAGTAGGAGCGAGCCATGGCTACCCAACGCGTTGTGATTGATCCCATCAGCCGTATCGAAGGCCATCTGCGAGTCGAGATTGAGGCGGCCGACGGCAAGATCGCGCGGGCCTGGACACCCTGCACCCAGTTCCGCGGCATTGAGCTGGTGCTCAAGGGGCGTGATCCACGAGATGCGTGGGTGTTTGCGCAGCGCATCTGCGGTGTGTGCACAACGATGCACGCCCTCGCCGCTATCTACGCCGTCGAGGATGCGCTCGACTATCCCATCCCACCCCAGGCGAAAGCCATCCGCGACCTCATCTCCCTGTCCCAAATGATCCAGGACCACGCCATCCACTTCTACCACCTGCAAGCCCTGGACTGGGTGAACGTGGTCAACGCGGCCAAAGGCGACCCGGCCAAAGCCGCCGCCCTGGGCGCGCAACTGTCGGACTGGCCGCTCAACGGGGTCGGCGCGATGACCCAGGTGAAGGAGCAGGTGACCAGCCTGCTGAACAGCGGTCAGTTGAGCATCTTCACCAATGGCTACTGGAGCCACCCGGCTTACCGCCTGCCGCCGGAGGTGGACCTGCTGGCCCTGGCGCTCTATCTCGTGTTTGCTCAAACGTTCTTCCTGTCCAGCTGGTCCAAGTGGACGAGCGGCGGGGTGCCGGACTACATGGTCAAACAATTCTCGACCACCATCCTGGCGCGCTTCCCCCGCGTTGCGCCGGCGTACTACTTCCTGGCCTTGATGGAGGGCATCACGTTCATCCTGGTCGTGATTAGCTTCCTCCGCGGCGAGTGGTCGTGGGGTAACGCGAACAAGAAGTGGCTGAAGCTGGCCATTGCGTGGGGCGCGGCCACCTTCGCGTGTCTCGGCTTCGGCCAGAACCTGTCGAACCAATACACCGGCGCGTACGAGTTGTTCGCCTACTTCGGCGCGGCCCTGGTAGCCTGGCTGGTTGTGCGCAGCGACGAAACCCGCGCTCGCTCCGGCGGCGAAGATTAACGGCCACGGAAGGCCGAGATCTCACGATCGATGACCAACGACAACCAACTCAATACCAGAACAATCGAGACGTCTGGCAGCGGGAACCGCGACGTTCCCCCTGCCAGACGCACCGTTATTCTGGGC
>JAXLWK010000016.1:0-56086 GCA_046328525.1 Anaerolineae bacterium
GCAGAGGCCCTTCCCTGGCAAGTGATGGCCTTCACCGGTGTATCACATGTCGCGAAGGCCATCATCGCATTCACGCACGACGCCAGGCCGTTGCAGCACGCACGGAAACGAGAGATATGCTATACTCCGACGCTAGACTCGTCTCCACACGCAGGAAGAACGCACAGAGTACGTTGTACTCGATAAGATTTGTGGCAGAGGAACTGCGGCGCATATGGCAAATGCAATTACGCTGAGTCGGCTGGTCTGGCTGTTGCTGGCTGTAATTCTCCTGTATCAAGAATCGGCGGCGGCCAGAATTACAGCAGCGATCCTGGTCGTTGTCATAATCGTGCTCGACGGGGTGGACGGAATTGTAGCGCGCGCCTGGGATGAGGTGAGCGACCTGGGCAGTGTGCTCGACATCGCCGTGGATCGCGTCGTCGAGCAGGTACTCTGGATTGTCTATGCCTCTCTTGGGTTGGCACCAGTCTGGGCGGCCCTAATTGTTGTTACGCGAGGCGTGCTAACGGACGCTCTTCGCGGTTACGTTTTGGCGCGTGGATTCACGGCCTTCGGAATGATGCAGTCAAAGCTTGGACAGGTGATCGTATCGAGTCGATTCATGCGCGCCCTGTACGGAATCGCAAAGGCCGTAACGTTTGTCTACCTCGCCCTCCTAGGCGCAGCACAAATTGCGTGGGCAGACACACCTCAGGCATCTTGGCTGCCAACGATGGAGACAATCGCCCTTGCCCTCACTGTACTGGTCGTCAGCCTCACCGTAATTCGCGGGATACCTGTCTTCATTGAGGCGAGGCGCTTCTTCGGGCCAGAAGAGCGCTCTTAAGCCATCGTGGGTTTGCTCTCCCCTTTCTGCTTGACCCAATTTGGCAAGGGGAGAACCTGGGCAACGCGAACGCAGTATGTTGTTGCGTTGGTGCTTGCCAAAGGGGCAACAGCCTTTGGCATGATGGAGTCGGCCTGGGGCCAGTTCCTCGTTAGCTCTCGCTTCATGCGCGCCCTCTACGGCACCGCCAAGACCGCCGTCTTCGTCTACCTCGCCCTCCTCGCGGCCGCCGACGTCGCCTGGGCCAACACGCCCCAGGCCGCCTGGCTCCCCGCCCTCCACACCATCGCCCTCTGGCTGACCGTCCTCGTCGTCGGCCTCACCGTCCTCCGCGGCATCCCCGTCTTCATCGAGGCGCGGCGGTTCTTTGGCCGGGGGAGCGATGTCAGTTCTCCATAGAGGTTCATGCCAACCAGTTGTCAAGCTGGATAGCAGAGATCCGTCGATAGTGACCCTCGTTGTTTGTAACCACGATCAGACCATGTTCGAGCCCAGTTGCCGCGATTAGGATGTCTGCGTCACCAATTAAGACGCCGCGCTGATGCAGATCACTGTAGATCGTAGCCGTACGGATAACGATCGCATCTGTGAGGGGGAGAGCTGACTCATACCTGCTTGCCGAAGAAGTCCCGCCGCTCAAGGGCGATCTGCTCGACTTCCGTAATATCCTGTGGTGTGAGTCCCGCGTATACGCTGGCCGCGACCGCGAGGATTGCATCGGGCGACTCCTCAGTCTCGACCACAAGCCGGACACGCTGTCCTTCGCGCAAGGGGATATTGGGTGGCTCCACCAAACGAAACGTGCCATGTTCAAAAATCGCATCGAGTGTCTGCGTCGTCATCTGCTCCTCCTACGCATTCTTACGGGTATGAATTATGGGTGCGATTCGAACAGCGTCAACGGCCAGGTTTTATCTGCCCCCTGCGCTTGACCCAACTCAGCGAAGGGAGCACTTGGGCAACGCGAACGCACTGTATTGTTGCGTTTGAATCTCTGCGCCTATACTTATGCCAATCGTACAGGGGCCCACAGAACAGTGGAGGACGCGCCATGGCAACAACCGATATCGGTACGCTTCTTACGCGCTCGCCTGAAATCCGAGACGAACCCTCGATGCGTGTTCCTCCCATGATTGAGATTGTCTCGTACCAGCCACGCTGGGCGGACGAGTTCCTGGCGCTGGGGCGGGAGCTGCGCGCAGCCCTGGGCAGCCTCGCGCTGCGCGTTGACCACATCGGTTCCACATCCGTGCCAGGGCTGGCGGCGAAGGACATCATTGATATCCAGGTCACCGTCGCCGCCCTCGAGAATGGCGTCGAAGACGCGCTGAGCCGCGTCGGCTACGAGCGCGTGCGCCACATCGCCGGCGACCACGTGCCGCCGGGCGCCAGAACCGACCCGGCCGAGTGGACGAAGTGGCTGTTCCGGGAGCCGCCGGGACGGCGGCGGGTCAACCTGCACGTTCGCGTCGCGGGCCGCGCCAACCAGCGTTACCCGCTGCTGTTCCGCGACTACCTCCGCGCCCATCCCGCGATCGCCGACGCATATGCCCAGGCCAAACTGGCCCTGGCGCGGCTGCACCCGGACGACGTCGCGGCGTATTACGACGTTAAAGACCCGGTGTGTGATATTATTATGGGCGGCGCGGCAGACTGGGTGGCCGCCACGAGTTGGGAACCGGAACCGAGTGACTGCTGAGGAGTGGGCGTGGCCGAGTCCTGGGTCAAAGTGCGGGGTGTCATCCGGCATGGACATGGTGTCGCATCCGGCGCGGCGGCAGATAGCCCCTATCCGCGCGGCACGCTGGAGATGCAGTTCCCGTTCTTCAAGGCGCGCGGCCTGGACCTCACGTCCTACCACCGGGGGACACTGAACCTGGTCATCGCGCCGCACACCTTCGCCATGCGCAACCCGCGCTACACGTTCCGCCGCGTCGAGTGGACCGATCTCCACCCGCCCGAAGACTTCTCCTTCTCGCCGTGCCGCCTGATTGCCCACGGCGAACAATATGATGGCTGGGTCTATTACCCCCATCCCGAGACGAAGATTCGCCACTTCCAGGAACCCTCGATGATCGAGATCATCGCGCCGTTCATTCCTGGGTTGAAGTCGGGCGATGTCCTGGAGCTTCACCTCAATTCCCGCGAAATCAGCATTGATCCCCCCACGAGTGAGCCACTATGAGAATCAATCCTTTTGACCAGCCGGGCCGCTTCTGGCGCGGCAACCTTCACACGCACTCGACCGAGTCGGATGGCCTGCTCGCGCCGGAGCAAGTCTGCCGCGTCTACGCCGACAATGGCTATGACTTCCTCGCCCTGACCGATCATTTTCTGGAAAGCTACGGCTTCCCCGTGACGGACACGCGCCCCTATCGCGACGCCGGGTTCACCACACTCCTCGGCGCAGAGCTACACGCCGGCAAGACCGAGCTGGGCAACCTGTGGCACATCCTGGCCGTCGGCTTGCCGCTCGACTTCGCGCCGCCGACGCCGGACGAGGATGGCCCCCGCATCGCCGCGCGCGCCCTGGGCGACGGCGCATACGTCGCCGTCGCCCACCCAGCCTGGTACGGCCTCACGGAAAACGACGTCGTCTCGCTCGGCCCGGTAGACGCCATCGAGACGTTCAACGGCGTGTCCGTGGACTACAACGACCGCGCCGATAGCTGGTACATGCTCGACCTCATGGCGATGCGCGGCCGCCGCTACCTGGCGTGCGCCACCGACGACGCCCACTTCCAGCCGAAGCGGTGGGACGCGCTGCGCGGCTGGGTGTGGGTCAAGAGTGAGCAGCTTACACCAGAAGCGATCCTGGCCGCGCTCAAGGCCGGCGCGTACTATTCGAGCTGCGGGCCGGAAATCCACGATATTCAGATCGAGCGTGGCCGGCGCGTGGTCGTCCGCTGCTCCCCGGCCGACCGCATCTACATTACGGGGGGCCACTATCACGCCGCCTCCGCGTTTGGGCCGGCGTTGTACGAAGCCGAGCTTGACATCCGGGAGTGGGGCAGTCCCTATCTGCGCGTCACCGTCCGCGACGCGATGGGCCGCCGCGCGTGGTCCAACCCCATCTGGCTCGTTTAGGGAGGAAACACAACGGCGGAAGAAAGTAACAATCGCTGTCACCCCGAACGAAGTGAGGGGTCTAGAGTGCGGTCCAGATGCCTCGTTGCACTGGGCGTAGCCCCGAACGCTGTCACGCTGAGCGAACGCGAAGCGTCCCCCAAGGCGTCGGGATGCTTCGTTGTACTCAGTATGACAGATCGAGATCATTTCGCGGAGGGAGAGAGACGGTGACTCAGGTAGCCGAAGTCATATTGGGCGAAATCGCGACGCCGCTGGGGCGATTGGGTGTCGCGCTCACGACGCATGGGGTCGGGCGGCTGACGTTCGCAAGCGAGCCGTTCGCCCGCTGCGAAAGCTGGGCGCGGCGCTGGTATCCCGATGCGAGCATCGTCGCCGACGCGGCGCAGCTGGCGCGCGTCGAGGATGAGCTGAACCGCTACTTCGCCGGCGACCTGCGCGTGTTCAGCGTGCCGGTAGACCTGCGCGGCACGCCCTTTCAGATCGCGGTCTGGCACGGCCTGCAATTGATCCCCTACGGCGAGACCCGCTCCTACGCCCAGATGGCGGCGGACATCGGCCGCCGGCGCTCGGTTCGCGCGGTCGGCGCGGCCAATGGCGCGAACCCCGTTCCCATCATCGTCGCCTGTCACCGCGTCATCGGGAGCGACGGCAAGCTCGTCGGCTACGGCGGCGGCCTCGACCTGAAAGAGCGGCTCCTGGCCCTGGAACACAGCGCGGCGCCTATCCGCGTGGCGATGTAATGCTTCACGCCGCCACTGCATCATATAATACTGTGAGCGTATAGTGGATAGCGGGCCGTCGCACGGGGAATCCCGCCCGGCTCAAGGAGCGTCGCAGACATGGAAAACACGATCATCATCGGCTCAGGCCCGGCCGGCCTGACGGCCGCGCTGTACGCAGCGCGGGCCAACATGGAGCCGCTGCTTATCACCGGCAACGAGCTGGGCGGACAGATTGCCACCACGACCGACGTGGAGAACTTCCCAGGCTTTCCGAGCGGGCTGACGGGGCCAGAGCTGTACGAAGCCATGCAGCAGCAGGCGGAGAAATTCGGCGCGCGCATCGAGATTGACGAGGTGATTGACATCGCCTTCGGCCCGGGCGCGCAGATTGTCAAGACACACAGCAAGGAATACGCGACTCGGACGCTAATTATCGCCACCGGCGCGTCGCCGCGCAAGCTCGGCGTGCCCGGTGAGAATGAATTCATCGGCCGCGGCGTGTCCTACTGCGCCACGTGCGACGGATTCTTCTTCCGCGGCAAGCACGTCCTGGTCGTCGGCGGCGGCGATAGCGCCCTCCAGGAGGGCCTCTTCCTGACGAAGTACGCCAACAAAGTGGACATCATCCACCGCCGTGACCAGCTCCGCGCCGGCGCCGTGCTCCAGGCGCGCGCCGAGAAGAACGAGAAGATGGGCTTCATCTGGAACACGGTCATCGAGAGCGTGCAGGGCAACGGCGCGGTGAAGTCGGTCGCGCTCAAGAACGTCAAAACCGGCGAGGCGTCGGAGATGAGCGTGGACGGCATCTTCGTCTACATCGGCCACTTCCCGAACACGCAGCTCTTCCGGGGCAAGCTCGCCATGGACGACCAGAACTACCTGATCGTGGACCACAACATGATGACCAGCCACCCCGGCGTGTTCGCAGCGGGTGAGGTACACGACCACACCTACCGCCAGGCCATCTCCTCCGCCGGCTTCGGCGCGATGGCCGCTATCTCCGCCGAGCGTTACCTGGCCTCCCTCGAAGACCGCGTGCCGCACGTCGAGACCTGGTAATGCACTTCACAAGGCGTAGAGACGCGGTATACCGCGTCTCTACCATGCACGGGGGATGCTGCCTGTTGCAATCTGGGGAATTCCGGCGTGACCATTAAGGCTGTCGGCCGCACCGTTCTGGGGGAAATCAACCGCCCTGCCGCCGGCTATCGGTTACGGCGCTACCTGCGCGCCCACCCGCCCCCGTACCGACTCCAGGTCGGCTCCGGAACCGTGGCGCGCCCGGGCTGGCTGAACACCGACATCGGTCCCCGCGCCCACTACTGGCTGGACATCGGGCGGCCGTTTCCCTTCCCGGACGCCTCGGTTAGCCGCGTCTTCTCAGAGCACGTCGTCGAGCACGTCACGCCCGACATCGTCGCCCGGTTCCTGCGCGAGACGCGCCGCGTCCTGATGGCGGATGGCCTCCTGCGCATCCTGACGCCGGACGCGGAGGCCACGGCTCGCGCCTACGCCGACAAGTCGCCGGCGGCGTATGACCTCATGCGCCGCGCCGCGCGCCTCGGTTACGACAGCCGCCACCTGGTAGACATTCTCAACCTGACCTTCCGCGCCAACGGCCATGTTTACATCTGGGACGAGGCCAGCCTGACCGCGGCGCTCGCCGACGCCGGCTTCTCGCGCATCGCGCGGCGGCGGGTGGGTGAGAGCGCCGACCCGGAGATGGCCGCCATGGACGGGCACTTCGCGCCGAACGACCCGGCGATCCCCTTTACCCTCGTGTTGGAAGCCCAACCCTGACAGGACACCTGCCATGCCCAAGACCCTCGTCGCCGACCTCCCCAGCTTCTACGCCGCTCGCAACGCCGGCGCTCACCCCGCCCTGCTGTTCATTCATGGCGCGGGCGCGCAGAATGGGCTGTGGATGGACACTGCCCGGCGGCTGGAGAACATGGGCGTCTTCGCGCCCGACCTGCCCGGGCACGGGCAATCGGAGGGGATGCCCTCGGACAGCATTCCGGGCTACGCTCAGTGGCTCATCGCCTTCGCCGATGCCATCGGTCTCGACCGCTTCATCCCTGTCGGCCACAGCATGGGTGGCGGCGTCGCGCTCCAGCTCGCGCTGGACTATCCGCAACGCGCCGAGGGCCTGATTCTCGTCGCCAGCGGCGCGCGCCTCCGCGTTCATCCGGACCGCCTCGCCGCGCTACGCGACAGCGACCCGGTCATGTACACCGACATGCTTGCGTGCGACGCCTTCGACGTGATGGCGCGCCTCGGCGAGCTTCACGTCCCGACGCTGGTCATCAACGGTACCGACGACGACCGAACGCCCCTCAAGTACGCCTCATTCCTGCACGACCGCATCGCCGGCGCTGAGATGGTTGTCGTGGACGGCGCGGGACACGAGGTCATGGTTGAGCGGCCAGCCGAGGTCGCCGCCGTCATCCAGGACTTTGTGGACCGCCTCTCAACCTCTGCCTGAATTCAGCCCAACCCCACGACTCGAGCCGACGAGATTTCTCGCTCGGCTCGAATTGCTTCGATCAGACGGCACTGGAGCAGATCGCGCGCGAAGGTGCGGCCTCGCTTTCCCTGCGCGGCATTGCTACGGCCATGGGCATGACCGCGCCGGCGCTGTATCGCTACTTCGACTCCCGCGATGACCTGGTAACGGCGCTCATCGTGGATGGGTACACCTCCTTCAATGATGCGCTCGAAGCCGCGAGCGCGTCAGCGCCAGCGGACAACCCGACGTATCGGCTGCTGGCGCTCGGCCGCGCCTACCGCGCGTGGGCAAACACCCACCCTCAGCAGTACGCCCTGGTATTCGGCACGCCTTTGCCCGGCTATCACGCGCCCACAGAGATAACGCTCCCTGTCGCGCGGCACGGCATGGCTGTCATCGTTAAGGCGGTTCAAGCGCTTCTTGACGAGCGCCGCATCGCAAGAGCATTGGATGAGAGCATAGAAGTCGAAACCCAGTCGGCCGCGTGGCGGGGTGGTAGCACAACGGACACACCATCCCTGGCGCTGCGGCTGGCGCTGGCCGCGTGGACGGCGCTGCATGGGTTTGTGTCCCTGGAGCTGTTCAACCACCTACAGCCACTCGTGGGCGACCCGACGGATTTGTTCGAGGCAGAACTGGCGGCGCTCATAGAGCGAATGCGCTACGAGGCGCGAGCCTGAGATGAATAGAGAGCACTTACTGGACGCTTATCAGGAGACGATCATGGCGAATCGGACGGATATCAACGTGGTATTAGGCGCAACGGGCGGGACAGGGCAGGCGGTGGTTGAGGAGCTTGTGCGGCAGGGTAAGCCGGTGCGGGCCGTGAACCGCAGCGGCAAGGCCGATGTGCCGGTCGGAGTCGAAGTGGTCAAAGGCGATGCGACCAATGTCGCCAGCCTGCAAGAGGTGTGCGCGGGCGCGAGCGTTGTCTATCACTGCGTGAACGTGCCGTATGACCGCTGGCTTACCGACTTCATCCCGCTGACGACGAACATCATCGAGGCAGCCTCGGCGGCGGGCGCGAAGCTCGTCATGGCCGACAACCTCTATATGTATGGCAAGGTCAACGGACCGATCTCCGCCGACCTGCCCTACAACGCAACGACACGCAAGGGCAAACTGCGCGGGCAGGTCGCTGACCTGGTGATGGAGGCTCACCGCAGTGGCAAAGTGCGCGCCGCCATCGGCCGCGCCTCGGATTACTTTGGGCCAGGCGGCTACAACGCCATCGCCGGGCGCGATTACTTCCGCGCGGTCCTGGCCGGCAAGAAAGCCATGTGGCTCGCCAGTCTAGACCAACCGCACAGCATGAGCTATCTCCCCGATTTCGGGCGTGGGCTGGTGACGCTGGGCGAGCGGGACGAGGCGCTGGGACAGGCATGGATCATCCCCACTGACAAGCCGGTCACGGGGCGGGAATTCGGGGCGATGGCGTTCAAGGAAGCCGGGCAGGCGCCGAACCTGGGCGCACACTCGGCGCTCATGGTGCGCATCGGCGGCATGTTCTCGCCGTTTATCCGCGAGGTCAACGAAGTCGTCTACGAGTTCGATTCGCCCTTCGTGCTCGACGGCGCTAAGTTTGAGCAAGCGTTTGGGCCGTTTTCGCCCACCCCCATGCGTGAGGCCATCCGCGAAACGCTCGCGTGGTTCCGAGCGCATCCGGAGTAATGGTGAAGGGGAGAGAGGGCGGCTGTCCTCTCTCCCCTTCCGTTTCGGACTCGGCCGCTTTAGCGGCGGCTACGGCGCAGCGCGAAGCCCGCGAAGCCCAGCACAGCGGCGAGGCTCGCCAGGCCGAGCGCCAGCATGCTCGGGTCGCCGCCCGTCGTTGGCAGGGCCGATGGTGTGGCGGCTGCCGCCGCGCCGGCGGCCGGCGTTCCGGCGACCTGCGCCTGGCCCGCGACCTTGGCGATCTGGGTGTTGAGGTAGTCGGTCAGGGCCGGGATATCGCTGGCCGGCACCTGCGCCTCGGAGAAGTGCGGCATGAACCGGCGCGGGGTGCGGAGCTGCTTCTCCACCTCGGCTGGCGTGAGAGACGTGCGGCCCGACGCGAGGATGGCCTTGGCGGTGGCCGCGTAGTCCTCGCCGTGGCAGGCGACACAGCGCTTGGTCATGAACGTGACCTTGCCCGCCGGGTCGTCAGGCTTGGCCTCGTAGCGGACAGGGGTGAAGCTGGCCGGCTTCTGGAGCGTCGCCATGTAGTCGTGCATAGCGGTGATGTCGGCGTCGCCTATCTGCTCGGCCGTGTAGGCCGGCATGTTCTGGCGCGGGGTGCGCACCTGGGTGATCCACTCCGCGGCCGTCTTCTGCGTGCCGGCCAGCGGGAGACCATACTTGCCTTCGCCCTGCGCGCCGTGGCAGTTCTTGCACTGCCGCTGCTCCCATATTTGCTGCCCTGACGCCTGCTGGGGTGGCGCAGCCGCAGCGGTTGGTGTATCCATCGCTATGAACAACGCGACGAGCGCCAGCCCGAAAAGAGCTGCGCCGACGGCTGCCCACGGCAGAATTCGTCTCACATTTCCCTCCTTGTCGTATGTATGCAAGCAAGAATGCGGCGGCCGGAGCAGGATAGCCGCCATCCCGCCCCGGCGTCAACCCTGTTCAGCGCACGACGACGACGCCGTGCATGTAGTCGTGGGGAACGCAGTAGTACTTGTATTCCCCGGGCTGGTTGAACGTGAACGAATACATGCCGCCCTGGCCGAAATCGGGCGAACTCAACAAGCCCTGCCCGCCCTCCGACGTGACGTCGTGCTCCTCCTCATCCTGGTTCGTCCAGACGACCGTCGTGCCGACAGGAACCGTGATCCGGTCGGGTTGGTAGGCATAGTCAGAGATACGAACCGTGACGACGTTGCTGCTCTTCGCAGCTGGCGCTGTGGTCGGGGCAACCGCGCTCGTCGGCGCGGCCAGGATGACAGTGGGGGCTGCCGTCGGTAGCGGCACAGCCGTCGGAGCGGTGGTCGGCGCGGACGCGGCGGGCGCGGTCGCTGGGGCGGTGGTCGGCGCAGCCGTTGGCGCGGTGGTCGGAGCGGTGGTCGGAGCGGCCGACGGCTGCGCCGACGGCGGAGCGGTGGTCGGCGCCGGCGCCGCTTCGGCCACGGGAACCCCCTTCGGGAGCTGGCGAACGTAAGCCACCAGGCCCCAGATCTCGTCGTCCTTCAGCACCTTCTTCCAGCCCGGCATGGCGGTGTGGGGCAGACCATTTTGGATAATCCAGTACAGCATACCGTCCGCCTTACCCTGGGTGCGAGCGGCCGTCAGGTCCGCCGCCGGCGGATAGGTGTTCGCGCCCGTCGCCGTCCCCGCTTTGCCGTCGTTCCCGTGGCACACAGCGCAGCGGCTGTTGTAGGTGCGGCGGGCCGCGTCCAGTGTGTCGGGAGTGAATGTGACGGGATTGTTGAGCCTGGCGACATCGCCCGGCACGAGCATCCCCTTGCCCATCTCCGCCAGGCTGATCTGCATGGGCGAGGGTGTCTCAAGGGCTGACCGGACATCGAGAAAGAAGCCAAAGAGAATGTAGAGTGCGCCGGCAGCGAGGACAACAAAGAAAGCAGTAACCAGGCCGTGGGCAATGTGAATACGCATAGACAAGCCTCGCGGTAAACCTCGGATAGGACGGAGTGCGGTTGCGGTCTATCGCAAGCTGTCGCCTTGCGCCCACGCCGTCCGTCGTCGTTATCTTTGATTACGGAGCCGGGGCGGTATTTGGATGTCACCGGAGAGGAAAAAAGCAGCCGAGACTAAGGCGGATGAGCGACATGTAGTAGCGACTTTCAGTCGCTCTTGCGCTCGCAGAACGACTAAACATGACAGGCCGGACCTATTTCTTCTTCGCCTTCACCTGGGCGCGCGCCAGATTCTCCTGCACCCTGAAGAGCGTGATCTGGCGAATCAGGTCGTAAGGAATCGGCTGATCTAGCGGAAACTGTACGGCGCCCTTCGACCCCTTGTAGGCCGACAGCTCAGCCTTGAATGTCTCGATGCCCGACGACGCCGGGTAGAACCCGATGTGTGTCTTGAACGCGCCGAAGTGGACCAGGTTGCCATGCAGGGTGAAGGTCGGCAGGCGATAGCTGATGGTTTCTTTCGCGTCGGGCGCCGCCTCCCGGATCACCCACCGCACCTGCTGAAGAATTGACTGGACACCGGGCGGGAAGCCGGCAATGTATTCATCTATCGTCTGGGGCGGTAGGGAATCGCTCTGCACTATCTCTCCGTAACCCGCTGGCGGTGGTAGGGGGCAGGTTTGAAACCTGCCCCTACTCCAGCGCGAGCTTTCCGTGCCATCCGCCATCCGCCATCAGCCACCGTCGGTGATGCGCGCCAGCGCCGGACGGGCCGCCGCCACGGCGCGGCCGCGGTGGCTGATGGCGTTCTTGACATCGGGCGGCAGCTCGGCCAGGTGGCAACCCTCGGCGGTGACGTAGAAGACGGGGTCGTAGCCAAAGCCCCCGCTGCCGCGCGGCGCAAGCCCGATGAACCCCTCAAGCGTGCCATCGAAGGTCTGAGTCGGATGGTCAGGGTGGGCGAGGGCCACGGTGGCGCGGAAACGGGCCGTGCGGCGGTCCCACGGCACGCCGCCCATGTTCCACAGCAGAAGGCTGTAGCGGTCACGGTCCGTCTTCGCGTCCGGCGCCCCATAGCGCGCCGTGTAGACACCGGGCGAGCCGCCGAGGGCGTCCACCTCCAGCCCCGAATCGTCGGCGAGCGTCCACAGCCCGCTGGCCTTCGCGTACGCCTCGGCCTTCAGGATCGCGTTTTCCGCGAACGTGTGGCCGGTTTCCTCGACCGTGAAGTCCACGCCCACATCCTGGAGCGTCACAAGGGTCAGCGGCAGGTCGCTCAGCAGCTCGTGCAGCTCGGCCAGCTTGCCGCGGTTGTTCGTGGCGACGAGCAGGGTCGTCATGGCTGTGGCGTCTCCGAGGCGAACGCCGCCAGGAAGCGGATCGAGGCGTCAATGCCGCCGTAGAACTGGGCCAGGTCGAGCTTCTCGTTCGGCCCGTGCAGACCGTCGTCGGGCAGGCCAAAGCCCATCAGCAGGCACGGCAGGTCCAGGAGCGTGCGGAACATGAGCACGACCGGGATGCCGCCGCCGCTACGGGCGAACACCGGCTCCGCGCCGAACGTCTCGCGGAACGCCTGCCGCGCCGAGGCAAGACCGGGCGCGTCCGGGTCAATTAGGACACCCGGCCCACCGGCGCGGGGCGTGGCGGTGACGCGCACGGTGTCCGGGGCGAGAGAGACAATGTAGTCGCCCAGGAGCGCTGCGATTTCCGCCGGCTCCTGGTCCGGCACGAGGCGGGCGGCGACCTTGAAGCGGGCGACGGATGGGACGGCGGCGGCATCTCCACCGGCCACGAACTTCAGCACATCCAGGGTCGGGCGCGCGCCCATGCGCTCGAGTACGCTGTAGCCCGCCTCGCCCCACAGTCGGGGCGCGCCGGTCTCGGCGATGATCTGCTCGTCGGTGATCGGAACGCGCGCCATGTCGGCGCGCTCGGCCTCGCTCAACGGCCTGACTTTGTCGTAGAAGCCGGGCGCCGTGACCCGCCCGTGCTCGTCGTGCAGGGCGGCGATGATCTGGGCCGCGGCGTGGATGGGGTTCTGCACCGCGCCGCCGTGAAGCCCGGAGTGAAGGTCGTGGGACGGCCCATGCACCTCGACCTCGACACTGGCGCCGCCGCGTAGCCCGACGCCAATGGTCGGCACGCCCGCCGCCACCCACGGCGTATCGGAGATGAGCACCGTGTCCGCCCGCAGCCTGTCCGCCTGCTCCGTCAGGAACGGGCGCAGATTGCGGCTGCCCACCTCCTCCTCGCCTTCGACCAGGAAGCGCACGTTCACCGGCAGGCGGCCGACGGTCTGGAGATACGCCTCGACCGCCTCGACGTGGACGTACGTCTGGCCCTTGTCGTCGGCGGACCCCCGCGCGTAGAGCTTGCCGTCCTGGACGGTCGGCTCGAACGGCGGCGTCGCCCACTCCTCGACCTTCACCGGCTGCACATCGTAGTGGCCGTAGACGAGCACCGTCGGCGCGCCCGGCGCGTGGAGCCAGTCGGCGTAGACGACCGGGTGTCCGCCCGTCGCCACGACCTCGACGTTCTCCAGGCCGACCGTGCGCAGGCGCGCGGCGAGCCAGTCGGCGGCGCGCCTCACGTCGGGCGCTGCCGCCGGGACGGCGCTCAGACTCGGGATGGCGAGCCACTCGGTGAGTTGCGCGAGGGCGGCCTCGCGGTTCTCATGGGCGTAGGACAGAGGATCCTGTGTGGACATGGTTGTTTACCCGTCTAACACTGCTACACAATCGTCGGTTCCATGTACTCGCCGAACACCCGGCGCAGCACCCCCATCATCTCGCCGAGGGTCGCGTAGGCGCGCACAGCGTCGAGGATGAACGGCATGAGGTTGGCGTCGCCCTCGGCGGCGTTGCGCAGCGCCTCGAGGCGCTGGCGCACCAGCTCGTTGTCGCGCTCGCGGCGGATGCGCGCCAGGCGCTCCATCTGCACGTCCAGCCCCTTCGGGTTCATGTCGAGGATAGGGATCTGGAGCGGCTCGTTGCTGACGTACTCGTTGACGCCGACGATCACGCGCTCGCCCGAGTCGATCTCATACTGGTACTGGGACGCGGCGTCGGCGATGGCGCGCTGGAAGTAGCCCGCCTCAATAGCCGGGATGACGCCGCCGAGCGCCGCGACATCGGCGAAAATCTGACGCGCCTGGCGCTCCATCTCGTCGGTGAGCGCCTCCACAAAGTACGAGCCGCCGAGGGGGTCTACCGTGTTGGTGACGCCGCTCTCGTGGGCGATGATCTGCTGCGTGCGCAGGGCGATGCGCACCGCCAGCTCCGACGGCAGCGCCAGCGCCTCGTCCATCGAGTTCGTGTGCAGGGACTGGGTGCCGCCCATCACGGCGGCGAGGGCCTGGAGGGCCGTGCGGACGATGTTGTTCTCCGGCTGCTGCGCCGTCAGGGAACAGCCCGCCGTCTGGGTGTGGAAGCGCAGCCACCACGAGCGCTCGCTCTTCGCGCCGAAGGTGTCGCGCATCTCTGTCGCCCAGATGCGGCGCGCGGCGCGGTACTTGGCGATTTCCTCGAAGAAGTCGTTGTGGGCGTTGAAGAAGAAGCTCAGGCGCGGCGCGAAGTCGTCCACGTCCATGCCGCGCTCGACGCACCAGCGCACGTACTCGAAGCCGTCGAGCAGGGTGAACGCCAGCTCCTGCGCCGCCGTCGAGCCAGCCTCGCGGATGTGGTAGCCGGAAATCGAGATCGGGTTCCACTTCGGCATGTGCTGCGCCGCGTACTCGACCGTATCCACCACGAGGCGCATGGAGGGGCGCGGCGGGAAAATGAACTCTTTCTGGGCGATATATTCCTTGAGGATGTCGTTCTGGATTGTCCCGGCCAGCTTCGCCTGGGGGACGCCCTGCTTCTCGGCGGCGACGATGTACATGGCCCAGGTGATCGCCGCCGGGCTGTTGATGGTCATGGACGTGGTCACGTCGGCCAGGGGGATGCCGTCGAACAGAATCTCCATGTCGGCCAGCGAGGACACGGCGACGCCGCACTTGCCGAACTCGCCCGGCACCATCGGATCGTCGGTGTCGTAGCCGTAGAGCGTCGGCATGTCGAACGCGACCGACAGGCCGGTCTGCCCCTGGCGCAGCAGGTACTTGAAGCGCTCGTTCGTCTCCTCCGCCGTGCCGAAGCCGGCGAACATGCGCATGGTCCACAGCCGCCCTCGGTACATCGTGGGGTGGATGCCGCGGGTGAACGGGTACTCGCCCGGCCAGCCGATGTTCGCCTCGAATTCCTTGTCGGCCAGGTCGGCGGGGCTGTACAGGCGATGGATGGGCATGCTGGACGTGGTGACGAACGGGGTGGTGCGCTCCGGCGCTTTCGCCAGGTTCGGCTTGAGGGTTGTCTCTTCCCACTGCTTCTCGCGGTCGGCGGGGGTTGGCTGCGACTCAATCTCGATCATGGAAGCACCTCCAACTGTGCTAACTCTTCCGGAGTGAGCTTGATCTCGCTGGCGGCCAGGTTCTCGGTGAACTCGGCCACGGTGTTGCATCCGACGAGAGCGAAAACGTTGAGGGGCTGGTTGAAGACGTAGGCCAGGGCCACCTGGGCCGCCGTCAGGCCGCGCTGGTGGGCGATCTCCTGGGCGCGGTCCAGGCGCTTGAAATTGTCTTCGTAGCAATAAGCGTGCACACACACCTTGTCGAGTGGGTGGGTCATCGTATCGAGGTTGTCGCGTGTGAAGCGGCCGGAGAAGAAACCACCGGCCAGGCTCGACCAGGCGAAAATGGGCGTCTGCGTCGCCTGGTACCAGGCGCGCGCCTTGCGGCCGCGTTCGCCGCCGATACTGACGCAGCCGGGCCACGGCTCCTCGACCATCTCGGCCAGGCTCAGGTTCGGGCTGCTGGCGGCGAACGGCGTGAGGTTGTTGGCCTTCGCGTACTTGTTCGCCTCAATAAGGCGCTCGATGCTCCAGTTGGAGCCGCCGAATGCCCGGATGCGCCCGGCGCTGTGGTGAGCGTTGAGTACCTCGACAATCGGGCCGACGGGGAGCGTGGGGTCGTCGCGGTGCAGCAGGTACAGGTCAATGCTGTCGGTGCGCAGGCGGGCCAGGGAGTCGTACAGGTCGGCGGTGATGTCCCAGGGGGTGACGCGGCGGCGGTCTTGGTTGTGGTGCGCGCCCTTGGTCACGATGACCACCTGGTCGCGGATGCCGCGCTCCTCGATCCAGCGGCCGAGGACACGCTCGCAGTCGCCCGCGCCGTACTGGTGCGCCGTGTCAAACGTGTTGCAGCCCTGGGCGAAGACGCCGTCGAGCAGCTCGTAGCTGCGCGCCAGCTCGCGCGAGCTAATCATTACCGTGCCCTGGGCTAGCCGGGACACGGGCTTGTCAATGCCGGGGACGCTTCCGTAGCGCATGGGATATTTCCTAGTCGCGGAATGGCACGGCGCGGTTTATCCACTCGACAACCAAGTCGCGCGTGCGCTGGTTCAATAGGGGCATATCGTGGCCGGTGCGGGGTACGATGACAAGTTCTTTCGGCGGCTGCGCCAGCTCGTGCAGCATCTTCGCCTCGTCCGGGTGGACCAGCATGTCCCACTCGCCGTGAATGAACAGCGTCGGCTCCTCAATCCGGCTGACGAGGGACAGCGGCTGCTCGATGCTCTTGTCGAGCTGCCCCAGCCGCGTGCCGCGCACGAGCCGGGTGTAGTGGGGACCGATGGGGCTGGCAAAGGCAATGTCCAGCGACGCCTGCGTGGTCAACCGCCGGAAGTTGCCGCTGTCGGCGAACGCCCCAATGGTGACGATGCCGTCGGCCGCGTCGTACAGCGCGCCGTAGCGCAGGACGGTCGCGCCGCCCATGCTGCTGCCAATCGTGATGATGCGGCGGTAGCCGCGCGCCCG
The DNA here is from genome assembly GCA_046328525.1 of Anaerolineae bacterium. GTDB lineage: Bacteria > Chloroflexota > Anaerolineae > Epilineales > JAHCIE01 > JBDHWG01. The sequence goes on from JAXLWK010000016.1 coordinate 16,573, forward strand.
CATGGTGCGCACCACCGCGTCCACGTCGAGGACTTCCAGGTGGGTGAACGTGCACTCGCCGCTGCTCTCGCCGTGGCCCCGGAAGTCGAACGCCGCCGCGTCCACGCGCTCGGCCAGCCCCTCGACGAAGCCCGGCACGGCCTTGAGATTCTTGCTGCTGAGGAAGCCGTGGCAGTAGATGCAGATCGTGTCGTGGCCGCGCTGCAAGTGGACGCCCTGGATCGTGACGCCATCTTCCGTCTCGACGCTAAACGTATCGTGGGGGACGCGGTAGGGGCGGGAGCCGAACTGGGCGCCGCGCTGGGGCAAGCGATTGTTCAGATCGAACAGCCAGTCAGTGACGCGAGGCAGTTGAGGCACATCGCTCTCCCGGAGTGGTTGGATGGGCAAAGTATAGCACGCCTGGCGGTACGGCGGGAATCGCGGACACGCGCGGCCACACTGCGCGTGCCGAGTGAGCCATGTCGCGGGCGGCAGAAGAAACCCCCGCATGTCACCCCGAACGCCAGGTCCGCCCGTCGCTGAAGCAGCGGGCTACGATGGAAGCCTGAGAGGCTGCCGCTCCGGCTCCCCCAGCCCCTTGGGCTTGCATGAGTAGCCGTAGGCTTGAGCCTACGGCGGCCGTCCGCCGCGAGCAGCCCAGGCTTATTTTGATAGCAGCCCCGCCGCCGCCGAGGGCGCATCCTCACGGCCAGTGCGGCTACCGTCGTGTGAGCAGTCCCAACGCCTCCGCACGCTGCACCGCCTCGCGCCGAGTGTGGACGCCGAGTTTGCTATAGATGTTGGCGATATGTCGTTTTGCCGTCTGCGCGGTGATGAAGAGCTGATCCCCAATCTCCTTGTTCGTGAGCCGTCCCCCCAGGAGGCGCAGGACCTCCAGCTCTCGCTCAGTGAGCGGCCCGAACAAAGCGCCCTCGCGCACCAACCGATCGAGCGCCACCCCGTGGACTTCCTCGGCAAAGGCGGCCAACACCTGGCGCAGGTAGACGGGGGCAACGCCGCGCTCCAGGACGCGATTCAGGAGCGGCGCGAGCGCCGGTCCAATGTCAATGAATGTGCGGATTAGCCCCAGCGGCTCGGCCACCGTCACCGCGCGTTCGAGCCTGGTCAGCGCCTCGGCATCCCGACCTCCGGCGGCCAGGGCCAGCGCTTGCAGAGCCAGAATCCGCGCCAGCGCCCGCCAGGCGCCGCTCTCGTCGGCCACCGTCTCCAGGCCGCCGAGCAACTCCAGCGCCTGCTGGCGCTCGCTCGGTCTGCCGACCGCGACAAGAGCCTGGGCGCGGGTGATCGCCGGGGCTTCGGCCAGAAATAGCCCAGACGCGAGGGATGTACTCGGTAAGCCGGCGGCAGCCTGCAGGGCCGCGTCCACATCGTGTTGGGCCAGCGCCAGCCGGACATCGAGCGAGCGACGCAAAATCGCGCTGTCAATGTTGAGTTCAAGCCCGATCTGTGTGAGCCGCCGGGCCGTGGCGTCTGCCTCACGGACGCGGCCCTGGGCCTGATAGGCCAGCGCCAACTCGACCAGGCTGCTCCGGAGACACTCGTAGTGAGCCAGGTATGGCTGCTTAACGACGGTCTCGAGATGGCCGGCAGCCTGCGCCAGTTCGTTGCGCTCGTAGTGCAAACTCCCGCGAAAATGATGCGCCCACATCTGGCTTAAGATCAGCCCCGACTCGGTCGCCAACTTCAGGTACAGATCCAGGGTTTGCTCGAGCATAAAGAGCGGGCCGCCGGTGCGGTGGATATGCGCGAGCGCCAGAAAGGGACGCATCTTGACAACAGCGGGAACATTGGGCGCCTCGACGACATGGCGCAGGGTGGCGATCGCTTCCGCCGGGTGGCCGGTGACATACAAGGCGAGGCCCGTGACAAGGTAGGCCACGCTGCGGGCGTACAGGTAGCTCGGCGGCAGGTCAGCCAGGGCCTGCTGCGCCAACGCCAGACTTTCCGAAGTGTTGGCCGTCTGCCAGAAAAGCGCATACGCCCGCAGGAAGTTCACCTCTGCCCGCGCTGTCCTGCGCTCAACCTCGGACAGCGGCAACGCGGAGTCCTCCAGGACCGCCTCAGATGACTGAAGCAAGGGAAACACCGGCGGCAGTTTGTGTTGCACGCCAAGAACCCAGGCCTGAGCCAGCATCAACGACGGACGCTGGCGAAAAAGATCGGGCGGTAACATGGACAGCGAGCGCTCCACCCCACGCCAGTCCTCCCTGTTCAGCCGCCCGTGAACGTGCTGCTCGACGATCTCGGCCGCGTGCTGGGTGTTTCCCGCCGCAAGTGCGTGGCGGAGCGCCTCCTCCATGAAGCCGTGCTTGCCATACCACTCGCTCGACCGTTGATGCAGGCTCGCCACCCGATCCCCATCCCAAAGAGCCTCCACCTCGCGCCGCAAAAGAGTGCTGAACAGGCTGTGGTAACGATACCACTCGCCCTCTGTGTCAAGCGGAACGATGAACAGGTTTGTGTCGCGCAGCCATGCCCCAATCCGCTGCGCCGAGGGTTCAGCCAGCGTGTCCGTCGGGAATGGGCGCATGAGCGCGGCGCACAACGGCACGCTGAGCCGATCGAGAATGCAGGTGCGCAGAAGGAATTCTCTGACCTCCGGCGATTGGCGGCTGAGGACTTCCTGAATGAGGAGACGCGGCGCGAGATCGCCGGGCCCCAGCATCGGGTTGCCATCGCCTGACGACAGGTTGGACTCCCCGCCCATCGCCAGAGTCGCCAGGCGCAGAGCAACGATCCACCCTTCGGTCTGCTCGACCAGGGCCTCGATCGTTGCCTGCGGCAGTGTCGTCTCCGCGGCCGCCTCGAGGAACGTCTGCGCTTCCTCCTGCCTGAAGCGAAGGTCTTTGGCGCGGATTTCCAGGAGTTGCCCGCGCCCGGCCAGCCGCGCCAACGGCCACGGCGGATCGGCCTGGGTAATGGCGACGAGATGGAGCGACGTGGGCAGACTGCGTAGAACGATGCTGAAGAATTGACCAATCATCGGGTCGGTCAGGTAGTGAAGGTCGTCAATCACGAGGAGGAAGGGCGTCGTGATGCTGTGAACTTCATTCAGGAGTGACGCCGCCAGAATCTCGACCGGCGGCGCTGCAGGCGCATTAAGAAGCCGCTGCGTCTGGGGGCAGGCATCGGGGAACTGGGTCTGGATCGCGGCAATCAGATAGTCGAGGAACTGGCGCAGATCGTTGTCATATTCATCCACCGTGAGCCAGGCGGACGGCGCGGCGATCTCGGCCAGCGCCTGGGCGACGAGCGTGGACTTCCCATAGCCCGTTGGCGCCGAGACCATCGTCACGCGCGAGTCGAGGGCGCGGCGCAGCGACTTGATCAGCCGCGGCCGGGACACATTGTCGGGCGGCAGCGACGGACGCTGCAGCTTGGTCATGAGCAAGGAAGAAGCAGCCTCGGGGCGCGCTACGGAAGCCCCCGGGGTCTCCCTTGCATTGTCGTTCGCTCCATAGTCAATGCGGTAAAGTGAGTGGAGACTACTCTTGCCCGACAAGATCTACTCCCTTAACCTCGAGGGGCACGCCTTCTCCGGGCGGCCGGGCGCTCTGCTTGGGTCCATTGTAGGACGAGCGGCCCGCTTGTGTGCGCCGATCTCTGAAGCCCTGGCAGTTGACTAAGATCATTCCGTGGCAGCACAGAGCCTGTGGACCACAGCGAATCGCAGCCGCACGTGAACCCCCGGCGGCGTGCTTGTGCAATCCTACGCACTTGTGCCGGGTTCGTCAAACCTTCGCACCAGCGCGTTGGGATACACCATTTCTGCATCTCTACGGGTACTGTCAGGAAACCGTGTTCGCGGTATACTGGCTGTGGCGAAAGCCCGCCTCTCCGGCCAGACCGATGCTCAGGCCGCGTAAGAGCTTCTGCGTCTCGTGATTGCAGGACGCCGCGAAAGGAGCTTCGTGAATGATCCATGACCACTCCGACATGTCAGTCGCAACTCCTCTCGCCTACCACATCCGTGTTGCAGGCCATCCGTCGCCGGACTTCTCGGATTACGTGCGCGGGATGAGGGTTTCGACTGAGATAGACGGGAGTGAGCGTCCAGTGACGACGCTGAACGGGCAATGTCCCGACCACTCCGCGCTGGTGGGCATCTTGAGCACCCTGGGGAACCTGCATCTGCCGATCATCTGGATGGAATGTTGGAGTGTCCCTCACGCGAACCTGGCCCGCGCGCTCTAGACTGGTCTCAAGGGGCAGCGCACGCGAGAGGAGAGCTATCACGAGGACCTGGCGCAGATGGCCGCGAAGTAAGACGCCGCCCGCCGACTATCTCGGCGGGCGGCGTTCAGGCGATCTAGCGGGGCGAGGAGGTCAGAGACGAAGGCCCACAGGCGCTTAGCTGGCCTTCTTGGCGTCGCGCTTCATTTGTCGCTGGTGAAGCCAGCGCCGCACCTTGTTCATCGTCGTTTCATTCAGCCGCGCCTGCCAGGCGTACACGACGCATGTGTGGGCGAGCTTGTCGTGCCAGCCCTGGCGGCGGTCGTCAATGACGACCCACAAGAAGCCGATGCCCAATGACAGTATGCACAGGACGAAGCCGATCCAGCGAATCAGCGCCCGGATAAAGCCCACATCACCCCCATCGGTTCGTATCACCTTGACCCCAACCATGTAATCCCCGATGGTTTGGCCGCCGAGAGTCCAGAATAGCAGGAAATAGCCGATCGGCACGAGCGCGGCCCAGCCGACCAGGAACCACCGCGCGACGTAACAGGCAGCCTCTCTGAGTAGCGAAAACAGCCCGGTGAACTGCATTGTGGGACAGTTATTGATATCGATCCCGACCAGCGAGAGCGCCCCACTTGTGAACCACGCGACCGTGATCGTCGTCAGGTACACGACGACCAGGTCCACAACCAGCCCAACGGCGCGGCTAATGAAGCCGGCATACTGCCCTTGCAGATCAGAGTCAGACATTCTCGCCTCCCTCGTCGCCTGACGACTCGCCGGTCTCTCGCCCACGACGCCGCAGCCTGACACCGGAGCGCAGGCGGCGCGCGGCTGCCTTCTCCTGAACCTGAGCCGACGGCGGCGGCAGGTACTCGCGCGGCTTCATGCCCAGCAAGCCGCGCACAATGCCCTCGAGGACACTGTCCGTCGTGACAGTTCTCTCCCGCACTTCAGTGAAGATCTCGGTCACCAGGCTCGTGCTCTGCCCCTGGATGATGTCCTGGATGTCGTCCGGTGAGGTCTTCAGGTAGTCAACGTAGTGGTCGCCGGCCACCTTGACGAGGGCGTCCAGGTCACTGGTATTGACGCGCAGGTAGTTCATGTAGCCGCCGCCGACCTTCTGGACGATGCCGTCCACCGGCGTCGGGTCGGCGCGCAAGGCGGTCAGATAGTTGCCCGCCGCAGTCTGCACCAGCCCGTCCACAGTCTCGCCATGCGCCTGCAAGTAGGCGATGTAGCCATCCCCGACCCGCTGCACCAGCGGCTCCACATCCGCCGGGTTCTGGCTGAGGTAGCGCACGTACTGGCCCGCCGCGCTCTGGACCAGCGGCTCGATGTCCGCCGGGTTTTCGCTGAGATAGCTCACGTACTCGCCTGCCGCGCTCTTCACCAGCCCGCTGACGGCGGATGGGTTCGCCTCCAGGTGGCCGAGGTAGCGCTGCGCCGCGTTCTGTACCAGCGGCTCGATCTCGTCGCCGTTCTGCGTGAGGTAGGCGATATACTCGCCGGCGGCGCTTTGCACAAGGGGCTGCACTTCCGACGGGTTCTGGGTGAGATAGGTGATGTACTGGCCGGCTGCCGCCTGCACCAGCCCGTCCACGAGATCGGTGTTCTCGCGCAGGTAGTCCACGTAGCGGTTGCCGGCGTTCTGGATCAGCCCGTCGAGCAGCGCCGGATTCTGCCGCAGGTAGTCCACGTAGCCGTTGCCGGCCCGCTGCACCAGCCCGTCCACCATCTCGGTGTGTTCGCGCAGGTACGCGACGTACTGGTTGCCGGCGGCCTCGACCAGGCCCGCGACCTTGTCCGGATTCTCGCGCAGGTAGGTCACATAGCCGTCGCCCGCGCTCTGCACCAGCCCTTCGACCAGCGTCGGGTTCGCCTTCAAGTAACTGATGTAGCGGCCGGCCACGTCCGTCACAAGCGTGTCCACCAGGTCGGGCTGGCCGCGCAGGTACTCGACGTAGCGGTCGCCCGCCGCCTGCACCAGGCCGTCAATGATCTCAGGCTGCCCCTGGAGATAGGTGACATAGCGACCCGCCGCCACCTGCACCAGGCCCTCGACCATCTGCGGCTCCGCCTGGAGATAGGCGACGTAGCGGTTGCCGGCGGTTTGGATGAGGGCGTCAATCACCTGCGGCTGCGCCTGCAAGTAGCCGACGTAGCGGTCGCCCGCCGCTTGCACGAGTCTGTCCACGGCCTCCGGGTGCTCGGCGAGGTAGCCGACATACTGCCCGGCCGCGTTCTGCACGAGGCTGTCGAGCAAGGCCGTATTCTGCGCCAGGAACGCGACGTAGCCGTTGCCGGCCCCCTGGACGAGGGCTTCAAGCTGGGCCGGGCGCTCGCTCAGGTAGGCGACGTAGCCGTCGCCCGCCGCCTCCACCAGGCCAGACAGGATTTCCGGCGACTGATGCAGGTAGGTGACATAGCGGTCGCCGGCGTTCTGCACCAGGCCGTCAATGAGCGCCGGGCGCTCGCGCAGGTAGTCCACGTAGCGGTTCCCCGCGTTCTGGATCAGCGCATCGAGCAGCGCCGGGTTCTCGCTCAGGTACGTCACATAGCCGTTGCCCGCGCCCTGCACCAGCCCCTCGACGACCTGGGGCGACTGGCGCAGGTACTCAACGTAGTCGCCCGCGACTTGCTGCACCAGCGTGCCAACTCCCTGGGGGTTGTCGTGGAGATAGGTCATGTAGCCGTCGCCGACGGCGTGAACCAGCCCGTCCAGCATCTGCGGCGACTCGCCGAGATAGCCCACATAGCGGTCGCCGACGGCCCGCACCAGCCCATCCACCTGCGTCGGGTCGGCGGCCAGGTATTCCACGTAGCGCCCGGCTGCCACCTGCACCACGCCCTCGATAACCTGCGGCTGCTGCTGAAGATAGGCGACGTAGCGGTTGCCCACCGTCTGCACCAGGCCGTCCACCACGTCCGGCGTCTCCCGCAGGTATGCGACGTAGCGGTTGCCGACGCTCTGCACCAGGCCGTCCACAAGCTCTGGCCGTTCCTTGAGATATGCGACGTAGCGGTCGCCGGCCGCCTGCACCAGGCCGTCAATCAGCTCAGGATTCTGCGTCAGATAGGCAATGTAGTCGTTGCCGACGACGCGGACGAGGCCGCGCACGGGCGCGGGATCCGCCTCCAGCGAGGCGACGTACTTGTCGGCGACGGCCTGCACGACGCGGTCGAGCAGGTCCGGCTGCTCCTCCAGGTAAGCGATGAAACGCTCGGCCTGCGCCTGGACCAGGCTCTCGACCAGGGGGCTTTTAATGAGCTTGTTGATGAGCAGGGCCGCGTGCCTGTCAATCAGCGCCTCGACCTTGGGGTTGGTCTGGAGGTCGTCCAGAACACCGTCGAGGGTCTCGCCGACGACGTTGTCCGTCGCCTCCTCGGCGACTTCGCGCAGGGGCGCGAGGATTTCGCTGTCCATGGCCGTCTCGGCCAGGGACGCAGCGCGTTTCGCGGCATCCCCCGCCAGCCGCGCCACAAGCCCCGGCTTCTTCTGCGAAGCGCCGGCCTTGACAATGGCAGTCTCTTCTTTTGAGGGCTTTGCCCCTCGGCCGCGGCCTCTGTTCTCAGCCATCTTACCTCCACCATTAGCGCCCCGTGGGAGCGATCCCCCGTGGTTCCCCTTCAAAGATGGACGGGCCTGGCCCCTCTCGCGGTGGGAGAGGGGGACCAGAATAAGCAACACGCCGACCGGCGCGGCGCGCGCGGTCGGCGGTGATGCAGGTCAATAGGCGCGCACTCGAAACGCCTTCGCTTCTCGGTGGCCGCACGGTATCGGAGTCATGCGCAAAGCAGGGCCTACCCCTTCGCTTCTTCGTACAGCTCGACGAGGACGCCGTGGGCCGCCTTGGGGTGAACAAACGCCAGGCGACGGCCGGCGCTGTTCGTCACGGGCGTCTCATTGATGAGCTGCACCCCTTGCTCCTTGAGCCGCGCCAGCACCGCGTCCAGGTCGTCCACCTCGAAGCAGATGTGGTGCAGCCCCTCACCGCGCTTCGCCATCCACTTGGCGACGCCGCTCTCCTGGCTCGTCGGGTAGACAAGCTCCACCTCGCTACCGCCAATCGGGAAGAAGGCGACCTGGGCGTTCTGCTCCGGCTCGTCGGCGATGTGGCTGAACGGCAAGCCGAGCTTCTGCGAGAAGAACTCAATGGTGCCGTCAAGGGCCTGAACGGCGATGGCGACGTGATCTATGCGCTTAATCATGGGTGTCTCACCTTTAGAATACGAGGGCGGGCGTGTACGCGCCAAAGGCCTGCTCGAGCGTCTGGCAGATCTCGCCGATGGTCGCCCAGTTTTCAACAGCGTCAATCAGGAACGGCATCAGGTTCTGCGGCGTGTCGGCCGCGGCAGCCAGCGCCGCCAGGGATGCCTGGGTCACGGCGTTGTCGCGGCGGGCGCGCAGCGCCTGGATGCGCTCGACCTGGCGCTTCTGAATCTCCGGGCTGACGTGCAGAATCTCCGGACGGTGCTCCTCGACGGTCGTGAACTTGTTCACGCCGACGATGGTGCGGTCGCCCGTCTCCACCGTCTGCTGGTAGCGATACGCCGCATCGCCGATCTCGCGCTGGATGTAGCCCTGCTCGATGGCGCGCAGCGAGCCGCCCATGCTGTCAACCCGCTCGATGTACTCCATCGCGCGCCGCTCCAGCTCGTCGGTGAGGCTCTCCACCAGGTAGCTGCCGCCCATCGGGTCGGGGGTGTCCACCACGCCACTCTCGTAGGCAATGATCTGCTGCGTGCGCAGGGCGATCTGCACCGACTCTTCCGTGGGCAGGGCCAGCGCCTCGTCGCGCGAGTTGGTGTGCAGGGATTGGGTGCCGCCGAGCACCGCCGCCAGGGCTTGCAGCGTCACGCGGATGACGTTGTTGTCCGCCTGCTGCGCCGTGAGGGACGCGCCGGAGGTCTGGGTGTGGAAACGCAGCATGGCCGACTTCGGGTCCTTCGCCCCAAAGCGCTCGCGCATGATGCGCGCCCACAACCGCCGCGCCGCGCGGAACTTGGCGACTTCCTCGAAGAAGTTGTTGTCGGCGACAAAGAAGAACGAGAGCTGCGGCGCAAACTTGTCCACGTCCAGGCCGCGCTCGACGGCCGCCTGGGTGTACGCGATCGCGTTGGACAGGGTAAAGGCGATTTCCTGCGCCGCCGTGCAGCCCGCCTCGCGCATGTGGTAGCCGGAGATGGAGATCGTGTTCCAGTTCGGCACTTTGTCGCGGCAGAAGGCGAAGATGTCGGTGATGAGGCGCAGGCTGGCGTCCGGCGGGAAGCGGTACGTCCCGCGCGCGATGTATTCCTTGAGAATGTCGTTCTGGATCGTGCCGCGCAGCTTCGTCGAGGGAACGCCCTGGCGCTTGCCGACGGCAATGTACAGCGCCAGCAAGATAGACGCCGTGGCGTTGATGGTCATCGAGGTGCTGACTTTGTCAAGCGGGATCCCGTCGAACAGAGTCAGCATGTCTTCCAGGGACGCGATGGACACGCCGACTTTGCCGACCTCGCCGAGGGCGAAGGGCGAGTCGGGATCGTACCCGATCTGGGTCGGCAGGTCGAAGGCCACCGACAGGCCCGTCTGCCCCTGCTGCAAGAGATACTTGTAGCGCGCGTTCGACTCTTCCGCCGACGCGAAGCCCGCGTACTGGCGCATCGTCCAGAAACGGCCGCGGTACATGCTCGGATAGATGCCCCGCGTGAAGGGGTACTCGCCCGGATAGCCGACGGCGGTGTCGTACGCCTGGCCGTCGGTATCGGCGGGCGTGTACAGGGGCCGGATGGCGATACCGGAGGTCGTGTCAAACTCAGCGCGCCGCTCCGGGTTTTTCTTGACGAAAGGCAGCAGGGTTAACTGTATCCAGCGTTCGACGCCGTTGTCGCCGGCCGCCGCCGAGGCCCCCGGCGCCTTGTCTTGTGTGCTCATGGCAAATCCTCTGTCAATTGAGTAGACGTATTACCCATCTATTTTACACGCCGCGACGCGCCTTGTGGATTAAGATGCGTGCACGGGGCATGAAGAAGGGGCAACCTTCTCAGTGCCCCAGGACCTCGACGCTCTTCGCCCGCCGCTGCCACGTGAGCTTCGCCTGGCGAAACTGGCGCAGCAGAGCCAGGGCCTTGTCGCGCAGCGGGGCAAGGCGCGGCTCGCGCACCTGCCACGCCCCTTCGAGCTGCTTGAGCACCAGCTGGCTGTCGCCCTTGACCTCCACGGTCAGGGCGCGCGGCGACGCGCCCGCCTTCTCAATGCCCGTCGTCAGCTCTTCGAGCGCCGCGATCAGCGTCATGTATTCAGCTTCATTGTTGGTCGTACTCGTGCCGGGAAACTCAAGGCGGCGGAGCCGGGTCTTGCCGTCGCGGCTGCGGACGATCTGGTAGCTGCCGTAGCCGACGCCCGGGTTGCCCCGGCTGCCGCCGTCGAACACAATCGTATAGTCCATGCTCACTCAATCGCTATGAGGACCTCTCCCTGGTTCACCTTCTGGCCGGGCGTGACCTTGATGGCCTTGACCGTGCCGGCGCGGGGCGAGCGAATCTCGTTCTCCATCTTCATCGCTTCTAGGATGACAAGCCCGTGGTTGGCCTCGATCTGCTGCCCAACCTCGACGCGCACGGCGACGACCAGGCCCGGCATAGGCGCGTTGATCGTCGCCTCGCCGGCGGCGCCGGTCGTGCGGCTGAGCCGCTTGAGGCTGCCGAGGCGCTCGTCCTCGACGACGACGGCCAGGCGCTCGCTGCCGATCTTGATGTAGTAGACGCCCTCGATGCGCTCGACATACACGTCGTAGGACTGACCGTCCAGTAGGATAGAGTAGATGTTGCCCTTGCCCACCGGCTGAAGATCAACCTGGTGGGTCTCTCCGTCAATCGTGACTTCGCCCGGATGATCTACCACAATCACATATGGCTGGTCGTCAACTTCGGCAAGATATTTCATCGTCTACCACCTCTGCACGGCTTTCTGCCGGCCGTAGAGTTTCCAGGCGTCCACGCCCTCGCCGTTGTTGTTCATGCTCAGGGCGCTCTGCCGTCGCTGGTGCGCCAGCAGAGTCGCCACAATGGCGGCGGTGCGCGGGTGGCGCCGCTCGGCGGCGGCGGGCATCGTGAATGTCTTCTCGAGGAACTGCGTATCAAAGTGGCCGGCGATGAAATTGGTGCTGTCCATGATCTCCTGGTGGAACGGGATGGAGGTCTGGACGCCGACGATGCGGTACTCGGCCAGGGCGCGGCGCATACGCAGGATGGCCTCGGCGCGCGTCTCGCCCCAGCAGATGAGCTTGGCGATCATGGGATCGTAGAACAGGCTCACCTCGTAGCCCTCGTACACGGCGCTCTCGACGCGGACGCCTGGGCCTGTCGGCTCGGTCACGGCGATGATCTTGCCTGTGGAGGGAAGGAAATTATTGAACGGGTCCTCGGATGTGATACGACACTCGATAGCCCACCCCTTGAGGTGAATCTCATCCTGGTCGTAGCGCAGCTTGCGCCCGTCGGCGATGCGCAGCTGCTCCTTGACGATGTCCACGCCGCTGACCAGCTCGGTCACCGGATGTTCCACCTGGAGCCGCGTGTTCATTTCGAGGAAGTAGAAGCGGCCCTTGGAGTCGAGCAGGAACTCCACAGTGCCGGCGTTGGTGTAGCCGACCGACTTCGCAGCGGCCACCGCCATGCTGCCCATGCGGTCGCGGAGCTGCTCGTTGAGCGCCGGCGACGGCGACTCCTCGATGAGCTTCTGGTGGCGGCGCTGGATGGAACACTCGCGCTCGCCCAGGTGGATAACGTTGCCATGCTCGTCGCCGAGAATCTGGAACTCGATGTGGCGCGCGTTCTCGACGAGGCGCTCCAGGTAGACGCGGTCGTCGCCGAACGCGCCCTTCGCCTCGCGCCGCGCCGCCGCCAGGGCATCCGACAGGGCGTCGGCGCTGCGCACCGTGCGCATGCCCTTGCCGCCACCGCCCGCCGCCGCCTTGACCAGCAGCGGGTAGCCGATCTTCTCAGCCGCCCCCAGCAAGTCCACGTCGGACAGGCTCTCCTCGGCATCCGTGCCCGGCACGACGGGCACACCCGCCGCCTGCACCGTGCGGCGCGCGATCACTTTGTCGCCCATGTCACGAATCGCGTGCGGGGGCGGACCGATCCAGACCAGGCCGGCGTCAATCACGGCCTGGGCGAACCCCTCCCGCTCGGCCAGGAAGCCGTAGCCCGGATGAACGGCCTCAGCGCCCGAACGCTTCGCCACGTCCAGGATGCGGTCAATGCGCAGGTATGAGTCACGCGCCGGCGGCGGCCCAATCAAGTACGCCTCATCGGCGTAACGCACGTGGAGCGATGTCCGATCGGCCTCGGAGTAGACGGCGACCGTCTGAAGGCCGCGCTCGTGGCAGCCCCGGATGATGCGCACCGCGATCTCGCCCCGGTTAGCGACAAGAACCTTCTTGAACATTCAGCCTGCCTCCTAGAGCGGGATGTTGCCGTGCTTCTTGGGCGGATTGGTGTCACGTTTGTTGGCGAGCATCTCCAGGGCGCTGATGAGCTTGGGGCGAGTCTCCCGCGGCTCGATCACGTCGTCCAGGTAGCCGCGACTCGCCGCGACGTAGGGGTTGGCGAACTTCTCGCGGTACTCCTGCACGAGCCGCGCCCGCGTGGCCTCCGGGTCGCTCGACTCGGCGATCTCCTTGCGGAAGATGATGTTGACCGCGCCCTCCGGCCCCATGACCGCGATCTCCGCCGTCGGCCAGGCGAAGTTAATGTCGCCGCGCACGTGCTTGGAGTTCATGACGTCGTAGGCGCCGCCATACGCTTTGCGCGTGATGACCGTGACCTTCGGAACCGTCGCCTCGCAGTAGGCGTAGAGCAGCTTCGCGCCGTGACGGATGATGCCGCCATGCTCCTGCCCGACGCCGGGCAGGAAGCCCGGCACGTCCTCGAAAGTGATGATCGGGATGTTGAAGCAGTCGAGGAAGCGCACGAAGCGCGCCCCCTTGACCGACGCGTTGATGTCCAACACACCGGCCAGCACCTGCGGCTGCTGCGCGACGATGCCGACGGCCCGGCCACCGAGCCGGGCAAAGCCGATGATGATGTTGCCAGCGAAGTGAGGCTGCACTTCCAGGAACTCGCCATCGTCCACGATGCGCCGAATCACCTCGTGCATGTCGTAGGGCTTGTTCGGGTTATCCGGGATGATGTAGTCCAGGTCCTCGTCCATGCGCAGGGCGTCATCCTGGCTGGGGATGCGCGGCGGATCGCTCATGTTGTTCTGGGGCATATAGCTGAGCATCTTGCGCACGATGTCCAGCGCCTCGGCCTCGTTCTCCGCCGCGAAGTGGGCCACGCCGCTGACGCTGTTGTGGACCATCGCGCCGCCCAGGTCCTCGAACGTCACGTCCTCATGGGTGACGGTCTTGACCACCTCCGGCCCGGTCACGAACATGTGGCTGGTGCCCTTGACCATGACGATGAAGTCGGTGATAGCGGGCGAGTAGACGGCGCCGCCCGCCGCCGGCCCCAGGATGACCGAGAGCTGCGGGATCACGCCGGAGGCCAGCGTGTTGCGCAGGAAGATGTCGGCGTAGCCGCCGAGACTCACCACACCTTCCTGGATGCGCGCGCCGCCGGAGTCATTGAGGCCGATAAGCGGCGCACCGTTCCTCATCGCCATGTCCATGATCTTGACAATCTTCTCCGCGTGAACCTCGGACAGCGAGCCACCGAACACAGTGAAGTCCTGCGAGAAAATGTACACCAGGCGACCGTTGATCGTCCCGTAGCCGGTCACGACGCTATCGCCCAGATACTTCTGTTGATCAAGGCCGAAGGCGTCGGTGCGGTGGGTCACGAACATGTCAAGCTCCTGGAACGAGTTCTCGTCCAGAAGCAGGTCAATGCGCTCGCGGGCGGTCAGCTTGCCCTTGGCATGCTGCGCCTCGATACGCGCCTGACCGCCACCTAGCCGCGCCTGAGCGCGCATCTCACGCAGCCGTCGGACCAGAGGATGGAGATTGTCGGTTGCGTTTCCGTTGATCTTCGCAGCCTCACTCGTCGTTGGTGTATCCATTCAGGCTCTCCATGGCTCTAGAACTGGTTTCACGGCTCCTATGGAGCCGTCCGGGATGGGGGTACTCTCAGGCCAGAACGTTGCGGGCAATGACAACCCGCTGGATCTCGCTGGTGCCTTCGTAGATTTCGGTAATCTTCGCGTCGCGGAAGTAGCGTTCGAGCGGCAAGTCTTTGCTGTAGCCGACGCCGCCGTGAACCTGAATCGCCTTGGTCGTGACCCACATCGCCGTTTCGGAGGCGTAGACCTTTGCCATGGACGCCTCTTTGGTGAAACGCTCGTGGCGGTCCTTCTTGACGGCGGCGTTGAGCGTCAGCAGCCGCGCCGCCTCGATGCGCATTGCCATGTCGGCGAGAGTGAACTGGATCGCCTGGAACTCGGCGATGGCATGGCCGAACGCCGTGCGCTCCCTGGCATATGCCACCGACGCTTCGTAGGCCGCCTGGGCGATGCCGAGGGCCTGGGCGGCAATGCCGATGCGCCCGCCGTCCAGGATGGTCATGGCGATCTTGAAGCCGTCGCCCTCGTGCCCCAACAGCATCGAGACCGGCGCGCGGTAGTCCTCGAACATCAGCTCGCACGTCGCAGAGGCGCGAATGCCGAGCTTCGGCTCGGTCTTGCCGCGGCTGAAGCCAGGCTGCGTCGTGTCAATGATGAAGCAGGAGGTGCCGCGGCTGCCCTTCTCCGGGGCGGTCGAGCAGAACAGGAGCATCCAGTCGGCGACGGGACCGCTGGTGACCCAGGATTTACGCCCATTGATAATATATGCATCACCGTCGCGTCGGGCAATCGTGCGCATGTTACCGGCGTCCGAGCCGGATTGCGGCTCGGTCAGCGAGTATGCCCCAATGGCGTGGCCGTCGGCAAGCGGCGTCAGGACGTTGCGCTTCTGCTCCTCCGTCCCGAACTTTTCCAGGCCGGCGCACACCAGGGAATTCTGCACCGACATGATCACCGCGTGGGACGCGCAGACCTTGGCAATCTCCTGCATCGCCAGGACATACGACACGGTATCCGCGCCCGCCCCGCCGTACTCCTCCGACGTCATCAACCCGAGCAGGCCGAGCCTGCCCATTTCCTTGACCGTCTCAGACGGAAACTCTCCGGTCTCATCAATGCGGGCGGCGATGGGGGCGATGACGCCCGCCGCAAAATCGCGCGCCGTATCGCGCACCATGAGCTGTTCGTGGGTGTACTGGAAGTCCATAAGCCCTCTCCATTGAGAATTTAGATTTGGAGACTGACGAGACAGAGGCCGGCGTGAGGAGCGCCACTCTCGCCTTGGGTACGGTGCGGAATCCGGCTAACATTATACCACAGAGATTTCAAGAGTCGAACGCAAATTACGCGCAAGGAGACAACTGGTGAGCGATACACTGACGGCCGACCTCGCCCTGGCGCGCGCCGAGCTGGACGCCAGGGGCCTGGGCATGGTCATCGCCCGCGCGGGCGAGATTCTTTGGGCCAGCGACGAGCCGGGCGTGAGAAGCCTCCTCGCCGCCGCCGCCAGCAAGCGCAGCATCCGCGGCGCTGCCCTGGCCGACCGCATCGTCGGCCGCGCCGCCGCCCTGGTTGTGGCCGACGCCGGCCTCGCCGCCGTGCATGGCGTGGTCATGAGCGAGGGCGCGCTGGCGCAGCTCACAGGAGCGGGGATCGCGGCCAGCTACGGCAGCCTCGTCCCGCGCATCCTCAACAAGCCCCAGACGGACCTCTGCCCGCTCGAAAAGCTCACCCAGGGCATCGAGACGCCGGCGGAGGCCGTCGCCGCGCTCCAGGCATTCACCCGAAGATAGTCCCTCACCCCCTGGCCCCCTCTCCCATTTTGGGAGAGGGTTGGGGTGAGGGATGAGAGGGCATGCTTCTTGCGTGAGCCTCCCCAAGGAACACTATCCTTAGCAGGAGACTCACTATGCCTGACGAGACACAGTACAGCGATCACATCGAGGCGTCCGACGAGATCATGGAGCCGGCCGACTCCCACGGCGACAAGGACGAGTTGCTGGTCGGCGCGAGCGGCCGCGCTGATTTCCAGGGACTGTCGGTCGAAGAGGTTGACGCGGTCGGCGAGTACGAGGGCGAGCACGAGTCGCTGCCGCCGGATTACGAGTACCGCGTCAGCGCCGCCGTCAGCGACGAGTACGGCGTCTACCCAGCGCCCGGCGAGGCGGACCTGCCGCTAGGCTACACGACCGACGAGCAGCTCGCCGAGGAGGAGGGGCTGGCGTACTTCCCGCCCGACGACCCGCCGGTCCTGGCCGACGCCGCAGCGCCCGAAGGCGTGACCATCGAGACCGGCTACGGCGCGTCGGCGCTGGACGCCGGCTACTCCGTGGACGAGACGCCGGCGCGGCTGGCGGGGAACGACGACGACCTGGCCGAGGACATTGTGGACGCATTGCGGATGTCGTCCATCGCCAGCGGCTTCCGCATCCGCGTCAAGGTGCGCGGCGGCGTCGCTTATCTCGGCGGCGAGGTCTCATCGTTCGCCGACATCGCCCGCGTCGGCGAGGTGGTCATGAGCGTGCCCGGCGTCGAGGACGTGGACGACGAGAACCTGGACATCAGCGAGACGAGCATCGAGGGCGTGCGCCGCGTCATCTCGGAGCAGGCGGCGAACGACGGCGATCTTGAGTAGCCGTGTAAGAAAGACAAGCATGCCGGCATCCAGATACAAGATGCTTGAAAAGATTTTCGCGGGCCGGACCTCACCGCCCGCAGCAGAAGACGTGTGGAGGCATGATGGCTAAGCCGGTTGCAGTGACCGATGCGACGTTCAAGAAGGAAGTGCTGGAGTCCGAAGTACCCGTGCTGACCGACTTCTGGGCAGAATGGTGCGGGCCGTGCAAGCGCATCGCGCCGGTCCTGGAAGAGGTCGCCAACGAGATGGACGGCCAGCTCAAGATTGCCAAGATTGATGTGGATGTCAACCAGCAGACGATGATGCAGTACAGCATCATGGCGATCCCGACGCTGCTCCTCTTCAAGCAGGGCAAGGTTGTCGCCCAGATGGTCGGCTTCAAGAGCAAGGATGATCTCGTCCGCACCCTGAAGACCCACGTCGCCTGAGACAGACCAGACAAAACACGAGGCCCACGCCACACCGGCGCGGGCCTCTTTGTTTTCAAAGTTGCCGCAATACGGCTGGCGCTGGCGTAGGGGCAGGTTTGAAACCTGCCCCTACCGCCGCCGCTAGATAAAGACGATCTGCGCGCCGTGGGTCATGTCCATGAAGTCGCCGGCGGTGACGATGGAGTCGACGCCCTCGACGAAGTCTTCCATCTTCAGGCCCATCATGTCCACTGACATCTTGCACGCGTAGAGCTTGGCGCCGCCGTCCAGGAGCATCTGGAGGTACTCGTTCACCGGCGGTACGTCGATCGCGCCCATCTGCTTCTTCATCATGCTCGTCGCCATCGCCGTCATGCCCGGCAGCACGCTGACGATGTTGGGGATGCCCATCTCGCCCATCTTCATGCTCGTGTTGCCGATAGGCGAGATCTGGAGCTTGTCGATACGCTTCTTGGTAATCAGGTCCATGCCCCAGAACGTGAAGAAGATCGTCACGTCTATGCCGTTGCCGAGCGCGGCCCAGCCCATGACGAGCGCCGGGTACGCCATGTCCAGGCTGCCCTTCGAGCAGATGAACGCGACGTGGCGCGGCTTCTCTTCCGCCGCCGGCTGGAGCTGCACGGCGGGCGCAGGAGTTTCTCCCAGAATGGTTGCCATGTTACACACACCCTTCCGGCTTGCCCAGCCCCGAGATCTTGGCGACCTTCTTCGCCGGACCCTTGGGGAACAGGGCAAACATGTCTTTGGTTGATACGCCCGTCGCCGTCGTAATGCGCCGCAGCGTTGGCGCTTTGCCGTCTTTGCCGGCATCCTTGCGGCAGAATTCGATGACCTGCCAATGCACCGGCGTGAGCGCGGGGACACCCTCTTCCGTCGCAATGGCGACGGCGATATCTTTGTCCCACTCGCCCGGCTCGGTCATGAACCCTTCGTCATTGACATGCACCGTCTTGCCAGCAATGTCACGCGTAGCCATCGGTATCCTCCATATTGATCCAAGTCAATTTCTTGTTCTGTCAACTGTGTGGCGCGGCAGCCTGGCCGTTGCCGGGCACGCCTTCGCCGACCGTCCCCAGCATGCGCATCGTCAGGGCGAGGCCGCGCCGCACATTGGGATCACGCATCTGTGACACGAGCGCGCGATAAGAGATGTCCACCGGCAGCTGCGGCTCCGGCTCGACGACCTGCACGGTGTTTTGCGCCAGGCGCATGATCTCCGGCTGCGTCATGGACTTCACCGTCTTCAGGATCAGGACAATGTTGTCGGCCAGCGCCTGCACATCCTCCTCCGTGAAGGATGTCACGATGTTGTCAATCATGCGCATCCCGCCGCGCAAGAAGACGAAGTAGCCCTTGTGCTCCATCTCCTGGAGCGTGTTGACCGCCATGCAGAAGGCATCGTCGGTCAGCGGGCCGATCGTCTGAACCAGGTCCAGCATGCTTTCGAGCTGGTCCAGCATGGCCTCGATATTGCGGCCATTGCGCAGCAGGCGCTTCAGCAGGCGCAGCAGGTCGCCCAGGTCCACGTACTCCTGCACCTCTTCGAGCTGTTCCGTGGTCAGGCGGAATGCGTCGTTGGCGATGGGCATCAAGTCGCGCACCAGCTCGGCGCGGTCCGCCCGCTCGCGCTCGGCAAGCCGCGCCTGCTCGGTCAGGTACTGCACCTGGGTCGTCAGCGCGTCAATCTTCTGCATCAATTCAGCACTGGACTGGTCCATCGCTCCTCCTGGTGGCGCCACTTGCCCGCCATGCTCATGCGCGCCGGCAGGGGCAGCTCCTGTCCCTTGAGCAGGGTGTTCCAGTACAGCCAGCGGAACATCATCTTGCCCCAGTGGTTCGCCTCCGACTCTTGCAGCAGGGTGAACGGCCCGATGCCGGGCAGCGGGTAGCGGCCGGGCAGCGGCTCC
The DNA here is from genome assembly GCA_046328525.1 of Anaerolineae bacterium. Classification (GTDB taxonomy): domain Bacteria; phylum Chloroflexota; class Anaerolineae; order Epilineales; family JAHCIE01; genus JBDHWG01. Next base: position 35,785 of record JAXLWK010000016.1, read on the forward strand.
ACGTCGTAGTTGAAGTCAATCAACAGCCCCTTGCCGAAGCCGGACTCGATGAAGCAGTTGGCGTGGCCGTCGAAGGTCGGCAGCATCGCCAGACCGTCGGCGTAGCGCACGAAGTTCTCGGCGAAGCAGTCCACCGCAAAGTGCGCGACGGAGCCGGCCTTCGAGGTCGGGAGGGCGGCGGCGTCGCCGAGCGCGAACACGTTGGGGTACGTCGGCGACACAAACGTGTGCTTGTCCACGGCGACGTAGTTCAGGTCGTCGCCCATGCCCGACCGGGCCACGACTTCGTTGCCCATGTTCAGGGGCACGGACACGAGCAGATCGTAATCAAGCTCCTGTTCGTCGTAGGACACAATCTTCTTGGCGTCCGGATCCACGTGCTCGATCATGAACTCCGGCACGACCTGCACGCCCTTCTGCTCCAGGATATCGCCGAGGTGCTTGGAGGCGATGGGTTTTGTAAACGCGCCGGGCAGCGGGGTCGCGTAGATCAGCTCGACGCGGTCGCGGATGCCCTGCTCGTGGAAGAACCAGTCGGCGAGCATGATGAACTCGAGCGGGGCCACCGGGCACTTGATGGGGTTCTCGACCACGTTCAGGACGACGCGGCCGCCCTCAAAGGTGCGCAGATGCCGCGCCAGGGCTACAGCGCCCTCGATGGTGTAGAAGTCGAAGATGGTCTTGTACCACTCGTGCTCCTGGAGGCCCGGCGTCTGCTCCGGATGGGTCTGCGTGCCGGTGGCGATGACGAGGAAGTCATAGGGGAGATAGCGGTGGTCTTTGACAAGCCTGACGCGATTGTGCTCCGGTTCGATGATTTCGATGGGCGATGTGATGAACTCGACGCCCGCCGGGATAAAGTCGCGCTTCGGCTTGATCACGTCGTTCTTGCTGTACATCCCGAAGGGGATGAACAGGAAGCCGGGTTGGTAGTAATGCGTTTCATTCTGGTCCACGATGGTCATCTGCCATTCGTCGCTGTCGAGCAGGCGGTGGAGACGGTTGGCAACCATCGTGCCGGCCGTGCCGGCGCCGAGAATCACGAGTTTCTTCATTGGAACGTCTTCCTCCTATTTCGGGCCAACCGCCGCAATCGTATAACGCCTGGACCCGTTGAATCGTTAGATGCAGCGAATCGATAATCGGTTACAGACGCTCCGCCAGGGACGTGCTTGAAGGTTCGTAGCACATAGAGACACTCTTCGCTATAATTTGGGCCGGGGGTTCGGCTTCGTCGGTATCACGCTGTCCAGCCGTCGCGTCGCTCGTAAGGAGCCTCTCATACCTGCCTCGTTCCCTGACACAGACAATCTGCCTGCGGCCGGCGCCGAAACGGCGGCGGCCTACATTCCTATAGATCGCCGGCACGCCCTGGCGCGGGGTGACGAGCTACCCAGTCACGCGCAGGGCGCCGCCCTGTTCGCCGATATTTCCGGCTTCACACCGTTGACCGAAGTATTGGCGCGGAGCCTGGGGCCGCAGCGCGGCTCCGAGGAGCTGACCCGCATCCTCGACCTGGTCTACGACGCGCTCATCATCCAGATTCACCACTTCGGCGGGACGGTCATCAGCTTCAGCGGCGACGCCATCACGTGCTGGTTCGACGGGGACGACGCCTCCCGCGCGACGACGTGCGCCCTGGCGATGCAGGCCGCCATGAAGCAGTTTGCCGCCATCGAGCTACCCGACGGAGAGATGGCGCACCTGGCAATGAAGGTGGCCGTCGCCCTGGGTTCGGTGCAGCGATTCGTGGTCGGTGACCCGAATATCCTGCTGCTGGATGTGATGGCCGGCGTCACGCTGGACCACCTCGCCGCCGCCGAACACCACGCCATGCGGGGCGAGGTCATCCTGGATCACGCCGCCGCCGCCGCGCTCGGCCGCCGCGCCCACATCGTGGAGCGGCGTAGCGATTCGAGCAGCGGGTTGCGCTTCGCCGTGGTCAAGGGCCTCACCCGCACCGCCGCGCCCTGCCCGTGGCCGCCGCTGCCGGCGCGCGGCCTGTCCGAGGAGCAGGTTCGCTCCTGGGTGTTCCCGCCCGTCTTCGAGCGCCTGCGCGGCGGCCAGGGCGAGTTCGTGGCCGAGCTGCGCCCGGCGGTGACGCTGTTCCTGCGCTTCATCGGCATCAACTACGACGATGACCCGGACGCCGCGCAAAAGCTCGACGCCTACATCTGCTGGGTGGAAGGTATCCTGGCGCGCTACGATGGCTACCTGATGCAGATCACCATCGGCGACAAGGGCAGCTATCTCTACGCCGTGTTCGGCGCGCCCGTGGCCCACGGCGACGACCCGCGCCGCGCCGCCGCCGCCGCGCTCGATCTGCGCGCCATTCCGCCGGAACTAGGCTTCATTCAGCCCGTCCAGATCGGGATTACCCGTGGCCGCATGCGCGCCGGACCCTACGGCGGCGTGGAGCGCCACACCTACGGCGTCATCGGCGACTCCATCAACCTGGCGGCCCGCCTGATGCAGCATGCCGAGCCAGGGCAGATTCTTGTCACGGACGCCATCGCCGAGGCGGTGGACGACTGGTTCGTTCTGGATCGGCTGCCCCCTATCCGGGTGAAGGGCAAGAGCGAGCCGGTCGCCATCGCCGCCCTGACAAGCTCCCGCCCCCAGCAGCGCGGCCTCCAGGAGGTGTCCTACGCCCTCCCGATGGTCGGCCGCCAGGAAGAGCTGGCGTTGATTGACAGTCGGCTGGCGGAGGCGGCCGGCGGCCACGGCCAGATCGTCGGCCTCACCGCCGAGGCCGGGATGGGCAAGTCGCGCCTGCTGGCCGAGGTCATTCGCCAGGCAGCGGGCCGCGGGTTCGTCGGCTACGGCGGCGCCGCCCAGTCCTTCGGCGCTAAGAACAGCTATCTCGCCTGGACGCCCATCTGGCAGGCGTTCTTCGGGCTGGACTCCGCCGCGCCGGCCGACGAGCAGATACAGACGCTGGCCGAGCGGCTGACCCTTCTCGACCCAGCGCTTCTCCCGCGCCTCCCGCTGCTTGGCATCGTGCTCAATCTGCCGATCCCCGACAACGACCTGACCCGCTCCCTCGACGCCAAGCTCCGCAAGACCTCCCTCGAGGCGCTGCTGGTGGACTGTCTGCGCGCCCGGGTGCGCGGCGCCGACAGTGGGCGCGCCCCGCACATGCTCATCCTCGAGGACACCCACTGGCTGGACCCGCTGTCAGGCGATCTCGTAGACGTGCTGGGGCGGGCCATCGCCGATCTGCCGGTCATGGTCGTCCTGTCGTACCGCCCGCCGGAGATTGACCGCCTCCAGGCCCCCAGTGTGTCCCTCCTGCCGCACTTCACGGAAGTGGCGCTCCAGGACTTTAGCCCCGACGAAGCGCGGCAGCTCATCCTGCTCAAAGTCGAGCAGCTCACCGGCGCCCAGGCGGCAGTCCCGCCGGCGTTCGTCGAGCAGCTCACGGCGCGCGCCCAGGGCAACCCTTTCTACATCGAAGAGCTGATCAACTACCTCAACGACCGCGGCATCGAGCCGACGGATGTTCAGGCGCTGGCCGGGTTGGACCTACCCACCAGCCTGCACAGCCTCATCCTGAGCCGCATTGACCAGCTCACCGAAAGCCAGAAGATCACCATCAAGGTCGCCAGCGTCATCGGCCGCCTCTTCCGCGTCCGATGGCTGTGGGGCGCGTATCCGAGCCTGGGGCCAGAGCCGCAGGTCAAGGCCGACCTCAACACGCTGGATCGCCTCGACCTCACGCCGGAGGATCAGCCCGAACCGGAGCCGATCTACATCTTCAAGCACATCGTCACCGAGGAAGTGGCCTACGAGAGCCTGCTGACCGCTATGCGCACCCAGTTCCACGGCAACCTGGCGCACTTCATCGAGCGCGAGTACCCCGACCAGGTTGAGCAGCAGCTCGACCTCCTGGCGTTCCATTACTCCCACAGCGCTAACGACGACAAGAAGCGCGAGTACCTGCTGCGCGCCGGCGACGCCGCCCACGCCGCCTACGCCAACGACGCCGCCATTGACTACTACCAGCGCCTGCTGCCCCTGGTCAACGGCGTGGATTGCGTCGAGGTTCTTCTCAAGCTAGGGCAGGTGCTCGAACTGGTGGGGCGGTGGGACGAGGTGGACGCGCTGTATCGGCGAGGGCTGGCCGAGGCCCAGGAGCTTGGCGACCGACGCGCCGAAGCCCGCTGCCAGAGCGCCATAGGCTGGCTGCTCCGCAAGCGCAACCAGAATGTAGAGGCCGCGCAGTGGCTGGCGCAGGCCCAGGAAGTCTTCGAGCAGCTCGACGACCAGGCCGGCCTGGGGCAAACGCTGCACTTCGCCGGCGCCGTGGCGACGCAGCAGGGCGACCGCGACCGCGCCCGCGAGCTGTGGCAACAGAGCCTGGAGATCCGCCGCCAGATTGGCGAGAAAGCCGTCGTCGCGACGCTGCTGAACAACCTGGGCATCGTCGCGCACCTCGAAGGCAACTACGACGAAGCGCTCGAATTCTACGACGAGAGCCTGGCGCTCGCCAGCGAGCTAGGCGACCGGCTGGCGATGGCCCGCGCGCTCAACAATCGCGGCATGATCTACCGCGACACCTCGGACTTCACGGCGGCGCGCGCCCAGCTCGAGGCGAGCCTGGCGCTGCGCCGCGAAGTGGGCGACCGCTGGGGCGTGGCGAATGGGCTGAACAACCTGGGCCAGGTCGCGCGCGAGCTGGGCGACTACGCCAGCGCCCGCCGTTTCTTCACCGAGAGCCTGATGATGAACCGCGAGCTGGGCGACCGCGGCGCGATCGCCTATCTGCTCGAGGATTTTGCCTCGCTCGCCGCCGTCGAGGACCAGCCCCTGCGCGCCTTGCGCCTCGCCGCCGCCGCCGAGACCCTGCGCGAGACCGTCGGCGCGCCCCTGTCGGAGCCGGAGCAGAAGCGCCTGGCCCAGACCCTCGCGCCGGTGCGCGCGAGCCTCGGCGACGGCGCAGCCACCGATGCGTGGGCCGCCGGGCGAACCCTCACCTTCGACCAGGCCATCGAAATGGCCCTGTCATAACATTAAAGTTCTTTCACATTGGCAATAGAATGTAAGTACCAGCCTGAGAGCGCTACCAATACTACACAGTATCGGTCATTACTTATCCTGGGCACGGCTTCGTAGAGGTAAACACTTATGCACGTCAACCCTCCGCGCTTGAGGATGGTTCCGGTTTCCACAGCACGAGTAGCCCTGGCTCTAGGTCTACTCGCGCTGTTCATTTTGTGGCCGGGCGTAGCGCCGGCCGCCGCGGATGCCAGCGTGACGGATTGCACCGAGTCAGGCTTGACGGCAGCGTTAGCCGCCGGCGGCACGGTCACGCTCCAGTGCTCCGCGCCGACCACCATCCCCATCTCGAGCACCAAGACTGTCGCCGCCGATGTGACACTCGACGGCGGCGGCCTCGTCACGCTGGACGGACAGAACGAGCGGCGCATCTTCAGCGTCAACACCGGCCGCCGCCTGACATTGAAGAACATCACCCTCACGCGCGGCAGCGCCGGCAGCGACCAGGGCGGCGCGGTCTATGTTGCCGGAGCGCTGACCGTCCAGAACAGCAGCGTGACCAATAGCTCGGCGGCCCAGGGCGGCGCCGTCTTCGGTAAGGATGGCAGCGCCATCAGCGTGGATCGTACCACGTTCTCGAACAACACGGCGACCGACGGCGGCGCGATTCTCAGCCAGGGGCCTCTGACGATCACCGCCAGCACCTTCCAGGGGAACTCGGCGACAGCGCCCGACGGCGGCGCGATTGTGGTCGGCGACGGCGGCAGCATCACCAACAGCACCCTCGTGGGCAACACGGCCCTGAACGGCGGGGCGGTCACGACCCCCAGCGTCGGCAAGGACGCGGTCCAGCCGCAGAGATTTGCCTCTGGCAACGACGTCACCGTCCTCAACAGCACCATCACCGACAACAGCGGCGCCGGCATCTATCCCCGAGGTGGGCGCGTCTTCGTCAAGAACACCATCCTGGCGAGCAACAGCGGCGCGAACTGCAACGCCATCGGGCTGATCGTTGACAACGGCGGCAACCTGTCGTCGGACGGCCAGTGTCCGTTTGTGTCGGCCAGAGGCTCGCTGAACGACACGGACCCCCGGCTCGGCCCGCTCCAGAACAACGGCGGCCCGACGCTCACCCGCCAGCCCCTAACCGGCAGCCCGGCCATTGACGCCGGCATCAACGACGGTGCGCCCACGTTGGATGGACGCGGCGCCCCACGCCCCATGGACGGCAACGCCGATGGCGCGGCCACGGTAGACATGGGCGCGGTGGAAGTGCAGAAATACCCGAAGGTCTACATCGTCGGGAACACCGGCGACAGCGGCGACGGCTCCCTCCGCCAGGCCATCCTGGACAACAATGGCGGTGGCGGCGGCGGAGCGATCATCTTCACCATCGGATCCGGCGGCCAGACCATCAGCCTTCAATCGCCCCTGCCGCCCATCACGCAGCCGCTCATCATTGACGGCAGCACTCAGCCTAACATCACGCCGGGTACGCCGGGGATCGGCCTGACCGGCCCAAGCCTCGTCACCATCAACGCCGACAACGTCACGCTCCAGGGCCTGTCCATTACGCGGTTCGGTGGTAACGGCGTCGCCGTCAACGGCAGCCACGTGACCCTGAGCGGCGTCACCATCAGCCGCAACGGCGGTAGCGGCGTCGCCATCGGCGGCAGCCACATCACCCTCACCGGCAGCGCCATCACCAACAATGGCAGCGCCGGCGGCGCGTCGTGCAGTGGCGTGACGGTCGCCAGCGGCGCCAGCAATGTCACCATCAGCCAGAACGTTATCACCGGCAACACGTGCAGCGGCATCCTGAGCAGCGGCACGAACGTCCAGATCATCGGGAACACCATCTCCGGCAACGGCGGCGACGGCGTCCAGGTCGGCAATGGCGGCAGCGCCAACGCTATCCTCAACAACTCGATCAAGGACAACACCGGCGCGGGGATCAACCTGGCGGCGGGCGCGAACAACAGCCAGCAATCGCCCGCCCTGACCTTCGCCGCGCTCACCGGTTTGACGGCCTCCCAGGGAGCCGGCAACAGCTCCGCCGTCCAGGGAACCGTCAGCGGAACCGCCGCGACGACGTACCGGGTGCAGGTGTTCGCCAACCAGACGTGCGACGCATCGGGCGCTGGCGAGGGCGCAACGTTCCTCGGCGAGACGCAGATCACCCTCGATCCCAACGGCGCGCGCACCTTTGTCGTCGCCGCCCCTTCACTCCCGGCCGGCGTCAAGCGCGGCGGAAGCATCTCCGCCACGGCTACCGACAGCGCGGGCAACACGTCCGCCTTCGCTCAGTGCGTCTCGCTGCAAAACAGCAACGAGCTGTGGTACACCGCCTGGCAGCTCGGCAGCGACGCGCCGCCCGCGGGCCAGGACACTGCGCTCGCCCAGCAGTTCCTCGTGACGCCCGGCCAGTCCGCCTGGTACAAGACGGCCATCGGTCCGGGCTGCTCCGTGGACGTCAGCGTGGACAACCTGCCCGCCCCGTACAACGTCTCGCTCTTCAGCGACCTGCGCACGGCGCGCACGAACCTGGCCGATCAGAACCCGAGCCTCCGCGATCCGCTTCTCCTCAGCGCGAAGACCGCGCCCCTGGACATTGGCCCGCTGGACATTGGCCCGCTCGACATCGGCCCGCTCGACATTGGCCCGCTCGACATCGGCCCCCTCGACATCGGCCCCCTCGACATCGGCCCGCTCGACATTGGCCCGCTGGACATTGGCCCCCTCGACATCGGCCCGCTCGACATTGGCCCGCTGGACATCGGCCCGCTGGACATCGGCCCGCTGGACATCGGCCCCCTCGACATCGGCCCGCTGGACATCGGCGGCCGCCTCCACGCCATGACGGCGAGCCTGCTGGCCGTGGACACGCAGCCCGGCGCCACGCCGCGCCGCATCGTCCGCCAGACCTTCAACAACAGCGGCGACTACTACGTCCACGTGCGCGGCTTGAATGGCGCGTACAGCACGCAGCAGCCGTTCCGTATCCAGATTACCCGAACGTGCGGCGAGTGCGCGAAAGTCGCGCCCATCCCACCGACCGTGACGGCCACCGCGCCGAGCGCGTTGCAGCTCAACACGCCGCCGGCGCAGGTGCAGACGGTCATTGTCACCAACAGCCTCGCGCCCCTAGCCGGCTCCGACACCGACCGGGCCGCCCTTCAAGCGAAGCTGGCGACTCTGGCGTCGTCCACGAACGGCGTCATCATTGACGTAGGCCGGGATGCGCGCGTCCAGAAGGCCTTCGCGCAGTTCACCGCCGGCCAGGCGTGCCCGTCGGCCGCGAACGTCTTGGCAGCCGAGATCAAGCGCACCATTGACGCCTACCGCGCCGCCAACAACCTGCAATACGTGGTGCTGGTCGGCGACGACGCCGTGCTGCCAAACTACCGCTCGCCGGACAACTCCAACGTCTCCGGCGGGCGCGAGGTAGACTTCCGGCCGGCCGTGAAGGACACGAGCGCGACCCGCGCGTCCCTCGGCTACAACATGCTCCTCAACCAGGACTTCTATGGCGCTCGCGACACCATCGCGCGCGCCGACCTGAGCTTGCAGAACGTGGACCTCGCCGTCGGCCGCCTCGTCGGGACGGCGGCCCAGGCGAGCGCCGTCATTGACGCCTACATCGGCAAGAATGGCTCCCTGACGCCGCAGTCGGGCCTGGTGAGCGGCTACGATTTCTTCTACGACACGGCGACGCAGGTTGCGAACCAGTTCGACAACGGCATGGCAGGCGCGCGCACCGATCGCTCGCTGCTCTGGTCGGGCGGCCCCCGCGACACCACGGGAACCGGCGTCAAGTGGACGACGGACGACCTCAAGCAGAAGCTCTTCGCGCCGGGCGGCCACGACCTGGTGTTCCTCGGCGCTCACGCCACGGAAGACTCGGCGCTGGCGGCGAACTACGACTATAACGCTCTGTTCCACGCGGCCAGCGTGCAGTCCGACGGCAACTTCGTCGGCACGGTGCTCATGAGCATCGGCTGCCACCTCGGCCTCGACGTACCGGCCACCGACAAGCTCACGACGGGCGGCGACTGGGTCGAGAATCTCCAGGGGCGCGGGGCGACGGTTATCGCCGCGACCTCGTACCAGCTGGGCGACACAGACTTCATCGCCTACCACGAGAAGCTGTACCTCAACCTCGCCCAGGAGCTTAACACGGGCAGCGGCCCGGTCCCCATCGGCAAAGCCCTGGCGCAGGCCAAGACGGCGTACCGCGCCGGCCTGGCGACGCCCAGCGGCCTCGACGAGAAAGTCCTCCTCTCGACGGCGCTGTATGGCCTGCCGATGTACGCCGTCAACATGCCCAGGCGCACGAGCGCTCCAGCCGCCGCGTCCATCGTGCCGTCGGTCACACCGCTGAGCGGCCAGGTGGCCTTCGCCGACGTCACGCGCGCGCTGAACAGCGGCCCCGACGCCCTGACCTTGACCACGGTCAACGTTCCTGACCCGGTCAATTCGGGCAACGCCCTGGCCGCGACCTACCTGGCCGGCCCGGACGGAGTCGTCAGCCGCGCCGCCGAGCCTGTCCAGCCGCTCGTGCGCAAGAACGTCTCCGTGCCCAACTACGTGGCCCGGGGCGTCGGCTTCCGCGGCGGCCAGTACACCGACATACCGAGCATCACGCCCCTCACCGGCGCGACGGCGCTCGAGCAGAGTGCGTACCACCCGCAGTTCTTCAGCGCGGTCATGTACCCGCGCTCCCTGTGGAGCCTCAACTTCTTCGACGCCCTGGCTCCGAACAACGGCCCGACCTGGCTAAACCTGACGCCATCTCAGTACCAGTCCCAGTCGCTCAGCTCAGCGAGCGGGACGCTGCGGCAATACACGAACATGGCGCTGCGCCTGTTCTATGTCCCGAACACCAGCACGGACATCCCGGTCGGCGCGCCCGCCATCGCCAACGTGTACACCACGGCGTCGGGCAGCGACGTCACGTTCAACGCCACGGTCACCAGCAACACCGACGCCGACGTGTTGCAGGTCTGGGTCACGTACACCTCGTGCCCCAACGGCGGCGCTTGCTCCGGCCAGTGGACCTCCCTCGACCTGACGCGCGGCAGCGGCGGGCGGTGGAGCGGCACGCTCGCCAACGCGCCGAGCGGAGTCCTGTACGTCGTGCAGGCCGTGAACAGCAGCGGCCTCGTCAGCCTGGCGTCAAACAGCGGCGGCTACTTTCCGCTGGGCGGCACTCAGCCGACCACGCCCACCCAGACCGCAAAACCACTGGTCAAGCCGGTGCTGAGCGGTACGCTGAGCGGAACCTATCTCGACAGCTTCCCGATCACGGTCCAGATGCTCGACGCCAACAGCGACTCGTGCCCGCCGCAGCTCCAGGGCCAGCCGGTGACGATCATCATCGGCTCGCAGCGCTCCCGCGTCACCACAGATGCGACGTGCAGCGCCGCGCTCACCCCCACCCCGGTGCTTTCCGAGGTGCCGGGCGCGTACAACGTCGCGGTCAGCTTCGCGGGCAACGACACGTATCTGCCCGTCTCGCAGCAGACTCCGCTGACCATCAACAAGCTCGGCACAACGCTGTCGTTCCAGCCGACGCCGCCGTACACGAACACCCCCGGCATTCCGCCCGCGTGGAGCGCGGTGCTGACGGACAACTCGGCCAGGAAGCGCGCCGTGACGCAGCAGTCAGTCATCCTCGTCGCCACATGCGCAGACGTGTCCCAGTGCGGCGGAAGCTCCGCCTCCCTCTTCACCTTCACCGACTACCTCGGTCGGGCCACCTTCTGGCCGGTGTCGCTCCCGGTCGGACGGTACACCCTGACCGCCTACTTCGTGACCCCGGCGCGGCTGCCCGACGGCACGGTCGTGCAGCTCACCAGCGACCGCTACCTCGGCTCGACGGCGACGACGACCTTCAGCGTCAGCAACATTCCGCCGGCCGTGGGCGCGATTAGCGGACCATCGGCCGCCCAGACGGTCGGCTCGCCGGCGTTCTTCACCGCCACGTTCACCGACCCGGATGCGGCCAAGACGCACACGGCGGTGTGGGATTGGGGCGATGGAACCCGGTCAGGGGCCTGTCCCCCGAACTCGCCAGAGTGCGCGTTGACGGAAGCCGACGGGGCCGGCACGGTCACCGGGAGCCACACGTACAGTACGCCCGGCGTGTATACCGTCAAGCTGACCGTCAGCGGCAACACCGGCGCCTCCGGCCAGTCGAGCCTGGCGAACGTGACCGTCGTCGCATCCTCCGGCGCATTCGTGACAGGTAGCGGCTGGGTCAACTGCCCGGCGGCGATGCCCGGCTGCGGCACGACGCCGCCCGCCGGTGGCAAAGCCAACGTCGCCTTCAACATCAGGCCTTCCCGCGAAATCAAGGGGACGGCCACCGGCGCGGTGACGTTCCAGTTCCCGGCCGCCAGCATCACGTTCAAGGCTACCCAGTTCATGACACCGCTGGCGATCTTCGGGAACAAGGCGACCGTCAAGGGCAAGGGAACCGTGAACGGCAGCGGCAGCTACTCATTCGTCCTGAGCGTGATTGACAACGGCGACAGCGGCGACCAGGTGCGCCTGCGGATTACCGACATGGCCGGCGCCATCGTCTTCGACAATGACCCGGGCAAGCCCGCCGACGCCTACCCATCGGGCTACTCAGCCACGCTGCTGCAAGGTGGCGACATTACGATCCGCCGCTAGAGGCGACAAGGCGGGGCGAGAGACACCTCGCCCCGCCTTTCTTTGCCCCGCAGTTCCTCATGGACTTGTGTCCACCAGCAGACGGATGAAAATTGCTGTCGCCCTGAGCGCAGCGAAGGGCCCCCCGAAGCGCCGGGGGATGCTCCGCTCCGCTCAGCATGACAGCCCAGGGTATTTTCAGAGGACTTTGGTTAGCGCAGGCTGTTGTTCAGCCCCTGGATCAGCGCCTGCTTCTCGGCGTCGGTCAGCCGCGCCTGGGGATGCAGCGGCAGGTACTTGGGGTCCGGCATTTCGCCCCGCTGGACCTCGCGGCCGGCGTTGCGCGCCTCGCGCTGCGGCTTGTTCCACTCCGAGAAATTGAGGCTCCGCCGCCCATCCTCCACGTCGTGCTGGACAAGCCATGAGATGGGTGCGATGTTGGAATAGATAGGCCAACTACTCTCATTTGAATGGCAATCGAAGCAGGCCCGAACGGCCAATTCCCTCGTCTGCGGCGAGTCCCACTGTGGCTCTTGGATGACCGGCGGATTCGCGTGGTTGTGTCCGTAAGGGATGAGCTGGATGAGGAGGAATCCGCCAACCACGATCGCCACAATGATGACGATGATCCTAAGCATAGTCGTTTCCCTTGCAATGTCCTCGGATTGAATTGAAGGCGCGCAGAGCAGCCATTTTCTGTATTATAATCCCGTCACCCTACCCGGCGCACAAATTCCCATCAGCCGGCGCGTGGTTGGTCGTTTCAGCTTGACAGACGCTGGCGGAGTTTGTATCATTCCATCATCGTAATCGGCATCTCGCAGTGTGTGGAGTTGCATGTCTTCGATCGTGTTGCTCTGTATCTGTCGCTAGCGGGGCAATCGCGCGCCTGTCACGTCCGCCGCGCTGTCGCGTGCGGGGGTGGAGTCTCAGGACAGCCGATTGATCCCCGCGTGAGCCAGAGTCTGCCAGCGATGAGCGTCGGCGCACTCGCGCCTTCCGCTGCCCGCGAGCAACACGCTGCCTGAGCCGGCCCCCGGCTTGGCCGTTCCCTGCACCGAGTCCCTCCGATAGCGTACACCTGCCTCATCGCTTGCGGCCGCGCGCCACCACACGCCGACCCGCGCGGTGGGGCTTTTGCTATGCAGCGTCGCGGGATGCTGGCTCGCTGGCGGCACGGTTGATGCGAGAGTCGTCGCCACCCAGTTTTCACTGTCATTCAAGAGGAGCGTTCAAATGAGAATCGCAGACGACGTCACCCAGTTGATAGGCAACACGCCCCTGGTACGCCTGCGCCGCGTGACCGAGGGCACTGTCGCCGAGGTCGTGGCGAAGCTGGAGTTCTACAACCCGGCCCACAGCGTGAAGGACCGCATCGGCGCGGCCATGATCGAGGCGGCGGAAGCCGCCGGCAAAATCAACAAAGACACCATCATCGTCGAGCCGACCAGCGGCAACACGGGCATTGCCCTGGCGATGGTGTGCGCGGCCAAGGGCTACAAGTGCATCCTGACCATGCCCGAGACCATGAGCAAGGAGCGGCGCATGCTCCTGCGCGCGTATGGCGCGGAGCTTGTGCTGACACCCGGCCCCGACGGCATGGGCGGCGCGATCCGCAAGGCCGAGGAGCTGGCGGCGCAGGACCCGGCCAAGTACTTCGTCCCGCAGCAGTTCGAGAACGCCGCCAACCCCGAGATTCACCGCCGCACGACGGCAGAGGAAATCTGGCGCGATACCGATGGCAAGGTGGACATCCTCGTCGCCGGCATCGGCACAGGCGGGACCATCACCGGCGTCAGCGAGATCATCAAGGCACGCAAACCCTCGTTCCGCGCCGTCGCCGTCGAGCCGGCGGCGTCTGCCGTCCTGTCCGGCCAGCCCAAAGGCCCGCACCCCATCCAGGGCATCGGCGCGGGCTTCGTCCCGAAGGTACTCAACACCGAAATCTACGATGAGATCGTCCAGGTCAAGAACGAGGACGCCTTCGCCACGGCGCGGGACATGGCGCGCAAGGAAGGGCTGCTCGTCGGCATCTCGTCGGGCGCAGCCACGTGGGCGGCTGTCCAGGTCGCTAAGCGGCCCGAAAACGAAGGTAAGTTGATCGTCGTCATTATCCCATCGTTCGGCGAGCGCTACCTGAGCACGGCGCTGTTCGCCGACCTGGCAGACTGAGCAACACGCGGGAGGGCAGTATGTTCGCCACTCTTCGTCTCGACGTTCAGGCGGTGATGCAGCGGGACCCGGCCGCGCGCAATCCGATGGAGATCGTGCTGTGGTATCCCGGCCTCCACGCCTTGTGGGGCTATCGCCTGGCGCACCACCTGTGGCTAAAGCGCTACAAGTTGACGGCCCGCGGCGTCTCCCAGATCACCCGATTCCTGACGGGTATCGAGATCCACCCCGGTGCGACCATCGGCCCTGGGTTATTCATTGATCATGGCATGGGCGTCGTCATCGGCGAGACCGCCGAGATCGGGCGCGACGTGACCATCTATCACGGCGTGACGCTCGGCGGAACGAGCCTCAACAAGGGCAAGCGCCACCCCACCCTGGGCGACGAAGTTGTCGTCGGCGCGGGCGCGAAGATTCTCGGCGCGATTACCGTCGGCGAAGGCAGCCGCGTCGGCGCGAACGCCGTGGTCGTCAAGTCCGTGCCGCCGAACTCCGTCGTCGTCGGCGTGCCGGGGCAGGTCGTTGTGCGCAGCAAGCAGCCGGCGGTACCCCACCGCCCCGACCTCGAGCATACCATGCTGCCCGACACCATCACGACCGCCATCACGTCGCTCATGGAGCGCGTGGACGAGCTAGAGATGCAGGTCGAGCATCACAAGCACGACGAGCTGCACGCGCCGACCAACGGCGTGTGGCGTGGCGAGGACTTCGCCATATAGCAGCGGGCGCCCCCGCGTGGGGGCGCCCGCTGTCTTTTGCGTCAGGCGCGGTCAGGAGACCTGCATCTTCATCCAGCCCGCCGTGTTGTGGAAGTTCACCACCGCGCTGCCCGGCGGCGACAGGGCGTCGCACGCCGCCCGCATCTCGTCCGTCAGCCGCATGTCCAGGATCGGCAGGGCCTGGGCGAGCTGCTCCGCGGTGCGCGGGCCAAAGATGGGCGCGGTGACACCCGGCTGGTCCTTGACCCACAACAGGCCGAGCTGGGCGGCCGGCAGCCCGAACTGCTGCGCCAGGGCCGCGAACGCCCGGCCGGCCTCGATGCCGGCGGCCGTCACGCGCTCGGCGTAGATGCCGCCCCGCCGCGCCGCCCGCGACTCGGCCGGGAAGTCGGCGGCATCGGCGTAGCGCCCGGCCAGCACGCCCTGGGCGAGGGGCGCCCACGGGAAGATGCCCAGGCCATGCGCCTGGCACAGGGGCACAAGCTCGTTCTCGATGCGTCGGTCGAGCAAGTTGTACGGCGGCTGCTCCGAGATGTAGCGCGCATACCCCTTCAGCTCGCTCACCATCAGCGCCTCCATCACCTTCCAGGCCGGGTGCGTCGAGCAGCCGATGTAGCGCACCTTCCCCTGGCGCACCAGGTCCGTCAGCGCGCCGAGCGTCTCGTCCACGGGCACCTCGAATGACGGGCGGTGAAGCTGGTACAGGTCAATGCTGTCGGTCTGGAGACGCCGCAGCGCCGCCTCACAGGCTCGGATGATGTGCAGCCGCGACACGCCCGCGTCGTTGGGGCCGCCGCCCACGGCGTAGAACACCTTCGTCGCCAGGAACACCTCGCTGCGCCGCCCATTGGCCGCCAGGATGCGCCCGATCATGCGCTCGCTCTCGCCGGCCGTGTAGCTGTCGGCCGTGTCGAGCATGTTGATGCCGGCGTCGAGCGCCATCCCGACCATGCCCGCGGCGTCATCCTCGGGCGTCGGGTTGCCAAAGTTGAACGTCCCCAGGCACAGCGGCGCGATTTTCACGCCGGTTCGCCCCAGCGAGCGATACTCCATCATCCCTCTCTTCGACGCGAGCGCCCCGTCCCGACGTGGCGCAGCGCTCTGCAAGTCCACATCCCGGCCGCCTAAGGCATAGAGGCGTCGTCTTCCTCAGTCTCTTCGGCGGCCGCCATCTCGGCCGACTCGACCGCGTCCTCGACATACGCATCGAGATTGAAGTGGACGCTGGCCTTGAACATGTCCTCTGGCTTAAGCACGCCGGCCATCTGCATCAGACGCGCGACCACCCCGGTCCAGCCGGTCTGGTGGCTCGCCCCTAGCCCTGCGCCGTTGTCGCCGTGGAAGTACTCGTAGAAGAGAATGTTGTCGCGCCAGTAGGGATCGCTCTGGAACTTCTCTGTGCCGCCGTAGACCGGCCGCCGGCCGGCGGCATCGTGCAGGAAGATGCTCGCCAGGCGCTCGCTGATCCCCTTCGCCACCTCGAACAGGGTCACGTAGTTACCCGAGCCAGTCGGCATCTCGACCTTGAAGTCGTCGCCGTAGTACGAGTAAAACTGGAGGAGGGCGCGCACAAGGAGGGCGTTGACGGGCATCCAGATCGGCCCGCGCCAGTTGGAGTTGCCGCCGAACATGCCCGTGTTCGATTCGGCCGGGAGGTACTGCACCGTGTACTCCTGGCCGCCGACGTTGATGACGTAGGGATGCTCCAGGTGCCAGCGCGACAGCGAGCGGATCCCATACGGGCTGAGGAAGCGCTCCTCGTCGAGCATGCGGGCCAGGATGCGCCGCAGTTTGGCCTCGTTGACCGCGGAAACCAGCAGTCGTCCGTTCTTGCCCGGCTTGTCTAGCGGATGGATATTGGCGACCAACTCCGGCCGCCGACGGATGAAGGTGAGCGCCCGCTCGCGGATCGAAGGGAACTGCCGCAGGGGCGCCTCGTTGAACACCGACGTGGCAATGAGCGGCAGCAGGCCCACCATCGAGCGCACCTTGATGCGCTCGGCCGTGCCGTCAGGCATAATCAAGACGTCGTAGAAAAAGCCGTCCTCCTCGTCCCACAGCTCGTCCTTGTTGTCGCCAACGCGGTCCATCGAGCCGGCGATCCACAGGAAGTGCTCCAGGAACTTCAGGACGAAGTCTTCATAGCTGGGGTCGTACATGGCGATCTTGGCCGACAACTCCAGCATGGTGAGGCAGTAGAATGCCATCCACGCCGTCCCGTCCGCCTGTTCCAGCACGCCGCCGGTCGGCAGCGCCGAGCTGCGGTCAAACACCCCGATGTTATCGAGGCCCAGGAAGCCGCCGTTGAACACGTTGCGCCCCAACGGATCCTTGCGGTTCACCCACCAGTTGAAGTTGAGCAGGAGCTTCTTGAACGCGGACTTGATGAAAGGTAGCTCGGCCGGGCTTTCGTCCAGGTCGTCGCCGAAGTTGGACAGCGTCGCCCAGGCGTGCACCGGCGGGTTCACGTCGCTAAAGTTCCACTCGTAGGCCGGGATCTGGCCCGACGGGTGCTGATACTCCTCGCGCAGCATGAGCTTGAGCTGATCCCGCGCGAAATCCGGGTCTACGATGTTGAGCGCGATTGTATGGAACGCCAGGTCCCACGCCGCAAACCACGGGTACTCCCACTTGTCGGGCATGGAGATCACGTGGTCGCTGAACATGTGATACCAGTCGCGGTTGCGGAACTGGCGGCGCATGCCCAGGATGGGGTTCGCGTTGTGCTCCTCCAGCCAGCGGTCCACGTCGAACATATAGTACTGCTTGCTCCACAGCATGCCGGCCAGCGCCTGGCGCATCACGTTCGCCTGGTCTTCATTGAACGACGCCGGCGTGACGGAGCCGTAGAAATCGTCGGCCTCCTGGAGCCGCGCCTGGAACGTGCTTTCGTAGTCGTCGCCAAAGGGCAGATAGTCGGCGCCGGGCGGTGTGCGCGTCAGGCGCATGCGCAGCACCGCCGTCGCACCCGGATCTACCGTGAACTCGCAATTCGCCGCCGCCTTCGTCCCCGTCTTGTCCGGGTTGACCGCGTCGCTCTGGCCGTGGAGCAGGTAGTCGTTGATGCCGTCCTTGACGTAGGGCGTCTTGTTTGGCTCGCCCCACAGCCGCGCTGTGTTGGTCTCGTTATTGGTGAACAGCAGCTCGCTTGGCCCCTCGATGTACAGGTAGTACGCGCCAAGCTCCGGGTGCTGGGCGGCGACCACGCGGGCATATGGCAGGGCGTCCGCTTCGCTGAGGACCGGCATCTTCGCGTCGGCCTGCATCCACCACGTATTGCGGAACCACA
Organism: Anaerolineae bacterium; assembly: GCA_046328525.1. Classification (GTDB taxonomy): domain Bacteria; phylum Chloroflexota; class Anaerolineae; order Epilineales; family JAHCIE01; genus JBDHWG01. The sequence continues at coordinate 53,620 of JAXLWK010000016.1, forward strand.
GGTGCGGGAGGATGTGGAGCGTCGCGGCCTCCGGCCCCCGGTTGGCCGCCGCGACCTTGATGAGGATGTCCTCCGGGTCCACCTTGGCGAACTCGACAAAGACGTCGACGTAGCGGTCGGCGTCGAAGACGCCGGTGTCTATGAGCTCGTACTCCATCTCCTCGCGGGTGCGCTGACCGTTGACGCGCACGATGTCGTCATAGGGGAACGCCGCCTGCGGGTACTTGTAGAGGTATTTCATCCAGGAGTGCGTCGGCGTGCTGTCGAGGTAGAAATAGTACTCCTTCACGTCCTCGCCGTGGTTCGCCTCCGAGTTCGCCAGGCCGAACAGCCGCTCCTTGATGATCGGATCGTGGCCGTTCCACACGGCGAGCGCCCAGCACAGCGCCTGCCTGTCGTCGGAGATGCCGGCGATGCCGTCCTCGCCCCACTTGTACGCCCGCGACCGGGCCTGGTCGTGGGTGAAATAGTTCCACGCCTCGCCGCTGTCGCTATAGTCCTCGCGCACCGTCCCCCACTGGCGCTCGCTCAGGTACGGCCCCCACTTGCGCCAGGGGACCTGGTGCGTCCGCGCCTGGGTCAGCCGCTCCGACTCTCGGTTCTCTACCGTCATGATTGCTGCTCCTGTCGTCAATGGGATGAGATGAGCCAGGGCCGGAAGGAATAGCTCCTCGGGCGCGAGCGGCGTGACAAGCCGCTGGGCGCGTCATGGGCTTGCGCTGGGCATCGTATCGAAGCGCGCCGGAATGGCGCGCAGGTAAACCAGGATGGGCCGCTGGAGAATCGCGGACAGGCGGTTCGCCAGCGGCTGCGCTTGCAAGGTGTCCGTCTGGCCGGCCACCGTCACATCCACCTCCCCGCCATGCACCTGCACTGCGACGATTCGACTCGGCGTAGCGCCCAGCCAGTCGCGCACGGCCGCGGTGGCCTTCTGGGTATCGTTGGTGTCTCTGAGGACATTGTAAGAGGTCACGCTCAAGGGGATGGTAATCAGGACGCCAGCGGCAATGATGAGCGCAAAGGCGCGACGGCGGACGATGACCTCTTCCTTCGTTGTCGCCACCCGTCCTAGCCCACTGATGAGAAAGACAAGACCACCGGCGAACAAGATCGCCAGAAAGTTCGTCAGGAACAGCAGCATCGCGCCCCAGGCGTCGGCCCACTGGCCCACCGAAAGCGCAATCCCGACGACGCACAGCGGCGGGACGAGGGAAATCGCAATGGCGACGCCGCCCATCGAGTCGGCAATCTCGGCCCGCTCCACGATGAACGCGCCTGCCGCGCCCGCCGCCAGCGCCGTGATGAGGGCGTACAGGCCCGGCGAGACGCGCGCAGCAAGCTCGCTATTCTCCGTGAAGGAGATGGTGATATCGGGCGCAGCAAGGCCCAGTAGGGTGGACAGCGCCACGACGGATGCGACGCCGACGACGACCAGGGCCAGGGCGCGCAGAGCGCGCTGCCAGGAGCCCATGACGACAGCGGCGGCCGTCGCCATGATCGGACCCATCAGCGGGGCGACGATCATCGCGCCAATGACCGTCGCTGTCGAGGCCGACAGGAGACCAAACGTGGCAATCACCGTCGCCAGCAACAGGAGGACGAAGAAGTTCATGAGCCGCCGCTCGGTCTGCGGGCCTTCGATGAACATCTTCGCTTCGAACGCCTGAAGATAGGCGAAGTCGAATGCACCAGGCCACGTTTTGACCTTCCCAGGGATATGGGTGGTCGGACGTTCGCCAGGCGGGTCAGACGTCATGGTGGGCTGGGTCATGGCTGGAATCTCCCGTCTGATATGGCTGTGTTTGGGCTGACTTAATATAAGTGACTTCGCCGTTGCAGTCAACCGTTAAGGTGTGCTACTGCGGCTCGCCGGTCGGCCCCGCACCCGCCTCAGCCGCCGCCACTGGCGCGGCCCGCCGCCCCGCCGACTGCCACCATATCGCGCCACCCACGACCCCCGTGCCGGCCATGACGAGCACGTTCACCACGCCGACGATGAGCAGCAGGCCGACCAGCCCCCAGACATAGCCGAAGGACGCGCCGGGCGGGCTGTACGCGGGTATCCCCAGACTCTGCATGATGAGCGCCGAGCGCGTCGGGCCGAGAAATGTCGCAGCGCCCACAGTCCCCAGGATTTGCCCCGCCACCATGAAGATGCCGGCGATCAAGCCGGCCCACATTCCCGAGCGCATCGCCCCCCGACTCTCCGTCGGCTGATCGAAGTAGCCGCCCATGTAGCCCGCGCCCAGCCCGACCAGCAGGGCGAACGGTGGCAGACAGACGGCGCTGATCATGGTGACGCTCGCGCCGAGGCCTAGCGCCAAGAGGCCGAATATGATGCCCGCCTTCATTTCAATAATCTCCTTCAATTCTTTCGCAAACAGTCATTGTCGCCGCACGGCGCTTCTTTGACGCTGCGTGGCCTGAGCAATTACTATACTCCCTGGCTAGCGCCGTCGCAAGCCGC
>JAXLWK010000017.1:0-39722 GCA_046328525.1 Anaerolineae bacterium
AGGCTCAGACATCGGGGAGCCCGCCGAGAGCACGATTGCTGGGGCCACTGCAAACAACAATGTGGCAACGTTCGTCAATGCGTCTCCGACGTACGGGCGTAGGTACAGATAGACGAGCATAACATTGGCACTCGTGAACACGAATGACAGGAGGCGCGTCAACTCGTAGTTACCGGGTGCGACAACAGCGAGCAGACTCAACATGAAGGGCCAACCAGCCGGGAATGCAGTCTCTGGCGGCATGGACGGGAAGTTGATCAAGCGGAGACCATGCCCGGACGCCAGGCCCTCGGACAAGACTATATAGCTGGCATCGTCGGCGGGCTGCCCAATTTGCACGGTATGCAACGCCGCGAGGCTGAGCATCATGTTCAATATCAGCGCAAGGAGCAGGAACTTGTGCTGCCGTAGGAACGGTTGGACGTGCATCGGTTTGCGTGCCTATCGATGAGCCATTGCGGTTGCTTGTGTAAACCAGGCGGGACGCGAGTACCAGCCGTTGGCACGCGGCAACGTGTTGAGGACAACCGTCGCGCCCTGGTAGTCGAAGACGAAGTTCATGCGCACCAGCCCCTCGCCCTCCAGCGCCTGTGTGACGTCCGCCTGCCGCCCCGGCGGGCAGTACAGCATCAGGAAGCCACCGCCGCCCGCCCCCGTGACCTTGCCGCCGACGGCGCCATGCTCGCGCGCCAGGGCATAGTAGCCGTCAATCGCGGTGTTGCTGACATTGGGCGCGAGGCGCTTCTTCTGCTGCCATCCCTCGTCCATCAGCTGCCCGAAGCCGTCCACGTCCCCGGCCTCCAGCATCGCGCGCATCTCCTCCGCCAGCGCCTTGATCACGTGCAGCGCCTCCACGACCGGGCCGCGCCCGGCCTCGCTGGCGCGCTTCTGCTGGTGCAGGATGTTCGAGGACTCGCGCGTGCTGCCGGTAAAGAAGAGCAGCAGCCGCTCTTCGAGCTGGCGCAGGGTGTCGTCGCTCGCCTGGAGCGGCTGAACCGTGACACCGTCGTCGCCGAAGCGAATCACGTTCACTCCGCCAAACGCCGCGATGTACTGGTCCTGCTTGCCGACAGGTAGGCCGAGCTTCTCGATCTCGATGTGCGCCGCCGTCTCGGCGATCTCGTGGCGCGAGAGGGGGATGTCGCACAGCGTGCTGAGGGCGCGCACCAGTGTGACGGCCACGCTGCCGGATGACCCTAGCCCCGTGCCCGGCGGCACCTCCGAAGCGAGGAACACGTTGTACTCGCGCTCCACGCCGAAGTGGCTGAGGGCCGCGCGCGGCAACTCCAGGCCCGCCTTCCAGAAAACCGGCTGGCCGGGGTCGTGGCGGTAGAACGTGTGATAGTCAGACGACACAATCTGGACGCCATCGCCCGGCCGGGCGGCGGAGATCATCGTGTAGAAGTATTTGTTGATGGCCGCGCTCACCACCATGCCCCCATAGGGCTGGTAGTAAGCCGCGAGATCGGTCCCGCCGCCGCCGAAACTGACGCGAACTGGGGCCCGCGCGATCAGCATGATCGCTCCTGTAAGTTAGACATGGAAGGGGTTAGAAACGCCGGCGCTCGGTGGGCAACACCCGGCCGGGGCGCGGCTAGAACCGCTCGAGACTCTCGGTGTTGACGTCGCAGCGCGTGAAGCGGCCCATGACCTCGACAAGGATCTGGGCGCGCTCGAAGCCGCTGAGGTGGCCCTCGAACACGGCTTCCAGGTCCTTCAGTAGGCCGTCGGTAATGCGCACCCGGTCGCCCGCGCGCAGCACGTTCTGGGGTGTGCCGGTCATCTGGCGCACGCGCTTCTGTATGTGCTCGATGACGTCGGTTGGCAGAGGTGTCGGCTCACCGCCGAGGCTGACGACATTGCGCAGCCCCGGCAGCCAGTTCACCTGGGACAGTGCGACCTCGTCGAGGTCCAGGTGAACGAAACTGTAGCACGCGAACAGCGGCTCTTCCTCCATGCGGCGGCGCCGCGCGCGCCACACGGGCATCATCGGCAGGTATGTTTCGTGTCCGCGCGCGGCGAGCGCCTGGCTCACCTGGCGCTCAGCGTGAGGCTTGGTGTAGAGGGCGTACCAGGCTGATCTCGTGATCTGAGTCTCGGTCGAACGCATCACGTACCGTGATTGACTCATTGCCTCTGTTCCTGCTTCGGGGTGGGGTTGGGGTTGGCGGCGGACCAGGCTCCGCCGATCCGTGCACGAGTGTGTCCGGGTCAACGGTTGATATGCTGAGAGGGGCCTACAGCGCATGCGCTGAACGGCGCAGCATGTATGTAAGAATGAGTCCAGCACCTGCCTAACGATACAGCGACACACTCTCGGAACGGGCTGGACTAACGACGCCGCAAGGGAACGCGAACCTGTCGAGAGGCGGGGGGATACCTCTCAGCGATCAGCGAACGCAACTGAGTTGCTCTATCTGGGGGGTAGAGCCACGAGTGGACGGGGGGGGCGTCACGTGGACGACGCTGTCCAGAAGTCGGTTAAGGCATATTGACGCTCTGGGCGGGCGGCGCTCCCCTCCAGCGCCCCAGCCCAGTTTGCATTCGGAACCCTCAACGCAATTTACAGGACACAATCATAAGTATAGCTCTCGGTGCTTTAGGAATCGCTTGAGGAATCGCTTTATAGTGCGTGAATGTATCCGTAGGGCTACAAATAGTGTCTCGTTGTACTGACAAGGCGGGGATTTGACCCTGCCTGGCATATCGGGGACACATTCTAAATCCCGTAACCGCCTATCAGCCGCTCGTACAGGCTCGTCGTCTCCGGCGCCGGCAGGACGTGCAGTTCCTGATTAAGGATGTCCACAAGATGCCGATAGTGGCGGATCGCCTGACTGCGCTCACCCTGCCGAACGTAGCACCGCATCAGTTCGCGGTGCGCCTCCTCCAGGTAGCTGTCCACGCCAATCGCGCGCCGATAGGTCTCGGCCGCCCGATCGTAGCGGCGCTGCGCGAAGAACACCTGGCCCAGCGTCAAGAGCGCGGCGATGAAACTCTGGCGCAGGGCCTCGCGCTTGAGGAACACCCACTCCGCCGCGCCGGCAACGCCTTCGAGGAAGTCACCCTTGTACAGCCCCACCGCCGCCTCCAGGTGATGGATAGCCTGTGGCGAGAGTTCGCCATGCAGACGGGCCGATGCCTCCAGGTGCGCCTCGAATACTTCAACGTCGTACCAATAGGAAATGTTACGGTTGAAGGCATATAACTCGTCCTCCACAAGCACGCAGTCGTGCTGCCCCAACGCCCGCCGCAGGCGGTGCAGGGCCGAGTGGATGGCCGACCGGAGCTGGGTTGGTGACGCATCGGGCCAGAGGGCGACGCCGATCTGCTCCTTGGTTCGCGTCGGATAGGCGAGCAGAAAGTACATCAGCTCGCGCGGCTTGGCATACGTCCAATCGGCCGACGTCAGCAGGCGATCCTGGCGATAGACCTGGGTCACGCCGAGGCCGTGAATCCGCAAGGTGAACACCGCGTCGTCGTCCGGCGCGAGCCAGCGTGTCTGGAGCGGCTGAAGCGGCGCGCTCGGCGCGCTAATCGGCGTTCCAGCGAGGTCTTCCAGGCTCGGCTGCAGCGCATAGTCAATCACATCGTCCAATGACATTCGGCCGCCGGCCTCGTGCAGCACTGCGTAGCGCGGCGGGTCAGCCCCGCGCACCGCTGCCAGCGCGCGCTCAAGCTGAGCCGTCTCCATCGGGGAGCGGGGCGCGTTGATGAGCCGCCGCAGCCCGGCGCTTGCGCCATCGAGCCGCGCCGCCGCCTCCGCCAGGCCCTGCGCCACCGCCACCGCCGCGATAAGCTCCAAACATTCGGCGATCCCGTGGCGGTCGCGGATCTCACGCCGCACCGCGAGGCTTCTCTGGCACGCTTCGAGCGCACCGACCGCATTCCCCGCGCGAAGGAGGATTCTGGCCTGGGTGTACTGCGCCATGGAGATGCCCCACTGGTAGTCCACGTCTTTGTAGAGCGCCAGCGCCTGACTGCCCAGCTGGATCGCCTGGCTGAAAGCATCGCGTTCAGCCGCCACCCCTGCCAGCCCGAGTTGCGACAACGCCACCCCCCACGGGTTCCCCACGTCCCGGAAGTAGGCAAGCGCCTGCTGGAGCGAGTCCTCCGCGCCGCCCAGGTCTTGTCGGTCGTAGGCCAGGAAGCCGAGATTCGTTAGCGACAACGCCATGCCCAGGGTATCGCCGAGGGAACGGCGGATGGCGAGCGCCTCGGTGTGCAGCGCCTCCGCTTCGACGTACTGGCCCTGGTTTCGCGCCGCCAGGCCGCGATTGCTTAGCGCCGCCGCCAGCCCCGCGCTATCCCCCAGCCGGCGCATCTCTGTCAGGCTCTCCTCGAACAGCGCCGTTGAGGCGCGGTACTCACCCTGGACATGCTTCAAGATGCCATAGTTGAGCAGGGCGTGGGCGTAGCCGGCATGGTCGGCGACGGTGCGGAAGATCGAAAGGCTCTGCTCGAACAGGCGGGCGGCCTCGGCATAATCAGCGCTACTCTTCGCCAGCATCGCCAGGTTGTAGAGCGAGAAGGCCATCCCTCGGCTGTCGCCCAGCTCGCGCCACATTTCCCGCGCCGCTTCGTGCAGCTCACGCGCGCGCCGATAGTCGCTCTGGTTGTGCGCCAGAACCGCGGCGCCGTCGAGAGCCAGGGCGCGCGCCGGCGATGCGTCGGTCGGCGCGCGCGCCAGCACGTCTTCGAGCCATCTGCGCCCCGTCGTCACGTAGCCGCGCACCTCCCAATAGCGCGCCAGAGCGCCGGCCAGCCGCAGGGCCGCGCCAGGGTCATCTTCGAGACCGACGCGCAGCGCCGCTTCGAGGTTGGCCTGCTCCAGGTCAAGCTGCGCGACCCCCTCGGCCGAGTTTCCGGCGCGAACCAGCTCATTGGCGCGTTCGGCCAGCGCCAGGTAGAAGTGGCAGTGGGCTTGCTGCACCAGGGCGATTTCGCCGCTCAGCTCCAGCTGCTCGCAGCCGAACTCCTGCGCCGGCGCCGGCAGGCGGTAGCGCGTCTGCCCACCGCTCGACTCTGCCACCACCAGTGACCGATCCACCAGTCGCGCCAGCCGACGCATGATGTCTATCGGGGCGGCGTCAGCGCCGACGACGGCCCGAATCGCGTCAAACGTCGCGCCGCCTTTGAACACCGCCAGATGGCGAAACAGCCGCCCCTCGGCCTCGGAGAGCGCCCCGTAATCGTGCGCCAGCGTCGCCCAGAGTCCCCGCGGCCGTCCCAGCCTGGCATCCGGCGGGTTGTCGAGAACGCGCACGGTGTCGGCCAGCCAGAGAGCCAGCTCGCCAGGGGTCAAGACCCGAATCGTGGCCGCCGCCCGCTCGATCGCCAGGGGGTTCCCTTCCAGGCGCTGACACAGGCGGGCAATCGTGGCCGCGTTCTGCTCCGTCAGCGCGAACCCCGGCGACACCGCCGCGGCCCGGTCCGCAAACAGGCGCACCGCGTCCTGCGCCAACAGTTCGGACTCCGAAGCCCCTGCATTGAGCGCCCCCCGTTCCCCCGCCCAGATCGAGACGGCCGGCGGACATTCGAGGAGCGGCACAGGCCACAGCGTCTCGCCGCGCACGTGAAACGCCTGGCGGCTCGTCGCCAGCACGCGCACCTCGCAACACGCCTGGAGCACCTGTCGCACGAACGAGCGGATGCCCGCCACCACCGCATCACAATTGTCGAGAACCAGCAGGAGATAGGCGGCCGCCAGGGCCTTGGGCAGCTCCTCCGGCGACGTGACTCGCCCGCTCACCACGCGGCTCACGCCCGCGACGACCGCGTCAAGCGCGGCGTGCGCGTCGGCAGTCTCGCTCAGATCCACCCACGCGACGCCGTCGGCGAAGCTGTCCGACAGGGCGGCCGCCGCCGCCATCGCCAGCCGGGACTTGCCGCAGCCGACCGGCCCGGTCAGGGTGATGAGGCGGTTTCCAGGCTCGCGCAGCGCCGTCTGCAGGCGCGACAGCTCGGCTTCGCGCCCGACGAAGCTCGTGATGGGAGTGGGAACGCTGGACAGGGACGTCGCGCCAACGCGAGGGAGGCTCGCCGAAGGCGCTCTCCGCTTGCGACGCACTATTCCTGTGACGCTGGCCGGCCAGGTTTTCCCGCTGCCGCGTGTAGACGACGCGGCAGCGGGAAACGCGGCGCGCCTGCGAGGATTGCGGCGGGATGACATCCTATTCCTCGAAGAACTGCGAACGAACCGTGGGCGTGAATCAGTGGGGGGAACGCTGGATAAAAGGGGTTATTGGCCCATCTTGTCCACGCACGACTGACCAGCAAGCATGATTATAAGCAAGGTCCAGGCTGGGTCAAGTCGCCGATGGATGGTCCGCCGTTTGGCGTGTAGCGCTGCCAGGCACGGCGCAGCGGCCGCTGTTGCCGCTTTTCGGCGCGGCGGCTATACTCAACTACAGGAGGGTTATGGGCAAGTTGATCTATTCGATGATGGTATCACTCGACGGCTTCATCGCGCGGCCGGACGGCGCGCTCGATTGGGTGCTCATTGACGAGGAGCTGCACGCCTTCGCCAATGACCAGGCGCGCGCCGAGAGCGTATTTCTGTATGGGCGGCGACTCTACGAGACCATGACCGCCTACTGGCCGACCGCGGACCAGGACCCATCGGCGGCGGCGGTCGAGGTTGACTTCGCGCGCATCTGGCGCGACAAACCCAAGCTCGTGTTCTCGCGGACGCTGGAGCGAGTCGAGTGGAACGCGCGGCTGGTTCGAGAAGTCGTGCCGGACGAGATCCACCGGCTGAAAGCCGCATCGGACAGGGACTTGAGCGTCGGCGGGGCCAACCTGGCGGCGACGTTCATGCGCCTCGGCCTGATTGATGAGGTCCAGCCCATCGTCCAGCCGGTGCTGCTGGGCAGCGGCATCCCCGCCTTTCCCAGCCTCGACCACGACATCAAGCTGCGGCTCGTCGAAACACGACGGTTTGAGTCCGGCGTCATGTTCCTGCGCTACGAGACCGGCCGCTGAGCGACCGTCGTTTGCCAAGATAGAGAGGTCAATGGGAGAGCTATGTCCTCACAAATTCAAGCCGAGCACTTCACAGGCGCCCTGTACACCCTGCTGGACGAAACCTTCGACAACGTCCAGGGCTACTACCTCGACAAAGGCACGTCCATGTTCGAGACGCTGGCGACGATCTCGGCCGAGGAAGCGTCTGTCCCTGTCGGCGGCAAGTGCGCGACCCTTGCCGCCCAGGTCAAGCACACCGCTTTCTATCTGGAGGTCGTGGATCGCGCCGTGCGCAGCGGCGTGAACGAACGGGTGGATTGGAGCGAAATCTGGCGCACGACATCGGCCGTGACACCGGACGAATGGGACACGATCCAGGCGCGGCTGCGTGCCGCCTACGCCGGCATCCGTGCCCTAATCGCCGATCAAGAGTCGTGGTCGAACGAAGAACACGTCGCCGGCGCCATCGCTACGGTCGTGCATACCGCGTATCACCTCGGCGAGATTCGCCAGGCGCTCTGCACGCTCCGCCCGTAACTGGCAGCCCCAGAGGGACAACCACAGGCCAACAGCCGGCCGCACGAGGAGCACATCCATCCCATGACCACCCCAACTCATTCCCTCTTCCATCCCCTCCCGTTGGGCGCTATCGAGCCGCGCGGCTGGCTCCTCGACCAGATGCGCCAGGACCTCAGCGTCGGCTTCGCCGCATGCCTGGACACGCTCACCGAACACGCCGCCCACAACTTGTTCCGCCACCAGATCGCGGCGTCGGCGGAGCAGTTCGCCTGGTGGGACGCTGAGACGCGCGGCAACTGGCTGTGGGGCCTCACGATGATGGCCTTCCTGAGCGGTGACGAGGATGCTCAGGCGCGCGCCGTGGCCCTGCTCGACGACCTGTTGGCAACGCAGGGTGAGACCGGCTATCTGGGCATCTATGCCCGCCCGTGGCGCTACCGGCACGGGGATAGCGAAAACGGCGAGCTTTGGGCGCAAAGCCGCGCCCTGCTGGCGTTGCTGGCGTACTACGAGTTCACCGGCCGCGCGGCGACGCTGCACGCCGTCGAAACCGCAGTTGCCTTGACGATGGCGCAGTATGGGGCGCAGCGGTCATACTTCCGCAGCGCCGCCAATCCCCTGGCATCGCTTACGGGGGTGACGCATGGGTTATGTTATGTAGATGTCGTGGAGTGGCTCTTTGCCCTGACCGGCGACGCGCGCTACCGTGACTTCGGGCTGTGGCTGTACGATGATTTCTGCGCCCTGCCGCTGCCCTTCGCCAACGACGACATGTCCACGCGCAGCCTCCTCGATGCTCGCCGCCCTCTCAGCGGCCACGCCGTCCACACCGCCGAGCATGTCCGCGTCCTGGCCTGGGCGTATGCGGTGACCGGCCGCGACGACTTGGCGCGCGCGTTCGCGCTGGCGCAGGCCAAGCTGAGCCGCTGCACTCTGCCGAGCGGCGCGCTGATCGGCGACGAGGGGATTCACGGCCTCCCTTTGCCTGAGGCCGCGTACGAGTACTGCACCATCACCGAGTATCTCTTTAGCCTGACCAGCGTCCTCCAAAAGTTCGGGACGGGGGCGGACCATGTCGAGACACTGCTGTTCAACGCCGGCCAGGGCGCGCGCCTGCCCGGCGGCGGCGGCGTCGCCTATCTCTCCCAGGATACCCGCCTCGACGCTCGCGTCGCCCGGCCCGACAGCTACTCGCTGTTTCACGGCGGCGGTGGGCGGTTCAAGTTCTCCCCGACGCATGAGGATGTGGCGTGCTGCTGCAACCCGAACGCCATCCGCCTGCTGCCGCACTACGTCAGCCGCCAGTGGATGCGCCTGGCTGACACGCCGGGGCTGGCCGCGCTGCTCTATGGCGCGTGCCGGGTCCGGACCGTAATCGAGGGTGTCGCGGTCGAGATCGAGGAGATCACCGACTATCCGTTCGACGAAACGGTGCGCCTCGTGATTTCCCCCGCGCAGCCGACGACGTTCACCCTGGCCCTGCGGCAGCCGGGCTGGGCGTCCGGCGCAGCCGTCAGCGTCAACGGCATCGCGTCGGCCCCCACCCAACGCGGCGATCTGCTGATGATCCAGCGACGCTGGGAGAGTGGGGATACTGTCGCGGTCAGCTTCGAGACCGAGGTGGCGGCGGTCGCCTACCCCAACGGGGAATACGCCGTTCGGCGCGGCGCGCTGCAATTCGTTCAGCCCATTGCGCCGGCGTTTCACGCCACAAAGCACTACCCGAACAGCGCCCTGGCCGACGTCGAGCTGTGGCCGCAAGACCTGGCCCAGGCGTATCGCCCGTTCTTCCTGGATGCCGCCCGGCCGGGCTACGGCCTGACGCTGGAACGCCTCGCCGGCGGCGACCCCGCCTGGCACGCCGCCGCCCTCGCCCTCGCCGGCGCCGACGGGCGACTCGTGCCGATGGGTTCCGCCATGCTGCGCCGCGCCGCCTTTCCCATGCTCAACCTGGCCCCCTCTCCCCGTGGGATGCAAGGGCGGACAGGGGCAGGTTTCGAGTAACCTCGTCCCATGTCCGGCCCCCTCTCCCAGTGGGAGAGGGGCCAGACCCGTCGGCCGCCTATGGCTGCGCGGCGACGGCGCGCCCTAACCCCGTGAAGTCGCGCGCTACGTAGGGGAAGTAGAGGGTGTAGCTCTTCTGCCCCGGCGTGGTTACGCTCTGCACGCGCACCGGCGACTTCAGCGCCTCGACGTTGCCGGCGCGGTCAATCGCGCGGCTGCGCAGCGCGACCGCGCCGCGCGGGGCAGCCACCTTCGCCGCCCACAGCGTCCCCGCCGCCCCGGTCGAGTCCGCCTTGGCAGTGTCCGGACACAGCGCCCCTGCCAGCAGAGCTGCCGCCGCCGCGCCGGTCTGAGCGTCGGCCCACGTCTGCCCGCCGTCCACGCTGACCTGCGCCTGCGCCACGCCCCAGCCATCAGTCGCGTAGCCCCAGGCGAGAAGCTGGTCCGGCGGCAGCCCCTGGCACGCCTGGGGAACCGTGGCGCCGGGCCGCGGGTACACGATCTCCGACGTAGGCGCGATGCTGTCCACCCTGACGGCCACAGGCGCAGACGGCTCGCCGACGTTGCCGGCCGCGTCCGTGGCGCGGGCGCGGATCAAGTGCTGGACACCTTCCTCGGACGGCAAGGTCCAGTTGGTGCGCCAGAGGCGCGGCACGACGGCTTGCGGGAACGCGCCCGCCGCGATGTAGGGACCGGGGACTACCCGCCACGGCCCACCGTCCATCGAGACCTCCACCTTCTCGATCCCGCCGTAAGCGGTGAACGGGGCCGGGTCGTAGGCCGCGCCGGTGATGGTGGCGATCCGCCCCTTGAGGGGCGCGAAGTCGGCGAGCGCCACGCTTGCCTGCGGCGGTGTGTTGTCCACGGTAACGGCCGCCGACACCGGCTGGCTGACCTGCCCAAAGATGTCGTGGCCGCGCGCCTGGACGACGAACTCGCCGCTCGCGGGAACGTCAATGGCGATCTTCCAACCGAGGTTGGTGAAGATGCCGCCGACCTCCGACGGCGTGACGACCCACGGCCCATCGTTCACCCGCACTTCGACGAACCCAAGCCCCGTCTGGTCCCTCGCCGCGCCGGTCACGGTCTGCCGCCCGCTGCGCATTGTCGCGTTCCTGGGCAGGGCGATCGTCACCTGCGGCGGCTTGCTGTCCACTGCGCGGCTCGCGCCCGACTGAGCCAGGACCACATCCCCGCTGGGCGAAGGGCTCTTCACGGCAGCGGTCACGCTGACCGCCCCGATGCCGGCGACGTTGCTGCCCAGCCCCGCCGTGACGGTGATGGGCGCCCGCGGCCCAGGCGGCAGAGCGCCAAGGGGGATGAGCCAGCGGCTCGAAGGCGGCTGGCTCGGCAGCCCCTGGATGGACTGGAGCGTCGCGCCGTTGCTGGCCGTGATCTCCAGCATCAGGTCCGTCACCGCCACGCGGTCCACATTGGTCAGGTCAAGCTCCCACGGCGCGGCGGTGTTTGGCCCCAGGATGCGCGACGAGGCGCGGGGGGTCCGGACGCTCAGCGTGACGTGGCTGCCCTTAGGCTGGCCCGCGTTCGGCGCGGTCGTCGGGGTGATGCTCGTCCAACGGTAGGCGCTCGTCCACGGCCCCAGCACCGATTGGTTCGTCGGGAAGACGCTGGCGATGCGGCCGTTGGCGTCACTGAAGGCCAGCATCTGCACGTCCACCGTCGGAAGCGTAACCCCCAGGCTGCTCCACGGCAGCGCGATCTCGGTATCCCCCTCCGCGCCCGTCCTGACCACGCCAAAGTCGTGCGCTTGCCAGGCGCTGCCCGTCCAGTGATACACGGCGCTGCCGGAGCCGCGCAGGAAAACGGCGAAGTCAGCGTCGAACGGCAGCGTCTGTCCGCGAGCCGCGCTCGTCGGCCCGGCCCACGGCTTCGGCGTGCCGCCCCCCTGCGTATCCAGGTAGATGTACCCTGCGCCGTCCACGCCCCACTCCGCGCCGCGCCAGCCGATGTACAGGTTGGTCGCGTCGAAGCTGGCCCAGATGCCCTGGGGATGCGCCGGGCGCGGGTCCACGTCGAGGCGCTCGGAGGCGAGCTTCCACTCGCCGCGCGCCACGTCCATGAAACCGTTGACCTGGATGGACGACTGCCACGCGCTGCCGGTGGCCTCCTTCGCCAGCGTCCCGCCGCTCGTCCCGACGAACCACGGCCCGAAGTGGCGTGTCGTCGTGTTGCCAACGCTGTCCCTGGCGACAAGGTGGACGTACCAGGCGCCGGCGCTCGTGAGCGGGGCGGTGTAGCTGTTACCCGTCACAGGCGTGCCCGATGTCGGCAGTGTGTTGCTCGTCTGGTCTGCGACCGCGAACACCGACACCACGCCGCTCCCGTCCGTCAGCGGCGACCAGCTCACGCTGGCCGACGCGGGCGCGATGAGGTGCGAGCCGGGGGTCGGCTGGAGCTGTGCCTGGAACGGCGTCGGCCCCAGGTTGTCGGCGATAAAGACGACCGGCTGCACGGCCACATTCCCCGCGCGGTCCGTGGCGCGGATGCGCGCCGGGAAGCTGGCGTGGTCCACGCCAGGCGGAGGTGTGTAGGCCCATGCCCAGGCGTTAGCGTTCAAAGTCGCCGCCGACCACGTCTTGCCGCCGTCGGCGCTGCCCTCGACCAGGACGACGCCGCTCGTCGCGTCGCCCGCCGTGCCGGCCACGTTGAGCGTGCCCGTGATCACACCCGTCGGTGGCGTGACGCCGATGGTCGGCGCCACGCTGTCCTTGACGAGGGACACCACGGTGTCAGCGGCGGCGCTGCTGCCGGCGGTGCGGCTGGCGCGCAGGGTGATGGTGTGCGCGCCCTCACTGCTGAGAGTGACCGGCGCGGACCAGCGTGTAGACTGGGCTGTGGCGTCGGCGAGGACTGCCTTGCCCTGCGAGACGCCATCCACCAGCACCTCGACCTGCCCCTGGTCGTCGGCCGCGACGAAATGGGCCGCGCCGGCGAGGGTGAGCGTGCCGGACACGACCGCCGCGCCCGGCGTCGGCGACAGGAGCGCCGCCTCGTTGCGGGTGGTGGCGATGGTCACAGACGCCGCCGCGCTCTGGCCGACGTTACCCGCGCCGTCTACGCCGACGGCCTGCACGGTATGCGCGCCGTCGGGCAGGGGCAGCGCCGCGCTGTACTGGCCGCCGCTGCCCAGCGAGCGCGTCGCCGTCACGACCTGGCCATCCACCAGGAAGTAGACGCGCGCGACGTTCCACTGGCTCGCGCCGCCCACGGCCACCACGTCGCTGGCGCTGGCCTGGAGCGGCAGCACGGGCGCGCTCGAGGTCAGGCCGGTCGTCGGCGTGATGATCTGCGCCACCGGCGGCGTCCCGTCGCCGATAAAGCTGGCGCGGAAGGTCGCAGTGCCGGTGATGGTGTTGCCGCTTGCGTCGGCCGGCCGCGTGTACAGGCGATACAAGCCGTCGCCCTGGAAGCCGCTATAGGCGAGGCTCCAGTACGAGCCAGGTTGGCCGGCCGACGTCAGGGTCGCCGATGCCCAGGTCGTCGGCAGGGTACTCGACGGCGGCTGGCTCGGATCGCTGACCTTGCTGACGCCCACCTGCACCGACGCGACACCGGCCGCGCCGGCGGCGCAGGTCGCGCCCTGCTTCCCGAACAGTAGCGTGACCGGCGTCGCCAGCAGCTCCTTGTAGCCGAGATCGGCCTGGTCGCCGCCGCCCAGCGGCACAGGCTGGAACGTCGCGGCCGGGACGCGGTTGACGGCGGGCGAGGTCGGCTGCAGCGAGTAGTCGGGCGGGCCGTTGGGGTCGGGGTTGTTGAACTGCGGATCTACGCCGACCAGGTCGGTCGAGTCCGGAGTGAAGCCGGATGTGTCCGACGAGCCGTTCTGGAAGAGCAGGTTGTACGCCTCGAACACCTGCGCCGCGCCGCTGGCCGCCAGGCCGGCGCCGTTGGCGGCAAAGATGTTGAAGCGCGTTTGGAGCCACGTGCCCTGACCGGCGACGGCCAGGCCCGTCCCCGTATTGTTGGCGACGGTGTTGAACGCGAACACGCCGGTCGAGGCGCTGTCGAAGCTGGCCGCCGCGCCGTTGTTGGCCTGGAGGATGTTGTGGGTGATGGTGATGGCGTTGGATGCGCCTGTGACGACGAGGCCGGCCGCGCCGCTCCCGCTGCCCGCGTTCTGCACGGTGAAGCCGCCGACCTCGACGTTGGTCACACCGCTGAGGGTGAGCGCTGCGCCGCTGCCGCCCGCGTCAATCACCGTGCTGTCGGCCCCCGCGCCCACGAGGCGCACACCGCTGCGCAGGCTGAGGGACTCGCTGTACGTCCCCGGCGCGACGCCCACGGTGAACACGCCGTCAATCGGCGGGACGTGGGCGATGCCGTCCTGGATTGTGGTGAAGGCGTCTACCTGCCACTCCAGGCCGTCATTGGGGCACTGGGCGCAGTAGTCCGGCGAGACGTACACCGCCGCCTGGGCCGACTGGGCATAGCCGATATCCACGCGCAGCCCGGACCCCGGCGGTGTCGGGTCGCCCGGATCGCCCGCGTCCACCAGGGGCGAGTCGGCCTGCGGCCGGTAGTCCTGCTGGCTCGGCGCGACGAAGCGCGGATCGGCGAAGACGCCGCCCGGCTCGGATTGGTCCACGGCCTTGCCGTCAATCGTCACGTCCTGGCCGTTGCGCCAGAAGCCGTTGAAGGTGTGCAGCTGGGTGGCAGCCGCCGACTGGTAGCTCAGGGCCGAGCCGGTGTTGAAGGCGAACACCGTGTTGCGAACGTCAATCGCGCCGTTGTTCGTGGCAGCGACGCCGTTGTCATTCGAGACGATGGAGTTGTTGACGAGCAGCGCGCTCGCGCCGCCCGCCCCATCCACGCCGACGGCCGTCCGCGTGTTGCGGATGATGCTGCGCGTGACACTGATCGCGCCGCCGGCGTCAATCCTCACACCGTCCACGTGGTCGTCACCCGTCAGGCTGACCAGGGCCAGGCCCGCCGCGCGCACGCCCTCCGCCCCGATCAGCGCGCCGGACGCCGTCTTGGGCGGGGCAACGACCGTCAGGGCCGCGCCGCTGCCGAAGACGCGCACGCCGTTGACCAGGTAGACGCTCTGGCGGTACAGGCCCGGGTTGACAAGCACCTTCTGCGCGCCACTGTTGATGCCCGACTGAATGTCGGCGAAGGCGTCAACGCTCCACGTGTGGCCGCTGTTGGCGCACTTCTCGCAGTAGTTCGGGTCCACGTAGGCCGTGCCGCGATACTGGTAGTAGCCCAGGTCCGCGCCCACGTTGGCCTTGCCGCGCGCCGACGAGCCGACGAGCAAGCGGAAGACGCCCTGGGGCGCGCTGTAGAACGCCGCCTGGGTCAGGGTCATCGCCGTCGCAGCGGCGCCCGGCGGGGGCGCGAGCCAGTCGGCGGCGGCGGCGTTGGCGCTGGCGTAGCCGTTGTGGTTGATGTCGGCCACGGTTCCTACGCCGCCGTCCTCCCAGACGGCTGGCAGGGGCGCGGCGTTCGGCAAGGCGGCGAACAGGTTGTTGCGGATGAAGATGCCCTGGGTGACGGCGGAGCTATGCTTCACGCCGACCACGCCGGAGGCGTTGGTCACGAAGGTGTTGTGGTCAATGTCCACGTTGGACGTTCGGCTGTCCACGCCGATGCTGAGGCTCCGATCGAGGCTGAACACCACCTGCCGGATGCTGATGATTTGCGCGTTCAGGTCCGTCGCACCGGGCGTCCCGCCAAAGTTGACCTGCACGCCGGTCTGGGCGTTGCGGATGGTCAGTCCCTGGATCGTCACGCCCAGGATGCCCGGCACGCTCGACGTCTGGTCGGTCGGCGGGAAGACCTGGATGCCGATGCCGCCGTTGGCGTCAATGAACACGGCGTCAGGGTTCACGCCCTGGATGGTGACGTAATCCTTGCCGCCGTGGACGACCGCCGACGCATACGAGCCGGGACCGACGAGGAGGGTGTCGCCCGAGGCTGCCGCGTCGAGCGCCGATTGGATGGTGGCGAAGGCCGTCGCGCCCCACGTGTGGCCGTCGTTGCCGCACGTCGCGCAGTAGTCGTCGTCCACGAAGCGGGTGACCGGCGTCGCCGTCGGCGCCAGGGTCTTGGCGGCGGCACTCTGGTGGGCGCCATGGCCCGCCGCGCCGTTCCCTTCGCTCCAGCCGCCGCTCTCGCGCGTGGGCAGCTTGCCCAGGGCCACGGGCGCTGTCGCCGGACCGAGGTCCAGCTCGCGGCGCATGGCCCGCTTCGTCTCGCGCGCCTCGGCGGTCTTGGCGGCCACCTGCGCCCCGGCGGAGACAATGAGCAGGTCCGACGACTGGTCGCAGTTCACGTCCGCCCCGGCGGCGAACGGGGCCGAGGCCGCCGCGCCGACGCCGGAGAGCTGCGCCTGCACCGGCTGGTTGCTTGCCAGGTCGGCGCGGCCTAGCACGAGGTAGGCGCGCCCGCTCAGCGTGCCGAGCAGCAAGTCATTCTTGCCGTCGCGGTCCACGTCCCCGACCCCAGCGATGAAACCGTTGGGCGCGGGGGTGTAGCCGCTGAACGTTACGTCGGGTGTCAGGCCGGGCTTCCAGCCGCTCGCGCGGCCATAGGCGACGTGCGGCGTCGCGCCGTCGCTGTAGGCGAAGTCGGGCAGGCCGTCGCCGTTGACATCGCCGAGCGGGACAACCTGGCTGCCGACCCCCGCCGGGCCGCTGAAGCTGCCGTTGGCCGTCGCCTTGAGACTCGCCGGCGCCGAGACGCGCCTGGCGGCGTAGGCCGGGCCGCCCAGGAAGACATACACCGACGGCCCACCGCCCGCGCTGTTGTTCGGGTCGGCGATGACGAAGTCGGCGTACTGGTCGTTGTTCAGGTCGCCGACGCCCACGGCGGGCGCGCCCGCGCCATCGGTGGCGAAGGCGCCGCCCAGGATGGGGCGCGTCCCGGTCAGGCCGTCCAGGGCAAAGCTCTGGGCCTGGCCGAGCGGTCCCGTCGCGGGGTTGCTGCCCAGCACCAGGTACACCTCGCCCTTGTCGCCGGGCAGGCCGGTGACGCCGATGAGGATGTCGTCGAAGCCGTCCCGGTTAACGTCGCCGGCCGCAGCCATCCACCGCCCCACCTGCCCGGTGTTGACAGTGAAGATCTTGCCGCGCGTCTTGTTCGCCGTGGCGCTCAGGGTCGTCGGGTCTATCTGGCCCATCGCGCCGACGCGCCCGAAGACCAGGTAGACCTGGTTGTTGAGCGGGTCGCCGACGAGGAAGTCGCTCAGGCCGTCGCCGTTGACGTCGCCGGCCGGCGCAACGTATTGCCCCAGGCCCGCGCCGACCGTGCCGACCAGGCTGCTCGGCGCGTCGGCCAGCGCCTGGGCGTCGGGCTTGACGGGCCAGCCCCCCGCCTTGCCGTACAGAATGGACACGCGGCCCGCGTTGGCAGCGCCGTTCACCGTGCTCGACGGTGTCCCGACGGCAAAGTCGGCGCGGCCGTCGCCGTCCACGTCGCCCAACCAGGTCACGGTCTTGGTGATGTCCTCCGTCGGGCCGTTGGGCATCAGCCAGACGGTGGCCTTCTGGATGGGGTCTATGGCCGCCGAGGTCACGCCGCCCTCTAGCGGCTGCGGCCGCGCGGGCAGCGGAACGGCGCCGGTGTCGTCGGCGTGGCCCTCGAAGGTGAAGGGCGCGCTCGTCGAGACCTGGTCCACGGCGTTGGACCAGATGTCGGTCGGCGGCAGGTTATCCACCAGCACCGTGACCTGCTTGGCCGCGCCAATGTTGCCCAGGGCGTCCACGGCGCGCACGGCGAGGGTGTGGCTGCCGTACATTCTGGCGTCGAACTGCCAGGCGTACTTCCACATTGCGGTCTGCGGGTTGGCCGGCAGCTCCGCGACGTTGCGCCAGGGGCGGCGGTCAATGCTGAGTTGCACCACCGAGACGCCCGCCACCTGGGGCGCGCCGGACAGCAAATCGCTGGCGCTGCCCTCGATGGTGAAGGTGTTGAAGCGGATGTCGCTGAGCGCCTGGCCGTCCTGGACGTTGGTGAAGGCGGCCGTCGGCGCCGTGTTGTCCACGATCACCGAGGTGGGCGCGGCCGGCGTCTCGACGTAGCCCACGTAGTCGGTGGCGCGCGTCTGGATGCCGTAGACCCCGTCGGCGGGCAGCGTCCAGGTGTAGGACCAGTTCTCGACGCCGCCGGCGGTCTGCCAGCCGCTGTCGTATGCCTGGCCCTGCCCGTTGACGTAGCCCGTTCCGCTGGCGCGCAGCTCCACCTTCACAGGCCACGTCGTGGGATCGGTGGACGTGCCGCCAATCACGAACGACTTGCCCCTGACGGCCTGGCCCGCCTCCGGCGCAGCGACCTTCGACGCGGGCTGGTCGGCGTCAATCAGCACCTGCTGCGTGCCGGTCATGACTTTCTGCGCCCTGGCGATAGTGTCGGAGTAGGGGACGGTCAGCTGAAGGGTGGTGCGGGCGGACGCGGTCAGCCCTGGCTGCGCGCCGCCCTTGAGCGTGCTGGTCATGGCCTCGGCGGTCAGCAGCGGGGCCTGGCCGAAGTTCCACGCCAGGCTGCCCGCGCCGGCGCTCGGCGTCGGCGGCGTGTAGCCAGCCGAGCCGGTCTGCTGGCCGGCGGCGAGGGCGCTCAATGCCGCCGTGTCGTAGCCGAGACTCATGGCCCCGTTGAGGGGCGCGGCGGTCGTATTGCGGAGGTTGAGGCCCACCTGGAGCGCGTCGCCCGGCCTGAGAACGCTATACAGCGAGCCGTTGTGAACGACCGACGGCGTGACGCTGAAGACGAAGCTCGGGGCCGTGTTAGGCGACCAGGGGCTGGCGCCGGCCTGCTTCTCCTGGGCGTCGGTCAGGCCGTCGCCGTCCTCGTCGGCCTTGTTCGGGTCGGAACAAACGTGGTACGACACCCCGTTGTCCAGCCGGATGTCCCAGCCGCCCGCCAGTGTCCCATCGGCCTGGAGGTGGCACACTTCCTGGCCGTCGGGCAGGCCGTCCCCGTCCGTGTCGGCGTTGAGCGGGTCCGTGAGCAACTCCAGCTCGAGTCGGTCCGACAGACCGTCGCCGTCGGTGTCGGCCTTCGTGGGATCGGTGTGCGAGATGTAGACCTCGTAGCCGTCGGACAGGCCGTCGTCGTCGCTGTCCCACTTGGCGGGATCAGTGCCATACGTCGCTTCCTGGTCCGCGGTCAGGCCGTCTGCATCCTTGTCCACGTTCCACTTATCGTAGGAGGTGTTGCCGATCGGGTCCTTGACGTCCCAGCTCCACAGGCTGTCCACGTCGCCGGGCAGCACGTCGAAGGTGATGCTCTGGCGCGCGTTGTTGAAGTCCGTCGCGTCGTCCGTCTGCTGCGGCCCGCGGCTATAGTTCATGTCGGCGCTGCATTTGTAGAAGCCAAAGCCGACGCACTTCTGGTACGCCAGATTGGCCTCGAGCTGCTGCAAGAATGGGATGATGAGGTTGCGGCCCGGCTGCGTCACCTGGAAGCTCAGCTTCATCGTGTTGTGGCAGAGCTTCTTCCCGTTCGCGTCCACCGCCGCGTCGTCATCGCAGTTCGTGCCGGGAACGGTGTTCTGCCCCTGCGTGACCGTCGTGTTCTGAACGCTGAAGTCGTGGGTGTAGGCGGGCGCCTGGCCGTTGTTGAAGACGGGGTCCGTGTCAACCTCGGCGAACGCCCAGCTGTTCTTGACGTCGCCGCTGTTGCCCGCGCGGCCGTTGAACCAGGTGTTGCCCGTCTTGAACTGGCGCGTGTTGGTGTTGGCGGTCAGCGTGGTCGTCGTCGCCGTGGTGATGGCGATTTGGGAGCCGCTGATGACGCCGGTGTTCGAGATCGCGCCGGAGTTGCTGATGGTCATGTTGGGCGAGCCTGCGCTCACGTCAGGCTGGTTGACGAATAAGTCAACGAACAGCACCACCTTGGCGAGCCACTCGGTGAGCTTGCTGTAGGCGTCGAGCGGGTTCCAGTCGCCGGTGAGAACGCCGACAATGATGTACACGATCAGGAATAACAGCAGGCCGATGAGCGCGCCCGGCCCCGTACTGAAGATGACGCCGATGATGGTGTCAATGATGAACTGGAACACGGTCAGGAGTGTGGTGGCGATGGCCTGGGCGAGCAGCGAATCGCGCGCGATACCGGACAGCCCATTGGCGGCCGTGGCGTACATGGACCATGTCGTGATGATGAGAATCGCGCTCACGGCGACGCCGATAACGAAGCCGGAGGTCCGCCAGTACTTAGATTCGGCCTCGATCCGCTCCGCGCTGGCCGCGATCGGCGCCTCCGATTCGGCTTGCTCCTTTCCGACAATGCCCATGGCGACCAACTTGCGCTCAGTCGCCCCCGACCAGCCCCCAAAAGCCTCCTCCCAGGCGACTCGGAAGCCCGACTTCAGTGCGAAGGGCCGACCGTGGATGGGAGGCCCTGTTTGTGAGATGATCAGCTCTCCCAGGTCATCCTCCACCGCCACGTTCGACGGGACCCGAGCCGTTAAGTATCGGCGCAAGACTGTGCTGAAGAACTTGAACACGGGCGCGCCGATGAGCGTCGCGACGCGCGAGTAGAACTGCGACGAGCCGATGGTGCTGTTCCAGTCGCGGAACGCTTCCAGCGTGCCCTTGTTCTGGAGATTGGTGACCAGGGAGTCGAGCTGGTACGCCAGGCGCACGTACTCGGGCATCGTCGTCGCGGCCGCGGCCGGGCGGTTGAAGTCCTGGAAAGCCGCCGGGTCGGCATCGGCGCCGGCGTAGGGCATGAGCTGCCCGTTGATGCTCATGACGCGGGAGCGGCCGGTGTAGTACGAATTGAAGAGGAGCAGCGCCAGGCTACGGTACTGATCTTGACCAGTGTCGGGGTAGCGCCGCGCCATCTCCGCCTGCACCTGGCCCAGGCTCAACGCCTGCCAGCGCGGCTGCCCGGTCGTGGCGTCCGTGGCGCACGTATACTGCCCGAGCTGCACGCGACGCATCAGTGATGATGGGGTGTTCCCCAGCGGGAAGCTGAAGCCGATGCTCGTGGCGCTGGTCACGCTCGGGTCACCATTCGTGATGGTCACAAGCGAGCTGGTCGCCTCAAGGTTTCTGTTGGTCTCTTGATAGGCCAGCGCCAGGGTCGGCGTGACCGCGCCGGTCGTGGTCGCGGAGCAGGCCGTGTAGTTGTCGCTGAGCAGCCTGGCCGTCGTGGTCATGTTGGTCGTGGCGAGCGCCTCGTCGCGGCTGCCGTAAGTCGCGTAGCTGACCGCCATCTGCGACGGATCGAGGCCCCACGTCGGGGTGTAGGGGGCGCTGCCGCCGGTGGCCTTGAAATTCTGGACGATGGTCGGCAGGTCCGGGTTCTGGTAGCCGAGGAAGCTCGGCGCCAGGCCGGACATGAGGTTCATCATCTGCCGCGCTTCGTCGTTCACGCCCGACGCCGGCAGCTCGGGCGCTTTGGGCGCGCCGAACTGGGCAACCTGCACGTTGCTCGTCGCCGACACGCCCAGGCCGGTCACGCGGAACAGGTCCTCGTAGTACGTGGCGACGATGGACTGCTCGGTGTCCACGCTACAGTTGCTGCTGTCCTGCGCGCCGTTGGGGTTCTTGCAGTTCGCCCAGCTATCCAGGCTCGCCTGCGTCATCCACTGGATGCGGCCGTTTGTGAGATTGAGGCCCTGGCCGACTTCGGCCGAGGTGAAGGCCAGGCGCGCCCCGAATGTAGTCACGCGGCCGCTGTCGCCCACCGGCTCGAGCGGGACGAGGAGCGTGAAACTCGCCTTGTCGGTGGACGTGATAGCGGCGATACTGTATTGCGCGCCGAGGCTCGGCTTGACGGGGCTGCTAATTTCCAGCACGGGGATCAGGAGCACGTCCTGGGTTGACTTGTCCAGGTCCTCGATCTGGCCCTGGTTGTCGTCGGGCCAGTCCAGGTAGGTGAGGCCATAGCGCAGGTGAGCCATGTTCTTGGGCTGCACCTGGGCGTCAATGTAGACGACGCTGTTGGTGATTGGCCCGCCAACGGCAATATCCATCGCGGGGCGATACGGCGGGACGACGTATTTGGTGGGATCGCTGGGGTTCGGGACGCCATACGGCGTCAGGTCGTCGCGGTTCGGCACGCCGTCGCCGTCAATGTCGGTGTCCCAGAGGTCGGGGATGCCGTCGCCATCGGTGTCCTGGCACACGAGCTTGCCCGCGCTGTCCACGGAACACGCCCCGCCGTCGCTGATGCCGTCGTGGTTGGTGTCTTCCTCGAGCGGGTCCAGCAGCCACTTGTGCCCCTGCGCGTCGGTGTAGCCGCCGACTTCGAGAGTGTCCGTGATGGTGTCGCCGTCGGTGTCGGCCTGCTTGAAGTCGGTGCCAAGACACCACTCGGTGGCGTTCGACAGCCCGTCGTTGTCGTCGTCGCCCTTGGGGTCAATGCCCTGGTCGGCGTACAGGACGCGGCAGTCGCGCAGGTCGGGCGGCGTGTCGCCGACGGCAGCCGGCCGTTGCGGAGTCGTAGGCCGCTGGCCCCACACCTCGCGCGCGATTTGTTGCGCAAGTTTGTCGGGTCCTAGATCAGGCGCGGGGGCCGCGCCAACCTTCGCCAGCGCCGTGTCGAGGGACGCCGCGCTGGCCGTACGCGCCTTGAAGCGCGCGAAGATGTCGGCGTTGAGGAGCGGCGTGCTCAGCATCGAGAAGATGGTGACGCCCACGATGGCCGCGTAGAGGCGGCGGAAGCGGCGCGGCCTGACCAGCGCCAGGGCAAAGAGAGCAAAGAAGATGGCGACCGCGAGAGTCAGGCCGACGAACAGAACGTCGGGGTCGAGGGCAACATGCAAACTGGAGGACGGGGGGGCCGCCGTAGCGCCAGGGGCCGCCGCAGCGCCCGGCTGAGCCACGGTCAAAGCGCCACTCGGACCCGGCGCTGGCGCAGCGATGGGCGGCACGTAGTCGCCCAAACGCGAGAAGTCCACGCTCATGTGCGCCCGAGTCGCGGGCTGGCCCTGGGCAGCGGGCAGGCTCAGGTCAATGATCTGCCGTCGCGCGCGGCCCTCGCCATCCACCCACAACTCACCCTTCCCCGTCATGCCCTCGTAGCGCGGGCTGCGCGCGATCTGCGCGCCCTGGGGCAACTGCCCCGCGAGCTGGCGCTCCACGCGCTGGCGTTGGTACTCAGCGTAGAGCGGGCCGTCAATGTCGAAGGTGTAGCGAGCGAGCGCGCCGGCCGCCGTGCGCACCGCCTCCCCCTGCGCCACGTGGGTCACCGCCGCGAGATAGCCGAGATAGTCGCCGTCGGGAGCGCCGCCGAGACCCGCCTCGTCAACCCGCTGCCAGCGGTCGGCCAGGCCGATGTACGTCTGGCCGTCCACGACGCGCATCTCGACACTGGGCGCTTTGGGCTTGGTGGCGAACACCAGCCGCGTGTCAGGCTGGCTGCCGGGCTTCGAGTAGACGACGTCGCCTTCGACGCGCAGGATACTGTCTCCCTCTTGACCGCTGACGCTGACCGATGCGCCGGGCGACGACGCAGTCTGCTGCACGTCTGCGGTCAGGTGGAAGCTGCCCGCCGCGCGTGTCAGCGCCAGGGCATCGGCGACGGCCGACGCGGGGGTGGCGCGGTTGGCGGAGAGCAGGCGGTAGCCGCCGAGCATGCCAAAAACAGGCACGAGGAGCAGGGCAGCCAGGATGGCGAAACGGCGCGTCTTGAGTGACATCGGCGTGTCTCCTTCTACGACAGCAGATGCTAAGTTAATGCGAGACCCCAAGGCCATGGGGCGGCATGCACCGAGACCCCCGAGTCGCGCCGTCCTCAGCCGCCGCCACCGACTCAAGTCGGTGGCTGAGAGGGCGAAGCCTGCTCAAGCAGGCTGGCTTGGCCGAACCATCCCTCTCCGAGCCTGCCTCGGCAGGCTTCGTCTACTTAGCCTGGCACTTGAGTACCAGGCGACGGTCTGGGAGGCTGCCCAGAACACAGACTACGCTGTCGCTGCGAGGACGACGATAGGAGGACGAAGCAGCCTCCCGCTTTGCAAGTGCGGTGCTATCCCCGTATTAGCCAGGCCGTCTTTTGCAAGGGCGGGAGATTGCTTCGCCAGCGGGGAGCTTCGCCCCCCTTCTGGTGTTTGCCGCGTGACTCTACGCGGGCGAGCGAATTGTGGCAGGCAAACACCAGAACCACACCCCCGCAAGCCTAGCTCGCAATGACGGCTTTTCCAGGCTCAGTATAACAGTCGCGCGTGACAACCCCGTTTCAAGCGCGCGTGACAGGCGTGACAGCCCACGCTTGTTCTCGAAGCGAGGGAAACGCAAAGACGCATTTCTCTGCGTCTCTGCGCCTTTGCGTTCCCATCGGTCTTCCAGATTACCGCGTCGGCTCCACCCCGCTTTTGATCGTGGGGAAGTACAGCGTGTAGGGACGCGCGGGCGGCGCCTCCGTGTGCTGTATCCGCAGCGGCGGCTGGAGCGCCCCGACGTTGCCCGCCCGGTCTATGGCCCGCGCCCGCAAGGCCAGCGGACCAGGCGGCGCCGGCACGACGGCGGCCCAGAGCGTCGCCCCGGCGTCGGCCTTGGACGCGGCGTCGTGGCACAGCGTGTTCGCCAGGAGGTCGGCCGCCGCGCCACCAATCAGCGCGTCGGTCCACGTCTGCCCGCCATCCACGCTGACCTGCGCCCTGCTTACCCCCCAGCCGTCGCGGGCCGTACCCCACATCAGAATGTTGCCCTGGGCTACGCGCAGGCACGCCTCCGGCGCGGCCGCGCCACCCAGCGGGTAGTCCAGCGTGGACGTCGGCGCGACGTTGTCCACGGTCACCGTCTGCCGCGCGCTCGGCGCGCCGACGTTGCCGGCAGCGTCGGTGGCGCGCACGCGAAGCCGGTGCGGGACACCCTCTTCCTGCGGCAGCCGCCAGGGCAGTCGCCAGGCGCGCGTGGACGGCGGTGCGCCGGTGGTGGACACCAGCGGGTAGGGCGCGGGGGCGACGCGCCACTCGCCGTCGTCAATCTGGACCTCGACCCGCTGAATCGCCCCGGCGCCGGGGAACGGATCGGTGACCGTCCCGACCAGGACGCCCGATGTTGCCCGCAGCACGGCCGACGGGAGGTTCAAGGTCGCCTGGGGTGGCGTGTTGTCCACAGTGACGGACGCCGAGACCGGCGCGCTCGTCTGGCCGAAGATGTCGTGGGCGCGCGCCTGGATCACAAAGCTCCCGCCGGCCGGCGCCTCCACGCCGACGCGCCAATTCCGCACCTGGAAAACGCCGCCCAGGTCTCCGAGGGCCGCGCGCCACGGGCCGTCCCCAACGCGCACCTCGACGAAGCTCACACCTGACTCGTCACGCACCACCCCGGACACAGTCGTTGGCCCCGTGCGCATCGTTGCGCCAGTTGGCAGGTCAATGCGCACCTGGGGCGGCGCGTTGTCCACCGCCAGGCTGGCCCGCGACTGCGCCAGCGTCACATCGCCGCTCGGCGCGTTGGTCCTCACCTGCGCCGTCAGCGTCACGGCATCAATGCCCGTCACGCCGGCGGCAAGCCGCGCCGTCACCGTGATGGGCAGGCGCGGCCCCGGCGGCAAGTCGCCGAGCGGGATCGTCCAGCTCCCACCGGCCGGCGCTCCCGGCGCGCCCTGGATCGCTTCCAGCGTCAGAGGGGCGCTTGCCGCGAGGTCGAGCCTCACCTCAGTCACCGCCACGCGGTCCAGGTTGCTTATGTCGAGTATCCACGTCGCCGTCGCGCCGGGGCCGATCAAGGGTGGTGTGGCGCGGGACCGCCGGACGCCCAGGCTCACGTGGTCGCCCGTGGGCTGACCGGCGTTGGGCGCAGTGCCTGGCGTCACGCTGGCCCAGTGATAGGCGCTGGTCCACGGCCCAAGCACCGACTGGTTCGTCGGGAAGACGCTGAGGATGCGGTCCTGGTAGGCGTCGAAAGCCAGCAGGCGGATGTCGGCGGCGGCGCTCGTGCCCAGGGTTGACCAGGACAGCCGCATTTCCGTATCGCCGTCGGGACCGGCGCGCACCGCGCCGACGGTTTCGGGCTGCCACGCCGCCCCATCCCAGCGCCACAGTCCAGGCTGGGGTTGCAGCACAACCACGTAATCGGCTGCGAACGGCAGTTGCTTACCGGCGACGGCATGGGCGGCTGCGCCCTCCGGACCCGCCCACGGCGTCGCCGCGCCGCCTGGCTGCGTGTCCAGGTAGACATAGCCCGTGCCGTTGATGCCCCAACGCGCCCCACGCCAACCGAGGTAGAGGCTCGCCGCGTCGAAACTAGCCCACAGGCTCTGGGAGCGGGTGGGGCGCGGGTCCACGTCCAGGCGCTCAGTGGCGAGACGCCACTCGCCGCCGGCCACGTTCATCAGCCCATCCACGATGATGGACGACTGCCAATGACTTGACGCGCCGGATGGCACATCCCTTGTAGCGCCGACTTCAGTCGGCCCTCTGCTGACTGAAGTCAGCGCTACGGGTCCACCGTTCGTTTCGACGAACCACGGCCCGTAGTGCCGCGTGGTCGTGTTGCCGCTGCCGTCCCGCGACTGAAGGTGGACGTACCACGCCCCGGCGGCGGGGAAACTGGCGATGTAGCTGCGGCCGGTGAACGGCGTGCCGCCGACCGGGATCGTGTTGCTCGTCTGATCCGTCACGGCGATCACCGTCGGCTCGCCGCTGCCGTCGTGGAGCGGCGCCCAGAACAGGCTGGCCGTCGCCGGCGCCGTCAGATGGCTGCCGGGGTCGGGTGACGCCGTCGAGACGAACGGCGACGGCCCCAGGTTGTCCACCAGGAAAAAGCCGCTCTGGACGGTCCGGTTGCCGGCGCGGTCGGCGGCGCGCACCCGCAGCGGGAAGCGCGTGAGGTCTACACCAGGCGGCGCGCGGTAGACATATGTCCAGGTGTTGTTGACCAGTTCCGTGGCCGGGCTGTACGTGAAGCCGCCATCCACGCTGACATCCACCGCCGCGACGCCGCTCGTCGTGTCACTGTAGGTTCCGTTGAGGATGATGGTGCGCGTGATCGGCTGCGT
The DNA here is from genome assembly GCA_046328525.1 of Anaerolineae bacterium. GTDB lineage: Bacteria > Chloroflexota > Anaerolineae > Epilineales > JAHCIE01 > JBDHWG01. Next base: position 26,407 of record JAXLWK010000017.1, read on the forward strand.
CGTAGCGCGGATATCCAGGGTCGGCGCGACGCTGTCCTTCGTCAGAGTCACCGGCGTGTCCGTCGCGCCGCTGGCTCCGGCGCTGCGGCTCGCCCGCAGGATGATGGTGTGGACGCCCTCGCCCGCCAGGGTGACGCCCTTGTGCCACGTTGTGCTGCGCGCCAGCGGGTTGTCCAGCGTCGCCATGCCCGCCGAGACGCCATCCACCAGCACTTCGACTTGCCCGTTCCCGTCGGTGGCGGCGAAGTGGACCGGCCCGGCCAGGCTGAGGGTGGCCGAGACGACGAAGCTGCCGGGCGACGGCGAGGTCAACGCCGCCTCGTTGCGCGTCGTCTGGACGCTGATTTGCGCCGTTGCGCTGCGGCCGACGTTGCCGGCGCGGTCCACGGCAACCGCCGTCACAGCGTGCGGGCCGTCGGACAGGGTGACGGTCTGGCGGTAGGTGGGGTTCGCGCCGAGCGACTGGGTCGCCGTGACGGCCGCGCCGTCCACGCTGAAGTACACCCGCGCCAGGTTGTTCTGGGCGGTCCCGCCTAGCGGGATGGTGTCCGAAGCGGTCGCCTGAAGCACGACGGCCGGCGCGCTCGTGACCAGGCCGGTGGTCGGAGTGATGAGGTTGACCGAGGGCGCTGTGCCGTCGGCGATGAACGTGGCGCGGAACAGGCTCGTCGTGCGGGTCACGGTGTTACCGACCGCGTCGGCCGGCCGCGTGTACAGGCGGTACAGGCCGTCGCCCTGGTAGACCGGGCCGCCCGCCGCCATGTTCACAGGCAGTGTCCAGTACGAGCCGACCCCGCCCGGCGTCGCCAGGGAGGCGTCGCGCCAGGCGCTCGGCGCGGGCATGGTCTGCTCCGGCGAGACGCTGGCATCCGTCACGTAGCTGACGCCGACCTGCACCGAGGCAACACCGGAGCTACCCAGAGCGCACGACGTCCCCACTTTGCCGAACAGCAGGCTGAGGGGCGTCGCCAGAAGCTCGGCGTAGCCCAGGTCGGCCCGCGCGCCGCCGCCAAGGGGAACGGGCTGCCAGTCACCGGGCGCGACCGCGTCCACCGCCGGCGAGCCTATGACCAGGCTATAGTCCGTCGCACCGTCGGCCGGATTGGGGTCTACGAATTGCGGGTCCTTGCCCTGGATGCTCGTCGGGTCGAGCTGGACATTGCCCGCAAAGTCGCCGCCACTGTTCTGGTAGAACAGGTTGTAGGCGTTGAAAAGCTGCCCCTGCCCGCCGTCCGTCACGGCGACGCCGCCGTTGTACGCGAAGGTGTTGAAGCGGGCGTGGGCCCATGTGCCGGGATCGGCGAGGGTCAGCCCCGCGCCGCTGTTGTTGGCGACGGTGTTGAACAGGAACATGCCCGTCGAGGCATCGTTGAAGATGGCCCCGCCGCCGCCACTCGTTTGCAGAACATTGTGGGTGATCGTGATGGCGTTCGAGAAGCCTGAGACGACGACATTCGCGTTGCCCGCCGCGCCGCCCGCGTTCTGGAGCGTGAAGCCCGCGACTTCGACGTTCGTCACGCCGTTGAGCGTCAGAACATTGCCGGCGCCGCCGGCGTCAATGACCGTCGTATCGGCCCCCGCGCCCACCAGGCGCACGCCGCTACGCAGGGTGAGGGACTCGCTGTACGTCCCCGGCGCGACGCCCACCGTGAACACGCCGTCAATCGGCGGGATGTGGGCGATGCCCGCCTGGATCGTGGTGAAGGCGTCCACGCCCCACTCCAGGCCGTCGTTGGCGCACTGGGCGCAGTAGCTCGGCGAGACGTAGACGGCTGCCTGGGCCGACTCCACGTAGCCGATGTCCACACGCGCTCCGCTGCCAGGTGGCGTCGGCAGGCTGGGGTCGCCGGCGTCCACCAGGGGCGAGTCCGCCCTGGGACGGAAGTCGAGCTGGCTAGGGTTCTCGAAGCGCGGGTCGGCGAAGACGTTGCCCTGGCCGGGCGAGTCGCCGCTCGGTAGCGCCTGGTCCTGGCCGTTGCGCCAGAAGGCATTGAAGTTGTGGAGCCTGGTCGCCGCGCAGCCCTGGTAGCCCAGGGCCGTGCCCGTGTGGAACGCGAACACGGTGTCCTCGACGTCCAGACTGCCGCAGTTGGCGGCGGCCACGCCATTCACGTTGTTGACCAGCGTGTTGTTGGACACGGCCGCCATCGCGCCACCCGCCGCCCCGTCAATCGCCACGGCAGTCGCCGTGTTGCGAATGATGGCGCGGGTGACGCTGATCTGCGCGCCCGCATCAACCCGCACGCCGTCCTGACGGCCGTCGCCGGCGAGGGTCAGCAGCGCCAGGCTCGCGTCCTGCACGCCCTCCGCACTGACCAGGCTGCCGATGGTCGAGGTCGGCGGGGCGACGACGGTCAGGGCCGCGCCGCTGCCGAAGATACGGACACCGTTGACGAGGGAGACCCGCTCGCGGTACAGCCCCGGCTCGACGAGGACGCGCTGCGCGCCGCTGTTGACCGCCGACTGCACGTCGTTGAACGCCGTCACATTCCAGGCGTGCCCGTTGTTGGCGCACTTCTCGCAGTAGGTGGGATTGACCCACACCGGCGGGTGATATGTGTAGTAGCCCAGGTCGCCGCCCTCGGTCGCCTGCCCCATGGCCGCCGAGCCGGGCGTCAGGCGGAACACCCCGCGCAGCGTGTCGTAGAAGGCGGCCTGGCCGAGGGTCATGAGCGTCGCCGCCGTGCCTGTCGGGGCGCTCGCCCAGTCCGACGCGCTGCCGGCGGGGCCGGCGAAGCCGTTGTGCGTGTTGAGGAACACGGTCTGCAAACCGCTGCTCTGCCACCATTGGGGCCGGGGCGCGGCGTTGGGCAGGGCGACGAGCAGGCTGTCGCGCAGGTAAACGGCGTTGACGACGGGCGAGGTGTTGTTTAGCAGGCTGACGCCGGGGGCGTTGGCGACGAGAGTCACGCGCCGCGCGTCCACGTTGGAGGTGCGCAAGTCCATGCCGAGGCTGTTCGGGCGGTCCAGGTACAGCAGGACATTGGCGATGCGAATGTTGGCCGGGTCGTCGAGGTTGGTCGAGCCAGGCGCGCCGCCCCCATTGACCTGGATGCCCGTGGCGGCGTTGCGGATCGTCAGCCGCTGCACCGTTATCCCCTGCCCCCCCGCGCCGCCGGGCGGGTAGACCTGGAGGCCGATGCCCCCGCCGGCGTCAATGAACACGGCGTCGGCGTCCACGCCCTGGATCGTCAGGTCGTTCTTGCCGGCCGGGATGCTGGCCGGGCCATAGACGCCGGGGTTGAGCTGTACTGTGTCGCCTGAGACCGCAGCGTTCAGGGCCGCCTGGAGGGTGGCGAAGGCCGTGACGCCCCAGGCGCGGCCATCGTTGGCGCAGGTCGCGCAATAGTCGTCGTCCACGTAGCGCGTGACGGCCGCCGCCGCCGCCGCTTTTGCGGCCGGGCGCGCCTGGACGACGTCCGCGTCGCGTTCGCTCGTGGGCAGACTCGTGAGAGCGCGGGGGGCCGTCGCCGGGCCGAGGCTCAGCTCGGCGCGTTGGGCGCGGCGGGCCGCGCGCGTCGCGGCCGAGGGCGCCGCGCCGTCGTTTCGCGGGACGATGAGCAGATCCGACGAGGCGTCGCAGTTGACGTCGGCGACGGACGCGAAAGGCGCCGAGGCGATCTGGTTGACGTTGCCGAGCTGTGCCTGCACCGGCTGGTTCTGGGCGAGGTCGGCCGCGCCGAGCACAAGATACGCCCGCCCGCTGATCGTCCCCAGCGCGATGTCGTTCTTCCCGTCGGCGTTCACGTCGCCCACGCCCACGATGGGGCCGTTCGGGGCCGGCGCGGTATAGGTGAACGTCACGTCCGGCGTCATGTTCGCCCGCCAGCCCGAGGCGCGCCCGTAGGCAATGTGCGGGGTGTTGCCATCGCTGTAGGCGAAGTCGGGCAGGCCGTCGCCATTGACGTCGCCGAGCGGCGCAACCCGCTGCCCGACGCCCGGCGCCGCGTGGAAGCTGCCGTTGGCGGCCTGGGCCGGGTTGACCCGCGGCGGCGAGGCACGCGGCCCATAGGTCGGGCCGCCAAGCATGACGTACACGCCTGGGGCGCTGCCCAGGGCGTTCGCCGGATCGGCGATGACGAAGTCGGCGTAGCCGTCGCCGTTCAGGTCGCCAACGCCGACGGCGCGCGCGCCGTTGGTATCGGCGGCGAAGGCGGCCGCGACGACGGGGGGGCCGATGGGCGTGTCCAGGGCGAACGTCTGCGACTTTGCGAGCGCGCCGGTCGCCGCATTGCTGCCGAGGACGAGGTAGACGATGCCCTTGCCGCCGGGCAGGCCGGTCACACCGACGAGCAGGTCGTCGAAGCCGTCGCCGTTGACGTCGCCCGCCGCCGCCAACCACTGCCCCACCTGCCCCTGCTTGACGGTGAACACCTTGCCGCGCTCGCGGAAGCTGGCCTGCGTGAGCGCCGTCGGGCTGAGATCGCCGAGGGGCCCGGCCTGCCCGAAGATGAGATACACCGCGTTGTTGGCCGGGTCGCCGACGAGGAAGTCGCTCAGGCCGTCGCCGTTGACATCGCCGGCCGGGGCGATAGACTGGCCGAGCCCCCCGCCGGCGGTTTGCCCAAGCACGCGGCCCCCGCCCGCGTCGAGCGCGAAGGCGGCGGGCACGACCGGCCAGCCGCCCGCCTTGCCGTACACGATGTCCACCTGGCCAGCGCGATCCTTGCCGCCGACGTGGCTCGCCGGCAGGCCGACGGCGAAGTCGGCGCGGCCGTCGCCGTTCAGGTCGCCGAGCCAGACCACGGTCTGGGTGATGCTGTCGGTCGGGCCGGGGGGCATGACCCACGCCGTGGCAACGGTCGCCGCGTCCAGGGACGCCCCAGCGTTCGTCGCCAGAGACTGCGGGCGCGAGGGGAGGGGCACGTAGCCCAGGTCGTCGGCGTGGCCCTCGAAGGTGAACACGCCGGTCGCGCTGACCTGGTCCGAGGCATTCGACCAGACATCGTTGGGCGGCAGGAGGTCAATGAACACCTTGACGCGGCTCAGCGGACCGACCTGCCCCAGCGCGTCCACGGCGCGCACGGCGAGGGCGTGGCTGCCGTAGAGCGCGTCGTCCAGGGTCCAATCGTATGTCCACGCTGCCGTCGGCGGGTTGTCGGCCGTGAACTCGGCGACGTTGCGCCAGGGGCGGTTGTCTATGCTCAGCTGCACCAGCGACACACCGGCGACCTTCGGCGAGACGGACACCGTATCGCTGGCAACGCCGGTGAGCGTCACGGTGTGATTGTGGATGTTCTGGAGCGCCGCGCCGTCCCTGAGGCCGGCGAAGGCGGCCACCGGCGGCGTGCGATCCACGACGACCGCCGTCCCGGCAGCCGTCGTCTCGACGTACCCCACGTAGTCCGTGGCGCGGGACTGGATGGTATACGGGCCGTCGCCGGGGACGCTCCACCCATAGCTCCAGGTGTCCGCGCCCGCCGCCGTCTGCCAGCCCGTGTCGTATGCCGCACCGCCGGGGTAGCTCTGCCCCTGGATGCGCGTCTCGACCTTGACCACCCACGACGTCGGGTCGGCCGCCTGACCGCCGACGATGAAGCGCGTGGCGCTGATGACCTGGCCTGCCATCGGCGCGCTGAGGCTGGATGACGGCCTGTCCGCGTCCACACGCACTTCGCGGGTCGTGGACAGGACGCGCGCGGTGTTGGCGACGTAGTCGGTGTAAGGGACGGTCGCTTGCAACGTCGTGCGGCCCGACTGGCCGACCGACGCGGCGAGCGTGCCTTGCAGGGTCGCGGTCAGGGCCTCGGCGGTGTGGAGGGGCTGTTGGGGGAAGGGCCAGGTCAGCCGGCTCGCGCCTGCCGTCGGCGACGGCCCATTGTAACCCGGCGAGCCGGTCTGCCGCTGCACGATCAGCGCGCCCAGGACCTTCGGATCGTAGCCCAGGGTCATGGGCTTGTTGAGGGGATCGGCGGTGGTATTGACGACACTGAGCGTCGCCGTCAGGCTGCCGCCTGGCCTGACGACGGTGTACACCGAGCCGTTGTGGGACGTCGTCGGCGCAACAGTGAGCGTGAGGCCGGGGGCGGTGTTGGGCGCCCACGGGCTTGTCGCCGCCGCCCGTTCCTGGCTGTCGGTCAGGCCGTCGGCGTCCTCGTCGGCCTTGTTGGGATCGGAGCAGACGTGGACGGTGCGGCCGCTGTCGAGGCGAACGTCCCAGCCGCCGACGACCCCGCCCGTTGCGTCCAGATGGCATACCTCCTCGCCGTCGAGCAGGCCGTCGCCGTCGGTGTCCTTGTTGAGCGGGTCGAGGCCGAGGCGCGCCTCGTAGCCGTCGCTCAGGCCATCACCGTCGGTGTCCGCCTTCGCCGGGTCCGTCCTGGACACGTAGACCTCGTAGCCATCGCTCAACCCGTCGCCGTCGCTGTCCCACTTCGTCGGGTCGGCCCCGTATTGAGCTTCGAGGGTGTCCGGCAGGCCGTCGCCGTCGCGGTCGGTGTTCCAGCCGGTGTAGCCCTGGTTGCTGATGGGGTCCTTGACATCCCAGCTCCAGAGCGAGTCCAGGTCGGCAGGCAGGATGTCGAGGTAGAGGGACGAGCGCGCCTGCGGATAGTCGTCGGGGTTGTCCTGCCGGTTCGGGCCGTGGCTGTAGTTCATGTCGGCGCTACAGTTGTACTTGATGAACCCCTCGCACTTCTGGTACGCCAGGTTCGCCTCCAACTGGTTCAGGAAGGGCAGCAGCAGGTTGCGCCCCGCCTGCGTCACCTTGAAGCTGATGGACAGGGTATTCGCGCAGTTCTTCGAGTTCTTGGTCGCCACCGTGTCGTCGCTGTCGCAGACGGCGCTGTGGTCCACGCCCTGGCCCACCCCTATGCCGTTGGTCAGGGAGTAGTTCGCCGTCCAGGCGGGGGCCTGGCCGTTGTTGAAGCCGGGGTCGGTTTCGATGCGGGCGACGGCCCAGCTACTCTTCACGTCGTCAATGGTTCCCTGGCGGCCGTTGCAGTACTGACACCCCAGGTCCATCTGGCTGTTGTCAACGCCCTTGACGCTCGTGCTGGCCGTCAACGTCGTGACGGCGGTCATCGTCAGCTCGACGGTCGAGCTGATGAGTGCGCCCTGGCTGAGACGCTGGCCCGGGTCAATGACCATGTTGGGCGGGCTGAGGCCCACCGTCGGCTGGTTGACGTACAGGTCCACCTGGAGAATCATGCTGGCGAACCACTCGGTGATGTGGGCGATGACGTTGAGCGGGTCCCAGTCGCCAGTCGCCGCGCCGATGATGACGTAGATGATGATGAGCAGGATGGCCTCGACGAGGAGGCCGACGCCCGACGCGGCGAACTGGCCGAGGATGACGTCGAAGGCCCATAGGAAGATGTTGAGGAGGGTGGAAGCGCGGGCTGTGGCGAGGGCGTCGTCGCGGGCGATGCCGCTGATCACGGCCGACTGCTGCGCGTAGGCGCTCCACAGGCTGGCGATAGAGTAAATGAGAAGGCCGACCCCGACGAGGTCCGTCAGGCGGTCGAACCACTTGGCCTCGGACGCGGCCCCCGTCTCGTCCACGATCTCCACGCCCGTCTCATCCTTGACCGCCAGGCCGGCGGCCATCTCGGTCTCCGCCGCCGCAGCCCCGGTCCACGAGCGCCACGACGCGCGGAGCGCCTGGCCGAGCCGTTCCAGGCGCGGCACATCCTCGAATTCCGACGTGTCGGTTAGAGCGAAGTAGTCTACCAGCACCTTGCCGGGCAGGCCGCGGTAGACGCGCACCGTGTAGAAAACGAGCTTGAGCAGGGGCATGCCGACCATCGGGCCGACGTAGGACCAGAAGTCGGACGAGCCGACCTGGCCCTGCCAGGCGTGGTACGCTTCAACCGCCCCTCGCGTCGCAAAGTCGGCGACCAGGCCGTCCAGCCCATACGCCGCGCGCACGTAGTCGGGCAGCGTGGTCGTCCCAGCGCCTGACTGATTCCAGGTGGCGAACTTCGTGAAGTCGGCGGTCTCGCCCATGTACGGCAGGGCGCGGCCGTTGACGCTCACGACGCGGGACAGGCCGAAGGTGAGCATGCTGACCAGGAGCTGCGTCGGCAGCCACGTCGAGTCCTGGGCGGCCGTCGGGTAGCGCCGCGCCATCTCTTTGAGAGAACGATCTATCGTGAGCGCCTGCCACACCGGCTTCCTGGTGGCCGCGTCAACGGCGCAGGTGTACTGACTCAGCTGGACGCGGCGCAGCGTGCTGAGGCTGGCCTCGCCCAGGGGAACGTTGAAGGTGATGGGCGCGACGCTCTGGACGTTCGGGTCGCCGTTGCCGATGCTGACGAGCCGGCTGCCCATGTCGAGCACGCCGCTCGACTCCTGGTAGGCGATGGCGAGGGTCGGGGTCACGACGCCGGCCGTCGCCGCGGCGCAGGGCGCGTAAGCGGCGCTGAGGAGCTGCTGAGTCGTCGTGGCGCTCGTCGTCGCCAGGGCCTCGTCGCGGTGGGCGTAGGTCTTGTACGTCGTCGTGATGAGGGACGGGTCGAGGCCAAAGGTGTTGACATACGGGGCGTTGGCGGGAGCGCTGAAGTTCTGCGCCAACTGGGCCAGGGTCGGCTGGCTGTAACCGAGGAACGTCGGCACGAGGCCGCTCACCAGGCCGAGCATGACCCGCCCCTCGTCCGCCGCGCCGGCCGGGGCGACCGCCGCCACTTTAGGCGCGCCGAACACAGCGACCTGGGCGTCGCGGCTCTGGGAAATCTGCATTCCCGTGACGCGCAGCCCGTCGTCGTAGTACGAGGCGATGACCGAGGGGGCCGTCTGGATCTGGCAGTTCTGGGCATTCTGGCCGCCGCCGGCGTCCTTGCAGTTGGCCCAGCTGTCCAGGTTGGCGCGCGCCAGCCAGACGATGCGCCCGCCGTTGAGGGCCAGGCTCGGCCGCACCTCGTCGTCGGTGAGGGCGAAGTGGGCGCCGAAAGCGCTCATCTGCCCGCCGTCGGCGACCGTCTGGAGCGGAACCCACAGGCGGTAGGCGGTGTTGGCAGCGTTCGTCAGGGTGATGACGCCGACGCCGTACTGCGCGGCCAACCGGGGCTTGACCGTCGTGGTGAACTCCAGCATCGGGATAAGCTGGACATCCTGGGTCGAGTTGTCCAGGTCCTGGATCTGGCCCTTGTCGTCGGCCGGCCAGTCCAGCCAGCTCAGAGCGTAGCGCAGGTGGGCCGGGTTCTGGGGCTGCACCTGGAGGTCTACGTAGACGACGCTGCCGGTGTACGCGCCGCTGATGGTCAGGTCAACGGACGGGCGGAAGGGTGGCGTGACGCGGCCGCCGGGGTGGGACGGGTCGGGCACGCCGAAAGGAGAGATGTCGTAGCGGTTGGGAACGCCGTCGTTGTCAATGTCGTCGTCCCACGCATCGGGGATGCCGTCGCTATCGGTGTCGGGACAGACCAGGCTCTTGCCGTCGGCGGCAGACGAGCAGACCGCGCCGTCGGGGATGCCGTCTTGATTGGTGTCGTCCAGGAGCGGGTTCAGCGTCCAGACTTTGCCGTGGGCGTCGGTGTAGCCCTGCGCCTCCAACGTGTCGGTGATGCCGTCGTGGTCGGTGTCGGCCAACGCATAGTTCGTGCCGAGGCACCACTCGTCGCCGTTGCTCAGTCCATCCCCGTCCTGATCATCGCCTGCCTGGACGCCCTGGTCGGTGTAGAGCACGCGGCAATCCCGCAGGTCCGTGGCTGGCTGACTCGGCGCGGAGCGAGCCGCGGTGGGCGCGGTCGGCAGGCGCGCCGAGTCGGCGGCTGGTCCCAAGAGCGCGGCAGTATCTGGCAGCGGCAGCGCCCCCACCTCCACCATTGCCCTGTGGAGCGTCGCCGCCTCGGCGACGCGGGCCTGGAAGCCGGCGAGCAGACCTGCGTTGACCAGTGGCCCGCCCACCATCGAGAGAATCGTCACGCCGACGACGGCCGCGTACACCTGACGGCGGCGGCGCGAGTCGAGCAGCACCACGGCGAGGCCCGCCAGGAGCAGAGCAGCGGTCAGGAGCGCCACGTCGCCGATCGCCGCGGTCGAGACGCCATCGCCCTGTGGCGCCGATAGCGGCGCAGCGTCGGCCGGCGGGAGGGTCAGCGCACCGCTCGGCCCGGCGACGGGCGCGGCGACCGGCGGCAGGGCGTCGCCGAAGCGCGAGAAGTCCACCACCATGTGCAGATGGCTGTCGTCCAGGCCGCCCTCGTTGGGCATGCTCAGGTCGAGGATCTGCCGCCGCACGCGGCCTTCGCCGTCCACCCACAGCTCGCCCATCCCGCGCATGGCTGCCAGCCGCGCGCTGCGGCCAATCGTCACGCCCGCCGGAACGCGGTCGGCCAGCAGTTTCTGCATGCGGTCGCGCTGGTACTCCGCGTAGCGCCCCCCATCAATGCCAAACGTGTAGCGCTCCAGGGAGCCGCCCGCCGTCCGCAGCGGCTCCATCCTGCTGACGTTCACCACCGCGCTCAGATAGCCGAGGTAGTCGCCGTCGGGCAGCGCGCTTTCGAGCGGGTTGTCCACGGCCTGCCAGCGCTCCTGGTAGCCGACATAGGCCTTGCCATCCACAATGCGCACGTCGAGGGACGGCGTCGTCTGGTCGGCGCGCATGGAGAGGCGCACGTCCGGCGTGTCGTCGGCCCGACGGCTGCCCGGCACGATGTCGCCTTCGACGCGCAGCGCCGCCTGGCCGTCGGTGCGGGCAAGGTTGGCGGCCGTCACGCGCGGCGCGAGGGTCTGGCGCACATCGGCGGTCAGGTGATACGGCGCAGCCGCGCGGGTGGCGCGTAGCGCGGCGAGCACCGGCGCGTCGGGGGCGGCGTGGTAGCTGCGGGCCAGGGCGTAGACACCGGCGGCTACGAGCAGCGGCGCCAGCAGCAAACCGATGAGCAAAACCAGGCGGCGACTCTGACCTTTCATGACACAACCCCCTAGGACTGGCCTGATGCTGAACTCAATTTGCCGCGCCAACGTACCACGGCCCATAGTGGCGCAGCGTCAGGTTGCCATAGGCGTCCCGCGCCGCCAGGTGGATGTACCACGCCCCGGCCGTGGCGAAGGTGGCCGTGGTAGCCGTCACGTTCGGCCCGCGGCTCACCACCTGCGTCGGCAGGCTGTCGGCCGTCTGGTCGGCGAGCGCCAGCATCGAGACGCTGCCGCTGCCGTCCGTCGGCGGCGTCCAGCTCACCGTAACCTGGGCCGGCGCGGTAAGGTGCTGGCCGACATCGGGCGCAAACTGCGGCGCGAAGCCGCTCGGCCCCCAGTTGTCGGCCAGGGCGTACAGCGGCTGCACGGTGGATTGGCCGGCCGCGTCGGCCGCCCTCACCTGGACGCGGTAGTAGCGCAAGTCAGACTTGAGCGGCGGCGTCCAGGTGGCGCTCCACGTTGCGCCCGCCACGCCGGCCGGATACCAGTTGGCCCCACCGTCCAGGCTGTACGCGACCGACGTCACGGGAACGCCGCTCGCGCCCGGCTGAGCAGTCCCGCCTAGCTTCAGCGTCTGAGTCACGACTACGTCGCTCGTCGTTGGCGAGGTGATGGTCAGGCTCGGCTGCGCCCGGCTCAGGGTGAGATGGCTCGGCGTGGCCGCGGCCAGCGTGCCCGGCGTCTGTCGCCCGGCCACGGCCGCCAGGGTGTACCCGCCCTCGGTGGTCGCGCTGAACACGGCTGTCCAGCGCGTCAGCGCGCCGACGGGCGCGGCCAGTGTCGCCGGGGCGACCGACTGGCCGTTGGCGTAGAGGGTGACGGAGGCCGGCCCGGCGGCGCTGGTGAAGCGCGCGTAGCCCTCCACCGTCCACAGGCCAGGGCTACCGGCCGCGCCGTCTCGCGGCGAGATGATCGTCGCGACGTCGGTGGGCGTTGTAGCGGTGATCGTCCGCGGCGGTGTGCGCGTCTCGTTGCCCGCTCGGTCCCGGGCCACGACGGCCACCTGGTGGCGTCCATCGCTTAGCGGCGTCACGGCGCGGTAGACGCGGCCCTGCCCACTGTCGGGGGCCGCCGGGTCATCGGCCGGGTCGGCGGCGAGCGCGATGCCGTCCACCAGGACGCTGACGCCGGCGACGTTGTCGCGCAGGCCGCGCCCCGTGTTGGCATAGTCGGCGACCCGCGCCTCGACGGTGATCGCGGCGGCCGCCGTGACCAGGCCGTCGGCGGGCGCGAGCAGCGTCACCTGGGGCGGCGCGCTGTCGGCGACGATCTCGCCGCGGAACCACGCCCGCCCATCCGTCACCCGGTTGCCGGCAGTGTCTGCCCCGCGCGCGTAGAGCCGATATAGACCGTCGCCCGCGCTCGGCGTCAGGGCCGCCGACCAGTACGAGCCGACCTGGCCCACGCTCGTGACACTCGCCGCCGTCCACGTCAGGGGGAGAGTCGCCGTCACTGGCTGCGTCGCGTCCACAACCCGGCTCAGGCCCACCTCGACCGACGCGATGCCGGCCGCGCCCGCCGCGCACGTCGCGCCCTCCTTGCCCAGGAGCAGCGTCAGCGGGACGGCGAGCCGCTCGCTATAGCCGATGTCTACCCGCCTGCCGCCACCGACGGGAACGGGCGCAGGCGGATCGCCGGCGTCCACGGCGGGCGAAGGGCGCTGGAGTCGGTAGTCGTTCGCGGCGGGGTTCATGAACCTGGGGTCCTTGCCCAGGATGTCGTGCGGCCCGGCGGCCACCCCCGAATAGTCCACCAGGTTGCCGAAGACCAGGTTGTAGTCGGTGAACAACTGGCTGCCATCGTTGGTCTGTAGCCCGTTCGCGCCGTTGCCGGCGATGATGTTGTCGCGGACGTTGAACCACGTCGAGTTGGCGGTCGAGCCAATACCGTCGCTCACGTTCCCGACGATGGTGTTGTTCAGCAGCAACCCCGTCGCGCCCGCCAGCCGCACACCGCTGGAGTTGTTGCGCAGGACGGTGCGAGTCACGGTGATGTAGTGGGAGAAGTCGGTAATCTCCACGCCGGCGACCGGCGAGGCGCTCAGGCCGGAGCCGGTGATGGTCAGGCCGCTGACTTCGACGTGCAGGGCGTTGGCGATGCGCACGACGCTCTTCCCGCCGCCCCCGCCGTCAAGCACCGTCTTGTCCGCGCCGCTGCCGATGAGGCGCACGTAGCTGGGCAGACTGACTTGCTCAGGGTACGTCCCCGGCCCGACGCCGACGGTGAGCGGGAGGCCGCACGGCCCGCTGCGCTGGCAGTTGACGCCGAGCGCCGTCTGGAAGCGGTTCGCGGCGGCGACGGCATCCCCGACGGCGCTGAAGGCGTCCACGCCCCAGTCGAGGCCGTCGTTCACGCAGGCGGCGCAGTAGTCATCGTCGGCGTAGAACGCCGCCTGGCCGGTCTGAACGTAGCCAATGTCCACGCGCCCGCCGCTGCCGGGCGGCGTCGGGTCAGTG
>JAXLWK010000018.1:0-36470 GCA_046328525.1 Anaerolineae bacterium
AAGGGCAGCCCACTTCAGTGGGCTTCGTTCGTTTAGCCTGGCACTTGAGTGCCAGGCGACGGCCTGAGGGCGACGCGCGTGGCCGCACCCCGTCACACGGCGGGGGTCTTGCAAGGACAGATCAGCGCTGCTTTCGTGGGGAACGAGACATGACAACGTCGGTCAGCTATAGCGGTCTTCTTCGCCAGAATACGGCCTTCCGCCGCCTGTGGTACGGCCAGATTGTCAGCGAACTAGGCGACTGGTTCGACAGCATCGCCCTGTTCAGCCTCCTGCTTCGCCTGACCGGCTCGGCCCAGGCGGTGGCGATTGTCCTGGTGTGCCAGGGCGTGCCCCAGACCCTCATCGGCCCGTTCGCCGGCGTTGTCGTGGACCGCCTGCCGCGCAAGACGGTCATGGTCGCCGCCGACCTGCTGCGCATCCCGATTGTCCTGCTGCTGCTCCTGGTGCGCTCGCCGGACATGGTCTGGCTGGCCTACGTCGCCGTGTTCCTCAAGTTCAGCGTCACTTCCTTCTTCGAGCCGGCGCGCAGCGCCTTCGTTCCATCGGTGGTCAGCGAGGAGGAGCTGGTCGTCGCCAATACTCTATCCGGCGCTACCTGGTCGGTGATGCTGGCGCTCGGCGCGGCCCTCGGCGGCATCGTCGCCGGGCTGCTCGGCAGCGACGCCTCCTTCATCCTCGACGCCCTCTCCTTCCTCGGCTCCGCCCTCATTATCATGTCCATCCACGCCCACGAGAGTCACACGGCGCTCGCGCGGACAACGTCCGGCTGGCAGGAGTTCCGCGAAGGGCTGCGGTTCCTGAACGACCACCGCCGCGCCGCCGTCTACACCTTCAGCAAGGCCATCTGGGGCATGACCAGCGGCATTGCCCTCGTCTGCACCCTGATGGGCAACGAGATCTTTCCGATCGGTGTTGGCGGCGCGATCACGATTGGCCTCATGTACGGCGCGCGTGGCGTGGGCGCGGCCATCGGGCCGGTGATCGCCGAGCGCATCGGCAACCCATCGCGCAGCTACCTGCGGCGCGGCCTTGGCCCCGCCTGTCTCGTCGGCGCGGCGGGCTACCTGGGCGCATCTTTTGCGCCGATCCTGCCCCTGGCGCTGCTCGGTATCGGCTGTGGGGCGATGGGCAGCAGCACGCAGTGGGTGTTCAGCACGACGTTGGTGCAGGTCAACGTGCCGAATCGGCTACTCGGTCGCATTTTCTCCATCGAGAACGCCAGCTTCACCCTCAGCTTCGCGATGTCGAGCTTCCTGGTCGGCTACGCCCACGACCAGGGGGCAGCGCCGCGCAGCCTGATGATGGCGCTGGCGTGCGTTGGGGCGGCGGTCGGCCTGCTGTTCATGGCGCTCCTGCGCACGCCGGACGAGGCCGAGACGCTCGCCGACGGCATGGCGGGTTTCGTTGCCGATAGCGACTTGTAGAAAATACTAGCTAACAGAGGCACAGAGAACACAGAGGATAAACAGATTTTCTCTGTGTTCTCTGCTTCCGTGTGTTCAGTGTATTCCGTGGTTGCATTCTTCGCTGGAACTTTCGCGCCACCCGGTTCGTCTCCCCGGTAGCAAGCGATGTTCAAGGCACAGCGAGGAGGGAACCCATGCGCGCGACACGACTTATCCCATTCGTCAGTGTGATTCTGCTGTTCGGCGTGACCCTGGCGGGGTGCGCCGCCCGCCCGTCGAGCAGCTACCCGGCGTCGAGCGTCGCCCAGAGCGCGCCGGTGGCCGCGCCGGCCGCGCCGATGCCGCCGTCGGCCATGCGCGACGCGGCGGGCAAGGCGGCCAATGGCGGGGCGGCCTCGCCGGCGGCCGAGAGCGGCGACGCGATCCCGGCGGCGGCGGATAGCCGCCTGATCGTTCGCAACGGGGAGTTGGGCATCGTCGTCGGTGACGCCGAGGCGGCGCGCGGCCGCATCCAGCGCATCGCCGAGGGCGCAGGCGGGTTTGTCACCAACGCCAACCTTTACCGCGAGAACGATGTGGTGCGCGGGACGATCACACTGCGCGTGCCGGCCGACAAGTTCGACGGTGCGCTGGCTGACATCAAGGGAGTGGGGAGCCGCACCGAGAACGAGCGCATTTCCAGCAGCGACGTGACCGAGGAGTACACAGACCTCAACGCGCGGCTGCGCAACCTTGAAGCGACGGAGCGGGAGCTACTCGCGCTGCTGACGACGACGCGCGAGCGGTCGGGCCGCGCCGACGATGTCCTCGCCGTCTACCGCGAGCTGACCACGATCCGCGCCGACATCGAGCGCATCAAGGGGCGCATCGCCTACCTGGACAAGTCTACGGCGATGGCGACGCTCGTCGTGACGCTGCTGCCCAGCCCCACCAGCCGCCCCATCGTAGATGACGCCTGGGCGCCGCTCCAGACGGCGCGCGACGCTTTTCGCGCGATGCTGCTGATGCTCCAGGGTCTTGTGAACGCGGCGATCTGGGTGGCGATCCTGGGGGCGCCGGTGCTGCTCCTTGTGGGCGTGCCGCTCGCCGTTCTGTTGTGGGCCATACGCCGCTGGCGCCGCCGCCCCACATCCCCCGCCGCGCCCGAGTCAGCGTGACCCCACCGGCCGACTGAGGAGATGCAAACGCCGAGGCGCAGAGACGCAAGGAAAGAGGTCGGGTCTTCCTCCTTTGCTCCTCTGCGCCTTTGCGTTTTTCGTAGTCCTGGGCTGGTGTCTTAGCGGGCGGGGAGGAAGGGCAGTGTGGACAGGCTGGCGGCGATGGGCGTCAGGACGATCTGCGGGAAGAACCCCACCAGCAGGGCGATCACGGCCATGCTGAGGATGAGAACGGTCAGAGCCGGCGACACGCGGCCTGGCGGCAGGTCGAAGTCGGGGCGGACCAGGTTGGCGATCAGGCGCACCATGCTCAGCCCCATGAACGCGGCCCCGGGCACGAGCAGGAAGCCCAGCTCCGGCGCGGCGGCGAACGCGGCGCGGAACGTCAGCCACGTGCCAGGGAACCCGATGACGAAGGGGACGCCGGACAACGCGGCGGCGGCCAACGCAAGCGCCCAGCCGGCCACCGGCCGCGATAGCGCCAGGCCGCGCACGTCTTGCCAGGTCAGCACGGTGCGCGGGACGGCGCGGAACGCCGCCGTCGCCATGAGCAGGGCCAGGGCGCGGGCCGTCAGGAGGAGCGCCGCGCCCTGCGCGCCCGCCTGATTGAAGAGGCCGATGCCGACGGCCACCAGCCCCATCGTATACACCATGCCGTAGGCGAGCCAGCGCCGAGGCGTGGACGTGGTCAAAGCCAGTAAGCCGCCGAAGAGGCTGCTCAGGATGCCGCCCAGCACAAGGGTCTGGATGAGGGGCGTGACCGTCAGGAGCCACTGGTAGTCGGTCAGGAGACGGGTCAGGATCGCAATGACGGCCGTCTGCCCGATGATGGCGATCCAGGCGAGGACCTGGTGCGGCGCGCTGTCGGCCAGGTGCGAGAGCCAGAACTGGAGCGGGACGAGGGCCAGGGTGAGGCCGACGGCGACGGCCACCACCGTCGCGGCCGCGCGGGCCGTGTCCGGCACGGGGCTTTGCGTGTACGAGTCGATGAGCCACAACCCAATCAGGACCAGCGCGCCGGAGAGTATGCTGATGGTCAGGAAGCCGAAGGATCCCCACGCCTGGCGAGTCGGGCCTTGCAGGGCGGGGAATACCAGCAGGAGGGCGGCGATTTCGACCAGGAGGACGGCGACGCTCAGCGGGCTGACTGCCACCCCAATGGCGGCCAGGCCGGTGCCCAGGAGCGTAGCGGGGAGGACGAAGCTGCGCCCTGGTTGGGCGAACTCCAGGAGGCCGAACATGATGAGGGCCGTCCACATGGCGAGGATCAGGAGGTTGGTCGGCGCGGCCCACTGTACACTGATGCCGAGGGGCAGGTCCAGGGTCGTCATCCCAACGCTGAACAGGGGGCTGGCGAGAATGAGGCTCGTGCCGCCGGCGCCGACGGCGATCAGGCCGCCGATGCGTGGCGCGCCGTGTACCAGGAGAGCGACGATCCCCGCGACAACGGGAATCGCCAGGGCGATCAGAAAGAGTGTCATGCCTGGTCCGTCTCAGGCTGTCCCATGCCATAGGCGATGGCAAGTGCGACAAGCACCTGGATGATGGCAAGCAGCCCAAGGATAATCGGCGAGTCGTTGACGGCCACGTAGAAGGCGACCAGGCCGGTCAGGAGAGTGACCAGACCCAGGCCGGCGGCGAAGGTCGCGCGCGCCATCACGACGAACAACACGCCGACCACGGCCAGCCACGTAGCGGGGACGAGCGTCGCCGCGCCGCCCTCGAACCCCACCTGCCCCAGGGCTGTGCCCAGGATACCCGTGCCGACGACGGCGAGCGCCAGGGCGCGCAACAGCAGCCCTGTCAGGGATGCGCTCCAGACGGAGGCGCGGCGCGGTCCCTCAGGGATGAAGCCGGGGGTGCCCGGATGCCCCTCCACGACGCGGGCGCTGGCAAAGAGAATGGCGGCGACGAGGGCGCCGGCCAAGATAGTGAGGGCGGCTGCCTGGATGGACACATAGACCACGAGCAGCCCCGCCGTGACCAGGTATTGCACGAGCAGCACAATGAGGCTCAGCCGCCACTGGATGATGATCGCCAGGAGGGTGCTGGTGGCAACCAGGGCCAGGAAGAAGTTAACGGGGGTGAGGTAGGCTTCCATAAGGGTACGCTTACTGCGGGAACTGCCCCTGCGACAGCAGGATCAGCCCCAGAATGAGCGCCAGAACCGCAATGAAACCGACATAACGCTCGTTCTCGAACAGCTCGCGGAAGCTGCGGTAGATCTGCCCGACAAGTCCGCCGGGCCGCCAGTGCAGGGTATACAGCCAGTCCAGCGTCAGATAGCTCCGCCGCCGTTGCGTGGCCGCCGACGCGAGGAGCCGCCCGCGCACCCGCGCCAGCGCCCAACCGACGGCGATGGGGACGGCGATGAGGAGGGCGGCGGCGAGGGCGCTGCCGCCGCTGGATAGCCAGGCGTTCAGCGTGTCCGGCGTCGGCTGGCCGGCCGCCGCTTCGAGGGCGGCGCGCAGCACGGACGGCGCGACGCCGAGGACCACGAGGGGAACGGCCAGCAGCGCGACACCCACGGCGGGCAGCGGATCGGGCGGCGCGGCGGTCGCGGGCGCGC
Organism: Anaerolineae bacterium; assembly: GCA_046328525.1. Lineage (GTDB taxonomy): Bacteria > Chloroflexota > Anaerolineae > Epilineales > JAHCIE01 > JBDHWG01. Next base: position 5,136 of record JAXLWK010000018.1, read on the forward strand.
GGACGGTCGCCCACAGCGCCCCGGCTGCAATCGCCGCCGCGACGGCCATGATCAGCGCGGTGAGGCCGTCGCCGGTGTCAAGCCCGGCGTTGTACACGCCCCAGCGATAGACAAAGCCGAGGGTCAACGGCAGGCCCAGGATGGCGAGGGCCGCGAGGGCGCGCACCCAGGGGACCCAGCGCGCCGACGGTAGCGACTCGGCCAGGAAGAGGACGCCCATGCCGAGGGTCAGGGTGACGCCACCCACGATGGTGAGGGGCGCCGCCAGCACGCCGCCGACGGTCGCGCCCTGGGCCAGGGTCGCGCCGGCGTAGGCGGCGAGCCAGCGCAGCATGTCCAGCCGATTGCTGGCCGACACGGCCAGGCCGGCTGCGGCGACGGCCGCGCCGGCGATAAGAATGGACCACACCACGCCGCTGATGGGCGGGCCAACGGCCAGGGAGGCGGCGCGCGCCAGGAGGTATGCCCCGACGGCGAGCGGGACGAGACGCAGCCACGCGGCGAGCGGACCGGAGCCGGCATCCGGCGTGTTGCGGTGGAAGGGGTACGCGCCCAGGCGAACGACGGCGGCCAGCGCCAGGAGGGTCGCCGGCAGGCCGTTGACCATGCCCGGCGCCCAGAGCGCGCCGGAGAGCATCGGCCCAGCGGCAGCCGTCGCGGCGGCGGCGACGAAGAGCGTCAACCCCGTCAGGTAGTTGAGCGAGAACGCTTGCACCCGCAGCGCCTTGGGGGCGGGATCGTCTTGCCGCCAGCGCAGCGCCATGATGGACGCGGCGTCCAGCCAGACCCAGGCGCACGCCAGGGTGAGGAGATTATTGGCGAGGACGAACGCGGCGGCGGCCGACGAGACGAGCAGCGCCGCCGTCACAAGATGCGGCCCGCCGGCCGTCAAGTCGCTGCGGCGGTTCAGGGCGGCTGCCAGCGCCACCGCGCCGATGAGCACGAGGAATGTACTCGTAATGGGGTCGGTGGCAAAGGTGATGGCCCCGCCAAAGTCGAGCGCCGGCTCCCAGCGCAGCAGGGTGAGCGACGCGGCGGTTCCGGCGAGGGCGACGGCGACGGCGAGGCCCGCCGCCGTGGTCACAATCGGCGCCCAGAGGCTGAGCGCAGACTGACGCCGGTTGAGCAGCACCCAGGCGATGGCTCCGACGAGATAGAGCACGGGCAGCAGCAGAACGAGGAAGTTCACTTAGTGTCCATGGGGTAGCGCGACGAGGGCGCGTGTCAGGTTGAGCTTGGATATGTGGCCCCGCGAGAAGCGTGTCATCGGCCCCTCCGGCCCCATGACCGCTGCGCTGACGTCTGGCAGCGGCTCGCCCTGCTCTTCGAGGGCGGCGGCTTTGACGCGCAGCTCCTCCCAGTAGGCGAGCTTGCGGGCGATGGCTTCGCTGGGCTGCTCGACGACGCCGGCGTGGGCGCAGAACAGCACGCGCGGCTCCAGGGCGGCGACGCGGCGCAGCGATTCGATGAGCGCGGCCAGGTCCTCGTCGGTGCGGATGTATTTCGCGCGCTCATGGAGGTAGAGGTCGCCGGAAAACACCCACCCCTGCGTCGGCTCGTACAGAACGGTGTGGTCGGCGCTGTGGCCGGGCGTCGGGATGACGTCGAAGTGATAGTGGTCGGTGTCAACGTGGGTGACGGCCTGCGCCGGCGTCGGTGGCGCGTCGCCCCACACGATTTTTCGGTACAGGTGAATCCGCGGCGGCGCGATCAGGTGCGGGACGGTGGCCGCCCCCGCCTGGGGGACGAGGCCCAGGCCCGCGTACAGCGCGCCGTTCCCGCCGCAGTGGTCCTCGTGCTCGTGCGTCGTGTAAAGCTGCGTGACGCCGAGGCGGCGCGCAGCCGCCACCATCTCACGCCGCGTCCAGTATGGGCCGCTGTCTATGAGCAGGCCGTCAAGGGCGTAGGCATTCACCCAGCGCACGGGCCGACCGAAGAAGGTGCGAGTGACGCGCAGAAGCGTGACCGGCCCCCACTGCTCCTCCAGGAGCATTCTCTACCTCCACACCGCCAATCTTAACGCGGCAAGTATAGGCATCGCAACCTGGATGGTCAATCTATGTGGCGCAGCCGGTGATGCACGTCCTTGAGCAGGGTGTAGAGCGGAGAGTAGATCTCGCGGTAGAGACGCTCGTAGCGCGCGCTCCGCTCCGCGTCCGGCTCCACCGTGCGCCGCGCGAAGCGGGCGTGGGCCGTCACATCGTCGGCGTCGCGGAACACACCCACGCCGACGCCGGCCAGCGCCGCCGCGCCCCACGCCGTCCCCTCCTCGACCTCGACGACGTGGAGCGGCTGCGCCGCGACGTCGGCCTTGACCTGCACCCATACCCGGTTGCGCGCCCCGCCGCCGATGACGGTGATGTCGCGCACCGCCTCGCCGGTCGTGGCCTCAATGTTGTCCAGCGCCGTGCGCCAGGTGTACGCCATGCCCTCGAACACGGCGCGCGCCATCTCGGCCGGCCCCGTGCTCACCGTTAGGCCGATGAACGCGCCGCGCGCGATAGGGTCACTGTAGGGCGGGCCGGCGCCGCGCAGGTGTGCCAGGAATGTCGCGCCCAGGCTGCCCGGCGGCGCCGCCTCCGCCAGGTCGTTCAGGCGGCGGTACGCCCCCTCGCGCGGTAGGTCCGGCGTGATGAGGTTGCACGCCCACTCCAGGGTCGCGCCGGAGGCGGGCAGGCCGCCGATGGTGTAGTAGACATCGGGCGCGGTGTGCGCGCCGAGGTGGACGCGCGAGGCGTACATCTGGTCGGTGAGCGGCGGCAGGGGCAGCACCATGAGTAGCGCCTCGGCCGTCCCCATGGAGTTGAGCACCTGGCCGACGTGCGTCGCGCCGACACCAAATGCGCCGCACAGGTGGTCGTGGCCGCCGGTGGCGACCGCCGTGCGGGCGGCCAGGCCGGTCACCGCTGCGGCCTCCGCCGTCACGTGGCCGACGACGGTTCCGGCCGGAACGATGGGCGGCATCAGGCTGATGGGGATGTCGGCGGCGGTGAACATCTCGGCGGACCAATCCCGGGTCTGGAGGTCGAAGCCCATGGTGCGCGCCGCCATCGAAGGATCGGTGGCGGCAGCGCCGGTCAGGCGGTAGACGACCCAGTCGGCGATGTGCAGCCAGCGGACGGCGCGGGCCAGGCTTTCCGGCTGCCGGCGGCGGAGCCAGAGGAGCTTCGCCATCGTGAAGTTGGGCTGCGGGGTCAGGCCGGTGATGCCGAAGACGCGGCGGCCGCCGAACGTCTCCATCCACCAGCGGTTCTCCTCCAGCGTCCGCGTGTCGTGCCAGCTCATCATCACGCTGCACGGCTCGTCGGCCTCGTCCAGCAGCAGCCCCGCCTCGCCCATGCTGGCGACGGCCAGGCCGGCGATGGCGTGCGGGTCGCGGCCGGCCGCCTCGGTCTGCGCCAGGGCGTCGCGGATGACGCCGACGATGGTGCGCCACAGCTCGTCGGGCGCGTACTCGGCCAGGCCGGGCGCGGGCACCACCGTCGGCGTGCGCGCCCGCCCCATGCCGATCTGCTTGCCCGCCGGCGTGTAGACGACGGCTTTGCAGTGCGTCGTCCCGATGTCCAACCCCATCAACAGTGTGTCGCTCATAAGTCCAATCATACCACATTCTGGAAAAGCGCGGCGTTTTCTGCTATCCTAATGCGTGTGTTCGGGCAGCGGCGTCCGAACCGTCCCCACGATGGGAGGCGCAGCGTTGAGCCAGCTTGACCTGTTCGATCAGACACTCCGCCCTGACCCGTCCCTCTTTTTCTCCAGGGGGGACCCCAACGATGTCCGCCTTGGCCAGACGGTGCAGTCCGATCCGGCGTGTTATGCGGCGGCCCGCGTCGTCGTCCTCGGCTGCCCGCAAGACGAGGGCGTGCGGCGCAACGGCGGCCGCGTCGGCGCCGCCCTCGCGCCCACCGAGATCCGCCGCGCCCTGTACCGCCTCGCCACCGATGGGCTGGCCGCCCTTTCCCTCTTCGACCTCGGCGACACCCCGATTCTGCCCAGCCTCGAAGCAACTCACGACCGGCACGAGGCCGTTGTGCGCCGCCTGCTCGACGACGGCAAAGTCGTCGTCAGCCTCGGCGGTGGCAACGATCTGGCCTACCCCGACGCAGCCGCCCTGTCCCGCGCGGCGAGCGGCGACGTGCTCGCCCTCAACGTGGATACCCACTACGATGTGCGCGCCGACACGCCGCGTAACAGCGGCACGCCCTACCGCCAGCTCCTCGACGCGGGCTTGCTCGATGGGGCGCGCTTCGTCGAGCTGGGGCAGCAGCCGTTCGCCAACTCGCCCGTCTACCGCCAGTACCTGGCCGACCAGGGCGTGACGTGCTGGAGCCTGCGGGATCTGCGCGCAGCGGGGCTGGCGAGCGTGGTCCAGGGGCTGCTGGCCGAGCGCGCGGCGAGCGCCGTCTTCTGGGGCCTGGACATGGACGTGGTGCGCGTGGCCGACGCGCCGGGCGTCAGCGCCCCCAACCCGGTCGGGATGACCGGCGACGAGTTTTGCCTGATCGCCGAGCTGGCCGGCGCCGAGGGGCGGACGCGGCTGGTCGAGTTGACTGAGGTCAACCCGGCCTACGACGTAGACGGCCGTACCGCCCGTCTCGCCGCCATCGCCGTCTATCACTTCTTCGCGGCGTTCGCCGCGTCGTTGTGAGGAGGGCGATAGGACGACGAAGCAATCTGACGGCGGGTAACAACTGTGCTGTTGCCGCGACAGACGGCCTTTCGCAAGGGCGGGGGATTGCTTCGCTGCGCTCGCAATGACGATTTGGCAGTGTTCTTGTGGCGGCCTGTGCCATCACACGGCATAGAGGTCTCGCATGACGCAATAGGAGGAGCGTAGCATGGCGCGCACGATACACGCCCCGACCGGGACCGGCCTGACCTGCCAGAACTGGCAGATCGAGGCCGCCTACCGCATGATCCAGAACAACCTCGACCCCCAGGTCGCCTTCGACCCGGACAACCTCATCGTCTACGGCGGGCGCGGGCGGGCGGCGCGCAACTGGGCGTGCTTCGACGCCATCCTCGCCGCGCTGCGCCGCCTCCAGCCGGACGAGACGCTGCTGGTGCAGTCGGGCAAGCCCGTGGCCGTCTTCCGCACCCACACCGACGCCCCCCGCGTCCTCATCGCCAACAGCAACATCGTGCCCTACTGGGCGACGCAGGACAACTTCGACCGCTGGGAGCGCGAGGGCCTCATCATGTACGGCCAGATGACGGCCGGGAGCTGGATCTACATCGGCACCCAGGGCATCCTGCAAGGCACGTATGAGACGTTCGGCGCGCTGGCGCAGCAGCACGGCTGGGGTAGCCTCAAGGGACGGCTCGTCGTTACGGCGGGCCTGGGCGAGATGGGCGGCGCGCAGCCCCTCGCCATCACCATGAATGAGGGCGTCGGCCTGCTCGTCGAGGTGGACCCGTGGCGCGTCGAGCGGCGGCTGAGCCTGCGCCAGGTGGATGCGGCGACGGGCAAGCTGGAGGAGGCGCTGGCGTGGGCCGAGGACGCGCGGGCCAGCGGCACCGCGAAGTCCATCGCCCTGGTCGGCAACGCCGCCGAGATTCTGCCGCGCCTGTATGCGATGGGCGTCGTGCCGGACGTGGTCACGGACCAGACGTCGGCCCACGATGTCCTGTATGGCTACATCCCGGCCGGGCTGACGCCGGAACAGGCGACGATCCTGCGCCACGACGACCCGGACGGCTACCGCGAGCAGGCGATGGCCTCGATGGCGCGCCACGTCGAGACCATGCTGGCGTGGCAGGCGAAGGGTAGCGTCGTCTTCGACTACGGCAACAACCTGCGCCAGCGCGCCTACGACTACGGTGTCAAGGACGCCTTCGCCTACCCCGGCTTCGTCCCGGCCTACATCCGCCCCCTGTTCTGCGAGGGCAAGGGGCCGTTCCGCTGGGTGGCCTTGTCCGGCGACCCGGAGGACATCTACGCCACGGACCGCGCTGTGATGGAGCTGTTCCCCGATGATGAGCACCTGCTGCGCTGGCTGCGCATGGCCCAGACCCAGGTCGAGTTCCAGGGGCTGCCGGCGCGCATCTGCTGGCTCGGCTATGGCGAGCGTGCCCGAGCCGGGCTGCGCTTCAACGAGATGGTGGCGCGCGGCGAGGTTAAAGCGCCCATCGTTATCGGGCGTGACCACCTGGACAGCGGCTCGGTCGCCAGCCCCAACCGCGAGACCGAGGCCATGCGCGACGGCTCCGACGCCATCGCTGACTGGCCGCTGCTCAACGCCCTCGTCAACGCCGTCGGCGGGGCGACGTGGGTCAGCATCCACCACGGTGGCGGCGTCGGCATCGGCTATAGCATCCACGCCGGCCAGGTCATCGTCGCCGACGGGACGCCGGAAGCCGCCCGCCGCCTGGAGCGCGTCCTGACGAGCGACCCCGGCATGGGCGTCGTTCGCCACGCCGACGCCGGTTACCCGGAGGCGATTGAGTTCGCCAGGGCGCACGGCGTCCAGATTCCGATGCTGGAGTAGCCCATGGACGTTGATCTGCTCATCCACTCGGCGGCGCAGCTTGTCACGTGCGCCGGCGGCGACGGCAAACCCCGGCGTGGGGCGGCCATGCGCGACGTGGGCCTCATCGCCGACGGCGCGGTGGCTGTGGCCGATGGCGCGATCGTCGCCGTCGGGACCACCGACGACGTGCGCGCCGAGGTTACGCCGCGCCGCGCCATTGACGCGAGCGGCCGCGTCGTTTGCCCCGGCTTCGTGGACGCCCACACCCACGTGGTCTACGCCGGCAACCGCATCGCCGAGTTCGAGATGCGGCTGGCGGGGGCGACCTACCTGGACATCATGGCGGCGGGCGGCGGCATCGTGGACACGATGCGCGCGACCCGGGCGGCGTCGCTGGTGGAGATCGCGGCCCAGAGCCAGGCGCGCCTGGACACGATGTTGTCCCTGGGCACGACGACCGCCGAGGTCAAGACGGGCTACGGCCTGGACACGCTGACGGAGCTGAAGCTCTTGCAGGCCATCGCCCAACTCGACCTCACGCAGCACATTGACCTTGTCCCGACGTTCCTCGGCGCCCACGCCCTGCCGCCGGAGTACCGCGAGCGCGGCGACGACTATGTCGCCCTGGTCACCGACGAGATGCTGCCGTCCGCCGCCGCCTGGTATCGCGCGTCCCACTTTGCGGCGGAGGGGACGCCCTGCTTCGTGGACGTGTTCTGCGAGCGCAACGCCTTCGACGTGGCCCAGTCGCGCCGCGTCCTGGAGGGGGGGCAGGCGCGCGGCATGGCGGTCAAGGCGCACGCGGACGAGTTCGTCTCCCTCGGTGGCCTGCCGATGGCCGTCGAGCTAGGCGCGACGTCGGTGGACCATCTGGACGCGACAACGCCGGGTGACGTGGCGCGGCTGGCGGCGTCTGATACCGTCGGCGTCGTGCTGCCGGCGGTGAACTTCAACCTCGGCAGCGCCCACTACGCCGACGCCCGCGCCCTGGTGGACGCCGGGGCCGCCGTCGCCCTCGCCACGGACATCAACCCCGGCTCCGCGCCCTGCCCGTCCATGCCCCTGGTCATGGCGATTGCCTGCCGCTACCAGCGACTCCTGCCGTCCGAGGCCCTCGTCGCCGCCACCATCAACGCTGCCCACGCCATCGGCGTCGGCGGCCGCGTCGGCTCCATCGAGGTCGGCAAGCAGGCGGACATTCTGGTCGTGGACGCGCCGGACTACCGCTACCTGGCCTATGAGTTCGGCGGCAACCTTGTCAGCCGCGTCGTCAAGTATGGGAACATTGTGAGGTGAGGCATGGCGGTTGAGACTGCGACGCTCGCCCTGGACGGCGCGTCCCTGACCCTGGAAGACGTGCTGGCCGTCGCCTATGGCGCGCCCGGCGCGCCCCGCGTCACCCTGACCGACGACGCCCTGGCCCTGGTGCAGCGGGCGGCGGACGCCGTCCAGCGCCTCCTGGGCGACGGCGTCGTCGCCTACGGCATCACCACCGGCTTCGGCGCGTTCAAGAACCGCATCATCCCGGCCGACCAGGTGCAGCAACTCCAGCGCAACATCCTCGTCAGCCACGCCGTCGGCGTGGGCGACCCCTACGACACCGCGATGACCCGCGCCATCATGCTCATCCGCGCCAACACTCTAGCGCGCGGCCACTCCGGCGTCCAGCCCGCGACGCTCCAGCTCCTGCTGGACATGCTCAACGCGGGCGTCCACCCGGTCATCCCGCGCAAAGGCTCCCTCGGCGCGAGCGGCGACCTGGCCCCGCTGGCCCACATGGCGCTGCCGCTCATCGGCGCGGGCGAGGCCGAGGTCGGGGGCGAGGTGTTGCCGGGGGCGGAGGCGCTGCGGTGGGCGGGGCTATCGCCGGTGACGCTGGAGGCGAAGGAGGGCCTGGCGCTCACCAACGGCACGGCGGTGATGTGCGCCCTGGGCGTCCTGGGCACGACACGCGCCGAGTGTCTGAGTCAGGTGGCCGACATCGCCGGCTGCATCAGCCTCGAAGCGCTCCACGGCACGCCGCTGGCGTTCGACGACCGCATTCACCGCCTGCGACCCTTCCCGCGCCAGCAGGAGTGCGCCGCCTACCTGCGTACCTTGCTGGACGGCAGCGAGCTTGTGCGCGGCTACGACCCGACCAACGTCCAGGACGCCTATACCCTGCGCTGCATTCCCCAGGTACATGGCGCGGCGCGGGACGCCATCGCCTACGCGCGCTGGGCGTTCGCCATCGAGCTGAACGCCGTGACCGACAACCCGCTGCTGTTCATTGACGACGCCACGGGCGAGATCACCGTCCTGTCCGGTGGCAACTTCCACGGCGAGCCGCTGGCGATCGCCATGGATTACCTGGGGCTGGCCGTCAGCGAGCTAGGCAACATCTCGGAGCGGCGCATCATGCGCCTGACCGACGAGGCGTCGAACACCCAGACGCTGCCGGCGTTCCTGACGCGCAATGGCGGGCTGAACTCCGGCTTCATGGTGGTGCAGTACACAGCGGCGGCCCTGGCGACGGAGAACAAGGTGCTGGCGCACCCGGCCAGCGTGGACACTATCCCGACCTCGGCCAACGTCGAGGACCACGTCAGCATGGGTGTGACAGCGGGGCTGAAGCTGCACAGCATCCTCGACAACGTCGAGCGCATCCTGGCGATCGAGCTGATGGCGGCGGCCCAGGGCTGCGACTTCCGCCGCCAGGCGATGGGCGCGGACAAGGCGCTCGGGCGCGGGACGCGCGTGGCCTACGACCTGGTGCGGGCGGAGGTCCCGTTCATCGAGGAGGACGCGCTGATGTACCCGGCGCTGGAGTGTATCCGACGCCTCATCGCCGACGGCCGCCTGACCGACGCCGTCAACGCGGCGCTCGATGCGTAGCGACGGCTCGGACTCTTTCCCTAGCCCCTTGGGCTTTCGCCTTGTAGCCAGGCGCTTCGAGCGCCTGCCGGTCGTTGCTTCATCGCACACCCTCGCCCGACGCTGAACCGTCGGGCTATTGAATGCAAGCCCAAGGGGCTCACTTTAGGATTGCGTACCCCACGAATGAGCCTACAATATAGCGACGAGGAATTCTGTGCCGCCGCATGATCTTCTCTTCCGCGTGCTGACGCCACTCGATTTCTATGTGTACATCAGCGTTGCCTATTGGCAAGTCATCACATCCGTCAAGCATCCCGTCATGACGGGACGCGAAACAGACGTCCAGGATGCGATCGCACATCCTGACGAAGTGCGGATCAGCCGTAGCGATTCTGCTGTATACCTCTTCTACAAACTAGAGCGTCCAGGCCGGTGGACGTGCGCAATCGCAAAACGCCTGGACGAAGAGGCTTTTCTCATTACCGCCTATCCTACGGATGCGATAAAGGAAGGAACAAAGATATGGCCGAAGTGAAAGTGTACTTCGACCAAGTGGGTCGGACCTTAACCGTGTGGTTCGGGAACCCGCAGGACGAATACGTTGCCGAAGAAACCGGCGATGAGGTCATCCTGATGAAAGACAAGGATGGTCATGTCATCGGGTTCGAGAAGCTTAACTTCTCGGTTGCCAGCCTCGAATCCTTGCGCGTTGCATTCGAAACCATCGCTGCCTGAACTGTAATTACGCTACTCGGAAACGCGCGGAGCCACAATGTCCAAAACCGGATTTGCCCTCATCGGCGCGGGCCTGTTCGGCCAGCGCCACGCCCAGGCGTACAGCCGCCACCCCGCCGTAGACTTCGTCGCGGTGTGCGACCTCGATGCTGACCGCGCCCGGCGCACCGCCGAGCAGTACGGCGCGCGCCGTCATACCTCGTCCCTGGACGACATCCTGACCGACTCCAACATCACGGCGGTCTCCATCGCTACGCCGGACTTCGCCCACCATGATGTGGCCATGGCCTGCGCCGCGGCGGGCAAGCACATGCTTGTCGAAAAGCCGTTGGCGACGACGGTCGCGGAGGCGGAGAGCATCACCCAGGCGGCGCGCAACGCCGGCGTCATTCTCATGGTGGACTTCCACAACCGCGTCAACCCGCCCATCTTCAGCGCCCGCGAGGCCATCCGCCGCGGCGACATCGGCATGCCGAGCTACGTCTACGCGCGGCTGTCCAACACGACGGCGGTGCCGCTGAGCATGCTGGCGTGGTCGAGCCAATCGTCGGCGCTGTGGTTCCTGTGCAGCCATACTTTCGACCTGGTGCGCTGGCTGCTAGACGACGAGCCGCGCAAGGTGTACGCCGTGAAGCGCGAGGGGATCCTGCGCGAGATGGGCGTAGACGCGCCGGACTTCCACGTGGCGACGGTGGAGTTCAGGCGCGGCGCGGTGGCCGTGTTCGAGAACGCCTGGATCCTGCCCCAGACCCACTCGACGGTCAAGGACATGAAGGTCGAAATCCTGGGCAGCGACGGCGCGCTGTACGTGGACACGTCCCACAACCGCACGCTGGAGATGTACACGGCAGAGCGCGCCGCCTACCCGGACCTCATGGCGCCGCCGATGGGCGAGCACCTGACCGGCTTCGTCCTGGACAGCATCGCCTACTTCGTGGATGCCGTGACCCAGGGCAAGCCCGTGATTGCGGCGGGCGAGGACGGCATCGCCGTGACGCGCGCCATCTGCGCCATCATGGAGTCGGCGGAGACGGGCCAGCCGGTGTATTTGGACTAGATGTGCGCTCTAACGCAGCATGGCAGCCGGGCGCGAAGGGGAACCTCTTGTTGTTTTTCTTCGCGCCTCTGCGCCTTTGCGTTCCTATCGTCTTCGCAAGACGTGGCCCAGGCGAACTCCCATAGCAGGAGACTCAACGATGTCCAATACACCCCAAAGCAACGAGTTGTTGGCTTCGACGGCCCGCTGGACGGCGGCGGTGCGGGCGGCGGAGAGTGGGCGCGGCGACCGCCTGTTCGATGATCCCTGGGCGGCGCGGCTGGCGGGGGAGGCGGGCGCGGCGTGGTTAGCGCAGCGCCCGCCCGGCAGCGCTGTCCCGATGGTGATCCGCACGCGCTTCTTCGACGACTTCCTGGAGCGCGTGACGGCGGAGCATCGCATTCGGCAGGTGGTCATCCTGGCCGCCGGGCTGGACACGCGCGCCTACCGGCTGGCGTGGCCGGAGGGAACGCGGTTCTTCGAGCTGGACCAGCCGGAGGTGCTGGCGGACAAGCAAGAGATTCTGGACGCGGCCGGCGCGCGGCCGACGTGCGCGCGGGCGGCCATCGGCGTGGATCTGGCCGCGCCGTGGCGGGCGGCACTGCGAGAGGCCGGGTTCGTGGCCGGGCAGCCGTCCGTCTGGCTGCTCGAAGGCTTCCTGTTCTACATCTCGACCGAGACGCTGACCACGCTGCTCGGCGACGTGGCCGATTTTGCGGCGAGCGGGAGCTGGCTCGGCTGCGACGTCATCAACAGCCACGTGCTGACGTCGCCCTTCACGCGCGGGTGGGTCGAGATGCAGGCGCACGCGGGCGCGGCGTGGCAGGGCGTGCTGGATGATCCGGTGGGGTTCCTCGGCGGCCGCGGCTGGAGTGTCACGCTTACCCAGGCGGGGCAGCCAGACGCCAACTATGGGCGCTGGACGCTGCCGGTGATTCCGACCACCATGCCCAACATGCCGCACAACTGGTTCGTGACAGCGCGGAAAGGGGATGGTTAGCCCTTGAGCGCGCCCATGCGGACGCCTTCGAGGAAGTATTTCTGGAACACGAGGAAGAACAGCACCATGGGCAGGGCGGCGAGGGCCGCGCCCGCAAAAATGATACCCCAGTCCGTCATGAACTCACCCTGGAGGTTGGCGACGCCGACCGTCAGGGTGTAGTTTTGCGGCCGGGTGAGGGCGATGAGGGGCCAGAGGAACTCGTTCCAACTGCGGACGAAGGCGAAGATCGCCAGGGCAGCGATGGCGGGTTTGCACAGCGGCAGGATGATGTTCCAGAAGACGCCCAACTCGCTCGCCCCGTCAATCCGCGCCGCATCCTCTAGCTCGGAGGGCAGCGTCTGGATGTACTGGCGCATGAGGAAGATGCCGAAGACGGTCGCCGTGCCGGGCAGGATAATGGCCCACGGCGTGTCTATCAGGCCGATCTGCCGCGTCACGATGTACAGCGGGATGAGCGTGACCTGGATCGGGATCATCAGGGTGCTGAGGATGAGCCAGAACAGGATGTCGCGGCCGGGGAAGTGGCGCTTGGCGAAGGCGTAGCCGGCCATGGTGTCGAAGAGGACGTGCCAGACGGTGACGGCGAAGGCGATAAACAGGCTGTTGAACATCCAGTTCATGTAGAACTTCGTGCCGCCGAGCAGGCGCGCGAAGTTGTCGAGCTGGAAGGCGGGGATGAGATTGGGCGTCAGGGGCGGCGTGGCGGTAATCGGCGTCAGGGCGTTGACGAACAGCCAGTACATCGGGAACAGGGCGATGACGGCGGTGGCGACGAGCACGGCCCACGCGAAGTAGCGGCCCGAGCCACGGCGAATCTTCGTCGCCTTGGCCGGCCTGGCTGCGGGTTGTGCGTCTGTGGAGGTTGATACCGTTGCCATGCGCGCCTCGCTCTAACTCTGGTTCAATACTCGACGTCGCTGCGCAGGAAGCGGAATTGTAGCACCGCGACCGCCGCGACCATCAGGAACAGGACGAAGGCCTGCGCCGATGCCACGCCGAAGTTGAGGTCCTTGAAGCCGTTGTTGTATATCTGCGTCACGATGGTCTGCGTGCTGTTGCCGACGCCGCTCGGCACCATGACGTAGATGCGCTCGAAGACCTCGAAGCTGGCGATGGTGTAGATGACGACGAGGTACAGCGTCGTGGACTTGAGCAGCGGCACGGTGATGCGCCACCACTTCTGGATGCCGTTGGCCCCGTCCAGGTCCGCCGCCTCGTAGTACTCCTGCGGGATGCCGCCCATCGCCGCGCTGTAGAGGACGACGGCGGTGGCCGGGATGGTCAGGATGGCCGAGAGGGTGACGCTGCCCAGGGCGATGCTGGGATCGGAGAGCCAGCGCACCGGCGGCAGCCCGACCAGGCGCAGCAGGTAGTTGGCGAAGCCCCACTGGGCGTTGAAGATGTAGGCCCAGGTCATGCCGATGATGAGGGCGCTCGTCACGGCGGGCAGGTAGTAGGCGGCGCGGAAGAAGGTGCGCAGCTTGTTGCCGAGGGGCTGGATGAGGCTCGCCAGGATGAGGCCGATCAGGACGTTGAAGGTGACGGTGAACAGGGCGTAGATGAGGGTGTTGAAAATGGACGTGACGAAGATGTGGTTGAGCTGGGTGAAAGCGTCCACGTAGTTCTTGTAGAACGGCTCCACCCACGATCCGCCGCGCACCAGGCTGTAGCGCTGGAACGAGATGACGAACGCCCAGGCCACCGGGATGAGCGCGAAGACCGTGAACGTGAGGAGACTGGGCGCGATGAACAGATAGCTCCACCCGTACTTTCGCCAGAACTTCCGCATAGACCCTCAGTGTCCCCTGGTTGGTAGGGGCAGGTCTCAGACCTGCCCCTACGTGGGTCCTATATTCGCCCTACTTCGCCGTGAGGAGCTGCTGCGCCTCGGCGGCGATAGTCTTCATCGCCTCGTCGGGCTTGACCTTGCCGAAGACGATGTTCTGGTACTGCGGGTGGAACAGGCGGGTGAACTGCGCCCACTGTGGAACGATGGGCGTGACCCACATGTCCTGGATCACCGGCAGGAACTTGTCCAGTGGCGGCGCGACCTTCACCGACTTGCGCGCGCCGGGCGCCAGGTAAAAGCCCGTCGCGGCCGTCGGCGACGGCGGCACGTCCTGCTGCACCTCGCCGCTGGTCAGGTAGCGCGCCAGGTCCATGCCGGCCTTGAGCTTGGCCTCGTCCTTGTTCTGCGCCACGGCGATGAGGCCGACGGCGCCGCCGGTCAGCTTGTTGCCGTTCATGGTCGGGATCGGGTAGATCTCGAAGTTGACCTTGTCGGCGAGGAGCTGCGGGGCGAAGCCGGTCGCGTCAATGACCATGGCGTACTGCTTGTTCTTGAACCCGCCTTTGACGTCCGAGTCTTTTTGTGAGCCGAAGTCCGGCGGCGTGACCTTGTCCACGAGGGCCAGGTTGGCGAAGCGCTGTAGGCCCTGCGCGGCGGCGGCCGAGTCGAAGCCGAACTTGCCGTCCGAGGTCAGCGGGCGGACGCCCTTGTCCTGGTTCATCCACATCGGCCAGGTGTTGATGACGCCGGGGTCAATGAAGCCGCTGAACCCGTACACCTGCTCGCCGTTGGCGCGCTTGAACGTCGTCTTCTTGGCCGCGTCCACGAACTGCTCCCACGTCCAGTCCTTCGGCGGGAGGGGGACGCCGGCTTCCTTGAACACGTCGGTGTTGACGTAGACGCCCATCGGGACGACCCACAGCGGCCAGGCGAAGGCTTTGTTGTCCTTGAGGCGGGTCACGTCCAGGACGTTGGGCAGGATGTCGGCCTTGTCGGCGTCGGTCAGGAACGTGTCAATGGGGGCGACGAGGTCGTCCTTGACGAACGCGGGCAGGCGGTCCGACGGGATGCGCAGCACGTCAATGCCGCTGCCGGTCTGGAGCGCCGTCGTCAGCTTCGTAAAGCCTTCGTCGTTGGGCGGATAGCCCGTGATATTGACTTTGATGTCGGGGTTGTCGGCCATGAACTGGGCCACGGCCAGGTCGAAGGGGTTGGCGAACTGGTTGCCCGGCGTGTAGCCAAGCACCCACAGGTTCAGGTCGCCCTTGTAGCCGCTGGCGCTCTTGCGCAGGCCACCCTTCGCCTGGGCGGGCGCGGGCGCGGCGGCCTTCGGGGCCTCGGTCGCCTTGGGGGCTTCGGCGGCCTTCGGGGCCTCCGTGGCCTTGGGCGCTTCCTGCTTCGCGGCCGCTGGGGCGGCGGTCGGCTGAGCAGGGGCGGCGGGCTGCGCCGCCGGGGCCGGCTGGCCGGCGCAGGCGGCGGCCAGGGCGACCAGGGCCACCAGAATGAGCGCGGCGAGCCAGCGTTTGGTGTGTCGTGGAAGCATGCTCCATCCTCCTCATTGAGAAACGGTATCGGCGCCGGGAAGGCGCGGCCACCGCCGGCAACGCGGTGACGCCTGAACGTTACCGCAAAGAGGGGAAGGAGTCAAACGGCCAACCGACATCCGCCGCCGTGAACCGTCACATCGCTACGGGCTGGCGGAGCTACACCGGCCTCGATCACCTGCAATAGAGCGGCGGGATCCTAAACTGCTCCCAAGGTGAAATCGCCATGTTCACGTTGGCGAGATCGCGTGTGTCACGCTGGGGTGCGTCGAGCCCCTTGGGCTTTCACCCTGTAGCCACGCCCTTCGAGGGCGTGGCGGCCCTGCGTCCGCAGGCCCTGCGCCGGCCCGCGAGGGGCTAGAAGCCCCCCGCTACCAGATGGAAGCCTGGGAGGCTGCCGGCTGTCGGTCACCCGAACTCGTCCCGAAACGCGACGTCTCGATGTTCTCGTCGGCGGGGCCTGCGTGTTTTACCTTGGGATGAGTATAGTGCTACCTGCCCTCCTAGCTCCTTTGGACAAGTGCACGGCGCATCTCTTCACGCAACCAGAGAAGACGCTGATCACGGATCCCGAGTTCAGTACTCGCCTCCTCTACCCATTCTTCTGCCATATCCTGACGAATACTGCGCGAGTGGAGAAGCATCGCCTGACGAATGTGGTCCGTCGATAGCGACGGTTTATCCGGATGAGCCTGAACTGCCCGTCGCGCTGCTTTCTGCACGACCGTCTTGATGTCCGCTGGGGTGAATAGAACTGCCTCAGTAGCCAGGCTTCGCAGATCGATGCCGGAAAGACGAATCTGTTGAAGCCGCGGAGGCGACAGGTAGTAGTTAAAGATCTCCTCGCGATCACTCACATCTGGAGGGAAAATAGGCAACTTCAAGTCGAACCGGCCGCTCCTTTGAATGGCTGTATCGATGCCCCGTACGTAGTTGGTCGTCGCGACAACCACAACCCCTTTGCCGGCAATCCGATCAAGCTGAGCCAATAGTTCATTCACCTGTCGCTTCTCGTCAGTATGCATATTCCCCTCTCTGCGCTGAGGAGCTACGGCATCCAACTCGTCGAGCACAAGTAGGCAGGGGGCCTGACGCAACGCCCAATCGAAGAGGGCACGTACCTTCATGACGCCTTCACCAAGCCACATGCTGGTCATGTCGCTTGGCATAATGAAGCGGCAGGTTAACTCGGCTTCGCCGGCCAGAACGCGACCAATGAGGCTCTTGCCACAACCTGGAAGGCCGTATAGCAAAAGTCCATTAGCGGCAACCAATCCATAGGGCGCGTATTTCTCTGGATCCTTGAGAGGATCAAGGATCTCCTGTTGGAGACGATCCTTCACATCGCTATAACCCGCTACGTCACTCCAGACGACCGGCTGAGCAATCACCTGCCGCTTAATGCGCCATGAAGCTCCGGTCAGCTTGACCTCGTCTCGAGGTTTCGGCTGGGTCTCTTCGAGGAAAACTGGGCTTTCCGCTACAATGTCCATGAATCCGCAGCGCAGGCGACCTGAACCTAACGCCGCATTGAGGTTTCGAGTTACTGCAAGTAGTTGCGTGCTGCCGAGAAGAGCTACGTCATTTGGCACAATAAGCCATATCTCCTGGCATGCTCGCATAGTGTTGAGCTTCTGCCGCAGTTTCGCCTCTAGCGCAAAAAACGGGTTCGAACCACGGAGGGAGAGGCCTCGTAAAGTCTCGATTTCGACCCATACTTTGTTGCCTATCCTCAAGTCGGGCTTATCGTTCCGAGACGTACCGTCAGCATCTTGGTCGGGCTCGTAACCGACTGTGTTTGAGCTGATAAGTTCCTCAACGGCAATGCTGTCATTAGGGTGAGTGCGGCGAAGCCCATTCAACAACGCGCTCTTTAGCGCCATGTGCTCAGTGCTCTCGAACCCTGCGCGAAATGCCGTGTCGGTTGACCGAAGAGCCTGGCGTTCGAGTAGCGCAGCGAATGTTTGGGCAGCTTCGGCTAGCAAACTGGCTACATCAACCTGCTGACTCATTGGAGCCCGAGATAGCTGAAAGCTGCCGGAAAGGGCGCACGTCCATCCGACCAGATGTGAGTAATCTGATGCATTTGTGACGCGATTGCCTTGAGGAGTGTCGCTTGATGATGGAGCGAACTTCGCTCGAAGCCGATAGGTATGCGGTACAAAGTACTCGCGTGTAAGTGCTATGACCTCGTCATCCTCCACGTCGTTTGGATCATCGCGGAGGATATAGACGGCACCGCTCAACGGAAAGAGATCGCGCGGGGCAAAATCCACAGACTGTCCGAAATAACGCTTGAGTTCGCTAGTCGAGACTATCTGGGGGGCGAGGGGCAAGAAATCTAGCCACTGAGCGCGTCGTACCGTCAGCGCCCGACGTCGCATGAGAGCTGAGAAATAGCCGCACGCAAACGAGAAGAACTCGTCCGTGGCGTCGACAAACAAGCAGACGGGATGAAATGACCACACTGCATTTTGAGCATCGACTGCATTCGCTTGTGACTGAAACTCATCCAGAGTCTCGCCCACCTCAAATAGGAAACTTAGTGGAGAGAAGCTCTCCATCCATGTGATATTGTCTGTCGTCGAAGGAGTGGGAGGGGCAGAAGAGGTAGGTTGTGCGGCTCGAACAGACGCTTTGCGGTTCAAGCTGATATAGTCGTTGGAGCTGTTTCCGCTGCAGTGGTATTCAATTTCCCATTTGTCGAGCATATCCAATACAGCGAGGAAAGAGGTCTGTCGTACGCGCTGGCCGGCGCTGAACCCGAAGTCAGCCATCAATGTCTTGACCTTGATCGACCACTTTCCTCTTGGGCTGCGGTCGATCGCTGCAAGGTATTTGTCACGTAGTAGTTCTAGGCTGTCGACCGCGGCTGACACTATAGCCCCCCCCATGATCTTTTCTTATGCACGAGCATCGACGCGCTGCGGCTTTCAATAGACGTACAACACTTATATAACGCCCAACCCTCCTATCAGTTATGGCATGACAAGAACGGTCAATACCGCCGCAGGGTGGTCATCGTCGGGGTGAGGCGGAACATCCACAGGCCGACGGGGAGGAAGATGATCAGGGCGCACAGGAAGTACGCCGCGGCGAGCCACATGCCGCTCCACCACCACCCGATGAGCAGGAAGAATGCGGCGCGCACAAAGAAGTTGCGCTGGGGAATATCCGACTCAACAACCGTCACCCTGCCCTGCGCATCAGTCGTGACCGTCATGTAGCGGTCGGGGTTTTGAAGCGCGATGATCTTCGGGATGTTGTTGAGGATCGCCATGCCGATGGGCAGGCCGATGATGGTCACGTTGAGGAACCAGGCCAGCGAGGTGGCAAGCCCACCCAGCCACCAGCCGATGAAGATGAACCACAAGACTTGCACGAGGCAGCCGGGGCCGGTGCTCTCGGTTCGGACGACCACGGACTTTTGCGACGGACTCGCGTTTGCCATTACTGCTATTCCTTCTACTAAAGCGCCTCAATCCTGTAGGCTCGTTCACGATCAGCTAAGGTCGTCAGCCAGTTGTTGCCGGCCGCACTCTCAGCCTGTTGTCCTGGTAAACGCAGAAGTTTCCCGAGAGCGAGTCTGCATGCCGGGTGAAGATGCGTTGGATGGCTTGACTTTCTCAGCGCTACGGGCGTCTTCCATGCGCAAGAGCAGGACGCCCGCGTGTGCCCGGCCTGTGTGAAAAACCATCTGGCCGAAGTCCTTGTCCATGGTGATGACGAGCCGTTCTTCCTGTACCGCTAACAGTAGAATGTCATCGTCGGTCATTCGCGGATTCAGGTCGCCGACGGCCTTGACATCATGATCCTGGCCTGCCAGCCACACTTCTACAGCCTTGCCAACTCCGACATCCACCAGGAGCTTCATGACGAGGCTTCGACGGGAAAAACCTGTTCTTCGCTTACCAGTTGAGCGGCGTAGACGAGCGCAGCCTGAATATCGGCCGGTTCCAGCTCAGGGTAGTCCTGAAGCAGGTCTTCAACCGGCACGCCTGCGGCTAAGGCCGTCAGAATCTGCTCGACGCTGATGCGCAGCCCGCGAATCGTCGGCTTGCCCAATAGCACTCGCCGATCTACAGTAATGCGGCGCAACGCCGTTTCTTTGTCCAGCACCAGACCTCCCTCTAACCACGCTGCTCCTCAAAACGCATCACTAATGGTACGTCCTACGCGCCGACGAGTTGCAGGATGCCTTCCATGGGGATGCGCACCCAGCTCGGCCGGTTGTTCAGCTCGTACGCCATCTCGTACAGCGCCTTGTCCAGCAGGTAGGCGTCCAGGAGGCGGTGCAACTCGTCGCGGGACGCGGGGATGAGCGGCGATTGGCCGACGGTCTCCAGGTAGCTCTGGAGGAAGGCGGCGCTCGTCCAGCGGTGCCAGAAGCGCGCCCACGGCTCCAGCGCCTGCGCCTCGGTCGGCTCGAACGTGATGCCCGGCGCCTGACCCATCAGTACGGCGTAGGGTGCGTAGTGGAAGGAGCGCAGCATGCCGGCGACGTCCTGGAGCGGCGAGCTTTTCATGCGCCGCTCGCGCATCGGCCGCGCCGGCTCGCCCTCGAAGTCTATGATGTAGAAGTCGTCGCCGGTGTAGAGCACCTGGCCCAGGTGGTAGTCGCCGTGGATGCGGGCGCGCACGGCGGCGATGGGATTATCGAAGGCGGCGCGGAGGCGCATCAGGAAGATTTCTTCCAGGCCCATGATCTGCTGCCCCGCCGCGCGCGCCGGCTCCAGCAGGCTGTCGCAGCGCAGACTGAGCGTCTGAAACGCGCGGGTCGCCCGGGCGCGCATCGAGGCGAGGGCGGCGTCGCGGAAGGCCGCGTCGAACGGCTGCGGCGCGAAGTCCGGGTCGGTCGGGTCGGCGGCGAGGGCGAGGTGCAGCTCGGCGGTGCGCTGGCCGAGGAGGCGCGCCGAGACCAGATAGCCATCCACGACGCGGCGCGCAAGGTCGGGTGGCTCCTGGCCGACGAGGTCGAGGAGCGAGGCGCGCTGCCAGCGCTCGTCCAGGGTGGGCGGCGGCTCGCGCAGCGTGTCCTGAAACGACTGGCCGATTTCGCGCAACGTGAAGCTCCAGGCGTCGCCCTGGTTGGGCACAAAGCCCTGGAGGAAGGCGAGGCCGGCGGCCTCGCTGCCGTCGGCGCGATACTCGATGGTGCCGGCGGCCGGCGGGACGTGCTCAAACGGGACGCGGTCGGTGAGGAAGACGCCGATTTCCAGGTCCGGGTTGATGCCCGGCTCCAGCTTGCGGAACACCTTCATGATGAGCCGGCCGCCGTAGATGATGGACGTGTTGCTCTGCTCCGCCGTGCCAACCTTGGGAGCCAGCGGAGCGGCCGCATCGCCGCGTAGCGCCGCAAAGGCGTCTGTCGGCGTCGCCCGCAGCGCGCCGACTTCGCCGCTAACGCGGCCGCGGCCGGCGATCAGGTCCAGCAGCGCGGCGCAAAACGCCGGGTCGAACAGGGCGTCGAACAGCACGCCGTCGCCCTGGCCCGACTCGACCACGGCCACCACCGCGTGGGGTACATCGCGCAGCCAGTGGGCGACGCGCTCGTGGGGGGCGAAGGTCAGCGGCAGGACATAGGTGTCGCTGCCGCCGTCGGCATACGCGAGGCGCACGAGGGTGAAGTGGGCCGCTCCCGCTGCGCCTGTCAGCGGAATCGTGTCCACAATCTGCGCCCCCGCGATATGGCGCGCCTTTGCGCCGAACCAGCGGCGCGGGTGGATGTAGGCGGGCAGGATGGCTTCGAGGGCGGCGCGGCGGCCGGGCTGCAAAAGCTCTTCCCAGCCGCTGGGCGTCGTCAGCGTCGGCGGGTTATGCGACAGCATGGCCGTCTCCTACATGTAGTAGTCGAAGTCGTGCTCGGTGCGAACGCGGCGGCGGATGACGAAGATATGCGCCTGGCCGCTCTTCGGGTCGAGTGCGACGTAGTTGCGCGGTCCGTTCCACAGGTATCGCGCGTCGGTCAGTAGGTCGTGCATCTGGTACGGCATGTCCGGCGCGACGCCGAGTCGCTCCAATTCGAGTTCGAGGATGCCGGCCTGGGCGTGGTGCGGGTCGAGGTTGACGACGACGAGCACCTGGTTCGAGCCGTCGTCGGTGGCCTTGGTGAAGGCGATGATCTGATCGTTGTCCACCTTCTGGAAGCGCAGGTTGGCGTTGCTCTGGAGCGCCTTGTTCTCGCGGCGGCAGGCGTTGAGGCGGGCGATCAGGCCGCGCAGGCTGTCGGGCCGCTCAATGTTCCACTGCTTGATCTCGTACTTCTCGGAGTCGAGATACTCCTCCTTGCCCGGCGCCAGGGGTTCGTTGTCGTACAGCTCGTAGGCCGGGCCGTAGATGCCGTAGGCCGGGCCGAGGGTCGCCGCCAGGACGAAGCGGGTGACGAAAGCCGGCGGTCCGCCGAACTGGAGGTACTCGGGCAGGATGTCCGGTGTGTTCGGCCAGAGGTTGGCGGTGAAGTATTCGCGGATCTCGGTCTGGGTCAGCTCGGTGAGGTACTCCGTGATCTCGCGCTTGGTGTTGCGCCAGGGGAAGTAGTTGTACGACTGGGTGAAGCCGAGCTTGGCGAGGCGGTACATCACCTTGGGCCGCGTGAAGGCTTCGGATAGGAACATCGCGCCGGGGTACTCGCGCTTGACCTCGCCGATGACCCAGTGCCAGAAGCCGAACGGCTTGGTGTGCGGGTTGTCCACGCGGAAGATGCGGATGCCCTGCTCGCACCAGAACAGGAACACGCTCTTCAGTTCCTCCCACAGCCCCTGCCAGTCCTCGCTCTCGAAGTCGAAGGGGTAGATGTCCTGGTACTTCTTGGGCGGGTTCTCGGCGTACTGGATCGTGCCGTCGGGGCGGCGGCGGAACCACTCCGGATGCTCTTTGACATACGGGTGGTCGGGCGCGCACTGGAAGGCGATGTCCATCGCCAGCTCGAGGCCGTAGTCCGCCGCGCTGCGCCGCAGGCTCTGGAAGTCGTCGAGCGTGCCAAGCTCCGGGTGGATGGCCTTGTGCCCGCCCTCATCGGCGCCGATGGCCCACGGGCTGCCGGGATCGTCCGGCGCGGCGACGACGTTGTTGTTGCGGCCCTTGCGGAAGCTGCGGCCGATGGGGTGGATGGGCGGCAGGTAGAGAACGTCGAAGCCCATCGAGGCGACGTAGGGCAGGCGGGCCTCGACATCGCGGAACGTGCCGTGTCGGCCCGGCTCAGCCGCGCACGAGCGCGGGAACATCTCGTACCACGCGCCGAAGCGGGCGACCTCGCGGTTGACCTCGACCGCCAGTTCCTTAGGGTAGCGCGTCGCAAACAGACGCTCCGCGTGGCGGGCCATCAGGTCCGCCAGCTCGGGCGACAGCGCGTGGCGCGCTGCGTCTGCCCCGCCGTCGCCCAGAGATTGGGCGAACATCAGCAGACGGCCCTCGTCAATCTCGTCGGCGCGAGCGGCGGCGGCCTCGATCAGCTCGGCGCCGATGGCGAAGTCCACCGGCGTGTCCTGGCCGGCCTCGACGCGCTTCGCCATGTCCCGCGCCCAGGACTTGAAGCGGTTCACCCAGGCCAGGAGGGTGTACTGGTAGCGCCCCGGCTCGGTGACGAGGAAGGCCGCGCGCCAGCGGTCGTTGTTCAGGAACTCCATCGGGGTCTCGCGCCACGAGGGCGCGCCTTCCTGTCGCGACAGCAGCACGACGGAGATGGCGTCGTGGCCGTCGGTGAACACGTCGGCTTCGATGATCACCTTGTCGCCGACAATGCGCTTGACTGGGAATGCGCCGCCGTCAATCTCCGGCCTGACGCCCTCGATTACCACGCGGCTGCGGCCTGTTTCGAGGTTCACCTTAGCCTCCGTTGACCAAAGTCTGATAGAGTGCGAGCGTCCGCTCCGCGATGGCCGTCCAGCTGAAGTGCTCCTCGACGCGCCGCCGCCCGTTGCGCCCGAAGCGCGCTCGCAATTCCGGGTCTAACACGACGGTGTTGATGGCCTGGGCCAGGTCGTGGGAGAACTTCGCCGGGTCCACCGGCTCGAATGTCCCCGGCTTGAGCGTCAGGTCCACCAGCAGGCCCGTCTCGCCGGGCACGACGACCTCCGGGATGCCGCCCACTGCCGACGCGACGACCGCCGTCTCGCACGCCATCGCCTCGAGGTTGATGATGCCGAACGGCTCGTAGACCGACGGGCAGGCAAACACGGCAGCGTGGGAGTAGAACTGGATGACGTCGTCGCGCGGCATCATCTCGCGGATCCAGATGATACCCTCGCGGTCGCGGCTGACCTCGGCGACGCGCTGCTCCATCTCCTCGCCGATCTCTTTCGTGTCCGGCGCGCCCGCCGCCAGGACGACCTGGAGCGACGGGTCAAGCTCCGGAATGGCGTTGACGAGGTGGATGATGCCCTTCTGGCGCGTGATGCGGCCGACAAACAGGACGAAGGGGCGACTCGGGTCTACGCCGCGCTTGACCAGGGCGTCGGTCGCGGCGGTGTAGCGGTACTGCTGGAGGTCAATGCCGTTGTGGATGACGTGGATCTTGTCCGGCGGGATGTCGAAGAAGCGCAGCACGTCGTTCTTGGTCTCGTTGGAGACGGCGATGACGGCGTCGGCGTCCTCGATGCCCGTGCGCTCGATCCAGCTACTCAGATGGTAGGCGTTGCCGAGCTGCTCGACTTTCCACGGGCGCAGCGGCTCTAGGGAGTGAATGGTCACTACCAGCGGCACGCCCCACAGCTTTTTGGCGAGGAAGCCGCCCATGTCGGCGTACCAGGTGTGGCAGTGGACGACGCCCGCATCGAGATTGTCCTTCGCCATTTCCAGGTTGCGGTAGAGCGCGTCCAGGGCGCCGCCGAAGCGCGGGTCGGTGTTGACCTTGGCCTCGCTCCACGCGCGATAGCCTTTCACGCGCAGGTTGTCGGCCTGGAGGTCCTGGCTGCCGAAACAGCGCACCTCGACCGCGACCAGGCGCGCCAACTCGCGGCTGAGGTATTCGACGTGGACGCCGGCGCCGCCGTAGACATTCGGCGGGTACTCATTTGTGAATAGGGCAACTTTTTCGAGTTTGGGCATGCGACGGTCTCCTTGAGAGGGCAAAATCCTCCACACGATGTCTGCGCCTGATTATAGCGTAAGGCGGCCGCCCGCGCTACCCAAACCACATCCCTAGAATCACCGGCTAATCCGTCGTCCGGGCGCGGTGGTAGTGGCGGCGGGCCTTGGCGCGGTTGCCGCAGTCTTTCATGTCGCACCAGCGCCGGCTGTGGTTCTTGCTAGTATCCACGAAGAGCCAGGTACACGTGTCGCCCTCGCACTCGTGCACCCGCGCGACCCTGGCGGAGGTCAGCAACTCGGCGGCGGAGCGCGCGACCGGCCAGAGCATTCGGTCCAGCGCTTCTTCCGTGTCGGCCCAACCCCACACGAAGCCCGCATCGGTCGCGACGAGCCGGGCATTCGCCAGCGCCGCGCCCAGCGCCTCGTTCAGGGTCGCCAGGTCCGCCGCGTTCGGCGCGGCGCCGGCGGCGTCAGCGGAGAACACGCGGTACATGGCTTCGCGCAGGGCGATGGCGTGGGCGAGCACAGTCGCGGCGTCGGCCGGGCGACGGGCGGCCGCGCTCCGTAGCGCCGCCGCCACGGGAGCCGTCAACGCGCCGGCCTGCTCGCTCCACGCGAGCAAGTGGGCGTAGCTCTTGAGGCTCTCGTTAGTGCGCGGGGAGTGTGGGTCATTCCGGTCGCGCCCGGAGGCGGTGTTGGTGAAGTCGAGACACAACTCGCCACCAATCAGGGAAAAGAGCGGCGTTTCAGTCTCTACCACGGCGGATTCCTCCTTGCCATATCTTTGCGCTTCTTGAGTCGAGGCGGTCTGGCGGGGCGAAGTCCCGCCAGGTCCTCCCCTCTCCATCCTCGGTAGAGGGAGTGGATCGCCACCCCAAGAAAGCGAAAATCAAATATAACTATCAAAAACCACTTGACAGGTTATATATTCGGTGCTATAATCTAACCATCAAAATCATTATAGCCGGTTGTCGCGGTCAGGTCAAGGGAAAGCCCAGGAGGTGACACATGTCGGACGCGGTTGGTGAAGAGTCAGCGTGAACAAGCCACGGCCCGTCAGGCGGACCCGTTGCTTCGCCGAGGACTGTTAGCCAGGTAGGACGTCACAGGAGGGAAGAATGATCAGCACGCGATACGAGAACGTTGATGGCAGCGAGCGCGACTATCCTAGCTTCGTGGATGCGCCCCATGCGCGGCCCATCCTCACCGATGGCGGCGCGGGCCGCGGGCTTGTCATCCTGGCCGGTGTCGTGGGGGGCCTCACCGGCCTGGCAGCGCTGTTGACGCTGCTGCGGTAGGCGCGCCGTTCAGTGAACGGCGCCGCATGGCAAACACCGGCGCGCACGTCTCCCGATGACGTGCGCGCCAGTGTTTGTGCAGGTTTACCGATGGTTGCCGCAATCGTCGAGTTGCGGTATACGGCATCTCTACTCAGCGCCGAACCACTTGTTGTAGAGGTCGTCGTAGGCGCCGTCCTGGCGCAGCTTGAGCAGCGCCTCGTTCAGCTCCTTGCGTAGCGGGCTGCCGGTCGGTAAGGCGATGCCGTAGGTCTCCTGGCGGAAGATGGGGCCGACGGTCTGCACCGTGCCCTTGCCCTTGTTGTTGGCGTAGTAGAGTAGCACCGGCGCGTCGTAGACGACGGCCTGCACCCTGTCGGCGGCGAGCAGGGCGTAGGCATCCTCGATCTTGTCCACCGGCGTGAAGTCAATGTTCTGGGCGGTGAGCCACTGCGCCGCCGTGCTGCCCTGGACCGTGGCGACGCTCTTGCCGGGCAGGTCGGCCGGGCCAGCGATGGTCCCCTGGAGCTGCTGCACCGTGAGCGAGGAGGTCACGGTCGCGGTGAACTGGGCGATCAGGGCGACGCCGATGAGCCAGAACATGATGGTCATGATGCGTTTGAGGAAGTGAGGCGTCGTCTTTTCGCCGTACTCACCGTTCGCCACGATGTTGAGCACCCACCACGCCCCCTCCCACACGCCGCTGACGTAGCCTTTCGGGAAGTTGTTGGGGCCGTTGCGCTCCAGCAGCCAGATGACGTGGGCCATGACGATGGCGAAGAGGATGCCGAACACGAGAATCTGGAGCAGCGCCGGCGACGTGAAGAATTGCTTTAGGTTGTTGAAGTAGCCGCCGACGCCGCCAGACCCCTTCGCCGCTGTCATGATCTGGAGGCCGGCGTTGAAGTAGGGGTGGGAGAAGTCAATGATGGCTTCGCGCTCTCGCGTCATGCTGATGCCGGCGATGGCGGCGTCGGCCTGGCCGTTCCGCACGGCGTTGATCTGGTCGCCGACCGTCGCCACTTCGACCCACTCATAAGGCTCGTTGATCTCCTGCGCCAGCTTGTCCCACAGCTCGATGCTGAAGCCAGCCCACTTGTTGCCGTCTTTTATGACGAATGGCGGCAAGGGCTTGGTGGCGACGCGCAGCTTTTGCGGCTGCTGCGTCGGCGCGTCAGCGTGGGCGCGGACCGCGCCGACCATGAGACCGAGGGCGGCGAGGACGACCGCCAGGACGGCCAGGCGGCGGAAGGACGAGGCTCGCCGCGCGCCGCTGGAGAGCGGACGCGGGGCGCGGCGGTCAGTGTGAGGCATACGATCTCCCGGATGAGGGCAAAGAGAATGGGCTGCGCGCATGTCGCAGCCCATTGTAGCACCGTTTGCCTGTCTTTGCCTAAGCCATCGGTTGGCGTTGCGCAAATGTTAGGGAACCGTCCGCCAGTAGACGCCGTGGTCGCGCTGCATCAGGTGGCCGTCTACCAGGTAGCGGCGCAGGCTGGCCGCGTCGGGGTAGACATCGCGCAGGATCGCGTTGACCTCGCGCTCCGGGTACTCCCGCTGCGGCTCGAACAGCTCCGCCAGATAGCGCAGGACGACCTCGCGCTTCTTCTCCTGGGACGGGATCGTCTTCAGCCGCCCGTTGACCACGAAATCGCGCAGGGTCTTCTGCTCGAAGTCCTCGGCCGGCGGCTCGGCCACGCTTCCGCTACCGACGGGGGCCGCGACGCGGTCCAGGTGGAGCGGCAGGCGGCGCAGCCAGCCGGCGCGGAGGCAGTAGGTGTAGCCGCCGGGATCGCCGGAGACTGCGGCCAGGTCCAGGGCGTTCAGCCGCGCCAGGGTGTCGGCGACTTCGGGCAGCGGCAAGTTCGCCGCGCCGGCGATGGCCGCCGCGTCGCCATTCCCGCGCCCCAGGGCGGCCAGCACGGCCTGCGCCTGCGGGCGATTGAGGGCTTGCAGCGCCGCCAGAACGGTCTCGAAGGCGAGCGGGCCGGTGGGCGCGTCCTCATCGCCAGGAATCAGCTCGGCCAGGCCGTCGGCGACAACGTGGAGCGCCGCCGCGTTCGCCGCGTAGGTCTCGCCATCGGCTGCGGCGAGGCCGGCGTCGCGCAGCCGGCGCAGCGCCTTCTCCGTATCCGCCGCGGAGAGGGCCGCCGCGGCGGCCAGGGCATCGGCGGAGCGCGATTCCTGCGCCAGCAGCGCCATCAGGCGCAGCCGACGCGGGTCGCTCAGTGTTTGAATGAAAGCGACAACTGCGGAATTCGAACTGGACATACACCATTCCCCTTGATACAGGTTACAAACGCAAAGGCGCTCACCTCGCTGCGAAGGCGGCGCGGCGGCCACCGACATCGTACACGACCCGGCGCGGCGCGTCAATCGGGCGATCGGCGGATACAGCGTCGGCCAATCGTCGGACGCCTAATCCATTGACAGGGCTTCGTATTCGCCTACACTATAGGTGAAACGATTTCACCTAGAAGAGGACAACACTATGCGGTTACCGCCTATGGACGCGGGGCCGACGGAACGCCCGCCACGCCGCCGGCGACGGCCATTGCCGCCGTTGGGTGGAGTGGCGTTTTTGATTCTGCTTGCCGTGCTGTTTGTCGTGTTCATGTTTGGCTACAATCTCGTCGCCCTCTACACCGACGGCCTGTGGTTCCAGAGTCTCGGCTACTTCGACGTGTTCGCGACAGAGATCAAGGCCAAGATCGGCCTGTTCTGCCTGGGCTTCGCGCTCAGCGCCGTGTTCCTGGCCGGCAATTGGATGCTGGCGCGCTGGCTCGTGCGGCGCGAGCCGCTGTTCTTCGGCCAGGAGAACTGGTTGGACGGGCCGGCCGCGCCGTGGATCATCACCCTGAGCGCCCTGGGGCTGTCGCTGTTCATGGCCCTCAACATGGCCGACAACTGGGACACGCTCCTCCTGTACCAGAACCAGGGGGCATTTGGCCGCGCCGACCCGCTCTTCAACCTGGACATCGGGTACTATGTGTTCACGTACCCCTTCCTGCGCTTTGCCCAGGGCTGGCTAATGACCCTGCTGTTCCTCGCGCTCGTCGGCGTCGCCGCCGTCTATCTGGTGGCGCGGCGGCCGCAGCTCCAGGCGCGCATCTACCGCATCCCGGACTACATGCGCATCCACATCGCCGTTCTGGCGGCGCTCGTCGCCGTCAACTGGGGCTTTGGCTACTGGCTGGACCGCTACGACGTTCTGTACTCACCGCGCGGCGTCGTGTGGGGCGCGGGGTACACCGACATCGTCGCCAACCTGCGCGCCTACAACCTCCTGGCCGGGGTGATGCTTCTCCTCGCCGTGCTCATCCTGGCCTGGGGCTTCACCGACCGCTGGTGGCTGCCGGCGCTCGGCGGGGTCCTCTGGCTCATCGTCGCCATCGGCTTTCGCGGCGTCTACCCGTCCATCGTGCAGAACTACCAGGTGCGTCCCAACGAGTTCAGCCTGGAGCAGCCGTACATCGTGAACCACATCCAGGCGACGCGCCAGGCCTACGCGATTGACGGCGTCCAGACGCGGGAGTTCAGCCCGAAGCCGCTCACCACCCAGGACTTCACCGATAACGCCGCGACGGTGCGAAACATTCGGCTGTGGGACTACCGCCCGCTGAAGACGACCTACTCTCAGCTCCAGGAGATTCGCTCGTACTACGACTTCGTAGACGTAGACGTGGACCGCTACAACATCAGCAACACGGACGACGGCCTGCACCAGGTGACGATCTCGGCGCGCGAGCTGTCGTCCAGCCAGCTCCCGAACCGCACGTGGGTCAACCAGCACCTCGAGTTCACCCACGGCTACGGCGCGGTGATGAGTCCCGTCAACGAGGTCACGCCCCAGGGCTACCCATACTTCTTCATCCAGAACATCCCGCCGACCTCGACCGTCCAGGTTGCCCTGACGAACCCGGCGATCTACTTCGGCGAGGCCACCGATAGCTACGTCTTCGTCAAGACGACGCAGCCCGAGTTCGACTACCCGGTCGGCGACCAGAACGCCCAAACCACGTACTCCGGGACGGGCGGCGTGCTCCTGGACTCGTTCCTCAAGAAGCTGGCGTTCGCGCTGCGCTTCGGCGACACCCAGCTCCTGTTCACCGACGCCCTGACCCCTGAAAGCCGCTTGCTGTTCAACCGCCAGATTGACGACCGCGCCCAGACCGTTGCGCCCTTCCTGAAGTACGACTCCGACCCGTATGTTATCGTGGACGACGGGCGGCTGTGGTGGATCCAGGATGCCTACACCACGACCGAGTTCTACCCGTACTCGAAGCCGTTCCAGCTCGACCGCAAGGGGCGCAACTACCCGCCGCTCGGCCCGCTCAACTACATCCGCAACTCGGTCAAGGTCGTCACCGACGCCTACAACGGCGACGTCACGTACTACGTCGCCGACCCCAACGACCCGATCATCAAGGCGTGGCAGGGCATCTTCCCGACGCTGTTCAAGCCCATCAGCGAGATGCCCGCGTCGCTCCGCGCCCATGTGCGCTACCCGGAGGACATGTTCAACCTGCAAGCCCAGGTCTACGGCGACTTCCACGTGACCGACCCGCGCGTCTTCTACAACCGCGAGGACCCGTGGGTCATCCCGCAGGAGATCGTGGGGACGCAGCGCACGCCCGTCGAGCCGTACTATGTGGTGATGAAGCTCCAGGGTGAGCCGAATGCTGAATTCCTGCTCATCCAGCCGTTCACGCCGGCGCGCAAGGACAACATGATTGGGTGGATGGCGGCGCGCTCGGACGGCGACGCCTATGGACAGCTCGTCGCCTACAACTTCCCGAAGCAGGAGAACATCCAGGGGCCGCTCCAGGTCGAGGCGCGCATTGACCAGGACCCGACGATCTCGGCGCAGCTGACCCTGTGGAACCAGCGCGGCTCGTCGGTCATTCGCGGTAATCTGCTGGTCATCCCCATGAACGACGCGCTGCTGTACGTCGAGCCGCTCTACCTCCAGGGCGAGACGGGGCAGGTGCCGCAGCTCCAGCGCGTCGTCCTGGTCGGCCAGGATCGCGCGCCGGTCATGCGCGAGACGCTGGCGCAGGCCCTCGAAGCCTGGAACGCCCAGGGCATTCTCGCCACGGGCAAGCCGCCGGCGGCGCCGCCGAGCGGTGTCGCTGCGCCGCCCGCCGGCGGTGGATCCGGCGGCGCAGGCGCAGTATCGGCCAACCGCACCGCTGCCGAGGTCGCGCAGTCGGCGCAGACGCACTACCAGGCGGCACAGGTGGCGATCAAGGCGGGCGACTGGGCGACCTACGGCCGCGAGCTGGACGCGCTCCAGGCGGACTTGCAGGAGCTGGTGCGGCTGACGGGCGGCGTCCCCGTCGGCACGTCCGCGCCCGGCGGGACGCCGGCGGCCGCTCCGGCAGCCACGGGCGCGGCGCCGCTGCGCCCGGCTGCGACAGCGACACCTGCGCGGCGATGAGCCGGTTGACCGCAGAGGAAGCTGTGTCTATAAATAGGGTACCGCCGAGGAGTGCGAGTACCGGGAGGATTCATGGCTCCGATACACGCGATATACGAAAAAGGGGTTCTGCGGCCGGTAGAGCCAATATCGTTGCCGGAAGGCGCGCAGGTTGAGGT
>JAXLWK010000019.1:0-31123 GCA_046328525.1 Anaerolineae bacterium
AAAAGGCATCGTGTCACATTCTACACCCTCACGACATAAGGCGCAAGAAGGACGCGAAGGGTGTCCTTTGGTGCTGTGTGAGGCTGCTTGACTCGCCTTCTCTCCGGCGCGTACAATGAGCAGCGTATCCAGGAAGGAGAGCGTGGTGGAGCGAGAGACGGTACAGCTGGATGAGCCAAAGGCGCGCGGTGAGCGGCTACGCGCACTGCTGCCGGACCTGTGGGCGCTGCTGGCGTTAGCGGCTCTCGTCATCGTCTTCTTCGCCCCCATCCTCTTTCTGCCGGATCGTTGGATGCCGGCAGGCGGCGGCGATCTATCCGGCTTCATGTATCCTTACATACGCTATGCCACGGAGACTCTACGCAGCCTCCACGTACCCCTCTGGAACCCCTACCTGTACAGCGGCGCGCCGTTCCTGGCCGACATCCAATCGTCGGTGTTCTATCCGGCCACTCTCCTGCTGGCGGCCCTCCCGATCCAGGTAACTTACCGCCAGTTGGAGTTCCTGAGCGTCTTTCACTTCTGGTGGGCGGGCGCGGCCATGTACATCACCCTGCGCGCCTGGTATCGCCCGGCCCTGGCCCGTCCCGCCGCCCTCCTCGGCGCCGCCGCCTTTGCCCTCTCCGACGTGTTCTTCACCCACTTCGGCAATCTCAATCTTATCGCGAGCGCGAGCTGGCTGCCCCTGGTGCTGCTCGGGGCGCGGCTCGGCGGGCCGGGCGGCGTCCTGCTCGGCGCGGCGGCGCTGGCGATGAGCGCCCTGGCCGGGCACACGCAGCCGCTCGTGATGATTCTGCTGGCCCTGGCCGTCTACGCCGCCCTGGCCGTCGGCGACTGGCTGGCTGGCCGCCTCCGCCCCGGCGGCGCTATCGCCGATACCGGCGCGGGCCCCGGTCGCACGCTGTTGACCATCGCCGGCATCACCCTGCTCGGCCTGGGCATGGCGGCGCTCGTCCTGCTGCCGGCCCTGGAGCTGACCCAGCTCACGCGCCGCGTGGGGCTGACCTATGCCGAGGCCGCCGCCTATTCGCTGCCGCTGCCCGCGCTCATCGGCATCGTCGCGCCCCACCTGCACGGCCGCGGCCCGGCCGGCTTCTGGGCGA
This sequence comes from Anaerolineae bacterium, assembly GCA_046328525.1. GTDB lineage: Bacteria > Chloroflexota > Anaerolineae > Epilineales > JAHCIE01 > JBDHWG01. The sequence continues at coordinate 1,104 of JAXLWK010000019.1, forward strand.
GCTGGCCGCGTGTCGAGGTCGGCTATCTCGGTGTCCTGCCCCTGCTCCTCGCCGTCGTCGGCCTGAGCCGTGGCCGCCGCGCCGTCTTCTGGGCCGTCCTCGCAGTGCTCGCGCTCCTGCTCGCCCTCGGCCCGGCGACACCGCTGCACGGCCTGTTCTACCAATGGGCGCCCGGCATGGCGCAGCTTCGCGCGCCCGCCCGCCTCGTGTTACTCGCCGACTTCGGCATCGCCGGGCTGGCCGCGCTAGGCTTCGACGCCCTCCTGCGCCGCCCGCGCCCGCGCCTGGGCTGGCTCGCCGCCATCGCCGCCGCGCTCCTCGCCGCCGCCGTCCTGATCGGCTACAGCCGCCTCGGCGGGGCCGGCAAGCCCAACGCCGCGCAGGCCGCCGTCGCCCAATATGCTCTGGTCGGGGGGGTGGCGCTGCTGGTCCTCGGCGCGGCGGTCATCCTGCTTGGCGCGTATCGCCGCCTGCGCGGCGTCGCCCTGGTGGCCGTCCTGCTGGGGCTGCTGGCGGTGGACCTGGTGGGGCAGGGCATCGGCGTGGATGTGGGGCGAGAGGACCCCACTGCCAACTACGACCACCCGGCGGCGGTGGATTTCCTCAACCGCGATCCGTCGCTCTACCGCATCGAGGTGCGCGGCGAGAGCTGGAGCGCGTGGGCGCCCAACCTGAGTCTCATCGAGCGGCTGTACGATGTGGCGGGCATCTACAACCCCCTGCAAGTCGCCGACTACCAGCTCTTCTGGGAGGGACTGACCGACCGCGCCACGCCGCTGTACGACTTCCTGAATGCGAAGTACATCGTCGCGCCCAAGGACTTCGCCCTGCCGTGGGACAAGTTCACGCCGGTGTTCGACGGCGATCCGTCGGTCAACATCTACCTCAACAGCCGCGCCCTGCCCCGCGCCCAGGTCATCTACCATAGCCGCGTGATCCCCGACCCGGCCGCCGCCTTCGCCGCCCTGCGCGCAGGGGGCTTCGACCCGTCCCGCGAGACCATCCTGGCCGGCGGCGACGCCCTCAACGGCGCGCCTGAGGGCGAGACAAGCCTCTCCTTCGCCGAGTACGAGCCGCAGTCCATCGTCACCGATGTCACCGCCGCCGCTGATGCTTATGTCGTGTTTAGCGAGGTCGCCTATCCTGGCTGGACGGCGACGGTGGACGGCCGGCCGGCGTCCATCGAGCGCGCCAACTTCGCCTTCCGCGCCGTGCGCGTGCCGCCCGGCGAGCACCACATCGCCCTGCGCTTCGAGCCGACGGCGTGGCGTCTCGGCGTCCTCATCACCCTTGTGAGCCTGGCGGCCTACGTCGCCCTCGCCGCCTTCTTCCGGACGAGAGAGCGCTAGGACCGCGCACGCCGCGAAAGCACGCGAAAGGGTTGTGCGCCGAGGTCGCTCCACAGTTCAGTGGTAAGGGCAGGTTTGAAACCATCCTCTCTAGGTTAAGGGATTCTTGCCTTTGTCAAGGCCGCCACCGCCCCTCTTCTCCCCTCTCCCCTTGTGGGAGAGGGGGCGGGGGTGAGGGTCTTGAAACCATCCGCTGGCCCTAAGGCCCTCACCCCGCCCTCTCCCAGAGGGAGAGGGTAAAGGCCAGGGCGCTGCCGACAGCGCATCCTCACGGATGAAAGTGCTGTGCGCCGCGTCCGGCCGTCGCCTGGCACTCAAGTGCCAGGCTAAACGAACGAAGCCCCCTGAAGGGGGCTGCCCTCTTCGGGGTGCAGGGGGCGTTCCGCCCATAAGCGCTAACTTAAGGCGTGGTAGGTGTCGCACGTTAACAAGTGACAAGAGACGCTAACCACACACGGGCAGCCGCCGCGTGCTGACGACGGCGACGTGGCGCGTCGCATAGGAAGCGCCGCAGCTTGGGTAACGCCGCCAGCACGTCGGCAAGGGCGAGCGAACCGCGCACGCTACTGCGCAAGGCATCCCAAGCCAGGACTGTCCAGCGCCAGGCGCTCAAAGGTCGCTGCGCATCGGCTAACCAGTCATCCAGGGGCGTCGCGCCACCTGCCGTCACCGCCTCCAAGCACAGCGCGGCCAGCAGCTTAGCCAATAGATAGCTCTGGGCCATCTCTGCATCGTGCGCTCGCAGTTCATCCAAGTCGAGCACGCTCTTGAGACGCTTGATCGCCAGTTCGATTTGCCAGCGCAGCCGATATAGCGCCAGGCATAGCGGAGCGCTGTAGTCCGCAGGCGGCAAGTTGGTCAGCAGCATCACAAAGCCCGCCGCATACAAGCTATCCTGGCTGGGAGTGTAGCCCTTCCGACTGGCGATGCTGCGCACCCGTCGGCGCGCTCGCTCGGCCGCCTCGGACGGTACCGCCGCAACAATCAGCCGTAGCGGCATGACATCGGGCGCGTCGGTCAGCCTCACCCCACACTCGCGGTGGGTCGCCGTTGTCTCACTCCGCCGCAGCCACGCCAGGACATCTAGGCGGACGCCCTGGTCGTCGTCCAACCGACAGCGCCCGACATGCCAGCGCACGATCAACGGCGCCGCCACGTTCAAGGCACTCTCCAGGCTGAACCGATAGCTATAGCCCCCATCGGCGATCTGGATGGCCTGCGGATCCGGGGAAAAGCGAACCAGGCTTTCGGCGCCATGCGCGTCCGTGACGTCGATGGCGTCGAGACACAGCCGACCGAGATCCAGGCTCAGATGCACCCGCCAGGTGGTGCCCGAGCTCCCTGGCCGACTGAGGCTCGTGGCATCGATCAAGCGCAGGCGGACGGCCGGCAGGGTCTGCACCATCAGCCGTCGCTGGCACAGGACTGCCACGACTAACGTGCCCAACCACCGTCGGGACTGGCGCACACGCTTGCGCAGCGCCACATCGCTCAGGTTGCCCAGCCCGCGCAGGACGCACCAGACGCCCAGCAGGCGCAGCGAGAAGTCACACACGGCATACGCCAGCACGATCCGCAGCAGGTCGGAGGCGCAGCGTACCTGCCGCCGTCGGGTCAGCGCACCAGTCGCCCGCGCCGTCGCCTCCAGGTCGACCGACAGAAGCTGTCGGATACGCTCCCACTCGGCGTCTGTCAGAGTCGGCGTGGGGATCGCTGCCCCGTCTTCCCTTGTCGGCTCAGGTGTGCTAGACTTCATGTCGGCCTCCAGAGTAGGGTGGGTGGTGGTACACCTTTATCCTACTCTGAAGGCTTCTCTTGTCCACTTGTTAAGGTGCACGTCGCCTTATGTTGAGTCCCTTAAGTTAGCGCTTATGGGCGTTCCGCCCCTGCTGCGCTTTAGCAGGCTTTGCCCTCTTTGGGGTGCGGGGGCGGAACGCCCATGCTGCGGTGGCGACGGCCGGCGACGACGCGGCCCAGGCCAACTTCCATAGCAAGCCTGACAGCCCACATCAGCGCGCTTGCACCGCGACCGTCCCGATCTCTGCTGCGCCGTCGCGGCCCGGCGTCGCGGGGAGACGCTCGCCGGTGCGCCAGTCATACCAGCCCACCTGCACGCTCAGCGGCCCGGCCGCGGCGTCCTCGGCCACCTTCGCCTCGACGCGCCCGATGATGCGCTCGCCCGGCGCCCAGTCCGTCGTGGCGTAGCTGCCGCCGAGGGGCGGCCCATCGAATTGCCCGGCCAGGCTGCCGTCGGGGCGCACCAGGTGGACGAAGACGTTGAGGTCCGTCGCCGTCGGCGCGAGGGCTTCCCACTCTAGGGTCACGCCGACGTTGCCGCCGGGCCGCGCGACACCCGGCTCGATCTGCGCCCCGACAAGCCGCATGTTGTCGCCGAACGTGACCGGCGGGATGGCCTGCACGCCCGACGCGCGGGCCGGGTCCGTGTGATAGACCAGCAGCGCCGGCCCGCTGCTCGCCTCCGGAACGACGGCGCTGAGCAGGCCCCAGCGCTGGCGGAACGCCGCGCCGTCTTTCGCCTCCCAGCCTTCCATCACGTACCGCACGTCGCCCTGGGGCGGCAGGACGATGCCGTGGCGCGGGTCGAAGACGCGCGGCGGGTTGGCGCGGTTGACCAGGCGAATGACAGGCTGATCCCAGACGCCCGGCGAGACATAGGTCGTCCCTTGCGCCACCTCGGCAGCGACGGCCGCGCCGCGCTCGAACGCCGCGCCGCGATAGACATCGTGAACCTCAGGCGCGGCGGCGTAGCGACCGAAGAAATCCCAGGCCGACCACGCGCCACTCACCGCCACGATCAGCACCATCCCGACAACCCCGAGGGAGGCGCGGCGCGTGTCGAGCCACGCCCCGCCGCGCTCGATGGCCCAGGCGGGGAGCAGGTAGAGCACCGGCCAGATGCCGGTGAGCCGCCCGTAGTTCGGCGCTTCCTCGCTCAGCCACGACGGGACGAGCATCGCCGCGAACGCCAGGAGCAGCAGCACGGCGGCGGCCTGCGCCGGCCGCCCGCGCCGCCCGACCAAATCGCGGACGAGGAAGCCTACGCCGGCCAGGAACGCCAGCCCCAGGACAGGGTCGAAGATGGGGCGGCCGGCGATGTTCTCCCACCACGACGACGTGCCGCGCACCGTGAACATGAGCAGGATGTTCGCGGTGTTGCGCGCCAGGGCCGCCGGGAGGTTGCCCCCGTTGACCGCCGGGCTGAATAGGGACACCTGGCTGGAGCGCAAGCCTAGCAGATCCGGGTTCGCGGCGAAGTACACGATGAGGGGCAGGCACAGCGCCGCGGCCACGGCCGAACCGACGAGCCACAGCGCCACCGGCCGCGCCCGCCGCTCACGCAGCGCCACCCAGAGCGCCGAGCCGAGCAGAATCGCGGGCAGCAGCCGCGCGTTCAGGTGGGTGTAGTTACCGGCGGCGGTGAAGACGCCGGCCAGCGCGGCCCAGGCAAAGTCGCCGCGGCCGCCATTTTGCCCCGCCGCGTCAGACCGCACCGCCCGCCACCACGCCCAGAGCGCCAGGGCGACCCACACGGGCAGGAGACCGGCGCGCAGCCCCTGGTGCGCCTTGGTGATGGGCCAGAACGAGACGGCGATGAGGGCCGCGCTCAGGAGCGCCGTGACGCGCGGGCGCGGCAAGGGCAAGGCGTCGGCGAAGAGAAACTGGCTGGGGATGGCGAGCGCGCCGGACAGGGCGCCGGGCAGGCGGATGGACCAGGCGACCGGACCGAACAGGGCGATGGCGACGGCCATGCCGTAGATGAACAGCGGCTCGCGCCCGAAGTTGCCGGGCAGGAAGACCGGCCGCCCGCCGTCGAGGATGTTCATCGCGTCGAGGGCGTTGTAGCCTTCGTCGTGGTGCAGGCCGAGGGGAACCGTGTCGAGACGGTAGAGGCGCAGCGCCAAGCCGAGCAGGGTCAGCCCGGCCAGCAACACCAGCGTGAGCACAGGAATCCGCGCGCGCGGGGAAAAGGACATGGCAACCTATCTGAGACGGCATCCGCCGCCGCTCATTATAGCGCCCGCCGCGCCGCTGCACAAAAGTGGCCCGCATTTAACCCCTGGCCGCGTCTATGCTAGAATTTCGGCGTGACAGATATTCCACTTCGCCAATCGTATAGCGGCGTGCGCTCGTCGCGGCTGCTGCCCCTGCTCGCCCTCGCCGGCATCCTGGCGCTGGCGCTGGCGCTGCGCCTGTACCGCATAGACGCCCAGAGCTTCTGGTACGACGAGGGTACGTCGGTCGTCCTAGCAACGCGCGACCTGCCGACGATTGCCCAGGGCGCTGCCGACGACATCCACCCGCCCCTGTACTACTTCCTGCTGCACTACTGGGAATCTCTGTTCGGGCAGAGCGAGGCCGCCGTGCGCAGCCTGAGCGCGCTCATGGGTGTCGCCCTGGTGTTCCTGACGTGGGCCATCGGCAAGCGCCTGTTTGGCTCGCTGACGGCCCTCGCCGGCGCGCTCCTGCTTGCCGTCTCGCCGGTGGCCGTCTACTACTCCCAGGAAACGCGGATGTACACTCAGGCCGCCATGTTTGGCGCGGCGGCGTTCCTGGCGATGCTCACCTTCATTCAGCGCTCTGTCGCGCCGCGCTCTGTAGCGCCGACTTCAGTCGGCTCTTACGTCCCGCTTCTCCTCTACATCCTCGCCGCCCTCGCCGCCCTCTACTCGCACTACTTCGCCTTCACCGTGCCCCTGGCCGCCAACATCGTCGTCGCCGCGTGGGTCATCCGCGCTCGGCGCTGGCGCGCGGCCATCGCGTGGATCGTGGCGCAGGTCATCGTCGGCGTCCTGTTCCTCCCCTGGCTGCTCTACACCCTGGACGCTATCCGCCGCTGGCCCGCCGTCAGTGCCCCCTTCACCCTCTCATTTCTGCTGTCGGACAGCCTGCGGGTGTTCAGCCTGGGACGCGGCACGCCGTGGTCGCCGTGGGGGTGGGCCTTCGCCGCCGCCCTCGTCGTCGGCGCGCTCGTCGCGCCCCTGATTGCGCGCCGCTACCGCTCCCCCGACGAGACAGTGTCCGCCTCCGACTCCCTCTCCCTCTGGGAGAGGGATGGGGTGAGGGTCTCCATAGGCGCCGCCACCCTTGCCGCCGTGGTGTACCTGGTCGTTCCGCTGCTGATGATGTACCTGCTCTCGCTGCGCAAGCCGATGTACAACCCGAAGTTCCTGCTACTCATCGCGCCGCCGTTCGGCCTGCTCGTCGCACAGGGCGCGCTCCTGCCGCGGCGCGTTTGGCGGCGGGCGGGCGCGGCCATGTCCCTGGTGCTGCTCGGCGGCCTGGTGGCGATCTCAGTCTGGGGTCTACTGGGCTACTATTTCGACCCGCGCCAGGCGCGCGACGACTACCGCGGCATCGCCCACTATCTGATGGCCGCCGGCCGCCCCGGCGACGCCATCGTGCTGAACGCGCCGAGTCAGGCCGAGGTCTTCGGGCTGTACTACACGGGAGACCTGCCCGTCGTGCCGCTCCCGCAGCGCCGCCCGGCGGACCGCGCCGAAACGGAAGCCGCCCTGGCGAAGCTGGCCGCGGACCACGGGCGCATCTTCGGCCTGTTCTGGGCGACGAACGAGAGCGATCCGGACGGCATCGTCGAGGGCTGGCTAGGGCGCAACGGCTTCAAGGCAATGGATAGCTGGGTCGGTAACCTGCGCTTCACGCTCTACGCCCTGCCCCAGGTCGCCGGCGATCGGAAGACGACGAATGCCGATTTCGGGCAGGATTTCACCCTCGAAAGCGCCCGGCTCGGCGACAGCGTCGAGGCCGGCGACGTCCTGCCGGTGGGCCTGCGTTGGCGCGCGAACGCGGCCATCCCCGCCGACTACACAGTGTTCGTTCACCTGGTGGACCCGTCGGGCGCTGTCATCGGCCAGCACGACGCCGCGCCGGGCGGAGCGCCGACACGCGGCTGGGCCGCCGGCGCAACCCGCGACGACAATCACGGCATCCTGGTTCCCTTTGGCACGCCGCCCGGTGCGGCGAACGTCGAGGTCGGCCTGTACGATCCGGCGACCGGCCACCGCCTCACCCTGCCCGACGGCCGCGACAGTCTGAGCCTGGGCCAGGTAACGATCCACCGCCCCGCTGCCCCGCCGCCCATCGAGGTGTTCAACCTTGCCCATCGCTCCGGCGCGAGCGTGGGTGATCTGACGCTGGCCGGCTACGACGTCTTCAAGCGCGGCTTCGACCACGCGCCCGACACCCCGATTCAGGCCGGCGACGAGGTGCAGGTCACGCTCTACTGGCAGGCGTCGAAGGATGCGCCGCGCCTCCCGGCCGACCCGGCCCAGAGCGGCTACCGCGTCGCCGTGTTGGACGGCGCGACGCTGGTCGCTGCCGCCGACGCGACGCCCGGCGCCGCGACCTATCCCGTCGAACAGTGGCGCACCGGAGAGATCGTCCGCAGCGTCCACATTCTCCAACTGCCGGCGGACCTGGCGCCGGGGCGCTACACCATGCAGCTCGACGGGCCGGACGGCGGCTGGCCCACGATTCCCCTCGTTCCGCTCACCGTCGCCCCATAGTCCGCCCCCCGCTTGAGTCTTCGGAAGGGGCGTGCTAGAATCAAGGCATGACCCTCTCCACCTGCCTGACCGACGAACAATTGCTTGCTCTGATCGAGGAGTACTTCGACCAGGGCGCGCACCTGAGCGGGTGGACACTGCGCGCCCGAGAGCGCGTCGAGGCAGTGCGCGCGGCCTTCTTCAACCCCGACTTCCTGGACAGCGCGGCGGACCTGGAGCTTGTGCGCGCCCTGACGGCGTACTACAAGCAAGTGGTCGCCGTTCCCCTGCTCTACCGCGTCATCGAGACAGCGCCCGGCCGTCTGCGCCTGGCGCTACGCACGCTGCTGGACGCGGACGCGGACCTGGCGGCGCGCGTGGACGCCGTCTTGCTGCCGTCCTCGCCGCTACATCAGCCGGGGCTGGGCAAGAGCTTCTACAGCCCGCTGTTTCAGGCCCTCGACCCCGAACGCAACCCGCTCTGGAACAACCGCACCGAGGCCGGGCTGCGCGCCCTGGGCCTAAATCGGTGGCAGCCGTCCGACTCGCCGGGCAGCCGCTACCTGGCGATCCAGTCGGCGTACCTGGACCTGGCGCGGCTTCACCCGGACCTGGACCTGTTCCAGATTGACCACTTCATGCGCTTCGTGGTCGTGGGCGCGGGCGCGGATACGCTGCATGCCTGGGACCAAGCTGACGAAGCGGCCGCCCTGCCGCCGCCGTTGACGCTGAGCGAGGAGAGCGCCGCGTATGGGGACGGGGCGGCGCGGCTGGCGGAAGCTGCGCCGGAGTGGCCGGCCGAGGAAGAGACGTTTGCGGCGGAAGACGCGCCGATCACCCTGGCACGCGCCGCCGAGGACGCCTGGCTGCCCGTCGAGCGGCTCGCCGAGCTGCGCGACCTGACCCTGGAGCGGCGGCAGGTTATCTTCCACGGCCCGCCGGGTACGGGCAAGACCCACGTCGCCCAGCTCCTGGCGCGGCTGCTGGCGACGCCCAAGGGCCGCGTCCATCTCGTTCAGTTCCACGCCTCCTACAGCTACGAGGAGTTCATCGAGGGTATCCGCCCGCAGGTGATGCGCGGCGGTGAGCTAACCTACACTGTGCAGTCGGGGCTGTTTGCGCGTCTGTGCGCCGAGGCCACCCGCGCCGAAGGCTACACCGTCCTGGTCGTAGACGAGATTAACCGCGCCAACCTCCCCCACGTCTTCGGCGAGCTGCTCTACGCCCTCGAATATCGCGGGCAGCCCATTGCCCTGCCGTACTCCGGCGGCACGCTCGTCGTCCCGCCCAACCTCCTTCTCATCGGCACGATGAACAGCGCCGACCGCGCCGTCGCCGTGCTGGACCAGGCGCTGCGGCGGCGATTCGCCTTCGTGCCGTTCGCGCCCGACTCCGACCTGCTGCGCCGTTTCTTGGCCGCACACGCACCGGCGACTGTGTGGGCGGCCGACTTCTTCGCGGCGCTGAACCGACGCCTGGGCACGGACGGCATCTCGCCCGATTTCCACATTGGCCACACGTATTTCTTGCGCGCCGACCTCGACGCCGACGCCGTGGAGCGCGCCTGGCGCTATGCTGTGCGGCCCACCCTGGCCGAGATATTCTACGCGCGGCCGTCGGCCCTGGACGCCTACGACCGCATCGCCGCCGCGTTCCTGGGCCGGGCTGGACAGGTGGGGGACGCCGACGATGAGTGACATCGTGCTGGTCGAGGGCGAGCGGCGCGAGGACGTGCCGCTGACGCCAGACGAGGTCGCCACCCTGCGCGCCTGTGACCTGGCCGACGTCGCGCCGGGCTGGAGCGTGGGCCGCTATGCGGTCACGGCGCGCCGCCTGGTCGGCCACGTCCCATTGCCCGACCGGCGGCTGGTGGTGCGCCCGAAAGCGCCGCTGGCGAATGTCTTCGCCATGCTCGCGCGCACCGCCGGCGTCTTGAAGACGGCCCCGACACTAACGGCGCTAGGCGAAGGCGAGCCAATCCTGGCGGGCGTCGCCGATCTGTACGCGCGCACCCTCGACGCGCTGCTGTCGCGGGGTGGGGTGCGCGCCCTGGTAGCCGTCACGGAAGAGTCGCCCTTTGTGCGCGGCAAGCTCCTGCTGGGCCAGACCCTCCGCAAGCCGCCGAGCCGCCGCTACCCGCCCACCATCCTGCGCAGCGATTGGACGGCGGACACCCTCTGCAATCAATTGCTCAAGCAGGCGGCGCGCGCCTTGCTCGGCCGCGCGATGCCGCGTGAGACCCGGCGGCTCCTGGAACGGGCGCTGCTGGATTTCGCCGCTGTCGCCGATACCGATCACCCCATAGACGCCTTCGAGCGGGTTGATCCCCTGCGCCGCCACGCCGACGCCGCGCCCGCGCTCGCGCTGGCCTGCTGGGTCCTCCTGGGCTGCGCCCCGTCCCTAGAGCCGGGACGACATCCGTTCCCGGCGTTCCGCCTCGACCTGGCGCGGCTGTTCGAGGAGTTTGTGGCTGCGCTGCTGTCGGAGGCGTTGGACGCCGACGGGGTGCGGGTCGCGGCGCAGCCGCTGCTGCCGCTCGACGAGGCGGGCGACGTGCCGCTGCGGCCGGACATCGTGCTCCACGTCCAGGGCGCGCCCCGCGTGGTGCTGGACACGAAGTACAAGCTACCGGGGCCGCCCCGGCCGGACGACCTGTACCAGATTCTCGCCTACTGCCACGCCCTGGGCGCGCCGGTGGGCGGCCTCGTCTTCCCCACCGAAACCGCCGCGCCGCCCCTCGTGGTGCGGCAGACGGGTGTGACGGTGCACGCGCTAGGACTGGACCTCGGCGCGTCGCCGGATCGCTTCGCGGACGCGTGCCGCGCATTGACCGATTCGATAGATGCGTTAGTTGGACCATGACTTGACCCTGGTGAATTACACATGAACCAGTGTCTTGTAGTAACGACTTCAGTCGTTTCCGGGCGGCACAACGACTAAAGTCGTTACTACCTCGATTTTGCCCAAAATAGGGCAGGCTAGAGCAGGCGCTCCTTAATAACTATAGACAGGTGTGCTTGCTTGGGTAGGATAGAGTCTCTGACAGGAGACACCCCTCCCCAGGAGAGCACAGCTATGGACCAGCACATCGTCCAATCCACCCAGACCTACTATACTCCTCGCGCGGGCTTGTGCGCGCTGGGAGCGCTGCTCACGCGTCGGGGGTTCTTCGATCCCCTGGCGCGCCAGGTGCATATCCCCCAGAAAGTGCGGCAGCATACCCCCCTGGATAAACTCACCGATGCCTTCATTGGCATTCTGAGCGGGGTGAGCGGGCTGTATCTGGTGGACAAAACGGTGCGCCCGGATGTTGCCCTGCAACGTGCCTTCGGCCGACAGAGTTGCGCCGAGCAAGCCACCATCCACGACACGCTCTACGCCGCTGAAGCCGAGAACGTACTCCAACTGCGGGCCGCCTGGCGTGACCTCTTCCGCCAGTACAGCCGAGCCAGCCAGCATGACTACCAGCAGACCCCGTTGGTGATCGACCTAGATCTCAGCGGCGAGCGAACTGGACGGCGGGCAGCTCAGGCCAGCACCGGGTACTTTGTCGGGCAGCGCGGCGCCTACGGACGACAACACGGGCGCGCCCTGGCAGCAGCGTATGATGAAGTCATCGTGGAGCGGCTCTACGTGGGCAACATCCACCTGGCGGCCGTCATGCGACACTTGCTGGAGGATGTCGAAAACGTCTTGCCCCTCACGCCGCACCAGCACTCCCGCGTCATCGTGCGCATGGACGCCGCTGGTGGTCGTGTGGATGACATTGCATGGTTGTTGGCACGCGGCTATCACGTTCACCTCAAGCTGTACTCGTGGCATCACGCGGCGGCCTTAGCCCAGAGTGTTCGGGTGTGGCGGACGAGCCCCCTCCATCCCAAGCGCCAGGTGGGCTTGGTTCACCGTCCCTACGCCTTCGGGTACCCGACGACCCAGATCGCGGTGCGGACGGTCAAAACGTCGGGCCACGTCTCCTACCATGTCATTGTCTCTTCGGTGCCGCCCGAAGATGTGGTGGCTCTCGTCGGGCGTTCGCCCCAGGCGGCCTGGGATGCCGACGCTCTCATCTTGGCCTATGCCGACCTGTATGACGACCGCAGTGGCCCGATTGAGCACAGCTTCGGCGAGGGACACCAAGCTCTTCCGCTGACCAAGCGCCACCGTCGCGCCTGGGTGGCGCAAGAAATCGCTCTCCTGCTGGTCGGGTTGGCCCACAACACCCTCGTGTGGTTGCGGGAGTGGTTAGCGGAGGGCTGGGCAGCGTGCCGTGACTTAGGGTTGCTGCGTCTGGTTCGCGATGTCCTGACGGTACCCGGCTATGTGACGCTGGACGCGACCGGTCGTCTGCTCGCCATTCACTTCAATGCCCTCGACCCGTGCGCCAGCTCGTTTGTCCAAGCATGGCAGCCTTTACTTCGGCCACATGCCATTGACGTCGGCCTTGCTCCCCTGTCTATAGTTATTAAGGAGCTGCTGCTCTAGCCTGCCCTATTTTGGGCAAAATTGAGGTACTACAAGACACGCAACTCCCAGATAGCCCACTATTGGCGCGGCGGTCACCCCCCGGAGTACCGGTGTCGTTTACCTGTCCGGTATTCCACAAACCGAGAGGGTCGTATTTCTATGGGACGCATCACAAAAGCGGCGTGGATCGGGGCGGGCGTTGTGGCGGCGGCGGCGCTGCTCGGCCCCTTCCTGGTGCCGGTGCCGCCCCTTGAAGGAACCGCGCCGGTCGAGGGGCTGGCCGACCCCGACGGGCGCTTCGTTGACATGGACGGCCTGCGCGTCTACACCAAGACGCAGGGACAGGGCCGCCCGACATTCATGCTCCTGCACGGCTTCGCCGCCAGCAGCTTCTCGTGGCGCGACGTCATGCCGCCGCTGGCCGAGCGGGGGACGGTCATCGCCTACGACCGGCCGGGCTTCGGCCTCACCAGCCGCCCGTTGCCGGGCGAGTGGCGCGGCGATAGCCCCTACGGCGTGCGGCAGCAAGCCCGGCTGCTCGTTCACCTCATGGACGCCCTCGGCGTGGAGAACGCGATCCTCGTCGGCAACTCGGCGGGTGGCGCGCTCGCCGTCCTCGCCGCAGCGCTCTACCCGAACCGCGTCCAGGCGCTCATCCTGGTCGCGCCCGCCGTCTACAGCATGTTCCGCATTCCCGCGCCCGTGCGCTGGCTGCTCACGACGCCCCAGCTGCGGCATCTCGGCCCGCTACTGGTGCGCCCCATCGAGCGCAGCGGCCTCGACTTCGCCCGCACCGCCTGGCACACCCCGGAGCGGATCGGCGACCACATCTGGAAGGGCTACACCCTACCGCTCCAGGCGGAGAACTGGGACCGCGCCTTGTGGGAGATCACGGCGGCGAACCAGTCCCTTGGCAAGCTGCGCCTCAGCCAGGTGACCACGCCGACCCTCGTCATCACCGGCGACGACGACCGCATCGTTCGCCCTGAGCAGAGCGTGCGCGTCGCCAACGAGATGCCCAACGCGCGGCTGGTCATGCTGCCAGACTGCGGCCACCTGCCCCAGGAGGAGTGCCCCGCCGAGTTCATGCGCGCCGTCGGCGCTTTCCTGGCCGATCTCCCATCGGCGTAGCGCCCATGACGATCCTGGCTGCGGATGAGGAAATCCCCCTCCCCGACGCGAACACCTCCGTCGTCGTTCGCGTCGGCGACACCGTGCGCCGCGTGCCGGGCTATTGGACACCGGCGGTCCACACGCTGCTCCGCCACCTCAAGGCGGCCGGGTTTGAGGGCGCGCCGCGCGTCCTCGGCTTCGACGCGCGCGGCCGCGAGATGCTCACGTTCATCCCCGGCCAGACCATCCCGCCATCGCTGACGGGCTACCGCTCCGACGCCACTCTGGCCGCCGTGGCCGCGCTCCTGCGCTGCTGCCACGACGCCACGGCCGAGTTCCGGCCGGCCGCGTCGGCCGCGTGGCGCGCCGGCGTGGGGGCGCCGGGCGTCATCGAGGTCATGTGCCACAACGACATTGCGCCGTGGAACACCATCGTGCGCGATGGCGAGCCGGTGGCGTTCATTGACTGGGACTTCGCCGCGCCGGGCCGCCGCATCTGGGACGTGGCCTACGCCCTGTGGCGCTTCGTGCCGCTGTACCCCGACGCGAGCTTCGGCTCGCTGGCAGAGCGGGCGCAGCGCATCCGCCTATTCTGCGACGCCTATGGGTTGGAGGACCGCCGCGGGCTACTGGCGGTCGTCGAGTGGCGGCAGGCGGTGCACTACAGCACACTGGCCGCCTGGGCGGAGTCGGGGCTGCCGGCGTTCGAGCGGCTGTGGCGCGAGGGCCACGGGGAGGCGATGCTGCGCGACCTCACGTGGCTGCGCACGCACCGTGTTGAGCTTGAACGGCTCATAGGGGGGGCAAGGGGCGCATGAGCGAATTGCTGATCGCGTGGCAAGCGCAGGCGTTGACATCGCTCCCGCGCCGGCCTATAATCGGACCATAGGTAGCACCGCCAGAACAAGGTATGACGATGACTGGTAGCAAACTTTTCCCCCTTCCGTGGCGCGAGCTTCTCAGCGCCCTGAGCATCCCCCTGGCGCGTGGCGGCCGCGGCCCCAGCCCTGAGCCGGTGCTGGTGTACACCGCAGCGCATCAGTTCGAGGCCGATGTTGTCGCCGGCAAGCTCCGGGTCGAGGGTATCCCGTCGTGGCAGCGGCGCGAGACCCTCGGCGCGGCGTATGGCCTGTTCATCGGCCCGCTGGCCCGCGTGGACATCCTCGTGCCGGCGCCCCTCGCCGACCGCGCCCGCCAGGTTCTCGCCGATGTCGAAGACGACGGTGACGACGACGACGAGAGCTAATCCGCCCCGCATGACCTTGCACTGTCTTGCCCCCTTCGTGTATACTTAGCCCATCCACCGGCTATTTGTTGTAGTATAAAACAGGGCCTGCGCGGCCCTGGAGGTTGACCATGCGCGTTACCTGCAAGCAAGAGCACCTCGCCCGCGGTCTCGACATCGTGAGCCGGGCCGTCCCATCTCGCAGCACCCTGCCCATCCTCTCGAACGTCCTGATTGCCACGGACAACGGTCGGCTCAAGCTCTCCGCCACCAACCTGGAAATCGGCATCAACTGCTGGATTGGCGCGCGGGTGGATGAAGAGGGAGCGACGACGGTGCCGGCGCGGCTGCTGACCGACCTGGTCAAGTCGCTGCCCCCCGACCAGGTCGCGCTGGACTACACCGAGCGCAACAAGACGCTCAACCTGAAGTGCTTGCGGGACGAGGCCCACATCAAGGGCATAGACGCCGCCGACTTCCCCGCCGTGCCGACCGTGGACGACGATGCCGGCATGGAGTTCGCGCCGGAGACGCTGCGCCAGATGATCAACCAGGTCACGTTTGCCGCGGCGGTGGACGAGTCGCGCCCCATTCTGACCGGCGTCGCGGCGCGTTTCGAGCCGAGCAAGCTCACCTTCGCCGCGACCGACGGCTTCCGCCTCTCCGTCCGCGCGGCGACCCTGGAAGCGGGGGCGGTGCAGCCGCTCAACGTCATCATCCCCGCCCGCGCCCTGGCCGAGCTGGCGCGCGTCGCCGGCGACCAGAGCGAGCCAATCGGCGTCCACATCGCCCGCAACCGCAACCAGGTGCTGTTCCACCTGCAGAGCGTGGACCTGGTCAGCCAGCTCATTGACGGCAACTTCCCCGACTACAACACCATCATCCCCAAGTCCTCCAACACCCACGTGACCCTGGACACGCGCGCGTTCCTGGCCGCGGCCAAGCGCGCCGCGCTGTTCGCCCGCGACGGCGCCAACATCGTGCGCATCAAGGTCGAGCCGGGCGCGGCCGGCGAGTTGGGCCAGGTCAGCGTCAGCGCCGTGTCCACGGAGTACGGCGACAACGTCTCGCAGCTGGATGCGTCCGTCGAAGGTCAGGCGACCGAGATCGCCTTCAACGCCAAGTATCTGCAGGACGCGCTCGGCGTGATCGAGACGCAGCAGGTCAATCTCGACCTCGGCACGCCGTCCAGCCCCGGCGTGTTCAAGCCCGTGGGGGGTGGGGAGTTCACCCACATCGTCATGCCGATGCACATCACGCGCTGAGACGGGGCGCTAACATAACGCCTATGAACTTGACGGCACGGCTAGATTAGATTAGAATTAAAGGCCGTTGGCCGCGACCGCCGTGCGGCCGCTTGATATCCATGAAAGGTGAAGGTCTATCAGCACGACAAGTCAGCGGATTAACGAGGAAATCCGCGCCAAAGAAGTTCGTTTGATTGATGATACCGGCAAGCAGCTCGGCATTTTCCCCGTCCGAGAAGCCATCCAGATGGCGCGGGACAAGGGCCTCGATCTTGTCGAAGTCGCGCCCAACGCCGTGCCGCCGGTATGCAAGATCCTCGACTACGGCAAGTATGCCTTCGAGCAGGCCAAGCGCGACCGCGACGCCCGAAAGAAGCAGAAGACGATCGAGGTCAAGACGCTGAGGCTGCGCCCCAAAACCTCCGACTACCACGAGGGGTTCAAGGTCAAGCAGGCGCGGCAGTGGCTCCTCGATGGCGCGAAGGTCAAGGTGATGATCCAGTTCCGCGGGCGCGAGCTTGTCGTATCGGCCGAGCCGGCGCGCAAGCAGCTCGCCGAGGTCGCCCAGGCGCTCAGCGACATCGCCACGATCGAGACGATGCCGGACATCGAAGGCAAGACGATGCACATGCTCCTGACGCCGACGGCGCAGAAGCTGGCGAAGGAGACGCGCGAGCCGAAGGAAACACGCGAGCCGCGTGAGGCGAAGGAAGCGCGTGAGCCAAAAGAGGCAGCGCCCCGATAGACCGGCGTAAGAGCGGCCTGCGCCAATGCATCTGACTGTGGATTATATCGCTTGCGATTATCACCCCGTTGCGGGTGTTATCCTTGTTCCCGCCGCCGGGCCGCGCGCCGCGTCGGGAGCGCGTGTGAGTGGAGGATCGAGTGCCCAAGATTAAGACCCACAAGTGTACGCAGAAGCGCTTCAAGGTGACCGGCACCGGCAAGATTTTGCGCACCAAGATTGGCAAGAGCCACCTGCGCCGACAGAAGCCAGGGCGTGTCAAGAACCTGTTCGACACGTACATGGAAGTCGACTCGCCGGGCGCCAAGAAGCGCATTCGCCGCCTCGCCCCGTATCTCAAGGCCTGATCGCGGAGAGTCCCTCACCGTGGGATGGCCGCCCCGCAGGCGGCCATCGGCTTGTAGCGAGGCCATCGTTCCATTGAAAGCAGCCGGGCCAGAGTCCCGGCGTCCCCCTTACATTCGACGGGGGTCAGGCTGTCAGGCGGGTCCGTGGACACCCGCCGACGCCACGCGCCGCCCAGAGCGGCCAGGAGGTCAAAGTGCCACGAGTGAAAGGTGGGCCACACGCCCACTCTCGACACCGAAAAGTATTGACCGCGACCAAGGGCCAGTACGGCGGCCGCCATCGCCTCTACAAGACGGCGAATGAGGCGCTGCTGCACTCCCTGGATTACGCGACCCGCGACCGCAAGCGCAAGAAGCGCGACTTCCGCCGCCTGTGGATCCAGCGCATCAACGCCGGCGCGCGTCTCAGCGGCCTGAGCTATAGCCAGTTCATACACGGCCTTGCGATTTCGGGCATTACCCTGGATCGCAAGGTACTGGCCGACCTTGCGATCACGGACCCCACCACCTTCGCGGGTCTGGTGGAGACGGCCAAGGGCGCCGTGCAGACAGCGAAAGCGTAACCCACGCGACACGACTCTCAGGGGCGCCCCTACAGGCGCCCCTTTTCGTTGTTTGGAGGCTTATGTTGACCTCCGTCCACAATCCACGCGTGCGCGCCGTGCGCGCCCTCCTCGACCGCCGCCGAACGCGGGAGGAGGAGCGCCGCTTCGTCGCCGAGGGCGTCCGCCTCATCGAAGCCGCGCTCGATGCTGGCGTGCGTCCCGAAGCCGCGTTCTACGTCGGCGACCTGTTGCAGAGCGAGCGCGGGCGGGCGCTGGTCGCGCGCCTGAACAAGGTGACGGAGACCATCGAGGTCAGCGCGGTGGTGATGGACGAGATGAGCGACACCGAGACGCCCCAGGGCGTCGTCGCCGTCCTGCCCTTCCTGAGCGTGGCCGCCCGTCGGCCGCCCGACGACCACGCGCCCCTCATCCTGGTGGTAGACGGCGTGCGCGATCCGGGCAACCTGGGAACGCTGCTGCGCAGCGCGGCGGCCGTGGGCGTGACCGAGGTACTGCTCGCGCCGGACACCGTGGACCTGTACAACCCCAAGGCCGTGCGGGCGGGCATGGGCGCCCACTTCCTCGTCGGCGCTGAGACGCTGCCGTGGGATGGCCTCAAGGCGCGGCTGACGGGAGTGGCGGTGCGCGTGGCGGCAGCGCGGGCGCAGCAGCCGTATGACGCGGTGGACTGGACGGTCGCCTCGGCGCTCATCGTCGGGGGGGAGGCCGAGGGCGCGAGCGAGGAGGGGCAGCGCATAGCGCGCGAGAGCGTGGCGATCCCGATGCACAGCGGCGTAGAGTCGCTGAACGCGGCGATGGCGGCGACGGTCATCCTGTTCGAGGCCCAGCGCCAGCGCCGCGCCCGCCCACACTGACGCAGGTTAAGTCTTGCAGCAGATTTGTGCTATCATTACTGGACGGCGAATTTGGCCGGAGGAGTGCGAGGCATGTTTCAGCCGGTTAGCCCCAAAGTAGATTTCCGAACGCTGGAGTTCGAGACCCAGGAGTTCTGGAAAAAGAACGACACCTTCAAGCGCAGCCTGGAGATTCGGAAAGACGCCCCCCGCTTCGTGGTGTACGAAGGCCCGCCCACGGCCAACGGCATGCCCCACTACGGCCACGTCCTGACGCGCGTGTTCAAAGACATCATCCCCCGCTACCAGACGATGAAGGGCAAGTACGTTCTGCGCAAAGGCGGCTGGGACACCCACGGGCTGCCGGTCGAGATTCAGGTCGAGAAGAGCCTGGGCCTGCGCAACAAGCAGGACGTGGAGGCGTTCGGCATCGCGCGCTTCAACGCCCTATGCCGCGAGAGCGTGTTCAACTACATCCGCGAGTGGATCGAGATGTCGGACCGCCTGGGCTTCTGGTTCGACCTGGAACACGCCTACATCACCCTCGACCCGGACTACATGGAGACGGTGTGGTGGATCCTGAAGAGTTTCTGGGATCGTGACCTGATCTACAAGGGCTTCAAGGTCGTCCCCTACTGCACGCGCTGCGGCACGGCCCTGTCCAGCCACGAGCTGGCCCTCGGCTACGCCGACGCCGTGGACCCCTCGGTCTACGTCCGCTTCGCGGTTCAGGACGAGCCGAACACCTTCTTCCTCGTCTGGACGACGACGCCCTGGACGCTGCCGGGCAACGTCGCGCTGGCCGTCGGCGAAGACCTGGATTATGTCACGGTACAGCAGGGCGACGAGCGGCTCATCCTGGCTGAGGCCCGGTTGAGCGAGGCGCTGGACGGCGACTACACGGTGCTGGAGCGCATGAAGGGCAAGGACCTGGTCGGCAAGCGCTACACGCCGCTGTTCACATTCCTGCCCGTGGACAAGGATTACGCCTACGTCGTCGCCGGTGACTTCGTGAGCACCGAGGATGGCTCCGGCATCGTGCACATCGCGCCGGCGTTCGGCGCCGACGACCTGGAAGTCGGCAAGAAGTACGACCTGCCCGTCCTGATGACCATCAACGCCGAGGGACGCTTCCTCGACGCGGTTAAGCCGTGGGCCGGGCTGTGGGTCAAGGACGCTGACCCGCACATCGAGGGCGAGCTAAAGGGGCGCGGCCTGCTCTACAAGAGCGGGACGTTCACCCACACCTACCCGTTCTGCTGGCGCTGCGGCACGCCGCTCCTCTACTACGCCCGCGACACGTGGTACATCCGCACCACCCAGTTCAGGGATGAGCTTCTCGCCAACAATGAGAAGGTCAACTGGGTGCCGGAGCACATCCGCCGTGGGCGCTTCGGCGAGTGGCTGGCGAACAACGTAGACTGGGCGCTCAGCCGCGACCGCTTCTGGGGAACGCCGCTGCCGCTCTGGGAGTGCGACAGCCCGACGTGCGGCGAGCGGGTGTTCGTCGGCTCGCGGGCGCAGCTCGGCGAGCACGCCGGGCAGAACCTGGCGCGGCTGGACCTGCACCGCCCAGCGGTAGACGAAGTCACCTGGCGCTGCGCGAAGTGCAGCCACGGCAAGATGCGCCGCATCCCGCAGGTCATTGACGTGTGGTTCGACTCGGGCGCGATGCCCTACGCCCAGTGGCACTACCCGTTCGAGAACAAAACGGTGTTCGAGGAGCAGTTCCCGGCCGACTACATCTGCGAGGCGATTGACCAGACGCGCGGCTGGTTCTACACCCTGCACGCTGAAGGCACGCTTCTGTTCAACAGCCCGGCGTTCAAGAACTGCCTCGTGCTGGGCCACGTCCTGGCCGATGACGGCACGAAGCTGAGCAAGTCGAAGGGCAACTTCATCCCGCCCATCGAGATCATCAACAACTTCGGCGCGGACGCCACGCGCTGGTACTTCTTCAGCAAGCCCGCCTGGGCGCCGGGCCGTTTCGACGCGGACCAGGTCGGCGAGATCATCCGCAAGTTCATGCTGACGCTGTGGAACACGTACAGCTTCTTCGTGACCTACGCCAACCTTGACGGCTGGACGCCCCAGGGCCAGTCGCCGGACACCGCCGCGCTGAGCGATCTCGACCGCTGGCTGCTCGGCGAGCTGTACGAGCTTGTCGGCACCGTGGACGAGAGCCTGGCGACCTACCAGATCCACGTCGGTGCGCGCGCCCTGAGCGAGTTCGTAGACAGCCTCTCGAACTGGTACGTGCGCCGCTCGCGGCGGCGGTTCTGGAAGAGCGGCGCGGCCGACGCCGACAAGAATGCGGCGTATATCACCCTGTACACCGCCCTGACGACGCTGACCCAGATGCTCGCGCCGTACATGCCGTTCCTGGCTGAGGTCCTCTACCAGAACCTCGCGCGCTCGGCCGACGCGAACGCGCCCGAGTCGGTCCACCTGACCGACTGGCCGACGCTGCCGGCCGCCTGGCAGAACACCCCGATGGTGGAGGGCATGCGCCTCACCCAGCGCCTTGCCTCCGTCGGACACGCGGCGCGCAACAAGGCCGCCATCAAGGTGCGCCAGCCCCTCGGCGAGGCCATCGTGGCGGTGCGCACGCCAAGCGAGGCCGCCATCGTCGCCGCCCAGGCCGATCTACTCGCCGACGAGTGGAACGTGCAGAAGGTGAGCACCAGCGGCGAGAGCGAGCTGGTGAACTATCGCGTCCGCGTCAACCCGGCCCGCCTCGGCCCCAAGTGGGGCAAGCGCCTGCCGGCCATCCGCCAGGCCGTCGAAGCGGCCGACGCGGGGACGCTGGCCCACAGCCTGCGCGCCGGCGAGCCGGTCACCGTCCAGGTGAACGGCGAGGCCATCGAGCTGCTGCCGGACGAGATGAACGTCGAGGTCATGGAGCGCCCCGGCTACACCGCCGTCGAAGAGGGCGGCCTGGTCGTCGCCCTCGACACAACCCTGACCGACGAGCTGCGGCGGCTGGGCCTGAGCCGCGAGCTGGTGCGGCGCATCAATGCCATGCGCAAGGACGCGGGCTTCGAGATCGCCGACACCATTGACACCTACTACCAGACCGATCCTGAGATGGCGTCCATCATCATCGAGCAGGCCGAGACGATCGCCGGCGAGACGTTGAGCGCAGTCATCCGCGCCGCTACCCCGCCGACCGGCGCGTACACCGAGAGCTTCGCGGTGGACGGGCATACCCTGACGCTGGGCCTGGTGCGCCATTGAGAGTAACTCAGCCGGCCGCAGCGGTGGGCGGTATTCCCATGTCGCCGATCCAGCCGCGCCACCGGAGCCTCCAAAGAAGGAGCAAGACCTGAAATGCAGCAATCACCGTTGACCCCTGACCAGATGCAACACTTCCGTGATCTGCTCCTCGCCGAGAAGAGGCAGATCGAGGCCGAGTTGCGCCGGCGCGTCGAGGAGTTCGAGCAGTTGACCGACAACAGCGACAAGGCCGGCCACTTCGGCGACCAGGGGGACGAGGCGACCGACATCTTCGAGCAGGAGAAGAACATGGCCCTGCGGGACGGGATGGAGCGCCAGATCGCCAAGATCAACCATGCCCTGGACCGCCTCAATCAGGGGACGTACGGTCTATGCGAGGTGTGCGGCAAGCCGATTGACCCGGAGCGGCTGGACGCCTTCCCCTCGGCGACGACGTGCATCCAGGACGCACGAAAGGTGCAGAGTGAGCGATAATCTAGCCTCGGCTTTCGGCGCTGGCCGCCGGCAGACCTTCCTGGTCGCCCTGGCCGTGCTGATTCTCGACCAGATCAGCAAGTGGCTCGTCGTGAGCAACATCCCGCTCGGCGCAGAGTGGGCGCCGACCCCGTGGCTGGTGAACACCCTGGTCTTCACCCACACGACGAACACCGGCGCCGCGTTCGGACTGGCCCCCGACGCCGGCTGGATCTTCGTCGTCATCGCCGTCATCGTGGTCCTCGGCATCATCTTCTACTACGACAAGCTGCCGACGGATCACTGGATGGTGCGCGTCGCGCTGGGGCTGCTACTGGGCGGCTCGATTGGCAACCTGATTGACCGTCTCACGCGCGGCTCGGTGGTTGACTTCATAGACGTGCGCGTCTGGCCGATCTTCAACGTCGCCGACTCGGCCATCGTCGTCGGCGTCTTCATCCTGTTCTACTACCTCCTCAAGGAGGAGAAGGCCATCAAGCAGCGCGCCGCGGCCGCCGCCGCCCAGGCAGAGACGGCGCCGCCTACCGCCGACGCCGAGGAGCCGCGCTCCCCAAGCTGACCCGCCACGTCATGCGCCAGCAAAAAGACAGAGGACACAGGGCAGCGCCTATCACGCGCTCTGTGTCCTCTTCGCTTTTTGACGTCCCGGAGGCGCGTCTCTACCACCGTGAGCGGTATTGCGGTAGGAGCGCTGCGTCAGCCGGAGGCGGCGCGGGCGGAGGGCGGAGCCTCGACCGTCGGCGCGCCGGCCAGGGAACGCAGCAGCAAGGCTAGGCGAATCTGCACCGCCTCGTCGAACTTGCGCGGGTCGAGGCCGGTCAGTGACGCGATTTTCTCCAGCCGGTACGCCAGCGTGTTGCGGTGGATGGTCAGGCGCTGCGCCGTCAGCGACGGAACGCAGTTCTCGGCGAAGAAGGCGTCTAGCGTCTCCAGCAAATCGGGTTCATGGTCCAGCGGGCTGAGCAGATACTGCGCCAGGTCCACCTTTGTCTCTTCATCCGAGACGCCGACGAAGGCCGGGATGCCCAACTCGTCGAGGCAGTAGACGCCGCTGCCACCGTGGAAGCGATGTCCCAGGGAGCGCGCCGCGCAGGCGTCCGCGTAGGACGACGTCAAGCCGCGCAGACCGGGATGATAGCGGCCAATACCGATGCTGACCGACGCCAGTGTGTCGCTCTGCAAGCGGCTCAGGAGTGCGCGGCTCGCCCGCTTGAGCGCCGACAGGTTGGCCCACGACGAGTTCCACTGGTCGGGGCTTGTCTCAGGCTTCGCCCAGCCGATGAGGTTGCGCGTATTGCTGGCCTTCAGGACGGCCACCTCGCCATCGCCGATGTAGGCGCAGATCGTGTCGTTGGGCAGGTGGAAGAAGCCCACGACGCTGCTGATGACCATCTCGGCGCGGCGGCGGATCATCGCGTCATCCGGGTCGCGTCCGTTGGGCGGGGCGAGGATGTAGTCGGCGGCGTCAATGAGAATGACGGCGCGCGGCTGCGACAGGTCAATTTGGAGAATCCTGGCCTGGCGCAGAATCTCGTCCTCGTCGCGCAAGTGGCCGCGCAACAGGTCGTGAATGAACCGATTCTTTAACTCGTTGCGGTCGGGTCGCTGCTCAAGAAGCATGGTCTGACTGATGACAAGCTCCACAAGGGCCTGGGCCAGCCGCAACGACACGACCTCCCCGTGGAGAGGGCGGCCGACGACAACCTCCCCTGCATCCCCGCGAATCTGACAGGACACGGACAGGCTCGGCGTGGCCGCCTCCTCGCTCAGGCCGAAGAGGCCGCTCGACTGCGGCGGCGTATGAAAGGCGAGGGTCATTCCCCGCGCCCGCACGGTGATGGGGGCGCACAGCAACTCGGCCAGGCGTTCGGCAATCGTCTGCGCGGCCTGCTGGAGCGGCCCCCCTGACTCATGAGGCTTCCCCCCCCGTATCGAGTGGGCATACGCCCCACGCTCGACCTGGGGGGCGGCCTCGTGAACACTCGGCGCGATCATGGGCCTTCCTTGCCATCGTATTCGTATCCGAGCACGCCCGGTATGACAGCTCAGCCTCCTGATAGCAAGTTAAGGGCCAGGATAGCCCAGGCATTCAAGACCAACTCGACGACACTACGCCGCGTGACTCGCCAGTTCGCCGTGGGCTTGAATCCGCTCGATCATGCGCGTCGTCGAACGCTCGCGCACGTAGGGCAGGATCTGGATGACCCCGCCGAGCTGCTCCACCACGTCGGCCTCCGGCAGCCGCTCCCGGGTGTAGTCGCCGCCCTTGACGAACACGTGCGGTCGGATGGCGCGGATCAGCTCAATCGGCGTGTCCTCGTCGAACGCGACGATGTGGTCCACGCAGCTCAGCGCCGCCAGCACCTTCATGCGGTCGCCGACGCTGTTGACCGGCCGCGTCGGCCCCTTGAGCCGCCGCACACCGTCGTCGGTGTTGACGCCGACGACGAGAACGTCGCCGAGCGCCTTGGCCTGGCTGAGATAGGAGATGTGGCCGCTGTGCAGAATGTCGAAGCAGCCGTTGGTAAACACGATGCGGCGGCCCTGCTGGCGGTACGTCTCC
This sequence comes from Anaerolineae bacterium, assembly GCA_046328525.1. Classification (GTDB taxonomy): domain Bacteria; phylum Chloroflexota; class Anaerolineae; order Epilineales; family JAHCIE01; genus JBDHWG01. Next base: position 25,791 of record JAXLWK010000019.1, read on the forward strand.
AGGAGCGGCGTCAGGTGCGCCACATCGGTGGGCTTGAAGTCGGTGGACACGGCGGCGAGCAGCTCGTCGGCGGTGCAGACGGTCGTCCCGTCGCGCCCCACGACGACGGCCGCCGCCGCCGCCGCCAGCTCCGCCGCCGCACTCGTGCTTCCCCCCGCCGCCAGCGCCAGCGCCAGGGCGCTCAGGTAGGTGTCGCCGGCGCCGGCGGCGCGGGAGTGGCTGGCCGGCTGCGCGTAGGTGCGGTACGGCGGCGCCCCGCGCTCCAGGATGACCGCGCCCTCGGTGTCGAGAGTCACGGCGGCAATCTGCGCGCCCGTCAGGTCGAAAATCCGCTGTTTCGCGCCAAGAATCTGGTCCGCGCGGTCGCGGGCCGCGCCGCGGCTGCTCTCGCCGAGCAGGCGTAGCGCCTCCTGGTAGTTGGGCTTGACGGCCGTCACGCCGACGGTGCGATACGCCGGCAGGTGCTTGGCGTCGGCGACGAGGACCCGCGGCGACTGGCGCTGGAGATGCGCCAGGACGCCGATGACGCGCGGACTCAGGATGCCATAGCCATAGTCAGACACGATGACCGCATCGCTGGCGTGGAACATGACCGTCAGGCGCTCGATAATCGTCCCCTCTGTGCGGCGGTCCACCGGCCCCGTGCTGCCCTGGTCGAAGCGCACCAGGAGATGACCCTGGGATAGCACACGATGCTTGGCGAGGGTTCGCCGCGCCGGATGGCTGAGGACGTGCTCCGTGGCGACACCCTCAGCCGCCAGCGCCTGGCGCAGCAGGGCGGCCTCGTAGTCGCTACCGACAACGGACAGGAAATCCACCTCAGCGCCCAGGCGGCAGAGGTTGGCGGCGGTGTTGGCCGCGCCGCCCGGCGCGTCCACCCGGCTATCCACAGTGACGACCGGCACGGGCGCTTCGCGGCACAGCCGGTCGGCGACGCCATCGGAGTAGCTGTCGAGAATCGCGTCGCCGATGACCAGCACGCGCAGGCCAGGGAAACGGGCGACAATCTCCGGCAAGTCTAGCTTCATAGGTTCCCTCCTCAGGACACCATGCGTCCGGCGGCGGCAATGGCTGCTCCGCGCGGCTGCGCGAAGCGGCGGATGGCCGCCCGCGGCACGCGCCGCGTCTCCACGCCGGTCATGACCTGCGCGCCCATGAAGTCGAAGTCGAAGGTCATCTCGCGCAAACCGAAATCGGCGAGGGCGCGGCGGACGGCCATCTGGCGGCCGGTGGGAACGTAGAGGAGGAGGAAGCCGCCACCGCCAGCGCCGGTGATCTTGCCGCCCAGCGCGCCCGCCTCCCGCGCCGCCGCGTACCACCCATCTATGGCCGATGACGACACCTTGTGGGACAGGCGCTTCTTGAGGTTCCACGTCTGGTCGAGCAGCCGCCCAAAGTCGTCGAGCGCCTCGGTGCGCAGGGCGAGGTGCATCTCGCGCGCCAGGCCCTTGATCTCGTGGAGCGTCTCGACGACGACCGACTTGCCCTTGGACTTCTCGCGCTGCTCCAGGAGGATGTCGGCCGAGTTGCGCGATTGCCCGGTCGAGAAGAGGAGCAGGCGCGACTTGAGCGTGGCGACGGCGTCGCGCGGGAGCCCGATGGGCACCACATCCGCGCCATCGGCGGTGAACTCGATGGCGTTGAGGCCACCGTAGGCGCTGGCATACTGGTCCTGCTTGCCGATGGGCCGCCCCAGGCGCTCGATCTCCAGCCAGCACGCCAGGTCGGCGGCTTCCTCGCGCCCCAGGTCGTGATCGAGATACGTGGCGAGGGTGCGCAGCAGGCTGACCGACATGGCGCTCGACGAGCCGAGGCCGGTACCGGGCGGCACATCGGACGACAGGAACAAGTCCACGCCGACGCGGCGCAGCCCGCGCTCCATGAAGCGCTCGACGACGGCCTTGGGCAGGATCAACGGGTCCTGGACCAGCGGCGTCTCACCGGGCGCGAAGGTCTCGGTCACGTGGTAGTCCGCCGATGTGATGCGAACCCTGGGCGTGGCGGGCTGCTGGGCGGCGACGTAGGCATAGCGTGTGATGGCGGCGCTGATGACGAACCCACCGAAGCGGGTGTAGTAGGGCGCTAAATCGGTCCCGCCACCGCCAAAGCTGATGCGAACCGGCGCGCGTGTGATAACCATGCTCATCCTCCCGTTGACCTGTGACACACCATTAAGGCCAGCTCGTTTCCGTGAGCGGCGTGACCATCACCTCTTGCACCACCGACTCCTGCGGCATCATGACCGCGAAAACGATGCTCGCCGCGACGTTGGCCGGGTCTTGCAGGTTGCGCTCCTCGGGCATCGGGATACCCTGCTCCGGAAAGCGGTCGAAGAAGTGGGTCGCCATGCCGCCGGGGATGATCGTCGTCACGCGGATATTGTCCGGCCGGCCCTCGACGCCCAGGCCGCGGCTGAAGCCGCGCAGGCCCCACTTCGTGGCGTGGTAGGCGGAGGCGCTGCCCCAGGCGCGCACCGCTGCCGTGGACGCGACGTTGATGATATGGCCGCTCTTCTGGCGGCGCATCGTCGGCAGGGCTGCTTTCGCCGTGAGGAACGGACCACGCAGGTTGACGCCGATGACGCGGTCCCACTGCTCCACGGTCATCTCGTCCACGGATTTGACGTAGTCCACGGCGGCGCTGTTGACGACGACATCCAGGCGGCCGAACCGATCCACGACGGCGTTTACCGTGGCGAACACGGCGTCAGCGTCGCTAACGTCGCACTGATAGGAGACGTGGCCCTCGCCGTGGAGGTCCTTGGCGACGCGCGCGGCGTTCGCCGCGTTGAGGTCTACGACGGCGACCTGGGCGCCGGCGCAGGCGAACGCGCGGGCCGTGGCTTCGCCGAGGCCGCTGCCGCCGCCGGTGACGAGAACGACTTTACCTTCGAGAGAGTTGCTGATGTTGAACATACTGTGTTTCCTTGTGTCGGTGTGGTTGTTACGATACTAGGCGACGCGCTTCTCGTCCTCGGCGTGCAGCGGCTCCGCCTCGCGCACCGGGTGGACGTTATATTCGCGGATCAGCTCCCCGAACAGCTCCGTCGCGTTGCGCTGGCGGTCGGGGACGTTCGTCGGCAGGCCGAGGTGGTACGTCCCGGCTGGCAGGAGGCCGCAGCCGCCGTACTTGCGGATGAGAAGGAACTGCACGACCACCTCCTCGCCGGCGTGCTCCGGCGGCAAGCGCCGCCACCAGGAAAAGCCGCCGACGCTCAGGAGCTTCGCCCGGTCGAATAGCACGTTCGCGCCGCCGACCCAGGCAATCTTGTAGCGCACTGGCTCGCCGTCCGGCGTGAGCTGCTGCTCCAGGTGCAGCGGGTTGGCCGCGTTGTTGACGACGTGACGCTGCCACGGCAGGGTCTCCGGGGTGAATCCTTCGGGGCGCACGGGGCCGTCCCACACCTCGATGGTCTGCTGGTGCGGGCGCACGTCGTGGAGATAGTCGAGGCCGGTCGCCGGGCAGCCGACGAAGCCGATGTCCTCGCGGCGCAGCGTGTCCAGCATGCGCTCCATCGTGAGTGGGTCGAGCAGCACGTCGTCGTCCAGGAAGTGCACATACGGCGCGCGGCTCTGCTCCAACAGGAAGTTGCGCTGCTCGGCCATGCCACGGCGCGGCAGGTGTCGGTGGGCGGTCACCCGGTGGCCGCGCCAGCGCAAGCCGCGAATGAGGGTCTGGATTTCGATGCTGTCCATGTACACCTCGTCTGCCGGCGTCTGGTCGGAGATAATCACGTCGAAGTCGGTGAACGTCTGCCCGAACAGGCTCGTCAGGACCACCGCCAGCCCCGTCTTGCGGCGGCATGTTGGGATAAGCACATCTACCAGGGCCATACCTCACTCCTCCTTAGCATGCCTCTCGCTTATTACTGCGCGACGTCTGGCTGCGTCGCTACGGCGCTGACGCCGGAACGCACCCGTGGGCGCGGCGCCGCCAGGAGTGACCCGTACAGCGCGGCGGTGCGCTCGGCGACCGTCGCCCACGTGAACTCGCGCTCGACACGCTCCCGCGCCGCCTTGCCCATCTCCGCCATCAGCTCTGGCTGCGCCAGCAAGAATTCCAGGCGGTCCGCCAGAGCCTCCGGCGCGCGCGGCGGCACCAGGAAGCCGGTGCGGCCATCGCGGATCGTGAAGGTGATGCCGCCCACGGCCGACCCGATGACGGGCCGCCCACACGCCTGGGCCTCGAGCGGCGTCAGGCCGAACGGCTCGTACCACGGCGTCGTCACTGCCACATCGCCGGCGCTGTAGTAGTAGCGCAGCTCGTCCGGCTGGCGCTTGCCGACGAAGCGCACGCGGTCGCGGATGCCCAGCTCGTCCACCATGCGTTGCAGCACGCCAATCTCCGGCGTCTTTTCCGGGTCGCCATCAGCCGTCTCGCCGCCGACAAGCAGAAGCGTGACCGGCAGCGACGAGCGGCGCATGAGCAGGCCCATCGCCTGCACAAGATTCCGCACATCCTTGCGCGGCAGCATGCGGCCGACGTAGGCTACCACGGGGCCGTCGGTGTCGAGGCCGATGGTGCGGCGGGCCTCGTCGCGCGGAACGGGCCGGAAGCGCTCGATGTTGACGGCCGACGGGATGACGCTGACCTTGCTGACGCTCGCGCCGTAGTCGTGGATCAGCTCGGCCTCCTCGCTGGGGCACTGGGCGATGAGGCGGTCCACGTCGCGGATGATGCCCATCTCGACGGCAATGCGGTCGTCCGGGCTTGTGTCGGCCCCGCCCTGGTGGCGCTGCTTCGTCTTGCCCATAGCGTGGAAGATCTGCACCGCCGGGATGCCCAGGCGCTTGCGCAGGCGCGCGGCGACCCAGCCGGACATCCAGAAGTTGCCATGCGCGATGTCGTAGCGCGCGCCGTCCCGCAGCATGAACTGGAGTAGGGCGTCGCGGAAGGCGGGCATCAGCGGCCACAGCCTGTCCTTGAGCACAAACTCGGCCGGGCCGACCGTCAGGTTGACGACGCGGACGCCGGGCGCCCACTGGACGATTTCGGGCACAGCCGGGTTGTCGCGGCGGGTGAAGACGTCAACGGTGTGGCCGAGGCGGCCCAGGTGGCGGCTTACTTCGTCCACGTACACATTCTGCCCGCCGGCGTCCTCGCTGCCGAGGAGGGCCATGGGGCTGGCGTGCTCACTAATGAAAGCGATACGTGCTGGCCGATTCATCTGTCTATCCTTCTACTCTCTCGCCCATCCTAACGCTCTATCTTTGCACTTTGCGTTCGCGGGGGCAGTGGGGGCCGCAGGCCCATAAGCGCTAACTTAAGGCGTGGTAGGTGTCGCACGTTAACAAGTGACAAGAGAAGCTAACCACACACGGGCCGCCGCCGCA
>JAXLWK010000002.1:0-2710 GCA_046328525.1 Anaerolineae bacterium
CCGTTGGGCTCGGCGACCCCGACCGTGAGCGCGCCCTGCTGCCGGCCCTCCGCGCCCTCGGCGACTTCGTCGTCGTCGAGCGCTGCCTGGCGGCCGACCAGCTGCTCGCCTGCCTCCAGGGGCGGCGCGCGGATGCGGCGATCCTGGCCTTCGACCTTCACCGGCTCAGCCAGGGCGTCATCGCCGACCTGCGCCAGACGCGTGTCCCCCTCGTGACCCTGGCGCCCGACCCGAACCAGGAGCGGTGGCGCTCGCTCCCCGGCGTCGTCCTTCCCCTGGACGCCGACGCGGCGATGCTGGAGCGCGCCCTCACGGCAGCGCTGCGCGGCGAACGCCCACCGCCCGCCGAGCAAGACGAGCCGCTCACTCTGTCGCCGACGCAAGAGGCCCGGTCCCAGGCGCCGCCCGCCCTCTCTCTCATCGCCCTCGCCGGCGGCTACGGCAGTCCAGGGCGCACGACCCTCGCCCTCAACCTGGCGGCCGCCCTCGGCGCGGTCGCCCCCACGGTCCTGGTGGACGCCGACCTCAACAACCCCAGCCTGGCCATCCACCTCGACGCCGATCCCACTCGTAACCTCTCCATGCTGGCCCACGCGGAGCCCGACACGCCTCGCGCCTGGCAGCATGCCCTCGACCAGGAAACTCAGCCCCTGGCCGCCCGCAGCCCTCATGGGGTTGTCCTGTGCGGCCTGCCTAAGCCTGAGTTGCGGAGCCAACTCACATTGCCCTTCTTCGAGCGCTTGCTCGAGCAGCTGCGCCTGCGCTACCGGTATGTCATCCTTGATGTCGGCGCAGAGGTGCACGGTTCCGAGTCTGCCCTGCACCGCGCCGCCCTCCAGCTGGCCGATCACACCCTCGTCGTCGTCGCCGCCGATCTCGTCGGTCTCCGCCAGGGGCAGCGCGCCTTGACCTACCTGACCGACACCCTCGGGTTACCCCACGACCGTGTCCCCATCATCCTCAACCGCCACGACCGCCGCCGCCATCACAGCCGCGCCGAGATTGAGTGGGCGCTCGACCGACCGGTCGCCGGCGTCATCCCCTATGACCACGCCGCCGTCCAACGTGCCCTCGACCGTCAGCAGCCTCTGCTATTGGCAGGGAAGAGCCGCGCCGGCCGCGCCATTCTCGACCTGGCCGAACGCCTCCACGCCGGCCAGGTGATCCTGCCACCCGAAGCGCCTAAGAAGCGCCGCTTCGGGTGGCGCCTCAACATCAGGAAACCCAAGACCGGGCAGACAATGCCACCTGAAGGAGACTTGCATGGCCACGTCCCTATCCCAGATGAGCCCCTGGCCGAGGGGCAGCCACGATCCAACGGTCGAGCGCGCCCTCCGCGCCGAGGTTCGCGAGGCCGTCAGCCGCCTGCTCAGTGACACCCAGTGGCTGACGCCCAGCGCCGCCGACGAGGCGCGCATCCGCGCCCTCATCCACGAGCACGTCGTCGCCTACCAGCGCCGCGCGGCCACGGCCAACACCGGCCTCCTCTTCAACCCCGAGGCGGTCGAGCAGCGCCTCTTCGACGGCCTGCTGCGCATGGGCATCCTCCAGCCGCTCATGGATGCACCCAGCGTCGAGGAGATCATCTGCAATGGCCCGCAGCGCATCTTCGTCATCGAGGACGGCCAGAAGCGCCTCATGAGCGACCTGTTCTTCGACGACGACGAGGAGCTGCGGCAGCTCGTCAAGCGCCTGGTCGGCCCCCTTGGCCGCCGCCTGGATGAGTCCTCGCCCATGGTGGACGCGCGGCTGCCCAACGGGGCGCGGCTCAACGCCGCCATCCCGCCGGCGACGACGCGCTGGTGCTGCCTCACCATCCGCAAGTTCACCTTGCGCGCCCACTCCCTGGAACAGCTTGTCGAGTTGCGCACCCTGCCCGAGTCGGCGGCGCAGTTCCTCGACGCGGCGGTGCAGGCCGGCGTCAACATCCTTGTCAGTGGCGCCACCGGCGCGGGCAAGACGACGATGCTCAACGCCCTCGGCGCCTCCATCGCTTCGCTGGACGAGCGGGTGGTGACGATTGAGGAAGTGGCCGAGCTCCAACTCGACCGCCAGCTGCCCGACTGCGTCAGCCTCCAGGCGCGAGCGAGCAACGTCGAAGGCGTGGGCGAGATCCGCATCCGCGACCTGGTCAAGAACGCGCTGCGCATGCGGCCGACGCGGATCATCGTCGGGGAGGTGCGCGGCGCGGAAGCGCTGGACATGCTGCTCGCCATGAACACCGGCCACGAGGGCTCCCTCGCCACCATCCACGGCAACTCCCCGCGAGACGCCCTAGACCGGCTGGTGACCCTGGCCATGATGGCCGAGGAGCGGCTGTCCAACGAAGCCCTGACGAAGATGGTGGCGCGCACCATCGAGCTTGTGCTCCAGGTGCGCTTCGAGCCGCGGACCGGCCAGCGGCGGCTGGTCAGCATCTTCGAGGTGACGGGGCTGGAAGGCGAGGTGATTACAGGCAACGACACTTGGGCGCTGGACGAGAAGAGCGGCCGTCTCGTATGGACGGGTATTCAGCCGCGCTGCCTGACCAAGCTCGCTGCGCGGGGTATCCCCTACACCTTCTCGCCGACGCGCGGGCCGTCCGACTGACACTTTCCCGGCGCCGAACCTGGGAAAGTGAACGCGTTTGCTTCGTCCGACCGTCACTTTCCCGGTGGCGAGTCCGGGAAAGTGGCGGGAAAGTCGGAGAAGCACGCGCTGAAGCGCCACT
>JAXLWK010000020.1:0-18870 GCA_046328525.1 Anaerolineae bacterium
CACGTGGTCTACGTTGTGGGGCATCAGGTATTGGGTGGGGATGTACTCTTCCCCGGCGGGCCGGGTCGCACGAAATCAGCCGAGGATTTCCAGACGCTTCGGCACGGTCTCGCCGAGCACCTGTTCACCCTTGATGACAACGTGGTTGTGTATCCAGGACACGGCGAGCCGCTCACGATCGGGCAGGCGAAGGCGGAGTACGCCGAGTTCCTCAACAGCAATCCGCCGGCCGAACTCTATGGGGACGTTACGTGGCTGGGCGAATAGCAGGGAGGCGCCTCACAAGGCTGAATAGGGCGTCGACCAGCTCACGGTTGACTGGTTGAGCGCCCTGTTGACATGTCTGGGAAAGCTGAGCTATATTTCCTTGTGCTTTTCGTGCCCGGCCATACGCCGGGGCATGTCGTGTATGTGGTGGGGAAGGCGGTGCTGGGCGGGGATGTGCTGTTCCCCGGCGGCCCCGGCCACACCGACACGCCGGAGGAGTTCGAGACGCTGGTGCACGGCATCGCCACGCACCTGCTGACCCTGGACGACGACGTCACGGTCTATCCCGGCCACGGCGACCCGGTCACGATTGGGCAGGCGAAGGCGGAGTACACCGCGTTCCAGGAGCGCCCCGACCGCGACGGCCTCTACGGCGACGTGACGTGGGCGGGGTGAGTGGCGCCTGCCACGACGAGGCGGCTTTGCATCGCGCAGGCAGGATTTCGGGAAATCACCTGGCATCCTCCTGAGACAACGGATTATCACGGGCCGATTGTGACGGCCCGGCGCTGACCGACCACGCTTCCAGCGCTGCCCTGCCCAGGCGCTTCAGCTCTACGTCGCCGGTCTCGCGCTGGCCGGTAGGTGGCGTCGGCGTGAGTTCGGCGGGAAGATAGGCGCCAAGTTCAGCCTGAACACGCGCCGCCCACGCGCGTGTGCTATGCCAGGCGGCCGGGTGGCGTTGGACCAGGTCGAGCACATCGAGCGCTGGCTGGACCCGATCGGACGTAGCCCCCAGTCTGGCGGCATCACCGGGCGTTCGCGTCAGGAGCGCCGCCGTCATCACCAGGGCCTGGAGGGCGTCGGGCACGGCCTGGATTTCGGTGAACGTCTCGAAGGCCAGACCAATCGCCCGCCCGGCGAGCGCCTCATCGCCCAGCGCCCCCCGCGACCACCCCAGTCCGCTCAACGCCTTGCCTACGGCGAGCCTGTCGCCGATGACCTGGGCAATCTCCAGACTCGCCTCGAACAGGCGCGGCGCGACTGCGTTAGCGCCGCAGCGGAGCGCCAGTTGACCCATGCTTGTCAGGCAGGCGGCGATGCCGCGCAGGTGGCCGATTTCGCGGTAGTGGGACAGGCTAGCGGCGTGCAGCTCGCGCGCTTCCTGCCACTCACCCACGTCCATTGATACCGCCGCCAGCCGTAACAGCGCGGTAGCGATGTTCCGCTGGTCGCCAATGTCGCGCGCAATCGCCAGGCACTCCTCGTGCAGCCGTCTGGCCTCTGCATGCTGGCCCGAGATGCGCGCCAGCATGCCCAGATTGTTCAGCGGGTGGAGGGCCTGCCAGCCGTGGCCGATCTCGCGCAGCAGCGCCAGGCTCTCCTCGGCCTGCTGCCGGGAGGCGGCGTAGTCGCCCACGTGCCGCGCCACCTCCCCCAGGTTGTTCAGATCGCGCGCCATCCCGCTGCGGTCGCCAACGCTGCGGAAGAGGGCGTGACTCTCTTCCCAGCAGCGCTTCGCCTCGAGGAACCGGCCCATGTCGTAGTAAGTGCCGCCGAGGCGGTTCAAAACCTCCGCTATGCCGGAGACGTCGCCGACTTCTCCATAGAGCCGGATCGCTTCCTGTTCTAGCCGACTTGACTCCATATAATCGCCCCGAATAGCGGCGTTGATGCCCTGGCTGGCGCGGCAGAACGCTGTCACGCGCCCGTCGTCAAGGCCGTCCGCCAGCGCCAGGCTTTCCGCCAGCAGCTCGTCGGATTGCTGATACCGACCGAGGAACTGCGAGAACCGACCGCGCCAGGCCAGGAGCCGACTGAGGGTGAGGCGCGTCGCGTCGGACAGGGCCGCCCCAGGACGGGGGGCGAGCCGCGCATAGGCGTCGCGCAGAGCGTCCTCGCCTTCCTGCCGCCAACTCCGCAGCTCGCAGAACAGGCTGTAGGCCTCCAGGGCCTGCGCGATTCCCTCGACCTGGCGGTGGGCGACAAGCCAGCGCCAGGCCGCGCGCACGTTGTCTATCTCCACGCCGATCGCGTTGAGGGCCACGCTCTGGCCGGAAGTGGTGAGGCTCGTCTCCTGGTCCTTGAGGAAGGCGGCATAGTAGGCGGCATGGCGGGCCGCCACCGCCTCCGCATCGCCGGCCGCGACATTCTGTTCAGCGGCAAACTGGCGCACCAGCTCGTGCATCTCGTAGCGGCCGACAGCCGCCCCGCGTTCGCTCCGCTGCAACAGCGACTTGCGGGTGAGATCGGTCAGGATCCGCAGCGAGGCCCCGGCGACGACGCGCGCGGCATCGCGGGTGAACCCGCCGCGAAAGACCGACAACTGGCGCAGCGCCGCTTGCTCGGCATCGCTCAACAGCCGCCACGACCAGTCGAACACGGCCCGCATGCTGCGCTGGCGGGCGGGGGCATCGCGCCAATCGTTCGCCAGGAAATCGGCGTTGGCCTCGATTTCAGTCGCGATCTCCTCGACGCTGAGCGCCTCGACCCAGGCGGCCGCCAGCTCCAGTCCGAGGGGCATCCCCTGCACCAGGTGGCAGATGCGCAGGAGAGGCGCTAGAGTCATGGCATTCAGCTCGAAGGCGGCGCGGATGCGGCGGGCGCTCTGCACAAACAGGCGCACGGCTGGCAGGGAGGCGGCCTTCGTGAGCGTGACCGACAGGTCGTACTCCATGCCCTGCACAGGGTAGACGTGTTCGCCGCGTACGTTCAGGCGCTCCCGCGAGGTGACGATGACCTGGATGGCCGGCGCCGCCTCGAGCAGCTCGACCAGACTGTCCGTCCCTTCGAGCAGATGCTCGAAGTTGTCCAGGACGATGAGCGCATGCCGGTGGCGCAGCGCCTGCGTCACGATCAAGCGCGGGTCTACGCCGCGGCCTGTCAAACCCAGGGCCGCAGCCAGGGCGGAGACGATGGCCGATGGCTCCGTAACAGGCGCCAGAGGGACGAAGACGACCCCGTCGGGGTAGCGATCCTGGCGGAGCCGCGCCACTTCCGCCGCCAGGCGTGTTTTGCCCATGCCCCCCGCGCCCACGATGCTCAACAGCCGCATGTCGGGCTGCTCAAGAAGGGCGATTAGCTCGGACAGCGCCTGCTCGCGCCCGACGAAGGAGCTGACATAGGCCGGTACAGTCGTGACGGCGGTGGGGAGAGCGTCCGGCAAGGCTGGCGGCGCCGTCGGCGCTGGGGTGGGGCGGAAGCGGCCGGTGCGAATCTCCTCGGCAACGTCGGTGGTTTCCCGCTCCGGCTCCGCGCCGACCTCATTGCGCAGCGCCTCGGCCCAGCGCTCGTAGTGCGCCAAAGCCGCCGCCCGCTGGCCCAGCGAAGCCAGGGCGCGCATGGTCTGGCGATAGGCGTGCTCGCGGTAGGGATCGAGGACCAGCTGGCGCGTCGCGTGCGCCAACACCTGGTCGTACTGGCCCTGCCGCATGTTCGCCTCGGCCAGGACGTGCAGCGCGGCGAGGGCTTGCTGCTGCGTCATCTCGCGGCGGATGACCAGCCACTCCTCAAACGGCGCGGCGTTGGGCAGCGAGAAGCCGGCCAGCAGGTCGCCCCGGTAGAGCGCGACGACTTGCGCGAGCCGCGCCAGGCAGGCGTCACACGCCATTAGATCGGCGTGGCCGTGGGCCGCGCAGGCCGCCATGAGGCTGTCAATGCTGTGGACGTCTACGCTGAAGGCGTCCGGGCGCACCTGGAGCGCCTGCCGTGTCGCAATCAGCGCGTGGTCGGTGATGGCGGGCGCCGTTTCGTCGAGCGTCCGACGCAGGCGGCGCAGGGTGGTGCGTAGATTGGCGAAGGCCCGCTCCTGGGGCTGGTCCGGCCACAAGAGGCCCGTCAATACCTGGCGGCTGTGAGGACGGTCCCATTCCAGGGCCAGGTAGACCAGCAAGGCGCGGGCCTTGTCGGTGGGCAAGTGCGCGGCGGTGTGGCCTGCGACGACCACTTCAAACTCACCCAGGCACGTAATCGCTATCGTGTGCATAGATTGGCCTAACAACGGTCACAAATCGGCCACAACGGTCTAGGCAGGCCCTGGATCGAACCGCCTTCAATTATAGAGGGTGCGGGTCATGGGTCAAAGGGTTGCCAAATCCTGAACGCGCCTGCCGCCCTTGTCACGCTCCGCCCGTGCGCTTGAAACGCAGTTGTCACGCGCGTGGGCTATGCTAGACCTGCGGTGACACATGTCGCCAGCCCTCTCCCAATTGGACCACGAATGGACGAACCACCCACCTACCTCCAGTCACCACCCGGCTACCACTCGTTTCTGGTCAGACTCTGGCGGGAGAGCGCGGAAGGGCCGTGGCGCGCCTCGGCTCACTGCGTCCAAACGGGGGAAACGCTACGCTTTGCGAGCGTCGAGGCCCTGTTTGCCTACCTGGTGGATCGTGTCGGCGTGCCCAGCGACACGTCGACATCCCCACAACCGAGTGAGGGCTGAGGATATCGAGCCATGAGGAGCCGAACCGGCGTCGTCGGTCTGATCGTGGGGGCGCTGCTCGCCCTGCTGCTATGCCAGCGCGACGCGGCTGTCGCCCAGGCGGCCCTCTCGACGGGCGAGCTGACGGACGGCTGGCAGTCGTCCATCATCGTGGATGGCCGCCTGGACGTGGAGCGGGGCGAGTGGACGCTGGCCGCCGAGCGCCTCGACGTAGACCCGCGTCCCGCCACCTCCCAGAGCTTCTGGGCCAGCTTCGACGCGGCCAACCTCTACCTGGGTTGGCGCGGGGCGCGCTGGGGTGTCAACGGAACGGGTTACGTGTACATCGGAACGGGCGGCGGCGGCGCCACGACGCTTTGGCGCGGCCCGGAAGTGGCGACGCCCCTCGCGGGCAAGACGCTGCCCTTCCCGGCCAGCTACCTCGTCTACCTGGCCGGGCCGCGCGCCGGCGTAATGCGCTGGGATGGGACGGCGTGGCAGCCAGCCGCAGTGGGGGAGAGTGTCAGCGGTCCGAGCGGCGACACGGAGCTGAGGCTGCCGTGGGCCGACCTGGGGACGAGCGTCGGCGCGGTTGACCTGCGCGTGTTTGCCTTCGACGACGACCACGGCCCTGTCATCAGCGTCTTCCCGACCAACCAGTCGGTGCTGGGGCCGTGGACGAGCGCCTACCACTGGACGAACCTCTCGCCGGCGACGATCCCCAGCGCCGGCCAGCCCAGGGGAACCCACGTCAGCCTCGGCCTCGCCAACCCGCGCTGGTCGGCCCGCGTTGTCGGGCCCGGCGGCGCGTCCCTGTGGGTGTTGACCCTCCGCAACCTGGACCGCGTCGCGGTGACGGACGCCACACTGGACATTGCCGCCAGCGACGGCCTGACTCTCGAAGCCATCCAGGGCGCGCCGGCGCAGGCTGCGGCGGCGCGGTGGACGATCCCCCTCGGCGACCTGGCCCCCGGCGCTCGCTCGCCCATCACCGTCACAGCGCGTGTCGCGGCCGTCGTCGCCAGTGTGAGCGCGGTGACGGTCACGGCGCAGGTGAAGACGAACGCGCCCAGCGGAGCCGTGACACTGGCGCAATCCCAGGCTGGCCTGGCCGTGGACAATGCGCCGCCGGTGGTGCGCATAGACCTGCCGCCGGGCGCGACCATGCGCAGCGGGCGGGTGACGGTGTCGGGGACGGCCAGCGACGCCTCCGGCATCGGGTTCATCGAGGTGCGCGTGGGGGATAGCCCGTGGCGGCAGCCGCCCACCGATGTCGGCGGCATCTTCACGACCCGCCGCTGGCGCATTGACGTAGATGCGCCGGCCAGCGGCTCGTTCGTCGTGCAGGCGCGCGGGCATGACATCTTCGGCCAGACGAGTGAGCCGGTGTCGGCGACGGTGCTGGTAGACAACATACCTCCCATCGCCCATCTCGCCCTGAGCCGGGATGTGGTCAAGGACACCACGCTCACCGTCTCCGGCCGCGTCGTGGACCCCTTTCCCGCCCTGGGCGTCATCGAGCGCGTCGAAGTCCAGGTGGACGACGGGCCGTGGCAGCTCGCGCCCCCGCCCTACCTCCTGCTGCCGGCCATCCCGCCCTTGCCGCCACTGGGCGGGCGGCTCTGGCGCGCGACGTGGCGCGTGCCGACCGAGGAAGGCGTTGGGCATCGCATCCGAGCGCGGGCTGTGGACGCCGCCGGCAACGTCGGCCCGGCGAGCGCGTGGACGCCCTTCACCGTGGACACCGTGCGGCCCACGTCTACCATCGCCTACCCCAGCGCCGGTAGCGCCGCGCCGGAGGCGTGCCTGTCGTTGCCGGCGGGCCACGTCTTGATGTGGGGCACGGCGAAGGATGGCTGGTCGCTGTCAGGCGTTGGGGTAAGCGTAGACGGCGGGCGGACGTGGGCGGATGCCCTGGTCGGCCCGGACGCGGCGGCCTTCCTGGCGCGGGTTCTTTGCGCCGGCTCGGCGGCCCAGAAGGGCGACTCAACCCTGTGGGCGGCGAGCGCGCCGGCGCCAATGGGAGAATTGGCGCTCCGCAGCCGCGCTGTAGACGCGGCCGGCAACGTCGAGACCCTGAAGCCGCCGGTGCGGGTGCAGCACGTGGGAGCGCCGCCCGCAGCGCCGTATCGTCTCTACCTGCCGACTGTTGCCCAGCGCGCCGATCCGCGCGACGCCGCCCGGTAGCGCCCGGAGGTCTTGACCATGCTCGACCAGCCCCGCAAAATCCGGTTCCTCGCCGCGCTGCTGTCTGCCGTCGTCGTTGTCGCCGTCGCGCTGGCAGCCTTGCTGTGGCCGAGGGTGGGCCTGGGCTGGCCGGGCGCGTCGGCCAGCCCATCGGCTGCCCTGGCGCGGGCGTGGCAGCGGGCGCAGGCCGCCGGAACTTATCGGCTGACGTCCGACGTGCGCCAAACCCTGACGCCGCGCGCCCTGCCGGCCAACGTCGGCCGGGGCGATAGCCAGGCCGCTCTGCGCCTCGAGGGTGAGGCGGCCCTGCCCGACCGGGCGCGGCTGACAATCGCCGTAGGCCGCCTGACGCGGCAGCCGGACGGGGGGGCGGCGATGGGGGCGGCGTGGGGTGGCGGGGGAACAGGGGCGGTGCAGCTCGTCATGGTCGGCGACCAGGCGTATGTGGGGCACGCGGGCCGCTGGCGGGTGGTCGAGAATCCCCTGGGCGGCGCGGCGCCGGTCGCCGATGCCTTGAGCCTGCTAGGCGTGGCGCGAGACGTGGCGCTTGTCGAGCAGCGGGGCGACGCGGCCCGCTACCGCTTCACGGTGGACGGGGCGCGCTATGCCGAGATTCAGCGCGAGCGCCTCCAAACCCTCGCCGAGCGCGAGCTGCCGCCGGGCGTGCAGGTGCAAGCGCCCGCCGTCTACGGGCGCATGACGGGCGACGGGGAAGCATGGATAGACGGCGCCGGCCTCCCGCGCCGCATCGTGGTAGACCTGAACCTGCCCGAAATCAGCGCCGCCAACGACGCCCGGGTACACGCCCAGGTGGACTACCGCGACTTCGGCGCGGCCATTACCCCATAGGAGTTACGCAGTTGACGATAACGCGAGTAAACTTGGGCCATGAACAAGCCAAAATGTGACGAATTCGACTACATCCACTTTCTGATCGCCGCGCAGAAGGTCTACAGTAACGTCGAAGCCGCCAAGTGCCACCCCGACGCGGACAGCGATGGCCCAGCGCATGACGCCTACACGCGGCTGCTGAAACGCTGTCAGTCCGATGGTGAGGCGCTGTGGCAAGAAGTGCGGCCCTGCGTATCGCGGCAGGGCGGGTGTCTGGTCATCGACGACACAACCCTGGATAAGCCCTACGCGCGGGCGATGGACTTGGTCACGCGGCACTGGTCGGGCAAGCATCGGGCGGTGGTGCAAGGCATCAACCTCATCAGCCTGCTGTGGACTGACGGTGACGCGCTGTGGCCGTGCGACTTCCGCCTGTACGCCAAGCACGACGATGGGCTGACCAAGAACGACCACTTTCGCGCGATGGTCGCCACAGCTGCCACCCGTGGGCTGTCGCCTGAGTTGGTGGCCTTCGATAGTTGGTACGCCAGCCTGGACAACCTCAAGGCCATTCGCACGCTGAACTGGCACTGGCTGACCCAACTCAAGAGCAATCGTCAGGTGAACCCAGATGGCTCAGGCAATCGGCCCATCCGTGAGTTGCCGATCGCCCGTGGGGGCGCCATCGTGCATCTGAAAGGCTACGGCGTGATCAAGGTGTTCAGGACGGCTGACCCACACGGCGGCGTTGAACACTGGGCGACCTCGAACCTGGCGATGACGCTGGAGCAGTGTGCCGAGTATGCTTACGCTGCTTGGGGCATCGAAGTCTACCATCGCGGTCTGAAGCAGTTCTGCGGTGTGGAGCGCGCTCAACATCGTGGGCAGGCGGCCCAGCGCAACCACATTGGCTTGGCGATCCGCGCCTTCTTGCGTTTGGAGAGCCAGCGTTCGGTTCATGGCCGCTCGTGGTTTGAGGCCAAGACCGCCATCATCCGCGACGCCGTCCGCGCTTATCTGGCCCAACCTTTTTATCAGCTTATGCCAACTGCGTAACTCCTAACCCCAATCGAGCCGCCCGATGGCGTCGCCGTCGCCGGAGGGACGCCGCCGTCAGCCCGCGCGCGCGGCCTCGCGCTACCGGCTCTGCCCGTTCCCCTGGACCCGGCGGCTGTCGGCGGCGCGGCGCTGGCCGCCACCGCGGCCGCTCTCGCCTGGGCGCTCGTGCGGCGGCGGCGCGCGCTCTACGCCGTCGTCGTCGTCACCGTCATCGCATCCATGCTGGCGACGCCGCTGGCGCAGGCGAGCCAGGTCGTTCGCTTTCGAGAGCGCACCCAGGCGCAAGAGTCGCTGCCAGACGCGCTGTCAACCCTCGACCTGACCGACTCGCCCCGCCAGCCGGACCGCGTCACCGCCCTGGCCGCCGAGTTTCGCGCGCCGCACCCCGCGCCGCAGTCGGGCGCAGCCACCCCGGCCAGCCTGACGAGCGCCGTCGCCGACTGCGGCACGTTGCCGGAGGGCGTGGACCCCAACGGCGACGACGACGGCGATGGCCTGAGCAACAAGACCGAGCGCTGCCTGGGAACCGACTACCGCCTGGCCGACACCGACGGTGACGGCATCACCGACACGCTGGAGCTTCAGGGGTTCACCGTGACGGCCAACGGCGTGACCCAGACCTGGACGACGGACCCGCTCCAACGCGACTCCAACCACGATGGCATGGACGATGGGCAGGAGTGGAACGCGAAGTGGCTCGCCGCGGATCCGGCCGGCCTCGACAGCGACGGCGACGGCATCCCCAACGCCTGGGACGACGACAACGACAACGACGGCGTTCCGGACAACACGGACCTCTCGCCCTACACGGCGCTCCCCTACCGCCCCGCCTACCAGATCACTATCGCCAAGCCGGGCGACGTCAGCCACAAAGACACCTATGTCTACCTTGACGTGCAGGTCCAGCCCCAGGACCTGTCGCACCTGCGCTACACCACCACCTTCCTCGACTGGCCCTATGACAACCAGGCGCAGATTCAGGACCTGGACAACTCCACCGACGACATCAAGCTCATCCCCATGCTCGCGCTGACCAGCACCACGCGCTTGAGCCTGGCCGCCCAGTACGGCGCGACCGTCAAGCCTAGCGCCGACGGCTCCTTCCGCTACCTCGTGCCGCTGTCGCCGGTCGAGAGCAACGGCGCCGTCAGCGCGTTCGAGGCGCGCCTGGCCTTCACGCCGGCTGAGAGCGCTACGCCCCTGCGCCTCGCCGACGCGCGCCTGGGCTGGCTGACCCAGGCCAAACTGGACCAACAGAAGTGCGTCGCCTACAGCGGAACGACGTGCGCGACGTGGGGTGTGGACACGACCGAGTCCGTCGTCGTTTCCTACTATGAGCCGAGTCTTCGAGTGACCGGCATGACCGTCGGCGAGAGCGCCGACGTCCAGGTCGCGCTGTTCGGCGCCCCGAGCGCGCCTGAAGTGGGGGGGAGCGGGCCGGACGAGGCCCGCGAGATTTTCAACCTTGTGTCCGGCATGGGCATGTCCTACCTGGCCGCGCTCCAACCCGACCTGTCTACGGTGGTGAAGCGCTTCAACGACGCGACGACACCCGTCACCGAGACGTGGGGTGTCGCCGCGCCGGTCAAGACGGCGTACAGCACCTACGCTCACCGCGACGCGGCGCTGGCCGCGACGACCATGACCACCACCCAGACCTTCCTGGGCGCGAACTACAGCTCCGCCCTCACGCCGACGCTGGTCGTCGCCTACCAGGAGACGGCCGGCAGCCTGAGCCTCGAGGCTGGCGCCAATGGAGGTGTCACGATCACAGACAGCGCCGACAGCCTGGGCCTCGACGTGGCGCTGAGCTACAATGCCCTGGCCGCGGTGCGCCAGGTGCAGGTGCAGATGTACGGGCACACGGCGGCCCCCGCCGGCGGCCCTGCCTGGCGCGCGCTGACCATGAATGGGGCGCTCGGCGAGCTAGACCGCCGCTATCAGGCCTTCGGGACGGACAAATCCGCCGAACGCTACATCAAAGCCCTGTTCCTGACGTGGTACGCGGGCCTGGTGAAGTTCGTCGCCGTGAACGGCAAGCCCCTCGTTCAGGCCCAGGCGGACGACGCGACGATCTTCGACCAGCTGAACCGCCCGGCGCAGAACGACCTGCCCGGCTACGCCGCCGCCGCGTATGCCCTGGACGAACTGGCCGCCGACGTGGACCAGCAGGGCGCGACGGCCGGCTTCCAGCAGTGGCAGGCGGCCACGTGGGGCCAGTCGCCGGCCCTGCGCGAGGGCGCTGTGCCCATCGTCCGCGCCTTCGGTGGCGTGGCGACGATGGCCCTGCCCTACCTGCGCTTCATTCCCCAGGGCATCCGCTGGGCGGCGCGCACCGCCGCGAGCAACCTCACCGAGGCGGCCGAGGTGGCCTCGGAGACGACGGGGGCGGGGGAGGAAGCGGCCGAGGCGGCGGCGTCGAGCGCCAAGGCGCTGGGCCGCATCGCCGTCGTCATCGCAGTTGTGGCGACGGTCATCGAGCTTGTCACGATCTGGAGCAGCTTCCACGGCTACAGCGACGACGTGTCCCACATGCAGACCGACGTCGAGCTATCCAGCGACATCGCCGCGACCATCATCGCCGTCTTGCAGCTCGTCCTGGCGCTCGTACTCCTCGCGGTGGCGGACACAGGGGTCGGCCTGCTGGTCGAGGTCGTGCTGGCGGTGCTGTTATACCTTATCGTCGCCCTGATCACCGGCGACTGGAACCCGCTGCACACCTACAGCTACCTGACGTCGTGGCTGTCCGACTTCCTGGTAACGTTCGCCTTCTATGCCCAGCTTCCTACCAGCAACGCCGTCGCGAGCGGGCCGCTCAGCCTGACCCTCGGCGACCAGAACGCGGGCACGGTCGCCGGTAACGCCGTCACCTTTGGCGCAGCCCTGACGACGACCGTCGAGGTTGGGCCGGGGGACGACGAGTGGAATTGGGTGTACTCGCGCGCTGGCAGCGCCGCCGACGTGGCCCAGAGCTACGCCTACGCCCAGTGGTCGTCGAGCGATGCCCAGACCACTTACGGCCAGGGCAACTGCGTGATGGACGGCACGTCGGAGAAGTGCGCCAGCGCCGTGACGGCTGCCTTCACGCCTGCCCAGGCGGCGCGCAACGCAGCCATCCACGTCACCAGCTCCGTCGCCTTCTCGCTGCGGTATCAGAAGTGCTGGTGGGCGGTCCTCGTGCGCGTGTGCAGCGCCGACTCGGCGGTGGATTCCAGCCCCAAGCCCGACGACGCGGACGCCTGGGCGCAGGCGACGCAGCCGCTCACCCTCGACGTGCTGCCGAACACCGTGGGCGGGCTGTGGACATGGGACGGGATCACCAATCCCGACGCGGACGGCGACGGCGTGCCGGATGCCCAGGAGGCGGCCCTCGGCCTCGACCCGACGAAGTGGGACACCGACGGCGACGGCCTGAGCGACGGCTGGGAGCTTCAGAACCGCGCCACTCTCGGCACGGACCCGACGAAGGCTGACACCGACGGCGACGGCTTGAGCGACCGCCTGGAAATCATTCTCGGCACGTCGGTGGCCGTTGCCGACAGCGACAAGGACGGCCTGCTGGACGGCGAGGAGGTGTGCCACGTGGACGCGAGCGGCGCGACGCCGCGCCTCGTCGGCGGCTGGCTTGTCAGCCCGGCCGGCAAGCGGGCCGGCGCCGCCTACCGCATTTGCTCGAACCCGCTGGACCCCGACGCCGACTCCGACGAGCTTCAGGACGGCCAGGAGCGCGCCTTCGGCCTGAGTCCCTTTGGCGCGAACACGGCGCCGCGCCTGCGCGCCGCCATCCAGGGGCCGACGACGCAGCACGCCGGGGCGACGCTGACCGCGCTCAAGCCGGGCGGTGCGCTCACAGGCCAGTTCCAGCTCGCCGACCAGATTGCGACAACGCTAGACAAGCCGCTGCAACTGTGCGCCCCCAACACCGACTTCGCCGCGCCCACGCTGACCGCGACTCAGCCGAGTACCGGTTACACGCCGCCGACGCCGAGCGTCCAGACGATCACGGGGCAGGCGTGCGCCGTGTGGGACTTGAGCCAGAAACCGCTGTACTCCGGCGAGGCGTTGACCGTCACCTGGCAGGCCACCGCCCTGGCGGGCGGCTCGCGGAACAGCGCCCTCAGCCTGAACATGGCCTATGCCGACCCGACCGATGCCTCAACCAAGGTCGTCAGCCGCACGCTGCCGGTCGTGATTGACGCCGTTGCGCCCACGATCAGCATCGGCGCGCCGGCCGCCAACGCCGCCATCAAGGGCGCGTCCTTCGTTGTCGGCGGTCAGGCCGCGGATGACATCACCTGGGTGTCCCAGGTGCAGGTGAGCGTGGACGGCGTCGCGCCGTGGCAGACGGCCGGCGGCGCTGAGAGCTGGGCCTGGACGTGGTCGCCGCTGCCGAAGGATGGCCCCTACACCGTGCGGGCGCGCGCCCTCGACGCCGTGGGCAACCAGTCCGCCGAGGCGACGGCGGCGGTGGTCGTTGACAACACCGCGCCGGGCGCGAGCTTCAGCGGCCTGACCGACGGCCAGGTGCTCAATAGTCTCATCAAGGACAGCCTCGGCGGGGCGAGCGTGAGTCTCCAGGGCAGCGCGACCGACGTGCTCTCCGGCGCGTCGGCAGTGGCCGGCGTTCAGGCGGTGGAGTTGAGCATTGACGGTCGTCCGTGGCAGACGGTGCTGGAGAAGCGCGCCCCCTACCCGCAGACCGCGAACTGGTCGTGGACCTGGAAGCTGGACGCGAAGGCCAGCGGCAAGCACACCCTCGCCGTGCGGGCCGTGGACGGCCTGGGGCACGTGGGCGGGCCGCAAACGCGCAGCGTTGTCGTGGATCTCCTGCCGCCGACGGTCAACATCGCCAACAGCGTGACGGATGTGCCGGCCGGCCGCCCCATCGCCCTCGTCGGCCACGCCGACGACACCGGCTACGTCCCCTTGCCCGCCCGCCCCGCGCCCCTGGAAGCCGTGGTGGACAGCGTCGTGAGCGCCACCGTGCAGCTCGCGCCGGACGCCGAGGGCGACCTGGCCGGGGCGACGGTGGTCTGGCTGGGCGATGTCAACGGCGATGGCCGCGCCGACGCTGCGGTGGGGCTGCCGGCGGCGCGCAACGGCGCCGGGCGTGTCGTCATCCTCAACGGCAAGCCAGGCGGCTGGCCGGTTCCGCCGGCGATGCAGGCGTTGTCCGCGTCCGAGAGCAGCCTGGCGGCGAGCCAGACGGCCGCCTTTGGGCAGTATCTCGCGCCGGCGGGCGACGTCAACGGCGACGGCCTGGCGGACCTACTCATCGGCGACCCGGCGAACGAGCTGGTGTACGTTGTGTTTGGGCAGACGGGGCCGCTCGGCCAGGATTGGGATGTGACGCAGCTCAAGGAGCGCAGTCAGGCGGGCCGCGGCGTCGTGTTCACCACGAGCGCGGGCGGTGACAGTGTCGGCGCGCTCATGGCTGCGGCGGGCGACGTCAACGGCGACGGCGTGGGCGACCTGCTCATCGGCGCGGACAACGGGGCGCACCAGGGCCACCTGTACCTCGTGGCCGGCCGCCGCCGCTGGACGAGCCAGGTGCGCGACGTGACCGCCGACGCCTCGGCCGTCCTGCCCCTCAACCTCAGCGGGGCGGGCTTCAGCGGCGTCGGCGACGTCAACGGCGACCAGGTGGCCGACTTCGCCGTCGCCGACCCCAACAACAGCCTGGGCGGCGGCGCGGCGGTGTACCTGTTCCTCGGCTCGCCGACGTTCGGGGCGCCGCGCACGGGGAGCGCGCCGCAGCCCCTGGACCGCAGCCGCGCCGCCGCCGCCCTGCCCGGCGACACGCCGCTGGGCGCGCAGATTGTGCCCCTGGGCGATGTGAACCGCGACGGTCTCGCCGACTTCATCTATAGTAGCGGCGCGGCTCCGCGCCTGGTTCTTGGGCGGAGCAGCGGCGCGTGGGCGCCGAGCCTCACTTTCAGCGGCTACAGCCCGGCCCCGTCGGGCGTCATCGCCGCCGCCGGCGACCTGAACGCCGACGGCTATAATGACATCGTTCTCGGCACGGCCGCCAACACCGCCTACATCATCCACGGCGCGGCCAGCCTGCCCGCCACGCCCGACATTGCCGCGACATTGACCAGTGTCGGGCGCGTGGCGTCGGCGCCGTTCGCGGCGGGCGCAGACCTCAACTGCGACCTGTCGTCGGACCTTCTGATCCTGCCCTCGACCGCGACGACCCCGAAGGCGAGCGAGCCGAACTTCGGCCGGATGCCGCACATTTCCGAGGCGGCGCTGCCGGTAGGCGCAACTTTCGGCGGAGGCGGAGCGGCGCCGTATAGTAGAGTGTCTGCGCGGGACGTAGAGACGCCCCATGGGGCGTCTCTACCTTCCGTTGCGGCGCAGCCGCCTTTCAGCGGCGCGTGGTTTGCGACGACACCCCACAACCTGTCGGACTTCCTGGTGACGGACAGCAATCACTTCGCCTATGTCAACGACCTGGACGGGGATAGCCGCGCCGACCTGTGGGTGGGGCTGAACGGGGCGTGGGACGCGCGCCTGTCCCGGGGGCGGCAATCTGACGGCAGCATCGCCTTCGAGAAGGTCAGCGTCGGCCTGCCCGCGCCCGACGAGTACAACGTCCTCGGCTACCTGCGCGGTGACTTCGACGGCGACGGTAAGCTGGACGCAGCGGCGAACTTGAAGGGCAACAACGATGTCTACCTCGGCCAGGGGCTTGTCAATGGTCAGCTCGCGTTCCTGCACGCCTATAGCAACGTGGCCCTCGGCTCCCCTCAGTCTTCGGCGGCGCTGTCGAGCATGGCGGGCGACTTCGACGGCGACCACAAGGCCGACATCGCCACCTACGCCGGCGAGGAGTGGTTCTTCTACAAGTCCCAGGGACTGACCGATCCTGAGCGCGTGCAGTTCACGCGCATGTCCACCAACCTGGGATCATTCTGTAACGGGAACGCCGGCGCGATCGGCCAGGGCGACTTCGACGGCGACGGCCGACTCGACCTCGTCTGCTACCAGAACTCGACCTGGGACTTCCGCCTCGCCAGGGGCGTGGTCAACGGCATCCTGACGTTCGACGCCGTGAGCAGCGATGTCGGCGACATCCCCATGACGCCCGGCTTCTTCGCTTACGCGGCGGCGACGGCAGACTACAACGGCGACGGCCGCGCTGACCTGGCGGTCTACAACGCCAACGCCAACGCCTGGGACATCCGCATCTCGATGCCGACGGCCACCGGGCTGCACTTCGAGCGCGTCGGCAACAATCTCGACGGCAGCGAGGCCGCCTACACCAGCGTGGTCGGGTTCCAGGGCGACTTCGACGGCGACGGCCGCGCCGACCTGGCGCGCTGGGCCACCGCCGCCAACAATTGGGAGCTGCGCCTGTCCGCCTGCCCGCAATACCTGTATGTTGACGATGACTACGGGGCGGGGCAGGCCAACGACGGCCACACCTGGGGCGTGGACGCTTTTGGGGACATTCGGCCGGCGGTGATGGCGGCCCAGGCCGGCTCCACCATCCAGGTGGCGAGCGGCGTGTACGCCCCGTTCGAGATTGGGCAGTTCAAGGACGGCCTTAGCATCGTGGGGCTAGACCCCGACGCCGTGTTCGTCCAGGGCGACCCCGAGATCTCCATCCATGACGCGGTGAGCGTGCGCCTGTCGGGCCTCACGCGGCGCGGCGCGGCCGGCGTCGGCGTGCGGCTGGCGGCCGCTGGGCTGGAGGAGTTCCGCCGGCCGGGCGCCAGCACGCTCCTCGACCGGGTGGTGATCCAGGACGCGGCGCAGGGCATCGTCATGGACCCGCAGAGCGCGCTGACCATGCGCGATAGCACCATTGTCGCGCCGATCTCGGGGCAGGGGCACATCTCTGTCACAGCCGGGACGCCGTCGGCCAGTAAGTTCAGCCCGTGGGAGAGGCTCCCCGCGCCCGCGCCCGCCGTGGCAGGGACGATCGCAGCCGCGGGCGGGGCGATCTATGCGCTGCCCAGCGCCACGCCGCCGTTCGCCCTGTACCGCTACGACGTGCTGACCAATAGCTGGAGCCAGCGCGCGTCCATGCCCGATGGCGGCCGGACGCAGCTGACCTACAGCGCGGTTGGCGCCAGCGACGGCGCGCTGTATGTCGCCAGCGTTGGCGTGGACGTCGCGTGCGCCCAGACGACGTGTCCGGCGCGTTCAGTGTTCTACCGCTACCAGCCCTCGACCGACACCTGGCAGCCGCTGTCGGACGCGCTCTTCCCTGGGCAAAGCACCTACCTCTATCCTCCGCCCGCCTTGACGAGCGACGGCGCCGGTTCGCTGTATGCCGTGTCGCCGATGGACAGCGGCCTGTACCGCTACGACATCGCCAGCGGCGCGGCGGTCAGACTGACCACCCTGCCGGACGATCTCAATCTCGTCCACGGCTCGTCCATCGCCTGGGCGAAGGGCGTCGTCTACATTGCCCCCGCCTTCGAGAACCAGTCGTGGCATGCCTACAACCTGGCGGCGAACACATTCCAGACGCTGACCGACGCGCCGCTACCGATAGGGGCCAGCGCGCCGGCGTGGGATGGCGCGGACACCATCTACGCGCGATCCAGCGTGACGTTCGGCTCATCCAGCCTGCTCGCCTACTCCATCGCGGGCAAGACCTGGGCGGCCATCCCGTACACGCTGCTGCCCGCGCCGGGCGGCTTCACGCGCCAGGGCGCTTACCTCTACGTTTCGACCCCCGGCGGCCCGTCCCAGAACGCCTTCATGCGCTACGGTCCGCTGGGCGTCTACCCGCGCCAGTTGACCCTGGACCACGTCGCCCTGGTCGCGCCGGCCGCGGCGGCCGCCCCGCAGTGGATCAACTTGTCGGCTGGCTTCGGCGACTTCGATACGCTGGGCAGCCAGTGGGTCGGCGGCGGGAGCTGGTCGCCCGCGCCGCCAGGGCCGCCCCTCGCCTTCGACGCGGCGCGCTTCGTGGATGGGGTACACGGCGTCTACCGCGCTGGGGCCGGTTCGGCGTTGACCGCCGGCTACCGCACCTATCGCGCCGCGGCCCACGTCTCGCCCACCTACTGCGCCACGTGCCGCAACGACGGCTATGCCTGGGGCCAGGACGCCTTCGCCAGCATCCAGGCGGCCATCGGCAGCGGCGCCGAACAGGTGCTGCTCGGGCCGGGCGTCTACCGCGAGCCGTTCTCCCTCGTCAGCGGCGTCCAGGTCATCGGCGCCGGCGCAGACGCGACCCTCGTGACCGGCGGCCCGATGTCGCCGACGGCCATCGTCCAGGCCGACGGCATCAGCGGGGCGCGGCTGGCGCGCCTGACCGTCGCAGGCAGCGGCGCGGGCATCGGCGTGAACCTCAAGAACAACGCCCGCGCTGTCAGCGTCACCCGCGCCATCCTTCGGGACACGCAAGACGCTATCCGCGTCGAGGGCGGCGACTCGGCCGCTCCGCTGCGCGTCGTGAACACCACTGTAGTCAACACCACCAACGGCGTCAGCGCCCCCAACTGCGGCGTGGTGGAGGCGCGCAACACCGTCTTCGCCTTCAACCAGGGCGCGGCGCTCAATCTCCAGACGTGCGCCGCCACGCGGCTGCATACCTACAACCTGTTCTGGCGCAACGGCCACGATCTCGTCCTCGACGGAAACGCGGTGGATGCGCCTGGGGCCGGCGAAGTCTTCGCCGATCCGCGCTTCGAGGACCCGTCGCGCCACGACTACCGCCCGCAAGTGGGGTGGGCGGGCCCCCGCCCCCCGGCCCCCCCCCCCCCCCCACGGCAACGCAATCGTTACAGAATTTCCAGATAACGGAGTAAGGAACCAGTGACCACGCAACCGACCAACCCACCGACCGGCGGCTTCCGCCTGTCCGGCCTCGCCCTCACCGGCATCATCATCCTGGCGCTGCTGCTCGGCCTGCTGCTCGGCGCGCTTGTCGGCGGCGCCGGCGGCTTCCTCGCCGGACGCAACACAGCGCGCGCCGCCGCAACGCTCCTGCCCAACGCCCAGGCGCAGCCGAGCAGCCCGGCGGCCCTGTCCGGCGGCACGACCCCGCAGACGCAGCCTGGCGGCAACCGCCAGACCCAGCCCGGCGGCACGACCCCGCAGACGCAGCCTGGCGGCAACCGCCAGACCCAGCCCGGCGGGGCTAACCCGCAGACGCCCTTCGGCGGCCGCGGCAACCGCCAGACCCCGCCGAGCGGCGC
>JAXLWK010000021.1:0-13852 GCA_046328525.1 Anaerolineae bacterium
GGGGGAAGGGGGATAGGCAGTAAGCTCCCCTCTCCCAAAATGGGAGAGGGGTAGGGGTGAGGGACGAGTGGCTAGAAGTTGAAGTTGTCTATGTTGGACTTGTCGAAAACGGTCGGCTTGCCGAGCAGGACGTTGCCGTCCGCGTCAATGGTGTAGTCGCCCAGGCGGCCGGCGGTGAACTTGTCGCCGGGCTTGCCCTGGATCTTGCCGCTGGAGATGGCGTTGAGCGCCTGGATCGTCAGGTAGCCCAGGTCGGCCGGGTTCCACAGCGCGAAGGCGGGCGAGGCGCCGTTCTTGACGTACTGGCGCATCTGGTTCGGCGTGCCGAGGCCGGTCACCGCGACCTGGCCGATCTTGTTGGCGTCGGTGACGGCGCGGGCCGAGGCGGCGATGCCGACGGTCGTCGGCGCGATGATCGCCTTGAGGTCCGGGTAGGTCTTCATCAGACCCTGGGCCTCGTTGTAGCTCTTCTCATCCTGGTCGTCGCCGTACACGGTCGCCACCAGCTCCAGCCCGGCGTTCTCGGGCTTCTTCAGCTCGTCCTTCATGTACTCGATCCACTTGTTCTGGTTCGGCGCGGTCGAGGTGGCGCTCAGGATGGCGATCTTGCCCTTGCCGCCCAGCAGCTTGTTGACGAGCTGGATCTGGCCGCGGCCGATGTCCTCGGAGTTCGCCTGGTTCACGTGAACGGTGCGGCCACCGGGGCCGATGGCCGAGTCGAAGCTCACCACCGGGATGCCCTTGCCCATGGCCGTCTTGCCGACCGGGACGAGAGCATCGGCGTCATCCGCCGAGATCGCCAGGCCGCCCGGGTTCTGGGCGATGAGGGAGTTCAGCAGCTGAATCTGCTGCGTCGCATCGGCGGTCGCCGGCCCCTGGTAGGTGACGGTCACGCCGAGTTCCTTGGCGGCTTCCTGCGCGCCCTTGTTGGCGGTGTCGAAGTACGGGTTGCCGAGGTTCTTCGGCACGAGAACGTAGGTCTTCCCGCTCCCTGTGGCAGCCTTGGCGGCGGCAGCCGCGGTCGGCGCGGCGGCGGCGACGGTCGGGGCAGCGGCCTTGGCGGCAGCGGCCACGGTCGGCGCAGCCTGCTGAGCCGCCGCGGCGACGGTCGGCGCGACAGCCTTGGCAGCGGCGGCCACGGTCGGGGCGGCTTCGGCGGCCTGCTTGACCGCGGCGGCGACAGTCGGCGCCGCCTGCTGCACCTGGGATGCTGTCGGGGCTTGCCCGCCGGCGCACGCCGCGAGGACGGCGAGCAGAGCGGTCACGAGCAGCAGGGCGATAAGTCGGTTACGCATAACAGTTCCTCCTTGATGGTTCATGTGGGCGATGGTGATATGGATAGGCGCGAATTCGTGAACAGGGAGCAATCGTCCGAATAAGCGGCTCCTTTCTCAATCTTTCAAGGCGCGAGAACGAGCGAGCGCGACCAGAAGAAGAACAACACGAACAGAACGGCGACGCTCGCGCCGACGGCCAGGCCGCGCCAGCTGCCCTTTTGCGGCGACGCCACGGCCTGGCGCAGGCTGCCGAGCTTCGGCACGAGAATGGACAGGATCAGCAGCGCGCCGATGACGATGTCCTGCACCTGGCCCTGAAGGTTGATGAGGCCCATGCCAAAGCGCAGGATGCCGACCAGGATGAGCGCCAGCACCGCGCCCACCATCGTTCCGCTGCCGCCGTAGATGCTGACGCCGCCAAGCACCGTGACCGTGATGACCGTTAGCTCCAGCCCCGTGCCGATGTCCGGGCGGGTGCTGCCGAAGCGGGCGGCGAGAATGAAACCGGCCAGCGCCGCCATCGCCGCCGAGAGCACGAAGAGCGAGAGCTTGATGCTGTCCACCTTGACACCAGAGTAGCGGCTGGCGTTCGCGTTGTTGCCCATGGCGTACAGGTAGCGCCCAAACGTCGTGCGGTGCAGCACCAGGCCAAACACCACGGCCAGGACGATGAACAGGAGCAGGCCGAACGGCACGCTGCTGTCGCCGAGCGTCCCCTGCCCAAGATAGGTGAACGACTCGGGGTAGCCGCGCGCCGCCTGGTCGCCGAGCAGCACGTAGGCCAGGCCGCGATACAGGGACAGCGTGCCGATAGTTACCACCAGGGCCGGCAGCTTCATGCGCGCGATGAGCCAGCCGTTCACGAACCCGCACACCAGGGCGACGAGAAAGGCGACCGCGACGGCGAGCCAGATATTCCACCCGCCCATGAACAGCCAGCCCATGAGAGACGCCGTCAGGCCCAGGATCGAGGCGACCGACAGGTCAATGTCGCCGGTGATGATGATGAACACCATCGGCAGCATCATGATGCCGATTTCCACGAAGTCGGACGACGTGCGCAACAGGTTGTCGGTGTCCAGGAAGAAGGGCGACAGCCGCGCGTTGAGCGTCGCGACGATGATAATCAAGATGACCAGGAGCGACTCCCGGCGCAGCAGAAAGCGAGTCAAGCCCGTGTGGGTGTCCATCGAAGAGTCCTCGTGTGCGCCAGATTAGCGGTTGCGCCGCGTCTTGGTGCGCGCCAACCGCCGCATGATGACGGCGTCCATGATCACCGCCAGCAGAATGAGCAGGCCCTCCAGGGCCAGCTCCCAGAACGGCGAGATGCGCACCAGGGTGAGGCCGTTGCTGATAATGCCGAGCAGGAACGCGCCCATGACCACCCCCAGCACGCTGCCGCTCCCGCCGAAGATGTTGACGCCGCCCACGACCGGCGCGGCGATGGTCTGAAGCTGGAAGCCGAGCGCCGTGTTCGTCTGCGCCGCCTCGAAGCGCGACGCCCACAGCACGCCGGCGAGGCCGCACAGAGCGCCGGTAATCAAGTACACCAGGAACGTGATGCGGGTGATGGGGATGCCGGCGAAGCGCGCCGCGTCGGGGTTGCTGCCCACGGCGTAGATGTCGCGGCCGGTGCGCGTGTAGTTCAGGAAGTAGTACACGCCGGCCGCCACGATGATGGCAAACAGGATCAGGTTCGGGATGCCGAGCACTGGCCCGCCCTTGGACAGCTGGCCGAAGGCCGGCGGCATCTCGTAAGCGTTGATCCATTGCCCGTTGCTGTAGAGGAACACCAGCCCGCGATAGATACTCAGGGTGCCGAGGGTGGCGATGATGGGCGGAACGCCGAACTGGGCGATGATGAGGCCGTTGAAGCTACCGAGCGCCGCCCCAATCGCGATGCCCAGCGGGAGCGTGATGATGGCCGGCAGGCCGGGGAAGGCCACGACGAAGAAGGCCACCATCATGGCCGTGAGGCCGATCATCGAGCCGACCGACAGGTCAATGCCGCGCGTGATGATGACCATGCTCTGGCCGAGGGCCACGATGATCAGGATGGAGATATTCAGCAGAATGTCGCGGAAGTTCTCCGGCGTCAGGAACGCCGGATTGCGCAGCGTCACGATCGCGCCCAGCGCCAGGATGAAGACCAGAATGCCCAGCTCGCGGAACCTGACGATTGTCTGCGCCAGGCTCATTCTAGGGCGACCGACTTGTGCTTGTGTGACCATCCAGAGTGTCCCTTTATCAATCCAACGATGAAAATCGCTGTCGCCCTGAGCGCCACGCCCGCCGCGAGCAGCGCAAGGTTATCTTCTGAGTACCGCTGGCGGCGCTTCCCTGCCCTACGCCGTCGTCGCCGCCGCCATGATCTTTTCCTGCGTCGCGTCGGCGCGGGCGAACTCGCCGGTCAGCCGCCCCTCGCGCATCACCAGGATGCGGTCGCTCATCCCCAGGATCTCTGGCAGCTCCGACGAGATCATCAGGATCGCCATGCCCTCGGCGGCGAGGCTGCTCATCAGGCGGTGGACGGCGGCCTTCGTGCCGACGTCAATGCCGCGCGTCGGCTCGTCCAGGATGAGGACGCGGGGCCGCGTGCCGAGCCACTTGGCGAGCACGACCTTCTGCTGGTTGCCGCCGGACAACTGGGCGACAAGCTGGTCAATCCCCGTCATCTTCACTTCCAACTGCTGCGACGCCACCGCCGCCGCCTTCGCCTCGCGCTTGCGGTCGAGCCAGCCGAAGCGCCCGAAGGAGGAGAGCACCGGCAGCGTGATGTTGTCGCCGATGCTCATCGGCAGGACAAGCCCGTGTTCCTTGCGGTCCTCCGGCACGTAGCCGATGCCCAGCGCCATCGCCGCGTCGGCGCTCTTGATCGTCACCGGCTTGCCGTCCAGCTTGATCACCCCCGCCGTCGCCGGCTCAATGCCGAAGATGGCGCGGGCAACGTTGGTGCGGCCAGCGCCGACCAGCCCGGCCATGCCCAGGATTTCGCCCTTGCGCAACTCGAACGACACGTCGGAGAAGCTGCCCTCGACGGTCAGCCCCTCCACCGCCAGGGCCACGTCGCCGGCCGGGACATCCTGCTTCGGGAACAGCTCCCCCAGGTGGCGGCCGACCATCATGCGAATCAGGTCCTCCGTCGTGACCTCGGCCACCCGGCGCGTCGCAACGTACTGGCCGTCGCGCAGGATCGTCACCCGGTCGGCCAGGGCAAACAGCTCCTCCAGACGGTGCGAGATAAAGATGATCGCTGTGCCGGAGGCGCGAAGCTGGCGCACGATGGTGAACAGCTCCTCGACTTCGTTCTGGGTGAGGGACGAGGTCGGCTCGTCCATGATGAGCATGCGGGCGTTGAGGGACAGCGCGCGGGCGATCTCCACCACCTGCTGCTGCGCCACGCTGAGCTGACGCGCTTTGGTGTGCGGGTCGAGGGCCAGCCCGAGGCGTTCGAGCAGCGCCGACGCCTCGCCGTACATGCGCTTCCAGTCAATGCCACCGCGGCCGCGCGGCTGCCGCCCGACCAGGATGTTCTCGGCGATGTCCAGGTCGGGGAAGAGGCTCGGCTCCTGGTAGATGGCGGCGATGCCGGCGTTCTGCGCCTCGCGCGTGTTGCCGAAGCGCACCGCCGCGCCGTCCAGGGCCATCTCCCCAGCGTCTGGCTGGTAGACGCCGGTCATGATCTTGATCAGGGTGGATTTCCCCGCGCCATTCTCGCCGAGCAGAGCGTGGACCTCGCCCGGAACGATTTCAAAGTGTACGTCTTGCAGCGCATGCACACCGCCGAAAGACTTCGAGATGTGCTGCGCCTGGAAGACGGGGAGGCGCTCACTCATGGCCCAAGCTCCGTCCGGAGGACGCGGATAACTCGAAACGTTTTCGAACCGTTATCGTTACGTTCGTGGTCATTATACCGCCATTTGCGCGCAATGTCAATAGAAGTTGTCATATTCAATTACGAATTTCGTTCGAATCGCTTGATTTTCGCGCACACTGGCGGTATAATGAAAAAGGGCTGATGCGCAGATCACGGGCATGTTCGCAGGCGCAGGAGTGCGTATGTCTCAGCTAGACCAGGGGATGTCGTCGGAGCGGCGCCGTCAGGAGATTCTCGCGTATTTGAGCGCGCGTGACCGCAGCACCGTCGGGGAGCTGAGCCAGGTACTCGGCGTCTCCGAAGTCACCGTGCGCCGTGACCTGGATGTGCTGGAGACCCAGGGCGTGTTGGAGCGCGTCCACGGCGGGGCGGTGGTCTCCGGCCGCGGCCGGCTAGAGCGCTACTTCGCCGCCCGCGAGCAGGAGCACCTGGAGGAGAAGCGGCGCATCGCCCAGGCAGCCGCCGCCCTTGTTCGCTCCGGCCAGCGCATCTTCCTCGACGCCAGCACGACGGCGGCGCAGGTCGCCCGGCTCATCAAGGACCGCGAGCAGCTCATCGTCGTCACCAACGGCCTCTACACCGCCTTCGAGCTGAACTTCTGCGACGGCATCACCACCATCGTCGTTGGCGGCACGATGCGCCGCCGCTCCAGCTCCCTCGTCGGCAGCTTCAACTACAACTCGCTCCAGCGTCTGCGCCTGGACATCGGCTTCTTCGGGGCGCGGGCGGTGACGCCCCGCGACGGCCTGATGGAGTCGGACATGGAGGAAGCGCAGCTCAAGGGGCTGATGGTCGGCACGTCGGCGCTGGTCGTCGGCATCGTCGACTCCAGCAAGTTCGGCGCACTAGGCTTCAGCGCCTTCGCCCTCCCCCACGAGATTGACCGCGTCATCACCGACGACAACGCCCCGCCGCAGATGGTGGCCGAGCTGCGCGCCCACGGCATCACCGTCGAGCTTGTGTGACGCCTCCGCCTCTCTTATAATACTGGCTATGGTGTCGGCCCGTGTTCGGAGAGTGAGCCATGAAGCCGGTAGCGTCCGCAACACACCTTGCTCCAATGACGCAAGAGCAGTTCGACCGCTATCTCGATGCGGCGATTGCCGGCTATGCCGAGGAGAAAGTCCAGGCAGGCAACTGGAGCGCCGAGGATGCGCTGCCGCGCGCCCGCCAGGAGTTCCTGAAGCTCCTGCCGCAGGGCCTCACTACGCCGAACCAGCACCTCTTCGCCATCGTCAACGACGCCGGCGAGCAGGTCGGCTTCCTGTGGTTCGCCGTCGTCCAGGAGGCGACAGGACCGATCGCCTTCGTGTATGATTTCGGCGTGGACGAGACTCAGCGGCGCAAGGGGTACGGCGAGCAGGCTTTCAGCGCGATGGAGGACGAGGTGCGCGCGCTGGGCCTCCACACAATCCAGCTCCACGTCTTCGGCCACAACCGCTCGGCCATCGCCCTGTACGAGAAACTCGGCTACACCGCCACCAACGTCATGATGTCCAAAACGCTGGGTCCCGTGGCCTGAAACTTGAGCCACCTGAGAGCGTTAGTGAAGTAGAACACAGCGTGGAGGGGTCAATGCGTATTCTAGTCACCGGGGGCGCGGGGTATATTGGCAGCCATACGTGCGTCGAGCTGCTGAACGCGGGCTACGACGTCACCGTCGTGGACAATCTAAGCAACAGCAAGGCGGAAGCCATCCGGCGCGTCGAGGAGCTGGCTGGCCGAAAGATGGCCTTCCACCCGGTGGACCTGCTCGACCGCGCCGGCCTGGCCGCCGTGTTCGACGAAGCGCCGGTGGACGCCGTCATCCACTTCGCCGGGCTGAAGGCGGTCGGCGAGTCCGTCGCCATTCCCCTGCGCTACTACCACAACAACATCACCGGCAGCCTCATCCTGCTCGAAGTCATGCGGGAGCGCGGCGTCAAGGACATCGTCTTCAGCTCATCGGCGACGGTCTACGGCGACCCGGCCCGCGTCCCCATCACCGAGGACATGCCGCTGCACGCCACGAACCCCTATGGGCGCACCAAGCTCATGATCGAGGAGATTCTGCGCGACCTGTGGGTGTCTGATCATAGCTGGAACATCGCCCTGCTGCGCTACTTCAATCCGGTCGGCGCGCACCCGAGCGGGCGCATCGGCGAGGACCCCAACGGTATCCCCAACAACCTGATGCCGTTCATCGCCAAGGTTGCCGTCGGCCAACTCCCGGAGCTGCGTGTCTTCGGCGCCGACTACCCCACGCCCGACGGTACCGGCGTCCGCGACTACATCCACGTCGTAGACCTGGCCCTCGGCCACCTCAGCGCCCTGGACAGGCTCACGGAGAAGCCCGGCGTCGTCACGTACAACCTCGGCACGGGCCGCGGCTACAGCGTTCTGGAGATGGTCGCCGCGTTCGAGAAAGCGTCGGGGCGCACGATCCCCTACCGCATCGTCGAGCGCCGCCCCGGCGACGTGGCCGCCGCCTACGCCGACCCGACCCTTGCCAACCGCGAGCTGCGCTGGTGCGCCGAGCGCGGCGTGGACGAGATGTGCGCCGATGCCTGGCGCTGGCAGTCCGACAACCCGCGGGGCTACTAGGCCGAGGCGACCGTGAACGTTTACCGCCGCCTCACGCCACTCTTCTTTCGTCTCGACCCCGAGGTGGCCCACACCGTCGTGACCACGCTCTGGCGCGGCGCGGCGCGTGTCCCCGGCTCAGGCTCTGCCACCGCGCCGCTGCGCTATGACCACCCTGCCCTGCGCGTCACCGTCGCCGGCATCCCCTTCGCCAACCCGCTGGGGCTGGCCGGCGGCTTCGACAAGGACGCGCGCTACATCGAGTCGTTCGCCCGGCTCGGCTTCGGCTTCATCGAGGTCGGCACGGTGACACCCCGGCCGCAGGCGGGCACCCCGCGCCCGCGCCTGTTCCGCTTGCGCGAGGACGGGGCGCTCATCAACCGCATGGGCTTCAACAACGGCGGCATCGAGACGATGGCCCACAACCTGGCGCTCACGAAACGCCGCGTTCCCATCGGCGTCAACATCGGTAAGAACAAAACGACGCCGCCCGAGTCGGCGGCGGCGGACTACCTCGACTGTTTCACCACCCTCGCCCCCCTGGCCGACTACATCGCCGTCAACGTCTCCTCGCCCAACACCCCCGGCCTGCGCGACCTCCAGCGCGGCGCCGCCCTGGCCGAGCTTCTGGCCCCGCTACGGGAGGCGCGGGACGCCGACCGCCAGGTGCGCGGCGGCCGCCACGTCCCGATCTTCGTCAAGCTCTCGCCCGATGAGACGTTCGAGCAGCTCGACGCGGCATTACAAGTCATCCTGGACGTGGGCGTGGACGGCATCATCGCCACCAACACCACGACGGAGCGCGCAGCCAGCCTGCGGAGCGCGCGGCAAAACGAGCAGGGCGGGCTGAGCGGCAGGCCGCTGTTCGAGCGCTCGACCGCCGTCTTGCGCCACCTGTACCGCGCCCTCGGCGGACGCCTGCCCATCATCGGCGTCGGCGGCGTGGACGGGCCAGAGAGCGCCTACGCCAAAATCCTGGCCGGCGCCAGCCTCGTCCAGCTCTACACCGCCCTGATCTACGAAGGCCCCACCCTGGTCAGCGCGACCCTGCGCGGCCTCGTCAACCTCATGCAGCGCGACGGCTTCCGCGCCGTCAGTGACGCCGTCGGCCAGGAAGCGCGCGCGTGACCTGCCCCTCCCCCATCGGCTACGGGCAGGATTTAGACATGAAATCGCTGTCACCCCGAACGAAGTGAGGGGTCTGGGCTGCGGCCCAGATGCCTCGTTGCACTCGGCATGACGGCCCAGGCTCATTGCAAGGACCGCTACCATGACCAGGTTTGCCAAGCGAATGGCGTACATGCAGGGCACGGCCGACGTCATCCGTTACCTGTTTGAATCGATGACGGACCCGGACACCATCTCTTTCGGCGGGGGCGCGCCGGCGCGGGAAGCCCTGCCGGTGGAGCAGGTCCACGAGATCGCCAATGACGTACTCACGCGGCAGAAACGCGGGGTGCAGGCCCTCCAGTATGGCAACCCCATCGGCATCCCAGAACTGCGCCAGGCGGTTGTCGAGTGCCTGCTGGCGCCGAAGGGTCTCAAGGCGCGGATCGAGGAGGTGATCACGGTGGGCGGCGGCATCGAGGCGCTGAACCTGATTTGCCAGCTCTACCTCGACCCCGGCGATGTCATCCTGGTCGAATCCCCCACATTCGTGCATGCCGTGGAAGTGTTCAAGTTGTTCGAGGCGCGCTGCATCGCCTGTCAGACCGACGAGCACGGCCTGGTTATCGAGGATGTCGAAGCCAGGATCCGGCAATACTCTCCCAAGATGATCTACGTCATCCCGACCTTCCAGAACCCCAGCGGGCGCACCATGAGCCGAGAGCGCCGCAAGGCCTTAGCGGAGCTGGGCAGCCGGTATGACGTCATCATCCTGGAGGACGACCCGTATTGCGAGCTGCGCTACAGCGGCGAGGCGCTGCCGCCGGTCAAGTTCTTTGACCAGACCGGCCACACCATCTTTGCCAACAGCTTCTCCAAGATTTTCTCGCCCGGCTCGCGCCTGGGGTACGTCTACGCGGACGAATCCATCGTCCGCAAGCTGTATGACGCCAAGACCGCCACCAACTCCCACGCCAGCCTGATTAGCCAGGTCCTGTGCGCCGAGTTCTTCAACCGCGGCCTGTACGACGCGCACCTCCGGCTGATCTGCGATATTCACCGCGAACGCCGCGATGTGATGATGGAGTGCCTTCAGACCGAACTGCCGCAAGAGGTCAAATCCGTGTACCCGGACGGGGGACTGTTCACCTGGGTGGAGCTTCCCGAGCCGATAGATACGACGGCCCTTCTGAGCGACGCCATCGCCCAGAAGGTCGCGTACATGCCGGGCCGCGAGTTCTTCGTCGAGGGCCAGCCCATCCGCAACAACTGCATGCGCCTCAGCTTCGGCGGCGTCACCCCGGAGAAAATCCAAATCGGCATGCGCCGCCTGGCGAACGTCGTCAAAGCCAGGCTTTGAAAAAGGAAACCCGAATGTCCGAGCCAATCCCCGTCTACCGCAATTCATCCCTCAGCGTCGAAGAGCGCGTCGCCGACCTGCTCGGCCGCATGACCCTGGAGGAGAAAGTCGGGCAGATGATCATGTGGGACGCGCGGCCCGATGACCTGTCCTTCATTACCACGCGCCAGCCCGGTTCCATCCTGCACATCCTGGGCGAAAAGGCCCGCGCCGCCATGCGCCTGGCCGCCCAGAACCGGCTGGGCATCCCTCTGCTCATCGGCGAGGACGCCATCCACGGGCACTCCTTCTGGAAGGGCGCGACCATCTTCCCAACCCAGCTGGCGCTGGCGTGCAGCTGGAACCCCGAGCTGCTGGAGCGGGTGGGACGGGTGACGGCCGAGGAGGTCGTCCCGACGGGCATCCACTGGACCTTCTCGCCCGTCCTGTGCCTGACTCGCGATCTGCGCTGGGGCCGCACCGGTGAGACCTTCGGCGAGGACCCCTACCTGATCGGCGAGCTGGGGGCGGCCATGATCCGCGGCTACCAGGGCCAGGGGCTGGACGACCCGGCCGGCATCCTGGCGACCGCCAAGCACTACGCCGGCTATTCGGAGACGCAGGGCGGGCGCGATGCGTCCGAGGCCGATCTCTCGCCCCGCAAGCTGCGCAGCTACTTCCTCCCGCCCTTTGAACGCGCCGCGCAGGCCGGGGCCATGACCTTCATGACGGGCTACCAGTCTATAGAGGGCGTGCCATCCACGTGCAACCACTGGCTGCTGACCGAGGTGCTAAAGGACGAGTGGGGCTTCAAGGGCGTGGTGGTGACGGACTGGGACAACGTGGGGCGGCTGGTGACGGAGCAGAGGGTGTGCGCGAGCTACGCCGACGCGGCGGTCGCCGCCGTGCGCGCCGGCAACGACATCATGATGACCACCCCCCAGTTCTACGCAGGGGCGCTGGAGGCGGTTCGCACCGGCAAGCTGGCCGAGGCCGAAATTGACGCGCCCTGCGCCCGGCTGCTGGCGCTCAAGTTCCGCATGGGCCTGTTCGAGAACGGGCGCGAGCCTGACCTGGAACGGGCCGCATTTGAGATCGCCCGTCCGGAGCACCGCGCCGCCAACCTGGACGCCGCGCGCCAGAGCCTGGTCCTCCTCCAGAACAACGGCCTGCTGCCCCTGGACCCGGCGCAGTTGACGTCCATCGCGGTGATCGGCCCGAATGCCAACGACGATCTGCAACAGTTGGGGGACTGGTCCCTCGGCGCGTCGCAGCATCCGCCAGAGGCCGGCAAGCACCCGCGCGAGAAGACGACCACCGTGCTGGACGGCATCCGCGCCCTGGCCCCGCACGGGCTGGACGTGCGCTACGAACGCGGCTGCTCGATCGTGGACGATGACCTTTCCGGCATAGAGGCCGCTGTGGCCGCAGCCCAGACGAGCGACGTCGTCGTAGCCGTGGTCGGCGATCACCTGGACTTCATCGGCGAGACGCACAGCACCGCTACACTGGAGCTGCAAGGCGGGCAAATCGCGCTGCTGGAAGCGCTGGAGAAGACGGGCAAGCCACTCGTCGTGGTGCTGGTGAACAGCAAGCCCCTGGTCCTGCCCCCCGCCGCCAAACGCGCCGCCGCCATCGTCGAGTTGTTCAACCCAGGCATGGAAGGCGGCCGGGCGCTGGCCGAGGCGCTGTTCGGGCTGCTGAACCCGTCCGGCAAGCTCACGATCTCATTCCCGGTGCACGTCGGCCAGCAGCCGGTGTTCTACAGCCAGGTGCGCGGCCAGCACGGCGACCGCTACGCCGACCTGACCCAGGAGCCGCTGTTCCCCTTCGGGCACGGCCTGAGCTACACGCAGTACGCCTACTCCAACCTGCGCCTGGCCTCTCCTACCCTGGCCCACGGCGAAACGGCGCAGGTCTTGGTGGACGTGGCGAACGTCGGGGGGCGGGAGGGCGTGGAGATCGTCCAGGTCTACGTCAGCGACGTGGTGACCTCGGCGACCTGGGTCAACAAGGCGCTCAAGGGCTTCGCCCGCGTCGCGCTGGCGCCGGGCGAGACAAAGACCGTGACGGTCGAGCTGCCGTGGCAGTCCTTCGAGATCGTGAACGCGCAGGGCGTTGAGGTGGTCGAGCCTGGCGAGTTCGAAATCCTCGTCGGCCCCTCCTCCCGCGCCCGCGACCTGCTGAGGGCAACAGTGATGGTTGGGTAAGAACACCGTTGGGGGCAAAGTCACACCTGGAGCAGGCCGCCGTGGCGTGAACACCACGGCTACAAATGCAAGCCTGAGAGGCTGACAAGCTTCCGCTAGCCCCTTGGGCTTGCATTCGTAGCGGCGGTCTTCAGGCCGCCGCGCTCTCGATACCCGTCCTCAAACTTGCACCATGTTGATCCAGTTCCCGCACGTATCGTCGAAGAGCACGCTGCTGCCCCAACCGTAGCTCATCGGCTCGGACTTGAAGCGGACACCGCCCCGGCGCAGCCGTTCGTAGTCGGCCTGGAAGTCAGAGCTAAACAGCGCGGTAGCCGGGATACCGTCGGCGTAGATAGCCTGCTGGAACTGACGGGCCGCCGGGTGCGCATTGGGTTCGAGCAATAGCTCCGTCTCGTTGGCGCCGTCCGCCGCGCCCACCGTCAGCCAGCGGTACGCGCCGTTGGCGACATCCTGCTTCTTCACGAAGCCCAGCACCTCGGTATAGAACTTGAGCGCCTTTTCCTGGTCGTCCACAAAAACGCTTGCGATCTTAATCTGCATTTATCGTTCGCCTCCTGTTGATGCGGCAGCTTATCACTGTTGTTTACCGTCTAGGTTATCCTGAAGGGCATTGCCCACGTCCACTGGCAAGCTCGGCCCTTAGCTCACCGCTTTCTTCACAAGCTCGCTGATCCTTGCCTCGTCGGCGGGGGTCAGCTCCTTCAGCGCGTAGGCGGTCGGCCACATGGCGCCGTCGTCCAGGGTCGCTACGTCGCTGAAGCCGAACGTCGCGTACCGTGCCTTGAACTTGTCCGCCGCCTGGAAGAAGCACACGACCTTGCCGTCCCTGGCATACGCCGGCATCCCGTACCACGTTTTCGGCGCGAGCTCCGGCGCTGCGGCTTTGACGATGGCATGCAGCCGCTCGGCCATGACGCGGTCCGACCCCGGCATCTCGGCGATCTTCGCCAGCACGTCGCTTTCCCCGTCCGCCTTGGCCGCCTTCGAGCCGCGGCGCGAGGACGCCTTCATCTCTTTGGCGCGCTCCTGAATCGCGGCGCGTTCCTCGTCGGTGAATCCGTCGTTTGTCTCGCCGCGCGCGGCGGTGCTCTCGGTGTTTTCCTGCGTGGCCTTCTTTGCGCTCATAGAAACCTCCATAGGGTCTGGTAACGACAAATCTTAGGCGCTCTTGCGGGAGAATCAAGCGCGAAGGGAGACAGCATGCCGGCGACATGTGATTATTCAGATGTCGTTCTGGCAGCCTAGACAAACTATAGTGGCCCCGTCGCTCCTCTGGGTTTGACGAAGTGGTGTTAGCGAATGCTAGGATAGTGTAACATTGTTTCTGTAAGATGAGTTGGCCGCCGAGTTGAAAAGGCGGTAGGTCAGGGTGTATCCTAGGGGTTGCCAAACACCGAAAGGAGACGAGACCATGACCTACCAACCGAATTATAGCCTACCCGTCGAGCTTGAGGAACTGGTCGCTGCGCAGGGCCTG
>JAXLWK010000022.1:0-3993 GCA_046328525.1 Anaerolineae bacterium
TGGCCGACCTTGAGGCCCGCTGGGCCGCCCTTCACCCTCGTACCTGACTATTGCCCCGACGGAATCATTATACTGCCATGCGCTGCGGCCTGCTAGAATACAGCTGCGCCGGGGATCCCGGGGCGCGTACCCGGCACGCATGACCAATCTGCAGAGAGGAGAAAGGCTATGGACATCAAGAGAGTTGGCTCCCATCCGTCGGGCAAAGGATCGGCCGAGTATTTTACGGGCGTGGTGCGCGTTGACCCCCTGTTTGAAGCGCCCGATCCGGCGCGGGTGCGCGGCGCGAGCGTCACGTTCGAGCCGGGCGCGCGAACCGCGTGGCACACTCACCCGCTCGGCCAGACGCTCATCGTGACGGCCGGCTGCGGCCTGGCCCAACGCTG
Organism: Anaerolineae bacterium; assembly: GCA_046328525.1. Taxonomy (GTDB): domain Bacteria; phylum Chloroflexota; class Anaerolineae; order Epilineales; family JAHCIE01; genus JBDHWG01. The sequence continues at coordinate 387 of JAXLWK010000022.1, forward strand.
GGGCGGCGCCGTCGAGCAGATCCGGCCGGGCGACGTGGTGTGGTTCCCGCCCGGTGAGAAGCACTGGCACGGCGCAGCGCCGACCACCGCCATGACGCACATCGCGCTGCAAGAAGCCCTCGACGGCAAGGTCGTCGAGTGGATGGAACACGTCAGCGACGCGCAGTACCATGCTGAAGACTAATGGGAGGACACCGTGGAATACGTTCGATTGGGATCAACGGGACTGAAAGTGTCGCGCATCTGCCTCGGCTGCATGAGCTACGGCGGGCCGACGGCGACCTGGCCGTGGGCGCTCCAGGAGGAGGAAAGCCGACCGCACATCCAGCAGGCCATCGAGCTGGGCATCAACTTCTTTGACACCGCCGACGTCTACTCCGCCGGCCGGAGCGAGGAGATTGTCGGCAAGGCCCTGCGCGATTTCGCGGCGTCGCGGGATGAGGTCGTCATCGCCAGCAAGGTCTTCTTCCCTATGGGGAGCGGCCCCAACGACGCCGGCCTCTCCCGCAAGCACATCCTCAGCTCGATTGACGCCAGCCTCAAGCGCCTGGGAACCGACTACGTGGACCTGTACCAGATCCACCGCTGGGACTACGACACGCCGATTGAAGAGACGCTGGAAGCCTTGAACGACGTGGTGCGCGCCGGCAAGGCCCGCTACATTGGCGCGTCGGCGATGTTCGCCTGGCAGTTCGCCAAGGCCCTCTACACCGCGGACCTGCACGGTTGGGCGCGTTTCGTCTCCATGCAGCCCTACTACAGCCTGATCTACCGCGAAGAGGAGCGAGAAATGCTGCCCTTGTGCCAGGATCAGAAGATCGGCGTGATACCCTACTCGCCGCTCGCCCGGGGACTACTGACGCGCAAGCCGTCGAGGGAGCTCAACGAGACCTACCGGGCGCAGACCGACACCGGCGGGCAACGTCTCCATACTGATGAAAACCTGGCCATCGCACAGCGCGTGTACGAGGTGGCGGAAGGGCGCGGGCTGCCCATGGCCCAGGTAGCGATCGCCTGGATGCTCTCCAAACCGGCCGTCACCTCCCCGATCATTGGCGCGACCAAGGCGCGGCACCTCGATGATGCCGTCGCCGCCATCTCGGTGCAACTCACGTCTGATGAGATCGAGCGCCTCGAGGGGGTTTACCGGCCGCAACCTATCCGCGGTTATTCGTGACCTGCCCCGCCCGGCGTTCCGTGCTGCTGGGGCATCGAGCCCAGGTAGGTGAGCATGGCCGCGCCGGTCTTGATGCCGGCGATGAAGCGCCACAGTTCCAGGTTTTCGTTGGGCGCGTGGTTGCTCTCGTCGGCGTTGGCGTAGGGCACGAGGAACGCCGGGATGCCGAGCACCTTCGTCCAGACGTAGTCAGGCAGACTGCCGCCGAGAGCCGGGATAAGCAGCGGGTCCTCGCCCTGGGCCGCGCGAACCGCCTGCCGCAAAGGCTCGGTGAACGGCGACTCGATGGGCGTCTTCGACGGCTCCATGCTGCCCTGGCGGATGAACTCCACATCCGGCGCGTGCTTCCTGACGTGCGCCTCGATCCTGGCGAACGTGTCCTCGACCGTCATCGCCTCGACGAGGCGCACGTCGCACTTGGCGACGGCCTGGCTCGGCAGCACGGTCTTCGTTCCCGGCCCGCCGTAGCCGCCGTGCAGGCCGTTGATGGTCATGGTCGGCCAGCACGAGAGGCGGTCGTAGAAGGGGCGGGCCGGCGGCGCGTCCAGCTCCTTCAGCCCCAGCTCCGCCTTGACGCGCTCCACGTCAATCGGCAGGCTGTCCAGCGCCTGGCGCTCCAGGGGCGTCGGCGGCTGGACGCGGTCGTAGAAGCCGTCAATGGTGACAATACCCTGGTCGTTCTTCATCGTCGCCAGCAGGTGCACCAGCGTCCAGATGGGGTTGGGCGCGACGCCGCCGAAGTTGCCGGAGTGCAGGTCACGGCTCGCGCCGTGTGCCCGCAGCTCGAATGAGATAATGCCGCGCACGCCGAAGTGGATGCACGCCTGGCCGCTCTCGTGCACCGGACCATCGGAGGTAATCACCAGGTCGGCCTTGAGCCGGTCGCGGTGGTCGCGCACGAAGTCGGCCATGCGCGGGCTGCCAATCTCCTCTTCGCCTTCGAGAACAACAATCACATTCACAGGCAACCTGCCCTGCGTTGCCAGCAGCGTCTCAAGCGCCAGGATATTGGCGAAGTGCTGCCCCTTGTTGTCCCCGACGCCACGCGCGTAGAGACGGCCATTGCGGATGGTCGGCTCGAACGGCGGTGAGACCCAGGCGTCCAGCGGGTCCGGTGGCTGCACATCGTAGTGGCCGTACAGCATCACGGTCAGGCCGCCGGGGTTGTCTGTGCGCCGACCGACCACCACCGGCCAGCCTGCCGTAGGAATCAGTTCGGTCGCCAGGCCGAGGCCGCGGAGCAGCTCGACCAGAAAATCGGCGACCTCAGCAATCCCAAGCCCATGAGCGCTTATGCTTGGACGCCGAACATAGTCAATGAGGCGGTCAATAAACGCCTGTTGGTGCGCGTCCACATGGGAGAACACATTCGAGAGGGAGGTGTCGGTCATTGTAGCCTCGTGGGAAAGAGAAAGCCAGTGGTTTGCCGTCGTGGTATTGTACCTGAACGAGACAAAAAGAGCCAGAGATCGTACCCTGGCTCTTTCCTCCGCCTCAGTTGATCTTGAAGTCTCTGACTGCTAGTGTATAATTGGCCTCGAAAGCGAGACCACGTGCTAATCAGTGAAATGCTGGCAGAATTCCGGTGAAGGAGCTGGTGCATGTCCGAAGCTACGATTGAACGTCTTGAAGTCACTCAGCCTGATTGGGGCTTCACAATGAATAGCTACCTCGTCCACGACCCGGCGACAGGCGCGACGGCCATCGTGGACCCGGGCGCGGAGCCGGAGCGTATTCTGGCCGCCGCCGGCGACAGGGTCGCCGAAATCTGGGTCACGCATAGCGACTTCGACCACGTGGCGTCGCTGGACGCCGTGCGCCACGCAACGGGCGCGCCGGTGGTCGGCCACCCCCTCGACGCCGACCGCGTGCCGGGCGGGCTGGACGTGAACGTGAGCCACGGCTACCTGTTCCCGCTAGGCAACCAGGAAGTCTGCGTGCTGTCGAGGATTCACAATTGAGTTTACCCAGGGATGTATCGACAGACTGACCCGTTCCGTCGTCAACGACTTCCCACTCGATGCGGTCGGGATCAATCATCCCAACTCGCTTGCGCAGATGGGGCGCAACTGTAAACCCCTTGCTCTTGCCTCGGCTCCGGATTGCCTGGAAGCTGCGGCCAGTTCGCTCCATCATTTCTTCGATGGTGAGTTCCCCCTTGTAGTAGCGGACCAGCAGTTCATCCTCTCCAGCAGTCCACAAGATACGCGGGTGCCCTGGCTTCACGATAGGGGCCGTGCGCTTGATGCCGCGCTCTGACGCGTGAGATTGGATTGCCATCCACGTCTTGTTCGGGAAAAGACGCTCCATCTCCTCACGCGAGGCGGTTGGATAGTGTGCGCGGAGAAGCTCGTCATCCTGGCGGCTCCATCGCTTGTTATGGCCAAACAGCGTTGCGGGCCGCTTGATGAGGATAGCCTGGCGGAAGCC
>JAXLWK010000003.1:0-1827807 GCA_046328525.1 Anaerolineae bacterium
TCTTTTTCGTGCGCAATGGCACGCGACCGTCACCAAGGGCTGAAAAGAGAAGAACTTGGGGGGGCAAAGCCCCCCCAAACCACCCCAACCAGAAAACTGCAAAGATAGAGGGGTGGCGCTACAGGTGTAGTGTCGGCTGAAAACTCAACATCGGGAGGACACGCATGAACAAGAGCGACGTGCTTGCCGAGCTAACTGCCATTGTCGGGCCACACCGGGTGCTTCACCGCCCGGAAGATGTGGTGATGTACGAGTATGACGGCGCTCTGGACCGGGCCAGGCCGGACTTCGTCGTCTTTCCCGTGAGCAGTGAGGAGGTGGCGGCGGTCGTGCGTGTCGCCAATCGCGCCGGCATCCCGTTCATGCCGCGCGGCGCGGGCACTGGCCTGTCCGGCGGCGCCGTCGCCGTCGAGGGCGGCGTCGTCATCTCGTTCTCGCGCATGAACCGCATCCTCGACATTGACCTGCCCAACCTGCGGGCGACGGTTCAGCCCGGCGTCGTCAACATTGACGTCACCAACGCCGTCAGCAGCCAGGGCTTCTATTACGTCCCCGACCCCTCAAGCCAGAAAGCCTGCACCATCGGCGGCAACATCGCCGAGAACTCCGGCGGGCCGCACTGCCTGGCCTACGGCGTCACCTCGAACCATACCCACATGCTCGAAGCCGTCCTGCCCGACGGCGACATCGTCCAGCTTGGCGCGCCGACGGCCGACGCGCCCGGCTACGACCTGACGGGGCTGATGGTTGGCTCCGAAGGCACGCTGGGCCTGGTGACCCGCGCCGTCGTCCGTCTCGTCCACCAGGCGGAGACGGTCACGACGCTCCTGGCCGTGTTCAACACGATTGACGAGGGCAGCAACGCCGTGTCGGCGATCATCGCCGACGGCACAATCCCGGCGGCGCTGGAGATGATGGACAACACCGCCATCCGCGCCGTCGAGGCGGCCAAGAAGTGCGGCTACCCGGTCGAGGCCGGGTCGGTGCTGCTCATTGACCTGGAAGGCTTCCGCGACGGCCTGGCGGAGACGGCGGAACACATCGCCGAGCTGTGCCGAAACTGCGGCGCGACGGAGGTGCGGCCGGCGAAGAACGCCGTGGAGCGCGAGAAGCTCTGGTCGGGGCGCAAAGGGGCGTTCGGGGCGATGGGCCGCCTGTCGCCGTCGTACTACGTGCAGGACGGCGTCATCCCGCGCACCAAGCTGCCGTGGGTGTTGCACCGCGTCGGCGAGATCGGCGACAAGTATGGCTTCCGCGTCGCCAATGTGTTCCACGCCGGCGACGGCAACCTGCACCCGCTCATCCTGTTCGACGAGCGCGACCCGGTGCAGGTGCGCAATGTCGTCCGCTGCGGTAGCGAGATCCTCAAGGCGTGCGTGGACGCGGGCGGCTCCATCAGCGGCGAACACGGCATCGGCGTCGAGAAGCGCGAGGACATGTGCGAGCAGTTCACCGGGCCGGACCTCATCGCCATGCGCCAGGTGAAGGCCGCGTTCAACCCGCTGAACCTGTGCAACCCGGGCAAGCTCTTCCCCACCTCCAAGGCGTGCTACGAGGTGGGCGTGAAGCACCGCCGCCTGCCGGCGATTGTGGCCGAAGAGCACATGCTGTGAGCAGAGGTGAAGCAGGGGCGATGGGACGGCGTGATGATGGCAGATCGCTGTCACCCTGAGCGGAGCGAAGGGTCTCCCGTCGGGGGATGCTTCGCCTTCGGCTCAGCATGACAGCCCAGGCTTATCTTCTGGGGAGGTTGTATGGCGACATCAACGCTGTCAATAGATGCCCTCACTGAGCTAGTCGGCGCCGAGTACGTGACCGACGACTCGACGGCGCTCCAGGCGGCTGCCGTGGACGGGGTAACGCCCCAGTATGTGATTCGGCCTGGCGCTGAGGAAGAGGTCGCCGAGACCCTGGCGTGGGCGAACGCGGCCGGGCTGGCCGTCGTCCCGCGCGGCCGCGGCAAGGCGCTGGGCGTCGGCGAACCGCCGCGCCGCGCCGACGTCGTCCTCGGTCTCGACCGCCTGGACAAAATCCTCGAGTACGAGCCGGCCGACCTGACGGTAACGGCCGAAGCCAGCGCAACCCTGGGCGAGCTACAGCGCGTCCTGGGCGCGCAGGGCCAATGGCTCCCCCTCGACCCCGCGCTCGGCGCTGACCATAGCCTGGGCGGCATCATCGCCGCTAACCTCAGCGGCCCCCACCGCTGGCGCTACGGCACGTCCCGCGACCTGCTCATCGGCATGCGCATCGTCCAGGCCGACGGCATGGTCTACCGGGGCGGCGCCAAGGTGGTCAAGAACGTGGCCGGCTACGACCTGCCGAAGCTGTTCGTCGGCTCCCTTGGCACACTGGGCGTCATGACCGAGGTGACGTTCAAGCTCCAGCCGCAGCCGCGCAACAGCCAATCCGTCGTGGCGCAGCTGCCCGGCGTGGCGGCGGCGGCGGCCATCTCCGGCCGCGTGATCACCTCGCACCTCATGCCCGACGCCCTCGCCGTGGTGGACGCCGGCGGCGCGGCGCGGCTGCACGCCCTCGCGCCCGACCTCGTCGCGGCGGACAACGTCGCCGCCCTGTTCGCCGCCCGCTTCACCGGCATCGCCGCGGCGGTCACGCGCCAGGTCAACGAGCTGAAGGCGATGGTCGAGGCGGCCGGGGGACAGGTGACGGTGGTCGAGGGTGATGCGGCGCTGTGGGGCGCGGTCGCGGACTGCCCGGCGCTTGTCACCGAGGGCCGCGCCGTTCGCCTCAAGATCGCCGTGCTGCCGACGCTGCTCGGCGAGGCGATGGAGGCCGTCCAGGAAGCGGCGCGGAGCAGGACCCTCGCCGTGGCCCAGGTCGCGCACTCGGGGAACGGCGTTCTCTACAGCGTCATTCGCGGCTTTGGGCCGGATGACGATCGGGCGACCCGGACGGTCGAGGCGGCGAAGGCGATTCGCCAGGTCATCACTGATCTGGGCGGGACGACCGTGGTCGAGCACGCGCCGCTCAACATCAAGAGCGCCATCGGCGTATGGGGGCCGACGCGGGGGGATTTCCGCCTGATGCAAACCCTCAAGGCGCAGTTCGACCCGAAAGGTACGCTCAATCCGGGACGATACGTGGGAGGCATTTAGGTGACGATGTGACGATGTGGGGAAAGCTCCCACTGCGTTGCCCCGTCACCATCCCTTGAGGATGCGATGGAAGAGTTTATCTCCGAGCCGATTACGGTGGATTACGACGACGAGCGCATGCAGCCCGTCGCCTTGCGCTGGCGCGGCGAAAACTACGCCGTCGCCGAAGTCATCTCCGCCTGGCAGGATTGGCACACGCCGTCCTACGCCGACCACGCTCGGAGCTGGATCCACCGCCGCCACCGCAATTACTATGTTGTGCGCACCGCGCAAGGCCCCGTTTTTGAAATCTACCTGGACCGCGGCTCAGGCAAGCGGGACTGGGTGTTGTTGAAACGCAAAGGCTAGAAGGAGCAGGCCATGGCCCAGACGATTGAGCTTCTGGATCCGACCGATCGCCCCAGCCTCTGGCGCAAGGACGAAACGGCGCACAAGGGCTATGTCACGGCCGAGCCGCCGACGTATGAGGAGATTCTGCGCTGCACCCACTGCGGCTTGTGCCTCAACCAGTGCCCGACCTACCGCGTGCTGGGCATCGAGGCCGACTCGCCGCGCGGCCGCATCTACCTCATGCGCTCGGTGCACGAGGGCCGCGGCGACGTAGACGCGGACTTCGCCGACCACATGTTCGTCTGCCTGGCCTGCCGCGCCTGTGAGACGGCCTGCCCGGCCACGGTGCGCTTCGGCGGCCTGGTCGAGATGGCCCGCGCCCAGGTGCAGGCGGCGCAGCTGGCGAACGAGCCGCGGGCGGCGCGCATCCTGCGCCAGATCGTATTCGAGCAGCTCATGCCCTCGCCGGGCCGCCTCGAGTTCGCGGCCAGTCTGACGCGGTTCTATCAGCGCAGCGGGGCGCAGACTTTGGTGCGCAAGAGCGGCATCCTGCGCGTCCTGCCCGGCGATATGCACAAGCGCGAGGCGCTGATGCCCAAGCTGCCGCCCAAGAACTTCAAGGCCGAGGGCCAGGTCTACCCGGCGATTGGCGAGAAGCGGGCGCGGGTGGCCCTGTTCAACGGCTGCATCATGCCCCTGGCCTACGGGCCGACGCAGGAGGCGACGGTGCGCGTTCTCCAGCGCAACGGCGTCGAGGTGGTCGTGCCGAAGGAGCAGGTGTGCTGCGGGGCGCTGGCCGTCCACGCCGGGCTGCGCGAGCAGGGCAAGGAGCAGGCGCGGCGCAACATTCCGGTGTTCGAGGCGCTGGACGTGGACGCGGTCATCATCAACGCGGCCGGCTGCGGGGTCGTGCTCAAGGAGTACGGCGAGCTGCTCCAGAACGACGCCGCGTGGTCCGCGCGCGCCCACCGCTTCAGCGCGAGCGTCCGCGACGTGTCGGAGTTCCTCGTGGACCTGGGCTTGCGCCTACCAACGAAGGAGATGAACATCCGCGTGACGTACCAGGACCCGTGCCACCTGGCCCACGGCCAGGGCATCCGCCTCCAGCCGCGCGAGCTGCTGCGGGCGATTCCCGGCGTGGAGCTTGTGGAGATGCGCGACTCGGACCGCTGCTGCGGCTCGGCGGGCATCTACAACATCACCAACCCGGACATCTCCATGCGCGTCCTCGACGAAAAGATGACCAACGTCAAGGCGACCAACGCCGACATGATCGTCTCGGCCAACCCCGGCTGCATGCTCCAGCTCCAGGCCGGCTGCGAGCGTTACGACTACCCGGCCGAGGTCGCCCACGTCATTGACCTGTTGGACCAGGCTTACGGCGCGGCGGGGTGAGCCGCGTGTCGAACATAGCGCGGACGCTGCGTCGCCTGCGCGAGGCGCGGCGCATCCGTCGGTCGCGCCGCGCCGGCGGCGGCTTCGACACTCTGCTCTTCGACCCACGCGCCCCCCGCGAGCGCATCGAGGAGCTTGGGGCCGACGAGGCGCTGGAATTGTATCAGGGTCAGCTTCCCATCGGGCACGCTCTGGACCTGGGCGTCGGCGACGGCGACCACGCGCTGTGGCTGGCGGCGCGCGGCTACGAGGTCGAGGGCGTGGACGTGGATGCGCGGGCGCTGCGCCGCGCCGAGCTGCGGGCAAAGCGCCTCCACCTGTGGCTGCAAACGTTCCAGGCGGACGCCTGCGTGTTTCCCATTCTCCCCGACAGCTATGACCTCATCGTCGCGGCCGCGCTGCTCCACTTCCTCACGCCCGACGGCCTGCCTGACCTGGCCGAGCGCATCGTGGACGGTCTCAAGCCGGGCGGCTACGTCTACGCCAGCGTCCTGACCACCGACGACCCCGGCTATTCGATGTTGCGGGGCATCGGCGCGCCACAGATCGCGCCGAACACCTTCGACACGGTAGACCTGGGCGTCGGCCCGACGCTGCATTACTTTCGCAAGGGCGAGCTGCGCGCTCTATTCCCGACGCTGGACATCGTTCACTACGCGGAGGAGCGCACCCTGCGCCCCGGCTCGGAGCAGGGCTACAACGCCGCCGCCGTCTTGTTGGCGCGGAAGCGCTGAGGAAGCGACAGGCGAATTCTTAGGCCGGGAAGCGCTGGACCACGACAGGCGCGAAAGGGGCGAAAGGCGCGAAAAAAGACACCGCCAACCGATGTTCACTCCGTTGGGGGACAACACTTGCGCGTTTTTCGCGTCGTTTCGTGGCCTTCGCCGTCCAGAGCGTCCTGGCGGTCGCAACACGTCACCGGGAGGTCTTGTGGGAGGAGGGCGCGGTCTGCTCGTGGTGATCCTCGTCCTGGTCGCGCTGCTTGCGGCTGCGTGTAGCGCCGCGGAGCCGCCAGGGCCTGCGGCTCCCACGCCGGTCGCGCCGCTATCTACGTCGCCCGTAGCGGCCATGTCGCCGACATCCCTGCCGGCGGCGCCCGTCGCGCCTGCGGCCTCCACGGCTGCGCCTGCCGCCGTCGTGGGGGTTCCCCCCACGCGCCTGCCTGCGTCGGCCCCGGCCCCCACGCCACGGGTGGATAGCGCGACGGTATCAGCGCCCACGGCAGCCAGCCCCATGCCAACCGACAGGTCTGTCGGGGCGTTTACGCTGGTGGGGCAGAATGACCTGGGGCGGCGCGGGATGAACGGCGGCCTGGCGATGGCCGGGGCGTGCGCCTACGTCGGCAGCCGCGACGACAAGGGCGGGGTTGTCGTGCTGGATGTGGCCGCCCCGGCGCAGCCGACGATTGTGCGCGAGCTTCCAGTTCGCCACGGCAGCACGGCGCGGGAGGTGCGCGCCAGCGACAGGCTGCGCACCCTCGTAGTCATGTATTACGGCATTGGCTCACCGCCGGTGTTCAACGGCCTGGAGCTGTACGACATCGCCGACTGCCGCGCGCCGCGTCTCGTCGGCGAGATCAACCTGGGCGCGCCGCCCCACGAGTTCTACCTGTGGCACGATCCCAACAAGCCGGGCCGCGCCCTGGTCTACCTGGGGATGTTCGGCCCAACACCGCAGATGCGCGTAGTGGACATCAGCGACCCGGCGCGGCCGACGCTCTACGCCACGTGGGAGCCGGACGCGGCGGCGTTGCGGGCGATGCCGGGCTACCAGCTCCACTCCCTGTCCCTGTCGCTGGACGGGCGGCGGGCGTATCTCGCCGCGTGGAACGGCGGCTTCATGCTGGCGGATACGTCGGACCTGGCGGAAGGAAAGGCCAACCCGACGGTGCGCCTGGTCACGCCGCCGGCCGACCATCTGCGCCTGCCCGGCGGCGCGAACGTCCACAGCGCTGTGGCGATACCGGGCCGCGACCTCGTCGTCCTCACGTCGGAGATCTACGGCCCATGCCCCTACGGCTGGCTGCACATCGCCGACATCGCCGATCCGGCGCGGCCCCAGCTGCGGGGCGAGTTCAAGATCGCGGAGAACGACCCGGCGCGGTGCGCGGAGGTGACACGGGCGGGCGGGACATACACGGCGCATGACCCGCTAGTCCTGCCCCACATCGCCTTCGTGACGTGGTACACCGGCGGCCTTCAGGCGGTAGACCTGACCGCGCCGGACGCGCCCCGCGCCCTGGCGCAGTTCCGCCCCACGCCGCCGCCCGTCAAGCGGCCAGAGACCGTGCTCGGCCCAGGTCACAGCTTCATGTGGAGCTACCCGATCCTGCGCGATGGCCTCATCTACGTCGCCGACATCACCGGCGGCCTGTACGTGGTCAGGTACACGGGGCCGCACGCCGACGAGACCCAGGGCCGCGCCGAAAGCAACGCGAACTGAGCCTGTCACCAGGGCATGCTGTGGTCCCAGGCCGGGGCGACATCCTCCAGCAGCCCCTCGATCCCCAACGCCTTGTCCAGGGCGCGAATCGCAAAGAGCGTGGCGATGTCGCGGATGAAGAAGCCGGGACACGGTGTGCCGTCCGGCGGGTTCGGCGACTCCCACAGTGCGCCGCGCACGTTGGCGTCGTCGGCGCGCGGCGAGAACTGGGCGGCGGCCAGGAAGGCGGCGCTGCGATTGACGGCGGTCTTGTACTTTGCGTCGCCTGTGCGCTGGTAGAGGTCGCACCAGATGATGCTCGCTACCGCCGCGCCGCTGGCCGCCAGGCCGAACGTCGTGTGCTTTCCGCCGACGACCGGCGAGTAGTAGAAGCCGCCGTCCAGGTTCTGCTGATCCATGTACCACTGGCCCGCGCGCAGCGCCGCCTCCCAGAAGCGGTTGTCGCCGGTCAGGTCATACGCCGCCAGCATCGGGTAGCCCCACCACCACGTCGCGCGAATGTGCATCCGTCCGCTGCTCGCCGCCCAGGGCGGGAAGACGATCCACATGCCCGGCGGGCCTTCCTCGCGCAGGGTGCGCTCGGCCATCGCCAGGAACACGTCGGTGTAGCGCCGGTCGCCGGTCGCCGCGCTCAGCTGGACGAGGGCCGCGTCGTCGAGCATGATGCGTCCAGGGTGCGGGTTGTCGGGGTCGGGGACGAAGCGGGCGTCGGCGACGTGGTAGTGGTCCACGATAAGACCCTCGTCGGCCAGGAACCCGCCGGCGATGACGAAGTCGGCGGCGCGGCGCGCGATGTCCACCCAGCGCTCGTCGCCGGTGGCCTCAGCGAGGTCCAGGAGACCGGGCAGTGTCTCGAACAGCACCTGGTTGTTGACGGCCACGTTGTCGCCCTCGTAGGCGAGCAGCAGGCCGTCGTTGGGGTGGCCCGGCGCGTCCACCATGTTGCGGGCCACGTACTCGGCCATGGCCTGGGCCGCGTCGAGCAGGGGCGGCGTCGCCACTGCGGCGGTAGGCAATCAGGATGGCGCGGATGGCCTGGCCCGTGTGCCAGACGGGGCCGTTGAGGGTCCAAACGCCGCGTCTCGTGTCGTACTCCGTGCGCACAGCGCCGAGGTAGCCGACAATGGGATAATCGAACGGGTCCTCGAAGGTGTCCGTCGGCGATTGGACGCGGGCAGTGTGGGCGAGCCAGTGGGCGCCGTCGGCGATGACCTGGCGCGAGCGGTTGGCGATGATAGGCATAGACGCTCCCAATGGAATGATTCGGATAGCGGGGATGGTAACGGCAAAGGGGACGGGCGTCAACCCGGCGGAGAACAACGCACATCGGTTTGTGGCACGCGTCGTGCTTTTGCTCCTGAGTGTATCGTCGTGAGGGAGCAAACCGATGGCTGAGATGAACTCTTCGACCTGGCAGCAGCGGCTATGGCGCGCCTTGCGCGGCGAGCTGTTCTGGGGATTGGTGATCAGCATTTTGGCGTTGTGGGTGTTCGCAAGCCTGGCGGACAACATCTGGGAGGGTGAGAGCTTTGCTTTCGACAGCCAGGTGATTGGACTGGCGCATAGCGTGTCCAGCGCTGGCCTGACGACGTTCATGATGGCGGTGACGATGCTGGGGGACTGGCGCGTCCTGGCAGTCCTCGGCGTGGTGTTTGGCGTCGCATGGTGGCAGCGCGGCCAGCGCAGCAAGGTGGTGATGCTGGCGCTGGCCTACTTGGGTGGCGCGGCGCTCGATCAGCTGCTCAAGCTGTTCTTCCACCGCATGCGCCCCGAGACGGCGGGTGAGGTCATCACCGTCCAGGGCTACAGCTTCCCCAGCGGCCACGCCATGATGTCGCTCTGCTTCTATGGCATGCTCATCTACCTGCTGGTGCATGAGCGGTCGCGGCTGATGCGCGTGCTTGGCCTGATCGCCGCCGTGCTCCTCGTCGGCGCTATTGGCCTAAGCCGCATCTACCTCGGCGTCCATTACCCGAGCGACATCCTCGGCGGGTTCACCGCCGGCTTCGCCTGGCTGATGGCAAATTTCCTGGGCTACCGCGACTATCGGCGGCGCCAGGGCCTCGACGCGAGGGCGGCGGAGAATGCCGGTGGAGGGTCAGCCACGAACGAATCTACCCCCCAATTGTGACAGTTAAGTTGTCAAACTGGCCCCGAATGCTTGCATCCGCGCCGGGAGCGAGTATACTGAGTCGTGTTCGCGTGCCTCCTGCCCGGTCTTGCGATTTCGGAGCGACACGACATGACAAACACAATTCGGAACATCGTTCGGTGGCTCATCAGAGGGGCCATTGTCTGGTTTGTTGATGCACTCTCCATAGCCGCGGCTGCCGCTCTGCTGCCCGGAATGTGGTTCGAATCTGTTGGGACGACCGGGGTCTGGACGGTGATCGTCGCAGCTGCCCTGGTGATCGCCTTCGTCAACTTCCTCATCCGTCCAATCGTCCTCATCGTTGCCCGGCCGCTCGGTTGGGCGGTCATCTTCCTCGTCGGCTTTGTGCTCAGCGCGCTCGCCATTTGGATTGCGGCCTGGATGTTGCCCGGCTTCAACACCGACTTCGTTTCGGCGATCCTCGCCAGCCTCCTCATCGCTTTTTTCAACATCATCTTGACCAGCATGATCGAGCTGAACGAGGACGGCTCCTACTACCAGAACCTCATCGAGCGCCGCGCCCGGGCGAACCCCTCGCCGCACGCCGGCGAACCAGGGCGGGCGCTGATGATGGTCGAAGTGGACGGCCTGAGCTACCACCACATCAAGAAGGCGATTGACGACGGGCGGATGCCCCACCTGAAGCAGCTAATGGAGGAGCAGGGGTATCAGTTGTCCCGCGTTGACTGCGGCGTGCCCTCGATGACCTCGGCTTGCCAGGCCGGCATCATGTTCGGCGACAACTACGACATCCCCGCCTTTCGCTGGTATGACAAAGACAAGAAAAAGCTGTATGTCTCCAGCTCGGACGCTGCGGAGCTGAACGCGCGCTACGCGCGCGGCCACGGCTTGATGCGCGAGGGGGCCAGCATCCTCAACATGCTCGACGGCGACGCCAGCGTCTCGCTGTTCACCATGGCGAATATCTTCACGGGGACAGCGGCGGACAAAAAGCAGCGCTCGGAGGATGTGGCCCTGTTGATGCTCAACCCGTACTTCCTGGCGCGCGCCATCGTCCTGTTTATCGGCGAGACGGTCCGCGAGTTGTGGGAGGGCTTCATGCAGCGGGCGCGCAACGTGCAGCCGCGCCTCAACCGCCTGGAACACTGGTATCCCTTCGTGCGCGGGGCCATGTCCGGCCTCATGCGCGACCTGTCGGCGAACGTTGCGAGCCTGGAGATGTTGCGCGGCTCGCCGTCCATCTACATGCTCTACCTCGGCTACGACGAGGTCGCCCACCACTCCGGCCCGTGGACGAGCGATGCCTTCGGCGATCTCCACCGCCTGGACCGAACCCTCGGCCAGATCTATCGCGTCGCCAAAGAGAAAGCGCCGCGCTACTACGAGTTCATTCTGTTGTCCGACCACGGGCAGTCGTTCGGCGCGACGTTCAAGCAGCGCTATGGGGTGAGCATCAAGGAGTTCATCGAGCAGCACTTGCCCCAGGGCACCAGTGTCTCGCAGATGATCGGCGGTGACACCGGCGCGATGGGCCTGACCGGCGTTGCCGGCGAGCTGAGCAACACCCAGGGTTCGGACACAGGGGGCTTCAACAAGATGGTCGCCCGCCAGGGCCAGCGGCTGGCCGAGACGGCGCAGGACCAGGTCAACTCGCCGGAAGACGCCCGGCCGGCGTCTGTCACCGCTTACGGCAGCGGCAACGCGGCGCAGGTGTACTTCGACCTCTACCCGCGCAAAATCAAGCTCAGCGAACTGAACGCCGCCTACCCCGGCCTTGTTGACAGGCTGGTGGGCCACGCTGGCATCGGCATGGTGATCGGCTACGCCGACGATGGGACGGCGGTGGTCCTCGGTAAGGGTGGCTCGCGCAACCTCCACAGCGGCGAAGTCCAGGGCGACGACCCGCTCAAGCCCTACGCGCCTGACCACGGCCCCGGCCAGTCGAGCATCGAGAAGCGCGTGTGGCAGCTCAAGCGCGTCATGGACTTCCCCCACGCCGGCGACCTGTGGCTCATCAGTACCCTCTACCCGGACGGCACCGTGGCCGCGCTGGAAGAGCTGGTCGGCAACCACGGTGGGGTGGGCGGCGAGCAGACCGACGCCTTCATCTTCCATCCGAACGACATGGAGGTTCCAGAGACCCAGAGCTGCATGGACGTGTTCCACATTCTCAACGCACAGCGCGGCAGGCCCGTCCCCGCGCCCGCGCCGGCCCCCGCCGCCTCCGCGCCGTCCGACTGGTCGCTCGGCACGCTTTTCGGCGGCATCGCGCGCGTCGGCGCGTGGCTGCCCCTGGCCCTGCGCTGCATGACGCTCCACCGCCAGGCCTACTACACCGTCGTGGATGACCCGCGCATGACCGGCCCGGCGCTGCTCATCGCGCTCCTCGCCATCGTGTTCAGATTCGCGCTTCTGCAGCGGAACCCGAGCCTTGTGGACATCCTGATCGGCGTGGGCATCTGGGTCGTGGCGGTGGGAGTCGTGACGGCGGCCGGCTACTGGCTCTCCAAGAAGGGCAACTTCACGCGCATGGTGCGCGGCGTGGGCTTCGGGCAGACGATCTACGTGCTGTCCTTCCTGGCGCTGGTCCCGTGGGCGTCGTCGGTCGTCGCCGCCCTCGTCCTCCTGCTTGCCTTCCTGGGAACGTGGCTTGGCGCGGCGGCTGCGGCGCAGATCAAGGGCTGGCGCACGCTGCTCCTGCCAATCGTTGTCCTTCTGGTGGCCGTGTTGAGCGCGGCCCTCATCGAACTGCTGATCTCCGGCGCGCAGTTCACCGTGCGGACACTGCTCGCCAATCTCGGCATGTTCTTGCAGCAGTAGGGGCGAAAATTACGTTCCTTGCAAGAGATGGGAACGCAAAGGCGCAAAGACGCAAAGGGGAGAACCCCGTTGTCTTTCTTTGCGCCTCTGCGCCCTGGCGTTCCTATCTTCTTTGCGGGATCCGAAAGCCGGCTGAAGAAGGCTGCCCTCTTTGGGGTGCGGGGGCGGAACGCCCATAAGCGCTAACTTAAGGCGTGGTAGGTGTCGCACGTTAACAAGTGACAAGAGACGCTAACCACACACGGGCAGCCGCCGCGTGCTGACGACGGCGACGTGGCGCGTCGCATAGGAAGCGCCGCAGCTTGGGTAACGCCGCCAGCACGTCGGCAAGGGCGAGCGAACCGCGCACGCTACTGCGCAAGGCATCCCAAGCCAGGACTGTCCAGCGCCAGGCGCTCAAAGGTCGCTGCGCATCGGCTAACCAGTCATCCAGGGGCGTCGCGCCACCTGCCGTCACCGCCTCCAAGCACAGCGCGGCCAGCAGCTTAGCCAATAGATAGCTCTGGGCCATCTCTGCATCGTGCGCTCGCAGTTCATCCAAGTCGAGCACGCTCTTGAGACGCTTGATCGCCAGTTCGATTTGCCAGCGCAGCCGATATAGCGCCAGGCATAGCGGAGCGCTGTAGTCCGCAGGCGGCAAGTTGGTCAGCAGCATCACAAAGCCCGCCGCATACAAGCTATCCTGGCTGGGAGTGTAGCCCTTCCGACTGGCGATGCTGCGCACCCGTCGGCGCGCTCGCTCGGCCGCCTCGGACGGTACCGCCGCAACAATCAGCCGTAGCGGCATGACATCGGGCGCGTCGGTCAGCCTCACCCCACACTCGCGGTGGGTCGCCGTTGTCTCACTCCGCCGCAGCCACGCCAGGACATCTAGGCGGACGCCCTGGTCGTCGTCCAACCGACAGCGCCCGACATGCCAGCGCACGATCAACGGCGCCGCCACGTTCAAGGCACTCTCCAGGCTGAACCGATAGCTATAGCCCCCATCGGCGATCTGGATGGCCTGCGGATCCGGGGAAAAGCGAACCAGGCTTTCGGCGCCATGCGCGTCCGTGACGTCGATGGCGTCGAGACACAGCCGACCGAGATCCAGGCTCAGATGCACCCGCCAGGTGGTGCCCGAGCTCCCTGGCCGACTGAGGCTCGTGGCATCGATCAAGCGCAGGCGGACGGCCGGCAGGGTCTGCACCATCAGCCGTCGCTGGCACAGGACTGCCACGACTAACGTGCCCAACCACCGTCGGGACTGGCGCACACGCTTGCGCAGCGCCACATCGCTCAGGTTGCCCAGCCCGCGCAGGACGCACCAGACGCCCAGCAGGCGCAGCGAGAAGTCACACACGGCATACGCCAGCACGATCCGCAGCAGGTCGGAGGCGCAGCGTACCTGCCGCCGTCGGGTCAGCGCACCAGTCGCCCGCGCCGTCGCCTCCAGGTCGACCGACAGAAGCTGTCGGATACGCTCCCACTCGGCGTCTGTCAGAGTCGGCGTGGGGATCGCTGCCCCGTCTTCCCTTGTCGGCTCAGGTGTGCTAGACTTCATGTCGGCCTCCAGAGTAGGGTGGGTGGTGGTACACCTTTATCCTACTCTGAAGGCTTCTCTTGTCCACTTGTTAAGGTGCACGTCGCCTTATGTTGAGTCCCTTAAGTTAGCGCTTATGGGCGGAACGCCCCTGCTGCGCTTGAGCAGGCTTTGCCCTTTCAGCCACCGACTTGAGTCGGTAGCGGCGGCCGGCGATGACGCAGTCCAGGCTTATTTTGAAAGGAGAAGAGACAGTGGCGGTCAAGCAGGGGTGGCAAGGGCGGTTCTTCGAGGATTTCGAGGTGGGGGATGTGTATCCGCATCCGCTCGGGCGGACGGTCACGCAAAATGACAACATAACTTACACCCTGATGACGCTCAATCCCAATCCAGTGCATTTCGATTCGTATTACTCGGCCCAGACGGAGTGGGGCAGGCCGCTCGTCGATTCGACGTTCACGCTGGCGCTGGTCACCGGGCTGTCGGTGACGGACGTGTCGCAGAACGCCGTGAACCTGGGGTGGGATGAGGTGCGGCTGCCGGCGCCCGTGTTCGAGGGCGACACGATCTACGCCCAGAGCGAGATATTGGAGAAGCGCGAGTCGCGCTCGCGGCCCCACATGGGCATCGTTAAGCTGCGTACCCTCGGTTACAACCAGGACGGCACGGTCGTGATCTCATTCATCCGCACGATCATGGTCTACAAGCAGGGGCACGCACCCATCATGGGGCGGCCGCAGCCGAAGCAGCCTCCTGGCTAGGTGTGATGCTTATGGAACTCACGATCGAGTACGAGCAGGAAGAGGATGGACAGTGGCTGGCGGAAGTGATAGAGCTTCCAGGTCTGCCTGTCGTGGCGAGAGCAAGAATCATACCCCATGCAAGGTGGGGCGAGTGGCGCGAGAATCGGCGAGCGCTTCCCTCAGGGAAGCGCTCGGTTGTGCTATCTCGTCGGCTACCCGTCGAGCGGGGGCGGATTCGCCTGGTCTACGAACCCCTCGCTGATCTCGACGATGTTGCCCTCGGGGTCGGCGACCCACACCGTCCGCCAGCCCGGGATGAAGCCGTCGAAGTCCAGGGGGCCGAGGGTGATGCGGGCGTCGTCGCCCATCTCGGCCAGCTTCGCGTTCACGTCGTCCACCTTGAACGCGATGTGGCGCCAGGCTGGATAGGCCGGGCCGTCCTTGTCTGCCTTGGGCGCGGGCGCGTCGCCGTGAGCCTGGAATAGCTCCAGGTAGGTGTCGCCCGCCCTGATGAAGACGAGCTGCTCTTCGCCGAGGGGGAAGACCGCCGCGCGCTTGAACCCGAAATGCTTCGTGTAGAACCGCTCGATGGCGAGCGGGTCGGCGCAGGAGATCGCAACGTGGTGGAACATGGCGTCTTCTCCTAGCCTTCCGCGGCGAGCTTGTCTATGATGCGCCGCGCAAACGGCCCGCAGTGGCCCGCCGAGCGGCCCGTCACCAGGTCGCCGTCCTCGACCACGTCCTCGTCAACATAGATCGCGCCCATGTTGCGCACGTCGCCCAGCAGGTTGATGTGGCTGACGACGCGGCGGCCGCGCACAAGCTCCGGCGCGGGCGAGATGAGCCACATTCCGTGGCAGTTGATGCCCTTGATCACGCCCCGCTCCGCGAAAGCCCGCTGCATGAACTCCGTCGCGGAGGGTAACTTGTCCACGCTGTCGGTGTAGCGCAGGCGGTCGGACACCATGCCGCCGGGGATGATGATGGCGGCGTAGCTGCGCAGCTCCTCATCTGACATGTCCTCGAACGACTCGTTGACGTACAGCGGCGAGCCGTACTCGTGGCCCTTGAACGTCAGCCCCGGCTGGCCCCACAGCTTCGAGAGGAAGTGCAGCTCCATCCCCTCCTCGGGGAAGCGGTGCTGATAGTAGTGGATTTCGTAGTCGGCGAAGTCGCTCTCGACCAGGATGCCGACTTTCTTGCCCTTGAGCCTCATGATACTCCTCCAGGCGCGCACGCGGTGGGTAAAATGACTCGCGGCGCGTGTCAGGCCAGCGAGCCATCGGGGTACTGCACCATCCCGGCGAAGTGGATGGCGATCTTGCCGTCGCGTAGCACCCAGCTATCGGCGAAGCGCATGTTGGCCTCGCCATCCGCCGTCTGCATGGTGATCTGCTCGGTAATCATGAGCGTCTCCGGGCCCTCAGTCTCGCCCCAGAAGACGATATCTGAGTCGAGGCCCTGGATGCCCAGGATGCCCTGCATATGCTCGCGGAGCTGGTCGCGGCCCTTGTAAATGACCGGCTTCTTCATGAAGCTGCTGATGAGCAGCGCATCGTCCGTGTACTGGTCGAGCAGGCTCTCGATGTCTTTGTTCAAGATGAACCCGATGTGTTCGCGGTACATCCGCCCTAGCTTGGTGTCTGGCACGTTCTTCATGGCTAGTGTCTCTCCAACTTTGCTATGAATCGCGAAATGCGCGACTTGTAGTAACGACTTGAGTCATTTTGTGGCTGTGAGAAACGACTGAAGTCGTTACTACCAAACGCTCAACTGAGACGTAGTAGTCCGCTAACCGGCCTGGGCGATCAGGTCGGCGGCCTTGGCGCCAATCATGAAACAGCCCGCGACCGTGTTGCCGCTCGTGACCGTCGGCATCACCGAGGCGTCAACCACCCGCAGCCCCTCGACGCCGTGCACGCGCAGCAGCGGGTCTACCACCGCCATCGCGTCCCACCCGATGCGGCACGTGCCGGCCGGGTGCCACAGCGTCGAGCTTTGCGTCCGAATGAAATCGGTGGGGTCGCCCGGCCCCGGCGCCAGCTCGCCGTCGCCCCAGGTGGAGAAGGCGCGCGTCCCGGCGATGGCGCGGATTAGCTCGATGGCCTTTACCAGCACGCGCACGTCGGCGTCCTGGGTCAAGTAGTTCGGGTTGATGAGGGGCGCGTCGGACGGGTCGGCGGAGCGCAGCTTCACCCAGCCGATGCTGAACGGCTGCACGAGAATCGGCAGGAAGATAGCGACCGGGCCGCCGAAGTTGGGCAGAAGCGGGGCCAGCGGCGCGGGAATGGCCGGCGTGAAGTTGAGCTGGAGATCCGGCGGCGCTGCGCTGCTGTTGTCGCGCGTGTTCACGAACAGGCAGTTGCCGGTCAGCAGCGTCGTCATCCTGTCGTCACCCTTGGAGCGGTAGATGACAGGCAGCTGCACGTGATCTTGCAGGTTCTGGCCCACGCCCGGCACATCCGCTACGACCGACACCCCGACGGAGCGGAGGTGGTCGGCGGGGCCGATGCCGGAGACGAGCAGTATCTTGGGCGACTGGAGCGCGCCGGCGCTCACGATGACCTCGCCGTCGCAGTGCGCCGTCTGAAGCTGCCCATCCTTGCGGTACTCAACCCCGGTCACGCGCGTCCCCTCGGTGACCAGCTTCGTGACGAAAGCGCCGGTCAGGAACGTGAAGTTGGGGCGGTCCAGGATGGGCTGCACGAACACGGTATGGGCGCTGGCGCGGCGGCCGTTCTTGTCAATGTGGAACTGGAGGAGGGCGGCGCCGTTCTCCTGGCGCGCGCCGTTGTAGTCCCAATAGGGGCCGTCGTAGCCAAGCTCGGTGGCGCCGGCGAGGAACGGCTCGGAGCGCATGACATCGTCCGGGCAGACGCGCACCGGGATGTCGCCGCCGACGCCGTGGTACTCCGAAGCCCCGTCCTCAAAATCCTCGATCTGCTTGAAGTAGGGCAGCACGTCGGCGTAGCTCCAGCCGTCGGCGCCCATCGCGTTCCACATGTCGAAGTTGCGCGGGTTGCCCCGCACGTACATCATCGCGTTGACCGACGTGCTGCCGCCGGCGACAAGCCCTTGGTTGATGGTGATCTGACGCCCCGCCATGCCGGCCTGTGGCTCGGTCGTGAGCTTCCAGTCCACGTCGGACCCCCACAGGCGGACGAAGCCGCCCACGTCGGCCAGGTCGGGCTTGTCGTAGCCGGGTCCCGCTTCCAGGAGGAGGACGCGGTGAGAGGGGGCGGCGCTGAGGCGGTTGGCGACAACAGCGCCTGACGCGCCGCTGCCGATGACGATGTAGTCGAAGCTGTGTTGCTGTGTCATGCGTCCCTCCTGGAGGCGTCTGCTCACCCCTGCGCCGGAATCAGCCCGAGCTGCTGCATCAGGCCCATCGTGTCCTCAGAGACCCAGTCCTCGACGATCTTGCCGTCGGCAATGCGCAGCCAGCTGATGCCGGCGACGTTCATCGCCTTGCCGGTCGGCGGAATGCCGAACAGGTCGGCGGTATGGGTGCCGCGCACGCGCCAGCGGACAACGACCTTGTCGCCATCGGCGGCGACGTCTTCGGCCTTCATGTTCAGGTCGGGGAAGCCGGTGCGGAAGGCGATCAGGAAGCCCTTGACAGCATCAATGCCGGCGACGGGCTGTGGGCTGCTGGGGTGGTGCATCACAACGTCATCGGACATAATCTCGCCGGCTTCGCCCCAGCGCCCCTGCCCGATGATCTCTTCCATGAAACGGCGGCCAATCTCGTGATTGTCAACAGACATAGCTGGATCCTCCCGGTTGATGTGATAGGGGAAGGCGGAGCCTTCACCCAATAATGGCGTCAGAGTGTCTTCGCCTAGCGAAAGCCCGCGCGCGAGAGGGCGCGAGTCAGCGCCCGCCGAGTCATCTCCTGCGCCAGCGCCGCGCGGTACTCGCCGGACGCGGCGAGGTCGGTGCGGTACGTGACGCCGGCATCGGCCCTGGCGGCGGCGTCCTCGACGAGGCGCGCGCTGGGCGTCTGGGACTGGAGCGCCGCCTCGACCGCGTTGAGCCGGATGGCGCGCTCCGCTGCCCCGGCCACCGCCACGCGGCACTGACCAATCGTGCCGTCCGAGGCGCGGGTCACCAGCGCGGCCACGCCGCACAGGGCGTAGTGGCTGGCCGGGTTCTCGAACTTCTCGTAAGCCGAACCCGTTCCCTGGGCCGTGGGCGGCAGGTCCACGGAGGTGATGATGCTCGCGTCCGGCACGGCGGAGCGGCTGAGATACTGCTCAATGGGCAGCGACTGCGGGCCACCCGCGCCAACCGTGTTGACAATCGCGCCCAGAATGAGGGCGATGGCGGGCAGGTCGGCGCCGGCCATGCGCACCGCGAGGTTGCCGCCGAGGGTGCCGGAATTGCGCACCTGGGCGTCGCCGATGGTGGCGATGGCCTCGACCAGCGCGGGGTAGTGTTCGCGCACGTTCCGGTCGGCGGCAATGTCGGCGAACGTAGTCATCGCGCCGATGCGCAGGCCGCCCACGCCCTCGCGGTGCCGGATGCCGCGCACCTCGGAGATGCGGCGGAGGTCTACGAGTAGCGTCGGCGAGACGCGGCCGAGCTTCATGTCGGGCAGCAGGTTGAGGCCGCCGGCGATAATCTGCGCGTTCGGGTTGCCGGCCATGAGGGCGACGGCTTCATCCAGGCCGGCCGGAGCGGCGTAGTCGAAAGGAGCGAGAAGCATGGTCGGTTATCCTTTGCTCGCGGTCGCCGCGTTCTGCGCCGCCTTCGCGTCGCGCATCACGCGCCACACCTTCTCCGGCGTTATCGGCATGTCAATGTGCTTGACGCCCAGGTCGGACAGGGCATCCACCACCGCGTTGGCGACGGCCGCGGCTGCGCCGACGGTCCCCACCTCGCCGCCGCCCTTTGCGCCCAGGGCGTTGTGGGGCGTCGGCGTGACGGTGCGGTCAATCTCGAAGACGGGCAGGTGGCTTGGCCGGGGCAACGTGTAGTCCATAAACGAGTCAGACAGCAGGTGGCCCTGCTCGTCGTAGATGGCGCGCTCGTAGAGGGCCTGGCCGACGCCGTGGGCGATGCCGCCGTGAATCTGGCCGTCCATGACCATCGAGTTGGCGACGTTGCCCATGTCGTTCACGGCGACGAAGCGCACCAGGTCCACCTTGCCCGTCGTCTCGTCAATCTCGACGACGGCGATGTGGCTGCCGAAGGGGTAGTTGAAGTCGGGCGGATCGAAGAACGTCGTCTCGTCCAGGTTTGGCTCCATGCCGGCTGGCAGCTCCCAGCCATACCAGACGCCGAGGGCCATGTCGCCGAACGTCTTGGACTTGCCGGGGACGCCTCGGACGGAGAACTTGCCGTCCTCGAAGATAATGTCCTCTTCCGCCGCCTCGAGCATGTGGGCGGCGGCCTTGATCATTTTGTTCTTGACCTTGCGCGACGCGCTCTGTACCGCCGGGCCGCACACGCTCAACGAGCGGCTGCCGTAGCTACCCTGGCCGTAGGGGGCGCGCTGGGTATCGCTATGGAGCACCTGGATGCGGCTGACGTCAATCTCCAGCTCTTCGGCGGCAATCTGCGCGAAGACAGTCTCGTGAGACTGGCCGTGAGGCTTGGAACCGATGATGACAGTCACTTCGCCACTCGGATGAACCTTGACGTTCGCGCTCTCCCACGTGCCACCGAGCATGCCCTCTTTGCCCATGCGCGGCGACGGGCCGACGCCACTGATGGCGACGAACGAGGCCATCCCGACGCCCAGCCGCTTGCCGCGCTGGCGGGCGGCGGCTTTCCGCGCGGCGATGTCGCCCAGCCCGGCCATCTCCACGGCGCGGTCGAGCGCCGCCTCATAGTTGCCTGAGTCGTAGAGCCAGCCCAACCCGTTGTCGTAGGGGAACTCGTCCGGCGCAATCATGTTGCGGCGGCGAACTTCGAGCGGGTCCATGCCGATCTCTTGGGCATAGCGGTCAATGAGGCGTTCCATCATGAACGTCGCCTCGGCGCGGCCGGAGCCGCGCTGCGCGCCCAGCGGAACGGTGTTGGTGTACGCCGCGTAGACCTCGGCGAACGCATTCTTGATGGCGTAGGGGCCGGTGATGCTGCGGCCCATCATGGCCGTCGCAACGCCGGGGCCGATGGTCGAGGGGTACGCGCCCAGGTTGGCGTAGCTCGTGCACCGCAGGGCGGTGATCTTGCCGTCGCGCGTCCCGGCGAGCGTCGCGTATTGCAGGTGGTCGCGGCCCTGGACGGTGGAGCGCATGAGGCCGTTGCGGGTGTCAACCCACTTCACCGGGTGGCCCAGCTCCTTCGCCAGGAAGAGGGTCAGAGCCATGTCCGGGTAGAGGTAGCCCTTGGTGCCGAAGCTGCCGCCGATGTTCGGGGCGATGATGCGGAGCTTGTTGAAGGGGATGCCCAGCACCAGGAACGACAGCAGCAGGCGGTGGTTGTGGGGCGATTGGGTCGAGGCGTAGAGCGTGTACTCGCCCGTCGCCTGATCGAACAGGCCGACGGCGGCGCGCGGCTCAATCGGGTTGTTGATGGTGCGCTGGTTATAGATGTTCTGGTGGATGACCACTTCGCCCTGGGCGATGGCGTGATCGGTCGCCTCAGAGTTGCCGCAGGTCCAGTAGGCGTTCAGGTTGTGGGGGACTTCCTCGTGCAGCTGAGGGGCGCCCTCCTTGACGGCTTGCTCGGCGCTGACGACGACCGGCAGCGGCTCGTAGTCCACTTCGATGGCCTTGACGGCGTCGAACGCCTGGCTGCGGCTCTCGGCAATGACCACGGCGACCGGGTCGCCGATGAAGCGGACGCGGTCGTTCGCCAACACGGTCCCCGCGCCTGGGAATCCGAAGGGGTGCGACGGGAAGTGGCTCTCGACCCCGCCCGGTATCCAGATGCACGGCAGCGGCATGAGCTTGCCCTGCAGGTCGGCGAATGTGACGACGCGCACGACGCCCGGCATGCGGGCGGCCGCGTCGCTGTTGATGCGGTGGATGAGAGCATGGCCGTGCGGGCTGCGCAGGACGGCCATGTGCAGCATGCCCGGAAAGCTGAGGTCAGCGGTGAAGCGCGCGTCGCCGCGCAGCAGTTCCGGGTCCTCTCGCCGCTTGATGGGCGCGCCAAAGACTCGTTTAGTCACGCGCAAGCTCCTCGTCTATTCTGTGTGCGCGCCCGGAACGATCGCCGGACGCCAGGCGCTTAGGAACACGGCCGGCGTTATTTCACGCCGGTGAAGTGATACTGAATCTTGCCATTCTTGAGCAGCATGGCGTCGTACACGCGCCCGACGCCGAAGTTCGTGAGCGCCGTCGCCTCGAAGAACACGGAGTCGCCCGTCTCGGTGAACTTGTCCGTGGACACCACTTCCTTGATCTGCACCCACCGCAGGTACTCGCGGTAGTACTCCTTGAGCGCCTGCTTGCCCTGGACCACGCTCTCGAAGGAGACGAGCACGGCGTCGTCGTTGTAGTTGTTGTCCACCAGCCCGTCTACGTCCTTCTTCATCAGGTAGTCAACCTGGCTCTCGTAGAACTTTTTGCCCGGGCTATCCGCTACCAGACGGACCGGGCTGCTCATTTTTGACACTGCATATTGGGCGGCGCGGATGGGGTTCTGGAAACCCGTGCAGCGGCAGAAGTTGCCTTCGAGCCAGGTGCGGATCTCGCCGTCGGTCGGGGTGGCGTTCCGCTGGAGCAGGTCGGTGAGTGACATAAGCATGCCCGGCGTGCAGAACCCGCACTGAACGCCGTGCATTTCCTGGAAGCCTTCCTGGAGCGCGTTGAGCTGCCCGTTCTTCGCCAGCGCCTCGACGGTTGTCACCTGGGCGCCATCGGCCTGGACGGCCAGCACGCTGCAACTCTTCACCGACTTGCCGTTGACGATCACGACGCAGCTGCCGCACTGGCTGGTGTCGCAGCCGATCTTCGTGCCCGTCAAGCCGGCGACGTCGCGAATGAAGTCCGCCAGGAGCATCCGCGGCTGGACGTCCGCGCTCTGCCGTTTGCCATTGACAGTGATGGATACCTGCATGTCGTCTGCCTCGCTATAGCCGGGCGAAACCGGGCGCGTAGTTGAACGGCTTCTCCTGGGCGTTGTAGTACACAATCTCCAGCCCGTAGGCATTCTTGGTCGAAGGCCGCACGATCCAGCGCTGCGTAGCGTCCATCGAGACGCGCTTGCTCTTCGCCGCTGGCGGCTCCCACCAGCTCGCCTGCCAGCCCACGACGACGATGATCTCAGCCTCCGTGTCGGTGACGCGCACAGGGTCAACGGTCTGGACGGTGTGGTTCTCGTCGAAGAAGAGGTTGGTGACGCGGTCGTACCACGTCTTGAAGCTGTCGAAGTCGGTGATGTCGCCATCCGGGAACTGCACGTGCAGGTCGTTGTCGGCCAGGAGCTTGTAGGCGTCGGCGATGGGGACGTGCTGATCCAGCGCCAGGTACCAGGCCGCGACGAGCGCCTTGATGTTGTCGAGGGAAAGGGCGTTGCTCATTCAGGAGTCTCCTGGGGCGCGAGAGCCGGCGTGTGTCGGCTCTCGCGGGTAGGTACGGCGAGTGTGCTTACTGTCCGCAGGTGTTGCCCACGCGGTCCGGGTGCGTGTCGCCTTCCAGGACCAGGTCAATCAGGAACGGGCCTTTGGTGTCCAGCGCCTGGCTGACCGCCGGGCCGATGTCCCCCGGCCCCTCGACGCGCGCGCCCTGGACGCCCATGCCGCGCGCCATGTCGGCGAAGTGGAGCGCTGGGTAGGACAGGTCGAAGCTGAGCGGGAAGTCGTGCTTCGGGACGCCCTGCTCCTTCCAGTAAGCGTCAATGTTCAGCTGCAACAGCCGGTAGGAGCCGTTGTTGCAGACCACGAACTTGGTGTCTATGTTGTGCCGCGCCGCCGACCATAGCGCCTGGATGGTGTACATCGAGCCGCCGTCGCCGCTGAAGCCGAAGACCGTGCTGTCGGGGTTGGCGAGCTTGGCGCCGATGGCGCCGGGGAACCCGACGCCCAGCGAGCCACCGCGGGTGAGGAAGTACTGCCCCGTGCGGGACGGCTGGAAGTAGCGCGCGACGGCCGGCGACGAGGTCAGCGCCTCGTCGAAGATGACGGTGTTGGCGGGCAGGCGTGGCGCCAGCTCTTCCATGAACTGCGCCATGCGCAGCGGCGTCTGCCCCCGCGCTTCGGCGTCGGCGCGCAGCTCGGCCTGGCGCCTGGCTTCCTTGGCCTCGCCCAGCTCCCGCGAGCGTCCAGCCGCCGCGTCCTTCTGCGCCGCCGTCAGGGTGGCTTCGAGGGCGTCGGCCAGCATCGCCAGGCTGAGCTTCGGGTCGCCCAGCATGCCGAGGTCCACCGGGTGGTTCTTGCCAATCTCGTAGACGTTCAGGTCAATGTGAATCGTCTTCGCGCCTGGGGCGAAGATGTTGCCGAGTTCGGGGAAGACTTCGGGCAGGACGTACGTGCCGACGATCAGGTTCACGTCGCCCTTTTCCGTGATCGGGCGGCTGGCGTAGCCGAACATGTGCCCGGTCATGCCCTTATAGTGGGGGT
Source organism: Anaerolineae bacterium (assembly GCA_046328525.1). Lineage (GTDB taxonomy): Bacteria > Chloroflexota > Anaerolineae > Epilineales > JAHCIE01 > JBDHWG01. The sequence goes on from JAXLWK010000003.1 coordinate 23,993, forward strand.
CGCGGTAGTCCAGGTTGACCTCGCCGGCGTCCGCCTCCCACACCTCGGCGCCGAGCAGCGCGGCGACGCGGGCCAGCTCGTCCTGCGCGCCACTGAAGGCGACGCCGTCGCCGACGTAGATCATCGGCGTCTTGGCGGCAGCCAGCAGCGTGGCGGCCTCCCGAATCAGCGCCGCATCCGGTGTGACGCGGGTGGACGGGATGAGCGTCGGGAAGACTTCGCCGACGGCCGGCGCGTCCAGGATGTCGGCCGGCAGGCAGACGTAGACCGGCCCCATGGGCGGGGTCGCGGCGATCTTGATGGCGCGGCGCACGACGCGCAACAGCGACGCCGGGTCGAGCACCATCGTGGACCACTTCGTCACCGGCTCGGCGAAGGCGACGAGGTCGCCGGCCATCTGGGCATCCATGTTCATATACTTGATGCCCGCGTCGCCACCGATGACGACCAGCGGCGAGTGGCCGCGCTTGGCCTGGAACAGCGCGCCGATGCCGTTGCCGACACCGGGCGTGCTGTGCAGCTGGACGAGGGTCGGGCGCTGCGTGGCGCGGGCGTAGCCGTCGCCCATCAGCACCGCGACGGACTCCTGGAGCGTGAGGATGTACCTCAGCTCCGGGTAGTCCCACAGCGCGTCCAGGAAGCCCTGCTCGACCGTGCCGGGGTTGCCGAACATGGTGCGCATGCCGTCGGCCAGGAACTGCTCCAGGATCGCGTGCCGGCCGCTGCGGGGCGCCATCGAGCCAGTCTTCTTTTCAGAGCCGAGTGTAGTTGCATCCACGGCTGCGGCCTTACCAGCCGTAGCGCCGGAGACCGTTCTCCAGCACTTCGACCATCAGCTCGCCGACGAGGCGCGAATCCTGGGTCGAGCGCCCCGTCAGGAAGGGGTAGTCCAGGATGGTGGACAGGGTGCGGCCGACGCCGCCGTGGTACTTGCCGTCGGGGCCGACCGCGTCGCGCAGGATCAGCTCCAGGGGGTAGAAGGGCGGGCCGAAGTTGGCGTCCACGCCCAGCACGCCGGTGCCGTCCTTGTAGTCGTACTCCATCGCGTGGCCGGTGACGTGCTTGCCCCAGATGATGCTCTTGCGGTCGATCCAGTCGCGGGCGAAGGCGAGGCAGGTGACGCAGTAGCACTCGGCGGCGATGAGCTTGTCCTGGGCCAGGAAACCGAGGATGACGTCGTGCAGCCGCTGGTTGTTAACCATGTCAATCATGGGGCCGCTGCCGCCGGGCAGGAGCAGGGCATCGTATGGCTTCAGCTCCTCCCAGCACTTGTCGCGCGCGGTGTAGTACGCCTCGAGACCGTGGCCGAAGTTGGGGCGGTTGAAGTAGGGCCGCTCCGGGAACCAGGCGGAGAGGTTGATCGGATTGTCGAGGCGGTCCGACTCGTCCACCTTCTTGGTGAGAGCCGCGTAGTACTCGTCGGTCACGACCTTGTCCAGGGGCGGATCCCAGTAGCCCGGCTCGTAGCTGGGCGGGAGGGCGTGGGCGCGGTTGCCCTTGGCCGTCATGAACGTCGTCTCGTAGCCGGCCGCGTCGAGCACTTCGAGCGGGCCGACAAGCTCCTCGCCCCAATAGCCATACTCCGAGATCATGCAGAGAATCTTGCGCTTCGGCTTGTCCGTCATGGTCGTCTCCTTGGCTGAACAGAGTCGGTGTATCGAGAATAATGAGAGTTACGTGAGAGTTTCGTCCGTCGGATGCGAGTCATTGGTTGTTGGCAGATCGGGCCTTTGGCTCGCGCCAATCTCCTGCCCCTCGCTCAGTTCAGCGTTGAGGTAGGTCATGAGCGCTTCCAGGCTGACGAAGCCGAGCGGCTGGCGTTCAGGGCCTACTTCTTCGAGGCTGAACCGCCACGCGGTCGGCGTGTCTGGAGATGCGACTTGCGCCGGCCAGCAGCGCAACAAAAAGGCCCGATAAGCTTGCATCCACTGGTCTCTTTGCATCCGGGAAGATTGTGGATATAGTCTATGTTACAATTCTTTGGAAATCCTTTGGACGTGGCCCTCCGGCATGCCTGTCCCTAAACTCATATCTTGATAATCACCAATTCGCCACTGCCTGCGGACAACAACCTGTAGCGAGATATGCCAAGGGGGGAGGGCGCTATGTATCGCCTTCGACTGTTAGGGCCAACCGGCGTCCTGGAGGACGAGCAGCCTGTGCGTCCGCTTGAGTCGCGCAAGGCGTTGGCGCTCTTGTGTTACCTGGCGGTGCGGCGGCAGCCGGTGTCGCGCGCTCACCTCGCCGAGCTGTTCTGGGACGGCAAAACCGAGGCGCAGGGCCGCGCCAACCTGAGCTGGACGCTCCACAACATTCTGAGCCGATGGCCGGGCTGCCTTCAGTCCACCCGGCAGAGCGTCGAGTTCCGCCCCAAAGCCCCCTACTGGCTCGACCTCCTGGCTTTTGAGGAATACATAGATCGGGGTGATCCCGCAGCGCTGGCGGCGGCGGCCGAGCTTTATCGCGGCGATTTCATGGCCGAGTTCTCCCTCGACGACGCGCCGGAGTTCGACATGTGGCTGCTCAACGAGCGCGAGATCTGGCGGCAGCGCGTGATCCGCGCGCTCCAGACGCTAGTCGCGTACCACACGGACCGCCGCGAGTACGGCCAGGGCATTGACTACGCCCGGCGTCTGCTCAAGCTCGAGCCGTGGCGGGAGGAGATTCATCGCTGCATGATGACTCTCCTGGCATGGAGCGGCCAGCGCAACTCGGCCCTCGCCCAGTACGAGGTGTGCCGACGTATCCTGGCCGAAGACCTGGGTGTTGAGCCGGAGTCTGAGACGACGGCGCTGTATGGCCAGATCCGCTCCGGCGCTCTGGCCGCGCGCGCCGCTGCCAAGCCGGCACGGCGTAGCCAGGCGGCCGCGCTCCAGCCGCGTCAGCTCACGGTCATGTCGTGCGAGCTGGTGGGCATGCTCGCCCTGGCCGAGGCCCTGAGTTTCGACAAGCTGGACGAGGTGCTCAGAACGTGCCGCCAGGCGCTCGTAGACGTTATCCAGGGCGAGGATGGCTATGTGGCGCAGTACCGCAGCAGCGGCATGCTCGTCTACTTTGGCTTTCCTCAGCCCCAGGAGGACGCGCCGCGCCGCGCGATCCAGGCCGGCCTGGACCTGACCAAGGTCGTGCGCTACTACAGCGAGCGCCTCCAGGGCGAGTCGCGGCGCAAGGCCCCCGTGGGCGCATCCTCTGCGGCGCGGACACACCGCCAGGAGCCTGAACTCACAATCCGCGTTGGGATTCACACCGGGCCGGTTGTCGAGAGTACGGGCGACGCCTGGTTCGGCGCTCTGAGTGTCATGGGTGAGCCGCTCATCCGCGCCGAGCGGCTGCAAAGCGTCGCCTCCCCCAACTCTGTTGTCATCAATTCCGCCACCCACTCCCTCGTGCAAGACGTGTTCGACTGTGTGCGGCTGGGCACGCAGTCCCTCGAGCGTCTCGACCGGCCCATGACGCTGTACAAGGTCGTGGGCGTCAAACACATGCCAAACGAGCGCCCCAAACTTCGGCTCGAGCCGACCATCGCCGCCGTGTAGGCCGCTACATCGAGCGATGGTGTGCGCCACAACCCCATGCCTGTGGATCGGTAGAGGATGCGCCGCCTGTCACCCCGACGACGCGAACAATGTCGTGGCGACTTTAGTCGCTCTGGCGGTCGCAGAACCACTGAAGTCGTCACTACTACCTGCGTCGTCGCTACCAATTCGATTTACGTGGAGTGCACGACGAAGTCAGCCTGCCCCTCTCGCATGGGGTTCAAGAGCGGACGGATCTGCCCCCTCTCCCAGAGGGAGAGGGGGCAGGAATGCGTCCAGACGCTTTGTCGCACGGGCGGCGGATTGCTCCGCTCGTGCGGAGCTTCGTCCAAAGAGTTTCCAAAGATTTGTGGCATAGACTATACCACAGTGTTTGCCAGATGCAGTCGTTGGCGCGACTTTGCACCAATTCCTCCGATTCCTCGAATTGACAGCATTGATGGACGCACGAAAGGAGTTACATCCTGCGCGCGTCTGAGGGCGGGGATTATCTCGGTGGAGCCGCGACCCATCGGGTTGGGGTTCCGCCGTTGGCCCGTAGTGGGCCAATGAGGCAGCATTCGATCAAGATTACAGCGCGACGTTTCTCGGACAGATGCCCAACGGCCACGAAGGAGATTTACCCATGAATGAGATTCGCTTCCCCTTCTCTGACACGATCGCGGGCTATGTGCAGTCATATGACCGCAACCAAGACTCTTATACCGTCAAGACCAGCGGCGGCCGCGAGTTCCGGGTCAAGCTCAAGGGCAACACCTACGCCCAGCTCGTGCGCAACCTCGGCGACCCCTACCAGGACGCTACCGGCGCGATGCGAGACATGCTCGTGCCCGGCCGCTACGTCTTTACCTACGGCACGTATTACCCCGAGGGCGGCGACGAGGTCTTCGAGGCGCAGTATCTGGTGTTCGTGGGCCGACGCGAGGGGGAGTTTGTCTTCGAGCGCAGCGACTGGTGGGTCAAGCAGATCATCGAGCTGGGCGACTTCTACATGCACGCCCAGTTCGGCGACGTGCCGGTCAACTACGACAACTACCGCACGAACATCAAGCTCAGCGGCGAGAAGCCGATGACGAACTACCGCCAGGAGACGGACACCATCTCCCGCCTGGTGTACGGCCTCGCCTCGGCCTACCTGCTGACTGGCGACGACCGCTACCTCGAGGGCGCTGAGAAGGGGACGGAATACCTGCGCGACCACATGCGCTTCTACGATACCGACGAGCAGATCGTCTACTGGTATCACGGCATTGACGTGTCCGGCCGCACCGAGCACAAGGTCTTCGCGTCTGAGTTCGGTGACGACTTCGACGCCATTCCGGCCTACGAGCAGATCTACGCCCTGGCCGGCCCCATCCAGACGTACCGCATCACCGGCGACCCGCGCATCATGGCCGACGCCGAGATGACGGTAGACCTATTCGACCGTTTCTTCGAGGACAAGGAGAAGGGCGGCTACTTCTCGCACCTGGACCCGATCACCCTCGACCCACGCAGCGAGTCGCTGGGGCCGAACAAGGGCAAGAAGAACTGGAACTCGGTCGGCGACCACGCCCCCGCCTACCTGATCAACCTCTACCTGGCGACGGGCGACGAGCGCTACGGCACGTTCCTTGAGAAGACCTTCGACACCATTGCCGGCCACTTCCCGGACTACGACCACAGCCCCTTCGTCCAGGAGAAGTTCTTCGAGGACTGGTCCCAGGACCAGACCCACATGTGGCAGCAGAACCGCGGCGTCGTCGGCCACAACCTGAAGATCGCCTGGAACCTGATGCGCATGTACAGCCTCAAGCCGAAGCCAGAGTACGAGGCGCTGGCGCGCGAGATTGCCAAGCGCATGCCCAGCATCGGCGGCGATCAGCAGCGCGGCGGCTGGTACGACGTGATGGAGCGCGTGACGCAGCCCGGCCAGGAGTGGCACCGCTACGCTTTCCACGATCGGAAGGCGTGGTGGCAGCAGGAGCAGGGCATCCTGGCGTACCAGATTCTGCGCGGCGTCCTGGGCGACGAGGACTACCTGCGGCTGGCGCGCGAGTCGGCGGCGTTCTACAACGCCTTTTTCCTCGACCACGACGACGGCGCGGTGTACTTCAACGTGCTGGCGAACGGCATCCCGTTCCTTGTCGGGACGGAGCGCTTCAAGGGCAGCCACTCGATGAGCATGTACCACTCCGGCGAGCTGTGCTACCTTTCCCAGACGTACATCAACCTGCTCATCACCAAGCAGCCGCTCGACATGTACTTCAAGCCGTACCCCAACGGCTTCAAGGATCGCATCCTGCGCGTCTCCCCCGACATCCTGCCGCCGGGCAGCATTCGCCTGGACGCGGTGTGGGTGGACGACAAGCCCTACAGCGACTTCGACGCGGCCGGGCTGACCGTGAAGCTGCCGGAGACTGACCAGCAGGTGCGCGTCAAGGTGCGCATCGTCCCGACGTAGGCGCTCCAGGTTAGGGGGCTTTTGAGAGCGGCGCGGCGGAAGCGCGTGTTGTTGTGACTACGATGGGAGGCAGTGCGCAGCATGGAGATCAACATCAAGACCGCGGAGCAGGTGACGGTGGTCGAGCTTATCGGGGACATTGATGGCGGGACGGCGCCGGCCGTCCAGGCGCAGATTCTGCCCCTGGCGACGCCGGGCGCGCGCATCGTCCTGGACATGACCCAGGTCCCGTACATGTCCAGCGCCGGACTGCGCATGCTCCTTGCCAGCTACCGCCAGATTAGCGCCAAGGGGGGCCGCATCGTGCTCGTCGGCCTGTCCGAGGAAATCCAGGATACCATGTCGGTGACGGGCTTTCTGAATTTCTTTGTCCACTGCGACACCCTGGACGAGGGCCTCAAGGCCGTGGAAGCGTAGGAGGAGCGCGATGGAGCAATCGGAGAGTCTTCAGGCGGGCGGGTTTGCCGTGGAGCGCATTGACGTCCACCCCACCCACACCTATAACGGCTATCGTCTGCGGCCTGGCAAGCCCTTCCCCTTCGGGGCGACGTTCGTACCCGGCGGCGTCAACTTCTCGGTCTTCTCGCGCCACGCCACGAGCTGCACCCTGGTTCTGTTCGAGAAGGACGCGAGCCAGCCCCTGGTCGAGATTCCGTTCCCGGACGAGTTCCGCATCGGCAACGTCTTCACCATGGTCGTGTTCGACATCGGCTACGAGAACATCGAGTACGGCTACAAGATGGACGGACCGTGGGACCCGCAGCGCGGCCAGCGGTTCAACAAGGACAAGATCCTCCTCGACCCCTACGCCAAGATTGTCGCGGGGCGCGATGTCTGGGGACACGAGCCCGACTGGAACGACGTCTACCAGTATCGCGGCCGCTTCGTCTACGACGACTTCGACTGGGAGGGGGACCGCCCCCTGGAAATCCCCATCGAGGACCTGGTCATCTACGAGACGCACGTGCGCGGCTTCACGCGCCACCCGTCGTCGGGTGTGAAGCATCCGGGGACGTACACCGCGATTCGAGAGAAGATTCCCTACCTGAAAGATCTGGGCATCAACTGCATCGAGCTGCTGCCCATCTTCGAGTTCGACGAGTTCGACGGCAGCCGCGTTCTGCCGCAAACCGGCGAGCGCGTCTACAACTATTGGGGCTACAGCACGGTGGCCTACTTCGCGCCCAAAGCAGGCTTCGCCGCGACGGGCAAGTACGGGATGCAGGTGGACGAGCTGAAGACGGTCGTCAAAGAGCTGCACCGCCACGGCATCGAGGTCATGTTGGACGTGGTGTTCAACCACACGGCCGAGGGCAACGAGTACGGGCCGTACATCTCCTTTAAGGGCGTTGACAACCAGACGTACTACATGCTGACGCCGGAAGGCTACTACTTCAACTTCAGCGGCACGGGCAACACCCTAAACTGCAATAACCCGATTGTGCGCAACATGGTGCTGGATTGCCTGCGCTACTGGGCGGCGGAGTATCACATTGACGGCTTCCGCTTCGACCTCGCCGCCATTCTGGGGCGCGATCCGTGGGGCGCGCCGCTGGCGAACCCGCCGCTGTTGGAGACCCTGGCCTACGACCCGATCCTCGGCAAGTGCAAGCTCATCGCCGAGGCGTGGGACGCGGGTGGCCTGTACCAGGTCGGCTCGTTCCCGGCCTACGGGCGCTGGGCAGAGTGGAACGGCAAGTACCGCGATTCCATGCGCAAGTTCCTCAAGGGGGAGCCGGGCGTGGTGGGCGAGGTGGCGCAGCGCCTCCAGGGGTCGCCGGATCTCTACGAGTGGGAGGGGCGCGGCACGACAGCGTCCATCAACTTCTTCACCGCTCACGACGGCTTCACCCTGATGGACCTTGTCTCGTACAACGATAAGCACAACGAGGCCAACGGCGAGAACAACAACGACGGCTCCAACGACAACGATAGCTGGAACTGCGGCTGGGAAGGGCAAACCGACGACTACTGGATCAACTCCCTGCGCCGCCAGCAGATCAAGAACGCCATGCTCATGCTCATGGTGAGCCAGGGTGTGCCGATGTTTGTCATGGGCGACGAGGTCGGCCGCACGCAGTACGGCAACAACAACGCCTACTGCCACGACACCGAGCTGAGCTGGTTCGACTGGAATCTGGTCAACCAGAACCCGGACCTGTTGCGCTTCGTGCAGCGCCTCGTCGCGTTCCGCCACGCGCACCCCGCGCTCCGCAACACGACTCACTTCCGCAACGCCGACTATCTTGGCACGGGCTACCCGGACATCAGCTGGCACGGCACGCAGGCGTGGAGCGCCGACTGGTCCGAGTCGAGCCGGGTGATCGCGTTCCTCCTCGACGGCCGCCATGCTCGCGGCGGAACCACGCCCGACAACTTCATCTACGTCATCCTCAACATGCACTGGGATGGCCTCGACTTCGCGCTGCCTGGCCTGCCGCCCGGCCAGCAGTGGCACGTGTTCGCCAACACCGGCGCTGGCTCGCCGGACGACATCTGGGAGCCTGGCAGCGAGCCACCCCTGGCGAACCAGGGCACGATCTACCTGTCCGGCCGGTCCTCCGCTATCCTGGTCGGCCGATAACCTTCCACCGCGTCACCAACGACGAAAAGGAGCGTAACGATGGCTTTCAATTGTTCCCTCGACATGAGCGACGACGCCGCGAAGATCACGCTGGACGGCGAGCTGGACGCGACGGCGGCGCCGGCCTTCCGCGACACAATCGAGGAAGCGGCGACCGGCCACCCGCAGCGCCTCGTTCTCTTCATGCAGGGCCTCGAATACATGGCAAGCGCCGGCGTGCGCGTCCTCATCTTCGCCAAGCAGAAGATGGGCGCGAACGTGGACATCTACGCCATCGCGCCGACGGAGCAGGTGCTCAGTACACTCCAGAAGACGGGTGTGGACCGCAGCATCATCGTGCAGGATAGCTACCAGGCCTAGCGCCACGGGCGGTACGCGCCCAGAGTCGGATACTGTCCCTTCTGCGGAGAGAGCGTCATGGAACCGTTGATCGTAGATGGCAAACTTCAGGCTTTGGGTGCAATCCGCCAGTACGTGATGGCTGCCGCGGCTCAGGCCGGGCTGAACAAGCGGCGATCCTACGACCTCGCCCTGGCCGTGGACGAAGTCGCGACGAATATCGTGACCCACGGCTACGACGAGGCCGGCCTGGCCGGTTCGATCGCGGTCAAGGCGGGCGTTGACCAGCATGCCCTCGTGCTGACCCTCGAAGACACGGCGGTTGCGTACGACCCCACCAAGCGCCCGCCGCCGAAGGAGGAGGACTTCGACCGCCCGCTCGAAGAACGGGACATCGGTGGGTGGGGCGTTTACCTGGCGATCCAGAGCGTAGACAACTTCATCTACCGCTACGTGGACGGGGTGAACCGCAACGTGTTCGTCATGAACCGCGACCCCCACGGCGACCTGCTCATCGTGGCCGAAACCCACGAGACGCGCGACTCGCTGTCGCGCTTGCTGCGCAGCGAGGGGTACCAGGTCGAGAGCGTCGAGACGGCGGCCGAGGCCCTGGAGAAGCTGGCGGAGCGACCCTTCGACCTGGTCTGCGTAGACGTATCCATCCTGGATGCGGCGTCGCCGAACCTCATGCAGACGATGAAGGCGGACAACGCGCTGCGCGGCATCCCGATCCTCGTCCTGACCGACCTCAATGGCATTCCGGCGGCCGAGCAGTCCATCACCGCCGGCGCCGACGACTACCTGCGGCATCCGTTCAGCCCCGTGGTCGTGCGCGCCCGCATCAGCGCGAACCTCGAAAAGCAGCGCGTCAAGATCGCCGAGGCGGCGCTGAAAGAGAGCGAGAAGTACGAGCGGGACGTGCTGATCGGGCATCAGATTCAGCTCAGCTTCCTGCCGGAGACACTGCCGAAGCCGCGAAACTACGAGATCGCGGCGCGCTTCGCGCCGGCGCGGCAGGTGGCGGGCGACTTCTACGATTCATTCCTCCTGCCGAACCAGAGCAAGGTGGCCCTGGTGCTCGGCGACGTGTGCGATAAAGGCGTGGGCGCGGCGCTGTTCATGGCGCTCTTCCGCAGCATGCTGCGCGCTTTCGCCCAACAGAACTATCCGATGAGCATGGTGATGGATGTCAGCGCGGAGGAGCGGCGCATCCTCCTGCGGGGCGGCAATATCGCGCTCAAGATGGCCGTCGAGCTGACCAACAACTACATCGTCACGAACCACGCCGCGACCAACATGTTCGCCACGGTGTTCTTCGGGATTCTTGATCCGGCGAGTGGTGACCTATACTATGTGAACGCCGGTCATGAATCGCCCATCATCTTCCAGGATGGGGTGGTGAAGGCGCGGCTCGGCGTGAATGGGCCGGCGGTGGGCATCCTGCCCCAGATGACCTACCCCGTCCAGCTCGCGCACCTCGATCCGGGCGATACGTTGCTCATCTACACCGACGGTGTGACCGAGGCCAAGGACCCGGGCAACCACTTGTTCGGCGAGCCGCGCCTGCTGAAGCTCATCGAGAAACCGGCGCCGTCGGCGGCCGTCCTGCTCGAAGACATCGAGCTGGGTCTGCGCGAGCATATTGCGACCGCCGCGCAGTTCGACGACATCACGATGCTCGCTGTGAGGAGAGAAACCAGTGTCTAAAATCATGTCGATCCACTCCTTTCGAGGTGGTACCGGCAAGTCGAACACGACGGCCAACCTGACGACCATCTACGCCATGCAAGGCTACCGCGTCGGCGTCGTTGATACCGACATTCAGTCGCCCGGCATCCATGTCCTGTTCGGCATCGAAGAAGAAGACATGGTGCATTCCCTGAATGACTTCCTCTGGGGCCAGTGCGAGATCGAAGAGGCGGCGCTCGACGTGACCGATCGCCTCGGCGCGCACATTCCCGGCAAGATCTTCCTCATTCCGTCGAGCATCAAGGCGGGGGAAATCGCGCGCGTGTTGCGCGAGGGCTACGATGTGGGCCTGCTGAACGACGGCTTCAACCGCTTGCTGGACGCGCTTCAGCTCGACCTGCTTCTGATTGACACGCACCCGGGCCTCAACGAGCAGACGCTGCTGTCCATCGCCATCTCCGACGCCCTGGCGATCATCCTTCGCCCCGACCAGCAGGATTACCAGGGAACCGCCGTGACCGTCGAGGTGGCGCGCAAGCTGGAGGTACCCAAGCTCGTGCTCATCCTCAACAAAGTGCCGGTGTCCCTCGGCCTCGACACGGTGAAGGAGCGCGTCGAGCGGACGTATCACTGTCCGGTGGCCGGCGTCTTGCCCCATTCGGACGAGCTGATGCTGCTTGCCAGCTCGGGGGTGTTTTCGGTGCAATACCCAACGCATCCTGTGACGGCGACTTACAAGCAGATTGCCGCGACGCTCCTGTCGTAGCGGCGCTCGCACAGGGGGGGCTGTCATCGTCATGGCATCGGAGGGTGCATTCTTGGGCCGCCGTTAGCTACGGATAGACATGACGTCCATCGCGCGACTCTCGTCTGATCTCTTCAAAATCGAAGACTCCGAATGGCCTCTCGTCCTTATCCTGTTCGCCCTGATCGGGGTGACGACGGTCGGCGCCATTTGGGGGAGTACCGTTGCCTACGCCGGGCTTCTAAAGGTCGTCGGGATCGGCTCGCTGCCCTGGATCCTGGGCGCGGCCGCCGTTCTCTCCATTCTGGGGGCGGCGTTCTACTCGGCGTTTGCGCCGGTCTTCTCCAACGGCCGGCTGATGGTTGCCATCTACGTCGTCGGTGTTCTGAGCTTGCTCCTCGGTCTGTTCCTACTTCATCAAGGCTCGCTGCTGGCGTACCCCATCCTGTACCTCCTGTACGTCGCGTGGCTGCCCGTCTACAACCCCCACCTCGTCACGTTCATCACCGGCTTCACCGATGCCCAGGCGGCCAAGCGGGTCGTGCCCGTCGTTCTGGCCGGCATGCGTGTCGGGCTGATCGTCGCCGGCCTGACGATGGTCGTCCTCAACCGCTGGTTCTCGCCCGAGGGCATCATCATCATCTGGTTGCTCTCGTATGTCGCCTCGATTAGCCTGGTCTGGGCCGCGCCCCACTTCGCCGCTAATCGCGCCGAGGCGGGGCAGCGCGCGCGCCCCGTGGCCCGTGTCGGCTATGTGACGAGCCTGCGCGAGGGCGCGCAGTACACCCATCAATCGCCGTATCTGCGCTGGGTTATGGCGGCGGGGTTTGTCTTGCTCATGTTGCTGGCGCTCATCGAGTATCGTTCGAGCCAGCTCTTGTTGGGCGCGTTCCGGACACAGGCGGAGTTGGCGAGCTACCTGGGGTTGTTGGGCGCGTTGGGCAACGTCGTGGCGCTGCCGCTGCTGCTCTTCGGGCTGAGCCGCATCATCGCCCGTTTCGGCCTGGGCGCGACCAGCCTCATCTACCCGGTCATGAACCTCTTCACGGCCGGCTGGCTCTTCGCGGTTCCCGGCGCTGCCAGCGCCTCGGCCGCCTACCTGGACCGATCTGCGTTTCGCGCCGCGTTTCAGTTCCCCGTCGAGGGGCTGCTGTTCAACGCGGTGCCCTTGAAAATGCGCGCCAGGGCGCGCTCTCTGGCGGTCGGCCTGGTCGGGCCGCTGGGCGCTTTCGGCGGCAGCCTGCTGCTCCTGCTGCCCTTGGCGGCGCAGTCGGAGTGGTTCGTCGGCGGCCTTGTCCTGGCGCTGTCCGTCGTCTACCTGGCGGTCTCCCTCGTAGTGCGGCGCGAGTACAGCGACGCCGTGGTGCGAATGCTGCGCGAAGAGGACTACACCTCGATGCTGCACCAGGACGCATCACCCGTCATGGTCGCGGACCCCCAGGCCCTGGCCCTCCTGCGGGAGCAGCTAGACGAGAGCCAGAGCCGCGATCTCACCGTGTTCCTCGCGCAGCTCATGCTGCGGGTCGGGGGGGACGATGCCATCCCCATCCTCGTCTCGATGGCGCGCGAAGCGCCCAATGAGGAGAAGCGCTCGGCCATCCTCGATGCCCTGTCCATTTCGGGCGTCTCCGCCCCCGCCGTCGAAGACATGTATCTGGATTGCCTCGCCAGCCCTGCCGCCAGCGTGCGGCTGTCGGGCATCGTGGGATTGCAGCGGCTTTCGCCGGAAACCGTCGCCCGGCGCTTGCCGCGCCTGCTCAGCATGGTCGCCGATCCCGACCTCGACGTGCGCGTGGCCGTTCTCTCCGCCCTGGCCCACGCCGACATGCTCGACGTCTCGCCCGCCGCGACCCAGGCGCTAGACGCCCTGATTGCCCACCCCGACCCGACGTTCCGCGCCGCCGGCATCCTGGCGCTGTGCGAGCAGAAGGACGCGGCCAGGGTGGGCGCGGCCCTTGTTCCTTTCCTGGGGGACCCGTCGGATATCGTCCAGCTTCAGGCGCTGCACGGTCTGGACCGCGTCCTGACCGATGCGCCGACTGAGCCGTTCGCCAGCGATCTGCTCCAGGCCCTCGCGGTTGCCACGCGCGACGAAGACGAGCCGGTGCGGCAGCAGGCGGTGATGCTGCTCGGACGAGCGGCGCACTGGGCCGACGGGGCCGTCCCGCTGATCGCCGACACCCTCGGCGACCGTAGCCCCGCCGTGCGCGCGAGCGCAGTAGATACCCTCGCGCAAATCGGGCTGCCGGTCGTAGACGTTCTCGCGCCGCGCCTGCGGTCGGCGTCGCTGGCGATGCGCGAAGGCGCGGCGATTGTCCTGTGCCGCGTAGACCGCCGCGCCCACAAGCAGCTCATCCAGGACTACATGCTCCAGGCGCTGCGTCGCGCGTATGAAACCTACGTCATGCTTTACGCCGTCGAGCCTTTGCCGCCCTTTCCGGGCGTGGCGGTCCTGAACGACGCCTTGCGCGAGAGCGCGGCGGCCAGCCAGAACGATGTGTTTCAGCTGCTGACAGGGCTTGAGACGTCGCCCAACACCGCCATGATCCGGCAGCATCTGTGTGGCGTGACGACGGCGCGGGCCGATGCCACTGAGGCGCTGGAGGCGCTGACCACGCCGCAGATGGGCGCCCTCGTCTCGACCCTGTGCGATCCACATAGACAACCGTCGCATGTGGCGGCGTTGGCAGACGAGACGTGGGGCGTCAAGCCGCTCGCGCCGTTCCAGACACTCGAACGTCTGGCGTCGCCACCCACTGAGTGCCTGCTTCGCGCGGTGGCGCTGTACGCCCTGGGCGAGATCGGCCCGACCGAGGCGGAGGCGCTCTCCGCGCAGCGCGAGCTTCCGCCGCGCCCCGTCGCATCCCAGGCGTCCTTCCACCTTCAGTTGGGTGGGCGAACGAGTGACGAGGCGTCCGGCGAGGGCGAGGGTGAAGGCGCTGCCGGGGACAAAACCGAGCGGGCGACGTTCCGCATGTTCCTCGGCCGGCGCAAGACGGACGAGCGGGGCGCGGCGGACGCGGGACCAGAAGCCGGTCTATCGCGTCAGACGATCGAGGCGCTGCTGACCGCGGCGCAGGCGGAGCCGGAGGTGGATGTTCGGGAAGCGGCGCGCGCCGCTCAGCGGGCGCTGGGGGTCCAGGTCTCGGCAGAGGCCATAGCTCAGGGAGGGGTGATGCTCTCGACCATTGAACGGGTGATCTTCCTCAAGCAGGTTCCCTTCTTCGAGGGGATGACTGTCGAACAGCTGCGCGTGCTGGCGAGCGTCTGCGAGGAGCGGACGTATGCCCAGGACGGCTCGATCTATAACATTGGCGACCCGGGCGGTGTCCTGTACGTCATCGTGAATGGCAAAGTCGGCATCGAGCACGAGAAACGCGGTGGGTCGGTGGCGCGCCTGGCGACGCTCAGCTCGAACTCGTACTTCGGCGAGATGGACCTGTTCGACGACCACCCCCGCTCCACATCGGCGGTTGCGCTGGAAAGCACCGACGTGCTGGAGCTGCGCCGCGAGCCGCTTGTCGCCCTGTCTCGCCAGTACCCTGACGTGTCCCTGGAACTCATCAAGGTGCTGAGTGCGCGCCTGCGCGAGGCCAACGACCGCATTGTGGACCTGACCCGCAGCCGCCCGCGCGAGCTGAACCGGCTCTACGACAAGCTGGACTGAGAGGGGAAGGAAGCTGGCTGTGACCGAGGATCGGGACGACGCTGCCATCGAAGCCGTCTACCCCCTGTCGCCGCTACAGGCCGGCATGCTGTTTCACAACCTGCTCGGCGTCGCGGCGGGGGTAGATGTCCAGCAGATTGTGGGCGTCTTGCGCGAGCGCCTGTCCCTGCCCCTGTTCGAGCAAGCGTGGCGGCAGGCGGCCGCGCGCCACGCCGTGCTGCGCACCGCTTTCCGCTGGTCGGGCAGCGAGGGGCTGGCGCAGGCGGTGTACCGCGAGGTGGCCCTCCCCATCGCCTTCGAAGACTGGCGCTCCGTTCCGGCGGACGAGCAGCCGAGCCGCCTGACCCGCTATTGCCGCGACGACTGGCGACGCGGCTTCGCCCTCGACCGCCCCCCTCTGATGCGCCTGACTGTCGTCCAGTGGGCCGACGCCGAGTTTCGGTTTGTCTGGACATTTCACCACGCCCTGCTAGACGGCCGCTCCTACGACCTGCTGCTGCAAGAGGTCTTTGCGCTCTACGAGGCGTTCCAGCGCGGCGAGAGCGTGTCGCCGCCGCCCGCCCGTCCCTACCGCGACTACATCCTCTGGCTGCAAGACCAGGCGCCTGCCGCGTCCGCGGCGGCCTGGCGCGATCTGCTGACCGGCTTCGCGGCGCCGACCCCGCTGCCGGACATCCGGCCGGCCGCGCCGCCGCCGCCCGACGACGACTACGGCATGCAGGAGCTGTGGCTGTCCGAGGAGACGACGGCGGGCTTGACGGTCACGGCGCGCACCATCGGCGTCTCGGTCAGCACGCTCGTCCAGGGCGCATGGGCGCTCTTGCTGAGCCGTCTCAGCGGTGAAGACGACGTCGTGTTCGGGGTCACGCGCACGTGCCGCCACTCGGCGCTGGGCGGCGTTGGCGCCGATCGCATGATCGGTCTGCTCATCAACACGCTGCCGATGCGCGCGCGGGTCAGGGGCGAGCAGGCCATCGCGGCGTGGCTGCGCGAACTGCGGGCGCAATCCCTCGCCGTTCGGGCGCACGAACACACCCCGCTGGCAAGCGTCCAGGAGTGGAGCGATCTGCCGCCCGGCGCGCCGCTCTTCGACAGCATCGTCGTCTACGAAAACTTCCGCCTCGACACCCGCCTCAAGGCCCTTGGCGGAGCCTGGCAGCAGCGCGACTTCGACGTCTTCGGTCGCACGAGTTACCCCCTCACCCTGCTGGCCTACCAGGATCGGTCGCTGCTACTGCGGCTGAAGCACGACCGCGCCCGCTTCGGCGACACGGCCGCCTCGCGCATGCTCGGCCACCTGGCCGCGATCCTGGCGCGGTTTGTAGCCTCACCCGCTCTCCCGTTGGATAGCGTGAGCCTGCTCACGCCAGAGGAGGAGCATCAGATCCTGACCGCGTGGACCGCGCCGTGGACCGACAACGCCGTCGCTGTGTGCTTTCACCAGGTCTTCGCGGCCCAGGCGGCGCGGACACCCGACGCGCTCGCGGTGGTCTACGAAGACACGCGCCTGACCTACCGCGACCTCGACGAGCTGTCCAACCGCCTGGCGTGGCGTCTGCGGGCGGTGGGCATCGGCCCAGAGGCGGTGGCCGGCATCTACCTCGACCGCTCCGCCGCGACGGTCGTTGCGCTGCTCGCCATCCTCAAGGCCGGCGGCGCGTACCTGCCACTGGACGTGGACCAGCCCGCCGAGCGGGTCAGCCGCCTGCTGCGCGAGGCCCGCGCCGCCGCCCTCGTCACCCGCCGCTCGCTCGTAGAGCGCATGCCGCCCATCGGCGTCCCCGTCGTGTGTGTGGACGACTCGGACGACAGCGCCTCGCCCGCGAGGCTCCCGAACCTGGCCCGGCCTGCCAATCTCGCCTACGTGCTGTTTACCTCCGGCTCCACCGGCCAACCGAAGGGCGTCGCCATCGAGCACCGCCAGGTCATGGCGTATCTGCGGGGCGTCGTGGCGGCCCTGGACCTGCCCGCGTCGGCTGCCTACGCCCTCGTCTCGACGTTCGCCGCCGACCTGGGCAACACGATGATCTTCCCGGCGCTGGCGCGCGGCGGCTGTTTGCACGTGATCGCGTCGGAGCGCGCCGCCACGCCCGACGCCTTCGCCGACTACGTCGCCCGCCACCGGATTGACTGTCTCAAGATCGTCCCGTCGCACCTGGCTGCCCTGCTGTCGGCGGCGGAGCCGGCCCGCGCGCTGCCCCGCCAGCGCCTCGTGCTCGGCGGCGAGGCGGCCAGCCCGGCCCTCGTCGCCCGCGTCCACGCCCTCGCGCCGCACTGCCGCGCCTTCAACCACTACGGGCCGACCGAGACCACCGTCGGCGTCCTGACCTACCCCATCCTGCCGGCCGACGCGGCCGGCCCGATCCCGCTCGGCCGCCCCCTGCCCAACACACGCGTCTACATCCTGGACTCGGCGATGCAGCCGGCGCCTGTCGGCCGTCCGGGCGAGCTGTACATCGGCGGCGACACGGTCGGCCGCGGCTACATTCACAGGCCGGATCTGACCGCCGAGCGCTTTGTCCCGAATCCCCTGACAGGCAGCGACCCGCGCGCCGCCCGCCTCTACCGCACGGGCGACCGCGTGCGCTGGCGGGAGGATGGCGTTGTCGAGTTCCTGGGGCGGGTAGACGACCAGGTCAAGATTCGCGGCTACCGCGTCGAGCCAGGCGAGGTCGCCGCGGCGCTGACGCAGCACCCAGCCGTGGCAGCGTCGGCGGCGACCGTGTGGGAGGACGAGCGCGGGGAGAAGCATCTGGCGGCGTATGTCGTGCCGGCCGCGTCCGCCGTCCCCGATGACCTGCCCCTGACCCTCACGGCGTTCCTGCGCGGCCGGCTGCCGGAGCACATGCTCCCAGCGGGGATTGTGCCGCTGGACGACATCCCGCTGACGTCGAATGGCAAGATTGACCGCCGCGCGCTGCCCCCGCTGCGTCTCGCCCAGAACCCGCCGCCGTCGGCGTATGTCGCGCCGCGCAACGCGGCGGAAGCGGCGCTGGCCGCTATCTGGGCCGACCTGCTCCGGCTGGAGCGCGTCGGTGTCAACGACAGCTTCTTCGCCCTGGGCGGCGATTCGATTCTCAGCATCCGCCTCGTGGCGGCGGCGCAGCGCGCCGGGCTGCGCCTCACCCCGCGCCTCATCTTCGAGCATCCCACGATCGCCGCGCTTGCGGCGCTTGCCGCCCTGGACTCCGGCCGCGATGTGCCTCTGACACCCTACCAGCGCGCGCTGCTCGACGCCGGGGCAAGCGGTCGCCAGGCCTGGTCGGTGCGGGTGGTGCGGACGCAAGAGGCGCTCGACGTGTCGGCACTGACCGTGGCCCTTGCCGTCCTGGCGGGGCGCCACGACGCCTTGCGCCTGCGCGTGAGCGGTGACGGCAGCGCGTGGCGGGCCTGGGCGGTGGATGGGGCGGAGGCTGTGGCGCTGACCGTCGAGCGCGCGCCCGACACCGGGCCGTGGCTAGACGAGCGGATTGGCCGCCTCGCCGCGGACCTCGACCCGACCGCTGGCGCGCTCGTGCGCGTCGTCCTTTTCGAGATGGACACCCGCGGCGCTGTTCTCGCCCTCGCGGCCCACGCCCTCGCGGCCGACACAGCCTCGTGGCCGATTCTCCTGGCCGACCTGGAGACGGCGTACCGACAGACGCAGCGCGGCGCGCCGGTCAGCCTGCCGCCGAGCGCGTCGTTCCTCCGTTGGAGCGCGGGGGTGGCCGGCGCCGCCGACATGGCGGCCGGGCAGTGGGTCTACTGGCAAGACGCCCTGGCGGCGAGTTCGCCGCCGGTGTTTGCCGGCCCGCCCGACGGGGCGCGGCATCACGCCCGGGTGACGCTGTCGGAGGAGGAGACGCGCACGTTCATGGCGGCGCAGGCCCCTTACCGCACACAGCCCGAGGAAGTGCTCCTGGCGGCGGCGGCGCTGGCCGTGGGGAAAGCTCTGGCAGCCGACTCGTGTCTCGCCACCATCACGGCGGATGCGCGCCTGGCGCTCGTCGGCGCCGAGGTCACGCGGGGAGTCGGGCCGTTTCTCGCCGCCTTTCCGCTCCCCCTCGATCTGGCGGCGCTGTGCAGGGCGCGGCAGGACAGCCCGGATCAGGCGGTTATCATGATCAAAGAGAGACTGCGCCGCGTCCCCGCCGGGGGAATTGGCTTCGGCCTGCTGCCTGACCTGGCCGCGACGACGCCGTCCACGTTGGGATTCTGTTACCTCGGCGTGACGGACACATCGCCGGGGACAGAGGGGGGGTGGGCCGTGGATGCGGCGCTCCTCCGACCAACGCGCGAAGCCGCCGCCTTCCCTCATCGTCCTATCGAAATCGTAACCTGGATCGAGGATCACCGTCTTCACCTGTGGGTTGCGTACGATTGTGTCGCTTTCGATAGGGCGGCGGCGGATGCCTTCGCTCAATCGCTGTTTCACGAATTATCCACTCTTGCCTATCATTTGTCATTCGAGAGTGTAGGCCGCTTCACGCCTGCCGACTTCCTGGATGCGCATCTCGGCCAGGACGAGCTGGACGACCTCCTGTCTTCGCTAGAATAGTCCTTTGACCCGCCAAGAAGTAGATTCCGACACCATGACCGACCAGCAGTCACTTGCCCCACGGCCCGCTGCGGCCGACCAGAATATCGAAGCCATCTATCCCCTCACACCTATGCAGGAGGGGATGCTATATCATGCCGTTGAGGCGAGCCAGTCCGGTGTCTACTTCCAGCAGGCGACGCTGCGGCTGAGCGGCGCGCTGGACGTGGACGCCCTGCGGCGCGCGTGGGAGAGCGTCCTGGCGCACCACCCCGCCTTGCGCAGTGTCTTCGTTTGGGAGCGGCTCGAGCGACCCCTGCAAGTCGTACGCAAGACCGCGCCGCTCCCGTGGCAGGTCCTTGACTGGCGCGACGTGGCGGAAGCCGAGCGCGACGCGCGCCTGGCGGAGTTCCGCCACCTGGACCGCGAGGCGGGCTTCCCGCTCTCGAAAGCGCCGCTGATGCGGCTGGGGCTGATTCGTCTCGCCGCCGACGATCATCGGCTGGTGTGGAGCCACCATCACCTGCTGCTCGACGGGTGGAGCACGGCCATCGTGCTGCGCGAGGTGTTCGAGACCTACGCGGCTCTCGTCGCCGGGCAAACGCCCGATTTGCCGCCCGCCCGCCCGTTCCGCGACTATGTCACCTGGCTGGAGCAGCAGCCCCTCGATGGGGCCGAGGCGTATTGGCGGCAGGCGCTGGCCGGGTTCGAGACGCCGACGTCGCTGCGGATCGAGCACCTTCTCGACCGGCCCGCCGCCGGCCACGGCGCGGATGGCGACCCGTTCGGCGAGGCGCGTCTGCGCCTCTCGGAGGCGGCGACGACGAGGCTGCGGGAGCTTGCCCGGCGCGGCCAGGTGACTCTGAACACCCTCTTACAGGGCGCGTGGGCGCTTCTGCTGAGCCGCTACAGCGGCGAGGACGACGTCGTCTTTGGCGCGACGGTGGCGGGCCGGGCCGCCGAACTGGACGGTATCGGCGACATGGTGGGCATCTTCATCAACACCCTGCCCGCGCGCGTCGCCGTCCCGCCAGACGCCGAGCTACTCGGTTGGCTCCGCTCGCTCCAGGCGCAACAGGCCCTGGCGCGCGAGTACGAGCATACCCCGCTGGTCGTGGCCCAGGGCTGGAGCGACATCCCGCGCGGACAGCCGCTGTTCGAGACCCTCGTCGTGTTCGAGAACTATCCAGGCGACAACCCCGGCGAGGGGCGCTGGACGGGTGTCTGCGTTGACATGGAGCGCTACTACTCGCGCACTAACTACCCCGTCACCCTCACCGTCTACCCCGGCGTCGCGCTAGGGCTTGAGCTGACGTATGCCCTGGATCGCTTCGAGCCGGCGAGCATGGCGCGCTTGCTGGGACACCTGGCGGTGATCCTGGAGGGCATGGCGGCGAACCCGTCGGCGCGCCTGATGGACATTGGGCTGCTGACAGAGGACGAGCGGCGTCTCATTCTCGTGGACTGGAACGACACGGCGCGCGACTTCGGCCACGACGCCATGATCCACGCGCTTTTCGAGGCTCAGGCTCGACAGACGCCGGATGCGGTCGCCGTGGTCAGCCCTATCGGCCTGCCCGACGCGGCCGGGGACGTGGCGGTCACGCGCATGACCTACGGCGAGCTGAACGAGCGAGCGAATCGCCTGGCCGTCCGCCTGCGCCGCCTGGGTGTCGGGCCGGAGCGCGTGCTGGCGTTATCTATCGGCCGCTCGCCGGACATGCTCGTCGCTGTGCTGGCCGTCCTCAAAGCGGGGGGCGCATATCTGCCCCTTGACCCGTCGTACCCGGCAGAGCGCGTCGCCTTCATGCTCGCCGACGCCGGCGTCCATCTCGTCATCACGCAACAGTGCTTCGCGGCGCAGTTCGCCAACCTGGCGTCGGTCATCTGCGTGGACGATCCCCTGCCTGAAGTGGACGGGGACGCGCTGCCTGTGGCGGGGCCGCTTGCGCCGCAGCGCCTGGCGTACGTCGTCTACACGTCTGGCTCGACCGGCAGCGCCAAGGGTGTCATGGTCAGCCACCGCAGCTTCGTGAACGCCTACCGCGCCTGGGAACAGGCCTACGGCTTGCGGACGGACGTGCACAGCCACCTGCAGATGGCGAACTTCTCGTTCGACGTGTTCTGCGGCGATTGGGCGCGCGCCCTGTGCTCCGGCGGCAAGCTCGTGCTGTGCCCGCTCGACTTCCTGCTCGCGCCCGACCGCCTGTACGCTCTGATGCGCCAGGAGGCGGTGGACTGCGCCGAGTTTGTGCCGGTGATCATGCGCGCCCTGCTCCCCTACCTGGAGGAGACCGGGCAGACGCTGGCTTTCATGCGCGTCCTGGCCGTGGCGTCGGACGTGTGGTATGTGGGCGAGTACTGGCGCATTTGGGCCGCCTGCGGCCCCGATACGCGCCTCGTCAACTCGTATGGGCTGAGCGAGGCGACGGTGGATAGCTCGTACTATGACGGCCGGCCGGATGCACTCGGCCCGCAGCGCACCGTGCCGATTGGGCGGCCGTTCGCCAACACGCGCCTGTACATTCTCGACCCGGCGCTCCAGCCGCTGCCGATTGGAGCGCCGGGCGAACTGTACGTCGGCGGCGTCGGGCTGGCGCGCGGCTATCTCAACGCGCCGGGCCTGACGGCGGAGCGATTCATTCCTGACCCCTTTGCGCACCTGCATGGGCAGGGGACGAACACCGGGGGCGGCCGACTGTACCGGACGGGCGACCTGGCGCGCTACCTGCCCGACGGCGCGATCGAGCTGCTCGGTCGGCTGGACGATCAGGTCAAGCTGCGCGGCATGCGCGTCGAGCTAGGCGAGATCGTTGTGACGCTGAGCCGCCACCCGGCGGTGCTGGAGGCCGAGGTGGTGCTGAGGACCGTGCGTGGCAGGGACGCGGCGCTCGTCGCCTACGTGGTCCCGCGCGCTCAGCCGCCTGATCGCACTGCCCTGGGCCGCGACCTGCGGGCATACCTGGCGGCGCGCTTGCCGGCGCACATGGTTCCGTCGCGGTTCGTCGTCCTCGCGGCTCTCCCGCTCACGTCCAGCGGGAAGGTGGACAGGCGCGCTCTGCCGCCGCCGGACAGCGCGCCGTCCGAGACCCCGCGCACCTACGTAGCGCCGCGGGACGATGTGGAGCAGCGCCTGGCAGCGATTTGGCAGAGCGTTCTGCACGTCGAGCCGGTGGGCGTGCGCGACAACTTCGTGGAGCTAGGTGGACACTCCCTGCTGATCGTTCGCATGGTCGCCCAGGTGCAGAAAGCCTTTGGCGTTCGGCTCCCGCTCGCCACCGTGTTGCGCTCGCCGACCATCGAGGAGCTGGCGCGCGTCCTTCGCGCGGCGACCCCGGCGGCGAGAGAAGGAGTCGAGACGCCATGAGCGAGCCACAGGCTGAGGGCGGGCTTCAGTACAGCGTCGTGGTCAACGGCGAGGGCCAGTACTCGGTGTGGGCGGCCCACCGGCCGGTTCCGTCAGGCTGGCGCGAGGAAGGCTTGCGAGGGACTCACGCCGAGTGCCTGGCGCACATTCGCCAGGTATGGACCGACATGCGGCCATTGAGCCTGCGACAGGCATCGGAACAGGGCGCGACCGATGGATGATCTCTTCCGGAGCGCGGTTCCGCGACGTGTCACTGTGTCGCCTGGCGAAGTCCACGTGTGGCGCCTCCCTTTGACGTTGCCCGGGATGAGGTCGCGCGAGATGCAGGGGGTTTCGCGGAGAGACGTCCTCTCGGCGGACGAGCGAACACGGGCGGAGCAGATACCTCTGGCGGACGACCGCACGCGGTTCGTCGTGACACGCAAGGGGCTGCGCGATGTGCTGCGTCGCTACCTCGGCAGCCCGGCCGCCGTCGCTTTTGCCTACGGACCATATGGCAAGCCGATGCTGGCGCCGACCGTGCCGCAGCGCCTGGAATTCAACGTGTCCCACGCGGAGGGCCTGGCGCTCGTGGCCGTGAGCCTGGAGATGCCGGTGGGCGTGGATGTCGAGCCAGTGCGGCCGCTGGATGATCTGGCGGACCTGGCCGAGCAGGTTTTTTCCCCGGCGGAGCGCGCCGCCTGGGATAGGCTGCCCGAGAGCGAGCGGCTGGCCGGCTTCTTCGAGGCGTGGACGCGCAAGGAAGCTGTGTTGAAGGGATTGGGCGATGGCCTGTCGCGGCCACTGCGCGAGGTCGAGGTCTTTGGCCGCCGCGACGCCGATCTGTGGTGGGATCCCACGGTTCCCAACAGCGCGTGGCGCTTGACGAGCTTCGCGCCACAGCGCGGCTATGTCGCCTGTGTCGCCGCAAAGGTCGCGGATGCTGGGAAGACGGTGAAGCTGACGGGCTTTGATTTCGGTCTTGAAGTCACCGCGTGCTCGTTTTCGGGCAATCGTCGGGGTTCGGCGGGGCTGGACGCGGAGGCGCTAGAAAGGCTGAGGACGTACCTCGCAGGAGATTTGTAGATGAAGCGTGTCCGTTTCACAACCCTCAGCCGGCGCGCGTGCCTAGCGCTCCTCGTCGTCGTCCTCGCCGCGACCCTGGCCGGCTGCGGCCTGGCTCCGCCAGGGGCGTCGGCGACGAGCGCGAGCAATCTGCCGACCCCGACGCCGATCCCGACGCCGAGCTTGGCGGAGGCCGACGACACGCTGCGCATCTTCAACCCGCAGGCCCCGACGACCCTCAACCCGCATCGCACGCTGTCGAGCAAGGATTTCGAGCCGGCGCGTATCACGTATGAGCCGCTGGCGAGCTTCGACCGCCAGGGCCGCCTGACGCCGTTCCTGGCTGCGGAGATTCCCACCCTCGACAATGGGGGCGTAGCGCAGGATGGAATGTCGGTGACGTGGAAGCTGAAGCGGGACATTCGCTGGTCCGACGGGCAGCCGTTTACCGCCGATGATGTCCTGTTTACCTATGAGTATGTGACCGACCCGGCGACGGCGGCCAGCACCGCGTCGTCCTACTCCAATGTCGCCCGGGTGGAGGTCATTGATCCATACACCGTCAGGGTGGTCTTCAAGACGCCGACGAGCGCGTGGGCCGTCCCATTCGTCGGCACCCAGGGCATGATTCTGCCGCGCCACGTGCTCCAGGCGTACAACGGCGCGAACGCGGCAAGCGCCCCGGCCAACACTCTCCCGGTCGGGACCGGGCCGTACCGCGTGATGGAGCCGGGCATCAAGCCCCAGGAGGTGCTCCTGCTGGGAACCCAGCTCATGCCCACGAACAAGATCACCTTCGAGGTGAATCCCTACTACCGCGACAAGGACCGGGTGCCCTTCCGACGCATCATCTACCGCGGCGGCGGCACGGCGCAGCAGGCGGCGCGCTCGGTGCTGGAAGAAGGAACGGTGGACTATGCCTATGAGCTAGGCCAGCTCTCGCCGCAGGACCTGGAGGACCTCAAGTCCTCGACGAAGGGCCGCCTGGTCACTAACTTCGGCTCGCGGGTCGAGCGCCTCATGCTGAACCAGACCGACCCGAATCGCGTGACCGAGGATGGGGAGCGCTCGAACCTGAAATTCCCGCACCCGATTTTCGGCGACCTGCGGGTGCGCGAGGCGTTCGCCCACGCGATCAACCGCGACGCCATCGCCGAACTCTACGGCATCACCGGCAAGCCGACGGGCAACAACCTGGTGTCCCCGCCGATCTTTCCCGCCGACCGGCGCGTTGCCTATGACTACAACCTGGACAAGGCGCGGGCGCTGCTGGACGAGGCAGGGTGGCTGGATACCAACGGCGACGGGGTGCGCGAAAAAGATGGTGTCAAGCTGCGGGTTGTGTTCGCAGGCAAGCCGAGCGGCATGCTGCAGGCGACGCAGCAAATCATCCAGAAGGACCTGGCCGCGATTGGCGTGGATGTCACGACCAAGATCGTCGATTCGGCGGTGCTGTTCGGCGCGGGCGCTGCGAACCCGGACAGCATGTATCGCTTCAACGCCGACATGATCGAGGCGGCCTACCGCAACCCCAGCCCTGACCCAAGCAACTACATGGGCCAGTGGCGGTGCGACCAGATACCGCAGAAGGCAAACAACTGGGCGGCCGGCGTGAACGTCGAGCGTTGGTGCCGCCCCGACTACGACGCGCTGCTGCAAGCCGCGAAGACCGAGCAGGACCCGGAAAAAAGTCGGCAGCTGTATACTCAACTCGAGGATATGCAGCTCGACGACGTGGTGATGATCCCGATGGTCTACCAGGCGGACGTGTTGGGCGCAAACCTGGGGCTGTCTGGTGTGGATCTGACGCCGTGGGATGCGACGACGTGGAACATCAAGGATTGGAGGCGGGCGACGCCATGACTTCGAAGGCTGTTTCAGGCCAGGGAGTCGACTCTGCGGCGGCCAGTACTCGCCGACGCGGCATTATTGGATTCTTCAATGACCTGAGCCTCGGCTCGAAGCTGATGCTCGGTTTTGGCATCCTGGTGCTCGTGACGCTCTTCGGCGCACTCACCAGCTTTGTAGGCAGCCGCGTCGCCACGGCGAAGATTCAGATCACCGACGACGTGCGCGTGCCGGCGGCGTTGGGCGCGCTGGAAGCCCAGGCCAACCTGCTGCGCATGCTCGGCGACGTGCGCGGCTACCTCGCGCTGGGCGACCCGCTCGACCGCGCCTCGTACCGCAACTCGGCGGAGGCGTTCGACGCCAACCTGCGCAAGCTCACCGAGCTATCGCCGCGCCTGGACCCCGACAGCCAGACACGCATCCAGGAGTTGCAGACGCTCTACGCCCAGTGGGAAACCCTGCCCGACAAGCTGTTTGAGCTGCGCGACGACCAGCTCGACCGCGAGCCGGCGTACCGACTCCTGGCAACCCAGGGAACACAGCTCGCCGGCAGCGTCCTGATTGACATCAACCAGATGATCGAGCTGCAAGGGTCGCGCGAGCCGAGCCAGGATAACATGATCGGCCTGCAGGACATGGCCCAGTTCCAGGGGAGCTTCGCCGCGATGCTCTCCGCCCTGCGCGGCTACACGACGACGCGCAATCCGGCGTTCCGCGCCGAGTATGAGGCCAACGTGGCGCTCAACCTGGCGGCGCTCAACCGGCTCACAGGGCGGCGCAACAGCCTGTCGCCGACGCAACAAACGCTGCTCGACCGCATCAGCCAGAACCACGCGGCCTTCCTGAAGCTGCCGGACCAGATTTTCGCCATTCTGGAGAGCGATGAGTGGCGGCAGGACCTCAAGCTGTTCACCACCCAGGCCGTGCCGCTGGCCGACCAGATGAAGAGCAAGCTCTACACCATGGTCACCGACCAGCAGTTCCTCCTGACGCGCGACCTGGGCGACGGACGCCAGAATCTCGTGCTGACGAACAGCCTCATCGCCGTCGGCGGCGCGTTCGCCGTGGTGCTCGGCATATTCCTCGCGCTCATCTTCCGCTCCTCGATTGCCGGCCCGGTCCGCCGCCTCACCGGTGTGGCCGAGCGCATCACCGGCGGCGACCTGGAGGCGTCGGCGCCCGTGGAGTCGCGGGATGAGATCGGTACGCTGGCAAATACCTTCAACACCATGACCTCGCAGTTGCAGCGGACGCTGCGCCAGGTGACGCGCGAGAAGAAGCGCGCCGACGACCTGCTCAACGTAGTCATCCCCATCGGCGTGCAGCTCTCGGCTGAAAAGGACCTGGCGCGCCTCCTGGAGCGCATGGTCATGGATGCTATGACGTTCTGCCACGCCCGCACCGGCATCCTCTATCTTCGCACGGAAGACAACTTCCTGCGCTACGTGATCCTGCGCTGCGAGGTCAACGACCTGTATGCCGGTGGAACAACGGGCGTGGCTGTGCCGTTCAAGTCGGTTCCGATTACCGATCCCGCCTCAAGCCAGCCGAATACCGACAGCATGCCGGCGGCCGTGGTGACGTCGGGCGCGACGGTGAACATCGCCGACGGGCCGTCTACACGCGGGAGCGAGCGGGTAGAGATTCTCGATTTCAAGACCAAACTTGGCTTCGAGCCAATATCCATGCTGACCATCCCGCTGACCAACACGCAGCGCGAGGTGGTCGGTGTGCTGCAATTGGTGGATGCGCGGGACCCGGAGACGAACCAGATCGTGCCGTTCGACCGCAACCTCCAGCAGATGATGGAGTCGCTGTCGGCGCTGGCCGGTGTCGCCATGGACTCGTACCTGCGTGAGCAAGCCCTGCGCCAGGAAATCGAGCAGTTGCGCATCGAGATTGACGAGAGCAAGCGGCAGAAGCAGGTGAGCGAGATCGTCGATTCTGACTTCTTCCAGGACTTGCAGTCGAAGGCGCGCTCGCTCCGCACGCGCACGCGCCAGCCCGGCGGCACCGAGCCGACGCCGGGCTAGGCGCGATAACTGTAAGCGGCGCGTAATCTATTGAGGTAAGGCGGGCAGGGCCTCCCATCATCCAAAAGCGTGAACACATCAAGCGTTGGTAGAGAGGAGATCAACAATGTCCGATTACACCCGGCCGTCCGCAGAAGAGCTGAAGCAGCGGCTCACACCGATGCAGTATCACGTGACGCAGGAGGAAGGCACGGAGCCGCCGTTCCGCAACGAGTATTGGAACAACAAGGCGGCCGGTCTCTACGTTGACATCGTGACCGGCGAGCCGCTGTTCAGCTCGCTGGACAAGTTCGACTCCGGCTGTGGCTGGCCGAGCTTCACGCAGCCCCTCGATGAGGAGTCTATCGTCGAGCGCCGGGACACCCGCTTCTTCATGGTGCGGGAGGAGGTGCGTTCGAAGAACGGCGACTCGCACCTGGGCCACGTTTTCGAGGATGGCCCCGCGCCGACCGGCCTGCGCTACTGCATCAACTCGGCGGCGTTGCGGTTCGTGCCGGTCGAGAAGCTGGCGGAAGAGGGGTACGGCGAGTACGCGGCGCTGTTCCAGGACGCGGCGAGCGCGGCGAAGTAAGACCGACGAGAGCCGACTGAAGTCGGCGCTACAGACGCACAATCGTAGCGCCGACCTCGGTCGGCTCTCGCCGTCTATTGGGGCGGGGTCTTGCGCTGCCGCTCGCGCTGGCGCAGCTCGACGCGGCGAATCTTGCCGCTGATGGTCTTGGGCAGCTCGGTCACGAACTCGATCTCGCGCGGGTACTTGTAGGGGGCCGTGACGTTCTTGACGTAATCCTGTAGCTCGGCGGCCAGCGCCTCGGAAGGTTCGTAGCCTGGCGCGAGGATGACGTAGGCTTTCACCACTTCGCCGCGCAGCTCGTCCGGGCTGGCGACGACGGCGGCCTCGGCCACCGCCGGATGCTCCACCAGGGCGCTCTCGACCTCGAACGGCCCGATGCGGTAGCCGGCGCTGAGGATGACATCGTCGGCGCGGCCCACGAACCAGAAGTAGCCGTCCTCGTCCATGACGGCGCGGTCGCCTGTGATGTACCAGTCGCCCCGCATCGCCGCCGTCGTCGCGCCTGGGTTGCGCCAGTATTCCTGGAACAGGCCGACGGGCCGCGTTGGGTGCACCCGCACCCCGATATCGCCTTCCTTGCCCGGCGGCAGGATCGAGCCGTCGTAGTCCACGACCGCGATGTCGAAGCCGGGCGACGGCTTGCCCATCGAGCCGGGCTTGACGGCGAGCGGCGGGAAGTTCCCGCAGAGCAGCACCGTCTCCGTCTGCCCGTAGCCGTCGCGGATCGTCAGCCCCGTCGCCGCTCGCCACTGCTCGATGACTTCTGGGTTGAGCGGCTCGCCCGCGCCCACGCAGTGGCGCAGGCGCGGGAACTGGTACGCCTTGAGGTCTTCCAGCACGAGCATGCGGTAGGCGGTTGGCGGGGCGCAGAAGGTTGTAACCCCGTACTTCTGCAAGAACTCCAGCGTCTCGCGGGCGTTGAACCTGCCGCGCCCGTCGTGGATGAATAGGGCCGCGCCCATGTTCCACGGCCCGAAGAGGTTGCTCCAGGCCGCCTTCGCCCAGCCGGTCTCAGAGAGGTTCCAGTGAAGGTCGGTCGGCTGCAAGTCGAGCCAGTACTTCCCGGTGACGACGTGGCCGATAGGGTAGGAGGCGTGGGTGTGGAGCACCATCTTCGGGTAGCCAACCGTGCCAGATGTGAAGTAGACCATGCACGGGTCACCGCTGGGCGTGGGCAGTCGCTCGCGCCTGGCGTCGGCCGCGCTCACCAGCGACTCGTAGCTCCGCCAGCCCTCGCGCTCGCCGCCCACGACAATCATGATCTGGAACGCCGGGCACTGCCCGCGCACTTCATCGAACTTGGCGGCGTTCGCCGCGTCGGTGATGACGACCCGCGTCTCGGCGGCCTGGCCGCGATAGGCGATGTCCTTCGGCGTGAGCAGGGGCGTGCCCGGCATGGAGACGGCCCCGACCTTCATGATGCCCAGGATCGCTTCCCACCACTCCGGCACGCGCGGCAGCATCAAGAACACGCGGTCGCCGCGCTGCACGCCCAGGGTCGCCAGGGCGTTGGCGAGCTGGTTCGAGCGCCGGCGAAAGTCGGCGTAGGTGAAGCGGCGCTCTTGCTGGCCGTCGTGACTGACCCACAGCATGGCCGGCTGCTCCGGCGTCTCGGCCCAGCGGTCTACCACGTCGAACGCCCAGTTGAAATCGGCCGGCGCCTCCCATCTGAAGTCGCGGCGTTCGGCCTCGTAGTCGGTCATGTTGTGCGGGCGTACATCGGCCTGCGACATAACGACACCTCCTCGTTGAATAGGTGCTGGCCGGAACACATCCTGTTCGCCCCGATCTCGCGGGTGGCGTGAGTATATCGCAAAGCCGACAGGACGGCAAGCGTTGTGCTGTCGAGAGGCCGTGCCGTGGGGGCATAGGTTACGGCAGCGGCTTGCCGCCGGTCACGCCGACGACCTCGCCGTTAACGTAGCTGGACTCCTGCGACGCCAGGAAGACGTAGACCGGCGCAAGCTCGGCGGGCTGCGCCGGGCGGCCCATCGGCGAGTCCTTCCCGAACTTGGACGACTGCTGCTCCGGCATCGTGGACACGATGAGCGGCGTCCAGACTGGCCCAGGCGCGACAGCGTTCACGCGGATGCCCTTCTCGATAAGCTCCTGCGCCAACCCTTTGGTGAAGGTCACGATCGCGCCCTTGGTGGAGGCGTAGGGCAGCAGGGCGGGCGTGGGGTTATAGGCCTGAATGGACGCGGTGTTGATGATCACACTGCCCGGCTTCAGGTGGGGCAGGGCCGCTTTGACCAGATAGAACATCGCCAGGATATTAGCGCCGAAGGTGTGCTGGATTTCCGCGTCGGAGAACTCCAGGAGGCTCTCGCGCGACATCTGATAGGCGGCGTTGTTGACCAGGATATCCAGCCGGCCAAATTCCCTGACGGCGCGCTCCACAATCTGCTGGCAGTGCGTCGGGTCGCTGATATCACCCGCGACCGCGACGGCCTTGCGGCCGGCCGCCTCGACCACGCGGCACGTTTCCTGCGCGTCCTTGTCCTCGTTCAGGTACGAAACGAGGACATCGGCGCCCTCGCGGGCGAAGGCGAGCGCAACGGCGCGGCCGATGCCGCTGTCGCCGCCCGTGATGACGGCGGCGCGGCCGGTCAGCCGGCCGGAGCCTTTGTAGGACTGCTCGCCGAAATCGGGCTGGGGCCGCATCTCGGACTCGCGGCCCGGGTATTGCTGCTTCTGCTCGGGGAACGGCGGCTTCTGCGGTTCTTGCTGCCTGGGGTCTTTCTGTTGTGTCTGCTGGCTGCTCATTCTTTTCCTTCTCCTGCGTGACTATCTAGGGACGTGTTTCGAGCCTTTGCGTTTCACACGGCAAGGCGTATTCCGACGCCATAACTTAGCAAGAAACGGTCCTTACGCAGCAAGGCTGAGTGGCGCTTTGCCCAAAATCTCGTATCATACCCATCAGACAATGCCGCGATTTGCGCGACCGAATTCGGAGGAGTGTGACGGCTATGAGCGCTCTTATACAGAAGAGTGGAGTTGCGACCGGCGAGCTGATGCTGATGGACGACCCGCTGTGGTACAAAGACGCCATCATCTATGAGCTGCACGTGCGCGCGTTCAGCGACAGCAATGCTGACGGCATGGGGGATTTTCGCGGCCTGACGCAGAAGCTCGACTACCTTCAGAGTCTGGGGATCACGGCCATCTGGCTGCTGCCGTTCTTCCCCTCACCGTGGCGCGACGATGGCTACGACATCGCGGACTACAGTGATGTCCATCCGGCGTATGGCACGGTGCGCGACGTCAAGCAGCTCGTGCGCGAAGCCCACCGCCGCGGCCTGCGCGTCATCGGCGAACTGGTGTGCAATCACACGTCGGACCAGCACGCCTGGTTCCAGCGCGCGCGCCGCGCCGCGCCAGGCAGCCCGCTGCGTGACTTCTACGTTTGGAGCGACGACCCGACGAAGTACAAGGACGCGCGCATCATCTTCACCGACACCGAGACCTCGAACTGGACGTGGGACCCGGTCGCCCAGGCTTACTACTGGCACCGCTTCTTCCACCACCAGCCGGACCTCAACTTCGACAACCCCCGCGTTTGCCAGGCGATCATGGCGGCGATGGAGCAGTGGCTCGATATCGGCCTGGACGGGTTACGCCTCGACGCCATTCCCTATCTCTTTGAGCGCGAAGGCACGTCATGCGAGAACCTGCCGGAGACGCACGCGTTCCTCAAGGAGTTGCGCCGCCACGTGGATCGCAAGTATCGCAACCGCGTCTTCCTGGCCGAAGCGAACCAGTGGCCGGAGGACACCATCCCCTACTTCGGCGACGGCGACGAGTGCCACATGGCGTTCCACTTCCCGCTGATGCCGCGCCTCTACATGGCGCTGCGCACCGAAGACCGCTTCCCGATCCTGGACATTCTCGCTCAGACGCCGCCCATTCCCGAAACGGCCCAGTGGGCGACCTTCCTCCGCAACCACGACGAGCTGACGCTGGAGATGGTGACGGAGGAGGAGCGCGACTACATGTGGCGCGTCTACGCCCGCGATCCGCGCATGCGCATCAACCTGGGGATTCGCCGCCGTCTGGCCCCGCTGCTGGACAACGACCGCCGCCGCATCGAGCTGCTAAACGGCTTGCTGTTCGCGCTGCCCGGCACGCCGGTGCTCTACTACGGCGATGAGATCGGCATGGGCGACAACATCTACCTGGGCGACCGCGACGGGGTGCGCACGCCGATGCAGTGGAGCGCCGACCGCAACGCCGGCTTTTCCCAGGCGAGCAGCCAGCGGCTCTACCTGCCGGTCATCGGCGACGGCGAGTACAGCTACGAAACGGTCAACGTCGAGGTGCAGAGCGGCAACCCCAACTCGCTCCTGTCCTGGATGCAGCGGCTCATTCGCCTGCGCAAGCGCTACAAGGCGTTCGGGCGCGGCACGATTACCTTCCTCCACCCCGACAACCGCAAGGCGCTGGCCTTCGTGCGCCGCCACGAAGGCGAGACGATTCTCGTAGTAGCGAATCTGTCCCGCGACGCCCAGCCGGTCGAGCTGGACCTGGGCGAGCACGCGGGGTGGACGCTGACGGAGATGCTTGGCGGCGCGGCATTCCCGCCGATTACCTCCGCTCCGTATCTCGTGACCCTTGCGCCCTACGGCTTCTACTGGTTCGCGCTTCAGCCGCCGGCCGACGCCGATCTGGCCGAGCGCGCCGCGCCGCCCGCGCTTATTCCGACCCTGCCGCTGACCGATGTCGAGGACCTGTTCGAGGGGCCGGGCCGCGACGCTTTGCTCGACGCGGCGCCCGGCTATCTCAAGCGGATTGGTGTCGTGCCCGCGGCGGAGCCGATTCGCTCCGCCCGGCTGCTGGACGTTGTCCCGCTCGCTTCGCGCGGCCGCGAGTTTTCCGTGACCCTGGTGGAGCTAGAGACGGGCGCGGGGGATGTGTCGGTGTGGCTCCTGCCGCTGACCGTCCTGTCGGGGGCAGAGGCGAACCAGTTAGTCGGCGCGTATGCGCCGAGTATCATCGCGCGGCTGCGGCCGACGGGGAACGAGACGCGAATCGTCGTGGACGCCTTCGGGGATCCTCTCTTCGCGGCGGCGCTGGTGGATCTCGCCGCCGGGCGCCGGTCGGCCAAGGGTGGGCGCGGCAGCGTCGCGGGCAGCCTGGCGCGTGGCCGAGTGCGCGGCGCGGGCGGCCTCACGCCGGAGACGGCGGACGTGTGCATGGACCCGGCGGGCGTCTCCACAACCTGGCCGGGCGGGCGTCTGCGCGTGTTCCGGCAGCTCGCGCCCGGCCCGCGGAGCGGGCTTGAGGTTCAGGCGTTCCTGACGGAGCATGAGTTTCCCCACGTCGTGCCTCTGACGGGCGCGCTCCACTACCAGCCGGAGCGCGGCGACGCCATCGCTCTCGCCATGCTGCAAGGCGCGCCGCCCGAGGGAACGAACGGCTGGGACTGGGCGCTGAGCGAGGTTGACGACTACCTGGGGAGAATGGTAGCCGCGACGACGACGCCGGCCGCCCAGCCGCTCACGACCGCGGCGCTGCTCACGCTGGCCGAGAGCGCGCCGTCGGCGGAAGCGGAGAACGCTATCGGTCAGGCGCTGGCCCACGCCCGCCTGTTGGGGCAGCGCACCGGCGAGCTGCACCGCGCCCTGGCCTCGGGCGCGGACGACAAAGCCTTCGCGCCTGAGCCGTTCACCGGCTTCTATCAGCGCTCGGTCTACCAGGAGACGCGCAGCCTCACGCGCCGCGTGATGCAGGCGCTGCGCCGCCGCATGGAGCACCTCCCCCGGGATGCGCGCCCTGCGGCCCAGGACGTGCTAGGTCAGGAGAACGCGCTCCTGGAGCGTTTCCACGGCATCATCGAGGGCAAGATCACGGCGGCGCGCATCCGCTGCGATGGCGACTACGACCTGTCGGATGTCATCACCACCGGCCACGACTTCGTGACCCTTGACCTGGGCGGTGACATCACGCGCCCGTTGAGCGAGCGGCGCCTCAAGCTCTCGCCCCTGCGCGACGTGGCCGGCATGTTGGCTTCGCTCCACACGGCGGCGTATACGGCGCTGGCCGACCGCGTCCGGCGCGGCCTGGTCGGCGCGGCTGATTTTGCGGCGGCGGAGGCGTGGACGCGGTTCTGGGCCGCCTGGGTGAGCGCTAGCTTCCTCAAGGGCTATCTCGACGCGGTGGGGCCGGCTCACCTCTTGCCGTCGTCGCCCCATCTTGTGCAGGTCCTCGACGTGCTGCGGCTGCGCAAGGCGATCCACGACCTGGGTGGGGCGGTCGAGACGGATGCCGGGCGGGTGTTGATGCCGCTCACCCAGGTGCTGCAGATGCTGGAATAAGGGCGTGGCTTTGTGGTAGAATTCAGGTGTTCTACATATCACGTTCACCCATGGATCGAAGGAGAGCCTCGTGAGCGGCTCACGCGCGTCAACGCGACGCCTCAACATTCTCAGCCCCGTGCTGTATGTCCTCGCCGCCATCAGCGTGTTGTTCGGCGTGTTCGTTTTGCTCGCCATGCTGAGCATATCCGCCAACCTGGGCGGCTTTGTGCCGCTCATTTCGGGCTTTGGTGGCCCGCTCGGCGACGCGGTTGCGGGCTACGTGCAAGCGTTCCTGAACTTCATCGCC
Organism: Anaerolineae bacterium; assembly: GCA_046328525.1. Lineage (GTDB taxonomy): Bacteria > Chloroflexota > Anaerolineae > Epilineales > JAHCIE01 > JBDHWG01. The sequence continues at coordinate 58,981 of JAXLWK010000003.1, forward strand.
GCCATGACGTTTCTACTGCTTCTGGTGATCGGCGTTACCCTATTCATCCAGGCGCGCCTGGTCAGCCGCTGGCAGGACATGGACGCGCGCGTCGAGGCGCTGGAGCGCCGTCTCGCCGATAGCCCAGCGCCGCCGCGCCCGCGCGCGCCTGTCGGCGGCGCTGGGTCGGACACAGCCTCAGATCGTAGATGAGGGGCAGGAGGGTCGCTGCGCTCGTCTTGCTGGCCGCCGCCTTCGCCGCGGCGGCCGTCTTGACTTACCTGCTCTTTGTCCAGACGGCGGCCGGCCAATGGCTCGACAATGCCATGCTCGGCGGCCGCCTGAGCAACTCGCCCGACGCCATTGACGATAGCCTGGACGTCCTCTCCGCCGTCAGCGTCAGCCGCCTGGCCCTCGTGGGGCTGGTCGTCGTGGTCATCGCGGCCGTCCAGCGGCGTTTCGTCCTGGCCGTCGGCGCGGTGGTCATGATCCTGGCCGCCAACGTAACGACTCAGGTTCTCAAGCACTGGATTCTCGAGCGGCCGCAGCTGATGGGCGTGACCGACCCCTTCGGCTACCGCAACAGCCTGCCGAGCGGTCACGCCACGCTGTTCATGTCGCTGGCGCTCGCCCTGGTCCTGGTCACGCCGCCGCGCTATCGCGGGCTGGTGGCGATCCTCGCTGGCGCGTATGCCCTCTATAGCGGCACGGCCACGATTACCGTCGGCTGGCACCGGCCGAGCGATGTCGTGACCGCCTACCTGGTCGCGGGCTTCTGGACGGCGCTCGCGGCGGCCGTGGTGGTGTTGTGGCGTGGGTTCGACGTGGACGCGGCGACGTGGGGCGTCGAAGGCTGGCGTTGGCCCGTCTCCGCCGCCGCCCTGCTCGGCGCACTCGGCGCCGCCGGCGTCGTGATCTCCATCGTCGGGATCGGTGTGACCGGGGTCATGCTCGTCGGGGGCGGGCGCAACATTCGCAGTGGTGACTTTGGGTGGGCCTACACGACCGGCCGGCTGGCGAGCGTCGGGTTGGGGCTGTTGGTGCTGGCGGGGATTCTCTACACCTTGCGCCGCCTGCGCCTGGAGCAGGGGCGGCGCCGGCGGCTGCCGTTTGTCACGCCTGTGGCCCGTCGGAGAGATTAGCGATTTTTTGGATGTAGTAGCGACTTCCAGTCGCTCTGGCGGCCATAGCTTGTGAGCGCGGACAGACGCCTGGCACTCAAGTGCCAGGCTAAACGAACGAAGCCCCCTTCAGGGGGCTGCTCTCTTTGGGGTGCGGGGGCGGAACGCCCCTGCTGCGGTGGCGACGGCCGGCGACGACGCGGCCCAAAACAACGTCTATAGCAGGGTCAGCGAAGCGATCTCCCGATGGGGAGCGCTTCGCTGACCCTCGCAATAACGGGAATGTGGCAGTCGCGCTTCGCTATGCCGCGCTGGCGGCCTTGGGGGTGATGGCGGAGACCTGGGACTCGGCGATCAGTCGGTTCAGGGCGGCCAGGTCCTGCTCCTTGAGCGCCGCGAATTCCGCCAGCACGGCGTCAATCTCGCCGGATAGCTCGTCGAACACCTGGTACGCGGCATCCGTCGGACGGTAGTCGCCCAGGCCGACCGCGAAGGGCAGCTCCATAAGCTGGTTGAGCAGCCGCGAGCCGTGGTCGTTGATCTTCCACGGCGCTTTGATGTCGGGCCATAGCAGCTTCTTCTCGACATCCAGAGCCTTGTCGCTGAGCGCACCGGCGTTCGAAGCGATGGCCTCACCGTTGGGCAGACCGGCGGCGCGGTCCTTCCACGCGCCGAGCTGTGCCCGCAGATCGCGCATCTGGTTGAGCGCCGCGACCGTTTCGTTGAGCTTGTGGTAGATACGCATCTGGAGGTCGAACTGCGCCTGGAGGTCCTCCTGGCTCGACGTCACGTTCGGCTCCTTGACGATCTCGATCGGCTGCGTGGCGCTGAAATCGCTGACGGTCAGGGTCACGCTGTAGGTTCCGGGCGCGACCACCGGCCCGGGGATAGTGGCCTGGGCGGCCAGGTCGTCCCCCACGATCTTGGTGAGCGGCGTCACGGTCATGTCCCAGACGAAGCGGTTCCAGCCCGACTCTGCGGGGGCGCGAAGCTCCTTCGTCTTGCCCTCGGCGCGCTCCTTCTCGTCCAGGCTCCTGACCTCGCGGATCACGTTGCCCTGGCTGTCCTTGAACGTCAGGGTCAGGGGCGCCTCCGGCGCGGCGTCCAGGTGGTAGCCGACGACGACGCCCACCGGCGGGTTGTCGCCCGCGTCAATGAAGCGCCGCCTCACCGCGCCCTCCGGCGTCTTGACGACGGTGTAGGCCGCGCCGACCGCGCCGAGGTAGTTCTTTGCGCCGACGATCATGCTCGACCAGTCAATCCCGGGCGAGAGGCGCAGGGCCACACCGGGCTTGAGGAGCTGGACGCCCTGGGACGCGGCGCCGGCCGCCTGGCGCAGCGCCGTCAGGTCGTCGAGGATCCAGAACGCGCGGCCGTGGGTCGCTGCGATCAGATCGTTGTTCTTGATGAGCAGGTCATGCACTGGCGCGACGGGCAGATTCATCTGGAATCGCTGCCAGTTGGCCCCATCGTCGAAGGACACGTACAGCCCCGTCTCCGTCCCCAGGTACAGCAGCCCCCGCCGCGTCGGATCCTCACGGATCACGCGCGGGAAGTCGTCGTCGGGCAATCCGTTGGTGATGCTCTGCCACGTCTGGCCGTAGTCGTTGGTCTTGTAGACGTAGGGGCGATAGTCGTCGAGTTTGTAGCGATAGGCGGCGATGTAGGCGGTCGCCGGGTCGTGGGGCGACAGCTCCAGGCCGCTGATGGTAGACCACTCTGGCAGGTCGGGCGGGGTGATGTTGGACCACCACGCGCCGCCGTCGCGGGTGATGTGAACGAGGCCGTCGTCGGTGCCGGCCCACAGGACGCCCGGCGCGTGGGACGACTCGGCCAGGGCGAAGACGAGTGCGTACGTCTCCGCGCCAATCGCGTCCAGGTTGACCGGGCCGCCGGTGGGCTGGAGGGTGTTGGGGTCGGCGCGGGAGAGGTCGAGGCTAATGGGCTGCCAGGACTGGCCCTCGTTGGTGGACTTGAAGACGATGTTGCCGCCGATGTAGAGGGTGTTGGGGTCGTGGGGCGAGATGATGATCGGGTACGTCCAGTGGAAGCGGTACTTCTCCTCGCTCGCGCCATAGCCGCGCATCTCGCGCGGCCAGGTGGTGATGAGGCGGATTTGCCTGGTGCGGTGGTCGTAGCGCTGGAGGGAGTTGCCGCCGCCGGGCGAGCTGCCGATCGCGCCGACGTAGACGATGTTGGGGTCGTCGGGGCGGACGGCGATGTAGCCGCTCTCGCCGGTGCCGGCGATGTAGCAGTCGCCCCACGGAATTGCGCCAAAGGCGCCGCGGCTCGGCACGGCGATGCTCGTGTTGTCCTGCTGCGTGCCGTAGACGTAGTACGGCTCGCGGGTGTCGGCGGCAACGTGGTAGAACTGGGCGGTCGGCTGATTGTAGATGGTGGACCAGGAGGCCGCGCCGTTGTAGGAGACGTTGGCGCCGCCGTCGTTGCCCTGGATCATGCGCTGCGGGTTCTTCGGGTCAATCCACAGGTCGTGGTTGTCGCCGTGGGGCGTGTCAATGTCGCTGAACGTCTTGCCGCCGTCGGTGGATTTCCAGAACTGGAGGTTGTTGACGTACACCGTGTCGCCGTCCTGCGGATCGGCGGTGAGGTGCATGTAGTACCAGGCGCGGGAGATCAGGCGGAAATCGTCGTTGACCTGCTGCCACGTGTCGCCGTAGTCGTCGGAACGGTAGAGGCCGCCGGCCTCCTTGTGCTGGACGAGAGCCCAGATGCAGCCGGGACGCGCCGGCGACGCTGCGACGCCGATCTTGCCCTTGATGCCCTTGGGCAGACCCTTGTTGTCCGAGATGTCGCTCCACGTCTCGCCGCCGTCGGTCGAGCGCCACAGGCCGCTGTCCGGGCCGCCGGACGAGATCATCCACGGGCTGCGGTACGCCTCCCAGATCGCCGCGTACAGAATGCGCGGGTTTGTCTCGTCGAGGGTGAGGTCCACCGCGCCGGCCTTGTCGCTCTTGTACAGCGTCAGCCGCCACGTCTCGCCGCCGTCGGTGGACTTGTACACCCCGCGCTCGGCGTTGGCGCCGAAGGCGTGGCCGAAGGCGGCGACGTAGACGATGTCCGGGTTCTGGGGGTGGACGCGGATCTTGCCGATGTGGCGCGTGTCGGCCAGGCCCATGTGCCGCCACGTCTTGCCGGCGTCGGTGGACTTGTACACGCCGTCGCCGTGGGACACGTCAATGCGGATGGTGGTCTCGCCCATGCCGGCGTAGATCACATTCGAGTCGGACGGCGCGACGGCCAGCGCCCCGACGGACGACGTTTTCAGGAAGCCGTCGGAGACGCACTCCCAGTACTGCCCGCCGTCGGTGGTCTTCCAGATGCCACCGGCGACGCCGCCGAAGTAGAACACGGTCGGGTTCTGGTAGTCACCGGCGACGGCGACGACGCGGCCGCCGCGGAATGGGCCGATGCAGCGCCATTCGAGCAGGCCCTTGAAATCGGACTCGTTGGGCATCTGATCTCTCCTGTCATGTCAGTGGGTGCCTGGCATTCTAGCCGGTGATGGCAAGATGAGCAAGTTTTCGAGGCTTTCCGTTTGCGCGGCGGCTGAGTATACTGAGGGACAACATACAGGAATCAGGAGGGCATTATGAACCGGCGTTACTGTAACATCATCGGCGGGCAGGCGGTGGACAGCCCGGCCCACTTCCTCTCGCGCAATTCCTCGAACCTCGAAGACGTCCTCGGCGAGTTTCCGGAGGCGACGCGGGACCAGGTGGCGGCGGCGTGCGACGCGGCTCGCGCGGCCTTCCCGGCCTGGCGCGCGACGCCGGCGCCCATCCGCGGCGAGATCATCGGCAGCATCGGCGCGGCCATTGCGCGGGAGAAGGAGGCGCTCAGCCACCTGTTGACGCGCGAGATGGGCAAGACGCTCAAGGAAGCGCGCGGCGACGTGCAGGAGGCGATTGACACCTGCCACTTCTTCCAGTCCGAGGGCCGACGCCTCTACGGGCAGACTGTCCCGTCGGAAATGCTGCGCAAGGAACTGATGACGTATCGCCGTCCTCTCGGCGTCGTCGGCATTGTCACAGCCGGCAACTTCCCGGTTGCCGTGCCGAGCTGGAAGCTCATCCCCGCGCTGCTGACAGGCAACACGATTGTGTGGAAGCCGTCGGAGGACGCGCCGGCGACGGCGTATGCCCTGGCGCGTCTCATCCTTGAAGCCGGCGTCCCGGCCGGCGTGCTCAACGTCGTCTTTGGCGGCGGGCGCGGGAGCGCGGGGGAGTTCCTGGTCGAGATGATGGACGAGGGCCGCCTCAACAAGATCGCGTTTACAGGCAGCACCGCCGTGGGGCGGCAGATTGGCGCAATCGCCGGGCGCAACCTGATCCACCCGACGCTGGAGCTAGGCGGCAAGAATCCGCTGGTCGTCATGGCCGACGCCGACCTGGACAACGCCGTGGCGGGCGCGCTCTGGGCCGCCTTCGGGACGGGCGGGCAGCGCTGCACGAGCGCCGGGAACATCATCCTCGACGCGCCAATTTACGACGAGTTCAAGGCGCGCTTTCTGGACGCGGTGCGGGCGGTGCGCATCGGCGACCCGCTCAAGCATCCCGACGTGCTGTACGGGCCGTTCATCAACGAGCGCTTCTTCCGCACCTGGCTGGAACACTACGCGTGGGGCCAGGACGACGGCGCGACGCTGCTGCACGGCGCGGGACACATCACGCCCGAAAGCCGGCCGGAGGGTTTCCAGGGCGACCCGAACGCCGCCTTCTACGGCTGGCCGACGGTGTGGGAGGGCGTGCGGCCGGGCATGCGCATCTTCCAGCAGGAGGTCTTCGGCCCGACCATCAACCTGGTGCGGGTCAGCGGCATTGACGAGGCCATCGGCGTGGCAAACAGCGTGGATTACGGTCTCAGCTCGGCCATCTACACTAACAACCGCGAGTGGGCGTACCAGTTCAAGGACTCGATTCAGGCTGGCATGACCAGCATCAACAACTCGACGACCGGCGCCGAGGCGCACCTGCCTTTCGGCGGCGTCAAGGGGTCGGGGAACGGTGCGCGGGAGAGCGGCATCTGGGTGCTGGAGAGCTACACCTACTGGCAGGCGGTGAACGACGACGTGAGCGGCAAGCTCCAGCTCGCCCAGATGGAGACAGGCTACATCGAGCCGCAGCAGCCGTTCAGTGTGGCGGCGCTGGAGTAGGGGCGTCTCGCCCACGAAGGGCGCGAAAGGGCCATGTCTGGTAGGGGCAGGTTTCAAACCTGCCCCTACCACCGCCGGCAGGATGCCGCGATCATTCCGTGAGAGTCATCAGTCGCTCTCCGGTCTTGGAACGACTGAAGTCGTGACCACAGGATCATAACTCGCCGGGTGGCGGCCGGCGTAGGCGAACACGCCTATCTGCGGCAGGATGAGCAGGCCGGCGGCGAAGATGGCGCTGCGCAGGCCGCGCCTATCGCCTAGCACGCCAATGCCCGGCCCGCCGGCCGTCTGCCCCAGGGCGTTCGACAGGCCGTTCATGGATAGCACCGTGGCGCGAACGCGCGCCGGGATGTTCTGCACGAGCCACGACTGTTGCAGCGGGCCGGCCAGGGCGGACAACACGCTCTTCACCAGCAGCAGCGCGAAGGCGGCGGCGAAGGTGGGGGCGAGGGCTAGGGCCACGATCGCCAGCATCGTGAGCGCCGTCAGTCCGGCCAGGGCGGACGCGGCGCGCGCCGGCACGAGCGTCAGCCGCTCCAGGCGCAGCCGCGCCGCCTCGACCACGACCAGGCTCACGAGGCTGCCGGCCGCGCTCAGGATGCCGAACCAGACCACCGGCTGGAAGTGGCCGATGGTGGGGAACGTGAAGTCGGTGAGCAGCAGCGCCTCCCACAGTCTGTCGAAGCCCTCGCTGGAGACGCCGGAGAGGATGCTGCTGGCGAGCAGCGCGACGAGGATCGGCCGCCCGCGCACCGCCTGCGCGCCGTCCGCCAGGGTGTGCCGCATGGTGTGCAGCGGGTTGCGGTCAATGCGCGGCGCGGGCGCGAAGCCGTGCTCCGGCATGAACAGCGCTAGGAAGACGCCCAGCGTCAGGTAGACCCCGCCGCCGAACAGCACCGCGTAGTTGGGCTGGATGCTCGCCAGCGCGACGCCCAGGCCGATGGCGGCCAGACCGACGACACGGTCAATCTGGCCGCCACGCACATACACCGCTCCGACGTTGTCGGCCCCGATCTCGTCCGCCAGCCACGCATCCAGCGCCCCGCTGAGGAATGTCTCGCCGACGCCGCGAATCGCCTCGGCCACCAGGATCGTGGCGAACAGGGCGATGGAGCCTTCCAGCAGCCACCCCACCCCCAGGATGAACATCGCCAGGATGACCGACAGCCGCCGGCTGTAGGTATCGGCGACGATGCCGGTCGGCAGCTCGAACAGCAGGACGGTCGCTTCCAGCACCGTGCCGACGAGGACGAGCTGGAGCGGGTTCATGCCGACGACGGTGACGTAGTACACGCTCAGCATGACGAACATCATCGAGTTGGCGAGGGTGATGCCGCCGCCGAGAATCCAGTAGACAGGCACGGGGGCTAGATGCCTCACGCGCCGTCCTCGTCCTGGGCGGCGAGCAGGTTGAGCGCCTCGAAGTTGTCCTCCGCCACGTACCGCCGCCAGAGCTTCGTCGCCAGCCGACGCGGGTGCGGCGCGACGCCGTAGCGGTTGAAGTACTGGCACAGGCGCTCGACATCGCGCTGGAACAGCGTGAAGGCGTCGTGGTTGGTGGCGATCTCCACGGCCTGCGGGAAGTCAATGATCGTGACGTCGCCCTCCCAGTACAGGACGTTGAAGGCCGAGAGGTCGCCGTGCACCAGGCCGTGTTGCAGCATCAGGTCCAGGTTGTGCAGCAGGCGCTCGAACAGGTCTCGCGCCTCGTCGTGGTCGAGGCGGGTCGCATACAGCGTCGGCGCCGGCATCCCCTCCTCGCCCAGGTACTCCATCAGAATGGCGTTCTCGCCGATGGCCCAGGGGCGCGGCACGTCGGCCCCGGCGGCGTGGAGCGTCTGGAGGGCGCGGTACTCGTGGGCCAGCCACGAGGTGTGGGCGAGGGTCTTGCCGAACGTCGAGCCTTTGGCGACGGCGTGCAGCATGCGGTCGTCCTTGACGAGCTTACCCTGGTCGTCCAGGACGCGGCGGCCCTGGCGGTACTGGGCGTCGTTGCGCAGTTGGCGGAACTCGCGGGGGCGGTAGACCTTGGCGGCGATAAGGTCCACGCCCATGCTCGGGTGCGCTGCGCAGCAGTAGACCGTCGCCTCCTTGCCGCCCTTCACCTGCCGCAGCACGTCCGAGATGATGTGCTCCTCGTAGAAGGGGCCGAGGTAGGTAATGATCCAGGCGCGCTCGTGCTTGGAGGCGGAGAAGGTCGGCTTGAAGCCGCCCTCGACGGAGTGCTCCTCTTCAACCAGGTCGGCCATGATCTCGGCGCGGGACCGCTTCGCCTTTGGCCTGGGCTTGCGGCGCGTCCAGATGTCGTCGTCGTCATCCTCGATAAGGTGCGCATAGTTACGCATCGCTGAAATCTTGCTCCTGTGCATAGAAAACGGGTTGGTCAAGGGCAGGAGCGCCCAGGGCCAACCCGAATCAGAGTCGGCCACGGGCGCATGCCGTGGCCGACCGAAATGTCTCGCGTTGCGGCGAATCAATCGGCCACGGGGCAGGAGCGCGCCGTGGCCGAGGCAGAGCTTAACCAGGATGGACGTTCAACAGGGTGAGTGGATCACCCCGCAAGGCAACGGCCATCGGTTGAACTGTCGTCGTTTACCGGACGCACTCCAGGGAAAAGACAGTGACCATAGTGACTCGCATATTTTGTCTCCTTTCTGGAAATGCAGCGTCAGTCAACCACGCACCAGTATAGCGCCCCGCGACGGAGGTGTCAAGGGGGTGGCAATCATTCATTCGGGTGATTCGCCCTTTCAGGCTGTCGCGGCGACGCAGTCGAGGACATCCTGCCGCGTGGGATACCAGTGGCCGGCCGCGTGCGCCACGGAGTGGGCGGCGACACAGTTGGCGATGCGGGCCGCGCGGATCGGCTCGACGCCTTGCTGGAGCGCGACGAACAGCGACGCGGTGAAGGCGTCACCGGCGCCCGTCGTGTCTACGATGTCCACCTCGGTCGGCGGGACCTGGGTCGGCTGCCCGTGGACGAACACCGTGCAACCCTCCGGGCCTTGCGTCACGGCCAGGAGGCTTGTCGCGCTCGCCCAGCGCTGGATCAGGCTCCAGTCGTGGTCTACATCCTCGACGCTGATGACGGCGGCATTCGCGCGCGCCAGGATCGTCTCGGCGTCGTCCCACCCTGCGACGTAGACGATGCCGTCGTCCGTCCAGCGGCGCATCCAGCCCTGGGGCGCGACACCGATGAACGCACCGGCCGGCAAGCGAAAGACGATGTCCGGGTCTATCTCGTTGGCGACGGGCGCGAGATGGACGAGGAGGCAGGCGCGCATCTCCTCGGTCAGGTCGTCGGCTGTGATGCGCACGGGCGACGGCCACACCTGCTGCTTGCGGCCCTCGGCGGTGTAAACGTTGCGGAAGCGCGTCGTGACCGGCGAGGCGAGGCGGTGGACGACGACGTTCGCCTGCGGGAAGGCCGCCGCCATGTCGAAGTCGGCGCCGGCGGCCGTGAGAATGGCGACCTTGTTCAGCCAGGTCGTCGCGGCGCGGGCGGCGTAGGTCACCGGACCGCCGGGGGTGACGTGGTCCGGCCAGATATCCTCGGTCACAGCGCCAATGGCAAGGTAATCCATCACGCCGCTCCCTGCCCCGCCGCGGCCAGCGCCTCCCGCAGCCGCCCGTGGTGCTCGGCCAGGAGCCGATGCACGTCGTCGCCTTCTACGCCGCTGAGGAGGGCCAGAATGGCGGGCTTGGCCGAGCCGTAGGCGCGTATCGCCTGCTCGGCCTCCGAACGCGAAACGCCGGCCGCTTCCTGCACAATGCGCACCGCGCGCTCGACGAGCTTCTGATTGGTGGCCTGGACGTCCACCATGAGATTCTGGTACACCTTGCCCAGGCGGATCATGGATGCCGTGGAGAGCATGTTCAGGATGAGCTTCTGCGCCGTGCCGCTCTTCATGCGCGTCGAGCCGGTGACGACCTCCGGGCCGACGACGGCCATGATGGAGAAATCGGCGGCGGCCTCCATCGGCGAGCCGGGCGAGTTGACGACGCAGCCGACGGCCGCGCCAACCTCCCGCGCCCGCCGCATCGCGGCCAGGGTATACGGTGTGCGCCCGCTGGCGGCGATGCCGACAACTACGTCGCGCGCCGTCACGCCTAGCGCGTCCATGTCCCGCGCCGCCAGCGTCTCGTCGTCTTCCGCCCCTTCCACCGACTGGCGCAGCGCCGCGTCGCCGCCCGCGATCAATCCCACGACCATCGCCGGATCCACGCCGTAGGTCGGTGGGCATTCCACCGCGTCCAGGACGCCGAGGCGGCCGCTCGTGCCCGCGCCGACGTAGATGAGGCGGCCCCCGGCCTCGAAGGCGGCGACTGTGGCGTCTACCAGGGCAGCGAGTGTCGGCAGGGCGGGCCGGATGGCCTCGGCGACGCGGGCGTCTTCGCCGTTAATCGTCGTCACGATCTCCAGCGCCGACATGGCGTCTATGGTCATTGTGTTCGGGTTGCGCCGTTCGGTGGCGAGCCTGCTCAAGTCCATTTGTTTGTCCCTTGAAGATCGCCACAGAGACATAGAGGACACGGAGAGAAGATGTGTGCAGAACCTCTGTGTCCGCTGTGGCTGGCTCTCTTAGCGCGTCTCGGTCACTTTGTGGATGCCACGCGGCTGGTCCACGTCCAGGTCGCGGGCGCGCGCCAGGTACATGGCGAACAACTGGCCGGGGATGATGGTGATGAGCGGCGATACCCACTCCGGCACCGTCACCGGCAGGCGGAGCGGCGTCCGCGCCAGGGCCAGGATCTCCGCGGCGTCGCTCACGCCGATGATCTCCGCGCCGCGCTCGCGCAGCGTCTCGATGACGACGCGCATCTCCGACGCCATAGCGCCCGATGGCGCAATGACGATGGTCGGGAACGCTTCCTCGACCAGGGCGAGGGGGCCGTGCATGAAATCGGCGCTGCTATACGGCTCGGCCATGACGTAGGTCAGCTCTTTGACCTTGAGCGCCGTCTCGAACGCGGTGCAGTAGTTGTAGCCGCGCCCCAGGACGACGCACAGCCGCATGTAGCGGTAGCGCTCGGCGTAGCGCTCGATGTCCGCCGCCAGGCTGAGGGTTGCGGCGACGATGTCGGGTACGCCGTCGAGGGTGGTGAGCATGAGGTGGTCGTCGGCGATGGCAGCGCTGAGCAGGGCGATGGCGGCCAGCTCGCTGGTGTACGTCTTGGTCGCCGCCACCGCCTTCTCGACGCCGGCGTGCAGGCCGATAACATAGTCGGCGGCCCTGGCGAGATCGGAGGCCGGCTCGTTGGTGATGGCGACGGTGAGCGCGCCCTGCTCCCGCCCGTCGTTCACGACTGAGACAATGTCGGGGCTTTTCCCGCTCTGGCTGATGCCGATGATCAGGGCGTTCTCGTAGCGCGGCGGCTGGTGGTAGATAGTGTGCAGGCTCGGCGTGGCGAGGGCGATGGGCAGCCCATTGACCGCGCCGAACAGGTATTGCGCGTACCGTGCGGCGTTGTCGCTCGTGCCGCGCGCTGCGATAACCCCGTGGGTGACACGTCGGCCGTGGATGTCCTCCGCCAGGGCCTCGATGTTGGCGCGCTCGACGGCGAGCAGTGTCGCCAGGATTTGGGGCTGTTCGTGGATTTCCTGGTAAAGGTGGGATTGCTGGATCATTCGGCCTCGCGGGTGGGTCAGATTATGCGCTGCGCTCCATTGTATCAAAACATGGCGGCTCCTGTCCAAACTGCGAAGAATCGCGCCCTTGAAACGCTCGACGCTTCAATGGCGACAATAGACAGCGCATCCTCACAGATGGAAGTCGCCGGCCGACGCCTGGCACTCAAGTGCCAGGCTAAAGGAACAAAGCCTGCTCAAGCAGGCTCGGATGGGCATGACGCGCCCAGGCCAGCCTGCTTGAGCAGGCTTTGCCCTCTTTGGGGTGCGGGGGCGGAACGCCCCTGCTGCGGTGGCGTCGGCCGGCGCGAACACCCCCAGAGCTTATTTTCAAGGGGGTTCCTCATGGACTTATGTCCACCAGCAGACGGATGAAAATCGCTGTCACGCCGAACGCCAGGTCCGCCCGCCGCTGAAGCAGCGGGCTACGAATGGAAGCCTGAGAGGCTGCCGCGCCGTCTCCCCCAGCCCCTTGGGCTTGCATCAGTAGCCGTAGGCTTGAGCCTACGGCGGCCGGCCGGCAACGACGCGGTCCAGGCTTATTTTCAGGAGAGGAGCGTGCCGACGCGACGAAGCAATCTCGCGGTGGGTGAAAGGCCCGTTTGTGCCACGCTAGACCGTCTTTCGCCAGGCGGGGGATTGCTTCGCTGACGCTGCTCAGAAACTTCACGTCCTGCTGTCATGCCGAGTGCAACGAGGCATCTGGGCCGCCGCAGTTCAGCCCCCTCCCTCGTCGGGGTGACATTCGGAAGTTTCTTGTGTCGGCGCACGCCGTCCTAGGGCGTGGGGGTCTCGCAATGACCGTTGGGCCGTAATTTGGCGCTGGCGCGTGCCGTCGCACGCCATCGAAACCTGGCAGCGACGGCATGTCATCCTGCTCCCAATGCGCTCGCAGCGTTTACGCCAGTTGGGCCAGGCGCTCGCCGAGCTGCTGGCGCCGCGCCTCGGCGGCGGCGAGCTTGTCGCGTGCCCCCTGGACCACGTTGGTGGGTGCTTTGTCGGCAAACCCCGGCTTGCCGAGCAGGGCCGTCGTGCGCTCGATCTCGGCCTGGGTGTCGGCCATCTCCTTGCCCAGGCGCTCGCGCTCCTTGTCCACGTCAATCAGCCCGGCTAGCGGCAGGTAGGCCACGATGCCGTCGCCGACCACGAGGGACACGGCCTGGGCCGGTGTCTCGGCGAGGGCGCCGGCGATGGTGAGCTGGGCCGGGTCCACGCGCGCCAGCATCTCGATGATGGGCGCCTGGGCGCGCATGAGCGCCGCGTGGCGGTCGGCGCTCACGATGGCCGCGATGCGCCGCGCCGGCTCCACGTTGTACTCGCTGCGCGCGTTGCGGATGTCGCGGATCAGCTGGCGCACCAGGTCGATCTCGCGCTCAGTCGTCTCGTCGCGCCAGCCGGCCGTCGTCGGCCACGGGGCCAGCATGATCGTCGGCCCCTGGTGGGGGAGGCGCTGCCAGAGCGTCTCTGTGATGAACGGGGCGAACGGGTGGAGCAGGCGCAGCGCGCGCTCCAGCGCCGTCGCCAGCACGGCCTGTGCCGTCGCCTTCGCCGCCTCGTCGCTGCCCTGCAAGCGAATCTTGCTCATCTCCACGTACCAGTCGGCGAACTCGTCCCACAGGAAGTCGCGGATCTGGCGGCCCGCCTCGCCGAACTGGTAGGCTTCGAAGAGGCGCGTCACGCTGTCGGTCAGGGCGTCCAGGCGCGACAGAATCCAGCGGTCGGCCAGGGTGAGACGCTGCGGGTCGAGCGGCGGCACGTCGTCGGGCAGGCTGCTCAGGGTGAAGCGGCCGATGTTCCACAGCTTGTTCATGAAGTTGCGGCCTGCCACCAGCGCCTTCTCGGACAGCTTGGTGTCCACGCCGGGGGTGCTGGACGTCATGAGCGTGAAGCGCAGGGCATCCGTGCCAACGTCCTCGATCACGGCCATTGGGTCGAGGGCGTTGCCGAGGGACTTGGAGTACTTGCGGCCTAGCTCGTCGCGGATGAGGCCGTGCAGGTACACGGTATGGAACGGGATGTCGCCCATCATCTCCAGGCCCAGGAAGATCATGCGCGCCACCCAGAAGAAGATGATGTCGTAGCCCGTCTCCAGCACCGAGTTCGGGTAGAACGTGCGCAGGTCCGACGTGTCGTCCGGCCAGCCCAGGATGGAGAAGGGCCACAGCCCAGAGCTGAACCAGGTGTCGAGCACGTCCTCGTCCTGCCGCAGCTCCACGTCGTGGCCGTAGTGCTTGCGCGCCAGCCCGTGGGCCTCGGCGGCGTCGAAGGCGGCGAAGCTGTGATTGTCCGGCCCGTACCACACCGGGATGCGGTGGCCCCACCAGAGCTGGCGCGAGATCACCCAGTCGCGCACGTTCTCCATCCAGTGGAAGTAGATCTTCTCGAAGTGCTCCGGCACGATGCGGATGCGGCCGTCGCGCACGGCGGCCACGGCCGGCTCGGCCAGCGGCTTCATCCTCACGAACCACTGCGTTGAGATGAGCGGCTCGATCACCGTGTTGCAGCGCTGGCAGTGACCGACGTTCAGCGTGTGCTCGGCTTTCTGCACCAGCAGCCCGGCCTGTTCCAGGTCCGCCACAAGGCGCTGGCGCGCGTCGTAGCGGTCGAGGCCGGCGTAGGGGCCGCCTTCCTGGTTGATGGTGGCGTCGCGGTCCATGATGCTGATGATGGGCAGCCCGTGGCGCTGGCCGATGGCGTAGTCCGTCGGGTCGTGGCCCGGCGTCACCTTCACCGCGCCCGTGCCGAACTCGCGCTCCACCGCTGCGTCGGCGATGATGGGGATGGGGCGGCTCACGCCGGGCAACAGGGCCACGCGGCCGATCAGGTGCGTGTAGCGCGCGTCGCCGGGGTGCACGGCCACCGCCGTGTCGCCCAGGATGGTCTCCGGCCGCGTCGTCGCCACCGTGATCCACTCTGTCGCGCCCTTGCCCCAGTCGGGCGATCCCCACGGCGCGTCGCTCATCTCCGTGCCCTCCGGCACAAGGGGGTAGCGCACGTACCACAGCGCGCCCTGCTCCTCGTGGTGCATCACCTCGAGGTCCGAGATCACCGAGAGGCAGCGCGGGCACCAGTTCACGAGATAGTCGCCGCGATAGACGAGGCCCTTGTTGTACAGGCGAATGAAGGCGGTCAGCACGGCGCGCGACAGCCCCTCGTCCATCGTGAAGCGCTCGCGCTCCCAGTCCACCGACACACCGAGGCGGCGATGCTGGTCGGTGATGCGGCGGTGGTACAGCTCCTTCCACTGCCACACCCGCTCCACGAACTTCTCGCGGCCCAGGTCGTGGCGCGTCAGGCTCTCCTCGGCGAGCCGCCGCTCGACCACGGCCTGCGTGGCGATGCCGGCGTGGTCGCTGCCCGGCACCCACAGCGTCAGGTCGCCGCGCATGCGGTGGTAGCGCGTCATGATGTCCTCGACCGTCGCCGTCATGGCGTGGCCGATGTGCAGGGCGCCGGTGACGTTGGGCGGCGGCATGCCGATGGTGAAGGTCGGCGACTCCCAGCTCGACTGGCCCATTGCGACTTGGGTTTCTGGCTTGAAGTAGCCGTTCTCCTCCCACCACTTGTACAGCGGCTCTTCCACCGCGTGCGGGTCGTAGGTCTTCGGCAGCTCGCGGCTCTTGATCTGATCCATACGTCCACCTCCTGTACAAACAAAAAACCCCCTCGTCTCAAGGACGAGAGGGACTGCCTCACGTGGTACCACCTTGCTTCCGCGCGTCGGACCGCACCCTGTGGGGTGGGCCGGTGCTACGGCGCTCGCTGCGATAACGGGCATGCCCGGGCCAGCTTGACGAGCGCGGGGGCGCTCTCTCGGCTGGCCGACTCCCAGGCGACGTTCGGCGGTGCGGGCTGTGGAGGGCTTCCAGCCGCTGACCCTCCTTCTCTATCAGGCCGCAGTCACCTACTCCTCCTGCTCAACGTCAGTCGGTGTAAGGTTGTGTACGCTAATTGTAGCCGAGGCGCGTCCACCTGTCAATCATCCGCGCATCCGCCATTTGCATGATTGTCCTCACACGTTTAAGATTCCTGTACGCGCTATTGCGTCGCTCTAGAGGACGGTTTTCGCATGGTGCAATTGCTGATGACGTGGGACGTTCAGCCCGGCCAGGAGGACGCCCACATCGAGTTCATCGCCAAGACGTTCATTCCGCGCATGGTTCGCCTCGGCTTTCGCCTCCGCGATGTCTGGTCCACGCTGTATGGCGAAGCGCCGCAGATGGCCGTCGGCTGGCTCGCCGACGATCGGTCGCAGCTCCAGGCGCTTGTCACGTCCAAGGAGTTCACGTCGCTGCGCGAGGGGCTGGAGCCGTTCGTCACCGACTTCCACGCGCGTGTCGCGCCGCTGGACGACATGTTCTAGCCGCGCCCTTCCCAGAGACCAAACGCGGGCTTCTCCTCAGAGAGGCCCGCGCCTTTTTGACTCGGAGAAGTTGTGGCGACCTGGGAGGCTGTCTGCAACAGCGACCTGACCACCTGAGGGCGGTCCGCCGCGCACCGCAGGAGGGCGCTTCCGCCCCGCGCGCGCTGTCAGGCTTCGCCCGCCGGGGAGCTGCTCGCCGGAGGGCTACTCGCCGGCTTGCTCTCCGTCGTGGTGGTGGAGGAGTCGGACTTCTCCTCTTTCTTCCCGTTTCCTGCGCTGCCGCCGGTAATCGCCTTCGACTGGGTGGAGCGGCTGTCGGTGCTGTACCAGCCCGAGCCTTTGAAAACGATAGGCGCAGGCGTGATCACGCGGCGAACGGGGCTGCCGCACGTCGGGCACGCGGTCAGGGCCGAATCCTTGAACGACTGCCACTGCTCAAACTGTCCACAGGTTTCACATTGATATACGTAGGTCGGCACGGTCACACTCCTACAGCCAGAGTCAGTCTCTCACCTGATTTTGAGATTATTCGCGGCGCATATCTTACGTCCCTAGTACGCGCCTGTCCCGAGCAGGACGGTGGGGATGGTGCGCAGCAGGATTTTCAGGTCGAGGAGCAGCGACCAGTTCTCGGCATAGTACAGGTCGAGCATCACCATCTCGTCGAAGGTGAGCTGGCTGCGGCCGCTGACCTGCCACAACCCTGTCACGCCGGGCGCGACGTCGAGCCGTCGCCGGTGCCACTCGTTGTACTGCTCGACCTCGCGCGGGATCGGCGGACGCGGCCCGACGAGGCTCATGTCGCCGCTGAGGACGTTGAGGAGCTGCGGCAGCTCGTCGAGACTGGTGCGGCGGATGAAGCGCCCGACGCGTGTCTGCCGCGGGTCGTTGCGCATCTTGAACAGCGGGCCGCTGGCCTCGTTCATCGCCGTGAGCTGCGTGAGCTGCTGCTCCGCGTCCACGCGCATCGAGCGGAACTTGTACAGCGTGAACGGCCGCCCATATAGCCCGACGCGGGTCTGGCGGAACAGGATCGGGCCGGGCGAGTCGAGGCGGATGGCGAGGGCGATCAGCAGCGTGATCGGCGCGGTGATGACGAGGGTGATAGCGGCGATGGCGACGTCCAGGCCGCGCTTGAGGGCGCGGTTCCAGCCGCGAATCGTCGGCTCGCGCACACCGAGCAGCGGGATGCCGCTGATGCTGTCAATATGCACTTGGTTGAGCTGGAGCTGGAACATGTCGGGGACGATGCGCACGCGCACGTGGGCGTCTTCGCAGGCGTCCACGACCGCCGTGATGGCGTCGCGGGCGGTCATCGGCAAGGTCACGATGACGTCGTTGACGCCTTGCTCGTTGATCACCCGGCGGATGTCGCCGACGCGCCCCAAGGCCGGGAAGCGCCCAATGGCGCCCGCCTGCTTGTCCGGCGCATCGTCCAGGTAGCCGATGATCTGGTAGCCCATCTCCGGCTGCGCCACGATGCTGCGCATGATCGCCATGCCGACTTCGCCGGCGCCGACGATGAGCAGGTGGTCGGTGCCAACCCCACGGCGGTGCAGCCAGGCGCGCACGGAGCTTTCGATGAGGCGGCTGAGCGAAAGCAGGATGACGATGACCACGGCCGCGTAGACGAGCATCAGGCGGGACACCGCCAGCGGGCGCGAGGAGAAGAACCACACGATGAGCAGGGCGATGCCGACGACCGTCCCGCTGAATATCAGGTACACCGAGTCGAGCCACGAGGCGCTGCGCCGCTGGTCGTACAGCCCTTCGAGCTTGTAGGCCAGCAGCAGGATGCCTGTCAGCAGTATCGCCGAGCCGTAATACGCCTCGAACTCGACATAATTCATCTCATCCACTGGCTCGATCCACTGGACGTTGTAGCGCAGCCAGTACGCGATGGCGAACCCGACGAGGACGAGGATGGCGTCGGTGAGGACGAGCAGGAGGCGCCAGCGGCGGCGAAACCGGGATGTCATGCGGCCTGTCCTGTCGGGGAGGGGGGCCGGGCGGCCGCGATGGGGCGGCCGGCGAGGACGTCGCGGTAGACACTGGCGGTCAGCGCCGCGGTGCGCTGCCAGGTGAACTGGGCGGCGCGGGCGATGCCCCGCTGCCGCAGGTCGTCGCGGAGCGCCCTGTCCGACAGAACGCGGCCGAGGGCGTCGGCGATGGCGGAGATGTCGCGCGGCTCGACGAGCACGCCGGCGTCGCCGACGACCTCCGGCAGCGACGAGGACGACGAGGAGACGACGGCCGCGCCGCATGCCAGGGCTTCCAGGGGCGGCAGGCCGAAGCCCTCGTAGAGCGAAGGGTAGACGAAAACATCCGCCGCGGCGTACCACAGCGGCAATTCCGCCTGGGGCACGAAGCCGGGGAAGAAGACGTGGCCGTTCAGGCCAAGCTCTTCGACGAGTTGGAAGAGGGGCTGGAAGCCCCAGCCGGCTCCTCCCGCCAGTACGAGCGGCGGCGCGTCGGGCGCTCGCTGACGCAGCAGGGCGTAGGCGCGGAGCAGCGCATCGAGGTTCTTGCGCGGCTCCAACGTGCCCAGGCTGAGGATGAACCGCGGCGGCAGCCCGCGCCGTTGGCGGAACGCCGCAATCTCCCCTGGTGGCGGTGGCGCCAGCTCCGGGTCCACGCCGAGGGGAATCGCGGCGACTTTGTGGGCCGGGACGCCCAGTAGCCGGATGAGATCGTTGCGGGTACTCACAGAGTCGGCGATCACAGCATTGGCCCGTTGGACGCTCAATCGGGTGATGGTGGATACGTAAAGGCGATTGAGGCGGTTGAAGGCCGCCGGGTACAGGAACACCGTCAGATCATGGACGGTCACGACGCCGGGCGTCCCGCGCATCAGGGGCAGCGCGTAGGCCAGGCCATGCACCAGGCGGACGCCTTGCTCCCACAAGTCCAGGGGCTGCGCCGTCTGCTCCCAGGCGATGCGCCCGGCGCGGCTCTGGGTGGGCCAGCGCGTGTAGGCCAGCCGCAGCCCGGCCGGCGTCGCGCCGGCCAGCCGCGTGTCGGCGACGTAGCCGAGATAGTCGAGGTCCGGCGCGGCCACCGGCAGGTGCGTCAGCAGGCCGTAGATATAGCGGTTGATGCCGGCGCCGCGATAGTTGTCGGAGAGCGACAACAGGTGCGCGCTTAGGGCCACGGTCGGCTTCGGCGCGGGACGGCTCGCCAGGGCGGATGCGGGTTTGCGTGTCATAACGTGTATTCATTATACCACACTCGGTCGTTGGAACAAGTTTCCTTCCCGCGCCAACGAAAGACCCTGAGGGAGTCCGCATCCCTCAGGGTCCAGTCGGCTATTCAGTTGCCGCGATCCTACTTCGCCGGGGTGGGTTTGCCCTGGGGTGGGGCTGCGTCGCCCGCCGGGACTCGATACCAGGGGGTGCCGAGCAGGGGCAGCAGCCAGCGATCCAGGCCGTACCACCCGGCAACCTTCCACGCGCCCATGATGAGGATGGCAATCACGAACAGCAGACCGTTCGTGCTGGCCGAGCCGGCCATGATGAAGTTGAAGTTCAGCAGAGCGCCGCCGAAGGCGGCGATGCCGGTCAACGCGCCCACGATCAGGCCGAGGCCGACGGCGATCTCGCCAAACATGATTACCTTGGAGAACCATGTATAAGACCCGGTATCCAGCAGGAATTGGATGAAGGCGCGATACCAGTCATACGAGATCGGCGGCCGGCCCTGGGCGGGAATCGCCACCGCGCCGGCCCAGAAGCCCTTGAGCGCCGACCCGTCCCACCACGCCGGGGTTGTGATCTTGCCGTAGCCGGACTGAAGCCACTGCCAGCCGAGGAACAGCCGCAGAATCAGCCACAGCCACGACAGCCTGGTCGAGTTGAACAGGAGCCGGGCAATGGGGGGATCGGGAACGACGATCTCGCCAGCCTGGCCGACGATGGATTGTGGGTTCGCTCGAGACGCCATGAGATTCTCTCCTTGCTCCTTGAGACCTGTCGCACGCCCGACGGCGCGCAGAATTCAGTGGTGCAATTGTACCACTACGGTCAAGTTCAAGTGTAGCCCTGCCACCGCTTCCGCAAGTCCAGGGTCATCGTTGTCGCTGCTCTAACCACGCGATGCCACGCCTTGCTCGCTGTGTGTGCCGCAACTTGCCGCGGCGGACGGCCTTTGCTATACTATCGCCCGCGCCTTCAGCCACACCTCTGACAAGGGACTGTCAAGCACGTTATGGACGAGTCAGACCCGAATCCACATTCAGCCCGCCCGAGATCCCGCTATCCGCTTTTCTTCTTTCTGGCAGCCCTTGTTGCACTGGCCGCCGGTGTCGCCCTCTTTCCGTCGGTGCGCCCCGCCCGCGCCGATGGCGGCAGCCACGTTCTCGTCGCCGGCGACTCCTTTGCCGGACCCGTCGCATCTGAGCTAAGGAAGTTCGTGCGTAGCAACCCGGATGTCACCGTGAAAACCGACTTTCGCGTGGCGTCGGGGCTGGCGCACCCGGACTTCTTCGACTGGCCGACGCGCATGCAATGGGATCTCGCCACGGAAGCGCCGGATGTGGTGGTGCTGCTTCTGGGTACGAATGACACGATGGAGATGCGGGTCGGCCGCCAGTTCTTCTCGAAAGGCACGCCCGCCTGGCGCGAGGAGTATGGGGCGCGGGTGGGCGCGATGATGGACATGGTCGGGCAGGCAGGGGCGCAGATGGTCTGGGTTGCGCCGCCGGTCATGCGCGACGACTGGCGTAACGACATGGTCAACATCATCAACGACATCATCGCCGAGCAGGCCGCCGCGCGGCCCTGGGTGCGCTACGTGGACACGCGCCCGCTCCTGTCGGACACCGACGGCTCGTTTGCCCTGGCGCTGCCCGACGCCGACGGGAACATAGTGCCGGTGCGCAAGACCGACGGCATCCACCTGACGTGGGACGGCTCGCACTGGGTCGCCGGCCTGATCTACCGCGTGTTGACCCAGAACGCCGACACGTCCGGCGTCACCCAGTCCGTCGCCGACGACGCGCCCGCGCCGACGGCCACACCGACGCCGACCCCGCCGCCTCCGCCACCCGACAAACACCCCAAGAAGAAATAGCGCGTTACGGCGCGCCCGGCGCGAATAGACCCGTATACAGCTGGTACACCCCCAGGAGCAGCAGGGCGGCCGCGGCGACGCCGTTCAGTCCGCGCGTCACGCGCGGGTCCAGGCGGCCCGCGCCGGCAAACAGGATGATGAGCAGGGTCAGCGTGCCGAGCAGGGCGGCGTAGAAGCCGACGATAAAGCTCGCCGCCTGCCACGGCGACTCCTGCCAGGCTTTGATGACAATCGGCCCGGCCAGGATGCTCCAGAACAGCCACGGCCCTGGGCTGAGGGCATTCGTCAGCACGCCTTTGAGCATGCTCTGGCTGGCCGAGTACGTCGGGGCGCTGGCTGCTTGCTTCGCGGCGCGGAAGGCGTCGAAAGCGCCCTTCGCCAGGTACATCAGGAACACCCCGCCCGCGATTTGCAGCGCCCGCAGCAGCCAGCCGGGCGCTTGCGTCAGGACAAGCAGCACGATCAGGATGATGGGGCCGTCGGTGATGAGTGGCGCAAGCACCGTCGGCAGGGTCCGCCGCAGTCCGTACTGGAGTGTGTGCGACAGCAGATACGCCTGGAACGGGCCGGGTGAGACTGCGGCGGAGAAGCCGATGGTGATTGCCTGAACGAAATAGACGTACAAAAGCCGAAGCGCCTCCGTGAGGCCGCGTTAGTTCACCTGGTGAACCCGCGTGGCCTCGCCGATCGTGCCGAGCCGGTCCGTGACCTGCACCTTGACCGTGAATTGCCCGCGCTGCTTGTAGACGTGCGACCCGCCGTAGCATGTCGTGAGGAACACCGTGCCGCTGACAGTCGTCCCATCGCCAAAATCTACGCGGCAAGTGTAGGGGCTGGGCTGGGGGACGTTGTCGCTGAAGCTCGCGCTGACGCTGGCCGAGGCGTTGAGCCGGGACGGCTCCGGCGACACGTTCGGCGTGTTCACGGTGACTCGATAGGTGACGCCGCAGATCAGGCCGGTCTTGGACAGGGTGCGGATGCCCGACTGCCAGTTCTGGAATGTGGCGTCGCCAGGCGCGCACAACCCCGTGCCGGTGTAAGAGAGCGTGGTGAGCCGGACGCCCGTGAGGCTTGCGGGGAGCGCGCCGCTTAGCCCGGCGTTGCCGCCGAGGGCAAGCGTCTGGAGCGACTTCAGGTTGCCAAGCTCCGTCGGCAACGCGCCCTTCAGCCCGTTGTTGGCGAGGTTCAGGCCGCTGACGTGGCCGAGCGAGCAGCTGACGCCGTACCACATGCAGACCTTGCTCGCTGTCAGCCAGTTCGTCCTGGTCTGCCACCCACTGCCTCCCGCGCTATTGTAGAGCGCGACGAGGGCCTGGCACTCCGTGGCGCTCACGTCGGTGACGCTGGCGCAGCTGAACGGCGGCGGCGGCGGTGGGGGCGGCGGCACACCGCACGTGCGCCCATTGCTGGATACGTTCGCAATCCCTCTCAGCCACGCCTGGAAGCTCGCGTCGTTCGGCGCGCAGACGCCCGTATTGTTGTAGCTGAAATACTCCAGGGTGAGATTCACCAACGCCAGGGGCAGCGGCCCACTCAAGTCCGGATTGTTGTCAATACACAGGCGGCGCAGGCTGGTCAGGTTGCCAAGCTCGACGGGCGCCGGCCCGCTCAGGTGGTTGTAGCCCACGTCGAGACAGACCAGGGACGTCAGGTTGCCAAGCTCGCCGGGAATCTGTCCCGTCAGCTGGTTGTTGCTGAGGTAGAGGTAGTTGAGCTGGAGAAGAGAGCCGAACTCGCGCGGTATGCCGCCGCTGAGCTGGTTGTTGTTGAGGGCCAGCAGCCGCAGCCGGCCCAGGCTGCCAAGTTGCGCCGGTATTGAGCCACTGAGCGAGTTGAAGTCGAGATACAAGGCTTGAAGGTACGTCAGCGCCGCCAGTGTGCCTGGAATCGCGCCGACCAGGTTGTTGTGGGTGAGCTGGATGATGACGACATGTTGGTTGCCGTCCGCACCGGTCGCGCAGCCCACTCCACGCCACGTGTCACAGACCGTCGGCCCGGTCAGCCAGGCCGTGTGGTCCGTCCAGTTGGGGCCGTTTGTGCTAGTGTAGAGGTCAACCAGGGCCTGGCACTCTGTGGCCGGGATGTCCGTCACGTCTGAACAGAAGAAGATGGACTGCGTCGGCGCTGCTGACGCAGTGAGCGGGCTACTCGCGGCTCCCAGGAGCGCGAGCGCGATCATCAGCGCGGCGACCACGAACACGACGCGCGCGGTCATAGCACCCCCTTGTTTTGCGGCGGGCGTGTCACCCGGCGGCACACCTGCGCCACTCAGTTTTCAGTTCCGTTTCTCAGCTCTGTGTATAGTACAACGAATTCGGCGGCCAAATGACTACGCGCGCGGCGACGCCTGGGTGGGATTGTATGTCCGGATGCCCAACGAGTCAAACGCGCGCGGTGGCATCACTTGGCTGGTAGGCAAGCTGCTGGTACACCACGTAGGTGGCGGCAGCGATCTGGGCGTGGGTATAGCGCGACAGAACCCGCGCTCGACCGCGTCTGCCGAGGTTCGCCGCGAGCGCCGGGTCGGCGATCAAGCGGCTGAGGCGCTCGCGCAGCGCCGCGACGTCGTCTTCGGGGAATACCAGGCCCGCGTCGCTGATAACGTTGGGGATCTCGCCACTGGACGAGCCGACGACGGCGACCTCACACGCCATGGCTTCGACAAGGATGCGCCCAAACTGCTCCTTCCACGACGCTGTCGTGCGCGACGGCAAGACGAGGACGTTCAGGCGGTTGAGATAGGCGGGCATCTCGACCGAGGGCGCGTACGGCGCGAACTCTACCCGGTCGGCGATGCCGAGGCTCTGCGCCAGCGCCACGAGCGACGCTTTGCTCTCGCCGTCGCCGCGAATCTCCACGCGCCACTCGCCGGCCAACCCCTGGGCCGCCCGCAGCAGCGTGTCTACCCCCTTGCCCGGCACGAGGCGGCCGAGATAGCCGATGCGGAACGGGAGCGTTTTGGCGACGTCCAGCGGGCGGAAGGCGTCGGGGTCAACGCCAAACTGCGGAATGACGGCGACGGGGCCGCGGTAGCCCTTCGCCTGCAGAACCTCGGCGGCCTCCTGGTTGCCGGCGATGGCGTAGCCGGCGCTGCGGTAGCTGAATAGCTCGACCTGGCGGAACGGTGGCGGATAGTGGCGCAGGAGATTCTGCCAGGTGAAGAACAGCGCGGGGACCCTGTGCCGCCGCGCCAGCCACAGGGCGTGGGCGGTCACAGCGTTGTATGGCTCTTCGTCAACGTGCAGAATGTCCGGGCGGGGGCTGAAGTGGCGCGCCAGCTTGGGGTAGATATGCAGATGGTGGCGGCCGTTGAACAGAATCGGGTCCACGACGAGGCGATAGCCGCGCGTGTAGGCGTGCTCGACGGGGTGCGTCGTCGTGCCCTCGCGCCACGCCGGCGGCACGACCACCGTCAGCTCGACGCCGGGCAGCGCGGCCAGCTCCTCTAGCTTGCGCTGGTACGCGCCGACCACAACCGCTTTCGATACCATCAGAACGCGCATAGACGAGCCACTCGCAAAGATCTTCCCGCTCTCGGTGGAGTGCGAGCTTCACGGCGCACCAACGACGCCAGAGATTCGGGCTTGCCAACAGAGGCACAGAGGGCGCAGAGAAAAGACAAATGGCCTATTCCTCTGTGTTCTCTGTGCCTCTGTGGCAGTCTGCCTTCATCCCCGTAGGGGGTGTGGCCCTATCCCTGGCGCTTGCGGGTCAGCAGCACGAGCGCGCCGAGGCCGAGGGCGCCGATACCGACCGCCGGCAAGGCGTACTTGCGCATCGAGGACCCGTTGGAGGCGGCGACGCCCTTCGCCATGACGGGGATCGTCGCCAGCTTGCGCTGGGCCTCGGCCTGGTACTGCGCGAAATAGGCCGGGTTGTTGCGGAACTCGTCGGCCAGCGCGCGCTTGGCCGCCACGTCGTCGTCGGTGATGTAGTTGCCGAAGGAGCGCAGACCCGCCAGCTGGAAGCCGTGCTTCTTGAACAGGCGGTAGATTTCCTTGACCCGCTCAATCGTGATGTTGCGGCCCAGGGTGTAGTCCTCGAAGCGGCCTTCCATCGCCAGCAGCGCCGTCTCGCTCAGGCAGGCGTAAGCCGTCTTGGGCGGCAGACCAATGTCGTAGCCGAAGTCAATGTTGCCGGGGATGAGCACCTCGCCGCTCTCAATGACGAGCACGTCGGGGCGCAGGGCCGCCTCGGCCGGGTTGATGTCCATGGGGCGGGCGACATCGCAGATGACCGCGCCCGGCTTGCACTTGGTGATGTCAATCACCCGCTGGCCGAAGGCCGACGTGGCGGTGATGATCAGGTCGCAGTCGGCCGCCAGGTCCTGGGCGTGGGTCGAGATGGTGACCTGGGCGCCGGGCGTCTCGGCCTCGATGATGCGCTTCATGTCAATCAGGCGCTCAGGCTCGATGGAGACCAGCACGACGTTGCCGATGGCCTGGGCGATCAGCCGCGCGCAAACTGAGCCGATGGAGCCGGTCGCGCCAACCACCATCGCCTTGCCCTTGGTCAGGTCCGTCGCGCCCATCTTGATGACGGCCTGCTTGGCGGCTTCGAGGGTGGCGGCGACGGTCAGACTGTTGCCGCTGGTGATGGCGATGTCGGCCTCGTGGGCGACGGTAATCCCGGCGTCGCCGACAACGCTGGTGAACGCGCCCAGGCCCATGATGCGCGCGCCCTTGCGCTCGGCGATGCGCGCGGCCTGGTTGAGGCGGCTGTAGGTGAATTTCTCGTCGTGCTGCATCATCTCGCGGGGCGTCGCGCCCAGGGCGATGAGATAGCCCTCGACGCGCTGGCCGGTGGTCGGAGACTGGCCGCCGGTGATGCGCGAGAGGTAGAGCGGCGGAATATACGCAGCGACCTTCTCCACGATCTCATCCGGGAGGTACTTCGTCCAGCGGAACAGTTTGTGGTTGTGGATGAAGCGCACGTCGAGCGGGTGGATGACGAAGGCGAAGCGGTTGATACCCGCCTCCTCCGGCTGGAGGTAGACGATGCCCGGCGTCCAATCAATCTGCGCCATGAGGTCGAGGTAGGTGTCCTCAGTGAGCGGCATGTCCGGTTCAGGGCGCACGGCGACGAGGATGGCTTCGACGGCCGCCGCGGAGTACTCGCCCAGCGAGCCTTTAGCGCCGAGGGACGGCATGAGCGTCACGACGATAGACACGCCGCGCTTGCGCAGGTCGTCCAGGTCCTCTGTCGTCGCGCTCTCGACAACGACCGTCTTGTGCGGGAGGCTGTCCGGCGCGTAGCGGCGAATCGCGCCCATGTCGCCGGCGATGACGTCCGCCCAGCCGAAGGCTTTGGCGTCGCGCTGCATCTCAGGGTGGCCGGGGCGTGGGTAGAGGCGGCGGAAGGGCGCAGTGTAGAGCTGGTCGAGCGTCGGGCCGGCCGCCTGGACGAGCGTCTGCTCCGAGCCGACGCCGGGCACATCGGGCAGGGCGAAGTAGACGATGGGGTCGCCGTAGTGGAGCACAGAGGCGCGGCGGCTGAAGGACGAGGCCATGCCGGGATGATTGAGGCCGGGTACCATGAGAATACGCTTCTGGCTGAAAATGCCCGGCTGCGCTCGGTCGGCCAGGATGATGCCCCAGCGCTCGATGCCGGGCCGGATCCCGCCGCCGTCTACGGCCGGCGTGATCTTGGCTGCCGCGGCGATGGTGGAGCCGATGGCGTGTGGGCGGCGCTCCATTCCCAGGGTTAGCTCGGCCGGCATCCCTTCCAGGCCGATGGCGTCCACTTTACCGTCGTATTCCTCGATCAGGGCCTTGGCTTTCTCGGCGTCGCCGGCGACACCGACACGGTGAATCGCGATCTCCTGGCCGAGGAACGTTACCTGGCGAGTCTCGTCTCCCTCATCAATGTGGATCAGCAGGACTTGTTTCATGTCAGAAGCACCTCTGGTTGGGGCCGGTGGCTCAATTTCGTGCGTCGTACACCGACAAGGCCGCATGCGTAGGGGCGCACACCTACGCTCAGCGGTTACGCACTAGTATAACTCAGTTTGGACCGGGCTGCGTATAAGATTCATTGACCTGGCGGGCTAGATGCTTCACCCTTCTGGCTCGTCAAGTAGGCGCGTGACATTGCGGCGCATGCGCTCGTAGTGCGAGCCTTGCCAGTAGACCTGACTACAGCCGGGGCAGATGCGGAAGTCGTCATAGTAGAGTTTCGTCTTCAGCAGCAGGCGGTGCATGATCTCGACCTTGGCGACGGGTTGTAGGGGCGTGTTGCATTGCAGGCAGCGGTGGAAGGGCGTCGCGTGACGCCGCAGATCGTAGCGGCGCACGACCTCCTGGAGCTGCCGCGTCGGGGCGGTCTCGCGGACGTAGTACCCGTACACCACCGCGCTGTATTTCAGCAGGCCGCGGTCCCGGGTGAGCAGAATCCGGCTCTCACCGCCGGCGATGCGCGCCAGCTCGTCGTCTGCGTAGTCGTTGCGGTACAGCGTGTCGAAGCCGAGCATCCGTAGGTAGACGGCGAGCTTGCCCAGGTGGATGTCGAGCACGAAGCGACGGTCGGCGAGGGGCGGGCGCAGCAGGTCGGGCGTCCCTGTGTCGAAGGCGCGCATCGGCGGATAGACGGCGATGCGGTCGCCGTCCTGAACGTGGTAGCCGAAGCCGGCCGGCGTCTCATTCACGAGGATGAGCGCCACCTCCGGGTGCGGGACGCCGAGGCCCTCGATGGCATCCTTGACCGCCGTCCGCAGCTCGACACGGTGCGTGAATGCGCCGCGCCGCCGCGTGGGTGTGAGGAAGTCGTTCAACTCCGCGTAGAAGCGGAACGTCGCCGTGGGCATCTGCGGTGGCCTACGCCTCGTTCGACGCAATACCCAGGGCATCGCGGATGGCGGCGGCCTGCCTCGCGTATTCCTCCGGCGCGAGCAGCACGGTTGTCGCGCCCGGATCAATCGGACGGCCAGGCGCGGGGTCGCCGTAATAGCGCGGCACAATATGGGCGTGGACGTGGGGCACGGCGTTGCCGAGGATCTGGTAGTTCATCTTGACTGCGCCGTAGAGGGCCTCCAGCACCGCCGCCGCGTGCAGCATGTCCTCGAAGAACAGGGCGCGGTCCTCTGGGGATAGCTCGAACGGCTCGCGCGCGTGCTTGTGGCAGATGAGGACGCAGTAGCCGGGCACCCACTGGTTCGCCGCCAGGCGCAGGCGGCTCATCGCCAGGTCGGCGACGGTGTAGCCATACTCGTTGGCCGGGGCGACGCCGGCGACCTCGGCGCATAGCGGGCAATCGTCGCCGCGCACGAGGGCATCCCACTCGCCGCGCGGCATCCACTGCGGGGTTGACTCAGACATGGGCAGGTTCCTTTTGAGTCGGTGGCGACGGCCGGCGACGACGTGCCCCAGGCGAACTCTCAGAGCCGGTGTAGACAGTGCGCGTCTCGCGGGCGGCGCGCTCCCAGCTGAACTGGGCGGCGCGCAGGGGGCCGCGCGCCCGCAGGTCGTCCTGGAGGGCCGCGTCGCCGAGCAGCCGCGAGAGCGTATCGGCCAACGCGTGGGCAGCGCCGGCCGGGAATAGCAGCGCTGCGTCGCCGACGACTTCCGGCAGCGAGCTGGCGTCGGCCACGACCGTCGGCGCGCCGCACGCCAGCGCTTCCAGCGGCGGCAGGCCGAAGCCCTCGTAGCGCGATGGAAAGACGAAGGCCCGCGCCCCGCTGAGGAGCGCCGGCTGATCCTCGGCGGCGATGAAGCCTGGGAAATGCACGGTGACGCCCAGGGTTTCGGCCTGCCGCCGCGGATCCGGCGTGACAGCGCTGCCCTGGCGCGGCAGGCCGCCGGCGCAGACGAGGGCGGTTCGCGCCCCGCCTTGTTGCAGGAGACGGTACGCCGCCAGTAGCGTCGCCACATCCTTGCGCACGTCGTACCCGCCCATGTACAGGATGTACTCGTCAGGCAAACCGTAGCGCCGGCGCGCGCGGCGGATGGCGTCGGGCGACGCCGGGCGAAACCGCTCGGCGGCGGCCAGATACACGGTCGTCACGCGCTGCGGCGGTATCCCAAAACGGGCCAGGATGTCCTGGCGGCTATGCTCCGAGTCGGCGATGACGTGGTGAGCGCGGGGCAGGGCCGTGGCGGCCAGGCGGAAGTAGAGCCGCGCCAGGGCCGAGCCGCGGTACGCCGGCAACACCAGGGGGATGATGTCATGCACCGTGACAACGGTCGGCGCAGACGGGCGCAGCGGCGGCGCGAAGTAGGGGACGTGGGCCAGGTCGGCGTCGCGGGCGAGACGCGGGAAGACGACCTGCTCGAACCACGTCTTCGCCAGGTCGTTGTCTGCGCCGCGCCCCAACGGCGGCCGCCAGGGTATGGCGCGTGCGGCGGCGTGCGTCGGCGCATCGCCGACCATCGCCAGGGTAAACTCATCGTCGGGCGCGAGGCGGCGCAGGGCGGGCAGAAGCTCGTGGAGATACTGGCCGCTGCCGACGCTAGGCATCGGCCAGAACAGGCCGTTGAGCGTGATGCGCATGAACCGATGCGGCGCTAGAGCGCCAGGATGAACGTCAGGTCGTTGACGTTCGTGCGCGTCGGGCCGGTGATGAGCAGGTCGCCCAGGCGCTCGAAAAACGTGTAGGCGTCGTTGTCGGCGAGATAGCGCGCGCCATCGAGGCCGAGCGCTGCCGCCCGCCTCATGGTCGTCCCGTCCACGAACGCGCCCGCCGCGTCCGTCGGGCCGTCGGTGCCGTCGGTGGCGAGCGTCAGGAGCATCACGTTGTCGAGGCCGGCCAGCCCCGGCGCGGCGGCCAGGGCCAGCTCCTGGTTGCGGCCGCCCTTGCCCGCGCCGCGCACCGTTACCGTGGTCTCACCGCCCAGGACGACGCAGGCCGGCCGCGGAATCGGCTGCCCTGTGTCGGCCATCTCCCGCGCGATGGCGGCGCAGACCCGGGCGACCTCCCGCGCCTCGCCTTCGACATACGTGGAGAGCAGTAGCGTGTTCAGCCCATGCGCCCGCGCCACGGCAAGCGCGGCGGCGGCCGCCTGCCCGTTGCTGCCCACGATGACGTTCTGCACGCGGGCGAACGCCGGGTCACCGGCCTTTGGCGTGTCGGGGACTTCGCCTGCCAGGCCGGCGCGCAGGTGGGCCGCGACGGACGCGGGCAGCCGCTCCCAGAGCGCGCGCTCGTCCAGGATGCGCGCCACGTCGGCGAACGTCGTCGTGTCGGGTACGGTGGGGCCGGAGGAGATGACGTCGAGCGGGTTGCCCACGACGTCGCTCAGGATGAGCGCGACGAGGGTCGCCTCGCCCGCCAGCCGCGCCATCCCGCCGCCCTTGAGCCGGTCCAGGTGCTTGCGCAGGCAGTTCAGCTCGTTGATGGTCGCGCCGCTGCGGAGCATCACGTCCGTTGTGACCTGGAGGTCGGCCAGGCTCACGCCCGCGACGGGCAGCGGTGTCAGGGCCGAGCCGCCGCCGGAGATGGCGCACAGGATGAGATCGCGTGCCCCGGCGGCTGCGACAATGCGCGCGATGGCGTCGCTGCCCGTGACGCCCGCCGCGTCCGGCACCGGGTGGCCGGCCGGGTGGATGGTGACGCCCGGCACGTCCAACTCGTGCCCGTACTTGACGTTGACCCAGCCGCCGGTCAGCCGGTCGCCCAGGCTGTCCGCCAGGGCAGCGGCCATGGGAGCGCTCGCCTTGCCGGCGCCCACGATGAAGACGCGGTCGAACGCAGCCATGTCATAGCGGCGGCCGTCAATGATGAGCGTGTCCGCCTCGCGTCGTACGTGGGCGCGCACGGCCGCCGCCGGTTCGACGGCGGCCAACGCGGCGTGAGCCAGGGACAGAGCCATCTCACGCGGGCTTGTCACTCGATTCCTCCACGGCTGTCGTCGGGGGGGCGGTTGTCGCCGTGGCCGGCCTGGCGGTGGGCGTCGCGCCCTTGTCACCCCGCGCCCGGGACATCAGGCGCGCCACCTGGTACTTGGAATCCTTCTCGGCTTGCTGGAGCCGCTCGATGATGGCGTAGCGCTCGGCGATGCCCTCTGCGACGCTTGACGGCTCGCCCTGGGCGGCCAGGAGGCCGATGGTGGCGTGGAGCAAGGCGGCCCACAGGAGCTGCTCGAACGCCTCGTGGTTGAACCAGAGGACGCCCTGGTAGCGGTTCACGCCCAGATACTGCTGCACCTCGCTGTCGCGCAGCCACGACTCGAGAACGCGGTAGGCCCGTAGCCCGGGCGTCCCGGCCATGTCGAACCACTTGTCGTGCTCGCTGAACAGCTTGATGGTGGCGACCGCGCGCCACGCCGTGGCGTCGGTCATCCCTAGTCCCTCCAGCGCCGGCGCGATGACGCGCCCGAGCCGCCAGGCGTCAATCAGGGTGCGCGTCTGCCCGCCGGCGTCTGGCCCGCCCATCATGTCGCCGAGGAAGCGGGTGAACACCCACGCCAGCGCGCCGCCCCACAGGGCCGAATTCGCGTCGAAGCGCGCGAACAGGTAATCGAGGGCGGCGGCGACCTCCGGCGAGGCATCACCGTCGGCCGTCTGGCGCAGGGATGGGAGCGCGATGACGGCATCCAGGTAGCGGCGCACCTTTTCGGCCACGGCCTCAGCGTCCACGTCGGCCTCGCTGAAGCCCTGGATTGCCATGAGCAACTCATCCACCCGCTCGCCGACCTCGCGCAGAACAGCCGCCTTGCCGTCGCCCTCGGCCTCAGCGTCGGCCGGCGCGCCTTCGGCCGGCGTCGCCTCGGCCGTCTCGTCGGCCGTTTCCTGGGGCAGGATACACGTGTCCATGATGCGGCGCAGCGAGTCGGTGTTGACGAGGGCGGCGTAGGGCGCGCGCACCGGCTCCAGCGTCAGCTCGCGTAGCGCCTCGTCAATACTCGGCACGCCGCGCCCGCCGAGCTGCGCTTCCAGGCGACTGTACTGCCCGGTCGCGTCGTCCTGCACCTCGTGGAAGTCCAGGAAGGTATGGCAGCGGTAGCCGCCCAGCTCCAGGTACAGGCCCTTGCCGATGATGTCCTGGTTGCGGCGGATGTACTCCAGGCTGCCGCTGTGGTCGCGGAAGATGACGAAGCGGTCGGCGGTGTCGCTGAGCTGCAAGCCCTCGGCCAGGGTCTTGGTGACGATGACGCGCTCGTCGCCGACACCGGTCTTGACCGGGTAGGGGACCGCGACGTTGATCCAGCCCCGCGTGTCACCATACCTGTTGTGGTAGACGACGAGGCCCTTCTCCTCGCCGTAGCGGTTGGAGTAGGCGTACACGTTCTCGTCCACGCTGCCGTCGGCGGTGACGAAGTCGTACAGCAGGAAGTTCTCGACATCGGCGAAAAGGTAGCGTTTGTGGAGCAGGGGGAAGATCTCGCGCTCGTGGCGCGCGATAAGGTAGGGGTCGTCGCTCTCGTCCCACAGCGGGCGGCGGAACTCCATGCCGTACTTCTCGGCGTAGCCCTCGACCTGGCCGTGCCCGAACATTGGCAGGCCGGGCATGGTAGACATGACCGTCGCAATCCCGAAGTACTTGTCGCCCTTGCCGAACTGCTCGACCGCCGTCTTCTCGTCCGGGTTGTTCATGAAGTTGACGAAGCGCTTCAGCACTTCGGGATCGAACTCCATGGTGTTCTTCATGACGGTGCGATACTTGGCGTTGTCTTCGTCGCGCAGCAGGTTCATGAACGCGCTGTTGTAGACGCGGTGCATGCCGAGGGTGCGCACGAAGTAGCCTTCCATGAGCCAGAACGCCTCAGCCAGCAGCAGGGTATCCGGTGCTTCGACGGCCACGCGGTCCACGACCTCGCGCCAGAACTCGATGGGCATCGCGGCGTCGAACTCCGCCTTCGTCATGGCGAACTCAGAGCGCGACGGGATCGCGCCGCCCGTGCCCGGCTCCGGGAACCACAGGCGCTGGTAGTGGCGCTTCGCCAGGGTCATCGCTGCGTCGAAGCGGATGATGGGGAACTGGCGGGCGACGTGCAGAATGGTCTGGATGACGGCCTCGCGCACGTCCGGGTTGAGGTAGTCGAGCTGCGCTGTGTCGTTCCAGGGCATGGACGTGCCGTCGTTGCCGTGGTAGACGTACAACTCGGAGCCTGTGTTGCGGTCCACGCGCTTGAACACCACGGAGGCGTCGGTGCGCGTGAAGTAGTGGTCCTCAAGGTAGACGCCGACGTTGGGGTCCCAGGACATGTCCGGCCCGTCGAACGTGTACACGGGGTACGGGCTGTCGGGGCGGCTGATGAACCAGTCCGCGTGCTGCATCACCCACGGCGAGTCGATGCCCATGTGGTTCGGCACCATGTCGCTGGCGAGACGCACGCCTCGCTGCCACGCCCTGTCGCGCAGGTTCTCGTAGGCTGCTGTCCCGCCCAGGTCCTCGGCGATGCGGTAGTCGAACAGGGAGTAGGCGGAGGCGACGGCGTCGGCGTTGCCCATCATGCGCTTGATCTCGCGGGAGGCGTTGCTGCGCTCCCACAGGCCGATCAGCCACAGGCCGGTGAAGCCGTGCCGGGCGAGCTTGTCCAGCTCCTCGTCCGGGATGTCGTTCAGCCGCGTGATGGCGCGCCCGTACTGCCGCGACAATTGGTCCAGCCAGACGTAAGTGTTCTTGGCGATCATCACGACGCGGGGCATCCAGTGCAGGTCCACGCTGAACGCCTCCGGCTCAGCCTCCAACTCCGCGTAGTCCGCGATCTCGACCGGGCCGGGGCCGCCGGGCGCAAAGCCGAAGACGAAGCGCTTGGCGTCTTCCTTGTACAGGTCCAGGCTGGTCAGCACGCGGTAGACCTGGGGGCCGATGACAGCGCCCCATTTCTGGGAGAGGAACTCGAGCTGGCCGTAGAGGGAGTACGGCGAGGCGAGGGCCGGGCCGCGCAGAAGGTCGAGCAGGTTGATGCGCGCCAGGTCTGGGATGGAGAGGTTGTCGGCCGACGAGGCCCGCTGTCCATCGAAGAACGAGCGCATGTCGCTGAACATCCGCGTGTAGCCGCGCTCCTGCTGGAGCGGGCTGTCGTCGAAAAGCTCGCGGTAGGGCGTGTAGGCCGGGTTGAGGTTGGCGGCCCAATTGAGGAGCATCTCTTCGAGCACCATCTCGCGGTTGGGGACGCCGTTGGTGGAGCCGGCCAGATACTCGGCGGCGGGCATCTGTCCGCGGTAGACCTGGTTCGGCGGGAACTCGTCCACAAAGCGGGTCAGGATACGGTTGACCGTCTGCGGGCCAAGGTCCGTCTCCATCCGGTTCAGGGCGTCGGCGAACAGCCGCGGGTTGACCTGCTTGCGGTACTCCGCGATCATGTAGTGCAGCACCTCGTCAATCAGACCCATGGCGTTGATGTCGGCGGCGGCCACTGCACTCTCTGGGAAGTTGACGAGATCGCGCTTCTCGTTCATCTTCTGCGCGAGAACTCGCGCGGCATGGAAGTTTGCCAGGACGACGCGGCCGCTCAAGGAGAACAGCGAATCGTCGAACTGGTAGCGATCGCGGGCGCGGCGGGAAATGTGAAACTCCATCATGCTTGCCTCCGGTCGGTCTCTTGCGAGAGGACCCATTCCAGAATCAACTCTGTCACATCCGTGGGTGTCAATGTATCCGTTTCAACCACCAGGTCGGCCTCCGCATAGAAAGCCTGGCGCTGGGCGAGAAGCGTCGTGACGCGCCCCAGGGGGTCGGCGCCGGCCAGCAGCGGACGCGGCTCGACGCGGGCGGCCTCCTCCAGACGCGCGATGACGGTCTCCGGGCGCGCGCTCATGCACACCACCCAGGCCCGCTGGCGCATCAACGCGCGGTTGCCCGCCGCGATCACCGCGCCACCGCCGGTCGCTACCACATTGCGGCAGCCGGCCAGGGCCGCCGCCAGAGCCGCTTGTTCCAGCGCTCGAAACGCCGGCTCACCGTCATCCCGAAAAATAGCCTCGATGGGCCGCCCGGCCGCGACGGTGATCAACTCGTCCGTATCGGCATGATACCAGCCCAGGGCGTGGGCCAACCGGCGGCATACGGTGGATTTGCCCGTCGTGCTGAAGCCGGTCAGGGCCAGATTGGGCTTCAGCAGGATAATTTGATGACCCTGGCACATTCCGAACGCATCCCTGTCTGTGGTGTGTGTGCAAGACTCAGGCCCGCGTCGCGGCTCCTGGTACAATGAAACGCCAGAGCGCCTCCCGCGCCTGGGCATCGCCGCCGACACCGACGCGCGGGGTGCGGACGACGCGGGCGTCCGCTATGGCGGCGTCGCGCTCGATGAACAGCGCACCCGGCTGCGTCAGGTCCGCCCCGTTCTCGCCCAGGTCAATGCCGAGGGCCTGGCACAGCTTGCCCGGACCGTCGGCCGTCTGCGCCGGCGGGCGATTGCCCCGCCGCGCCCGCATGGTCTCGACGCCCTCTTCGGGGGCGATGGCGCGAATGAGGACGGCGGCCGGAAAGCCTTCGCTCTCCGTGACGGCGTTCAGGGCGTAGTGGACGCCGTAGATCATGTAGACGTAGGCGAAGCCAGACGGCCCGTACATCACAGCGTGGCGCGCGCGCCAACCCCGCGCCGCATGACTCGCCTTGTCCGCCTCGCCGACGTAGGCCTCGGTCTCGACAATTCGCCCGGCGAGCCGTTCGCTATTCAGAACGCGCACCAGGCGCTGGCCCAACAAGTCGCGGGCTACGTCCAGCGTCGGTCGGGCATAGAACGCGCGCCCCAGAATCTCGCTCATCCGCCGCCCGCGATCGGAAGGAGGATGCGCACGGTCTGGCCGTCCGCCACGGGCGTCGCGCTCACCGCCGCCTCGGGAATCGCCTTCTCGTCCACGAACAGAGCGTATGGCACGCCGACGCCGGCGGCGTGGGCGTCATACGCATCCCGAAAGCCCGGCTGCTCGGCCAGCTTGACCAGCACGTCGGCGACGGTCGCTCCAGACTCATCCAGAGGAACCTCGACCTCGCGCTGCCCCACGACGCGCCACAGCGGCTCGCCCAGCTTGACCTTGACGTGAATCATGCGTTCGTCCTCGTCACGGCGTCGGGTAGACGGCCTGTAGCGCTTGCTCCCACGCACGGAGCGCCGACGGCCCAAACAGCACGACGCGCACCCGCATCGCATCGGTCGCGGACTCCAGGAAGCCGATGATCGCCGCCAGGGCGACGCGCGCCGCCGCGTCCATCGGGTAGCCGTAGACACCGGTGCTGATGGCCGGGAACGAGACGCTGTGTAAATCGCGGGCGGCGGCCAGGGCCAGGCTGGCTTGATACGCGCTCGCCAGCAGCGCCGCTTCCCCCTGCCCGCCGCCGTGGTAGACGGGGCCGACGGCGTAGATGATGTGACGCGCGTTGAGATCGCCGCCGGGGCCGATGCGCGCCTCGCCGGTCGGGCACCGCCCCAGCTTGCGGCGCTCGGCCAGGGCCTGCGGGCCGGCGGCGCGGGTGATCGCGCCATCCACCCCGCCGCCGGGCGCGAGGGCTTCGTTGGCCGCGTTGACAATCGCGTCCGTCATTTCTTGCGTGATGTCGCCCTCGACAAGCTCGAGGCTGCCCTGGCCGAAAGTGACCCGCACCGCCGCATC
Source organism: Anaerolineae bacterium (assembly GCA_046328525.1). Taxonomy (GTDB): domain Bacteria; phylum Chloroflexota; class Anaerolineae; order Epilineales; family JAHCIE01; genus JBDHWG01. Next base: position 95,808 of record JAXLWK010000003.1, read on the forward strand.
CTTCACACTGTTGCTTTTTGGAAGTATAGCACCGCGCCGGGGGCGGGTCAACGACGATATGAATTTCCGCCAAAAATCCTTGAAAAGGGCTTGACACGGACATTTGTTCTAGTGTATAATGTGTTCTGTAATCAGAACACTGGTAAGCACCTGCATGGTTGTGGGGCGGCGCTCCCGTTGAGACGCCCCCCCACGCCATTTGACGCCCCGCTTTGCCGCGTGATATGCTTACTCTAGCCAATTCTGCCGTCTATCGAAATGCCACGGAGGCACAGAGGGCACAGAAGGGAGGCGTATTGATTTTTCCTTTTCTCTGTGTCCTCTGTGTCTCTGTGGCGGCCTGCTGAGAGGATGCGCATGACGAACGAGACGATCTCCTACTGGCTCGACACCGCGGGCGACCTTGCGCGGGGCGGCGCGCTGCCGCGGCGCGCCGGGGTGGTGGTCGTGGGTGCGGGCGTGATGGGGGCGTCGGTCGCGCTGTTCCTGGCGCGCGGCGGCGCCGACGTCGTGCTTGTCGAGCGCGGGACACTGGCCGGCGGCGCAACGGGCCGCAACGCCGGCATCGTGTCGCCGGGCACGACCGAGAGTTATCTCGCCACCATCGAGGCGCGCGGCCACGCGGCGGCGCGCGCCATCTGGCAGTACACCGAGGACAGTGCGGCGCTGCTGCTGCGGACGCTAGTCGAGGAAGGCATTGACGGCGGCTATCGGCCGGAGGGCAGTTATGCCGTCGCCCTCTCCGAGGACGACGAGACGCGGCACCGAGCCACGATCGAGGCGCTGGCGCGCGACGGCTTCGACACCCAGTGGCTCGACACCGACGCGCTGCAAGCCAGGGTGGGCGTGGCTTTGCCCCAGGCCTTTCGCGGCGCGCGCTTCAACCCGCGCGGCGCTGTCGTCCACTCCGGCCGCCTGGTGCGCGGCCTCGCCGACGCTGCCGCGCGCCACGGGGCCACTGTCAGGACGGGTGTCGCCGTGCAAGAGGTCCGCCAGGGTGTCGTCGTTACCGACGGCGGCGCCGTGGCTGCCGACCACATCGTCCTCGCCACGAACGCCTGGAGCGGCGCGCTTGCGCCCAGGCTCACGAGAGTGATCGAGCCGGTGCGCGGCCAGATGCGCGCCACGGTCCCGCTGCCGCAGCGCGTGTTTCCCGGCGCGTGGTCTGCGAACGACGGCGGCGAGTACTGGCAGCAAACGGCGGACGGCGCGTGGGTGCTGGGCGGAATGCGCCGCGTTGCCGCTGACGCCGACCGTCCCTACACAGAAAATCACCTCCGCCCTGAGGTCCAGGCGGCGTTGGACGATTTCGTCAGCCAGCACTTCCCCGGCCTGGCGGCCGCGCCGGTCGCGTACCGCTGGGCAGGCATCATGGGCTTCACACCGGATTCATCGCCGCTTATCGGGCCGCTGTCGGCGGGGCTATGGATTGCCGCCGGCTGCACCGGCCACGGCATGCCGTACACGACCGAGACCGGGCGTGTTCTGGCCGAGTGGATTTGCCGGGGCCAGCCCGACCGCGACATGGCGCCGTTCGACCCGTCGCGCTTCGGCGCATCACCGCAATGAGCGCCGAGACGACCCCGGCAAGCGCCTGGCGCCTGGCGCTGGCGGCCCAGTTTGCCCAAGCCTACGCCGATGTGGACGACGCGCAGGCCGTGCTCATCTCCGGCTCGGCCGCGACCGGACTGGCCGACGGCGCGTCCGACATCGAAATGACGGTGTTCTGGGCGAGCGCGCCGAGTGAGGCGACGCGGCAGCGCATCATCGAGCGCGGGGGCGGCGAGGCGCGCCGGCTGTACGAGTACGAGGCGGACAATGGCGACTGGCCGGATGACGCCGTTCTGCGGGGGGTGGAGCTTCAGATCAGCAACCGGCCGATTGTCGTGGTGGAGGAATGGCTGGCGGACGTGGTTGACAGGTACGACACGTCGCTCGTCAAGGGGGACCTCATCGCCATCATTCAGAGCGGAGCGCCGGTCAAAGGCGCGGCGGCGGTCGAGGCGTGGCGGGCGCGGGTGGCCGCGTATCCGCCGGCGCTGGCGCGGGCGATGGTCGCGGAGCATCTGTGGTTCGTGGCGGCCTGGAACCGCCGCAAGCTCGCTAACCGCGACGAGCTTGTCCTGTTCTACGAAGACGCGGCCGCTTCCGCGAAGCGCCTGTTCCTGGTATGGCTGGCGCTGAATGGCGTCTACCTGCCCCACCTGGGCTTCAAGTGGATGGAGCACACCATCGCGGGACTGCCCATCACCCCGCCGGACGCCGCCGCCCGCCTGCGCTCCGTGTTCGAGGCTCCACTGGCCGACGGGGCGACTGCGCTCAACGCGCTGATCGCCGAGACGTTCGACCTGGTGGCGAGGCATTTGCCGGATGCGGACATCGCCGAGGCGCGCGCCGACTTCTTCAGGGAACGGGCGGTGTGGGAGGCGCCGCCGTAAGGACGACGCGGCCTGCGCGTCGTATACCGAGGATTGACCCTGAAGGCGCTTTAGGGTATAATTCTCGCTCGAACACGGAGAGGTCGCATAGCCCGGTCTAGTGCGCGCGACTGGAAATCGCGTAGGCAGTTATTCTGTCTCGCGGGTTCAAATCCCGCCCTCTCCGCCAGTGTCGGCCCAGACCCTTATCCCGGTGGCACGGGCGGGGGCCCTGAGCGGCAGCGGACTGTGAATCCCGCCAGGACCGAGAGGTAGCAACGGTAAGCGGCCCCCGCTGGGTGACTCAGGTTGCCTTGGCTACGACCATCGGGGTAAGAGCCTGGGCCGAACGATTCCTCTACGTGAGGGCGTGTGACCGACCGTGAGAGCATCCCCGCGTTACTCAAGCGCCACGGCCTGTGGGCGAAGAAGAGCCTGGGCCAGCACTTTCTGCTGGACGAGAGCGCCCTGGACAAGATCGTGGCCGCAGCGGAGCTGACGCCGGATGACACGGTGCTGGAGATCGGGCCGGGACCGGGGCCACTCACGCGCCGCCTGGCGACCCACGCCGGGCGCGTGATCGCGGTCGAGCTGGACGGGCGCATGGTCGAGCTGCTGCGGACTGAAGTTGCAGTCGGGTTGCCGGTCGAGGTGGTCCAGGCCGACATCCTGACGCTGGACCTGGGCGAACTCATGGCAGCGCGCGGTGTCGCGCATTACAAAATCGTCGCCAACCTGCCGTACTACATCACCTCCGCCGTCCTGCGCCACATTTTCGAAGCCTCGCTCAAGCCCACGCGCGTCGTCGTCCTCGTGCAGCGCGAGGTCGCCGAGCGCATCGTGGCGAAGCCGCCGGACATGAACCTGCTGGGCGTGAGCGTCCAGCTCTTCGGCGCGCCGCGCGTCGTCGCCCGCGTCCCGGCCGGCGCCTTCTACCCCCCGCCCAAAGTTGACTCGTCCGTCGTGCGTATTGACGTCTACTCCCAGCCGGCCGAGGGTGTCACCGACACCAACGAGTTCTTCCGCATTGTGCGCGCCGGCTTCGGCCAGAAGCGCAAGCAGCTCCGCAACTCTCTCGCCCACGGCCTGAGCCGACCGGGCGCCGAGATCGAGGCTGCGTTGGCCGCCGCCGGGATAGACCCTGCGCGCCGCGCCGAGACACTGAGCCTGGCCGAGTGGGCCAGGCTCCAGAAAGTGTTATCAGAGACAGGGTAACGGGTGGCGGATACGGCGATGAAGAGCTGCGAAAGCTAGGCGTCCAGTAGCGGCTCGGCGACGAGCGGCAGGCCTGGCACGACGTCCAGGTCCCAGCCGCTGCGCCGCCCGGTCTCCCAGGCGAAATGCCCCGCTGTGCCGATCATGGCCGCGTTGTCGGTGCAGAGCCAGATGGCCGGGTAGCGCACCGGCAAGACGGACTGCGCCGCGATGCGCTCACGCAACAGGGCGTTGGCTGCGACGCCGCCGGCCAATAGAATCTCCGTCGCGCCGTATTCATCGGCGGCGCGTATCGTCTTCTCTACCAGCACATCCACCACCACCCGCTGAAAGGCTGCCGCGACATCAGCGGCGGGAGTCGCCTGCCCCTGCGCCTCGAATTGCCGCGTCAGGCGCAGGACGGCGGTCTTGAGGCCGCTGAAGCTAAAGTCATACGTGCCGGGCAGCCAGGCGTGGGGCAGCGCGATGGCCGCCGCGTCGCCGGTCGCGGCGACGCGCTGGATGGCCGGGCCGCCGGGGTAGCCCAGGCCGAGCATGCGCGCCACCTTGTCGAACGCCTCGCCCGCCGCGTCGTCGAGGGTGCTGCCGAGCGACTGGTAGCGGCAGTGCTCGGTCATGAGCACGAGGTCCGTGTGGCCGCCGGAGACGATGAGGGCGACGAGGGGGAATTCGGGGTCGCCCTTGTCGGCGTTGGGCGCGACGCGCAGCCAGTTGGCATAGATGTGGCCCTCCAGGTGGTTGACGCCAAGCAGGGGGACGTTGCGGGCCAGGGCCAGGGCCTTGGCTGTGTTGACGCCGACAAGGAGCGACCCGGCCAGGCCGGGGCCATAGGTCACGGCGATGGCGGTGAGGTCGGCCCAATCGGCGCTGGCCTTGGCGAGGGCTTCTTCGATCACCGGAACGATGGCGAGAATGTGCTGCCGCGAGGCCAGCTCCGGGAAGACGCCGCCGAACGCCGCATGCAGGCTCTCCTGGGAGGCGACGACGTTGGATAGCACGTGGCGGCCGTCGCCGATGACGGCGGCGGCAGTCTCGTCGCACGACGTCTCAATCGCTAGAATCCGCTGCACTCTGGGCCTCCTTCGCGGCGCGGGAGCGCGCGCCGACCAGATAGATGAACAGGAGCGTGGCGACCAGGCGGCCCGCGCCGGAGAGAATGAACACCGCCCGGAAGCCTAGCATGTCGGCCAGCCACGCGCCGATGAGCGGGGCAAAGAACGCGGGGAGAAAGACGGCCGTCTGGTAGATGGCGGTGAATCGCTCGCGGCCCTTGGCCGGCGTGAGGGCCAGGAGCAGGTTGAACTGGGCCAGGTTGTAGCCCGCCCACATGAACCCGCCGAGGCCGTTGATGAGACCGACCTGCCAGGGGGCGGTAATGACCGCCCACATCACGGGCAGAATCGGGATGACCAGGCCGGTGATGCGGAAGATGCCCATGTCGCCCAGGCGCGAGTAGGAGCGCCCGAACCAGCGCTGCCCTACGAGACCGGAGACGCTGTTGACGGCGGTGACGATGCCGACCATCGCCGCGCTTGCCCCCATGTCTTGCACAAGGTAGACGTTGAAGAAGGGGCCGGCGAGTTGAAGCGCCAGGTTCCAGATGAGTGTCACGGCGGTGAAGACGACGAACGGGCGCTCGGCCAGCATCTCACGCGCAATCGCCTTGAAGCTCGTCGAAGTCCTCGGCGCGGTGGACGGCGCGTCCTTGATGAAGGCGAACGCGGTGGCGCTGGCGGCGGCGGCGATGAACACGAGGAGCCAGGACACCTGGTAGCCGGTCAGGCCGCCCATGTTGCGGATGAGGACGCCGAACGCCGGCACGGTCACGAACGCGGCTGCGGCCATGGCGAAGTTGCGCGTGGAGAAATAGCTCCCGCGCAGGCGCAGGGGTATCAGGTCGGCGGTGAAGGAGGTCCAGGCGGGCTTGGCGAAGTTGTCGCCGAACGTGCGCAAGGCGAGCAGGCCAATGGCGGCGTAGATGGCCGCCTGACCGCTGAACGCGAACGGCAGCAGGGCGAGCAGGAGCAGCGGAAGGCGGGAGACGACTCCGCCGAAGACGGTGATGAGGGTCTTGCGCCGCCCGAACAGCTCGCTGACCCACGCGCCGGGCATGAGCGCGGCCGCGCCGGCCAGGTTGATGACGGCCGTCATCTGGCCGATCTGGGCCGTGGTCGCGCCGAGGGCGAGCATGTACAGCGTCTGGTACGAGAGGATGAACGACTCGGAGATGTTCCAGAGGACGCCATCGAGCAGGAAGAGGCGCAGGCCGCGGTGTTTCTCGGAGGTCGGCGCGCCCATGCCAAAGGAGCGCGCGACGCGCCGCGCTACCTGGCGCGGGCTGAGTAGCGTGGAGGAACTGACTTTTCGTTTCGGAAACGAAGCGGGCACAGCAATTCAAACCGTACAAAAAGAATTTGGCCCGCGCGCGCGACGCCGGGCCATGGCCGAATTATAGGATTCGTCGGAGGGAGGGTCAAGTTCTGGCGGCGCGCAGGCGGGCCAGGCTCTGCGTCGGCAGGCCGGTGCTACCGAGCGTCGCGCCCATGTCCGGGCCGTGGAAGTCGCTGCCGCCGGCCGGTATCAGGCTCAGGCGGTTCGCCAGGGAAACCAGGTGGCGGATGGTGCTATCGGTGTAGCCGCCGTAGTAGCACTCGATGCCAGCGAGGCCGTGGCGCTTCAGCTCCGGCAGCAGCTCCGACAGGCGGAACGGGTCCAGGTTCTGCGCCCTGGCCGGCACCGGGTGTGCCATGATCGGCACGCCGCCGTGGGCGCGGATGAACGCGACGGCATCCTGGGCCGTGAAGCGCGGGCGGGGGACGTACGCCGGGCGGCCGTGGCCGATGTAGAGATCGAACGCCTCGGAGATATTGTGGGCGTAGCCCTCCTCGACGAGCGCGCGGGCGACGTGAGGCCGCCCCACGGCGCCATCGGCCAGCTCGCGCACCCGCTCCCACCGCACCGCCATGCCCAGGTCGTTCAGCCGCTGGACCATGCGCTGCCCGCGCGTGACCCGCGCCTCGCGCAGCTCGGCGATCTTGTCCTGGAACGCGCCCGGCGTGACCGGCACCCAGTAGCCGAGGATATCCAGGCTGCCGTTGGGATGCTCGGTGTTGATCTCGATGCCCGGAATCAGCTCGATGCCGACTCGCTGCGCCGCCGTTTGCGCTTCGGCGACGCCGTCAGTGGTATCGTGGTCTGTTAGGGCCAGAACGTTGACGCCGCTCTCCGCCGCGTGCTGCACGAGGGTGGCGGGCTTGAGGACACCGTCGGACGCGGTGCTGTGGCAGTGCAGCTCGATGCGGCTCATCCGGCGATCCCGCACCCCCTGACGGGTTCTGTCAAGGTCGACGCTGCGCGCGGCGAGCGGCGGCTGAGCTGCTCGACCTGCTGCGCCGCGTGATAGGAGCTGCGCACCAGCGGGCCGCACTCGACCCAGCGGAAGCCCATCGCCTGGGCCTCGGCCTTTAGCTCCGCGAACTCCTCCGGCGTGTAGTAGCGCATGACGGGCAGGTGCTTCGGCGATGGGCGCAGGTACTGGCCGACGGTGAGAATGTCCACGTCTTGCTCGCGCAGGTCGCGGAACACCTGCAATAGCTCGTCCTTCTCCTCGCCCAGGCCGACCATCAGCCCCGACTTGGTGAGCGCCGTGGGGTCCATCTCTTTCGCCCGCCGCAGCACGTCCAGGGACTGGCGGTAGTTGGCCTGCGGGCGCACGGTGAGGTACAGGCGTGGCACGGTCTCGGTGTTGTGGTTGAGGATTTCCGGCTGAGCGTCCATCACCGTCTGCAACGCCATCCCGTCGCCCTTGAAGTCGGGGATGAGCACCTCGACAGACAGCTCCGGGACGAGCTGGCGCGCGCGCATGATCGTTCGCGCGAAGATCGCCGCGCCGCCGTCAGGTAGCTCGTCGCGGTTGACGGAGGTGATGACGGCGTGCTTGAGGCCCATGCGCTCGATGGCGCGGGCGACGCGCTCCGGTTCCAACAGGTCGAGCACCGCCGGGCGGCCCGTCTTGATGTTGCAGAAGCCACACGAGCGCGTGCACGTGTCACCGAGCAGCAGGAACGTCGCCGTGCCAGAGCCCCAGCACTCGCCGATGTTGGGGCACATGGCCTCCTCGCACACGGTGTGCAGGCTGGCGCCGCGCATCGTCTGCTTGATGAAGCCGTAGTTCTCGCCCCACGGCGCGGGGACGCGGAGCCACTCGGGCTTGCGGGTGTGCAGCGGGATTTCCTGGGTTGGGATGGCCGTACTCTTGGCGGCCTTGACTCGCTCTGCCATGCTCTTCCTCGTTTATCTCGCTCATGGCCGACTGAATTCGGCGCTACAGGGATGGGGCGATGTAGCGCCGACTTTCGTCGGCTCTTCACTACCCGGTTACAGCGGCTGCCAGTTGCGCAGCAGGTCCACGAGCAACCGCACACCGTAGCCTGTCGCGCCCTTCGGCCCCAAATCACTCCCCTTGTTGTGGTACGTCATCGAGGCGATGTCCAGGTGCGCCCAGGGATAGTCGCCGACAAACTCCTGGATGAAGATCGCGCCCACCGCCGCGCCGGCGGGGCCGCGCGCGACGCCGGCCGAGTTCTTCATGTCGGCGACGTCGGAGTCGATGATCTCACGGTACTCTGGATACAGGGGTAGCCGCCACACGCGCTCGCCGCTGTGTTCGCCGGCGGTGTAGATGCGTTCGGCCAGGGCGTCGTTGTTGCTGAACAGGCCCGCCGCCGCGCGGCCGAGGGCGATGAAGATCGCGCCGGTCAGCGTCGCCAGGTCAATCAGCGCCTGGGGCGCAGGGGTCAGCGTCGTGGCATACGACAGGGCATCGGCCAGGACGAGGCGGCCCTCGGCGTCGGTGTTGTTGATCTCGATGGTCTTACCGTTCATTGCCCGCACGACGTCGGCCGGCTTGACGGCGCGACCGCCGGGCAGGTTCTCAGTTGAGGGAATCAGGGCGACGACGTGGAGCGGCAGGTCCAGGTCGGCCACGGCCTGGATTGCGCCGAGGACCGCGGCAGCGCCCGCCATGTCGCCCTTCATCTCCTCCATGCCGACGGCGGGCTTGAGGGAGATGCCGCCGCTGTCGAACGTGATGCCCTTGCCGACGATGACGACGGGCGGCGCGTCCTGGGGGCCATGATCGAGGACGATGAAGCGCGGCGGCTCGTCGCTGCCCTGGGCGACGCCCAGCAGCGCGCCCATGCCGAGCTGAGTGATCGCGTCACGGTCCAGCACCCGTACCCTGAGCTTGCGGTTCGCGTCGGCCATTTCCTGCGCCATCTGGCCCATGATCGTCGGTGTCAGGTAGTTGGGCGGCCGGTTGACAAGGCTGCGGGCCAGGCAGACGGCGTTGGCGATGATCTCGCCGACGCGCCCGCCCTCGCGCTCCGCCTCGACCTTCTCCGGGTCCAGCTCGACGAGGGTCAGCCGCTCCAGCGACGGCTTGCTGTCGCCGGACTTGTAGTCGGAGAAGCGGTAGGTCACGAGCGCCGCGCCTTCGGCCACGGCTTGCGCCGCCTCGCTCGCGCCCAGGCCGCCCGCGCCTGCGCCGTGGACGACGCTGGCGATGTGCTTGAGGCCCATCTCCTGCGCTTTGCGGGCGGCGGCAGCCGAGGCGCGGCGCGCCACGGTGGCGGAGAAGCGCTCCTGTTTGCCCAGGCCGACGAGGATGACGCGGGGCGACGCCAGCGCGCCCCGGACGTAGATGACGCTGGCTTCGCCGACCTTGCCCTTGAAGTCGCCGGACACGATGATGTCGTGGAGCAGCCCATTCAGAACCCGATCAACTGCGCCGGTCGCGCCGCCGAGGGTTGTCGCGCCCTCGAAAGCATTCAGCACAATGGCGTCTGCCTGGAATTTGTCTATTGAGCCGACATGGATGTCAATTTGCACGGTCGTTTCTCCCGACTCCTGGTTTAGAATGTATGAAATGGCAATAGAGGAAGTTCTGCTGCGCGGCGGACGGAGTCACGTGCGCCTCGCGCACGCTGTCCACCAGCCGAAACTCTGGGCCGAGTATTTCCGCTAGCCCCTCGGCTGAGTATTGCATCGTGTCCAACCCACTGCACTGCTTCGGGCCATCTGTGGCGAATGTGGCGATAATGACATGGGCGTCTGGGGCAAGGGCGTGCCGCAGGCTGCCGACGTATGCCTGGCGGTCTCGCTCGTCCATCAGGAAATGGAATGTTGCTCGATCGTGCCACAGCCGGTAGTGGGCGGACGGCAGGTCGGCACGGAGGACATCGTCTGCCAGCCATGTCACGCCCTCGGCTCCCTCGCCGAGTCGCTCGCGAGCGACAGCCAGCGCAGCATCCGAGATGTCAAGCACGGTGATGCAGCGAAGCCCTTGCGCCAGCAGGTCGTCCACCAGGGTGGACCCGCCGCCGCCAATGTCAATGACCGGCGCGTCCAGGTCGAGCGCGGCATCGGCGATCATCGCCAGCGATACATCGAGATGCGGGCGAAACCAGCTCACCTGGGTTGGAGCTTTCGAGACCCAAACCTTCTGCCAGTGTTCTGCGCGGTCCATGCCAGCCTCCGAGACGGCACAGGATAGAGTATAGGAGGGCGCTCCTGAAAGCACAAGACACAGCTCACGACGAGCCGGGGTCATTCCAGTCGAGGCGCTGCACCGCCTCTGCTTCGCCTTCCGACGCCGGGGCGCTGCCCTCGATCCAGTACGCGCCGCCCTCCCACACTTCCTTCTTCCAGACCGGGACAATCGCCTTGAGCCGGTCAATCGCGTAGTGGCAGGCGGCGAAGGCGTCGGCGCGGTGGCCCGTGGACACGGCGATGATGACGCTGGCCTCGCCGATCTCGAGTTGGCCGACGCGGTGCGCGATGGCGGTGCGCGCGCCGGGCCAGCGCTCGGCGATCTCGTCGCCAATCTGCGCCATCACCTTCTCGGCCATCGGCGGGTACGCCTCGTAGACGAGGTAGCTCACCTGCTTGCCTAGATTGTTGTCGCGCACGACGCCCTGGAACGTGACGATAGCGCCGGCATCGGGACGCGCCACCGCTGCCTCGACTTCCGCCACCGTGAGCGGCTTATCGGTGATGATGAACATGAAGCACCTCCGCTCCATCAAGAAACTTCCGAATGCCACCCTGTTCGGGGTGGGGGGGCTGGACTGCACCTAGAGGCAGCCCAGATGCCGCGTTACACTCTCAGCAAGAGATAGGAACGCAAAGGCGCAAAGACGCAAAGGGGAAACCTCCGTTGTCTTTCCTTGCGCTTCTGCGCCTTATTGTGCGTCTCGTCGTGACGACTTTGCTCGTTCTGCGAGCGCAAGAGCGACTGGAAGTCGCCACTATATGTCCCTGCCCAAAAACCTCACGTCCCGCCGTCCTGCGGCATAGGACGAGGCATCCCCCGACGCCACCCCCGCTGGCGGTGGTAGGGGCAGGTTTCAAACCTGCCCCTACTCCAGCGCCGGGGCGATATTGCTCTGCCACGCCAAACTGTGGAGCTACGACGAGCCGCCGCTGACCGGCGGAATGAACGCAATCTCGTCGCCGTCGTGAACCACCGTGTCCGGCTCGGCGTACTCCTGGTTCACCGCCGCCGCTGGTCGCGCCGTGCGGAGCCGGGGGTAGCGCTCTCGCAGCGTCTCCCACACGTCGCCGACCGTGGCCCCGTCCGCCACGTCGAGGGTCATCTCCCGCGCGCCGACGGCCTCGCGGTGCATCGCAAAGAAGTAGATCCGCAGGGTTGCCATGCGCGCCTCAATCACCCCCGCCGACCGCGTCGAGCGCAGTCTCAGGGGGATGCGCCCAGGGCAGGCCGTCCAGCACGTCGAGGACGCGCTCGTACTTGCCGAAGGGCGGGATGAAGTAAGCGCCCTGCACGCTGTCGTGAACGGCGTCGAGCAACTCCTGCGCGATGCGCACGCCCTCGGCGCGCCCCTCATCGCCGGCGTCGCGCATGCGCCTCAGGATTGCGTCTGAGATGTGCATGCCCGGCACCTCGTTGTGGAGGAACTCGGCGTTGCGGTAGCTGTACAGCGGGATGACGCCGACGAGCAGCGGCAGGGGGAACTGGCCGAGGCGCTGGAGCAGATTGTCGAGGACGGCCGGATCGAACACCGGCTGGGTGAGGATGAAGTCGGCGCCAGCGGCCACCTTCTTCTCCAGCAGCCGCAACTCTTTGTCGAGATTGTCGGCGGTCGGATTGAAGGCGCAGCCGACGAAGAACGAGGTCTGGCTGCCCAGCGGCTTGCCGGACATGTCCAGGCCCTCGTTGAAGCGCTTGATGTGGGACATCAGGCCGGAGGCGGTGACGTCGCTGACCGGCGAGGCGTTGGGGTAGTCGCCGACGTGGGGCAGGTCGCCCATGACGACGAAGACATTCCGCACGCCCAGGGCATGCGCGCCCATCAGCTCCGAGTGCAGCGCGAGCAGGTTCCGCGTGCGGCACGCCAGGTGCAGCACCGTTTCCAGGCCGACGCGCGTCTGGATCAGGGAGCACATCGCCAGGGCACTGAGGCTGGCTGTGGCGCGCGGGTTGTCGTCCACGTTGATGGCGTCAATCAGGCCCGACTTGCGCAGGGTCAGCAGCGACGGCATGATCTTGCCCACGTCGAAGCCGCGCGGCGGACTGACCTCGCAGGTGATGACGAACTTCTCAGCCAGCTTGCGCTGGAGGCCGGTCGGCATGGGTTCCGACCGTTGCGCGCCGCCGCCCACGCCGCCCACGGTGATGCGTCTCTCGCTGCGCGGCGGTGGCTTTGTCTCGCGCACGACCGCCGCCAGGGTGCGGATGTGCTCCGGCGTCGTGCCACAGCAGCCACCGACAAGCGTCACGCCGGTCTCGATCATGCGCTGCGCGTACTCCGCCATGTACTGCGGCGACGACAGGTACATGAAGCGGCCGTCCACGATGGTCGGGAAGCCGGCGTTGGGCTGCGCGCTCAGCGGTTTCGACGTGACCGTCGCCATCGCCTCCATGACGCCGAGCATCGGCGAGGAGCCGACAGAGCAATTCGCGCCGATGAGGTCCACGCCCAACGGTTCGAGCGCGGCGACGACGTCGGCGGGCGTGTCGCCGCTCATGGTGACGCCATCCTGGGTAAACGTCATCTGAGCGACCAGCGGCGTATCCGGCGCGGCCTGGCGCGCGGCGCGCACAGCTTCCATCATCTCAGCCAGGTTCGAGAACGTTTCCAGGGTGAGAAGGTCCACGCCGGCGTTCACCAGCGCCGTGATCTGCTCGACGAACGCGGCGCGCGCCTCGGCGCGGGGCATTTGACCGAGCGGGGCGATGGCCTTGCCGATCGGGCCGACGGCGCCGGCGACAAAGATGGGGCGCGGCTCGCCGGCCGCAGCGCGGTAGTCGGCAATGGCCTGGCGCGCCACGGCGACGGCGGCGGCGTTGATGGCGGCGACCGAGTCGGCCAGGCCGTGTTCGGCTAGGCGAACACGATTCGCGCCGAAGGTGTTGGTCTCGATGATCTCGGCCCCCGCGTCCAGGTAGTCGCGGTGGACGGCGGCCACAAGCTCTGGGCGGGACACGACCAACTCGTCGAAGCACTGGTCATACGAGACCCCCCGCGCGTAGAGTTGGGTACCCATCGCCCCGTCGCACAGAATCGGTCCAGCGGCGAGGCGCTCTAGAAAGGGATGGGACATTCGGTCCTCAAGTGGGGCAAACGGTTTGCTGTGCGCCATTGGCATATCGGAAATTATAGGCGGCCACGGGGCGACCGTCCAGACGCGACGTCAGATGACGTTGTGCTCGCGGCGGACGGCCGCACTGAAGCGCCCGATGGATAGCTCGCTTACGTCAATGAACGGCTCGCGCCCGACGATCATCTCGGCGATGATCTGCCCTGTCGCCGGGCTGTGCATGAAGCCGTGGCCGGAGAACCCGGCGGCGACCAGGAAGCCCTCAACATCAGGCACAGCGCCGAGGATCGGGTTGCCGTCCGGCGTCGTGTCGTACAGGCCGGCCCAGCCGCGCATCACCCGCGCCTCGGCCAGCACGGGTACGCGGCGCAGCGCCTGCTCGATCGTGACGCTCAGCCAGGCCGGGTTCACCGTCAGGTCGAAGCCCGGCGGCTGCGCCTTGTCAGTCATGCCGAACACGATGCCCGGCCCCTCGCGGCGGAAGTAGAACGACGGGCTGAAGTCAATCGTCATCGGGACATCGGGGGCGAGGCCGTCGAAGCGGTCGGTGATGTAGACCTGGCGCTTGAGCGGGACGATGGGCAGGTCCACGCCGGCCATCTCGCCGACCTGGGCGGCCCACGGTCCGGCGCAGTCCACGATCCAGCGGCAGGCGATTGGCCCTTCCGTCGTGTCCACTGCCGCGACACGCTCGCCCTCGACTTGGATGCCCGTGACGGCTACGCCGGTGCGCACACGCACGCCCAGCCGCCGCGCCGCCGCCGCGTAGCCCTGGCATACCGAGTACGGGTCGCCGACGCCGTCGCTGGCGCAGATCGTCCCGCCGACCAGGTCATCCACGTTGATCTGCGGGACGAGCGCCTTGATGTCGGCCGGCGTCAGCAGGCGCACGCCCTGCACGCCGAGACTCTGCTGCATCGCCACCTCGCGCTCGAACACGCGCAGGTCATCCGCGTTGTCGAGGAGGAACAGGTAGCCGGCCCACACGAAGTGGGCCGGCTCGCCGGTCTCATCGCTGAAGCGGCGGAAGTGGGCGCTGCTCGCCAGGGAGAGCTGAACGTTGGCGGCGGTGGAGAACCCGTGGCGGATGCCGCCGACGGAGCGCCCGGTGGAGCCGGCGCTGAGGCTGACATCGCGCTCCAGCAGGACGACGTCGGTGCAGCCGAGCTGCGCCAGCCGCCAGGCTACGCTTGCCCCGATGACCCCGCCGCCGATGATGACCACCTCGGCTGTGTCCATGCCGCCCTCCCCCTATGCCCCGTCGTGACGACTTAGGGGCCTTAACTATTTGCTACCGCAATAGCGCTGGCGTAGGGGCAGGTTTCAAACCTGCTCCTACCACCGTCGGCAGAATGCGGCGATAATGGGAACGCAAAGGCGCAGAGGCGCAAAGTCAGACAGGTGTTGCGGTCTCTTCCCTTTGCGTCTCTGCGTTTCCTTCTCCCTATCCCAGGTCGCGCTCGTCGAGCACCTCTTGCCACACGTTCTTGAGAAAGATGACATCCATCTCGCGCGCCGGACTTTCGCCGACCACCAGCCCGGCGCAGTTGCGGTCGCGCAGGGCGCGCAGGCAGTCGCGGTAGTTGAAGTCGGCGTCGGCGAAGGTCAGGTGGTGCTGCTCGCCCTTGGGGCCATAGGCGATGCCGGAGAGGTGGATGTGCAGGTCGCGCAGGGCGCGCTCGCCCAGGCGGTCGCCGACCCGGTCCAGGATCGCCAGGAACTCGTCGTAGGTGTTGTCGCGCCCGTGGCGGGCGTGGAGGTGGGCAAAATCAATGCACGGCTGCAGGCCGGGAACCTGGACGCACAGGTCCAGCGTCTCGTCCAGGTCGCCCCACTGGCTCAGCTTGCCCATCGTCTCCGGCCGCAGCACGACCTGGGAGCCGTCCGCCTTCAGCGTCTCCATGATGGGCAGGAGGTTGTCGCGGATGATGGCCGTCGTCTCGGCGGGCGTGTTGTCGTGGTAGAAGGCGATGTGCAGCACGATGTTGCGGGCGCCGGTCCAGTCGCCGGCCCGCGCCGCGGCCAGAACACGCCCCTGGCTGTCGGCGAGCTTCTGCGGGTCCTTGCTGTTGAGGTTGATGTAGTACGGCGCGTGGATGCTCAGGTAGATGCCCTCGCGCTCGGCGGTGGCGCGCACCTTGGCGGCGGTTGGCTCGGTGATGGTCACTTTCTGGACCATCGCCATCTCCATGCAGCCGAGACCCAACTCCCGGGAGCGAATGATGCCTGCCTCGGAGCTGGGCTTGGGGGACGTATCCGGCACGCCGGACGTGCCGAACAGTAGACGGTCAGGGGGAGAGAAGAGCAGCATGCGTCCTCGACAACGGTGTTCGAACTATGGGCAATGAATGGCGGTTGAAGACCGAATTGTACTCGCTGGGACGCGAAACGGCCAGGATGTATGCCGCTCATCTCGTATCGTCGAAATTGGCTTGGTCGCGCGTTTTTGGGTAGGATACACCCCACAATTCGTGAAGGAGAGAGTGTGTATGGAGCCTCAACCAACGCCAGTGCATCACGAGGCAGACGAGCGATGGCGGGACATGGTCATGGCCTCCAGCGAGGACGACCGCCTCGAGCGCCTGCTGGAGATTGTCTCGGCCATCCTCCTGGGCCTCGCCACCGTGGCGACGGCCTGGTGCGGTTATCAGACGTCCAAGTGGAACGGTCAGCAGGATCAGTACTATATTGACGCCACGACCTTGCGCATTGAGGCGACCGAAGCAACGAACAATGCCAACCGCGCAGCGACGATCCAGGTGAATATGTTCCTGCAATATGCGCAGGCCGTCAGCACTCAGAACCAGCAACTCGCCGACTTCCTGTATAAGCGGTTTCCACCGGCCCTCAAGACGGCGACCGACGCCTGGCTCGCGACCAAGCCCCTCCAGAACCCGGATGCGCCGTCCTCGCCCTTCGTCATGCCCGAGTATGTGCTGGACGAGCAACAGAAAGCAACCGAGCTGTCCACTGAAGCCGACCAGAAGCTCCAGTTAGCCAACGGGGCGAGCGCAGTCGGCGACCAGTACACCCTGCTGACCGTCATGTTCGCATCGGTGCTGTTCGTGGCGGGCATTGCCACGCGCTTCAAGTGGCATGTCGTGGACATGAGTGTGACCATCATCGCGACGGTGCTCTTCCTGGTCAGCCTGTGGTATGTGCTCAAGTTGCCTATCCTGACGTGACGCCTGGCAAGGCACGGCGCTTGGGCGCGATTGTCCCAGAGCAGAGCGCAACCTTGCGGGCAAACGTTCGTAGACAAGTTCATATGCACTTCATACAAAGTAGTCTGTGAGGATAACCATGAAAGCCGTCGTCTACACGCAGTACGGCCCCCCGGACGTCCTTCACCTCGAAGAGGTAGCGAAGCCGTCGCCCCAGGACGGCGAAGCCCTGGTCAAGGTCTACGCTGCCTCGGTCAATGCCGCCGACTGGCATCTCCTGACGGCCGACATATTCCTCGTGCGGGTGATGGTCGGCGGGCTGCGCACGCCGAAGCACACGATCCTGGGCGCTGACATCGCGGGGGTCGTCGAGGCCGTGGGGGCGGGCGTGAAGCAGTTTCGGCCCGGCGACGAGGTGTACGGCGACATTGCCCTGTATGGGTTCGGCGGCTTCGCCGAGTACGTCGCTGTTGCCGAGCGCGCGATAGCGCCGAAGCCGAGCAATCTGTCGTTCGAGGAAGCGGCGGCCGTTCCGTTGGCGGCGGTGACGGCGCTGCAGGGGCTGCGCGACCAGGGGCACATCCAGGCCGGGCAGAAGGTGCTCATCAACGGCGCGTCCGGCGGCGTGGGGACGTTCGCAGTACAGATTGCGAAGGCGTTCGGCGCGGAGGTCACGGCGGTGTGCAGCCCCAGGAATGTGGAGCAGGCCCGCGCCATCGGTGCAGACCATGTCATAGACTACACTAAGGAAGATTTCACCCGGAGCGGGCAGCAGTACGATCTCATCTTTGCCGCCAACGGCGCCCGCTCGATCTCGGACTACAGGCGCGCCCTTGCGCCGAAGGGCATCTACGTCATGGCCGGCGGCCAGTCGTCCCAGATGTTCCAGGCGCTACTTCTCGGCCCGCTCATGTCAATCGGCAGCGACAGGAAGATGGGCGGCCTGTCGGCGAAAACGAACCAGGCGGACCTACTCGCCGTCAAAGAGCTGATCGAGGCCAGCAAGGTCAAGCCGGTCATTGACAAGCGCTTCCCCCTGGCCCAGGTTCCCGACGCCATGCGCTACCTTGGCGACGGCCACGCGCGCGGCAAGGTCGTCATCACTGTGCAGGATCCGGCGTTGTCGTAGAGACGCGCCATGGCGCGTCTCTACCCTTTTACGTCGCTACAGCCAGCAGTCGCGGTAGTCCTGGACGAACTGCTGCATGGTGATCGTCGGGCGGCCGAGCAGCATGTGCGCCTCATCCGTCACGCCGCCCGCCATGCCGAGCTTGGCCGTGGTGTAGATGCCGATCATCACGCCGATGTAGCTCCAGTTCAGGCCGCGTTGCCGCATCCGCCGCGCAAACCCCAGAATGGACGGGTTGGGGTACGTGATGCGCCTGCCGAGCACCGCACTAAAGATGAGGGCGACCTGGGAGTAATCCAGGGCAACGTCGCCGGTCAACGGGTACGCCTTGTTCGCGTGCCCGTCTTCGATGAGCGTCTTGGCGGCGACGGCGGCGATGTCGCGTACATCAATGAAGCTCGTCTTGCCCTGGCCCGCCGGCACGTAGATCTCGCCGTACTCCTTGATGTCGGCGCGGTGCGTGGTGGACAGGTTCTGCATGAAGAACGAGGGCCGTAGGAATGTGTACGGCACGCCCGACGCCAGGATGGACTTCTCAATGCCGGCGTGGGGTACGACCGGGTTCTTTTCTGCGCCGAGCAGGGACAGGAACACAATCTGCGACACGCACGACGCTCGCGCCTGGGCAATCACGGGGTCAATGTAGCGCCTCGTGTCTGAGATGGCCGGCGGGCGCATCAGGAACATCCTGGTGACACCGTCGAGGGCCGGGGCGTGGGTGGCCTTGTCGCCGAAGTCGAACGGGACATACGCGACGCGCCCATTGAACGTGTCGCGGGGTTTTTGCGTGGGGAGGATGGCGGCGCGGACGTTGGCGCCGTCCTGGAGCAGGAAGCGCACGACCTCGGAGCCGACGTTGCCCGTGGCGCCGGTGACCAGAATAGTAGACATATAGAGTAGCCCGTGAACTGGTGAGGGCTAAGGTTCCTTCCTGGTGATGCCTTCAAGTCGGTCGAACTCCGCGTCGTAGCTGTAGATCTCAGTCACCCTGTTGAGTTCCATCAGCGCGGCATTATAGGCGTCGTTGTACCCCACAGGCCCGGACGTGAACAAGTCAAAGACCCGACGATACATGCGCTTGTGAGCGATTTTGAGACCTGGTAAACTGATCAAAGGGAGGAGAAGGTCACGAACCGTGCGCCGATCCAACCTGTACTGCTTATGCAGGACAAATACTAGTTCGGCGATCACGAGATCGGACGTCCAGGCCGTGATCGTACCTTGCTCGATGGCCTGAATGAGTTGAAAGCACGCCTCGGCTTTCGCCGGATCGTCTCGCGTGAGGTGGCGGAGAAAGATGTTGGTGTCAATGAACGGTGTGATCATAGACTGCTAATGGGTTTCAGCCTCAGCGTCTTCGGCCGTCTCGTTTTCGAAAGCCTCCCGCAGTGCTATGAAGTCCTCGGGCCGCTTCAGGGGTGCAACCGCGCCATAGGTCATCTCCGCGACTGAACGGACGGGACGAACAATGGCCTGCGTCGGTTCCGCTTCATCAACTGAGACTGCAATCTTATCTCCCTCCTTGATCCCCAATCTCTGTCGGATTTCAGCCGGTAGAGTAATCTGCCCTTTCCTCGTGACAACAGTCAACAATTCCTTCATGGCGTATAACCTCAGCGCTTCGGTAGTACTGGACAACCTAGGTAGTACTATTATACCGGATTACTACCGGGCTGTCAAGGCGCTGTGTGACGGCGATCAGTACGCCTTTCGGTGCAGGATGCCGGTGAGGCAGCCAATCGCCCCGGCGGCCTTGCCTAATTCGTCCACCTCGACGGTGTGACACATGACGCCGAGCGCTTCGAGGAAAGCCTGAGTGTTGGGGTTGCCGGCGGCCATGAGCACGCGGCGCGGGCCGAGGGTGACGAGGTTGAGGGCGAAGCCGTCCCGCGCCTCGCGCTCGTCCGGGATGAAGGCGACGCTGTAGCCGCGCGCTCGCAGCGCCTCCACGCCGCGATGCACCAGCCGCGTCGGCCAGGCAATCGCCAGGTCGCGGTCCACAATGCGGATCATCCCCATCAGGTGCATCGTCCCAAAGGGCAGGTCAACCTGCACGACCTCCACGCCCATCTCCCCCAGCACGCTCGTGATTTGCGTTGCCCCCGCGTCGTTCGTGCGCAGGCCGCGGCCGAGCAGCGCTATCTGCGGGTCGAGCCAGATGAGGTCCGCGCCCTCGAACGTGCCGCCGCCGCTGACGCTGCGGACGATGGGGACGCCCAGGTCGGCCAGCCGCCGCGCCGCCACGCGCTCTTCGCCGGCCCGCACCTGGGACGCGGGCCGCGCCAGGATCGCGCCCTCCGGCGTCATGGCGAACAGGTCCGCCATGAACATCTGGTTAGGGGTAGGGGGGATGTGAGGCTCGACATAATAGACCGTCGCGCCAGCGTCGCGGTAGGCTTGCGCCAGGGCGTCGTGCTGCGCCTGCGCCCGCGCCAGGTCGAGGGGCGCGAGCATGTTGACGGCGTTGGGGTCAGCGGAGGCGAGCAGCTCGGCGCCGGGGCGGTGGAGCAGGACGGCGCGCAGCGGCTCCCACTCCGTGCCGATGCCGCACGCGGCCCACAGGCTGCCCAACTCCTCGCGCAGGGAGCGCGTGCGCGGCTGCCAGCCGTCGCCGCCATACGCCGACAAGGTGTGCGCTGTCGAGCGGTCTCCAATCATGCTGCCTCCGTTCTGCTCCCTCTCCCTGTGGGAGAGGGTTGGGGTGAGGGTCTTAAAACCTCGTGTAAGCATTTGAATGCACAGGCTTGCGTCAGGAAACGAGAGGGACTGGAGGTGGGCTGTCGCCGCATCCTCCAGTCCCCACAGGGTCTCATGCCGCGCTGCGCTACTTCATGTAGCCCTTGAACGTGGCCGCCCTCAGGTCGCGGTTGAGGAGGGCGATGGCGCTCATGGGGATGTGGGCTGGGCAGACGGCGGAACACTCGCCGTGGTTGGTGCAGCTCCCGAACCCCTCGGCGTCGTGGGTCTGGAGCATGGCGGCGACGCGCTGGTAGCGCTCCGGCTGGCCCTGGGGCAGCTCGAGCAGGTGGGCGACCTTCGCGCCCGTGAAGAGCATCGCCGAGCCATTGGGACAGGCGGCGACGCACGCGCCGCAGCCGATGCACGCCGCGTACACCATGGCGTCGTCGGCGTTCTGCTTCGGGACGAGCATGTCGTTGCCGTCAGGCGCGCTGCCCGTGTTGGCGCTGATGAAACCGCCCGACGAGATGATGCGGTCGAGGGCGGTGCGGTTGACGGCCAGGTCCTTGATGACGGGGAAGGCGCGGGAGCGGAACGGCTCCAGGGTGATGGTCTGGCCGTTCTTGAAGTGGCGCATGTAGAGCTGGCATGTCGTCGAGGCGAAGCCGCCGTGGGGGACGCCGTTGATGACGATGCCGCACATGCCGCAGATGCCCTCGCGGCAGTCGTGGTCGAAGGCGATGGGGTCGCCGCCGTTCTCGATGATGCCCTGGTTCACAATGTCGAGCATTTCGAGGAAGGACATGTCTTCGCTAATATCGTTCGCCTGGTAGTTCTGGAAGGTCCCAGGGCTGTCTGCGTTCTTTTGCCGCCATACACTGAGAGTGATATTCATAGTATCTCCACCGCTGCGCTATTTGTAGCTACGGACGGCCATGTGGACGTTCTCGTAGACCAGCGGCTCTTTGATGAGAATGGGCGGCTCACTGCCGTTGTATTTCCACGTGCCCACGAACGAGAAGTGCTCGTCGTCGCGCCTGGCCTCGCCGTCCGGGTACTGGCTTTCCTCGCGGAAGTGGCCGCCGCACGACTCGGCGCGCATGAGCGCGTCGGTCATCATCAGCTCGGCCAGCTCCAGGAAGTCGGCGACGCGGCTGGCCTTCTCGAGCTGTTGGTTGAATTCCTCGTTCTCGCCGGGCACGCGCACATCCTTCCAGAACGCCTCGCGGATCTCCGGGATGCGCGCCAGGCCGGCGCGCAGGCCGCCGTCGTTGCGCGCCATGCCGCAGAACTCCCACATCGTCCGGCCCAGCTCGCGGTAGAACTCATCCACGGTGTGTTTCCCGTTGACGGAGAGCAGCCGGCGCACCTTGCCATTGACCTCGGCCTCGGCTTCCTTGAACGCCGGGTCCTCGACGCTGACGGCCGCCGGCCGGGCGGCGGCGAGGTAGTTCGGCACGGTAACGGGCAGCACCCAGTAACCGTCGGCCAGGCCCTGGAGCAGGGCGCTCGCGCCGAGGCGGTTCGCGCCGTGGTCCGAGAAGTTGGCTTCGCCGCCGACGAACAGGCCCGGAATGTTGCTCATCAGGCTGTAGTCCACCCACAGGCCGCCCATGGTGTAGTGGACGGCGGGGTAGATGCGCAGTGGAACCTTGTACGGGTCCTCATCCGTGATCTGCTCGTACATCTCCATGAGGTTGCCGTAGCGGTCCGCGATCACCTTCTGGCCGACGCGCTGGATGGCGTCGCGCAGGTCCAGGTAGACGCCCTGGCCGCCCGGCCCCACGCCGCGGCCCTCGTCGCACACGCGCTTGGCGGCGCGGGAGGCGATGTCGCGGGGGGCGAGGTTGCCGAAGCTAGGGTACATGCGCTCCAGGTAGTAGTCGCGGTCGTCCTCGGGGATGTCGTTCGGCGGGCGGTTGTCGCCGACGCGCTTCGGCACCCAGCAGCGCCCATCGTTGCGGACGGACTCGCTGATGAGGGTGAGCTTCGACTGGTAGTCGCCCTTGACCGGGATGCACGTCGGGTGGATCTGGGTGAAGGCCGGGTTGCCGAACAGCGCGCCGCGCTTGTACGCGCGCCAGGAGGCGGTGGCGTTGCTGCCGCGCCCGTAGGTGGAGAGGTAGTAGACGTTGCCGTAACCGCCGGTGCACAGCACGACGGCGTCGGCGGCGTAGGACTTGACCTCGCCGGTCAGGAGGTTGCGGGTGACGATGCCGCGCGCGACGCCGTCCACGAGCACCAGGTCCATCATCTCGTGGCGCGGGAACAGCTTGACCGCGCCGCGCTCGACCTGACGCATGAGCGAGGAGTAGACGCCAAGCAGGAGCTGCTGGCCGGTCTGCCCGCGCGCGTAGAACGTTCGGGCGACCTGGGTGCCGCCGAAGGAGCGGGTGTCGAGGTAGCCGCCGTACTCGCGGGCGAACGGCACGCCGACGGCGACGCACTGGTCAATGATGTCCACGCTTACCTGGGCGAGGCGGTAGACGTTGGCTTCGCGGGAGCGATAGTCACCGCCCTTGATGGTATCTACGAAGAAGCGCCAGATGTTGTCGCCGTCGTTGCGGTAGTTCTTGGCGGCGTTGATGCCGCCCTGGGCAGCGACGCTGTGGGCGCGGCGCGGGCTATCCTGGAAGCAAAAGTTGAGGACGTTGTAGCCAGCCTCGCCGAGCGTGGCGGCCGCCGCGCCGCCCGCCAGCCCCGTGCCGACGACGATGATGGTGTACTTGCGGCGGTTCGACGGCGCGACGAGCTTCATCTCCTGCTGGTAGCGGCCCCACTTCTCTGGCAGCGCGCCGTCAGGGATGCGGGCGTCGAGCTTCTCGTCCCCCTCGATCCACAGCGGTCGGGCGGTCGAAGTTTCAACAGGGCTTGGAGCGACCTGTGTGCTCATGGTCTATCCTTTCGGTGTCATCCCTGGAACCGGGCTACGGGAGGAAGTGGTACAGCCCGAGCACGACGGCGACCGGCACCAGGACGAAGCCCAGCGGCACGAGAATGGCGATGGCCTGGCCGAGACGGTGCCACGGGTTGTTCTTGGGATACGTGTCGAAGCCCAGGCTTTGGAGCAGGCTCCAGGTTCCGTGGTAAAGGTGGAGAGCCAGGACGCCCATCATGATGATGTAGAAGACGGCCACAGCGGTGTTCTTGAAGTTGAGCACCACGTTGCGGTAGACATCGCCTTCCCTGAAGCCGGGTAGCAGCGTGCCAGTCGTTAGCTGCAAAATGTGGACGATCAGAAAGACACCAATGAAGACACCACCCCAGCGCATGGAGCGGCCGCTCAGGTCGGCGGCCAGGAAGCGCCGCCGCGCCTTGTACTTCACAGGCCGGGCCGCCCAGCTCATCCGACTAAGCTGCCACGCCATGAGGATGTGCAGCGCGAGGGTGACGACGAGCACGACGCGGATGACCCACAGCACGCCGGCGTAGCCGAGGACCTGCTCACCAAACGTGCGCAAGAACTCGGCCCAGCTATCGAGCGCTTCCGGGCCGACAAAGAATTTGAGATTGCCAAACATGTGCAGAATGACGTAGAACACCCAGACGAGACCGGTGATCGCCATAATGACTTTCTTGCCAATGGTCGTCCGATAGAAAGTGAGGGTTGCGCTGGCCATACTCATCCTTTCGTTTTACTTCAGCCCGTCACGTGACGCTGTGGCGGGTGCGCCGAGCGGCTCGAATGATGTTTGGCGAACATGGGGATAGTCGAACAATTGCCTGGGCTCTTGCCACGTAGTACCGCAAATCACACACGCGCCGCGTCATATCAACATCGTGATTATAAAATAGCGACTCTTCATTGTCAACTCGACGCAGCGCGCTATGGCGATCGTTTTGGTCCAAATCAGGTGCCGGGCGGCGAGTCCCGCCCCTGCCTTAAGATTTACATTTGAGCATTGACAGTCAGCCAGCCTGATGTATAATGGAATTCGAGAGTCTGAGCAGGCTCCCCGCAGGGTCCGCACACTTTGCCAGGGGCGCGGCCATCTTGCGCTACAGCGACAACCCATCACGGCACATGGAGGTGACGCATGTACAAGTTCGAGGTCTTCGTGGACAAAGCAGGTGAGTATCGCTGGCGCTTGCGCGCGAGCAACGGCCAGATCATCGCTACCGGCGGTGAGGGCTACAAGGAGAAGTCGAGCGCGATGAACGGCGTCAAGTCGGTCATGACGCACGCCGCCGAGGCGCAGGTCGTCGAGCTTGAGGCGGAAGCCAAGAAGTAATCGGCGTCTACACTCTCGCCGCGCGCAATAGACGGATCCCCCGGTTGGCGGTATGCTCCGGGGGGTTCCCATTCCGGTTGACATTGCCATCGTCGCCATGACGTTCGCGTCCTGAGGAGTCATGCCTGAGCTTCCGATTGAGGCGGCTGCGCTCGAGCGCATCCGCGCCCACCGCCTGCTGCTTGACGGCGTAGACGACGACGCCATCTTTCCCCACTACGACGGGTTGTCCGTCGCCAATGTTGCGCCGACATTCGCCGCGCTCATGGGTGTTGACCTGCGCGCGTCGCGGCCCCTCTGGGAGCCACTGTGGCAGCCGTGGCAGGGGCGTGTGCGGCGGGTCGTCCTCGTCATTCTCGATGCCCTGGGCTACCTGGCCCTCACCGACGCGCTGGCGAGAGATGAGACGCTCGCTTTTCACCGCGTCGCGCGGGCCGGCATGCTGGCGCCGTTGACCTCGGTGTTCCCCTCGACGACGACGGCGGCGACGACGAGCTTCGCCACGGGCCGCGCGCCCATCGAGCACGGCATGCTCGGCTACGAGCTGTTCCTGCGCGAGTTCTCGCGCACCGCCAACATGATTCTGTTGAGCGCGCACCGCGCCAAGCGCGCTGGCGAGCTGGAGGCCCTGGGGCTGAAGTACGACACGTTCATCCCCGTGCCGAGCGTCGCGCAGCGCCTGGCCGACGAAGGCATTGCCACCCACGTGCTGCTACCGAGCGACATTCGGGACAGCGGCCTGTCGCGCCTCCAGTATCGCGGCGCGACGGTTCACCCCTACTATACACCGGCCGACATGTGGGTTGGGCTGCGCCATCTCCTCGTCGCCGGGCCGCGTGAAGCCTTCATCTCGGTCTACTGGCCCGGTGTTGACACCATTGACCATCTGCGCGGTCCGGACACCGAGATGCACGCGGCCGAGATTCGCAGCCTGGCGTACTCCCTCGGCCGCGAGCTTCTGGACGACCTGCCGTCGGGCGCGCGCGCCAGGACGCTCCTGGTCATCAGCGCCGACCACGGCCAGATGCGCTCGCGGCCGGCGGATATCGTGGACATTGCCCATCATCCTGGCCTGGCGCGGCGGCTGCAATTCGCCCCGACGGGCGAAGCGCGGACGGCGTACCTGTTCGCGCGCCAGGGAGAGAAAGCCGGTCTCCTGGGCTACCTGCGCGAGACCCTGGCCGAGCAGTTCGCGGCGTGGGACAGCGACGCGGCGTTCGGGAGCGGGATCTTCGGGGTCGGCGAGCCGATGGCGGAGGCGCGGGCGCGCGTGGGCGACGTCGTGCTGGCGGCGCGAAAGACGTATTCGCTGCACGCAGAGGGGGTGCATCTGCTGCCCGACAAGATGCCCGGCCGCCACGGCTCCCTCAGCCCGGTCGAGATGCTCACGCCGTGGCTGGCCGCGCACCTGGAAGACGTGGCTTAATCGAAGCGTCGCGCCGGGCTAAAGCCGCGGCGCCGAGAGGACGAAGTTCTTCGGACTGCCCAAGGCCCAGCGGGGCTTCGCTCACTTAGCGCCAGCGCTTCAGCCTGGCGCCCGCCGGGCGTCGGGGTGACAACCGTGCCATGCTCAACATGATACCTGGCTGGAGCAGGAGATACCGTAATGGCTCAGAAAGTTTTACCGGAGAACGTCCTGAGTGTTCAAAAGGGAACGTTGCAAATCCGCCGGCTGCCCTACTTTGCGCTGGCGAAGTTTGGCTTCGTCCTGGGCGGTCTTGGCTGCCTGGTGCCGGCGCTCCTGCTGTCCATCGCCGGTTTCGCCATCGTTCACGCGCTGCGGACGTGGCTGGAGGGCATGCAGAAGATCAACATCCAGCTCCTGGGGCGCGACATCACGACCATTGACCTGATTGCCGCGCTGCGCGTGCAGGGCGCGCTGGCGGCGCTGCAAGCGATTGACAGCGCGGGCGCGTTTACGGCGTTCGGTATCACCGTTCTGCTGGTGCTTGTCGGCGCGGTCACCATCGCCCTGATCTGCCTGGTCGTCGCGCTAGGCTACAACTTCCTCGCCTGGCTGAGCGGTGGCGTCGCCGTCGAGGTCGAGGGCACGTTGCCTGTGACGTCCTCGCCGCTGCGGACAGATGCGCCTGTCGGTCCGGCGCCCGCTGCGCTGCCCCTGGCGGCGGCGGCGGCGACATCGGCGGCGCTGTCGGCCCCACCCTCGGCCCCGGTCATGCCCCCGGCTCTCGCTCCAGGAGAATCGTCACCGGCCCCTGATTCACCAGTTGCACCGCCATCGCCGCGCCAAAGCGGCCCTCCGCAGTAGGCACGCCGGCGGCGCGGAGCTGCTGTGTAAAGTACGCGATGAGTGGCTCGGCCGTCTCCGGCCGGGCCGCTTTCGTGAAGTCAGGCCGGCGGCCTTTCCGCGCGTCGCCGTAGAGCGTGAACTGGCTGACCACCAGCGCCGCGCCGCCCACATCCAGCAGCGACAGGTTGAAGCGGCCCTCGGCGTCGCTGAAGATGCGGAGCTGCGCGATCTTGGCGGCGAGCCAGTCGGCCTCCGCCCGCGTGTCGCCCTCGCGTACCCCCACCAGCACCAGCACGCCCTGCTCGATGTCCCCGACCACCTCCCCGTCCACCGTCACCGATGCCTGGGCCACTCTCTGCACGACGGCGCGCATCGGCCTAATACCCCTCTCGGCGGTCCACAAGGTTGATAAGCGGTTCGTCGGCCAGGAAGCGGCGCATGTTCTCCGCGAACAGGTCCGTCGCCCAGTCGTCGTAGTGGAGCGTGAAGCCAGAGACGTGGGGCGAGATGACGACGTTGTCCATGCGCCACAGCGGGCTGTCGGCGGGCAGCGGCTCCGGGTCGAACACGTCGAGGCCGGCGCCGGCGAGGCGGCCGGATTGCAGCGCCTCGATCAACGCCGCCTGGTCTATCAGCCCCCCGCGCGCGATGTTGACCAGGAACGCCGACGGCTTCATGGTGGCCAGCTCGGCCGCGCCGATGAGCCGCCGCGTTGCCGGCGTCAGGGGCGCGCTGACCACGACGTAGTCCGAGACGGCCAGCATCTCGCGCAACTCGTCCGGTCCATAGTACCGCGCCGGGATGCTGCCGTCGTTGTCGCCCACGCCGGGCATGCGCCAGCCGCGGTAGAGCTGATCGCCGGCGGCGCGCTTGGTCGCCAGGACGCGCATGCCGAACGCCTGGGCCAGCCGCGCCACCTCGCGGCCAATCGCGCCGTAGCCGACAAGACCGATGGTCTGGCCGCGGATGTCGCGCGGCGCGAAGTTGTTCCAGCGGTTGCGCGCCCACTCGCCCTGTTCCTGGAAGCGCAGCATCGCGCCCACATGGTGGGCGAAGGCGAGAATCTGCGCCCAAACGTACTCGGCGATGGGCACGGCGTGGATGCCGCTGACGTTGGTGATGGGGATGTCGCTGCGCCACAGCTCGGTGTCGGCGATGTGCTCGACACCGGCGCTGTGAAGCTGCACCCAGCGTAGCTGAGGGACCTGGGCCAGGGAGAAGCGCGCGTTGGCAGCGTACAGAATATCCACGTTGGGATCGAGCACGTCGCCCACCGCGTTGACCCAGCCGACCGGCCGCCGCTCGACGCGGAAGCGCGGCGAGACGGCGCGCAGCTTGTCGAGCTGGGCGTCGGTGAAACTCATGGTCACCAGGACGTTGATGAGCGGGAAGGGATCACTCTTGGTCGTCATGTTCCTGGCTCTCTCCCTCGGCGGTGCGCTGCCGCCACATCTGATAGACGTACACCCCCACCAACACCGCGACGACGGCGATCACACCCCAGGTGACGATCTCGTCGAGCCAGCCGCTCGCCCCGTGGGCGGCCGGACGCAGCACAGGATAGAGCAGCGTCATATGTTTCTCCCTATACCCTAGCGAGTCAGAACGTCATTGTAGACGGCCATGACGCGCTCCAACATCGCCGGCCGGTCGAATTCGGCCACTGCCCGCGCCCGCGCCGCCTCGCCCATGCGTCGGCGTAGCGCGTCGTCGGCCAGCAGGCCGCGAAGCGCCGCCCCCAGGGCCGACGAGGCGTTGGGCGGCACGACGACGCCGGTCACACCATCCTGGTTGACGTAGGACGTGCCGCTGCCGAGTTCCGTCGTCACCGCCGGGACGCCGCAGGCGAGCGCCTCGACGAGGGCAATGCCGAACGCCTCGCTGCGGTGCGTCGCGGGGAGGACGTACAGGTCCGCCGCCTGGTACAGGGCGGGCTGGTCGGCGTCGGACACGTCGCCGATGAAGTGGACGCGCTCGCCGACGCCGAGGCGTTGCGCGAGCGCCTGCCACTCTGTGCCCATCGGCCCGCTGCCGGCGACGACGAGCGTGACATCGGGCAGGCCGGGCAGCGCCTCGATGAGGACGTGCAGCCCCTTATAATAGCGCAGCCGCCCCATGCACAGGAGCATGGGCGTCCCGTACTCCCGACGCAGGGCGGCCACCGGGTCTGGGTACGGTTGCAGGAAGCGGGCCAGGTCAACGCCGAGCGGCACGATGGTCACGCGATCGCGGTTCTCCTGGAGCAGGGGCGAGGTGGCGGCGTAGTTGGGGCTGGTGGCGATGATGCGGTCGGCGCGGCGCAGGACGGCGCGCATTAGCGGTTTGTAGAGGCGCAGGATGCCCGCCTGGCGCACGACGTCGCTGTGATACGTGATCACGGTGCGGCGGGCGCGGCCGACAAGCCACTGGCTGACTTCGCCGACCGGGTAGGGGAAGTGCAGGTGGGCTATGTCGGCGGCGATGCCGCGCAGGTGGAACGGCAGCGCCAGGCTGAGCGGTGTGGACGCGACGGTCGCCAGCCGCGCCGCCTTGACGACGCGCACGCCGTTCATCGTCTCGGTCTCGGTGTGGCCGGTCAGCGACGTGACGATGACGGTGACGTCGTGCCCGCGCTCCGCCTGGCCTTCGGCCAGGCTGCGGACATGGTTCTCGATGCCGCCGAGCACGGGGTAGTAGTCTTTGTAGACGTGGACGATGCGCATGGTGTGTCGTGCCTCGGTCTAGCGCGCAATTTGGCGGTAGACGGCCAGCGTCTGTTGGGCCGTCCTGGCCCAGCTGAACTCACCCGCCCGCGCCAGGCTCGCCGCGCGCAGCCGGTTCCATAGCCGCCCATCCTGCAAAACCACGGACATGCTCTGGGCCAGGAGAGGCGTATCGTCCGGCGGGACGAGCAGGGCGGCGTCGCCGGCGACCTCCGGCAGGCTGCTCGTGGTGGACGTGATGACCGGCGTCCCGCACGCCATGGCTTCCAGCACGGGGAAACCGAAGCCTTCGTACAGCGATGGAAACACGAACAGGGCGGCGCCGCTGTAGAGCGCGGGCAGGTCCGCCTCCGCCACGTCGTCAATCAGGACAACGCGGCTCGCCAGGCGCAGCGCCATGACCTGGTGTATCGCCTCCGGGTAGCGCGGGTCGCGCCGCCCGGCCAGCACGAGGGATGTGTCCGGGACGGCGCGGGCGATGCTGCCGAACGCCTCCACGAGGCGCACCAGGTTCTTGTGCGGCTTGTTGATGCCCAGGTAGAGGATATAGCTCTCCGGCAGGCCGAGGCGGCGCCGCGTCTGGGCGATCTCGTCCTCGGAGCGTGGGTGGAAGCGGCCGTCCACCGCCGGGAGCGTGACGTGGATGCGGTCGGGGCGGGCGTCGAAGCGGGCGATCATGTCGCGCCGCGCCGCCTCGGAGAGCGTCACCAGCGCCGCCGACGTTTCCACGGTCAGCCGGGTCGTCAGCTCATACGCGGCGCGGGCGCGGCCAGAGGGCAGGTACTCCGGGTAGAGGGCGGGCGTGATGTCGTAGACGGTCGTGACCGACGGCACGGGGAGGGCGTAGGGCTTGACGTAATATGGAGAGTGCAGCAGGTCGAGGCGCATCCGCCCGGCAAGCCAGGCGATTTCGACCTGCTCGCCCGCCGACACGGGGCGCGCGTCCGCCCAGGCGATCTCGACGTTCGGCCGCTCCCACAGGGCGGCCAGGTCGTAGCGCCGGTTGTCTTGGCCGCGATTCAGGACGAGCACGAGGGTGTCGTCGGGCGCGGCGTCGGCGAGGGCGCCGGCCAGGTGGTAAACATAGCGGCCGATGCCGGGGTAGTGTTCAGTGATGGTGCGCGCGTCTAGCCCGAAGCGCATGTCTGCCCCCGATAGGGATAGCGATACCAGCCGTAGATGTAGCCCAGGGCCGAAACGTAGCTCGTCAGCGCCTTCAGCGGCTTGAAGCCGGGCCGCCACGACGGCGCGGAATACGAGTACGGCAGGAAGATGTTAGGAATGAGGATGAGAGTGCGGAACAGGAAGTACGCCGCTGCGTGCAGGGGCGTCTTGAGCTGCCGACCGGCGGCGCGGTTCGGGTCCCGCTGTACCTCCTGGGCGTGGCCGACGCCGTAGAGGAAGTGCTTGCGCAGCAGGGCGCGTAGCGTCGGCGGGGCGTCGTGGTAGACCCAGGTGTTCGGGACGAGAATGAAGCGGTAGCCGAGCCGCCGCACGCGGTAGAAATACTCCGTGTCCACGCCGCGCACCAGCTCGTTGCTGAAGCCGCCGGACTCGTTGAACACGGCGCGGCGCATGGCGCAGCACGTCGTCGTGATCTCGATGTAGCCGTGGCGGTCCAGCGGCGGATTCGTCTCCACCGCCGTGGCGGCGATGGGGTGCTCAATGCGTGGCACCTCCCGCGCGACGCGCCGCTGGAACGGCGACGAGTGGGGCGGGATGAGCTTCGCCGCGCCGGTGACGCCGATGGTGGGATCGGCCAGCAACGGCGCGACCAGGTTCGCCAGGGTATCGTCGCCGCCTAGCACCGCGTCGTCGTCCACGAACACCAGGATGTCGGCGGTGGTGCGCGCCACACCCACGTTGCGCGCCTTGCCGTTGGGCCGAATGCCCACCGCCACCTCGACCTGGTCGGGCTTCAGCGTCTGACGCGCGATGGAGGCGCGCAAGGCGTCCACCTTGCCGTCCAGGGAGGGGATCACGACCGCGACCGTCGGCGTCACGCGCGCCCCCGCAGGAGGAGGAACCTGAGCTTCGCCGCTTCCTCGACTCGCCCCACCACTGTCACGGCGACGTAGACCGCCAGGCCGGCCGCGCCGGCCACGCTGAGCTGCACCAGGAGCATGAGCGTGCCGGTGGCCGGGATGACGCTGCGGACGGCGAGGGCGGCGAGGGCGGCGAGCAGCGCGGCCAGGGCGATGATCCCGGTCGGCCCCAGCAGCGAGCGCACGTCCAGCGGGCCAAGGCGGCGGCGCAGGACGACGTAGCCGATGATCGAGACGATGGTCCAGGTGACGGCGGTGGAGAGGGCGATGCCCGCCAGGCCAAGCGGGCCGATGAGCAGGTAGTTGAGGCTGACGTTCAGCACGGCGTTGAACGCGCCCAGCCACGTCGGCGTGGCGATGTCCTTGAGGCTGAGGAAGGCGCGGGAGACGAGCAGGGACAGATAGTTCGGCAGGACGCCGATGGCGAGGAAGCCGAGGGCCGACGCCGTCAGCGCCGTCGCCTCCGCGTCGAACGCGCCGCGCTGGAGCAGAATGGTCACGATGGGGACGCGCAGGACGGCCATGAGGACGACGATGGGCGCGAGGGTGTAGATGATCATGGCCGTCGCGTTGCGCAGGGCGCGGCGCAATTCGTCGCCCCCCTCCCGCGCCGCCAGGTCCGACCAGTGGGCCAGGAGCACGCCGAAGAAGCCCGCGCCGACGATGATGTAGGGGATGGCCGTGATGCGCTCGGCGTAGTTCAGGGCGGTGACGGAGCCGGGCGCGAGCCAGGACGCCATCGTGCGGTCAATGAACGGGTTGAGCTGGAGCAGGCTCAGGCCAACGAGGGGCAGGAGCGCCTGTTTGCCGATGTGCCGCAGCCCCTCGGTCGGGCGGCCCCCCACGCGCCCCAGCAGCCCCAGCGCGATGCCCACGGCCAGCAAGATGACCACGCCGACCAGGGGGCCGAGGACATAGCCGACCGCCAGGCTGAAGATGCCGATGCTCGCCGTCAGAGCGGCGACGGCCGCGATTTTTGCCACTGCATCCACGCCCGGCAGGGCGGCGGGCAGGCGGAAGCGGGCGTGGGCGTTGAACACGGCGGCGAGGGCGCCCGTCATCGCTACCAGGGGCAGCATGGGCAGCAGGACATAGGACAGCCTGAGCGAGAGCGCCTGAACATCGGGCTCTGTGAAGCGCGTCAGGAAGCCCATGATGGCCGGCAGAGCCAGGGCCAGCAGCAGCGTCACGCCCAGAGTCAGGCCGGCGACGGCCAGGACGCCGCGCGTGGCGAGGGCGGCCAGGCGGTGGGGCTGGTGGACGCGGGTATCCACGAGCTGCGGCACCATGACCGACTTGATCGCCTCGCGCACGACGTTGGCGGCGAACGTCGGGATGATCAGCGCCAGGTTGATGGCGTCGGTCTGCGAATTCGCGCCGAACGTCGCCGCAACGTAGGCGGCCAGCACGTAGGCCAGCCCCTGGGCGGCCAGGTTCACCGTCGTGACGTTGGCCGTGTCACGGAAGATACGCCGGCCGAGGGAGTCGCGCTGTGCCACCATTATGGCCTGTCGGGGCCGGAGGCGGCGGCGCGGGGCGTCTCGGCGACGGCGGCCTGTAATACCGCCTCCGTCCCGCTCGTCATCGCTTCGATGCTGAAGCGCGCCTCGGCCGTGCGGCGGGCAATCGCGCCCATCGCCTGCCGCCGCGTCGGGTCGTTGGCGAGCCGGATCAGCGCGTTACTCATCGCGCCGACGTCGCCCGGCCCGACGAGCGAGCCGGTGACGCCGTCGGTGACGGCCGCGCCTACCCCGCCCACGCGGCTGGCGACGACGGGCAGCCCCACGGCCATCGCCTCGACAATGCTCAGTGGGAACGCCTCGTGGCACAGGCTCGGCATGACAAAGATGTCGGCCGCGGCCAGGATGGCCGGCAGGTCCGCGTGGGAGACGAGACCCAGGAACGTGACGCGCTGGCTGAGGGACAGCCGTCGCACCTGGCGGTCCAGGGCGTCCAGGTGGCTGCCCTGCCCGGCGACAACCATGCGCACGGCGGCGACATTCTCCTGCGCCCGGCCCAGGGCGTCAATCGCCACCTGGACGCCCTTCTCGGCTTCCAGGCGCGTCGCAATCGCCAGCAGCGGCGCGTTCGGCGGAATCCCCAGGCGCGCGCGCGTCGCCTGCCGCGCAGCGGAATCGGGGCGGAACCGCGCCAAGTCTACGCCGTTGGGGACGAACGTCACGCGGTCGGCGGCGAAGCCGATCTCGCGCCTGTTCTCCGCCGCCACGGATGGGCTGACGGCGATCCAGCGCGCGACGAACGGCGCGGCGCGTCGCCAGAGGTAGAGCAGGCGCGGCAGCCGCCAGCCGAGACGCGCCAGGCGGTACGCGCCTCGCGCTGAGCGCGCCCCGCGCCACGCCGTCGTGACTTCGCCCTGGGACGAGCCGTGCAGAATCACCGCCGACGGCAGCCCCAGGTCGCGGTGGGCGTCGGCGAGGTAGCCAAGGCCGCCGGCGCTGTGGCTCAGGATCACATCATACGGCTGGGCGGCGTCGCGCTCGCGCAGCGCCGCGTAGCTGTCGGCCCACCAACGCGCCTGGTAGCGCCGCCACGTCGTGTGGGGCAGGTAGAGCGTCTCGATGCCCCCATCGGTCTCGCGCAGGACGCCCTTGGGGTGCGCCGTGGTGACGATGGTGATGCTGTGGCCGCGCTCTGCCAGCGCCCGCGCCAGGGTGTCCGTCTGGCGCTCCATGCCGCCGCGAACGCCGTGGGCGAGGGTGATGCGCGTGGGCATCCAGATGCGCATCGGGCTAGTCCTTTCGCGCGCCGGACGAAGCCGAAGCGAATAGCCGTGCCTCGATGCCCTGCGCGCCGTGCGCCGCGCGCCGCGCCCGCTTCCACCGCGCTGCCCGGTCCGCAAGGCGGTTGGCCCATCCGTAGCGGCGCGCGAAGCGGTAGAACACGGTCAGGCTCACGATGCGGCCGGCCGTCGGCAGGGGGCGGCCATAGCGGAGCGCCTGGCGAAAGGCGTCGCCCGCCTCGCGGTACGCGCCGACGTTCAGCCAGCGCAGGCCGATGTCAATGGAGGCGTTGCGGTAGATGACCGGGCGCGCGGCGGCGACTTCGGGCGGGAGGTCGGGCGCGGCGAAGGCTTTGTCGAGGATGGCGCGGCGGCCGGCGAGAAGCGCGGCGAGTCGGCCGCGCTGGGCGGAGGTGAAGCGGCCGGGGTGGATGCGGAACTCGGCCAGCACTTCTGGGACGAACGCGAAATCGCCCTCGCGCGCCAGGCGAATCCACAGGTCCCAGTCTTCGTTGCCCTTGAGGTCGGGGTCGCAGTAGCCGACGCGGCCGAGGGCATCGCGGCGAATCAACCCGGCGATGGTCGCAACGAAGTCGCCATACAGCGCGCTGAGCAGCGGATTGTCGGGATAGGGCAGGGGTGCGCCTGTCGTGACGGCCAGGGGCGCGCCGCCGGCGTCCATGCCCCGCGCTCGCCCGTAGACGACGACGGCGTTGGGCCGGTCCCTGGCGGCGGCCACCAGGCGCGCCAGGCAGTGGGGCAGGAAGCGGTCGTCAGAGCCAAGCATGATGACGTACTCGCCCCGCGCCGCGCGCATGCCGGCGTTGAGCGCGCCGCTGATGCCCTGATTGGCCTGGGTGATGACGCGCAGGCGCGGGTCATGGATGGCGGACAGGACGGCCCCCGTGTCATCCGTCGAGCCGTCGTCCACGACGACAAGCTCCAGGTCCGCGAAGGTCTGGCCCAAGACGCTGACGATGGCTTCGCCCACCAGGTCGGCGCGATTGTACGTGGGGATGACGACGCTGACGCGCGGATCGTCAGGCGAGCGGCTCATGCGAAGTCGCATCCTCATCGCGCTCGTGCAGATAGGCGCGGCTGATCTCCCCGATGCGGGCGACAATCATGTCCAGCGCGACGCGGTTGTGGCCGCCGTTGGGGATGATGATGTCGGCGTAGCGCTTGCTCGGCTCGACGAACTCCAGGTGCATCGGACGCACCGTCGCCAGGTACTGCTCGACGACCGAGTCCATCGTGCGCCCGCGCTCGTGGGTGTCGCGGCGGAGGCGGCGGATGAAGCGCAGATCGGCGTCGGTGTCCACGAACACCTTGACGTCGAGGCAGTCGCGCACGCGCTTCTCGGCCAGGATGAGAATGCCTTCGACCAGGATGACGGGGCGCGGCTCCAGGATGTGCTTGCTCGGCGTGCGCGTGTACGTGGCGAAGTCGTAGTCCGGCACCCAGACTGCCTCGTTGTTCTGCAACCGGCCCAGGTGCTCGACGAACAACTCGGTCTCGATGGCGTCAGGGTGGTCGAAGTTGACCTTCTTGCGCTCCTCCAGCGGGATGTCGCTCAGGTCTACGTAGTAGGAGTCCTGGTCCAGGTGAGCGACGCGGCCCGGCCCGACGCGGCGCAGAATGGCGCGGGACACCGTGGTCTTGCCGGAGCCACTGCCGCCGGCGACGCCGATGGTAATCGGGCGGGCCATGTTACGCGCCCCCGCCGAGCTTCTTGAGCAGGTCCTCGATGCCTGGCTTTGCATCAGCCGGGGCGAGGGCCAGCGCCTTCTGGGCCTGGGCGACGGCGTCGGCGGTGCGGCCGAGCGCTGCGTAGGCGCGCGCCAGGTCGGCGTGCATGTCGGCGGCGATCTTCAGTGTGTCCGGCACGACAGAGGTGGCGTTGTCGGGGAGCAGCAGCGGCAGCCCCTGCTCCAGGAGCTTGGCGGCCTCGGTCGGGTTGCCGGCGTCCAGGTCCAGCTTCGCCCACTTGCGCAGGACGTGCGGGTCGCGGGGCGCGAGCTGCGCCGCCAGTTCGTAGTGGCCGGCGGCCTGCTGCTGGACGCCCTTGCGCTCCGTGTCGGAGGCGTATTTCGCGGCGTAGTACTGCTCGGCGTCTCCCAGGTTGATGAGATAGTCCGGCGTGCGCGGGCTAAGGCCACGCGCCTGGTTGAGCGCGCCGCGCGCCTTCTCGAACAGGTCGGTGCGCAGCGTAGCGTCCTGGGCGCTCTGAGCCTGCGCGAGGTACGCCTGGGCCAGGTTCGGGTAGAGGAAGTCCTGGCCGGGGGCGTGGCGGACGGCCTGCTCGTAGGCGTCGGCGGCAAGGTCCCAGCGCCCTACCTGTCCGTAGAGTGAGCCGAGGCGGGTGTAGATGTCGGCATAGGTCGGCTGGAGGGTGAGTACCCAGACGCCCGCCAGGGCGAGGAGTCCGGCGACGGCGGCCAGGGCGATGCGCCCGGCGGGGGCGCGCTCACCTGTGACCCGGGGCGCGCCGTAGGCCCAGACACCGCCGAAGCCGACCAGCCACAGCACCAGGGCCAGCACGAACACGGTGTAGCTCGCCAGGGCGACGTTCGGTCCGCCGATGGACAGAATGAGGTGGAACACCCCGTACAGCACCCAGACGCCGAGGGCGGCGGCGAGGAACGCCCCCGCGCCGCCTGATAGGAACGCGCCAGCGGCCAGGGTGACGATTGCCAGGATCAGAAGAATGACGAGCACGCTGCCCAGGTCAAGCCCCCGAACGATGAGATCGTAGGTCAGCGTCATCAGGATCAGCCCGGCCACGAACCCCAGGCTGAGGGCGGGCGCGGGCCACGCCGACTTGCGCTGGGCGGCAGCGCTGCTCGCGCGCGGCGCGCGGCGGTCGCGGAGCGATTTGGAGCCGCCGCGCTCCTTGCCGGTGGAGGCGGCTGCCCCTGTCGTCGCCGCCGTCTCAGTGGCCGGAACGCTTTCGTCGGCGTCCAGGCGGCCAACGCCGACGCTGACCATGACGCCGGCGAGCAGCCAGAACATGACCTGGGTCGCGGTGACCGGGATGCCCACCTGAATCTCAACGAGGTGGGCGACCAGAACGCCGAGCAGCGCGGCGATGACGGCGACACGGGCGGCGGGGAGTTCACTCTGCGGCGCGCTGTCGCGGCGGCGCATCGCCTGCCACGCCAGCCAGGCGATGAGCGCGAGAACGACGCCGATGCCGATGCCCAGGCCGACGAAGCGCAGCGAGCGGTCGGCGGCCAGCGGGATCAGTCCGCCCAGCAGCGGCCCGGCGACCAGGAAGCCAATCAGGGACGTGCGCCGCGAGCGGTCGTCGGCCAGGCCAAGCCAGCGCGCCGCATAGAAGAATAGGCCCTCGACTGCCGCCAGCCACGCGATGAGGCCGAGGACGCCGGTCGTCGCCAGCCGGTCCAGTGGCTCGTTGTGGGAGCGGTCATGGGAGCCGACCAGCGGGTTATCTATCTGGCGCAGGGCCGGCACGAAGTAGGGGTAGTAGCCCAGGTAGAGGGCATCCGGGCCGACGCCGAGCGGCCAGCGCTCCGGGCGCGCGGCGACCATGTCGCTTAGCCCCTCCCAGACGTAGATGCGCACCTGGTTGCTGCCCGCCGTCGGGTCGGAGAGGCGGGCCAGGCGGCCGAAGATGGGGACACCACCGAGGGCGCCGCCGGCCAGGTTGATGGCAAGCACGAGGACAGCCCCGGCAACGCCGAGACCGACGACAATCCCGGCCAGGCGCCGGTGGCCGTCCGCGGCGGCGCGGGCCAGGCCCCACACGACGAGGCCGGCGGCCAGGCCCAGGGCCGCGCCACGGCTGTCGCTGAGCAGGAGGCCGATGATCTGGAACGCGAGGGCGACGGCGTAGACGGCGAGACGCGCCGTCTTGTGCTCGGCCCGCGCCCGGAGCAGCAGGTAGAGCGTCGGGATGATTGCGAGGGCGAGGTAGCCGCCCAGGAACGTAGCGTTGCCCTGGGTGCCAATCACGCGGTCCGTGACGGCCGCGCCAAAGCCGCCCCACGGCACGGGGTCCGCGCCGATGCGCTGCAAGCCGGCATACACGGCGACCGGCAGGCTCGTGAGGACGACTGTATCGAGCAGGCGCTGCAACTGGTCATTTGTGCGCAGCCACACCGCTGCCAGGACAAACAGGGCCAGGTAGGCGATGAGGGTGACGACGCCCTGGTCGCGGTTGTAGGAGCCGACGAGGCTGACGCGCGAGTTGAGGCCCTGGACGGCGCTCAAGAAGACGATGATGCCGAGGGCCGCGACAATCCAGACGAGGGGACGCGGCAGCACCGGGCCGGGCCGGGCCGCGGCGTCGGTTGGGCGCGGCGTGAGCACACTCGCGGCCACCCACGCTGCCAGCATGACGAAGACAATCGCGCGAACGAGGGCGGCCTTGTCCGGCTCGAACGTGCGGGCAGAGAGCAGGTTGAAGAAGAGGGGGGCCACCACGAGGGCAGCCAGCCAGCCGCCTTCGACGACGCGGTCAAAGAAGAGCGCGAGGCGCGTGGACATCAACTCGTGACCTTTCGCGGGATTCTGGGTGGGCGGCGAACGGCGGCCGCCGGTTCCAGACGGGTATTATACAACGACGCGGACACAAAGGGGAAAGTTAGGTAGGGGTGGGCTTTGCGGCGGCGATTTCGAGGATGCCGGCGAGCTGGTTCACGCCCGGCGCGACGGCGAGGCGCGCGTCGAGCCACAGGTTCAGCGGCGCGAGCCGCCCGTAGGCGTCGCGCAGGGCCTGCGGCATGCTCGTGAGGTGCTTGGGCAGCATGTTCGTCCGCCGCGCCCGCGTGATGGTGAGGCCCGCGTTCGTCAGCAGCGTGTTGACGTCGGCCATGCTGAAGCGGCGGCGGTGCGCGCCGGGCAGCCCCAACTGCTCCCGCAGCATTTCCGGCCAGGAGTAGCGCTGCGGCAGGTTGTAGATGAACAGCCGGCCGCCGGGGACGAGGACGCGGTGGATCTCGGCGAGGGACGCGGCCGGGAAAGGGACGTGCTCCAGGACGCCGATGGACAAGACCGCGTCGAACGCCGCGTCGGGGTAGGGCAGGGCGATGGGGGCATGGCCGATGCGGATGGCAACTTCCGGGAAGAGCGGGCTGATCTTCTCGGCCGGCGTTTGTCCCACGTCGTAGCTCGTCACGTCGAAGCCGCGCCGCGCCATGAGGAAGGACATCTGGCCGCGGCCGCAGCCCCAATCGAGAATGCGCGCGCCCGGCGCGAGGTCCGCCGCGATCTCGTCGGCGATGCGGATGTAGTTGAGCAGGGCGCTCTCGGCCGAGAGGTAGCTACGCGGGTCGTCGGTGCGGCGCAGGAGCGCCAGCTCGTCGGTGATGGTCATGATGGGGTGCTCGTCGGAAGGGTGTGCAGGGGCGCGCCGCGTAGGGCAGCCCGCATCGCCGCGTGGTCGCTCCACGGGTACTCGGTCGTCCCGAAACACATGCTCTGCTCGTGACCCTTGCCGCACGCCAG
The DNA here is from genome assembly GCA_046328525.1 of Anaerolineae bacterium. GTDB lineage: Bacteria > Chloroflexota > Anaerolineae > Epilineales > JAHCIE01 > JBDHWG01. The sequence goes on from JAXLWK010000003.1 coordinate 135,472, forward strand.
AACGATGTCACCCGGCCGCGCCATCTGCGTCGCCGCGAAGATGGCTTCGCCGCGGTCCGGCACGCGGAACAGCGTCTCGCCCTCGACCTTGCCCTGGGCGGCAGCGGCGGCGACACTCTCGGCGATGATGGCGTCGAGGCTTTCGGTACGCGGGTCCTCGGCGGTCACGACGACGATGTCGGCCAGGCGGCCGGCGACCTCGCCCATCATGCGCCGCTTCTCGCGGTCACGCAGCCCGGCCGAGCCGAAAACGACGATCACGCGGCCCTCGGCCATCTGGCGGCCGGCGCGCAGGGCCTGCTCCAGAGCGTTCGGCGTGTGGGCGAAGTCCACGACGGCGAGGAAGTTCTGGCCTTCGTCAATGGCGTCCATGCGCCCGACGATGCCCTGCACCGACGCGATGCCCTCTCGGATGGCTTCAAGTGGCACGTCGAACGCCAGGCCGACGCCCACGGCGGCCAGGATGTTGTGGACGTTGTACAGGCCGAGGAGCGGCGAGGTGACGGCGATGTCGCCGGGTGGGGTGTGGGCCGTGAACGACAGGCCGTGGGGCGTGGTGCGAATGTCAGACGCCGACACGTCGCGGGGCGGCGCGTCCGAAGGGGCGTGCGCCAGGCCATAGACGAGCCGCCGCTCGGCCGGGATGGGCGCGAGGTAGCGGAACGAGTCGTCGTCGCCGTTCAGGACGGCGGTCTTGGGTAGGCCGGGCTTGTGGGCCGTGGCGCCCAGCTTGCGGAACAGCTCGGTCTTGGCCTGCTGGTACGCTTCGAGGGAGCCGTGGAAGTCGAGGTGCTCGTGGGTGATGTTGGTCACGACGGAGACGTCGTAGTCCACGGCGTCCACACGCTTCTGGGCCAGGGCGTGGGACGTCGTTTCCAGAATCACGATCTCCATCCCGGCTTCGACCATCATGGCAAGGTAGCGCTGCACGTCCGGCGCGTCGGGAGTCGTGGTGTGGAAGCCGGTGTCCAGCTCCTGGTCGCCGATGCGGGCGCTGACGGTGGTGATCGCGCCGACGCGCCGGCCGCCAGCCTTCAGGACGGCGTAGGCCAGGTTGCTCGTCGTGGTCTTGCCGTCGGTGCCGGTGATGCCGACGACGGCGAGGCGGCGGCTGGGGAAGCCGTGCAGCGCGGCGGCGACATGGGCCTGCGCGCCGCGCCCGTCCTCGACCTGGATATATGCCACGCCGGGTGGCAGCCAGTCGTGGGCCAGTAGCTCATGGGGCGCGGCCTCGCCGATGACGGCAACGGCTCCGTGGGCGACGGCGGCGCGAATGAACTCGTGGCCGTCGCGGTAGATGCCACGCACCGTCATGAACACGTCGCCGGGCCGCATCGCGTCGGCGTAGACCGAGATGCCGGAGACGGCGGTGTCGAGGTTGCCGACGACGGCCAGGGGAGTCAGGGTAGCGACCAGGTTACGGAGGCTTGTCTGACCCTCCTTCCCCCCGTCGTGGGGGAAGGGGAGGGGGGATGAGGGGGGAGTCTGTGCCATGCGTAGGAACTAACGCAGCCAGGCGAGGACGCCGACCATCTGGATGGACTGGTTCGCCCAGTTGATGAACGGTGTCGGGAAGATGCCCATGATGAGTACCAGCGCCAGGCACACGCCCAGGATCGCGTTGATGCTCAGCGGCAGACGCAGGGGCGCGCTGTCCGGCGCCGGCACGAAGTACATTTGCTTGACGACCTTGAAGTAGTAGACCACGGAGATGACGCCGTTGATGGCGCCGATGATCGCCAGCGCGAAGAGTTTGTCGCCGACAGCCGCGCCAAATACCCACAGCTTGCCGATGAAACCCGCCGTCGGGGGGATGCCGATGAGCGACAGGAAGAAGATCGTCATGGCGATCGCCACAAAGGGTGAGCGGCGCAGCATGCCGGCGTAGCCGTTGATGACCTCCGACCCACCGATATAGTCAATGGCAATGACCGCTGTGAACAGCCCCAGGTTCGTGAACAGGTAGCCGATGAGGTAGAGCAACACGCCGGCCGTCCCGTCCATCGGCGACCCGGCGCCACCCTCACCTACGCCCACGCCAGCAATCGCCGGGATGCTGACGGCGGCAATACCGATTGCCATGTAGCCCGCCTGGGCGATGCTGGAGTAAGCCAGCAGGCGCTTCATGTTGTTCTGGCCGAGCGCCGCCAGGTTGCCCAGGGTCATCGTGACGGCGGCGATGCCGATCATGATGGCGGCCCAACGCGGCGTGAACTCCGGCAGGCCGGTGACGAAAACGCGCAGCAGCATCGCCAGGCCGGCCGCCTTCGGGCCGACGGACATGAACGCGGTGACAGGGGTCGGCGCGCCTTCGTAGGCGTCCGGCGACCACTGATGGAAGGGCACCAGGGCGACCTTGAAGCCGAAGCCGGCCAGCAGGAAGACGATGGCGGGCAGGACGAGGGCCATGACGTTGCCCCCGGCCAGGTGGGCGGGGTTGCTGAAATACTCGGCGATCTGGTAGAGGTTGGTCGTGCCGGTCAGGCCGTAGAGCAGGGACGCGCCATAGAACGTGACGGCGGTGGTGATGGAGCCGTACAGGAAGTACTTCACCGCGCCTTCGTTGGAGCGCGGGTTGCCGCGCAGGTAGCCGGTCAGGATGTAGGAGACGATGCTCAGGAACTCCAGCGCCAGGATCATCATGACCAGGTCGGTCGAGCCTGCCATCAGGATGATCGAGAGCGTGGCGAAGATCATCAGCGCGAAGAACTCGCCGCGATAGGCGGTTCGCCCGCGAATGTAGCCCACGGACGCGATCAGTACCATGGCCGTCGCCAGGACGGCGAAGACGCGAAAGAACGCCGTGAACGGGTCCACGGCGTACATGCCGGGCGCGTTCGGGGCGTCGCTGATGGGGAAGATCGAGGCCATGACGTTGGACTGGGCTGCGGCGGCCACCAGGGTCAGGCCGAGGACGATGAGCGTCGGCCAGATGAGCCAGGTATGAGTGCCCTTGCGGCGGCGGATGAACATGTCCATGAACAGGACAACGATGCCGCCGACAACGAGAATTGTTTCAGGGATGAAGAGAACGAAACTTTGAGCGTCTATCACGACGCGCCTCCTGCTTCGCAGACGGGTTGGCAACGCAGAGGCGCAGAGGCGCAAAGAACAGAGAAATCACGGGCATCTCGCTGCGGCTTTGCGTCTCCGCGTTCCTTGTCTGCTCCGCACTGAAGAAGTTGCATGTCACTTGAATAGACCGAGCAAGGCCACCTGGACGTTGGACGCCTGGGCCAGGATGTTCAGGCTCGACGCATTGATGGCGACCAGTAGGATGCCAGGGATGATGCCGAACACCAGGGTGCAGGCGGCGATGGGGCCGAGAATCCACGTCTCGCTGCGATTCAGGTCTTGCAGCTTGTGCTCGCCTTCCGACCACTCCGGGTTGGGCGGGCCGAGCAGGATGAGCTGGATAACCTTCCACAGGAAGAACGCCGCCGTGAAGATGATGCCCAGGACGGAGAACAGCGCAATCAGGGTCATCGTCCCGCCGGCCGGGAAGGAGCCGCGGAAGATGAGGAACTCGGCCACGAAGCCCATCAGGCCGGGAAGACCCAGGGACGCCATGGCGAAGAAGATGAGGAACCCGGCGTAGCGCGGGAGCGTGGCGAACATGCCGCCGAAGCGCTTCAGGTCGCGGGTATGGGTGCGCTGGTCGTAGATGAGGCCGACCATAAGGAACAGCGCCCCCGTGATGAACCCGTGAGCCAGCATCTCGTAGACGGCGCCGTTGATGCCCGCCGTCGCGGTGTTGATGATGGCCGTGCGGTCCTCGCCGGTCGCCGTGCCGATCTCGGGGACGAGGAAGGCGGCGGCGGCCAGACCGAGCATCACGTAGCCCATGTGGTTGACGGAGGAGTACGCGATGAGCTTTTTGAAGTCCCACTGCGCCATGGCGACGAGCGCGCCGTAGACGATGCCGATGAAGGCCAGGATGGCGATGAAGATCGCCAGGCGGTTGAACGCCTCGGGGAACATGGGCAGGGAGATGCGGACGAAGCCATACGTGCCGAGCTTCAGGAGGACGGCTGCCAGGACGACGGAGCCGGCCGTGGGCGCTTCGACGTGGGCGTCAGGGAGCCAGGTATGGAACGGCCACATCGGCACCTTGATGGCGAAGGCCAGGAAGAAGCCGATGAACACCGCGATCTGGAGCGGCAGGTTGTCCTTGAACGGCCCAATCTCGATGGCGCGCAGGATGTCGAAGGTGCCTGTGTTGAAGTACACCGCGATCATTCCCAGGAGCATCAGCACGCTGCCCGCCAGGGTGTAGAGGAAGAACTTGATCGCAGCGTACTCGCGCCGCGCCCCGCCCCACACGCCGATGAGGAAGTACATCGGCACCAGGCCGATTTCCCAGAAGACGTAGAACAGGATCAGGTCCAGGGCGACGAAGACGCCGAGCATGCCCGTCTCGAGCAGCAGGAACAGGGCGAAGTACTCACGCACCCGCGTGTTGATGACCCGCGCCGAGTAGACGAGGGCTATCGTCGTCATGACCGTGGACATGACGACGAGCAGCAGCGAGATGCCGTCTACCCCCAGGTGGTAGTCAATGCCGACCGACGGGATCCAGGGGACGAACTCCTGGAACTGCATCCCGCCGACGCGCCCGTTGAGGTAGGCGACGTACAGCGCCACCGAGAGTACCGCCGGCACCAGGCTCCAGGCGATGGTGAAGCGCTTGATGGTCGCGTCGGGCATCTTGAAGAACATGATGATGAGCATGCCCACCAGAGGCCAGAACACAATGATTGAGAGCCAGGGAATGACGTCCAACATTGGGAGCAATCCTCTCTACTGAAGGAGTGTAAGAGCGCCTACCGCCTCAGTAGGAATGCGATCAGGACGATAGCGACAAAGACGACGAGCAGATAGTTCTGCACAATGCCCGTTTGCAGCAGCCGCACCCACTGCCCGACCTCGCGTGTGCCGAGGCCGGCCCAGTTGACGACGCCGTCCACGATGTGGGTGTCGAACCAGCGGAAGGCGCGGGCGAAGATGCGTGTCAGGCCGCCGGCGAAGTTGACGATGCGGTCAATGACCCGCGCGTCGAACCAGTTGAACGCGCGCGTCAGCCACAGGCTGAAGGCAATCACGGTCGCGCTGTACAGCTCGTCAATCCAGTATTTGTTGAACAGCGTTGTCCACACGCCGGGGATGCGCGACAGCGGGTCGCGGCCCTGCGCCGCCAGGGGCCGTCGCCCATAGAGCAGGTAGCCCAGGAGCCAGCCCAGCAGGGCCGACGTGAGCGCCGCGCCCGCGACCAGCGCGTCGAGCGATGTCGGCGCGATGGCCTCGGCGACAGCCTCCGGACCCAGGCCGGTCGTCGGCACCAGGGCGAGCCAGTGGTGCAGCCAGCCGCCGAACGCCAGCGGCCCGACGATGTCGGGCATGCCCACCAGACCGACAAACGTCGAGAAGACGGCCAGGACGATGAGCGGGATCGTCATCGAGCGGACGCTCTCGGAGGCGTGCCTAGCGGCGTCGCTGCGTGGCGGGCCGAAGAAGACGAGGAACACCTGGCGCGCCATGTAGAACGCCGTCATGAACGTTGCCAGCCCGCCGACCAGCCAGAAGCCGTACTGCCCGGTCTCGAAAGCGTGGGCCAGGATTTCGTCCTTGCTCCAGAAGCCGGCCCAGATCGGAATACCCGTCAGGGCCAGAACACCCATCATGTACGTCCAGAACGTGATGGGCATGCGGTGCCGCAGCCCGCCCATGTTGTACACGCTCTGCGGGTCGTCCGTCTCTGCCTGCCACGACTTCAGCCCCGGCTCGGCGCGCGGGGCCTCGTCCTCGGCGTCCTCCATCTCCGCCACGTGGTGCGCCGCGCCGGCCGTGGCGTGGCTCTCGTCGTGGCCGTGGTGCAGGCCGTGCTCCATGCCGTGGATGACCGAGCCGGAGCCGAGGAAGAGGAGAGCCTTGAAGAAGGCGTGGGTGAGCATGTGGAAGACGCCGGCGACCCACGCCCCCGTACCGAGGGCCATGAACATCAGGCCGAGCTGCGAGATGGTGGAGAAGGCAAGGATGCGCTTGATGTCACCCTGGGCGAAGCCGATGGACGCCGCGAACAAGGCCGTGAACGCGCCGATGACGGCGACGACGAGCAGGGGCGCGGAGGCGTGACCCTCACCCCCGGCCGCCGCGAACAGGGGATAGGTGCGGGCGATGAGGAACACGCCGGCGGCGACCATCGTCGCGGCATGGATCATGGCGGAGACAGGCGTCGGGCCGGCCATCGCGTCCGGGAGCCAGACGTGGAGCGGGAACTGCGCTGACTTGCCGACCGCGCCCATGAACAGCAGCAGGCAGACGACGATCAGGGCCGGTATCCCGAAGACGGTCATCTCTTGCAGGCGGTTGATGCTCTCCTGGTGATACAGGACGTTCCACTGGGTCGTCCCGGCGAGCATCGAGAGGAGGATGATGCCCAGGAACAAGCCAACATCGCCGATGCGCGTCGTCAGGAAGGCTTTCTTCGCGGCGTTCGAGTTCTCGACGCCGACCGTGGTCCACTTTCCCTTGCGGAAGGTGGGCTTGGGGTTGTCGAACCAGAAGCCAATCAGCAGGAACGAGCACAGGCCCATCACCTCCCAGAACACAAGCGACTGGACAAGGTTGGGCGAGATGACGAAGCCGAGCATGCCGCACGCGAAGAGGGAGAGGAATGCGAAGAAGCGCGCGTATTTCGGGTCGGTGTGGGCCGGGTCCTGGATGCCCATGTAGCCCTGGGCATAGATGAAGATCATCAGACCGACGGTCGTCACCATGACCAGCATCAGGATGGCGACCGGGTCGAGGTACGTGCCGACCTGGAAGGTGCTCGTCCCGATGGGCGTCCAGTTCCAGAGCATCGTCCACGGCGCTTCGCCGTTGACCGCCGCTTCGAGCACCCGGTCGGGGCCGACACCAATCGCCTGGATGAAGATAAGATAGCTCAGGATGCCGCTCAGGACGAGCGCCCCGATGGCGATGTTGGAGCTAAGGCGCTTGTTGCGGTTTGCGCCTAAGACGACGATGGTGAAGAACGCGAGCAGCGGGAACAGCGGTATCAATAAGGCATACTGGGCGAGCATGGAGCCTCACTGAAGATCGAGCGACACGGCGCGCGATCAGAACTTGAGCAGGTTGATCTCTTCGACGTTCACCGTGTCCCGCGTGCGGTAGATCGCAATGAACAGGGCGAGACCCACGGCGGCCTCGGCGGCGGCCAGGGCGATGATGAAGATGGCGAACACCTGCCCGTTCATGTTGCTCGGCGTGATGTAGCGCCAGAACGCAACAAGGTTGATGTTGACGGCGTTGAGCATCAACTCGACGCCCATCAGAATGGCGACCGCATTGCGCCGGACGAGCGCGCCGTAGAGACCGATGGAGAACAGCGCCGCCGCGACGATCAGATACCATTGCAGAGGGATGGAGAGCATGGAACAACCTCACTCGCGCGCGATAACAATCGAGCCAATGAGAGCCGCCAGCAGCAGCACCGACACGATCTCGAACGGCAGGATGTACGGGCCGAGGAACGCGGCGCCGAGGGCGGCCACCGAGTCGACCGGCGGGGACTCCTGCGACAGGTTCCACTGCTGGAACGTGGTGCTGACCAGCAGCAGGAAGAGCAGGACGGCGACGGCGGCGGCGGCGACCCACTGGTTGTTCATGCGGTTGTCTTGCGTCCGCCCGCTCATCACGCGGCGGGTGAGCATGATGGCGAACAGGATCAGCACCGCCACCGCGCCGACGTAGATGAGCACCTGGGTGGCGGCCAGGAACGGCGCTTCGAGCAGGACGTAGATGCCGGCGACGCCGAGGAACGACAGAATGAGAAACAGGCCGCTGGCGAAGACTGTGCGCGCCAGAACGACGCCGAGCGCGCCGCCGAGGGTGACGGCGGCGACGACGACAAACGAGAGAACGACGAAGGGGTTCATCGGGCAGGCACCGTCCCCTCTACCATGCGGTCGCGGTCGCGCCGCACGATGGATTGGATGATGAGGAAAATAATGAGGAACATGACCACGTTGGCGATGAGCATCGAGACGATGGCGACGACGGCGGCAATGCCCGGCGAGGTTGCGCTCACCGTCCAAATCACCGGCGATACCAGGGCTACCAGCAGGATGTTCAGCAGGGCAATCGGCACCAGCCCCTTCCACGCGAACGCCATCAGATGGTCAACGCGGACGCGGGGCAGCGTGCCGCGCAGCCAGATCGCCAGGAAGATGAACAGGTAGGTCTTGCCGATGAGCATGAACGGCCCGAGGAAACTGGTGATGGGGCTGTCGAGGGGCACGAAGGGAATCTGATAGCCGCCCAGGAAGACGGTCGCGGCCAGCGCCGAGACGAACAGCACGCTGATGTACTCGGCCAGGTAGAACATCCCGAACTTGAGGCCGCTGTACTCGGTGTGGTGGCCGGCGATGATCTCGGATTCGGCTTCGGGCAGGTCGAACGGCGTGCGATTGACCTCGGCCGTGGTGGCGATAAGGAAGATGACGAACGCGATGGGCTGGAGCAGGATGAACCAGCCGAGCTGCGCTTGCTTGGCGACGATGGCCTGCATCGAGAGCGTGCCGGCGATCATGACAACGCCGACGATGCTGAGAAGCTGAGGCACCTCGTAGCTGACCATCTGGGCCACGGCGCGCATCGCCCCGATCAGGGAGTACTTGTTGTTCGACCCCCAGCCGGCGATGAGGATGCCGAGGGTGGACGTGCCGGCGACCGCGAAGATGAACAGCAGGCCGATGTTCAGGTCAACGCCGCTGATGGTGGGGCTGAAGGGCAGCACGGCGAAGACCAGGATGGCGGGCGGGACGACCACCAGCGGGCCGAGGTTGTAGATCACGCGGTTGGCGGCGGTGGGCGTGATGTCTTCCTTGGTCAGAATCTTCACCATGTCGGCGATGGGCTGGAACAGGCCGTAGGGGCCGGCGCGGTTCGCGCCGATGCGGTCCTGCATGCGCCCGATGACCTTCCGCTCCAGCCAGGTGATGAACAGCATGTTGACCAGGGCGAAGACAAGCAGGATGACGGCGTAGATCACCCACCAGACGATGGCGGCGGCCCACACAGGCATGAATTGGGCGAGATAATCAATCATTGTGCTCCCTCATCAGACCCACTCGAGCGCGCCCTTGCGCCACGCCCACACAAGCCCGGCCATCAAGATGCCGACGAAGAGGATCACCTCGACCAGCGGCAGGTAGTTGAGGGCGCCGTTGCCGGTGACGAGCGCCGCGTGGCTCACCGCCCACGGCAGCAGGAAGGCAATCTCAATATCGAAAATGACGAAAATCAGGGCGTAAATGTAGTACTGGACTTTGAACTGGATCCACGTCTCACCGACGGTTTCCAGACCGCACTCGTAGGTGGACTTCTTGATGGGGCCGGGCTTCTTGGGCCGCAGCAGCCAGGCTGTCGCCAGCCCAATGACCGGGAACGCGAGGGCAATCAGGAGGAAGACGGCAATGAAGCCCCATTGCGCAAGCATAGGTTGAGCTTCCTTTCCAGTTGACAGCGACGCGACGCCGCATCTGCTCGCGGGCAGGCCACAGCTGCGGAAAGAATCGTTTTTTGGCCGCATGGCCTGGGCCGACTATAATGGTGAAGCGCGTGTCGCAACTTACCTCAAGCGGGCGAATTCTAACAGATGGCTTTGCGAGTGTCAAGCTGTTCCGATACGATTTGGGATGACTTTGTCGCCCGCCACCCCTGCGGCCACGTGCTGCAATCGTCACCGTGGGGCGCGTTCAAAGGCCGCCACGGCTGGCGGCCCATGCGCGTGGCGCTGGCCGACGATAGCGGCGCTCTCGTGGCGGGCGCCCAGGTCCTACTGCGCCAGATGCGCGTGGCGACGGTCGCCTACGTGCCGCGCGGCCCTGTGGCGACGCCGGACGACCTGCCCGCGCTCCTCCCGCACCTGCACGCCGCCGCGAAGCGCGCCGGGGCAGTGTTCCTCAAGGTCGAGCCGTCGTGGACGAGCGACGGTGACGCCTGGACGCGCCAGGGCTTCGCGGCAGCCAAGACCGTTCAACCCCCCAGCACCATCATTCTCGACCTGGACCGCTCCGACGACGACATCCTGGCCGGCATGAAGCAGAAGTGGCGCTACAACATTCGCCTGGCCGAGCGCAAGGGCGTAACGGTGCGCGAGGCGACCGCCGCCGACCTGCCCGCCTGGACGCAGCTCATGCAGGTGACTGGCGAGCGCGACGGCTTCGGCATCCATCCGCCGGCCTACTACCAGGATGCCTTCGACGCCTTCTGCGGCGGCCGGCGCGGCGCGCTGCTCGTCGCCGAGGCCGCGGGCGAGATGCTCGGCGGCGTGATGGTCTTCGCCTTCGGGCCGGAGGCGACGTACATGTATGGCGCGTCGGGCAACAGTCACCGCAACCTCATGCCCAACCATGCTCTCCAGTGGGCGGCCATGGGTTGGGCGAAGGAGCGCGGCTGCGTCCGCTACGACTTCTGGGGCATCCCGGCCGAGGTCGGGCCGGGGAGCGCCGACGACGCCGAGCCGGACGGCGCCGGCGCCGCCGAAGGGCGCGGCGGGCTGTGGGGCGTCTACCGCTTCAAGCAGGGCTTCGGCGGCCAGGTGACGCGCTACCTGGGCGCGTATGACTACGTTTACAACCCGGCCCTGTATTGGGCCGGCCTGTCGCTCCTCCCGCGCCTGCGCGCCCTCGCTGGCCGCGCCTGAGTCCGCCCCATGCTGCCGCCGACCACCCTCGACGACGACACCACCTGGGATAGCGTCGTTCTGACGTTCCCCAACGCGCCCCTGCTTCAGTCTTCGACCTGGGGCCATTTCAAGACGCGCCACGGCTGGCGCCTCACGCGCCTCGCTGCGCCGAACGGCCACGGCGGCTGGCGCGCGGCCGCCTCGGTGCTGAGCCGCCGCGCCGCGCCGCTGCCGGTGAGCCTCGTCTATGTCCCGCGCGGCCCGCTGTGGGCGACCCCGCCGGACCTGGCGACGGCCCTGGCGCTGGTCGAGGACGCGGCGCGGCGCCAAGGCGCAATCTTCGCCAAGATTGACCCGCTCGTCCACCCCGACGACGCCGACGCCCAGGCGGTGCTGCGCTCCCGGGGCTGGCGGCCCTCCACCGAGCAGGTGCAGTTCCGCAACACCCTCGTGTCGGACCTCTGCCCGTCGGAGGAGGAGCTACTGGCGGGCATGAAGCAGAAGTGGCGCTACAACATCCGCCTGGCCGAGCGCAAGGGGGTCAGGGTGCGGCTGGGGACGCTGGCCGACCTGCCGACGTTCTACACCATGTACGTCGAGACGGGGGAGCGCGACGGCTTCATCGTTCGCCCGTATGACTACTACCGCGATGCGTGGGGGACGTTCATCAGTCAGGACCTGGCGCAGCTCTTCCTGGCCGAGGCCGAGGGCGAGGCGCTGGCCGGCATTCTCATCTTCCGCTACGGGCCGACGGCGTGGTACATGTACGGGGCGTCGCGCAATGTCCACCGCAACCTGATGCCCAACTACCTTTTGCAGTGGGAGGCGATGCGCTGGGCCAGGTCCCAGGGCGTGACGCGCTACGACTGGTGGGGTGCGCCGGACGTGTTGGACGAGGCCGACCCGATGTTTGGGGTGTATCGCTTCAAGGAGGGGTTCGGCGCGCAGTTCAGCCCCTCCACCGGCGCGTGGGATTTCACCGTCTCGCGCCCGCTGTATGCCCTGTATACCCGCCTGATGCCGGCCTACCTGGAGCTGCGGCGGCGAATGCACCGCGTGCAGGGAGACGTGGCGAACGGGGAGTAACCCCATCACATCGTCACTCCGCCACATCATCACACCGTCACCTGATCTTATGAGCCTATTCGCCGAATTTGCCGCCGCTGCCTTCGGGCTACTCGCCGCTGCGTCGTGGGGCGCGGGGGATTTCACCGGGGCCGTTGCCTCCCGCCGCGCCAGCTTGTTCAGCCTGCTGCTGTTCATGCGCGTCGTGGAGTTCGGGATTCTCGTGGCGCTCGCCCTCGCCGCGTCGGAGCCGCTGCCGCCGCTGAGCGCCCTGGCGTGGGGCGGCGCCGCCGGCTTCTGCGGCGGCCTGGCCCTGGCCGCCCTGTACCGCGCCCTGTCCATGGCGCCGATGGGCCTCTCCGCGCCCCTGTCCGCCGTCATCGCCGCCAGCCTGCCCGTCCTGTTCGCCGCGCTCACCGAGGGTCTGCCCTCGACGTATCGGCTGGCAGGGTTTGCCCTGGCGCTGGTGGGCGTGTGGCTGATTGCCCGGCCGTCGAACGGCGGCCACTCGAACCAGGGCCTGACGTTCGCGGTCATCGCCGGTGTCGGCTTCGGCCTGTTCTACATCTTCCTGCGGCAGGCCGGCACGGCGGCGGTGTTCTGGCCGTTGGCGGCGGCGCTGCTGGTATCGCTGCTGCAAACCGTCGTCATCCTGCTCGTCTGGCGCAAGCTGTGGCAGCGGCCGTCGGCGCCGGCGATGCGGCTGGCGGTGCTGGCGGCGGCGCTCGACGTGGGCGGCAACGTGTTCTACGTCCTGGCGAGCCGTGAAGGGCGGCTGGACGTGGCCGTGATTCTGTCGTCGCTCTACCCCGCCTTTACCGTCCTCCTCGCGTTCATCATCCTCCGCGAACACCTCTCGCGGGTGCAGTGGCTCGGCGTCTTCGCCGTCCTCACCGCCATCCCCCTCGTCGCTGCGGGGTAAGGTAGCTGTACACTATAGCCTGGAGACCCCCCTCTGGCGGGGGGGGGGTGAATTCGGCTCTTCCACGCTATACTGTGGAGCTACCCGGGGTAACCGTCCCGGGTCTAAAATGGCATCGCTTTGCTACGCTGCCATAAAAGTTCGCCTGGGCGCGTCGTCGCCGGCCGTCGCCACCGCAGCAGGGGCGTTCCGCCCATAAGCGCTAACTTAAGGGACTCAACATAAGGCGACGTGCACCTTAACAAGTGGACAAGAGAAGCCTTCAGAGTAGGATAAAGGTGTACCACCACCCACCCTACTCTGGAGGCCGACATGAAGTCTAGCACACCTGAGCCGACAAGGGAAGACGGGGCAGCGATCCCCACGCCGACTCTGACAGACGCCGAGTGGGAGCGTATCCGACAGCTTCTGTCGGTCGACCTGGAGGCGACGGCGCGGGCGACTGGTGCGCTGACCCGACGGCGGCAGGTACGCTGCGCCTCCGACCTGCTGCGGATCGTGCTGGCGTATGCCGTGTGTGACTTCTCGCTGCGCCTGCTGGGCGTCTGGTGCGTCCTGCGCGGGCTGGGCAACCTGAGCGATGTGGCGCTGCGCAAGCGTGTGCGCCAGTCCCGACGGTGGTTGGGCACGTTAGTCGTGGCAGTCCTGTGCCAGCGACGGCTGATGGTGCAGACCCTGCCGGCCGTCCGCCTGCGCTTGATCGATGCCACGAGCCTCAGTCGGCCAGGGAGCTCGGGCACCACCTGGCGGGTGCATCTGAGCCTGGATCTCGGTCGGCTGTGTCTCGACGCCATCGACGTCACGGACGCGCATGGCGCCGAAAGCCTGGTTCGCTTTTCCCCGGATCCGCAGGCCATCCAGATCGCCGATGGGGGCTATAGCTATCGGTTCAGCCTGGAGAGTGCCTTGAACGTGGCGGCGCCGTTGATCGTGCGCTGGCATGTCGGGCGCTGTCGGTTGGACGACGACCAGGGCGTCCGCCTAGATGTCCTGGCGTGGCTGCGGCGGAGTGAGACAACGGCGACCCACCGCGAGTGTGGGGTGAGGCTGACCGACGCGCCCGATGTCATGCCGCTACGGCTGATTGTTGCGGCGGTACCGTCCGAGGCGGCCGAGCGAGCGCGCCGACGGGTGCGCAGCATCGCCAGTCGGAAGGGCTACACTCCCAGCCAGGATAGCTTGTATGCGGCGGGCTTTGTGATGCTGCTGACCAACTTGCCGCCTGCGGACTACAGCGCTCCGCTATGCCTGGCGCTATATCGGCTGCGCTGGCAAATCGAACTGGCGATCAAGCGTCTCAAGAGCGTGCTCGACTTGGATGAACTGCGAGCGCACGATGCAGAGATGGCCCAGAGCTATCTATTGGCTAAGCTGCTGGCCGCGCTGTGCTTGGAGGCGGTGACGGCAGGTGGCGCGACGCCCCTGGATGACTGGTTAGCCGATGCGCAGCGACCTTTGAGCGCCTGGCGCTGGACAGTCCTGGCTTGGGATGCCTTGCGCAGTAGCGTGCGCGGTTCGCTCGCCCTTGCCGACGTGCTGGCGGCGTTACCCAAGCTGCGGCGCTTCCTATGCGACGCGCCACGTCGCCGTCGTCAGCACGCGGCGGCTGCCCGTGTGTGGTTAGCGTCTCTTGTCACTTGTTAACGTGCGACACCTACCACGCCTTAAGTTAGCGCTTATGGGCGTTCCGCCCCCGCCCCCCAAAGAGGGCAGCCCCCTTCAGAGGGCTTTGTTCGTTTAGCCTGGCACTTGAGTGCCACGCGACAGCGGGGCGCTTGACGCGCCATTTTCATCCGTGAGGATGCGCCGTGGGCGGCAGGGAGACTGCTCGGAAAATTCACGCCCCGCTGTCATGCTGAGTGAAACGAAGCATCCCCCGGCGCTCTGGGGGCCCTTCGCGCTGCTCAGGGCAAGCGCTGAGCAGCGCGAAGAGGCGACGCTGGCGTGTTGTCGTGTCGGCGCATGCCGCCCCAGGGCATTGGGGTCTCGCGATGACACTGATGAGAGGCTCTGTCAGGCGGCTTCGGTGACGCGGACGCTCTTCATCTTGTCGCCCTTGCGAATCTTCTTGACCACGTCCATGCCCTCGATCACTTCGCCGAAGACGGTGTAGTTGCGGTCGAGGAACGGCGTCGGGGCGAGGGTGATGTAGAACTGGGAGCCGGCGCTGTTCGGGCTTTGCGCCCGCGCCATCGCCAGCGCGCCTTCCTTGTGCGGGCGCTCGTTGAACTCGGCGGGCAGGTTGTAGCCGGGGCCGCCGGTGCCGTTGCCGAGCGGGTCGCCGCCCTGGATGACAAAGCCCGGCTCGACGCGGTGGAACGTCAGGCCGTCGTAGAAGCCTTCGCCGGCGAGGAAGGCGAAGGCGTTGACGGTCTTGGGCGCGACATCGGGATAGAGCAGGCAGACGATCGTGCCCTTGTCGGTGTCAACCGTCGCGTGGTAGGTCTTGCTCGCGTCGAGATTCATGTTCTCGGGCTGCGCGTAACGCTTGGGGGGCATGGCTATCCTCTCTTACTTGGTCGTGATGGTCACGGACTTGATCTTGTCACCCTTCGCCACCTGCTTGACCACATCCATGCCCTGCGTCACCTGGCCGAACACTGTGTAGCCGCCCTGGTCAAGGGAGGGCTGCGGGGCCATCGTGACGTAGAACTGGCTGCCGCTGGAGTCCTTCTTCGGGTTGACCTGATCGCTGAGGCGGGCCATTGCCAGGGCGCCCTCGGTGTGGGGGCGCTTGATCTCGGCGGGGATGGTGTAGCCGGGGCCGCCGGTGCCGTTGCCGGCCGGGTCACCGCCCTGGATGACGAAGCCCGGCTCGACGCGGTGGAACGTCAGGCCGTCGTAGAAGCCGTCTTTCGCCAGGAAGACGAAGTTATTGACCGTCTGGGGCGCGTCCTGCGGATAAAGCTCGGTGACGATCTTGCCCTTGTCGGTCTCAATGGTGGCGATGTAGGTCTTGGTCGGATCAATCGTCATCGGCGGCGGCCCGCTGTACTTCTTGCCGGCGGCGGATGCTGCGGCGGCTGCGGCCGCGCCGGCAGCCGGTGTGCCACTCGCTGCGGCGGGCGTCGCTGCGGCGGAATTCGCCGGGGCGGCCGTCACCACTGACACGGGGATCGTCGGCTGGAGGGCGGCGGCCGGCGTCGCCTGGCGGCTGGCGTTCTGGCCGAGGGCGAAGGCCAGCAGGCCCAGCCCCACGACAATGACGATGCCGATGGGCACCAGGATGCGCCAGTTGCTGTACCACGGTGTCGCCTGGACAGTCGGGTCACGCCGAACGCGGTGCGACTCGAACTGTGGGTGTTGGCGCGGCTTGTTGGTGCTGCTCGCGCCTGTCTTCTTTGAGGATGAAGGGGGCTTGGATTGCTTGGGGTCCGAAGGGCTGCTCACGGTTTACCTTGCCTCAGATGGTGATGGGGGGATGGTCGGGTGGGTGACATAACCGTCGCTGTCCCAGCGCGGCGCGGCGGTGAGGAGCGCGGCTTGCGACTGGGGAGCGCCGAGACGCACGACTTTGGCGGCCGGCTGACCGCCTGTGACATTGACCGTATCCACGACGAGACGCGCGTGATCGGTGACCCAGCGCCAATCGTAGGCGCTGTGCCCCACGACGATGACGACCACGTCCGCCGCAGCCAGGGCGGCTTCGGTGAGGTCAACGCGCGTGAGCGTGTGCGGCTGCCGCAGGAAGGCGCTGCCGCCGACCTGGAACGACGGCACATGGGGATCGTGGTACATGACCTGCGCGTCGCGGGCGATGAGAAGCTCGATGAGCCGCTCGGCCGGCGAGTTGCGCGCATCGTCCACGTCTTTCTTGAACGCGACGCCGAGAACGAGGACACGCGCGCCGCTGACAGGCTTGCCGTGGCGCGCGAGGGCATCGGCGACCTGCTGGGCGACGTGGTGCGGCATGTCCTCGTTGGTCTCCGCCGCCAGCTCGATGAACTTGGTGAAGAAGTCGTACTCGCGCGCCTTCCACGCCAGGTAGTACGGGTCCACGGGGATGCAGTGGCCGCCGACGCCCGGTCCCGGATAGAAGGGCATGAAGCCGAAGGGTTTTGTGCGGGCGGCGGCGATGACCTCCCAGATGTCAATCCCCATGCGCTCACACAGCAGCGCCAGCTCATTGACCAGGGCGATGTTGACACTGCGGAAGATGTTCTCCAGCAGCTTGGTCATCTCGGCGGCGCGCGGCGTCGAGACGACGAACACCTCCGGCGTGATCGGGCGCAGAACGTCCGCAGCCAGCTCGGCGCAGCGCGGCGTTAGCCCGCCGATAACCTTGGGCGTGTTGGCGACGGTGAAGTGGGGGTTGCCCGGATCAATGCGCTCCGGCGAGAACGCCAGGTGGAAGTCGCAGCCGGCGCGGAGGCCGCCGCGCTCCAGGATGGGCATGACGAACTCCTCGGTCGTGCCCGGATAGGTGGTGCTCTGGAGAATGACGAGCTGGCCCGGGCGCAGGTACGGGGCCAGCCCCTCGGCTGCGCTCTGAACCGGACCGAGGTCGGGCGTCCGCATGCGGTCGAACGGCGTCGGCACGCACACGAAGATGATGTCGGTATCGGCGAGGACGCCGTAGTCCGACGTGGCAGTCAGGCGGCTTCCGACAACGAGCCTATGCACCTTCTCGGAGGGAACGTCCTGGATGTAGCTCTCGCCGCGCTGGAGACCGGCGATCTTCCTCGCGTCTACGTCCAATGCCGTCACGCGGAAGCCGGACTCGGCCAGGGCGACGGCGAGGGGCAGGCCGACGTAGCCGGCGCCAATCACGGCGACGTGGGCGGAGTGGTCGGCGATGGCGGCGGCGAGACGGGCTGTGGCGGGCGTATCCATGCAGTGTCCTTGTCTTGTCACGCCCCCTGGTCGGGCTGAGCCAGGGGCGCAGGCGCGTCGGGCGTGTCGCGCGAAACCTGGGCGAACCAGGCGCGCTCCAGGCGCAGCAAGGCGTAGACGGCGAGCACCACGCTGACGATGGCGACGGTGTAAGCCTCGGCAACATCGGCGTGGGTCACGAATAGGGCAATGCTGCCCAGGGCGCACGCGACGACCCACAGCGCCAGCACGGCCTCGCGGTGCGTCCAGCCGAGGCGCACGGCGCGGTGGGAGATGTGGTCCTTGCCGGGCGTGAGGGGCGACAGGCCGCGGCGGATGCGGCTCAGGCTGACCAGGGTGGTATCCATGATGGGCACGCCGAGGACGAGGAGGGGAATCATCCACGTGACCAGCGTGACATTCGAGGGGAAGCGCAGCTTGATGCCGACGACGGCGAGGAGGAAGCCCAGGAACAGAGACCCCCCGTCGCCCATGAAGATGCTGGCCGGGTTGAAGTTGTACACCAGGAAGCCGATGCACGCGCCCAAGACCGCCGCGGCGAGCGCGCCGACGAGATACTGGCCGCTCTGGATCGCCAGGAGCAGGAAGAAGGCGGCGGCGATGGCGCTGATGCCGCCGCACAGGCCGTCCATGTTGTCCAGGTAGTTGATGGCGTTGGTGATGAACAGCAGCCACCCCAGGGTGACGGCTCCGTCGAGGATCGGGTTGGCGAAGAGTTGCACCCGCACCCCCGCCACGATCACCAGGCTGGCCGCCACCGCCTGCGCGCCGAGTTTGGGCAGCGGCCGCAGGGCGAAGCGGTCGTCCCACACGCCCAGAAATGAGATGAGCGTGGCCGAGATGAGGATTGCCAGGACCTGCGAGATATAGAAGCGGTCGCCGAAGAGAGCCACCGCCAGGATGACCGCCGCGTAGATGGCGACGCCGCCCATCAGGGGAATCGGTCTGGCGTGAATCTTGCGCGCGTTCGGCTTGTCCACCATGCCGAGACGCGCCGCCACGCTGCGCGCGACGGGGGTTCCGCCGAGGGCGAAGGCGAGGGACGCGGCGAAGATGATCATCAGGCTGAGCATGGCTTACTTAGCGCCCTGGTCCTGGAGCTGGCGGATGAGGTCCTGCAAGGCGGCGTCCCCCGGCGCGCTCTCCAGCGCCGCCCGCGCCGCGGCCAGCGCCTCGTTGAGGCGGCCGGCCTGGCGGTAGAGCAGGACCAGGTTCTTGAGGGCGCGGCTGTCTTTCGGCGCGAGCTTGAGTACCTCGAGGTTCTCGCGGATTGCGCCCTCGACGTCGCCGAGCTGGGCGAGGGCGAGGGCCGCACCGCTGTGGCCCACGATGGACCGGGGGTCCGCCGTGATAGCGCGCTGATACGCATCCAGCGCCTTGTCCCACTCCTTCTGCTGCCGATACTGGTCCGCCATCGCCAGGTGGGGGTCGGCCGACTTGGGCGCGGCCTGGACGGCCTTCTGATAGGCGTTCAACAGATTCGGCGTGTCGTTCTTGATTGCGTAGAGTGCCATGAGCTGTAGATACGTTTCGGCGTAGGTCGGGTCAATGGCGAGGGACTTCTGCAAAATCTCCATCGCCTTGTCGGTCTGTCCCATGTCCAGGTAGGCGCTGGCCGTCTGATCCATGATGACGACGCTGTTGGGGCTGAGGCTCTGCGCCTCTGCGTAATACTTTAACGCAGTTTGGAGCTTTTGGTCACGGTCTGCGGGGCTGGCTGCAAAACTTGCCCACGTCTGGTACATGCGCGCGAGGTTCGCGGCGTGGTCGGGGTTGCGTGGGTTCAGGCCCTCGGCCTGCAAGAGGACGCTCTCGGCGGCCTGGAACGCCGCCTGGCGCTGGCCGGAGTCGCTCGTGCTCTGCGCCTTCTCCAGCAGCGCCTTGCCCTTGAACAGGAGGTAGAAGTCCTGGTCGGGCTGGTCGTCCAGCGCCTCGTTGTACAGCCGGACGGCCGGATCGTACAGCCCGCGCTGGTGGTAGTTCTGCCAGCCCTGCTTGTAGAGGATGTCGGCGGACACCACGCGCACGTTGGTGAACCAGATGAGCGCGATGATGAAGAGGGCGAGGGCGGGGTAGATGATTGCGCGGATATCCGAGACCCAGGCTTTGGGCTGCGGCTCGCCGATGAGCAGCACGGCGGCGACGACAAGCCCGGTCAGGCCGAGGTAGAAGTACAGCGGGATGGGCGCGGCCGCCGTTGTGTCCGCCGTCGCGCCGATCCACATCGCGTTGTGGACGACGATGTAGGGCAGGCTCCAGACGATGGTGATCGCCGCGTAGATGCCCAGGCTCTTCAGCCAGTCGGCCGCCGACTGCGGCGGGTTGGCGCGCTCGGCAAGGACGATAGGCGTGGCGAACACCCAGGTGAACGTGAGCAGCCAGGCGGTGTGCCAGTTCAGGAAGATGCCGGCGGCGGGCGCGTAGAAGTCGAAGATGAGGATGATGAGCATGACGCTCACCAGCAGGCTCATGGCGATCAGGTCCCGCTGCCGCGCCCACACGGACATAGCGCGGGCCGGTTGCGCCCCGCGCCGCGCCGGACCGGCCGGCCCGCGCCCCGGCTTGCTGCCGCGTCGTGGCGGCTCGGCTGCCCGCGCCGTCTCGCTGCGGCTTGTCTCGGTGGCGGGCGCTTCGGCCAGGGCCGGGCGCTTGGCCCAGAGATAGCCTGTGACGACGAGGAGCGCGCAGAAGGACCAGAAGAGCGTACGCGTGGCGGCGATGGCGATGCCGAAGTTTATCTCGATGAAGTGGGCGATCATGGCCGTATAGAGGGCCATGATGAGGAGGCGATACGGGTTGGCGAGGCTCTCGGCGGCGATGGCCTGGCGGGTCACGGCGAACCATACCAGGTAGGCGAACAGACCGAGCATCATGCCGGCCGGTAGAGCGACGCCCAGGAAGGCGGGCTGTATCAGCACGGTGAAGCCGAGGGCGACGGCCGCGCCGAGGCCAAACCACAGCGTGAAGAACAGCGTCCGCTGGCGCGGCGTGTTGATCATGCCGAGCCAGCGCAGGCCGAGGTAGAATACGGACGTGAACAGCGCCAGGTAGGCGAGGAAACCGAGTAGCCCCGTCGTCACCAGGGCGTCCCACGTCTCGTTGTGCGAGCGGTCCGGCGAGGCGTTGCGGCTCTCGATCTGCGCCAGCTCCGGCGGATAGAACGGGTTGTAGACGATGTGCATCGTCTCCGGCCCGTAGCCGATGACGAATCGCGCCGGGTTGCTGGTGACGAGGTTGGTCGCGCCTTCCCAGATGAGCACGCGCACCTGGCCCGTCGGGTCCTGGGAGAAGACGCGGCCCAGGCGGCCGATATAGGGTGCGTCGCGTAGGCCGGCCAGGGGGGTGTTGGGAAGGTTGAACACGACGAGCAGGGCCAGCACCGCCAGCGCCGTCCCCACCCAGGCCAGGGCGAAGACGCGGCGGCGGAGCGTCAGGGTGTACAGCAGGACGAGGAAGAACAGCCCGCCCAGCAGACCGAGCCACGGGCCGCGACTCTGGGTGAAGATGATGGCGACGATCTGGCTGAACAGGATGAGGACGTAGAACGGGATGAGGACGAACCTGGCGGTCGGGGGGTTCTCTTCGCGCATTGTCGCCGACACTGCCGAGACGATACGGGCGATGGTCAGCGGGACGACCATGATGAGGTAGGCGGCGACAAAGATGGAGTTGCCCATCGTCGAGGCGATGCGCAGCTGGACGTTGCCGAGCCAGGGCAGCGGGTCATAGCCCAGGTTCTGGAGCACGCCATACAGCGTGACGGGGATGCTCGTCAGGATGGCGACGGTGATGAAGCGCTCGATTTGCTCGCGCTGCCGCAGGCCCTCGATCATCAGGAAGAAGATAACGATATAGCTGAACGTCGAGTACGTGCCTTGTAGCCGCTGGTAGGAGCCGAAGATCGAGACCCGCGGCATGACGGAGAACGCGGTGGAGATGATGTAGGTCAGGATGAGGAGCAGCGTCGGCAGGACAAGCGGGGTCTGCACCACCAGGCGGCGCAGCCAGCCGGGCCAGCTCTCGCCGGCCGGCCGCTGGAAGCCGCTGTCCAGGACTTTGACGAGCCACGTGCTCGCCATGACCAGGGCGATGGAGCGGAGGAGGGTTAGTTTGTCAGGCTCAAACGTGCGGCTGGAGTAGACGTTGAAGAATAGTGGGACGGTGATGACGGCAAGAAGCCAGCCAGCCTCGATAATCCGGCTCGCGTAGAGACTAATGCGCGTGTTCATAGGCGAAAATTATACTCGCGTGGCAAGATTAGGCACAATCTTTTGCGGCAGGCCGTCCCTTCTGACAGGGTTAAGCCGTCCATATTATAGAGGGAGTTTTCGTCTCGTCCACCATGTAGCACGGAGCGCTGTGGGCGGCTCCGCCAGAGCAATCGTACACGGGGAGACACCAATGACTGGAACGCGACGATTCATACTGGTTGCCTGCCTGACGCTGGCAACCCTGCTGGCCGCCGGCGGCAGCCTCGCCGTCGCCGAGGCGGCAGCGCGCCGAACCGACGCCGCGCCGGCCACCACTCGCGCCAACGAGGGCGGCGCGTCGGCGGTGGCGGCAGCCGTGCCGCTGACCACGGCCACGCTCACGCCGACGCCGGCGCCCGCGCCGCGCATCACGCGCTTCTACCTCAGCGCCCGGCCGGATGGCGCGGCGGCCACGACGTTCCCGGACGGAACGGGCGTCATCTACGTGAACTACGAGTACGAGTTCTACGACGCCTATACGGTCACGGTTGAGCTGCAAGACGTGGACGGCGGCGTGTTCTTCCGCTCGGAACGCCGCGAGAAGAACAGCGGCGCGACGAAGTTCGCGGTCACGGCGCAGGACGCCTTCGACACTTACCACGCCCGGGCCGAGCACGACGCGGACGCCATGCAGGAGCAGATCGCCCTTGCCCTCGCCGCGCCGTCCCAGAGTATTCTGAACGAGTATGTCTACAGCGCCCTGGCGGCGGCGGGTGATCTCAGCGTCATCCTCCAGCAGGTCGAGCGCTACACCCCCCCGTCGGCCATCCCGTCGCTGGCTGACACCGTCGGAGCGCTCAACGATGCGCAGGCGCAGGGTGTCTCCGCCCTGAGTCCGGGCATCCCCCTGGCCCAGGCCCAGGCGCGCGTCCGCGCCATGAGCGCGGCGGTTACGCTCATGCGGCCGGCCCTGATGCGGACGCGGCAGTCGGGGAAGGACCCGTCGGCGAACAGCCTGCCGGGCACGGCGCAGGAACAGAACCTGGCGTCTATCCGCATCGGCCCGTACCCGGTGCAGAGCATAGACTGGACCGTTCTCAACCCGCCTGTCTACCAACACCTTGCCGCGCCACTGCGTACGGACCTGCCGGATCGGCGCAGCATTCTCGTGCTGACCAACCTGGATAACTCGGCAGCCCAGCTCCTCATCCGCTATTTCGCCGCCGGTACGCAAACGCTGCTCGGCACGCAGTCGGTGACGCTGGCGCCGCGTGAGGCGACGACAATCGTCATGGGGCAGGGCAATGCCATGCCGCCGGGCGCGCAGGGCTATGCCCTCGTCACCGGCGACCGCCCCTTCGTTCTCGCGGTGCGCACCCAGACGTTGTCCACGCCGACGCCGACGCCGACCGGCGCTACAACGCCCCCCACGGCCACGCCGACCGGGCCGACGCCGACACCATCGGCCACGATCTGCCCCCAGGCGACACCGGAGGGGTTTGCCGTCGAGCCTGTCACATCGCCCACGGATCTGATGACGCAGACGGTGACGGTGCGGATTGGCAACGGCGATGCGGTGACGGTGACGACGCAGGCCGGGACGTTTGTGGCGACCGGCAATTTCGGCTACACCAGCAACCCGGCGCGGGTGACGGTCGAGCTGGCGCCCAGCGAGACTAACTTCCTCACCGTCCAGGCACATGTGCGGCGCACCTCCAGCAGCGGCTGCCGCTACGGCGGCTACACGCTCTCGACGACCTCTGACCGGACCGGCGCGCCGTTGGTGATCGTCCAGCAGGGTGGCGCGACGGCAACCACGACGCCGACCTCTTCGCCGTCCTCGGAGACAACGACGCCCACCCCAACACCGACGGCGACGTTCACCCCCACGCGGACGCCGACATCCACGCCGACGCAGACACCGACCCTGACGCCGACGCCCACGCCCGTGACCGTCGCCCTCGTGCCGTCGTCCGACGCCGTCGGGTATGTCACGAGCATGTACAAGACGAGCAACATGCTCGGCCAGGGGGGCGTCTGGGCGGGCATGGATACGCGCCCCGCCTCGCCCATCATTCTTGACGGCGCGATGCAGTTCGACCTGGGCGCCTTGCCGGCAGACGCCAGGATCACCTCGGCGCAGGTGTCGCTCATGGGCATGAGCCGCGTCTACTTCGACCCGGGGACGGGGGGGACCTGGCGGCTAAGTCTGCTCGACAGCAGTGTGGACATGAACTGGACGCAGCTCAACTACTACCAGATTCACAACGCGGGCGTCAAGGCGATGTCGCCGACGGCGCTGACCGGCGCGGACCTGGTGGTCGGCGACGCGAACACCTTCGATGTGACGAACGCGGCGCCGGCGCTGCAAGAACGCCTGCGCACCACGCGCCGCGCATCCTTCCGCATCAGTCTCGACTCGTCCTACGGCATTGGCCGCACAATTTTCGGCTGGACGGCGCAGCCTGTGCTGAGGATCACCTACACGCGCTGACGCTGGTTCGACGAAACCCGCAGGCCCCGGTCGGTTATCCACGCAATGCGCGTGTCGTAGTGACGACTTCAGTCGTTCTGCGACCGTAAGAGCGACTGGAAGTCGCTACTACATGTCTCGCATCGCCCGGGTCAGCACGCGGGTTTCACCCTGGGATCCATTTAGAGCGAGGGGGCCAGATGATCGTCTGGCCCCCTCGTGTGTTCGTGCGCGACGGAATGTGGTGTGGGCGAATCAGCCCTTGACACCGCCGCTGGTGAGGCCGCCGACCATGTAGCGCTGTAACCCGAAGAACACCAGGACAATCGGGATAGAGACAATGACGCTCATCGCGGCGAACTCCGACCACGGCGTGTTCGAGGAATACTGACCCTGCATGCCGTAGAGCGCCATCGCCAGGGTGAACCATTGCGGGTCGGAGATGAATTGCCAGGAGAGGACGAACTCCGTCCAGCCGGCCATGAAGCCGAACAGCGCCGTCACGGCCAGGCCGGGCAGGGCCAGGGGCAGCATGATGCGGAAGAACGTCTGGTTCAGCGTCGCGCCGTCTACCGCCGCTGCCTCCTCAATGTCCCTGGGGATCGTATCTACGAAGCCCTTCATGTTCCAGATGGCGAAGGGTAACGCGCCGGACACCATGGCGACCCCGACGCCGAAAATGGAGTTGCGGAGCTGCGGCCCCAGTAGGATGTTGAGCATGACGAACAGGGCGGCGACCGTCGCCACGCTTGGCAGCATCAGCACCAGGACGAAGAACAGCATGCCGGGCTGGCGGCCGGGGAACCTGAAGCGCGAGAACGCATAGGCGGCCGTCGTGCCGACGAGCACCGTCAGGATGGAGACGCCGACGGCCAGGATGGTGCTATTCGTCGCCAGGCGGGTGAAACTGACCGGGTTGGGCGTCGGCTGCTGGAATACTTTGATATACGCATCGAAGGAGATGCTCGGCGGGAAGAGGGTCGTCGGCCGCGCGATGTTGCGCGGGTCCAGGGACATGCCGATGATCCACAGCACCGGGAAGATGACGAACATCAGGATGATCAGCGCCAGGACCTGCGAGAAGATCTGGTTTGTCAGCTTCATCGGCTTTTCAGCTTCTTTGACAGCCATGATATCCTCCTATTCGCTGATCGCCTCAGTGGCGCGGGAGTAGCGGTTGGTAATGAGGGTGATGATCGCCAGCACGACGAACACGATGTAGGCGAACGACGCCGCCATGCCATACGGCCGGGCGCTGCCCACGCCGGGGATGTTGACCGTCGTCTCGTTGACGAGGCGGTAGGCCTGGGTCACGAGAATCTCGGTCTGGTGAAGTGGGCCGCCGTTGGAGACGAAGTAGATGACGTTGAAGGCGTTGAACGTCCAGGTCATGCCGATGATGATGGCCGGGATCATCGCCGGGCGGAGCAGCGGCACCGTAACGGCCCAGAACTTGTCCCACCAGTTCGCGCCGTCCACCGCCGCCGCCTCGTACAGGTCGGAGGGGATGCTGGCGAGGCCGCCCGTGGCGATCGCCATCATGAACGGCCAGCCGAGCCAGATGTTGGTGATGAGCACGGCGTAGAACGACAGCGGGAACAGCGTGCCGAAGCCATACGTCGTCGTCACATTGGACACCGAGCGGGGAGCCGTGATGACCGGCAGAACAAACATGAACAGAACTTCGAGCAGGATGAACCAGACGATCAGGAACTTCCACCAGCGCGCCCGCACCCAGGCGAAGAAGAAGGGGACGATCAGCAACAGGAGGAACACGAACATCCAGAAGTAGGCGTCCACGCCCTCGGAGACGCGCACGAAGGGCGGTATCCACGGGAAGGGTGGGTCAATCTGGAGCAGCCAGCGCACCGGCGGAATGCCGAAATAGCCGAGCACCAGGTTGATGGCGCCGGTCTGGTCGTCGAACATGTTGCGCCAGATCATGCCGGAGACGAGGGCAGGCATGGCCCAGGGGATGACATACAGGGAGCGGTAGAAGCCTCGGAACTTGAAGCCCTTCTGGTTCAGCATGATGGCGATGACGACGCCGAGGCTGACGTGGAAGACCAGGTTGACGGCGGTCCACACCATGTTGAACAGCAGGATGCGCCAGAAGTCGAAACCGCTCAGGACGCTGCCCAACCCGCCGGTGAGGATGTCAACGTAGTTCCGCAGGCCGATCATCGTGGGCGAGTTGTAGTCCTCGGCCGTCGCGCCGCCTGTGAAAGCGCCCACCATCTGCATAATGAGGCTATCGGTACGGAGATTGATATTGCTATAGTTGGTGAAGGACATCCAGAACTGATAGATCAAGGGGAAAACGGTGATGATCAGCATGATGATGGCGGCCGGCAGAATGTACAGATAGGCCGTGCTCATCATCCGCCGCGAGCGCTCCTGGGCAAGCTTGTTAGGCTGAGCGGATGCCCCTGGACGCGGTAGCGTGCCTGATGCCATGTCCAACGCTCCTTGTAGGGACGATCGCCGTGATCGTCGTGACGGGTCAGGCGAGGGCAAAAGGGGCCTGGGGAACGGGTCCGACGTGTTCCTCAGGTATAGGAGGGCGGCGGCAGGATTGAGGCCGCCGCCCCCATGTCCGGACTACCGTTACTTCTTGTTCGCCGCGTTGATCTGCGCGCACGCCGTCTTGACGGCTTCCTCGGGTGTCGCCTTGCCTTCCACGACCTTGGTGATCATGTCGGAGGCGGGGGTCCAAACGGCGCCCATCTCTGGCTCGTTGGGGAAGTAGGTCGTGCTCAGGGTCTGGGCGATGAACGCCTTGAGGATCGGGTCGCTGATGTTGACGTTCGGGTTCGACGGGATGTGTCCGATCTTGGCGAACGTCTCCTGCTGCGCCGGCTGGCTCAGGAAGTTCATGAAGCCCAGCGCCGTGTTCTTCGCGTCGCCCTTGGAGTTGGAGCTGAGGAAGAGGTTCTTCGTGCCGAGGAACGGCGCGAACTTGCCGTTGGCCGGCAGCATGACGATGGGAGCATTGACGCCGACCTTGGCCTGCGTCAGCGCCTTCTCGTAGTCGCCCGTCGCCCACGGTCCGTTGAACACCATGCCGACGCGGCCGTCCTTGAAGGCGGCGTCGAGCTTGCCGCCGTCGGCGTCGGCGATGACCTTGGGGGTCTTGGAGGCGGTCTGGATCCACTTCAGCGCCTCAACCGCGCCCGTGCCCTGGTCGAGGATGCACTTGCCCTGGGCGTCGAAGAGCTTCGCGCCCTGCCCGAACAGGAAGCCGGCCGACTGGTAGAAGCCTGTGTTCAGGCCCATACCGACTTCAGTTGCCATCTTCAAGATGTCGTCCGAGTTCGTCGGCATCGTCTTGACTTTGTCGGTGTTGATGAACAGAGCCATCGCCTCGGTCGATTCGGGGAAGGCGTAGACCTTGCCCTGGAAGCTGTTAGCGGTGACGGCTTCCTTGCTGACGTTGTTGAGGCCGGCCGCGTCCTTCGAGTCGTCGAGGGAGCTAATCAGCTTCGCCTGGGCCAGCTCGCCGATCCAGTCCTTGGGGCCGATGAGGAGGTCAGGCCCGCCGCCTGTCGAGGCTTCGGTGGTGTACTTGTTCTTGAGCTGATCGAACGGAACGGTCAGAATCTCGATCTTCGCGCCGGAGTTCGCGCTCTCGAACTGCTTGGCGACGGCGGCCAGGGTCTCCGCCTCCGTGCCGGTCCAGCCGGACCACAGCTTGATGGGGACAGCCTTGAACGACGGCGCTGCGCCGCCGCTCGCTGCCTTGGGGGCATCGGTGGCCTTCGCCGCCGCAGCCGGCGCTGCCGTTGGCGCGGCGGCCTTGGGGGCATCGGTGGCCTTGGGGGCCGCGGCGGCCGGCGCCGTGGTGGGCGCGGCGGCCGGCGCCGACGAGGACCCAGCGCCGCCACAGGCGGCGACGAGAACGCCGATGACGAGAACGCTCAGAATCAGCAGGACTTTCTTACTCATAGATCGGTCTCCTCCATTGGATTGTTTGTCTAGATGCGCCTCAACAGCGAAGCACATGCACACGCGATGGAACGGTGAAGGCATCGAGGCCCGTGTGCTGCGACTTGTGTTGTGAGGGGGGCAGCACGCCACGGCGGTATTATGCACCAAATCTAGCGACACGGCAAGTCAAATAGCGGTAGGGCGCCAGGCTATGCCTGACGCCCTACGAGTACACGGGTCAACAAACTAACTGCAAACCGTTGTCATCGGCTCCTAAGCCGAGCTGGCCCGGGACGCCCTCCGCCGCCAACTGAAGATGATCCAGGCGACGATGCCCAGCGCCGTGAGCAAGATCAGCGCGAACAGGAACGGCAGGAGGATCGCGCCGAAGGCCACGATCGTCGCCGTAATATCCTCGGCCGTACTGACGACGGGGTTGCCCAGGCCCGCCGTGGAGGCGGTGACGATGGGGCGGAAGCTGGCCTTGGCGGCGTGGACGGTGCCTGTCGTGAGCAGGCCGGCGATGACGGCCAGCACCGGGCTCATGTCGTGCACTGCGCCAGTCGTGGCCGCGAACAGGATCGCGCCCGCCGCCGGACGGACGAACGTGCCGACCATGTCGTTCATGTGGTCCACGCCGGGAATCTTGTCGGCGAAGAATTCCAATGCGGACAGGATGATGAGCGCGCCAATCACCCACGGGCTGGACAGCACGTCGTAGGGCGGCGCCAACACGAGCCAGTCTGTGAAGCGGGCGACCAGGGCAACGATGAGCAATGGGATATAGGCGTTCAGGCCAGTCGCCGCCGACAACCCGAAGGCGGTGGCGATGCTGGCGAGCGACTCGATCATGTCTCCTCCTCACGACATGTGATGCGGCGCCGCCGCCGAACAGACTGCGGGCCTACCTATGTATACGTGGACCGGCTTGCCAAAGTTCCAACCAGAGCAGCTTTCTACGCGATCCTCGCGCTCCTAAGCGCGTCGAACCGGTGCGCGCTCTTCGATGGGAAGTGACCAGGCGCCGTCCCTCTGGAAGAACTCCAGGAAGTTCCCGTCTGGATCGGCCACGTAGAGCTGGATGGGTCCGTCACCGCGCGGCATCGGCCCGCCGAGGATGGTTGCGCCCTGCTCGCGAAGGTAACGCTCGGTCGCCTGAATATCGTCGACTTCGAGGCCGAGGTGATGCACCATGCCGACCTTCGCGCCGGTGCCACCATCACCGAAGCCGGCGCGAGTCGTGGTGTCGGCTTCGCGGATGAGATGGATCTCGAACCCGTCACCGCGAAACCAGCAGCCGCCGAAGGTGAAATTGGCCGGGCGCGGTATTTCTTCCAGGCCAAGCACTTCGCCGTAGAACCAGCGAGCCTTGTCCAGGTCGCTTACAATGAGTGCGCTGTGGTCGAGCTTCTGGATGTGCATAGGTAGGCTCCATTATCGTGAGACGCTTTGGTATCCCAATTATAGCCCAGGTGGTTGCCGACTCTGGCTGAGGGTGGTATAATCCCTCTGTCAAACATCTGCGCAACCTCTCTTTTGAGGTACGTCCTTGTCCCAAAGGAGGGACACATGGCCCGCAACAAAATCACAATTATAGGCGCCGGCAACGTCGGCGCGAGCGCCGCGCTCTGGCTGGCGGGGATGAATATCGGCGATATTGTTCTCAAGGATATTCCCGCGACCGGGAACATGCCGGCCGGCAAGGCGCTCGACCTCCTGCAAGCCGGGCCGATCATGGGCTACGACGCCCGCATCACCGGCACAACGGAGTATGGCCCCACCGAAGGGTCAGATGTCATCATCTTCACGGGCGGCTTCCCGCGCAAGCCCGGCATGAGCCGCGAAGATCTCGTCGCCAAGAACGAAGAGGTCGTGGTTGGCGCGATTAACGAGATCAAGCAGTCGTCGCCCAATGCCATCGTCATCATGGTCACGAACCCGCTCGATACGATGGCGTATGTCGCGTACAAAACCAGCGGCTTCCCGCGCAACCGCGTCCTGGGCCAGGCCGGCGTTCTCGATAGCGCCCGCTTCCGCACCTTCATCGCCCAGGAACTGAATGTCTCCGTGGCGAGCGTCCAGGCGTTTACCATTGGTGGCCACGGCGACGAGATGGTACCCCTGGTCCGCTCGGCCAGCGTCGGCGGCGTTCCGCTCACCGAGCTGCTGTCGAAGGAGAGGATTGACGCGATTGTGGACCGCACGCGCAAGGGCGGCGGCGAGATCGTACAGCTCCTCGGCACCAGCGCCTACTACGCGCCGGGCGCGGCGTGCGCCCTCATGGCCGAGGCGATCCTGAAGGATACCAAGCTCATCGTGCCGACGGCGGCCTATCTCGACGGCGAGTACGGCCTGAAGGACATGTACTTCGGCGTCATGTGCAAGCTGGGACGCGACGGCATCGAGGAAATCTACCAGCCGGAGCTGGACGACGAGGAGAAGGCGGGCATCACCAAGTCGGTGGAGCTGATTCGCGGCACCATGAGCGCCCTGGTGCAGGTCAAGCCCGGCTGAGGCGAGTGGTGTGTGAGTTTCGCGTTCCGTAGTGATGACTTCAGTCGTTCTGCGGCCGGATGCAGCGACTGAAGTCGCTACTACGGGTGGATCTATCAGAAGCCGCGGGCACCCTCCCATGGGGGCCTGCGGCTTCCTTTTGCCCCCGTCTGGGCTAGAATTTGGGCATGCGAGAACCTGTTGCCCTCTCAACGATGGACGCCCTGCGCCTCAAGAGCGAGATCGTGGCGCATGCCCATGCTCTCGGCTTCGACGTGGCGCGCGTCACGTCGGCCGAACCCTTCCCGGAGACACAGCGGATTCTTGAGGAGCGGATTGACGCCGGGCTGATGGATGGCTTGCCGTGGTTCAACCGCGAGCGGGCAGCCGTCGCCGGCGACCCGCGTTCCCTGCTCCCCCAGGCGCGCTCCATCGTCTGTGTCGGCATGAGCTACCTGTGCGATGGCGACGCCGACGCCAGCCGG
Organism: Anaerolineae bacterium; assembly: GCA_046328525.1. Lineage (GTDB taxonomy): Bacteria > Chloroflexota > Anaerolineae > Epilineales > JAHCIE01 > JBDHWG01. The sequence goes on from JAXLWK010000003.1 coordinate 166,550, forward strand.
CCCGGCGCGCCGGCCGGCCGCGTCGCCCGCTATGCGTGGGGCCTGGACTACCACGCCGTCTTCAAGGCGCGCTTGCGCGATCTGCATCGCTTCGTCCAGGAACACGTGGGCGCATCCGCTGAGGCACGCGCCCTGGTAGACACGGCGCGGTTCACGGATCGCGCCGCCGCCGCGCGGGCCGGGCTGGGCTGGTACGGCAAGAACACGAACATCCTCACCCACACGCATGGGTCGTGGGTGCTGCTTGGCGAGCTGCTGCTGGACGTGGCGTTGCCGGCGGACCCACCACTCAAAACCCACTGCGGCGGTTGCACGCGCTGCCTGCCCGCCTGCCCGACGGGCGCTCTGATCGCCCCCGGTGTGCTGGACAATGGGCGCTGCATCTCCTACCTCACCATCGAGCTGCGCGGCCCCATCCCGCGTGACCTGCGTCCGTTGATGGGCGCCTGGATCTTCGGCTGCGACCTGTGCCAGGATGTTTGCCCGGTCAATCTCCGCCGCGTTCCCCGGAACCATCCGGAGTTCATGCCGCGTCCGGCCGTCGGCGCAAGCCCCGCCTTGATACCGCTCCTGAGGCTGAGCGAGGACGAGTTCCGCGAGCGGTTCAAGGGCAGCCCCATCCGCCGCGCTAAATGGGCCGGGTTGCGGCGCAACGTGTGCGTCGCCCTGGGCAACAGCGGGGATGCGGCGGCCATCCCGGCGCTGATTGAGGCGCTGAACGGCGAGCCGGCGCTGGTGCGTGGGCACGCGGCGTGGGCGCTGGGACGCCTGGGAGGAGATGCAGCGGGGCAGGCGCTGGTCGCGCGGGCCGACGTGGAGGATGACGCCTCGGTGCGCGAGGAGATTGCCCTGGCGTTGACCGAGGCTGCCGGAGATACAGGCGTGTCAGAGGTGGAGGATATAGCTTCGACGCGCTCTATCAATCTCCATCAATGACTATCGTGTTTCGTTTGCTTGTGCGGGGCAACGGGGGATGTAAGTTGTGGTAGGCGCTCGTGCTTCTCCGAGCTTTCCATGAGCACACTGAGCCGCTTCTGCCGCGTCTCGTCCTTCTTCGCGCTCATCACCCACCACATCGCGGTACGCCGATAGCTTGCCGTCTGCGCCTGGAAGAACGTCCACGCGGCGTCGTTCGCCTGGAACTGTGCTTCCAGGGTGGGGTCAAGGCCGCCGCCCTCCTGTTCGAAGGAGTAGCGGTTGGTCCTGGCCGGATCGCGGGCCTCGAAGGCGGCAAGGCCGGGCGGCTGCACGCGCCGCAGCGCAATCAGCTCTTCAACACGCTTGATGTTGACGGCGCTCCAGATGCTCGTGCGTTTGCGCGGTGTGAAGCGAATCTTGTAGCTCGTCGCGTCCACGTTCTTCCGCAGGCCGTCAATCCAGCCGTAACACAGCGCCTCGTCCACAGACTCCGGGTATGTGATGCTTGGCCGGCCCGACGCCTTGTTGTAGAAGCCGACCCACAGCTCCGTCGCCGTCGCGTGGTTCTCGGCGAGCCAGGCGCGAAACGCCTCAGCCGACTCCATGTACGTGATGTCCATCGCTCAGGTGTCCCAAGTTGATTGCGTCCTGGTGACGACTTATGGGTCTGTTACGCATGAAATGGTGGCGCCGTAGTAACGACTTCAGTCGTTCTGAATGCGAAGAAACGACTGAAGTCGTCACGACATGATTTCAATCGGGCGTCTAGCGCGGGTCGCGCACCTTCTCCCACTCTGGCCGCTTGTCTTGCTCCTGCAAGGAGCGCCGCAGCTCGGCGATCTGGTCGCGCAGCATGGCGGCCTTCTCGAACTCTAGCTCGGCGGCGGCGGCCTTCATGCCCTTTTCCAGGTCCTTGATGAGCTTGTGGATCTCGGGCGCCGGCATGTCCTTGCCGATGCTGTAGGGCGCTTGCTCCTCGGCGACTTGCCGGGCGCGCTCGATCTGGTCGCGCACGGCCTTGACGATGGAGCGCGGCTCGATGCCGTGTTCCGTGTTGTACGCGACCTGGATGTCGCGGCGGCGGTTCGTCTCGGCGATGGCTCGCCGCATCGAGTCCGTCATGTTGTCGGCGTACATGACCACCGTGCCGTTGACGTGTCGCGCGGCGCGGCCGATGGTCTGGATGAGCGACTGCTCCGAGCGCAGGAAGCCTTCCTTGTCGGCGTCGAGGATCGCCACGAGGGACACCTCCGGCAGGTCGAGACCCTCGCGCAGAAGGTTGATGCCGACGACCACGTCGTAGATGCCCTGGCGCAGGTCGCGCAGAATCTCGACGCGCTCCAGGGTATGCACCTCAGAGTGCAGGTAATGTACCTTGATGCCCAGCTCGGCCAGGTAGTCGGCCAGATCCTCGGCCATGCGCTTGGTGAGCGTCGTCACGAGGGTGCGCTCGCTGCGCTCAATGCGGCGGCGGATCTCGCCGATAAGGTCGTCAACCTGGCCCTTAGTCGGCTTGATGACCACCTCCGGGTCAATCAGGCCCGTGGGGCGGATGATCTGCTCGACGATCTGCCCTTCCGGCGGTTGGCTGTGCTGCATCTCATATGGCCCCGGCGTCGCAGAGACGTAGACCACCTGGTGAATCTTGGACTCGAACTCCTCGAAGGTGAGGGGCCGGTTGTCGAGCGCCGACGGCAGGCGGAAGCCGAAGTCCACCAGGGTCCCCTTGCGCGACTGGTCCCCGTGGTACATGCCCCGCACCTGCGGCAGCGAGATGTGGGACTCGTCAATGAACATCAGGTAGTCGTCGGGGAAGTAGTCCAGGAGTGTCCACGGCGCTTCGCCCGGCTGGCGGCGCGCCAGGTGGCGTGAGTAGTTCTCGATGCCGGAGCAGTAGCCAACCTCGCGCATCATCTCCAGGTCGTAGCGCGTGCGCTGGGCGAGGCGCTGCGCTTCCAGGAGCTTGTCGGCGTTCTGAAGCTCGGTCAGGCGATTCGCCAGCTCGGCCTCGATGTCGCCGATGGCGACCTGGAGCTTCTCGGCCGGCGTGATGAAGTGCTTGGCGGGGTAGATGTCTACCGCGACGTGCTGGATGAGAATCTCGCCCGTGAGCGGGTCAATCTCGGTGATGCGCTCAATCTCGTCGCCCCAGAACTCGACGCGGTACGCCGTCTCGGCGTAGGCCGGCTGGATCTCCAGTGTGTCGCCCCGGACGCGGAAGCGGCCACGGCGCAACTCATAGTCGTTGCGATCGTAGTGGATGGACACCAGGTGACGCAGCACCTTCTCGCGGTTGCGGGTCTCGCCGCGCCGCAGGCTGACCACGGTCGCGCCGTAGTCTTCGGGCGAGCCGAGACCGTAGATGCACGAGACCGAGGCGACGATGAGGACATCGCGGCGGCTGAGCAGGGATGACGTCGCCGACAGCCGCAGCCTGTCAATCTCCTCGTTAATCTCGGCGTCTTTCTCGATGTAGAGGTCCTGGCGCGGGACATACGCCTCGGGCTGATAGTAGTCGTAGTACGAGACGAAGTACTCCACGGCGTTGTTCGGGAAGAAGTCGCGGAACTCGGCGTACAGCTGGGCGGCGAGGGTCTTGTTGTGAGCGAGGACGAGCGTTGGGCGCTGGAGCTGCTCGACCATCTGGGCCATCACGTAGGTCTTGCCCGTCCCCGTCGCGCCCAGCAGCGTCTGGTGGCGCATGCCCGCGTTGAGGCCGGCGACGAGCTTCTCAATAGCCTGGGGTTGGTCGCCTGTCGGCTGAAACTCGGACACAAGCTGGAATCGTGCCATGAGCATCTTCTCCCGGCGGAGTGCGTTACATTCTGAAAACGGACGTTTCGATTCAAAGTATAACCGACCCTGCAAGCGGTGTGAAGACCGCCGGGGTCGGCTATTGGTATGATTTCAGCGCGCCAAAAGGGCGATAGAGTTAGTCGTTGAAGAGGCGGTTGAACTCCGCCCGCGGCAGGAACCCGAACTCCTCCATCTCGACGACGGCGCGTAGCCCCTCGTAGAGATCGCGGCAATCCGCGCAGGTGCACAGGTGGTTCCACACCCTCGGCAGCAGCCTGGGCGCATCCACTCCGTGGACCTCCAGGTCCACGAATTGCGCGAGCGATTCGAATGAACTTGGACAATCCAGCTCGAGCTCTTCGGTAGCGAAGATGCGTACCAGCCATCGACTCGCGTCGGCTTGCTCCATAGGCGCCAATCCCCTGACTCTCCAACCAATCTTCGCTTGTATGACGTTCACATGTTCGGGCTTCTTACGGCAGCCGGCCGCTCTTCAGAGGCCGACTCAAGTCGCCCATTCAGAGGCCGACTTCAGGCGGCGCTACATCTTTGCCCCTGTAGAGCCGACTGAAGTCGGCTCTTTGGACGGGGCCCAAATAAAGAACAGCGGCCCAAGTGGGCCGCTGTCACGTGCCGGCGAAGACTTGTAAGACGCTGTCCTCGTTGAGGTTGTAGTCCGCGAGGCGCTGTTTGAGCTTCTTGCGGGCGTCGTGCATGATCTTGTAGATGTTGTTGGGGTTGGTGCTCAACTGCGCGGCCAGCGCCTCGACCGGCTTGCCCTCGACCAGCGAGCCGACGAGTACCGCGCGCTGGCGCTCGGTCAGGTCCTGCTCGATGATGTGCTGGAGCGTGTCCCAGACGTGGCGCTGCTGAAGCGCCGACTCCGGGTTGTTGCCGCTGCTCTCCTGGGCGAACTCAAACGAGCCGCTGTCCTCGTCCTCATCGTTCTCGGTCAGGCCCTCAAGGGAGAGGTTGGCCCAGCGGCGGCGGCGCAGCTCGCTGGCGGCCAGGTTGATGACCACGCGGTAGGCCCAGGTTGTGAAGCGGCTGTCACCGCGAAAGGTATCGAGCTTGGCGAGGATGGTCAGCAGCGCTTCCTGCGCCCAGTCCTCGGCGAGCTGCTGAATCTCGTCCCGGTCGAAGTGCATCAGGTCACTGCGGTGGCGCGACAGGTAGACGTAGACGGCGCGCAGCAGATAATCCCGCAGCTCTTCGAGAGCCTGGGTCTGCTCGGGGCCGGGGGTCTGCAAGACCTCCAGCCACTCTTCGTTTGTCCGCGTTGGTACAGCGCTCATCGTCCCCTCGTCGTTCGTCGAACCGACATTATAGCACACCGGCCAGGGCCAGCGCAAGCCTTCTCAAGCGCAAAATATCGGCGCGGGGCAGGCCCACGCCGATTGACAGGAACTCACCCGAAAATCGTCAGGGCCGTTTGATGCCCGCCTGTTGTTCCAGCTCTTGCTGCTTGGCGACTTGCGCCGCTTTGCCTGCCTCCACGGCGTTGTTGACGTGGCCGCGCACCATGCCCTGGATGTCTGCGCCCGATTTGGGCGTCAGCAGCAATCCCGCGCCGGCGCCAATGGCCGCCCCGATGACCAGCCCGCCGAGCAGACGCAACACGTTACCCATGCCTCTCCCTCCGCTAGATGCTATGCCTGGGCAGCGTCGCTATCGCCGAAGCTCTGCGCGCGGCCCTCGACGGTCTGCTGACCTGCCAGCCAGTCGTTGACGTGCTTGAGACCCTCGCGCACCAGCTTCTGGGCGCGCTCTTGCATCTCCGGCTCGTGCGCCTTGCCGGGCCGCCCTTCCATCTCAGCCAGGGCGTACGCGACCGCCTCCACCATCTGCGGCTCGAAGACCTCGGCCAGGCCGAGGGCGTTCCGCGCGCTGGACAGCGCCACGGACTTGAGCGAATCCGGCGCGGGACCGGGCAGGGCGAGCGTCTCGCGCGCCTCTTCCCGCAGACGTGGCGAGAGTACCACGATTGCAGCGACACCGGCAACGCCGGCGGCAACCAAACCACCTATCACACGCTTATCCATCTGAGCGCATCTCCTGCATGGTGCTTATCGTGCGCAACTGTTTCAGAGTATACCACGCCGTCGCATCGCAGGCAAGAATGAAAATGGCACGCTGCGTCATGGGCGATGTTGGGCCTTCCCGGCGCGCTTACTCCTGGAGCAAAGCGCCGTGGCCCAGGGCGGCCAGGTCACGGCGGGTCAACCGCTCGCCGGCCAGGAGCCGCGGCAACACCAGGTCCACAACGTTGGTGTGGCGGGAGCGGACGCAGCCCGGCGCGCCGAGGACCGGGCGCCCATCCAGGTAGGCCAGCAGGAGCAGGTTGCCCGGCTCCGCCGGCACGCCGTAGCCCTCGATCCGGCCGCCCGCGCCGACGATGCCGCGCGGCGTGATGTCGTTGACGTCCATGATGGACGTTTCGCCGGCGATGATGATGGCGTCAACGCCCCGTGCTGCCAGGGAACCCACGGCGTCCTTGACGGCGGCTTCCGTGTGCGCCACGGTCAGCATGGCGACCACCTCGCTGCCCAGCCCTTCGACGCGGGAGCGAATCGGGCCGTCCAGGTGCTCGACCGTCTTGGCCCGTCCGGCGTCGCTGCTTGTGAGAACCACGCCGACGCGCCGGGGCGGGAGCGGCTCGACCGCCACTGATGGGCCGGCCAGCGCCTCGACACGGCGGAGACTCGCCTCTGGCACCGCATACGGGATGACCTTGGCGGTCGCGACGATTTTCTTAGGGTGAACCACGGCGTTCTGCCACAGGGTGGCGATGGTCAGGCCGTCTATTTCATTGATAGAGTTCAGTCGGTCCAGGTCTAGCTTCAGCAAACCGCGTGCCTCGGCCAACAGGTTGACACGGCCGCCGGCGGCTGGTCCGAGCCGCACACCCTCGCCCGCCACAGCCCGCGCCAGCCGCCTGGCGGCCTCATCCTCGTGGACATCGCCCGGCTCCATCTCGGCCACGTACACGCTGTCGCCAGCCACGTCGCGCAGCGCCGCCAGGTCCTCGTGACGGACGACGAACCCCTTGCGGAAGGCGCGGCGGCCTTCGGCGTCGGTGTGGTTGTGCGCCAGAATCTTGCCGGCGGCTTGCTCGATGGGGACGGGGCCGAACTTCACTCGGTCGCCTCCTGCGGCTGCCGCCGCGACTCCCACGTCTCCGCGCCGGGCCGCCACGTCCGCCCGTATTTCACGGCGATCATCTCGGCGATGATGGACGCGGCAATTTCCTCCGGCGTCCGCGCCCCTAGGTCCAGCCCGATGGGGGAGTGGATGCGGCTTAGGGCCTCCTCGCTCACGCCGGCGGCCCGCAATCGCGCCAGGCGCTTGGCGTGGGTCTTCGGGCTGCCGATGGCCCCAATGTAGCGGGCCGGGCTGTCGAGGGCCGCGATGAGCGCCGGGTCGTCGAGCTTGGCGTCGTGGGTCAGGACGGCGACGTAGGTCGCGCTATCCAGCCCCAGGGCTTGCAGCGCCTCGTCGGGCCAGCCGATGACGATGCGGTCGGCGTGCGGGAAGCGCGCGTCGCTGGCGAACGCGCTCCGCGCATCCACCAGGATGACGCGCAAGCCAAGAACCCGCGCGACCTGCGCCAGGGGGACGGCGATGTGGACGCCGCCGACGATGACGAGCTTGGGCGCCGGTGGGTAGACCTCGATGAACACGTCGGCGTCGCCGTCGGGCGTGGTGAACGTGCGCGTGCCCGACGCCTCGGCGGCGAGCATGGCGCGCGCCTCGGCGTCCACGGCGGCAGCGTCCAGGGGAGAGACCCTGCCGCTGGCCGCGGTGTCGAAGATGAGGCGCTTACCGCCCAGCCCCGGCCCGCGGATCACAGTCGCCAGGGCGCAGGGGCGGTCGTGTTCCAGGGCGTCTTTCAGCCCGTCGTACAGTTCAGCCACAGCGTCGCTCCGTTCCCTACCAATCCAGCGGCTCGATGAAGACCTCGATCACCCCCCCGCACGCCAGGCCGACCTCCCAGGCCAGCTCGTCGGCCACGCCGTAGCGCACGAGCTTCGGGCGGCGCGTCTTGAGCACCGTCTGGGCCTCCTGGAACACCGCGCCCTCGACACAGCCGCCGCTCACCGACCCGACCATGTCGCCGGAGCGGGTCACGGCCATCTTCGCGCCGAGCTGACGCGGCGACGATCCCATCGCCTTGACGACCGTCGCCAGGGCAACGTCCTCGCCGTTGGCGCGCCAGCGCTCGATTGTCGGCAGCACGTCACGCATGGACAGCCTCCTTGTTCGCAACATTCTGACGGCGGGCTGGGCGCGGCGTGACGCCCAGCTCGCTCAACAACACGCCCAGGTCCGCCAGGCTCTGAAGGGAATGCACAGGCAAGAAATCGTCTATGTAGGGCATGGCGGCGACGATGCCCCGCGTGAGCGGCTGGTAGCCGGCCATGCCGAGCAGCGGGTTCAGCCAGATGAGGCGATAGCAGCTGCGCTGGAGGCGGTCCATCTCGCGCCGCAGTTGCGTCACGTCGCCGCGGTCCCAGCCGTCGCTGATGATGAGGACGACGGCTCCACGGCCGAGCACGCGCCGCGCCCACTTGTAGTTGAACACGTGCAGGCTCTCGCCGATGCGCGTCCCGCCGGACCAATCGTGGACGCGCTGTCCCACCTCATTGAGCGCCATGTCCACGTTTCGGTTACGCAGCTCGTGGGTGATCCGCGTCAACCGCGTGCTGAACACGAACGCTTCGACGTTGTCCATGCCCTGGTACAGCGTGTGGATGAAGTGCAGCAGGAGGCGCGAGTACTGCTCCATGCTGCCGCTAATGTCGGCGATGACCACCAGCGGCCGCGGCTTGAACTTCGGCGCGCGCCACGCCAGCTCGACGATCTCGCCGCCGAAGCGCGTGTTCTTGCGCAGGCTGCGGCGCAGGTCCAGCCGCCGCCCCTTGCCGCTCCGCCAGCGCCGCGTCCGCCGCTGCCCAACCTGAAAGCGCATGTCCTGGATGATGCGCCGGGCGATGGTCAGCTCATCCGGCGTGAAGTCGGTGAAGTCCTTGTGGCGGATGATCTCCTCGCGGCTGGCGGTGATGATGAGATCGGGCGCTTCGCCCTCCGCAGCCTGGCCTTCGCCCTCGTTCTCGTCGTCCGCGTCCGCGATGGCGATGGTGCGCTCGCGTTGCTGGGTCGGCTTCTCCTGGCCCGGCTTCTCGGTCGGCGGCTGGCGGCGCGGCGTGTTGGTCTGGGGCAGCAGCGGCGCGAAGTTGGGCACCTGCTCCGCCAGGGCGCGTCGCCAGAATAGCTCAAACGCCTGGTCGAAGCGCGGCAGGTCGTCCTTGCGCGAGACCAGGATGGCGCGCGCCGTCCAGTAGAAGTCGTCGCGGTCGGTGATGGGGACTTCCTCTAGCGCGGCCAGCAGGTCGAGCATCTGCGACGTGTTGACCTTGACGCCGAGGCGGCGCAGGAGGCGGCCAAAGAGCATGATGTGCTGCAACACGCCCTCGCCCTGACGCCCGGTCGCCTGCGCTCCGTCCAGCAGGTCGAGCTGCCGCGCCCACCCCGCCGCCTGCTCGCCGTTCAGGGGCATGGCTATGCGCTCAGCCTCGCCCGCTCGAGCAGGGCCGGGATGCCCAGGTCGCGCACTTTCTGCACGTCGTCCTGGTACTTCAGGATGACGCCCAGGGTATCGTCCACGACCTCCGGTGTCAGGCTCGGCTGGTCGAGGGCGACCAGGGACGCGGCCCAGTCCAGGGTTTCGGCGACACCGGGGAGCTTGTACAGGTCGAAGGTGCGTAGGGTGTGGATGAACGCCGTGATCTGCCGCGCCAGGGTGGCCGAGACGGCGGGGACCTTCGACTCGACGATCTGAAGCTCCTTGGCCTGGGATGGGTAGTCAATCCAGTAGTACAGGCAGCGGCGCTTGAGGGCGTCGTGGATCTCGCGGGTGCGGTTCGACGTCAGGATGACGACCGGCGGCTTGGGCGCGCGCACCGTGCCAAGCTCAGGGATGGTGATCTGGAAGTCGGACAGCATCTCTAGCAGGAACGCCTCGAATTCCTCGTCGGCGCGGTCCAGCTCGTCCACGAGCAGCACGGGCGGGCGCTCGGAGTCGTAGGCGATGGCCTGGAGCAGCGGGCGGCGAATCAAGAAGTCGGGGCTGAAAACCTCGCGCAGCGCCGCGCCCTGGTCCTTGATGCCGGATGCCTCCAGGAGGCGGATCTCCAGCAGCTGCCGCGTGTAGTTCCACTCGTAGACGGCGCTGTGAACGTCGAGGCCCTCGTAACACTGAAGGCGGATGAGGCGCGTGTCCAGCAGGTCGGCCAGGACTTTGGCGACCTCGGTCTTGCCGACACCGGCTTCGCCTTCGAGGAACAGCGGCCGCCCCAGGCGCAGGGCGAGAAAGACGGCGGTGGCGAGGCCGCGCTCCGCGACGTAGGCGCGGGTCTTGAACTGGGCCAGAACGTCATCAATGGATGAAATGGCCGGCGGGCCATTCAGGCTCTGTACAGGTGTTTCCATATTGAAGATTCGCTCGCTTTGTGGCTGCCCAAATACGGGCCGAAGCGGCAGCGCAAGTCTGCCGCTCGGCGGTTCGTCAATTATACGGGAATACGCGACGCGGTGGCAACAACCTCTACGCGTAGGTTGCCAGGGGGCGGCGGCCCAGGATGCGGCTGGCGGTGTCCAGGTCGCCTTCCATCGCCAGGAGCGCGTGGCCGTCGGCGAGATACTGGCGGATGGCCGCCGTTGTCGCGTTGTCCTCGTCGTGGCCGAGCAGGGCGATGAAGAAGTCGTGGCTGTTGTCGTGTTGGGCGTCGCTGAAACGGGCGGCCGGTCCGCTCAGAGTGACCGAGCCAACATCGGGGACGTTGTAGGTCGCGTCGGTGCCGAGAATCTGCATGACGGCGGCGACCTCGGGGGCCGGGGCGACGCCGGCCAGCTTCTTCTCGTCACCGGAGATCGGCTGCCCGACGATGAAGCTGATGTCGTGCAGCCCAGCGCGCTTGAGGTCCTGCACGATGTGAACGATGCTCGTATCCAGGGGCATGACGGCGAGAAGGGTGTTCGCCATGTTTCCTCCTGAGGCAAGGGTGACGGGGCGAGAGCCGGGCGGCGCGGCGCGGCCCGGTCTCTCGCGGAGTTGATGGTCAATATGTGTAACACGCCCATCGTGGTCTGTTACACTTGAGACGTGTGCCTTGTAGTAACGACTTTAGTCGTTATGCTGCCTGGGAAACGACTGAAGTCGTTACTACCTCGATTTTGCCCAAAATAGGGCAGGCTAGAGCAGGCGCTCCTTAATAACTATAGACAGGTGTGCTTGCTTGGGTAGGATAGAGTCTCTGACAGGAGACACCCCTCCCCAGGAGAGCACAGCTATGGACCAGCACATCGTCCAATCCACCCAGACCTACTATACTCCTCGCGCGGGCTTGTGCGCGCTGGGAGCGCTGCTCACGCGTCGGGGGTTCTTCGATCCCCTGGCGCGCCAGGTGCATATCCCCCAGAAAGTGCGGCAGCATACCCCCCTGGATAAACTCACCGATGCCTTCATTGGCATTCTGAGCGGGGTGAGCGGGCTGTATCTGGTGGACAAAACGGTGCGCCCGGATGTTGCCCTGCAACGTGCCTTCGGCCGACAGAGTTGCGCCGAGCAAGCCACCATCCACGACACGCTCTACGCCGCTGAAGCCGAGAACGTACTCCAACTGCGGGCCGCCTGGCGTGACCTCTTCCGCCAGTACAGCCGAGCCAGCCAGCATGACTACCAGCAGACCCCGTTGGTGATCGACCTAGATCTCAGCGGCGAGCGAACTGGACGGCGGGCAGCTCAGGCCAGCACCGGGTACTTTGTCGGGCAGCGCGGCGCCTACGGACGACAACACGGGCGCGCCCTGGCAGCAGCGTATGATGAAGTCATCGTGGAGCGGCTCTACGTGGGCAACATCCACCTGGCGGCCGTCATGCGACACTTGCTGGAGGATGTCGAAAACGTCTTGCCCCTCACGCCGCACCAGCACTCCCGCGTCATCGTGCGCATGGACGCCGCTGGTGGTCGTGTGGATGACATTGCATGGTTGTTGGCACGCGGCTATCACGTTCACCTCAAGCTGTACTCGTGGCATCACGCGGCGGCCTTAGCCCAGAGTGTTCGGGTGTGGCGGACGAGCCCCCTCCATCCCAAGCGCCAGGTGGGCTTGGTTCACCGTCCCTACGCCTTCGGGTACCCGACGACCCAGATCGCGGTGCGGACGGTCAAAACGTCGGGCCACGTCTCCTACCATGTCATTGTCTCTTCGGTGCCGCCCGAAGATGTGGTGGCTCTCGTCGGGCGTTCGCCCCAGGCGGCCTGGGATGCCGACGCTCTCATCTTGGCCTATGCCGACCTGTATGACGACCGCAGTGGCCCGATTGAGCACAGCTTCGGCGAGGGACACCAAGCTCTTCCGCTGACCAAGCGCCACCGTCGCGCCTGGGTGGCGCAAGAAATCGCTCTCCTGCTGGTCGGGTTGGCCCACAACACCCTCGTGTGGTTGCGGGAGTGGTTAGCGGAGGGCTGGGCAGCGTGCCGTGACTTAGGGTTGCTGCGTCTGGTTCGCGATGTCCTGACGGTACCCGGCTATGTGACGCTGGACGCGACCGGTCGTCTGCTCGCCATTCACTTCAATGCCCTCGACCCGTGCGCCAGCTCGTTTGTCCAAGCATGGCAGCCTTTACTTCGGCCACATGCCATTGACGTCGGCCTTGCTCCCCTGTCTATAGTTATTAAGGAGCTGCTGCTCTAGCCTGCCCTATTTTGGGCAAAATTGAGGTACTACGGTCCCGCCATGTCGCGGGTAACACACTCTTAGCGGCTGGCGGCGGCGTTGATGGCGCGTTCGACGAACACCGGCGTAATGGCGCGGCGATAGTCCGACGACGCCTGGATGTCGCCCATCCAGTCGTCAATGCCCTCGCCGGCCGACGACGCGACGGTCGAAACGAAGTCGAGGCCCTGGCCGGCGAGGCCGGCCTCGACGCCGATCAGGCGGCGGGGCGTCGGCGTCGCGCCGCCAATGGCGACGCGAGCGCGGCTGATGTTGCCGCCGTCCATGTCGAGCGCGGCGCAGGCCCCGACCATCGCGTAGCCGGAGGCCGGGTGAGCGTACTTGACGTAGGCGGACTTGGGCGCGGGCGGAACGAACACGCCGGTCAGAATCTCGTCATCGCCGAGCGAGGTTGTCATCAGGTCCACGAAGAAGTCGGCGGCCGGAATGCGGCGCTGGCCGCCCGGCCCCTGGACGATGATCTCGGCGTCGAGGGCCAGCAGCACCGTGGGGAGATCGCTGGCCGGGTCGGCGTGGGCGATGTTGCCGCCGATGGTGCCTCGATTGCGCACCTGCTGGTCGCCGACATGGGCGGCGGCCTCGGCGACGGCCGGCGCGACGCGCTTGACGGCGTCGGAATTGGCGATGCGGTCGTGGGTGGCGAGGGCGCCGATCACCACGCCGCCGTTCTCCTCCCAGATGGCCTTCAATTCCTCGATAGGGCCGATGTCAATCAGAGCCGCAGGCGTCGCCAGGCGGAGCTTCATGAGCGGGAGCAGGCTGTGGCCGCCGGCGATGATCTTGGCATCGGGGGTCTGGCCGAGCAGCGAGATGGCTTCGCCGACGGAGCCGGCGCGGTAGTAGTCGAACTTGGCGGGATACATGGCAAAAGCTCCTTAACCCTGGCTGTGGATAGCCTGGTAGACTTTCTCAGCGGTGATGGGCATGTCCAGGTGCGTCACGCCGAACGGCTTCAGGGCATCCACCACGGCGTTGACGATGGCGGCAGGCGCGGCGATCGCGCCGATCTCCCCGACACCCTTGACCCCCAACGGGTTGTGCGGCGCGGGGGTGATGGTCTGGTCGGTCTCGATCATCGGCAGGAAGGCGGCCTTGGGGACGGCATAGTCCATTAGCGTGCCGGTCAGGAGCTGGCCGTCCTCGCTGTAGACCGCGCCCTCCCAGAGCGCCTGGCCGATGCCCTGGGCCACACCGCCGTGAATCTGGCCGTCCACGATGAGCGGGTTGATGAGGTTGCCGACGTCGTCCACGGCGACGTAGCGCAGCACTTCGACAGCGCCGGTGTTCGCGTCCACTTCCACAATCGCCACGTGGGTGCAGAAGGGGAAGGTGAAGTTGGTCGGGTCGAAGAAGGTGGTCGCCTCGAGGCCCGGCTCCAGGTCGGGTGGATACTGGTGCGCCAGGTGGGCCATGAGGGCGACCTCGCCGAAGGTCTTGACGCGGCCGGGCGCGCCCTTAACGAAGGCCCTGCCGTCGGCGTAGTCCATGTCCTCCGGGTTGGCTTCCAGGAGGTGCGCCGCGATGCGCTTGATCTTGTCCTGGAGTTTCTGGACGCTGACGGCAATCGCGCTCCCGCCGACGGCGGCCGAGCGGCTGCCATACGTTCCCCAACCGAAGGGCGACTGCGCCGTGTCGCCGTGCTGGATGGCGACATCCTCCATCGGAACGCCTAGCCCGTCCGCGACGATCTGCGCAAAGGTCGTCTCGTGCCCTTGGCCGTGGCTGTGGGAGCCGGTCTGCACCGTCACCTTGCCGGTGGGGTGGACGCGCACGATGGCGCTCTCCCACTGGCCGGCCTGCGCGCCGAGGGAGCCGACGACGGACGAGGGGGCCAGGCCGCACGCCTCGATGGCCGACGAGAAGCCGATGCCGATGTAGCGGCCCTGCTGGCGGGCCTGCTCCTGCTCCTGCCGCAGCTCGCCGTAGCTTACCCGCTCCAGCGCCCGGTCCAGCGCCGCCTCGTAGTCGCCGCTGTCATACACCAGGGCAACCTGGGTCTGGAACGGGAATTGGTCGGGACGGACGAAGTTGATGCGGCGCAGCTCGGCCGGGTCCATCCCCAACTCGGCCGCGCCCATGTCCACCAGGCGCTCGACGACGTAAGTCGCCTCCGGGCGGCCCGCGCCACGGTAGGCGTCCACGGGGACCGTGTTGGTGAATACGCCGGTGACGTGGCAGTAAATGGCCGGGATCGGGTACTGGCCCGACATGAGGGTGCCGTAGAGGTAGGTCGGCACGGCGGGCGCGAAGAGCGTCAGGTACGCGCCCAGGTTGGCGATGGTGTTGACGCGGAAGCCGAGAATCTTGCCGTCGGCGTCAAACGCCATCTCGGCGTCGGTCACGTGGTCGCGGCCGTGGGCGTCGGTCATGTTGGCTTCGCGCCGCGTGGATGTCCACTTGATGGGCCGGCCGAGCTTCATGGTGGCCCAGGTCACGACGATTTCGTCGGAGTAGATGAAGATCTTCGAGCCGAAGCCGCCGCCGACATCCGGGGCAACGACGCGGAACTTCTGCTCGGACAGACCCAGGACGAACGCGCCGATGATGAGGCGGTGGATATGCGGGTTCTGGGACGTCAGCCACAGCGTGACTTCGCCCGTCGGGCCGGGGCTGGCGACGCAGGAGCGCGGCTCCATGGCGTGGGGGATGAGGCGGTTGTTGACCAGGTGCAGCCGGGCGACTTTGTGGGCGTTGGCGAACGCGGCGTCGGTCTGCGCCGGGTCGCCGATGGCCCAATCGAACGCGACGTTGCCGGGCGCCTCTTCGTGGATCGTCGGGCTATCCATGGCCTTGTCGGGTGCGGCGGCCACCGGCAGCGGGTCGTACTCTACCACCACGGCGTCGGCCGCGTCGTTGGCGACGTAGGGGTCGGTGGCGATAATGACCGCCACGGGGTCGCCGACGTAGTTGACGCGCTCGTAGGCCAGCGCGGGGTGAGGGGGGATCTTCAGGTTCGGGAGGAGCCAGCCCGTCGGGTTGGAGCCGACGCCGTCGGCCTGGGTGTCCTGGCCGGTGTAGACGGCCACGACGCCCGGCATTGCCTGGGCCGCACTGGTGTCAATGCTGGTGATTGTCGCGTGGGCGTAGGGGCTGCGCACGAAGACGGCGTGCAGCATGCCCGGCAGCTTGATGTCGTCGGTGTAGGTGCCTTTGCCCTGGATGAAGCGGGGATCCTCGACACGCTTGATGCTCGACCCAATCATCTGAGTGGCCATAGAGGGTCTCCTTGAGGGGGCCTGGTCGCCATTCTGCGCCGGCTGTCCAACAATGACGTGGCCCGCGACGACGCGGGCGATGGCAGAAGGGCGGGACGACGGCTACGCCGGCTCGGCGGCCTGTTGCTTGGCGGCGTACTGGACTGCGCGGACAATGTTGTGATAGCCGGTGCAGCGGCAGATATTCCCCTCCAAACCCTCGCGGATCTCTTGCTCGCTGGGGTTGGGGTTGCGCTGGAGCAGGTCCACCGCCGACATGATCATGCCGGGGGTGCAGAAGCCGCACTGCAAACCGTGCATCTCCCAGAAGCCCTCCTGGAGTGGATGCAGCTTGCCGTCCTTCGCCAGCCCCTCGATGGTGGTGACCGACGCGCCATCGGCCTGTACGGCCAGCAGCGTGCACGACTTGACGGACTCGCCGTTGACGAGGACAGTACACGCGCCGCACTGGCTCGTGTCGCACCCGACGTGCGTGCCGGTCAGGCCAAGAACGTCGCGCAGGTAGTGGACGAGGAGCAGACGCGGCTCGACCTCGCTTGTGTACTGCTTGCCATTCACAGACAGGGTGATAGGTATCACAGGCAATCTCCTTCGATTGATAGGGTGACCGTTGACAGGTTCGAGATTAGTCGCGGCGCAGGAGCCAGATCAGGAGAATTGTCGCAACGGCTGCGACGGCCATCCACGGCCAGGGCACGACGGGGGCTGGCGCGAAGGGCGGCGGCGACACGGGCCGGGCGGCGGGGCCGACGGCTTCGGGCACGGGGGGGGCGGCGGCCGCGGCGCGGCGCTCGGCCAGCTGGCCGTCCAGGGACTTGAAGCCCTGGGCGATGATGGTCTTGGCGGCGCCTTCCATGAGGCGCTGGCTGACGCCGGCGAGCTGCCCGCCCAGGGCCGCGTCACCCGCGTAGTTGCAGAGGGTGCGCTCGTCCTGCGCAACGAGATCAATCGTCCCGCTGGCGTTGACGAAGCCGCGCTGCCCCTTGCCGCCGATGGTCATCTTGTAGTGAGTCGGGGCCTCGATGTCGGTGAGGGTGATGCGGCCGGAGTACTGGCCGCTCACAGCGCCGAGGCCGAGCTTAAGCTGCGCCTCGTAGACGTTGTCGCCGACAGGCTCGAAGTGGTCCACGCCCGGGATGGCTTTGGAGATGGCGTTGGGGTCCATGAGCAAAGCCCACACTTCGTCCTGCGGGGCATTGAAAGTGTAGCTGCCGCTGATCTTCACGTGCGTCTCCTCAGAGAGGCAGCCCTCGGCTGCGGGGCGTACGGTGCGTGTCTATAGTTGCATAAGCGCGAAGGGATTGGACAGGGAGATTATAATAATGCCGTGCAAAAAGTACAAGGGGCAAGGCTGACAAAAAAGGCGTATTGCGTACACCAGGCGGCATACGCAATACGCGCCACCTCGCTCTTCGATTTAGCCGAACATGGTCTGAAGGCGCATGAGCAGGCCCATGTCGCCGGTCGCCTTGATCTGGCCGGTCATGAACGCGGTCATGGGGTTGGTCTGGCCGGTCAGGACGCCCTTCCACACCTGGGATGGCGTCTCGAGGGTCGCCGTCGGCGTCTCGGCCTGGCCTTCGCGCATCGTGGCCTCGCCGTTGTGGACGCCGAGCACCCAGCTGCCAGGCTCGTCGCCGGTGAAGACGAACTGGATATCGGCGTCAACGTCCGCCGCGCGGTCGGCGTGGAAGACCTTGGGCATGTTGTTCATGATCTGGGCCATGGTCAGATTTTCCATTTTGCTCTCCTTGTTTCGTGAGCGGGTTTGTGTCGGAGCGACTCTCTCGGAACGACGCTAGTCTATTGACGCCGCGGCGGTGACGATATCGCCGCGCAGCTCAACGATGTCCACGCCCTGCACCGGCGCCGTTTTGGCCGGCACTTCCTCGGCGGTGAAGCGGATTAGCTTGCTGAAGCGTGTCAGCACGACGAGGTCGGCGCTATCGGGGGCGCGCACGACGCCGGCGACGGCCTCGCTTTTCATGATGATCTTGCCGGCGGCGCCGGGGGCCTTGTTCGCCGCGAAGCCTTCCATCAGCCGCCGCGTTCCCAGGCCGTCCTCCGTGACGACGAACACCGAGTCTGCTTCGTGGATCGCGGCAAGCCCGACTAGCGTGTCCCCAGTCCGCAGCTTGAGGCCCGGCGCTGCCTGGAGTGGGGCGACGCTGATGTTGAAGCGTGCCGCCATCCCGCCGCGGCTGACCATCAGGACGTCGGCCGTGCCGCTGCTGAGACACATGGCGCAGGCCGACCCGCCGGTCTGGCGCGGGTCCAGGACGACTCGCCCCGGCTCGAAGCTCGACCCAAAGTAGTGGCCGCGCATGCGCTTGATGAAACCGTTCTGGCTGCCCAACAGCACGTAGCGCTGCTGATCGGCCTCGCTCAGCGGCAGGATCGCCGCCAGCCGGTCGCCGGTCTCCACGCCCGCCGCCGCGAGGATGTCCTCGCCACGGCTGCGCGGATCGAACGCTTCGGCGATGGCGGCGACGGCGACGCGATACACCCGGCCGCTCGCCGCGAGGAGGAGCAGGGCATCCGCCTGATCGGCGACGGCCACGAACCGCGCCTCGTCCGTATCGGCGGCGCGCAGGTCGAAGATGCCGATGCCGCCGCGACGTTGGCGGCTGTAGCGGTTGATGGCGGTGCGCTTCGCCTGTCCGTCGGCGCTCACCGTGATGAGCATCGCCGTCTCAGTTACTTGGCGCGTGTCCAGGGCAGCGGCGCGGCTGGCCCCCACGTCGCGGAAGGACGGGCCGGCGCTCGAAGACGCGCCAGGCCGCGCCGCCTGCACCGCGCGGGCGGTCTCCAGGGCGGCGCGCAGCCGCTCGTTCTCGGTCACAAGCTCTTCGAGCAGGGCTTTTGCCTCGGCCAGGTCGCTGATCTGAGCCAGGCGGGCGTGCCACGAATTCGTTGACATAGGGGATCGTGCGTCCGTAAACGGTTACAGGGTCAAGGGTAGTATAACACACAACGCCGCAAAAACCAGAATTGCCCCGCCCGCACTATTGGGGCCACAAAGAGTTGAGGCCCATCAGTTCTGCTGGAAGTCGCCCGGCCGCGCTTCTTCGACGAGCCGCACCGCCATCTCGCGCTCTCCCTCGTCCGTCGTCACCTCGCCGTCGAGGCGCGCGTCGCGCAGGCGGGCCAGAATGACGCGATACGTTGGCCCGGGCGGCAGACGCATCGCGCGCAGGTCGTCACCTGTGACGACAGGGCGGAAGCTGCGTTGGTGGGCGCGATACTCTTCCAGGCGCGCGTGCACGAAGCCGCTGCGCTCGGCGACACTGAGCAGGCAGCACGCGGCTTCGGAGAAAGGCTCCAGCAGGCGCACGAGGGCGCTCGGCGCGAGATCGGGCTGCGCCAGCCGCGGCAACAGCGCCTTGAGCGTGACCAGCTCGCGCACCAGGCGGGTGTCGTTGCGGCTCAGCTTGAGCTTGAGCGCCAGGGCCTCGATGTCCGATGCGTCCAGGTCGTAGGCGACCAGGGCGAGGCTGTACGCCGGCGGCACGGGGTTGCTGAGCTGCGCATCGGGCGCGAGCACCTGGTGTTGAGTCAGGGACACGCGGAGGCAGCCGCCTTCGGGCGACAGGGCGACCAGCCTGGCGTTGGCAAGGCGCTCGGCCATCGCCTCGGACCAGCGGAGGTCGGGGTGCAGGGCGGCCAGGACGTCCATGCTGTCCAGGCGGCGCAGCGCGCGGGCCGGCACGTCGCGCGGCTCCTGGAGGATGCGGTAGACCTCGTGGCGGAGGCGGTCGCCGCTCGTCCGATCCAGCAGCCCAATGGCGTCGGCGATCAGCTCGGCGGTGCGCGGCTCGACATCGAAATCGAGCCGCTGCTCCAGGCGCACGGCGCGCAGGATGCGCGTCGGGTCCTCGACAAAGCTGAGGCTGTGCAGGACGCGCACCAGGCGGCGGCGCAGGTCGCTCTGGCCGCCGTAGAAGTCGAGCAGCTCGCCGTAGCGCTCCGGGTTGAGCGCGAGGGCCATGGTGTTGATGGTAAAGTCGCGGCGGTGCAGGTCGAGCTTGATGGAGCTTTCGGCGACGGTCGGCAGCGCCGTCGGCTCGGTGTAGAACTCGGTGCGCGCCGTGACAAAGTCCAGCGGCGGCTGGGCCGGGTTGGCGGGCTGCCAGTGGGCCGTGCCGAAGGCGCGGTGAAAGGTGGCGCGGCCGCCGTAGGCGCGCACCAGCGCTTCGACGAGGGCGTGGGCGTCGCCCTCGACGACCAGGTCTATGTCGGTGGCGACGCGCGGCGCGTTGAGCAGAAGGTCGCGGACGAAGCCGCCGACGACGTACAGGCCAAACTCCAGGCGCTCCGACGTCTGGCTCGCCTGGTGGATCAGGGCCAGGGCGTCGGGCGTCAGCCGGTTCTCGAACCGCTGCGCCAGCTCGGCGTTGGGCGAGGGCTGCGCCAGGCGGCCGGCCTGGTGGTTGAGGAGGTCGGTGCGGGTGACGATGCCGATGAGCCGCCCGTCCTCGACGACCGGCACCTGGCCGATGTGGTAGTCGAGCATGAGGCGCTGGAGATGGGCCAGGGAGTCCTGGGGGCGGACCTCAATCGAGCCTTTGTGCATGTAGGTCGTGACGGCGGTCGCGCCGAGGCCGTGGTGCGCCGCCAGGTCCACGTCGCGGCGCGTCACAACGCCGACGACCTGGCCGTCGTCCAGCACCGGGAACCCTTCGTGGCCGAACTGGCGCATGAGCCGCGCCGCTTCCTCCACCGTCGCTGTGGCGGGAACGGTGCGCACGATGCCGCGCGACATAATGTCGTTGACGATGGGGCCGGTCGGCGCGGTCAGGGCGAGATGGTCTAGCAGCCGGTCGTGAATCGCGCGGATGTCGCCGCCGCGCACGAGCGCCGCCGCCGCCCGGCTGTGGCCGCCGCCGCCGAAGAGCTGGGCCACTTCGCCAACATCAATGGCGTCGTTAGTGCTGCGGGCGACCAGGTGAAGGCGGTCCTCCATCGCTACGAGCAGGAAGATGGCCGCTGGCTCAAACAGGTCCCGCAGCCGGTGGCACAGCGTCGAGATCTCGTCCACCGGGCGCGGGCTGGTGGCCGTGGCGATGACGACGGTGTGCGGGCCGTAGGCGTAGCTCTCCGCCGAGCGGGTGAGCTGCTGGAGCAGGTCGCGCTGGGCGGCGCTCAGCGGGTGGTAGAGATAGGCGCGCGCCTCGTCCAGGCTCGCGCCCCGATCGAGTAGCCACGCGACAGCGCGGGCGTCGCGGGCGGTGGTCTGCCCATACGTCAGCGCGCCGGTGTCCTCGTAGATGCCGAGCAGGAGGAGTGTCGCCTCGACGGGCGTGACCTCGATGGCTGCGTCGGCGAGACGCTCGACGAAGAGTGTCGCGCACGCGCCGGTGACGTCGCCCTCGAACGTCACGCCGTCGGGCAGAGGGCGGTGCAGGGGGTGGTGGTCAATCAGACGGATGGCGGTGTTCGTCTTCATGCCGCGCACCTGCACCACGCCCTGGCTGTCCACGACCGTCGCGTGCTCGACGATGCGCCGGGGGAGCTGCGACCGACGCCGGAACGGCAGCTCGTCGCCGTGGGCGGCCAGGAAGGCCGCGATGTTGTGGTTGAACCGCTGCGGCAACACCGGGATGGCGTTGCGATCCAGTTTCCACGCGCCAAGCTGGCTGGCAACGGCGTCGAAGTCGGCGTTCTCGTGGGTCAGGATGACGCGCATGGTCGTGCGAACAGTTAGCGCCCGGCGCCGTCGGAGAGGAAATCGAGCGCCAGGGCGTTGAAGTGGTCGGCCTCTTCGTCGTGGGGCAGCAGCCGGCTGCGGTGGAAGACCTCGAAGCGCGTGTCTCGCTTCAGGGTCAGAAAAGCGGTCGCCTGGGTGACCGGGTTGATCTTCGACTGCTCTCCCCAGGCGATGCACGTCGGCTGCTTCAGCTGCGCCCATGCCTGGGCGATGGGCAGGGTCAGGTAGTTGGTCAGGAACGAGGCCGGGGCGTAACGTGCGCCCGGCTGGTGGCCGGTGACGAAGTAGGCTTCCACCATCTCGTCCGTGACAAACGACGGGTCGTAGTACGCCTGCCGTTCGAGGAAGCTGCGCAGGCTCGGCTTTGAGGCGAGCAGGTTGAACAGGAACGTGCCGAGGACGGGCGCGGCGACGAGGTTGCGGGCCGTCGTCGTCAGGGCGTTCGGCTCGCCGATGAGGCTCTGGATGCCGGTCGGGGTGATGAGCAGGAGCCGGCGGTACAGCTCCGGGGATGTCGCGGCGTTCTGGATGACGCAGGCCGCGGCCTGGGAGCTGGCGACGATGTGCGCCGGGCCGCCGACGACCTCGCGCAGGAAGCCGTTGAGAAGCTCGGCGTATAGCTCGGCCGTGTACAGCAGGCTGGGACGCTCCGAGAGGCCGTAGCCGAGCCAGTCGAAGGCGTAGACCTTGAACCGCTCGCTGAGCGGCGCGGCCTGGCAGCGCATCTCATAGGACGAGGCGGCGGCGTTGAAGCCGTGCACCAGGACGACCGGCTCACCCTCGCCAATCGTCTTGTAGAAAATCATGCCGTGGGGCGAATGCCAGTAACCGGTTTTGCCCGGCACCTCGCTCATGAGAGGCCCGGCCCGCAATTCCTGGGTGATGTTGAAGGCGGCCATTCCGCCCGTGATGCCCGCGGCCAGCGCGAGGCCGCGTGTCAGTCTGCCCATGGTCTGTCACTCCTCAGATTGAACGATTAGTCGGCGGCGCGGCCCATCAGGATCGCTTCTTCGAGTGAGCGGCGCTTTAGGTACGGGGTGTCTTTGAGCGCGGCGATGTCCCGGGCGCCGATGAGAAACATGGCAATCTTCAGCTCCTGCGTGATCTCCTGCGCCACAGCCACGGCGGCTTCGGCCGAGACATCGGCGGCCTTCAGGAATGGAGCGGCCAGGCCGAACAGGTCCGCGCCGAGGGCGATGGCTTTCGCCCCGTCCACGCCGGATCGGACGCCGCCGCTGGCGATGAGCGGCAGGGCGGGCGCTGCCTCGCGCACGACTTGCAGCGAATCCGTCGTGGGGATGCCCCAGTCGGCGAAGCGGCGGGCGATGCGGCGAATGGTGTCGTCGGGGGTCAGCCGCCGCTCGACCTCGCTCCACGATGTCCCGCCGGCGCCGGCCACGTCCAGCGCTGCCACGCCGACGTCGGCCAGGGCGCGCGCCACCTCGCCGGATAGCCCCCAGCCGACCTCCTTGACTAGCAGCGGCACGTCGAGGCCCCGCGCCAGCTGACCGATCTTGGCAATCAACCCGCGCCAATCGGTGTTGCCGCCGTACTGCAAGGCTTCCTGGAGCGGGTTGAGGTGGAGGATGAGGCCGTCGGCGCGCACCATGTCCACCGCGCGGCGCGCGTGGTCAATGGTGTAGCCGTAGTTGAACTGCACCGCGCCCAGGTTGCCGAAGATGACGGCGTCCGGCGCGGCCTGGCGCGCGACGCTGAACGACTCGGCGACTTCGGGGTGCTCCAGCCCGGCGCGCTGCGAGCCGAGACCCATCGCCATGCCGACGGCCTGGGCGGCCTGGCCCAGGTTGGCGTTGATGACGCGGGCGCGCTCGGCGCCGCCGGTCATCGAGGAGATGAGCAGCGGGACGCGGAGGGGGTAGCCGAGGAAGGTGACGCTGGTCTCAATGTCGTCCAGGCTCAGCTCCGGCAGCGCCTGGTGGACGAAGGTGTACCGCTCGAAGCCCGTGGTGAGATTGGGAAACTGAACGTTTTCTTCGAGATTGACGCGAATATGATCGAGCTTTCTTTGCGAGTGCATGGGAGTGCCTTGCCGTAACTAATCACGGTGCGTGGTGTTACTATCACGTGAAGGCTAGCTTCGCTCAAATGGTAACCAGGCCGTAGAGTCTTGTCAACACTCCGGCGTTGACTTCACCGGCGGGCGCTAGTATACTTCTGCCACTTGCATCATCTATACAAAACATCTCCAAGACACCAGAATGGGGGTTCCCACCGATGGAAGATCCTGTATTCGACAAAGTCCGCGACATCATCGTCGAGCAACTCGATGTGACGCCTGACCAGGTTAAGCTGGAGGCACGCTTCCGCGAGGACCTGCAAGCCGACTCGCTCGATCTCGTCGAGCTGATCATGCGCTTCGAGGAAGAGTTCGGCGGCGAGATCTCCGACAAGGAAGCCGAGCAGATCATGACCGTCGGCGACGCGGTTACCTATCTGCGCGAGCACCAGCAAGCCTGAGTCCGTGGTTCCTTTGTCAAGCATCGGGGTCCGGCCGCCCGGCTGGACCCCGCTTCGTGTTAACCCACTTCGTCACTTGTTCCCGCGCCACCTATAATCTCTTGAGTTGACCGTCGAGGACCCCCATGGCCGCGTTGAGTGCAATCATCTTGTCCGGCGGGCAAAGCCGCCGCATGGGCCGCGATAAGGCGCTGCTCGAGCTTGACGGCGAGCGGCTGCTGGATCGCGTGGCGAACACCGTGTCGGCCATCAGCGACGACGTCATCGTCGTGGCCGGCGACCCGGCGCGCTACCCGGCGGGCGATTGGCGCGTCGTGGGCGACGCCTTCCCCGGCGCGGGCGCCCTCGGCGGACTATACAGCGGGCTACAGGCGGCGCGCCACCCCTACGTCGTCGCCGTGGCGTGCGACATGCCGTTCCTGAGCACGCCGCTCCTGCGCTACCTGGCCCGCATGGCGAGCGGCTGGGACGCGGCCGTGCCCCAGGTGTCCGACACGCCGCTGACCGACGATCTCGCCTTGTCGCCGCGCCACACGGCCAAGGACCGCGACTTGCAGCCGCTCCACGCCGTCTACAACCGCCGCGTGGCGAAGGTCATCCGCAAGCGCATCGCGGCCGGCGACCTGCGCATGATCGGCTTCTTCCCGCAGATCAGGGTGCGCTACGTGAGCGCGGCCGAGATCGAGCGTTGCGACCCGCAGCGTCTGTCGTTCTTCAACGCCAACACGCCCGAAGAGTGGGCCGCCGTCCAGGAACGTCTGCATGGCCGATCCCAAACTTAGCTGGCGCTACGTCCAGTATGACGACCACGGCCGCGCCGAGACGGTTGACGGCGCGATCGTCAACGAGATGCGCTGGCGGCTGTACGTCAATCGTCGGCTACTGGTGAGCTTCATGTGCAGCCCCACGGAACTGCACCACCTGGCGCTCGGGTTCCTCGTGTCCGAGGGGCTAATCCATCAGCTTGACGAGGTGGTGTCGCTCAAAGTGTACGAAGACGAGCACCGCGTGTACTGGTACATGCCGAGCCTCGGCCTGGACGAGACGCTCACGATGCCCGTGTGCGAGGAGACGGTCGGGGTGATTGATGCGCGCCTGACCCATTCCCTGCCTGACGATCTCGGCCCAAAGACCCTGACCAGCGGGTGCGGTGGCGGCGTGACGTTCCAGGACATGGAGCGTGTGGCGGCGCCCGTCGAGTCGGCGCTGCGTGTCACGCCGACGGGGCTTATCGGCCTGATGCGCCGGCTCAACGAAGAGGCGAAGCTCTACCGCGAGGTGCGCGGGATTCACACGAGCGCCCTCGCCGACGCGGAGGGCGTGCTGGTCGTGGCCGAGGACGTAGGCCGCCACAACACCCTGGACAAAATCCGCGGCGCGTGTCTTTTGCGCGGAATCCCAACGCAAGACCGTATCCTATTGACGACGGGCCGCGTTTCTTCAGAGATGATTACCAAAGCGGCGCGCATGGACGTGCCCATCGTCGTCTCGCGCACGTCGCCGACCGCCCTGTCGGTTCGGCTGGCCCAGGCGTGGGGCGTGACCCTGGTGGGCTACGCGCGGGGGCGGCGGCTCAGCGTCTACACGGGCGCCGAGCGCGTGGTCGCCGACGTGGTCGCTGCCGTCAGCGAGAATTGACGGTTCCTGGAAAAGGTGGATATGCGTCTGTCTCTCATTATTGCCATTGCAGCTGGGGTCATGCTTCTCGCGGCCGGCTGCCGCGTGCCCCCCGGTGTGATCATGCCGCCACGCCCGACCGAAGCGCCCAAGATGGGCGCGGCGCTGTACGCCGAGCGATGCGCCGTGTGCCACGGTGACCAGGGCGAAGGCAAGGGCAAGGTCGGGACATCCCTCAATGGGCCGGAGTTTCTCTCGACTGTCAGCGACGCGCTCCTGACGGACGCCATCGCCAATGGCCGCGAAGGCACAACCATGTCGCCGTGGGCGAAGAACGGCCTGGACGACAAGCAGATCGCGTCCCTGGTGCAATACATCCGCAAGTGGCAGAAGACGCCGAGCATCGCTCTTGACACCGCGCCCTTGAAGGGCGACGCCGCGCGGGGCAAGACCCTGTATGACCAGAACTGCGCCTCGTGCCACGGCCCGACGGGCATGACCATGCGCAACGACAGCCTGAGCGGGTCGTCCATCGGCCACCCGCAATTCCTGGCCCAGGCGTCGGACGCCTTCATCGCCTATGCCATCGCCAATGGGCGGTCGGGCACGGTTATGGTTCCCCATGCCATCGAGAAGGGCGGCAATCTCAGCGCCCAGGACATCGCGGATATTGTGACCTACATGCGCACGTGGAAGAACGTCCCGCCGCAGTGAGAGGCGGCGGGGTGGCGGGGTGACGGGGCCACGCTGTCGCGCGGACGCCAGGCTGAAGCGCTGGCGCTAAGAGGGCGAAGTCCTGCGGATTGGTTGACTGCTGGCTCTGCTGTAGCGCCGACTTCTAGTCGGCTCGGTAGGATCAGCACAGTTGGCTGGCGACTGACACCAACGGCGGCTTCCCCCTCCCCCAAAATGGTTGAAGGGCGGACAGGTCTAGCCCCTCTCCCTTTGGGAGAGGCTGGGTGAGGGTCTTAATGCTCACACGAGGTTTTAAGACCCTCACCCCATCCCTCTCCCACGGGGAGAGGGGGCCAGACCTGACGAGGTTGCCCGAAACCTGCGCCTGTTGGCCCCCTCTCCTGCAATGCTCGTCGCCCCGCCACCCCGTCACCTCGTCACGACCGCATCCATCGCACTCCGCAGCCCGCCAACAAAGTCTGCTACCGCGCTCGCCGGATCTTCCGCCTGGTCGGCAGTGCGGACGACAGCGCTGCCGACGATAACGCCGTCGGCGATGTGGGCGACGCGGCCGGCCTGCTCCGGCGTGCTGATGCCGAAGCCGACGGCCAGCGGCAGGTCGGTGTGGGCGCGGACACGCCCGACAAAACTCTCCAGCTCGGCCGGCAGGCTGGCTCGCGCGCCGGTCACGCCGAGCAGAGAGACGAGATAGATGAACCCGGAGGCTCGCTCGCACACGGTGCGGATGCGGGCCTCTGTGCTGGACGGGGCCAGGAGGAAGATGAGGTCCAGGTCGCGGCGGCGCGCGGCCTCGGCGAGATCGTCGGCTTCCTCCGGCGGCAGGTCGGGCACGATGAACCCGTCCACGCCGGCGTCGGCGGCCTCGGTGCAGAAGCGCTCCACGCCGCGCTGGAAGATGGGGTTGTAGTAGCCCATGAAGCAGAACGGCGCGGCCACGCTCGCCTCACGCAACTGCCGCGCCTGGCGGAAGCAGGCATCCACCTTCATGCCCTGGTCCAGCGCGCGTTGCGTCGCCGCCTGGATGGTCGCGCCGTCGGCCAGCGGGTCCGAGAAGGGAATGCCTAGCTCGAACAGGTCCGCGCCCGCCCGCTCCGCCGCCGGTACAACGTCGAGCAGGGCATCGGGCGTCGGGTGGCCGATGCACAGGTACGGCATGAGGGCGACGCGGTGGGCGGCGCGCAGGCGCTCAAACGTCGGAGTGATACGTGACATAAGTCCTCACACGCAAGTCATGTTAGCGCAGGTCTATCATGTGCTCGATCTGCGGTCCGGTCGAGGCGAGGGCGACCGGCACGGCCAGCGCCTCCTCGACGCTGTCAATCAGGCGGCGCACTTCGCCGGGTAGGTTGCTGCGGCGCTGCACGCCGTAGGCGCGCCCATAGCGGGCCTCGACGTAGGTGAGCGCTATCTGCGTCGCGCCGTTGATCAGCGCCAGCCGGCGCGCCGCCTCGATGTACGCGGCGCTGTCGGCGTCGCTGTCGCCGAAGATGCTCTCGGAGGGGACACTGCCCCGGGGGACGCGGCCGCGTCGGGCGACCTCGGCCGGCGTGTACACCGGCAGGACCAGGACGACCTGGGTGACGCGCGTCGGGCCGAGTCCCACGTCCATGCAGCACGACTGGGCCGTCGTCTCAAAGGTCAAGCCCGCCGGGTGGGGGGCAGACTGGGCAATCGCCGGGCCGCCGGGCACGCTCTCGATCAGCACGCTGCGATTCTGGGCTGCGGCAACATTCAGCTCGACGGGTACATCGGCCAGGAACGCTTGCAGCTCCGGGAACTCGCCGGCCGGGAGCGTCGTCGGCCGCACTTCGCCTTCGTCGTCACGCAGGACGGCGCACAGCGGATCTACGCCGAGCCGCCCACCGACGCCGAGCTGCTCGACCTCGCTCAGCAGCGCGTCCAGGTTGATGGGAACGCCGGGGCCGATGACGATGCGAGCGTCGGGCTGGACAAAGGCGCAGGGGAGCTGCCGCAGCACGCGGCGCTGGCCCTGCCACTCGATGCTATAGTCCAGGTGGCCGTCCGCGCCGGCCCGGCTCGCCAACACAGGCTGGTCGGCGAGGGCAAGATAGGCCGCGACTTTGCTGCGGGCATCTTCGCGGCTAGGGCCGCCCACGATCACTGTGACGCTCATGCTAGATCGTGACCCCCAACGCCGTTGCCACAGTCTGTAGGTCCTTGTCGCCGCGGCCTGACAGGTTGACGACGA
The DNA here is from genome assembly GCA_046328525.1 of Anaerolineae bacterium. Classification (GTDB taxonomy): domain Bacteria; phylum Chloroflexota; class Anaerolineae; order Epilineales; family JAHCIE01; genus JBDHWG01. The sequence continues at coordinate 194,984 of JAXLWK010000003.1, forward strand.
TGGATTGCTCAGCCGCCATCTGGGGCGCGACCTTGAGCGTGTGGGCGATGGCGTGCACCGACTCGAGCGCGGCGATGATGCCTTCGGCCTCGCACAGCAGCTTGAATGCTGCCAGGGCCTCATCGTCCGTGGCGTAGGTGTACTCGGCGCGGCCGGTCTCGCGCAGGTAAGCGTGCTCCGGTCCCACGGCGGCGTAGTCCAGGCCCGCCGAGACCGAGTGGGTGAGGGCGATCTGGCCGTCCTCGTCTTGCAGCACGTAGGTCTGCGCGCCGTGGAGCACGCCCAGGCGTCCCATCGCTGGGTCGGCGAAACGCGCCGCGTGCTCGCCGCTGGCGATGCCGTGGCCGCCGGCCTCGACGCCGATCATGCGCACGTCGTCGCCAAGGAACGGGTAGAACAGGCCGATGGAGTTGGAGCCGCCGCCGACGCAGGCGATGAGCAAGTCCGGCAGGTGGCCGATCTGCTCCAGCGCCTGCGCCCGCGCCTCCCGCCCGATGATGCTCTGGAAGTCGCGCACCATCAGCGGGTACGGGTGCGGGCCGAGGGCCGAGCCGAGCAGATAGTAGCTGTCAGCGACGTTGGTGACCCAGTCGCGCATGGCTTCGTTGATGGCGTCTTTCAGGGTGCGGCTGCCCGAGTCCACCGGCCGCACCTCCGCGCCGAGCAGCTTCATGCGGAACACGTTGGGCGCTTGCCGCCGGATGTCTTCCGTGCCCATGTACACAACGCACGACATCCCCAGCAGCGCGGCGACCGTCGCCGATGCGACGCCATGCTGCCCCGCGCCCGTCTCCGCGATGATGCGCCGCTTGCCCATGCGTTCGGCGAGCAGGGCCTGGCCGAGCGCGTTGTTGATCTTGTGGGCGCCGGTGTGAGCCAGGTCCTCGCGCTTTAGGTAGATGCGCGCCCCGCCACAGTGGGCGGTCAGCTTCTCGGCAAAGTACAGCGGGGTTGGGCGGCCGACGTAGTCGCGCTCGAGCTGGAGGAAGCGCGCCTCGAACGTTGGGTCAGCCCTGGCCGCGAGATAAGCCTGCTCCAACTCGGTGACGGCCGACATCAGCGTCTCCGGGACGTAGCGGCCGCCGTAGCGGCCGTAGCGCCCGCGCGCGTCGGGGAGGGTCTGGGTCACAACGTCCATAGCGTCCTCTTCTATTCGAGACTCGGCCCTCACCCCCACCCCCTCTCCCACAAGGGGAGAGGGGAGCTAGAGTCGCCCCCCCTTCCCCCACCAGGGGGGAAGGGGCAGGGGGATGAGGGCGAAAATGGGCTACGTTCGCAGGAACTCCGGCAGCTCCGGCGCATCCGGCACAAACGCGGCGCTCAGTCCGAGGGATTGCGCCCACGTGGCGAGAAGGCGCAGGCCCGGCGCCTGCGTGGCGTACTGCGACGCACCGATCAGGTTGATGGCGCGCGTCGCGGCCAGCGCCAGGAAGGCGGCGCTACGGTCGTGGAGCGCCGGGTCGGGAATCGGGTTATCCAGAATGCCCGTCACATAAGTCTGGCAGCGCAAGGCGTCAGCCTGTTCCAGCAGCTCCGGGCTGCCCCCATCGCCAGGCACGACGGCGACGCGCCCGACCACGCCGTCGAGGTTTTCGGCGACCTGCGAGTTCGTGATGTCGAGCCGCTCCTCGACACGCAGGAGGAAGGCGCTGAAGTCAAAGATCGGCGCCAGGTGCGGCTCCACCTCGACCTTGCCGTAGCAGCCAATTGGCTTCCCATCCGCCATGAGCTCGCCCTCGATCTCGACGCCGACGGCGCGCGCCAGGCTGCGCCAGGTGGACAGACGCGGCTCCCAGATCAGCGGGGCGTGCAAGATGTAGAGCGAGACGCCCGCCTCCTGCAGGTCGGCCAGGCCCACCGGGTCGGGCGGAGCATACCCGGTGCGTCCATCCAGGGTCATGGGAATGTGGCATATGAGAACGCTGCCTGGCAGCGCCCGCCCCGTGACGTGCTCGATCACGGCGCGCGTCGGGTAGACGGTGGTGTAGACTTCCTCGACGTGCGGTTCGCCCTGGACGAGCAGCCCGTTGCCGTTGGTGAGGAATTGCGGCGCGGCGAACTTTGTGCGGGCCGGGTCGCCGTGGGCGAGCAAGGGCCACGTCTCGATGACGCTCTCGACGTGGAACTCCTCATCAAGGCGGCGGCAGAACTCGTTGAGGTTCATGCGTGGGATTGTCCGTCTGCGCCGATAGGCTGTTTGGCGGCAGTGATGAAGCGGCGCACCAGGTCGTGGTCCTTCTTGCCCGGCGCGCTCTCGACGCCGCTTGCCACGTCAACGCCCCACGGTTGCACCTCGGCGACGGCTTCGGCCACAGTGTCGGGCGTCAGACCGCCGGCGAGGAGCGTCGGGTAGCGCAGCGCCAGGCTGCGGGCGGCGTTCCAGTCGGCGGCGCGGCCGGTGCCGCCGAAGCGCCACGGGTGGTAGGCATCCACCAGGAACGAGGGCCGTCTCGCCGTGGCCGGGTCGGTCGGCGCCAGAACCTCCGCGTAAGCGGCGGCGATGCCGTCGGCGTCGGCGCGGTTCTGGGGTCGGATGGCTTTGAAGGCGCGGGGCGCCAGCAGCCCAACCTCCAGCGGCGGCTCGCTGCCACTGAGCTGCGCCAGGTCCAGCCCCACGTCGTCCAGGGTGCGCGCCACTTCTTGATACTCCACGTCCACGAAGACGCCGACCATGAGCGGCGGGTCAGCATGGGCGGCGCGCAGCCGCGCCACGATGTCGCGCGCGTCCTCGACGCTCACTCGGCGCGGGCTTTTCGGGTAGAAAATGAAGCCCAGCAGATCCGCACCGGCGTCAGCAGAGACCCGGGCGTCCTCGATGTTGGTGATGCCGCAAATCTTAACGCGCACAGTCCCTCACCCCCTTGAGCCACCGTTGTGCTACGGACTGACGCCTAGGGCGGCTCCCCCATCTCCCACATGGGGAGAGGGGGAGACCAGGCCAACACCTGATAGCTCGCGCACCTTGGCGGCCATGTCGGGCGCGGTCATTAGCGCCTCGCCGACCAGGATCGCGTCCACGCCGCCCTGCTCGAGCATCGCCACATCGCCGGCGGTGTGAATGCCGCTCTCGGCGACGAGTATTGTATCCGCCGGCACGAGCGGGCGCAAGCGCAGCGTCGTGTGGATGTCCACGCTGAAGTCGCGCAAGTCGCGGTTGTTGACGCCGACGACGCGCGCGCCCGATGCCACAGCCCGCCGCGCTTCCGCCGCGTCGTGGACTTCGACGAGCGCCGTCATGCCCAGGCTCTCGGCCAACTCGCGCAGCGCGGTCAGCTCGGCGTCGTCGAGAATGGCGACGATGAGCAGGATGGCGTCGGCGCCCCAGGCGCGCGCCTCCCAGACCTGGTACGGGTCAATCATGAAGTCCTTGCGCAGCAGGGGCAGCTCCGCCAGGCTGCCGTCCGCCTCGGCTTCGCGCACGGCCTTGAGATACGCCAGGCGGCCGTGGAAGAACGGCTCGTCGGTCAGGATGGACATGGCCCGCGCGCCGTTCGCGGCGTACACGGCGGCCAGCTCGATCGGCGCGAAGTCGGCGCGGAGCAATCCCTTCGAGGGCGACGCCTTCTTCAGCTCACCGATGAGGCTGACGCCGGGTTGCGCCAGCGCCGCCGCGAAATCGCGCGCCGTCAGCGCCTCGGTGGCTTGCTTCTGAAGCTCCGCCAGCGGCTGGCTTGCCTTGCGCTCGGCGACCTCAATACGTTTCTGGGCAACAATCTTATCCAGGATCATGGGCGTCTCGCCCCTCCTCTGAAAATAGCCCTGGGCTGCCTCGTCGCCGGTCGCCGTAGGCTCAAGCCTACGGCTAAGGATGGAAGCCCAAGGGGCTGGGGAAGCCGGAGCGGCAGCCTCTCAGGCTTCCATTCGTAGCCCGCTGCTTCAGCGGCGGGCGGACCTGGCGTTCGGGCTGACAGTGATTTTCATCCGTCTGGTGGTGGACATAAGTCCATGAGGAACTTCCTTGCCGAAGGAATAGCCACGCAAAGGCGCCAAGGCGCAGAGGAAGATATGAGTCTTGGTGTCAATCCTTTGCGTCTACCATGAAAATGAGCCTGCTCGCAACGGATGGGGTCACGGATTAACGGATAGGTTTGCTCCGTATCCGTGAATCCGGGCGTATCCGTTGCGAAGTTAACCGCAGTCCAGCCCCTCCGCTCTGCTCAGGGCGACAACACTGCTCTACGCCGGATGGGGCGTGTGGTCGTTGCTGAACTCGACCACGCGGGCGAGCACCCTGCCCGCCGCGCCACTGTCAATGGCCGCCGCGGCCATCCCAACGCCCTCGCCCAGGTCCTTCGCCTGGCCGCCGACGACCAGCGCCGCCGCCGCGTTGAACAGGACCACGTCGCGGCGCGGGCCGCGCTCGCCGGCCAGGACGCGGCGCGTCAGCTCGGCGTTCTCCGTCGCCGTCCCGCCCCGCAGGTCGGCTACGGAGGCGCGTGGGATGCCCAGGCTCATGGCGTCCAGCGTCTCCTCCACCACCTCGTCGCCGTGCGCCGCGTCGAAGAACGCAGCGCGGTTTGGCCCGGTGGTGGATAGCTCGTCCAGGCCATCCGCGCCGTGGACAACATAGGCGGCGCGGCTGCCGAGCGCCTGCAAGACCTCGGCGAGGGGCGCGGTCAGGTGCGCCGCGTAGATGCCCATCACCTGGGTCCGCGCGCCGGCCGGGTTCGTCAGCGGACCGAGGACGTTGAACACCGTGCGGATACCCATCTCGCGCCGCGGGCCGATGGCGTGGCGCATGGCCGGGTGGAGTCTGGGGGCGAAGAGGAAGCCGAAGCCTACGGTATCAATCGAGTCGGCGACGGCGTGGGCGTCTAGCTCCAGGTTGAGGCCGAGCGCCTGCAACACGTCGGCGCTGCCCGACTGGCTGGACACCGAGCGGTTGCCGTGCTTGGCGACGCCCAGGCCCGCCCCCGCGACGACGAACGCGGCGGTGGTGGAGATGTTGAACGTCCCGCTGCGGTCGCCGCCCGTGCCGCACGTGTCCACCAGGTCGGTGCGCTTCGGGCGGACGGGCACGGCGAGGCTGCGCATGGCGCGGGCGCAGCCGGCGATCTCGTCAATCGTCTCGCCCTTGATGCGGAGGGCCGTCAGGAACGCGCCGATCTGCGCCTGGGACGCCTCGCCGTCCATGATCTGGCGCATGACGGTCTCGGCGTCGGCCGCGCTGAGATTGTGGCCCTCGACCAGGGCGGCAATCGCCTCTTTGATCATAGTCAGACTCCTCGCTAACCTGCCAGAAATGTAGTGGCGACTTCCAGTCGCTCCCGTGGCCGCAGAACGACCGAGGTCGTCACTACAAAGCGCGCAGCGGATGCGTAACATACCATTAGTGAGCCGCGCCCTGGGCCTGGAACACCCCGGCCCCCAGCGGCCGCATGTCCAGGAAGTTCTTGAGAATCTGCTTGCCGTGCTGCGTCAGGATGCTCTCCGGGTGGAACTGGACGCCGAACATCGGGAAGTACTTGTGGCGCAGGCCCATCAGCTCGCCGTCGGCCGTGAACGCCGTCGCCTCCAGCTCGGCGGGCAGCGGCTCCTCGACGATGAGAGAGTGGTAGCGCGTCGCCTCGAACGGGCTGGGGATGCCCTCGAACAAGCCCTTGCCATAGTGGTAGATGAGCGAGGTCTTGCCGTGCATCAGGCGCGGCGCGCGCACCACAGCGCCGCCGAACACGTACCCCATGCACTGCTGGCCCAGGCACACACCCAGGATCGGGGTCGTCGTGTGGAAATGCTGGATCACGGCGTTGCTGATGCCGCCGTCGGTCGGGTCGCCCGGCCCCGGCGAGATGACGATGGCGCCCGGTCGCAGCGCCTCAATCTCCTCAATCGTCACCTTGTCGTTGCGGAAGACCTTTAGCTCCGCGCCCAGCTCGCCCAGGTACTGCACCAAGTTGTATGTAAACGAGTCGTAGTTGTCAATCACGACGATCATGGTATCCTCCTGAGGAAATCAAAAGCCTTCTTCGGCGACGCGGATGGCCTCGGCGAGGGCGCGGGCCTTGTTGACACATTCCTCGTACTCCAGGCCGGGGTCCGAGTCGGCGACGATACCCGCGCCGGCCTGGATGTAGCACGTGCGGTCGCGCATGACAATCGTGCGGATGGTGATGCACGAGTCGAGCGTGCCGCTGTAACCGAAGTAGCCGATCGCGCCGCCGTAGGGGCCGCGCCGCACGCCTTCCAGCTCTTCGATGATCTCCATCGCCCGCACCTTGGGCGCGCCCGACAACGTGCCGGCCGGGAACGTCGCTCGCAGCAGGTCGAACGAGTCGCAGTCGGCGGCGAGCTGGCCGCGCACGCGGCTGACAATGTGCATGACGTGGGAGTAGCGCTCCACCACCATCAGGTCCGTGACCTCCACCGTGCCGTACTCGCACACGCGGCCCAGGTCGTTGCGGCCCAGGTCCACGAGCATGACGTGCTCGGCGCGCTCCTTCGGGTCGGCCAGCATTTCCTCGGCCAGCGACTTGTCTTCGGCCTCGGTCGCGCCGCGCCGCCGCGTGCCGGCGATCGGGCGGACGGCGGCGACGCCGTCTTCGAGCTGGGTCAGCATCTCCGGCGACGAGGCGATGATCTTGGTCTCGCCCAGGTCCATGAACACCATGTAGGGCGAGGGGTTGAGCATGCGTAGGGCGCGGTAGATGGCGAACGGGTCGGCGTCTGTCTCGCGCTCGAAGCGCTGCGACAGGACGACCTGGAAGATGTCGCCGGCGGCGATGTACTCCTTGGCCGCCGTGACCATCGCCTCGTAGCGCTGGCGCTCGGTGTTGGAGGTGAGGGAGAACGACTGGCCGGTCGGCTCGACGCTCGCCTCTGGGCTGGGCCGGCGCACCTGCTCCACGATGGCCTCGATGCGGGCCACGGCGTCGGCGTAGGCGTCGGCGACCGGGTCCGCGCCCGCGCCGTCGAGGCGGGCGTTGGCGAGCACGAGCAGGCGGTGCTTGACGTGGTCGAAGACGACCAGGGTGTCCGTGAACAGGAAGTGGCACAGGGGCAGGTCGCGGTCGTCCACGGCGGTGTCGGGCAGGCGCTCGAAGTAGCGCACAATGTCGTAGCTCATGTAGCCGACGGCGCCGCCGACGAAGCGCGGCAGACCGGGCAGGCGGATCATGCGCGTGTCGGCCATGACCGCCTTCACGGCGGTCAGCGGGTCGGTGTCGTCGGCGATGACGGCGTCGTGGCCGTTGATGAGGTGCACACCTTTGTGGTGGGCGACGAGCTGGCGGGCCGGAGCGATGCCGAGGAACGAGTAGCGGGCGATCTGCTCGCCGCCCTCGACCGACTCCAGCAGGAACGACGCGCCCGCGCCGCGCAGCTTGAGGTAGACGGAGACGGGCGTTTCCAGGTCGGCGGGCAGCTCGCAGTAGACCGGCAGGACGTTGCCCTGGTCGGCCAGCGCTCGCGCCTCATCGAGGCTGGGGTGGAAGCGCAGCGGGCGTCGGTGCGTCGTGGTCGAGCGGTCTTCGGTGACGATAGTTGGGAACATTACGATCCTCCTATAGGACTGTGCCGCCGCAGCGCGCCAGGTCTCGCGAGTGGGAGGCGCTGAGGTGAACCCAGGCGACAAACAAAAAGGCCCTCATCCCATAGGGACGAGGACCGAAGTCACCCGTGGTGCCACCCCAATTAGGCTGCCAGAACAAAAAAGCCCCGTCATGAAGACGGGACGTGCGTCCGAAGCCAGCCTCACTCTGTGCAGGTACGGGGCTGCTATGCCCGATACCCTCAGCCTTGATAACGGTGGCGTGTCCGGCGGGGACTACTGAGGCGAGGCGTCGCTCGCCTGTTCGGCCCGCAGCTCCCAGGCCCATTCACCCTCAGCGTGAGCACCGGCTTCACACCAGCCGCCGGCTCTCTGGAGCCTCGTTTTGAGGGCTACTCTTCCTGATCGTCGCTGTTCGGCGTTGATGGGAAGCAGTATACCCTATTCGCGGCGGCTTGTCAAGAGCAGATTCGCGCGAGCGGCGCAGAAATCGTAAGGAACGTCGCCGGAGTTGACGCCCGACGGCAATTTTGGTACACTCGTTCTAGGAGTCGCGCCGCCGCATGTTACCGAGGAGGACGCACCCCATGGCGCTGACAGAGCAGCAAGCCTCGGCCATCGAAAGGCTGCGGGCCAACGAGTCGCTGACGGGCGATTTGACCGACCGCCCGGCGACCGCCGTTTTGCAGTGGGCCGAAGAGCAAATCCAGGCTAACGTCGTCTATGAGGACGTCGTCGCGGCGGTGCGCGCCGCCAACCGCACAGGCACGGAGGAGGTGGACGAGGCGCTGGGGGCGGCGCGCAAGAGCCTGGCCGCAGCCCAGGCAGCGCGTGGCGCCGCGCCACCAGCCGCCGCCACCGTCCCGGCGCCACCGCCGCCACCTTCCCAGACCGCGCCGTCGGCCGCGCCGCCGAAGCCAGCTGTCCCGCCGTCACCAACACCACCGCCGTCGGGCGGCCACAAGAAGCCATCGAAGCGCAAGTCCGGCGCTCGTGAGTGAGGCATATCATGAAACGGCTTGGCCCCATCCTGGGCATTCTGATCATCGCGATTGTGTGCGTCGTCGTCGCCGGTGGGCTGTTCGTCTGGTCGCAGCGCTCGCGCGCGACCCAGGTCGCCGCCGAGCCGACCGCTGCCCCCACGGCGACGGCCCGGGCGGCCACCGCGGCGCGAACGACACCCACCGCCGCGGCGGCGACGAACCCGCAAACCGCGCGTATCCCGGCGGCGACGGCGACCGCGGCCAAGATCGTGGCCGCCTACGTGGCCGAGGGGCCGTACTATCGCCTGTACTTCAGCAAGCCGTTCTACCCGGAGAAGGCCGATGACCGCTTTGGGGGCATCGCCGCGGACCTGATTCGAGACCTGGACGGCGCGCAGAAGTCCATAGACATCGCCTCGTTCGAGATTGACCTGGACCCGGTGGTGGACGCGCTGATTCGGGCGGCGCAGCGCGGCGTTACGGTGCGCGTGGCGACGGATTCGGAGAACTATGAGACGCCGGATGACCCGGCGGGCGTCTTGCGGCGGCTCAAGGACGGCGGCGTGCAGGTGAGCCTGGAGAACGCAGCCGGCTTCATGCACAACAAGTTCTACAACATTGACGACAAGGTGCTGTGGACGGGGTCGTGGAACCTGACGGTCAACGACACGTACCGCAACAACAACAATACCCTGCGCCTGACCGACGCGAAGCTCATCGCCAACTACAAGAAGCGCATGGACGAGTTCATGGCCGGCCGCTTCCACGGCGCAGCCAATAAGACGGTGCCCAACCCGACGGTCACTGAGGCGGACGGGGTGAAGATCGAGAACTACTTCTCGCCCACCGGCGGCGGCAAGCAGGCGATTCAGAAGCGGCTGGAGGTGGCGCAGAAGAGCATCAAGGTGCTGGCGTTCTCGTTCACCGACGACGATCAGGCGAAGGCGCTCCTGGATAAGGCGAAGAAGGGCGTGAAGGTGCAGGGGGTGTTCGAGGCGCGGAATGCCAACGGGAGCGGGGCGGAGTACCCGGCGTTCAAGAACGCGGGGCTGGACGTGCTGACGGACGGCAACTGCTACACGATGCACCACAAGGTGTACATCATTGATGACAAGACGGTGATCACCGGCTCGTACAACTTCTCCAGCAACGCCGACAAGGACAACGACGAGAACCTGCTCATCATTGACGACCCGAACCTTGCCAAGCTCTATTCTCAGGAGTTCGACCGCGTCTACCAGCAGGCCAAGAACCCGAAGTGCGGCTAGGGGGTGTATCGCATGCGAGTAGAGACGCGCCATGGCGCGTCTCTACCGCCCTTCGACTACCTCCGTTCGATGACGGCGCCCGCCATGGCCCACCGCACCTGGGTTTCGAGGGTGTGCGGCGTCGCGCTCGCCGCGCGCCACGCGAGATGGTTGCGCGCGTCCAGGAGGGCGACGCCGCGCTGCGGCAGGTCGAACAGCGCCTGCGCGGCCCGGCCCTGCTCGGACGTCTCCGCAATCCAGACGACGGTGAGTCTGTCGCCGTACCTGTCTGCCATCCCGCTCACGGCGGGGGCCAGCGCCATGCAGCGCTCTCAGGTCGCGCCGTCGTCGTACACGAAGATGAGGGATGGGCGGCCCGACTGCGGCCAGCGGAAGACGCGCTCGGCGTCGGCGCGGGGCATGGGAAGGGTGAGGCCGGTCGGTGACACGAGAAGCGCAGGCGCGCCGCTCGCGCTCGAGTCAGGCGCGGGCGCGGCCTCGGCGGCGCAGCCCGCGAGACAGAGGAGCAAAGGTAGAATCACTGCCAGTCGGAACAGCGAGGCTCCCCAGGCGAATGCGACGCCTGGTCGGCCGGTGTCCGCCGAGGATGGGACAGGAACGCAAAGGCGCAGAGACGCAAAGAAAGAAAAGAGACTTCTTCTTCCATCTCCGCGTCTCTGCAGCTTCGCGTTTTGTTCCATTCAATACCCCGAGGACCTCGGCGCTCCGCGATTACGCCGGCGCGGCCGCCTGCGCCTTCTCGATCCTGGCCCAGGTGTCTTTCAGGCCGACGGTCTTGTTGAAGACGGGCTTCCCGCTGACCGAGTCGGGATCCACAACGAAGTAGCCCAGGCGCTCGAACTGGTAGCGCGCTCCCGGCGCGGCGTCGGCCAAGCCCGGCTCGACGAAGACGTTGGACAGCGTGTCGAGGGACGCCGGGTTCAGGTTGTCCAGGAAGTGCTCGCCTTCCTCTACGTCCTCCGGGAACGGCTCGGTGAACAGCCGGTCGTACAGGCGCACCTCGGCCGGCACGGCGTGGGCCGCCGACACCCAGTGGATCGTCGCTTTGACCTTGCGCCCGTCCGGCGCGTCACCGCCCCGCGTGGCCGGATCGTAGGTGCACCGCAACTCGACGACGTTGCCGCTCTCGTCCTTGACCACATCCACGCACTTGATGAAGTAGGCGTAGCGCAGGCGCACCTCGCGGCCCGGCGTGAGGCGGTAGTACTTGGGCGGCGGAACCTCGCGGAAGTCGTCCTGCTCGATATACAGGACGCGGCTGAAGGGGAGCTTGCGCGTACCCGCCGTCGGGTCCTCCGGGTTGTTGACGGCATCCAGCGCCTCGACCCCATCCTCAGGATAGTTCTCGATGACGACGCGGAGCGGGTTGAGCACGCCCATGACCCGCAGGGCGCGCTTGTTGAGGTCCTCGCGCACGCAGTGCTCTAGCAACGCCACGTCCACTGTGCTGTTGGTCTTGGCGACGCCGATGCGGGCGCAGAAGTCGCGGATGGCCTGCGGCGTGTAGCCCCGCCGCCGCATGCCCGACAGGGTAGGCATGCGCGGGTCGTCCCAACCGCGCACGTGGCCGCCGCGCACCAGCTGCATCAGCTTGCGCTTGCTCAGCACGGTGTAGGTCAGGTTCAGGCGCGCGAACTCGATCTGGCGCGGGTGGTAAATCCCCAACTGATCCAGGAACCAGTCGTACAGCGGGCGGTGGTCCTCGTACTCCAGCGAGCACAGCGAGTGGGAGATACCCTCGAGGGAGTCGCTCTGGCCGTGAGCGAAGTCATACATCGGGTAGATGCACCACTCGTCGCCGGTGCGGTGGTGCGTGGCGTGGAGGATGCGGTACATGACAGGGTCGCGCATGTTGAAGTTGCCCGACGCCATGTCAATCCGGGCGCGCAGGGTGCGCGTGCCGTCCGGGAACTCACCGGCGCGCATTCGAGCGAACAGGTCCAGGTTCTCCGCGACGCTGCGGTCGCGGTACGGGCTGTTCTTGCCTGGCTCGCTTGGCGTCCCGCGATACGCCTTGATCTCCTCGGCGCTCAGGTCGCAGACGTAGGCCTGGCTCTTCTGGATGAGGTCCACCGCCATGCCGTAGAGCTGCTCGAAGTAGTCCGAGGCGTAGTACTCGCGGTCTTCCCAGTCGTAGCCGAGCCAGCGAATGTCTTCCTTGATCTGGTCAACAAACTCCTGCTCTTCCTTGACCGGGTTGGTGTCGTCGTAGCGCAGGTTGCACTGCCCGCCGAACTCCGACGCGATGTTGAAGTCCACCGTGATGGCCTTGGCGTGGCCGATGTGCAGATAGCCGTTCGGCTCTGGGGGGAAGCGGGTGTGAATCTTGGTGAAGCGGCCGCTCTTGAGGTCCTCGATGACCGCGGCGCGGATAAAGTCAACCGGGGTGGTGGTTTCGTTTTCTGCCATGGGTCGGGCTTGCTCCTGCATCTGAATCGTTAGCCGTTAGACGCTGCGAGAAGCCATTTTCTTCACTCTTGCGCGCCATCCGGCCAATATAACGCAGGATGCTACTTCAGACCGAGGGTGGAGTCAAGCATAGGCGAGGGTCACGGGCGGATCCAGCGCGGCTCGATGCTCTCGACGGGTCGGTCGAACAGGCCGCCCTGCATGTCGGTGCGGAAGAGCTGGGCGAAGTCCTCGGTGGCGAACGCCTTGCGTAGCCGCCCGGCGTAGGAGTTGAGCAGCACCTGAGCGTAGTGTTCGACGTCGTAGTCGCGGCGATCATCCATGTCGCGGGGGGACGGGGTCGGGGTTGCCTCTGAGAAGTCAGCCTCATCCTCCCCGCTCTCGCCGTCCGTCTCCCACTCGCCCGCCGCCGCCGTCTCGTCCGTCTCGTCGGGCAACCAGACGTACGCGCCGCCGCCGGCGCGGTAGAAGCGCACCCGCTCGCCGCGCCGCCACTTGCTGCGGCCGGCCGCGATCAGCGCCTCGTACTGCGGCTCGCGCTGCCGCGCCCGCGTCTCGCCGTACTCGTCCGCCGCCTTCGACAGGCGCACGCGGCTCGCCACATCGGCGGCCTGCAACTCGCGGGCGCGCAGCGCCGCCAGGGTCGCGCCGAAGGCGTCGCGCACGCCGACGACATCGCCGCGCATGAGGCAGTGCAGGGCAGCGCGCAGGAAGCGCACGCCGAACGGCTCCGAGCGGCTGGAGCGCATCGCCACGCCGCGCACGATGAGCCGCCCATCGTAGGTGAGCAGGGCGTAGTTCTTCACCTCGTGGCTGAACATCGCCTGGTAGCGCCCCTCGTACTCCAGGGTGATGCCCTGGGGCAGCGTCGCGGCGACCTCGGCGACGACGGCGCGTTCCTGGTCCTCGTTCCAGTCCGGCGGCACGGCGAAGTAGACGCCGTCGGTGTCCGCCTCGATGAGCGCGACGCCCCGCGCGCTCAGCCCCTCCATTACGTGGCCCAGAATCTCGCGCCCGCGCCGCGTCACCTCGTCGGCCGCGTGGGCGTCGGCGAACAGCGCCATGCTGCCCGCGCCCATGTAGCCGTAGGCCGAGTTGATGAGCAGCTTCATCGCCGCCTGCATCGCCGAGTGGTGGCCCGCCGCGAGAGAGCCGGGTGGGGCGGTGCGGGCGGCGACCTTGTGCGCCAGGCGCAGCGTCGTCATGCGGTCCACAATGTGGAGCAGGATGCCCAGGTGGTCGCACGCCGGGCCGATACGGTAGACGCGCATGATGGACGGGTACAGGGAGGCGATGTCGGCCTTGACCACGTGCTCGGCGACGCCGATGTTAATCAGGTGCAGCGCGCCGCCTTCGTGATTGCCACTGGCGCGCAAGAAGTTGCCGCGTGGCAAGGCGACGCCGGCGTGGAGGTAGGCGCGCACGAGCATCGGTTCCAGGATGCCCATCGCCGGCCCGGCCGACGCGAGACGGCCATACGGGCGCGGGGCCATGCCGGCGAGGGCGAACGTTGCGCCCATCAGCCGCTGCGACAGGCCATCCACCTCGGACACGTCGTCCAGAGCGTAGCGCCGCACGGCGTCCGGGTCGTCGCGGTAGGTGGCGAAGACCTCCGCGCCGGCGATGTACGTGCGCTCGGGCGCGGCGATGCCGAAGTGCCGCGCCACGTCCTTGAGGCGATGGCTCGGCAGGTCGCGGGCGACGAAATCGTGGCGGCGCACGGCGTCGAGGGTATCAATCAGCTCGCGGCCCGGCAGTGAGTAGCGCGTCTGCCGCCCAGCGCCGGGGTAGCGGCCCGGCTCGGTGTGGCGCTCCAGCCGGCGCGGGCCGAGCGCGCGGCCGAGCAGCAGCGGGATGGTGTGGGCGGCGGCGCGGGCCTCCAGGAAGGGTAGGTCGAAGCCGAAGAGGTTGTGGTTCTCGATGATGTCCGGGTCGCGTTGGATGATGAGGGTGCACAGGTCGCGGATAAGCCGCGCCTCGTCGGCGGGCGCGGGCGCTTCCAGCACCTCGGCCAGCCCGCGGCTGTCGCACACGGCGGCCATGAAGATGCGCCCGCGCTGCGGGTCGAGGGCCGTGGTTTCGAAGTCGAACTGAAGGCGGTGGAGGTCGTCGTAGGCGAGGCCGCGGAAGTAGACGCGGCCGGTGAGCATGAGGTACTGCTCGGTGGGGCCGACGCGGTAGTAGTCGTCCAGGTCGCCCAGGCTAGCGGGGCGCTGGCCGAGGCGGCGGGTCGCGCCGTCCAGCACGGCCCGCTCCAATGCGCGCCCGCTGGCCGCGGTGAGGAGATAGCGGTAGCAGGGAGCGGGGCCGTCTAACTCTCGGTAGGTGATGGGGGCGCCGTTGGCGGCGCGATCCGGCGCAACGGCATCGCCCAGGTGCGCCAGGTCGTCGAGGTGGGCCGCGTAGAGCCAGGGGCGAAAGCGCTCGCGCTCGCAGAGGACGCGGTCGCCCTCGCGCCGCCACACCAGCGCGTGGCCCTCGCGGTCGGCCCAAACCGCGACAATACCGGGCGTCTCATCCCAGCCAAACAGCACAGCATCATCCGTCATAGGCTCGAGTTACACAAGGCTACTGTCTCTGATCTCGCATACGTCAATCAATCGGCGTGTGGAGGAAGTCCTTTGTACCGTAGGTGATAGGCTGCTTGTATTTGACCGGGAAAACGCTCCAGACGCAATGGTGACGATGGTGGTGGTGTTGAGGCGCTAATACTTCCGTGGGCGGGATCCCATAGTACGAGCGCGATTGCTTCAGCCATGTAATCCGGATCACTCACGTCAAGACGGCGGGCCAGACGCTCCAAGGTTTCCGTCATGACAGATCCGATAGACGGTGCAAAGCAAGGCATGGGGATGACCACCATGAAAGCAACTACGGCGTGAGGAAAGCGGCTGTGCACTGTAGTTGCTTCTGTGGCCAAGTCGTTCACCATGTTTTGCCAATTCTTGCCGACGCTTTTGTTGTCATTGAGAGTCTTGCTGTCGAAAGCGAAGCGTACTCCATCTGGGCGATAGCCTACGTCAAAGTTTTGGGGTCGTACCCCGCCAATGACTCGGACTGGCCCCACCTCAACACAGTCCGCCTGTGGGGGATTCAGAGCATTCAAGGTAGGTGGCACCACGGGAATGCCGCCGAGCATAACTGCCAAAGCTTGCCCGACAGCTCGATCGAAGAGCAGGCCCAACTGTCCAGAAGAGAAGGGCGGAGTACGGCTCAAGCTGCCCCCTCTTTCCTGCCATACGGAGCCGAAGGCGGCTAAGTCACTTTGACTGATTTCGATACCGGGCATTGTAGAGAGTCTGGCCATGGTTATATGTCTCGCTAGATTGCAGGACAGCCGTGCCTGGTCAATACTTACGACTGCCGTTGAGTGAAGGCCGATACTTGCGATTGATGCGGCGGTGGCTTAACTTGCGCCAGATACCTCGCAACATACCAACATCGCTGGCGCTGAGTCCTAAGCCTACTGTCAACAGAATGCGGTCGACTGTGTCAAGAATGCCCTCGGTGTTGTTCGCCCGTTCCAGGTGGTCAAGTTCATCGATATCTAGTGCTTGCGCATTGTCTAGCGGAAGCAGTAACTGCTCAGCCTCATTCGGCTCCAGCTCGAGTACTCCCCCGCCATAGCTGCGTCCCAGGACCTCCGAAAACGCGAAGGTCAAAGAGTTCATGAAAGCACTGCTGATCACAGAACCTTGCAGATCAGACCGCAGTCTCACACGATGAATGGTATCAGTGCATGTAGTCTGCGCAGCATTTAGTACAAGCTTCGGGTGGTCGTGGACCTGCCGCAGCATAAAAGCATCTGGTATCCAATAGGAGGGTACTACATACCAGCGTTTGCGAATGCGGCACTTGTAACCCTCATGGTAGTTGGCTTCTTCTCCGATGCGTACATACGTTTGTAGGGCCGCCGGCAATTGGTCAAAAGGAACGTCCGGAGCCACTAATAGCTGGGTTGGCAGATCGCGTGCAGCCTGTGTCATCCAATCCTGATCTGTGAAGACTATCCCCTGCAGCTGATTGGAACGTCCAACTATCCGCCGTGCATAAGGCAATAGTTCATGGGTTTCCGCTTGCTCTGACGTGAGGACAAAGAACTGGTTGAGGCCCGTGACAATGCCGACGTCGACGTCAGCGACATCTCCGAGTCGTGCAATGCGAGTATCTGAGCGGAGCTCACGCAGCAGCATGATTTCGTCAGGGTCAAGGAAGTACTGCGTCCATTTTTCTGTTGAGTGGCTCATTGGCTTCAGAGGACTTGACATGAATTCGTCGTGCTGATAGGTCACGAGATCATCCATGGTTTCAAGTTCTATGGTGCGAATGCCTGTGTGGTCTATGCCATCTCGCTCTCCGAGAAACAATACAACTTCTTGCTGAACACCTTCAAAAAGGAGTTTCTTAAAAGTCAAGAGGGTTATGGCCGAAAACCTGTCGCTCAACAGGCGACGCAGTCGAGCTGCATAGTTGACTTGGAGGAGTTCGGCTGGAATCACCATTGCCAATCGTCCATGTGGCTTAAGAAGAAGCATCGCAGCGACTAGAAATGGTACCCAGGAATTCGTCAAGCGATTTGGAAGAAGACCTGCACGCCCCATTAGCTGAAACGCTACGTCGCGATGCTCCTCGGGAAAGTTCTGGTAGCGAATGAAAGGCGGGTTCCCTACGATGGCGTCAAATAGGCAGTTCGTGGCTAGCAATTCCCGACATTGCGAGAAAAAATCGCCTACACGGATTTGACCTTCAACGGCCGGAACACCGAGTCTGTCTAGTTTGTCATTTGCCTTGCGACTCTCTATAGCATCAAGTTCAACCCCTATTATCTGGTGTCCAATTGCTCGTAGATCGCTACCCCGCGCTAGGAGCGTCTTAACAGCAGCTTCCAGCAAGACTCCATCGCCGCAACTTGGTTCAAGTACCGACGATTGGGGATCCTGAATTGCCCAATCGGCCAGGAATGCGGCGATGGGCTCGGGCGTGTAGTAGCCGCCGCGAAGTTTCTGGTAACTTGCGATTGGTTTCACGAAGTTCCCCTAGAGAACTAGCTAGTTGACGTGCAATTCATGCGCAGGCCGATTAACGATTCTACGCACATACTCAATTACTATCCAGTCTACGCACATACTCAATTACTATGCAGGAGGCAGCGAGCCGAGTGCTCCTAACGTCTTTGTGTATCAATCTAGGCAACAGAGCGAGTGGGTTCTCGTCGAGGAGGAAGCGAACCTTCATGAGGCGCGCGGGAGGTCTTGCTGCCGCTCTGCCTTGATGGCGCGCAGCCGCTCGGCGAGGGGCGAGGGATTGCTGCGCGACTCCTCGTAGCGCTGCTCGCGCCAGCGGTTGAGGCGCGCCAGGTAGGCGTCTACCTCGGAGCGGTTGTGGAGATAGTAGGTGATCGTCGCGTAAATCTCTTCGAGGCGCAACGAGGGGAATTGGGCGAGGATTTCGTCCGGGCTGTACCCTTCCCGGTAGTAGTACAGCACATCGTCAATGCCAATGCGGTGTCCCCGGATGCGAATGTCGTCCGGCGCTACGAAGTCGAGATACTGTTCGAGTTCCATCTACAGCCCCACACTTTCCAACTCGCACCGGTGACAAATTCCTCGTGCATGGCTCGATTATACTACCGACGGCGCGCTTTGCCAATGCGGACATAATTTTACAGTCAATTTACATTATTCTGACCGCGCTTAACACATTCAGCCTGTCTGCCTTCTATACTGTACGCTACGCCGCTGTGTCGTTTTCATGCCCGTTGCGATGCGTACCGAAGGAAGGCAGATATGCTGCGCAAGAGTTTTGGCCTGGCGTGTGTGCTGATGGTGTTGGCGTACGTGTTGCTGGCCGGCTCCGGTTCCGCGGTTCACTCAGGTGTTTCGGTCGCAAGCGCCAGCGAGGCGGCGGCAATCCCGTCCGATCCCTCCGCCGCTCACCCCAACATTCTGTTCATCCTCACCGACGACCAGGACGTGCGGCTCGACTCGCTGGACTACATGCCCCACGTGAAGTCCCTCCTGACCGACAAAGGCATTGATTTCGAGAACTTCTTCGTCACGGTCTCCCTGTGCTGCCCATCGCGCTCGACGATCCAACGCGGCCAGTATGCCCACAACACGCAGATCTACGGCAACTCGTACACGGCGGCGCACCCGGACGGCGGCTTCCAGAAGTTCTACAAGCTCGGTGAGGAGAACTCGACGATCGGCACGTGGCTGCACGACGCGGGCTACCGCACGGGCCTGATGGGCAAGTACCTCAACGGTTACCCGCAGACCTTCCCGCCGGGTCAGGTGCCGCAGAACTACATCCCGCCTGGTTGGGATGAGTGGGATAGCCCGACGGAGGGTCAGGCGAAGCCCGACGCGAACTGCACCTATGACGGCCCGTACAGCGAGTACAACTACTGGATGAACGAGAACGGCACGATTGTGCCGTACAAGTGCGCTGCCTCGGACTACATGGTGGATGTGCTGTCAGGCAAGGCGAACACCTTCATTCAGCAGGCTGCTACGGACCACAAGCCTTTCTTTCTTTACCTGGCGACCTACGCGCCGCATCAGCCCGCGACACCGGCGCCGCGTCACGAGAATCTTTTCCAGGGCGTGACAGCCCCGCGCCCGCCTTCGTTCAATGAGCCGGACGTCAGCGACAAGCCGGACTACATCAAGAGCCGACCATTGCTGACGCCGACCCAGGTCAACGCCATTGACGAGCTATACCGCAACCGGCTGCGGTCGCTCCAGTCGGTGGACGAGATGGTAGCCCACCTGGTGGACACGCTCCAGACGACCGGCCAGCTCGACAACACGTACATCTTCTTCGTCTCCGACAACGGCTTCCACATGGGGGAGCACCGTCTGAATTCTGGCAAGCAAGCGCCCTACGAAGAGGACATCCGCGTGCCGATGATCGTGCGCGGCCCGGGCGTCCTGTCGGGCGTCACCCGCCCGCACCTGACGGTGAACGTGGACCTTGCCCCGACGTTCGCGGACCTGGCGGGTGTGACGCCGCCCGCCTTTGTGGATGGACGCTCCCTCGTGCCACTCCTGCACGCCAACCCGCCGGGGCTGAATGACTGGCGGTGCGCGGTGCTGCTGTCGCACGGCGACGTGGACGAGGCGCCCCTCCAGACGAACAGCAGTTTGGAGCCGCCGGATCCCATGGAGCTGGAGATGCAACGGCCGAACGCGGCCAGCGCCATCACGCCATTCGCCGGTCTGCGAACCGTGACGCAGACGTACGTTGACTACACTACGGGCGAGCGCGAGTTATACAATCTGCCCACCGACCCCTACGAACTGCACAACCTCGTCAACACGGCCAATCCGACGCACCTGACACAGCTCGACGATTGGCTGACGCGCCTCTCAACCTGCGCGGGCCAGAGCTGCCGCGACATCGAGGGCAACTCGCCTTGGGGGGCCTGTGTCGGCTACCGCTCGTTCCTGCCGCATGTCGCGGATGGCGAGGGCGGCTCCGACGGCGAGTGACACGGGCAGGTGGAATTTGCTCTGCATCCAGCCGGTGGCCTGGCACGCTTTGTGCTTTTGGGGACGATAGAGGTATCAACCTGTATCGTCTAACGGAGGCACGAATGAGTATCATAGCCTGGCTCGTTATCGGTTTGCTCGCCGGCTGGATCGCGAGCATGATCATGCGCAGTGGGTACGGTCTGATTGGCGACCTGGTGCTGGGTGTTGTCGGCGCGATTGTCGGCGGCTGGCTGGCCGGCATCTTCCTGCACGCCGACTACACCACGGGCATCAACATTGAGACCCTGATTACGGCCGTGGTCGGCGCGATCGTGGTGATCGCCATTGCGCGGCTGGTCACGGGGCGGCGCGTCACGGGCTAAGTCAACTGTATAGTGTGTGGAAGCAAGACAAAGGACGAAGGCGTTCGGTAGCCCTTCGTCCTTTGTCCATTTGGGCGTGGTCGAACACAAAGCCGTTGCCCTCGGCCAGGATCTTGGCGTAGGTCAGCGTGATGACACAGAGGATCGTGAGGGCGAGACGGTCGGAGCCGTAGGCTAAACGCACACACCCATGCCGCGAGATGGAGACCCTGGCAGTCACTTAAGCCCGCCGATTGTTTCAGACGTCTGCCTCTGACGCATCAACACTACCAGGGCGGCGCCGAGGGCAAGCAGCACGTCCGCCGCGGGGTAATGCAGCAGGGCAGCCGCCAGCGGTGTCAGCGACGCAGCCACGAGGGTCGCGGTGAGCGGGCGGCGCGAAAGGGCGAAGACCAGCGCCCAGGCAGCCAGGCCGACGAGCAAGGCCGCCGGGACGGCCACGGCGAGGGCGCCGATGGCGGTGGGCAGCCCTGTGCTGCCGCGTTTCGGTGTCCAGACCGGCCAGCCCTGGCCGACGACGGCCATAAAGCCAACGGCCGTCACGGCGTAGGCCGACCAGGCGAACTGCGACGCGAGCCAGGCGAGCAAGGCCCCTTTGGCTATGTCGAGGGCGACGGCGACTGCGTTGGCAGGCCCGCCCTGGCTCGGGGGGGCCTGGCCCCAGCGGGGCAGGCGGGTGGCGAGGATGGCAGACGGAAGGGCGCCGACAAAGTAGCCGAGCGCGGCCCAGGCAAGAAGATTGAGTCCCATAGGGGAAATGCGACGGGCCGGGTGGAAGTCAGTTGTTGTGTGGACTGGCTTCCGCCCGGCCCGTGTCAGCTACTCGGCCGGCTCGATCTCGGGATCGTCGTCGGTCTCGCCGTCCGGGTGGAGGTCGGGGTTCAGGCGATAGTAGGCGTGGTTGCCGCGCGTACTGCGCACGAGTATCTTGCGGTTGATCGATTCCTTGATCATCTCCTTCATCTGCTTGTTGGAGAGGTCAAGGACTTCCTTATTGCGCAGGGCGCGCAGGCTGTCGAAGATCTCGATGAACAGGACCGGCTGGTCGAACTGCCCCATCATCTCGTTGAAGATTTGCCATTCCTCGTCGCCGATGTCCTCGACGTTCCCGTCCGCGCCTTCCAGCTCCGGCTCGAGCACCTCCGGCTCGGCGGGAGCCTCCGGCTCGCCCACGGCCGGCGCCTCGACCACGCTGGCCTCTGGCTCCTCGGCGGCGCTGTCGGCCGGCGGCTGCGGCGGGCTCGGCTTGCCCCGTCGCCCGCCGCGCCGCGACCGCGACTTGGCGGCGCTCTCAGCGGTGGCCGCCGTTGGGCCTGGCCCCGGCTGGCGTGGGCGAATGACCTCGATCTCGTCGTCGAGGGACTCGGGCGCGAACTGGCTCAGCTTCAGCGGGTCCTCGCCCGGCAGGAACACCTCGGTCACGGAGCCGCTGCTGAACACCTGCACCAGGTTGCGCTGCTCGGCCTCGCGCACGAAGTCGCGGAACTTCGAGAACGGCCGCCCCTTCTTGTCCTTGAGCTTGGTTTCGTCGAAATCGCCCATCAGCTCGACCATGAGGAGCTTCAGCGTGGCGAGAGTCGCCAGGTTGCCGCGCTGCCGCGACAGCTTAACGGCTTGCACCAGCACGGTGTAGGGGTCCTTCTCGCGCTTGCCCGTCCGCCGCCCATCCTCCTCCTCATCATCCTCGTCATAGCGGCCGACGACGTTCGAGTAGAAGATGAACTCGTCGGCGCTCTGGGCCAGGTGGGAGGAGGCCGCGTCGGCCACACCAATGACGATGGCGCGCTTTCCCTGCTGGCGGATGGCATTGATCAGCGGGATGAAGTCGCGGTCGCCGGTGATGATGACGTAGGTGTCAATGTTGGGGTGCGTGTAGAGGGTCTTCATGCAGTCAATACACATGTGGATATCAACTGAGTTCTTGATGGCGCGGCCGATGCGACCCTCTTCCCGGTCGTAGTAGTACGTCGGGACGTACATCGGCTCGATGCTGTTGGCGTAAAGGGCGTTGGTGACGCGGGGGTAACGATACCAGTCGGCGTAGGCGCGGGCGATGGTGACCCGCCCGTATTCCTGGCACTTGTCGCGTATGCTGTCAAAGTTCGGTTGCTCGCCGTACTTATTGCGGATCGAGATATAGATATTCTCGAAATCCACAAACACGGCGACATCAGTTGTAGCCATAAACTTCTTGTTCTAACCTCTCATCCTTCGTAGGAGGCCGCGCCGTCTCTCGGCGCGGCATGGTGTGCCTGTTGAAGCGAGTATGTGGCGGATTGGCCCGGTCCACCCCAGTGACTCGCGTGGCGGTAGCCTCCGCAGCCGCGCCATCGCCCGCTGGCCGTCTGCGCGAGGCCCCAAAAAAAGACCGTTCCTGACCTGCCCGACCACGGGAAGGCGCGGGATAATGGTCTTGCGAGTCAATTATACAATAACAAGGCCCTTTTCCCAAAATCCATTCCTGCATCCCCATCCCACAGCCTGGCCTCGGCACTGCGTAACTCCTATCTCCTATGGCGTGCAAAGTGGGTTGACACGCGGATGACGTGCCACTAGAATAGCGTGCAGTAGATAGATTGTGGCGCTGCACCCTGCCAGCGCGCCGGTTACGCCCAAGGAGGCCACCCGTGACGGACTATTCCGCCAACAAGCCACGCACGCACTTGCCCATCCCGGATCAGCCGTATTCTGGCCTCGTCCCCTACGACGCCAAGGAGTCAGATGCGCAGTTCCCGCCCATCGAGCCGCTGCGCCCACCATCCGGCGCGCCGAACGTCCTCATTATCCTGCTCGACGACGTGGGATTTGGAGCGTCGAGCGCATTCGGTGGGCCATGCGCGACCCCAACCGCCGAACGCCTCGCCGCGGATGGTCTGAAATACAATCGCTTTCACACCACGGCGCTCTGCGCCCCCACGCGCACGGCGCTCTTGACCGGGCGTAACCACCATTCGGTCGGCATGGGCGGCATCACCGAGGTCGCGACATCGGCGCCCGGCTACAACTCACTTCGCCCCAACACCGCCGCCCCGCTCCCGGAGGTGCTGAAGCTGAATGGGTATAGCACAGCGCAGTTTGGCAAGTGCCATGAGGTGCCGGTGTGGCAGACCAGCCCGATGGGGCCGTTTGATGCCTGGCCCACCGGCGGTGGCGGCATGGAGTATTTCTACGGCTTCATTGGCGGCGAAACCAACCAATGGTACCCGTCGCTCTACGAAGGCACCACGGCCATCGAGGTCAACAAGACCCCCGAAGAGGGGTACCACTTCATGCAGGACATGACCGACAAGGCCATCAACTGGGTGCGCCAGCAGAAGGCCCTGATGCCGGACAAACCTTTCTTTGTCTACTTCGCGCCCGGCGCGACCCACGCCCCGCACCATGTGCCCAAGGAGTGGGCCGATAAGTACAAGGGGCAGTTCGACGATGGCTGGGACAAGCTCCGCGAGGCGATCTTCGCGCGACAGAGGCAGCTGGGGGTCATCCCGCCCAACTGCGAGCTTACCGCGCGTCCGAGCGAAATCCCGGCCTGGGAGGAGATGCCGGAGACACTGAAGCCGATTCTGGCCCGCCAGATGGAAGTCTACGCCGGGTTCCTGGAGCATACCGACTACCACATCGGCCGTCTCGTGGATGCCTTGCGGGACTTGCGCGTTCTGGACGACACGCTAATCTACTACATTGTCGGCGACAACGGCGCCAGCGCCGAGGGAACGATCAACGGCACGTTCAACGAGAGCTTCATCTTCAATAACATGGCTGCGCTGGAGACGCCTGAGTTTCTGGCGGCGCATGCCGACGAGTTCGGCGGCCCCAACTCCTACAACCACTTCTCGGTGGGCTGGGCGCATGCGATGGACACACCGTACCAATGGACCAAGCAGGTCGCCTCGCATTGGGGCGGCACGCGCAACGGGACGATTGTCCACTGGCCGAAGGGTATCGCGGCACGGAACGCGATACGCTCCCAGTTCCACCATGTCATTGATGTTGCCCCGACAGTTCTTGAGTGCGCCGGCTTGCCGCAACCCCTCTTTGTCCACGGCGTCCAGCAGATGCCGCTGCACGGCGTCAGCATGAAGTACACCTTCGATGACGCCGGGGCGGCGGAGCGCCACGAGACCCAGTACTTCGAGATGTTCGTGAACCGCGGCATCTATCACAAGGGCTGGACGGCCGTCACGCGCCACAGCACACCGTGGGTGGTGGAGCCACTGCATCCCTACGACGAGGATGTCTGGGAGCTGTACGACACCAACACGGACTGGAGCCAGGCGCATGACCTCGCCGCAGCGATGCCGGAGAAGCTGGCGGAGATGCAGCGCCTGTTCCTCATTGAGGCTGTCAAGTACAATGTGCTGCCACTGGACGACCGGCGCATCGAGCGGTTCGATCCCGCTCTAGCCGGCCGCCCTGTGCTTGCGCGTGGCAACTCGCAGCTGCTGTTTGGTGGCATGGGACGCCTCACCGAGAATACAGTTTTGAACGTCAAGAACAAGTCGCACTCTGTGACAGCGGAAGTCACCGTCGCAGACGCGCCGGCTAGTGGTGTCATCATCGCGCAGGGCGGCGCCTTTGGCGGCTGGAGTCTCTACTGCAAGGACGGTCGGCTCAAGTACTGCTACAATCTTCTGGGTCTCCAGCGCTTCTACATCGAGTCTCAAGCGCCCCTGTCAGCCGGCAAACATCAGGCACGGATGGAGTTCGCTTACGATGGCGGCGGGCTGGCCAAGGGGGGACACGTCTCGTTGTTCGTGGACGGCGACCAGGTCGGTGAGGGCCGCCTCCCGCTCACAATCCCCCTCATCTTCTCTATGGACGAAACAACCGACGTAGGTTCGGACACCGCCTCGCCGGTGGCGGAAGACTACACGATGCACACGAGCACTTTCAACGGCAAGATCGACTGGGTGCAGATTGACGTGGGCATTGACGATGCCGACCATCTCATCACGCCTGAGGAGCGGCTGCGCGTGGCGATGGCGCGGCAGTAGGCGCGGCCCAGGTGTCACTGCCCAGGCTTACGCCGATGCAGCTCCGCCGCTACGACGGCGCCGGCCGCGGCCCGACCTACGTCGCGTACCAGGGCAAGGTCTACGACGTCACAGCCAGCCGCCGCTGGCGCGACGGCCTCCACGAGAACTTGCACTGGGCCGGCTTCGACCTGACGGAGTTCCTGGCGGACGCGCCCCACGGCGAGGAGGTTTTCGCGCGCTACCCTGTAGTGGCGGAGCTGGTTGGGGCAGAGTGAGGGCCGCTGCTAGCGGTCGGCTTCTGGCCTGGCGGGATGCGACACGTCTACCTTTCGCTCCTGGGCTTTGACGGTGGACGGGCGCGCCAGGAGGAGCGGCAGGCCGCCGCGGCGCAGCACCGACGAGGCCACGCTGCCCATCAACAGACGTGACAGGCCGGTGCGCCCGTGCGTCGCCATGGCGATCAGACCCATGCCCGCCGCGCGTTCCTCGTCCAGGATGGCCGCCGCCGGCGCGCCGAGCCGCACCATCGTCTGCGCGCGCAGGCCCTCGGCTTTGACGCCGGCCGCAACCCCGGCCAGGTAGCGTTGGGCATCGGCCGCGCCCTCGTCGGCGTCATGGCCGTCTTGCCCAGGCTCGTCCGTCGCCGAGGCTGCGGAGGCTGCGCCGCCTGCGCTCAGCGCCTGCATCAGCACAACGGTCCAATCCAGGGCGCGGGCAATCTCGACCGCCTCCGGCAGCACGGCCTCGGCAAAAGGCGAGCCGTCGAGGGGAACAAGCAGGCGAGCGCGGGGCTGGGCCGGCTCGACGGGGCCGTCAGGGCGCATCAGCCAGACGGGGACACGGCTGCGGGCAATCAGGGCTTCGGCCACGGAGCCGTAGACCCAGCGCCCCAGCCCCGACCGGCCGTGGGTCGTCATGACCACAAGGTCCGCCCGGCGGAGGTCGGTTTCGAGAAGAATGGCGTCGGCCGGGCGCGCATACGGGACGACGGCGTCCACGGCGACGCCGTGACGCGCCACGCGCCGCGCCGCCGCGTCGAGATAGCCCTCGGCTTCTCCCACGGCATTCAATTGGGCCTCGAGGCTATCGTCGTTCAGCCCGGCGGCCCACGCGGCGCGAACGAGGACAATCCGCCCGCCGACCGCCTGCGCCAGGCGGATGGCAGTCGGAAGCGCTCGCTCGCTCAGCTCTGAGCCGTCCAGGGGTGCGAGGATCGTCTTGATCATCGCTCGCTCCTCAAAACGGGGCAGGGAGGGGCACACGGCTGTGTGCCCCTCCGATGGAGTCTTCTTGTGCGACTGCCACGTCACATAATCGTGCGCTGTGGCGGCCGCTACTTGGCCGGCGCAGCCTGGACCCCGCTCTGTGGCTGGTCCACCTCGGTAGTCTTCCAGGGCACCCCAAGCCAGCGGAGGAGGAAGTAGTCCAGACCGTAGTACCCCGCGATCTTCCAGGCAAGCACCAGGAGGATGGCGAGGAGCAGGAGGAAGCCGTTGGTGCTGGCGGAGCCGGCCATGATGAAGTTCCAGTTCATGAGGGCGCCGAAGAAAGCGGCCAGGCCGACGAACGCGCCGATGATGAGGGCGAGACCGACGAGGAATTCACCGTAAGCCACGACCTTGCCGAACCAGACGTAAGACTGAGTGTCGAGCAGGAACTGGATGAAGCTGCGATACCAGTCGAAGGAGATCACGGGCTTGCCGTTGGGGGCCGCCACGGCGCCCATCCAGAAGCCTTTGAGCGCGCTGCCGTCGCCGACCCAGCCGGGGTCGCCGATCTTGTGCAGGCTGGCCTGGATCCACTGCCAGCCAACCCAGACGCGGATGACGAGCCAGACAATCGCCATGCGCGTGTCTGAGAACAGGAAGCGGGCGAGCGGCGGGTCTTCGACGATGGTATTCTTGCGGGTGACGATCTTTGCGGACATTGTTCTTGTTCCTCCTGAGTGACCTGGGTTTCTGATTGGGATGTTCCTGAGACCGTGGGACATCCGAGTGTCTATGTTCAGCAGTATACGACACAAATCCAGGGAAGGCTGTAAATGGTCACTCACTCCACGTTATCGAATCGCAACGCTGCGGTTGTCCGATTCACACAAATCCCGTATCATTGTGGTGTTAAAGACTCGGCGCGTGATAGGAGATGAACGGGTATGCAATCCAGGGCAAACGCAGGCCAGGCCGGCAAGCTGCCAGGTGTGCTGTCCCCGCAACCCAATGGTAGTGTGCAAATGTCGCCTGAGCAGCGAGCCGCCGACGCGCGGTTCCAGGGATTGCTCGAGGCTGCTCCGGACGCCATCGTGATTGTGGACGCGGCCGGTACGATTGTGATCGCCAACACCCAGGCCGAGCGGCTGTTCGGGTATCAGCGCTCGGATATGGTCGGGCAGTCCGTCGAGATTCTGCTGCCAAAGCAGCTCCGCGCACTCCACGAGCGCCACCGCGACGCCTATTACCACAAGCCGTCCACGCGCCCTATGGGCAGCGGCCTGGATCTCGTGGCCTGCCGCAAAGACGGCAGCGAATTCCCCGTCGAGATCAGCCTTAGCCCCTTTGAAACGCCGGATGGGATGCTGGTCATCAGCGTCATCCGCGACGTCACCGACCGCAAGCGGGCGGCGGACGAGCTGGAAGCCGAGGTCCTGCGCCGAACCGCCCATCTCAACGTCCTGCTTCAGTTCAGCCAGCAGTTGTTGCTGGCGCGTAGCCTCGACGCTGTTCTCCAAAAAGCCATCAACTACGCCATGGGCCTGGTGGCCGAAGCCCAGCACGGCGCCGTCTATCTGTTTGACGACGTGAATAATCGCCTCGTGCTGCGCGCCAGTGTCGGTTTCAAGGGCGTGCCCCAGATCAGCGTGCCGACGGATTTCGCCCTCGTCGGCCGCGCCTTCACCACACGCCAATTCCAGGGGGTAGAGTCGCGGCACGAGTACGATGCCTGGCTGGGCGGTGTTGGGCCTGAGGAGCGCAAGCGAATCCTGGAGGCATTCGGGACGACGGAGCTGCCGACCGGCGTGCTGGCGTTCCCCCTCATCGCCCACGACATTGTGCTGGGTGTCCTGCGCCTGGTGCGCGAGAGCGGCGAGGGGCCTTTCGCCCGCGAGGCGCGTGGGACGCTGGAGGGGCTGTCGAACCTGGCGGCGGCAGCGATTCTGGAGGAGCGCAGTCGGCGCGAGGCGGCGAGCCTCTCGACCGAAGTGGAACGGCTCGAAGAGCAGCACCGCATGATGGCCGAACGCCTGGACCACGCCGAAGCCGGTATGCTCCAGGCGGCGCGTCTGGCGGCCGTCGGCCAGCTCTCGGCATCCATCGCCCATGAGATCAACAACCCTCTGTACGCGGCGCGCAACTGCCTGTACCTGTTGGAAGAGGACCTGCCGCCCGATCAGCAGAGCTCGCCCTACCTGGCGATGGCGCGGGACCAGCTCACCCGAATCGCCGGGATCATCGAGCGCATGCGCGACTTCTACCGGCCGACGCGGGGCGACATGGCGCCGTGTGACCTCAACCAGATCCTCGAAGAGACGCTGGCGCTGGCCGGCCTGAACATGCGCCACGGCGCGATCAAGATGATCTTCGCCCCGGCGCGGGACCTCCCCAGAGTCCTCGGCAGCGACGACCAGCTGCGCCAGGTGTTCCTCAATCTGGTGCTGAACGCCATTGACGCCATGCCCAACGGCGGCACGCTGACCGTCCGCACCGAGGCCGGGCCGTCCGTCGCCATTGTCGAGATCCAGGACACAGGCGTCGGCATACCCGACGCGATCCGGGCGCGCATTTTCGAGCCGTTTTTCACGAACAAGCCGACAGGCACTGGCCTCGGGCTGGCTATCTGCGGGCATATCGTGACCCAGCACAGCGGCCAGATTGAGGTGGAGAGCCGCGAAGGGGAAGGCACAACGTTTAGGGTGGCCTTGCCCTACCGGCCGCGCTTGTAAGGTGGAACGTAGAAAGGACGCTGTCATGACTCAATCGCCCGCTCAAATCCTGGTCGTAGACGACGAGCTTCCAATCCGCACGACAATCGCGGAGATGCTCAAACGCCAGGGCTACGACGTCAGCACAGCCGGTACGGGAGAAGAGGCGCTTGGGTTAGTATACCAGCGCCCGTTCGACCTGCTGCTGCTCGATCTCAAGATGCCGGGGCTGAGCGGGCTGGAGGTGGCCCAGCGCGCCCGCGAGCGCCTGCCCGAGGTTGCCATCATCATCCTGACGGGCCACGGCTCGCTGGAGAGCGCCATCGAGGGGCTGCACCTGGGCGTTTTCGACTACATGCTCAAGACGGCCAGTCCGAAGGAGGTCATCTCGCGCGTGGACGCGGCGCTGACGGCGCAGCGCGAGGAACGCCGCAAGCGCCGCCTGATGCAGACCCTGGCGTCCGTGGTGACGGAGCTGGAGGGGAACCAGGAAGCGTCGAAGCGGGACATCGCCTCCACCGACGGCTGGATAACAGTCGGCGACCTTCAGATATCCACGTGGAAGCAGATCGCGCGGCGCGGCGACCAGGTGCTCAACCTGACCCCGACCGAGTTCCGCATCCTGGTGTGCCTGGCGCAGCAGGCCGGCCAGGTCATGACCTATCAGCAGATTGTGCAGTGCGCCCAGGGGTACGAGGCCGATCTCTTCGAGGCGACGGAGTTGGTCAAGCCCCATATCTACCATTTGCGGCAGAAAGTGGAGCCGGACCCGGCCAATCCGCGCTACATTCTCACAGTGCGCGGCACGGGCTACCTGCTATCGCCTACACCGAGTGATCGCGGCGACGGTGTTCGCCGCTGACGGCACGTCCCCCGCAAAGCAAGCGCCCTGACCTCTACGTCAGGGCGCTTTGCACTTTCTGGAGGAGTTGGGGGAGCGGTGCGGGCTTGTGGATGTAGTCGGTGACCCCCAGCCGCTCGAGGTCGCGGCGCAGGGCGGGGCTGGAGCGCGACGCCAGGACGATGACGCGCACCGGGACGTGCTGCTCGCGCAGCAGGCCGATGAGCCGCGCGCAGCCGAAGGGGTCCGGCGACGGATCAATGATCAGGACGTCGGGATGGTGGCGCTGGGCGCTCTGCCAGGCTTCGCGTGTCGAGCCGACGACGGCGAGGGTGGCGTCGGGCACGAGGCGCCCCACACCAGCCTGGGTCACGCTGGCGGCGCTGGAATCTGCGTCTACAATCAGGACGTGTGCGCTCATCTAGGCTCCGGGACGACTTACTTTCCAGGGCTAACTAACGACGACCTATGGCCTTTAGTATAATGGCAGGATGGCTGTTCGGGCGTTGAGAGTCCATAACGCTGAGTGAAGAGGTCATTACGGAGGCAAAACAAACGCAGCCACCCTCACCGTGAGGGTGGCTGCGTTCTGCCGAGCCGGTCGTGGCGCGCGTCAGCGAAGCATTGATCGGCGGTTATGCGTACTCGCGGGTCCACGCCAGGCCGAGGCGCTCGAGCGTCTCTGTCTTGGGCATGCCTGTGACGACATCCCACCCCGACATCTCGTAGTAGACGTCCTTCGCCGCTTCCAGCTCCTCCACAGTGACGCCGAGGCCGGCGCTCGCGCCATCCTCCAGCACCTTGTGCAGGCGCTTGGGCAGCTTGTCCGCCTCGCGTCCCATACCCTCGCGGGCGTTGAACTCGCGCATCATGTTGATGCGGCGCTCGCCGACTTCGAGCAGCTCGTCTATGTTGACGTCCCAGCCGGTGACGGCGTTCACGTACTCCGGCAGCTTGCTCGGTTCATACATCTCCCACGTCGGACCCCAATCGAACTGGCACAGGTTCAGCGTGTCCATCAGGCTGAACAGGCGCTGCGTGCGCACCGTCCACTCGACCTTCGCCGGGTTGAGCACGGTCACCGGCTGCGGGTTGTTCAGCCCGAGCGGCGCCAGGCGAACGGGGTCGTAGCTGTCCGGATCATAGCCCGGGTCGTGGGCCGCGGACATGTGGTCGGCGCCGAACGGGTTGACGGCGTAGATGAGCGCCAGGCTGCGCTTAACCTGGGGCATGTGCGCCGGGGCTTCGGCGTTCTTGACGGTGATGAGGTAGTCCTCAGAGCCGTTGTTGAGCTGCCGGGCGGCTCCGGCCGAGCCTTCGGCCAGCAGGTCGCCGAGCGCGCCCTGGCGGTACGTCATCGCGTCGAGGCAGGCGATCATCGCCTTGCCGTTGCCGAACTGGAGGTCCATGTCGCCGACGTACTCGCGGGGCAGGAGACCGTTCATGTTCGTTTCCATGGCCCAGGCAATCGTCGCGCCCGCGCCGATGGCGTCGAGACCGTACTTGTTGCACAGCTCGTTGCCCTTCATCATGGCTTCCATCGAGCCGACGCCGCAGTACGAGCCGAGGGTGGCGATGTTCTCGTACTCGGGGCCGCCGAAGATTGGCTCGATCTTGCCGTACTCCGGGTCGTTCATCTCGACGACGCGCTTGCACTTGGTGGCGCAGGAGTAGCACGTGTCGCGCTCGGTCAGGTAAGTCCGGAACATCAGCTTGCCGTCAATCTTCTTGTTGTCCTCGAACGAGCCGGAGTTCCAGTTGCGCGTCGGCAGGCCGCCCGCGTGGTGCTGCGAGGTGACGATGCCGGCCGTGCCGTACTTGCCAAACGCCTTGTCGAAGTCGGTCTTGATGAAGTCGCGGCCCCAGCGCGTCATCTCCAGCACCTTCTGACGGTGCGCCAGCTTCGGCTTCATGTGGCCGCGCACGGCGATGGCCTTGAGCTTCTTCGCGCCCATGACCGCGCCGAGGCCGTTGCGCCCGTGGGCGCGGCAGGCCATGTTGATGATTGCGGCGACCTTGACCAGGTTCTCGCCGGCGGGACCGATGCAGTTGACTTCGAGCTGGTCGTCGCCCAGCTCCTTCTTCAGCGTCGTCCAGGTCTCGGCGGTGTCCATGCCCCACAGATGCTCGCCGTCCCGCAGCTCCGCCTGGCCCTCGTGGAGCCACAGGTAGACCGGGGTCGGGCTGCTGCCCTTGACGACGATGGCGTCGAAGCCGGCGAATTTCGCCTCGGCCGGCCAGAAGCCGCCCGCCTGGCTGTCGCCCGCGCCGCCGGTCAGCGGACTCTTCGCCGTCGCTGTCGCGCGACTCTGCCCGTGGACGGGCGTGCCGGTGAGGACGCTGAGGCTGAAGATCAGGACGTTGTCGGGGCCGAGCGGGTCGGCGCCAACGGGCACATCTTTCAACAGGTAGTACATGCCCATCGCGCTGCCGCCCATGTATTTGCGGTAGAACTCGTCGGGCGGGGTCTCGACCTCCAACTGGCGATTGGTCAGATCAACGTGGAGGACGCGGCCATGATATCCATACGGCATTATCGTCTCCTCTTTGAGTGGTACGGAACTCCCACATTGGCAATTGAGCTTTGGCAAATACATCACAAGCGGCCTCGGCTTTGTACTGAGGCCGCATGAACAACTCTATGATACCAGGACTCGGCAGTGCTGCGCGTGGAGATTTCACCACCTGGCGGTAACAAATATCCTCGATTGGCCCGCGCGCGTCACTCTTGCACGAGGCCCTCGGCGATGCAGCGGTCCGCGACCTGCCTCAAGACATCCGCCGGCTGCGCCCCGCTGACCAGGTAGCGCTCGCCGAAGATGAACGCCGGCACGCCGGATAGCCCGGCGCTCGCCGCGAAGCCCTCGTCGGCCAGAACCTGCTCCAGGTAGGTGGGGTCCATCAGGGCAGCGCGGAAGGCGTCGGCGTCCAGACCGATCTCGAGGGCGATGTCCACGAGGGTATCGGCCACGGTGATGTCGCGGCCTTCTTGCCAGTAGGCGCGGAAGACGGCGCGGTGGTACCGCTCCGCCAGGCCTTGCGCCTCGGCAAACTTCGCGCCGGCGTGAGCCATGCGCGTGCCGCCCGACTCCGCCAGCGAGGGCTGGTTCATCTCGAGGCCGAATCGCTCGCGGGCCATGGCCGCGACGCGCGGCCACCCGGCGGCGATGCGGTCGCGGTACTCCGGTGGGATGGGGGGTGCGCCCGGCGGGCGCAGCTCGAAGGCGCGAAACTCCACGTCTACGTCTCGGCTCTCCTTGAGCGTGTCCAGACCGGACACGGCCATGAAGCACCACGGTCAAACATAGTCGCTGAACACCATTACGGGTACGGTCGGCATGTCTCAGACTCCCCTGGCTGTGGGCGTTGACGCGGCAAAAGGAAGGGCCGCGCGGCGCCCAGTTCCGCGCGGCCCTTCCTTCGATGGAGGAGGAGAAACCACACTCAGAAGTATAGGGAACCTTGAGCGTGTGGGCTGGACTGCTGCTCTATCGTCACCCACCGGCTACCCAACGCTGGCCGCGTCAGGTTGTGTTGCGGCGGCGTGGCGGCCGTTGGCATAGGTCGCGCGCTCGTAGGTGGTCGTCACGACGGTATGCAGTCCGCCGCGCACCAGGAAGTCGCCGGTGACTTCGATGCGGATTGGGTCAGAGACGGCGATGAAGTCGTCCATGATCTGGTTGATGACGCGCTCGTGGTAGGCGCCCTCGTTGCGATAGGACCACAGATAGAGCTTGAGGGACTTTAGCTCGACGATGCGCGGGCCGGGCGTGTAGACGATGCGGACCTCAGCGAAGTCAGGCTGGCCCGTCACGGGGCAGAGGCACGTGAACTCCGGCGAGCTGATGCTGACGGTGTACTCCCGATCTGGGTAGGGGTTCGGCACCGTGATTAGCTCTTTGGATGGCTGGCTTGGCATAGGCACACCTCAATGGACGATTGGCATTGATATTTCGAACGACTGAAAAGTATAGCTGGCTGATGGGTATTGGTCGAATGGATGCGAGGCTGAAATGTCTGGCCGTCATTGCGAGGCAAGAGAAGGGAACGCAAAGGCGCAAAGACGCAAAGGGGAAATCCCCGTTGTTTTCCTTTGCGCCTCTGCGCCTTGGCGTTCCTATCTTCTTTGCGCGACCCGAAACCCTGCTGAAGATGGCTGGCTGAGCAAAAATACACCTCCTCCGAGCCTGCTTCAGCAGGCAGAGCTTGCTTTGCTGCGCTGCTCAGAACACAGACCGTGCTGTCGCTGCGAGGACGACGATAGGAGGACGAAGCCGCCTCCCGCCAGGTGAACGCTACGCTGTTGCTGCTTAGCTCGCCTCTACCAAGGGCGGGGGATGGCTTCGCCAGTGGGGAGCTTCGCCCCCCCATACCCCCGGAAGCTGGCTCGCAATGACAGCGTGGCGCGTTCTTGTGTCGGCGCATGCCGTCATAGGGCGTGGGGGCCTCGCAACGACAGCCGTCGTTCTACTCAGGTCACGTTGAGAGACGAAGGGCGAGCCGAAAGGCCCGCCCGGTGGATGTTGCAGAGGGAGTCGCCTCAGCCGCCGCTCCCGACGCGCAGCATGTCGTCCCAGGTCGCGGGGTCGAGGGTTCCCTCGACCTTCTTGCCATTGACGAAGAAGGTGGGCGCGTTGGAGATTTGCTTGTTCTGGGCGTCGAGCGTCGAGGCGCGGACGGCGGGCAGGTAGCGGCCGGAGTCGAGGCACTTGTTGAACAGGTCAAGGTTCATGCGCCCGACGTCCTTCGCCAGGGCCTTGAGGTTGTCGGCGCTGAACGCGCCCCCGTTCTGGCCCTTCTGGCGCGCGAAGAGCATGTCGTGGTAGGGCCAGAAGCGCCCCTGCTCGTGGGCGCACAACGCCGCGGCGCCGGCTGCCTCGCTCTCTGGGCCGCTCAGGGCCAGGTCGCGCCAGATGAGCCGCACCTTGCCCGTGGGGAACCACTTCTGCCGCAGCATTGGCAGCGTGTCCGTCGCAAACGGCTTTGAGTAGAGAGACTGGAAGTCGGCAAACTCCAGGATGGTGATGGGCGCGTCGGCTGCCCCCTCCATCGGGAAGCCCTCCGGCGTCGAGTCCGGCCGATTCGCACCGCTGGGGTAGACAACCTGGCCGAGCTGGGCGTTGGCCGAGGCGCTGCCCATCCCCCCCGGCTGCACCGGCAGACCGTTCTCGAACTGGACGGCCCCTGGCGGAACATCGGCGTTGCCGCCGGCCGACGGGGCGATGGGGGCGGCCGGCGCCGAAGCCACCGACTGCGACGGCTGGCCGCCAATGAGGCGCGGCAGGCCGACGAAGATCAGGAGGGCCAGGGCGACGATGATGACAGTTCCGAGGATGAGGTGGATGGGCTTGACGACGATTTCGCGCGCGCTGTCGGTCGGGGCGGGCGCGGGCTGCGGTTGTTGAGCGCGGGCTGCGCGGTTGTGTTTGCGGGACATATCAGCGTCCGGAGCCAAGCGCCCCGGCGACGAGCGACTCGATCTGCGCCGCGCTCGTGAAGCCGCCGCGGCGGAGCTGCTGCAAGTTACCCTGGCGGTCCACGATCCAGGTTGTTGGGTAGCCGGTGACGCGGTACAGTTGGGCTATGGAGGTATCCTTGTCGAGGACGGCCGGGAAGGTCAGGCCATGCTCGCGCATGTACTGGCTGACCGTGTCGGCTCCTTCCGCCTGGTTGACGGCCAATACCACAAGCCCCTGATCCTTGTATTTGCGGTAGGTTTCTTCCAGGGCCGGCATCTCGATGGCGCACGGCGCGCACCACGTCGCCCAGAAGTTCACCAGCACCGGGCGGCCCTTCAGGTCGCTGAGGCGGATTGTCTGACCATCCGGCGTCTGGAGAGCGAAGTCCGGGGCCGGCTGGCCGAGGTTGGCTGCGCCGGCGCGGTCGAGGCCAACAGTCACACCGGCGCTGCTCTCGTTCACGCCAACGGCGGGCACGAGGGACTGCATGCGAGCCGGCGCGACGGGGCGCATGCCAAGCTCAACCGGCTTGGAGTCGTCCGACGCCTGTCGGCCCAGCAGGAAGCCGCCGATCAAGACGACGACCAGGACGCCGGCGGTAGCGACGACCCAACCGATGCGTACGAGCTGGGAATTGCCCGATGGCTCATCGAGCGAACGGAGCGTTGTATCCGTCATGACTGCCTTTCGTAGACAACACAGGACGCACGCGCGGGGAGGCGCGTTCCATGTATCTAACGCAAAATGGCAGACCGGGATACGGCTCAGGCCCGTTTTCCGACCTTGAATGTCGCCTGGGTGGGGATGTATTCGCTGACGAAATTGTCGCGCGAGACGACCTGGCCGCCCTGCTTGATGACCCGACTGTACTTGATGTCCATGCCTTCGCGCGGCCACTCGACCTGCTTTTGCTGGCCGGCGGGGAGCGTCGGGTCGTCCTGGTAGACCGGCGGGCCAGGCGGCTGGCGGTTGCTGATCGTCGGCCCCTCGATGCTGACCTCGCGCGCCGGCTTTGTGCCGTAGAAGCGCACGGTGAGGCTGGAGTTGGCCGGGTTGACCGCCGTCTGGATCAGGATGGGCTTGCCCGTGTCGTTCTTGAACCTCAGATCCACGTTGGGCGTGAAGATGGTGGCTTCCAGGCCCAGCGGCTTGTTGCCCTGCTCGTAGTAGCTCACGCGGTAGGCGTGCGCCCAGCGTTCCACAATCGGCAGCCCGGACCAGAAGGCGGCGCGGTAGAGCGTGGTAGACACCTGGCACACGCCGCCGCCCGCGCCACGCTGCGTCTGGTTGTCTACGATGATGAGCGTCTCGTCGTAGCCCGTCGCTCCGCTGATCTCGCCCACGATGTCATTGAACGAGAACACCGCGTCCGGCGGGATGACCAGGCCGTCGAACTTGGACGCGGCGAGGGTGATGTTCTTCACGCGCCCCGCCTCGGACCCCTGGAAGAAGCTCGTCTCCTCCCAGATCAGCTCGCGGATGCCCAGGTTGTCGGCCTGGCCGGCGTCAATGCGCGCTGGTGTCTCCTTGACGACGGCCTGTACCCGGCGCTCGGTGGGCGACGCCTCCGGCGCGCCTGTCGCCGCCAGCGCTGCCTCGCGCAGCCGGTCCGTGGTGGCGAACACGTCGAGGTTCTGGCCCGACTGGCTCGGCTGGACGACCGAGACTCGCTTGGCCGCCGTGTCCCACTTCAGCCGCGCATCCCGCGCTGGGCGGTCAATGTCGGCGGCCAGCCTGGCGACCCATCGCTGGAGCTGGGCTTTGTCCAGGTCCACGGTGAGGCGGTCGCCGTCGTCAATGCGGTAGGCCAGCATCGGCTCCATGTCCCCCGGCTTGAGCGTCCAGGTGCGGTCGGCGTAGGCGAGGGTGAGCGGGGCGGCGATGACGCGGGCCGCCTGGCGCGCGGCGTCGGTCGAATCCGACACCTGCGGCAGCGCATCGGTCAGGGGCAGTTCAAGCGTGCCACCCGCGCCGCGCGCGAATAGCTCCTGAAGTCCGCTGACCACGGCCGGCGTGTCCAGGCGCAGGCCGCGCTGGGCCGGGACGGCGTAGGTCGTGGAGCCGGCGACGGCGACCGTCGCATCCTTGGGCGCGACGGCGACGCCGCTTACCAGGCGGTTGAGGTAGGCGTTGAACGTGGCGGCGTCTACGGCGATGCGGGGGTCAACGTCCGTGGCGTGGAGCAGGAGCAGGAACGGGCGGAGCGGGGCGAGAAGGCCCTGGCGGCCTTCGGCGTAGGCGCGGTCTGCGGTCGCCTGGGGATCGAGGCGCGCGCCCAGGTCGTTGTACGTCGGCGCCCAGAGCTTCTGGCCGGCGCGCATCTGAACCGTCTGCCGCGCCAGGGCCGGCGCGACCTGCCCGCGCAGGAACTCCTCGGCCTGCGGGCGCGTCAAGCCGCCCAGGTCGTAGCCCGTGACGTGGACGCCCAGGTAGACCCGGTCCCGGTAGACAAACAGGTAGCTGGCGACGGCCAGCACGATCAGAAGAGCGCCTGTGAGCCAGAGTCGCTTCATGGGGTCCCAAAGTGACCAACACGTAACATCACATAACAATGTATACCCGATAGTGGCTCACGAGTCAAGCGCGGCTCACGGCGGGTCAGGCCGCACGTCGCACACCTGGCCGTTGGCGGCGCTGATGACGTACTGCTGGGGCTGGCTCGCCGTCGGGCCGGTCTGGACCGTCTCCGCGCCGCCGAGGATGCCCGACGCCACCAGGGTGGACGAGCCGATGACGGCGCGTATGTCGTATGTCAGGCATGGGTTCACCGGGCGGAAGCGGAAGAACCCGTCGGCGTTCGTGTAGGCGCTCTGCAGGTAGACGCCGCTAGGGTTGCTCGATCCGCCGGCCGGCAGCCAGAGCTGCACCTCGACGTTGGCCTGCGGCTGGGCGAGGCCGGCGCTGCATGCCGTGACCAGGGCGCCGGCGACGACGCCGGTCGGCGGCCCCAGGCTGATAGACACGTTGCCGGCGACGGCCTGGCAGGGGATCGTGAACGCCTGGCTGAACGCGGCGATGTCTATGCTGTCCACACCACCG
This sequence comes from Anaerolineae bacterium, assembly GCA_046328525.1. Classification (GTDB taxonomy): domain Bacteria; phylum Chloroflexota; class Anaerolineae; order Epilineales; family JAHCIE01; genus JBDHWG01. Next base: position 233,219 of record JAXLWK010000003.1, read on the forward strand.
CCAGGGAACGGGATGGGGCGGCGCGGCGGCGAGACCGCGATCGTGTACGGCCGGCCTGAGGTCAGGTTGGGGAAGCTCACGACGCCACTGGCGCTCACGGTTTGCGCGCCGACCACAGCCCCGTTCATGTCAGTCACCGTGACGGTCGCGCCGGCGTAGATGGAGCCGGGCGAGGTGAAGCTCCCGTTGCACGCTGTCAGCGTCAGGGTGACGGGGGCGCAGGTGGCCGGGATGCCGGGGCAGACGACCGGGAAGCCGCCGAAGTCGAAGCCGGGCGGCATGGGGAAGCCCTCCGAGGCCGAGGCCACGTCGCCAGCGATGGCGACGGTACCGTTGGGAACGACGCGCTCGATCTTGACCGCGCCCAGGCCGACGACGTTGCGCAGCGAAGCGCCGTTGGGCGCGAAGACGGTGTGTTGCCAGTAGGTAGCGCTGATGACGGCGCTGCCCTTGAACCCGGCGTTGATCACGCCCCAGGTGGAGAAGTCTATGTACTCCACGCTTTGCTGGCCCAGCTGCTCGCACACGTAGTCTATCAAGCCGTTCTGGTCATAGATGAACAGGACGAAGTTGGTGAAGCCGGGGTAGGGGACAATGTTCTGGATGGCGAGGCTGGTCTCGAGGCCCAGGGAGTTGCCGCGCTGGAGCAGGCTCGGCACCGCGATGAGGCCGACGCCTGACGCCAGACCGCCCTGCCCCGCGCCCGCCTGCCAGGTGTAGCCCTCGCTCTCGGTGAGCAGGTTGTAGGCGACGGCCTGGAGCGGGCTGCTGCCGGCGACGCCGTTGTACTGGATCAGCTCCGCTGTCGCTGTGATGTTCGGCGCGCTGACCAGAGGATCGCCGGGGCTTGTCCACGCCTGGCTCTCGACGCGCACCGCCCCGACATAGTTGCCGGGTAGATTGTTGACCAGGGGCAGGTAGAAGACCCCCGCGCCGCGCGGGCAGACCCAATCCACCATGGTCGTGATGATGCCGCCGCCGTGGTCCAGGAAGTAGACCTTGACTTTGGCGGCGACCGTCCCGGAGAGATTCTGGACGTAGATGCGCGTGTCCCAACCCTGCTGCTCGCGGTACGTCAGCGGGCCGTAGGCGACCTGCGAGCCGCCGCCGTCGTCGAGGCAGCCGCCGCCCGCGGTGTAGCACGGCTCGGCGGCGATGCCGTTGTACGTCATCAGGAGGTTGGGGCCGATCTGGTCGGCGACGATGGCGAGGGGCTGGCTGGCGCGCACCCAGGCGGCGCTCAGGATGCCCTGGGGCAGGCAGGTGCTGACGTTGAAGACGCTGGTGTAGCCGGGGGAGAGCTGGCTGATCGAGCAAATCTGGCTACGCAGGCACTCGTCCTGCGCCTTGAACCACAGCTCGACCGACGTGCATTCCGTGCCGCCGTTCTGGATGTACAGCCAGGTATTGAAGCCGCCGTAGCCGCTGTAGACGGCGGGCGCGTAGTACGCATAGCCGCCAAACGTCGGATCGTAGCGGCCCGCCTGCGCCGCCCCGACGCCGTTGTAGCTGCCCGACATGACGAACGTCGCGTTGACGTTGCCGGGCTTCTTGCGCACGACCTCGACGGCGATGGGCTGCCCGGCGAAGACGTGCCAGGCGAAGGGAAATTGCCCCGGCGTGGGCGAGACGCCCGGCCACCCCTCCGGCCAGGCCTGCCCCCGCAGCGCCGCCACCTGGTCGCAGCGATAATAGTTGGGGTTGTCGGCGGGCGAGGGGCTGAAGCTGAAGGCGACGGCGCTGCGGGCGGCGCCGGGGAGTTGGGCGTTCGTCCAGGTCCAGGCGGAGCCTGGCTTCAGCAGGCCGGAGCACTCCAGCTTGAACGGTGGCGCGGCCTGGGGCTGGCACAGCCCCTGATTGTCGGAGAACAGCAGCAGGCCGACCTTTGTCCAGGTGCTGCCGATGTTCTGCGCCTCGATAACCCACTCGGCCTTGGCCCCGTCGTTTCCCACGTAGCCTAGCACGGGAAGTTGCACATACGTTGCCGGGGTAGCGTCGGCGAGGGACACGGTCGCCGGCGCAGCAAAGACGGCCGCCAGCGTCAGGCCCGCGAGTAGGGCCAGCGCGAGAAAACCAATCCCGAGACTCCTATACATTGTATCGCTTTCTTGGCGGCGGCGAGCGTGGACAGCCAGGGTATCTACAACGCAGACCCTTCTACTGTTATAGACGAAGACAGGTGGCGGAAAGTTATCCTCATGACAGCAGGTGCTATGCCTCTCGGCTCTTAACATCGCCTTAACGTCGGCTTAAATGGGTGTTAACCACAACGGCCCCGCGCTCAAGTATAGTGGTAACGGACAAATTCTGGGAGGGTCTGCCATGTCACAACGAGTTGCGTTGCTTATCGCCGTCGGGCTGACGGCGTTCGTACTGGTCATTGCCGGCGGAGTCGCCGTCCGCTGGCAGGCGCGCGCCGCCGCCGCGTCCGCCGAGGCCGCCGCCCTGCCGCCCGCCGAGGCCACCGTCTCGCCAGTGAAGGCCGTAATCGCCCAGCGCGAGGCCGTCTACCAGGCGTCGCTCCAGCAGGCGAACCAGCATCTCCAACAGGCGAACGAGCAGAATCAGCAGGCCTACGAACGCCAGCAGAGCCTGGCGTCACAGGTCGAGCAGGCGCAGCAGCAGCAGCGCGATCTGACAGATCGCCTGCAAGCGGCGTATGACCAGCAACGCGCCCTTCAGGCGCAACTAGACGCCGCGCGGCAGCAGGCCGCCGACGCTGACTCCGCAGCGCGAGCGGCCGCGGCGCAGGTGCAGGCGGCCCAGGCGGCCCAGGCTGCGGCAGCGCGAGCAGCCGCGGCGCAGGTGGCTCAACCGCCCCCGCCCCCACCCTCGCCGGCGCCGGCCCACAAGGTCACGCCGACGATGGCGGCGGCGATTGCGGGGAGCGCCGCGCCCGGCGCTACGCCGGCCGGTGATCCGGACCTCGTCTCGTTCCAGGGCGCGCCGGCGTATGAAGTCCCGTTCGACCGCGGTCTTGTCTACGTTCACGCCGACACGGGGCAGGTGCTGTACAACGGGGCGGCGGCCGTGGTTGTCGCTTCAGCGCCGCCGCCAGCGCCCCAGGCGTCCGCTCCCAGCAAGGCTAGCTCTGGGAAGCACGACGATGGCGGCAAGAAGCACGAGTCCGAGCACGACGACTAAAGGAGCGCACGCATGCCAGCCAAGCCAGTCGGCAAGAGCCGACGATCCGTAGCGACCGGAGCGAAGCTCCTGATTGCCGCCGCCGCGCTCGGCGGAACCCTGGGCGCCTGGGCCACCCTGAGCATCGCCCAGGATGGGGCCGCCGGCGCGGACACGACCACCGCCATTGTCGCCGCTGCGCCGCCCGACCCGTGGGCCGACTTTGCCGCCGGTCTGCCGCCGGTGCCGACGCTGACCGCCTTGCAGCGCCGCCCGCTCGTGTTCGCCACCGTCACGCCGCTTCAGATGCCTGAAGCGCCGCAACTCAACACGATGCCGGCCGAGAAGCCGAAAGCTGCTGCTGCGCCCGTCCGTCCGGCCGCGCCAGCGCCGGCTGCCCCTCGCCCCGCGCAGCAGCCCGCCGCGCCCCTCCCGCCGCCCCCGCCAGAGCCGACGCTGCGCGCTGTGGACGCGCCGCCGCCGCCCCCCCCGCCGCCTGTCGTCGTGGACGTTGCGGCGGCTCAGGCGCAGGCCGCGAGCAACCCGTCCGCCAAGAAATCGGCGGGTGTGGCGGCCCCGGCGCCCGCGCCTGCGCCCAAGCCCGTCACCAAGACGAAGTCGTCCCGCTGATGCGCCTGTAGCGCCGACTTCAGTCGGCCTCGCTCTCGAAGAGCCGACGGAAGTCGGCGCTACAATGAACCTGGTATTGGAGACATGGATGGCTGTAATTACGCCCAACAATAACCTGCCTTCCGGGAAGGCTGTGGCGTGGGGAATGGTGGCCCTGATAGGGATCGTTCTCGGCGCGGCGGCGGCCGTCGTCGTGCTGCCGATCTGGGCGCCGGCCCTCGCCGAGACGCTCGTAGGGGTTGCGCCGAAGGGCTACTGGTATCTCTCGCGCGGCGCCGCGCTCGTCGCGTACACGCTGCTGTGGCTGTCGCTGGCCCTCGGCCTCTCCATGACCAGCAAGGTGTCACGGGCCTGGCCCGGCGGGCCGACGGTGTTCGAGCTGCACCAGTTCACGAGCCTCTGGGCGCTGGCCTACGCCGTGTTTCACGCGGTCATCCTGCTCGGGGACCGCTACATGGCGTACACGCCGCTCCAGCTTGCCTTGCCCTTTGGCAGCGTCAATTACGAGACGTTCGCCGTCGGCCTGGGGCAACTGGCGCTCTACATCATGCTGCCGGTGACCTTCACCTTCTACGTGCGGCAGCGCATCGGACAGCGCGCCTGGCGGCTGGTGCACTACGCGAGTTTTGCGGTATACTTGCTGGCGACGGCGCATGGCTTGCAGGCGGGAACCGACTCGCGGGCGACGCCCGTGGTCGCCCTGTACGCGCTGAGCGCCGCCACAATCTTTTTCCTGACGACGTACCGCGTACTCATGATCTTCGCGGCCCGAAACACGCGGCCGCCCAGGCGCGATGGACACATCTCAGACGACGCTGCTTCTGGTTGAGGACGACGACAGCATAGCCGAGCCGCTCATCTTCGGCCTGCGCGCCGAGGGCTACGCAGTGCTGCACGCGGCGGACGGGGCGTCGGCGCTGGAATTTGCCCAGCGCGGCCGCCCCGCCGTCGTGCTTCTCGACGTCATGCTGCCGGACATGGATGGTTTCACAGTGTGCCGTCGGCTGCGGCGCGAGTCGGCCGTCCCGATTATCATGCTCACGGCGCGCGGGCAGGAGATGGACCGCGTCATGGGGCTGGAGCTGGGGGCCGACGACTATATCGTCAAGCCCTTCAGCTTTCGCGAGCTGCTGGCGCGCGTGCGGGCGCTGCTGCGGCGGCGGGCGATGGACCGCGAGGAGACGACACTCCCGGCGGATCGCATCACCGTCGGCGAGCTTGTCCTGGACCGGACGGCCCGCCGCGTCTGGCGGAGCGGCCAGAGCGTGGAGTTGAGCCAGCGCGAGTTCGACCTCCTGGCGACGCTGATGGAGCGGCCGGGCCATGCCCTGGCGCGGCAGGACCTACTGGACCGCGTGTGGGGTGAGCAGTGGATCGGCGACCCGCGCACACTGGACGTCCACATTCGCTGGCTGCGCGAAAAGCTGGAAACGGACCCCTCGGCCCCGCGCCTGATTCTCACGGTGCGCGGGCACGGCTACCGGCTGGCCGACCTGGCCAGCGACGGCCATGCGTAGACTCCTCCGAAGCCTGCAAGGCCGGCTCATCCTGACCTACATGGTGCTAATGCTGCTTGCCATCGGCGGCCTGGTGCTGTGGCTGGGCTTGCGGCTGCAGAACGCGGCGCTGGAGGCGACGCGCCACGACCTCGAGATCCAGAGCTACGTCATGGCGAACGGCGTGCGGGATGCGCTGGAGGCGGTGAAGGGCGGCAAGCGCCTCGATCCGCGCGCCCTGGATGCCCTGCTGCGCCTATATAGTGAGGGCACCGGCGCCCGCGTGACCCTGGTGGGCGATGATCGGCGCGTCCTCTACAGCACCGACTCCCAGGTGCGCGTCCAGTCGGAGGACGACGACGCCGAGATCGAGGGGGCGAGCGCAGGGCACGACGCCTCGGAGATACGACGAGATGCGTGGAGCGACACCGAGCGCCTGTTCATCGCCGCCCCCGTGACGGAGGACAGTGGCAAGATGCTCGGCTACGTCCAGCTCTCCGTGCCGATGGCGCCGCTGTACGCCCAGATGCGCGGGACATGGCTGATGCTGGTCGCCGCCGGCGGCGTCCTGTTGCTCCTGACGGCGCTGGTCAGCGTCTGGATGGCGCGGCAGATCGCCCGGCCGATCCAGAGTCTCACGACCGCCACGGAGGACATCGCGGCGGGCCATCTCGACCGCTCGGTCACGCCGGGGGGGCCGGACGAGATCGAGCGCCTGGGGAAGGCGTTCAACCAGATGGCCGACCAGGTGCGCGCGATGCTCGACCGGCAGCGCTCCTTCACCGCCCACGCCGCCCACGAGCTGCGCACCCCGCTGACGAGCCTGGCGCTGCGCCTGGAGATGCTCCAGACCTACGGCGACAAGGACCCGTCCATGACCCAGGGCTACCTGCCGCAGATGGAGCGGGATGTGCAGCATCTGCGCGACCTGGTAGACCACCTGCTGGCCCTCGCCGCCGTCGAGGAACACGATCAGCCGGCGCGGGAGCCGGTTGACCTGGCGCTCGTGCTGTATGAGGTGGCGGACAGCGTCGCGCCGCTGGCGCGTCAGGCGGGCTTGAGCCTGCGCGTGGACGTGCCCGCCCACCTGCCGCCGGTGCTGGCGCACACGGCGCAGATGCGCATTGTGGCGCGCAACCTGCTCGACAATGCCGTCAAGTACACGCCCCAGGGCGGCCAGGTTGCCCTGTCGGCGCGGGCCGAGAAGGACCAGGTGGTGGTCGCGGTCAGCGACAGCGGGCCGGGCATTCCGCCGGACGCCTTGCCGCGCATCTTCGAGCGCTTCTACCGCGGCAACGGCAAAGCGGCGCGGCGGTCAGAGGGGACCGGGCTAGGGTTATCCCTTGTGGAAAGCATCGTCACGGCGCACGGCGGGCGCGTGAGCGTCTCGAGCGAGATGGGGAAAGGGAGCGTGTTTACGGTGTGGCTGCCGGTGGCGGGGAAGTGACGGGGTGACGGGGTGACGGGGTGACGGAGTGACGGGTGGCGGGGTGACGACGCGATTTCACATCGCCACCCCGCCACGTCTGCTCTAGTATCGCGGCATGTCTGGGTCAACCTCGTCGGCCCAGGCGAGGATGCCGCCGGTCATGTTCTTCAGCCGGCTGAACCCGGCGTCGCGCAGCAGGTTGAGCGCCTTCATGCTGCGCACCCCGCTGCGGCATTGGAGCACAATGTCGTTGCGCGAGTCTAGCTCGTGCATGCGGGCGGGCAGGTCGCCCAGCGGGATGAGGTGCGCCCCCTCGATGTGGCCGATCTCCCACTCGTGCGGGTCGCGGACGTCCACAAGGACGAAGTTGGGGTCATGGCTTTCGAGCTTGGTCTCGACCTCGCGCGGCGAAATCTGCCACCGCAGGTCCGTCTGGTCCGCTTCCGGCGCCTCGCCGCCGATCGGCACACCGCAGAACTCCTCGTAGTCTATCAACTCGTGAATCGTCGGGTGCTCGCCGCAGATGGGGCAGCTCGGGTTCTTGCGTAGCCGCACCGTGCGCGCGTTCATGCTCAGGGCGTCGAACAGGAGCAGCCGCCCAATCAGCGGCTCGCCGATGCCCAGGATGAGTTTGATGACCTCGGTGGCCTGGATGGTGCCGAGGAGGCCGGGCAGAATGCCCAGCACGCCGCCCTCGGCGCAGGACGGCACCTCGCCCGGCGGCGGGGGGTCGGGGTAGAGGCAGCGGTAGCATGGGCCTTCTTTGGCGTAGAACACCGACGCCTGGCCCTCGAAGCGGAAGATGCTGGCGTGAACGTTGGGGATGCCGAGCAGGACACACACGTCGTTGGTGAGGTAGCGCGTCGGGAAGTTGTCGGTTCCGTCGGCGACGATGTCATACTCGCGGGCAATGGACATCGCGTTCTCCGCCGTGAACAGCGTCTCGTGGGCGACGATCTCGATGTTCGGGTTGATGGCGCGCAGCTTGGTGACCGCCGACTCAATCTTGGGCCGCCCGACGTCGGGCGTGTGGTGCAGGATCTGGCGTTGCAGGTTGCTGTAATCCACCACGTCGAAATCAACGATGCCGAGCTTGCCGACCCCGGCCGCCGCGAGATACATGGCGAGGGGCGAGCCGAGACCGCCGGTGCCAACGCAGAGAACGCTGGCGGCCTTGAGCTTCTTCTGCCCGCCCAGGGCGACCTCCGGCATGATGAGATGGCGCGAGTAGCGCTTGATTTCCTCGTTCGAGAGGCTGACGCCTTGTGCCAGTTCGGCGAACGGTAGGGCCATGACGCATTTCCTTCTTGGTAGGGTTATTTCCACAGTCCGAGGCTGAGATACTTGGAGCCGCCGTCCGGCAGCAGGGTGACGACGACGCCCGCCGTCAGCTCGCGGGCCACCTGCAAGGCGGCGTGGGTGGCGGCGCCGGCCGAGAAGCCGACGAACAGGCCCTCCTCCCGCGCCAGCCGCCGCGTCATCGCCCACGCCTCATTCGCCGTGACCGGAAACTCGCGCTCCACGATGACCGGGTCATAGATGCGCGGCACAATGGCCGTCGGCAGGTACTTCAGCCCTTCGATGACTTCTAGCTCGTCGGCGGGGCCGACGCCCACAATCTGCACTCCCGGCTTGTCGTGCTTCAGCCGGCGGGCGACGCCCATGACCGTGCCTGTCGTGCCGAGGCCAGCGACGAAGTGGGTCACGCGCCCCGCCGTCTGCGCCAGAATCTCCGGCCCTGTCGTTTCGTAGTGGGCGATCCAGTTGGCGGGGTTGCTGTATTGGTCCGGGTAGTAGTAGCGGTCGGGGTCTTCGGCGACGATCTGGCGGACGAGGCGGATGGCGCCGTCGGAGCCTTCCAGCGGGTCCGACTCGATGAGCGTCGCGCCGTAGGCGTGGACGATGGCTTTGCGCTCGGCGCTGACGTTCGCGGGCATGACCAGGGTGACGTTGTAGCCTTTCGCCGCGCCGATCATGGCGTAGGCGACGCCCGTGTTGCCGGAGGTGGAGTCGATGATCGTCTTGCCGGGGACGAGCAGCCCCTGCTCCTCGGCGTGCTCGATCATGCGCAGCGCCGGGCGGTCCTTGACCGACCCGCCGGGGTTGAACCACTCCGCCTTGGCCCACAGTTCGACGGCGGCGGGCAAGTCGGCAGCGACGGCGCGCAGCCGTAGCAGCGGCGTATTGCCGATGGTGTCCAGGATACTCGTGTGCGACGGCCTCAGCGCCTGCGTTTCAATCTTCAGATCCAGCATCACCGTCTCCCGTAGGCCACGGCTCACGGCGCTGACGCGGTCAGCTCACATGAGGCCGAGGCCCCAATCGTCCACTTCCATCATGTCCGGCGTCCACATCTCGTCGCCGAGCACCACGCGCGCGACGCCGTTGGTGGTCTCGATCGTCTTGAGGCGCACCTGGTCAATGAGCCAGCCCGCCGCCGGGCAAAAAGGCGTGGTCATGATCATCGTGACGACGGTTTCGTTGGGCAGGAACTCGACGTTGCGGATGAGGCCGAGGTCCACGATGCTCATGCCAATCTCAGGGTCAATCACATCCCGCAGCGCCTCGCGCAGCTCGCTCTCGCGGGCCAGCAGATCGGGGTTGATAATCTCGTCGGCAGTCGCCATATCGCACGCTCCTTGTTCCGGGCTACCCTTGCGAAATCTTACATCCTTTAGAGTCTGCCCTTGCATGGACCTTACTTTAGCCCACGTAACGCTACTTCTCGATGGGCGCGCCGATAATGGAGCCCCACTCGGTCCACGAGCCGTCGTAGTTGCGCACGTTGGGGTAGCCCAGCAGGTACTTCAGCACGTACCACCTTATACTCATCTCAAGATGAAATCCGCAGACGACGGTCTATGACACCTGAGGTGTGCGTCTCGTAGTGACGACTTTGGTCGTTCTGCGAGCGCAAGAGCGACTGGAAGTCGCCACTACATGTCTCGCATCATAGGTATCACCGCCTGTCGTTTTCGGCTTGAGATCCGTTTAGCTGCGCCCGCCGGCCATCGCCGGCACAATCGAAATCTCGTCGCGCGCCTCGACCGGGGTCGCGTTGCCCTGGAGACCGCGCACGTCTTCCTCGTTGACGAACACCTGGATGAAGCGCTTGATCTCACCGTTCTCGTCGTAGAGACGCTCTTTCAATCCAGGGTAGGATGTGTCCAGGTTGTGCAGCACGTCGCCGACGGTGGCCCCGTCAACCTGGACCTTGGATTGACCATTGGCATAGCGGCGGAGCGGGGTGGGTAGATAGACAGTCGCCATGTGGGTTTCACTCCATTTACGTAGTATCGGTGGCGCCGTGCCGGAACCGGGGTTGCGGCGGTCCGCCTGGCAAACAAAAAACCTCACCGTCAGGACGCGGCGCGGGGCGCTGCCGTCAAACGATGAGGCCGACTACCGAGGAAGGGACCGGCGGTGGGCCGGCTCACTCAATCACAGAGTGGTCAACACGTAGCCCCCGAGCGGATGCGGTGTCGCTGCGCTCATCGTGGGCCAGGAAGGGCGCGCGACGGCGGCGCATGGCGCGGCCGGCTCGCGGGCGGCCCTTCGAGGAGGCCCCGGCGACGCGGGGTTCAGCGAGCTTCCCTTGCAGCCTCGCCGGGGCAGCGGCCACGCGGCCACGGCGAACAAGCGTCTCGCTGCCCCGCTAGCGACAGATGCAGAGCAACACTAGCAAGTCGGTCACCACTCCAGACAGGATTTTCTATGATGAGATTGTACAAAATCTGTACGCCCTTGTCAAGCGCGAACACGGTCATTCGTCGAAGAGGTAGGTGCTTTCGGCATAGTAGCGCACGGCCCTGGCCGCCAGCCGCTCGTGTTCCCACTGCACGAGCCAGACGTTCTTCTCCTCCGCGCTTTCCGAACTCTCCAGGAGCGAGAGCGGCAGGTTGAGCCGCAGCGCCCGGCCGGGGATGACGTGGCGGGTGATGCCCGTCGGCACTTTAGCCTCGCTCTCGGCCAGGGCCAGGATGTCGCCGCGCGTGAACGATGGATAGACCAGTAGCGCCGCCACCTCGTCGTACATGTGCGTCAGGGCGGCCATGTCGGCGATGCGCACGCGCTGGATGTTGGCCGCGCCGCGATAGATGTTGGAGATGTCCACCAGGATGCGCGCCTCGTCGGCGAGCGTGCTCCCGTTGGCGATGCTGTAGGTGTCACCGCCGGGGCAGACGATGAACGCCGAGATGGCGCGCGCGTCGAGGGCCTGCCGCGCGTCCGCGAGTGTCGTCTCGGTCAGGCGGACGCCCGCCACGCGCCGGATGGCGTCGAACAGGCTGTCGCGGCGCATGTGCGTGATCAGGTGATACCACGTGTCCAGCTCAACGCGCTCGTAGTTCACGACCTGCACAATCGCGTGGGGCGCGCCGAGCGCCCACAGGCCGGAGACGCGGTTAGCGCCGTCCAGGACGACGTAGCGCCCCTCGGAGAGGGGCGTGACAATAGGCGGGTTCTTGATGACGCCATCGTCGCGCATGCGCCGCGTAAGGCGCTCCACGCGGCGCGGGTCGGCGTCCTCGTGCAGCACGAGGACGTCTGTGGGAACGATTCGGAGAACGGGCATTTCTGGGTTGGGCATAGAGACTCTCGGGTCAAGACCAGTTCCTCATGGACTTGTGTCCATCAGCAGACGGATGAAAATCGCCGTCGCCCTGAGCGCAGCGAGGGGCCCCCGGAGCACCGGGGGATGCTGAGCGAAGCGAAGCATGACAGCCCAGGGTTATTTCAACGGAGTCGCTCAATTCTAGCACGACGCTGCCGCCGGAGGGTAAGTCTGACGCGGGGTTGCGGCGTCTCTTGAGGCAAGCTATAATGTCACGCGGGATGACCGTCTGACAGTGAGGGGTTATGGCTGAGAAATCCGTGGAGAAGACCAACGCGATGCGCGCCCTGGAGCAGCGTCACGTCGCGTACACGCCCGTCGTCTACGGGACGCCGACCGACTTCCATGCGGCGACCGAGGTGGCCGACATCGTCGGCGAGCCGTACGATATCGTGTACAAGACGCTCGTCGTCTTGCGCGACAAGGGCAAGCCGCTGCTGGTGATGATCGCCGCCGACCGCGAGGTGGACCTGCGGCTGCTGGCGAAGTCCGTCGGAGAGAAGCGGCTGCGCATGGCGACGCTCAAGGAGGCGGAGAAGCTCACCGGCTTGCAAGTCGGTGGCATCTCGGCGCTGGCGCTGCTGGGCAAGGGATTCGAGGCGCTCATAGACGCGCCGGCCCTCGCCCACCCGGAAATCTACGTCAGCGCGGGGCGGCGCGGGACGCAGATTCGCCTGGCCGTCGCCGACCTGGTGCGGGTCACCCAGGCGAAAGCTGTAGCGGCGACGAGCGATGAGAATCGGGAGCAGCCTTGACAAACGGCGGCCTTTCGGCTATTCTGTTATTAGTTGCTACGTGTTGCTCGCTGGTGGGAGGTTAGGGTGAGGCTCGGCCTGGGTACACGCGCGTTCCTGCTTGCCTGTCTTGTGGTCCTACTAATGGCGGCTGCCGGCTGTAGCAGCGAGACCGCGCCCGTTCCTGCCCCGACGCCGACAACCATTCCCACCACAGCGACCATACCCCTGGTCGGGAGCGCGCAGACGAAATCCCTCACGTGTGAGAGCCAATCGGCCTCGGACCTGGCGAAGTTCTGGGGGAAGTCCATCGGCGAGATGGAGTTCTTCAGCCGCCTGCCGCGCTCGGACAACCCGTATCGCGGCTTCGTCGGCTCGCCGGACGCGCCGGCCGGCAGCCTGCCGCCCGTCGGCTACGGCGTGTATGCCGAGCCTGTGGCGGACACGCTGCGCTCCTTCGGGTTGAACGCCGAAGCATCCCAGAACAAGGGTGTCAACTGGCTGCGCCAGGAGATGGCGGCGGGCCGGCCGGTGCTCGTCTGGGCCACCTATGGCTTCAAGGCCGGCCCCGTCAAGACCTACGTCCCGCGCGACGGCCAGCAGGTCCCCATCGTGCAGTACGAGCACACATTCCTGGCCGTCGGCTACGATGCCACGGGCATCTGGGTGATTGACGCCCTGGACGGGCAGCGCAAGCACATTCCCTACGCCGATTTCGACCGCGCCTGGTCTCTCCTCGGCCAGATGGCTGTCAGTGTCCAGCCGGGCGAGGTTTTGACGGCGAAAGGCTCCAGCCTCATCGAGAGCGCCGGACGCGCGCTCATGGTGGTAACGGTGACGCTGGCGGCGCTGGCCGCGGCGGCCCTCGTGTGGCGCACGAAGCAGCAGCCGCGCCGGCGGCGCATGGCTCAGACGGCGGACTATGCCGTCGGCCGCGTCGTTCCGTCCGGCAGCAGTCCGCGCCGTAGCGCCCGCCGCGAGACGACCTGGCCGCAGTGGCCGGTGGGGAGCATAGCGCTGCCGTCGGCGGATCGCTGGCTCGATTGGGCGCACGTTCGGGCGACGCGGGCGCGCCGCGATGCGCAGCCGCTGTTGCGGCGCGCCGCTGTGTGGCGTGTCTCGCAGCCCCTTCCCCTCGCCCTCATCGGCATTGGGCTGGGATTGCTCGTCGTAGCCGCGCTTGGCTGGCTCAGCCCCTGCGTCAGTCTGCCAATTGTGGCGGTGGGCGCGAGCCTGGGCTTCTGGCTCGGCGTGGAGATTCAGTCTACGCAACGTGACGGCGACGACGTCGCCCAGGGCAGGTAAGCGCATGCGACGTGGGGTTGTGTGGCTCTTCGCCGCGCTGAGCGGCTTCCTGGCGTTGCTGGCCGCGGCCGTGGTGGCGTTGTACTCAGCCGTGGACCGCCAGGCCGAGCAGGACGAGACGCGCCCGGCCGACGTCATCATCGTCCTGGGTAGCCAGGTGCGCGCCGGTGGTCTGCCGAGTGGCAGCCTGCGCGCTCGAACGCAGCACGCCATAGACCTCTACAAAGCCGGCTACGCGCCGACGCTGCTCCTGACAGGTGGCCTGGGCTACTATCCGCCCGCCGAGGCGGACGTCATGCGCACCCTGGCGCTAGACGCCGGTGTGCCGGAGAGCGCCCTTGTCCTGGATGACCGGGCGACTTCGACGCAGGAGAGCCTGGAAACGGCAGCCCGCATCGCGCCGTCCCGTGGCTGGCGCACCGCCCTCATCGTCAGTGACCCCTTCCACATGCTTCGCTCGCTCCAGATGGCCCGCGACCTGGGTCTCGACGCCTACGGCTCGCCCGCCTATCGCAGCACGCTGTACACGGTGGACCGCCTGCGGCGCTACTACACCCTCCGCGAAGCCTTCGCCCTGGTGTGGTACTACACCCTCGGCCGCCACGGTGTGCCGTTCATCGTTCAGCGCTCGTTCCAGGCCATCGAACGCCGCGCCTGATCCCCGCGCCTATTGAATCACAACCGTTAGCGTGAACAGCACCGACGGCGCTAAGCAGCGCGGGTAGCACTTCGGGTCGCCAGTCGCCGCGATCCTCGTCGTGCCGGCTTGCTGCGCCTGGTAGACACCCTGGTGGCTCGGGACGATGAGCTTGAGGGCGTTCGGGTCTACCTTGACGTCGCGCCAGTTGTAGAAGCTGCCGCTGCCCAGGTCCAGGGCCAGGACGATCGTGTCGCCGCGGTGGAGCCTGAGCGTGCCGTTGTTGTCGCGCAGGGTGATGGTGACTATCGGCGTGCGGGGAACCGGCGCCCGATGCGGCGCGGCATCGTCCGCCGCCTCGGTGAGCGGCGGTGTCCCAGGCGGCGCAGCGTGCGCCGCGGCTACGCCACCGGCCAACGCCATGACCAGAACGGCCATCGTCAGACCTACGAAGGCCGCGCGCAAGTTTCCCATTTTCATGCTGTCCTCCTGCCGTCATCGGCTGGACGAAGCTCGCGTCTGCCACTAGAATATCTACACCCGAAGGGAGGCGAAATGCTGGACTGGCAGACGGGCGACATGGCCTATGATTCAGACGCTTTCGACCCCGAAAACGATCCGCCGCCCCGACCGCCGCGACGATTTCGCCTCTGGTGGCTGCTCGCCGTGCCCCTTGCCGTCGTGCTGATCGCGGCCTGGGCATTTCTGCAAGGCCCGCAGCGCTACAACCGCCTGGTCTCGGACGTTCAGGCGACTGCCGACCTGGAGCTGTGGGCGTGGAAGTCCCGCGACATGGCGCTCTACGAGTCGCTGCTGGACCCGGCGATGCCTGTCATCTGGCGCCAGCAGCACACCCAGGAGTTTCGCCTCTTCCCCCAGGGGACCCAGGTCGTCCGCCGCGGCACACCCCAGGTGAGCGTAGACGGCGTGGATATTCGCGGCGACTCGGCGCTGGTCCTACAGCACATTCGCGTCTCCGACCAACCGGGCCTGGCCGGCCGCGCCCTGGAGTACACCCACGCTGTGCCGTATCGCCGCCTTGACGGGCGGTGGGTGCGCTCCGCGCCCGACCCGGCGCTGTGGGGCCGTGAGCGGCGGTTGGCGACGCGCTACTTCGAGTTCGTCTACACCGACCGCGACGCCGACGCCGTCGAAGCCCTGGCTGCCGATATTGACGCCCTCTACGTGCAGCTCTGCCATGATCTGGCGCTGGATGTCGGCCCAGGCCCGAAGTGGAGCCTCGTCCTGACCCTCGACCCGCCGCTGGCTGGGAACACACCCGATGTGGCCGGCCGCCACATTCAGCTGTCGTCGCCGGCGTTGGCGACCTTACCCATCGGCGTCACGCCGACGCGCTACCTGCGCGAGCGATTCGTGGGCTGGGTGGGGGATACGCTGGTGCTGGGGGAACCGTGGGCGCGCGTCAGCAGCGGTCTGCCGACGTGGAATCTGCCGATGGCCGTCGTCGCCCGCGACATCGCCCGCTGGGACACGAGCGGCGGCCCGCGCCCGGAGAGCCTGGACCCCCCGGAGGCGTGGCAGACGCTGCGCCAGAGCGCCGAGTGGATCAACGTGACGACGAGCGTTCTGGACTACGTAGAGGGCCAGTACGGCGCGGAGGCGATCCCGCGCTTAGTGGAGGCAGCGCGCCGCGGCGCGACCACCTGGGACAGCGTGCTCCCGGCGGCGCTCGGCGTTCCCCGAAGGGACTTCGAGGCCGCCTGGCTCAGCGCCGTCCAGCAAACGGCGCGGCGCGCGCCGTAACGGCCGGGTTACTCCCAGCTAATAATCCAGACGCACGCGCCGGCCAGGAGGACGGTCGTTACGGCCAGGGCGAGTAATTGGGCGGGCAGCAGGCCCGCGTCGCGCGACGCCCATAGGAGCACAACGACCATCGCGATCGCCAGGCCAATCCACGCTGTGATGAGCGGATGCCGCTCGATCATTCCACGCACGCGTTCCATGCGGTCTTCTTCCTCGCTCTGTCTTGTGTCACTCAATCCAGCAACTCGGTCAAGGCGGCGATTCGGCGAAGCATCGTGTCAGGATGCAGATGCTCCCGATCTACCAGGATGCCACGCATCCCGGTGGCGTTCGCCGCCGCCACGTTCTCAGGCAGGTCGTCCACGAACACGGCGTCGGCTGGTGCGACGTGCGCTGCGCGCACGGCCGCCCAGTAGATCGCCGAATCGGGCTTCTCGCAGCCTTCGAACGCGCTGATGACCAGCGGATCGAAGTAGCCCAGGATACCCAGGTGGGCGAGGGCGTCGAGAAGCGAAGGGAAAGCGTTCGAGAGCAGGCCAATGCGCTGCCCCCTGGCGCGCAGCCCATCGAGGGCCGGCAGCGTGTCCTCATACAGGACAGTGTATGGCACGTAGCTGGCCGTGTCCATCAGCTCGTCCACCAGGCGCTCGCCGTCCTCCACCGCCAGCTCCTCCAGCACGAATCGGTAGTGCGTCCGGAAGTAGTCGCGCTCCATCTGCGGCGTGGCGACGAAGGGTAGATCGAGCCTCCGCATGCGCTCACCGGACGATCTGAGAGCTGCGATGACGGACGCTTCGTCGGCCGACACGCCAAGATTATCGAGGGCGATGGCCGTGCGGCGCGGCCCATGCTCGCGGACCGTGAACAGCGTGTGCCACGCATCCAGGTAGATGATCTCAGGCAAGAGAACGCCACGCTCCTGACTAGAAGTAGACACCAGGCTTGTCGCAAGCGAATGTCATGTCCGACTAATGATAGCACAGGAGTGGGCTACAGCCGAAATGCCGGGCCACGACCTTTTCATGGGGTCCCCCTGTCAGTCTGTCCAGCATCTGAGGCGCGAGATCATCGGTGGTCTGTTGGCGCCAGCCTGAGGATCGTCTTTGGGGACGTTATAGCATCCTCTATCTTTGCACTTTGTCCATGCGGGGGCTGTGGGGGCCGCAGGCTCCCGCGATCCTCCCCCTTTTTCGTGCGCAATGGCACGCGACCGTCACCAAGGGCTGAAAAGAGAAGAACTTGGAGGGGCGAAGCCCCTCCAAACCACCCCAACCCGAAAACTGTAAAGATAGAGGCATCGCCGCGGCGGGAAAACGTCACAGAAATTGTTTGGGCGCTCGATGGCGCGTCAAGGAGGGGGCGGTCAGCCGCAGGCGGGCAGGGCCATCGAGGCGCGGGGAACGTCGGGCAGAGCATTCCACGCCGCGCGAACCTGCGCCCACGCATCGGCCACGCTGCCAGCGTTGTCAATCACCACGGCGGCGAGGGGCAGCTTTTCCGCGATGGGGGCCTGGGCGGCGATGCGCTGGGCCGCGTCGGCCTGGCTCATTCCGCGCTGATGCACCAGGCGCTCGATCTGCTGTTGCGGGGTACAGGTGACGATCCACAGAGTGTCCAGCAGGCGATACAGGCCGCCCTCGACGAGTTTGATGGCCTCGACGACGACCACCGGCTCTGTCGCCGCTGCGATCTGCGCCTGAAGCTCGACGCGCACAGCCGGGTGGACGATGGCTTCGAGGCGGCGCAGCGCGGTCGGGTCGCGGAAGACGATGCGCCCCAGCGCCGGCCGGTTGATCTCGCCGTCGGCGCCGACGATGCCCTGGCCGAACTCGGCGACGACGGCGTCCCACACAGGCGTGCCCTGGCGCATGACATAATGCGCGAGCTTGTCCGCGTCTATGACGCGCGCGCCGAGGGAGGCCAGCATACACAGGATTGTGCTCTTGCCGCAGCCGATGTTGCCGGTAATGCCAATGGTGTGCATGCTGACGTGTCCTTGTGGGTGGATCAGAGGCTATTGTAGGAAGGGCGGCCTGGCGCGTCAAACTGTGGCGGGGCGCGGGGAGGGGGACGTTTGTTGGCGGGGCTGTTTGGCCTATAATACTCGCCGTCGTTAGTCATCTCTACCGTGTGAAGACAGAGTCAGACGCAGAGAGGAAGGATTGTGACACATTTCGCCCGTCGTATCCGTGTCGTTCTGGCGGCGGTCATCGCTGCTGCGCTCTTGCTCGTCGCTTTCGCCTCGCTCCGCACTTCCCAGGCCGCCACGACTGCCCTTGAGTTTGTTCCCACGAGCGTCAGCTTGACGGCCGACGCGCCGACTGTGGCGATGGACATTCGCGTCACAGGCGCGCAGGACCTGGGCGCGTATGAGATTGAGCTGTCATTCGATCCGTCAGTCGTCACGGTCGAGCGCGTGGAGCGCGTCGTTGGCACCGCTGAACAGCCGGCGACCGGCCGGGAGTGGGTCACGCTCCCTGACCCAGCCACGTCAGGCTCAGGCTATACGCAGTTGGCGCCGGGGGTCATCATCTTCGGCGGGTACAGCTTCGGCACGAACAACCCGGCGGGGCTGGATGGTGACGTGACCCTCGTCCGCCTGCGTCTGCGCGGGGCCAGCAACGGCTCCTCGGCCATCCATATCGACCGGGCGGAAATCACCGATACTCAGGCGGCGGCTCAGCCGGTCGGCGGCGAGGATGCCACGGTCAACGTCAGCGGCGTTCTGAGACGCCTGTTCCTGCCCTTGCTGGCGCGGGCGTGGGCGCCGTAGGGGCAGGTTTCAAACCTGCCCCTACCACAGGCATGGGCGCAGGGGGGGCAGGTTTCAAGCCTGCCCATATGTGATACCCCTACCGCAAGCGTGGGCGCAGCCGGGGGTAGGTTTCAAACCCGCCCCTACGATTTCAATATTTGAAAATTGATTTGCAGATTTCGTAATTCTCTATTGACAAAATCGAAATGCGCTGTATAATGCTCAATAAGGGAGAGCGCATGTATCCAGTTGTCGGGCGATGCCCGGTGTGCCAGGGCGAGATGACAGTCACCCATCTTCAGTGCCGAGCGTGTGGCACGGAGGTGTCCGGCTCGTTCCGCCTGAGCCGCTTCTCCGAGCTGACGCCGTCGCAGGTGCAATTCCTGGAGCTTCTGGTCAAGCATCGCGGCAACATCTCCAAGATCGCCGAGGAGATCGGCGTCTCGTTTCCGACCGCGCGCGGCCGACTCGACGACCTGGTGCGGGCGATGGGCTATGAGATCGAAGACGACACCGCCGCGCTCGAGAAGCGGCGCGACATCCTGGGCAAGGTCGCGGCGGGTGAGATGTCGGCGGAAGACGCCGCGCGCCTGCTGCGCGGGTAAGCACGCATGGTCGCTCTGTCCACCCCAAGCAACGCGCCTTTTCGCGGCCTCCGCCGCTTCGACATTGCGCGCGACATCGGCCCCACAAGCTACGTGATTGGCGAGGCGTTCGCCAGTGAGCTAGGCGCAAACGACCGCGCCATCCTGCGCCAGTTGCGCATGATGCGCTTCCTATCGCCGCTGCTCTGGCTCGCCACGCGCACGACGCCCGACGTCGACTCGATTCTCGGCGGGTTCGTCTGGGTCGAGAACGGGAAGATCGTCGGAACGCTGACGCTCAACCGCACGGTGGCCGACGATTACCACTGGCTCATCAGTAACGTGGGTGTGCTGCCGCAGTATCGGCGGCGGGGCATCGCGCGGGAGCTTGTGACGGCGGCCATCGAGGACGCGCGCGCCAAGGGTGGCCGTGTCGTGACGCTCCAGGTGCGCGAGAACAACCCGGGCGCGTATCGGCTGTACAGCGACCTGGGCTTCAAGTTCCTTGAGAAGACGCACACGTTGGAGACGGAGCGCCCTGTCGCGCCGCCGGTCGAGGCTCCGTCGTTGCCCCTGCGGGCGTTGCGGCGGGGCGACCTGGAAGCGGCCATGAGCCTGGCGCGTGAGGTCACGCCGCAAGCCTACCAGGCGCTCGTGCCTCTGCGGCGCGCCGAGTTCATCCCGCCTGACTCCGATGGCCTGGGCGACCGTCTGTACGACTTCCTGCGCGGCTACCGCGTCGAGCGCCTGGTTGTACCGGATGGCGAGCGCCTGGCGGCGATGATGACGCTGCGGACGCGGCTGCGCGGCGGCGTCCACCAGCTCGACGTGAGCATCAGCCCGGCGTGGCGCGGGCGCATCGAGACGCCGCTGTTCGCCCAAGCGCTGAGCATGTTTGCGCGGCACGCGGCGCGGCCGGTGAATGTGGATGTCAGCGCGCAAGAGACGGATGCTGTCGCCGTTTTGCAGGGCTTTGGGTTCAACATCGTCACAACGCTCGACCGTCTAGGCTTGCCCCTCGGCCCACCAACCCGTTGATGTAGTCGTCACTCCCACATACCCTGGTTTATCAGAGCTGCGTTCTCACGTCGGCAGGGCTTCGTGCGCCCGCATGCCGGCCCGGCTTTCACGTATCGAAGACGGCCCTTTGGGGCCAGGACATAGAAAAGAGGCTACCATGTCGGAGACGTCATCCCAGGAACGGATGCAGATTTTGAAGATGATCGAAGAGGGGAAGATTACGCCGGAGGATGGCGCGAAGCTCCTGGAGGCGCTGCGCGGCACGAACCGCAGCCCCCAGGGAACCGTCGCTCAGGCGTCGGGTGGCTCGGCGCGCTGGCTCGTCGTCCGCGTGACGGACATGCGCACCGGCCGCCGCAAGGTCAACGTCAACGTTCCCATCAGCCTGGTGGGGATCGGCGCGCGGATTGGCGCGAAGTTTGCTGCGCCGATGGACCTCGACATCGAGGAGATCATGAACGTCGTTCGCAGCGGGCGTGTCGGCAAGATCATTGACGTGGAGGACCAGGCCGATGGCGAACACGTCGAGATCTTTGTCGAGTGAGGAGGCAGAATGAGCCAGCAAATGTATTCGCTTGAGGGCGTGGGAGAGGCGCAGATCAACATCACGGACGCCTCGGACGACATCACCATCGTGGGCTGGTCGCAGCCGCGCATCGTCATCAATGCCGACGAGGACGATCTGCCCCAGACGCACTGGCAGGACAACGTTCTAGTCGTGCCCCACCTCCACGACGCGCAGGTGCGGGTGCCCGAGGGCGCGAGCGTGTCCATCGAGCGCATCGGCGGCGACATCGAGGTGGTGAGCGTGCGCTCGATTCGCATCGGGATGGCCGCCGGCGACACCGAGCTGAGCCGAGTGACCGAAATCACCCTTGGCACGGTCGCCGGCGACCTGGAGATCGAGCAGGCAGGCCAGGTGTCTATTGAGGCCGTCATGGGCGACATCGAGATTCACTCGGCCGGCGCGGTCCATGTTGGGCGGGTCAACGGCGGCGCCGAACTGCACCGCGTCGGCCCCGTCCGCATCGAAGCGACGATGGGCGACCTGGAGGTCCACGAAGCGGAGGGGGTGTCGCTGGGGCAGGTGTTCGGCGATGTCGAGCTGCACAACGTGGGCGGCGACCTGACCATCGGGACGGTTCGCGGCGACGCCGAGGTCGAGGGCGTGGGGAACGTCTACCTGGAGAAGGTGAGCGGCGACCTGGTGGTGCGCGGGGTGCGCGGCAATGTCAACGCTGTCGTGCAGGGGGACGTGAGCCTGCACGGGCTGCCGGCAGGGCAGAGCCACACCGTGCGCGCCGACGGTGATGTGGCCCTGGGACTGGAGCCAGGCCCCGTTGCGCTGAACATCCAGGCCCACGGCAGCATCCGCTGGGACCGCTCGCTGGGGCTGAACGTGCAGAGCGACACGCGGCGGCAGCTCGTGGCGCGGCTTGGGGAGGGGGGCGGCGAGATCAACGTCAACGCCCACGGCGACGTCGTCGTCTACCCGGCCGGCGAGGAGCGAGGGCGGCGCGGCCGCGGCCGGCACGGCTGGGCCGTGGCCGGGGCAAACGAAGGCCCGCGTGTGCCGCCGATGCCGCCGACGCCCCCGATGCCGCCCATTCCACCCATCCCGCCGATCCCGCCAATGGCTGGCGTGTCTGTCGCAAGCGGGCGGCGGGCGGCGCCCAGCCTGGTCGAGGAGCGGAGCGTCATTCTGAACATGCTGGCCGAGGGCAAGATCAACGCCGAGCAGGCGGCGCGCCTGCTGGACGCCCTGGGCGACGCGTAGGAGGTCATCATGAGTGAAGAACGAGTCGAGCAAGTATTCGAGACCGGGCCACAGGCCGAAGTCAGCATCGAGAACGTCCACGGTGAGATCAATTTCGAGGCATGGGACGAGCCGCGCGTGCGTGTCGAGGCAGTGTGGCAGAGCGACCAGGTACGCGTTGTGATGTGGGACGAGGGGAACCGCGTCGAGGCGCGCACCGAGACTGAGCGGCGGGAGGACGGCGGCTGGGCCTGGTTCGGCCGTG
This sequence comes from Anaerolineae bacterium, assembly GCA_046328525.1. Classification (GTDB taxonomy): domain Bacteria; phylum Chloroflexota; class Anaerolineae; order Epilineales; family JAHCIE01; genus JBDHWG01. Next base: position 255,329 of record JAXLWK010000003.1, read on the forward strand.
AGAAGCCGCCGATTGTGAACTACGTTGTGCGCGCGCCTCGCGACACCCATGCCCGACTTCGCAACGTCAGCGGGCCGGTGCGGGTCGCCGGTCTCCGCGGCCAGGTCGAGGTGAGCAGTGTCAACGGCTCCGTCGAGCTGCGCGATGTGGAGGGCGAAGTCTACGCCCAGGCGACGAACGGCGCGGTCTTCGGATCGAACCTGGCCGGCGCGTTGCATGGGCAGACGACCAACGGCTCGATCACGCTCCAGGGCGGGCAGCTCGCGTCCGTCCAGGCCGAGACTGTCAACGGCCGGATCGCCGTGGTGGGCCTGATGGCTGGCGGCCAGGTGGACGCCCGCACCGTCAACGGCACGCTGGAGCTGAGTCTGGCCGACGGCGTGCAGGCCGACGTGAACGCCTCGGGCCTCGCTCTGGGTGTGTCTATCTCAGGACCGCAGGCGGTGCAGGCCAAGGGACGCGGCCATTGGCGTGGCACGGTCGGCCAGGGGCAGCCGGGCGCGAGCGTGGTCTATAGCACGGTGAACGGGCGGCTCCAGGTCAGCGGGCCGGAGACGGCCGCGGCCGCGCAGGGCGAGGCGGAGCAGACGCCGCTCCCCGTCGCGGAGGCAGCGGTGGTTGGGCCGTTGGCCGCGCCAGCCGCGCCGAAGAGCGTGATGGATCTCTTGAACGCGATCGAGCGGGGCGAGATGTCGGTAGACCAGGCGATCAACCTCATGGGCAAAGCTAACCCAAGCTAAGGAGAATAGACATGGGCAGGCGCGCGCGATATTACTATGGCAATGCGTGTGGCGCGGATTGGGAGCAGTCGCTCCAGGACGCTCTGAGAAACGCGAAGTGGGAGCTTGAGCACAACTTGAAGCCGGCGATGGAGAACCTCAAGCAGTGGTGGAAGGACTTCAGCGCGGACACGGGCGGTCAGGCGGCGAGCGCAGGGCGCGCCGAGGGCTACGCCGAGGAGCGCATGGTCATCCTGCAGATGGTGGAAGCGGGCAAGCTGTCGCCGCAGGAGGCGGCCCGCCTGCTCGACGCGCTGTAGGGGTGTGTTCCCCATAAGCGCTAACTTAAGGGACTCAACATAAGGCGACGTGCACCTTAACAAGTGGACAAGAGAAGCCTTCAGAGTAGGATAAAGGTGTACCACCACCCACCCTACTCTGGAGGCCGACATGAAGTCTAGCACACCTGAGCCGACGGCGACGTGGTGCGTCGCATAGGAAACGTCGTAGCTTGGGTAACGCCGCCAGCACGTCGGCAAGGGCAAGCGAACCGCGCACGCTACTGCGCAAGGCCTCCCACGCCAGGGCTGTCCGCGCCAAGCGCTCAACGGTCGCTGCGCATCGGCCAACCAGTCATCTAGCGGCGTCGTGCCACACGCCGTCACCGTCTCCAGCCAGCGCGGCCAGCAGCTGGCCAACAGATGCCTGGCGCTCCGCATCGTGGGCGCGCAGCCCATCCAAGTCGAGCACGCCTTGAGGCGCTTGATGGCCAGTTCGATTTGCCAGCGCAGCCATACAGCGCCAGGGCACAGCGGGGCGCTGTAGTCGGCAGACGGCAAGTTGGTCAGCAGCATGCACAAAGCCCGCCGCATACAAGCTATCCTGGCTGGGGGCTGTAGCCCTTCAGACTGGCGATGCTGCGCACCCGTCGGCGCGCGCGCTCGGCCGCCTCAGGGGTACGCTGCGACAATCAGCCGCAGCGGCATCACGTCGGGGCGCGTCGGTCAGCCCACCCGACACCGCGGTGGGTCGCCGTCGGCCCGATTCTGCCGCAGCCACGCCAGGCATCTAGGCGGCGCCCTGGCCGTCGTCCAACCGACAGCGCCCGACATGCCAGCGCACGATCAACGCCGATAGGTTCAGCAGCGTCTCTGACTGGATCGAAGCTGCGTAGCCACCATCGGCGATCTGGCTAAGCCTGGGACCGGGAGAAAGCGAACCAGGCTTTCGGCGCCATGCGCGTCCGTGACGTCGATGGCGTCGAGACACAGCCGGCCCAGATCCAGGCTCAGATGCCTCGCCAGGTAGTGCCCGAACTCCCTGGCCGACTGAGGCTCGTCGTATCGATCAAGCGCAGGCGGACGGCAGGCAGGGTTTGCACCATCAGCCGTCGTTGGCAGAACCGCCACGACTAACGTGCCCAACCACCGTCGGGCCTGGCGAACGGGCTTGAGCAGGCGCTCCTTAATAACTATAGACAGGTGTGCTTGCTTGGGTAGGATAGAGTCTCTGACAGGAGACACCCCTCCCCAGGAGAGCACAGCTATGGACCAGCACATCGTCAAGCCAGCACGATCCGCAGCAGGTCGGCGGCGCGGGCACCTGCCGCCGTCGGGTCAGCGCACTCGCCTGGCGCGCCGGTCGCCTCCAGGCGGAAGGTGCGGCAGCATACCCCCGGATAAACTCACCGATGCCTTCATTGGCATTGAGCGGGGTGAGCGCATCTGGTGGAGCGGTGCGCCCGGATGTTGCCCTGCAATGCCTTGTCGGCTCAGGTGCGCCGAGCAAGCCACCATCCACGACTCGTACGCCGCTGAAGCCGAGAACGTACCAACTGCGGGCCGCCTGGCGTGACCTCTTCCTAAAGGCTGCCACTTGTAACGAGCGTCTGGATTTATGGTGAGTCGACCTAGATCTCAGCGGCAGCGAACTGGACGGCGTGCTTCAGGCCCGTGTTGCGCGTTTTGTAGCTACGGACGACAACATCGGGGGCCTGGGAAGCGATGATGAAGTCATCGTGAGCGGCTCTACGGGGCAACATCCACCTGCGGCCGTCATGCGACACTTGCTGAAATGTCGAAACGTCTTGCCCTCACGGCACAGCACTCCCGCGTCATCGTGCGCATGAAGCCGCTGGTGGTCGTGTGGATGACAGGTTGCGGCACCGGCTCGCAGCCCCCTTGGGCTTCAGCGCGAGTAGCCGTAGGCTTGCCTGGCGGACGGCCGCCGCGAGCCGCCAGGCTATTGCAGAGAAGGCGGCGTCCTGCCCGCTCACAAGGAAGAGAGGACAACTTTGGCCGTCTAATCCTTGAATCATCAATGCCCTGGCCGTCGCCGTCACGATCTCCTCGTGCCCGGCATCCAGGGAGCCGCAGGTGCCGACCTGTATGCCGACCGCAGTATCTCATCATCGGCATCATCTTCGCCCTGGTCAACGCATTCCTTAAGCCCATCCTCGCCCTTCTCTCCTGCCCCCTGATGCTGCTGACTGCGCGGCCTGTTCATCTTCGTCATCAACGGCTTCTTGCTCTGGCTGACTGTCCTGGCCCAGTGGCTCGGCATTCCTTTCACCATAGATGGCCTGTGGCCGCTGATCCTCCCGTCCTGATTAGCGTCGTCAGCTTCATTCTCAACGTCATCTGCCATTGACGTCGGCCTTGCTCTGTGCACATGAGTTGCGCCTTATTTTGGGCAGGTAGTAACGACTTTAGTCGTTGTGGGGCCTGGGAAACGACTGAAGTCGTTACTACGCGCCTACCGTGTCATGTGTAACAAACCGCTAACGCGGTGGCGGCACAAAGAGAGCGCGGAAGGGTATCCCTTCCGCGCTCATGTTGTCCCTCAACGGCGAAGCTTACTTGTGGATGAAGACCGGCGTCCCGACGGTGGCCCAGTCGAAGACCCACGCGGCGATGTTGGTCGGCAGGTTGACGCAGCCGTGGCTCATCGGGCGGCCAAAGTTATTGTGCCAGTACGTCCCGTGCAGGCCGTACCCGCCGTGGAAGAACATCACATAGGGCACGTTCGGCAGGTAGTAGCCGGGGCCGGACATGGGCTGCGAGCGAATCTTGGTGTAGATGCGGAACGTACCCAGGACCGTCGGGTGGGCCGGGACGCCTGTGGAGACCCTGGAGACGAGGACCGGTGTCTCGCCCTCCCACGCCACCATCTCCTGCTTGCCCAGGCTGACCTCGATCCACCGCCCCGACTTGACGGCGTCAGAGACACCGGGCGGGACGGTGCGCTTGGGCTTGTCCGGCGTCCCGCTGTCGGCTCCCGAAGCGCTCCCGCCCGTTGGCGCAGCGCTGGCGGCGGGAGGCGGCGGTGCCGCGGCGGGGCCGCTCGCCGGGGCCGGCGGAGCCACCGCCGGCTGAGCGGCCGCGGCGGGCGCGTCCTTCTTGATGATGATCTGCTGGCCGATGAAGATGAGGTTAGGGCTGCTCAGGCCGTTCAGGAGCATCAGGGACGAGGGCGACACGCCGTAGCGAACCGCGATGGAAGAGAGCGTGTCACCAGGCTTGACGACGTGAACCACGGGATCGTTCGGCGGCGCGGCGTCCGCCTGGGATCGGATCACGAAGAGAGTCAGGATGATGACGAGGATAATAAATAGACGACGGAGCACGCACACCTCCTGATGGCGAGCGCGATTCCCGTGGCAGGAACCGCCGGGATGATAACATAAGAAGACGCTCGATGAATGCGTTGCTACAAGTCTACAATAAACCGCCGGATTTGTAAAGAGCAAAAAAGACTAAAACAGAGCAACAGCGAGCAAAGTGAGGTGAAATGATGGCCTGACGGGTTACAATAAACCCATCAGGCCGAGTTTGCGCGTGCTAAGCGCCGACTTTAGTCGGCGCTACACATTGGGGGCCGAAGGCCGGCCAGAGCGTTAGTCGCCGGCCGTCACGGCGACGGTCGTGCGCTCCGGCTCCGTTGAGTGGAGTGCGTCGTGGTTGGCGTGCCCGTTCATCGGGCGCAGGACGGGCGGCCGGAACTTGTAGCCGTAGACGATGACGCCGTTGTCGCCATACGCGAAGAGCTTGCGCGTCACCATCTCGACCTTCATCCCGATGTACACATCGTCCGGCGCCAGGTCGGTGAGCTGCGCCGTCACCATCGGCCCTTCCTCCAGCCGCACGACCGCGACGATGTAGGGGGCCTGGCCGTCGAAGCCGGCCGGCGCCTGGTAGACGGTCGAGAAGGAGTAGACCTCGCCCTTGCCGTTGAAGCGGTGCGGCACGAGGTTGCGGCTGCGGCAGGTTGGGCACACCATGCGCGCCGGGAACATAGGCTGGCCGCAGTCCACGCAGCGGACACCTTCGAGCCGATAGCGGGTCTGGCGCAGCCGCCAGTTGCGAGCGAGTTCCATCGTCATGAGGTTTGTCCTCCACCTTGGTCAAGGGTGAATATATGGGTGACGGCGGTTGCGCCGTTGCTGCCGAGGTTCTGGGCTAGGCCGACGCGCGCCCCCGCCACCTGGCTGACGCCAGCGCGGCCGAGGAGCTGCGTCACGATCTCCGCCGCCTGGTAGATGCCGCTGGCGCCGACGGGGTTGCCGCGCGCCTTGAAGCCACCCAGGCTGGCAATCGGGATGCGCCCGTCGCGGCCGATCTCGCCGGCCTGGGCGATCTTCACGCCCTGGCCGCGCTCCGCGAAGCCGCACGCTTCGAGGGACAGGGCCGCGAGGATGCCGAAGGCGTCATGGACTTCGGCCACGTCAACGTCTGCTGGCGACACGCCGGCCGCCTGGTAGGCGTCTGCCGCGGACCGCCGCGCCGCGTCGAGGCTGAGGAAGTCTGGCCGGTCGGTGACCAGCAGCCGATCTGTCGCCATCGTCGAGGCCGCAATCCGCACCGCCACGCGGCCCAGGCGCGCGGCGCCCTCCGCCGAGGTGAGGATCATCGCCGCCGCGCCGTCGGCCAGCGGAGCGCCGTCGAGTAGGTTCACCGGGCTGGCGACCATCTTGGCCTGGCGGTACGTCTTCTCGCTGATGGCGCTACGGTACATCGCAAACGGGTTCGCGCCGGCGTTGCGGTGCGCGTTTACGGCGAAAGGCGCGAAGTCGTCCACGTGCAGCCCATTCTCGAACATGTAGCGCTGCATGATCAGGGCGCTCTGGGCGGTGTAAGTCACACCGTGGGCCGTCTCGTAGTCGGCCGAGCCGCCGGCCGTCATCGCGCCTTCCACCACCTCCGGCAGGCGATCCGTCATCTTCTCGACGCCGACCACCAGCGCGGTCTCAACCAGCCCACCGGCCACGGCGCGGTACGCCTCGTGGAGCGCCGCGGCGCCGGAGGCGTCAGCCGCCTCGATGCGCATCGCCGGGATGCTGCCAAGGCCGGCCTGGTCGGCGACCAGCGCGCCGAGCTGGGTCTGTCCGCTGAGGACGTCGCCCAGCATGTTGCCCACGTAGAGGAGGTCTACGCCGTCCATGTCTGCGTCGGCGAGGGCCGCGAGCACGGCTTCGACGGCGAGGTCGGCCAGGCTACGGTCCCAATGCTCGCCAACCTTTGTCTGTCCAATTCCGACAATGTACACATCACGCATGATAATAACCCTTCAGTCGGCCGTTCGATGCGCGGCTCACGCCATTTGCAGCTTCTCGCGGTAGCGGGCGTACGTCGCGTAGTCAATCTCGACGCGGCGCTTGACATACGCCTGCGTCGGCGTCGCCCGCTTGCGCTTCTCCAGCAGGGCGTCGGTGACCACGAACGACATGGCGTCGCTGCCCGCGCCGGAGCCGAAGGAAACCAGGAGAATCTTGTCACCCGGCTGCGCGACATCGAGCGTCGCCGTCAGGCCGATGGGCGACGCGGCGGCGTAGGTGTTGCCGATCGCGCCGACGAGCAGCCCCGGCGCGAATTGCTCCGGCTTGAAGCCCACGGTCGTCGCGGCCTTGGACGGGAATTTGAGGTTGGGCTGATGGAAGATAACCCAGGCGTAGTCGGCCGGCGTGCGGCCCATCTGGGCCAGCAGCCGCTCCGCCGCCGTGACGCTGTGGTGGAAGTAGGCCGGGTCGCCGGTGAAGCGGTTGCCGTGCTCCGGATAGTGCTGATACGGGCGACGCCAGAAATCGGGCGTATCCGTGACGTAGGACAGCGAGGCTTCCAGGATGGCGACGCTCTCGTCGCCGGGGCCGAGGATGAACGCCGCTGCGCCCGCGCCGGCCGTGTACTCTAGCGCGTCGCTCGGCCGCCCCTGCGCCGTGTCCGCGCCAATCGCCAGGGCGTAGCGCACCATGCCGGAGCCGATGTAGCCGACGGCGGCTTGCATGGCCTCGGTGCCGGCCTTGCAGGCGAACTGCCAGTCGCCCGCGCTCACGAGCGGCGTCGCGCCGAGGGCCTCGGCGACAACCGTGGACGATGGCTTGACGGCGTAGGGGTGCGACTCGGAGCCGATCCAGACTGCCCCCAAGTCTTGCGGGTCAATCTGGGCGCGGAGCAGGGCGTTGCGCGCCGCCTCGATGGACATGGAAATGACGTCTTCGTCCAGACCCGGCACGGCCTTCTCTTCGACCGGCAGGCCGCCGTCGCCGGTTCCCCACACGCGGGCGATCTCGGCCGCCTTGATGCGGAAGCGCGGGATGTAGGCTCCGTAGCCGACGATACCAACAGGAATAGCAGGTTGCATAGGCATACTCAACTCAGTTTCAGGTGGCGCGTGGCGTCGCAACTTGCCACGGGGCCAAACTTGTCATTCCGACTCTAGACCTCTCGATACTGCTCGTCATTACCCCGGCTCCGCCGGCGGCGCCTCGGCGGCCAGCAGCTCCGCCGCGCGCGCCAGGCGGACGTTGCCTTCCGCGACCAACTGGTCGGCGACGCGCTGCACCGCCGCCCCTGTCGCGCCGGCGGCGAGGGCCACTTGCCGCGCGTGCAGGGTCATGTGGCCGCGCTGGATGCCCTCGGTCGCCAGGGCGCGCATCGCGCCGAGATTCTGGGCGAGGCCGACGCAGGCGGCGATTTCCGCCAGCTGGGAGGCCGAAGTCACGCCGAGGATCTTGAGCGCCAGCCGCGCCATCGGGTGGGCGCGGGTTGTGCCGCCGACGACGCCCAACGCCAGGGGCAGCTCGATGCGCCCGGTCAGGTCCCCGTTCTCAGCCTGGTCCCACACGGTCAGCGGCCCGTACTGACCGCTCCGCGCGGCCCAGGCGTGGGCAGCGGCTTCGACGGCCCGCCAGTCGTTGCCCGTGGCGATGATGACCGGATCAATGCCGTTCATGACACCCTTGTTGTGGGTGACGGCGCGGTATGGGTCGGCTTCGGCGAATGCCTGGGCTTCGACGATGGCGCGCACGACCGCCGTGCCGTCTGCGCCATCGCTCGCCAGGGCGGGGTGCGGGACGCGGCACGTGGCGCGGGCCAGGCGGCGGTCGGCGAGGTTGGACAGGATGCGCAGGTGGCTGCGGCCGCCGCTGAGGGCGGCCAGGCGCGGCGCGAGCGCCTCGGCTACGGTGTTGATGGCATTCGCTCCCATCGCGTCCCGCGTGTCCACGAGGATGTGGACGACCAGCATTGGGCCGACGCGGCTGTCGAGCCGCCGCACCTCAATGTCCCGCGCGCCGCCGCCCCGCGCCACGATGCTCGGCGCCTGCTCGTCCGCCAGGGCCATGAGATCTGCCCGCGCGGCGAGAATGGCCGCCTCGGCGCAGTCCAGGTCCGCCACGTCGAGCAGCTGCACCTGGCCGATCATCAGCGGCGGGTCGCTGGCGGTCTGGAAGCCGCCGCCGTCGCGGATGAGGCGCGCCGCGTGGCTCGCCGCCGCGACCACGGATGGCTCTTCGACCACCATGGGAATGAGGACGTCTCGCCCGTTTATTGTGAAATTGACGGCGATGGCAAAGGGAAGCCCGAAGAGACCGGCCACGTTCTCGACCATGCTGGCCGCCGTGTCAACGGTGAGTCCGCCGGTCGGGAGAAGGGCGATTTCGTCCGCAGTGAGGTCGAGAGCTTCCGCGAGCCACGCTGCTCGGTCTTGGGGCGAGAGCTTGTAGAAACCGGGTACTCGTGACGATAGGGTCATAGTTATCGCATGTATAGCAAGCTTGGGGCTAGTATACCGCGAAACGACTGTCAAAAGCTCTCAAAATCACCCGGAAAGGCTATCCGGGGGCGATAACGTAACATAACGATAAACGCTGTAGCGCCGACTTCAGTCGGCAAAGGGGGCGGGGGTGGGGAGCCGACTGGAAGTCGGCGCTACGCGGAGCGAGGTAGGGAGCCGACTGAAGTCGGCGCTACAGGGGGAGGCGCTGCTTACGTTTGGCGAGCAACGGGGTCTTTCTCGGCGGCTTCCATCGTGGCGATCTGCTGCGCGATTTGCTCGATGGCGACGCGCTGCTTGCGGTAGAGGTCGGACTCGCTCATCGCCAGGCGGTTGGCGATGTCGCGGGTGCGCTGCCCTTTGATGAACTTTAGCTCCAGGATGTTGTACAGTGTCCATTCGACGGCGGACAGGCTGCGCTGGGTCTCTGGCTTCAGCCGCGCCAGCGCCTCATCCAGCACCGAGCGGACGGCGTGGGTCGGGTTGTTGTCCTGGGCGAGCGCCTCGCGGACGATGCGCAGGCGGAGCAAGGGGCTGTTGGCGAGCTTCGGCCCGCCCCAGTAGTGGCTGAGGGCATCCCGCACCCAGGTCACGAAGTCGGGCGAGTCGACCAGGGAGGCGTCGGTATCGGAGAGGGGCGAGCCGACATAACGTACCTGGCTGCGCGCGCGTTGCAGCGTCTCGATCTCGGTCTCGATCTGGCGCAGCGCGCCGAAGATGCCTTGCTGAAGGCGGCGGTCTTCCAGGGCGCGCTCGGCTTCCTCGATCAGACGGACGAGGGCGACCCGTTCCTGCTCGTTGAGGGTCGCCGGGTTGCGGCCGATGCCCAGAACGCCCAGCAGGGGGCGGACGTTGTCACTCGTCTCGACGCCTCGCAGCGGCACGAACCAGTAGCCCTCGCGCTCGACGGTCGCGCCGTCTACGACGGCGGTGACGGCCGCGTCGTCGAGGGCGTTGAGGGCGGCTTCGGCCTCTACCTCGGCCCCGCAGTACGTGTCCACGACAAGTCGCCCTGCCTGGGTCACGGCGACTAGGCCCGTGCCGACGCGCAGCACGTCGCAGATCGAAGTGAGGACGTTCTCCAGGAGCTGGCGCAGGTCGGTGCTGGTGAACAGGCGCTCGTCGAGGCGGCGCAGCCAGTGCACCTCGCCCCAGTCGCCCCAGAAGACGAGGCGATCCACGGCCGGCCGCGCCACACTGACGATGAGCTGGTAGATGACGATGACATTGACGACGGCGAAGATGACGATGGTTTCGCGCGGCAGGCCCAGGACGCGCTCGACCGGCGGCACCAGGAGCATGGCGAGGATGACGACCGAGCCGAGCATCGGCGCTTGAATGATGTACTTGATGAGGTTGCGCTTCACGGCGCGGTCAGAGATCAGGACGCCCTGGTAGGCGACGCCATAGGTCATGACGATGACCATGGCGATGGTGGCGATGTTGGCGGCGGCGGCCAGCGCGCCGAAGATGAGCGGATGGGCGGGGAAATCCACGACGGGCGCGAGCATGATCAGGTAGGGGAACACGCTCAACGGGGCGGCGATGGAGACCAGGACGTAGCCCATGCGCCGCCGCGAGGTGGGCGTGAGGCAGCGGTATCGGGCGCGCAGGATGTTGGCGAGGCCGTAGCCGGCGATGGCGAAGTAGACGACGGCGAACAGCCAGAAGAGAGGGCCGGCCGTGAAGTGGGCGGCCAGCGGGTTGACCGGATTGAGGTCTACCCCGCCCACGATGAGGGGCGTGGCGAGAACGAGGACGAGCGTCAGTCCGCCGCCGAGGTAGGCGAGGATCACGCTCACGCTGCGCCAGCGGGAATAGGAGTTGGTCATGCGCAGCAGCATGTCGGAGAAGTGCAGATAGGCGGCGGGCACGAACGGGATGCCGAGCCACTGGAAGTGCAGCCAGAACTGGGTGGCGCGCACACCCGTGACCACGTCGAGGAACACGTCGCCGCCGTAGACGATGCACACGAACGCCAGCAGCACGCAGAAGGCGCGCGCGACGGTGTTGCGGAAGTTATGGACCAGGAGGTACGCCAGCAGCGAGAAGGCGAAGATGATCGTCGCCGACGAGAGGACGAGGTTGATCCGGTTGACGAAAGCGAGCAGTGTTAGCTCGGAGGACAGGGTCATAGGCAGCGGTCGCGTCCTGTGAGCGACAAATCGCAGGCGCTAACGCACGAACCACTGAATATAGGCGGCAATGACGGCGGCGGCCGGCAGGAGACTGTCTACGCGGTCGAGGAGGCCGCCGTGGCCGGGGATGAGCTGGCTGGCGTCTTTCACGTGCGCCTGGCGCTTGACGAACGACATAGTCAGGTCGCCGATGGAGGAGACGACGCCGATCACGAGACCGAGCGCCGCAGCCTCATAGGCATTCATGGGGAGCTGCATGAAGCGCGCCAGTCCGATGGCGAGGAACGTTGTGTAGGTCCAGCCGATGACGGCTCCTTCCCAGGTTTTCTTGGGGCTGACCGTGGGGGCGAAAGGGTGTCGCCCGAAGGCCCGGCCGCCGAAGTAGGCAGCGCCGTCGGCGGCGAAGACGGTCAGGAACAGGAAGAGCGTCCAGCGCCAGCCGAGCGGGACGTTGCGGATGAACAGCACGCTCGCGCCCAACCAGCCGAGGTAGACGGCGGGGGAGATGGTGACGCTCCAGTTCGAGAGGGAGCGCTCTTCCACGGGCGTCGCAAGCTGCCACAGGGAGACGAGGATGAGGGCGGCGGCCAGCACGACCTGGACGTAGGCCAGGTTCCAGAAGCGCCCGGCGAGGACCAGGCCCGCCGTCAGGGCGAACAGCATCGGCAGCCACGGCTTGAAGTTGGCGTGGCGGAGGATAGTGTTGAACTCGTAGATGCACAACGCCGTGGCGACGACCGCGAAGCCGACGTACCACCAGCCACCCAGATAGGCGAGCAAGAAGATGAGGGGAATCAGGATGAAGGCGCTCAGCAGGCGCTGGTAAAGCACACATCCTCCTCACGCGCAGCCGCCCGGCCATAGCCTATGCATGCTATAGGGGCAGGTTTCAAACCTGCCCCTACTCATGTGCAGCAAGGCGCTAGACGCTCTCCGCGTCGGTGTAGTTGTCGGCGGCGGTGACGTAATGCACGCGGCCGAAGCGCCGGTCGCGTTGACCGTAGGTAAGCAATGCTTCGTAAAGCTCAGCCCGGCCGAAGTCGGGCCAGCAGCTCGACGTCACGTAGTACTCGGCATAGTTCGCCTGCCAGATCAGGAAGTTCGAGAGCCGCTGGTCGCCGCCGGTCCGGATCACCAGGTCCACGTCCGGCTGACCGGCGGTGTACATGTAGCAACTAAGCAGGTCCTCGGTGACATCCTCTGGCCGATAGCCATCGGCCATGAGTTTCTGGACGGCATGCACGATCTCGGCGCGGCCGCCGTAGTTGAAGGCAATGTTGAGGGTCAGGCGCTTGTTGTCGCGGGTGACTTCCATCGCTTCTCGCAGCAGCTCCTGCAAGCGCGACGACACCCCCTCCATGTGGCCCAGGTGGCAGATGCGCACGCCATTGCGGTGCAGCTCCGGCAGCTCACGGTGGAAGCCCTCCTCGAACAAACGCATCAACCCGCGAACCTCGAGACTCGGCCGTTTCCAGTTCTCCGTCGAGAATGCGTAGATGCTGAGAATGGGGACTTGGAAATCCGCGGCGGCTTCCAGGATGCGGCGGATGTTGTTCACGCCGGCGCGGTGGCCTACGAGCCGCGGGAGACCCTGGCGCTGCGCCCAGCGTCCGTTGCCGTCCATGATGATGGCGACGTGGCGCGGGACCTTTGGTAGCGGAGCTTCTCCGTTCATGCCCTCTCCTAACGTAACGCGCGGCGCCGCCCGGCCCCGGAGCCGGGGACGCCCGGTGAATCCATTACCCTACACTTCCATGATCTCGGCTTCTTTCGCCTTCCCGATTTGCTCCACCTGCTCAGTCGTCTTGTCAATCAGCTTCTGAAGCTGCTCCTTGCCGCCTTCGAGCTGATCCTCGGTAATCAAGTCCTCTTTCTCGGCGTCCTGCATGTCCTTGATCGCGTCGCGGCGGATGTTGCGCAAGGCGACCTTGGCCTCCTCGACGCGCTTGGAGGCCTGTTTCACAAGCTCGCGGCGGCGCTGCTCGGTCAACTGCGGCAGGACCAGGCGAATGATCTGGCCGTCGTTATTGGGCGTCAGCCCCAGATCCGACTTGAGAATGGCCTTCTCGATCGCGTTCATCGTGGTGCGGTCATACGGCTTGATGGCGAGGATGCGCGCCTCGGGCACGCTAATCAGCGCCAGCTGATTCAGCGGTGTCGGCGTCCCGTAATACTCGACGGTGATTTTCTCTAGCAAGGCGGGGTTGGCGCGGCCCGTGCGGATGGCGGTCAGGTCGTGGCGCAGCGACTCGACGCTCTTGTTCATGTGCTGCCGCGTGTCACGTAGGATGTCGTCAATCATGGCACTCCCCTGACGAGTGTATCAATGATGATAACGCAGGCGGAGCCTGCGTCATTCAGTCGTATGGGCGGTGGACCTATGAGGACTGAACGGCTTGTGGAAAGTTATCAATCGTCGTGCCGACCTGTTCACCCCTCACCGCTCGCTCCAGGCTGCCCGGCTCCCACAGATTCAGCACGATGATCGGCAGATTGTTGTCCATCGCCATCGTCAGTGCTGTGCTGTCCATGACACGCACACCCATGTTGAGCGCGTCAATGTAGGTCAGGTGCGGGAGACGCTGGGCATCGGGATAGAGGAGCGGGTCGGCCGTGTAAACACCGTCTACTTTGGTCGCCTTGACCATGACGTCGGCGTTGATTTCCAGGGCACGCAGCGTGCCGGCGGTGTCGGTGGTGAAGTAGGGGTTGCCTGTGCCAGCGCCGAAGATCACGACCCGCCCCTTTTCGAGGTGGCGAATGGCCCGCAGGCGGATATACGGCTCGGCAATCGGCCGCATCTCGATCGCCGTCTGGACGCGGGTGGTGATGCCGAGATGCTCCAGGGCGTCGCGCAGCGCCAGGGAATTCATGACAATCGCCAGCATGCCCATGTGATCGGCGGTGGTGCGGTCCATGCCGTGGACTTTGCCGTCCCTGCCGCGCCACAGGTTGCCCGCTCCAATCACAACGCCGATCTGGATGCCCTGGGCATGCACGGCGGCGACGCGCGCTGCCACGGTGTTCACAGAATCAACATCAATCCCGGTCTGACCCGGCCCGGCCATCGCCTCACCGCCAAGTTTCAACAAGATCCGGCGGTACTTCGCTTGAGGCATCGTTACTCCCGATCATTGCGGGGAGGGTCAGGGAAGGGCCTCTTCCCTGACCCCCTGGATTCCTGGGTTACTCGGCGCCCAACTCGAAGCGGGCGAAGCGCCGCACCTGCACCGGCAGGCCGGCGTCCTTGAGAAGCTGCTCGACGCTCTTCGAGGGGTCCTTGATGTAGGGCTGGCGGAGCAGCACGACTTCGTCGAGGAACTTCTCGACCTTGCCATCTACGATCTTGGCCTTGATGTTGTCCGGCTTCTTGTCCTCGGCCAGCTGCGCGGTGTAGATCTGGCGCTCGGCATCGGTCACGGCAGTCGGTACTTCGTCGGCAGTCACGTAGCTCGGGCTGCTCGCCGCGATTTGCAGGGCGAGGTCGTGGGCCATGTCGGCCGGCGCGCCGCCGATTTCGAGCATGACGCCGATGCGGCCGCCGCCGTGGATGTAACTGGTCACGTAGTCGCCGTTGGTCGCTTCGAAGCGCGCGACGCGCCGCAGCTGGATGTTCTCGCCGATGGTGGCGATGGCTTCCGTCAGCAGGTCCTTGACGGTTCGCCCATCCACCTGCGCCGCCAGCAGCGCGTCGGCGGTGTCAATCTTGCTGTCAAGCGCCAGCTTAGCGAGCTGGTCGGCGAGGGCCTGGAAGCGCTCTGTGCGGGCGACGAAGTCCGTCTCGCAGTTCAGCTCGATCATCGCGCCGACGGTGTCGTCCTTTTCGAGATGCGCCATGATGACGCCCTGGTTCGCGGTGCGGTCCTGCTTCTTGCTGGCCTTGGCCAGGCCGCGCTCGCGCAGAATCTGGACGGCCTTGTCGAATTCGCCCTCAGCCTCTTTCAGCGCGTTGCGGCTCTCCAGGACGCCAGCGCCCGTCGCCTCGCGCAGCTCTTTGACCATTGCGGTGGTGATCTCGGCCATGACTGTGATTACTCCTCGTCCTCGGCGAAGTCGCCGTCTTTCTCGTAATCCTCGAACTGATTATCCTCGTCCGGGGTGAACACGCGCTGCGTCGTGCTGACTTCCTCTTCCGCCATCTCGTCCACGAGGGCCTGCTGGTGCATCATGCGGCCATCGAGCAGCGCGTCGGCGATCTTGCCTGTCATGAGCTTGATCGCGCGGATCGCGTCGTCGTTGCTCGGAATGGGGTACTTGATGGGGTCCGGGTCCGAGTTCGTGTCCACCATGGCGATGATAGGGATGTTCAGCGCGTTGGCTTCCTTGACGGCAATGTGCTCGCGCCGCGTATCCACGACGAACAGCATGTCCGGCAGGCGCTGCATGTCCTTCAGGCCGCCGATGCGATTGTTCAGTTTCGCCAGCTCGCGCCGCAGCAGTAGCGCTTCCTTCTTGGGCAGCAGGTTCAGCTCGCCGCGCGCCTCGCGCCCTTCCAGGTCCTGGAGGTAGCGGGCGCGGGAGCGGATGGTGCGGAAGTTGGTCAGCGTTCCACCCAGCCAGCGATGGTTGACGTAGGGCATGCCGGCGCGCATGGCTTCCTGCGCCAGGTTGTCCGCCGCCTGCTTCTTGGTTCCGACGAACATAATGGATCCGCCCTTGCCGCCGACCTCGCGCGCCGCTTCGTAGGCGGCTTCAAGCGACGTCAAGGTTTGCTGCAGATCAATAATGTGGATCCCGTTGCGCTCGGTGAAAATGTACGGGCGCATCTTGGGGTTCCAGCGGCGCGTGTGGTGGCCGAAGTGAACGCCGGCCTCCAACAACTCCTTCATGCTTACAACGGCCATTGACTCTCCTTGATGGTTAGGTCCTCCACCTGCGTCAACCCAGGGCAAAGCCGGGAGCCTGTCTGGCGCCGGCACCGTCACCCCAGTCGTCAGGTGTGCGTGATTGGGATTATCCCGACAGGAAAGTATACTATCGGGCGGGTATGCTCGGCAAGTTTGCGTGATGCCGCGGCCACGCGGCGCCGCGCCGGGCGCTCACGGCCGCGCTTGCCTAGCTAAGAGATAGATGAAAGATGGGCCGCCGCCTTACTTCCTGAGTAAGCCTGAGCCGCCCATCGCGTCAAATAGTGGTACAATTCATTGCGCCGTGTAAGACAAGAGTGAGAGACACCTATGCCGATACTTAGACGAATCGCTCTGGCTGTTTTCCTGGTTGTGGCGGTGGCGTTTGGGCTGAGAGTTTCCCACGCGGCAGCCGATAGCGGCCCAATCCGCGTGACCGCGAACAAGGCGTCGGCCAGCTTCGCCAACGAAATCAAGTTCGAGCTGGCTGCGAACAGCAGCGTCGGGCAGATCAAGCAGGCCGACCTGTACTACACGTTCGGCGACGGCAAGGCGTCGAATCGCTTGCCATCCAAGATAGACACGGCTTCGGGCAACGCGGCGACGATCACGGCGAGCAAGCGCATGCAGCAGGGCGAGTTCGCGCCGCAGATGGACATTTCCTATTACTGGAAGATCACCGACGCGGCGGGCAACACCCTGACCACCGATCCGCAGACGCTGCGCTACGCGGACGAGCGCTTCCAGTGGCAGGAAGTCGGCAACGACCGCGTGACCGTCTTCTGGTACGGTCAGAACGACAAATTCGGCCAGCAGATGTTGGCCTGGGCGACGGAAGGGCTGGATCGCCTCGAGAAGACGTTCGGCATCAAGATGAGCTACCCGATCCACGTGGTTGTCTACGGCAGCAAGGATGAGATGTCGAAGGCGCTGGCCCCGCGCGGGGCCGTGTTCGATGGCGGCGCGACGGTGCTGGGCGAGGCGCGCTCGACCTACGGCACGCTCCTGATGCTCAACGCCGCCGATGCGCGCACAACGCTGTGGCACGAGCTGGGCCACCTGGTGCTGCACGACCGCGTGAAGGGGCCGTTCGAGAGCAGCCTGC
Source organism: Anaerolineae bacterium (assembly GCA_046328525.1). Classification (GTDB taxonomy): domain Bacteria; phylum Chloroflexota; class Anaerolineae; order Epilineales; family JAHCIE01; genus JBDHWG01. The sequence goes on from JAXLWK010000003.1 coordinate 272,187, forward strand.
CGGCCTGGGTTGACGAGGGGCTGGCGATGTACAACGAGAGCGACGACCCGAACGATAGCTATAAACGCGCTCTCGATGGGGCTATCGGCCGCGACGAGGTGTTTCGCGTGCGCTCGATGACCTCGCCCAACGGCGTCCCGTCGAAGGTCGGCATCTGGTACGGCCAGGCGCGCAGCATCGTGACATACCTGTTGGAGACGGGCGGCAAGGATAAGCTCATTCCGTTCATTGACCTGCTCGGCAAGGGCAGCCGCACCGACGACGCGCTGAAGAAGGTCTACGGCTTCGACCAGGATCAGTTGAACGATCAGTGGCGCGAGTCGGTGGGGCTGAAGGCGCAGGGGAGCGCGCCTGCCCCCGCGCCCGCCGCCAAGGACCAGCCGCCGGTCCAGACCGCGCCCGCCGCCAAGGACCAGCCGCCGGTCCAGACCGCGCCTGACAGCGGCTCGTCCGTCGCGCCGGCGTCGCCGAACGGCGGGGCGACCCAGACGCGGCCCGGCGCTGCCGCGGCGCAGCCGTCCCGCACTTTGCTGGCCGCGCTAGGGATGCTGGGACTGGTTGCCCTGTGCAGCATGGTGTTGCTCGTGGGCCTCGTGTTCGGCGCGATCGCCTGGTTCGCCGTGCGGCGGGCCTAGCGCCTGACTATTGTTCACCTGGAGGAAGGACGCCGACGGCGACCCTTCCTCCTTTTTCGTCAATACCCCATATTCATTTGCGCGGCGGCCGCGCCGGTCCGCGATGACTGAGCCGCGCTGCCGCCAGGAGCCTGCCATGATTGATGCTGCGCCCGCCGTCCACGTCGTCCGCAATGGCGTCACCGAATCGCTGCACCATGCCGCGGTCGCGGTCGTCCAATCCGACGGAACCCTGATCTACTCCCTCGGCGATCCCGACTCCGTGACTTACCTGCGTAGCAGCGCCAAGCCGTTCCAGGCGCTGCCCATCCTCGAATGTGGCGCGTTCGACCATTTTGGCTTCGGGCCGCGTGAGCTGGCGGTCATGTGCGCCTCCCACAGCGGGCAGTCCTACCACGTCGAGTGCGTGCAGGGCATTCTGGACCGCATCGGCAAGGGGGTCGGCGATCTTCGCTGCGGTGTCCATGCGCCCACCTACGAGCCGGCGGCCCGCGCCCTCGCGGAGACAGGCCAGGCTCCCACCGCCATCCACAACAACTGCTCCGGCAAGCACGCCGGCATGCTCGCCCTGTCGGTCTACCTGGGTGTCGCCGACCGCGACTACCTCGATCCCAATCACCCGGTACAGCAGCTCAACAAAGCGGCGCTCGCCGACCTTGCCAGCGTGGACCCCGACGACATTCCGATTGCCGTGGACGGCTGCGGCGTGCCGACCTTCGCGCTGCCGCTGCGGCAGGCGGCCCACGCCTTCGCCCGCCTGCTCGACCCGTTCGACCTGGAACCGGCGCGCGTGCGGGCCATCGAGCGTGTCGTGGACGCGATGCGCGCGTATCCGGAGATGGTCGCGGGCGACCAGCGGCTGGACACCTGGCTGATGCAGACCGCGCCCAACCTGGTCACGAAGGGCGGCGCGGAAGGGTTCCAGGGGATCGGTGTCCTGCGCGACGGACAGGAGGTGCTCGGCATCGCCGTCAAGATCGCCGATGGCGACCTCGCCGGACGGGCCAAGGCCCCCGTGGTGATGGAGAGCCTGGCCCAGACGGAGAGCGTCTCCCAGGACGTGATCGAGCAAGGCCGCCACTGGCGCTACGGCGTCGTGCGCAACCGACACCACGCGGCTGTGGCCGATGTGCGGCCTATCTTCACACTTCTGCCCGCCTAAGCGCCCAGAAGGCCGCTTGCCAACGAAAAGCCTACGCCGCGTAACGGAGAGTCACTCTGCAACGTCATACACTACAACAAGAGAATCTCCGAAGCCGGGGGGACCGGCGAGGCTGGGAGGATACGCGTGCGCGCGGCTAAGCTAACAATCTGGTTGCTCTTTGTGTTTGGGCTGGGCGTCGGCGTCGTGAACTTCGAGGCGCTCCGGGGAGCGCCGACGACAAGTGCGGCGGCCTATCCGCCGCCCGCCACGCCGAGCGCGACGCCGCCGGCGAGCGGAACCCCGGTGGTGGCGCGCGTGCATCTGTATTTCCCCTCTGTGTCTCGCGCGCCCGGCCCGGCCCCCGTTGCGCCGCAGGTCCGCATCGTCAGCGGCGATGGCTACGCCCTGGCATGGCAGCGGGTGGACGGCATGCTGGCGAACCCGCTGGCGGCGCCGTCGGTGATCGCCTACACGGTCTATGAGTCGCACGTTGGGTCGGACGGTGTGCAAGAGCGCGAGCTGGTGACGCTGCTCTCACGCGCGCCCACGGAGTCCTTCTCGGTGCCGATCAGCCCGCCCACGGTTGGTGTCAACACCTATCACGTCGTGGCGCGCAACTACCTCGCAGCGGCGAGCGGCAACGAGGTGAAGCTCCCGGCGCCGGCCCGCTTCGACGATCAGGTCGTGGATGGGCACGGCGGCGGCTACACGCTGCGCTGGTCGGCGGTGCAGGGCGCCGAGGTCTACACATTCGAGGAGGCGGTCCTCCCCTCAGCGTCGGCCGTGATTCAGTCGGCGCAGGTGGGCAAAGACACACGCCAATATGAACTGCCGCCGCACCCGCTCGGCGCGTACTGGTATCGCGTGACGGCGAAGACGGCGGACGTGGCCGTCCGCAGCGACTGGAAGGCCGTGCGATCACCGCGGCCCGGGCTGTGGGGTGTCGTGACGTACAAGGGGTCGCCGAAGTCGGGCGTGACGGTAAGCTTGATGCGCTGCACCGTGCGAAGCAGCGATTCGCGCTACTGCGACGATGACGTGCAGCTCGACATGCTGATGACGCAGGCGGATGGCTCGTACAATTTCACGGGCGTTCCGCCGACGAGCGACCCGGCCAACCCCACGCGGCAATACAGGCTGTACATCGAGTTTGTGAATGACGATTACCCTTCGTATCTGCTGGAGTGGTTCAGCGAGTACCGCCAGTGGCCGCAGGATGCCGGCGCGGATGGCACGGCCCAGGCGAGCAGCTTCGACATTGCGAACATCTCGCTGGTCAGCCCCGCGCCCTACGCGCTCCAACCCCTGCCGGTCACGTTTGTCTGGCAGAAGCGCGGGCTGCCGAGCGACAGCTACGGCCTAAGGTTCGACGGCGGGGACCTTTTAGCGCCGCTCTACCTGAAGTCGGTCGGGAACACGGACATGCTCGGGCCGTTCATCAAGGTGGACCCGCTCAACTTCTACACCCAGTACTGGTGGCAAGCCTGGGTCGAGATCGCGGGCCAGGGGCATGGACGCTCCTACTACGGCCGCCCGATTACATTCGTTCTCCGGCCGCCGGCGTTGGGGAAGGCCGACGTGGGGGACAGTTTGAAGTCGCACGTTGCCTCGGACTTGCCGCCGTTCAGCGCGCGTCCACCGCACCTGGAGCCGGGAGCGCAATAGCACGGTAAGAGCGGTGTGTGCCAAACGATCTGAAGCATCCCCTGCCGGCCTCGGCCCGGCGGGGGATGCGTTTGTGTACAGGGGGGGCGCCCGCTAGAATTTGGGAATGGTTGGTGAGCGCCGACGGTTGTTCCGCATGAATCGCCATACCCCGCCGCTGGTTATGCTATAATCACTCCCGCGGTGCGCATGCCCTGATGGATAGGGCACGCCGCCGACGCCCCGACGAGCGCTGGGTCATGGCCTACTTAAATCTGAGCGACGAAGAACTTGTGGCGCGTTGTGCGCGCGGGGAGCGCGAGGCGCTGGCCGCGCTATATGACCGATACGCTACGCTGGTGTTCTCCCTGGTCAGCCGCATGCTGGGCGGGGGAATGACGGCGGAAGAGGTCACTCAGGATTCCTTCGTGCTGCTGTGGCGCCGCGCCGACCAGTTCTCGCCGGAACGCGGGCGGGTGTTGTCGTGGCTGATGACGATCGCGCGCAACCGCGCGATTGATGAGCTGCGCCGACGGCAGGCCGCGCCGGAGCAGGTCGAGCTGGTGGACGCGGCGGCCGGCTATCCCGGCATGGAAGAGCTTTCGCTTCAGCGTATGCAGATGCGTCGCGCCCTGGCGCAGCTGCCGGAGGCGCAGCGGGAAGCCCTGGAGCTTGCCTACTATGGCGGCATGACCCAGCAGGAGGTGGCCGAGCACCTGGGCCTGCCTCTGGGGACGATCAAGACGCGTATGCGGATGGGGTTGCAGCGGCTGCGCGACGTGTTGCAGGAAAACGAGTCCGTCTCCAGGCGATCCTGACTCCTGCACGCCGAACATACATCCGGCAGGCATGGTTCGTGCGTATTTATGAGTGCAGACGTAACAGAGCCGTCTGCTCGAGGCCGAGCTGTAATGAACGAGAGTCGTTATCCTGTAGATGAAGAATTCGAGGACCGCGTCGCGGCCTACTGCCTCGGCGCGCTGTCGCCGGCGGAGACGGCGGAGGTCGAGGCCGAGCTGGCGGTATCGCCTGAGATGCGCGCCGCCGTGGCCGGGTACGACGCGGCCATCACTGCCCTGGCAGTCGCCCCGGCAATCCAGACGCCGCCGCCGCACCTGCGCGACCGTGTGCTGGCGGAGATCGGCGCGGCGCGCCCGGCCCGCGAGCGCCCGGAGGTTCGCGTCTTGCCGCCGCGCCGCGCCAGTTTCTATCTGCCGTGGCTGGCGGCGGCGGCGATGTTCGTGCTGGCTGTCCTGGCCGGGGCGCGCGCCTGGACGCTTCAGGGTGACGTGACGGACCTGCAAATGGCGCTGACCACGACGCGCACCGTCCCGATGCAGAATAGCCCGGTGGCGCCGCGCGCCCAGGGCCGCTTCTACTTAGCGCCCGACAGCCATCGCGGCGTGCTTGTCGTCGCCGACATGCCGCCCCTCCCAGCGGACCGCGCATACCAGCTCTGGCTCGTTCGGCCCGATGGCGGGCGCGAGAGTGGTGGGACGTTTCGTGTAGATAGCGGCGGTTACGGAACTTTGCTTGTCCAGGCCCCCCAACCGATGCGGCAGTATACCGGTGTCGGTGTCACCACAGAACCGCTCGGTGGCAGCGCTGGCCCAACGACGAGCCGCCTTATCGGCGGGAGCTTCGAGCAAGTGCGCGATGAGTACTGATTTCGGCTCACACCGCTTCTATCGGATGCAGGAGACTAAGGGGCTTGTCTTGCTTGATGTAGCGTCATTCTTGATTTGTGTGTATAATGTGCCCCTATCAAGGCGCAAGCCTTGCGTTAGTCACGCTATATCAAGGAGGACATCACATGGTTTCGCGCAAGACAATTGTCCTGGTCGTTCTCGCCCTCGCCCTGGCGCTCGTGTTCGCCTCGGTCGTGTCGGCCCAGGTGGCTCCGCCCACCGTGCCGATGACCGGCGTCTCCGCGCCAGCCCAGGCGACGGCGGCCGCGACCCCGCGCGTGGTGGCGACGGTCTCCTCGGCCGTCGTGGCGGCTGCGACGGCCCGGCCGGCGGCGCTGCCCACCACCGGTGGCGATGTCAGCTCGGACATGAGCTTCTTCTGGGTGATCGTGGCCGTTGGTGGCCTGCTCGCCGCGGGCGGTCTGCTCCTGCGCCGCGCCCGCGCGTAAGCTTCACCCCGAACCTGTCCCCAAGCTAAATAGGCTGGAAACGCACTCGCAACGCAGCGAGAGCGTCCAGCCGTTTTTTGACCCTGTTGAGCGTGTCGGCGGGGCGAGGGCCGTCGTCGTGGCGCGTTAGTTGCTCTCGTAGCGGACGCACGACAATTGAAGCTTCTGCTGTGTTGTCTGATGTTAGACGGGCATGATGCTCAAGTGTGTGGCAGGCAAGCGCCTGAAGTAACATATCGCACATCTCAAGGAGGACGTAGACATGGTTTCCCGCAAGACGATCGTATTGGTGGCGTTGGCTCTGGTTCTGGCGCTGGTGTTCGCTTCGGTGACGTCCGCGCAAAACAGCACGGTCACTGTCCCCCTCGCTGCTGAGAACAACAGCGGACAGACGGGGACGGCGACGCTGACGGCGATGGGCGACCAGACACAGGTGGTGATCAACGTGCCGGCCGGTCCCGGCGGCGCCCCGCAGCCGGCCCACATCCACGACGGCGACTGCAAGACGCCCGGCAAGGTGGTGTGGCCGCTGACCAACGTCGTGGATGGCAAGTCCACGACAATGGTTCCGGCGAAGCTCGCCGACGTTGCGACCGGCAAGTATCTCATCAACATCCACAAGTCTGCGGCTGAAATCAGTGTCTATACGTCCTGCGGCCAGATCCCGTTGCAGGCAGGCGCGGCGGCGCAGCCCACCGCGGCGGCGGGCGCGACGGCGGCGGGCGCGACGGCGGCCACCCAGCCGGCGGCGCTGCCGACCACCGGCTCGGACATGAGCTTCTTCTGGGTCATCGTTGCGGCGGGCGCTCTCCTGGCGTTGGGCGGTCTCGTCCTGCGCCGCTCCCGCGTCTAGCCTCAACGCGCACTCCCCCATAGCACAGGCGGTTGGAGGCGCTCCCAGCACCGGGAGCGCCTTCTATGTATTATAGAGCGGCGCTTTGGGGCGTTTGTGGTACAATTGGAGGCGGCGGTTGACCTGGCCCTGGAGGGCGCGCGCGCCCGCCCGCATTCCTTTTGTTGGAGCGAGGTTATGGTGCGAGTGCGAGTGCCGGCGACAACGGCGAACCTGGGCGCTGGCTTCGACGTGCTGGGGTTATCCCTGGCTTTGTACAACGAGATTGCCGCCGCCGCCGCCGATACCCTCGTCATCACCGTCGAGGGGGAAGGCGCGGCGGAACTGCCGCGTGATGCCAGCAACCTCGTGTGGCAGGCGGCGCAGCGTGTGTTTGCCTGCGCGGGAGGGTCGCCGCCGGGCGCGCGCCTCCACATGCGCAATGCCATCCCCCTGGAAAGCGGCCTGGGATCGAGCGCGGCGGCCATCGTCGCCGGGCTGCTGCTGGGCGACGCCTTGACCGGCAGCCAGCTCGACCGCGATACGCTCCTGGCCCTGGCGATAGACATGGAAGGCCATCCGGACAACGTCGCGCCGGCGATGCTCGGCGGCCTGGTCGCCGGCGCGCGCGACGACGCGGGCCGCCCCATCGTGCGGCGGCTCACCGTCGCGCCGCTCAAGGCGGTGGTCGTGATGCCGGAGGCGCGGCTGTCCACGGCGGCGGCGCGGCAAGCGCTGCCGAGCGCCGTTCCCCACGCCGACGCGGTGTTCAACCTGGGCCACCTGGCGCTGACGATCGCGGCGTTCCAGGACGGCGACTATGCCCTTCTGGCGCAGGCCATGGCCGACCGCCTGCATCAGCCCTACCGGGCGCCCCTTGTGGCGGGTCTGGCCGAGGCGCTGGCTGCGGCCAGGGCGACGGGCGCAGCGGCGGCGATTTCCGGCGCCGGACCGGCGGTGGTCGCGTTTGCCGCCGATGGTTACGCCGAGCTGGTGGACTGTATCACCGCATGTTTCGCCCGCGTGGGCTGTGGCGCTCGTGCGTGGGTGCTTGACATCGGGGAGGGGGCGCGCGTCGAGTTTCCATCGGATTGACCAGAGCGATGACCTGAATTAGAATCAAGTCTATGGACCGCTGAAGGATAGGGCATGCCCACGGCATTCGAGAAGCTGGCGAAAATCTTAGACCTGGAGAAAAAGAGCGGCTACCGTGACCGCGCGGTCATCGGCGGGCTGGAGAAATTCCTGCCTGGCTGGGCGACGGCGGCGGCGATGGAGCCGGGCGGGCCTGAGCTTGTCGAACGGGTCAACGCCATCCTTGCGAATTACGGCGGCAAGACCGTGGAGGAGCGCGCCGCCGCCGTCGAGCGCGTGCTGCTCCTGGATGGGGGGCCGACTCCGAATGGGCGTTCCCAGGGTAGCCGCGGCGCCCGGCCGCCACGCCCTCCCCGCGACGACCGCTCCGCTGGGGCTGATACTGGCGCTCCGCCTCCGCCCCCGCGCAACCGCAGCGACGACCCCAAACCTGTGGCAACCCCGAACACGGCGGGCGAGAAGGCTTCGGCCCCTCCGCCCGCCGACCCAGACGCCTCCCTGGCCGACAGGCCGCGCGAAACCGAAGAGCCGCCGCGCCGCCCATCGCCCTCAAAGGACAAAGAACGGGGCGGATCCACGACGGCTGACAGGCCGCTATCTGAGCCGCCGCGCAAGAGGACGCCGCCGGAGCCGCAGGGCGCGCAATCCCGGGGCGCTGAGCGGCCGGAGTCGGGCGGCGGGATTCCGAGTGGGCCGGTGGCCGTGGCCGACCCGCCGGCCATGCCGCGTGTCACCGCGCCCAGACGCGGCCCGTCGGCCACGATCCCCGCGACAGGCGATCTGGACGGGCCGGTGACGCAGATTCCCGGCGTCAGCTCGGTGTACGCCAAGAACCTGACCCGCCTCGGCGTCGGTACGATCCGCGATCTGCTCTTCCTGATCCCGCGCCGCTACGATGACTTCAGCCGCCTCAAGACGATCCATCAGCTCATGTACGGCGACGAGGCCACCATCGTCGGCACGGTCCAGACGACCAACAACCGACGCAGCGCGAAGGGCAGGACGATTACGACAAGCGTTCTGTCGGACGCCACCGGCTATATCCAGGCGACGTGGTTCAATCAGCCATTCCTCTTGCAGCAGCTACGGCCCGGCCGCCAGATCGTCCTCAGCGGCCGCGTGGAGAGCTACCTCGGCAAGCTGGTGTATCAGTCGCCAGAGTGGGAGCCGCTGGACCAGGAGCTGGTACACACCGGCCGCCTCGTCCCGGTATACCCGCTTACCCAGGGAATCGGCCCGCGCTGGATGCGCAATACCCTCAAGCGCGTCGTGGACGCCTACGCGCCGCGCCTGGCGGACCCGCTGCCGGCTGCGTTGCTGGAGCAGGAGAGCCTGCTGCCCCTGTCTCAGGCCGTGCAGCAGGCCCACTTCCCCGACAACCCGGATTTGCTGGCCGAAGCGCGGCGGCGGCTGGCGTTCGACGAATTCCTGCTCATCCAGATCGGCGTCCTGCGCCAGCGGCGAGCGTGGCAGGCCAACACCGGCCGCGCGCTGACGGTCGCGCCGGAGCAGCTCGACGAGTTCACGTCGGCGCTGCCCTTTGCCCTGACCGGCGCGCAGGGGCGCGTGCTCGGCGAGATCCTCAAGGACATGGCGTCGCCACGCCCGATGAGCCGCCTGTTGCAGGGCGACGTCGGCTCTGGCAAGACCGTCGTGGCCGCGACGGCCATGTTGGCAGCGTGGGCCAACGGCGCACAGGCGGCCCTGATGGCGCCCACGGAAATTCTGGCCGAGCAGCACGCCAAGAGTCTGCGGCGCTTGTTCGCGCGCTGGGCCGACGCGACGGGGCGGCCGGCGCCGGAGGTTGCGCTGCTGACCGGCAGCCTGGGCCAGGCCGACCGCCGCAGCGCCTTTGGCGCGATTGCCGCCGGCGAGACGCCCTTTGTCGTCGGTACCCACGCCGTCATCCAGGCGGACGTGGAGTTTGCCAATCTCGGCCTCGCCATCATTGACGAGCAGCACCGCTTCGGCGTCGGGCAGCGCTCGCTGCTGCGTCAGAAGGGGCGCGACATCACGCCGCACTTGCTGGTGATGACGGCCACGCCGATTCCGCGCACGCTCGCCCTGACGATCTACGGCGACTTGGACCTGTCCATCATAGATGAGATGCCGCCGGGCCGCACGCCCATCAAGACCAAGTGGGTGCTGCCGCGCGAGCGCGAGCGGGCGTACTCCTTTGTCGAGAGCCAGGTGCAGACCGGCCGACAGGCGTTTGTGATCTGCCCGCTCATCGAAGAGTCGGAGAACATGGAGGCGAAGGCGGCGGTCCAGGAGTACGAGCGCCTCCAGCAGCAGATATTCCCGCACTTGCGTCTTGGCCTGCTCCACGGTAAGATGAAGGCGGCCGAGAAGGAAGCGGTGATGGCCGACTTCTATCGCGGCGACATCCATATCCTGGTGTCAACGTCGGTGGTCGAGGTGGGCATTGACGTGCCGAACGCGACGGTCATGCTCATCGAAGGCGCGAACCGCTTCGGCCTGGCCCAGCTGCATCAGTTTCGTGGGCGCGTCGGGCGCGGCGAGCATCAGAGCTATTGCCTGCTCGTCGCCGATGACGGAATCAGCGATGAGGGGAGGGTGCGCCTCGAGGCCATGGAGCGCACCCAGGACGGGTTCGAGCTGGCGGAGGAGGACCTGAAGCTGCGCGGCCCCGGCGAGTTCTTCGGCACGCGGCAGAGCGGCCTGCCGGACCTGGCGGTCGCCAAGCTCAGCGACGTCAAGACGCTAGAGCATGCGCGGCGCGTCGCGGAGCAGGTGTTTGAGGCCGACGCCGACCTGAGCCAGCCGGAGCACCAGGCGTTGCGGCGCGACGTGGACAAGTTCTGGTCGGGCGAGGGCGACTTGTCGTAGCGGAATCCAGTCCTGCGCCCGCTGCGGCCCGCTCGCGCGGCGTGGCGACGCCGACCACCAATGGAGATGCCTGTGCGCGTTGCAGTATACCCTGCCAGCTTCGATCCAATTCACCTGGGCCACGCAGACATCGCCCGCCGCGCGGCGTTGTTGTTCGACCGCCTGATTGTCGGCGTGTATGACCGTCCGAACAAGAAGCTGATGTTCAGCGCCGACGAGCGCGTTGCCATGGTCAGGGAGGCGCTGGCGGACCTCGACAACGTCGAAGCCGTCCTCTACCACAGCCTGACCGTGGACTTTGCGCGCGAGTACAACGCGACGGCGATGATCCGCGGCTTGCGCACCCCGTCGGATTTTGAGTGGGAGTTCCAGCTTGCCCTGACGAACCAGAAGCTCGCGCCCTTCATCGAGACGGTATGCCTGATGGCGAGTCCGCAATACGGCTTCATCAGCTCGACCATCGTGCGCGACATCACCGTCCTGGGCGGCCGCCTCGACGACCTTGTGCCGGCGGTGGTCATCCCGCGGCTCCACCAGCGCGCCGCCGAGCTGAACGGCGTCAACAACCCTGTCCAGCCTATGTCGCAACGGGGAACATGAGCAACCTCGACTACCTCATTGATCGCCTGGAAGAGCTTCTTCACAGCAGCCCGCGGCTCCCGCTCACGGGCAAGCTGATGCTGGACGAGGAGGCCGTCCTGCGCATCGTCGAGCAGCTCCGCGCCGCGATTCCGGCTGAGATACGGGAGGCGCAGCAGGTGCTCCAGGACCGCGACGCGATCGTCGAGGGCGGCGAGGAGAAGGCCAACCACATCGTGACCCTGGCCCAGGAGCAGGCCGACCGCATGGTGGAGGAATCCTCGGTACTGGTGCGCGCCGACCAGGAGCGGCGGGGTATCTTGGAACGCGCTGAGGCCGACGCTCACCGCATTCGCCAGGCGGCGGCGGCTGACGCGGAGCGTACCCGGGGCGAGGCGGATGCCTACGCCCTGGACGTCCTCCGCGACCTGGAGCGCAGCCTCGCCAGCTTCCAGCGCACCATCGCCAACGGCATTGCGATGCTGAAGGAATCCCAGGCGGGGAGCCGCCACCGGACGCCGGCCCAGCCGCCGCCGGCGAAGCCACCCGCGCCGGCCGCCCCGCCGGACGACAGAGACTAACCGGGTCCCAGGGGGCCGCCTCCGCGCGAGGCGGCCCTGTGTTTTGAATCACCTGTCGCGCTGTCTATAATTGAAAAGTTAGTGCTGGCTCATTCAGACGCCGAAATATTGATGGGTTTCGCTCTGCCGGCCCTCCGGCCACGGGTAGAGCGGGAGGAGGTTGCCGTGCAGTACAATGTCGCCCAGCTCATGAAGGAGCACACAGGCGCCGCACGACACTACGAAATGAACGACGACATTTCAAGCCTGGCCGCCGACGACATGACGGTCGAGGCGCCGCTCAGCGGCACGGTCACACTGATGCGCGATACCGACGGTATCCTGGTGACGGGCAATCTGAAAACGATGGTCGGCGTCCCATGCGCCCGCTGCCTGGAGCCGGTGGTGCTGCCGGTGGACATCGAGCTGGAGGAACAGTTCTTCCCAACCATTGACGTGGAGACGGGCCACAAGCTCGCAGCGCCGCCCGACGCCGACAAGGACACCCTGATTGACGCCCACCACATCCTCGACCTCACCGAGCTAATCCGCCAGAGCCTCGTGCTGGCCGTGCCGCTGCGGCCGCTGCACCCGGAGGGGTGCGACCTCGAGGCGCCGCCGGACGGCGACGACGACGAGGCGGCAGTCTCCACCGACCCGCGCTGGGCCGCCCTGGCCGCCCTGCGCGAGCAGGAGGCGAACAGCGCCCGTGGTTCCGCCTCGTAACCTCTCGGCGGGCCGACTGAAGTCGGCGCCACAGGGCTACAGGAATTGGGCCAAAATCGTAGCGCCGACTTTAGTCGGCTCTCAGGTACAGTATGACGACGCCATTTCCTGGCATGGACCCCTATCTGGAACGGCCGGCGCTGTGGCCGAATGTCCATAGCAGCCTCATCATCGCCATCCGCGATGAGCTGGCGCCGCGCCTGCGCCCGCGCTACTACGTCGCCGTCGAGGAGCGCATGGTCGGCGTCGGGCCGGACGACCTGCTTTTCGCCGTTCGTCCCGATGCCGCCGTTGCCAGCTCGCCTGCGCCGGATGAGGGTGGGACGTCGGCGCGCGGTGATGTCGGGCGCGTTGTCACCGTGGCTTTGCCGATGGCAGAGCAGGTGCGCGAGACGTACCTGGCGATCCGTGAAGCGCGCGGCGACCAGGTGATCACCGTGCTCGAAATCCTCTCGCCGACGAACAAGCTGCCCGGCGAGGGCCGTCGGCAATACGAGCAGAAGCGGCTCGCCTTGCTGGGAACGCGCACGCACCTGGTCGAAATTGACCTGCTGCGCTCAGGCGAGCCAATGCCGATGGTGGGCTACGGCGGGCACAGTGACTACCGTGTTCTCGTGAGCCGCGCCGAGAAGCGACCCCTCGCCGATCTCTGGCCGTTCAGCGTCCGCGAGCCAATTCCGTCTTTTCACGTGCCGCTTCAGCCCACCGATGACGAGCCGTCGCTGGACCTCAACCGCCTGCTGCACGACCTCTACGACCGCGCCGGCTATGATCTGCGCATTGACTACTCAGGCGCTGCGGAGCCGCCGCTGTCGGGAGAGGATGCGGCCTGGGCCGCGGCTCTGTTGAGGGCGGGAGGGTAGCCACAATTTGACCCGAACGGCCCGTTCGGTGTATCATTGTAGGGTTGCAAACGATACGTCACTCGCTCGATGAGCGTTGACCATAAGGAGCTAGAAACCGCCATGCCACCGCTTCCAAAGAGAAAACACTCGAAGGCTCGCCGCGACAAGCGGCGCTCCCACGACGCGCTGACGGCCGTCCATCTGGTGGAATGTCCCCAGTGCCACAGCCTGCACCGCCCCCACACGGTCTGCCCCGAGTGCGGCACCTACAAGGGCGTTCAGGTTATTGACATGGACAAGAACAGCTAATTACGCCGACGCCTCCTGTGACGGGGTCACCGTTCTGACCGGAGGCGTTGCGCGTTATTCCCCTTATCTTTCGAGCGACCTCCCATGACAACATCTATCGCCTGGCTGTTTCCAGGCCAGGGCGCTCAGGCGGTCGGCATGGGCCGCGCGCTTGCCGAGCAATCACAAGCAGCGCGCGCCGTGTTCGAGGCCGCTGATGGCATCCTGGGCTTCCCTCTTTCGACGCTGTGCTTCGAAGGTCCAAAAGACACCCTCGACGACACCTACAACTCACAGCCCGCGCTTCTGACGACATCCATCGCCGTGTTGCGCGCGCTTGAAGAGGCGCTCGGCGAGCGGCTTGCCGTGCCGGCGTACTGCGCCGGGCATAGCCTGGGCGAGTACAGCGCCCTGGTGGCGGCGGGCGCGCTGGACTTCGAGGCTGCGCTGCGGCTGGTGCGCGAGCGCGGCCGCCTGATGAAGCAGGCGGGCCAGCACAGCCCGGGCGGCATGGCGGCGCTGATCGGCGTGGACGACGCGACGGCGCAGCGGCTTGCCGAGGCGGTGGACGGCGTCCAGGTAGCGAACTACAACTCGCCCGGCCAGGTGGTTCTCTCCGGCCGCCGCGAAGGCATCGCCCAGCTCGCCGAGGTGGGCAAGTCGTTCGGCGTGCGGAAAGTCATGCCGCTGGCCGTGACCATCGCCGCCCACTCGAGCCTCATGGCTGGCATCGCCGACGAGTACCGCGCCGCGGTGGAGGCGACGCCCATGCGCGAGCCGTCCGTGCCCGTGATCGGCAACGTGCGCGCCGTCCCGCTGGCCGGGGTTTCCGAGATCCGGGCCGAGATGGTCGAGCAGCTCACGGCCTCAGTCCGCTGGACGGCCAGTGTGCAATACCTGTCGGAGCATGGCGTGGACGCCTTCCTCGAGCTGGGGCCGGGGAACGTGCTGACCGGCCTCGTCAAGCGCATCGTGAAGGACGCGAATGCGCGCGCCATCGGAACACCGGACGACATCAACAATCTCGCCGAGGTGAGGGGGTAACATGCTCGACTTGACAGGCAAGGTCGCGCTCGTCAGCGGCGGCTCGCGCGGCATCGGCCGCGGCATCGTGCAGCGGCTGGCGAAGCAGGGCGCGGCCGTCGTGTTCACCTATCACAGCAACGCGGCCGCCGCCGAGGACGTCGTGGCGGCGATTGTGGCCGACGGCGGCAAGGCGCAGGCTGTGCAGGGCGATGTCCGCGACATGGACGCGGCGACGGCGGCGGTGAAGGCGGCGACGAGCGCCTTTGGGCGGCTGGACGTCCTCGTCAACAACGCCGGGACGACGCGCGATACCCTGCTGCCGTTGATGAAGGAAGAGGATTGGGACATCGTTCTGGACACCAACCTCAAGGGGCCGTATCATCTCACCAAGGCCGCGTTGCGCCCGATGCTGCGCCAGAAGGGCGGGCGGATCATCAACATCACGTCCGTCGCCGGTGTCATGGGCAACGCCGGCCAGGCCAACTACTCCGCGGCGAAGGCCGGCCTCATCGGCTTCACCAAGTCGGTGGCTAAGGAGATCGGGTCGCGGGGCATTACCGTGAACGCCGTGGCGCCGGGCTACATCCCCACCGACCTGACATCGGACCTGCCGGCGGATCTCATCGAGCGCATGGTGGACCTCTCGGCGCTCAAGCGCCTCGGCACGATCGAGGATGTCGCCAACATCGTCGCCTTCCTGGCCTCGGACGAGGCAGGCTTTATCACCGGTCAGGTCATCTCCGTTGACGGCGGCCTGGCGATGTAGAGGAGCGAGAAGAACAGTGGAGCCTCAGCAAGCATCTCTCGATGGAGGTGACATGGAAGGCAATCTCGGGACGGTCACCATCGCGCCGCAAGTGCTGCTGGCGATCGTGCGCATGGCGACGCTGTCCGTGCCCGGGGTTGAGCGCATGGCCCCCGGTCCGTTCTCGACAGTCGCCAAGGGCCACGGGCGGCCGATGCGCGGCGAAGGCGTGCAGGCCATCATCCAGGACGGCTCGGTTAGCGTCGAGGTGAACGTGGTCGTGTCGCGCGCCTCGAACATGCGCCAGGTCGGGATTGGGATTCAGAACGAGGTCGCCCAGGCCATCGAGCACATGCTCGGCATGCCAGTGCGCGAGGTGAACGTCAACATCCGCGACGTCTCGCCCCACAGCCCCGAGTCGGAAGGAAGCTGGGAGTGAAGGCGCGGCGGCGGGCCAGGGCGCTGGCGCTTCAGGCGCTGTATGAGATTGACCTTGTCGGGCACCCGGCCGATGAGGTCCTGGCGCGCCACCTGGAGGGCGAGTCGGACGACGTCGCCGAGTTCGCTCGCCTCCTGACCCATACCGTGTTGCAGAAGCAAGCGCCGCTGGACGACATCATCCGCGAGATCGCGCCGGAGTGGCCGGTCGAGCAGATGGCGGTCATTGACCGCGGCATCCTGCGCATGGCCTTGTGTGAGATGCTTGTCCTGGACATCCCGCAGAAGGTGGCGATCAACGAGGCCGTGGAGCTTGCCAAGACGTATGGCAGCGACTCGTCGCCGCGCTTCGTCAATGGGGCGCTGGGGGCGTTCGTGACGCGCGTCGAGCGCGGCCCATTGCCCGAAGTCTAAAGCACCGCGACAACGTGACGTTCGTAACGCCTGAAGCACTCGGCGTCGGCGATTTTACCAGTTTAGTTCTTTGAGAAAGTCGTGCCTCGCTCACTCGGCCTGATTCTCGTGGCCTATCTTCTGCTCGGGGCTGCCTACGCGGTCATCACGCCGCCGTGGCAAACGCCCGACGAACCTGCCCATTTCAACTACATCCGATCCATCGTCGAGACGGGGTCGCTGCCGGTGCTCCAGGCGGGCGACTACCAGGGCGCGCTGCTGGAAGACCTGAAGGTGCGCAAGTGGCAGCCGGATGCGGGCGTGGATACCCTGCGCTACGAGGGCCACCAGCCGCCGCTGTTCTACGTCGCCGCCGCGCCGCTGTACGCCCTGGCGCGCGGGCGGCTCGACACGCGCGGCGTCGTGGTGGCGCTGCGCCTCCTGTCGGTGCTGCTCGGCGCGGCCGTCGTCTACCTGGCCTACGTCATCGCGCGGCGGGCGCTGCCGGAGCTGCCTACCCTGGCCCTGGTCGCCGCCGGCCTGGTCGCCTTCCTCCCGATGCGCCTCGCCATCACCGCCGCCGTCAACAACGACACCCTGGCCGAGCTGATCCTCGCGGCGATTCTGCTGCTGAGTCTTGGCCGTCTGCTGGGGCGCGCCCCCCAGCGGCGCTTCGTCGTCGCCGGCGCTCTGCTCGTCGGTCTCGCCTTGCTCACCAAGACGACAATCTACCTGCCGGCCGTCGCGCTGCCCGCCGCCGCCGAGCTGGGCGGGTGGTGGCGGCGCAACCGCTTTGGCCTCGGCGCGGCCATCGGGACACTGGCGATGCTCTACTTTGGGGCGCTGCTCGTGTCGGCGTGGTGGTTCCTGCGCAACATGGAAGTCTACGGCGCGGGCGACCCGTTTGGCTGGACGCGCCACGACACGATTGTCTTCGGCGAGCAGCTCCGCACGAGCCAGTACCTGGCTCAAACCGGTCTGCTGCGCGGGCTACGCGAGGGCGTCTGGACGGTGTTCCAGAGCTTCTGGGGCATCTTCGGCTGGATGGGCGCGCCCTACCCGGCCGGCGTCTACTGGCTCCTCGCCGGCCTGACGGCGCTTGCCGCCATCGGCCTGGCCCTGCTCATCGTCAGCCGCCGTCGGCCGCGGCCGGCGCTGTGGCTGCTGGTCGTCCCGATCGTGTGCGCCCTGGCGGGGCTGGTCGGCTACAACCTGAAATTCGTCCAGTTCCAGGGCCGCTACCTGTTCTCGTCCCTGACGCCCATCGCCATCTTCTTCGCGCTGGGTCTGCGCGAGGTCGGGGCGCGCGAGCACGAGCGCGTGCTGGCGGCCCTGACGATCATTGCGGTCTTCGTTCTCGCGCTGTTCGGGCTGTGGTACGTGATTCGGCCTGGCCTCTAGAAAGGGGTAGCCATGAGTTTCCTGCGCAAGCTGTTCGGCGCCAAGCCGCCGCCGCCGGATGAGGGCATCTACTTCTACGTTCGATGCAACAACTGCGGCCGCATTGTGCGCGTGCGTGTCAACCGCCAGAATGACCTCCAGCCGGACTGGGACACGGGCGGGTACACGCTGAGCAAAGAAATGATGGACGACAAGTGCTTCCGTCTGATGCGCGCGGAGGTGACGTTCGACGCAAATTACACGATCCTGAGCCAGGAGGCGCAGGGCGGGACATTCGTCCCGGCGGCCGACTACGAGGCGCAGCAGG
Source organism: Anaerolineae bacterium (assembly GCA_046328525.1). Classification (GTDB taxonomy): domain Bacteria; phylum Chloroflexota; class Anaerolineae; order Epilineales; family JAHCIE01; genus JBDHWG01. The sequence goes on from JAXLWK010000003.1 coordinate 289,832, forward strand.
AAGCGCGCCGCGCCGCTGCCGCCGCGCCACCGCCTCAGCCTCCCTCGCCCGCCGCGAACGAAGAGGAAACCCCATGAAACGCTGGGGCCGCCTGTTGGCCTACACTCTCCTGGGCATCTTTGCCGTCGTTGTCGTCGCCGTGGGTGTAGCGACATGGTGGTTTGCCTTGCGCCCGCTGCCGCCGACCCAGGGGGCGCTCCGCGTGCCCGGCCTATCGGCCGAGGTGACGGTCTACCGCGACAACTGGGGCATCCCCCACATCTTCGCCCAGAACGCGCGCGACTTGACGCTGGCCCAGGGCTATGTCCAGGCCAGCGACCGGCTGTGGCAAATGGAGATGCAGCGGCGGACGGGCCACGGGCGGCTCAGCGAGATCCTGGGCGACGCCACGCTCAGCACCGACCGTTTCCTGCGCAATCTGGGCGTGACCCAGGCGGCGCAGCGCGACCTGGACAGGATGGACCCGACGACGCGGGACTATCTCGACGCCTACACCCAGGGCGTCAATGACTACATGGACTCGCACCAGGGCAATCTACCCCTAGAGTTCACGATCCTGGGCGTCAAGCCAGAGCCGTGGCAGCCGGTGGATAGCCTGGTATGGGGCAAGATGATCGCGTGGGACCTGGGCAGCAACTGGGAGACGGAGCTGCTGCGCGCGCGCATCGTCGGCCTGCTGGGCGAGGATGCCGCGCGCTCGCTCATGCCGTCGTATCAGACCGGCGCCCCGCTGATCGTCCCGGAGCGCGTCAAGGCCTACCAGGACCTGGGCAGCCCGGACATTGCGAGCGTAAGCGCCAATCTCGCGCCGTTCCTGGCCGGGGTGAAGGACGGCCTCGGCAGCAATGATTGGGTCGTGAGCGGCGCCAAGACGGCCAGCGGCAAGCCGCTGCTGGCCGACGATCCCCACCTGAGCATCCGCCTGCCGTCGGTCTGGTGGGAAGTCGGACTGCATGGGGGCGGCTTTGATGTCGTCGGCGCGAGCCTCGTCGGCGTGCCCGGCGTCATTATCGGCCACAACAACCGCATCGCCTGGGGCGTGACGAACGTCGGCCCCGACGTGCAGGACCTCTACATCGAACACGTGCGCGGCCTGGACGGCGACCGGCCGGAATACGAGTACCAGGGCCAGTGGCTGCCGATGGATGTGCGGCAGGAGGTCATCAAGGTCAAGGGCAAGCCGGACGAGACGCTGCGCGTCGTCGGCACGCGCCACGGCCCGCTGCTCAACTACGTCGTGTCCGGCCTGGATCAGCCGCTGGCGTTCCAGTGGACCGCCACGCGGGAGCCGAATGAGCTGTTCCGCGCCATGATCGGCATTGACCGCGCCCAGAACTTCGGCGAGTTCCGCGACGCCCTCCGCACGTTCGCGGTTCCGTCCCAGAACTTCGTCTACGCGGACGTGGACGGCAACATCGGCTATCAGATGCCCGGCCTGGTGCCCATTCGCGCCAAGGGCAACGGCCTCGTGCCGTCGCCGGGCTGGACGGGCGAGTATGAGTGGACGGGTTACATTCCGTTCGACGAGCTACCCACGGTCGTTAACCCGCCCCAGGGGTACATTGCGACCGCGAACAACAAAGTGGTGGACGACAGCTACCCCTACTTCATCAGCGCCGAATGGAGCATGCCCTATCGCGCCGAGCGCATCAACGCGACGCTGGCGGCCGGCCAGAAGCTCACCGTGGACGACATGAAGGCGCTGCACGCCGACACCACGAGCCTGTTCAACCAGAAGCTGGCGCAGTCGCTCGCGCAGGTCCAGCCGTCGGGCTGGCTCCAGGAGCAGGCGCTGCGCGTCGTGCGCGACTGGGATGGGCGGGCCGACCCGGACAGCGCCGGGCAGGCGATTGTGGAGGCGACGTATGTCGAGCTGCTCCGTCAGGTGTTCGGCAAGGCCCTGCCGTCGAGCGTCTACAGCGACTACCTGGCCGAAAGCTCGATGCACCACATGGCGATGGATCGCTTGCTCGATGACCCCCAGAACATCTGGTGGGACGACAAGGGGACGTCGGAGCGCGAAACGCGGGACGCAATGCTCGCCCGGGCCTTCGGGCTGGCAGTAGATGGGTTAGGCAAGCGGTTCGGCGACGTGCCGACGGAGTGGAAGTGGGGGCGGCTGCACACCGCGACGTTCCAGCATCTCCCCCTGGGGCAGAGCGGCATCGGGCCGCTGGAGCGGCTGTTCAACCGGGGGCCGATCGCGGCGCGTGGCACGGGCACGACGGTCAACGCGGCGGGCTTCAACTACCGCCAGCCGTATGCCCTCTCCAGCCTGTCGTCGTACCGCCAGGTCATTGACCTGGCGAACCTGGACAACAGTGTCTCGATCCACACGACGGGCGAGTCCGGCCAGCTGCTCAGCCCGCACTACGCCGACATGATGGAGACCTGGCAGAACGTCCAGTACCACCCGATGCGCTTCGGCGAAGCGGGGCTGAAGGCGGCGGGCGCCGAGGCCCTCACACTTCAGCCGTAAGCTACGTCCTGAAGTAGGGCAGCACCTCGCGGCCTAGCACTTCGATGGCTTCCAGCGGGTCTGGGCCGAGGGGCGGGCCAAAGCTCAGGTGTCGCGCGCCGGCGGCGACCAGGCCCTCTAGCCGCGGGATGAGGTCGCGGGCGGCGCCGACCAGGCCGATGCGCAGCATGTCATCGGTCACCATCGCCGCCGCTGCGTCGAGGTTGCCGTCGCGCTGCGCCAGGCGCTCGATCTCGTCGAAGTCGGCGTGGGTCAGCCCCAGGCGTTCCAGGATCAGCGGGCTAAGGGCGTGGCCGTAGTAGGCGATCTTGGCCTGGAGCGCGGCCCGCGCCGCCTGACGATCGGACGCGACGGAGCACCAGACGCACGCCGCTACGTCAATGTCCGCCAGGTTCCGGCCGGCCTCTTGCGCGCCCGCCCCAATATAGCCCATGACCTCGGTGTAATGCTCCGGCGGGAAGAGCAGCGGCAGCCCGCCGTCGGCCATCTCGCCGGTCAGCCGCAACATTCGCGCGCTCATCGCGCCGAGGTAGACAGGGATGCGGCGGCTCGGAAAGCGCAGGTACGCTTCTCGCGTCCAGCGGCCAAGCGCGACCGGCGGCAGGGACGATGGGCGGCGGCCGCCGTCGGGCAGAACATCCGCCGGCCGCTCGCCGCCCAGGAGGAGCGACAGGGCCGTCAGGGCATCGCGTGTCGCAGTCAGCGGGGCCGTCTGCTCGATGCCCACCCACGCCAGGAAATCGCCCGCGCCCGCGCCAAAGCCCAGGTTCGCGCGGCCGCCACTCAGCTCGTCGAGCGTCGCGGCGGCCATGGCGATCTCGGCGACGTGCTGCGTGTAGGGGTTGACGATGCACGTCCCCAACTCGATGCGCTGCGTGGCCGTGGCAAGCGCGCCTAGAACCGTCCAGGCGTGACGCCAGAAGAGATCGTGGCTGATCCAGAACTGGTCGAAGCCGGCCGCCTCTGCGGCGAGGGCCAGGCGCACGTAGTCGGCCGGCGGCAGGTCGTTGTTGAAGCGAAGCGAGAATCGCATGTGTCCCCGACAAAGAAAGTCGGACAGGCTGGCTGTCCGACGGAGGGCGGCTTAAGGGTGGGCCAGGGCCAGGAGTTACTTGCCAGTCGAGGCCGGCTTGCCCCGTTTCGCCAGCCAGGCGAAGGGGGCGTCGGCGCCGCCCTTCTTCTTGCTTTTGGCCGGCTCGCTCGCCAGCTCCGGTGGCGATTGCAGGGTGCGGTACTCGACGCCGGGGAGGGGTGGCTCGGCCTGGGGGATGTTCGCCAGCACCGACTGGGGCGGCGGCTCGCGCTGGGGGAGATTCTTGGGAACCCCGGCGGAATCCAGAATATCGTCGTTCATGAGCTTGTCGGTGATTTCGGGCGTCATCCCTGGCGTGGGATGGATGGCGCCGCTTTGCGCGGAGTCGTTGTTCTCGGGCATGGGTCTTGTCCTTGCTAGGTGTGGCGCACCCTCTAGGGTTCGAGCAGGGCGGCCATGAACTTGCGCCGCAGGTCGCTGTCTAGCATGAGCGTGACCCCGAGCATCACGACGCCGAGGAGCACGTACCACAGCGGATTCGTGCCGCTGGCCTCGGGCGGGCTTGACGCTATGATAGCCAGCGGGAAATTCTCCTCGTTGATACTCACCGTGGCGTTGTCGCCAATCTCAATCGCGTCCAGCGTCGTTCTCACGCCGTCGCGCCTGATCTCCGTCTGAGGCCGCGGCTCGACCGTGATGGCGCCACGATCCCCTATCTGGATTTCAACGCTCTGCTCGGTCTTGCCGACCACCACCCCAGACAGGCTCCGCAGGGGTACTGCGCCGGCGGACGGCGTGGCCGTGGCCGGGCCAGCGCCGACCGTGCCAGGTGGGGGCATTGGCCCGCCGGGCTGTTGTCCCCCCGGCGCCGCGCCGACGGTCGGCGCCCCGGCGGCTGGCTGCCCCCCGCCCGGCCCGACCGTCGCGCCGGGGGGCGCGGCCTGCGGCTGAGACGGCGGGAGTGTGGGCGGCGCACCGGGCCGCGCGCCAGGGGGCGCTGCGGGCGTGGCCGCTGCGGGAGCGCCGGGCGGATTGCCGCCGGGCGCCGTCGGCCGCGGGGGGATCGTCGCAATCTGGGCCGGGTTGGCCGGGCTGGCGGGCCGGATCGTCGGCGGCAGCCCGCCGGGTGGGCCCTGGGCCGCCGGTTCCTCGGCCACGGACGCTTCCGTAACGGCGGCAGACCACGCCGGCCACATCAAGCCGACGGCGGCCAACACGAGCCCGGCCACGAGCGCCAGGAGGACCAGCCGCCGCGCTAGAGAAGGCACCCCGGTCTCCGATACTGAGGTCGGCCGCCGCTCATTCTTCTTCGACAGGCGTCGCCGTCCGTGTGCGGCGCGTTCGGCCGGGCGCCGCCGGCGCCGTCCGCAGCTTGCGGCGCAAGTCGCTCACGTCTATGTCGGCGGCGACGCTCTCCAGCAGGCGGTCAATCTGGGTGCGGCGGCGCTCCAGGTCGGCGGGTAGGGCGCGCACGGCCATGCCCGCTTCGCGCTCCGCATCTACGTCGGCGGTCCAGGCGGCCACCAGGCCGGTCAGCTCATTGCGCAGCTTCGTCTGGTACTGGGCGCTGTACTTCGTCTTTACCTCTTCGAGCCGCTTCTGTGTGTCACGAATCAGTATATGATCGTCCGTGCTCAGCTCGCCCTGGCGGCGCTGAACCTCCAGGGAGTGCCACAACACAGTTGAGATCGAGAGAATGGCATATGGCAGGTTCTCGATCGTGAGCAGGCGAACGTCGGCAAAGACGTGGGGGCCTTCCAGGTATTCTGGCAGCCTGTCCACCATGACTTGTAACATTCCGAGCATTACCGACGCATTGACGTTGCTAAATGGCATCCGCGCGATCCTCCACACGTCTATCATACCTGCGTTATGGGGGTGAGTCAAGCTTTTGAGGCGGGGCGAGGGACGGCCGTCGCCTACGGTTGGGCGGCGGCGGGTGGCGCGTGGCGTTCGTCTTCGCCGGGCGTCTCCCGCAGCAGGGCGATGGCGTGGGGCAGCACCGGCAGTATGACGGCCAGGCTCTCGCGCACGGCCTTCGGGCTACCCGGCAGGTTGATGATCAGGGTGCGGCCGCGGATACCGGCCACGGCGCGGGATAGCATGGCGTAGGGGGTCACGCGGAGCGAGGCGGCGCGCATGGCTTCGGTCAGGCCCGGCGCCTCGCGCTCGATGACCATGCGGGTGGCTTCGGGTGTGACGTCGGAGGGCGCAAAGCCGGTGCCGCCGGCCGTCAGGATCAGGTCCATGGTATGCCCGTCGGCCCAGGTGCACAGGATCTCTTCGATGTCCGGCTGGCTATCGCGGATGACGTGCGCCTGGATCACCTTGCCGCCGGCGTCGAGGATCATTGCCTGGATGGCCGGGCCGCTCTCGTCCTGCCGCTCGCCGCGCGCTCCCCGGGTGCTGATCGTCAGAATACCTGCCCGCATTGCCCCTCCGTCTGGCCCTGTGTCGTCACGCCCAGGCGCATTATAGGCGCTTCAGCACGCAGGGGCAAGCCTTGCGGTTTGACTTGACGATGCGTGTGTCTTGCGGTATAGTTGCTGCTGTAGAGCGCTTTCGGAAGTTGGTCCCAGTCCCTGGCCGACTAGCCCTCGGTGCGGATACCTCGGCGGGTTCGGTGGTGGAATGGACACGCGGATCTACAGACTCTTTGGACCTGGGGAGCCGGAGCATCCCCAAAGGATGTGCATCGTGGGCAAGAAACTCTATGTAGGCAACCTGGCGTACCGCACCACCGAGGATCAACTACGCGATCTCTTCGGCCAGGCTGGCAGCGTTCTCGATGTGTACCTGCCGGTGGATCGCGAGACGGGCCGCGTGCGCGGGTTCGGGTTCGTCGAAATGTCGACGGACGCTGAAGCGGCCGAGGCCATTCGTCAGTTCGACGGCTACACCCTGGACAACCGCCAGATCCGGGTCAACGAGGCGCAGGCCCGACAAGGCCCACCGGAGGGCGCTAAAGGCAAGTCGCGCGGTCCGCGCTACTAAAGCGGCCTGTTACCCGGGAAGTGGTCAGAACGTAGTAGACTTTAGTCGTTTCCCAGGCCGCCAAACGACTGAAGTCGTTACTACAAAACGCGCTTTTCCCGGGTAACAGACCATTAGCGCCACGCCCAGCTTCTCCGACGACATCTGAATAGCGTAACGAAGCCCTGGCCGAGCGACACAGCGCTCCGGCCAGGGCTTCTTCTTGCCGATCCACCCCCGCTTTTAGACTTGACAACCACCGCCAGGCTTGTACACTTGTATCCATACAAAATGGTCAGGTGACAGGACTTTGGACTTTCGACCCACGCTAGACGCGACCTCTCCCGAACCCTACTACGCGCAGCTCGCGCGGCAGCTTCGCCAGGCGATTGCGGCCGAGCGCCTGCAACCTGGCGCGACGCTGCCCCCCGTGCGCACCCTTGCCGAGGACTTAGGCTGCACGCCGGGCACAGTCGCCCGCGCGTATGTCGTATTGCAGCGCGAGGGCCTGCTGACCGGCCGACGCGGCGGGGGAACCCACGTCGCCGATGTCCCACCCCACATGGCGCCGGCCTTGCGCCAGGCGCACCTCGTCAACGAGTTCGAGCGAACGCTGCTGGATGCGCTGGCCCGCGGCCACTCAGCGCCAGAAATCGAGGCGGCTTTCGGCGTGGCCCTGGCGCGGTGGCGGGCCATATCCGATACGTCGGACACGTTGTCTGTTCCAGAGCCGCCCACCGACCGCCTGGTGTTCGTGGGCAGCCACGATGTGTCGGTCGAGGTACTGTTGCGGCTCGTGCAGCGTCCGCCCGCGCCGATCCCTGTCACGGCGACGTTCGTCGGCTCGATGGGCGGGCTGACCGCCCTCAGCCGGGGCGAGGCGACGCTGGCGGGCATCCACCTGATGGACTCGGATGGACACTACAACGTCCCCTTCGTGCGCTACGTCCTGCCGGGGCAGGCCATGGTGCTGATTCGCCTGGCGACGCGGCAAGTGGGCTGGATCGTGCCGGCCGGCAACCCGATGGCGCTCACCGGCTGGGAAGACCTGGCGCGGCCCGATGTACGCTTCGTGAACCGCCAGCCTGGCTCTGGGACACGCCTGCTGCTCGACCTGCACCTGCGTCAGTTGGGCGGCGCGAGCAGCGAGGTCGTCGGCTACGACCACGTTGTGGATACCCACCTGGCGGTGGCTGAGGCGGTGGCGCGGGGCGAAGCGAACGTGGGGCTAGGGATATTCGCGGCGGCGCGCGCCGCCGGTCTCGGCTTCGTCCCGCTGACTGAGGAGCCATACGATCTCGTCGTCCCGGCGAGCGCCTACGGCAGCGAGTCTGTGACCAAGCTACTATCCACGCTTTCCGGCCCGGAATTCCAGGGTGTGCTTCAGACACTCGGCGGCTACGCTGTCGAGGAGAGCGGCCGTGAAGTGTGGATTCAATAAGAATCGCGGTTGATACCAACCAAGGAGAAATCATGCACTGGCGAGCATTGCGTTGGGTCTTTCTGATGTTGCTTGTGACGGGTATCGCGGCGTGCGGCGGCGCGTCCACGCCGGCGGCGGCTCCCGCCGCCCCCGCAGCGCCTACGGCGGCGCCGGCCGCCCAGGCTCAGCCGACCGCCGCGCCTAAGGCAGCCGCCCCGACGACGGCCCCGACCGCCGCGCCCAAGGCGGCCGCCCCGACGACCGCGCCCACGGCTGCGCCCAAGGCGGCGGCCCCGACGACCGCGCCCACGGCTGCGGCGGCTGCGGCTGGCGCGAAGCCGGCGAACCCGGAGCTGATTCTGGCGACGACGACCAGCACCCAGGACTCCGGCCTGCTGGATGTCCTGATCCCGCTGTTCCAGAAGCAAACCGGCTATAATGTGAAGACTGTCGCGGTTGGCTCAGGGCAGGCGATGACGATGGGCGAGCGCGGCGAGGCCGACGTTCTCCTGGTCCACTCGCCGGACGCTGAGAAGAAATTCATGGACGCCAACAACGGCCTCAACCGCCGCCTGGTGATGCACAACGACTTCCTGCTCATTGGTCCACCCGACGACCCCGCGAAGGTCAAGGGTACCAAGTCCATCGTCGAGGCGCTCAAGAAGGTCGGCGACGCGAAGTCGCTGTTCGTCAGCCGCGGTGACAACTCCGGCACGGACGCGCTGGACAAGAAGCTGTGGGGGCAGGTCGGCGCCGTCCCGAAGGGCCAGTCGTGGTATCAGGAGACAGGGCAGGGCATGGGCGCGACGCTCGGGGTCGCCGACGAGAAGGGGGGCTACACGCTGACCGACCGCGCCACCTACCTGGCGCGCAAGAGCGGCATGAAGCTCGTGCCGATGGTTGAGGGTGACAAGCCGCTGCTCAACATCTACCACGTCATCCAGGTCAACCCCAACAAGGGGAAGATCAACGCCGAGGGCGCGCAGGCCTTCTCCGACTTCATGGTCGCGCCGGAGACGCAGAAGGTCATCGGCCAGTTTGGGGTGGACAAGTACGGCCAGCAGCTCTTCATCCCGGACGCCGGCAAGACGGACGATCAGGTCGGCCTCTAGATGGATCTCGTCGTCCAGGGCGCGGCGCAGGCGATCTGGCTGCTCGTCACCTTTGATCCCGACCTGTACGGGGTCATCGGGCTGTCGCTGGCGGTCTCGCTCAGCGCGACGCTGCTGAGCCTGCTCATCGGCATACCGCTGGGCATCTACCTGGCCCTGCGCGGCTTCCGCGGGCGGCGGGCGGTCGTCAGCCTGGTCAACACAGGCATGGGGCTGCCGCCGGTGGTCGTCGGCCTGTTCGTGACCATCATGCTCTGGCGCAACGGGCCGTTCGGCACGTTTCACCTGCTGTACACGCCGGCTGCGATGGTGATTGCCCAGTGTGTGATTGCCATTCCGGTCGTGACGGGCCTGACGCTGGCGTCCATCCAGGCGCTCAACCCCAAGCTGCGGCTGCAAATCCTCGCCCTGGGCGCGAATCGCTTCCAGACGGTGTGGCTGCTGGCGATGGAGGCGCGGCTGCCGCTGCTGGCCGCAGTGATGGCCGGCTTCGGCGCGGTCATCTCCGAGGTCGGCGCGTCGCAGATGGTCGGCGGCAACATCATGGGCCAGACGCGCGTCCTGACGACGGCGACGGTCATGGAGACGTCGAAGGGCAACTTCGACATGGCGATTGCCCTGGCCCTGGTGCTGCTCCTGATCATGCTGGCGGTCAACGCGGTGCTGACGACGTTCCAGCAGCAACAGCGCCCGCACTGAGGGCTTGGAGCGGATGGAGATTCTGCGGGTCGAGGGGCTGCGTGTCGAGCGCGCCGGCCAGACCCACCTCGATGTGGGCGCGCTGTCCCTGGCCCAAGGCGAGACCCTGGCTGTGATGGGGCCGAACGGGGCGGGCAAGAGCACCCTGCTGCTCGTTCTGGCCTTGCTGTTGCCGCCGACGGCGGGCGACGTGTGGCTGGAGGGGCAGCGCGTGGACTTCGCCCGCGATCTGACGGCGTTGCGGCGGCGGCTGGCCGTCGTGTTCCAGGAGTCGCTGCTGCTCAACATGTCGGTCGAGGACAACGTCGCCCTCGGGCTGAAGCTACGCGGGGAACGCGGCCAGGCTGTCGGAGAGCAAGTCGAGCGCTGGCTGGCGCGTTTCGGCATTGAACACCTGGCGCGGCGCTCGGCACGCACGCTGTCCGGTGGCGAGGCGCAGCGCACCAGTCTGGCGCGGGCATTCGTGCTTGCGCCAGACATCCTTTTCCTGGACGAGCCGTTCTCGGCCCTGGACGCGCCGACGCGGGCCGCCCTCGTCGAAGGGCTGGCAGAGGTGATCCGCGAGACCGGCGTCACGACCGTGTTCGTCACCCACGACCGCGACGAGGCGTTGAGCCTGGGCGACCGGCTCGGGGTCATGATCGGCGGGCGTCTGCTCCAGGTCGGCTCGCCGGAGCAGGTGTTCGGCGAACCGACCGACCCGGACGTGGCGCGCTTCATGGGCGTGGAGACGGTCGTGCCCGGCCGGGTTATCGCCCAGGACGAGGGGGCGCTCACGGTTCAGGTCGAGGGGGTGGCGTTGGAGGCGGTGGGCGCGGCGGCCACGGGGAGCGAGGTGCTCGTGTGCCTGCGGCCAGAGGATGTGACGCTCGTCCTGCCGGATCTGACCGGGCGGAGCAGCGCCCGCAACCGCCTGCCTGGGCGGGTGACGAAACTCGCGCCGGCCGGGGCGCAGGTGCGGGTGACGCTCGACTGCGGTTTCCCCGTGGTGGCGCTGGTCACGCGGCGCTCAGCCCAGGAGCTTGGCGTGGTGCTCGGCCAGGAGATGGTTGTGTCCTTCAAGGCCGGCGCCATCCACCTGATCCAACGCTTGTGAAGGTGGCTACCCAGCGACGAGGTCTGGTCGCAACGGAATGTCACCCCGAACGACGGCAGGGGGCTGGACTGCGCCCTCTAGCCTCTGCACAGCAGGCGGCGGCGGGTAACTCCGCATCAATTTGAGCCTGTAGCGCCGGCTTCAGTCGGCATTTTCTTGGAGCCGACTGAAGTCGGCGCTACCCTTCCACGCTAAACTGCTGAGCAACCGCAAAGACGCAAAGGGGAAAACCGCAGTTGCCTTTCTTTGCGCCTCGCGCCCTGGCGTTCCTAACCTCTTCTGCGGGACCCGCACGCCGTGGGACGGCATGCGCTGACGCGGCCCAGGCGAACTGTCACGCTTGTGGCTCAGTCTTCGAGGAGATGCACAACCCGCTCGGCGCTCTCCAGGGCGTCTTCGCCGAGGAACACGCCGATGATGTTCTCGCGCAGGGCCGGGTCGGCGTTGAAGATGCGGCCGCCGTATCCGAACAGCGGACGGGGCGCGGGGAGGCTGTGGATCGCCCTGGCGACCTCGACGACGAACTGGCTGGCCTCCGCCGTGGACGCCGACACGCACACCAGGGCCGCGCGAGTGCGCTCGATGGCCTGGATGATCTGCTCGGTCGGCACATTCGCGCCGAGAAAGAGGACGTTGTAGTTGCGTCGGCGCAGGAACAGGGCCAGCATCAGCAGGCCCATCTCGTGCATCTCGCCCCGAACGCAGGCGCAGATGATGCTGGGGGTGCGCCCGTTGTGGAGGGCCTGGTTGAACAGGTTGTCGAGCCTGGCGCGCAGGTAGGCCGATGCGAAGTGCTCCTGGGCGACGCTGACGTCCCCGCGATGCCAACCCTCGCCGATCTCGACCAGGGTTGGCTGGATGAGCGAGAGGGCGACGGCCTCGACCGGGTAGAGGGCGAAGCCTTCGCTCAACACCTCGTCGGCGCGCACCGCGTGGAAATCGAGCAGGGCGGTCACGAGGGCATCCTGGAGGACGGGCAGCGAGCGCAGCCCCGACGGGGGACGCGCCGCGTGCGCCCAACCGATGGCGACGCCCGGCTCCTCGCCGGAGCCGCGCAGGGCCTCGAGCCGGGCGATGGCCTGGCTGATGGTCAGACCATCGTCGAGCTGACCCTTGAGCCAGGTGACGGTGGCGATGTCGCGCTCGGAGTAGAGGCGGTAGCCGGTGTCGCTGCGGTTGGGAGTCGGGACGCCATAGCGGCGCTCCCACACGCGCAGCGTCGAAGCCGCTACGCCGGTGGCCTGCTCCACAGCCTTGATGTTGTAGATGGGAGTATCGGAATACTGGGACAAGGGCTGAAGCGGCACGCCACCACTCCTCTATAAACATAAACAGGGCGCGGCAATGCTATCGCCGCGCCGTGTCGAATATTATAGCAATGAATGTCAAACTTGTAAACTAGCCGCCGATCTGGTGCATCCGCCGGTCCTCGGTGTACACCCCTCGCTGCAAGGCGTGGCCCGTCGGCTTGGCGTGGACGGCGCGCGCGAGGAGCGCTTCGACCTCTTCCGGTCCGCCTCCGCTCCGCAGCGCGGCCTTGATGTCCAGCTCGGCATCGTGCAGCAGGCACAGGTGGAACTTGCCGTCGGCGGTCAGGCGCATGCGGTTGCACGTGTCGCAGTACGGCTCGCTGACCGGGCTGATGAAGCCGATGCTCCCGCGCCCCTGGGGCAGGCAGTAGTTGCGCGACTCGTCCGATGCGTCGCGGTTTGGGATGGGGATCAGCTCGCCCAGGGCCGCCTCGATCCTGGTCCTGGTCTCGCTCGTCGGGACGAAGCGGTCAATGGCGACCTGGGCCTCGGCGCCGCCGCCCAGCGGCATCAGCTCGATGAAGCGGATGCCCCAGTCGCGCTCGACGGCCAGCCGAGCGACATCTACGACGTCTTGCTCGTTGTAGCCGCGCGTCACGACACAGTTGACCTTGATCGGCTTGAGGCCGGCGCGCTCGGCGGCTTCCAGCCCGGCCCACAGCTTTTCGAGCTTGCCCCAACGCATCAACTGGGGCAGGCGCTCGGCGTTGAGGGTGTCAATGTGGACGTTGACGCGGTTGAGGCCGGCCGCCTTCAGGTCCGCGGCCAGGTCGGTGAGGCGGATGCCGTTGGTGGTCATCGAGAGATCGGCGACGCCCGGCGTGCGGGCGATGCGGCGCACGATGTCCACAATGTCCGGCCGGATGGTCGGCTCACCGCCGGTCAGGCGAAACTTGTGGAAGCCGTTCTTGACCGCCGCCTGCACGACGAGTTCTATCTCCTCAGCCGTGAGCAGCTCGCGGTTCGGGACGAACGTCAGCCCGTGGGTTGGCATGCAATACACGCATCTCAGGTTGCAGTGATCCGTCACGGAGATGCGTAGGTAGTTGATATGTCGGCCGAAGCGGTCGTACAGGCCGTTCGTTGTCTCGTGCAGGGCCACCGGGGCCAGCATAGTCACCTCTCTTCACAGACACTTCCGTGTCAACTCAGTCCGTTAGCAACAGGACGTCAACTTCATCATCCGCGGCGTAATCGCCCGTGCCGTGCGGCAGCACCAGCAGGGCGTTCGCGCCTACCATGGACATCAAGCGGCTGGAGCCTTGAAAGCCTGTCGTGACGGCGGTGTAGCCGTCGGCTCCGCGCCGAACAATGGCGCGCTGAAACTCGGTGCGGTCGGAGTCGTGGCGCACGGCGTGGGTCAGGCGGGCGCGCACCGTCGGCCGCTCGCTGTCCGCATGGCCCTGGAGGCGGCGGATGGCTGGCCGCACGAATAGCTCGAAACTGACCAGCGACGAGACGGGGTTGCCGGGCAGAGCAAATGCCAGCGTCGGCCCGACCGTGGCGAAGGTCAGGGGCTTGCCCGGCTTCATGTTCAACCGCCCGAAGTGGATCGTTCCTAGCCGTTCCAGGAGCGGCTTGACCAGGTCGAGATGGCCCATGGACACGCCGCCGCTGCTCACGAGAATGTGCGCCTCCGCCAGGCCGCGCTCCACGCGTTGCTCCAGGTCGCCCTGCCGATCCTCGACGATGCCCAGGTCCAGCGGGATCGCGCCCAGGCGGCGGATGGCAGCCATGAGCGTGTAGCGGTTACTATCGCGGATCTGGCCCGGCCCCGGCGCGACCCCCGGCTCGACCAGCTCGTCGCCGGTCGAAAGCACGGCGACGGTCGGCGGTGGAATCACCAGGGCGTCCGCACGGCCCAGGGTCGCCAGCACGCCTAGCTCAGCCGGCCCAAGCACCGTCCCGGCGCGCAGAACAACCTCGCCGCGCCGAATATCCTGACCGATGGGGCGAATGTTCGCGCCTGGCGCGAGAGCCGGGCCGCGCAGCCACACGCAGCCGTCGCGCTCCTCCGTCTCTTCGACCATGACGATGGCGTTCGCCCCCTCTGGGACGGGCGCGCCGGTCGTGATCCGCGCCGCCGTGCCCGGCGTGACGACGATGTTGTCCTGGTGGCCGGCCGTCTGCTCGCCGACGAGGCGGCGCTGCGGCGCGCTGTCTTCCGCGACGACGGCAAAGCCATCTACCGTCGAGGCGCGGAAGGGCGGCATGTCTTCGACGGCGCTCACGTCGGCGGCGAGCACGCGGTCGAGGGCATCCATCAGCGGGACCGTCGTCGGGGGCAGGGGGTGGGCGAAGCTCATCACCCGGCCCAGCGCGTCGTCTACGGAAATCATCGGCCACTTCGATTCAGGCACCATCCACTCCTCGCTCCCAACCATCTCGACGCGGCGCGGAGTCGCGCTCGGCGTTATGCTCGTTTGGCACAACGGTCACAAAAAATAAAAGTGGTCTGGCCCACTCTAGTGTTGCGGCGCTGCGCGCTGCGCATCCTTCTCGTCAGCGATGGCGTCAGCCCCGTCGTGCAGCCGTTCCACCAGCGGATCGCCGCCCTCGGCGCCGAACACCTTTTTGAAACGCTGCCGGATGCTCTCCTCCAACCCGGCGCTGAAGGTGCGGTACTTTGCCACAAGGTCCTGGGCGGCCGGCGTCAACTGCGCCCCTCCCCCGCCGACGCCGCCCACCGTGGTCTCGATGAGCGGGACGCCGAGGCGCTCCTCACACTCCCGAATCTTGGCCCACGCCTGGCGGTAGCCGATGTTCATTCGCTCGGCAGCGCTACTGATTGAGCCTGTCTCGGCGATCGCTTCCAGCAGCGACACACGCCAGGCGCTTAGCGCCACGTCGCCATCCACCTCGATCCACAGATTGAAGCGTGGGTACACAGCGCCTCCATCCTACAATATGTTCATTATAGCGTAGACAAGGGGCATGGGCAACCGTAAAACGTGGAGAATCGAGGCTACGAAGGTAATTGTTTATTCACCAGTGTTACAAAAGCCCGACGCGCTGTTTGAGGATGCGCTTGACCATGAACAGGACGCCGAACGACAGGGCCAGGAGAATCGCGGCCAGCGTCAGGGCCACGTTCAAGTGCATCTCGAAGCCCATGTAGATCGCCAGCGGCATCGTCTGCGTGCGGCCGGGCAGGTTGCCGGCAAAGATGATTGTCGCGCCGAACTCGCCGAGCGCCCGCGCCCACGCCATGACCGCGCCGCCGAACAGGGCCGGCCCTGCCAGCGGGAGCGTAACGTAGCGGAAGACGTGGCGGCCGGCCGCGCCGTCGGTGGCGGCTGCCTGCTCCAGGTCGCGGTCCACGTCAACGAAACCGGCCATCGCCGACTTGATATAATATGGCGCCGCGACGAAAATCTGTGCCAGCACGACGGCCACGGGCGTGAACGCCACCTCAATGCCGAAGTCCGACATGGGCTGGCCCACGAGTCCGCGCCGCCCGAAGGTCAGCAGGAGAGCGATACCGGCTACGGCCGGCGGCAGGACCATCGGCAGGTCCACCAACGTCTCGATGACGGTGCGGCCGCGGAACGAGTAGCGGGCCAGGAGGTACGCCAGGGGCGTGCCGGCGCACAGGACCACGGCGGTGGTGACGAAGGCCGTCAGGATGCTGAGCCAGAGCGCCTGGGAGACTTCGGGGGTCAACAGATTCGACAGCAGGTCGGCCGGCGAGACGCGCAGGAGCAGGGCGAGGATGGGGATGACCAGGAAGCCGAGCATCGGCAGGCTGACGACGAACAGCGCCCAACCGGGCCAGAGCCGTCGAAAACTCGGGCGCGGCGCGACACGGGTTCCCGTGACGCGGGGGAGAGCAGTCTGAGCCATGGGGCGCCTTTCGTCGAGTCAGTGCCGCCGCGGTACTCATTGGATGAGTATGGATATTATAGCTAAAGTGGGTTGAGACGCAAAGTGGCACGGCCGGTTGACACGCGCGGCCTTTCCCACCACAATTGCGCTTGTGGGGGAGGCAAGCATGAGTCCAATGGTCAGGCAGCCGCTCACAACCGAACACGCCCTGCTAGGGTTCCTGCAGGCTGGCCCGATGCACGGCTACCAGCTCTACCAGCAGCTCACCGCGGCGCGCGACCTGGGCCTGGTGTGGCGGCTGAAGGAGTCGCAGCTCTACCGGCTGCTGAGCCGCCTGGAAGAGGCAGGCTACATCGAGGCCGTGTACGCGCCCCAGACCTCGCGGCCCGCCCGCCGCCTGCTCCACCTCACCGACGCCGGCCGTGCCGCCTTCGACGCCTGGGTGCGCGCGCCCGTCCCTCACGGCCGCGACCTGCGCCTGGAGTTCCTGGCAAAGCTCTACTTTGCGCGCCAGATGGGGCCGGGCGTCGTGGCTACCCTTATCGGCGGTCAGCGGACACTGCTGGCCGGCAGCCGGGATGACCTGGCAGCCGAGGCCGAGGAGATTCGCAGCGCGCGCCCGTTTGACTGGCTCGTCCTGGAGTTCCGCCTGGGGCAGATACGCGCCATGCTCGACTGGCTCGATGTGTGCGGCGCGACGATGCAGAGTAACTCGGAACGGCAGCCCACGTGAGACGCGCATGATGGAACTGGACGCCGAGCTGAAACTGGCGATTGAGGGCATCCACAGCCGCGGAATTCGTCTCGTGTACGAATTCGCCGGCGCGGGCAGCCTGGCGTTGGCCTGGCTGCACGCCGTACCCGGCTCGTCGCGCACCCTGTTGGAAGCGACGGACCGCTACGCGGCGGTGTCGCTCGCCGATCTCCTGGGGAAGTCGCCGACGAAGAAGGTCTCGGCGGCGACGGCGGCGGGGATGGCGATGGCGGCCTACCGGCGGGCGATGACGCTGACCGACGGCGTGGAGCCATGCCTGGGCCTGGCCTGCACCGCAGCGCTGGTTACGGACCGGGCGCGGCGCGGCGCGGATCACTGCTGGATTGCCGTGCAAGGCCCGTCGCTGCTGACAATGTACGCCGTGGGGATGACCAAGGGGGCGCGCGGGCGAGTCGAGGAAGAGAACCTGGTCAGCCGGGTGACGCTGCGCGCCCTGGCCGACGCCTATGGTGTCGCCGTGCCCATATCGCTGCACCTCCTGGAAGGGGAGGCGATCTCCACGCTGACGGAGGCCGTCGCCGACCCCATCTCCCAGCTCGTGGCGGGCGACCTCGCCACGGTGCTGGTGACGCCGGACGGCGAACAGCGCCCCGACGCCCATGTGGCCGGCGCGGTTATCCTCTCCGGCGCGTTCAATCCGCTGCATATCGGCCACGAGCGGCTGGCGGCCGCCGCGTCGGACTTCCTGCGGCTGCCGGCCCTGTTCGAGCTGCCGGTGCTTAACGCCGACAAGGCGCCCCTCGGCTACGCCGAGATCGAGCGGCGGCTGGCGCAGTTCCGCTGGCGGTACTCCGTCGTCCTGTCCCGCGCGGCCCTGTTTATCGCCAAGGCCCAGTTGTATCGCCGCTGTGTCTTCGTCGTCGGCTACGACACGGCCGTCCGCCTGGTTGCGCCCCGGTACTACGGGGGCGCAGACCAACGCGACGCGGCGCTGGGGGCCATTCGCCGGGAGGGCTGCCGCTTCCTGGTCGCGGGCCGGCTTGTGGATGGTGTGTTCCAGGGCCTGGCCGACATTGCGATCCCCGATGGGTTCGCCGATCTGTTCCTGGCGCTGCCCGAGCGGCTGTTCCGCGAGGACATCTCCTCGACGGAGATTCGCGCAAAAAGAGCGGGCCTTGGCGGCCCGCCCCTGGATCTTCCGTAATTCCCCTTCAGACCGGGTAAACCTGGCCTTCCTCGGCCAGCGAGGTGGGGCCGCCGTAGATGTCGGCCGCGCGATTGACCATGCCCACGCGGTCGTAGCCATACCAGGTGTGGCTCAGCACCAGGCGGCCGACGCGCCCTTTCCTGGCGTATGCGCCGGCCTCTTCCGGCGAGAGGTGGCCCCACTGCTCCGCTTCGGCGGCGCGGTCGCAAACGGCCGACTCGCAGATGAAGAGATGGGCGTCGTGGCTGATGGGCAGCAGATCGGCGACCGGCCCGGTGTCGGCGGAGAAGGCCAGGATGCGCCCCTCGCCTTCGATGCGCACGGCCCAGCACGGCACGTAGTGGACTGTCGGGGTGAAGGTGATGTGGAGCGGGCCGACCGTCACGGCCCCGTCGGGGTGATACTCGCGGATGTCGAAGACACCCTCGAAGAAGTCTATGTCAGGCTCGCGCATGGGGCCGATGATCTCTTCGAGCATGGCCCGCCCGCCGGGCGGCAGGTAGAGCGGGATGGGGCGGCGCGCGCCGGCCCAGGGGGCGTACTTGAGGCAATAGCGCAGGGTGACAAGGTCGAGGCAGTGGTCGCTGTGCATGTGCGAGATAACGACGGCGTCCAGCGCGTGGTAGCTGATATAGCGCTGGAGGTTACTGACGACGCCCACGCCGCAGTCCAGCAGCAGGGACACGTCGCCGGTCTGGACGAGGAAGCCGGTGCATGCGCCGCCTGGGTTGGGCGCCACCGAACTGGCGCCAAGCACTGTAATATGCACGGCTCACCCCATCGGGAGCGCGTTGTAGCGCCAGGAGCACGCGAGTGTGCGGCGGTGAGGCGATGTGCAGGCAATGCGTGTCATGTGCGCGCTCCCGATGGGGCGCCGCTGAACAGTCGGCCCAGGATGGGCCAGGTGCGCGGCGGCCAGATGGTTAGCCAGACTTTGCCCATGATCAGGTCTGCCGGTTCAGCGCCCCAGACGTGGGAGTCGCTAGAGTTGGCGCGGTTGTCGCCCAGGACGTAATACTCATCAGGTCCGAGCTTGACCTTGGGCGCGGTGTAGCTGGCGGGGCGGGTTGTCCACGGTTCCTCGATCGGCTCACCGTTGACATACACCTTGCCCGCGCGCACCTCGACCTCTTCGCCTGGCAGACCAATGACCCGCTTGATGAACGGCTCATCATCGGGCCGATACTTCCAATGGAAGACAATCACATCGCCTCGGCTGGGCTGCCCAATGCGATACGCCAGCGCGTTGACGAGGACTCGTTCTCCCTCGAAGAACGTCGGCTCCATGCTGGAGCCTTGCACGAGGGTGTGTTTGATGGTGGGCCGCACGATGAGGAACAGAGCGACCCCGATAATGATCGCAATGAGCAAGTCGCGGCCGAGGTTGAGGGCCGCGTGGCCCACGTGGGGCGGACGAACCTCGGCAGCCGCTTCATTTTGAGGCTCAACGGACACGACATCTCCCCAACAGACATTCAGTGAGAAGGGCAATTATAGTCCCGCTTGCCGAGGATGCCAATTGCCGTTGGGGGCGCTGGGGCATCACAGCGACCATTGCCCATGCTCAAGCTCACCCACCAGGCGGCGCATGAACTGATCAGCCGCTGCCCCGTCGAGCGCGCGGTGGTCGAACGACAGCGACAGGTAGACCATGCGCCGAACGGCCAGGCTATCGCCCGTTTCGGTCTCGACGACGACGACACGCTTCTGGATGGCGCCGACGCCGAGGATGGCCGCCTGGGGCTGGTGGATGATGGGCGTCGCCAACAGGCTGCCGAACACCCCGTGATTGGTGATGGTGAACGTACCGCCGCGTGTCTCGTCGGGCGCTAGACCACCGGCGCGGGCGCGGGCGGCGAGGTCGGCCAGGTCGCGCGCGACACCCACGAGGGTTTTCTCGTCGGCGTTGCGGATGACCGGCACAACCAGGCCGCCATCGGCCAGCGCCACGGCCACGCCGATATGGATGTCTCGCCGCCGGATGATCCCCTCATCGGTAAAGGACACGTTCATGGCGGGCATCGCCCGCAGCGCCGCCACCGCGGCCATCACGAAGAAGGACGTATAGGTGAGGGCAAAACCTTCCCGCCGCTGGAATGCGTCGCGCTCACGTTCGTAGACCTGCGCCAGGCGCGTCACGTCCGCCTCGTGCACCGTTGTCACGTGGGGCGCGGTGCGCTCGCTGAACGACATGTGCTCGGCGATGGCGCGGCGCATCGGGCTGAGGGGAACAAGCTCGTCGCGTCCCGCAGGGTGGGCCGTGGCGTGAGGGGGCGCTGGGGAGGGGGATAGGCGGGGCATGGCCGCGCCGGAAGCGCCTCGCCCCTGGGCGTAGGTCTCCACGTCGCGGGCCGTGACCCGCCCGTCGCGCCCGCTGCCAGGGACCTGCGTCGGGTCCACGCCCAGCTCCCGCGCCAACATCTGCACGCGCGGTGAGAGGAAGCCCGACAGGGAGCGCGGCGCGGAGGCATCGAGGATGGGCGCGGGGGCGGCGGCAGGTTGGGCCGGCGCCGGGTGTTCCTGCGCCTGCGCGGCGCGCAGCACATCCTCCTTCGTCACCTGGCCGCCGACGCCGCTGCCGCGCAGAGAGGCCGGGTCAATGCCGTGTTCCTGCGCCACACGTACTGCCAGCGGCGAGGGGGGGCGGGCAGCGCTTGGGGGGGACGGGGGGGGTATGGGCGGGGCGGGCGTCCCCGGCGGGGGGGCCGCCTCGGTGGCGGCGACGGTCTCGATAAGCGCGATCGTCGTGTCAACCTTGACCGTTGCGCCTTCTGGGACAAGGATGCGCGTGAGGGTGCCGCCGGCGGGCGCAGTCACCTCACTCGTGATCTTGTCGGTGGTGACTTCGAGCAGCGGCTCGTAGGCCCTGACACTATCGCCGGGCTGTTTCAGCCAGCGGGTGATGGTCCCCTCGTGGATGCTCTCGCCGAGCTGGGGCATCTTGATTTCGGTCGCCACGGCATCCCCCTACCAGCGTGTCCGCCGCTCGCTACGCGCCTGTCGCCGCGAGGCTTTCGATCAGGTCGTTCGTCGGCGGAACCGCGCCGAGCGAGTTGGCCTGAATGTAGGCGATGTGTCCCGTCGCGTCAATGACGAACGTCACGCGGTTGGCGCGCCCACGCTCAGTGTCGAAGACGCCGTAGAGCTGGGCGACAGCGCCCTGAGGGAAGTAGTCGGCGAGGAGCGGATAGGTGATGCCCTGCTGTGCCGCGTAGGCTTTGTGCGCCCAGGCGCTATCCGTGCTGATGCCGAAGACGCGGGCATTCAGGTCGTTGAACTGCGCCAACTCACGCATGACACAGGCGTGCTGCTGGGTGCAGGTCGGGCTGAAGTCGTGCGGGTAGAAAGCCAGGACGACCGGCTGGCCGCGAAGCTGGCTGAGCGTGTATTTGACGCCGTCGTGGCCGGCAAGGGTGAAGTCTGGCGCGAGATCGCCCACCGTCAGCGTGGTCACGGGGATAAACCTCCGGTGAAATCAAGATGGCCGACAGGAGAGTGTCGGCCACAGTCCATAACTCGTGAAAACGTCGTAGCGACTTGCGTCGCTTACCCGGGTCACCAGAGCGACTACCCCTTAAAGCGGCGGGCGACTTCGTCCCAGTTGACGACGTTCCACCAGGCGCTGAGATAGTCCGGGCGGCGGTTCTGGTACTTGAGGTAGTACGCATGCTCCCACACGTCTACACCCAGGATCGGCGTCTTGCCGTCCATGACGGGTGTATCCTGGTTGGGCGTGCTGACGATCGAGAGCTTGCCGCCATCGTTGACGAGCCAGGCCCAGCCGCTGCCGAAGCGCTTGACCCCGGCGTCGGCGAACTGCGTCTTGAAGGCGTCGAAACTCCCGAACGCAGCATCAATGGCCTCGGCGAGGGCGCCGCTGGGAGCGCCGCCGCCGTTCGGCCCCATGATCTCCCAGAACATCGTGTGGTTGGCGTGGCCGCCGCCGTTGTTGCGCACGGCCATGCGGATGTTCTCCGGAACCTTATCAAGGTTGGCGAGCAGCGCTTCGATGCTCATCGCCTCAAGCTCGGCGTTGCCGGCGATGGCGTTGTTCAGGTTCGTCACATACGCCTGGTGATGCTTGTCGTGGTGAATCTGCATCGTCATCGTGTCAATATACGGCTCGAGCGCGTCATACGGGTACGGGAGCGGGGGAAGCTGGAAAGCCATGGCTACTATCCTTTCGTACAATGGGGTGTCTCGCACATCTAGATTCTAGTCGGCGCGTCCCTCTGCGTCAAACAAACATGCGGGCGCATTGACGATTACGATGATATGGACTATAATAATTCTGAGCGAAAGGTGCGCAGCCGTGCAAGAAACCCGTCAGAACATCGTCGAAATACTGAAGGCTCGCGGCCGGGCCACGGTCGAGGAACTGGCGGACGCGCTGGGCCTGACACCGATGACCGTCCGCCACCATCTGAGCATCCTGGAGGAGCGGAAGCTCGTCGCGACGGATGTCCAGCGTGGCCGCGTCGGGCGGCCGCACTACGTCTACTACCTGACTCCCGCCGCCGACGAGCTATTTCCCAAGGCGTACCATATCTTGGCCGAGCGTGTCCTCGCCAAGATCAAGGAGCTGTACGGCGCTCAGGAAGCGCGCGTTATCCTCCAGGACATCGCGGGGGACCTGGCCGAGCCGCATCTTGAGGAGCTGGCCGACAAGTCGCTGGCCGAGCGGCTGCTGCACATTGAAGAGATCATGGCGGCCGAAGGCTTTCGCGTGCGGGTCACCGGCGACAGTGAGATGCCGGGCGTCGAAGTGTGCAACTGCGCCTACCGCCATGTGGCCGCCCACCACCCGGAGGTGTGCGAGCTAGATCGGACGCTGCTGGAGACGGTGCTCGGACGCGACCTGGAGCGGGTGAAGCACGCCCCGGCCGGCGACGACTGCTGCCGCTACAGGATGGCGAAAGAGGAGCCGGCGCTCCCGACTGTGGCCGACTAAAGTCGGCGCTACACGATTGTAGATGTAGCGCCGACTTTAGTCGGCTCTTTTGTGCCGCCGCCGGATCACGGCGGCGTTCCCCACCCTACACGTCCCGAATCATGTGATAGAGCAGGTCCGACGACGAGATGACGGCCACCGGCCGCTGCTTCCCATTCTCGTTGAGCACGACGATGATGCGGTGGACATGATTGTCTAGCAGCATGTGCGCGACGTCGAAAAGCATGGCGTCGGTCTTGACGGTCAAGACGCCCTGGGTCATGTTGTCGCCGGCGCGTTGCGTCGTCCAGTCATCGTGTTCCAGATGCGCGCGCAGCAGGTCCGTGCGGGTGATAATGCCTTTCAGGTAGCCGTCCTTGTCAACGACCGCCAGTGCTCCGACTTCTTCTGCCGTCATGCGCTGCGCGACGGACAACAGCTGCGTGTCCTCATCGCAGGTGCTGATACCGTATCGCTTGGCCTGTAAGACGGTGCGTCCCTTCTTCATGGCTTGTCTACCGCCTCCTAAGCGAATTGCGTCGAGTTGATCATGATTTGTCGCCCACGAGTTGTAGTGTTCCCCAACTGGTCGGGTCGTTGAGTTGGCGCACAGGCGACGTGGAGACGATGGATTTGATCTGGAGCGTGCCGGGCGTGTCGTTGTCGGCAATATTGACGGCGAACCCGTAAACAGCGCCCGGCTTGGGTACGGTTTGCAGGAACGTCCAGGGTATGGCGGCGCCGAGCATGTAGCCGTCGCCGGTCTTTGCCGCCGTCATCGCCGGCGTACCCGGCCCCGGCGCGCCGCGATACACCCACCACTCCCAGCGCGGGCTGGCGGAGTTCAGGTTGCCGGGGGAAAACCCGATCTGCCAGTCGTCGCTGTTGTACACCCGACTCGTGAAATCCCCTGCCAGGTCGGCGTCGAATTGCATCTCGACGCTGTCGCCCTGGTAGAGCAGCAGCCCGGCCCCTTCCTGAACGAAGACGTCGTCCGTCACCTGCACCAGCAGGTAGAGATTTGCGTCATCCCAACCCGCCCAGAGCTGACCGCTCACATCCTCGGTGCCGCGCCAGTCGCCCGCGCCAAACACGGGATACGCGACCGGCGCCGGCTCGATACGCGCGTTCCGGAAACGTTGCAGCAGCGCGTCCGGCGTGCTGAGACCGCCTGCCCCCAGGCGGCCGGCGTGGATCAGTGGCCCGTTGGGCCGCATGAGCTGCGGCGTCGGGTAGGGTGTCGCCGACGGACGCGGCGTCTCGCTCGGCCCCGCCCGCGCCGCCGCAGGTGTTGGGGTGGCAGCGCGGGCAGTCGTTTCGGAGAGCAGGACGCTCTGCTCCGCCGCACCCTCCGTCGTCTGGCCGCGCTGCTCGCGGCCGGGCACCGGCGGCAGGCCGGCCGTCGGCTCGGGCGCGGCGGCGGTGGCCGTCGCCTTCGGCGGGGCCAGCACCGGCAGGGTCGGTTGGACAATGGGTTCGGCGGCCGGGCCGGCTGCGGCAGGTGGCCTGCTTGCGCCGCTCCAGATGCTCCAGCCGCTATACGCGAGCCCGGCGAGGAAAATGATGAGCAGGGCTGCAATGAGCAGCGTCGCGACGGGAGACATTCCGCGCCGCCCAAGCACTCGAATCTCCTCGGACGCCTGACGGTCCGGCAATCGCCCGCTCGCCTCGTGTCTCAGGAACGAGGGAACAAGGCTAGGCTCGTCGTCGCGTCGCTCGCTCGGCGGCTTATCCGCCACCACCGCCGCCCTTGATACCGCCCTCGGTCAGATCGGCCGGATCGAGCAGCCTGTCCAATTCCTCCGCCGAAAGACCGCTCATCTCCTGCGCCACGTCCTTGACGCGGCGATTCTCGGCGTAGGCGCGCTTGGCGATCTTGGCGGCCATGTCGTAGCCAATGATCGGGTTGAGCGCCGTCACCATGATGGGGTTCTTCTCGACCAAGTCGGCGATTAGCGCCGTGTTGACGGTAAAGCCGGCAATTGCCTTGTCGGCGAGGACGCGGGAGACGCTCGCCAGCAGCTCGATGGACTGGAGCAGGTTGTAGGCGATGACGGGCAGCATGACGTTCAGCTCGAAGTTGCCGAGCTGCGCGCTGACCGTAATCGTTGCGTCATTGCCGATGACCTGGGCACAGACCATCATCGTCGCTTCGGGGATGACCGGGTTGATCTTGCCGGGCATGATAGACGACCCCGGCTGGAGCGCGGGCAGCACGATCTCGCCCAGGCCGGCCTGTGGTCCGCTGTTCATCCAGCGCAGATCGTTGGCGATCTTGGTCAGGCCGGCGGCATACGCCTTGAGCTGACCGCTCACGGCGACGGCGGTATCCTGTGCGGCCTGCGCCTCGAAGTGGTTGTCTGCCTCGACGAATGGCAGCCCCGTCACCTGCGCGAGTTTCGCCGCGATCCGCCCGCCGAACTCCGGATGGGCATTGATGCCCGTTCCGACGGCCGTGCCGCCCAGGGCGAGCCGACCGAGCTGCGGGTCCATCGCCTGGAGGCGCTGGCGGGCGTGGGCGATCTGGGTCGCCCAGCCGCTGATTTCCTGGCTCAGGCGCACGGGCATCGCGTCCATCAGGTGCGTGCGGCCGGTCTTCACGATGTCGTGGGTCTCCGCTGCGCGCCGCTCCAGCGTCTCCTGGAGGTGGGCCATCGCTGGCAGGAGCGCCTCGTGAATCTCCAGCAGCGCGGCGACGTGGATGACGGCCGGGATGACGTCGTTGCTGCTCTGTCCCATGTTCACGTCGTCGTTGGGGTGGACGCGCACGCTGCCATCGCCCATCGAGCGCGTCCGGCTGGCGATGACTTCGTTGGCGTTCATGTTCGTCGAAGTCCCGGAGCCGGTCTGGAACACGTCAATGGGGAATTCCGCATCCCACTGGCCGTCGGCAACTTCCTGCGCGGCGGCTTCGATAAGGCGGGCCTTGTCAGAGGGGAGCAGCCCCAGCTCTTCGTTGACCTGCGCGGCGGCCAGCTTAATCAGGCCGAGGGCGCGCAGGAACGAGCGCTGGAATCGCAGGTCGCTGATGGGGAAGTTCTCGATGGCGCGAGCCGTCGAGGCGCCGTACAGAGCGTTTGACGGTACACGCATCTCGCCCATGCTATCGCGCTCGGTGCGATAGCCCTGCTGGTCTATTGAGGCGGTCATGATGCGCTCCTTTGCATTGGAGTGGTGGGTGGAATGACGAATTCGAGGATTGTTCCTATTGTACACCCACCCACCAGGGCTGTCCAGATGCGGAGCGGCGGTGTCGGCTAGAGCTTCAGCAGGCGGAAGCCTTCGCGGTAGACGGGCGCGTCTTCGGCACTCTCTGCCGCGCGCATGCGCTCGCGCATTCGCTGGGCCAGGCCGTCCATGTCCTTGATCTGCGACTTGTGCTCGCGCAGCGACGCGATCTTGCGCTCGAACGTGTCCGTGACATCCACCCAGGTATCGGGGGCCAGCGTCCCGCTCAGGTACACCTGCTTGACGTAGACCGGCTCCAGGCCGTCGCCGAGGGACTCCGGGAAGTAGTTGTGGTTGCGAGCGGCCGGGAAGATGGCGTCCAGCGTCGCCAGGCCGACGGCGCGGTGGTCCGGGTGATTGATGGTGTTGAACGACGTGATGAGGGTCTGGGGATCGCCTGTAACGACGATATCGGGGCGGTATTGGCGGATGACCTTGACCAGCTCGCGCCGCAGCGCCAGGTCGGGGACGATTTCGCCATCCGTGTGGCCGAGGAACACGACGTGGCGCACGCCTAGAACGGCGGCCGCCGCCTGCTGCTCCTGGACGCGCATGGCGACCAGCTCGTCTTTGCCGATGGTCGTGTCGTCGGTGCCTTTCGAGCCGTCGGTGACAATGACATATGTGACTTCGATGCCCGCATCCGTCCAGTGGGCAATCGTGCCGCCGGCGCTGAATTCGGGGTCGTCGGGGTGTGCCACAATCACCAGAGCGCGCTCGGGCTTGAATTCTTCACTCATGATGTTTTCCTACCGTCGAACAAGCTGATGAGGAGTTGGATTGACATAGATCACGTCGTCTTCGACGCGCACTGCGTAGGTATGAATGGGCAGGATGGCGGGCAGCGTCAGGACCGCGCCGCTGCGGACGCTGAAGCGCGCGCCGTGGCGGGGACACTCGATCTCGTCGCCCTCCAGCTCGCCCTGGTCCAGCGGGCCGCCGTCGTGGGTGCACACGTCGTCAATGGCGAAGAAGCCTTCGTTCTCGACGTGGCAGATGGCGATGGGGAACCCGGCCAGCTCGAAGTAGCGCGCCTGGCCGGGCGGAACGTCCGACACCTTCGCAACTGCAACAAAATCACTCATTGGGCCTCCAGGACTACTGTCATACAACGGGAATAGAGGGAAGGGGGCACACTGCCCCTTCCCTCTATTGGGAGCGTTAGTTGACTCGGCGTTAGCCGACAGAGCCTTCCATCTCAAGCTGGATCAGGCGGTTCAGCTCGACGGCGTACTCCATGGGGAGCTCCTTGGTGAACGGCTCCATGAAGCCGAGGACGATGGTGGACATCGCCTCGTTCTCGCTGAGACCGCGGCTCTGCAGATAGAAGAGCTGGTCCTCGCCGATCTTGCCCACCGTGGCCTCGTGGGACATCGTCGTCTTCTCCTCCTCGATCTCGATGTACGGGATCGTGTCGGAGCGGCTCATCGGGTCGAGGATGAGCGCATCGCAGCGCACGTTGAGCTTGCTATGCTCGGCGCCCTTCGCCACGCGGGCCAGGCCGCGGTATGTCGTGCGGCCGCCGCCCTTGCTGATAGACTTGCTCAGGATGGTGGACGTCGTCTCGGGCGCGACGTGGACCATCTTGGCCCCGGCGTCCTGGTGCTGGCCGTGGCCGGCGTAGGCGACCGACAGGGTCTCGCCCTTGGCCTTGCGGCCCATCAGGTAGATAGCGGGGTACTTCATCGTCAGACGGCTGCCGATGTTGCCGTCAATCCACTCGACGGTTCCCTCTTCGTAGGCGACTGCGCGCTTGGTGACGAGGTTGTAGATGTTGTTGGCCCAGTTCTGGATCGTCGTGTAGCGGCAGCGGCCACCGGGCTTGACGATGATCTCGACGACGGCCGAGTGCAGCGAGTTGGAGCTATACACCGGCGCGGTGCAGCCCTCGATGTAGTGCACCGACGCGCCCTCGTCCACGATGATGAGCGTGCGCTCGAACTGGCCCATGTTCTGGGCGTTGATACGGAAGTACGCCTGGAGCGGCAGGTCCACATGAACGCCCGGCGGCACGTAGATGAAGGAGCCGCCCGACCAGACCGCCGTGTTTAGCGCGGCGAACTTGTTGTCGTTGGCCGGGATCACCGTGCTAAAGTACTGCTTGACAAGGTCAGGGTACTGCTGCACGGCGGTGTCGGTGTCCACGAAGACGACGCCGAGCTTCTGCCACTTTTCCTGGAGGCTGTGGTAGACAACCTCGGACTCGTACTGCGCGCCGACGCCGCCGAGGAACTTGCGCTCCGCCTCCGGGATGCCGAGCTTCTCGTAGGTGCGGCGGATCGTGTCCGGCACGTCATCCCAACTCGTGGCCTTCTCTTCGCCGGGGCGAACGTAGTAGTAGATATCGTCAAAGTTGAGTTGGCCGAGGTCGCCGCCCCACACGGGCATGGGGCGCTTGTCGAAGTGCTCCAGGGCCTTGAGGCGCTTCTTGAGCATCCACTCCGGCTCGCCCTTCATCGCCGACAGCTCTTCGACAACGCTCTTGCTCAGGCCCTTGCCCGACTTGAAACTGTAGATTTCGGGGTCTTTGAAGTCGTACTTGGAGTAATCCAGATCCAGGTCAACCGTCGAAGCCATTCATCCTCCTCATTACATCACCTACGCTGTAAGCGCAAGCCTTAGACTCACCACAGGCGCTACCCCTTACCTACTCCTCGTCCTCGTCAATGTCGAGCTGCGGGACGCCGTAGACGCCGGCCTTGACCGCCTTGAGCGAGAGAAGGGCGCATTTGAGGCGCGTCGGGCTGATAGGGATGCCCAGCAGGTCCAGCACGTCTTGCTTTTGGAGCGCCTTGACCTCGTCCACCGTCTTTCCGACAAGCTCCTCGCTCAGCATCGAGGCGGCCGCCTGGCTAATAGCGCAGCCGTGGCCGTGGAAACGCACGGCCTTGACCCTGTCGTCCACGATGCGCAGCTCGAACGTCAGGCGGTCGCCGCACAGCGGGTTGTACTCTTCACGCCGGATCGTGACCGGCTCATCCAGTTGCCCGTGATTGCGCGGGTTCTGGTAGTGGTCCAGGATGTTCTCCTGGTACATACCCAACGGGTCCACAGCTTATACTCCGAACACGCTCTTTGCGTGCTCCAACCCCTCGGCCAGGGCGTCTATTTCCTCGCGCAGCGTGTACAGGTAGAAGCTGGCCCGCGCCGTCGAGCCGACTCCCAGGCGCTCGGTGAGGGGCTGAGCGCAGTGGTGGCCGGCGCGGATGGCGATGCCGCGCTGGTCGAGCAACGTCGCCAGGTCATGCGGGTGAATGTTGTCCACGTTGAAGGAGACCACGCCGCCGCGCTGGGCCGCCGGCGGTCCGTACAGCGTCAAGCCCTTGATCGTGCCCAGCCGCTCGAGGGCGTACTGCGTCACGTTCTGCTCGTGGACGTGAATCTTGTCCAGGCCGACGGTGGTCAGGTAGTCCACGGCGACGCCTAGGCCGATGCCCTCGGCGATGCTCGGCGTGCCGGCCTCGAACTTCCACGGCAGGTCATTCCAGCGCGAGCTTTCGTGGTACACCTCGCGGATCATGTCGCCGCCGCCCAGGAAGGGCGGCATTTCTTCGAGCAGCTCGCGGCGCGCCCACAGGACGCCAATCCCCGTGGGGCCGAGCATCTTGTGGCCGGTGAAGGCCATGAAGTCGGCGTCCAGCGTGCGCACGTCGGCGCCCAGGTGCGGGATGAGCTGCGAGGCGTCTACCAGCGCTTTTGCGCCGGCCGCGTGCGCCCGGGCGATAATCTCCCGGGCCGGCGTGATCGTGCCGAGGACGTTGGACATGCCGGTGAAGGCGACGATGCGGGTGCGCGGGCCGAGCAGCGAGTCGTAGACATCCAGGTCGAGCAGCCCGTCGTCGGTGATTGGGATGAAGCGCAGGGTCGCGCCCGTGCGCTGGGCCAGGAGCTGCCAGGGTACGAAGTTGGAGTGGTGCTCCATGTCGGTGACGATGATCTCATCGCCGGCGCGGATGTTGGCGCTGCCCCAGCTATAGGCGACCAGGTTGATGGCCTCGGTGGCGTTGCGAGTGAAGATTACCTCGCGGAAGCTGCGGGCGTTGACGAAGCGCCCAATCCGCTTGCGCGCTCCCTCATACGCCTCCGTGGCTTCCTCGCTCAGCGCGTGCAGGCCGCGGTGGACATTGGCGTTGTAGTTGCGATAGTAGCTGTCAATCGCATCAATCACCGCCTTCGGCTTCTGGGATGTGGCCGCGCTATCGAGATACACCAGCGGGTGCCCATTGACGACGCGCTCCAACACCGGGAAATCCTCGCGGATGCGCCGCACGTCCAGGGTGTCCACCCCAATGCTTGTCTCTGAAGTTCGTGTCGCCATAGTCTCGCCTTTGTCATGCTGAGCAGAGCGCAGCACCCTGTCCTGTCCGACGACCCTTCGCTCCGCCCAGAGCTTGCCCTGAGCCTGGCGAAGGGGCGACAGCCCGGTTCGTCTACTCTTCCCGCGCCAACTTCGCTTGCCGCTGCTGGGTTCGGTACTCTCGCGTCGCGCCCATCAATGTATCGAGCGAGAGCAGGGCGCAGCGCGGGCGCGTCATGACCACGTCACGTCCCAGGATGTCCAGCAAGTCGTCGTGGGACAGTGCCTCGACTTCGGCGAGGGTTTTCCCCTCGACCATCTCGGTGAGGATGGAGGTGGATGCCTGGCTGATGGTGCATCCCTCGCCTTCAAAGGATATCTCGGTCACCCGCTCCGTGACCGGGTCAACCTTGAGATACAGCGTAATCACGTCGCCGCAGCCCGGGTTGCCGCCGGGCCGAACCACGTCGGCGCCACTCATCGCGTGGCGGTTGCGCGGGTTCTGGTAGTGGTCGAGAAGGAACTCGATGTATTCCTGGCGCGAGTACACGACTTGCTTTCCTGTCATGGGTAGGGGCCGCGACGGGGTGCGCGGCCGCATCTCTACTTCTCGATAGGTGCGCCGACCAGGTTGCCCCACTCGGTCCACGAGCCGTCATAGTTGCGGACGCCGGGGTAGCCGAGCAGGTAGGTCAGCACGAACCACGTGTGGCTGGAGCGCTCGCCGATGCGGCAGTACGCGATCACATCCTTGTCCGGCGACAGACCCTGCTCCCCCTCGTAGATGGCGCGCAGGTCGTCGGGAGCCTTGAATGTGCCGTCGGCGTTCACCGCGCGGCCCCAGGGCACGTTACGCGCGCCCGGAATGTGGCCGCCCCGCAGCGCGCCCTCCTGGGGATAGCTCGGCATGTGCAGCAGCTCGCCGGAGTACTCCTGGGGCGAGCGCACGTCCACCAGCGGCGCGTGGCTTTCGAGGTGCTTAAACACATCGGTGCGGAAGGCGCGAATTTTCGCGTCGTCGCGCTCGGCGGCCTGGTAGTGGGTGGCCGGGTACGTCGGGGTCTCGCGCGTCAGCGGGCGGCCCTCGTCAATCCATTTCTGCCGCCCGCCGTTCATGATGCGGCAGTCCGCGTGCCCGAACAGCTTGAAGACCCAGAAAGCGTAGGTCGCCCACCAGTTGTTCTTGTCACCGTAGAAGACGACGGTGGTGTCGTTGGCGATGCCCTTGCTCGACAGGAGCGCCTCGAAGTGCGCCTTGTCCAGGTAGTCGCGCCGCACCGGGTCTTGGAGGTCCGTGTGCCAGTCAATCTTCACCGCGCCTGGGACATGCCCAAGCTCGTATAGCAGCACGTCCTCGTCGGACTCGACCAGGCGCACCTTGGGGTCTTCGAGATGCTCGGCGACCCAATCCGTGGAGACCAGCACCTGCGGTTGAGCATAGCCCGTTGTCGTCTGCGTGGGGGTGGCCGTTTGCTGGCTCATCGTCGTCTCTCCTTAGTCGAAGTGGCGGCTGCCCATCTTCTGGTCGAACGCCCGCCACAGGCGCTGCTTGACGCCTTCGAGCGTGATGCGCTGCATGATTGGCTCGAAGAAGGCGTCCACGATGGTTCGGATCGCCTCTGAGCGCGACAGGCCGCGCGTCTGCAGGTAGAAAATCCAATCCTCGTCCACCTGGCTGACCGTCGCGCCGTGGGAGGCGCGTACCTGGTTGGCCTCGATCTCAAGGCTTGGGATCGAATCCGCGCGGCAGGCGTCGCTGAGGAGCAGCGTGTTGTCGTGCAGGTAGGAGTTGCTGTCCTGCGCGCCGGGGTGAATCTTGATCAGCCCCTCGAACACGCTACGGGCAGTGTCCTGGAGCACGCCGCGGAACAGCAGGTCGCCGTCGGTCAGCGGCGCGATGTGGTTGAGCAAGGTGTAGATGTCGTGGTGCTGCGAGTCGCTGCCGAACTGGACGCCGAGGAACTGGGTGCTCGCCCCCTCGCCCGCCAGGCGCGTCTCGCTGGTCGAGCGCATGAGCTTCGCGCCGATGTGGCCCAGGGTCCAGCCGACCAGGGCGTTGGCGGCGGCCTCACCGCGCTGGGTCACGAACGTCTGCACGCTGTCGCCCCAGCTCTGGACATGGATGAACTTCACCTGGGCGTTCTCGCCGGCGATGACCTCGGTCACGGGTGCGGTCAGCATAGGGCTGGCCGCGTCCGCCGAGATGTACTCCTCGACCATGGTACACGCCGCGCTCTCTTCGGCGACGACCAGGCAGCGCGGGAAGGCGCTGCCGCCGGGCGCGTCCGCGTGGAACACGACCTGGATCGGCGACTCGATGATAACGTTGCGCGGCACGTAGAGGAACAGGCCGCCGGTCCAGAAGGCGGCGTTGAGGGCGACGAACTTCGTCTCGTCGGCGGGAATCAGCCGCCCCAGGTGCTTCTCGACCAGCGCCGGGTGGCTCCGCGCCGCGTCGGCGAGGGAGCTGAGAATCACACCCCGCGCGGCCAGGGCCGGGTCAAGGGCCACGTGGACGACGGCATTGTTGGACTGGACGAACAGCCCGGCCCGCTCTCCGCCGTCGCTGCCCTCGATGGCCGCGACAACATCGTCGGGCAGGTCGCCCTGCGCGCTCACGGGCAGCGAAAAGCTCTCAAAGTGGAACTTGCTCAGGTCGGTGCGCTCGTAGCGCGGCAACTCGGCGGCAGCGAAGCTCTCCCACGCGGCCTGGCGCGACGCTTGCAGCCAGGGCGTGTCGCCCTGGGCGGCGCTCAGCTCGGCGACGGCCTCACGACCGAAGCCGGCAGTGGTGGAAACGGAGCTGGCGATGGTCATGCCGGCTCCTCCGCCGCAAGCTCCTCCGGCGGCAGCGGCTCGGCGATGCCGACCTGCTCGCGGACCCAGTCGTAGCCCTTCTCTTCGAGGTCCAGCGCCAGCTCGGGGCCGCCTTCCATGACGATGCGCCCATTCATCATAACGTGGGTGACGTCCGGCTTGATATAGTTGAGCAGCCGTTGGTAGTGGGTGATGACGAGCGTGCCCATGTTGGGGTTCATGACGGAGTTGACACCCTGGGCGACGATCTTGAGGGCGTCAATGTCGAGGCCGGAGTCGGTCTCGTCGAGAATGGCGATTTCGGGGTTGAGCACCGCCATTTGGAGAATCTCGGCGCGCTTCTTCTCGCCGCCGGAGAAGCCTTCGTTCAGGTAGCGGCCGGCGAACGACGGGTCCATGTCGAGCATCTTCATCTTCTCGACGAGGACCTTGCGCATCTCCGGGATCGGCACTTTCTGACCGCGCCGCGCGCTGAGCGCCAGGCGCAGGAAGTTCGCCACGGACACGCCGGGAATGGTCACGGGATACTGGAAGGCGAGGAAGATACCCAGCTTGGCGCGGTCGTCCGGCTCAAGGTCCAGGATGTTCTCGCCCTTGAACCAGACTTCGCCCTCGTCCACGTCATACAACGGGTGTCCCATCAGGGTGTAGGCGAGGGTAGACTTGCCGGAGCCGTTCGGCCCCATGAGGGCATGCACGCGGCCCTTCTCGATCGTCAGGTCAACGCCCTTGAGGATTGGCTTGCCTTCGACGCTCACGTGTAAGTTGCGAATTTCAAGATCGTCACTCATCGACCGGTTCACTCCCCTGGGATTATTATGATACTTTTCATAGAAAGTATAGCGGAAGTCGTCGGGCTTGTCAATGACAAGGGCGCGGGGCTGTGGAGCGGAGCGATGCTAGAGGGGACGGCGCCCGGCGTAGCCCGAATCCATGTCATGCCAGAAGGCAACGCGCGGCTCGCCTTTGCGCCAGCACAAGTAGACCTCGCGTCCATCCCGGCGCGAGGGAAAATCCACGAGACCCATGTCAATGTCTTTGAGCAAGACGCCCAACCCCTTCAATTCCAGCAAAACGCTCTGAAACTCCTCGAACTCTTCGACGGCGAGGGCCGCCGGTCGGTTGCCGCCGTTCGTCGCCGTCTTGCGGATCGCGGCGCTCACATCCGGCCGCTGCGCGACCAGGTGGTCCCGCACCTGCGCCAGGTGGTCCAGGAGCTGTGTCAGAGCGGGCAGCAGGGCATTCGCCTGCTCGACGGTGAAGAAGCGGGGCACGCTGCCTCCCCTGCGTGTCGCGCGGACAGACAAAGGCGCGGGGGGCCGAGGGACGGCTTCCCCGCGCCCGGTAGGCGAGAGTTTAGTGGCCGCAGCCGCAGCCGCCACCGGCCGGCGCCGCGCCCTGGGACGTTGTGCGGAACGAGTGGCCGCAGCCGCAGCTCGACACAGCGTTGGGGTTGTCAATCTTGAAGCCGCCACCCATCAGGCTGTCTACGTAGTCAATCGTCGCGCCGCTCAAGTACATCGAGCTAATCTGGTCTACGTACACGTCCACGCCATCGGTGGTGACAATCTCGTCGCCCTCTTCCACCTGGTCCTCGAAGGCCATGCCGTAGGAGAGGCCGCTGCACCCGCCGCCCTGGACGAAGACGCGCAGGCCATAGCCTTCCAGGCCCTTGGACTCCATCAGCTTGCGGATCGTGGCGGCGGCCGCCGGGGTGAGAGAGACGACTTGCTCTTGCACCATGTCCATCAGGTTCTCCTCTACTACTCACAAATTCCTGGTTTGGGACACCAATCGGGTGCGGGGAATGCCGAAATTATACCATATGGCGTGTTCCCCGTCAATATAGATGATATTCGTGATAATAAATTACCCCCGTGGCACATCCCATGCTGTAGATGATCCGTAGTATAATACGGTACAGTGTTCGAGGCTGGCTCTCTCTCCCAGTCTGCGACACGGGTTTCCTGGGAAACCGTTACAAAACAATTAAGAACGGTGAGATTGGTCTAGAGAACGGTAAGCGATGGGCGGGTAGTCGCATCTGAGGAGTAAGGGTGAGCGCTGTCACGAACTCTGAAGGCTAATAGCGGGGTTAGTGAGGAGGACGGAATGTCCGAACGCAAAGAGTGGCGCTGTAAGGTTTGTGGGCACGTCGAGGCGTCTGCGAAAGGCATTCGGGAGTGCCCGGAGTGTGGGGCGGATTTGGTGGCGATAGAGGTAGAGGAAGAGGAAGTTGGCCTCGAAGCCGATCTGGACGACGTTGACATTGACAATGCAGTAATCCTGTACTTCCGCGAGATTGACCGCGTCCCGCTGCTGACCGCCGAGCAGGAAGTCGAGCTGGCGATGCAGATCGAGCGGGGCGTTGAGGCGGTGGAGTGGCTCAGCGCGGCCGACCTCGGCGACGCGGACCGGCAGCGCCTGCTGGCCGACATTGAGGCCGGCGAGCGCGCGCGAACGTGGCTGACTGAGGCAAACTCGCGCTTGGTCGTGAGCATCGCCAAGCGCTACATGGGGCAGGGGGTTCCGTTCCTGGATCTGATCCAGGAGGGGAACATGGGCCTCATGCAGGCAGTGGAGCGCTTCGACTATCGCCGCGGCTGCCGCTTCAGCACCTATGCGACCTGGTGGATTCGCCAAGCCGTTGTGCGGGCGCTGGCGGAGCAGGGCCGCGTCGTGCGGCTTCCGGCGCACGCGAACCAGCAGCTTCGGAAGCTGGCGAGCGTCACCGGCCGCCTGCGGCAAGAGCTTGGGCGCGAGCCGACCGAGGAAGAAGTGGCGACCCGCGCCGAGACCAGCACGTCGAAGGTGCGCTGGGCGCAGGAAGCCTGGCAGTCGCCGCTGTCCCTGGAGGATATCACCTTTCACGAGGACGAGGACGGTGGCTGGGCGGACCACATCGAGAATCCGGAAGACGTCAGCCCGACGGAGCTGGTGGAGTACACGCAGCTTCAGAAGGACCTGCGTCAGGCGCTCCACGGATTGACGCCGCGCGAGGAGCGCGTGCTGGAGCTGCGCTTCGGCCTGAAGGACGGCTACCCGCACAAGCTCATGGAAGTGGCCGACCGTTTCGGCCTGACGCGCGAGCGCATCCGTCAGATCGAGGGCCAGGCGCTGGCGAAGCTGCGGACGCCGGAGCGGGCGCGCCGCCTGCGGGAATACCTGTCGTAGAGTGAGCCGCACGAGGGGCTGTGATGGCCCATTGCGTGAGATGACATAAGATACGCGAGGCGGGCCGCCGGGCCCGCCTCTTGCTTATTCGGCGGCAGCGAGCACCCCGAAAATTACGTTCCCGTAGGGAAACAAGGTATAATACCCGCGTGGGTCAGTTCGATGGCCCAGGACGGGAGGATAGCGGCATGAATCCAGGCGGACGACGCGTGGACATCGCGGGGCTGGTGGGCCTCGTCATACTGATTGCGATTGCGGCGTGGCTGGTGTTTGGCAACGCCACAATGACCTGGCTGCCCGATCCTTCCAGTCTCCGCGTGGTGGAATGGATGTAAGGACAACTGTGAATAAGAACTACGCCCGACTGCGGGCCATTGCATACGCTCGACGACGCGAACGCAGGCAGACTCATCCGAGGCAGCCGTGGTGGCTGTACGTGGGCCTGGGCTTGCTCGCCGTCATCCTTCTCGTACCTCTACTGGCCTTCACGGCCACAACCCTGGCGGCGGCGGGCAGCGCCTTCGTCGTCTACAATCGCTACGCCGGCGAGCTGCGCGACGGGATTAGCAAAGTCAGCTCCGTCCGCGACCGCGACCTTTTTGAGAGCACCCGCATCTATGACCGCAACGGCGTGCTGTTGTATGAGATCGTGGACCAGGGGCGGCGCACGCCCGTGTCTCTCGATGCCATGCCGAAGACGCTGATTGACGCGACCGTCGCCACCGAAGACGACACGTTCTGGGACAACCCTGGCTTCGACACGGTGTCCCTCATCCGTGCCGTCGGACAGAACGTGATCGGCGGGCGCACGCTGTCCGGCGCCAGCACCATCACGCAGCAGCTTGTGCGCCACGTCGCATTCCCGTATGAAGAGCGCGTCAGCCAGAGCTATGACCGCAAGGTCAAGGAGATCGTCCTGGCCTGGGTGATGACGCAGCGCATGGGCAAGCGCGACATTCTCCAGACCTACCTGAACGAAATCTACTATGGCAACCTGGCCTACGGCATCGAGGCGGCCGCGAAATCGTTCTTCGGGAAGTCCGCCAACGAGCTGACACCGGCGGAGGCCACGTTCCTGGCCGGCTTGCCCCAGGCGCCCCTCGACCTGGACCCGTTCTCGCCGTCGGGCTACGAGCGCGCCCGCGCTCGCCAGAAGGTGGTGCTGGGGCTGATGGCGCGGCACGGCTACCTGACAGAGAAGGAAGCCGACGACATCTACCAGCAGGGCATCAACCTCGTACCCGAGGACAAGCGGCAGGTGAGCCTGCTCGCGCCCCACTTCGTGAACTACGTCCGCCGCGATCTCGAAGATCGTTTCGGGCCGGACAAGGTCAACCGGGGCGGCTTGCAGGTGTATACCACGCTCGACATTCGGATGCAGTCGCTGGCCGAAGAGGTCGCCCGCCGCCGCGTGGCCGAGCTGAAGCAGCAGAACGTCACCAACTCGGCCCTGGTCGCGCTCAAGAACGACACCGGTGAGATTCTGGCGATGCTCGGCAGCGTGGACTACTGGGACAACAGCATTGACGGCCGCGTCAACGTCTCGGTGCGTGAGCGTCAGCCCGGCTCCTCCATGAAGCCGATCACGTATGCGGCGGCGCTGGAGCGGGGCATCTCGCCCGCCCAGGTGCTGTGGGACGTGCCGATGAAAGAGAAGATGGCCGACGGGACGTATTACGAGCCGCACAACTATGACGAGAAGTGGCACGGGCCGGTACGCATGCGCGATGCCCTCGCCAACTCGTACAACATCCCGGCGGTCAAGGTCATCAAGCAAGTGGGCGTGCAGGAAACGATTGACGCCGCGCACCGGCTCGGCATCACCGGTCTGAATCGCGGGCCGCAGTGGTACGGCCTATCGCTGACCCTCGGCGGCGGTGAGGTAACGCTGCTGGACATGGCGACCGCGTACTCGACGCTGGCGCGCGAGGGGCAGTACATCGCGCCGAGCGGTCTGCTCAAGGTGGTGGACGGCGAGAAGAACGTGCTGTATGAGTTCAAGCCGCCGCAGCCGCAGCTCGTCATGAACCCGGCCGCGACGTACATCGCCACGAGCTACATGAGCGACGAGAACGCGCGCATCCCGGCCTTCGGCCCCAACAGCGCCCTGAAGCTGACGCAGCCGGCGGCGGTCAAGACCGGGACAACCAACGACTACCGCGACAACTGGACGCTTGGCTACACGCCGTACATGACCGTCGGGGTGTGGGCGGGCAATAGCGACAACTCGCCGATGATCAAGAGTTCGGGCGTGACGGGCGCGGCGCCGATCTGGCACGATTTCTTCGAGGCCATCTTCGCGTCGCCAGAGCTGCTGGAGGTGCTGCGTCCGGCGCCGGGCGCGCCGCTCAAGCAGACGTTCGACCGGCCGGCGGATGTGGTAGACGCCAGCATTTGCGCCGTCGGCCCCACGTGCGCGAAGCAGATCAAGGAATTGTTCATCAAGGGGACGGAGCCGAAGACCCCCTCCGAGGGTTGGCAGTCGGTCAAGGCCATCGCCGTGGAGACGACGACCCAGACGGAGAAGGGGCCTGAGAAGAAAACGCTGATGTGCGCCGCCCCGGCCGAGATGACGACAGGCGTCACGCAAGTCAACCTGCCGGTTATGCCGAAGGACCCGGAAGAGGCGAAGCAGGTGTCGGCCTGGCTCCAATCGTCCAACTGGCCGTCCGGCACGTTGCAGCCGTGTACGGATCAGTGGCTTGCCCTCGCGCAAGCCGGGGTGGACCCGAACAACCCGGCGGCTGTGGCGGCGGCGGCGCTGACGCCCAGCCCCGCCGATGCCCCGAATAGCAGCGGGCGCGTCGCGGCGCTGGCGCCGGCCAGCCAGGGAGGCGGCATGGCGCTCCAGCAGTCGCCCGTGGCGGGCATTGTCGGTCCGACCAACGACAGCGTGGTAAAGGGCGTCGTTCCGGTGAACGGGAGCGCCCAGTTCAACCCGGCCGAGGTGCAGTTCTACAAGGTCGAGTACCGGCCAATCGGCGGCGACTGGATCACGATCGGCGACACGCACAAGAAGCCGACGTCCGGCACGCTGGAGACCTGGCATACCGAGGCCCTGGCGCCAGGGGTCTACCAGATCAGGCTGGCGCTGGTGAAGGCGGATGGCAACTTCATGGTTCCGTCCCTGTTGACGGTGCGCGTCGAGAAATAGCAGCGGGGCGGCGGACGGTGATCACCCTTCCGCCGCGTGATCCTCTCTCACTCGGAGAATGTAGCATGGACAACGCAGAGGCGATGAAGAGTCAGGTCGAGGTGATTGATGCGGCGGCGCAGGCGGCGAAGGCGGCGGCCGACGCAGCGGCGGCCCAGGCCGCGGCGGCGCAGGCCGCGGCGATGCAGGCGGAGGCGCACGGCGACGAGATTCAGCGGGCGGTCAAGAAAGCGACCCAGAAAGAGCCGAACTATTTTGCCCTGGGCTTCTTTGTGGGCTTCGCCGCTGGCCTGGCCGCCGCCGTCGTGTTCTCCCCGCGCTCCGGCGAGGAGACGCGCACCCTTATCCAGTACCGCCTCCGCGAGAGCGGCCGGCCGCTGCCGATGACGCCCCCGACGGCTGACGTGGCGGCGGCGTATGGCGTGGATGCGCCCCCCGTCGGGCACTCCCCATTCCAGAGCGGCCTGGAGACAGGCGCCCCGCCCCAAAAGGAACCCGGCGCGCCGACGACGCCGACGAACTTCTGAGACCGCGGCGACTGGGAAAAACGCAACAACCCGCTCCTTGAAGAGAGCGGGTTGTCCTTTTATCGGGTTGAGGTCGCGTTAGCGCGAGTAGAACTCGACGATGAGCTGCTCGTGAATATCCGCGTCCATGTGATCGCGGCGCGGCGCGCTGATCATGCGCCCACCCAGCTCGGCCTTGGCAAGCCAATCCGGCGTGCGGACGATGGGGTTGCGCTGAAGCTCGATGATCTGCGGGAACCCGCGCGCTTCCTGGGTCAGCTCGACGATGTCGCCCTCGTTGACCAGGTACGACGGAATGCTGACGCGCTTGCCATTGACGACGACGTGGCCGTGGCCGACGAGCTGGCGCGCCATCGGGCGTGTCTGCGCGAGGCCGAGGCGGTAGACAACGTTATCCAGCCGCCGCTCCAGGGTCTGGAGCAGGGCGAGGCCGGTCAGGCCGCGCGTGCGCTGAGCCATGGCGAAGTAGCGGCGGAACTGAGCCTCCTGCACGCCGTAGATGCGCTTGACCTTCTGCTTCTCACGCAACTGGCGCGCATACTCGGACTGCTTGCGGGGCGGCTTCTGCCCATGCTGGCCCGGCGGTTGGTGCAGTCGCCGCTCGAGCTGCGGCCCGCCCTGCCCGAAAAGATCCACGCCTTCCCGGCGCGATAGTTTGTTCTTTGGTCCGCGGTAGCGACCCATGTGTAGCTTTCCCTCCACAATACAGGTACGGTCGAACGGATAGCTCTGCAGGGTTTCCGATTCATCCGTTGCGAGTTATCAACAATAGCGCCTAATAATAGCACGAAACGTCGCCAAGTCCAAAAAATCGCAGCACGCTCCTTCGGCCTGGTTTCGTTATACTTTGCTTGCACGAGGCACAGGCCGGGACACTCGGCTTTCAGGAGAATACAATGACAGTCGCACGAAGCAACCCCGCGCATGAGCAGACCGCCTCCCACGCGGCGCCGCCCCTGGGCGATCTCACACTGACTGCTGACTTTATGCAATACATGCTTGACTGGTACCGCGCGTTGACGCCGATGCCGCTTTCGGCGGCATTCGCCGACCCCGGCCGCGCCGCGCTTGTCTCCGTGGATCTGACGGTCGGATTTGCCTACGAAGGCGCGTTATCCAGCCCGCGCGTCGCGGCGCTCGTGCCGCGCGCCGCCGACCTGTTCCGCCGCGCCTGGGGCCACGGCGTGCGGCATTTCATCATTCCGCAGGACACGCACAGCCCGGACACGCCGGAGTTCGCCGCGTTTGCGCCCCACTGCATGCGCGACACGCCCGAGTCGCAGATGGCGCCCGAATTAGCCGCGCTCCCGTTCAGGTCGTCGTTCATCATCCAGGAGAAGAACTCGCTGAGCCAGACGATTGACACCCAGTGGGAGGCGTGGCTGGCGGCGCACCCGGACGTCACTGATTTCGTCGTCATCGGCGACTGCACGGACTTCTGCATCTACCAGTCGGCCATGTTCCTGCGCCTCCAGGCCAATGCCCTGAACTTGCCCGACCGTCGCGTCATCGTCCCGGCCAATCTCGTGGACACCTACGATCTCAGCGTGTCGTTGGCGGCTGACATCGGCGCGATGCCACACCCGGCCGACTTCTTCCACCTTGTCTTTCTGTATCACATGGCGCTGAACGGCATCGAGGTCGTCGCGGCGTTGACGTGAGCGCGGAGGCCGAAAACGACCGAGGGGCTGCATAGTGCAGCCCCTCGGCGGTTATCGCTGAGCCGGAGCCGGTTAGCCCTGGGCGATTGCCAGGATGCCGATATAGACGACGAGGGCGGCGCTGCCGGCGGTGATGCCCAGCAGGGCCAGCCAGGGCGACCTGGCGCGGTTCACGAGCGCCCCAACGCCGAGGGCGACGGCGAGCGCGGCGGTGTAGGCGCCCCCTGCCCCAATGGCGTCCGCGACGGCGGCCTCAATCTGAAGCGGGCTGAGGAAGGCGAGGAGGCTGCCGGCCAGCGACGCGGTCAGCATGATTGTGCCGAGAGCGCCGAGGGCGACGGCTGCCCACGCCAGCATGGGGGCCGCAGGCGCGGGCTCTTTGGCCCGGTAAGCGCCGAAGGCGGCGGCTGCCGCAGCCACGGCGGCGAGGCCGAACAGTAGCCCGGAGGTTGTGTGGCCGAAGAAGAGGCTGATGACGCCGATCCAGCCGAGCGCCACGCTCAGGATCGCCATGCCGGGCGCCGCTGCGACCCGGGTCAGGACGAGACCGACGACGACGAGAAAGGCGCTCCAGATTGGATCGCTGTCGCCCGGACGCAGAAAGGTAACCAGTCCCAGGCCCACAAGGCACCAGCCGGTCAAATGGGAGGTGGTTGACCACGGTGTTCGGCTCACGGCTTGAGGTGTGTCCAGGCGTTCGACTTGTGCGCTCATCATAGCCCCCTGCATGATACCACAGTCGTTGTAACAATATCAAGTTGTGTCTAATAGTGCTTGTGGCTACTCACGGCTGCGTCTCAACCGTCTGCCTATGATGACGCTCGTTGGCCGGAAAAGTTACGGGCGCGTAACCCCTTTTTTCGGCAATTTGACTTACTTCCGCATAATAAGCATATTCCGAGCCACGACCAGGTGAGACTCGATCTTTGCACTTTGCCTATGTGGGGGCTATGGGGGCGGTAGCTCCACAGTTTAGCGTGGACGAGCCGAATTCACCCCCTCATCCCCCCGCCGGCGGGGGGAGCAGAGGGGGGT
This sequence comes from Anaerolineae bacterium, assembly GCA_046328525.1. Taxonomy (GTDB): domain Bacteria; phylum Chloroflexota; class Anaerolineae; order Epilineales; family JAHCIE01; genus JBDHWG01. The sequence goes on from JAXLWK010000003.1 coordinate 332,527, forward strand.
CTCCACGCTATCGTGTAGAGCTACCATGGGGGCCGCAGGCCTCCACAATTTGCCCTCTTTTTGCGTGCGCAGTGGCACGCCACCTTCACCAAAGCAGGGAAGAGGGACGGTTTGGAGGGGCAAGGCCCCATAGGCGCTAACTTAAGGGACTCAACATAAAGCACGATGCACCTTAACAAGTGGACAAGAGAAGCCTTCAGGGTAAGATAAGGGTGTACGATCCACAAACCCTACCCTGGAGGCCGACATGAAGTCTAGCACACCTGAGCCTACAAGGAAAGGCCCGGCGCCGACCGCGCCACCTGGGCTAAGTGACGCCGAGTGGGAGCGCATCCAACGCATGCTACCGGTCGACCTGGAGGTGACGGCACGCGACAGCGGCGCCCTCACCCGACGACGGCAGGTGCGCTGCGCCGCCGACTTGCTGCGGATCGTGCTGGCCTACGCTGTGTGTGACTTCTCGCTGCGTCTGCTGGGCGTCTGGTGCGTCCTGCGCGGGCTGGGCGACCTGAGCGATGTCGCGCTGCTGAAGCGGGTGCGAGGCAGCCAGCGTTGGCTCGGCAGCCTGCTTGTCGCCGTCTTGCGCCAGCGGCGGCTCATGCTGGCGGGGCTACCGGTCGTGCGCCTGCGCCTGATCGATGCCACCGTCATCAGTCAGCCGGGCAGCACAGGGACTGACTGGCGCGTGCATCTGGGGCTCGATCTGGACGCGCTGTGCTTCGATGCGATCGAGGTGACCGATGCCAAGGGGGCGGAAAGCCTGGTGCGCATCGCACCTGATCCGCACGCCATCCAGATCGCCGACTGCATCTACGCCTATCGGCGCAGCTTGCAGACGGGACTGAATCTGGCCGCTCCGCTCATCGTGCGTCTGCACTGGAGCAATAGCTGCCTGACGGATGCGGAGGGGAGGCGCCTCGACATCTTGGGCTGGCTGCGCTGCCTTCCTGCTGCCCACCACGAGCGTCGGGCGTGGGTCGGTGACACGCCGCTCCGCTTGATCGCGGCGGCTTTGCCTGCGGCGGCGGCGGCCCGCGCGCGCCAGCGGGTGCGCCGCACGGCCAGCAAGAAGGGCTACACCCCCAGCCAGGACAGCCTGGATGCAGCGGGCTGGGTACTGCTGGTCACCAACTTGGCTGTCGCAGACTATAGCCTCGCGCTGTGCCTGGCGCTGTATCGGCTGCGCTGGCAAATCGAACTGGCCATCAAGCGCCTCAAGAGCGTGCTCGACCTGGCCAAGCTGCGGGCGCACGACGCCCAACTGGCGCAGAGCTATCTGTTGGCTAAGCTGCTGGCCGCGCTCTGTCTCGACGAGATGACGCGCCGGGTCGGCACACCGCTGGACACCTGGTTGGGCGATGAGCAACGGCCATTGAGCGCCTGGCGCTGGACAGCTCTGGCTTGGGAAGCCTTGCGCAGTAGTGTGCGCGGTCCGCTCACCCTCGCCGACGTGCTGGCGGCGTTACCCAAGCTGCGGCGCTTCCTGTGCGATACGCCACGTCGCCGTCGTCAGCATGCGGCGGCGGCCCGCGCCTGGTTAGCTTCTCTTGTCACTTGTTAACGTGCGACACCTGACGCGCCTTAAGTTAGCGCCTATGGGGCAAGGCCCCTCCAAACCACCCCGAACAGAATAGCGCAAAGATAGAGGTGACACATGAATAGGAGGAGACCCCGTGCATAGCTTCTGCTCCAGCCGCTCCGTTGTGATGGCTCCCAACGGCATCGTCGCCACAAGCCAGCCCCTCGCTGCCCAGGCGGGGCTGCGCATCCTTCTCGCCGGCGGCAACGCCGTGGACGCTGCCGTCGCCACGGCCGCCGTCCTCAACGTTGTCGAGCCTGTCTCGACGGGCATGGGCGGCGATGTCTTTGCCCTGATCTGGCATGAGGGCCAGCCCTACGCCCTCAACGCCAGCGGGCGTGCGCCGGCGGCCCTGACCCTCGACCTGTTGCGCTCGCGCGGCTACACGAGCATGCCGTACCTGGGGCCGCTGCCGATCACAGCGCCGGGCGCGGTCGGCGGGTGGTGCGAGGCCGTCGAGCGCTTCGGCCGCATGAGCCTGGCCGAGGTTCTCGCGCCGGCGATCGAGTATGCTGAGCGGGGCTTCCCCGTGTCGCCGATCATCGCCCACGGCTGGGCGAACCAGGTTGCCAAGCTGCGCGAGCATAGCGGCGAGGACGGCGGCGGATACCTCGTCGCGGGGCGCGCGCCGCGAGCGGGCGAGGTGTGGCGGCAGCCGGCGCTGGCGCGGTCTCTGCGCGCAATCGCCGAGGGGGGACGCGACGCTTACTATCGTGGGCCAATCGCCCAGGCCATCGCCGAAACGGTGCAGGCGGCCGGCGGCGTGCTCACCGAGGAAGACCTGGCGGCGAGTGTGCCGACGTGGGAGGAGCCAATCAGCGCCGACTATCGCGGTGTGCGCCTGCTTGAGACGCCACCCAACGGTCAGGGGCTGGCCGCCCTCATCGCCCTCGGCGTGGCGCGCGGGTGGGACCTTTCGGCGCTGGGCTTCGGAAGGGCGGAGTCGGTGCATCTTCTGGCCGAGGCAATGAAGATCGGCTGGGCGGATGCGTTGGAATACGTCGCCGATCCGGCCTTTGCTCCCGCGCCGCTGGCGGCCCTGCTCAGCGCCGACTACGCCGTGCGCCGAGCGCGGGACGTGACGCCGAGCCGCGCGGCGCAGTATCCCGCCGGACGGTTCGCGCCGGCCAGCGACACGGTCTATCTGAGCGTCGTGGACAGCGATCGCAACGCCGTGTCGTTCATCAACAGCAACTATGCCGGCATCGGCTCCGGGCTTGTGGTGCGCGATTGGGGCATCGCCCTCCAGAATCGCGGCGCGAACTTCAGCCTGGATCCGGCGCACGCGAACGTCGTCGCGCCGCGCAAGCGCCCGTATCACACGATCATCCCGGCCATGGCCTTGCGCGACGACCGACCGTGGCTCTCGTTCGGCGTCATGGGCGGCTTCATGCAGCCCCAGGGCCACGTCCAGGTGCTGACGAACATCGCCGATTTCGGGATGGATCCGCAGGCCGCGCTCGACGCGCCGCGCTGGAGCGTCGAGCCGACGACCGGCGATCTGACGCTGGAGAGCGGGCTGGGCGGGCTGGCGGACGCGCTCGCGGCGATGGGACACCGCGTAGCCGTCGCCGGTCCCGACGAGGGCGGACAATTCGGCGGCGGGCAGGTCATCCTGATTGACCCAGCCACGAACATGCTGCACGCCGGGTCGGACCCGCGCAAGGATGGCTGCGCCGTCGGGTATTAGGGCGCGTCGTTGCCCTGGATGATGTCGGGAAGGAAGGTGTACCAGACCGGCGGCGTCGGCGTGGCCGTCGGGGTTCGCGTGCGTGTCGGCCGGGGCGTCCATGTCGCCACGCGCGTCTCTGTTGCGGTGGGGGTCCAGGTCGCCGTGGCCGTTGGAGTGCCGGCCGGGGTGGTGGTGAGGGTGGCGGTGGCCGTCTGATCCGGGCCGGGCGTGACGGTCGCGGTCAGCGTGGCCGTCATGTCGGCGACAACCGTGAGGGTCGCGGTTGCAGACGGCGTGCTGGTCGCGGCAATAGTAGTCGGCGTTGGGGTGGCCGAGGCGGTGGAGGTTGCGGTCTGGGTGGCCGTGGGCGTCGGGGTGGCTGTGTTCGTCGGCGTCGGCGTCGGCGTCGGGGTGGCTGTATTCGTCCGCGTCGCCGTGGGCGTTGGGGTGGCTGTGTTCGTCCGCGTCGCCGTCGCGGTCGGCGTGGCCGTCGGTGTGCTGGACGGCGTCGCTGTCAGGGTCGGCGTTGGGGTGGGGGAAGGGGTGGCCGACGCTGTGGGCGTCGCCGTAGGGGTAACGGGCACGCTCCAGGTCACGTAGACGGCATCCGCCCCCGTCGCCGGGTTCGGTTGAGTGTACGCGACGACCAGCGTGCCATCGCTCGCTGCCACCAGCGCCGGCGAGCCGCTGACGGCGCCGACCGGCAGGCTGATCGGCGCGCTCCAGGTCACCAGGTCGCCCGGGTTGAGGTCACTCTCGCTGAGATGCAGGCTTGCGCCTGGGCTTCCCTCAGTCCACAGGGCATAGACGCGGCTGTTGGCATACGCCAGCGCCGGGTGAACGGGCGATTGCTGCGAGGTTGGGCCGGGGCTGTCCGGCGTCCAGAAGGGGGCCAGGTAGGCGGCGTAGTAGAGGCCCTGGCTGCCGCCGTCGAAACCGCCCCACAGCGTGTAGACGGTGTCCTGGGGGCCGACCGTGACGTCGGGCGCGCTGTCAATGATCTCTGGCGTCAGGTTGGGGGCGTTGCTGGGGTCCGAGAACCAGCCCGGCGTCGGGGCGGGGTTGGGCGGGCAGCCGGTCCACTGCGCCCACATGACCGCCGTCATGCCGCCGGACGGTTGAAGCCAGATCAGGGTTGGGCAGCCGCCGGCCGACACAGCCAGCCGCGGCCACGTTCCAGCAGCGCTGACACCTGGGTCGGCGCCTTCGAACAGAGGCAGCCCGCCTTGCAGCTTGGTGGTGTTGGGCGTCGCAAATGCGAAGTGGAGCAGCGGGGCTTCTGGCGTTCCCTCGCGCTCCGGCCAGACCAGCCACGTGCCGAGGGCCGAGGCCTGGACGACCGGGCCGCCATCGGCCGCGCCCACCCGCACATTGTTGCGCGTGAAGCGCGAGGAATAGCCGAAGGCATTCGGCTCGCCCAGAACCAGGGTTGTCGTGTAGACGCCACCCGGCTGGTAGGCGCCGTTGTACGAGAACCAGGCGATCTGCGGCACGCCACTCGGCGCGACATTGACGTCGGGGAGGAAGCCGCCGTCGAGGGTGGCGGCCGTCGGTGTCGTCGCGCCCAGGGTGTACTTCGCGTAGACGACCCGACGCCGCGAGGCATCGGTGTCGCTCACCTGGTCCCAGACGAGGTAGACATCCCGGCCGCCAGGCCCAGCGGCGAGGCGCGGGTTGGCCGCGCCGTAGTTTGGGTTGGAGATCAGGACGGGGGTGGCCCAGGCGAGGGTCGCCGTCTGCCCGCGCGCCGGTGTCGCGCCGAGGCCCCACGCCAGGCCCAGGACCGCGAGCATGGCCGCGCAGGTGAGAGCTGCCAGAATCCGAACGCGGCGCAGGCGCCGCGGTGAGGGGGGTAGGCTCAATCCCATGGGTTCGTCAAATGACGCTCAGCCAATCCGGCGTTCGTGGGCGGGCGTGCGCCCCAGTCTGCCTGGACGTTGGCATGGAGGGTGGCTTACCGCGCCGGCGCGAAGGGGGCGCCGGCTTTCCGAAGCGCGGGCGGCGTGTCTGTGGGTGTCGCCGTCGGTGTGTCGGTGGCCGTCGGCGTGTCGGTCGTGGTGGCCGTGGGTGTGTCTGTGAGCGTCGGAGTATCCGTCGGCGTGTCGGTCGCCGTCGCCGTCGCCGTGGGCGTCGGCGTGTCCGTTGGGGTAGGCGTGTCCGTGGGCGTCGGGGTCTCTGTGGGCGCGAGCGTCGCCGTCGGGGTGTCCGACGGCGACGGCGTATTGGTGGGCGTGTCCGTGGGCGTCGGGGTGGATGTGGGCGATGGCGTGGCCGATGGGGGCAGCGGCGCGGTCGCGGTGGGTGTGCGCGTGGCGTGGGCCGGCTCGAGTATCTGCACCTGGTCCGCGTCAATGCGCGTGCCGTCGGCGCTCGGTGCGCCGGACACGCTGACTCGCGCGCCCACAGTGGCCCACGAGCGGGGAATGGTTGGGTCGAAGGCCGTCTGGCGGGTGATGCGGACGTCAACTTGCGTGCCGCTGTCTTGCAGGAGCAGTGTCCAGAGGGTCGAGCCGTCGGCTGAAGGCGACGGGCGAATCGCCTGGATTGTGCCGAGCACGTCGGTGAAGCGTGTGGCCTGGCTGACGAGCGTGACGGTGGCCTTCAGTGAGTTGCCCACGCACCGGGCGCGCGCTTCGACGATGGAGTTCTGAAGAATCATCGGCGGAAGGGCGACGGTGCTGGTAATGCTCTGGCCCGCGACAATGATGCGCCTGTCGCCGGTTCTGCGCTCGACCGGGCCTTGCAGGATGAGGCTCAGGTCGGCCGGGAACGAGCCAGCCGTGTTGACCGTCACCTTGCGCGCCTGAAGCCCTTCCCCATCCGTGCGCGGCGCGACGACGAGGGTTACGACATCGCTGATGCGAACCGTCGGCGCGACGGGAACGGAGGTCGGTACTTTGACCTCGACACAGCCGATTGTCCACGTGGTGTCTTCGATGCTGGTCACCGGCCCCTGGAGCGTCGTCCCGTCGTCGGTCGGCGCTGTCAGGGTTGTGATGTCAATCTTGTGCGCGTACACCTGGTCGGCGCGAATCTCACCCTGCACCGTGGCAAAGTTGTTGGGGGCGATCAGGGAGCGGTCTGTGGGCAGCGTCGTCTGGGCGTCTACCAGGACGCTGCGGCCGCCGATTTTCCAGGTCCCAATGTAGGGTCGCAAGGGGACGCTCTGGATGAGGCCGCTGAAAGTCGTCTGATCCGAGAGTGGCGGCAGGAACTCGACCGAGTCGGCGAACCATTCGCCGCTGCTTGTCGAGTGAGCGCGGACGTTGGCGAGAGCGCCCGTACCTGTCGGCGTCGGCCCCCCGATGCGGGTGCAGTTGTTCCCATCGGCGATGCAGGCCGCGACGCGCACCTGGAACGAGCCGGTCGGTGTGCTGAATGTGACGAGGCCGTTGGTCGTCCAGGCTGTCGTGAGCTGGCCGATGAACTCCCGCGCCGCCGAAGCCGGCGTCGCAGTGGCGGCGGCGGTGAGCCGGATGAGGATGTGAGCCTTGTACGCATTGGCCGGCGTCGGTCCGCCGGGCGAGACCGCGGGAGTGGCGGGAAGGTCGCTGGCCCCGCGTGGGACTCGGATTTCGACGCGCATGGGAGCGGTGAAAGCCGAGCAGTCGAGGTCGGCGCCGCTGGCCGAGACGTCCTTGAACTGCGTGTAACCGTCCTGGACGTAGAAGTAGTATGGAGTCTGATTGTACAGCGCGATCCACCACCCGCTTGGACAGCCGCCAACGGTTTGCAGGGTGACGGTCAGCGGGCGATCAGGCGCGTCCGCCACGCTCGCGGCCGAGGTTGGGGCGCTGGCGCTCAGCAGCCCGGCCGCGAGGACGGCGAGAACGATCAGGAAAGCAATCCAGCGGAGGTATGACCCCCTCATATAGCCAGTCCTTTCAGAAGCGCGAGGACGACAGCGGCTCCTGTCTCTCGTTGTCTACACTCATGACGCGCAAAAGGCCACCGAAGATACTGGCGCGAGGGCTTATCCTTGTGCTTGTGAACATAGTTTCATATACCGGCGGGTCGAGGCGATGCGTGCATGGTTGCAGTGCTGAAACTCTTGCCTGAAGTCGGCCACATGGGGTATATTTTTCCATATTGGCTTCGGAAAGACAAATCCCGGTGACTGGCCCATGGAAACACTCATCAGCGCTTACGAACGGCTCCTGGCGGAGGTCGCGACAGACCTGCACGCCGCGTGCGGCGTCATGGAGGTTGTCTCCGCCGAAAGCGCGTCGCCCAAGGCGATCGCGACTTACGGTGAGATAGAGACGGCGGCGCAGGACCTCACCTGGCTCGTGCTGCCTGTGTACGAGGAAGAGATACTCATCGCCGTGCTGCGCCTCGGCTTTCCGCCGACGGTGCCGCTGCCCGATACCGAGGAGCAGCGCCTGGCGCAGGCCCTCGTCGAGCTGGCCGTCCTTCTGAGCCGCGCCCGCTCCCTGGGCGACTCGGCGCGGCAGGCGAGCCGGCGCATCCTGTCGGTGACCGAGGAGGAGCTACAGCGCGTCATCCTGGACATTCACGACGGCCCGGTGCAGAAGCTATTCGCCGCGTCGTCCCAGATTACCCTGATGCAGAGCCGCCTGGCCCACGTTCCGGAGCCGCTGCGCACAACCCTGGAAACGGAGCTGGTGCGTATCGGCATGCTGCTGGATACCTCGCTCAACGAGATCAAGACGAGCGTCGGCACCATGCGCCCGCCGGAGTTCCGCCGTCGGTCGCTGGTGTCGGTGTTCCAGGGTCTGATCATGCAGCACGAGGCGATGACGGGCATGCGCGTCGAGCTGACAGTGCGCAACGAGATTCCGCCTGTGAGTCCGCCAGTGAAAATCGCGATGTATCGCATCCTTCAGGAAGCGCTCTCTAACGCCTACCGCCACGCCGGTGTTGACCAGCTCGACGTGAGCCTGACGTGCGAAGAAGGCTGGGTGACGCTGGATATTCAGGACAGCGGTCGAGGCTTCGAGCCGCCGCCTCTGGAAGGGCCGTCGGCGACGGAGCGCGAAGAGCATATCGGCTTGCGCGGGATGCGCGAGCGGGCCCAGCTGGTCGGGGGCCATCTGCGTCTGACAAGCTATCCGGGGCAGGGAACCCACATACAAGTGAAAGCGCCGAGCGATGTCTGACAAGAATGCTTCCGAGCCACCCATCCGCGTCATCCTGGCCGACGACCACGCCCTTGTCCTCGAGGGGCTGCGCGGGCTGCTCCAGAATGAGCCGGACATTCAGATTGTGACCACGGTCTCCGATGGCGAGAGTCTCATGGAGGCGGTGCGGCGTCTGCGTCCCGACCTGGTGATTATGGACTTGCAGATGCCGGTCAAGGGCGGGCTGAGCTGCCTCGAAGAGATTCGCCGCGAGAACCTGCCGGTCAAGGTGCTCGTGCTCACGGCGTTCGGCGATGGCGAGTCGCTGCAACTGGCGTGGGAGCGGGAGGCGGATGGCTTCGCGCTGAAGACCGACCCGCCGCGGCAGACCGTGGCGGCGATTCGCAACGTCGCCCACGGCCACGTGGTGTTCCCGCGCGGCGCGCTTCGCGCCCGCTCGCAGCCCGATCCGCAGGCCAACCCACTGTCGAGCTTGTCGGAGCGCGAGCGCGAATTCCTGGCTCTCGTCGCCCAGGGCCTGACGAATGCCCAGATCGCCGAGCGCCTGTCGGTGACAGAGCACACCGTCAAATTCCACCTCCAAAACATATTCCAGAAACTGGGCGCTGCCAATCGCACCGAGGCGGCCCGCCTCTACCACCAGTACAGCCGCCGCGTCTAGAGGCCCGCAACTTGCGCCATCGGGGCCAGGCTCCCGGCATTTGCGTGTCGGCGGCGAAAGAATGCTGTGCGTCGCCGACTCAAAGAGGTCAATCGTCGGCAGTGGAGGCTTCATGCGTTGGTTGTCGTTTGCCCTTCCCCTCGCCCTGGCGCTCTTGCTCTGGCCGGCCGGCGGAGTGAGCGCCGCCGGGCCGCGAGACATCGCGCAGACCGGCGAGATGCCGTGCTACGCGCTGCGCCTGTCAGACATCAAGTCCCAGCCCTGGGTGAGCTACACGTGCATCGAGACCCGCGCCGTCGTCGTCAACGTGCGGGCAAAGGATTACGACGGCCACGAGCAGGTTCACCTGCGGCTGCGCGACGGGACCAGCCAGTACAGCGCTTTCTGGCCGGCGGAGCAAGGCCCGTTGATGGACGGCCAGTGGGTGAAGGTGCGAGCCATGCTTGTGCCCCTGGTGCAAGGCAACGCCATCGTCGGCTGGGGGCTGCTCATCATCAACTGGGAGCCGACTACACCGCTGCTACAGGATGCGCTGGAGACGTGAGGCAGGCCGCGCCGCGCCGGACTCGCCTGCGAAAAAAGTCAAATTTAGTAAGATTCCTTGTCGCGGACCATCTATTGTGTAGTGAGTGAGGCATCCGTGATTTGACAAAACGGCTGACCTGTGCTGCGCTTTGAGGTGGCCTAGCAAGCATCCCGCCGACGACGTGCGTTTAGCTTCGGCGGGGTTTTTTCAAGCCGCTGACATTCCCCAGGCGCAGCCATTTGTTGTGCCTCTGCAAGTCAACCTAAACGCGGTGCTCGCTCTTCTTGGGGTAAAACTCGGTCAGTTGCCGCCGCTTCGGACCGCGCATCATCCATTGTCCTTATCTGTTTGTTCTGGATGCGAGCGCAAGGAGAGGGTACGTGGTAATGGAAGTAGACGACATTCAAGCGGCCGAGGCGCCAACAGAGGGGACGATTAGCCCACAATTGCAGGCGCTCATTGACCAGGGGCGTCAGCAGGGTTACGTCACATACGACGATATCCTCGATCTGTTGCCTGAGGCAGAAGATAGTCTCGATCAGCTCGAAGAGCTGTACGTTCGCCTGCAAGAGCAGGGCGTGCAGGTCTTCGACGCCGACCTGTCCCTCGAAGAAGAGGAAGTTGAAGAGCCGGGCAAGATCATAGATTTCAGCGGTGTTGACGAAGACGACGCCGTTCGCCTCTACATGCTCGAAGTCGGGCGCGTGCCCTTGCTGTCGGGCGACGAAGAGATCGAGTTGGCGCAGCAGATGGAGCGCGGCCTGGCTGCGCGCAAGCTGCTCGGCGACCGCGTCCACGCGCCCGACCGCCGCCTCCAGCTCGAAGCGGCGATGCGCGAGGGCGAAGCCGCCCGCCGTCACCTCGTCCAGGCCAACGCGCGCCTCGTCATGAGCATCGCCAAGAAATACCTTGGCCAGGGCGTGCCGTTCCTTGATCTTGTTCAGGAAGGCAACCTGGGCTTGATGAAGGCGGCTGAGAAGTTCGACTACCGCCGCGGCTTCAAGTTCTCGACCTACGCGACGTGGTGGGTGCGCCAGTCTATCACCCGCGCCCTCGCGGACCAGGGCCGGACGATCCGCGTGCCGGTGCACATGAACGACCGAATCCGAAAGGTGTACCGCGCCGCCCAGGACCTGGAACAGGAGCTTGGCCGCCAGCCCACGCCCGAGGAAATCGCCACGGTGGTGGATCTGCCGCCCCACAAGGTGCAGCGCGCCCTCAAGGTGTCGCGCCGCTCGCTGTCCCTGGAGAAGCCAGTCGGCGAGGAGGGCGACAGCGAGCTGGGTGAGTTCATCGAGGACGAGACCAGCCCCAGCCCGTCGGAGAACGCGGCGCAGCGGATGTTGCGCGAGCAGTTGGAGGACATGTTCATGTCCCTCTCGCCGCGCGAGGCGCGCATCCTGGAGATGCGCTTCGGCCTGCGCGACGGCCACAGCTACACGCTGAAGGAGACGGGCCAGAAGTTCGGCCTGACGCGCGAGCGCATCCGCCAGATCGAGCAGGAGGCGCTGGCAAAGCTGCGCCAGCCCAACCGCTCGTCCAAGCTGCGCGAGTACCTGCACTGAGTCTCAATCTGCGATCATCACAAGCCCGCCTCTCTCACTGAGGCGGGCTTGTTTCATTTGTCTCACTCGGCGGCAGGGGGGCCTGCGTCGGCGGCGATGGCGGCCAGGAGCCGCCGCCGCTGCGCGTCGGTTAGGCCGGGTAGCGTCTCGATGGGCGGGCCGGCATAGGGGAGGCCCGCGTAGCGTCGCGGCAGCAGGCGGTCGGCCTGGCCGACCTTGCGCAGCATGTCCACGTACTTCTGCCGAAACACGACATAAAAAGCGTGCCGCACGACGCCGTTTGTGACGGGGCGCGGGGCCGTGGCGATGGGCAAAGCGCGCTCGGCCGACTGCGCCGCCGTCTCGGTGGCGCCCAGGGCCGCGCTGAGGCGGGCTTTGTCCTCGGCCGACAGGACGGGCAGATCGGCGATGGGCGGGCCGCCGTACATGAGCGCGCGGCTCGCCTGGGGGATTGCCATCCACGACAGTCCCACCTGCTCAATCGTCTCCCAATAGCGGTCGCCAAAGACGGCGGCGAAGGCGTCAATCATCCGCTGGTTGGTGACATTTGGCAGGCGCAGCCACCAGCGCAGCTCGTCCACGGTTCCGCCAAACCGATCCAGGTCGACCGGTGTACCCACGCCGGGTACTCTGCCGTCCCCGCTGTACTGCCAGAACACCCACAGGCTCCAGCCGTTGGGAATGTAGGGCAGGGGGGCCGACGTGTAGTTGGCGACCCACAGATAGTAGCTCGGCGTCCAGGCCGGCCAGCTCCCGGACGCATCCCGCACATAGGAATTCCAGAAGCCAGGCGATGTGTAGATGATCGGCCGGGTCTTCAGCTGCGCCTCGACTGCCTCAAGCATACTCAAGATGCGGTCGGCGAGGGCCGCGCCGGTGATGCCATCCGTCGCTTCGATGTCCACCGCCGGCGGCATGTCGCCAGGCTCGATCGCGCCCACTGTCTGGGCGAACAGGGCGGCCTGGGCCTGGGGATCCTCGCGCGGTCGAAAGAAGTGATACGCCCCCCGCGCGATGCCGGCGGCCTTCATGCCGTCCCAGTTGGCCGCGAACGTCTGGTCAACGAAGCCCGTACCCTCGGTCGCCTTGGCGTAGGCAAAGGTGATGCCGCTGCTCGCCACCGTCGGCCAATCTACGCTCCCCTGATAATTCGACACGTCAATGCCTGGGGCCAGAGTCTCATCCGGAACCATTTCTCCTCCGCGAGGCTGCGGGTAGGGACGTCGCCCTGTCGGGCGCGCGTACTTTTAGCCTCATGTCTGTTTCGTGCTATACTTTCAACGGTTTTTGGCCTTGAGGCGATACGCATGAGCGCGACCCGGCTGCTGACCGTCAACGAAGCGTTGGCGCAAATTCTCGAATTCTTCTCGCCCCTGCCACCTGAGCGCGTGCCCCTCCTGGAGTCCCTCGATCGGGTGCTCGCGGAGGACGTGCGCGCGCCCCAGGACATCCCGCCGTTCACCAACTCGGCCATGGATGGCTACGCAGTGCAGAGCGCGGACCTGGCCGACGCGAGCGAGACGCATCCGCGCCGGCTGCGGGTGATCGGCCAGATCGCCGCCGGCGACGCGCCTGCGCTCAGCGTGACGCCGGGCGCGGCGGTGCGTATCATGACCGGCGCTCCGCTGCCCGTCGGCGCCGACGCGGTGGTGCGCTTCGAGTTGACCGAGCCGGCCGACGATCACGTTCTGGTGCGGGCGGCCGCCGAGGTGGGCGAGAATGTGCGCCCGGCCGGTGAGGATGTGCGCGCGGGGGATGTCGCCATCGCGCGTGGGACGATCATCCGCCCGCATGTCATTGGGCTGCTGGCGTCCCTCGGCTGCGGCGAGGTGGCCTGCCACCGCCGCCCGCGCGTGGCGGTCCTGGCGACCGGCGACGAGCTGGTCCCGCTCGGCGAGCCGCTCCAGCCGGGCCAGATCCGCAACAGCAACGAGTACACCCTCGCGGCCCTGGTGCGGGAGGCGGGCGGCGTACCGGTGTGCCTGGGGATTGCCCGCGACAACGCGGCGCATCTCAAGGCCAAGCTGGCCGAGGGACTGGCCGCGAACGTTGATCTCTTCCTGACGTCGGCGGGCGTCTCCATCGGGGACTACGACATCGTCAAGGACGTGCTGGCCGAAGAGGGCGTTGTCCACTTCTGGCAGGTGGCGATCAAGCCGGGCAAGCCGCTGGCCTTTGGCCTGATGCGCGGCGTCCCGCTGCTGGGGCTGCCGGGGAACCCGGTGGCGACGGCGGTCGCGTTCGAGGCGTTTGCGCGGCCGGCCATCCTCACCATGCTGGGTCGGCCGCGGCCGTACCGCGTGGAGTTGCCGGCCGTCCTGGATGAGGAAGTGCATAACAGTGGACGCCGGCACTACATGCGCGCCTGGGTGCGCCGCGTCGGCGACACGTTCCACGTGGCGACCCGTGGCTCCGGCGTGAACACGCAAGGCTCCGGCATCCAGTCGTCGCTCGTGTGGGCCAATTGCCTGCTCATTGTACCGGAGGATGTGACCTACCTGCCGGCCGGCTCGCTGGTCCAGGTGCAGCTCACCGTGGACGCCCTGGAAGCCTGAGCGCGGAACTCGCAGCAACCCCGCGACGTTATTATCTCGACGCTTATTTTCGATGCAAAGGTGGAGGAACCTTGGCTAAGCAGAACTCATCCCGTTCGAATCAGAAGGGCAGCGCCAAAACGACCCAGTCGGCGCCGCCCTCGTCGAATCCGCCCGACAAGTCCTCGAGCGCGCAGCCCAGCGCCAAGAAGACCACCGGGTCCAAGTCGGCGCGCAATGCTCCGCCGCCCAAGCCGCGCATTTCCCCCGTGACGATTGGCGCCGTCGTGGTGTTGGCGGCAGCAATCGTGGCATTTCTCGTCTTCTGGAACCAGCAGCGCACCGCTGCCCCGGCGGTCGCGCCCGCTGCCGTGGCGACGGGCGTTGCCAAAGACTCTGACCAGTATCCGATGGGGGTGGGGGTGACGGCGGAGGGCTACCCCTACAAGGGCAATCCAAACGCCAAAGTGACAGTCGAGAACTTCTCGGACTATCAATGTCCCTTCTGCGCCGCGTTCGCCACCGGCCTGGAACCGAAGATCAACGATGAGTTCGTGAAGACGGGCCGCGTCAAGTTTGTCTTCCGCGATTTCCAGTTCCTCGACCGCAACAAGGACGGCTCGCCAAACCTCGACGGCGAGTCTCACCGCGCGGCCCTCGCGGCCCACTGCGCCCTCGACCAGGGCGCGTTCTGGGCCTACCACGATCTGCTGTATAAGAACCAGGGCAAAGTCGAGAACGGCGGCACGTTCACGGACGACAGGCTCGAGAGCTTCGCGGCTCAGCTTGGCCTCAACCTGGACACGTTCCGCTCGTGCATGCGCAGCAAAGCCGGCTCGGTGAATGCTCTCATCAACCGCAGCATGAACGAGGCGCCGGCGAAGGAAGTGCAGGGTACGCCGACATTCTTCATCAACGGCCGCAAGGTCGAAAGCCCCGACTACGACAGCATCAAGGCAGCCATCGAGCTGGCGGAGCGTAACCCGTGAAATACTCGCTAGACACTCTCAGAACCGTCACAGCGGCTGCCTCGAGCCTCGTGCTGGCGCTGCTGGTGCTGGGAGCGTGCGCGCCACAAGGCGCCGCGCCCTCCCCGACCGCCGCCGCGCCGACATCCGCGCCCGTGGCTGCGGCCCCGCAAGCGCCGACCGCCGCAGCGCTGGCGACGGCGGCCGTTCCGCAGGCGGGCGCAACCGGCGCCGCCGGCACCCCGGCGCCGAAGGCCACGCTGGTGCAACCCGCCGACTTTCCGTCGAAAGGGCCAAAGGATGCGCCGGTCACGATCATCGAGTTCTCGGACTTCCAATGACCGTTCTGCCAGCGCTTCGCGCTTGAGACGGCCCGTGAGGTCGAAAAGAACTATGTCGCGGATGGCAAGGCGCAGTTCGTCTATATTGACTTCGCTTTCCTGGGGCAGGAGTCGGTGGATGCGTCCCTGGCCGCTCACTGCGCGGGTGACCAGAACAAATTCTGGGAGTATCACGATCTCCTGTTCGCGGCGCATACCGGCGAGAACGTGGGCGACTTCTCGCGGGCAAACCTCGACAAGTTCGCTCAGCAGCTCAACCTGAACATGGACCAATTCAAGCAGTGCGTGGACTCCAAGAAGTATGCCGACTTCGTCGCCGCCGAGCGGCAGTATGGGCAGCGGAACGGGGTGCAGTCCACGCCGACGATCTTTGTCAACGGGCGGAAGCTCGAAGGCTTTGTGCCTTACGACAACCAGAAGACGGACGCTGAGTTGACGCTGGCGGCCGGCGCGACGATCACAGGCGGCGACCTGGTCAAGGTCGGCAGCCAGATTTGCGTCACAGGCAAGACGGACGACCAGCGGCGCGTGACCGAGGCTGTCTTCAGCGCCCCACCCGGCACACCCGATCTGTTGTGCGGCGAAGTGAAGAGCTTCACAGCGCCCACGGCTACTCAGGCCGGCAAGCTCGCCATGATTTACGAGTCGTCGGGCCTGAAGCAGATGATCGAGGACGAGCTGAAGAAGGCTAAATGAGCATGCACGATGCTGTAGAACCGCAGGCCACCGCCCCGCGAACGCTCCCGCTGGGCCTGTCCGGGCTGGAGTGGGCGATGGCGGTCCTGGCCGGGCTGGGCGCTCTCGACTCGCTGTACCTCACCTGGGTCAAGCTCGCGCACACCCAGGCGATTTGCGCCGGGCTGGGCGACTGCGAGCGGGTCCAGACCAGCCCCTACTCGGAACTCTTCGGCATCCCCGTCGCCATCCTGGGGCTGGGCGCGTACCTGGTGATCCTGGTGTTCCTGCTGTGGGGGAACCGTCTGCCGCCGGCGCTCGGCGTCTACAGCCCGCTGATTGTCTTCGGCGTGGCCCTGATCGGCGTGCTGTTCTCGGCCTACCTGACCTACGTTGAGCTGTTCATCATCGAGGCCGTCTGCCCCTACTGCGTGGTCTCGGCCGTGCTGATTACGCTCATCTTCGTGCTGTCTATCTGGAACCTGGTGCGCGCCTCCCGCGCTCAGTAGCCGCGCCCGCCGCGTCGCCCTGTGCCTTCGACCAGTACAGGGCGACGTTTCCTATCGTTCGGGAACCTCAGAATGCCTCAATACCCGCCTGCCGCCAAACTTCCACCCGGGTTCGAGATTCGCCGCCTGTCGCGCACAGAGGAATACCATGAGGCGGAGGAACTGCAATGCATCGCCTGGGGCATCATTGACCGCGTAGACGTGTCGCCGAGCCATGTCCTGGTCACGGCTCAGAAGAACGGCGGCCTCGTCATGGGCGCGTTCGCGCCCGACGGCGAGATGGCCGGCTTCGTCTGGGGGTTCCTCGGCACGGCGCGCGACGGTAAGCTCAAGCACGTGTCGCATCAGTTGGGCGTTCGGCCCGGCTATCGCGGCATGCACCTGGGCTACCTGCTCAAGCGGGCGCAGCGCGGGGAGATCCGCCGCCAGGGCCTCGACCTGATGACCTGGACCTATGACCCGCTCGAAACGGTGAACGCGACGCTGAACCTGACCTGGCTCGGCGCGGTGTGCAACACGTTCATGCGCAACGTCTACGGCGAGATCCGCGACGAGCTAAATAAGGGACTGCCCTCGGATCGCTTCCAGGTGGACTGGTGGCTTCGCTCGCGCTGGGTTCACGAGCGCCTGGCCCTCGCCCACCCGTGGGACTTCGCCGCGACGGTACGCGCCCTGCCCATCGTCAACCCTGCGCAGCCGCGCGCGAGCGGCCCGTCGGCGCCCGGCCCGCTTGACGTGTCCGTGGAAGCGCCGGAGATTCTCGTCCAGGTGCCGTACCACTTCCAGTCGGTGAAGGCGGCGGACTTGGACCTGGCGCTGGCGTGGCGTCTCCATACCCGCGAGGCGTTCGAGCATTTCTTCGCCCGCGATTACTCCGCCGTCGCCATGCTGCGCGGCGACACGGCCGACGGCCCGGCTGCGTTCTACCGCCTGCGCCGGTCGGCGCGCGTGCGCTCCGACGAGTTCGACGCCGTGACCGACGCCGACCCGTGGCTCGTGCCGGAGCACAGCCCGCCCGCCGGGGCCGCGACGGTGCGTGAGGCGCTGGCCGAGTTCGCCGGGCAGTACAACGCCGGCTACTACTGGCAGGCGCACGAGACGCTGGAGCCGGCGTGGAGCGCGGCTCAGGGGCAGGACAAACTCTTCCTCCAGGCGCTCATCCGCACGGCAGCGGCTTTCCAGAAGCTGCTTGCCCACGACAACCCGCGCGGGGCGGCGCGTCACCTCGCCTGGGTGGTCGAGACCCTCGCGCCTTTCGACGCGGCGTATCTCGGTGTGGACGTAGCCGCGCTCGTGCCGGCCCTGCGCCGCGCGGGCGACGCGGCCGCCGCCCTCGCCGACACGGCAGCGTTCGATCCTGCGCTCATCCCGCGCATTCACCTGGCTGAGTGACGAATACGCGGCCCACCCCGCCCGACCTTGATCAATAGGAGCCTAGACATGCGCATCGAACGCGTCGAGCTGTACCAGATCACCATGCCCCTTGTCGCCCCTTTCGAGACCAGCGGATGGGTGAAGACCCACGAAGAGCGCATTCTCGTGGCGCTATACAGTGACGGGGTCGTGGGGTGGGGGGAGTTTCCCGGCGACGGCCCCTGGTACTCCTACGAGACGCCGGAAGTCTCGTGGATCATCATCGAGCAGTACCTCATCCCCATGCTCCTGGGCCGCCCGGTCGCGGCGACGACCATGCAGTACCCGCCGCTGGAGCATCCGCGCGACGTGCGCACGCGGTTCGCGCCTGTGCGCGGCTATCCCTTCGCTAAGCACGCCGTCGAGTCCGCCGTCTGGGACCTGTGGGCGAAGCAGCAGGGCATGAGCCTGTCGCAGGCGCTGGGCGGGACGCGGGACCGCGTGGCAGTGGGCGTGAGCGTTGGGATTCAGCCATCCTTGCCGGCGCTTGTGGATCGCGTCGGCGCGTACCTGGCCGACGGCTACGCGCGCATCAAGATTAAGATCAAGCCGGGCTATGACCTGGGCGCGGTCGAGACGCTGCGGGCGGCCTACCCCGACATCCTGCTTCAGGTGGACGCCAACTCGGCCTACCACCTGGACGACGCGCCCATTTTCGTGGCGATGGACGGCTACAACCTGCTCCTGATCGAGCAGCCGTTGGAGTACGACGACATCCCCGACCACGCCAAGCTCCAGGCGCAGCTCCAGACGCCCCTCTGCCTCGACGAGAGCATCCACACCACGGCCAACGCGCGGTGGGCGCTGGAGGGCGGCAGCTGCCGCATCATCAACATCAAGCCCGCGCGCCTCGGTGGGTTCGCCGAGTCGATGGACGTGCATGACCTGTGCGCGCAGCACGGCGCGCCGGTGTGGTGCGGTGGCATGCTGGAGACGGGCATCGGGCGGGCCGGGAACGTCGCCCTGGCGAGCCTGCCGAACTTCCGCCTGCCGGGCGACATCTCGGCCTCGCGGCGGTACTACGCCGAGGACATCGTTGAGCCGGAGTTCGTCCTGAACGCCGACAGTACCCTGTCCGTGCCCCAAGGGCCGGGCATCGGCGTCGAGGTGCGCATGGACAGGGTGCGGGCGCGCATGAGCCGCATGACCGGAATCGGCAGCTCATGAACGCGGCTGTGGAGGCCGTATCTTTTCCGCGCGGCGTGCGTTAGCATACGTGAACGGGGCGCGCCATTATCTCTTCATCCTTGCTGCGTACTCGCTTCACCTCGCCTGGTCCGCAAAGGGGGGTCGGACCAGGCGAGCCTTACAGTCTGCGGCCCTCACCTTAAAATACGGTGAACTGGGCCAATATTGCGCTAGATTGAAGGTCATGCCCATAACGGTGTATGGCCTTTCTTCGTCTTTTAAGTAGGACGGCAATTTGTGCCGCCTGCGGTTATGCCTGCCTGGCTCCACGGTTGGGGAAAATGCGCAGACGAGACATGGAGCCTGAGAGGCTTCAGCGACGACTGCAGCATATTGACTGACACAGTGGGTCGGCTGCGTCACTCTTCGCCGCTTTCCAATGGAAAGGAGTGCTGTATGCGACGAATTCCCAAGACACCCAAGATATGGGCAGCGCTTGGCGTTGCTCTCATCCTCATGGTCTGGGTATCGTTAGCTCTGGCTTACGACAGTCAGGGCGCCGCCACGACCCGTCCGGGCGACAACATCCCGCCAAGCTCACAGATAGTATCCGGACAGGTGATTGTTCGCTTTAAGAGCGGAACAGCCAAGAGTAGTGTCGAGAAGCTCACAAGTGACAGCGGGTTCAAGGTTCTCTCCAGCGTAGACGCGCTGGATCTGTACGTTCTGGGTGTGCCCAGCGGCGCCGAGAAGGACGCCGTGGACAGGCTGCGCGGCGACGCGAGCGTGGCGTATGCCGAAGTCAACGCCGTCCAGTCCGAGAACGTGCCCGCGCCGCGCGCCGGCCGTCCGGACACGGTTCCGAGCGCGCCGAGCAGTGGGTTCAACGACCCCTACTTCGGCTATCAGTGGAACCTCCGCAATGTCCAGGCTCCGGCCGCCCTGTCGAGTGTCAAGGGCGGCGGCGTCACCGTGGCCGTGATTGGCTCCGGCGTCGCCCTGGACAACCCGGAGCTGACCGACCGTCTCGTGCCCGGCTATGACTTCATCAACAACACGGCAACCCCCTGGGACGATCACGGCTTCGGCACCTTCGACGCTGGCCTGATCGCCGCGACCGCCAACAACAACGTCGGCATCGTCGGCGTCGCGCCCGAAGTGCGGCTCATGCCCATCAAGGCGCTGCGCCGCAGCGGTAACTATCTCGAGATCACCCCCGCCGACGTGGTGAAGGCCGTCACGTTCGCGCTGGACAACGGCGCGAAGGTCATCCACATCGAGGCGGCCTGGGATGCGCCATCCCAGGCGGTCGCCGATGCCATGGCGTTGGCGCGCAGCCGCGGCGCCGTCGTGGTTGCGCCCGCGCACCGCGCCTACCCCGCCTCCTACGACGGGGTCGTCGGCGTGAGCGCCCTCAACCAGGACGATAGCCATCCCGACTGGACCGGCAGCGGCTCCTGGGTCAAGCTGAGCGCGCCCGGCGCGTCCGGCATGATCAGTACCTGGCCGATGCCCGGCAGCTGCCCGATTGCGACGTGCCCCTACTACGGCGACGGCCAGACGCCGTTCGCTTCCGCCCACGTCGCCGGCGTGGCTGCCCTCGTCAGGTCGGCGCACCCCGACTGGTCGCCGGACCAGGTCGTCGGCGCCCTGACCGGCACCGCGACCCACCTGGGCGCGGGGTCGGGCTGGAACGCCGACTACGGCTACGGCAAGGTCAACGCGGCCGCCGCGCTAGGCGTCAGCGCCGCTGACCCGACTGCCACGCCGACGCCGACCGAAATCGTCCCCGACCCGCAGCCGACGACTGCCACCAGTACGTGCCAGGACCCGTCCGGCAACAAGATCGAGGGCTGCGTCGGCAGCAACAGCGGCCGCCTCTACATCATGACGTATGTGGACGTCAACAACAACGCCATCAATGACAGTGGCGACCAGGGTCTGCCCGGCGTGCTGGTGGAGCTGAAGGACCTCAACGGCAACCTTGTCGCCAGCCAGATCTCGCAGCTCGGCACCAACTGGTACGAAGCGTGGGCCGTGTTCCTCGGCATCGACTCCAGCAAGTCGTACCTGGTGCAGGTCACGCCGCCACCCGGCTTCAGCGTGCGCACAGGCTACCCGAATCCGGTGCTGATCGACTCGTCCCGCTTTGCCTGGTGCTGCACCATCGTGCAGCAGATTCCCTTCCGCCCGGTCGGCATCGGCTCGCCGACGCCGACGGCCACCGGCACGGTGAAGACGCCGACGCCCACGCCAACCACGACGACCACGCCGTCTACGGCGACACCGACGGCGACGCGCACCGCCTTGCCGACGCCGACGCCGACGCTGCCCTTCAACCGCCCCGGTGGCCGCGTTCAGATTCCGGCGTTGAACTACCCGACTGTACCCGGCGAGACGATAGAGCCGTGGATCTCAATACAGAACGTTGGGCGGAACGCCACAAAGGCTGTGCTCTTCTTGTGGGGCCCGTACTCCGGCTTCTGTGAGCCACAGGCGCCCGGCCCCTTCAAGATCGAGTGCACCGGCTACCTCGCGCCAGGATCGTCCTGGGAGTTCCGCGCGGCCCAGCTGCCGGTCCAGGCCGTGGGCGGCATCGCCTACTCCGTGCCTGTGGACCAGGCGGACGCCGCCTGCCGCGCTGCCGACCAGGCCCGCCGCAACAACAACTGGTGGGGCTGGGAGCAGCAATGGAAGAACGGCCAGTGGGGCCAGGGCGAGCCGCTGGCCGTCTCGGTCAACCGCCGCTTCACCAACACCGCGACGGGCCTCTCGTATGCCGACGCCTACACAGGCATCTCGGAGTACATGGAAGGCCAGCGCGACGTGCGCTTCGGCAGCTACACGTTCTATACGCCCATCAACTACGTGGACTACAACGGCTGCAACACGACGCTGACCATCCAGAACTCGGGCGACGAGTGCACCTCGATTGAAATCTGGTACAAGGAGCAGGATAACTGTCTCCGCGCCCAGATTGACAGCGTGCCGCAGCTCGCGCCGGGTGAGTCGGTGACGATTAAGCCGCCGTCCACCCTCGGCCCCGGCTGGATAGGCTCCGCCTGGATCCGCGCGTCGCAGCCGCTCGGCATCGTCGCCGACATCCGCTGCACCAATAACGGGATCACGACGCTGTCCACGTACACGGGCATCCCGGCCGAGTACTACGACACCATGAACCACATCTTCCAGCCTGGCTCGCTGTTCGCCTATGGGCCGCTAACCTACCGCGAGGAATACGGGTGGGACACGACGGTCCAGGTCCAGAACATGAGCTCGATCACGAACGCGAAGGTGAAGGTCTACTTCTTCGACAACTCGGGCGACATCATCCGCACGATGGTGGACTGGGTCTGCCCGCGCGGTTCGCAGACCTTCACGCTTGCCGCGATCAACAACCTGCCGGGCCGCTACGTTGGCTCGGTGCGCGTCGAATCGCAGGACTGGTGGTCGCCCGGCGATCCGCCGGTGGACGCGCCGTACATCAACGCGGTCGTCCAACTGCGCAACTCGACGACGGGTGAGGCGACGGCCTACAACGCCCTGACGGGCGGCGCGCAGGCGCTCGCTATTCCGCTGGCGGTGAAGGGTGTTCGCCAGCCGTACCAGCCGCCCAACGTCACCTGGAACACGGAGATTTCGCTCCAGAACGTCAACTTCCGTCCGGGCATCACCAACGTTCGGTTGGACTTCTACGACCAGAACGGCTACGTGACCTCGGTCTGCCAGACGCTCAGCTCGATGGATGTTGACTACATCCGGCTCCAGGACATGGGCATCCTGCCGGATGGCTTCGACGGCTCGGTCGTCATCGTGGCGGTCTGCACCGACCAGGAGGGCGGCGCGCAGTTGGCCGCCGTCGCGGTCGAGCGCGGGACCCCGTTGCCTGCCGCGCCTGTGCCGCAGGACCTGTTCAAGTCGTTCGAGGCGATCCCGTTCGACGCGGGCTGGTACAAGCCGCCCGTGGACACGCTCGCGTGCCCCGGCTGCCAGCTCACCGACTGCCCCAACGCCCAGGTCGTGTTCGTCCTGTGTGACAGCAACAGCTCCGTCTACCAGGGCGCGCCGATCACCATTCGGAGCGCGTCGGGCACGGTGGTGGCGAGCGGCAACGTGGACAGCCAGGGCCGCTTCACCGCGCCCAGCATCAAGTCCGGTCAGACCTACACCATCGAGGTCAGCCCGGTGAACCGCAACGTGCCCTTCCCCGGCGCCGGTGTGGATACGATCCAGATGGGCGGCTTCGTGAACACGGCGACCGTCGCGTGCCAGAGTTACGACGGCGCGACAACCGTCGTGAGCCTGGCGCCGCCCTCCGGCCAGGTGCAGGGTTACGTGACGAGTAACTGCAACATCCTGACCCCGATCGGCGCCCGCGTCGTGCAGCTCTGGCTGCCGCCGACGACGAGCAACCCCAGCGGCACGATGCTGGCCGAGCGGCTCACCAACACCGAGGGCTACTTCCTCTTCGGCAACGTCCCGCCGTGCGGCGTGTACGAGCTGAAGATGGTCGCTGGCAGCCGGGTGACGGTAGCGTCGGGTGTCCTGGCCGGCAGCGCCCTGGTGCAGTCCGGCCCGAATGCGGGCAAGGCCCAGACCTACGTCTTCAACGACGCGACGGGCGCTATCTGTAGCGTGCTGCCCAACCCCTGATCTCCGCAGTGCGCCGTCTCTGACGGCGTGTGACAGCCACAGCGCCTGCCCACCCTCGGGCAGGCGCTGTCCGTTGTCATCCGCCGGGGCTTTGACCAGACTGCCCACCTGTGGTAGAACAGAACGAGACTATGACCAAGAGGTTCGATGCAAGCCCTATATCTGGATGGAACGCTCTCGCTGCGCGACCTGCCGCCACCCTTGCCGCCGCATGACGAGGCGCTCATCCGCGTCACCCTCGCCGGCATCTGCAACACCGACATTGAGCTGGCGCGTGGCTACATGGCCTTTCGCGGCGTGCCCGGCCACGAGTTCGTCGGCGTCGTCGAGGCCGCGCCCGACCCGACGTGGGTGGGGGCGCGCGTCGTCGGCGAGATCAACGCCTTCTGCGGCGAGTGTGAGACGTGCCGCGCCGGCCGCCCGACCCACTGCCCGAATCGCACCACGCTGGGCATCGCCGGCCGCGACGGCGCTTTCGCCGAGTACCTGACGCTGCCCATGCGCACCCTGCACCGCGTGCCGGACCATGTTAGCGACGAAGAGGCGGTGTTCACCGAGCCGCTGGCCGCCGCGCTGGAAATCCTGGAGCAGGTTCACCTGCGCCCGACGGACCGCGTCGTCGTGCTGGGCGATGGGAAGCTAGGGCTGCTCGTGGCCCAGGCGCTGGCCGGCGCCGCCGACGTCACAGCCATTGGGCGGCACGCGAACAAGCTGGACATTCTCGCCCGGCGCGGCATCCGCGTGAGCGTCGGCGGCGCCGATGTTGCGCCGGGCGCCGATGTCGTTGTCGAAGCGACGGGTAACGTGGACGGCTTTCGCCTGGCCCGCCATCTCGTGCGCCCACGTGGGACGCTTGTCCTCAAGAGCACGTTCGCCGACGATCTGATTTCGCTGTTGAACGGCGAGGGAATGAACTTTCTGAGCGCCCTTGTCGTTGATGAGATAGTCCTGATTGGCTCGCGTTGCGGCCCCTTCGCCCCGGCCCTGCGGCTCCTGGCCGAGGGGCGGGTGGATGTTCGGTCGCTGATCCACGCGCGCTACCCACTCAGCGATGCCCTGGCGGCGTTCGACCACGCCCAGCGGCCGGGCGTGCTCAAGGTGCTTGTGAGACCGTGAGGAGGCAGAGTGACCGACCAGCCACTTGTCGAGTGTGTCCCGAACTTTAGCGAGGGCCGCCGCGCCGACGTTGTCGAGCAGATTCTCGCGGCGATCCGCAGCGCGCCGGGCGTCGAGGTCCTGCGCAGCGAGATGGACGCGGACCACAACCGCGCTGTCGTCACCTTTGTCGGCCCGCCAGAGGCCGTCGCCGAGGCAGCGGTGCGCGGGGCCAGGGCGGCGGCGGCGCTCATCAACCTGGACGAGCACGCGGGGCAGCACCCGCGCATCGGTGCGACGGATGTGATTCCCTTCGTACCCCTGCGCGCTATCAGCCTGAGCGACTGCGTGGCGCTGGCGCGGCGCGTGGGCCAGCGGCTCGGCGAGGAGCTGGGGATCCCCGTCTACCTGTACGAAGCCGCCGCGACGCGCCCCGACCGGGTCAACCTGGCCGACGTGCGTCGCGGCGAATACGAGGGCCTGCGCCGCGACATTGGTTTGCCGGAGCGTGCCCCCGACTTCGGCCCGGCCCGCCTCGGTCCAGCAGGCGCGACCGCAGTCGGCGCCCGGTCGCTGCTCGTCGCGTACAACGTCTATCTGAATACCTCAGATGTCGAGGTCGCAAAGGGGATTGCCCGGGCGGTGCGCTTCTCCGGCGGTGGCCTGCGCTACGTCAAGGCGCTAGGGCTGATGGTCGGCGGGCGCGCCCAGGTGAGCATGAACCTGACCGACGTGACGTGCACGCCGCTCCACCGCGCCTTCGACATGGTGCGGCACGAGGCCGAGCGCTACGGCGTGACCGTGACCGAGTCGGAGATTATTGGGCTTGCGCCGGAGTCGGCGCTGCTCGACGCTGCGGAGCACTACCTGCGCCTCAATACCTTCGAGCGCGACCAGATCCTTGACCGCCGCCTTGCCGCCCTCGACCGCACGTCGCCCGCCGGGTTCGTCGCGGGCATCGCCGAAGCCACCCCCACCCCCGCCGGCGGGAGTGTGGTGGCCCTGGCCGCATCGCTGGGCGCGGCCCTCGCCGAGATGATGGCCGGGTTGACGGCTGGGCGGAAGCGCTACGCGGCGGTGGAGGGGGAGATGCGCCAGGCGCTGGGCGAGGGGGGGCGACTGCGGGCCGAGCTGCTGCGGCTCGTGGACGAGGATGCCGCCGCGTTTCGCGCCGTCATGGCGGCCTATCGCCTGCCGCGCGCGACGGACGAGGACGCCGCGGCGCGCGAGGTGGCAATCCAACAGGGCCTGGAACGGGCGGCCGAGAGCCAGCTCGCCGTCGTGGAGAAGGCTGTCGAGACACTTCGCCTGCTGCGCCATGCCGCGCCACTCGGTAACCCCAACGCGCGCCCAGACGCCGCCGTCGGCGCATTGATGGCTGAGGCCGCTGTGCGCGGGGCAGCGCTCAACGTCAGGGTGAACGCCCGCAGCCTCTCCGACCCGGCGCGGGCGCAGTTCTTCCGCGCGATGGTGGCCGCGTGGGAGGATGAAGCGCGGCGTCTGGCCGCTGAGATCGTACAGTTTGCGAATGACAGTACCGGCTAGGAGACGCCATGTTGATGAAGCGAGGACTTCAGTTTGTCGGCATCGCCCTTTTGCTCACCCTCGCCGCTTGCGCCGGCGCGGCAGGTCCGGCCGCGTCCCCGTCGTCGAGCGTCGGCGTAGCTGCGCCGACGGCCGCGCCGACGAGCGTTCCGACGGCGGCGCCGCGCGGGACGGCTGCGCCCTCTGCGGCGCCGGCCACTGTCGCGCCGACCACCGCCAGGCCCGCCGCGACGCCCACGGGCGCGGCGAAAGCGGCGCTGCGCTTCGACGGCCAGCAGGCCTACAAGTTTGCGCTGGACCAGTGCGCCATCGGCCCGCGCCCGCCCGGCACGCCAGAGATTCAGAAGACGCGCGACTACATCGTGCAGAACCTCCAGGCCAATGGCTGGACGGTGGAGCAGCAGAAGTTCACGTTTCGCGGCGTGGACGGCGTCAACATCATCGGCAAGCGCGGAACCGGCCCGGTCACGATTCTCGGCGCGCACTACGACACGCGCCCGGTGGCCGACAACGATCCGGACCCGGCAAAGCAGAAGACACCGATCCTGGGTGGGAACGACGGCGCGAGCGGCGTCGCCGTGCTGCTCGCGCTGGCCCGCGCGTGGCGCGACACGCCGCCACCTGGCGAGACGTGGCTGACGTTCTTTGATTTGGAGGATCGCGGGGAGCTAGACGGCTGGCCGTGGGGCGTCGGCTCTGACTACATGGCGGGCCACCTGACCACGACGCCGAAGCAGATGATCCTGGTGGACATGGTCGGTGACTCCGACCAGCAAATCTACCTGGAGCGTACCTCGGACCAGCCGCTCCTGAAACGCATCTTCGACGTCGCCCAGGGCCTGGGCTACAGCCAGTGGTTTATTCCGCAGCCGAAACACGCCCTGTTGGACGACCATACGCCGTTCTTGCAGCGCCGTATCCCGGCCGTGGACATCATTGACTTCGACTATCCGTATCACCACACCGTCGCCGACGACTGCACGAAGATCGCGGCCGACAGCATGGAGCGCGTCGGGCGCACGCTGGAGCAGTTCATGGGGCAGGGGGGCTAGACGACGAGGCGGAACTGGATGCGGCCGAGGCTGATGGCGTCGCCGGGGCTGACGGTCAGGGGGCGCGTGACGCGGACGCCGTTGAGGTAGGTGCCGTTGCGGCTGCCCAGGTCCTCGATCCACCACTGTCCGTCGCGCAGCGACAGCAGGCAATGCTCGCCCGAAATGGCGGCGTCCGAAAGCACGATGGTGTTCGAGAGGTCGCGGCCGACGGCCGTGACGGGGAGCACGTTGAAGGTCTCGCCGGCGTGGAGCTGGCTCCCGCCGCCATCCTCGACCACTAGGCGAGCGAGGGCGCGGCGCGGCTGCTCGACCTGCCGCGCCGTCGCGCGCAGATCGCGCCAGATGAGCCAGAACACGGCGGCGATGAACAGATAGAGCAGCAGAAGAAGGGCTAACCGCATGCTCAGGATGAGCGCGGCGGACACGGTTTCAGGCACGCCTAGCGGCCTCCTGGGGCAGGGCCGGAGGGTAGGGTCGGGTCGTCGTCGTCGGCCGGGGCCAGCAGGCGGAACGTGAGCCGCTCGCCGCCGAGAGCGATGACGTCGCCGTCGCGGAGCACAACCTCATGCACCGGCTGCCCGTTGACGAGCGTGCCGTGGGTGCTGTTGAGGTCGCGCAGGATATAGCGGCTGTGGCGGTGCTCGAGGTGGGCGTGGTGGCGCGACACGCCTGTGCCTTCCAACACCAGGTCGTTGTCCAGGGCGCGGCCCACGCTGAAGCGCGCCGAGCGAATAGGGATCTGGCGCTGCCCATCGTACAGCCAGGCGGTGAGGACGCCGGAGGTCGCGGCGGCGGTGCGGATAGCGGCGACTTGCAGCTCCTGGGTCATGCTGGCGCTGCCGAGCGTCGCGCCCTGGGCGTCGGTGAGCTGCGACGTGACGCGCATGTCGCCCGGACGCACGCTGGGATCCTCTTCGAGCGTCACCCGTGGGCGGTCTACGAAGCGGAACTGGCGGCGATCCGCGACCTCGGCCAGGTAGTTGGCAAGCTCAGCCTCCAACGCGGCCCCGAACGGCTTGAACTCTTTCAGGGTCGCCGGGTTGAGGTAGACCTGGTAGTGGTTGGGGACGAACACCTTGCCCGCGCCGACGGTCTGGTGGGCGTCCATCTCCCGCGCCAGGCGCTTGGCGATCTCGACAGGCTCGAGACGGCCACCGGCCCAGCGCGACAGCGAGCCTTCCAGCAGTTGCTCCGCAAACGCCTCGAATCTCTCCAACCCCTTCATGCCCCGACCCCCAGCGTTGACTTATGCGTTGTCACTCAGGGTAGTATACTCGCCCCGGCGGCTTTTGCCCAAGTGAGCTTCAATGCCCGGACTGCTCGGTGCGCCGCCAGCGGTAGACTAGCCAGCCAATCGCGCCGAGGGCAACGATGAGGCTGGCAAAGCACACCGTCCCCATGACGGCCAGGGCGGCGAGGGCTGCCAGGCCGCCGGCGATGGAGAACGAGCCGCCCGGCGGGGAGGCCGGCGGCTCGACGGCCCGCGTCGGGCCGATAACAGTCACGCCACCGTCCGGCAGGAGGCCGAGCTGGCCGTCCTTCATTTCCGGCGGCATGTCGGTGGCCGTATCGCTGAGGGCCAGTATTGCGTATACAGGATGACGCGGCGCTGCGGCGGAGGGCGCTGCGACGACCTTCGGCGTCTTGAGCTGGATCGTTCCGACGTTCAGGCGCGAAACGCCGTCCGCGCCCGGGGTCCCGATGCCAGAGTCGTTGGGCACGCTAATCTCGAAGCGGCACGCGGAGGCGTCGCACTGCGTCTCGCCGCGCCCGATTTCGTGGCTATTCAGGAACACGACGACCAGGGACTCTCGCGCCGGCTGGCCCGAAGCGGTGACGACCTCGCCGTCGAGCAAGACGGTCGGGCTTTGGGCGGCGGCGACCTGGGCGGCGCAGGCGACAAGCGCGAGCGCCATGACAATCTTCCATACTTTCGACATACATCCTCCACGACATGGCTGGCGGCAGTGCGCCGGCGACTCTCTGCCAGGTATAAACGTTCTTGGGCGCGCCAGGTTACGGAGGGGACCGTGGTTGCCGACGTGAAGGTTTTTCATAAGTGCCAGGAGTGAGGCATACTTCTTGCTCAACGGTGAGCGACAGCAGCCGCAATCTCACCGAGCGCTGCTTCACACATGATTACCCATCAGTATGTTCGATGCTGAACACAGAAAGGAAGTGGAACCATGAAGTTGTCACGCGCGGTCCTGGCTGTTCTTGCGACGCTCATGCTTTTCGTGGGCGGGGCGATGGCGGTGTCCGCCGACCCCCCAACGCCCACCGCTCCCAAGCCGCAAGTCCAGCCGGCCGCCCCCAACGAGAATAGCGACCAGTCCACCTATCAAGAGGTCACGCCCAACGGAGCCGCGCCGTCCGCGACGCTGAGCATCACCGTTAAGGCGGCGAACGGCACGGCGCAGAGCACATTCAATATCGGTGAGCTTCAGCAAATCTGCTACACCGTCCCGACCCCTGGCTACATCCGCATCATCTCGAGCACGCCGGGCTACTACCCGCGCGTCGTCATCCAGGGATGGGATAACGGCGCGGGCGGCTGCTTCCTGGCGACCGTCGGCGCGCCGGCCGGCCAGCGCACGCTGACCATCCAGACCCTGGATAACTGGGGCAATGTGACCGGCACGGCGAGCACGACCTTCACCGTGAACCCGCCCGCCCCGCAGGCGAACGTGATCGTGCGCGGCACGGTGACAAACGTCGAAGCCAATCAGTTCACAGTCAACGTCACGCAGCTCGTCGCCGGCTGGCCCATCCCCGGCGGCTCGTACACGATCGTCATCGGCGGGACGCCTGGCACGTGTACGCAGATCAACGGCGGCCCGATCCTGACGGGCAGCTACGTCGAGATCAAGGGGAGCTACGTCAACAACGGCATCCTGGTCTGCGGCGTGCAGGGTAGCTACGTCACGGTGTTCCCGAGCGTGGCCAACACGTCCCAGGTGTACGTGAACCGGGGCTGCGGCGCGGCCTACGGCGTCGGCGCTCCGATTTACATCTACATGCGTATCACCCAGCCGGGCCAGTACAGCCTGACGAACCAGGGTCCGAACACAGGCAACAACGAGCTGGTGATGTGGCAGGGGTATCTGACCCCTGGGCTATGGGTGATCGTCGGCCAGGTCGGCATGCCGACCGGCGACCGCACGCTGCGGCTGCGCACGGGCCTCGGCACAGGCGGCGGCGTTCTGAGCACGTGCGGCTACAGCGCGCAGACCGGCGTTGCCGCGACCCCGTCTGGCAAGGCGCAGGACGATGCGCAGGCGGAGCCTGCGGCTCGCCCGGGCAAGGACGGTGCGAGCAAGCGCCCCGAGGCCAAGCCGCTGGAGTCGCAGGCGAAGAACTGGTAAGCCGACAACGCTTGCCGGCGCAGGACGCCGCAGCGGCGATTGAGTGAGACCGGGACGTTGGCGTGATGATACCACGCCAACGTCCCACGTCTATTGAGACAGACCGTATCGCGCGGATGTCGTTCCGCCGCAGAGCCTTGGGGGAGCAATGGCACGAGACCACTCGCACGACAGCAACCTGCCATCGGTGCCGGACACGGGCGCTCGGAGCAGCGCCCCCGACGCGCATGATCACGCGCACGATCACAGCCACGACCACAGCCACGATGACGAGCACGATCACGGCCACGAGCACGAACATGACACGGGGCTGCTAGGCCGCCTCCGCGAGGCTATTCCGTTCCTCCACGGCCACTCCCACGGCGAGGTGTCCGTAGATGCCGCGCTCGAAGGTAGCGCGCGGGGCATCTGGGCCTTGAAGATCTCCCTCGCCATTCTCGGCGCGACGGCCCTGTTCCAGGTTGTGATTGCCGTGATGAGCGGTAGCGTCGGCCTGCTCGCCGATACTATCCATAATATCGCCGACGCGCTCACTGCGTTGCCGCTGTGGGTCGCCTTTGTCATCGGGCGCCGCCCGCCGAACCGCGGCTACACCTACGG
The DNA here is from genome assembly GCA_046328525.1 of Anaerolineae bacterium. Classification (GTDB taxonomy): domain Bacteria; phylum Chloroflexota; class Anaerolineae; order Epilineales; family JAHCIE01; genus JBDHWG01. The sequence continues at coordinate 363,513 of JAXLWK010000003.1, forward strand.
CTACGGCCGGGCTGAGGACATCGCGGGTGTGGTCATCGTGCTCATCATTTTCATCAGCGCCGCAGTCGCGGCGTATGAGACGCTCCAGAAGCTCTTGCACCCTGAGCCGCTGACCGCCGTCGGCTGGGTCATGCTGGCGGCGATTGTCGGCTTCATTGGGAACGAGGCCGTCGCCGTCCTGCGCATTCGCGTCGGCAGGGAGATAGGCTCGGCTGCGCTGGTTGCCGACGGCGAGCACGCGCGTATTGACGGTCTCACATCCCTCGCGGTGCTCATCGGCGCCGTCGGCAGTTGGCTCGGCTTTCCCCTCGCTGATCCCCTGGTCGGCCTTGGCATCACCGTGGCGATTCTGTTCATTGCGCGGGATGCAGCGGTGGTTATGTGGCGGCGGCTCATGGATGCCGTGGACCCGTCGCTGGTGGACGGCGTGGAGCGCGTGGCGGCGCGGACACCGGGGGTGCAGGAAGTTCATGACGTTCGCATTCGGTGGATTGGCCACCGACTGTATGCCGAGCTGCACGTCACGGTGGATGAGGACCTGACGACCCGCCAGGCCCACGATATCGCGGAGACGGTGCGCCACGAGCTGCTGCACGACCAGCCGCGTCTGAGCGTTGTCAATGTGCATGTGGACCCATGCGGACATAACGGCGGCGACCCCCACAACATGACCGCGCACCACGCCCAACCAGGCCGGTTGTAGATAAAGACGCGGGGCATCCGACCTCGGCCGCGTGGTATGTGCGGTGTTGGCAGGGTGCCCCGCGCCTGATTGGGCGCTATGACAGGTCTGTTATTGCGGCTTCACGTAGGCTGTGATATGGAAGCTCGCCGAAGGGCGGAGTGGATCGTTCGTGACAACCTTAACCTCGCGCGTCACCCGCGTGCCGGCGATTTGCTCCGTTGTCGGATCGAACGAGATCTTGACGGTTGTCTGCCCACCGGGCGGAACAGTGTTGTCGCTGACCAGCGACGCTGTACACCCTCAGGTACTTTTGACGCTGGCAATCTCCAGCGGCTTGCTCCCGTCGTTCTTGATCACGAAGGTCTTCTCGACCTTCTCCGTCGGCGAGATCTCGCCAAAATCATAGACATACTTTGAGGCCGTCAGATCAGGCAGGGCCAGGCGCGGGTTATCCCCGGCCGGCCGCTCGGCGATGCTGATGGGTTGCAGGGCCGGCGGGACGGGGATCGGCGGGTCACTGGGGTTGCCGCCGAGCTGATACGGCCCCTTGCCCGCTGGCGCGGCCGGGTTCGCGCCGGCTCCCGGCGCTGCGGCCGGGTTCGCCCCCGCCGCTCCTGCCGCCGGGTTCTGTCCACTGATTGCCGCGCTCTGAGCCGCCGGCGCTCCCTGGCTTGCCGTCGTTGCACCGCCGCCTGCGACGATCCGCCCGACGGCGAAGGCCAGGCCAAAGATCACGATGGCCGCCAGGATACCGCCGCCGATGAGCAGAGCGCGCATGTCGAGCCGAATCTGAACGTTGTCGTTGTTCGGCGTACGCCTTTGACTCACTCGTGCTTCTCCTCTCTTACACGTCGTAAGACCTACAATATCAACACAATAAACGCTGCGTCGGGCGGAAAGATACGGCCACGCCCTCACGGCGTGCAACTCCGCCGCCCCCGTTGGCGATGGCAGAACTGCGCGCCGCGCGTATCTTTTGGGCCTGCTGAACGTTAATCATTCCGACGGCGCACACCACCCGTTTGGACGCCGCCGTTGGTGGAGATGAGGGGGTAACAAGCCTGTGGTAAAGCGCGCAATTCAGAACTTCAAGCTTGACCAGCGAGGCCTGGCCCGGGTTCTTGGCGAGCTAGAGGCGCGCATCGTCGAGGCTGTGTGGGAGATTGGCCCATCCACAGTCCAGGACGTGTGCGACCGGCTCGGCAAAGACCAGAACTACAAGACGATCATGACGGTGATGAACCGCCTGGTCGAGAAGCGCATCCTCCTACGCCGCAGGGAGTCGCGCGCCTTTGTGTACGAGGCAGCCGCCTCACGAGATGACTTCATGCAGGATGTGTCGCGCTACGTGGTCGAGGGGCTGTTGCAGGACTTCGGTCCGGCAGCCATCAGTCAGTTCCTCGCCGCGATGGATGCGTCGCCGGAGAGCCTGGCGGCGTTGCAGCGCCTCATCGAGTCGGAACGCCACCCGGAGGAGTAAGCGTGATCGAGATACATTGGCGCGGCGGCCGACCGGGCGCTGACGGGCCGTTCTATGCCCTTGTGATCGTCGCCCTGGGTCTCCTGGCGGGGCTGGCAGGGTTCATCGTGCGCTACGCGCCGACGGTCGTCGAGCGCGCCACCGATGCGTGCCTGACAGTGGCAGAGGGCGCGGCGACGGCCGGCTCGGCGCTGCTCGTCCCATGGTCCGTGACTAGCATCATCGTCGGCTTCGCCGCCGTGACCATCATCTGGCAGCTCGTCGCGACGCGGTTGATGATGCGCCGCCTCCTGGAGAACGCCCAACCCTTGCCCGCCTCCGTCGCCGCAGCCGCTCGCCGCGCGGCGCTGGCCGCGGTGGACTACGTGGAGGACGATCGGGCGTTCGCCTTCTGCTATGGCGTCACCCGGCCGAGGGTGTGCGTCTCCTCGGCGCTCGTGGACATGCTCACGCCCATCGAGCTGGAAGCCGTGCTGCTGCATGAGCGTCACCACCTGGTCAGCCGCGACCCCCTGAAGGTGCTCATCAGCCGCGCCCTGGGCATGGGCCTCTTCTTCCTGCCCGTGGCGCACGATCTGCGCGACCGCTACCTGGCCGGCAAGGAAATCGCCGCCGACGCCAGCGCTGCGGAGACTGTCCAGAGCGAGCTGCCCCTCGCCAGCGCCCTGTTGAAGCTGCTCTCCCAGGGCGACCAGGGGCTGCCGTCCACCGTGGCTGCCATCGGCGCGTTCAACGTCACCGAGGAGCGCATCCAGCGCATTCTCCGGGGGGGCGCGGGTGGCCGAGCCTACCTGGAGCGGCGGCGGCTGCTCCTGAGCGCCTTTGTGGTGGCTGTCATCTTCGCCGCGAGCTACCTGCCGGTGGCAATTGGCGGCGCTAACGCCATGGCGAGCGAGTGCTCCCAGATTAGCCTGGCGTCCGATTTGTCCGGAAACACGCGCTGAAGCCGTATCTGGCGGCCTCTCAGCGCGTTATCTAAGCTGGTTAGTCTTACATAGCGTAAGAGACACGCACACGACGGAGTTCGTCATGGTTAAACGACTGATGCTGGGTCTGGCTCTACTAGGAGCTGTGACTCTCAGCGCATGCACCCAATCACCCGCGACTGCGCCCGCTCCGGCGGCGCCACCGGCGGCCGCGAGTGACAGCGGCAGCCAGCCCGCCCAGAGCGCGCCGGCGGCCGGGCAGCCGCCCGCGGCCCAGCCCGCGGCCCCCAGCAGTGGCGCCGTTAGCGCGGAAGAGGCTGTGCGTGGGCAGGTGCTCGTTCCGCCCAAGAACCCCAGCGCCGGCCTGGGGGGTGAGATCCGCCCGACCACGGTGCCTGACGCGATTGTCCCCCTCGGCCCCAGCACCACCTCGAAGGACCGCGTCATCTACGTGCGCGGCGGCAATCTCTGGCTCGCCTCGGCCGACGGCAAGGAACACCGCAAGCTGCTCCCCGACACCGCTCCAGCCGTGTGGTCGCCGCCAAAGGACCCGGGTCGCGCCTGGGTCGCGCCGTCGAGCCGCCAGGTTCTGTATTTCACCGCGCCCAAGGGCAGTGCGGTGCTCGTGGACATTGACGGCAAGAACCAGCGAACGCTTCTCGATAACGCCCTGCCGATGCCCAACACGTTGGATGACCGCGAGCGGCAGAAGGTCGAGCGCAAGCTGATTGACCAGGAAGTGATCTGGAGTCCGGACGAGAGCAAGTTCGCTTTCGTCGCCGCGCCCAAGGGCCAGGTTGACCTCTACATGGTTGACACGCAAACGGGGAAGACGACCCAGCTCACGAACGACATCTTGCAGGAGGATCTCCTGACCTGGTCGCCCAAGGGGGACACGCTGTTCTTCAAGGGCCGCGATGACGCCAACAACCAGGAGAAAGCGTTCCTTGTGCGCGGACCCCAGGTCACTGAGATTCCGACGGATAAGATCGCGGGTACGGTGAACGAGAAGGTGCTGGGGGGCGTCCTGTCGCCGGGCTGGTACGACAACGACCGCGTCTTCTTCTACCCGGCCAGCGCCAACCTGACGTCCCTGGGCCTGTGGATGTATGACCTGCGCGACGGGAGCCTGACGCCGCTCATCAAGGACCCCGTCACAGCGCCGGCCTACGACAAGACGAGCCGCCGCTGGGCCTACGTCAGCAGCGACGACAAGAAGACGCTGTACGTCCTGGACACGCCGGGGGCGCAGCCCAAGGCCCTCGTCCAGCAGAACGGCGAAGCGCCCATCTGGACGCCCGACGGCAAGCGGATCGTGTACTCGTCCGATAACGGGCAGATGTACGACATCCACGTCGTCAACGCGGATGGCACGAACGAGCGGACGTTGGCGACCAACGTCAACCTCATCGGCGACAACCCGGCCAACCAAAGCCCGGCCGGCAAGCGGTTCTTCTCGCCCGATGGCAAGCTCCTCGTGTATACAGCCGCCGGCGCGGACTACGGCATGACCGGCGACAACCTCGAAAACTGGTGGGCTGTGCCGCTGGACGGCAGCCGCGCGGCGTCGCCGCTCACCGACATTCCCAAGATCTTCTACGTCCGCCAGCTGTCCTACTCGCCGGACCAGGACTCCTTTGCCTTCACGGGCCTGCGCTACGCCGACCGGGCGACGCACCTGTGGACGGCGAGCCGCAACGGTGGCGCCATCGTCAAGGTGGATGCCGAGGTGCGCTGGTATAAGTGGCTCGACCCGACCGCCGCTGCGAAGGCCGCTACCAACTAACGTCACTTGTCGCGCACGTCTATCGCGCGTAGTAGAACCACACTCAAGGGAGGATACTCATGAGCAATCGTAAGGACAACCAGGTCGTTATTCGCCTCGATCAGCGCGTATTCTACGCCGCGGTAGCCATCGTGGGCATCTTGGCTCTGTTTGGGATCGGGCTATACATCGGCCAGCTCACGGCCGGCGGCAGCCGTCAGACGACCACGGCCGCTGCCGCCTCGCAGCCGCCGCTGGCGCTCAACGCCCCGGCGCCGCAGGCCGGCTCGCAGCCGGTGCAGCCCGTCACCAGCCAGCAGACCGGCGGCCAGAACCCCTTCTCGCAGAATGGCCCCAACACCACCGGCCCCATTGACCCCTTTGGGTCCGACGCGCGGGTGACCATTCCGGAGATCAAGGACAAAGGCTACACGTGGGACTTCGGCAACGTCCCGGCGCAGCAGAAGGTCGAAAAGGTCCTTCAGCTCTCCAACAATGGCAAGAGCCAGCTCATCATTGACAACGTGACGGCGTCCTGCGGCTGCACCGCCGCTGTCGTCAGCCAGGACAAGATTGACGCCGGCCAGTCGGCGGACCTGCGCGTGGGCTACGACCCGCGCGTCAACAAGGACGCGGGCAAGTTCATCAGCCGCAAGGTGCAGGTGAAGTACCACTTCTCCGACGACCCGGCGCCCAAGACCCAGGAGTTCACGATTACGGCCAACGTCGCCAATCAGTAGACTGGTGGCCGAGGGCGGCAGGCAGTCGGCTTCTGCCACGCTCGCCGCCCTCCAGGCACGAGGGAGTTCGATGAGCAAGTCTAAGCAATCCACGGCGCCCCGCAGCGCCGCCCCGGCGGCCCCCAAGCGCGAGGTTGTCGTCAACGTCAATAAGAACGTATTATTTGCCATAGCCCTGGTTCTGGGGGCGCTGGTCATGCTGGGCGGCGGTTTCTTCATCGGCCAGGCCCTGTTCCGCCCGCGCGGCACGGGCGACACCGTGGCCCAGACGGCCCCCGGGGCGAGCAATTTGCCCGACAGCGTGCCGTCCAACGTCCAGGGCGCGCCGTCGGGCTTGCAGGTGAAGCCTGCCCCGTCCGATCCGAATGCGCTGCACCCGAACCTGGAAGGCTTTGTGCCGGTCAGCCCGAGCGCGGTGCCTGTCAACAACGGTGAGGCGAGGCTCGCCATCGAGGGGATCAATGACAAGGCCACGTATGACATGGGCGACGTGAAGAGCGGCGACAAGGCGGTCAGCAAGTTCACGGTCAAGAACGTGGGCAAGGCCGACCTCGTCATCAACCAGATGTACACGTCGTGCGGCTGTACGCTGGCCGAGTTCGCCGGCCGCCAGGTGACCGACGATCCGTTCGTGCCGCCGATTGTCATCAAGCCCGGCCAGGCCGAGCCGCTGAACATCACTTACGATCCGAAGGTCATCCAGGACGAGGGCAAGGTGGACAAGTTCGTCCAGATCTTCTCGAACGATCCCACGGCCAAGAAGATCGAGGGCGAGTTCAAGGAATCTCGTTTCCGCCTGACCGCCAACGTACTCGCTTCGCAGTAGCGCATGGGGCAGCGGCGGCCGCGTGGCCTGGGTCGCGCCGGCACAGCCGCTGCACGAGGAGTATCAGATGCCGAAGTGGTTTAGCATCGAAGTCACAGATGGCAATGAGCCGGCCCCGCCGGCCGGCGGTCCGCCCAAGCGAGATGATCCGGCGGGCGCGGAGGAAGCGAAGCGCGGCGGATCGTCGTCGGCCTGGATTATCAGCATCCTGGTGACGATCCTGGTGCTGGTGATTGCCGGCGCGGCGTGGTTCCTGTGGCTGCGGCCCAACCAGGCCGCCGGCGCCATCAGCGCCAGCTCTGGCCCTAGCGTGCCGTCGTCCCCCGGCGTCCCGGCCCCGCTCGACGACCTGCCGCCGGTGGTGGCGACGGTGAACGGCGATCCGATCACCCGCGAGCAGCTGACGCAGCTCATTCGCATCAACCAGGCCGTCTACCCGCTGACCAACGGCGGCGAGCTGCCCATTGACCCGAACTCGCTGCAGCAGATGCGGTCGTCGCTCCTGGACCAGATCGTCAACTCGCGCCTCCAGCTGGCGGCCGCGAAGCAGGACGGCGTTGTCGCCGCAGACGTGGATGTGGACAAGGACTTGCAGGCGTTCCGCGCCAACTTCGGCGACCCGGCCAAGCTGGATGCGGCGTTGGCCCGCTACGGTCTCAGCCTCGACAATATGCGCAACTGGATCCGCGACTCGTCCACGGTCAACAAGTGGGTCGTCATCAAGGGCCAGGAGGCGGCGAAGCAGGGCAAGCCGTTCAGCGTCGAAAGCTGGCTCAACGACCAGCTCGTGTCGGCGGATATTCAGTACAACATGAAGGGCGGCGGCGGGGGACAACCCCTGCGCGTCGGCGAGATCCCGCCGGACTTCACGCTTAAGGACCTCGACGGCAAAACCTGGACGGTCAGCGAGCTGAAGGGCAAGCCCGTCGTCCTCAACTTCTGGGCGACGTGGTGCGCGCCGTGCAAGTTCGAGATGCCGGCCCTGCAAAGCATCTACCAGAAGTACAAGGACAAGGGCCTGGTGGTTCTCGCGGTAGACATCAAGACCGACAATGGCGAGGCCGCCGTGCGGAAGTATCAGCAAGAGACCGGGATGACCTTCCCCATCGTCATGGATACGACCGGCGAGACGGAGAACAACTACCGCGTGCGCGCCTACCCGACGTCCTTCTTCATCGGCAAGGATGGCAAGCTGCGCGAGATCAAGCGCGGGGCGTTCATGTCGGCGGACCAGATTGAAGCGTCGGTGAGCAAGATTGTCAACTAGAGTCTGGGGGTAGCCGGTGGTGGCCGCGCATCCGTTCTTTTCGCGCCGCATCGCCGTCGGCCTGCTTGTGGCGCTGGCGCTGCTGGCGATCGCCGCTCCTTTCTCGGCAGACCTGAAGATGCGGGCATTGGGGTTCGGTCTCGATCCTCAGCGCCCGCATCACTCGTTCATCTTCGACGGCGAGCCGATGCCCGTCGAGGCGCGCAAGGTCGGCATCTACGGCGGATTCGCCCTGGCCGTGGCGTGGCTGGCCTGGCGGGCGCCGCGCGCGGAGCGGCTGGCCCGGCCGGCCGGCTACATCGTCGCCGTCATGGGCATCGTCGTCATGGGCTTCGACGGCTTCAACGCCTTTTTCTACGACCTCGGCCTGCCCCACTTCTACGCGCCGCGCCTCGACCTGCGGCTCGGCACCGGGCTGCTGGCCGGGTTGGGCATGGCCGCGCTCCTGTGGCCCATCTGGGGCGCGTCGGCCTGGGCGCTGCCGCGCTCGGCCGTCCACTGGCGCGATTTCGTCGGCCCGGTCGTCCTGTCGGCGCTGGTATTCGCCGCCCTGGTGACGGGGCAGGCGTGGCTCGCGCCGCTGATCGCCCTGGTGGCGACCCTGGGCCTGGTCGCCATCGTGGGGATGTTGAACGCGATTCCGCTCCTGGTGATCGGCAAGCGCGAGGCGACGGCGGTGACGGGGTGGGACGTGGTGGATGTGGTCGCGCTGGCCGCGTGGCTGGCCGTGCTAGAGCTGCTCATCCTGGCCGGCATGCGCTACGCCCTGATCGGGACAACGCCGCTGCCGTGAAATGGTACATCCGTGTGGCGTGTGGCGTCGTATATACTAGAGGAACGGGTTGTGGCGTTTGGACCGAACCATAACCTTTGTTCGTTGACAAAGACGCCCCGCTACCCCTATAATTCCGGGGCTGAACGCAGACCGCAGCCCACCGGGCCGCACGGCCTGGCAGGGTGTCCCACGCCAGGGGGGCGTTTCGCCGCAGCGACGTCGGTCATTCTGCGGCGCAGCCGGATGGCGCATCGGGCCAGGAGGCATTTCATGATTCCGACTCGTTTTCTTATCGGCGGCCTTATCATTATCGCCGCTATCGCCTTCATGACGTTTCGTAGCTTTCAGGCAAACGCTACCTACTACGTGACGTCGGACGAGATGGTGCAGAAGGTCCAGGCGGGCCAGATCACGCCGGGCAAGACGGTGCGGCTGGCCGGCAACATTGACAAATCCTCTGTGCAGTGGGACGCCAGCAAGCTCGACCTGCGCTTCAACGCCAACAACAAGGACGTCAACGTGCCGGTCCACTTCACCGGGCCGCTGCCGGATAGCTTCCACATGGCCGATAGCGTCGTCGTCGAAGGGACGTACAACGCCGACGGCAGCGTGACGGCCAACAACCTCTTCGTGCAGTGCCCCTCGAAGTACGAGGCGGAAATCAAGCAGAGCAACTGAGGGACGGGTTGAATGGCGGATATTGGCTATCTGTGCGTCTGGCTCGCTATCGCCTCGGCCGTCTTTGCCGTCGCCGCGAGCCTGCTGGGCGTCTGGCGGCGCTATCCGGAGCTTGTGGCGAGCGGTGAGCAGGCGGTGATTGCGGCGGCGGGGCTGACCTCCCTGGCGGCGGGGTTCCTCGTCCTCCTGTTCCTGGCGCAAGATTACCAGGTGGGCTACGTGGCGGCCCATTCCAGCCGCGCCATGCCGCTCATGTTCCGCCTGTCCGCGCTGTGGAGCGGGCAGGAAGGCTCGCTCCTGTTCTGGGCCTGGCTGCTGTCGCTGTATTCCCTGGTCGTGGTGTTCTTCAACCGCAACCGCCACCGCGCCATCATGCCCTTCACCCTTGCTACGCTGATGACGGTGCTGGCCTTCTTCCTCAGCCTCGTCGCCTTACTCGAAAACCCGTTCAAGATGCTGGACTTCGTGCCCCAGGATGGCACCGGCCTCAACCCGCTGCTCCAGCACTGGGCGATGGCGATTCACCCCCGATGCTCTACATCGGCTTCGTCGGCACGACGGTGCCGTTCGCCTTCGCCATGGGCGCGCTGGCCGCGAACCGCACCGGCAGCGAGTGGGTGCGCTCGCGCGGCGCTGGGCGCTCCTGGTGTGGACCTTCCTCACCATCGGCATCATGCTCGGCGGCGCGTGGGCGTACATGGAGCTGGGATGGGGTGGCTACTGGGGATGGGGACCCGGTCGAGAACGCCTCGTTCCTCCCCTGGCTGGCCGGCACGGCCTTCGTTCACTCCATCATCGTCCAGGAACGCCGCGGAATGCTCAAGATCTGGAACTTCATCTTGGTCGGGCTGTTCTTCGGCCTGGCGATTTTCGGCACGTTCCTGACCCGCAGCGGCGTCGTCTCCTCCGTCCACTCGTTCGCCCAGTCGCCCCTCGGCCCCTACTTCCTGGGCTTCATCACGTTCATCCTGCTCGTCTTCCTGGGGCTGCTCGTCATGCGCTGGGACGAGCTACGCAGCCCGAACAAGCTCGAAAGCCCGGTGTCGCGCGAGACGGCGTTCCTCCTGAACAACCTCGTGCTGCTGGCGATCATCTTCGCCGTGTTCTGGGGCACGATGTTCCCGATGATCTCTGAGATTGTCGTGGGCGACAAGATTACCGTCGGGCCGCCGTACTTCAACCAGATCACTATACCGCTGTTTGGCGTTCTGCTGGTGCTCATGGGCATCGCGCCGATGACGAGCTGGGGGCGCGCGACCCTGCGCAAGCTTGTGCGCAACCTCGCCAAGCCGTTCATCGTCTCCGGCGTCATTACCCTCGCGCTGTTCCTGCTCGGCCTGCACGGGCCGGCGCTCATCGCCTACGCCATCATCGTCTTCGTCCTGGCGGTACACGTGGACGAGTTCTACAGCGGCTCGCGCGTCTACCGCGCTGCCACGGGCGCGAACTGGCTCCAGGCGCTGGTCGCCACAGTGCGCCGCAACCGCCGCCGCTACGGCGGCTACATCGTGCACCTGGGCATCCTGGTGATCGCCATCGGCGTAGTCGCGTCCAACGTCTTCCAGCTCGACCGGCAGGCGACGCTCAGGAAGGGCGAGACGCTGACGGTCGGCGAGTTCAACGTCCAGTACCAGGACATGCAGGGCCTGGCGTTCCCCGACCGCGACGTGACCGTGGCCCTGGTGCGCGTCAGCCAGAACGGCAAGGACCTGGGCATCCTGATGCCCTCCCAGGACCTCTACCGCGCCACGAACCAGCCGCAGACCGAGGTCGCCATCCGCCGCTCGCCCACCGAGGACCTGTACATCGTGCTCGGCGGCTGGGAGGCCAAGGGCGAGACGGCCACGTTCAAGGTGTTCGTCAACCCGCTCGTGAGCTGGGTGTGGGGCGGCGGCCTGGTGGTGGTGCTGGGCATCCTCGTCGCAGCCTGGCCGGAGGGGCGGCGCCGCCCGTCGGTCGCCCGTGTCCCCGAAGCCGTGCCGGCCAAGTGACCCATGCGTAACCGTTTCCTGATTATCGCGGTTGTCGCCCTGCTGACCCTGGCCGGGGCCGCGATGGTCAGCGCCCAGGGTGGCCTCAGCAACGACGAGATTGACCGCCGCATGCGCGCCATCACCGACCGGCTCAACTGCCCGCTGTGCCAGAATACGACGTTGACCGAATGCCCGCTCAAGGTCTGCGACGAGATGCGCGACCTGATTCGCCAAAAGCTCGTCGCCGGCGAGAGCGAGGACCAGATTCGCGCCTACTTCGTCGAGCGCTACGGCGACCGCGTCCTCAACGAGCCGCCGCGCCAGGGCTTCGCCCTCCTGGGCTGGGTGATGCCGTTCGTCGGTATCCTCGTCGGCGTCGTGTTGCTCGCTCTGGTGTTGCGCGCCATGCTGCGCCGCGAGCCGAAGCAGACGGCGGCGCCGGCTGACGCGCGCGCCCCCGCCGCCTCGCCCGACCTGCCGCCGGAGTACGTGGAGCGGCTCGAGCGCGACCTGCGCCAGATGGAGTGAGGCGAATGGAGCATGAGCTTCCCCTGGAGGGGACAACGCCGACTGCGCCTCGGCGGCGCGGCAGGCTGCTGGCGCTCGCGGCGGGGGTGATCCTGCTGCTGGTGCTGGCCGGTGTCTCGGCGCTGGGCATACGCCAGGCATCTACGGCTCGGCCGTCCGTCGGCAGCGCCGCGCCCACGTTCACCATGCCCCTGTTCGACGGCCCCCAGGTGGACCTGGCGGCGCTGCGCGGCAAGCCCGTCGTCGTCAACTTCTGGGCGTCGTGGTGCATCCCGTGCGAGGACGAGGCGGGGGATTTGGAGCGGGTGTGGCAGAAGTACAAGGACCGCGCCGTCTTCCTGGGCGTGGACTACGTAGACACGGAGCCGAAGGCGCGGGAGTTCCTGCAACGGTTCGGCGTCACCTATCCCAACGGCCCCGACCTCGGCTCGCGCATCAGCTATCAGTACCGCATCAAGGGCGTGCCGGAGACCTTCGTGCTCGACAAGAGTGGACAGGTGCGCCTGGTGAAGATTGGGCCGACGACCGAGGCCGAGCTGTCGGCGACCCTGGACGAACTGCTCAAGTAAAGGTTGGCTGTGACTATTCTGATTGCCATTGTCGCGCTCGCCCTGGTGGCGCTGACCGTTGTCTGGATCGTTGCTCCCCTGGTGCGAGGCACGGCGGCGCAGCCTGAGCGCAGCCCCGAGGTGCGCGCCCTGGCGGAGCTGGCCGCCCAGCACGGGGTGGTGCTCAAGAGCCTGCGCGACCTGGACTCCGACTACGCCGCGAACAAGCTAGACGACGACGACTATCAGCAACAGCGCGCCCTGTTCCTGGCCGACGGCGTCGCCGTGCTGAAGCGCATGGACGCCCTGAAGGAGCGGACGCAGGCGCAGGATCCGGCGCTGGACGCGGCCATTGAGGCGGCGGTGGCCGAACGCCGCCGCAAGCTCGAAGCGCAGGAAGCGGGCGATATCTGCCCAACGTGCGGGAGTGCGACGCGGCGCGGCGCGCGCTTCTGTGACCAGTGCGGCGCGCCCCTCCAGGCGACTTCCCTGACCTCTGCCTCGCCGCAGAGCTAGAAGAGTGATAGCGGAGCTAATTCGAGTCCGAAGCCGATGCCACGGACTCAAGTTGATGGCTGATAGAGCGCAGCCTGCTCAAGCAGGCTGTCCAGCCCACTTTAGTGGGCTTCCCTCTCTCAGCCTGGCACTTGAGCGCCAGGCGTCGGCTGGCTCCAACAGCCCCCGTTGATGTCTATGCAGATGATCTCTATGCTCCTTCGAGGCCGACTTGGCCTTGCCATTGCATGCCTCCTGGCCCTGGCGCTCGCCGTGTTGGCGGCCCAGGCGGCCGCGGCCCAGGGGCCGACGCCGGCCTCTGGGCCCCCGCCGACCGGCCGCCCCTCGGCGGTGCGCGGCAAAGACCTGTACACCCAGAACTGCCAGCCGTGCCACGGCGCTCTTGGCCGGGGCGACGGCGAGACGATGCGGGCGCAGGGGGCGCAGGCGGCGAATTTCCAGGATGCCGCGTTCAAGCATGCCATGTCGCCCGCCGATACCTACACGGTCATCAGTGAGGGGCGCATCGGCAAGCTCATGCCGCCGTGGAAGAACCGCCTCACCCCCGACCAGATGTGGGACGCGGCGTTCTATGCCTGGTGGCTCGGCGCCGGGCCGCGCGCCCTGGCCCAGGGCAAGTCCGTCTGGGAGGCGAGCTGTGCCAGCTGCCACGGCGCGAACGGTGCGAGGGTGGCGTCGGCGGACCTGAGCCAGGCGGGCCGGATCATCGGCAAGAGCGTCAACGACCTGGCCGCACAGTCGGCCAAAATCCCGGAACACGCTTCAGTGTGGACGAAGCTCTCACCGGACGATGCCACAGCCGCGCTGGCCTACACGCGGGCGCTCGGCTTCGACGCGCCGCCGCTGCCGGCGCTCAACGGTGTCGTCGGCGGCAGCCTCCGCCAGGGGACGCCGGGCGCAACGCTCGACGTGAGCCAGGCGGTCAGCCTCACCCTGCTGTCCCTCGTCGGGCAGTCGCCGGAGTCGGAGATTCCGGGCAAGCTGGCGGCGGACGGAACGTTCAAATTCGACAAGCTGATTGCCGAGACGGGGCGCGGCTACGGCGTGGCGGTCAACTACGGCGGCATCAACTACTACAGCCCGCTCGTCAAGCTGGATAGCAACAATCCGTCGCAGACCACGACGCTCAACGTCTACGAGACGACGACCACGGATCCCGGTATGCAGCTCTCGCGGGCGCACGTCCTGGTAGACTTCGTTGACCCCAACACGGTGCGCATCGGCGAGCTGTATCAGCTCGACAACACGGGGAACCGCACCTTCATTGCGCCGCCCAATGGCGCGACGATGATCTTGCCCCTGCCGTCGGGGGCGAAGAACTTCCAGTTCCAGAACGAGGACCTCGACGCGGCGGCCCAGGTCAGCGGCGCGACGGTGCGCCTGGACACGCCGTGGACGCCGGGGCCGCATCAGGTGGTGCTGTCCTACGACCTGCCGTACAATGGGAGTCTCGATCTCCAGCGCACCTTCCCGTATCCCGTAGGCGAGATCAACGTTCTGGTCTCCGACAAGGGAGTACAGATTACGCCGACCGTCGTGCAGCCCAAGCCCTCCACCAGCACACCCCAGGGCGAGTCGTTCCAGACGTACCAGGCGCAGAATCTGGCCGTCGGCCAGAGCATCGGCCTGGCGCTATCGGGCGCCCCCAAGAACGTGCCAGCGCCCGCGCTGCCGGCGTCCGGCGCGGCGCCAAATGCCGCTGCCCCAGCCTCGGGCGCGGGCGCGCGACCGGCTTCGGGCGCTGTGCCCCTTGCGCCCACCTACCAATCGAGCATGGTGTGGGTTGGCATCCTGCTAGCCGCCCTCGCGCTCGTGGCGGTACTGCTGTGGCCGCGCCTGCGCGCCCCGTTCGCCCGCCGCCAGCAAAGCAGCCTGGCGGCGACGCAGGATGCGCTGCTGGACCAGATCGCGGCGCTGGACGACGCTTACGCCGCCGGTCAGGTGAGTGAGGTGGACTACACTGTGCGCCGCGCCGATGCCAAAGCGCGGCTGATTGCCGTGATGCGCCAACAACCGGCGCAGGAGTAACCCATGCCTCCTTTCGTCGTTATTGTATATGTCGGCACCGTGGCCGCTGTCCTGCTCTACGCCGGCAGCATCTGGCTGCGCCGCCGCCGACTCCAGGAACAGACGAACGAGACGCAGCGCCGTTCGTAGCTGTACGGTTCGTAGTTGATGTGGAGGATACTGGATGGTTATTGATCCGAGCCATATCACGGCTATCGCCATTGCCCTGGCCTTTGCCGCCGGGTTAGTGTCGTTCCTCTCGCCGTGCGTGTTGCCCCTGGTGCCGGCGTATGTCGGCTATCTGGGCGCGATGGCGCTGCGCAACTCGCCCAGCGCCGCCACGGTCGGCAGCGGCGGCGCTACCGTAGCCTCGCGCCGCGCCACGTTCACCCTTGCCATCTTCTTTGTCCTCGGCTTCTCCCTGGTCTTCATTGCGTTGGGCGCGACGGTCGGCCTGGTCGGGTTTGCGTTCCAGGATATGCTGAGCGGCCTGCTACGGGCCGGCGCGGCGCTGCTGCTCGTGTTCGGGCTGCGCGTCGCCCAGGTGCGGCTGAGCCTGGCGCGCTGGTTCCTGGTGGCCCTGGTCGCGGCGCTGGCGATGTTTGTCATTGACATCCGACCGATTGCGCCGCGCATCCTCGACAGCCTGATGGTGTTCGTCATCGTCCTGGCAGGCGCCGAAATGCCGATGGCCTATCGCTTGCCCCTGGCCGTGACGGTCGGCGTCCTCAACGTCTTCGCCAGCCCGACCGGGCAGATGATTATCGCCGGCCGGCCCGTCGAGCCAATCCAGGTTCTGGCGCTCCTCATCGAGACCGTCCTGATCGTCCTGATCGTGCTGTTCCTGTCTACGAGCGACTTCTTCTACTCGGAGAAACGCTTCCACATGCAGGCGACGGGCGGGCGGGGCGGCGTCATGGGGGCGATGCTCATGGGCGCGATCTTCGCGGCGGGGTGGACGCCGTGCGTTGGCCCGAACCTGGCGGCCATCCTGGCGCTCGGGTCAGAGAGCCAGACGGTCGGCCTGTCGGCCCTGTTGCTGGCCTTCTACTCGGCTGGCCTGGCCGTGCCGTTCCTGCTCGTCGCCTTCGCCTTCAACCAGGTGAGCGGCATGCTCCAGGCGATGAAGCGCCACATGAACACCATCACCCTGGTCAACGGTATCCTGCTCATGTTCATGGGCATCCTGCTGCTGAGCGGGCGCCTCGCGTCGCTGGCTCAGATTGGCTCTTTCTTCAACATAAACCTATGATTCAATGGTGGCATGCCTCATCGCGGCTTCTGCGCGGCCTCATCATCGCGTTCGTGATCGTGGGGGCGCTGGTCGTCGGCCTATGGGTCGGTGAGACAGTCGCGGCGCGCTCCAAAGGCGGGGCCGTCGCCGCCGGCGATCGCCCGGCGAGCGTCGAGCGCGACCAGCTCGCCCCACTGTTCGACCTCCCGACGACGACAGGGCAGCGCATGGCCCTGGCCGACACCGCCGGCGAAGTCGTCCTGGTGAACTTCTGGGCGACGTGGTGCCCGCCGTGCCGAGAGGAGATGCCCGTCATCGAGGCCGCGCAGCAGAAGTATGGGCCGAAGGGGTTCAAGGTGGTGTCTGTGAATGTTCAGGAAGCGCCGGATCCTGTGGCGGCGTACATCCGCGAGACCGGCGTCACCTTCCCCATCCTGCTCGACCAGGAGGGGAGCGTCGCGCGCGCCTACCGAGTGCAGACCCTTCCGCGCAACTTCTTTATCGCCCGCGACGGCCGGGTCGTGCGGATTCATCCAGGCGAGCTAACGTCAGAGACCATAGACAGGTATCTCCAGGAGCTTCTCTAACCCAGGGGAGGACGGGCGGTGCGATACGTGTGGGTGTGCCTGGCGCTACTCGGCGGCTTCGTGCTTGCGCGCCCAACATCGGCGGCGGGGCCATTGAGCCTGCCGCCGCAGTGGTATCTTCCGGCGCAGCACTTCTGGCAGTCGCGCAACAATTGCGGCCCGACCTCCGTCGCCATGGCCGCGAGCGTCTTCGGCATCGCCGTGGACCCCGAAGCCGCCCGCCGCATCTTACGCCCCGAGCCGGAGAGCATCGGCATGGACCCCATCCGCGTGCCGGGCTACGTCCAGGGGCTCGGCCTGGCGGCGCGTCCGCGCGTCAACGGCGACCTCGACACCCTGCGCCGCCTGATCGCGGCCGACGTGCCGGTCATCGTCCTTCAGTGGCTAACCCTCTCGCAGCCCATTGACCACTATCGCCTCGTCGTCGGCTACGATACCGCCGCCCGCGTGCTCCTGGTCAACGACTCGACGTATGGGGCGTATCTCCGCGTGCCAGAGGATGAATTCCTGACCCTCTGGTCGCCGGGGGGCCGCCAGTACATCCCTGTCTATCGCCCGCAGCAGGCGGACCGCGTGGCGGCGGTGGTCGGCGGTGACTGGGAGGATACGCCGATGTACCGGCGGGCGTTCGATACGGCGCTCAAGGACTTGCAGCAGTCGCCGAACGATCCGTGGATCTGGTCGCGCCTGGGGACCTACGCCTACTTCCTCAACAATCCGCGCACGGCCATCACGTGTTGGCGCACCGCGTGGGACCTGGGACTGCCGGAGGCCGAGGTTGTGATCCCCGGCCGCCTGGCGCTGGCGGAGCTGAACCTATCGGAGTATACTTCGGCGCTCGCCTACGGCCAAATGGGCCTGACCCGCAGCCCGTCGGCGGCCGGGTTGTACTACGTTATCGGGCGAGCGTATGCCGGCATCGGCGCTGCGTCGCAGGCGAGCGACTCCTACCGCCGCGCCCTGCAACTCGAGCCGGGCTTCAGTCCGGCCAAAAGCGGCCTCGAAATGCTGTCGAGCAGAGGGGCTGCGCAACCGTGAAGGGATCGGCGCATGGCGTCACAGCCTCAGAATAGCTCCAGGGCCGACGCGGCCGGCGACATCGTGAACCGCGCCGTGGCGTGGTTCGCACGCCACTGGCTCCTTCTCCTGAATGGCTTCGTGGCCCTGTACATTGCCGTCGCGTTCAGCGCCCCGCTGCTGATGATGGCCGGCTGGACCGGCCCGGCCGAAATCATCTACACCGTCTATCGCTTCTCGTGCCACCAGCTCCCGCAGCGCTCCTTCTTCCTGGATGGGCCAAAGCTGGCGTACTCGTTCCCTGAGATCGCCGCCGTCACCGGCGCCCAGGAGCGCCTGGAGCTGTTCTGGCACCCGATTCACGACGCTGCCCTCGGCCTCGGCTACCAGGTGGCCTTCTGCGAGCGGGACACGGCGATGTACGGCGCGATCCTGCTGACGGGGCTTGTCTTCGGGCTGAGCGGGCGCCGCTGGCGGCCGTTGCCGTGGTGGGGCCTCATCCTGTTCGCCATCCCCATTGCCGTAGATGGGCTGTCGCAGCTGCCAGGCTGGCGCGAAAGCACGCCGCTGCTGCGCGTCATCACCGGCGCGCTGTTCGGGATCGGCGTCGTCTGGTTTGCTTACCCGCGTTTGCAGAGCGCGATGGACGACATGGCGCGGTCGCTCCCGCCCGGCCACGCCCCGGCGTCGAGGCCAGCCGCCGAGTAGCGCAAGCGAGCGTCCAACGCGCGCCTCATTCGACTTCCGGGCTAAGCTCCGCTATACTTGGCCGAGGGCTGCATAGGCGAGCCGCCCGGGAGATGCGCATGTGGCACCTGGTTCTGGCCGGCCCGCCCGGCTCCGGCAAGAGCACGCAAGGCCAACATTTGGCTGAAGAGTGGGGACTGGTCAGCCTTTCGACGGGGCAGATGCTCCGCGACGAAGTGGCGCGTGGCACGGCGCTGGGCCGCGAGGCGGAGCCTTACATGGCCCACGGCCAGCTCGTCCCGCCGCAGCTGGCGAACGACCTGATGCGCGAGACTCTAGCCGCGCTCAAAGACCGCGGCTTCATCCTGGATGGCTATCCGCGCAGCATCCCCCAGGCCAAGGCGCTGGACCAAATCTTGCGTGACCTGGGCCTGAGATTGGATGCGGCGGTGCTGGTGGACGTGTCGGAGGAGACGGCCGTCGCACGGCTTGCCAGCCGCCTGGTGTGCGTCTCGTGCCGCGCGGGCTACACCGACGCGGAGGTGGCCGCCGACCAGATGACGTGCCGCGCCTGTGGGGGGCAATTGGTACGCCGCAATGACGACGATCCGGCGGTGGTGCGCGAGCGTTTCAAGGTGTACCACGCCGAGATGCAGCCGGTGCTTGAGCATTATGGAGAGCAGGGCCTTCTGGTGGTAGTTGACGGCCAGGGGACACAGGCAGACGTATTCGAGCGCCTGAAGGCCGCTTTGCTCGCTCGTCGTCCGCAGGGGGTCTAGCTGCAGGTGGCGGGCAAAGGAGATTGAGACATGGCTAATCGGTTGAAAACCCTCGCGTTCGCAGTCTTTGCGACGTTTCTGATTATCTTCGCGGTCGCGGCAGTGCAAATCATGGAGCATCCGCCGCTGTGGGAAGCGTCCAGCGCCTGGGCGCAGGGAAGCAATCCGACGCCGACGACAATCGTTCTTACCCAGGCGACCGTAACGCCGGTGCCGACGGTGACGAGCGCCCCCACATCGGGGCCGACGGTGACGCCCGCTCCAACCAACACGCGCGGCCCGGCGACCGTGACGCCGATCCCATCCGCGACCGTGACGCCGGTCTTCGTCCCGCCGGCGACTGTTGTGTCGGCGATCCAGACATTGCAGCCCATCGGGCGGCCCGGCCTGCCTGTGCCTGGCACGGGCGACCGCTTGCCGACGACGGGCGGCACGGAGCTACCGGCGCTGTGGGCGCTGCTCTCGTCGGGCGCGCTGGGCGTCGTGCTGCTGGTATTGGGGCGACTTTTCCGTCGCTAGACTCTGAAGTTCCAAAGGATGTCATCTATGACGCGCTCTCG
Organism: Anaerolineae bacterium; assembly: GCA_046328525.1. GTDB lineage: Bacteria > Chloroflexota > Anaerolineae > Epilineales > JAHCIE01 > JBDHWG01. The sequence continues at coordinate 383,091 of JAXLWK010000003.1, forward strand.
GGGCATCGTAGGGGATGCCCTGAGTGTTTTCGGGCTGATTCTCATCGCATTCAGCGTCTTTGTCGTCTGGCAGGAAGGCTTCACGGCGCTGTTCGTGACGCTGAACCCTAACCCGGCCGGTTACTCCCGCCACGTCGGCAGCATGCCGGCGGCGCCCGACCCGAAGCGCCAGGCCCTGCTCGCCCAGCTCTACCCGCGCACGCCGACCCCGGTTCCCCCCGCCACCGCCACGCCCGTTCCCGACGCACCGGCCGAGCCGGTCATCGCCGAGGCGGCGACCGCCGCCTCGCCCGTGTCCAAGGCTCCCACCCCGACACCCACGCCGTCGCCGGGTAGCGAGCTGCCCAAGCGGCTGATCATCCCTAGCCTCGGCGTGGACACCGAAGTCGTGCCGGTGGGCTACAAGCTCGTGGACGAGAATGGGGAGCTGACGCGGGAGTGGGAGACGGCGGACTACGCCGCCGGCTACCACGAGGGGAGCGCTAATCCGGGGCAGACCGGCAACCTCGTCGTCTCCGGCCACAACAACGTCCGCGGTCGCGTGTTTCGGCTGCTGGAGCGGGCCAAGCCGGGCGACGCCGTCTACGTGGATACGGCAAGCGGGCGGCGCTACGTCTATATGGTGCGCCAGCAGGTCATCGTCCCGGAGGCCGGCGTTAGCGATGCGCAGCACCGCGCGAACGCCCGCTACCTGGCTCAAACCGACGACGCGCGCCTGACCCTTGTGAGCTGCTGGCCCTACTGGACAAACACGCACCGCGTCATCGTCGTTGCCGAGTTCATCGGCATGGCATAGGAAGTCGCATGGCCCAAACACCCGTCGTCGCCCTGGTTGGGCGACCCAACGTTGGCAAGTCCACCCTGTTCAACCGCCTCATCGGCGAGCGCCTGGCAATCGTGGAGGATGTACCCGGCACCACCCGCGACCGTCTCTATGGTGAGACGGAGTGGGCCGGCGTGCCGTTCATCGTCGTGGACACCGGCGGCCTGGCCGACGACCCCAAGGACCAGATGGTGTCCGCCATCCGCGCCCAGGCCGAGCTGGCGATGAGCGAGGCGGACGTGATCGTGTTGCTGGTGGACGCCGTGACCGGGCTGACGGGCGCGGACGAGGACGTGGCCGCGCAGCTGCGCCGCACGAAGAAGCCCGTCGTGCTCGCGGTCAACAAGGCCGACAGCCCGGAGCGTCGCATGAACGCCGTCGAGTTCTACAGTCTAGGGCTGGACGAGCCGATGCCCATCTCCGCCATTCACGGCACCGGCACCGGCGACCTCCTGGACCGCATCGTCGAGACGCTGCCGGTGACCCCGGAGACCGAGGACGACACGTCCATCAAGATTGCCATCGTCGGGCGGCCCAACGTCGGCAAGTCGTCGCTCCTCAACAAGCTCCTCGGCAAGGAGCGCTCCATCGTCAGCGACATCCCCGGCACGACGCGCGACGCCATTGACACGCGCATCCGCTACCAGAACGAGGATGTCACGCTCATTGACACGGCCGGCATCCGCCGCCGCGGCAAGGTCGAGCCGGGCATCGAGAAGTATAGCGTCTTGCGCTCGATGCGCGCCATCGAGCGCGCCGACGTCTCGCTCCTCCTGGTGGACGCCGTCGAGGGCATCACCGCCCAGGACAGCCACGTCGCCGGCTACATCATCCAGGAGGGCAAGAGCGTCGTCGTCATTGTGAACAAGTGGGACCTGATCGAGAAGGACACCAACACGCTGCACGAGTACGCCAAGCAGGTGCGCCAGACGCTCAACTTCCTGGACTACGTGCCGGTGCTGTTCATCTCGGCGCAGACCGGGCAGCGCGTCAACACCGTCCTGCCGGCGGCGCTGCGAGTCTACGAAGCGCGCTTCCAGCGCGTCCCGACCGCTGAGATGAACCGTCTGCTCCAGGACGCCGTGGCGCACCACCCGCCGCCCAGCAAGGGGACGGCGCGGCTGAAGTTCTACTATGCGACGCAGGTCGGCGTGGACCCGCCGCGTTTCGTGTTCTTCGTCAACGACCACCGCCTCGTGCACTTCAGTTACGAGCGGTATCTGGAGAATTTGCTGCGCGAGCGCTACACCTTCGAGGGTACGCCGATCCGCATCACATTCCGCACCCGCGAGCGCGCGGAGCGCAAGAAGTAGAGACGCCCTATAGGGCGTCTCTACCGCAGGGTCAGCAGGTAGGCGGCCAGGTCGTTGATCTCGCCTGGCTTGAGCGTCTGGCTGTAGGTCTTGGGCATCAGGCCGTCCTGGTAGCCCTGGACGACGAAGGCGCTCGGGTGGGTGATTGACTCGACAAGGTATTGCCCCGCCGAGTAGCCGGGCCTGCGGGTCGCCGCCACGACGCCGATTGTCGCCAGGGACGGGCCGACGACGCCCTGGGCCACGTTGGGGACGGCGTGGCACGCCCCGCAGCCGCTGGAGGTGAATATCGTCTGGCCGTTGGCGGCGTTCCCGCCGCTCGGCTCGGCGGGCGGCCCCGCTGATGGAGCGGTCTGGCCGGTCTTTGCCGCCGCCGCCTCGGTCGCGGCGTCATTCGGGCGACCGAGCGCGCCAGCCCCGGCGACGATGATGGCGATCACAAACGCGATGAACAGGCTGATGATGATCTTAGCGCCTGGGGTGGCGTAGTCGCTCGATTCTTGAATCTCTGGGACCACCGGCGTGACCCTCCGTGATGCAAAGCATGGCCTGCGCCCGATAGGGGTGGCGCGGCCCCATTATATCACACGGCCAATGCGGAGACAACAATCATGCGTTTCGACATTTTCACGCTGTTTCCGGCCATGTTCGATGGCCCCTTCGGCGATAGCATCATCAAGCGCGCCGTCGAGGCCGGGCAGCTTGAAATCCACGTCCACAACATCCGCGACTGGGCCGAGGGCCGCCACCGCATCACCGACGACTACCCCTATGGCGGCGGCGGCGGGATGGTCATGAAGCCGGAGCCGATTTTCGCGGCGGTCGAGGCGGTGCTTGGCCCGGACGCAGCCGACGCGGCCAGCGGCCCGCTCATCCTCATGGACCCCCAGGGCGCGCTGTTCACCCAGCAGACGGCGGAGCGCCTCGCCGCGCTGCCGCGTGTCAGCCTGCTGTGCGGTCACTACGAGGGCGTAGACGAGCGCGTGCGCGAGCATCTCGTGACCGAGGAGATGTCCATCGGCGACTACGTTCTGACCGGCGGCGAACTGCCGGCGATGGTCGTCGTGGATGCTGTCGCCCGGCTCCTGCCTGGTGTCCTCGGCAACCCCGTCGGCGCGATCCAGGACTCGATCGCCTCGGGCCTGCTGGAAGGGCCGCAGTACACCCGCCCGGTCGAGTATCGCGGCTGGCGCGTGCCGGACATTCTCCTGTCAGGCCACCACGCCGAGGTGGCGCGCTGGCGGCGGCGGGAGGCGCTACGGCGCACGTGGGAGCGGCGGTCCGACCTGATTGAGACGGCGTCGCTGAGCGACGCGGACCGGCGTTACCTGGAGGAGCTGGAGAAAGCGCCGTAACGCGAGATTTGGCGTCGGGCAGCAACTATGTTATACTTGGCGCTTGCGAAACGGTCCCAGAGGATATACCCATGAGCTCTAATCTACTGCAATCCGTGGAAAATAGCGTCGCGGTGAATGCCAACGTCCCGGCCCTGGAGTCGGGCGATACGGTGCGCGTCTTTTTCCGAATCATCGAGGGGAATCGCGAGCGTATTCAGCGCTTCGACGGCGTGGTCATGCGCATCCGCCGTGGTGGGCCGAATGCCAGCTTCACCGTCCGCCGCATCGGCGCCGATGGTGTCGGCGTCGAGCGCACGTTCCCCATGCGCTCACCCCGCATTGACCGCATCGAGATCGTGCGCCACGCCTACGTGCGCCGCAAGAACCTGTACTACCTGCGCCAGCGGCGCGGCAAGGCTGCCCGCCTCCGGGAACGCCGCGTGGATGTGGTGAAGCCGCCGAAGGTCGCTGCGGCTGCCTCCGCCCCCGCGCCTGTCGCGGCGGCGCCCGCCGTGACGCCCGAAGTCCAGGCCCCGGCGGTCCAGCCAGGGACGACGGCGACGGACAACGAGGCCGACAAGACCGAGGCATAAGCCGCCTCCGTCAAGAACTGTGTGGGATGAGCAGGTAGGGATGCCTACCTGCTCTATTTTCGTTGAGGACGTAGAACGCGGTGTCGTTGCGAGACCCCAATGCCACGTCGGGGCATGCGCCGACACAAGAAACTTCCGAATGTCACCCCGACGAGGGAGCGGGCAGGACTGCGGCGGCCCAGATGCCTCGTTGCACTCGGCATGACAGCAGGACGTGAAGTTTCTGAGCAGCGTCAGCGAAGCAATCTCTCACCCTTGCAAAAGACGGCCTGGCAGGGACTAGAGCGGGCTTTTCACCCACCGCGAGATTGCTTCGGCGGCAAAGCCCGCCTCGCAATGACGCCGCGGGTTTTGTGTTCTGAGCAGGAGAGCGATAGCCCAGCAGAGCAACTTCACGCACGCCGTCACACGGTGTGGGTGTCTCGCAATGCCGGGGCGGAGGACACGGACCGTGGACAGCGACGACGTGTGGGACGACGAGAGCGGCGGGGAGGGGGCGCGAGACGCCGCGTCCCGACCGTCGCCCACCCTCGACGAGGAGCTGGCGTGGGTGGCGCAGGGCTACCGTCTCGTCGCCGGCCTGGATGAGGTGGGGCGTGGGGCCTGGGCCGGCCCGGTCGTCGCTGCGGCGGTCATTCTCCCGCTGGATGCGCCCGATCTGCTGGAGCGTCTCGCCGGCGTGCGCGATAGCAAGCTGATGACGCCGGCGGCGCGGGAAGACGCGCTGCCGCGCATCCTGGCGGCGGCGCTGGCGGTGGGCATCGGCAGCGCACCACCCGAGGAAATAGACCGAAGCGGCATCCTGCCGGCCACGCGCCAGGCGATGGCGCGCGCCATCGAGGCGCTGCCTGTGCCGCCTGAGGCGCTCATCCTCGATCACGTGACCCTCCCGCTCCCCATCCCGCAGCGCGCTTTTCCCCGCGCTGACCAGACCAGCCTGAGCGTCGCCGCCGCCTCGGTTGTGGCGAAAGTGAGCCGCGACCGGGGCATGGCCGACCTCGACGCGCTCTACACCGGTTACGAATTTGCTCGACATAAGGGATATGGAACGGCGAGCCACGCGGCGGCGCTAGAGCGCCTGGGGCCTAGCCCGGTGCACCGCGCATCCTTCGCGCCGGTCCAGGCGGTTCAGCTCTCCCTCGGGCTGACGACGGCGCAGCCCCAGCGCGACCCTCGGCGCGGCCTGGGACGGACGGGCGAGGACCTGGCGGCGCGCGCCCTGGCCGAACGCGGGTATGTGATGGTCGAGCGGAACTGGCGCTGCACCGTGGGTGAGCTGGACATCGTGGCGCGGCACGGGGAGTGTCTCGTGTTCGTGGAGGTGCGAACGCGGCGGGGAGCGTGGCGTGGCGCGGCGGAGGACTCGGTCGGGCCGTCAAAACGGCGCAAGCTCGTCGCTCTCGCCGACGCCTACCTGCAGGCGCACGCCGTGGCGCCGGGCGCCGACTGGCGCATTGATGTCGTCACGGTCGAGATGGACGCGGCGGGCCATGTGCGGACCGTGGAGGTGTTCGAGGACGCGGTGGGCTGGCGCTGATTTGACACGCGCGCGCAGGCCCTGTATCATTAACGGAACAACTGTATCTACTCTTATCGAGAGAGGCGGAGGGACCGGCCCTGTGAAGCCTCGGCAGCGGGCTAGCGCCAGGATGGCGCTAGTGCTGTGCCAAATCCGGCAGGACGTACTGGAAGATAAGAGCGAAGCCCGAGCACTCGCTGATTGTGGCCTCCTCTCACTTCGAGGGGAGGCTTTTTTGTTTGCCCCCTTCCTCATCCTAAGGAGTCATTGACGATGTCCAGCCCATCCCACGTCCTTGGATTGCGCTGTCGCGAGTGTGGCGCGCGCTACCCCGACTCGCCGCAGTACGTGTGCGAGGAGTGCTTCGGTCCGTTGGAAGTCGAGTACGACTACGACATCATCAAGTCGCGTGTCAGCCGCGAGAAGATCGCCGCCGGCCCGTGGAATCTGTGGCGCTATGCCGACCTGCTGCCGGTCGCGCCGGAGAGCGCGTGCGGCATCCCGTCTGGGTTCACGCCGCTGCTGCGCGCCGACCGGCTCGGCAAAATCCTCGGGCTGAACAACCTCTACATCAAGAATGACACGGTTAACCCCACGTACTCCTTCAAGGACCGCGTCGTCAGCATGGCCGTCAGCAAGGCTGTCGAGTTTGGCTTCGACACCATCGGCTGCCCGTCCACGGGGAACCTCGCCAACTCCGTGGCCGCCCACGCCGCCAAGGCGGGGCTGCGCGCGTTCGTGTTCGTCCCCAAGGACCTGGAGGAAGCGAAGCTGGTCGCGTCCGCCGTGTACGGGCCAACGCTGATCACAGTGGAGGGGACTTACGACGACGCCAACCGCTTGTGCACGATGATCGCCGACGAGTATGGCTGGGCGTTTGCGAATGTCAACATGCGCCCGTACTACTCCGAGGGCGGCAAGACACTGGGCTTCGAGGTCGCCGAGCAGCTCGGCTGGCGCGCGCCTGACCACGTGGTCGTCCCGATGGCGTCCGGCTCGGTGCTGACGAAGATCAAGAAAGGGCTGGATGAGTTCAAGAAGCTGGGCCTGATTGACGACCGCCCGACGCGCGTGTCCGGCGCCCAGGCGAGCGGCTGCGCGCCCATCGTAACGGCGTTTCGCCGCGGCGCCGCCTTCGCCGAGCCTGTCAAGCCGAACACCATCGCCAAGTCTCTCGCCATCGGCTCACCCGCCGACGCGCCGTATGCCCTGCGCATCTTCCAGGAGACGGGCGGCGTGGCGGAGTCGGTGACGGACGACGAGGTGGTTGACGGCATCCGCCTGCTGGCCGAGACCGAGGGTATCTTCGCCGAGACCGCCGGCGGTGTCACCATCAGTGTATTGAAAAAGCTGGCCGAGAGTGGTAGAATTGCGCCCGATGAGCTGACGGTGGCGTATGTCACCGGCAACGGCCTGAAGACGAGCGTTGTGCTCGAGGGCCGCCTCCCGAACAGTATTCACATCGCGCCTACGCTGCGCGCCTTCGAGGCGGCGCTCGCTGAGCGCGAGGACCGCCAGGTCGCCTAATGGACGGGCGCGGCGCGGCGCGAATCGTAAACTTCGCCGAGGGCCGAGCAGCGGCCGTCGCCGACCTCGAACACCTCTACTTCCTGGCGATGATGCTCGCGCCCGACGACCTGGAGGACCTGGAGGGGCTGCAACGGGGCGACATCGAGTGGCGTTTCCTTGCCTTGCAGACGCGGGACGGCGTAGCGATGCTGGTCGCCTTCACCTCGATGAGCGCTGTGATGGGCTTCGCCAAAGTGGGTGGGGGAGCGCCTAACCTTCCGCGTTCGACGGAGATCATCCGCACCGAGGTGGCAATTCTGCGGGACGGCCCTTGCCCCTATAATATCTGGCTCGATCCGACGGCGGACGACCTGCGCGCCCTGGAGCGGGCGGGGGAGTACACGCTGCTGGAGGCGGGATTGGAGTCGCTATTATGACCGAGACGGCTGAGAGCATTGTGAAGCGGCTGCTGACCTGGGATGAGATTGAGCGCCTGGTGGTCGAGCTGGTCGCCAAGCTCCCCCACGACTTCGACGCGCTGCTCGTCATCACCCGGGGCGGCATGGTGCCGGGCGGGCTGGTGAGCGAGGCGCTGGACTTGCGGAATGTCCTGGTGGCGGCGGTGCAGTTCTATACCGGGATTGGGCAGACCCTCGATCACCCGATCTTCTTCCAGTTCCCGTCCGACCCTCTTCTGTACGGCAAGCGCATCCTCATCGTTGACGATGTGTGGGACAGCGGGCGCACGGCGGTGACGGTGCGGGAGCGGGTGCGGGAGGTCGGCGGGATCGGGAGTGTGGCGGTGCTGCACTACAAGCCGCTGCGCTCGCGCTACCCGGACCAGCGCCCCGACTACTTTGTCGAAGAGACCGACGACTGGATTGTCTACCCGTGGGACCGCGCGGAATTCGTGTGACTTCGGATGACCCATGCTTGATTTGTCTCGCTACGCGCGCCAGGTCGTCTTCCCCGGCATTGGCGAGGAGGGGCAGCGCCGCCTGCTGAACGCCCGCGTGACCATCGTCGGCGTCGGCGCAACCGGAACCGTCCTCGCCAACAACCTGGCGCGGGCGGGCGTCGGCTCGCTGCGCCTGGTGGACCGCGACTACGTGGAGTGGCACAACCTCCAGCGGCAGACGCTCTTCGGGGAGCAAGAGGCCCACGCCGGAATGCCAAAGGCCGTTGCGGCGGCGGAGCATCTGCGCCGCGTCAACTCGCAGATTAGCATCGAGCCGGTGGTCGCCGACGTGACGGCGGAGAACGTCGAGGAGCTTGTCGCCGACGCCGACGTGGTCATGGACGGCACGGACAACTTCGAGACACGGTATCTTTTGAACGACATCTGCGTCAAGCTCGGCAAGCCCTGGGTATACACCGGCGTCGTCGCCAGCTATGGCATGACGATGACCATCGTGCCGGGCGAGACGCCGTGCCTGCGCTGTCTCTACCCGCAGCCGGCGCCGGGCGGCGGCGACACGTGTGACATCGCCGGCGTCCTGAACGGCGCGGCCGGCGTCCTGGCGTCCCTGGCGTCGGTTGAGGCGATCAAGCTCATCGTGGGCCAGGGAACGCTCAACGCCGGCGTCATCCACATGGATGTCTGGAACAACAGCTACGATGCCTTCCAGGTCGCGCGCCGCCCGGATTGCCCAGCCTGTGGACGGCGCGAGTTTCCGTTTCTGGAGGCGAGCGCGGATAGCAGTGTCTCGCTGTGCGGGCGCGACGCGGTCCAGGTGCGGCCGGCCGGCCGGCGTCAGCTCGACCTGGCGGCGCTGGGGGCGCGTCTCGCGTCGGTGGGCCGTGTCCAGGTGACGCCGTATCTGCTGCGGCTCACAGTCAACGGCCATGAGCTGACGGTGTTCCCTGACGCCCGCGCGATTATCAAGGGCACGGACGAGCCGAGCGTCGCCCGCAGCCTGTACGCCAAGTATATCGGCATGTAACCTTTCCGCCGGGGCGCGCGGCTGGGACGCCTCTCAGCCGACGCCGCGGCTTGTTCACGCAAGGAGCTTGGATGCGTTTCACCATGAAATTCGGCGGCACCTCCGTCGGGACCCCGCAGCGGATCCGCGACGTGGCCGGGCTGGTCGCCGCGTCAATCCAGGAAGGCAACCAGGTCGCCGTCGTCGTCTCGGCGATGAGCGGCGTGACTGATGCGCTGATTCGGGCGGCCCGCACGGCAGCGGACGGCGACTCCGCGACCTACCGCGTTATCCGCGACGATCTCCTCGTGCGCCACTGGCAGGTCGTGAACGAGGTCGCCGCGTCGTCGGAGCGCACCGCGCTGCACGAGGAGGTCCGCGCGGCGCTGGACAATCTCGAAAACCTGTGCCGCGCGATCAACGTTCTCGGCGAGGTCACGCCCCGCGCCATGGACCTGGTGTCGAGCATGGGGGAGCGCTTCACCGCCAGCCTGACGGCCGCCGCACTGCGGGCGATGGGGCAGCCGGCCGAGGCCATCCTGGCGACTGAAATCATCGTCACCGACAACGTGTTCGGGAACGCGCGGCCTATGATGGACGTGACGGCGGAGCGTGTGCGCGCGCGCCTGCTGCCGCTTCTCGAACAGGGCGTGACGCCGGTCGTGACCGGCTTCATGGCCGCGACAGCCGACGGCCACTTGACGACGCTCGGCCGCGGCGGCAGCGATTATTCCGGCGCGATCATCGGCATCTCCATAGACAGCGACGAAATCTGGATCTGGACCGACGTGGACGGCATCCTGACCGCCGATCCGCGCATCGTGCCCGAAGCCCAGACCCTGCCCATGGTCTCTTTCGGCGAGGCCGCCGACCTGGCCTACTACGGCGCGAAGGTGCTGCATCCCAAGACCATCCAGCCGGCCGTGGATCGCGGCATCCCCATCCGCATCAAGAACACGTTCAACCCGACGCACCCCGGCACGCTCGTCGTCAAGGAGCGCGTGGCGAGCGAGCGGACGGTCAAGGCCATCACGGCCATCAAAGGCTTGAGCCAGATCATGGTCGAGGGGACGGGGATGTTGGGGGTGCCGGGCGTAGCGGCGCGGGTATTCGGAGCCGTTGCCAGCGCGGGCGTCAACATTCTGATGATCAGCCAGTCGTCGTCGGAGCAGAGCATCTGCTTCACCGTCGTGGCCGACAGCAGCAAGAAGGTAATTCCGGCGCTAGAGGATGCGTTCGAGCTGGAGCTGGCGCGGCGGAACATTGACCGCATCTGGGCGATGGACGACGTCGGTATCGTGTCCGTGGTCGGCTCCGGCATGAAGGGCGTGCCGGGCATTGCGGCGAAGGTGTTCGGCGCCCTCGGCAAGGCCAACATCAACGTGATCTCCATTGCCCAGGGGTCCTCGGAGCATACCATGTCCATGGTGCTGGACGAGGGCAACCTGCACGCCGCGATCTCCGCCATCCACGCCGAGTTTGGCCTGGGCGTGCCGGTCGGCGAGGCGGTTGTCACATCCTGATGGTCTGATAATAAATGCCTGCTCCTTTGATCGTCTCCGTCGCCGCGTTCAGCGACTACTGGCAGCAGATTCACCGCCGCACCCGCGAGGTGGCCGCCGCGTTGCCGCCCGATCGTCTCGACTGGCGGCCTGCGCCGAACGAGTTCAGCGCGGCCGACCTTGTGCGCCACATCGCCTCGGCGCGGCGCATGAACATCCTCAGCGCCACACTCGGCGAAGGCGTCTACCCGGGGCACGACGAGCGCTTCGGGGTGACGCTGCGCGACCTGCTGCACTACCTCGACGCGAGCCACGCCGAGGTCTCGAACCGCCTGGCCGGGCTGCCGGATGAGGAACTGACAGAGGCGCGGCAGGGCGCGAGCGGGCGCGCCTATCCCGCCTGGGACATCTTGCTGGGGATGGTGGAGCACGAGATCCACCACCGCAGTCAGCTCGCCATGTACCTCACCCTCATGGGCATAACCCCGCCGCCGCTCTACGGCCTGTACGTAGAGGACTTGCCGCAAGGGGCCTGACACCAGGCGCCTCACCCTCGGAGAATTTCATGCCTGACTGGGTTCCGGTTATCATTCTGGGCGCTGGCAACGTGGGCCGCGCGCTCATCCACGAGATCATCCAATGCCGGCCGCTTCACGCGGAGCGGCTGCGCGTGCGCCTGGAGATCATGACCATCGCCGACAGGGACGGCGCCGTCTTCGAGCCGGCCGGGTTGACCGACGCGCAGCTCGACGATGTCCTGGCGTGGAAGGCGTCCGGCCGCCCGCTCCGGGAGCACGAGTTGGGCGCGTACCAGGATGACCTGGTGGCGCTCGTGGATGTGGCGGGCGAGGACGGCGCGGTCGTCGTGGATCTCACGGCGACGGCCGACACCATACCCGCCCTGGAAAGCACGCTGGACCGGGGCTACGGGGCCGTCACGGCGAACAAGCTGCCGCTGGCCGCGGACCTGGCGACCTATCGCCGTCTGGTGGATCACCGTCGTTTCCGTTGGGAGGCGACCGTTGGCGCGGGGCTGCCGGTCATCGTCACCCTGGCCGGCCTCGTCAACACCGGCGATGACGTCCAGCGCATCGAGGGCGCGCTCAGCGGGACGCTCGGCTACCTGTCGAGCCAGCTCGAAGCCGGCCAGCCCTTCTCCGAGATCGTGCGCGAGGCCAAACGGCTGGGGTACACCGAGCCGGACCCGCGCCAGGACCTCGGCGGGTTGGACGCGGCGCGCAAGGCGCTTATCCTGGCGCGCATGATCGGCTACCCGCTGGAGCTGACAGATGTGTCCGTCGAAAGCCTGTATCCGGCCGAGATGGACGCCCTCAGCCTCGACGAGTTCATGGCCGCGCTACCGTCGCTGGACGAGCCGTATGCGCGGCGCGTCGCCGAGGCGAAGGCGGCGGGGCGCACCCTGCGCTACGTCGCCCAGGTGGCCGACGACGCGGCGAGTGTCGGCTTGCAAGCGCTCGACCCGGATAGCCGTCTCGCCCGGGTGCGCAGCTCCGACAGCATCGTCATCTTTCACACGCAACGCTACAGCGAGAACCCGCTGGTCGTCAGCGGCCGCGGCGCAGGCGCTTTCAACACGGCGGCGGGTGTGCTGGGCGACATTCTGAGCCTGGTTTAGCGAACACTGCCCTTGCTGGGCAGGCATCGGGAGGGTCTGTCTATGGCGCGAATCAAATGCGGCGTGCTCGGCGCGACCGGGGCCGTCGGCCAGCGCTTCATCCAACTGCTCGCCAATCACCCGTGGTTCGAGGTGACGGTCGTCGCCGCCTCGGACAACTCGGTGGGCAAGACGTACAGCCAGGCGGCGAAATGGCACGTGTCGGCCGACATGCCCGCTGCGGTGCGCGATCTGCTGGTCGTGCCGACTGAGCCGGGCATGGAGTGCGACCTCGTCTTCTCGGCCCTACCGGGTGACATGGCCGGGCCGGTCGAGCTGGCGTTCGCCGACGCGGGCTACGTCGTGTCCACCAACGCCAGCGCGCACCGCATGGCGCCGGATGTGCCGCTCCTGATTCCCGAGGTCAACGCCGACCACCTCGATCTCATCCCCGTCCAGCGCATGAAGCGCGGCTGGGACCGCGGCTTCATCGTCGCCAACCCCAACTGCTCGACGATCCACCTGACCCTGGCGCTGAAGCCGCTGCACGAACGCTTCGGCCTCAGCAAGCTCATCGTCTCGACGATGCAGGCCGTCTCCGGCGCGGGCTACCCCGGCGTGCCGAGCCTCGACATCATTGACAACGTTATCCCCTACATCGGCGGCGAAGAGCCGAAGATGGAGACCGAGCCGCTGAAGCTGCTCGGCGCGTTCCAGGACGGCGCCGTGACGCCGGCCGACATTCGCATCAGCGCCCACTGCAACCGCGTCGCCGTCCGCGACGGCCATACCGAGACGGTGTCGGTCGAGCTACGCCAGAAGGCGAGCATCGAGGAGTTCGTGGCTGCCCTCGCCCAGTTTCGTGGCGAGCCGCAGATCCTCAATCTCCCCAGCGCCCCCGCCCAGCCGATCATTGTGCGGTCCGAGCCAAACCGGCCGCAGCCGATGCTCGACCGCGACGCTCAGCAGGGCATGGCGTCGGTCGTGGGCCGCGTCCGCCCGGACCCTGTGCTCGACTACAAGTTCGTCGTCATGGGCCACAACACCATTCGCGGCGCGGCGGGCGGCGCGATCCTCAACGCCGAGCTTCTCGTGGCGAAGGGCTACCTGACGCTGGAATCGACTCTGTTTCGGCAGAGCACGCGCCCGGCGGTGCGCCTGCCGCGTCCCATCGTCGAGCGCATCTTCATGCACGCGCGCCAGGGCGTGCCCCACGAAGTCGGCGGGGTGCTGGCGAAGTCGGCGAAGGGCGGGCCGATGCAGCTCTTCGTCGCGCGCAACAGCGCGGCCCAGCCCGCCGAGGCGTACCACATGGCGACCGACGACCAGCAGCGCATCCTGGCGGAGATTGACGACCAGGGCCTGGACATCTTCGCCCTCTACCACACGCACCCGAACGCGCCGGCCTATCCGGTGGCAGACGAGATGCGCGGCGCCTACTACACCAACGCCTACTACATCCTCGTCTCGCTGGCCGACGCCGACCGTCCGGCGCTGCGGGCGTACAAGATAGACCAGGTGCAGGGGGATGTGGTAGAATACCCGGTGGAAGTGGACTAGGACTCGCGCAAGGAGACGACATGGATATCCGAATTGCCCTGCTGCCGGGCGACGGCATCGGGGTCGAAGTGACCGGGGCGGCGACGCGCGTCCTCGACGCCGTCGCGCAGCGGTTCGGCCACACCGTCGCCTACACCCAGGGCCTGATCGGTGGCGCGGCCATTGACGCCACCGGCGGCGCGCTGCCCGACGAAACGGTCGCTCTTTGCAAAGCGTCCGACGCCGTGCTCATGGGCGCCGTGGGTGGGCCAAAGTGGGACAATCCCAAGGCAGCGGTGCGGCCAGAGCAGGGCCTGCTCGGCATCCGCGCGGCCCTGGGCGTCTTTGCCAACCTGCGGCCGGTGCGCGTTCACCCCTCGCTGGCCGACGCGACCCCGCTGAAGGCGCGTTATCTCCAGGGTGTTGACCTGCTCGTGGTGCGTGAGCTGACTGGCGGCCTGTACTTCGGGAAGCCCCAGGAGCGCCGCGAGATCGAGGTCGGGCGCGCGGCCGTGGACACAATGTACTACACCGAGCCGGAAGTGCGCCGCACGCTGGAGATGGCCTATCGGCTCGCGCGCCAGCGCCGCCACGCCGTGACCCATGTGGACAAGCAGAACGTCCTGGCGACCTCGCGGCTGTGGCGCGAGATGCACGCCGAGATCGCGGCCCAGTACCCGGACGTGCGTCACGAGGATATCCTGGTGGACGCGATGGCGATGCACCTGATTCGGCGGCCGGCGGACTTCGACGTCATTGTGACGGAGAACCTGTTCGGCGACATTCTCACCGATGAGGCGGCGGTGCTGGCCGGCAGCCTCGGCCTGCTGCCGTCGGCCTCGCTGGGGGAGACTCTCAACCGCCACGGCTTCCCGCGCGGCCTGTACGAGCCTGTCCACGGCTCCGCCCCCGACATCGTTGGCAAGGGCATCGCCAACCCGGTGGGCGCGATCCTCAGCGTCGGCATGCTGCTGTTCCACTCGCTCGGCCTGACGACCGAAGCGGCCGTGGTCGAGAACGCCGTGGACAGTGTGCTGACCGTGGGCTATCGAACGCCCGATCTCGCCGCGGCCGGTGGCGAGACTGTGAGCACGGAGGTCATGACCAATGAGATCGTTCGACGCGTCGTCGGGGAAGGCATCCCCGTCCACAGCAGTTGACGGCTCTCAGTCGGGCAGTACGCGCTTCGCGCGCCGCCTTTCCCTCTTCCTCCTGCTCTGCGCGGCACTCCTGACCCTCGCCGCGACCTGCGCGCAGGCCGCCGGCCCTGAAGACGACAACGCCGACGCGGCGCAGCCTGGCCGCGCCGGCCACCCGACACGCCCAACCGGCGCGATTGACGCCGGCGCGCTGCTCGGGGCCGCGCGGATCCCCCTCAGCGCGCCCGCGTCGAGCGCCGCAGCGGTTTCGCATCCACCCACCTGGCTGTTCCCCGACAGTGAGATTGTGAACGGCCCGACGGCCAGGGACTTCGACATTCGCGGCTACATTGAGTCGTATCCGGGCTACCTCAAATCCCATCACGAAACCGTCGAGGGGATTGACATGGACGGCCCGGATATTGTGGAGCTGATCGCCCACCGCTTCAGCGTCAATCCGCGCCTTCTCATCGCCCTCCTGGAGTGGCACGGCGGCTGGCTGACGCAGCCCGACCTTCCGGCGGCGACGCAGGCGTTCACGTTCAATCGCCACGCGTACTGGGCGAAAGGGCTTTACCACCAACTCGAGTGGGCGGCCGATGTCCTGAACGCCGGCTTCTACGCCCCGACGACCCGCAACTACTGGCGCGTGCAGTTCCTCAACGGCGCTATTCCCCACGGCCCCGACGACCTCAACGCCGCCACGTATGCCGTGGCCTACCTGCTGGCGCGCATGTCGAACATGGACGAGTGGGAGGCGGCGCGGGGCGAGGGCGATGGTTCCTTCGTGCGCACCTATCGCGTCTTGTTTGGCGAACCCTGGAGCCGGGCCTACGAGCCGCTCCTGCCGCCGAACCTTCGCCAGCCGCCGCTGCGGCTGCCGTGGGCGGACGGCGAGACGTGGTGGTTCACCGGTGGGCCGCACGGTGGGTGGGGGTCAGGCTCGGCGTGGGGGGCGATTGACTTTGGGCCGGGTGAAGCGGGCGGTGATGTCGGCCGCCACCAGTACGGCTGCTTCGACGCCAGCGACTACTGGGTGCGGGCCATGGCGCCCGGACGCATCCTGGTCTCGCGGCGCGGCGAGCTGATCCAGGCGCTCGAGAATCAGTCCGACTATCACGTCGGCTGGGTGCTGGTCTACGACCACCTCATTGCCCAGGACCGCGTCGCCGAGGGCGCGATGGTCAAACCAGGCGACCCCGTTGGGCATCCGGGCTGTGAAGGCGGGTATAGCTCCGGCACGCATCTTCACCTGGCGCGGCGCTACAACGGCGTCTGGATTCCCGCGCAGGGGCCAACCTCCGTCCCGTTCGTCGTCTCGGGGTGGGTCGCCACCAGCTATGGGCAGGAGTACCGTGGGACGCTGACGCAGGGTGAGGACCGATCCCTGCTGGCCGCGCCGTGGCGCGTCGTCGGACAGAACGACCTCGCCGCCGGCGACGGGCCTTGAGAACGCTCTCAAGCCGCCAAACGAAAGGGGATGCATCGCGCCGTGGATGTATCCCCTTTGAATTATCCGATTATTTGGCTGACGTCGTGGTCAGTAAATAGAGGCGACCGCGCCGCTTTGGGGTCAGTCGCCGGACCGGCCGCCACCATACCCGCCGCCCCGGGGCTGCGATTCGTTGACGCGCAACTGTCGGCCCGACAGCGTGTAGCCGTCGAACTGAGTGATGGCTTGCTGAGCGCTGGCCACATCGGCCATCTCGACAAACGCAAAGCCGCGGGGGCGGCCCGTCTCGCGGTCCACGGGAACCGCGACGTCAATAACCTCGCCTGCCTGACTGAACAGGTCGCGGAGATCGTCAGCCGTGGTGCGATAGGGGAGATTGCCGATATACAGTCTCGTCTGGGGCATGCTTCGTCTCCTCGGAACGAAAGGACAAACGGCCATCACCCTCGTAGGAGAGGCATGCCGAAATATCCGGTGCACTCAACATAGAGGGGATAGCGCAGGGAAAGCTCTGCGCTCCCTGTCAAAATACCATAAGTTCCCTACATTGTCAAGAGCATTTAGACATCTCTTGTACAGGTTAAACGTTTGCGTGGTGGGAAATGCGAAAGGCGGCGCAAAATGCCCGAAATATATAACCAGAGTGACCTCATGCGCGCCCGTCAGTTCGCCGCGCGCGCGCGCCAGGACTCGCTCGCCAGCGCCCAGTTGACGCGCGCCGATCTGCGCCAGGCGGACCTGAGGGGCGCCAACCTCGCCGTGGCGACGCTACGCGATGCTCAGCTGACCGACGCCGACCTGACGCAGGCCGACCTGCGCGGGGCGGATCTGCGCGGGGCGGATCTGCGCGGAGCGCGCCTGGCCGGGGCGCAGCTCGCCGGCGCGCTCTTGACGGGAGCGAAGCTGGGGGGGGCTGACCTGACAGTCGCCGACCTCACCGAGGCACACCTGGCCGAGGCGGATGCCGCTGGCGCACGCCTGGACGGGGCATGCCTGGCGCGGGCGACGCTGCATCAGACGAATCTGGCAAGCGCTGGCCTCGCCGGCGCCGATTTGCGGGCGGCGCGGCTGCTGTGGACGAACCTGCGGGGGGCGGATCTGTCAGACGCCGATCTGTCGGGAGCGACTCTCTGGTGGCCGGCCCTGGACGGCGCGAATCTCACGGGGGCGCGCCTGGCCGATGTCGAGACGGTGGGCGTGACCCTGACGGCGCCCGTCGAGGACGCGGGTCAGTAGCGGCGCATCGTCGGGTCCACGTCGAAGGCCCAGCGGTCAATGCCGCCGGTCAGGTTCTTGACATTGGTGAACCCGGCGCGGGCAAGCATCATGCAGGCGTAGGCCGAGCGCTGCCCGCTGTGACACTGGAACACAATCTCTTCGTCCGGGTCTAGCTCGCGCCACCACTCGGCGATGGCGGGCAGGGGTTTCAGTTCAGCGCCTTCGATGTGGCAGATGGCATACTCGTAGGGTTCGCGCACGTCAATGATGCGCGGCGCCGCGCCGGCATCCATCCGTGCTTTCAATTCTCGCGGCGTCATATCGCCGTAGGGCGGTGTCACGCGGCCTCCAGACGTTCAGCGTCATCTCATAACTTTGCGTGTTTGCGCCTATGATACGCGCCACGCCATGCATCGGCAAGCGAGCGAGGAGATCATGGCGGATTTGCTCATCCTGGTGGACGATCTGTTCTTCTCGGTGCAGATCGAGAACGCGGCTCGCGCCGTGGGTCTGCGGCCGGTCAATGGGCCGGGGCCGGCGGTCGCCGAGGCGCTTGGCGGCGCTGGCCTGGCCCTGGTCATCCTGGACCTAGCCCTGCGCGAGCAGCCGTGGGCCGATGCGATCGCCCAGGTGCGCGACGCCCGGCCCGACGTGCCTGTGCTCGCCTTTGGCCCGCACGTAGACGTTGCGGCGCGGCGCGCGGCGGAGGCGGCCGGGGCGACACGGGTAGTCACCAAGCAGCAGCTCGTGGCCGACCTGCCGGGCTTGCTGCGCCGCTACGCCGCGCCTCCGTCGTAGCCTGGCAGGCACGTCCCTCATCCCCTAACCCCTTCTCCCAAAATGGGAGAAGGGGGATTGGTGGTCTTGCCCCCTCTCCCGCTCTGGGAGAGGGGGTAGGGGGTGAGGGACATGCAGAAATGCATCGTTCGCCACATCCGCCGGCCTGTGATATACTTACCGGATATGCTGAGGCGAGAAACGTGGAGGACGCGGCGTCGGCCGCTCGCTTGAGGAGTGGGCATTGGTGAAACGGTATCACACGACCTTCTGGGGCTGCCAGATGAACGAGGCGGATACGCAGCGCGTGGCCGCCGAGTTGGAGAAACTGGGCTATACCTACACCGACACGGCCGAGAACGCCGATGTCGTGGTGTTGAATACGTGCGTCGTGCGCCAGAGCGCCGAGGACAAGGTCTACGGCAAGCTCGGCGCGCTCAAGCCGGTCAAGGCCGCCCGGCCTGACATGGTGATTACGGTGATGGGCTGCCTCGTGGGCCAGAACGGCAAGCAGGCCGACTCCCTGCGCAAGACGTGGCCGATGGTGGATGTGTTCATGGCGCCCTCGGAGACGAAGCCGCTGGTGGACTTCCTACGCGCCCGCGAGATGGACCGCCAGGCCGAAGAGCTGGACCTGTCGGCGTTGACCACCGCCTACAACGTGCAGGATGAGGAGCTGATCCTGCCGGCCTACGAGCGCGGCAAGCGCGTCGTCGCCAACATCCCGGTCATGTACGGCTGCGACCATGTCTGCACCTTCTGCATCATCCCCTACCGCCGCGGCCGCGAGCGCAGCCGGCCCGCCGACGAGATCGTGCGCGAGGTGCGCGGCCTGACCCGCCAGGGGGTGCGTGAGGTGATGCTTCTGGGGCAGATCGTGGACCGCTACGGCTACGACAGCGGCGATACCAAGGGGCTGCCGAAGCTCCTGCGCCGCCTCAACGAGATTGACGAGCTTGCGCGCATTCGCTTCCTGACCTCGCACCCGAACTACATGACCGACGAGTTGTTGGAGACCGTGGCCGCGCTGCCAAAGGTCATGGAGCACATCAACGTGCCGGTGCAGGCGGGCCACGACGAGACGCTGGGCCGCATGAAGCGCGGCTACAGCGTGGACGACTATCGCCGCCTCGTGACGCGCATCCGCGCCACGATCCCCAACGTAGCCGTGCATACCGACATCATCGTGGGGTTCGCGGGCGAGACCGAGGAACAGTTCAACGCTACGGCCCAGATGCTGGCCGAGCTGAAGCTAGACAAAGTGCACCTGGCGATGTACTCGCCCCGGCCCGGCACGGTGTCCGCGAAGGTCATGGCCGACGACGTGCCCCAGGCCGAGAAGGAGCGCCGCCTTCAGGCGCTGAACGACCAGCAGGCGGGCATCAGCGCGGCGTTGAACGCCCGCTACCTGGGCGAAACCGTCGAGGTGCTGGTCGAGGGGATGCACAAGGGGAAGTGGCGCGGCCGCGCTCGCAACGACAGGCTCGTCTTTTTCGAGGACCCGACGCAGGACTGGACGGGGCGGCTGGCGCAGGTCGAGGTGACGTGGGCCGGGCCGTGGTCGCTTCAAGCGCGCCTGCCCCAGGCCGCCCCGGCCCGCGAGATCATCCCGCTGCTGTCGCTTTAGACGTCATTGGGCGAGCCACGCCTCGATGGACTGGATGTGCTCCGGCCAGTGGTCGTACGTGTTACCGGCGACGGCTTCGACGGCCCGCTCGCGCGCCCACGGGAAGCGTCCGGCTGTGAACAGGTCCTCATCCCGCATGCCCCGCAGCGTCGTGTACAGCCGGCGATAGATTTGCTGCTCTTCCATGACCACCTCGGCCACCGGCCGGCTGCGGTTCCGCTCATACACCCAGGCGTTCATCTCGTCAGTCGTCCAATCCTGCGCTGCTTCAGGTACGTCGCCACCGAAGCGCTCTGTCATGGAAGCCCGCGCACCTTGCAGGCTGGCCTGGAGAGCAACGCCGACCCAGCGCTCCCAGAAGCCGACGTGCGCGACAACGTCTTTCGTCGTCCAGTCGCCGACGACGCCTGGCTCCTCCATGCGCGCCTCGCTGACCCTGGCGAGCGTCTCCTCCCATAGCCGCCGCCCTTCGTCCAGCGTGCGCAACAAATCCGCCTTGGTCGCAACGTTCGCGCTCATGAAACCCTCCTTGATCGCCTCGCCATAACCTTCTATAATACTTTTGATAGTTAGATTATATCCGGGAATGCGCCGTATGTCAAGGCCCGCTGCCACCGCCAGCGCGAGTTGGCGGGCGAACGAGAGAGGGGAGAGCGCGCGCTCTCCCCTCTGTGCTGGCTGTGATCTGTCGCTCAGGCTTACGGCTTGTAGCCGGTCTGCACCTTGCCCGACTTCAGGCCGTCCATGGCCGCCTGGACCGCGTCCTTGCACTTCTGGGAGATCTTGCTGTCCCAGTCGTGGTAGGGGGCGAGGCCGATACCGCCGTTGCTGATGTCGGACAGGGCGATGCCGCCCTTGAGCGTGCCGGCCTGCGCTGCCTTGGCGGCGTTGAACACGGACACGTCCACGTTCTTCATGGCGCTGGTAATGAGGCTAGACTTGACCTCAGGGTAGGTGAGGTACTGGTCCACGTCCACGCCGATCGCCATCTTGCCCGCCTGATTGGCGGCGAGGAGGCCGCCGTTGCCGGTGTTGCCGCCGACGCCGAACACTACGTCACACCCCTGGCCGATCATCGAAGCGCCTGTTTCCTTGCCCTTGGCCGGGTCGGTGAAGCTCGGGATGTAGACGTTGGGCGTCTTGATGTCGGCCTTCTGGGACTTGGCGCCCGTCTGGTAGCCGATGACGTAGCGCTGCACCGGCGGGATTTCCATGCCGCTGACGGTACAGACGGTGCCGGACTGGCTCATGCAGCCCGCCAACACGCCGGCCAGATAGCCGACCTGGTCCTCGGAGAACATCAGGCTGGTGACGTTCTTCAGGTCGCCGGCATAGGGATCGGGGTCGCCCGCCTTCGCAGGGAAGTAGGCGTTGTCAATGATGGCGAACTTCTGATCCGGGTACTGCTTGGCCTTCTTGGCCGTCGCGTCGCCCATGAGGAAGCCGACGGCGATGATGAGGTCGTACTTGTCGGTCACGAAAGCGTCAATGTTCTTTTCGTAGTCGGTCGGGGCCTTGGACTCAATGAACTTGCCCTCGGCGCCCAGCTCCTTCATGGCGCGCTGTACGCCTTCCCACGCGGACTGGTTGAAGCTCTTGTCGTTGACGCCGCCGACGTCGGTGACGAGACCAATCTTGAGCTTCTTGCCCGCCGCCGCCGGCGCTGCCGTCGCCGCCGCCTTGGGCGCTTCGGTTGCGGCCGCCTTCGCCGCCGGCGCTGCTGTGGGCGCGGCGGCCTTGGGCGCTTCGGTTGGCGCAGCGGCCTTTGGTGCGGGCGCCGTCGTGGGCGCCGCCGCCGGCGCAGCCGTCTGACCGCCGCAGGCCGCCAGGATCACGGCCACGAGCGCCAGAGCGACGACGAGGTTCCAGGTTTTGAACATCTTTTCTCCTCCAGTTCAATGTAGCGAACTGTTGACGTTATGCTGGCATGTTTACTGCCCTGGGTATTATACCATACGCGCAATCGTTTGGCCGATTTTCAACGGGCGATTTTCGTCCGTGCGCCGAAATTTCACGCCGTGCAACCGTTCATCCACCGCGCCGTGTGGCAGGGTAAGCCAATCCGCCCGGCAAGGCTCTAAACCATAGAGGAGTTACGCGGCGGTCAGTCATCACTATGTGGCGATGGTCTCAGATGTCACGAGCCACCTGGCGTGTCCAGGGTTGGGTTTGGGAGTGTTCGGAATGGATGTGAACGGACGAGTACAGAAATCTACGCCAATTATCCGCCTGGAGCGTGTCACAAAGGTCTATGTGGAAGCGGGCCAGTCCCATAGCGTGCTTGACAATGTAAGCGCCGCGTTCGCGCCCGGCGAGTTCGTCGTCCTCCTCGGCAAGAGTGGCTCCGGCAAGAGCACGCTGCTGAACCTTGTCAGCGGCATCGACTCGCCGAGCAGCGGCGATATCTGGGTCGGCGGCCAGAACATCACGCGCATGGGCGACCGCGAGCGCACGGTCTTCCGGCGCAACCACATCGGCTTCGTCTTCCAGTTCTTCAACCTGATCCCCACGCTGACGGTTGCGGAGAATGTGCTGTTGCCGGTGGACCTGGCGGGGGGTGGGAAAGTCGGCCGCCAGCGTGGGCTGGACTTGTTGGAGCGCGTCGGCCTCGGCAGCCGCCTGAAGGCGTACCCCGACCGACTGTCCGGCGGCGAGCAGCAGCGCGTCGCCATCGCCCGCGCCCTTGCCCACGATCCGCCCCTGGTGCTGGCCGACGAGCCAACGGGCAACCTGGATGAGGACACCGGGCGGCAGGTGCTGTCTCTGCTGGACGACCTTGTGCGCGAGGTGGGCAAGAGCCTGTTGATGGTGACCCACAGCCCAGAGGTCGTGGGGCTGGCCGACCGCGTCTACCGCGTCCGCCACGGCCACCTGGTCGAGGAGACGGCCACCTGGCAGCCGGCCGGTGATGATGCGCCCGCGCCGCTCAACGGCGCTAACAGTGTCGCGCCAGCCGCCAGCGCGCCGGGCAGGGACGTATGAGCGAGAGCCTTCTGCGAGTCGGCCTGCGCTACTGGCAGCGGCGGCGCTGGCAGAGCATCCTCGCCATTCTCGGCATCGCCCTCGGCGTCGCCGTTGTCGTCGCCATTGACATTGCCAACGATAGCGCGCGCCGCGCGTTCAGCCTGTCCACCGAAGCCGTCGCGGGCCGGGCCACGCACGTGATTGTCGGCGGCCAGCTCGGGCTGGACGAGGACATCTACCGCCGTTTGCGGATCGAGCAAGGCATGCGCGACGCCGCGCCCGTCGTCGAGGGGTACGCGACGGCGGTGGAGCTGCGGCGGGTTCCCCTGCGCATCCTGGGCGTAGATCCGTTTGCCGAGGGGCCGTTCCGCACGTACACGGCGGCTCAGAGCGCCGGCCCGGCGGTTGACCTCAGCCGCTTCTTTGTCGAGCCAGGCGCGGCCCTCATTAGCGCCGGCTTTGCCGACGTCCAGGGCCTCAAGGTGGGCGATACTCTGACCATGCGCGTCGGGGATGCGCTGCGTCCGCTGCACATCGTAGGGCTGCTCCAGCCCTCCGACAACGTCAGCGCGCGGGCGCTCGACGGCCTTGTGATCACCGACATCAGCACCGCGCAGGAAACTCTCGGCATGCTCGGCCGGCTGAGCCGGATTGACTTGCTCGTGGACACGGCGACCCCCACCGGCGCGGCGACTCTCGACGCGATCGGGCAGACGCTGCCCCAGGGCGTGCGCCTGGAGCCGGCCCAGGCCCGCTCCCAGGCGCTGGCGCAGCTCACCGCCGCGTTCGAGCTGAACCTGCGCGCCCTCAGCTTGCTCGCCCTGGTCGTCGGGATGTTCCTCATCTACAACACCATGACGTTCTCTGTCATCCAGCGGCGGCCGCTGATTGGCACGCTGCGGGCGATGGGCGTGACACGCCGCGAGATCGGCGGGCTCGTGCTGTCGGAGGCGCTGGCGTTGAGCGTGATCGGCGGCATCCTCGGCGTGCTGCTTGGCATACTCCTGGGGCGCGGCGCCGTCCGCCTGGTCACCCAGACGATCACCGACCTGTACTTTGTGGTGACGGTGCAGGGGGTCGAGATCGCGCCGCTGACGCTGCTCAAGGGCGTGGCCCTGGGCGTAGGCGCGGCGCTGCTGGCGGCCCTCGCGCCCGCCATCGAGGCGACATCTGTTCCGCCCCGCCTGGCTCTCTCGCGCTCGGACATGGAGGAGCGAGTGCGCCGCATTCTGCCGTGGAGCGTCGCCCTCGCCGTGGCGCTGTTCCTGGGGGCCGCACTGATGCTCGGCTTTGGCGGCCGGCAGCTCGTCTTCAGCTTCGCCGGCGTCATGGCCGTCCTCCTCGCCATGGCGGCGCTTACGCCGGTCGTGACGGTGTGGCTGATGGGCGCGGCGCGACCTGTGACCGGCCTGGCCGGTGTCCTCGGCCGGATTGCGCCCCAGACGGTGACCCGGGCGCTGAGCCGGACATCCGTCGCAATCGCCGCGCTCATGGTGGCCGTCTCGGTGACGATTGGCGTCGGCGTGATGATCGCGTCGTTTCGGATGACGGTGGAGCAGTGGCTTGGCTCGACCCTGCGCGCCGACGTCTACGTCAGCACGCCCAGCCTATCGGCGACGCGCCCGACGGGGCAGATGGACCCCACCATCGCCCAGGAGCTTGCGGCGCGGCCGGAGGTCGCCGAGATGGAGATGGTGCGCGCCGCGTCGGTGGATACGCTCGACGGGACGACCAGCCTCCTGGCCGTGCAAGGCTCGCACCGCCGCGATGCCTCGGTGTACCGCACGGCCACCGGCACGCCGGATGAGATGTGGGCCAGGGTGCAGCAGGGGGCGGCGCTCGTCTCCGAGCCATACGCCTACCGCCACAACATCACGGCGAAGGACTGGGTGCAGCAAGGTGGCGAGTGGGTACGCGCGGACGGCGTGACGCTCGCCGGGGATAGCGAGGCGAGCGTCACACTGCGTAGCGAAAAAGGCGACCTGAAGGTTCCGGTGGTGGGCGTGTACTATGACTATGCGTCCGACCAGGGCATCGTCATGATCGCCCTGGACACGTACCGTCAGTGGTGGAGCGACCCGTGGATTTCGTCCGTCGCGTTGTACGTCAAGCCAGGCGTCAACGCCGATGGCCTGGTGAGCGCCATCCAGAGCCGCTACGCCGACCGCGACCTGGTGGTGTCGGCCAACGCCACCCTGCGGCGCGGCGCGCTCGACGTATTCGACCGCACGTTTGCCATCACGTCGGCGCTCCAGCTCCTGGCGATGGCCGTTGCTTTCATCGGCGTCCTCAGCGCGCTGATGGCGCTCCAGCTGGAACGCACTCGCGAGCTAGGCACACTGCGCGCGTCCGGCGTGACGATGCCCCAGATGTGGGGCCTGACCATGCTGGAGAGCAGCCTGATCGGCGGGACGGCCGGCCTCCTGGCTGCGCCCACGGGTCTGGCGCTGGCGGCCATCCTGGTCTATGTCATCAATCTACGATCGTTTGGCTGGACGCTCCAGCTCATCATCCCGCCGCACCTGTTCGTCGAGGCCTTCGTGGTCGCCGTCGTCGCGGCGCTGCTGGCGGGTGTCTACCCGGCGATTCGGTTGGGGCGCATGCAGATTGCTGAGGCGTTGCGCGCCGAGTAGCCGCCTCAGCTTCCGCTCGCGCCGTGTTCCTCTTCCTCAAGCTCGGCTTCCAGCTCCGCTGCCGCGGCGTCGCCCAGGTTGCTGTACAAGAGCGTGCCGCCGAAGTCGGCAAGGCGCTTGTGTAGGGCCGCGGTGTTCCCCTGCAGGACGACGAGGAACACGGCCGACGAGCCGGGCTGCATTTCTTTGGCGAGGT
This sequence comes from Anaerolineae bacterium, assembly GCA_046328525.1. GTDB lineage: Bacteria > Chloroflexota > Anaerolineae > Epilineales > JAHCIE01 > JBDHWG01. The sequence continues at coordinate 408,770 of JAXLWK010000003.1, forward strand.
CCTTGATGAAGCTCTCGCTCAGCGAGTAGTCGGCGGTCTCCTCGTCGAACGTGGCATTCTCCGGCGCCCAGCCCTGGTACTCCGTGAAGCCGGGCGTCACGACCCCGCCGATGAACTTGTGCCACCAGCGCCCTTTCGAGGCAGCGCGGAAGCCGGCGGATTGCAGTGTCACCTTGCCTTGCGCGTCCTTGACCACGGCGCGGCCGCTGCCGAAGGTTGCCCCGTGGTCCGCCTGTAGCGCCTGCATGCTCTCGATCACTTCACCGGCCCGCTTTTCGTCGGGGTACACGATGGCGATGACGTCGGCCATGATGCCTCCTATTTTGTGGTATCTTGCCCGTGCGCGGCCCCCGCGCTATGATTTGATGATATATGCATAACTCCAGGCGGGCAAGTTCCTACGCCGCCCGCCTGGTAAACACTATTGGTACAGTTGGTTCTTGAAGACAATAGAGGATTAAGCATGCGTTTCCTGTTCACACTCGCCCTCCTGGTCGCTATGTTGCTCGTCGCCGCGTGTTCCGCGGGGAGCGGAACGTCGCCCGGGCCCACCCCTGCCCCCGCCCAGGTGTCCCCGGCCGCCCAGGCGCGGTCTGAGCCATCCATCGCGCCCACCAGCCCGCCCTCGCCGCTTCCCACGGCCGCCGCGCCCCGCGCGATAGCGCCGGCCGCCACAGTCGCGGCCGCCCGGCCCACGGCCCCAGCGCCGGCCGCCGCGGCGAAGACGGCCCCGACGGCGTCGGCAACGGCCGCGCCCGCGCCGACCTTCGACCCCAAGGCGACGACCATCCGCCTGGAGCGCGTCGTGAGCGGCCTGCAGAACCCGACGGCCATCGCCAACGCTGGCGACGGCAGCAATCGGCTGTTCATTCTTGAGAAAGGCGGCGTCATCCGCATCGTCAAGGATGGGGCCGTGCTACCCCAGCCGTTCCTCGACATCACCAATCTCGTCTACTCCACGGGCACCGAGCAGGGGCTGCTCGGCCTGGCCTTCGCACCCGACTACGCGACCAGCGGCCTCTTCTACGTCTACTACATCGCCCAGGACCGCAACTCGACCCTGGCGCGTTACAAGGTCTCCGCCGACCCGAACCGCGCCGATCCGGCCTCGGCTGAGGTGATTTTTACGGCGCAGCAGCCGTCCCTCCCCAACCACAAGGGCGGCGAGCTGACCTTTGGCCCGGACGGCTACCTCTACCTCGGCCTCGGCGATGGCGGCGGCGCCGGCGACCCGCTCAAGAACGCCCAGAACCTCAGCTCACCCCTGGGCAAGCTGCTGCGCTTCGACGTGCGCGGCAGCTCCGCGTATGCCATCCCGACCGACAACCCGTTCAAGGACCGCAAGGATGCGCGCCCCGAAATCTGGGCCTATGGGCTGCGCAACCCCTGGCGGTTCTCGTTCGACCGCGCCACCGGCGACCTCTATATCGCCGATGTCGGCCAGAACCTCTGGGAGGAGATCAATGTCCAGCCGCGCGCGTCGAAAGGCGGCGAAAACTACGGCTGGAACGTCATGGAAGGCGCTCACTGCTTCCCGCCGGACAGCCAGTGTCAGACGCGGGGCTTCGTGCCGCCCGTCGCCGAGTACAACCACAGCGAGGGCGGCTGTAGCGTGACCGGCGGGTACGTCTATCGCGGCAAAGCGCAGCCGGCCCTGACCGGCGCCTACATCTTCGGCGACTACTGTTCCGGCAAGTTCTGGGCGCTGTCGCGGACGCCGGACAAGGGGTGGCAGCGAACGCTGCTGACCCAGGCGACCGTCTCCCCCTCATCCTTTGGTGAGGACGAGGCGGGCGAGCTGTACGTTGTCGGCCTGAACCAGGGCGAGCTATACCGCATCCTTGCCGCGCCGCGCACGGTCTCGTGAGGCGCACCGGGAGACAGCATGGTGGACAAGACCTACGATGTCGTCATCATCGGCGCCGGCCCAGGCGGATCGGCGGCCGCCTACTACCTGGCGCGGCGCGGCCTGGACGTGCTGCTGCTCGACAAGGCGGACTTCCCCCGCGACAAAACGTGTGGTGACGGCCTGACCCCACGCGCCGTGTCGGTGCTCAAGGACATGGGCCTGCTGGACGAGCTCCTGCAAGTCGGGCATCTGACGCCGGCGCTGGAGATCGTCGCGCCGATGGGACACTCTGTCGCGTTCGGCATCCCGAAGGTCGGCGACTGGCCGGGCTTTAGCCTCGTCGTCCCACGCCTGATCCTGGACGACCTGCTGCTTCAGAAGGCCATCAGCGCCGGCGCCACCTTCCAGGGCGGGACGCGCGTCTTCCAGGCGCAGCCCGCGCCCGACGGCGTGACCGTTCGCGGGACGCGCAAGGATGGCCCCGTCGAGGTTCGGGCGCGGGCTGCGATTGTGGCAACGGGTGCCAGCCCAACCCTGCTGATCGAGATGGGGATTCTCAAGAAAGTGCCGGACATGATGGTCGCGTCCCGCGCTTACTTTGAGGACGTGCGCGGGCTGAAGGACGAGGTCTATCTGACCTTCCAGGGCATCCCGCTGCCGGGCTATGGCTGGATCTTCCCCGTGTCCGAGACCTCGGCGAACATTGGCGCCGGGCTTGTGCGCCGCGGCTGGACGAACCGCTGGCGCAAGGAGACGTCGGCCCAGGCGTTCCAGAGCTTCCTCGCCACGCCGACGCTCAAGACCATGCTCGAACACGCGCGGCAGGTCGGTCCCGTGAAGGGCTACCCCCTGCGCATGGACTTCGCGGAGTCCCCAACGTATGGCGAGCGCACGCTGCTGGTGGGGGAGGCGGCGGGGCTGGTCAACCCGCTGACGGGCGAAGGCATAGACTACGCGCTAGAGTCGGGTCACATGGCGGCCGCGCACCTGGCCGCGATGTTCGAGAGCGGCGATTTTTCGTCGGCGCGCTTCGCCGAGTACGATGCTCTGTTGCGCGAGCGCTTCCAGCGGCTGTTCGTGTTCTGTACCCGCGTCCGAGAGATATGCGTCAACCCGTTGCTGCTCAACCCTCTTGTCGCGGTCGCCAACTATCGCCCTGCCTTGCGGCTGCGCCTGGTACACGCGGTGCTGGGCTTGCGCGGCTCACCCCTCGAAACGACGAACAGCCCGGTCGTGGAAACGGGTGGGTGAGGCGACAGCTTGCCCGCGATTGCTATCGTAGCGCCGTGGCTGTCAGCTCCGCTGTTCTCGTTCGGCTCAAGGAGGTCCCGGTGCATTTACTGACCCCGCGCGACTATGAGCGCATCACGCCCCTCCTGGCGCGACGCGAGATCGAGAGCCACATGGCCCTGGTCTACGCCGTGATCGAGGGAACGCTGCCAGGCAAGGTCTTTGTGGACGATCCCCGCGCGCCCCGCTCGCTACTGGTCGCCAACCTGACCGGCTTCTGGTTCGCGTTCGGCGAGCCGACCGAGACGTTCTTCGACTTCATCCCCGAGCTGCTCAACGTCCACCTGAACGACGAGCCAACCGCCCTGTTCGCCACGTCGCGGGCGTGGGAGACGGCGCTGGACAGGCGCTTCGCCCACAAGTTCGCGCGCACCGGCTTCCACTTCGCGCCCCAGCCGGGCGCGCCGCCGCCGAATCTCGCCGCTCGCCTGCCGTCGGCCTTGCGCCTCGTTCCCCTCGACCCCACGCTGGCCGCGCGCCTCGGCGCCGACGGCATGGACCCGTGGATCGTGCGCATCTGGGGCGGGCCGGCGGCGTTCGGTGAGCGCGTGTTCGGCTGGGCCGTGGTGGACGGCGAGCGGCTCCTGAGCTTCTGCACTGCGTGCGGGCGTGGCGGCGGCGAGGCCGAGATCGAGATTGGCACGGCCCGCACTTTCGAGGGCCGGGGGCTGGCGACGGTTGTCGGCGCGGCCTTCATTACCGAGGCGCTGGAACGCGGACTGACGCCGGCCTGGACCTGTGACACGCGCAACATCGGCTCCCTGGCGGTGGCGCGCAAGCTCGGTTTCGTGGCGTCGGAGACGGTGGCCGGCTATGCGCTGCAGAAGCCGCCCACGGTCGGCTTCGCGGCGAAAGCTGAGTAAGGATTGGCGGCATCACATATTCTGATTTATTGAGACTGGTAAAGTTATTCGAGCGACGAGATAGGGTAGGGAAGGGCAAGAGGTTCGCCTATGTGGAACTGGTCATATAGCATCGGCCGCGTAGCCGGCATTAACATAAAAATCCACGTCACATTCGTCCTGATTCTGTTATTCGGCGCGATGCAGTGGGGTGGGCTGACAAGCCCTGGCGCCGCCCTGTTCGGCGTGCTGCTGACGATCCTGCTGTTCGTGTGCGTGACGCTGCACGAGCTAGGGCACAGCTTCGTGGCGCGCGCTTTCGGGATCAAGGTCAACGACATCGTCCTGTCGCCCCTGGGGGGCGTCGCTTTCCTCACGCGCTTGCCGGACAAGCCACTGCACGAGCTGCTCATCGCCGCCGCCGGGCCGCTGGTGAACATCGTGATTGCGGCGGTGTTGCTCGTGGTGGGCCTTCTCGTCGGGGTGGGGTCAGACAGCATCGCGGGCATGGCCGCTGCCTTGCGCCAGCCCTCGCTCGGCACCCTCTGGCTGTGGCTCATTGTGGCGAACGTGAGCCTTGTCCTGTTCAACATCATCCCGGCCTTCCCGCTGGACGGCGGGCGCATCTTCCGCTCGCTGCTGGCGCTGGTGGTCGGCAACGTCCCGGCCACCCGCGTCGCCGCCATGGTCGGCCAGTTCGTCGCCGTGCTGTTGGGCGTGTATGGCGTGTTCAACGGCAACATCCTGCTGTTGGCCGTGGCGCTGTTCATCTTCTTCGCCGCCGCGCAGGAGAACGCCTACGTGCGCGAGCAGGCGCGGCAGGCGCGGCGATCGGTAGCCCTCGTCCCGGCTCGCCTGGATGCCGGTCTGAGCCTGGAGGACGCGCGGCGCATCGTGGCGGCCAGCGGCCAGCCGGTGGGCGCGGTGTACGCCGGCGAGCGCTTCCTCGGCTATGTGCGGCTGGATGACCTCAACCGCATGCTGGACGCGCGCACGTCGGCCAGGGTGTACCCAACAAGCTCGTTGAGCGCGTGAGGCGAACGGCAGAGCGTGTTGCGCCTGGGGCGTGAATGACAAGCAACGGAGACGAGAGACCACCAAGCTCTCGTCTCTCATTTTGAGCCATATCGGCATTTTCTCCTGGAGGTAGGCCATGCCAGATGCACCTGGCCTCGTGGTCCTGTTTGGCTCGGGCGAGACGGCGCCCCGCGCGCGCCGCGTCTACGAGCATGTCTTCGCCGCGCTGCCCAAGCCCGTTCAGGTCGCTGTGTTGGAGACGCCGGCCGGCTTTGAGCCGAACTCGGCGATGGTCGCCGGGCGAGTCGCCGAGTTCATCAAGGGGCGCGTGCAGGCGTACCCGCTCGAGACGGCCCTTGTGCCGGCTCGCAAGCGCGGCACCGCCTTCAGCCCCGACGATCCCGCCATTGTCGCCCCCATCGCCGCCGCCGACGCCATCTTTCTCGGCCCCGGCAGCCCGACCTACGCGGTGCGCCAGCTGCGCGATAGCCTGGCCTGGCAGACCATCGTCGCCCGCCAGCGCCAGGGCGCGGCGCTGATCCTGGCGAGCGCGGCCACCATCGCCGCGAGCGGCCACGCCCTGCCGGTCTACGAGATTTACAAAGTCGGCGCCGATGTCCATTGGACCCACGGCCTGGACCTCTTCAGCGCCTATGGGTTGTCCCTCGTGTTTGTGCCGCACTGGAACAACAGCGATGGTGGCACGGCGCTTGACACGAGTCACTGCTACATGGGGCAGGAACGCTACGACGCCCTGGTGGCGATGCTCCCACGCGGCCAGCGCATCGTCGGCATTGATGAGCAGACCGCCCTCATCATTGACCCCGCGGCCGAGACGTGCCGCGTGATGGGGCTAGGTGGTGTGACACTCATCGGCGACGCCGGGCCGCGACACCACACCGCCGGGCACGCGTTCGACATACGCGAGCTGGGGCCGTATCACGCCCCAGCCGAGACAGCGGCTATTCCGGAGTCTGTGGCGGGCGCTCTGGACGGGGCGCGCGCCCTGGCCGCCGCCGAGGCCGTGGTCGCTGCGACGCCACCGCCGGAGGTGCTAACCCTGGTATCGGAGCGCGAGGCGAGCCGCACCCGCCGCGAGTGGGCCGCCGCCGACGCCCTCCGCGCCCAGGTCGCCGACCTGGGGTGGCGCGTTGTGGATACACCGCAAGGGCCACTCGTGGAGCGCATTGAAGAGTAGGGAATAGGATTTGTCGCATGCGTTGGATTGTAGCGTTAGTTCTTGTCGGAGTTCTTCTCGCCGGCGCAGCGTGGGCGCTGCGCCCCGCGCCGTCGGACACGGTGCAGGCGCGCCTGGCCGTGGCGGAGGCGCTGCAAGCGCCGTCTGACGCCGGATACGCGAAGGCCATCGCGCCGCGCCAGTTCACGTTCCCCCAGGACCACGGCCCCCATCCAGAGTTCCGCACCGAGTGGTGGTACTACACCGGCAACCTCGAAAGCCAGGCGGGCGAGCGATTCGGCTATCAGCTCACGTTCTTCCGCCAGGCGCTCGCGCCCGAAGCCCCCGACCGCGCCTCAGACTGGGGCACGCGCCAGGTCTACATGGCGCACTTCGTGGTGACCAAAGCGCCCGACGGCTTTGTGTCCCGCGAGCGCTTCAGCCGCGGCGCAGCCGGCCTGGCGGGCGCCCAGGCTGACCCTTATCGCGTGTGGCTCGAAACGTGGGAGGCCGCCGAGGTCGCGCCCGGTGTGACGCGGCTGCGGGCGGCGGACGGCCCGATCGCCATTGACCTGACGCTGCGCGACGGCAAGCCGGTCGTTCTGCAAGGCGACGCCGGGCTGTCGCAGAAGAGCGAGGAGCCGGGGAATGCGTCGTACTACTACAGCCTGACGCGCATGCCCACCGACGGCACGGTGACGTTCAACGGCCAGACTTACCCGGTCACGGGCGCGTCGTGGTTCGACCGGGAGTTCGGGACGAGCGCGCTGGGGCCGGATGTCGTTGGCTGGGATTGGTTCGCGCTCCAGCTCGACGATGGCCGCGACGTGATGTTCTACCAACTCCGCCGCAAGGACGGAACCATTGAGCCGGTGTCCGGCGGAACGCTGGTCGCGCCCGACGGGACGTCGCGCCGGCTGAGCCGCGACGATGTAAAGATTGACACGCTTGCGACGTGGAAGAGTCCACGCACGGGGGCGGTCTACCCGGCGAAGTGGCGTCTCGCGATTCCGAGCGCCGGCATCGCCGTGGACATCACGCCGGTCGTCGCGGACCAAGAGCTAGACGTGTCCTTCGCCTACTGGGAGGGCGCGGTGGACGTGGCCGGGAGCGCTACGGGGCGCGGCTACATCGAGATGACGGGGTACGCCGCCCCGCAGAACGGCCGCGACAGCGTGCAGCGCTAACCCCGGCGAAAACGCTCTTCCCGCTCGCCGAGCCGCTGTTCACGGCGATTTTCATGGCCGTCCCTCCAAGACAGCGGGGCGTGAGATTTCTAGCCAAGAGATGGCAACGCAAAGGCGCAAAGACGCAAAGGGGAAACCCCGGTTGTCGTTCTTTGCGCCTTTGCGCCTTTGTGTCCCTCCTCCATCCCCCTATCCCCCTTCCTCCCCCACAAGTGGGGGAGGAAGGTTTTGGTCGTCCGCCCGAACTACTTACGCCGGGAGATACGGGCGAACGGCCAAAAGGGGGGAGCCGAGCGCAGCGAGGCAGGGGTTGGTGGGGGACGAGCCATTGCCGCTCTTGGCCTGTCCGCCCTTGAACCGGGTGCCGGAGGCGCGCCGGTCCGCTTAGTCGCGGCGCTCGCTGGCGACGACCACTGGCGCGGTCAGTGGCAGGAACATCGGCGTGACGGCGATCAGGACGGCGATGAGCAGCAGCGCGCCGAGGACGACGGCGCGGGGCGCGCCGGCCGTCTCGCCGAGCCACGCGGTTGCGCCGTTGACGCCGAGCGCGTCGAAGACCGACTGGATCGCCCGCGACCAGGTCGCCTGGTCATACGCCCCAAGCGACTTCGCCAGGGCAGCGACGGCCAGCGCGCCCAGGGAGGGCAGGCCGATGAGCGTCGTCGCGTACAGGCTCATCACGCGCCCGCGAAGCTGGTTGGGGACGTGGAGCTGGAGGCTGGTGGCGATCATCGTGCCGAAGACACTGCTGGCGGCCGAGAAGACGAAGAGGGTGAAAACGCCGAGCCAGAAGTTCCGACTCAGGGAAAAGGCGATGAGGAACCCCGACATGACGAACCCGGCGATCAGCAGCAGCTTGCCCTGGCCGCGAATCTGGGGGATGGACGAGAGGACGAACGCCGCGATGAGCGCCCCGGCGCCGCCGGCCGCGAGAAGCGTGCCGTAGCCCGTGCTTCCCTCGTGCCAGACGTCGTCGGCGAAGATCGGCAGCAGGGGCTGATAGGAGCGCGCGAACAGCGAGCCAAGCGCGGAGACGATGAGCAGGGCCAGGATGAGCTGGTGACGCCAGGCATAGATGAAGCCGCCGAACAACGCGTCACGTATCGTCGTGGCCGGGTGGTGGCCGCGCGGGACGTGGCGCATCAGGGCCAGCGCGCCGATGACGGCGAGAAAGCTCACGCCGTTGAGAAAGAACAGCCAGCCCGGGTCGGTGAACCTGAGCATCAAGCCGGCAATGGCGGGGCCGACGAGCGCAGCTCCGGTGTACGTCGCCGAGTTCAGCGCCAGGGCGTTGAGCAGGTCTTCACGCGGCACCAGGTTGGGGATCAGTGACTGACGCGCCGGGTTGTCGAAGGCCAGCAGGCACGACCAGACGAAGCTGGACACGAGAATCTGCCACGGCTCGATGTGCCCCGTCCAGGCCAGAATCGCCATGACGAACGCCGCCAGCATCGAGCCGGTCTGGGTGATGTACAGCAGCTTGATGCGGTCGACGCGGTCCACGACCACGCCGCCGATGGGCGGCAAAAACGTCATCGGTAGCGCGAACGACAGGCCCAGGTAGCCCAGGTAGATGGGATCGTTGCCGGTGAGCTTGAAGATAAGCCAGCTCTGGGCGACATTCTGCATCCAGGTGCCCATATTCGAGACGAGCAGTCCGGCCCAGAGCAGGGTGAAGTTGCGGTGCCTGAGCGCCGGATAGCGCATGGGGCGATGGGTTGTTGCCGCCAATGCATCTCCTTGTCGTGCTGTACGTGGGATCGCGGGTATGATACACCCCTCCCGGTCGGAAGTCACGCAGCTTCGGACAGGGCCGCGGCCAGCTCTGGCGGGTCCGACATCGCCACCTCGACACGCGGCGTCCCGTGCCAGCCCGCGACCTCGCGCAGCGCGCCGCGCAGGTCCGCGACCAGGTCATCCGTCACGGCGATGCCCGGCTCCAGGTGCAGCGCCTTGACTTCGAAGCGACCCTCACGGCGGTGCGCCTTCGGGTCGAGCCGCCCGATGAGAGCGCCGCGCCGCAGAATGGGCAGGCTGAAGTAGCCGTAGCGGCGCTTGGGCGCCGGGGTGTAGCACTCGATGCGGTACTCGAAGCCAAACATGGTCTGCGCCCGCGCCCGGTCCCAGACGAGCGGGTCGAACGGCGACAGGAGCGTCGTCAGGTCAGGGGCGAGACCCCCGCTCGCCGCTGCCTTCGCCAGCGCCAGGTTCTCCGGATGGACGTACCCCGGCGCGGACCAGCCTTCTACGTCCACCGCGACGAGTGCCCCGTTCTCCGCCAGTGTTCGCGTCAATTGGGCCGTCGGGATTTTCGGCGTGCGGAAGTAATCGGCGACCCAGCCGGCCTGGGCGATGCCCAGTGCGCGGACGGCGCGCAAAGCCAGCTCGCGCGCGCGCTCCTCGCGAGTGGGGAGGTGGTCGTCGCTCCAGTGGGGCAAGACCCGCTCGCGCAGGTCGTACACGCGCTGAAAGTTGTGGCGGCGCGCGATCATCAGCTCACCCACGTCGAAGAGGTGCTCCAGCGCCTGCTTCTCGAACTTGCGATCCCACCACATCCCCTTGCGCCCGTCGGTACGCTCGAAGTCGGCCGAGCGCACCGCGCCGTTCTCGCGGATGCCGTCCAGCAGCGCGGCAACGGCGGCATGGTGGCTCTCGATCCACCCCCGGCTCCACGCGGTTCGGCGGTCTGCGTCGTCCAGCATCCTGGCGCGGTAGAGTGGAAAATCCTCGATGGGCAGGAACGAAGCCTCGTGGGACCAGAACTCGAACAGATGGCCCTCGGCAAGCAGATCGTCGAGCCAGTGCTGTGGGTAGTCGCCGAGGCGGCTCCACAGCACCAGGTATGGGCTGCGGGCGACGACGTGGATGGTGTCAATCTGCAACACCTCCATGCGCCGAATCGCCGCCAGGAGGTCGTCCCGGGTCGCAGGGCGCGGCGGGCGGCGGTCGAGGCCCGTGGCGGCGAGCATCAGGTTGCGGGCAGCGGAGAGTGTCAGGCGCATGGCGGTCCGATACGGCTCAGGCTGCCGGACGCCCCTGGTAGGGCGATGGCAGCCTGAGGAAAGCTCTGTCTACGTGAGCAGGTGGGGCTAGAAGACGCCGAACTGGTTGAGCAAGTCGCCGTTCGTGACTTCGGCCTGCCAGGGCAGCCCAAAGAAGGAGATGAACGGGTCTAGCTCATACTCGTCTGTCGTGCGCGCAATGCGGAGCGCGATCAGGCCGCCGTCGGTGGCCAGGTCGAACTGAGCATCGGCGTTCATGCCATACGCGGCTTCGTCGTCGTAGGGGTCCCACGGGCGGACCTGGATATAGCCGCCGTGGTCGTCAGAGGTGATGTTGTCGCACGCCTTGAAGGGGCGCAGCGCACGCGCCAGGTCCACAGCGTAGCGGTGCGTGCCCGGATCCACAAACGGCGTCAGGTGAATTCCGATCATCTGGCCGTCGTCCGTGAAATCCATTGTCAGGGGCGACGAAACAGTGCGCGCCGCCTGTCGCCGCCGGGCAGGCTGGAGGACGACCACGACCTGGTCGGCCGGTACATCGTAGATGAGTCGGAGGTCGCAGTATCGCTCTGGCTCGATCTCAAAGAAGTCGCGGGCGCGGCGCTTGCGGTCCTCGGAAGACTGGGTTCTCATGCTTCTCCCGCTGCGAGTTCAAGGTGGGACAGGGTGACGAAAAGGGTGTGCGATTGTCCCAGGAATCCCATAATGATATTCTAGCACGGTTCAACGCAACGCCCAAATCCGTCAACCCGGCAAACTCCTGGGCGCTCATCACCCTATAAGACGTTTGTTCCAGCCTATCGCTTACCCCCATCGCCGCCATCGGCTAACGGTTGACGACGGTGGCATCGAGCGCCTTGAGGTAGTCGGCGGCCTCGCGCTGCGGCACGCCCAGCCAGCCCAGGATCGTCGGCGCTCGCACCGTGACGTCCACTTGCACCCCGGTAGCCTCTGGACGAATGTTGGCGTCTAGCGTGTTCTTCCAGAGGAGCCACGGGATTTCGGCCTGGAAGATGCCGCCGCTGAATGGGGTGGTGCGCTGAACGACCACGCGCCACGGCTGACCGAGGTTTTGCTGCGCGCCGGCGACGACCACAGCGTCGCGGTAGACGTCGTTGGGCGGCGCGCTGTAGACACGGGATTTCAGCTCGGCGGGGGCATCCGGCGACGAGGCGACGCTATATGTGGCCCCCGCGCCGGCCGTCCCCTGGCCGATGACGAACGCGCCGGCGAGGATGAGCACCGCGCCGACGATGCCGACGCCCCACACCACGACCGGCGACACCGACTCGCGCACCAGGGCGCGAACGATCCACGCCAGCAGCCCGACGGCGACGACAAGAAAGACGAGCAGCAGCAGCCATGCGGTCATGGCGGTCAGTCTACCGTCAGGACGATCTTGCCGAACTGCTCGCCCGCCGCCAGGATGCGCTGCGCCTCGACCATTTCGTCCAGGGGCATCACGCGGTCAACGACGGGCTTGAGTCGGCCCTGGAAGACGAGGTTCATCACGGCGTTGAACTCCGACTGCGACGCCATGGTCGAGCCGATAATGAACGGCTGTTTCCAGAAGATCACGCGGATGTCGGTCTCGCCCATCGGCCCCGTCGTCGCGCCGTAGGTCACGATGCGGCCGCCCTTGCGCACGGCGCGCAGGCTGCCCTTCCACGTCGCGGCGCCTGTGTTCTCCAACACCACGTCCACGCCGCGCCGTTTCGTGCGCTGCCAGATTTCGCGGCTGAAGTCCGACGTCGTCCGGTCAATGGTCTCGTCGGCGCCCAGGGCACGGGCGGCGGCCGCCTTCTCCTCCGACGATGTGACGGCGTAGACATACGCCCCGGCGAGCTTGGCAATCTGAATCGCCGCGCTCGCGCCGCCGCCGCTCGCGCCGAGTATCAGCACGGTCTCGCCGGCGCGCAAGGCCGCCTGGGTCATCAGCGCGCGCCACGCCGTCTGATAGACGAGCGGCACGGCGGCCGCCTCGACGAAGCTGAGGCTGTCGGGGATGGGCAGCACGTTGCGCGCCGGAACGCTGATGAACTCGGCCATGCCGCCGGGACCGTGTTCGCCCAAGATGCCGAACGAGTCGCACAGGGAGTGATCGCCCCGGATGCACGCCTCGCATTTGCCGCACCACAACGACGGGTTGATGAGCACCCGCTGGCCCGCCGCCAGCCCGGTCACGTTCGCGCCCACCGCCTCGACGACGCCGGCGATGTCCGAGCCACCGATGTGCGGCATGGTCAGCTTGAGGCCGGGGATGCCCTCGCGCACGAAGAGGTCAAGGTGATTGAGGGCGACGGCCTTGACGCGCACCAGGGCGTCGTCGGGGCCGGGCGTCGGCGTTGGCACGTCGGTGATACTGAGCTTGTCGAGGCCGCCGTGCTCGTAGAATACTGCTGCGCGCATAATCTCTCCTCGCTAAGCGCCCACGATGTCCTCGCCGCCGTCCACGCCCAACACATTGCCTGTCATCCAGTGGCTGTCAATGGAGCTGAACAGGACGATGTGGGCGGCGACGTCCTCGGGCGTCGTGAGGCGGCCGGATGGGTTCATGGCGTTCGCCATCTCGACGAACCGCTCGTGGCCGGGAATCCTGCGCAGGGCGGGCGTGTCGGTGACGCCGGCGCGGATGCTGTTGGCGGCGATGCCTCGCGGCGCAAGCTCCATGGCGAGCTGCCGAATGTTGGATTCCAGCGCGGCCTTCGCAGCCGACACCGCGCCATACTGCGGCATCACCCGCGCCCCGCCGGCGCTCGTCATGGCGTAGATTTTGCTGCCAGCGCCGAGGAGGTCGGCGGCGACAAGCTCCTGCACCCAGTAGATGAGGCTGCTCGCCATGACGTCCAGGGTCATGGCGACCTGGGCCGGATTGACGGCCGGTAACTCCGCCGTCGCATTGAACGGCAGCAGCGTGCCGAACGCCAGGGAGTGCATGAACACGCGCACCGTCTTGCCCGCCGCCAGGCGCTGGCGGATGTGCTTGATGACCTCGGCGCGCTTTTCGGCGTCGGCCGCGTTGACGTTGAAGAAGACGGCCTCCCCCCCCGCGGCGACGATGCTGTCCTTGATGGCCTCGACCTGGGGCATTGTCGAGCGGCGGTCGAGGTGAACGCCGAAGATGTTGTACCCGGCCTGGGCCAGAGCAGTCGCGGTAGCCGCGCCGAAGCCGCTGGACGCGCCGAGAATCAAGGCCCAGCGGCGGTTGTTGTCTGTCATAAGTGTTCTCCTTTTGGGTCGTCGCTATTATAACACGTCCGCGCCGACGAGGATACGTACGATCTTTGCACTTTTCAGATTGGGGAGATTTGGAGGGGCATGCCCCTCCAAACCTCCCCCCTTGTCCCATCCTCTGGCGAAGGTGGCGTGCCGCCTCGCGCACGAGGGAAAGGGGGGGACTTGTGGGGGCCGCAGGCCCCCATCGGTAGCTCCACAGTATAGCGTGGAAGAGCCGAATTCACCCCTCTGCTCCCCCCGCCGGCGGGGGGAGCAGAGGGGGGTCTCCACGCTATCGTGTAGAGCTACCCCCCCATCGCCCCCGCCGATGCAAAGTGCAAAGATAGGGATACGTTTGCTAGGCGCGCAGCGGCGTGATCGCCACGCGGCGCAGCTCCAGCCACTCGCGCTCCGGCGTGGCGAGGCGATCCCAGGTCAGATCGCCGGACGCCGTCTCGCTGGCGCAGTTGTTGTCCACCCAGGCCACGAAACCCAGGGGGACACGCGGCGGCGCCGTGGAGCGCAGAACGTGGACATCGTCCACCCAGAAATCGGCGCGTTCCGCGCGCCACTCGAGGCGGTACAGGTGCGGCGCGTCCAGGGCCGTTGTGAGCGTCGCCTCGGCGGCAGCGATGGAGCGGCCGCGCGCTAGACGGTAGAGCAGCCGCCCCAGGATCGGGATGCGGAGCGCCTGAAGACCGAGGGCCACCAGGCTCTCCGGGACGGCCCCGCCGTTGAGCGTCGCCGCTTTCCAGCCGTTGGGCGGCCCGCCCGGCACGAAGGGCATGCGCGCCGGCGGGGACGCGAAGAAGAACCACACGGCGTTGGGCGCAGCGGTGAGGCCCTGGGCCGGGTTGAACGGGTCGTTCCAGAACCCAAAGCCGGCCGTCCCGACCAGCCTGTTGGCGGCGTGGGACGCGCACGCCTCGACCTCCATCCGCAGTGGCGGCCGCCACGGCAGGTCACGCCGCGTGACGCCGCGAAGGTCGTTCAGCTCCGAGTCGGAGAGGACGCCGCGCTGTGCCCCGTCCAGGACCAGGCGCAGGCCGGTCGCCGAGGCTTCCATCTCGCTGGCCCCGACCAGGATGCGGGTGAAGCGGGTGACGCGCGCCGGAAAGCGGATGTCCACCGGCGGGACGATGGGCGGCGCCATGCTACGCTTCGGACGCCGGGGCGTGCTGCGCCCACCAATCCAGGATGCGCCGCAAGTGGTCCACGCGGTGCGCCGGCTCGCCGGAGCGGGTCAGCTCGTGGCCCTCGCGCGGGTAGCGCACCATCTCCACCGTCCTCCCCAGGCGGCGCAGGATGCTAAAGAGCTGCTCGGCGTCGCTGATGGGCGCGCGGTAGTCCAGGTCGGCGTGCAGGATGAGCAGCGGCGTGTGGATGTCGGGCGCGTAGGCGAGGGGCGAGTGCCGCCACAGTTTCTCGACCTCCTGCCACGGCTCGCCGCTGAACTCGCTCTCGATCAGCTCGTAGGCGTCCGACGTGCCGTAGAACGACATCAGGTGGTAGACGCCGCGCTGGGCGACGGCGGCGCGGAACCGCCGGTCGTGGCCGATCAGCCAGGCGGTCATGAAACCGCCGTAGGAGCCGCCCGTGACGCAGATGCGGTTGGTGTCAATGCCCCCCCGCGCCACGACCTCGTCAATGCCGGCGAGGATGTCGCGGTAGTCGGCCTCGCCCCAGCCGTCGTGGAGCGCCGTCTGGAATGCCTGGCCGTAGCCCTCGGAGCCGCGCGGGTTGCAGAAGAACACGACATAACCCTGGCCGGCGGCGGCCTGCCAGTCCGGCCACAGGCTGCGGAACGACGGCCCCCACATCGTGTGCGGCCCGCCGTGGATGAACACCGCCATCGGGTACGCGCGATTGGGGTCGAAGCCGGGCGGGTAGAGCACCCAGCCCTGGATTTCGAGGCCATCCGGCGCAGGGTAGCGAATCTCCTGGGGGATGATGACCTCGCGCTCGGCCAGCAACCTGGCGTGAATGTCCGTCAGCCGCCGCTCGCCGCCGTCTGTGTCGCGGAACCACAGGTCCGACGGGGCATCCGGCGCAGAGGCAATGAAGGCGATTCCCCCATCCGCGGCCGCGAAGTCGTCCACGATGCGCGTGCCGCCGACCACGGTCGCCGCCGTTTCGTCCAGGGTGACGCGCCGCACGCTCGTGTCGCCGTTGTCCTCGACCAGGGCCAGCAGCGCGCCGTCGGTCGTCCACTGGTAGCCAAAGATGGAGCGGTCCAGCGCCAGCGTCAGGTCGCGGGCTTCGCCGCCGTCAATCGGGAAGATGCACAGGCGCGTGTTCTGGCCCGTGGCCCGCTCCTCCGGTTTGCGAAGCGCCGCGATCCAGCGTCCATCCGGCGAGACCGTCGGGCCGATCTTGGCGCCGCCGATGCCGAGGCCGACGTAGGTGAACGGCGGGCCGGCCAGCTCGACCGGAGCGCTGCCGTCAAGGGGGACGCGGAAGATGGCGCGGCCCAGGAACTGACTCTCCTTGGCCGGATCGTGCTCCCGCGTCGAGAGCAGAGCGCTGCCGGACGGCAGCCAGGTGGGCAGGCTCCAGTTACCGGCGCCGCTCGTGAGGCGTCGGGGTGTCTGCTCGTCGGCGTCGGGGTCGCTGTCCACGACGTAGATGTGGCTGGTCTTGTCGTCTACGAAGCTGACGCCGGTGCGATAGGGCAGGCGCGTCAGCAGGCGCGGGTCGTGGCTCTCCTCCGTCTTGCGTTTCTCGTCGAGCTTGCGCGCCTCGGCCTCCCACTTGTCGTGGGGCGGCTGTATCTCGCCGCGGTCCTCGCGTCCCTGCTCTTCGAGACTCAGCCGCGCGACAAAGGCGATCTGGCGTCCGTCCGGGCTCCAGGCCGGCGCGCGCGCGCCGGAGGGCAGCCGGGTCAGCGCCCGCGCCTCTCCGCCGTCGAAGCGGATCACGAACACCTGCTCCCTGTCTCCATTCCGAGCGGACTGGAACGCGAGGCGCGTCCCGTCGGGACTCCAGCGGGGATAGGTGTCGGCTGGTGCGCCACTCGTGAACTGGCGCGGCGGCGTCGAGCCGTTGGTGGCGGCGACCCAGATGGCGCGGCGATAGCCGTTCTTGAGACGGTCGGGGGTGACGCGCACGTAAGCGACCCAGCGTCCGTCTGGGCTGAGCTGCGCGTCTTCGAGCCAATCGAGTTGATAGATGTCGTCGGGGGAAATGGGGAGGCGGTCCTTAGCCATGCAGTCATCCTTGGCGCAGAGATGTAGGGGCGCGTCGCGCCTCCCCGTATTCTATTGCTGACAAGGCGAAACGCAAGTCAGCGCCATCCCTCATCCCCCAACCCCTTCTCCCATTTTGGGAGAAGGGGAGTCAAGACCCCCTCTCCCGTACTGGGAGAGGGGGTAGGGGGTGAGGGACGTGCACGCGCCGCTGAAGCTCCGCCTACTCGTCTGTGCCGGAGCGCCTCGGGGCAAAGGCCCGAATGGTGGCGGCAATCCAGAAGACGTTCCACGCTACCATGAGGATGCCGGCCAGGGGGATCAGCGTGGCGTCCGCGATTGCCTCGTACGTCACCTCGTCGGAGGTGATGCGCAGGTAGCCCTTCGGCTGGAGGCTTCCGCCGCCCCCGCCGCCAGCGCCCTCACCTGAGCCAGGTTTCGGCTCGGCATCGGTTCCCGCGTCTGGCTGCGGCCCGGAGCCAGCGCCGTAGCCGAAGCCTACGCGCATGGACGCCACAGGGATGACCACGGTGTTGCCCTCGTGCACAGGCTCGCCGAAGATGCTGCGCACATTCAGGCCGTCCAGCCACCGATAGAGGGGATCAAGCGCTTTTGTCGAAACAGTATCGTTCATAGATGCTCTCCTATTCTTCGCGTGCCCTGCCACGGCGCACGATGAGTCGAACAATGAGCCAGAGAAGCGGACCGAATAGGCCCGCGAGGAGGATGCCGCGCAACGCCACGCTCGTCGCGTCGGGTGTCGCCACGCTGTGCTGCGTGCCGTCCGCTTCGCGCACCAGCACCTCGACCGGCGTGACGCTCACGAATCCGCCGCCGCCGCTGCCGTTCTCGTCGCCGCCCGCGCCGACCCAGCCGGCGACCGACGCGACGGGCTGCACCGTGCGCGCGCCGAACGTCATCGGCTCGCCCACGAGACGGCGCTGCACCCGTTTCGGTTTGATGTCATTCTGAGCCACTTATCCCTCCCGTTGGAGAATGTCGCGGATCTGGGCGGCGTAGGCGGCGCTGTCCGCATCGCTCGTTACGATGTCAATGCGCTGGGCGCTGTCCACACCGACGCCCATCTCGGCAGCGCGGGCGATCTGGTCCAGCTCGAAAATGCGGCCGGCGCTGACCTCCGGCGTCGTCCCGAACAGCCGCAGAATCGCCACACCGACGGCGTCCAGGGCGACACGGTCGGTGGCGGCCAGAATCGCCTCCGACCACACCTTCTTGCCCGTGTCCGGGCCGCCGTTGACGAACGCCTCGACGCCATCCATGACGATGAGCGCGGGCTGGTACATCGTGTTGATCTCGGCGATCATGCGCCGCTGGTGGGGCGAGCCGTGCAGCTCGTTCATGTAGTTGTAGGCGGCGCCGGGAACGTACTTTCCCACCAGGCCGACGGAGTTCTTCAGCGACAGGGTGAAGTGGCCGCCGAAGCGGTGCGTCTTCAGGCAGCACGTCTGCACCACCGCGTCACACGTCAGGCACGGCCGGGCCATCGGGAACCCTTGCTGCCAGTGGCTGCCCTGCGGCTGGAGGATGGTCCACTCGCCGCGCGGCAGCTCGTCCAGGACGAGGGTCTCGAAGTTTAGCTCGCGGCCCATGTCGAATACGCCCCGCCGCGTCAGGACGTCGCGGGTATTGCCCATCCCGCTGCGGTCGCCGAGGGTGATGCTGCCCGCGCCCATCGCCCACAGGCTCTCGACCAGGGTGCGCAGGGTGTCGGGGTGCGTCGAGCCGGGCGTCGGGTCGGCGCTATTGAAGTTCGGCTTCAGGAAGACTGTCTTCTGCTGGACTGGGTTGACGTTGAGCAGCTCCAGGGCCTGCTTGATGCCCTGGACGCGGTCTCGCGTCTTGACCAAGACGACGCGCGCATTGCCGGACGCGACGGTTGTAGGTGTGACGGCGGTCGTGGCCGTGGCGGCGGTTGTGCCGGTGGGCGCAACCGTCGCCGACGGCGCGGCAGTCGCTGTGGCGGCCGGTGTCGCGGACGGGGGGGCGGTGGGGGGAAGCGTGGCCGGCGGCGCGGGCGTCGGGGACGCTGGGTTGACGGCGATGCCCTCGCCCTTTGGCGCGCAGCTCTCCAGAAACGATGCGGCTGCCGCGACGCCGCCAGCGCTCAGCAACAGGCGCAGGAAGGCTCTGCGGTCCAGGCTCATGTCAACTCCTCTCGCGGCGCTACTTTTGCGGTGTGACGGCCCCCCCAAATTGTACATCAACTGGCATCCCAGGCTTCAATGCGCCGTCAGGGTTGTCAATGACGCTTTTCACCGCAAAGACGAGATAGGCGCGGTTGCCGGCCGTCTGGACGTTGCGCGGCGTGAACTCGGCCTCCGGGCTGATGAGCGTGACGCGGCCGGGGAATGTGCGGCCGGGGAACGCATCCACCCTGGCCTGGATCGGCTGCCCGATGCTAATCGCGCCGAGCTGCGCCTCGGGCACGAACACGCGCGCCGTCACCTGGCTCAGGTCGGCGAGGGATAGGAGCGCCGCGCCCGGCCTGGCGATCTCGCCGACGTGAATGTCCTGCGACGAGACGATGCCGTCCACCGGCGAGCGCAGGGTGAGCTTGTCGAGCTGAGTGAGCAGGCCCTGCAAGGCGGCCTCCGCCTGGCGGACGTTGGCCTCAGCCACGGCAATATCTTCGGGCAGTGGCTCCGCCTTCGCCCGCTCGACGCCCGCCTGGGCCACGTCCACGCCCGCCGCGGCTTGCTCCGTCGCCGCTCGCGCCCGGTTGACCGCCGCCTGCGCCTGAACGGGGTTATTCCGCATCGCCTGGAGCTGTGCCAGGGCGCTCTGCGCGCCGGCGACGCGGCTCTCCGCAGCATCGAGGGCGGCCTGGGCGGCGTCCACGGCGTGCTGCGCAGCGATGCGCTCGGTGCTTGGGTCCGCGTAGCCGTCGCGTTTCACCTGGGCAGCGTGGAGGTTGGCCTGCGCCTGGCCGACGCCCGCCTGGGCGGTGGTGATGGCCGACTGGGCCTGGGAAATCTGGTCGTCGAGGTCCTGCGGGTTCGCCAGCAAGACGCGGGCGCTCTTGAGGCTCGTGTCGTCGCTCTGAGCGCGCTGCTCGGCCTGGCCCAGCTGCGCCTCGGCGACGGCGATGTCCTCAGGGCGCGGAGCGGCCTTCGCCTGGGCCAGCCGCGCCTGCGCCACGGCAATGGCCGCCTTCGCCTCGCCGATGCGGGCGTTCAGCAGGTCGCTGTCCAGGCGGACGATGGGCTGACCGACGGTCACGCGGTCGCCCTCGCCGACGAGGACCTCGGCCACGCGCCCGCCCACCTCGCTCGCCACCGACACGGTGCGCGCCTCCAGAGCGCCTGAGAGCTGGTCGCTATCGGCGGCCGACGCGGTGGCGACCAGGGGCGCGTCGGGGAAGACAGCGTCGGCGGGCATGCCCGGCTTCAGCAGGCCCTCCGCGTTGGGTAGCTTGATCTTGACGGGGAACACGAGGGTCGTGCGCTTGTCCGCGGTCTGGACGTTTTTCGGTGTGAACTCGGCCTCCGGGGCGATGAAGGTGATGTTGCCCTTGAACACGCGCTCCGGGAAGGCATCCACGCGCACGTCGGCCGCCGCCCCGACGGCCACGTGGCCCAGGTCACTCTCCGGCACGTAGACGGTGAGGGTGACTGAGCTGAGGTCGTTCAGACGCAGGAGGGGCGCGCCGGGCTGCGCCGCCTCGCCGACATGGGCGACTTCCTCACCGACTAGCGCCCCAAGCGGGGCGCGGACGGTCAGCCTGTCGCGCTCGGCCCGCAAGGTGTTCAGATGCGCCGTGACCTGGGCGACGTTGGCCTCGGCTGTGCGCACCGCTTCGTCGCGCGGGCCGGCGTGGGCCAGGGCGAGCTGAGCCTCGGCGGTCGCCACGGCGGCCCTGGCCGTCTCAACCTGGGCGGCGCTGGTGTCCACCGCCGCCTGGGCCGCGACGGGGTTGGCGCGCATGGCCTGAAGGTTGTCGAGGTGCTCCTGAACGCCCGCCAGGCGCGCCTGGGCCGCCTCGATGGTCGTCCACGCGCTCCACCATTGATCCGTGGCAAGGCCGACGCCGGTTCCCGCCTGGCGCACGTACTTGTCGCTGGGGTAGACGTGCCGCGTTTTGGTCTGGCCGTTGGGCAGCGTGATCTCGACGTCAATGCCTTTCGTGACCGACTCCCAACCGAACTCGGCGTCCTTCTTCTGCTGCTCGGCGACGTCCTTCGCGGCCGTGGCGCGGGCCAGGTCGTCCTCGGCGGTGTCTATGTCGGCTTTCGCCTGGGCGATCTTGAGATCGAGCGCCTGGGGGTTGTCGCGGGTGACGACGGCGTCGCGCCAGATTTGCTCAGCCGTCTTCTGCGCCGCCTGCGCCTGGGCCACCAGGGTCTCGGCCTGCCGGATGTCCTCCGGGCGCGCGCCCACCCTGGTTCGGGCGAGCTGCGCCTGGGCCGCCGCGACCGCCGCTTCGGCTTGGGCGATCTCGGCGTCTTTCAGCGCCGGGTCGAGAGCGACCAGCACGTCGCCCGACGTGACAGACTTCCCTTCGGTTGCGCCGATCTTGGTAATGCGGCCGGCGACCTCGGAGGCGATAGCCAGCCGCGTCGCCTCGATGTAGCCCGACCCGCCGACGGCGCGTAGAGACGGCTCTTTGAAACCCGAGGCGGTCAGCGCTTCCTCGGCGCGGTCTGGGTTGGCGCGAATATACCACGCGCCGCCGGCGACGGCAGCGATCACGACCAAAACTACGAGCGCAGCGACGACACGCCGCATGCTACACCTCCTGCTCGCCGCTCGCGCGTCGCAAGACGCTGGCGATGAACACATCCTCCAGAGACGGGGCGATTGGCTCAAGGGTACGGATAGCAACACCAGCGTCGCCCAAGACGCGGCGGACACCCGGCACGAGGGCGTCTACGTCGCGGCTCATCAGGTGAATCAACGCGCCGTGGAGCGTGACCTCCGTCGGGGGCAGCGCGCCGTCGGCCAGGGCACGGCGGAGGGCCATCAAGGCCAGGTCCGGGTGGTCCGTGTCCAACTCGAGCACGCCTTCGACCAGCGCGGCCTTGACCTCGGCCGGGCTGCCCTGCACCGAGATGCGCCCGGCGTCAATGAAGGCGAGGCGGTGGCAGTTCTCGGCTTCGTCCATGTAGTGCGTGGTCACGAAGATCGTGTTGCCCGCCTCGGCGAGCGCGTACAACAGGTCCCAGAAGACGCGGCGCGAGATCGGATCCACCCCCGCCGTCGGCTCGTCGAGGAAGAGCACCGGCGGCTCGTGGAGCAGGGCGCAGGCCAGGGCGAGGCGCTGGCGATAGCCGCCCGCCAGGTCGTCCGTCCTCGTTCGCGCCAGACCGCTTAGCCCGGTTGTGTCCATCAACGTGTCCTGCCGCGCCCGCAGCCGTCTGCCGCGCAGGCCATAAGTGTAGCCGTAGAAGTCGAGATTCTCGCGCACGCTCAAGTCGCCATACAGGCTGAATCGCTGCGACATATAACCGATGCCTTGACGGAGGCGATCCGCGTCGCGCACGGTGTCGAACCCCATCACCGAGGCGTGACCTTCCGTCGGCCGCAGCAGCCCCAGGAGCATGCGGATGGTCGTCGTCTTGCCGGCGCCGTTGGGGCCGAGAAAGCCGAAGATCTCGCCGCGCAGCGTGGTGAAGCTGATGTGGTCCACGGCGGTGAAGTGGTCGAACCGCTTGGTCAGCCCCTCGGCGCTGACCGAGATTTCGCCGCTCATGCCGCCGCTGCTCCGCGCCACAGGTCGCGCAGGGTGCGGTAGCCGATGACGTGGATGCCCTGGCCGCGGACGAAGTCGCGCAGCGCCGGGCTGAGGAACGCCTGGTGGTCGGCGACCCGCGCGCGGTAGTCCGGCGCGAGGGCGCGAAGCTCCGGCGTGTCGGCGGCCGGGTGCAGGATGAAGTAGCTCAGACCGGCGGGCAGGCGGCCTAGTCTCTCCTTGGCCGTCTCGACGCGGTCTTCGTGCGCGTTGAGGGGCATGAAGTCGGCGTGGTCGAACAGCGGGATGCCGGCGTCCTCCATCTGCTGGAAGAACGCGGCCATGTCGTCTTGCGCCTGGCTGCCGCCGCCCGAACGGGCGAAGCCCGCCGACGCCGGGCCGAACGCAAACGCCGGCAGGCGGTAGCGATGCGCGAGGTCAATATAGCTCGGCATGAAGCGGGGGGTGACGATGGTGAACATGTGGCTGTCAATGTGGGTCGCGTCAATGCCCGCGTCGAGGGCGCGCCGGATCTGCGCCTCGGCCTCTACCGCCACCGCCGCCGGGTCGGCGTTGTTCACCGTCTCGTCTCGCGTGCGCCACATGTAGCCGCGAGCGTCCAGCAGGCCGCTCGCCGGGTCCACCGTCGAGATGGGCGGCCAGCCGTAGGCGCGCCACTCGCAGTTGAGGGTGAGATGGACACCCACGTCGAGGGCCGGGTGCTCGCGGCAGTAGGCGCTGATAGCCGGGAACCAGGGGCAGGGAACCATGACCGCGCCCGACGACACCAGGCCGAAGTCGGTCAGCTCGGCGAAGGCGGTGATGGTGGACTGGCACATGCCGATGTCATCGGCGTGGATGATGACGACACGGTCCGTGTCGGCCAGACCGAGGCGCTTCAGTACAGGGTTAGGCGTCATGTGGACTTCTCCGAGGACACGTGGTGAACAAGCGAGATGAATGCCTCTTCCATGTTGGGCCGAATCGGACGCACCGTGGCCTGAATCGCGGACCGTTCCATCGTCTGCATAATCTCAGGCGCACGCGCGTGGGCGTCGTCCACGAAGATGTGGAGGCGGTCGCCATGCGTCTGCACTTCGAGGACGCCCGGCTGATCGGTCAGGATCTGACGGCCCCGGCTCACATTCGACGGGTAGACTTCGAGGAGCTGGCCGTGTAAGCTGGAGCGGATGTTGTCCGGCGTGTCGCACACCAGCAGACGGCCGGCATAGAGGAATGCCACCCGCGAGCAGCGGTCGGCCTCGTCCATGTAGGGTGTGCTGATGACGATGGTGATGCCGTCCAGGTGAAGCTCAGTCAGGATCTCCCACAGCTCGCGGCGCGAGACCGGGTCTACGCCGTTCGTCGGTTCATCCAGGAAAAGGACGCTGGGGGCATGGACCATGGTTGCCGCGAGGGCGAGCTTCTTCTGCATTCCGCCGGAGAGATTGCCGGCGCGGCGCGATTGAAAGGCGGACAGGCGGGCGAAATCGAGAACACGCGCGCGCCGCGCCTGATACACGGCGCCGCGAACGCCGTACACCGACGCGAAGAAGTCTATGTTCTCGCTGACCGTCAGGTCGGTGTAGAGGTTGAAGCGTTGCGCCATGTAGCCGACATGCGCCTGCATCGCGCTGGCCTGCGTGGCGGGGTTATAGCCGATGACCTGCGCGTGTCCGCTGGTGGGCAACATAATCCCGGCGAGCATTCGCATCGTCGTGGTCTTGCCGGCGCCATCCGGGCCGACCAGACCGACGATCTCGCCCCGTTGGACGGCCAGGTCCAGTCCGGCGACGGCCGTGATGTGTCCAAACGTCTTGCGAAGCTGATGGGTGACGATCACCGGCTCAACGGCCACGATAGCCCGCTCCTACTCCAGCCGCTTGCGGAAGCGCATGGCCGCCACGGTCAGGATGAACACGCCGAAGGCGGTCATTGCCAGGACCTCGGTTCGCAACAGGTCGAGACCGATGCCCTTGATCATGATCCCGCGCACGATGACCAGGAAGTACGTCATCGGGATCGCGTAGCCGATGAGTCGCAACGCCAGAGGCATGGCGTCCCGGGCGAAGACGAAGCCCGACAGGAAGATGGACGGGATGATGACGAAGAAGCTGAGTAGCATGGCTTCCTGCTGCGTCTTGGAGACGGTGGAGATCAGCAGGCCAAGACTCAGCGAAGTCATCAGGCCGAGGGCGGACAGGCCCATCAGGAGCGGCAGGCTGCCGGCGATGGGCACGCGGAACCACCACACGCCCAGGGCGAGGATCAGCATCGTGTCGAGAAACGCGATGAACACATAGGGCACGAGCTTGCCCACGATCAGCTCCCCCGACTTCAGGGGCGTCACGATGAGCTGTTCCAGCGTGCCCCGCTCGCGCTCGCGCACGATCGCCATGGAGGTCAGCAGGATGGTGAGGAGCTGCATGACGACGCCGATGATGCCCGGCACCATGAAGTTGGCGCTGGCGAGCTGCGGGTTGTACCACACGCGCGGCCGAACGTCCACCCCCGGCATGGTCTGCGACGTCAGGCCGGACAGACTTGCCGCGACGCGCGCGCCTTGCGCCTGCCCCACGGCGCTGGCGGCGGAGAGGGCGGTGTTGGCGATGGTGGGGTCGGAGCCGTCTATGATGACGGCGACCTGCGCCCGGTGATCCCGCGCCAGGTCAGAGCCGAAGCCACGCGGGATCACCAGGCCTGAGCGCGCCTGGCCGCCGTCCACCAGGCGCTGTAACTCGGCCTCGTTGTCGGCGTAGTAGCGGATATCGAAGTAGCCAGAAGCGCGGTACGCATCCACGAGGGTCCGGCTCTCGCGCGTGTTGTCCCAATCCAGCACGGCCGTCGGGATGTGGTCTACATCGTTCGTGGCGGCGTACCCCAGGACGAAGAGCTGCACGATGGGAATGAAGAACATCACCGCGAGTGTGCGCGGGTCGCGGACGATCTGGATGAACTCCTTGCGGAGGACGGCGAAGATGCGTGTCAGCATAGGGTACGTGTTCTCGCTCGCTGAGATGAAAATAGCGCGGCTGTCGCCCTGAGCGAAGCGAAGGGCCCCGGAGTCCGCCGGGATGCCTCGCTTCGCTCAGCATGACATTTTCATACTTCGTGGTGACCCCAGGGTCACATGGACTTTGCTTAAGATGTAGACCGTGTCGAGCGTCCCGGCCTACCAGCGCGTCGGATGGGCCGCTTCGTCCACGCCGTAGAGATAGTCCATGATCGTCTCGGCGCTCGGATCCCACCCATCGTCAATGGCATCCTCGACCTGGGAGCGCCGCAGCGCCCCGTCGGAGAGAAGATGGGCGGCGTCCTCAAGACCGAACTTTACGTTGGGGTCGGGGTCACCATAGTGCTGGCTCAGGATTGACAGCCACTCGGTCTGCGACAGTTTCTCGGTGCTCATAGACCCTCCTCAACCAATCGTCCGGCGATGCCGCCGGGTTGAAGAACGGAACAACGAATGACCGATGCCGCAACCAGGGCGCAGGTGTCATGCAGGTTTCGCGCCCATAAGCCAAACCGTAAACAACTCTTGAGTGAACACGGCTCCCCGCCGGTCCCACTCCTCGTCGGACAGCGTTCGATGAATCAGGAAGAAAACCATGAGCGGGGCGACAAACATCTGCGCGCTCGCCTCAACGGGCAGATCCGGGCGCAGTTCGCCGGCTTGAATCCGTCCCCGCAGGTAAGCCGCCAGCCGCCCAATGCCTTCACGGATGACGCCCTGCAGCGCCGCGCTGACCTGCTCGTTCGTCAGCGCCGCGCCGAACAGGACCGATGCGATGGCGCTCTCGGCGCGAAGCGTGCGCAGCCACATCGCGGCGACCTGTGGCAGAATCTCGGTGACGGGGCGGCGCTCAGCGTCGGCCAGGATCTCGCGCAGCTTGATGATGAAGCCGTGGCGCGACTCGAGGACGGCGGCCACCAGGTCGGCTTTGGTCGGGAAGTAGTGGAAGATCAACCCCTCCGTCACCCCGACAGCGCTGGCAATCTGCCGCGTCGAGGTGCCGTCGAAGCCCTGCTGCGCGAACAGAGTGACGGCCGCCTCAAGGATCTGCTCCCGTCGCGCCTGGGCCTGGAGCTGGCGTGATGTCATGGCCGGCGCAGGGCCGCGCTCTGCCATCCCTCAAGTCCCTCCTGTTGATTGAGTAAGCACTCACTCAATTATACGGCAAGGAGTCTTCGCTGTCAAGCCCTTTTCCGCGCCAAACCGACGCTCGGCTACGAGTTTGGCAAGACCGATGCGGCGTGCGCGAGGAGATCGCGCACTTCGTCGTCCGTCGTCGGCGAGAAGTCGAGATACCACAGCCCGACGGCCACGAACGGTTCGGGCGTCATGACCGCTACGACCTCGTCCACGAGCGGGCGTAGCGCCTGCACCGTCTCCGACGCGCCGGTCGGCACGGCGACGACGATGCCCATCGGGTTGGACGCGCGAACCGCCACGATCGCCGCCCGCATCGTTGCCCCGGTCGCCAGCCCGTCGTCCACCAGGATGACCAGGCGCTGCTGAAGCGGGATCGGCGGGCGGCCGGCGCGGTACTCAACCTCGCGCCGCGCGATTTCGCGCATCTCGCGCTGCGTGGCCGCTTCGACCTCGCGCCACTCGACCTCGGTCTCCTCGATCACGTCCTCGTTGAGCACGCGCGCGCCGCCCGACGCGACCGCGCCCATCGCCAGCTCCTCGAACCCGGGCACGCCGAGCTTCCGCGCCACCAGCACGTCGAGCGGGGCGTGGAGCGCCAGGGCGACCTCAAAGGCAACAGGTACTCCGCCGCGCGGCAGACCCAGCACGACGACGTCAGAGCGGTGGGCGTATCGGCCGAGCTTGTCGGCGAGCAGTCGGCCGGCTCGGGCGCGGTCGGCGAAGCGCATCACCTTACTCTCCGGCTGTGACAGCCGCCTGCGGCGCGGCCGTCTGCGCGTCCAGCATCGCCGGCCGGATCACGACGACCGGGAGCGCGCCGTGGCGCAAGACATCCATGGCGACACTGCCCACGATGACCCGCTGCATGCCGGTGCGCCCGTGGGTTGCCATCACGACGAGGCCGGCGTCGGCGTCCTCACTCGCGGCAAGAATCTCTCGGGCGGGCGAACCGTTGCGAACGGCGGTCCCGGCCCGCACCCCTTCGATGCGCAGCCGCTCTACCCAGTCGTCGAGATACATCTGCGCCTCGAACTCACCGTAGATGGGGCCACTGACCCCCGGCTCGCCCTGGGATAGCTCCAGGTCCGTCGTCAGCGTGGACGGGATGACCACGTGCACCAGGGTCAGCGTCGCGCCGAGGACCTGGGCCAGGGTTTTGGCATGCGGCAGCGCGGCTTCGCTGAGGCGCGAGCCGTCGAGCGGGACCAGGATGCGCGGCGTCGCCTGATCGAAGATCGCGGTCGCGCCGCCGCCGTCCGTGCGCGCCAGCCAGATGGGAACCGGACTGTGCGCCAGGACGGCCTCGGCCACGGAGCCGAACAGCCAGCGGCCGGGGCCGGAGCGACCGCGCGTCGTCATGACGATAATGTCGGCGTGGTGGCTCTGCGTCTCCGCCACGATGCCCACGGCGGCGCTGCGCGGCACGATTGAGCGCGTGACCAGGACGCCCTGCTCGCCGATGGGCCGGCTGACCCGCTCCAGATACGCCTGCGCCTCCGTGGCGTCGTCGAACTGCTCCTGGACTGGATCGGCGGCGTGGGGTCTCGGCTCGCCGATAGCCTGCACCAGCACGAGCTGCGCGTGGGTCTTGAGGGCCAGCCGCGTGGCGATGGGCAGAGCCGCCTCGCTGCGCGCGGAACCGTCAAGGGGCGTGAGGATAGTCTCGAAAGTCGCTGGCATGTCGTCCTCCTCGGACGGTCGCGGTTCGGGCCGCAGTCACGTATCCCAGGCGCTCACGCGCCCGGCGCACCGTCGGTAGCCCCGCCGGGCGCGAGGTGGTCGGTGAACCAGGCTCGCGCCAGCCGGGCCACCTGTTCGAGCGCGCCAGGCTCTTCGAACAGGTGCGTCGCCTCTGGGACGATTTCAAGCCGCTTCTCGCAGGGCAGCGCCTGATACGCCGCTTCGTTCAGGGGAATCACGGGGATGTCGTAGCCGCCAACGATGAGCAGGGTCGGCGCCTGGACGTGGACCAGCGCTTCGCCGGCCAGATCGGGCCGCCCGCCCCGCGACACGACGGCGGCGACGAGCGCGGGGCGTTGAGCGGCGGCGACGAGGGCGGCGGCCGCCCCGGTGCTTGCGCCGAAGAGGCCGATGCGCAAATGGTGTGTTTCGGGCTGCTGCGTGAGCCAGTCGAGCGCGGCAGTCAGCCGAGCCGCGAGGAAGGGGATATCGAAGCGCAAGGCGCGCGTGTGACTGTCCACCGCTTCTTCATGCGCGGTGAGTAGGTCCATCAGGAGCGTCGCCAGCCCGCCGGCCTGGAGAATGCGGGCGACGTATTGATTGCGCGGGCTGTGGCGGCTGCTGCCGCTGCCGTGGGCGAACAGCACGACGCCCTGGGCGCGCGGTGGGACGACGAGGTTGCCTTCCAGGGAGGCGACGCCGGCCCGGATATGCGCCAGAACGCTTTCACTCGCCAGGGGATCAGGCGGGGGCATCGTTGCTGCATCTCCTTTCGCACAGACTCTCCCTATTATCAGTATAGGTGATTTTGGGCGGGCCGAGGATATGAGGTTGTTCACGTGACGTGGCAGTTCAAATACCCGCAAGGCGCGTGCCAGGTGCGGAAGGGGGTGTAGAGACGCAAATACGCAGAGGCGGTACGGCCAACCATTTGGCTTCCCGTGCGCCTCTGCGCCTTTGCGTGACTATCCTATTTTGCGGACAGGGAACCGTCGGTGACGAGACGCTTCCCGCGTTTCTGTCGTGTTCGCCAGGCAAACACTACCGCGAAACGCCGCCTGGACGGGTCATGCCGACGCCGGCGCTTCCGGCGCTTCCGGGGCTTCCGGGGCCGCGGGAGCGGCGCTCGCGCCCTCGGCCGTGGCGAACGCGGCCTTGAGCTTCTCTTCGTCCGCCGCGCTGAGGTTCGTCCTCACGACGGCCGGCTTGTACTGCGCGAGCATCTCAATGACGCGCTCCTCATTCCACTTGTTGACCAGGAGGAATAGCGCCGAGTCGCCCACTTCAACCGTCTGCCCGACCTCTTTGATGAAGTCGTCCGGAATGCCGATGTCCATGAACTTGCCGACAATGGCGCCGGCCGCTGCGCCGATGGCGAGGCCGACGAAGGGCATGAAGAATAGCAGCCCAATCAGCATGCCCCAGAAAGCGCCGCCGAGCGCGCCCGCGCCCGTCAGGCTGCGCAACTGCCGGATCTTCGGCTTGCCGTCCGCCGGCCGCTGGACAATCGCCGCGTCGGCCAGCTCCACCAGGAACTGCTTCTGCGCCTGCTCCAGCACTTGCTCGGCCTGATTCGCCGTGTCTATACCCTTGAACGCCAGAACAATCAATTCAGCCATGTGTGCTCTCCTTTTTGTGATTGCCGACTGAGAAACGTTCAGGGAGTATTATACGAGTGTCGGGGGAGGTGAACAAGTCAGACGCTGGACGCGGGCTTCGGACACCCTCAGACGGCCGCTTTGGGCGGCGCTTTCCGCACCTGCCACAGCCAGACGGCGGCGGAGAGGGCGATGGTCAGCAGCGCCAGGGACTGGTCGGTCGTTGGAAAGCCGCCGGGGGTGAGACGCAGGAAATCGGTGGTGGCGCGGATCACGCAGAACCCGATGAGGAAGAGCAGCCCTAGCTCGCCTGAGAAGCGCTGCCGTCCGCGCCTGTCCGCCAGCAGCCAGTACAGGCCGAGCATGAGCGCGGCTTCCCACAGATCAATCGGGATGCGCGGCTGTGATGAGCCTGGTAGAACGACGCCGAGGGGGAAGAGGGCGACGACGCCCCCGCACGCGCCGCGCACGAGGCACAGTACGTCGTAGAGGGCAACGCCCAGGGCGACATTGGGGGCGAAGAGGTCGGCCAGGCGGCCCAACGGCAGCCCACGGCGATGCCGCAGCCAGAGCCAGGCCGCCAGCGCGCCCACGACGCCTCCCCACAACGATAGCCCGCTCTGAACGTAGACCAGGTCGAGCGGGTGGCGCAGGAACGTAGACCAGTTGGGCAAGACATACGCCAGGCGCGCGCCGACCAGCGCGCCCAGCCCAAGCCACGCGCCGGCGTTGGCGACATCGGACGGCTCCAGGCCCGCGTCGCGCGCCCCCCGCTCGGCCAGCCACGCCGCGAGGAAGAACGCCGCCGCGAGGGAGAGCAGGTCGCCCGCGGCCGTCAGCCGGTCGAACAGGCTCGCCACGAGTGCCATCAGCCGCCCGACCTCACTTGAGCAAGTCTTCGATGCGGCCGGCGAGCCACTGTTCGGGCACGGCCCCGACGCGGCGGCCCACGATCCGCCCGTCGCGGTCAATGAGGATCGTGGTGGGCAGGCTGTCGGCGTGATAGAGGGGGGCGACGCGGCCGACATCGTCCTGCACGTTCGGGTAAGTGACGCCGTACTCGGCCAGGTAGGCGCGGGCCGCCGCGTCGTTGTCGGAACTGTTCACCCCCAGAAACACCACGCCCTGGGCGCGGTACTGCTCCCACACGCGCTGCATCGCGGGCGCTTCAGCGCGGCAGGGTGGACACCAGGAGGCCCAGAAGTTGAGGACGACGGGCCGGCCGCGGTAGCCGGCGAGACTGACGTCGCCGCCGGAAAAACTCGGCAGGGTGAAGGTTGGCGCGGGAGCGTTGTCGCCGCGCACGCCCAGCCGCTCCAGCGGCAGACCGGCCGCACCGGCGTACAGCAGGCTGGCGGCGATGGGCGCTAGAACGATGAGGAGCAGGCCGACGATGCGCGGCCAGCGCCGTCGCGCGATAGGCGCGTCGGCGCTCAACGAGTCCACAGGCTTGAGATCATCCACAGTAAGGACACTATCCCGATAGTTATCCAAAAAACTCTACGAAAGTATATCGGATTGGTCGCGGTCCGCAATCTCGCATTTAGCTTGCGAGCGTCGCGAGGGCTTTCTCCAGCCGTGACTTGGCTTCGCGCGCCACCGGCTCCAGGGCCGGGTTGCCGACGACACCCATTGCCGCCTCGGGGTCCATGGCTTCGACCACGCTGCCACCCTCCGCCTCGTAGACGACGACGTTGCAGGGCAGGAGCAGGCCGATGTCCAGTTCGGTCGTTAGCGCCCGGTGGGCGAGGGGCGGGTTGCATGCGCCGAGGATGATGTAGGGGCGAAAGTCGGCGTTGAGCTTCTGCTTCATCGTCGCTTTGACGTCAATCTCGGTCAGCACCCCGAAGCCCTGCTCCTTGAGCGCGGCTTTTGTGCGCTCGACGGCCTCCTCGTAGGGCAGGTTGACATGGATGCCGAAGCCGTACGCCAGCTTAGTTTGTTCAGTCACTGATGTGTCTCCCGTGTAGTTGCGTCGCTATCGGCTCTCAGCCGGTCTTCCTGGATTTCATCTTCAAGGGGTAGCCACGGCGGTGCCACCCTACGAGGCCGCCGTCGAGGTTGAGCACGTTCTCGTAGCCCGCGCGGCGCAGCATGTCGCACGCGACGCTGCTGCGGTTGCCCGAGCGACACACCGCCACAATGGGCCGGTCCTTGGGTACGTCCTTCAACCGCATCGAAAGCTGGTTGAGCGGGATGAGCTTGCTGCCGTCAATGTGGGCCTCGTTATACTCGCTGGCCTCGCGCACGTCGAGTATGATGAGCTTGTCGCCGCTGGCGATGCGCTCGCGCAGCCCTTCGGCGTCAATCTCGCGGGTCGGGTCCTTGCGCTTGAACAGGTGAAACATCCGGTTGCTCCTCGCATCCTCTCGTGTGTTATCGCGCCACGTTACTCAACTGGATACTGGTTGGCCTGCCAGCCCGACATGCCATCCTTCATCTCGATGACCTGCGTCCGGCCCTGGGCCTGCAAGAGACTCGCGGCGATGGGCGACCGCCCGCCGGACTGACACGTGACAATCGTCGGCCCCTCGGCAGGCACCTCAGCCATGCGCGCCGTGAGCTGGCCGAGGGGAATGTTGCAGCTGCCCCTGATATGGCCCTCGGTGTACTCTGACACTGTGCGCACGTCCAGGACGAAGACGCCGTTGCGCTCGATGATGGGGGCCGCCTCCTCGGAGGTCAGGCGCGGGAAGGTCAGGGTCTCCCGGCCGGTCTCGCGCCAGGTTGCGATCACATCCGGCGGCCAGTAGCCCGCGACGTTGTCCAGGCCGATGGCGGCCAGGTCGTCCATGACCGACGGCAGAGCGCGCTCGTCGGCGATGAGGGCGAACGGCCTGTCATAGGGCAGCAGCCAGCCGGCCCATGCCAGGAAGTCGCTGCCGGCCGGGATGTTGAGCACGCCCCGGATGTGGCCGGTGGCGACTTCGTCGGCCGGGCGCGTGTCCACGATGAGCGTGCCGGCGTCCACTTCCTGCGCCAGCTGGCTGGCCGGAAACGCGGCGGGCCGGCTGGTTGGACGCGGCGGCGGGCCGATCTTGTTGATGCGCTTCATCTGGGCGAAGTAGCGCGGCGGATCGGGCTGGCCTTCGAGAACGGCGGCGACGAACTCGTCCTCGCTGCCGACTTGAAACGCCCACCCGACGAGCTTTTCGTAACCCACCGTGGACTGCGGAACCGCGCCGAGCGCCTTGCCGCACGCGCTCCCCGCGCCGTGGGCCGGCCACACCTGGAGGTAGTCCGGCAGCTCGCGGAAGCGGGCGAGGGAGTGGTAGAGGGTGCGCGCGCCGGCCTCCATCGTATTGGCGATGCCGGCCGCCTTCTCCAGCAGGTCCGGGCGTCCCACGTCGCCGACGAACACGAAGTCGCCGCTGAAGATGCCCATCGGCCGATTCGACGCGGCAGTATCGGTGAGCAGGAAAGAGATATGTTCCGGTGTGTGGCCTGGGGTGCGAACGACGTCAATGCGCACGTTGCCGACCATGAAGTGGTCGCCGTCGCGCACGAGCACGGCTTTCGACGAGTCGGCAAAGGCGTACTTCCACTCGGCCGGCCCTTCGTCCGATAGGTACAATGTCGCGCCAGTTCGCGCCGCCAGTTCGCGCGCGCCCGACACAAAGTCGGCGTGGATGTGAGTCTCGGTGATGGCGGCAATCCGCAGACCCTCCTGCTCTGCCGCCGCGATGTATTGGTCAATCAGGCGGTTCGGGTCCACGATCAACGCCTCGCCCGTTCTCTGGCAGCCTACCATGTAGCTGGCTTGAGCGAGCGACTCATGATAGAAGCGTCGCAACAACATCCGGCTTTCCTCCTGTCACTATCATCGTGCGTCGTCACATCATCCCATTGCCCCTGTCGCGTAATCTTAGATGCGAGCATCGCCCCACAGGTTACACCGATGCTGGAGCCAGCTTGCCTGTAACCGTATGCGCCGCCGCTGCATCTAACTCGACGGTTGAAGCGAGTATTGTACTCAAGGCCGCAGTGCGGAGGCAAGCGTGTAATGGATGCGATGTGGTGGCTTTCGTCGGCGATGGCCGTGGCGATTGGGCTTTCGCTTGGTTTGTTGGGCGGTGGTGGCTCGATTCTCACCGTGCCGGTTCTGGTGTATCTCGTCGGCCAATCGCCGGAGATGGCCGTCGGCACGTCGCTGGCGATTGTGGGCATGAACGCGCTGCTCGGCAGCTGGCTGCACTTTCGCCACGGCCGCGTGCAGCTTCGGGCGGCGCTCATCTTCGGCGGGCTGGGCATTCTCGGCGCGTTCGTCGGCTCGCGCTTCACGTCGCTCCTGCCGGGGCCGGTGCTGCTCATCGTGTTCGCCATGCTCATGCTCGTCGTCGCCGGGCTGATGCTCCGCCCGCCGCGCCCGGCCCTGGAAGGCATTCCCCACGTGACGAACTGGCTCGTCGTGGCCCTGGCCGGTCTCGGCGTTGGCATCCTGACGGGCTTCCTGGGCGTGGGTGGCGGCTTCCTCATCGTGCCCGCCCTGGTCATCCTCGTCGGCCTCGAAATGCCGATTGCCGTCGGCACATCGCTGCCGATCATTGCCATGAACAGCGCCTCCGGGCTTCTCGGCCACCTGGCCCAGTCGCCCCTCAACTGGCTCGTGACCGTGCAGTTCGTCGCCTTCGGCGCGATCGGTCTCGCGCTTGGCGTCGTCCTGATCAAGCGCGTGTCGGCGACGCAGCTTCGCGTGTACTTCGCGTGGCTCGTCATCGCCCTCGCCGTGTACATGCTGGCGCGCAGCGTGCCGCAGGTGATCCCCCTCATCACCGCCTGAGCGGCCGTCCATAGCGACTCCCCGCAGCCTCTCTCGCCCCCGTGCCCTCGCGGTTCGGGGCCATTCCATTTGACTTGAATTAAAGTGAAGATTTCTTACTATTACATGGATAGTTCGCCCCTACACAATTCTGAAAACTGAAGTATCATGTAGGGCATGGCCTGAACACTACGGGAAACAGGCTGTACATCCTATTGAGTCTAGAGAAGGAGAGTGCCTATGGCCGGCTTCGATGCGGACACCCTGGACATGATCCTCTCCACGCTTCAGGAGTACGCCGAGCGCGAGCTGACGCCGGAATATCTTCTCGAGCTGGATTATAAGGACGAATTCCCCACCCGCGTCCTTGAGGATCTCTACGGCCCCAATGTTGGTCTCCACTTGTTGTTCATCCCAGAGGAATACGGTGGTCTGGGCGGCGGCGCTTACGACATCTATCGCGTGTCCGAAGCGATGGCGGCCATTGACCTGGGTATTGCCACTGGCGTGTTGGCGACGTTCCTGGGGACCGATCCGATTACTGTCGGTGCGACAGAAGAGCAAAAGAAACTGTGGATGGGCCGCATCGCCGACGAGGGGTTGCTCGTAGCTTACGGCGCGACCGAGCCTCAGGCCGGTAGTGACCTCGGCTCTCTGACCACGAAGGCGGTCGCCGTCGAAGAGGACGGTAAGATCGTCGGCTACAAGATCAATGGCCGCAAGCAGTGGATCAGCAACGGCGGCGTGGCGGCGATCTACACCATTCTCGCCAACACCCCCGGCGGGCCTACCTGGTTCGTCGTCGAGAAAGACACCCCCGGTTTCACCCACGGCAAGCCCGAGGATAAGCACGGCATCCGCGCCAGCAACACGGCGGCGCTGTTCCTCGAAGATGTCTACGTGCCGGTGGATCGCCTGGTGGGTGGCGTCGAGGGCCAGGGCCTGGCCCAGGCGCAGGCCGTGTTCGGCTACACCCGCCTCATGGTGGCAGCCTTTGGTCTCGGGGCCGGCTGGGCGGCGCTCAAGCGCGCCATTCCCTACTCCCAGGATCGCATCCAGGGCGGCGGCCCGCTGAGCCAGAAGCAGGGCTACACCCACAAGCTCATCGTCCCCAACGCCGTGCGCCTCGAAGCAGCCCGCTCGTACATCGAGTGGACGGCGCAGCGCATTGACGATGGCGACCCGGAGCAGCAGACCGAAGGCGCTGTGGCGAAGTACATGGCGACCGAGGCCGGCAACAAGGCGGCTGAGGACGCGATCCAGGCCCACGGCGGCTACGGCTACACCAAGGAGTACATGGTCGAGAAGATCAAGCGCGACGTCCGCATCACCTGCATCTACGAAGGGACGTCGGAGATCATGGAGTGGACCATCGCCCGCGACCGCTGGCAGTTCCACCTCAAGACCCAGGGCGCGTACTACCTCGACTGGGCTAAGAAACTCGACGACGTCGCCGCCAGGACGTCGGACACCGGCGCGGCTGCGGCCGCCCTGGGGCTGCGCGCGCTGGCGACACTGCTCGAACGGGCGCGCGTTGACCGCCTGACGCGCAACCAGCATGTCCTGTTCCGCCTCGGCGAGCTGATTGCCTACGCCGAGACGGCGGCCGTCTTCTCCGAGCGGGTCATTGACCAGCCGACGCGCGCCATCCCGCTCAACCACGAGACACAGAAGGCGATGGCGCGAATCCACGCCCGCGACGCCGCGATGAAGATCGCGTCCGACGGCCTGAAGTGGGCGATGGCCGCGGGCCAGAAGGACCCGAACCTGGCGAACGCAATGAACCTGCCGGCCATCATGCAGGCGCAGGCCTGTCAGATCGAAGACATGAACTTTGTTGCCGCCAAACTCAACGAGGCATTCCCGTCTAAGTGACGATAGGTGGGTGAGACGCCGGATCGGCCGGCGTCTCACCACGCCCCCAAGACGGCACAAGGAGTCGCAAGCATGGCATCATCTCCAGATCGTGCGATCGAGCACGCAATCGCCATCGTGGGAGTGGGCGCAATACTCCCCGATGCTCCATCGGCGCCGGCGTTCTGGGACAACATCGCAAACAAGCGCTATAGCATCATTGAAGTCCCACCCGAGCGCTGGAGCATCGCCGACTACTACGATCCAGACCCGCTCGTCCCCGACAAGTCCTACAGCAAGATCGGGGGTTTCGTGCGCGGTTTCGAGTTTGATTGGAAGCGATACAAGATTCCGCCCAGGGTCGCGGCCGCCATGGACGAGGGTCAGCAATGGGCCGTGACGATTGCCACCCAGGCGCTGGAGGACTACGGTTACCCGAACCGCCCGCTCGACACGGAGCGCACGGGCGTCGTCCTCGGCACGGCGATGGGTGGCGAGCTGCACTACCAGACCCACCTGCGCATCATGTTCCCGGAGTATGTCCACGCGCTGGAGAAAGCGCCGGCGTTCCAGGCGCTGCCCAAGGAAGCTCGCGCCTCGATGGTGGAAACGATGCACAACGAGATCACGTGCAACATTCTTCCCATCACCGAGGATACGATGCCTGGCGAGCTACCGAACATCGTCGCGGGCCGCGTCGCCAACGTCTTGAATCTGCGCGGACCGAACTTCATTACCGACGCCGCGTGCGCCAGCGCCCTGGCCGCCCTCGACGCTGCATGCGATCTGCTGAACCAGCATCACTGCGACGCGGTCGTTTGTGGTGGCGTTGACCGCAACATGGGCGCGAACACCTTCGTCAAATTCTGCAAGATTGGCGCGCTCAGCAACACCGGCACGCGGCCGTTCGGCGACGGGGCAGACGGGTTCGTCATGGGCGAAGGCTCGGCGAGCTTCATGCTCAAGCGCCTGGCGGACGCCGAGCGCGACGGCGACAAAATCTACGCCGTGATTCGCGGCGTCGGCGGGGCGAGCGATGGCCGCGGCAAGGGCATTACGGCCCCCAACCCGATCGGCCAGCAGCTCGCCGCCATCCGCGCCTGGCAGGACGCCGGCCTGGATCCGGCGACGGCGACGTTGATCGAGGCCCACGGTACCAGCACGAAGGTCGGCGACGTTGTCGAGGTCGAGAGTCTGTCGTCGGTCTTCGGCGGCGCCCCCAAGCAGAGCATCGCCCTGGGGTCGGCCAAGAGCAACATCGGCCACCTCAAGGCCGGCGCCGGCGCGGCGGGGCTGCTGAAGGCGACGATGGCAATCTACCACAAGAAGCTGCCGCCCACGCTCCACGCCGAGAAGCCGAACCCGAACATCAATTTCGCCCAGACGCCGTTCTTCGTCAACCACAATCTCCAGGACTGGCCTGAGCCGAAGAGCTTCCCACGCCGCGCCGGCGTGAGCGCGTATGGCTTCGGCGGCACGAACTTCCACGTCGTGCTCGAAGAGCACGTACCGGGCCTACTTGAGAAGACACGCCAGTACTACCAGAGCGCCTCGGTAACCCCCGCGGCCAGCACTGAGCAGAGCCAACCTAAGCCGGCGGGGAGCCTGCCTAGCTCAACTGCAAACCGGCCGTCCGCGAGCCTGCCCGTTGCGGGGCTGCCTCCGGCGCCCGCCGGCCCCTCGGGCAAGGCATCCCACGGACGGCCACCCGTGCGGGGCATCCTGGCGATTGGCGCGCGGGACGCGGTCGAGCTGAAGGACAAGCTCGACGAGGTATTCCAGCGCGTGCGCGAAGGATACACGCCGCCCCTCCGCGAGGCCCCCGACCTGGCCGATGTCAGCGCGCAGGAGCGCCTGGTCATTGACTTCGGCGGCCACGACGAGTTGCTCGAGCGCCTGGAGAAGGCGCGCAAGGCTGCCGGCTTCGACAACCCCGCGGCGTGGAGGGCGATGTCGAACCAGGGCATCTTCCGCGGCAGCGGCCCGAAGCCCGGCAAGGTCGCCTTCCTGTTCCCGGGCCAGGGTAGCCAGTACACGAACATGGGCCGCGAGCTTGTCTCGCTCGAGCCTGTGGTTGCCGAGACCTTCAAGGAAGCGGACGCTGTGATGACTCCCATCCTCGGCCGCTCGCTGACCAGCTACATCTTCATCGACTCGCAGGACCCCAGCGCGGTTAGGCAGGCTGAGTACGACTTGATGCAGACGGCCATCTGTCAGCCGGCGATGCTGACAATGGACGAAGCTCTGCGGAGGCTGCTGGCCGAGTACGGCTTCAAGCCGGACATGGTCATGGGGCATTCGCTAGGGGAGTACGCGGCGCTAGGCGCGGCAGGCATCATGCCCTACGCGGACTCTATGGAAGCCGCGGCCGCACGTGGGAGCGAGATGACGAAGGTGAGTATGGGGGACAATGGCTGGATGGCTGCGGTGATGGCGCCAATTGACGTCATCGAGGCGACCATCAAGGAAGTGGACGGCTACGTCGTCCCGGCCAACATCAACAGCACTAACCAGTCGGTCATCGGCGGCGAGAGCAAGGCGGTCGAGAAGGCCATCGAGCTGTTCCAGCAGAAGGGCTACCAGGCTGTTCGCATCCCGGTCAGCCACGCCTTCCACACCCGCATCGTCGCTCCGGCCAGCGCTCCGCTGCGCCAGGTGCTCGATCGGCTGCACATCTACGAGCCGAAGCTGCCACTGGTCGGCAACGTCACCGGCGACCTGTACCCCACCGACGTCACTGCTATCAAGGACATCCTCCAGCAGCAGATCGCCGCGACCGTGCAGTGGGTGAAGGGCCTCGAAACGCTGTATCGCGAGGGTGTGCGCACCTTCGTCGAGGTCGGCCCCAAGAAGGCCCTCAAGGGCTTTGTGGACGACGTTGTGGGCAAGCAGCCTGGTGTCGTTTCCCTGTTCACGAACCATCCCAAGACGGGTGAGCTTCCATCCTTTAACCAAGCCCTATGCGGCCTGTATGCAGCGGGGTATGCTATGCAAGATTCACAGCCAACCGCCACAGGCAATGGACGCCCGTCCGTGACGACGGCCGCCAACGGCCCTGTGCGTACCGAGGTTGACGCGCCCGCGCCGGAGCAGGCTCGCCCAGCCGCAGTGGCCGCGCCGATCCCGCCGACTCCGGTCGCTCCGGCTCCGCCAGTCGCCGCAGCGCCAGCGCCCCAGGCATCCGCCGACGCGCTGCACATGCTCACCCAGGCGCTCGCTCAGATGAGCAGCGGGGCGACGGCGCGCAAGCCGTATGACCGCAACGACGCGCCCCTCGGCTCGGTGGTGGTCTCCGGCACCGGCCTGGGCCTACCCGGCGCCAACAAACCGGTCATGGACCCGGACAACGCCCTGCGCATCCTGCGCGGTGAGCAGTTTGTGGACCTGATCCCGGAGCGCTTCCGCAAGCTCATGCTCAAGAAGCACGTCACCCGCCTCGTGAAGAGCGAGGACGGCAGCGGGAGCTTCGAGACCATCACCAATCCGGACGAGGTCATCAAGCTCGCCGGCCGGGGTGGCCCGTTCGACCTGACCGAGGAGTACGGCGTGTCCGCCAAGCTCGTCGAGGCGCTCGACATCACGACGCAGCTGGCGATGGCCGCCGGCCTCGACGCTCTCCGCGAAGCCGGCATCCCCCTGGTGCAGACGTACCGACCGACGAGTACAGGCAAGTACCTGCCTGAGAAGTGGCTCCTCCCCGAGTCCATGCGCGACGAGACCGGCGTCGTCTTCGCCAGCGCGTTCCCCGGCGGCGATCGCTTCGCTGACGAGCTGACCCGCTACCACACCTGGGTCAACCGCAGGGAACAGCTCGAAATGCTGGAAGACCTGCGGCTGTACACCCAGGATGACGGCGCTCTGCGCGAGATCGAGCGCCGCGTTGCCGAGATCCGCGAGGCGCTGGAGCGCGAGCCGTATGAGTTCGACCGCCGCTTCATCTTCCGCATCCTGGCGATGGGCCACAGCCAGTTCGCCGAGTACATCGGCGCGCGCGGCCCGAACACCCACGTCAACGCGGCGTGCGCCAGCACCGCCCAGGGCGTCGCCATCGCCGAGGACTGGATCCGTAGCGGCCGCTGCCGCCGGGTGATTGTCATCGGCGCGGACGACGTGACCAGCGATAACCTCATGGAGTGGATTGGCGCGGGCTTCCTCTCGACCGGCGCAGCTGCGACCGATGACCGGGTGGAAGAGGCCGCGCTGCCCTTCGACCGTCGCCGCCACGGGACGCTGCTCGGCATGGGCGCGTGCGCCCTGGTGGTCGAGAGCGAAGACGCGGTGCGCGAGCGCGGCATGCGCGGCATCGTCGAGCTGCTCAGCAGCGAGACCGACAACAGCGCCTACCACGGCACGCGCCTCGACGTCAGCCACATCGGCCTCGTCATGGAGCGCCTGGTCTACGCCGCCGAGCGCCGCTTCGGCACGGACCGCTACAGCATGGCCCCGCAGATGGTGTTCATGTCCCACGAGACGTTCACACCGGCTCGCGGCGGCAGCGCCTCGGCCGAGGTCATGGCCCTGCGGCAGACATTCGGCGACGCGGCGAACCAGATTATCATGGCGAACACGAAGGGCTTCACCGGCCACCCGATGGGCGTCGGAATCGAAGACGTGATCGCCGTCAAGATCCTCGAGTACGGCATCGTGCCGCCCGTGCCCAACTTCAAGGAAGTGGACCCTGACCTGGGGCCGCTTACCCTCAGCCGTGGCGGCCGCTATCCGGTTCAGTATGCGCTGCACCTGGCGGCCGGCTTCGGCTCCCAGATCTCCATGACCCTGACGCGGCGCATCCCCGGCGGTCTGGACCGCGTGGACAACCCGGCCCTGTACAACTACTGGCTGGCCGTGCAGTGCGGCTACGACCGCGCCGAGACCGAGATCGTGAAGCGCGTCCTGCGCATCAAGGCCCAGGGCTTCCCGCCGCGCAATCCCGCGCCGAGCACGTGGCAGTACGGCGTTGGCCCCTCGGTGCGCGCTGCGGCCCCCGGCGACGGCGCGGCAGGCTTCCGCCCGCTGCCCATGGCAATGCCGACTGAGACCCGGGCGGCGGCCCCGACCGCCCCTGTTGTCTCGCAGCAGCGGCCCCAGCCACCCGCGCCGTCGCCGCGCGTCGAGCCGGCTGCGCCACCACCGCCGCCCGCTCCCAAGCCTGGGGCAGCGCCGGCCGCCGCCGCCCCCGCGCCCGCGCCCGCTCCGGTCGCGCCGGCCCCCGCCCCCGTTGCGCCTGCGGCGGCCCCGGCCGCGCCCGCCGCCCCGGCGGTGGATCCCGTGGTCGAGAAGGTGCTCAAGGTCGTCGCCGAGAAGACGGGCTACCCGCCGGACATGCTGGACGTAGACCTGGACCTTGAAGCGGACCTGGGCATTGACACAGTGAAGCAGGCTGAAACGTTCGCGGCCATCCGCGAGGCGTTCGACATCCCGCGCGTCGAGAACCTGCGCCTGCGCGACTTCCCGACAATCGCCAGCGTGGTGGGCTTCGTCCGCACCAACCGGCCTGACCTGGCCGTCGCCGCGCCCGCTGCTCCTGCGCCAGTGGCGCCGGCCCCGGCGTCCGCTGCGGCCCCCGCCTCCGCCGCGCCTGGCATTGATCCTGTGACCGCCAAGGTGCTGCAAGTCGTCGCCGAAAAGACGGGCTACCCCTCCGACATGCTGGACGTAGACCTGGACCTCGAAGCGGACCTGGGCATTGACACGGTGAAGCAGGCGGAGACGTTCGCGGCCATTCGCGAGGCGTTCGACATCCCGCGTGTCGAGAACCTGCGCCTGCGCGACTTCCCGACGATCGCCAGCGTGGTCGGCTTCGTTCTCACCAACCGGCCCGACCTGGCCGTTGCCGCTCCTGCTCCGGCTCCGGCCGCTGCGCCTGCCCCGGTCGCCCCTGCTCCGGCTCCGGCCGCCGCGCCTGCGGCGGTCCCTGCCCCCGCGCCGTCCACCGATGTGGTGGCCGAGCGCGTGATGGCGGTCGTCGCCGAGAAGACGGGCTATCCGCAGGAGATGCTCGACCCGGACCTCGACCTCGAGGCGGACCTGGGCATTGACACGGTGAAGCAAGCCGAGACGTTCGCGGCCATCCGCGAGGCGTTCGACATCCCGCGTGTCGAGAACCTGAAGCTGCGCGACTACCCGACTCTGGGCAGTGTGATCCAGTTCGTCTATAACCACCGCCCCGACCTCAAGGCGGCTTCGGCTCCGGTGGCGGCTCCCGCGCCAGTGGCCCCGCCCCCGCCCCCCGCCGCTGCGCCGTCCGCGCCCGCTCCGACGTTCACGGCTGCGCCCGCGCCCACTCCGGCGCCGGCCGCGGCGCCCGCTGGCCGCGACGCTGTCACGACCAAGGTGCTGCAAGTCGTCGCGGACAAGACCGGCTACCCCGAAGAGATGCTCGACATGGACTCCGACCTTGAGGCGGACCTGGGCATTGACACGGTGAAGCAGGCGGAGACGTTCGCAGCCATCCGCGAGGCGTTCGACATCCCGCGCATCGAGAACTTGAAGCTGCGCGACTACCCAACGCTGGGGAGCGTGGTTCAGTTTGTCTACGACCAGCGTCCCGAGCTGAAGGCGGCGAGCGCTCCGGCGGCTGCGGCGGTTGCGGCTCCCGCGCCGGCCGCGCCGGCGGCTGCCCCCGCTGGCCCCGATGCTGTCACGGCCAAGGTGCTGCAAGTCGTCGCAGACAAGACCGGCTATCCCGAAGAGATGCTCGACATGGACTCCGACCTTGAGGCGGACCTGGGCATTGACACGGTGAAGCAAGCGGAGACGTTCGCGGCTATCCGCGAGGCGTTCGACATCCCGCGCATTGAGAACCTGAAGCTGCGCGACTACCCGACACTGGGCAGCGTGGTTCAGTTCGTCTACGACCAGCGTCCCGAGCTGAAGGCGGCGAGCGCTCCGGCGGTTGCGGCTCCCGCGCCGGCCGCGCCGGCGGCTGCGCCCGCTCCAGCGAAGCCGAAGGTCACGACCATCGGCACGCTCGAGGACGCGGACAAGATGCCGCGGCGCGTGCCGGTGCCGGCCCTGCGCCCGACCCTTGAATTCAGCAAGCCCACCGGCGTGACCCTGAATGAGGCGAGCCGCGTGGTGGTGATTCTGGATCAGGGTGGCGTGGGCAAGGCCCTTGTCAACCGCCTCCAGAAGCGCGGCGTCAACGTGCTAACCCTCGATCCCGGCGTCGCCACCGACGCCCTCGACGCCCAGCTCAAGGAGTGGCTGGCCGATGGTCCCATCCAGGGCCTCTACTGGCTGCCGGCGCTGGACGTGGAGCCGAACCTGGAGGAGATGGACCTGGCAACGTGGCGCGAGAACATCCGCGTCCGCATCAAGAACCTCTACACCGCCGCCCGCGCCCTGTACGACGCCCTGGCCGGCCCGAACCACTTCCTGGTCTCGGCGACGCGCCTCGGCGGCCTGCATGGCTACGGCGCGGAGGGCGCGACGGCCCCGATGGGCGGCTCCGTCGTCGGCTTCACCAAGGCCTTCAACATCGAGCAGAGCATGCGCGAGGAAGGCAAGGGGACGACGGTCAAGGCGGTGGACTTCGAGGTCAGCCGCAAGACGGCCGATCCTGCCGACCAGCTCATCGCCGAGACGCTCTCCGATCCCGGTGTCGTCGAGGTCGGCTACTACGACGGCCTGCGCTACACCGTCACCCTCATCGAGAAGCCAGCGAAGGACGGCCAGCCGGGCATGATCCTCAGCCCGGAGAGCGTGTTCGTCGTCACAGGCGCGGCGGGCGGCATCACCAGCGCCATCGTCACCGACCTTGCCGCCAACAGCCAGGGTATCTTCTACCTGCTGGACCTCGTGCCAGCGCCCGCGCGGGACGACGAGAACGTCGCGCTGTTCCGCTCGGACAGGGAAGCCCTGAAGCGCAAGCTCATCGAGGACGCGAAGGCGCACGGCGAGCGCCCAACGCCCGCGACCATTGACAAGCAGATCATGGGCATTGAGCGCAGTGAAGCGGCCTTGCGCGCCGTGGAAGCCGTCGAGGCGGCCGGCGGGACGGCGTACTACTACGCCCTCGACCTGCGCGACGGCGACGCGGTGACGAAGGTCGTGGACGACATCCGCGCGCGGCACGGGCGCATTGACGTTCTGCTGCACGCCGGTGGCTTGCTCATTGACCGCACCCTGCCGAACAAGGAGCCGAGCCAGTTCGACCTCGTCTTCGACGTGAAGGCCGACGGCTTCTTCAGCCTCGTCCGCGCGGCGAAGGGGATGCCCATCGGGGCGACCGTCTCCTTTAGCTCCGTCGCCGGCCGCTTCGGCAACAACGGCCAGAGCGACTACAGCTCCGCCAACGACCTGCTGTGCAAGATCAGCAGCAGCATGCGCACGTGGCGGCCTGAGACGCGCGGCATCGCGATTGACTGGACGGCCTGGGGCCAGATTGGCATGGCGTCCCGTGGCTCGGTCCCGAAGATCATGGAGGCCCTCGGCATTGACATG
Organism: Anaerolineae bacterium; assembly: GCA_046328525.1. GTDB lineage: Bacteria > Chloroflexota > Anaerolineae > Epilineales > JAHCIE01 > JBDHWG01. Next base: position 453,713 of record JAXLWK010000003.1, read on the forward strand.
CTACCGGCCGAGGCGGGCGTGCCGACCATCCGCCGCGAGCTGACCTACGGCGGCACCCGGGGTGAAATCCTGGTCGCCGGGCGGCTGGGCGTGTGGCTGGAAGAGCGCGACCCGAACGGCGGCGCCGACGTTGAGAAGATCAACGAGGCGCTGGCGAAGCGCGATCCGAGGCTACTGATGATCGGCGAGGTCAAGGCCGTCAAGCTCTACGGTGGCTTGCAGGTCGAGACCACGCTCGATCCGAAGGAGCAGCCCTTCCTCTTCGATCACCAGATCAACGAGGTGCCGGTGCTGCCGGGGGTGATGGGCACCGAGTCGTTTGCCGAGCTGGCGAGCCTGCTCGCGCCGGGCTACAACGTGGCGGCAGTGGAGAACGAGAGCTTCGGCAGCCCGTTCAAGTTCCACCGACACCAGCCGCGCACGCTGTACCTGGAGGCGCGCATCGAGCCAGCGGCCAACGGCGAACTGATCGCCTACACGACCCTCAAGTCGGTGACGCGGCCGAAGCCGGAGCTGCCTGCCCAGGTGGTGGTCCACTTCACCGCGAACGTTCGGCTGACCCGCGAGGAGCTGCCGAAGCCGACCGGGGAAGCGCCCACGCTGGACCCTGAGGGCCGCGGACTGGACAAGGAAGAGATCTACAAGACCTACTTCCACGGCCCGGCTTACCAGGTGCTCGAGCGGGTCGAGGTGCAAGCGGACAAGGCCATCGGCCTGATGGTGCACGGCCTGCCGGCCAACTCCGCGCCCGACGACGTCGCCTCGCTCGTGGCCCCGCGCCTGATCGAGTTCTGCTTCCAGACGGCGGGGATGTGGGAGATGGTCGCCCGAGATACGCTGGCGCTGCCTGAGGCCATTGGCACGGTGACGGCCTACCGTCAGCCGGCCGAGGCCGAGGGACGCCGCCTGTACGCCGTGGTGACGCCGGTCAGCGATGGCGAGGCGTTCGACGCCCAGGTCATTGACGACGCCGGCAACGTGTACGTGGACATGCGGGGTTACCGCACGGTGAAGCTGCCGAGCGGCATGACGCTCAAGTAGCGGACAACGATAGAGACGCGCATGGCGTGGAGACGCGCCATGCCGCGTCTCTACCGAAGCCCGCATTGGAGCGCCGGTCGCAGGAGGTCGTTCTGGTGGAGGGCTGGCAGGCGTGTGAGCCTGACCGCCGCCGCCGGGGCGATCTCCGAACGCCTTGACTGTTTGCCGATTTTAGGGTATCTTGCACGCCCGCAAGCCATCTTGGTCAAGAGCGAGGTACACCTGCGATGACACTTGACACAACAACCTATCTGGACGGCCAGATACCCCTGGACGCTAACGGCCAGGTTGAGTGGCTGGTGCAGCCGATCTCGGCTCACCCGGCGCTGTCAGCCGGCGATGCGCCGGCCGGCCTGCTGGCTTCGACGGAAAGCGCCCGGCTGGCGCGCCTCACAATCCCGAAGCGCCGCCGCGACTGGCTGCTCGGCCGCTGGACGGCGAAGCACCTGCTACAAGGGTATCTGCGGCATCTCACCCACACCCAGATCCCGCTGGATGCGCTGGCTATCGGCAACGATCCCGACGGCGCGCCTTTTGCGACACTCCGCAGCCGCCTGCCGGTGAGCCTGTCTATCAGCCACTCCGGCGTTTACTCATTCTGCGCGGTAGCGCCCCTGTTCCCTAACTGCACCCTGGTCGGCGCGCCGGCGGAGAAAATCGAGATTGGCGCCGATATCGAGCGCATCGAGCATCGCGGACGCGAGTTCGTCGCCGATTTCTTTACCCGCGATGAGCTGACCCAGGTGGATCACGCGCCTGAAGCGTTCCGCGATACCCTCGTGACCATCATCTGGAGCGCGAAGGAGGCCATGCTCAAGGCGCTGCGCCTGGGCCTGACTGTGGACACGCGCTGCATTGACGTGGAGGCGATTCCGCTGGACACACCGGCGCACGGACAGGCCCGCACCACCGAGTGGGCCGACATGCGCCTGGGGCTGGCGCCGAGCGTGACTCTGCCCATGGCGGCCGCGCCCGTGGGGTGGTGGCGGATCATGGACGGCTACGTGCTCACCCTGGCTGTTCTGCGGCACGCGGCAAAGCTGCCGACGCTGGCAGCCGTATAATCATCCTAATTCTGACCCCGGACTCATATGCCTGCTCATGGTCGCAGGGGAGATACACTCGCACAGGAGGCTCGACTTATGGATACGACGGAAAAGCCCGCCGCCGAGGTGACCGAGAATGGCAAGACGATGGACATGTACATCGAGAAGCTGCACGAGCGCCAGGCTCAGGCGCTGGGCTCGCAGGGCGACATTGACGGACAGCACAAGAAGGGCCGCCTGACGGCGCGCGAGCGTATCAATATCCTCTTCGACCCCGGCACCTTCACCGAGATTGACACCCTCGTGCTGCCGCGCTATGACACCTACATGGGCGGCAAGAAGTCCCGCTTCGGCGACGGCTGCGTCACGGGCTTCGGCCTCATCAACGGCCGCCATGCGTTCGCCGCCGCTCAGGATGCGGCGGTCATGGGCGGCTCGCTGGGCGAGATGCACGCCAACAAGATCGTCAAGGCGATGCGCATGGCCCTGGAGTACGGCTGCCCGTTCATCGCCCTGAACGACTCCGGCGGTGCGCGCATCCAGGAGGGTGTGGACAGCCTCGGCGGCTACGCGCGCATCTTCGACGCCAACTGTGAGGCCTCGGGCGTGATCCCGCAGTTGTCGGTGATCCTCGGCCCGTGCGCCGGCGGCGCGGTCTACTCGCCGGCGCTCACCGACTTCGTCTTCATGACCGAGAACAGCTACATGTTCATCACCGGCCCGGACGTGGTCCGCGCCGTCATGCAGGAAGACGTGACCCAGGACCAGCTCGGCGGCGGTCTCGTCCATAGCCGCGAGAGCGGCGTCAGCCACTTCCTGGCGAAGGACGACCCTGAGTGCCTCATGCAGGTGCGCGAGCTGCTCAGCTACCTGCCGTCCAACAACAAGGAAGACCCGCCCTACGTGCCGCCGGTGGACGACCCGGAGCGGCGCTGCACCGAGCTGGAAGAGATCGTCCCGGTGGACTCGCGCAAGCCCTACGACGTGCGCAAGGTCATCGCCAGCGTCCTCGACGATGGGCGCTTCCTGGAAGTGCATGAGCTGTGGGCGGAGAACATGGTCGTCGGCTTCGGCCGCCTCAACGGCTACGTCGTCGGCATCGTCGCCAATCAGCCCATGTTCCTGGCCGGCTGCATTGATATCAAGGCCTCGATCAAGGCGGCCCACTTCATTCGCCTGTGCGACGCCTACAACGTTCCGATCATCACCCTCCAGGACGTGCCCGGCTTCCTGCCCGGCACGCACCAGGAGTACGGTGGCATCATTCGCAACGGCGCGCGCATGATCTATGCGTACTCCGAGGCAACGGTGCCGAAGCTCATGGTCATCCTGCGCAAGAGCTACGGCGGCGCCTACTGCGTCATGAGCAGCAAGGGCCTGCGCGGCGACCTGCTGTACGCCTGGCCCAACGCGGAGATCGCGGTCATGGGCGCGGAAGGCGCGGTCAACATCCTCTTCCGCGCCGACGTCAAGGCATCGCCGGACCCGGCGGCGCGGCGTAAGGAGCTGGTGGACGACTACGAGGACAAGTTCAACAACCCGTATGTCGCCGCGTCGCGCGGCCTGATTGACGACGTCATCGAGCCGAAGGACACGCGGCGCATCCTGATCCGCGCCCTGGAGCTGACACTCTCTAAGCGCGAGCGCCACGTTCCGAAGAAGCACGGCCTGTCGCCCGCCTGATACCACTCGCCCATTTCATCGCTCGCGGCGTGAGTCGTCCCCTGGGACGCCCACGCCGCGGCGGAGAAGCTAAGGATAAGCTATGTTCAAGAAGGTACTGATTGCCAACCGGGGTGAGATCGCCCTGCGCATCATTCGGACCTGCCGCGACATGGGCATTGCCACCGTCGCGTTATTCAACGGGTCAGACCGCGGCTCGCTCCATGTTCGCCTGGCCGACCAATGTCGGCAGCTCACGACGCCCGGCGGCTACACCGACGGCGAGGCTGTGCTCCAGATTGCCCGCGAGATGGGCGTGGACGCCATTCACCCTGGTTACGGCTTCCTCGCCGAGCGCTCAGAGTTCATCGAGGCGTGCGCGGCGGCCGGCATCACGTTCATCGGCCCGCCCGCGAAGCTCGTCGCCGACCTCGCCTGCAAGGTGGACGTGATGGCGAAGGCGGAGAAGGCCGGCTTCAAGACGCCGCCCCACTCCGCCGCCAGCTACGGCGAAGGCGAGATGGACGCCATTCGCGCAGAGGCCGAGCGGATCGGCTACCCCGTCATCATCAAGTCGTGCATGGGCGGGCGCGGGCGTGGGGCGCATCTCGTGCGCACCCGGGAGCACCTGGCGGACGCCGTTCGCCATTCACAGACCGAGAGCTACACGGTCTATGGCGACAAGCGGGTGTACCTCGAGCACGCCTTGTTGCCCGCGCACCAAATCGGGGTTCAGGTGATCGGGGATAAGCAGGGAAACATTGTTCACCTCGGCGAGCGCGAAGGCTCCATCCAGGTGGGCAATCAGAAGATCGTCGAAGAAGCGCCGTCGCCGTTTCTGTCCCAGGCGCAGCGGGAGACGCTGCGCGACATGGGCGTGCAGATCGCCCGTCTGTTCCAGTTCGAGAATGCCGGCACGGTCGAGTTCGTGGCCGACGAGGCGGGGGAGTTCTACTTTACCGAGATCAAGCCGCGCCTCCAGATCGAGCATCCCATCACCGAGATGATCTCCGAGGTTGACCTGGTTCAGCAGCAGCTGCGCGTAGCTTCCGGCGAACCGCTTGGGATGACGCAAAGCGACATCACGCTTCGCGGCTGGTCCATCCTGTGCCGCGTGAGCGCCGAGGATCCGTGGAATAGCTTCCTCCCCAGCCCAGGCCGCCTGACGGCCTACCGCCTTCCCGCCGGCCCCTACGTCCGCGTGGACACCTACGCATACCGTGGCTGCGACATTCCCGTGCACTACGATCCGCTGTTGGCGATGATGGTGGTGTGGGGGGCGAATCGAGATGAGGCGGTGCGCCGCGCCCAGCGCGCCATGTCGGAATTCTCCATTGCCGGCGTGCAGACCACCGTCCCTCTCCTCCAACGCATCCTCGACGACCCGGACTTCGTCAGCGGCCACTACTCAACCGCGTTCGCCCACCGCGAGCTGACGGGCAATCTCGCCAACGACAGCGACCGCCGCGACATGGCGATCGCGGCGGCGGTTGCCTATCTCGTACGCAACCGCGCCGGCCGGCCGGTCACGCCCGCTCGCGTGCGCTCTGGCTGGCACCAAGACGCGCGGCGTTTGCCAGCCTAGCCATAAACAGGAGTCATTGATGAGCAAGATTGCCGTGACTGTTGACGGCCAGACGTACGAGATCGAGGTCACACTGCCGCCGGCCAACGAGACGAGCTTCAATGTGACGGTTGACGGCTACACCGTGCCGGTGAGCGTGTCGAGCCTCGACGGGACCGATGCGCTGGATTGGATCATCACCGACAACGGGCCGTATGAGATTACCGTGGACCGCGACCTTCAGTGGATTCGCTCGTACCGCGGCCGGCACACGGTCGAGGTGCGCGACCTTGAGGTCACGACCTCGCGCCCGATGAGCCGCGACGGTCGGGTCAAGGCGCCGGTGCCGGGGCTGATTACGCGCATCCTGGTGCAGCCGGGCGAGAAGGTCGAGGCGGGCCAGCCGCTGCTGGTGCTCGAGGCGATGAAGATGGAGAACGAGATCAAAGCGCCGCGCAACGGCACCCTCGTTCAGCTCAACACGCAGTCGGGCAAGACCGTGACGCTGGGCGATGTCCTGGCCGAAATCCGCTAACCCAAGTCGCTTTCCGTCCTGAGACACGCGAAGCCCTGCCGAGGCGGCTCTCCCGCCCGCGCAGGGCTTTGTCCTATTCGGGCGCGGTCAGGATGCGGCGCAGGTAGCCCTGGATGCCGAGCTGCGGGTTCCACTGCCTGGGATAGCCGAGGGAGACTTCCTCGAAACGCACGTTGTCCACGATGTGCGTGCCTCGCATATGCAGGTGGCCGTAGACGACGGCCCGCACGTGGAAGCGCGTGTGCCAGTCTTCCGTGCGCCGCGTGCCGCACCACAGCGAGAAGCGCGGGATGTGGCGGAGATGCACCAGGTGATGGCGCAGCGGGAAGTGGTTGATGAGCACGAAGGGGAGGGCGGTCGCGGCGGCGGCGAGCCGCTTTTCGGTGTAGCGCGCCCGCAGCGCGCACCACACCGTCGCCGACGGGTACGGCTCGGTGTAGAGCATCTCTTCGTCGCTGGACACGATGCCGCTCTCGGCGGCCCACTCAATGGCGCGCGACAGCTCGACGTGGTCGGGCCGGAACGAGTAGTCGTAGAGGACGAACAGCGGCGCGAGTAGACACATCGGATTGGCGGGCGGCCACGGGGTGTACGGGTCTTCGGGCGTCAGCACACCGTACTTGCGGCAGATGTCCACCAGGCGCCGATAGCGCGCCTCGCCGCGCGTTCCGGTCTTGTCCGATGGCAGTGTCCACAGGTCATGGTTGCCCGGTGTCCAGACGACGCGCTGGAACTGCTGGGTGAGATAGTGCAGGGCGAAGTCGAGGTGCGCCTCGGTCTCGCCGACGTCGCCGGCGACGATGAGCCAGTCGTTGGGGTGAATCGGCAGGGCCTTGAGCGCGTCGCGGTTGGAGCGGTGGCCGAGGTGGAGATCGCTGATGGCGTAGAGATTCATGGGAGTCTTATACAGTGGATTTCCCCGTTCTCCAAATGAAGCGCCCTAGCGGCGATTGCCGCCCTCCGCCGCCTGGGGTATACTACACCCGTGCCGTTCGGCAACCTCAAACGACTCGAGAGGGGCGGTCATGGCAATCACGGCTCAGCTTTTTGTCACCTGTCTGCACGAGCAGTTCTACCCCAACGCTTTGAAGAGCATGGTCTCGGTTCTGGAGCGGCTCGGCGTCACGTGCCAGATGCCCCAGGCGCAGACGTGCTGCGGCCAGCCCTTCTACAACACCGGCTTCCAGAGCCGGGCGCGTACAGTGGCCCGCCAGTGGCTCGCCGCCTTCGGCGAGACCGACGGCTACATCGTCTCGCCGTCCGGCTCGTGCGTGGACATGGTGCGCCACCACTACCTCGAATTGTTCCCGGAGGGCGACGTCGCCCACGAAACGGTGAAGCAGGCCGTGGCGCGCACCTACGAGCTGACGGCTTTCCTGGTAGACGTGCTGGGCGTCACCGACGTCGGGGCGCGCTTCCCGCACAAGGTCACTTACCACGCCTCGTGCCACGGGTTGCGCGGCCTCGGCCTGCGCGAGCAGCCGCGGCAACTCCTGGCCGCCGTGCGCGACATCGAGCTGATTCCGCTGCCCCAGGCAGACACGTGCTGCGGCTTCGGCGGCGCTTTCAGCGTCATCTACCCCGAAGTGTCGCAGGCGATGATGCTGACGAAGGTGCGCAACATCGAGGCGACGGGCGCGGAGGTCGTCGTGGCCGGGGACGCCGGCTGCCTCATGAACATCGCCGGCGGCCTGCGCCGCGCCAAATCGCCCATCCGCACGCTGCACATCGCCGAAATCCTGGCGTCCCGCTGAGAGGGGGTCGACATGACACACACCGTGAGTCACATTGCCTTCCGCGAGAACACGCAGCGCGTCCCGCCGCACATGCCGCCGTCGGTGCAGAAGGCGACGAGCAAGTTCCTGGGCAACCGCGCCGCCCTGGTAGACATTATCGGGCAGGACCACTGGCAGGCGCTGCGCCAGGCGGGCCACGACCTTCGGATGCACGCCATTGACCACCTCGACACGTACCTGGAGCAGGTGGAGCAGCGCGTGACCGAGGCGGGCGGATACGTCCACTGGGCGCGGGACGCCGCCGAGGCCCAGCGGATCGTGCTGGACATCGCGCAGCAGCACGGCGTCCGGCGCGTCGTCAAGTCGAAGAGCATGGCGACCGAGGAGATCGAGCTGAACCACGCCCTCCAGGCCGCTGACATTTCCGTGGTCGAGACGGACCTGGGCGAGTACATCATCCAGCTCGCCGGCGTCACGCCGTCCCACATCATCGTGCCGGCCGTGCACCTCACGAAGGAGGGCATCGCCGACCTGTTCAATGCGAAGCTCGGCGTCCAGGCCCCGCCGGACCCGAAGGTCCTGACCCAAATCGCCCACGAGCGGCTGCGCGAGGAGTTCCTGAACGCTGACATGGGCATCTCTGGCGCGAACTTCGTCGTCGCCGAGACGGGCGCGATTGTCGTCGTCTCCAACGAGGGCAATGCCCGCATGTGCACGACGCTGCCGCCGCTCCACGTCGCCGTCGTTGGCATTGACAAGGTCGTGCCGGACATGCAGAGCCTGGCCGTGCTGCTCAAGCTCCTCGCCCGCAGCGCGACCGGGCAGAAGATGTCGTGCTATACGTCGTTCATTACCGGCCCGCGCCGCGACCCGGACGAGGGCGGCCCGCAGGAGTTCCATCTTGTGCTCCTGGACAACGGGCGCACCCGCGTGTTGCAGGACGAAGTGACGCGCGAGACGATGCTGTGCATTCGCTGCGGCGCGTGCCTCAACACCTGCCCGGTGTACAACAGTGTCGGCGGGCACGCCTACGGCTGGGTCTACTCCGGCCCCATCGGCGCGATCCTCGCGCCGCAGTTACTCGGCACGCAGGCCGCCGGCGATCTGCCGTTCGCTTCGTCCTTGTGCGGCGCGTGCGGCGAGATCTGCCCGGTCAAGATTCCCATTCCCCAGATTCTCCTGCGCTTGCGCCACCGCGTGATGGAGGGTGACGCCGTTGAGGGGCCGGTGTCCGGGGCCGCCGCGCGCGTCGCGGCCTCAGCCGGGGCCGCCGTCTTCGCGTCGCCCTTCCTGTACGAAACAGCGGCCGGCCTGGGCATCGCTGCGCAAACGCCCCTGGCGCGGGACGGGTGGCTCCAATCACTGCCGCCGCCCCTGAACCGCTGGACGGATGCGCGCCCGTTCCCGGCGCTCGAAGGCGGCTTTCGGGATTGGTGGCGCGCCCATGCCCCTGAGACGGCCGATCCCGCCCTGGCCGTCGCGCACGTCGCCACCTCGCCGCGTGAGGAGATGGCCGGAGAGAGTATTGAAGCGCAGACAAGGGAGGTTGGCGTGCCTGACGTGACGCCTGATGAACAGGTCCCCGTCTCGCCGGACGAGGCCGCGCCTGATTCGCAAATGACGCCGCGCCGCGAGCAGGCGGCGAAAGTCATCGCGGCGGCGGCAGTCGTGGCCCTGGTCGCCTACGGCATCCGCGAGTGGCGGAGGCGGTCATGAGCGCAGCCAGGGATGAGATTCTGGGCAAGGTGCGCGTCGCTCTGGGACGCACGGCTCCGACCGGTCCGTCGCCTGCGCCAGCGGACATCTCGGCGGCCGTTCCGTTGCGGCCGGCCGGTGATCCCGACGCGGATGTGGACGCGGCGCTGAGCGAGCTAGGCAAGGTGGGCGCGACACCGCGCCGCATCGCCCGCCGCGAGGACCTGCACGCTGCCCTCGGCGCGCTCGTCGCCTCGGAGAGCATCAAGAAGGCCGTCCTGTGGGACACGGATGAGATTCGCGCCCTCGGCATCGCCGACACCCTGGCCGGGCTGGGCGTCGAGATCGTGCCGACGACCGCCGACAAGCGCGCCCTCGCCGCCTGCGACCTGGGGGTGACGGGGGTGGACTTGGCGCTGCCGGAAACAGGAACCCTGGTGCTCCGCTCATCGCCGGCGCGGCCGCGCGTCGTCTCGCTCCTGCCGCGCGTTCACCTGGCGCTGCTGCGCCCGTCCGCCATGCGGCCCGACCTGGCCAAGGTGTTCGAGGAGGTGGGCGGCGAGCGCTACTTCGTGTTCGTCACGGGGCCGAGCCGCACCGCCGACATCGAGCTGACGCTGACCATCGGCGTGCATGGGCCGGCGGCGCTCTACGTCTGGGCGCTTGGGGCGGACGTATGAGCGGCGCGTTCGCTCGCCTCCAGACCGACGACTACGCGGCCCGGCTGAACCAGTGTGTCCACTGCGGGCTGTGCCTGCAAGCCTGCCCAACCTATGCCGTCTTCGGCACGGAGATGGACTCGCCGCGCGGGCGCATCGTCCTGATGCGGGCCGCCGCCGAGGGACGCATCGCCGAGGACGAGATCGGCGACGCCTTCGCCACGCACATCACCCGCTGCCTGGCGTGTCGCGCGTGCGAGACGGCGTGTCCGTCCGGCGTGCAGTATGGGGCGCTGGTGGAGCAGGCGCGCATTGTCGTCGAGCAGAACCGCGCGCCGAGCGCCGCCGAGCGTCTCGTGCGCTGGGTGGGGCTGCGCGAGATGATGCCGCACCTGGGCCGCCTCAAGGCGATGGCGAGCGCAATGCGCCTGTACGAGACCAGCGGCGCGCAGCGACTCGTGCGCGACTCAGGCTGGCTGCCAGAGAGCCTGGCGGCCATGGAAGCCATCCTGCCGCCGTTGGCCGCCCGCCGCAACGACTACGGCAAGCCCGCGCCCGCGCTCGGCTCGAAACATGGCCGCGTCGCCTTCTTCTACGGCTGCATCCAGGAGGCGTTCCTGGGCCACGTCAACGCCGCCACCGTGCGCGTTTTGCAGCACAACGGCTACGAGGTCGTTTTCCCTGAGGCGCAGACGTGCTGCGGCGCGGCCCAGGCGCATGTCGGCGACGAGGCGGCGGCACGGGCGCTGGCCCGCCGCAACATAGACGCCTTCGCGGCGCTGAACGTGGACGCCGTCATCACGAACGCCGGCGGCTGCGGGGCGGCGCTCAAGGAGTACGCCCACATCTTGCGCGACGACCCGGCCTACGGCCCCAAGGCGGAGGCGTTCGTCGCCAACGTCCAGGACATTAGCGAGTTCCTGTCGGCGCACCTCAACACCCCACCCACCGGCGAAGTGCGCGTCCGCGCCACCTACGCCGACTCGTGCCACCTGCGCCACGCCCAGAAGGTCGTCAGACAGCCGCGCGACATTCTGCGCAGTATCCCCGGCCTTCAGCTCGTCGAGCTGAGTCAGCCCGACCGCTGCTGCGGCAGCGCTGGCGTCTACAACATCGTCCAGCCGGAGATCGCCGACCAGCTGCTGGACATGAAGATGGCGGACATCGCGGCGACAGGGGCGGAGGTGATTGTGACGACGAACACCGGCTGCCACATGCAGTACTACGTCGGCGTGCGGCGGTCGGGGCTGAACGCCCGCGTGCTGCACCTGGCCGAGGTGCTGGACCTGTCGTACCAGAATGCTCGCCCCTGACCAGACCGTTAGGAGCCAACAGGGAGGCCGCATGGCCGTGGACACGAGCCTGCTAGACTCGCTTGCCAACATCGTCTCGCCGGAGCAGGTTGTCACCAACCCGGTGCAGCTCCTGACCTACGAGGGCGATGCCAGCCTCGACCAGGGAACGCCGGACGCCGTCGTGTTCCCGCGCAGCGTCTACGAGGTCGTGCGCATCGTGCGCTGGGCCGCCGCCAACGGCGTGCCCCTCGTGGCGCGCGGCGCTGGCACCGGCCTGTCCGGCGGCGCGGTGCCCGACCGCGGCGGCCTCATCGTGGCATTCTCCCACATGGCCGATCTGCGCGAGCTGGACGAGGTCGGGCGCAGCGCCGTCGTCGAGCCGGGGCTAGTCAACCTGACGCTGGACACCGCCGCGAAGGCGAAGGGGTGGTACTACCCACCCGACCCGGCCAGCGGCCGCTCCTCGACGCTCGGTGGCAACCTGGCTGAGAACGCCGGCGGCCCCCACTGCTTCAAGTACGGCGTGACGGCGAACTATGTGACCGGCGTCGAGGTCGTCATGGCAGACGGGCGGCTGCTCCGCTTCGGCGGCCGCGCCCTGGACTACCCGGAGTACGACCTTGTCGGATTGATGACCGGCAGCGAGGGAACCCTTGGGGTGATGACCTCGGCCAGCGTGCGCCTATTGCGTAACCCGCCGGCAGTCAAGACGATGATGGCGGCGTTCGACTCGGTCGAGACGGCCGGCGAGGCCGTGTCGGCGATCATCGCGCGCGGACTCGTCCCGGCGACGATGGAGATGATGGACCAGCGCATGATGCGCATCATCGAGGATTTTGTGCATCCCGGCCTGCCTGTCGAGGCGGGCGCCGTGCTCATCATCGAGACCGACGGCTACGCGGAGAGTGTGGCACCGCAGCTCGACGAGATCATCGAAATTCTGAACGCCCACAACGCCTTTCAGCTGCATGTCGCCGAGACGGCGGCCGAGCGCGACCGGCTCTGGTATGGCCGCAAGAGCGCGGCGGGGGCGATGGCCCGCCTGGCCCCCGCCTTCTTCCTCGTGGATGGAACGGTGCCGCGCAGCCACCTGGCCGAGACGCTGGCCGGTGTCAACCGCATCTGCGACGCGGCGGGGTTGCGCGTGTCCTACGTGTTCCACGCCGGCGACGGCAATCTGCACCCGTTCATCCTCATCCCCGACCCGCGCGACAAAGCCTTCCTCCGCCGCGTCATGGACGCCGGGCGCGAAATTCTCGCCCTGTGCTGTCGCTTCGATGGCAGCATCACCGGCGAGCATGGCGTGGGCATCGAGAAGCGCGAGTTCATGCCGCTGATGTACAGCCGCGACGAGCTGGACGTCATGCGCGACATCAAGGCGGTCTTCGACCCGGCGGGGCTGCTCAATCCCGGCAAAATCTTCCCGTCCGAGGCTCCCACCCTGGCGCCGCGCGCGCCGCTGGCGCTCCCGCCGCTCGGCGCGACGTTCGCCCCGTCCAGCGCGTCCGAGGCGGCCGAAGCGCTGCGCGTGTGGGCCGACGAGGGGCGGCGGGTGCGCATTCGCGGCGGCGGCACGAAGTCGGCGCTCCTGCCGCCGGCCGACGTGACCCTCTCGACCGAAGCCCTCCGCGGGATCAAGAAATACGCGCTCTCCGATCTGTATGTGACCGTCGGCGCCGGTACGCCCCTGGCGGAGTTGCAAGCGGCGTTGGCGCGGGACGGGATGTGGGTTCCGCTGGCCTCGGCGTGGCCGGCCTCGACCGTGGGCGGCGTCCTCGCCACGGCCTTCAACGCGCCCCAGCGCATGCGGTATGGGGGGGCGCGGGACCTGATGCTGGCGGCGACAGTGGCCCTGGCCGATGGCCGCGTGATCCGCGCCGGCCGGCCCGTCGTCAAGAATGTGGCGGGCTACGACCTGCCGAAGCTGTTCGTCGGTTCCCACGGGACGCTGGGCCTGCTGGCAGACGTGACGCTCAAGCTTGCGCCGCTGCCCCGCGCCCGCGCGACACTCGCTATCCCGGTCGCCGACACCCAGCAGGGGCTGGCGGTGGGACGGGCGCTGCTGCGCGTGTGCCTGGTCGCGTCGTCCCTCCTGCTGGTCAGCCGGCCGAGCGGCGAGTGGCTCGCTGATGTACCCCTGCCGCTCGACGATGTCTCGTCCGTCCTCTTGTACACGGCGGAGGGCGAGCGGGAGGACGTGGCGGCGGAGGTGGCGCAGGTGGAAGCGGTCGCGGCAGGCTTTGGCTTGCGCGCGGCGGCTCTCAATGCTGTTTCCGGAACGGATGTCTGGGGCGCATTTCTACGCGGCGCGGGCGGCAACTCGACGTTGATGCGTGTCGGCGTGCCGCCCAAGGACGTGTCCGCCGCCGTCGCTGCGCTGGAAGGAATGCTGGCGGGTGGCGCTTTTGTCGCCGACATCGCCAACGGGCAGCTCTACGCTGACGGCATGGCGGATGTGGCGGCGGCGCGTGCGGCGGCGCGTCCGTTCGGCGGCTACGGTGTCGTGGTCGCAGCGCCGCAGACGAGCGGGCTGGACCCCTGGGGGTACACGCCGGAGGGGCTGGACTTGATGCGTCAACTGAAAAGGCGCTGGGACCCGCGCGGCGCGCTCAACCCGGCCGCGTTCTTGCCCGCGCTTGACGCCGTCTCGCCATAGAGCGGCGCCGGTGGTGTCAGCGCCCGGCGCAGGCTTTGGAGAGGAAAGGCAACGCCAGGGCGCAAAGACACAAAGGAAGAAAGGCAGGGCCTTTCTCCTTCGCGTCTACCTCACTGGATTTCGCCGATCTTCACCGGGCGGTTCTCGTCCACGGACTTGCGGGCGGCGACGGCCAATACCACCGGCGCGCGGCCGTCCGCGCCGGTGACCGGCGTCGGCTTGTCGTGCAGCGCCGCGTCCACGAACGCCGCCATCTCCCGCGCGAAGCTCTCGGCGTAGCGCTCAAGAAAAAAGTAGAGCGGCAGATCGCGGTGGACGCTGTGGGCGTCGCTCAGGACGGCGGCATTAGGAAAGTTGTTGTCGGTGGTGATCCGGCCGCCCGTGCCGAATGCCTCGACGCGCTGGTCGTAGCCGTAGACGGCCTGGCGGCTGTTGTCAATCGTAGCGACGACACCGTTGTCGAACTTGAGGACGACGAACACTGTGTCAAGGTCGCCGGCTTCGCCAATCGCTGGCTCCACGCGGACGCTGCCCGTCGCGTAGACCTCGTCCACCTCCGCGCCGACCAGGTAACGCGCCATGTCGAAGTCGTGGATCGTCATGTCCAGGAAGATGCCGCCGGACGCCTTGACATACTCGATAGGCGGCGGCGCGGGGTCGCGGCTGATGATGTGAACGAAAGCGGGGACGCCGATCTCGCCGGACTGGATGGCCTCGCGCACGCGGCGGTAGTTGGCGTCGAAGCGGCGGTTGAAGCCGACCTGGAGCTTGACGCCGGCGTCCCGCACCGCCGCCAGGGCGCGGTCAATGCTTGGCAGCGTCTTGGCGATGGGTTTCTCGCAGAAGATGTGCTTCCCGGCGCGAGCAGCGTCTACCATAATGTCGGCGTGGGTGTCGGTGCTGGAGCAGATGAGGACGGCGTCCAGGTCGGGCAGCGCCAGCAGATCCTGGTAGCGCCCGTAGACGCGCGGGATGCGGAACTCATCGGCTACCAGCCGCGCCGCGTCCACGACCCCATCGGCGATGGCGGCGATGCGCGCTGTAGGGATGGTGTAGGCCAGGCTGCGCGTGTGGATGCGCCCGATGCGTCCGGCGCCGATAATCCCGACGTTGAGGGTGTCAGTGGTCATGCGCTGGCTCCGATGCTACAGGCCGATGCCGCGGAGGTACGCGCGGTTGCGCGCAGCGCTCTCCTTGGGTGTCCCCAGGCCGGGCAGCACGTCCTGCTCGACGGTGACCCAGCCGTCGTAATTCGCCTGGCGGAGGCTCTCTGTCACCGCCGAGAAGTCCACGCAACCCTTGCCTAGCTCGCAGAAGAGGCCGTGCCCCACGGCCTCGAAGTAATTCCAGCCCTGGGCGCGCGCCTGGGCGGCGACGTTCGGGTCGCAGTCCTTGAAGTGGACGAGCCATACGCGGTCTTTAAGCCGGTTCAGCCCATCCAGCACGCGGCCGCAGCCGTCTGCTCCCGCGCCGTAGGCATAGTGGCCGGTGTCGAAGACCAGGCCGACCATCTCCGGGTCTGTGAGCGCCACCAGCCTGTCAATCTCCGCCGGCGTCTCCACAAAGCCGCCGCAGTGGGGGTGGAAGACCGTGCGCAGGCCCGTCTCGACGCGAATCGCGCGCGCCACGCGGTTGACGCCGTCGGCGAACACGCGCCATTCTTCGTCGCTCATGCTCATCTGGGGCGTAATGCGCCCGGCGTTCTTCGTGCGCACGCTATCCGTGCCGTTGTCGTCGGCCAGCACAACCATCGGGAAGCGGTCACCCTGGGCCGGCGGGGTGGCCCGCGACAGCAGGCGCGCGACGCGCAGCGCGTAGGACTCGCCCTCGGCGTGGGTCTTGCGATACTTAAAGGTCATTGGCACAAAGGCGCTGATCATGGCGAGCTGCCGCCGCGCGAGCGCGTCGCGCAGCAGGTCCGGCGCAGTGGGCATGAAGCCCCAGTCGCCCAGGTCTGTGCCTTCGTAGCCGGTTTCTTTTAGCTCGTCCAGCATTTGCTCGTGGCTGATGCGCTTGCTCTCCAGGCTCTCGAACTCCAGCGTTCCCCACGAGCAAGGCGCATTTCCGACGCGAATGGTTTTCATCATGATTTTCCTCTAGAACTTCCGGCTCCACTCCCTGGGCCAGCGCTCGACGACGATCTTCTTCTGTGTGTAGAACTCGACGGCATCCTTCCCCTGGGCGTGCATGTCGCCGAAGAAGCTGTCCTTCCAGCCGCTGAAGGGAAAGAACGCCATGGGCGCGGCGACGCCAATGTTGATGCCCACGTTGCCCGCGTCCACAGCGTAGCGGAACTGGCGCGCCGCCGCGCCGCTGCTCGTGAACAGGCACGCCATGTTGCCGTAGGACCCGCTGTTGACCAGGCGAATCGCATCTTCGATTGTCTCGACGTGCATCAGGCTGAGCACCGGGCCGAAAATCTCGGTGCGCGCCGTCTCGCTGCCGGGAACGACATCGTCGAGGATCGTCGGGCCGACAAAGGAGCCTCGCTCGTAACCGGGAATCGCCGCATTGCGCCCGTCCACGACCACGCGCGCGCCCTGGCTTGCACCCTCGCCGATGAGCTGCTCGATGCGCTGCTTGCTCTCCAGGCTGATGACCGGCCCCATCTCGACGCCGTCGTCGAGACCATACCCCACCCGGCGCGACGCCGCTGCATCGGCGATGTGTGGCGTGAACATGTCGCGGGCCGCGCCGACCGTGACGGCAATGGAGGAGGCGAGGCAGCGCTGCCCGGCGCAGCCAAAGGACGAGTCGGCGATGATACGTGTCGTCATCTCCATGTCGGCGTCGGGCAGAACGACGACCGGGTTCTTCGCGCCGCCCTGGCACTGGGCGCGCTTGCCGTTGGCGGCTGCCCGACTGTAGACATACCTGGCGACGGCAGAAGAGCCAACAAAGGAGATGGCGCGAATGTCGGGGTGGTCGAGGATCGCGTCCACCGTCTCGCGCCCGCCGTTGACCATGCCGATGACACCTGGCGGCAGCCCAAGCGCATCCATGAGATCGAAGACACGGCTCATCGTCAGCGGTGCTTTCTCAGACGGCTTCAGGATGAAGGTGTTACCACAGGCGATGGCGTAGGGCAGAAACCACAGCGGGATCATGCCGGGGAAGTTGAACGGCGTGATCGCCGCAACGACGCCGACGGGCTGGCGCAGCATGTGCTCATCCACACCCCGGGCGATGTCCTCGTTGTTGTAGCCCTGCATGAGCGAGGGGATGCCGATGGCGACCTCGACGTTCTCGATGCCGCGCCGCAACTCGCCTTGCGACTCGGCCAGCGTTTTGCCGCACTCCTGGGTGGTCACTCGCGCGATCTCGTCGAAGTGCTCTTCGAGCAGCATTTTGAGTTTGAACAAATACTGGATGCGCTCGGTGGCCGGCGTCTGCCGCCATTCTAGGAGCGCGGCCTTCGCGGCCTGGGCCGCGGTGTCCACATCCTCGCCTGGCGTCAGCGGGGTCTCGGCCAGAGTCTCGCCGGTGGCGGGATTGGTAACGGGAAGGTATCCAGTTGCGCTAGAACGCCGCCACTTTCCGTTGATGTAGTTATGCAGTTGATGCGCAGATTGCATGACCTAATCCTTCCTCACCGCGGCGTCGGCACAACTTACGCGCGAAAAGGAGCGAGACATTCACTGGAGGGGGCAAGTGAGAGGAGCCTGGCACCGACTAATGATACCCCCATTGGTGAAACCGAGCAAGGCGTTCTATACTCGGAATCAGTTGAAGGCGACTTGGGGTTCAAGGCCCCACGTGCTGAATAGGGCGTGTAGCCGGACCGGGAGTCTGCGATGGACGTTCGGCTATTACGAATAGGTCTATTGCGTTTGTATTGGGGGCGCGATACAATGGGATTACGAGAACTGGCCAGTTCTTCAGAGGGAGGGATGAGTGATGTCCCAGGATGATCTCAACGACAGCGAGCCGCGTCGCGAGCAGCTTCTCGGCACGATTCTCAAAGCCGGTCGAGTCTTGGACCTGTTCACGGTCGAGCAACCTGAGTGGGGCGTCACCGAGGTGGCGACCGCTCTCGACATTGCCCGGGCGAGCGCCTACCAGCTCCTCGCCACGCTCACGGAGATAGACCTGCTGCGCCGCACACCCGACAACCGCTACCGCCTCGGCTGGCGACTGCTGTCCTTCGCGCGAACCCTGCTCGAGTCGACCGAGTTTCGCGCCGAGGCTGTCCACGCCATGGACGCGCTGGCGAACCGCTACCGTCAGGCCGTCTATCTTGCCACGCTGGACGACGACGAGGTTGTCTGTGTAACCAATCGGGAAGGCGAACTCGTCGTCGCTGACCCGGGCCAGCGCCTCATGGTGCACGCCAGCGCCGTCGGCAAGGTCCTCATCTCCGGGCAGTCGTGGCCGACCGTCCAACACATCGTCGAGCGGCGGGGCCTTCCCTCCTTCACCGACAATACGATCACCCGTCCGGAGTCACTCCGCGAGGAGTGGCACACCGTGCGGACCCAGGGGTACGCGTACGCGATCGAGGAGACCCTGCCCAACCTGTGCTGCATCGCGGCGCCCATCCAGGATGACAGCGGGCGGGTGGTGGCGGCTCTATGTGTCTCAGCCCGCTCAGACATCTTCCGACGCCACGAGCGCGAGATTCTGCAGTCCGTTCGCCGCGCCAGCCACGATGTGTCCCGCAACCTCGGGTATCTGCATCGCGGCTCACCGCGCACCATGAAGTAACCCAAGGAGGCATCGCCCCATGTCGTATACCATCCACCCGATCAACCTCGGGGATATCGAGATAGACTACAGCTTCCTCGTCTGGGGCACGAACCAGGGCACGAAAACCTGGGTGCCGACGACATCCTACCTGATCCTCGGCGCCGACAAGCCCATCTTCGTGGACGCCAGCTTCCGCAATGTGAGTGACCTGCTGGCCTCGTCTGGCCTGGTGGCCCGCCGCACCGAAGAGCACGACCTGGCGACGCAACTGGCGCGCTTCAACCTCACGCCGAGCGACATCGGCTATCTCATTCACACCCATTGTCACCTGGATCACACAGGCCTGGACGATCAGTTCACCAATGCCAAGATCCTAGTGCAGCGCGAAGACCTGCGCTACGCCGGCGCCCCCTTGTTCCCAGAAGTCTTCTACGACCGGGTGGACATTGCCAAGATCGTGGGGCCGCTGTGGAGTCACGTGCAGCAGCTGGACGGGGACACCGAGCTGTTCCCCGGTATCCGGACGGTCGTCGTCGGCGGACACGCGCCGGGGATGCAGATGATCTACATTGACCTGCCTTCCGGCCAGGCCATCATTACGGGTGACGCGGCGTACCTGGCCGACATGAATGTGGGACTGCAAGTCCCCATGGGCTACTACTATAGCCTGTCCGACGTGATGCGCGCCCTGGCCCGCATCAAGCGCGACGCCAAGTACATCCTGCCCATTCACGACCCGTCGATCGTGGAGAAGTACGGCCAGGGATTGGAGTAAGGCTATGGGCCTCGAGCCGAATGTCGTGCATCACACCGCCACGGTCAATGGCATTCGCATGCACTATGTCGAGGCTGGCAGCGGGCCGCCGGTCATCCTGCTCCACGGCTACCCGGAAACGTGGTTCGCCTGGCGCAAACAGATTCCGGTGCTGGCCGAGCGTTATCACGTCATCGCACCCGATCTCCGAGGCTACGGCGGCACGGATAAGCCGGTGACGGGGTACGACAAGCGCAACATGGCGCGGGACATCCGCGAATTGATGGCGCACCTGGGGTACTCCCGGATTGTGCTGATCGGTCACGACCGCGGGGCGCGGGTTGCCACGCGTTTCGCCAAGGACTACCGCGATTTAATCGCCCGCCTGGTTGTGATGGACAACATCCCGACCCGCGTGGTGCTCAACTCTATCAACAGCCGCATGCTGCGCGGCTACTGGTTCTTTTACTTCCAGCAGGTGCTCGACCTGCCCGAAGCCCTGGTTGCCGGCCGCGAGGACATCTACATCCGCCACTTCCTGCGCTCTTGGAGCTACAACCCGGAGATGCTCAGCGACGAAGAGATTGCGGTGTACGTGCGAGAGTATTCCCAGCCGGGCGGGATGCGCGGCGCCTTCAGCGACTACCGCGCCGGGCCGGTGGATTGGGAGCAGGACGTGGCCGATCAAGACGCGCTGATTGATTGCCCGACACTCGCCATCTGGGGCGCTGACTTCGAGTGGGTCGGCAAGTTGGTGGATATGCACGAGGTGTGGCGCGGTATGGCGCGCGAGGTGTGCGGCCTGGCCGTTCCTCAGTGCGGTCACCTGCCGCAGGAGGAACAGCCGGCCGTCGTCAACGCGGCGCTCCTGGGCTTTCTCGAAGACTGGCAGGGATAGGCAGAGACGCCGTCCCTGTCCCCATGAGGAGACTCATCATGACTGACCATCCGTGGCAGACGGACACCTGGTTCGTCAGCCCGTGGAACTTTGCCGACGAGGTTCGCGCGGAGCTGCGCTTTGCGCCCCAAATCGAGGTTCACGATGTGACGCTGCGCGACGGCGAGCAGCAGACCGGTATCACCTTCACGAAGGACGAGAAGATACGCATCGCCGAGGCGCTGGCGGAGGCGGGTGTCCACCGCATCGAAGCCGGTCTGCCGATCGTCTCGCCCGACGATACCGCCGCCATCAAGGCCATCGTCCAGCGCAACCTGGGGCCGAAGATCTACGCCTTTTCGCGCTGCATGGTGGACGATGTCAAGCGCGCCGTGGACACCGGCGTGACGGGCGTCGTCATGGAGGTGCCGTCCAGCGAGCACATCATCCAGTACGCTTACCAGTGGCCCTTGCAGAAGGCGATTGACCTGTCCATCGAGTCGACCGCGTATGCCCACGCGCAGGGGCTGGAGGTGGTGTTCTTCCCAATCGACTTCTCCCGCGCCGAGATCGGCTGGGTGCTCGATCTGATCCAGCAGGTGGCGGACAACGGCCACATGGATGCGCTGGCCCTGGTGGACACGTTCGGCGCGACGTCGCCCCACGCCATGCAGTACTTCGTCCGCCGGGTTCGCCAACGCTTCCCTACGACGCGGCTCGAGGCTCACTTCCATATGGATTTCGGGATGGGCGTCGCCAACACCATCATGGCCCTCGCGGAAGGCGTCGAGGTCTTCCACAGCACGGTGCTGGGCATCGGCGAACGCGCGGGGAACACGCCGATGGAAGAGACGGCCATGGCCCTGCTGACCATGTACGGCATTGACCTGGGGCTGCGCTATGACCGCCTCGCGTCCCTGGCGCAGGTCGTTCAGGAGGCGGCCGGCATCCCTGTGCCTGGCAACAAACCGGTCGTTGGCGCGACGCTCTTCCAGGTCGAGTCGGGCATCGTCGCCAGCTGGCTGCGCAACTGCGGCGAGACGTACCAGACGGAGCTGTTCCCGTATCGTCCCGCCCTGGTCGGGCAGCCGCCGGCCGAAGCGGTCATGGGCAAAGGCAGCGGGATCGACTCGGTGAAGTGGTGGCTCAACGATCTCGGCATTCAGCCGACCGACGAAGAAGCCATGGCCGTCGTCGCTGCCGTCAAGCGCTTCGCCATCGATCACAAGCGGCTGCTGACGCGAGACGAATTCCGACAGATTGCAGAACAGACCCTGACGGTGGCGCGCGTCTAGCGGCGGCGACACCTCTGGGAAGAGGCGCGGTATGAGCCGAATGAAAGTGGTGGTCACCGATACGGTCTTTGACTCAGTCGAACCCGAGCAGCGCGTGCTGAGCGACGTGGCCGACGTCATCCTGGCGCCGGCCAGTGATACCGAGACACTGCGCGGTGTCCTGGCCGACGCCGACGGCGTTCTCAATTGCTACGCGCGTCTCGATGCGGACCTCGTCCGCGGCCTGAAGCGATGCCGCATCATTGCGCGCTACGGCATTGGCCTCGACACAATCCCGATTGAGGCAGCGACGGAGGCGGGCATCGTCGTCACCAACGTGCCTGACTACTGCATCGAGGAGGTCGCGGATCACACGCTGGCCTTGCTGCTCAACCTGGCGCGCGGTGTCGCGGTCGGGCAGAGCGTGACGCGTGAAGGCGGTTGGGGCCTCAAGGCGTGGCCACCCTTGCGCCGTCTGCGCGGCCAGACGCTCTCGCTGCTGGGGTTCGGGCGAATTGCCCGCACGGTGGCCGCGCGGGCGCGCGGCTTCGGGATGCGTATTCTGGCGTATGATCCGTATGTGCCTGACACGGCGATGGCGGCGATAGGCGCTGAGGCCGCGACCTTCGCCAACGCCGCGCGTCAGGCCGACTTCCTGTCGTTGCACATGCCCCTGTCCGAGCAAACTCACCACCTGATTGACGCCGCCGTTCTGGCTCAGATGAAGCCCACGGCCTATCTGTTGAACACGTCGCGGGGTGGCCTGGTGGACACCGACGCACTCGTCGCAGCGCTCACGGCGGGACGGTTGGCGGGAGCGGGGGTGGATGTGCTGGAACAGGAGCCGCCGCCGTCCGACCACCCCCTCCGCCGCATGCCCAACGTCCTTCTGACGCCCCACGCGGCGTTCTACTCTAAAGAAGCGCTCGCCGAACTCGAGGTGCGCGCAGCGGAGGAGGTGGGCCGGGTGCTACGCGGCGAAGCGCCGCGCTCCCCCGCCAATGCGGCCGCCCTAGCTCGCCGCGGGTGATGTTTGTGGCAAATAGTAAGGCCCGCTGGGTCGTGTCCCGCGAGTCTATATCCACCTTGCTCGGATCGACTCTCGATAGGCCCTCGCTCTAGAGGAAGTAGCGCTCCTGGGCGCGCATCGCTTCCCACTCGGCCCGCGCCTGCCGGACGCCGGGCATTTCGCTGACCTCGGCCGGTGGCACATCCCACCAGCTTTCGTAGCCGGGCACGCCGACGAGACGGTCACTCTGAATGGTGATGACCGTCGTATGGTCGGTGGTCTTCGCCTCGCCCAGGGCGCGCGTCAGGTCGTCGTAGCTCTGGCACTCGATAACGCACGCGCCCAGGCTGGCGGCGTTGGCTGCCAGGTTGACAGGCAGCTTAGTGACCTGGTCGCCCGCCCCATCGCCGGGTAAGACCTCGCCCTGGCGGTAGGCGTAGCGCGTGCCGAACCCTGCCTGTCCCAGGGACCGGCTGAGGGCGCCGATGCTCTTGTAGCCGGCGTTGTCAATCAGAACGATGATGAGTTTGTGTCCCTCCTGGATGGAGGTCACGATCTCGGCGGAGAGCATCAGATAGCTGCCGTCGCCGACCATGACGTACACGTCGCGGTCGGGGGCGGCCATCTTCGCGCCGAGGCCGCCGGCGATTTCGTAGCCCATGCAGCTGTAGCCGTACTCCAGGTGGTAGTTCTTAGGCGAGCGCGCCCGCCAGAGCTTGTGCAGGTCACCGGGCAGGCTGCCCGCCGCGCAGACCATGATGGCGTTCGGCCCGCTCATCTCGTTCACTGCCCCGATGATCTCACCCTGGCTTGGCAGCGGCGTATTGCGAATATCATAGAGGCGGCTAACCTCGGCGTTCCACTCCTTGTTGAGCCTGGCGGCCTCATCGCGGTACGCGGCGTCCACCCGATAGCCCGCCAGGAGCGCCGCCAGCTCTTCCAGCGTGGCCTTGGCGTCGCCGACGAGCGGCAGGGCGTGGTGCTTCCAGGCGTCGAACTCGGCGGTGTTGATGTTGATGAAGCGCACGTCCCTGTTCTGGAACGCCGTCTTGGAGGCGGTCGTGAAGTCGCTGTAGCGCGTGCCAATGCCGATGACGAGATCGGCGTCGTGGGCGACGCGGTTGGCGGCGAACGTGCCCGTCGCGCCGATCGCGCCCAGGCAGGCCGCGTTGTCGTAGGTCAGGCTGCCCTTGCCGGCCATCGTCTCGCCGACAGGGATGCCGGTGTGCGCGACGAACGCGGCCAGGGTATCGGTCGCCTCGGAGTAGATGACGCCCCCGCCGGCGACGATCAGCGGGCGCTGACTGGCGCGGATCCACGCGGCCGCCTGCTCCAGGGCGACGCGGTCGGGGCGGTTGCGCGCCACGCGCCAGACACGCTTGCGGAACAGCGCTGTGGGGTAGTCGTAGGCCTCGGTCTGCACGTCTTCTGGGAGGGCGAGGACGACTGCGCCCGTGTCCGATGGGCTGAGGAGGACGCGCATGGCTTCCGGCAGCGCCGTGAGTATCTGGTCGGGGCGGTTGATGCGGTCCCAGTAGCGGCTGACGGGCTTGAAGCAGTCGTTGACGGAGATGTCCTGGCTATGCTCGGACTCGAGCTGCTGGAGCACAGGGGCGACGTTGCGGCGGGCGAAGATGTCGCCGGGCAGGAGGAGCACCGGCAGGCGGTTGACGGTGGCCGTGGCGGCGCCGGTGATCATGTTGGTCGCGCCGGGGCCGATCGAGGAGGTGCAGACGAACGTCTGCATGCGGTTCTTGACCTTGGCATACGCCGTGGCGGCGTGCACCATCGCCTGCTCGTTGCGCGTCTGGTAGTAGCGGAAGTCGGGATTCTGCTGGAGCGCCTGGCCGATGCCGCTCACGATGCCGTGGCCGAAGATGCCGAAGCACCCGGCGAAGAAAGGCCCCTGGGCGGCGTCGCGCTCGACATACTGCTGTTTGAGGAACCCGATAACAGCCTGCGCCATGGTCAGGCGCCTGGTGTCGGTTGAACTCATCCCCATTCCCTCTCTATAGGCCCCCATGCGCCGCGGCGAATGTCATCGCCTCGTCGTAGGTGGGCATAAAGTTGGCGCAGCCGTGCTTCGTGACGACGATCGCGCCGCAGGCGTTGGCGAGGCGCGCCGTCCTGTGCCAGTCCCACCCCTTGACGAAGCCGCGCAGGAATCCCGCCGCGTAGGCGTCACCGGCGCCGAGTATGTTGTAGACCTGCACCGGAAAGCCCGCCGCGTCAATCTGGCTGACCGAGCCGTCGTCGTTCAGGAGGTGCACTCGCGAGCCGTCGGCGCCGCGCTTCTGGAGCAGAGCGCGCGGCCCGAAGCCCATCAACGTGCGAATCGCTGCGTCAATGTCGCCCTGGACGCGCGTATCCGACACCTGCGAGTGGGTCAGGCTCATCTGCCCCGGGTCCGTCATGAGCACGGCGTTGATCTCGTCCTCGGTGCCCAGCACGACATCCACCAGCCGCAGCATCGAGCGCAGCGTCACGCCAAAGGCGCGCACATCGTGCCATTGGTCCGGGCGGAAGTCAATGTCGAGGACAATGGGCACACCGGCGCGGCGGGCGGTTTCGGCGGCGAAGACCGTCGCGCTGCGGCTTGGCTCCTTGCTCAGGCCCGTGCCGCTGACGACGAGGGCGCGGCTGTTGGCGATGGGCGTCGCCAGCACATCGTCAATGGTTAGCTCGATGTCGGCGCAGTTGTCGCGGTAGAACGTGAGGGGGAAGCGGTCCGGCGGCTCGATGCCGAGGACAACGGCGCTCGTGCGCCTGCCCGTCTTGCGCGGGATGTACTGCGTTGCGACACCCTCCCGCTGGAGGAAGGTGAGGATGAAGTCGCCCACGACGTCTGCGCCCACGGCGGTGAGGAGCGCCGTGCGCAGGCCGAGGCGGTTCGCGCCGACGCTGATGTTGGTGGGGCAGCCACCGACGTAGGCGGCGAAGCTCTTGATATCCACGAACGGCGCGCCCACATCGTTGGCGTACAGGTCAATGGACGAGCGGCCCATTGTGATGACGTCGTAGTCAGGTCCGGTGTTCATGGTCTCGCGCTCTTCTGGGATCGGATGGCATGTAGTGGCGACTTCCAGTCGCTCTCTGATTGTTGCCGTCATGGGGCTGGCGCTGGAGGTGGGGCAGGTTTCAAACCTGCCTCCTACCGGCTGCGCCTCGTTAGTGTGACACGGGATAGATCGGCACGCGCGGGTCGCGCGTCGTGTACGAGTCCTTGACCCAGGCGTAGCGCGGGTCGTCGCGATTGGCGAGCGATTGCGCGCTGCCGGCCAGAACGTTGAGGTAGTAGGCGGTGTAGCCCGGCGCCGTCGTGACCGGGTGGTAGCCCTCTGGAATCAGCACGACGTCGTTGTCCCGCGCCACGACGACCGCGTCAATCGGCGCGCCGGCCTGGTGCAGCGGCGACGAGGCGTCGGTATAGACGCGCTGGAAGGCGTAGCCGTCGGGGCGGTCGAAGCGGTAGTAGTAGACTTCTTCGAGATCGGCCTCGACCACGCGGCCCTCGGCGTCGGTGCGGTGGACGTCGTGCTTGTGGGGCGGGTAGCTCGACCAGCTTCCGCCCGGCGTGTACACCTCGACGACGACGAGCCGCTGGCACGGGAAGCCCGGCGGCAGCATGTTGTTGATCTGGCGCGTGGCGTTGTCGCCACCGCGAATCTCCACGGTCACATCGTCCGGCGTCACCAGGCGCGGCGCGTGGTCCTGGTCGCTGGCGACCCACGCCACGGCAAACTCGCTGTCGGTCGCGGCGGTGACGGTGAACGGCGTATGTCGCGGCAGGTAGAGGGCATGGGGAAGGCCGTTGAACACGTTGGCGCGGCCGCCGACGCTTGCCCATTGGCCGCGATGGGAGTCTACGCCTACACGCCCGCCGAGCATCACCAGGGCCAGCTCGTTGTTGCCGGTGTCGAACGCCCACGCCTCGCCCGCCGAGAGACGCCGCGCCTGGAAGTTGATGAACTCCCAGCCGGCGCGTTGGGGTGTGACTTCGACAATCACGCGCGGGTTGCTCGATTCGCCCGGGTGCACAACCAGGGTATCGGCGTTGTACTCCATCGTAGGTCCCTCTCTACCCTCGGCCTGTTCCCTTCGGTGTGTTCCGTGTGTTCCGTGGTCAACGTCTTGGGTCTTCTGGCAAGACTATGCTTGCGCCAAATCCTCCAGCCCTGCCAGGGCAACCGGCTGCCCGGACTTGAGCGACTGTGTCGCCGCGACGCCGATTTCCAGCGCCGCCAGGGCATCCGCGCCGCCGACCGCCGGCAGCTCTGCGCGCCGCAGTCGGTCGGCAAAGTCCTGGACCTGGGCGCGGTACGCAGCGCCGAAACGCTCCATGAGATACGGGACGACATCGTGCTGCGCGCCCTCCCGCGTCAGCAGCAGCACCGGCGTGTGCTGGTAGCCGCCGATCGTGACCGCGCCTTCCGAGCCGAGGACCTCGGTGCGGATGTCGTAGCCGTAGAAGGCGTTGCGGCTGACTTCGACGTTGCCAATCGCGCCGCCGTGATAGCGGAGGTTGACCACGGCGTTGTCAATGTCGCCGACTGCCTTCAGGGTCTCGCACACCATCAGTGTGCCTTCCGTGGACACGCGCTCGACCTCGTCGTCCACCAGCCAGCGCGCCAGGTCGAAGTCGTGGATGCCCATGTCAACGATGAGGCCGCCGCTCTTGGCCGGGTCGGCGAACTCGACGCGCGGGCAGAATGGGTCGCGCCCCACCGACTTGAACGTCACCGGGCGGCCAATCTTGCCGTCGGCAATGAGCTGCTTCGCCCGCCGATAGGGCGCGTCGAAGCGGCGCATGAAGCCGACTTGGAGCGGGATGCCCGCCTTCTCGACGGCGCCGATGGCGGCGCGCGTCTGCGCAAGGGTCAGGGCAAGGGGCTTCTCGGAGAAGATCGCCAGGCCGGCTTCGGCGGCGGCGATCACATGGTCACAGTGGGCGCTGGTCGGCGAGGCGATGATGACGGCGTCCAGCCCCGGCACTGCCAGGAGGTCGCGAGCGTCGGGGAGGACGTGGGGGATGGCGTACTCGGCTTCGGCGGCGGCCTGGAGGTCGGGGTTGGGGTCGGCGACGGCCAGCAGGTTCACATCTTTGATCTGGGTGACGACGGT
Organism: Anaerolineae bacterium; assembly: GCA_046328525.1. Lineage (GTDB taxonomy): Bacteria > Chloroflexota > Anaerolineae > Epilineales > JAHCIE01 > JBDHWG01. The sequence continues at coordinate 481,323 of JAXLWK010000003.1, forward strand.
CTGGGCGTATAGCTGGCCCATGCGGCCAAAACCGATAACGCCGAAATTGAGGCGGGCGGGCATCGTGGAACGCTCCGGGGTATCATGGGAGGCGGCGCAAGCGACGTTCACCGCTTGCGCCGCGATTATGCACCCGGTCCACCAGAAATGCAAACGCCCTCGGCGACGCCGTGGCGACACTACACCGCCGGCGTCTCTTTCGCCCGTTCCTGCTCGATGAGCACGCGCCGCAGGATCTTGCCCGACGCCGACTTCGGGATGGCGTCCACGAACTCCACCTGGCGGATCTTCTTGTGGGGCGCGACGCGGGCGGCGACGAACGCCTGCACCTCTTCCGCCGTCACGTCGCCCTTGCGCACCACATACGCCTTCGGCACCTCGCCGGCTTCCTCGTCTCGCAGCGGGATGACCGCCGCGTCGGCGATGGCCGGGTGGGCAAGTAGCACGGCTTCCAGCTCGGCCGGTGCGATCTGCAGGCCCTTGAACTTGATAAGCTCCTTGGAGCGGTCCACGATGAAGAAGTCGCCGTCCTCGTCGGCATAGCCGATGTCGCCGGTGCGCAGCCAGCCTTCCTCGTCAATCGTGGCGCGCGTGGCGTCGGGGCGGCCCAGATAGCCCCGCATGATGAGCGGCCCGCGCACCCAGATTTCGCCCTGTTCGCCAGGCCCCATGAGGTTCCCGGTGGGCAGGTCCACGACCTTGCACTCAGTGTTTGGCAAGACGCGGCCGGCCGAGTGCGGCTTCAGCTTGTCCGGCGTCGTCGCGCCCAGGTGGGTCGCGCCGGAGACCTCGGTCATGCCGTAGGCCTGGAAGAGCGGGATGCCGAGCCGACCCATGAACGCCTGCGCCACCGTCTCGCTCAGCGGCGCTGCCGCCGAGAGGGCGAGGCGCGCGCTCGACAGGTCGTACTTGTCCACGATCGGGTGCTTCGCCATCGCCAGGGCGACCGGCGGAACGATGTGCAGGTACGTCACCTTGTGGCTCTGCACCAGGCCGAGGTACTGCTCCAGGTCGAAGCGCGGCACGGTGATGACCGTCGCGCCTTTCCAGAGGCAGAAGTTGAGGAAGGCGACGATGCCGTAGATGTGGAAGAACGGCAGGAAGGCGACGACGACGTCGTCGTAGCGTGGGAACTCGGTATCCGGCGCGACGTCAATGACGCTGCACTCGGCGACGAGGTTGCGGTGGGTGAGCATCACGCCTTTCGGGAGGCCGGTCGTGCCGCTAGAGTAGGGCAGGGCGATCAGGTCCTCAGCCAGGTTGATGTCCACCACCGGCGGCGCGGCGTCCGACGTCATCAGCGCCGCAAAGGGTGTCGCGCCTTCGGCCTGCCCGAAGACGAATATCTCCTCGACGCTGGTGTCCTTCGCCGCGTCCTGGGCGGTCGCCAGGAACTGCGGGATCGTGACGAGATACCTGGCTTTGCTGTCCAGTAGCTGCTGCCGCAGCTCGCCCGCCGTGTACAGCGGGTTGACGGTTGTCACGATGCCGCCGACGGAGGCGACGCCGTGGAACACGACCGGGTACTCCGGCACGTTGGGGCTGTACAGGGCCAGGCAGTCGCCTTTCTTGAAGCCGCGCTCATTCAGCCCCGCCGCCAGCCGCCGGATGAGGGCGACGAGCTGGTTGTAGGTGATTGTGCGGCCGGTTGGCCCTTCGACCAGAGCGGGCTTGTCGCCATAGGCGGCGGCGTTCTCGAACACGAGGCTTTGCAACGAAACGTCGGGAATCGGGATGTCGGGGTGCGGGCTGCGATAGATCATGGAACCTCCTGAGCTAAGTCGTCCTCTGAGACCTGACGCCGTGATTTGAACCCGTTGCGCCTAGACCCGGGCGCTCAGCTGACCGGCGGCGGCGATCAGCCGATCCATCAGCTGGTTCACACGCTCATCCACTATCTGCGCCGCCAGATGGCTGTCATACCAGGCGGCGATTTCCCGCACTCCCTGGCTGAAGGGAATGCTGGCGACGTAGTCGGGCACGAGGCGCTTGATCTTCGTGTTGTCGAACACCATGCTGTGCGCCTTGTCCCCCAGAAGCCCGGCGCCATACTCCGGGTCAAACGCGGCAATTGTCTCGGACGACATGTGGACCAGATCCGCCGTAGCGCCGACCGCGCGCGCGACCATCGCGTAGATCTGGTTCCAGGTGAGTACTTCGTCCGAAGTAATGTGCACGGCCTCCCCCAGAGCATGGGGATTGCCGAGCAACCCGACGAACCCCCTGGCGAAGTCACGGTGATGGGTCAGCGTCCACAGGGACGTGCCGTCGCCGTGGACGACGACCTGCTGGCCCGCTTTCATCCGATGCACGACAGTGTACCCACCCTGCACCGGCCACTTGGTCGCGTCGTAGGTGTGGGAAGGGCGCACGATCGTCACCGGGAATCCCTCCTGCCGATACGCGGCCACAAGCCGCTCCTCGCACGCGATTTTGTCCCGAGAATAGCGCCAGTACGGGTTCCTGAGGGGCGTGGATTCAGTCATAGGGAAGCTGGCCGGCGGCGTCTGATAGGCCGAGGCCGAGCTGATGAAGATGTACTGGTCCGTCCGGTCTCGAAACAACTCCAGGTCAGTCTCGACATGCTCCGGCGTGTATGCAATCCAGTTCACGACCACGTCAAACGTCATGTCTGTCAAGAGCCGCGACACGGCCGCCTTGTCGCGGATATCGCCCTGCACCACCCGCGCTGCGGCCGGCACAGGCCGCGTCGTTTGTCCGCGGTTGAGCAAGACAACCTCAATCCCGCGCTCGACCGCCAGGGCGACGCACGCCGAGCTGATGACGCCAGTGCCGCCGATGAACAGAACCTTCACGAGACCTCCGATTGTCCCGGCGCCGCTTACGCCAGCGCAAGCTCCAGCCGGGTGATTTCCCCTAGCCGATACCAGCCGCTGCCATCGAACTCAAGCGCTGTGCTGGCTGACATAGGGGTCTGCCCTCTCATTATTCTCCAGGTGATTTGCTCAATCCTGCTCGGCATCTGGGTCTTCTGAGACCTGCACCAGCAGAGCGTCGGCGGCCACGGTGTCGCCGACGCCGAAGCACACCTCGGTCACCACGCCGTCGGCCATCGTGCGGATAGTGTGCTCCATCTTCATCGCTTCGAGCTTCACCAGGGCGTCACCCTTCGCCACCCGCTGCCCAACCGCGACCAGTACTGCCAACACTTGCCCCGGCATCGGCGCGCGCAGCGAGCCGCCAGCGTCAGCCGGGGCGTGGGGCAGGGGGAGGCGGGGCAGAGCGCGCAGGGCGACATCGCCCGCCGGCGTGTGCGCCCACCACGTCGCGCCGTCGCGGGCGAGCGCAACGCGCCGACGATGGCCGTCCACTGTGAGCGCCATGTCCGCCCCATCCCACGCATTCAGCTCGACCTGGACGCTCACTTCTGCCTCGCCGTGGACGACGACAGCGTAGCTGTCGGGCTGGCGATGGGGTGTGAGGGCCACCTCGACGGGATGCTCGACGCCCGACAGAGCGTAGCGGTAGCGCTGCGGCGCGTTGGGGTTATTGCGCCAGTAGCCGCGATTCGTCTCGATCTGAGGATGCCCGGACCACTGGGCGAGGGTGGCGGCGATGAGAGCGAGCGCGAGCGCGTCCGGATCGAGACTGCGCCAGTCGGACAGGCGCTCGTCCAGGAAGGCGGTGCTCAGGCCGCCGGCGCGGTAGGCGGCGTTGCTCAGGATAGCGCGCAGGTAGGCGCGGTTGGTGGTCAGCCCCAGGATGACGGTGTCCTCGACGGCGCGAGTCAGCCGCCGCGTGGCGGTTGCCCGGTCTGGTCCCCACGCGATCATCTTCGCCAGCATCGGGTCGTAGTAGATCGTTACCTCGTCGCCGGTCACGATGCCGTCGTCCACGCGCAACCCTCCTGGGGGTAGAGACGCGCCATGGCGCGTCTCTACAGGCGAGCGCCACAGAGCGATGTGGCCGGTCGTCGGCAGGAAATCCTTGGCGGGGTTCTCGGCGTATAGGCGCGCTTCGACGGCGTGCCCCTGGATGACGACCTCGTCTTGGCGCAAGGGCAGCGGCTCGCCCTCGGCGGCGCGAATCTGCCACTCCACCAGGTCCAGCCCGGTCACCAGCTCGGTGACGGGGTGTTCCACCTGGAGGCGCGTGTTCATCTCCAGGAAGTAGAACGCGCCGCCGGGCGCGAGCAGGAACTCGACCGTCCCGGCGTTGGTATAACCGACCGTCTGAGCCGCGCGCACGGCCGCCTCGCCCATCGCCGCCCGCAGCGCCGTCGTCAAGGCGACGGACGGGCTTTCCTCGATGATTTTTTGGTGGCGGCGTTGCACCGAGCACTCGCGCTCGCCCAGGTGGATCAGGTTGCCGTGGCTGTCGCCGAACACCTGGAACTCGATGTGGCGCGGGCGGGCGATTGCGCGCTCCAGCAGCAGCTCGTCGGAGCCGAACGCCTGCCGCGCCTCGCGCCGCGCCGACGCCAGCGCGTCGGCCAGGTCCGCTGGCCGCGTGACCAGCCGCATGCCCTTGCCGCCGCCGCCGGCGACCGCCTTGACCATCACCGGCCAGCCGATGCGCTCGGCCTCCGCCGCCAGGCGCTCGTCGGATTGCTCCGCACCGCCGAAGCCCGGCACGATGGGCACGCCGACGGCGGCGACCATCGCCCGCGCTGCTGTCTTGTTGCCCATGGCGGCAATGGCGGCAGGCGATGGCCCAATGAAGATCAGGCCCGCGTCGGCGCAGGTGGCGGCAAAGTCGGCGTTCTCGGCCAGGAAGCCGACACCGGGGTGAACGGCGTCGGCGCCCGTGCGCCGCGCCGCGTCGAGCAGCGCCCCCACTGACAGGTAGGATTCCGAGGCCGGCGCGGGGCCGATGCGCACCGCCGCGTCAGCCAGCGCCGCGTGACGGGCGTTCCTGTCGGCGTCGGAGTACACCGCGATGGCGCGGATGCCGAGGCGTCGGCACGTGCGGATGATGCGGCAGGCGATCTCGCCGCGATTGGCGATGAGAATGGCGTCCATCATGCGTCCTCGGTCCAGGCTGGCTTGCGTTTCTCGACGAAGGCGCGCAGCCCTTCCTGCCCCTCGTCGCCGGTTTGGAGGCGGTGCAGCAGGTCCACGCGATAGCCTTCGGTGTCGCGCGGGTGACGCCCGGCGACCTCGAACAGCAGTGCCTTGCACGCGGCCAGCGCCGACGGCGACGCCTTGAGCGCATCCCGCACGACGGCGTTGACGGCGTCTGTCAGCGCGTCGGCCGGGTGTGCCTGAGTCACCAGGCCAACGGCGGCGGCCTGCGTCCCGTTCAGCAACGCGCCGGTGAGCATCAGCCGCCGCGCCTGCCCCAGCCCAATGCGCGCCACGACATAGGGCGAAACGATGGCGGGCACGATGCCCAGGCGCACCTCTGGAAAGCCGAGGGCGGCATTGTCGGCGGCCAGGGCGATGTCGGCGACACAGACCAGGCCCACGCCGCCGCCCAGGGCCGCGCCCGTCACCTCCGCCACGACGACCTGCGGCGCTTGATTGACGGCCAGGAGCATGTCGTCGAGGCGGGCGATGTTGGCGAGCTGCTCCTCGCGCGTCGCCGTGACGCTGGCGCTCATCTCGCGGATGTCGCCGCCGGCGCAGAACGTCCCGCCCGCGCCGCCGAGCACGACGACGCGCAGCGACCGATCATCGCGGATGACGGTGAAATAGTCCAGCAGGTCGGCGATCATCTGCTGGCTCATCGCGTTGCGCGCGTCGGGCCGATTCAGGAGGACGCGCGCCGCGCTGCCGTGGCGCTCGACGGCCAGGGTCGCGTAGGTCATGGCGGTAGGCTACTCTTTCGATGGGAACAGCCCGGCGTACTTGGCGATGATGCCCATCATGATCTCGTCCGCGCCGCCGCCGATGGATAGCAGGCGCGAGTCGCGGTAGTAGCGGGCGATGGGGTAGTCCTCGACGTAGCCCATGCCGCCGTGGAACTGGACGCACGTGTCGGCGACCTGGCGCACAAGCTGCCCGGCCTTCAGCTTTGCCATCGAGACTTCCTTTGTTGCGTCCTTGCCCGCGATCATCAGGCGCGTGCAGTGGTAGTTGAGCTGGCGCAGGGCTTCGATCTCGGTGAGTAGCTCGGCGAGCTTGAAGTGAACCCACTGGTTCTCGATGATCGGCTTGCCGAAGGTCTTGCGGTGTTTGGTGTACTCGACGGTCAATTCGATGGCGACCTCCGCGCCGGCCAGCGCCATGACCGAGCCGATGAGCCGCTCCTTCTGGAACTGCTGCATCTGGAGCATGAAGCCCAGGCCCTCCTCGCCGATGCGGTAGCGCTTCGGGACGCGCACGTTGTCGAAGCTCAGGATGGCGGTGTCGCTGGAGTGCATGCCCAGCTTGACCAGCTTGCGGCTGACATTGAAGCCCGGCGTGTCCGTCGGGACGAGGATGAGCGACATGCCCTTGAACCCGCGGCCCTCGGAGGTGCGGGCGAGCAGGGTGAGGACATCGGCCTGGGTGCCATTCGTCGTCCACATCTTCGTGCCGTTGATGACATAATCATCGCCGTGGGAATCGGCGCGGGTGCGGATCGAGGCCACGTCGGAGCCGGCGTCCGGCTCGCTGACGCCGATGGCAAAGACGATGTCGCCGGCAATGGCAGGGGCGAGGAAGTCGCGCTTCAGCTCGTCGGAGCCATGCTCGGCCAGGGCAGGCGTCGCCATGTCGGTGTGGACGCCAATCGCCATGGGGACGCCGCCGCACATCGTCCGCCCGATCTCCTCGAACATGACCACGTTATACCAGAAATCCAGCCCGGCGCCGCCGTATTCGACCGGGTACGACAGACCGAGCATGCCCAGGTCGCCCATCTTCTTGAACAGCTCGTGGGCCGGGAAGCACTCGGCCGCCTCCCACTCGTCCACGTAGGGGTTGATCTCCTGCTCGACGAAGCGCCGCACCGTTTGTCGGAAAAGCTGATGCTCAGAATCAAAGTAAAGCGACATAACAGCCTCCTACATCCTGAAGACACCGTAATTCGGCCGGCCGGGACTCACGAAATCGCTGTTGTGCGCGACGGACAGGCCGACGCTCAGGGCGCGGCGCGTATCGCGCGGGTCGAGGATGCCGTCGTCCCACAGCCGCGCCGTGGCGTAGTACGGCGACGACTCGGTCTCGAACTTGTAGCGCGTCATCTGCTGCATCTGCTCGATCTGGCGCATGTCCGGCTCGATGCCCCGCGCCCGCGCCTGCTCGACCTGCACGATGGCGAGGACGCCGGCCGCCTGCTCGCCGCCCATCACAGCGATGCGGCTGTTGGGCCACGTCCAGAGGAAGCGCGGGTCGTAGGCGCGGCCGCACATGCCATAGTTGCCCGCGCCGTAGGAGCCGCCGACGATGACAGTGAACTGCGGGACGGTGGACGTGGACACGGCGTTGACCATCTTCGAGCCGTGCTTGATGATACCCTCGCGCTCGTACTTCGTGCCGACCATGAAGCCGGTGATGTTCTGGAGATAGACCAGCGGCGTGCGCGATTGGTTGCAGAGCTGGATGAACTGGGCGGCCTTGTTGGCGCACTCCGAGAACAGCACGCCGTTGTTGCCGAGCAATCCGACCGGGTAGCCGTTGATGTTGGCGTGGCCGGTGACGAGGGTCGGGCCGTAGTCGCGCTTGAACTCCAGGAAGTCTGAGTCGTCCACGATGCGGGCGATGACCTCGCGCATGTCGAACGGATGGCGGGCGTCGGCGGGAACGATGCCGAGCAGCTCCTCCGGATCGTAGTACGGCTCGCGCGGCGTCTGCCGCCGCTGGGCGAGCGCCTTGCTCCAGTTCAGCCGCGCCACGATCTCGCGGCCGATGCGGATGGCGTCGCGGTCGTCCTCAGCCAGGTAGTCGCCGAGGCCCGACTGGTGCGCGTGCATCTCCGCGCCGCCCAGGGTCTCGTCGTCCACCTCCTCGCCCGTCGCCATCTTGACCAGCGGCGGCCCGCCCAGGAACACCCTGGCCTGCCGCCGCACCATCACCACATAATCGCTCATGCCCGGCACATAGGCTCCGCCGGCGGTGGACGAGCCGAAGACGAGGGCGATCTGGGGAATGCCCTGGGCCGACATGCGCGCCTGGTTGGCGAAGCCGCGCCCGCCCTTGTCCGCGAAGTACTCGGCGGCGTACAGGAGGTTCGCGCCGGCCGACTCGACCAGCGTGATGCAGGGGAGGCGGTTCTCTTCGGCGATGCGCTGCGCGCGCAGGCTCTTGTCCAGGGTGATGGGGTAGACAGCGCCGCCCTTCACCGTGGCGTCGTTGACGGTGATCATGCACTCGACGCCGCTGACGACGCCGATGCCGGCGATCTGGGACGCGCCCGGCGACTCGTTGTTGTACATGCCGTAGGCGGCGAGGGGCGACAATTCGAGGAACGGCGTACCGGGATCCAGGAGCAGCTCCAGCCGCTCGCGAGGCAGCAGCTTGCCCCGCGCCCGGTGGCGCTGGACGTAGCGCTCGCCGCCGCCGGCGCGCACCGCCGCCTGCCGCTCCTCTAGCTCCGCGACCAGGCTGCGCATCCACTCCCGGTTGCGGGCGAATTCCTCACTCCGAAGGTTGATCTGCGACTCGATGCGGGGCATGGCTCTTCCTGGGTAGTTGCAGGATCTCCCGCGCCTCGGCCACCGACGCGACGTCGCTGCCCACGGCGCGGGCGAGGGTGGCGGCTTTGGCGACGAGATCGCCGTTGGAGCGGGCCAACTCGCCCGCCGCGAGATAGAGGTTGTCTTCCAGCCCGACGCGGATGTTGCCGCCCATGCTCAGCGCCGCGGCGACGAGGGGCCACTGCTTGAGGCCGACGCCGATGACTTGCCAGAAGGCGTGGGGCGGCAGGGAGTCCACCTGGTGCACCAGGTCCTTGGTCGTGCCGGGGATGCCGCCGAGGACGCCCATGATGAGGCTGAACTGGTACGGCGGCGTGAGGAGGCCCATGTCTATCAGCGGCTCGGCGTTGCGGATGTGGCCCGTGTCGAAGCACTCCATCTCGGGGCGTGTGCCGGCCGCGTTCATGTGCGCCAGGAAATAGGCGATGTCTCCGAACGGGTTGGCGAAGACGTAGTCATGATAGAACGTTTTGGTCTTTGGGGAGTAGATGGCGTAGTTCATGGAACCCATGTTGAGGGCGGCCATGTCCGGCGCCAACGTTGTGATGTGGGCGATGCGCTCTTCGCGGGGCAGCCCGACCGCGCCGGTAGAGTAGTTGATGATGACGTCGTCGCACGCGGCGCGCACCGCGTCGTCAATGCGCCGGAAGCTCGCCACGTCCCACGCCGCGCCGCCGTCCGGTGTGCGCGCGTGGATGTGGACGATGCTCGCGCCGGCTTCGACGCTGCGCCGCGCCTCGGCGGCAATCTCCTCAGCCGTGTAGGGGATGGCGGGGGACTGCTTGCGCGTGGTCAGCACGCCGGTCAGGGCGGCGGTGATGATGGTCTTTGCCACGATACGCCCCTCTGCATTGAGTCAAGGATTTGATTATAGTTGTTGGCGTCCTGCTGTCAACATGGATTGCGCCTTATGGAGTGACGACTTCAGTCGTTCTGGGGCCTGGGAAACGACTGAAGTCGTGACTACGTGACCACTATTTCAGGCTGGACACACCGCTAATCGCCGTCCGGCGACTGGGCCATGGTGCGCGCAATGGGCAGCAGCCGCATCCACCACTCGTTCTTGGGCCGCGAGAGCTTCCCGTCCATGAGCGCCGGCATGAACGCCAGATCGGTGAACGTCACCTTGCCGCCGATCAGCCCGATCATCGCCGCGCCCGGCGGCTCTTGCCCCGCTTCCTCCATCATGTAGTCAATGCAGCGCGAGGTCAGGCGCGTCGCCTGGATCCGGTCGAAGGGCGACGGCGTGCCGCCTTGCTGGACGTGGCCCAGGACGGCCTTGCGCACGTCGAACACCTCCCCACCCTCCCGCTCCAGGACCGAGACGACGAAGTCGGTGTTGTAGATGGGGTCGGCGTTCTCGTTGCGGATGATGAGGCCCAACCGCTTGCCACGCTCGAATCCCTGCCGCAGCAGGCCCGTGTCCGCCTCCAGCTCGGTCAGGGTCATGCGTTTCTCGGGCAGGTATACGCGCTCAGCGCCGGCGGCAATGCCACTCATGAGGGCAAGGTAGCCGCTATCGCGGCCCATGACCTCAACCACGAAGACGCGGCGCGTTGCCACGGCCGACTGCTTGATCTTGTCCACGTCGAGGACGATGCCGTTGAGGGCCGTGTCCGCGCCGATACTCTGCTCGGAGCCGGGGAGGTTGTTGTTGATGGAGGCCGGCATGCAGATCATGGGGATGTTGAACGCCGCGTGTTCCTTGCGGTTCTGCATCATGGCGTAGAGGCCGCGATAGCCGGCCAGGCCGCCGATCATCAGGATCGCGTCAATCTGGAAGCGCTCGAGATTGTCGGCGATGGCCGACAGCTCCTCGGTCGTCAGCGTGTGGCGGCTGGTACCCAGCTCCGCGCCACCCTGGGCGACCAGGCCGTGGACGCTCATCCAGTTCATCTCGCGCACGTCGCCTTCCGCCAGGCCCTCGAAGCCGTTTCGCGCCGCGAACATGCGGTTGCCCTTGTCCAGGCCGAGGCGCACGGCGGCGCGGATGGCCGTGTTCATGCCGGGCGCCGGTCCGCCGCCGTGCATGATCAGGATGCGGAGCTGCCGCTGACCGTTTTGCGGCTCGCGCGGGTGGGCGCGCAGCAGGGTGCGGAAGATGCGGTACGACTCGGCGAAGCTGCCGCCGCGCATTCCCATCGCCTGCTCATAGTCGTGGGCGGCGATGACTTTCGCCACTTCCTGCGTCTTGCGGACGTTGGTCATCAAGGACGAGGCGACGACGTCGTGCTGCCGCAGGCCGATGAGCTTCGGCTCGGCATCCGGCGGCGAGTCCAACAACTCGGTGACGGCGGCGTAGCCGAGCAGGGTGCTATGCCAGCGGTCGAAGGCGCTGGGCGTGCCGCCGCGCTGGACGTGGCCGAGGATGGTGACGCGGGTGTCGTCGTTGAGCTTCTCTTCCAGGACGCGCTTGATGTAGTCGCTCTTGAGAGGGTTGCCCTGGCGGTCCGTCGCGCCCTCGGCGACGATGACGATGCTGTGGCGGCGGCCCGCCTGGCGGCCGGCGGCAATTACCTCGCACATCTCGTCTTCCCAGTGCTCGCCCGTGGGTGGGTTCTCCGGGATGAGGACGTAGTTCGCGCCGGTCGCAATCGCGCTCATCAGGGCGAGGTAGCCGGAGTGCCGCCCCATCACCTCGACGACGAACGTTCGCATGTGGCTGGCCGCCGTGCTGGCGAGGGCGTCCACGGCCTCGACGATGCGGTGCAGGGCGGTGTCGGCGCCGATGGTCATGTCGGTGCCGAACATGTCGTTGTCAATCGAGCCGACCAGGCCGACGATCTTGAGGTTGGCGTGGTGCGCCGCCTGCTCGGCGGTGATCTCGCCCTTCTCGGCCAGCTCGGCCAGCAGGCCCGGCCACTCCTGGCGGAAGATGTCGGCCCCGGTGAGGCTGCCATCGCCCCCAATCACCACCAGACGATCAATGTCTTTCTCGATCAGGTTGAGCGCCGCCTGCAGGCGGCCTTCGCGGGTGCGGAACTCGGCGCAGCGGGCCGTGCCGATCACGGTCCCGCCCAGGTGGAGGATGCCGCCGACGTCGCCCCACGCCATCTTGCGCACCTGGCCGCCGCCTTCCACCATGCCCTGGTAGCCGTTGTAGATGGCGTACACTTCGACGCCGCGGCTGATGCCCGTGCGGACGACGGACCGAACGGCAGCGTTCATGCCCTGGGAGTCGCCCCCGCTGGTGAGGACGGCGATGTTCCTCGGCCTTTCACTCGTCTGATTCGTCATGACATGCCTTCTTTTGCAAGTGCAGAGTAATTGGCAGCGCAATCATGATCCATGCTCATTTTACCCCACTTTTCGCGCTTGTGACAGGCGCGCACGATAGGCATACTTTAGGGGAGCTACATTGACGCGCCTTCCCGGTTGTGGCACAATCTGATATGGAGGATAGTATAGCGATGAGCCAGGCAGAAAAAGCATACAAAGACGTTGACCGCGCATTAGACATTTTGCACTACGAGCCGCGCGACCTCGACGCATTCTTCACGCCGAAGAACGTCGCCGTGGTCGGCGCAACCGAAACCCGGGGCAGCGTGGGCCGCACCATCCTGTGGAACCTGATTAGCACCCCGTTCGGCGGCACCGTGTTTCCCGTCAACCCCAAGCGCGACTCCGTGTTGGGCATCAAGGCCTACCCTAGCATCGGCGCAGTTCCGGCTAAAGTTGACCTCGCCGTGGTCGTGACACCGTCCACCTCCGTACCCAGTATCATCCGCGAGGCCGTGGACGCCGGCGTCAAGGCCAGCATCATCATCTCGGCCGGCTTCAAGGAGGTCGGGCCGCAGGGCGTCGAGCTGGAGCGGCAGATCATGGCCGAAGCGCGGCGCGGGCTGATGCGCGTCATCGGCCCGAACTGCCTCGGCGTAATGAGTCCGATCACCGGCCTGAATGCGACGTTCGCCGCGGCGATGGCGCGGCCGGGCAAGGTCGGGTTCATCAGCCAGAGCGGGGCGCTCCTGACGGCGGTGCTCGACTGGAGCTTCCGCGAGAACGTGGGCTTCAGCGCGTTCGTGTCCACCGGCTCCATGCTCGACGTGGGCTGGGGCGACCTGATAGACTACCTGGGCGACGACCAGAACACCGAGAGCATCGTCATCTACATGGAAACCATCGGCGACGCCCGCGCGTTTCTCTCGTCGGCGCGCGAGGTTGCCCTGACCAAGCCCATCATCGTCATCAAGCCGGGGCGGACGGCGGCGGCGGCGAAAGCGGCGGCGTCCCACACCGGCTCGCTCACCGGCAGCGACGACGTACTCGAGGCGGCGTTCCGCCGCGTCGGCGTCCTGCGCGTAGACACCATCGCCGAGCTGTTCTCGATGGCCGAGGTGCTGGGCAAGCAGCCGCGGCCGCGCGGCCCGCGCCTGACCCTCGTCACCAACGCCGGCGGGCCGGGGGTGCTGGCGACGGACAGTCTCATCGTCAACGGCGGCAAGCTCGCCGACATCTCGGAGCAGACGCTCGCAACGCTGAATGAGTTCTTGCCCGACGCCTGGAGCCACAACAACCCGATTGACGTCCTCGGCGACGCCAGCCCGGAGCGCTACGCCAAGACCCTCGAAATCGCCGCCAAGGACCCGAACAGCGACGGCCTGCTCGTCATCCTCACGCCCCAGGCCATGACTGACCCAACCCAGACCGCCCAGGCGCTCACGCCCTACGCGCGCATCCCGCACAAGCCGGTGTTGGCGAGCTGGATGGGCGGCGCCGACGTGGAGTCGGCGGTGCAGGTGCTCAACCGCGCCAACATCCCGACGTTCGAGTTCCCCGACCAGGCGGCCCGCACCTTCACCTATATGTGGCGCTACAGCGACAACCTGCGCCTGCTGTACGAGACGCCTTCGACGCGCTCCGGCTACGACCCCGACCGCCAGCGCGCCCGCGACATTATTCAGAACGTGCGGCAGTCGGGGCGGACAATCATGACCGAGCATGAGGCCAAGGCGCTCCTGGAGACCTACGGCATTCCTACGGTCAAGACGATCATCGCCGCGACGGAGGACCAGGCGGTCGCGGCAGCCGAGGAGCTTGGCTACCCCGTCGTCCTCAAGCTCTACTCCGAAACCATCACCCACAAAACCGACGTGGGCGGCGTGCAGCTCAATCTCCTGGAGGCGGCCGGCGTGCGCGACGCCTACCGTCTCATCGAGCAGAACGTGGCGGAGAAGGTTGGCCCCGGTAACTTCCAGGGCGTCACCGTCCAACCGATGATCAAGCTGGAGGGCTACGAGCTGATCCTGGGCAGCAGCATTGACCCGCAGTTTGGCCCGGTCATGCTGTTCGGCCTGGGCGGACAGCTCGTCGAGGTGTTCAAGGATCGCTCCCTCGGCCTGCCCCCTCTCAACACCACCCTCGCCCGCCGCATGATGGAGCGGACGAACATCTACCGCGCCCTCCAGGGCGTGCGCGGCCGTCAGCCTGTGGACGTGAATGCCCTGGCGCAAATCCTGGTGCAGCTCAGCGAGCTGATCGTCGAGCACCCCTGGATCCAGGAGCTGGACATCAACCCGCTGCTGGCGTCGCCCGACGGCCTGATCGCCCTCGACGCCCGCGTCATCGTGTATGGGCAGGATGTCCAGGAGACGGACCTGCCGAAGCTGGCGATTCGTCCGTACCCGATCCAGTACATCGAGCGCTTCACGACGCGCAGCGGCGTGGATCTGCTCATCCGCCCGATCCGGCCGGAAGACGAGCCGTTGATGCGCGAGTTCCACGCCACACTGTCGGAGCGCACAGTCTACCTGCGCTTCCTGCACCCTCTGGCGTTCGACCAGCGCGCCTCCCACGAGCGGCTGTCGCGCATCTCCTACGTGGACTACGACCGCCAGATGGCGCTCGTCGCCGTGCGCGAGGAGGAGGCCACCGGCAAGCGGCAGATTGTCGCGGCTGGGCGATTGAGCCGCATGTATGGCACGAACAACGCCGAGTTCTCGATGCTCATCACCGACGAGTTCCAGAACGTGGGTCTTGGCACACAGATGCTCAGCGACCTGGTGCAGATCGGGCGCGACGAGAAATTGCACGAGATCGTCGGCTTCATTCACCCCGAAAACTACCAGATGCAGCGCGTCGCCAAGAACCTGGGCTTCAAGCTAGAGTACAATGCCGAGGAGAACCTGGTGGAAGCCAGGATTCTCGCCTCAGATCAACGCGACGGAGGGAGCCATGGCGCTCAGTGACCTGGCGGGCAAGCCTGCCCCCCGCGAGCTTCTAGCCAACATTCCGCAACTCATCACGGCTTACTACGCCTACCATCCCGATCCGGCCGATCCGGCGCAGGCCGTCGCGTTCGGCACGTCGGGGCATCGCGGGACATCGGTCGCGGCGAAATTCAACGACGACCACATTGCCGCCATCAGCCAGGCCCTCGCGGAGTATCGCCGCGCCGAGGGCATCAGCGGGCCGCTGTTCATCGGCAAGGATACCCACGCCCTCTCGGAGCCAGCGCTCGTGACCGCGATCGAGGTGCTGGCTGCCAACGGCGTCGAGCTGATGGTCGCCCCCGGCGGTGAGTACACCCCGACGCCGGCGATCTCCCACGCGATCCTGACGTACAACGCCGGCCGCAGCGCGGGCCTGGCGGATGGCATCGTCATCACCCCGTCCCACAACCCACCCGCCGACGGCGGCTTCAAGTACAACCCGCCCTCCGGCGGTCCCGCCGACACAGGCACGACCAAAGTGGTGCAGGACCGCGCCAACGAGATCATCCGCGATGGGCTGAAAGCCGTGCAGCGCATGACCTATGCCCAGGCGGTCAAAGCGCCCACCACCCACGCTTACGACTATATTGGGCCATACGTCGCCGACCTGGCTGCTGTCGTGGACATGGCGGCGATCCGCAGCGCAGGACTCAAGATCGGCGTGGACCCGATGGGCGGCGCGTCGGTGGCCTACTGGGACCCGATTGTCGCCCAGTACGGCCTGGACGTCCAGGTCGTCAACCGCGACGTGGACCCGCGCTTCGCCTTCATGACCGTGGACCACGATGGCAAGATTCGGATGGACTGCTCGTCGCCCTACGCCATGGCCAGCCTGATCCACCTCAAGGACAGCTTCGACATCGCCTTCGGGAACGACCCCGACTCCGACCGCCACGGCATCGTGACCCGCAGCGCCGGGCTGCTGAACCCGAACCACTACCTGGCCGTGGCGATCTTCTACCTGTTCCAGAATCGCCCCGGCTGGCAGCCCGACGCGGCCGTCGGCAAGACCCTGGTCTCTAGCTCGATGATTGACCGCGTCGCAGCCGGCCTCAACCGTCGCCTGTGCGAGGTGCCCGTGGGCTTCAAGTACTTCGTAGACGGCCTGCTCGACGGCTCACTCGGCTTCGGCGGCGAGGAGAGCGCCGGCGCGTCGTTCCTGCGCCGCGACGGCACGGTCTGGACGACCGACAAAGACGGCCTCATCCTCGACCTCCTGGCCGCCGAGATCACGGCGCGCACGGGCCGTGATCCGGGCCAGCACTACAAGGCGCTTGAGAGCCAGTACGGCAGCCCGGCCTACGCCCGCACCGACGTGCCGGCCAACGCCGCGCAGCGCACCGCCCTGGCGAACCTGTCGCCGGACATGGTGACGGCGCAGACGATGGCCGGCGAGCCGATCACAGCCCGTCTGACCCACGCGCCCTGCAATGGGGCGGCCATCGGCGGGTTGAAGGTCGTGACCGAGAACGGCTGGTTCGCGGCTCGCCCCTCCGGCACCGAGGACGTGTACAAGGTCTACGCCGAGAGCTTCAAGGGCGAGGCGCATCTGCGCGCCGTTCAGGAGGAGGCGCAGGCCATCGTTCAAGCCGCCTTCGCCGCCGCCGGCGTGTAGCGCCCTCCCTCCCCCCCTTGCCTCTCTCTCTTTTCTCCCCTTCTCCCATTTTGGGAGAAGGGGCAGGGGGATGAGGGATGAATCCCCCCTTGACAAATCCAGCTTCACCCTCTATAATCTACGAATATGAGTTTGGGTTCATGTTTATAGATGGGAGAGGCTTGTGCATACCGTAACGCTGCCGAAGACGCTTCAAGCGCTGCCGACGTTGGAGATGCGATTCGAGGAGACCAGGCGCCTGGCGGAAACGCTGGCGCAGTTTGCCGTGGACAATGGCCCCATGTTCCGCCTGGTGGTGCCAGATGCCGGCTGGTTCGACACGGATGGTGAGCGGCCGTGGTTCGTGTTCATGGTCGGGCCGGAGGCGAACCAGATGATCCTCCACACCCACCGCGACTACTTCAGCCACGACCTGGGCTGGACGCCGATTGTCGGCCCCCTTATCGGGAAGGGGCTGCTGAACCTGGACGGCGCGGTGCACGACCTGCACCGCAAGATGATGAACCCGGCGTTCACCGTCTCGTACATGAAGCACTACCTGCCGCTCATGCAGCGCGTGGTGCGGGAACGCACGCGGGACTGGCCGGCGCGGGGCGAGGTCGAGCTGTACGAAGAGATGCGCAAGATCACGTTCGATGTCGCCGCCGAGGCGCTTGTCGGCTTCCGCACGGGCGCCGAGGTGGACCGCCTCCGCGACCTGTTCTTCGCCCTGTTCCACGGCTGGGACTCCGAGGTCGAGACGCGCGAGCAGTTCATGTATCGGATGATGATGACGCAGCGCGACCTGAACATGATCATTTTGGAGAAGATCCGCGAGCGGCGGGGCGCTCCAACCGACGACATCCTGGGCATGATGGTGCAGGCGAAGGACGAGAACGGCGCGCCTTTGAGCGACGAGCAGATTCTTGCCCATGTGAACATTCTGCTCGTCGCCGGGCACGAGACGACGACGAGCCTTAGCGCGTGGCTGTTTTGGGAGGTGGCGCAGCGCCCGGCGTGGGTGGGGCGGGTTCGCGCCGAGCTGGACGAGGTGATGGACGAGCACACGTTTCTGACCACCGAGGCAACGCGGCAGATGAAGCTCCTGGGCTATGTGATTGACGAGGTGGGCCGCCTTCACGCGCCGGTGCGCAACGCGCCGCGCGGCGTCGTCAAGGAGTTCGAGTTCGGTGGCTACACGGTGCCTGTCGGCACGCAGGTCCGCTACTCCATCGCCGCGACGCATATGCTGCCCACGCTGTGGGATCACCCCGAGGTGTTTGACCCAGAGCGTTTTGCGCCAGGCCGCGAGGAGCAGAAGCGCCACCCGTTCGCCTTCCTGCCGTTCGGGGCTGGCCCGCGCATCTGCATCGGAATGCACCTGGCGACGGCGGAGGTCAAGGCGATGACGGAGCATATCCTGCGCAGCTTCGACCTGACGCCGGTTCGGGGCGAGGAACCCGGCGAGTACGGCATGATTACGACGTTCGCCGAACCGGGCCTGCGCCTGCGGGTCGCGCCGCGCCCATAGTCACGAGTTCACAGCAGGGAATGGGGATATGGACATGCTAGAGGACAACCTGCCATCCCTCATCGAGGCGCTGGACCTGCCGCGCGTGCCGCAGCAGGCGCGCAGCCGCCAGAAACGCGACGCCCTATTGGAGGCCGCCGGGCGTCTCTTCGCCGAGCGCGGCTACGAGGCGACGACGACCGACGACATCGCGGCGGCGGCGGGCGTCAGCGTGGGGACGTTCTACGGCTACTTCCACAACAAGCGCCAGGTGTTCCTGACGTTGTTCGCGTCGAGCTTCGAGGCGCTGCTCGCGCTACGCATTGACCAGCTCGATTTCTCAGCGCAGCCGCGGCAAGTGATGCGCGAGACCATCCGCCGTGCCATGGACAAAGCGCCGCGTGACTATGGCCTGGCGCGGGCGTGGCGTGAGCTGGCCCCGCGTGATCCGCAGCTCGCCGACTACCACGCGCGCCTGCACCGTCTCATCCGCCAGCAGGTGCGTGCCGCGTTTCACCACGCAGCGGAGCAGGGTCTGACGTGGCCGGATATTGACCTGGACGTCACAAGTGACATCGTTACGTTGCTGGTGGATAGCCTGTGGGAGTGGGAACCGGGGCCGGAGCAGCTGACCGCCCAGCAGCGCCAGCAATACTACGACGCTGCCGCGGACATGATTGCCCGCGGCGTTTTCAAAAGGCTCGAATAGGCGACGTACCGCGCCCGTTACCCGATGGCAGGCTCGATTTGCGGTACTGCCGTCCACTTGGGGTTGTCGCCGGCGTGCTTCGCACGATGTTCCCACACGATGCGGTTGTCGTGCACGAGGAACGCGCCCGGCAGGAGCTGCGGATCGCCCATCGGCTTGCCGACGAAGTTGCCCTTGCTGGCAGCGCGGATGCCGCACGCCCACACGCTCGGCCCCACCATCTGCATCATTCCGCCGCGGCGGATGCCGAAGGCGCGGTAGAGGTCGCGCGACGAGTTCGCAATGACCCGCGCCTCGGGCCACAGATCCTCGAAGAAGTCCTGCGTCTCAGCGATGTCGCCCTGCCCCACGAACAGGATGCGGGGGTAGCTGGGGGTACTCTCCGCCGTGTGTCGTAAATCCATTACGACTTCGCGCGGGAACAGTCAGCCGTAGTGCCGCAGGAACACGAGCAGCGTCGGCTGATCCGCCGTGAGCTGCTCGGCCAGCGTCCCCGGCGTGATATTCAGGCCGCTCACCTGGGTCTGCATAGTGGCGTCAGAAATGGGCTTGGGCGTCATGCGTCTACGTCTCCGTGTCGTCTGGGGTATTCGCCCCTCTTGAGCGCGTGACCCGCCCCAATCATTACCCCTCGGACTTGACTCTCCCCCGCGAAAGGCTATCATCCGCGCCAGCCGGTTCACGGCGCAGCCACCATCGCAGCGAGCAGACCAGGGGGATAGCATGGCCGACAGCTTTGACACGAAGCTACAGCGATACGCGGAGCTCACGGTGCGCGTCGGGCTGAACCTGCAACCAGGCCAGCGCCTGGTCGTGTTAGGCCCAGGCGGCCAGAACGGGGTCCCGCTCGAAGCAGCGCCCCTGGTGCGGCGCATCGCCGAAGAAGCGTACCGCCAGGGCGCGCGCTTCGTGGATGTCCTGTGGGGCGACGAGGACCTGCGGCGCATCCGCTTCCAGAACGCGCCCCGCGACTCCTTCGACGAGTACCCGACGTGGCAGGCGACGACGGCGCGAGAGTATGCGCAGCGCGGCGATGCCGTGCTCATCATCAGCGGCAGCAATCCGGGGTTGCTGGCCGGCCAGAACCCCGATCTGGTGTCCCAGGCGCAGCGCAGCGGCTCGAACCATACCGCGCCCTTCTCGACCCTTCTCTCTGCCAACGCCATGAACTGGTCGGTGGTCGCCTACCCGGGGCAGGGTTGGGCGGCGGCGGTTCTGCCCGATGTCCCAGCCGAGGAACGGCAGGCGCGCTTGTGGGACGTGGTCTTCCACGTGTGCCGCGCCGACCGGCCCGACCCCGTCGCCGCCTGGGAGGAACACCTGGGGCGGCTGCGCGCGTGGTGTGACACTCTCAACAGCCGCCGCTACGCAGCGCTCCACTTTCGCGGGCCGGGCACGGACCTGACGGTCGGCCTGCCCGACGGCCACGTTTGGGGCGGGGGACGCATGACGAGCCAGACGGGAATCTCGTTTACGGCGAACGTGCCGACCGAGGAAGTCGCCACGATGCCCCACCGCGAGCGGGTGGATGGGGTCGTGGCGGCAACGCGCCCCTTGCCCTACGGCGGTGCGCTCATCGAGAATTTCAGCGTGACGTTCGAGAGCGGGCGGGTGGTCAACGTGGCGGCGGAGAACGGGGAAGCCGTGCTGCGGCAGATGGTGGCGACCGACGAGGGCGCGGCGCGGCTGGGCGAGGTCGCCCTGGTGCCGACGACGTCGCCGATCTTCCAATCGGGTCTGACGTTCTTCAACATCCTCTTCGACGAGAACGCGGCCAGCCACATCGCCCTCGGCCGCGCCTACCGCTTTAGCTTGAAGGACGGCGAGACGTACTCCGACGAGGCGTTCCGGGCGCGGGGTGGCAACACGAGCGCCATCCACGTGGACTTTATGATCGGCTCAGGCTCGGTGGACGTGGACGGGCTGCACGCGGACGGCGGGGCCGAGCCGGTCATGCGCCAGGGGGTGTGGGCGTTCGAGGCGTAGCGCAGGGCTAGGCGTCGGTCGGCTCGCGGGAAAGGATCCAGCCGCGCAAGGCGAGCCACGCCCCGGCGAGGAGCGGCAGCCAGAGGGCGAGCGCCCCCATCTGCGCGCCCTGGAGCCATGCCCCGGCCTGTTGGGTTGGGTTGTCGGATGTGGCGTAACCCTGCCCGCCCATCCAGACGCGCACGGCAGTCCCCTGCCACACCTGCACCGGGAGGATGTCGCCGGGCCTCAGCCGCAGGAGGGCGTCGTTGGTTCCGTGGGGCAGATCCACGCGCACCGTCGAGCCGTCGCCCAACCGTGCGTCAAAGCCCGGCGTCGGGCCACGCGCCGTCCCCAGGCGCAGATTGTCCACGGCCGCCCGCTCCGTTCGGCACGCTCCAGAGGCCGGCGCGACGTTGGCCGTTGCCGCGCAGCTTGGGTCGCTGGCGAAGGCGTCCCCGCGTCGCTCGGCTTGCATTCCCATGCCATACGCAAAGAGGGACAGCAGTAGAAGCCACGCTGTGACACAGAGGCAGTAGATCACGGGCGGCGCGTGGGGTCGGAATGCCTGCCAGGCGCTCCTGTCGGAGAGTGTCGTCATATGCCACCGGCCATATGCAGTATTGTGTGATTGGATGGCCTGAATAGATTATAGCGAATCCCGCGGGGCGCGCGCAATGCGTGCCCCGCCCGCTCTTTGCCGCGCCGCCAATGAGCGCTGCCAACCGTTGACGCCAGGGAGAGCGGTAGTATAATCAGGGCTGAGTCGGCGTCACCGCGGCATCGAGGTCGGCATCGTGGAGGGCGCATGGCCTGGGATAGAGTCAGTCTCGCGGACGCAATGATCGCCCGCATGGACGTAAACGAGGTTAAGGATCTGTGCTTCCGTCTCGGGGTTGACGACGAAAACCTGGACCGCAGTACCAAGAACAGTCTCGTGCGCAGCCTCATCAGCTACATGGAGCGGCGTCAGCAACTTGATGTCCTGATCGACGAGCTTGTCAGGCTGCGCCCGGATATCAAGCCGCCTTCTGCGCCTGCGTCCAAAGACACCTCGGCGGCCACACCGCCTGCGCGTGAGCAGGATGCGCAACCGCAGGCTCGCCCCCGCATCGAGGTCGCTCCTCCACCTCCCACGCCAGAATCAGGCGACCCTAAGCTGGGCGACCGAATGACCGACGATAAGGGCGTGACGATGGTCTACGTGCCGCCGGGCAAGTTCACGATGGGCGCGTCAGACATCAGCGACAGGGAGAAGCCGCCCCACGAGGTCATCATCGCGCGGGGCTTCTGGCTGGACTTGACGCCGGTCACGAATGCGATGTACGCTCAGTTCGTCAAGGACGGCGGTTACAAGAAACAGGAATGTTGGACCAAGGGCGGCTGGGCGTGGGTTCAGAAAGCCAAGGGGACGGGGCCAAAAGACTACCAACGGTTCACCGACCCTGAGCAGCCGCGCGTCGGGGTGACGTGGTTCGAGGCGGACGCGTATTGCCGATGGCGGGGTGGGCGGCTGCCGACCGAGGCGGAGTGGGAGTGGGCGGCGCGGGGGCCGGAGAACCGCCAGTACCCGTGGGGGAACGAGTTCGACGCCAAACGCGTCGTCTTCGGGGACAACTCTGGTGGCAAAACGGCGCCGGTCAATGCGAATACGCGCCTGGACGGGGCGTCGTGGGTGGGCGCATTGGACATGAGCGGCAATGTCTGGGAGTGGACCAGCAGCCTGTATCAGCCGTACCCGTACAAGGCGGAGGATGAGCGAGAGAGTCTAGAAGATGACAAAAAGGCGCGCGTGGTGCGGGGCGGCTCGTGGTACAACAGTGAGGACGTCCTGCTGGCGGCGTTCCGCCTCGACGCCTATCCTTCCTACGAGTACTACAGCTACGGTTTCCGCTGCGCCCGCTCTTCTTAGCCAGAGACGACTGGACCACGAACGGCGCGAAAGGGCGCGAAGGACGCGAAAAAAGAGGCGGCCCGGCAATCCTTTTCGCGTTTTTCGCGGGGTTTCGTGTCGTTCGTGGTCCAAAGGTAGCTCCACAGTATAGCGTGGAAGAGCCGAATTCACCCCCCATCCCCCCGCCGGCGGGGGGAGCAGAGGGGGGGGCCACGCTATACTGTAGAGCTACCGTTCCAGAACCCTCGCCGTCCTCAATGACGCGACAGAGGCTGCCCTACATGACGCCGCGCACCTTCTCAGGCTGGATCGTGACGATGACGCGCACCTGGCCGCGCCCGCCGTACCAGGCGTAGGGCTGGCCGGTGTATTTCTGGGCGAGCTTCTCGATGTGCTCGGTCCCGCCCTCGGTGGTGGTCTTGACCACGCGGCCCCGCACCTGGAAATAGCGCGTCGGTTCGTCGGGGTCGGAGACGGCGACGGCCACGCGCGGGTCGCGCGCGATGTTCTTGAGCTTGACGTAGCCCTGGACGGTGTTGATGATCACGTTCTCGCCGTCGGTGTCGACCCAGGTCTGGGTCAGTTGGGGTGAACCGTCGGCCATGGTGGTCGCGATGTAGCACAGGCTCGGCCGTCGCAGCAGCGCGACCTGGTCTTCGGTGAGTTTCATGATGGCTCCTGGGTGTGTTATGTTTGTATACGGAAATGATAGTACAGTATACAATGTTCGCGCAAGAAATGTTCAAGCGCGGCGTTGTATTGAGAGGACGACGATGACCCGTCTCGCTTTCGGTGGCCCACGATCCCAGTTGCCCGCGCCGAACCTCGAACGCCTGATGACGGACCTGCTCACCCTGGCGACGTTCGTGGAGCCGGGGACGCCGGGGACGACACGACGTTTCCCCTCCCAGGCCCACGTTGTCGGGCGGCGCTGGCTGCGGCAGCGCATGAATGAGGCCGGCCTGCGAACGACGATAGATGCGGCCGGCAACCTGCTCGGCTATCGCGCCGGACAGGCGGACTTGCCGCCCATCATGATCGGCTCCCACAGCGATACGGTCTACGGCGGCGGGCGCTACGACGGCGCGCTGGGTGTCCTGGGCGCGCTGGAGGTTGCGCGGACGCTGGCCGAGGCGGACATTGCCCTGCGCCACCCGCTGATCGTCGCCGACTACCTCGCCGAGGAGGCGACGGACTTTGGCGTGTCGTGCGTCGGCAGCCGCGCCATGACCGGCGGCTTCGACGCGGCGTGGCTGGAGCGGACCCTCGACGGGCAGACGCTGGCCGAAGCGATGGCAGCGGTGGGCGGCAAGCCCGAGTCTATCGGCGAGGCGGAGCGGCGGCCGGGCGAGGTGGCCGCGGCCCTGGAGCTGCACATCGAGCAGGGGCCGGTGCTGGAGGCGCAGGGCATCGGGCTGGGCGCGGTGAGCGGCATCGTCGGCATCCTGCGCGCCATCTTCACGCTGCACGGCCAGCCGGACCACGCCGGGACGACGCCCATGTCGCTGCGGCGCGACGCCCTCGCGGCAGCGGCCGAAGTCATCGCCGCCGTGGAGCGCATCGCGCGGGCGCAGCCGGGGGCAGTGGGGACGGTGGGGCGGCTGGAGGTCAGCCCGAACCAGAGCAACGTCGTGCCGGGCGTCGTGCAGCTCACGGCAGAGATGCGCCACCTGGACGAGAGCGCGCTGGACGGCATCTGGGCGCAGTTCGTCGCGGAGGCGCAAGCGATCTGCGCGGCGCGGGGCATCGGCCTGGACATCGCGGCGGTGACGCGCATGCACGCGGCCGCCCCGCCCCCCTGGCTGCTGGAGCTTGTGCTGGCCGCGTGCCGCGAGCTAGACGTTAACGCGATCACGCTGCCCAGCGGCGCGGGCCACGACAGCGCGCACCTGGCGCACATCGCGCCGTCGGCGATGATCTTTGTGCCGAGCGTCGGCGGCCGCAGCCACTGCCCCGAGGAAGAGACGCACCCGGCGGACCTGGCGCGCGGCGTGGCGGCGCTCCTGCGCGCTGTCGTCGCGGTGGACCGGCGCTAGTACGCCTGCCTACCGGCTTTCTTCGTCAGCGTCTCCTGCCAGGGGGCGACCGGCGGCGTCAAGTGTATCTCGTCCGGGACGGGTACATCAATGTACGTCGGGCCACGCCGGGCGAGCGCCGTCTCGAACGCTGCCGCGAAGTCGTCCAGGCTCGTCGCGCGGTGGGCGGCCAGCCCCATGCCCTCGGCGACCTTGACCGAGTCTATTGCGCCGAAGTCCACGCCGAAGTAGCGCCCGCCGCTGTAGAGGTGCTGGAGCATCTTGATCCAGCCGAGCGAGCCGTTGGAGAACTGCACGTACACAATCGGCAGGTGGAAGCGCGCCGCCGTCTCTAGCTCGCCGCACGCCATGCCGAAGCTGCCGTCGCCCGTCAGGCCGACAATCGTTCGCTCCGGATGGGCGAACGCGGCCCCGATCGCGCCGGGGATGACATAACCCATCGGGCCATGGCCGCGCGGGATGATGACGCTGCGCTCGGCGCGCGCCGTCTCCCAGTACGACGCGATGTTGGGCGTCGGGGTGCCCGGCTCGCCCAGGATGAGCGCGTCCGCACCGGCCAGGCGGCGAATCGCGCGCACGACGTCGCGCGGGTGGAGCATGCCCTCGCCGACATCGGCCGGCGCAGCACTGGCCGCCGCCCACGCTTGACGGCGCTCGGCGATCCAGCGTCGAATCTCGGCGCTGCGACCCTCATCCGGCCCCCCCAGGGCCTCCATGATCTGGCACAGAACGGTGCGCGCATCCCCGACGAGGGTGACGCTGCCGGGGTAGTTGCGGCCGGCGCGTTCGGCTTCGATGTCAATGTGCATCGTTGCCGCCGTGCGGGGCGGGCTTTTGAACGAGTTGGTGTCGGTGGCGTTGGCGCGGGTGCCGACGAAGAGCACGGCATCGGCGGCGGCCAGGTAGTCGTTGGCGTAGTCCCGCGCGCCGTTTGCCCCCGCCACGCCCAGGCTCCACGGGTCATCCTCCGCCAGCGCCCCTTTGCCGTGGATGCTCGTGGCAACCGGAATTCCCCAGGTGTTCGCCAGGCGGCTGATCTCATCCCGCGCTGCCGCCAGGTGAACGCCCGACCCGGCGACAATGGCCGGACGGTGGGCGGCCGTCAGCGCGTTGGCGGCGCGCGCGACGGCGTCGGTGTCGGCGGAGGGGCGGTCGCCCGGAACCTGGGCACTCATGGTTGGCAAGCCCACCCGCGCCCGCTCGTCCATCACGTCTTCCGGGATCACAAGGCTGACCGGCGCGGGGCGGCCCGTGGTCGCGGCGCACAGGGCGTCACACACGAGGCGCGGGATATCGGCGACCGTCTCGACGGCGGCCTGCCACTTGGTGACGGCGGAGAAGAGCTTGGTCTGGTCAATCTCAGTCAGCGCGCCGGTGTTGCGGCTGCGGCGGTGGATGTCCGTCGTCAGCACCAGCAGTGGCACGGACGATGCCCACGGCTCGCCCAGCCCGCCGACGAGGAACGTGACACCGCCGCCGCTGGACGCCTCGACGACGCCGACCGTGTTGCCGGCGCGGGCGTAAGCGTCGGCCATGAACGCGGCGTGCCGCTCATCCCGGGCGAGGACGTGGTGGATAGTGTCGCGGTGGTGGTAGAGGGCGTCGTAGAACGTGACGCCGGTATCGCCGGGCACGCCGAAGACGTGGCCGACACCCGCCCGCACCAGGCACTCCACGAGGATTTCCGCGCCCGTGCCCTCGAACTCCCGATGACCCTGCTGGCCGCTCATGTCGCTCTCCCCTGTGCCGCGCCTCTTTGTTGAAGCGCCATTATAACCTGACTGGCGCGAATCGCCCACTCACCGCTTCCGTGCTACAATCGCGGGACGACAAGGCGAGGACTCTGAGCGGGAGGGTCGTGTGGACTTGAGAACGGCGCCGGTGCGGCAGCGTGTCGTGACGGAGCGTGTGCCAGATGTGGCGGCGGCGGTGCGGGCTGGGTTGCAGGCCCTGCCCCTCACCGAGTGCGTGCGGCCGGAGATGCGCATCGCGGTCGGCGTCGGCAGCCGCGGCATCGCGTGCATTACGGAGGTGGTGACGACCGTGGTCGCCGAGCTAAGGGCGGCCGGCGCGCAGCCGTTCCTTGTCCCGGCGATGGGCAGCCACGGCGGCGGAACGGCCGAGGGGCAGCGCCAGGTGCTTGAGGACTATGGCCTGGGGCCAGATCGCCTGGGGGCGCCCATCTACAGCGACATGGAGGCGATACAGATTGGGGAGACCGCCGAGGGGACGCCGGTGTACTTCGACAGGTTCGCCAACGACGCCGACGGGATCATCGTCGTCAACCGCATCAAGGAGCATACGTCGTTTCGCGGGCCGTGGGAGAGCGGGCTGATGAAGATGCTGGCGGTGGGACTCGGCAAGCGCCAGGGCGCGGCGGCGTACCACGCGCGCGGCGTCGGCGACACGTTTCCGACGGTGGCGCGGGTGACTCTGGCGCAGCGCCCGGTGCTGTTCGGCGTCGGCATCGTCGAGAACGGGCTGCACGAGCCGGCGCGTATCGCTGTCGTCCCGGCGGCGCGCATCGAGGCGGAGGAGCCGCGCCTGCTCGACCTGGCGCGCACGATGCGGCCGGGGATTCCGCTCGAGCCGCTCGATTTGCTGATCGTGCAAGAGATGGGCAAGGACATCAGCGGCACGGGGATGGACCTGAATGTGATAGGGATGTGGCGGCGGCTAGGCGGGCCGGTCACGCCAGATTTCAGGGCCATTGCCGCGCTGGACCTGACGGCGAACAGCCACGGCAACGCGATCGGCGTCGGCCACGCCGACCTGATCACCCAGCGCCTGCGCGACAAGGTTGACCTGGCGGCGACCTACACGAACTGTCTCACCGCGGGGAACCTGGCGGGCGGAAAGCTACCCATCACCCTGCCGACGGACCGCGACGTCATCCGCGCCGCGCTCGCCGGGGTCGGGCCGGCCAGGGCGCGCGTGGTGTGGGTCCGCAACACGCTCACCCTGGATCGAATGTGGGTGTCTGAGGCGCTACTGCCGGATGTGGCCGCCGCGCCGCTATTGGAGCAAATCGGGCCGCCCGTGCGCCTGGCTTTTGACGAGCAGGGAACACTCATCCTTCCCAGTGCGTAATCAAGTCGGCCTCCACTGGCTCGATAGCGTACTTCATACGCGCGACAAGCAGATTCAGGGCCTCCTGGTTGAACACCAGGGCCAGATCGTGCTCGAGGTGCGTGAAGCCCCGGCCGGATGGGTGCGTGTTCATCGCGTCCACCACATCCTGCGGGATGACTCCCTCGATATGGTAGTGGTTGTTGCGCCGCTGGAAAGTCAGAATGACCTTGCCGTGCTCGCGCAGGACGCCCGAGACTCCCACGCCGGTGAACGGATGCGTTTCCATCACCGCCTCAATCCCCGCGGCTTGCAGCTCGCGCTGCACGACCGCCGTGTCAGGACGATGGGATCCAAAATCCTGGAACATGGCTGCCTCCATGAACGCTACGGCTCGCTGCGAGCCTTCTCCCGCCGACACGCAATAGAAACAGGTCGGGGGAAGCCGGCAGCGTCCGCCCGACCCGTCGTTTGGGGAAGACCACAGAGGATGCATTCAGGGCGGAGCCGCCATTGCCTCGACCCACTATGATTGTATATCCACCCAGGCGCAACGGGGGCGTATCTTTCGCAACAGGGCAGGAAGGTTTCGCTACGGGCGGGGGTGTCCGCTCAGGCCACGGGATCCTCGATGCGCCCTTTGGCCGCCACGCGAGTGCTCAAGCGGTTGACCAACTCATGCGGGTCGTAGGGGTGGTGCCAGTGCTTGAGATAGACCGACTTCGGAATGACGAGCAGGCTGAGCGAGTCGTCGGCCATGACCGTCGCGTTTCGCGCCGCGCCCCGAATGACGCCGGTGTCGCCGACCGGCGTCCATGCCGGGATGCTGGCCGACTCGTAGCCGCCCAACGGGTGAACGCGCAGCCCCTCCGCCATCGGCACGTACACGAAGCCCGGCGGTGACCCTGCTTCGAGCAGCGCCTCGCCACGCGCCAGGTGCAGCACCTTGACGTGATCGAACGCCGCCGCTGGGTCAATGGGCTGCGTGTTGTGGCCCGACTGTGCGACGTGTTCGAGCACCAGCTGCCGCGCCGCGAGCGAGCCGTGAAATTCAGTCGCCGCCAGGTAGCGCGCCCGCTCCGTGATGGGGATGTGTTCCAGGGAGGGCACCACGTGGACGCGGCCGCGCAGCTGCGGCGCGCACTCCCCGATGAGCTGCGCGACCATGTCGCCAAAGGCGAGATTGTCGTCAGTCTCTTCGAGGAGGATCAGCGCGTCCTCGGCACGCTTGAGGCCGGCGGCGTCGGCGGCGGCCGCCGGACGCTCGAAGCTCTGAATGGCATCCTTCTGAATGTCAAGGGCGACCGTAGCCGCCCACGCGGCGGCCTGCCCGGCGATCGCCGGCGTGACGAACGCCCCGCGGTGAAAGGAGAGGCGCAGGTTGCCGGCCGGGTCTACGTCGCTGCTGGCGATGTTGGCTTCGCCGGCCGAGATGGGATCCGGCGCTGTGAGCAGGAACAGCTCGCCTTTGCGGGAGCGCAGGGCATAGATCGCCGCCCCGGTGGTCTGGTCCACATACGTTTCGTGCCCGCCGGATGTCTTGAGCATCGTGCCGCGCTGCCGCAGAGCGTCCGCCGCCCGCAGTACTCGGAGCGTGTCTACCACGTCGCCGACGACCTGGCGCACGCCCCGGTCGTCCGACGCGAGCCAGGCGAACGCCTGCCGCTCGCTGTCAACATAGTAGCGCGCGAGGGCAAGCTGCCGGTCCGAGATCGCGCCGTACCGCGCCGTGGCCTCCGACAGCCCGTGCTCGGCCTCACCGAGGGCCTTGCGTAGCCGCTCCAGCTCCTCGGCGGGCGCGCCGCTGAGGCCGGCCTCCGACAGGGCGCGCCGTGCTTGCTCGACGCGGAACACGCCGTAGTCCAGGCGTAGGTCGGTGCTGAGGGTGTGGAGCATGGCCGCGCGGAGCCGCCGCGGATCGTTGAGGTCGGCGACGGGGATCTTGCTCTTGCTGTGAGCGACGGCGAGCGCCAGCAACTCGCGCAACACTACCCTCGCGTCTTGAGGGAGCGGGCCGGCGGCGGCGAGAACGGGCAGCCTGGCGACGACGCTGTTGCCCGCCTCGGCCAGGATCGTGGCGACAATCTCGTCGAACGCCGGGCTGAAGATGAGGTGCGCCGCCACTTCGGGGTGCATGGTGCGCCCAAAGGGCGTGAAGTCAGTCATGCCGATGTCGTGTACATAGGCCAGCATGACGCCGCAGCTGCGCATGAATGCCTGGGCCGCCGGGTCGCGCGGCGGGATCAGGACGCCGAGAACGTGGTCGAGGAGCCGCAGGAGCTGGTGAGCCACGTCGCGGACATGCACGACGCCGTGGTCGGCGAACAGTCCGGGGTGTTTCGTGGGGCTGGTCAGAAAGTCGGGGTCTTGGAGCAGGGCTTCGAGGGAAGCCTGCCGGTTGACCACGGCGTAGTACCTGTCTTCGATCGTGGCCCGCACGGCGCGGGGTACATAGACGTCTAGCTCTTCGCCTGTCATGTCAGGGTGTCGCTTCTCGCAGGAGGGGATAGGCTGTCATGATCGCTCCGCCAGCCGCGCCTGAAGCTCGACCGTCTCGCGGTCGAGGGCGCGGACGCGGCGCGTGAGGACACGCATGATGGCGCGCGTCACCTCGACGCGGTCCTCGATAAGCTCGCCGAACGGCTCCTGGTCGAGGCGCAGCAGCTCGGTCTCCTCTTCGGCGGTGACCGACGCGGCGCGCGGCTCCGGGTCGAGCAGCGCCATCTCGCCGACGACTTCGTCCGCGCCGAGATAGGTCAGGGTATGGTCGCCGTCATGGATGCGCACCCGGCCGCGCACGATGATGTACATGCTGTCGCCCGGCTCGCCTTTCCGAATGACGGTCTCGCCCGCCGCCGCCGTGACGTCGCGCATCTGGCCTGCGACGGCGGCCAGGACCTCATCCGGCGTTCCGCTAAACAGGCTCGTGCCTTTGAGAATGATAACCTTTTCCAGCGTCGAGCGCATGCCGGGTCCCTCCTGAGTATCCTGCGTGAGCCTGGGAAGCGCCCATAGGGCTGTTTCGGCCACGATGGGGTCGGTCGCCGCCTGCGCCGCGCCGATGGCGGCGGCGCAGGGCGTGGCGGCGATCTGGACCGCGGTGTACATCGCGCACGCGCGCAGCCAGGGCGACGCGCTGTGGGCGCTTCCGGAGATAATCTCCACGAGGCGGTCGTCGCGGCTCAGCCTGGCCTGCGGGTGTCGCGCGGCGAGCTGCTTCAGGGAGTGGCCGGCATGGCTGTAGTCCAGCACGGCCATGCTATCCTTGAGGTCTCGCGGCAGCCGGGTGTCGAGCACTTCTAGCGCGAAGGCGCGCTGCGCCGCATCGGACGAGTGATAGGCGTCCCGCGCTCGCAGAATCGTCTGGCGGTCTTCGATGAACGACAGCAGCCAGAAGAGACGTTCCCGAATGCGCCGCTCGTCTGACTGAAGCGCCTCTTGCAGCAGCGCCGTCGCCGCCTCATGGCCGACATCTTCGCGCGCGGCCAGTGTCCATGCGGCCAGCCCCATCTCGGCGTGGGCCTGGTCGTGGACGCGCTCCACCATCGCGCCCGACGCAGTGTAGCCGGCGCCGACCAGGGCGCGCAGGACACGGTCGCGCACGGCGTCGTCGGGTGTCTGCGCCTGACTTTCCAGTATTGCGATGGCCTGCTCGCTGCGCACGCGCCCACACACCCGCGCCAGCTCGATGCGCGTCACCTGGGGCGTCGCGTCGTCCGCGAAGGCTGCGGCGATCGCCGGCGTGGCGGCGTCGCCCGCCGCCGTGAGGGCCTGGCGGGCCGCGCCGCGCGTGGATGTCTCGGCCAGGGCGGCAATCACGCGCGGCCAGGCGTCCGGCGCGGGCGACGCGCCGGCGGCTCGGACGGCGGCGAGACGGACATCGGGGTTGGGATCGGCCAGCAAATCCCCCAGCAGTCCGCGCTCGTGCTGGGGCGCTTCCTCGATCACCTGGGCGGCCAGGATGCGTTGCGCGGCGTTCGTCGAGCGCGCGGCCCCACCCAGCCAGGTCTCCGCTACTTCGATGTCGTGCGGCCGTCCGGAGCCGAGCAGCCCGACCATCGCGCCTTTCTGGACTTCGGGCGAGAGGTCGTCCAGCATGGGCAGGACAGCGCCCACGCCGCTGAGTGACGCCAGCGCCCGAACGGCGTGGCCGCGCACCGTCGGCGAAGGGTCTGCCTGGGCGGACTGGCGCACGCGCGGCGCGGTGTCGGTCATGCTCATTGCTGCGATGCGGTCGAGGGCCTCCGCGCGCATCTCCGGCGCCGGGTGGTCCAGCAGGCTGGGCAGCGCCTCGCGCATTGCCGCCGGGTCGGCCTCCGCCAGCATGTTGAGGGAAAAGAGGGCCGCGTCGGGGTGGGGGTTCTGGACGCCGACGCGAAGCGCCGCGATGCTCGATGCGTCGCTCAAGTCGAGCGGCGATGCCTGGAGCTTCCGCTGGCGCAGCGCCTCGGTGAGGACGCGCCGGTACGCCCGCGCTACCATGAACACGATGGGCAGCCAGATGGCCGCCACCGCCAGAAAGACCCACGCGAGCTGGGTCGGGCTGAACGACAGCACCGACGTGAAGATGATGAGGACGACGCCGGCGAGGCCGATGCCGATTGGCTGGAAGATGGTGTCACCGAGCGTCTGCGCCCGCAGGCGCAGCCGAGGCGGGAGCGGCTGGTAGAGGATGACCACGGACGCCATCTCGATGGAGCCGACGAACACAACGCTGAGAAGCTTCGTGAGCACCGCGAGCCAGAAGACTAGCCCGGCGAGGGCGGTCACCAGGCTCGTGACGATGATGCCAAGCGCGCCCCCGGTCAGGGAGACGGGCATGGTGAGCAGGCCGCCGCGCACGCCGTAGCGGCTCAAGATGGGGGCGGTGAGAAACACGCTCACGATGAGAGACGCGATGCCGACAACCGAGGCAAACAGCCCCAGGAAGGCCGCCAGGTCGTCGGCGCTGGGGTAGCGGAGGGCTGCCAGGGCGTAGTAGATGTTGTCCACGACGAAGAAGCCGACCCAGGAGACGACGATGATCGCCACGATGAGCATCACGTAGCGGTTGCGGAGAATGGGCGGGGACGGCGCTTCCTCGACGGGCTGCGGGCCGACCGGGCGCATGTGAAAGTGCATGTGGTAGCGGCGCAGGATGAAGAATTGGAGCGCCAGGGCGACGGCGAGGGCGACGGCGGCCAGGATGAGGAGGTTGGCTGTGCCGATCCGGCCGACGATGAAGGGGACGGAGAAGCCGGCGATGGGGTAGGCGACAAGGTAGCCCGCGCCGAGCAGGCCAAACAGGCGCTTGGCCTGGCGCACGTCAAAGATGCGGCCGGCCAGGGTATAGATCACAAAGAAGGTCAGGTTGATGCTCGACTGAAACCACGCTGGCAGGATGAAGATGAGCCACGCCGGGCTGGCGGCCACCAGGCCAAGCCACAGCCCCAGAGTACCCAGCGCCATGAAGGCGACGTCAATGGTGACGAGGCGGGGAAGAGAGACGCGCCCGCCGATCTGGAGGTTGACCAGGGAGATAGCCGCCGCCACCACGGCGATGCCGATGTCGGCGTAGGGAATAGCGCCGCCGCCGAACGTCGCCAGGAAGAGGGCGAAGGCGGCCGTCTGGATGAGGATGACGCCAACGGCCAGGAAGAACAGCTCGACGAACAGCAGCCAAAACGGGGCGCGCTCCTCCGTTCGAATGCTCAACACGGCGTACTTCCTTTCGATGCGGCGCTTTGGCGCGTGAGTCTGGCCGTCACCGCGTCGTTGGATCCCGACCAATCGGGTGTCGCTTGGGGGGCAAGTATAGCAGAGGGCTTGAGGCCGGGCAAGCTTCGTTTACGGCAGGTTCACGCCATCAGTATAATATGGGGAGCCGCCGCGACTTGCCTATCAGCCCACCGCATGAGGTGCATTATGGAAATCATGACGCGCGTGAAACTGGTTCTGGCCGACTCGCCGAAGACGGGTGTACCCGGCGCGAAGGTCTCGCTGTATGACAAGGACGTGACGAACCCTGACGACTACCTGGGGACGGGAATGACCGACGACAAGGGCGAGGTGCTCTTCACCTACGACTCATCTACTTTCGTAGACAACGAGGACGGTCCGGAGTGGAGCATCGCGTCTTTGGCCGACCTGTACGTGATTGTGTACGACGCCTCAGGCGCAGAAGTGCTCAACACGCGCGAGCAGACGGTTGACGACACAATGCCCGCGCGGCTGGTCGTCCCCATCGAGCGCTCTTTGGCCGAGAAGCACGGACTTCTCTGACACTCCACCATCAACCCTACCATGACGCAGCGGGAGCGACTTATGGAATTCGGCGTCTGCCTGCCAAGCGCGGGCTACAAAGCGACTGTGGAGAACATCTTGCAGGTGGCCGGCTGGGCGGAGGCGCTGGGCTTCCACTCGCTCTGGGTGACGGATCACGTCGTGCTGCCAGAGCGCGTCGAATCGTGGTATCCCTATCGCGCCAACGGGCGGTGGGACTACGCGCCGGACACGAAGTGGCTGGACCCGTTCCTGACGTTGGGGTGGGCGGGCGCCGCCGCGCCAAGCCTCAAGCTCGGCACGACTGTCCTGGTCGCCCCACTGCGCAACCCTATCCTGCTGGCGAAGCAGGTCGCCACCCTCGATTTCCTGACCGGCGGCCGCGCGATTCTGGGCGTGGGCGCTGGCTGGATGGAAGAGGAGTTCAACCTGATTGGCGCGAGCTATGCCGACCGCGGCCGCCGCGTGGTCGAGATGGTAGAGTTGATGCGGGCGTTCTGGTCCGGCCAGTCGGTGAGCTTCCACGGCAAGTACTGGCAGGTGGAAGACTGCATGATGTACCCGCGCCCTGTGAACGGCACAGTCCCGGTCTACTGGGGCGGCCACAGCGACGCGGCGATTCGGCGCGCGGCGCGGGTCGGCGAGGGCTGGCACCCGACCCAGATCCCGTGGGACGACCTGCGCCAGGGCATCGGCAAGCTGCACGCCTACTGTGAGCAGTATGGCCGCGACTCGCAGGACGTGCCCATCATTGTCCGGCCATATGACAAATACCGCGTCAGCCCGGAGATGATCGAGGAGAACGCGGCGCTCGGCGTGAGGCACTGGATCATAGACCCCATCATCAAGGACCCGGACCTGAACGCCCTGCGCGACGAGATGCAGCGCGTCGCGGAGATTGTCGGCCTGACGCCGCGCGGGTGATGCGGCGAGAAATGTCATGCGGAGCCTAGCCGCTGCCGCTGTTTGTGACAGGGATGCGGCGCTTGTTCAGCGGGAGGCGCGCGGGTCCAGGGCGTCGCGCAGACCATCGCCGAAGAATGTGATGCCGATCATTAGCACTGAGAGGAAGATGGTTGGGAGGAGCGCCATGTGCCAGTAGGCCTGGATGTACTGCCAGGAGACGCCGACCATCTTGCCCAGGCTGGGCATGCCCTCGCTCAGGCCGTAGCCCAGGAAGCTGAGCGTCGACTCGGCGAGGATGATGGCAGGCAGGCTGAGGCTAATGGCGATGATGATAGGGTTGAGGATGTTGGGCAGAACGTGTTTCCAGGCGATGCCGAAGGTGGTGACGCCGACCGCTTTGGCGGCCTCGATGTACTCTTTCTCTCGCGTCTGGAGCACCTGGCCACGCACTAGACGCGCCAGCTCGACCCACGCCAGAAAGCCGATCGCCAGGATCAGGATCGGAACGGAGTTCCCCAGGACGAGGATGAACAGGATGCTGAACAGGAGCACGGGGATCGCTGTGAAAATCTCGATGGCGCGGTTGACGGTGAAGTCTACGCGGCCGCCGAACCAGCCGGCCGAGAACCCCAGGATCACCGCGATGAAGACGACGAGGAACTGGACGGCGAGAGCGATGATGAGGCTCGTGCGCGTACCGTGGGCCAGCAGGCCGACCATGTCGCGCCCGGCGATGTCTGTGCCGAGGATGTGGCCGGGGGCCTCCAAGGGCATCTTGCTGGCTTGCAGCGCGTTCGTCCCCGGGAATGGGATGAACAGCGTCAGGCCGAAGGCGAACAGGAGCATGAGGACGACGATGACGGCGCCGGCGACGCCGGCCTTATTCTGCCAGAAGCGCATCAGGGCGCGGGAGCGGTGGGAGCGGACTTTTGGCCGCTCGGTGACGGTGAGGGCGGTCTGCGGCTTGCTGGCAACCATGAGTTAGCCCTTGTGTACGCGAATGCGCGGGTCCACGAGTGTGTAGATCAGGTCCGCGATGAGGAAGAAGACGCCCCACAGCACGGCGACGATGAGGACAGTCGCCATGACCATCGGGTAGTCGCGCGTGCCGACGGCGTCAATGAAGTACTTGCCGATGCCGTTGATGCGGAAGGCGCGCTCGAGGATGGCCGAGCCGGTGAGGGCGTTGGGGATGAGCGCGGCCAGGATGGTGACCAACGGGATGAGGGCGTTGCGGAACGTGTGCTGCATCAGGACGGTGTTGCCCGATAGCCCTTTGGCGCGCGCCGTGCGGACGTGGTCCTGGGTCAGCGTCTCCAGCACGCCGTTGCGGGTGTAGCGCATGATGATGCCGAAGGGCAGCAGGCCGAAGATGATCACCGGCATGACCAGGGTGCGGGGGTCGTCCCTGGGTAGCCAGCCGCCGGTGGGCAGCCAGCGCAGCAGAACGGAGAAGATGAAGACGCCGAAGACGGCCAGGGCGAAGTTGGGCACGGTCGTGCCGACGACGGACGTGAAGCGGAACACGTAGTCTACGACGCTGTTGCG
This sequence comes from Anaerolineae bacterium, assembly GCA_046328525.1. Classification (GTDB taxonomy): domain Bacteria; phylum Chloroflexota; class Anaerolineae; order Epilineales; family JAHCIE01; genus JBDHWG01. The sequence goes on from JAXLWK010000003.1 coordinate 517,608, forward strand.
TCTGGTGGCCGCGACAAGGCCGAAGTAGATGCCGAGGGGTATGCTCCACGCGAGGGCGAGAACGCCCAGGAGCAGGCTCGTCCCCCACTGCTCGCGGAAGATTTCGATGATGGGCTTGCCCTCGGCCTGGTAGGACGTGCCGAAATCGCCGTGGGCCGCGTTCCAGATATAGCTCGCCCAGACGACGTAGAATGGCTTGTCCAGGTTGTACTTGGCGCGGATGTTCGCCAGGGCTGTTGCCGACAGCGGCTGCTTGCTCTCGTCGAAGGGGCCGCCGGGCAGCCGGTAGAGCATGGCGAAGGTGATGAAGGACACGACGAGGGTCACACCGATGAGACCCAGAACGCGCATGAGGACGTAGCCGAGCATAGGGTGGCCTCCTGACTGCGTGAGTCTGTTCGCTTTGCCCCTCTCCCACGGGGATTCAAGGGCGGACAGGTCTGACCCCTCTCCCTTTGCGATAGGCTGGGTGAGGGTCTTAATGCTCACACGAGGTTTCAAGACCCTCACCCCATCCCTCTCCCACGGGGAGAGGGGGCCAGACCAGGGATGTCCGATGAGCTAGAGCGCGCTCACTTCGGCGGGTTGGGCCGCGACTGCGCCACGTCCTTGGTGACGTAGGTGTCAATCGAGGACGGCGCGAACGTACCCCAGCCCGGGAAGCCGATGCCGCGCGCGGTGTTTACCTTGCCAGGCTTGAACGTCGCGCCGTTGATCCACGGCCGCCACGTCCACACGTCGAACTGCTGGAGGGCGAACACGGCCGGCGCTTCCTGGACGAGCAGCTTCTCGGCGTCCTTGTAGAGCTGGTCGCGCTTCGCCTTGTCCTGCTCCGGACCGGCCTGGTCGAGCAGGGTCTGGTACTGCTGGTTGTTCCAGTTGTGGCGGCCGCCGGGCTTGAACACGCTCAGCATGTTCGACTGGTCGAGGTAGTCCATGCCGTAGGACACGAAGCCGAACTGGATGTTGGTCGGCTTGGCGTTCAGGTCACTCATGAACACCTTCGGCTCGACGCGCTTGACCTCGACGTCCACGCCGAGCTGCTTCTTGATCTCGTCGGCGTAGACCTGGGCCATCGCCACCAGCGCCTCTTCGATGGGGTTGCCGACGCGCACCTGGAGTGTGAGCTTGTCGTTGATCTTGACGCCCGACTCGGCGTAGAGCTTCTTCGCCAGCTCGGGGTCGTACTTCTGGAAGTCCTTGAGGGCGTCCATGTTGGAGCCCGGGAAGCCGGGCGCCAGGAACGAGGACGCGGGCTGCGCGGCGGGCGGCGGCAGGATGGTCTTCATGATGGTTTCGCGGTCGAAGAGGTGGCCGAACGCCTGGCGCACCTTGATGTTATCGAAGGGCGGCTTGGAGTTGTCGAAGAAGAAGTAGTGGACGCGGAAGTCGCCTACGTCGGGGGAGGCGTCCTTCGACAGGCTGGGATCGCTGGTGATGACCTTGACGTCGGCGGCGCTGCCAGCGCGGGCGCGGTCCACTTCGCCTGCCTGGTAGGCTTGCAGCTCGTTCTTGGGCTTGATGAAGATCACCTTGTTCAGGTAGGGCTTCAGGTCGTCGGGCGCTTTCGGGTTGGCCTCGACGACGACGCGGTCGTTGCTCCACTCCTTGAGGATCCACGGGCCGGCGGACACCGAGGTGGCCGGGTCGGAGTTGTACGTGGGGCCTTTGGCGGCGAGCTGCTTTGCCTGGAGCGGCGGCGTGTAGAGCATGAGCATCGGGAAGTAGGGGATAACCTTGGTCGTCTCGAACACCAGCTCCTTGGGGTTCGCGCCAACTTTGACGCCGATCTCCTCCGGCTTGGCCTTGCCCGCCTCGGCCTCGGCGAAGTTCTTGATGTTGGCTTCCTCGAAGAACCAGCCGAAGTCATAGCCGGTCTTGGGGTCGGCGATGTGGCGGAAGCTGGCGACCCAGTCCTCGGCCGTCACCGGCGTCCCGTCCGACCAGTTCAGGTCCTCGCGGATTTGGAAGGTCCAGGTCTTGCCGTCGGGCGACGCCTTCCACGACTTCGCGGCGCCAGGGATGACCTCGAAGTCCTTGTTGAGGCGGATGAGCGGCATCGAGAACAGGTCGTTGCCGAGGCCGCGGTTGTAGACGCTCGCCATGATGTCCATGAAGCGCGCGCCTTCCGACTGCGCCTGGGCGTCGTTGGTCAGCACGAGGACCTGCTGCTCGGTTGGGGCGGCGTCGTCGGGGAGCTTCTTGCCGACGTTGTTGACGTTACCGCCGGCGGCAGGGGCGGCGGCCTTGGCGGCCTCGGTGGGTTTCGCGGCGGCGGCGGACTGACCCGCGGTGGGCTGCGCGGGCGCCGACTGAGCCGGAGCGTTGGCGGCGGGCGGGTTCGCTGCCGGGGCCTGGGGGGCGGGTGGCTGCTGTTGGGCGGTGCAGCCGGCGATCACCGCGAGCGCGAGGATCGCCACGAGGGCAGCAAGGATGCGAGCGTGGCTCTTCAAGGTGTCCTCCTGGGTGACATCCGATGGTGGGTCGAGCGGCGGGCGTCGTGCGCGCTGCCCGTAATAAGCGCGGGATTGTAGCGCAACATGGCTCAATTGTCAACCGCGCCGTATTCTATCACCTAAAATGTTACCGAGGAATTATTGAGTGAACCATCCCCCTCCGGTAACATTATCATTTGATTTTGCACGGTTCATCCCAGGAAGCGCACGAACACTTCGTTGGCGACCAGGAGCGCCGCCGGCGTCAGCTGCAGCCGTCCGTCCGCGCAGACCACCAGCCCCCAGTCGGTCAGCTCGGCCAGCGGCTCGGCGTACACGTCTTCCAGGCGGCAGCCGAAGCGCCTGGCGAATGCGGCGAGGTCCACGCCCTGGCGCATGCGCAGACCCAGAACCATGGTCTCGCTCATCTCGACGTGGCGGTCAATCGGCTCGAAGTGGGCGACCGGCAGGCGGTTGGCGCGGACGCTCGCAACGTAGCGCGTTGGCGACGCGATGTTCTCGCTGCGGCGGCCGTCGAGCCAGCCGTGCGCCCCCGCCCCCAATCCGAGCCACGGTTCGTTGCGCCAGTAGACCTGGTTGTGGCGGCAGGCGTGGCCGGGCCTGGCCCAGTTGGACAGCTCATACTGCTCGTAGCCGTGGCGGGCGAGCTGCGCCTGGGCCGACCGATACATCTCGGCGGCCAGGTCCGCCTCCGGCGCGCGCAGCGCACCGCGCTGGATCAGCGCCCGCAGCCGCGTCGCCTCCTCGATGGACAGCGCGTACAGCGACAGGTGGTCGGGGTTCACCGCGATCGCCTGGTCGAGCGTTGCGTTCCACTCGCCGAGCGTCTGCGTCGGCAGCCCATAGATGAAGTCCAGGGCAACCGACAGGCCAAGCGCCTGCGCGCTCGCCACGGTCTGGCGCACCGTCTCCAACGTGTGATGGCGGTCGAGCAGCGCCGCCAGCCGCGGCTCGAAGCTCTGTACGCCGAAGCTCACGCGGTTGACGCCGATGAGGCGCAGCCCGGCCAGGTCGTCGGCGGGCAGCCCCGGATAGCCCTCGACGGTGATCTCCGCGTCCTCCGCGACGTCAAAATAGTGACAGATGCTTGCCAGGATCGCGCCCAACTGGGCCACGCTCAGCTCCGTCGGCGTCCCGCCGCCGAAGAAGACCGTCGTCGCCGCCGCGCGGCCGACCTGCTCCGCCCACATCCCTACCTCAGCGCACACGGCCTCCGTGTAGTCGGCGCGCAGCGACGGCAGCCCGGCATAGTCTCCCATGCCATACGCGTGGAGGTTGCAGAAGTTGCAGCGCAGGTGGCAGAAGGGGACGTGGACGTACACGGCCAGGGAGGGCGGCGCGGCCATGCTACCTCTGCACCTGCACGCGGCCAATCTCCAGCGATGCGTCGGCGCTGCCCTCGACCGGCAGCCGCTGGCCGTCGCGCCAGTCGTACCAGCCGACGCGCAGCGTGGCCTCGCCCGCTGGCGTGTCTTTGGCGACGGGTAAGCTTACCGTCTCCAGGATGCGCTCGCCGGGCTTCCAGTGCGAGCTGAGATAGCTGCCCTTGAGAGACGCCCCGTCGTACTGCCCGATGGTGCGCCCGTCGGCGGCGACGAGGTGCACGAAGAAGTTGATGTCCAGCTCCGTCGGCGCGACTGCTTCCCACTCCAGCGTCAGCGGCAGGGATTTGCCCGCTGTAACGCTTTTCTTCGAGTCGTGGGCGGCCAGGCGGATGTTCTCGCCGAACATGCCGTTCGCGGCGTAGGCGAACGTCCCTTGCGGCCCAGGCCACTTCGCCCGCGGCAGGCGATAGGAGATCAGGCTCAGGTCGCCGCGGCTGTTAACGATGTCGGCGCGCTCGAACTGCGGCCAGCGCTGCCCAAACGCCGCCGCGTCGTCCGCCTCAACAATGTCGAAGAGATACGTAACGTCACCGGACGACGGCAGCACCAGGCCTGTGCGCGGGTCGAACACGCCGGGCGGATTGTCGTTGTTGAGGAAGCGGATTACCGGCTGGACCCACAGCGACGGCGAGACGTACACCGGCCCGGCGCGGAGCATCTCAGCGATGAACTGGCCGTTCTCCGCCGTCGCCACGCGCGTGCCGCGATACACCTGGGGCGCGGCGGCATAGCGCACGAACAGATCGCGGTACGATAGGCCCGCGCTCAGGAGCAGCACCCCGGCTACGATGCCGGCCATGACCAGCGGCGGCTTGAGTCGCTCCGTCACCGGCCGGTCTCGCAGCCACGCCGCCGCGCCGCCGACGAGCCAGATCAGGCCCCAGGCGGGCAGCAGGAAGACGACCGGCCACGTCGCCGTCATGCGGATGTACGTCGGCGCGCCGAGGCTGAGCCAGCTCGGTAGCAGGGTCACGATCAGGGTCAGGAGGAGCAGGACGGCGGCCGGCCGCATCGCCGGCGGCTTCGGCCGCGCCACGTTCCACAGCAGCAGGCCCAGGCCGACCAGGAACGCAGCGCCGACGAGCGGATCGAACACCGGGCGGCCGGACAGATTCTCGTACCACCAGGACGGCCCGCGCCAGTTGAATGCCAGGAGCAGATCGGCGCCGTTCTGAGCGAGCGTGCCAACGAGGTCGCCGCCGTTGACCTCCGGGTTGAGCACGGACACCTGGTTGGCGCGGAACATCAGCATCTCAGGCTGCTGCTGGAAATAGAGGGCGAGGGGGAGCAGAAGCGCGGCGGCGACGCCCAGGGCGATCCCGCATTGCGCCAGGGGCCGCCAGCGCCGAGCCGACCACGCGCCCCACACCGCCGAGCCGACCAGCGCCAGCGGGAGCAGCCGGGCGAGGAGGTAGGTATAGTTGGCGAGGGCGAGAAAGACGCCGGCGGCCACAGCCCACGCCCAGGGCGTGACAGCGCGTGATGTGCCTTGCCCCATGCTGTCCGCCGCGTCGTCGCTCGTCTGGATCGCTCGCCACCACGCCCACAGCATGAGCGCGATCCACAGCGGCAGCAGCCCGGCGCGCAGCCCCTTGTGCGCCTGGTGCACCGGCCAGAACGTCACGGCGAGCAGCGCGGCGCTCACAAGGCCGATGATGCGCGCGCGCGGCAGCGGCAGGCTTTGGACGAGGAGGTACTGCGCCGGGATCACGAGCGTACCGGAGATCGCGCCGGCCAGGCGCACCGCCCAGATGGACGGGCCGAACAGCCCGACCAGGCTGGCGATGAAGTAGATGAACAGCGGCTCGCGCCCGTTATTGCGCTCGAAGAAGATCGGCCGCGCGCCGTTGAGGACGTCGAGCGCGTCCAGGGCGTTGTAGCCCTCGTCGGGGTGGAAGCCGTAGGGCAGCGCGTCGAGCTGATACAGCCGCAGCGCCAGCCCAATGGCGGTGATTGCCAGCAGAAGCAGCAGAGTAGAGTGCCGCCTAACCCATACCATCATTTCACGTCGCACCCAACAGATTGCACATAATGTGAAGGAAGTGTAGCCACTTTGCCTGATACGGGGAAATTGCGTCGGCATGCAAAACGTGCTAGACTGCAAACGCATCGTCCGATCCCATTAGACCGCTTGAGAGACCCATGTCCAATCTTACCGCCAAGCGCCTCGTGCTGGGCGTCACCGGCTCTATCGCCGCGTACAAGGCCGCTATCATTGCCAGCCAGGCCACCCAGGCCGGCGCCGACGTGCGCGTGGTGATGACCGAGGCGGCGCTGCGCATGGTGGGCGCGCCCACCTTCGCCGCCCTGACCCATAACAGCGTCGTCAGCGACATGTGGGAGGCGCGCGCCTCGGCCGAGATCGCCCACGTCACCCTGGGGCGCAGCGCCGACGTCGTCCTCATCGCGCCACTGAGCGCGAACACCCTGGCGAAGCTCGCCCTGGGCCTGGCCGACAACGAGCTAACCGCGCTGTGCCTCTCGACGCGCGCGCCCCTCGTCCTCGCGCCGGCGATGGAGACGGGGATGTGGGAGCACCCCGCGATCCAGGCGCACCTGGCGACGCTCCAGGCGCGGGGCGCGCACGTTGTCGCACCGGGCGTCGGCAACCTGGCGTCGGGCGCGCAGGGCCTGGGCCGCCTGGCCGACCCCGACACGATCCTCGACGCTGTGCGCTTCGTGCTCGGCCGTAACGGCGACCTGGCCGGACGCCGCGTCATTGTCACGGCCGGTGGCACGCGCGAGCCGATTGACCCCGTCCGCTACGTGAGCAATCACTCGTCGGGGAAGATGGGCCTGGCCCTCGCCGAGGCCGCGCGGGACCGGGGGGCCGACGTCACCCTGATTCACACGACCGAGGCGGCGCCACCCTACGCGGTCACGGAGGTGCGCGTCGCGTCGGCCGCCGAGCTGCGCCAGGCCGTGTTAGACACGCTGCCCCTCGCCGATGCCCTGGTCATGGCCGCCGCGCCTGCTGACTTTACGCCGGCGCATCCGGCCGACCGCAAGATCAAGAAGAGCGGGGACAACGAGAGTGGCCTGACACTGGAGATGACGCGCACGCCGGACATCCTGCGCGAGGTGGCAGCGTGGCGCGCGGCCCACGCAGACGGGCGCACGCTCGTCGTGGTGGGCTTTGCCGCCGAGACCCACGATCTCCTGGACAACGCGCGGGCCAAGCTCGACGCCAAGCGTCTCGACCTGATCGTCGCCAACCCGGTGCCCCAGACCTTCGGCAGCGACCTGAACCAGGCGACCCTGCTAGACAATTCGGGCGGCGTCTACTCCCTGGAGCCGCTGCCCAAGGGTGTTCTCGCGGATCGCATCCTGGACCGCGTCGCCGCGCGTTTGCGCGCCAGCGCCGCTTCGGTGTAGCGCCGACTTCAGTCGGCTCTCCCATTGCCGCGCCGATGGCAGGTTCGATTCTTGAGAGGATGAGCATGGCTGAGCGCGTGAGACCGGGGTTGGACGTGCTGCTGGCCGATGGCGCGGCGCTGCTGCGGGGGCGCCGCGTCGGGTTGGTCACCAACCCGACCGGCGTGACGTCCGATGTGACGCCGAACGTGGCCGCGCTCCTGGCGGCCGGCGTCAACATCGTCGCCCTGTTTGGCCCGGAGCATGGGTTCGACAGCAGTGTGCAGGATGCCCTGGCCGTGGCCGAGGGCCGTGACACGACGACGGGGCTGACGATCTTCAGCCTCTATGGGGCGACGGAGAAGCCGACGCCAGCGATGCTGGCCGGGCTGGACGTGCTGCTGTTCGACGTGCAGGACGCCGGCGTGCGCTTCTACACCTACCCGTGGACGCTGGCGCTGTGCATGGCGGCGGCGGCCGAGGTGGGACTTCCGCTGGTGGTGCTCGACCGCCCGGCCCCGATTCGCGGCGACGTGTGCGAGGGGCCGCTGCTGAGGCCCGGCTTCGAGTCCTTCGTCGGGCTGTACCCTGTGCCACTGCGCTATGGGTTGACGGTCGGCGAGCTGGCCGGGCTGCTCAACGTGGAGTTCGGCATCGGGGCCGATCTGAGCGTTGTCAAACTGGCGGGCTGGCAGCGCGGAATGTGGTATGCTGACACAGGCCTGCCGTGGGTGCAGCCCTCACCCAACTTGCCGACGCTCGACACGACGGTAGTATATCCGGGGACGTGTCTCGTCGAGGGGACAACCCTGTCGGAAGGGCGCGGCACGACGAAGCCCTTCGAGGTCTTCGGCGCTCCGTGGCTTGACGGCGCGCGCCTCGCGGCTATACTCAACGCCAGGGAGTTGCCCGGCGTGCGCTTCCGCGCCGCCGCCTTCACGCCGACCTTCGACAAGTTCAGCGGCGAGCTGTGCCGCGGCGTCCAGGTCCACGTCATGCACCGCCGGCGCTTCCGGCCGATTGAGACGGGCTTGCACCTGCTGGCGGCGGCGCGGGCGATAGCGCCCCACGATTTCGTGTGGCGGCCGGCTCTCGGCGAGACGCGGCTGCATTTCGACCTCCTGATCGGCAACGATTGGGTGCGGCCGGCGCTCGACGCGGATACGCCGGTAGAGGAGATCGTTGCGCTTTGGGAGCCAGAGCTGGCGCATTGGCGCGACCTTCGGGCGCGCTACTTTCTGTATGGTGAGTGAGACATGCGTGTGGTAGGCTGGGGTCTGGTCTATGGGGCGCTGGCGGGAGTGATCCTGGCAGCGGCGTTTGGAGTCGTCATCGCCCTCATTGGGCCGGCGATTGGGTTGCCCACGCCGCACAACCTGGCCGGCGAGGAAGGGCCTGGCCTTGTGTGGTCCGTCGCCAGGATCGGGCTGATCGCCGGCGCGATTGGCGGCGCGGCGCTCGGCCTGCTGGTGCTGATATTCGCGCGGGGCCGCGTGGGTCTAGCGCGAGGGATTGGCATCGTGGCCGCTCTGCTGCCCCTTGCCTGGCTGCCCTTCTTCGGCACGCGCTTTCTCCTGAACACGCCCAACATGTCCTTCGCGGACATCGGCTTCTGGCTCGTCCTGGTCGTCATCCCGCTGGCTCTGGCGGCGGCGGCCGGCGCGATTGTCGGCGGGCGCCTGGCGCGCATCGCTGAAGCGTGAGGTAAGGGTGGACCAACGACTGCTGACACGCGCCGATACGCCGGCCCTCGTCGCGCTCTGGAGCCGCATCTATGGGCCGGACTTTCCCATAGACGAGGCGATCTGGACGTACTGTACCTGGGGCACGCCGGGCTTCGAGTCTGGCGACGCCGTCGTGCTGTGGGAGAATGACGCGGCGGTCGGCTTTGCCGTCGCCAAGCCGTGGCGGCTACGTCCTATTGGCCGCATGGACTCGTCCGTCGGGTTCATCAGCGCCGTGGGCGTGGATCCGGCCTGCCGAGGGCGCGGCCTCGGCGCGGCCCTGCTCGATTGGGCCGAGGGCTGGCTGCGTCAGCACCACGCCCGGACCGCCGTCCTGGGCCACGACTTGCAGCCGTTCTTTTGCGGCGTCCCGCAGAGCCTGGGGGCACGCCCGTTCTTCGAGCGTGTCGGCTACACGGCCGGCGGCACGGTGTACGATGTCACCCGCGACCTGGCCGGCTATGGGCGACATCCGTCGGCGCTCCAGACGGAGAAACGGCTGGGGGCGCGGCTCGATCTGCGGCCGGCGACGCCGGGCGATGTCAAGGAGGTGCTGGATTTTCTGGCCGAGAGCTTCCCCGGCCGCTGGCAGTTCGAGCTGACGACGTTCTTCGACCGCGGCGGTCCCGCGTCGGACGTCATGATCGCCCGCCTGGACGGACGCATCGAGGGCTTCGCGCACCTGCACTCGCCCGGCACGCCGTTCCTGGCCTACGGGCTGAACTGGCGCAACGCGGTCACACCGCCGGCCGGCGGCCTGGGGCCGATTGGCGTGAGCGAGCGCGTACGCGGCGAGGGCCTGGGCCTGGCGCTGCTCGACGCCGGCCTGGACGTGCTGGCGCAGCGCGGGACGCGGGGCTGCGTGATAGACTGGACGACCCTCCTCGACTTCTACGGCAAGGTGGGCTTCAAGCCCTGGCGCGCTTACGACGGGATGAGCCGGACGCTATGACCATGGTGCTAGGGCTTGACGCGGGCGGAACCCGGGTCACGGCGCTGGCCGCTGACGGTGGCGGGAGTGTCCTGGGCGAGGGCCACGGCGGCCCGGCCAACCCACGCGCCGTACCCTGGGAGACGGCCGTCGCGTCGCTCCGCACGGCCGCGGGGCAGGCGCTCGGCGCGGCGGGCCTTGCATCTCAGCCAGATGTGGCCGTGGTAGGCATGGCGGGCGCGACAACGCCCGCGATTCAGGCGACCTATGCCGCGCAACTGGAAGAGGCCGGCCTGGCGCGGCGCGTCCGCGTCGTCGAGGACGCGCGCATCGCCCTGGCCGGCGCGACACAGAGCGGCGAAGGCGTCATCCTCATCAGCGGGACGGGCGTCAACGCCTTTGGCGCGCTGGGCGGGCGGACGGCGCGGGCGAGCGGGTGGGGCTACTTGGTCGGCGACGAGGGCAGCGGATTTGACATCGGCCGGCGGGCCATCGCGGCGGCGCTGTGGGCCTACGACGGGCGCGGTCCGGCGACGGCGCTCACCGACGCCCTGCTCCAGGCGTGGAACGTCTCCGCGCCGGAGGCGCTCCTCGACCGGGTGTACGAGATACCGCCGCCGCGCGATGCCATCGCCGCTTTGTCCCAGGTTGTGGCGGACGTGGCGCGGGACGGCGACCCTGTGGCGCGGAGTATCTACCAGCGCGCCGGCTACCACCTGGCCCTGGCGGCGGCGGCGGTTGTGCGGCGGTTGGCGATGCCGCCGGCCGAGGCGACCATCGCCACGGTGGGCGGCGTATTCCGCGCCGGCGACTTGATTCGCGCGCCGATCCGTGAGACTCTGCATAGCCTGCTGGGCGCGACACCGGCCCTGATTGACCCGCTGCATCCCCCCGCCTACGGAGCCGTGAGGCTGGCCCTGGCGGAGGGGTCCGCGTCGCCGACAGACTCCCCCCCGGAATGAGCGCCCTCCCCACGGTATTGCCGGAAGCGTTGGGATTTGCCTCCGCACGTCTCGACGCGGTAGACGAGGTCATGCAAGCGGCCTGCGGCCGCGTCTTCACCGCCGCCTCGCTGCTCGTTGCGCGGCGTGGCGGCGTCGTGCTAGAGCGGGCCTACGGCTGGCTGGACGACGTGGGGGGCGAGCGTCCGGCGCGGCTCGACACGCTCTTCGACCTGGCGTCGGTGACCAAGCTGTTCACAGCCACGGCGTTCATGACCCTCGTGGACAGCGGGCGGGTGGCGCTGGACGACCGGGTGTGCCGCGTCGTCCCCCAGTTCGCAGGCTGGCGGCCGATGGCTTCGACGGAGAACCCCCTGACGGGCGAAATAGAAATCCTCGGCGACGTGAGCACGCTCGTGGATGCCGACGCCGTCACCTTTCGCCACCTGCTCACCCACACCAGCGGGCTGCCCGCCTGGCGCGCCCTATATCGGCTCCCCGACCGCGCGGCAGCCGTCTCAGCCGTCCTTGCGTCCGACTTCGCTTGCCCCACGGGAACGCGCATCCTCTACAGCGATCTCGGCCTCATCCTGTTGACCGAAGCCCTCACCCGCCTGGCCGACGAGCCGTTGGATGCGTTCGTGCGGCGCGTTGTCTTGATGCCCCTGGGCCTGCAACGCGCAACCTTTAATCCGTCCCGCGAGACCTGGCCGGACATTCCGCCGACGGAGGTCTGCCGCTGGCGTGGGCGGCGGCTGCGGGGCGAGGTACACGACGAGAACGCGGCGCGCCTCGACGGAGTCAGCGGCCACGCCGGTCTGTTTGCCTCGGTGCGCGATGTGGCGGCGCTGGGGCAGATGGTCCTGGATAGCGGCGTCTACGCGGGTGCGCGTGTCCTCTCGCCCGAGGCCGTCGGCCGGATGACCCGCGTCCAGGCGTGCTGGCAAGGCGACAGGCGAGGCATAGGCTTCATGCTCCAGGGCGTGGGCGAGTGGCGGCGGGCAGGGTTGTCGGATCGCGCGTTCGGCCACACCGGGTTCACAGGCACATCGCTGTGGGTAGACCCGGCTGTTGAGACGATTGTGGCTCTGCTGACGAACCGAGTATACTTTGGCCGCGACGCCGAAGGCATTCAGGCGCTGCGCCGCTCTGTTCAGGCGGGCGTGGCCTCGGCGTTGGAGAGTCACTCGTGATTGTCATCGGACTTATCTCCGGCACTTCGGCCGACGCCATAGACGCGGCGTGTGTTGACATAACCGGCGCGCCGCCGCACCTGAACGCTCGCGCGTTGAGCTTCGTCGCCCACCCCTGGCCCGACGACGTGCGCGACGCCATCTTCCGCGCCTTTCGCCCCGAAAGCAGCAGCGTGGACTTTCTGTGCGCCCTGAGCTTCCAGGTGGCGCAATGCTTCGCCGACGCAGCGCGGCGCGCGGCCGAGACGGCCGGCGTGAGCATGGCGGCGGTGGCCCTGGTCGGCTCCCACGGGCAGACGGTCTGGCACGCCGTCGGGCCGGACGATGCGGTGAAGTCCACGCTCCAGATTGGGCAGCCGGCGGTCATCGCCGAGAGCCTGGGCGTCACGGTTGTGTCAGACTTTCGGGCGCGGGACGTGGCGGCCGGCGGCCAGGGCGCGCCCCTGGTCGGGTACGTGGATTACCTGCTGCTGCGCGACGCCCGGTTGACGCGGGCGTTGCAGAACATCGGCGGCATCGCCAACGTGACCGTGATACGGGCCGGCGCTGCGCCGGAGGACGTGTTCGCGTTCGACACGGGGCCGGGTAACATGCTCATTGACGACGCGACGCTGCGCGCGACGGATGGGGCGCAGGCGTTCGACCGCGACGGCCTCCTCGCAGCGCAGGGTCAGCCGGATGCCGACCTGGTCGCCGAGCTGATGCGCCACCCCTACTTTGCCCTCCCCATTCCCAAGACGACGGGGCGCGAGCAGTTCGGCCGCCAGTTTGGGGAGACCCTCTGGCAGGCGGGGATGGGGCGCGGCCTGCGGCCGGTGGATGTCGTCGCTACGGCCACAGCATTCACCGCCGCGTCCATCGCCAACGCCTACCGCCGATTCGTCGGTGCGGTGGACGAAGTCATGGTGAGCGGCGGTGGCGCGGACAACCCCACGCTCATGGGCATGCTCGCCGCGCGCCTGCCCGATAGCCGGATCATGCGCACCGACAGCGTCGGGTTGCCGGCGGATGGCAAAGAGGCGATTGCCTTCGCGGTGCTGGCCTACGAAACCATCCACGATCGCCCCGGCGCCCTGGCGCGAGTCACCGGCGCGCGCGGCCCGCGCGTCCTCGGCTCGATCACGCCCGGCGCCAACTTCACCGCGCTCATGCAGCGACTCTACGGCGAGCGGCGCGAGGGCTAGATGTCAAGCGCGTCTTCCGGCCGCGTCGGAGCGCTCGGTGTTCGCCCGTCCGGCCTCTCGGCCACGCTGCGCCACCTGGGGGTGGAGTACGGTCTGCCGCTACTCGGCTTCGCCGCGCTGACGCTGGCCCTGTCGTGGCCCATCGCCCGCGACTTCACGACGCGCGTCGCCGGCGTGCCCGGCGCCGATCCGCAGCTCAACGTCTGGGTGCTGTGGCACGCGAAGGAAGCGTTCCTCGGCCATCAACCGCTGTTCGAAGCCCCGCTGCTGTACTACCCCAAGGGCGTCACCCTCTGGACGCATAGCCCCGGCCCGCTGACCGGCCTTCTCGCCCTGCCGTTCTGGGGACTGGGCGACGAGGCGGCCTATAACGGCGCGCTGCTCCTGTCCCTGTCCATCACCGGCTTTGCGATGTACCTGCTGGCGCGGGCGCTGCGCTTCGACCGCGCCGTGTCCTTCTTCGCCGGTGTGATGCTGATGACGTCGCCGATGATTCTCGGCGGCCTCACCATGCACATTGACAAGGTATTTCTGGCCCTGCTGCCCCTCACCTTGCTGTGTCTGGTGCAAACCTTCGACCTGGCGCGCAGCCGCTGGTGGGCTGTCGCGGCGGCCGGCACGCTGCTCCTGACGGTATTCCACGGCGGCTGGCACTTCATCTTGGCCGGGCTGGCCGTGGCGTTCTTCGCGCTGGTCTGGCTGTGGCGCGCGCGCCGCGACGAGCGCCCGCGGCTATTGCGGCGGCTGGCGCTGCTGGCGGCAACGACTGCTATCCTTGTCGGCCCGCTCCTCGTCGTCATCGCCCGTGCCTCCCAGGGCGAGGGCGTGGTGTCTGACCGCCGCATCTGGTCCTTCTACCACCAGCCGGACGCCGCCGAATTGTTGTTGCCGAGTCAGTTCAGCGCCCTGTTCGGCGCCGCTGTCGGGGATTTCCTGCGCGCCCACAACGTCGGTCCCAACATCGAATCGGCGCTGACCCTGGCCTACACCGGGCTTGTCCTGTCCGCCATCGCCTTGCTCAAGAGCTGGCGGCGGGTGTGGCCGTGGGCGCTGTTCGCGGCGCTGTGCGCAATCCTGGCGCTCGGCCCGGACATCAAGTGGCTCGGCCAGCGCGAGTTCACCAAGTACCACCTGCCGGTCATCCTGCCGTATGCCTTCATCAGCGAGCTGCCCGGCCTGGCCTTCATGCGCACGCCCGGCCGCTTTATCATGGTCGGGTTCGTCGCGTTCGCGGTCGCAGCGAGCTACGGCCTGGCGTGGCTCGTGGCGCGCTGGCCGCGCTGGCGCTACCCCATCGTCCTCGCGGCGATTGGCCTGATCCTGCTCGAAGCGTGGCCGCAGCCGTGGCCGCAGCAGGACCTGCGCGACGTGCCGAGCTTCTACAAGCAGATCGCCCAGGACCCGGAGACCTACGGCGTCTTCGACCTGCCCCACAAGCCGCGCCAGGACGCTTCGGGCACAGAGTTTGGCGCGCCCTACCAGGTCTTCCAAACGGTCCACGGCAAGGGCATCGCCGGCGGTTACGTGTCCTACGTCTACCCGCAGCACCCGATCTTCCCCTGCTGGTACTCGACCGACGCCAAGCCGGAAGACATCCAGGTCAACGGCGAGGCGCGGAGCTGCTACACCAACGCGCAGTACGAGCTGGCGCAGAACGGCTACCGCTACCTCGTGCAGCACAAGCCGCAGAAGTGGTACTCGGAGTACAAGCCTGGCTCAGCGGCCGACAAGCTCGCCCGCGCGTTTGTCAAAGCCGGTTTCCCCAACGCCACGCCCATCGTGGACGACGACCTGACGACGGTGTATCGCGTGCCGCCGCCGGCCGAGGGCGCGCCGATTGCCACGACGCTGGAACTGCGCGACAATTGGGAGCCGCGCGAGGACGGTTGGCGCTGGGCGCGCTCGCCGGCCACGCTGGCCGTGATCTCGCCCACCGAGCAGCAGGCCGTGCTCCAGATCACGCCGTCGGCGCTCCACGACCCCGACGCGCCGAACGGCAGCGGGCAGCGCGGGCGGCTGCGCGTGACCGTCGGCGATTTCGACACAGTGGTGGATGTGGCCGTGGACCAGACGACGGAGGTGCCGCTGACGCTGAAGCCGGGCCAGCAGACAATCGCGCTCGCGTTGGAGGCGGGCAACTACCGCCCGCTCGATTTTGGCGTCCAGGACACGCGAACATTGAGTTTTTCGACGAAATTGATTAATCTAGAACTGATGGATGGCGCGCGGTAAGCGCCATCGGAGGGCGTGAAAGGGTGAAAGCCATGGAGGATCTCGCTCAACTGACGACAGAACAAGACAATCCCGCCAGCCAGGACCTCGACAAGCGTTCCTCGGCTGAGATTGTCTCGGTCATCAACCTGGAGGATGCCCGCGTTGCCCACGCGGTGCGCACCGAGCTGCCCAAGATCGCCGAGGCGGTAGACACCATCGTCGAGCGCATGCGGCGCGGCGGACGCCTCGTCTACATCGGCGCGGGCACGAGCGGCCGTATCGCCGCGATGGACGCGATGGAGTGTGTGCCGAGCTTCGGCGTCCCGGAGGAGCGCATCCGCATTCTCCTCGCCGGCGGCGAACAGGCGATGTTCCACTCGGTGGAAGGTGCGGAGGACGACACTGACGCCGCCGCCCGCTCCATAGATCAGATTGACGTAGGGCCGGAGGATGCCGTGATCGGCGTCGCGGCCAGCGGCCGCACACCGTATGTGCTGGCAGCCATGCGCGAGGCGCGGGCACGCGGCGCGGCCACGATTGGCATTGTCAACAACCGGGCGACGCCGATGCACGAGGTCGCCGACGTCACCATCGCGGTCCTGACCGGGCCGGAGGTGGTCACCGGGGCGACGCGCATGAAGGCCGGGACGGCGCAGAAGATGGTGCTGAACACGCTGACGACGGCGACGTTCATCCGCCTGGGCAAGGTGTACAGCAACCAGATGGTGGACGTCAAGGCCGTCAACAGCAAGCTGCGCAACCGCGCGCGCCGCATTCTCATCAGCGTCGCCAAGGTTGACCCCGTGACCGCCGACACGGCGCTTGCCGAAGCCGATTACGACGTCAAGGTGGCGGTCGTCATGCTTCTGGCCGATGTGAGCGCCGAGGAAGCGCGTGACCGACTGAAGGCCGCCAGCGGATACGTTCGCCGCGCCTCCGAGAACAAGCAAGGCCAGGCGTCCTGACAGCAGCAATAGCGCGTTCGGCAACCGGAGCCAGCATGACGAAGATCCTGGTGATCGAGGACGATCCGGTGCTCCAGCAGGCGCTGGAAATGAGTTTGACCCGCGAAGGCTACGACATTGTCTCCGCGTCCGACGGCATCGCCGGCCTGGCGCTGGCGCGGGATGCCGAGCCGGACCTGATCATCCTGGACCTGATGCTGCCGCGCCTCGACGGTCTGTCGGTGGCGCGCGCGGTGCGCCAGGAGGCGGAGACGCCCATCATCATGCTGACGGCGCGGAGCGGGGAAGTGGACCGCATCGTCGGGCTGGAGAGTGGCGCCGACGACTATGTGACCAAGCCGTTTAGCTCTGGCGAGCTGATGGCGCGGGTGCGCGCCGTGCTGCGCCGCGCGCCGACGCGGCGGGTCGAGCGCCTGGAGGGCGGCGGCATTGTGCTGGACCTCATCAGCCGCCGCGCGACCCTGCACGGGCAGGAGCTGAACCTGCGCCACAAGGAGTTCAACCTCCTGGCCGAGCTGATGCGCAACCAGGGCATGGTGCTCTCGCGCGAGTTTCTCCTGGAGCGCGTCTGGGGCTACGACTACGTGGGCGACACGAACCGGACTATAGACGTGCACATCCGCTGGCTGCGCGAGAAGATCGAGGACGACCCCTCCAACCCGCAGCGCATCCAGACTGTGCGCGGCATCGGCTATCGCTTCGAGGCGTGAAGGGTGGACACGTGGGGCTGGCTCGCGCTTCTCGTCGCCGGCGCGGCGTGCCTCCTTCTCTGGCTGCGCAGCCGCCAGGCGCAGGCGCAGGCGCGCGCGGCGGAGACGCGGGCGCGGGTGTTGGAGCGGGCGCAGGCCGAGCTGGCGGCCAGGGTGGAGGATGTGGTGCGACGGCAGCGCCAGATCGAAGCCGCGACGAGCGATCCCATTCTGCTGATCAACCGGGAGCGCACCGTCGTCGAGGCCAACCCGGCCGCCGTCCGAGTCTTCGGCGATGCTGCCGGGCGGACCCTGCTGGAAGTCGTCCGCGACGCCGATCTGCACCACAGCGTAATGGAGACCCTGGCCGATGGACGTCCGCGTACCCTGCCGCTCAACCTGCTCGGGCGCGGCTACGATGTGACCCTCGTCAACGGCAGCGCCGACATCGCCATCACGTTCCGCGATGTGACGGAGCTGTACCGATTGCAGCGGGCGCGGCGCGACTTCGTCGCCAACATCTCCCACGAGCTGCGTACTCCCCTCACGTCCCTGGGCTTATTGTGCGAGACGCTCCAGGCCACCGAGGCCGCCAACGGCTCGGAGCGCCGCCTCGTGTCCACCATTGCATCCGAGGTCGCCGCCTTGCGCCAGCTCGTCACGGACATGCTGGACCTGAGCCAGATCGAGGATGGGCGCATGGTCATCCGCCTGGCGCCCATGGCCGCTGCCGAGCTTGTGGAGACGGCGGTCACGCGCCTGGCGCCCCAGGCCCAATCCCGCGACATCGCCCTCGAAACCCACGTGGACGGCCAAATCCGCGTGCTGGCCGACGGGGACAAGATCGTCCGCGTGCTCACGAACCTCCTCGACAATGCCGTCAAGTACTCGCCCGCCGGCAAGGCCGTGACGGTCACGGTGCAGCCGGCCGAAGACTTCGGCGCGGGCGGCGGGCACGTCCAAGCCGGCGATGTGGTGTTCACCGTCGCCGACCAGGGGCCGGGCATTGCCAGCGGCGACCTGCCGCGCGTCTTCGAGCGTTTCTTCAAGGTAGACCGCGCGCGAGAGCGCGGGACGGGCATGGGCGCGGGCCTGGGGCTGGCGATTGCGCGGCACCTGGTCGAGGCCCACGGCGGGCAAATCTGGGTGTCGAGCGTCGAGGGCCGCGGCGCGATGTTCTGCTTCACCCTCCCCGAAGCCTGACGTTATCAGTTAAATCCCCTTAACATGAATTTAGCACGCAGCTAACATTGAGTTAACTGCCAATTAAATACGCGCCTGTACACTATAGGTGAGGCCAAACGCGCGAGCGTCCCTCTCCTCCTCTGCCGCCTGGGGTGGGTGATTCGGTCGCCGCCCACCCTGGGCATCTTCTTGTCAGGACGACGGAGGATGGTCCCCGTTGAGACCCGCGAGGGACGCCGGAAGGAACAGGCTACCATGAGCCTACACACATCTCTGAAGCATACAGGGCGTCTGCGGCCGGCCAGCCCGGTGGTGGGCTTGCCGGAGCTGCACGTCCACCTGGAAGAGGGCTGGGCGATAGATGGCCCGGTGTATCGGACAGAGGACCAGAAGCGGGGGCGAGTGATCTTTCACTTCATCACCTGGTACGGGCGCACGCCGCGTGTCGTCTCGGTGGCGGACGGGCCGGATGTCCAGCGCTTCCTGGCCGAGCAGATGCTTGCCGTCGAAGAGTCATAGCGCAACCCGGAGGATGTATGGCCGCGCAGATGGCGATCGGGGAACGACAGTATGATGAGCTTCTGCTGGCCTTACAAGACGGATGGGCGGTTGATCCTCCCATCTACGTGCGGCCCACGTGGTGGACCCACGCCACGTCGCACCTTACATACCATTTCGTCCTGCGCCGTCGCGGCGATCTCAACCTGGTGAGTGTGACCGATAATGCTGTGATACGTGACTTGATCGCCCAACAGAATTGGGAATGTAGCTGGTTACTGGCGGATTTTGAACAGTATTGATGCCAACGAACGCCGTTTCAGGCGATCGTGATAGATTGATATTCAGGACAGAGGAGAAACACTCATGCACCGCACATTGACCCGATCCGTATTCATGCTGCTCGCCCTGGCCCTGGCCCTCGTGGTCGTGGCCTGTGGCGGCGGCGCTTCCACGTCGGCGCCGGCGGCTGCGCCGACAGCCGCGCCGGCGGCGAAGGCCGCGCCGACGGAAGCCCCGAAGGCCGCCGCGCCGACAGAAGCCCCCAAGGCTGCCGCGCCGACCGAAGCGCCGAAGGCCGCCGCCACCAGCGCCTCTGGTGGCGCAGCCGCCAGCAGTGGCGCGTGTGACGTCAACGCCAGGGTGACCGGCCCCTTCCCCGGCGAGGCCAGCGCGCTGACCGGCGCTGGCGCGACGTTCCCCGCCCCTCTTTACACCCGCTGGTTCTCTGACTACAATAAGCTGACCAACGTCAAGGTCAACTACCAGGGCGTCGGCTCGGGCGCCGGCATCACCCAGTTCACCGAGAATACGGTCAACTTCGGCGCAACGGACGCGCCGATGACCGATGCGCAGCTCAAGACGGCGACGGACAAGAACGGCGCGGTGCTGCACATCCCGACGGCGTTCGGCGCGGTCGTGGTGACGTACAATATTCCCAGCTTGACCGCTCCGCTGAACCTGTCGGCCGATACGGTTGGCGGCATGATGTTGGGCACGATCACGAAGTGGAATGACCCGAAGATCGCCGCCGAGAATCCGGGCGTGGCGCTGCCGGACGCGGATGTGGTCACGGTGCACCGCTCGGACGGCTCCGGCACGACCAACGCCTTCACGTCGTGGCTGGCGGCGGCCAATCCTGAGTGGAAGAGCAAAGTCGGCGCGGGCACGACGGTCAACTGGCCGGCCGGCCTGGGCGCGCAGGGCAACGCCGGCGTCGCGGGCGAAGTGAAGAACAACCCCAACTCGATCGGCTACGTCGAGCAGATCTACGCCGAGCAGAACAAGATGCCCATGGCGAACATCAAGAACGCGGCCGGCAAGTTCATCAAGCCGTCGCTCGAGTCGGTGGGCGCGGCGATGGCAAGCTCCATCTCGAGCATTCCCGACGACCTGCGCTTCTCGATCATCAACGCCTCGGGCGATGCGTCGTACCCCATCTCGACCCCGACCTGGTTGCTCGTCTATCAGCAGCAGAAGGACGCCGCGATTGCGACGGCGTTGACGCGCATGATGTGGTGGGCCATCACCGACGGCGAGAAGATCAACCCCGAGCTAGGCTACGCGCCACTGCCGGAGGCGATGCGGGCCAAGGTGCTCGCCAAGATTTGCTCGGTGACTGTCAACGGGAAGCCGGCCTTCCCTGGAAAGTAAGTCGCATGGCTACACGCGAAGAGACAACCGCGGTCGCCTCCTCGCTCATCGGTCGCCGGGGTATCAACCCCGGCGACCGGATGTTCCGAGGACTGATTATCGGGCTGAGCGTGCTGGTGGTTTTCATCCTGGTGCTGCTCGCCTTTCAGCTTCTACGCGACTCTCTGCCGGTCTGGCAGGAAGAGGGCCTGAGCTTCATCTGGGGCGCGACATGGAGCCCGCCGCAAGAGATCTTCGGCGCGCTGCCCTTCATCTATGGAACGTTCGTCACCGCGATCATCGCGCTGGTGTTGGCGACGCCGGTGGCGGTGGGCGCGGCCGTGTTCCTGGTGGAGTACGCGCCGCCGCGCTTTGCGGACCCGATTGCGTTCGTGGTCGAGCTGCTGGCTGCCATTCCAAGCGTGATCTTCGGTCTCTGGGGCCTGTACGTCCTGGCGCCCGTCATGCGCAGCACCATCCAGCCGTTTCTCAAGAGCACGGTCGGCCAGCTGCCCGTCGTCGGGGTGCTGTTCTCCGGCCCGACCCTCGGCCGCGACTACCTCACCGCCGGCACAATCCTGGCGATCATGATCCTGCCGACGGTGATGGCCGTCTCCCGCGAGATCATCCGCTCGGTGCCGGACACCCAGCGCGAGGGCATGCTCAGTCTGGGGGCGACGCGCTGGGAAGTCATCCAGAACGCCGTCCTGCCCTACGCGCGCACTGGCGTGGTAGGCGCGGTCATCCTCGGCCTGGGCCGCGCCCTCGGCGAGACGATGGCCGTCACCATGACCATCGGCAACAGCTCGCGGCAGATCTCGCCGTCGCTGTTCACGCCGGGCTATACCCTCGCCAGCGGCATCGCCAACCAGTTCAACGAGGCCAGCTCTGGTCTGTACTTTGGCGCCATCGTCGGGCTGGCCCTCATTCTCCTCGTGATCGCGTTCCTGACCAACCTGGTCGCCCGTGTCCTCGTCAAGCGCACCGCGACGGGGCCGGTCGGGGCCATCGTGTAGCCCATGGGCGCACCTGGGATTCGTAGAGGCGAGAACATGGCAACTATTGCAGCCGAAGGCTTACTAGGCCGCTCAAGCAACCGAGGCAACCTGCGGCGCCGCTACTTCATTGACAGGCTGCTGGGCGCTCTTGTGACGCTGGCCGCCGCGATCGGCGTCGCGCTCCTGTTCCTGATCATCGCGTACATCGTCCTCAAGGGCCTGCCCGCCTGGAACCTCGAATTCTTTATTGGGCACACCGAGCCTGTTGGGGTGGCGCAGGGCGGCATCGGCCAGGCCATTGTCGGTACGGTCATGATGCTGGCCGTCGCCTGTCTCCTGGGCATCCCCCTGGGCATCGCCGCCGCGATCTACCTATCGGAGTACGGCCGCGGCCGATTCGCCGAAATCACCCAGTTCGCCATCGAGACCATCGCCGGCGTGCCGTCCATCGTCGTCGGCTCGTTCATCTGGGCGTTCCTGGTCAAGGGCATCATGGGCAGCTACTCCGGTCTCGCCGGCGGCGTGGCGCTCGGCATCATCATGATCCCGATTGTGGCGCGCACGGCGCAAGAGGTGTTGCGGCTGGTGCCGGACTCGCTGCGCGAAGCGTCGCTGGCGCTCGGCATACCCTATTGGAAGACGGTGCTGTACATCGTCTTGCCGACGGCGCGCGCGGGCCTGGTGACGGCCGTCGTCCTGGCGGCGGCGCGCGCGGGCGGCGAGTCGGCCCCGCTGCTGCTCACGGCGCTCGGCAACGACTTCTACAACTTCGACCTTCTCAAGCCCATGTCGGCGATCCCGCTGATTATCTACAAGTATGCGCTCAGCCCATACGAGGAGTGGCACCAGCAGGCGTGGGGCGCGGCTCTGGTGCTGATTGTGGTGATCGGCGTGGTCAGTCTGTTGACCCGCTGGTCCGTCGCTCGGTCGGCGCGTCATCTTAAGGGTTGACAGAACAGGGGATGGGATGATGACAGTCAGCAAACCGGTTGTCGCCGAGCGGGCAGACACACAGTCCGCCGCAGGGCACTCGATGGAAACGCGGAATCTGTGCGCCTACTACGGGGACAAGCTCGCGATCGAGAACGTAAATATCGTCATCCCCGCTAATCGGGTGACGGCGCTCATCGGGCCTTCGGGCTGCGGCAAATCCACCCTTATCCGCACGTTCAACCGCATGCACGAGGTGGTGCGCGGCGGGCGGGTCGCCGGCGAGGTTCTGCTTGACGGCGTCAACATCTATGGCGACGGAGTGGACCCGGTGCAGGTGCGCCGCCTGGCCGGGATGGTGTTCCAGAAGCCGAACCCCTTCCCCATGATGTCGGTGTACGATAACGTCGTGGCCGGGCTGAAGCTCGAAGGCGTGCGCGACAAGGCGCTGCTCGACGAGACGGTCGAACGCTGTCTCAAGCAGTCGGCGCTGTGGGATGAGGTCAAGGACAAGCTGCACGCATCGGGAGCGGCCCTGTCAGGTGGACAGCAGCAGCGCCTGTGCATCGCGCGCACCCTGGCTGTCGAGCCAGAGGTCATCCTGATGGATGAGCCGGCGTCGGCCCTCGACCCCATCTCAACGCTCAAGATCGAGGACCTGATGCAAGACCTGCGCGACCGCTACACGATTTGCGTCGTCACGCATAACATGCAGCAGGCCGCCCGCGTTTCTGACTTTACAGCGTTCATGCTCGCGGGTGACGATCGCGTGGGCCGTCTCGTGGAGTACGGCCCCACCCGCCAGATCTTTACCAACCCGACTGACCGGCGCACCGAGGACTACATCACCGGCCGCTTCGGATGATGCGCGGCTGAGCCACCCGACGAGAGGACGACTTCGCTATGCGCACGAATTTTGACAAGCAACTGCGCGAGGTGCGCGCTCACATCCTGGAGCTGGGCAGCCTGGCCGAGCGCTCCATCGCGCAGGCCGTCGAGGCGCTCACGCGGCGCGATCTGTCGCTGGCCCAGGCCGTGGTCAGTGGCGATGCCGACATCAATCGTCTGCGCTTTGTCATCGAGGAAGAAATCACCCTCATCATGGCGACGCAGCAGCCGACGGCACGCGACTTGCGAGAGTTGGTGACAGCCCTCGCAATTACGTCGGAGCTGGAGCGGATCGCCGACCACGCGAAGGGCATCGGCCGCCTGGTGGGGCGGCTCGACGCATTGCCGATGCCGTCCGGCCTGGCGGGTATCCCTGAGATGGCCGAGGACGTGCGGCGGATGCTACGCGAGAGCCTCGACGCCTACGCCGAGCAGTCCGTCAGCCGGGCTGAGAGGGTCGCCCAGGAAGACTACGAGATTGACAAGCGTTACCAGAGCATCTTCGAGATGCTGGGCGACTTCATGGACGCGGGCAAGCCAGAGCGCATGGGCGGCACGTATCTGCTGTGGGTGTCCCACAATCTAGAGCGGGTGGGAGATCGGGCGACCAACATCGCGGAGCGCGTGATCTTCGCCGCCACCGGCCGCCTGGTGGAGCTGAACGCGGATTAGCCGCCCGTTACACGTGAGGCGCGGCCCACATTCGGTTGCGCGATTGTCTAGCGAAGCGTCTTGCGCCGGGTAGGCGGGACGCTTCGCTTGCTCATTTTCAGAGTTGACGAGGCGGAGATTAGGTGTAAGCTTATGAACTTAACTACGTGTCGTATGGTTAGCATAGGGACGATTGGAGGGCGTCAGTGACGATGCGAATCGTTCTCTCGCGGCAGCTCAGCGAGGTGCGCAGCAATTTGCTCGACCTGGGAGCCCAGGTCGAACGTGCGCTGGCGCAGGCAATGACCGCGCTCTCGACACGGGACGGCGCGCTGGCGCAAGAAGTCATTCAGAACGACCAGCGTCTCAACGAGCTGCGCTACGTCATCGAAGAGCAGTGTGTGGAGATCATGGCGCGGCACCAGCCGATGGCGCGGGACCTGCGGGACCTGCTGACCGCGGTCAACCTGGCACAAGAGCTGGAGCGCATCGCCGACCACGCCAAGGGCATTGCCGTCCTCAGTTTAAGACTCGATGACGGGCCGATGCCGCCCGACCTGTCGAGCCTTCAGAGCATGGCCGCCGACGCGCAGCGCATCCTGCGCCATAGCCTGGATGCCTACGCGGCCGGGGATGCGGCGATGGCGTATCGCGCGGCGGACGAGGATGCGCCGATTAACGCCTGCTTCCAGGCTGTCACCCAGAGCCTCGTCGAGTTCATGGCGAGCGATCCCTCGGCCCAGATACCCGCGACCTATCTCCTCTGGATTGCGCACAACATCGAGCGCGCCGCCGACCGGGCGACGAACATCGCCGAGCGCGTCATCTTCCAGGTGACGGGCGAGATGGTGGACTTCGGCGCGGAGACGGTCCCCGGCCAGGATTAGCCGTCGCGCGCCGCACCGTGTGTCCGTTTTGACGCATTGCGGCTCTTGTGGTAAGATGAGGCGCGCTTGACGCCGCATCAACGGAGACGCGATGCCGACACTGCTGATTCGCCATGCCAGCTTACTGGTCACCCTCGACGATGACCGACGCCGCATCGCCGACGGTGGCATTTTCATTCGCGACAACGTCATCGAAGCCGTTGGCCCGACCGGCGAGCTTCCCCTGACGGCCGACCGCGTCATTGATGCTCGCAATCAGCTCGTCCTGCCCGGCCTGGTCAACTGCCACCACCACCTCTACCAGACCCTCACCCGCGTTCTCCCGGCGGCTCAAGACGCCAATCTCTTCAACTGGCTCAAGACGCTGTACCCCATCTGGGCCGAGCTAGACCCGGAAGCGGTCTATGTCAGCGCCTATGTTGGCCTGGCCGAGCTGCTCCTATCCGGCTGCACCACCGCCGCCGACCACCTCTACCTGTTCCCCAACGGCGCGCGCCTGGACGACGAAATCCACGCCGCCCAGGAGCTTGGCATTCGCTTCCATCCGACGCGGGGCAGCATGTCCCTCGGCGAGTCGCAAGGCGGCCTGCCGCCCGACCGCGTCACCGAGGACGAGGCGGACATCCTGCGCGACTGCGTTCGCGTCATCGAGCAGTACCATGACCCGGCCCGCTACGCCATGCTGCGCATCGGCGTCGCGCCGTGTTCGCCGTTCTCGGTCACACCCGACCTGATGCGCGAGAGCCGCGCCCTGGCCGACACCTACGGCGTGCGGATGCACACCCACATGGCCGAGACGCGCGACGAGGAAGATTTCTGCCTGGCCCGTTTCGGCGCGCGCCCTGTGGAGTACGCCGAGGAGCTGGGTTGGGTCGGCGGCGATGTCTGGTGGGCGCACGCCGTCCACGTGGCGCCGGCCGAGATCGGTGTCATGGCGCGGACGCACACCGGCGTCGCCCATTGCCCGTCGTCCAACATGCGCCTGGCTTCGGGCATCGCGCCGGTGCTGGCGTACATGCAGGCGGGCGTGCCGCTGGGCCTGGGCGTGGACGGCTCGGCCAGCAACGACTCGTCCCACATGCTGACCGAGGCGCGCATGGCCCTGCTGCTCCAGCGCGTCGGCGGCGACCCGGCGGCGCTGACGGCGGAGCAGGCGCTGTACCTGGGAACACGCGGCGGCGCGGAGGTGCTGGGGCGGGATGATATTGGCTACCTCGCGCCCGGCATGGCGGCGGACATCATTGGCATCGCTCTGGACACGCTGGACTACGCGGGGGCGTGGGTGCATGATCCCCTTGCCGCAATCGTTTTCTGTCGGCCGCCGAATGTGACATGGTCCGTCGTGAACGGGCGGGTCGTGGTGGAGGATGGGCGGTTGGCGACAGGGGACCTGACGGCGATGGTCGCGCGACATAATCAGATCGCGCGGCGCATGGTAGAGCGAGCGCGACGATGAGCGGATTACTGATACGCGGCGGAACGGTTGTCACGGCGGATGGCCGCACCGAGGCCGATGTCCTGATTCGGGACGAGAAAGTGGCGGCGGTCGCGTCTAACCTCGCCCCCGAAGCGGGGGATAGCGTGCTGGATGCGGCCGGCTGCCTGGTCATGCCGGGGCTGGTGGACGCCCACGTCCACATGGCCCTGGATACGGGCATCTACAGCACGGACGATGACTTTGGCATTGGCACCCGCTCGGCGGCCGCCGGCGGCGTGACGACCATCGTAGACTTTGCGACGCAGCTCGCCGGGCAGACGCCCGTCGAGGCGGTGCGCCTGCGGCGGCAGGAAGCGGACCCCCTCGTCTACATTGACTATGGGCTGCACTGCATGATTACCGACTTCCCGGTCGGCGGGGAGCCGTCGCTTGCGGAGTTGGTCGCGGCCGGTGTGCCGAGCGTGAAGGTGTACACCACCTATCGCCCGAACTACTTCTGCGACGACGCCAAGTTGCTGCGCATCATGCGGGCGGCGGCCGAGGCGCAGGCGCTGGTCATGGTACACGCCGAGAATGACCCGTTGGTCACGGAGGCGACGGAGACACTGGTCGCGGCGGGACGCACCGGCTTGCAGTATCACGCCGTCGCCCGGCCGGCCCTGGCCGAAGCCGAGGCCGTCCACCGCTGCCTGTTCCTGGCGCGGGTCGCCGGCGCGTGCCTGTTCGTAGTGCACTGCTCGACGCCGGCCGCCGTGCACCTGATTCGCGCGGCCAGGGATGCGGGGCAGTGCGCCATCGCGGAGACGTGCCCGCAGTATCTCCTGTTCGCCGACGATGTTTACTTCGGGCCGCGCGCCGAATGGTACATCATGCAGCCGCCGATTCGCCCGGACGACTTGCGCCAGGAGCTGTGGAACCTGGTGAGCCAGAATGCCGTCGATTCGATAGGCACAGATCACTGTGATTACTCCCTGGCGCAGAAGCGCGCGACGGGGCAGTTCACGTCTACACCCGGCGGCATCCCCGGTGTGGAGACCCTGCTGCCGCTGCTGTATACCTACGGCGTCGAGGCCGAGCGGCTGTCGCTCGAGCGCCTGGTGGCGCTGACCTCGACGAACCCGGCCCGGGTCTACGGGCTATACCCGCGCAAAGGGGCGCTGTCGCCTGGCGCGGACGGTGATGTCGTCGTCTACGACCCGCGTGGGCGCGGGGGCATTGAGGCGGCCGCGCAGCACACGATTGGCGGCTACACGCCCTACGACGGCTTCGCGGTCAGCGGGCGCGTCAAGGCGACCGTCAGCCGCGGGCGCGTCGTCTACCTGGATGGGCAGATTCTTGGGGAGCCTGGGCAGGGCCGTTTCGTGCCCGGCGCTCCCTTTGATTCGAGTGTCGTGGCGGCCCTGTCGCCGCGCACAAGTCGTTCATAGCCTAGAGGAGTGAGAAAATGGCAAAGAAACACGTATGGCTCGGGCTGCTGATACTGGCCTTGACGCTGGTTCTGGCTGCCTGCGCCCAGCAAGCCGCCCCGACTGCGCCGGCGCAGCCGGCGGCTCCGACCACCGCGCCTGCGAAGGCGGCCGAAGCGCCCAAGGCCACTGAAGCGCCCAAGGCCGCGGCGCCGAAGGCGACGGACGCGCCCAAGGCGGCCGCGCCGGCCGCTGGCGCCAAGAACGTCCTCATTGACATCGCCGTCGGTGATGAGAATGACAACGGCTGGAACAAGGCCCACATCGAGGCGACGACTTCGGTGGCGAAGCAGCGCGGTTGGGAGTACCTGGCCTACAAGAACCTGAACCCGGCCAACCCCGCGAAGCCCGTCTGTGAGAACGTCGTTGAGGAGCTTATCGGTCAGGCCAAGAAGACTAGCCCCAACGGCAAGGTGCTCGTCCGCTTCAACAGCGACGACTTCATCCCGTGCGCCGAGGCCGTGGCGAAGAAGCACCCCGAGGTGTTCGTGGATCACATCTCCGGCGACCACGTTCTCAAGGGTGGCGCGCCGACGAACCTGACGAACAACATGGGGACGATGGAGTACGCGAAGATCCTGGCTGGCTGCGCGGCGGCGAACCTGACCAAGAGCGGCCAGATCGCCTACCTCAACGGCCCCGACAACGCCGAGACGCGGCGCTTCTTCAACGCGTTCGCGTGGGGCGCGCAGTACTGCGGCAAGAAGCTGAACAAGGACGTCAAGGCCACGAACCTGGTGCTGGGCTTCTGGTTCCCGATCCCCGGCCAGACGAATGACCCGCAGCAGCTGCTCGGCCAGGCGCGGGCGCTGGGCGCCGATGTCTTCGCCAGCGGCATTGACACGCAGGACGCTCTCCAGTTCGCCAAGTCGCTGAAGGACAAGGGCGAGACGGCGTACAGCTTCCCCTACGACTACCTGCCCGCGTGCGATGCAGCGCCGAACTCGTGCGCCGGCATCCCGTTCTTCAACTGGGTGCCTGAAGTCAACTATGTCATGGACATGGTCGAGAAGGGGCCGTGGAAGAGCGAGTTCAAGATGTGGGACCCGGAGTGGAAGAACGTCTTCACGCCCAACACGCCGGTTGGTTTCGCGCCTGGCACGGCGATGACCCCCGAAGCCAAGGCTGCGGTGACGGCGCTCGCCGATGACCTCGCCAGCGGCAAGGTCAAGCCGTTCCAGGGGCCTGTGAAGTGGGCCGACGGTTCGGTGTGGGTCGCCGAGGGATCCGCGCCGAAGCTTATCCCGGATGTCTGGTACACGGAGAAACTCATCCAGGGGACCCAGGCGTTCGGTAAGTAATTCATACCCACCGAGGACAGGCGCAGGAACGACCCGCGCCTGTCCTCCTCATCTGAGTGTGAAACACGGTGGCCCATGAGAGTGGAGCTTCTGAACATCACCAAGCGCTTTGGTGAACTCAGCGCCAACCAGGATGTGTCGGCGACGTTCGAGCCGGGCGAAGTCCACGGCTTGTTGGGCGAGAACGGCGCGGGCAAGTCAACCCTGATGAAGGTGCTGGCCGGGTGGTATGTGCCGGAGGGCGGGACGATCCGCCTGGACGGCAAGGACGTGCTATTCCATTCGCCTCAAGAAGCTCTGGCGCATGGCATCGGCTACGTGCCGCAGGACCCGCAGGATTTCCCGCCGCTGACGGTGCTCGAGCACCTGGTGGTCGGAACGCCCGGCTGGGCCGTCAGGCGCGATGCGCTCGTCAAAGACCTCGAACGGGTGAATCAGAACCTGGGGTTCGACCTCAAACCCTCAACGCGAATCCAGGACCTGACTATCGGCCAGCGCCTCCAGCTCGCCATGGCGCAGGTCGTGGTGTACGGCGCGAAGGTCATCATTCTCGACGAGCCGCCGATGGGCTCAGGACTGCGCGATAGCTTGCAAAAGCTGGCCGCCGAGGGCCGAACCGTTGTCTTCATCACGCACAATATCCCGGACGCGGTGACACTCTGCAACCGCATCAGCGTGTTGCGCCGCGGCCGCCGCGTCGGCGCGGTGGAGCAGCCGGTCAACCAGGGTGTGTTGGTGAAGCTGATGTTCGAGGAGGACCTGCCGGCGGCGGGCGAGCCGCCCTCCGGCAGCGAAGCCATCGCCGTGGACCTCAACGCCGCCAACAGCCGAACCGATCCGCCGCTCGCCAACATCAACCTCAAGGTGCACGCCGGCGAGATTGTCGGGCTGGCGGGCATCGAAGGCTCCGGCCAGGCCCCGCTGCTGAGTGTCCTGGCGGGCCGCGACCGCCTGACGTCGGGGGCGCGCACGTGCAACGCCCGCCGCGTCCATCTCGTGCCGGCCGGCCGCCTGGGCGAAGGCCTGGTGGATGGTTTCAACGTCGAGGAAATGCTGGCGCTGGCGCACCCGGACGACGTGCGGCAAGGCTGGCGGCTCGATCCGGGGCGCATGGTGCGCCTGGCCGAGCGCGCCATCTCGCAGTTCTACATCAAGGGACAGGCCAGGTCACCGGCCGGTAGCCTATCCGGCGGCAATCAGCAGCGGCTCATGCTGGCGTGTGTTCCCTTCGATACCGACCTCCTTCTGCTCGACAACCCCACACGCGGCCTCGACGTGCCGACGGCCGGGTTCATCTGGACCTGGATCATGGAGCAGTGTCAACGCGGCGCGGCGGTCGTGGTCGCCTCGAATGAGCTAGAAGAACTGTGGTCGCATGCCTCGCGCATCGTGGTGCTGGAGCGCGGACGAATCGCCGGGGAAGTGACCCCGGTGGGCGGGTCCTTCGCGCGGCTCAAACAGCTCGTCGGCGGAGCGAAAGGGGAGGGCGAATGAGCCTGCGGCAAATATTCGCGCCCGCACAGGACGCAGCCGGTCGGCAGCGGCTACGGGGCGGTGATCTCGCGGTCCGCGTCGTGGCGGCGCTGGCGGCGTTCTTGCTGCCAACGCTTCTGATTGCCCTGGCCGGCAAGGACCCCCTCGCCGTCTACCAGGAGTTCATCACCGGCCTGACGGTCGGCCGCCTGGGTGATGCGACGATGTACGCGGCCATCCTCATCATCTGTACCGCGAGCGCGATGGTCACGTTCAATGCGTCCCTCTGGAACATCGGCATCGAAGGGCAGCTGGCTTTTGGCACGATTGGCGCGACGGCGGTCATGATCCCAATGCGCGACGCGCCGGCTGTCGTCCTCGTGCCGGCGATGCTGGCGGCGGGCGCGTTGGCCGGCGCGTTGTGGGCCTCCCTTGTCGCCGTGTTGCGGCTCATCAACGTCAACGAAATCTTCAGCGGTTTCGCCTTGAACCAGATCGCTGGCGCGTTGGTCAAGTTCATGCTCGTCGGCGTGTGGTGGGAGATCAGCCAGAAGCGCATGTCGGGCATCCCGTTTCCTGAGAACGCCGCCCTGCCGCCCCTCGGCCCCATCAATGTGTGGATGATCGCCCTGTCGCTCGTGATTCTGGTCGCGACGGTCTGGGTGCTGGCGCGGACGCCGGTCGGCCTGCGGGTGCGCGCGGTCGGCCTGTCGCGCGTCTCGGCCAGCTTCTACGGCATCTCGGCGAACTGGGTGTTCGTGGCGACACTCCTCGTCGGCGGCGGGCTGGCCGGTATCGCCGGCATGCTCACGTCGTCTACGTACTTCCACCGCTTCGCACCCGACGTGACCTCGGGCTTTGGCTTCACGGCGATTCTGATCTATCTGATCGCGCGGATGAACCTGGTCGGCGTCATCTTGCTCAGCACGCTGTTCGGTCTCATCAACGCCGGGACGATTGGCCTGCAAACGCGCCTGGGCGTGGACCCAAGCCTGGCCGGTCTCGTCCAGATCAGCATCATCCTGGCCCTGTACCTGCTGCAAGGGAAGGACAAGCCGTGATGCGCTCGCACGTCTCCGCTGCCCGTCAAGTCGAGGAGAGCCGTCATGCCTGACCGGATGCTGATGCTCCTTCTGGCCCAAGTCGTGAAACTCGCCACGCCCCTGCTTATCGCGGCGCTGGGCGAGACCCTGGCCGAGTCCACCGGCATCGTGATTCTGGCGTTGGATGGCATGATCATGCTGTCGGCCATGGTGGCCTTTGCCGTGAACTTCAGCGCGAGCAGTCTCCCCCTGGGGATCGCCGCCGGCATGCTGGTTGGCCTGGGGCTGGCGGCGCTGTTTGCCTTGATCGCCATCAATCAGGAGCGCGACCAATACGCGACCGGGCTGATCATCGGCACGCTTGCTATCGGCGTCGCCAACTATCTGGGTAACCCCTTCATCGGCAAGACGGCCGCCACGATGCCCGATCTCCCCGTGTTCACGGGCGTGCCGGTTCTCTCAGGCTTCCTCAACCAGAGCGTGTTCACCTACGCATCCTACGTGGCGGTTGTCCTGATTGCCTACTACCTGTATCGCACCCGCCCCGGCATCACCACCCGCGCCGTCGGCGCGAACGTCGAGGCGGCCATTCGGCGCGGCCTGCGCACGAAGCGCATCCAGGTGCTCGCCGTGTTGGCGGCCGGACTGATGGCCGGACTGGCGGGCGCGGCGTTCACGCTTGACACGAAGCCGGGCTGGACCCAGAATCAGACGCTCGGCTGGGGCTGGCTGGCGCTGACCATCGTCATCTTCGGCCAGCGAAACCCGATCTGGGTCACAGTCGGGGCCTATCTCTTTACGTTCCTGTCGGCGGCCACCATCGTCCAGATTTTCTTCCCGGTGCTGCCGGCGCAGCTCACAGGCGTCGTCCCCTATGTGATGATGCTTATCGTCCTCGTGATCGCGAGCCTCTGGCAGCGTTCTCGCCAGAGGCGGCTGGCCTAGACGGAAGCAGAGGGTCTGGCGGGGTAGCGGGATGCTCCGCTACGCTCAGCATGACATCCCAGGCTTGTGGAAGAGGAGGCATGTCATGGCGAAGGACAAAGGCAAGAAAGACAAGAGCCAGAAGGCGGCGAGACCGCCGGAGGAATCGCCCAGCGACGCCGCGCCCGTGGCGAACGGCGCTATCGCGCCCATCCTGACCGACCCGCTGGCGCCGCCGGTCGAGAAGAAGCCCAGGCTGGACGGCGATTTCTACTTGAAAGAGCTGAGCCGCCTCCAGATTGAGCTTGTCAAGATGCAGGAGTGGGTGAAGTACAAGGGCATGAAGGTCGCCGTCATCTTCGAGGGCCGCGACGCGGCCGGAAAGGGCGGCGTCATCAAGCGCATCACGGAGCCGCTGAACCCGCGCTGGGCGCGCGTGGTCGCTCTGCCGGCCCCGACGGAGCGCGAGAAGACGCAGTGGTACTTCCAGCGTTACGTGGCTCACCTCCCGGCGGCGGGCGAGATCGTCCTCTTCGACCGCAGCTGGTACAACCGCGCCGGCGTCGAGCGCGTCATGGGCTTCTGCTCCGACGCCGAGTACCAGGAGTTCCTGCGCTCGTGCCCCGAGTTCGAGCGGATGCTGATTCGCTCCGACATCATCCTCCTCAAATACTGGTTCTCGGTGAGCGAAGACGAGCAGGAACGCCGCTTCCAGGCGCGCATCCAGGATCCGACTAAGCGCTGGAAGCTCAGTCCGATGGACCTCGAGTCGCGGGCGCGCTGGGTGGAGTACTCCCAGGCCAAGGACGTCATGTTCTCGTTCACGGACACCAAGCAGTCGCCGTGGTACGTCGTGGACGCCGATGACAAGAAGCGCGCGCGCCTCAACTGCATCTCCCACGTGCTCCAGAGAGTCGGGTACGAAGATTTGACGCCAGAGCCGATAACTCTGCCACCGCGTGCCCCCTCCAAGGGCTACGTGCGGCCGCCGAAGCACGAGCAGACCTTTGTGCCTGAGCTTTATTGAGACACGTCGTGGCGCCGCGTCGGCGCGGAGAGAGTGAGGCCTCAATGGCGAGGACACAGGCGCGCAGCCTGAAGCGAGACAAGCGTATGACAAAAGCCCAACTGCTGGGGGCCAATGGGGATGGCGGTGCCGCGACGCCCGGCTATGACCCGAAGCTGTACTTCAATCGCGAGCTGAGCCTCATTGACTTCTCGTGCCGCGTCCTCGAAGAGGCCCAGGACGAGCGCAACCCACTTCTGGAGCGCGTCAAGTTCCTCGCCATCGTTGCGTCGAACCTGGCGGAGTTCTTCATGGTGCGCGTGTCGGGCCTCAAACAGCAGGTCGAGGCCGGCGTCGTGGACCTGTCGGAGGACGGCCTGACGCCGGGCGAGCAACTCGCCCTCGTGCGCCAGGCGGCTCTGAAGCTCATGGAGGACTCGCGCCTCTGCCTGAAAGAGCTGCTTCCGCAGCTCGATTCCGCCGGCATCCACATCCTCGACTACGACGAGCTGGACGATCACCAGCGCGCCGGCGTGGACGAGTTCTTCGACCAGGTCATCTTCCCGGTGCTGACCCCGCTGGCCCTGGATCCGGGCCGCCCCTTCCCCCATATCTCCAACATGAGTCTGAACCTGGCGGTCATGATTCGGGATCAGAGCGGTCTCGAGCGCTTCGCCCGCCTCAAGGTGCCGGACACACTGCCGCGCCTTCTCCCGGTGCGTGCGCCCAAGTCGAGCGCCGTGGGCGACGGCATCGTGTCCTCCAGGTATTACTACGTCTGGCTGGAGCAGGTGATCGCCGCCGACCTGGCGAGCCTGTTCCCCGGCATGGAGGTCATCGAGGCGCACCCGTTCCGCGTCACTCGCGACGCCGAGATGGAGATCCAGGAGCTTGAGGCCGAGGACTTGCTCGAAACCATCGAGCGGGGGATACGGCAGCGCCGCTTCGGCTCCGTCGTGCGGGTCACGGTCACCAAAGACCTGCCGGAGCACATCCGCGAGATTCTGAGCGAGAACATGGACGTGGACCCGGCTGACATCTACACCCTTGAGCCGCCGCTGGGCGTCAGCGACATGCGCACGCTCTTTGGCATAGACCGCTATGACCTCAAGGACCCACCGTTCTTGCCGGGCATCCCCCCTGACCTTCAGGACGAACCGGACATCTTCGCCGCGATCCGCCGCCGCGACATCCTGCTGCACCACCCCTACGACTCGTTCAGCCCGGTGATAGACTTCCTGCGCGCGGCGGCGCGTGACCCCAACGTGCTCGCCATCAAGCAGACGCTGTACCGCGTCGGCCGCAACGCGCCGGTCGTTCAGGCGCTGTTGGAGGCGATTAGCAACGGCAAGCAAGTTGCCGTGCTGGTCGAGCTAAAGGCGCGCTTCGACGAAGAGAGCAATATCGAGTGGGCGAGGGCGCTGGAGCGCGAGGGTGTCCATGTGGTGTACGGTCTCCTGGGGCTGAAGACGCACTCGAAGATCGCCCTGGTGGTGCGCAAGGAGGCCGACCGCTTGCGCCGCTACATCCATCTCTCGACGGGCAACTACAACGCCGTCACGGCCCAACTCTACACGGACCTGGGCCTGCTGACGTGCGACGACGAGATGGGCGCCGACGCCTCGGATATCTTCAACTACCTGACCGGCTACTCGGCCAAGAAGGAGTACCGCAAGTTCGTGGTGGCCCCGGTGAACATGCGCTCCCATCTCAAGGCGCTTATCGAGCGCGAAATCGAACATCAGCGAAACGGCGGCGAAGGGCACGTCATCTTCAAGATCAACTCGCTGGTTGACAAGCAGATGATCCCCTTGCTGTACAAGGCGTCCCAGGCGGGTGTCAAGATAGACTTGCTGGTGCGCGGCATGTGTACGCTGCGCCCCGGCGTCCCCGGCATCAGCGACAATATTCGCGTCATTAGCATCGTGGGCCGCTTCCTGGAGCACAGCCGTATCTACTACTTCCGCAACGGCGGCCACGACGAGGTCTACCTGGGCAGCGCCGACCTGCGGACCCGTAACCTGGACCGCCGCGTGGAGATTCTCTTCCCGGTCGAGGACGAGCGGCTGATCCGCCAGGTGCGCGACGAGATTCTGGCGACGTACCTGGCCGACACCGTGAAGGCGCGCATTCTCCTGCCAGACGGGCGCTATGACCGGGTAATGCCGCTGCCCGGCGCCCCGGCGTTCAGCGCCCAGGATTGGCTGCTGAAAACCCACGCCATCACGTCGCAGGACGGCCGGCGACACTAGAACGGCATTGCTTTGCACAGCGCCATTCCTGTGATACAATTCAGTCGAAACGGTTGACGCTTGGGCTATGATGTGGCGAGCGACGTAGAGGGTATTCAGATACCGAGCGCCTACCACGTGGAAGAGTCGCTCGGTAGCGACATCACAACGGCGACGCTACGCGCAATAGATGCGCGGGACGGCCAGACGGTGGCGCTGCGCGTGCCGCGCCTGGCCGACGCGACAGTGTACGAGCGATTGCGGCGCGAGGCCGTGATCGCGGCGAGTGTCGAGCACCGCTACGTCGCCCGCCTGCTCCGCTATGACGACGACGGCCGCCCATGCCTGGCGCTCGAGGAGTTGGCGGCGACGCTGACGCCAGGCGGTCGCGAACTGTCAGAGATGGTCGCCATCGTGGGCAAGGTCGCGGCGGCGCTCGATTACCTGCACGGCGAAGGCGTCATGCACGTCTCGCTCGCCGCGCCCGATATCGGGCTTGCGCCGGACGGCTCGCCGCGACTGCTGAACCTGGGCTGCGCCTACCTGGCGGCGAACCCGGACGAGTTCTACTGGCTCCAGGCGAGCGCCGAGACGATTGCGCCGGAGTTGCTGTGCGGGCGGCTGCCCACGCCGGCCTCGGATGTGTACAGCCTGGGGCTGCTGGTGTATAGCCTGCTCGCCGGTGCGAATCCCTTTGCGGCCTATCCGCCGCACGAGCGGCTGCGGGCGAAGGTTGCCGAGCCGGCGCCGCCGCTCCGGGAGCGTGCGCCGCACGCCGACCCAGCTGTGGGCGAGGTGGTCGAGCGGGCAATGGACGAAGCGCCGGCGCGGCGCTATCGGACGGCCGGCGCATTTGCGCTGGCGCTGGCGCGGTCAGTGCGCTGACGAGGTTGTGTGAAGTCATTCGCAACGGCAAACTCAAGATCGGGCTGCGCCATTCACCCCACCCTTAGTATCCTGCCGACGGGCGAGACGGCTCTGCGCCGCCGCCATGGCGTCTACCAGAACAACCTGGGTGTTGTCACCAACGGCCGCTTTGCCGTCGTCGGCAAGACCGGCGACCGCGCCCCCGGCGCGTGACTCCTCTTCCCGCTGATTCCTGAATTCCACCCGACAATCAAACACGACTGGAGAGTCTATGGCTGCTACAACTGGGCCGGTTGCTGAGATTCGCAACCGAGTCGCGGCTCAGCGCGACACCATCATTCAGTTCCTGCGGGACATTGTGGCAATTCCATCCTACGATAGCCTTATCGGGCCGGTCGGCGAGCGCATTGGCGAAGAGATGCGCAAGCTAGGCTACGACGAGGTACGCTTCGACAAGATGGGCAACATCCTGGGCCGCATCGGCGACGGGCCGCGCGTCCTCATCTACGACAGCCACATTGATACCGTCGGCATCGGCGACCCGGAGGCGTGGGAGTGGGACCCGTTCATCGGCAAGGTCGAGGACGGCGTTCTCTACGCGCGCGGCGCGTGCGACGAGAAAGGCTCGACGCCGGGCATGGTATACGGGCTGGCGCTCGCGCGCGACCTGGGGCTGCTCGACGGCTGGACGGCGTACTACTTCGGCAACATGGAAGAGTGGTGTGACGGCATCGCGCCGCACGCCCTGGTCGAGGCGGAGGGTGTCCGCCCGGACTTCGTCGTCATCGGCGAGCCGACGCGGATGCAGGTGTATCGCGGCCACAAGGGGCGCGTCGAGATGAAGGTCGTCTCGAAGGGCCGCTCGGCCCACGCCGCCAGCAACTACCTCGGCGACAACGCCGTCTACAAGATGCTGCCGATCATCGCCGGCGTGCGCGACCTGGACCCGCACCTGCATACCGACGACTTCCTGGGCAAGGGCACGATCACCGTGACCGACGTGCACGTCAAGACGCCGTCCATCAACGCCGTGCCGGATGAGTGCACGGTCTACATTGACAGGCGCGTGACGTTCGGCGAGACGAAGGAGCAGGCGATCGAGCAGGTGCGCGCCCTGGTTCCCGCCGACGCGCCCGACATCACCGTCGAGATGCTGTTCTACGATGACCCGAGCTACACCGGCTTTGTCTTCCCGGTCGATAAGTACTTCCCCTCGTGGGCGCTGCCGGCCGATCACCCGCTGGTGCAGGCGGGCGTCGCGGCCGGGGCGGAGCTATGGGGCGAGCCGCTGCCGACCGGCAAGTGGAACTTCAGCACCAACGGCATCTACTGGATGGGCAAAGCGAACATCCCCTCCATCGGCTTTGGCCCCGGCGACGAACTGACGGCGCATACCGTGCTGGACTCCGTTTCGCTGGACGACGTTGTGCGCGCGACGGAGTGGTACGCTCTCCTACCGTCGCTGATCAAGTAACCACCTACCAAGCTCTCACTGTTGAGGAGAACCCTGCGATGCAAACCGGACTGCGCGGCCGAGACTTCATCGGCGACACCGATTGGACAAAGGAAGAGATCGAGACGGCGCTCGACGTGGCATTCGACCTGAAGCGTAAGCGCGCCCTCGGCGAATCCCACGCCCTGCTGCGCGACAAGGCGCTGGCGATGCTCTTCTTCTTCACCAGCACCCGCACGCGCGGCTCGTTCGAGGCCGGCATGGCCCAGCTCGGCGGGCACGGCGCGTTTATCGAAGCGACCACGACGCAGATTAGCCACGGCGACACGGCCAAGGAAATCGGCGAGATCTACGGCCGCTACTTCGACGGCATCGCCATTCGCCAGTGCGACTGGGACTTTGGCAACAAGTACATCCGCGAGGTCGCCAAGTACTCGCGCGTCCCGGTCTTGAACATGCAGTGCGACATCTACCACCCGTTCCAGATTCTGGCCGACCTCATGACCATCCACGAGAAGCTCGGCAACAACCTGCGCCGCAAGAAGGTGGCCGTCTCGTGGGCCTACGCGGCGAGCTACCAGAAGCCGATCTCCGTGCCGCAGTCGCTCATCCTCCAGCTCCCGCGCTTCGGCATGGACGTCGTCCTGGCGCACCCGCCGGAGTACAAGCTCATGCCCAGCATCATGGAAGAGGCGGAGCGCGAGGCCAAGCGCTACGGCGGGTCGCTGACCGTGACGCACGACATGGACGAGGCGTTCCGCGACGCCGAGGTTGTCTACCCGAAGTCGTGGGGCTGCATGCTAACGACGTCGGACCTCAAGGAAAGCGCGGCCATCGGCGAGAAGTATCAGGACTGGATCTGCGACGAGCGGCGCATGGAGCTGACGGCGGGCGCGGGCAAGGAGTGCGGCTACATGCACTGCCTGCCGGCGGACCGCGGCCTGGAAGTGGCCGACGCCGTGATTGATGGTCCGTCCTCGTGGGTGTACGATGAAGCCGAGAACCGCCTCCATGTTCAGAAGGCGGTCATGGCGTTGACAATGTGGTAATAGGGAGACGCTTTATGCCAGGACAGGGAAACCGCAGAGTCGCGGTGGTTGCCATCGGCGGCAACAGTCTGATTAAGGACAAGGGGCGCCAGACGGTGCAGGACCAGAACGAGGCGGCGCTGGAGACGAGCGTCCACATCGCGTCCATGATCGCGGCCGGCTGGCAGGTGGTTGTCACCCACGGCAACGGACCGCAGGTGGGCTTCATCCTGCGGCGCTCGGAGCTATCCCGCCGCGAGCTGCACGAGATCCCGCTCGACGTGTGCGGCGCGGACACCCAGGGCGCGATTGGCTACATGCTGCAACAGAATCTCTACAACGAGTTCGTGCGCCGCGGCATGAACGATCTCGCCGTCACGGTGGTGACGCAGGTGGTCGTGGACCCGGCCGACCCTGCCTTCCAGAAGCCCAGCAAGCCCATCGGCTCGTTCATGGACGAGGCCGACGCCATGCAGCGGCGCGAGGAAGGCTGGGCGGTCGTGGAGGACGCCGGGCGCGGCTGGCGGCGGGTGGTGGCTTCGCCGCAGCCCCAGCGCATCGTCGAGATTGACGCGATCCGCCGGCTGATGGCCGACGGTTTCATCCTCATCGCCGTCGGCGGCGGCGGCATCCCGGTCGTCGCCGACAGCGACGGCAACCTCCACGGTGTGGCGGCGGTGATTGACAAAGACCTGGCCTCGGCGCGTCTGGCGACGGAGATTCAGGCGGACCTGTTCCTGATCTCGACGGCGGTGGACCGCGTCGCGCTGAACTACAAGAAGCCGAACCAGCAAGACCTGGCGCGGCTGACGGTATCCGAGGCGCGGCGCTACCTGGCCGAGGGTCACTTCGCAGCTGGGAGCATGGGGCCTAAAATTGAGGCGTGTCTGCAATTCCTGGCCGAGGGCGGGTCGGCGGCGCTCATCACCAAACCGGAGTCCATCGAGGCGGCCTTGCAGGGCCGCTCCGGGACGTGGATCGTGGCCGATGGCGCTGCGCCCGACTGGCTCCCGGTGACTGCTGTGGAGGATGCCAAGGCGTGAGTGCGAGGTCGGCGGAGCGAGCGTCGCCGGGCGCGGCGCTCGCCCGCCCCAGACTGCGGGGAGACATCCTGGGCGTCGCCGTCCTGGTGGCGGCCGCGCTGGCGCTGTTCGCGCCGCTGTGGCTGCGCGGCCAGGTCTGGAACGACGGCGACCTGGGCTTCTTCTACTGGCCGACGATGCAGACGGTGTTCGCATCGCTGCGCCAGGGGCATCTGCCTGTCTGGACGCCGGCCATGCTCGGCGGCTTCCCCCTCTACGCCGACGGCAGCGTCGGCACGCTGTTCCCGCTCAACTGGGTGCTCCTCGCGTGGCCGACCGCGCTGATGCTCATTCCGTTTGGGCGGATGGTGCTGGCGGCGGTGGGCATGTACCTGTTCGTGCGGGCGCTCGGCGTCGGCCCGCTCGGCAGCGTCATTGCCGGGCTGGTGTTCGCGCTCAACGGCTTCGCCGTGGCCCACTTCAGCCACATTGACCTCGCCAACGGCACGGCGATGCTGCCCTACGTCCTGGTCGCCGTCGAGATGAGCCTCCGCAGCCAGGGATGGCCGAAAGCCGGGCTGTGGCTGCTCGGGGCGGGCGTGGCCTACGGCCTGGCGTGGGTCAGCCTGCACCCCATGGCCCCGCTCATGATTCTGCTGGTGTTCGCGCCGTGGGTCATCTATCGCGGGCTGGCCGAGCGGGGACGCGCGGGCCTGGTCTGGGTGGTGGCGGCGCTCATCGTTCCGGTTGTCGTCGCGATAGGATTGAGCAGCGCCCAGGTTGTGCCGATGCTGGAGCTGGCGGCCGCGTCGCCGCGCCAGACGGCCGGCCTGCGCTTCAACTCTTCGTATAGTCTGCCACTCTACGACCTGATCGGCCTGGTCTGGCCGACGTTCTTCCACTCCGCGAACGGCGGCGTGCAGTGGGGCTTGTGGAACCTGGAGACGCTGACGTACATCGGCACGCTGCCGTTCGTCCTGGCCCTCGTAACCGTGGCCGCCTGGCCGCGCCGCCGCCACGTCGCGTTTTTCGTCGTCCTGGGGCTGCTGGCGCTGTGGACGGCGCTGGGGCAATACGCGCCCATCGGCCCGCAGCCGTGGCTGTATGCCCTACCCGGCTTCAGCGTCCTACGCGCGCCGGCGCGCTTCTTCTACATCATCGCGTTCGCCGGGGCGTACCTGGCGGGCCTGGGCGCCGACTGGCTGCTGGCGCGGCAGTGGACGGCGGCGCAGGCGCGGCGGGTGAAATGGCTGCTTGTGGCGCTGGCGGCGTTGGCCGTGCTCATTCCGGTGCTTGGGTTGGGCGTCCGCTGGGCGGTGGATAATCAACCGAAGCAGGTCGAGCGGGCTGCCTGGGCGCTGTATCTCAACCTGCCCCGCGGCACAGAGATGCCGCCGGAGACGGTCATCGCGGCGCTGCAAGAGAAGCTCGCCCTGGCGAGCGGCGAGATGTGGCGGGCCGTCGGCCTGCTCTTGCTGAGCGTCGCGCTGGCCGGCGTGTGGCTGGCCGGGCGGCTGCCACGCCGGGCGTGGGTGACGGGCATCGGGCTAGTGGTGGCCGCCGACCTCTTGACCCTCATGCCGCTCTACACGACGCCCGTGGCGCTGGAGGAGATCACAACGCCCCAGCCGGCCGTCCAGTTTCTCGCGTTGCGGCTCGGCCACGGCCGCTATCTCAATACAACGCCCCTGGAAGCGCCGCTAACGAACCTGCCGTTCGGCGTGGCGGACCTCAACGGGCAGAGCAGCCTGAACATGGAGCGCCCGTGGGGCTTCGTGGCGGCGGCGTTGCGCTCGTCGAACCGGCTCGCGGATCTGGCCGGCGTCGAGTATCTGCTGGTTCCGAACGCCATCAAGGAGTATCGGCGCTGGTACAACGCAGTCGGCTTCAACCAGGAGAACCCGCTCGCCCTGCTAACGACCGACGCGCCGCCGACGGCGGGCGTGTTCCACGTCCCGCCGCGCCCGGCGGAAGAGTTGCGCATGGCGCTGGCGCTGGGGCAGGCGGTGGACGTGCCGCAGGGGGCCGATGTGGGCGAGGTGGTGGTGCGCGACGAGGCGGGCCGCGAGCAGCGCTTCCCCATTCGCGCCGGTATCGAGGTCAGCGAGTGGGCGTACAACCGGCCCGACGTCGCGGCTCAGGTGCAGCACGGGCGCGCCGAGCCGGCGTACACGTGGCGCGCGCCCGACGACACCGGCGCCCTATACGACCGCCAGATTTTCTACAGCCGCGTTCCGCTGGTGGGTGTCGGCGATGCCCCCGTCAAGCCAACAAGCGTATCGTTCCGGGCGACGCGCCCCGGCGTAACGCTCTACGTCTTCGGCGCGACCCTGCTCGAGCCGGCGACGAGCGCTGTGGTCAGTCTCGACAGATACATGCTCGACCGCTACCAACTGGCGTATAGCCTGCCGTACTCCGACCGCTCCGACGCCGGCTTCCGGCTGTTCGAGAACCGCACCGCGCTGCCCCGCGCCTACATGGTCGGCGGGGCGCTGCGGTACGGCCAGCGTTGGCAGGCGTTGGAGCGCCTGTTGCTGCCATCCTTCGACCCAACGCGCTGGATGACGGTCGAGGGCGACACGCCGGCCGAGGCGGCGGCCCTCGTCGTGCCCGGGCCAACGGCGGGCGCGCCGCTGCCGACGCCGCCGCCGAGCGCCGCGTTCGCGCCGGTCGAGTGGCTGGAGGACGGTTCAACCCGTGTTGCCCTCAGAACGGCGTCGGACGCGCCGGGCTTCCTGGTGCTGGCCGACACCTACTATCCGGGCTGGACGGCGGCCGTGGACGGCGTGCCCACGCCCGTGCTGTTGGCGAACTACACGTTCCGTGGGGTCTATGTCCCGGCCGGCGAGCACACCGTCACGTTCACGTATGTGCCGCGCGGTGTCACCCTCGGCTTTGCGCT
Organism: Anaerolineae bacterium; assembly: GCA_046328525.1. Classification (GTDB taxonomy): domain Bacteria; phylum Chloroflexota; class Anaerolineae; order Epilineales; family JAHCIE01; genus JBDHWG01. Next base: position 560,467 of record JAXLWK010000003.1, read on the forward strand.
GGCTGGGCTGACGATCCTGCTGGTGGCGGTTGCGGCGGGTCTGCTGCTGGTGGCGGCGCGGCGCAGGCGTCAGGTAGGCGGAGGCGCGTAAGCCATGTTCATGTTTGGGCCGATTGTCTTCCTGCTCGGCGCGAGTATCGCGATCTACGTTGCCTACGATTTGTACCGGCACTGGGACACATTCTGGGATGACGACATCACGCCGCAGGAGCGCATGCAGGCGACGCGCGTGGCGATCTTCATCCTCGTCCCGATTGGTGTTCTCCTGCACGAGGTCGGGCACGCCCTGGCCGTCTGGCAGCTCGGCGGGCGCGTTGTCGAGTTCAACTGGTCCTTCCTGTCCGGCTACGTCGTGCCGGAGGGGAACTTCACACCGGCCGGCGATTGGTGGATCTATTTCTCCGGTAACCTGGTGTCCATCATGCTCGGCTTTGCCGCCCTGCTCGTGCTTCTGTTCCCGGTGCGGCCAATGATCAAGCTCCTGGCCGTCACGTTCGCCGAGGTGCAACTGTTCGTCAGTTTGCTCGGCTACCCGTTGCTGAGCCTGCTCGGCGTGGAAGGCGACTGGGTCGGTATCTATGGCATCCCGCCGACGCCGATCAAGCTCGTCATCGCCGTGTTCCACGTGACGCTGCTGGTGGCGCTGCTCCTGGTGATGCGCGACCCCCGGGTGCGGCGCTGGCGACTGCTCCTGGGCCGGGACGCGCAGCGGCGCGTGGGCGCGCTCGAGACGCGGATCGCGGCGGACCCGGCGAACCTTCAGCCACGGCTGGAGCTGGCGAGCTACTACCGCCAGCAAGGGGAAGCGGCGCTGGCGCGGCAGACGCTGGCGGAGGCCGTCGCCGCTTGCCCGAACGACCCCAACGCGCTGTTGGCGGCGGGCGCGCTGGCCGAAGAGAGCAAGAAGCCGCAACAGGCGGCGGCCTACTATCAGCAGGCCCTCGACCAGATGGCGCCGGGCGCGCAGCCCGCGACCGTGGCGATGCGCCTGGGCCAACTTTATACAACGATGGAGCGGCCGGCCGAGGCTGTCGCGGCGTACACGCGGGCCATCGAGAGCGGCCCGCCCAACGCTGAGGCCCGTTACTGGCGCGGCCGCGCCTATCTTCGCCTCCGCGACGACGTCGCGGCGCAGAACGACTTCCGCGCGGCGGCGGCCCTGGACCCGCATGGGGAGACGGGCCGGCTGGCCGCGCAGGAACTTGCAAAGGAATGAGCTTATGGAGCACGTGACCCATCTGCGCTGCGTTGTGTGTGACGAGGCGTATGCGGCGCATGCGGTGGACTACGTTTGTGCGTGTTCGGGCGATGAGGGCCTGCTAGAGGTCGCCTTCGACCATGCGCGCCTCGCCGCCGCGTGGGATCGGGACGCCCTCGCCGCCGACGCCGACCACTCGATGTGGCGCTACGCGCCGCTGCTGCCGGTGCACGCCGAGACGCTGGCGCGCGTCGTCGGGCGCGCACCGGCGGCCGGGCGCGTGGGGCTGCCGGCGTATCCCTCGCCGCTGGCGCAAGTCGGCGGGACGCCGCTGTACGATGCGCCGCGCGTCGCGGCCAACCTGGGACTGCGCCGCGTCTGGATCAAGGACGATGGCCGCAACCCCACGGCGTCGCTCAAGGACCGCGCCAGCGCCCTGGTCACGCTCAAGGCGGTCGAGCGCGGCGCCGATGTGGTGACGACGGCCAGCTCCGGCAACGCGGCGGCGGCGCTGGCGGCGATGACGGCATCCGTCGGGCTGAAGGCCGTGATTTTCGTGCCGCAGACGGCCCCGCCGGCCAAGATCGCCCAGCTGCTCACCTACGGCGCGGAAGTCTACCTGGTCAAAGGGACGTATGACGAAGCCTTCGACCTGTGCCTGGCGGCGTCACGGGAGTATGGCTGGTATTGCCGCAACACCGGCTACAACCCGTACACCGTCGAAGGCAAGAAGACGGTCTCGTTCGAGATCTGCGAGCAGTTGGGCTGGCAGGTCCCTGACCGCGTGTTCGTCTCTGTCGGCGACGGCTGCATCATTGACGGCGTGTGGAAGGGCTTCAAGGACATGCACGCCCTGGGCTGGATTGACCGCCTGCCGAAGCTCGTCGGCGTCCAGGCGGCCGGCTCCGACCCGCTGGTGACGGCGTGGGAGAGCGGCACGGAGACCATCGTGCCCGTCGCGGCGCAGACCGTCGCCGACAGTATCTGCGTCGGCATCCCGCGGGATGGCTTGAAGGCGCTGCGGGCGGTGCGCGAGAGCGGCGGGCGGTTCATGCGTGTCGGCGACGACGCCATCCTGGCGGCGATCCCGCGCCTGGCCCAGGAGGCGGGGGTGTTCGTCGAGCCGGCCGCGTCCACGGCCTACGCCGGACTGCTGGCGCTGGCCGAGGCGGGCGCGCTGGATCCGGGCGAGACTGTGGTCGTCATCGCTACCGGCAACGGATTGAAGGACGTGGCGGCGGCGATGCGCGCGGTGGGCGCGGCGACGCAGATTGAGCCAACGCTGGCCGGGCTGGCGGCGGCGCTGGCGCAGGAGCCTGTCGCGGAGCCGAGTCAAGTCGGCACTACGGCATGAGAGCCGACTGAAGTTGGCGCTACATGATAAGCAAGACATAGTGAGGGAAAATGACAAAGGCGATTCTGGGGCCGACCTTCGAGGAGATGCTCCACCCGAATACGATTGATCCGGCGGTTCGGTCGCAGGCCGTGACCGCGCTGACCGAGGCGCCGCTCGACCCGATCAACCTGTACAACATCACCTGGCGCGGCGCCGACGACCGCATCAAGTACGAGGTTCTGCCCCACGAGCTGACCGGCGTCGAAGCGCCGATCGTCGTCCTGTACGGGCGCGACTTCCCCACCGGCGCCCACAAGGTCGGCGCGGCGTACTCGGTGCTGGCCGAGATGCTGCTGTTCGGCCAGGTGGACATCGAGAAGAATACCGTCGTGTGGCCGAGCACCGGCAACTACGGCATCGGCGGGGCATGGGTGGGCGGGCGCGTCGGCGCGCAGTCCATCGTCGTGCTGCCGGAGGGCATGAGCCGCGAGCGGTTCGAGCGCATCGCCGAGTATGGCGCGCAGGTCATCAAGACGCCGGGCGTCGAGTCCAACGTCAAGGAAATCTACGACAAGACGTGGGAGCTGCGCCGCGACCCGAACATTCGCATCCTCAACCAGTTCGAGGTCATGGGTAACTACCGCTTCCACTACCACGTGACGGGCAACACCGTCGTCGAGCTGGCTGCCGCTCTCCAGGAGCAGGGCGTCGGCGTGGGGCGCATTGCGGCGTACTGCTCGGCGATGGGCAGCGCCGGCACGATCGCGGCGGGGGACCGCATCAAGCAGGTCTTCCCGGAGGCGCGAACGGTCGGGTTGGAGCCGACCCAGTGTCCGACGCTCTACAACAACGGCTACGGCGGACACGACATCCAGGGCATTGGCGACAAGCACGTGACGTGGATTCACAACGTCATGAACATGGACGCCATCATGTGCCTCGACGACATCGAATGCAAGAAGGGCCTTCAAGTGCTCACGTCGGAGGGCGGCTGCGATGTGCTGGTCAACCGCTACGGCATCCCGCATGAGAAGGTGTTGAGCCTGTCCACCATCTTCGGCATCTCCGGCGTGTGCAACGTCCTCGGCGCGATCAAGACGGCGAAGCACTACGGCTTCGGCAAGAACGATGTCATCGTCACGATCTGCACCGACGCGATTGACCGCTACTACTCGGTGATGGACGACATGGCCGCGACCTACGGGCCGATTGACGACGCGCGCGGCACGGCCTACGTCGAGGGCATTTTCCGCGGCCAGAAGACCGACTGGATCAAGGACGGCACGCCCGACATGCGGCTCCAGTGGCACAACCTCAAGTACTACACCTGGGTGGAGCAGCAGGGGAAGACGGTCGAGGAGCTGGACGCGCAGAAGGACCCGGAGTGGTGGCTCGCCCACCAGGCGCTCGTGCCGGAGATGGACGCCCGCATCAAGGCGGCGCGAGGCGCATAGGCGCGTGGAGCAATTTCCGGCCGGCGGCTACGCCGGGGGGGCTGTCGGCACGGCCTCGGCAGAAGCGCGCGTTCGGCGGCGCCCCTGGCTGCTGTGGATCGGGCCGCCGCTGCTGTTCGCGCTCCTGAGCGTTGCCCTCACCTGGCCGCTGGTGACGACGTGGACGAGCCGCGTCATCGGCATCGGCGTGGACCCGTTGAGCAATGCGTGGACGCTGTGGCACGTGCGCGAGGCCGTCCTCGGCCATGAGCCGCTGTTCTTCGTGCCGCGCAGCTTCTACCCGGTCGGCGTGCCAATCCTGACGCACCTGCCGGGGCCGCTGATGGGGTTTGTGGCGCTGCCGTTCTGGGTGTGGGGGGCGCTGGGCGCGTACAACGCGGTCATGCTGCTCGGCGTATTCCTGACGGGCTACTGCGCGTACCTCCTCGCCAGGGACATCGGGCTTGCGCCGCCCATCGCGCTCTTCACCGGCGTCAGCCTTCAGCTCGCCGCCATGCCGGTCGCCGGGCTGCTCGGCCACATGGACAAGACGCTGCTGGGGCTGCTGTGCCTCATCCTGCTCACCTTCCTGCGCGCACTCGACCGGCGGCGCAGCGCGTGGTGGGGAGTCGTGGCCGGCGCGCTGGTCTTGCTCGCGGCGCTGGATTCGGGCTGGCATTTCGGTATCCTGACCATCGCCCTGCCGTACTTCTTCCTGGTCACGCTGGCGACAGCGGAGCCGGGCGCGCGCCGCCTGGTGTTCCGCCGCGGCGTGATCGTCGCGGTGACGGTGCTCGCGCTCGTCGGGCCGTTTGTCTACCTGATTGTCTCGACGACGCGCAGCCTGGGCATCAGCACCGAGGTCGGGGGGCAGTCGGGGTTCTATGCGCCGGACCTGCTGGAGTTCTTCCTGCCCAGCCCGGTGAGCCGCTTCCTGGGCGAATGGGCCAGGGATGTGGGCAGCGCCCTGGGCCTGTACGCCGGGCGGCCGTGGAACATCGAGCGCGCCGTGTCGCTTGGCTGGCTGAGCCTGGCGCTGGCGCTCGTGGCGCTGGTGGCGCGGGTGCGAGGGGCGCGGCGGTGGCTGGGGTTCACTCTGCTGATGGTGGTCATCGCCCTCGGCCCATACCTGCACGTCGCAGGCGCCGACCGCTTGACGACGCTCCAGTTCCGCGTGCCGCTGCCGTATAGTCTCGTCATTCAGATTCCCGGCTTCGGGTTCATGCGCGACCCTGGCCGGTTCATGATGATGGGCTTCATCGGGTTGAGCATCTCGGCCAGTTACGGCCTGGCGTGGCTGGCGGAGCGGGTAGGCCCGGCGTGGCGGACACCGCTGATCGGCGCGGCCGTCGCCCTTGTCGTGCTCCAGGGGTGGCCGCAGCCGTGGCCGCTGGAAGCGCCGCGACCCGCGCCCGCACTCTATCAGGAGATCGCCGGTGACCCGGCGATGTACGGCGTGTTCGACGTCCCGCTGCCGTATCCGGGCTATACGGCGTACTACGAAGACTACCAGATGACCCACGGGAAAGGCATCTCCGCCGGCTACATCTCGCGGGCCTACCCGTCCCACCCCGTGTTCTACTGGTTCTACTCGGACAACATTGACCAGCCCGATTTCCTGGTCAACGGGCGCCCCACCAACGCCCAGGTCAACGCGGTGTACGACATGGCGCGGGCGGGGTACCGCTACGTGGTGTGGCACAAGCCGAAAGCGGAGTATGGCGACTTTCAGCCCGACGGCCCCATGGACCGCGCCGGCCAGCGATTCATGGGCGCCGCGTTGCCCGGCGCGACGCCGACCCACGAAGATGACCTGGCGCGTGTGTACGCTCTGCCGCCCGCCGATGAAACACGGCTGTGCGCCCTGACCCTGACCCCGACGGAGAACTGGTACCCGGCTGAAGGCGGCGTGCGTTGGGCGGCGTCACCCGCTAAGCTGGTGATCGCGTCGCCCCAGGCTGGCCCGGCTGTGCTGGACATAGCAATGGCAGCCATCTACGATCCGACGGCGGCGGCCGGCGCTCGATCGCAAGGGGTCTTGACGGTGCAGGTCGGCGACAGCGCGCCACGGGACTTCGCGGTCACGGCCGGTGAAACGCTGTCGGTTCCGCTCGACTTGCGCGAGGGGAACCAGACAGTTACACTCAGTCTGAAGGCGGGCAATTTCGTCCCGGCGGACGGCGGCTCGTCGGATACCCGCCGCCTGAGTTTCGCCGTCAACCGCGTCAATTTGCGCACCGAGGACGCTCAATAGGAGGGCCGGATGACTGAGCGCAGCGGAAACTGGACGCACTATCGGACGTGTAACCTGTGCGAGGCCATGTGCGGACTGGAGATCGCCCTGGACGGCGAGCGCATCGTCGCGATTCGCGGTGATAAGGCCGACTCGTTCAGCCAGGGCCACATCTGCCCTAAAGCGACGGCCCTCCAGGACATCTACGCCGACCCGGACCGCCTCAAGACGCCGCTGCGCCGGACGGCCAGCGGCTGGGAAGCCATCTCCTGGGATGAGGCGTTCGACGATGTGGCGGCCAACCTCAAGCGCATCCAGGCGGCGCACGGCCCCCATGCTGTCGGCGTCTATCTAGGCAATCCGAACGTTCACAACCTGGGTAGCGCCATGCTCAGCACGACGTTGACCCGGTCGCTGCGCACGCAGAACGTGTTCACCGCCTCGACGGTGGATCAAGCGCCGCACCACTTCGCCGCGCGCATGATGTTCGGCCACACCTTCCTGCTGCCCATTCCGGACGTGGACCGCACCGACTACTTCCTCATCCTCGGCGCGAACCCATTGGCGTCGAACGGCAGCATCATGACGGCGGCGGGCATGGAGCGTCGGCTGAAGGCGATCCAGCGGCGCGGCGGCAGGGTGGTCGTGGTAGACCCGCGGCGGACGGAGACCGCGGCGCGCGCCGACGAGCACGTCTTCATCCGGCCCGGCGCGGATGTTCTGTTCCTGCTCGCGCTGGTACGCACCATCTTCGTCGAAGGGCTGGCGAAACCGGGCCGCCTGGCCGAGTTCACCGACGGGCTGGCCGAGCTGCGAGACCTGGCCGCGCCTTACACGCCCGAGGCTGTGGCCGATGCCACAGGTGTCGCGCCTGAGACGATTGTCCGCCTGGCGCGCGAGTTCGCCGCCGCGCCATCGGCGGTCGCCTATGGGCGGGTTGGCCTCTCGACGCAGCCGTTCGGCGGACTGTGCCAGTGGCTCGTCAACGCCCTGAACATCATCACGGGCAACCTCGACCGGCCCGGCGGCGCGATGTTCACGACGCCGGCGCTGGATATCGTGGACAGGCATCGGGCGGGGAAGTTCGGGCGATGGCGCAGCCGGGTGCGGGGCTGGCCGGAGTTCATGGGGGAGCTGCCGGCGGCTGCGCTGGCGGAGGAGATCGAAACGCCGGGCGACGGCCAGATTCGCGCGCTGATGACCATCGCCGGTAACCCGGTGCTCTCGACGCCGAACGGGGCGTGGCTCGACGCGGCGCTCGCCAGCCTGGACTACATGGTATCCATAGACATCTACCTGAACGAGACGACGCGCCACGCTCACATCATCCTGCCGCCGACGACGGGCCTGGAGACCGAGCACTACGACGTCATCTTCCATGTCCTGGCCGTGCGCAACACGGCCAAGTACTCGCCGCCGCTGTATGACCCGGCGCCGGACGCGCGCCACGACTGGCAGATTTACCGCGCCCTGGCGCAGCGGCTCGCCACGGCGGAGCGCCCCTACGACGCGGCGAATCCGATGAACGCCGCGCCGCCGGCGATGCTGCTCGACTTCGGCCTGCGGACGGGGCCGTATGGCAAGGAGGGGCTGTCGCTGGACAGCCTCAAGGCCAACCCCCACGGCGTGGACCTGGGGCCGCTCCAGCCGCGCCTGCCCGACCGTCTGTTCACCGAGGACAAGCGCATCCATCTCGCGCCGGAGATGGTCACGGCGGACCTGGGCCGGGTGCAGGCGACGTTCTTCGGCCAGAGTGACGGCGCTAGAAACGGCGATCTCCTGCTCATCGGACGGCGCGATCTGCGCTCGAACAACTCGTGGATGCACAACAGCCAGCGGCTCGTGCGCGGCAAGACGCGCTGCACGGTCATCATGCACCCCCAGGACGCGGCGGGGCGCGGCCTGGCCGACGGCCAGCTCGTGCAGGTAGAATCCCGCGTCGGCTGCATCACGCTGCCGCTGGCGGTCAGCGACGAGGTCATGCCGGGCGTTGTCTGTATCCCCCACGGCTGGGGGCATGGCCGGCCGGGCGTGGGCCTGCGCGTGGCGTCGCGGCATCCCGGCGCGAGCTACAATGACTTGAGCGACGCCGACCTGCTCGACGAGCTGACCGGCAATGCGGCGCTCAACGGCGTACCTGTGCGGGTGGCTTCGGCGTTATAACTCCTGGTATTCATGCCCGGCGCGCCGGGCGGAGGCGACATGCTCATTACCCACGGCTCCGTGGTCACATTCGACACGCCCAACACAGTGATTGACGACGGCGCGGTCATGATCGAGGGCGACACCATTGTCGCCGTCGGTTCGACGGAGGACCTGGTCGCGCGGCATCCGGACGCGGAGACGCTGGATGTGGGCGGCCGGATCGTGATGCCGGGCAATATCTGCGCCCACACTCACTTCTATGGCGCGTATGCGCGCGGCCTGGCAATCCCCGGCCCCGCGCCGAAGGACTTCCCTGAGATTCTGACGCGGCTGTGGTGGCAGCTCGACAAGGCCCTGACGCCGGAGGACGTGTACTACAGCGCCCTGGTGTGTCTCGTGGACGCGGTGCGGCGCGGGACGACGACCCTCTTCGATCACCACGCCAGCCCGAACGCCATCCCCGGCTCGCTGGACATCATCGCCGACGCCGTGCAGGAAGCTGGCCTGCGGGCGTGCCTGTGCTACGAGGTGACGGATCGCGATGGGCCGGAGCGCTGTGAGGCCGGCATCCTGGAAAATGCGCGGTTCATCGAGCGCGTGCGGCAGCAGGGCGGGACGCAGCTCGGCGCGCTGTTCGGCCTTCACGCGGCGCTCACTCTGTCGGACGAGACGTTGGACCGCTGCGTTGCGGCGATTCCCGACGGCGTCGGCTTCCACGTCCACGCCGCTGAAGGGCCGGCGGACCAAGAGATGTCGCTGTCGCATTACGACATGCGCGTTATCCACCGCCTCAACGCGCGCGGCATCCTGGGGCCGCACACCATCGTCGCCCACGCCATCGCCATTGATCCGTGGGAGATGGAGGCGCTGCGCGATACCGAGACGTGGGTGAGCCACCAGCCGCGCTCGAACATGAACAACGCCGTGGGTGTCGCCGACGTGCCAGCGATGTTGCGGGCAGGGATGAAGGTCGTACTCGGCAACGACGGCTTCTCGAACGACATGTTCCAAGAGATGAAGTTCGCGTATCTGCTGCACAAGTCGCATCGCGGCGACCCGCGCGTGATGGGCGGCTACGACGTCATGACGCTGGCCGTGGCGAACAACGCGCGCCTGGCCGACAGCATCTTCGGCGCGGGCAAACTCGGCCGGCTGGCGGCGGGGGCGCTGGCGGACATCATCGTCCTCGACTACTACCCCTTCACGCCGCTGACCGCCGACAACGTGCCGTGGCATATCCTCTTCGGCATGGATGGGTCGAACGTGACTCACACGATTGCCGGTGGCCGCCTGCTCATGCAGGATCGCGATCTGTTGTTCCTGGACGAGCAGGCGATCATGGCGGAGGCGCTGGCGCGCGCGCCAGGGGTATGGGAGCGCTTCGCCCACGGCGCATAGCGCAGCTACGTGCTCTGCGGTGATTGATTGACATTGATGAAACTCGATCTTACTCTATAGTTGAGGATACCATGACCAGACAGACCATCGCCATCCTGGGGGGAACGGGGCCAGAGGGCAAAGGGCTTGCCATGCGCTGGGCCGCCGCCGGTTTTCCTGTCATCATCGGCTCGCGCGACGCCGCCCGCGCCCAACGCATCGCCGACGAGCTGAAGACGCTGGTACCCGACGGCGACCTGAGCGGGGCGGCGAACCGCGACGCCGCGCAGCAGGCGGAGCTTGTCGTTCTGACGACGCCGTTCGAGGGCCAGCCCGGCATCTTGGCCGAGGTCAAGGAGGCGGTGCAGGGGAAAATCCTGGTCACCGCCGTCGTGCCGCTCGACCCGGCGGCGAAGCGGCGCGCGCCCCAGCTGCCAGAGGGGCCGGCGGCGGTGCAGGCGCAGCGCCAGCTCGGCGAGGGCGTCAAGGTCGTCGGCGCTTTTCATAACGTCGGCGCGCACCAGCTTCAGGACCCCGACGCCGAGGTGGACTGTGATGTCCTGGTGTGCGGTGACGACCGGGCGGCGAAGGACACGGTTATTGCCCTGGCCGAGGCGGGCGGGATGCGGGCGTGGGACGCGGGCGCGCTGGCGAACGCCATCATCCCGGAAGGGCTGACGAGTGTGTTGATTAACATAAACATTCGCTACAAGAGCAAGGGCGCGGGGATACGCATCACGAACGTGCCCGGCGCCGGCCAGGCGTAGCGCGGACCGCGGCTGGAATCTACCATGCTTGCACAGCTGACTCTTACCGCCGTGCCGAACCTGCCGGTGATCCAGCCGGGTGACGATCTCGGCGCGCTCGTCGTCGCGTCCCTCGCGGAGGCCGATTGGCCGTTGGCGGATGGCGACGTCGTGGTCGTGGCGCAGAAGGTGATCTCGAAGGTTGAGAATCGCCTCGCCCGGCTCGACAAGGTCCAGCCGGGCGAAGAGGCGCAAGCGCTGGCGGGGCGCATCGGCAAGGACCCGCGCCTTGTTCAGCTTGTGTTGAACGAGGCGCGGGAAGTGGTGCGCACCGGGCCGGGGCTACTGATTGTCGAGCAGCGTAACGGCCTGATCTGCGCGAACGCGGGCATAGACCGGTCGAATATCCAGCAGGCCGGCGAGGGGGAGTGGGTGGCGCTGCTGCCGCTGGACCCCGACCTCTCGGCGCGCCGCCTCCGCGACCGCCTGGTCGATCTGACCGGGAAGCGCGTCGCCGTCATCATCACCGACACCCACGGCCGGCCGTGGCGGGATGGGGCGTCGGGGATTGCGATTGGCGTAGCGGGGATTGCGCCGCTACAAGACCGCCGCGGCGAGCGCGATCTGTTCGGCTACGAGCTACAGCATACCATCGTTGGGCTGGCGGACCAGGCGGCCAGTGCGGCGTCGCTGCTGCAAGGGCAGGCCGCCGAAGGCCAGCCGGTCGTGGTGGTGCGCGGGCTGGCGTATGAGGCGCGCGAAGCGTCGGCGGCGGAGATTCTGCGGCCCCGCGAGCGCGACCTGTTCCGCTAACAGAGTCATTGACCGAGGGCGGGCTTTGACCTACAATTCGCCTGATTTCAGCGCGGGCAACGAGGCATCATGCGAAATCTTATCGAAATCTGCCGTCCTGAGACCATTGACGAGGCGCTGACGCTGCTGGCCCGGTCGTCCCCGCGCACCACTGTGCTGGCAGGCGGAACCGAGCTTGTCGGGCAGGCCGATCCGTCGGTGGAGGCGGTTGTGGACCTGTCGCGCCTGGGGCTGGACGCCATTCGCCTCGACGACGGTGCTTTGCGCATCGGAGCGACGGCGACTCTGGAGCGCATTGCCGGCGACGAGGCGGTGCGCACAGTCGCAGCCGGCGCATTGGCCCGCGCCGCCCACGCCGCCACCAGCAGTCTGCTGCGGCGGCAAGCGACCCTGGGCGGCTCGGTGGTCACAGGCCAGGCCGGCGAGCTGCTCGCGCTGCTCCTGGCGCTCGGCGCTGAGGCGGTGGTCTATGCGCCGCAGAGGGCGCTCCGGCCGCTGGCCGAGGTGTGTCAGCAGCCGCCGGATAGCCCGTGGTTGCTGACGGAGGTTGTCATCCCGCGCCGCTCGCGCATCGGCGTGAGCGCGCATTGCGTCCGCCGCACGCCGAGCGACGCGCCGTTGGTAGCCGTCGCCGCCGCGCTGACCCTGACGAACGAGGCGGTGGAGTACGTTGGAACCGGCCTGGCCGGCGTGGGCCTCGCACCGGCCAGGCTCACCGCGGCGGAGACCGCCCTGACAGGCCGGCCGCTGAACAACCGAATGATCGAAGCGGCCGTTGAGGCCGCTATGGCCGGCGCGCCCGCGTTGGCCGACCATCGCGCGAGCGCTGAGTATCGTGCGCACATGATCGGCGTCCTGCTGCGCCGCGCCCTCGCGGAGTCGTGGCGCATGGCGCTGGACCCATCTTGAAGGGAGTCGTATACATTGAAGCGGTTATGGATAGTGTTGATCCTGGTGGGGATGCTGATGGCGGCTGCCGCGTGCCAGTCGAGCGCGCCGCAAGCCAGCGGCCAGCAGCAGCCGCGCCAGGATGACTCGTTTTTCGTTCTGAACGCGTACAAGGATGCCAGCGGCCGGTTTACGATGGATGTGCCGATGAAGTGGAACGTGCAGCCGCAGCGTCTGGCCCAGGATAACATGAAGGTGGCGACCGCCTTCGTCGGTCCGGACGGGTTCGCGTCGGTCACGCAGTTCGACTTTGGCAAGGCGCCCGGCGAGCAGGCGGATCAGCTGCTCGACGCTTTCCTCCAGGTGACCGGCGTGACCCAGAACAAAGATTATCGCCAGCTGGCGCGGCTGCCCGTCTCGCCGACCCAGGTCATGATCGAGATGGAATATACGAACAACCAGGGCCGCGCCCTGCACAGCCTGGGCCAGCTGCGGGTGGACGGCTCGGTGATTTCCCTGGTCTCGGTCAACTTCAACCAGGATGTGTGGCCGCGGGCCGTCGGCGCCGCCAAGCGCATGGTGGATAGCTACACCTTTACCGACAACAAGGGTGGATGATGGACGTCCATGTCACAATCAACGGTGCTGCGAAGACCCTCGACGTAGCGCCCGGCGAGCGGCTCCTGACGGCGCTGCGCGCCGCCGGCTGCAAGGGCGTGAAGCACGGCTGCGAGACGGGCGAGTGCGGGGCGTGCGCGGTTCTCCTCGACGGCGAGCCGGCGCTGACGTGCGTTCGCCTGGCGGCCAGCGCCGAGGGCGCGAACATTGTCACCATCGAGGCCATCGGCGAGATGCCGGAACCGGGGTGGCGGGCGAGCAAGGGGCTGGACCCGATCCAGACGGCGTTCGTAGACACGGGGGCCATCCAGTGCGGCTACTGCACGCCGGCGATGGTGCTCGTGACCAGGCGCCTGCTGGCGACGAACCCGCGCCCGACCGAGGCCGAGGCGCGCGACGCGCTGTCCGGGGTGCTGTGCCGCTGCACGGGCTACAAGAAGCCCATCGAGGCTGTGCTGCGCGCGGCGGCGATTCTGCGCGGCGAGCCGGTCGCGCCCATCAAGGGCGGGCCGCCGCCGGGGCGTGAAGAGGCGTTGGACAGCGACCGCCGGCCACCGCAGGCGCTCGGCCCGACGCCGCGCAGCCGCAGCGGCGAAACCGAGACCGTCGCGCCGCCGCGCCCGCTGGTTGCCCTGACACCGTCCCCCGTCGCGCCGCAGGCCCCGCCGCCGCTCAAGGTGGTGGGCAAGCCGGAGCGAAAGGTAGATGCCCAGAAGCTCGTGCAGGGCAAGCCGGCGTTCGCCGACGACGTGGAAATGCGCGGGATGCTGTCGGCCAAGGTGCTATGGTCCCCCGTGGCCCACGCCTGGATCAAGCGCATTGACGTCACGCGCGCCAGGGCGCTGCCGGGCGTACACGCCGTGCTGACCTATCAGGACCTGCCGCGGGTCGTCTACTCGACGGCCGGTCAGTCGGACCCGATTCCGGGGCCGCTGGATGCGTTCAGCCTGGACCGCAAGGTGCGTTTCGTCGGGGATCGGGTGGCGTTCGTGGCGGCCGAGACCGAGGCGATTGCCGAGGCGGCGCTGGAGCTGATCGAGGTCGAATACGAGGAGCTGCCGGCGATTCTCGACTCGCGGCAGGCGATGTCGCCGGACGCGCCCTTGATTCACGACGAGCCGGAATACGTCAACTTCGCCGAGTCGGACCCATCGCGCAACCTGGCTGCCCAGATCCACATTGACATCGGCGACGTGGACGCCGGCTTCGCCCTGGCGGACCGAATCTTCGAGGCCGAATACCGCGTGCCGAAGGTGCAGCAGGTCAGCATCGAGCCGCATATTGTGGTGACCTACTGGGACGAGGACGACCGACTCGTCATCCGCACCAGCACCCAGGTTCCGTTCCACGTGCGCCGCATTCTCGCGCCCGTCCTGAACCTGCCTCCTAAGCGCATCCGCGTCGTCAAGCCGCGCATTGGCGGCGGCTTCGGCGGCAAGCAGGAGGTGCTGATCGAGGACGTGGCGGCGCACCTGACCATCGCAACGGGGCGGCCGGTGCGCTTCGAATATACCCGCGCCGAGGAGTTCGCGTCGGCGCGGTCGCGCCACCCCATGATCGTGCGCATGAAGACCGGCGTCTTGAACGACGGCACGATCGTGGCGAACGAGATGAAAGCCCTCTCGGACACGGGCGCGTATGGCTGCCACGCCCTGACCGTGACTGGCAACACAGGCCACAAGGCGATGGCTCTATATCCATCGTACTGGCTGAACGATGGGGACCTGGCCCCGGACGGCCGCCCCCAGCCCCACGTGCGCTTTCACGCCGACATTGTGTACACGAACACGCCGCCGTCCGGCGCCTTTCGCGGCTACGGTGTCCCCCAGGGGTTCTTCCCGCTCGACTCGCACCTGGAGGACATCGCCCGCGCCCTGAACTTGGAGCCTCTGGCGTTCAGGCTCAAGAACGCGCTGAAGCCCGGCGACGAGCATCCCTTCAGCCGCGCGTGGTCGGAGGGGCGCGAGCCGCGCCCGGAGACGATCCGCACCTGCGCCCTGGAGCAGTGCGCGTGGCGCGGCGCTACCCTGGTGGACTGGGCGAAGAAGGCCGGCAACGCCGAGTGGCGCAAGGTCAAGGGCGCGCCCCATCTGCGGCGCGGCATCGGCGTCGCGCTCGTGATGCAGGGTACGGCCATCCCCTACCTCGACATGGGCGCGGCGTCCATCAAGCTCAACGACGACGGCTCCTTCAATGTGCTCGTCGGGGCGACGGACCTGGGCACCGGCTCGGATACCGTGCTGGCGCAGATGGCGGCCGAGGTGCTCGGCGTCGGCCTGGACGACATCATCATGTACTCGTCGGACACGGATTTCACGCCGTTCGACAAGGGCGCGTATGCCTCCAGCACGACGTACATTTCGGGGACGGCGACGGTCAGGGCCGCCGAGAAGTGCGCCGAGCAGATTCGCGCCGTCGCTGCGGCCATGTTGAACGAGCGCTACGCCCAGGTCGAGACGCCCGGTAGCATGACGGCGGAGGGGGGGCGCACGGCGGCGCCGGAGACGCCAACCTACGAGATTGCGGGCACGCCGTACGACGGGCCGCGCCTTGTCAGACCGGCCGACATTGATCTGCGCAACTGCCGCGCCTATGCGCCGGACGGCCGCTCGGTGTCCCTGGCCGAGGTCGCCCTGAACTCGCTCCACCACGCGAACCAGCACCAGATCATGGGCGTCGCATCCTACGTCTCGCCGGAGTCGCCGCCGCCGTTTGCCGCGCAATTCGCGGAGGTGACGGTGGACACGGAGACGGGGCAGGTGACGGTGGACAACCTGGTGATGGTCGTAGACGCCGGTCGGATCATCAACCCGCTCACGGCGGAGGGGCAGATCGAGGGCGGGCAGGCGCAGGCGCTCGGCTACGGCGTGTGCGAGGAGATGCCCTACGACGAGGCAGGCCGCACGCTCGTCACCCGTCTCGACGACTATCGTGTCTTCCGCGCCGACGAGATACCGCCCATCACCGCTGAGTTCGTCGAGACCGACGAGCCGTCGCACCCGTTTGGTGTCAAGGCAGTCGCCGAGATCCCAATGGACGGCGTGGCCCCGGCCGTGGCGAACGCGATCCGCGACGCCGTCGGCGCCCGCGTGTTCGAGATCCCGGCGACACCCGAGCGTGTGTGGCGAGTGATGCGGGAACAGGCGCCGCCGTCTTAAGCGAACAGAGACAATAGCAAAGCGAGGGCGGGCCGTTGGCTCGCCCTCGCGCTACACAAACTTCGCGTCATGAAAGGAGTATGACACTGATGCTAAACGCGGATGACGCCCTGATGCTCCTCAAGGAAGGCAACCGCCGTTTCGTCGAGCACCGCATGCATCACCCCAACCTGGACGCTGACCGCCGCGCCGAGGTCGCTTTTCGCCAAAACCCGTTCGCCATTGTCCTGGGCTGCTCCGACTCGCGCGTCCCGGCGGAGCTTGTCTTCGACCGTGGTATCGGGGACTTGTTCGTCGTTCGGCTCGCGGGCAACGTCGCCGGAAAGATGGGCCTGGCGAGCCTGGAGTTCGCGGTGGAGTACCTGGGCGTCCATCTCATTGTCGTGTTGGGGCACGAGCGCTGCGGGGCGGTTCAGGCAGCCCTCGACCACATGGACAAGGGGACAGTGTACCCCGGCCAGCTCAAGGAGCTAATCAATACGATTCAACCCTCGGTCCAGGGCGCAGAGCGCGGGACACCGGAGCGACGGCTGGCGAGCGCAACCAAGCGCAACGTGGCGCGGGTCGTTGAGGAATTGGGCCAGGTCCCGCCGGTTCTGGCGCGCTACAGTGGCGATGGGAGATTGAAGATCGTCGGGGCGTACTTCACTCTCGAGACAGGTGAGGTGGAGTTCCTCGACCCTGCGAGTTAAGCAACAGGTACGGGAAAGCATCCGCGATGATGCAGGAGGGAGGCACGGGCGCTGAGGAGAACAAGGCCGTGTTACGTGGGGGCATTGAGGAGATCTGGAACGGGCCGAACCCACAGGCGGCCGACGCTGGGCTGAAGGCGGCTGTGCTAGAATTGTTGCCTGGCGCGGTCCTCATGCGGCGTTACCATCAACGTCGTGTCCATATCCTCTTCTTCCGACGTGATGACCGGTTCGCTCGGTAGCAGTGCTCCAAGGGAGAGGATGGCGCGGTCGGCGCTCCAAAAGACTCGCTCGCTCCCGATCTCGTCCAGGAATCCGGTACGGCGCAAGAGACCCTCGACCCGCGGCTGCACGGCAGCCAACAACAAGTCTCCTCCACTACCGTGTTGGCGATGCCATAGCTCCCTCAGGACTTCGATGCCGGTCGCGTCAATAAGCGGTACACCACGCATGGATAGGATCAAACCGGCATTGCCTCCGTCCGCCGTCTCAACCTCATCAAGCATCTTGCGCGCCGCCGCAAAAAAGAGTGGCCCACTCAGGTAGTACACGCTGATGGGCGTCCCCGGGTGGATGAACTCATGTCCGGCCAAGGTCATGCGCGCGGTGTCCACCGTTTGCCGCGTGACCTGCAAGTCACTCATCTGGGCGACGAAGATGAGAGTGCTCAGGCCAAAGCCGATAATAATAGCCTGTGTGAGATCGAGGAAAACGGTGGCGGCCAGCGTGACGACGAAAGCTGCCATGGCGTGCTTGAGGCGCTTGCTGAAGAAGAAGTTGATCGCGTGCCACTCGTTCATCCGCCACGCTGTGATCATGAGAACGCCGGCCAGTGCGGCTAACGGAACGTGGGCGATTACTGAGGCGAACAGAAGCGCGACCAGCAGCAGAAAGACGCCATGCAGGATGGGGACGACGCGCGTGACGCCGCCGCTCTTGATGTTGACACTGGTGCGGGCGATGGCGGCTGTAGCAGGGACGCCCCCAAAAAGCGGGATCACAACATTGCCGACGCCTTGGGCGATAAGCTCCACGCTGCTGTGCAGGCGGACGCCTGTCATATTGCCGGCAACAGCCCCGGCGAGCAGCGTCTCGATGGCGCCGAGCGCGGCAATGGACATGGCCGGCACGACCAGGCTTGGGATGTCTTGCCACAGTATGCCATCGAGGCGAAGCCGGTTCTCCAGCAAGATACTCCGGGGGATAGCGCCGATGACTGGTACATCCCATCCCAGCACGACCACCAGTAACGTCGCAACAACGATGCCAACAAGCGAACCCGGAATCCGTCGGCCGAACCTGATACGCGGCCAGACAATCATGATGCCCATGACAATTAGGGTGGCGGCGACCGCGTACTGGTTCGGCGAGACGCCGTGTTGGGCGTAGTACAACAGCCGTTGGGCGACGCTGTCGAACGCCGGCGTCTTGATTCCCAGGGCGTTGTCTACCTGCCCTAGGGCGATGATGATGGCGATGCCGCTGGTGAAGCCGCTGATGACCGGCGCGGGAATGAGACTGACCACACGTCCTAAGCGAAAAACGCCCAGGATGATGAGCATGACGCCCGCGAGCAAGCCTGCCAACCAGATGGCTGGCAGCCCTGAGCGAACCGCCAGGGCGATGAGCACGGCGGACATTGCGCCCGTGGGGCCGGAGATTAGGTAGGACGAGCCGCCCAGTACACCCATGATGAGGCCGGCCAGAATGGCCGTGACCAGGCCGGCAGCGGCGTCAGCGCCGGAGGCGACGCCGAAGGCCAGAGCAAGCGGCAAGGCGACCGCCGTTACGGTAAGCGCAGCTAGCAGGTCCTTCTGGAAAACGACCGCGCTGTAGTTCCCAAACTCGCGCCTTATAAGCGCCAGCCACTCGGCGAGGATGCTCATGAAAGAGTGCGCTCATCGGAGGTTGAGCGGTGATCGGGGGGTGTGCACTCGAATTCCACCATCTGCCCGTCTGCGATTCGCAGCCGGCGACTATCACCTGGCATGGCAACCTCGCGCATTTTCGGCTGGCTCATAGGGGCATTCTATGGGAGGGGATGTCGAATGTCAAGATTCGGGGATTGCTGTGTCCGAGGAGCGAGGGGCGCCAGTCGAGCTTCTGGGCTACGCGCATAAGCGTGAGCATGGCTGTCAAGCCACAGGTTGCGCCCCGCCGGATGGCCGATGAACACATCGGCCACAATGACTACGAGGAGCTCCTGGCCCAGCAGCTGGGCCGCGGCCCGTGGGCGGTCATGGCTCAGATCGGAACCGACGACCAGGCGGGCACGGCGCTGGCGACGCGTGTCTCAGCCCACACACCAGGCACGCGCCGACCGCAGCCGGGACAATGTCCGTCGCCCAACACGTCCAGCGCGATCTTGAAGCCCTCGCGGCGAATCAGGAGTGTGTTGCAGTGGGGGCAGTAGGTATTGTCGTAGCGGTGGCCGGGGACATTGCCGATATAGACAAAATCGAGGCCCGCGTCTTTGCCGAGCCGCCAGGTGCGTTCCAGGGTTGAAGGAGGTGTGGCGCGCGCCGTAAACTGGTACGCCGGGTAGTAGCTGCTGATGTGCCAGGGAACGTCACGCCCCAGCTCGCGCACGATGCGCGCGGCGATGCCTGACAACGTCTCTTCGCGGTCATTGACACCCGGAATGACGAGCGTCGTAATCTCGATGTGGATGGCGCGCTCGCGGGCCATGCGGCAAATGTTCCAGACCCTTTCGATCGCGGCGCCCTTGCCAAACTTCGCCATGGACGCCGCGTCGCCCTTCATATCCACATTCATGGCGTCCAGGCCGGCGTCGGCGAGGAGGCGCAACGCCTCCGGCGTCATGTACCCATTCGTGACGAAGGTCTTGTACAGGCCGGCCGACTCGGCCAGCCGAAACACGTCCAACGACCACTCCAGGGCCAGCGTCGGCTCGTTGTAGGACATGGAGACGCCGTGGCATTGGAGGCGCTGCGCCATGTCAACGAGCTGCGCCGGGGAGACATACTCCGCTTTGGCCGGCGGCGGCACGCGGGCAATGACCCAGTTCTGGCACCAGGGGCAGGCGAAGTTGCAGGACCAGCTGCCGGCGGTGAGGGTCGAGGAGCCGGGGTGGAAGTGGTAGAACGGCTTTTTCTCGATGGGGTCTACGCCCAGGGACGACACAGCCCCGTAGACCAGGGTGTAGAGGACGCCGCCGCGATTGACGCGCGTGCGGCACCAGCCCTGTCCGCCATCTACCAGCAGACAGCGGCGCTCGCAGACGTCGCAGCGGACCTTGCCGTCAACCTGCTCCTGGAGCAGCGCTGCCTGGGTTGTGTGTGAAATCATGTTCTCTCCGCTCGGCTCTAGTGCTTCGTGACACGGCTCAAGTTCTCCAAGTGCTGATCTCGTGCGTTGACGGCGCTAGATGGGACGGGAAGAACGAACTGTGGCGGCCGTCGGCTGCCGACGAAAACAGGGCCGTCCCGTGTTCCGAGAACAGCCCAGGCTCGCCAACGACAGTGTTGACGGCGAAGTAACGGGTCCGGGATGACGACCAGCCGGATCCCGACCCGCGTGGTGTAGCGATGAAAGGTGACGCCGGGCCAGGACTGTTACGCCGCCGTTGCCCCGGCGAGCGGGTGGGGCAACGCATACCCTACCCTGACGCTCTCAGGACGGCGATTCGCATAATCCGACCGCATACCCATTATATCCTGGATGTCGAGATTTCTAGGTGGAGATTTCGCAACGTCAGGTGGAGAAATGGCAACTCATGTGCAAGCAGGCATCATACCATCTTGAAAAGGGCGAGAAGTATAGGCCGGGGTCATCTGCTCCTCGGAGGCGCCTCCCGCGATCATGATCATCGTGGCTGATGGCGGGCGCTGGGCGCTTCTTCTGGCTGCTGGTTGCCCTGAGACTGGAAACTCAAGTCGCAAGGCGAGCCAGACGCGTTTGTGACACGGACGCTGGCTCGCCCTGTCTGTCTCCTATCTCCAGCGCGTCAGGACTCTGCCCGGTCGGACATGGCCTCGGCTGCGACGTCCAGAATCCGTGCCTCGCCAATTTGTTCCGAACCGGCGGCGACGGCGGCCACGCCGACGACCATGCCGGCCCGCGCCACGTCCGCGGCGACAGCGGCCACTTCGACCTTCGCCACGCCCCGCTCGGCCAGTCCAATGGCATCCTCGGCCAGCTCGGCCGACCGCTCGGCGGCGGCATCGGCAACGCCCCGGCGGACGATGCCCTCGACCATCTCGTCCGCGCCCAACTCGCCGACCTTCTCACCTGTCTCAGCCAGGGCCTGAGACATCGCGCGGCCGGCCGCCGCCCGGAGAATAACGTCGGCTCCAATGTCGCGCAGCTGCGCGCCCCGCGCGAGCAGGAACTCCGCCAGCACCGGCATGTCAAGTTGCGATACAACCTGGCTCACCGTGTCAAGCTCGCCGCCGATGCGCGCCAGCTCCAGGCCGCGCTCCAGCGCCTCCTCGCTGATCATGCTCACCACGGCGCTCATGACCTCGATGTCCTCGGAGTGCGCCAGCATCTCCGCGCCCTGTTCCATGTCGAGAGTTCCCGCCGCCGCGACGACATCGCTGATGGCCGCCAGGCGGTCGGCGACGATGAGTGTGTCCTCGGCGCGGGTCAGGTCGCTGGCGCCGGACGCCAGGGCCACTGCGCCCACGCGGGCCACGTCGGCCGACGCCTGGAGGGTCGCCACGCCCTCCTCCACCGTCGCCTCTCCCTGGATGGCGCTCTCAATCGCCATGATCTCTGTCGCTTCGGCGGCCTCTTCCAGGTCGCTCTTGCGGACGGTTACCTCGGTAGACTCGCGCTTCGCTGCCATGCTCGTTGTCTCCTTTGTGTGTACGATTATTCTGAGAGGCGTGGGCGACCCTTTAACATCACCCTCGACCGTACCGAAGCATCATCGGCGACACCGGCGCCGTTCCGGAACTCAAGAGGTCAGCGGCGGTGTCGGCCCTCCATTAGTACTCAACGATCGCTTGCACCCGGCCATTTTCTATCGCCTTGAGGAGCGCCGCGTGGTCCCGCGTCGTTTGATCCGCGTAGGCCACGGCGAACCTGGCGAGCGCCTGGTCGAAGGCATCGCTCTTGCCCAGGTAGCCGGCGATCATCGCGGCATCGCCGCCCTTAGCGTGGGCGCGGGCCAGCGCCCAGCCACAGATCGCCGCGTAGCGCGCCAGCGCCTTCCCCGTCAAATTCGTGAGCGGGATCGAGAACTTCATGTCGCGGAGCTGGCGCACGTAGAAATGCGCGCCCTCAGGCCCGGTCGTCCAACCCAAGAACATATCGCTCGCCGCCTGCATCAGGCGCTGACCGATGACGACCCGCTCAGAGCATCGCCGACGGAGATCAGTCCAATGCCGGCGAGAAGCAGCGGGGACGCGACAACGATGCCGGAGCTGACGATCGGCCACGATGCCCGCATCGCCTCCCACAACTGGCGGGCATTGAGCGGGTGGCCGAGAGTCAGGCGCTGGCTGATAATCGAGGAGTACGAGTGGGCGACCCACACGACAGCTGAGCCTACGACAATGACGCTGGCGGCGCCCCCCCATCCCACAACGGCTGACTCTGACAGGCCAGCGATAGCGACCAGCGCCGTGATCGTCCCATAGATGAATTCCGTCAGCCTATGGCCGTTAAACTTGCGGCGCTCGCCGGCTTTAGCCTCACTCAGCATGCGTTGCCCTCCTTGTCACGGGTCGGATGTGGGCAGAAATGACCCGCGTACTCTGTGGCGCGGGATTATAGCGGTGTTTCAGGGGAGGGTCAAAGACAGCAACACGGCCGACGGCATTCCAGTCGTCGGCCGTGTTGCTGTATACTTCGGGGAGTCCGGGGAGAGCGCGCCGCGAGACCGGCGGATACTTCCGATTGGACTACGCCTGCCCATCCAGAATCCGGTTCACCTCGGCAAGCTCGTCCACGGTCAGCTCCCACTCGGCGGCCTTGATGTTGGCGTCCACCTGTTCCTCCGACGTGACGCCAGCGATGACGGAGGCAATCTGCGGCTGGGCGAGGAGCCACGCAATCGCCAGCTCAGTCATGCTATGGCCGTGGCTCTCGGCCCACCCCGTCAGGGCGCGGACGCGGGCGAAGTTGGCCGGCGTGAAGTAGCGCTGGACGTAGGGGCTGTTCTGGCCGCGCGATCCGGCCGGCGGCGGCTCGCCCTCGTGGTACTTCCCGGTCAGGAAGCCGCCGGCGAGCGGGAAGTAGGGCAGGATGCCGATGTTGAACGCCTGGCAGTACGACATCATCTCGCGCTCGACGTCGCGTTCCAGCATGTGGTAGTGGGGCTGGATCGTCACCATGGGCGTCCAGCCGCGCATCTCGGCGATGTCGTTGGCGCGGGCCATCTGCCAGGCCAGGAAGTTGGACGCGCCGATGTAGCGCACCTTGCCGCTGGCGACGAGGTCGTCGAGGGCGCGCATCGTCTCGTCGAGGGGCGTCTCGGGGTCCCACGCGTGCATCTGGAGCAGGTCAATGTGGTCCGTGCGCAGGCGGCGCAGGCTGGCCTCGACGGCGTTCATGATGTGGTAGCGGGAGCCGCCTCGGTCGTTGGGGCCGTCGCCCATGGGGTAGCGGAACTTGGTGGCGAGGACGACGCGCTCCCACCGCCCGCTCAGGGCGAAGGAGAGCGCCTCCTCGGAAAGGCCGCGGCTGTAGGTGTCGGCGGTGTCAATGAAGTTGATGCCCATGTCCATGGCGTGGTGGACGATGCGGCGCGTGGCGTCCACGTCCACTTTGCCGCCAAACTGATTGCCGCCCAGCCCGACGACTGAGACCTTGACACCGGCGCGGCCAAGAGAGCGATAGTGCATGGTAGGACCTTTCCTCGAAGATGGGGGAGGGTTCAGATGTAGGGAGAAGCAAACTGCTCCTCAGTTGGCTCTGCTCAGCAGAACCAGGGTTCGGTGACGTAGGGCGGCGGCAGGCCGGGCGGTAGCGGCGGCAGCCGATGGCTATCCCCGAAGGCGTGGGCCCAGACGTGGGCAAACACCTCGTGGCGCGGCCGCCGCGTCATGCGCTGCACCATGCCTGACAGCTCGTGTTGCAGCGCATCCACACGAGGGTCAGGGTTGCGCCACGCATAGGACAGCTTCGCGTCGTCGAGCGGCCCGACGAGGGCCTGCACCTGGGGCAGATCGAGCAGGCGGGAGCCGGGTGGGATGAGCAGGCGAATGGTGTACTGGACCGGCGCGACGCTCTCGACCAGCTCCAGCCGCGCGATCTCGCTCAAGAAGAGGCGGTAGCCGTCTAGGGTGGTCCAGGGTGTGAAGGCGACGAACGTCGGCACGAGGGGCAGGGCGAGGCGGCGGCACGCGGCCAGAACGGTCTCGAAGTCCTCGGTGGTGTGCTGCTTGTCGAAGATCGCGAGAATGTCGCTGTCAAAGCTCTCGACCGCCGACGTGATGAACAGGCAGCCCGTGGCCTTCAGCGTCTCAAGCTGCCCGATGTGCTTTCGCAGATGCTCGACCTTGATGGTCACGTCGTAGGTCAGGTTGGGGAACTCGGCGTGCAGCGCCTCGACCAGAGGCAGCGCGTGGCCGATGCCGTTGAAAAAGTCGGGGTCGCCGAAGGTGATGTGCTGCGCGCCCGCCGCGACCTGCTGGCGAATGTCCGCCAGGACCACGTCGCGTCCCACGACGCGGAAGCGCCCATTGTAGACCGGGACGATGGGACAGTGGCGGCACAGGTGCTTGCAGCCGCGGCTCGCCTCAACGTAGCCGACGAGGCGCTGGCTCCCGTCGGGCAGCGCCAGGTGGGCGTAGCTCGCCAGGGGCGGCAGGCCGCGGCGGTCGGGCACGCGGAATGCCTGGC
Organism: Anaerolineae bacterium; assembly: GCA_046328525.1. Taxonomy (GTDB): domain Bacteria; phylum Chloroflexota; class Anaerolineae; order Epilineales; family JAHCIE01; genus JBDHWG01. The sequence goes on from JAXLWK010000003.1 coordinate 584,916, forward strand.
GGTCCAGAGAGATCACGGGGATGGCGAGGGGCGGTAGGGGAACGGCGCGCGTCGCGGCCAGCCAGGTTGTCAGGCGGACGAGCGGCGCCTCGAATTCGCCACCCAGGATCGTGTCCACGCCGAGACGGCGCAGGTAGTCGCTGTTCTCGGCGGCATACAGCCCAAAGAAGCAGATGTGAGCGGCAGGGTTGACGCGGCGCGCGTCGTCGAGAGCGCGGACGGCCATGCGCGTGGCCGTGTGCATCGGGACGTAGAAGGCGATGAGGTCGGCGGCGCGCAGGCTGTCCTCGGCGAACGCCTCGATGGACAGGTCCACGCACGTCACGTCGAAACCCGCCTCGCGCAGCCAGGCGGCCGGCGAGGCCAGGCCAAACGGCTGGCGGCCCATTTCGTACGTCGAGACCAGGACGATTCGCAGCGGCGCAGGCATCGGCAACCCATCCTCCACGTCTATTGTAGCCGCTGCGGTGAGGAATCGCCAATCGCAATGGGCCTTGCGCGGCGCCCGGCCTGACGGTATACTTGGGAGCGTATCCAAGCGCGAGGGCAAACCCTCGATGGGGGTGTTTCACAATGCTGACGACTGAAATCGGGACACGCCTCTGGTCCCGCTACTACTCTCCGACGACCCTGGAGGACGCGCTGGCGCTTCTGGCCCGCGAGGGACGCAACGCGCGCATCATGGCCGGCGGCACGGACCTGGTCATCGAGCTGGATCGCGGCGTGCGCCACCTGAATGCGATAATAGACATAACACGAATTGGGGGCCTGAACCGAATCGAGCTTGAGAACGGACGTATCCATCTCGGCCCGCTGGTGACGCATAACCACGTCGTCACCTCGGCCGTGTGCGTCGAGCGGGCGCTGCCGCTTGCCCAGGCGGCGTGGCAGGTCGGCGCGCCGCAGATCCGCAACCGGGGGACGGTGGCGGGGAACGTGATTACCGCGTCGCCGGCCAATGATACTATCACGCCGCTGATGGCGCTGGACGCCAGCGTCACCCTGGCCTCCGGGCGCGGGCAGCGCGATGTGCCGTTGGCCGAGTTCTACACGGGCGTGCGGCGCACAGTGATGGCCGACGATGAGATGTTGACCGGGATTCATTTCGCGGCGCTCGCGCCCCATCAGTGCGGCGTGTTCCTCAAGCAAGGCTTGCGCCGCGCCCAGGCAATCTCGGTGGTCAACGCGGCGGTGGCGCTGACGTTCGACGGCGACGTTGTGTCCGACGCGCGCATTGCGCTCGGCTCCGTCGCGCCCACCATCGTCCGCGCGGTCGAAGCGGAGGCAGCGCTCAGGGGCCGCCGCCTGGATGACGCGGCCATTGTCGCAGCGGCCGAGGCCGCGAAGTTGGCGGCCCGCCCCATTGACGACGTGCGCTCGCCCGCCGCCTACCGCCGCCACATGGTCGGCGTTCTCACGGCGCGGGCGCTGCGGCGGCTGCGGGATGGACAGGAGCGCGCCGACTGGCCGAGCGACCCGGCGCTGTTGTGGGGTAGCGCGGAGCCATACCAGGGCGGTGGGCCGGCGCTGGCCTTCGACCCGTCGGCCATCATCGAAACAACCGTCAACGGGCGGCCGATGAGCGCGCCTGGCGTTGGGCTGACCCTGCTCGACTTCCTGCGCGACGCGCTCGGTCTGACGGGGACGAAGGAGGGCTGCGCCGAGGGCGAGTGCGGCGCGTGTACTGTCTTCCTCGACGGCGTGGCCGTCATGGCGTGTCTCGTGCCAGCGGCGCGCGCCCACGAAGCGCAAGTCACGACTGTCGAAGGGCTGGCGGCCGAGGGACACCTCCACCCGGTGCAGGCGGAATTCGCGGCCCGGGGCGCGGTGCAGTGCGGCTACTGCACGCCTGGCTTCCTGATGTCGGCAGCCAAGTTGCTGGAAGAGCATCCCTCGCCGACGCGGGAGCAGGTGGAGACGGCCATCACGGGCAACCTGTGCCGCTGTACGGGCTACTACAAGATCGTCGAGGCGATTGAGGCGGCAACCGAGCCGCGACAGGGGGAGTGAGCATGCGCGCAATTGGGAGCAGCATCCCGCGCGAGGATGCCCTGGACAAGGTGACGGGCGCGGCGCACTATCCCGGCGACCTGGCGATGGAAGGCATACTGCACGCCGTGACGCTCCTGGCGCGGCGGCCGCATGCGCGGGTGACCCGCCTGGACATCGCAGACGCCGAGAAGTCGCCGGGTGTGGTGCGCATCTTCACGTCGGTGGATGTGCCGCACAATCGCTTCGGCCTGATCGTGCCGGATCAGCCGGTGCTGTGCGGCCCTGGGGATGATGCCCACGCCGCAGTTGTGCGCTTTGTCGGCGACAAGATCGCCCTGGTGGTGGCGGAGTCGCTGGCCGCCGCCGAGCGCGCCCGGGATCTGATCCGCGTCGAGTACGAAGACCTGCCCGTCGTGACGGACCCGCGCGCGGCGATGCAGCCCGGCGCGCCGGCGCTGCACGCGAACCACCCCGACAATATCCTGCACCAGTACCATCTACGGCGCGGCGACATCGAGGCCGCGTTCGCCCAGGCGGATGTCATCGTCGAAGGCGAGTACAGCGTCGGCGCGCAAGAGCACGCGTTCTTGCAGCCGGAGGCCGGGCTGGCGTGGATTGACGAGGATGGGCGGGTGACGGTGGCGGCGGCGGGGCAGTGGGCGCACGAGGAGTTGGAGCAGATCGCCCACTCGCTGAAGCTGCCGGAGGACTGCGTGCGCGTCATTCACCCGGCCATCGGCGGGGCGTTCGGCGGGCGGGAGGACATCTCGATCCAGATTGTCCTGGGCCTGGCGGCGCTGACGCTCCAGCGGCCGGTGAAGCTCGTCTGGACGCGCGAAGAGTCCATGATCGGCCACCACAAGCGCCACCCCATGTTCTACCGCTGCCGCACAGGCGCGACGCGCGACGGCCGCATTATCGCCGCCGAGGTCGAGCTTGTCTCCGACGCCGGCGGCTACGCCTCCACAAGCACGAAGGTACTCGGCAACGCCACGCTCATGGCCCTGGGGCCGTATGACATCCCCAACGTCAAAGTGGATAGCTACACCGTGTACACCAACAACGTGGTCACCGGCGCGTTTCGCGGCTTTGGCGCGCCCCAGTCCCACTTCGCGGCGGAGAGCCAGGTCAATCGGCTGGCGGCGGCCCTCGGCATGGACCCGGTCGATCTGCGGATGAAGAACATCCTGCGCGATGGCTCGATCCTGCCGACCCACAGCGTCATCCCATCGGGCGTCTCCCTCGAGACGGTCATCACCCAGTGCGCCGAGACAGCGGGCTGGCGGCGGACGGCGGCAGGTTGGCAGTCGCCGCTCGCGGAGCCGGCCGGCGAGCCGTGGAAGCGGCGCGGCATCGGCCTGGCCGCCGCGTTCAAGAACGTCGGCTTCTCCTTCGGGGCGCCGGAGAACGCCTGGGCAACCATCGAGCTGCACGGCGGCGGCGACATCGAGCGCGTGGTCGTGCGCTGCGCCGGCAGCGACGTGGGCCAGGGAGCGCACCAGGTCTTCAAGCAGATCGCAGCGGACGCCGTCGGTGTGCCGCTGGAGCGCGTGGAATTCGTCGGGGCGGACACCGGTTTGACGCCCGGCTCGTCCGGCTCGGCGTCGGCCTCGCGCCTGACCTTCATGGCTGGTAACGCCATCCACGGCGCGGCGCAGAAGGCGCTGGAGATGTGGCGCGACGAGGAGGACCGCCCGGTCGTGGCCGTGCACAAGTACGTGCCGCCGCCGACGACGCCGATTGATCACGACGGACGCTCCGACCCGAACTTTGCGTATGGCTACGTCGCCGAGGCGGTCGAGGCGGAGGTGGACATCGAGACCGGCGAGGTGCGCGTCCGCCGCGTCGTGTGCGCCGACGACGTGGGCCGCGCCCTGAATCCGCACCTGATCCAGGGACAGATCGAAGGGGCGGTGGTTCAGGCACAGGGGTGGGCGACCATCGAGAACTTCGTCCAGCAGGACGGGCGCGTCCTGACCGAGCACCTCTCGACGTACCTGATTCCGACAATCCTGGACATTCCTGAGCGCGTGGACAGCGTTATCATCGAAGTCCCGGACCCCATCGGCCCGTTCGGGGCGCGGGGGATGGCGGAGATGCCGTTTGTGCCGCTGGCGCCGGCGCTCACCGAAGCGCTCTACCAGGCGACGGGCCGGCGCTTCGACCACCTGCCGCTGACGCCGGCGCGCGTGCTGGAGACGCTGTACGGCGCGGGCTACGATACGAGGCCGGTGACGGTCGAGGGCGGGTTGGACGGCGCATGAAGGACCCGCTGCTGCTCGACATTCCAGACGCCTTTGAGACCGAGCGGCTGTTGGTGCGCGCCCCGCGCGCTGGCGATGGTCCGGAGATATGCCGCGCCGTCAACGAGACCCTGGATAGCCTGCGCCCGTGGATGCCGTGGGCGCAGGAGCCGGCGACGCCCGAAATCTCGGAGATGACTGCGCGCCGCGCGCGCGTGCGGTTCCTCGAACGCTCTGACCTGATGCTGCTGTTGTTCCTCAAAGGGAGCGACGTCATGGTCGGCGCGAGTGGGCTGCACCGCATTGACTGGGCCGTGCCGCGCTTCGAGATCGGGTACTGGTGCCGCCAGCGCTTCCAGGGGCTAGGCTACATTTCCGAGGCCGTGCGGGGGCTTACGGGTTTCGCCTTCGAGACCCTCGGCGCGGCGCGGGTCGAGATTCACATGGACAGCCGCAACCTGGCGAGCCGGCAAGTCGCGGAGGCGGCGGGCTATCCGCTTGAGGGCGAGATGCGCAACCACAGCCGCGCTGTGGGGGGCGAGTTGCGCGATACCCTCGTATTCGCCCTGACCGCGGACGACTACCGCCGCCCGACAGCCGTTGAGCCGCGCCGTGCCTGACACGCTCCTGGCGCGCCCGCTGCTGGCGCTCATTCGCGGCGCAGGCGACCTGGCAACCGGCGTCGCCGTCCGTCTCTACCGCGCCGGCTTCCTCGTCGTGATGACCGAGCTGGAGCGGCCGCTGGCGGTGCGCCGGACGGTGGCCTTCGCCCAGGCCGTCTACGATAATGCCGCGACGGTCGAGGGCGTGACGGCGCGGTGTGTCCCACTACGCGAGGCCGGCGCCGTCCTGGCGTCGCGCGAGATTCCCGTGGTCGTGGACCCGGACGGGACGAGCCTGACCCTCTTGCATCCGGACGTTCTCGTGGACGCGCGGCTTGCCAAGCGCAACCTGAGTACGCGACCCGACGACGCGACGCTGGTCATCGGTCTGGGGCCGGGCTTCACCGCCGGCGTAGACTGCCACGCCGTGATCGAAACAAACCGCGGCCACAACCTCGGCCGCGTGCTGTGGAACGGGGCGGCGGAGCCAAATACAGGCGTGCCGGGGCGCATCGGCGGCGTTGACGCGGCCCGCGTTCTGCGCGCGCCGGCCGACGGCGAGGTCATCCCGCTGCGGCGGATCGGCGATGTCGTCGCTGCCGGCGACGTGGTCGCCCGGGTCGGCGGCGTGGATGTCGTCGCGGGCGTGGGCGGCATCCTGCGCGGGATGGTCCACGGTGGGCTGCGCGTGTCGGCAGGCACGAAGCTGGGTGACGTGGACCCGCGCGCCGAACCGGCCCACGTCCACACAATCTCGGACAAGTCCCGCGCCATTGCCGGGGGTGTGCTGGAAGCGATTCTCAGTGCGCCGCAGCTCAGACTACCCTCATGAAGCTACAAGACGCCCTCAACGTGCCTGACCGCGGTATCGTCGCCTTCGTCGGCGGCGGTGGCAAGACGAGCGCGCTCTACCGCCTGGCCGCTGAGTTGGCCGCGCCCGGACAGGGCCGCGTCCTCCTGACCCCGACGACAAAGATGCTCCTGCCGGGCTTCAACGACGCCGACGGGCTATTCATCCACCCCAGCCTCGACGCCATCGCCGAGCGGCTCCAGACGAGCCTGCCCTTCCTGCGGCGGGTCGCCATCGCGCCCCAGGTCATCGAGACGGCCGACGGCTGGAAGCTCGATTCCGTCCCGCCCCACTGGCCGGGTCGGCTGGCGCGCATGCCGCGCGTCGCCGCTGTCCTGGTGGAAGCCGACGGCTCGCGCCATCTGTCCTTCAAAGCGCCAGCCCTGCACGAGCCGCCCATTCCGCCGGACGCCGACGTTGTCGTCCTTGTGCTCGGCCTGGATGTCCTGGGGCAGCCCCTGGACGGGGCGCACGTCCACCGCCCGGAGCGCGTCGCGGCCTTGACAGGGCTTGCGCCTGGCGCGGCGGTGACGGTCGAGGTGGTCGCGGTGGAGATGAGCCACCCTGAGGGCGGGCTGAAGAACATCCCGGCCGGGGCGCGCGTCGTGGCGCTGCTGAACAAGGTCAGCAACGCGAACATGGCCGAGGCGCGGCATCTGGCTCGGCGGCTGCTGGCGTCACCCCGTTTCGACGGCGTGGCGATCGGCGCGGTGCAGGCAGAGACCCCTGTCCGAGAGGTGCGCCGCCGCGTAGGCGCTGTCATCCTGGCCGCCGGTGGAGCGACACGTTACGGCGCGCTCAAGCAGGCCCTGCCGTGGGGCGATACGACCCTCGTCGGCCGCGCCGTGGATGTGGCCCTGGCGAGCGACATCGCCGAGTCCGTGCTGGTCGTTGGGGCAGGCGCCGACGAGGTGCGGGCCGCTGCCGGCAACCGGGTGACGCGCATCGCCCACAACCCCTACTGGGAACAGGGGCTAAGCACGTCGGTGCGGGCGGGGCTGACGGCGCTCGCGCCCGCGACTCACGCGGCCCTGTTCATGCTCGCCGACCAACCCCAGGTGACGCCGGCCATCGTGGACGCGCTGCTCCAGCGCTACTCCGCGACCCTCGCGCCCATCGTCGTGGCGACGTATGGCGGGCGGCGCGGCAACCCCACGCTGTTCGACCGTCGCCTCTGGCCGGAGCTGATGCAGATCACCGGTGACCAGGGCGGGCGGACGCTCATCGAGAAGCACCGTGACCTGGCGGAGTTTGTCGAGGTGGGGGAGGCCGCCACCGTGGACATTGACACGCCGGACGACTACCGGCGGCTGGTGGGTAACGGCTGAAAGCCGAACGACGGGCGGAGAGCCGACTGAAGTCGGCGCTACCACAATCTCTAGTGCTGGCGGTGGCGTAGGGGCAGGTTTCAAACCTGCCCTACCACCATTCAGTCGGCTTTCGCGTAGCGGTGGGTGTGGACCGGGCCGCGCCGCTCGCGGTCGGTGAGGGACACGCCGCTGCCGCCGCGCCGCACCTTGACGATCTCGGCCATGATGGCGACGGCAATCTCGGCCGGTGTCTCCGCGCCGATGTCCAGCCCGATGGGGGAATAGACTTTGTCGAGGCGCTGCGGGTTAATGCCCATCTCGCGCTCCAACAGCTCGAACACGGCGCGCACGCGCCGGGCGCTGCCGATCATGCCGATGTAGGCGGTGGGCCGGTCGAGGACAGCGATCAGGCTCTCGACGTCGTGCTGGTGGCCCCGCGTCACGAGTACGATGTAGGTCTGCCGGTCCAGGTCGAGGGCGCGCAGCGCGGGCTGGAAATAGTCCACGATAATGCGGTCGGCGTCGGGGAAGCGAACCCGGTTAGCGAACGCCGGCCGGTCGTCCAGCACGGTCACGTGGAAGTCGAGCTGCTTGGCGAAACGCGCCACAGGCACGGCGATATGGCCTGCGCCGACGATGATCAGGCGCGGGGCGCGCGCCAGGACCTCGACATAAACAGACACCTCGCCGTCCGGCGTCGCCCCTTGCGCCATGCCGCTACGCCCGTGTTCGAGCAACTCTGCCGCCGCCCGGTAGATGGCCTCCGCGGCCGCGCCAAGTTCGAGCGTGTCGCCGGATAGGCCGTCGAGCGACACGAGGGCGTGGCGTCCCAGCGCTGCCGCGAGGGACGGGGGGACGGCGACGACGTGTAGCAGGGCGAGGGTGTCGTTGCGTTCCTCGGCGTCGGCCAGCCGCGCCAGCAGCGGCGCGTCCTCCCACGGCTCCACGAGCACATCCATGATGCCGCCGCAGACGCCCAGGCTTTCCAGGGAAATGTCCTCGGTCAGGTCCACGCGGACAAGCGACGGGCGGCCGGTGTCAATCGCGCGCAGGCCGGCGGCGATGACGTCGGATTCGCCGCAGCCGCCGCCGATGGTGCCAACGTGGTGGCCGGCCGGGTCAATCAGCATCTTGGCGCCGACTTCGCGCGGCACCGACCCTCGAATATGAACAATTGTGGCCGCCGCGACCCGGCGTGTCTGCCGCAGCCGCTCGGCCACCAGGCGGTAAAACTCACCCATTCTCGCGCCCTTATTGAGTCGGGACTTCCTTGTTCTCGCGGATGACCTGGAGCATGGCCGGGACGCTGGTCACCTTGACGCGCGGTCGGCCCTGGGCGGCGCCCGCCGCCTGCTCGTAGCGATCCAGCACTTTCCAGTCGTCATACGTGACGTAGGCGATGTGGCGCGACTGGAGGAGGGCTTCGACCCTGGCCGGGTCGCGGTTCTCGTCCGCGATGCCCGGCAGCGTCGCCAGGTCCTCGATCATCTTGCTCACCGTCTCCACCGAGTCGGGCTTGTTGGTGCCGATGATGCCCGTCGGCCCGCGCTTCGCCCAGCCAGTGACATACTCGCCTTCCACCGCCGCGCCGGTCACCGGGTCCACGACACGCCCGGCGGCGTTGCTGACGGTGCTGGTCTTGGTGTTGAAGGGAACGTCTTTCAGCGGCGTGCCCTTGTAGCCCACGGAGCGCAGCACCAGTCCGGCATCGAGTGTCTCGAACTGGCCGAGGCCGCGCGGCCGCATCGTCCCCCAGTCGTCGCGGTACAGCTCGTTCTTCTCGATCTTGACCGCGCTGACATGCCCGTTCTTGCCGATCACCTCGACGGGCGAGACCAGGAAGCGCAGGAAGAGGCGGCGAGGCTGCGTGTGCTCCGTCTGGGCGGCCATCGCTCGCAGAATCTCGACGTTGCGCGCCGCCACGCGATCCTTCGCCATCTCGGCCTCGCTGTCCGGGTCGAGTACGACGTCGGCTGGGTCTACGACCACGTCCACGCCGACCATCTCCCCCAGCTCCTTTAGCTCGGCATTCGTGAACGCGGCCTGCACCGGTCCACGGCGTCCCAACATCACCACCTCGCGGACGTTGCTCGCGCGCAGAGCGTCCAGGGCATAGTCGGCGATGTCGGTCTGCGCCAGCTCATCCGTCGAACGGAGCAAAATGCGCGCCACGTCCACGGCGACGTTGCCGATGCCCACCACGATGGCGCGCTCGTGCGACAGGTCGGGAGCCAGGTCGGCGTACTCCGGGTGGCCGTTGTACCAGCCGACGAAGGCCGTCGCGGGCAGGCTACCGGCCAGGTCCTCGCCGGGAATCCCCATGCGGCGGTCCGACGGTGAGCCGACGGCGTAGAGGATCATGTCGTAGAGCGGCTTGATGTCCGCTAGGTGGACATCCTCACCCAGCGTCACGTTGCCGAAGTAGCGCACCTTCGGGTTCTCCAGGATACGGTCGTAGACGCGCGTGACGGCTTTGATGGACTCGTGGTCGGGGGCGACGCCGTCGCGGACAAGGCCATACGGCGTCGGAAAGTGGTTGAAGAAGTCTATGGTGGCGGTGACACCGGCGTTCTTGAGGAGGGCCTCGGCCGCGTAGAACCCGGCAGGGCCGGCGCCGATGATGGCAACGCGAAGAGGCCGTTCTGCTGTCCCGAGCTTGCCTGGCATGGATGCGCCCTCCCGACGAGATTGCTGGATTGACGGCGGCGTGGAAACCGAGACACGACCGTGTGTCTGGCCTGGTATTGTACCAAGAAAGCGACGTTAAGACAAAGATAGGGGGCAGGCTCGATCGAGCCTGCCCCCGGCGATTGGTGAAGCGATGATCTTAGCGGATCGAGATGCTGCTGGACAGAGTATTCACCTCGCTGTCCACCAGGGTTGCCTTGCTGAGGCGAATGCGCGGGCTGCCGTCGGCGATGGCGCGGAACGTGAGGGTCACGACCGTGCCGTCACCGTTGGCCGCGACCGCCGGGGCGAGCTTGGTCGCGCCGAAGCGGTAGGCGCCCATCAGAGAGCCGGCCAGGAGGCCGCTGCCCTTGCCGTCGGTCGGGACGGCGCTGTTGGCGACCACGTAGGCATCGCTGCCTAGCAGCGCGCCCGGCGCGCCCTTCTCCGAGACGAGCTGCACGCGGGACCGGTCGTAGCGCACGGTCACATCGGCGCCGTACAAGTCCTTGACGTCGCGAGCCAGCACGGACACCTTGAACTCCTGACCCTTCTGGACCGTCGCGGGCGCGTCCAGCAAGACCTGGGCTGTCGGCGCAGCCGCCTTGCCTTCGCTCTCACCGCCCGCCGCAGCGCCAGACTGCACGCCACTGCGGCCGTAGTTCGCGCCGACGAGGACGACGTCCGTGATGTCCACGTACCCGTCGCTGTTGATGTCGGCACGCGCGTCCGAGGGCGGCGTCGTGTTGTACGCGGCGGCCACGACGACCAGGTCGAAGAGGTCAACCCGTCCGTCGCCGTTGGCGTCGCCACCCAACAGGTGCACAGGCGGCACGTAGGAGATGGCGTTGGCGACGACCGGCGTGAAGTTCGACTGTGCGGGTAGGTAGCCCTGCTTGGTCACGAACACCGTGTCCGCGCCGGGGCTGGTGATGACGCTGTAGCCGCCGCCCTCGCCGGTGACGCCGCTGCCGTTACCGACCTGCACCTGAGCGCCGGCGTTCGAGCTGTTCGCCTGCATCTTGACGACGCCCGAGGCAGCGCCGAGGGCGGTCTGAGCCGCCACAACCTGGACGCTCGCGCCTGTCAGCGAGAACGGGATGTCCTGCGGCGTCGGCGTCGAGGTGTCCAGGAGCCGCATCTTGTGCGTCGCGTCGTTGATGAACGAGATGCTCACCGGCCCCGAAGCGCCGGGCATCGCCACCATGGCGAAGCTGAACACGAGACCGGCGCTGCCGACCGGCGGAGTCTGCCCGGTACGCGCTGCGGCGTAGTGGAAGTAGCCCGTGTTCGTCACCGAGTCAATCGAGACTGCGTTCGCGCCGAACGCCAGGTTGCCTTCGGGCATCGTGCCTGGTGTCGCGGACGTGCCCGTCCCGACGACCGACGGTCCGTAGAAGTTAAGCTTCGTGTTGTCCCAGGTCAGCCAGATGTCCACGCCAGCCAGGTTCGGGGCGTTGCTGATGTTCACCTGGACCGGGAACGGCGTGCCAACCGTCACCGGGTTCTGGCTCGGGTTAATGACCAGCGCGGCGGTTCCGACGGCGCCTGTCGCCGTGGCGGTGGCCGTGGCGGTCGCGGTCGCCGGCGCTGTCTGCGTGGTGCTGGTGGCGGTCGGCGTCGCGGTCGCCGTGGCCGGCGCCGTCTGCGTGGTACTTGTCGCCGTCGGCGTCGAAGTGCTTGTCGCCGTCTTCGATGGTGTGGCGGTCGGCGTCGGAGTTGAGACCGTGCCGGTCGGCGTCGGAGTTGAGACCGTGCCGGTCGGCGTCGCAGTATTCGTCGGTGTGTTCGTCGGCGTGTTGGACGCTGTTGGGGTCGGGGTGTTCGTGCCACCAGGTGGCGGGACCGTCGCGGCCTGCCACAGGTTCACGTAGATGTCGCCCTTGTCCGGCCCCGGCTGGCCGGCGGCGCCACCCGCGCCACCCGTCGCGCTGCCCGTCGTGCCGCCGCTCGTGTCGAGCGGGTCGTACCAGAACTGGACACGAACGCGCTGCGTCGGGTCGAGGGCGCTGCCGGTCGCGTTGAAGCCGGCCTGGTAGTACGGGAGACCACCGGGCTGGAGCGCGTTGGGCAGCGGGATGGGGCCGAAGGGCGATGTCGTGTCAATCGGGCCGAGGCCTGGCGCTTGCAACCCGTTGACGCCGGTACCCATGACCAGCTGAGTCGTTGCGGTGTTGCAGCCGACGTACGACAGTTGGCCGAGGTTGGTCTGGAGGTCGCTGGTCAGCAGGTAGAGCTGGCCGGCTTGCAGGGCGATGTCGGTGAACTGGTCGGGCAGCGTGTGGAACTGCTCGGTTGACCAGACCGGGTTGACGGCCGGCAGCGGCGTCGAAGGCCGCTCGTAGAGCATCTCCTTCAGCTCGCCGAGGAAGCGCGGCTCGCTGCTCTCGGCGCGAACGACGAGACTGAGCGGCGCGACGTTGCCCAGGACGCTGCCTTCGCACTGCGGCGCGAAAGTCGTGGCGAAATCGCTGGGGGTGATGCGTCGGACATCCTGACGGACGCTGTGCGCCATGTTGAACGGCGGCAGCACGGACAGGTTGCTGGTGTCAATGCCGTACTGTGTGCCCTGGAAGTAGCCCTGGAGGGCGATGGAGTCTTCCTGGTTGACGAAATCGCACGGCTTCGGGTCCGGCGTGCGGACGGTGATGCCCTTGAAACGATTCGCCGTGGGCGCAGCGCCGGCGGCGGGCGGCTCGGTCAGCACAGCGGTGACGTTGTACTCGTGGCCGTCCACGAAGAAGCGCTTGAGGTACCACGGGTAGCCTGGCGTGAAGCTGTGGACGCCAGCGCCGTTGTCAATGGGCGCGCCGGCAGCGCCGAGGGCGCGGCCCAGGACGAGCGTCGCGCGCTCGCTCTGCGGCTGGCCGGGGATCGGCGCGTACACGCCCTGCACCCACACGAACCAGGCGCCGTCGGTGGAGCCGTAGTTGTTCGTGCCGGGCGGCAGGATGCGCACCGAGTTGCGGTTGACAATCGCCATGCCGCGCAGCGGGATGGTGACTGTGGCGACCAGGTCCGGGTACTTCGAGTAGTCGGAGCAGCCGTTGCTGTTCGGGTCATTGTTGGGGTGGAGGCCGCCGCCGGTGTACCAGATCTGGAGATCGGCGCGGCCGGAGGTGTAGTCCACGTTCGTGAGCGTCACGAGGTAGTCGAGGAACTGGGCCGAGGCGTTGCGGCCGAGGTCCAGCCCGCCGGTGCGGAAGATGACCACTTCGTTGCCGTTCATGGGCAGGCCGTCGGGGTCGAAGCTCCCGTACTGCGGCGTAGCGTTGAAGTTGCCCAGGCCGGTGAAGTCGGCATTGACGCCGGTGAACGCGGCCAGGCTGCGCTCGTTCTCGACGGTCACGGGGCGCGGGGTCCCGTCGAAGGCCGGGTCGAAGGTCGTCAGCCCGGCGCCCGTGCTCGGCGCGGACGGGATCCAGCCGGCGCCGGCGCCGGCCGGCGGAACCGGCAGCTCATTGCGGCTCGTGGACGTCGGGAAGAACAACGTGCCGCCGGGGGATGTGGACGTGGGCTGGTCCTGCGTGTCCAGGAACATGTACGTGTATTCCTTCTGGACGGCAGGGAAGGTGTAGCGCTGCGTCGAGCCGCCGTTGAAGTCGGCGGTCGCCGTCGCGCCGTTGACGCGCAAGTAGTACGTCCCCTGGGGCAGCGTGATACTGGTCGGGAGTGTCGCGCCGGCGGTCGGCGTGATGGCGTAGACCGGCACGCCCGTCGCCGTTATGCGCGTGTCGCAGCCACTGAAGATGTCAATGGTCGCGCCCGTGCCGCTGAACAGGATCTCGCGCTCGGCTGTCAGCGTGAAGCTGTAGACGCTGGTGGCCGACGTGCTGGCGGGCAGGTTGATCAGCGGTGTGGTCGTCGGGTCAATGCGGACCGCCGTCGTGCAGCCGCCCGTCGGCGCCGTCGCCGTCGTCGTCGCGGGGCCGGAGACGCGGAGGATCTTGTCCAGGTAGTTCGGCTCGTACCACAGACGCGGGAAGACCTTCTCGCGCGCGTCCTGACCGTTGACCGAGATCTGGCCGTAGTAGCTTGCCAGCGGCTCGGTGCCGCTGAACTCCGCCAGGTAGGCCGGGTTGAGCGTCAGGCTGTCCTTGACGGGCGCTTGCGCGCCGCGCGGGTCAAAGATGCTGATAGGGTCCGTGTACGGCGGGACTTCGACCGGGCCGGTCGGGGCGACGCCGGGCAGGATGGCCGGCGGGGTGTAGGCCGTATTGCCTGCGCCCTCGTTGTCGCGGCCGTAGACGCGGATACCGTTGGCATCCTTATACAGCTTGTTGTTGCCCGTGCCGAGGCCGTCCGGGTCGAACCAGAACTTGAAGCGGCCACCGATGCTATCCTGCGGCCAGCTCAGGTTCTGCACCCACTGGCGGAAGTAGCTCTGGGGCGCGTACAGCCCGCTGACCACCAGGTACAGGTCGCCCTTGGGTGTGCGCGGGTCGGTCGGATTCGCCAGGTTCGGCAGAATGTAGGCCGTGTACAGGTCGGGGAGCGTGTGGAACTGCTGCGTGTACCAGAACGACGGCACCGGCTGGAGGGTCGTGCCGTTCGGCCCCATGTTCTGGATGTCGCGCTCGGCCAGCTCGCCCAGGTACTGCGGCTCGCGGTCCTCAGCGACGTAGAAGAACGAGGAGGCGGCCGGGTCGCTATAGACAATAGGCGCGCTGCCCGGCGGGGTGAAGCCAGCGGTGTACGGGAACGGGCCGTCGTCCTGCAGAACGGGCGGCACCGGGCCGAACAGCGGGCCGATGAAGGCCACGTTGGATACCTGGGTGGCGAGGCCCGCGATGCGCTGCACGTCCGAGACGAGGTAGTGCTCGTAGTTGAACGGCGGCAGCATGCTCAGGCGCTGCCCCGGCAGATAGCCTTGCAGCAGCACGGAATGCTGAGCGTTCGTGACGTTCGGGCCTTTCGGGATCGGGGTGCGGAGCGTGATGTAGTTGAACTGGGTGGGGTCCGACGGGACGGTGGCGACCGCACACGCGGCGGGGGTCGCGCCGAAGACGGGCGCGCCGCCGTTCAGGGTGTTGATGGCGACGGTGTTGTACTCGTGGCCGTCAACGTACATGCGCTTGAGCCACCACGGCTGCGTCGAGTTGGGGCCTTGCTCCATCGGCGCGTAGGTTGCGCCCAGGGCGCGGCCGGCCACGACAATGGCGCTGTTCTCAATCGCGTCGGAGCTTTGGAGATACAGGAACCACGGGCCGTAGGAGGTCGAGCACAGGTTGCCGCCGGGGCCACCGTTGCGCGCGCTGCGGATCACGACCGGCGCGCCGTTGGTGTTCGCCATTAGGGCGTCGCCCTGGCCGAGGGTCACAGTGCCGAGCTTCTTCGGCGCGAAGCTGCCGGTCCAGTAGATGTCGAAGGTCGCGCCGTTCGGCTGGGTCGCCATGCCCGTCAGGACGGCGGCGTGGTCCAGGAACTGGATGACCTTCGAGCCGCCCGTCCCGCGCAGCGTCATCGGGTCGAGACGCAGCACGGCCAACTCCTGCCCGTTGAGTGGCGGCGGACCGGCCGGGGCGAGGGGGTCGAGGGCGTGGTTGTTGTTGAAGTCGAGCTGGACATCGTAGTTGAGCGCGCCGACCAGGGTCTGCTCGCTGTCTACGTGAACGATGTCAGGCTGACCGTCGAAGTTGGCGTCGAGGGAGGTCAGGCCGAGGCCGCGCGTGCTCGCCGGCGGGTTCGACACATTGATGTTCCCATTGGCGTCGAGCAGCTCGGTCGCGCGCTGCCCCACCGGGAAGACCATGGTCGTCGAGCCGACGTTGCCGAAGACCGGCGGCGGGACCTGTCCCGCGCGCACATCGCCGGCGCCGATCAGCATGTAGGTGAATTCCTGCATGACGGCCGGGTAGTGGATGTCGCCCGACGAGAGGCCGAGGGTGCCATCCTGGTCCTTGTCCAGGTGGTCCGGCTCATACCAGTGCCGCGCGAAGACCTTCTCGGCGATGTTGTTGCCCGAGGCATACAGCTGATTGTACAGGCCGGCCCGCCAGTTCTCGTCGGGCGTATACTGCTCCGACATGATGGCCGGATTCCACGTGATGCTATCGAAGCGTGGGGCCTGGGCATTCTGTGGATCCGTTGGGCCTTCGACGCCGGTGGCGGCGTAGGGGCTGGTTGGATCGGGCGCGTAGGTGTACGGCTTGTCTTCGACGAAGTAGTTGGGGCTGGCGGCGGCGTAGTCCACCTGGTCGGCGGCATCAATGCCGGCCGCGGTGTCGGCGCCGTTCGCCTTGCCGGCGCTGCGCGCCGCCTGCTTCTGCAGGGCTGCCGCGCCGGGGCCGGGCGTCGCCGCCGGGGGCACGACGACGCTGATGTTGTAGTCGCCCGCGCCTACCGGCAGGTTCAGCACGACGGTGGGCGTGGCGCCGGCGAGCTGCGACGGCGAGACACCATACGTTCGCACCGACAGACCGGAGTTGATCGGTCCGCTGGAGGCATAGGCCGGCGTGGCCGTTGCCACCGCGACCTGGGCGCTGGGGGCGGCGGAGGCGCCGCCGACCGCTGAGAGCACCACAAGCGCCAGAGCTGCCAGGAGCGTCAGGCCGAGGATCGCACTTGCGACGCGGCCGACACCCCGGCGCGTGGGACGGGGAGGAGGGAACTGTTCCGGATTCATAGGGCGGTCTCCTTGTTGCCGTGGCCCGACGGCGAGCCTCTTGACGACAGGTCCCGCACCTGCCGCATGGCCGTAGTGAGGGCGATAGGATGACAAAGGACGTCCCCATTCCTTTCCCATCCTTCTGTCCTCACCGCGGCCACGCGATCGCGGCGGGCGAGAAGGCGCCGACGCCTGTCGCCGGTCACTCTCCTCGCTGATTACAACGGTTCGGTAAGACAGTGCGTTATGAGCCTTCACTCCCAAAAGCGGGTCAATTGGGCGGTTGCCCCTGAATTTCGCGCCGGCCTTAACGCATATTTCACACTTTCGCCACCGCCTGCCGGAACGGCCCTGCCATGACGCGCTGCGTATACCCTTTCAGGGCTTTGTGGTATACTTCGTGTGGCACTCGCAGTGAACATCGAGGAGGATGACGTATGAGCGCTGACACGCCGCTGGTTCGAGACTGGATGACCAAAGACGCGATGACGGTGGATTCCAAGACGACGCTGCCCGAAGCGCATCGCATCATGAAAGAACGCAAGATCCGACGCCTGCCGGTGGTTGATCAGCGCGGCCGGCTGGTGGGGATCATCACCCGGGGCGATGTGCGCGAGGCTTCGCCGTCCGACGCCACCAGCCTGAGCATCTATGAGGTACACTATCTCCTGGCGCAGCTCACGGTCGACTCGATCATGACCAAAGAGCCGGTGACGGTCACGCCGGAGACGACGATTAAGGACGCGGCACGAATCATGCTAGAGAAGAAGATTAGCGGTTTGCCCGTCGTTCAAGATGGCCGTATTGTGGGCATCATCACGGAGTCCGACATTTTCGAGGGCCTGATTGCCCGGCTGTAGGGCCGCGCCGGGCGGCTGTCGAGAGACTGCGGCGCGCGCCGCGCGTGGCTGCGATGCGGACAGGCGATGGGAGCGCTAATCGTCTTCATAGACGGCGTTGGATTGGGCGACGACGACCAGTCGCGTAATCCGCTCGCCGCTGTTCGTATGCCCACGCTGCGGCGGCTGCTCGACGGTAGGCCGCTCGCGGCGGGCACGGTGCAGGCGGCGCCGTTTTCGTCGGGCGTCTGGCTGCGCGCGCTCGACGCGACACTAGGCGTTCCCGGTCTTCCCCAGAGCGGCACAGGGCAGGCGACGCTCTGGAGCGGCGTCAACCTGTCGGCTCGCCTGGGGCGTCACGCCGGGCCGTATGCGCCGCCGGAAGCGCGAGCGCTGCTTCAGACGCACAACCTGTTCGCGGCGGCCGGCCGCGCCGGCCCCGTCGCCTTTGCCAATGCCTACCCACCACGCTACCTGGAACGCATGGCGCGCGGCACGGCAAGACAATCGGTGACGGCGCTGGCGGCCAACCTGGGCGGCGTGCCGTTCCGAGGCCCCGACGAGATTCGTGCGGGGCATGCCATCTCGGCGTTTATCACTAACGAGCTATGGGAGAGCCGCCTGGGCGTGGCGGGTGTGCCGGAGATAACGCCGCAGGACGCGGGCGTGAGCCTTGCCCGGCTTGCCCAGACACATGATTTGACCGTCTTCGAGTTCTTCGTGACTGACATGGCCGGCCACCGGCAGGAAGAGGCGCTGGCGGAGATGGCGCTGACGCGGCTGGACGGCCTCCTCGAGGGGGCGCTGAGTGTGCTAGATGAGCGGCGCGACCTGCTCCTGGTCACGAGCGATCACGGGAACCTGGAGGACCAAACGACGAGCGACCACACGCTCAATCCCGTCCCCGGCCTTGTCTGGGGGAAGAATGGGCGGGCGGTCGCCAACAGTCTGCGCGGGCTACAGGACGTAACGCCGACGATCCTGAGGTGGCTGGGCGAAGAGCCGCTCGATTAGTCGGTGAAGTAACCGGCGCCGACAGCGCCCGTGCCGGTGTGCGTGCCGATGATCGAGCCGACCTCGGCCCGCAGGATCTCGACGACGTTGAACCGCTCCTGAATCTGGCGCTCCATCTCCTCGCGCTCACTCGGCGCGCGCGCGTCAATCACCGCGACATGGAGCGGCGCGCCGGCCGGGATTGTGGCGTCCATCAGCTCCAGAAGGCGGCGGATGCTCGCTTTCTTGGAGCGGGGCGACTCGACAGGCTCGATTGCGCCGTCCTTGAGTTCGAGGATGGGCTTGACGTGAAGAAGGCCGCCGATCATGGCTTTTGCGCCGGAAATTCGGCCGCCCTTGCGCAGGTTCTCCAGGGTGTCGAGGACGAAGTAGAGGTGGAGGCGCGGATCGAGGCGCTGGACGGCGGCGACGACATCCTCGACGGCGGCGCCCTGCGCGGCGGCTTCGGCGGCGGCGCGGACCTGGAAGGTCAGCGGCAGCGAGATCCAGTTCGTGTCCAGGACGCTCACAGCGCCCGGCAGGAACTCCGCCGCGGCCTGAGCCGCCGCGTTGTACGTGCCGCTCAGCTTGCTCGATAGATGGATCGAGACCACCTGGTCACCGGCTTCGACGATCCGCTGATAAACATCGAAAAACTCGGCGACTGTCGGCTGGCTGGTTGTCGGCAGGCGATCCACCGTCGCCAGGCGCGTGTAGAACTCTTCATTCGTCATGTCTACGCCGTCGCGGTAGCTCTCCTGCCCGAAGAGGACGCGGAGCGGGACGACGACGATGTTGTGAGACTCGATCAGGTCGGGCGGTACAGAGGCGGTGCTGTCGGTGACGATGCGAATCACGGGCTCTCCTGAACGCGATGCGTGGTTGGCTCAAGGGCCGGGGGCGGGCTGAAGATACTCCTGCACCGCCCACCCGATGGTGCCTTTGTCGGTCTGAAGTCGCCACCAGACGTTGCCGTCTTCGCCCGTCTTTGGCCCTTCGAGGACTTTCAGCCGTACTCCGTCGGGCAGCAATCCCTCGTCGGGCACGCGCCCGAAGGTTGTCCCCGGGCCGGCGCGGAAGCTCAACCTGGAACCGCCGGTGCCGGCGACGACGACGTAGCTGCCGGGCTGTATGTTCGCGTTGCCGGCAGCGCCCGGCGTCGCGTTGGCGGGCGCGGCGGCGACCGGCGGCCGGCCGGCGACGACGACGGTGCGGGCGTCCAGGACGGTCTTGCCGCCGATGTCGCGGAGAGCGCCCTCGACGACGAGGGGGGTGTCAATATCCTGGTTGCCGGTGAGGCTGAGGTCCGCCGGGCGGCCCCCGGTGACCCAGATGGCTGAGATGCCGTCACTGAGCACCCAGTCGTTGACGGTCACGGCCGGCTGGCCCTTCATCTCGCCTTTCGCATCCCGCCCGTGGAAGCGGCCGGAGACGCTGATGGGTTGGTTCTGGTAGCGGGCGCTGTTCTTGAGGATATCGCTCACCGTCTGACCGGCGGTCGGCGCAAGGGTTGGGGCGGTCGCGTCAGATGCGCGCCCCCCGACTGCCGCCGTCGGTAGCGCGCCGACGACGCGCGGTCGGTCGGGTTGAATAGTCTGGTTCAGCCACCAGAAGAGCAGGGCCAGGGCCGCGATGATGAGTACCACCGGGATCCACGCGAGGGAGAGATTCGGGCTGCGCCGGCGTGGCTTCATTTGCTTGAGCCGCTCCTCGGCAGTCGAGGATGTTCCCGAGTCATCTCGCTGGGAGGGCATAGAGTTCTCCAAATCCTAATGCAAGCGACATAATGATACGCGGGTAGATAGGGACAATTATACTGAGGTCACGCGGTCTGTCAACGATATTCACGCATAGCGATAGGGGCTGCTGGATGCCGTCGAGATTGCCCAAAGTTGACCGGACTCCTCGACTCCGCGATAATTCACGGCAGCGCGAGTTCGCGCCTATGCCATCACCACCGATCTTACGTGGAATGAAGGGCGTACAGAGCAGTCACACGCTCTTGAAGGTGGGACGGCCTTAAAGCCGTCCCATATGTGTTGACGAGCTTGGTGCGGCGATTGCGAGAGACCCGTGACGTGCGGCCATACCACAAGGACTTAGTCGTTTTCTCACGTAGATGCCTATGTTAATCATCAATATCGTGTATGTGGCAAGTTGCTTACTGTTGGCAATTTACGGCTTCCATAGTTTGGCGCTCACCGTGCTGTACTACTGGCAGACCCGCCGGGGTCAGCCAAGCCCAGCGCCGGCCAACGACCCCGATCTGCCCCTGGTCACGGTCCAGTTGCCCATCTACAACGAGCAGTATGTTGTCGAGCGGCTTCTGGCCGCGTGCGCCCAGATGGACTACCCACAAGATCGTCTCCAGATCCAGGTGCTCGACGATTCGACCGACATGACGCGCGACATCACGGCGCGCGCCGTGGCGTACTGGCGGGCGAAGGGCGTGGACATCGTGCAGGTGACGCGCCCCGACCGCAAGGGCTTCAAGGCCGGCGCGTTGGAGCATGGGGTCACGACGGCGCAGGGCGAGTTCCTGGCCGTATTCGACGCCGATTTCCTCCCACCCCCTGACTTCCTGCGCCGCACCCTGCCCGCGTTCGACGACCCGCGTGTCGGGTGCGTCCAGGCGCGCTGGGGACACGTCAACCCGAACTACTCCTGGCTGACGCGCGCCCAGGCGGCGGCGATTGACATGCACTTCGGCGTCGAGCAGACGGTGCGCAGCAGCATGGGGCTGCTCATGAACTTCAACGGAGCGGCCGGGCTGTGGCGCCGTGCGTGCGTTGACGAGGCCGGCGGCTGGCAGGCCGAGACGCTGACCGAGGACCTGGACCTGAGCTACCGCGCCCAACTGTCGGGCTGGCGCTTTCGCTTTCTCGAAGACCTGCACGTGCCCGCCGAGATTCCGGTGCAGTTGAGCGCCTACAAGCGGCAGCAGTTTCGCTGGGCGAAGGGCAGCATCCAGACGGCGCGGAAGATCCTCGGCGACTTGTGGATGTCGCGGATGCCGCTGCACAAGAAGATCTTCGGCACCCTGCACCTGACGGGCTACGCCGTCCATCCCCTCATGCTGATCGTCCTGCTGACGGCGGTGCCGGCGATGCTGTCGCCCCATCCGGTGCTGATGCCGGCCTGGTTCGTCCTGGCGGCGTTTGGCCCCTGGCTCCTCTACTGGGCGTCTCGCGCCCGCCTCGGCGAGAGTGTCGGCAGCCGCCTGGCGCTGCTCGGCACGTTGACCCTGGTCGGGACGGGCATGGCGATTAGCAACACGAAGGCCATTATCGAGGCCCTGTTCGGCGTGGACAGCGCCTTCGAGCGCACCCCCAAGTTCAACATCAAGCAGCGCGGTGAGCACTGGGGCCGCAACACCTATGCGCTGGGGCGCGATCCGATTGTGTGGTTCGAGGTTGGGGCGGGGCTATACGCCGCCGCGATGCTCGCCATTAGCGTCCAGCACGAGCTGTGGGGGCTGACACCGTGGCTCCTGCTCTACATGCTCGGTTTCGCGTACATGGTCGGCTTGAGCTTCCGCCAGGCGCGGGAGCAGGCGCAGGCGGCGCGCGAGGTGTCGGCCTAGCCGAAGCCGCGTCTCAGGCGGGCGAGGGGATCTCGTCGGGCAGCCGGCCCAGGATCAGGATGCACACTAGCCCGACGCCGCCGAGCAGAACGGTTAGCAGGATGATGCCGTCAATCCCGCCCCAGTGCGCGAAGCGCCCACCGAGCGTCGCGCCGATGGATTGGCCCAGGGCGAGGAGCACGGAGTAGAGGCCCATGATCACGCCGCGGTCCTGGATGAAGCGGCCCGACAGGTCGGCGAGATAGCCGAGCGCCGCCGGTGTGAAGCCGCTCTGAATACCGACGCCCAGCAGCAGCGCGCCGATGAGCGCGGCGCCGATGAGCGTCTGGTCCGGGTCAATGTTGTTGAGGCCGTAGACGGCCGCGGCGGTCAAGAACAGGCCGAAGACCGCGATGAGCATCATGTGAACGCGGCCGATGCGCTTGAATGCCAATCCCCACAGCAGAATTCCCCCCGCGAACACAAGCACGAGCAGGGCCATCATGGCCCCAATGGCTGAGCCGGAGAACCCGCCCATGAGGTTCTGGTCGGGGTTCTTGGCGCCGCTCATCAAGTACGGGAGCAGGTTGATCCACACGCCCAGGATGGCATTGACGGCCAGCCAGGCCGGGACGAAGCTCAGGACGTGGCGGTCCTGGAACAGGCGCAGGTAGTCGCGCATGGGCTTGTGGGTGTGGCTCGCCGTCGCGCGCACCGCCTCGACGCCCCAGACGAAGATCGCCAGGCTGACGCCGTAGATCAGGGCATCGAAGGCGAAGCTGGCCCGCCCGAAGTGGTCCCATAGCACGCCACCCACGACCCCGCCGACGGCCAGCCCCCCAATGGTCGCTATCTCGAATAGGCTCACCACGCGCCCGCGCAGGCCGGCCGATCTGTCGCTGACGTCAGAGATGTAGCTGAGGGTGGACGGGACGGAGCTGGCCGTGGAGAGGCCCTCGAGCATGCGGGTGAAGAAGAGCAGCGGAATGCTGGCGGTGATCGAGGTGATGAGCACGGCGACGCCGCCGAACACGGGGCCGAGCATCATGAACGGCTTACGTCCATAGCGGTCGCTCCACGCGCCGAACAGCGGCGACGTGATCAACTCCATGACGTAGAAGGCAGCCCCGAAGAGGCCCACCACCGTGGCCGGCACGCCCAGCGACTTGAGATAGAGGCCGACCAGGATGCCCATAGCACCAGAGGCGACCCGCAGGACGAAGATGGCGACCATGGCCGCGTTGAGCGACCGGTCCATGTGCTCGATATGGGGGATGTCGGTGGTCAGGGGGGCGGGTATGTCGGACATGCAGTTAGTTGCGGCGGAAGATGCGATTGAGGATCGCCATCTCGCGGGAGCCGATGGTGTTAAGGAAAAACTCCGGGTCCTTCATGTTGGCCCAGGCCTTGTAGCCGGCCTCAAGAAACTCCTGTAGCTCTCCCCAGCCGAGGCGGTAGGCCGGGCCGCGCGCAGCGCGCAGGGTTACGCCGACCAGGGGGGCGCCCCGCAGCTTGGCAAGCTCCTTGCCGGTGTCAACAATCAGGTCAATCTGGTGAACGCGCGCGTCGTAGTCGCCCTGGCGGTACGCCTCGTCGTATTCCGCCTCAGTGAATGGCCCCGTCACGCCCAGCGCGCGCAGGTCGTGCAGCAGCTTGCCGTCCAACTGGTGCGTCAACTCGTTGACCTCGACGGCGTACGCCATCGCCCGAATGGCATTCTCCGGGACGAACGAGCGCAGGAAATCGAACAGGGCCAGGAGGTCGGCGTCGCGGCGGGAGAAATCGCGCGGGCCGTACAGCTCGCTAAGGAAGAACTCCGCCGCCGGGCCATACTCAGGGCTGGCGAGCAGATCGCCGTGCGTTGTCGAGAGGCGCTTGACCTGCCAATCACGGAGGAAGACCTCCTGGGCCGACAGTTGCTCCGACGGCATCTCCATGCGGCGCATGTGGCCGCGCTGAAGCCGAACCAGGGCTTCGATGGCGTCTTGGGGGCGTAACAGCTTACTCATGGGACGAATTATAGCCCAACCGCGCCGCCTTTGAAAATAGGTGGACGGTGGGACAGGGACGGGGTATAATAGCGCTGGCAAGCGTCGCGCAGGATGCACAAGCAACGAGCCAGGACGGGGATGCGCCGTATTGGAAACAGGCATGAATGAGATTCGCGTCACGAGCTGGAATGAGCTTCTGGAGCAATTGTACGAAGGCTCGTGGAATGAGGACATCGGGCGGTACAGGTCGAGCTATGCGTTCCGGGGGCTGTCCGACGCCTCATACGACCTGATGACGAGCCTGATGCGGATGGGCGGGCCGTATGGCGATTTGGAGCGCCATCTGCTGCGCAACTTCCGCAAGTACGCGTATCAGGACGTATCGGTGCAGGACTCGATCTGGCACCTGCTCAGCATCGCCGCGCATCACCGCCTGCCCACCCGTCTGCTCGACTGGACGTACTCGCCATTCGTGGCGCTCCATTTCGCCACGGAGGACCTGGCGCTGTATGACCGCGACGGGGTCGTTTGGTGCGTGAACTATGTTCGCACCAAGGCGCTGCTCCCGTCGGAATTGCGGGACATGCTGAACGACGAGGGCGCGAACGTGTTTACGGCGGACCTGTTAAAGCTCGCAGCCTCGACGTTGCACGAGTTTGGACATCTGGCGCCGCATGCGTTCCCCGTCTTTTTCGAGCCGCCGTCCATGGATGATCGGATTGTCAACCAGCACGCTTTCTTCTCGGTCATGTCCGACCCCGCAGTGCGCCTGGACGAGTGGCTCAGCGAGCATCCCGATCTGTTTCGCCGCGTGATCATACCGGCGGGGCTGAAATGGGAGGTGCGGGACAAGCTCGACCAGGCCAACATTACGGAACGGGTGTTGTTCCCCGGGCTGGATGGGCTGAGTCAGTGGCTCACGCGGCAGTATTCGCCGAAGCGTCTGTGAGCGCCGTCGGCTGCGCCGCCGGCTGCGCCGTCGTCCAGTGCAGCAGGGTGGCTGCCAGCCAGCCGAGGTAGTTGGAGAGGATGTCTTTGGACGTGTCGGCGACATCCCACATCATGTTGATGCGCTCGACGTCGCCGCCTGTCTCGGCCAGTTCCTGGTTGTGGATGCTGTACTCGCTGTACTCGTAGAAGGCGCTGAGGGCTGCCAACCCGGCGAATGACACCGCGACGCGGTGGCGTGCCAGGAAGCCGGCGATGGGGGCGAGCCACGAGTCGGGCGGGGCATTGCGGGCGAGGGCGTCAACGGTGCGGTAGAGCAGGGCGCTCACGGCGTAGCCCGTCGCCGAGTGGGGAATGCTATCGAGGCCGAAGACGCCGAGGCGCATCTCGCCCCAGCGGCCCTTGTATATATTGAAGCGCGGGTGCGAGACGACGTAGGCCAGCGTCAAGGGGGCGACGGTCTTCGCCCAGCCGGGGGGATCGCCCGTGACCTCGCGGGCCGTGCCGGTGAGGGCCAGCAGGGTCGCCGACTCAATGCCCAGCCGCTGCGCGGCGGCGTCGAGCGCGGCGGTCAACTCCGGCAGTGAGAGAGCGACCGTGTTGCCCACACTATGCGGCAGCCAGGTCGTGCGCAGTCCAAAATGCTTTCGGTTCGCGTTCGCTGTAGCGATCAACGCCAGCCACAGCGCCAAACGGATTTGACGATCACTCGGCACGCTGGCTCGCCTCCATCTGACCGACTGAGGATGAGTGAGACGGGAAACTACGCATGACAGACACAACTCAAGCCACGAGTGGTTACGAGACAACCTACGGCGAGACGGGAGAACACGCCCGCACGCATCACGCCGCGACGCACAGCCTGCACATGGTCACGCTGAACACGTTTGGCGTGCCGTTCCTGCCCAACACCCGCATGCGGCTGCGGACGGCGGGGCGCTCGCTCAACACGGCGAACCTGGATGTGGTGTGCCTGCAGGAGGTGCAGTATTCGCGCTACGTGCCGCTGCTGCGCCACGAGTTCCACTCGCTGCCCCACGCGGCGTTCGAGCCGCATGTGTATGCGCCCAAAGGTGGGCTGCTCACCCTGAGCCGCCACCCCTACCAGGCCACGCAGTTCTACCCGTTCAAGGATCGCCGGCTGCGAATCGGCCCCGCGGTCGCCGACTGGGCGCTCTACAAAGGTGCGATGGTGGCCGAGCTGGCCGGCCGCGCCTTGCCAATTATTATCGTGAATACCCACCTTATCGCAAATTACAGCAATAACTGGTCCCGTCACAATCGCTACGCCCAGTTGGAGCACGCGCAGGCGCAGCAGCTGGCCGAGCTAATCAACCGCCTCGACCGCAACGCCCTCGTACTCCTGGCCGGCGATTTCAACTTCCCCCAGGAGAGCTGGGTCTACGAGGAGTTCGTCCTGGCGACGGGCATGCTGGATGCGCTGGCGGAACAGACGCGGCCCACGTTCCGCCCGCCGAAGCTCGTGCCGGGCGTCGTGCCGATGCCGATTGACTTCGTCTTTGTCCGGCCGCCGTTGGATGTGGATGTGCGGATAGCCGCGCACCAGTTGTTCGAAGAACACGTCGAGCTGCTCAACGGGCGGCGCGGCTACATCTCGGATCATAATGCCATTCGCGTTGAGGTCACGTGGCCGGCGTAGTATCGTCTTCCGAGTCTCTCCATCTCAAGTCTCAAGGAAGGTAAGTTATGCGCGTACAAGCGGTTATCCTGGCCGGCGGCCCCGCAACCGGCCTCGGCATTCTCTCGGAGCATCGCTCGGAAGCCTCTGTGCCGTTTGCCGGCAAGTATCGCCTGATTGACTTCACACTGTCCAACCTCGCCAACTCCGGCATCTACGATGTCGCCATCCTGACACAGTACCGCCCCCACTCCCTCAACGAGCATATCGGCAGCGGGCGCCCGTGGGACCTGGACCGCGGCGACGGGGGCGTGCGGCTGCTGCAACCCTACATCGGGCGCGACAACAAGGGCTGGCAGCGCGGCACGGCTGACTCGGTCTACCAAAACCTGCGCTTCTTCGACCCGAAAGCTGACACCTTCCTGATCCTGAGCGGGGATCACATCTACACGATGGACTACCGCCCGATGCTGCGCGAGCATGACCAGAAGGACGCTGAGGTGACGGTCGCGGTGAATACAGTCCCCCTGGAGGCTGCCCACCGCTACGGCATCGTCGGCATCAACGCCCAGTACCGCATCACCCATTTCTGGGAGAAGCCAAAGGAGCCGCACGGCAATCTCGCCTCGATGGGCGTCTACGTGTTCAAGCGCCGCGTCCTGGAGCGCGTGTTGGGCGGCGAAGGCGGCGTGCGCCCGGTTGACTTTGGGCGCGAGGTGTTCCCCAAGCTGCTCGCCAACGCCAGGGCGTTTGCCTACCCCTTCCTGGGCTACTTCGTGGACGCTGGCGAGATCAAGCCCTACTGGGACGCGCAGATGTCGCTGCTGACCGACGATCCCCCGCTGGACCTGTACAACCCCGACTGGGTAGTGCACACCCGCAGCGAGGAGCGCGCCCCCGCCAAGACGCTGCCGGGCGCCGTCGTTCACCACAGCTTTGTCTCCAACGGCTGTCAGATTCATGGCACCGTCGAGCGCTCCGTTCTGTCGCCGGGCGTCGTCGTCGAGGCCGGCGCTGTCGTGCGCGATGCCATCATCATGACCGACTCGACCATCGGGGCCGATGCCGTCGTCGAGCACGCCATCATTGACAAGCTCGTGCACATTGGCCGTGGGGCGCGGGTCGGCGGCGGGACGGCTGCCAGTCTTGCCCTGATTGGCAAGGGCGCGCGCGTGCCCGACGGCGTCACCGTCGCGCCGAAAGCCGTCGTCCAGCCCGGCGCAACAGCGGCGTAGGCCGGCAAGGAGGGGCTATGGCCGGCAAGTACTTCGAGGACCTGGAAGTGGGGGACCGCTTCAGGCACGGCCTCGGGCGCACGGTCACGGAAATGGACAACGTTCTCTTCAGCTCGTTGACGATGAACACGCAGCCGCTGCACGTCAACGAGGACTTCGCGGCGCAGACGCAGTTCGGCCAGCGCATCGTCAACGGCATCTTCACCCTGGGGCTGGTCGTCGGCCTGACGGTGCACGAGCTGACGGAGGGCACCATCGTCGCCAACCTGGGCTACGAGCGCGTGGTGCATCCGGCGCCCCTGTTTCACGGCGACACCGTGTATGTCGAGACGGAGGTGCTGGAGAAGCGGCCTTCGCGCTCGGCGCTGGACCGAGGCATCGTGCGCCTCAAGCACGTTGGCCGCAAGCAGGATGGCGCGATCGTCGTCGAGGTCGAGCGCACGGTGCTGTTCCTCAAGCGTCCCAAGTCGGAGGCCGAATGAGCCGCCCGCGCCGTGTCCTCCTGTTCATGCCCGGCGATAACCTGCGGAAGATCACGAAGGGGGCAGCCAGCGGCGTGGACAGCGTCATCATGGACCTGGAGGACGCCGTGGCGTTGGGCCGCAAGGCGGCGGCGCGGGAGGTCGTGGCCGAGGCGCTGACGACGATTGACTTCGGCCGCAGCGAGCGCCTGGTGCGCATCAACGGGCTGACCACCGGCCTGGCCGAAGCCGATGTCGCCGCGACCGTGGCCGCCCGCCCCGATGGCTACATGATTCCGAAGGTCGAGTCGGCGGCCCAGGTGCAGCAGATTGACGCGCTGCTCGCCGAGGCCGAGGCGGCCCACGGCTGGCCGACGGGCAGCGTGCGGCTGCTGGCGATTGTCGAGACGGCGCGCGGGGTCATCCGCCTGGACGAGATTGGCGGGTCCAGCCCCCGCCTCGACGCGCTGTGCTTCGGCGCGGAAGACCTGGCGGGCGACATCGGCGCGCGGCGCACGCCGGAGGGGGCGGAGGTGTTCTACGCCCGCAGCGCCGTCGTCATCGCGGCGGCGGCGCATGGCTTGCAGGCGATTGACACGCCCTACATTGATCTCCAGAACATCGAGGGCCTGAGTGCCGACGCGCGGCGCGCGGCAGGGATGGGCTACACCGGCAAGCTCGCCATCCACCCGCGCCACATCGAGCCGATCCTTGGGGCGTTCACGCCCTCGGACGAGGAGGTCGCTGCCGCGCAACGCCTGGTGGATGCCTACGCGGCGAGTCAGGCGGCCGGGGCCGGCGTGTTCGCCCTGGATGGCAAGATGGTGGATACGCCGCTGCTGCGCGCCGCCCAGCGGGTGCTGGCCCGCGCGGGACACCGCACCGAATAAGCCGCGCACAGCGCAGGTTGGGGGGACATGGCGCACGAGTTCTCGCAGGCGATTGAGGGCTGGCACGACTTCTATCTGATGACCGGGACGGCGGCGGCAACCCTCGTCGGGCTGCTGTTCGTCGCCGTGAGCGTCAACCTGAACCTGTTGCGCGGCGCCGCCGCCCAGCACCGCCGCGAGTGGGCGCGCCATACCTTCCTCAACTTCATCTTCGTCCTGCTCGTCTCACTGATCTTTCTCATGCCGGCGCAAAGCGAACTCGGGCTGGCGTTGCCCTTGCTCATCATCGCCGCCGTGGCCTTCTTCGGCGTGGCGCGCCTGTACCGCGAAGCCACGCGCCTGGCGACCAGCGGCGACGAGGCCCGCGTCCGCCAGCGCATGATGCGGGAGGCCATCTACAGCGCCGGCAGCTACCTGATCCTGGTCATCGTGGCCCTGTTTCTGTTGCGGAGTGAGCCGCAGCAGCTCTACTGGCTGGCGGCGGCCGTCCTGGTGCTGCTCATCGAAGCCGCCGGCGCGGCGTGGCGCTTGCTCGTAGTGCTGGTAAACTTCGCCCAGCCCGACTCCGAGGAGACGGGATGATTGCGTTTGTGCTGAGCGGCGGCGGAAGCAGAGGCGCGCTCGAAGTGGGCGCGCTTCGCGCGCTCTTCGAGGCCGGCATCCAGCCGGCCATGCTGGTCGGCTCATCCGTAGGCGCGCTGAATGCGACGGGCGTCGCCGCCGAGCCGAGCCTGGCCGGCGTGAAGCGCCTGGAGCAAGCCTGGCTGCTGGCGCGCTCCTCGGACATTTTCCCCGGCAACTGGATTACCGAGGGCTGGCGGTTTGTCACGCGCCAGGATAGCCTGTACCCCTCGGATGGCCTGCGCAAGTTCGCGGCGGAGTCGCTGCCGCCCGGCATCGCCACCTACGGCGACATCACGCGCGTCAAGCTCTACGTCACGGCGGCGAATCTCAACACGGCCAGCCTGTACGTCTACGGCGACGATCCCTCGGCCCGGCTCGTGGACGCGGCGGTGACGAGCGCGTCGCTGCCGCCGGTGTTCCCGCCGGTGCGCTACAACGGCTACCAGTACGTGGATGGCGGCGCTGTGGCGAATGTTCCCATCAGCGTGGCGGTAGACAAGGGCGCGACGGAGATCTACGCCCTCAACCTGGGCTACACCGATGAGCCGGAACCGGACGTGCGCGGCGTCGTCAACGTCGTGCTTCAGACGATCTCCGTGCTGCTCTATCAGCAGCTCCTCGACGACCTGGAAGCCGCCGGGCGGCGGCCTGACATCAAGCTGCACCAGATCATCCTGGAGCCGCCGCATAGAGTCTCGTTGACCGACCTCAGCCAGTCGGCCGCGCTCATCGCCGAGGGCTACCACGCGACGAAGACGTATCTCGGCCGCCTGCACGAGGGCAAAGTGGGGCCGATTAGCATCGAGGACCTCCTGCCCCCTCCGGCGCCGCCGCCGCCCGGCGCCCAGGTCTTCCCGTGGCGCCGCCGCCGCGAGCGCAACGCTCCCCCATGACAACGGGACTGATGTGGCTGGCGATTGCGGCCGTCCCCGCGATGCTGCTGCTGGGCTTCGTCTTTGGCCGGCCCGCCGCCGACGGCACAGGCCGCCTCACCAAGCCGCTGGAGCTGGCGACCTCCGTCGTCGTGGTTGGGCTGGCCCTGGCGCTCTGGCTGGTCTACGCGCGCGGCACATCCCTCGAGGCGTCCGCGCTCGCGCTACTTGCAGGCATGACAGCCGGTCTCTTCGGCGACCTGATCATGGCAAAGGCGCTGCCGACGCCCAACCGGCTCATCTTCGGCATCCTGGCGTTCGGTATTGGGCATGTCCTGTACATTGTGGGCTTCACGCTGACGGCGGGGGCCGTGGGTCTGGCGGCCCCGCTGACGCTGTGGTGGCTATGGGGCGGCGCGCTCGTCCTGGCAGCGGCCCTGTGGCGCGGCATGGTCTACTCGCCCCGCACGCCGCCGGTCTTGAACGTCGGCTCACTGCTCTACGCCGGTCTCATCGCCCTCATGGCGGCGTGTGGGGCCGCGCTGGCGGCGCAGAATGGGCGCTTCCTCGGGGCGGCGGTGGGGGGCGCCCTGTTCCTGGTGTCGGACCTCATCCTGGGCGCGCGGGAGTTTCGCGGGACTCACTGGCGCCTGATCAACGACGTCGTGTGGGTCACCTACATCCTCGGCCAGGAGCTGATCGCCCTGACCACGCTCTACGCGCTACCCCTCGCCCTCTAGCTCGATGAGGGTCTGCCCCCGCTTGACCACGTCGCCCGCGCTGACCTTGACGTTGCGCACACGCGCGGCGTGGGGTGCGCTGACGTGCAGCTCCATCTTCATGGCTTCCAGGAGAACGAGCGCCTGCCCCTTCTCCACGGTATCGCCGGGCGCGACGTGGACGGCGACAACTTGACCGGGCATGGCCGCGGTCAAGTTGTCGGCGCTGCGGTCGGCGTGACGACCGCCCCGGCGCACGACAGGCTCCAGGGCGAAGACCTGGCCGTCGAGGGCGACCAGGCGGCGCGGACCATCCGGCGCAGCGACGGCGCGCACGTGCTGCCCGTCAATGTCCAGGTGCAACACACCGTCATGGGCGCGCCGCACGACGACGGTGTAGCTGCGCTCGCCGACGGCCACGCGGAAAGCGTCGCCGACCGGCTCGATGCGAACTCGAATGTCCGTGTCCCCAACCGCGTAGTGTCGTTCCATGTGATCCGCCCTTGTTCTCATGCGTTGGACGGCAGTGTGACGGAGTGACGGTGTGAAGGGCCGCTCTGCTGGTCGCCTCGCCACCCCGTCACCTCGTCACCTCGTCACTCCGTCCCCCCGTCACCGCGTTCCCGCCGCCTGCCGCCACGGGTTATACGGGTCGCCGTCGGCGCCGGTGATCACCGCGCCGCTGCCGCCAGCGGCCGGGGCGAGGGTGTCCGCCAGGGCCGCCACGAGCGCGGCCATCTCCGCGCCATCGGTCGGCGGCCGCCAGTCCGCGAAATTCTCCTCGACGAAAGCAGTGCTCACGAGTCCGGCGCCGAAATCCGGATGGTCTACCACGCTCTGGAGAAAACTCAGGTTCGTCGTTACGCCGAGGATCGCGTACTCCCGCAGCGCCCGACGCAGGGTGGCGAGGGCATCGGCGCGGGTCGCGCCCCAGACGATGAGCTTGGCGAGCAGGGGGTCGTAGTAGTGCAACACGACATCGCCTGTCGCCACGCCGGTATCCAGGCGGACGCCCGGCCCGCCCGGCTCGACCACCTTGAGCAGCGGCCCCGTCGAGGGGAGGAAGCCGTTGGCAGGGTCTTCGGCGTAGACGCGACATTCGATGGCGTGACCGCGCTGGCTGAGATCGGCCTGGGTGAAGGGGAGCGGTTCGCCGGCGGCGATGTGGAGCTGGAGCTTGACCAGGTCCAGGCCTGTCACTGTCTCGGTCACGGGATGCTCGACCTGGAGCCGCGTGTTCATCTCCAGGAAGTAGAATCGCTGGCCTTCGCGGTCCAGCAGAAACTCGATGGTACCGGCGTTGACGTAGCCGCACGCTCGCGCCGCGGCGACGGCGGCCGCGCCCATCTCGGCCCGCAGGGCGTCGGCCAGGGCTGGCGACGGGCTTTCCTCGATGATCTTCTGGTGGCGGCGTTGAATGGAGCAGTCGCGCTCAAACAGGTGCACCGCGTTGCCGTGGCGATCGGCGAGTACCTGGATCTCGACGTGGCGCGGCGCGACCAGCAGCTTCTCTAGATAGACGCGCTCATCGCCGAAGGCTTTGCCGGCCTCGCGCTGCGCCGCCTCGATCGCCATCGGCAGATCCGCCTCGTGCTCGACGACGCGCATGCCTTTGCCGCCGCCACCGCCGGCCGCCTTGACAAGGATGGGGTAGCCCAGGCGCTCGGCCGCCTGCCGATAGGCGTCGAGATTGCCGCCGCCCTGGTAGCCGGGCACCACCGGCACACCGGCCGGCTCCATGAGCGCCCGCGCCGCCGTCTTGGATCCCATCGCCTCGATGGCCTCCGCCGGTGGGCCGATGAACACGAGGCCGGCGGCGCGAACGGCGCGGGCGAAAGCGGCGCGCTCGGAGAGGAAGCCGTAGCCGGGGTGGATGGCCTCTGCCCTGGTGGCGCGCGCTGCGTCCAGCAGCCTGTCAATGCGGAGGTAGGAATCGGCTGGCGGGGCCGCGCCCACCGGCACGGCAAGGTCGGCCAGGGCGACGTGCATCGCGCCGGCGTCGGCCTCGGAGTAGACGGCGACAGTCTCGATGCCCAGGTCACGGCAGGCGCGGATGATGCGCACCGCGATCTCACCCCGGTTGGCGATCAGAATCCGCTTGAACATGCGGTCTCCTCATGCGATCTCTCAGACGGCTTGAGATACGTGAACTTCCAGGCCCGCGAAGTCGAAATCGAAGTCCAACACGGCCAGCCCCTGCTCCGTCAGCCTCTGGCGAAGGAGGGCAGCGCGGTCGGGCGCGTAGAACAGGACGCAGCCGCCGCCACCTGCGCCGAGCGCCTTGCCGTCCACGGCTCCGACCCCCTGCGCCATCTCGAACAGCGCCTCAATTTCCGAGGTCGTGACCGATGGATCGAGGTCCTTCTGGCAGCGCCAATTGTCTAGCAGAAGCGTCCCGAAGCCCGCCATGTCGCCCGCTACCAGCGCATCGCGCATCTCGCCGGCGATTGCCTTGAGGCGGCGCAGCGCCCCGGTCGTGCGCGCGTCGCCGCGCCGGTAGTTGCCCATGACGGTCGAGATGATATTTCCGGAGATGCGCGAGCGCCCGGTGTAGCACAGCGCCATGTCCCGCCGCAGGGCGTCGAGAACGGCATCCGTCAGCTCGACGCGGGCGCTGACCGCCGCCGGATCGCGGAATTCGAGGTATTGGACCCCGCCGTTCAAAGCTGCGAACTGGTCCTGCCGGCCGCCGGCCA
Organism: Anaerolineae bacterium; assembly: GCA_046328525.1. Taxonomy (GTDB): domain Bacteria; phylum Chloroflexota; class Anaerolineae; order Epilineales; family JAHCIE01; genus JBDHWG01. The sequence continues at coordinate 618,656 of JAXLWK010000003.1, forward strand.
CGCCCATCTCGTCCACTTCGAGGCGGTAGGCGCGGTCGGCCAGCTCGGAGCGCGGCCACGCATCGGGCCGCAGGCAGTTTAGCGCGCCCAGCAGGGCGATGCCGACGGACGCCGACGCGCCGAGACCGGCGCCCGGCGGCGTGTCGCTGGCGACCGTCAGGTCCAGGCCGGCGACCCCGGCGACACGCACCGCCGCTTTCAGCAGATCGAGCGTCCCGTCGTAGCGCACCGCGTCGAGGCTGTCCGCCTCGATGGCGACGTGGTAGTCGTCCGAGGCCAGGCAGATGCGCCGGTCGGAGCGGGGCGTGACGCGAACCGTCGCGTAGCGCCGCACGGCGACGTTGAGAACCGCGCCGCCTTCCTCGGTGGAGAACGGCGGCACGTCGGTCCAGCCGCCGCCTAGATCGAAGCGCATGGGCGCGCGGGCCGTGACCATCGGCAGCGCTGCCATGGCCTGATTACATGCGGAAGACGCCATACTCGGTGCGCTCGATGGGCGCGTTGAGGCACGCAGAGAGGGCCAGGGCCAGGGTGCGGCGCGTCTCCGGCGGGTCCAGGATCCCGTCGTCCCACAGGCGGGCCGTCGAGTAGTACGGGCTGCCCTCGTGCTCGTACTTTTCCAGAATCGGGGCTTTGAAACGGTCCTGCTCGACCTGTGTCATGAGCGCCTGCTCGGAGCGGGCGAGCTGGTCCTGCTTGACGGTCAGCAGGACGTTGGCTGCCTGGTCGCCGCCCATCACGCTGATGCGGCTGTTGGGCCACATCCACAAGAAGCGCGGGGCGTAGGCGCGGCCGCACATGCCGTAGTTGCCCGCGCCGAACGAGCCGCCGATGATAACGGTCAGCTTCGGTACGCGGGCATTGGCGACGGCGTGCACCATCTTCGCGCCATCTTTGGCGATGCCGCCCGACTCATATTCGCGCCCAACCATAAAGCCGGTGATGTTCTGGAGGAAGAGCAGTGGGATGTTGCGCGCCGTGCAAAGCTCGATGAAGTGCGCCCCCTTGAGGGCCGACTCGCGGAACAGGACGCCGTTGTTGCCCAGGATGCCGACGGGGTAGCCGTGGATGCGGGCGAAGCCGGTGACGAGTGTGTCGCCATAGAGCGGCTTGAACTCGCGCAGCTTGCTGCCGTCCACAAGGCGGGCGATGACCTCGCGCACGTCGTAGGTCTCGCGGAAGGTGCGCGGGATGATGCCGTACAGCTCATCGGCGTCGTACAGTGGCTCCTCCGGCGGCGTTAGCTCGAGGGCCACGCGCTTGCGTGTGTTGAGCGTCGCCACGATGGCGCGCGCCTGCTCGATGGCGTGGTCGTCGTTGAGCGCCAGGTGGTCGGCGACGCCGGACAGGCGCGTGTGGACGTCCGCGCCGCCCAGGTCCTCCGCCGAGACCTCCTCGCCGGTCGCCGCCTTGACCAGCGGCGGGCCGCCCAGGAAGATCGTGCCCGTGCCCCGCACGATGATCGTCTCGTCGCTCATCGCCGGGACATACGCTCCGCCCGCCGTGCATGACCCCATGACGACGGCAATCTGGGGGATGCCCTGGGCGCTCATGCGCGCCTGGTTGTAGAAGATGCGCCCGAAGTCGTCCACATCCGGAAACACCTCGTCTTGCATCGGCAGGAACGCGCCGCCGGAATCGACCAGGTAGATGCACGGCAGGTGGTTTTCCTCGGCCACCGCCTGAGCGCGCAGGTGCTTCTTGACCGTGAGCGGGTAGTACGTGCCGCCCTTGACGGTCGCGTCGTTGGCGACGATCATGCACTCGCGACCGGCGATGGAGCCGATGCCGGTGACGATGCCGGCGGCCGGCGCTTCGTTGAAGTACATCTCCCAGGCCGCCAGCGGCGACAGTTCCAAGAAGGGGGAGCCGGGGTCGAGGAGACGCTGGATGCGGTCGCGCACGAAGAGCTTGTTCTGCTCGGCGTGGCGTTTCTGGGCGCGCTCTCCGCCGCCCTTGCGGGCGAGGGCAAGGCGCTCTTTCAGCTCAGCCGCGAGGGCGCGGTTGTGCGCCGCGTTGGCGGCAAATCGCTCGTCGTCGGTATCAACGTGGGATTCGATGATTTCCATAAATGGCACCTTTGCCGAAGTCGTCTGGAATAACGACGCCCTCATGCCAGTATACAACGGGCGGGGACGCGAGGCAAGCCACAATCACCACCCCTGTGTGCCTGGAGCGCCCTTGAACGGGCCGATGATGTCGCTCGTGATCCAGCCGCCGTAGAAGTCGCCAGGCTGCGGCGTCACCGGCTCGCCGTCCACGGTGCAGGCGTCCATGCGGCCCGGATAGAAGGCGACATAATCCTTAATACCGGCAAACGCGGGCGTGGGGTTGGGGTAGAACCAGGCCGCGTTCGCGGCTGTTTTGTCGCCGACGCGGATCGTGTAGTAGCCTGCGCGGCCCTTCCACTCGCAGTACGTGGCGCGGCCGGTCGGCGTCAGATACTCCAGCCTGATGTCGTCGGGCCGGATGTAGTACACGGGTGGGTGGCTCGTCTCCAGGACGCGCTTGGCGCGGTGCGTGTCGGCGATGACCATGCCGTTGAAGACCACCTCGATGTGCTTGCCGCTGTCCTCGACGCGCGGCGGCCGCGGGTAATCCCAGACACTCTCCTGCCCCGGCGTTGGTTGAAGCGTTTGTCGTCCTTGCATCACGCCCCTCCTTTGTTCGTCGCGCTATTCATATGTGCGGCTCGCGGCGTGTGCTGGAGAAGTGCGGGTTCACGGTGGTCGGTGAAGACGCCGACGAGCTTGTCTTGATGCTCAACGACAGACCGCGTGACGTTTGAGTCGGCTAGGGGTAGCCCCCCGTGGCTACCCAGGGCGACCACTACCCAGGGCGACCACGGGGGATCGTACCCAGGGCGACCACGGGGGATCGTACCCAGGGCGACCACGGGGGATCGCCCCTACGACGCGGCGACCACGGGGGATCGTACCCAGGGCGACCACGGGGGATCGCCCCTACGACGCGGCGATCACGGGGGATCGTACCCAGGGTGATCACGGGGGATCGTACCCAGGGCGATCACGGGGGATCGTACCCAGGGCGATCACGGGGGATCGCCCCTACGACGCGGCGACAGACACGGCAGAGGCCGCGACGCGGTTGGCGACGTAAGCCATGATGACGGCAATCACCAGGAGACCGGCGACAACTGCATACGACTGCTGGACGCCGGCGCTGTCGGCGAGCGCGCCGAGCGCGAACGGCGCGAGCAAGCCCGCGAGGCCATTCGTCAGGGCCAGGCGAGCGTTCGCGGCGTCGGCGTAGCGAGCGGCGACGTGGGTTGCGTTGGCGATGGAGAAGGGGTACTGGTTGGCGATGCCGAAGCCCGTGATGACCATGCCGAGGACGCGGAGCGGGAGCCAGGCCGCCAGCCAGAAGAATGGGAAGCCGACGAGCGTAACCCCCAGGGCCAGCAGCAGCAGCATGCCGCTGTTCAGCCGTCGGCTCAGCACGCTGCCCAGTAGACGGCCACCGAGCATAGCCGCGAAGAACACGCTCATGAGTGTCGCCGCCTGGGTCGTTGTCATGCCGCCCACTTCGTGTAGAAATGTGGGTATCCACGCCAACAAGGCCCACTCGACGGCGCTGGCGAGGAAAAAGACGGCGCAGTACGCCCAGAAGGGCAGACCGAGGACGCGGAAGGTGACACGCGGCGCTTCGCCCGCGTGATGCGTGGTGGGCGGGACCGCTGTGCGGCGGAACACCAGGGCCAGCAGCGCCACGAGGGCCATTGCCAGCCAGTACGCGCCGGTCCAGCCGACGATGGAGGCGGTGAAGAAACCGACGATGAGCGGCGCCGCGATGGAGCACAGGCTGGCGACCACCGCCGCCTCGCTGAACGCGACGACGCGGCGGCTGCCGTAGGTGTCGGACAGCGCCGCCTGGACGGTGACGAGGGTCAGGGAGCCGAGGAAGCCGATGGTCAACGCGCCCAGGACGGTGATCGCCGCTGTGCTGCCAACCGCGATCAGAAGCTCGCCGACGACCATGCCCACCGCGCCGCCCCATATCGTGGCTCGCCGCCCCCAGCGGCCGATAACCCGGTCGCCGATCAGCCCCGTGAGGATAATGCCCAGGGCGAAGGCGCTGAAGTGCAGGCTGACAACAGCGTAGCTCAGGTTGAGCTGCTGCTGAAGAGAGGGCAGCGTCGGGCCGAGGCTGCTTTCCATGAAGCTGAAATAGCCGACCATCAGGTACGCCAGCCAGGTGAACGATGTGCGAACGTAGGTGGACGATGGTGTCATGCGGGTGTCCGTGGCGATAGGCTAGAGGCCCGCGCCCTCTTCGTGAGCGGCCTGCTCGACGCCTAGCCCAAAATCCTCCCACAAGGGGATGCGCGGCGTCTTGCCCAGGGCGAGGGACGCGGCGATGTGCGCAGCGGCGGGGGCGGTCATGATGCCGTGGCCGGCGTGGGCGATGGACAGCACGAGGCCGTCGGGGTCGGGGCAGCGGTCAATGATGGCGCGCTCGCTGTGGGTGACGCGGCCCGCCGGGTCTAGGGTGGGCTGGCGGTAGACGTAGTAGCCGATCTGATGGGCGATGCGGCGCGACAGGTAGCGCGAGTCGCGGAAGCCCTCGCCCTCGCGGTGGCCGAACTGCCTGCCGAGCAGCCAGAGCGTCGCTTCGGGGAAGCGCCCGTCCTTGAGACTCTGCACAGGCGGGATGGTGTCCAGGTAGCCGGGCGAGCGTTCGTCGGCTGGGTGGCGCGCCCAGTGGTAGGACCAGGCGAACAGCAGGCCGTCGCCGTCCGGCCGGAAGTGGGCGTAGGGATAGCGGCTGATGACGACGGGCGCGTCGGCGGGGATGCCAGGGTGACGGAAGGGGGTCGAGAAGCTCTGGCGCGGGATGCAGACGATCGGGAGGTCTAGCCCGACGGTCTTGCCCAGGAGGCGGCTGCCAGGTCCGGCGGCCAGGATCACGCGCGTCGTCGTGAGCACGCCGCGCGTCGTTTGTACGCCGGTCACGCGGCCATGTTCGGCCAGGATCGCCTGCGCTGGCGTCTCCAGCAGGAAGCGTGTGTTGGCGGTGGCGCGGGCGAAGCGATTGGCGAGGAAGTCCGAGTTGAGCCAGCCGGCCATCGGGTCGAGCTTCGCGCCGACGACGCGCTCTGGCAGCCAGGGATACGCGCGGCGCAAGTCGCCCGTGTCGAGCGCGATGGCGTGCCGCAGCCCCCACGAGTGGAGCAGCGCCACATTCTCTTGCTGGGCGCGGGCTTCTTGCTCGTCCATCGCCAGCCATAGGTAGCCACGCCGCCGGACGTTGAGGCCCTGGGCAGCGCCCCCACCGAGATAGGAGTCCGGGTCGAGGAAGAGCTGCGCGCTCCACCGCACCTGCTCGGCGATGGCCTTGGGCGTCCAGCACGTGCGGAACTGCTCGAGGGAGGCGGTCGAAGCGCCACCGGCGAGCTGCCCGTTGGCTTCAAGGACGATGACACGCGCCGTCGGGTCCTCGCGCTCGATGGCCCAGGCTGTGGCCGGACCGGCCTGACCGCCGCCGATGATGACGACGTCGGCGGTCAGAGGCGTAGGCGAGGAGAAAAGGGCGTTGGCTTCAGCGCCGGAGTAGAAGCGTTGCATGATTGTTCCGCGTCGAGAAGGATAGGCCCGTAGCGGGCGAAGATAGGGTATGCCGGACAGAGTCGGCTGTCAAATCCCGCGCTTGACGCGCGCCCTATCCTGGTGGATAATCTTCGAGAGCGCCGCGCTCAATGTAGACGACGCCCGAACGAAATGCGACCGCCAGCCTGTCGCCATCCCAGACCGTCGGCGCGTGGAGCGCCTGCTCGGCGTCGTAGGCGGCGGCGTCGCGGACGACGAGCGACCCCTCCTCCGTCGGGATCGTGAATGGGCGGCCCCACTCGACGAGGCCGTGGATGAAGTTGAAGGCTCGCCGCGCCGACCACGTCGTTGCGACAGTGTAGTCGCCCTGGCCGGGTGTGGGCGCAGGGGAAGCGCCGCGCGTCGGCTGGGGGTGCAGGCCGAGCCGCCCCGCCGCGATGTCGTCCAGCACGTCGGCGAGTAGCTTGCCACCGACGCCAGACAGCCGCCGCTCCGCCGCGCCGTAGCGTGTCCCGTCGGCCAGCGCCACGCTCTGCTGGCGCGCAATGTCGCCCGTGTCGGCTCCGGCGTCCATTTGGTGGATGGTCACGCCCGCGTATTCCAGCCCATCGTGGTAGACCCAGAAGAGGGGAGAGGGGCCGCGATACGCGGGCAGCAGGGACGGGTGGACGTTGTAGCCGCCGTGTTTGGCGACGGTCAGGAGCTTGGGCGGCAGCAGATAGGGGAAGCAGGCGACACAGATCACGTCGGGCGCGTAGTTGGAAAGCGCCGCCAGCGTGTCCGGCCGGGACGGGCGGCCGATTTCCAGCACGGGGATGCCCGCGCCCCACGCCACGTCTACGATGGTCGGCGTGTTCGGCTGGCCTGCAAGTTGCAGCGTCAGGCCATGCGAATGTCGTGGCGCACGAAGGCGCGGCGCGACGTTTTGGCCCGACAGAGCGTAGGGGCGGGGGACCACGACGGCGCGCACGTCGTGGTCGGCGGCGAGCAAGGCGGCGAGAGGGGCGTGGGAGAAGACACCCTCCATGCCGAAGAAAAGGATACTCAGGCGCGCCATTCGCGGACCTGCGCGATGCGCGAGAGAGGAAGGATAGGAACGATGTTTTCGCGGTTCTTCAAAGGCAATGATCCTGAGAAACAAGAAGGCGGCCAGCCAGATGCTGAAGCGGATAGCGCGGCTGCCGAGACAGCCGCGACGCCGCCCAATGTGCCCGTCTCCATGGAGCCACAGCCCCACATGGTCATGTGCGCCAAGCTGAAGCGGCGGCTGCCGGGGCTGGACAAGCCGCCGTTCTCCGGTGAGCTAGGCCAGCGCATCTACGACAACATCTCGGCGCTGGCGTGGGACATGTGGAAGCGCCAGTCGGTCATTCTCGTCAATCACTACGGCCTCGTGGGGGCAGACCCGGAGGCGCGGCGCTGGTTGACGGAGCAAATGGAAGTGTTTCTCTTCGGCGACGAGGACGAGCCGATGCCGGAGGGCTGGGCGCCCGAAGACCAGGGTGGCGGGAAAGGCGGCGCGAAGGGCGCGCCAGCGCCGGCGAAGGGTGCCGCGCCCCGAAAATAGGCCCGCCGGCGCATCGTCACGGATGAAAGCGTCGCGTGAGGCCGGGGTGGGCATGCAGCGCCCGGGCGGTCGCCTGGCACTTGAGTGCCAGGCTAAAGGGGCCAAGCCTGCCTGCATCAGCAGGCTTCGCCCGCTCAGCCACCGACTTGAGTCGGTGGTGGCGGTAGGCGACGACGCGGCTTGAGCGAACTTTCATAGCACTCCTGCGAAGGGCCTCCCGGAGCACCGGGGGATGCTTCGCGTCGTTCTGCCTGACGAGTTGGCGGTCACGCCATGAGGCGCATCTGCGGCACGATGGTGAAGCGCAGCCGTCGGTGCGCCTCGCGCAGCGCCGCCTCAACGTCGTCGGGACGCTCCCCGCGCGCGAAGATGAAGCCCAGGTAGCTCGCTCCTTCCGGCAGCGGCACGACTGGGTGTTGCAGCGGGAGCGTGATGTCTACCTCCTCGACGCCGGGTACCGACAGGGCTTTGTCCACTCCCTCGACACTCTTCAGAATACCGGCGGCGGGAATGGGGATCATCATTACGCCGCCGGCGCGTTTCTCGCGCTGGAGGTCGGCGATCTCCATGCCCACCGCGCGGCGCAGGATCAGCTCCTCCAGCGAGATGTCCTCGGTCCCGAAACGCAGCGTCTTCGAGCATAGCCCGCCGATGGATCGCCCGGCGACCTCGATGATCCACGGGCCTGCCTCATTGATGCGCAGCTCAGCGTGAACCGGCCCCTCACGCAGCCCCAGCGCCGCGCAGGCGTCGGCGGCGCAGGCCAGGATCGCGGCCTGAGCATCGTCTGGCAGGCGCGAGGGCGTCACGTAGATCGTTTCCTCGAAATACGGGCCGACGAGCGGGTCGGGCTTGTCGAACAGGGCCAGGAGCTTGAGGTGTCCCTCGGCGAGAATTCCCTCCAACGCCACCTCGAAGCCGTCTATGTAGTCTTCGATGAGGATGTCGGCGATCTGCCGTCGCTCCTGGGTGTCGCCTGTAGCGAGGGCAATTGCGCGGGTGCAGTGGAACGCCTCGACAAACTCGGCCGGAGTGTTGGCGCGAATCACGCCCTGGCTCGCGGCCAGGTGTGTCGGCTTCACCACGACGGGGTAGTCTAGCTCGGCGGCGAGGCGGGTCGGATCGTCGGCTGTGGTGACGTGGCGGAAGCGGGGAACCGGGACGCCGGCGTCGCTCAGGCGCTGGCGCATGCGCAGCTTGTCGCGGGCAGCCAGGGAAGCGTCAGGCGAGTTGTGGGACAGGCCGAGGGCGTCGGCGGCGCGCGCGGCGATAACCGCGCCGTTGTCGTCCACGCACAGAATGGCCCGCACCGGCGCGGCCTGGGCAAAGGCGACGAGATCGGCGACAGCCTTGTCGGGGTCGCGGAAATCGAGAGGAAGCGTTGCGCGCCACTGGCGGGCGAGGGGCTTCGGCATGTCCAGGCCCTTGACCGCTTCTAGCCCGATGCGCTCCGCCGCTTCGATGAAGGGGGCGCCGCGATAGGTTTGCGTGCCGATGAGCAGGATGACGCGCGTCTTCTCCGAGTCCGCCATAATGACTACCCCTTCTCCATCGCCGTTGGAGTAGATTATAGCGCAAAGGGGCGCTGCGGCACATATCGTGCATGGCTCGCAACAGGTGGCCGCCCCGCGCCGGTGTTCAGGCCAGGCGGCGGGGCGGCTTGCCGAGAGACGTGCCCGGAAGGGGTCGGTGTTGCCTAGTTCATGTTGTACAGAATGACCGCGTAGAGACTGTAGACCTCGAAGGCCCACGTGCCGCCCATCGGCGTCGGCGGGTTGTTGAGCTTCTGGCCGATGAAGGCGATGAGATTGTTGCTCGTCAGCGCCGTCTCCAACAGCGACTGGAGCCGCGCTTCAGTGGTCATCACGACAACCATCTTGCCGGGCATGTCGCGCAGGGCGACGAGGGCATGGCAGCCGTGGTAGTTGGGAACCGCGTAGCCTTCGACCAGGGTGACGTGGCCGAACAGCTCGACCGTATTGCCGGGCATGACATTCTTCGGATCCAGGGTCAGGACCTTCTCGAGCGCCAAAGGTGTCTCCATGATCGTCCTCCTATGGACATAACCGACCGAGAAGGGCAAATGCCCGTATGTCTTACTCTCACTATACCACAGGCGTGGCTACAAACTGGCGACGACATGGCTACATTGCTGTGAGCGTGAGCGGCGGCCAGAGGAGGACAGGTGACCGAAAGCACCGATCAACACCGACGGACATTCCTGACGGGGGAGTGGCGCTACCTGGCGATGCTGAACTACCGCGTTGACGCGGCGGTTCTCGCGCCGCACGTGCCGTCCGGCGTCGAGTTGGACACGTGGCGCGGCGAGGCGTTGGTCAGTGTCGTCGGGTTCCGTTTCTTGAACACGCGGCTCCTCGGCGTCCCGGCGCTGTTTCACCGCCATTTCCCGGAGGTCAATCTCCGATTCTACGTGCGCCGCGAGATCGGGGGCGAGGTGCGGCGCGGCGTGACGTTCGTCCGCGAGATCGTGCCGCGGCCGGCGATCGCGGCCACCGCGCGGCTGCTCTACAACGAGCCATACGTCGCGCTGCCGATGCAGGTCAGCGCCCCGACCGGGCCGGGGCAGACGCCGGGCCGTGTCGTGTATGCCTGGCAGAGCGGGGGCGGCTGGAACCACATGGCGCTGCGGCCGACGGGCGAGCCTCAGCCGCTGGCCGAGGGCAGCGAGGAGCAGTTCATCACCGAACACTATTGGGGATACACGCGCCAGCGCGACGGTGGGACGACCGAGTACCAGGTGGCGCATCCACGCTGGCGCGTGTGGCAGGCGGTCGAGGCGGAGTTCTGCTGCGACGTGGCGGGGCTGTATGGTCCGCAGTTTGTGGAGGCGCTGTCGTCGCCGCCAACCTCGGCCTTTCTCGCTGATGGCTCGGAGATCGCCGTCTACATGCCGCGCCGCGTGGCCTGAGCCGCGGTCGGCGCTGCCGCGCTCTCCGGCGCCGATAGGCGGTGATCTGGCGCTCAACCGCGTATCCGGGTATAATCGCCCGATGCGAGGCACGGATGACCGCCGCCGGTTATAACCCTGACCGATCACGATAGCAGTGTTGGGAGCGAGCATGACGCAGCACACGAGCGCGGTGGCAGAAACGGTGTTCAATTTGCCCTGGCCGGGCGCAGGGGATCAGTTCTTGTTGCGGCCGGAGGTGACGTTCCTCAATCACGGGAGCTTCGGCGCAACGCCGCGGCCCGTGTTCGAGCGCTACCAGGCGTGGCAGCGGGAACTGGAGGGGGAGCCGGTCGAATTCTTGGGCCGGCGCATCCGGGATCTGCTGGCGGAAGCACGCGCGCCCCTGGCCGAGTATCTCCACACCAGTCCGGACGACCTGGTCTATGTTCCCAACATCACCTTCGCCGTCAATATCGTCGCGCGCTCGCTGGATTTGCGGCCCGGCGACGAGGTGCTGGCGACGAACCACGAGTACGGCGCGTCCGATCGGACGTGGCGCTTCAACTGCGCCAAGAAGGGCGTTCGCTACATCAACCAGCCCATCGCGCTGCCCATCACAACCGCCGACGATTTCGTTGACCAACTGTGGGCGGGCGTGACGGAGCGCACGAAGGTCATCTTCATCAGCCACATCACGTCGGCCACAGCGCTCATCTTCCCCGTGGCCGAGGTGTGTCGGCGGGCGCGCGAGGCAGGCATCCTCACCGTGATTGATGCGGCCCACGCGCCGGGGCACATTGACCTGTACCTGGATGAACTGGACGCCGACTACTACCTCGCCAACTGCCACAAATGGATGATGTCGCCCAAGGGGGCTGGCTTTCTCCACGCGCCGCCAGCCATGCAGGCATTGTTGGAACCGCTGGTGGTGAGCTGGGGCTGGGAAAGCGAGATGCCGAGCGGCTCGGACTTCCAGGATTGGTTCGGGTGGATGGGCACCGATGATCCCGCGCCATACCTGAGCGTGCCGGCGGCGATTGAGTTTCAATGCGAGCACAACTGGCCGCTGGTGCGGCAGGAGTGCCATCGTCTGACGGCGTGGACGCGGGAGCGAGTGGCCGAATTGACAGGGATGGAGCACATCTGCCCCGAGGACTGGTTTGGGCAAATGTGCGTTTTGCCCTTGCCCGTTGGGACGCTTGACAAGCTCGGAACCCGCTTATGGGACGAGTACCGCATCGAGATTCCGCAGATGCGCTGGAATGGCCGTGAGTTCGTGCGCGTCTCGATCCAGGCGTACAACTCTCAGGCGGATGTCGAGAAGCTGATTGACGCGCTCAAGTCGGTCCTGTCAAGCTGAGTGTCCGCGCCCTTGATCCACAAGCGCCGCAGGCGATCCGCTGTTCCCGGGACTCGACATCCGGCGAGAGCCTGGCGCTGTTTCGCAATCTCGGTCGCCACCGGCAAATCGGCCAGTCGCTCATGAACCTGGGGCTGCTGTCGCTGGTGCAAAGCCACTACGGGGCGGCCAGGCGCTATTTTGAGGACTGTCTGCCGCGCTTTCAGGCGGTGGGTGACTAGGGCAGCGTTGCCTTCGCCTTGAGTAACCTGGGGTTCGCTGTCGCCAAATATACGTCGGCCATTGTATAATCTTAGGACCTACGCGGTGGATAGTCGCTCGAACCACGAGGGACACGAAATCCTGCGTAACTCGGAGGGAAGCCGTGGCAAGACGTCAATGGTGGCAGCGCCCCCAACTACGGGTCGGTGAGGACGAGCGGCGCGTCTCGTGGCTCGAGCTATTCTTCGACCTGGTCTTCGTGGTCGTGATTTCGCAGCTGGCCCACCACCTCGCGGAGCACCTGTCTCTATCAGATTTCTTTGGCTACGTGTTGCAGTTCATTGCCGTGTGGTGGGTCTGGATCGGTGGGACGTACTACAACGAGCGCTTTGAGACGCACGACTTGAGCTACCGGCTGTTCGTCTTTCTCATGATGCTGCCGCCGGCGGCGATGGCCGTGTTTGCCAGCGAGGGCCTCGACAAGGCGTCGGCGCAGTTTGCCCTCGCCTACGTCGTCGCGCGCATCCTCATCATCGCGCTGTGGCTCAACGGCGGCTACCACAACCCGATCTTTCGCCCGGTCAGCAATCGGTATGCGATCGGGTTCAGCGTCTCAGCGCTGATCTGGCTGATCTCGGTGTTCGTCCCCCCGCCGATGCGCTATGCTCTGTGGGGGGTGGGGTTGGTGATTGACTTCCTCACGCCGATTACCACGTTGAACTGGCAGGCGAAGCTGCCCCAGAGCAAGAAGTCGAAGCTGCCGGAGCGGTACGGCTTGTTCGTCATCATCGTGCTCGGCGAAGCGATCGTCGGTGTCATCAACGGCGTCGCCAATGTGGACGTGTTGACGCTCAACGCTGGCGTCACCGGCGTCCTGGGCATGGCGCTGATTTTCGGCCTGTGGTGGGTGTACTTCGACTTCATCGGACGGCGCGAAGGCGCGCGACGCGGCATCTGGTACGCGCTTATCTGGGGCTACACCCACGCGCCACTGGTCGTCGCGATCGCCGCCGTGAGCGCCGGCATCCAGAACGTCCTGGCGCACCAGATCGGTGAGTTGCAGCCCGGCGTGCGTCTCCTGACGGCGGGCGCCGTGGCGGCCGCCCTGGCGAGCATGGCGCTCATCGAGCTGGTGTCGCGGCGCGAACCGGACGAGCCGACCGGCGAGCGCCTGAGTCCGCTCATGAAGACGATTGCCGCCGTCGTCTGCCTCCTGATCGGGCTGTTTGGCGGCGGCATGTCCTCGACGCTGCTGCTGTTGACGCTGATTGTCCTGGTTGCGACGCAGGTGGTCTACGCCGCTTACGTCTGGTTCGCCCAGGTGATCCCGGAGGATCACCCCGCGGCGCACCACGGTTAGCCGGCGTGTCCCCTCGCAGGTGTCACCCCATCAGCGCCTCGATCGTGTGGTGGCTCCCCGGCGTCGTGGCCGGGACATGGTTGTCGGGGAGGATTGTGCCGTCGAGGCGGACCTCCACGACCCCGTGGCTAACGTGATTGGGATTACGCACCGTGATGTCGTAAATCGCGCCACGATACTGGCGTGTCACGCGGAACCCGTCCCACGCGGCCGGAATGGCCGGGTCCACCAGCAGGCCGTCGTGGGTCGGGCGAACGCCGAGGAGCCACTGGGTCGCCGCGACCAGGTTCCAGGCGGCGGTTCCCGTCAGCCACGAGTTCTTGGCTTCGCCGTGAGTGGCGGCGTCACGGCCGGCGATCATCTGGGCGTACACATACGGTTCGCAGCGATGCACGTCGCTGATGGCCTCCCGCGCCGACGGGTTGATGCGGGTGTAGTAGTCGAACGCCGCGTCGCCGTCGCCTAGCCGCGCCTCGGCAATCATGATCCACGGGTTGGTGTGGCAGAAGATGCCGGCGTTCTCCTTGTAGCCCGGCGGGTAGGTCGAAATCTCGCCCAGGTTCAGGTAGTAGCGCGTGTAGGCCGGCTGGTGGAGCACGATGCCGTGGGGCGTCGCCAGGCGCTCGCGCACTGAGTCCAGGGCTTGCCGCGCCTCGCCGCTCTCAAGCCCGATTCCCGCCAGGACACATATCCCCTGAGGCTCGATGAAAATCTGGCCCTCGTCGCACGCGCTTGAGCCGACCGGCGCGCTGAAGCGGTCGTAGGCGCGGGTGAACCACGCCCCGTCCCAGCCGTGGGCCAGCACCGTGCGCTCCATGGCTCGCGCCTGGGCGGCGTAGACGTCGGCCGCGGCCGCGTCGCCATAGTGGCGCACGATGTCGGCCATCTCGTCCGCCGCCAGCACGAACAAGCCGCCGATGAAAACCGACTCAGCCGTCGTCGAGTCGCCGTCGTCCTCGTGGGTCTGGAACGATTCGCCCGGCTCCGACGAGAAGCAGTTCAGGTTGAGGCAGTCGTTCCAGTCGGCGTGGCCGATCTGGGGCAGGCCGTGGGGTCCGAGGCGCTGCATGGTGTAGCCCAGGGCGCGCTCCAGGTGCTCGATCAGCGGCGTCTCGGTGCCGGGCGCGTTGTCGTAGGGCGCTGGCTCGGCGAGGATGCTGGCGTCGCCGGTTTCCTTGAGGTACGCAGCGACGGCCAGGACGAGCCACAGCGGGTCGTCGTTGAAGCCGCCGCCGACGGCGTTGTTCCCGCGTTTGGTGAGGGGCTGGTACTGGTGGTACGCGCCGCCGTTGGGGAGCTGTGTCGCCGCCAGGTCGAGCAGGCGCTCGCGGGCGCGGTCGGGCAGCAGGTGGACGAAGCCGAGCAGGTCCTGGTTCGAGTCGCGGAAGCCCATGCCGCGGCCGATGCCCGACTCGTAGAGCGAGGCGCTGCGCGACAGGTTGAACGTCGCCATGACCTGGTATTGGTTCCAGGTGTTCACCATGCGGTTGATGTGTTCATCCGGCGTCTCCGTCTGGTACGCGCTCAAGAGCGTATCCCAGGAATGGCGGAGTTGGACGAGCGCCGCGTCCAGCGCGGCCGGGTCGGTGTAGCGGGCGATAGCCGGCTGGGCGCGGGAGACGTTGAGCCGGCCCTCCGGCGTGAATTTCTCGTCGCGCGGGTTCTCGACATAGCCGAGCAGGAAGACGACCTCGCGGCTCTCGCCGGGCGCGAGCGACAGGCTGACCTGGTGCGCGCCGATGGGCGACCAGCCGTGGGCGACGGAGTCGCGGCAGCGGCCCTCTTCGACGGCAATCGGGCTGTCGAAGCCGCGATACGGGCCGAGGAACACCTCGCGCTGCGTGTCGAAGGCGGTGACAGGCGCAGAGCAGGCGAAGAGGGCGAAGTGGTCGCGGCGCTCGCGGTACTCCGTGCGGTGGTAGATAATGCCGCGCTCCGTGTCCACCTCGACTTCGCCGGTGTTGTAGTTGCGCTGGAAGTTCGTCTGGTCGTCCCAGGCGTCCCACAGGCAGAACTCGACAACGCCGAACAGGTCCATCTCCACCGGCGCGGCGCGGTCGTTCGTCACCCGGACGCGCCACACCTCCAGGGTCTCGCCCTGGGGGACGAAGGCGGTGAGGCTGGCGCTGATGCCGCGATACGTGGACGAGATGACGCTGTAGCCGAGGCCGTGGCGCGTCTCGAAGCGCTCCAGCGGCTTGCGTGTCGGCTGCCAGGTGGGCGACCAGTAGTCGCCGTCCGCCAGGCGCAGGTAGAGCGCGCGCCCGCCGCTGTCCCCCGGCGCGCCGTTGTAGCGGTAGCGGATGAGACGGCGGAGGCGGGCGTCGCGGTAGAAGGAGTAGCCGCCGCCGGTGTGGGTCAGCATCGCAAAGTAGCTGTCCTGACCCAGGTAGTTGATCCACGGCAGCGGCGTGTCAGGGCGTTCGATGACGTATTCGCGGGCCTGGTCGTCAAAATGACCGTAGCGCATGGGATGGCTCCATGAAGTGGTGGGGATCAATAGACACAGAGGGCCTTACGGGGGCGAGGCCCAGCCAAAACGCGAGAGGATGTTCTGTAAGGCTAGGCTGCCGCCGCTGAATAGGACGTATGGTATGACGAGCACCGCTGCCAGCATGATGAGAGTGGCGATGGGCAGGGAGATCGCCCGCCAGCCGCGCAGGCGCAGGGCCTGCTGCGCGCCGAGCCACTCAGCCACATAGAACAGGACGGCGGACAAGGTACTCGCCGTCGGGCCGAGGCCGGGAATGAGGCTCAGGAACGCGACGAGGGTGAAGACGTTCGCAAAGCCGAGCGTGCGAAAGAGGACGGTGTACGACGCGGCGCCGCCGAGCCAGCGTCCGGTGACCTGGAAGATGAGCACGCTGACGGCGAACGCGGCGAGGCTGATCGCATAGCGGACAGCGCCCTGGCCCAGGGTTTGCGGCGGAGCGCTAGAGACGTAGGTGTTGATCAGGGCGCCGAGCAGGACGAGCAGGAGCGCCGGGCCTTGCAGGTAGGGGTCGCCGGCGATGCCGCGAAAGCCCCGCGCGCTCAGGGACAGCGCCTGGACGCAGTGGGAGAGCCAGGTCCGCCAGTCTGCAATGCCGCGCCACAGGACGCTGGGCGCCCAGGGGTTGATGTCCTCGTCGTCCGTGGTCTGGGGGCGCGGCGGTGGGGCGGGGCGGTCCCGCCGCGCGTTGAGCATCGCAAAGAAGTCGGCGGAGTTCGCCGTCGCGGGTACGTCCATGTCCGCCGGGTGCAGGATGAAGGCATCGGTCTGCTCGCCGCCGACGCCGCCGTGAGAGCCGACCAGCTCCTCCATCGCCGCGACTGTGCCGTCGGGGTAGAGCGTGCTGTTGACAATCAGGTCGCCGGAGTGGGGGAAGTCGGCGATGCGCCGCACCTGGCCGGCGCGGAATTCCGGATCGCCGTAGGGCGTCAGCGGGTCTTCGCCCGTGACTTCGCCGGTGTGCAGGTTGCGCGCCCCGTCTTTGCCCAGGACGATAGGCGTCAGGCTGTCGTCGTAGGCCACCACGAAGCCGATCCCCTCGTGCTGGACGATGGCGTCCACCAGGCCGGGATGGGCGTCATTCAACTCGCTCACCGGTATCTTGCCCGGCCGCGTGTCGAAGTAGACCTGGGCCAGGTTGCCGCTGCCGCACACGACGACCTGCTCGCCCTCGCCCACGTTCTGCGGGCCTTTCGGGGCGACCCGGTCCAGGGCATTGGTCGTGCGTTGGAGAGTCGCGCGGCCGATGCGCCCGCCGATGCCGACGGCTTGCGCGTTGCGCAGTTCGCCGACCATGGCGATCATGGACATGGAGCCCTGGTCGCCGCTCTCAATGTTGCTCACGGCCATGCCGTCGGCCAACCGCGCCTGGATGAACTCCTTCAGGTCGTCGCCGTAGCGCTGCTTGAATGTCGCCCCGAACGACTGCCCGTGGTCCGAGAGGATGATTAGCTCGTATGGGCGCGGGGCGTGGTGGGCGATGGTGTCGCGGATGCGGCCGATCACCTTGTCGTACTGGCGGAGGGTGCGGAAAGCGTCGCGAGTCCACGGGCCAGAGTGGTGGGCGACCTCGTCGTAGCCAACGTAGGTCGAGTAGAGCACCGGGCTGCCGCGCACGATGTCCAGGCCCATCAGGTAGGCCGGGATGTCGCGCATCAGCGTCGTCGTCGCGGCGCGGATGAACGGGTAGAAATGCGCCGTTCGGTTGAGGCGTGGCTGAACGTTCCGCACGCGCTGCATGAAGCCTTCCCACAGCTCGACAATCACATCCCAGCCGAACAACACCACGGCGCGCGAGAAGAAGAACGGGTCGAGGAACAGGTAGTACAGGTCTCGCGCGCGGCCCTGCTGCTCCTCCGGCGCGCCGCCCGTCAGGGTCGCCAGGGTCAGCTGCGACTTCAGGGCGTCACCGGCCAGCATGTTGTTGATGCTCGATCCGCCGCGCATCAGGCCCTTCCCCTTGGAGTAGCGCGCGTTGATGATCGCCGCGTCGCTGCCGGAGACGAAGAGCTTGCGCTCGTCCTTGTCATACCAGCGGAACGACGGGATGTCGAAGTTGTCGCCGTACATGATGCCCGACTGGCACGCCGACGTCTGGGAGGGCAGCCCGCAGTCTACCCGCGACAGGACGTAGCCCTGCTCGGTGATGAGCGCGGCGGTGTTGGGCATCCACCCCTGGGCGAGGGCCTTCTGCATGTGCCAGTAGCTCAGGCCGTCAATCTCCATCAGCACCAGGCCGGTGACGTCCTCGGTGCAGTCAGGGAAGCGCTCGCGCCCGCTGAGGCGCGTGATGAGGCCGCTAAAGAAGGAGTCGTCCTCGCCAATCGGAATGAACGCCGTGAGGAACAGGTTGACGGCGGCCAGAACGAACGCGCCGACGAACGCGGGAAGGAACCCCGTGATGACGAAGCCCTCGATAAGCTCACTGGTCAGCCAGAGAGTGACCGCATTGAGGAGAATGCCGACGATCAGGACGGGGATGAAGCCAAGCGGCAGGGCGAGCAGGAGGAGGACGGGGCGCAGGAGGAGGTTGATCGAGGCCAGCACCAGGGCCGCGGCGCTGGCGATGATCAAGGCCCCGCGCGATTCGGCCGTGATTGTGAAACCTGGGACAATCCACGCCGTGATGAGGAGGGATATCGCTTCCACGAACCAGACGAGAGCAAAGCGCGCCACGAGACGGATCAGGCGCTTGGGCGTGAGCATGGCTACCTTATAAGTGCGCGGTCAGACCGGCTCCATTGTACGCCCGGCCCCTCTACCGGTCAAGGCGAAATCAGCCGCCACAGCTTCTCCGCCGTCACGGGCATGTCCACGCTCCGCACGCCCAGCGGCGCCAGGGCGTCCACCACCGCGTTGACAATCGCCGGCGGCCCGCCAATTGTGCCCGCCTCGCCGATGCCTTTGACGCCGAGGGGGTTGAGTGGTGAGGGCGTCTCCAGGAAATCCGTCACGATCGGCGGCATTTGGGCGGCGCGCAGCACACCGTAGTCCATGAAGGTCGCCGTGAGCAACTGTCCCGACTCATCGTACACCATCTCTTCGGTCAGCGCCTCGCCCAGCCCCTGCGCCAACGAGCCGATCACCTGCCCCTCGGCCAGGAGCGGGTTGACGATGCGCCCCGCGTCGTCAACGGCGACGAAACGCTGAATCGTGAGCTGGCCGGTGTCGCGGCTCACCTCGACGATTGTGGCGTAGGTCCCGTAGCCAAACGCCGGGCCCCTGGGGGCGAACTGCGCCGACTCCTCAAGGCCGACGGACAGGCCGGGCGGGAGGCTCGCGGCCTGGTAGGCGGCGGCGGCGACCGCCTGGAACGCCATGCCCCGATCGGGCGCGCCGCGAACGTTGAGCCGGCCGTCCTGCCACTCGATGTCCTCCGCCGCCACTTCCAACAAGTGACCGGCGATCTCGGCTGCCTTCGCCTTGACCTTGTCGAGCGCCCCGACGAGCGCCCCGCCGGCGACGACGGTCGTGCGGCTGGCGAACGTGCCGATGCCTTGCGCCATGACCGCCGTGTCGCCGCTCTCGATCGTGACACTCTCCGGCGCGATGCCCAGGGCGTCGGCGGCGATCTGGGCGAAAACGGTGTCGTGGCCCTGACCGGCCGAGGTCGCGCTGATGCGGACGCGGGCGCTGCCGTCAGGCGCGACGGCGACGTTGGCGTTCTCCCACAGAATCCCGGACTGCTCGATGTACAGGCTGAGGCCGATGCCGACGAGCCGACCTTCCTGCCGCGCGCGGGCCTGCGCCTCACGCGCCTGCTCGTAGTCCAGCAGCTCCAGGGCGCGGTCGAGGCAGCGCTCGTATTCGCCGGAGTCGTACACGGCGCCGACCGCGGTGCGGTAAGGGAATTGCGCCGGGGGGATGAGGTTCCGCCGCCGCACCTCGGCCGGGTCCATGCCTAGCTCGCGGGCGACAAGGTCGGCGGTGCGCTCGATGATGAACGCTGCTTCCGGCCGCCCCGCGCCGCGATATGGGCCGGTCGGCGGCTTGTTGGTCACGACGCCAACCATGTTCACGTCGGCGGCGGGGATGGCATACGCGCCGGTGATGTAGTTGACGACGTGCATGGGCGGCAGGCCAAAGAGGTACGCGCCGAGGTCAACGGTCAGGTTCGCCCGCAGTCCCGTAATGCGCCCGTCGTCGGCGACGGCGGTTTCCACATCGGCGTCGAGGCCGCGGCCCTGGTATGTCGTCATGAGATTGGCCTGGCGGTCCTCGACCCATCGCACCGGGCGGTCCAGCGTCACCGCCAGCCAGGCGCTGACCACCGACTCGACGGGGAGGGTGCTCTTGCTGCCGAACGCGCCGCCCACGTCGGGCACGATGGCGCGGATGCTCTCCTCGGGGCGCCCGAGCGCCTGCGCCAGCTGGGCGCGCGGCCCATACGGCCCCTGAGCCGACACCCAAATGGTGAGGAGATCGTCTGCCGCGTTGTAGTCGGCGAGGATGCCTCGCGTTTCCATCGGCGCGGCGGCCAGGCGCGGGATATGGAACTGCCCGCGCACAACGTGGGCCGCCTGGCGAAAGGCCGCGTCCACGTCGCCGCTGCCGCGGTGGGCGTGCAGGGCGACGTTGTCCGGGACGTGGGGGTGGATCGTGGGGCCGCCCGCCGCCGCCCGCGCTACGCTGACGACGGGCAGCGGGTCGTAGTCTACCACCACCAGGTCGGCGGCGTCTTGGGCCTGGGCGAGGGTCTCGGCGGCGACGATGGCGACGGCCTGGCCGACGTAGCTGACGCCGTCGCTCGCCAGGATCGGGTGCGGGATGGGCGTCACATCCACGTCGGGCATGCCCCGCCACGGCACGGGCGCGAGCTGGCCAGCGATGTCGCGGGCTGTGACGACGGCGGCGACGCCCGGCGCGCTGCGCGCTGCGGCCACGTCTATGTGGGTGATGCGGGCATGGGCGAAGAGGCTGCGCACCGCGACGACGTGGAGCATGCCCGGCCGCACCATGTCGCCGACGAAGCGCGCTTCGCCGATCAGGAACCGGCGGTCCTCGATGCGCTTCATCGGCCGTCCAACGTAGCCCGATGTCTGGCTGGTCATGGGGTGATCATCCTTTTGAGAAACACGCCTCGGCTGTCATGCTGAGCGTCGCACATCACTAGTGGGTCGCTTGTGGAACCCGTAGCCATTTTCCGAGCCTGTACAATGGCGATGATCGTGCCAAGCGACCCACTAGGGGACGTAGCAGCGCAGGAATGTGACGTCCGGTGACGGCATGAGCTGATACGCGCCGAGGGACGCCGGCAGTACGACGGCGCTCCCACGCGGTAGGTGGGTTGCGCCGTCCCCGGCGAGCAGGTCCATCGCGCCGCCAATCACCGTCACGATCTCGAAAGTCGCATCATCCGTGGCAAGCCGTGTCGCCGCGCTCAACTCGCAGCGCTCCATCACGAAGTACGGGCACTCGACGAGCAGCCAGCGGCCCGGCGCGAGGGGCAGCGGCGCGAGCTTCGCCGGCGCCGGGCTGTCGAAATTCGTGACGGCGAGGGCCTGCTCGATGTGCAGGTCGCGCGGGCGGCCCTGAGCGTCGCGGCGGTCGTAGTCGTACACGCGATACGTCAGGTCCGACTTCTCCTGGATCTCGAAGAGCATCACGCCGGCGTTTATGGCGTGCATCGTTCCCGCCGGCACGAAGATCGTGTCCCCCGCCTGCACGGGGACGTAACGCAGGTTGTCGAGCGCGGTTCCCTGCGCCACAGCCGCCGCAAAGCGCTGGCGGTCGGTGGGGGCGCTGAAGCCGTGGATGACCGCCGCGTCCGCCGTTGCCTGGAGGACGTGCCATGCCTCAGTCTTGCCGTGGAAGCCGGTCGCCGCCTCGACCGTGTGGGCGTAGTCGTCGCCGGGATGAACCTGGACCGACAGGTCGTCGGCGGCGTCAATGAACTTCGCCAGCAGGGGGAAGTCTTCGCCCCAGCGGTCGAAGCTGCGCGTTCCCACCAGCGCCGGCCCGTATAGGCCGACCATGTCCTTCAGCGTTGCCCCGTCGTGTAGGCCGCCGCTGACGCGGTTGTGCTCGTACACCAGCCATATCTCTGCCAGGTTGGGTGGCGGTGCGGCGAGGCCGACGAACGGCCCCAGCGCGCTGCCGCCCCACAGGCGGCAATCAAGCTTCGGCTCGAGCTGGATGGGGGAGAGTGGTTGCACCGTCGTGTGTTTGCTCCTGTGCCTTGCCGTAGACCGCCTCGTGCAGCCCGCGAATATAGCCGATGGCGAAGAGGCGGCCGATGGACGAGTAGCCCGGATTGTCGTTGCTGTCGCCGGCCATGGTCGGGACGTGGTCCGGGCGCAACACGCCGTCGAAGCCGATGTCGTGGTAGGCGCGCATGCACGCCAGGAGGTCGGTCGGCCCCGCGTCGTGGAAGGTCTCCACGAAGCGCTCCGCCGTGCCGGCAACGTCGCGCATGTGGACGAACGAGATCTTGCCCTGCCGCCCGAAGTGGTGGATGACAGACGGCAGGTCGTTCGTCATCAGCGCGAAGTTGCCCTGGCATAGCGTCACCGTGTTCATGGGGCTGGGCGCTATGTCCACGAGCCGCTGGTAGTTGTCCACGGAGCGCATGATGCGAGCGATGCCGCGAATCGGCGACAGCGGCGGATCGTCCGGGTGCATGGACAGCTTGACCCCGGCGCGCTCGGCCACCGGCAGGACGCGCTGCAGGAAGTGGGCCAGCGTGTCCCAGAGCGTGTCGTCGTCAATAGGGGCGCCGTCCAGGGGCGGCGCGTCTTTCATCAGGGAGTGGTCGAAGCCGGTCACGAGGGCGCCGCCCCTTGCAGGGGTCGTGGTGGACGTGCGCATCCAGTTGAAGCCGGTCATCCACTCGTAGCACCAGACCGGGATGCCCAGGCGGCCCATGTTCTCGATCAGTGTGCAGACCGTGTCAATCTCCTCCTCGCCGCCCGGCAGCCCGCGCTTGGCTTTGTCCAGCGGAGGCCGCGCTTCGATGACCGCCAGTTTGAAGCCGGCTTGCTCGTAACGGTCTTTCATGCGCAGCAGAGGCATATAGTCCCAGGGACGGTCGGTGCCGTTGAATGGGTCGTCGAACGGCAGACCGCCCACGGCGTAGTCCACGCCGGCCTGGCGCGACAGCGTCCAGAGGAGCGAAGGCTGAGGTGGGAGAAACTCGGCGATGTGCATCATGGGACAGTAGTCTCCTTGTTCGAGCTGAAGAAAGGGGCGGCGGCCCCCAGGATGGCCGCGCGGTCGCCCAACTCGCCGGTCATCGCCGGGACGCTCAGCGTCTGCCGGACGCCGACCTCGATGTCGGGCGCGTTGGACAGCCCACCTAGAATGATAACCGCTTCGGCGGAAAAGTCCCGCACAAACGGGGCCAGAAATCGGCCCAGCTCCGCGCCGAACGCTTGAAACCCGGCCTGGAGATCGGGCCGCTCCGCCCGCGCTACGCGGATCCCCTCCGCTGCGCTGTGGACACTGGGGTCTAGGCGGCGCAGACGCGACAGCAGGCCGCGGATGGAGAAGGCATCGTCGGCGGTCCCGTCGCCGTAAGGTACGGGGTACAGCTCGCCGCCCGGCGGCACGTCCGCGCCCTCGCGGACGGCCAGCCCGTCGCGGATGAACGCCGTGCCCAGCCCGGTGCCCAGCGTGACACCGATGAGACAGCGGTAGGCGCGCCCGGCCCCGTACAGCGCCTCGCCCACGATGGCGGCCTCGGCGTCGTTGCGGAAGAGGACCGGCCGCCTCTGGTCGGGCAGGCAGGCGGCCAGGGCGTCGCGCAGGGAGACGCCGTAGATGGCGGCGAACTTGTGGCGGATCAAACTCACGCCCGTGGCGTAGTCGAACGGGCCGGGCACGCCGACCCCGATGCCAAGAACCGTTCCGCCGGCCATCTCGGTCAGGGCGTGGGCGATAACGGCGCGGAACGTGCCGAGAATCTCCTCAGCGGTTCCGCCCTCCGCAATCGGCGTGCGCCGCGTAGTGCCGCGCATCTGTGCCCCCTCGGCGACGATTCCGCTCTTGATGGAGGTGCCGCCCACGTCGAGGCTGATGACCCAGCCGGTCTCGTCGTTGCTGGTCATGTATGATCATCCATGAATCGCGTCCATAAGCGATGGATATTGATGGAGACGAACGAATCGCGATGGGCGGACCCTAGACGTCGGAGTTCGCCTTCACGTAGTCCAGAATCTCGTCCACCTGCCCGAACGCCAGCCCCGTTACCGTGTCGGCGCAGCCGTAGTAGATGGCGATGCGGCCGGTCGCGGCATCCGTGAGCGCGGCGCACGGGAACGCCACGTTCGGCACGTCGCCGACGCACTCGTAGAGCGTCTGCGGCGAGAGCAGGTAGGGTGCGGTGCGATACAGCACCTTCCACGGCCGATCGAGATCGAGCAGCGCGGCTCCAAAGCTGTAGACGAAGCCGTTGCAGCTCGTCAGCACGCCGTGGTAGAAGAGCAGCCAGCCTTCCTTCGTCTCGATGGGCGTCGGGCCGGCGCCGATCTTGGTGCTCTGCCACGACCAGCCCTTGGTGCCCATCACCCAGCGATGTCGCCCCCAATGCTCCATGTCGGGGCTTTCACTGTAGAAGATGTCGCCGAAGGGGGTGTGGCCGTTGTCGCTCGGGCGGCTGAGCATGGCGTACTTGCCGCCGATCTTGCGCGGGAAGAGGACGCCGTTGCGGTTGAACGGGAGGAAGGCGTTTTCGAGCTGGTAGAACGTCTCGAAATCGTGGGTGTAGCCGACGCCAATGGTCGGGCCGTGGTAGCCGTTGCACCACGTGACATAATAACGGTCTTCGAGCCAACACACGCGCGGGTCGTAGCGGTGGACGAAGTGGGTCACCTCCGGGTCGGCGTTGAGCCAGCGGATCGTTTCGTGGTCAATGGCCCAGTGGACGGCGTCCTGGCTGAAGCCGCGGTGAATGTTCATCTCGCGCGTCCGCGAATCGACGCGGAAGACACCGGCGAACGCGCCGTTGAAGGGGACGACGGCGCTGTTGAAGATACTATTGGCGATGGGGATCGCGTTGCGCGGGATGATGGGGTTGGCGCTGTAGCGCCAGAGGACGTCGGAATTGCCGGTGGGGCGCTCCTCCCACGGCACCTGGGGCAGGTTGGGGCCGACGATAGTCCCAGACTTCAGCGTCGAGGCGGGCGCATGACCGTCCGTTGTCATGACATAGTCTCCTGTGCGGGGGATAGTTTAGTAGAATCTTTAGTAGAATAGAAGCACAGATTTCGGCCCGTGTCAAGGGAACCGTATAGTGACGAGTTCTACCGCGCTGGTGTTGCCGTTTGAATTCCCCTCAAACCGCGTATACTATACCCACCGTTGATGGCTCTACGCTGTATGAGTGAGGCGCTAACTGCAAAGGATGCCAATGATGAATGCTCAGGTGTATACCGAAGTCGAGGTTCTTGAGTTTGCGCGACACGCCTATCAGAATGGTCAGGCGACGTTCGACATCATCCCGGATCGTTGCGCCCTGCTTGTGATTGACATGCAGGATGATTTCGTCAAACCAGGCTGGACGGCGTACTGGGTGCCGGAGGCCACGCGCATCGTGCCGCGCGTCGCCGAGATGATCGCCGCCTGTCGCGAGCTTGGCGTTCCCGTTATCTACACGGCATTTGCCGCGACCCATCACTTTCTCGATCGCCCTCGCTCAGGTGCGTTCATGCCCAACCGCTATCCGGCGAATGGGGACGACAGCGCGTGGTTCCGCGATGGCCGCATCTGGCACGAGCTGCTCCCCCAGCCCGAGGACATCGTCATCTTCAAGCCGTCGTATGGGGCGTTCTATGACACGCCGCTCGAAACGATCCTCCGTAACCTCGGCCGCGACACAATTATTATCACCGGCACGCTCACGAACTTCTGCTGCGGCACGACGGCGCGGCAGGGCTATGAGCGGGGCTTCCAGGTCGTATTCGGAAGCGACCTCACCGCAACCGACGATCCGGACTTGCAGGAAGTGGAGTTGTGCGTCCTGCGTAAAGGGTTCGCGCGAGTGATGACGGCTGAGCAAATTGCCGGCGCGCTGCGCCCCGAGATTCCAGGGAGTTGACATGCCAGACCAGAAGACGAAGCCCACAGGCGAAGATGTTGAGACGTTCCTGAACGGCATCGGCGATGCGAAGAAACGCCAGAGTTGCTTCACTCTCCTAGAGCTGATGCGGGAGATCACCCACGCCAAACCGACGCTGTGGTCAGGGAGCATGGTCGGGTTCGGCCACTATCACTACAAGTACGCGAGCGGGCATGAAGGCGATACATTCCTGGTCGGCTTCGCGCCCCGCAAAGACAACCTGGCTTTGTATGTGCTATCAGGGTTCCCGCAGCAAGACGCCTTGCTCGAGAAGCTCGGCAAATACAAGGCCGGGAAAGGCTGCTTGTACATCAAGACCGTAGACGATGTGGATCTGTCGGTGCTGGGCAGCTTGATTGAGCAATCCGTGCAGCACAAACAGCAACTACAAGGCCCATAAGCAGGCTGGCGACTAGCTCGGCCATCGCATGGAGAGCATTAGCGACCTTTCATGCCGAGGTAGTTGTGCACGATGATGGCAGCGTACGCATCACGTCCAATGCAGGCCAGCACGACGGCGATGAGCGTGCGCCGAAGGGAGCGAAAGCCGATCTGATCGAGGCTGGTGAACCCTTGCGCCAGCGAGGAGCGCATGATCCAGGCTGCCCCGAAGATGCCGATAAGTACGCCGGGGCCGTTTGGCCGGCGAGCGACTGGTACTATAATATCCAGGCCGCAGATTAACAGCCGTAGGCAGACAAAGGAGATACCCATGCGAATTCATCGGGCCATCCTGTTGCTGATCCTGGTTCTAGCCTTCGCCTTTTGGGGGGTGGCCGCTGCTCAAGGCCCGTCGCCGGCGCGCGCCCGCTCCCCGCGCGATGCGATGGGTCCGGCGTTTACCTACCAGGGCCGACTGGCGCGGAACGGAATCCCGATTGGGGGCAACGCGCCTGTCGCCTGCGACATGCAGTTTGGCCTGTGGGACAGCCTCAGCGAGGGTGGGCAGCTCGGCATCACCGACATCGAGAATGGGGTGACGGTGGCCAATGGCGTGTTCACCGCGCAGTTGAACAGCTCGGGGCTGTTCGGGGAGTATGCATTCGATGGGGAGGAGCGCTGGCTGGAGGTGCAGGTGAAGTGTCCGGGCGACGCCGACTTTGTGACGCTCGTCCCACGTCAGCCCATCACCGCCGCGCCGTTCGCCCTGTCCGCCAGCCAGGCGCTCGGCCTGCGGCTCCCGTTCGCCGCAGACGTGAACCTTAGCGCTGCGCCCGTCTCCATCACTAACGCGGGCGATGGGCCGGCGGTCTACGGGGAGCACAACAGCTCGGCTGGGACCACGGCCGGGATTGTGGGCCTGACCGCGTCTAGGACCGACGACGCCGCGGCCGTTGCCGGGTACGCGACCAGCTCGACGGGCCGGACCGTGGGAGTGTACGGGGAATCGGTTAGCACGCAGGTTGTCGCCGGAGACAAAGTTGGTGGCGGTGGCGATCCTGTCGCCTATGGCGTGGTCGGAAGGACACGCGCTTCGGGAGGCGCGGGTGTTTATGGGACGAACGACGCCACAACTAGCACCCCCACCGGGGTTCTGGGTACAGTCAGAGCAGCGGGCGGACGCGGGGTCGTTGGCGAGTCGGACGCGCTTAGCGGCTTCAGTGTCGGGGTCTTTGGCACGAGCCTTTCTCCTGGCGGCGCCGGCGGCTACTTCGAGAACACGAACGGCGGCATTGGAGCGCACATCTACGGCCAGGGCTCGGCGCGCGACGCGGCCGCACTGCGCGTGCGCAACGTTCAGCAGGCCGCCGGGATGGCTGCCTACCTGACGAACAGTAGCAACTTCGCCACGGCTCATTTTGCTAACGGCGGCTCCGGCGAGGTGCTCTATCTTCAGAATGGCAGCGGTGACTTCATTCGGGCCGTCAACCAGCCGGAAACGGATATCAAGTTTAGGGTTACAACGTCGGGGGATGTCCGTGCCGACGGCGCGTTTGCCTCGCCGGCCGCCGACTTCGCCGAGATGTTGGGCGGCAAGGCCGGCCTGGAGCCGGGCGACGTGCTGGTTGTCGGCGAAGATGGCGAGCTGACACAGAGCACCGAGCCGTACCAGACGAGCGTGGTGGGCGTGTACTCGACCGCGCCGGGCTTCGTGGGGGGTCAGGCCATGGGCGATAGCGCCAAAGGCAAGGTGCCATTGGCTGTGGTGGGCGTGGCGCCTGTCAAAGTGACCGATGAGAACGGCGCCGTCAGGCCGGGCGACTTACTGACAACCTCGAAGACGCCGGGCCACGCGATGAAGGCGAAGCCAGACGCGCCGAATGGAACCATCGTCGGCAAAGCGCTCGAGGCGCACACCAATGGCATGGGCCGCATCCGCATGCTCGTCGTCCTGCACTAAGCCGGGCCAGTGAGGATTATCCCATGCGACCACAACACTTACGCTGGTGGATCGTAGCCGCCGGGGTTGCGCTCGGTCTCGTCGTGGCGGGGGGCTTCGCGGAGTCGGGCAGCGGGTATGACCCGACGTGGGGTGTGGTTACCGGCGGCGGCGCGACTATGAGCGGCGGCGGCGGATACTCCCTGGCCGGGAGCATCGGCCAGTCAGGCGCGAACAGGCTCGGGGGTAGCGGTTACAGCTTGCAGGGAGGCTTTTGGGGCGCGAGCTTGGGCGGACCTCCGCCTTCCTTGACTCCCACGCCCACGGCGTCCGCCACAGCCACGGCGACCACCGCACCGACGAGCACGCGGACGCCCTCGCCAACCGCGACCGCCACGAGGACAGCGCCGACGGCCACGCGGACACCCTCCGCGACGGCGACCACGACGCCGACAACCACGGCCACCATCACCCGAACCCCTTTGCCGACAGCCACCATGACGGTAGCGACGGTGACAGCTACTGCATCGGCGACCGCGACACCTGCGCGGACCTCAACGGCTACGGCCACGTCAACGGCTACTGCATCGGCGACCGCGACGCCCTCGCGGACCTCCACCGGTACGGCCACGTCAACGGCGACGGCGACGGCGACGCCTGCGCAGACCTCAACGGCGACGGCTACTCCGACACCTATACCTCCGATGCGTCTGTACCTGCCGCTCATCGCCGTCAATCAGGAGGGGTAGAAGCGGCGTTCAGTGCGGCGCGCGTCTTCAACCGGCATGGTGTCAGGCTACGACTGTGAAGTCATCTCCCAGTAGCGCGCCCAGGCCTGCAAGCCTTCGTACAGGCGGTGGACGCGGAAGAACTCGTTGGGCGCGTGGAAGTCCTCATCCGCCGTCGAGAAGGAGAAGAACACGGTGTCAATGCCCAGCAGGCGCTTGAACAACTCGCTGACAGGAAGCGTCCCGCCCATGCGCACCATGAGCGGTTCCTGGCTGTAGACTTCGGTCAAGGCGCAGCGGGCGACGGTGAGACCGACGTGGTCGGCGGGGATGCGGTACGGGTTGGCCTGGTGGCGGTCCGTGGTGATGGTCAGGCGGACGCCGCGCGGCACGTGGCTCTCCAGGTGGCGGACGACTTGCGCCAGCACAAGCTCCGGCTTCTGGCGCGCAACGAGGCGGCAGGTGATCTTGGCGTGGGCCTCGTGGGGCGTGACGGTCTTGCTGCCCGGCCCCATGTAGCCGCCCCACATTCCGTTGATCTCCAGCGTCGGGCGCGTCCACTGGCGCTCCAGCGTCGTGTAGCCCGGCTCGCCAAACACCTCCGGGGCGCCGACCTGCGCCAGGAAGCGGCCCTCGTCGAATGGCAGGTCGCGGATGGCGGCCTGTTCCTCGTCGGTCAGAACCTCCACGTCGTCGTAGAAGCCTTCGACGGCGATGCGGCCGTCCGGCGTGTGCAGGCTGGCGACTAGCTCGGCCATCGCGTGCAGGGCATTCGCCATCGAGCCGCCGTAACGGCCGGAGTGCAGGTCCTTGCTCGCGCCGGTCAGGGTTAGCTCCAGGGCGACCATACCGCGGCTTGACACGGTGATGGACGGCTCGTCAATGCGCCACATCGCGCCGTCCGCGGAGAGCACCCAATCGGCGGCGAGCAGGTCGCGGTGGTCGGCGATGAAGTGCTCAAGGCTGGGGCTGCCGATCTCCTCCTCACCCTCGATCAGGAACTTGATGTTGACCGGCAACTCCCCTTGTGTGGCGAAGAAGGCTTCGGCCACCTTGATGGGGATAAACATCGGACCCTTGTCGTCGGAAACACCGCGCGCGTAGAGGCGGCCGTCGCGCACCTGCGGCTCGAAGGGGTCGCTCGTCCAGCGGTCGAGGGGATCGGGGGGCTGAACGTCGTAGTGGCCGTAGACCAGGAGCGTTGGCGCGGTGGGCGCGCCGAGCCACTCGGCATAGACGACCGGGTTGCGCTCCGTCTCGATGAAGCGCACATCGAGCGGGCCAGCGTGGCGCAGTTGATCGGCGACCCACTCGGCAGTGCGCTGTACGTCGGCGGCGTAGGCCGGGTCGGCGCTGACGCTGGGGATGCGGGCAAAGTCACACAGCTCGGCCAGGATGCGCTCCTGGTGGGCGCTTAGGTAGTCCTGTGGTGTCATGTCGGCTCGCTTTCAGACCTCCTGGGCGTCCGAGCCGTCGCGGGGCGCCTGCCAGGGCCAGCGACCTTCCAGCTCGACGACCAGGGACCAGCTCAGAAACGTGCGGATCAGGACCAGCAAGGCGAGGATGGAAACGTTCTGGATGCTCGGTTGAAGAGCGACCGTCCTGACGATATCGGCGGCCACGAGTACCTCCAGGCCCAGAAGCAGGATGCGGCCGAAGAGTCGGCGGAACTTGGTGTAGGCCGCTTGCGCATTGTGTTGGCGATACTGTTCATAGAGAGCCACAATCACAGCCAGGATCAGTCCGTTGACGATGATCAGAACCCCAATCGCCTCGATGATCCCTGCCAGCCCTTCCACCAAGCCCGAGAATTGCTCCATTACACAGTCCCGATTTCTATTGTTTGTGAGGCATTGTGGCGTTCACGACGCCGCGCGGTGAGGAAATATCCGGTAAGGCAAGAGCATCAAAGGGGTAGAGGCAATCTGAATCGCATTGCCCACAGGAGATACCATTATGGCTACAATGACGTCCCCCTCCGGCGGCTCGACACAACGCCGCCCCCTCGCGCGCATCTGGTTCAACACCCTCATCGCCTACGTTGTTGCGCTCGTCGTCAACGCAATACTCTATTTCATCGGCGCGGCGCTCGGCATGATGCCGACCAGCATCCTGACGCCGGCTGGCGCCGCGCTCGGCCTGACGGAGATCTTCGTGGTGACGACGGCGGCCATGTTGGGCGCCGGGATTCTGTTCTCTATCCTGAATTTCCTGGTACGGCGCTCCGACCTGTGGTTCGTGGCGATCGCTGTGGTCGTGCTGGTGATCTCGTTCACGTCGCCGCTGATGCTGCCCGGCGCCCCGATTGGCATGATTGTGTTGCTGGAGATCATGCACATCGTTACGGCCGTCTCGGCCATCTACTTCCTCACCCGCCGATAGCCGCCTGGCGTGCAGCGCTGGAGAGGCGCGGCGAACGCAGAGGGGTGGAATCTGTCCATGCGCCCCCGTATCCGCCGCGCCTCTGCGGCGTCTTGCACTATACTCGCTACTCCACGCGCTCCGTGAGCGGCTCGAAGATGTCGTGGACGTCACTGCCGTGGAAACGGGCGGTCTGGTTCGTCGGCGGCAGCGGGTCTTCGTAGAAGAAGGCCGGCAGCTCGTCGTCGCCAGCGTCGAAGCCGGCCCGACGGTTGAACTCGTGCTCCATGCGCAGGGCGTCGCTGCCTAGCTCGGTGTAGAACTCCGGTGTCAGGCTGAGGCCGTGGGCGGTGTTGATGGCGTGGAAGATGAAGTCCAGGTTGGTGTTGGTCACACTGCGACCGAAGATGCACAGGCCGAGCGAGTCCTGCGCCGCCGTCTTCACCTGCTCCGACAGGCTCAGCTCCTTGAGCTTGTCCAGGTCCATCGGGCGGCTTTTCACGCGCGGCAGGTTCCCTACCGTGTGGTCCGCGCCCTGGGCCGTGGACATCATCGAGATGCCGGTGATCTCCACGACGCGCGGGTCGTAGGCGCTGATCGCCTGTTGCTTGATGACTGGCACGCGACGCACGTTGTAGTGCGCACCCACGCGCGCCGTGCCTTGCGCCCACAGCCGCCCGTCCTCGCTGCCCTTGCGAATCTCGCCCAGCGCCTCCAGCATGAACTTCACATCCCCGAACGGCGCGAGGCCCGCGTCCATCAGCACGGCCAGCATGGCGCCGGTCTCGATCGTGTCAATGCCCAGGTCGTTGGCGACGTAGTTGAGGAGCGCGAGTTGGTCCGGGTCGCCGATGCCGCAGTTCGTCCCCAGCAGCCCCAGTGTCTCGTACTCGACAGGTGATACGACTTCCTTGCCGTTCTCGTCCACGTAGACGTTGCTGCACTGGATGGTGCAGCCGGGCATGCAGGCGTGGGTGTGGTTGCCGCCCCGCGAGCGGTTCAGCGGCGCGATGTACTCGCCGCCCATCTTGAACGCCTCACCCGCCTTGACGTCGGCGAACTGGCCGCTGCTGAAGTTGCGTGTCGGCAGACCGCCCATGTAGTTCTGCACGTCGGCCATGCCCATCGTGCCGGTGGCCGCGTAGAAGCCCGTCACCACCTCATCGGCGAGCAGGAGCTTGCTGTAGCTCTTGGTCGCGTCGCGCACGCCCTTGGGGTCGTGGAACTGCGGCACCCTGTCCAGGTCCAGGATGATGGCCTTGACGCGCTTCCTGCCCATGACAGCGCCGACACCGCCGCGCGCGGCCAGGCGCGAGGGGCGCAGGTCGGTGTCGCTGAACGCGATGCCCGCCAGTAGCCCCTGATACTCCCCCACCGGGCCGCACAGGGCGATGGCGACTTTGCGGCCATACTTCTCGTACAGCAGGCTCGCCGCTTCGAAGTTGCCCTTGCCCATGTAGGGTGTGGCGTCGTCGAAGTCAATGCCGCCGTCCTTCTTGAAGTGAATCACGAGCCAGTCCGGCGCCGCGCCGTGCAGGATGAAGCTGCTGAGGCGGAGGTGGCCCATGCCGTAGCCGAACGTCCCGCCGCCGTTGGCCTCCTTGATGCCGCCGGTCAGCGGGCTTTTGCAGCCGACGCTCGTGCGGTTGGCGTTGGAGAAGGTGCTGCCGGCGAACGGCCCGGCCGAGAAGATGAGCGGGTTCTCGGGCGACAGAGGCTCCACCTGCGCGACGCCCATGTCGAGCAAGGTCCGGGCGATGAGGTAGCGGCCCGCCTTCACCGCCTCGATGCCGCTCACGGCGCGGCTCTCAGTGTGGCCGTTCGCCAGATAGATGTCTACATGCTTACGCATCAGTTTGTTCCTCTTAAGGCCTACCCGTTCGTTTCCGGGTGCAGGCCGCTCCACAGGCGCTCCGGCTTCAGGGGTAGGTCGCAGATGCGAACGCCCGTGGCGTCCTTGACCGCGTTGCCGACGGCGGCCGCGCCGGCCACGATGGACGGCTCGCCGACGCCGCGCGCGCCGAACGGCCCATTCGGGGACGGGTTCTCGACGAGAATGACCTCGTAGTTCGGCACGGTCGAGGGGCGCGGCATGACGTAATCCATGAAGCTGGCGGTGATGAGCTGCCCCGTCTCGTCGTAGACGAGCTCCTCCCACAGGCCGTAGCCGAGGCCCTGCGTCGCGCCGCCGTGGACCTGGCCCTCCACCATCAATGGGTTGATGGCGCGGCCCACATCCTGCACCACGACGTTCTGGAGTACGGCGATCTCGCCCGTGTTCGTGTCAACTTCGATCTCGGCGAGCTGGGCCGTGAAGCCGGGCGCCTGCATGCTGATGGCCGAGCCGCCGTTGCCGACGATGGGCGGGAAATTGCTTCCGCCGCGCCAGGTACGCTCGACGATGTTGGCGATGGACTCGCGCTTGTTCGGCACACCGCGCACTGACACGTAGCCGTCGGCCAGCTCCAGGTCCTGTGGGTCGGCCTCGAACATGTCAGAGGCGACGGCCAGGATTTGCTCCTTGACGTCCTCGGCGGCCTTGAGGACCGCCGCGCCGACGGTGTACGTGATCTGGCTGCCGCCGCTGGGCGGGGCATACGGCACGGTGTCCGTCCCGCCGGAGATGATTCGCACGTGGTCGGGGGAGACGCCCAATACCTCGGCGGCCAGCGCGACCATCGAGGTGTTCGAGCCGCTGACATCCACCGAGCCGATATGGACGTTGATCGTCCCGTCGGAATCGACGCGGCAGACGGCCGACGCGGGCGACGTACCGCCGGGCCAGCCGCCGATGGCGAGGCCGACGCCGCGCCTGACGCTGCCGCCACCGTTGGCCTGGGTCTGCGCGCGGTTCCGCCACAGCGGGTGCTCGGCGATGCGGTCAATGCACTCCTTGAGGCCGATGCTCGGCCAGGGCCGACCGTCGGGCATCGGGTCGCCGGTCTGGATGGCGTTCTGGCGGCGGAATTCGAGCGGATCGAGGCCGAGGGCCTCGGCCATGTCGGCGATGTTGGATTCGATGGCGAAGGTCGCCTGGGGCGCGCCGGGCGCGCGGTACGCGCCGACCTGAGGCTTGTGGGTCAGCACCTCGAAGCCGCGCACCTCCAGGTTCGGGAAACGGTAGTAGCCCGCCAGGAGCGTGCAGACGATGCCGGCGAGGCCGAAGGGGAACGCGCCGGTGTCTACGAGGACGCGCGCCTGGAGGGCCGTCACGCTGCCGTCGCGCTTCGCGCCGGTCTTGAGATGGATGACCGTGGCCGGCGAGGGCGTCGTGGTGAGGAAGTCTTCGCTGCGCGTCAGCACTAGCCGCACCGGCTTAGCCAGGGCGACCGACGTTGCCGCGACCAGTGGCTCGATGATGCCGTACTTTGCGCCGAAGCCGCCGCCGACCTTCGTCGGAATGACCGTGACCTTGCTCTTGGGCAGCTTGAGGAGGCGCGCCGACTCGTCGCGCACGCCGAACTGGCCCTGGGTGGACGTCCAGATCGTCAGCTCTTCGCGGATCGGGTCCCACGACGCGACGGCGGCGTGCGGCTCCAGGTAGGCCTGGTGGACGATGCCGATGCGGTAGGTGCGCTCGATGATGACGTCGGACTCGGCGAAGCCCGCGCCGATGTCGCCCCGGTCGAAGTTGACGGTTCCCGACAGGTTGCCGTGGGACGTCGGCTTCTCGTCGTCGGCCACCGCGCCCGCGTGGATCTCGGCCAGGTTGACTTCGTCTTTCGGGATGCCGTTCGGCCACACGAGGGGGGCGTCCGGCTCCAGGGCCAGCTCAGGGTCAACGATCGCCGGTAGCTCCTCGTAGTCCACAAACACCCCGTCGGCCCCGTCGGCCGCGGCCCCCTCGGTCTCGCCGACGACAATCACGACCGGCTGGCCGCGGAAGATCACGCGGTCCCGAGCGAGTGTCGCGCTGTTGCGGTTCGTCGGCGTGCGGCCCCGCGTCGGCAGGTCGTCGGCGGTCAGCACCGCGACGACGCCGGGTACTTCGAGGGCCGGGGACGTGTCAATGGACAGGATTCGGGCGTGGGCATACGGGCTGAGGACAAGCCGCGCGTGCAGCATGCCGGGCAGGATGCTGTCAGCGGAATACCGCGCCTGGCCCGTCACCTTTTCCAGGCCATCGGCCAGGGGAATGCGACGTCCGACAGTCTTGAGGTCGGGTTGAGCAGTCATTCGGAGGCTCCCTTTGGTGTGACTATGCGACGCATGAGCGGTGAAAGATGTGCAGCGGATATGCTTAGATTCTAGTACACCCCGGCAAGTTTGGGGCGGGCTTACTTCAGCTCCTGAGCCAGGTCGAGGAATGGCTTGAGGGCGTCCGGGTTGCTCATCGAGTCGGTGTTGGCGGCGCGCTCGACGGGGATGCCCATCAGAATCTTCTTGATCGGCACCTCGAGCTTCTTGCCGTTGAGCGTGCGCGGGATCTCAGACACCGCGTAGATTTCGTCGGGGACGTGGCGCGGCGACAGTGTGTCGCGGATGCGGGCCTTGATGCGCGCTCTGAGCGCGTCGTCGAGGGTGACGCCGGGGCGTAGCACAACGAATAGCGGCATGAACGAGCGTCCGCCTAAGCCTTCCAGGTCAATCACCAGGCTATCCACGACCTCTGGCACGCCCTCCACCGCGCTATACAACTCACTTGTTCCCATGCGCACGCCCATCCGGTTGAGGGTCGAGTCCGAGCGCCCATAGATGACGGCGCCACCATGCGGCGTAATCTTGATCCAGTCGCCGTGGCGCCAGATGCCGGGATACATCGCGTAGTAGGCGTCGGTGTAGCGGCGCATGTCGGGGTCGTCCCAGAAGTAGAGCGGCATGGACGGCATCGGCTCGGTCACGACAAGCTCGCCGACCTCGTCGGTCAGCGGCCGGCCCTCTTCGTCGAACGCCTCGACCTTGCACCCCAGGGCGCGGCATTGCAGCTCGCCCGCGCGGACGGGTAGGAGGGGTGAGGCAGAGATGAAGGCGGTGCAGACGTCGGTGCCGCCGCTGACGGAGGCCAGCCAGAGCGGCTTGATGTGCTCGAACACCCACAGGAAGCCCTCGACCGGCAGCGGCGAGCCTGTCGAGCCGAGACCCTGCAAGTGGCTAAGGTCGTACTGCTTTGGCTCCGCGCCGGCCTTGATGCACGACAGGATGTAGCTCGCGCTCGTCCCGAACGTGGTCATCCTGGAGTCGGCCGCGAAGCGCCACAGCACGTGGATGTCGGGGTAGGCCGGGCTGCCGTCGTACAGCAGCACCGTCGAGCCGACGAGCAGGCCGCCGATAAGGAGATTCCACATCATCCAGCCAGTGGTCGTGAACCAGAAGAACCGGTCGCCGGGCTGGAGGTTGTGTTGCAGCGCCAGCGCCTTGATATGCTCGATCAGGATGCCGCCCTGTCCCTGGACGATGGGCTTGGGGAGGCCGGTGGTGCCGGACGAGTACAGTACCCACAAAGGGTGGTCGAACCCCACCGCTGCGTAGGTCAGCTCGGCCTCGGGCGCTGCGTCGAGGAGCGACTGCCACAGGACGCCGTTCAACGCAGCCGCGACAGCCGGATCAGCGGACAGGTACGGGATGACGACGGTGTGCTCCAGGGTCGGTAACGCGCGCTGAATCTCGGCGACGGTCTCGCGGCGGTCGAAGACCTTGCCGCCGTACTGGTAGCCGTCCACAGCGAACAGTACCTTCGGCTCGATCTGCTTGAAGCGGTCTACGACGCTGCCGCTGCCGAAGTCGGGTGAGCAGCTCGACCAGATCGCGCCGATACTGGCGCAGGCGAGAAAGGCGACGAGCGCCTGGGGGATGTTGGGCATGTAGGCCACAACGCGGTCGCCGCTCGTCACGCCCATCTCGCGCAGCGCCTGGGCCACGGCCGCCGTGTGTCGGTACAGATCGTCCCAGGAGACTTCGGTAAGGGGCTGCCGCTCGGATTGGAAGATGAGCGCCGGGTGGTCCGCGGTGCGGTTGCGGAAGACGTGCTCGGCGTAGTTCAGCCGCGCGCCGGGGAACCAGCGCGTCCCCGGCATGGCGTGGGACTCGATCACGGCGGTGTAGGGGGTGGCTTGAATGTGGAAGAACTCCCAGACGGATGCCCAGAAGCCTTCGATGTCGTCCACCGACCACTGCCACAGCTCGTCATACGTGGCGAAGTCAAGCCCGCGCGTGGCCTTCAGCCAGTCGAGGTATCGCCTGACGGTCGAGCCTGACTTCAACTCCTCCGACGGTTCCCACAGAATTGCCCCTTCTGCATATGTTGTCATGCGCCCCGCCTCCATGCGTCGCCCTGGATGCCTCGATTCATTCTACGAGCCGGCGCGGCGATTGTCAAAGCTCGGCAGTGCGACGTCACCTTGCGCGGGCAGGCTGTGTCGGGTAGAATGAGGGCGAACCAGAGCTACGGCGGAGGATGCCATGATGGACACGGAATGGCTGGATAGGCCCGGACAGGTGCGGCAAGGCGAGGAGTTGGACACGGCGCGGCTGGCGCAGTACCTGCGCGCCGTGATTCCCGATGCGACGGGGCCGCTCGATGTGGAGCAGTTCCCGGCCGGCTTCTCGAACCTGACGTACATGCTGCGCCTCGGCGGCCGCGAGATGGTGCTGCGCCGTCCGCCGTTTGGCTCCAGCGTCAAGACCGCGCACGACATGGGGCGGGAGTATCGCATCCTGAGCGCGCTCATCCGCGTTTACCCAAAGGTGCCGCGGCCGCTGGCGTACTGCGAGGACCTCGATGTGATGGGCGCGCCGTTCTACGTCATGGAGCGTGTGCGCGGCGTCGTGCTGCGAACGCCGCTGCCGCCGGGCATCGTCCTGGAGCCGGAACTCATGCACGACCTGTGTCTCTCCCTCATTGACACGCTGGTGGAGCTGCACGGCCTGGATTACGCGGCGGCAGGGCTGGGGGATCTCGGCAAGCCGGAGGGCTACCCGACGCGCCAGATTCACGGCTGGATTAAGCGCTACGAGAATTCGCGCACCGACGACATCCCGGCGATGGAGCGCGTCGCGGCGTGGCTGGCGGCGAGCATTCCGGGCGAGCGGGGCGCGTCCCTGATTCACAACGACTACCGCTACGACAACGTCATCCTCGACCCGGCGGATCTGCGGCAGATCAAAGCGATCCTCGACTGGGAGATGTCAACGCTCGGCGACCCGCTGATGGACGTGGGCACGACGCTGGCGTACTGGCCGGAGGCCGACGACCCGCCGGAGCTACAGCGCTTCGGCCTGACTAGCCGGCCCGGCAATCTCGACCGGCGCGGCTTCGTGGAGTACTACGGCCAGCGCAGCGGGCGGGACGTGTCCGGTATCCTGTTCTACTACGTCTACGGGCTGTATAAGAATGCCGTGATCATCCAGCAGATCTACTACCGCTACCGGCGCGGCCACACCCAGGACCCGCGCTTCGCCGACCTGCTGCGCCTCGCGCAGGGCTACGCCGACATGGCGGCGCGTGCCATCGAGAAGGACCGCATAGATAGCCTGTACTAACTTCCGCAGCCATGTAGCGCCGACTTCAGTCGGCATGCCGAGAGCCGACTAAAGTCGTCACTACATGATTTGTTACATGAGTTGTTCTTACGGCCACAGCGAAGGCGCAGGCCCCATCGGCGGGGTCTGCGCCTTTTCTGCTCGCCGGTCGCGGCTGTCAGCCCTTAGTGGCCGCTGCCGCCGCCGTTGATGCTCGACTTGGCGGGGTCGGCGAAGAAGATGTCGGGCTTGGGATCGCCGTCCACCATCAGATAGCCGGACAGCCCGCGCTCCATGCGCGACAGAGCGTGGTCCACCAGGATGAAGCGGCCGGGCACGTCCACCTTGAACTCGACCGTCGTTGCGCCGCCGGGGGCGACCGTCGTCGTCTGGACGTTGGTCAGCGGCGCGGACGTCAGAGACGCCTGGTTGTAAACTCTGTCGAAGATCTCGCCGATGACGTGGAAGGAGGACGTGGCGTCCGGGCCGCCGACACCAAAGTAGATGCGTACGGTCTCGCCGACCTTGGCCTTCAGCGGGTACTTCTTTGTGAGGGCGTCGGTCGAGCCATTGAAGATGTAGTAGGTTGGCTGTTCGTCCAGCAGCTTGTCCACCGAGAACTCCTGGTGGCCCTGCTGCTTGAGCGCGCCCTGGGTATAGACCTCGCCCTGCATGACGTAGTATTCGTGGTCAACCTTGGGCAGGCCGTTGGCCGGCTCGACCAGGATCAGGCCGTACATGCCGTTGGCGATGTGGTGGGCGACCATGGGCGTCGCGCAGTGGTACACATACAGGCCAGGGTTGAGGGCTTTGAACGTGAACTCCGTCTCGCCGTTGGGCTGCGTCTGCGTCGCCACCGCGCCGCCGCCGGGGCCGGTCACGGCGTGGAAGTCCACCGAGTGGGCCATCTTGCTGCCCGCGCGGTTCTTCAGATGCACCTCGACCGTGTCGCCCTCGCGGACGCGAATGAACGGGCCGGGAATCTTGCCGTTGAATGTCCAGAAGGTGTAGGTGACGCCGTCGGCCAGCTGGCCTTCAAGCTCGACCGTCTCCAGGTCCACACGCACGTTTTGCGGCTGATTGCGATTCAGCGGGCCGGGCAGGTCCGCCGGGTCGCGGCTGATGTCTGCGCCCTGGACCGTCGCCGCCACATCGCCCACCGTGATCTTGCCTTCCATGCCCGCCTGGCGGTGGCCGGGGACGGAGCAGTAGTACACGAAGTCGCCCGCCTTGTCGGCCTTGAACACAGTCACGCTGCTGCCGCCCTTGCTTGAGACCTTGTCTGTCTGCGCCTTGAAGTCGGGGCTGACCCAGTCATGCTCGGCGCCGTCGCCGTTGATGAGCGTGACCTGGACGGTGTCGCCCGGCCTGGCGCGCAGAGTCGGGTTGAGCTTGCCGTCAATGTCGCCACCGACGCCCATGAAGCCGAGCTTGCCATCGGCAATGCTCGTGCGTAGGGTGTACGAGACGTTGGCGACGACGCCGATGCCAGACGGGCCGCCCTGCTGCTGCGGCGCGGCGGGCTGATTGCCCTGGGGTGTGTTGCTCTTGGCCTGCGCCGCCGAGGCGGGCATCTGCATGTTGCCCATGCCGGTCGCATTGGTCGCCGATGTCTGGCCGCTTCCGCTCGCCGGCATCGGCATGTGGCCCATGCCCGCCGCGGCGTTGGCGGCCGATGCCTGGCCGGAAGCCGCCGGGGCTTGGGCGGTGTCCGGCGTGGCCGTCGCAAGGATCATGCGCTGTAGCTCTTGCTCCGTGATTTGCGCCGGTCGCGCCTGGCCGGCGGGCCGGGCCGCGGCCTCGGTCGAGGCGGCTGTGTTGCTCTGCCCGCAGGCAGCAGCGAACAGAGCGATTGCGATAAGAATCGCGGCGACGATGATAGAGCGGAGTGGCAAATGAGACGGGTGAGTCATGAGCGGGGTATCCTTCCTCCTGGGGATGTCAGCCGACGGGGGTCTGGTTGACTGCTTGACGGAGTTCGTCAAGAAAGGTAGCAAGATTGAGACCATAAATGGACGCCGCCTCGGCGAGTGTCTCAAGCCCGGCCAGGTCGCAGCCGACGCACGCCATGCGGTGGCGCATGAAGACGGCCGCCGTCTCCGGCCACTGATTTAGGATTTCTTCGAGGGTCATGTCGGCCAGTGCGCGTTCCATGGGAATCTCCTTCGAGACTATCATATCCCAGGCCGGGGCCGCCGTCTTTGCGCAAGCGCAAACAACATGAAGCACCCCAGCAAGAGTTGGGAACGCAAAGGCGCAAAGACGCAAAGGGGAAACCCCTGTTGCCTTTCTTTGCGCCTCTGCGTCTTTGCGTTTCTATCTTCTTTGCAAGACCTGAACGCAGTGAGGGGTCTGGGCTGCGGCCCGAACGCGGCCCAGATGCCTCGATTCTGCTCGGCATGACACCAAACGCTGTCGCCCTGAGCGCAGCGAAGGGCCCCCCCGGAGCACCGGAGGATGCTCCGCTCCGCCCAGCATGACAGCCAGGGTTGTTTTCAGTGGAGGAGGATGTTACTCTTTGGTGGGGGGGGGGAGGTCGTCGGCGATGAGGACGAGGCGGTGCGGGACACGCAGCAGGATGCGCTCGCGGCCGCTTTCCACCAGCCCCTGCTGCTCCCACTGGCTGAGGACGCGGCTGACGGTGTAGAGGGTGGTTCCGGTCAACTCGGCGAGGTCCTGGCGCGAGAGGGGCATGTCTATGAGCACGCCGTTCTCGACGCGGCGGCCCATCTGACGGGCGAGTCGCGTCAGCGCGCGGGCGATGCGCCGCTCGGCGCGCTCGGTCGCCAGTTCGCGCACCTGGTCCTGAAGCTGGCGCACCATGCTGGTCAGGATCGTGGTGAGGTTCAGGGCGAGCCGGCCGTTCGCCGCCATGAGCTGCTGCATCGTCTCGCGGTCCCAGACGAGCACCTCGCACCTCTCGACGGCCTCGACCGACACGGGATAGACGGTTCCGGGTGTGATGGCGATGGCCCCGAACGTGTCGCTTTCCCCCAGGTAGCGGAACGTCACTTCCTGGCCTTCGAGCGTCACCTGGCTGAGCTTGGCGCGCCCCGCGTCCATGTAGAAGATGCTCGTGGCGGGATCACCCTGGTGAACGAGAAAAGCGCCGCGCTCTACGGCGCGGCGCCGGCCATGCTCGCGGACCTCCGCCTCCTCGGCGGGGGTCAGACCTGTGAACAGACGAAGGTCGTTTGTGCTCATCAAGGAGATACACCAGGTTTGGGATGCACTCCTATAAGTATATCAGCCGCGGGCCATCCTTTCAACCATTTGGGCGGTCAAGTCGCCGTTGCTGCCCCCCTCGCCCCCCAAGTCGCTCGGCCGGACCAGGAGCAGCGGCGTATTGGCATAGTGCAGCACGTCCTGGGCGACACTCCCGAACAACATCTCGCGCATGCCCGTGTGGCCGTGGGTCGCCATCACGACGATGCCGATGCTGACGGCCTCGCTCTCCTCCAGCACCGCGTGGGCCGGCACGCCCGTCCGCACCACGAGCCGCACGTCCAGGCCCAGGGGCAGCAGGCGGTCGGCGACGTGGGTCAGGTAGTGTTCGGCGCTCGCCGGCGTGTCCGTATGCTCCCGCAGGAGCGGGCTTTCCTGGGACGGCTCCACCACGATGTGCATCAGCACTACGCGCCACTTGAGCGTTTGCGCTAACTCGACGGCATACGGCACGACCGCTTCCGCGAAGGGCGAGCCGTCGAGCGGAACGAGCAGCGTGTCGGCGTTGGGCTTTGGCATGTGGCTCGGCGACCCCAGGCCCTTGCGGATCAGGAGCACCGGCGCCTGGCTGCGCGCGACAACCGCCCGCGCCACGGAGCCGAAGGTATTGGTCTCCGGCACGCCAGCGCCGTGGGTACTCATCACAACGATGTCGGCGTGGCGCAACTCGATCTCCCGCAGGATGCCGTCGTGCGGCAGGGCGAAGGGAACGAAGGTCTCAACAGGGATTTTGTAGGCGCTCAGGTTCGCGGCGACGGCTTCCAGGTAGGTGCGCGCTTCGCGGGCTGCCCACATCTGGGACGCGATGGGGTCAAGGCCCGGCTCGTCCGGCACCCACGCAGCGCGGACGAGAACAATACTGGCTTTTGTGGCGCGCGCGAGACATACCGCCATCGGGAGCGCGCACTCGCCCAGGGCCGACCCGTCGAGCGGTACAAGAATGCTCCGGTACATTTCGAGCGTCTCCTTTCATTGGGCGACTGGCGCCTCGCCCGGGCGCGGGTTTATCCCGCCGCGTTTTCAAGCTCGCGCTCGCTCGCCGCCTCGCTTGGCGCTTCCTGCGCGTGTTTCGTTGGGTGCACCAGGAGAATGGGCAGCCGTCCGTGGTGTAGCACGGCCATTGCTACGCTCCCGAACATGACCCGACCCAGCCCGTGGCGGCAGTGCGTCGCCATGACGACCAGGCGAATGTCGGAGCCGCAGCATGAGTCCAGAATGGCGTCGGCCGCTCCATCGTTAAGGACGCGAGCGCGCGCCTCGAACCCCTCTGCCGCCAGCTGCGTTGCTATCGCCTTCAGGTAGGCGTGAGCTTCCTCGTCGCCACGGGCCACGACTTCCTCAGTCGGGTACGGAGCGACGACCATGGGGTCAATCCACTGCGGCGGGCGCACGACGACGCGCAGCAGCAGCAGCTTGCCGTTGAACAGGCGCGCCATCTCCTTAGCATAGGGGAGCACGGTCTCGGAGAACGGCGAACCGTCCAACGGAACGAGAATCTCCGGCCGCTCGATGTCGCCGAGAGTCATGACGTTGTCGGTGGTCGCGCGGATGAGGAGCACGGGGACGGGGCTGTGGGTCAGCACGGCTTCGGCGACGGAGCCGTAGACCAGGCGCGAGAGGCCCGAGCGACCGTGGGTGGACATGATGATGAGGTCCGCCTGCCGCAGCCCGGCTTCCATGACGATCCCTTCACCCGGCACGGCGAAGGGAACGCCGTACTCGACGGCCAGGCCGGATTGGATGAGCGGGGCAGCGATCCCGGCCAGATAGTCCTCAGCATCTTTGACGGACTTGACTTCGGTTTCGACGGACTCGAGGTCCATGACATGCGGCACCCACGCGGCGCG
This sequence comes from Anaerolineae bacterium, assembly GCA_046328525.1. Classification (GTDB taxonomy): domain Bacteria; phylum Chloroflexota; class Anaerolineae; order Epilineales; family JAHCIE01; genus JBDHWG01. Next base: position 662,106 of record JAXLWK010000003.1, read on the forward strand.
CACCAGGACGAGCCTGGCATGAGCCGCGCGGGCAAGGGTAGCGGCAAGGGGCAAGGCCCGCTCGCTCAGCGGCGAGCCATCCAGCGGGACAAGCACAGTGCGAAACATGGTCGTTTATCTCCATTTGGTCATGTGTATCTGCGCTGATTCACGAAAGTGCAGGCAGAGGCACAATACTCCACTGTCACTATTGTAAGGCAAAAGGCGTGGCAGTGGGGTGAGATGGCACACTGTGGGGTGAAGGTATCACCACGGAGAGGGGGCTGGTTGCAGCAGCGCAAAGACACACCCTCTGAAAGGTCCTCCTTTTCCTCGCGCTTGTCGCCGACTGCACTCTGTCGCCCGCGCCGACCGCTCCCGGGCGGGAGACGGCGAGAGACCCCGGCGTCCGAAGAGACGCCGCGTGACAATTGCTATGCTGAACAGGTGCGATGGCCGTTTCGTAGTAACGACTTCAGTGGTTCCGCGGCCGCGAGAGCGACTGGAAGTCGCCACCTGGGATGCGTTTAGGTTGGCGGGAGAGGGTGGGAAGCCCAGGACGGCCGAGGGCGGTCTTGGGCGGCGGGGGCGGCTAGTTCGCGTTGGCGCAGCCGTCCGTGCTGGGCAGCGCCGCGTTCACGATGGCGATTATCTCGGCGAGGGAGGCTGGCTTCTCGACGTAGGCGTCCACCCTGAGGCGCTGCAAGTCGCGGCGCAGCCCGGGCGTGCGCGCCGAGGCCAGCACGATGACACACGCATGCACGCACTGACCTTTGAGTGCCTGGATCAACCAGGCGCTTGCCAGGCCATAGGGGGCGGGGTCAATGATGAGCACGTCGGGGCGGTGGTGTTTCATGCTGAGCCACCCGCACTCCGGGTTGGTCTCAACGGCCAGGGTGACGCCGGGCAAGGCTCGTTCTAGCCCTGCCCGCGTCACCTGAGCTGAAGTCGCATCGGCGTCGAGGATGAGGATGTGGGGCGCCGTGCTCCTGCTAGGCCGGCTCATAGCACATCAATAATCACTTCACTCACGCGACGCCGGGGCGTCGGGCGAACGTCTGGGCCATAGCCCAGGCGCAGGAGGAGCTGCGGATAGCCGAACCCGTCCAGCAGGCGGCTGAGCTGGGTGCGCAGCGCCGGGATCTCGATGGGTTGATTGAGGTAGGACGCCCAGACACCAGCGGCGCGGGCGCGCAACAGGATGCGCTCGAGGGCCTGCCCGGCGGCCAGCCAGGCGGCCGGCGTGTCGGCGTCGGTGCCCAGCACGACCAGCGCCGGCGAGGCTAGGGCAATCTCGCGGTCCTTGGCGGCCTCGCCGTTGCCCATGTCAAACGTGCGCAGCACATTCGGGCCGGCGTAGGACGCCGTCTCCGAGACGCCCTTGGCGTAGCTCGGAATTCCATCGCGCCGCATCTGGCGGCTGGAGTGGGTCCAACTGGCAAGCTCGCGGCGGAAGCTCTCGTCCTGCCACTGCTGGCGGTCGCCCTCGGCGATCAGGTCGGCGACGGCCGTGCGCACATCGTCGCGCTGGATGACATGCAGCCACGCGCCTTCCTGGGCGGCGGCGACTTGCAGCTCGGACAGCAGAATTTCGGGGACTTCGCGCTCCTCGAACTTGTTGCGGTTGGTGCGGCGCTTCGGAATCGCGGCAAACAGCATCTTGTCTTCAGCGGACGGCTCGCGGCTTGGGCCAAGCCGTACCTCCGCCAGCAGGTCGGGGTCGCTCGGTTTGGGGAATGTCAGGACATCGCACTTGTACCCGAAGTAGCGAAGGGCCACCCGGAGGTTGAAGAGCGCCGCGCCACAGCTCATGGTCAATTCGCGATCCTCAGGATCAATCACGGGCAAGGCTGCCGTTCGGTCGGCGTAAAGCTCGATGCAATCATCGGTGAGCCTGAACTGCCAGGGCTGAGTGTTGTGCCCAGAGGGGGCCATCACGGCGTAATTCAGGATGAACGCGAGCTTCTCGGCAGTCGCGCCAGTCGCAGGGAAGTCAGCCTCGTTCACCTCCCAGGGATCGAGGACAGAATTGGTCATCTACGGCTTCTCCTTTCAGAGTCTCGCTCCGAGCTTCCCCACGATACGGCGGCGACAGAGAAACCCAGTCAGCGGGCAATACCACTTCCCAAAGTTTAGCAGAATTATCGGTCAGTGGCGTAGCGGTTAGACAACCCGCGGCGTAGATTCGGCTACGCGCGGCGGCCGAAGCCGCACGTAGGCGACGACGAACAGGACGCCCATGATCAGACCCCAGATCCAGAACGGCCACCTGGGGCCAAGCGCCTGCCAGATGAGGCCGCCCATCACCGGCGCGATGGCGTTCGCGCCGCTCACGAACGCGGCGCTGATGCCGAGGATGCCGCCGACTTCGGTCGGTTCGACGCTCTTCGTGATGCGGCTGTTGATGGACGGGGACAGGACGCCGCCGCCGATGGAGACGGGGATCATGGCGAGCAGCACCCACGCCAGGCCCAGCCAGCCGCTGTCTTCGCCGCTCGGCACGTCTACCTGGATGCCCTGCGTCGGCGGCGTCTCGCCCGCCAGCCGCCGCTCGGCGGTCATGTCCTGGGTCAGCTTGGCCTTCGAGTACCACGGGACGGCCTGCTGAGGCGTCAGGGCCACCATGACCAGGCCGATGGTCAAGAGGCCGAGGCCGGCGATGATGAGGCGGCGGTCGCCGAAGCGCCGGCTCCAGCGCCCGATGAAGAAGCCCTGCACCAGCACCACCAGCACCCCCACGAAGACGAAGATGATCGCCGTGCCCGATGCGTCGAGGCCCAGGCGGTTGAGGCTGAACAGGGCGAGGAACTGTTGCAGGCCGCCGAACGCGATCTGCTGGAAGAAGATCAGGATGAGCAGGATGCCGACCGACGGGTGGCGGACGGCCTCGATCATGGCGCCGAATGAGAAGCTGCGCCGCTGGCTATCCTTGTTGCGCTGGTCGGCAGGCAGGGTTTCCTTGAACAGGAACCAGGTGAGGAAGATCGAGGTGAGCGAGAACGCAGCGGCGATGAATGCCGGCCAGCGATAGTCGTTGCCGCTGACCGCGAGGGTCGCAAAGGCGATGATGGGGCCGAGGACGAAGCCGATGCCGAAAGCGGCGCCGACGAGGCCGAGGCCCTGGGTGCGGGTCTTCTCGGTGGTCGAGTCGGTAATCGCGGCCTGGGCCGTCGAGATGTTAGCGCCCGATAGCCCGTCTATCAGGCGCGACAGGTACAGCATCCACAGGCTGCCGGCGGCGCCCAGGAGCAGGAAGCCGAGGAGCGTGCCGACCTGGCTGATGAGCAGGATGGGCTTTCGGCCATAGCGGTCTGACAGACGACCGAGGATTGGCGCGGCCAGAAACTGCATCATCGGGTACGCGGCGCCGAGTAGCCCGATCATGAACGGAGTCGCCCCGAACGCGGTCGCGTAGAGAGGCAGCAAGGGTATGATGATGGTGACGCCGAGCAGGTCAATCAGGACGATGACGAAGATGGGCAGGACGCGCTTGAAATCAAGCTTGTCCTGGCCGGTTTGAGCCTCGGAGGCGGGAACTGCGCTCATGGGGAACTCCGTAGTGTTGGCGATCGGAACCGGTGTGTTGACGTGGCGTCCTTACATGCGGAAGGTCCAGCGGCCGACGCCGAGGACGGAGACGCCGATGAAGATCAGGATCAGGACGCCCACGAGGATGAACGTGTAGGCGCGCGCCTGTTCGACAGGCTCAGCGTTGCGCCAGCGCCCGGAGGCGTGGGCGACGCCGAGGGCGACCAGCATGACAATGGCGTGTTCGATGCGGGCAAGTGGGAAGCCCTGCCCCAGCCCGATGGCGTCATACAGAATCAGAACAATGCCCAGGAGCACCTGGGTGTCGAGGGCGATGGTGAACCACCGCATCCAGCGGTTCTGCCGCTGCGCGTCACCGCGCTTCCGCGCCCACGCGACGGCGAACAGCACGAGCGCGACGATGCCGATGATGACGACAATCCAGCGCACGAGGGAGTGGATGATGAGAAGCGCTAATCCGAGAGACACAACGAACCTCCTCAGGAATGGGTCTCGGCCGACGTAGCGCGGGCGATGATGTCGTCCAGCCAGCGCAACTCGGACTCGAGGTGATAAACGTGATGCTCAATCAGCCACTGCAAGGTGCCGTGGTGAGCGGGTGTGGCGTGCGCGTCTTCGAGGGCGGCGGCCAGCGCCGCGCGCCGCTCCGACAGCAGCGCCCCCAGCTCGTGCGGCGCCACGCTGTCGGCGAAGGCAAGCCCAATGTCGCCGGCGAAGCGCGTCGGTGTATATGCTGCCAGGTTGAGGCGCAGCAGGTGCTCGAACTGCCGCTCGCCTTCGGGCGTGATGCGGTAGACCTGGCGCGGCGGGCGGTTGCCTTCGCGCTCTTCGTGGGCGGTGATCCAGCCCAGGCCGACCATCTTTTCGAGCAGGGCGTAGGCGGTCGGCTTCTTGATTTCGATGCACGTCGCCATCTCGCGCTCGATGAACTCATTCAGGCGGTAGCCGTGCATCTCCGCCTGACGTAGCGCGCCGAGTAAGAGCAGCTCGCGGTCCATGAGGCGCTCCATTGGGGTGATCCCTGGTATCTCCAGGGATAAATAGTCAGAACTGATTATTCATAACAGATTTTACAGCAGGATGTGAGCAAAGTCAAGCGGTGCGCGTCCAAAATCGGTGCAGATTCCAAATTCCCCGCTGATTTTGAGAAATCGGCGTGGCGGCGCTAGAATTCGGCTCACCAGCTACATCCCCCAGTCACCGGAGAGGCCCATGAAGGTACAGTTCTACGCGACCCTGCGCCAGGTTGTCGGCGCGAAGACGGTCGAGGTTCCCGTTCCGCCAGGCTCAACGCTTCAGACCCTCGTGGACACGGTCGTCGTGCAGTACCCGGACATGCGCTCCATGCTGCTCGACGCGGATGGCGACCTGCTCGGCAACGTGCACGTCTTTCTGAACGGCCGCGACGGCCACTACCTGGCCCAGGGAATGGAGACGGTGGTGGCGGCCACGGATGTGGTGGACATCTTTCCGGCCGTGGGCGGCGGTTGAGGTGGCGCGGTACGTCCGCGACGTGCGTGCTGTGCCGCTGTGGCTGCTGCGCGAGTACCTGGTTGAGCTGGGGGCGCGGGAGGTAGGGGAGGAGCTTGTCGGCGACGGGTGGCAGGCGTGCCTGACGCCACTGGGAACCTATCGCGTCGGATCGCTCGTCGTGGGCGAGGCGCGTGTCGAGATTGAGGGCGAGGGCGATGCCGTCGAACGCACCGCCGCCGCGCTCGACCTGAGACTGTCAACGCGCGGCGGCGGGTAAGGTTGTGTCCTCGGAAGGAAGCTCAAGCTGTCATGCTGGGCCGCAGGCGAAGCATCCCCGGTGCTGCGGGGGGCCCTTCGCTGCGCTCAGGGCGACAACAGCGTCTTAACGCCCGGGCGGGAAGATCGCCAGGGTGTCACCGGCGCCGACCGGCATCGCCAGCCCCCCGCTGTAGCGCACGTCGCGGCCATTGAGTAGGACGCGCCAGCCGCTGCGCGCCGCGTAGTGCGTCTCCACCTTGGTCCACAGGGATGGGCCATCCTCGCTCGACTGCCACACCCGTTCCAGGGCTTCCTCGCGCACCTGCGGGAAGTAGTTGAAGAACTTGGTCAGGAGGTCGCTGACGGGCGCGCCGGGGTCGGCGTGGACGTGGATTTCCTGCACGCCGAGTATCGGACGCAGCCGCCCGTACACCGTGCAGGGGATGTCCAGCGGGCCTTTCTCCAGCGCCTGAGCGATGCGGTAGCCGAGCGCCATCTGGTTGGACTGGACGGTGAGGTAGCGGCTCCAGGCGTCCATCGCTTCGGCGATGACGGCGGCGGGCAGGTCGGCCTCGCGCATGTAGCGCGCGAAGCTGGCGAGCACCAGGCCGATGGAGGCCGTCACGTAGCCGGGTGGGGTGTGGATGTGGCGCGGCCCGTGGCCGGCGTGGAGCTTGCCGGCGCGGAACAGGTACATGGCGAACTCGTCGCTCGTGTCCATGCCGATCGTGCGGGCCACCCAGATGGTGAAGAAGCGGCGGCGCTCTTCCAGGTGCGTCTGGTCCACGCCATGCTCCCAGCCGAGGATTTCCGCCGTCTCAGGAACGTTGAGCAGGTAGTCGTAGGTTCCGACGACCAGCTCGTGGGCGCGGGCCAGCAGTGTCTCGGCTGACCGCGCCGCGGCCGCTATCGCCGTCTCGTGCCAGCCTGCGAAGCGCAGCATGCGCCGCCACTCTTGCTGGGGTTCAGGCTCCAGGTTGTGTAGCTCAAGCTGAGGGGCCATTCGTTCTCCCGATCGCTCCTCCAGTCCGCGTCAGGGCGGCCGGTCCGTAGAGCGGTATGCTATTGGTGTCGAACGTATCTGCTGGCGCTGGATCACACCTCCAGCGCCAGCAGATATTCTACCACGAATTGGCAATCGCGTCGCCTCAGTCGGCGGAGACGCCCTCCAGGATGCCGAGCTGGATCAGCTTCGACTCCGGCACGACGCCGTTGACCCAGCCGCGCACGCCGTAGTACTCTTCCAGCATGAGGTCCAGCTCGCAGACGTGGCCCTCGGAGCCGGGCATGGTGGACGGCTCCTTGACGAAGCGCTCCGGCAGGTAGTCGCTGCCCTCGCGGAAGCCGCACAGGTTGTTGTAGTAGCGCTCCAGGTTGTAGATGCGCTCGCCCGCCAGCATCACGTCTTCGATGCTGAAGAACTGCCCGGTCATCGCCCCGTACTGCATGGCGTATTCCTCGGCGCCCTCGGCGAACGCGCTGAACTTGCACAGGTCGAGGCTGTCGGAGAAGGCGTGCAGGTCCTGGAACGCCTTCACCAGGTCGCCCTTGCCCTTCCACGCCAGCGGGTCGGTCTTGAGCGGGATCAGGCCCAGCTCGCTGGCCGGCGTGTAGGCGCGCAGGTGGCAGGCGCCGCGGTTGCTGGTGGCGTAGGCGATGCCCATGCCCTTGAGGCCGCGCGGGTCATAGGCCGGAATCGCCTGACCCTTGACCGTGAGGGCGCACTCCGGGTGTCCGAAATACTGACCGACGCGCGCCGGCCCTTCCGCCAGGATGTCGCCGACGCCCTCGCGGAACGCGATCTTGCGGCACATCTCGACCATGGCCGGGACATCGCCCCAGGCCAGCGGCTCCATGTCGCCGTTGTAGCCCTTCTCGCAGATTTCCATGTAGCAACTCAACGCCAGCCCGATCTCGATCGCGTCGAAGCCGTAGTCGTTCGCCATGTCAATCATCTTGGCGACGGCCGCGACGTCGTCGTTCAGGACGTTCGCGCCCAGGGACCAGGCCGGCTCGTACTCCACGCTCTCCATGCGCAGCCCGGCGTAGGGGCCGCTGGTGATCTCGACTTCCTTCTTGCACGCCACAGGGCAGGCGTGGCAGGTCGGGTCGTCAACCAGGATGTTTTCCTTGACGTACTCGCCGCTGAGGGTCTCCGCGCGCGGGCCGAACGACGTCAACTGGCCGTTCTTCGTCGGCATTGCGCCCATCGTGTTGGTGACGTTCGTCAGCACGTTCGTGCCGTAGACCGACAGGCCGCCCTTGCGCGGGCTGGTGATGTTGGCCTCGTCCATGATGACGTGCAGGGCGCGCTGGCCGGCCGGCTTCCAGGCGTCGCGGTTGGCGGCGCGGACGATGGTCTTGGACGCTTTGATGACGACGGCCTTGAGGTTCTTCGCGCCGCCGACAGCGCCGGTGCCGCCACGGCCGCTGGCGCGGTCGTCCTCGTTGATCCACGCGCCGAAGCGGTTGAGCCGCTCGCCGGCCGGGCCGATGGCGATAACGCTCAGGTCCTTCGCGCCGTACTGGGCCTGGAAGTGCTTCACCGTGTCGTGGATGCCGACGCCCCACAGCTCGGAGGCGTCGAGAATCTCGACGATGCCGTCGTGGACGTAGGCATAGACCGGCTTGTCGGCCTTGCCCTTGAAGATCAGGCCGTCGAAGCCGGCCCAGCGCATGCGCGCCGCCGACCACCCGCCGTGGTGCGCGTCGGTGACGGTGCCGGTGAGGGGCGACTTGGTGACGATCGCCATGCGGCCGCTCATCTGCGCCTCGCTGCCGGTAAGCGGGCCGTTCATGAAGCACAGGATGTTGTCGGGCGAGAGAGGCTCAACCTGCGGCCCGTTCTCGAACACGTAGCGGACACCGAGGCCACGGGCGCCGATGTACTTCTTCGCCCAGTCATCCGGAATAGATTCGTAGTTAATCGCACCAGACGTGAGGTCAATCCGAGCAATGCGATCCGCGTAGCCACCGAGAGTTGTCACGAGCAGTCTCCTTTCAGAGCGAGCCAATTGGTAGTGGGGTCATCGGGAGGGGACCTGAATCAGAAACGGCGTTATGCTCATAGGGCATAACGCCGTTCGCTGTTTCAGGCTCTGTCTTGCAGATGGCGAAGAGGGAGGGTAAGCGCCTACCGCCCATCATTGATGCGAGCCAATTCCCCTGTGTGTCGCTGCCGTCGCAGCGTCGAGACGCCAACAATCAGCGCCACACCTGTAACGCTGACAACGTTGGAAAGAGTATACCACAATAGTGGCAACTGAATGTAGTGAACTCACCACCTGGCGTAAAGAATTCACCACCTGTTGACCTGCTGCGACCCAGGTGGGCGTCAGCGGCGGGCCGCCTGCGCGGCGCCGCGCTTGAGCAGCGCCAGCAGGAGCAGGGCAAGCGTGGCGAGCGGCCATACCCACGCCAGGTCGCCTGGGCCGCCTGGGCCGGTGCGCGGCTTGGTGCGCCGGATGCGGATGAGGCGGTAACTGGGCGTCATTTCGGCGAGCGCCGGGTCGTCTATGCGGCGCGGGTCCACGCCAGCGAGGATGGCGGCGAAGCCGCTGGCAATGAGTACCCGGCGCAGGATGAACAGGCGGTCGGGCGCATCCGACACGTCCTCGGCGACGCCCGCCCACCAGCCATTCGGCAGCCAGATTTCGACGTCAGGGTGGACGAGCATGTTCCGATACCAGTCCGAGACGGCGCCAAAGCCGGCTGTGCAGTAGATGTCGTCGTCTATCTCGGCGTAGTTGACCGGCGTGCGCCGTGGCAGGCCACTCCTGCGGCCCGTGTGCGTCAGCACCATGATGCGCCCGCCCACGGACGGCCAGGCGTTGACCCAGCCTCCGAAGCCCAGACGCCACAGCAGCAGCATGAAGTGGTTGAAGCGCTTGAAGCCCTTGCGCAGAACTTGCTCAGCCGGCGAAAGAGTCGTGGATGACATCATAGTCTCCGAAGAAGGATGACGCGGTACATGCCGCGCAGCAAACTTGCCTCGTCGCGCACGATGACGTAGCCTCCCGGCGGGGCGATGTCCTCGAAGCGGCGGTTGAAGTCGGTGCCGGCGAGGGTGGTGAATACGCTCAGCAAGCGTCTTAGGCGGCCGGGGCTCTGCCCCGGCGCCAGGAATTTGTCGAACACGCTGGCGCGACCACCGCGCCGCACCACGCGCATGCTCTCACGAAAGCATCGTGCGCCATCCGGGGCCACCGAGACGATCAGGTTGAGGACCGCAGCATCGAACACACCGTCGCGGAAAGGGAGCGCCTGGGCATCCCCTTGAACCAGCGATACAGCGCGGCCGGGGAGCGGCAGCTTGCTCTGCGCGCGGGCAAGCATGGGCCGGCTCAAGTCGAGGCCGACGGCAACAATGCCCACCTGAAGATCGGGGAGATCGAGACCGGTACCGATGCCGACGAACAGCGCTCGTTCGCCGGGCCGTATCGCCAGGGCAGCCATAGACAGGTGGCGGCCCTGGCGGTATGGCAGGTCGAATATGAGGTCGTAGACCGGCGCCCAGAGGCGGTAGATGAAGCGGTTCCAGCGATTGGTCAGCTTCATGGAGTCCTCTTCGCCTATGCTAACGACCGCCTCGAGCTTCGGGTTCGCCAGGCGCCGACGCCCAACACCCACGTCAGCATGAGGCCCTGGACGAATGAGTCGGCGGTAATCTCCGCGCCGTGCACGAGGCGCAGCGTCATCGGCAGGAAGGAGCCGCTTAGCATCGGCGCCCAGCCGCCGAGTGCGGCGATTGTCAGGCCGATCCAGAAGGCGGTGCGCCAGCGCGGGCCGCGAAGAAGGGCAATCAGCGGGAAGAGGGCCAGGGCGAAGACCAGGCCGCGCGCGATCTCCAACGGAATCATGACCGAGAACGGTGGAATCTTGAGCGGGAGGTCCAGTGCCGTGTAGTATGGCACGACGATGGGCGAGATGAGCATGCCGAAGAACAGGTAGATCGGCACGTACAGCAGGCCCGCCAGGGCAAAGCGCCACAGCCAGCTGAAGCCGCTCCGCTCCGCCAGGATTGTGTGAAGAGCCTGGGCGAGCCGCTCACCGACAGTCGGGGGCGTGAACAACCAGGCGACAACCAGCGCGAGGAGCGCCTCGGTGAGCGCCTGCATCGGCAAGGCAGCCATGTTCGCCGTTGTGACGAACGTGGTGAAGAACACTGCTTCGATCGTGCTCAGCAACGTCATGACGACGAAGATGGCGAGAAACAGCGCAATGGCGCGATCCAGGAGGGGAACGCGCAGCCGCGTCGAGAGCGGGCCGAGGGTCAGCCCGATGACGACGCCGGCCAGCGCCGTCCCAATGAGAATCTGGGTGTAGTCCATTGGGATGTTGGTGATGTCAATCTTGATGCCGAGCAGTGTGTTGAGCATGCCTGCGCCGAGGGTCAGGACAACGTAGGCGACCGCGACGATAAGGCTGCGCCAAATCACACCAAGCGGCCGAATGACATGCTGCTGGTGAGTAACTATGGTTGTCATAATATTTGCCTGATTCTTTCGTGTCACGCCGGCGCAACGGGCTGGCGAATCACGGTTTTCATCTTCTCCGGCGCTGTCCGACGTGGATCACTGAGGTAGACCTCGTGGTGTTTGCCGCGCAGCGCATAGCCCCGGTCGTGGATGAAGGCGTGCAGGCGCTGGATGGTCGGCGGCTCGGCGGAGTAGGGGCCGATGTGCATGATCTGGGCGGCCAGGCCCTCGGCGAAGCGCTCCAGCCGCAATCCTGCGAGGGCCGGCAGGTCGCGCTTGCGTCCGGCGTCGGCCACCGCCTGCGACATCTGCTCCGGGGTGATGGCGACAGGCTGCATGATCATCGCCGTCCACTTCCACTGGTCGCGGTTGGCGTTCAGAAAGTCCTCCATGTTGTCGGCCCACCACAGGGCCGACATCGCCGGGACGCTGTACTTCACGCCCGTCTCCTTCTGGAGCATGAATTTGAGCGTGTAGGCGGCGCTGTAGAGGGCCTGGGTCGCGTCGGCGAACGCCGCCCCGTTCGGGTCGCCCTGGCCGTCAATCATCAAGTAGTCCAGGGGCGGAACCTCGATGAGCACAGGCGCTTTCGACGGCGGATTGTACAGCGCCTTGTAGAGCTTCTTGACATCTATGGTCTCGACCATGTTCAGACTCCATTCGTTACGACAGGCGCCGACAGCGTATCACGTCGGCGTCGTCTCCTTCGCCTCAGCCGACGATTTGCCGTGGCCGGCGGCCTTCGGGCTTTCGATGCGCACCGCGCATACCTTGAACTCCGGGATCTTGGCGACCGGGTCGAGGCTGAAGTCCTGGGTCAGGGCGTTGGCCGGCGCTTCCTTCCAGTGGAACGAGAGGAAGACCGTACCCGGTTGGACGCGCTCGCTGACACGGGCCTGTGCGCGCACCTGGCCGCGTCGGCTCGTGATCAGCACCGTGCCGCCGTCGCGTATGCCGGCGGCAGCGGCGTCCTCGGCGCTGACCTCGGCGTAGGGCCGCGACTCGCGCCAGGCGAGCGGCTCGCTGCGGCGGGTCATGGTGCCGGTGTGGTAGTGGTACAGGATGCGGCCGGTGGTCAGCGTGAGCGGATACTCCGCGTCCGGTTGCTCGGCCGGCCCCTGCACGGCGATGGCGGCGAACTTGCCCAGGCCGCGGCTGAAGCCCGTGGTGTGCAGAATCGGCGTACCGGGGTGATCCACATTGGGACACGGCCAGGTGAGGCCCGGGCCGGCGAGGCGCTCGTGGCGGATGCCGCCGTAGATCGGCGTGACGCGCGCCATCTCCGCCAGGATCGCCGCTGTGGATGGGAAGCTCCAGGACGTGGGCGGCGTCGCATCTGGCTGCAGCTTTGCTTCGAGGCGCTCCCCGATAAGGCACAGGATTTGCCAATCGGGCAGCGCCTCACCCGGCGCAGCGATCACCGGCTGAATCAGCTGGACGCGGCGCTCGGTGTTGGTGACCGTGCCGTCCTTTTCCAGGTGTGACGCGGCGGGCAGCACGACGTCGGCGAGCTGCGCCGTCTCGCTGAGGAAAATGTCCTGGACGACCAGGAAATCGAGGGCGCGCAGCGCCGCCTCGACGTGGCTGAGGTTCGGGTCGGACAGCATGGGGTTCTCGCCCATGACGAACATCGCCCGCACCCGCTTTTCGAGGGCGGCGTGCATCAGCTCGACCACGGTCAGCCCCGGCTGCGTCGGCAGGTCGGCCAGCCCCCAGCCCCGGGCGACGGCCTGGCGCTTCGTCTCGTCGCTCACGAGCTGGTAGCCGGGCAGGAAGTTGGGCAATGCGCCCATGTCGCACGCGCCCTGGACGTTGGATTGGCCGCGCAGGGGGTTGACGCCGGTAGACGGTTTCCCGATCTGGCCGCACAGCATCGCCAGGTTCGCCAGGGTCATCACCAGGTCGGTGCCGTTGCGCCGCTGGGTGATGCCCATCGCGTACAGGATGGTGGAGCGGCCCCGCCCGGTCGGCGGGCCACCGTGCCCGGCGGTTGGGGCGCCGCTCGCGCCGGCGGCGCGTTCACCCAGGGCGTAGACGCGGGCGGCGCGCTCGATCAGATCGGCGGGGACGCCCGACGCCAGCGCCGCGACCGCCGGCGAGTAGCTCTTGACGCTCTCGGCGAAGGCGTCGAAGCCCTCGGTGCGCGCCGCGATAAAGTCGCGGTCGGCCCAGCCTTCGCGCAGGATGACGTGGGCCAGGGCGAAGAAGACGTAGATGTCCGTGCCGGGCCGCGGCTGGAGGAACAGAGTCGCGTGATCGGCCAGTGGGACACGGCGCGGGTCAATCATGACGACGTTTGCGCCCTTCTTGGCGGCGCGCACGACTTCGTAGCCGATGACCGGGTGCGACTCGGCCGTGTTGGAGCCGGTGATGAGGATGCAGTCAGCGTCGCGGATGTCGCGGATGGGGTTCGTCATCGCGCCGCTGCCGAAGGACGCGCCCAGGCCCGACACGGTACTGGCGTGGCACAGGCGCGCACAGTGGTCTACGTTGTTCGTGCCGACGGTGGCGCGCATCAGCTTCTGGAACAGGTAGTTCTCTTCGTTGGTGCAGCGGGCCGAGGCCAGCCCGGCCACCGCATCCGGGCCGTCGGCTTTCACAGTATCGGCGAGCCTGGCCGCCACGATGTCGAGCGCACTGTCCCACGCCACGGGGACGAAATCCGCCGCGTCCGACAGGACGAGGCCGCGCTTGCCGGCTTTGGCGGCCGGTATGGCAGACCCATCGCCCACCGCCGCTGCCGAGATGCCTAGCTCGTCCAGGAGCGCGCGCCGCACCAGCGGGCGCGTGAGGCGGTCGGGGTGGTTGGCGTAATCCCAGCCAAAGCGTCCTTTGGCGCACAGGAACTCGCCGTTGACCGGCGCCGACGGGTAGCCCTGGGCGTAGACGATGCTGCCGTCCTTGACGGCGTACTCCAGGGCGCAGCCGACGCCGCAGTAGCCGCAGACTGTGCGGACGCGCCCCATCTCCCACTCGCGGCCCTTGCCGACGCGCATGGCGGGCATGAGCGCCGCCGTGGGGCAGACCTGGACGCAGTTGCCGCAGAAGACACACGTGGAATTGACCATGGGGCCGTCGAACGGCGTCGCGACGTGGCTGGCGAAGCCGCGCCCCGCGATCTCGATGGCGTTCGCGCCGACAACCTCATCGCACACCCGGACGCAGCGGCTGCACAGGATGCAGTACTGGTGGTCGCGGATGAAAAATGGGTTGTCGTCCTGGTACAGCAGGCGCGAGTATTCGACCTCGAAGCTCGACTCGGCGATGCCGTACTGATAGGCGTAACGCTGGAGATCGCAGCACCCGTTCTTGTCGCACACGACGCAGCGCAGGGGGTGATCGGAGATGAACAGGTCTATGATCTCGCGCCGCAGCGCGGTCAGCCGCTCACTGTGGGTGTGAACCAGCATGCCCTCGGCGCACAGCATGCCGCAGCTCGGCTGGGGGTTGGGGCGGCCCTCGACTTCGACGAGGCACAGGCGGCAGCCGCCCGACGGGGCCAGCTCCGGGTGATAACAGAGGCGCGGGATGTCAATGCCGTGGGCGAGGGCGGCTTCCAGGACAGTCGTGCCGGGGGCAACCTGGAGGGTTCTGCCGTCAATGGTCAGGCTGATCATGTGTCCACCTCCACACGCGCCGCCGCCTCGTCTGCCGTCGCCGGCTCGTGGCCCGCGCCGTGCAGCGGGCAGACACCGGCCGGGCAGCGCCGGTCATCGACGTGCGCCATGTACTCGTCCCTGAAGTAGCGCATGGTGGTGAGCACAGGGTTGGGCGCGGTCTGGCCCAGGCCGCACAGCGAGGTCGTGCTCACGGTCTGGCACAGGTCGAGCAGCTTGTCAATGTCGCGGGCCGTCGCCGCGCCGCGCGTGATGCGGGTCAGGATGCCCAGCATCTTGCGCGTGCCGACGCGGCAGGGGACGCACTTGCCGCACGACTCGGACTGGGTAAACGTGAGGAAGTACCGCGCAAAGTCCACCATGCAGGTCGTGTCGTCCACGACGACCATGCCGCCGGAGCCCATGATCGCGCCGGTGGCCCTAAGGTCTTCGTAGTCAATGCGGGTGTCAATCAGCGCCGCAGGGATGCAGCCGCCGGACGGTCCGCCGAGCTGGACGGCCTTGAACGGCCGCCCGCCCTTGCACCCGCCGCCCAGGTCGAAGATCATCTCCCGCAGCGTCATGCCGATGGGGACTTCGACCAGGCCGGAGTTCTTGACGGCCCCGGTGAGGGCGAACGCCTTTGTGCCGCCGCTCTTGGGCGTGCCGAGGTTGGCGAACCAGGTGGGGCCGTTGAGCAGGATGGCCGGCGCGCTGGCGTAGGTCTCGACGTTGTTGATGTTCGTCGGATGCCCCCACAGGCCGTGTTCCGATGGGTAGGGCGGGCGCATGCTCGGCATGCCGCGCTGGCCCTCGATGGAGTGCATCAGCGCGGTCTCTTCGCCGCACACGAACGCGCCAGCGCCTTCCTTGATGGCGATGTCGAAGCTCAGGCCGCTACCGAGGATGTTCGCCCCCAGGACGCCGTACTCGTGGGCCTGGGCGATGGCGCGTCGCAGCGCCTTGACGGCGAGCGGATACTCGGCGCGCACGTAGATGTAGCCCCTGGTCGCGCCGATGGCCCACGCCGCGATCAGCATGCCCTCGATGAGGCGGTGGGGATCGCCCTCGATCATCGTGCGGTCCATGAACGCGCCGGGGTCGCCCTCGTCGGCGTTGCAGATGATGTATTTCAACGCGCCGGGCTGTTTGCGGGTCAGCTCCCATTTTAGGCCAGCCGGAAACCCCGCGCCGCCGCGCCCGCGCAGGTGGGAGTCCTTGATGATCTGGATAACCTCGTCGGGCGACAGGCGCACGGCGCGGCGGATAGCCTCGTAGCCGTCGTGGGCCAGGTAGTCTTCCAGCGACGTCGGATCAATGACACCGCATAGCCCCGTCGTCACCTTGACCTGGCGGCCCAGGAAGGGATAATCCGCCTTGTCCACGCGGCGGCTGACGACCCAGTCCGGGGCGATGGTGCGCGCCGCCGGGCCAAAGTGCTGGTCGAGGATGGGGCGGACGCGCTCCGGCGTCACCGGGCCGTAGAGCGTCGAGCCGTCGTCGGTGACGATCTCGACAAGCGGCTCGCGGTGACACGCGCCCAGGCAGCCGGTGCGCTGAAGCTCGATGGGCTGCTGGCGGCGGTGGAGGTAGAGGTCTATGGCGGAGTAGACGGCTTCAGCGCCCGCCGCCAGGCCGCACGTTGACGTGCCGACGCGAATGGTGGCGGTCATACTGACGCTTCCTCTCTGGCCTCGGCCGCCAGCGCCGCGACAACATTCTCGGCCTCGGCGGGGGACATGCGTCCGTAGGTGCGGTCGTTGACAACGACGACGGGCGCCAGGCTGCACGCGCCGACGCAGGCCACGGTCTGCAACGTGAACAGATGGTCGGCGGTCGTTTCGTCTTCGCTGATGCCCAGCCTGGCTCTGATCTTCTTGAGAATCTCGTCGGAGCGGTTGACGTGGCACGCCGTGCCGCGGCAGACGCGGACGACGTAGCGGCCCGGCGGGTTGAGCTGGAAGAGGTTATAGAAGGTGACGACGCCGTAGACGCGGCTGAGCGGGAAACCCAGCTCCCGCGAGACGTACTCCAGCGCCTCCTTCGGGAGGTAGCCGTAGTGCTCTTGCAGTTCTTCCAGGACGGTGATGAGGGCATCTGGCTGCCCCTTGTGCCTGTCCAGGATGAGCGCGAGATCGGGCGCGGGCGGGGCGAGCCGCGGATCGCCCTGGTAGATGTAGCGGCGAGACGCGGCCTCCTTGCCTTGCGAAGACATAGCTCACCTCACTGCGCCGGCCGCGCTCGGCGCGCCTGGGGGGCGCAGGGCTCGCCGTGTCACATGGACGCACTCCGTTGTGATGCGCGATCAGGGCGACGCCGCCACCTTAACGCGCGCGTCGCCGACCCAGACGCCGCGGTCGCCGGGTAGGGCAAACACCGGGTTCAGGTCAAGCTCGGCGATCTCGGGTATGCCCTCGACGAGCATGGACACGCGGAGGAGCAGATCGGTGACGGCGTCTACGTCGGTCGGCTCTCGCCCCCGTGCGCCGGCCAGGAGCGGGTAGCCGCGCATGCCCTGCACAAGCTCCACAGCGTCGCGGCTCGTCAGGGGCGTGACGGCCGAGCAGCACTCTTCGAGAAGCTCGGCGTTCTCGCCGCCTAGCCCGAACGTGACGACTGGCCCGAACTTGGCATCCTCGGTAACGCTGATTCGCAACTCCACCGCGTCTTTCAGCATGGGCTGCACCATTACGCCTTCGTGGCTCTCGGCGCCGTCGTTGTGCGCGATGCCCTCCATGATCGCGCGGTAGGCGCGCTGGACGGCAGCGCCCGACGTCACATCGAGCTGCACGCCGTCTACCTCGCTCTTGTGCGGGTGCGACGAGGCGAGCTTGACCGCGACGGGGTAGCCCATGTCGCGCGCGGCGCGAACCGCGACCTGGGCCGTGTCCGCCATTTCCGTCTTGAGCAGCGGCATGCCGGCGGCGCCGAGCAGCGCCCATACCTGCTCGGTTGGCAGCCAGATCGTGTCGTGTTCCGCGAGCCACTGCTGGCAGATACGGCGCGCCTCGTCCATCTTCACGTCCTGGAAGTCGGGGATCAGGCCGGGCGGCAGCGACTGCCATAGGGCGAAGCGCGCCATCTTGCCGAGCACGTAGGCCGTGGACTCTGGCGAGCCGTACACGGGAATTTGCAGGTCGCCGTCCACGAGCTTGGGCTGTGCGGCGTTCTCCGCGAGCAGGCTCACGAGCACGGGTTTCTGCCCATCCGCCGCCCTTGCGTCGCGGACGCCGTTCAGGATGGCGCGGTTGACGTCATCCACGTCGGCGAGGCCAACGTGGACGTAGATGACGATGATGGCGTCTACTTCGTCCGAAGCCAGGAGCGCGCCGACGGCTTTGCGGTATTCATCGCCGGTGGCCGACACGGGCAGGTCCACCGAGCTTCTGAAGTCGGTGAGAGCGGGTAGCTCGGGCTGGAGCTTCGCTTTGATGTCCTCCGACAGGGCGGCGACCTCAAGCCCCGCTGCCTCAGCGGCATCCCGCACCACGTTGCCCGCGCCGGTGGTGTTGGTCACGATGCCGACCCGCCGCCCGCGCGGCAAGGGCTGCGTTGTGAGCGCCGAGGCCAGGTCGAACATTTCGTCCAGGGTCGCGGCGCGAATCACGCCGGTCTGGTGGAACAGGGCCTCGATCACGTCGTCGCTCTTGC
This sequence comes from Anaerolineae bacterium, assembly GCA_046328525.1. Lineage (GTDB taxonomy): Bacteria > Chloroflexota > Anaerolineae > Epilineales > JAHCIE01 > JBDHWG01. Next base: position 680,089 of record JAXLWK010000003.1, read on the forward strand.
CGGTCGAGCGCCCGGTGGCGACGGCGACGATGGGCTTGACGCGGCTCACGCGCCGGGCGAGACGGCCGAAGCGGCGCGGGTTGCCGAAGGACTCCAGGTAGAGCAGGATGACGTTGGTATGCTCGTCCTCTTCCCAGTATTGCAGCAGGTCGTTGCTGGAGACGTCGGCCTTGTTGCCGAGGGTGACGAAGGTCGAGACACCCACCTGGCGTTGCTGGGCGAGGGCGAGCAGAGCCAGGCCGAGGGAGGCGCTCTGGGACGCGACGGCCACGTGGCCGCAGAGAGCGGCGATGGGCGAGAACGTAGAGTTCATCTGCACCGATGGGTCGGTGTTCATCACGCCGAGACTGTTGGGGCCGACAAGTCGCATGCCCGCGCCGCGCACCTTCTCCAGAAGCCCTTGCTGGAGCTTCTGGCCGTCCGGCCCGACGTCGGCGAACCCGGACGCCACGACCACGACCGCGCGAACGCCTTTCGCCGCGCAGTCGTCCACCGCTTTCAGCACGCCGTCGCGCGGCACGGCGATGATGGCGAGGTCAGGCGTCTCCGGCAGGCTGTCCACCGAGGGGTAGGCGTAGATGCTCGCCACGGTGTGCGCGTTGGGGTTGACGGGGTACACCGTGCCCTTGTACCCGCCCAGGATCAGTGTGCGCAGCAGGTGGTGGCCCGGACTGGACGGCGAACGCGATGCGCCGATGATGGCGATGGACTGGGGCTGGAAGATCGGGCGCACCGAGGCGATGGTGGCGACTCTGTCGCGCCGCTCATAGCGCGCCACGCTGGTTTCACTGGGGATCACCGCCATGTCGAAGGCGATATCGCTGCCGTCCCACTTCGTCTTGACCGGGAAGCCAGATTGCTTGAACACCTCGATCATGCCGCGATTGTCGGCGTGGGTGACTGCCCAGAAGTGCTTGATGCCGTGGCGGACCGCGATGACGGCGAGACGCTCCAGGAGCAGCGAGCCGATGCCTTTGCCCTGGAAGGCATCGGCGACGGCGAAGGCCGCCTCGGCCGTCAGACCCTTCTGGCCGCGTTGAGCGTAGTAGGACGCCACGGCGATGACCGTCGGCTCGCCGTCGAAGGTGCGCTCGACGAGCAGGGTGAGCTGCTTGTGCGGGTCCGACGGGTCGCACATCTCCTGCACCAGCTCCGGCCGGGGCAGGTTCGGCGAGAAGAAGCGATGGACGCGCGACTCGAGGGAGAGGTGTGAAAAGAACACCTGGAGCGCGGGGAAGTCCGACGGGACGGCAACGCGAATGGTGGCAGTTGTGCCGTCGCGTAGAATGATGCGGCCCGAGTCGGCGGCGTCCTGGTAGACCGGTGGCAGGTAGAGCGGCTGGACAGAAGACATGGTCAGGTTTATCCCCCCAAGGAGACGCCGAGCAGTCGGCCGAGGCCAAAGGTGAACGCGGCGGCGATAAGCCCGAAGAGGACCTGTCGCCCGCCGGAGAACAGGACACTACGGCCTGTGAAGAGCGTTGTCCCGGCCCCCATCAAGAACAGGGCAATGGCGCTCAAGACGATACTGACGGCGAGAGCGCTGACGCCGGACAGGAAGAAGAACGAGGATACCGGGATGATGGCGCCGGCGGCGAACAGGAAGAAGGACGTGGCCGCGGCCTCCCAGGGATTGCCGCCCATCTCCTCCGGGTTGACCCCCAGCTCCTCCCGCGCGAGGGTGTCGAGCGCCGTCGCTCGGTTGGCGATGAGCTGGTGCGCGAGGCGCTGCGCCTGCTCCTGCGGCAGGCCCTTGGCCTGGTAGATGAGGGCCAGCTCGGCTTCCTCTTCCTCGGGCGAGGCGATCAGCTCGGCCTTCTCGACGGCGATTTGGTGCTCGTACAGCTCGCGGGCGCTTTGCACGGAAAGCCACTCACCCATCGCCATTGCGCCGGCGCCGGCGAGGAGGCCGGCCAGGCCGGTGATCAAGATGGTGTGGCTTGCCATGTCGGCCCCGGCGACACCCATGACGAGGCTCAGGTTGGAGACGATGCCATCGTTCGCGCCCAGCACCGCCGCCCGCAGGGCGTTGCCGCCCGTCGCGCGGTGGCGACCCTCGAGTTGGGCGATGCTGCCGCCTTCCAGCCCGCTCGTGCTGGTGGACATGGCGACCGTCTGCAAGACGCGCGCGTGGGACTGCTCGTCGTTGCCCATGCCCGTGCCCTGGGTCGCGGGCAGCGTGTCGTACTTGCGGCTGTCCCGCTGCTCGTTGTCCACGATGGTTGGCAGCACAAACTGCGGGCCGAAGCGGCGGGCCAGCCATGCCATCGTGCGCGCCCGCCACGAGGGCCGCGGCACAGGCGGGGGCTGACCTGCCGCTTGCAGCCGCGCGGCCCAGAATTGGGCGTGTTGCTCCTCGGTTTCGGCCAGGCGGCGGTAGACTTCCGCGATCTGCGGCTGCTTCTCCGTTTCCGCCAGCGTCCGATACAGCGAGGCGCTGTCAATCTCGTCCTGGTAAAAGGCGCGATAGGTGGCTAGGTCGTCCGACGACATGACAGCGCCTCCTCCCGTCCGCCCAACGTCACAGCATCACCGCACTGACCGGCCGGCGCGGCGTCGCCTTCGTCTCCGGCCCATAGCCGAAGCGCAGGATGAGCTGCGGAAGAGCGCCGCCGATCATCTCCTGTACCTGGGGGCGGAGGGTCGGCACTTCCACCGGCTGATTAAGATAGGAGGCGTAGACCCCCTCAATCTGCCCACGCAGCAAGAGGCGGGCCAACGCCTGGCCGACGTTCATCCAATCGGCGGACGTGTCGTCCGCCGTCGCCAGGACCGCCAGCACGGGGGAGCCCATGGCGATGTGGTAGTCGAGGTTGGCCTGCATGTCGCCAAGCTCGAAGGTGCGGATGACAAAGGCCGACCCGGCGTCCGGCACGTCGGTGACGGTGTGGGCGTAGGCCGGCATGCCATCCTGCGAGACGTTGCGGCTGGGGTGAATCCACGCCGCCAGCTCGCGGCGGAAGCGCTTGTCGGCCATCTGCCGCTGGTCACCCTCGGCGATGAGGTCCGCCAGGGCGAGGCGGCCATCACCCTCGATGATCTTCAGCGCCGCGCCTTCGGCCTCAGCCGCCGCCTGCATCTGCCCCAGCACGGCCTCCTCTACAGGGCGCTCCTCGAAGCGGTGACGATTGGTGCGGCGGGTCATGATTGCGTCGAACATGGCGTTCTCGGTGGCCGTGGGCTTGTACTCGCCGCCCATGCGCACCTCGGCCACGAGGTCCGGGTTCTCGTCGTCCGGGCAAATCTCGGTCTGGTCCTCGTAGCCGAAATGGTGCATGGCGAGCCGCAGGTGGTAGAGGGCGCAGCCGCAGCTCATGACCAGCTCGCGGTCATCTGGGTCAACGACCGGCAGCGCGCGGGTGCGGTCGGCGTACAGCTCGATGGTCTTGCCGACGATGCGGAACAGCCAGGGCTGGGAGTTGTGGGTCGAGGGCGCGAGAACGGCGTAGTTGAGGAAAAACTCGAGCTTCTGATGCGGCGTGCCATTGGCGGGGAATTCGCCCGCATTGACGTTCCAAACGGTACGCGTGCTGGTCATGGAGATCATCCTCCTCGGCTGTAGAATGTGGTCGGGACCACGATGGGTGAAAAGTCCGGTGAAGTACGGTTGGCGTTACGCCATGCAACACGAATCGCCGCACCCCGAAAGTCGCGTTATGGGCATTATACACCGACTTTTGCCGCACCGCGTTAAGACTCCTCAACCTGCCAGAAAAGCATCTGCACCAGGGGATACCCCTCAGTACACCGGCGTCAGCCAGGGCGCGTAGCCTGGCTCCATGCCGCGCACGATGTCGTAGTACAGACCCCGCAGGCGGCGGGTGAGGGGGCCAACGTCGCCGCTCCCGACTTTGTAGCGGTCCACCGACACAATGGGCGTGACCTCGGCGCCGGTGCCGCAAAAGAACATCTCATCGGCAATGTACAATTCGGTCCGGCCGACCTCGCGCTGCTCGACGCACGCGCCGAGGGCCTCCTGCGCCAGCTGAATCACGGTTCGGCGCGTGATGCTCTCCAGGATGTTGCTGGTGACAGACGGCGTGATGACCACGCCGTCGCGCACAATGAAGACGCACGCCCACGGCCCCTCGGCGACCGTACCATCCGCATTCAGGATGATCGCGCCGTCGTAGCCGTCGGCGGTCGCCTGGGCGGCGACGAGGCGGCTGCTGAGGTAGTTGGCGTTGGATTTCACGCGCGGGGGCATCGAGTTGTCGGAGATGCGGGTCCACGAGCTGACCGCGACGTTGAAGCGGCGATCCTGGCTCAACGAGCTGGGACGCTCGCTGGCGTAGATGAGGATTTCGAGCTGCGTCGGGTCTACGTCGCCGGTGACGTTGCCCGCGCCTGCCGCGAAGGAGCCGACGGGGCGGATGTACACATCGCCGCGTGGGGCATTGCGCTTGAGCAGCTCGACGACGGCCTGGGTGAGGTCTTCGGGGCCAAAGGCCGGCTGCATGCGCATGACTTTCATCGAGTCGCCGAAACGGCGCATGTGTTCTGGCAGGCGGAACACGTAGAGCTGCTTTTGCTCTGGGTTCCAGTAGCCTCGGATACCCTCGTAGACCGAGGACACCGTGAGCAGGCTGCGGGCATCCACAACGTGAATGGTGGCCGTCTCCCACGGCACAATCGCGCCGTCGAGCCAGAGATACGCAGGGTGAGATGACATAATCGCTCCATGAGGTTTGGGCAGGGTGATGCTTTGATTATACCACACGCGCGGGGTTCACCAGCAGCGCGGCGCGGGAGGGCCAGAAATGCGACAGGCGCGCGAAGGGCAACTCCCTTCGCGCGCCTCGTAAGTGCTACAGATGCTGACTGAAGTCAGCGCTACACGAGTCGGCGCTACACGGAGCCTTAGACCCTGTCGCGCCGACTTCGGTTGCTTCGCCGTGTTAGTCGCTGCCGCCGGCGGCGATTGGCGGTACTGGCTCGGGGCCGCGCTGCGGGGCAGGCGTCGGCTTGCGCCGCCGTCCCGGACGCCACGCCAGGATGCTCCGTCCACCGCGCAGGCCGGAGTCGAGGAGGCTGTACGCGACCGGCACGATGAACAAGGTCAGCAGGGTCGAGGTCAGCAGACCAAAGATGGTCACGATCGCTAGCGGGCGGCGGAACTCGCTACCCTGGCCGATGCCGACGGCGACGGGAATGGCGCCGATCATGATGGCGAGCGTGGTCATCAGGATGGGGCGCAGTCGGGTCGGCGCGGCGGCCAGCAGCGCCTCGGTCGATTCCAGGCCGGCGCGGCGCAGGCGGTTGGTGAAGTCAATCAGCAGGATCGAGTTCTTGGTCGAAAGACCCATCAACAGGATCATGCCGATGAGACCCAGGATGTCGAGGGCGAGGCCGGTCACGCGCAACCCGAGGAACGCGCCAATGAAGCTCAACGGGATGGCGAGCATGATGATGAACGGCTGCAGGAACGAGCCGAACTGCGACGCCAGCACCATGTAGATGAAGACGAACGACAGCGCCATGGCCGTCAGCAGGGTGGCGAAGCCCTCGTTTTGCTGCTGCTGCTGGCCGCCCACGGTAATCGTCACGCCGGCCGGCAACTTCAGGCCGCTCGTGCGGGCGCGGATGTCGGCTACAACGTCATTTAGGTTGCGGTTGAAGTTGTTGGCGCCGACGGCCACCTGGTACAGACGGTCCTGGCGCGTGATGCGGGTAGGCGACGAGCCCATGGTCAGGTTGGCGACCTGGCTGAGGGCGACCTGGCCGCCCTTCTGGCTCGGCACGTTGAGCGTTAGCACGTCGTTGATGTTCTGGCGGTCCTCGGGGCGCAGGCGCAGCACGATGTCGAAGTCGGAGCCGCCCTGGCGGAAGGTCGAAATCTTCTGGCCATTGACCAGGGTGCGCAGGGTGCTGCCGATGCTGGCCGTCGAGACGCCCAGGTCCGACGCCTTGTGGCGCTCCACCTGGACTTGCAGCTCGGGGCGGCCCGGCTGGTAGTCGGTGTCCACGTCGGCGATGCCGGGGATGTCCTTGATGGCTGCCGTGACCTGATCGGCGGCCACGGTCAGATCGTCGAGGCTGCCGCTCGTCTGGAGCTGAAGCTGAATGGGGCGGCTGCTGACGTCGGTCCCGCCGGGGCCCATGCTCGGCGTGCTCATGGAGAGGTTCGGAACGTTCGCCAGAACCGGCCGCAGCCGCTCCTGCGCTTCAAGCACCTTCTCGCCGTGCTTGAGCTGGACGAAGAAGTTCGCCTGTTCGGGCGCGCCGCTGACGCCCACGGTCGAGAGGATGCTCTCGACGGTCGGATCGCTCTTCAGCACGTTCTCGATGGTACGGGCGACCTTGTCGGTTTCGGCCAGGGTCGTTCCCGGCGGCATGCGGTAGCCGATGTAGAACTGGCCGTTGTCAATGGAGGGCACGAAAGCGAACTTGAGGCCGCGGGCCGCGTACAAGCTGGCGACGATGATCAAGACGGTGATGGCGACGGTGGCCCATCGGTGGCGCAGGGTCCAGGCCAGAAGCGCGCGGTAGAAGCGGTCGAAGCGGCCGTGCCGAATCTCAAGCTCCTCGGTCGCTGGCATCTCGCCGGCGTGCTCGATGGGGGTGGGGTTCGCCTGGCGCTTGAAGAAGTAGGCGGAGAGCATCGGGGCAAGGGTGAACGCCTCGACGAGGGAGATGAGCATAGCGGCGGCGACGGTGATGCCGAAGGGGCGGAAGAAGCCGGCGACGATGCCGCCGACAAGCGCCACGGGCACGAAGACGCTGACGAGGGTGAGCGTCATCGCCACAACCGATGTCGCCACCTGGGCCGTCGCCTTGCTGGCCGCAATCTTGGGGTCGTAGCCGCGCTCCATGTAGCGGAAGATGTTCTCGCGCACGACGATGGCGTCGTCAATGACGAGACCGACGGCCAGCGTTAACGCCAGGAGCGTCATGATGTTGAGCGTCAGGCCGAAGGCGCGCATGACGGCAAAGGTGCCGATCAGGATGATCGGTAGACCGATGACCGACACGAGCGTGTTGCGAACGTCACGGAAGAAGATGAACACCACGAAGATGGCGGCGATGACGCCGAGGATCAGCTCGATGAGCGCGTCGTTGACCGACTCGCGCACCTGAATGGAGTCGTCGCGGACAACGGAGAAGTTCAGGTCGGGGTAGGCCTTGCCGAACTGCGCCAGCTGCGCCCGGACGCCGTCGGCGACGCTCACACTGTTCGTGCCGCTCTGCTTGCGGATGTCAATGCGGATGGTGTCCAGCCCGTTCAGGCGGCTCAGGGTGCTGACATCTGCCGTGCCGTCTACGACGTCGGCGACCTGGTGCAGGTGGACGAGGCCGCTGCGCGTCGAAAGATTGACGTCGTTGATGGCGTCTACGGACTGGAATTGGCCCGGTGTGCGGATGCTGATGTCGGCGCCGCCCTGGGTGACCTTACCGCCGGGAACCGTGATGTTCTCGGCCTGGATGGCCTGGGCGACCTGTTGCGGGCTGATGCCGCGCGCCTCCATCTCGGCCAGGTTGAGGTTGATCTGGATCTGGCGTCGCAGACCGCCGCTGAGGTCAGCGGAGGCGACACCGTCTACGCGCTGGAGGCGCGGGACAATCTCGTCCTCCAGCTTCTGCCGCAGCTTGTCGCTGGTCAGGCCGGTGTCCTTGCTGGCGACGGCGACGGACATGATCGGCGCCGACGAGAGGTCGAATTTCTGGATCACAGGCTCTGTCGAGTCCTGCGGCAGTTGCGGCTTGACCTGCGCCATCTTGTCGCGCACATCTTGCGCCGCCTGATCCACCTTGCGGTCGGTGTTGAACTCGATGACCAGGGTTGTGACACCTTCGGCTGACCGAGACGTGATGTGTCTGACGCCCTGGAGGGTTCCCATGCCGTCTTCGATGGGCTTCGCTACCTGATCCGCCATCTCCGCCGGGCCGGCGCCGGGCAGGGCCACGGTTACGCTGACGGCAGGGAAGGAAACATCGGGCAGCAAGTCAACGGGTAGCGTCGCGTAGGCCAGCAGGCCCAGCACGAGCGCCAGCACCATAAGCATGGTGACCAGGACGGGCTGCTTGATTGAGGTGTCAGATACCCACATGTCTACTGTCCTCCGATTGTCACGTTAGTGAACATGCCAGGCCGTAGCTTGTGGTCGGCGTCGTCAGGCCTGGCCGTCACACGGAAGGTGCGCGTGGTCGTATCGGCGGTCGGGGAGATGCGGCTGATAGCGCCCTTGAAGGTCGTGCCGGGATAGGCGTCAACGGTGATTGAGACAGGCTGGCCCATGGAAATCTGACCGATGAGCGAGCTTTCGACATCAAACGACACTTCGGCCGCGTCGGAGATGATAGTCACGATGCCACTGCCGCCGGTGCTGACATACGAGCCGCTCGTGGCATTCCGGGCAGAAACGATCCCCGCCATGGGTGCGGTGAGGGTCGCGTCGTTCACGGCCTGCTGCGCGTTGTCTACGGCGGCTTGAGCGACGTCTACCTGCGCCGCTGCCGCCGCAATTTGCTCCTTGGTCGCGCCCTGCTGCGCGCGGGTCACGCCGGCGCGGGCCTGGTTGATCTGGGCCTGCGCCTGGGCGATGTCTTCCTGCGTTGGGCCGTTGAGGAGCTTCTGGTAGGATTGCTCGTTGATTTGAATGGTCTGCTCGGCGGCCTGAACCTGGCCGCGCAGGGAGTCGCAGGTGCCTTCGGCCGCGATGCCGGCCGCCTTGAATGGTCCGGTCTTGGCGCCCGCCATGCCACACGCCGCGTCGCGCTGCCCCTGCACCGCCAGCAACTGGTTCTTGGACTGCTCGATGCGGAGGCGCGCCTGTTCCTTGTCTTCGTCGGTGGCGCCGGCCTGGAGCTTGGCGAGGCCGGCCTCGGCGATGGCGACGGCCGCCTGGGCCTGGTTGACGTCAACCGCTCGCGGCGGCGCTTTCACGTTGGCAAGACTCGCCTGCGCGGCTGCGAGCTGCGCGTTCGCCTGGGCCAGCGCCCCCTGCTGCGTGGTGGTGTCCATGATGGCGATGACGTCGCCGGCCTTGACATGATCGCCGATGTCAACCTTGACTTCCTGAATGCGGCCGGGAACCTTGGGCGAGATGCTCACCTGGTCCTTGACGCGGACTTCGCCGACGTAGGATCGGCCGCTCAGGGCGGCGGCTGCGTTGGGCGTGCCGCTGGCCCGAGCGCCCTGCCCGGTGCCCTGGTTCATCGTCGGGATGCTGACAGTGGCGATGGGCGCAAGCGTCGGAATCGGCGTCGTCGCCGCCGCCGCCTGCTCGGACCCGCCCTGGGAGCGGTTCTGGCAGCCCGCCAGCGCAACCAGGACAACCACCATCACCAGAAGCAGCGCAACAGCCCGCGTCTCGCGCTGCGGCTTCAGTCTCAGTACGCTCATGACCGCGAATCCTTCCTTCTTTGAAACAGGGGCGAGATAAGGGCGCAAATGCTGTCACACCACAATCTAGAGGTGGTCATGGCAAGCGCATCTTACCTTCAAGTTAGTTTGATAAGCTAAGTAATTATAGCCTCCCGCCGTGCTAGAGGCAAATACACACGGGGAAGAATGGCTCGAACTTGACGCCCGCTCTGGAGCGGAGTTAATCTTGCCTGACACCGGTTTGGGAGGAGCGCGCATGTTCGACATCCTGTTCAAGAACGCCCGAATTCTGGACGGCACGGGCAATCCGTGGTTCTACGGTGACGTGGGGGTGCGCGGCGACCGCATCGCCGCCGTTGGGCGGCTCGACGCATCTGCCGCGATCGTGATTGACGCGCGGGAGAAGTTCCTCGCGCCCGGCTTCATTGATGCTCACATTCACACGGATGTCATGCTGCTGGCGGACCCGATCCATGCGGCCGGCCTGCGCCAGGGCGTGACGACACACATCATCGGCCAGGACGGCATCAGCTTCGCGCCCGCCTCCCCGCGTAGCATGGATTACATGCGCGCCTACTTCGCGGCCATCAACACCGTGCCGGATATCGGCTGGGACTGGTCGAGCGTCGCCGAGTACCTCGACCGCTTCGACCGGGGCGTTGGCGCAAACGTCGCGTACCTGATTCCCCACGGCAATCTCCGGATCGAGGCAATGGGGGTGGACAGCCGCGCCCCGACGCCCGACGAGCTGGCCCACATGCAGCGCCTCGCGGCCCAGGCCATGCGCGAGGGCGCTGTCGGCTTCTCGACCGGCCTGGACTACATCCCGTGCCCCTACGCCGACACCGACGAACTGATCGCCATCGCCCGAGCCGTCGCGCCGTATGGCGGCGTCTACGTGACCCACCAGCGGAGCTATGCTGAGCGGGTCGTGGAAGCCACGCTGGAGAGTCTGCGCATCGGCGAGGAGGGCAGCGTTGGGGTCCACATCTCGCACTTCAACGGGCGAGCGGACGTGCTGCTGCCGCTGATTGACGAGGGACGGCGGCGCGGGGTTGACGTTACTTACGATACGTACTGCTATCTGGCGAGTTGCACCCTCCTCGCCATGTCGGCGCTTCCCCAGTGGGCGCAGGCAGGGGGGCCGTGGGAGACGGAGCAGCGCCTGCGGCAGCCGGAAATCCGCGCTCAACTCCGCCCGTGGCTCGACGCGCCGGAGCGCCGTCTCGCCCACCTCCAGCTCAGCTATGTGCCCGGCCACCCGGAGGAGGAGGGCCTGCTGATCCCCGACGCCGCCGCGCGGGCCGGCCTGACGCCGGCGGATTACGTCTGCGAGCGCCTGGCGGACACGCACGTCAGCGTCTGCGCCCTGGGCTACCACGCCGGGCTGCGCACCGAGGCGGACATGGTGGCGATCATGCAGCACCCGGCCCACATGGCCGGCAGCGACGGGATATTCTCCGGCAGCCGCCCGCACCCGCGCGGCTACGGCTGCTTCGCCCGCTATCTCGCGTACCACACCCGCGAGCGCGGGGATTTCACGTGGGAGGAGGCGGTGCGCCACATGACCTCCCACGCAGCGCGCCGCTTCCACCTGGCAGACCGCGGCCAGGTCCACGCCGGCTTTGCCGCCGACCTGGTGCTGTTCGACCCGGACCGCATCCAGGACCGCGCGACGTTCGAGAACGGCGCGCAGTACGCCGAGGGCGTGGAGACTGTGGTCATCAACGGCCAGATTGCGCTGCGGGAGGGCGAGCCGACCGGCGTCCTGGCCGGCCGGGCGCTGCGCCGCCAGAACTAACGCCGAGGGTGTCACGCTGAGCGTCACCGAAGCGTCCCCGTCCTGGGGAGGCTTCACTCTGTTCCGCATGACAACCGACGCATGACGCATAGGGAGGGAAGTATGCCACTCGCCATGATCGTCCACGGCGGCGCGTGGAGCATGTCGGACGAGGACCTGGAGCCACACCGAACGGGCTGCCGCGCCGCCGTGTTGCGCGGGTGGGAGACGCTCAAGGCTGGGGGCAGCGCCTTGGACGCGGTGGAAGCGGCGATCGTTGCCCTGGAGGACGACCCGACGTTCGACGCCGGTACTGGCTCATTCTTGAACGCCGCCGGCCAGGTCGAGCTGGACGCGGGCATCATGGACGGCGCGACGCTGGCGGCGGGCGCGGCGGCCGCCGTTCACCGCGTGCGCAACCCTATCACGCTTGCGCGGCGCATCCTGGAGAGCGAGCACGTTCTCGTCGTTGGCGTGGGCGCGACACGTTTCGCGGCGGCCGCCGGTGTGCCGCTGTGCGCGGAAGACGACCTGGTCATCGAGCGCGAGCGCGCCCGCTGGAACGCCCTGCGCGACGAGAAGCGCAGCCTGACGGATGTGCTGTTCGGCCCGAAGAGTCTATCCACGGTGGGCGCGGTGGCGATGGATGGGCAGGGCCGCCTGGCGGCCGGCACGTCCACGGGCGGCTCGTTGAACAAGTGGCCGGGCCGGGTTGGCGATGTGCCGCTCGTCGGCAGTGGCTTCTACGCCGATAATGAAGGCGGCGGCGGGTCGAGCACGGGCTGGGGCGAGAGCATCATGCGCGTCGTTCTGGCGAAGCACGCGGTGGACCTGATGAGCGCGGGGGTGGCGGCGCCCGAGGCGGCGCAGCGCGCCATCGAAACGCTGGCGCGGAAGGTCCAGGGAGTCGGTGGTATCATTCTCCTGGATCGTGACGGGCGCGTCGGCCACGCCTACAACACCGAGCACATGGCCTACGCCTATTTGACCGAAGATCTCGCGGAGCCGGTCGTCTCCGTCTGACATCATCACACTGCTGGATGGTCGTTCGTGAAACCTCTTGTCGCACGCTGGTGGCGCAACCCGTTTCATGCGCTGGCCGGCCCGTTGCCGCCTGACGTTCGCTACAACTTCAATGTAGACCTGCTGGGCGCTATCTGCTTTGGCGTCTTCTTCGCCGCGGCCGTCTCGTTCGTTCCCGTCGTTTTGCGGCGGCTCGGCGCGACCGAAGGCATGCTGGCGTTCTACACCACCTCGACCTACTTCGGGTCGTTTCTCTCGCTCTTCAGCCTCATGGCCCTGCGCCGCTTCCCCAGCATGCCGTTCGCCCTGACGACGTGGACCATCGGGCGCGGCTTCTTCCTGGCGACCGCGCTGGTCACGGGGCCGGTCGGGATGTTATTCCTGACGAGCTGTTTCTGGATCGCCGAGGGTCTGCCGGGGCCAGCGTACACCCAGCTCATGCAGCGCGTCTACCCGGCGAGCTATCGGGGGCGCGCGATGTCGGCGGTGCGCTGGGGGATGGCGATGGCGCTGGTGGTCACGACGCCCCTCGCGGGCTGGGCGCTCGAGATCGGCGGCTACCAGGTCGTGTTCCCGCTCGCCGCGTGCCTCGCCCTCGCCTCCCTGGTCCTGTTCTCGCGTCTTCGCTTGACGGCCTCCGCCGCCCAGACTCAGCCGGCGCTCTCGATGCGGCGGATGTTCGGCGTCCTGGGCCAGGACCGCCGTTTCTCGATCTACCTGCTGTCCCTGACCGTGTTCGGGTTGGGCGGCCTGATGGCCCTTCCGCTCTACCCCATCGTCCAGGTCAGCCGGCTGAACCTGTCCTATGCGTTCATCGGCTACCTGGGCCTGGCCCAGTCGGTTGCCTGGATGCTGGGGCTGACGATGTGGGGCCGCTGGCTCGACCGCCTGGGGCCGATGTGGCTGCTGCGGGTGTGCCTGCTCATCAATGCCATCGTGCCGTTCACCTACGCCGTCGCCTGGAGCGGCTGGCTGCTCGTGCCGGCGTTCGTCGCCCAGGGCCTTGTGTCCGGCGCGTTCGACCTGGCGATTCTCAATGCCAGCATCCAGATGGCGCCGTCGGGCCGCGTCGTCGAGTACAACGCCTTGCAGACGACGGTCATCGGGCTGCGCGGAATGATTGGGCCGTGGCTTGGCGCGCTGATTCTGGCGCTGGGGGCGCCGTTTGCCGCCGTGTTCGTCCTGGCGGGACTGATGATGCTGGCGGCGTGGGTCATCGTGCGGACGGTTCACCTGCCGCAGACGCCGCCGGAAGAGACGCCGCCGACTGAGGAGATACGCGAGACGGTCCTGGCCGTCGAGACACTCGAATAGGCAGCGCGGCTCTCAACCCTCGTCGGCCGCGCCGCTCTCATCGTCGAGGCCGACGGCGATGAGGTAGCCGCGGGCGCGCTCGGTGAGCGGGTAGCGCTCGACGAGCCGCCAGAAGGCGCGCGAGTGGTTGGCCTGTTCCAGGTGCGCCAGCTCGTGAACGAGGACGTAGTCGCGCACCCACGGCGGCATTTTGGCGACGCGGTCGCTGATGCGGATGGTGCCGTTGGCCGGTGTGCAGCTCCCGAAGCGCCGCTGCTGGTTGGTGACGTAGCGGAGGGAGGTCCAGCGCAGGCGGCCGCCGAAGTATTTGCGGTTTAGCTCGTGGGCGCGCTCGTCTAGCTCCCTGTCGTCGGCCTCCGGCGGTTTGACGCGCTTTGCCAGGCGCGTCCGCAGGCGCTGGATGATGGGCGCCAACTCCTCGTCGCTGACGTGCTCCGGGGCCAGGACTTCGAGGGTGCCATCCGGCAGGGGACGGGCGGTCACTGTGCGAACGCGGCGCGCGCTGCGCACGATCTTGATGGGCTGGTCTGTCATGGCGAAAAGTATAGGGCAGGTTGGGGACAGGTCAAGAACGACGTACTGGCCTGTTTCTTGTTCATTATATGCGACATAAGTACAATAAGGCTTATGCTGAAGGCGATACGGGCGCGCGCGTAGAGGATTCGAGCGGAGGCAAGCGGAGCATGGCAACATCACTGTCGGCGGCGATACCAACGGTACTCACCGAGGAGCAGGCGCAAATCTGGAAGGACGAGCGGCGGGCGCTGGAGCGGCTGCTGACCGTCCTGGCCGGCTGGGACTCGCTGCCAGATGACATAAAAGTCGTGCAGCAGGCCCTGGCGCAGCTCGACGAGCTATTTCTCCTGGTGATCGCGGGCGAGTTCAACAGCGGCAAGTCGGCGCTCATCAACGCGCTGCTCGGCGAGCGCTACCTGGCCGAGGGTGTGACGCCGACGACGGCGGAGATCAACATTCTCCGCTACGGCGAGAAGGGCCAGCAGCGCGTCGAGCGGGGGGTGCGCATTGTCTCCTACCCCGCGCCCTTCCTCCAGGAGATCAACCTGGTGGACACACCGGGGACGAACGCGGTGCTGCGGGAGCACGAGGAGATTACGCGCGAGTTCGTCCCGCGCAGCGACCTGGTGCTGTTCGTCACGTCAGCTGACCGCCCGTTCACCGAAAGCGAGCGCGCGTTCCTCAGCGCTATCAAGGACTGGGGCAAGAAGATTGTTCTGGTTGTCAACAAGATAGACATTTTCGAGACGCCGGAGGAGCAGGACCAGGCCATCGCCTTCGTGATGGACAACGCGCGCCGATTGCTAGGCGTCACACCGGACGTCTTTCCGGTGTCGGCGCGGCTGGCCTTGCGCGGCAAGCTGGGCGCGCGCGCCAACGGCGGCGCCGACCACTCCGAATTGTGGTGGCGGGCCAGCCAGTTCCAGCCGTTTGAGCAGTACATCCTGGAGACGCTGAACCAGCAGAGCCGCGTCCGCCTCAAGCTTCTCAATCCCCTGGGTGTGGCAACGCGGGTGGCGGGTGACAATCTGCACAGGATGAACGAGCGCCAGACGCTGCTGCGCGACGACATGCAGACCATCGCCGCCGTCGAGCGGCAGCTCGCGCTGTATCGCCAGGACATGCAGACCGAGGCGCAGCAGCGCTTCGCCAAGATTGACAACGTGATCCTGCAAATGCGCCTGCGCGGCGAGGAGTTCTTCGACAGCCAGATTCGGCTTCGCAACATTCCGGCGCTGCTCAACAGCCAGCGTCTCGCCGAGGATTTCGAGCGCGAGGTCGTGGCGGACACGCCCGACGCCATCGAGAAGCAGGTGCACGAGCTGATTGACTGGATGGTGGACCGCGAGTTGCGGGAGTGGCGCGTCATCGCCAAGGAGCTTGGCCGCCGCCAGCGCACCGAGTTCCTGGAGAGCGCGGCGCAGGACGCGGCCGGCGGCTTCGAATACAACCGCCGCGAGCTACTGGACAGCATCGGCAAAGAGGCGGCGACGCTGGTTGCCAACTACGACCGCGAGGTGGAGAGCCGGACTCTTGTGGAAGGCATCCAGGACGCCCTGGCGCAGACGGCGCTGGTGGAAGTGGGGGCCGTCAGCCTCGGCGTCATCCTCCACGCCCTCCTGGCGAGCGCGGCCGCCGACGCGACCGGCATCCTGGCGGCCAGCCTGCTGGGCGTGCTCGGCTTCGCCATTCTTCCGTACAAGAAGAGCCAGGCCAAGAAGGACCTGCGCGAGAAGACGGACGAGCTGCGGGAGCGCCTCAAGACGAACATGGCGGACGTGATCAACGACCAGTTGGACCGCTCCGTGTCGCGACTCCAGGAGTCGGTCGGCCCCTACAGCCGCTTCATTCGCGGGGAGCACGACAGGTTGGTGGGGCTTGAGGCTACGCTGAACGAGATCGTGAAGACCCTGGATGAGCTGCGGGGCCGGGTTGACGCCACCCTGCCGGAGGTTGCGCGATGACCGTGGCCCCGCTGCTGCCGGACGAGGTGCGGGAGGCTATTTACGCCCACGCCCGGCAGGACTATCCCAACGAGTGCTGCGGGGGGGTGTGGCGCGTGGGCGAGGACGACCGGGCGACCTGGGAGGTGGTGCGCTACACCAACGTTCAGGACGAGCTGCACGCCCGCGACCCGGCGCGCTATCTCCGCACGGCGCGCACGGCGTACACCATTGCCGCGAAAGAGCTGCTGGCGATCAATCGGCGAGTCGAGGCGCCGGGGCAGCGCCTGGCGATCCTCTACCACTCGCACCCGGACCACGACGCCTACTTCTCCGACGAAGACCTGTACTTCGCCGCGCCCCTTGGTGAGCCGGGCTATCCCGGCACGGACTACCTTGTCGTCTCCGTGCGAGACGGCGAGGTGCGAGGCCACCGCTGCTTCGCCTGGAGTGAGGAGCAGGGGGAGTTCATCGAGCAGGCGTGCTAAGACGCCGCCAGACAGGAACGCCTGTGCCGCAACGTAGCATCCTTCTCTACATGGCCGCCGTCGGTATGGTGGGCTTCACCATAGACGGCGGCATCTACGCTGTCGTCTACAATCTGTTCGTCCTGCGCCTCGGCTACGGTGCGGACTTCATCGGCCTGCTCGCGTCCGTCAGCCTGGTCGGCTTCACCCTGGCCGGGGCGGTCGCCGGCCCGCTCGGCGACCGCGTTGGCAGCCGACGGATGCTGCTGCTGGGCCTCGGGGCCATGGTGGTGGCATTGGCGGCGATGCCGCTAACCGCCCTACTCCCGCCGGACAATCAGTCGGCCGGCCTGATCGCCCTGTTCTCTGTGGCAAACATGGGGCTGGCCGCGTTCTTCGTCAACGCCCCGCCGTACATCAGCGCGATTGCTGCGCCGTCTATCCTCGAGCGTGTCTTCGCCTACCAGACGGCGCTCTGGGCATTCTGCGCGTTCCTCGGTGGGCTGATCGGCGGCTTCCTGCCCGCGTCGCTGGCGGCGGCGCTGGGCTGGTCCCTCGACAATCCCGCGCCCTACGCTGTGCCGCTGATTGTGGCGGCGCTAGGCATGGCCGCCGCCTTCACCGCCATCGTGTTCACGGAGAACGCCACGCCTCACGCCGCGCATGGAAAAGCAGCCGGGGCGATTGCGTTCCCCCTAGGAATCGTCGTGGTGCTGGGGCTGGTGCGCTTCTTCCACGCCGGCACTATGGGCGCGGTGCTGCCTTTCTTCAACGTCTACATGGACTCGGCGCTCCAGGCGCCCACGGCTCAGATCGGCATTGTCACGGCCTGCGGGCGCTTGCTCGCGGCGTTCCTGGCGCTGCTGACCCCCATCGTGGCGCGACGGTGGGGCAACCGCAACATCGTGACCTGGGGGTCGGCCATGATGTCGCTGGCCGTCGTGCCCATGATCCTGATCCCCGACGCGGTTGCCGCCAGCTTTGGCTTCATCAGCGTGGCGTCGCTGTCCTCGATGCGCTACGCCGCGTTCATTGCCTTCGCCATGAAGATCGTTCCGCCCCAGCGGCGCGGGCTGCTCGCCGGCGTCTCCGAAACGTCGGCCGGGGTGAGCTTCGCCCTGACGGCGTTCCTGGGCGGCCAGATTATCACGCGCCTGGGCTACCCGCCGCTGTTCACGATCGGCTGCATCATGGGCCTCATCGGCAGCGCCATCTTCTGGGTCTACTTCCAGTCGCGGCGTGGTGTGGCGGTCGGCGCGGAGGCGGGCCTGCCCGGGGACGTGTGACAGCGGCCGGTTGACGACGCGGCGGATTTTCGCTAAACTATGGGTAACTGATGGCGCAGGCTCTTTCAGCGACGTGACTTGCCTCTTCTTTTGTCGAAGAGGTCTTTTTTGTATATCCGGATGGGCAGGAGGTGGATGATGGCGCTGACTTCACGGTATCTAGAGCAACTGGCAAAGGGCGCGCTTGTGTTCGATGGTGCGATGGGCACGTCGCTGCAAATGCAGAACCTGACGGCCGAGGACTTCGGTGGCGAGGCGACCTGGGGCTGCAACGACTACCTGGTCATCAGCAAGCCCGAAGCCGTCGAGACGGTGCATCGTTCCTTCCTGGCCGTCGGCTGCAACGTCCTGGAGACCGACACCTTCCGCTCCAACCGCATCACGCTCAAGGAGTACGGGCTGCAAGACCGGGTCATCGAGATCAACCGGACGGCGGCGCAGCTGGCGAAACGTCTGGCGCAAGAGTACGACACGCCGGACCGCCCGCGCTTCGTTGCCGGCTCCATCGGCCCCAGCGGTCTGCTCCCGTCATCCACGGACCCGGTGCTGAGCAACATCACGTTCGGGGAGCTTGTGGAGGTCTTCCGCGAGCAGGCGGCCGGCCTGCTGGATGGCGGCGTGGACGTTCTCCTCATCGAGACCTCCCAGGACATCCTCGAGGTCAAGGCCGCGATCTTGGGCATCCAGGCGGCCTTCGCCGAGACCGGGCGCCGCGTCCCGCTCCAGTGCCAGGTGACGCTGGACACGTCGGGCCGCATGCTGCTCGGCACCGACATCGCCGCTGCCCTGACCACGCTTCAGGCCCTGCCCATTGACATCATCGGCCTGAACTGCTCGACCGGGCCGGACTTCATGCGCGAGCCGATCCGCTACCTGACCGAGAACGCGCGCCTTCCGGTGAGCTGCATCCCCAACGCCGGCTTGCCCATCAACACGGGCATCGGCGAGGCGGTGTACCCGCTGGAGCCGGGGCCGATGGGCGAGACCCTGGGCGACTTCGTGCATCGGCTGGGGGTGCGCGTGGTTGGCGGCTGCTGTGGCACGACGCCCGCTCACCTGACGCACGTTGTGGAGGCGGTGTCCTCGGCCCCGCCCGATGCCGTGAGCTTCCGCTTTGCGCCGGTCGAGCGCGATGGCTGGACCCACCTGGAGCGGCCGGACGCGCCGGATCTGGCGATGGTCTCCTCGGCCATTCGCGCCACCTCGCTGACGCAGGACCCCCCGCCGATGCTCATCGGCGAGCGCGTCAACGCCCAGGGCAGCCGCAAGGTGAAGCGTCTCTTGCTCGAAGACCGCTACGAGGACATCGTGACGGTGGCGCGGGAGCAGGTCGAGGGCGGCGCGCACACCCTGGACGTGCAAGTCGCTCTAACAGAGCGGGCGGACGAGGCCGCGCAAATGCACAGGCTCGTCCACCTTCTGAGCACGGCCATCGAAGCGCCGCTGGTCATTGACACGACCGAGACCGACGTGGTCAAGGCGGCGCTCGAAGCGTCGCCGGGCCGCGCCATCGTCAACTCCATCAACCTGGAGCGCGGGCGCGAGCGCATTGACGCCTACCTGCCGCTCATCAAGGCTCATGGCGCGGCGGTCATTGCCCTGACGATTGACGAGCGGGGCATGGCGCACGAGGTGGAGCGCAAGGTGGAGGTGGCGAAGCGCATCTACGACATTGTTGTGGGCGAGTACGGCCTCCCGTCCCACGATCTGATCTTCGATCCCCAGGTGTTCCCGGTCACGACCGGCCAGATCGAGCTGCGCGACGACGCGAAGTGGACCATCGAAGGCATCCGCCGCATCAAGGCGGAGTGCCCCGGCGCGCTGACGAGCATCGGCGTGTCGAACGTCTCGTTCGGCATCGCGCCCCCGGCGCGCGCCGTCCTGAACTCGGTCATGCTGTACCACTGCGTCGAGGCCGGCTTGGACATGGCGATCGTCAACCCGGCCCACATCACACCCTACGCCGAGATTGACGCCGAGCAGCGCGAGCTGGCGGAGGACCTCTTGCTCAACCGCCGCGAGGACGCCCTCGCGCGCTACATTCAATACTGGCAGGGGCGCGAGGGGACGGTCGAGGAGACCGCAAAGGAAGACCCGACGGCCGGCATGACGGTCGAGCAGAGGCTGCACTGGCAGATTGTCCACCGCAAGAAGGACGGCATCGAGGAGCTGGTGGACCAGGTTGTCGCCAACGCCAGCGCTGACCGACCGACCAGCGAGGGCGCGGTGGAGGCGCTGAACACCGTGCTGCTGCCAGCGATGAAAGAGGTTGGCGACAAGTTCGGGGCGGGCGAGCTGATTCTGCCCTTCGTCTTGCAGAGCGCCGAGGTCATGAAGCGGGCGGTGGCGCGGCTGGAGACGTACCTGGATCGGCTGGAGGGCACGACGAAGGGGACCCTCGTCCTCGCCACGGTGTTCGGCGACGTGCACGACATCGGCAAGAACCTCGTCAACACTATCCTGACTAACAACGGCTACACCGTCCACGACCTGGGCAAGCAGGTGCCGATCAACACCATCATCGAGAAGGCTATCGAGGTCAACGCCGACGCCATCGGCCTGTCGGCACTGCTCGTCAGCACGTCGAAGCAGATGCCCCTCGCCGTCCAGGAGCTGCACCGCCGCGGCTTGAACATTCCCGTCATCATTGGCGGAGCGGCCATCAACCGCCGCTTTGGACGCCGTGCCCTATTCGTGGATGACCAGCAGACGCCTTACCCGGCCGGCGTGTTCTACTGCAAGGACGCCTTCGAGGGGCTGGAGACGATGGATCGCCTCCAGGACCCGGCGCAGCGCCAGGCGTTCATTGACAGGCTCATCGAAGAGGCAAAGTCGGACGTGTACCTGAGCCAGGCGGCGGAGGCGCGGCCGGCCGAGACCGACGTCGAGTTCAAGCCCCTGGCGCCGGCGCCGGACATCCCGACGCCACCGTTCTGGGGCTGGCGCGTCCTCGACGACATTCCCCTCGACGACGTTCTCGCCTGCCTCGACACGCGCGAGCTGTTCCGGCTCGCGTGGGGCGCGCGCGGAACGCAAGGCGCCGAGTTCGAGCGGCTGGTCGAGCGCGAGTTCCAGCCGCGGCTGGCGCGGCTGGAAGAGCAGGCGCGGGCCGAGGGCTGGCTCCGTCCCCGCGCGATTTACGGCTACTTCCCGGCGCAGTCCGACGGTGACACCCTTGTCGTCTACGACCCGGCGAGCGTGCCGTTCCCGACGCGCAACCGCTACGCGGACCGCAGCCAGGTGATTCGCGCTGGCGAGCAGCGCCAGGTCGTGCAGGTGCGGGCGGGGGAGGCCGTGGCGCGGGATGAGAGCCTCGCGCCGGGCGTGGCCGTGGCCCAGCGAGCGCCGGCGCTCAGTGGCGAGGTAGCGCCGTCGGCTGGCCCGCGTGAGGTGGCCCGCTTCGCGTTCCCGCGCCAGAAGAGCCGCGGCCGCCTGTGCCTGGCCGACTACTTCGCGCCACTGTCGTCGGGCCGGTTCGACGTGGCCGTGTTCCAGGTCGTGACGGTGGGCGACGAGGCGGACAACCTGTCTGAGCGGCTGATGGCCGAGGGCGACTACAGCGAGGGCTACTACATCCACGGCTTCTCGGTCGAGGCGGCGGAGGCGACGGCGGAGTATCTGCACCGCTACATTCGCCAGGAGCTAGGACTTGCGCCGGGGCGCGGGAAGCGCTACTCGTGGGGCTATCCGGCCTGCCCGGACCTCAGCGACCACGAGACCGTGTTCCGCCTGTTGCCGGTCCAGGACGCGCTGGGCGTGGACCTGACCGAAGCCTACCAGCTCGTGCCGGAGCAATCCACGGCGGCGATGGTCGTCCACCACCCGGAGGCGATCTACTTCGGCGCACTGTAGGAGATTGTCATGTTCGAAGGGTTTGAGCGGCGTCAGGTTGCGACGAGTGGGGCGAGCATCGCCCTTGTCATCGGGGGGGCGGGGCCGCCGTTGCTCCTGCTCCACGGCTATCCACAGACGCACGTCATCTGGCACAAGATTGCGCCCGCCCTCGCCGAGGATTTCACCGTGGTCGCGCCGGATCTGCGCGGCTACGGCGACAGCTCGAAGCCGGCGGGCGGCGACAACCACGTGAACTACGCGAAGCGGACGATGGCCCTGGACCAGGTCGAGACGATGGCGGCGCTGGGCTTCGGCACGTTCGCCGTCGTGGGGCACGACCGAGGTGGGCGCGTCGGTCATCGCCTGGCGCTAGATCACCCGCAGCGCGTGACCCGGTTGGCCGTGCTGGACATCGCGCCGACCCACTTCATGTATAGCACGACCGACAAGGAATTCGCGACGGCCTACTACCACTGGTTCTTCCTCATCCAGCCGTTCGACTTCCCGGAGCGGCTTATCGGCGCGGACCCGGCGTACTACCTGACCACGCAGATGCGGCGCGGCGTCTCCGACCCGGCGGCGTTCACGCCCGAGGCCATGGCCGAGTACGTGCGCTTCTTCCGCGACCCGGCCACCATCCACGCCACGTGCGAAGACTACCGGGCGGCGGCAACGATTGACCTGGCGCACGACGAGGCGGACATGGGACGCAAGGTGACGTGTCCGCTGCTGGCGCTGTGGGGCGCGGGCGGCCTGGTCGGGCGCAAGTATGACGTCCTCGTGGCCTGGCGCGAGCGGGCGGAGGCCGTCAGCGGCGCGGCGTTGGACTGCGGCCACTACCTCCCGGAGGAGAAGCCGGCCGAGACGCTGGCCGCTCTGCGCCGTTTTCTGCTGCCCTGAAAACTCGTGGAAATCTAGACGGGGGAGTCGTTCGTCCTATGAGTGTAGGGAGGATAGTGACACGGGCGGCGCCGCCGATGGATTGACCCGCCATCCGCCAAAGGACGTATTGCACAATCAGGATGCCTGGCGATGTAATGAATCACCGTCTCCGCTACACTAGAGGTAGAAGTCACCCACGATCCGCCTGAACGCGGCCGAGGTCTACACGACGGGGAGGGTAGCATGGAAACGATCATCCTGTTAGTCGCCGTGGCATCACTCTTGCTGTGGTGCAGTACAGTTGGCGCTCGCCGCTAGACGGTCGGCCGGTTCGGCTGATTGTTGGGTGACAGTGGGCGGAGCGTCGGCGAGAGCGCCGGGTACGCTCCCTGGAACAGTGTAGAATGGGAGATGACGGGGAAGTTTTCGACAAAGGCGCTTGTTCAACCAGTTTTCGAGGTCGAGATAAGGTTGTTGGCACGAGACTTGCTTAGATTCGGGGTGTAAGCGTTAGCATGGGTGGTTTGAGCGCGGTCCGGGGTGGAGCATAGTTAGTTTGAAGCGAAAGTGGTGGCATGGCGTTAGTGGTTTCGCAAGATCGAGCGCGTGAGACGGGTTTGTAGAGTTAGCTTGGCGTAGGAAGTGATTGAGCGGCCGGTCGTTGAGTAGTTAGTACGGATGAGGCTCCCCAGTAACCTATGGGGAGCCTCATCCGTTTTATACAGCATGAGCCACGACGATCGAACCCACTGGGATGCCCGCTATGCGTCGGGAGTTCCCGACATGACCCCGTCGCCGCTGGTGGCGCAGTTCGCGCCGCTGGCGAGCGGCGAACAGCGTGCGCTCGACGTTGCCTGCGGGGCGGGCCGCAACGCGCTGTACCTGGCGAGCCTCGGCTACGCGGTGGACGCGGTGGACATCAGCGTCGTGGGGCTGGACCTGCTGGCGCGAGAGGCGACGGCGCGCGGCTACACAGGCCGCATCCACGCGCTGGCCGCCGACCTGGACGAGTGGCGGCCGCCGCCGGGCGTGTACGCCGTGGTCACGCAGATCGCGTTCTTTGACCCCCTGGGCCTTGATGCCGTTGTGGCTGCTGTCGCTGCGGGTGGGATGCTGATTCTGGAAGCGTTCAACCCGCGCCGCCTCGAAACGCGGCCCAACTTCAACCCGTCGCACCTGATTGCGCCCGGCGCGCTGCTCCCGCCGCTCAGTGGCTGGGACATCGTCTATCAGAATGAGGCGGCCGGCGAACGGGGCGACCGAACGCAGATCGTGGCGCGGCGCTCGCCTGATGCGCTCCTCAAGCCGGCAAGGTATTTGCAGTAGGGTCAGGTTTGAGTTGTGTAGACAATCACAGACGGATAAGACATTGTCTCCTCCACAATCGCCTGTCGTCCGCGTCGGCCCGCCCTTATGCCGCGATGCCCTGCCGCCGGCGTCGGGCGTCTATGCTCTGCATATGGTCTTGCATGCCCCATGCCAGGTGGCGCTGCGGGGCCACGACGTCAGCTTGCCGGCCGGCGGCTATCTCTATGTCGGGAGCGCGCGCGGTTCCGGCGGGCTTCGCGCCCGTCTGGGACGGCACGTCGCGGGTTCCGGCCGCCTGCACTGGCACATTGACCATCTGCGCGGCCACGCTGAGATCGTCGCGGCCTACTACTGCCTGTCGCCGGCGCCACTCGAGTGCGCCTGGGTTCGCGCCCTCCTCAGCTTGCCGGACGTCACGGCGCCGGCGCCGGGCTTCGGCGCCAGCGATTGCCGCGCCCGATGCCCCGCCCACCTATTGCGCTGCGCTGCGCCGCTGGATGACGTCCACGCCGCGCTAGAAGCTGCTGCGCTGCGCGCCGCTCCGTGACTGCTCCACTGCGACCCAGCGCCCGAAAGTCGGCGGGGGCGGCGCGGGGATGCGCGCCAGATCGGCAGGGGATTTGGCGCGGCGGCGCTGGAGCTCCAGCTTCAGGCTCTCTTCGCCCATGCGCATCGCCCAATGGTGATTGGCCGAGAAGAGGGGCTTCATGATGAACGAGAAGTACTTGAGCAGCGGCTTCTCGGCCGAAATCTTCCAGTCGTAGGTCATGTTGACGTAGTCGCCGTCCTGCTCGAAGGTCCACATGCCGCGCCCGACGAAATCTCCCGTGGCGGCAAGGGCGAAGTCGGTGGGGTGATCCATGCGGACGATGCTGAAGGACCAGTGGAGGGTGTACGGTAGCCAGCCCTTCGTGTAGAGCTGAACGACCTTGCCAATCCCCTCCTTATTCCCCTTGTGAACCTCCGTCACCTTGAGGTAGACCGACGGCCACCAGACGGCCAGCGCCTCCGCGTCGCCCAGAATGGCGAAAACTTCCTCGCGGGTGGCGCGCACGCGCCAGTGCGTGATGAAGTGGTAGGTGTTTGTCTTGCCCACGATCCCCCCTGCCGTGTTGTCACCCGATGGGTGGATTGTTGCCGCATTCCGCTGGCGGTGGGGCAGGTTTCAAACCTCCCCCACCGCCATTATAGGTCTTCAAAGCGTCGGCGCAGCGCCTTCCATCCCTCGGCAATTGATGTCTCCGGCGGGCCGCCGAAGGTCAGGCCGAGAGTCTGGCCGAGCTGCCGCAGCGTCGCCGACGATGCGCGCCCAGCCTCGACGTCGCCCGCCAGGGCCTCAAGCACGGCGATCGCGCCTGGTGTATCCAGGTCGTCGTCGAGCGCGGCCGTGAAGTGGGCCACCGCGTCGGCGTCGCGGACCCCGACTGTACTCGGCGCGACGGTGTCCACGGCGGCGTTGAGGCGGGCCGACAAGGTCGTCGCGCGATCGAGGTCCGCGTCGTGATACTCCCACGACTCGCGGTAGCGGTGGCCGAGGAGGGCCAGGCGGATGGCGTCGGGCGTGAACGTCTGGAGCAGGTCGCGCACGAAGACCATGTTGCCTAGCGACTTGCTCATCTTCTCGCCCTGGTAGCGCAACATTCCCGCGTGGACCCAGAAGCGCGCGAACGGCGCTTCGCCGGAGTAGCCTTCGGACTGGGCAATCTCGCTCTCGTGGTGCGGGTAGATCAGGTCGCTGCCGCCACCGTGGATGTCCACGATGTGGCCCAGGTGGTGCAGCGACATGGCGGAGCACTCGATGTGCCAGCCGGGACGACCGTGGCCCCAGGGGCTGTCCCACGCCGGCTCGCCGGGCGCCTGGGCTTGCCACAGAATGAAGTCGAGGGGATGCTCCTTGCGCGGGTCATCGGGGTTGGCGCCGCGCTCAGCGGAGATCGGCAGCATGTCGGCCGGCGTCAGGCAGCTCAGCTTGCCGTAATCGTCGTCGCGGCTGACCCGGAAGTAGACGTTGCCATCGCGCACGTAGGCCAGGCCCTTTTCCACCAGCATCGCCGTCATCCCGCGAATGGTGTCAATTTCTTCCGTGGCGCGAGGATAGACGTCGGGCGGGCGAATGTTGAGGGCGGTCTGGTCGTCAATGAACCGCCGCGTCCAGGCATTGCCCAGGGCGCGCCAGTTCTCGCCGGTCTCGCCCGCCTTGCGCAGGATGTCGTCGTCAATGTCTGTGACGTTCTGGATATAGCGCACCGGCCAGTGCTTGGCTTCCAGATGGCGGATGAGAACGTCGAAGGAGACGTACAAAAATGCGTGGCCCAGGTGGGTCGTGTCATAGGGCGTAATGCCGCACACGTACACGCCGACGGGGCGGCCGGGACGTGGGGCGAAGCGCTGGGTCTGATTGCCGAGGGTGTTGTAAAGTTGCATGGTCTATTCCAATTGGCGGGCAAGGGTTGCCGGGTTTGTGGTGGGCATCTGGCAGGCGTAATTCTCGCACACGTAGGCGGTGGGCTGGCCGTCCACGGCGTCCCGGTCGGCCAGAATCGGGATGATGCGCATCGGCTCTGCGTCTGACGGGGCGCGCAGGGCGACGATGCTGTTGGGGCGATAGCGTGCGAACACGACGCGCAGAAGCGCCTGGGTCGTGTCCGCCTCCGGCGCGCCGACGATGGCGACCTCCTGCGGCGCGGCGAGATAGGCGTCTAGCGCGCCGAGCATGTGCCCGAACGCCTGCGGCGCGCGCACCACCAGGTCGCGCACGCGCTGGAGGACGGAGACGGCGTACCGCCCGTAGTCCGGCTCGCCTAGCAGGTGCGCCAGCCGGAGCAGGACACCCGTCGCCACGGAGTTGCCGGACGGCGTCGCATTGTCGAACATCTCGACGGGCCGTGTCACCAGGTCCGCCTGATCGTGAGCCGTCTGGAAAAAGACGCCGTCCTCCTCGCTCCAGAACAGGTCGAGCATGGCGTCGGTCAGGCGCCGCGCTTCGGCGACCCAGCGCAGGTCGAAGGTGGCCTCATACAGCACAAGCAGGGCGTCGGCGAGGTAGGCGTAGTCTTCGAGAAAGGCGGGGATTTTGGCCTGGCCGTCCTTCCACGTGTGGAGCAGCCGCCCGTCGCGCTGCACCTGGGTCAGCAGGAAGTCGGCGTTGCGCACGGCGACGTCGCGGTACACCGGGTCGCCCAGCACGGCAGCGGCCTCGGCGTAGGCGGCCAGCATTAAGGCGTTCCACGACGTGAGGACTTTGTCGTCCAGGCCGGGCCGGACGCGGTGCGACCGCGCCTCGAACAGCGCCGCCCGGCCGCGCGCCAGGAGCGCAGTCAGGTCGGTCTCGCTCATCCCGAACTCGCGCGCCGCTGTCGCCGCGTCCCGCGTGACGTGCAGGATGTTGTGGCCCTCGAAGTTGCCCTGGCGGGTGATGTCGTAGTAGAGGGCGAACGTGTCGGCGTCCGGGCCGAGCAGGCGGTGAACCTCGTCGAGGGACCAGACGTAGAACTTGCCCTCCTCGCCCTCGCTGTCGGCGTCCTCCGCCGCGTAGAACCCGCCCTCGGCGTTGGTCATGTCGCGCCGCACGTACTCCAGCGTCTCGACGACGACGCGGCGATACTGCGCGTCGCCGAACGCCTGGTAGGCGTGGAGGTAGAGGCGCGTCAGCAGAGCGTTGTCGTACAGCATTTTCTCGAAGTGGGGGACGAGCCACTCGGCGTCCACTGAGTAGCGGTGGAAACCACCGCCCAGGTGGTCGTAGATGCCGCCGTCGGCCATGTGCTGGAGCGTGGTCTGCGCCATGTGGCCGGCTTCCGCCGAGGCGGTTCGCCCCCACATCCGCAGCATGAACTCCCACGTCATGGCCTGGGGGAACTTGGGGGCCGCGCCGAGGCCGCCGTTGCGCGGGTCAAAGCCGCGGCCGAGGGTGCGGAACGCCTGCTCCAGCGCCGTCTCGTCCAGCCCCAGGCGGGATGGCGCGGTAAGGTGGCTCTTGTCGAGGGCGGCGAGCACCTGCTTGCCCTGTTCGAGCAAGCCTTCGCGCTGCGACTGCCACGCTTGGGCGACGCCGTGCAGGAGGCGCGGAAAGCCCGGCAGGCCGTGGCGGTCGGTCGGCGGAAAGTACGTCCCGCCGTAGAACGGGACGCCGTCGGGGGTCAGGAAGACGGTCATCGGCCAGCCGCCATGCCCGGACATCGCCTGCACCGCGTCCATGTAGATGGCGTCTACGTCGGGGCGCTCCTCGCGGTCCACCTTGATGCTGACGAAGGACTCGTTCATGATCGCGGCTGTCGCCGGATTCTCGAACGACTCGCGCTCCATGACGTGGCACCAGTGGCAGGCGGAGTAGCCAACGCTCAGGAGAATCGGCTTGTCCTCAGCGCGGGCGCGCTGAAAAGCCTCGTCCCCCCAGGGATACCAGTCAACAGGGTTATGGGCGTGTTGCAGCAGGTAGGGGCTGGTTTCGTGGATCAGGCGATTGGTGTGGGAACGCTCGCCTGACGCGGACTGCGACATACGACCTCTTTCGTCGGTTTGCCGTTTTGAGATAAGGTAAACTATACTGATTGGCGGCTATGGGCGCAAGCCTCAGAAGCCTCTTCGCCGCGCCTCAATAGAGATTGCCACTATGGATAAAACACAATCGGTAGATGTTACCGCCGCCCTTGCGCCTTATCTAGCGCCCCTTGACGCGGCGCTGAGAGCGGCGGTCCAACCCTCCGCGCCGGCGCTCGCCAACCTGTACGGCATGCTCCACTATCACCTGGGCTGGGCGGACCAGAACCTCGCGCCCATCGCGGGGCGGACGGGCAAGCGCCTCCGCCCGGCGTTCTGCCTGCTGGCGTGCGACGCGGTCGGCGGCGACTGGCGGCAGGCGCTCCCCGCCGCCGTCGGGCTGGAGCTGACCCACAACTTCTCCCTCATCCACGACGACATCGAGGACGGCGACCGCGAGCGCCACGGCCGGGCGACGGTGTGGACGGTGTGGGGGGAGGCGCAGGCCATCAACGCCGGCGACGCCCTGTTCGTCCTGGCGCGGCAGGCGCTGGGGGGGCTGGCGGAGCACGGCGTTGCGCCCGACGTGACGCTGGCGGTGCTGCGGAGCTACGACGCGGCGTGCCTCGCCATCACCGAGGGTCAGTTCCTGGACATGCAGTTCGAGGAGCGGCTCGACGTGACCGAGGCTGAGTATCTGCGCATGGTCGGCGGCAAGACGGCGGCGCTCCTGTCGGCCTGCACGCGGATCGGCGCGCAGGTGGCCGGGGCGGATGCGGCCCTCGTCGAGGGCATGGCGAGCTTCGGCCGGCTGGTCGGCCTGGCATTCCAGATGACCGACGACATCCTGGGCATCTGGGGTGACGCGGCGCGCACGGGGAAGGCGGCTGCCAACGACATCCGCCGCCGCAAGAAGTCGCTACCCATCGCCTTCGCCCTGGAGACCGCGCGGGGGAGCGCCGCCGACCGCCTGCGCGCCATCTTCGGCCAGGGCGAGGTGTCGGAGGACGATGTCGCCGGGGTGCTGGCGATCCTCGATGACCTGGGCGCGCGCGCTCACACGCAGCGCCTGGCGGACGAGTATCTGCGGCAGGCGCTGGCAGAGCTGGCCCCTGTCGCCCACACCCAGGCGGGAACGATCCTCGAGGCGCTGACGCGCTCCCTGGCGCAGCGCGAGCGGTGAAGCATGAGCCGACGTCCGTCGGCGCTACAGCTTGTGTGCCTGGCGGCGCTGGTGGGGCTTGCGCATGGGTTGGGGCCGTGGCTCCAACCTCCCGCCCCACAGCCAGGGCAGCCAGGTAGGGCTGTGCCGTCAAAGGCGGCGACGCCCGCCGCGACGTTCGCCGCCTACCTGCCGCTGCTGCACGGCGGCTGCGAGCAGGGCTGCGCCATCCCTCCCACGCTGACGCCATCCGCTCCGCCGACGGTCACGCCCATCTCGACCGTCACGCCACCGCCCACCGCCTCCGTTTCCCCGACGCCCGCGCCGACACGGACGGCGTCCGTCACGCCGACCCCCACCGACACAGCCGCCACGATCACGCTGCGCGCCGCCGCCGATACCTTCATCGTCGAAGGGACGAGCGGGCAGGCTGACGCGAATTTCGGCGGCTATCCGGGCATGTTCCTGGGCTACGACGAGCAGGCGTGGCGACGCCAGCGGGCGTTGCTCCAGTTCGACCTGGCCCCGCTTCCCAAAGACGCCGTGGTCGTGAGCGCCACCTTACAGGTGTACACCCACAACTGCTTCCGGTGCCAGCCGATGAACGTGGACGTGCTGCGGGTGACGGGGCCGTGGCGCGAGGACGCGGCGACGTGGAACACGTCCTTGACACTCCCCGGCGAGGTGTACGGGCGCGGCGTCCTGATTGCGCCGCACCGCTGGGTCGCGGTGGACGTCACGCGGCTGGTGCGGGACTGGGAGGCGGGCGTGCCCAACCACGGCGTCATGCTCGTCGGGCAAGAGGACGCGCCCCATGACTGGTGGTCCATCGAGGCGCGGGAGGACGGCGTGGCGACTGCACCGCGCCTTGAGGTTAGCTATTCGTTGCTGCCGTAGGGGCAGGTTTCAAACCTGCCCCTACCGTCGCCAGCGCCTCCGATGGGCAGCGGTAGAGACGCGCCATGGCGCGTCTCTACCGCTGCCAGCGGAATGCGGCAATGATTAGGAGTGGGAGGGGGCTACAGAATTGCGCGCTTCTTGCCGGGGCGCGGGTCGCTCGTTGGCGGTGGGTCGTCGCGGTGCGCTTCCCACTCCGCCGTCGTCAGGAAGCCTAGCTCCCGCAGCCCGGCCCGAATCTCCTCGACAAGCTCCCCTTGCCGCTCCGGCGCGCACGTGATGACCGAGGTGAAGAAGCCGTCGTGAATCTTGGTGACGCCCTTGAGGCCGTAGACGGCCTTGAGACGGCTCGGCACGTCGCCTTTCTCGCGCAGGAGGTAGCCGTGGGTCGTGCCGTGGGCCGGGCTGTGGCCGCGCATGTAGATGAGCGACACCTCCTCGGTGCTCGCCTCCACATCCACGACCCACTGCCGCAGCCCGTGCAGGCGGTACTTGGCGTACATCTCCTCGCGGGTCGGCATGTCAGCCCTGCGCCGTAACCAGGCGGACGAACTTCCGCCGCCCGACCTGGAGCACTGCTGCCCGCGTCGGCACCTCGTAGGCGATGCTGTCCACGCGCTCGCCGTCGAGACGGACGCCGCCCTGTTCCACCAGCCGCCGCGCCTCGCTCTTGGTGGCGGCGACGTTGGCGGCGACCATCAGGTCCAAGATGGCCTGCGGAGCGTTGAGGGCGAACGTCGGCATGTCCTCCGGCAGGTCGCGCTTCTGGTGCACCAGCTCGAAGTGTTCGGCGGCCCCCTTCGCCGCGGCCGGGTCGTGGTAGATCTCGGTGATCTCCTGGGCCAGGCGCTTCTTGGCCTCCATCGGGTGCATCGCGCCCGACTCAACGGCGCGGCGAATCTCGGCGATCTCGGCGGGCGTGAAGCGCGTGACCAGGTCATAGTACAGCCACATGGCCCCGTCCGGGATGCTCATCACTTTGCCGTACATGTCATCCGGCGTGTCGAAGATGCCGATGTGGTTGCCGAGGGACTTCGACATCTTGACTGTGCCGTCGGTGCCGGGCAGGATGGCGGTGATGACGCCGATCTGCGGCCGCTGCCCGACGGCCTCCTGGAGCTTGCGGCCGGCGACGATGATGTTCCACAGCTGGTCCGTGCCGCCGACCTGGACATCGGTGTCCATCGCCACGGCGTCGTACCCCTGCATCAGACCGTAGAACGTCTCGTGCAGGAAGATTGGGTCGCCGACGTCGAACCGCTTGGCGAAGTTTTCACGCTGCAAGAACTGCTGCATCGTGAAGTTGGACCCCAGGCGGATCAAGTCGGCGAAGCTCAGCTTCGACAGCCAGTCGGCGTTGTAGCGCACCTTCGTCTTGTCGCGGTCCAGAATTTTGAACGCTTGCTCGGCGTAGGTCTGGGCGTTGGCGGCGACCTCTTCCGGCGTCAGGATGGGGCGCGTCTTGTTCTTGTCGCTGGGGTCGCCGATGAGGCTGGTGTACGTCCCAATCAAGAACGTGACATCGTGGCCGAGGTCCTGGAACTGGCGCAGCTTGCGCATGGTGATCGTGTGCCCGATGTGCAGGTCCGGCTTGGTCGGGTCGTAGCCACAGTAGACCCGCAGCGGGCGGCCTTCCTTCAGCCGCTCGCGCAGCTCGCGCTCCATGTTGGCGCGAGTCGTGGGGTCGCCGTAGTCTGTGCCACGCATGAGGATGGCAACCTGCTCATCTACCGACACGGTCATGGGGCCTCCGAGAAACGAGTGATGGGCGAATTATAACACACGGCGGGTGAGAATCCATCGCCCGCGCCCTCATTTCGTATAGTCATGCACTTCTGCAGCCTCCCAGGCTTCCATGTTGTAGCGGGGGGCTTCTAGCCCCTCGCGGGCCGGCGCAAGCGGAGGGCCGCCACGCCCTTCAAGGGCGTGGCTAGTGAATGGAAGCCCAAGGGGCTAGGAACAGTCCTGGCGGACCGGCGACCTCTCGGCAGCCTCCCAGGCTTCCATGTTGTAGCGAGGGGCTTCTAGCCCCTCGCGGGCCGGCGCAAGCGGAGGGCCGCCACGCCCTTCAAGTGCGTGGCTAGTGAATGGAAGCCCAAGGGGCTAGGGACAGTCCTGGCAGCCAGTCGCCGGTCACTTCGGCTCAAGCACGATCCTGGTGATGGGATGCACCTCCCAGATCGTCGGCGAGTATTGGCGCAGTGTGGGCGGGCCGGGCTTCTGGCCGCTGGCGTGGGTGATGTCGAAGAACAGCGAGCCTTCGATCTGCACCGGGATGGGCGGGTTGTAGAAGTCGTAGGTCATGCCGGGCAGATGCGTCCCGAAGAACGCCTTGTACGCGTCGCGGGCCGCCTTGAGCGTGGCATAGGACGGGCTGGTGGTGGGCGGCAGCCCTGACAGCTCCATGTTCATGACCGTCGGCGGGAGCTTCCTCGGGTCTGTGCCAATGATAAGATGAAAGTCATTGTCCGCCTCGCGGCTCGCAGCATATAGGAACGCCAGCACGCGCACGTTGCGCATCTCCTCCTTGACGCGTCCGGACGTGGCGGTGTCCTTGATCGGCGGGGTGTGATGCGCCATTTGCGCGTCGGGCGGCAGCGAGGCGACCAGCGCCTTGACGTCGGCGAGCGGCGCGATGGGCGCGTTCGCGATCGACAGCTTCGCCGCCTTGCGCGCCGTGCCCTGGTACTTGTCGCCGGTCAGCGCTTGCGGACCCGGGGCGAGGCCATGCGGGGGCGGTGTCTCATACCCATCCACCTCAGTGGTGTGAATGATGGTGTACGTCGTGACAGGCTGCGAGACGTCCCGCTCGCCCGCCGCCGGCGTGAACTCGGTCGTGCCGGTGATGACATCCGGCGGCGGCAGCCAGGGCGGGGATTGAGGGGTAGATTGTGTCTCGGTCATGGAAGTGGCTCCTTTGCAGAGAAGACATCTCGCAACGGATGGGGTCACGGATGAACGGATAGGTTCGCTTCACGGACGCATGCTGGCCTATGGGGGTAGCTCTACACGATAGCGTGGAGACCCCCCTCTGCTCCCCCCGCCGGCGGGGGGATGGAGGGTGAATTCGGCTCTTCCACGCTATACTGTGGAGCTACCGCTATGGGTCAATACCGGGAATTATAGGCCGCCCATGTGGGCGGCGGAAACACGCCGATCGGCATAGTCTGGAAATGGTCAAGCCTTCTTTCAGCAGGCTAACTGAGCATCAACCGCGTCATCCGAGCCTGCCTCGGCAGGCTTCGCCGTGTCAGGCGCAGAATGAATTCTGCGCGTCGCCGCCCCAAACTTATCCGTTGCGCCAAATCTGCGTATGATTCGGTGTTATGCCCACTTTGAGCCGCGTCGCGCCGACGCACGCCCCCACCTTCTTTGTCCGCGATGTCCCGGTCTACGGCGACCTGATCCTCGCGCCGATGGACGGGTTCTCCGACCTGCCGTTCCGCCGCGTGTGCCACGAGATGGGGTCGGCGATGAGCTACTCGGAGTTCGTCAACGTGGACGAGCTAGGCCCCAAACGCTGGCCGGAGAAGGCGGCGCGCAAGCTCGCCTTCGACCCGTCGGAGCGGCCAATGACGTTCCAGGTCTACGGCCACGACGAGGAGCGCCTTGTCGCCGTCGCCGCGCGGCTGCTGCCCCTCGGCCCCAGCATCCTCGACCTCAACATGGGCTGCTCGGTGGACACCATCGCCGGGCGCGGGGCCGGCGCGGGCCTGTTGTGTACGCCGCCGAAGATCGGGCGCATCATCCGCCGCCTGACCGACACGCTGCCTATTCCGGTGACGGGCAAGATTCGCCTGGGATGGGACGATGCCAGCCGCAACTATCTCGACGTGGCGCGCATCTTGGAGGATAGCGGCGCGTCGCTCATCGCGGTGCACGGGCGCACGAAGCAGCAAGCGTACCGCGGGGCGGCGGACTGGGACGCCATCGCGGCGGTGAAGGCGGCGGTGAGCGTGCCGGTGCTGGGGAACGGCGACGTGCGCACACCAGCGGACATCGAGCGGATGAAGGCGCACACTCGCTGCGACGGGGTGATGATTGGGCGGGGGGCCATCGGCAACCCGTGGATCTTTGCGCGGCGCGAGCCGCACGCTGTGACCCTGGACGAGAAGATCGCCCTGGTGCGCCGCCACCTGGGGCTGAACCTCGACTTCTACGGGCCGGAGCTGGGGCTGATCCTGTTCCGCAAGCACGTGGTGCGCTACGTCGAGAGCATCCGCGCCCTGGCCGGCTACCGCACGCGGCTGCTGACGTGTACCGACGTGGAGGAGTTCGTGGCGCTGGTGACGGAGGGCGAGACACGGCACGCGGAGACGGCGGCGTAAGACGCGGTGTTTCGTATAGTCATAGAGTATATCCACCTGAGAGATGGCTGATTATCCCACGAATGGGGGATAGCCGAATCTTGACGCCGGGGTTTCAGGTGAGTATAATAGTTGCACAATCAATGTAAAAGTCTGGGATGGGGAAGAGTACGCGCTGTCAGCGGCTACAGAGAGTCGGGGCGTGGTGGAAGCCCGATGTCGCGCTGCGCGGAACGCCGCCCCGGAGACGCCTGGCGAACGCGGCGCTCGCCGCCAGTAGCTTCGGTCGGCCGCCCTCCGTTACCAAGGGGCAGAGTCTCTTGGGAGACTCGACGAGTGGGGAAGTGTTTCCCAATCAAGGTGGTACCACGGGCTGTCGGCTCGTCCTTTGCGAAGGACGGGCTTTTTTTGTTGACATGGCCGAATACGAACACTAGAATACGCAAATAGGGTTTGGGAGGCGACATGAGCGCGGGCACAAGCAGCGCCGAGATTCGGCAGGCTTTCCTGGATTTCTTCAATCAAAACGGGCACACCATTGTCGCCAGCTCGTCGCTGGCGCCGGATGACCCGACGCTGTTGTTCACCAACGCCGGCATGGTGCAGTTCAAGGATACGTTCCTCGGCACCGAGCGGCGCAGCTACCGCCGCGCCACCACGTCGCAGAAGTGCATGCGCGTCTCCGGCAAGCACAACGATCTAGAAAACGTCGGGCCGTCGCCGCGCCACCACACGTTCTTCGAGATGCTGGGGAACTTCTCCTTCGGCGATTACTTCAAGCGCGACGCCATCCACTATGCCTGGACGTTCATGACCGAGGTCATGGGGCTGCCGGGCGAGCGCATTGTGGCGACGGTCTACCGTGACGATGACGAGGCCTACAACGTTTGGATCAACGAGATTGGTCTGCCGGGCGGCCGCGTTCACCGCATGGGCGACAAGACCAACTTCTGGATGATGGGCGATGTCGGACCGTGCGGGCCGACGTCAGAGCTGCACTGGGACTTCGGGCCGGAGTTCTGCACGTGCGGCCGCCCGGACTGTTCGGTCGCGCTCGACAACGACTGCGGCCGCTGGCTCGAAGTCTGGAACCTGGTGTTCATGCAGTACGACCAGCGGGCGGACGGGACGCGCGAGTTGCTTCCGAAGCCGGGGGTAGACACCGGGATGGGCCTGGAGCGCCTGTGCGCGGTCAAGCAGGGCGTGTACGCCAACTACGAGACCGACCTGTTCGCGCCCATCATGGAGCACACCCGCCAGGCTCTCGGCGACACGCCCGCGCAGATGGCCGAGAAGCAGACCGGCTACCGTGTCGTCGCGGACCACGGGCGGGCGATGACGTTCCTGATCGCGGATGGCATCCTGCCGGGCAACGAGGGACGTGGGTACGTGCTGCGTCTCATCATGCGGCGGGCGATGCGCTTTGGCAAGGGCCTGGGCTTCAGCGGGCCGTTCCTGGGCGGTGTCGCCGACGCCGTGATTGCGCTCATGGGCCATCACTACACCGAGCTTGTCGAGCGGCGCGACTTCATCCTCCGCGTCATCGCCCAGGAAGAGGAGCGTTTCCAGCGCACCCTGGACGCGGGCAGCGCGCTGCTGGAGGGCACAATCGCCCGCCTCAAGGCCGAGGGGACGAACGTCATTCCCGGCGCCGACGTGTTCCGCCTGTACGATACCTACGGCTTCCCGCCGGACCTGACGCGGGTCATTGGCGAGGAGCAAGGGATGACCATTGACCAGCCGGGGTTCAGCGCCCTGATGCAGGAGCAGCGCGAGCGGGCGCGGGCGAAGGGGCGGTTTGCCGTCAAAGAGGCTGGCGAGCGCTACCGCCGCCTCGATCTGCCCCGCACCGAGTTCCTGGGCTACGGCGCGGCCGAGGCCGACGGCCAGATTGTCCACCTGGTGGTCAACGGCGAGGCGGGTGACACGGCCGACCAGGGCGACCGGGTCGAGATCGTCCTTGACCGCACGCCGTTCTACGCCGAGGCGGGCGGGCAGGTCGGGGATGTCGGGCATCTTATCGGCGAGATGGGAACGGTCGAGGTCGAGGACACGCAGGCCCCCGTGCCGGGCATCATCGTCCACAGCGGCGTCGTCTCCGCCGGCTCGGTGCACCGGGGTGGACAGGTGTCGGCGCAGGTGGACGCGGAGCGGCGACTCGACATCATGCGCAATCACACGGCGACGCATCTGCTGCACCGCGCGCTCCAAGACACGCTCGGCGGCCACGCCCAGCAGCGCGGCTCGCTGGTCGCGCCGGACCACCTGCGCTTCGACTTTGCCCACTTGCAGGCGCTCACCGACGACGAGCTGCGCACCATCGAGGCGCGGGTCAATACCCTCATCATGGCCGATCTGCCCGTCAACTGGGCCGTCACGAGTCAGGACGAAGCGCGGCGGCTCGGCGCGATGATGCTGTTCGGCGAGAAGTACGGCGACGAGGTGCGCATGGTCACGGTGGGCGATGGGGAGGCGGTGAGCCGCGAGCTGTGTGGCGGGACGCACCTGTCGCGCACGGGACAGATCGGGCAGCTCCGCATCGTGGACGAGACGAGCGTGGGCGCCGGCCTGCGCCGCATCGAGGCGCTGACGGGGCGCGGCGCCGAACGCTACGTCAAGACGAGCCTGGATGCCCTGGCGACATCGGCCTCGGCGCTCCAGACGACGCCGCGCGAGCTACCGCAGCGCCTCAGCGAGATGCAGGACGAGCTGAAGGCGCTCCAGCGCGAGCTGGCAGAGGCCCGGCGGCGGCTGAGCCAGGGCCAGCTGGGGGATCTGCTCGGCAAGGCGCAAAGTGTGGACGGTGTGACGGTGCTCGCGGCGGCGGTTGACGCGGCGGACACCGACGCGATGCGCGAGATGGCCGACTGGCTGCGCGACAAGCTCGGCTCCGGCATCGTTGTGCTGGGCGCGGTCATCGCCGACAAGCCCTCCCTGGTCGCGGCGGTCACGCCGGACCTGGCGCAGCAGGGCTATCACGCGGGCGCGCTGGTGAAGCAGGTGGCGGGCGTGGTCGGCGGCGGCGGCGGCGGCAAGCCAACGATGGCGACGGCCGGCGGGCGCGATGCGTCGAAGCTCGGCGAGGCGCTGGCGAAGACAGCTGAGTTCGTGCGAGGACAGAAGAAGTGACAGTCAGCTCGGAGCGGCAGCAGGGCGTCCCTCTCGGAGCGGCCGTTGGGCAGACTCCGGAGATCGCCGCGCCTGCGGCGCTTCCGAGCGTCATCGAGCTGGCGTACGAAGACAGCGCGGTCGAAGCGGCGGGCTACCTGGCCCGCGCCCAGGGGCCGCGGGTTATCCTGGCCGCCCCGACCGGCGCGGACTGGGGTGAGGCCGACTTTGAGCTGATTGCGCGCCGCGCCGCCGGCCTGGGAGTGACCGTCGGTGTCGCGAGCCGCGACGGTCGCGTGCGCGGCTACGCCCGCACGGCGGGGCTTCGGGCGTACGACACCGTCAAAGACGCGCAGCGCCGCCTCGCCGCGCAGGAGCCGTCGCTCCCGCCGGCGGCGAGCCGCCGACTGGCAGTGCTGCGGGGCTACGCGCCGCCGGCCCTCGATCTGCGGCGGCCGGCCACGCGCCGCTCGCCCTGGGCCGCTGCCGCCGCCGCCGTGTGCCTGCTGCTGGCCGCGCTCGGCCTCGGCGTTTTGGCGGTTGCGACACTGCCGTATGGCAAGGTGACGGTGCGCCCGGCCCGCGCGGACGTGGCGGCCCAGGCGCAGGTCGTGGCCCGCCCGGGGGCAAAGCT
Source organism: Anaerolineae bacterium (assembly GCA_046328525.1). Taxonomy (GTDB): domain Bacteria; phylum Chloroflexota; class Anaerolineae; order Epilineales; family JAHCIE01; genus JBDHWG01. The sequence goes on from JAXLWK010000003.1 coordinate 718,354, forward strand.
CGATGTCGGGGCGCAGGTCATTCCGGCGCGGCAGCTCGAAGAGTCGCTGAGTCTGTCTGGCGGGGCGGCGACGAGCGGCATTCGCAGCGAGCCGGATGGGAAGGCCGCCGGGGCGGTGGTCTTCATCAACAAACAGGCCGAGGCGGTGAACCTGCCGGCCGGAACGCCGATTGAGACGAGCGGCGGCAGCCTGGTGCGCTTTGTGACGACGCAGCCGGCCGTCTTGCCAGCCGGGGTCGGGTCGTCGGCGCGTGTCCCTGTGACCGCCGTGGAGGCTGGGCCGTCGGGCAACGTACTGGCGTACACGCTCAACGCGCTCCAGCCGTCAATGGCCCTGGCCGCAGCGGCGGTGAATGACACGCCGATGAGCGGCGGCACACTGCGGCAGGAAGACTACGTCACAGACCAGGATGTCGCCGAGCTGCGGGCCAGCCTGCTGGCGCGGCTGCGTGGCGCAGCGGTCAGCGCTTTGCGCGCGCAGGTTGGCGAAGGCGAGCGCCTCGTCGCCGATAGCCTGGACGTGACGGTGACGAATGAGCGCCTGGAAATCGAACCTGTGCGGCGCAACAGCGCCAGCCTGAGCACAACCGTCCGCGCCACGGCGCTGGCGTATGACCCACAGACGGCCGATGCTGTCGCGCGGCAGGCGCTCGAAAGGCGGCTCCCGGCCGGGTTCCGGCTGCTCGGCGGCTACGACTTCACGCCGATGCCGGCTGAGCGCGTCATTGCCGATGCCACCGGGCCGGGCATCGTGTTCGACATTGCCGCCAAGGGGCGAGCGGAAGCCATTGTGGATCGGTCGGCGGTGCGCGACGCTGTGCGCGGTTTGGCGCCGTCGTCGGCGGTTCAGGCGCTCGGCCAACACTTCGCCCTGGCCGAACCGGCGACGGTCTCCCTCGGCCCTGAGTGGGTCGCCGAGCACTGGGGCCGCCTGCCCTGGCTTCCGATACGGACGGACGTGGTTGTCGTGGGCGAGGGCCGGTGAGCGGCGAGTCGCCCGCGCAGGATTTCGAGGCCCAGGCGGCGAGCATGGCGGCGCAGGGCCGCCCGTTGCCAGAGGGGCCGCTCCTGGCGTTGGATGTCGGCGCCCGCCGTATTGGAGTCGCCGCGAGCGATCCGCTACGCCTCCTGGCGCGTAGCCTGACGACGATCGAGCGCACGTCGGCGAGTCAGGCAGTCGAGGAGGTCGTTGGCCTCGTCCGCCGACACGCGCCTGTCGCCGTTCTGGTCGGGCTGCCGCGCAACATGGACGGCTCCCTGGGGGCGCAAGCGAGATCGGTGCTGCTCTTCGCGCGGCGGCTCCAGGCGCAGCTTGACGCGCCGGTGTTGGTCTGGGACGAGCGGCTGTCCACGGTGCAGGCGTCGGAGATTCTGAGCGCGCAGGGCGTACCGGCGCGCGAGCAGAAGGGGCGGCTCGACGCTGTCGCAGCGGCCGTCATCTTGCAAGAGTACATGGACGACGAGCGGGCGGAACGCGGCGACTTCGGGTTGCTGCCCCCGGACGAGAGTTCGTAGGCGAAAAGTCGGCTGACGCCGGAAACTATTGTGCAGAGGTAAACGTTGAATAGACGAGACAACAACGAGCCGCGTGGGCTGACGAGCTATCGCGCTCGTGAGGCACGTGAGACAAGCCCGTGGCGCCGACTAACCGCGCTCTTGCTGGCCGTGGTCGTGTTTGCGGCGTTTATCGGGGTGGGCGTCACGGTGTGGCGAGGGCTGCGCAATGGCCCGACGACGACAGCGTCGTCCGCGCCTGGCGCCGCCGATGCGAGCGCGTCGGGCGACTTGCAGAGCCTGGCCGGGCGGCTGTTCATCAGCTTGCAGTCGGGCGACGTGGACCAGCCGGCCGGTACCGACCCCACGCCGGTGAAGTTCGAGATCAAGAGTGGGGAGGCGGCGGGGACGGTGGCCGACAACTTGAAGCAGCGCGGCCTAATCAAGGACCCGACGCTGTTCCGCCTGCTCCTGCGCGTGCAGGGCGCAGACACCAAGCTCGAGGCCGGGACGTACGAGCTGCGTCAGACGATGACGCCCCGCGAGATCGCGGCGGCGCTCCAGCAGGGGCGCACGTCCACCGTCAATGTCACGATTCCGGAAGGCTGGCGCGCCGAGGAGATCGCGGCGCTGCTGGCGAGCCGCGGCCTGGTGGACCAGACGGAGTTCATGCGCCTCGTCCGTACGGGCGAGGGCTTCAACTATCCGTTCCTGCCGCCGGCCGGCGCCAACGGTGTGAGGCTGGAGGGGTATCTGTTCCCGGATACGTACACCTTCGACGTGAGCAAGAGCGGGGCGCGGGTCGTGATTGACAGAATGTTGCGTAACTTCGGGGATAGGACGGGCGCAGACATCGGCGCGACAGCGGCGAAGAGTGACCTGGGCAGCTTGCAGAACGTCCTGGCCCTGGCTTCGATCGTCGAGCGGGAGGCTCAGATCGCCGAGGAGCGCCCGCACATTGCCGGCGTCTACGCCAATCGTCTCAAGCAGGGGATGAAGCTCGACGCCGATCCCACCGTGCAGTATGCGATGGGGTTCGATACCGGCCGTGGCACATGGTGGCGGCCGTTGACGCCTGACGACTACCGATTTGACTCGCCGTGGAACACGTACGTCAATCCGGGGCTGCCGCCGGGGCCGATTGCGAACGCCGGCCTCGACGCCATCAAGGCGGCGCTCAACCCGATGCCGACACAGGACCTCTACTTTGTCGCCCAGAAAGACGGCTCTCACGTGTTCGCTAAGACTTTCGAGGAGCATGTGCGCAACGTCAACGCACAGAAATAAGCCATGCGCGTACTAATGCTGTCTGCGGAATACCCACCCAACATGGTCGGCGGCCTGGGAAGGCACGTCGAGAGCCTGTCCCTGGCTCTTACAGAACTTGGGGTCGAGGTCGTGCTGGTCACGCCCCGCGACCGGGGGGGCGTGCCGGAGGAAAGGCCGATGGACGGCCTGACGGTCTATCGCATCGAGATACCGCCAGGCCGAACGGGCAGTCTGTTGAGCGACACGGAGGCCATGAACGATGAGCTGGCGCGCGCCGCTCAGGCGATCATCGCCGCGACAGGCCCGGTGGACCTGATCCATGCCCACGACTGGCTAGTGGCGCGGGTCGCCAGACACCTGGCGCGTCGGCTGCCGGCGCCGCTGCTCGTGACAATCCACGCGACCGAGCGCGGCCGCTACCAGGGTGAGCTGCCGTCCGAGTTGTCGCGCAAGATCAACGAGATCGAGGACGAGCTGATCCGCGATGCCTGCCGCGTCATCGTCACAAGCTATTTCATGGCCCACGAGCTGGTGGCGTTTTTTGGGACGAGCAATGAGAAGCTGGACGTTGTTCCGAATGCCGTCAGCACAGCGCCTTATGACGGCCTGAAGCGGAGCGATCTGCTCGAGTTTCGCCGCCAGTTCGCCGCCGACGACGAGGCGATTGTGTTCTACGTGGGGCGTGTCGTCTACGAGAAGGGCTTGCAGGTGCTCGTCGCGGCAGCGCCGCAGATTCTGACGTACTCGCCGAAGACCAAGTTTGTCATCGCCGGACGCGGGCCAATGGCCGATGAGCTGCGGCTGCAAGCCGAGCGCCTGGGGGTAGGCCAGCGCTTCTACTTCACCGGGTATATCGCCGACGACGACCGCGATAAGCTGCTCGTCGTCTCGGACGTGGCGGCTTTTCCGAGCCTGTATGAGCCGTTCGGCATTGTGGCCCTCGAGGCCATGGCCGCGCGTGTGCCGGTGGTCGTGTCCGCGGTCGGCGGGCTGACGGAGGTTGTCGAGAATCACGTCACGGGCATCCTGGCGGTGCCGAATAACCCGGACTCCCTGGCCTGGGCGATCGTCCACACACTGTCGCGGCCCGACTGGGCTGCGGCGCGCGTCGAGAACGCGTATGAGCGCGTGATCGAACAATTCTGTTGGCCCCACGTGGCTCAGCAGAAGCTGCGCGCCTACAACCGCATCATCCAGGAGTGCGCGGAGCCTGCCTGATGTTGAGGCGGGTCGAAGGAGGGGCAAGATGGGGAAGAGTTGGCGCTGGCTGGCGATGGGCGCTATTGTCGGCCTGGTGGTCGGCTGGCTGCTCGTGCGACGCCGCCTCTCGCGGCAGCCGCAGCTCCAAAGCGGGCCGCGGCCGGATGCGGGACGCGAGGACCGCATCGTGCTGCCGATGTCGCGGTCGCCCTGGACGGATCGGGGGCGCGTTGAGGCCCAGAGCGGCGTGAAGGGGGAGATCACCCTGCCAGGAGGCGAGACATTGAAGACCGGGGAGAATGAGCCGCCGGGCGAGTCGGTTGGCGGTGTCGTTGCGTCGGCATCCGCCGCCGAGCCAGAGGACGACCGGATCGAGCTGCCGCTCCCCGCGGCGGCGAGCCGTCCGGCGGTCGGCGAGATGAACGGGAGAGAGCCGGCCGAGACCGAGGATGCCCTGGCGGCCGACAGCGGGGACGAGGTCAGGCGCGAAGACGAGGCGGGCGCGGCGATCCCCGACGGCTCCGTGGAGGCGTACTGTGTGCGCTGCAAAACGCAGCGGGCCATGATTCATGTCACACAGTACGTGACATCGAAGAACCGCGCCGCCCTGAAGGGTGAGTGCCAGGTTTGCGGCGCGGGGATGTTCAAGTTCATCAAGGAGTAGCCGACGGCCGGGATCGCGGGCGTCTCACGTAATCACCTGGTGGATGAGTCTGGGCGGCTGAACAGGGGTCTGGCTGACGGCAAATGCCGACGCCACCCGTTCAGCCACTCTGCGCGCCTCGGCGTCGGTGCGGGCGTGAACGTAGGCCAGTGGCTCGCCGACAGCGATCGTCTCGCCGATCTTCGGCCCGACCACCAGCCCCACCGCCGGGTCAATCGGGTCGCCCTTGCGGGCGCGGCCCGCGCCTAGCTCGACCGCGGTCAGGGCCAGCGTCAGCGGGTCCACGCCAGCGACGTAGCCCGATTGCGGCGACGGCACGGCGACCACGACGGGGGCGGCCGGTAGCGTGTCCGGATCATCAATCTGGCCGCCGTCGCCGCCCTGCGCGACCACCATCGCGCGCAGCCTGGCGAGGGCCGCGCCCGAAGCAATCGCCTCGCCCAGAAGCTCCTCGGCTTCGGCGACGCTTGTGGCGCGCTCGCCGAGGATGAGCATGTAAGCGCCGATGGTCATCGCCAGCCGCTGCAGGTCTGGCGGCCCATCGCCCCGCAATGTGGCGAGCGCTTCCTTCACCTCGAGCGCGTTTCCGATGGCCTGGCCGAGGGGCTGGTCCATCGCGGAGACGATTGCCGCGACCCGCCGCCCGACACCCTGCCCAATGCGCACCATCGTCTCGGCCAGCGTCGCCGCCGCCGCGTCGGTCTTCATGAACGCGCCGCGCCCGGCCTTCACGTCGAGCACGATGGCGTCGGCCCCGGCAGCGATCTTCTTGCTCATGATAGAGCTGGCGATCAGGGGCAGGCTCTCGACGGTCGCCGTCACGTCGCGCAGGGCGTAGAGCTTGCCGTCGGCGGGTGCGAAGTCCGCCGACTGGCCGGCGATGACCAGGCCAATCTCACGGAGCTGGCGCAGGAATTGCTCGGTGGTCATGGCGACGTTGAACCCAGCAAACGATTCGAGCTTGTCCAGCGTGCCGCCGCTGAAGCCCAGGCCGCGCCCTGACATCTTGCCGACGGCCAGGCCGGTGGCGGCGACCATGGGGGCGACGACGAGGCTGATCTTGTCGCCGACGCCGCCCGTGGAGTGCTTGTCCACGACGGGGTGGCGGACGCCCGCCAGGTCCAGCATTTGACCCGACCGCGCCATGGCGAGAGTGAGGTCAACAGTCTCGCGGTCGTCCATGCCTTTGAGAACGACCGCCATCAGCCAGGCGGCGGCCTGGTAGTCGGGGATAGCGCCGCGCGTGAACTCGGCGATGAACCACTCGATTTCCTCGGTGGTGAGGCTCTGGCCGTCGCGTTTGCGAGCAATGATGTCAACCGCGCGCATGAAAAACTCTCCGTAGTGTCTTTCGTATAGCCATAGTAGACTACACGCCCAGGAACCTTAAAATACCACGAACAACCACGGCGCGCAAGCCAGGGCAGACAAAGGGATTTGACACGCTCTCTCGTCAGCCTAGAATTGCACCTTATCACTTCGAGGAGCAAACAAGGATGCCAAGACTCGCCAAACGGATGGAGAACGTCCCACCGTACGTATTCGCCCGAGTCGGGGCGCGCATCGCCGCGCGCGAGGCCCAGGGCGAGCGCGTCATCAACCTGGGCATCGGAAGCCCGGACCTCCCCACACCGCAGTGGATCATAGATATTCTGACCGAGGCGTCGCAGAATCCGCTCAACCACCGCTACCCCAGCTACAGTGGCCTGCCGGCGCTCCGCACGGCCGTGGCGACCTACTACGACCGACGCTTCGGCGTTAGCATTGATCCCAAGACCGAGGTCGTGCCGCTTATTGGCTCTAAGGAGGGCCTGGTGCACGCGACCCAGGCATGGGCGGGGGTGGGAGATGTCGTCCTCGTGCCCGACCCCGGCTACCCCGCGTACAAGATGGGGGCGCTGCTGGTGGACGCCGAGCCGTACATGGTGCGCCTCGACGCGGAGCGAGGCTGGCTGCCCGACCTTGACAGCATCCCGGACGCGGTCGTCTCGCGCGCGACGATGCTGTGGGCCAACTACCCGAATAACCCCATCGGAGCCATCGCCGACCTCGACGCGCTGGCCGGGATCGTGGATTGGTGCAAGCGCAACGACATCTGGCTGGCATTCGACAATCCCTACTGCGACCTGACCTACGATGGCTACGTCGCGCCCAGCGTCCTGCAGATCCCCGGCGCGAAGGACATCGCTATCGAGTTCAACTCCCTGAGCAAGACGTACAACATGGCTGGCTGGCGCGTCGGCATGGCGACGGGGAACGCCCAGGCGCTCGAAGCTCTCCAGCGCGTCAAGAGCAACGTGGATACGGGTATCCCAAACGCCATCCAGTACGCCTCGGCGGCGGCGTTGACGGGCGACCAGAGCTGGCTGGCGGATCGCAACGCTATCTACTCGGCACGGCGGGATGTCCTGGTGGATGGGCTGAACGCGGCTGGTCTCGTGGCAGAGAAGCCGAAAGCCACCCTCTACGTCTGGGCGCAGACGCCGCAGGGCTGGGCCGACGACGAGTTCGCCTTCCACGCGCTCGACCAGGTCGGGGTCTGGCTGACGCCGGGCCGCGAGTACGGGCCGCAAGGGGAGGGCTACCTGCGCGCCTCGCTGGCCGTGGACGACGCGGACCTGGCCGAGGCGATGCAGCGGCTCAAGAAACTCGACCTGACGCCCGTCGCGGGCTAAGAGTCAGTCCAGGGAAGGCATTGGACCACGAACAGCGCGAAAGAGACGAAATCCACGAAAACAGCTTTTGTGGCCTTCGTGGTCCAGTGGCTAATACCAATTGTTGATGGTAACTGTGCATGGCTAGAAGGATGTACCACTAGATGGCAGAAGACCGATACTACAACACGTCCATGCCGCGCCAGAAAGCAATCCTGGTCGGCGTAGACATCAAACAATCTGACCCTCTCTTTTCGCTCCAGGAATCGATGCAGGAACTGGCAGCCCTGGCGTCTACCGCCGGGCTGGACGTGGTCGGGCAGACAACGCAGAAGCTCGATCACCCCAACTCGGCCACATACGTCGGCAAGGGCAAGGTTGAGGAAATCGAGCTGCTGAAGCGCGAGCTGGACGCGGACACGATCATCTTCGACGACGAGCTATCGCCCGGCCAGCAGCGCAACCTGGAAGACGCGCTCAACGCCCTCGTGCTGGACCGCACAGCGCTCATCCTGGACATCTTCGCCCAGCACGCCCACACCCGCGAAGGCAAGCTCCAGGTCGAGCTGGCACAGTACGAGTACCGTCTCCCGCGCCTCACGCGCATGTGGACGCACCTCGCCCGCCAGACGGGCGGTGGGGCGGCGCGAGGCGGCGCAGGCGGCGTGGGGCTGCGCGGCCCCGGCGAGACGCAGCTCGAAGTGGACCGGCGCGAGATCGGCCGCATCATCAGCCGCCTCAAGCATGAGCTGGAGGAAGTGCGCAAGCAGCGCGAGATGCACCGCCGTCAGCGGCGCCGCGCCGCCATCCCGACCGTCGCCATCGTCGGCTATACCAACGCCGGCAAGTCCACGCTGCTCAACGCGCTCACAGGCGCGAACGTCGTCGCCGAAGACAAGCTCTTCGCCACCCTTGATCCAACAACGCGCCGCGTGCGCCTGCCCGGCGGCCGCGAGGCGCTGTTCACCGACACCGTCGGCTTCATCCAGAAGCTGCCGACAGAGCTTGTGGCGTCGTTCCGCGCCACGCTCGAGGAAATCACGACCGCCGATGTCATTCTGCATGTAGTTGACATAACGCAAGGGAATGTCGAAGAGCAGTGGCAGACGGTCGAGGACATTCTGGCCGAGCTAGGCACGGAGCATTTTCCAACGGTCGTGGCGGTCAACAAAATTGACAGGCTCGGCCAGGTCGAGCCGGCGCGCACGGAGACGGACTTCGGCATGAAAATCATGCCGCCGGCGGCGCTAGGGGAGGCGCGGCTCCAGGATTTTCTGCTGGCGCACCCGGACAGCGTGCCTATCTCGGCGGAGAAGCGCGTCGGCTTCGAGCCACTCCTGGAGGCGGTGGAGGCGGCGTTGAGCGAGCGCCTCGCTCCCGTCAACGTCACCGTGCCGTATGCCCGCGGCGACGTGGTGGCGTTGATTCACGAGCGCGGCGAGATCGAGGAAGAGGAGCACACGCCGCGCGGGACGCGCATTCGCGCGCGCATCCCGCGCTCGTTACTCCCAACGGTCGAGGAATTTGGCGTGTAGCGCGTCAATAGAGGTCGTCGGTGAGGCCTGGCTCCAGCTCATCCAGGACGTAGTGGCGGGCGGTAGTGTCAATGCGCTTGTGGCCCAGCGCCTTCTGGGCCTGGCGAATGTCGCGGCGGGCCAACTCCGTGCCGACAAAGCGGCGGAAGTCGTGGGGCTTGACATGGTCGAGTCCCACGACCTCTGCATAGTGCTGCACCACGCGCCATGCCCCGACAGCACTCAGAGCCTTGGCCGTCAGCCGCTCCCCGCGCCCCTCAAAGGACGTAAACACGTATTCGCTCTCCACCGTCCGCGCTCTCAGCCACTCCATGATGTACTTGTACGCTTCGCGTCGGAGAGGGGCCTGCCGAGGCTCAACGTCGTTTTTGCCCATAATGGACACAACATAACTCTTGCCCTTTTGCGTGATCTGGCTGCGTCTCAGTGTGGCCGCTTCAGTAATACGCATCCCACTGCTGGCGAGCGTATGCAGAAGCGCCCTGTCGCGCAGTCCGATCAGGGTTGTCGTATCGGGCGCGTCGCAAAGGCGGCGCATGTCGTCGGGCGGAATAGGGGTGCGCGCATTTGGCTTCAGGCGCTCTTTCAAAGCCTTGACCTTGACGCCGTCGACAGCGGCGAAAGCTTCGGCGAGATCAGGGTCCTGAACATAGCCTTGCTTGACCGCCTCAGCGACAACGCGCTTGACAGAACTTAGCATGCGATTGATCGTATTGGGGGAGAGGTCAGTTTCCGCCGCCAGATGCGCCCGCCAGCGCGCGAGCATGTCCGGCCTGAGCGCCTGTTCCGTCGAGCCGGCGAAAGCGACGTAAGCGTGGAAATCGCGCTTGTACATCCTGATACTCGATGCCGCAAGCTGGCCGGCGAGAATGTCCGCACTTATGTCAGGTGTAGTAACGAGACCGTTCTGTGCCTGCGGCATTAACGAGTTGCTTGACATCACTAACTCCAATAGCGCAATAAAAGGGTCATTTAATAAAGCTATTATAACACGTTTTCTGGGAGGCGTCAAGGGGTTGGTGGAGGGACTGTATTTCCTCCTGTCTCTACATAAAGACGGCCTGGCGGCCCCTGTTTGGAGCGGGGCGGTTATGGTGCTAGAATCGATGTGGGTTTTGCGCGTCACGAGTCTTGTAACCGCGCAGCCAGAATCACAGTCTGGGGGGTCTGAGACGCATGCGGGATTGGATTCGGGGCAGCCTTGTCGCCGCGCTGGTGTTCCTGGCGATTACGCTGGCTTTCGTGGCGGGCTACCTGGCTCGCGGGTTGTCGGCGTCGGCCGGAGAGGGCACGTCCGTGGCAAGCCTGCGGTCAGGCATAGACGCGCTGACGGGGGCGTCCGCGCGTCCAGCGGGCGACCTGGGGGTCTTCTGGGAAGCATGGGGCATTGTTCGCCGCGAGTTCTACGGCCAGGTCCCCGATGACACGTCCCTGTCGCGCGGGGCGCTACGCGGGGCGCTGACGACACTGAACGATCCCAACACCATCTACATCGAGCCACGCGCCGCTGAGAAGGAGCGCAACGACCTGGCCGGGCAGTTCGAGGGCATCGGAGCCAACGTTAGCAGCAACGACAAGGGGCAACTGGTCATCATCGCCGCGCTGCCCGACCAGCCCGCCGACAAGGCGGGGCTACGGGCGGGCGACATTGTGCTCAAGGTGGACGGGCGCGACATTGCGGGGCTGAGCGTAGACGACGCTGTGGCCCTGATTCGCGGGCCAAAGGGCAGCAAAGTCGTGCTGACGATTCGGCGCGGCGACGCGGTGCCCTTTGACGTGACAATCACCCGTGACGCCATCGAGACGCCCTCAGTGACCTGGCGGATGCTCGACGACATGGGCGCACCGACGACGGGCTACGCGCGCATCTCGCTGTTCAGCGACCGCGCACCCCGCGAGCTGGAGCGCGCCGTCCGCGAGCTGAAGCAGAAGGGCGCGACGTCCCTTGTCTTGGACCTGCGCGGCAACCCGGGCGGCTATCTGAACGCGGCGATCGCCGTCGCCAGCCAGTTCATCCCGGACGGCACGGTGGCCTACGAGCGGCGCACGGACGGCACGGAAGAGGCCTTTAACGCCAAGGGGGGCGCCGATGCCAACCTCCCACTGGTGGTACTGGTGAACGGCGGGAGCGCCAGCGCCTCCGAGATCGTCGCCGGCGCCATCCGCGACCGCAAGCGGGGGACGCTGGTCGGCGTCAAGACCTTCGGCAAGGGATCGGTGCAGAACGTTCACCAGCTCTCCGACGGCTCCACGCTGCACGTGACCATCGCCCACTGGCTCACGCCGAACCGCCAGGACATCTCGAAGGCCGGCATTGAGCCGGACATCGCCGTCGAAGGCGGCGAGCCGGGCAGCGACAAACCGGACGCGCAGCTCCAGCGCGCCATCGAGGTAGCTCGCGGCGCACACTAGCGACGGGACATAGAATGGCTACGACAGACACCAAGGACCGCGTTCTCGCCGAGAATCGCAAGGCGCGCCACGACTACTTTATCGAGGAAACCTACGAGGCGGGCATCGCGCTCCTCGGTACGGAGATCAAGTCCATGCGGGCCGGTCGCGCCAACCTGCGCGACAGCTACGCCCAGATCAAGGACGGGGAAATGTGGCTGATGAACGTCCACATCTCACCCTACGACATGGCCGGCTACGCCAGCCACGACCCGCTGCGCCCGCGCAAGCTCCTGCTGCACCGGAAGGAGATCAATCGCCTGGCCGGGGCCATCACCGAGAAGGGCTACACCCTCGTCCCCCTGCGCATCTACCTCAAAGACAACCGCGCCAAGGTCGAGCTGGCCCTGGCGCGCGGCAAGAAGACGTATGACAAGCGCGACGCCATCGCCGAGCGCGACAGCAAGCGCGAGATCGAGCGGGCGCTACGCGACCGCGACCGCTAACCGCTATTCCTTCGCCTGTTTCTGCAACTGATACAGGACGTTAATCGCTTCCAGGGGCGTGAGCTGATTTACGTCAAGTTCTTTGAGGGCGCTCACCGTCGGATGCTCGGTCATGAGCAGCGCAAGCTGCATCGGGCGCGTGTCACGCGGCGCGCCAGGCGCGCGCGCTTCCTGCTCCAGGTCCGCCAGGATCTCCGAGGCGCGGTGAATGACGGCGCGGGGCAGGCCGGCAAGCTGGGCGACGTGGATGCCGTAGGAGCGGTCGGCGCCGCCCGTCACGATCTTATGTAAAAACACGACGCCGTCACCATCTTCTGCGACGGCGACGTTGTAGTTGCGCACGCGCGGCAGGCGCTCGGCCAGCTCGGTCAGCTCGTGGTAGTGGGTGGCGAACAGGGTCTTGGCGCGCAGGTCGGGGTTGTTGTGCAGGTACTCCACGACGGCCCAGGCGATGGATAGCCCGTCGTAGGTGCTCGTGCCACGCCCCACTTCGTCCAGGATGACAAGGCTGCGCGGCGTGGCATGGCGCAGAATGTTCGCCGTCTCGACCATCTCGACCATGAACGTGCTCTGGCCCTGGGCAATCTCGTCGTGGGCGCCGATGCGGGTAAAGATGCGATCCACGACGGACAGCGCCGCGCTCTCCGCCGGCACGAACGACCCAATCTGTGCCATGAGAGCAATGAGCGCTGACTGCCTGAGGAACGTGCTCTTACCCGCCATGTTAGGCCCTGTCAAAATGACAATCTCGCCCTCTTCGAGGCGTAGGTCGTTGGCGACGAACTCGCCTTCCAGCGAGCGCTCGACGACGGGGTGGCGGCCGTTGCGGATGTCCAGACAGCCGTCGGTGGTAATCGTTGGGCGAACGTAGTCGTGTCGCCGCGCGACCTCGGCCAGGCTCGTCACCACGTCCAGGTAGGCAATCGCCCGCGCCGTGCCGAGCAGGTGCGGCGCGTCCGCCGCGATCTGCTCGCAGAGATCGCGGAACAGGCGCGTCTCCAGCTCGATGACGCGCTCCTCGGCGTTCAGGATGAGCGTCTCGTATTCCTTCAACTCCGGCGTGATGTAGCGCTCGGCGTTGACGAGGGTCTGCTTGCGAATGTAGTCGGCGGGGACCGCCTCGGCATTTGCCTTCGTCACCTCGAGGTAGTAGCCGAAGACCTTGTTGAAACCCACCTTGAGCGACTTGATGCCGCTGCGCTCGCGCTCGCGGGCCTCCAGGCTGGCGACCCAGTCTTTGGCGCCGCGCGAGGCGTGGATGATCCCGTCCAGCTCGGCCGAGAACCCCGCGGCGATGATGCCCGCTGTGCCGAGCGCGGCCGGCGGCTCCGGCACAATTGCCGACCGAATCAGCGTGACGACGCCTTCACATGGGGCGAGGGGCGCCGGGAGGAATGGCGTCAGGTCCACCGACGGGCGAGCGTCGTGAGTCTCACGGATCACCGGCCGCCGCCTGTGCTCGTGGTGCGGCTCGTGCGGCAAGGGCGGGTCGCCCTCGGCGGCGGCGTTGCGCCGCCCCAGGCTCTCCCAAATGTCCTCCGCCGTCTCGTCCCTGCTCGCCGGCTCAACGTTCCCCGTAGCGCCGACTTCAGTCGGCTCCCCCTTGCTCCGCGACTCAACGTCCCCTGTAGTGCCGACTTCAGTCGGCTCTTCACTCCTCAGTCGGCCGACCGAAGTCGGCGCTATATCAGCGGGAGTCGGCTCTTCCGTCTCGCCTGCGCCGAGCGCCCGCAGCAGTCCGGGTATGGCCTCCAGCGTCTTGCAGATGGCGAGCAAGTCGCGCGGCGTGGCGATGCGCTGGATGACGCGGTTTGTCAGACGCTCCAGGTCGTTGAGGCCCTTCAGCCGCTCGGCCACGGCTCCGCGCGCCATGTTATTGTCGTAGATGGCAGAGACAGCGTCCAGGCGGGCGGTGATCGCGTCGGGGTCGAGCAGCGGCTGGCTGAGCCAGGCGCGCAGCAGGCGGCTGCCCATCGGCGTCTGCGTCTGATCCAGGACGCCGAGCAGCGATCCCGCCGCCGTTCCGCTGCGCGTTCCCTGGGCGATTTCGAGGTTGCGTCGCGTCGCGGGGTCGAGCGCCATGTAGCGCGCCGTCGTGTAAGAGGTCAGGTTGATGAGCTGGCCGACCGCGCCGAGGTGCGTCTCGTAGACGTAGGCCAGGATGGCGCCCGCGGCGCGCACCGCGAGCCGCAGCTCACCCAGCCCGAAGCCGTCGAGCGAGCCGACCTTGAAGTGGTCGAGCAGCGCCTGGCGCGCGGTGTCGAAGTCGAAGCGCCACGCGGGGTAGGGCGAGAAGGGATACGCCAGCCCGGCCAGGGCGGGATCGGTCTCGCCGCCCCCATGCCGCTGGACGCGCACGGGGCGACGGGTGGCGCCGCGGTCTGCGACCAGCACCTCGGCGGGCTGGAGCCGCTCAAGCTCGTAGCGCACCTGGGTGAGCAGGTCCTTCCCCTGAAGTTGCGTGACCGAGAACTCGCCCGTCGTGACGTCGCAATAGGCCAGCCCCGCCGTCTCCCCTTCCAGCACCAGGGCCGTCAGGTAGTTGTTGCGGCGCGCATCGAGCATGTTCGGCTCGACGAGGGTGCCGGGCGTCAGGACGCGCGTCACCGCCCGCTCGACGAGCTTGCCGCTCGGTTCTTCCATCTGCTCGACAATCGCGCATTTGTAGCCTGCCCGCACCATGCGCGAGAGATAGCTATTGGCGGCGTGGTGGGGCACGCCCGCCATCGGCCAGCGGTCCTCCCCCGCCATCTTGCGGCTCGTCAACGTTATGTTGAGCACCTGTGCGGCGAGATGAGCGTCCTCGTTGAAGGTCTCATAGAAGTCGCCCAGGCGGAAGAAAACGACGGCGTCGGGGAACTGGCGCTTGATCTGAAGGAACTGGCGGGCCATCGGGGCGCTGGCCTCGGCCTCATCCCACGTTGTGCTGGTTGCCGAGTGCTTAGGCATCGCGTACCCATCCAGGAGCGGCTACAGGCAAACAGATGTTCTGGATACAAAACAGATTGTAGGCCGCATGCGTGATCTTGTCAACTCATTATGCAAGGGACACACAGCTTCTCCGTAGCGACGACGTCAGTCGTGCCTCAGCGCTCAGAACGACTGACGTCGTCACTACGACACGCCAGGGGCGCATCACGCTCGCCTAGCTGAGGTCGCGGTGCAGGCGGTGCGATTGCCGATAGGGGAAGATGTCCATCACCTCGCCCGCCACATGACGCGCCTTCATCTCGTTCCAGAAGGCGGGGTCCAGCAGGTCACTGTGGTGGGCCATGAAGATCTGGCGCAGCGGCAGCGGCAGGCCGAGGAATTTCTGGAATTGCTCCGGAAAGATGTCGTGCTCGTCTACATAGAACCACAGGTCGGCCCTGAACTCGTCCACCGAGTCGTCGGAGTCGGGCAGCGAGCGGAAGCGGCAGTCCGTGACCAGGCATAGCTCGTCGTAGTCATAGAAGACGATGCGGCTGTGGCGCGTGACGCCGAAGTTCTTCAGCAGCAGGTCGCCGGGGAAGATGTTGGTGGCCGCCAGGTCTTTGATCGCCACGCCGTAGTCAACGATGGCATCGTACAGGGCCTCCCCCTTCGCCTCTTTGATGAACAGGTTCAGCGGCGTGAGGCGGCGCTCGGTGTAGAGGTGCTTGATGATGACCTTGTCGTCGGTGACCGTCACGGTGTTCGCGGCGACGGCCAGCATCTCCTCCACCAGCTCCGGGGTGAAGCGCGCCCGGTCGAACTCCAGGTGTTCGAACTCCTGGGCGTCCACGAGCCGCCCGGCCTTGTCGTGCTTGAAGACGAGCTGGTAGCGCTCCATGACGCCCTCGCGCGTCGTCTTCTTGGGGTAGGCGAAGCGGTCCTTGATGATCTTGAAGACGACGTCGAACGACGGCATGGTGAAGACGAGCATGACCATGCCCTTTTCGCCCCGGGCGATCTCAAACTTGCTGTTGGAGTGCGCCAGGTGCGCCAGCAGCTCGCGGTACAGCTCGGTCTTGCCGTGCTTGTTGAAGCCGATGGAGGTGTACAACTCGGACATCGGCTTGCGCGGCATGATGGACTTGAGGAACTCGATCAACTCGTAGGGGCTTTCTACCTCGACGTGGAAGTAGGAGCGGGTGAAGCTGAACAGGATGCTGACCCCGTCGGCGGTGAGCAGGACGGCGTCAATGGTGACGCCGGCGTCATCGTTGAGCAGACACAGCGCCATCGGCACGCGCCTGTCGCCGCAGTGCAGGCGGCCGATGATGTACGCGGCCTTGTTGCGGTAGAAGACGTGCCACACCACATCGGCGGCGTCAATCGGGGCCAGGCCGCGCTCGGCCAGCGACACCCGGATGCGGTCGGCGGCCAGGCGGATGTCGCGCTCCAGGTCCGCGTAGGGCGCATTGAACGGGTGGTCGGCCAGGACGTGGCGGATCAGCGCCTCGACACCGTCGCGCACGGCATAGTGGCGCAGGAGGGGGGTGTCCTGGCTGCGCCGCCCCTTCACCTCCGACGCGACGTACTCGATCTGCGGGTCCACGCCGACGGTGGCGAAGATGCGGCGGGTCACCGAGTTAAAGAACGTCTCGGCCGTCTCGATGTCGTCGCGGCGGGTGATTAGCTCGGTGTAGCGCTCCTTCATGAGCCGCCACACGGCACGGTCGCGGCAGTGGTCGCCCAAGATGGCGCGGATGTCGGCGACGATCTGGCGAATCACCGTGGGGTAGAGGTCGAGGCGGGCCACCGCGTCGGCGTTCGCGCCGAGCCAGTCCCGCGCCTCGAAGCGGCTCTTCGAACGCTGGGTGATGAGCCGATACTCGGTCTGATAGGTGTCGAACGCGCTCAGGATGGCCCCGGCGGCGGCCGTCGCGAGCGCCGCCTCGACGACATGGCTCGACGGATTTACAGCGTCCACAAGCCTCCTCCTGCCCCGCGCTTCCCCAGTGAGCGGTGCGACGTCACGGGCGTGTCAGGTCCTTCAGAATGTAGCGGTAGCCTTCGATATTGGCGACCGTCACCTTGAGCCAGCCGTTCTCGTCGCCGTAGACGCACACCTCGGTGGAGAACGGCAGCGTGCGCTCGATGTTGTCGCCACGCTGCTCTGGCGTCTTGCGCAGGTTCACGCCCTGGCGGTCCACGTAGCGCATCCCCTGGCCCTCGCCTTCCCCGTGGCACGAGCGCGTTATGTCGGCGGGGGCCGTCGGCGCCGGGGTATCCGTTGGCTTCGGCTGGGGCGTGGCGGTGGCGGGCTGCGGCGTTGACGTGGGCGAGGCCGCGCGCGTGGCGACCTGCGCGGCTGACTCGGCGGCCCGCGCCTGGGCCGTCGCCGTGGCCTGGGCCTGGGCGCGCGCGACGGCGCGCTGGTTCACAGCGTCGGGCGTGAAATAGTTAGTCAGCACGTAAGTGCCGCCGGCCAGGGCGACCATGAGCAGGAGCGTGAAGATCGCGGACGACAGACGGCCGGCGGCGGCCTCGCGCTCCAGGCCGAACATGGCCCGCGACCGCTCGGTGCGCGCCCGCAGCACAGCCCGCAGCGCGATCAGCCCGCCCAGGAGGGCAAAGCCATAGATCCACAGCTTGAAGGTGCTGATGGCCTGGATGACCGTCTGCACGGCGGAGTTCCGCAAGATTTCGTCGAGCATAATCTCAGTGGTTCTGGTTATGGGTGGACGGCGCGGCTTACGCCTGGTCGCCCACGACGAACATAGGCACGGCGGACCCTCCGCCGGCCGAGACGTTCAGCAACGCGCTGCCCGACAGGCGCACCCCGCAGCCCCGCACCCCTGTTCCCTGCCAGGTATACGGGTCGAGGTCGAGGAAGCGCGGAGAGAAGCGCACAGCGCCGTCTTCGAGGCTGGGGAACTCCTCTTGCGGCACGGGCACGCGCTCTTGTACCACGTAGACGCCCTGGGTGGCCTGGTGGAGGGCAGCCTCCCACTTGCTCGGCGCCGTTTCCCAACCCAGCACCACACCCTGGCCGCCGTACTCGCCGCTCGGCTTGAGGACGAGGTTCTCGCGGTGGGCGGCCACATGGGCGAGGAGATCCACCCGCTGCCCGCGCCACTCCGTGTACCCTGCCGCGACCCGCCGCGTCCACGGAATATGGGCAGCGATGGCGGCCTGCTGGTCGGCGGTGTAGAGGTGGCCGTACTGCGGGTCGCTCAGGAAGGCGAAGAGGACTTTCTTGAGCAGCAGGTGGGCGCGGAAGCCGTTGCCCATGCAGACGGCGCGGTCGGCAACGGCGCGGACGAGGGGCGAGCCGAGGCCTTCGCGGCTCAGTAGCTCAGATGTCACCACTCGCTTGTAGACCAGGTCAATCTCGAAGTCGCCGGCGCGCAGCCGCCCGGCAGAATACTCCAGATCGCGCGGGTCCACAATGCGGGTTGGGTAGCCTGCCGCCTCGAAGGTGTCCTGGATGAGCAGAAACTCGTTGAACGTTCGGACCTCGCGCCAGTCCACGATGGCGATGTTGGAGCGCGCCTGCCCGCCCCACTGACGGTAGATGTCCAGGAGCAGGTCAAGAATCCAGGCGCGGATGGGGAAGGCGACGACGGAGTACCGCTGCGCGACGGCTTGCATGACGGGGAAGGCGCGAAACAGGTCGCTGAGAACTTCGCCAAAGGCGAGGCCGCCGGGGCTTTCAGCGTTGTACTCGATGAAGTACAAGCTGTCCTGCGGAACGAAGAAAGCATCCAGGCGGCCCGACGAGTCCGGGTAGCGAAAGCCGGGGTCAATCGCTACGATAGCCTCTTCGTCAGGCGTCAGCCCGACGAGGCCGCGTAGCCCCTCATCCGCCATGATTGCGTCGCCGAGCCGCTCCAGCGCGCCGAGAATGAGCGTCGCCGCCTGGGTGACGCGGCTATAGTCGGCTTCGCGGATGAAGTGCGGGCGGAGGACACTGCACACGAGGCGGTCGCCGAACGTCAGGCGCGCCGCGCGCATCTTGTCGAGAAGCTCCTCGCCGAGCGCGGCGGCGTCGCCCTGCGCCATCCGATCGTTGTATTCGCTGACGATCGGCAATGTCATTGAGGCGCTGCCTGGGTCAGCAGCGGGTCCCAACGCATCTTCGGCCGCTCGCCCCCCCGCGTGGCCCGCTCGATGACGAGGTCGGCCATCTTCTCGACCACCCAGGGGAAGTAGCGCTCCGTGAGGGAGCTAATGTCGAAGTCAGGCGCTGAGTTGGTGAAGTCTATGGCATACGGCACGCCGTCATGGATGCCGAACTCGACGGTGTTCATGTCGTAGCCTAGCGCCCAGTTGAGCTTGATGGCATCACTGCGGCAGCGCGCTTCGAGCGCGGGCGCGACAGGCGGATCGTCGGAGCGATAGCGGTCGAAGTGGTCGCGGCGCGGATCCCAGTTGGTTACCAGGACGTCGGTCTTCCCGATGACGACGCAGCGAACGTACTGCTCCCACTGGACGAACTCTTGTAGGATGAACTGCCGCAGCCCTGTCTGTTCGTAGCGCCACAGAAGCTCGTCGAGGCCGTGGATGACATGCACGTCGCGCCATCCGCCGCCCGACGCCGGCTTGAGGATGGCCGGCAGGCCGACCTGGTCCAGCATGCCCTCCCAGTCGAGCGGGTACGTCAGGTTGCGCAGGCTCTCCGAGACGACACCGGGCACGTACTCTTTGTTGGGCAGGGCGAAGGTCACGGGCACGCGCACGCCGATAGCGTCGGCCAGAGAGTTGGCAAAGTACTTGTCGTCGGCCATGCGCCAGAACGGATTGTTGATGACGTCCACGCCCTGGAGGGCGGCATTCTTCAGATACGATGCGTAGGTCGGTACTTCGTGAGAGATGCGGTCCACGATGACGTCATACGGCGGCCGCTCGCCCATGCGGGGCGCTCCTACCCTGGCATACTCCACCGTCACCCCAACGTCACGCCGCGCGACCTCGGCGATGAGCGCGTCGGGAAAGGAACGCTCGCGGCCAACCAGAAGTCCGACTCGATACATGGTGTTACCTCGCGGGGATGAAGTGCGGCTATTATAGCACGGCGCGCACGTGGGGCGCAACCATTCGGAAATCCTACTCGCTATTGCAAGGTCCGAGGCGCTGGCCGAGCCACCCCGCCGCACTGGCGACCGCCGCGTCGCCGTAGAGCGCGCCCGCGTGGGCCGCCGGCACGACCTGGAGCGTGGCGCTGCCGTGGACGCGGCGGTAGGCCGCGCCCTGACTCGGCGGCGCAAACGGGTCGTACTGGCCGCAGACAAGCAAGAGCGGGCGCGACGCGACGGCGCGGACGCTGTCGAGGAGGTTCTCGTGGGCGAGGCTGTCGCGGAGCGCGGCAAGCCGCGGGCGTGGGCCTTCGCGCCGCACCGGCCGCCCAACGATCAACTGCCCCTCCCAGGCGGAGCGAAGCAGGTTGGGACTGAGCATCTGCCACACGGGTGAGGTGTAGGGCGTCGCCAGGAGCGCCAGCGCGACCAGGCTCCGCCCCGACTGCGGCGCGCGGCTCGCCCCGATGTGCATCTCGGCGGCGCGCAACGCGACGACCCCGCCCAGGCTGCCGCCTAGCAGCGCCGTCGGTCCGGGCAAATCCAGGGCGTCCAGGGCATCGAGGGCGGCCAGCGCGACCTCCGCTGCGCGTGACACAGACGTGAACGGGCGCGTGTTGCTGCCGTGGCCGTCCAGGTCCGGCGCGAGGCCGGCGACGCCGATGTCGCGGAGCGCCCGCGCCCAGGGCCACGCGCCTTCTCGGTCGGCGCCGCCGGCGTGCAGGAGCACGACCACGCCGCGCGCCTCACTGCTGGGAAGGGAGAGCGTGGCGTCGGTTTGCCCACCGTTCAATGGGAGGGTCACGGTCTGGGGCGCGACGTCGGAGTCGCAGGGCGTCAATGGCGGCAGAGGCGGCGGCCAACCCGCCGGCTTCGCCGCCAGGCGAGCGGCTGTCAGGATGTAGCGACCAAGTCCCATAGCTAAAAGCGCCGCATTTCTGGATGACGGCCCCCGCGCTCCGTGCTATACTACGCCCACTTCACTGCGCACGGAGGGCCGTCATGGCTTCTGTCTATCTTGTCACCGGCGCGCTTGGCTGCATCGGCGCGTGGACGCTGCGAACCTTGCTCGACCACAACAAGCGCGTTGTCGTTCTCGACGTCGGGTCCAGCCCGACGCGCCCGCGCCTCCTGATGACGGCGGAGGAGATGGCCCTCGTCAGCTTCGTTCAGGGCGACATCAGTGATCTGACGGCCGTGGAGCGCGTTATCAGCGAGTACGGCGTCACCCACATCATCCATCTCGCCGCGCTCCAGGTTCCGTTCTGCAAAGCCGACCCCGCGTTGGGCGCGCGCGTCAACGTCGTCGGGACGGTCAATGTCCTGGAAGCGGCGCGGCGCAGCGGCGGCCAGGTGCGCGCCACGGCCTACGCCTCGTCCATCGCCGTGTTCGGCCCGCCGGAGGACTACCCCGCTGGCCCGCTCACGGCGTCCGCCCGGCTGGAGCCGACGACCCTCTACGGCGTCTACAAGCAGGCCAACGAGGCGACGGCGCGGGTCTACTGGCAGGACTGGCAGGTCCCCTCGATCGGTTTGCGGCCGGCGGTCATCTACGGCGTCGCCCGCGACCAGGGACTGACCTCTAGCCCGACAAAAGCCATGCTGGCGGCCGCCCTGGGCCTCCCCTACCACATTCCGTTCGGCGGCGTCAACTGCATGCAGTGGGCGGCAGACGTCGCGCGCATCTTCGTTCAGGCGGTCGAAGCCGAGTGGCAGGGCGCCGACGTCTTCAACCTGGGCGGCGCTGCGGCCGACATGGCGGAGGTGGTCCGGCTCATCGAGGCCGCCGCCCCCGAAGCGCGCGGCGCGCCCACCTACGACGACCGCCCGCTTCCCTTCCCGTTCGACTTCGACGACGCGGCGCTGGCCGCGGTCATCGGCCCGCTACGCGCCACGGCGTTGTCCGACGGCATTCGCGCCACAGTCGAGCGCTTCCGCCAACTTGCCGCCGAAGGGCGTATCGGCGCCGACAGTGTCGCCTAGTGACCTCAGGCGCGGCGCTTGCGCGTCAGGACGAGCACGACAAAGAAGATGACCACGGCGGTCAGGACGATGGCTGCCCCCGACGCGACGCCGAACCAGAAGGACAGGTACAGCCCGACGACGGCGGCGACGACGCCGAAGAGAACGCTGAGCAGCATCATGTGCCATAGCTCGTCGGTGAGCTGATACGCGGTCGCCGCCGGCGCAATCAGCATCGCCACGACCAGGATGTTGCCGACGACCTGGAGGCCGGTGACAATCGTCAGGCTCAACAGGATCAGCAGGCCGTTGTTGAGCCACGTCACAGGCAGGCCCGTCGTCGCCGCCATGATCGGATCGAAGCTCACCAGCAGGAACTCTTTGTACAGCAGGAGCACAATCGCCAGGATGGAGACGCCCAGCGCCGTGATCATGCCCAGGTCCTGGAGCGAGACTGCCAGCACGTCGCCGAAGAGAATGTGCGTCAGGTCCACGCTGTAGCTGCGCATGCTGCTGATGAGCAGGATGCCCAGGGCGAAAGCGCCGACGAACATGATGCCGACGGCGCTGTCCTCGCGCAGCCGCCCCTGCCGCTGCACCAGGCCGATGCCGAGCGCTGTGATGACAGCGGCCAGGAACGCGCCGACCAGGATGTTGCGGCCGACGAGGAAAGCGATGGCGATGCCCGGCAGTACGGCGTGCGCCAGGGCGTCCCCCATGAATGCGAGACCGCGCAGGACGACGTACGACCCGATCACAGCGCACACGACACCCACAATAATCGCGGCCAGGAGGCCGCGCTGCATGAACGGGTATGTCAGCGGCTCGACGAGCGGATTAACCAAAATGTCCACAACCATCCCCTAGCACAACGACGCGCCCATCCGCGCCGCGCAGCATTGTCAACTGGCCCCCGTAAGTTTCGGTTAGGATGTCCGAGCAGAGCACGTCCTGCACGGGGCCGTAGCCGACGATGCGCCGATTGAGCGCGATCGCCGTCTCGAAGTGGTGCATCACCGTGTTGAGGTCGTGGGTGGCGACGAGGATGGCGCGGCCCTCGCGCTGAAGGTCCGCCAGAATCTCGAAGATCGTCGCTTCGGCCACCGCGTCCAGCCCTGTGAACGGCTCGTCGAGGAGCAGCAGCCGCGCTTCCTGGGCCAGGGCGCGGGCAAGGAAGACGCGTTGCTGCTGGCCGCCGGAGAGCTGGCCGATCTGCCGCGACGCCAGGTCGGCCAGGCCGACCCGCGCCAACGCCTCGCGCGCCGTGGCGCGGTCGGCGGCCGAAGGGCGGCGCACCCAGCCGACGTGCGGGTAGCGGCCCATCAGCACAACATCCTCGACGCGGACGGGGAAGCGCCAGTCAATCTCGTCGCGCTGGGCCACGTAGCTCACGTCGGTGGCGCGGCGCTCGCGGCCTGGGCGGCCGAACAGCTCGATGTCGCCGCTGCTGACAGGCAGCAGACCCACGAGGGCGTTGAACAGGGTGGACTTGCCCGCCCCGTTTGGCCCAATCACCGCCACCATCTGGCCCGCCGTCACCGCAAAGTCTATGTCTTCCAATACCGTCAGATCGCCGCGTCGGACCGTGACATGGCGCACGCGCACCGCAGGTGGCGTCTCCGCCACCGCACCCGTCGCCCCATTCACCCGCGTCAGCGTCTCAATTCTTTCCCTGGCAGCGTCTACAAATCCCATAAATCTCCAGATAGTGTCCATGCGCCTGGAAGCCGAGGCGGTCCGCGATGCGCGCCGTCAGGTCCGACAGGCCGTCCTCCGCCACGTCCGTGATGGCCCCGCACCCCTCACACACGAGGTGGTGGTGCTGGCGGTCGTGGTGCAGGGTGAAGCGTTGCGCCGCGTCGCCCAGGTACGTCGGCCGCACCAGTCCTAACGCGGTCAGGATGTCCAGCGTGCGGTAGACCGTGCTCAGGCCAAGCTCCGGGTAGATCGCCCGCCCCATGTCGTAGACCTCGTTCGGGCTGGCGTGGCACGCGCCGGCTTCGAGCACGGACAGAACGGCCAGCCGCGGGTTTGTCAGCCGGTAGCCCGCCTGTTGCAAGGCGGATGCCAACTGTCCATGTCGGACCGCATGGGATGAAAAGTCAGCCACGTCTCTTCCTGGTTCTAATTGAGAAAATCTTTCACTAAGCAATAATTATAGGCCGCCCTGCCCCATCGGTCAACCCGTGTGGAGGACACAGACATGGCCGTAGTAGCCGCGCGGCCTGGTCTGTGGTATACTCGGCCTTGTTGCACATTGATGGGTACACTGCGGCGTGCGCGTACCTGATGGGAGGCTGTCTTGAGCACTGAAAGGTCCGTCGTCGGCGTTGATCTAGGCGGAACTCAAATTCGAGCGGCGCGCCTCGATCCCAGCCACCCCACTCTGCAAGACCGCATCGGCCTTCTCACCCTGGCCGACGAAGGCCCCGAATGCGTCTTCGAGCGCATTGTGTCGGCCATCGAGGACGCCGCCGGCGCGGCCGGCGTGCGCAAGCTCGACGCTATTGGCATCGGCGTGCCTGGCCCGTGCGACCCGAAGGCCGGCATGGTCTACGAGATGCCCAACATCCCCGGCTGGAACGACGTACCCCTCCAGCTCATGCTGGAAGAGCGGCTTCACGTGCCGGTGCGGCTGGGCAATGACGCGAATCTCGGCGCGCTCGGCGAGCACGCATTTGGCGCTGGCCAGGGCGTTGACGATCTTATCTACATCACGGTGAGCACAGGCATTGGGGGCGGGGTCATCGCCGGCGGTCGCCTGCTCCTCGGCGCCCACGGCCTGGCGGCGGAGATCGGCCACGTCGTCGTGGACCCGAACGGGCCGGTCTGCAACTGCGGTGGGGTCGGCCACATTGAGGCGCTGGCCTCGGGGACGGCCATCGCGCGGACGGCGCGGGCGCGCGTGTCTGCCGAGCAGCCTACCCTCCTGCGCTCCCTGGTGAATGGGCAGCTCGACCAGATCACAGCCCGCCACGTCAATGAAGCAGCGCAGAGAGGGGACCCCCTATCGCGCGCCGTGCTGCGCGAGGCGGGCCACTACCTCGGCCTGGCGTTCATCAACTTCATCCACATCTTCAACCCCCAGCTCATCCTGATGGGCGGCGGCGTCGCCAACTGCGGCGAGACCATCATGGAGCCGATCTGGGAAACGATCCGCGAGGGAGTGATGAATCCGGCCTACCTGCGCGATCTGCGGATTGAGCGCGCGGCCCTCGGCGGTGACGTGGGGCTATGGGGCGCGGTCGCCCTGGCGACCCACACGTAGGCGATCCAGGACGAAGAGCCACAGGGCGCGGCGGATGCGCTTCGCCGCGTTGAATGCTGCGCTTTGCTCCGCGCCGCTCGGCGCGTGGGCGGAGTAGATGGTCTCGTTGTATGTCTCGCTCAGGGCGTCGAGGAGCCGCGCCGCCGCACCGCCGCTGAGCGACCACGGTCCCACCCGCGCGCTGCGTTGCGCCAGCTCGCCACCGAGCGTCTCGGCGTACTCGCGTGGCGTCTGGCTCGCCTGCGGGCCGTGGCGCAGCCGCGTCGCTCGCTCCACGACGCCCTGCCACGCCGCGTTGACGCGCTCTTCCGGCCGGATGCGGCGCTCGCGATAGCGGCCATACAGGACGATCCCCAGCGCGGCCACGAGAACCACTCCCAGCAGCCCGGCCAGCAGGGTCACGAGACCTGGCCCGGCCGGCTGCGCCACCTCACGGAGTACCGCGTCCGAAGGCAGCTCTGTGGGGTCGAAGGCGCGGCCGGGCAGTGGCTGGCTCGGCGTCGGCTCGAACTCCACCCACCCGATGCCCGAGAAATAGACCTCCGGCCAGGCGTGGCCCTGCTCGCCCGTGATGACATAGGCGTTGCGGCCGTAGTCGAACGCGCCGCCGGCGTAGCCCGTTGCCAGCCGCGCCGGAACGCCCGCCGCGCGCAGCAGAACGACCATCGCCGACGCGGTGTAGTCGCAGTAGCCCGCCTTCGAATCAAACAGGAAGTAGTCTACCACATCCCGGCCGGGTGGCGGGGGCGCAATGTTCAGGTCGTAGCGGAACGTGCGAATGTAGCGCTCGATGGCCGTTGCGCGGTCGTAATCCGTGGCCGCGTCCGCCGTCAGCGACCGCGCCAGGTCACGCACGCGCTCCGGTAGGTCGGGCGGGAGGGCGAGGTACTCCGGGCGCGGGTCGGGCGGCGCGTCCTTGAGCTGGTTGATGCTGACGAACGGCAGGCGCGACAGAACCGTGTACGATTTTGCCGACAGCCGGATCGCCGTCAGGTCGCCGGCCGGGTGTTCCAGGCGCTCGTAGCCCTGGTCCACCGCCACGAGCGAGTTGACCAGGGGCGGCTCGATGTCGGCTGCCAGGGTGTAACGCTGGGTGAGGCGCAGGCTGGGCGGCAGATCGGTCAGAGTCGTGTCCAGGTCGCTGGCGGCGGTGCGCTCGCCGCGTTCGCCGCTCACGGCCCACCCCCGCCCTGTGTAGACATCCCAGGCGTGGGTGCGGTAGTAGTGGCTGACATCCTCGCGCAGGTCCGGCACGGGCGGCGGATCGCTCGTTTGCACAGTGAAGACGACCGACGCGGCCAGCTCAGGCGTTCCGCCGAGAGCGCGGCTGAGGGGCAGATCAGTCAAGTCAATGCGCTCTTCCTCGCCGCCCGGCCGCTTCACCTCACCCAGCACGCGCTTGGCGACGCTCCCGACGGTGTCGCGCGGACCAATGGTCGCCTCCCACGCGGCGCGGGCCGGGCCATACAGAACTGGCAGCGGGGTTGCCCAAGCCAGCACGGGGATGATCAGGACGAGAGCAATGGTCATAATCGTGACGTCAATGTGGATCTCGTCCGAGTAGTCAGCGTTTGTACGGGTCCACCGCTCCACCATGCGCAGGAAGCGCCCCTGCACCATCAGCGCCAGGGTCGCCGCCAGGAAAGCGCCATAGTAAAAGCCGCCGCTCCTGGCGAAGACGAGGTGATTGGTCAGCAGGACGCCCAGGGGGAGCAGCGCGACGCCGGCGTAGTGCCAGCGGCGGAAGGCCCACCCCGCCCAGAGGGAGCCGAGCCACAGCGCGCCGTAGCTGAGCCACATGAGCGGCAAGGGGTCGGATGTCGTCGTTCCTTCGGGGGGCGACTGGAGCAGACCGCCGAAGGCGCCCAGCCGCGTCTCGAAGTCGGCGACGCGCGCCAGGCTGTCCGTAGCGAAGGGCCTGGCCGGCCACTCCCCCACCCCGCCTCGCGCCAGCCAAAGCGCCGTCTGGGTACCGGCATTGAGCGTGGCGGACGGTGATGGAATGACCCCGCCAATGAGCAGGCCGACCAGGATGACGCCGATGACGCCGGCGGCGGTGAACCACCACGCCGCTCGCCGGCCCTGCCCCAGCCGCAGGCCGACCACTACACCGGCGAGGGCGAGCGGCACAAGCCAGCCGGTTCGGGGCAGCCAACCCGCGCTGGTAATCGAAAGGGGCAGGCAGACAACGGCGATTTCCAGTAGGAAGAATGGCAGCCAGCCGTCGCGTGGCCGCATTTGTTTCCATAGATGCGCGATTATGTCAAGCATCGGGTTGGTTCTGGTTTCTATGCTTTACTTCGGGCTTTCGGATCGTATAGTATTCTATGACTATACGAAATAACACGCCGCAATGTTGCCCCTCAATCCGTTGGCCTCAGGATTGCCCGCCCTGTCGCGCCGACGATGTACTCCTGCTGCCCCTGCCGCCTCCCCTGCTGTACCAGGTCGAAGCGGTAGCTGCGATCAATGCGCGTGACGCCCGCCCCTAGCTCGGCGAGTTGCTGGCCGAGGACGGCTGCGGCGGCCGCGCTGCCCGGGCCGGGCGGCGCAAACGTCGAGCCGTCCAGCAGCGCCACGTGCGCCACCATGCCGCGCCGCCGAAAGCCGGCGACGCGCCCGAGCCAGGCCTCGCTCACCGACGGCGTCACCAGGACGATGCTCAGGCCGCGGCCGAAGCTCGAGCTGACGCGGCCCAGGAAGTCGTCGAGGGACGACCCCGGCGCAGCCGTCACCGTCGCCAGCTCGCGCAGGATGCGCCAGAAATGCTCGCCGCCCCGCCCAGGAGGAATAAGCGCCGGTTGGGCGCCGGAGACAGCCAGGCCGACCGCCCGTCCATCGGCCAGGAGGGTGTTGAGCATGGAGGCGGCGAAAACGACGGCGTACTCCTCGGTGGACTCGGCGGCGGCGCCGGCCTGCACCGCCGCGTCCAGGTCAATCACGATCCACACATCGCCGGCCGGCTCGCGGTCGAACTCCTTGACGTAGAGCGAATCGTGGCGGGCGCTCGTCGGCCAGTGGATCGTCCGCAGCTCGTCGCCCGGCGCGTAGTGGCGCACGCTCGCCACGTTCGTCGTCCATTCCAGGGCGCGGCGGCGCGTGCGGGCCGTCCCGGACGCCGCGCCGCGCGGCAATTCCAGGCGCGGCAGCCGCGCGATGGGCGGATAGACGATGAACTGCTCGACCTTGGCGTCGTCGCACGTCGCCTCGAAGAGGCCAAACGGGTCCCCCCAGCGCAGCTGCATCGGGCCTAGCTGGTACAGCCCCCGCCGGCGGGCCACCAGGTCAATCGTCCAGCGCTTCGTGCTGTTCGGGGTGAGGGCTTCCACGCGGCGGGCCGTGTATCCCGGCAGCGTCGAGGCGTCGTCAATCTCGACCCACAGCAGCGGAAAGCGGCTCGCGTTGGTCAGCTCGAAATGCTCCTCGACCCGATCCCCGACGGACGCCCAGCCGTAGCGGCGCGCCCGGGTGATGGACAGCCCCCGCCCGATCGAGGTCGTGTACCAGTAGGAGATGCCCATCACGGCGGCGAGGGTCAGGAAGAGCATCCGCCAGGCGACGCCCGGATCGAACACCATCATCACCAGCGCCAGCCCCAGGGCCGCCAGGGCCAGCCAGGAGAGGGGCCGCGGCCGCGTCGGCGCGTTCACGCGCTCTGCTCTTCCAGGCTCGACGCGGCCAGCGCCGCCGCCGCCGGCAGCGGATCGTCGGCCGCGTCGAGCCAGTGAATGCGCGGGTCGGCCTTGCGAAACCACGCCGACTGATGGCGAACGAAACGGCGCGTGTTGCGCTTGATCTGGCTCGCTACCTCGTCCAGGGTCGCCTGCCCGTGCAGCAACGGCTCGAACTCGGCATAGCCGAGCGCCGACATGGCCGGCAGATCGAAGCCATACCCGTCCGTCACGAGACGCCGCACCTCTGCCTCTAGCCCCGCCGCGAGCATGGCGTCAATGCGCGCATCGAGCCGGGCGTAGAGGGCGGGCCGGTCAAGGGTCAGGCCGAGGATGAGGGTGCGGTACGGCGGCGGGTTCTTGGTCTGGAGGGCAGAGATGGGGCGGCCCGTCGTGTGGTAGACTTCCAGGGCGCGGACGACGCGGCGCACGTTGCGCGGGTCAATGCGCTCGGCGGCGATGGGATCAATCGCCGCCAGTCTGGCGTGCAGCGCCGCGTGACCCTCCGCCTCGGCCTCGGCGTACAGCCGCGCCCGCAGCGCCTCGTCGGGTGGCGCCTGCGGCACATCCCAGCCTTCGAGAAAGCCCCACATGTACTGCCCCGTCCCTCCCACCATGATCGGCAGGCGGCCCCGCCCGTGGATGTCGGCGACGGCCGCGCCCGCCAGCGCCCTGAACTGCGCCAGCGACACGCTCTCGTCAGGCTCGGCGATGTCTATGAGGTGGTGGCGAGCCAGCGCCAACTCCTGCGGCGACGGCTTGGCCGTGCCGATGTCCATGCCGCGATAGAACTGGCGCGAGTCGGCCGAGATGATCTCACCGGCGACCCGCTGCGCTAGCCCGACGGCCAGCGCCGTCTTGCCGACGCCCGTCGGGCCGACGACTGCAACTATGGAGCGACTGCTCATAAACGTCACGCCCCGCTGTCATGCTGAGTGAAACGAAGCATCCCCCGGCGATCTGGGGGCCCTTCGCGCTGCTCAGAGCTTGCCCTGAGCCTGTCGAAGGGGCGACAGCTGACGTTTCTTGTGTCGGCGCACGCCGTCACATGGCGTGGGGATCTCGCAAGAAGTGTGCTCATGGGACTGCCAAATGTAATGCGTGATGGGCGACTCGCGTCGTCACCCATCACGCATCGTGTAAGTCATCTGCGCCACTGGAGGGACCGCGCCGGCCAGCGCGGCGGGTCATGCGAACGACAGCGAGCGCACGAGTTGGATCAGGCTATAGTACAGCACGATGTAGGTGCGCTTCATCTCGTCCAGGTTAATCTCGTCCAGGTTGGCGACGTGCTGCGACTGCTTCACCACGGTCTGGCGCGCCTTCGCCAGCAGCCAGTTGTAGCGGCTGACGGCCGCGCCCGACTGCAACGGCTCCGACGGCGCGACTTTGCCAAGCGGCTCCCAGTCGGCGCGCATCTGGGCGCTATAGGCGCGGAGATGGTCGAGATCGTTGAGCTTCTTGTCCAGCATGCGAATCTGGGCCGCGGCCAGCGTCTGCCCGGTCGTGACCGCCAGGTCCGACCAGGCCATCGCGCCGAGGTCCCCGTCTGGGCGCGCGCCGTCGAGCCAGGCCATCTCCGGCCCCAGGTCGGCGGCCGCTGTCTTCCACCGCGTCTCGATGCCGGCGATGAGGTCGCTGCCCTGCGCCCTGGCGGTCGGCGTGGCGATGGCCTGCGCCAACGCCGCGGCGTGAAGCTCGGCGAGTTGGCGAGCCACGGGAGCGAGGGGGGACTTGGGCGTGGCGACGCCCTGCATGTGCGCGTCTATCGCCCAGGGCCAGGCGCCGGGCACGCTGAAAACCAGCGGCTCAAGGAAGTTGTCGGGATCGGATGGGTTGCGGATGCCTGTCGGGGATGGCTGATCGGCCATACAGAGTTAGCTCCTTGCCACGGCGTGTCGTACCATTCTCCATGATACACCCGCTCGTGGCAAGATGCAAGGGCAGAATCCGCTCAGGCGGCGTGCTCGTGCGCCGCGTGGGTGTCGTGGGTGTGCGGGTGGCTGTGAAGGGCCTCGCCGTGGCGGTGGCTGTGCTCGTGGATAAGGTTGCACTGGAGCAGCAGGTCGCGATTCGAGAGAATCTCGTTTGGCGTGCCCTCGGCCACGATCTTGTGGCTCTCAGCAAAGACGTACACGCGGTCCGCGATCGTCGAGACGATGTCAAGGTCATGGGTGGCCGTGATGAACGTCTCGCCGGCCGCCGAACGCGCCAGGATGAAATCAATGAGCCAGCTCTGACTCCTCGGATCCAGGCCGGTGGTCGGCTCGTCCAGCAGCCACACCTCCGGGCCGAGGGAGAGCACCGAGGCGAGGGCGACGCGCCGCTTCTCGCCGCCGCTCAGGCGGTGGGGCGTGCGCTCGGCCAGGTGCTCGATGCGCAGGGCCGCCAGCGCGCCGGACACGCGCCCGCGCACGTCGTCGTCCGACAGGTCGAGTTGCAGCGGCGCAAAGGCGACTTCTTCCCAGACCGTCGGCGAGAAGAGCTGCACATCGGTGTCCTGGAACACGAGGCTCACGCCACGGCGAAAAGCAAACGAGAAGTCGTCATTGTTGAGCACGGCTTCCGACAGCGGCGTGCCTCGGTAGCGGATGGCGCCGGCGGTCGGGAAGTAGAGGCCGTCCAGCAGCTTCAGCAACGTGCTCTTGCCGCTGCCGTTCGACCCTAGGATGGCGATCTTCTCGCCGGCGCGTATTTGTAGCGAGACGCCGTCGAGCGCCGTCTGACGCCCGTCGTAGCTAAATTGAACGTTGTCCACCTCAAAGAGCGGCGCGCTGTTTGCCTGCTGACCGATGTTGACCATGCTATCCCTTCCCTTATCGTCCCCCGAGAACGCCGGCAACAATCGCCGCGGCGACCAGTCCGGCGGCCCACAGCCAATCCCGCCCCGTCATCTTGAATTGGTCCAGCGTGCGCGGCCGCCCTCGGTAACCGCGCGACAGCATCGCCAGGTAGACATCCTGGCTCATGTCATACGACTTGCTCAACAGGTTTCCCATGGTGTTCGTGACCACGCGCCGCTGGTCCGCCGCCTGGAGCCGCCCCACCACGCGGCTCTGGCGCGCCATGAACATGTCGCTCGACGTGCGCAGCAGCAAGTAGATGTAGCGGTACGTCATGCCCAGGACGAGCAAGAAGACCGCTGGCACTTTGAGTACACTGAGGGCGCGCAGCAGCGTCGCCCACGGCGTCACGAGAACCAGCAGGATGGCGAAGGAAATGGACGTTCCAACGCGGAGGATCAGGAACGACGCCGCGCGCAGGCCCTGCTCGGTGATGGCGATGTATGGCGAGGTCGAGAGGACGACCACGGGGACGCCCGGCGTGATGAAGTTGAAGATGACCGGAATCGCCACCAGCCCCGTGAAGAACGGCAACGCCAGCCACACCCGCTTGACGAAGCGCCCCAGGGGCACGCGCGACACCCAGGCCAGCAGCAGGGCCAGGGCGTACAGGATGAGCAGCACCCACAGGTTGCGCGCGAACGCCACGGCGAGCAGAATCGCCAGGAAGCCGACGATCTTCACGCGCGGGTCCACCGTTTGCAGAGCGCCAGGCTCGCGGGCAATCTCCTCAGCAAAGAGGGACTGCTCGATGGAATCGGTCAGGCCGGCCAGGGTCCGCTCGACGACAGAGCGCGCCATGTTAGCTCTTGCCCTGGGCCGTCCGCCGCGCCACGAGGCGGCCGATGCCCCAGACAACGCCGACGACGATCAAAATACCGATGGCAGCGGACAGGACGTAGCCGATGTACGGGGCCAGATCACCGACGCTGTAGTCCGGCAGCGGCGCGCTCCAGCCCTGCGTGTCGGCGAGGCCCTGGGGCACGAAGCCCACGATGTCGCCAATCTCATCGGCGGCCCACTCGCCCCACGCCGAACCGCCCGCCAACAGCCCGATGGGCGACAGAACGACGAGGGCCGCGACGCCGATCCACAGCGGACGCAGGTTAATGCGCCCCCCGCCGTCGGCGGGCGCAGGGTCGTTGACCTGGAGCACGCCGGGGTTCGTGCGCTGGAGGAAGAGCAGGATGCCCGCCGTGACCGCGCCCTCAATGACCGACGCGAGCAGCATGTGGGGGATGAGCATTGCCGGCACCGAGAGGCTCAGGGGGAAGGGCGCGTAGAGCGGTGTTCCGTCGGCGGTGTGGAACAGCAGCGGCTGCATGCCGAAGAAGACGCCCGCCAGGCCGGCGGCAAGACTGAGGGCCGCCCACCCGGCGACGGCGCCGGCGACGAGGCGGCGGCCACTGGTGACAGCCGTGTTGCCGGCGATGGCACGGTAGACGATCCAGGCGGCCCAGGGCATGACGATCGCCATCAGGAAGACATTCGCCCCATACGCCAGGATGCCGCCGTCGCCGAAGAAAAGCGCCTGGACGAGGAGAGCGATGGCGACGGCAATCGTCGCGCCCTCTGGCCCCAGGATGATCGCAGCGATGGTCGCGCCGACGGCGTGCCCGGTCGTGCCGCCGACCAGGGGGACGTTGAACATCATGATGACGAACGAGAAGGCAGCGAGCAGGGCCACCAGTGGCACCATGCGCTGGTTCAGGCGACGGCTGAAGCGCGTCGCCGAGATGCCGAGAATGACCAACGACACGATCCAAAACGCAATGGCGAACCACGGGCCGAGATACCCGTCCGGAATGTGCATCGGCTGCCCACTGACAACCCCCTGCACGAACGACGGTACGCTAATCGCCCACATCTGTAACCTCCTTCAGCAGCTAGTGGCGGAGTCTGTGACGACCATGAGTATTGTGCGCTCCGCCTCGTGGCGTCTTACCTGGGCGGCGCTGAACGGGAGTGATCGCTGCCCGAATCGCGGCACTGCTCGCACAGGCCGAACAGCACCAGGTGATCCATGTCCACGGCGAACGCCGTCTCCTGCTGCACCTGCGCGAACCACTGCTCGACCATGGCATGGCCGATGCTGGCCGTCTGGCCGCAGGCGCGGCAGATGAGATGGTGGTGCGGCTGCTCGCCGGCCAGCTCGTACACCATGCTGCCGCCGCCGATGTGGGCGGCGACAACCAGGCGCATCTGGCACAAAAACTCCAGCGTGCGATAGACGGTGGCGCGGTTGATCGCCGAGCTTTTCGCCTGCACGCGGTTGTAAATCTCTTCGGGGGTGGTGTGCCCGCCGGCCTCGCAGATGGCATCGAGAATCAGCTGACGCTGCGGCGTCACGCGAAACCCCCGCTTGCGCATCTCGGCGGCGTAGTTGTGCTGGTAGTGAGACATTTTGCTATCGCATCCTTTTGCAATAGCAAGTATACTCACTTCTGCAAAAAGCAAAAAGCAAAAAGCCCCGGGCCAACAGCAGCCTAGGGGCTTCAGTGTCTAGAGCGCCTGTCCGTCTTGCGGCTTACTTCCCCGAGTCGTCCTTCATCGGCGATTGGTCGCGCTGGGGCGCAGGCTCCGCCGTCGTCTCCAGCGCGCCCCAGCGGCGGCCATACGTCCGCCCTTTCCACGTAATCCCCACGCCGAGCAAGGCCCGCACGGCGGCGTTGAGCGCCACCAGCCAGAAGAACACAGCGCTGAGCGGTTGCAGGAGGCTGTACCAGGCGGGAACGCGGAAGATGCGGTCCCAGGCCATGACCCCCAGCACGAGGAACGCATACGAGTAGGCCGACATGAGCAGGATCGTGTCGAGGCCGGAGCGCAGGCCCAGGGCGACGAGAGTCGGCATGAGGGCGGCCAGAGCAGCGCTGACGAGCACCATGATCCCGCGCCGACTATCGAGGGTCATGAACTGGAAGCTGTGCCTGGCAAACCCCGTCCACAGGTCCGACAGCCTGTGATAGAGGCGCGCGAACACCAGGTGCTCGCCCCGCGCCACGCCATAGCGGAACTGATGCGTCTTGAGCACGTGGGCGAGGCGGACGTCCTCGGCAATGCTGCTGCGGACAACCTCGTGCCCCCCAATGCGGTCGTAGGCGTCGTGGCGGATCAAGAAGTACTGGCCGTTCGCCAGCAGCACCCCTTTGCGCAGGTCGTTCACCTGGCCGCCCGGCACACCGACGAAGAACTGCTGGTAGCAGAACGGCAGGAGGAGGCGCTCCCAAAACGTGTGCGTGTCGTGGCCGACAAGGACCGACAGCGCGTCGAGCCGGCGATCGAGGACATAGCCGATGCTGGACGCCAGGGACAAGGCAGAATGCTCTGTGTCGGCGTCGGTGAACAGCAGCCAGTCGCCGGTCGCCATCTGCGCGCCGCGGTGGCAGGCGTAGTTCTTGCCTGTCCAACCCGGCGGCAGCTTGGCGCTACGGACTAGAATAGCATCGAATTCCGAGGCGAGCAGGGCCGTCGCGTCGGCCGAGCCATCGTCCACGACGATGACCTCGTAGCTGGCGTAGTCGAGATTGAGGAGGGAGGCCAGCAGGCGGCCGAGATGGGCAGCCTCATTGCGAGCCGGAATGATGATGGACACACGGGGCAATCCGCCGCGCCGCGGAATCGTGGGAATGCGCGGCAAGGCCCCGTAGTGGCGGATAGACAGTAACCCGAACACCCCTTGCGTCACGACGACAGCCAGGCATAGCCAGAACAGCATCCGTCACCCCGCTCTCGGGTCAGGCGTCTTCGCCTTGCGTTACTTTCGGATCCTCCAATTTCGGGTCAGGCTGGATGCCGCGACCAGGACGGGATAGACGAGCAAGCCAATCGCCAGGCCCACCAGCACGCCGCTGAGCGTCTGGACCCAGGCGGGCGAGTCCCACCAGCCCTCGTACAGGGCGCGAATGTCGAGCTGCCACAGCGCCAGGATCGGCAGCGTCACCGCGAGGCGACGCCCCCAGCCCCAGCGTCCCCACCAGGCGTTCATCCGTTGCGGACGGCTGTAGAGCAGCCGCACCAGCACCAGACCGCCAATGGCAGCGACGCAGCGTGTGCAGACGATCTCGGGCATCCCACCAACCGTGAAGAAATGATAGGACGGTTCAGGGCAAATACCCAAACCGAGCCAGTAGACGAACTGGCCGATCGGACCGAACAGCGGCCCGCCGAGGGTCGTGAAGAGTGGGCCGACGGCGAGGCCGAGCAGCATAAAGCCCAGGATGACGTCGGCGGGCCACCAGCGCCACGACAGCCCGGCATAGCCGCGAGTCGCGGAACGAGACGCCGTCATGCCGGCGCGCGCCTCCACAGGTGAGTGAGCCATCGCCTGCTGCGTCCTCAGCCCATCTGGCGGCACTGCCACCATGTGCCGGGCAGCATGGCGAGCTTGCCGGCGGTGCTGACGTGCGCCCGCCGCGTGAACACATCGTAGCCGTTGACGCGGATGCGGTTCAGGATGCCGCGATACATCGTCAGCGCCGAGGCAATGGCGAAACGACCATCCGGCGAGATCAGGCGGATGCCCGGCTCGCCCTCGTCGTACAGTTGCTCGGTGCGCGCCATCTCGAACTCCAGGAGGCCCCGCAGCCGGTCGTCAATCACGCCCTGCGCCACATCCTCTTCGGTGTAGCCGAAGCGCGCCAGGTCTTCCTGGGGCAGGTAGATGCGGCCGCGCTCCACGTCCTCGCCCACGTCGCGCAGGATGTTCGTCATTTGGAGCGCCACCCCGGACTTGATGGCGTAGGGAATGGCGTCCTCCGAGGAGAAGCCGACGATGTACATGGACACCAGTCCGACGGTCGCCGCCACGCGGTAGCAATAGAGCCACAGGTCGTCGAATGTCGCGTAGCGGCTCACCGTAAGGTCCATCCGCACGCCTTCGAGCAGATCGTCAATATAGTCCTGGGGAATGTCGTACCTGGCGCGCACATCGGCCCACGCCATCAGCACGGGGTCGTCGCCCTGGAGATGAGCCTGGCGCGACGCTGCGCTCCACCCATCCAGGGAATAGCCATGATCCACATCGGCCACGTCCACGATGTCGTCGGAACGCCGACAGAAGGCATAGAACGCTCGTACCGCCCGGCGCTTGTCCTGCGGGAGCAGGGCCGAGGCGAGGTAGAAGCTCTTGGAGTGTTGGGACGTGATCTTGGCGCAGACCTCGTAGGCCGCGTCAAGGCTCGCCGGCCCATCGCTCGGCCATAGCCCGACTCGCGCTACCGATGGGTCATGAGTCATGCCGCCAACCTCCGTGTTCGGGCTTCCAGCAGGGCCGACGCCGCGCGCCGGCCGCTCGATACCGCGCCCTCCATGCTGTCGTAGAAGCGCTGCTGCGTGTAGCCGCCGGCCAGAAACAGGTTGGCGACCGGCGTCGCCTGGGTCGGGCGCAGGTGGTCGAGGCCCGGCTTCGGCCAGTAGACGGACTGCGGGATGCGCACGACGGTGGACTTCGTGATGTTGACGCCGACGGTCGAGTCGGGGAAGACGCGCCGCACATCGCCCCACACCTTCGCCACGATTTCCTCGTCACTCAGCTTCATGTAGTCGCGCGCCGGCGCGACGACGAACTCCAGGCGTGACTGGCCGCCGTTGTAGTAGTCCGGCGTCGTGTTCGCCATGTCCGCGTACACAGGAATGACGCCGTCCGGGCAGAACAAAATGTTGTCCACCCCGGTAATCTGCTTGTCCAGCCACAGCTGCACCGTCATCACCGGCACGCCCTCGAACTGCTTGAGGTTGGCGAACATTGGGTAACGCTCGCGCCAGACCTCCGGCACGAGGGCGTTGAGCTTGTGGATCGGCAGGGCGAACAGATAGGTGTCGGCGGTAACAACGCTGCCGTCCTGGAGCCGAAGCCCGGCGACGGTCAGGTCGTCGTTGAGGAGCACCTGCTGCACGCCGCAGCCTGTGTGCAGGGTTGCGCCGCGCTTGCTCACATAGTCGGCCAGCGGGCCGACCAGGTAGTCCTGGGGCGAGCCTTTCAGGAAGCCCATCTTCGACGCCTGCTCCTGGCGCAAGAACAGGCCGGAGACGTCGAGCACGATGCGGGCGCCGATCTCGCTCGGCGGCAAGAACTTCAGCGCCAAGGTCATGGGCAGGAACATCTTCGACAGCATGCGGTCGGCGATCCCCTGCTGGCGGTGCCAATCCTGGTATGTGATCGCATCCTGCTTGGCGTAGTAGTCGTCGCTCCCAAAGAGGATGGGCTGGAGCGAGCGCGCCAGGGTCAGCTTTTCGCCCAGGGTGAAGTAGCGATTGCCGAACACGGCCGGAAGCAAGTGCAGAGGGCTGGGCGCGGGGATCGTCCGGAACTCGAAGCGCTCGCCGTCGTTCAGGGTATACGTCAGCACGTGCTCCTTCCAGAGGATGTTGTCGTAGATGCCCAGCTCGCGCATCAGATCGTAGATTTCGTCGTAGGCGCCGAAGAACACGTGCAAGCCGCTCTCGACCCAATCGCCGTCCGCGTCCTTCCAGGATGACACCTTGCCGCCCAGGATCGAGCGCTTTTCGTACAGATCAACCTTGAGGCCGACGTCCACCAGCTGCTTGGTGGCCGCCAGACCGGCGAGGCCCCCTCCCACCACAATCACGTCAACTCGTTCGCGCTCATTCATAACTCTGACCTCCCATGAACCTGATAGAGGGAGTATAGCGTCTCTCTGTAGGTTTGTCAAGAGTTTATATAGGGTTTGTTCAATATTGGCCGTATTTCAGAGAAAAGCACTCGCCCCCACGCCGCCTGCTGCACAACGTCCCATTCCGCCGTCTCGAAGAGGCGGCGCGTTTGGGCGAGAGAGTAGAAACGGATGCCGCTCGACTCGCTCAACACCTGCTCCAATCCGCGCGGCCCTTTGTCGCCGCTGAGCAGGCTCATGAAGGCCGAGCGTCCGCCATCCCGCGCCACGCGCCGCGCCTCGGCCAGGACGACCGACGCATCGCGAAACTCGTTGAGCGAGCCACCGCACGCGATAGCGGCGACGCTCCCGTCCGGCAAGGGCAGTTGCTCCGTGTCGGCGCACACCAGGTCTATCGTCTCCCACCCCTCGCGGCGAATCAGGCTCGCGGCCTCGCGGAGCATCGGCCACGCGAAGTCAACCGCCAGGACTCGCGCCGGGAGTCCGCGCTCGCGCCAGTACGCCGCCAGGATGCGCGCCTGGAGCGCCGTCGAGCAGGCCAGGTCTACGTAGAGACCGGGCGCATCCGGCTGCATCATCTCCAGCATGACCTGGGCCTCGCGGGCCAGCGGGAAAGGCTCGCCGGACAGCTGAGTCAGCGAGCGCAGCCGCCAGAAGCGCTCGTAGCCCCAGGCCGTCGGCGCGAAGTGGTTCGTCCACTGCGCCGGCGTGATGCCGTGGCGCGACGGGCGGAAATCCAGGATGCCACTGCGAATCGCGTAGCGCGCGCCGCAGACGCAGCCGGCCGTCCCCCGCTGAACGGCCGCCTTGCCTTGCCACGCCGTCGCTTCCACAAGGCGCAGCGGGCCGCGACAGTCTGGACAGAGCAGACGCTCCAGGGTCGAAAGGTGCAAATGCGGCTCCTCAGCCAGTGGCGTGGGCCACCCTATACGACAAAAATGTTTGGGATGCTCAGAACGAGTGCGCAGCCCTCGGCAAACCGAACAACGGGAATACCTGGGTCTGTACCTGGTCCACCGTGGACGCGACGCTCTGCCCGACGCTCGGTTCCTCGGTCGGCGACTGCTCGTCCAGCAGGGCAGCATATGGCGGACGGGTGTCGTCGGTGAGGTCCCCGGTGAGGATCGCCATAAGGATTGCCCAGCAGCGCGCTACAGATGGAGGATTATACCCGCCTCCACCCAAGAATAGCAAACGGCCCCGTGATAGCTCGTGCCCAAGCGCGTGCAAGCGCCGCGCCAGGCCCGCGTAGGCGCGCGTCGTCAGCGACAGGCCAACGAGCGGGTCGCCCATGTGGGCATCGGTGCCGAACTGCACCAGGATGAACTCCGGTCGGTAGGCACGCAGCAGCGGCGGGACAACGGCATCGAAGGCAGCCAGATAGGTCGCGTCGCCGACCCGCCGCGGCAGCGGCACGTTGACGCTGTACCCGCGGCCCGCCCCGCGCCCGATCTCCTCCACACGCCCCGTGCCGGGGTAGAACCGCCCGTCGTACTGGTGCAGCGAGATGGTGAGCAGCGGCTCGTCGTACAAGAGCGCCTGCGTCCCATCGCCGTGGTGCCCATCCACATCCACGACGGCAATCCGCGTCAGGCCGAACTCGCGCTGTAAGGCGCGGACGGCGACCACGATGTCGTTAAAGACACAAAACCCGCTGGCGCGGTCGAGCTGGGCGTGGTGCAGCCCGCCCGCCGGATTGAAGGCGTGGGTAATGTCGCCGGCCATGGTCAGGCGTGCAGCGAGCAACGTCCCGCCCACCGCCGTCGTCGCGCGGCGATACATCCCCTGCCAGGCCGGCGTGTCCTGGCCGTCGAGATTGCCGACGCCCGCCTCGTCGGCAGCGCGCACCCGCGCGACGTACTCGATCGTGTGCGCCAGGAGCAGCTCGGCGTCTGTCGCCGGCTCGGGCCGAATGACGCGCACCCGCTCACCGATCAAGCCGAGGGACGCCATCAGGTCGTAGCCAGCGCCGTAGCGCGGCCAGGACGCCTTGACGGGAGAGAAGCCGCGGCCGCGATAGATCTCGTGAAAGATGAGCGCGACCTCACCCACCGGGCACTTCGTCCTCGTCTATGACATACTCGCTCAGCCAGCCGTAGGCCCCGATGCGGTTGTACTGTTCTTCGGTGGCGCGGAAGTGGACCAGGACGCGGGCCCGGTCGTACTCAGGGTGACGGTGGTAGAAGTCGCGGTCGGCCCAGCGGATCGCGCTCAAAGCGACCGGCAGCGCCGCCTCGAAAATCTGCGCACGCCAGCCCGGCTCCGCGAACGCGGGGTCTACCGTCACGCCACTGATGTGGCAAAAAACGTGCAGCTCCGGACGATTCTGCTCGTCGCAGTTCAACTCGGCGGTCAGCTCGTCGCGGATGAGCTGCGTCCGCGGGCTGAGGAGCGCCGAGTAGTCGTACACATCGCCGACGGCGACGGCGACCGCGCCGGCGCTGCCGGCCTGGGTCAGCGTGTAGCGCCGCGGCATGGCATCGGGGTCGCGCTGCGCCGCGCCGATGAAGGTCACGAACGTGCGGGGTAGGCCTTTCATGGGTCTTAGTATACCGTGTTTGCTGGCCGTGGGCAACGCCGCACGGGGAAATTCGTCAATTTGGTGTCGCGGGGCCGGCGTCGTTCGCCTGTCCGCTGGTGCGCTCCATGTAGCGCAGAATCGCGGTTTCTGTCTCCAGCAGCCGCCGCTCCATCCGCAGCATCTCGGCGACGCTGTCCGCCTCTAGCAGCGACTGCTTCACGCTGCTCCCGACCTGGAGCACCGTCGCAACCATGTAGCCGAGGGCGTCGGTCTCGTCGGGTACGTCGGGCGTCGGCACAGGCTGGCCGACCACGGTGCGCAGCGCGGTGAGGTAGGCGACAAGCCCTTGCTGGATAAGCGGGAGAAGGCGCAACGCCTGGGGCGCTCTCGCGCCTGGCATCTCAGCCTCGGACACGCGGCCGACAAGATAGGGCTTGTGGAAGCGGAGGCCGTCAATCGCAAACCGCTCCTGACCGACGACGACGATATTGGAGCGCCCGTCCGGCAGCCCCTCGACGCGCACGATGTGCGCCGCCGTGCCGATGCGATGCGTCCCGCCGTCCTCTCGCGCCCGCACCAACCCAAACGGTTCGCCGCTCTCGACACAGTCTTCCAGCATGCGCCGGTAGCGCTGCTCGAAGATGTGCAGCGGCAGCACCATGTTTGGGAATAACACCAGGTCCAGCGGGAACAGCGGAATTTCGGCGGCCAGTGTCATGTCTCTCCTTGGGCCATAGCGCGAACGGTGTCCAGCGTGTCAATCTCGGCGGCGGGCTTGTCGTCCCTGACCCGCACGATGCGCGGGAAGCGCAGCGCGTAGCCGCTGGCGTGGCGGTCCGACAGCTGAACGTTGTCGAAGGCCACTTCCAGAACGATGCGCGGCTCGACCCGGCGAAAGCGCCCATAGTCCTGGATAGTATGAGCTTTGAACCATTCGGTCAAATCCGCGATCTCGGCATCCGTGAGGCCGCTGTACGCCTTGCCGACTTCCAGCAGCCGCCCATCCTCGCCCCGAACCGCGAACGTGTAGTCCGACAGGACGTTGCGCCGCTTCCCGTGGCCCCACTCGACGCCGGTCACGACGACGTCCAGCGTCGCCAGCGGCTGCTTGATCTTCTGCCAGTCCTTCCCGCGCCGCCCCGGCTTGTACGTGGCGTCCAGGCTCTTGATCATGAGGCCCTCGTTGCCCCGCGCCCGCGCCGCCGCGAACTCGTCGCGCAGATGCGCCACGTCGGCGGCCACGTCGGAGCGCGCGCGGCGGACAGCGCCGGCTTGCGGCAGCAGGGCCGCCAGGCGCGCGCGCCGCTCGCGCAGCGGCCGCTCTAGCAGCACCTCACCGTCCTGGTACACCAGGTCGAAGGCGAACAGCGCCACCGGCAACGCCTTCAGCAGCGCCTCGTCCACTGTCTTGCGCCCAAGCCGCGCCTGAAACTGCGTGAACGGGATAGCGACCTCATCCCGCAGCCCGACGATCTCGCCGTCGAGGATGAACTCGCCGGGCAGGGCGAGCAGATCGGCGTGCAGCTCCGGGAAGCGGTGGCCGATCTCGTCGAGCGTCCGCGAGTACATCGTCAGCCGCTCGCCCCGCTTGTGGACCTGGGCGCGCACCCCGTCGTACTTGTCCTCGACGGCGAAGCCGCCCGGCATCTGGCGCGGCAGCGCCTCGACATCGTCCACCGGCGACGCGAGCATGAACTTCAGTGGGTGGAAGAGCCGCATGCGCGCCTCCGCCAGCCGCCCATGCCGCGCGAGAATCGCCGTTTCGCCCAGGTCGCCGAGCAGCATGTTCGCCCACTGCACAGCCTCGACAGGTTGGCCGTAGGCGCGGGCAACCGCGTCCTCGACCTGCCCCTCCTGCAACCCGACGCGCAGCTCGCCGATGATAATCTTGACCAGGTAGCGCGTCTCGATGGCCGTCGCCCGCCGCAGCACGTCGGCGATCAGTTGGCTGCGCGCCCGCGCCCCCTTCGCCGCCGCCAGCGCCTCGAACAGCGCCGCAACCTCGGCCAGGGTCAGCGTTGGCGCGGGGTCGGGCCGACGCGCCATCACGACGGCGGCCGCGTCGCCCACATCGCCATGCTCCAGGAGAAGCGCGTCAAAGTCGCCCATCGCCTCCGGCGCGACGAGCAGCAGCGCGTCGCGGACGTTGGCGAACCCGGTGCTCAACGCGCGCTGGTCGCCTAGGGGGAACGTGCGGCCGCTCAGGTAGAGCGCCGCGCGGGACAGGTCCGCGTCGTCCAGCGTGCCAAAGTACGCCTCCAGAATGGCGGCCTTCTTGAGACGGCTGCGCGTGGCGGCGACGGCGTCGGCGGTTTGGGCAAAGGCGTGCATAGCCACATTATCCCGGTTTTGCCTCAATCCGCCAAACGGCAGCGCCAGGGTAAGAAAAGCAGCTGGCGGCGACTCCCAATAAAGGCTTTGTCAACGCTGCCCTACTTCTTGTGATGGCCCACGTCACTCCGCGGCCCTGCATCCATTTTGCTACCTTTTGGCGCTATTCAGGTGGGCGAATTCCCGTTATCATTGTTTGGCGGACTATCTCGAGGAGCACTGCATGAGCTATTCGGCGGCGCAGCCTGCGCCCAGCGAGGGCCGGCTCGCGTACAAGTGGCGGGTGCTGATTTCGGTCATCTTCGGCATCTTCATGGTCATTCTCGACTCGACGGTCGTGAATGTCGCCTTTCAGACCCTCCGCCGCGAGTACGGCGCGTCGCTGAGCGATTCCCAGTGGATCATCAGCGTCTACGTCCTGGCCCTGGGTATTGGCACCCCGCTGGCCGGCTATCTTGCCGACCGCTATAGCCTCAAGCGCGTCTATATCGCCGGCCTCGGTCTCTTCGTCGTCGGCTCATTCCTGTGCGGCCTCGCGCCAAGCCTATGGCTGCTCATTGCGGCGCGCATCCTCCAGGGTTTCGGCGGCGGCATCGCGACGCCCCTTGGGCCAGCGCTACTATTTAGCGCCTTCCCACCGAACGAGCAGGGCAAGGCGCTCGGCTTTTTTGGCATTGCCCTCGTCGTCGCCCCGGCCCTCGGCCCGATCCTCGGCGGCTGGCTCGTGGATCACGACATGTGGCGCTGGATCTTCTTCATCAACGTCCCCATCGGCCTGCTCGGCATCTACCTGGCATCACGCTGGCTGCGTTATCGCCCGACGGACCGCCGCCCATCCCTGGATGTGATCGGCCTCATCGTGGGCATTGTCGGCATTAGCGCCATCCTGTACGGCGCTTCGATTGCGTCGGACCAGGGCTGGGCTTCGACGCAGGTGGTCGCCATGTTCGTGGTCGGCGCGATTGGCCTGGCCGCCTTCGCTGTCGTGGAACTGTTCTTTGCGAAGGAGCCGCTGCTGGACCTGCGGCTGTTCCAGAACCGTGTCTTCCTCAACGCCAGCCTCGTGGGCTACGTGAGCGTCATGGCGCTGTTCGGCGCTGAGTTTCTGATGCCCATCTATCTCCAGGCGTTGCGCGGCCTGTCGGCGCTCCAGGCCGGCCTCACCCTGCTGCCCCTGGCGATCGCCGCCGGTATCACAACGCCCACCGCCGGCCGTCTGTACGACAAGATTGGCCCGCGGCCTATCATTGTCTTTGGCTTCAGCATCCTGGCGATCAACACCTGGCAGCTGTCGCAGATTCGGGCGGACACCCCGATCCCGTGGATCATGTTCCTGCTCTTCCTGCGCGGCATCGCTCTCGGCTCCACGGTGCAGACAACACTGGTGACGGCGCTCAGCCCGGTGCCCAACCCCAAGATCGCCCGCGCCTCGTCCCTCATCAACTCATCGCGCCAGATCGTCCAGGCCGTCGGTGTCGCCTTCCTGGCG
This sequence comes from Anaerolineae bacterium, assembly GCA_046328525.1. GTDB lineage: Bacteria > Chloroflexota > Anaerolineae > Epilineales > JAHCIE01 > JBDHWG01. The sequence continues at coordinate 762,766 of JAXLWK010000003.1, forward strand.
ACCGTCCTGGCGAGCACACTCTCGCCTCAAGTTAAGGCGTTCCAGACGCAGATGCAGGACCTGCCGCAAGTCGCGACCAATGTCCAGGTCGGCATCTGCCAGACCCTGCCGCCCCAGATTCCCGACGCCATTGCCGGCCTCATGCGCCAGGCCTGCACCGAGAGCATCGCCGGCTTCGAGCGCGCCTACACTGTGACGTTCTTCTTTGCCCTGGCCGCCCTCGTGATCGGCGCGTTCCTGCCGGGCTGGCCCCTCAAGTGGGAGGGGCGGCGGCCGGCGGGCGAGAACCAGCGTCCCCCCGTTCCCGCCGGCCACTAACCGATCGAAGCAGGCCGCCTGCGCCGCCGCTGAAGATTCTCTCTATTTGTGGCGCTTTCTTCACCTGGCGTGGAGAAAGCGCCACGCTCTATGTCAAAGAATGGGTGTACTATGGGAATAGAGGCACGAGTGGACATCTTGCGCCTGTCCTTGCCTCGCCCTCGCCCGACCAGTGAAACTCCTCGGCAGCATCTACAACAGTCGAGCCAGGCAGTCGCCACGCCCACCGCTCCGGCGGAGAACGCGCATCGCCTCAGCTTGAGACTCCAAGTAATCGGATGAGCAAGTGTAAGAAACGGTAGATCTGAACTGGAGGTGAACCATGAAAGCTCGTATTCTGATTAGCGTAAGTGTCGCGCTGCTCCTCCTGTTTGTCACCGGCCTGGTAGCGATGGCTTCGACCGGCACAGGGTCCTTCCACACCGAGCAGGTCCAGTCGCTCACGCCTGGGATCAATCAGGCAACCCTGCTCCCTGGCAACAGCCAGTGGTACAGCTATGAGGTGATCCAGCCGATGACGCCGGAGCAGGCCAAGGACGTCTCGCGGGAGGGCCTCCCCTACCTGTTGTTCACGATTCGGCTGGACAGTGACACTGCCTGGAACCCAGGCATGGCGCATAACACTGGCTTCCGGATCTACAGCCCGAGTGAAATGGTGCTGATCGAGAACAACAGGCAGTTGCGGCACGAGCACACAGACGGGGGCAACCGCGTTGAGCCACCGCTCTACTGGATGATGGGCTCGCCGCTGATTGACAACCCAATCCAGAAGGACCTGGTTGACGACGGTAAGATTGACGCGTTCATTAGCGCACCGAAGGTGTGGCAGGGTGTCTTCCCCGAGGCCGGGACGTACTACGTGGAGGTATTCAACGAGGGCGGCATGCCCATGACGTATCAGCTCCAGATGACGAGCGACGTCCACGTTGATGCGCCGTAAGTCCTCGCGGGGATAAGAGCGCCGGGCTTGGCGCTTGCTGCCGAGTGACTCACGGAGCCGGACACACTCACTCTTCCGAATGTGTCCGGCTCTCTTTGTGCCGGGAGCCTTATGACTATGCGAAGGCGCACGCGATTGCCAGCGGGCACGTGTCGCATTTAGGGGCATGCGGTCGGCAGATCTCGCGGCTCAGGCGATGCAGGCGCGTGTGCAGCACGAACGCCGCCGGCGCATCGTCCCCCAACGCCCGCTCGAGCTGGGCATGCGCCGCCACCGCCGACAGGCCCGGCGCCACCAGCCCTAGCCGCGTGACGCAGCGATGCACGTGATCATCCACCGGCAGCACGGGCCGGCCGAGGCCAAACAGCAGCACGCACGCCGCCGTCTTCGGCCCCACCCCCGGAACCGCGCTCAGCCACCGCCGCGCCTCGTCCGTCGTCAGCGCGCCGAGAAAGTCCAGCTCCAGGCGGCCGCGCTCTACCGCAATGGCGTTCAGCGCCAGCTTGATCCGCCTCGCCTTTACCCGGGCGAGACCGCCGGAGCGAATCACCTCGACAATCGCTTCCTCGGGCGCGTCGCGGAGCATCTCCCAGGTGGGAAAGCGGCGTTTCAGCGCCTGGTACACGGCATCGCTGTCCCGCGTGTGCTGGGCCAGGATTGTGCCCACAAGCTCGGCGATGAGGTCCTCGGCGGGGGAAAGCGAACGTCCGTCCTCGAGGCTGTCGAGGACGGACGCCAGGCGCTCTTCATCTACGGTGGAGATCATGCGGCGCGGCGCACGCTGAAGTCGGCCACGGCTTCGAGGGTCTGCCGCGCCGCCTCGTCGGGAAACCACGACAGGCACGAGACGGCCACCGCCGCGTAGCGCTCTGCGTCGGCGCGCGCCAGGGCGAGAGCGTCGGAGGACTGGACCGCCTCGATGACCGCCTCGACTGCCCACAGCTCGCCCGCCAGAGCTTGAGCGAGGGGCAGATCGGCTGCCGCCGCCGCATACAACACCGGCAGCGTCACCCTACCCCGCCGCAGATCCGCGCCGACCGGCTGGCCGGGCGACTCAGGCTCCCCCACGAAATCCAGGACATCCGCATTGATCTGGTAGGCGAGGCCGACATTCTCGCCGTACTGCCGTAGCAACGCGACCGCCTGCTCCGAGGCGCCACCCAACACGCCGGCCGCGCTGCTCGCGGTCGCAAATAGCACGGCCGTCTTACTGTAGACGCGGCGCAGATAGTCCTCGCGGCTCGGCGTCACGCGCCGCTGCGAGATCTGCTCCAGCTCGCCCGCCGCCATGTCCATAAGACATTCGGAGAAGGCCCGCACGACGCGGGGATGGCGGGTCTCCGCCGCGAACGCGGCAGCTCGGGCAAAGAGATAGTCGCCGGCGAGGACGGTCGTCTCGGCGCTCAGCGCGGCCCTCAGCGTCGGGTGTCCACGACGAACGAAGGACTGGTCAATCAGGTCATCATGCACCAGGCAGGCGGTATGCAGCGTCTCCACGGCGGCGGCCAGCGCCAGAGTCGTGTCGCTCGGCGCGTGGAGCATAGCGCCCGTCAGCAGGGCCACCGACGGGCGCAGACGCTTGCCATCGGCGGCGAACGCAGCGCGGACGACATCCGCGACCAGGGGATAATCCACGGCGGTCACGTCCTGCAACAGCAAGTCCAGGGCGCTAAGGGACGAGCGAATGGGTTCCAGGTCTAGACTCTCTGGGAGTCGTGCAGGCCACGGTGTATACACCTGTGCCCCTTTCTTCAGCTTGAGTCAGTGATCGTTTAGAATATTATAAACGATTTCAACGACGCTGGCGCGCTCCTCGCCCCTTTAGGACTCGTTTTGGACCCGTCAGCGCCGCTAATATTCCGTTGATTCGCGGGCCAGCGGCCCCATGCCTCCCACCCGCCGCGCCGCCGGCTGCGGCAAGCCGCCCAGGATGTCTGCCGCGACGCGCATTGCTCCGATCGTCACCCCCGCCGTGCTCTGGCCGGGGAAGATGCTATCCCCGACGAGCCGCACGTTCCCGATGTCTGAGCGCGGGCCGCGCGCGTGAAACAGACTGGTCTGGGGAAACCCGCCGACCATCCCCAGCGGCCGCCGCGTGTAGTATTGGAAGGTCAGCGGCGTGCCGGGCAACGCCAGCCGAATGCGCCCGTGCAGGCCGGGCAGCGCCCGCTCCGCCGCTCGCACCAGGCGCTCGGTATACTCGGCGCGGCGGTCTTCGTAGGCGGCTCGGTCGCCGGCAATTCGCCACCATTCCGCCACATCTGTGTGAGTCGAGAGCGTGACGGCACGGTGGCCGGCCGGTGCGCGACTGGCGTCCCAGGGCGGCGACAGCGACATGAACACCGAGTTGCCCTCGCCGAGCGGACGAGTGTCGTCCACGACCACCTGGTAATGCTCCGGACCCTCCGCCGCCGCAATCCCTTCGTCCACGCCAAGATACAGGGTGAACGCGCCCCACGTGGGAGCCGCGCCGCCGGCCTGTGGCGCGGCGATCAGCCGTTCGTCGCTATCGTCGCCGTCACCCGGCAAGCGCTCCAGGCTCCACGGCGTCAGGTTGGCGACAACCATGTCAGCCGCAAACTCCTCAGCATGGGCGGCGTGGCGCGGCCCTCGTATCGCCCGCACCGCCACGGCCTTGCCGCCGCGCATAAGGATACTCTGAACGCGGCGCTTGAACAAGACTCGCCCACCCAGGTCGCGGATCACCCCCACCAGCGCCTCGGCGATGCCTCCCACACCGCGCTCTACATGATACACGCCCTGGCGCGCCAGGTCTAGCGCGACCGCGCCGTACAGCGGCGTCACGCGCTCCGCTGTCGCCTGGGCGCTGATGAGGAGCTGCGCGTCCACGAACGTGCGGAACGCGCGGCCCTCGGCTCCAAGCATGCGTGCCCAGCCCGCGACGTTGCCGACGGCGCCAGGCGCGAGCGCCAGAAGATCGGGGCGCAGGCGACTCGCCAACCCCGCCACATCCCTGGGCGACTGCGGCGGCCACGGCGGGGCGCTCGCTGAGAAGCGCCACAGGCGGTCGGCGGCCCACTCCTGCGCCCGCCAGAAAGGTTCCGTGCCGGGAAAGGCGCGGCGGCGCTCCATCGCCCAGCGGTCGGGGTCTCCCCAGCGCACCACGCGCTCGCCTGGCAGAACGACTTCCATGGCTGGATCGGCGCGCCGCACCGGCCAGGTCATGCCCAGCATCTGCCCCACAATGGCGTGGGCGCCGCCCGGCTGGAAGCCGCCGACGAGGGTGGCGCCGGCGTCGAAGCGATAGCCCTGATGATAGAACGTGGCAGCGCAGCCACCCGGATCTACGTGGGCTTCGAGGACGGTCACGTCCAGGCCCGCCTGGGCCAGCAGGGCGGCGGTGGTCAGCCCACCGATGCCTGCGCCAATCACGACAACTTTCTTGCTCATGCTCATCATGCTCTTCACCCAATATAAGACGGCCTGGGGAGCAAGCCCCAGGCCGTCGCCACAAGGAGGGGGGAAACTTTAAGCGGACAGGCTAGAGCGCGCGGCGGCGCAGGATGAAGCCGAAACCGACTACGGCGAGGCCCATGATGGCGAGCATGGCCGCCAGCGTCACAGGCTCGTCACCCGTCGCGGGCATCGTCGTGGGCATTGGCGCGGCGGCCGGGTAGAGCACAGGCACCGCCTCGAGCTTCGGGTTGCCGCTCGCCAGACCCATGGCGAACACTGTCACAATCTCGCCGTCCTTCAGGGTCACGCCGGGGACGCTGAGCACCACGTCGGTCTTGCCGGCCGGGCGTACTTCCAGGTCATACGTTCCCGCGTTCACAGGCGTCCAGTCCGAGGAGCCTTTGAAGGCCACGTTCGAGAACAGCACCGGGCCACCCTTGACCGCGATGTCTACCGCCGGCGCGTCCGGCGAGGCATGGACGAAGCGGACGTGGGCCTTGCCAGCGGCCGGCTTCGCCAGGTTGTCCTTCAGGATCAGCGGCTCGATGTTGGCGAGCTTGCCGACAGCGGCGATCGTGATGGGACCGGCGGCCAGGGTCGGCTTGGCCTCGATCACGCCCTTGTCACTGCACGAGCCACCGGCGGGGATGACCTTGATGTCATACGTGCCGGGCTTCAGGTTCGCGTAGTTGGTCGCGGCCTTGAACGCCGCGTTGGTGAACGCCTTGTTGCCGTTGACACAGATGTCCACAGCCGGAGCGTCCGGGGAGGCATGCACGACACGAACCATCGCGTCCCCAGTGCCCTGGGCAGACGCGGGCAAGGCCGCGAATAGCAACGCCAGCGCCAAACCTGCAACCATCAAACCGATTCCGAGCGTCTTCATAGTGTTGATCTCCTTGTTCCACTTAAGTGTCACGTTGTCCAGAATATGTATGCCGCAAAGGGTTGGCGCGTTTCGGAGCGCCTTCCCGCCCTCCACTACAGTTGGTGGCTCTCCGGCTGAAGAACCAGTTCGTTGAGCACGGCGTTGGCCGGCTGGCTCGCCGCGTAGACAATAGCGTGCGCTGCGTCGTCCACCGTCAGCATCTTGTCGCGTTGCACGCGCATGTCAATATCGTCCCAGAACGGGCTGTCCACCCCTCCGAGGTACAACAGGGTAAACGAGATGCCGGATCGCTTCAGGTCCACAGCCATCGCCTTAGTCAGGCCCACGACGCCCCACTTTGAAGCGCAGTATCCGGTTGCATTCGCCATAACCGCCCGCCCCATGCTGCCCGGCAGGTTGATTACGCGCCCAGAGCGGCGCGCAGCCATGTGCCGCGCCACAGCCTGAGTCACCGTGAAGACGCCGCCTAGGTTGACGGCGAGCATGCGGTCGAAGTCCCTCTGGCAGAGATCGAGGGCAGGTTTCAAGACGCCGACCCCGGCCGCATTAACGAGAACATCTAGTTGCCCGCATTCTGACACCGCCATCTCCACTGCGTGCTCGACGTCGCCAGGCTCCGTTACATCCCCTGCCAGCGGCAGAACAAACTGCCCTGTTGCGCGGCTGATAGTCTCGGCGATGTTCGCCAGTTTCTCGGCTCGCCGCGCCATGATGACGACCGTTGCTCCTGCCTCGGCAAGCCGCTGGGCCGCCGCGAGGCCGATGCCGCTCGACCCGCCCGTCACAAACGCTACCTGCCCGTTCAAGCCCTGAGTGCTAACCATACTTCTCTCCACCCCATCCACCTATCCTTCACGCATGAGCCGTTCGACGGTTGCCACAGTCTCTTCGGCGTTCCGCCCCAGGTAGACACCAGGAGTTGCAGCCTGCAACACCGGGTTGTCGTTGAAAGCCTGCCCGCCATACCCCAGAATTGGTCGCGGCACAGGAACCAGTTCCACCTGCCGACCGATGTCAACGATGTTACGCGCGGCTTCCTCGTGCGTGGCTGATACGGCCAGCAGCGCCGGCCGCAGACGAACCAGCGTCTCCGCCAGGCCGTCCGCTGCGAGATTCGACCCCAGGTGGATGACCTCCCACCCGGCGCGTTGCAGGAACAGTGCGATGAAGAGAATTCCCAGCTCGTGGTGGTCCGCCGGCGCCGAGGCCGTCAAGATCGGGCGGCCCGTGTGTCGGTGGGGCGCGGCCGCCATCAGCGACAGGAGCTTCTGCCGCACGTAGTGTGTGGCGAAGTGTTCCTGGGCGATGGACACGTCGCCCCTGTACCAGCCGTCGCCCATCTCGAACATGATCGGCGCGATAAGCCGCAGGCACACCATCTCGACAGGCCAGCGGCTGAACGCGTTGCCGAGGGCGATGTTCGCGCGCGCCTCGTCTAGATCGAGCAGCGCCCGCAGCAAGTGCGACTTCGCCTCCAACAGCGGCGAGGAGTCTACGAGCTGCAAGCTCGGCGGCGACACCTGGTCAGCAGTACTCCGCGCGTTCATAAGCGCGATAGCGTGGCTGATGGTCATACCCTGCTCAAGTTGCTGCTTCAGCCATCGAATCAGGGCAATGTCGCGCTGCGAGTACAGGCGGTAACCGCTGTCGGTGCGCTGCGGGGCGAGAATCCCATGCCGACGCTCCCAGGCGCGCAGCGTCGAAGTTCGCACGCCCGTCGCCTGCTCGACCGCTTTGATGTTGAACACGGGGGTGACGGCCAGCTTGACGATCTCGTCAAGCTCAAGCATCTGGCTGCGGTTGTCTGGGACGAACTGCTCTTCTCGATTTACCATGGGTCTCACCTCTCTGGGCTATAGTCTATACCATCTCCAAAGGTTTGTCAATAGTTTGAACAAGGTTTTTCGACCAAATTTCGAAAAAAGTGCGGCGGGGCATTATTGCCTCGCCGCATGTCTCATTCCCGCTTCTCCCGCCAGGCGTGACGGATCAGGAGCGCACAGAATTACCGTGGCTCGAGCGCCACGCTCCCATTCCCCACGCGCACGAGCAACGTCCCGCCGCCCCCGTTGAGGGCCGCGCGCAGGTTTCGCCCGTTGGGCTGATCTGAGGATAGCTTGTTGGTAATCTGCCCCTGGCCGGTCTGCACGTCCAGGCGCACGCGCTGATCCCGTGGCAGCGCCACGCGCACCGCGCCGTTGCCGCTGCGGATTTCGTGCGCGCCTTCGCCCAGGGAGCCGCTGAAACTCACGTCCCCGTTGCCTGTCTGAAGAGTCATGCCCTCAACGCTGGCATCCTGCACATCAATGCTGCCGTTGCTGGCCGTCACGTCTACCCGCCCCTGCGGTCGGGTGACGGCGACACGCCCATTGCCGGCGTCAATCGTGACACCGCCGCGAATGGCTTCGACGACGACCGCGCCGTTTCCGCTGCGCACGTCCACCAGGGTCCCCGGCGGCGCCGTCACCACATAGTCAACACTCACCCCGCCCGAGTCGAGCGGGCGCGGCGGCGTCAAGCGGCGGTCCCCGACGGCCACCGTGCTGCCGTCCTGCGTGACGCTGACCTCGATGTCCTGCAAGCGCGCCTGGGCGTTCGGCCCAACGGCGCGTTTCGTCGCTTCGACGGCGATGGTCGCGCCCTCGACCCCGCGCACCAGTGTGCGCCCGTTCGAGCTGCGAAGGACGAGGCGCGGCGAGCTGTCCACCTGGTACGTCTGGGAAATCGTCTGGGTGGCCGACGCCAGGCTGCCGGAGATGTCCAGGGACGACGTCATGCGCGTGACGCCGAACAAGGCGCCCCCCACCGCCAGGGCGATACTCAGCACGGCGCACGCCAGCAGAATCAGCACCGCGATCAACAGACAGCGCCCCCCGCCACCGCGTCGGCTCGGCGTTTCGGCCGACGGCGGCAGTGGCGCTTCAAGGGAGGGCGCGCCCGGCGTCGCTTCGGGCGGCGTCTCAGTCGGCGCGGGCGGTGTTTGCTCTACGGCATCCTGAGCGCCGTCAGGCGGCCGCTCAGGCATCAAGTCACGATTGAGATTGTCGGATTCCGTCATACCCCCTCACACGCCTGTCCAAAAAAAGATGCGTAATGCGTAGGACATCCCCACACGCATTACGCATCAGGTCTCCGCCGGGTTGCGGCTACGGCCGCTCAGCGCCTGGCTATGGCACGCGCTGCGGCTGCTGTTGCTGGCTGCGCGGGCGTTCCTGGAGCGTGACGGACAGTTTCTGCTCCTGCCCGTTGCGCAGCACCGTCAGCTCAATCGTCTGCCCGACCCGCGAGCGGGTGGTCACGTAGGCCAGCAGCTCGTCGAACTTCTTGATCGGCACGCCGTTCACCGCAACGATGATGTCACCGCCGGTCGGCACGGGCTGGTCCTGGATGCGCTGCTGGCCGGACGAGCCTTTCAGCCCCGCCTTCTCGGACGGGCCACCGGGCGTCACCTGGTCAATGTAAGCGCCGGCGGCGTTCTTGGCGTTGTTGCTCTGCGCCGTCAGCTCGTCCAGGGTGCGGCCGGAGACGCCGAGCCAGGGCCAGGCGTGCCGCCCGCTGCCGATGAGGTCAGGAACGACGAGCTTGACGACGTTGACCGGGATGGCGAAGCCGACGCCGGAGTTGGCGCGCGTCTCGGAGCGGATCTGCGCATCTACGCCGACCACCCGCCCGGCCAGATCGAGCAGCGGCCCGCCGGAGTTACCCGGGTTGATGGGCGCGTCGGTCTGAAGGGCATTAGGAATCTGGAACTGAGTCAGCCCCGGAATCGTGCGGCCGATGGCGCTGATGATGCCCTGCGTCATGCTCGTGCCGACGCCGAACGGGTTGCCGAGGGCCACGGCGGTCTGGCCGACGCGAACCTGGTCCGAGTCACCCATGTCGAGGGGGATGAGCCTGTCCGCCGGCACGTCCACCTTGATCACGGCCAGGTCGGCGTCCGAGTCCACACCGACGACGGTGGCCGGAACGGACGTGTCGTCCCACAGTGTGACTTTGACAGTGCGCGCGTCCTGCACCACGTGGCTATTGGTGACGATGTGCCCCTGCTTATCCCAGATGAAACCGGAGCCGCTGCCCGACGGGGCCGGCAGCCCGCTCGTCGGGTCCGAGCCGGGCACGTTTAACACGATGTCCACATTGACGACGCCTGGGCGAACCTTGGTGTACAGCGCCGCCAGCGTCTGCTCCTCCGCCGACAGGGTCAGCGGCGGCACGGGCGGGAACGGCGTCGGCGACGGTCCCAGCGTCGGGGCAGGCCCCGGGGTCGCCGTGGGGAACACCTGCGCGCCCTGCGACGGGATGACGACGGTCACCTGGGGAACCACGCCGCCCGGCGGAGGGATCACGACGGTGATCTGGGGGACAGGTTGATTGTTACGCGGCGTAGAGGAGCGGGGAGAAGGCGTCGCCGTCGGTGCGGCCGAGGGCGAGCTTTGCTGCGCGACAGACGAGGCATTGCCGCGAACGACGGCGAGAACACGCGGCAGTGCGACCGCAGCGACGACGACGTTACAGAGCAGCAAGATCACAACCAGGACGATAACTGTAACCAGCGCGGCCTGACGGCTCATGGATGCGGAACTCCTCTCAAACGATAGACGCAAAAGCGCCTGTCTATAGGCGTGTTATAATTCGAGATGTACACTTCGCACGGGGTAACAACGGCGCACCACGAATAGAAGATACGGGTAAAGTGTACGCGCATGACGGCTTTTTCGCCAAACCCCGGTCAGCGTTCGTTGAGCGGTTCCCACGGCCTGGCCCGCACCCCAACGTAGCGCGCAACAGGCCGCGCCATGCGGTTGCTGCCATGCTGTTCCATGGCGTGCGCCGTCCAGCCCGCCACGCGGCCCAGGGCATACACAGAGGAGGCCAGGTCGGCGTCGAAGCCGAGGTGTTCGAACAACACCGCCGCGTAGAAGTCCACGCCGGGATACTGCCCCAGCCGCCGATGGACGATGTCGGCCACAGCGTCGGCGGCCGCCACGCGCGGCCCGGCCCCCAGCGTCAGCGCCAACTGGCGGAAGCGCAGCGCCCGCGCATCGGCTGCGCCGGACGGTCGCGGCTCGAAGCCTGGCAGCTGCGCCTCGACGCGCAGATACCCGTCTACGACCGTCGGCGCGTCGGTCGGCACCCCTACCCGCTCCAGAAATCGAAAGATGGCGAACGGCTCAGCGCCGTGCAACCCACCCTCCACCGCTGTAAGCGCGGCGATCACGGCGGAGAACAGGTCGGCCTCGGTCGCGGCAACGACACGCGCCGCGAATGTCGAGGCGACAAGGCCATTCTCCGCATACAGCGTCAGAGCCGTATCCAGCGCCTGGGTCTCTTCAGCAGATGGTTCCTCACCATAGATCGCCTGCAGAAAGCGCTCGGTCAGGCGGCCCGACACGCGCGGCGCGTAGAGCGGGCGGCCAAGAGCGACGTGGTAGAACTGCGCAGCGATGGCGGGCAGAGCGCCGACCAGCAAGGCCGCCGTTGCGGCATCCTGGCTGTGGGCGAGCAGCGCCGGCATGCCCGCCGACGCCATCGGCTTGCCTCGGTTTGCCAGGGCGAGGGCCGCCACGCCCTCGCGTAGCGCCGTGATCATCGGCGTTGTGGGTGGCAGGCTTCGCAGGCGGACGACGACGTCTTTGGGGAGCGTCCAGCCCGCCTCAAACTGGCTCTTGAGCGCGGCCAGCTCGATGGCCGTCGGAAGGCGGCCCGCCCAGAGCAGGAACGCCGTCTCGGCGAACTCGCCCTGCTGCGCCGCGACGTCCACGGGGTAGCCGCGATAGAAAAGCTGGCCGTCTTCCCGGTGGCTGATGCCGGTCACGACGACGATGACGCCTGTTGGCTGGCCGTCCATCATCGCACCGCCACCCACTCTGCGGCTGGCGGCAGGCTCTCGTCGCCATCCGCGCGGGGCGCCGCGCCTGGCCGCACCGTCAACAGCGCCTCGATGTCGCTGCGGCGGTACAGCCGCTGGCGGCGGATGCCCTGCTTGTAACTGCGTAGGGTGCCGCGGCTGACGTAGGCGTAAAGCGTGGCGCGCTTCACACCCAGCAGAGCGCATGCTTCGTCCACGGTGAGATACTCGGGGAGTTCCTCGGCCATCGGGACCTCCTTCGCGCAGGGCCACCTGTCACGCCGCGATACCGGGTATTATAGTCAACCGGCAACATCTGGCAAACACGACGTAGAACGATTCGCCTTCGTCAATCTCCATCCAGTTTGCTCAACATCGGCGCAGAGCAGAACGACTGAAGTGGTTACTACGCGGCGGAAAGACTACCGCCTCACACGCGCGTGAAGAACGAGACAACGCGCGAGCGTGCGCTGTCGCCGCGCCGCGCAGGCACGGCCAGCGACTCCGCCCGCAGCGGGACAAGCCCCTGCGCCAGGGAGAGTCGGTCCACGCCGTCCACCACGCCGGCGGCGTCGGCCGCTCGCTGCACCGTGCTGTCCTCGGAGATGGACTTGTTGCGGGGAATATACAGGGCGAAGGATGGGGAGGCGACGACGCGGGTGACGCGCCAGACGGCCGGCACACTCTCTGTCTGACCCTCGGTCGGGCGGTCCGCCTTGCGCCAGCCCGGCTCCCAGTACACCAGGGCGAACGCCCAGGCGTCAAGGCGTGCAACGGCGCGGGCCGTCGCTTCCAGGGAGGCATGGAAACGGCTGGCGAGGCGGTTCAGATTGTCGTGGGACGGGGTTAGCTCGGCGCAGGCCGGCGCCAGCCAGCGCGGGGGGAGCAGCAAGGCCGCCGCGCCCACGTCGCACAGATACTCTTCCTCGTCCACCGGCGGATAGCGTCCGGTGTGGTCGTCCTGGAAGTCGCCGGGGCTGACGAGGAAGGATGGGAAGAACGTGTGCGCGATCTCGTGGGCAATCGTGAAGTTCTGGCGCACCTGGCTCTCGCGGCTGTTGACCTGGACGATGCTGCCGCCCGCGCCACTGATAAGGCGGCCAGACGACTCCATCTCGACCCGCTCGATGCTGCGGATGCCTTGAAACGACGCCAGGATGTGCAACGGCACCGGCGGCCCGGCGACACCGGCGTCGTCCAGCAGGTCATTGGCGCAGATTTCCATCGCGGCGACCGGATCGTCAGTGCCGGTGATTGCCATCAACGCGCGCGCCGCTTCGCTGCTCCAGCGGCGTCGCGCCATTACTCATCGGCCTCCCGGCCCCGGATGGTGCGGCGGATCGACTCGTACAGGTAGCTCCAGTCGGCGACCGACGCTGGCTGCTCGCCGCGGTAGCGTATCCCGGCCAGCATCTGCACGTCTGCGTCGGGGAGCTGCGCGACACGCGCGAACTCCACGAGCGACGGCGACGTCTCGCGCGTCGTCGGCTCGACCTCGCGGCCGAGCAGGTCCGCCACAGTCGTGCCGAGCGCCGTCGCCATCTTGAACAGCGTATCGCCGGACGGCCGCGGCGCGGCGTCATTCTCGATCTGGCTCAAGTATCCCTTCGAGACTTTGCTGGCCCGCGCCAGGGCCGACAGGCTCAGTCCCTTCTCCTCGCGGCGTTGGCGCACCCTTTGGCCCAAGCTCATAGTCCTCTCCTCTTTCGACAACCACTCGCATCACCATATAGTGTAGCACACATCGTTTCGATTCGTCAAGTACTCGTTTTCACTAAACGACACTATGGTATCTGAGAACAGCGACGGGGTGACGATCTCTCTCGTCACCCCGTCGCCTCGTCACTCCATCACTCCGTCGCCCGGCCCCCCCGTCACCGCTGCACCAGCGGCAGGAACAGGCGCGGCGCCAGGTTGTACGTCCTGCTGCTCCCCACGCTCACTTCGTCGAGCCAGACGCGCGTTGAGCGGTCGGCGCTGGACTGGTACACGTTGAAGATTAGCGTCACGTTGCGCCCGCGCCACGGCTGGAGGTCAATCCAGCGGTACGCCCAGCCGGCCGACGGGTGCCACAGGTGATTGACCACATCCGTGCGCTGCGCGCCATCAATGACCAGCGCCTCGAAGAAGTCGGCGCCGCTCGCCGTCTCCGCCGTGTCCATGCGGTAAGCGAAGGTCAGGCCGACGCCTGGCGTATCCGGCACGCCGATCGGCTGGCTCAGGGTGGAGTTGCCGTCCGGGTGGCCCGCATCCGGCGTGAAAGCCTCGCCCAGCACCGCGCCGCGGCCGCTCAAGCCGCCGCCACCGGACTGGGGCGTGGTCGCTCCGGAGAGCTGCCAGCCATCGAGGCCGCTCTCAAACCCGCCGTTCGTGACCGCGCTGCTCGGCGGCGGGAGGCGCAACTCCTGGTCAGCGCCCGGCACCGCCACTACCCGCAGCCCGCCCGCGCCGTAGCCCGACGCGGCGGCGCTCAGGCTGGCGGCGCCGGAAGGCACATCGGCGAACTCGAACCGCCCGGCGGCATCCGTGGTCGCGCCAAGCGCCCCGGCGTTGGCGAGGAGGCTCACCGACGCCCCGTCAATCGGCCAGCCGGCCATGTCGGTCACCTTGCCGCGTAGCGGCGCGGACGGCGGCGGGTCGGGCGCGTCGCACACCGCCAGGACCACGTCGTCCACGCGCATGTAGGCATTGCCGGCCGTCGGGGCATTCACTACCGAGAATTCCACGCTCACCGTCTGCCCCTTGAGGGCAGCGAGGTAAGGTGCGAGGGACAGGCTATACGCCTGCCAGCCGTTGCTGTCCACGGTCAGCGGCGCCTCGGCGATCGTTGCGCCATTGGCGTCGGCGATGCGGGCGCTGAACCTGTCGCTCGCGTCCGGGCCGGGGAGGTGGCCCGTGAACGCCCAGAACTCCAAACGAACATCCCCGACGCTCGCCGGAATCTGAAGGGTCTGCCTGGCCGTCGCCGTGTCCCCGTCGGGCTGTGTCGGCGTGTCGCCCGTCAGCAGCCCCAGGAACACCGCCTGGCCGCTGTGCCCGCTGGCCGTGAGAATCGCCCGCCGCCCCGTCAGCGTCCAGCCCGCCGCGCCCCGGTCAAAGCCGGGGTTTGCCACCAGATTGACACAGCCCGGCGTCGGTGGCGGCGTTGGCGAAGGCGTCGGCGAAGGGGTGGCCGTTGGCTTCGCGGTGGCCGTCGCCGTGGGCGGAACGGGCGTGAACGTCGGCGGCCCGCTCGTCGGCGCGGCGTTCCCCTCGACCAGCAGGAACGTCTCGCCACCGATCATGGCGTTGTTTGGATCGCCGATCTGGTTGAAGTTCGTCGCGCCCGGCAGCGCGATGCTGTAGTAGCCGCCGGACGCCGCGATGCTCCTCGCCGCGCCGCTCTTGTCTACCAAGACGGCGGGCGACGCCGTGGCGCGAAGGCTGACGGTGCGCGCCCCGCTGTTCCAGTTCCACAACACGGTGACCCGCGACCCGTTAGGGTGGCGGAACGCCATGCGCTCAACGCCGTTGCTCGTGTTGCGGCTGCCGCTGATAGGCGTCGCGCCGTCGAGATAGCGCGCCGCCGTCTGCATGGCCGCGTAGCCGGGGCGCGGCGTGTTGGGCGCCGCCGGGTGGTCCGGGTTGCGGATCAGCCCGAACGGGCCGAACGCGCCGGCGATGCCGTCGTCGTACATCTGGAAGTGGAAGACGCGGTCGGTCGCCGACGGCGCTTCGGCGCGCAGCCAGCGCGCGTAGGCGAAGCTCTGGAGGATGAAGTTCGCCTGATCATCAATGGTGCCCAGGAGCAACGTCGCCGGATCGTCTGGCCCAACATTGTCGCCCAGGATGGGCACGCCCGACTCGGTCAGCCAGATCGGCTTGCCGGCCATGTTGTTCTGCTGGAGCTTGTTGGCGAACGCCTGGGACTGGTACAGCGCGTTGCGCGAGTTGCTGTACCAATGCAGGGCCAGGGCGTCAAAGTAGAAGCCGTTCTGCGCCTGACCGTCCTTGTCCGGGTCGGCCGCAGCCGCCGCCAGGAAATCGTCGAAGAATCCCTCGTGCCCCCAGTACGTCAGTCCGCCAGACACCACCGTCGCCGAGGGGTCGGCGAACTTGATAACCTGGTAAGCCACCTTCAGCATCTGGTAGTACTCGCCCGGTGTGCCGCTAAAGAACACACACGCGAAGTCAGGCTCGTTCCAGATCTCCCACGAGCGAATGCCGGCGTTCCCCAAACCCCGCGCCCGGGCCAGATCGCCGCCGGGCTTGTACCTGTTCACGGCTTGGTAGACGTACCACGCCCAGTGGTGGCCCGGATTCACGGTCTGCTGCCCGCCCTGCATCACGAACGGCGCTTCGCCGAGGCTGGACGGCGGGTAGGTGTTGGCGGCGCAGCTGGCCGGGTTCGCCTCCGGCGCTTTGCGGCCCGAGAGGGCGTTGGTCAGCATCTGGAGATAGGGCCGCTTGTCGTCCACGCGCGGCGCCGCCTTGCCCGTGACGCCGGCGCGCGCGTAGAAATCCGGTGTCGTCAGCAGCACGGCGTGGACGTTCAGCCCAACGCCGGCGTCGGCCAGGAATGCGGCGTCCTGCGCGCTCCAATCGAACGAATTCGGGCTGCGCTCGATGTTCGACCAGTACAGCACCCAGCGATCCCAGCCCGCGCCACTCTCCGCGCCGCGCTGAAATCTGTCAGCCTGCGGCGTCATCTCCGCCGAGCCGATGAAGTTGATGCCCAGCATACTTTGCTGGCTCGGCGCCGCCGGCGCAGCGCCCACGCCCGACCCCGACAGGATCAGCCCCGTACCCGCCAAGAACACCAAACCGAGCAGGATGATAAGTCGTCGTGTGGTCACAGTACTCCTCGTTTGGACAAACCCGATGGCCCGCGTCCCTGTAGCACATGGCTACACGAAGACGGGCAGACCGAACCGCGCCGGATAGGCGCACGCAGCGTTACCTATGCAGCGACATCTGCATATACGGACGGTGAAATCGGCTCACGGTAACGCGCAAAAAGCGGGGCAGCCCAACGGCTGCCCCACTCTTTGCGTGCGTATGCTTCTCCGAGCGACAGAGCCTGCCCTAGCTCCCTAGCAAGCTGCGCACACGCCCGGCGTACTCCTCCGCCATCAGCGCCGCGTGCGGCCTGGATGTGCCTTCGGCGTACACCATCACATACGGATCGTCGCCGCTGGGTGAAATTAGAATCCACTCCTGCTCCGACAGCGTGATCTGGATCGCGTCGCTTTCCGGGTCCCGCACCGCGTAGAACTCCTCGTGCAGGCGGCGCATCAGCGTGCCGCGCTCCTCCCACGGGCAGTCCACCCGGCGCGGCTCGACGTAGAACGGCGGGATGCTGTCCACGACCTGGGAGAGCTTGACTTTCTCACACGCCAGGTACTCCAACAGCTTGGCGACGGCGAACATGCCATCTATGGTCGGGTGAAACGACGGGAAGATGACGTTCCCCAGGCCATCCGCCGCCAACAGCACGTCTTTTTCGCGCGCGCACTGCATCAGCTCGGCCTGGTCGAGGCGTGTCCGCCAGATGCGGCCGCTGAAATCCGCCGCCATGCGCTCGAAGACCCGCGGCGCGTTCATCGGTACGGCGATCATGCCGCCCGGCTGCGCGCGCATGGCGAGCCACGCAAAGGCCGCCGCCATCTGCATCTCCGTCACGTAGCGTCCCAGGTCATCCACGACGAACAGGCGCTCGCCGCCGACATCCAGGCGCACCCCCAAGTCGGCCGTGAGTGTCTGGGTGATGAGCCGCAGTTGCTCGCGCCCGCCCTCGAACTCCTCCTTGGTGATGGACATGCGATGCTCGTCCAGCTGGGCGTTGAGCGCCACAACGCCGGCGTGCAGGTCGGTCAGCGCGCGCGGCAGGATTGTGCTGGTCGGCGCATTGGCGCAGTCTACCACGAGCTGAAACTCGGCGTCGCGGATGGCCGAGACATTGAGCGCCTTCATGTAGTCGGAGAGGTAATGCTCGGCGACGCCGGGCGCGTGGTCAATGCTGCCGATGTCGCCCAGGTAGACCCGCCGATAGTCCTCGCGGAAGAACACGCGCTCGATGGCCCGCTCCATGCTCTTACTCAGGTTCATCCCGTCGCCGTCGTAGAAGCGGATGTCCACCACCCGGCTATCGTAGGGCGAGATGCGCACGTGGACGCCGCCGGCGGCCTGGCGTTTGCTGGTGTAATAGCGAGCGACTGGGATCGGCACGGCGTCGGTATCGAGCGGACTAATGCCGGCGGACGGCAGGCCGGAGATGATGCCGCGTTTCAGCATGCGCGCGCTGCGCGACACATCGCGGTTGATCGTCACCGTGGCCCCCTTGGGCAGCACCGACCCGTAGGCCGCGCCCAGCTTGGCTGCAAACTCCGGTGTGAGGTCAACGTTCACCAGGCCGGACACGCCAAACCGGGTGAAGAGCGTGCGCCGCGCCTGGCTGCCCCAGATGATGCTACTGCGGATGTTGGCGCTGGCCTCCACGCCCTTGCTCGGCCATATCTTGACGCCGGCGTGGATGACGGCGTTCTCGCCGATGTGGACGCGGTCCCCGATGACAGCGCCCTCGTAGACGGCAGTTCGGCTCTTGAGGTCGCAGCCCTGGCAGATGACGGCCCCACGCACTTCGGCCATCTCGCCGATGTAGCAGTTGCGCCAGATGATGCTGTTGCCGACATACGCGCGGTCGTCTACGATAGTGTTGGCGCGAATGACGGCCGGCCCCTGGATCACGACGCCGCCCTTGATGCGGACGCCGTCGCCGAGGTAGATCGGCCCGTAGAGCTGCGCGTCCGGCGCAATCTCGACCTCCCCTTCGGTCCAGATGTCGCCGCCAATGTGCTGACCCAGGCTGATGCCCGACACAGCGCCGCGCAGTACGTCGGCGTTGGCCTGCATGTACTCGCGGAGCGTGCCGACGTCCGTCCAGTAGCCGTCGGCGACGTAGCCATACATCGCCTCCTCGGCGGCGAGCAGACGCGGGAAGAGGTCCTGGCTGAAGTCGAACGGCGTCTCAGCCGGAATCAGGTCCAGGACGGACGGCTCAAAGACGTAGATGCCCGTATTGACGGTGTCCGACTGGACCTCGCTCCAGCTCGGCTTCTCCTGAAACCGCGTGATCCGGCCCTCCTGATCCGTCACGACGACGCCGTACTCTGGCGGCTCCTTAACCCGCGCCAGAACGATGGTCGCCTTCGACCGCCGCTCTTTGTGCCAGCGGACGACCGCACTCAGGTCAATGTTCGTCAGAGCATCGCCACTAATCACCAGGAAAGTATCGTCCAGGCTGCGCTGAACGTGCTTGACGCTACCGGCTGTGCCGAGGGGTGAGTCCTCGACGGAGTACTCAATCGTGATGCCCATGTCGGCGCCGTCGCCGAGATGATTCTGGATTTGGTCCGGCATATAATGCAGCGTGACAATCAGGTGCTCGAAGCGGTGGCGCATCAGCAAGTCACGTATATGCGCGATGACCGATTTGTTGACAATGGGAACGACCGGCTTTGGCCGCCCCACTGTCAGCGGCCGCAGCCGCGATCCTGCCCCGCCGGCCATGACAACAGCTTTCATCCTACAATCCCCTCACAAACTGGGTGTCAGATCATTGTTCGCCTTGTGCAACTTGCCACGCCATACTCCGTATACAGAGTAGCTATGATGTCCTAGACGATGATGGGAGGATACACACTCTATGGATAACCAGACTGACCCGAGCGTGAAGCCCGAGGGAACTCCGAAGGCCGGCTCGCAAACCGAAGAATTGAGCCAGGAAATCAAGGCATTCGCCGGCACGCTGGAGAAGGCCGTGCGCAGCATCACGTCGCCGGAGCGCGCCCGTCAGGTCGAGAGCGAGCTTCGTCAGAGCTTCACGTCGCTACGGCAGCAGACCGAAGCCGCGCTCAAGGACGCGAAGGTGACGGGGACGGCCCAGGAACTGGGTCACCAGGCGAAGACCGCGCTCAACGAAGCCAAGGTCCCCGAAGCCGCCCAAGAGCTGGGCCACCAGGCCAAGAAGGTCGCTTCGACGGCGGCGCAGACCCCGACCGGACAGAAGGCGCTGGCAATTATCAGCCGCGGCTTCGCCGCAGTCAACCAGCAGCTCGAGCGCCTGGTGCAGACCGAGCAGCAAGAGCCTGGCGCGGCGCAGCAGCAGGGCACAGGCAGCGATGAGACGAAGCCGACGCCGGGTGGTGAGACCTTCTAGGTCGTGGCGCAGTTCGATGGGTAAGTGGCAGGCGGGGCGTGGCATCATTCGGTGTCACGCCTTTCTTTTTACGCCGGGCCGGCCGAATACCACAACACGCCGTCGTGGTCCTCGACGCACAGCCGCCCCTCAAGCTCCAGCAGGTCCAGGTGGCCGACAATTTCGGACAGCCCCAGGAACAGCTCGCCCGTCGGCAGATCCGGGAACAGCGCCTCGCTCATCTGGTACGCCGTCCTCGGCCGATCCGCCATGAGGCCGGCGATCTTCTCTTTGCGGGCGTCGGTGTTCGCCATGCGCCTGGCGATCAGCGCGTGGTGGCCGTAAACCGGCGGCCCATGCCCCGTCCAGGCGACGGAGATGTCCATCGCGGCGACGCGCTGCAGCGACGCCATGTACTCCACGAGACTGCGGCGCCGCGTCTCGCCGGGTTCCGGCGGCTCGAGCAGCGGATTGGAGCTGATGCGGAGCAGGAGGTGGTCGCCGGACAGCATCTGCTGGGACTGTGGCTCGTAGAGCGCGATGTGGCTGGTTGAATGGCCGGGGGTGTACAGAACGTGCCACTGGGCGCTGCCGAGGGTCAGGTGGGCGCCCTCGTCTATCTCGTATACCGTCATGTCCGGCAACAGGGCCTCGGCGTACTGCGCGCCGACCGCCAGGCCAAAGCGCATGCGGCTGAGCCGCTCTTCCGGCACGCCGCTCTGCACCCAGAGGCGATAGAAGAAGCCGGCGCGGTGTTCCCACTCGTGGGGCGCATCCCGCAGCCACGACAGGCAGCGCGGGTGAGCGAACACAGGCGCGTCCGACTCCTCCACCACCCGCCGCAGCAGGCCAAAATGATCGGTGTGCGCGTGCGTGAGAATGATGCGCTCGATGTCCCGCACGCGGTAGCCATGCTCGGCCAGCCCCGCCACCAGCGCCTGCCAGGCTTCTTCCGTCTTCGGCCCCGCATCCACCAGAGTGAGGGGATCACCGGCGATCACATAGGGGTGAACCGGCCCGACTTTGAACGGTGTCGGAACCGTCATCACCTTCACGCGCGGCGACAGATCGCTCACGCGCCTGACGCTCCGCTGCGAACGAGCATCACCCACACTCCGCGCTGGCACGTCTCGCCCTTCTGATTGACGACGGCCAGCTCGAACGTCACCTGCCCGCCGCCCAATCGCGCGACCGGCTTCGTGTCCGTCACGCGCCCCGCGACGTGAATCGTGTCGCCGATGAAGATGGGCCGCGAGAACTTCCACTCTTCAATGGCGCGGAAAGCCAGCGCCGTCCCCTCCACGACGCCGAGGCGCGTCACCAGCCCGGTGGCGATGCTCAGCCCGAGCGCGCCGTGGGCAATGCGCGCCTGGAAGGGTGTCTGCGCGGCGAACTCCGCGTCGGTGTGGAGCTGGTTCCAGTCGCCGGTCAACCCGGCGAAGTTGACGATGTCCGTCTCGGTGATCGTCCGCGACGCCGAGCGGATGGAGTCGCCGACCGTGAACTCCTCGAAGTACAGGCCGCGCGGCCGAGAAGTCTGCGTCTCTGTCATGCTGCTGTCTCGCTTTACACTCATTTTGCATTTTGGGCCGCACCGGCCCTGGTTTTGGCGGTACAATACTATACACGACGATACTATACATCACGATTCTATCGGAGCCAACTTTGTGTGGAAAACCCTAACGTCCCTGCTCGCCGCCGTCTGCCTCGCCGCGCTCCTGGCCGCCTGCCAGGCCGGCGCGCAGCGGCCCGTCGCCGATTCTCGCCCAAGCGCCGCGCCGACGCGGGTTGGCCCGGCGACCCTGTTGCCCGCTCAGCCGGGCGCGACCAGCGCGTCCACGCCGACCGCCCCACCGCCCCAGGCTGCCTCGCCGGCGGCGGGCACGCCGCCGCCGGGCTGGACCCGCTTCACCACGGCCGACGGTCTGCCCTCGGACCACACGCTGACCGTCGCCGTGAATGCCCTGGCGATTCCCACGAACGAGCGCGTCTGCGCCGACGCCAGCTACCCCTTCGACGGCTCGGTCTGGGTCGGCTCCGACGCTGGCGCAGCGTGGTGGAACGGCAGCCGCTGGAGCGCCATCACCCGCGCGAGCAGCGGCGGGAACCTGGTCGGCGACAGGGTGCAGGCGTTCACGTTTGGCCCGCGCCTGCGCGTCTTCTTCGGCACCAGCGCCGGCCTGAGCACGTTCTGTCCCAACGGCCACGACCCGAATGGGCAGGCCGCGCCGTGGAGCCTGGGGGTCCCGTGGACGCTGCCCACCACCTCCATCCAGGCAGCCACCCGGATCGGGAACACGCACTGGTTCGGCCTGGCGACTGGCGCCCTTGCCATGTACCAGGGCCGCAGCTACAACCACCTGTTCACCCCGTCGGAGGGGCTGGGGGCGGCGGACGTGCGCGCCCTCGCCGGCGACCAGATTAGCAGCCGCATGTGGGTGGGGACGTGGGGCGGCGGGGTGACAACGCTCATTGGCTCCACCACCGTCTGGAACGTGGGGACGACGTACAACACCACGAACTCTGCGATTGGCGGCAACCGCGTCACGGCGTTGGCCGTGGTTCCGCGACCGCAGCAGGCCGTCACGTTGTGGATCGGCCTTGCGCCGGAGGGATCGTCCGGGAAGCCAGGCGGTGTCAGCCGCTACGACGAGACCGCCGCGCCGGGCGCACAGTGGACGACGTTCACGGCCGAGGGCGGGGCTTTGCCGTCCGACGACGTGCGGGCGGTGGCCGTGGACAAAAGCGGCGACGTGTGGGTCGGTACGGCCCACGGCCTCGCCCGCTGCCTGGCGCCATGCGCCGGCGGTGGCACATGGCTGAAGTACACGGCCGCAACGACGGGCGGCGGCCTGGCGAGTGACGACGTGACGGGCATCGCCGTCGCGCCGGATGGGACGCGCTGGTTCAGCACCGGCGGCGGCGTCTCGCGCCTGGTGGGGACGCCGCCGCCGCCCTCCGCCACCGCCACCCCGACGGCCGCCGTAACTCTCACCGCGACCGTGCCCCCCACGCGCACCGCCACCCCCACGCACACCGCCACCCCCACGACAGCGCCGCCCCAATACAACGTGTACCTGCCACACATTCAACGAGCCGTCGGATGAATCAGGAGGGGCGGGTTTGAAACCCGCCCCTCCCCCCCTGTCTTCCCGCCCCCCTGCCCGTCTACCTCGACTGCGCCTACCTGTCATGCCTCTGGTCGCCCAAAACGTCTCTCAGACGCGGCGCCCGCCGCTCTCGCCCAGGGTCACGATCTCGCCCGCGCGCACCACCCGCACGCTCGGCGTCTCGGCCGTCGCGTACAGCCGGCGCTGCAAGTCTTCGCCATCCATGACCGGCTCACCGGCGAGGCCGACGATGATGTCGCCGACCAACAGCCCCGACTCCTCGGCCAGGCTCGCCGGCAGCACCTCGCCGAGCATCACACCGCTCGGCTGGCCGACGCGCTCGGCCCACGCCGGTGGCAGCGGCACAGCCCAGCCGCGGACACCGAGCGACGGCTTGCGGCTGGACTCGCCTAGCCAGCCCGCCAGGGCCACCTGCGCGACGTGCGTCGGGACCGCCAGGGCCACGCCAGGGGTGAGAATCATGCTCGTCAGCCCCAGGACTCGCCCGTGGGCGTCGGCCAGCGGGCCGCCGGAGTTCCCTGGATACACGTCAATGTCCGCCTCGACCAGCTCGCGCCCCCCGCGCATCGTGCGCCCGATAGCGCTGATGATGCCAAGCGTGACAGCGCCCTCGACACCGAGCGGGTTGCCGACGGCGAGCACGAGCTGCCCCACCGCCATGCGCCGCGAGTCGCCTGGCAGCGCTGCCGGCAGGTCCTGCGCATCCATCTTCAGCGCCGCCAGATCGAGCGTTTTGTCGCGCCCAATCACGCGGGCATCCAGCGTTCGCCCATCGGCCAGGCTCACGCGCGCCTTGTCCCGTCGCGCCACGTGATCGTTGGTCAGAATGATGCCGTCCGGCCGCCAGATCACGCCCGAGCCGCTCCCGTTCCACTGTCCCCGCACCCCGACCAGGCTCTGCCGCAGCCGCGCGGCCACCTGCGCAATCTCCCCCGCCACACCCGGCAGTGTTTCCAATCTTGCGCTGACCATGCTCCGCTCCTTGACCCACGCTCAGACGGCTGATTACTCCCGCTCGCCGACGACGACGCTCGCAGTCTGCTTCTGCCCGCCGCGGATGATCTCCAACGGCGTAGCCTGGCCGACGCGCTCGCCGCTCAGTTCGCCTTGCAGCTCCTCCATGTCCGGTGTCGGCTGGCCGGCCACGCCGACGATGATGTCGCCCAGCATCAGCCCCCCGCTCTCCGCCGGGCTGCCCGGCTCGACGCCCAGCACCAGCAGGCCGGACGCCTGCTCGCGGCCGAGCGTGCTCTGAAGCTGCGGCGGCAGCGGCACGGGCTGGAGGCCGACGCCAAGATAGCCACGGCGCACGCGCCCTGTTGTCGTCAGCGCCTCGACCACGCGCCGCAGCGTCCCGACGCCAATCGCCGTGCTGATGCCCCGCGCCAGGTGCGAGCTGTTCAGGCCGATGATCTGCCCCCGTGCGTCCACCAGCGCCCCGCCCGAGAAGCCGGGGTAGAGGGTGACATCGGTCTGGATGATGTCGAGGGACTGGCCGCGCCGCGTCTGGGTCGGCGTGAACGCGCTGACGATGCCGATGGTCGCCATCGGGCGGTCGCTCGGCCGCGCCACGGCCAGGACGAGTTGCCCCACCCCCACTTCGGCTACCTGCCCCCACGCCGCCGGGGTCAGCGTCTCACCCTGGACGCGCAGCACGGCCAGATCGCTGTTCGGGTCGCGGCCGACAAGCTGCGCCTGGACGGCGCGACCATCCGGCAGTCCCACCTTGATGTTGTCCTCGCGCTGCACGACGTGGTCCGCCGTGACGATCAACCCATCCGCCGACCACACAATGCCCGACGCCGTCTGCCGGTCCCGGGCGTCCACCTGGACGATGGACTTCTCGGCGGACGCGACGATGTTAACCAGGTCATCCGACAGGCTGCTGAGCACACTTCCGACTGTTCCTTGAGCAGACATTCGCTTCCTCCCAACTGGTTTCATGTCTCCCACGGCGGCGCCCGCCGTGGCTCGTCTGTCTGCTCACAGTGTAGCCCGCTTCCCGCGCCGCCGCATCCGTCGCTCGAGCAGTTTGGGAACTAGAAAACCGGGTAGGTCGAAACCTACCCGGTTGGGATCTCGCACGATTTATGGTATGTGATGCGCAAGCGCTACAGTGGCACAAGCCCCTGGCGCACCGCGATGCTCACCGCCTCGGTGCGGCTGCCCGCGCCGAGCTTGCCGAGGATCGCGCCGATATGGAACTTGACGGTGTGCTCGCTGATACCCAGGCGCACGGCGATGGCCTTGTTGGTCAGGCCCTCCACCATCAGCCGCAGCACCTCTCGTTCGCGCGGCGTCAGCGTCTCCGGCGGCGGTGTCGGCGTGGGCTGGCGCTGGAGCCGCTGCAAGAGGTTGGCCGCCGCGAGGGGATCCAGCACGACGCCGCCCTGCCGCACGGTGCGGATCGCCTGGCCCAGCTCGGCCGCCGTCACGCGGCGCGGGAGATAGCCACGCGCGCCCGCCTGAAGCGCCGCGACGCTGTCCTGGCCGTCCTCCTGGTCGCTCAGGGCAATCACCAGGAGTGACGGCGCTTGCTCCCGCAGCCACCACAGAAGTTGTAACGCGACATCGCCGGCCATCTGGAGGTCCAGCAACGCCAGATCCGGCTTATCGCGGCCCAGGGCAACTCCCAGGCTGTCCAGGTCCTCGACCTGGCCGACGACATCCCCCTCGCCGCTGGCTTCGGCCAGCACCCGCGCCCCCTCGGCAATCATCGGGGCGTCGGTGATGATCAGAAGCCTGGTCACGCGCTCACGCCTTCTAGACGACCTTCCCGCCGGCGGCCCAGGCCGGGGCAGGCGCTTCGGCCATAATGTTGGGCTGGAAGATGAACAACGCCTCCCACGGCCGGCCCGGCTCGCCGCGCACCTGCCACACCCCGCCGGTAGGAATTACGTTGCCGCCGGAGAACTTGAAGCGCGTCAGGTCAACGCGGCCCTCGCTCACCCACTCCAGCAGCTCCTTCAAAGGGCTGCCGTGGCTGACGAGGGCGATAACGGCCGGGCCATCGGCCACCTCGCGCTCCCACAGGGCGCGCACCCGGGCACGCACACCCTCGACAGGCTCGCCGCGGCGGTGCTCAGCCAGGCCCGCATCCACGACGGGCGTCAGGCCCAGCCGCTCGGCGAGGGCGCACGCCGTCTCCGACGTGCGGTCCAGCGGCGAATGCACGACGCGCTGGATGCCACGGCCGGCCAGGAAGTCGGCGACCTGCCGCGCCTCGCGGCGGCCATCGGGCGACAGCGGCGGGCCGGGCGCAACATCGTAGGCGATGCCGGTGCCCATCTGGGGCGCAGCGTGGCGGATGAGGTAAAACGTTTTCTCAGGCATGAGTCCTCTTGAGCCAGGGATGTTCGCTAGATTGAATGATAGGCCAGGCCAGATGTTTGGCAATCCGGGGGCCGCATACTATAATGTGCGCCTGTGGGGCGGCCCATGGGCCGACCCCGGAGTTGACATGCCACCTGGCCCGCCTGCCTACTCTTCGGATACTGCCCAGCCTACACACGCCCCCGCCGCACAGCCACAGAGTCGCGCCCATGTCATCGGGCTTGGGCTACTCGCGCTGCTGGGGTTGCTGGCGGTTGGGCTGGCGCTGCGCCTGTATCGCCCCACAGACTACCCGTTCGCGCTGAATTTCGACGAGGGGCACGAAGCCCTGGATGCGCTCAGAATACTGGACGGCTGGCGGCCGGTGTTCTTACCTACCAACAATGGCCGCGAGCCGCTGTTCATGTATCTCATGGCGGCGGTCATGGCTGTGTTCGGCCCGACGCCCCTGGCCGTCCGATTGACTAGCATCTTCAGCGGTGTTGCCGTCATCGGCGCGCAGTACGTGTTCGTCCAGGCGCTACCTGTGCCGCGCCCGCGCCTGACCGCACTGGTCAGCGCCGCCATCGTCGCCCTCGGCTTCTGGCCGCTGGCCCAGTCCCACCAGGCGCTGCGCTCGATTCTTCTGCCGCTGTGGGTCGCGCTCCTCCTCTGGGCGTGGTGGCGCGCCCTCGCGTCGGGCGAAGGGGCAGCCGATCGCCAGCGCGCCTGGCTGTGGTCGGCGGTGGCCGGCGTGTTCCTGGCGGCGGCCCTGCACACCTATCTCTCAGCGCGGCTCCTCCCCGCCGCCATCGTCGTCTCCGCCGTCTTCACCGCCCTGCGCCGCCGCCAGGCCGCGCCCCTGCTGCGCCTGGCAATAGCCCTTGCCGTCGCCGGTCTGCTGTTTCTGCCCCAGGCGCTCTACTTCCTGAACAATCCAGAGGCGTTGAGCGAGCGCACCAACCAGGTGTCACTCTTGAGCGCCGAGGTCAACCACGGCGACCTGCCCGCCGCCCTCGTGCGCAGCGCCCGCAGCCTGCTCCTGGCCGCCAATGTGCGCGGCAGCCTGGAGTGGTCCGAGAACCTGCGCGGCCGGCCCATCTTTGATCCGTTCATGGGTCTCGCCTTCCTCGGTGGCGTCGGGCTGCTCGTCTACGATCTCGTCGGACGGCGCCGGCGACTGGCCCAGGACGCGGCGGTCTTGCTCGCGGCGACGTTCCTGGTGGCCCTGCTCCCCTCCTGGCTCAGCGAGGACGCCCCGAGCTACATTCGCCTCACCGCCACCTGGCCGGTGCTGTTCCTGCTGCCCGCGTGGGCGTTGGAGCGCGGCGGCGACTGGCTCGACGGCCGAACGCCACGGCGCGTCGGGGGCGCGGCAATCGCGGCCGTCGTTGTCGTGAGCGGTGTCTGGTCGGTGTACGATTATTATGTCGCCTACCCGGCGCGGCTCGCCGAGGCCGGCGTCTACGCCGACGGCGGGTTCGAGCGCGGCGAACAGGTGGCGGCCCTGACGGCCGAGGGCGCGACGTATGTCTCGTCGGCTGTCGGGAATCAGGCCCTCGTCAGGTTCCTCACCGTCGAGCAGCCCCCCATCGCCTTCGACCCGCGCGCGGGGCTGGTGCTGCCACCATCGGGTGAGGCGCGCTATGCCTGGGAAGCGGCAGAGAGCCAGGCCGCCGCAGACTTCGGGAAGCGCTGGCCGGGCGCGGCGCGGGCAGATGTGCGCAACAGCCACGGCGACCTGTCGCTCATCGTCTTTCGTCTCTCGCCCGCCGACTTACCCGCCGCGCTGTCGTCCTCGGCGTCCAACACGGCGGCGTTCGGCGATGCGATCCAGCCCGACGGCCTGCTCATGAAAGGGATGACCGCCGCGCCGGGCGGCAAGCTCGCCCTCACCCTGGCGTGGCGCGCCCTCGCGCCCGTGGACGGCAACCTGCACTTTTTCGTGCACCTGGTGGACGCCCAGGGCCGCACGCTCGGCCAGTTTGACGGCCCGCCCCTTAGCGGCAGTTATCCGCCCTCGCGCTGGGCGCCGGGTGAGCGCATCATTCAGAGCGTCGAGATTCCCGTCGCCAAAGACGCCCCGCCCGGACCGGCGACCGTGCGCGTCGGCTGGTACGACTGGCAGACCGGCGAGCGGCTGCCCCTCGCCGGCGCCCCCGATAACGCGCTGGACGTCGCCAGCGTCGAGGTGAAACCATGAGCGCCCTCTCCTCCCGCCGCGCCTGGACCATCGTCCTGGCGCTGCTGGGCATCATCGCCCTCGGCGCTGTCTTGCGTCTGTATAGGCTCGGCCAGGTACCCTTCGGGATGCACCCCGACGAGGCCCACTACGCCCTGGACGCCGTCGCCATCCAGAACGGCTGGCGGCCGATCTTCCTGCCGGCCAACAACGGGCGCGAGCCACTGTTCGTCTACTTCATGGCGCTCCTGTTTACGCTGCTTGGCCCGACGCTGTGGACGGCGCGCTTCGCCGGCGCGGTCGTCGGCGTCCTTATGATCCCGGCCCAGTACCTTTTTGCCCGCAGCCTCCCGCTACCGCGCCCGCGTATCGTCGGCCTCATCAGCGCCGCCCTCATCGCGTTCACCTTCTGGACGGTCTCGCAGTCGCACCAGGCCCTGCGGGCCGGGCTGCTGCCCGTCTGGGTCGCGTTGATGGCGTGGGCGTGGTGGAAAACCGCCGGCGACACCGAGGAGCGCGGCGTCACGCAGCGCGGTCTGCTCTGGTCCGTCATCACCGGGCTAATCCTCGCCGCCGCCGTCTACACCCACCTGTCGGCGCGGCTGATGCCGCCCATCCTCATCGGCTCGGCGCTCTGGCTCGCGTGGCGCCGCCGCACCACCGCCCCCCTGGTCTACCTGGCCGTGGCGCTGGTCCTGGCGGGCGTCCTCTCCATTCCGCTGCTGCTGTACTTCCGCGACAACCCGGAGATGGCGAACCTTCGCACCGGCGAGGTTTCGGTCCTCAACCCCGATGTCAACAAAGGCAACCTGCCCCTGACCCTGCTCCGCAACGCCTGGGGCATCCTGCTCATGACCAACGTGCGCGGCACGACCTCGTGGCTGGAGAACCTGCGCGGGCGGCCCGTGTTCGACCCGCTCATGGGGATCGCGTTCCTGGCCGGCGTCGTCCTCCTCGTCCGCGACCTGCTCAACAGGCGCGGCGAGAAGCCCCAGTCCGCCGCCGTCCTGCTCGTTCTGGTGTACATTTTCCAGGTCATGCCGTCCTGGCTGAGCGCGGGCGCACCGAGCTATGGGCGCGTCAACGGCGCGTGGGCCGTCCTGTTTCTCCTGCCGGCGTGGGCGCTAGAGCGGGGGGAGGCGTGGCTCTCGCGGCGCGCGGGGACGCGCGTCGCCACGGCCGCCGTCGTCGTTCTCCTGGCGATCAGCGGCGTTTGGTCCATGGCCGACTTCTTCGGCCAGTACGCCAACGCGCCGGAGGTGTACGACGTCTTCTTCGGCCCCTCGATGGAGCGGGCGCGGCAAATCGCCGCCGTCGCCCCCAACGCCGCCACCTATATGTCGCCGACGCTGGGGAATCAGTCCGTGATCCGTTTCAACAACGTGCAAAACGAGCCGGATGTGTTCGATGCGCGCTACGGCCTCGTTCTGCCGCCGTCCGGCGACGCGCAGTACCTGTTCGACCCGGCCGACGCCAAAGACGCCGACGCCTTCGGCAAGCGCTGGGCCGGGCTGGCGCGCACGGAGCTGAGGAACAGCCGCGACGAGCTGTCCCTCATCGTCTATCATCTGCCAGCGGACAGGCGGCCGGTCATCGCCACGCCATCGGCCGCCGACCATCCCACCTTCGCCGACAACATGCGCCTCATCAACAGCGAGATCGCGCCAGCGAGCGTCGCCCCCGGCAAAACAGCCACGGTCACGCTTGCCTGGGAAGCCCGCGCGCCGACGGAGACGGACCTGAACCTGTTCGTTCACGTCGTGGACGCCGCAGGCCGCACGGTCGGCCAGTCCGACGGCCCACCCCTCAACGGCAGCCTGCCGACCACCGACTGGAAGACGGGCGAGACGATCATCCAGCGCGTGGACGTGCCCATCGCCAAAGACGCGGGGGGCGGCCGGGCGCGTGTCGAGATCGGCTGGTACGACTGGCGCAGCGGCGAGCGCCTCCCCATTCAAGGCGCGGACGGAAACTCCGTCCAGGTCGGCGAAATCAATATTGGGCCATAATCATCCACAAACACGAGGTTCCATGATGGACGATGATGCCGTCGTCACGGCGACCGCCCAGTGGGTGCAGGCGCGTCTCACCGACGATGCGTCGGGCCACGATTGGTGGCACACCTACCGCGTGACTGCCCTGGCGCGCCATCTCGCGGAGCAGGAAGGCGGCGACCGCCTGGTCATCGCATTGGCCGCGCTCCTGCACGACATCGCCGATTGGAAGTTCAGCGGCGACGAGCGCGCCAGCGGACGCTTGGCGGGGGAGTGGCTGGCCGCGCAGGGCGTCGCGCCGGACACCATTGCCCACGTCGTGAGCATTATTGACACGCTCTCGTTCAAGTCAGCGGACCAGCCGCCCATGTCCACCCTGGAAGGGCAGATCGTCCAGGACGCCGACCGATTGGACGCCATCGGCGCTATCGGCATCGCGCGCACCTTCGCTTACGGCGGCTGGAAGGGCACGCCGATGCACAACCCGGCGCTGCCGCCCCGCGTAGGAATGTCGGCAGAGGAGTACCGCGCCCACCTCGGCACGACGGTCAACCACTTCTACGAGAAGCTCCTGCTCCTGCGCGACCTCATGAACACCGCCACGGCGCGCCGCGTGGCCGACGAGCGCCACGCCTTCATGGAGACGTTCCTCGACCGCTTCTACCGCGAGTGGGACGGCGCGGCCTGACCCCCCGCATCCGTGGCGAAATTGGCGCGCGCGCCAATCCGGTCTATGATTTGTTGTTACTCTAGACCGATCGGTGGTCGGGATACGCGACTCAGGAGGACACCCATCATGGCAGAGAGAGAGACCGGGACGTTTCGGCTCAAGGCAGGTCTGGCGCAGATGCTCAAGGGCGGCGTCATCATGGACGTGACAACGGCGGACCAGGCCCGCATCGCCGAGGAAGCGGGGGCGTGCGCCGTCATGGCGCTGGAGCGCGTGCCGGCGGACATCCGCGTGCAGGGCGGCGTGGCCCGCATGGCGGACCCGGACAAGATCAAGGAGATTCAGGATGCCGTCACCATTCCGGTGATGGCGAAGTGCCGCATCGGCCACTTCGTCGAGGCGCAGGTGTTGGAGGCGCTCGGCGTGGACTACATTGACGAGTCCGAGGTGCTGACGCCGGCCGACGAGGACAACCACGTAGACAAGTCGGGCTTCAAAGTGCCGTTCGTGTGCGGCTGCCGCAACCTGGGTGAGGCGCTGCGCCGCATCGGCGAAGGCGCGGCGATGATCCGCACCAAGGGTGAGGCCGGCACCGGCGACGTGGTCGAGGCCGTGCGTCACGCGCGCACGGTGCTGGGCGACATCCGCCGCCTCCAGGCCGCCCGCCCCGAAGAGCTGATGCGCATCGCTAAGGACATGGGCGCGCCTTACGACCTGGTGAAGGACGTACACGAGACCGGCGCGCTGCCCGTCGTCAACTTCGCCGCCGGCGGCATCGCCACCCCGGCCGACGCGGCTCTGCTGATGCAGATCGGCGTGGACGGCGTGTTCGTCGGCAGCGGCATCTTCAAGTCAGGCGACCCGTACCGCCGCGCCCGCGCCATCGTCGAAGCAACGACGCACTACAACGACCCGGCGGTCATCGCCGAAGTCTCGCGGGGCCTGGGCGAGGCCATGGTCGGCATCAACGTCACGTCCATCCCCGACCAGCAGCTCCTGGCGACGCGGGGGTGGTAGCCATGCGGCGTGTCGGTGTGCTGGCGCTCCAGGGCGCTTTCCGCGAGCACGTGGCCTTCATCAACCGGCTCGGCGTGGAAGCGGTGGAGATTCGCCGCGCCGCGCAGCTCGACACGGTGGATGGGCTGATTATGCCGGGCGGCGAGAGCACGACTGTCGGGAAGCTGGCGGTCAAGTACGACCTGCTCGACCCGATACGGGAGATGGCGCGAGGCGGCGCGCCGGTCTGGGGGACGTGCGCCGGCATGATTCTGCTGGCAAAGGACGTTCACCGCGACCAGCCGCTCCTCGAGATCATGGACATCCAGGTACAGCGCAACGCCTTCGGCCGCCAGGTAGACAGCTTCGAGGCCGACCTGGATGTGCCCGCCCTGGGCGGCGAGCCGTTCCGCGCCATCTTCATTCGCGCCCCGCTCATCGAATCGGTTGGGCCGGACGTGGACGTCGTGGCGCGGCTGGACGACGGGACGATTGTGGCGGCGCGGCAGGGCAATCTGCTCGCCACGTCGTTCCACCCGGAGCTGACTGACGACCCGCGGTTCCACGCTCTCTTTCTCCACATGCACAACGGCGGGTGACACGCGTCACCCGCCGTCCCCGTTTCGACCACAACCTCGGCCATAGTGGCCTGTCAAGCGTAAAATGGTGGTAACGTAGTACCTCAATTTTGCCCAAAATAGGGCAGGCTAGAGCAGCAGCTCCTTAATAACTATAGACAGGGGAGCAAGGCCGACGTCAATGGCATGTGGCCGAAGTAAAGGCTGCCATGCTTGGACAAACGAGCTGGCGCACGGGTCGAGGGCATTGAAGTGAATGGCGAGCAGACGACCGGTCGCGTCCAGCGTCACATAGCCGGGTACCGTCAGGACATCGCGAACCAGACGCAGCAACCCTAAGTCACGGCACGCTGCCCAGCCCTCCGCTAACCACTCCCGCAACCACACGAGGGTGTTGTGGGCCAACCCGACCAGCAGGAGAGCGATTTCTTGCGCCACCCAGGCGCGACGGTGGCGCTTGGTCAGCGGAAGAGCTTGGTGTCCCTCGCCGAAGCTGTGCTCAATCGGGCCACTGCGGTCGTCATACAGGTCGGCATAGGCCAAGATGAGAGCGTCGGCATCCCAGGCCGCCTGGGGCGAACGCCCGACGAGAGCCACCACATCTTCGGGCGGCACCGAAGAGACAATGACATGGTAGGAGACGTGGCCCGACGTTTTGACCGTCCGCACCGCGATCTGGGTCGTCGGGTACCCGAAGGCGTAGGGACGGTGAACCAAGCCCACCTGGCGCTTGGGATGGAGGGGGCTCGTCCGCCACACCCGAACACTCTGGGCTAAGGCCGCCGCGTGATGCCACGAGTACAGCTTGAGGTGAACGTGATAGCCGCGTGCCAACAACCATGCAATGTCATCCACACGACCACCAGCGGCGTCCATGCGCACGATGACGCGGGAGTGCTGGTGCGGCGTGAGGGGCAAGACGTTTTCGACATCCTCCAGCAAGTGTCGCATGACGGCCGCCAGGTGGATGTTGCCCACGTAGAGCCGCTCCACGATGACTTCATCATACGCTGCTGCCAGGGCGCGCCCGTGTTGTCGTCCGTAGGCGCCGCGCTGCCCGACAAAGTACCCGGTGCTGGCCTGAGCTGCCCGCCGTCCAGTTCGCTCGCCGCTGAGATCTAGGTCGATCACCAACGGGGTCTGCTGGTAGTCATGCTGGCTGGCTCGGCTGTACTGGCGGAAGAGGTCACGCCAGGCGGCCCGCAGTTGGAGTACGTTCTCGGCTTCAGCGGCGTAGAGCGTGTCGTGGATGGTGGCTTGCTCGGCGCAACTCTGTCGGCCGAAGGCACGTTGCAGGGCAACATCCGGGCGCACCGTTTTGTCCACCAGATACAGCCCGCTCACCCCGCTCAGAATGCCAATGAAGGCATCGGTGAGTTTATCCAGGGGGGTATGCTGCCGCACTTTCTGGGGGATATGCACCTGGCGCGCCAGGGGATCGAAGAACCCCCGACGCGTGAGCAGCGCTCCCAGCGCGCACAAGCCCGCGCGAGGAGTATAGTAGGTCTGGGTGGATTGGACGATGTGCTGGTCCATAGCTGTGCTCTCCTGGGGAGGGGTGTCTCCTGTCAGAGACTCTATCCTACCCAAGCAAGCACACCTGTCTATAGTTATTAAGGAGCGCCTGCTCTAGCCTGCCCTATTTTGGGCAAAATCGAGGTAGTAACGACTTCAGTCGTTTCCGAGGCCGCAGAACGACTGAAGTCCTCACTACATGTCTCGCATCAAACGTGTCATTGGATCAGCGCCGGGTTGATGCTCGTAGCGCGGGCGTTGACGACTTTCGTGCGGAGCTGCCCGCAACCCGCCTGGACGTCAATGCCGCGCCGCATGCGCAGCGTCGTCGGCACGCCCCGTGCCGCGAGAATGTCGCGGAAACGTAGCGAGCGCGCCGGCGTGGGCGTCTCGCCGTCGTAGCCAGCGGTGGGGTTGAGGGGGATCAGGTTGACGTGAACCAGCATGCCCGAGAGGAGATCGGCCAGCGCCTCCGCCTGCTGCGGTGTGTCGTTCACGTTCTGGATGAGCACCCACTCCACGGTCAGCCGCCGCCCCGTCCGCGACACGTAGTCCTGAGCCGCCTCAACCACCTCCGCCAGCTTGAAGCGCTCATTGATAGGCACGATGGCGTCGCGCACCGCATCCGTCGCGCCGTGGATGGAGAGGGCCAGGTTCACCGGCAGCGTCTGCTGGGCCAGCTTGCGCATGCCCGGCACGAGGCCGACGGTCGAGATCGTCATGCGCCGCGCGCCCAGGTTCAAGCCGTGGGGATCGTGCAGCGTCTCCACGGACTGCCACACGTTCTCGAAGTTCGCCAGCGGCTCACCCATCCCCATGTAGACGACGTTCGTGACGCGCTTGCCGGCCGGGCGCAAGGCGCGCTCCGCCCATAGCACCTGGGCAACGATTTCGCCCGGCGTCAGGTTGCGCACCCACCCCATCTGGCCCGTCGCGCAGAACACGCAGCCCATCGCGCACCCGACCTGGGACGAGATGCACACCGTATGGCGCTCGCGCCCGACGGCCTCCGCTTCGGTCGGGTCGTCGTCGTCCGCCACGCGCGCCGCCTCGTCCTCGTAGTGCATCAGCACGCTCTCGACGAGCTGGCCGTCGCCCAGGCGAAACAGAAACTTCTGCGCCATGCGGTCCGCGGACCACGTCTCCGCCACCGGCTCGATTAGGCGCAGCGTCGCCGTCTCAGCCAGCCGCTGCCGGAAGCCCTTGGGCAGGTTGGTCATGGCGTCGAAGTCCAGCGCAAGTTGGCGGTAGCTCCAGTCCCAGAGCTGCCGCGCGCGAAAACGCGGTTCGCCCTGCGCCACGACGAACGTCTCCATTTCAGGATATGTCAAGTCCAGTAACGAAACACGCTTTTCACTCATTGCGTTTCTATCCACCCACGTCTGTAGGTTTGCCTGGAATCAAGCGCGCCGCCGCTGAAGCGGCAGCGCGCGTATCGTTTAGCAGACGGCCCGTTACCCGCGCCGCCGACCGCCGCCGAGGATCATCGAGCCCCAGTAGAGCACCTGCAACAGGGACGCCGCCGCCGCCGCGACGTAGGTAAGCGCCGCCGCGCGGAGCATGGCGCGCGCCCCGCCCATCTCCTGCGTGCTCAGCAGCCCCGTCTTCTCGATCTGGCCGAGGGCGCGAGTGCTCGCGTTGAACTCGACGGGGAGCGTGATGACGGTAAACACGAAGGTCAGGGCGAACAGCAGGAAGCCAAGAATGGCGAGGGGCTGCAAGCCCATGAACAGGCCACCGATCATGATCCAGATGCCGAGCTGCGAGCCGAGGCCGGCCACGGGCACAATCGCCGAGCGCAGGCGCAGCGGGCCATAGCCAGCCTGGTCCTGGAGGGCGTGGCCGCTCTCGTGGGCGGCGACCGCCACCGACGCGATCGAGGCCGTGCTGTAGATGTCGGGCGAGAGGCGCAGCACCTTCGCTTTCGGGTCATAGTGGTCGCTCAGCGTGCCGCCGCCGGTCGGCTCGATGCGCACCTCTTGCAGGCCGTTGGAATCCAGCAGGTAACGCGCCGCCTGGGCGCCGGTCACGCCGCGCGCGTTGGGCACCTTGCGCCACTTGGCATATGCGCCTTGAACCAGGGCCTGCGCGCCAATACTGAGCACGAGGCCCACGACGAACACCAGGATGTACATAGGGTTGCCGAAGCCCCCCATGGGATAAAACATTGTGAACCTCCTCCAAACGCGCCGTGCGCGTGACTCCTATCAGCCTCGAACATTCTGTCTACACTTATCTTGATGAAACTATAGCGAGAATCGTACCTCGCCGCAACATCCTGCGCCGACTCTTATCCAACACTCACCCGACACTTCCGCTTAACGGCGCTGTCATTGCGAGGAGCGCGCGAGCGCGACGAAGCAATCTCACAGCAGACAAGCGCAACGCCCCACTAGATAGACCGCCTTTCGCATGCTGGGAGACTGCTGCGCTGCGCTCGCAGTGACAGACTAGCTACTTTTGGGCAGCGCGCCACTCGATGTCCAGCGCCGCGATACTCTCCACAATCAGCGTCGGCTCCACAGCCGCCTTCGCCGCGTCATCGCGGGTATGCACGCCGGTCAGCACCATGATCGTCGGCATGCCCGCCGCCGCCGCGCCCTGGATGTCGGTGTCCAGGCGGTCGCCGACCATGGCCGTCTGCTCGAGGGGCGTCCCCATCTCCCAGACCGTCGAGCGGAAGATCTCCGGCTGCGGCTTGCCAATGATGGTGGGCGCTACGTCGGTCGCCGCCTGGAGGAAGGCGAGCTGCGCGCCGTTGCCGGGAATGATGCCGTCGGAGTGGGGGAACGTCTTGTCGCCGTTGGTGCCGACGAACTGCGCCCCACCGCGAATGCACAGCGCGGCCCACTTGAGCTTATCGTAGGTCACGCTCCAGTCAATCCCCACGACGACAAAATCGGCCGGCGGCCGCGTGACGACCTCGAAACCCTGGCGGCGAATCGCCTCCTGGATGCCGTCCCCGCCGACCACGTAGACCCGCGCGCCGCCTGGGGCGAGATGCCGGATGTACGCCGCCGTCGCCAGCGAGCTTGTCATGATCTGCTCCGGCTGGGCGCGGATTCCCATCGTCGCCAGTTTGGCGACGTACTGCTCCGGGGTCGCCGAGGCATTGTTCGTCAACAGACGCCACGGGATGCCCGCCGCGGTGAGGTCGTCGAGAAACTCCCGCGCCCCCGGAATCGCCACAGCGCCGTGGTAGAGGACGCCGTCCATGTCCAGGACGAAGCCCCTTGCCGCGGCCAGGTCAAATGCGTTTGTCATGTCGGTTTGCCTTTGATAGTGCGGCTGCGGGGCCAGGCTTGGCGCCGCTATTCCGCGGCTCTTACTGGTCCAGCGACAGCGAATCGTCGGCGCCGCTCGGCCGAATGTCTTTGATGTTCATCTGCGCCTGCACGGAGCCGTTCCAGCGGTTCAGCTCAAGCTGATAGGCGATGTCAATCACAGGCGGCAGATTCGGCAGCCACTCGCCGCGCCGAAATGCGATCGCCTCCCGCGTGTTACCGGAGCCGTCGGCGACGATAAGTTTCAAGTGGTTGACGCCGACCAGCCTGGCATCGCAGACCGTGGCCCCCAGCGTCGCCAGTACCGGCGACGTGTTCTGCTGCCCAAAGGGCGCCAGGCGCTCGAACGCCGTCCACACCGGCTCGCTCACATCGGACAGGGGCAACACCGCGTCTATGCCGAGGGTCGGCGCCGGCGCGGTCGGCAACAGGGCGTCTACCAGCTCGCGCAGACGGATCTCGAGTTGGGGTAGGCGGTCGTTGCGCACCGTGAACCCGGCCGCGGCGCGGTGTCCACCGTGGCGCACCAGCAGGTCCTTGCACTTGTCCAGCAGCTCGACGATGTTGATTTCGGGGATGCTGCGCCCCGATCCGCGACTCTCCTCAGGCCCCATCTCGACGACGACCGCCGGCCGATAGAACTCCTCCATCAGGCGATTGGCAACCAGGCCGACGACGCCCGATTTGTAGCTGTGGTCGGCCACGAAAATCAGTCGGCTGTCGGGCAGCTGGGCCAGTGCGAAGGGACGCGCCGCCGCCAGGGCCTCATCCGTCATGGCCTGCCGCCGCCGATTCTGGTCCTCCAGCTTGGCCGCCAGGGCCTCGGCGCGGTCGCCCTGGGGGGTCATCAGCAGGCTATAGCTCGTCATGGCGTGTTCGAGACGGCCCGCCGCGTTCAGCCGTGGCGCTACGACATAGCTCAGTTGGTCCACGCTGATGCGCCCCATCTCGATCCGCGCCGCGCGGAACAGCGCCCGCAGACCGGGCCGCTTGGTCGCGTTGAGCGCCTGCAAGCCGCGCCGTACCAGGCCCCGGTTCTCCAGGACCAGGGGCGCCATGTCGGCGACGGTGCCGAGCACGACCAGGTCGAGCAGATCGTCCGGCGTCAGCGCGCCGCGCCGCTTCCCCGTCGGCGTACTCTGATCCACAAGATACAGGGCTTGCGCCAGCTTGTACGCCAGCCCGACCCCGGCTAGACTCTTGGTAGGGTAGTTGCAGCGCGGCTGCCTGGGGCAGATGATGGCCGCCGCCGCGCCCGGCATCGGCTCGGCCGGCTCGTGGTGGTCGGTCACGATCACGTCGAGGCCGAGCTTGCGGGCGAGAGCCGTCTCAGCGTGGGAGCGAATGCCGCAGTCCACCGTGACGACGACGCGCGCGCCCCCCTCGGCCAGCTTCTCCAACGCCTGGGCATTGACGCCGTAGCCTTCCTCGAAGCGGTCCGGGATGTAGGGCCGCACGATCGCGCCCAGCGCGTGCAGCATGTGCACCAGGAGGGCCGTCGCCGTGACGCCGTCTACGTCGTAGTCGCCGTACACGACGATTGGCTCGCCCTTGCGAATCGCGTCGCGCAGGCGGCGCACGGCTTCCTGCATGCCCCGCAGGTTGAAAGGATTCTGGTCCGGCTCAACCCCGTCCAGGAACGCCCGCGCCCCCCCTGGCTCCTGATAGCCCCGGTTGTACAACGTCTGCGCGACGGGCCGGGGAAGGTCGGGGAAAGCGGTGATGTAGCTGTCGGGCGCCGGGTCGGCGAAGCGCCATTGTTTGCGTCTCAAGCCTCTGCCTCCTGTCACCGGGACGATTATACCCGATTCGGACCGCTCCGTCCAGAGACAGAGGTGTTACTGTTCCGGGAGGGAACCATGCTGCGCGTAGCTTTCATGGGAACACCAGATTTTGCCGTACCAACGTTGCAGCGGCTCCTGGGGATGCCGGACGTCGAGGTCGTCGTTGTCCTGACGCAGCCCGACCGCCCGTCGGGACGCGGGCGCGCCGTCGTCGAGTCGCCTGTGAAATCGGTCGCCGTCGCGGCCGGCCTCCCCATCCTCCAGCCGCGCAGCCTGCGCAAGGATCCGTCGGCCGTCGAGCGGGTGCGGCAGCTCGCGCCCGACCTCATCGTCGTCGCGGCCTACGGCCTGATCCTGCCCCCCAGCGTTCTCGCCATCCCGCGCCTGGGGAACATCAACGTCCACGCCTCCCTCCTGCCGCGCTGGCGCGGGGCGGCCCCGATCACCTATGCCTTGCTCGAAGGGGACGCGGTGACCGGCGTCACGATCATGCTCATGGATGAGGGCATGGACACGGGCGCGATTCTCACCCAGGTCGAGGAACCGATCCGCCCGGACGATACGACCGGCAGCCTTAGCGCCCGTCTCGCCCAGGCAGGGGCCGCGCTGCTCGGCGAGACGTTGCCGCGCTGGGCCGCCGCTGAGATTGAGCCGCAGCCGCAGCCGCAAGATGGCGTGACCTACACGCGCCTGATCAAGAAAGAGGACGGGGCGATTGACTGGCAGCGGCCGGCCGCCGCCATCGAGCGCGCGGTGCGCGCCTACCAGCCCTGGCCGACGGCGTACACCCTCTGGAATGACGCGCCCCTCAAGGTCTTGCGCGCGGTCGTCGTCTCGGCGAAAGGCACGGCGGGCGAGGTCGTCGCCGTGCCGGGCGGCGTAGCCGTGGTGACAGGCGACGGCGCCTTGCGGCTCGACGAGGTTCAGCCGGCCGGCAAGCGCCCCATGCCGGGCAAGGCCTTCGTGAACGGCGCGCCCGGATTCGTCGGCGCGCGGCTATCGGCCGTGACGCAATAGGGATAGGAGCCGAAGGTGTCCGACGGGAATGACAGGATTGTCTGGCTGCTGAACATGGGCGTCGAGCCGTACCGGCCCGTGCTGGAACTCCAGCGCCGCATCGTGGCGGCCAAGAAAGACGGCTGGCCGTGCGATGTGCTGCTGCTGCTGGAACACGAGCCGGTCTACACCCTGGGCCGGCACTCGGATGAGAGCTTCATCCTGGCGGATCCGGCGACGCTGGCCGCGCAAGGCATCGAGGTCGTGCGCATCGAGCGCGGTGGCGAGGTCACATACCACGGCCCGGGCCAGATCGTCGGCTACCCCATCCTGCACCTGGGCCACTTCAAGAAAGACATCCGCTGGTACATCGGCGCGATAGGCGAGGTGATCATTCGCACCCTGGCCGACTACGGCATCCCCGGCGAGTTCGACCCGAAGTACCCCGGTGTCTGGATCGAGGGCGGCAAGATTTGCGCGGTTGGGGTCAAGAACGAGCGCTGGATCATGTACCACGGCTTCGCCATGAACATTGACCCGGACATGGCGCACTGGCGCGGGATTGTGCCGTGTGGGCTGGTCGGCAAGGATGTCGCCACCCTCGCCGACGCGCTCGGCCGACGCCCGCCGTCGGATGAGGTGCGCCAGCGCATCGTGACGCACTTCGAAGCGGT
Source organism: Anaerolineae bacterium (assembly GCA_046328525.1). GTDB lineage: Bacteria > Chloroflexota > Anaerolineae > Epilineales > JAHCIE01 > JBDHWG01. The sequence continues at coordinate 803,470 of JAXLWK010000003.1, forward strand.
CTACGGCTGCCGCGTCGTGCCGGTCGAGCGGGAGACGCTGGACGCGGCCCTCGCCAGCGGCGACCCGCTCAGCCTCCCCACATCGCTGACCTGCGACGCCTGACCTGCACAGGCTGAGGCAGTTCTCATCGAGCGCCTCCCACTCTGCGTAGCGTCGAGAACAGGTAACGCAAAGGCGCAGAGACGCAAAGGAAGATCCGGCGTTTCTCCCTTGACAATAAGCCTGGGCCGCGTCGCGGCGGACAGCCGCCGTAGGCTCAAGCCTACGGCTACGGATGAAAGCCCAAGGGGCTGGGGGAGCCGGAGCGTCAGCCTCTCAGGCTTCCATTCGTAGCCCGCTGCTTCAGCGGCGGGCAGGCAGGGCGCTGAGGACGACAGCGATTTTCATCCGTCTGCTGGTGGACACACGTCCATGAGAACCTGCTATGACAGTTCGCCTACCCGTCCCCCTGGGCGGTGTCCTCAGCCACCGGCGCGGCCTCCAGCCAGATGTCCTCGAACGGCGCGGGCTGCCGCGCCAGGACGACGCGCTGCTTAATGAGTTCGAGCAGCGCGAGGAACGCCGCGATGACCTCGGTGCGGCTTCGAGCCTCCAGCAGCCAGGCGTGGAAGCCGAGCGGGCCGCGGCCCAGCCGCTCGCGGAGTTGCGCCATCTTAGCTTCAATCGTGATCACGTGGGGTGTGACCGCGACACCCTCCGGCGGCGCCGCCGGCAGGCGGGCCAGGACGCGGCGGAACGCCGCCGTCAGATCGGAGACGGTGACGCCTTCAAGGCCAGTGCCGGCCTCGCGCGTGGGTGGCGCGGTCTCGCGCCCGAAGACCCGCAGGCCCGCCGCCTCGCGGGTCTGGAGCGAAGCCGCCGCCCGCTTGAACTGCTGATACTCCCGCAGCTGCCGCGCCAACGCCTCCCCCACGTCCTCTTCCTCGTCGTCCTCGACCGCCGACGGTGGCGGCTTGGGCAGCAGCGAGCGCGACTTGATGAGCACGAGCTTGGCCGCGACCGACAGGAACTCGGCCAGGACGCGGGGGTCCGGGCTGTCCATCTGACGGACGTATAGCAAGAATCCGTCGGTCACCTCCGCCAGGGCGATGACCGTCACATCCAGGCTTCGTTCTTCGACAAGATGGAGGAGCAGGTCCAGCGGACCGTCGAATACCGTCAGTCGAACGCGGTATTCTTCCATGGTCCTAGCCGCGGCTGCGGTTGCTGCTCTCGACGGGGTGGGGAGTCTCGCGCGGCTCGGCGGATCCTGGCGCATCGTCGGCGTGGTTGTCCACGGCCAGCGTGGGGGGCGCAGCTTCGGGCGTTTCCAGGGTAGGCGCGGCGGCGGCGGGTGAAGGAGCCGCCGGGCTATGCGAGCCGTCCGGCACGGGCATCACCAAGTCACCACCCTCCGGCGCGGCCGCGACAGGCGCCGCATCACCGGGGCCGTCCTCGGTCGGCGGCGCGGTAGCGGCCACGCTCTCCACGGGCGGCTCGCTCAGGGTATCGTGGGGCGGGAGCGGCGCTCCGGCCAGCAACCGCTCGACGCGGTCCATGAGGGCGAACTTCCAGCGCGCCCCTTCGAGCCACTGGTCGCCGGGGCAGGTCACGCTGACAAGCTCCTGATGCCCCTTGATCGCCTCAATAGGCAGGTTCAGCTCGCGCAGCAGCCACGCGCAGAGCAACGCGGCGCCGTCCAACTGAGCGGGCGGCGGAGCCGTGTGGTCGAGGTTGCCGGCTAACGCGATCCCGACGCCCGAGCCGTTGTACTGACGGGCATGGTGGGAGATGGTTGCCAGGGCGTTGGTCTGGGCGACGCGGCCGTCGCGATCAATGATGAAATGGTAGCCGACGCCCGGCCAGCCGAGGGTCGTCACGTGATAGCCGGCGATCTGTTCAGCGCCGACGCTTTCCGACGCGCCCGTATGGTGGATCACGAGCTGTCGGATATAGTCGAGCGGGCGCGAGGCATAGCGTAGCGTCGCATGGCGCGGCAGGCTGCCGACCTGGTTCACCAGATCGAACGGCGGAATGCCCAACACGATGCCGGAGGGCTGCGGAAGCGGCGCCAGCTTCTCCTGCCGCAGCTGCTCACGCAGGTGGATGACCTCCGCGCCGATGGCTTTCAGCCGCAGCTGACCGGGCGCCGCCTCTTCGAGGGCGATGCGCTGAAAGTACTGTGTCGGCACGCCGGCGTCGAGGAAGCTGTCGGTCAGAGGCAGGCCGCAGAAGTCAATGCCGTACTGCTGCAAGAAATCCAGGAAAGCGCCTTCGACGGTGCAGCCGGTTTCCGGAAAGTAGCGGCGCTCAACATGAGGCACGGGCGAGTCGACCATAAACGATTATCCTTAAGGCGCGGGCAAACACGATTGATTATAGTTGTATGCTGGACGCGCAACAAATCTCGCGCTCCCGCCGGCAGGCGCTTCACCGGCCCCGCGTGCAACTTTGGGGCGCGGCGCTACGTAGAAAGGGATGAGAGAGGTTAACACCACGAGACAACTGGAAAGGACCGAGACGGATCATGGAAAGCCCAAACATCGAGTACATCAGCGGCCCAGGCCAGGAGCCAATGCCCCTGCCAGCCCCGTCCTCGAATCACTACACCCGCCCTCTGACCCAGGGCGACCGCATCATCGCCGCTATCGCTCACGCCAGCGTCTGGCTGAACCTGTTCACCGCATTTCTGGGCCTCGCCGTCGCCGGCGGCATCTGGCTGCTATACCGCAACCGCGAGCGCTGGGTCGCGGGGCAGGCGCTCCAGGCGCTCTTCCTGCAATTCGGCGTGCTGGCGCTCATCGCTCTGACGGCGATCCTGGCCGCCCTGGGGAAGTTCACGTTCTGGACGATCATCGGCCTGCTGTTCTTCCCCCTCGCCTGCGTCACAGGGTTTGGCGTGATCGCCCTATTCCTGTATAGTATCTGGGGCGCGGTGCAGGCCCTGGCCGGGCGTGACTTCCGTTACCCCATCATCGGCGTTGTCGCCGACGACTAACGTCCACCACGCGCGTCGGGAGGAGCCAGCCGCCCTCCCGACGCCGTATCACCCACGCGAGAGGCAAGACCCCATGTTCGAAGACGTCAAGCGCGCTATCGTCGTCGTCGCCCACCCGGATGACATGGAAACTGTCATGGGCGGCACCGTCGCCATGCTCACCGAGCGAGGAGTGTTCGTCGTCGAGGCTCTCCTCACGAACGGCGACATCGGCACGAGCGGCGCGATCCCGCCGGACCTGACTCGCGCCAAGCTCGCCTCCATTCGTCAGGCGGAGGCGCGGGAGGCGGCCGCCGAGCTAGGCGTGCACGACGTCGTGTTCCTAGACCGTCCGGACGGCGAGCTGGTCGCGGACCTGGCCTTGCGCAGCGAAGTCGCCCGCCTGTACCGACACTACCAGCCGGACACGCTGTTCACGTTCGACCCGTCCTGGGTCGGCCAGGCCCACCCGGACCACACCGCCGCCGGCCGCGCCGCCATTGACGCCTACATGCCGTCGAAGATGCCCCTGTACCACCCGGAGCACCTGTTCGAGGGCCTGAAGGTCGCCGACTTGAAGCGCGTCTACCTGTTCGGCGGCAGCACGATCCAGGACCTCGTCGTAGACGTGACCCCGTACTGGGATCGCAAGCTGCGCGCAACCCTCAAGCACGTCTCGCAGTTCCCCGACCCCAAAGGGCCGATGGAGTGGCTGGAAAAGTGGGGCGGCGAGACCGGCCAGCGCGTCGGCGCGAAGTACGGCGAAGCGTTCAGCACAATGAACGTCTGGTAGGTCTAGCCGACAACTTTGCGGAAGAGGCGCAGCCAGTTCTCGCCCAGGATACCGCGCACGTCGGCCTCGCTATAGCCGCGCGCCAGCAATCCCTCGGTCAGCGACGGGAAGCGCGTCACATCCTCCAGGCCGAGCGGCGGGATGGGGATGCCGTCGAAGTCGGAGCCGATGGCGACGGCCGACGGCCCCACCAGGCCCGCGATATAGTCAATGTGGTCGAGGACGTGCTCTAGCCGTCCATCCTCATCCTGGTCGCGCAGGAACGTGAACACAACCGCGACCACGCCGCCGCCGCCGGCCAGCGCCTTGATCTGGTCGTCCCACAAGTTGCGCGGGACGTCGAACAGCGCCCGCGCGTTGGAGTGTGACGCCCAGATCGGCTGGCGGCTCGTCTCGATCACATCCCAGAAGCCAGGCTCGTTGAGATGCGACACGTCAATCAGGATGCCCAGGTCGTTACACGCCGCGACCAGGCGCTTCCCGAACGCGCTCAACCCCTTGCCATCGTCACCCGGCTCTGAGACACCGCAGCCGGCGCGATTGCGCCCGCCCCACACAAAGCCCAGGTTACGCAAACCGAGAGCGTAGGCGATGCGCAGGCGCATCAAGTCGGTTCCCAGCGGCTCAGCCCCTTCCATGCTCAGAATCGCAGCCAGCCGGCCATCGGCCCTGGCGCGCACCACATCCGCCGCGCGCTCGACGAGCAGCAGCTGCTCCGGGTAGGCGCGGAGAGCCTGGTGCAGCGCGTCGGTCATGCGCAGAAAGCGATCCCACGTATTCTTCCCGCGCGCGCCGCCCGTAAAGCACGCGAAGACCTGGGCGTTGACGCCGCCTTCGCGCAGCCGCGGCAGGTCCAGGTGGCCGCGCGTCTGCCGCTCGCCGAGGGCGATCCCGTCATCCACAACCCGTCCCAGAGTGTCGCAGTGGCCGTCAACGACGAGCGCAGCCATGTGGAGCGCAAGCGCGGCATCGCGCGTGGAGATGTCGGTCATGGGGCATCCTTTGCGGCTAGAGGGGGGGCTGGGCCAAGCGACGAATCTTGTCGCCGGTGTCGGCCCAGGTGATGGTGGAGAGACCCAGTTTCTGGCGCAGGGCATCCGGCGCAATGCCGGCGCGATAGTCCCGCACCGCCGCCGTCATGCGCAGACTCTCGAACGAGACGTCCGGCACATTGGCGCGCTGGCCGAGGTCGGTCAACACATACTCGAGGTTGCGCGGCGTGCACTCGAAGAGCCGCGACTGCGGGTTATACTGCTCCCTGTACGCTTCCAGCCAAAGCGCAAAGGCCGCCGGTAGGCGTAGCTTGCGCTCTTTGTGGTGGTAGCGCGGGTTGGCGTAGCGAACGTACAGCGTCGGCCCGTCGGCGGCCTGGAGGTCCAGGTGTTCGAGCGCAATCGCCATGCACTCGCTCTTCTTGATGGCGGTCGTCAACAGCAGTTGCAAGAGCAGGTAGGGCCGCGTGTCCCGCCCTTCCCCTCGGCCCTGCAGCGCCCGCGCTTCAGCCACGAGCCTGTCCACCTGGTCATCGTACAGGACGTCTGGCAGGCGCAAGGGCGGCGCAACGTGGACGATGGGCGCCGCCGGGTCGTCCTTGATCACCTCGGTATCGAACAGCCACTTGAAGAACACCTTGAGCGTTGTCACCCGCCGCGCATACGACTTGGCGTTGCAGGGAACGCCGCGCTCGTTGACGAGCCAGTGCAGAAACTCCTCCAGCCGCCGGGTCTGGAGCCGCCGCACCATGACATTCGGCCCGACAAACTGAGTCAGCAGGTGCAGGTCGCTCTGGAACGAGCGAACGGTGTGGGCGCTGAACCCCTGGCCGACCATGTGCGCCTGGAACGCCCCCATGGCCGCGCCGAGGGTCGCGTCGGACCCGAGCGGCGGCAGCAACGTCAGGGGCGCTGGCGGCGCGGGCTGGCGGCCCGCTGGCGGGAACAAGGGAAGCTGTTCGGCTCGTGGCACGACACCTCCAAGTCTACATACAGTGCTGACTCTGGAGGAGCGTACCATATTTAGTAGGAAATGTCAAGGCTTCGCGCCGGTCTGACCGTCGGACCGCGCAACGAGCGGGAGGTAGGCGCGGGGAGACACGCCGTAGCCTCGCAGAATCATCCCGTAGCCCCCGACCGCCCAGGACCCGCCCGCCGCGTCCTGCGTCACCCCGCGCAGAATCTGCCAGCCCGACGGGGGCAGCGCCCGCCAGCGCCCGCCAGCGTACTCCAGGAGGGTTCCATTCGCGCCGACGGCCACGGCTGTGTCTGGGCCGGTTATCACGACGCCGAACAGAATCTCGGTGGTGGGGCTGGGAACTTCCTGCCACGCTCCAGCGACATAGCGCAGGATGACGCCGCGATTCCCAACCGCCCACGCGCTCTGCCCATCGGTGGCGACGGCGTTGAGCGTCTGGGACGTGGGGCTTGGGGCGTTGGACCACGTGCCATCCTGCAAGCGCAAAATCGCCGCGCGGCCCGTCGCCGGATCCAGCTCGCCAACCGCCCACCCCGCGCTACTGGAAAGGGCCACGGCATTGAGCGGCGCGTCACTGACGGCGGGGGTGACAGACCAGGCGCCGCCGTGTAGCTGGAGCAAAGCGCCGTGGTTTCCCACCGCCCAGCCGTCGGTGGCCGAGGTCAGTGACACGCCGCGCAGCGAAAAAGGCGTCGGGCTTGTCACGGCGCTCCACTCGCCGTCGCTCAGGTGGAGGATGACCCCACCGCTCCCGACAGCCCAGCCCCCGTCCGCTGCAAGAGCGACGGCGTTCAAGGTGTTGCGCGTCGGGCTGGCGGCCAGCGCCCAGTTGCCGCCCTGGAAGCGCAGGATCACGCCGTTGTAGCCGACGGCCCACCCGCCGGCCGCGTTGAAGGCTGCGGCGTTGAGGTTGTCGGTAGTGAGAATCGTGCGCGGGAGCCATGACCCGCCCGTCAGTTCCAGCATCGCGCCCGTGAGGCCAACCGCCCAACCGGCCGTTCCGCTGCCCAGGGCCACGGACAGGGGCGCGAAGGACGACGGGCCGGCGACGGGTGTCCAGGTTCCGGCCTTGTACTGGAGGTAGACGGCCAGCGGCCCACCGGCCCCGTAGCGCCAGCCCAGCGCCCACCCTTCCGTCGCCGACGCCATTCGGACGCTATAGAGCGACGCCGGAATGTCCTCGATCTCCACCCGCCACGTTCCGGCCGCGTAGTGCAGGACGGCGCCACGCAGATCCTGGAGGACGTCGTCGTAGTACTCGCCGACCGCCCAGCCATTGTTGCGATCCACGAAATCCATGCCGAGCAGGTTGACCTGGAAGCCGGCGCGCGTCGTCGGTGTCGTCACGGGCGCCCAGTTACCGTTGAGCATGTGCGCCGCCGCGCTGGCGGTCACGTGCCCGCCGTCGTTCCGGCCCCCGACCGCCCACGCCTCGTTGGGCCCAACCATCTCCACCGCGTTGAGATCGTCGTCCACAACCCGCCCATCCCACAGCCACCTGCCCTCTCGAAGGTAGAACAGCACGCCGCGCTCTCCCACCATCCAAACGTTGCTATCGCTCCAGCCGGAGACCGCGCGGGGCGCGTTGGGGCCGCCGGGCGGGAACTCGCCCGACGGCCAGAACGGGATCGCCGTCCAGCTTGTGCCATCCCAGTGCAAACCCACCCGGTCGCCGCCGTGCCCGCCCACTGCCCAACCGGAATCGGGGCGCACGAACGAGACGCCGTACAGGTCCAGGCCTGTCGGGCTGGGCGAGACAGTCCAGGTTCCGTTACGCCCACGGAGGATCGTCCCATTGTCGCCCACGGCCCAGCCGTCGGTCGCCGTCAATGTCGCCGCGTGCAGGGTGCGGCACGTCACATAGAAGCAATTCCAGCTCACCAGCGGCGCGACGACGGCGGACACGTCCGCGCGCGCTGACGAAAGGCCCAGGGACAGGGACAGCAACAGCAGAGCAACGGCCATGAAAAGCCGGGATTTCGAGTCGCGGAACATTTCTCCTCCAAGCTGCGCCGATACCATTCACACTATTTATAACGCGCCCGATGCGACCTTGTCACGCCTGCAGCGCGGCTTGCCCTATGCCGTCGGCGGCGGTATAGTACGGGTAGCCTCAGCGGAGATACACGCCGTGCTGAACCGCACCCTTGACACAACCCGCCGCGCCTATCAGGCGGCGCTGGACATCCTCTTCCCGCCCCGCTGCGTTGTCTGCAACAGCGGGTCGGACTGGTTGTGCGCGACCTGCCGCCGCAACATCATCCCCCTCACGCAGCCGTGGTGTCCGCGCTGCCTGATCGCCGGCCCGACCGGCGCGCTGTGCGAGACGTGCCGAGGCGCAGAAGTCGCCCTCGATGGGCTGGTGGCCGTCGGCGCGCATGACGGCGTTCTCCGCACCGCCATCCTGGCGTTCAAGTACGGCAATCGCCCGCCCCTCGCCGCTGCCTTGAGCAGCCTGATCGTCGAAGCAGCTGCGCAGCAGCCCCTCGCCGCCACCCTCGTCATGCCCGTCCCCAGCCACCCGCGCCGCGTCGCGCAGCGCGGCTACGACCACACGCACCTGCTTGCGTCCAGGGTCGCCGCCAGCCTGGGGCTGCCATACAACCCCACGAGCCTCGCCCGCGTCCGCTTCACACCCCCCCAGGTCGGGCGGACGGCGCAAGAGCGGCACGCCAACGTCGCCGACGCATTCAAGACCGTCCCTCTGCTCGGCCAGCCGCGCATTCTCCTGGTAGACGACGTGTACACCAGCGGCAGCACGATGCGGGCGTGCGCCACGGAGTTACTGGCGAATGGCGCGGCCGGTGTGATGGGCGCGGTCGTCGCGCGCGCCTGACTCCTTTGACAAACCCCGTTTCTGTGCCGTATAATGCAGCCACGATGAGTGGCGAGCGACCAGCGCCATCGAATCCCCGCCTGTTGGCCCCTTCGCCATCCGAGTCATCGCGCATATCCACATATCGGAGGCCGCATGGAACTGCGCATTACCAGCCGTAATTTCGAAGCTACCGATGGGTTGAAGCAGTATATCGAAAAGAAGATCACCCGAATTGAGCGCCACCTCCCAGGGATGCAGAGTGTCTCAGTCGAGCTTGCCTCCCAGATGATGCGCACCCAGGGCGAGCAGTACGTCGCCCAGGTGACGGCCCGCGCCAGCGGCGCTGTGATGCGCGCCGAGGTGCGCGCCCCCGACTCCTTCGAGGCCGTGGACGCCGTGTTCGACAAGCTCCAGCGCCAGGTGGATCGCTACCAGGGCAAGCGCAAGAGCCGCTCGCGCGGCCGCGGCGTCAGCGCGGATGCGCTGGCCGCCGCCGCCGCGACCGAGGTGGCTGTCGGCGAGGTCGCGGACGACGAAGAGGAGCCAATCATTCGCCGCAAGCGGTTCGCCGTTCACCCGATGGACGACCAGGAAGCAGCCGAGCAGATGGAGCTTCTGGGACACGACTTCTACCTGTTCCAGAACAGCGAGACGGGGCAGGTCAATGTGGTCTACCGCCGCAAGGAGGGGGGCTACGGCGTCCTGGAGCCGGATATTGCCTAGATCGGCAGGGAAGAAATCAGCCTCTCCGCTCGTCAGGTAAGCGGAGGCCAATCATGGTTGGCATTCAAGGCCGGGTGTGGTAGAATTGAGTAGGGCCGCACAGCGCATCGCACCCCGGATAGCGGCATGTCCCAATGAGCCTCCAAATCAGAATCGCGCCTCGCCGGACCTTCTTCGGCGAGGCGCGACATCCAAAGGACGCGGTGCCATTGTATGCCATTCTCCGTAGACGCGGTGAGCATGATCTACGCTGAGTCCCTCGAAGACTCCGGGATCCGGCTCGCCAGCGACCTCGAATTTCGCACGCTCCTCACCTCAATTGAAGACGCGCTTACCACGGTTGAAGACACAGTCGCGCTCACCGAACCGGCGACGGCGGCCATCGCGCGTGCCCGCGATGCGACGAACGAGATGCGCCGCCGTCTGCGGCTCGAGCCTCGCCCTGTCGGCCGTGTTCTTCTGTGCGATGGCGACGAGCAGCGGCTCGGGGAGCTGCGGCCCGCGCTGGACGGCGCCGGCTTCGAATTGCGCGTGTGTGAGAAGGGCGCCGACGTTCTCGGTATCTGTCTCGCGTGGCGACCCCAGGTCATTCTCGTCGGATTACAGCGTCTCGACCCCGACGCGACACTCCTCGCCGATCTCCATCAGAGCACGCACGCCGTCATTGTCGTGTTCGCCGGCCGCGCCAAGCCGCGCGCGATCAACGAGCTTCTGGCGCGCGGGGCGCACGACTACATCCTCGACCCCTGGAACCCGGCCGAGCTACTCAGCCGCCTGACCACGTACACCCAGCCGCGCCGCGAGACCGACTCGTTCATAGAGCACGGCCCACTCCACATTGACCAGACCAACAAAACGGTGACGCTCGACGGGCGCGACATCCCCCTCACACCGACAGAATACCGTCTCCTGAGCCAGCTGGCGCTCGAAGCCGGGCGCGTCCTCACCCACAAGCAGCTCCTGCACCGAGTCTGGGGGCCGCAGTACGTCGAAAGCGACGACTACGTGTGGGTGCATCTCAGCCGCCTGCGGCAGAAGCTCGGTGTCGCCGGACAACCCTCGCTCATCGTCACCGAGCGCGGCATCGGTTACCGCCTCCGCCTCCCGTAGCGCATATCTAGCGCTGGACAGCTTCTCAAGCGGGAAGTTGTCGGTAATCGCCCGACGTGATCTCCTCTATAGCGGCCTGAATAGCATCAATCCGGGCTTGAAGGCGCCGAGATCTCCGCCAGCCGTCGAAGCTCGAAATCCAGAACAGGTTCGGCCTGTGACCGCTCCACGACCGGGAACCACTCCAGGAATTGGTCAAGCGTCGCTCCGTCTCTGAGATTCTCGAAGAGTGCCGCGACTGGAACGCGCGTACCCCGGAAGACCCATGCCCCGCTGACTCTGCGCGGGTCGTGCTCGACTGCCTCTAACGTTTCCCACTGCCCCATGGCATTCTCTCCTGGCGCGGTTATGCCGCGCTACTTCCCTGCTCCAGCACCTGACGCACCTCAGGCGGGAACGTCGTCACACGGCCGTCCTTGTCGGTGACAATGTGCGTTGAGAAGCCGGTGACCAGAAGGGTGTTGTCCGGCGGGCGGACGACCTGGTAGCTAAATTGGAGCTTGCGGGAGCGCAGCTCCGACACCCACGTCTGCACCACGACCTCCTCGTCGTAGAGGGCCGGCAGGGCGAAACGCGCGCCGACTTCGGACAGCGGAAGCATGTAGCCGGCCCTCTCGAAGTCGGCGTAGGAGTAGCCCTGCTGCCGCATCCAGTCCGAGCGCCCAGCCTCGAACCAGACGATGTAGGCGGTGTGGTGCGCGATGCCCATCTGATCCGTTTCCGCGTAGCGGACGCGGATGGGGGTATGACTGACAAAGCCGGTTGGTGGCATGAACGGTCCCTCTTGCGTTGCACGAGATAGGGGCTAGTCTACCCCAGACGCGGGCGGATGGCAAAACCTCGCTTTGTCATTGTTGACCTGCTCAATTCCAGATGTATCATACAATCCGGGCAGCACACTCATCTCTTGTCAGGCTGGGCCACAACGCCTCGCTCTCTTCGACGCCTTGGAGCGTGTTCCATGGACACTGTCACCTTCGTCCTCTTCCTCGTCGGCCTGGTCGTTCTCATCCTAGGGGCGGAAGCCCTCGTGCGTGGCGCGTCTCGCCTGGCAACCTCCGTCGGCATCTCGCCCCTTGTCGTCGGTCTGACCGTCGTCGCCTTCGGCACAAGCTCGCCGGAGCTGGCCGTGACGCTCCAGTCGGCCTTCGCCGGTCAGAGTGAGCTTGCCGTCGGTAACGTCGTCGGCAGCAATATCGCCAACGTGCTGTTGATCCTCGGCCTGGCCGCCGTAATCGCGCCGCTGGTCGCCGACCTGCGCCTTATCCGCCTGGACGTGCCGATCATGATCGGCCTCTCGCTGCTGCTCCTGGGCCTGGCGTGGAACGGCACGCTCGGCCGCCTGGATGGGCTGCTCCTGTTCACCATCGCCGTGGTGTATACCGTCTACGCCGTCCGCGAGAGCCGCAAGGAGAGCGACAAGGTCAAAAAGGAGTATGCGCAGCAGTTCGGCACAGGGGCCGGCCGAACGACGAAGAGCGTCTTGATCCAGGTCGGCTTCATCGTGGCCGGCCTGGCGATGCTGATTGTCGGCTCGCGGTGGCTGGTAGACGGCGCGACGGCTATTGCGCGCACGCTGGGTGTCAGCGAGCTCATCATCGGCTCGACCATCGTCGCCATTGGGACGTCACTCCCGGAGATCGCCATCACCGTCATGGCCAGCATCAAGGGCGAGCGGGATATCGCCGTGGGCAACGCCGTCGGCAGCAACATCGCCAACATCACCGTAGTGCTTGGCTTGACCGCCGTGCTGGCTCCCCAGGGCATCACGATACCGCCGGCGGCGCTGACCTTCGACATCCCGGTGATGATCGTTGTGGCCGTCGCCTGCCTGCCCATCTTCTTCACGGGCGGCGCAATCTCCCGCGCCGAGGGCGTCTTCTTCCTGCTGTACTACGTCGCCTACATCGGATACCTCCTCCTCGAGGCCGCGCAGCACCCGGCCTTGCCCGCCTTCACCGTCTTCATCTTCGCGTTCGCCCTACCACTGACGGCCGTCACCCTGGCCATCCTGGTCCGGCGCGCCCGCCGCGAGCGCCGCGCCCCCGGTTAACGGCACAGCTTGTCCGATTCGTGAAGATTTCTAAACGTTAACCTGAGCAAGGTGTGGTATACTACGGGGCGCAAAACCCGCTCGAAGTCGTCGGGGACGCGGCGCCGCCCTGGGTTATCGGGGCGCCTGCCCATATTGGGCAGGCCGGCCCGCGCCCCGAGACCAGAAGGAGGAAAGCAAGTGCGTAAGTGGTCCATGATGGCGGTGGCAGTCGCGATTCTTGTCCTCGGCGGTAGCACCGTCATCGCGAGCGAGAGCCAGCCCGCCTCAGCCAGCCTGGGGTATGCGCTGGCGTCGGAAGTCAACGCGTATCGCCAAAGTCAGGGCTTGCCGCCGCTGATCTGGGATGCGCGAATCTACGAAGCCGCTCGGAAGCACGACGACCTGATGGCTCAGAGGAACACGGTCTCGCACCAGTTGCCCGGCGAACCAGACTTCATGCAGCGCATAGTGAACGAGGGTGTCACGGGACTTTCGAGTGCGGGGGAGACGATTGCGGCCGGCAACTATGACGCGGCCAGGACCCGACAGCAGTGGACGGACAGCGCGCCCCACAAAGCGATCATGAAGGGAGACTTCACGAGCATCGGGTGTGAGCTTCAGCAGTACCCCGGCACAACCTATGGAAGCCTGGCAACGTGCGACTACGCAGCGGCCACGCCGCCCATGCCGCCCGTCGTCTCAGGCAACATCATCCGCTACCTGTTCTACATGCCGGTCGCGCGCGACGGCATCGTGGAGGCAACGCGCGAGGTGTGCGGCAGTCAGCAACTCACCGGCGATGGCCGATACCAGGGGCAGGTCGGCGCGGGATGCTACTTCTACGGCACGACCGCCGACAACCAGCCGCCGGGGTCAAAGACCGGCTGGGCTTATGTCAAGTTCCGTGACTTCACGCCGTATTATCGAAACCTGGATGCCAGGCTGCAAAGCCTGATGCCCGGTGATGGGCGCTACTTTAAGCGCACCGTCACACCAATTCCGGGATTCTAGCGGAGGGCATTCTCTCCCTGTCGCTCAGCAGGTTAGCGTGAAAGAGCCATATCGCGCTGGCGCTGGAGATAGCTCTCCAGCGCCTCCCAGAGGCGGTGAAGTAGGGGCCGGTTTGAAACCGGCCCCTACCACCACCGGCGGGGGTAACTCCGCTCTTCCACGCTAAACTATGGAGCGACCTTCCTCCCCCGTAGCGCCGACTTCAGTCGGCTCTTTTCTAGTCTCGCGCCTTTGAATCCGGCGCGCTGTCCTCGTCCGCCAGCATGACGTCGGCCGGGTTTGGCATCGGGATGTCCTCCGCAGTCGGCTCCACCCCCGCCTCGCCGCCGGCGCGCTGCCAGTCGGCGTCGTTCGACTCCACAATTTCCGGAATAGAGGCCGGCGAGTAGCTCTCGAACTCCTCAGATAGCTCGTTCGTCTGTTCTTCAGTCATCGGATATGTTCCTTTCTGGTGATATTCGCGCCGAGCCGGTTGTCCGGCGGGCCGGACGCAACCGAGTCGGACCTTAACCTACAATGTCGCTGCGCCTGCTATGTGGGGGCCGACAATCCAGGCGGGCACGCTGAAATGCTCGACATCGAGGTCGCGGAAACCGGCCCGTTCGATGGTCTCCAGCGTCGCGCGATTGGGGTGACAGCCGTCGCCAAAGAATGTGACCAGCGGCTGAGTCACGTCCTGCATCCGCCGCCGAGCCGAGCCGTCCGGCGAGGCGACGTGCTCGATGAATACGAACTGCCCGCCGGGCCGCAACACGCGCCGCACCTCGCTCAAGACGCGCTGCGGATCGTCCACCGAACACAGGACGAGCGTCCCCACCACGGCATCCACGCTCCCATCCGGCAGATCGAGCGCCTCCGCCGGCGCGGCCCGCAGATCAATCGCGCGGCCCACATCCTCCGCCTGGCGGCGAATGTACGGGTGCATGTACTCGTTCGGCTCGACGCCGATCCACTCCACGTCGGCTGGCAGGTACGCCAGGTTCGTCCCCGTGCCAGGCCCAAGCTCCAGGACGCGGCCCCGCAGCGGCGAGAGCAGACGTCGGCGCCGAGCGCCATAGTAGCGCCGGTCCAGGTCGCCGCTGCGGGCAAGCATGCGGGCGAACAGGTGCTGAATAGGGCGATGCAGGGGATGCCGAGGGTGTGACGTCATCTGGCTCCAGTCGTCATGTGAAGAGCTTGCGATGGTGGCGGAGGGTGATATAATAAGCTTACAATCTGTGGCGGCGCCGCCAGGCTTCACGCGGGTGTGAACGTCGCCGCCTCAGCCAGAATTCTACACCAAAACAGGCGGATTTCCTATGGCACACGCAGCCCCTGGCTCACTGCTGAACGCGCCGCGATCGAGCGGCATCCTGCTGCACCCAACATCGCTGCCCGGCCCCTACGGCATGGGCGAGCTAGGCAGCGCGGCCGAAGCATTCATTGACTACCTGGCCGCGACCGAGCAGAACCTCTGGCAGATCATGCCCCTTGGCCCGACCGGCTACGGCGACTCACCGTATCAGTCGTTCTCCGCGTTCGCCGGCAACCCGATGCTCATCAGCATGGAGCGCCTGGCGAAGGAAGGGCGGCTCAGCCCGGACGAGCTTGCCAACTGCCCCAACTTCCCGGCCACCCATGTTGACTTCGGCTCGGTCATCGAGTGGCGCAACGCCATGCTGCGCCTCGCCTACCGCCAGTTCACCCACACGGCGACCGGAACCGAGCGGCAGGCCCTGCACGCCTACGCCGCACAGCACAGCGGTTGGCTCCCCGACTTCGCCCTGTTCATGGCGCTCAAGGAGCGCTTCTCCTCGGCGTGGAGCGACTGGCCGAAGGACATCCGCACGCGCCAGCCCGAGGCGCTGGCGCACTGGCGGCAGGAGCTGGCCGACGACATCGCCCGCCACGTCTACTATCAGTACGAGTTCAACCGCCAGTGGTCGGCAGTGCACGCCTACGCCGCGAAGAAAGGCATCCGCATCATCGGCGACATCCCCATCTTCGTCGCCTACGACAGCGCGGATGCGTGGGCGCACCCGGAAATGTTCTACTTCAATGTGGAGGGGCATCCTACGGAGGTGGCTGGCGTCCCACCGGACTACTTCAGCCCGACCGGGCAGCTGTGGGGCAACCCGCTCTACCGCTGGGACGAGATGGAGGCCGAGGGGTACACATGGTGGATCGAGCGCTTCCGACACACGTTTGAGGCGGTGGACATCGTACGCCTGGACCACTTCCGCGGCTTCATCGCGTACTGGAGCGTGCCGGCGGACGAAGAGACGGCCATCAACGGCGAGTGGAAGCCGGGGCCAGGCCCCCGCCTGTTCAGCGCCGTGCGCGCCGCCCTGGGCAACCTGCCCATCATCGCCGAAGACCTGGGTGTCATCACCCCGGCCGTGGAGGCGCTGCGCGAGGGCGAAGGTTTCCCCGGCATGAAGGTGCTTCAGTTCGCGTTCGGCACCGACTCGTCGAACCCGTACCTGCCCCACAACTACGAGCGCAACTGCGTCGTCTACACCGGCACCCACGACAACGACACGAGCGTCGGCTGGTTCCAGGCGTCCCCCGCCAAAGAGCAGGCCGCCGTGCTGGATTACACCGACGCCCACGGCCAGGCGATCAACTGGCCGCTCATCCGCCTGGCCCTGATGTCTGTCGCGCGCTGGGCCATCTTCCCGATGCAGGACGTAATCGGCGCCGGCAGCGAGGCGCGCATGAACACGCCGGGCCAGGCCAGCGGCAACTGGAGCTGGCGGCTCACCCGGATTCCGGACGGAACCGCCGAGCGCCTGCGCCGCCTGACGCGCCTCGCCGGGCGCGGGCCGCACGCTGAGAAGCTGGCCGACGACGCCGCCAAAGCCGCCGCCCTGGGTGTGGACATCGCCGCGTCGAGCAAGAAGAAGACTCAGTAGCCGACGGCGTTGAGAACGGTGGTAGAGGCGCGGTATACCGCGCCTCCACGCTACCGGAAAGCCGCCACGACGTATTTAGCGGGCCTGGGCGGCGGCTTCCTGCCGCTTGGCGGCGGGCGCCGGCGCGCCGGCCTGGCGGAAGCCGACGTACATCAGGGTGGCCGCCAGAAGCTCGCCCATGTACAGGTACTCGCCGATGCCGAAGCGCGTCAGTGTGCTGGCCGAGCCAATCGCCAGCGCCCCGACGGCAATCAACACGTTGCCGATGACGCGGTTTGGCAGGACGCGCTTGCGCCAGAACAGGTAGCCCGACCAGATGGCGCCGCCCGCCAGCGTGACCAGGCCATAGATGTTGAAGATCGGGGTCAGCTTGCGCACGGCCGCGTCGGGCGGCATGACGTTCCGATACCACAGGCTCACCGGCTCTCCGGGGATGGCTCGGGAGGCGTCGAGCGCCATGCTGAACCAGACGGCGATGACCACGAGACTGCCGGCGATGAGCAGGCCGCTGGTGAGCCAGCGCACCCAGGGACGGCGCGCCAGCAGCATGACCGTGCCTTGCCCGATCCACGCCGCGTTCAGGGCCGCGCCAAAGACGTACCAGATGAAGAAAATAAACGCGTTGAACGGCAGGACGGCCAGGTACGCCTCAGCAAACGAGCCTACGCCGAACATGGCGAGGCCGATGCCCCAGAACAGGAAAAATGCGGAGCGACGCACGAAGTAGCGGTGAAGCACGCTGACAACAAAGACCGCCATCACGATTGTCGAGAAGAATGGAAGTACAAGATTGAGATTCATGTGTCATGCCTCTTGGAACTAGCGCCACGGGAAGATGCCCAGGAGAACGGTTGCGGCGAGGACGACGAGGAGAATTGTCAGCACACCGAGACCGACGAATAAGAGCGGCACGATGCGGTCGTAGAATGTCGTGTGGGGCATGTGTACCGAGGCGCGGCGGGTTTCCAACTCTACCCGGCGCTTGTCATCCATAACCTTGTCTCACCTCCTTGAAAAGCCCGCCAGGACGGCGATGGGTAGCATTATCGGCCTGGGGGCGTAAGAGGTCAAGCTGAAATCAAATTGGGGCAGTTTTCGGGATTTGCGCACAACAGGCCGTATCTGCGCTTGACACGCGGCGTTATCTATGTTAGAATGGCGGGCAGACCGCCACCGTCCATTGCATCTCAACCAGAAAGATGTCCTTGATGCACCGTACCGGCTCGATCGCCCTCGTCCTTATTAGCAGCCTCCTCGTCATTGTAGTCGAGGAGGTCAAAGGCGCTGGGGGGCGGTAGGAGCCGCCGACGGTCCACAGGGACATACCGAATGGTAACGAAACCCCTCAGCGCAGGCTGAGGGGTTTTTTGACGCATTGACGGCGGCCTCGTCCACCGCGTAGGCCGCGAACCAACCGAATACGGCGATGGATGCATCGCCTGTGAGGTCAATGACGCCCTCGCCCCGGAGCCAGCCGTATTGCTCCGGATCGCGCGGGCGTCGCGCTATCTTTCTTCTGTGATTGGCCATCTTGCGCCATGCACACGACCACCATGGAGGTATCTATGCAGCGAACTGGCGGACAGATCGTTTGGGAAGTGCTGATGAGGGAAGGCGTGGACGTCGTCTTCGGCTATCCGGGCGGCGCCATTCTCCCGACCTACGATGCGATGGTAGACTACCCCATCCATCACGTCCTGGTTCGCCACGAGCAGGGCGCGTCCCACATGGCCGACGGCTACGCCCGCGCCACCGGCAAGGTCGGCGTGTGCATCGCCACCTCTGGCCCGGGCGCGACGAACCTGATCACCGGCCTGGCGACGGCCATGCTCGATAGCTCGCCCGTGGTGGCGATCACGGGCCAGGTCGGCAGCAAGGCCATTGGCACAGACGCTTTCCAGGAAACGGACGTGACCGGCGTCTCGATGCCCGTCACCAAGCACAACTACCTGGTCACCGACGTGCGCGAGCTGGCCGGCGTCTTGCGCGAAGCGTTCCACATCGCCCGCAGCGGCCGCCCCGGCCCCGTCCTGGTGGACATCTCCAAGGACTGCCAGCAGGCGACCACCGACTTCGTCTGGGATGACCGCCCCATCCGCCTGCGCGGCTACCGTCCGCGCCCGCGCGCCCTCTCCGAGAACATGACCCAGGCGCTCGATCTCATCGCCAACGCCAAGCGCCCGGTCATCCTGGCGGGCCACGGTATCGTCCTCTCCGACGCTTACGACGAGGTGCGCGAGTTTGCCGAGAAGACCAACACGCCCGTCGCCCTGACGCTGCTCGGCATCGGCGCCTTCCCGCGCTCCCACCCGCTGTGCATCGGCGTGATGGGCATGCACGGTGAGGCGTATGTCAACCGCGCCATCCAGGAAGCCGACCTGCTCCTCGCCTTCGGCATGCGCTTCGACGACCGCGTGACCGGCACGATCAAGACCTACGCGCCCAACGCCAAGAAGATCCACATCGAGCTGGACCCCACTGAAGTCAACAAGAACGTCAAGGTGGACGTGCCCATCATCAGCGACCTCAAGACGGCGCTGGAAGAGATGAATCCCCACGTCCAGCCAACCGATCATAGCCAATGGATCGCCGCCATCCAGGAGTGGGCACGCGACACCGACGCCCGCGACATCCTGCATCAGGACCACAACGGCCACCTGTACAGCGTCCACGTCATCCGCGACCTCTGGGAGGCGACGGGCGGCAACGCCGTGACCGTGACCGACGTGGGCCAGCACCAGATGTGGGAGATGCAGTACTACAATCACGACCGCCCGCGCACCCTGATCACCTCCGGCGGCCTCGGCACGATGGGCTTCGCCCTGCCCGCGGCCATCGGCGCCAAGATGGGGCTGCCCGACGAGGAAGTGTGGGTCGTCGCCGGTGACGGCGGCTTCCAGATGACGATGGCCGAGCTGGCGACCTCGGTCCAGGAGAACGTTGACATCAAGATCGCCATCATCAACAACAACTTCCTGGGCATGGTGCGCCAGTGGCAGGAGTTCTTCTACGAGAAGCGCTACTCCGCCACGCCGCTGCTCAACCCAGACTTCACCAAGATCGCCGACGCCTACGGCATTCCGGCCTTCTGCGTGAGCCGCCGCGACGAAGTCGCCCCCACCATCCAGAAGGTACGCGAGATGCGCGGCCCGGTGCTCATCGAGTTCCGCGTCGAGATGGAAGAAGTCGTGTACCCGATGGTGCCCGCCGGCGCCTCGTTGTCCGACATGATCCGCCGCCCGGTCGAGGGAGATGTGATCGAGGTGACGGAAGAGATGAAGGCCGCCGGCATCGGCGCGGCCAGCGTGTAGGCGCGAAGGAGCTTACCATGAAACATACACTCGTGGCCCTGGTGGACAACAAGCCTGGCGTGCTGGCGCGCGTGGCCGGCCTGTTCCGCCGCCGCAACTTCAACATCGAGAGCCTCACCGTCGGCGAGACCGAGGACCCCTCCGTCTCGCGCATGACCATCGTCGTCGACTCTAACCTCGCCGACCACAGCCTGGTCGAACGCAACCTCTACAAGCTGGTCAACGTCCTGTTCGTCGAGGACATTACCGACGCCCCGACCGTGCTGCGCGACCTGCTGCTCATCAAGGTCAGCGCCGATGCCCAGCAGCGCGGCGAGATCATGCAGCTCGTGGACATCTACCGCGCCCGTATCGTGGACGTGGGGCAGCAGTCGCTCATCATCGAGATGACCGGCACCCCGGCCAAGGTAGACGCCTTCGTCCAGCTCATGCAGCCCTTTGGCATCCGCGAGATGGTGCGCACCGGCCTCATCGCCATGACCCGCAGCGACGAGCCGCTGTTCCAGGAAGAGACCGACGAGCACGCCCGCGGCGAGTGGCGTGTCATCAGCAACGCATAAGGTACAAGGAGCCTCTGAATGGCTAACATTTACTACGACCGCCACGCCGACACGAAGTACCTCGAAGGGAAAACCGTCGCCGTCATCGGCTACGGCTCCCAGGGGCACGCCCACGCGCTGAACCTCAAGGACAGCGGCGTTGACGTGGTGGTCGGTCTGCACGAGGGCAGCAAGTCGCGCGCCAAGGCCGAGGCCGACGGCCTGCGCGTCTACTCGGTAGACGACGCGGCGGAGATGGCAGACATCATCATGATGCTGGTGCCGGACACCTCGACGGCCCACGTCTACCGCGAGAACGTCGAGAAGCACCTGAAGCCGGGCAAGATGCTCATGTTCGCCCACGGCTTCGCCATCCGCTTCAAGACCGTCCAGCCGCCGCAGGACGTGGACGTCGCCATGATCGCCCCGAAGGCGCCCGGCCACCGCGTCCGCGAGGTCTACAAGGATGGCGGCGGCGTGCCGTCGCTCATCGCGGTCGAGCAGGACGCCACCGGCCGCGCCTTCCAGACGGCCCTGGCTTACGGTGTAGCGATTGGCTCCGGCCGCGCCGGCATCGTCGAGACGACGTTCACCGAGGAAACCGAGACCGACCTGTTCGGCGAGCAGGCTGTGCTGTGCGGCGGCGTCTCGCACCTGGTGCAGGCCGGCTTCGAGACCCTGGTCGAGGCGGGCTACCAGCCGGAGATTGCCTACTTCGAGTGCCTGCACGAGCTGAAGCTCATTGTTGACCTGATGTACCAGGGCGGCCTGAGCTACATGCGCTACTCTGTCTCGGACACGGCAGAGTACGGCGACTACACCGGCGGGCCGCGCGTCATCAACGACGGGACCAAGGCCGAGATGCGCCGCATGCTGGACGACATCCAGAGCGGGCGCTTCGCCGAGCAATGGCTGCGCGAGAACGCCGAGGACCGCCCGTTCTTCAACGCCGAGCGGGCGCGCGAGGCGGGCAGTCAGATCGAGCAGGTTGGCCTGGGGCTGCGGGCGATGATGCCGTGGCTGAATCCGAAGGTCAGCCCTCTGGTACAGCAGGGCCAGCCGGTCAAGGCGGGCGAGGCCGAGGATAGCTAACGGACAAGTAGGGACACAGGCGCGACCGACATACCATCGGAGACGCCTGTGTCCCGCGTTAGGGCGTCGCAAGGAAAGGAGGCGCTGTGAGCGAAGATGGCCTTAGATGCGGTAGCCAGGTGGGCTACCGAGAGTTTGCGGAACCACTGAAATTACCAACCGACAATGACACGCTGTGAGGCGCACGCGGGAGGGGGTCTTGCCCCCATGCGCCCCTCCGGCCCCTTGCCGCGTGCCCCTCACTCTCAAGGAGCATACCAACCATGTCCGAGCCACACGTACCCGACCGCGTCCTGATTTTCGACACCACCCTGCGCGACGGCGAGCAGTCGCCTGGCGCGACCATGAATGAGGATGAGAAGATCGAAGTCGCCAAGCAGCTCGTGCGGCTGGGCGTAGACATCATCGAAGCCGGGTTCCCCATCGCCTCGCCCGGCGACTACGAGGCCGTCAAGCGCATCGCCATCGAAGTCGGGCCGCTTGGCGAAGACCGCCCCAACGGGCCGCCCGTTATCACCGGCCTGGCCCGCGCCGCCAAAGTTGACATTGACCGCTGCTACGACGCCGTGCGCCACGCCCCGCGCCACCGCATCCACACCTTCCTCGCCACCTCCGACATCCACCTGAAGCACAAGCTCCAGATTTCGCGGGAAGATTGCCTCAAGCAGATCCGCGAGATGGTGAGCTACGCCCGGTCGCTATGCGACGACGTCGAATTCTCGCCCGAAGACGCTGGCCGCTCCGATCCACAGTTCCTGTTCCAGGCGGTCGAGGCGGCCATCGAGGCCGGCGCGACGACGGTCAACATCCCGGACACCGTCGGCTACACCACGCCCCAGGAGTTCGGCGGCCTGATCTGCGCCATCCGCGAGCGCGTGCCAGGCGCGGACCAGATTGTCATCTCCGCCCACTGCCACGACGACCTGGGCCTGGCGACAGCCAACACCCTGGCCGCCGTCCAGAACGGCGCGCGGCAGGTCGAGGTAACGATCAACGGCATCGGCGAGCGCGCCGGCAACACCTCCCTCGAAGAGGTAGTCATGGCGCTGCACACCCGCCCCAACGTCTTCGGCCTGACCACGGCCGTGGACACGACGCAGATCTACCGCGCCAGCCGCCTGGTCAGCCACTATACAGGTATCCCCGTCCAGCCCAACAAGGCCATCGTCGGCGCGAACGCCTTCGCCCACGAGGCCGGCATCCACCAGGACGGCATGCTCAAGCACCACCTGACCTACGAGATCATGCGCCCCGAGACCGTCGGCGTCGCCCAGAGCAAGCTCGTGCTGGGCAAGCACAGCGGCCGCCACGCCCTGGCCGAGCGCCTCAAGGAGCTGGGCTACAATCTGTCCCGCGAGGAGGTGCAGAAGGCGTTCGAGCGGTTCAAGGACCTGTGTGATAAAAAGAAAGTCGTCACCGACCGCGATCTGGAGGCCCTGGTGCTGGACGAAGTGTTCGCGCCGCCCCAGTACTGGCAGCTCGACCAGCTTCACATCCACTCCGGGTTCCCCGGCATCCCCACCGCCACGGTGCGCATGACCGGCCCCGTCGGCGACGAGCATACGGAAGCGACCATGGGCACCGGGCCGGTAGACGCCGCGTACAAGGCGATTGACCGCATCATCGGCGTTCCCAACCGCCTTCTCGAATTCAACATCAACGCCATCACCGCCGGCATAGACGCCATGGCCGAGGTGAGCGTGCGCGTCGAGGGTGAGGGCATGGACGGCAAGCGCATTCTGGTCAACGGCCACGGCGCGGATACGGACACCCTCGTCGCGTCGGCGCGGGCCTACATCGCTGCGCTCAATCGTCTCGTCGGCGCGCGCGAGCAAGCGGCCCAGCGCGTGACGCCGGGCGTCCCCGAAGGCGTCATCACGCCCTGAACTCTATCCCTCACCTTCCCCCGTCTTGCTGCGCTCGACACCCCTTCCTCCCCCACTTGTGGGGGGAGGAAGGGGCGGGGGATAGAGGAGGGACAATTATATGGAACGGGAAAGGATCCTATGTCTGCGAACCGACCACGGACTCTGTTCGAGAAAATCTGGGACAGCCACGTCGTCAAGACCGACCCCGGCGCGCCCACGGTCCTCTACATTGACCTGCACCTGGTGCACGAAGTGACCTCGCCCCAGGCATTCACCGGCCTGCGCGAGAAGGGCCTGACGGTGCGTCGGCCCGACCGCACCGTCGCCACGATTGACCATAGCGTCCCGACGACCCCGCGCTCGATCCCCATCATGGACGTGATGGCCGCGAAGCAGATCGAGCAGATGCGCACAAACGCCCGCGACTTTGGCATCACCCTGTACGACATTGACACGCGCGAGCAGGGCATCGTCCACGTCATCGGGCCGCAGCTGGGCCTGACGCAGCCGGGCATGACCATCGTTTGCGGCGACAGCCACACCTCGACCCACGGCGCATTCGGCGCGCTGGCCTTCGGCATCGGCACGAGCGAGGTCGAGCACGTCCTCGCCACCCAGTGCCTCCTCCAGCGCAAGCCCAAGACGATGGAAGTGCGCGTGGACGGCACGCTGCACCCCGGCGTCTCGGCCAAAGACATCATCCTGGCCGTCATCGCCCGGAACGGCGTCGGCGGCGGCACCGGCTACGTCTTCGAGTATACCGGCAGCGCCATCCGCGCCCTGACGATGGAGGGGCGCATGACGGTGTGCAACATGAGCATCGAGGGCGGCGCGCGCGCCGGGATGATCGCGCCGGACGACACGACCTTCGAGTACCTGGCCGGCCGGCCCTTCTCCCCGAAGGGCGAAGCCTGGGAGACGGCCGTTGCCCGCTGGCAAATGTTGCCGACCGACGACGGCGCGACCTATGACCGCTCGATGACCCTCAACGCCGACGAGCTGGAGCCGATGATTACGTATGGCACCAACCCCGGCATGGGCATGCCCATCACGGGCCGCGTTCCCAGCCCCGACGACTTCTCGGATGCGCTCCAGCGCACTTCCCTGGAAAAGGCGCTGGCCTACATGGACCTGCGGCCGGGCCAGCCTCTACTCGGCCACCCCGTGGACGTCGTGTTCATCGGCTCGTGCACCAACTCGCGCATCACCGACCTGCGCCAGGCAGCCGGCCTGCTGAAGGGCCGCACCGTTAGCCCGAACGTGCGCGTCATGGTCGTGCCCGGCTCGGCCGAGATTAAGGCCCAGGCGGAGAGTGAGGGCCTGGACCAGGTCTTCAAGGCGGCGGGCGCGGAATGGCGCGAGGCCGGTTGTAGCATGTGCATCGCCATGAACGGCGACGAGCTGCGCCCCGGCCAGTACTGCGTCAGCACGAGCAACCGCAACTTCGAGGGGCGCCAGGGGCGCGGCGGGCGGACGTTCCTCGCCAGCCCGCTCACCGCCGCCGCGACCGCCCTGACCGGCGTCGTCACCGACGTGCGGACAATGATGTAGCGGTTTTGACTGTCGCTCGATGTCGGCTACAATCCTACCCTCAGTGAGCGTGGTGTTATGGCAGGGAGGGTCAGAGATGGTGCAAAACTATCTGGTCAAGTACATCGAGACGCCGTCGGGCTTCATGGGTCAGGTTGTCGAGTGGCCTGAAGTCATCAGCGAGGGGGAAACCCTCGCCGAGTGCCGCGAGAGTGTTGAAGACGCACTCAAGGAGATGGTCGTGGCATATCGTCAACTGGGCAAAGAGATTCCGGTTGGCCGCTTCTTGATCGAGCCAGTATCCGTAGAGGTCTAGTGTCTGTCAAACGGGTTGACCTGGTGCGGCATCTAGAGCAGCATGGCTTCACCTTGCTGCGCGAGGGAGCCAAACACTCCATCTACACCAATGGCGTCAAGGTCATTCCCGTGAAACGGCATCGCGTCTTCGACCGCATCACCGCAAACGAGATCTGCAAACAAGCAGGTGTTCCACGTATCGCATAAGGACATCGCCATGCCCGAACCGTTGAAACCGTTCCGCAGCCAGGTCGTCGTCATGCCGACGGCCAACATTGACACCGACCAGATTATCCCAGCCCGTTACCTCAAGGTGACCGACAAGCATCAGCTCGGCCAGTACCTCTTTTCCGACTGGCGCTACCGCGACGGCGAGCCGATTCCGGACTTCATCCTCAACGAGCCAGAGATGAAAGGGCGGCAGGTCCTCCTCGCCGGCGACAACTTCGGCTGCGGCAGCTCGCGCGAGCACGCGCCGTGGGCGCTGGTGGACTACGGCTTCCGTGCCATCATCAGCACGTCGTTCGCCGACATCTTCCGCAACAACGCCCTGAAGAACGGCCTCCTGCCGGTCGCCGTCGGGGGCGAAGTGCACGAGACGTTGATGGCGCAGTTGGCCGCCGACCCCGACGCTACGGTCGCCGTGGACCTCGAAGCTGAGACGCTGACGCTGCCCGACGGGCAGATGGTACGCTTCCCGATTGACCCGTTCGCCAGGACGTGCCTGCTCCAGGGCGTTGACGAGCTAGGCTACCTCATGAACCTGTCGGGCGACATCGCCGCCTTCGAGAGCGAACACGAGCGCCGCGTCGAGGCGGCCGCCGGGTGATGAGTGTGACCTGTCCCATGCTTCGGCATGCCGTGACGGCCGACGAGACGCGGGCCGCCCGGCGCGTGTCTCTGTCCGCGTATCCCTGCACTTCGATTATCATTATTGGCCGGGGGTGACAGTGCGCTGTCACCCCTGAGTTCGTGCGGGGGTGGCGGCGGCACAGGCGGCGCTCCTCCCCGCAATGGCGCTTGCGGAGCCAGCCCTGACGGACGGTCCGCGGCCCCAACCGCCCCACGCGGGCAAGGAGAGAGCGAATGCGCATCCTGATCTACGACACCACCCTCCGCGACGGAACCCAGCACGCCGGCGTGTCCCTGTCCGTCGAAGACAAGCTCAAGATCACATCCCGCCTCGATGAATTCGGCGTTGACTACATCGAAGGCGGCTGGCCCGGCTCGAACCCCAAGGACATCGAGTATTTCCGCCGCGTCGGCAGTCTCCCCCTGCGCCACGCCCGTGTCACGGCCTTTGGCTCCACCCGCAAGGCCGACACGCCCGTCGCCGAGGACGCCCAGGTACAGCTCCTCGTGGACGCGGGAACCCCGGCCATTGCCATCTTCGGCAAATCCTCCGACCTGCACGTCGAGCACGTCCTGCGCACCACCCTCGAAGAGAACCTGGGGATGATCGGCGACACCGTCGCCTACCTCAAGTCCCACGGGCGCGAGGTCGTCTACGACGCCGAGCATTTCTTTGACGGGTACAAGCGCAACCCGGCGTACGCCCTCAAGACCATCCAGGCGGCGGCAAGCGCCGGCGCCGATGTCGTCGTCCTGTGCGACACCAACGGCGGCTGCATGCCGTGGGAGGTGGAGGACATCGTAGACGCGGCAGTGGCGGCCATCCCCGGTGTCCCTATCGGTATCCATGCCCACGACGACGCCGGCTGTGGGGTCATCAACACCCTGGCGGCCGTGCGCCACGGGGCAATGCACGTGCAGGGGACGGTCAACGGCTACGGGGAGCGCGTCGGCAACGCGAACCTGTGCACGATTGTGCCCAACCTGGCGCTCAAGATGGGCTACGAAGTCCTCACGCCGGGCGCGCTGACCCGCCTGACCGAGCTGTCCCGCTACATCGCCGAGGTTTCCAACATGGGCCTCGACCCGCGCCTGCCCTACGTCGGCTCGGCCGCGTTCACCCACAAGGGCGGCACCCACGTCGCGGCGATCCTGCGCGTCGAAGAGAGCTACCAGCACATTGACCCGACCCTCGTCGGCAACGAAAAGGTCGTCGTCATCTCGGAGCTATCCGGCCAGGGGAACATCCTCTATAAGGCGGACGAGTTCGGGGTCGAAGTGAACGGGAAGAGTGGGGTACGGGAAGTACTGCAACGGGTGAAGGAGCTGGAAAACCAGGGCTTCTCGTTCGAGGGGGCCGAGGCGTCGGTAGACCTGATGCTGCGGCGGGTGCAGCCCGGCTATCAGCCGCCGTTTGAGCTGATTGACTTCCACGCGATCGTCGAACACCGCCAGGGCCGCGGCCTGCTGGCCGAGGCGTCGGTCAAGGTGAAGGTTGGGGATGAGGTCGCGCACACCGTCGCCGACGGCAACGGCCCGGTCAACGCCCTGGACCGCGCGCTGCGCAAGGCGCTCGTCCCGCACTACCCGCACCTGGCGGCAATGCGCCTGGTGGACTACAAAGTCCGCATCCTGGACTCCCACGCCGCGACCGGCGCGGTAACGCGCGTGCTGCTCGACTCGGCGAGCGGCGACATGACGTGGAGCACGGTGGGGGCCTCGACCAACATCATCGAGGCGTCGTGGCAGGCGCTGGCCGACTCGTTCGAGTATGCCGTCATCGCCACAAGCGAGCCGTCCCCGATCACAGCCTAAACGGGTCCGAAGGTAAAATCTACTGGCTGCTGCGCGTGCAATGAGAGAAATGGTAGCTCCACAGCATAGCGTGGAGCTACCAGAGACATGTAGTGGCGACTTCCAGTCGCTCTCGCGGTCGCAGAACGACTAAAACGCTTGCTGTGAATTAGAGATTGGCCTACCAGTCAACCAAGTCGGCGAAGGCGAGTGCGGGCCGACCGTGCTTGTCGTTCAACCAGATGCAGAAGTTGTGCAAGGCGACCTTGGCCGCCAGGCCCATGCGAAAGCCCGCGACAGTATGGCGGCGATCCTTGTCCAGCCGAAAGTCATTCAGCAGACGGTCGTGAACGGTTTCGACGATCTGCTTCAGACGGGCAAGCCAGCGGCGCAACGCCTCGGGCCAGGGGTGACGACTGCGGCGTTGGGGTGGACTGATCACCCGCGCCCCATAGTCCTCGGCCCAATGGGCATGGTTCGCCTGACCGCAGAAGCCGTTGTCGGTGATGTACTCGCCCAGGGCCGGGCGGCCCACTTCAGGCAAGCGCGGGTCGGGAAACGCGCGCACGCCCAAGAACGTCTCGGCAAACGGCTGTTCTTTGGTCGACGCCGGCGCGAAGCCGAAGCCAGTGATGACACCTTGCGGGGTCACGGCATCCAGGACATGAAAGCCTTCATACCAGCCGAGGCGGGTGCAGCGTCCGATGTTGGCTTCACCGGCCATCCAGCCCGCGCCGCGACGTTGATAGTTGCGCGTGCGCGCCCCAAAGCCGTCCATCACTTCGTAGGGGCACCGCCGAGCGTTCAACTGCGTCACCAGATGCTGACTGAAGGCGATGATCGTCTGGGTCTGTTGACGCTGAAGCCGATTGAACTGCCCGTAGTCGGGCAACGTCGGGAACGCCGAGCGCAAGCGCACCTCTGCCCAGCGGTAGAAGTCGCGTTCGCTTTGGAAGCGCGCCCATTGTCCGACCAAGGCCAAGGTGATGACCTCACCCGGGCTGAGGGACGCATGGGGGCCAGGGCGCGGCGCGGGCGTCGGTTGGCCTTTGACGAAGTCATCGGCCATGACGTACAATTCCAATAGGAAGGTGTCGATGTCCACCATGAGTTAGCTCCTGTTCATTGAACGGGTTAGGCACGCTAACTCTAGGACATCGTCACCTCCTTTGTCAATTCACAGCAAGCGTTAAAGTCGTCACTACGAAACGCACGCCCGTCCCTCTTCCCCCCTCTCCCCTTGTGGGAGAGGGTGAGGGTCTTAGGGTCGGCTCTTCTCACGTCGGGTTCACAGCATCCTGCACCGCATCCACAACCGCCGGCTCTACCGCCGTGAGACTCCCATCGGCGCTCGCCGCGCGCCCCACCGGCTCGCCGGTCACCTCGTCGCACAGCGCGATGGCAAGCACCTCATCCATCGTCTCCACCAGGTGGAACGCCAGCTCGCGGCGCACCTGGTCGGAGAGATCGTCCAGGTCCGGCTCGTTGCGGCTCGGCAGGATGACTTCCTTCAGCCCGGCGCGGTGCGCCGCCAGGACCTTCTGCTTGATTCCCCCGACCGGCAGCACGCGCCCGCGCAACGTGATCTCGCCGGTCATGGCAAGATCCGGCTTCACGCACCGCCCGGTCAGCAGGGAGGCGATGGCCGTCGCCATGGTGATGCCGGCCGACGGGCCGTCCTTTGGCGTCGCGCCCTCTGGGACGTGGACATGGATGTCATTGCGGGCGAAGAAGTCGTCCGGGATGTCCAGCGCCTTGACGCGCGAGCGAACGTAGCTCAGGGCAATGTGGGCCGACTCCCGCATGACCTCGCCCAGCTGGCCCGTCACCTGCAGCCCCTTGCCGCCCGGCATGCGCGTCGCCTCGATGAACAGGATGCCGCCGCCGACACTGGTCACGAACAGCCCCGTGGCGACGCCGGGCACGCTGGTGGCCTCGGCGACCTCGGCGAAGAAGCGCGGCTTACCCAGGTAGGTGCGGACATCGCCCTCGTCAATCTCGAAGCGCTCTCCCTCGCCGGCCGCGATCTTGACGGCCACCTTGCGCACGACCGAGCCAATCTCCCGCTCCAGATTGCGGACGCCCGCCTCGCGGGTGTAATCCTCAGCGATCCGGCGCAGCGCCAGGTCGCTGAACGTGACCTCGCCCTCCCGCAGGCCGTTCGTGGTCAGCTGCCGCTCGACCAGGTAGTTGCGCGCGATGTGTACCTTCTCTTCGTCGGTGTAGCCGTCGAGGCGGATAATCTCCATGCGGTCGCGCAGCGGCTCCGGGATCGGGTCGAGCAGGTTCGCTGTGCAGACGAAGAGCACCTGGCTCAGATCGAAGTCCACGTCCAGGTAGTGATCGCGG
Organism: Anaerolineae bacterium; assembly: GCA_046328525.1. Lineage (GTDB taxonomy): Bacteria > Chloroflexota > Anaerolineae > Epilineales > JAHCIE01 > JBDHWG01. The sequence continues at coordinate 833,414 of JAXLWK010000003.1, forward strand.
AACGTGCTGTTCTGGGCCGGGTCGAGCACCTCGAGCAGCGCCGACGACGGGTCGCCGCGCCAGTCCGAGCCGATCTTGTCCACCTCATCGAGCATGAACACCGGGTTGCGCGTCCCAACGCGGCGGACGGACTGGATGATGCGGCCCGGCATCGCGCCGACATAGGTGCGGCGGTGGCCGCGAATCTCGGCCTCGTCGCGCATGCCGCCCAGGGACATGCGGATGAACTCGCGACCCAGGGCGCGGGCAATGGACCGTCCGAGCGACGTCTTGCCGACGCCCGGCGGGCCGACGAAGCACAGGATCGCGCCCGTCCCCGGTTGGGCCGGCCCAGACTCCGACGTCGCGCCGCGCTCCTCGTTGCCCTCGCCCACCTCGGCCGCCGCCTCGATGGGCGGCGCGTCGTCACCGCTCGCCCTGGCGCGATCGAGCTGGAGCTTGCGCACGGCCAGGAACTCCAGGATACGCTCCTTGACTTCCTTGATGTCGTAGTGGTCTTCGTCCAAGATTTCCCGGGCGCGGGGTATGTCGAGGCGGTCGACCGTCGCCTTGACCCACGGTAGATTCACCAGCCAGTCCAGGTAGTTCTTGATGACCGAGTACTCGGCGGCGGCGGCGGGCAGGGCGCGAAGACGGTCCAGCTCCCGCATCGCCTCGCGCTGCGCCTCTTCAGGCATCCCCGCCGTCTCGATCTTCTGGCGGTACTCCTCGACCTCGCGCTCCTGCTCGCTGCCCTCGCCCAGCTCCTTCTGAATCGCCTTGAGTTGCTCGCGCAGGTAGTACTCTCGCTGGAGCTTGTTCATCTCGGACTGGGCTTCGGTCTGGATCTTGCGGCCCAACTCCAGCACTTCAAGCTCGCGGTTTAGCACGGTCATCAGCTTGCGGAACTTCGCGCCGATGTCGTCCAGCTCCAGGACCTCCTGGGCGTCCGGCACGTCAATGCGCAGCGAGCTGGCGATCAGGTACACCAGGTTGAGCGGGTCCTCGATGTTGGCCGCCGCCTGGCTTAGTTCGTCCGGCAGGTTCGGCACTAGCTCCACGAGACGGCGGAACAGGTCCACCGTCGAGCGCATGAGCGCCTGAGTCTCCAGGGATGTCTCGGCTTCCTCGGCAATGACCGAAATCTTCGCTTTCAGGTATGGCTCGGTCGCGGTCCACTCGTCTATCCGGATGCGCTGCAAGCCCTGGATGAACAGGCGAATCGAGCCGTCGGGCGACTTGAACAGGCGGTGGATCACCGCCGCCGTGCCGACGCTGTAGACCTCGCCGGGGCCAGGCTCTGGAATAGACGGGTCCTGCATCCCCACCAGGCCAATCATGCGGTCGCCCAGCGCCACGTCGTCCACCAGGCGAATGGCCCGCGGCTGCTCGACCGCCAGCGGGGTCAGAACGGGGAACGGGAAGACAATGGTGTTGCGCAGCGGTAGGATCGGCAGCTCGGAGGGGATCGCCGGGCTTTGCTCCTTGTCGGCCTTCGGCTCCTCGTCAACCGGCTCCTGGCCGTCCTTCTTAAAAATGGGTGACATTGATTCCGTAGTCATTGCGTTATGATATCTCCTCGGGCGGCGTCTGGACGGGGATCCGCCGTCGGCCCGCCTTGGGCAAAGTGATCGTGAGGAATCCGTCTTGATATTGGGCTTCGATGGCATCCTCGCGGATGGGAACGGGCACCGCAATTTCAGCCTGGAACGGGCCCCAGGCAATCTCCATCCGATGGTATCCGCGCTTCGGCGCTGTATCGCGGCGCACCCCGGCGACCAAGAGCGTGCCGTCGCTCAGCGCCACGCGGAAGTCTTCCTCGCGCATCCCGGCGATCTCGACGCAGACAATCAGCGCCTCATCGGTTTCGTACACGTCGGTCGGGGGGCGGAACACCGACTGCCCATACAGCGCCGACCAGGGTGACGGAAACCCGGTCTGCCCCAACAGGCGGTCAATTTCGTTCTGGAGTCTGCGCAGCTCTCCCGATCCGGACCTCGCTCGATGCATAGTCGCGCCTTTCTATGGCTGGTCTTCTAGGGAAATTGTAGCCGCACCTAGCCTAATTTCAAACCCACGGCGACAGCCTGACAGCCCCTTTACCGCGCCACGCGCACGGCCGCCAGGCTCTCAGCGCCCAATGCGGACGGGACATATCCCTCGACACCGCCGCGAGTCACGGCGAGGCCGAGCGGGTAGACCAGGGGCACGCGCGGGACATCCTCACGCAACATCTGCGCGACCTGGCGATAAGCGTTGCGTCGGCGCTCCGAGTCGGCCGCCGTCTCCCCTTCCTTAAGCGCATCAATCACGGCCGGATTGTTGTAGCCCGTCTCGCTCACCGAGAGCACGCCGAACAGCGGCGTCAGGAAAGCATACGGGTCGTCGAGCGCCTCGCTGCGGCCGGAGGGCGTTGGGAAGCTCAGCAGGAACAGCGGGAACTGGCCCCCCTTCCGTTCCGCCAGGAAGCTCGCCCACTCATCCTCCCGCAGCGTCACCTTGATGCCCGCCGCCTCGAGCTGCGCCGCGACCGCCTTCGCCAGGGGCGCGACGCTGGGACCGAGGGGCGAGTTGCTGTACCACAGCTCTAGCCGTTGCAGCTTGCCGTCCGGCCCGGCGACCTCCGACAGACCGTCCCGAAAGCCTGCCTGAGACAGCATCTCCCGCGCGTCGCCGCTCACGGATGGCCCCGCCTGGCCGATGCGGCAGCACAGGGCGGGCGGGACAAACTGGTCGGCGGGACTCGCCGATCCGGCCGGCAGCGCGGCGGCCAGCGCCGCCCCGTCGAGAGCCTTCGCAATCGCCTGCCGCACGCGCCTGTCGTTCAATGGACGGTAGCGCTGGTTGATGCCCAGGTAGCTCACGGAGAGAGAGGGACGCGGCACGGGGATGAGGCCACGCGCCCCGACCGCCGCCGCACGGTCCACGGGAATGTCTGGCGCCAGGTCGGCGCGGCTATCGGCCAGCGCCGCCAACTGCGTGTCGGCATCGCCGAATGCCTCGATGGTCAGAGTCTCGGCCGCCGCCGGCCCACCCCAGTAGTCCGCGAATCGCTCCAGGCGCAGCGCGCCGGACTGCCACTCCTTGAGCCGAAACGGCCCCGTCCCAACCGCGCCCCCGTCCGGCGCGCCGTAGCGCCCGCCGGCCCGCGTCACCGCGTCGGGGCTGCTGATGCCAAAATACGGCAGGGCAAGAAACGCCGGGAAGTAGGCGGCCGGCCGCGCCAGGCGAAACGTCACCTCCCCATCGCCGGCGACAACGTCAGTCACCAGACTGCCCGCGCCGCGGTAGCCGCCAAAGATGTCGGACCAGACCTGGAACTGCTTCCCGTCGCCGCGCGCGCCGGCGGCAAAATCAGGGTCCGTCCAGCGGTCGAAGTTGAACTTGACGGCGGCAGCGGTCAGCGGTGTTCCATCATGGAAGCGGACGCCGGGCCGCAGGGTGAACGTCCATTCGGTCGCGTCGCCGTTGGCCCGCCAGCCGGTCGCCAACTGCGGCGCGATCTCCCCGTCGGGGCCGAGTCCCGTCAGGGTGTCGAATATCTGGCGCAGGGCCGGCAGCCCCGTCGGGTCCACCAGGTCGCCGGAGTCGAGGCTGAGCGGATCGCGGCTCACCGCGACCACGAGCGCATCCCGCGGGCGCGGCGACGCGGGGGCCTCTAGCGCAGCCGACTGGGTCGGCGCGGCCGACGACGTGGGGCCAGCAGGCGGCGTGGCCGGCGGTGGCGTCGGCAGCGGCGTGGTGGCAAACGCGCGGCAGCCTGTGGCAAGCGCCGTCAGCGCGAGACAGATGAAGAGGAGGAGTCGGTGTCGCATGCGGTAAGTATACCACGTTGACACGACAAGGAGGATAGACTAGAATGCGCTAACGTCCATACAATTCGGCGTGGGAGCCGGTTCTGACCAATTGCAGCTCGTCACCCTCGATGCGGTAGATCAGCAGCCAGTCCGGCTGCAAATGGCACTCGCGACAGCCGCTCCAGTTCCCGATGAGCGCGTGGTCGCGGTAGCGCTCATCCACGGGGGCCTGGGCGACAAGCTTCTCGACCACCGCCTCCAGCCGCGCGATGTCCGCGCCCTGGCGCAGCAAGCGCTTGACATCTCGGCGAAAGCGAGTGGACTGGCGGATGGCAAGCGACATGGGCTAACGCCGCCAATCGGCGAACAGATCGGCTGTGTTCGTGAAAGTCTGCCCTCCACCGTCCTCAAGTTCGGCAAGCGCCGCCTGGGTTTCCGGACTAGGCTGCTTCACGGACGGGCGAAACGGCAATCCGCCGCTGTTGACCACTTGCTGCAAGAAGATCCGAATCGCTTCGGCCGTAGACAGACCGAGGGCCGCCAAGACTGCATCCGCTTCTTCCTTGAGTTCACGGTCTATTCTTGCTTGCACCGTCACATTGGACATGCCATCTCTTCCTTTCAGGCCGATTCACAGCCGCACCAAATTTTACAGCCAATTGACTGCAAATTGCAATCCGTACTATAGCTCCTCCTGAAAGGCAGGCACTGAATGCCCGGCGCTCTATCCGACCTGTTTGTCCTCGACCTCACCCGCGTCCTGGCCGGCCCTTACGGCACGATGGTCCTGAGCGATTTTGGCGCGCGCGTCGTCAAGGTCGAGCAGCCGGGCGTCGGCGACGACACGCGCCAGTGGGGTCCGCCGTTCACACCCAGCGGCGAGAGCGCCTATTTCCTATGCGTCAACCGCAATAAGGAGGGCTTGACCCTCGACCTCAAGACCGAGGCGGGGCGCGACATCCTGCGGCGTCTCGCGGCCCGCGCCGACGTGCTGATCGAGAACTTCAAGGTCGGCACCATGGCGCGCATGGGTCTCGGCTACGACGACCTGTGCCAGATCAACAGGGGCCTGATTTACTGCGCCATCACCGGCTACGGCCAGAACGGCCCCTACCGCGACCGCCCCGGCTACGACGTCGTCGTCGAGGCCCAGGGCGGCATCATGAGTCTGACGGGTCCGGCGGATGGCGAGCCGTTCAAGGTCGGCGTCGCCATCGTTGACATCACCGCCGGCCTGTACGCCGTGGCCTCGATCCTCGTGGCGCTGCACCACCGCGCGCGCAGCGGCGACGGCCAGTTCATTGACATCGCCCTGTTCGACACCCAGCTGGGTTGGCTGGCGAACGTCGCCAGCGCCTATCTCGTCTCCGGCCAGCCGCCGCGCCGCTGGGGCAACGCCCACGCCACCATCGTGCCTTACGAAACCTTCCCGACGGCCGATGGCTGGATGATGGTCGGCGTAGGCAACGACCACCAGTTCGCCGCCCTCTGCCGCGTCATCGGTCGCCCGGCGTGGCCGGCCGATGCCCGCTTCGCCACCAACCGCGACCGCGTCGCCCACCGTGCCGTCCTGGTCTCCGACCTCCAGGCCATCTTTCGCAGCCGGCCGACCGCCGCGTGGATCGAGGCCCTGCTCGATGTCGGCATCCCGTGCGGCCCGGTGAACGACGTCCCGACCGCCCTCGCCGACCCCCAGGCCGCCGCGCGGGAGATGGTGCAGACGGTGCGCCACCCGGCCGACGGCGACCTGCGCGTCGTCGGGCCTGTCCCCAAGCTCAGCGCGACCCCCGCCTCCATCCGCTCCGCTCCGCCCCACCTGGGTGAGCACACCGACGCCCTGCTCCGCGAGTTGCTCGGCTACGATGACGACGCGATTGCCCGCCTCCGCGCCGACGGCGTGATCTAGTGGGTCGCTTGTGGAACCCGTAGCCATTTTCCGAGCCTGTACAATGGCGATGACCGTGCCAAGCGACCCACTAGCGGTCTGTTACACCTGAAGTGGTCGGAACGTAGTAACGACTTTAACGCTTGCTGTGAATTGACAAAGGAGGTGACGATGTCCTAGAGTTAGCGTGCCTAACCCGTTCAATGAACAGGAGCTAACTCATGGTGGACATCGACACCTTCCTATTGGAATTGTACGTCATGGCCGATGACTTCGTCAAAGGCCAACCGACGCCCGCGCCGCGCCCTGGCCCCCATGCGTCCCTCAGCCCGGGTGAGGTCATCACCTTGGCCTTGGTCGGACAATGGGCGCGCTTCCAAAGCGAACGCGACTTCTACCGCTGGGCAGAGGTGCGCTTGCGCTCGGCGTTCCCGACGTTGCCCGACTACGGGCAGTTCAATCGGCTTCAGCGTCAACAGACCCAGACGATCATCGCCTTCAGTCAGCATCTGGTGACGCAGTTGAACGCTCGGCGGTGCCCCTACGAAGTGATGGACGGCTTTGGGGCGCGCACGCGCAACTATCAACGTCGCGGCGCGGGCTGGATGGCCGGTGAAGCCAACATCGGACGCTGCACCCGCCTCGGCTGGTATGAAGGCTTTCATGTCCTGGATGCCGTGACCCCGCAAGGTGTCATCACTGGCTTCGGCTTCGCGCCGGCGTCGACCAAAGAACAGCCGTTTGCCGAGACGTTCTTGGGCGTGCGCGCGTTTCCCGACCCGCGCTTGCCTGAAGTGGGCCGCCCGGCCCTGGGCGAGTACATCACCGACAACGGCTTCTGCGGTCAGGCGAACCATGCCCATTGGGCCGAGGACTATGGGGCGCGGGTGATCAGTCCACCCCAACGCCGCAGTCGTCACCCCTGGCCCGAGGCGTTGCGCCGCTGGCTTGCCCGTCTGAAGCAGATCGTCGAAACCGTTCACGACCGTCTGCTGAATGACTTTCGGCTGGACAAGGATCGCCGCCATACTGTCGCGGGCTTTCGCATGGGCCTGGCGGCCAAGGTCGCCTTGCACAACTTCTGCATCTGGTTGAACGACAAGCACGGTCGGCCCGCACTCGCCTTCGCCGACTTGGTTGACTGGTAGGCCAATCTCTAATTCACAGCAAGCGTTTTAGTCGTTTCCCAGGCCGCCAAACGGCTGAAGTCGTTACGACAAATCGCGCACCTCCCGGGTAACAGACCCCTAGCGAGCGAAAAGTCGCCGCGTAACTTTCTCGCCGCGTAACCGTCACCCCTAGTGTAGGGCGGCGGCCTGCCGGGGGGAGCGCAGACGCAGCGGCCGGCCCGCGCCCGCATTTCGCGTGCGGCGCCCTTTCCCGCGCCGTAGAAAGGACGATACCGTGTCGTTTTTCTCCCCCCGCCGGGCCGTCGTGGCCCTGGCGCTCGGCTTCGTGGCGGCCGTGATTGCCCTCGTGGGCGTCTATGCCCAGGGCACTGGCAGCTGCTCCATGGAAGGCTACGTGTTGGACCCGCAGGGCCGGGGCGTCCCGCTGGCCGATGTCATCTTGAAGGTCAGCGGCCGCGACGGTGACATTCGCGTGCAGAGCGACTTTTTCGGCCACTACCAGATCGAGCTGCCGCTGCTCATCGTGCAGCAAACGGGCTACATGTATGCGCGCCTCGCCAGCGGCGATGTCATCATGATCGGCGCGATCAACTTCAAGCGCTGCCGTGACCGCCGCGACGTGTTCACCAACCAGCCGTCCGGCGCCGGCTACACCCCCGGCCCGACGCCGGCCGTCCCGCCGCCCATCCCACCGGCGTACCCGGCCCCGGACGCGCCGCTGCCCTCCCTGGCAAATGCGCTGGCCTTCTTCGACCTGACCGCCCTGTCTCGCGGCGGCGTCTCGCCGGGCGAGAGCTTCAGCCTGCCCATCTGCATCGCCGCCTTCACCAACTCCGTGCCGCAGGTCAGCAAGCTCACCTTCATCGCCGAGTTCGACCCGGCCAAAGTGCGCATCCGGCGGATCACGCGGCTGCCAAGCGACCCATTCACGGGCCAGCCCCAGGTCAGCTACGGCATCAGCCCAGAACCCATCGGCGGGCGCATCCGCGGGCGCATCTATTACGTCGTTGATTCCACGTCCCTGGTGGAGCTACCCGCCCTGCCCCGCTGCACGCGGCTGGCGGCGGTCGAGATGGAGGCGATCACCGAGACCAATCAGCCCGGCGACACCCTGGGCTTCTCGACGGTCAAGGCGGCGCTGCCCGACTCGTTCAACCCGGTGAACACTTCCATGCGAATCGGCGGCATCGAAGGCCCCATCGCGCGAACGACCACCTACGTAGACGTGCTCACGCCGGAGGAGAGCCGCGACATCCTGAGGCGCGCCTACCTACCGCTGCTGCAAGTGAGCGGGAACTTGCAACCGATTCCCAGCTCGCCCTGAGTCCCCTCCTGGGGTTTCGCTCGCCTGGTCGTAGAGACGCCGTATACGGCGTCTCTAGGGGGGCTGGCTTCGGTGGTGCGCCGACCTCAGTCGGCATCTGCATCTCATTTTTGACACGCCCCGCGCCCTTCGGCTATACTTCCCACTCACTTATTCATGTATCTGAATATCGTCATAGGTAGTCCAGCATGCTCCCTGACCTTATCGAAGCGCCGCCCCGGCTCAGCGTCGGGTTCGACTTCTCGCTCCCCCACGACCTGTTCACGACGATGAGCCTCATCGTCAAGACGCCGTGGCGCGAGGGCCTGAGCGAGTGGGTGTACGAGACGGCGGCCGCGATGGGCGCTGAACGCCGCGTCGAGATGGGAACGCTCACGCCCTTCTTCGGCGAGATTCTCCAGGCTCCCGCCGCGCCTCTCGCGTCGCTACCGCCGCACGACCCCGCGTGGCAGGACCTTGACGCCTTGCGGCGCTACCTGGCCGGCCAGGCGGGCGCCTTCTTTGCCGCCCTCGGCCGCACCTTCGTAGAGCGTGTGCAGGCGTGCGAAACCGGGCGCGGCGTCGTGTCGGCGGCCAGCCTGTCCGCCCGCGACGTTCTCGATCTCCACGCGGAGTCACAACGCGAGCGGCGCGGGCTGGCGCATCTCGACTTCGACCCTCAGCGCGCCGCTGTGTTTGTGGAGCAACCGAAACGGCTGCGGGACAGCCTGGATGAAATGCTGGACTGGTTCGGTGCGGGCGTGTACCTCCCGGCGCTTCGCCAGGACGACGCGCTGTTGAGCCGCGCCTTGACGTACCACCGCCGCCAGCGCTACCTCGGCGACATCGAGGACGTGTTCGCGGCCGTCACCGGGCGGACGCTGCCCCCGGAAACGAGCGCCATTCTGGCGTCGGCGCAGAGCGTCCAGTTCGTGCCGTCGTCCCACATCGGCCCCTACTTCTTCATCGTCGTCACGGGGCGGCGCGCCTTCGTGAGCTTCAACGCGCGCACCGTCGGGGCCGGCTCGCCGGTGAACCCGGCCATTCCAGACATCGTGCAGTTGTTCCCGCGCCTCAAGGCGCTCGCCGACGAAACGCGGCTCCACATCCTGGCGCATCTTCAGGCCGGCGAAGCCACCCAGGAGACGATTGTCGCCGCGTTGGGCATCTCGCAGCCCGCCGCGTCGCGTCACCTGGGCCTCCTGGAGCGCACCAACATCGTGAACGCGAGACGCGAGAATGGCATGAAGTACTACTCGATCCGCCGCGAGAATGGGCGCGACCTCGTCGCCGCGCTCGACAGTTTCCTGGCCTGAGGAAGGGGGTCACCATGCGAAATATCCTGTTCCTGATGCGCAACCGCGCGCTCGCGACCGTCACGCTGGGCCACTTCAGCGTAGACATGTTCTCGGGTATGCTGCCGCTGATCCTGCTCGGCCTGACGGATCCCCTCAACATGTCCTACGTCCAGGTCGGCATCGTTGCCTCCACCTTCACGTTCACCTCGTCCCTGACGCAACCGTTCTTTGGCTGGCTCGCCGACCGGCTGGGAGGGCGGTGGCTCGCGGCCGGCGGCATTCTCCTGATAGCCGTGATGACCGGCTTGATGCGCTCGGCGCCCTCGTATTGGGCGCTCCTCCTCCTGGCCCCCCTCGCCGGCATTGGCTCGGCAGCCTTCCATCCCCAGGGCGCAGCCAACGCATCCATTGCCAGCGGCAAGCAGCGGGCGACAGGCATGTCCATCTTCATGCTAGGCGGCAACATCGGCTACGCCATCGGGCCGGTGGTGGCGCGCGTGCTCTTCGCGGCCATCGGCGGCGTGACGACCCTGGCCCTGGTCGTGCTGGGCGCGCTCCTCAGCGCGGCGCAGCTCGTGTTCGGCCCCCACGTCCGCCGCCTCGCCGGCAACAAGGGCCCGGCCACGGCCGGCCTCAACGACTACCGCCCCATGGCGCCCCTCGCCGTGGCCGCCCTCATCTGGGTCATCTTCCTGCGCATGTGGGTCAACAGCGCCATCACGACCTACCTGCCTCAGCTCACCAAAGCCAGCGGCTTCGACATTGACTACTCCAGCAACCTCCAGTTCTCCATCCTGTTCCCGCTGGCCTTCGGCGGCCTGATCGGCGGCTCGATGTCGGACCGCATCGGCCGCCGCCCCATCATCGTCGGCTCGCTCCTGTTGGCAGCGCCGCTCCTGATTCTCGTCCTGCTCAACCTGGGGCCGCGCGCATACATTTTCGCCCCGTTCCTCGGCGTCATGATCGGCGCGTCGTTCCCCATCACCCTGGTCATGGCCCAGGAGTTGCTTCCGAAAGGCATCGGCCTGATGAGCGGCCTGGCGCTCGGGTTCACCTTCATCGCCGGCGCTATCGGCGTCGCCATCAGCGGCTGGATGGCCGACCACATCGGCCTCATGCCGATGCTGTTTGTCATGGCCGTCCTGCTGCTGATCGCCTCGGCCATCGCCCTCCTCCTGCCCGGCAAGGAGCATCAAATCGCCGATGGGCGCATCCCCCAGCCGGTGGATGCGCAGCCCGTCGAGGCATGATACACTGGCAGGGGGAACGCAACTTAGATGATGGGCCGGCCGCGCGGCTGGCCCAACTCATAGGATCACCATGCGGATACTCAAGCGACTGTTGACTTACCTCCGACCCTACCGAGGCTGGGCGCTGTTGACCTACAGCGCCCTCTTCATCGCTACCTTCCTCAATCTCGTCGTCCCGTGGATTCTCCGCGCCGTCATTGACCAGGGTCTCGCTGGGCAGGACTTCCGCTTCCTGGTCGTCGCCGGCCTGACCATCGTCGTCATCACCGCCGTGCGCGGGCTGTTCAGCTACGTCCAGCTCTACGGCTCCGAGCGCCTGTCCCAGGACATCGCCTCCGACATGCGCAATCAGCTCTACGACAAGATTCAGCGCCTCTCGTTCTCCTACCATGATCGCGCGCAGACGGGCGAGCTAATCAGTCGCGGGACGAGCGACATCGAGCTGATCATGCGCTTCACCGGGCAGGGCGCCATGGACCTCATTGGCATCGTCCTGCTATTCTTCCTGTCCGGCGTGCTGATGTTCTCGGTGGATGCGCGGCTGGCCGCCATCGCCCTGCTGCCGATGCCCATTCTGATGTTCGTGAGCCTGCGCTTCGGCTTCCGCATGCGCACCCTCTGGCGCAGCGCCCAGGAACAGACGGCGGTTCTCAGCAGCCTCCTCCAGGAGAACCTGACCGGGATTCGCGTCGTCAAAGCCTTCGCCCGCGAGTCCCACGAGATCAAGCGCTTCTTCGACCGCCACCAGGACTACAACCGCCAGCGGCAGGCCATCGTCCGCACGTGGGCCAACAACTTCCCGCTCATGACCCTCATCGTCGCGTCCAGCACCGCGCTCATCCTGTGGTTCGGCGGGCAGCAAGTGATCGCCGGGAACATCAGCGTCGGCACCCTCGTGGCCTTCAACGCCTACCTGCTCCTGCTGGCCGCCCCGACGCAGCGCCTCGGCTTCGTCGTGGACCGCGTGGGGCAGGCCCTCGCCTCCGGCCAGCGCGTCTTCGACATCCTGGACACACCGAACGACATCGAGAACGCGGCGGACGCGCAACCCCTTGGTGAAATACAAGGTTATGTCGAATTCAGAGGCGTGTCGTTCGCCTACCACGACGCGCCCGTCCTGCAGGGCGTCTCGTTCCGCGCCACGCCGAACAGCGTCGTGGCGCTCATGGGCCTGACCGGCTCCGGCAAGAGCAGCGTCGTCAGCCTCATCCCGCGCTTCTACGACCCTACTCTCGGCCAGGTGCTGGTTGACGGCCACGACATCCGCACCGTCACCCTGGAGTCGCTGCGGCGGCAGATCGGCATCGTCCTCCAGGACACCTTCCTCTTCTCGGCCACCATCCGCGAGAACATCGCCTACGGCCGGCCGGACGCGACCGACGAGGAGATTATCGCCGCCGCTCGCGCCGCCGAAGCCTACACGTTTATCTCGCGTCTGCCCGACGGCTTCGAGACGGAGATCGGCGAGCGCGGCGTGACCCTCTCCGGCGGCCAGCGCCAGCGCCTCGCCATCGCCCGCGCCCTGATCATGGACCCGCGCATCCTCATCCTCGACGACGCGACGAGCAGCGTAGACCCGGCGACGGAGCACGAGATTCAGCAGGCCCTGGCCCGCCTGATGGACGGCCGCACGACGTTCATCATTGCCCAGCGCCTGCTGACCCTGAAGCACGCCGACCAGATTCTTGTCCTCGACCACGGCCACGTCGTCGAGCGCGGGCGACACGACGAGCTGCTGCAAGGCGACGGCCTGTACCGGCACATCTACGACCTTCAGCTCCGCGACCAGGAGGAGGCGGCGAAGGGCGCGGAAGGCGGGGCGGCCGAGGAGAGCCACGACCACGCGGCGGCCGGGCTGTCGTCCGCCTACGAGTTCATGGGCGGACGGCGGCGGAAAGAGGTGATGGAGTGAGCAGCCTTCCCACGTATACCAACGGCACGGGCCGCAGCCCGGCCGGCGACCTGCTCAGCGAGACAAAGGCGGAGCAGGCGCAGCGCCTCGCCCGCCTGAGCGACCGCGAAGACATGCTGGGGCAGGCGTATGACACGCGCCTGGCGCGACGCCTGCTGCACTACCTGCGCCCGTACAAGACCCTGGTCATCATCGCCCTCATCGCCCAGGTCGTCCAGGTCGTCGCCAGCGTCGCCGGCCCGCCCATCGTCAGCGGGGCGATTGACCAGGGCATGATCCCCGGCAACGTTCAGGCGCTGGCGTTCTTCGCCGGCCTCTTCCTTTTCGCCGCCCTGGTGGAGTATGTCGCGGCGCGCTTCCGCGTGCGACTCATGGGCGAGGTGGGCAACGACGTCATCTTCGACCTGCGCACCCAGCTCTTCACCCACCTCCAGCAGATGACCCTCAGCTTCTACGACTACTTCATCGTCGGGCGGCTCATGTCGCGGATGATCTCGGACGTCGGCCAGATCCAGGACTTCGTCACCTGGTCCTTCGTCGGCGTCTTCCGCTCCCTGGCCGTCCTGGTAGGCATCGTGATCGCCATGTTCCTGATGGACGCGCGCCTGGCCCTGCTCACCCTGGCGGTGATTCCGATCATGATCATCGTTACCAACTTCTGGCGGCGTTTCATGCGCGACACCTTCCGCCAGGCCAAGCGCCGCCAGTCCCTGGTCACCGGGAATCTGGCCGAGAGCATCGGCGGCGTGCGCGTCGTGCAGTCGTTCAGCCGCGAGGCGCGCAACCTGGGCCGCTTCATGGAACTGAACAAGAACCTGCGCGACGCCAACGTCCACGCCGGCTGGCTCAGCGCCCTCTTCTTCCCCAGCGTGGACGTGCTCGGCTCCATCGCCACGGCGCTCGTCGTCGTCGTCGGGGGGGCGCAGGTGCTCGGCGGCACGGTCTCCGCCGGCACGCTCGTGGCGTTCATCCTGTTCGTGGACCGGTTCTTCGAGCCGATCCGCGACCTGGCCTTGCGCTACAACAACCTGCAGAACACGATGTCGTCCAGCGAGCGCCTGTTCGAGCTGCTGGACACGCCGCCCGCGTTCAAGGACGCGCCCGACGCCACCGACCTGCCGCGTATCGAGGGCCACGTCGAGCTGCGCCACGTGACCTTCAGCTACGACGGCATCACGTCGGTGCTGAAGGACATCACCCTCAACGTGGGGGCCGGCAAGACGGTCGCGTTCGTCGGCGAGACCGGCGCGGGCAAAAGCTCGACCATCGCCCTGCTCAGCCGCTTCTACGACATTGACAGCGGCGAAATCCTGATTGACGGCCACGACGTGCGCAAAGTGACGATGGAGTCGCTGCGGCGGCAGATGGCCGTCGTGCTCCAGCAGCCGTTCCTGTTCTCGGGCAGCATCGCCGAGAACATCCGCTATGGGCGGCTGGACGCGACCCAGGCCGCGATCGAGGACGCGGCGAAAGCGGTCGGCGCCCACGAGTTCATCGTCAGCCTGCCCCTGGGCTACGACTCGCCGGTCGGCGAGAACGGCAGCAACCTCAGCGTCGGCCAGCGCCAGCTCGTCTCCTTCGCCCGCGCGCTGCTGACCGATCCGCGCATCCTCATTCTGGACGAAGCCACGTCGAGCGTGGACACGCAAACGGAGCAGGTCATCCAGGCGGCGCTCAAGCGCCTGCTCAGCGGCCGCACCTCGTTCGTCATCGCCCACCGCCTCAGCACCGTGGTCAACGCCGACGTCATCTGCGTCATTGACCAGGGCGAGATTGTCGAGCGCGGGACGCACCAGGAGCTGCTGGCGAAGCGCGGCCACTACTACCAGCTCTACACGATGCAGTGGCGCACCCGCGAAGGGGCGCTTCCGGACTAATTGGCCGTCGTAGGGGCGGGTTTGAAACCCGCCCCTACGGATTCGCCGTCTGGGGTAAGAAGGGTTGGCGCGGTGTCATCAAACTTGCGATAGTCCGGGGTCGTCTAATGGTAGGACAGCAGACTTTGGATCTGCGTATCGGGGTTCGAATCCCTGCCCCGGAGCCACTCACGACAACACAGCCCGCTCTCAACGCGAGAGCGGGCTTTATCTCGTCCGCGAAATGTCGGCTAACGGCCGCAGCGCCCTCGCCAACAATGCGGCGGCGGGTGACTGTGCATCACCCGCCGCTGCTTTCTCCCTCACCCCCGTCCCCTCTCCCGGAACGAGAGAGGGGAGCGAGAGGTCTTCTCCCCTCTCCCCTTGTGGGAGAGGGGGTGGGGGTGAGGGGCTAGTCCGCGGCGAAGCTCATGCCGGTGGTCGGCCAGAGTTCCGGGATCGCAAAGTCCAGGCGCAATGCCGACAACTTGTCCGGCTTCGGCCGCCCGGTGGCCCAATCCCAGCCGCGAATGTCGTACCACTCCTTGAGCATCGTCTCGAAGTCGGGCACAACGCCCGCCGCCCCGCCGTACTCCAGCGGCTCGCTGAAGATCTTCGGCAGCTTGTCGTGGCGGCGAGAGAGGCCGCGGCGGTTGTTGAAGATGCGCTTCAGGTTCCAGGCGCGCTCGCCCAGGTGGATCGCTTCCGCCAGGTCAATGGGACGCCCGGTGGCGGCGGAGAACATGGCGGCCACGCCGTCCGGCGCCGGGTTCGAGAACATGCACATGATCAGGCAGTTGTAGAAGCTGCGCCAATCCTGGATACGCGCCGAGGCGAACGCCTTGCCCTCGTCCGAGCTGCGCTCGAGGCCGCCCAGCCCTAGCTCTTCCAGGGCGCGGCCCAGCTCGACCCAGTACATGTCGCCCTGGTTGTGGCACGCGCCGCGCGGAGACGTGGCATAGATGAGGCTCATGCCGGTCATGGCGCGGGGATCGTGCATCGCCACTTCGAGGCCGTTGACCTGGACGGCGAGGTCTTCGACGCCGTAGCGCCGGCCGAGGGCGCGCGAGCCTTCGCCGAGCAGTACGCCGAAGCCCTGCTGGTGGGCGATCATGCCGACAAGCTGGATCGCCGTGTGGGTGTCGCCCCAGCGCAGGACGAGGCCGCCGGTGTCCGCCTCGGTGATGATGCCTTCGTTGAACAGGTGGTAGGCGAAGGCGATGGTCGAACCGACAGAGATGGTGTCGAGGCCGTAGGCGTTGCACAAGTGGTTGGCGTAGGCCACGGCTTCGAGGTCGTCGCTCAGGATGAGCGAGCCGAACGCGGCGACCGTCTCGTACTCCGGCCCATCAATATGCGACTGTTTGTAGATGCCGCGTGTCTCGACAATGCGCCAGCACGAGATCGGGCAGGTGTGGCACGCGCCGATGCCCGTCTGGATGGTTTCCTTCATGATGGAGCCGCTGAGCTTCTCGGCGTCGTCGAAGAAGCCCTGCCGCCAGTACTTGTTCGGCATGTCGCCGACCATCATGAGATAGTCTACGCCGCCGGCCGTGCCCGTCTCGCGGAACATGCGCACGCTAAAGTCTTCCTTCAGCTCTTTGTAGGCAGACTTGACCGAGTCGCGCATCGCCGCCTCGCTCGGCAGCGGAATTTTGCCCGTGCCGCGCGCCACAATCGCCTTGAGCCGCTTCGCGCCCATGACCGCGCCCATGCCGCCGCGCGCCGCGATGCGGGCCTCGTCGTTGACGATGCCGGCCATCGGCAGCATGTGCTCGCCGCCGGGGCCGATGCAGGCGATGCTAGAGCGCGCCTCGCTCAACTGCTCTTTCAAGAGCGCCTGGGTGACGTAGATGTCCTTGCCCCAGAGGTGACGCGCATCCACAAGCTCCGCCTCGCCGTCGCGCACGACGAGCACCACCGGGCGCGGCGAGCGGCCGGTGATGATGATGCCGTCGTAGCCCGCGTAGCGCATCTGGGCGCCGAAGCGCCCGCCGGAGTTCGCTTCCCCCCAGCGGCCCGTCGCGGGCGAGAGGCCGCACACGACGTGGCGGCCGCAGGCGGGCGCGGCCGTGCCGACGAGAGGCCCGGCCATGAAGATGAGCGGCGCCTCGGGGCTGAGCGGGCCGGTTGCGGCGTCGGTCAGGTCCCAGAGATAGCGTCCCGCCAACCCGCTGCCGCCGATGAAGTCCCGCGCGTAGTCCTCGTTGAGAGGCTCGTCGCGGATGATGCCCGAACTCAGGTCAACCCACAGCAGCTTGCCGAGATAACCGTACATGGTGGCCTTCTCTCTTTAGCTTTGGCCCGGCTGGGCCAGCTTGGCGCGCTCCTCGTCCACGAGCACGCGCCGCAAAACCTTGCCGACCTGGGTCTTGGGCAGCTCTGTGCGGAACTCGATGGTGGACGGGACTTTGTAAGGCGCAAGGTTCTCCTTGCAGTAATCGCGGATCTCGTCCTCGGTCGCCGTCACGCCCGGCTTGAGCACGACGTAGGCCTTGACCGTCTCGCCTCGGTACGGGTGGGGAATGCCCGCCACCACGGCCTCAGCCACCTTCGGGTGCTTGTAGAGCACCTCCTCGACATCGCGCGGGTAGATGTTGTAGCCGGAGGCGATGATCATGTCCTTCTTGCGGTCCACGATAGAGAAGTACCCCTCGTCGTCCATCACCGCAATGTCGCCGGTCATCAGCCAGCCATCCTCGGTAACGGTCTTGGCCGTCTCCTCAGGCTTGTTCCAGTAGCCTAGCATCACCTGCGGCCCGCGTACCCACAGCTCACCAGGCTGGCCGTCGGGCGCATCCGTGCGCGAGTCCAGGTCCACGATCCTGGCCTCGACGTCCGGGAATGGGACGCCGATGCTGCCGGACTTGCGCTTGCCGAAGACCGGGTTGCAGTGGGTCACCGGGGCGGCCTCGGTCAGACCGTAGCCCTCGACCAGCCGCCCGCCGGTTACCTCGCCGAACTTCTCCTGCACCTCCATCGGGAGCGGGGCTGAGCCGGAGATGCACGCCTTAACGGTGCGCAGGTTGTACTTGTCACGGTCCTTGTGGTTGAGGATGCCGATGTACATCGCCGGTACACCGGGGAACAGCGTTACGTGTTCCTTCTCGATGGTCTGGAGCAGGAAGTCGAGGCGGCGCGGGTCGGGCACCACCAGCATCCTCGCGCCGATGTAGATGCCGTAGAGCATCGCGATCGTCATGCCGTACACGTGGAAGAAGGGGATTGCGCCTAGCATGACCTCGCCGCCGGCGACGGACTTGGGCAGCCAGGCGTTGGTCTGGACGACGTTGGAGACGATGTTGCGCTGGCTCAACATCGCCGCCTTCGGCACGCCCGTCGTCCCGCCGGTGTACTGGAACAGCGCGACATCGTCGGGCGCGACCTCGACCCCCGGCGCTTTCTTCCCCTCCTGGATGAGCGCCTTCATCGAGTAGACGCCGCCGCCGGTGGCTGGCTCTTGCCAGGCGCGTTCCTTCTTCTGCGTGCGCTTCACGAGCATATGGTAGGGGAAATCAGCGCCCTCGTGGATGTAGGTGACGATGGCGCGCTTGGTGGGCGTCTCGGCCTGGATCGCCTTGAACCGATCGTAGATCATGTTGTAGAGGACAATCGTCTCCGCGCCCGAGTCGTTGAGTTGGTGCTTCAGCTCAGGCGACGTGTAGGTCGGGTTGACGTTGACGACCACGGCCCCGATCTTCATCGCCCCCAGGAACGCGATGACGAACTGCGGCGTGTTGGGCAGCATGATCGCCACCCGGTCGCCCTTCCGCACGCCGAGGCCATACAGCCCCCCGGCGAAGGCGTCCACCGCTTCTTGCAGCTCGCGGTAAGTCATCTTGCCGCCGATGGTCAGGCGACCGCCGGCTGCGTAGCGCAGCAGGAACTTGACTGCGGTCTTGCCGCTGTACTTGCGTGCACTCTCGCGGAACATGGCGTAGAGCGACTCGGACGGGTAGGTCAACGTCGCGGGCACGCCAGGCTCGTAGCTCTTGATCCACGGTTTATCCATCGTCAGTCTCCTTCGACAGCGGGCTGGACAGCAGGCGCTCTATAATCAGCTGGGGTCCATATCGGCGGTGGAACGGGCAATCCCAATCGTCGGGCGGCTCCAGGCACGTGAGGCGAGTCGGCCGACGGTCGGGTGGGAGAGATTCGAGTCTTGAGATGCGACATTGCCTCTCGAACGCGCAAGGCCGGGCAAAGTTGCCCAAACTGATTATAACATTAACAACGCACTGCGTCAAGAGAATTACCCGCCGGAATGACGCATCGCATCAAAATTATGTGTGAGGGCTTGACATTCGAATCCACAGGTGCTATAATGATTGTGACGCGATGCGTTATAAGACTTTCAAAGTCTAAATCCAATTCGGGGCCGCGCCAGGCGGCAAGGAGATACCATGGAAGCGAAAGTTACTACGAAAAAGGTCAAGGCCCCCGCGGTCGAGGTACCGGTGAAGGCTGAGGTGGCTGTGGATGGCGAGCAGGTCGTCGAGGCCGCTGAGGCCGCCGCCGAGCCGGTGAAGGGCGTGCTCCAGATGGTGCCGCACGAGGTTCGCCGCGTTTACCTCGCCTCGATCGGCGCCCTGTCCATGGCGTGGGACGAGACCGAGAGCATGTTCAACAAGCTCGTGGACGAAGGTGAGACCGCCGAGAAGAGCGGCCGCCAGTGGTTCAAGCGCGTCGCCAAGGAGAGCAAGGAGACGCAGGAGAAGGTCACCGGCCAGGTGGACGAGCGCTTTGAGAAGAGCCAGGACCGCGTCGAGCAGACCGTCGAGAAGGTCCTGACGCGCCTGAACGTGCCGACCAAAGCTGACATTGACCGCCTGTCGCGCCAGATCGTTGAGCTGTCGCAGAAGGTCGAAGAGCTGAAGACGAAGTAGACTTCCCGGCATTCGCCGGTCGCGATGACGAGCCAACGACCCAGGCGTGCACGGGGCGGGCAACGCCGCCGTGCACGCCTGGGCCGCCGTTTAGGGCGTTTCTGCGCTCTAGCTTGACGCATCACGTCAAGAGGATATAATCAGACGTGAGTACAACCGAACTGACGCAAAAGGCGCCCGCCATGCACGTTATCAAGCGCTACCCCAACAGAAAGCTCTACGACACAGAGGCGAAAGCCTATGTCACACTGGACGGCATCGCCGAGCTGATCCGAGTCGGCGATGATGTTCAGGTCGTGGATCACGAGAGCGGCGAAGACCTGACCACGGTCACCCTATCCCAGATCATCCTCGAGCAAGAGAAACGCCAGGTGGGCGCGCTCCCCAAAGTCGTCCTGACTTCGCTCATCCAGACTGGCGGCGATACGCTGGACATGTTCAAGCGCTCATTTTACTCGTCGCTGGGCGCTGTCCGGCTGATCGAGGAAGGCATCGAAAAGCGCCTTGATACCATGGTCCGCCGCGGGCAGATGCCCGAAGCCGAGGCCCAGTCGCTGCGGGAGAAGTTGCTCCGCTACACCCACGACCTCTACCCCGACGAAGACACACTCAGTAGCCCGATGGACGCGGCCTTCGACCGCCTCAACATCCCCACGCGCGCCGACGTCAAACGTCTCAGCACGCAGCTGGAGGAGTTGGCATTGAAGCTGGATGCCCTGCTGGAGGCCGAAGCCACCAAGTCTACGGAACAGCACACGTCCGATCGTCCGTCCGACCCACCGACATCCGAGTAGCTTTCCACTACATCAAAGGCCGACGGGAGACAAAGGTGTCGCAGAAGTTCGCAACCTCGCGTACAGACAAGACTGCACTGGTACTGGCTGGCGGCGGTTTGACCGGGGCTGTGTATGAGATGGGAGCGCTGCGCGCCATTGACGACCTGCTCGTCGAGCTTGACACGACCCAGTTCGACATCTACGTCGGGACCAGCGCGGGCGCTCTGGTGTGTTCGTTTCTTGCCAACGGTGTCTCGCCGGGCGAGATGATCCGGGGTATCGAAGGCCAGCACCCCTACTTCCGCGGCCCGAAACCGCACGAGCTGTTCAACCTCAACATTGAGGAGATGCTATCGGGCGCTGGCCGCCTGCCGTGGGTGAGCTGGCGCGCCATGCGCTACTATCTCCAGCATATGCGCGACACAAGCCCCACCGACGTCCTCCTCAGCATGAGCGAGATCCTGCCCTCCGGCCTGTACGACAACTTGACCCTCGCGCGCTACATGCACGAGACACTCATCGCCGCCGGGGGCACCGACAACTTCACCGAGTTGGAACGCGAACTGTACATCGTCGCCACCGACGTGGACACGGGCGCTCGCGTTGTGTTCAGCCGCGACAATCCGGAGGCCCCCATCTCTCGCGCGGTGGCCGCATCCAGCGCTGTGCCGATTCTGTACAAGCCGGTTCGCATCGGCAATCGGGATTACATGGATGGCGGTGTGCGCGGTCCGGCAAGCCTGGATGTCGCCATTGAACACGGCGCCACCCTGGTCGTGGTGGTCAACCCCTCGGTGCCGCTGGACAACGAACAGCGGACGGGCATCCCGTTCTACGAGGCGGAAAAGGACCGCATCAGCCAGAAGGGCCTCTCGGCCATTGCGGCCCAGGTCTACCGCACACTGTTCCACGCTGGCTTGCAGTACCACCTGAAGCAGGTGCAGCGCCAACATCCGGAAGTCACGGTCATCCTCATCGAGCCGTCGCCGACAGACACGACGATGTTCTTCTTCAACGCCATGCGCTACTCCTCGCGCATGACCATCGCGCAGCATGGCTACGAGTCGGTCACGCTCAATCTCGCCAAGGACTACTACCGCTACAAGCAGGCGCTCGCTCGCTATGGCATCACCATCTCGCCGCGCCTCGTCAACGAGGAGCTGGAGTTCATTGCCCAAGCGGGCGGCCATCCGGACGCGATTCGCTCGGTGATGGAGCGCATCGCCAACCAGCCGCGCCCGGTGCCCGAGCTTACGCACCGCTTGCAACAGACGCTGAGCAGTCTCGAAGCCGTGCTCAGCCAGCACGCCAACGGCAGTCAGCCGCCCACCAATGGCGCGGCGGAAGAGGCTCCGGCACGGCAGCGGGCGTGACACGGCCCGGCGCAGGCAACCGAATAAACGAAACAGCGGACGAAGGTGTGTTGCCCTTCGTCCGCTGTTTTGTGCAGGGGTAGGGACGCGCCAGGGCGCGTGATGCTACGACGCTGGCCCCGCGAGGCCGTTGGCGGCGATCACGTTGCGATACCACGTGGCGCTGTCCTTGGGAATCCGCTCCAGCGTCGCGTAGTCCACGTACACAAGCCCGAAGCGCTGGCTGTACCCAAGCGACCATTCGAAGTTGTCCATGAACGACCACACGAAATAGCCGCGCAGTGGAACCCCCGCCGCGATCGCCGCGTGCGCCGCGCGCAGGTAGCCATCCAGGTAGGCAATGCGACGCGGGTCGTGCACCGCGCCATCGCTCACGACGTCGGGGAAGGCGGCGCCATTTTCCGCCAGGTACATCGCGCCGGGCGCGTAGTCGCGGTGCAGCCGCTCCAGAAGCATTCGCATCCCATCCGGGACGACCGGCCAGCCCATCGTCGTCAGCTCGTAGCCGCGCGCCGCCAGCTCGTCCTGGGACAGCTGACCAAAGCCCAGCGGCGACTCTGGGTCGGCGCGGACAAAGGCCGGCGAGTACGTGTTGACCCCCAGGAAGTCAGTGGGAACCGCGATGGCCTCCATGTCGCCGGGGTGGATAGTTGGGGCGGCGCTGCCGTAGAGCGCGAGCATGTCCGCCGGGTAGCCGCGCCCATAGAGCGGGTCCAGGAACCACCGATTCATGAAGCCGTCGAAGCGCTGCGCCGCCAGCGCGTCCTCCACCGCGTCGCTCGCCGGTATGACAGCGTGCGGGTTCGGGACGATGCCGACCTGCGCCCCCTGGCTGGCCGCGCGGATGATGGGCACAGAGCGCCCGTGGGAGACCAGCACGTTGTGGGCGACGGTCAGCGCCAGGGCCAGGTCCTCGTAACCGGGGGCGTGCATGCCGAGCAGGTTGCCGAGAAAGGCGACCACCCACGGCTCGTTGTGCGTCATCCAGTTCTTGACGCGGTCGCCGAGGCGCTTGGCGACGATATCGGTATACGTCACGAACGCCTCGATGGTGTCGCGGCTCGCCCAGCCCCCGCGGTCCTGCAACGCCTGGGGCAGGTCCCAGTGGTAGAGCGTCACCCACGGCGTAACGCCGGCCGCCAGCAGCGCATCCACCAGCCGGTCGTAGAAATCCAGGCCGGCCCCATTGATGCGCCCGACGCCGTCAGGCAAAATCCGCGGCCAGGCGACGGAGAAGCGATACGCGCCGACGCCTAGCTCGCGGAGCAGCGCCACATCCCCCTGCCAGCGGTGGTAGTGATCGTCGGCGACGTCGCCGGTCTCGCCGTTGAGTATCTTGCCCGGCGTGTGGCTGAACGTGTCCCAGATAGACACACCGCGCCCATCGGCGTCCACCGCCCCTTCGATCTGATAGGACGCCGTCGCCGTCCCCCACACAAAATCCTTCGGAAATGTGATCAACTTTTGGGCCTCATTTGTTTCTGCCGCAGCGGGCTGAGTCGCACTGCTTCGCCCGCTGCGGCTGTCAGGTCTACGATCAGCTAAAGTGCGGCAACACCTGCGCCGCCAGGGTCTCCAACCCGCCGATGTCGTCCAGGTCCAGCCATTGGAACATCAGGCGCTGCACGCCGACCTCGGCCAGGCGGCCAAGCTGCTCCACAACCTCGCTCGGCGTGCCGACGATGATGCCACGCCCGCGCAGCTCGTCCGCCGACCGCCCGGCCAGCCGCGCCGTCACCTCCGCCGGCGTCGCGCCGAACACGCTGCCGGTCATGAGCGAGCGCCGAATCGAGGCCGGCGCGCGGCCGCGCTCCTCGGCCAGCTCGTCGAGGTGGGCCGTCAGCTCGGCAAACTTCGCCGCCGGAATGAACACACCATTCCACTCGTCGGCATACTGCGCTGCCAGCGGCAGGGTGCGCTTCGGCCCGTTGCCGCCGATGAGGAGGGGCGGCCCGCCGGGACGCTGGGGCCGCGGCAGGAGAATCGCATCGCGCAGGTGGTAGGTCTCGCCGTCGAACGACACCGGTGTGTCGCTGTGCAGCAGGCGGCTGATCACCTCGACCCCCTCCTGGAAGCGGCGCATGCGGGCCGGAACGTCCAGCAGGTCGAAGCCAAAAGCGTTGTGCTCCCGCACCTGCCAGCCCGCGCCGACGCCCAGGGTGAGCCGCCCGCCGGATAGGTCGTCCACGTCCTTCCCGATGCGCGCCGTGAAGGCCGGGTTACGGAAGGACACCGGTGTCACAATCGGGCCGAACTCGATGCGTTGCGTGTGGCCGGCGAGCCACGTGAGGGACGTCCAGAGCTCTAGCGAGTCAATGTCCGGCCCTTCGGCATTGGTGAAGTGATCCGAGCGGTACAGCCCGGCAAACCCTAGCTCCTCCACGGCGCGGGCGATGCGCTGCCACTTCGGCCACGTCAGCCCGTTCTGCCCCTCCAGCATGATGGCGAGATCCATGGTCTGTTACCAGCTTTCCTTGTGAATGTAGACACTATCCGGCGTCCGGCCCCGCTTCAGCGACGGGGACGGCTGGTCCTCGGCGCCGTAGCCGATGGCGATGACGCCGACCGGCGTGACATCCGGCGGGATGCCCAGCAACTCCCGCAGCGCCGCCAGGTCATGCGCACCCGCGAAGGCCGCCGCCAGCCCTTCATCCACCACGGCCAGCAGTAGCACCATCACCGCGCACCCGACATCCATGAACCAGTACGGCACGGGCCACACGATCTCTGAGCCGTCGTCCTGAACCTTGTCGGCCTCCTGGTAGCGGCGGTGATAGGCGGTCTCGCTGGTGCACGGGATGACCAGGACTGGGGCCTGGGAGATGAACGGGTCAAAGCCCTTGGCAACGTAGGACTCTTCGCCGCACAGCTGCGCAATCGCGGCGCGCGTCTCGGGCTGCGTCACGATGACAAACGACTGGCCCTGGGTGAAGCCGGCGCTCGGCGCGTGGCGGGCGAGCTGCACCAGGCGTTCCACAACTTCTGGGGCGACCGGCTGCGGCGTGAAATGCCGCACCATGCGCCGATTCCTCACAACATCCTCGAACTCCATGTCTCCCTCCAGATTATGCGCGCGCAACTGTCGCGATGATGTCGGCGAGCGCGCCCCGCTCACCGTCGGGATCCGCGACGGGAACCAGGCTGACCATCAGCTCGTCGAGGCCGGACGCCAGAAGCTCGCGCAGCCGCGCCTCGACGGCCTCCGGCGTCCCGCTGACGACGAGCGCGTCCACCAGGGCCTCCGGCAGCGTGCCGTTGCCGGGCACGGGGTAGCCGGCGTCGGCGAACATGCGCATGTAGTGGGGCAGATTCGAGTAGAACCCCAGCCCCTTCTGCGCTGCCGCCAGCACCACCTCGCGCCGGGTGTCAAGCACGACCGGAATGTGAGCGATGAGCGGCGGCGCTGGCCGATTGGCTTCGGCGGCCCCATCGCGCAGGGCCGGCAGCGCCTTGTCCAGGAGATAGGACGGCGGCGTCACCCAGGAGAGCGCGCCGTCGGCGGCCTCGCCGGCGGCGCGGTAGGACGGCGGGCGCAAAGCGGAAATGGGCGCCGGCGTGTCTGGCGGCGTCATGCCCGGTGGGAGCGTCGCATGCACGTGGTAGAACTCACCGTCGAAGTCCACCTTCCCCTGTTGCAGCAGCGCGCGCGTCACAGTGACATACTCCTTCAACCGCGAGACAGGCTTGTCGGAGGCTATGCCGTACACGCCGCCCATGACCCGCTCGGCGCTGGGGCCGATGCCGAGGCGCAAGCGCCCCGGCCCGAACCCTTCCAGAGCCAGCGCCTGCATCGCCAGCGCGACGGGGTGGCGCGGGAAGCCCTGGATGATAGCCGTCCCGACGACGATCCGCTCGGTGCGCGCCAGCGCCACGGCGAAAACGGAGAGCGGGTCATACGTGACGCCGGCGGTGATGGTCCAGACCATCGGCACGCCGCGCCCCTCGGCGTCGGCGATGATGCCGACGGTCGCCTGCGGTGTACCTGGCACAAATACGAGACCAATCCTGGACTCAGCCACGGTCATCCTCCTTGGGTTCCTGGGTAGCTTCGAGCAATGCCCACCAGCGCTCGGCGAACGCCAGCTCGTCGGCGCGGCGGTCGTAGTCCGCCGACGCCCCTCCGCGATACTCATCCCGATACCACCGCACCGTCTGCGCCAGCCACGCGGCGAAGGGCGTCGTGGTGTAGCCTAGCTCCGTCTGGGCGCGGCGGATGGACGGCACGAAGTTCACCATATGGCTGTAGGGGCCGCCGCTGAGATGCGCGGCGGCAAGCACGCGAGACGGGACCTCGGCCGTGGTGAGGGGGAGAGCCAGCGCCTCGGCGGCCTGTTCGAGCATCTGGCGCAGGGTCACAATCTCGGCCTGGCAGATGTTGTACGCGCGCCCGGCCGCCTGCGGGCTGTCGAGCGCGAGCAGATAGGCCCGCGCCAGGTCGTCGGAATACGCCAGGCGAAACGAGGCCACCCCGCCGTTGGAGAGCAGCAGAGGCCCGCCGTCCATCAGGCGCTGGAAGTAGTAGTAGCCGCGGAGCGTCGGGTCCGACGGGCCGAGCACGATGGGCGGGCGCAGGATCGTCCACGCCACGTCGCCCCCCATCAACGCCCACTCTGCGGCGACCTTGCCCGCCGCATACTGCCAGCCGCCGTCCGACGGGTCGTAGCCCGACGGAACCACCTCGTGATTGACGCTGTCCTCCAGGATGGGAACGGCGGGCGGCGCGTAGCGGTAGACCGAGCCTGTGCTCGTCAGGACATAGCGGCCAACCCGGCCCCGCAAGGCCGCCAGGACGCACGCGACATCCTCGCTGGTGTACGCGATGTTGTCAATAACGGCGTCGAACGTCTCCGAGGCGAAGCGATCCCGGAAGCCGGCGTAATCCTGGCGGTCTCCCTGGATGTGCTCGACGCGCTCCCAGAAATCTGGCCGTTGCGCGCCGCGCGTGAAGATTGCGACGGCGTGGCCCGCCGCCAAGAGGTGGCGCACGATGTCCGCGCCAAAGAACGTGGTACCGCCGAGAACGAGAATGCGCATGGTTGACCTCTGTCAGGTTTCGCTAGGGGCGCTCGGCCACCTGACGGCGCAGGAGCGGCAGGTAGACGTGCTTCGTCGCCGGCGTCGCCGTGGGTGTGAGCGTCGAGCTGGCCGTCGCGGTGGCGCTGGCCGTGGGTGTCGCCGACACGGCCGGTGTTTCCGTCGGTGTCGCCGTGCGGGTCGGCGTCGGCGTGCGGGTCGGTGTCGCGGTGCGCGTCAGGGTCGGGCTGGATGTTGCGGTGGCGGTCGGCGTCGGTGTCGGAAGCACGGCGTCGCCCTCCACGGCCAGGCTGTGATAGTAGCCCGCGCCGAGGATGGAAAGCCGCGTCAAGCTCGGCACCGGCACGGGCACCGAGGCGGCGCCGTTAGGCCCGATGCCGAGCTGTCCGAACGAGTTGTCGCCCCACGCCCAGAGCGTGCGGTCTGCCTTGAGCGCGAGGGTATGCGCGGCGCCGGCGACGATGCGCGTCACGCCCTGGAGGCCGGGAACCTGAACCGGCACATCGCTGCTCGTCGTGGTAGGGGCAACGCCCAACTGTCGAAAGGCGTTGTCGCCCCACGCCCACACACCGCCGTCAGCGGCGAGGGCGACGCTGTGGTCGCTGCCGGCGGCTACGGCGGTGGCCGCCACAGCCAGTTGCACCGCAGTCGGCGTCAGACTGCTCTCGCTAGACCCGATGCCGAGCTGCCCACGGTAGTTGAAGCCCCACGCCAGGACGCCGCCATTGCCGCGCACGGCCAGGCTGTGGCGTCCGCCGGCGGCGATGCCCACAATTCCGCTCACGCCCGCCAGCGCCTCGGCCTGGAGGCGATTGTACGTGTCGCCGACGCCAAGCTGGCCGTCGCCGTTGTTGCCCCAGACCCACACAGTGCCATCGGATTTCAGAGCCAGGTTATGATGATAGCCGGCGCTGATGGCCGTGACGTGGTCAAGGCCGACGACGCGCACCGGCGTGACGCTGCTCGTGGTCGTACCGTCCCCAAGCTGGCCCTGGGAATTGTCGCCCCATGCCCAGACTGTGCCGTCCGCCATGAGCGCGAGGCTGTGTTCCGCGCCACCCGACACGGCGACGACCCCCGACAGAAGGGTGACCATCGTCGGCTGCGGGTGACGCACTTCATCCGGTGGGATGCCGAGCTGCCCGTGGTTGTTGCGTCCCCACGCCCAGACATGCCCGTCGGCGTCCACCGCCAGGCTATGCAACCCCCCGCCGGCGACTCTGTAGACCTGGTTCAGCCCGCTGCGGGTCGGGTTGGGCTGGTCCGCCACCTCCGCGCCGCCGACCTGCCCGTAATTGTTCCATCCCCACGCCCAGAGGGTTGTATCCAGTTGCCCAGGCCCGACGGCGACGGCCGTCGCCGCCGCCCACAGCACTGCCAGCGCAGCCACCAACACAAGGAACGCAGCAACCAGTCGAGACACGAGGTTTCTCCCTAAGCTCATGTCGGCCAGGGCTTCAGCCGACTTAGCCCCCCCTCTGTGGTCCAGCCGCCGGTGTCGGCGGGCAGATGGGGATTGTACGTGGTCGCGGCGCATCTGTCAACAGATTCTGGGTGGGCCGCCGCGTCTTGCCCTTGCGTCCTGCGCTCCTCAATGAGTATAATTCCCGGCACTAGATTCGGCGCCATGACTGGAACGACAATATGACCTCTGCGCTTCTGCCTAGACGTGGCTTCTTCGCTTTTCCGTGGGACCTACTGGCTCAGCCTGTTGCGGACATCCTGCGCGGCATGCAGGACACATACCTGTCCGACGCCATCGCCGTCGCCGGCAGCTACCACCAGGCGCGCCTCTTCAGGCCGCGCGCCGAGCACGGCTACTACATGGAGCGCCCCACCTCAACCCTCGCCTTCCACCCTGACCTGACCCTCTATCCACCGGAGGGGCCGTGGCCTGTCGTGGATGTCGCCACCGCCGACGCGGCCGTTCTGAGCCAGGCGCGGGACGCGGCGGAGAAGCTCGACATGCAGTTCGATGTCTGGCTCGTCACGTTGCACAGCTCAACCCTGGGTATGGCGCACCCCGATCTCTGCGTACAGAATCTCGCCGGCGACCGCTACAGCTTCAGCCTCTGCCCGACGCATGCGCGGGTACGCAGCTACGCCGTCGGCCTCGTGCGTGACGTGTGCCGCCAGGCGCGGCCCCACACACTCCTGCTCGAAAGCGCGTCGTTCATGCCCTCCACCCACGACACGTACCCCCTGCGCGTCCTGACCCATATCGGCGAGGCCGCCCACTGGTTGCTGGGTCTGTGCTTCTGCTCGAGCTGCCTGGCCCACGCCCAGGCGAACGACGTTGACGCCCTCGGCGCGCTCTACGACGCCCGCAGCCTCCTGCCGCGCCTCCTGAACGAGCGGGCGGAGCATGTTCCTGTCGCCGCGGAGCCGTCCCCTCTCAGCGCCATCCTGGTCGGCTGGCCCCGCCTGCGCGCGTATGCCGAGATGCGTATGGGCATCGTCACCGCCCTGCTGAGGGAGATAAGCCAGGCGGCTCGCGACTCAGGCGTGCTTCTCGAGGTGATGGTCAACGCCGACGTGGAGCATGTCACCAGCGCGTGGAGCGTCGGCCTCGATCTGCGCCGCCTAAGTGAGGTGGCCGAGGGGGCAGCGGTTCAGAGCCGCGGCGTCGGCGCCGCCGGCATCCTGGCTGAGATCAGCAGCGTGCGAGCCTTAGCGCCGGGGCTGCGGGTGAGCGCGACTCTCAACGCCGGCTACCCGGTCGCGCCCGACCGGGAGACCCTCATCGCCAGCGCCGTCGCGGCGGTCGAGGCGTCGGCGCAGGCTGTTCGCTATGAGAACTGGGGGCTGCTGAGCGAGGAGCGCCTGGACTGGGTCCGCGCCGCGAACGCCGCCATCCTGGGCTTCGCGTGATCTGAGAGTCCCCCCCTCGCGTGAGTCCCATCAGTCCGAGAAGCTCTCTACCTCGCGGGACACCGCCTCGACAATGCCCTCGGCGCGGAGCTGTGTCGCAAGAAAGTAATGCCCGCCCAGGGCGTCCGCCAGGGCATGCGCCGCGCCGTCCGGCCCGCTGCTCTCGGCGTCTATGACCACGGAGTGGACGCCCGCCTGCCTCAGCAGGTAGGCCAGGCGCGTGACTTCCTCCTCCGGCGGCATGTCCTCCGTGAGCGGCACATTCCCCGCGCCGTCCGTGAGCAAGATGAGTAAGGGTAAGGCGCGCGTGTCCACCTGGCGCGCGCGTTGGAACGTGCGGTACGCCAGCAGGAGCGCGTGGGCCAGGGGCGTCTTGCCGCCGATAGGCAGCCCCGTCAGCGCCCGCTGCGCGCGCTCGACACTGTTGGTGAACGGCAGGATGAGGCGCGCTTCATCGCGCCGGAACACCAGTACCCCGACGCGGTCGCGCCGCTGGTAGGCGTCGCGCAGCAGCGACAGTACCGCGCCCTTCGTCGCCGCGATGCGCTCGCCCGCCGCCATGCTCCAGCTTGCATCCACGGCGAACAGGATCATGTTGCCGACGCGCCGCGTGCGGATCTTGCGTCGGTAGTCAGTCGGCTCCACCAGCAGGCGGCGGCCGTCCGCATCGCCACCTCTCGCCCACCGGTCGCGCTGGAATGGCGCGGCGGCGCGCAGGGTCGCGTCGAGGGCCAGGTCGGCCGCCGCATCCTCGCCGGGGCGGCTGGCGACGTAGTGGCCGCGCTTGCGCTGCGTCAGCGAGTCGCTGCGGCGGCCCGACGTGTGGCGGGTGATGCGGTCGAGCGTCGTCGTCAGGCGGCGCGTGCGAAACTCGGCGCTCGATGCGGCCACGCGGTCGGCGACGGTGGGCGGCGCGGGACCGGGCGCGTCCGACCCTGCATTGGCGTCCGTGGCCTCGCCCTCGCTGCTCGCATCCGTGGCCTCTGTCTCACCCTCGCGTCCGCCCCCAATCGCGGCGACCGTCACTTCGCCGCTCTCCGACGGCATGCTGATGGACGCCGCGCGGCGGGCCTTCGCCAGGCGCGACTCGATGTCCCCCACACCGGCCGGCGTGTCTTGCAAGCCTTCGCGCCGCATGCGGTGGGGCAGCGCCAGCTCCGCCGATAGGGCGACATCCACATCGGCCACACGGGTGCGGCCGTCGAAGGCGGCATGGGCCAGGGCCGCCTTGAGGATCGCCAGGTCCGCCCGGTGGCCGGCCACATCGTATCCCGCCGTTAGCTCGGCGATGGCGCGCAAGTCGGCCGGGGTGTAGCGCACGCGGGGCAGGAGGCGCTGCGCGGACGCGATCCGCTCGGCGAGAGCGCGCCCCTCCTCCTCCCACTCGGCGTAGAACGCGGCCGGGTTGTGCTCGAAACGTAGCCGACGCGCCAGAACCTCGGCCCGCGCCGCCGCGTCGGTGATGCCGTGGATGGTCACCAGCAGGGCGAAGCGGTCCAGGAGCTGCGGCCGCAACTCCCCTTCCTCCGGGTTCATGGTGCCTACAAGAATGAAGCGCGCCGGGTGGTTGAACGAGATGCCTTCCCGCTCGACCACGTTGACCCCCATCGCCGCCACGTCCAGGAGCAGGTCCACGACGTGATCGTCCAGGAGGTTCACCTCGTCAATGTAGAGAATGCCCCGATTGGCGGCGGCCAGGACGCCCGGCTCGAACCGCCGCTCGCCGGTCTGCAACGCCTGACTGATGTCCAGCGTCCCGACGACGCGGTCCTCCGTCGCGCTCACCGGCAATTCGACAAAACGCACTCGCCGCCGCGCTCGCGGGAGCGTCTCGCCCCGCGCCACGCGCTCGTGGCACACGCTGCACAGCGCGGCGGGATCGGCCGGGTCACAGCTAAAGGGGCAGTCGGCGACGACCTCGATGTCCGGCAGCAGCAGCGCCAGCGCCCGCGCCGCCGTGCTCTTGGCTGTCCCGCGCTCGCCCCGAATCAGCACGCCGCCGATGGCGGGGCTGATAGCGTTGAGAATCAGAGCGCGCTTCAGCTGCTCCTGGCGCACAATGGCTGTGAAGGGGAAAAGGATGGGCATACGGTAGAGGACCCTCTTTCGCAAGTGTCACCAGGAATTATACGCCTGTGTAAAAGTCTTTGACTCATGCCTGATTCCGCGCATAATTTGGTCTATTCCGGCGCGCTCACGACGGCGACAACGACGCGAGCAGCCGACAACGCGAGTCTCACCGCCGAGGCGCTCATGGAGCGCCATTTGTATCGCTCCCGCGCCTCTGACTCCGGCTGCCCCGGCGGCCGGGCGCTCGATCCCAGGGTGATTGCCCCTTGCTGAAGCCAACGACTCTCCGTGGACAGCTGCCCCGCGGCGTGCAGGACTGGTTCCTCGCCGATGCCGCCCAGCGCGCCGACCTCGAAGCGCGAATCGCCGGGGTGTTCCGCACCTGGGGCTACAGCCGGCTTATCCCACCGACGTTCGAATACTACGAGAACCTCGCGCTCGGCCTGAGCGCGCCGGTTCAGGAAGCCACCTACCGATTCCTCGACCATCGCGGCCACACCCTCGCCCTGCGCCCCGACCTGACGATTCAGACGGCGCGCATCGTCGGCACCAAGCTGTACGACCAGCCGATGCCGCAGCGCTACTTTTATGTCGAGCCTGTATTTCGCTACATCGAGGTGCAGGCCGGCCGCCAGCGCGAGTTCACCCAGGCCGGCATCGAGCTGCTGGGCGCGTCCACGCCGGCCGCCGACGCCGAGGTGGTGGCGCTGGCGGTGGAGGCGCTGCGCGCGGCGGGCCTGACCGACTTCCGCGTCTCTATCGGCCACCTCGACTTCTTCCGCGCTCTGCTCACCGAAGCCGGTTTAGCGCCCGAAGCGATGGAGAGCGTGCAAGAGGCCATTGACCGCAAGAGCCGCACCTCGGTGCGGGCCGCACTCAACGGCGACCACGCGCCGGCGGCGCACGCCCTGGAACTGCTGCCCTCCCTCGTCGGCGGGCCTGAGGTTCTCCATCGGGCGCGGGCGCTCGCCCCGTGGCCGGGCGCGCAGGCGGCCCTCGACAACCTGGCCGCGATCTACGAGTGGCTGGCGCGAGCCGACATGGCCGCGCCGATCATCATTGACCTGGCCGAAGTGCGCGGGATGAATTACTATACTGGTCTCACCTTCGAGGCGTTCGCGTCAGGCATGGGGTTCGCGCTGCTTAACGGCGGGCGCTACGATAACCTCGTCGGCCAGTTCGGGCGGGATTGCCCATCGGTTGGCTTTGCCCTCGGCGTGGACCGTCTGATGGCGGCGCTCGGCGAGATCGAGACGACCAGTCACCTGCCGGACGTCGTGGTTGCCTACAGCGACGACCCGGCCTGCCTGGCGGCCGTGGCGCAGTTGCGAGAATCGGGGCGGCGCGTCGAGATGGACGTACTCGGCCGCGACGAGGCGGCCCTGCGCAGCTACGCCCAGGCGCGGGGCATTCCCGCCGTCCTGACCTGGGACGGGGAGAGACTGTCGGCGCGGCGCCGGGAGAGCGAGCGATGAGCCCGCCCCCTCTGACCATCGCCCTCGCCAAAGGCCGCATCTTCGACGACGCCCTCGCCCGCCTCAGCGCCGCCGGCTATGCCGTGCCGCCCGCCCTGTCGGACGGCTCGCGGCGGCTGGTCGTAGACACCCTGGATGGCGCCTTGCGCCTTCTGCTGGTCAAGAGCAGCGACGTTCCGACTTATGTCGAGTACGGCGCAGCCGACTGCGGCATTGCCGGCCGCGACATCGTCGCCGAATCCGGCCGCGACGTGCTGGAGCCGCTGCCGCTCGGCTTTGCCCGCTGCGCCCTGGTCGTCGCCGCCCCCACGGACCGCGCCACCGCGCCGCTGCACCGCCTGACCTCGCTGCGCGTCGCCACCAAGTATCCGCGCCTGACCCGCGCCTACTTCGAGGCGCAGGGGTTGTCGGTAGACATTATCCCGCTGAGCGGCTCCGTCGAGCTGGCGCCGAATGCGGGTCTCGCGGACCTCATTGTGGACATGGTGGAGACGGGCACGACGCTGCGGGAGAATAACCTGACCGCCGTGGACGTTGTGCTGGAGTCGGAGGCCCTGCTTGTCCTCAACCGCGCCAGCCACAAGCTCAAGATGGACGCCATCGGCGACCTGATCCGCCGCCTTGAGAGCGTCACCGAGACGCCGTCTGAGATCAGGCCATGACATATCGTTTCTGGAAATGACACTATGCTAGAGACAGGAACCATCCGCATCCTGGACGTCGCCGAGGGGCAGACCACAATTCTGAGGCGCGAGGCAATTGACCACGCCGCCATCAGCCCGGCCATGGCCGCCGGTATCCGCCGCGTGTTCGGCGCCGACCTCGCCCCCGCCGCGGTCGTGGACCGCATTCTCGCCGATGTCCGCCAGTGGGGCGACGCGGCGGTGCGTGACTACACGCGGCGCATAGACGGCGTGGACCTGGCCGACGCTCAAGTGAGCGACGCGGAGATGGAGGCGGCGTGGGCGGCGACCCCGCAGACCCTGCGGGATGCCCTCGCGCGCGCCGTCGAACGCATCCACGCTTTCCACGAGCGCGAGCCGCGTGGCTCGTGGATTGACTGGCGCGAGAACGAGGCCATGGGGCAGATCGTGCGCCCCATCGAGCGCGTCGGCCTCTACGTCCCGGCCGGCGCCTCGCCCCTGCCGTCGTCCCTGCTCATGGCCGCCGTGCCGGCCCGGGTCGCCGGCGTCGAAGAGATCGTCCTGTGCACGCCGCCGGACGCCGACGGCCAGGCCAACGCGACGACCCTGGCCGCAGCGCGTCTCATCGGCATCACCCGCGCCTTCAAGATCGGCGGCGCGCAGGCCATTGCGGCCCTCGCCTATGGCACGGCGACCGTGCCGGCGGTGGACAAGATTGTCGGCCCCGGCAACCCGTTCGTCGTCCTGGCGCAGAAAGCCGTCTTCGGCACGGTGGGCATCGCCAACCTGCCCGGCCCGACGGAAACCCTGCTCATCGCCGACGACTCCGCGAACCCGGCCTGGACGGCGGCGGACCTGCTGGCGCAAAGCGAGCACGTCATGGGGACGGCGATTCTGCTGACGCCCTCGCGCGCCCTGGCCGAGGCCGTGCAGCGCGAGGTGGCGGTCCAGGTCGCCGGTCTGCGCTGGCGCGACGGCATTCTCGCCTCCCTGGCAGCCAACGGCGGCATCGTCCTCACCGACAGCATTGACCAGGCGGTGGACCTGGCGAACGCCTTCGCCCCAGAGCACCTGTGCCTGCTGACGCGCGACCCGTGGCGACTCGTCGGCCGCGTCCGCCATGCCGGCGGCATCTTCGTCGGCGAGGCGTCGTCCGAGGCCCTGGGCGATTACATCTACGGCCCCAGCCATATCATGCCCACGAGCCGCACGGCGCGCTTCACATCCCCCATCCACGTGCGCGACTTCCTGAAGGTTATCTCCGTCTTTGGCGCGAGCCTGCCGGTGCACAACGCCCTGGCGCCGGCGGCCATCGAGCTGGCCGAGGCCGAGGGGCTGACGGCCCACGCCGCCGCGCTACGGCAGCGGCTCGACACGGCGGACGGGCGAGGGGTGGAGGAGCGGCATGAGTGAGACGGGCGCGGCGGCCAACCCCGCGCCGGACGCGGACATCCTCGCGCCGCCCGCCTCGGCGGAGGTCGGCCGCGTCGTCGGCGCGATGCTCGGCCTGGCGATCGGCGACGCCCTCGGCGCACCCTTCGAGGGCTGGCCGCCGCAGCGCATTGTCGAGCGCCTGGGAGCGGTGGACGACTACGTGGACCTGGAGCGCCTGCCCGGCCTGTACACCGCGCGCACTCAGCAGGCGCTCTGTCTGCTCGACGCGCTTCTGGAAGAAGGCGGCTTCAGCCCCGACGCCCTGGCGCTCCGCCTCGTCGCCATGAGCAAGGCGCTGCACCAGAAATGGCCGATCTACGGCGCGTTCCGCGCGACGAGCCGCGGCTTCCGTGACGCCGTGGACCGGCTGGCCGACGGCGTGGCGTGGCGGGAGAGCGGGACGCTCAGCGCGGGCAACGATCCGGCGCTGCGTGTCGTGCCGCTCGCCCTGTGGAGCCGCGACCATCGCGTCGTGCAGTTCCGCGAGGACGTGATCGAGTCGGCGTGGATCACTCACCGCGACCCGCGCGCCCTGGCCGGCGCCCTCGCCTTCGGCTTCGCCATGGTGCACGTCGTCAACATGGACCGCCCGGCGCAGTTCGACGCTCGCACGTTCCTCCGCACCGTCGCCGACTTCACCCGGGATGCCGAGGCTGTGATCGCCAAGCGCTGGCTGGCGGCTGACCTGAAGCTGCCCCACGATGCCGTGCACGACGTCAGCAATGTTCTGAAGCGAGGCGACGGCTGGCTCGGGCTGTCCCCCGTCGGCCTGGTCGAGCAGGTCACGCGCTTCGCCCGGCCCCTGGGCGACCGCGATGTGCGCGGTACGTCGCCCTTCGTCGTGGCGTCCCTGACCACGGCCCTCGTCACCTTCGCGCAGCTGGCCGCGACACCGCAGGACGCGCTCATCGCGGCGGTCAACCTGGGCGGCGACACGTCCGGCATCGGGGGAATGGTGGGCGCGCTGGCCGGCGGGTTGCACGGCATGCGCGCCTTTCGAGACACCTGGGCGCGCGGACTGAGGAATGGGGCGGCCATCCGTCGGCGCGCCGAGAGCCTGGCCGTGGGCGAGGGACTGCCGGCGGGAGCGCCGCGCCTCGTGCGCATGGAGAGCGTCCTGACCGACGCCGAGATCCCGCGCCTCAAAGCGCGTCACAGCCGACCACATAGCGAGGAAGACCGAGGCCACGATGACATCTGAGACGCTCACCACCACAGCTGCCCGCTTCGCCAGGCCCGAAGTTCGCGGCCTGAGCGCGTACCATCTCGACCCGCACACGGTCAGCATCAAGCTGAACCAGAATGAGAACGCGGCCGGCTTCCCCGACGAGCTGAAAGAGGCTGTTTGGGAGCGCATCCGCGACCTGGACTGGGCGCGCTATCCCGACTTCCACCTGACCGCCATCACGCAACGGCTCGCGGCGCACGCCGGTGTTCCGCCGGACTGGATTCTGGTCGGCAACGGCTCCAACGAAGTGCTGCAGATGACCCTCCTGACCACCGTCGGGCGGGGCGACAGCGTCGTCATCCCGGTGCCGACGTTCACGCTCTACAAACTCCAGGCGACGGCGATGGGCGCGGCGGTACACACCTTGCAACTCCAGCCCGACCAGGACTTCGCCCTCTCGGCCGCGGATGTGATTGACCTGGCGCGGCGGCACGCGGCGAAGGTTGTCGTCGTCTGCTCGCCCAATAATCCGACCGGCGCGCGCTATGGCGAAGACACGCTGGGCGAGATCTGCGCCAACGTAGACGGCCTGGTGCTGCTCGACGAAGCGTACCGCGAGTTCTGCGACCAGGACCTCGTGCCACTCCTGGCGGAGCACGACAACATCGTCCTGTTCCGCACATTCTCGAAGGCGCTCGCCATGGCTGGCCTGCGCGTCGGCTACTGCATCGCCCCCCCGGCCCTGGCGCGGGAAATCGGCAAAGTCAAGCTGCCCTACGCCCTCAACATCGTGTCCGAGGCCGTGACCCTGGCCGCCCTGGACCGGCCCGACCTGTTTGCGCCGACGATTGAGACGGCGCGCGCCGAGCGTGCGCGCGTCAGCGCCGCCCTCGGGGCCATGCCTGGCGTGCGGGTCTACCCATCGGCGGCGAATTTCGTGCTGGCGCGCTTCGACGCCGGCGCGGCCCACGTATTCGACGGCCTGCTGGCCCACAGCATCCTTGTGCGCGACGTCAGCCACTATCCGGGCCTGGCGAACCACCTGCGAATTAGCGTTGGGACGCCGGCCGAGAATGACGCGCTCCTCACAGCGCTGCGCGAGATGTAACCGAAACCAAACGCCTATTGATTCTGACTATCTTTCAGCGCACAGCGCGCTCAAGGAGCGAGAATGATTCCCGCACAACCCATCAACATACACTGCCCGCAGTGCGGCCAGTCGTTCACGGCCGACGTTCAGACGATCGTGGATGTCGGCGAGAACCCCCGCCTCAAGGAAGCGCTGCTCGGCGGCACGCTCAACATCTTCGCCTGCCCGAACTGCGGGGCGCGCGGCCGCCTCGGCACGCCGCTGTTCTACCACGACCCCGCCCGGGAGTTGGCAATCGCCTACATCCCCATGGAGCTGAACCTGGCGGGACCGGACCAGGAGAAGCTCATCGGCAGCCTGAGCAACGCCCTGATTGACGCCCTGCCCGCCGAGAAGCGCAGGTTCTACATTCTCAGCCCGCGCACCGCTCTCACCTGGCAGGGGCTTATCGAGATGATCCTCGAGGCCGACGGCATCACGCGGGAGATGATCGAGGAGCAGGCGCAGCGGGTGCGCGTGTTGACCGACATGATTGACGCCGTGGGGCGCGATGATGTCCTCAACACACTCATCGCCGACAACCAGGAGATGCTAGACTACGACTTCTTCCTGCTGATCGCGGGCGCTCTCGAAGAAGCCCAGGTCACGGGCGACGAGCTGCGCGCGCGCCGCCTCACCAAGCTGCGCGACCGTCTGCTGGCCGAGGTCAGCGAGGAGGAAGGGCCGCTGCCCGCGCCGATGTCTGAGAACGTCTCGCCTAGCGAAGCCGTAGACATGTTCCTGGCGCTGCCCGAAGAGGAGATCCTGCCCAACGTCGCGGCGAACCGGCCGCTGCTGGACTACACGTTCTTCCAGACCCTCACCGGACGCATCGAGGCCGCCGAGGGCACGGGCGATGTCGAGGAGGCAGCGCGCCTGAAGACCCTACGCCAGCGCATCCTGGACGCCAGCGAGACGGTAGACCGCGAGATGGAGGCCAGCCTGCGCCACGGCGCAAACCTGCTGGCCCAGATTCTGGAGAGCCACGACCCGCAGCAGGTCATCCAGGAGCACCTGGAGGAAATTGACGACGCCTTCCTGCTGGTGCTGAGCGCGAACATCAACCAGGCCCATCAGGACGGCAAGACCGAAATCGCCGAGGCATTGGAGGGCCTATACGCCTATATCCTGTCCCGCCTCGAAGCCAAGCTGCCGCCGGAACTCCAGATCGTCAACCGCCTCCTACGCCTCGACGACGCCGATCAGCGCGCCGAGGTGCTGGAGAGCGAGGCGAGTCTCGTCTCGCCCGAGTTGGCCGACCTGTTCGACCGTATCGCGGAGGATAGTCTCGCCCGCAACCGGCCCGATGTCGCGGAGCAGGCGCGGACGGTCGCGGCCGAGGTCCGCGCGCGGCTGGGCAGCGGCGCTACGACGGCCGGCGAGCCGAAGGCGTAACCATGGGCGCACAGGACATCGCCCCAACACGGATGGCACGGGTAGAGCGCACGACCGCTGAGACGAGTGTGGATGTGACGCTCGCCCTCGACGGCACAGGCTCCGCCGATGTCAGCACCGGCGTGGGTTTCTTCGACCACATGCTCGTCCTGCTGGCCCACCACAGCCTGGTGGACCTCACTGTCCGCGCCCAGGGCGACACCCAGGTAGACGACCACCACACCGTCGAGGACGTTGGCATCGCCCTCGGTCAGGCGCTCTTGCAAGCCCTGGGCGCGCGCAGCGGCATTCGGCGCTACGGGCACGCCCTCACCCCGATGGACGAGGCCCTGGCGATGGTGGCGATGGACCTGTCGGGGCGGCCGACCCTGGCGTTCGACGCCGCATTTCCGTCGGCCAAGATCGGGACGTTCGACACGGAGCTGGTGCGGGAGTTCTTCAACGCCGTGGCCGTCAATGGCCGCATGACGCTCCACGTGCGCGTCCTGGCCGGCCTGAACAGCCACCACATCGCCGAGGCCGTCTTCAAGGGCTTCGGCCACGCACTTCGGGACGCCATCGCCGCCGATCCGCGCCGCGGCGGCGTCCCCAGCACGAAAGGCTCGCTCGAAAGCTGACACAGACGTAGCAGCGACTTCCAGTCGCTCTCGCGGAGGACCTGCATGCTCGCCATTGTGGACTACGGAGTATCCAACCTGCGCTCGGTGCAGAAAGCGTTCGAGCACGAGACCCGCAACGTCGTGGTCACCGGCGATCCGCGCCGCATCGCGGACGCCGAAGCGATTGTGTTTCCCGGCCAGGGCGCGTTCGGCGACTCGATGCGCCACCTGCGCGCGCACGGCCTGGTCGAGCCGCTGCGCGAGGCCGTGCTGAGCGGCAAGCCATTCTTCGGCATCTGCCTCGGCCTCCAGATGCTCTTCGAGGAAAGCGATGAGATGGGTCTCCACCAGGGCCTCGGCGTGCTGCCGGGCCGCGTCGAGCGGCTGCGCACCGCCGAGAAGATCCCCCACATCGGCTGGAACCAGATACACCCCGTCCGGGATCACCCGCTGCTGGCGGGCATTGTGTCGGGCGCCTACGCCTATTTCGATCACTCCTACGCCGTCTGTCCGTCGGATGCGAGCCTCACGCTGGCGACCACCGACTACGGCAGCGACATCGTGTGCGCCGTCGCCCGCGACAACATCATGGCCGTTCAGTTCCACCCGGAGAAGAGCCAGACCGTCGGCCTGCGCATCGTGCGCAACTTCGTGGCGCTGGTCGCCGCCGGGCGGGAGGCTGCCCGTGCCTGAACGCAACGACGACGAGCCGGGCAAGGGGTGGGACACGCTGTCGCGGCGTCTCATCTACGACAGCGCTCCGTGGCTCACGCTCTGGGAGGAACACGTCCGCCTGCCCAACGGCGCTGAGATCCCGGGCTTCATCGTCTGGAAGGACCGCGATGTGGCGATGGTCTTTGCCACGACGGCCAACGGGCAGGTCCCCCTGGTCAGCCAGTACCGCCACGGCATCCGCCAGACGAGCCTCGACCTCCCCGCCGGCTATCTAGACGAAGGCGAGGACCCGTTGACGGCGGCGCAGCGCGAGCTTGAGGAGGAAACCGGCTATGTCGGCGGCGCGTGGCGCTACCTGGGCGCGCTGTGGCGCAACAGCACGCGCGGCAACCAGCGTCTCTTCGTCTACTTCGCCGAGGGCGTCCACCAGGGCGCGGCCCCGCACCTGGACGAGACCGAGGACATTGATGTTCACCTCGTGGCCCTGGAGGAGTTGGAACACCTGGCGATCTCGGCGCAGCTTGGCGGCATCAGCTCGACCGCCGTCGCCCTCTGGGGCCTGACCCTGCTGAGGCAGGCATGATCATCTATCCGGCGATTGACCTGCGCCAGGGCAAGGCCGTCCGCCTGCGCCAGGGCGACCCGAACCAGGCCACCGTCTACGACGCCAACCCCGTCAAGGCGGCCGAGCGCTGGGTGGACCAGGGCGCGCAGTGGCTGCACGTCGTCAACCTCGACGGCGCGTTCGGCGTCGCCTCCCCTAACTTCAAGGTCCTGGGGCGCATCGCCGACGTCGTGGACGCGCCGATCCAGTTCGGCGGTGGCCTGCGCAGCGTCGAAGCCGTCGAGGACGCCTTCGACGCTGGCGTCGCCCGCGTCGTCCTCGGCACGGCCGCCATCGCCAATCCGGACCTGCTCAAGCTCGTCCTCGCCAAGTACGGCCCGGAAAGCGTCGTCGTCGGCCTGGACGCGCGGGACGGCAAGGTGGCGACCCACGGCTGGCAGAACGTCAGCGACGTGCCCGTGCTCGACCTGGCGCGGCGCGTGGCGAAACTCGGCGTGGCGCTCGCCGTTTACACCGACATCGCTCGGGATGGGATGCTGCAAGGGGTAGACGCTGAGGGGACGGCGGCGCTGGCCGAAGGCAGCGGGCTAAGCGTCATCGCGTCCGGCGGCGTCGCCAGCCTGGACGACATGCGCCGGCTGCTAGCCCTGGCCGACCGGGGCATCGAGGGCGTCATCATCGGGCAGGCTCTCTACAGCGGCGCGGTTGCCCTGCCCGACGCCCTTGCTCTCGCCGCCAACACGGAGGCCTAGTTGCTCGCCAAACGCATCATTCCCTGCCTCGACGTGCATCAAGGGCGCGTCGTCAAGGGCATCAACTTCATCAATCTCAGGGACGCCGGCGACCCGGTGGAGCAGGCCGCCATCTACGACGCCGAAGGCGCCGACGAGCTTGTCTTCCTGGACATTACCGCGTCCCACGAGAGCCGCGACATCATCCTGGATGTGGTGCGCGGCGTCGCCGAGACCGTGTTCATCCCGTTCACCGTCGGCGGCGGCGTGCGCACGGTCGAGGACATGCGCGCCCTACTCCAGGCGGGCGCCGACAAGGTCGCCGTCAACACCGCCGCCGTGGAGACACCCGACGTCATCAACGCGGGCGCGGAGCGCTTCGGCGCGCAGGCGCTGGTCGTCGCCATTGACGTCCGGCGGCGGCCGGACGGCAGCGGCTGGGAGGTCGTCACGCATGGCGGGCGCAAGCCGCGCGGGCTGGACGCCGTCGCGTGGGCCGTCGAGATGGCCGAGCGGGGGGCGGGCGAGATTCTCCTGACGAGCATGGACTGCGACGGCACCCAGGATGGCTACGACATGGCCCTGACACGCGCCGTCGCCGACGCCGTGCCGATTCCGGTCATCGCCTCCGGCGGCGCCGGCGCACTCGCCCACTTCGCCGACGTTCTCACGGACGGCCACGCCGACGCGGCTCTCGCTGCGTCGCTGTTCCACTACCGCCAGCTCAGCATCAGCGATGTCAAGACCTACCTGGGCGAGCGGGGCGTCCTGGTACGGCGCGACGCGGTGGCCCTGCCGTGAAGATCGGCCGGCTGGCAACGGATAGGGTCACGGATTAGCGGATAGGTCCGCACCGTATCCGTTAAGTGGAAACCTGTTATGACAAGACAGATCGTAGTAGCAACTTATGAAGATCAACTCATTGTTGCCGCAATAGTGCTCGCGCTGGAGATGGCTCTCCAGCGCCTCGGGCGGGCGGTGGTAGAGACGCGCCATGGCGCGTCTCTACTCCGCCGCCAGCAGAATGCGGCAACAATGAGTAACGGTTCTTCAGTCGCTCCGTGCCATGCCTGACGACTTCGTAGCCGCCAGAGTCGCGGCGTATTTGGAGCAACGCAGCCGCCGCGACCTTATCGAGCCGGCGCGTCATGCCGCTGAACGAGCATCGGCGCTGGCCCAATGGACGGGTGTGCCGCCCCAGCCAGCCGAGGACGCGGCGTGGCTGGCCGTGGTCGGCGATGCCGTCCCGTCGGCGGAGCGGATTGCCCGCGCCGAGTCCGACGGCCTCGTCCTGACGCCGGCGGACCGCGAGTCGCCCGACGTGGTCGCGGCCCGGCTGTCGGCGTCCATTGCGCAGCGCGACCTGGCCGTCGCCGATGCGGCGGTGCTCGATGCCGTGCGCTTCGCGCCGACGATCCGCTACGGGGCGGACGACCTGGACAAGGTCGTCTTCCTGGCCTGGCACGGCGCGGATCCGCACGCGCCCACGCTGGAGGAGGCCGTGTTCGACGCGCTGACCCGTCTGCGGGCCGACGGTCTCAGCGAGGGCAAGCCCCGCCACCCCGACATCGCCGCCGCCTGGACCGACGCCGCGCAACACCTCGGACGCCTGCCCGCCGCGTGGCTCGCCGTGGAAGACAGCGTGAAGTGGGACGCCGGGGGCCTGGTAGTGGCCGTCGTGCAGGATGCCGAGACGCGCGCCGTCCTGACCGTCGCCTACATGAGCCGCGAGGCCCTGCGCCTGTGCCTCGCTACCGGCGAGACCCACTTCTGGAGCCGCAGCCGCCGCGAGATCTGGCACAAGGGGCGCACGAGCGGCCACACGCAGCGGATCGTAGCGATGCGCCTGGACTGCGACCGCGACGCCGTGCTGGTCGAGGTGACGCCCAACGGCCCGGCGTGCCACACGGGCGCGGTCTCGTGTTTTTTCACACCTGTGAGCCTGAATATCCCATAAACCCCGATAGACACCGGAGCCTGAATGACTAGCGAAATCCTGGACGAGCTATACGCCGTGATTGAAGAGCGCCGCCAGAACCCGTCGCCGGACTCGTACACGACGCGGCTGTTCGCCGCCGGGCAAAACGAAATCGTCAAGAAAGTCGGCGAGGAGGCCGTCGAGGTTGTGCTCGCCGCGAAAGACGGCGACCACGCCCACACAGTCTACGAAATCGGCGACCTGGTCTACCATCTGTTGGTGCTGATGGTGGACAGCAACATTCGCCTCGACGAAGTGTGGGATGAGCTGGCGCGCCGCCGACACTGAGCCGTCGCTGCCACCCTATGCCAGAATCGAGCGCGGGAGGGACTCATGATTCGACGAGCTTTGCTGAGCGTCTCCGACAAAACAAACCTGGTTGACCTGGCCCGAGGCCTCAACGACCTCGGCGTCGCCCTCATCGCGTCCGGCGGGACGGCGAAGGCGCTGCGAGAGGCCGGGCTGCCCGTCACTGACGTGGCCGACGTGACCGGCTTCCCAGAGGTGCTGGGCGGCCGGGTGAAAACGCTGCACCCCGCCGTCCACGCCGGGTTGCTCGCCCCGCGCACGGAAGAAGGGCTGGCCGAGCTGGCCGGGCTGGGCATCGAAGCCATTGACCTGGTCGCCGTCAACCTGTACCCCTTCTCCGAGACCGTTCGCGGCGGCGCGTCCCTGGACGACGCCATCGAGCAGATTGACATCGGCGGCGTCACCCTGATCCGCGCCGCCGCCAAGAACAACGCCGGCGTGACGGTGCTGTGTGACCCGGCCGACTACGCCGACACCCTGGCCGAGATCAGGGTCAACGGCGACACGACGCCGGAGACCCGCCTGCGCCTGGCGTTCAAGGCGTTCGAGCATACGACGCGCTACGACGCGGCCATCACCCGCTACCTGGCCGCGCAGATGGGCGCGTCGGAGCTGGGGCGCGCGGCGGCCTCGACCTCCGAGCGCGGCCTGGCGCGGGCAGCCGAGGAGTCGCCGGGCGGCAGCATGGCGCCAATGGCGCTGCCCATGCTCCTGACCAAGGTCGCCGACCTGCGCTACGGCGAGAACCCGCACCAGCGCGCTGCGTTCTACCGCTACGCACCGAGTGGCGAGGGCGTGCCGGGCATCGCCGACGCGCGGCAGATGCACGGTCCGGGCCTGAGCTACACCAATCTACTCGACCTGGATACCGCCTGGAGCCTGGCCTACGGCTTCTCCAACCCGACGGTTGCCATCATCAAGCACGCCACCCCGTGCGGCGTGGCGAGCGCGAAGCGCCTCGTGGACGCCTACACCCAGGCGTTCGAGTGTGACCCGGTGTCGGCGTTTGGCGGAGTCGTGGCGCTGAACCGCCCCGTGGACGTGCAAACCGCCGA
The DNA here is from genome assembly GCA_046328525.1 of Anaerolineae bacterium. Taxonomy (GTDB): domain Bacteria; phylum Chloroflexota; class Anaerolineae; order Epilineales; family JAHCIE01; genus JBDHWG01. Next base: position 877,991 of record JAXLWK010000003.1, read on the forward strand.
GGCGATGGCCGTCAAGACCGACGCCATCATCGCCCCGGCGTACCACCCGGACGCCCTCGCCCTGCTCACCAAGAAGAAGAGCCTGCGCGTCCTCCAGCTTTCGGCGACGCCCGAACCCACGTTCATGGCCCACGGTGTGCGCGGCGGCCTGCTCGTGCAGGAAAGCGACGACCTCGACATTGACTGGCTGACGGAGAAGACGCAGCGCCACCCGACCGAAGCGGAGTGGGAGGGGCTGGTGTTCGCCTGGCGCGTGTGCCGCGCTGTGAAGTCGAACGCCATCGTTCTAGCGCAGGGGACGAAGACCGTGGGCATCGGCCCCGGCCAGCCGAACCGCGTCGATTCTGTGCGCATCGCGTGCGAGCGCGCTGGCGAGCGGGCAAAGGGCGCTGTGCTCGCCTCCGACGCCTTCTTCCCGTTCTCCGACGGCGTCGAGGCGGCGTGCGACGCCGGCGTGACGGCGCTCATCCAGCCGGGCGGTTCCATTCGCGACAACGACGCGATTGCCGCCGCCGAGCGGTATGGCGCGGCCATGATCTTCACCGGCATGCGCCACTTCCGCCACTAAACTGCGGGGGAACGATGGATTGGAGACCGCCGGCCAATTGGACGCGCATCACCACGGTTGACGCCCACGCCGAGGGCGAGCCGCTGCGGGTGATTCTGTCGGGCCTCCCGCCCATCCCCGGCGATACCATCCTGGCGAAGCGCCGCCATGCGCGCGAGACCCTGGACGGCTTCCGCCGCGCGCTGATGTTCGAGCCGCGCGGCCACGCCGACATGTACGGTTGCATCCTCACCGAGCCGGTGACGCCGGACGGCGACATGGGCGTCCTGTTCCTGCACAACGAGGGCTTCAGTACGATGTGCGGCCACGGCATTATCGGCCTGACGACGGTCGTCTTCGAGACGGGGATGATGGCAGCCGAGGGCGAAGCGCCGGTCCTGCGGCTGGACACGCCGGCCGGCCGCGTTACCGCCCGCGCCGAGTGGGACGCGGGCGCGCGCCGCGTGCGCAGTGTGTCCTTTGAGAACGTGCCGTCGTTTGTGTTCGCGTTGGATGAGTTTGTCGAGGTCGAGGGGATTGGCCGCGTGCGCTACGACGTGGCCTTCGGTGGGGCGTTCTACGCCTACTGTGACGCCGCCGATCTGGGGGTCCAGGTGACACCCGACGACTTCCGCCGCCTCATTGACGTGGGGATGCGCGTCAAGCGCGCCGTAATGGCGTCCCTTCCGCTGCGCCACCCGTTCGCTGAGGACCTGGGCTTTCTCTACGGCACGATCATCGTCGGGCCGCCCGAGGACGCGGGGGCGGACAGCCGCAACGTGTGCATCTTCGCCGACGGCGAGGTGGACCGCTCGCCGACCGGCACCGGCGTCAGCGGACGTGTCGCCCTCGCCCACGCCCGCGGCCAACTCCCGGTCGGGCAGCCCTTCGTGATCGAGAGCCTGATCGGGACGCGCTTCACGGGCCGCGTCGGCCGCGAAACGCACTTCGGCCCGTTTGCCGCCGTCGTGCCGGAGGTCACGGGCCGCGCCTGGATCACCGGTCGCCACGAGTTCCTTATCGCGCCAGACGACCCGCTACGCGAAGGGTTCATCTTGCGGTAAGCCGAGTCCGAGAAGAACGCGATAACATCAGTGCCACCTGTCCAACAGCCACGCATGCACTGCAGGGATGCGACCGATGAGAGTAAGGTGGCCGTCGTCGTCTGACAGCCGCGCATCAACGTTGGGGATTCGATCAGCAAGCCAGCGGCCGTGGGAGAACGGAACAAGACGGTCGTGCTCGCCGTGCATAAGCAGCACCGGGAGTCTGATCTCACTCCCCTCGAACTCCCAGGGGGTTGTGAAAGCGACATCATCATCAACCCAGCCATCTATGCCGGGCTTCAGGCCCTCCTGAAACTGGCCAAGCAAGAAGGCGGCGAGATGCCCGGCAAGGATCGCAGCATCCACCGGGCTGAGGAGCGAGCCCCATGCCTGGGCCAGGGTCGCCGGCTCTGCATTCACCGTACCGGCGGCTGCTTCGGCTACGAAGGACTGAAGGGCGTCTCGCGCGTTAATGGCAGCTCTGAATTCCGCGACATTGGCTTCAGCCATTCCGGCGAACCAGTCCAGCCCCTCGGCCGGGTACGGCGCTACAGAGGCGAGCGCTGCCGCCGCTACCACCAGGTCTGGCAGCAGGGCGGCGCAGGCCAGAGCGTGCGGCCCTCCACCCGATATACCCCAAACCAACAGGCGACTCACGCCAAGCTCGCTCGCAATCGCAGCGACGTCGGCCGCCGCATCGGCCACAGTCCTTCCGGGCTGAGGGGTTGAACCTCCGTAGCCAGGCCGGTCATAGCTGATGAGCCGAATGCCACGCGAGCGCGCATCCTTGACCCACGGGGCGTACAGGAGCCTGGAGCCAGGGGTGCCGTGGTGTACAAGAACGGGTACTCCATTCGGCCGCCCCGCCTCGGTGATGGAAAGCTCGCGGCCATCTTCGGTTTGAATGATATAGCTCTGGCCCATACGACTCCCCTGAACCTCATTCCTCACTCCGTCACATCGCCACTCCGCCACCGCGTGACGTCTTCGCCGCTCAACTCGCGCTCATCGCGAAACGCCTCCAGCAGCAACATAGACAGGTGGCGCAGGACGTCGGGGTGATCCTCGACGCGGTTCACGAAGTAGACCTCGGCGGCCAAGAGGATCAGGCCAGCCGCCATCGCCGTCTTCGGCTTCCCCAGCACCGCACGGTCAATGATCTTGCGGTCGCTGTAGCGCTCAGGGAGATGCCCCTCAGCCACCAGCACGACGTACACATAGTCGAACGCCTTGAGAAACTCTTTGCGCTGGCGGTCCGATAGCGACGCGATGTAGGTCGGGAAGGCGAATCCAACGTTGGATACGTCATGCACGAGATGGTTGCGCAGCTCGGACAGGCTGTGGACGAAGCGGCGCGCCGGCTTGTCCAGCAGGTCGCACGCCTCGATAAACGCCAGCTTACCCGTCCGGGGGTTACTCGTCTGGAGCTGGGCGAAGATCGGCTCCAGGGCCGGGTTGCCGAAGTGGACGACGAGCAGGTGCGTCAGGGCCGCCTCGACGAACGAGTGGGCTTTGATGACGAAGGACCAGTCGTCCTCGTCGAGCAGGCCGCGCAGGAAACCATCCGGCAAACCAAGGTTGTGCGCCAGCTCGAGCAGAACGCTCTCCAACGTGTAGGTTTGAGACTCCATCGCCGCCTCCATTGAAAACGGGATAGTAACGCAAAGGCGCAGAGGCGCAAAGGAAGACAGGCCACCAGTCCCTGTCAATTCAGTCGCTAACCGTCACGCCGGTCAGCTTCTCCAACGCCTGGATCAGCGCCTGCGTCCCCCGGTCGGACAGGCCCTCGCCTTCCAGGACGCGGAACAGATTGTGCGCCGTCGTCGTGCTGAACAGCGGCAGGTGCATCGCGTCCGCCGCCTCGATCGCCAGGCGCAGGTCCTTCTGCTGGTTGGCGATGCTGAAGCCGGGCGCGAAGTCGCGCTTGAGGATACGCGGGCCGAGATTACTCAGCTGCCATGACCCGGCCGCGCCGCCGCTCACCGCGTCCACGACTTTGCCCACATCCACGCCGGCGGCCTGGGCGAACACGAGGGCCTCGGCCATTGCTAGATTGTTCCCGACGACGAGAATCTGGTTGACCAGTTTGCACGTCTGGCCGGCGCCGTTCGGCCCGATGTGGGTAATCTTCTTGCCCATCGCCTCGAACACCGGGCGGACTCGCTCGACCACGTCCGCCTCGCCGCCGACCATGATGGACAGGGTCGCGTTGCGCGCACCCACGTCGCCGCCGCTGACGGGCGCGTCGAGCATGTGGATGCCCTTGTTGGCCAGGGCCGCCGCGATCTCCTGCGTCACCTGGGGGGAGATGGTGGACATGTCCACGACGACCGAGCCGGGCCTCGCGCCCTGGATGATGCCACCTTCGCCCAGGACGACCTGCCGCACATCCTCTGACGCCGTCACCATCGTGACGATGATGTCCGAGGCGGCGCCGACCGCCTGGGGCGACTCGGCCACCATCGCGCCGGCGTCAGCAAGCGGCGCGGCGCGCTGCGGCGTGCGATTCCAAACCGTGAGCGGGAAGCCCGCCTTGAGGATGTTCTGGGCCATCGGCCCACCCATGATGCCCAGGCCCACAAATCCGACACGCTCTGTCACAAGACACTCCTTCGCTGAACCCTCGCCGAGGGTGGTGTATGGCGCAATTGTGCTATAATCGGTACACCCTAATCAAGAAACGACGAGGCGCTGTGGACGCAGAAATTATCACGATCGGCACCGAGCTTCTGCTCGGCCACATCATTGACACGAACGCGGCGTGGCTGGCGCAGCAACTCGCCGCCATCGGCCTAAACCTCTACCGCAAGACGACCGTCGGCGACAACGAGGCCCGCATCGCTGCCGCCATCAGCGAAGCCCTGGACCGCTCGGACGTCATCATTACCTCCGGCGGCCTCGGCCCCACGGTAGACGACAAGACACGGGAGGCTGTGGCCCAGGCGTGCGACCGCGAGCTGGTGCTGCATCCGGAGCTGCTCGAAAGCATTCGCCGCATCTTCGACAGGCGCGGCTTCACCCTGACCGACAACAACATGCGCCAGGCCTACGTCCCGGCCGACTCGATCCCCATCCCGAACCCGGTTGGCACAGCGCCCTGCTTCGCGGTTCCTGTCGAGCGCGCCGGCCGGACGCGCTACGTCATCTGCCTGCCCGGTGTGCCGCGCGAGCTAAAGTATCAGATGGAGCACGCCGTTATCCCGCTGCTGCGGGAGAAGCTTGGGCTGTCAGCGGTCATCAAAAGCCGCATTCTGCGCGTCGCCGGCATGACCGAGAGCCGCGTGGACCAGATCATCGGCGACCTGGAGGAAGCGACCAACCCGACCGTCGGCCTGGCGGCCCATCCAGGGCAGATTGACGTCCGCATCACGGCCCGCGCCGAGAACGAAGCCGACGCCGACGCCATGATCGCCAGCGTCGAAGGGCAGATCCGCGAGCGCATCGGCAAGTACATCTTTGGCAGCGACGCGGAGACCCTGGAAGATGCTGTGGCCCTTCTGCTGGCCAAGCGCGAGCTGAGCATCGCCACCGTCGAGACCAGCACCGGCGGCCGCATCGCCCAACGGCTCGGTCAGGCGGCGGGCCGAACGCAGGCGCCGGTGCTCAAGGAGAGCGTCGTCGCCATCAGCCCCGACGTGCTGTTGCGCGTCACAGGGGCCGCCAGCGAAGCGGACCTCATCTCACCCGCCTCCGCCGAGCAAGCCGCCGACCACGCGCGGGAGGCCAGCGGCGCCGATCTCGGCCTGGCGATCATCAGCCCCAACGAAGCCCTGGACCCGTACAGCGAGCGGCCGGGCGCCACCTACGTGGTGCTGTCGGACGGCGACCAGCGCGTGAGCCGCACCCTGCGCTTCGGGGGCACAGGCGAAATGTCGGTCTCGTGGGCCAGCACGGCCGCCCTCGACCTGACGCGGCGCTACCTCCTGAATATCCCGGAAGACTAGCCGACGCATAGTAGAGACGCGGTATACCGCGTCTCTACTACTGCGAGCAGGATGCGGCCATACTTTGTAGCGCCGACTTTAGTCGGCCAGCAGACGCTACTCCCCCAGCTCGGCGGTCCGGCCGAGGAACATGCGCAAGACCACGTCTATGGCTTTCTCGTAGCCCCGGTGGAAGGCGTCGGCTTCGGAAGGCGGCACGTCCGGCGACTGGCGCGCTATCGCCCAGCCGACATCTTTGGCGATCTGGAGCTTGCGGCGCACATCGCTCTCGAAGAACAGGCTCTCCAGCGGTCCCTCGTCCAGGTCGTAGCCGCTCTTGTCGTCATTCTGCGAGCTCACCCGTGTTCCTCCGCCCGTGAAGTTGAGGGCAAGTATATGAGCAGGCGCGCGGCGGGTCAAGCGATAGCGCCGTCAGCGCCGCCCACATGGCCTGCGTCGGGCTCCCTGCAATTTGACATGGGCGCTGAATCAGGGCATGATTCCGAGTGAGCGCGCCAGCAGACTGCGCCACTCACAGCCTATGGTCAGGCGATTGTCGGTCTCTGCCCCCTTGCTCTCGCGGGCATGCGGGCAGAGTTATTCATGTCGTGCGTTGTCCTGCGCAAGCCGGGCAGGGCAGAAGGAGCCTTACCAAAATGCGATTCGTCCCTCGCAAGCTGTTTCTCACTCGGGGCGTGGGGGTTCACAAAGAGAAGCTCACGAGTTTCGAGATGGCGTTGCGCGATGCCGGCATTGCCCACTTCAACCTTGTTCGCGTGTCCTCGATTTTTCCGCCCGGCTGCCGCATCATCCCGCGCGACCAGGGCATGCAAGCGATTGAGCCGGGCGAGATTGTCTTTGTCGTCCTGTCTGAGAACTCCACCAATGAGCCGCGCCGCGTCGTCACGGCGTCCATCGGCGTCTCGATTCCCGCCGACTCGAGCATGTACGGCTATCTCTCGGAACACCACTCCTACGGCCAGACGGAGAGGGAGGCCGGCGACTACGCCGAAGACCTCGCCGCCACGATGCTCGCCACCGTCCTCGGCGTGCCCTTCGATCTCGACCGCGACTGGCTTGAGCGGCGTGAGCAATACCGCGTCGGCGGCCATATCGTTGACACCACGTCTATTGCCGCATCCGCCCTGGGAGATGAAGCCGGACGGTGGACGACCGTCGTGACCGCCGCCGTTCTACTCTAGCACCGATAAACTTCGACGAGCCTGGCAAGACGCGGCCCCAGTGGCCGTCGTTTGTCAGGCCGCCCTATTTTTGGAGGCCGCATGTCCTACGGTCGCAAGCTCGATCCACGCCCGATTGGGCGCACCACGAGCGTCGTGGACCTGGTTGACGACTTCTTCTTTGCCTACAACGCTGCCCGCCTGCGCGAAGCCGCACAGATACTCGCCGACAAGATTCTTCAGCCCGACGTGACCGTCGGCCTGACGCTCTCCGGCGCCATCACGCCGACGGGGCTTGGCACGGCGGCCCTCGTCCCGCTCATCCGCGCCGGCTTCATCGACTGGATCGTCTCCACCGGCGCCAACCTCTACCACGACATGCACCGCAGCCTGGGTTTCGAGCTGTTCCAGACCAGCCCGTTTGTGGACGATGTGCAGCTGCGCGAGGACAAGATCATCCGCATCTACGACGTGGTCTTCGACCAGGACGTGCTGCTGAAGTCGGACGCCTTCCTGCGCACCGTCATCGCCGGCCCTGAGTTCCAGCACACGATGGGTACGTCCGAGCTGCACTACCTCCTCGGCAAGTACACCCGCGAGCGCGAGCGAACCCTCGGCACACCCTACGTCTCCGTCCTGACGGCTGCCTACGAGGCCGGCGTCCCGATCTACACCTCCAGCCCCGGCGACTCGACCATCGGCATGAACGTCGCCGCCCTGGCGCTGGCCGGCAACAAGCTCGCCTTCGACGTTGAGCGCGACGTGAACGAGTCCACCTCGGTTGTGTTCGACGCCAAGCGGCGAGGGGGCAAGAGCGCGGTCATCATCCTGGGCGGCGGCAGCCCGAAGAACTTCATCCTCCAGACCGAGCCGCAGATCCAGGAGATCATGGGAATCCCGGAGAAGGGCCACGACTACTTCATCCAGATTACGGATGCGCGGCCAGACACCGGCGGTCTGTCGGGCGCGACGCCGAGCGAGGCCGTGACCTGGGGCAAGGTTGACCCGGACCAACTGCCCGACTCCGTCGTCTGCTACGCCGACTCGACGATTGTCTTCCCGATACTCGCGGCGTATGCGCTCGCCAAATGCGAGCCGCGGCCGCTCAAGCGCCTGTACCAGCGGCGCGACGAGATAATGGCGACGCTGAAGGAGTCCTACGAACAGTACCGCCCGGAGGACGAGGGCGCATGACCTACGCATTTCGCCCGCCGGAGAATTTCCTCGGCCTGCCGCCGCAGGACAGCCAGTTCGAGGACGCCGAGGCCGTCATCCTCCCCATCCCCTATGAAGGGACGGTGAGCTACGGGCGCGGCACGTCGCTCGGACCGGCGGCGATTCTGCGCGCCTCGACCCAGGTCGAGCTGTACGACCGCGAGTTCGGCGGCGAGCCTGTCTTCGACTACGGCGTCCACACGCTGCCGTTCCTGGCCCCCGATCTCAGCGGGCCGGAGGCGACCGTCAACACCATTGCCGAGGCCGTCGCCGAAATGGCTGCCACAGGCAAGCTCGTCGTCGGGCTGGGTGGGGAGCACACGGTCTCCGTCGGTTTCGGGCGCGGCCTGCATCAAGCCCTCGGCGATTTCACCCTGGTGCAGATTGACGCCCACGCCGACCTGCGGGATGACTACGAGGGCACAGTCTACTCCCACGCCTGCGTCGCCCGCCGCCTCGCCGACATCGCGCCCATCGTCCAGCTTGGCATTCGCTCCATCAGCCAGGAAGAGGCCGACTTTATCGCCGCCAATCCCGACCGCGTCACGGTGTTCTACGCCGAGGACATCCACACTGATGGGGACTACCTAGCGCGGCTGGCCGAGGCCATCCGCGGCCAGCGCATCTACCTGACGCTGGACGTGGACGGCCTCGACCCGGCGATCATTCCGGCCACCGGGACGCCGGAGCCGGACGGGCTGACCTGGCGGCAGGTCCTCGACATCGTGCGCGTGGTCGTGCGCGAGGGCGACGTGATCGGCTTCGACGTTGTGGAGTTAGCGCCTTCGCCGGCCCTGCACAACTCCGAGTTCATCACCGCGAAGCTGGTCTACAAGATTCTGAACCTGGTCATGGCCGCCCGCCGAGATCGAGGCATACAGAGTTAGCCCGCCCCTGTCATCGCGAGCGAAGCGACGCGATCTCTCGACGTGGGATTGCTTCGCTACGCTCGCAATGACTCGTCTAGAACCGCTCGTACCAGCCGTCGAAGAAGACGATGCGGCCGAGCTGGTTCGTCCAGAACATCGCGCCGTTCTGGAAATCCTGCCACGCCGCCGTCACCGACCGGGCCGGCTCGGAGGGCCAGCCGAGCGTCCAGCGCACCCACGGCGAGGCGTCGTACAAGGCGCCGATCGAGTCGCAGCCCGTGAACGGGTAGACCCGCCCGTCATTGGTCAGCACGAAGACGGTGTTCGAGTCCGAGAACCAGACGGCGGCGCCGTTCTGGAAGCGCTGCTGCTGGACGCCGACGTTGTACTCCTGGGATGTGGGACAGCCGACCTGGTGGGCGACGCGCTGCCCGGTGAACCATAGCTTCCCGAAGCCCGAGATCGGGTAAAAGGCGCACTGGGGCCACGGGCCAGACGAGGCCTGCGCCTCACCGACGAGAACCAACACCGCGACGATGGCGAGAACAACAAGAGCTACCCTGCGCATGAATGTCCTCCTATGAAATGATGAGCGCTTGGGATACTGCTCTCATTTTACCACAGTTTTCCGGTTATGTCATCACAAATTTCGTCGCTTGCCGTACTTTACATATGCGTTCCTGCTACGGCGGCCCACCGCTGGCTCATGCAAGGCATTGCCCCCGACACCGCCCCCGCTCTCGATAGGGCCGACTGTGTGCAGGCGTGGCCGATGCTCTGCCCGCCCCCGGCGCCAATCGCCAACGCGGCATGGCTCGTCGCCTCCGTCGCGGCGGACGCCGTCTACATCGCCGATTGGGACCTGGCAGCGGCGGCCCGCGCTGCCGCACCATCGGAACAGGCGGCGCTCCGCGCTGCCTTCGACGCCACCGTCACCCCGTTCAGCCTCTACCGTCCGGGCCAGTTTCGGCGTCCGGAGGCGCTGGTGCGCGACGGCATCCCGGCCGACCGCCTGGCCCTGATCCCGTGGGTCACCGATGCAGGCTGTGTAGACAACGAGCGCGCCTACGCCCGGCAGCTCCACCAGCTGCTGCGCGCCATGCTCGGCGCGCCGGCCGCCGCGCCCCTCGGCGCATTGGTCGCGGCGGCGGTCGCCCGTGGGCGCGCGACGCCGGTGGCGGCGTACCCGGACGCCGGGCGCGCCGTGCGCCTGTACCGACTGGACAACAGCCTGGCGTGCTTCGCCTACGATTCGGGCCTTGGCGCGCTCTTGTTGGGTGACCCGCCCCGGCCAGAGGATTGAGGCGACTTGACAATGGCCTTGATAGCGTTACAATCAACTTTATGCTATGTATAGTTCGGATGGGTGTTGATGTGACGGAAGGCAAGTAGGAGAACAGAATGGTTAAGTTCAGACCGATGACTAAACAAGAAGTGAACGACATGCAGGAGCCCCGCAACAAGGGCCTGTCGGATCAGCGCAAGGCACTGGCAGAAGCGTATCGCCAGGAGCTAAGCCAGTACAAGTCGGGCGATTGGGTCGAGGTCACGCTCGATCCCGACGAGAAACGTGATACCGTCAAGAACCGGCTCAAGCGCGCGGCGCGGGTCCTTGGCATAGACATCGAGTTCAAGCGGACGCGCGGCGACCGCCTGCGTTTTCAGATCAAGTAGTCGTCGAGCCAGCACGCTCGCGGTCGTCGTGGAAGAGGTTGGCACGCATGGAGTCTGCGGTTCCCCCCGAAAGCGAATGGAGCGTCGTCGTACAGGACTTTGAGGTTTGGGACCTGGGCGACGCCGCGAGTCCGGCCTACGCCATGATCGTCGCCGGCTGGGTCCGCCTGGCCGTCCGGAGTTTGGACGATGCAGCGGCGCCTGACTGGGACACGGCCAAGGAGCGGCTTCAGGCCGTCCTGACCCAGGAGACGCCGCCGCCGGGCGGATGGGCGGTCGTGCAGGTCCTGGAACACGAGACCGAGGTGACCGAGATCGGGCCGAATGCCCCGCCCGTGTCGAGCCAGGCCAGCAGCCCGCATCGCGACGCCCAGGTGTGGCGCGTCAACTGCCAGGGCGACATGGCCGCGTGGCTCATCGCCTACAAAGACACCTATGACGCGATCCTCGTCCTGCCCACGTCCCGCGCCGGCAACACGGCCTGGCGCTCGGTCGCGCGCGGGGTCGCGTCCCAGACCTTGCTGCGGGAGGTGCCGACGCGGTCACGCTGGCGTCTCTCCATCGTCGGCGAGGAGCGCCAGGGCGAGTTTCAGTTCGACCCGCAAACGGTCATCGCGGGCGCGGCTGTCGCGGCAGACGAGGATACGGCCGCGCCGCCGGCCACTCAGGACCGTTGGGGGCCGCTCCTGGAGCTTGTCCGGCGCAGGCCGCTGCTGACCGTGTTGATCGTCCTGGTGGTCTGTGTCGCCCTCGCGTTCATCGGCGGCCAGCTGCGCCGCTCGACCGCCATCGTCCCGGCGCTATCGTTGCCGGGCGTCTCGAACCCGTCCCTCAAGGCCGGCAACAAGGGGATCGTCGTCGCGCCGCAGATGGTGCAAGTGCGCGCCACGCCCAGTGCCAGCGGTGACGTGCTGATGCTGACCGCCGCCGGTCAGGTGGTGGAGTTGGTCAAAGGGCCGGAGCCGAACGACAAGCAGATTTGGTGGCAGGTGAAGATAGGCAACGTTACCGGCTGGCTGCCGGAGAAGCTACCGGACGGCGCGGTCGTCCTCGCGCCCGTTCCGCAGTGAGTGGGCGGCGCTGATGTTGGCGCGTCACGACGTTCGCGCCACGTCCGATATTACAAACGATCAACACGGCCACGACGCCCGGTCCAACTCGCTGGATCGGGCGTCGTGGCATGGATCCTTGTTTGCTGCATCCAACGTCGGCGTCTATAATCAATTCACTGACAAATGTTCGACCGGCGCAGACGCGGGCCTCTCCGCCGCTCCACCGTACCTGCCTCGCGGCTGTGCTTGCCCATAGGGTGAAGGAGTCCTCATGTTCGACTCAGTAGAGGATGTCAAGAGTCGTCTCTTTCAGGCGCGCTATCTGTGTGACGACGACATGGCGACGGTCGTCTTTCTAGCCGACAGACTGGGGAAGCCGCTGCTCGTCGAAGGCCCCGCCGGTGTCGGCAAGACCGAGTTGTCGAAGGCGCTGGCCGAGGCCCTGGACACCGAGCTGATCCGCCTCCAGTGCTACGAAGGGCTGGACGAAGCGAAGGCGCTGTATGAGTGGCAGTACGCCAAGCAGATGCTGTACGCGCAGGTGCTGCGGGACCGCGTCAGCCAGGCTCTCGCCGACAGCGATACCCTGCGCGACGCATTCCACCGCATCGCCGATGAGGAAGACCTGTTCTTCAACGAGCGCTTCCTCCTGCCGCGCCCCCTGCTTCGCGCCCTCCTATCGGAGCGGCAGCCAGTGCTGCTGATTGACGAGGTTGACAAGAGCGACCCGGAGTTCGAAGCGTTCCTGCTGGAAGTCCTGAGCGATTTCCAGGTCAGCGTCCCGGAGCTAGGGACGGTCAAGGCGAAGCAGCAGCCGTGGGTTGTGCTGACCTCGAATCAGGCGCGCGACCTGTCGGATGCTCTCAAGCGACGCTGCCTGCACCTGTTCATCAACTTCCCCTCGCTCGACTCCGAGCTGAACGTGGTGCGTGTGCGCGTGCCGGAAGCCTCCCAGCAGCTCGCGGCGCAGGTGGTCGCGTTCGTGCACGAGGCGCGGCGGCTCGCCCTCAAGAAGGTGCCCGGCGTCAGCGAGACGATTGACTGGGCGCGCTCTCTGGCGCTCCTCAACGTGACGACCCTGGGACCGGAAGAAGTCGAGCGGACCATGGGCGTCCTGGTGAAGTACGAGGATGACGCGACCCGGCTGCAAAACAGCACGCCGGACCTCCTCCGCCGCATCCAGCGCCGGCTAGCCGGGCCAGGTAGCGAGAACGCCACCTGGCAGCGGCCCTAGAGAGAGCCTGCCATGGACGAAGTCTTGATCCAGTTCATTCAGCTCATGCGCGCGGCGGGCATGCGCGTCTCCAGCAGCGAGGCGCTGGATGCGATGCGCGGCGCATCACTGCTCGGCCTGGAGCGGCGGACTACCCTCAAGTCCACACTGCGCACGTCCCTCGTCAAGGACTCGGACGATATCGCCACGTTCGACTCCCTGTTCGACTACTTCTTCGCCGGGGCCGAGGGTCAGGATCAGGGGCAGGGGCAGGGCGGCCGCGGACAGCAGGGCAACCCCCTGTGGCAGCGCCAGATGGACATCGAGACGGCGCTACGCATGGCGCTCGAAGAGCTGGCCCGACGCGGCCAGCGCCCCGGCGAGCTGTCGCGCGACGTGTTGCGCGGCGACATGGCCGCGATCCTGGAGCTGATGGCCCGCCTGGGCCTTCTCGGCGATCCGAGCGACCAGAACGGCGAGCCTGGCGAGCAGGACGGGCAGCAGGGCCGCCCGCAGCGGTCGCAACGCCCCGGCCAGAAGCCGGGACCAGGGCAGCGCGGCTCCGCCGGCGCCTCGAGCGCCTGGGACATGCTAGACCAGATGGGCTGGGATCAGGCGCGGCGCGAGATGATGCAGATGCTCGACGCCCTGGAGCGAATGGGGGAGAAGGAGCTGGCGCGACTGCTGCGGCAGCGCATCCGCGAGGTCGAGGAGCTTTTCCCGCGCTGGGTCGCGGCGGAAGCGCAGGAGGCGCGTCAGCAGCAGCGCGAGGAGCAGCGGCGGCAGGAAAACGGTGAGGGCGGCGAAGGCCCGAACCTGCAGGGCGCGCCGCCGAGCGGCCAGGCGCTGGCAAAGAAGGACTTCTCGCAGTTCACGCCGGATGAGATCCGCGCCATGCAGCAGCAGGTGCAGCAGCTCGCCAAGAAGCTCAGCCAGGACCTCTCGCGCCGGCGTCACGAGGGCGGCCGAAAGCGCCTGGACTTCAGCCGCACCATGCGGGCCAGCATGAGCACCAACGGCGTCCCCATGCAGCTGTGGTTCAAGCAGCCAAAGCGGAACCGCCTGCGCCTGGCCGTCCTGTGCGACGTGTCGTCGTCGGTGCGCAACGCCTCGCGGTTCATGTTGCAGCTCCTCTACAGCCTCCAGGAGCAGCGCGGCCGCGTGCGGTCCTTTGTGTTCATCAGCGACCTGAGCGAGATCACGAGCTACTTCCAGACACACTCCCTGGAGGAAGCCGTGCAGATGGCGACCTCGGAGGCCGACATTCGCTACTGGGCGCACAGCGACTTTGGGCGCGCGTTCCGCATCTTCCTGGACCGCTACCCGGACGCTATCACCTCCCGCACAACGGTCATCATCCTGGGGGATGGGCGCAGCAACTTCTACGATCCCCAGATTGAGGCCCTCCAGACCATCCACCGCCAGGCCAAGCGCGTGCTGTGGCTGAACCCCGAATCGCGCTGGGGATGGGGGTCCGGCGACAGCATTGTGGACCTCTATGCGACGGAGTGCGACGTCATGGAGGAATGCCGCAACCTCGAACAGCTCACCAGCATCATGAAGATGATGACCGCCGACGCATAGGCGCGGCCGAGCGGTACGAAGGCGAACGTGCCCACATTTACGGTGATGAGTTACAATGTCGGCAACGGCCTGGCGCGCCCCGATCGCCTGGCGGACGCGCTTGGCCGTTGCGGCGCCGACATTATCGGGCTGCAAGAGCTGACGATTTCCCAGGCCGAAGCCCTCTCGGACTTGCTGGCCGACCACTACCCGCACCAGGCCCTCCACGGCCTGGGCATCCCCGGCAAGGGCATCTTGAGCCGCTACCCCATCCGCATCTCGATGCTGATGGAGGTCCACCCCCACCGCCCCGATCTCCTGGCCCTGCTAGACGTGTACGAGCGTGAGCTGCAACTCATCGTCGCGCACCCGCCCCCACCGCGCCCCTCCTATCGCGGCATGCGGCGCGCGCCCGTGCGCCATACCGCCGCGGCCCGCCGCCAGTTCGACAGGTTCGTCGAGCTGACCGAGTCGGGACACACGACGATCTTGCTCGGCGACTTCAACATGCGCGATTCCCACGAGGAGTACGGCCTGCTTGTGGATGCCGGCCTGCAAGACGCCTTTCGCGGCGTCAACCAGCACCACCTGCTCACGTATCCGCTGCGGCGCGGCCGCGTCCCGCTGCGCCCGGTGTTTCGCCTCGACTACATCTGGCATTCCGCCAACCTGCGCGTCATGGGTGCGCGGGTCGGGGAGGATGCCGGCTCCGATCACCTGCCCGTGCTTGCCGACATGCACTGGTGAGACCGTGCGCCGGAGCGCTACACAATCACCGTCGCGCCGCCGGGGACAATCTCGATATCGAGGCGTGGGACGTTCGTGCCGAGGATCTCGCCGTCCACGTGGACGGGCATGCCCGACGGCGCTTCAATCGTGACCCACGGCGTGAGTTGCAGCCTGACCGACGGGTCGCTCAAGTGGGTTCCCCGCGCCACCTTCGGCAGCAGCCGCACAACGTGGAAGCGGCTGAGCGCCCCCGCGTACACCAGGTCGAACACGCCGTCCGCGATGTCGGATGTCGGCGCGATCAGGAACCCTCCGCCGGTGCGGCGGCCGTTGGCAATGGACGCCATGAGCAGCCGGTCGCTCACCTCGCCCCCCGCCCACCGCATGCGGATGCGCGGCGAGGGATACTTGACCATTGCGCGCCCCAGCCCGACCAGGTAGACAAACTGGCCCACGGGCAGCTTGACGGTTTTCGCCTCGAGCGCCGCCTGCGCCGCGAAGCCGACCGCCACCTCGTTGACGAAGTAGCGCCCGTTCACCCGCCCCACGTCAACAACCCGCTGCCTGCCGCCGGCCAGCCGCGCGACGGCCTCTTCGACGGCGCCGCGCTTGAAACCCAGCGCATACGTAAAATCGTCGCCGCTGCCGATGGGGATAACGCCAAGTGGCGACGTGCGCTGCCCGCCGGACGCCTGCATCAGGCCGTTGGCCACCTCTTGCACCGTGCCGTCGCCGCCCACGGCCACCACCACATCGTAGCTGTCCGCCGCCTGCCGCGCCAACTCAATCCCGTCGCCTGGGCCGGCCGTCAGGACGAGATCATAGTCCAGGCCGTACTGCGCCATCGCGGCTTCGATACGCGGTCTATCCCGCAGCCCCGCCCCTCGGCCGGCCCACGGGTTGACGATCAGCATGTGCTTTGGCATGGCGGCAGTCTATCTCAGCTGGATACAGGTTGGCCGGGATGGATGCGCCGCAGAACCAGGCGCTCCAGGGGGCGTTTGACGCGCACATTCCACGGCTCGTCGGCATTGATGGGCGTCACCAGGACGGTGTATAGGCCCAGGCGCGAGCCGGCCCACACGTCGGTGAAAATCTGGTCGCCGACCATGGCCGCCTGCTTCGGCTCCAACGCCAGCGCCGCGAGCGCCTGGCGCAGCCCGCGCACCCCCGGCTTGCCGGAGTGGTACACGGCGGGCAGGCCCACCTTCTCGGCCAGGCGCAGGGTGCGGCTCGGCGGCCCATTCGAGATGATGTACAGTCGGAAGCCGTCGTCGGCGGCGCGCTTGAGCCACTCGGTGACGCGCTCCTCGAACTCGTCGCCGCGATGGGCGAGCAAGGTATTGTCCAGGTCGAACAGCAAACCGCGAATTCCCCGGCCGGCCAGCTCCGGCAGGGGAATGTCGCATACCGAGGGAATGATGAGGTCTGGCGTGAAGATCGTGAGCATGGGAACCTGTCTGGATTATGTCAGCTCGACGTCGTGGGGACCGCTCTCCTTGACACCGGCCTGGGTGATGCGGACGAAGCGGGCGTTGGCCTGAAGCTCCTCAATCGTCGTGGCGCCGGCGTAGCTCAGGCCAGAGCGCAGGCCGCCGACGAGCTGGCCGAGCACCTCGCCGACGTCGCCGCGATAGGCCACGACCGCCTCGACGCCCTCGGCCACCACCGCCTGCCAGTCCACCTCCCCCGGCGCTTTGTCGCCCGGCTCGGTTCCCTGGCGGCTGATGTTCGCCGCGAGGGACGCCATGCCGCGGCTGACCTTGAACTTGCGCCCGCGCCGCATGACGGTCAGCCCTGGGCTTTCCGTCGTCCCGGCCAGCAGGCTGCCGATCATCACCGTCTGCCCACCTGCCGCCAGCGCCTTGACGACGTCGCCGGAGGTGCGGATGCCGCCGTCGGCGATGAGGGGCACGCCGGCGCGGCGGGCGGCGGCGGCGCACTCCATGATGGCCGAGAGCTGGGGCACGCCGAAGCCGGTGACGATGCGCGTCACGCAAATCGAGCCAGGCCCGACGCCCACCTTGACCGCGTCGGCGCCGGCGTCCGCCAACACCTCGACCCCCTCCGCCGTCGCCACGTTGCCGGCGATGATGTCAATCGGCCCGAAGGCGCGGCGCAGGGCGCGCACAGCGTCCACCGCGTTGTCCGAGTCGCCGTGGGCGATGTCCACGACGATGGTGTCGGCGCCGGCGTCGAGGAGCAGTGCGGCGCGGTCCAGGAAGCCCGGCCGCACGCCGACGGCCGCCCCGACGCGCAGCCGGCCCTTGCCGTCCTTCGTCGCCTGCGGAAACTGCTTACGCTTGACGATGTCCTTGGACGTGATGACGCCTTTGACCTTGCCGTCGGCATCCAGTAGCGGCAGCTTCTCGATCTTGTGGCGGTGGAGGATGGCGCGCGCCTCGTCCACGGGCGTGTCGGGCGAGGCGGTGATGAGCCGCTCGCGGGGCGTCATCAACTCACGGACGGGGCGGTCGGCATCTTCCTCGAACAGGATGTCGCGCTCGGTGAGAATCCCAACCAGCGTCTCGCCGTCCATGACCAGCAGCCCGCCGGTGTCGAGCGTGTCCATGAGGCGGCGACCCTCGCCCACGCGGGCCGTGACCGAGATTGTGTACGGGTGCTCCACGACGTAGCTTTCGGCGCGCTTGACCTTCGCCACCTCGGCGGCCTGGCGCTGGGGTGTATTGAAGCGGTGGACGATGCCGATACCGCCCGCCCGGGCCAGGGCAATCGCCATCGCCGACTCCGTCACTGTGTCCATGTTGGCGCTGACAATCGGGATGCTGAGGTGGATGTTGCGCGAGAGCTGGGTCGCCGTGCTGACGTCGGAGCGAGAGCGTATCGCCGAGTGGCGCGGCACCAGGAGCACATCGTCGAAGGTGAGGGCAAGCGGGAACTCGGAGCCATTGTCCGAGTCGGGCGCGAACGATCTCGGCTCTGAGAGAATTGAAGAGGTCATGCGGAATTCTCCAGTCAATCCGGGCAGGGCCGGGCCTTCCAGGAGGTGCATTCTGTCACCATGCAGACTAGAATTATAGCATGAGAGTTTGCCGATATCCTAGCATGCAACACGCAGGCGCGCGTATCGTATATTGTTTGGACAGATGTTATTGGAGCATGTTCGTTCGCCTGATGCCGCAGGATTGACACGGGCGCTGGATAGACGAGTAAGAACGTATGTCTAAGTCCTTCTTCCCCTCACGCTGGCTCGTGGTGGTGGTCCTGGCCGGCCTCCTTGCGCTCCTCACGACATCCCACACTCAAGCCCAGGGCTTGCAGGTCTCGTACCCGCGCTTCGACGTTGACATTGCGATCGAACCTAGCGGCTCCTTCGTCGTCACCGAGACCCAGACCGTCAATTTCAGCAACGGCACGTCGCGCTTTGGCTACACCGAGATTCCGCTGACGCGCCTGGACAGCATCACCGACGTCACGGTCGGCGAGCCGAATTCGCCCTACCGCCAGGCCACGACGCAGCAGCCCGGCACGTACAAGTTCTCGCGCCAGACGGCCAGCGACGGCAGCGGCGAGGACGTGATGCGCATTGACTGGTACTACTCGCCGACATCGGGCAACAAGACGTTTGTCATCAAGTACCGCGTCAACGGCGGGCTGTGGATTTTGGCGGACGGCGACCAGCTGTATTGGACCGCGATCCGCGGCAACCGTCCGGGGCCGGTCGCGCAGAGCAACGTCACTGTGAGCCTGCCGCAGGCCGCGCCAGCGGACAAGATCAAGGCCGAGGGCGCAGTGAATGCGCGTACCGAAACGACGGGCGACATCCAGAACGGGCAAACGATCACGTTCACGCCGCCGGTGCTCCCGTTGGGCCGCAACGATTTCTTCGAGGCGCGCGTCCAGTTCCCCCACGGCATGGTGTCCGCCGCGCCGCCCGCGTGGCAGGCGCAGGCCGAGCAGCAGGACTACTACGAGCAGAACATCAAGCCGGTGTTCAACCTCGCGGCCCTGGCGCTGGCCGTGTTCATCGCCCTGGGCGGCGGCCTGGCCGTCCTGATCGCCTTCCTGACCAACGGGCGCGACCCGGGGCAGCGGCTCAAGGATGTCTCCCTCGTCGTGCGCGAGCCGCCGACCGAGCTGCCGCCGGCCATCGTGGGCGTCCTGATGGACGAGCGCGCCGACGAGCGGGACATCGTGGCGACATTAGTGGACCTGGCGAACCGGGGCATCATCAGCATCCGGGAAGAGAAGAATGAGAAGCTGGTTGGCTCCTCGTCGGACTTCCGCTTCACTCTCAACCAGGACATTGACCGCCCCGCGCTCTCGGCCTACGAGCAAACCCTGCTGCGCGGGCTGTTCGGCGACACACGCGAGTTCATGCTGTCCGACATGAAGGGGCGGTTCTACACGAGCATGGCGCAGTGGGAGCAGGACCTGTACGCCGATGTCGCGCAGCGCCGCCTGTTCACCGGCAACCCGGATGCGACCCGCCGGCGCTGGCGTCGCATTGGCGTGACAGTTGCTGTGCTGGGCGTCGTGGGCGCAATCCTGGGCGTCTGCATGATGGTGTCAGTCGTGCCGCTCGCCATTCTGCCCGGCCTGGCGCTCGTCTTCGTCGGCGTTCTCCTGCTCATCGTCGGACCCCACATGCCCAAGCGAACCGCCGAGGGCGTCCGGCAGGCGGGCCAGTGGGCCGCGTTCAAGCGCTACTTGTCGCGCATTCGGGACTATGAGACCGAGGCCCAGGCGAAAACGCTGTTCAACCGCTACCTGGCGTATGCCGTCGCGTTCGGCATTGACCAGACGTGGGTGCAGAAGTTTGCCGGCGTCGGCGTCCCGGCGCCGCCCTGGTTCAACAGTGAAACCCTCGGCCCGTTCAGCGGGCCGCAAGGAGGAGGCGGCCCCGTGATCATTATGCCCGGCCCGTGGATCGGCGGCTCTCCCCACGGCCACCACCGCGGCGGCGCGAGCGGCGACACCGGCGGCGGCGTGGGCGGACCGCCGAACCTGGACGACGTGAGCGGCAGCCTCGCCGACATGCTCAACCGCGCCGCGGAAACCCTCGCCCAGGGTGGCGGCAGCGGCTGGAGCGGCGGCGGCGGCGGGTGGGGCGGCGGCGGCGGTGGCGGTGGTGGTGGAAGTAGCGGATTTGGATGATAGGTAAGGAGAAGGCATGAGCAACTCCACAAGCGCCGTCGGGAAGGGTTTGATGATCGGCGCGGGGGTCCTGGTGGTCATCACCGTCGTGTGGCTCCTCGTCGCGGGAACCACCGCCGGTGGCCGAGTCCTATGCCTGGGGCTGGCCGCGCCCGTGTTCCTGGTGCTGATCGCCGGCGGCTTCTATCTCAACCGCCAGGGCGCCGCCCAACAAGCCGAACAGAAGTCCCTCGAGCAGCAGTGGGCCTGGCGCGACGAAGAGCGGCGCGCGCGCCTCTACGTCGCCGAGCGCCTGGAACAGGCGGCGGCGCGGCTCGCGGCCAACGGCAAGGCTCCGGCGCCCTTCATCGCCGAGCTGCGGGGCCTGGCCGACCGGCTGCGGCGGCCCGGCTACGAACAGGGGGTGCCGCCCAACATTAGCGCCGATGCCTACCAGGCGCTCAAGAGCCTGGACGCCAGCCTGATGGCTGAGGCGGACAAGCTGGATCAGGCGACAGACGCCTGGCTGAACGGCGACGAGAGCGCCCTGCGCAACAGTGACATCCGCCTGCGCCAGATGGTGGACCGCCGCACCGAGATTCTTCTTGGCACGACGAACCTTAAGACGGCGCGGGAGATTCTGGCCGGCGGCCCGACCTCGATTGTAGATCGCGGCAGTGTGCAGGCCCTCGGCGTCAACGACGCGGTCTCCGCCGGCGGCGAGGACTACTCCGTCACCGGCCGTCTGCTGTTCAACGACCGGGGCGTGCAGTGGAGTCGGCTCCAGCTCCGCTCCGGCGGCCAGGAGCGCTGGCTGCTGACGATGAACGGCGGCCTGGACACCTACTGGCTGACGCCGATCCAGCCGCCCGCCGACGCCTTCGCCGCGCCGACGGTGACGCTGGCCGACGGGCCGTACACCCTGCGCGGCGAGGGCACGGCCGAGGTCGCGCTCGAAGGGTTGGGCGGCGAGCGGCGCGGCGTGTTGATTGACTACCGCCGCTTCCTGAGTGGCGACAATCTCTTGTGGGCCGAGCGCTGGACGGATGGACAGACATTCGCGTTGACAGGCCAGCGCGTCGGACCCTACGAGCTTGACGTGTTCCAACAGCGCAAGACTAACTCGACGAAGGAGAACTAAATCATGGCTATCCTCGAGCGCATCTCGACGATTCTGCGCGCCAACATCAATGACATGCTGAGCAAATCCGAAGACCCGGAGAAGATGCTCAACCAGATTCTTCTCGACATGCAGTCGGCCATTACCGAAGCGCGCAGCCAGGTCGCCGAGATGGTCGCGCAGCAGCGCCTCATCGAGGCCGACCTCCAGCGCGCCCAGGCGCTGTCCGACGGGTGGGACGCGAAGGCGCGCGACGCCGTGCGCCAGAACCGCGACGACCTGGCGCGCGAGGCCCTCAAGCGCCGCAACGACTACCAGGAGCAGGTCACGTCGCTCCAACAGCAGCTCGACGCGCAGAAGGCCCTGGTGCAGCAGCTCAAGGATAACCTCGGCCAGCTCGAGATGAAGTACGAGGACGCGCAGCGCACGCGCGACCAGCTCATCGCGCGCCAGCGCCGCGCCGTCGCCGAGCAGGAGTTCCAGAAGCAGGCGCAAAAGATGAACACCCTCGACCCCACCTCGCCCCTGTCGCAGATCGAGGACAAGGTGCAGACCGAGGAGGCGCGGGCAAGCGCGATGCAGGAGGTGCAGAAGAGCAGCCTGGACGCGCAGTTCGAGGAATTGGAGCAAAAGGGCAAGGTGGACGATGACCTCGAGCAGCTGAAGCGGGAGATGGGGCAGGGGGGCGGCAAGCCTGGCGGGACAGGCTCTGGCAGCGCCCCGGCCTACCCCTCCTGAGCCGGGCCGCGCCGCCAGACACGTCCCGGGGTTGTGGACGCAGGCCACGCCCCACATTCGAAAAAGGCTAGACAACTTGCCCGCACCGGCAAAGTGGCTATACTGAAGCCCGCAAGACGTTCAAGCCAGACGGAGTGGCGAATGGATCCAATTATTCAGTTTGTCACCGGCGTGCTGGACTACATCTGGACGGTGCTGGTCGTCATCTGGAGCGCGATGTGGTTCGACACGACGATCGTGGATTATGTCGCCCACCATCCTCACTCGTGGGCGATAGCGGCCGGCGTGGCCTTTGTGGCGGGCGTGTCAACATTGCTCGGTAACAGCGCCTCGCTGTTCGTCAATCGGGTGAAACCAGTGCGTTTCCTGGCCGCGATGGCCGTCAACGGCGCGATGCTGATTGCGACGTGGGTCATCTGGGCGCTCACGCTCTGGGTGCTCGCCGTCATATTCTTTCACGCCCAGGCGCAGGCCTCGGACGTTGTGCGCCTGATACTCCTGGGCGCTGCGCCGCTCGCGTTCGGCTTCCTCGTTCTCACGCCATACACTGGCCCCGCCATCGGCATCGTCCTCAACGTGTGGAGCCTGCTCGTCGTCATCGTCATGGCGCGTAGCGGCTTCTGGGTGCCGCCCACGTGGGGAATCGTGGTCGTGGTCATAACGGGCTGGGTTATCTTGTTTGTGATCTCGCGGGCCGCCGGACAGCCCATGCTCGGTATTCGAAACCGGCTGTGGGCGCGCATTACTGGGATGACCGACCAGGTGACGACCGAGGACTTGATGATTGCCTATATGCGGGGCAACCTGTTGACAGACAATGAAACTGAGGGTAAGCGCCTGTGATTGAGTACATTCTGAGTCTCATCATCAGCGTCAACCTAGTGGTGCTCACCATCATCTTCGCCATCCTGGTCGTGGTTGCAGCGTGGGCGCCGATTGAATCCCTGAGCTGGTGGGCCGGTTGGGCGGAGAAATCCGACGAGCCCCAGGCCGTCTATCCGTACGATACGAACCCGAAGGACATTCACACGGAGATCCCCGAAGCCGACCACTACCTCGTCTACCTGTCGGGGATCGGCGCGATCGCCGGCGACAACGTGCCGCAGGAAGAGTACCCATTCATCGCCCTGCTCGAGCGACGGCTGCCGGGCACGCGGGTGATTACGGACGTCTTCCCATACTCTGTCAACAACAAGGGCCTCACGAGCCAGCGCGCGCTCTCGTGGCTGTGGGAGCGTATCGCCCAGGTGCGGCTGGTCAACCCCAACGCGACCCTGGCGCTGCTCGTCAACCTGCGTAACGTGCTCCAGCTCTTCGTCTCAGCGGACCGCCGCTACGGGCCGGTGTACAACCTCGGCGCAGCGAACGAGATATGGCGCGGGCTGCTGCGGGCCGGCTACCGGCCGGGCAGCAAGAAGCCCGTCACCATCCTCGGCTGGAGCGGCGGCGGCCAGATCGCCATCGGCGCCGCCATCTACCTGCCGGGCATTGACGCCCCGCTGCATGTCCTCTCCCTCGGCGGGATGCTCTCGGACGATGTCGGCCTGCTCCGCATTTACCACCTGTGGCATCTGTACGGTACAAAGGACGTGGTGCAGGCCATGGGGCCGCGCATGTTCGCCGGCCGCTGGCCGATGATGAAGGACTCGCCGTGGAACCGCCAGCTGCGGGCAGGCAAGATCAGCATGATCGCCCTCGGCCCGTATGTGCACAACGGCAAGGGCAACTACTTCGACATGGAGAACAAGCTGCCGGACGGGACGGTGTACGGTGTGCGCACGGTGGACACCATCGTCGAGTGCCTGGCGAGCGTCGGTCTGGTCAAGCCGGGCGTCGGGGACGAGGCCGCGTTCGCCGCCGCCAGTGTCCTCGCCGCCGACATTCGCGCCGACGGCGTGGTCGGCCACGCCGATGGCAGCAACCCGTATGGCACGAATCCCAGCGCCGACTCTCCGCCGCCCCCCCCCGCTGAACAGGAGTAGCAGTCTTGGCGCAAGCGCAGATTGACCTCTCGCGGGCGACCCCGCTCACGGGCCTGAGCGACAGCGACGCGCAGGCCCGTCGCGCGCAAGGTCTCGGCAACTCGTCGCCACCGCCGACCAGCCGAACCTACGGCGAGATTCTGCGCGAGAACGTCTTCACCCTCATCAACATCAGCCTCTTCACCCTGGCGCTGGGCCTGGCGCTGCTCGGCCGCGTCGGCGACGCCCTCATCTCCAGTGGCATCATCTCCCTCAACATCGTCGTCAGCGTTGTCCAGGAGGTGCGCGCCAAGCGCGCCCTGGACCGCATCGCCCTGCTGACCCGGCCCACGGCGACTATCATGCGGGATGGGCAGGAACGCGAAGTGTCGCCCGACGAGGTCGTCGTCGGGGACATCCTCAAGGTCGGTCCCGGCGACCAGGTGATCGTGGATGGTCGGATGGTGGGCGATGGCCGCATCATGGTGGACGAGTCGCAACTCACCGGCGAGTCCAACCTCATCCCCAAAGCGCGCGGCGACGAGGTGTTTTCCGGCAGCTTCTCCATCACGGGCGTCGGCTACTACGAGGCCGAGAAGGTCGGCGAGCAGAGTCTCAGCAACCAGATCACCACGGGCGCGCGCGCCTTCCGCCGAGTGCTGACCCCGCTCCAGAGCGAGATCAACCTGGTCGTCAAGATCACGCTGATCATCGTCATCTACTTCGAGTTCATTCTGTTTCTGAACGCCCTCATTCACCAGAACAACCTGGCCGACAGCGTCGAGAATGCCACCATCCTGGCCGGTCTCGTGCCGAACGGCCTGTTCCTCTCCATCTCCGTCGCCTACGCCCTGGGAGCCGTGCGCCTGATCCGCTTCGGCGCGCTGGTGCAGCAGGCGAACTCCATCGAGTCCCTGAGCCACGTGGACGTCCTCTGCCTCGACAAGACGGGCACGCTGACGGCGAACCGCTTGCAGCTCCAGGAGACTCACGCGCTCACCGTGGGGCAGTCGGAATTCGACGCCATCCTGGGCGACATGGTCGCCAGCGCCGCGACGGGCAACAAGACGAGCGAGGCGATCGCGGCGGCGCGGCCAGGCGTGACGCGCCCGCTCGCCGCCGAGGTCCCGTTTTCCTCGGCGCGCAAGTGGAGCGCCATCGCCGTCGCCGCGACGGACGTCGAATCGTCGCTTCATCCGGGCATCTACGCCCTGGGCGCGCCGGAGATTCTCCGCCGCCTGCTAGAGCCGGCCTTCGCGCCCGGCTCCGACGGATGGAACGCCATCGCCGCCTGGATGCAGAGCCGCACGGACCAGGGCCTGCGCGTCCTGCTCATCGCCTACGCGCCGGACCCGTCGCGCCTCGAAGACCGAGGCGACGACTCTACCCTGCCGGCCGACATGACGCCGCTCGGCCTCATCAGCCTCAGCGATGAGCTGCGCCCCGACGTGGATCAGGCCCTCAAGGCGTTCCACGACGCCGGCGTCGCCACCAAGATCATCTCCGGCGACAGCCCGGAGACCGTCGCCGCCCTGGCGCAGCAGGTCGGCCTGGGGCCGGACATTGGCCTGCTCTCCGGGCCGGAGATTGACGAGCTATCCGACGACCAGCTTCGCGGCATCGTCGGCTCGACGACGGTGTTCGGGCGCATCACACCCCAGCAAAAGAAACGCATCGTGCAGGCGCTCCGCGCCGACGGCAGCTACGTCGCCATGATCGGCGACGGCGTCAACGACGCGCTGTCGCTGAAAGAGGCCAACCTGGGCGTCGCCATGCAGAGCGGCAGCCAGGTCACGCGCAGCGTCGCCGACATCATCCTGATGGGCGACTCGTTCTCGGCCCTTCTGCCCGCCGTCACGGAGGGTCAGCGCATCCTGAACGGCATGCAGGCGATTCTCAAGCTCTTCCTGGCGCGCATCGGGACGGTGGGCCTGGTGATCCTGTCGTCCATGCTCATCGGCGTCTTCCCGCTCCAGCTGCGGCAAGGCTCGATTGTGACGCTGCTCGGCGTGGGCATCCCCACCGTGGTCATCGCCATCATCGCGCGGCCCGGCCCGCAGCCCCACGGCAGCCTGATCCGCCGCCTGTTCAGCTTCGTCGCCACCTCCGTCCTCAGCGGCAGCATCTTCGCCATCCTGATCTTCTACGGCGTGTATCTCTACCTCAGCATTTCCGGCAGCACGGCGGGCGGGCCAATCGCGCCCGACGAGACGCGCACCGCCGCCAGCATCGCCCTGTTCCGCGCTGAGACCGCCCTCGCCTGGTTCCTCGTCTTCTACGGCCTGTTCCTGGTCATCTTCGTCCAGCCGCCGACGAAGTGGTGGGCGGTCGGGTCGGAGCTTATCGGCGATTGGCGGCCCACGATCCTGTCGGTATCCCTGATGGTTCTGTTCATCCTCATCAACCAGCTCCCTCGCGTGCGGCGCTTCTTCGCCCTGGGGCCGCTCGGCCCGGTCGAGCTTGGCATCGTCGCCGTCGGCGTCATTGCCTGGGTGCTGCTCGCGCGCTACCTCTGGCGGCACGGCGTCCTCGACCGCTTCCTGGCGACGTGAGCCGCGCTTGTTCCGGCTTGACTCTCCCTCCGTCCAGGTCGTAAACTTCCGGCCAGTTGACGCAGGGAGGAATGATGGCTGACCTGAACGAGTATATGACGCGCCACCGCGACGAGATGGTCAGGCTCTTGCAGGGCCTTGTCGAGCACGAATCACCCACGGCCCACACACCTGACGAGAAAGCACACAGCGACCGCCTAGCCGAGTACCTGGCGGGCCTCATCGCCGGCTACGGCGCCGACGTCGAGCGCATCCCGCAGCCGAAGCGCGGCGACCACCTGGTCGCGCGCTGGGGGAGCGATGCGCGGCCCGTCCTCATCCTGGCCCACTACGACACGGTGTGGCCGCTCGGCACTTTGCGCGAGATGCCATTCGCCCTGGACCACGGCAAGCTGCGCGGCCCGGGCGTCTTCGACATGAAGGGCGGCCTGGTGCTGGCGCTGTTTGCCATGCGCGCCCTGCGCGAGCTTGACCTCCTGCGCGGCCCGGTCACGCTGCTTATCAACAGCGACGAAGAAGTCGGCAGCCTGACAAGCCGCGACCTCATCGAGGCCGAAGCCAGGCGCTCGCGCGCGGCCCTCGTCGTCGAGCCGGCCCAGCCGCCAAACGCCGCGCTCAAGACGAGCCGCAAAGGCGTCGGGCGCTTCCACATGCGCGTCGTCGGCAAGCCGGCCCACAGCGGCTGGGTCGCCGAGCAGGGCGTCAGCGCGGTCGAGGAGCTGGCGCGGCAAGTCGTGGAGCTGTATCGGCTGGCGGATATTCCGAAAGGCACGACCGTCAACGTGGGTGTCATCCAGGGTGGCACGCGGGCCAACGTCGTCGCGGCAGAAGCCGAGGCGGACATAGACGTGCGGGTCACAAATCACGAGGAAGCGCAGCGCATCACCCAGGCCATCCTGGGACTACGGCCTTTCAACCCCGACGCCAGGCTCATCCTGGAGGGCGGCCTGAACCGGCCGCCGATGGAGCGAACGCCCGGCACGGTCGCTCTGCTCGATGTCGCGCGGCGCGTGGGCGACGGGCTTGGGTTGAGCATCGTCGAGAGCAGCAGCGGCGGCGGGAGCGACGGCAACTTCACGTCGGCGCTCGGCGTGCCGACGCTCGACGGCCTCGGCGTCGTCGGCGGCGGCGCCCACGCCCACGACGAGCACGTTATCCTCCATCACCTGGCGCCGCGCGCCGCGCTGTTGGCGGGGGTCATCGAGGCCGTGGCGCGGGGCGAGGGGCCGCTGTGAGCTGGTTGGGGCGGTTGTTCAGGGGATCGCCGAAAGAACCAGGCCCGGTCGCGCTTCAGGCGCTCGACGAGATCGGGCGCTGGCTCGAAACGCCAACCGTGGGCCACGAAAGGCGGGTGGCGACGCGGCTCGACGAGCTTGCCAAGACCTGGCACGTGCCCGTGCGCGAGGAGTCGGCGCGCGGGGTGCTGCGCTTCTTCCAGACCCGCCTGACAGACCTGGAGCACACGGCAGCGGGCCTGAACGTCGAGATTGATGCCATGACCGGATGGTGGGAGACGCCGCCGGGCCACATTCTAAGCCTGCAAGCGCGCTTCGACCGCCGCCAGGAAGGCGACAACCTCATCAGCGGCCGGCTCTATCAGGTCGGCCGCGTCGGCGCCAATCGCTATCTCATCGTCGGGCGGTAGCGCCGCCTAGTCTATCGGATCGAGGTAGATGGCGGCCACCCAGCCGCTGACGCCGGCAGCCTGCACGCGCCACCACTCCAGGCCGTCGGCCATCTGGCTCGCGCCCACGATCGTGACCACCGAGCCATCCGGCAGCCGCCCAACCTCCGGCATGGACAGACCAGGCCTGGCCCGCACCCGCAACCCGCTCTCCCCCGTATTCGCCACAATCGCGTGGCCGCCCACGCGGAGCGACGGCTCATCGCCGGCGGCCGGCCGTGCCGCGACGGTCGGCGCGAGAAACGGAGCATAGTATCGCAGCGGCGGCAGCAGGCCCTGCTGCGCCCCCCACGCCCACAGCCCGCCGGCGACAAGCCCCGCCGCCACGGCGACGAGAACCGCCGGAATGACTCCGCCGCGCACGGTTAGCCGAAACAGCTGCCACAGGGTGATCACGCCTACGAGGATGGCGGCCGGCGCCGCCAGCCAGCGTATCCAGGGCGGCCCCAACAAGGCCAGGACGAGCGGCCCCAACACGAGAATCAGCACCAGCAGCAGCGTGCCGAGCAGCACCAGGAGAATCGCGCCCACGGGGAAACCGCGCGGGCGCGGCGTCTCGATGACGGGCGCGGCGGGGCGAGCCGCCTGGGGGGGGGGCGCAGCAGGGGGCGACGCGGCCGGCGGGGACGCTGGCGCGGGTGGAGGGACAGTCGAGGACGGCGGGGGCGCGTAGCCGGACACCTGGCGAGCGAGGAGAACCTGGGCGATCTGCGACGCCTGGGCCGCGTCGAGCGGGTCAACGGCCTGGCCG
Source organism: Anaerolineae bacterium (assembly GCA_046328525.1). GTDB lineage: Bacteria > Chloroflexota > Anaerolineae > Epilineales > JAHCIE01 > JBDHWG01. The sequence goes on from JAXLWK010000003.1 coordinate 906,906, forward strand.
GACGAGGAGCGCTGGGCGACGTTCGACAGCCGCACCACCTGGGCCGTCTCGGCCTTGCTCAGGTTGCTGCCCTGACTCAGCATCGCCAGCGTGGCGAGGGATTGGCCGTCGGTCGGCGCGCCACGGCGCAGGAGCGTCTCGACGGCGGTCAGCGACGCCGACAGGCAGCTCTCCGGTGTCGGCGATGCCTGGGCGAGGGCGAGCTGCCGCCGCGCCTCGGTGAGCCACGCGGGTTCCACTTAGTTCGTAAACTCCTGGCTGACCATCAAGCCCAGGTCGCCCCCATCAATGATCCCGATGCCGACGCGCCCAAAAGATGGCGATAGGATGTTGGCGCGGTGGCCGGGGCTGTTCATCAACCCGCGATGGGCCATCCCCAGCGTCGGCGCTTCGGCCAGGTTTTCGCCGGCCGCCTGGAACGTAATGCGCGCCTCGCGCATTCGATCGAAGGGCGACAACCCATCGGGCGTGTAGTGGGAGAAGTACGCGCGGCGGAGCATGTCCTGGGAGTGCTGGCGGGCGAGCTGGCGCAGGCGCTCGTCCATCACAAGCGGGGGAAGGCCGGCCGCCCGCCGCTCGTCGTTGACCCAGGCCAGCATCTGCTCCTCATCCGCTGGCCGCGCCACGTCGCCGGCCGCCGCGTGGGGCAGGCGGATCATGGCATCCGATTCCGGCTCGACGGTGAAGAAGTTGAGCGTCTCGGCCAGCGCCGGCCCCAGGATCGGCGCGAGACGCTGCGAGACGCTCTGCCCCGCGCCCGTCAAGGCGGAGCCAAGGGGCGAGGCGTCTATCGTGCGGCCAACCTCGCGCTCCAGCGGCGACGCGCGCACGACGGTCACCAGCACCGTCGCCGCAAGAATCCCGGCGAGCAGCCCCGGCAGCGCCCCCGCCAGCCGGTTCAGCCAGTTGCCGTGGACGCCCCACGGCACGCCCGACAGGAATAGCCCGGCGAGCATCCAGAAAAGCGCCGTCGCCGCGATGCCTGCCAGGAGGAAGCCGAGCGCCAGCCCATACGCCGTCGGGACGCCCCACTGCGTTTCAAGCCACGCCGCGACGGGCGCATAGAAGCGCATCCCGGCCCAGACAATGAGCGCCAGGCCAATCAGGTCTATGGACGAGCGAAGGAACCCCTCACGCCACCCGCGCCACACGTATAGGCCAACAACAATGAGAACCGCTACATCAATCCAGTTGAACATCGTCATGCTTCACCTGCGGAAGTCTAGCATGGAGACCCCCTGGCGTCAAAAGAATGCACGTCCCATACCAGGCCCACAAATCAGCCTCATCCTCCGACGCTCTTGTCTCCTATCCCTGGCGGTGCTACAATTACGTTAACAAGCGGTTCCCTGGACTTCTCCCACGGGGCGCTCAATGCACACACATGCCTGATAACTCACAACTCGAAGGCTCAATCCGACTTCCGTTCGAGCTAGGCCCGTGGCGGTCGCCCTACGCGCGCGAATGGCAGGCCGCCTACGATGACGCAATCTACACCCTCCGCCGCGCCGGCGTCCCTATCTACGGCGTCCTGGAAGCCCAACTGGCTCACGGCCCGGTGGGCAGCGCTCCGTGGCGGGCGCAGTTTGCCAATCACGCCGCCGCCGTCGTCACGCGCTATGCCTCGGTCGTCGCTGCCTTTGAGGTTCTGCCCGCGCCCAACCGGCCTGGCCCGGACGGCGGCCCCCTCGTATCCCCGGCGCTCTTTGCCCGCACCCTCGGCCAGGTCTACGACAACGTCAAGAACGCGGCCAGCCGGCGCGACGTCGTGATGGTCGCGGGCGCGATTGTCCTGGCGTGCGACGGCGCGCGATACATGGCCCAGGTGCTCGGCCGCGGCCCCACGCTACAATCCTGGCGGCTGGCGCAGACCGCGCTTGGCTCGCCGCTGCCGTTCGACGCCATCGCCATCTGGCCGACGCTCAACGACACCTCGGCGGTCACGGCGGCGTCCCAGGTCAACGACGAGGTCGGCGCGACGCTGGACAGCCTGCGTCACCTCACCGGCGGCGCTGATAAGCCACTATACGTCTCCGGCGTCTACTGGGCGGGCAAGGCGGACCCGCAGGACCCGGCGGCCGCCGTCCATGTCGCCGTGATTGACCCCCTCACCGCGCGCACCGACGTGCGCCTGGCGCTCCACACGCCGGCCTTCCTCGGCCCGATCTGTGACCTACGTCCGGACGCGCCCGCCCCTATTGTCGGCGAGCCGGCGCTGTTCACGTTTCCCCCCACCAGGGATCGCAGCCGCGATACCGAACCCATCGCCGACCGCTTCGATTTTCCGGTTGGGCCGCGCGGCCTGACGGAGCCGCCGCCGGGCTTCCACATCGCCGTCGGGCTGGCCGACCCGGCCTACCACGCCGACCCCCGCTTCCAGGGCGCGTGGCATACCGGCGAAGACTGGAACGGGCCAGGCGCGTGCGACGAAGACCTAGGCCTGCCCGTGTACGCAGCCGCCAACGGCATCGTCAAGGTCTCGGGCTACTACGCGCCGGCCTGGGGGCGCATTATCCTGATCGAGCACACCCTACCCGGCGGCGCCAAAGTGTGGACGCAGTACGCGCACCTGAAAGAGCGTTTGGTCGAGGCGGGCGACGCGGTGACGCGCGGGCAGCAGATAGGCTCGATGGGCAAAGGCGCGAATGACAGCGCCTTCTGCGCCCATCTGCATTTCGAGGTGCGCGCCTCGGACCTGACGCCGAACGTCTGGTTTCCCTACGTGCGCGACCGCACCTGGGTCGAGTCCAACTACCTCGCGCCGAGCCAGTTTGTCCGCGCCCACCGCTCGGACCGCCACGACGACCAGGCCGGCGTCATCATCACGCCGAGCGGCACGCCGGCGGAGCGCGGGACGTTCACGCGCTCCGACACGCCGAACTGGTTCAACTCACCCTACGGCTGGAGCGGCGCGGCGCTGTACACGTATGCCAGCGCCCAGGAAGAGGAGTGGGCTGAGTGGGCCGCAACCCTGCCCACGGCCGGGCGCTACGAGGTTCAGGCCTGGATACCGGGCTTCCACGCGACGACGCGCCATGCGCGCTACCAGGTGACCCACAACGAGGGCCAGACAGAGGTCGTCGTGAACCAGAACGACACATCCGACGCCTGGGTCTCCCTGGGTATGTATCAGTTCTCGCCGGGCGCCGCCCGCGTCCGTTTATCCGACAACACAGGCGAGGCCGATTCTGCCCGTCTCGAAGTCGGCTTTGACGCGGTGCGCTGGCTGCCGGCGTGACACGAGGCCAGCGAGGAGAATCGTCAATGTTTGGGCTTGCGCCCGCAAACGGCCAGAAACCTATCGTCGTTATCAGCGACACCCATTTCGGCGAGCCGCAGGCCACCCTCGGCTCGGTCTCAGCTGATCCGCTGCAGCGCCGCGCCGCCGCCCGCCGCCTCGACGCGCTCATGGATGCGCTGGCGGCGCTCGGCCCGCTGGACGAGATCATCCTCCTGGGCGACATCTGGGAGATGTGGGGCACGTCGTTCCGGCTAGCGGTACAGGACGCCGCGCCGTTCTTCGAGCGCCTGTGCGCCCTGCCGGCCGAGCGGCTGGTCTACCTGCCCGGCAATCACGACTACCATCTGCTCGTGCAGCACATCGAATACGAGCAGGTCGTGCGGCTGCGTAGTGGCGAGCCGCTCAGCAACCGCTACCGCTCGCAGCACATCTTTGCCGACTCGTTCCTGCGCGGCGCGCTTCCCAGGGACGCCGGCGAGCGCCTCATCGTCAAGTATCCGGATCACCATCGGGTCATCGCCGGGCGGCACATCACGTTCCACCACGGCCACCACCTGGCGACGCTGCGCGGCGGCGACCTGTTCGCCGCGTTCCCCATGTTCATCCTCAAGCGGCTGGAAGGGGTCGGCATGCCGACGCTGACGCGGGAGGAGCTGGAGCGGGGCGTGAGCATCTTCTACGAGATGGTTTACGCCGGCTCGCTGGGCGACCGCACTGCCCCCCGCTTGCAGGAGTATTGGGCGCAGATTCAGAACTGGCGGCGCTGGTGGCTGTGGAGCCTGCTCGGCTGGATGCGCGCCCGCTTGCGCCAGGCCAGCTCTCTGCGCGACCGCGGCACGCCGTACATGGATGTCGAGCGGTTCCGCGAGGCGGCGCGCTGGCTGGTGCGCCTCATGGCCGCCGACGCCGGCGAGGCGTTCCGGCCGCCGGATGTCTACGTGTTCGGCCACACCCACCGATCCGGCCTGACCGCTGTCCCGCTCGACACAGGCCGCGACATGCTCCACCTGGTGAACTCCGGCTGCTGGCTTGTCGAGCCACACAAGCGCAACACCGACCATGTTAACACCCTCGTCGTCATAGACGGCGACCACGTGGGAGTCTACAAGCTGACCGAGAGCGGCCTTCGGCTGCGAGAGGCGGTGCAGATTCCCCAACCCCAACAACAACGCGCATGGGCATGATTATTGGAGCCTGCACCCTCGAGCTGCGCCTGCACGGCGTCGGCTCGCTCAAAGACAAGCGCAGCATCGTCAAGCCGATCACCGCGCGGCTGCGCCAGGAGTTCAACGTCTCGGTGGCGGAGGTTGACATGCACGACGCGTGGGAGACGGCGGTGCTGGGCCTGGCGGTCGTTTCCAACGACGCCGGCCACGCCCACGCCCAGATCGAGAAGTGCATTGACTGGATCGAGCGGCAGCGCCTGGACGCCGACCTCGTCACCTATGAGATTGAGATGCTGTGACACGGAGAGATAGATATGCCTGCGGTGCAGCAAGCTAAGCATGACCTAATCGTCACCACGGACGCCTACCGCCTGCAACTCGATGCCCGGGACGGAACATGGGCCGACCTGGCGCGGGGTGGCGTCCCCGTGGCGCGACTCTACCTGCCGGGCGCGGTGGACACGCTGGACGGCCACGACGTCACCCTGAGCGTATCGGCGCCGACGGTGAAAGTCAAGGACAATTGCGTTCGCGTCACCGTGCGCTGCCAGTCCAGTCTCTGGGGGGCGCGTGTCGTCAAGCTGCGGTGCTATGACGACGTCATTCACCTCGACGTGCGCGTCCAGGGCGACGGCGCGATAGACACGGTGCGTCTGTTTAGCGGGTGGACCGCGGCCGGCCCGGCTCACTCGTCGCTGACGGCCGACCTCCTCTTCACGCCGGGCCCGACGGACCGCTACTCCCAGTATCTGCCTCCCAACACGCGGGCCATCATCAGCGCCTCGGAGCAGGCCGACGGCCCGACCCCGGCGTCGTTCTTCGCGCCTGCCCCGCTGTGCTTCTGTATTCGCGCCTCGGAGGCCCTCTGGCTGGGGTTCGCCGCCTGTCCCGAGCCGGGCGACCTGACCTTCGAGGACTACGTGTTCGAAGGCCACGGCGGTTTCGAGCTGGGCCTGACCTACTCCGGCCACACGCGCGCCCAGGGCGAGTGGACCAGCCCGGCGATTGCCCTGGTGAGCGGCGCGGACGAGTACGACACCCTCGAAATGAGCTGCATGTGGCGCAACGCAGCCGGCACGACACCCTGCCACAACGGCGCCTCCGCGCTCTGGTGGCACTCGCCCATCTTCTCCGGCTGGGGCGAGCAGATGGCCCTGGCCGCCGTCTCGCGCCAGCCCGGCCGCGCCGCCGACTTCTGCACCCAGAGCAACTACGAAGACTGGCTGGGCGTCCTGGCGGCGCACGACCTCAACCCCGGCATCGTGATTGTCGAGCAGAAGTGGCAGAGTCACTACGGCGACCCCTGGCCCGACCCGGCCCGCTGGCCGGACATGGCCGGCTTCATCCAGGCGCAGCACGCCGCCGGACGGCGCGTCATCCTCTCCTGGAAAGCCTGGGATGCGGAGGGTGTGCCGCCGGGCGAGCATATCCAGGACGATGGTGAGCTGGCCCATGTAGACCCGACGCAGCCGGACTACTGGCAGCGACTTCAGACGCGCGTCGAGCGCCTCATCGGCGACCTGGACGCCGACGGCCTGAAGATTGACGCCGCCCACCTCACCCCGCACGGCCCGCGCGGCCACGCCCACGCCCGCACGTGGGGCATCGAGCTGCTCAGGGACCTTGTCGCGCACCTGTCCGACGCGGCGAAATCCACCAAGGAGGACGCGCTCATCATCGCCCAGACGACGGACCCCTACTTCGCCAACATCGTGGACATGATCTCGCTCAACGGCCTGACGCCCCTCCAACCGTACAACGTCTCTGGCGCCCACGCCGTCCTGACCCAGCTGACCCACCGCGCCCGCGTAGCCCGCGCGGCGTGCCGCGACTGGCTCGTCGCGGCAGATGGCTGGCCGTGCCTCGACCGCGCCCAGTGGCTCAGCTACATTCAGCGCCAGCCCTACCTGGGCGTCCCGACTCTCTCTTTCGCCACGCGGATTGACAGCACCGGCGAGGCGCTGCGGCCTGAAGATTACGCCGCTGTCGCCAACGCATGGAAAGTATTTCGCCGCTCGCGCGTCAAATGAGTAGAGCCAGGTCGGCGAAATGTGGGCGTCGTGTCGTGAAGATGTACGCATTTTGTAAGAAATTTGTATAGACTCTGTACAGGTTTCGGCTATAATGAGAGTGTGGCACGATTAGTGCTTTAGGGATGATGAGCGCGCAGGGTTGTGTCGCCCCTAGTGTTGCGCCGAGTATCCTTAGTCATCGCCAGGAGAGTGCAACAATGGCAGTTAGCTCTATGTTTGACATGGGTCTGGATCAGTTGGGCGCAGCGATGAGCCGCAGTGTGCCGGCGTCGCTCCACATGGCGCCGTTCGTATACGAGCAGAATGACTGTGTTGTCGTCGAGATGCCCGCGCCGGCCGTCCCGCTGGACGAGCTTGAGATGAGCCTCGACGGGCCGCGCGATCTGTGTCTCACCAACGCGGACGCCGGTTTCGCGGCGCGCGTGACGCTGCCCGCCGATGTGTCGGTGGAGGATTGCGTCGCCTACGTCGTCGCCGGTGTCCTGTCCATTACCTTCCTCAAGGCCGATGCGATTGACCTGATGGACTCGCCCGACGCTGAAGAGTGTGAGATGGTCCTGGCTGCGGTCTAGCGGTGTGTGCCACCACAAGGACAACGCCAAAGCGTCATTGCGAGACCCCAATGCCATGTGGCGGCATGCGCCGACACCAGAACACAGCCTGGCTGTCATTGCGAGCGGAGCGAAGCAATCCCCCGCCTGGCGAAAGACGGTCTAGCGCAGCACAAGCGGCCTTACGCCTACCGCGAGATTGCTTCGGCGGCAAAGCCCGCCTCGCAATGACGCCGCAAGTTTTGTGTTCTGAGCAGCGCAGCGAAGCAATCCCTCGCCCTTGCAAGGGGCGGTCTATGTGGCAACAGCGTACCTATCGCTTGGCGAGAGGCTGCTTCGTCGTCCTATCGTCCTCCTCGCAGCGACGTATACAGGCTATAGATAGCTACGACGCCGGTAGTATGGGGCGGGCCGCCCGCATGGCTCGCCCCGTTTCTTTGCTCCGCGCTTGCCCAAATACCCCTTTGCGGAGTATAATCCAGGGCGAAGGTTACCGAAGGAGACGAACGTGGAAACGCTCGATTTCTTGTATACCATCGCCGTCGCCATCCTCACGATCGAGATGTTCATCCTTCTCCTCGTGCTGGTGGCGCTTGTCTTTGGCATGAATTACGGCACCCGCTATCTCAACATCAACATCAAGCTGTGGATGCCGCAGCTGCGCGGCTATCTGACCCAGGCCCAGGAGATCTCCAACAAAGTGGCCGTCAAGATGGTCAACCCACCGATACAGTTCCGCAGCCGTCTCGTCGGCGCGCGCCGCAGCCTGGCTGCGCTCGTCGGCCGCGGCCCGAAGGAATAGGTTCGTCCACTGAACCACGCCGCGGTTCACCGCCTGTCTGACCAACACTAGATCGAGAGATCGCCGCCAGGCCCCATTCGCCGGCGGCGTTTTCGCCTATGCGAGAGTATAGCCACTACAGCGCCGGGCCGAAGCCGGGCGACAAATGGCGGCGGCTGCTGCCGGCGGCTTGCTTCCTGACGCTCCTCCTACCGCTGCTGGCCTTCCGCGACCCCGGTTTCATCCCCACCGAGCTAGGGCCGCAGCAAGTCGTGCGCACATCCATCCCGAAGCTCGCCGTCCACACGCGCCTGACCGACGAGGTCGAGCCGTGGAAGATCAAGCAGAGCCTGGTCATGGTGCGCCAGATGGGGGCAGGGACGATTGTAGAGTATTTTCCGTGGGCCTACATCGAGCCGGAGAAGGGCCAGTTCAACTGGAGCCACGCCGACCTAGTCGTAGACCACGCTCTGCGCCAGGGATTGCGCGTCATCGCCCGCCTCGACTATGTCCCCGACTGGGCGCGCGACGACGGAACGACGCCCCACGTGCTCGACGAGGCCCATTTCAGCGACTATGCAGCGTTTGTCGAAGCCTTCGTCGCGCGCTACCAGGGTCGGCTCGACGCGGTCGTCATCTGGAATGAACCGAATCTGGCGTTCGAGTGGGGCGGCCGAGTGCCAGACGCCGCGCTGTACACACGCCTCCTGGCCGCCGCCTACGAGGCAGCCAGGCGCGCCGACCCGCACGTCCAGGTTCTCGCCGGCGCCCTCGCGCCCGTGCTGGACGGGGATAGCTCAGGACAGAGTGACCTCGCCTATCTCGAAGCGATGTACGCCGCCGGCGCCGCGCCCTACTTCGACGGGCTGGCGATGCACGCCTACGGCTGGAGCTTTCCGCCCGACGATCCCCCCGCGCCGGACCTTGTCAATTTCAGGCGTGTCGAGCTGCTACGGGGCATCATGGAGCGCCACGGGGACGGGGCCAAGCCATCCCCCATCACCGAGGCGGGCTGGAACGACCACCCGCGCTGGACGAAGTCGGTGCGCCCCGCCGTCCGCGTTGAGAACACGCTACGGGCGCTTGAAATCGCCGACGGGTGGGCGTGGTGTCCGAGCATCGCTCTGTGGGCCTTCCGCTTCCCGTGGCGCACCCAGACCTACCTCGATAACTGGGCGCTGGTGGACGAGGACTTCACGCCTCGCCCCATCTACCATGCGCTGGCGCAGACGGCGGCCAGCGGAACGCAAATCACGCTGCCGCCGGTCGCGCCGCCCCTGATGTCGCGGGGAGCCGCGCCGCCATGAGCGCGTTGACCCGCGTCACTCGCACCCTCTCACTGCGCCAGCGCGTGTTGTGGGCCGCGCTGCTTATCTGGACACTGCTGGCGGTGGTGGCCTCGCCGCGCTCGTCCGCGACCCAGGTCAGCGGCACGGGGCCGATGACCCTGCGCGTCGGCGTAGACCCGAGCTTTGTGCCGTTCGAGTTCTACACCGGACCGGAGACACCGCCGATTGGCTACGACATTGACCTGGCCGGCGCCCTGGCAAAGCGCCTGAACCGCGAGCTTGTAATCGTGCCGATGACCTACGACGGCTTCGTGGACGCGCTGCGCACCGGCGCTGTGGACGCCGTCATCTCCGCGTTCCCGCCGGACCAGCGTCTTACCCAGGACCTGCACTTCTCGGGCGCGTACTTCAACGCCGGCCCGACCCTGGTCGTCCGCGATGGTGAGACGCTGCCCAATCGCCCGCTCTCCCTGGCGGTGGAGCTAGGCTCCGCCGCCGATCTCGCGGCGCGGCGACTCAAGCCGCCGCCGGCAGCGATTCGACGCCTGCCGGGCACGGACGCCGTCGTCGAGGCGGTGCGCAGCGGCGAGGTGGACGCCGGGCTGATGGACATGGTGAGCGCGCTGCAAGCGGACAAATCCGTGACGCCGCTCGGCTACCCCATCGAGAACGAGTTCTACACGGTGGCGGTGCGCCTGGACCAGCAGGGGCTGGCCCAGGAGATTGACGCCGCGCTGGAGCTGCTGCGCGCCGAGGGCTACCTGGATGCGCTGGCGGTAAAGTGGATGGGACGCGCTGCGCCGAGGCCATAGGACGCAGGTTTGTTCACGACGGGCGAAGTGAAGTACAATGTCGGGCACTGACACGCAGAGAGGCACACATGCCAGCCGCTGACGCACTCTATCACCTTCAAGCCCGCGACTTGCGCGCCGACGGTCTCCGCCGCCGCCAGCGCGACATCCAGGCCGGCCTCGCCGAGCCTGCCTCCGTCCTGGCAGCGCGCGCTGCCGCCCAGGCGGCCGGCGAGCGCGTCGAGACGCTCAGGCGCAACCTGCGCAACGCCGATATGGACCGCCAGACCGTCACAGGCAAGATCAAGAACGAGGAGACCCGGCTCTACAGCGGCAGGGTCACGAATGTCAAGGAAATGACGGGCATCGAGCACGAGATCGCCTCGCTGCGGCGACGGCTCGGCCAGCTCGATGATCAGACGCTCGAAATGATGTTTCAGCTCGAAACGGCGGAGGCCGAGCAGCGCGCCGCCGCCGAGCGCCTGGCGCACATCGAAGAGCGCTGGACCGCGCACCAGGAGCGCCTGCGCGGCGAGCTTGGCGCGGTCGAGGCCGAGATGGCGGGCTTGACGGGCGAGATCGAGGCGGCGCGGGCGGGGATGCTTGCCGCCCAGCTCGATGTCTACGACGACCTGCGGCGGCGGAAAGGAGGACGCGCTGTGGCGCGCGTCATTGGTGGGCGCTGCGAGGGCTGCCAGGTGACGCTGCCGATGGTGGACATCGCTCGCGCCCGACAGATGAGCCTGACCTACTGTAGCCAGTGCGGCCGCATCCTGCTCGTGGATTCGTGATGAGTCCAGACGTCATCACCCTGGGGCCGATCCGCGTGGATCGCGCCAGCGCCACTGTCAGCGTCGAAGGGGTGGCGATTCACCTCACGCCGAAGGAGGCGTTGCTGCTGTGGACGCTCATGCGGCAGCCGAATGTCATTCTCAGCCGCGCCGAGCTGATGCAGGACGTGTGGGACACCACGTTCACGGGTGACACGCGGACGCTGGAGGTTCACGTCAACTGGCTGCGGAAGAAGATCGAGCGCGACCCGCGGCGGCCAATGTATCTGCGCACGGTCCGCCGCCACGGCTACGTCTTTGTCTGGCCGCCAGCGTCTGCGAGCGCCTGAAAACGCGCCAGAAGGTCTTCTGGCGACGCCCCCTCGATCTCGACAGACTTTGTGCGCGCCGTCTCGCCGCTGACAATGGCGATGCGTGACCTGGGCAGCTTCAGGTAGCCGGCCAGGAACGCGATAAGCGCCGCGTTCGCCTGCCCCTCAACCGGCGGCGCGGTCAGGCGCACCCGCAGCGCGTCCCCGTGCAGGCCGGCAATCTCGGTGCGGCTGGCGCGCGGCTGCACGTACACCTGGAAGCGGCTCCCGCGCCGCGTCGCGCTCACAGTGAGAGGCATGGTCGCACGGTGGCTCAGAAGCCAAACACGCCGCCACCGCGACACCCGACCAACTGCAAGATGATCTTGAAGACAATCTCCAACACGATAAATGCCACAAGAAAACTTATGTCAAACATCCCCACCGGCGGAATATAGCGGCGGAACGGCGCCAGCACCGGCTCGGTGAGCTGGTAGATGACCCGAATGATGGGGTTGTACGGGTTCGGGTTGATCCAGGACAGGAGCGCCCGCGCAATCAACACCACCATGTAAAGGTTGAGTATCCAACTGAGAACGCTACAAAAGTCGCCCATCGAATGTCTCTCCTACTTCGCCTCGTCCGTATCAGTATCGTTGTAGCGCTCCTCGCTCAGGTCCCCCAGGTACTTCGACTTCTGGTACGCCGCCCAGATGGCGCGCGACAGGACCGTGCGCAAAGCGCCTTTCTCTAGCTGGTAGATCGCTTCCGCCGAGGTGCCGCCAGGCGACGTCACCTGGTTGCGCAGCTCCGCCGGGTGCAGGCCGCTCTGACGCGCGAAGTCCACCGACCCGCGCATGGTCTGGAGCACGAGCTTCTCGGCGACGTAGCGCGAGAAGCCCATGTGGACGCCGGCGTCAATCATCGCCTCCATCACCAGGAAGATGTACGCCGGGCCTGTCCCGCTCAGCGCCGTCGCCATGTCCAGGTAGCCTTCGTCGTCCACGTAGATCTCTTCGCCTAGTGCCTCGAGGATGGCACGGGCCTGCGTCCGCTGGCCCTCTGTCACGGCCTTCGTGGCGATCCACACCGTAATGCCCTCGCCGATGCGCGCCGGCGTGTTCGGCATGGCGCGCACGACGGCCTGATGTTGCAGGCCGCTGGCGATGCTGCGCAAACGAGCGCCGGCGATGATGCTCAGGACCAGCGCCTCCGGCCGAATGACGCCGCGCAGATCCGGCTCCACGTGCGGTAGCGCCTGCGGCTTGACGCTCAGAATCACGATGTCCGCCGTCTCAACCGCCTCTGGATTGTGCGTCGTGAAGCCGATGCCAAACCGCTCCCGCAGGTAATCGCCGCGCTCCGGGCGCGGGTCGCTGGCGCAAATATGATCGGGCGCGATCACGTCCCGGTCGAGCAGTCCTTTGATCATGGCCTCAGCCATCTGGCCGCTGCCGATCACCCCCATACGCAGATCGTGAAGCATAGGTGTCTCTTTCCCTGTCAGTAGAATACGCAGAGCGTGCGACAGATTCTAGCACGAATCCGACGCACGCCCTAACGTTGAGATCGCCCAGTCAATCCCCAGGCGCAGCCACCCGCTCGCCAAAGATGGCGCGGCCGACGCGCACCAGCGTCGCGCCCTCCTCGACCGCCACCTCGAAGTCGTCGGTCATGCCCATGGACAGATGCCGCCAGTCCACCGAGGGCATAGCCTCGGCCAGGGCGTCACGCATCTCACGCAGCGCCCGAAATACAGGCCGCGCCGCTTCGGGGTCGGCCACGATCGGGGCCATGGTCATGAGGCCCTGGAGCCTCAGGTGGCGCATCGCGGCGACGGCCTCGGCCGCCGCCGCCACATCCTCCGGCGCAAAGCCGTACTTCTGCGGCTCCCGCGCCACGTTCACCTCGAGCAGGACCGTCACCTCCCCGCCTACGGCTTCCGCCCGGCGCTGAAACGCCTCGGCCAGGGGGAGGCTATCCACCGAGTGCACCAACCCGAAGTGGCCGACAACGTCGCGCACCTTGCGGCTCTGGACGTGCCCGATCATGTGCCAAACGATGTCGCCCGGCAGGTCGGCCTGTTTGGGCACGGCCTCCTCGACGCGGTTCTCTCCGAAGTTGCGCACGCCGTTCAGGTACGCCGCGTAGACACGCGGAGCGTCCACGGTCTTGCTCACCGCCACCAGCGTGACGGCTTGCGGGTCGCGGCCGGCGCGCGTCGCGGCGCGGGCGATGCGCTCCTCGACGGCGCGCAGGGCATCCGCGATCGTCAGGGCGTCCTGGTTTCCAGATGTGCGTGGTCGCTGCATGCGCTTGCTCCTGCTGCGTCGCGGAACCCGATCACGGCCGCGAAACGGCCAGTTCGTCCGCCTTCAGCGCGGTGGGAGTAGTAGTCGCGGACGTGGCAGGCGGTGCAGACGCCGGCGACGGCGATGTGCTGCACCCCCAGCGCTGCAACCTGCCGCCGGTTGGCCTCCCACAAGTCCAGCGTCGTGCGCCCGCGCGCCGTGGGCAGCAGGCTCGCGGCGGTGTCGCCGAAGGCCGCCTGCGTCGCCTGCGCCACATCGTCGCGCACCTCATAGCAGCACGGGCCGATGGATGGCCCGATACCGACACGCAAATCTGCCGGATCGCTGCCGAACACGTCGGCCATCGTCTGCGCCATCTTCTGGGCGACCAACGCCAGCGTACCCCGCCAGCCGGCGTGAGCCGCGCCGACGGCCCGCCGCACGGGGTCCACCATGAGGACGGGCACGCAGTCGGCGCAACGCACGAGCAGGTACACGTCAGGCTCGGCGGTCACGAGAGCGTCGGTCTGCGGTACGAGCGTGCCCCGCTGGCCGGCGCCGACGACGGCCACGTCGCTGCCGTGCACCAGGCGGCTGCTGACGAGCGCCGGCCGAGGCACGCCGAGGGCGGCGCACAGCCGCTCGTGGTTGGCGCTCACCGCGTCCGGCGCGTCGCCGACACTGCCGCCCAGGTTCAGGCAGGCCCACGGCGCGCGGCTCACCCCACCGTGGCGCTGGCTGACGCCGTGAATCAGGCCGCTCACGGCCTCGAACGCCGCAAACCGAAACAGTTCGACTCCGTTATCCACCCGGCTCGCACTCCGTCCTCTGCGCTCGATGTCTACAAGAAGAATAAGGACGAAGGGCGGGAGCGCCAACTTCGTCCTTGTAATCCGACACCGTCGAGCAGGCTACTGCGACCTGGCCTTCTTGATCTCCTCGGTCAGCAGCGGCAGAACGGTGAACACGTCGCCCACGATCCCGTAATCGGCCACCTTGAAGATCGGGGCCTCCGGGTCCTTGTTGATGGCGACGATGTACTTCGACGTGCGCATGCCGACGAGGTGTTGGATCGCGCCGCTGATGCCGCAGGCGATGTACAGGTTCGGGTTGACGGTCTTGCCCGTCTGCCCCACCTGCTCGCCCCAGGGCCGCCAGCCGGCGTCCACGACGGCGCGGGACGCGCCGACGGCTGCGCCCAGCAGGTCCGCCAGGCCCTCGATCATGGCGAAGCTCTCGGCCGAGCCCATGCCCCGGCCGCCGGCCACGACGACCGCCGCTTCGCTCAGGTCGGGGCGCTCACTCTTCACTTCCTGGAACTCGACGACCTTCGCGCCGGGAGCGTACTCGATGTTGATGGCGACGGGCGTCTGCTTCGCGGCCGACTTGCCCGCCTCGCGCGCCGCCACGCCATACGCGCCGGGGCGCAGCGTGACAATCGCCGGCGTCGACTCCAGGCCGACGCTGGCGATGGCATTGCCGGAGTAGACCGGCCGCGTCACCACCACCTGGCCGCCCGCGAGTTCGAGCTTGGTGGCGTCGGCGGCATAGGCGATGCCCAGGCGCGCAGCCACGCGGGGCGCGACATCTCGCCCGTGGGGCGTCGCCGGCAAGAGGATCAGCGACGGCGACGTGGCGTCGGCGAGCTGCTGGATGGCGTCGGTGAAGGACTCGGCGGAGTAGTTAGCGAGGTCCGCCGACTCCGCGACGATGATCTCGTCCACGCCGGTCTCGCCGATGGGGCCGGCGGCGGCGGCGACACCGGGGCCACCGAGAATGGCTACCTGCAGGGGGCCGCCGAGAGCCTGCGCCACGGGGCGGGCCGCGTTAATTGCTTCAAACGTAACTCGCTTGACGTTGCTGCCGCGCAAGTCGGCAATGACAAGGACTCCGTTGGCCATGTTAGATCACCTTTGCTTCTTCCTGAAGGGCGCGGACCAGCTCCTTGACAGCCTCGTCCGGCGCACCGGGGATAATCCGCCCGGCCGCTCGCTCAGGCGGGGGAACCAATGATTTCAGCTCGCTCTGAACCGTGCCGGGACCAACCTGGCTTGGATCAATGCCCAGGTCTGCCGCGCCCCAGACGGGGATTTGCTTGCGCTTCACGGCCATGATGTTCTTGAGCGACGCATAGCGCGGCACGTTGAGGTTCTGCATCGTCGTGAGCACCGCCGGCAGGTCCACCTCTTGAATCTCGCGCCCACCGTCAACTTCCGTCGTCACCCGCGCCGACGAGCCATCCACCTCGACGCCGACGATGTACGCGACGTGGGGGATTGCCAGCGCTTCCGCGACGGCCGGCCCGACAATGCCCTGGTTCCAGTCCACGCCGGTCAGACCAGCGAAGATGAGGTCGTAGGGGCCTTGCTTCTCGATGGCGGCGGAGAGGATACGCGCCACGGTCAGCTCATCGCTGCCCTCGAATGCCGGGTCGCTCACGAGAATGCCTTCGTCCGCGCCCAGCGCGAGCAGCTTCTTCAGCGTCTCCTCGGCGCGCTTGGGTCCGAGCGTGATGAGCGTCACCTTGCCGCCGAACTTCTCCTTGAGGCGGATCGCCTCTTCGGTCGAGTTCTCGTCGTAGGGGTTCGGCTCCCATGCCAACCCATCCTCGACAATCTGATTGTTTTTCACCGCGACCTTAACCGCTGGATCTGGTACGGACTTCACCAGCACAATTACGTTCATGCAGCCCTCCTTTGCGCTCGCGAGACCGACGGCGGCTTCACTATGCCGCGCCGTGTCATCGCAATTCTACCTGTGTCTGGAATGGTAGTCAAAATCGAGTCAAACAGGTCAGAGGCTCGCGGCCAGGGCATCCAGCCCTGCCTCCACGAGCTTCCTGTCCGCCTGGGACCCCATGTGTCCAATGCGGAAGACGTGGCCGCTCAGCTCGTCCCACGAGCCGCCGACCACGACGCCACGTGCCCGCAGCCTGGCGTCCAGATCCTCCCACGTAACGCCCGACGGCACGCGCACCGCCGTCACCGTCGGCGAGGCCAGGCCGTCGTCCGGCTGGAAAAGCGCCAGCCCCATCCGGCGCAGCCGCTCCCGGCAGTATGCCGCGACCTCGGCATGCCGCCGCAGCACATTGTCCAGCCCTTCGTCGAGGATGAGCTGGCAGGCGACACGCAGCGCCGCCGTGCTGGCCCACGACAGGGTGTACGGCGTGTAGCGGCGGTCAATGAACCCGTCCCACGGCGCCAGGCCGTCGTACCCCTGGTACTGGTAGGCGCGCACCACATCCCACGCGCGCGGGCTGACCATGATGATGGCGACGTCGGGCGGCGCGGACAGGCACTTCTGCGAGCCGACCAGGGCCAGGTCTATATTCCACGCATCCACGTCGAGGGGCGCGCCGGCGGCCGCCGAGACAGTGTCCACGTAGAACAGGGGCACGTCGTACTTACGCACGAGCCGGCCGATCTCGCCCATCGGGTTCAGGTTGCCGACAGGCGTGTCGCAGTGCACCGCCGTGACCATGTGCGGGCGGTACTCGGCGATGGCGGCCTCGGCCTGCGCCATGTCTATCGGGGCGTCGAAGTCGAAGCGCAGGCTGCGCGCCTCGCCGGTGATGCCCTCGGCCAGCTTCCCGATGCCCACGCCGTATGGCCCATTCCCCACGGCCAGCACGCGGTCGCCCGGCCGTAGACAGCTCTTGAGCGCGCCCCACAGCGCCACCATACCCTCGCCCGTCATGATCGCCGCGTCGCTCTGCGTCTTGAGAAGCTGCCGCAGCGCGGCCTGCGTGTCGCCGTACAGGTCGAAGAACTCCGGCTCCAGGTCGGCCGAGCCGTAGTCCACCAGGTAGGCGTCTCGCACCGCCTGGGGAACGCGGGTCGGGCCTGGCACGAGGGGAATGGGATAGGTCTTCACGACAGCCTCCTCCGCAAATGGCGCATCTCAGGCCAGGGCGCGCGGCCAGCGCTCGGACCACGTTGTCAGCCACGCGCCGAACGTTCCGCGCAACACGCTCGCGCGCATCTCCCCCACCAGCGAGATGAGGAATCTCAGGTTGTGCAGCGTCAGCAGGCGCAGCCCGAGCATCTCGTTCGCCATAACGAGGTGGCGCAGGTAGGCGCGGCTGAACGTGCGGCACGTGTAACAGTCGCACGTCGGGTCAAGGGCGGCAGCGTCCTCGGCGAAGCGGGCATTCTTCATGTTGAGCCGCCCCTCCCACGTCCACGCGCTGCCGTGCCTCGCCTCGCGCGTGGGGAGCACGCAATCGAACGTGTCAATGCCGCGCGCGACGCCGGCAACCAGGTCTTCGGGTGCGCCGACGCCGAGCAGGTGGCGCGGCCTGGCGTCGGGTAGCGCCGGTATCTGGGCCTCCAGCATCTCGAGCATCAGCTCCTTCGGCTCGCCGACGCTCAGGCCCCCGACACCGAAGCCGGCGAAACCTAGCGCCGCAATATCCTCGGCGGCGCGGCGGCGCAAGTCGGCGTAGACGCCGCCCTGCACGATGCCGTAAAGCGCCTGGTCGCGGCGCGTGTGCGACGCCTGGCAGCGTTTCGCCCAATCCGCCGTGCGCCGCAGCGCCTCTTCGTTCTCCTCGCGGCTGCTCGGATACGGCGGGCAGACATCGAGGGGCATGATGATGTCCGCGCCGAGCGCCATCTCGATCTCCATCACCCGCTCTGGCGTGAACATGTGCTCGCTGCCGTCAATGTGCGACTGGAAGCGCACGCCCTCGTCTGTCACCTTGCGGCGCTCGGTCAGGCTGAACACCTGGAAGCCGCCGGAGTCCGTCAACATCGGACCATCCCAGCCCATGAAGCGGTGCAGCCCGCCTTGCCCCGCGACAATCTCCGGACCGGGGCGCATCGCCAGGTGGTACGTGTTCGAGAGAACGAGCGTCGCCCCAATCTCCCGCAGCTCGCGCGGCGAGATGCCCTTCACGGTCGCGGCGGTGCCGACGGGCGCGAAACACGGCGTGGGGATGGGGCCATGCGGCGTGCGAATCTCGCCGGCCCGCGCCCATGTTCCGGCGTCGCGGCCGAGAATGGTAAACTCAATGGCAAAAGACATGCGGCGAATTATACCACAATTTGGAGTCCAACCCGCGAGTGTGCTACCATGACGGGCAGCGCCAAATCATGAAAAGAGGACCTCATGAACATGGAAAACCAACTGCGCCTGATTCTTGAATTCGACGGCGTGTATGGCGGCCCCCAGTCGCGCGATCGCGTAATCCGCACGATGCGCGACGCCATCGCCCTCCTGGAGAACACGCACACCCAGGATATTTTCTGCACGCCATTCCGCATCGAAGCGTTGGGCGAGGACGAGGAGGCGTGAGCCAGGCTGCGAAACGCTTCGTCGCCATCGCCGGCAACATCGGCGTTGGGAAATCCACGCTGACCGGCCTGCTGGCCCAGCGGCTCGGCTGGCAGCCGTTCTACGAAGCCGTGGACGACAATCCCTACCTGGCCGACTTCTACGCCGACATGTCCGCGTGGTCGTTCCACTCCCAGGTGTTCTTCCTCTCGCGCCGCCTGTACCACCACCGCCAGATCCTGGACTTCCCCCAGAGCGCCGTTCAGGACCGCTCGGTCTACGAGGACGCCGAGATTTTTGCCGCCAACCTGTTCCACCAGGGACGCATGTCGAAGCGCGACTATGCGACGTACCAGGCGCTCTACGATAGCATCAACCGCTTCCTGCCGCCCCCCGACCTGCTCGTCTACCTGCGCGCCTCAGTCGAGACGCTTCAGAAGCGCATCACGATGCGCGGGCGCTCCTACGAGCAGGCGCTCGACCCGGCCTACCTGGCGCAGCTCAATACGCTGTACGAGGCGTGGATCGAGCACTTCACCCTGTGCCCGGTGCTGACCGTGCCGGCCGACGAGCTGGATTTCGTGTGGCACGGCCCGCACCTGGAACTGATCATCCAGAAGATCGAGGAGCGGCTCAGCGGCAAGGAGACGGTGCGCTTCGACGAGTGGCAACTACGTCAGTGACACCACCCGGCCCTCGCTCGCCGACTTCAGGAGCGCGTCTATCACGCGCATGTTGGCGACAGCGTCGCTCGGCGGCAAGGGAACGGCGCCGCCCGTCAGCACCGCGTCGCCGAACTCCTCGACCATCAGGCGGTACTGATCCACGCCCGGGAACGTGATCACTTCGCGCCAGTCGTTGGCGCGGTCCACCACGAGCGTCGCTTCGGCCAGGCCCGGTATCCACGTCACCGGCGCCTCGATGGTTCCGAGCGTGCCGGCGACTTCGATCGAGCGGCGCGTCACGATCTCGAACGAGCAATCCACCTCGGCGAGCCGCCCGCTGTCGAACTGGAGCAGGCCGACGAGCGTCGTGTCCACCCCCGTGTCGCCGACGCGGTGGTAGGCAAACACCCCGCTCGGCTCCGCCCCCATCACATAGCGCGAGAAGTTCACCCCGTAGCACCCCACGTCCATGAGCGCGCCGCCGCCCATCGCGGGATCGAGCCGAATGTTGGGGCGGCGCGTAAACTGGAAGGTGAAACTGGCGCGCACCAGGCGCACCGGGCCAATCGTGTCGGCGTCAATGATGCGTCGGATGTGGCGGATGCGCGGGTGGAAGCGGTACATGAACGCTTCCATGAGCAGAACGCCATGCCGCTGGCAGGCGTCCACCATCGCCTGGGCTTCGTCGGCGTTCAGCGCCAGGGGCTTCTCACACAGGACGTGCTTCCCCGCCGCCGCCGCCTTCTCCGTCCACGGCGCGTGGAGGTGGTTCGGGAGTGGGATGTAGATGGCGTCAACGTTGGGGTCTTCGATCAGCTCCTCGTATGTGCCGTAGGCGCGCGGAATGTTGAACTGCGCGGCGACGCTGCGGCTCTTGCCGAGATCGCGGCTCCCAATCGCCACCATCTTGCCGTTGCGCGCGCCCTGCAATGCCGGCATTACAGCGCGAATGGCAATATTGGCCGCGCCGAGAATGCCCCACCGTACCGTGTCCTTCGTCTGACCGTCGCTCATGTCCCTGTCCTTGTGCCGAGGTTGGAGAGTATCGCACGCCCATTGTAACACCGGCCCGGCCGGCGCGCAAACACCCCCTTTGACGGGGGCAGGCGCGAGGACTATCATACAGTAGTATCGCTGTTCGTAGATTGGATTCCAGGCCACAACGGCCGGTCAAGACGCGCGTGCATGGGCAACATACTGGCGGATGTCAACTCGATCATACATGAGCTTGGCCTCAACTCCGACCTCATCATCACCCTCATCGTCCTACTCGGCTCCGTCATCCTCTTCCTGAGCAATCGCATTCGGAGTGACGTCGTCGCTCTCCTCATTATTGTGGTGCTCGCAGCGACCGCCGTCCTGACGCCGGGCGAGGCATTCTCCGGCCTGAGCCGCAACGCCGTCATCACCATGTTCGCCATCTTCATCCTGGCCGAGGGCCTCCAGCGCACCGGTGTCACCGAGAAGATCGGCGAGGGCCTGCTGCGGGTCGGCGGCACGGGGGAAGCGCGCCTGGTCGCCATCGTCATGATCGGCGGCGCCTCCCTCTCCCTGCTGATGAACAACATCGCCGCGGCCGCCGTCCTTCTGCCGGCCGTCGCCGGCGCGGCGCGCAAGTCCCGCGTCAGCGCCTCGCGCCTGTTGATGCCGCTGGCCTTCTCGACGCTGCTCGGCGGCATGGCGACGCTCTTCACGACCAGCAACATCGTCGTCAGCAACGTCCTCCGCGACCAGGGGTATGAGGCGTTCGGCGTCCTGGACTTCGCGCCCGTCGGCATCCCGTGCGTCCTTGTGGGCATCGGGTTCCTGGCCCTGTGGGGGCGGCGGCGGCTGCCGACCACGTCGCCCGTTGAGCAGCTCGAAGCGATGCAGCACGCCGAGGGCGACCTGGTCACGCTCTACCGCCTGGGCGAGCGCCTCTTCCGCGCGCGCGTACCGAAAGGCTCCATCCTGGTCGGCCGGCCGCTGGCGGAGACGCCACTGCGCGACACTTATGGCGTCAACGTGGTCGCCGTCGAACACAACGGGCAGACGCTCCTCGCCCCGCCCCCCGCCACGGTCTGCGCCGCCGGCGACGTTCTGACGCTCCAGGGCGACATCGAGGACTTTCGCCAGCGCGACATCGAGCCGTACCTCGAGATCCTGCCGGCGCAAAGCTGGAAGGAGGTTGATCTCGAGTCGCCCACGGTGGTGGTCGTCGAGGCTATCCTCATGCCCCGCTCGCGCCTCATCGGCCAGTCGTTGAAGGACGTGCACTTCCGCGACAAGTACGGCATGACCGCCCTCGCCATCTGGCGGTCGGGCCGCCCGATTCGCCGGAACCTGGCGAACCGGCCGCTGGAGTTCGGCGACGCTCTGCTGCTCCAGGGGCCGCGCAGCCGCATGACCATGCTGCAAAACGACCCCGACCTCATCGTGCTCCAGGCGCCGCCCGCCGAGCTGCCGCCCACGTCGCGCAAGGGCTGGCTGGCGGTGGCGATCATGGCGACCAGTATCATCGTCGCCGCCGTGGGCATCCTGCCGACGGCCGAGGCCATGCTCGCCGGCGCGCTGGCGATGGTGTTGGTCGGCATCCTCAGCATGGAGGAAGTGTACCGCGCCGTTGATTGGCGCAGCATCTTCATTGTCGCCGGGATTCTCCCGCTCAGTCTCGCCCTGAGCAAGACCGGCGCGGCCGAGCTGCTGGCGAACGGCCTGGTGTCGGTGTTCGGGCCGTTCGGCGATTTGGCCTTGCTCGGCGGCGTGCTGTTGATGACAGTGTTGCTGACGCAGGTGATGAGCGGACAGGCCGTCGGCGCCATCCTCGCGCCGATCGCCATCCAGGCCGCCACGCAGACGCACCTCGACCCGCGCTCACTGGCGATGGCCGTCGCCCTCGGCACGGGCATGGCGTTCCTGACGCCCCTGGGCCACCCGGTGAACCTGCTGGTCATGGGCGCGGGCGGGTACCAGTTCCGCGACTACTGGCGCGTGGGGTGGCTGCTCGCCGTGCTCGTGTTCGTGGTCATCATGATCTTCCTGCCGATCTTCTGGCCGCTGAGCGGCCGCTGATCCCAGGCGTAGACTTACTCTCTCTTAATGGCTGCTTCATGCCAGGTTAATGTGGCCGGCATACACTATAGAACGTGGCGGAAACGCCATATACCCCCCTTTGATAAAAGCCTGAGTACAGCCTGCGGCGGGCACGCCTCAGGCTTTTATCATGCCCGCTCCCACGACTCATAGTCTTCAATTGTGAATTTTGCATGAGCAAGGGTCACTTTAGGCGTGTTCATGCGTCTCACTATGAAGACGTTCGTGTATCTGCCTTCACTCTGTCAGGAGACCGCATCATGACTCGCCGCCTGTCGTGGCTGGGTGTTGCCATTGCCCTGGGCGTCCTTGCGTTCGCCCCTCTCGTCGTCCCGGCGGCGCCCGCTGCCCCCAACGTGTCTGAGACCTACACCCTGGACGCGAGCTGGCCGGTGCGCGCCGCTGATGCACCCGCGCCGCCGATGGCGCTCAAGGTGGACCCCGCGTCTGGCCGCTTGCTTGTCGCGGCGACCAACTACAGCGCCGGCGGCCCCCTGGACACCATTCTTCAGCTCGGCAGCGGGGGCGAGTTGGCCGCGCAGACGCCCTACAGCGGCTTTGCCGTAGACATCGCCCGCGACGCCGGGGGCAACACCTATCGCCTGCTGCCTACCTCGCTCGTCCGCTACGGCCCCGACGGCGCTGTGCTCGCCGTCAACGATACCGAGCTGGTCGCCGCGCGGCGCATGGCCGTGGTCGGCAGCGGCGCCGACGCCGAGGTCTACATCGTTGACGGCGACGCCATCAAGCGGTTCGGCGGCTCGCTGCTCCAGCGGCGCCTGCCGTCGTTCGGCGGGACCGGCAGCGCGCCGGGCCAGCTCCGCGCGCCGCAGGGCATCGCCCTCGCGCCCGACAGCAGCCTGCTGGTCGCCGACACAGGTAACAAGCGCATCCAGCGCCTGGCGACCACGGGTGAGGCGCTGGCCGAGTTCCCGGCCGCCGACGCCCGCAGCCCGATGCGCGTCGCCGCCGACGCCGACGGCGCGATCTATGTCCTCACCGAGGATGCCCGCGTTCAGAAATACACACCGGCGGGGGCGCTTCTCGCGTCCTGGGGCCAGCCTGGCACGCGCCCGGATGAACTGCGGTTCCCCCAGGACATCGCCGTCGGAGCCGATGGCCGCGTCTTCGTCGCCGATACGGACAACCACCGCATCCAGGTCTACCGCAAACTGCCCGCCGGGGCCGCCACGCCGACGCCCATCCCGACGGCAACGCCGATTGTGCGGTGCGACGCGGTCACCGCCAAGAGCATCTCGCCCTCGACGATGCTGCTCGGCGGCAACGCGATGGTCAGCCTGTCGGTGCGGAGCAACTGCGCCACGATCACATCCCCCGCCGACCTCGCCCTCGTCATTGACCAGTCCCTCTCCATGTCCAACGACAACAAGATTGGCCTGACGAAGCAGGCCGCGCTGAATTTCGTCGCCGACCTGAACCTGGCTGTGGACCAGGCCGCGCTTGTGC
Organism: Anaerolineae bacterium; assembly: GCA_046328525.1. GTDB lineage: Bacteria > Chloroflexota > Anaerolineae > Epilineales > JAHCIE01 > JBDHWG01. Next base: position 930,608 of record JAXLWK010000003.1, read on the forward strand.
AGTTCAACGACGCGGCGCAGGTCGCCGTCCCGCTGACGCAGGAGCGCTTCCGATTGCAGCGCAGCATCGCCGAGATCACGCCGATTGGCGGCACAAACATCGCCGACGCCATCAACGCCGCCCAGGCGGAGCTGACCGGACCGCGCCAGCACCCCGATCACATGCGCTACATCATCCTGCTGACCGACGCCAATGAGGGCGTGGAGGGCGCGCCCCAGGCCGCAGCCGCGGCGAAGGCGACCGGCACACAGATATTCGCCATCGCCATCGGCCGCAACCTGCGGCCGGACATCTTGCAGATTCTCAGCTCGCTCGCCAGCGGGCCTGGCTACTACTTCTATAGCCCTACGGGCGCCGAGCTTGTGGACATCTACCAGCACATCGCCCGCGTGGTCCAGCCGACTGACGTGCGCAATGTCCTGATTACCGACACCGTGCGCAACGACATTTACGCCAACGGCTACGGCTATCCCCTGCCCACGGTGGAGGGGCAGACCTTTACCTGGCGGCTCGACACGCTGCCCAGCCAGGGAATCACCGTCACCTATGGCATCCGGCCGAGCGTACCCGGCCAGTACTCGCCGAGCGCCGCGCCGGCGTCTGGCTTCTTCTTCGCCAACAACGGCGGCGTCACCCAGTTCCAGTTCCCGGACCCGGCGGTGCGCGTTCTCGTCGCCACCCCCACGCCGACGGCCACGCCAACGCCGACCCTGACCCCCACCCCGACGCGCACCGCGACGATCACGCCAACGCCGACCCTCACGCGCACCCCGACGCCCACGCCGACGCCCCGACGCTACGACGTTTACCTGCCGCACCTGAGCACGTACCAGGTTCCAGAGGCGCTGGCCGGGCGCGAGACGGCGGCCGACGACGCGCGGGGAAGTCTCAGCGAGCCTTAATCCACGCTTCATGGTAGCTTAATGCGGCCGACGGATACTATAGTCACAACATGATACCCCCAAGAAAAAAGCCTGGAGTGAGCAGCGGCGGTCTCACTCCAGGCTTTTTCTATTGCGACGGCGTCGCTTACGGCGCTGCGCCAGGCGATACGATCTCGAACACCCAGGCAGCGCCATTGGTGTACAGCAGCCGGAAGCCCGGCTTGTTCAGGAACATCTCCGGCTTGAGCGCGCCGCCTTTCGCGCCGACATAGACGTGGGTCGCGCCCTCGCTCTGGATGACGGGCGCGAGCGCCTCCGCGTTCGCCGCCTCCGACACCACCCGCTGCGTCCGCGAGACTCGGTCAATCAGCGACGCCGACGACGAGTAGGCGTATGAGATGGGCGGGAGCGTCGTCGCCCGGTCCGCTAGAACACTCAGCCAGCCGCCGCCGTCCGTCGCGGCATACGCACCCTCCTGCCACTGGCGGCTGTTCACGATGAAGCGCGCCGTCGGCGGGACGTTGTCCTTGATCCACGCCGCCGCCGCCACGTCATCCCGCGTCGCTAGCACGGTGACCGGGTTGACCACTGTCAGCATGCCGTCGGCCGTCCAGAGCGCCGCGCCCACCAGGAGCGCCGCCAACACGACCCGTAGCGGCCAGACCCAGCGTTGCGGCGCGTACCACCGCTCCGGCGCGGCGCGGAATAGCAAGTCGGCCACCAGGAACGCCGCGCCGAGCACGAGGGTGAGCACGCCGACCTGCGTCGCCCATTGCCACGCCTCCGGCGGAAAGCGCAGCAATCCCGGCGAGGCCCATAGCACCACGCCGAAGGCGAGCGCGGCCATGCCCACGAGCAACACCCACTGCCACTGCTTCGCCATGACCGGCAGATCCGGACCCCACAAGGCCGCCAGGCTGTAGCCGCTCAGCATCGCCAGGGGCAAGAAGGCGGTGATGATGAGCGAATCGTTGCTGAATATCCACGAGTTGGACAGCCCCACCGCCGACGGGTTGGTGACGAGGACGGTCAACGCCGTGCTGAGCAGGACCACGGCGACAAACCGGGGGCGGAACCAGAACCCGATCAGCGCGCCCAGCACGCTCAGATAGACAAGCTCGCGTTGGTAGCCCAGCGCCGCCAGTCCCCAATGCGGCGCGTTGAATGTCGCCGACCCGCTCATCCACGCGCTGAGCGACCCCGTTTGCACCAGGGTCAGCGACAGGCGCGTCTCCCACGGCAAGGCAATGACCAGGGCCACAGCCGCGACAAGGCCGATTCTCGCCCAGATCGGCGCGAACACGCGCCGGCTGGCAATCGCCGCCACGGTCTCAACGGCCAGGTATGCCCCGACAAGCGCCCCATACATCAGCAGCACGCGGTAGTGGGTCACGAACAAGGCCGCCGCCGCCACGCCCGCCAGCATGATGCGGCGGCCGACCGGCGGGCGCGCATCCATGGCGTCGAAGGCCAGCACAGCCGCCGCCGGCAGGAGGGCCAGGCCGGCGAGCTGCGTGTAGCGGCCCCACGTGAGGTAGTACGCTGGCATCAGGGAGACCGCCCCGACAATGGTCATGGCGACCAGGCCGGCGGCGCGCCGTCCCGTCAGGCGCGCCGTCAACAGGTACACGCCGGCGGCCACTAGGGCGTTCAGCGACTGGCCGACGATGAGCATCGCGGACGGGATGCTCAGCCCGGACAGCCAGGTAAAGACGGCAGTGACGCTATGGAACCCGAAGTGATAGATGAACGGGATGTCGTAGACATCAGGCCCCCAGGTGGCTGGCAGGCGACCGCTATCGGCAAAGAGGCGCACGCCTATCGCGTGCTGAATCGAGTCGACCCACGGCGAGACGACAAGGCCCAGGACGTGCAGGGTGCGCAGCGAAGCGATAATCACGAAGAGTGCCGCGAACGTGATGGCCACGAGCCAGTCGTTGCGGCTCATCTGGCGCAGCCGCGCCAACGGCGACGCATCCGGTGCGCCGCGCCGCCAGCGCTGCGCCTGAACTGCGGCGATGGCCGCCACCATGAGGACGACAAGCCCCCACACCAGTGTGCTATTCAGCCGGATCGGCGTCACGCTGAGCAGCAGGAACAGCAGCGGCCAGACGGCGAGGCTGAGGCCGACGCTGAGCGCGAAGCGGCCCGGCGCATCTCGCAGTGCCCCGTATTCCTTCGCCGGGCCATGCCGGCGGCCGCGGTCGAGCCACAGCGTGAGGCCGTAGCCGGGCACAAAGAACACCGCCAGGAGAGGAACAACGAGGGCCAGCCAGTTCCAGAGGTCCTGGGCCAGCACGACGGCCAGGTCCACGTAGCCCAGGTGAACGTAGGTCTTGAAATCGAGGTCGCCCGCCTGCGGCTGCCCGTCCACAAGCATCTCCCCCTGCTTGTAGACATCATCCTTGTTGGACCAGACGGTCGCCGGGTTGCCGGGCGGCCCCGACAGCGTGAAGGTGAACTGGCGGCCGGCCGCGTCGGGAATGGGCGCGAAGTCGAAGCGGATGGGGTTATTGTGCCGCAGCGCCACCAGGGGCAGTGACGCGCGGCGCAGCTCGCGGTTCTGGTCGTCGTACAGACGGAACTCGAGCGCACCCGACAGCGTAGGGTCGGGGTAGACCGCCAGGATCATCTCGACCCCGCTCAAGCCGGGTTGCGTCGCCACGAACGTCTGCCCAACGGCATCCTGGCGCTCGATGCGGGGCGCTGGGGTATCAAGGCGCGGCTGCTCGACATCTACGCCCGAAATGCCGCCGCTACAACCGGAAAGGGTCAGGGCGACCAGGAAGAGAGCCGCCCTGACCCAGCGCGGGAACTGTCTCACGCCGAGAACCTCGCTATTCGGCCGCGGGTGTTCCCCCAAATTTGGCCGGAACCTGGAGCCTGTGCCGAATAATCAGGATGATGGCCGACACGACGGCGATGATGATCGAGATCCACTGCGCCGTCGGCAGCCCACCGACTGTCCAGGCATCCGGCCGCTGGAACTCGACGATGAACCGCGCCATCGGATACAGGATGAGATAGCAGAGGAAAATGTCGCCGGTCAGCAGCCGCTCCCGAAAGCGTATTGAGATCCAGACCAGCAGCGCCGCAATGCCGAAGTTAAGGATCGCTTCGTACAGGAAAGTGGGCTGGAAGCGTGTTTCCGGCGGGAGATCGGCGAAAACGGGCAGGCGGTGCTGAATGTCAATCGGAATGCCCCACGGCAGGGTCGTCGGGAAGCCGTAAAGCTCTTGATTGAAGTAGTTGCCGAAGCGGCCGATGCCCTGCGCCAGCGCCAGACCGGGCACGGCGAAGTCGAGAAGCTGGATAAACGTGACTTCCTTCGTGAAGCGGGAGTAGACCCACAGCCCGAAGACGCCGCCGATGATCGCGCCGTAGATGCCGAGGCCGCGCAGGCCGCCGTTCCAGAAGGCGATGATGTCAATCGGGTTCTGGCGGTAGTAGTCCCAGCCGATGCCGCCGGTCGGTGAGGAGAACACGTGGTAGAGGCGCGCGCCAATCAAGCCGAAGATGAGGGCGGGGATGAGCGCGTTCCACATGTGATCGGGGTTGACACCGGCGCGCTTCGCCTGGCGACTCGCCAGCCACGTGCCGGCGATCGCGCCGATGGTAATCAGAAAGCCATACCAGTAGAGAGTGAGCGGGCCAAGCTTCAAGAGTTCAGGGGACGGCGTCATAGAGCCTTTCCTTCTAATGCCGATCAAACAACAGCCAATTATAACGTCGCGTCGGAGGTCGGTCAAACCTCAGGTTCCTCTTGCGCGCAGCAGCGTGCGCCCCTAGAATTTAGGAGCAGGCGATATTGACTGACGCTTGCAATGGCACGATTGTTCCCCGATGCGGGATAGTATCCCACCATCCCTTGTAGGAGACCGGCATGAAGTACTTCTGGGACCCCCTTCAGCGCGTTCAGCGCCTCCGCCGCGCCGACGCGGCCCGCGAGCACGACCAGGGAACGGACCGCCTCCCCCCCGGCCAGGCGCTGACGCTCAAGTTCCCCGTCCTGACCTACGGCTCCACCCCCAACGTCCGCCCGGACGACTGGACGTTCGAGGTGTGGGGGCTTGTCGAGGAACCCAAGACGTGGACGTGGGATGAATTCCTCGCCATCGGGGCGAAGGAGCAGGTGTGCGACATCCACTGCGTCACCCGCTGGAGCAAGTTCGACACGCTGTGGAAGGGTATCCCGTTCAAAGCGGTGTACGAGCAGCTGAAGCCCAAGCCGGGCGCCGACTACGTGATGCTGCACTCCTACGGGGGCTACACGACCAACATGCGCGTGGACGAGATGTTGGACGACAGCGTGATGTTCGCGTATGAGTACGAGGGAAAGCCGTTGGAGCGCGACCACGGCGGCCCCATGCGCGCCCTGGTGCCCAGGCTCTACTTCTGGAAGAGCGCGAAGTGGGTGCGCGGGCTAGAGTTCATGAACACCAACCGCCCCGGCTTCTGGGAAATGTACGGCTACCACATCCACGGGGACTACCGACTAGAACAAAGGTTCTCATAACGCTGAAGCCTGCTCGCGCTGCACCCATATGCCGTTATGTAGACTAGCCGTCCCCGCTTTGTTCCATGGCCATCTTCAGCCCAATTCTATCGGCCGGAGATGGCCTTTTCTTGCGTGTTCAGCCTCCTTCGCTCCGACGGACGATTGCCCGTGGTACGCAACACCCTCGCTGGCCTCCTCCTGTCGCTGGCTTGGTACTTGCCAGCATCCACTACTATTGTAGCAAACGATGGTCCCTTTTCAGGTGCTTTTCGGTTACGAAGCCAGGGCTTTTGAGATATTCTGAGCTGACGTGGGATTTTTCCCCCCACCTACGACAGAGGCATGCTGTTCGGCCACGGCCGCGTCACCAGAAATGTCGCCGCTCGCCATGTCGGCGAGATGGGCAAGGGCGTCGTCCGTTTGAATCCATCACGCCGGCGAAACCAGGACGGTGAAGGTCGTTCCTTGCCCAAGCGCGCTCGCGACCTCAATCCTGGCGCCTTGCGCCTCGGCGAGGGACTTCGCGATGGCGAGCCCGAGACCTGACCCGCCATTTTGCTCGCTGCGTGAATCGTCGCCGCGGTAGAAGCGGTCGAACACATGCGGCAGGATATCGGGCGGGATCCCGACACCCGTGTCTTGCACGCTGAGAGCGACGACGACCCCCAGGCGACGCGCGCCCAAGACAATCTGCCCGCCTGACGGCGTGTAGCGCAGGGCATTGGACACCAGGTTGCCCAGCACCTGGGCCATGCGCTCCGGGTCAACCAGGATGTCCGGCAGGCCACGCTCCGCCAGCACACGCATTGTAATGCCACGTTCCTCCGCCTGAGGAGCGTGCGCGGCTACAAGCCTTTCGAGGAGTGCCTCGGACGAGATCGGGATGCGCTGAATGGGCAACTCGCCCGCGTCGGCGAGGGATAGAATTCGCAAGTCCTCGATAAGGGTCTGAAGGTGCTGCGCTTCGGTATGCATCGCATCGAACCGCTCGGGTGTTGGCTGGAAGACGCCATCGCGCAGTCCCTCGATATAGGCGTTGATGACCGTTAGTGGCGTGCGCAGATCGTGCGCAATGTCGGCGGTCATCTGGCGGCGCAACTCGTTCGAGCGGGCCAGATCGCTGCTCAGCTTGTTGAAAGCCTCGGTGAGGGTACCGAGCTCATCCGCCGACCGCACGGGGACTTCTTGGCGAAGCTCGCCGCGCGCCATAGCCTCGATGGCGTGAGTCAGGTCGCGGAGCGGCCGGGTCAGGGTGCGGGCCAGCAGAATCCCAACGAGCAAGGCAACTGCGGCTGCGGCGAGGGCAGCCATCGACAGCGCCCACTGGGTGCTTGCCAGGTACTGCATCTCTCGCTCGGTGAGCGCGGGCGCCCCACGCACGTCAATCACCGTCCCGACTATGCGCCCGAACACTTCGACCGGGACCCCCGCCTCTAGCTCGCTAGCCGGGATTCGGTCGCCACTGCGATACGGCTGCACCGGCGTAATCACACTACCTGCTTGATCCACGAGGATGAACTGGGGCGGTCGTGGCGGCGCGCCGGGCTGCGGCGACAATTCGAGCTGGTGGAAATACTCGCCGGCGCCCGCCCAGGAACCATGCGATTGGTAGTAGGCGGCCGCATTCGCCACGTATTCGTTGCGCAACTGCCCCATGACGAAGCGGTCGAACTCGCGCATCGTTACAACCCGCGCGAGAAGGGCTGCCAGGCCGATCCCCAAAACGCTGGTCAAGAGAAACGCCAGGGTTAGTTTGAGGATTAGTGAGCCTCGCCACATGCTCTTCACCCCGTCTCAGACCACCCGCTGAATACGTACCGGCCGTTCACAGGTCCGCCCGGAATCGGTAGCCGACGCCGAACACAGACTCAATATAACGCGGCTGACTCGGATCCATCTCTATCTTCGCCCGCAGATTGTGGATATGGGTGTTGACCGTGTGCTCCACACCTTCGATAGCAATGCCCTGTAGCCGCTCGAGCAGCTCTGAGCGCGAGAACGCGCGGCCCGGCGTCGCCATAAGCGTCACGAGCAGCTCGAATTCCGACGGTGTCAGCCGAATCGGTCGGCCGCCGACCTGAACTGCATGGGCATCCAGGTCCACGACGAGGTCACCCGCCCGCAGCACAACCGGCCGCGAAGCCTCCGGGTTTGCCCGACGGAGGACGGCGCGGATCCGAGCCACAAGCTCGCGCATGCCGAATGGCTTCGTCACGTAGTCGTCGGCTCCCAGCTCCAACCCTAGCACCTTGTCCGTCTCCTCCAGCCGCGCTGTGAGGAGGATGACGGGCGTATTGCGCTCACTGCGGTAGGTGCGCAGGAAGTCGTAGCCGCTCATCTCCGGCATCATGATGTCGAGCAGAATAAGGTCAGGTTTCTCATGGCGGGCGACATACAGGGCCTCGCGTCCGTTCTCTGCGGTCACGACCCGGAAGCCTTCCTCGGTCAGGTAATCGCGCAGGACGTTGCGTACCCCAGCCTTGTCATCCACCACGAGAAGTGTAACCGCCAACGCGCTCTCCTTCTGTCGTCCGGTTTACGGGGCCGCTGGATTCGCTTTCACGGTGTAGGTGTAGGACACGTCGCCGCTCTTGCGCTGCGCGTTCTCGTCGCTAGGGTGATACGAGCGCACGTAGTCCACCGTCACCGCCGATGGAGAGACCGTCACGCGCAGATAGCCACAGCAACCCAGGACGTCCCCGCTGGTGTAGCCGTACGGCCGGGCGCTGCCGGTCTTGTCGTACTGCCGATAGCTCGGCTGCGGAACTTCCTGGTACACGACCCCGTCGAGGTCTTGCTTGACAAAGAGGTGGTCGTGCCCATGGAAGAAGATGGTCACATCGTTGTCGGCCAGGAGCTTGTGGATGGGGACTTCCCAGTCCGGCCGCTCCGCCGCAAACCCCGAACTGCCATTGGCGTTGTGCCCACCCCACTCGTATTTGTCGGCGGCCTCGACACCGCCGCGCATGTTCTGGTCCATCCCCCCGACCAAGTTGTGGGCGAACACGAACTTATGCTTGGCGTCGCTCGTTTCCAGCGTTCGCTTCAGCCATTCATACTGCGCCTGGCCCAGCGTCAGGTTCCAATTGTCCTCCGCTGTACGCGGCTTCGGGGTCGAGTACCAGTATGGGTCGAGCACGACGAAGAGAGCGTCGCCCCAAGTCCAGGCGTAGTACCCATCGCGGACGCCGATGAGCGGCTCGGAGGCTGCGCTGCCGCAATAGAAATTGCCTGGAACCGGGTTGGGGTAGAAAGCTTGGCGCGCTTGCGTGGCCCAGACAGCCAGGTTGTCGGGACTGCCGTTCAGCAGCCAGCCCAATTCGCCATCGTGATTCCCGTTCACAAGAAAGAGCGGCGCGGAGTCGGCCAGGGAGCCGAAGAACGGGCGCATCTCGCGGTAGGTTGCCTCAACTTGCGAGTAGCTCGACGGCGCTAGCTTTTCGGCCATGAACGTGTCGCCGAGGTTGATGTGGAAGTCAGGCTTGTCCGCCAAGGCGGTTCGCAGCGTGGCCCGATAGACGTCGGCATTGAAGTTGGGATCGCGGTTGTGCGGGTCGGCGTCGAGCGTGAAGGTGAACGTGCTGCCCGGCCGCCGCTGAGTGTGGAACGTGCGCTCCTCACCGGCCGCGACGACGGCCTCGCCTGGGCGATGAAAACGCAGCCGGTAAAAGACCTGGGTATCGGCCAGCAGACGTTCCATGAGAACGTCAACGGGTTGGCCGGCCGACGCGCGGACGGAGGGTGTGCGGTCGGTGTACACCCCAGGCGCGACACCATACTCCAGGTATGCGTCGAGTGTGGTATCGGAGAGGAGGCTGGCCGTCACGGAGCTATCGGTCGGCCGGCCGAGAATGACATTGCCCGGAAACGCCATTCTAGGTACCGTGACGGCGGTCGGAGCGGTCGCGGTGGGTGTCGGCGTAGCCGGCCGAGGGGCTCCGCCTACCGAGTAGGAGAATGCAACTTCGCCGCTGGCCTGGCCGTTTGTTTCATCGCCGGGCAGGAACGTTCGGATGTAGTCTACCTTGACCTCGTCGCCTACCGTGACACGCACGTACCCGCTGTTCGGGAATTTGTCGCCACTCCGAAAGGCGTCGGCATTCTCCCAAGAGTAGAGGGGGTTGGCCGGCTCAGGCAGCGTCTGGTAGATGACGCCATCCCGCTCCTGACGAGCAAAGATGTGGTCATGTCCCTGGAAGAAGATCGTCACGCCGTTGTCCGCCATGAGTTGATGGATCGGCTTCTCCCAGCCGGGGCGGTGGGTCGGGTAGCCCTCGGCATCGCCCCACTCGTAGGTATGCGCCAGCTCGACCCCGCCGCGGCCCGTGCCGTTGACGTGGTGGGTGAATACGAACTTGTATTTGGCCGTGCTGTTCTCCAGTGCGTCCTTGAACCATTGATACTGCGTCTCACCCAGGGTATTGTTCCATAGGTCGCGCTTGCCCTTACCGCTGTGGCCCGCGCCGTATTCATTGTCCACGGTTTCGGGCGAGTGCCAGTAGGGATCGATGACCACGAACAAAGCGTCACCCCAGGTGAAGCTGTAGTAGTCACGCAGCAGCCCGATGTGCTCGACCGGCTCGGCGTTGCCTGTGTAGAAGCCGTCGGGCGCCGGCTGGGGGTAGTAGGAGTTTCGCGCCGTCTGCGCCCACACCGCAACGTTGTCGGATGTGCCGTCCAGGTTCGCCATGGACGCCTGCTCGTGGTTGCCGTTGACCAGGAAGAGCGGCGCCCCCACCTGGCCTAGCCAATCCCGCTGCGTGAGATACAGTTGCGTGACTGTGTCTGGGTTCACCGTCTTGAGGTTGTCCACGCTGAAATCGTCGCCGATGGTCATGTAGAAGTCGGGACGGTCGGCGGCGGCGGTCTGGAGGGTACGGGTGTAGAGGTCGGGGTTGAACTGCTTGTTCAAGCGCTCAGGGTGCGAATCTCCCTGAATAGCGAAGGTGAAGGGGCTGCCCGGCGCGCGCTGCGTGTGGAAGCTACCCTCGTCGCCGGCCGAGAACTCATCGGCGCCCGGCTGCCGGTAGCGGACACGATAATAGATTCGCGTATCGGGCTGAAGGCCATCGAGGGTCATCTCGAACGGCCGGTCCGCCAGGAGCGTCACCGGCTGTGTTTGTCCGGTGTAGACGCCCGTCTCGGCGCCATATTCGACGTAGACTTCCAGGTCTTGGGCGGGGGCGACGTTCAGGGTCACCGAGCGGTCAGTGGGGCGGCCCAGCACGTCTCGTACCAGGAACGGGGACGTGGACTGCGCCGTTTGCTTCTCGGCGGGCACATCCCTCTTCGCCGCCTTGCCCGGTTTGGCGGCGCTCGCCGGCGTCGTCGGCGCCGACGTGACGGTGTCTCCCTTTGGGGGAGCAGGCGCGCTCACCGGCGGCGCAGTCGCGACAGCCGCATTGAGCGGCGCGCCTGGTTGTGAGCCAGGCGCCCGGGCGCACGCGTTGAGAAGAAGTGACGCGCAGATGAGTAGGCCGGCAAGCAGGATCGTCTTCGATGTCACTTCTGGCTGCTCCATAGTCTCTCGATCGGGGTCATTGTAGCCCTCTTGATAGCCCCTATCAAGTTATCCAGCGAGGAGAGCACCGATCCGCCCACGATCAGCGGCAGGTAGACCGGCTTCGCGCCAGCCTCGCGCTGCCCTTCAATCGGTAGGCCAGGCGTCAATATGCGGCCGGCCAGTCCCGGATAATCCGGTCCGTAGCGGTAGACGCGGAACACCGCGTTCATCAGCTCGCCTGCACGCACCGGATCAGGCGGGATCGGCGCTCCCTGCATGAGCGGCCCAGTCCGCACCACAGGATTGACGTACTTCCAGACCGTCTCGCCCGCTGATGTGACCTCGATAAACGTTCCGTGCACCCCATCGTCAATCAGCGTGTTACCGTTGGGGAGCCGCTGCGCGCCTGAGATCGCGTCGGAGTAGAGCGACTCCGGCGGGTTCGCCTTGTAGCTCCACGCGAAATTCGCGGGGCCGTATGCCGCGCCGGACGTGAGCGCGTAGTTCCCGTTCGCATCCACGGGCGGCGTGAACTCGTCCACCGTCGAGTAATTGCGCCCCAGGCCGTTGTTGAACACGGTGATATTACCGGCGCCCGGGTATCCGGCCGGCACCCACTCCGCGTCGTGCTGCTGATAGAGCTTCTGGTCGCTCTGAGTCCCCGCTTTGTATGCAATGGGATTGCCCCAGCGGTAGAGCAGGTCGCCGCCCTTCGCGCTATGGCCGCCGATATGCCCGGCCGCTTCGGCCGTCGAAGTGCTGTGATCGATAACCCACACCTCGCTGTTGCCGCGCACGCTGAGCAGTATCTGATCCAGCGCCGGATTGTAGTCGATCGAGTTCATATGGTTCCAGAAGGACGGAATCCGGCTCTCGGTGCCATCGGCGTCGATCAGCTCGGGGTGGGCTGCGACATTCCCATAGTTCGCTTTGCCTGAGTCGAGGTCCTGGATTAGGTGGTCCCAAACGCGCCACTCCCAAACCACTGTGCCGCCCGTGGGCCGATTGGGCTGGATCTCGACGACAGTGTCGGGCAACATGTACCCCTTCGATTGAATCTCCGGATCCAGCTTGCGCGGGTCGAACCCAGCGGCAATGGCTTCGGCATAGGTGCGCTTTTCCACAACTAGCATCAGGAGGTTGCCATTGGGCAACATTCGGATGTCGTGATGCTGCATTGCGGTATCCGTGGAGTAATCGAGCTGCCAAACCAGGTTGCCGTCCCAGTCGTACTCCTCGACGCGCCCGCCTTCGCCACCACCGGTGCTGAGCGGCCCCCGGGTCATCGCGGCCCGCAGCAGGTGCCCGTTCTCCAGCAAGTAGGCCGACTGGCCCGGCTCGCTCTGGCTGCCCGTCCAGGCATGGACCAGCAGCCCCTGGTTGTTGATCAGGTATGTGCTCGTGTAGTGCTTGGGCGCGAACAGAGTATAGCCTTCCCATGCCCGCGCGTCGTTGACGAACAAGCCGACGGTTTTCTGCGTCGGGACCGCCGAGGGCATCGGCGAGGGCGTGCCCGACGGCGTGCTGCCGGCAACAACCGTGGACGTTGGGGTGGGGCGTGGCGTTGTGGTACTTGTCGCCGCGACGCGGGTGGGCGTGCTCGTCGGGGTAGCCGGCGCTGTCGCCCCAACGGGCCGCACCACGCGGAACCCGACATGGTAATAGGGATGGTTCGGGTCTTGCGGCCCGCGGTAGTAGGACGGGTCGCGGTTGGCGACCCGCGCGTGTCCGTTTTCGCCGTTGTACCAGTTGCCGCCACGCAGGACGCGATACGCCTTGCCATCCGGCATGAGTGTGCCGGTATCGGGTCCCGTAGGATTGTCGCTCGGGCTGACACTGTAGTAGTCGCGCCCGTACCAGTCATAGACCCACTGCCACACATTACCGGCCATGTCGTATAACCCGTACGTGTTGGCGCCGTCCGAGGTCTGATAGCTCGCCTGGCTGCCCGGCCAGCCAAAATCCGCCTTCTCGTGCAGTATGCCGTCGTAGAAGCCGACCGGCGTCGTCCACGGCAACGAGCCGGCCTCAAATGGGTCGCCCGAATTGGGCCAGTTGGCCTTGGTATTGTCCGCGTCGTCGCCCCACGGGAAGATGCGGTAGGGTGCATACTGGCCGCCGCGCGCCGCATACTCCCACTCCGCTTCGGTGGGTAGCCGGTAGCCGTTCTTGGTGAAATCGCATACGCCGGTCGTCAGGTCGTAGCACCCCACGAGGCCGCTCGCGGCGCTCAGCCAGTTGGCATAAGCCGCCGCGCCGAACCAGCGCACGCTGGTGATCGGATGGTTCCCGCGATTGTCGAGCATGGTGAACGTGCTGCCATCCCAGTCCACGCGGCTGTACTCATCCGCCGGCTGCGTTGTGAAGTAGATTTCGCTGCCGCCCTTCCCGTACACTACCCCGCTCCGCACCTCGATGCTGCCCTGTGCCAGCGCCGAGTTGAGGAAATCGACGTACTGCTGGACGGTGATGTCGTATTTGCCCACGGAGAGGGGGTTGATGCGCACCGTGTGGATCGGCACTTCGTCGCTTGGGTGCGCGGGGTCCACGAAACCCTGGTGGTCGCCCATCTCGAACTCACCCCCGGGCACCGACACCATTTCGGGAAACTGGAATGCGGGCGTGGGTGTGTTCGTTGGCGCGCTCGTGCTAGTCGGCGTGGCAGTCACGCCGGAGCCACCTGTGATAGGCTCGCCAGGCGTCATGTCGTGGCCCTGGAACGCCGGATGGTCGGCCGCGTAGCGGTATGCGCGGAAGACCGAGTTGGTCATGGGGTAGCTATCCGACAAAACCTTCACCGGGCCAGCTTTTGTCACCGGGTTGATGTACTCCCAGACCAACTCGCCTGTGGCTGTGACCTCGAACAGGTGGCCTTCCGTGTCGGCACAGATTAGCGTGTTGCCGTTAGGCAGCCGCTGCGCGCTGGAGCCGATGTGGCTGAAGAAGCTCTGATTGCTCTTGGACGCGTAGATCCAGGTGATCTGGTTCGACATCTGCTTCGGCTGTTTGTGCGTATCCTTGGCATCTTCCGGAGCCCACGTGTAATACCCGGCGTCGGGCGGGTTCACGTAGTGGCCGGCATCGGTCTTGGCCGCGTCCAGGTAGCCGTTGATCTCGAAGATGTACGACTGCGGCGTGCGCTCAAAGAGGTACTGGCCGTTGTTGAAGACCAGGAAGTGGCCCGCGCCGGCAAGTCCTGGCTTGATCCATTGAATGTCGTGGCTGCCGCCGATCTGCTTGTTGCCCGTAGTCGAGCTGGTCCAATCCTCCAGGATCGAGGGCGGATCCCCCTGCTTGTAGCGCGCCGGGTCGCCAAAGCGGTAGAGGAAGTCCCCGGCCGACGTCGCCGCCTGCGCGATGCTGCCGGCGGCATCTCCGCCCGTGAATGTGCCATCGTGGTCGATCACATAGAACTCGCCCTGCACAGAGTTGATCACGATCTGGCCGAGGTCCGCATTGTAATCCAGCGAGTTGCAGTGCAGCCAGTCGCGACGCACCGGGTGGCCGGGCAGATTCAGGTTCAGCTTGCCGGGATAGTCGGCGATAGTCTTGCCGTCGCCGACGTAGTTCGCTTTCGTCGGGTCCACATCCTGGACGACGTGGTCGAAGAACGACCACTCCCAGACGATGTTCCCACTCATGTCCACTTCCACAATTGCGTCCATCTGCGCGCCAGTGTAGGGTGCATGGGCAAGATCGCAGCCCGCCGCCAGGCACTGCTCGTTGGTGAGAGTCTTATTCGCGATGTAGAGCGTCGTGTACTGGCCCAGCTTCGTGTTGAAAATGCGCGTGAAATCATGATGCGGCGCATAGCCGGTTCGCGTCTCACGATATTGCCAGACGACGTTCCCGTCCCAGTCAAGCTCCTTGAAGCCGGCGAAGCCGCTGGGGTCATCGGTCGCCGCGTCGAGCAGGTGGCCGTTGTCGAGCAGGCGGGGGTTGGTGCCGATAGGCCAGGTGTGTACGAGCCGACCTGCCATGTCGATCAGATACGTCTTCCCGCTGGCCCCAAAGAGGGTATACCCGTTGTAGGCGCGGGACGGGTCCCAGTAGCGCAGTTCAGTCGGCCCCTGGATCGATTCATAGGCCTGGGCTAACCCGACGCCCATCACGAACAATCCACAGAGCATGAAAATGATTCCGATTCGTTTCATGGCATCTCTCCCAGAATGTATCTATGATGTGGATCCCCAGACCACAGCATAGGAGAGAGTTGTTCAGAAACGGTTCAGAATCATCATGGATTCGGTACAGGACTTGGATGGTTAGGCGGGTGAGAAACGCCCCAAAGTACTGCGTCATCGAGTGCGACTTCGGCGCCTTGCTCTCGACGGCAGGCTCTAGGGCGTTGAGAGCAGTGCGAGCGTCACCGCCGACCATGTTGGCAAGGTGGATGAGGTCGTTGTCGGTGATGGACCGTCGCCGCGCTCGGTGTCCTGGAGGGCGCGGAAGAGGAGGTCGCGCGCCTGGTCCAGAGCCAGAGGTTCTAAATGGAAAGCACATGACCTAATAGCTTCTGGGCGACAAGAAGACGTGTCTGCTCTGGATCAGACACTTGGATGATGTCGGGAACAAGGAAGCCGGCCTCTTGGAGCCAGGCCGATAGCTCAACTAAGGTGTGAGCGCCGCCGGCGCCTGTCGAGAGTAGCATGTGCAGGTCGAACAGCGTGGACTCCAGCGGGCCGGTGCGATCCCGGTTCAAGTAGAAGCCGCGCAGCACGATCCAGCCGCCGGAATTCAGGGCAGCGTGCGTCTTTCGCAGCAGCGCCACAGAGTCCGGCTGCGTCTCACTCACCAGCACGCCGAACAGCAGCGCCAGATCGTAGCCGCTGCCCAGTTCGTCGCTCTTGAAATTGCCGGGCTGCATCCTCACATGCGCCTGCATGTCTTCACTGGCAATGATTTCTTCGGTGACTTCTTGCACCGGCGGCAGATCGAACACGATCGCCTCCAGGCCGGGGTAGTGCTTCGCCAGAGCGAGACTATAGCCGCCGTGGCCGCCGCCGATATCAATGACTCGGGCCGGCCGGTCTTGCGGCAGAAGTGGCGCGAGAGCCGCTGCGACCGAGGGGCCATTCGTGCGCGCCAGATCGTACAGGGCGTACTGGAACTCGCGCACCCAGTTGTTGCTGCCCTCATCCCGCACGTTCTCAACCGGCCGGCCGCCGATTTGCACTGCCTCGGTCAGGCGGGACCAGCGCCGGTAGAAAGCACCTTCCCGCCTGACCAGGTTGCCCACGTACGTCGGCCCTGGCTCGGCCAGGCACGCAAGGCCCACCGGGCTGTTGCGATACATCTCCCCATCTTTCTCGAGCAGGCCGACGGCGACAGCCGCGTTCATCAGCCGAGCGAGCGCAGAGGCATCTACGCCAACTTGCCGAGCGACATCGAGCGCCGTTTTCGACGCACTCCCCAACGTCTCGAACACGGCAAGCTCGGCGCAGGCGATGAGAACCTGGGACTCGCGGTAGGCGCGCATCATCTGAGTGACGCGCTGACGGTGCTCCAGATTGACGTCCATCACTGCCCCTTGATCTTCAAGCCGGTTTTCTGTCCGGTAACAAACGCCTGCTTGTTGAGTGTAATAGGCACGCCACCACCGAAACCGCCGGGAGTGAAGTACCAGGCATCGAACACCGACGGTTTGTACACCCACGTGCTCGTCGGGTAGTAGAGCGGAACGACCGGCGCATCCTTCGCCACGATGCTCTGCATCTCGCCCAGGAGCGCCTTGCGTTTGGCCTCATCCGCGACGCCAAGCTGCTGATCAGCCAGCTCCTCGAAACGCGCGTTGGCGTAGTTCTGCACGCGCGTGAAGGCCTTGGATGGGCTTTTTGCGGAGAAGGCCTGGCGCATGTAATCCGGGTCACCGCCGAGGCCACCGTAGTAGTTCACCACAGCGTCAAATGTACCGGCCGCTGACTGCGAATCCATGGTCGCCCGGTCGACCGGCTTCAACGTCACGGCGATGCCCACGTCCTTCAGACTATCGCGGATAAGCTCAGCAATGCGCGCATAGCCGTTGGAGTCGAAGGTCAGGGTCATGGCGAGCGGCTTGCCGTCGGGCATCTCGCGCACCCCATCGCCGTTTGCATCCTTGTAGCCAGCCTCATCGAGCAGGGCCTTCGCCTTAGCGACATCGGCCTTGTAAGGCTCCACGTTCGCATTGTACATCGGGTTCGCCGGGGGCAGCCAGCCAAGCGAGCCAGGCTCGCCGCGGCCCTGCAGCAACCGGTTCACCAGGCCGTCGCGGTCGATCGCGTAAGCCACCGCCTGTCGGAACTTGACGTCGTTGTAGGGCGGCTTCGACAGGTTGAACTGCAGGACCGGATTCCACTCGCCCTTCTGGTCGAGCATCGCGAAGTCAGCCGTCTTGAACGGGGCGATCAGCTCGTCTGTGACACCGCCTTCAGTGGGTAGGCTCGCCGCGTCGATCTGCCCCTGCTTCAGCGCTAACAGCGCATCCGCTGCAGGAACAAGCTCGATGCGCTTGACGTACGGAGCGCCTAGCCAAAAATCAGGATTGGCCTCGTATAGATACGCGCCAGATGCCTTGTCGTAGGAGGTGAGCTTGTACGGGCCGCTGCCTATTAGGGCTGCCTTGTCCGTATACTTGAGCGGGTCGGCGACACTCTCCCAGATGTGCTTCGGGATGATGGGGACTGACGCGGCAAGGTTGCCGAGGAACGGCGCGTATGGGCGCGTAAGAGCAATTTCGACGTGCTTGTCATCCACCTTGCGCGCTCCGGCGATGAATTCCATGCCGCGGGAGAGAGGGGCCGTCGCAGGCTGCTTCTTCATGTAGTCGAAGGAAAAGACGACGTCATCCGCCGTCAGCGGCTGGCCGTCCTGCCACGTGACGCCGTCACGCAGGGTGAATGTCCACGTCTTGCCATCGTCTGAGGCCTTCCAGTCCGTCGCAAGCCACGGGATGTAGCCCTGGCTATCTTTCCACACGAGCGTATCAAAGATCAGGCTCATGCGCGCGTAGCCAGGCCCACGGATATAGGTGAACGGAGAGGGAAAGCCGTTGTCACCGCCCTGGAGCTTGAGGACGGGAACACCTCCCTGGGCGGGTGCTTTGGCCGCGGCCTGCGCCTCGCCGCTAGTCTTGGCAGCCGGAGCGCTTGACGCGGGCGCCGTAGCCGACGCCTCACCGCCGGACTTACTGGTGGCGGGCGCGACGGGCGCGGGGGCCGAGGCACAGGCGCTCGCGAGCGAAGCCGCGACAACGAGGACGAGAATCAGCCCCACTACATAGCCTTTCATTGTGGTTTCTCCTTTAGATGTCTTGGCTCGGCTGAGTGGCAAATGTACCACTCGCCGCTTGCAGCAGCGCCCTGGTGTACGGGTGGCTGGGGCGATTGACAAGATGGTGGGAATGGCCTTCTTCGACAATCTCACCCTGGCGCATGACAAGGATACGGTCCGCGACTTTTCGGACGAGGGCCAGATCATGAGAGATGAGCAGCAATCCCATGCCGCGCTCATTTTGAACATCTTTGAGCAGGCGCAAAAGCCGGGCTTGCTCGCTGGCGTCCAGCATCGCCACCGGTTCGTCGGCAATGAGAAGCTTAGGCTCCAGTACGAGCGCTCGAGCAATGGCGACGCGCTGGAGCTGGCCGCCAGAAAGCTCGTGGGCGTGACGGGCGAGGAAACCAGGCGTGACGGGCAAGCGCACTGCCGCGAGAGCTTCCAGGGCGCGCTCGTTCGCCGGCTGGCGGTCCGGCACGATGAGGCGCGTCCAGCCCGGCATCCGCCCTTGACCATCTTGCCCTTTCCCATCTGCCGTGACCCCCTGAATATCCAGCGGTTCGCGGACGAGCTCCAGAACGGTCAGGCGCGGGCTGAGAGCGTCGAGTGGGTCCTGGAAGACCATCTGCAGTCGACGTCGCGCAGCCTGGAGCGCTTTGCCGCTCAACCCCTCAAGCTCCTGTCCTTCAAAGACGATGCGGCCTGCCTCCGGTTGGTATAGCCCCACGAGACACTTGGCCAGCGTAGTCTTTCCGCTTCCTGTTTGGCCGACAAGGGCCACGACCTCGCCCTCGCGGACGGTCAGGGAGACATCGTGCACGCCGACCCAGCTAATCTCCGACGGGGTAGTCTGAGGCGTGGATCCATTGGTCCCGGGCGGGAAGCGAGCCGCCGGCCCTTCGTTGAAGAGCTTGGTCAGGCCGCGGACGTCGAGCAAGGTCTGGACGCCGCCCAACAGGCATGCAACCTGGCGCGCCGGGCCGGCGCCGTTTCGACCTGCGTCAGCCGGCTGCAGCAGCGGCACGTCGACGCTACAGCGGTCGATGGCCTGAGTACACCGGGGATGAAAAGGGCAGCCGGGCGGGGGATCGGCAGGATCGGGCGGGTGGCCGCGAATGCCCCACAGGTCCTTCGCGCGGTCCATGCGTGGGAAAGCGTTCACGAGGCCCCACGTATACGGATGCCGCGGGTCATCCAGGACATCCTCGGTAGCGCCGACCTCGGCGATCCGCCCCGCGTAGAGCACGAGCGTACGGTCCGCGAGGCCAATCATATCTCCCAAATGGTGAGAGATCATGACCAGGCTCAGGTTACGCTCGCGGCGCAGGTCTCGCAGCAGCTCTAGCACTCGATCGCGCGTCAGAACGTCGAGGCCAGACGTCGGTTCGTCGACAATCAGGAGCGCGGGGTCGCACGCCAGGGCCATCGCGAGCATTGCCCGCTGCTTCTCGCCGCCACTCAGCTCATGCGGATAGCGTTCGAATCGGTCGGCCGGCAAGTCTACATCGCGCCATAGCAAGAGAGCGCGTCGGCGAGCATCTTCCGGCGCCAGCTTGAGGTGCTCGAGTATGGGTTCCATCACCTGGTCGCCGACGCGGTACACGGGGTCGAAGGCGCTGCTTGCGCCCTGGAACGAGAGGGCGATCTTGCGCCAGCGAATGGCGCGCATCGCGGCCTCATCCGTGATCGGTAGCGGCTCGCCCTCGAACACGATGTGGCCTCTCACACTCGCCGTCGAGGTTAACCCCGTCAAGGTGCGCGCAAGCGTCGTCTTGCCCGATCCGCTCTCGCCGACAATTCCCACCGCTTCGCCTCTCGCGAGCGAGAGCGAGATGTCGGTGAGCGCGTGGACAAGCTCGCCTCTGGACGTGGGATATACGACGGTGAGGCCGCGCACCGTCAGAACATCACTCATCACCACCGCTCCCCAAGATTTTAGATCGCCGCAGCCGAGGATCGAGACGCTCCTCCAGCGAGATACCGAGGAACGAAAAGGCGAGAATGAGCAGGCAAATGCACAGCCCGGCCGGCAGGAGCCACCAGACCCAGTGGGGCGTGAAGTATAGCCCGCGGTAGTTCAGGGCGTAGCGCATCATCAGCCCCCAACTCTTGGCCGAGGGATCGCCTAGCCCCAGGAAAGCCAGCGCCGCTTCAACCGCAATCGCTCGACCTGCCTGGGCGACAAAGGTGGCGGCCAGGAGCGGGCCGAGCGCGGGCATGACGTGCCGGCGGACGACATAGACGGCGCCCCCGCCAAAGAGCCGCGCAGCATGGATATGGCTGCGGCTGCGCAGGGTGAGCACCTGGGAGCGAATGACGCGGGCCGGGCCCATCCATCCGAGCAAGGCTACGATCAAGATGATGTTGCGCAGGCTCGGCCCCAGATACGCCGCCACAAGGATCATGAGCGGGAGGTGAGGTATCGCCATCATGATGTCCACGAGGCGCATGAACAGCATGTCGGTCGCGCCGCCCACATAGCCGGCAAACATGCCGACCGCCGCCGCCAGAATCAGCGTCAGGACGCCAGCAACGATGCCGACGAGCAGCGAGATACGAGCGCCGAAGACAAGCTCGCTGAGGATATCCTGCCCGACGTCGTTCGTGCCGAGCCAGTGGGCCGCGCCGGGCCTCTCCAGCGAGCTGCCGCTGTAGGTAGAGGGATCGTAGGGCGCGAGGAGCGGCGCGAGCACGGCAACCGCCAGAAAGGCCAGCAGGATAATTGCACCCAGTCGCCCCAGCGTCAGTCGCGGCGCTCGCATCCCCACGCCGCGCGGCCGAGTGTATGGAACGGCGCTGTGATCGGGTAAGCTCACGCTCCCCTCACCCGTGGATCGAGACGTCCGTACATCAGGTCCATCACGAGGTTGGCAGTCAACACGGCAAACGCGCTCAGGAGAAACACCGCTTCGAGCACCGGATAGTCCCGGGCGCTGACGGCCTCAAACATGAGGCGACCCATGCCAGGGTAGACGAACAACGTTTCCACAACGATGGCGCCGGTAACGACCAGACCAAGCTGAATAGAAAAGGCGGTGAGGAATGGCAGGATGGCATTACGCATGCCGTGGCGATACTTGAGCGCGCTCTCCGGGAGGCCCTTGGCGCGGGCGACCAACATGTAGTTCTCGCCGACAACGCCAACCATGCTATTGCGCATGAGCAGGTAGCGGGCGCCGATCAGCTCGACGGTCAGCACAAGCATCGGCAGGAGCCAATGGCGCCCGACATCGAGAGCCTGGTGGAACACCGTGGGCCAGGTCTGAAACGGGGTGTACGCCCCATCGAGGGGGAGCCAGTTCAGGCGGACGCTAAAGACGAGAATGGCCAGCACTCCCAGGAAGAACGCCGGGATTGCGCGCAAGCCCGTAAACGAGACAATCAGCGCCCGGTCCGACCGGGACCCCCGCCGCCAGCCCGAGTGCGTGCCGGCGACGAGGGTCATGAGCGACGACAGTAGCAGCGCCGGCACAGCGAGCAGCAGCGTCCACGGGAGGCGCTCGCGAATGAGCTCAATAACCGGCTGGTTCAAGCGAATGGACCAGCCGAAGTCGCCCGTGACGATGCCCTCCAGGTAGTGGACGTACTGCTCGGATAGCGGCCGGTCCAGGCCGTAGTAAGCCAGGAGACGCGCCCGCATGTCTTCGTCGACGACATAGGACGTGCTGCCGGGGTCCTGGAGCGCCGACAACGGGTCGCCGGGCAGAGCCCGCGGCAGCAGAAACACGAGAGTGACGACCACCCACAGCGTCAGCAGGTACAGCGCAACAAGCGCGGCTTTGCGGCTGCGGAGCAGCGAAGAGCGCGACGAGGCACCCATCGTTGTCACCGGCTCTCGGCGCGCTCGAAGCAAGGGATACAGAGATTTTGCCCATTGAAGCGGCGAATCCTGGTTTCCATGGTCGACTCGCCACAGCTGTCGCACGTGATCGAAGTGTGGATGCGCGCCTTCTTCGGCGGCGAGCCTTGTATCTCGCGCACTTCGAACAGATGCTCTTCCGGCACCTCCATGACGGCGAGCGCCCGCTGCACGTGCAGCTCCTGGAAGCGCGCCCGCTCGGCCTCGGTCGCCGTGCCGGCCCGTACCTTCTGGAACAGCATCTGTCGCTCCTCTGGCTCGGGCGGCCAGCCGTCGGGCCTGGTGGTGATGCGGATGGCCTTCCCGTCGGAGCGGCGATAGAAGATAAAGGCGTTCTTGCCGTAGTCGAGGTGAATCAGATTGCCTTTCCCGAACGTGCATCCAGTCAACGACTGGATCGCGTCGACCGCTCACATGTCGGTCTCGACGACCGCGACCACCTCCTCGTCCTGGGCGTGTGGCCCGATCTCGCGGAGGGCAATCTGCGCCGCCCGCACGCCGATGGTCAGGCCCGGGCAAAGGTGCCCGTGAAAGGCCTCCGCCTTGCCGATGATATCATCCATCGTTGTCCTTCCTATTCGTTGGAGTTGCTTCTCGTATTCACTCGGTGCTCGAGGTCATCGGCGAGTGCGCGTATTGCCTGGATTGCGGGGGCATTCGGCGCCAGCTCCAGGGGCGACAGGCCGAGCTGGTCGGCCTGCGGCATCGTTTCGTCGTACGGTATGGCAGCGACTAGCTCCATCTCGTGGCGGGCGCAGAAGTCGGCAATGGCCTGACGCTCGTTGTCGGTACGCACTTTGTTCGCCACAGCATAGAGGCGGGGGACGCCGAGCTGAGCCGCTAGATCGTGAGCGCGCGCGCCGGTCTCCAGAGAACGATAATACGGTTCTACGACAATGAGCAGCGCGTCGACATACTCAACGGTGCCGCGGCTCAGGTGCTCCAAACCGGCTTCCATGTCGGTCACGACGTCGTCGGCCTCGGCGTTGACGCGCATGATCAGTCCCCGCGCGATGGCATGCGGGTCGCACATGCAGCCGACGCCGGCCTGCTCGATGCGGCCGGTGACGAGGAGCGTAACATTGTCGGGTGTGGGGATGCCGTAGAGGCGCTCGATCTCGGCGACGGGCAGGTGAAGGTGAACGTAGGCGCGACCGCCGGGGTCTTCGCGCCACTCGGCCATGTTGCGCGGGATGGGGGTGAGGTCGAACGCCTGGTCCCGGGGGAGGCCCAGGATGACCGACATATTGGGGTTGGGGTCCGCGTCAATGGCAAGAACGCGTCGCCCCGCCCGAGTCCAGAGGCGGGCGATGGTGCCGGCGATAGTGGTCTTTCCCGTGCCCCCCTTACCGGAAACAGCGATCTTCATCACTATCCTCCCGACAGCTTGGCACTGGATCGTCAAAAGCGCAGCGGCTCCAGCGCCGTTTGATACTTGGGGCTAATGAGGGGGATTATAATACCGCGTGGTGAAGTGTCAAGTAGTGAGGATGGCGAACCGAGGATCGCGACATCTACCGCCTGTCGGGGAGAGATTCGCGTGTGAAGAGGCGCTCAAGCTCGCGCAGCGCCTGCTCCGCCGCCTGCTCGACGGGATGGCTCAGCCCAATGCCGAGGCTCTCGGCGTTGGCGGGCTGGCAGCCTAGAATGTACGCCCGCGGCGGGAGCACGCCGAGGGCTTTCGAGAGGATGAGTACCTTGGAGGGGGTGGCGTAGTGGGTATCGGCAAGAAAGTGTTCTCTATCGGCGCGCGGCCACTCGCCAATGTCCGGCACGTCTACGGCGAGGAGGTGGATCGAGCCGGGACGGCTTCCTCGTTGAACGGCGTCCAGGATGATCAGGGCGTCGTAAGGCGCCGCCATCAACTCCTGGACGACGTGGATGCCGCCGATGCCAACCTCCATCACCTTCACGCCGGACGGCAGCTTGGGATCGGCCGCAAGACGGTGCGCCACCTCGACGCCGAAGCCGTCGTCCCGCCGCAGGACGTTGCCCATGCCCGCGACCAGGATGCGGATCACGATACGCTCGCAGGGCCGGAAGACGAAGTCGTGTTCACGGCGAGCCTGATCGCGTCGCCGTTGATGGCAATCGGGAGAACATCGAGACGCGGCTCGGGAGAACCATCCACCCGCCGGCCGGTGCGGATATCCCAGGCTTCGTTGTGCCACGGGCAGACGACGATAGGTGCGCTGAAGCTGCCCAGGCTGAGGGGAACGACGCCGGTCGGACACTGATCGCGGACGGCGTAGACTTCGCCCGCCACGTTGGCGAGGAGAACGGGCACGCCGTCAACATCGTAGTGCCGCATTGTCCCTGGCGGCACATCGGCCAGCCGAGCCACGTCCTGGAAGACCGGCCGCCGGGCGTCCCGCCGCGGGCGGATGTCAACCTCCTCGATACTAACGAAGCTGCCAGAAGATACGAGAGGCAGGGCGTTCAGCGGCTGCGACGGCTCGTCAGCTTGAACCAGGTCATACAGAATGAACAGGTTCTCGATGATGGGGTCTTGCGCCGCTTGATCCAGGAGCTTTCCCTGGCCGCTTGCCTGCAGGAACTCCACCAGCCGCGTCAGGCCGGCGCGGTGCAGAGTGTCTATCGCGTCCAGCAGCTCGAAGACCTGGGCCTGGACCTGGGGAAAGGGCAGCGCCTCGAATTGCCGGATTAGCTCGTCGAGGCGCCTGGCAACGGCTTCATATTCTTCTACCGAGAGTCGTTCTGGCTTATCCACCATCCGTGTGTTTCGCCGTTCTAGTGACTGTGGCCGACGCGGTTCGTGCAGGCGCCAGGGCCGAGAGTCTTGCACGCGCAGCTAGGGTCGTTGCATTCCAGGTGCGCCTGGCCCGTCAGCCCGGCGAACTCGTCGGCAAAGCGGCGGCCGCCCTCTTTGACGCCGAGTTCGGTCAGCCGGTAGTGACCTGGCAACTCCTCGACGCGCTCCACGTAGCCATCGTCTACCATGTGTTCGAGGTGATACTGGATGAATGCTTCGTCGGCGCGCAGGAACGGCGTCATGTCCCGCGCCGTCACGACCTCGCCGAAGCCCTCGCCACGGAACCAGAACATGATCTGGAGTATCTCATCGCGCCAGAAGATGGCATCGAGTGGATCATGCATTGGTCTTCTCCCAAACCGCAAGGCGAATCGCCTGCATCACTTCCGGCAGCGCTGCCGCTATAGTCGGCGAGAACCCATCGCCCCAACCGGTGTCCTCCGGCTCTACTTCGACCACGACGACGTCCGCGGGCAACGCCTGGAAATATTCGCCCACAACCAGCAGGCTGTCAAGATCGAGAACCCCGGCAACGCCCTCGCCGACACGCTCCTGAATCTGATCGGCATCGGGCAGCGCCCGATGCCACTGATAGGCATGCACCTCACCGGCCGCTCGTCCGCGGACCACCGCGCCGACAAACACGATGCGGTCAAACGGCCCCTCCTGCTCGAGCCAGTGGAGCATGTGCACCGGGCCGAAGTGCAGGTCGAGGATCTGAACGCCCGCCGGCCAGTCCTCGGACTCAAGCGCGGGGATGAGAACGGGACCTACGGAAAGGTCCCGCATGAAGCGATAGCCGACGCCCGCAATCAAGACGCGCATCGATTGAGAGGAGGGCGTCTCCGCGCCCTCCTCTCCCGCGCACACCCGGCTCTCCATCATCCATCCACACCACAGGCGCAGGTGTTGATCTCGCGTATCACGACGTGGTCCGTCCCATCCACATGCACGTGCGTCGTGCAGGGCATGCACGGATCGAAGCTACGCAGTGCGCGGAGAATGTCGACGCCCTTGTAGTCGCCGGCGCGGGAGAACTCTTCCAGGATCGGCGTATTGAGCACCGCCTCCTCATATGGCCCCGGTGTGCCCCACGGGTCCCGTGGGCTGGCATTCCAGGTAGACGGCGTGACGATCTGGTAGTTGCTGAGGGCACCGTCGTCAATCACGGCGTGGTGCGTAAGATAGCCGCGGCCGGCGCCCCAGAACCCCACGCCAATTTGCGTTCCCTTGCGCGGCACCTCGAACGGTGTCTGCACTCGGGTCTGCCCGTGCTTCAGCATGTCCATGCCGATGAGCCAGTTGTCGAAGGCGATCGCGCACACATAGGCCAGGTGGTAGGCGCGGCCACGGTTGCGCTCGAAGGCGTTCCAGACATCCGGCACCTTCCACTCCAGATCCATCGCCGGCATCACGCTCTCCGGTAGGTGGATCTTCAGGCTTGTTCCCGTCGGCTCGAGGAACCGTCGGTGCGGCATCACCTGCGCCTGCGCCGTGATCCACAGCCTCGCGACGGCCTCGGCCTCCATCGGATAACGATCCCAGCGCGGAGCGGTGGACCAGGAGTAGCGCTCGCGCCAGTTCTGCCCGGTG
This sequence comes from Anaerolineae bacterium, assembly GCA_046328525.1. Lineage (GTDB taxonomy): Bacteria > Chloroflexota > Anaerolineae > Epilineales > JAHCIE01 > JBDHWG01. The sequence goes on from JAXLWK010000003.1 coordinate 956,972, forward strand.
GGCGCCGGGATGGTGTCCTTGTTCCACGGGTGGTAGGGGCTGAGCGGGTTGCCGTTCGGGTCGGTGGGGAAACGCGGCTCCTTGTTCCACTGCTGGTAGTAAGAATGCTCGACGAACTCTTCCAGGCCGATGTTGAGCGCCGTGAGCTTGGTCGTCACGACCTGGCCATCAACGACCACGCCAGGCGTCGCCCAGCGTCGTTCGCCCCACGCGTCGCAGTTGGCGTAGGAAGCGTCGTAGGCGTGAGGGTCATCCCAGATACCCGAGTCGATGAGGTGCGCCGGGCGGCTGCCAATCTTCTTGTACTCGGGGTCCACATCGTAGAAGAACTCAACCAGGTCATCCCAGATGGCGACGGTCTTCTTGGCGTAGTCGAATAGGCGCTGGAAACGCGCGAAGATCTCGTTGAAGGTTGTGATGCTCACGGTTGTCGTCATCCCGCCCGGGATGACCGTCTCAGGGTGAGGGTACTTGCCGCCGACCAGGACGTAGGCCTCGCGAGCCGTACGCGTCATCGCCAGGGCTTGCAGGTAGAGCTGCCCGGTGAGCGGGTTCATGTCTGTCATGATGTCGCCGACGGTGCGGTAGCCGTGGATGGCGGCGCGGGGCGCCGTAGTTGTCGTGGCCTTTTCCCAGACCGAAGGGTTGGTTGGCTGAACGATGGCTTGCGAGTAGTCAGGGCCGGCCAGAAGGAACAGGTGTAGCGGGTTGTCGTACCAGTACTCCAGCGCCAGCATCATGTTGCGAACGGTGACGCCGAGGGGGGGCGGGACGACGGGGAAAGCCATTTCCAGGGACAGCGCCGATGTGCTCGCATGGACGCCGCCGCACACGCCGCAAGCGCGGCTGCTGATGAACGCCGCGTCGCGCGGGTCGCGGCCTTTGAGGATGACCTCGTAGCCGCGGAAGAGCGTCGCCATGGCGTTCGTCTCGATAACCTTACGCTCCTTGAGATCGACCACGCTATGAAACGCCAGAGCGCCGGCCACGCGCGTCACCGGGTCGAAATCCACACTTTTGATATAGCCGTTTCGCGCGAGCAATTCTTTGACTTTATCCGACTGCTCGTCGAGCGAAACAGTCTGATACGAATACGGATCGGCGATGCCTTCTTTCAGGTACGCCTTGCCATTTTCGTCAAACTCGACCGGCAGATTTTTGAAGCACATGCGACGGCCTCCTAGCGAGTGAGTAATCGGGCGACGGCGGCGAGGTGTCCATCCACAGACTGAAGGCCGCCGAGGAGCTGGCCCAGCGCGCCATTGATCGTCACGAGCTTGCCGGCCAGGGGCTGCGTATCTTTGGCGATCGCGTCAAGCCCGCCGGCCAATTGCGCGAAATTGCGGTTGGCGGCGCGCAGAGCCGCGATGATGAGCAGCAGGTAGACCACCAGAACGGCCACCACAATCAGAATGACGAGCAGCGTCAGGTAAAAGAGCGTCATGCCCATGGCTTGTCCTCCCCGGGCTAGGCGACACGCTGGCTGCTATCGTCCGCAGCGCGCGCCGTCAGCATGGTCTCGATTGTCGCCGCGTGCTCGTCAATCGCGCCGGCCGTCGCCAGCAACTGCTGGGCAACGCCGATGGTATCATCCAGGGCGGGGATATGACTGGTGTTGCCGGCGATGCCGACACCGGCATCGCGCATCTCGCCCAGGTAGCGCTCGATGCTCCGCGCGGCATTCAGGACGCGCTGAAGAAGATAGACCGTCACCGGCAACACAATGAATACGGCGATCAAAAGAACCAGGCCCCACAGCCAATAAACGGCGTCTGGCACGTTCATCGCGTTCCCTCTCCTTGCCGCACGACGGCCTGGATGGTGTTCACAAGGTGGCCGTCCACCTGCTGTAGGGCGCCTGCGACAGCGGACAGACCACTGTTGAGGGTCGTGACCTGCCCTGGCAGATACCCTGTCTCGGTCTCGATAGCGCGCAGGCCCAGGCGCAGCTTGGCGAGGTAGCTATCTCCTTTGCCGCCGATGGCTTCGAGCGTACGGGCAATATGCAGCAGGTAGTAGATGAGCACAATGGCGAAGGCAACGACGACGATGGCGGATACTAGCGTTAGCGCGACGAACATCGTTCCCTCCTCACGCCTTGGCCGATAGCACGCAGGCCGGGCAACCTGGGCAGCCGTCGGCATGCTGCTCGATGGCCGCGGCCCCCTGCTCGATCTGCTGCGCGGTGCTCAAGATTGCGCCCGCTGTTCGGTTCGTGTCCACAAGGAGTGGGATGTGGATCGTGTTGTTGGCGACCATCTTGCCGGTTGTCCATATCGCTGCGGCTCCATGCTCGATCTCCATGCCGGTCTTGAGGATCTTGGACAGCAACCAACCGACCACCGCGGTGACCACGATGGCCAGGGCAAGTGATACCAACCAGAGCGTCATGACAGTCTGCTCAGTCATGGGCGTCGCCTTTCGTTTAGGATGAGGCCCGGCGCGCGTCAGCGTCGTGGAGCGCCTGGGCGACCTGCCCGGCGTGGCCGAGGATCGACTGCGCGCCACCAAGAAGCTGCGCCGCGGTGCGGTTCGTGTCCTGGAGCGCCCAGATGCACTGAGTGTTCTCGCGTATCTGCCGTACAATACCCAGAGCAGCGGCTGCCGTCCGATGGGTTTCGCGCGCCGCCGAGAGGACCATCCAGAGGAGCACGGCAGCAATCGCGACAGTCACGAGGGCAATGACAACCCCGATGATCCAGTATGTGGTAAGTTGTGCGTCGGTCATACTCTCCCCTCCATACTGACGGGCCGCGTCGGTCGGCGCGGCCCTATATTCGCCCTACTCCTCCGCTTCGGCCGAGGCGCTGACTGCCTCCGGGCCTTCCAGCTGGCCGGTCACGGGATTGTGCGGTAGGCCATAGAAGGAACGGAAGGTTACATTGCCGACAGGTTGGCCGCCGGTGCGCCACTGCAGCTTCTGGTAGAAGTAATGCATCGCCCGCTCGGGAGCCGCCGGCATCGGCACGTGTCCCCAACCGGTCGGCACGTCATTCTTGTCGTGCCAGCGGTTGGACAGGTTGATAAACCGGTTGGTCATGCGCCGCAGGTTGCGGATGATACCGCCGTGGACACGCGACGCGCTAGACGATACGAGCGTGCCGGGGGCTCGACCATAGAAAGGCGAGGTCGCGTCGGGAAAGCCGGGCATCGTGCAGCCGATACAGATACCGCCAACGTTCATGCAGCCGCCGACATGGTTGATCGCCCCACGGCGGGCGATGTTACAGTTGACGACTGGCCCCCAGCATCCCAGCTCCACCAGGCACTTGGAGCCGCCGTAATGGTCGTCGAAGATGCCTTCCTCATAGAAGCCCGCCCGGTTGCAGCCCTGGTGTACCGTCTGGTTAAACAGCCATGCCGGCCGCCCCAGATCGTCGAACTCGGGCAGCGGGCCGAGGCCATTGAGGAAGAGGAGCACGGCCGCCACGGTCTCGCTGAAGTTGTCGCCGACCGGCGAGCAGCCGGGAATGTTGACTACTGGGAGTCCCAGGGCGCTGCGGTAATCGGCGCCCAGGAAATCCATGACGCCCATGGAGCCGGTGGGATTGCCGATGGCGGCGGGGATGCCGCCCCACGTCGCACACGTGCCGATGGCAATGACGGCCGCGGCGCCAGGAGCGAGACGCTTGAGCCAGGTTGCGGTCGGGATGGGCTGCTGGGTGCCGTCGCGCTCGTAGGCGCCCATGCCGGACCAAAAGCCGCCCGTCTTGGATGCCAGGCTCTCGTCCGCCACGGAGCCTTCGAAGATGACCACGTACGGGGCGTTCAGCTTTCCCTCTACGGCCAGCTCGAAGTTGTGGATAAACGGCTCGCCGGCCTCGACAGACACAACGGGGTGGTGGAGGACGAGGCGCGGAACACCGGGCAGCCGCCCCAGGAGCAGGTCTTCGACGCTCGGCGACGTCGCGCCCGTGACGCTGATGGTGCAGCCGTCGCAGCTCATGCCCGCGAGCCAGAAGGCGTGAACGACCTTGATCGGCCCGAGCAACGCGCCGTAGCGCTCGTCTGCCGGCGATTTCTGCAGCTCTCGCTCGGCGCTGGAAGACAGCCAGTCGACAGGCCCGTTCGGCTTAGTCTCACCTATGCTAGACAGCTCTATCATCGCCTCTTCTCCTTCAAATGAGGCAGGTTCTCAATTCATTATACACATTGCCCTAAGGGGCAATGTCAAGCGATTTCGACGGGACTTGGGAGACAGGAACAATCTGGCACGAAGGCCTGGCACACGCAGGCGCCCTCTTCAGGCTGAATGGCTTTCTTGAGAGTTTGCAGAGCCGCGATCTTCAGCTCGTATTCACGAATCTTCTGGGTAAACAGCGTGTCGAGTGAGGAGCGCAGGTCGTTGCAGCGAGCGTCTCGCGCCAGCTCCATGAGCTGGCCTATCTCGGCGAGAGTAAGGCCTAGTCCCTGGGCGCGACGGATGAACCGAAGTTGCTGGACGTGGGTGTCGTTGTAGTAGCGGTATCCGTTGCCGCCGCGAGCCTCGGGGATCACCAACCCGATGCTCTCGTAGTATCGCACAGTCTTCGGAGTTGTGTGGGTCAGGCGGGCTAGATCACCGACTGTGAGCTTGTCTGTCACGTCGAATCGCCTCCTGCTGTCTGGCCTACGAGCGACACGTGCAATCGTCTCCCGATTATAACCTGCCAGCTTGGATTGTCCAGCCGCGCGACGGCCATAGCGCTTTGCCTACGGCCGGTTCCGCTGGTGGGGTCGTCGCCTAGCAGGAACTCGCCTCCCCGCTCTGTCTGTATCGCACCGCTAGCGACCAGTCTCAGACAATCCATATTATCTAGTGAACGTTATGTAGAGCTAAGACAAGGGGACTGGGTTTCCCCCGCTTTGGTGGACAGGAGAAAGACCCTGATCCATACTTAGCAAAGGGAGAACAGAGCTATGTCCACCAAGATCAAGAAGCAGTACACGCGCGAGTACAAGCTCGAAGTGCTGGAGCTGCTGAAGACCAGCGGCAAGAGCAAAGCGCAACTGGAGCGTGACCTGGGCCTCTACCAGGGCCAGATCAAGGCTTGGCAGCAGGCGCTCGCTGAAGACGGCGCGCAGGCTTTTCCAGGCACCGGCCACCAGACGGAGGTGGACGCCGAGGTGCGGCGGCTGCGGCGCGAGTTGGCCATCGTGCAACAAGAGCGCGATATCCTGAAAAAAGCGCTAGCCATCTTCACGCCGAGCCCGAAGTGAAGTTCGCCTTCATCCAGGCGCATGACGAGGAGTTCGACATCCTGCGCATGGGTCAGATGCTGGGCGTGTCTCGCAGTGGCTACTACGCTTGGCGCCAGCGCCCGCCAAGCGAGCGTGAACGGGCCAACCAAGAGTTGGCGCAGTTGATCGAGGCAGCGCATGAGCGGAGCCGCGGCGCGTACGGCTCGCCGCGTGTGCACGCCGAGTTGAAAGCTCAGGGCCGTCGTGTCGGGCACAATCGCGTGGCGCGCCTGATGCGTCTGCACGGCCTCCAAGGGCGTCGCCGACGGTGCTTCAAGGTCACGACCCAGTCCAAGCCGAGCCACCCCGTCGCGCCGAATGTGCTCAATCAGCAGTTCGATGCCAAGCGGCCGAACGAGAAGTGGTTGGCCGACATCACCTACATCGCGACCCACGAAGGCTGGCTGTACTTGGCGGTGGTATTGGATGTCTACTCGCGCCTGATCGTCGGCTGGGCGATGGGCATTCGGCTGGAACAAGAGTTGGTGCTGCGGGCGGTGCGGATGGCCTTGCACCAGCGCCGCCCGCAGGCGAAGTTGCTGCATCACTCGGATCGTGGCAGTCAGTACACTGCCGAGAAGTACCACAAGCTGCTGGCCGCCTACGGCATCACCGTCAGCCTGAGTGGGACGGGCAACTGCTACGACAATGCGATGATGGAGAGCTTCTTCAGCACCCTGAAGGCCGAGTGTGTCACCGAGCCGTACGCGACGCGGGCCGAGGCGCGTCGGAGTGTGTTCGACTACATCGCGGTGTGGTATAATCGCCAGCGTCGCCATTCCGCCCTCGGCTATGTCAGCTCGGAGGCCTTCGAGCAGGCCGCCTCATAGCGTTCCATCTGTCCACCAAAGCAGGTTAAGCCCAGGATACCTCACCGTGGTGGTCGCGTCATTTGCCTCCAATTGATTTACCGAACACTCTCGGTATGTGAAACAACCCAAAAAGGACATTAGGTTGGTTGCTTCGCTCGCTGTGCCCTAATACTCGTCAGCCAGGGCACGCACTTTGCGTACAACTAGCGCAGACACGGCAATTATGATCGAGGGGATCCTGCACGCGAGGAACAATTCTCTGAGAGAACCGTACGTTCGAACTCACCAAGTCAAAGGGGGAAGATAGCCGCGCCAAGTCCGGCCTTTCCACTCGTGTCTCCTAGCTTACTGACCCAAGCCAGCCTCTCGTGCCCGGATAATGGCTTCCGCTCTATCGGCCACCTGCAACTTGGCGAAGATGTTTGAGATGTGGTTCCGCACCGTGTGTGGACTGAGGACGAGGATTTGGGCAATGTCGGCGTTGCTTTCCCCTCGTGCAATCAGATCCAAAATTTCCCGCTCGCGGTCCGTTAATTCAGGGAAAACTGCGGGTGATGTAGGTGTAGGTTTGGAAAAGAACTGCACTAAGCGCTTGGCGATGGCTGCACCAAAGATAGCCTCCCCACTAGCGACGGCTCGAATAGCCCGCAGCACTTCGTCCTCATTCGCTTCCTTCAAAATGTAGCCGCGCGCGCCGGCGCACATGGCTAAGAACACGTAGCTGTCGTCTTCAAACATCGTCACGACGATGATACCTACGTTCGGGCTGGTCTGCATAATACGGCGCGTCGCCTCTATCCCATTCACCCCCGGCATTTGAATGTCCATCAAGATGACATCCGGCTGGAGTGCTTCGGCTTTCGAAATGGTCTCTTCTCCGGTCGAGGCTTCTCCAACTACCTGAATATCCGAGAATAGATTCAACAGCGCGTGCAAACCAGAGCGAAAGAGCGTATGGTCATCGGCAATCAATACGCGAATGCGTTCCATATACTCCCCTAACTACACGGCAAGCGCGCCAGAACCCGCGTGCCGCCATCCGGCAGTGACTCGATCACGCATGTTCCACCCAGCTCCGCGGCCCGTTCCCGCATCGAGTTCAAGCCTACCCCCGGCGAGACAACCTTCGGCAAGCCTATCCCGTCGTCACGGACCTCCACCTGCAAGCTCTTGTCGAGCATCGCTATCGCGACACAACAATGTCCTGCCTGACTGTGGCGGACGACATTCGCCAGTGCTTCCAGGGTGATGCGGTAGGCTGCGACCTCGACCGCGGCGGGCAGGGGCGACACGATACTCAGCACATCCACTCTGATCCTTAATCCATCCTGCGTTTCGAGCTGCCGAGCGTATTCCTGGATTGCACCCTTTAGCCCAAACTCATCCAGGGCCGGCGGGCGTAAATCATACACCAATCGCCGGATATCGGCGATGGCGGCCTGGGCCTGAGAACGTAAATCCAGCAGTAAAGCCTCGGCGGCCTTGGGATCGCGCGAAACCAGGTTGCGGGCGACGTCGAGGTTGAGCTTCAGGCTCGCCAGGTGCGGGCCTAGTTCGTCGTGCAAGTCTCTGCGCAGACGACGGCGTTCTTCCTCCCGGCTCTTGACCAACAGCTCCCGCGAGTGCTGTAGATCATGTGTCAGGCGAACTGCGTTGGCTGCCATCCCTGCCTGGCGAGCGATGTCTTCAAGCAAGCGCCTGTCATTGACGGTGAAAGCGGTTCCTGTAGTCGGTGGAGCGAGGGTTAATTCACCCAGGGTTTCAGATTGATAGACGAGAGGAATAACCATCTCTTCTGCGTCTATAGTTCCCGATATGGAGCCGGCGGGTTTCACCCCATACTCAGCAGCAAGCCTCAAGCCATCGCCCTGACAGAGGTTAATGGCGACATATGGGAGTTTGAGCGCCTGAGCGATGGTCTCGACCACCACCGACAATACAGCCTCGGGTGCTAATGTGGCCTGTACCCGCTCTCCCAGCCGTAAGAGGATTTTGTATGGGTCGTCTCTGTCCCCGTACATCAGCCGGTTCACACTGCGTTGCAGGCGGTCACGCAAAGGTTGAAAGAAGATGGCTACGAGCCCGGTGGCGAGAAGGGATAACCAGAAGTTGTTGCGGGCCTGGAACAGAGCTCCCAACGCGCCAACGGCGACCCCATACAATGCAACCACGCCAGCCGTGAGGGCGCCATAGACCAAAGTACGGTTGATGATCAGGTTGATGTCATACAGCCCGTGGCGTAGGATGGCGATGGCTGCGGCAACCGCAAGACCCAGAATGGTCAGGTTGCTCAGAGCAATGCTGATGTCATTCACAAATGGGTCAGCCGGCCAGGACAACCCGGCTATGGTAGTTAAGACGAAGCCGGTCACTAGCACGCCCACGGCGTATACCAACCACTTCATCTGCTCCCGCTCGATGCCGGTTGAGCGGCGAAATCGTAGGGCAAATCCGGCCAGTGAACCTATCACACCGACAAAGAGGAGCGCCGAGCCAACATTGGTCAGTTTGTCCAGAACGGATGCCGCTGCTAAGATACCAAGTGGGTTCGCAGGCAGACCCCAGCTTGGCAATGGAGTTGGGTGAAACATTACCACCAGGACGATCATCGTCAGGCCGAGAGCCGTGGACCAGACGACGAGACGCCAACGGGGCGAAGGTAGATCGCCATCAGGGAAAAGCAGGAGAACCACCGTCATCGGCAGAATTGAGGCTGGAATCCACAGCCAATTGCTGAGCCAAACCGTCCACGGGTGTAACGGTGAAGAATCTGGTCCATAAGCGCTCAGTGCAGCCGCGAGAGCGGTGAGGGCATACAGGCAGCCGACGACGACAAAAATCCACCCGATCGGATTACGTGGATGGCGGGCGGCAATCGACGCGCCGATGACGGCATAGACGATAGTGCTGATCGGAATCAGGGTTTGATGCGATACCAAAGTGCGGTAATCGCCGCTGGTAATGGCCGCATGGATAGCCATCCCGAAGGCAGTAATGACGAGCAGTATCGAGGCAACGGACACCAGCCAGGCCACGCGGCCGGGTAAGCTATTGCTCACCGATTTCCTTTTTGAGCCAACCACACGGTATACCGATCTCATGGCGCAATTATAGGCCAACTATGTCGAATGTTCTTTCTACCCACGCACCAGTAGAAGGATGCCTATTAGTAAGGATGGGAAGTAGTGGAAAGCAGGTAGCGTATCCCCCATAATAAGCAGTTGGATGAGCAGCACGATACTGAAAACTAGTGTCGCCCAGCCGGCCCAGCCAGGCAATAGCCCGGTCTGAAGCAAGGAACCGCCATACATCGCCAGAGCGAGAAAGCCCACGACGGCATAGACATAGAACAGCGAATAGCACCACTGCGCCAGGGGCTCATAATATGGTGGCACAACACCTGCGCTTGCCGTCGCGGTCGCGGCCATCTCTTGCGCGGCACGGATCGTGATTACGCCACGAAAGACCGAGAAGATGACCCACAATACAGCAGCTAACAGAAACCCAACCAAGCCCAGGCGTGAGAGGATACGCTCATTTGCCCCTTCTAGTAGCATCGTGAGCATCGTCAGCCCGGCCAGAACGAGGACGACGGCTGAACCCATGAAGAGGTTGGCCCAGCGCCAGATATGGGCATTGTCGGCAACGGCCAACAAGTGTTCGTGCGCCGGCAAGGTGAAGATAGCATGGTTCCCTTTCTCGCCCACTACTGGTAGGGTTCCCCCAATGGCGAACGAGATGAAGGCCAGAATCAGCAGGACACCGGTGAGGCGGTACTCATTGACGGAGTCGGATGCTACCATGAAGCCTCCGTGCCAGCGACGCAAGCTTCCTGCCTGCGTCTGGCCTTGACGAGGGGCGAGGAATCATGTGGTCGGAGTGGGTTTGCCCATCCAGATAGCAATGCCGATCCAGACGAGCGCAAGCGCGAGGAGGATGCCAAAGAAGGCTGCGCCTATCTGACCCGCCTCTGGTGGTAGAAACTCTGCGACGAAGAATACGAAAAAGAAGCCGGCGGTGGCTGCGAGCAGCATGACACCTGCCCAGCGGGGAAAGACATCGGCCTGAATCGTTGCAATTGCAGTCAGGAGTAAACCCAACGTCAGTGCAATACCAAGCAGCAAAACCGTGAGGTTCTTTCCGGGAGCCAGGTTGAGTGATGGATAGAGGAGAGGTGTTGTCGCAAGGACGACCAGCAAGAGTATTCCGGTTTGGAGAAGCGCATGACCTGCGAGACCAACCCAACCTCCAGCCTGCGCCTGTTTGACATATACGGCCGGCAAGGACAAGAGCAGTAGTGCGGCGGACAGCAGCAAGAGAAGGCTGATATGGGATGATAATGGCCGGTTCACCACAGGAGTGAAAGATACTACCACGATTGCGGCGCCGAGCAGAGTTGCGCCAAGGATCAGGAGTATTCCGCTCCAACGAAATGTGATCTCAGCCATCGGTGCTCGTCCTTCTTCTTCAACTGCGAACTACCATGTCTGGCTTGCTGCTCACGCTCAAGATGTGGGGCGGACAACCGGAATTGGTCGGCCTTCCTTCTGGATCTGTAGAGCAAGCTGCCTGCGGAAGTTCCACACCATACTTATCAGCTTCAGCGATCCCAGGCCACGGTCATCCGTGGTTCCAACGAAGCCAACGACCTTCTCCGGAATCAGCCTACCTCCTCGGTCGAAGTGTCCCCGGATAAGAAAAGTATCATTCGCTAGATAGTTACCAATAAGACGATGATACGTCAGGCAGGCAGGTGCCCCTTCGCGCGTCTCAATATCGCTTGCTGTCTCGATGTAGTCCCGCCGCACGTTCGCCTGAACTCGTACGAGTGCTGGCCACCCGGCTCCGTCGACATAAGCCAGGACCGGTGGGCGCGTATATCGAGGCAGCCACTCGAACACGTGCTGTGGCAGCTCGATACCCGGTCTCGGTGAGTAGGACACGGGGCGGATCGCATGGCGCAAAGGTTCTGGCGGTGTCTGCGCACGCGGCCAAACATATTCCTGTCGGGGGATCACCTCGATCCAGATGCGGGCCAGGTAGCCAACCATGAGCTGCCGCAGGTAAGGGGTGCGTAACATCAGGCGAAACGTGATAGGCCCCTTCTGCAAGAGCTGATCGACGTAGCGCTCCGTATTCCGTTGCAGGTCCTGATCGAAGACTTCAGCCAGCCCCTGCACGAGCACCAGCGGATCCTCATCAGAACGGCCACTCGCGGTAGGATCGGAGAATAGGGCTGCCACATGTGGATTGCGCTGGGCATTCTGAGCCTTGGTCGGGTACATATATCCGGTACTGAAGACAAGGCGTCCACGTTCGAGAGCGGGCGCGAGTGGCCAGCAGACTGGCGACCCATTCCGAGTCAGGGTAACGAACTCGGCGACACGGTAGGAGTTGATAATATCTAACCGGGCCAACGGGCGCTGTGAAGTGGCGTTTTCGGACGCCCGTCCTGTTGGGAAATCCACAGTATTCCTATCGCTCGGTTTCATTTCCAGCTCAGACATGACTTCCTCCTAACCTTGATCCTTCTGTGACAAGACCATTCTATATGAATACAAGTCCATCGTCATGGGACTGGAATACCAATTCGTCTAGCTAAGTGCTACTAATTTCGATAGGACTTGGATAATGCCAGGATGCGATACAAGTCTGGATCACGGGTGGGGGCGTAGAAGTCGTGTTAGCCTAGCGCACAGGAAACGGGCGGCTGCCGTTCAGCAACCGCCCGTCTCGCTCGCATACTTTGGCGTGTTGGTCTAGTCCCCCACCAAAAGAAAGAAGCCTGCCAGGGTACGTAGAAACACGAATGTGTCGCCGACATCGTCATCGAAAGCCCACGAACACAGACCCTGGTTCTCGAGCCAGCCGATCGGCCGGGCCACCGATCAGGCCAGCACGTCGATGTGGATGTCGATGCGGTCGAGGAGGAGGCCAGACATGGGCTTTTGGTAGTGGGAGATCGTTCTTGTACTACAAGCGAACTCTTTCTCATTGTCACCGCACTAACTGCAAGGGCTTGGATTCATAGCGGCGGTCGTTAGGCCTCCGCGCCCGCGCGCTGACCAAACGCGCAGCCACGTGTAACGCATTACTAAACTAATCCCACGGTGAAACCCGCATGGCGGGTGTGGTATACTGCCAGCATCCTGAACGAGCGATGGAGGGCCGAGATGGACAACATCCAGGCGACATTGAAGCGCTGGCAGTTGGATGGCAAGGCGGTGCGAGACGGGATGTACCGTGCGCCGACACCGCGCGAACGGGAACGCTGGCACGCCATCTGGTTGCTGAGCCGGGGCTGGTCGGCCAACCAGGTTGCCGAGGCGTTGGAGCGGGATGCCCATACCATCGGCGATTGGGTCGCAGACCTGGAGCAGCACGGCCCCAAGGGGTTGACCTTTGAGCGGACGGGCGGCTCCCCCCCGTCCTCAGCTCGGAGCAGCAAGCGGCGTTGAAGACAGCCGTCGAAGGCACGCCCGAAGCTTCGGATGTGGAGCAGGCTAACTGGAATTGGAAGGGCGTACACCAGTTCGTCAAGCGGCGTTTCGGCCGCACTCTGAGCAGCTCCAGTTGTCTGAACTACTTGCATCGGCTGGACTTCGTCCTGAAGCGGCCCAAGAAGCGCTTCCTCAAAGCCGACGAGGCCAAGCGCGCCGCCTTCGTCCAGATGTATGCCGAGTTGCGGCAGCAAGCCAAGGCCGAAGGGGCCACGATCTTCTTTGTCGACGAAGCGCACTTTCGGGCCGATGTGGATGTGCGCGCCAAGTGGGTGCCGCGCGGGAAGCCCGCCTTGGCCGACACCACCAGCCCCAAGCGCGGCGAGAAGGCGACGTACTACTCGGCGGTGTGCCTGGAGACCGGCCAGACCGAGGTGATGAACGTGACGGAGAACCTGACGGCCGAGACCTCGGTGGCCTTCCTCAAGCAGTTGCGGGCCAACCACAGCCAGCCCTTGATCGTCATCTGGGACAACGGCCCGATGCATCGCGGCGACGCCTTGCGCACGTATCTGACGACCCCCGACCTCAAGCTGCGCTTGGTCGCGCTGCCGAGCTACAGCCCCGACTTCAACGCCGATGAGGCGATCTGGGACTGGGTGCGGGAGGCGGTGACGGCCAACACCTGCTTCGAGACGGCGGCCAAGGTGCGCGCGAAGGTGGACGCCTTCCTGGCGGGTTTGGCGGACAAGACCGATGAGGTCAAGCAGCGCTGTCGCACGATCCTGCAATCCCGCGCCGACGCCCTGGTGGCTGCTGTTTAGTTGGTGACCCAGATGCCCCATGTACTTCTCACCTTGGGATTAGTTTAGGGCGATGTGCTAGATGTCAGATAGAAGAACTTGACAAGTAGCCTCCAGTGTGGCAAGAGAGAGGTACCAGCCAAACTCTGCGGATAGTGTAACATTGTTTCTGTAAGATGAGTTGGCCGCCGAGTTGAAAAGGCGGTAGGTCAGGGTGTATCCTACGGGTTGCCAAACACCGAAAGGAGACGAGACCATGACCTACCAACCGAATTATAGCCTACCCGTCGAGCTTGTGGAACTGGCCGCCGCGCAGGGCCTCGACGCCCTGCCTGAGGTGCTGCGCATCGTGATCAATGCGGCCATGACGGCCGAGCGGCAGAAGTTCCTGGGGGCTGAACCTTACCAACGCAGCGAGGAGCGACGCGGCCACGCCAACGGCTTCAAGCCCAAGACGGTCAAGACGCGGGTGGGGGAGGTGACCTTTGCCGTGCCGCAGGTGCGTGAAGGGGGCTTCTATCCCACCGCGTTAGAGAAGGGCTTGCGTTCTGAGCGAGCGCTGAAGCTGGCGTTGGCCGAGATGTATATCCAGGGGGTCTCGACGCGCAAGGTCACAGCGGTGCTGGAGAAGCTGTGTGGCACCGAGGTCTCCAGCATGGAGGTCAGTCGGGCGGTGGCCGCGTTGGACAAGGTGGTGGAGGCGTGGCGCAATCGCCCGTTGGGTGAATTTGTCTACGTCACGCTCGATGCTCGCTATGAGAAAGTCCGGCAGGATGGGGCGGTGCGGGACGCGGCGCTGCTGATCGCCACCGGGGTCGGCGCAGACGGCAAACGGCGGGTGTTGGGGGTATCGGTGAGCTTGGGCGAGCATGAAGTCCACTGGCGTACCTTTCTTCAGAGCTTGGTCGCGCGTGGGCTACGAGGCGTGCAACTCATCGTCAGCGATGCCCACGAGGGCTTGGGCGCGGCAAGGCGCACGGTCTTTGGCGGAGTGCCGTGGCAACGCTGCCAGTTTCACCTCCAGCAGAACGCGAGGGCCTATGTCCCGCGTGAGGAGCTGAAGGCTGAAGTGGCCACCGACATTCGCGCCATCTTCAACGCGCCCCATCGTGCCGAGGCCGAGGCCCTGCTGGCCAAGACCGTCCTCAAGTACGCCAAGACCGCCTCGAAGCTCTCGACGTGGATGGAGGCTAACTTGCCTCAGGGCTTCACAGTCTTTGATCTACCCGAGGCGCATCGACGGCTGCTGCGCACGACCAACGGCCTGGAACGGGTCAACGAAGAGATCCGTCGGCGCACCCGTGTTGTCGGCATCTTCCCCAACGAGGCGGCGTGTTTGCGCCTGGCGAGTGCCATCCTCATGGAGATCAGCGATGAGTGGGAGGCCGGCAAAGCCTACTTGACCTTTAAGTCTGCTTAATCCACCAAGGCCCACCCTGGCCTTTTACAGAACCAAAGTTGCATAATCACTCTGCGCCACCCTGGAGGGTACAGCAATGATAGCAGACTTTGACGACTTCTGCACCTAGATGTACGTGCTGATCGATGACCTCTGGCAGCCAATCGAGCATCTCTGTCCGCGGCCTGGGCCAAAGTCCAAGTGCAGCGATAGCGAGTTGATCACAATGGCGATCGTCGGCGAGTGCCGCGGCTGGGACATGGAGACGAACCTGATCAACGAGTGGCACGCCTACCGTCACTTGTTCCCGCACATTCCCGAGCGCAGCCGCTTCAATCGGCGGCGACGAAACCTGATGCTGGGCATCAACCTCGCGCTTGTCGGTCTCGCGCTGTCCCGACCCTGCGCCGCGTTGGAATATGCTGGCCCCTTGCGCCAGCAACTGGCTTTTCCACTGGCTGATCAGGTGTTTCGGGTGAACGCCCGTCTCGCTGGCGAGTTCGGCCAACGTCTTGGTGCCTTTGGCCGCTTCTAGGGCGATCTTGAACTTGTACTCGGCGCTAAACTGACGACGTTTCTTCGACATCGGCTTGACCCTCCACGTGTTCTAGATTATGTCTTTCACCTTAGCACGTGGTCTAGTTTTCGGGGCCAATTATAGGTTGATTGTAGCTTGATCCTCCGTTCTCAATACGAGTGGACGATGAGAGGGAACCAGAGGCGCATCGGCGGCTCGTGCGTCTGCGTGATCCGCACCGGTGCCTTCATGCCCTCCACGTTCCCCGCGCAGTCGCTGGCGCGGCTGTTCACCATCACGTCGCCGACCGGCGTCGGCAGCACAATCGCCCATAGCTCCGCGGTCGCGCTGGCCGCCGCCGCCTTCCCGTAGCGTCCCACCAACTCCGCCGCCGCTTGCCCAGTGGCTGCCGTGTGCCACGTCAATCCGCCGTCCACGCTCAATTCGACGCTGCTGATGCCCCAGCCATCCATCGCGTAGCCCCAGGCCAGCATCTCGCCCGGCAGCACAGTTTGCCCAGGCTCCGGCAGCACCGTGTCCGGCTGCGGCGAGACAACGCTCGACTGCGGATTGACGTTGTCTATCGTCACCTTCACGGCCTCGCTCGCCTGCCCAACGTTGCCAGCGGCATCCACGGCGCGCACCCGCACGAGATGGGTCACCCCTTCCTCGGCAGGCAGCGTCCAGCTCTGCTGCCAGGTGACCGTTCCGTCGGCGCCTGGCGCGCTTACCACCTGTGCTACTCGCCACGGGTTGTCGTCCACCTGCGTCTCGACGCGGCTCACGACCCCGCCGACCGGGAAGGGATCGCGGGCCGTGCCTTGCATCTGTCCTACCACTCCGCGCCCGATCAGGTTATCCGGCGGTGTCACGCTCGCTACCGGCGCTACATCGTCCACTGTCACCGTCCGCGTCGTCGCTTCGCCGACCAGCCCCAGCGTGTCGGCGGCCCGCGCGACCAGCGTGGTCGGGCCACTCGGCGGGATGTCCACCTCCGCCTGCCACACGCTCGTACCGTCGGCCGTCTGCCAGGCTCCGTTGCCGACGCGGACCTCAACCTTGCCGACGCCGCTTGGCCCCGCCGCCGCCGTGCCGCGGATCACTTGGCGGCCCGACGGCAAGGTAGCATCACCGGCGGCCAGGTCAATCTGCGCTGTCGGCCGCCGCCCGTCCACCGTGTGGCTCAGCCGGACCGCCGTCAGGGTCGGCTCACTTGCCACCCGGCCAGTCTCCAGCAGCGCCGTCAGCGTCACCGCTCCGGTCGCGGCCAGATCGTTCCCCAGGCGCGCGGTCACTGTGATGGGCGCGAGCGCGCCAGGTGGCAACGTTCCCAGGTCAATGCGCCACAACTGGCCGGCCGGGGGCATTGGATAGCCTTGCAGCCCCTCGAGGCGCAGGCCGTCGCTCGCCGCCAGCACCAGGCGCGCGTTGGGGCGCGCTTCCTGGTCGCGGTTCGTGACCCGCACGATGTAGTCCAGTGGCTGCCCCGGCCCGACCAGCGCCGACGTCGGAGGCTGGCTGCTCACGCTCATTTCGACGTGGTGGCCGCGGGGCTGGTCGGCATTCGGCACAGTGTTCGGTGAAATCCCCGCCCAGTGGTAGGCGTCGCTCCACTGCCCGAGCAGTGAGTTCGACGCCGGGAAGACGCTCCGAATGTGCTCTCCATCCGGCGCCAGGCTGAGGGCGAGCAGGCGCACCTCCGCCGCCCTCACGCTTGTTCCCAGCGTTGCCCACGACAGCCGCAGTTCCGTCTCGCCCTGGCCTCCGATGACGATAGCGACATCGGCATCGGCCAGCGGCTGCCACGCCGCCCCATCGAAGCGGCGAACCTCGAACCCGCTGCCGTCAAGCGCGACCAGGGTATCGGCCTCAAAGGGGAGGGAGTAGCGCGGCGGCAAGGACAGCGCGCCCACCGGCTGCCAAAGTTCGCGTGTCCCACCGGGCATTGTGTCCAGGTAGATTGTTCCGTGGGCGAGGCTGGCCCAGTCGGCGCCGCGCCAACCCAAGTACATCGCGAGGCCGTCGAAGCTGGCCCATAGCTCCTGGGGCGGCCCGAGGCGCGGGTCGCGGTCTAGCTGCTCGGTGGAGATGCTCCACTCCCCGCCCGCGACGTCGAGGCGGCCATCCACCTGGATGGGGGACTGCCACTGCGGGCCGGGCGCAGCGGCGAGGCGAGCGCCGACGTGCCAGGGGCCGTAGTGGCCCACCGTGAGGTTGCCGACGCCATCCTGGGCGGCCAGGTGGACGTAGAAGTCCCCGGCCTGGCTGAACTGCGCCGTGTAGCTCGTGCCGTTGAGCGGGGCGCCAGTGGTTGACGGCACGGTGCTGCTCATGGTGTCCACTGCCACGAACGTCTTCACCACCCCGCCGGCGTCGCGTGGCGCCATCCATGCGAGCTGAACCTCAGCCGGCGCCTGGAGATAGCCCTCTGGCTCGGGCGCTACGGTCGTCATCTCGAACGGCGTTGGCCCCAGGTTATCCACCACGATGATGCGCGTGCTCACGGCCTCGTTCCCGGCCACATCCCGCGCCCGAACCAGCGCTGGATAGCTGACGTAGTCGGTGTTCGGCGACATCGCGAGGTTCACGTTCCACTTGCTGGCACGTGGCGCGGCCGGAACCCACACGTACCCACCATCCAGGCTCACGTCAACCGCCGCCAGCCCGCTGCCCCTGTCGTCCGCGTTTCCACTCAACAGCAGCGTGGTGGTCACGACATTGCCCTCGCCCGGCGCGGCGACTGTCACGGTCGGCGGTGTCGTATCCAGGCTCACGTTGACGGCTTGCGCGTTCGATGGCTTGTCGCTGCCCGGGGCGGCGGCGACGCGGTGTGTACCCTCGCCCGCTAGTGTCACGGTGCCGCTCCAGGCGGTGAGGCCCGCCTGAGGATTAGCGAGCTGTGCGGCCCCAGCCGCAGCCCCGTCCACGTACAGCGTCACGGCGTAGGGCGGCGCGGCGACAAATCGCGCATAGCCATGGACGGGAACGGTCGTCGTCATCACGGCGCTCCCGTCAACGGGTGAAGCCACAATCACCGCATCCTTCGTCGCCAACACGGTGATCGTTCGTGGGGCGCTCCGGCTCTCGTTCCCCGCCCGGTCCCGCGCCGCCGCCACGACCGTGTGCGAGCCATCGCCGACGGGAACGGATGCCCGATAGACGACGCCTGCTCCCACGTGGTCCGCGGCGATGACGGCGCCGTCAACCTCGAACCAGACGGCGTCAAGACTCGATTGCGTCTTTCCGCCCACCGCGACTGTGTCTTTCACATGGGCAACGATGTCCAGCGCCGGGTCGCCTGTACTCGCGCCATCCAAGGGCGACTTGAGCTGCACATCGGGCGGCGTGGCGTCTGCCACGATTTCGTCGCGATACCACCCGTCGCCAGCCGCGCCGCCGCTCTTGGCCGCGCCCTTGCGCGCGGCCATTGTGCCAGAGCCGGCCGCACCCTCCGCCATGTTTCCGGCGCGGTCGGTGGCGCGCGCGTAAACGCGGTAGAGGCCGTCGCCCGAAGACGGCGTGACGGACGCGCTCCAATAGGAGCCTGCCTGGCTCGCCGTCTTAAGTGTCGCTGGCAGCCAGGTGGACGGAACTGTGGCGGTAATGGGCAGGCTCGTGTCGGTCACGAAGCTGAGGCCAACCTCCACCTGGCCAATGCCGGAGACGGCCAGGGCGCACGACGTGCCGGCCGTACCCAGCAGCAGCGTCAGCGGTGTCGCAACCACCTCGCGATAGCCGATGTCCATCCGCGAGCCGCCGCCGGCCGGCGCGTCGGCCAGCGGGTCGGCCGTGTCCACCGCCGGTGAAGTGGCTTGCAGACGGTAGTCGGCATGGCCCGCGTCCACGAACAGCGGGTCGCGGCCGACGATGTCATTCGTCCCTGGAACCAGGGTTGTCCCTGCGCCAGCCTGGTAGTTGACCGTGTTGGCGTTCAGTAGGTTGTAGTCATCTAGCATCTGCCCATCGGTTGCCGTGGATAGACCGGCCGCGTTGTTCGCCAGGATGTTGTCGCGCACCTCGACCCACGTTCCCGCGCCGGTGCTAAGCACGCCCGGCCCTACCGCTCCGACGATGGTGTTGTTGAGCACAAGGCCGGACGAGCTTGCCGAGAAGCTGATGCCGGCACTGCTTCGCACAATATTGCGTGTGACGGTGATGAAATTCGAGGCGCTCAACACATTGATGCTCGCCGCCGAGCCGCCGCTCACCAGCGTGAAGCCGCTGATTTCGGCCTGGGTGGCGGCGCTCACCGTCACCGGCGAGGCCCCGCTGCCGTTGATCGTCGTCTGTTCGGCTCCGCTCCCGACGAGTCGCACGTGGCTCGGCACGCTCACTCGCTCGGCGTACGTGCCGGGCCCCACGCCCACCGTCACCGCCAGGCCCACTGCCGAGGTCGTCGTCATCGCGACCGACACCCCAACCGCTTTGACGAACTGCGAAGCTGCGTTCACCGCGTCCTGAATCTTTCCGAAAGCGTCAACCTGCCAGGTCAGGCCGTCGTTGGCGCAGGTCTGACAGTAGCTATCGTCGGCGAAGAACGAGGCCTGGGCCTGCTGCACATAGCCGATGTCCACACGCGTGCCGGAGCCTGGCGGGACAGGATCCGCCGGATCACCGGCGCCAATCACCGGCGAGTCGGACATGGGTCGGTAGTCATTCACCGATGGGTTGGTGAACAGCGGGTCGGCGAACACCGCGCCCTGGCTCGCTGCATCGCGCGCCGTGCCGTCCACCACCAGGTCCGCGGCGTTTGCCCAGAATAGGTCGTAGGTGATAGATGGCGCCGCGCCGGCCGGGCAGCTCTGCGACGCGTAGCGAATGGCCGTGTTGTTGTGGTAGGCGAAGGCTGTGTTGCGCACGCTCACGGCGCCGCATGTCACCTCTAGCCCTGTGCCGCCGCCGATCAGCGTGTTGTTGACGACCTCGGCCTGAGTTGCGCTGTCCGCGACGGCGATGCCCTTGCCGGCGTTACGAATGATACTCCGCGTGATCTGCACCGCCTTCGCGCCGCCGTTGATAAGGAGTCCATTCGCGCTGCCGCCCGCGTCAATCGTCAGCCGCGAAAGCACGACATTGCTCGCGCCGGGAACCGTGACGAGCGATGCCGCGGCGGTGGCCGGCTGCTGCAAGATTGTGGCGTCTGCCCCTGCGCCGATCACCTGCATATTACTCTTCAGAGTCAGCGCCTCGCGGTAGACGCCCGGCCCGACGAGAATGCGCTGGGGCCCGGCGTTGATCGCGGCCTGGATGCTGGCGAAAGCCGCCGTTCCCCAGACATACCCATCGTTCGCGCACGTGCTGCAGTAGGCAGGCGAGACGTGTACGATTGCGGCCGCCGCCAGCGCCTTCGACGCCGGGGCCGACCGCGTTGCCTCGTTCGCCCTCCCGGCGCTCACCGGGAGGGCCGCTTGGCTCACATGCGGAACGGCGCCGTAGCTCAACTCTGTTCGCGCCAGGCTGCCGGCCGCCGCATCCTGGGGAACCACGAGCAGGTCCGACGAACGGTCGCAGTTCGAGTCGCTGGCGGCGGCATACGGCGCGGAAGCGATGCCCGCCACCTTGGTCAGCGTCGCCGCCGCGCTCGGCGCTGTCGGCATGTTCTTGGCGCCCATGAACAGGTAGGCTGGCCCGTCGCCTTTCACGAGCACTAAATCATTCAGCCTATCGGGCGTGGTCGCGTTGGGTCCGGCAACGTCACCCGGCGCCGCGATAGAGCCGGTCGTCCCCATCGGGTAGGCGGAGAAGATGCGGTCGCCGGCGTAGCCCGTCGGCCATCCACCGCCGAGATGGCCGAAGACCAGGTGGGCGACGCCCGCGCTGCTGAAAGCGAAGTCTGCGACCGTGTCGCCGTTGACATCGCCCAGGGCAGCGATGGAAGTTGCGAGGGGCGTTGGCCCCGTGAACGTTGCGGCGCGGTCCGTCAGGGGTTTTAGACTCTGCTGCGGGTGCGCGCTCGATGCTTTCTGGAAAGCGGTCGAGCCGAGGAAAAGATACAGCGCGGCGCTGCTTCCCTTGTAGCTGTTATTGGGGTCGGCGACGATGAAATCGGCCAACCCATCGCCGTTCATGTCGCCCACGCCGATGGCCGCCGCGCCCGCCGGGTCCAGCGGCATCACCGCGGCCGCGTCGGTCTTGACGTCCACAGTGCGGCTGCTAAAGTTCTTGCGGCCCATCACGAGATAGAGGCTGCCCGACTGGCCGGCCGAGCCTGTCGCGCCGATCAGCATGTCGGCGTAGCCGTCGCCGTTCACGTCGCCCGCCGACGCGATCCAGGCGCCGATGATTCCAGCGGTCGCCGTCAGGATCACGCCGCGGGATGATTGGTTCGAGTTGCGAAGCTGGGTCAGGTCCCAGTCGGCGCCGAGTGGGCCAACGCGGCCAAAGACGACGTAGACCACGCCATTCGTCGGATCGCCGACGAGGAGGTCCGCCAGGCCATCGCCGTTGACGTCGCCCGCCGCCGCAATGCGCGCGCCGAGGGCGAGAGCACCTGAGGCGACCAGGCTGCTGTCCGACGCACTGAGAGCCTCGGTGGCCGGCGGCACGGCCCAGCCGCCCGCGCGCCCTTTGAGGATTACCACCATGCCCGCGCCGCCGTTGACGGCGGGCATGCCGATGGCCGCGTCGGCCCGGTTGTCGCCGTCCACGTCGCCCAGCCACGTTACCGCCGCGCCGCGCAGATCGCCCACCCGTGACGGCTCCAGCAGCACCGTCGCGCTAATGACGCTGTCGCGCGTACCCGCCAGGGGGGCGGGGCGCGGCGCGAGCGGCACGTTGGCGAGGTCGTCGGCGTGTCCCTGGATCGAGATCGGTTGACCGCCTTTCAAGTCTGTGGCGTAGTTGGTGATGATGTCCGCCGGCGCGACCACGTCCACGATAACAGTGATCGTCTGCGCCGGGCCGACCTGGCCTAGCGCGTCAGTCGCCCTGACCGAGAGTGTATGCGAGCCGCTGGCGTTCGCGTTGAGCCTCCACGGGTAGCTCCAGGTCGTTGTCGCCGGATAGAGGGTCTGAGTGTTCTCCCACACAGATTGCCACGGCCGCCCGTCAATGCTGAGCTGAACGACGGCGACGCCGGCGACCTGGGTGACGCCTGAAAGAATAAGGTCCGTTGCTGTGCCACTCAGGGTCGCCGTCGCGCCGCCCATGCTATCGGGTACCAGGCTGGTGAGTACTTGGCCATCTTGCACGCTCGTCATCGCGGCATTGGGCGCTTTCGTGTCAACGATGACCTGAGAGGTGGCGTCGGGTGAGACCCGCCCGACGGCATCGGTCGCCCGTGCGCGCAGGGTGTAGACCCCGTCGCCCGGCAGCGAGCTCCACGTCCAGGTCCAGTTGTCCGATCCGCTGGCAGACTTCGCCGTCGCCCAGTTGTCGAGCGACACTTGAACGGAGTTGACCCAGCTCGTGTTATCTTTCGCCGTGCCGCCGACGACATACGCGGCGCCGTTAATGGCCTTGCCGTTCTCTGGCGCCGCAATCGTTGTCTGCGGGTTGTCGGTGTCAATCTTGACGCTCGCCGCCTGGCTGGCGGTCTTGCCGGTTCCGTCTGTCGGGTCTTTGTACGGTACGCTCAGGCTGAGAGTCGTCTCCTGCGACGCGGCGCTCGACCGAGCATTCGCTGAGAACTGAGCCTGGAAGTAGCTTCCAGGTGTGAACGCGCTAGAAGCAAAATTCCAGCCCAGGCAGTTGTCACTTCCCTGGCTGAATGTCGTGGGCGCCGGCGCGCGAAACGATCCACCATAGCCGGCCGAAGTGGGCGCCGCGAAGGCCGCGCTGTTCGCGCAGAGCTGCAAGGTGCCTGTGATCGCTGCTGCTGAGGTGTTGGTGACGGTGAGATCGCCGGTCACCGAGGCGTTGGGCTTGACCAGGGTAATGCTTTCCCCGCTGTGCGAGACTTGAGGTCGGGTGCTCAATTCTACCTTGATGGACGTGTTCGGCGACCAGGGGCTTAGGCCGATGGACTTCTCCTGGAGATCGGTCAGCCCGTCGCGGTCCGAATCCGGGTCGAGCGGGTTGGAGCAGACGTGGACGACAGAGCCGCTGGCGAACTTGACGTCCCAGCCGCCGACGAGCTTTCCAAACGAGTCGACGTGGCACACCTCGTCGCCGTCCTTTAGCCCATCGCCGTCCGAGTCGGCAACGTTGATCGAGGCGCCGAGGCGATACTCTTCTGCATCCGTCAGGCCGTCGCCGTCGGTGTCTTTCTTGGCCGGGTTCGTCCCCAGGGACGCCGCGTTCTGCCACTCCCAGCCGTCCGACAGCCCGTCGCTGTCGGTATCCCACATAGTGGCGTTGGTTCCGAGGGAAGCTTCCTGGCTGTCGGCGATCCCGTCACCGTCCTTGTCGCGGTTCGTGACCTGGTTCCACGTCCAGAGGTTCTCGACGCTGTTGGGCAGCACGTCGAGGTAGATAGGGCTGGTCGCGTCATTCCAGGCATCCTTGTCGTCTTTTGTCGGGCCGGAGCCTGTCGCCGTGTCGGCGCTGCATGTGCGGGCCAGGGGCACCTTCCAGCACTTCTGATAGCGCAGCGAGTAGTCAATGATGCTGGTGATGTGGATGGCCGCGTTGCGCACGGCCTGCGCCGGCGTGAACGACGTCGTGACCGTGGCCGGGCAGTGCTTCACGCTGCCGCTCATCCAGCACGCGCCGTTCTGGTTGGTCGGCGTCGAGTCGCTCGATGCCCAGCGCGTGAACGCCGAGCTTTGCTTGACGTCGTCCACCTTGCCGCTGCGGCTATGCGCCCAGTTCCAGTGCTGCTCGCCCGGCCCGACCACAATCGTCGTCGTCAGATGCGTCTGGAACGTCACCCGGTTGTTGACGACCGTGCCGAGGTTTTCATCCGCCAGGGTCAGAGTCAGGTCGCTGCTCTGCACCGGATTGTTGGGGTCTAGCTCAGCGTAGAAGGCGACTTTGAGGATGTAGTTTGCGAGCCAATCAACGATATGGCTGAACGTGTGCAGTGGGTTCCAGTCGCCGGTGATGAGAGCGACGAAGAGATAGGTGAGCACCGCCACGATAATTTCCACCAGTATGCCGATCTCCGTGGAGGCGACGGCCACCAGCACCAGCGACAGCACCAGCGTGAACACGATGACGATGGTCGAGGCTATCGCGCTGGCTAACTCCATGTCCGTCTGGAGATGGGACACGCTGTCGGAGTAACCGTGGAAGCTGCTCCACACCATGACCAGGGCCACAATGGCGACGATGATCGCCACGCCGACGGCGATCTTGCCCAGGCTCTTCGAGCCTGAGGCGGCCGCCTCGGCGGTCCGCGCCACGCCATTCGCGGCATCTGATATGCGCAGCGCCTCCTTGATCGCGCCATAGGCGACGCGCGCGCCCCACTTGATGCCCTGGCCGACGAGGCGAATCACGGGTAGCACCTGGATGAAAATAGCGCCCGCCGCCGCAACGAACGTGGCGATGCCCTGGCTCGTCGGGGTCGCCTGGTTGAACTGAGAGGCCGCCCACTCGCGCCAGCCGGCGACGGCGCCGTTCAGCCCGATGTCAGCCGCCAGGTCGTTCAGGTGGTAGGCCGCCTGGACATAGCCGGGCAGCTTGGGTTGCGACGGCTGCGAGAACCTGGTATAGAGCGCGGCGTCATCCGCCTGGGGGCCGACGAGCGTCTGGCCGTTGACCGCCACATAGTTGACTTGCCCGCCGTACCACGTCAGCCACAACGTCCGAATGTACACGTCGGCCTGGTTGCCGTAGCGGCGGTCAAGCTCACCCAGGGCCTGGTTCATGGTCAGCGCCTTCCAGGCCAGCTTCCCATCGCTCCCCTTGGCGTAGTGATACTGCTGAATCTGCACGCACCGCGTAGTGAACAGGGAGTTGTAGCTCAGGTTGAAGCCCACCGTGGTCGTCGCCGTGCTGTCCTGGACGACGACGCCTTGTTCGCCGCCGACGTCCGCCACGCCAGTTAGCTCCTCGTAGGCGAGCGCCAACGTCGGAGTCAGGGTATGCTGATAGTACTTGTCGAGGAACTTGACCGTCGTCGTCATGGTCGTCGTCGCGACGGCCAGGTCCTCGTGGTCGTATGTAGCGGTTGTGAGCTGCACCGGCGTCGTGACGCCCCACTTTTGCTCGACGGGCGTGGTCGGGTCCGTAAATCGCTTCGCAATCTCAGAGATGGTGGGGTGCATGTTGAACAGGAACGCCGGACCCATGCCCGAGACAAGGTTGAAGATCTCGCGCGCCTCGTCCGGCGTCGTGCCCGTGGAGATCTCCGGCGCCGCCGGCACGCCGAACATCCCCACCGTGACGTTGGCGCTTTCGGTGACGTTCAGCCCCGTCACGCGCATCTGTGGCTCATAGTATGCCACGATCACCGAGTCGGTCACGTCTACGGCCTGCTGCACACAGGTCGTCCCGACCTGCACCAGGCACTTCGCCTGATCGAGCTTGGCCTGGACCATCCAGCCCATCTTAACCTCGGTCAGTTGCAGAGTGGTCGCGACCTCGGCCGGTATGAAGGCGAGACGCGCGCTGAAGGCCGAGATGTTGCCGCCGCCCTCGACGGTGTTCAGCGGAACGAGTAGCCGATAGTACTGATTGTTGACGTTCTCGACGTTGATGCCATACTGGGCGGCGAGCTTCGGGTTCACCGTACTCTTCATTTCGAGCACAGGAATCAGCTTGACATCATCGGTGGATTTGTCGAGGTCCTGAATCTGGGCTTGATCGTCATAGGGCCAGTCGAGCGTGCTCATCGTATAGCGGAGGTGGGCGGCATTCTGCGGTTGCACCTGAACGTCAAGATAGACGTACGTGTTGCTGTGGAGCGTATTAGCCGTCGGCTTGGTCACTGAGAAGCTGTAGTTCGAGCGGTACGCCATGATCTTGAACGGCGACAGGTCCGCGTCATCGGGCACGCCATCGTTGTCGTTGTCAGTGTCCCAGGCATTGGGCACGCCGTCGTTGTCATAGTCCAGCGTCGCCGGCTTGTTCTTGACCCAGTCGGGGCTCCACTCCATCGCGTCGTCCATGCCATCGTGGTTCGAGTCGCGCTGGAGTGGGTCCGTCGCCCAGGTCTTGCCGCCCACGACAAAGCCCTTGACTTCGTCGCCGTCGCTGATGCCGTCGCCGTCAGTATCGGCATTCAGGTAGTCGGTCCCCAGGCAGCGCTCCACGCCGTTCGTCAGCCCATCGTGGTCGTCGTCGCCGGACGCCGACACACCCTGCGGCAGCGTGAGACAGTCGTTCACGCCGGCCGTCTTCGCCGCGCCAGCCTGCGCCAGATCGGCGTGCAGGACGGACACCCTGTCTGGCTCGGCCGGTGACTGCCCCAGGCCCAGGTCGGCCACTGCCTGCGGCAGTGACTCTTGCGCGGCGGCCCGGGCGGCGTAACGCGACATCAAGACGGCCTGGAGCAGGGGCGCGGCCAGAAGAGCGACAAGGATGTACAGCACCAGCCCAGCGTACACCTCCCGACGCCGACGATACCAGAGGCACAGGCCGGCGACGCCGAGCGCCAGCGCCGCGGCGAAGCATTTGAGAAGGGGCGGCCAGAGCGCGCTCGCCCCGCCAACGGCTCTTGCTATGCGCGCGCCGCCTTCTGGGCCGGCGATGGGCGCGTTCTGAGCCGACGGCGCGTCGAAGGCGCTGCCCGGCGCGGTCGGCTCTGTGGGAGCGTACACCGTCCACGCGCCGTCCGGGCTACCAGGCTGTGGCGCTTCGATGGGGGCGACCGGCGCGCCAAACTGGCTGTAGTCAACGACCAGGTGGACCTGGGCGTCGCTTGCATTACTGGCCTCCGGCAGCACCATGTCCACGCTCAGGCGGTGCGGCAGCCCGTCGCCGTCTATCCAAATCTCGCCCGTCCCGGTCATCCGCTGATAGAGCGGCGGCGCTTGCAGCTCGACGCCGGGCGGCAGATCGTCGGCCAGCAGCATCTGCAGCTCGTTCTTGAGATACTCGGCGTAGCGCGGCCCGTCCAGGGCGAAGCGGTAGTGCTGCGTGTCGCGGTTGGAGGCGGCGCGCGCCGACGCCGCGCCGGGCAACGCCTCGACCGGCTGCACGTCTTTGACGGCAGCAAGGAAGCTCAGGGTGTCGGCGGCGGGCGCGGCCGCGGTGAGCGGGTTCTCCACGGCGCGCCAGGCGCCCGCATTCCCGACGAAGGCCCGGTTTCCGACCACCAGTAGCTTGATGGTCCCACTCTCACTCGTCGTCGTCGTTCCCATGCCCACCCCGAAGGGGCGCTCGCCGGACCCGCCGCCATCGCCGTCCAGGCGCAGCGTCAGCCGGGCGCGGTCAGGAACCAGCGCTTCACCGTCGACGCGCAAATCGGCGCGGGTAGCGCCCTTGCCAAGATTCTCGGGCAGGGCGCGGGGAACAAGCGTCTGCTGGATGTTTGCCGCGAGATGGTAGCTTCCGGCGGCGTGCGCGTTCGCTAGAGCATCGGCGATCGCGTCGGCAGGCGCGTGCACCGCGCCAGGCCGGACGGCAAGGCCGAGCGCCAGAACCACGATGGCCGGCAAGAGGAGCAGCGCGACAACGATGAGACGACGGGTGCGGGTGGACATGCCGATACTCCTCGGCGCGGTTTATGGGCGCCAGGACGGGTGCTGGTCATCAGCGGGGTTGTTGGTGAGGTTGGTCAGGTCACTGCCTGGCGCGCCGGCCCTTTCGGCCCGGGCGGTCATGGCGTAGATTTCCCAATTGCCGTCGCGGTTCGTCTGGAACGCCAGGCGCGTGCCGTCTGGCGACCAGACCGGCGACCAGTCATCGGCGGGGTTCTGGGTCAGGTTCTGCAGCGCCGCGCCGTCGGCGTTGATGACGTAGATGTCGGCGGGGCCGCTGACGAAGGCATGGAAAGCGATGCGCGTTCCATCCGGCGACCACGCCGGGGCGTAGTCGTTGCCTGCAGTGCTGGTCAGCCGCCGGACGCCCGAGCCGTCCGTGTTCATGATGTACAGGCTGTAGACACCGGCCGACCTGTCGCGGTCCGAGGCGAAGGCAACGCGCGTTCCATCCGGCGACCACGTCGGGGCGAAGTCGTCCGCCGGGTTGTTCGTCAGGCGGGTGGGGTTAGAGCCGTCGGCCTGCATGACGTAGATTTCGTTGTTGCCGTCCCGGCGCGACGTGAACGCGATCTGTCGGCCGTCCGGGGACCAGGCCGGGAAGCTGGCGCTGGAGCTTGACGCCTCGTGCGTCAGGTTGGTCTGGCCGCTTCCGTCGGCGTTCATCACCCAGACATCGCTGTTGGTCAGGCCAAACGAGCTGTAGGCCATCTTCGCGCCATCCGGCGACCACGGCCCGGCGAAGCTACTCGCATCCCCGGTGGTCAGGCGGCGCAGGCCCGCGCCATTGACATCCATGCGATAGATGTCGGGGTAGTCGCCGCCGCGATTCGAGCTGAAGGCGATTTGCCGTGCGCCGCCCAACGTGGCGGCGGCGGGGCTTCCCGGCGTCGGAAAGACCGACCCCGGCGCGCTAGGCGCCGGGGCGGAGGATTGGCTGCACTTGCCGCTGTAATAGTCCCAAACATCGCACTGCTGGCCTGTCTTGAGGGTACACGTCCCCTGCTCGTTATCCGTGTTGCTGTTCCCGGTTGCGGTGTACTGACCGCCGGTAATGGCGCAGTAGCGCGCGGCGGGTGTCACATAGCCGGTGACTTTCACACCGCCGACGGGGCACTCACCCCGCAGCAAGGCCCACTCCTCACACTGGCGGTTGTCCTCGAACACACACACGCCGTATTGTCCGCCGTCCGGCTTTGTCTCGATGGAGAGCTTCCCTCCCTGGTTGACGCAGTTCTGCGACGCCGGGTTGGCGATGCCGGCGCCACCCGAACCAGGCGCTGTCGTGGACGGCTGCGGCGTCGGGAACGGGGTCGGAGGAACCGCGCCGGCCGCGGCGAACCCCTGGCGAACCTGGTCGGGCGTCACGGCGAGCGAATCGTAGGTCGTCCGGTCGACGCTGCCCTCGGGGTAGGGAACGCCGCCCGGCCCGAACATCACGTAAGCCGTGTCGGCCGTCGCGGCGATGAGCGGCCCCGGCAACGCGACTGGCTGGCTCGCCAAATTATCCCAGTAGGCTCTGTCGTAGTTGTAGATAGCGAGGAGAGTGCCTTCCGGCTGCCCCGCCTCTTGCGGCGTGTAGACCCATTCAGTAATGTACTTCGTGCCCGGCCG
Organism: Anaerolineae bacterium; assembly: GCA_046328525.1. GTDB lineage: Bacteria > Chloroflexota > Anaerolineae > Epilineales > JAHCIE01 > JBDHWG01. Next base: position 986,304 of record JAXLWK010000003.1, read on the forward strand.
TCGGCGCTCGGCATCGGCGCCCCAATACTCATACCACTTGTAGCCATGCTTGAGCCAAGACGCGGGTAATGTCAGGCTGTAGCCCGCCTGCGGGTTGGTGTAGACGCCGTTCTGGACGCTGCCCTGGGCCGAACCAATCGGACGGCTGCCCTGGGCGTAGCCCGTGGCGGTGGCAGCCAGCATCACGCTGATGAGTGCAATCAGACAGACGGCGGTAACAATACGGCTCTTCATATCACTCCTCTTTGCCGATGGCCGTCTGCGCGGCCCTCGGGCTCGTGCGCGCCCAGCAGCAGCACGCGTTCTCCAGTTGCGGCGACCCACGTCCCGATGCCCAGCATCGAGACGTGGGGCTACACATTCGCTGGCTATTGGAGACGGATGATGGTGGGGAGCCAGAGGCGGATCGGCGGCTCGTGCGTCTGGGTGATGCGCACCGGCGCCTTCATGCCCTCCACGTTTCCTGCTCGGTCAATCGCCCGGCTGTTTACCATCACCTCGCCAACCGGCGCCGGCAGGACAATCGCCCACAACTCCGCGACTGCCCCGGCCTGCGCCGCCTTCCCGTACTGTCCGACCAACTCCGCCGCCGCTTGCCCGACCTCCGCCTTGTGCCACGTTACGCCGCCATCCACGCTTACTTCGACACCACCGACGCCCCAACCATCCGTCGCGTAACCCCACGCCAGCATCTCCCCAGGCAGGACGTTCTGCCCGGCCTCCGGCAGCGTAGCGCCTGACTGGGGCGACACAATACTCGACTGTGGACCCTTGTTGTCAATGGTTAAGGTGAGAGGATCACTTGCTGGCCCAACATTACCCGCCGCGTCCACCGCCCGCACGCGCACGACGTGCTGGACGCCTTCCTCGGTCGGCAGCGTCCAGCTCTGGCGCCAGGCGACCGTGCCATCCGCGCCCGGCTGGCCGACAATCACCGCCGGCCGCCAGGCAGCGCCGCCCACCTGAGTCTCGACGCGGCTGATGACGCCCCCGCTCGGGAACGGGTCGCGGGCAGTTCCCTCGAGATGCCCGGTCGCGCCTGACACAACCAGATTGCTCGGCATCGTAATGCTCGCGGCAGGCGCCGTGTTGTCGGCGGTTACCGTTCGCATCGTGACGTCGCCCACCAGACCGAACGGGTCGCTGGCCCGCGCCGCCAGCACGAACTGGTCAGCCGCCGGCGCTTCGATCTCGACCTGCCAGGCCGTTGTGCCTCGCGCCGTCTGCCACGCGCCGTCGCCGACGCGAACCTCGACCTTGCCGACGCCGGCCGGTCCGGCCGTCGCCGTCCCGCGGACGACCTGGCGGCCCGACTGCATCGTCGCGCCCTCGGCCAGGTCTATCTGCGCCGCGGCTCGCCACGGGTCAACGGTGTGGCTTAGCCGCGCCAGGGCCAGTGTCGGCTGGTTCGGCGACGTGCGGGTCTCCAGGAGCGCCGTTAGCGTCACCGCCCCGGTCGCGCTCAGATCGCTCGCCAGCCGCGCCGTCGCCGTGATCGGCGCCAGCGGCCCGCTCGCCAGCGTGCCTAGCTCGATTCGCCATAGCTGGCCCGCTGGTGGCGTCGGGTAGCCTTGCAGCCCTTGCAACTGCAAGCCGTCCGAAGCCGCCAGCACCAACTTCGCGTTCTCATGCGCTTCCAGATCGCGGTTCGTCACCTTCACCACGTACTGGATCGCCTGGCCTGGGCCGACGGCGCTTGTAGTCGAGGGCGCGCTGCTCACGCTCATCTCGACATGATAGCCCTGGGGCTGGCCGGCGTTCGGCACTGTGCTCGGTGAGATGCCCGCCCAGTGATAGAAGTCGCTCCACAGCCCTAGCAGCGAGTTGGACGTCGGGAAAACCGTGAACGGCATCGTCCCGTTCGGCGCCAGGCCGAAGGCCAGCAGCTGCACATCGCTGGCTCCGACACTTGTTTGCAACACCGACCACGGCAGCCGTATCTCGGTGTCTCCCTGGGCGCCCAACGCGATCGAAACTTCCGGGGCCTGGATGAGTTGCCAGCTCGATCCGTCGTAGCGCAGAACTCGCGAGCCAGCGGTATCCAGCACGACGAGCGTGTCCGCTTCGAACGGTAGCTGATAGTGCGCCGTGAGGGCAGTCTCGCCCTCCGGCTGCCACAGGCTGCGCGTCCCGCCGGCGACTGTGTCCAGGTAAACGTAACCGCGTCCCACGCTCGGCCACCGGGCGCCGCGGCTGCCCAGGTACATCGCGCTCCCGTCGAAGCTGGCCCACAGCTCATGGGCCGGGGCAATGCGCGGGTCACGGTCGAGCATTTCGGTGGAGGCGTTCCACTCGCCGCCTGCCACATTGATCTGTCCATCTACCTTGATGGACGATTGCCAGCTTGGCCCGGGCACGCTGGCGAGACGCGCCCCGACGAACCAGGGGCCAAAGTGGCGGACGGTGAGGTTACCCACGGCATCCTGGGCAGCGAGGTGGATGTAGTAGTCGCCGGCCTGGCTGAACTGCGCGGTGTAGCTCGTCCCGCTCAGCGGTGTCCCAGTCGTTGCCGGCACGGTGTTGGTGATCGTGTCCGCAGCGGCGAAGGTGCGCACAGTCCCGCTGCCGTCGTCCAGGGGCTGCCAGGCGAGCGTGACCGACGCCGGCGCCGTCAGGTGGCTGCCCTCGGTGGGGCTGGCCGTCGTCAGGCCGAAAGGCGTCGGGCCGAGGTTGTCTACAATGAACGTGGCCGACTGCGTGCCAATGTTGCCCGCCTTGTCAGTGGCGTGGACGCGCAGCGGGAACGTCGCGTAATCGGTCTCCGGCGGCGCGCTCCACGCGTAGGTCCACGCCGTGCCGTTGACGGTCGCCGGCGACCAGGTGTAGCCGCCGTCTACGCTGACTTCCACGCTGTTCAGACCGCTCCCGCCATCGCTTGCCGTGCCCTGGAAGGACACGGCGTTGACCACGGTCGCGCTCGGCGCCTGGACCGTGACCGACGGCGCCGTCGAGTCCTTAGTCAGTGAGAACGTCGTCGTGTACGGCGTGCTCGCGCCGGCCGTGCGGCTGGCGCCGATGGCGAGGGTGTGAGCGCCCTCACTGCCGAGGGTCACGTTCGCCGTCCAGTGGGTGGCCTGGGCAGCCGAGTCGTCCAGTGTGGCGATGACAGGTGTCGTGTTGCTGTCAACCTTCACCTTGACCTGGCCGCTGCCGCTCGTGTCCTTGAAGTGGACGTAGCCCTGCAGTGCGAGGGTCGTCGAGATGACCGCGCTGCTCGGCGCAGGGATCGTCAAGGTTGCCTCGTTGCGCGACGTCGAAACTGTGACCTGGGACGTCGCGCTCTGCCCAACGTTACCGGCCTTGTCAACTGCCTTGGCCGTAATGCTGTGGCTGCCGTCGCGCAGTGCCGTGACGGCCCGGTAGCGCTGGGTCCCTGCCGCCGCGCCCGCAGTGAGCTGCCGCGCCGCGATCTGCGTGCCATCCACGTCGAAGTACACCCGCGCTACATTGTACTGGTTGCCCGCGCCCGTCGCGACGTAGTCGCTGACGTCGGTTTCCATCGCGATCGCCGCGGCGGATGTCGCCAGGCCGTTCGTAGGCGTGATGATGCTCACCGTCGGCGACTTGCTGTCGGCAATGAACGACGCGCGGTAGAGGCGCGAGTCGCCCGAGTCGAGGGTGTTGCCCGCCATATCCGTCGGCCGCGTGTAGAGGCGGTACAGGCCGTCGGCCTGATAGATGCCGCCACCCGACGCAAGATTGATCGGCAGCGTCCAGTATGAGCCGGCCTGGCCGCGCGACGTGAGCGTCGCCGCCGTCCACGTCGTCGGCACGGTGCTGTCAGCCGGGACCGAGGCATCCGGAACGTAGCTCACGCCCACCTCGACGCCGCTCACGCCGGCGTTGCCGGCGCCGCAGGTCGTACCCTGCTTGCCGAACATCATCGTGACGGGCGTCGCCAGCAGCTCCTTGTAGCCCAGGTCGGCCTGGTCGCCGCCGCCCAGCGGCACCGGCTGCCAGTCCGACGCCGGTACGGTGTTGACCGCGGGCGACGTGGCCTGCAGCGTGTAGTCCGCCGGGTTATAGGGGTTGGGGTCAAAGAACTGCGGGTCACGGTTGACAATGTCGGTCGGGTCCAGGGTCACTGTCCCGGCCGTGTTGCCGCCTGCGTTCTGGTAAAACAGGTTGTATCCATCCTGGAACAGGCCCACGCTGTTGTTGTTCACACCCTTCCCGCTATTGAGGGCAAAGATGTTGAAGCGAGCGTTGACCCAGGTGTGGGCATCGGCCAGGGTGAGCGCTGTGCCGGTGTTGTTGGCGACCGTGTTGAAGCCGAAGACACCGCTGGAAGCGTTGCGGAAGATGGCGCCGCCGGCGTTCATCTGCAGGATGTTGTGGGTGACGGTGATCGTGTTCGACGCGCCAGAGACGACGATGCCGGCGTTCGCGGCGTTGCTGTTCTGGAGGCCAAAGCCCGTTACCTCGACGTGGGTGACACCGTTGAGCGTGACCGGCGCCCCCGCGCCGTCGGCGTCAATGATTGTCTGCTCAGCGCCGCTGCCGACGAGGCGCACGCCACTCTTGGGCGTCACCCGCTCGATGTAGTAACCCGGGGCGACGCCGACCGTCCACTGCCCGGCGATGGGCGGGACGTGGTTGATGCCGTCCTGGATAGTGGTAAAGGCGTTAACCTGCCACTCAAGGCCGTCGTTGACGCACTGGGCGCAGTAGTCGCCTGAGACATAGACCGCCGCCGAAGACGATTGGACGTAGCCGATATCCACCCGGCCGCCCGTACCCGGCGGGGTTGGATCCTTCGGGTCGCCGGCGCGAATGACCGGCGCCCCGTCTTGCGGGCGGAAGTCTTGGCCGTCCGGATCGGTGAAGCGCGGGTCGGCGAAGACCTCGCCCGCGCCCGGCTGGTCAATATTGTTGCTGTCAATCTTCAGGTCGGGCGCGTTGCGCCAGAAGTCGTTGAACGTGTGCAGCTTCGTCGCCGCGCAGCCCTGGTAGCTCAGGGCGGCCGCGGTGTGGTAGGCGAAGATGGTGTTGCGCACGTCCAGGTTGCCGCAGCTCGCCGCCGTCACACCGTTCTGGTTGTTGGTCAGCGTGTTGTTGACGAGCAGCGCCTCGGCCGAGGTCGCGCCTGTGCCAGAGCCGGTGACCTTGACCGCGTACGGCGTGTTGCGGATGACGGAGCGCGTCACCGAGATGAAGCCCCCCGCGTCCACGTGCAAGCCGTCGTCGTGGTTGTCACCCGTGATGGTCAGCAGGGCGACGCCGGCATCCTTGATGCCCTCGGCGCCGACCAGGAAGCTCGATGTCGCGTTCGGCGGCGCAAGCACCGACAACGCGGCGCCGGTGCCAAACAGGCTGACACCATTGACGAGGTAGATGCGCTGGCGGTAGAGGCCCGGCTCGATGAGGACGCGCTGGGCGCCGCTATTGATGCCGGACTGGATGTCGTTGAAGGCATCCACGCCCCAGGTGTGGCCGTTGTTGCTGCACTTCTCGCAGTACGTCGGGTTGACGTAGACCGGCGCGTGATAGGTGTAGTAGCCCAGGTCGGTCTGGTCGGCGGCCTTGCCACGCGCCGCCGAGGTAGACAGCAGGCGGAACACTTGCTTGGGTTGGGCGCGGAACGCCGCCTGGGTCAGCGTCATCTGGACCATCGAGGTACCCGACGGTGCTGAGAGCCAGTCCGCGTTCGTGCCGGTCTGGCCCGCGAAGCCATTGTTGGTGTTCAGGAGCGAGAAGTGGATGGTATTGTTGTTCTGGAGCCACTGCGGCAGCGGCGCCGCGTTGGGCAGAGCCACGAACAGGTTGTCGCGCAGATAGACCGCGTTGGTGATGGCGGCGGTGTTCTGGATGAGCACGACGCCGGAGCTGTTGGCAACCAGGGTGTTGTGGCGCAGCTCTATGCCGGATGTGTTGCTGGCGACGGCCTTGCTGCCAGCGCGATCCTGGTAGAACAGCACGTTGCGGACGCGGATGGTGTTCGGGTCGGACAGATCGGTCGAGCCGGCCGTCCCACCGTAGTTGACCTCGATGCTCGTCACGGCGTTGCGGAGGGTCAGGTTCTCGATGACCACACCCTTGAGGCCGCCCGCCGTGGGCGAGTACTCGGAGGCGGGGAGAACCTGAATACCCGTGCCGCCGTTCGCATCAATAAACACCGCGTCGGGGTCCACGCCGTGGAGGGTGATGAAGTTCTTGCCGGCGTGGAAGATGGCCTTGTCGTAGGTGCCCGGGCCGACGATGATGGTGTCGCCTGGCGCGCTCGCACTCGTGCCCGCCGCGGCCTTGTCCAGGGCCGCCTGGAGAGTGGCGAAGGCGTTCGTGTTCCAGGTGTGGCCGTCGTTAGCACAGGACGAGCAGTAGTCGTCGTCCACGTAGAGGTTCTGCGCCGCCGTCAAGACCTGCGTCGGCTCACCGACCGCCTTGGCGCCAAGCGCCTCAGCGTCGCCGACGCTGCCGAAGACCGATGGCGCGGCGGGACCGTCGCCATTCTGCACGAACACGGGTAGCTCGTTCAGTGGACGTGGCGCGGGTGACGGGCCGAGATCTAGCTCGTGGCGCATGGCCCGCTTGTAGGCGGTCGTCTCCTTCGCGCTCGCTGCCATCTGCGTCCCGAACGGCACGAGCAGCAGGTCGGACGACTGGTCGCAGTTAGCATCTGCGCCCGCGGCGTACGGCGCCGACGCCGCTGCGCCGACATTGGAGAGCTGGGCCTGGATAGGATGGTTGGTCGCCAGGCTCGCGCTGCCCAGGACGAGGTAGGCGCGGCCGCTTACGGTGCCGAGCAGAACGTCATTTAGGCCGTCGGTGTTCACATCGCCGGCGGCGGCAATGAAACCGTTGGCTGGCACCGGGTAGCCGGTGAAGCTGACGTTGGCCGTCATGCTCATGCTCCAACCACTGGTACGACCGTAGGCAATGCGCGGCGCGTTACCGCTACTGTAGGCAAAGTCGGGCAGCTTGTCGCCGTTGACGTCGCCCACCGCCACAATCTGCGCGCCGACCGGCATGTTGGTGTCGCCGGTGAAGCGCGCGTTAGCGCCCTGGACCGGGTTCACGGCGGTGGGGTTACCGACGCCGACATAGGACGGGCCGCCGAAGAACACGTAGACGCTGGCACTGCTCGCGCCGCTCAGCGCCTTGTTGGGGTCACCAATGGCGAAGTCAGCATACTGGTCGCCGTTGACGTCGCCGATGCCCGTCGCCACGGCGCCGCTCTTGTCCGTCAGAATGCTCGCCGCGACAATCGGCCGCGACAGCGTCTGCTGGTCATCCAGGGTGAACTTCTGCTTGGCCGCGAGCGGCCCGCTGGATGGGTTGCTACCCAGGACGAGGTAGACGCTCCCCTTGCCATTGGAGCGGTTGGTGACGCCGATCAGGATGTCGCCGTAGCCGTCGCCGTTCACGTCGCCGGCGGGGGCGAGCCACTTGCCGACGTAGCCGTCGTTGACCGTAAAAATCTTGCCCTTCGACTTGTTCGAGGAATTGATGAGGGTCGTCGGATCGAGGGCGCCCATCGGCCCGACGCGGCTAAAGATGAGGTAGACCTGGTTGTTGAGCGGGTCGCCAATAAGCAGGTCGCTCAGGCCGTCGCCATTCACGTCGCCGGCCGGGGTGACAAACGCGCCAAGTTGGGCGCCGGGCTTGCCGACGAACGTGCTGGGCGAGCCCTTCAGGGCCAGGCCGTCGGGCGACAGCGGCCAGCCGCCGGGCTGCCCATACAGGATGGACACGCGGCCCGAGTCGGCAGCGCCGTTGATGGCCGAGCCAGGCGTGCCGACGGCCATGTCGGCACGGCCGTCGCCGTCTACATCGCCGAGCCAGGTGACCGTCTTGGTGATGTCCTCGGTTGGCCCGTTGGGCATCAGCCAGACCGTAGCCTGCTCGATGGGATCCAGGGGTGCGCTGGCAACGCCGCCCTCCAGGGGAACGGGGCGGGCGGGTAGCGGTACATTGCCGGTGTCGTCGGCGTGGCCCTCGAAGGTCACAGTCTTACCGGCTTGCACTTCAGACGTGGCGTTGGACCACATGTCGCTCGGCGGGAGCGTGTCGACGATGACCGTAATTTGCCGCACGGCGCCGACAAGACCGCCGGCGTCCACCGCGCGGACGGCCAGGGTGTGGCTACCATACTTCTGGTCCGCCAGCTTCCACGCGAACTGCCAGTCGCCTATCGTGGGGTAGTCAGGCGTGTAGGTCTTGACAATGCGCCAGGGCTGGTTGTCGATGCTAAGCTGGACCGTCGCCAGACCGGCGACCTGCGGGGCGCCGGAGGCCAGGTCCGAGGCTGTCCCGGTGATGGTAACGGTGCTGTAGGTGATGTTCTTGAGCGCCTGCCCGTCGGCCAGGCTCCCAAAGCTCGCGCTGGGTGGGGTGTTGTCCACGATCATTGCCACGCCCGCGCCCGGCGTCTCGACGTGATTCACGGCATCCGTCGCGCGGCTGGTGACGCTGTACACCCCGTCGGCGGGCAGCGGCGTCCAGGTGTAGGCCCAGCCGTCCGCGCCCTCGGCCACCTTCCAGCCGCTGTCGTAGGCGGGCTGGGCCACGCCATTGATATAGCCCTGACCGGTGACGCGCAGTTCGACCTTCGTCGGCCAGGAGGTGGGATCATCGGCGGTTCCACCGAGGGTGAACGCTGTGCCGTGGACCGCCTGGTTGGGCGTCGGCGCTGCGATGCGCGAACTCGGGTTGTCGGCGTCGATAAGGACGGTCTGCGTCGTGCTAACCGTCTTCATCGCTTTGACGATGGTGTCGCTGTAGGGAACGCTGGCCTGCAAGATCGTGCGGGCCGACGCGCCGACATGAGCCTGGACACCGCCACCGATGGTGGACGTCATCGCTTCCGTCGCGGCAAGCGGCTTCTGGGTGAGGTTCCAGGAGAAGCCGCCACTCGTAGAGGTCGGCGTCGGCGGCGTGTAGCCGGATGAGCCGCTCTGCTGGCTGACGGTCAGGCCGCTGAGTGCGGCGGTGTCATAGGATAGGGTCATCGGCTGGTTGACCGCGGCCGTCGTGGTATTGTTGAGATTTAGAACCGTCTGCAGCGAGTCGCCTGGCTTCAAGAGCGTGTAGGCCGAGCCGTTGTGCGTCGTCGTCGGGGTGACATTCAAAACGAACGACGGGGCGGTATTGGGCGCGTACGGGCTGGTGCCGGCGCGCTTTTCCTGCGAGTCTAGCAGGCCGTCGCCGTCGTAGTCGCCCTTGAGGGGGTCGGAGCAGACGTGGGTGACAAGTCCGCTGGCGAGCTTGACATCCCAGCCGCCGATGACCTTCGCCGTGGCTGCGTCATAGCGGCAGACTTCCTCGCCGTCGGAGAGGCCGTCGGCATCGGTATCCGGGTTGGTCGGGTCCGTGCCAATCGTCAGCTCCAGGCGGTCGGACAGCCCATCGCCGTCGGTGTCCGCCTTCTTCGGGTCGAGGCTCACCTTGTCGCGGTTATCGTACTCGAAGCCGTCGGAGAGGCCGTCGCCGTCGGTGTCCCACTGGGCCGCGTTGGTGCCGAGCGACTGCTCGATCGTGGCCGAGAGGCCGTCAGCATCCTTGTCGGGGTTCCAGGCCGGGTAGGTGCTGTTGTCGATGGGGTTCTTGACATCCCACGTCCATAGCGCGTCCAGCGTCGCGGGCACGGCATCCATGGTCACGGACGCGCGCGCGTCCTGGTAGTTCTCCGGATCCTGGGTCTTGTCGGGTCCCTTGCTGTAGTTGATATCGGCGCTGCACGTGAAGCCGACGCCGGCGTACCAGCACTTCTGGTAGCGAAGGTCCGCCTCGAGCTGGCTCAGGAAGGGGAACGTCAGGTTTCGGCCCGCGTCCTTCATGTTAAACGTCATGGACGTGGTGTTGTAGCAGCGCTTGTACTTCTGCCCGTCAACCTTGCTGTCGCTGTCGCAGAAGCCCTGGGGATTGGCGTCGTTGCCGGTCGTCACCGCCGAGTTCTTGACGCTGAAATTGCTCGTCCACGCCGGCGGGTTGCCGTTGAACGAGTCGGAGTCCTGCGCCATCTCGGCGAACGCCCAGCTCTGTTTCACATCGTCCAGGTTGCCCTGGCGCATGTGCCAGTAGTCCTTCTTGATGGCGATGTTGGTGTTCGCGGTCAGCGTCGTGACCATCGTCATCGTAATCTCGTAGGTTGTGAGATTGTCCGCGATGGACCCAAACGCCGTCTGATTGGCCGGGTTCGAGTGAACCGTCAGGCTTGGTTGCGAGGGTACGGCGGCGACGTCAGGATCGTTGACCAGCATATCTATCTTGAGAATGGCTTCGCTCAGCCACTCTATCAAGTGCTGGAAGGTGTGCATCGGGTTCCAGTCGCCGCTGATCACGGCGACTATGAGATACGTCACTATTAAGATGATTAGCTCTATCAAGAAGCCAACGCCGGTGCTGGCGGTCAGCGCGATGATGGTGTCGAGGACGAACATGAACACGGTGAGGACCGTGCTGGCGATAGTCTGCGCCAACAACGTGTCCTGCTGCATGCTGTTGATGTCGCCACCGTTGTTCTTATGCCAGATGAGCCAGGTAGCCACAACGGCTATCGCCGTGACGACCCCCCCAATCACAACCATCTTAATCTTGGCCCGCTTGACCCCGCTGGCGATCGCCTTGGGATTGGCGAAGATATCTTGGACGGGGTTCGGATGCATTTTCAGCTCGCGCCGCACGATCCACTGCAGCTCCGCATTTCGCGAGCGGAAGGAGAAAGCATAGAATGGCCCCACGAGCGCAGCCGCGATTCGATAGCCTATCTTGGCATCGTAGCGGACGAGGCGGGCCGCCCAGAAGTTCGCATACTTCATCATGGTGATCGCGTAGCTAACGTAGCGAAACATGGGCGCGACAAGGAGCTTCGCAAAGGCCTGTATTGTCACCCCTAGCCCCAGGCTGTCAGCCCAGTTATCCAGCGCTTGCGATGTGCCCTTGTTCTTGATGTCGAGAACAAGGGCATCGAGCTTGTAGGCGGTGCGCAGATAGGCGGGCAGCGTGTGCGTGCCCGGCGCGAAGAAGACTTGCAGGTCGGATGGGTTCGCCGTCTGGACGACGTCAGGCGTTGGCTCGCCGTCGACGCTCATGACTCGGCTACGGCCTTGGTAGTAGGAGCCGAAGAGCGCCATCATCATCGTCGCATCGTCGGCTTGGGAATCACTCGGATAGCGCCGTTGAATCTCGGCCTGTCCCTCGTCCACCGGGAGCGCCTGCCAGGCGGGACTGTTGGTCGAGGCGTCGATTCGGCAGCCGTACTCGGTGAGTTGCACACTGCGCATGACGCGCACCGACGACTGCCCCAGCTGGAAGCCGAAAACGATGGGGTTGCCGCTCTGTACGGTCTTGTCGCCGTTCGTGACGGTCACGAGGCCTGTCTGCGTCGGGTCGAGGCTGCTGTTTGTCTCTTCGTAGGCGGTCACGAGCGTCGGCGTCATCGCGTTCGTGGCGCCCGCTTTGCACTCAATGTAGTGCTGGTTCAGGAATGCGACGGTCGTCGTCATCGCGGTCGCCGACAACGCTTCGTCCGTGTGCGAGTAGTAGCCCAGGTTCGTGATGGTCACCTTGGGGTCCACGTACCACGTGTCGGTGATGGTCTGCCCAGCCGTGGGGTGGGCGAACCTGTCAACGATCTGGGGCAGTGTCGGGTTCAAAGCCCCCAGGAACGTCGGCGCCAGCCCCGACAGCAGGTTGAACATCACCTTGCCTTCGTCGTCAACCGCCGGATTCGTAGTCGTCTCCGGCGCCGTCGTGCCGAAGAGAGCGACCTGGACGTTCTTGCTCTCCGACACCTCCAAGCCCGTGACACGGAACAGAGACTCGTAATAGGCCGAGACCACCGAAGGCTCGGTGTCAATCTCGCAGTTGCTGGCGTCGGCCGGCTTGCTGGAGTCCTTGCAGTTGGTGTAGCTGTCGAGCTGCGCCTGCGTCAGCCACAGGAGGCGGCCTTCCGTCAGCTTGAGCCCCGTGCCGACTTCGTTGGCCGTGAACGCAATATGCCCGGAGAATGCAGTGACCTGGCCGCCGGCGCCGACGGTCTGGAGCGGCACTGTGAGCTGGTAGTAGGTCTTGTCGTCGCTTTGGGTGCTGGCGATGCTGTATTCCTCGGCCAGGGAGGGGTTGACCGGGCTGTTAATTTGCAGCACGGGCAGGAGCTGCACATCCTGGGTAGAGTGGTTCAGGTCCTGGACCTGGCCCGCGCTATCGTCCGGCCAGTCCAGCGACGTCAGACCATAGCGAAGATGAGTCGTATCGGACGGTTGCACCTGGACGTCGACGTAGACCACCGTGTCGGGGTGGGCGCCATTGATGTCAACTTCTATCGCTGGCCGGTAGGCCAGGGTGTTGTTGTCGGTCGCCGAGAGGTCGTCGGCGTTGAGGACACCGTCGTTGTCAATGTCATCATCCCAGGCATCGGGGATGCCGTCGCCGTCAATGTCGCTGCAGGTGAGCTTCCCCGGCGTACTATCAACGTAACAGACCGAGCCGTCGTCAATGCCGTCGAGATTAGTGTCCGCGGCCAGCGGGTTGAGGAGCCACGTCTTGCCGTGGCTATCCGTATAGCCCTGCACTTCAAGGGTGTCGGTGATGGTGTCATCGTCCGAATCGACATTCGTGAAGTCGGTGCCGGTGCACCACTCGTCGCTGTTCTTAAGGCCATCCCGGTCGTCGTCGCCCTCCGGGTTCACCCCCTGGTCAACGTACAGTATTCGGCAGTCATTCATCCCGGCGTTGGATGACCCCAACGGTGCGCCCTGCGCCGCCACGCTCTTCGGGCTTTCTGGTAGAGGCGGCGCCAGGCGGGACAGGAGGTTCTGTGCCGCCGGCTCGTCGCTTGCCGTCCCGGTCAGTGTCGAGATGGCCTTGTCTAGCGGCGGCGAGGCGCTCTGGCGCGCGATCTGATTGCTGAACCGCACCGTCAGCGCGGCCTGCGCCAGGGGCGCGCCGAGCATGGACAGGATTGTGGCGACCGCAATCGCGGTGTACAGCGGTCGGCTGTTGCGGCTGCGCACGAGGAGAACGACGAACGCGCCCAGCGCAATAAGCGCGAGCGCGTAAAACGCCAGGGGCGGCGGGTTTGGCCCACTGCGCCCGGTGGGCGTGCGCGCGGGGGCGGAAGGGGCGGCTGGCAGCGCCAGCGCGCCATCAGCGCCTGTGACCGGCGCCAGGATCGGCGGGACGTGCTCGTCATACCGCGAGAAATCTACCACCAGGTGGACCTGAGCGTCCTGGGTGGCGCTGGTTTGTGGCAGCGACAGGTCCAGGATCTCGCGGCGCGGGCGGCCGTCGCCGTCCACCCATAGCTCACCCTGGCCGCTCATTCGCTCATAGAGCGGCGAACGCCCGAGCTTGACGCCGTCGGGTATCTGGCCCGCCAGGAGAGTCTCCATTCGCTGGAGCTGATAGTCGGCGTAGCGCGGGCCATCGAAGCGGAAGGTGTACCGGGCCATGCTCCCGGCTGCCGTCTGCACGGAGCCGGCCTGAGCGACATCGGCCACTGCGGCCAGGTAGCCGAGGTAGTCGCCCTGCGGCGCCGTCGCGCCGAGCGGGTCATCCACCTTTTGCCACTTGCCGCCATAGCCGACGTAGGCATTGCCGTTCACCAGCAGTAGCTGGACGGCAGCGCCTTTCTTGTCTGTGCCGAGCGACAGCCGCGCGTCGGCGGGTACGTCCGAAGCCGCGCCTTCTGGCCGGGCCACGTCGCCTTCGACGCGCAGCGCCACTTTCTCATCGCTCCGTCCAGCGTTCACGGGCACGGCGCGTGGAATGAGGGTTTGCTGGGCGTCGGCCGTGACGTGATAGCTGGCCGCAGCGCGCGCCTGCCGCAGCGCGTCGGCGATGGCGTCAGTGGGTGGCGCGGGCGCGGCGCGGGTCAAGGTATAGCCGGCCGCAAGGACGACCAGCAGTGTTGGCACAAACGCGAGCAGCATGGCGGTTAAGCGACGACGGCGAAGACTCATTCCAGCACCTCCTTGCAGACGCAGCAGCGGGTGAGGTTGAATGCGGGGAGTAGGCGACGCGAGGGCAGATGTGGCAGCGTTGCCACTCGGGGACCCCAAATCACGGGCACTCAGCTTTCGTTAAAAGCCCAGCCGGGCGAAGATGAATCGTTCACGTCTGGGCGAGCCGCTCACGCGGCCCAACCAGCGAGGGCGAAAGAAGCCCCTGAAGTAAACTGTAGCAGACAAACGTAGCGAAATCGTAGCGGCGGGGGGAGCAGAGGGGGGTCTCCACGCTATCGTGTAGAGCTACCGGAGGGGGAACGACGAGGCTGAACTGTGTAACAATCGCGACAATCCGGTCTAGGAACCGCAATTCGTAGTCATCCTGGCGTACCAGTGGGTTTCTTCTGCGGTATAATGAGACTGTGGAGTGCTATGGAGACCTGCGGGGGGCCTCCTCGATAGATGACGGCTGTAGTGGCCCACCTGTCTCTGCCTGCAGAAAGGCGAGCAATGCGTCCAGGCTGGAAAACACCTGGCGATCGCCTGTGTGTGGGCTTTCCAGGGATACCCGCCAGGCAGGCCGATCCTGATTCCCTACCTCCCATATGCGCAGCATGTAAGCCAGGTAGCGTGGATGCTCGGCGCTCATAACAGCTCCTTCGGCGGCCCGTGTTACTTGGCCTTAGCATATCAAACAGCCGTAGCGAGATCGTAGCGAGGCGGACGGGAACTCGGCTGCACTGAACGCGCTTTTTGCCCGTCCGCTGCCAGTGGCCCTTGCTGACACTACCAGGTTCCGGCGTAGGTTCTTTGGGGGAGAAGAACTATGTCTCGTCTGTCGCTTTACTTGCTGGGGCCATTCCAGGCTGTGTTGGAGGGGCGCCCTGTCGTCGGCTTTCGATCGGACAAGGCGCGCGCGTTGCTGGTCTACCTGGCGGTTGAAGCGGACCGCCCCCATTCCCGCGAGGCTTTGGCCGGGCTGCTCTGGCCGGACTACCCCAATGCCACGGCGCTGACGTATCTCCGCGGCGCCCTCGCCAACCTGCGCCATCTTCTCGACGCACCCGGCGCGGCCTTGCCCACCCCGCCGCCATTGTTCCTGCTCATCAGCCGCGAGACTGTCCAGTTCAATCCCGAGGCGGATGCCTGGCTCGACGTGGTCGCCCTCGCCGGGCTTCTTGACGCGCACCCCACACTCGGCGACCTGGAACAGGCCGTCGCTCGATGCCGCGGCCCTTTTCTAGAAGGCTTTTCAACCGGCCATTCTACCGCTTTTGATGAGTGGCTGTTGTTCAAGCGCGAGCAATCCGCGCGCCAGGAACTGGCAGCGTTGCACCGTTTGACCGCTGCATACATTGCCCAGCGCCAGTTCACGCCGGCCGAGGCCTGGGCGCGCCGACAGCTGACTCTGGACCCATGGGACGAGTCTGCCCACCGTCAGCTGATGATCGCGCTGGCTCTCAACGGAAAAGGCAACGCGGCCCTGGCTCAATATGAAACGTGCCGCCGCATGCTGGCCGAGGAGCTGGACGTTGCGCCGGCTCAAGAAACCACCGACCTGCGCGACCGAATCCGCGCCGGAACGCTCCAGGACGTGTTGTCTCAGGTGAAGGATGATGGGAGACGCAGCGCTCCGTTTGTCGTCCGCGAGCACGAGCTGGCCCAGTTGGAAGCCCACCTGGACCAGGCGCTGACCGGTGCGGGCCGCGTGGTCTTCGTCACCGGGGAAGCGGGCAGCGGCAAGACGACCCTGATGCACGAGTTTGCGCGCCGCGCCATTGCTGCCCACCGAAACGCCGTCGGCGCGGCCGGCCGCTGCCGAGCTTCCATTGGCCTTGGAGATCCCTACCTGCCCTTTCGTGAGGTTGTGCAGATGCTCACCGGGGACGTCGACGTTTTGCAGGCCGGTCGCGCGACGACGCCCGAGTACGTCCAGCGGCTGTGGGCTGTAGCGCCCACAGCCGTGCGGACGATGGTGGAAAGCGCGCCGGGGCTTATTGACCGATTTGTCGCCGGCGAAGCCCTGGCGCTCCGTGCCGAGAGCTTCGCGATGACCGAGGAGATACCAACCAGAGTGGGCGCAGACGCGACGCTGGCCGCCCGCGTGCGCAACTATGCCGAGCGCAACAAGGGCGCAACCACTATGGAGCAATCGGCTCTCTTCGAGCAGGTCACAACCTTCCTGCGCGCCCTGGCGCGTCACCACCCGCTCATACTCCTCCTGGACGACTTGCAGTGGGCCGACAATGGCTCCATCAGCCTGCTCTTCCACCTGGGACGGTCCCTCGCCGGCAGCCACATCCTGATTGTCGGAGCCTACCGCCCAGAGGATGTCGCTCTCGGCCGCGACAGTGGGCGACATCCGCTGATGGCCGTTGTGCACGAGATGCAGCGTGACCTCGGCGAGATCGCACTGGACTTGAACCAGGCTGCGGGGCGGCCGTTCATTGACGCGCTCCTGGATAGCCAGCCGAATCGGTTGGGCGAGGCGTTTCGCGAGACCCTCTACCGCCACACGGAGGCGCACCCCTTGTTCGCCGTCGAGCTACTGGCAACCCTTCGGGAGCATGCCGGCTTGACGCGGAATGAGGCGGGGGAGTGGATCGAGGGCGAGACCCTGGACTGGAACACCTTGCCGGCGCGCGTCGAAGCGATTGTGGCCGAGCGAATCGAGCGCCTCCCGGCCGAGGTGCAGGCGCTCTTGAGCATTGCGAGCGTCGAAGGGGAGGAGTTTACGGCGGAGATCGTGGCCCAGGTGCAAGGCCTGGAAGGGCGCGAGGCTAAGGCGCTGTTGGGCTATGCGTTGAGCCGTGACTATCACCTCGTGCGCAGCCAGGGCTTGCAGCGGGTTCAGGATCGTCGCTTGTCCCGCTATCGTTTCCGCCACCATCTGTTCTGGCAGTACCTTTACGCCAGGCTCGACGACGCGGAGCGGGCGTATCTGCACGAAGCCGTCGGGGCGACACTCGAATCACTCTACGCCGCAGCCGACGATCACGACACGAGCCGGGCGCCGCGGCTCGCGTGGCACTTCGAGCGGGCGGGGCTTATTGACAAAGCGGTACTCTACCGGCGCCGGGCCGGGGACGAAGCCATGCGGCTGGCCGCGTGCGAGGAGGCAATTGCGCACTATATGCACGCCCTGGCCCTGCTGGCGACGCAGCCGGCTTCGCCCGCGCGTACCGAGCAAGAGACGGCCTTACGGTACGCCCTGTCCAGCCCGCTTTCTATCGCGCGAGGGTGGGGCGGACCGGAGGCGAGGAGCGCGTTGGCGCGCGCCTATGAGCTGGCCTACGCCCTCGACTCCGGAACGCATCTCGCCGCGACCCTGTTGGCCCTATCTTTCACGTATGCCGGACAGGGCGAAATCCAGAAAGCGCTTGCGGTGGGCGAGGAGCTCCTTCAGTTGGCGCACCAGGTCGAAGACCCTCTTTTTCGCGCCGCAGCTCATCAGTCCGTCGGGCTTGCGTTCGTTTTGCGCGGAGAATTTCGCACGGCCCGCGAGCATCTAGAGAAAGCGTTGCGGCTCTACGACACTCAGCCTGCCGCGTCTTTCGATTTGCTCATGGGCCTCGACGAGAAGGTTACGTGCCTGACTTGGCTGGCCTGGACGATCTGGCCGTTGGGGTACGCGGACCAAGGGGCGAGATACAGTGAGGCGGCTATCGCGCGAGCACGCCAGCTGGGCCAGCCGGCAACGCTGGCGTTTGCGCTCGCCATTGACGGGGCCTTGTTCCACTCATTTCGACGCGAGCCAGAGGCAGCGCAGGCGCATCAGCAGGAGCTGCTGGGCCTCGCGGCGGCCAACGGGCTTGTCGTCTTCCAAGTGCTGGCCAGGATTACCGAGGGCCTCAGTTTGACGGAGCAGGGGCAGGTCGAGCAGGGCATCGCCCAGATCCGTCAGGGCACGGCAGCGTGGCAGGCGATGGGCACGGCCACTGGCCGGGTCATGCACCTGGAGGTCCTGGCGAGAGCCTATCGAGCGGCAGGTCAGATTGAGCAGGCACTGGGGACTGTTGACGAGGCGCTGACCCTGATTGAGCAGGTCGGGCTGCGCTTTGGCGAAGCCAAGCTGTGGCGACTCAGAGGAGAGTTGCTATGGCTGGAGGGCGCCGACCAAGCCCAGGCGGAGGCATGTTTCCAGCGTGCGATTACCGTGGCCCAGCAGCAAGGGGCGCGGCTGTGGGAATTGCGCGCCACCGTCAGCCTGGCCCGCCTGTGGCGCCGCCAGGGCCGGACGGACGAAGCCCGGGCGATACTGGCAGCAATCTATGACTGGTTCACCGAGGGCTTCGACACCCTAGACTTGATCGAGGCGCGAGCTGTTGGAGAAGGTGTCACATGTGACGACTCATTGAGTGGCGCGATGGGCGCGATGCGGAACACGCAAAGATAGAGACGCTGTAGACTCCCCGAAGTGATCTCGGAAAGAGCCTGGATAATCACCAAGACGTGACCCGGGCCTGGTACATCATCAGCGGGTGCTGTCCGCGGTCCAGTCTCCAATGCTGAACGCCTTCGACTTCACCCAGACGACTAACATCGCCGGAGCGACAGCGGCTCTTCCCACCACCGGCGGCAACGACTTGCCCGAGACGGCGTGGCTTGGCCTCGTAATCGGCATCGCGCTTGTAGTGCTCGGCCTGGCTTGGCGCGCCCGAAGGCAGGCCTGATCGCAGAAAACCCGGCCCCTTGCGCTTTGCGCGGAAGGGAGAAAACCTCTAGCGCCCTTCTCCCACACGGGGGAAGAGGGGCGGGGGTGAGGGTGACGAGGACCGTGGGCTTGCGGAGGGCGTTGGACGGACTCATGCGCTGGCGATGCCTCTAGAAGAAGGTGGCTATGTCGTTGTACACCTGCTGGATGTTCTCCGGTTTCCCTTCGTACATCCGCGCCCCGGTTGCGTCCGCGATCTGCTTCAGGACGTCGCGGTCCGCGTCACTCCCGTACGCAATCGTGAATACTTTGATGGCGTTGCCGCCCTGCTCCGGCGGTATTTGGATCGCGGACGCGAGGGCGGGTAACTTGGTGGCTGATTGGTTATCCTGGCCGTCGGTCAGCACAACGACCGCGCGGATAGACTTCGGATTGCCCTTGTCCGTCAGCCCTTTGTAGGCGTCCAGGACAGTGTCATACAGCCGCGTCTCCCCGCCCTCGACGATGCCCGAGACGCGGCGCACGAGGTCGGCGCGCTTAGGAGCGATGGGCGACAGGGGCGACATCTCGTTCAGCTTACTGTTAAAGACGATGACTTGCAGGCGGTCGCGGTCGTCGAGCAGGTTGATGAACTGCGCCAGGCTGCTCCGCCCGGCGTTGATTTTGTCGCCGCGCATGCTTCCGGATGTGTCCACGACGACTGTCAGGTCGACCGGGCGCTTGGTCTGCTTCCACGTCGCCATGGCCGCCTGGATGACTTCGGCGCGCGGCACTTCCAGGACGGTGTTGGGCTGGCCGGGTCCACACCGTGAGCCTGGTCGAGCGGCGCGCCAGCCCCACCGACGGGTCCGCCGGGCGGAAGCCGTACTCCAGCGCGCTGAGCTGCTGCGGGCGGTCCAGCAGGAATTTCTGGAAGTCCTCGGCCCCGGCGCGCTGCTCGGCGTCACCCACGCGGCGTTCAGTCGGTTGGGATGGCATAGCCCTCTCTGCCAAGGTAAGTATGTCGCTTGCGAGTCGCGCAGCCAAACGGCTGTCAGCCGCCGGTTTCGACTCCATCCATGAGACTATACGCAACCGCTGGCGGAAAGTTGGCAGATGAGGTCACGCGACGGGTTGCGCGGCGAAAATCCCTTCGACGCTCCGCCGCGCGAAGCCCGGCGAGCTGGACATCCCCTTGCCCCCGATGCCCGTGACGATATGGATGCGGCCGTCAATCGTGTGCGTAAACACCGCCTTCTCGCGGTGAAGTAGGTAGTAGCCGTTCCAGATGCCCTGCATCGTCCACGTCGGGAGATTCACCATCTTCTGGGCGTAGCGCAGGATGGCGTCGTTGATGGCCGGTGTGGTGCGCTCTTCCAGCAGATTCGCGTCGGCGAACGTGCTGTACTGGTGCGAGTCGCCGATGATGACCGAGCCGTCGGCCTCCTCCTTGAGCAGCAAATGCAGGTCGTAGCGCGTGATTTCCTCGTCCACCGCCTCCTGCTGCATGGCGCTGTAGCTTGGGCACGCCTTGAAGCCGGCGTAACGCCGAACGGACATGCCGGACAGCAGACAATGCGGCAGGGTCGGGATGGGCTGCGGGATGGTGCGCATCATCTGGAGCTTGCCCACTTCCAAGCCGCTCTGCGCGAAGACCTCCGGGAACAGGGTGCGATACTCCGCGCCGCTGCACACGATGACCCGCTCGGCGATGTACGTCGCGCCGGTCGCGGTACGCACCGCGCAGTGGTCGGCGGCGGCCTTGACGCTGGTCACGTGAATGTAGGGCGCGTATTCCACGGGCAGCGAATCGGTGAGGAGGGGGATGAAGCGGGCCAGAAGCACGCGCGGGTCGAGGCTGAGATCGTCGGGGAAGACAAGCGCCCCGGCGCAGTACGACGGTCGGATGAAGTGGTAGCCGTAGAGCGCGTCGGCCGAGGCCAGATACGCGCAGGGATAGTCCGCACCGTAGATTTGGGCGAACTCTTGCAGCACACGGTTCTCGGTCTCGGTGGAAGCGACGTACAGGCTGCCGGTGGCGCGCACGCCGACGTCGCGCTGCGCCTGCACCTCGCGGTAGATGGCCTGCGAGTCGGCCACGATGTCCGACCACTCGCCGTAAGGCGGCGCGATGGTGCGAACGACCATGCCGAAGTTGCGCGTCGAGGCGTCATTCGGTAGGGCGTTGCGCTCGACGAGCAGGACGCGGGCGCCCGTCTGCGCCGCGAAATAGGCATGAAACGCGCCCAGGACGCCCGCGCCGATGATGATCAGGTCATAGGAGGGCATGATAACCTCTTTGAGGTGGCTACGCGGCGGGTGGGTGGTCGGTCGCGCCGATGGTAAAGCACGCTTCGGGCGGAAAGCTCAGCGACACCTGGTCGCCGACCTTGGGCAACTGGAGCTGCGGACTGTTGAACTCGTCGAGGTGGACGGACACGCCGCCCAGGCCGACCTCGATGCGGACGATGGAGCCGAGGAACGCGACGTGCTCGACGCTCCCGCGCAGCAGGTTGGAGTTGCCGTTCATCTGTCCCAGGGACAGACTCTCGGGGCGCAGCCCGACCCACACCGTGCTGCCCGCCGGCGATTGGAGCGGCTTCGTCGCCAGGCTGATTTCCTGCCCGGCGATGGCGACGCGGCCGCGCTCCGCCTCGCGCACCTCGGCCGGCACGTAGTTCAACGTGCCGATGAAAGAGGCGACGAACTTCGTGCGCGGGAAGTTATAGATCTCGAACGGCTCGCCGATCTGCTCGATGTGGCCCTCGGACATGACAACGATGCGGTCGGAGAGGGACAACGCCTCTTCCTGGTCGTGGGTCACGTAGACGGTGGTGATGCCGAGCTGACGTTGGATGCTGCGGATCTCGTTGCGCAGCTCAATGCGGATTTTTGCGTCCAGCGCCGACAGTGGCTCGTCCAGGAGCAGCACGGTCGGCTGAATGGCGAGAGCGCGCGCCAGGGCGACGCGCTGCTGCTGTCCGCCGGACAGCTGCGCGGGGTAGCGCGGCCCATACGCCTCCATCTTGATGAGCGCCAGCATCTCGGCGACGCGCTGGCTGATCTCGTCTTTGGGGCGGCGCGCGATGTTCAGCCCAAAAGCGATGTTCTCGGCGACGGTCATGTTGGGGAACAGGGCGTAGGACTGGAAGACCATGCCGACGCGCCGCCGATTCGGGGGCGTGTCGGTGATGATGACATTGTTGAGGCGAATGATGCCCGATGTCGGCGTCTCGAAGCCGGCGATTATGCGCAGCGTCGTCGTCTTGCCGCAGCCACTTGGCCCCAGGAACGAGACAAACTCACCCTGCCGCACCTCCAGGTTGAACCCTTCGACGGCGACATGGCTACCATACGTCTTGCCTACATCAACAAGCTCGAGATATGCCATAACGTCTGTCCTTAGCGAGCGCCGGCCAGCTGCGCCTCGCCGCGTGAGCTGCGCCCGAAATACTGAATCAGGCCCACCGCGAGCCACGTCATCAGCAGGCTCATGATGGCGAGCGCCGCCGGCTCGTAAGCGCGCGTCTGCCCGAGCAGCGCCATGTACGGCCCAAACGCGGGGCGCACCAGGAACACAGCGATGGTCAGCTCACCGATCACGGTCGTGAACGTGAGGAATGCGCCGCTCAGGATCGAGCCGCGCAAATTGGGCAGAATGACGCGCCAGAAGATCGTCGGCCAGCCCGCGCCCAGGCTCTGCGCCGCCTCAGTCAGCGTGCGCACGTCTATTGAGCGCAGGCCGATGTCCACGGCGCGGTACATATAGGGCAGCGTAATGGCGACATAGGCGCACAGCAGCAGCACGTCCGACCCCAGCTCGGTGGCCGTCAGCGGCAGTGGCGGGCGGCTGTAGAACCGCACCAGGCCGAAGACCAGCACGATAGCCGGGACGACGAACGGCAAGAGCGTGATAAACTCGACGTAGGGTCGCGCCTGGGGAACGCGGAGACGGACCCAGTAGGCGGCCGGAACGACGACGAGGATGCTGCCGATGATCGTCAGGGCGGCCATGACGAGCGAGTAGCCGAAGCGCGGCAGGAAGCGCGGATCAGTGAGAACGCGCTCGTAGGCCGCAAACGTGAGCTGATCGCGCACCGCACGCAGCGAGAAGTCGAACGTTCCCCACAGCGGCACGACGAAGAACAGGACGCCGAGGAGAACGAGCAGCCACACCCACACCGAATGGCCCTTCATTTCAGCCACCTTTCCGTCCGCCGCTGGAGCAGGGTGTAGACGCCGATGCACAGGGCCATGATGAAGATCATGCCGGCGGCGACGGCGTAGCCGAGACCCGGGTTTTGGAGCACGTCGCCGCGAATCTGCCGCCCGATGAGGATGGTCGCCAGGCCAAAGGTGCCGCCGGTCAAGGCAAACGCCGTGGCATACGCGCCGAACGCGTTGCCGAACAGCAGGATCATCGTGCCCAGCAGCGACGGCAGCAAGATGGGGAAGCCGACGTGACGCCAATACTGCCACGGCGTCGCGCCCAGGCTCGCCGCCGCCTCCTCCCACTCCCGCCGCAGGCCCTGGATGCCGGGCGTGATAATGAGCACCATCAGGGGGAGCTGGAAGTACATGTAGGTCAGGCTGATGCCCAGAAAGCTGTAGAGATTGAAGCCATAGCCATACAGGTCAATGCCCAGGGTGTTCTTGAGGACGCCCGTCAAAAACCCCGTGCGCCCCAGGGTGGCAATGAACGCAAACGCGAGCGGGACGCCGGCGAAGTTGGCGGCCACGCCAGAGAATGTCAGGAACCCGGTGCGGACGTGGTGGGGCGTCTTGAGGCGGGTAATGGCAAACGCAATCAGGAAGCCGAACACCCCGCCGACCAGCGACGTGACGACGCTAATCTGGATGCTCAGCCAGTAGGCGTCGAGGATGGCCGGCTGGAACAGCCCGGCGACGTTTTCGAGCGTGAACTGCCCCTGCTTGTCTTGCAGACTGCCCCACAACAGGTAAGCCGTGGGGAGAAGGAGAAAGGCCGCCGAAAACACAAAAAAGGGCGCGAGGCCCAGCCAGTCCCAGAGCGCTTTTGTCTCCGCCACGGCCCGCGGCCGGGCCGGTCGGGCCTGCGCCAAGGCGTCGGTCGCCATGCTCTATCGCTTTCTAGGGTCGCTCCCCTGGCCCAACCACGCGGTTGAGCCAGGGGAGACGCCTGCTGCTTGTCCGGACGACTCTACTTGGCGACCTTCACGCCGACGACCTTGTCCCAGTTATCGGCGATGAGCTTGCGAGCGGCGGTCACCTGTGGGCCGCTAGGGAACACGGCCTTGGCATAATACTCGTCCGGCGGCAGCTGCTTCGCCAGCTCGGCGGGGATGAGGCCGCGCTTCTTCAGGTCATCGTAGCGGATGGGGCGCGCGAAGCCCTTCAGGTACTGAAGCTGCACTTCGTCGCTCAGCAGGTACTCCTTCCACAGCTTGGCCGCGTTGGGGTGCGGCGCGTACTTGCTGATGGACTCGATGTAGGCGCCGCCGAACACCGAGGACTTCGGAATGACGACCTGGAGGTTGGGGTTGCCCTTGAGGATGTCCTTGTAGCCCGACGCCAGGTAATCCCAGGTGATGAGGATGGGCGTCTCGCCCTTGGCCAGCGTCGCCTGGGTGCCGACGACCGGGACGAGGTTGCCCTGCTGGGCGAGCTTGGCGAAGAAGTCGAGGCCGGGCATGGCGTTGTCGGGCGTGCCGCCGTTGGCGAGCGCCGCCGCGAAGATGGACTGCTGCGCCTGGTTCGAGGCGAGGGGGTCGCCGGCGAGGGCGATCATGTTCTTGTACTCGGGCTTCAGGAGATCAGCCCAGTCCTGGGGGACGTTCTTCACAACGTCGGTGTTCACCGCGAAGGAGAACACGCCGTAGTAGGCCGGGGTCCAGCAGCCGTCCTTGGACTTCACATCGGCCGGGATACTGTCCCACGTGGCAACTTTGTACGGCTCGCACAGGCCGTCTTCCATCTGCGGGCCGAAGGCGTAGCCGACTTCGACGACGTCGGGGGCGCCGGGGCCTTTGCTATCCTTGTTGGCCTTGATGGCGTTGATTTCGTCCTGCGAGCCGGCCTGCGGGTCAATGTCGTTGATCTTGAGGCCGTAGCGGTCCCCGAAGGTTTGCTTGATCTGGCCGTAGTTCAGCCAGTCGTTCGGCAGGGCGATGGGCGACCAGGCGCCTTCCGCTTTAGCGGCGGCCACCAGGGCATCCATGTTGACCGGCATCGCGGCCTTCGCAGCCGCGCCCGTGGGGGCTGCGGTGGCCGCCGCCTTCGGCGCAGCGGTTGGGGCGGTCGTCGGCGCCGTCGTGAGCTTGGGCGCGGTCGTGGCCGTGGCTTCAGGAGCCTTCGTCGGCGCTTCGGCGGCCTTCTGCGCGACGGCCGCAGCCGTAGGCGCAACGGCGGCGACGGTCGCTACCGCAGCCGGCGCGGACGCAGGGGCGGCGGGAGCCTGGGCGCAGGCCGACACGACGATCGCCAGCGTCAGGACGGACATCAGAACGAAGAGACTGGGGAGCTTGAAACGCATGGGATTCTCCTCTTCCGGCGAATTGGACTCAACACCCCTGAAGTTACCACGCCAGTGTTAAACGACGACAAACGGCTGTTTAATCTTTTTTCAACTGCGCTTAACATTCACGCCATCATGGGCGCTCGCCGCGCGCCAGCCGCCCCTCGATGTCGTCGAGGACCGGGAGAAGGTCGGCGATGCTGTCAATCACGTAGTGCGCGCCGGCCGCCATCAGCCGCTCGTAAATGGGCTGCACGCGCCGGCGCAGCTCCTCCGGCGGCAAAGCCTCCGCCTCGGCGCGGCTCAGGCCCAGCTCGTTGCCGGTCTTCGCCACCCCCACGGTCCACATGGCGGCGTTCAGGCCCTCCTCGATATCGGGAACCGTATCCCCCACCTTCACTAGCGCCGCCATCGGGTAGGCCTGGAGGCGGATGGCGTTGAGATACACCATGTAGGGGGCCGGCCGGCCGGCCGGCACGTCGCTGGGGCAGAGCCAGGCGTCGGGTTGGTAGCCATTCCTGGCCGCCACCGGGACGAGCGCTTCCATCAATGGCCGACTATAGCCCGTCGTCGAGCCGATCTTCAGGCCGCGCGCGCGGCAGGCCGCCGTGGCCTCGGCGACGCCGGGGATGACGTCCGCGTGGTTCAACAGGACCGACATCTGAAGCGGGACCGAGTCCTGGAACATGGCGTCTATGTCGGCCTCGGTCCAGTCGCGGCCGTGGCGCGTCCGCCACGCCTCGGCGACCGGGGGCATCGCAGCGATGGCGCGGATGTGATCCCGCTTTGCCAGCCCCATGGGCGCGCGCGCCTGCTCGACGGTGATCGGCACGCCGCGCTGTCCGAAGACCTCGACAAAGACGGTCACGGGGGCGAAGCAGCCGTAGTCCACGGTCGTGCCCGCCCAGTCGAAGATGACGGCCCGCAGCGGGCTGCGGGAGGATGAGATAGTCATGCGTTATCCGTGGGACAAGCTGATGGTGGCTCGGCTGTGTTTCCACAACGGCCACAAGCGGGTGTAGAATAGGCGTGTCCGCCGTCTGCCGCAGGCAAGGCAGCTGCCTGCTGTGCCCGGCGCCGGCAAACCAGGACGTCAATTGAACGAAAGGTTTGGGAATCGCTATGTCCGCGCAATGGTCAAATCCCGTAGCGGAGACCGAAGCCGGCGACTCTGATGTGGTGAACGGGATCGTCGAAAGACTGTATCACGAACTAGGCGGCGAGGTGGCGTGGACCGACGTCGAACAGGCGGTCTACGCCGAGGCCGCCGAGCTAAACGACGCCACGGTGACACAATACCTGACGCTTTTCATCCGCCGTGGCGCAAAGGAGAGGCTTCGGGTCGCGGCTAACTAAGCCAATTTCTTGCTAACAATCCCAAACACGGACACACGAGCGGGGTAGAGACAAACATCTACCTCGTTTCGCTTTTTCCGGCCCGAAGCCTCGTGAGCCAGATCCAACCCACGACCAATTATGCCGCGCCAGCGTTAAGCGCTCATGCACTCGCTGTTAACGCTGCGCTAAACCCACGCTAAATTTCCTTAACACTCGCGGTTAACCCCGTTTTACGAAAACCACCCCCACCCTTAACACGCCCTTAACGCCGATTTCAATGTCCAAGGCTATGCTCTGCACGGCAACGCGACTTAGGAGCATAGACGTGCGCCTCACCGATGTGACCGTGGTCGTGCCGACTCGCAACGAACGCGACAACATCCCCGCCTTCCTCGCCTCGCTCCCCCCAGAGGTCGAGCTGATCCTCGTTGACGCCAGCGGCGACGAGACCCCCGATCTCGCCGCCGTCCTTCGTCCCCACAAGACGCGCATCGTGCGCCGTCCCCTGCGCATTCCTGCGGCCCGCCAGCTTGGCGGCCTGATCGCGCAAACACCGTGGCTGCTGTGTACCGATGCGGACGTCGTCTTTGCCCCCGACTACTTCGACCGCCTTCTCGGCTACACGGGATCGGACACCCTCTACGGCCCCAAGCTCTCCGCCGACGAGTACGCCGGCTACTACCGCTGGTTCGTGCGCGGCCAGCGCCTGTCCCATGCCCTCGGCATCGCGGCAGCATCCGGCTCAAACCTTCTGCTGTCGCGGCGCGCTTTCCTGGCCGTCGGCGGCTTTGATTGTCGGCTCTCGGTGAACGAGGACACCGAAATCGTGTGGCGCGTGCAGCGCGCCGGCTATCGCGTCACCTTCGCCCCAAACCTGAGGGTCTACGCCCGCGACCAGCGCCGGCTGCGGCGCGGCGCGACGCGCAAGGCGCTGCACTCCGTGACGCGGTGCGCTTTGCTCTACACGCGCCTGATGCCCACGCGGTGGCGCAGCCACGATTGGGGCTACTGGACGTAACCACCGCCGGGCGGGCGTCTCATCTAGTCGCTCCAGCTAGAATGAAAGGAGAGACCCATGCGAGTCGCACTGTTCAGTGAAGTGTTCATGCCCAAAGTTGATGGCGTCGTCACCACTCTGCGGTATCTCCTCGACCATCTCGCCCTGCGCGGCCACACCAGCGTGCTATTTGCCCCGGAGGGCGGGCCAAACCGCTACGCGCGCACCGTCGTCTGGGGCCTCCAGGCCGTCCCGTGCCCCTTCTACCCCGAGCTGAAACTTGTGCCGCCCAGCGTTGATCTGCGGGCGCACCTGAATGCATTTCGCCCCGACCTCATCCATGTGTTCAACCCGTTCTCCCTCGGCGTCGTCGGTCTGCGCCAGGCGCATCGCCTCAAAGTTCCCCTCGTCGCCTCGTACCACACCGACGTGCCCGGCTATGCCCGGCGTTGGGGGATGGGGCTTCTGTGCAACCCGCTGTGGGCCTACGTGCGCTGGCTTCACAGCCAGGCCGACCTGAACCTCTGCCCTTCGCGCGCGACCCTGGCCGACCTGACCGAGCAGGGCGTGCCCCGCGTGAAGATCTGGACGCGGGGCGTAGACACCCAGCGCTTCCACCCGGGCAAGCGCACCGAGGAGTGGCGGCGGCGATTGACGCAGGATGATCCTGACGCGCCGCTGCTGCTCTACGTCGGCCGGCTGTCGGTGGAAAAGCGCGTTGACCTGCTGCGGCCCGTCCTGGACGCTCTGCCCCACGCCCGGCTGGCGGTCGTCGGCGACGGGCCGAGCCGCCCAGCCCTGGAGAGCCTGTTCGCCGGGGCCCGCGCCGTCTTCACAGGGTATCTGCTCGGCGAGGACCTGGCGAACGCCTACGCCGCCGCGGATGTCTTCGTGTTCCCCTCGGCCAACGAGACCCTGGGGAACGTCGTTCTGGAGGCGATGGCGTCCGGCCTGCCGGTCGTCGCGCCGGCGTCGGGTGGCGTCCTGGAACACGTTATCAGCGACGCCAATGGTCTGCTTTTTGCGCGCGATGACGTGGCCGGGCTGGTCAGCGCCGTGCGACAACTGACGGCGGATCCGGCCTACGCGGCGGCCCTCGGCGTCAACGGGCGCGAGCGCGCCACCCGCCAGACGTGGCCCACCATCCTCGACGGTCTCCTGGACGACTATCAGGCCGTCCTGGAACGGCCACCGCTGCGGCAAGCCGCCTGAAAGGAGGCGACGCATGCACCCGTTGCTGGACCGCCCCAAGCCGTACATCCTCGCCCACCGCGGCGCGTCGGACCTGGCCCCGGAGAACACGCTGGCGGCATTCACGGCTGCGGTCGAGGCCGGCGCCGACATCATCGAGACCGACCTGTGGTTTACGGCGGACGGCGAGCTTGTGTGCCACCACGACGCCACGTTGAAACGCATGACGGGGCAGCCGGGCCGGGTGGATCAGACGGCGGCGCGGCGCGTGACCGCGTTGCCGATCCAATCGCGCCTGGGGCTGCGTTGGCAGAGCGAGCGCATTCCGACGCTGGCCCAGACGCTGGACGCGATTCCGATGAGCGTGATGTTGGCCGTCGAGCTGAAGGACCCGCGTTTTGCCCAGCGCGCGTGGGCCGAGAAGCTGGCGCGGCTGGTTGAAGCGCGCATCGAGCAGCGGCAGGTCGTGGCCCTCGCCTTCCATCGGCCGCGCCTCGACGCCGTCCTGCGTGCCTGCCCATCCTTTCCGACGGGCTATATATCGGTTCTGGAGCCGATGCCCGTGGAGCATTCTCAAATCCTTGGCCCATTCTGGCCGGTCTTGTACGCCAATCCTGGCTACGTCGCGTCTGCCCACCGCCAGGGCCAGTGGGTTTGCCCGCTCGACACGCGGCCGGGCAAGCGCCTGGCGCACTACCTGAGGCTAGAGGTTGACGCGGTGATGAGCAATAATCCGGCGGCCTTGCGGGTGCAGATTGACCAGCTGGGCGCGGCCGCCGAAGCCTGCCGCTGAAGGATGGTGTGATGGTGACACCACAGCTAGAGCGCCGGACGGTGGACGTCGGCGCTTCGACCCTGAGTTACACTGTGTGCGGTGAAGGGGAGCCGTTGATCCTTATCCACGGCTGGGCCGGTTTCTGGGAGCACATCCTTTCGGTCATTCAAACCACGCGCGGCTTTCGTCTCTACGCCTTCGACATGCCGGGCTGGCAGCGCGCCGAGGCGCTGCGCGGCGGCAACACCCTGGAGGCGTTCAACGCGGCGCTGGCTGAGGCCGTGGATCAGCTCGCTATCGAAGGGCCGATCCACCTCATGGGCCAGTCCATGGGCGCGGTCTCCGCGTTGCTCTTCGCCGACCGCTTCCCGCAGCGCGTCACCATAGATGGCTCAGGTGAAGCTCCTGCCCGCAGGGTCAACCCTCTCTATAGCGCAACGTCTACTACCCGTTGTGGCTCCTCCACCCACATCTCCCCAACAATGCCCTATACTTAGGATGGATGAGTCGATCGGAACGCCGACCTCGATGCCCAACACAATATCGCCGATAGCGGCAGGCTGTCGCCCGCCGTTCAGCTGCTCACACGTTAGTGTATGCCTGCCTCAGTCCTGGCTACGAAGCTATTCGTCCCTCAACTGCGGCCCGGAGCCGTCCGCCGTCCTCACCTTGTCGGACGGCTCAATGCGGAGTTGCGCCAAAATGGGGGCTTCGCGCGCAAACTGACCCTCATCTCCGCGCCGGCCGGCTTCGGCAAGACCACGCTTGCCGCCGAATGGGTGGCCGGGCTCGAGCAATTCGAGCCCAAGGTGCGCGTCGCGTGGTTGTCCCTGGAGGTGGCGGACAGTGATCCGCTACGCTTCCTTGCCTACCTCATTGCGACCTTGCAGACGATTGAGACGGCTTTCGGAGCGGACGTCCTGGTGTCACTCCAGGCGCCGCATCCGCCTCCGATGGAGGTCCTCCTCACTGCGCTGCTCAACGAGACCACCGCAATACCCGCCGATTTCGTACTCGTCCTCGACGACTACCATCTCGTGGATTCGACGCAAGTGGACCAGGCCATAGCTTTCCTGGTCGAGCACCTCCCCCCCCATATGCACGTCGCCATCGTCACCCGCGAGGATCCGCAGCTCCCTCTCGCTCGGTTGCGTGGGCGGGGCCAGCTGGTCGAGTTGCGCGCCGCCGACCTGCGCTTCGCGCCCGCCGAAGTGGCTGAGTTTCTCAACGGGGTGATGGACCTTAACTTATCGGCCGAAGACATCGCCGCAATGGAAGCCCGCACCGAAGGCTGGATTGCGGGCCTACAGCTGGCCGCCCTCGCCTTGCAAGGGGTCGGGCTAATGCGGAGCCTTGACGACAGGACCAGCTTCATCAACTCATTCACCGGCAGCCATCGCTTTGTGCTGGATTATCTGTTGGAAGAAGTGCTGTTCCAGCAACCTGCGAGCATCCAGACTTTCTTGTTGCGTACCTCCATCCTCGACCGCATGTGCGGTCCGCTGTGCGAGGCGGTGGCCTACGAAGACGACCGGCCCGTTCTCCCTGCCAGCGGGCAGGAGATGCTGGAGTATCTGGAACGCGCCAACCTTTTCATCATACCCCTGGATGGCGGCCGTCGCTGGTATCGCTATCACCATCTCTTTGCGGATTTGCTGCGGCAGCGGCTGCATGCGCTGTATCCGCAGCAGCCGGATCGCGTGGCCCAGTACCACACCCGCGCCAGCCAGTGGTACGAGGACAATGCCCTGGAAATCGAAGCCTTCCGCCATGCGGCTGCCGCCCATGACATTGAACGGGCCGAGCGGCTGATTCAGGGAGGGAGGATACCGCTGCACTCCCTCCCCGTGGTGACCGCCGTACTCAACTGGCTGGAAATGCTGCCCAAGACCATCTTGGACGCCAGGCCCTGGTTATGGGTCAGGTCGGCCACGTCGTCGCTCATGGCGGGACAGACAACGGGTGTCGAAGAGAAGTTACAAGCGGCTGAGAAAGCCATGCAGACTGCCGATCTCGATGCCCGGACCCGCGACCTGATCGGACAAATAGCCGCCATACGCGCCACCCTGGCGCTCCTCCGCTACCGGCCGGAAGCCACGCTGATCCAGGCGCGCCGCGCCCTGGCGTACCTGGACCCAGATAACCAGCCTTCACGCAGCCGGGCTGTGTGGGCGTTGGGGTTTGCGTATCAGATCCAAGGGGATCGGGCGGCCGCCGGCGAGGCCTATGACGAAGCGATCCGCCTGGCGTCTGGCAATACCTACTACACCGTCCTGGCTTCAACCTGCCTCGGCCAACTCCAGGAATCCGAGAACCAGCTTCATCAGGCGGCCGGAACCTACCGGCGCTCCCTGCAACTACTCAGCGATCAGGGGCCACCGAATGCCAACGAAGAGTATATTGGCCTGGCTCGCATATGCTACGAGTGGAACGATCTGGAGGCGGCCGAGCGGCACGGCCGACAAAGCCTTCAACTGGCGCGGCAATATGATCCCGCGATTGACAGATTTATTATCAGCGAAGTGCACCTGGCCCGTGTGAGACTCGCCCACGGCGATGGCGGTGGCGCTGCCGCCATGTTGGCGCAGGCGTACCAGTCTGCGAGCGAGAGAGGCTTCACGCAACAGCTGCCAGAGATTGCCGCCGTCCAGGTCTTGACCCTGCTTCACCAAGGCCAGGTCACGGCAGCCGCTCAACTGGCCCGGCAGTACGACCTCCCGCTCAGCCGGGCGCGTGTGCTTATCGCTCAGGGTGACGCGTCCGCCGCGCTCGCCGTACTGGAACCCGTCTGTCGGGACGCGGACGCTCGGGGGTGGGCGGATCAGCGGCTCAGAACGATGGTTCTCCAGGTGGTGGGCCACTACCTGGCCGGCGAAAAAGACGAGGCGGCGCATGTGTTGGGCGAGGCGTTGGCGCTGGCCGAGCCAGGCGGCTTCATCCGTCTCTTTGTGGATGAAGGCGCGCCGATGCGCTGCGCGCTCTTGGATTATCGTCACCGCGTTCAGCTACCGAGCAGTTACGTGGATAGACTTCTGGCTGCCTTCGCCCAACCGGAAGCCGAGCCGCCATCGAAGACACGGGCCGATGTCAGCAGCCCTAGCCCGGACTTCGTTGAGCCGCTGACCCAACGCGAGTTGGAGATACTGCGGCTGATCGCTCAAGGACTGTCGAACCAAGAGATCGGCGCCAGGCTGTTCCTGGCCCTGAATACGATCAAAGGGCACAATCGCATCATTTTCGAGAAGTTGCAGGTCGCCAGGCGGACCGAAGCGGTTGCCCGGGCACGCGAACTCGGCCTGCTCTGACCGCGCCTCACTCGCACCCCACAACAACACTCTCAACTCATACTTAAGTGTCTTCACAGACATACCCTTCCGGCGCTACGATGTGTGTGTAGATCAATACAATCGCGGGAAGGAGAATACACACATGAATCTCAGGCGACTCGGTGGCCTCTCAGCCCTGATCCTCGCCGCGGCCTACGTGGTGGGGGCTGCGCTGAACTTCACCCTGCTGGATACCTCCAGCATCACTGATGGGGTCGAAAAGATAGCTTTCCTCGCAAGCAAGCAAACGCTGTTCCACATCTGGATCTTCTTCATCTACGTGCTGTTCGGCGTCTGTGTTGTGTTCCTCGCAGAGGCGCTCGACGAGCAGTTGCGGCCCGCGGCGCCGGCTCTGACGCGCACGGCGACGGCGTTCGCGCTCATCTGGGCCGCCCTCCTCATCGGCGCCGGGAATGTCTACATTGCCGGCCTGAACAACGTCGCTGCTGACTTCGCTCAGAACCCGGTTCAGGCGGCCACCGCCTGGCTTGCCATAGACTCAGTCCACCAGGGCCTCTCGGGCACGGCGGAGATCCCGGGTGGATTGTGGACTCTGCTGGTGAGCCTGGCTGCACTGCAGGCCGCGCGATTCCCCAGAACGCTGAATTACCTGGGTATCGGGATTGGTGTCGCGGGCCTGCTCACGGCGATTCCGGCCCTATTCATACCGGCCGTGGCGGCCTATGCGCTAGGCCACTGCGCCTGGTGGATATGGCTCGCGGTTCTCCTGCTTCGCAAGAATCCTTTGGAGACGGCGCCAGGACAGCGCGCAGTCGCAGCAAGTCCTAGCGAATAGGGGGAAAATACAGGAAGGGAGTGGCAAATGAACGCCAACGATACGACGACAGGGTTCGAGCGGCGGCGAGTTGTGCTTTCGACGCTTTGGATCTTCGCGGTCCTCAACTACATCTACGCGGACGTCTACGCGCTGTTCTTCAATCCCCTGTTACAGCCGGAAGCGGCCAAGCGCTTCGCGGAAGGCTATGTGGGAGACATTCAGATTACCCAGGGGTTTGTTCTGGTGACGGCGATCCTGATGGAGACCGCCATTGCCATGGTGCTGCTGTCCCGCGTGTTACCCTATCGCGCCAACCGCTGGGCAAACATCCTGGTGGGTGGGTTTCATACCCTGTTCGTCGCCTGGTCGCTCATCGGCGACACGCCGAACGGCTTCTATCTGATGTTCGCGGCGGTTGAGATCGCCTGCACCCTGTTCATCGTCTGGTATGCCTGGACGTGGCCCGCCACTGCTAGCCGCCAGGAGAGACTACACGCCGCCACGCCGGATAGCAGGGGCCCCGAAGGGGCTCGGTGAGCAAGTGGCACGGCCGGTGGCGCCATTGCGAAGCGAGGTCGAAATGAAAAGAGTGTGTATCGTGGGGGCTTCCGGGAAGCTCGGGCAGTACATGGTCCAGCATGCGCTGGACCGGGGCTACGAGGTGGTAGGCGTGTGTCGAGAACGCAGCGTCAGCAAACTTGATGCATTCCAAGGGCGCATCACCGTCATCCCCGGTGCGACCAACGACCGTCAGGTGATTCAGCAGGCTGTCGCCGGCTGTGACGGAGTGCTCACCGTGCTGGTCCCTTGGGGGACTAACCACTACGCGTCGGGAACAGCCCAAGCGGTCCTCGACTATGCGCCGCCGAGCGCCCGCCTCATCTTTTCCTGCGGCTGGCACATCACACGCGACGGCAAAGATGTCTACCCGCCGTCCTTGAAGAGACAGGAACTGCTCGCTCGCTGGATGGGGCGGCTGACCCGTATCGTGGACATTGACGACCAGGTGGAGGCGTGCCGGCGGGTGTTTGCCAGCGACACCCGCTGGACGGTCGTGCGGGGAAGCGACCTCGAAGAGGGCGAAAGCCAGGGATTGCCTGTATGGAGCAAGCATGTCGGCGATCCGCTCCTTGAGAGTAACCTCACCCGCCGCGTGGATTATGCCCTGTTTATGGTGGCAGCCCTTGAGAATGACCAACTCGTTCACGAGGCGCCGGCGATCGTGGGCTGCCAGACCCCCTCAGCGCTCGCCGCCAAGGCGGGAGGCCAGAGCTTGAGAAGTAGGTGAGGGTCATGTCAAACAAACGCGAACCCCAACCTGATCCAGGTGCAACCACGGTCTATCAGATCAGAGTCAAAGGCCATCTAGCGCCCCAATGGACCGACTGGTTCGAGGGCTTCGCCATCAGCCTGGAAGAGACCGGCGACACGCTCTTGACCGGCCCGATCGTGGATCAGGCCGCGCTGTACGGCTTGCTCAGGAAAGTGCGTGACCTGGGTCTGCCTTTGCTCTCCGTGCGGTACATTGAACCCGATGGGCCAGATGCGCCCAACATATGAAACGCATCGGCACACTTCGGTGGAGATGTAGAGACCGAGAGTCGAAGAGACCCTGGAAGGAACCTGGAAAGGAACCGACAAGGGACCGTCCGGAGCCATTCTATCAGCAGGCGTTGTCCTAAACTGGTCCCAAGGCGAAATCTACATGCTCTTGCCGCTGGGGTATGAGGGTGTCACCTTGGAATGAGTGGTTGAGAAATATCCACCGGTGGTAGAGGTTTCTTCACGCTGCCTGGCTACGATTCGCCGTATACTAGAAATAGCTGCGAGCCATGACAAGGCGGCTCACCAGCCGGGCGAGGGATATTCGCCCATGCTCCACACTACGCCGCGGAGCGCCGGCCGTCCACGCGCAAGCGCCGCATGTGCTGACCCCACCGTCAACCAGTTGAAACCTGATACTGCCCGGCCATCATCGGACGCCCGTGGAGTCGCGACTATGATGTCGTATGAATCATCCACGCCCTCTCCTCAGTCCGCTGGCCGCCGCTCCCGGCGACGCGCAACGGCGCTGGGCGGTCTTGTTCTATGGGCCGTCCTCGGCGTCCTCACGGCGTTGCCTGCATCGAGGACCCTCGCGGAGCCCGGTCCGGCCCCACCCCCGCCAAGCGCCCTTGCCACCTCCCTGAGCTTAGGCACTGCCTTCCCCATCGTGGGTTGGGAGAACGACCAGATCCAGCCCGCCGTCACCTACAGCCCCGTGACAGACAACTACCTCGTCGTGTGGGAGGACCACCGCCTTGACTCGCGCGCTGATTGGGACATCTATGTCCAGCGCGTGAGTGGCTACGGTAGCCTCGTCAGCGACCCCGTCTGTCTGGCGTGCCGCAGCAACAAGGCCCTGGCCCCTGCCGTCGCGTACAACGCCATGCGCGGCGAGTTCCTGGTTGTCTGGGAGGATGAGTGGAGCGCAACCGATCACGATATCCACGCCCGGCGAATCGGGGGCGATGGAGCACCGGTGGGCGACGAGTTCGTTGTCACTCAGACGACGAGCTTCGAGAGCAAGCCCGCTATCGCCTACAACGCCACCTATGACGAGTACCTCGTGGTCTGGGAGTCGCTGGCAGAGCTGCGGCAGCACTACCTCTACGGCCAGCGAGTCGCGGGGAATGGGGCGCTCGTGGGCGGGGTGATTGCCATAGACACGGGTTTTGGCTCTGCCGTCGGCGAGGCGAGCCGAGAGCCGGCGGCTCCTATGATCGCTTACGATGCCCTGGCCCCGTCAGTTGCCTACGATCCAGGGATCGCCTGCTACCTCGTCGTGTGGCAAGACAAGTCACCCTACAAGGTTGACTATGATGTCACGGGCCGCCGGATTTCGAGCAGCGGCGCGCTGGTGGGAGACGAGATCAGCATCACCACGGCAGCCAACGACCAGCGGAGACCGCGCCTCGCACTCAATTCGGCGACCCACGAGTTCCTGGTCGTCTGGGAGGATTGGCGGCCCGGAGCAACGCCCGCCGACACGGGTTCCGCGCTCTATGGGCAGCGCGTGAGCGGCGGCGGGTCGCTTGTGGATGACAACCTCGCCCTGGCGCAGGGTGGAACGACGAATCGCCTGAATCCGGTCCTCAGCTACAAGGCAAGCAGCGACGAATACCTCCTCGTGTGGGACCTAGAGTTCGACGCCGCCGACCACGACATCTATGAATTGCGCATTCGGGGTGACGGACAGCGTCTCGGACCGGACACTGTCGTCGTCAACAGCCGAGCCTATGAAGGCCGCCCGGCGGTCGCTTCCGACACCACCTGGCGCGATCTCGTCGTTTGGGAGGACGACCAGAATAGCGCCACCGCCGGCTTCGATGTGTACGGCGCCGTACTGCCTCTGGCGGCGTTCTCCGGCCACGTATACCGCGGCTATGTGGGCGATCTCAGCACGCCGCTGGGGCGTGTCACACTGGACCTCTACTGCTCGAACACCCTCGGCGTCCTTGGAACGCGGGTAGACACAACCCTGACGCACCTGGACGGGTGGTATACCCTGGCGTCAACATCTCTGTGCGAGTTCTACTCGATCGTCGAAACCGATCCGACCGGCACAGTCTCAGCCGGCGCTGCATCCGCTGGCGGCACAGTGATCACCAGTAACCAGATCACCTACGCCTGGCCCCTGGCCGGCAAGGCGCTGACGGGCAACACCTTCTGGGATCGGGTTCCCGACACCGTCACTCCGACGCCGACTACCACCGCCACCCGAACCCTGACAGCGACGCCGCGCCCAACGGCAACGCCTACACCGACGCCCACCTCCACCACAACAGCCACACCAACGGCCACCCGCACAGCGACCCCCACGACGACCCCCACAGCCACGGCGACGGCGACCCCGTCGGCTACCAGCACGGCCACGCCCAGCAGCACCGCAACCCCCACGGCATCGCCGACCGCTAGCCAAACGGCCACAGCCACGGCGACCCCGACGGCGACACCATCCTCAACCGGAACGGCCAGCCCAACAGCCACGCCAACGGCTACCGTCTCGGTAACGGCCAGCAGCACCGTGACTCCCACGGCATCGGCGACGGCGACGGGTACGACCACCGCCACGCCAACGCGCACCCCGACCCCCACAGCAACCACCACGCCCACCGCGACCTGGACCCCAACCGTGACACCGACCCCAACCGGCCCGGTGACGACCGGCGTCGTTCGGGGGCGCGTCGTTCTCGAACGGCGCGCGCGCTATGCAGGCGCTCAAGTCGAGGTCGCCGGGCAGACTGCCGCGTCAGCGGACAACGGCGATTATGTGCTGCCTCAAGTAGCGGCGGGAACGTTCACCCTATACATCCGTCACGCCAGCTACCTGCGCACATGGCGCTCGGTCACGATCGTTGCGGGCCAGACCCTGATCCTGCCCGATGTAACACTCCTGGCAGGCGACCTCAACCAGGATGACCGCATTGACGAGCTGGATGCGATTATCATCGGCCATGCCTGGAATAGCACGCCCGCCGATACGCATTGGAATCCACGCGCCGACATAACCACTGACGGGGTTGTGGACATTCGGGATATGGTCGGGGTTCAGTACAACTTCCTCATCGCAGCGCCCGGCC
Organism: Anaerolineae bacterium; assembly: GCA_046328525.1. Taxonomy (GTDB): domain Bacteria; phylum Chloroflexota; class Anaerolineae; order Epilineales; family JAHCIE01; genus JBDHWG01. The sequence goes on from JAXLWK010000003.1 coordinate 1,024,343, forward strand.
CGTGGCCGCCGCCAGTTCAGTAGGCGTGTGTTAGCCTGAAAGAGAATAAGGAAGTGGGTTTTGTTCCAGAGAGGAGACACAGCATGAGATACCCCCGCGCCCCCGCGAGTATCATGATTTTGGTGTTCCTGTGTGTCCTGCCGATTGGGCTGGCTCGCGCGCAGCCGGTGGCCGCGCGGGACCTGGCGGCCACGATCACGTTCGAGGAAGCGATACCTGAGCCGGATACGGTGCGCACCCAATACTGCAGCGATCCGGCCACCAACAAGGGCGTCGAGTTCGTCTACGCGGCTCGCATCTTCCAGCCACCGGTGCAGACGGCCAGCCCGACGCGTGCGCTGACGAACGACTACAGCTCTAGCGGCGAAGAGTTCGGTGAGTTCAAGAAGCTCGCAATTCGCTTCACCAAAGACCAGGCCATGGTTGGGATGAAAGTGGGGTTGACCCGCGCACGGTCATACCTTGTCACGGCTCGGCTGACAGCCTACAGCAGCACGACGCCCGGCACAGGGCAAGTTGCGCAAGCCACGCTCAATCTCGGCAGCAGCCCAACGCCCATCACTCAGAACCTGAGTGTGACGGCGCCGAGCGGGAACATTCGTAGCGTTGTCCTGGCGCTCGTAGGCCCCGCGGCTGGAAACGCCGAGTATGAAACGATTGATGACCTGACCTTCAGCAGCGTCGGGCCGCCGTGTGTGAGCGACACAGCCGCACCGACCGTTCAGATGACCAAGCCCGCCATGGACGGAACAGTATCTTACACCCCACACGTCGAGATGGCCTTCAAAGCGACGGACAACGAGACCGGCATCGCTAAAGTGAAGGTTACATTCCTCAACGCGGGCGGGAATGAGCTAGACTCGTTCTACGCTTGCGGCAGCGCCTCCGGGCCGTGCCCGTACGACGTTGAACCCTACGTTGTGAGCGAGGATTTCTACACGGAGCTGACGTCCGGCACGGCGACGATCCGGGTGACTGCGTGGGATTTCGCCGACCATAGCGCGCAAGCTGAGCGGACGATTACCTTGACCTCGATCGGCTCGCTCAATCTCTGGGCGATGGGGATGGAGATTACCCAGGCCATCCAGCCCTGGGTGGCGGTCTCCAACCAGCCGCGCGGCGCGACCCCCACGATCACCATGCCGGTGACGGCGGCTCCGCTGGTCGCAGGCAAGCGGGCTGTGGTGCGGGTCTACCCGGGCATCGAGGTGACGGGCCAGGTGACGCTGACCAACGTGGTCGCGACACTGACCTGCCAGGATTCGGTCGGCGCCCCCTGCCCCGACTCGCCCACACCGACGCTGTCGCAGACCATCTCGGTCAGCTCGGTCTTCAACAATGACCTGAACACACTGCGCGGCGATCCTGGTCGGACATGGAATTTCGTCCTGCCGGACGCCTGGACGCAGACCACTGGACCCATCAAGCTGACGGCGCACATCGCTGCGCCGCTAGGCATCGGCGAATGCGCCGGCTGCGACGACGGCGCGAACAGCATGACCGCGAGCGGGCTGAGCTTCACGCACACGGACCCGCTCAAGCTCACACTCCTGTGGGGCTGCATCCGCCGTAAAGCGACAGACCCCACCACGACGTGTGACATTTCGCCCCTGACCATCTACAAGGATGTCTTCCAGACGGCCGGCGCCCTCTTCGTGGAGGCGTATCCGGTCGCGCCGAAGGACATCCAGGTGACGCTCCATAACCCACAGACGACGCCCTTCGACGGCAACTTGACTCGACCTGACGGCGCGATGACCAGTGACCGGATGAGCGCTTTTCACGGCTATCTGTGTGACCTGGTCGAGAAAGAGACGGGCAAGAAACACGCCGATATTCCAATCAACAAGATTTACTTTGGGATCGTCCCGCCGCCCGTGACCGCCTGGTTGGGCTTGGGGTCCCGCAACTGCGCCATCGCCAAGCTAGACCCGGCGTCGCTGGATGGGGATATTGAGACCTCGGCCGAAGAGGTCGGCCACGCTCTCGGGCGGCCCCACGAGAGCTGCGACCACGGCGAAGGCGGCTGCGAGCCGGCGCCCGGCGTGTTCCCATGCCCGCATGGCGGCATCTGCACCTACGGCTTCAACACGGCCACTTCGCATGTCATCCCACCGGGCACTCCGTCAGGACTCCATGCCCACGACTTCATGTCCTATGGCGGGGATGAGCAGTGGGTGTCCCCCTACACCTACAGCCACATCTTTGACGCCCTGCACACGGGCACTCTCAAGGGTGAAACGTCTGAGACACCGGCGGCTGTCGGCGAGGAGGACGTGCTGTGGGTGAGTGGCAGCGTCGGGCCAGGGGCCGGAGCGGCCCAGATCAGCCCCATGTATCAGGTGCGCGGGCCGAACGCGTCCCGCGATCCGGGCAGCGGCCCGTATAGCCTGGAGTTGCAGGACGGCGCAGGGCGGGTCTTGTTCGCGCGCCGCTTCGACCCGCAGCCCCTCACCGGCGACCCGCCGGACCCGAGCTACCAGCCGCCGAGCCGTTTCTCTGACATCTTGCCCTTCAACCCGAGCGCCGCGCGCCTGGTGGTCAAGCAGGGGAGCACCGTTCTGGCGCAGCGGACACGCACAGCAAGCCCACCCGCTGTGACCGTCACAGCCCCTGCATCCGGCCAGACCTGGGACCCGAGTGGCAGCTACCGCATCACCTGGCAGGCCAATGACGGCGACAACGACGCGCTAGTGTACCTCATTCAGTACAGCGCCGATGGGGGAGCAACGTGGAGTACCCTGGCAGCCGATTGGACCGCGACGTCCCTGGACGTGAACAGCGCTGCGCTGGCTGGGAGCGACAACGCGGTCATCCGTGTGCTGGCGACAGACGAGTTCAATACCGGTATCGGCCAGGCCGGGCCGTTCCATGTTGGTCGCAAGCGGCCCCTGGCCTGGATCACGTATCCCCGCAGCGTCCTGCGCCACGTGCCCCAGTTCGTTGAGGGATCGCCCGTTATCCTCGAGGGGAATGCGACCGACTGGGAGGAAGGGCCGCTCGGCGATACGAGCCTGGCCTGGTTCTCCAACCGGGATGGCTTCCTCGGCGCCGGCCACAGGCTGGATGCGACTCACCTCTCGCCCGGCGTGCATACGATCACGCTCCAGGCGCGCGACAGCACGCCCATGACAAGCACGGTGATGACGGTCGTCGAGGTGATACCGCGGACAAACACGCAGCCGACCGCAGAGGCCGGGCCGGACCGCAGCGTCGGCGTGGGCGGCAGCGTGCGTCTCGACGGCAGCGGCTCGAGCGATTCAGATGGCGACAGACTGACGTACCACTGGTCCGTGGTGGGGCAGCCGCCCGACAGCAGCTCCGTCTTTAGCGACGCCAGCGCCGTCAACCCCGATTTCTCGGCCAATATCGCCGGCGACTACCAGGTTGCACTCGTCGTGGACGATGGGAAGGTCAGCAGCCTGCCCGACCGGGCGACGGTGCATGTTGGCGGCGCCGCCGGCCCCCGCCTGTACGTGGCGCCCGCCGAGAGCGCCGCCGCCGTTGGGAACACGGTGACGGTGGACCTGCGCGTGGATAGTATTGAGAGCCTGTACGGCGTTCAGCTTGAGCTTGGGTTCGACCCGCAGGCGCTTGAGGTGGTTGACGCCTACCCCACGCTTCCCGGCGTCCAGATTAGCGACGGCGACTTCCTGATTCCCGACGCGAATATTCTCAATCAGGTAGACAATGCCAGTGGCACGATCCAGTACGCCATCAGCCTGCGCGGCAGCAAGCCAGGTGTCAGCGGCAGCGGCGTCCTGGCGCGCATCACTTTCCGTGGACGTCAGGCAGGCATCAGCCGCATCATGTTTACCCACGTTGTCCTGTCCGACCCCCAGTCCGCTCAGATTGCCGTCACCACAGAAGGCGGCGTGGTCGTCGTCGAGCGCGCCGCTGGAGTCGTGGTTGGCCGGGTCATCCTGGAACGCCGCTCAAGCAACGCCGGCGCCAGCGTGTGCATCGGCCATCAGTGCGTGACGACCGGCGCTGACGGCGGGTATGTGCTGACTGAAATCCCGTCCGGGCCGGCTGCGATAACCGTAAGCCGCGCGAGCTACCTCAGGACGCAGCGCAGCATCACCGTCCCGGCGGGGCTATTGCCTCTGCCCGACGTCACGCTTCTGGCCGGCGACGTGAACCAGAGCGACCGCATTGACCAGTACGATGCGATCAGCGTTGGCCTGGCGTGGAACGCGACGCCCGCCGACGCGCGCTGGGATGAGCGCTCCGACATTACAGCAGACCGCAGCGTCAACATCCTCGACATGGTGGGCGTCCAGTACAACTGGAACAGCGTGGCGCCCGGTCCGTGGAGCACCACAGAACGGACAAAGGCAGTGCTCGATGAGCACATCTCACAGCACCCCGAGGCTACGGCTCAGGTGGTCATCAGTCCCACCCTGACCACCCTCTCGGCCGGAGGCAACACTGTCGAGGTTCGCATCCGTGTCCAGGACGTGACTCGTCTCTATGGCGGTCGCATCCAGCTCACCTTCAACCCGAGCGTCCTGCGTGTGCAAGACGCTGACCCGCGTCCCGGCGCACCGGGTGTGCAGATCCAGCCGGGCGACTTCCTGGACCCCATGAACCAGTTTGTGCTGATCAACGAGGCCGACAACACGCGAGGAACGATAGACTTCGCGGTGACCCAGCTCTACCCGGCGGCGGCGAGAACGGGCAGCGGCACGCTGGCGACCGTGACTTTCGAGGCGATCAAAGAGGGTCGGAGCCAGATTCACCTGGCGGATGTGGGGCTGGGCGACGACACACAGCCTGACCCGGTTCAGATACCCGTCAACACCCGCGATGGTCAGGTCCTCGTCGGCCTACAGCCCGCCCTGTACCTGCCGTTGCTGTGGAAGAGTCCGGGGACGTGACAGGCGGCTGAGGAGCCGAAGCTGAGGTCGTAGCGAAATATACGATCTCGTGTCATCCTCGCCCGGGGGCTTCTCGGACGGGCAAAGGAACGGCGCGCTGTTCCCTTGCCCGTTTCGCGTTCCGGTGTAGCGCCGACCCGCCCGCCTACACTGCCATGCCGCGCGGCTCGCGGCATGGCAGCCCTGGGGTTGGGAATCAGGAGCGCCGACTCAATCGGTATTCGCGCGCGGCACGCGCAATCGCAGCGACGTGGGCCGGACTGCTGCCGCAGCAACCACCGACCACCCGCGCGCCGGCGGTCAAGAAGCGCGTCGTGTACTGGGCCATGTCGTCCGGTGTCACGTCGTAGGTCGAGGCGCCGCTATCAACGTGGGGCAGGCCGGCGTTCGGCTTGACCCACAATGGTAGAGTCGTGGCGCTCGCCATCTCGGCGACAATCTGCTCCATCGTATCCAACGTTTTGCCGCAGTTCGCCCCGACCGCCACCACTCCCAGGGGCAGGACCGCCGCGACGGCTTGCTGCGGGCGTACCCCCATCATCGTGCGCGTGCCGCGATCATAGCTGAAGGACACGACCAGCGGCAGGTCGCTGGCCTGCCGAATACCCTCGATCGCCGCCAGCGCCTCTTCCAGAGCTGACTGCGTTTCCAGCAAGAGGAAGTCCACCCCGCCCGCCGTCAGCGCCGCCGCCTGTTCCGCGAAATTGGCAACCGCCGCCTCGTGGCTCAATGCGCCAAGCGGCTCCATGAGCATGCCCGTCGGGCCGATGGAGCCGGCGACGTAAACTTCCGGGTACGCAGCGGCGGCCTCCCGCGCCAGGTCCACGGCGCGGCGATTCACCTCCGCCACGCGATCGGCGTACCGGGAGCTGTGCATGCGCAGGCGCGTCGCGCCGAACGTGCAGGTGAGGATGATATCGGAGCCGGCGTCGAGGAATGCGCGATGCAGCGCGATGATGTTGTCAGATGCGTCAAAGACCCACTCCTCCGGCATCGTGCCCGCCGGCAGCCCCATCGCCTGAAGATTTGTGCCGGTCGCCCCATCGGCGACGAGGATGTCACCGGCGGCCAGCCGCTCGGCGAATGATGTACCCATGTGTGTCACTCCTCCGCTTTCGTGCTAACGTGTCTCGCTGTCGCGCCGACTGATGAAACCTCACCATTAACTGCCGCAATTCCTGGCTGTCACGCTGAGCGGAGCGAAGCGTCGGAGCGAAGCGTCCCCCAGAGAGCCGGGATGCTTCGCATTCGCTCAGCATGACATTTCGATCGCGGTACTAGAGAGTTAAGTGTCATCCGTCGGCAAGGGCTAAGAGCCGACTGAAGTCGGCGCTACATCTGTGTCCTGGAAGGCCAGCGCCTCGACGTAGCGTTCGGTGAATGTCGGGTGGGTCGTCAGCTCAATGTACTCGGCTCGGGTTTCATAGTCGGCGGCGAGTTGCCGCAACCGCCCCGACAGAAGCATCTGCCGCGCGCCTGTACCCGCCGCGTTCCCGACCTGCGAGAACCGCTCCAGGGGCAGGCTGGGGAACATGCCGATGCGCACCGCGCTCCCCAGGTCGAGATAGGTACCGAATGCCCCGGCGACAATGAACTCATCTATGTCGGCGTCGGTCAGTCCCGCCTCGGCCAGGAGCACCTCAACGCCCGCCCGGATCGCGCCCTTCGCCAGCTGAATCTCGTTGACGTCCTTCCGCGTGACGACGATCTCGCGCCCGTGACCTGTGTCCGGCGCCGCCAGCATGACGAACTCCGCGCCGCCATGCCCGCGCCGGACGCGCGGGTGCTGCCTGAGCAGGACGCCACGCGGGTCGAGGGCGCCCGCATCCAGCATCTCGGCCACGGCGTCCAGGATGCCGGAGCCGCAAATGCCGACGGGCGGCGCGCCGTCAATCGTGAAAATCTGTACGGCGTCGCCCTCGATGCGCACGCGCTCGATCGCCCCTGGCGCCGCGCGCATGCCGTCGTGGATGTGGGCGCCCTCGAAGGCCGGGCCGGAGGCGCACGAGCAGCTCAGCAGCCGGTCCGCGTGGAACAGGCTGATCTCGGTGTTGGTGCCGATATCCAGCGCGATCACCGTGGGGGCTTCGCCCGGTGTCGGCCCCGGCGGGCGGCGCGTCGCCAGCAGCATCGCCACGTGGTCGGCGCCAACGTAGCCGGCGATATTCGGCGGCAGGAAGACGCGCGCGCCGGGGGCCAGCGCCAGGCCAATGTCGCGCGCGTGAAACTCCAGGGCGTCGGTGACGGCAGCTACGTACGGCGCCGCGCCCAGTTGACGCACCGGGAGACCGGCGAGCAGATGGTGCATCGCGGTGTTGCCGACGATGACGGCGTCCACGATCTGCGACGGCGTGGCGTTCGCGGCGCGGCACAGCTCCGCCACTATCCCGTTGAGCGTATCCACCAGGCGTTTTTGGAGCGTGTGGCGTCCCTGCGGGTGGTCGTTGCAGTAGGCGATACGGCTGACGACGTCCTCGCCATAGGCAATCTGCGGGTTCATCGCGCCGCTCTTGGCGGCCGTCTCACCCGTCGCCAGGTCCACCAGGTAGGCGGCGACCTTCGTCGTCCCCACATCCACGGCCAGGGCGAGCAGGGGTGTGTCCGGTGGCAGGAGAGCGATGACCTCACCACCACGCACGGCCGCCGTCGCCCGCCACTGCTGCGCCCGTAGAAGGTCGGACAGGTCGGTCAGAACGTGGAAGCTCACGGCGGCGCCGGGCTGACCGGCATCGGCGAGGGCCGCCTGGAGGCGGCTGACATCGGAGCGCAGGTCCGCCAGGCTAGGCGGCGGAATGCGCAACGCCACGGGGATCACGAGCGGGTCTAGCTCGACGCGCTCCGCCCGCCCCTCGATCTGGAGCCGTTGGGGTGTCGTAAGCGACGTGGGCGGGATGTCTATGCGCGCCGCGCCAAGTATCTGGGCCTGGCAGGCGAGGCGATTCCCCGCTGCCAGCGCCGCCTGGCCCAGCTCGGCTTCCTCGGTCAGCGTCGGCGGCGAGAGACGGCCCTCGGCCAGACGCACGACACACTCGCCGCACGAGCCGATGCCGCCGCAAATGGACACCAGCTCGACACCGGCGGCCTGGGCTGCTTCCAGCAGCGTGCTGCCGACGACGACCTGCACCCGCCGCCCAATCGGCTCCAGGTCCACCTCGCACAGCGCCCCGTCAGGCGCTCCTACGGCGGCGTCGCCCAACTCGGTCACGGGAGCGCGCACTGGATCACCCGCTCATCGTAGGTGATGGCGATCTTATGGCCGGGCGGAACGACAAGGAAATCGTCGTTGTCCTGCCCTTCCCACTCGCCGGCCAGCAGGCGGCGAATGAGTACCATGTCGCCGGCGATGCGCTCGTAGACCCAGCCCCGCCGCGCCGCCGCCGCCGCCGCCGCCTCCTCCACCGCCCCGGCGTCGCCGATGCGCATGTCCAGGTAGGTCGCGCGCTGGTAGTGGCTCTGCCACGCGCCCATGACTTCCATGAGATAGTCGGCGTTATCCTTGCCGTACTTCTTCACGTAGTCCTCGTACACGGCTTCCAGGTCGGCCTCCATGCCCGACCCCATCGCCAGGGCCGCGCCGGAGCCGTCGTCGCGCTCGATGTAGTCCTGCGCGTACCAGAACGTCCCCGGATACTGGGTGAACTGCGCCTGGTAGCGCTCGCGGCTGCCGAGGAATAACGTGATACAGTCGTGGGCGCGGGGGATCACGAGGGGGATGTCCCGCGCCTCCAGCCCCTCGGTGGCCTGCCCGCACAGTCCGTAGCCGAGGACGACGGCGTCGTATTTCTGCGCGTCGCTGGCGTCCACCATCGCCTGTAGCTCGGTGCGCAGGCGCAGCGGGTGGTTGTGCAGGCCGCGTTGCATGAGTTGCACGTCCACGATATGCGGCGAGGTGGCGGCGCACAGGTAGACCGGCCGCGCCAGGACTTCACAAGCGATACAGCGTAGCCACATACACACTGCTCCCTCTACGTTTGGGCGAGGACGCCGATCTCGTACTCCTCCAGGTGGCCCTTCGCGCGGTCCACCGTCGGCGCCATCGCCGCGACGAACTCGTCCTCGTCCGCCGGCAGATCGTCCGCCTGGCGCGAGAGGCGGTCGAGCCAGCGGCTCTCCATCTTGCTCAGGCGGAAGCTGCCCGCGTTCGCCGCCTGGCGCAGACGCGCGGCGGTCACCTGGGCGGCGCGGCGCGTGCGCAGGTACGGCGTCGGCTCGGCGACGATGACGGCGGCCAGGTCGAGCACCACGTCCGGCCGCAGAACGAAGGCTTGCGGGTCCAGGCCCGCGTCGGACTCGGCCCACCAGTCGCGGAGGGTGCGCGCCGCCGCCGGACCGTGGGACGAGGCGACGTTCATCAGCCGCGTAGCATAGATGAGTTGTTCGACGGAGACCACGGGCGCGTTCGCGCCCAGGAGCTTGACGTTGTTGACCGACTCGTTGCTCCACAGGTCGGGTACGGCCTTGGCGATGTTGCCGATGGGCGAGAGGTGGGCGCACGCCGCCTCCGCGCCCTCCAGGGCGATGGGGCAGCCGGTGATGGCCTTGAGGTACGGGCCTTCGTAGGCGCAGTCCTTGCTGGGACCGACGGCCCCCTGCTCGAAGGCGACCAGGCTGCGTGCCACGCTCATCACGCGGATGATCGCCGCCCAGACGCGCGGGATGAAGCGCCCCTCCGCCAGCACCATGGCAGTGTTGGCGAACCCACACGCCGAGTCGCCGGACGGGATGACGTCGTACTGAGCGCTGATAGCGGCGATGCGCTCCCAGAGGAACGCCATGTCGCGGCTGCCCAGGACGCCCAGGGCGAAGGCCGAGGTCGCCAGGTCGCCGTTGAGGATGGCGTCGTCGTGGAACTCCTTGCCGCCGGTCGATTCGATGGCGAACATGTCGGCGCCGGCTTCGGCGCACAGCTCGAAGCAGCGAAACATGGTGTCCACGTACTCGCTGCGGCGCATGATGGGCGGCCGGGCAAACTCGCGGATGTCATTCGGCGTGACGCGCAGGCCGACCTTGAGGCCGTGCTGCGCCTCGGTCTTGTCCAGGGCCTCGCGCAGGATCGCCGTGATCTGCGCGCCCCACTCCGGCACGAGAGTGAGGTCGGGAAGAAGCTCAAACTCGACGATCAGGCCGGGCGCGCCAAGCTCCACCGCCCGCTTGCACGTCTCCGTGATCATCTGCTCATATTGATGGCGGACTTCGGGCATGCTGTCGGCGCTGATGATCATGTCGGGCAGCGTGAAATTCAGCTCCGGCAGCACGAGGCCGCCGCCGATGGTCAGGCCGTTCTTGAGCGTGACCGGCTGGGGCGCGTACCCGTAGAGGAAATCGTCGAGGCTAGGAATAGCCAGGGTCGAGAATGCAAGCATCAAAAAGCCCCCCTGGGATTAGGCCACGCCCATGAGGCTTTTTGCCAGAGCGACGGCGCGGCTGGCGTCAACCGAGTAGCCGTCGGCGCCGATTTGCATGGCGTAGGATTCCGTCACCGGCGCGCCACCGATCATGATCTTGACCCGGTCGCGGACGCCGGCTTCCTTGAGCGCGTCCACGGTCACCTTCATGTTGGGCATCGTCGTCGTCAGCAGCGCCGACAGGGCCACGATATCCACGCTCTTATCGGTAATGGCGGCGATAAACTTCTCCGGCGCGACGTCCGTCCCCAGGTCGAGGACCTCGAAGCCCGCCCCCTGAAGCATCATCGCCACCAGGTTCTTGCCAATATCGTGGAGGTCGCCCTTGACGGTTCCGATGGCGACCCGGCCCGGCGACTGCACGTTGGCTTCGCTGAGATAGGGCTGAAGGACGGATAGCCCGGCCTGCATCGCCCGCGCCGAGATGAGCATCTCCGGGACGAAGTACTCGCCTTCCTCAAAGAGCCGCCCGACTTCGGCCATCGCCGGGATCATGCCGTCGTTCAGAATGCGCGAGGCCGGCACGCCCGCGTCTACCGCCGCCTGCACGAGCGGGGGAACTGCTTTTGCGTCGCCATTGACGATACTATCAAAGAGGGATTGGAGAGTGGGTTCCATGAATGGGCCTCCTGCCTACTCAGCGGCCTGGGGCGTGGTGTCGCCCGCATAGATGCCGTACTCTTGCAGCGTTTCCCACATCGCCATGATATTCTGTGGGGGAACGTTGCCCTGAATGTTGTGGACGGTGGCGAAGACGAAGCCGCCGCCGGGCGCCAGGTCCTCGATGCGCCGCCGCACGTCGTCGCGGACTTCCTGGGGCGTGCCATCGCCGAGGACGTGCTGCGTGTCAACCGCGCCGCCCCAGAAGACAATGTCGTTGCCAAACTCGCGCTTCAGCTCGGCGGAGTCCATCCCTGTCGCGCTCACCTGGATCGGGTTCAGAACATCCACACCAATCTCGATAAGGTCGGGGATGACCGGACGAATTGATCCGCAGGAGTGGAAGAAAATCTTGGCCTTCGTTCGCGCGTGGATGAAGTCGAACAGGCGGCGATGGAGCGGCTTGCACACGCGGCGGTACATCGCCGGCGAGATGAGCATTCGGAACTGACCGGCGAAGTCGTCCGCCTCACCGACGACATCCACGTGATCGCCGACTTCGGCGAGCGCCTTTTCCCAGTAGGCCATCTTCAACTCCATGGCCTTCTCCATCAGCGCGATCAGAAGCTCCTGGTTACTGCCAAAATCGGCGAAGTAGTTGTCGAATCCGCGCATCCAGGCCGCCATCTCCATGATGCCGGCGCACAGGCCGCCGAGGAACACGGCGTGGCCCTCGACTTCGGCGGCGTGCTGGGCGCGCTCCCGCAGGCCGACGAAGCGCGCGGGATCCAGCGGGTCAGGCCAGGGGTAGCCCTCCAGATCGGCCGGGGTCTGCGCTTTGGCGAGGGGGTGATCGAACATGTCGTAGTACAGGCCGTCGTCTTTGGGCATCTTCCAGCCGATGCCCCACTCGTCATAGAAATAGACGTACTCGCCCATGTCTTTGACGTCAACACGGAAGGTGGCCGAGGAGCGCGGCGCGACGTCGCGCACATCCACCTTCAACCGCTCGCGCACGTCGTCGTCTACCACCACAATTTGCTGGAAAATGTCAACGATGCGCGGCTCGACCGGGGGCAGGCCCAGGTACTCGCGAAGGTTGCGATAGGCCTTGACGTGGATGCTCGTCAGCACCGTGGCTCCCAGATCGAATGGAACACGGTCGGGTTCTTTGTGGCTCAGAGCCATCTGAATGCGTTGGCGGGAATTCATGTGACACCTCCCGTGAGCCGCGCACGTGCCAACAATCGGCGGCTTCGTGTTGTGACTAAAGGCTGATTCGGCTCGACCTACCCTGTCGTCAGCGCATCCCCATCAGCAACTCGACGGTGAGCTGGTCGAGGCGCTCGTAGGTTAGCCCGCGCTGCGCGATGGCGTGGTGATCGAAGGTGTATTCCTTGAGCGCCTGCGCCTGCGCCGCGGTGTACGGGCCGGCAAAAGCCTCCATCGCCGCATCCGCCGCGTTCACCTCCGCCAGCAGCGCCTGGATCTCGGCGTCGGTGTTGAACTGCTGCGCCTTCTCCTTGAGCATGAGATAGGTGCGCATGCAGCCCGCCGCGAACGCCTTGACCCCGGCGTAGTCCTCGGTGCGGTAGGCGTGGGCGTCGAAGTGGCGGCTGCCCGCGTAGCCCACGTCCTCCAGGAACTTCACCAGGAAGAAGGCTTGCTTGATGTTCTGCGCCCCGAAGCGCCAGTCCTGGTCGTAGCGGGCGTAGTTCTGATCGTTGAGGTCAATGTGGAACAGCTTTCCGGCGTCCCACGCCTGGGCGACGGCGTGCAGGAAGTTCAGCCCCGCCATCTGCTCGTGGGCCACCTCCGGATTGACGCCGACCATCTCCGGGTGGTCCAGGGTAGCAATGAAACCGAGCATCGCACCCGTGGTCGGGAGGAACAGGTCGCCGCGCGGCTCGTTGGGCTTGGCTTCCAGGGCAAACTTCAGGTCATAGCCCTGGTCGCGGACGTACTCGCCGAGGAAGTTCAGGGCATCGCGGAAGCGCTTGAGGGACGTGACGCCATCCTTGGTCGCGTCGGACTCGACGCCCTCGCGCCCGCCCCAGAAGACGTAGACCTTTGCGCCTAGCTCGACGCCCAGATCAATGGCGCGCATCGTCTTCTGGAGGGCGAACATGCGCACGCGAGGATCGTTAGCGGTAAACGCGCCATCCTTGAACACAGGCGCGCTGAACAGGTTGGTCGTCGCCATGGGGACGACAAGCCCGGTGTCGCTCAGCGCCTTCTTGAAGTCCCGGATGATGGTCTCGCGCTCGGCCGGCGTCGCGTCCAGGGGCACGAGGTCGTTGTCATGGAAGTTGACGCCGTAAGCGCCGACGTCGGCCAGCAAGTGGACCAGGTCCGCCGCCGACATCGGCTGGCGCACCGGCTCGCCAAACGGATCGCGGCCGAGGTTGCCGACGGTCCACAGGCCGAAGGTGAAGCGATCCTCGGGGCGGGGCTGATAATCATTAGGCATGGCAAATGTTCCTTAATCTCTACGATATGCGGCGCGGCTTTAGCCCGCCGCTCCTGGGCCGGTGACCGGCGCGCAGGCGAGGAGGCGGCGCGCGCCGTCACGGTCGGCGGTGACGTACAGCGCGCACGCGGCCGCACCGTCCGGCAAATCGAGTAGCATGTCCAGATGGATGGGCGTCATGGGATTGACGGCCTGCACGTCCAGCGTCTTGAGCGGCTGCCCTTGCGCATCCTGGGCGGCCACCTGGAGGGCGCCGGGGTCAAAGACGCCGAAAGCGCCACTCAAGCGCACGCCGTCCGACGTCTGCTCGGCGCGGAGCGGCGCCGCGACGCAGCCGGCCGAGGTCACGGCGACGACCGGCCCGTCGCAGCGGCACGCCCCCCACCGAATCGAGAACGTGCGCGACTCGCCGGGCGCGAAGGTGAAGAGCGGGCTGAGGACTTCGATCTCCATAAGGTAGACCGGGCTGCGCTCATAATCGAAGTTCCCCACCTTGCCGCGTCCCACCGTCCACGCCTCGACCGTCGCGCCACCGTCCGGGTACTCCGCGCCGTCCGCGACGTCGAAGCTGGCAGTGAAGGCGCACCCGGCGGCATCATTGCTGAAGGCAACCCAGCCGGCGGCCGAGTCGATACCGACTTTGCCAATCTCCCACAGGTACGGGGCAATGAACAGCTGGTTCGCCGCGTCCACCTGCCACTGAGGGTTGTCCGCCGCGCCAAACATGACGTTGTAGCCGCGTGCAAACCGGCTGCGTGGGTTGAGCGGCACGCTGACGGCGCACGCCGTTTCCGCTGCCAGGCCGCCGCCGTCCAGGAGCCGCTCGGCGCGCAACTGGACGACGTCCCAGATGCTCCAGCGCGTGACGCGATCCAGCGTGTTGGTGAAGGTCAGCTCAAGGTTCACGCGGCTGGCGCCGGCGAGGAGCGTCACTTTGCGGCCGATCTGGACCCCCGTCCGGGGATCGGCCGCGCTGACCATCTCCAGCCATGCGCGGTCCGCTGTCGCGCCGAGGTCGGCCAGCCGGTAGCGGCCGCTGTCCAGCACCGGGTCCGGCGGCCCATGCCACTGGTCGTCCCCCTCCCAGCCTTGGGGCGCGGGCCATGTCTTGTCGCCGCCGTAGTTCTTCCAGGCGTTGAGCGAGCCGTCGCCCCAGTTCTCTTCAGGCGAGAACAGCTGCCCGGCCAGCGTCGGGTCAACGAACAGGAACGGGTAGCCGGCGAGATCGTAGGCCATGATACGGCCACCGATATCGGGAACGGCGGCCAGCGTGACCAGACCGTTGCGGAGGTAGACCGCGTCCCAGCCGCGAAACAGGCCGCGTTCGACGACACACCCGCTGGCGCTCATCCCGCGACCTCCTCGTCGGCGCTCAGGGCGGCTGTGTCGGCCAACCCGGTCGCGTACATCATGATCGTACTCTCGTCGCACGCGGCGCGATCCAGGATGCCCGTCACGCGGCCCTCGTGCATGACCACGACGCGGTTGCACATGGTCATGATTTCGGGCAACTCGGACGATATGAGGATGATGCTGATGCCCGCCGCAGCTAGTTCGCGCATGAGTTCGTAGATCTCGGCTTTCGCGCCGATGTCCACGCCGTGGGTTGGCTCGTCGAGGATGAGCAGCTTGGGTTCGGTCGCCAGCCAGCGGGCAAGAATGGTTTTCTGTTGATTGCCGCCGCTGAGATTGCGCACCGCCTGATCCAGGGAGGCCAGCTTGATGTCGAGGCGGCTGACAAACTGACTCGCCGTTTTGCGGACCCGCCGCTGCGGGATAATGCCATAAGCCGAGGTCAGGGGCAGATACGCCATGGACATGTTGAACAGCACGGGCTGGTCCTGGAACAGGGACAACACCTTGCGGTCCTCGGGCACCATCGCCAGGCCGTGGCTGATGGCCTGCGACGGCGCTCGGAAGCGCACCGCGCGGCCATCCAGCAGAATCTCGCCGCCCGTGACGCGGTCGGCGCCAAAGATAGCGCGGGCAACTTCGCTCCGCCCCGCGCCGACCAGGCCGGCAAAGCCGAGAATCTCGCCCTCGCGGACGGTGAAGCTCACGTCGTGGAAGCGCTCGCCGCTGAGATTCTTGACTTCGAGCCGCAGCGGCCCGGACACCGTCTCGGCGGCCTCGCTCATGGCCGCCAGCTCGCGGCCGACCATGAGCTGCACCACCTTGGGGATCGTCGCCTCGGCGTGGCTAAGGGTGCCGCGATACTCGCCGTCGCGCAAGACGCTGATGCGGTCGGCGATGCGCAGCACTTCCTCCAGCTTGTGGGACACGTAGATCACCGCGACGCCCTGGTCGGTCAAGGAGCGAATAACGTCAAACAACCGCTCCGTTTCCGCCGACGACAAGGAGGAGTTCGGTTCGTCCATGATGATCAGGTCGGCGTTCATGGAGAGGGCCTTGGCAATCTCGACGAGCTGGCGTTGCGAGATGCTCAGGTCGCTGACCATCGTGTACGGGTCAATCGCTAAACCCACGCGGGCGAGGGCGGCGCGGGTGTCGCCCTCAGCCCGCTTCCAGCGCACGCGCCCCAATTGGGTGGGCATGCGCCCCATGTAGATGTTCTCGATGACGTTGAGCTGCGGCATCATCGCCAGTTCCTGGTGGATCACGGCGATGCCGGCGGCGATAGACTCCGTGGGCGAGCGGAAACTGATTTCCTGGCCCTTGAACGTGATGCGGCCGCTGTCGCGTTGAATCACGCCCCCCAGGATGTTCATCAGCGTGGACTTGCCGGCGCCGTTCTCCCCGACCAGGGCATGCACCTCGCCGGCGCACAGGTCGAAGTCAACGTCGCGCAGCGCCTGCACCCCGCCGAACCGCTTGGATACCTTGTCTACCGTGAGGATGACCGCCCCAACGTTGCTCATACGCCCTCTGATGGTTGGGTAGAGACGCGGTATACCGCGTCTCTACCCCACATACCGGGTCTCTGGAATACCCGGCTACTTCTGGTAGAACTTGCTGATGTTGTCCTTGTTGACGACGTCGGCGCGCGTGACGAGGCGGCCACAGTCAGGCGCTTGCCCGCCGACCATCAGGTTGTACAGCCGAATCGCCGGGTCGTGGCCCTGGGCGAACGGATCCTGACCAATCGTCGCGCTGATCACACCCTTCTTCACGAAGTCCATCGTCTCGTCCACGAAGTCGAACGACACCACCTTCACCTGCCCCGACTTCCCCGCCTGCTCCACCGCTCGCGCCGCACCGAACGGCCCACCGGCCGTCACGTAGATGCCTGCCAGATCCGGGTTCGCCGACATGAAGTCCTGCGCCTGCGTGAACGCGATGTCGCCCTTGTCGTTGTTCTCCACCACCCCAACGACCTTGATGTCAGGGTAGCTCGCCTTCATCGTGTCCTCGAACCCCTTGCGCCGTAGCTCGTGCGCCTCGACCGCCAGGAAGCCGGTGATGATCCCCACCTTCCCCTTGCCGCCGACCGCATCCGCCATCGCCTTCGCCGCCGCCTGCCCCTGCTTGTACAGGTCAGCGCCCACGAAGAACGCTCGCCCGTTCTTTGTCGCCGTCTCCGAGTTGAACGTCGCCACCGGGATGCCCGCCTTCACCGCCTTGTCAATGAACGGCGCTACCCCGCTGTCTCCCGCCACCGTCGCAATCGCGTCGTACTTCTGCGTGATCGCCGAGTCAATGGCCGCCCCGAACACCTCCGCCGTATGCTGGTCGCCTGGCACAATCCAGTCTACCTGCACACCGTAGGGCTTGAGTTCCTCCGCCGCCTTCTGAGCGCCCTGCTTCACCGGGATCCAGAAGGGGTTGTTTTCCAGGCCCAACACCGCGATCTTCATCGGCTTGTCGGCCTTCTTGTCTACCGGCTTGACCGCGCCTTCGTCATTCGGCGTGCAGGCGCTGTCGAAAGTAGGCAACTTCGGCGCAACCGCAGCAGCGCCGGCCGCGGCGCCGGCCGCCGCTGGCTTCCAGAATTGATCAATGTTGCCCTTATTGACGACGTCGGCGCGCGTGACGAGGCGGCCGCACTTGGGCGCTTGCCCGCCGACCATCAGGTTGTACAGCCGAATCGCCGGGTCGTGGCCCTGGGCGAACGGATCCTGACCAATCGTCGCGCTGATCACACCCTTCTTCACGAAGTCCATCGTCTCGTCCACGAAGTCGAACGACACCACCTTCACCTGCCCCGACTTCCCCGCCTGCTCCACCGCTCGCGCCGCACCGAACGGCCCACCGGCCGTCACGTAGATGCCTGCCAGATCCGGGTTCGCCGACATGAAGTCCTGCGCCTGCGTGAACGCGATGTCGCCCTTGTCGTTGTTCTCCACCACCCCAACGACCTTGATGTCAGGGTAGCTCGCCTTCATCGTGTCCTCGAACCCCTTGCGCCGTAGCTCGTGCGCCTCGACCGCCAGGAAGCCGGTGATGATCCCCACCTTCCCCTTGCCGCCGACCGCATCCGCCATCGCCTTCGCCGCCGCCTGCCCCTGCTTGTACAGGTCAGCGCCCACGAAGAACGCTCGCCCGTTCTTTGTCGCCGTCTCCGAGTTGAACGTCGCCACCGGGATGCCCGCCTTCACCGCCTTGTCAATGAACGGCGCCACCCCGCTATCTCCCGCCACCGTCGCAATCGCGTCGTACTTCTGCGTGATCGCCGAATCGATGGCCGCCCCGAACACCTCCGCCGTATGCTGGTCGCCTGGCACAATCCAGTCTACCTGCACACCGTAGGGCTTGAGTTCCTCCGCCGCCTTCTGAGCGCCCTGCTTCACCGGGATCCAGAAGGGGTTGTTCTCCAGGCCCAACACCGCGATCTTCATCGGCTTGTCGGCCTTCTTGTCTATCGGCTTGACCGCGCCTTCGTCGTCCGGCGTGCAGGCGCTGTCAAACGCCGGCAACGCGGCGGCTGGCGCCGCAGCTTTGGCGGCGGCCGCCGCCGTGGGCGCAGCGGCCTGAGCAGCAGCCGTCGGAGCCGCAGCTTTCGCGGCAGCGACGGCGGTTGGGGCTGCCGCCTGGACTGCGGCGGCAGCCGTGGGGGCCGCCTGCTGCGGCGCGGCGGCCTGAGGGGCCGGCGCCGCTGAGCTACAGCCAACCAGGGACGCGAATATGAGCGTGATGACCACGACGGCCGCGAACAAATTGAAGCGTTTCATTGATGTCTCCTCCCGTCGAGGGGTGGGTATAGGGTCCTCATTGACCAATGCCAAACGATGAACCGGGACGTGAGTTTTCAGGCAGTTTCACCTCCTTGGTCGAATGACCTAGCGCCGTCGCTTCCGGAGCTCGTCCAGCGCAACCGCCAGAATGATGACAACGCCAATGGCGATGGTTTGCAGGTAAACGGGGAACTTGAGCAGGACGAACGCATTGCGAAGCACCGCCATGATCGCGGCGCCGATGATTGAGCCGATGATGGTGCCGGCGCCGCCGGCCGGGCTTGCGCCGCCGATGAAGACAGCCGCGATCACGTCCAGCTCGCTCCCCAGGCCCGCGTTGGTCGCCGCCGTCGCCAGCAGCCCCGCGCTCATCAGCCCCGCCAACCCCGCCAGGCCGCCAGTCAAGGTGTACACAAAGAAGCGCACCCGATCGGGATTGACGCCTGAGAGACGCGCCGCCTGCTCGTTACTGCCGACGGCGTATATTTGCCGCCCCAGGACAGTATGATTGAGGAACAGGGTGGCGACGATGACCAGGACGACCATCTCGATCACCGGGAACGGCACGATGCCGAGGTAGCCAGCGCCCAGGAAGTTCACGGATTCGTCGCGCATCGGGATGTTGCTGGCGACCGTCCCTTCTAGCCCCTGGGCCAGCAGATACGTCAGGCCGCGCGCGATGCTGAGCATGCCCAGGGTCGCAATGAACGGCGCAATCTTCAGTCGGGTGATGACCAGGCCGTTGACCGCTCCCAACCCCAGGCCCATGAGGATGCCTGCCAAAGCCGCCAGCCAGGGCGAGACGTTGTTGTAGGTCATCAGGCGGGCGGCCAGCATCCCGGACGCCGCCAGGATCGAGCCGACGGACAGGTCAATGCCCCCGCTCACGATTACCATGGTCATGCCAATCGCCATGATGCCGATGGTAGACATGCCGCGCAGGACATTGAAGACGTTCAGGGGCGTGAGAAAGTAGGGGCTGAGAAACGACATGGCGACGCAGAGAATGACGAGCGCCAACAGCACGCCGATCTCGCGCGTGCGCGAGACACTGCGCGCCATGCGAGTGGCGACGGTCGGCTGGTCTCGGTCCGCCGGTATTTGGCTCATGGCCTGGCTCATGCGAGCCTCCTGGACGATGCTAGAGTAATCATGGTCATGCGGCCTGCTTCCATAGATAGTCGCCCGCCTACGACCGACCGTCGGCGGCGCTATAGGCGCTGAGGCCGTCGGCAGCGCGCGTCTCCGTGACAAGGCCGCGCTCCACAAGCCACGTGAGGTGCCCGGCGAGCGGGTACGCCAGGTCCTGGGCGGCGCTGCGCGGCCACACGCCCAACGAGTCGTTCATCGCCTCGATGATCTCGCGCAGGGTCATCGGATGGCGGCTATCGCGCAGCGTGTCCAGCAGCCTGGCCTCGGTCTCACAACAGTAACTCAGGCTGTCGGCGAGGAAGGTGCGCACATCCTCGCCGCGCTGAACGGGCCAGTGGGCGGGCGAGTACGTCTCGATGGGCAGGCCGGCGAGGCGCGCAAGAGTCGCCTGGTAGGTGGCGATGTAGCAGTAGGTCGGGGGCATGGCCGGCTGGCCGTTGAGGCCCAGGATGCTCGTGTGCAGCGCGGCTTCGCCCGCAATGAGTGTTCCGCTGCGCTCGTCCAGTACGGCGGTGTGGCCCCAGGTATGGCCGGGCGTGTGGATAAAGCTGATGTAGCCCGGCCCGATGCGATAGCGCTCGCCACCCTGAAGATGCCAATCCATGCGCGTCTCGCTCTGGCAGTCCTGGGCAACACCGGCCTTCCCCGCGTCGCCATACCCGATGCCGTGGCGCGCCTCGAACTGGCTGTAGCGGCCCTGGATCAGCGCCTGGGCGCTCTCGATCCACGGCGCGTCGAGGCGGTGGGCCGCAAACAGCGCCGTGGGCGCAGCGCGGCGCACGATGTCGTTGCCGCCCTGGTGATCGTAGTCGGAGTGGGTAATGAACACCAGGTCGAGGGCGCTGACCGGCAGCCCGATCTTCTCCATATAGGGGAAGAGCGCCGACTCGGGCGCGGTGGCTGCGCCTGTGTCCACCAGGACCGTGCGCTCCTCGCCCAGAATCAGGTGGCAATACACCACGCGGTCCCCGAAGGGGCAGGCGATGCGGTGGATACCGGGGGCAATCTCCATGTGTGTGTCTCCTCCCTGGCCTCAGCGAATTTCCTCGCGTTCCCAATGGTCACCCATGGCGCGACGGCCGGCCGCCAACCCCTTCCCCTCGGACACCTGGCGGATCAGGTCCGCGCGCTCGAACACATCCTCGCGCAAGCTGATCCCCAGCCCCGGCCCATCGGGCACGTCGAAGCGTCCGTTCTCAACGCTCGGCAGGCTGTCGGACAGAATGGGGAAGTACGTGCGGTAGAAGGCGCGCACCGACTCCATGAACACGAGGTTCGGCAGGTGAGCGCCGAGGTGCAGGCACGCGGCATGGCAGAACGGCCCGCCGACGTTGTGAAGAATGATGGGGATACCGAACGCCTCGGCCATGTTGGCGATTTTGCGCGTCTCTCCGATGCCGCCGTTCCACACCGGGTCCGTCATCAGGTACTGGCTGACCCGCTTCTCCAGCCACTCCCGCACCTGCCAGCGCGTCATGAGCAGCTCCGAGCCGACCAGGGGGATCGAGGTGCGCTGCGAGAGCAGCTTTAGCTCATCGGGGTGAACGGCGGGCAGCGCATCCTCCATGAACAGAATGTCGTATGGCTCCAGCGCCCGCGCGATCCGCTCGGCGCTCGGTCGATTCCAGCGGAAGTGGCACTCGATGCCGATTTCCATGTCTTTGCCCACGGCATCCCGAATCTGGCGCACAGGCCGCAGCCCCGCCTCGACCTGCGCATGCGAGATGTATTGCCCCTGGGTCTCCTCGGAGAAAGGGTCGAACGGCCAGATTTTCATGGCCCGAATCCCGTCGGCCAGGAGGCTCCGCGCCAGGCTGCCCGCGTCCCCATCCGCGTCGTGCCACGGGCGGTAGTCGTCCACCTCAGCCGTCCCGATGCACGTGTTGTACGTCGGCACGCGCTCGCGCGTTCGCCCGCCGAGCAGATAGTAGAGCGGCACGTCGAAGGCCTTGCCGAGCAAGTCCCACATGGCGACATCCACGGCGGAGAGGGCGCGCAGCTCGGCGCCGCTATAGCCGTGGTACATGAGGTTATCGAGAATGAAACGCCAGTTGCCCTCGATGTCGAGGGCCGGCTGTTCCAGGAGCAGGGGCGCAATAGTGCCGTGGAGGGCGGCCAGCGCCCCCGGTATCTTGTCCACGGTCTCGCCGACGCCGATAAGGCCGCTATCGGTGTGCAGGCGAACGAATAGCAGGCGCGGGTAGGCAGTAAATTGCAGGCTCTCGATCTTGACGATGCGCATGGTCATAGCCTCGGCTGCTCGCTCTTGACACTCATCGCCCCATCCACCATGTAGTTGGCGCCGCTCACGAAGCTCGCCTGGTCCGAAGCCAGGAACGCGAACACGTTGGCGACTTCCTCGATCGTGCCGAGCCGCCCGCGCGGATACATCTCGTTGAACGCTTTGAGCGTGGCGTCGGGGTGTTTCTGGCTCGCCGCGAAGCGGTGGAGCATGGGCGAGTCGATGGTGCCCGGCGAGATCGTGTTGACGCGGATGCCTTCTCGCGCGTGGTCAATCGCCATCGCGCGGGCCAGCGAGATCAACGCGCCCTTGGCGGCAGAGTAGGCGGCCAGCCCCGGCAGCCCCACGACGCCGGTGATCGAGCTCATGAAGATGATCGAGCCGCTACCCGCGACACGCATCAGCGGCACGATTTCCCGCGCCAGGTAGTACGCGCCCTTGACGACGACGTTGAAAGCGATATCCCACTCATCCTCCGAGGTCTCGACGATGGTGCCGGTCGGCATGATCGCCGCGACATGCGCCAAAACCGTCGGCGCGCCGAACGCCTCGACCAGATTGTGCGTAGCCTGCCGGACCTGTTCGGCGTCGGTGATGTCGGCCTCAAGCGCCAGCGCCCGCCCGCCGGCGTCGCTTATCTCCTGAACCACCCGCCGGCAGCCGTCAGCGTCGCGGTCCAGCACGCCGACGGCCGCCCCCTCCCTGGCGAAACGCAGGGCGATGCCGCGCCCGATGCCGTTCCCCGCGCCTGTAATCAGGCTCACTTTGTTGCTCAGGAGCATGGTCACCTCTTCTTGGAACTTTCGAGTTGGCGGAACGAAAGGAGGATGTGCTGCTCGATGAGATCAGCCGCCGCCTCACTGTCGTGGCGTCGCAGGGCCGCGACAATCGGCTCGTGCAAGCTGGCGACTTCTTCAATGTCGGCGAAACGGCTGGGGTGTGTCTGCGTCACGAAACGCTGCATTTGGGAATAGAGGGGCATCCAGGCGCGCACCAGGTGGGCGTTGCCCGACCACTCGCAGATGAGACGGTGGAACTGGAGATCGAGGGTGGCGAGGCGCAGCATATTGCCGGCTTTCGCCGCCTGGTGCATCTGGTCCACGAGGCTTTGGAGGAGGTCGAGCTGCTCGGCATCAATGGTTGCGGCGGTGCGGCGAACGGCGAACTGCTCGACAAGGGCGCGAATCTGGAACAGCTCTTGGATTTCATCAATGGTGGCGTCGGTCACGAACGTGCCGATGCGGGGTTGGCGGTCCACCAGGCCATCGGTTTCGAGGCGGTGGAGCGCTTCTCGGACAGGGGCGAGGCTGGTGCCCATCTCGGCGGCGACTTCAAGCTCGACGATGCGCTGGCCCGGCTTCAGCTCGCCGGTGATGATCGCGATGCGGAGATGATCGTAGATTTGGTCAACCAGCGAGACAAGTTTTCGAGGCGCCATTGCTCTCACCCACAGGCTATCGCCGTACTCCCTGGAGCCGTCGCCGGGGCCGCTGTATTTTCGATTTTCGATAATCGAACCTCGATTATTGTACCATACCGCTCAGTCGGTGTCAAGGGGTTAAGTGGCGAAAGTACGGTTGTGACATCTCCCTCATGGGTGAAGATTCCTGCCTGACCGGGGCGCGCAACCCGTGTTATAATGACGTAGGGCGCATCCGCCGCGCCCCTGTCTGTCGGTGCGCCCATCGAGAACGCCCCCCAGACCAGTTCGTCCGCCATCTGTATAGCTTGCGTGACTCCACGCAAAGGGGAAGCAATGTCGGCTTTCTCAAATCGCCTTCCAGCGCGGCCCGCGGCCGCCCCGTCCCCCACCTCGGACGACGGGAGCGCCGCCCTCAGCCGCGCCCCCACCCCTCCTCCACGGGAGGCCGCCTCCCATCCCAGCGGCGACAACCGCTTCCGCATCCTCGACGCAACGATGAAGCGGCAGCAATACCAGCAAGACGCCCTCATCGAGGTGCTGCACAAAGCCCAGGAGGTCTTTGGCTTCCTCGACGATGACCTCATGCTGTACATCGCCCACAACCTCAAGCTGCCCGCCAGCCTGGTCTACGGCGTCGCCACCTTCTACCACTTCTTCCAGCTCAAGCCCCAGGGCGAACACACCTGCGTCGTGTGCCTCGGCACGGCCTGTTATGTCAAAGGCTCGCGCCGCCTCCTGGACGCGATCGAGACGGAAGCGGGCATCAAGCCCGGCGAGACGACGCCCGACAACCAGGTTTCGCTCATGACCGCGCGCTGCTTCGGCGCGTGCGGCATCGCGCCGGTCGTGGTGTTTGACGGCGTGGTGTCCGGCCGCCTGACGCCACCGCAGGTCATCGAGCGCGTGAAAGGATGGCTCACCCATGAACCTGGCTGAGCTGCGTGAAATAGCCGAGAAGGAGTTGCGTTCCCGCAAGCCTATCAGCATCCGCTGCTGCTCGGCCACCGGCTGCCTGGCGAACCAGTCCAAGGAGGTGCTCCAATCCCTCGAAGCCTCCGTCGAGGCGATGGGGCTGAGCGACCACGTGGACGTGTGCGCCGTGGGCTGCATGGGCCTGTGCGGCGAAGGCACGCTAGTGCGCGTGGAGACTGAGAGCGGCGCGACCCTGTACGGCCGCGTGGACGTTGGGGACGCCCTCGCCATTGTGACGGCGATTGAGGGCGGCGAGACCCAAGTCGAGCGGATTGACCTCGACAGCCCCTTCTTCACCCACCAGCTGCCCATCGTGCGCGAGAACGCCGGCCGCGTCGAACCGGAGCGCATCGAGTCCTACATCGCCGTGGGCGGATACGGGGCCATGTACCGCGTCCTCCACGAGATGTCGTCGGCCGAGGTGGTGGACGAGGTCACCCGCAGTGGCCTGCGGGGTCGCGGCGGCGCGGGCTACCCGACCGGCCTTAAGTGGTCACTGGTGGCGAAGTCCGCCGGCCCCCGCAAGTTCATCATCTGCAACGCGGACGAGGGCGACCCCGGCGCGTTCATGGACCGCGATGTTCTGGAGAGCGACCCGCACCGTGTCCTGGAAGGCATGGCGATCGCGGGCTACGCCGTCGGCGCCAACCAGGGCTACATCTATGTCCGCGGCGAGTACCCGCTGGCGATCAGCCGCCTGCAGACGGCGCTGCGCCACGCGCGACGCCACGGCTTGCTCGGGACGCAGATTTTCGAGTCGAATTTCGACTTCCGCATAGACATTCGCATCGGCGCGGGGGCCTTCGTGTGCGGCGAGGAAACGGCCCTCATGGCGTCCATCGAGGGTCGGCGCGGCACACCCCGCACCCGCCCGCCGTACCCCGCCGAGCACGGCCTGTGGGGCTGCCCCACCATCATCAACAATGTCGAGACGTTCGCCAACATCGCGCCCATTATCAATCGCGGCGCGGACTGGTTCGCCAGCATCGGCGCCGGCCGGAGCAAGGGCACCAAGGTCTTCGCCCTGGCCGGGCAGGCCCGCAACATCGGCCTCATCGAAGTCCCGATGGGCATGAGCCTGGGCGAGATCGTCAACGACATCGGCGGCGGCTCGACCGACGGCACCCCGGTCAAGGCCGTCCAGACCGGCGGCCCCTCCGGCGGCTGCATCCCGGCCTCGGCTTTCAACACCGCCGTTGACTACGAATCCCTCGCCGCCATTGGCTCCATCATGGGCTCCGGCGGCATGATCGTCATGGACCAGACCACGAACATGGTGGACGTGGCGCGCTTCTTCATGGACTTCTGCGCCGACGAGTCGTGCGGCAAGTGCATCCCCTGCCGCGTCGGCACGGCCCAGATTCACGGGCTGCTGGTCAAGATTGGGCGCGGCGAGGGGAGCATGGCCGACCTGGCACGGCTGGAAGATCTGTGTCAGATGGTGCGCCGCACGAGTCTCTGCGGGTTAGGGCAGAACGCGCCCAACCCCGTCCTCAGCACTCTGCACTACTTCCGCGACGAGTACCTGGCGCTTATCGAAAGCCCCGACGGTCAGCCGCGGCTTGAGCCGGCATAGGGGGAGCGCATGGCCGTTAAGACCTTAACCATCAACGGACAAATGGTGAGCGGGCGCGAGGGGGAAACCATCCTCGAAGCCGCCCAGGACGCCAATATCTGGATTCCCACCCTGTGCCACTTCCACGGCCTGGCCGACATCGGCGCGTGCCGTCTATGTTTGGTCGAGATCAAGGGCAGCCCAAAACTTCAGCCGGCCTGCGCCACGCGCGTGGAAGAGGGCATGGAGGTGCACACCGACACGCCTCAGGTGCAGGAGTATCGGCGCGACATCGTCTCCTTGCTGCTGGCCGAGCGCAACCACGTCTGCGCGGTGTGCGTCGCCAACAACCACTGTGAGCTGCAAAACCTGGCGATGGCCCTCGGCGTGGATCACGTCGAGTACGACTACCTGTCGCCCGCCTGCGAGGTTGACATCTCGCACCCGCGCTACGGCCTGGATCACAACCGCTGCGTCATGTGCCAGCGCTGTATCCGTGTGTGCGACTCCATCGAGGGCGCGCACGTCTGGGACGTGTCAGGCCGCGGCGTCCGGGCGCGGATCATCTCCGGTCTCAATCAACCCTGGGGCGACGTCAAGACGTGTACCCAGTGCGGCAAGTGCGTCCTCGTCTGCCCGACAGGCGCCTTGTTCTACCAGCGGTCGTCGGTGGCCGAGATGGACCGGGACCGCGCCCGCCTGGACTACGTTATCACCGCGCGGGAGAAGAGACAATGGGTCGAGTAAGACTAGCCACAGTGTGGCTGGCCGGCTGCTCCGGCTGCCACATGTCATTTCTGGATATGGACGAGTGGCTGCTAGACCTGGCCGCGCGCGCGGACCTGGTCTACAGCCCCATCGCCGACACCAAGACGTACCCTGAGAACGTGGACGTGGCCCTCGTGGAGGGCGCGGTGGCGAACGAGGACCACCTGGAGCTGATTCACCGCGTGCGGGCCAACACCCACACCCTGGTCTCCTTCGGCGACTGCGCTGTGACGGGCAACGTCTCGGCCCTGCGCAACCCCCTGGGCAAGGCGCTGGTGGTGCTGGAGCGCTCTTACCTGGACAAGGCCAGCCTCGACCCCCAGGTCCCGGCCACGCCAGGGGTGTTGCCCAAGCTCCTGGACCGCGTGCTGCCGGTGCATCAGGTTGTGCCGGTGGACGTGTACCTGCCCGGCTGCCCGCCGCCGGCCGACCGCATTCGCGCCGTCGTGCAACAACTGCTCGACGGCTCCGAGGTTCGCCTGACGGCGCGCGACCTCAAGTTCGGCTAGACGGCCGCCCGACGAGAAACGGATAGGACCTTTATGCCGCAAACCATCATGATTGATCCGGTCACCCGGATCGAAGGCCACGCCAAAATTACGATTCAATTGAACGACGAGGGCCAGGTCGCCGACGCCCATTTCCACGTCACCGAGTTCCGCGGCTTCGAGCGTTTCTGCGAGGGCCGTACCCTGTGGGAAATGCCGGGCCTGACGGCGCGCACCTGCGGCATCTGCCCGGTCAGCCACCTGATGGCGTCGGCCAAGGCGGGCGACCAGATTCTGGCCGTCAACATCCCGCCCACCGCCGAGAAGCTGCGCCGCCTGGTGAACCTGGGCCAGCTCGTCCAGTCCCACGCCCTGAGTTTCTTCCACCTCAGCTCGCCCGACCTGCTGCTGGGCATGGACAGCGACCCGGCGACGCGCAACGTCTTCGGCGTCGCCCAGGCCAACCCAGAGCTGGCGCGGGCGGGCATTCGCCTGCGCGCCTTCGGCCAGGAGATCATCGCCTTGATCGCCGGGCAGCGCATCCACCCGGCCTGGGCCGTGCCGGGCGGCGTCCGCTCGCCCCTGACCGCCGAGAGCCGCGACAAGATCCGCGCCTGGCTGCCCGAGGCGCGGGCGACGGCGCTCAGCGGGCTGAGCGTCTTTAAGGGGCTGCTCGGATCACACCAGAAAGAGGCCCACGTCTTCGGCAACTTCCCGACCCTGTTCATGGGCCTGGTCAGCCCCGACGGGCTGTGGGAGCACTACGGCGGCCACCTGCGCTTTGTTGACAGCGGTGGCAACATCATCGCCGACCACCTGGACGCCAACCGCTACCAGAGCTTCATCGGCGAGGCCATCGAGGCCTGGTCGTACATGAAGTTCGCCTACTTCCTGCCCATGGGGTATCCGGCCGGCAGTTACCGCGTCGGGCCGCTCGCGCGACTCAACGTATGCTCGGCCATCGGCACGCCCCTGGCCGACGCCGCGCTGGCCGAGTTCCGCGCCCAGGGCGGCGACATCGTGACCTCGTCCTTCTACTACCACTGGGCGCGCCTAGTCGAGATTGTCGCCTGTATCGAGCGCATCGAGGCGCTGCTGGACGATCCCGACATCCTGTCGAGCCACCTGCGCGCCAACGCCGGCATCAACCAGCTGCGCGCCGTCGGCGTGAGCGAGGCCCCGCGCGGCACGCTCTTCCATGACTACACGGTGAACGAGGATGGCCTCGTACAGTCCGTCAACCTGCTCATCGCCACCGGCCAGAACAACCTGGCGATGAACCGCACCATCGCCCAGATTGCGCGCCACTTCATAGACGGGCCGACCATTCCGGAGGGCGCGCTGAACCGCCTGGAGGCAGGCATCCGCGCCTTCGACCCGTGCCTGAGCTGCGCCACCCACGCCTTCGGGCAGATGCCGCTGCAAGTGGTGTTGGTCGGGGCGGATGGGACGGTGCTGGATGAGGTGCGGCGAGATTAGGCGGTGGGGTTGGCGATGGGGAAGTAGAGATTGCGGATGCCAGAGGAAGTGACTGTAGCGGCGTTGGTCATCGGCTACGGCAATGACCTGCGTGGCGACGACGGCATCGGTCCGCGAGTGGCCGATGCCGTCGCGGCGTGGCGGCGGCCAGGCGTCGCGGCCCTCCCGCTGGTGCAGCTCACGCCGGAGATCGCGGCGGCTCTCGCGTCGGCCGAGCGCGTCGTGTTCGTGGACGCCGACGCGCGGCCCGATGCGCCCGGCGTGGCCCTGCGGCCCCTGGCCGCCGCGCCCGACATGGCGGCGCTCACCCACGGCGCCGACCCGCGCGCCCTGCTGGCCCTGTGCCAGGCGGTTTACGAGCGCTGCCCGACCGCCTGGCTGCTCACCGTACCGGGGCGTCGCTTTGACCTGGGCACTCCCCTCTCTCCCGACGCCGAGGCGGGTGTCGCCGAAGCGCTCACCCTCCTGGCCGCCTGGCTCACGGACGAGCTTTCTTGAACATAAGCCTGGGCTGTCATGCTGCAACCCTATGCCGTGTGACGGCACGCGAATCTCGTAGCGACAGCGCGCTCTGTGTTCTGGGCAGCCTCCCCGCCGCCGACGGCGCATCTTCACGGGTGAAAGTGTCGCATGAGGTGTCCGGCCGTCGCCTGGCACTCAAGTGCCAGGCTAAAGGAACGAAGCCTGCCAAGGCAGGCTCGGAAGGGGGAGCGTTCGCACAAGCCAGCCTGCTTGAGCAGGCTTTGCCCTATCAGCCACCGACTCAAGTCGGTGGCGACGGCCTGCGACGACGCGGCCCAGGCGAACTTTCAGAGGAGTTCCTCATGACCGTGTCTCACTCCGCTGCGTCCTCTCCAAAGACTCGGCGCAGGGTGTGAGCGGTCATGGCTCGATAGACGGCGCGCAGGTCCTTGTCGAGACCCAACGGCGCGCTCCCCAGCCGCCGCAAGACCGCCGCCTCGACATCGGGGGCGGCAATCTCCACGGCCAGCGTCTCCAATTCATCGCCCGCCTGGTAGTAGTGGTCCAAGAGGTCGGCCAGGGGAACAACAGGCTCGACGGGAGCCGCCAACACGCCGCTCTGGGCGCTGGCCGCGCGCCGCGAGCGCAGCGCGGCCAGCATCTGCTGCTGCGTGCGCCCGCGCAGTGCGAAGATCAGGAACGGGTCCTCGTCGAAGCGCTCACCCAGTAAGTAGTATACAGCCGCAATGTGCTTGCACGGGTTGGCGAAGTCGGGACACGAGCAGTTGGTCTCAATGTCGCTCGCGCTCTCTGGGAAGAGGGGAACCCTCACCTCGGCAAACACGGCCTCGATCTCGTGGGGCACGTCGCCTGAGAGCAGCTGGGCGGCGAAGATGGCCTGCTGCGCCAGGGCATCGGTGACATATTCCCACTGGTCAACGGTGAGCGGCGCGACCTTGATGCTGACTTTGTAGGGCGTGGGCCGCGACCCCTGCACCCTCGCCTTCACCTGTCCCGACGTCAGGTCCAGGTTGAGCACCTGTCCGCTGCGCGCGTAACTGCGCCCGCGCTGAAGGCGGCTGCTCCAGCCGAAGGACTCGAGCACCTGGATCCAGCGCTTGGCCCACCACGACTTAGCGAACGCCCCTCGCTCGCTCTTGGCCTTGATGCCTTCATCAGTCGAGATCGGGCGCGAAGGCTCAAAGTAGCCGAATCTATCGTAGACATTGTCATCGCGGGAGCGCCGGGAAGAATCGCGTCGTCGAGCCATCTTCGACCTCTCATTCCCCAATATCGGCGTTGCGCAGCGTCACCACATCGCGCAACTGTTCGGCGCTCAGCTCGGTCAGCCACCCCTCACCGGCGCCGAGGACACTCTCGGCGAGGGCGCGCTTGCTCTCGATGAGCTGGTCAATGTGATCTTCGAGCGTGCCGCCGCAGATGAACTTGTGAACCTGGACGTTGCGTGTCTGTCCGATGCGAAACGCCCGGTCGGTCGCCTGGTTCTCCACCGCCGGGTTCCACCAGCGGTCATAATGGAACACATGGTTGGCGCGGGTCAGGTTCAGGCCGGTCCCGCCGGCTTTCAGGGACAGGATGAACAGCCGCGGCCCCTGGGGCGCCTGGAAGCGGCGCACCATCTCGTCGCGCTCTTTCGCTCGCGTCCCACCGTGCAGGAACAACACCTCGTCGCCGAAGCTGTCGCGCAAGTAATCCTGAAGCAGCTGCCCCATCTCGGCGAACTGGGTAAAGACGAGCGCCTGGTCGCCCTCGGCGACCACCTCTTCGAGCATCTCCGTCAGGCGCGCCAGCTTGCCTGAGCGCCCGGCGACGGCGCTGCCATCCTTGAGGAACTGGCTGGGGTGGTTGCAGACCTGCTTGAGCTTCATGAGCATCGCCAACACCAGGCCGCGCCGCTGCATCGGGTTCTCCTCGGCCGCCTCAATCTGCTGGAGCGCGTCGCGCACCACGGCTTCGTACAGCGTCGCCTGCTCCGTCGTCAGCGAGCAGTACACCTTCATCTCTAGCTTGTCCGGCAGGTCGGAGATGATGGCGCGGTCGGTCTTGAGGCGGCGCAAGATGAACGGCCCGGTCAGGCGGCGTAGCTGCTCGGCGGCCTTCTTGTCGCCCGTCCGCTCGATGGGCCGCGCGAAGCGGCGGCGGAAGGTGTCCTCGCTCCCCAGATAGCCCGGATTGAGGAAGGCCATGATGCTCCACAGCTCGCCGAGGCGATTCTCGACCGGCGTCCCGGTGAGGGCGACGCGATTGTTCGCCCGGAGCGCTCGCGCCGCCTGCGCCTGCTTGGTTGCGGCGTTCTTGATGTTCTGCGCCTCGTCCAGGACGGCGGTGGACCACTCCACACTCTCCAGACTGTCCCTGTCGCGCGCCAGGAGCGGATAGCTGGTCAGGACGATGTCGTGGCCGACGGCGTCGGCGCTGAAATCCTCGCCGTGCGGGCGCGTCGCGCCGCGATGCACCATCAGGCGAAGTGACGGGGCGAAGCGCGCCAACTCGCGTTCCCAGTTGCCGACGACGGACGTCGGGCACACGATCAGGGCGGGCGACGCCATCTCGGCCTCTTCGTGCTCGCGCAGGAGTAGGGCAATGGTCTGGACCGTCTTGCCCAGCCCCATGTCGTCGGCCAGGCACGCGCCCAACCCCGATTGGCGCATGAAGCCGAGCCATGCGTACCCGCGCGCCTGGTAAGGGCGCAGCTCGGCGCGCAGGCCGGCCGGCGCGGGCAGCGCGGCCAGCGGCGTCTTGTCCGTCAGCCGCTCCAGCAAGTCGCGCAGCCAGCCATCGGCTTCGATACCCGTGACCTGGACGCCCTGCGGCCCAGTCTCAGCCACACCTTCCAGTCCGAGATGCAGGGCCTCGGCCAGGGTCATTTGGCCCTGGCGGCGCTTGAACATCTGGAGGGCCGCCTGGAGATGGGCCGGATCCAGCACAACCCACTGGCCGCGCGCCTGCACGAGGGGGACTTTCAGCGCCGCCAGGCGCTCGAACTCGGCCGGGCTGATCGCCTCCCCGCCAATCGCCAGCTCCCACTCGAAGGTCACCAGCGTATCCAGCGACAGGTGGCCCGACGCGGCCGCCTTCTGATTGGGCTTCATGCGCGCCCGCGCCTGCACCCGGCCCCGCCCGGCCTGCCACCACGTGGGGACGAGGACGCCAAAACCGCTGCCGGTGAGCAGCGGCGCCGCCTCAGTGAGGAAGGTGAACGCTTCATCCACCGACAGAGTCGCGGCGTTGGGGGCGGCAGAGCGCAGGCTGTGGAGCAGCGGGGGAAAGAGCCGCGCCGCATAGCCGAGCGCCGTCAAGACACGCTCTTGGGGCTGCTCGAAACGGCGCTCCAGGTAGGTGAAAGTGGCCCCGGTCTCGCGCCAGATGCTCTCGACCGGCACAAGCAGGCTGGGGTCGTCGGTGGCCTGGAGCAGGTACGTCAGCGTCCAGGCCGCCGTGTCGGTCGGCGGCGGCTCCAGGCGGAACGTAAGGCGGAACGCATCGTCGCCGGCGACCTGGCTCTGGCCGATCCACGTCTGATACGCCTGATAGAGGCGGTCGGCATCGCGGCCCTTCACGTTGACCACCGGATCAGGCCCCAGGAGCGCCGCCAGCCACTTCCCACCGGGCGTGGAGTCCGCCGCTGGCGGCGTGAGAGTCATGTCGCGCACGAGGGCGTCCACGGCGGCGGCCAGGAAGTCGTCCACCAGGCGGCGCGCGGTAGGGGCGCTGTCGGGGCTGCTCGCGGCGGCGCGGCAGAGCGGCGGCATGGCGCGCGCCAGCGCCGAGAGTTTCTGAGCGGTTTGCGGTGCGAGACGCGGCCGCCAGGCCGCTCGCAGGCTCAGGCCGTCGCGCGTCAGGGAGGGCGTCACCTGCTGGGCCGCCACGACTTCCAGCGCCAGCAGCGCCGCCGCGCGCCAGGCGCGGATGTCGGCGCCCGGCTCGCGCAACGCCGACAGCGCCAGGAGCACGTCCACCGCAGCGCTCACCGGCAGGACGCAGCCCGCGACTTGCCAGGGAGCCAGGCGCGGCGTTTCGTCCGGTGTCGTGAATGCGCCTGAGGCGATCATCTGCGGCGAGGGCAGCGGGGCGTGAGCGCCCGACGGCAGCCAGAGCGTGAGGGTGTGGGGCGTGAGGGCCTGGGCGGCGCCCGAGTCGTAGCGCGCCACAACCTCGCTCACCGCCCCAGGCGCCAGCACAAACGGATGGGCGGGCGGCGTGGGCTGACGCCCTCGGGGACGGCGGAGATGCGAGGTCTCGCCCCACACGAAGAAGCGTTGCAGCACCGGTACCCATGTACCGTGGAGAAGGTCAGCCATACATGCTCGGTTCGCTTGCAAACGGCAGAAGAAACCGACCCAATGTTAGCCCCTTTCCCGCACGTGGGCAAGCGCTCCGGCCAGTTTCATTGCGGTGGCGCTGCCCGATCGCCCTGGATGTCCGATTTCATCTGTTCGACAAAGGCTTCCCACACCGGGTAGTCGCTGCCGCGCCAGATCGAAGCCCTGAAGGCGTCCGCCTCAGCCTCGGACCACCCCAGGCGCTTCAGGGCATACAGGGAGTAGAAGGCCGTGACGCGGAAGTTAGCCGCGCAGTGCAGCAGCGTCTTCCCCTCGGCCTCAGCCATCACCCGCTCGAACTCGAGGAAGTCGGCGGCGGTGGGATTGTCCCACGCGACAGGGATATGGTAGTATTGCATGCCGAGCGACCGCACCAGGCCGGCCTCGTCGAGGGACGGCTCGCGCTGATTGCCGGTCGCCAGGTTGATAACTGTCGCAACCCCTTCGTCGGCCGCCGCCTGGAGTTGCTCCGCCGTCGGCTGGCCGCCGGTGATGAGGGTGTCGTTCACCCTGCGGTAGTTATAGATGTCCTGGGTCGAGGTGGGCATGGGGTCCTCCTGCATCCATCGGCGTATCAATGATCGGCGAGCCTGATTGTAGCGAAGAAAGCCGCGATTGTGAAAGTGCGGGTCATGCTCGCAACGAGAACAGCGCGACGCGGGCCGGTACATTTTCGGTACATTTGGAGCCGGATGGTACTTGCAACGAGGGCATGAAACAGCGTAAGATGGCGATGTATCGAGGCTGTTCCCCCTCACCTACGAAGGAGATTTCCTATGAAACTTCGGTACCCCATCGGCTTTCTGCTCTCCGTCGCAGCCACCCTCGTGTTGTTGGTTATGGCGCTGCCGACGCAGGCACAGGGCTGCCAGTTCGTGCTAGGCTTCGCCACGATCCAGCAGCAGATTCCAGAAATCGTCGGCCTGTGCGTCACCAACGAGATTCACGATGAGTTTGGCAACGCCAACCAGTTGACGACCGGCGGCATGATGCAATGGCGCAAGGCTGACAATTTCACAGCCTTCACCGACGGCTTCCGCTCCTGGGTCAACGGGCCATGCGGCCTGGAAATGCGCCTGAACACCCAACGCTTCCCCTGGGAGGCGAACCCCACGGGCCTCCAGGTCGTGCCGAGCACCTGTCGGGTTCCTGTGCCCATCGCGCCGCCCATCGCCATCATCACGCCGGTGCCCCCGCCCATCATTGAGTTCACCGTGGACGCTAACCCCATCCGCCAGGGCGACTGCACCCGGATTCGATGGTACACGCAGAACATTGACCAGGTGTTCTTCCAGGGTGAGGGCGTCGTCGGGCAGGACAGCCGCCGCGTTTGCCCCACCCAGGACACGAGCTACACCCTCGACGTAACGCTCGTGGACGGCAACATCGTCAGCCGCCGCATCAACCTGCGGGTAAACCCGCCGGCCGAGCCGCGCATCGAGTTCTGGGCCAACGACCTGGCCGTCTTCCCCGGCAACTGCACGACGCTGAACTGGTCCACCGCCAACATCGACTCGGTGTTCCTGGATGGGCAGGGCGTGCCCGGCAACGGCACACGCCAGGTCTGCCCGACGCAGACGACCACCTACGAGCTGGAGGTGCGGCTGCGGAACAATGCCGGCGTCGAGCGCCGCCAGATTGACGTCGTGGTGCTCCAGTCGCGTTAACCCCTGGCGGGGCTGAGCGTGACATCCCAACCCGGCGGGCAGCCGCGTGTTGCCCGCCGGGCGGTTTCTACAGCGCATACCCCGGCGTGACTGTGCGCAGTCGCAAGAGCCTGTGGGCGAACCCCCTGGTCCGGCTGCGCGCAGACCCTGCGAACAAACCGAGGTGCCATGACCACTCAGCCGCACAGCGCCGGGTCCATCGGGGCTGTCGCCCGCACATCCTGGCTGGCAATGATGATTATCATGCTGGCGCAGTTCCAGATGGCGTTCAACGTGAACGCGCTGCCCGTATCCGTCGGCGCAATCTCGGAGCAGTTCAACGCGCCGGCGACGTCCGTCGGCACCGCCCTCGTCGTGTACTCCCTCTTCGTCGCCGCGTTCGTCCTGCTTGGCTCGAAGCTCGGCAAACTCATCGGCGCCCGGCTCGTGTTCCAGGTCACGGTCCTGGCGCACGGCGTGGCGATGGCGCTGATGGCGCTCAGTAGTGACGTGAGCACGATGAACAACGCCCAGGCAGTCGCCGGGCTGGCGGCGGCCGCGCTCGTGCCGACGCTCGTCGTACTGATCGCGGGCAACTACCAGGGGAAGCAGCAGGAGCAGGCGCTCGGGCTGCTGGCCGGCACACCGGCCATCTCCGGGGCGCTGGCCTTCTTCGTCGCCGGTTTCCTCACCACGACCGTGAGCTGGCGCGTCTCGTTCGCGCTCCTGGCTGTCCTGTCGGTGATCATCTTTGTGCTGAGCTTCCGCCTGGAACGCATCCCACGCAACGCCGACACCAAGATTGACCTGGTCGGCGCGGTCCTGGCGGCGGTTGCCATTATCCTCATCAGCGTCGGCTTCAATAACCTCAACAACTGGGGCGTTGTCCTCGCCAACTCGAACGCGCCGTTCAGCCTCTTTGGCCTGTCTCCCGCGCCGTTCATGGTGGTGGCCGGTCTGATCATCGGCCAGGGTTTCCTGGCCTGGTCCCACTACCGCCAGGACAAGGGCAAAGCGCCGCTCCTCTCGCTCGAAGTGTTCGACTCACAGTACGAGCGGGCAGCCCTGTATGTGCTGCTGGTCATCAGCGGCCTAGGTCCGGCCGTCAACTTTCTCATCCCGCTCTACATCCAGATCGTGCAGGGGCGCACGAGCCTGTTTACAGCCGTCGCCGTCGTCCCGTATACCCTCGCCATCGCCATCTCCGCCATTCTCATCGTGCGTCTGTACGACCGCCTCAGCCCGCGCGTGATTGGCGCCGGGGGCCTGGTCACTGTGGCGATTGGGCTGACCATGCTGGCCTTCACTATCCGCAACGAGTGGGGGACGCCCATCGTCATCCTGAGCCTCATCATTGTCGGCCTCGGCGAGGGGTCGCTGCTCACCCTCGTGTTCAACGTCCTGGTCGCCGCGTCGCCCCCCAGCCTGGCCGGCGACGTGGGCGCGATGCGCGGCGTCGCCAACAACCTGTCCACCGCCCTCGGCACAGCCTTCGCCAGTCTGGCGGCCGTGACCCTGCTGGCGCTGTTCGTGACGAGTAGCCTGGCGGCCAGTCCGCTCGTTCCGCCGTCGCTTCAACAGCAAGTCAACCTCGACAACATCAACTTCATCAGCAACGAACAGCTAAAGACGCTCTTGTCGGCCACGTCGGCGACGTCGGAGCAGGTAGACGCGGCGGTGCTGATCAACACCGTGGCGCGGCTCCGCGCCCTGAAGGCCGCCTTCCTGATCCTGGCCGCGGTCGCCTTGCTCGGCGTGTTCCCGGCTCTCCGGCTGCCGCGTGGCACTCGAGCGCAAGGCGAACGGAGCGCGCCCGACGTTGGGGCGTCGCAAACGACGGCAACCACGATCGCTCCCTGACGAAAGGGGCCACCGACCATGACACCACCGAGTCAGACCGCGCGCCAGTACGCGCGCGCGCATGCCGACAAATTCCAGGGTGAACTGTTCGAGATGCTGCGCATTCCCAGCCTCAGCGGCGACCCGGCCCACGCCGACGACGTGCGGCGCATGGCAGAGTGGCTCGCGGCGCACCTGCGCAGCCTCGGCGTCGAGAACGCCGCCGTCCTGCCGACGGACGGCTATCCGATCGTATACGGCGAGTACCTGGGCGCCGGGTCGGACAAACCCACCATCCTGGTTTACGGCCACTACGACGTCGTCCCCGCGTTGATGGAAGACGGCTGGGACACGCCACCGTTCGAGCCAGTGGTTAAGGACGGGAAAATCTACGCGCGCGGCGCCACGGACAACAAAGGCCAGCTATTCATCCACGTCAAGGCCCTCGAATCCTATCTCAAGACGTCGGGGAGCGCGCCCGTCAATATGAAGTTCCTGATCGAAGGCGAAGAGGAGGTCTCGTCGCCGAACCTGACCCCCTTCATCAAGGCGCACCTGGACTTGCTCAAGGCCGACGTGTGCGTCATCAGCGACACCTCCATGGGCCGTATCGAGGAGCCGTCCATCACCCACAGCCTGCGCGGCATGACCTACATCCAGGTTGAGCTGGAAGGGCCGAAAGAAGACCTGCACAGCGGGCTATGGGGCGGGGCGGCCCACAACCCGGCCCTGGCGCTGGTCGAAATCCTGGGCAAGCTCTACAACCCTGACAACACCATCGCCGTGCCGGGCTTCTACGATGATGTCGTGCCTCTGACAGAGGCCGAGCGGGCCATGATCGCCAAGACCGACCTGAGCGAAGCGCAGTACCAGGCGGCGACCGGCGTGCCCGCCGTCTGGGGCGACGCGCGGTACACAATCCGCGAGCGCATCTCCGCCCGCCCGACCCTGGACATCAACGGCCTGTGGAGCGGCTGGAGCGGCCCCGGCCCGAAGACCATTGTCCCGGCTAAGGCGGGGGCCAAGCTAAGCTCGCGCCTGGTGGGCAATCAGGACCCCCACAAGATCTACGCGCTGTTGAAAGACTACATCGAGGCCATCGCGCCGCCTACCGTCCGCGTCACCGTGAGCCTGGTGACCACGGGCAAGCCCGCCCTCATCCCCTTCGACCTGCCTGAGATGCAGGCCGCCGTCCGCGCTTACGAGAAGGGCTGGGGCTACCCGCCCGTTTTCACCCGCGGCGGCGGCAGCATCCCCGTCGTGGCCGACATCTACGACCTGATGAAGATCCCCGTGGTCATGATGGGCTACGGGCTGGACACGGACGGCCTGCACTCGCCCAACGAACACTACAGCATCGAGATGTTCGAGCGAGGCATCGAGACGGCCATCGTCTACATGGAAGAACTGACCCAGTTGTGATGCGCCTGGACACGCCACAGACGAGAACGAGATGGGAGGTTGGTGCATGAACATCACAGTCGAAACGGGCGACGTGCTGTGCGAGGCGTCCGATCTGGCAATGCTCGCGGCCTTCGAGGATGAACCGCTACCCGACGACGTGGCGCGCCTGCTCGAACCGGGTGACTTCCGGGGCCGCGCGGGGCAAACAGTCCTGCTCTATCCGCGCAGCGCGAGTGGCCCGCGTCGGCTGCTCCTGGTGGGCCTGGGCCAGCGCGGCGCGCTGACGACGGACGCCCTGCGGCAAGCGGCGGCCGTCGCGGTGCGGCAGGCGCGATCCCTTCTCGTGCCAGCGGTGACCGTGGGTATTCACGACAAGCTGCCCCTTGACCGGGGCATAGCGGCGCAGGCGGTCGCCGAGGGGCTGGAGCTGGGCGCGTACCGCTACTGGCCGTACCGCACCGGTGCGACAAGCGAGGAGACCTTCGAGGTCGAGAGCGCGACGGTGTTCACGCGCGCCGACGAGGGAGCCGTGCGCGAAGGCATTGCTAACGGCCAGATGCTCGCCCGTGGCGTCGCCTTCGCCCGCGACCTCGTCAACAGCCCCGGCTACGCGCTGACGCCGGCCGCGCTCGGTGAGCAAGCCATCGCCCTGGGCGAACGCCTCGGCCTGCGCATCAAGGTGCTCGACAAGGCGCGGCTGATGGAGCATGGCTTCGGCGGCATCCTGGCCGTCGGCAAAGGCTCCGCCAACGAGCCGCGCTTCATCGTCATTGAGTACGGCGTGCCCGGCCCCCATACGCCGACGGTCTGCCTTGTCGGCAAAGGGCTGACGTTCGATTCAGGCGGGTTGTCGCTGAAGCCGGCCGACGCCATGGAAACGATGAAGTCGGACATGGGCGGCGCGGCGGCGGTGTTCGGCGCGATGCAGGTCGTGGCGGAGCTGGGGCTACCGCTGCACGTCGTCGGCCTTGTCAGCGCCGCCGAGAACATGCCGAGCAGCACCGCCTACCGTCCCGGCGACATCGTGACCACCCTCAGCGGAAAAACGGTCGAGGTGATTAACACCGATGCCGAGGGCCGCATCATTCTCTCCGACGCCCTGTTCTACGCCCAGCTATTCAAGCCCGCCGCCATCATCGAGCTGTCCACCCTGACCGGGGCCATCATCATCGCCCTCGGCGCCCATGCGACAGGGATGATGGCAACGGACCAGGCGCTGGCCGACGAGATCAGCCGCGCCGGTGAGATCAGCGGCGAGCGCGTGTGGCAGATGCCGCTCTGGAAAGAGTACCACCAGATGATCAAGAGCCAGATCGCCGATCTCAAAAACATCGGTGGCCGCGCGGCCGGTTCCATCACCGCCGGCGCGTTCCTGGCGGCCTTTGTGAGTGACTATCCGTTCGTCCACCTGGACATCGCCGGCACGGCGTGGGTGGACAGACCGACCAGGGCCTACGAGGCCCACGGTGGGACGGGCGTGGGCGTGCGCCTGCTCACGGAGTTCTTGCGGCGCTACGCGGAGAGGCAGACGCCCACCCACTCGACAACCCAGGGAATGGCTGGCTAGGAACGCAGACGACGGATCAACATGTTGTTGCGCATCGAAAGGGAGGCAAGATGACTGCACAAGCGGGGGCCGTTGGTGGCGGGGGGAAGCAGTCTCTCACCCAGCGCCTGCTCGGCGGCATCGAGAGAGTGGGGAACAAAGTCCCGCACCCTGTGCTCATGTTCTTGTATCTGATTGTCATTATCATGCTCCTGTCCGCCGTTCTCTCGCTGCTGGGCGTCAGCGTCACCGAGCAGATCGCCGCGCCGGCGCCGATACCCATCGAGAAGAACTACTACGAGGACACGACGGAGACGCAAATCGCTCTGCCGCCAGGCCAGGTCGCTTACCCCAGCGACAAGTTCGAGATCCGCGAGCGAACGATTGCTGTGCGCAGCCTGTTGTCGGTGGAAGGCCTCCGCTTCATCTTCTCGTCGTTCGTCACCAACTTTGCGACGTTTGGCGTCGTCGCCGTCACACTGGTGGCAATGGCCGGCGTCGGCGTGGCCGAGGAAGCGGGGATGATGGGCGCGCTCATCCGCAAGCTCGTCCAGGCCTCACCCCGCCGCGCTCTGGCCCTCATCTTGATCCTGGTCGGCGCTCTGTCAAGTGTCGCCTCGGACGCCGGCTATCTCATCCTGATACCCTTAGCCGCCGCCGCCTTCCTGAGCGTGAAAAGACATCCGCTCGCGGGGCTGGCGGCTGCGTTCGCCGGCGTCGCGGGCATCTTCGCCGTCAACCTTCTCATCACGCCCATTGACAGCATGGTGACCGAGATCACCAATGAGGCGATTGCGTTGGGAGGCGGGACCCCCATCACCGTGGCCGCCAACTACTTTTTCTCCGCCGCGTCCACAATCGTCATCAGCGTCGTCGTGTGGATCGTAACCGAGCGTTTCGTCGAGCCGCGCCTGGGCGCGTACAAGCCCGAAGGCGACGCGAGCGATGGCGAGGGCGACCGCCCGGTGCTTGACGCAGCGGCGGAAGGCCGCGGCCTGCGCTATGCCATGTATGCGTTCCTGGGCGTGTTGGCGCTGATCCTGCTGCTGACCCTGCCCCCCGGCGCACCGCTGCGCCACCCGGAGACGGGCGCGATCATCGGCGCGACGCCGTTCATGGACAGCCTGATCTTCATCATCTCGCTCATGTTCCTCATCGCCGGCATTGGCTACGGCATCGGCGCGAAGACCCTCAAGGGCAGCGGCGACGTCATAAAGGGCGTGACCAAGACGTTCGCCGGCCTGGCCGGGCTGATCTTCATGTTGCTCATGATCAGCCAGTTCATCGCCTTCTTCAACTACACCAATATGCCGACCGTCGCCGCCGTCGCCATGGCCGACGCGCTGGAGCGGGCCAACATCGGCGCGCTGCCGCTGCTCGTGGGAATGATTCTCGTCATCGTGCTGCTGGACTTCATCATCCCCGGCGTCGTGCCCAAGTGGGCCATCTTCGCGCCCGTGTTCATCCCGATCTTCATGCGCCTGGGCGTCGCGCCGCAAACGGTGCTGGCCGCCTACCGCGTCGGCGACTCGCCCGTCAACGTCCTGACACCACTGATGGTCTATCTGCCGTTCATCGTGACCATCGCCCAACGCTACCAGAAGAATGCCGGTCTCGGCACGATCATCGCGCTCATGTTACCCTACGCGATCGTCATCACCATCGCGTGGATCCTGTTCTTCATCGTTTGGTTCCTGCTAGGCATACCGCTCGGGCCGGGGTACCCGGTGGGCGCGTAGTCAGATCCCCGGGTCATGCTGCGCGCCGATGAATTTGGCGGCTTGTTCTACTCGGGCTATCTTTGGGGTAAATACAGTGGCTCTAGCCCGTGGAAAACCGGCGCGCTGCTCACCGCCGTGGGGGGTGTTCTGGTCGTCATCGCCATCCCCCTCGGCGGCTGAGGTCATCGGCGGCCTGACCCTATTCGTCCTGCTCTCGCTCGCCGCCCTGCGAGCGACACGGAGCTTCCTGGAAGGTATGGACCGACATGCCAAAATTCTCACTCACCAGCCTGGTTTTGCTCATCGTTCTGCTCATCATCGTCGCCGCCGGCGCGCGTCTGGTCTCGACCACCATGACCGGGGCGTCGGAGACCGTGACGAGCGGCGCACCGAGCGTCAAGCCGCTGCCGACGCTGGCGCCGGGCGCACTGCCGCCCGCCGTCGAGTACAACCTGGGCGACACGACCATCGTCCAATCCAACTTCCCGCCCGATAGCCGCTTCCACAATATGCCCGTGCGCCTCAACGGCGTGATCGCCGTGCCGCCGGGCAAGGGCGGGCCGTATCCCGTCGTCCTGATTATGCACGGCAATCACCCCGGCTGCCCCGAGGTCGAACATGCCGTGG
The DNA here is from genome assembly GCA_046328525.1 of Anaerolineae bacterium. GTDB lineage: Bacteria > Chloroflexota > Anaerolineae > Epilineales > JAHCIE01 > JBDHWG01. The sequence goes on from JAXLWK010000003.1 coordinate 1,066,497, forward strand.
ACCGCTGGCCCTGCTCGCCCGACCAGGAGCAGCCCAACTACATGGGCTTCGAGTACCTGGCGCGCGAGCTGGCCGCGCGCGGCTACGTCGCCCTGTCCATCAACCTCAACGCCGAGAACACCTTCGGTTTCGGCGAGGGTGTGCCGCTGGAGCGCATGGAGCAGGTCGTGGACAAGCACCTCAAAGCCCTGGCGACGGCCTCGGCGGGTGGCGAGAACAACTTCGGGGTGGACCTGAAGGGCCGCGCCGACGTGCGCCGCCTGGCCTTCGTCGGCCACTCGCGCGGCGGCGAGAACGCCTACCACCTGGCCCACGAGGTTGGGCTGGCCGCGTCCGACAGCGCTACCCAGCATGGCTACGGCCCCGTCGCCGGGCTGCTGTTGATCGCGCCCGCGCCGATCTGGGTGAAGCCCGGGCAGTCCGATGTGCCCATTGCGGCGATCCTGCCTGCCTGCGACGGTGACGTCATCACCCAGGACGGCCAGAAGTTCTTTGAAGGGCCGAGGCTGGCGCCGGGGCAAACCGCGTGGGCGACCTCGGCCTGGCTCGAGCGCGCCAACCACAACGATGTCAACACCGTCGTTCAGGGCGGCGAGTTCGGGTTCCCCGACCGCTCCGACTGCACCACCCTGATGGGGCCGCAGGCGCAACAGGCGTGGCTCACCGACTACGCCACCGACTTCCTGACTACAATCTTCGGCAAGGAGCCGCAGGCGATTCGGGATGCGAAAGCGCGGCTCGGCATGGACGCGCGCGCTCTTGCGCCGAGCCAGATGTACGGGCAGGCGGGGCGTGTGTCGTCTCTCGCACCGGGAAGTGACCGCAAGACCCTGCTCATCCCGGCCAGCGACGCGGAGATGAGCCTCAACCGTGTCGGAGGCGCTGTCATTGCCGAGGGAGTCGCGACCCACTTCTGCGAGCAAGGCTACTTCACACCGGCGGTGAAGCCGGGCAGCGAGCCATGCAAGCGCGCCAACGTCACGATACCGGGCAACCCGGCGATGCTGGTCACGTCGTGGGAAAACCCGGGCGCCGTCTTGAGATTCACCTTACCGGATGGGGCAGGCGACCTCACAAATGCGACGGCGATCAGCCTGCGCGCCGCCGTAGATCCAGTGTCGCCCCTGAACGCGAAGGACACTCCGCAAGCGTTGAGTGTGCGGCTGTCGGATTGGAACGGCAAGACGGCCACCGCCAGCACCCGCCCGGATGAGCCGGCGCTCGCCTACCCGGTCGGCCTGATCAAAGACGACGCCAGTTTTGGCAAGATGTTCACCGGCCGCGCGCCGATGACGACGATGCGCATTCCGATGAGCAGCTTCAGTGGCGTGGACCTGCGGAACATCCGCGAAGTGGACCTGGTGTTCGATAAGACGCCCAGCGGCTCGCTGTTCCTGGGGGACCTGGAAGTGATCCGCGCGGCCCAGTAGCTGGAGGGAAAGTGCAGTGACGGCTTTCGTCGTTCTGCGGTCCTCAGAACGACTCAAGTCGTCACTACATCCCTGCCGGCGCCAGGTGTCGCGCGCTGTCAGCCTGGGGTCAGCAGACCAATCTTGTGGGCACGGGCGACGGCCAGGCGGCGGTTGGGCACCTGGAGCTTGGCGTAGATGTTGACCGTGTGGTTGCGAATCGTCTGGGGAGCGAGGTTAAGGCGGCGAGCGATTTCCTTGTTCGTCAGCCCCTGCTCCAGGGCGCACAGCACCTGGAGTTCGCGGGGTGTAAGCGGCTCAATGAGGGCGTGCGCCCCACCCCCGTTGGCGGCCCCGCCGGGCGCGATGTGCGAGTCGGTCTCGGCAAGGGCCAGCGACAGCACGCCGGCGGCTTCGGCATAGCGACTCTCCTGGGCCAGGGTCAGCAGCATCTCGCCTATGATCGGCCCGTGCTCGGTAAAGACGCGGCGATAGCCCAGCGGATAGCCGAGCGCAATGGCAGATCGCAGCGACGCCAGGGCTGCGTCTCGCTGGCAGGTCAGCCACTGCCCCCGCGCCAACAGCGTCAGCGCCTGAACGTGTTCCGGCGTGTAGTGCATGCCCGCGTAGGTGGCGCGCAGATACTCGAGCAGCTCGACGGCGGCGGCCAGATCCGTCCCCTCGCCGAGGGACAGCAGAATACGGGCGCGAATGAAGCCCCGCCGCGACTCGTGTTCGGTGGAGGGGTGGCGATTGATGGACCTGGCCCACCGCGCCGCCGCCGCCCTGTCACCGGTGAGCATGGCCCAGTAGGCTTCCAGGGCCTCGACCTCGCGGCGGCTGCCCTCGTCCGGCGCTTCAACCAGGCGCTGGCGTAGCGTGGTGATCAGGCGCACCCCGTTCTCCGCGTCGTCCCGCTCCGCGTGTAGCGGCAGGAGAAGGTACGCGGCCATCAAGAGCGCCTGGAAACTGGCCCAGTTGGGGTGGGCGAAGAGCGCCTCGAGATGACCACGGGCGGACTCGACGTGATTGCGTTCGAGGCTGATGCGTCCGAGGACGAACTCGGCCCACATCTGGTCAATCGGCTGGCCGGCGGCCTGCGCCAGGTCGCGGAACTGCCGCCCGACGACCTCGTAGCGGTCCAGGTCAGCGGCGAAGTACTCCAGAACGCACAGGTTGTAGTACATCCGAAGCGTGTATTGCGCGTCGGACTGGCCCATGAAGGCCAGCTCATCCTCGATCAGCCCGCGCGCCTCGTCGGGCCGCCCGGCCGCGTTGAGCCAACGGCAGAGGTAGTTGAGGGCTGTAGCGCGAGCGCGGCTATACTCGGCCGGCAGAAGCTGGAGGGCCTTTCGCCCTTGCTCGATCTTCGCGTCCCGCGAGGTCATGGGGAACACGCTCGTGCTACGCAGGGCATACACCTGGCCCCACAGCGGGTCGGGCCGGTCGGCCTGCCACGCCGCTGGCGGCGGCAGAAGCCCCTCAGCCCGCTCTACGAGCGGCGGGATGCGGCTCCACGAATTGCGCGCGTACAGGAGCCAGACCCGGGCCAGTAGCAACGCCGGCCGCGTCTCAGTAAGCTCCGCCGGGAGCATGGACAGCCACTGATTGAGCTGCCCCCACGCCTGGTGGTGGGCTAGCCGCGGCGCATGCGCCTCGACGAGCCGCGCCGCCGAGGCCGCCTCGCCGGCCGCCACATAGTGCTTCAGCGCCTCGTCCACCAGCCCGCGCTCACTTAGCCACTCACCGGCCCGCCGCTGCAGCTCCGCGATCTCCGACTCCCTGAGCCGCGATTGCAGGCGTTGGCTGAGCAGGGTCTGGAACTGGTTGTGATAGCGATACCAGTCACCGTAGTCGTCGAGGGCCGAGACGAACAGCTCCTCGGCCACGATGCGCTCGAGCAGCGCCTGCGCCTGCGGCCGCTCAATGCCCAGCACCGACGCGCATAGTGGGCCGCTGAGCCGGCTGAGAATGGACGTCCGCAAGAGAAAGTCCTCGACCTCCGACGGTTGAAGGCGGAGAACCTCTTCCAGGAGATAGTCGCCGACATCCCGGAAACAGTAGCGGCGGAAGTTCGCCAGGAACTTCGAGCGCGCCTCGGCCTTTTGCAGCGACAGCCCCGCCAGGCGCAACCCGACAAGCCATCCCTCGGTCTGCTCCCACATCACCTGGATGGTCTCCGGGTCGAGCGGCTCACCCACGATGCCCTGCAGCAGGTCCCGCGCCTCCACCTCCGAGAACGCCAGGTCCGCGGCGCGAAGCTCGGTCACATCGCCGTAGGCGCGCAGGCGGGCCAGCCCAATCGGCGGATCGTGGCGGCTGACAATCACCAGGCGCAGGGTGGGCCGCAGCAGCCGGATCCACTCTGTCAGGAGCGCATGAATCGCCGGGTCAACGATGACGTGGTAGTCTTCCAGGGCAATGACGAGTCGTCCAGAGGGGGGCGAACCGAGGGCCAGCTCAGCCGCAAGATGCTCAGGGCGGGGAACGATGGGGCGGCGATTCAAATCAATCCAGTCGCCGAGACACTCCGGAGCCGCCTGGTGAATCGCCGTCACAAGGCGCGTCACGAAGGTCGCCAGGTCGTTGTCTGATGCGTCCAACGAGTACCAGGCAGTCCGCACGCGCGGTTCGCCTGGGTCGTGGCGCATGGCAAGCGAGCGCAGCCATGTGGCCGCCAGGGTGGTTTTGCCGAAGCCCGCCGGCGCACAGATCGTCATGAGCTTGCCGCCGATTCCGGCGTCCAGCCGCGCCAACAGGTCGGGGCGCGCAATGGCGTCGGGAATAGGCTCCGGCAAGAAGAATTTGGTGGTTAGCGTGTAGGGCATACCACTACCGGCAGTCTGCGTTTACGCGCAATCCAGCCCCCTGATGCCTAATCATACACGATTTTCTGGCGGCGGACAACCTCATCTCGACACTGATTGCCCCAGTCTACAGAATGTTACCGATGGCGTTGACGGTGAAGCCCAGAATCACCAGAACATACGCAAAAGACAGAATGGAGTGGAACAGAGTCACACGCCGCATCCACCACGCCGTCACCGTCACGTCAGACGTCTGATAGCACATCGCAATCGTGAACGAGTAGTACATGAAGTCCCAATAGTCTACCAGCTCCTTCTCCGGAAACTCCAGCCCCTTGCGAAACTCGACCAGCGTACCACTCACCCCGCCGGCGGACACGTTGTGCTTGACCTCATCGTAGTACAGCCGGGCGTAGTAGAACCCGAACTCGGTATGCACCAGCAGCCACGCGCCGAACACGGCCACCGCAGCCGCCGCGAGATGCAGACTCTGGGCCGTCTGACCACGCCCGGCGTTCTGCCCGGCCAGCGCCACCGCGCCAAAGAGGCCGGCCGCCGACGTCAGGATGACAACCGTCAACACGCGAAGGGTACCCGGTGTCATCGCCTGGGCGACGAGCGAGGTATGCTTTGGGTCCGCGCGCCCCATCGTCACGTAGGTGATGACGAGCCAGATAGCAACGCCGGCGTCCCAGCCGGCGAGGAGCGCCGTGTCCCAAGACGCTCGTGAGGCGGCGACCAGCAGACCAACGACAACGCCGGCAAGCACGGCGACCAGCGCACGTGCCAAATAGTTCACGAAGCGGGGCATGTCACACTCTCCTGGTAGCTCCACAGTATAGCGTGGAAGAGCCGAATTCACCCCTCTGCTCCCCCCGCCGGCGGGGGGAGCAGAGGGGGGTCTCCACGCTATCGTGTAGAGCTACCCACTCTCCTGCACGAACGGCAAAAGCGAATCAGGCACGGATGACAGGTGAGATAGACGCGTTCAATCCCAGGAGTGGTGGACGTGGAGCCAGTCAGGCACGCCCAGGTTCCAGTAGATGGCTGCCGCGCGGACACCGAAGATGAAGAGGATGGCGAGACCCTCGCTTGTCTGGCGGTCCACCCCCAACTGGAGCATTGCCACGTAGCCGATCAACCCGACGACGATAGGCGTGACATAGAGGTCGCGCTGCACCAGAAGGGTTGGCCGGTCCACCAGCACGTCGCGCAGCACCCCGCCGCCCACCGCGGTCAGCAGGCCCATCATGACGGCGACGCCGGGGTGAGTACCCAGGCCGAGCGACTTGTTGGCGGCCGCGACCCCGAGCACCGCGACCCCGACGGCGTCCGCGTAGAGCAGCAGGTTCTTCCAGCGCTTGAACAGCTCGATGAGGGCGAAGCCAATCAACGCGCCAACGATGGCGAACCAGATGTACTGGAAGTGCTGGAGCCAGAACACCGGCACGCCCAGGATGAGATCGCGGATCGTGCCGCCGCCGACGGCCGAGATGACGGCCAGCGCCACCAGGCTCAAGACGCTCTGCGTCCGTGGCGCTGCTGCCAGCACGCCTGTGATAGCGAACGCGATGATTGCAATCAGCGCATAGTCCCAGAAAATTTCCATGCTAATTCCTCCGTCTCGCCGATCTCCCGTGAGGCAGAAGACGCTGGCGGAACGCACGGTGCGGCGGATGTCAAGCCCCGCCACGCGCACGACAGCAGGGTCTCATCGGATGTCGGTGAGACCCTATTTGTCCTGCTATTCTCTTGTCGAGTCGAGCGTCGCCCCTGGCAGGGCGCGCGCCAGGACTTACTCCGTGCGCTGGCCGCGCGCGAAGTCCGACTCCCCTTCATCCGTGTCCGGCATGGTGCGCTCGCCACGGGCGAAGTCTGGGTGGCCCTGCTGGTGCGGCTGCGTTTCCATGCCCGCCGCGAAATCGCCGCCCTCGTCCTCCGGCGGTGTCACTTCTTCGTCGCCACGCTGCCCCCTGGCAAAATCGGAGCCTTCGTGCGCGAGGGACTTCTCATTCTTCGTGTCGTTCTCGTTAGCCTGAGCCATAGCATCCTCCCATGAATGCAGTCTTCCCTGTGTTAAGGATAGTGTGACACACGGCGATTGTCAACAATGCAAACTCCGTTCCACCCCTGAATCTTGCCCGTCATTTTTGCCAGGTGCTTGAGGCCGCCTGAGTCGGCTGGCGGGCCACTAGCGGCAGGAAGATACGCCACTCACCCGCCTGACCGATGGGAAGCGCGAAGACGTTCGACAGGCCGAGAGACGGCTCCGGGTTGGCGACGGCCACGCCCACGCTGCCGTTCGCGGGCATCGCGCCGCCATCAATCTCGGCGCTGAGCCGCTCGGCGCTCACGAAAAGGGTCGGCTGAGCCTCGCCATTCCACAGCACCTGGGCGTTGGCGGCAAAGCGCGCCCCTTCGACGGTGAGTGTGCGGCCCGACAGCGACGCGCTCGTCACCGACGGCACGGGGTTGCTCACGAGGAGGGCCGCCGAACTCGACGTCGGATGGCCGGGGCCAGGGTTGGCGACGCTGATGCGCGCCTCGCCCGCCGCCAGGAGCGCGCCGGGGACGGCGGCGCTCAGAGTACCCGCCTCTACGAACGTCGTCGGCAGCGGCGTGTCGTTCCAGTAGACCGTCGCCCCGTCCTCGAAGCCAGCGCCGCTGACCGTCAGCGCCAGGTCGCCGCCGTCGGCCACGGCGCTCGACGGCGCCAGGCCGGTGATCTGCGGCAGGCTACCGAGGCGCGTCACGGCCCACGTCGCCGGCGCGTCGGCCTGCGCCGTGTGCGGCCAGGGGTGATCATCGTAAGCCGCGGCCACCGCGTCGTGGCTGACCGTCAGCCCGACGCCGCGATTCCAGCCTCCCAGGACCGCCAGGTCAACTCTCAGCTCCGCGTTCCAGGTCACGTCGTCGGCAGTAACTCGCGCCGTGAAGCCGCCGGGACCGGGCGAAATCCAGCCGACAGCATCGCCGCGCCTGTGCGACGGCACACCGTCTTCCTTCACGAAGAACTCGTAGTCGTTGGCGTCCAGCGCCGCGCCCTGGCTCAGGTGTGTGTCCACCCGCAACGCGGCGAGACTACCGGGCGACGTCCCGCTCGTCCGCGGCAAGCCCGTGAAGCAGACGTAGAGCGAGTCGCCCGCGCGGCCGAGGAGCGCCACCCCGGCGCTCCCGTCGTCGTAAGGCTCCAGCTCCACGCGTCTTGCGCCAGCGTAGGCGTCATCGTCACACGCCCCGTCCAGGGCGGGTGTCGGGATGGTCGGAATGGCGAGGGGCGCGACCGTGAAGTCAACCGACGCCATCCCACTGGTGGCGGCAGAGTCCGTGGCCGACAGCGAAGCGTGATACACGCCGGGCGGCAGCCCGGCCAGGGTGAGCTGGCGGCCGCTCCCCGTGATGGGCGACGGCAGCGGGCCGCTGACCTGCCAGCCGAGCCTGTCGCCGCCGAGCACCCCGTCCTCGGCGTCGTTCGCACCGCCGCGCAAGATGACCGCCCCGCCGGGGGCGATGGTCTGGGCCGCAGAGGGCATGTCAATGTAGGGCTGCGGCGGCCGATTGCTCAGGGTGAACGCCGCCGATGTCGCCAGGGCGGTGTGGTAGCCGTCGCTCGCCAGCACGCGCACGCGGCTGACCGTCTTGCTGCCGGGCGTACCGAGCAGGCTGCGCAGCGATACATTCATCGTGTCCGTCCCGCCAACGTTGGGCAGGTCGGTCAGCAGCGCCCGCCACGTCTGGCCGTCGTCGGGGCTGTACTGCACGCTGAACAGCAGGCTGTCGGCGGCGTCGGGGTCCGAGGCGCGCCAGGCCAGCGTGAGATCGGCGTCGAAGGTCTCGCCCCCGGATGGCGTGACGATGGAGAGGGTCGGCGAGCGGCTGCCCGGCGTGCGCCGCGCCAGCTCCGTCTCGCCGTCCATGAGCATCAGGCTCTCCACGCTCCCGGTCGGGGCCGGAAACGACAGGAAGAAAGGCACTCCCGAGCCTGGCGGGTCAGAGGTCGTCGGCAGGGTGATCGCCCGGTCGTCGAGAACGGCGCCGCCCGCGCCGAGCAGCCGCAGGTGGTAGGCCCCCGCCGCTTTCGGCAGGCGCAGCGCGACGTAGGCGGACGCGGCGTTCGCCTGCCACTTCGCCAGCATCCGTCGGCTGACGGCGGCCGTCGGCGCAACCCAGGCATAGCCGAGCGAGGACTGGCCCGGCGCGGGGTTGATGACGCCACGGATGAGAACGGCGTCGGACGCTGCGGCAAGCTCGGCGGCTGCCGCATCCGAGGCGGGGCGCGGTGACGGTTTGGCCGCCGCCAGGCCCGGCTGGTCGGGGCTGCCGCGATAGCCGCCCGGAATCTCGGCCAGGATACCCTTCCACGTCCAGTCGCTCGTCCAGCGCGGCTTCGCGGGGTTGAGTTGATGAGCGTATGACATGAGATCGCCGGTCGCCCGGGGCAGGATGATCTCGAAGTCGGAGGCGTCGGCGGAGGGAATCAGGCCATAGTGTGCCGTTGCGCCGTCATCCTGGTCCATCTGGCACGTCGGGTAGGGGTAGGTCGGGTCCGTGTCGTCAGGGCCACCCACGGGGCAGTTGACGTGCTTGCGCCCGTAGTCGTGGCCTAGCTCGTGCGCCAGTGTCGGCGCGCGCTGGTAGCGCCACTCCTGAGACGGCCGGACACCCGCTGGGAACGGCAGGCGGAACCACATCTGATCCCAGCCGAGGAACGACGAGCCGTTGTTGCCGTCGGCCGCCGTGTCCATACCGTCGCCGTTCGGGTCGCCCGCGACGACGCCGACGTAGTGGGTGCGCGCGCCGGCGTTGTCGCACACATCCGGATCGTCGGACAGCTTGTCGCGCAGCAGGAGCGACAGCAGAACCAGGGTGCTGTCGCTGCTCATGTTGAACGGCACGTACTCCCAGGGCGGCAGGCCAAAACGGGGCTGGAGCCTGGCGACGTCGTTGTCCTGGTAGAAGCGCCAGATCTTCGGCGTCGGCAGGAGCCGCTCGGCCATCTCGACGGCGAAGCCGTGGTCGGGGCCGAACATGCGCACGCGGTTCTGGGTGCGCACCGGAATGAAGACGGTGCAGATGGGCGCCGCATCGGCGAAGCTCACGTCCCGGGCGACGTCGCGGTCGAGGGACGGCGACTCAATCGTCGCCTTGAGTCGGATACTCCCCCATTCGGTCCAGTTGTCCGGCAACTGGAACAGCCAGCCGTTGTCCAGCCGCGTGCGGTCGGAGGTCTCGTTGCCGCCGGGGAGCGGGAAGGCGAGGGTGGCGTGGCCGTTCAGCGGCCGCAGCACGCCCAGATAGCCGCCCGCCTTCCATGCCTCAAGCCGCGCCTTGATGCCGTTAGTGCGCGGTCCGCCGGCGCGCCGCCCGTAGACGCGCACGTAGGTCGGCTTGCCGGCGACGAGGGGCACGTCATTGCCATTGGCTGCCAGGCCCGGACTCTGGATGCCCTGCGTGATCTCCCAGCCCGTGATCCGCACGTCCGGCGGCGCGGGCGGCGCGTCCACGCGAACGCGCGTGATGCCGAGGTTGGTGCGGAAATAGACCCAGCCATTGCCGACGGCCAGGGGCGCGTCGAGGCTCCGGCTCAGGTAATACGTCGGCGTCCGCGCAACGAGGGTCTCCGGCTGGGGCGCGGGCACGCCGAGGCCTACGGTCTGATCTAGCGGCCACCGCCGCAGCTCGCCGAAGTCCCCGTAGCTGCACCCCAGCGGGTTGCACGTCTGGTAGTTCTCTAGCCAGAAGAGATAGCGGCCATCGTGGACCATGCGCCCGATTTCGTAGACCTGCTCCGGCGGGGCGTTGCCCTGGGGATCGTAGACGGTGCGCGTCGTGCAGCTCGTCCCCCCACCCGCGAACGCGCAGCGCACGCCGCGCATCTTGCGGTTGGTGACCCACAGCGGGTTCGTCGTCGTTCCCGCGTTCGGGCCGCTGAGAACCGCCCCGTCCAGGCGGTCGCCGGTCTCAGCCGCCAGGCTCCGCCGCGCGCAGCCATCGAGCAGACACCCTTTGGCGACACTGTATACCTGTCCGTCGCCGAACCACATCAAATTGTCGCCGGACAGGACGAGATTGCCCGCGCCTGCGCCCGCGTCGGCGACCGGCTCGAGAAGCTCATCGTAGCGCTCGTCCTGCCACACCGTAAACTTGGGCCAACGCATGACGCGCCCGTTGTCGTAGATGAAGAAGACGAACTGGCTATCGAGCACAAGGCGGCTACGCGGCTGGCGCAGCGGTAGGAGGTTGACGGCCGTGGTCGGGTCCTCGAACGAGCGGCGGCGCAGATAGCCGTCTTCCCAATAGTATAGCCCGTCGGTGTCGGCCGTGATGATGCTGGGGCAAAAGTTCGCGTCGGACAGGGTGGCGACGGCGCCGCCGGCCAGCGGCCAGCGCCGCAGATAGCCTCGCGGGGTGGTCTCCGGTTTCCCGGCCATGCCCGGGCCGCGACAGATCCACCAATACAGGAAGCCGCCGCCCACCGCGAACTCATCGTTGACCTCCATCAGTCCGGCGAAGGTGGGCTGCGCGGCCAGGAACTCCGGCGGCGGCACATCCGCCGGCCGCGCCGCCGCCGCGCCATACGGTCTCGCCGCCGGAGCCGCTCCCCGCGCGGTATCTGGGCCTGTCCACACGAGCAGCGGCGTCAGGACGAGGAGAGCAAGCGCCAGCTTGAGGATGAGTCGGGACGGCCGCCGCTGCGTGGGTTGTGTCATGAGCCTACTCCCTTTGCCGGCTTAACGCCTGGGCATGAACATATCCGGCCGCGCATCCCCTGCCAACTGTTCGAGACTCATTGTCCGGCCCGCGCTCCACGCCTGGCGCCAGCGAGCCTCACCCAGTTGCGCCCGCACAAGCGCCAGCGTGGACTCATGCGGGCCAAGCTCGACGTGAGACGGGGTGGCGCCGCTCGCTTCCCAACGCGCCGCCGCCGCGCCGAGCAAGTGCGCCGCCGCCGACGCATCGCCCCCCGCCGCCGCGACTCGCGCCAACCCCGCGAGGGCAAATGCCAGCCCGCGCTCGTCGCCAATCTCCCGCGAGATCGCCAGCGACTCCGCGTGGATTCGTTGCGCTGCCGCCAGATCGCCGCTCAACCACGCCAGCAGACCCAGGTCATTCAGCCGATAGGCGAGCGCCCAGGCGAACTTGTGCCTGCGCCAGATGCTCGCGCTCTCTTCGAGCAGACGCTGCGCCGCCGCGTAGTCGCCGGTTGCCAGCGCCACCTGCCCCAGGCCGCCGATGGGCCACGCCAGCGGCATCTCGGCCCCGGTCTGGCGGAAATGCTCCAGGCACTCTTCAAAGTCACGCAACGCGGCGGCGTAATCCCCACAGCGGTAGTGGGTCATTCCCAGGTTGTTCAGGGTCTGGGCGGTCCACCACGCCTCGCCAAACTCGCGCCGGATGATGAGGCTCTCGGCGAATGCCGCCTCAGCCTCGGTGTACCTGCCCTGCCACATGAGCACGCTACCCAGGTCATTGAGCGTCAGCGCAAGGCCGCGCCGCTCGCCCAGGGCGCGATACAGGGTTAGGCTCTCGGTCAGCTCGGCCTCGGCGTAGCGCAGATGCCCCTGGCGCAATGCCATGCGGCCGACCCAGTAGAGCGCCTTCGCGCGCAACACGGGCGGCGCATCCACGGCGCGTCCCAGGGCGCTCTGAAGGATTTCGCCACCGATGAAGAGCGGGAGCCGCACCTCCCACATCGTGCCGAGGGCGGTCGCCAGGCGCAAAGCGCCGACGGGCGCAGCCTCGATCGCCCAGGCCACCGCCGCGCGGAGGTTGTTCTGTTCCACATCCAGCCGCCCTAACCAGCGCGGCCGCTCGGCGCTCGTCAGCTTCGCCTCGGCCTCTTCCGCGAGCGCCGTGTAGTGCGCAAGGTGCGATTGGCGCAGGGCCGCCATCTCGCCGCTCTCGTCCAGCCTTAGCTGCGCGTACTCGTGAATCGTCTCCAGCAGATCATGGCGCGCCCCGCGCCCTTCAACCTGCGCCTCGCCTGTCACGTCCAGGCAGTAGACCAGGCTCTTGTCCACGAGCGCCGCCAGGACATCCCGCGCCTGCCGGCCCAATGCGCCGTCCGCGTTACACACCGCTTCCACCGATTCCGCGTCGAATCCGCCGGCAAACGCGGCCAGGCGTCGGAAGAGGGTCTGTTCCAGCGGCGCTAACAGATTGTAGCTCCACTCGATTGTCTGCGTCAGGGTCTGGTGGCGTGGCGGAAGGTCTCGCGCGCCAGGCGGCAATAGGGCGAAGCTGCGATGGAGCAGCGCCAGTAGCTCGCGCGGCGCATACGCCCCGGCGCGCGCGGCGGCAAGCTCAATCGCCAGTGGCAGGCCATCAAGACGGCGGCAAATCTCGGCGACGACGCCGGCGTTGGCATCGGAGAGTTGGAAAGATGGCGCGACCGCGCGCGAGCGGTGGACGAACAACTCGACCGACGGGAATGGGGCGACCTCGGCCGCACGTCGCATCGTCCCGTTTTCGGCGGGCGCCGGCACGGGCAGCGGGGCCAGCGCCAGGATGTGCTCGCCGTACAGGCGCAACGCCTCGCGGCTCGTCACAAGGATGCTGGCCCGTGGACAACCCTCCAGGAACTCGCTGACGACCAGCGCGTCAGCGACAAGGTGCTCGAAATTATCGAGCACGAGAAGCATCTCCCGATCGCGCAGCCAGGCGAGCACGCGCGCCTTGACGTCGGCGCCTGTCGGCACGGGGATTTCAAGCAGCTGGGCCAGGGTCGGAGCCAACAGATCGCCGGCGGTGAGCGGCGCCAGGGACACAAAACAGGCCCCGTCCTGGAACGCGACCGCCTCGCGCTGCGCCGCCTCGGCTGCCAGCCGCGTCTTCCCGCTGCCCCCCGGCCCGGTGATGGTCAGCAGACGACAATCAGGGTCCTGGAGCCAATCGGCGAGCTGCGCCAACTCCGTCTCGCGGCCGATGAACGACGTGGGGCGGGGCGGGACGTGGCGCGCGAGAGAGAGTGGGACGGGCAGGGTCGGGGCGAGCGCGCCGTCGCGGACCTGCGCATACAGGGCGCGGGTCTCGGCGTCCGGCGCGACTCCCCACTCTCGGTCGAGGATCGTCCGACACTGCTCGTATTGAGCCAGCGCCGCCGCGCGCCGCCCGCTGGCCCACAACACGCGCATGAGCTGGCGGTGGGCGGTCTCCAGCCACGGCTCTAGCTCGAGCTGCCGCCGGACGACCTCGCTCGCCATCGTGTACTCGCCGCGCTGCTCGTGGTAGGCCGCCAGATGACCGAGCGCGTCCAGCGCCTGCCCATGCAGGTGCTCGCGCTGAAGGGCGCACCACTCGTCGAACGCCGGGCTGTCTTTCAGGGTGAATCCGGCCAGGAAATCGCCGCGGTAGAGGTCCAGGGCGCGTGCCAGGCGCTCGGCGCACGCGCGGCACCCGGCGAGGCGGCGGTGGCGGTGGCGCAGGGTCTCGGCCAGCAGCGCCTGGAAAAGGGCAACGTCCAGCGCAAAGTCGCTCCCGACGTTGAACTCGACCGCCTGGGGCGTGACCAGGAGAAACGGCTCGCGTGTCGCATCGCCATCGCGCAGTGTCTGGCGCAGCCGGTGCAGCGTCTTGCGCACGTTCTGCAGGGCGCTCGTCTCGTCGTGCTCAGGCCAGAACAGTGCGCCGAGCGCCTCGCGCCGAATGGGGCGGCCGGCGGCGAGGGCCAGGTAGATCAACAGGGCGCGGGCCTTGTCCGACTCGAACGCGAGGGCGTGACCATCGAGCGTCATCTGGATCGAGCCAAGCAGCGACAGCGTGAGATGCGCCAATTCCCCCCACTCCCCATGCCAGGGACACGCCCGTCACGATTTCCCGACGCACCCACGCTATAGTAGCCGCATCGGGAGCCGACGGAAGGGGTCACATTATATCAGATTTCGATGCGGACGGCCATGCCTATTTTCAGGTTCGCCACTCAGTGTCTCCGGAGGAAGAAGATGCGTACCGACTTCCCAGCGCGCGCCATGCGGTGCGCCGTTCTCGTCTGCGTCGCCTTTGCCGCCCTCCTGGCGGCCGGCCAGCCTGCCCGCGCCGGCAGTGTCATCTACGTCGTACCGGGCGGCGCGGGGGCGGGTACGTCCTGGGGCGATGGCAAGAGCCTGAGCGCCGCCCTGGCCGGCGCCAGCAGCGGCGACGAAGTGTGGGTCAAGGCCGGCGTGTACAGGCCGGACACCACCGGCTTGACCGACCCGCGCACCGCGACGTTCAGTCTCAAGACGGGCGTCGCCGTCTACGGCGGGTTCGGCGGCACTGAAGCGACGCGGGAGGGGCGCAACCCTCAAGCCAACGTCACAACCTTGAGCGGCGACCTCCTCGGCAACGACACGACAACCCCCACCACCTGGGACGACAACGCCTACCACGTCGTCACTGCGGTCAGCGTGGACGGCTCCGCCATCCTCGACGGCTTCACCATCACGCGCGGCGTCGCTGCCGCAGCGACCGGCATCTGCCCGGGGATCCTGTGCGGCGGCGGGGTCTTCAACCAGGGGGGCGGGGCAACCTATCGCAACCTCAACATCACCGCCAATCGCGCCCGCGGCGCCGGCGGCGGCATGTTCACCTTCAACAGCAGCCCGACTCTGACCAACATCGTCTTCACCAACAACACCGCCGCCGAAGGCTACCTGGTCGGCGGCGGGATGTACATCAATAGCGCCCAGCCCGTGCTGACCAACGTGAGCTTCATCGAGAACGGCGACGCTGTGCTCAGCTATGGCGGCGGCCTCGTCATCAACAACAGCTGGGCGACCCTGACGAATGTCACCTTCAAGCTCAATCAGGCTCAGGCCGGCGGCGGGCTGTACGTCACGAACTCCGGCACGCCGACGCTAACGAACGTGTCGTTCGTGAACAACCAGGCGGATTACGAGGGTGGCGGGCTGTACTCCGACTCCCTCAGCACGCCGACGCTGGTCAACGCTCTGTTCATCGGCAACTACGGCCGCTACGGTGGCGGTGTCTCGAGCCAGGGCAGCCAGGTGAACCTGGTCAATGCCACGTTCAACGGCAACCTGGCGGAGAGAGGCGGAGCGGTGTACACCGACAACAACAGCAGCCGCGCGACGGACGTGCCGACGCTGACGAGCAGCATCCTGTGGGGGGACGGGGCGACGACACCGTCCCTCTATCCGCCGACCGAGATCTACAACGCGAGTGGCCGCGCCAGCGTGAGCTATAGCCTCGTGCAGGGCGGCTACCCGGACATGGGCAACCTAGACGCTGACCCCAAGTTCATTTCGCCGGTGGACCCGAACATCGGCGCCACCGCGAACGCCAACCTGCGCCTCGGCCCCGGCTCGCCGGCGATAGACGCGGGCGACCCGACTGCGGCGATCCCGCCCCTGCCAACCGCCGATCTCGACGGCAAGCCACGCATCGTCCACGGCCACGTGGACATGGGCGTCTATGAAGTCCCCGACCCGACTCCGCCCGTCATCACCGTCACGTGCAATGGGCAGCCGTGTTCGGCGGGCTGGTACACGACCACCGTCAACGTCGTCTGGAGCGTGACCGATGCCCAATCGTCCATCCTCTCCTCAACCGGCTGCGACTCGATCAGCATTAGCGCGGATACGAGCGGCGCAGTGTTGACGTGCAGTGCCACAAGCGGCGGCGGAACCAACACCGTCCAGGTCAGCATTAAGCGCGATACAACGCCACCCTCGGTGACGCGCAACCTGTCGGCGGATGCCTGCGCTCTGCCGGGCGCCAACGGCTGGTGTCGTGGGACGCAAACGGCGGGCTTCACCGTCAGCGATGGCGGCAGCAGCGTCGCCAGCCCATGCAGCGGCGCGGCGTGCAGCTTCACCCGCACCAGTACCAGTAACGGCGCTGCCGTCTCCATCGCCTCCGGACAGGTCTGCGACACGGCCGGTAACTGCGCCGCTGGCATTGACGCCGGCCCGTTCAAGATCGATTCAGCGGCGCCGACGCTCTCACCGACCGTCTCGCCCAACCCGGCGCCCCTCGGCGGGGCAGCCACCGCGTCGCCCAACGCCAGCGACGCGCTGTCGGGCATCTTCATCCAGAGTTGCGGCCCCGTAGACACAAGCACTGTTGGCACGCGGAGCGTCAACTGCGCCGCCACCGACAACGCCGGCAACACGGCGACCGCACGAGTCAGCTACACCGTCGGCTACCGCGTCAGTTACGTCCTACCGACGCTCGGCCCGCCCGGCGTGAACGCCCTTTACCCGGTGGCGCTCGGCGCGGTATTCACCCCCGTCCGTTGGCGGCTCACCAATGCGTCGGGTGGGCAGGTGACGACGGCGACGGTCGCGGCGGTGCGCTACACGAGCATGACGTGCGGCGGGACCGCGCCAAACTACAGCGACGCCTACCCCATGGCCGGTGGGTTCAGCCCGACCAACCCGACGTATGATGGCCGCCAGGGACTGTGGCTGTTCAACTGGCAGTTGCCGTCGGCCAGAGGCTGCTATGCCCTGTTCGTCCGCTACAGCGGCGACCAGGTGATCCCCTTCCTCTATCGCATCTACTAACGCTGCCCAGGCAGACAACGCCGCCGCGCTCGAGTAAGGCGCGGCGGTGTTCGCGTTGGTGTGGCGGCTGCGCTGGATACACTCTCGCCTGGCTTTCGGCTCTACTGCGCCACATCCTGCATCCACTGTTCGAGGAACACCACCAGGGAGTCCAGGCTCGTGAAGCCGTAGCGCTGGCGATCCCCCCCGACCTCCTCGACTGAGAACCGCCACGCCGGCGCGTCGTCCCCACGGCTATGGCCGTCTTGCCAGCAGCGGATGAGAAAGGCGCGCTGCGGGAGCGCGAGATGCTCCGTCATGCCCGACCACCTTGCTACTCCGCCAACCTCTTGCGACCCCACGCGGAGTGTGCTAGACTCTACTACCCCATCGTCCGGGAATCGTCCGGACACCACCGCTGGAGATCCACCGTATGCCCTCGAGTCGCCTGTTCATGTTTGGCCCGGTCCGACTTGAGCGCGACGCCACTGCCGCCCCCGGCCTGGAATCGCGCAAGGCGCTCGCCCTCTTGTGCTACATCGTCCTCCGCGGCGAGCGCGTCGCTCGGCCACACCTGGTGGACATGTTCTGGGGCGACATGGCCGAAGAGCGGGGCCGACACAACCTCCGCCGCGTCCTGTCCAACATTGGCGCGGCCCTGCCAGGCTGGCTAGACGTGGAGCGGCACACCGTCGGCTATAGCCCCGGCCCGGCGGCGTGGACCGATGTGGCGGTGGTGGCGGAGCTTCGGGCCGAGGGCACGCGGGAGGCGCTCGCGACGGCGGTCGAGCTGATGCGCGGCGATCTCCTCGCCGACTTGACTCTCGATGCGTGCCCCGAGTTCGAGACGTGGCTTGTCGTGGAGCGGGAGCACTGGCGCCAGCGTTGCGCTGAGATGCTGGAACGCCTGCTTGCGTATTGCGAACAGACCGGGGATTACACCGACGGCATCACCTACGCCGAGCGGCTGGTGGCGCTGGATCCCTGGCGAGAGGAGGGGCATCGTGCCTTGATGCGCCTCCTGGCGCTAAACGGCGAACGAAACCTCGCCCTGTCCGCCTACGAGACGCTGCGGCGGATTCTGGCCGAGGATCTGCACGTCGAGCCAACGGGTGAGACGCGCCGGCTGCGCGACCAAATCGCCAGCGGTGAGATCGGCCCTTCCGTCTCGCCTGCCCCGTCCCACAATCTCCCCGGCCCACTGACACCGTTCGTCGGGCGCGACGCAGAGATGATCGAGCTACTCAGCCTTCTGGACCCATCAGCGCCGAGTCGGTTGGTGACCATCATCGGATTGGGCGGGATGGGCAAGAGCCGCCTGGCGCTGGAAGTGGCGCACCGCCTCTGGCGCAGTTATGCCCACGGCGCGTGCCTGGCGCCGCTCGAGTCGGCGGCCGGACCGGCGTTCATTGTGTCCGCCATCGCGGCGGCGCTCGGCGTCCGGTTCGAGGGGCCGACCGACCCGCGCGACCAGCTGCTGGCCTACCTGCGCGACAAGGAGATGCTCCTCGTCCTGGACGGCTTCGAGCGCCACGTCGCGGCGGCCGAAGTCATCATCGAAATCCTACGTCAAGCGCCCGGCGTCAAGGCGCTGGTCACTTCGCGCACGGCGCTGCGCCTGCACGCGGAGCACGTGTTCGATCTGGAGGGTCTGCCGTTCCCTTCCGGCGACGACGACGGCAGGCCGGACTATGCCGGTGTGCAGCTGTTCGTCCAGGGCGCGCAGCGGGCAAGGCGGCGCTTCAGCGTATCCCCGTCCACTCTGCCGGCCATCGTCCAAATCTGCCGCGCGCTTCAGGGGCTGCCCCTGGGCATCGAGCTGGCCGCCGCACTGGTGGAAACCCAATCGTGCCAGGAAATCGCCGCCGAGATCGCGCGCGACCTGGATGCCCTCGCCACCACCCTGCACGACATCCCACCCGCCCACCGCAGCCTGCGCGCCGTGTTCGAGCACTCGTGGCGGCTGCTCACCGACGACGAGCAGGCCGCACTGGGTGCGCTGGCCGTCTTTGCCGGCGGCTTCGACCGCGCGGCGGCCGCCACGGTCGCCGGAGCGCCGGCCAAGATGCTGGCCGGTCTCGTGTCCAAGTCGCTCCTGGCCCAGCGCGACGATGACGGCGACGTCCCCGTGCGGTACGACATGCACGCGCTCGTGCGCCAGTACGCCCTGGAGAAGGTCGGGCGCGGCGCCGACTACGACCGCCTCATGGCCCGCCACCTGGGGTACTACGTCGCGCTCGCCGAGGAGAGCGAGACCGGGCTAATCGGCGTCAACCAGGCGGCGTGGTGGAAGCGCTTGGAACTGGAGCACGACAATGTGCGCCACGCCCTGGCATGGGGCATCGCGCACGACGCGCACGTTTCGTTGCGCCTGGCCGGGGCGCTGTGGCGCTTCTGGTTCGAGCGGTGCGACTACGCGGAAGGCAAGCGCTGGCTAACGAGCGCCCTCGGAGCGGCAGGCGCTGCTGGGGCCGATGCCAGGGCAAAAGCCCTCTTCGGCGCGTCACGCCTGGCCCACGCCCAGGGACACATCGAGGCCGCGCGGCGTCTGCTGGAAGAGGGGCTGCCGCTGGCGCGCCAGGCGTCGGATCGTCGGCTGGCGGCGTTCACGGCGAGTGATCTGGGCTGGCGGCGGCATGAGGCCGGCGAGCGTGAGTCGGCCAAAGCGCTGTGGGCTGAGGGGCTACAGATGGCGCAGCAGGCGGGCGACGGATGGCTCGTCGCGGTCGTGACGGCGTCCCTGGGCGAGGCGGCGCTGAACGACGGCGAGGTTGCCACGGCGGAATTACTACTCGAGCGAAGTGTAGACCTGGCGCGCTCGGCCGGCGACGCGCTCCTCCTGGCGTTTCACCTGGCCCTCCTGGCGCGCGCCCGTGCCGCCCGGGGCGACGCGGCGGCAGCCTCGGCCTGCTTGCGCGAAAGCCTCGCCATTCGGCGACAGTACGGGAACAAAGCCAATATCGCCGCCTGCCTGGAGGGTCTGGCCGCCGTCACCGCGGCCGTCCGACCATCGGCCGGGCCGACCTGGGCGGTCACGCTCCTGGGCGCGGCGGCGGCCCTGCGCGACGCCGTCCAGACGCCTATTCCGCCGGTGGAGATCACGGCGTACGCGGCGACCGTGGAGAGCCTGCGGTCACAGCTGTCCGAGGCAGAGTTCAGCGCCGCGTGGGCCGCCGGCCGCGCCATGTCCCTTGAGCAGGTCATCGCGTGGGCGGAGGCGGAGCCGACTGAGGAAAGCCCCGAACGTACCTTTCCGACGAGAACAACGTCATAGATTGTAGGACCTCGCAGAGGTCGTTGGACGCCAACTGGGCATCTGACAGCCGCGCGATCCAAATCTATGGTAAGCACAGACGGCTCACACAGAGAAAGGCTGCGGCGCCTTCTAAATCAAAGATTCACGCTCGACGAGATCCAGGGAATCGCATTCGATCTTGGCATACCAGATGGGGAACGCCGCACCCACAGCCAACTCGTGCTCTATATGCTGATTCACCTGGAGCGTCGTGGCCGCGTGGACGAGCTTGTAGCCTGGATCGGGCGACACCGCAGCGATCTTGTCGGCGACCTGCCGACGCTTGGCGCATGGAAAGCCGGCTACCGCGAGACGGGCGTCATGAGCGCGCGTCACCGCCGCCTTGCGCGCCTCGTCCGGGTCGCGGCCATGCTCATGCTCGTGACCGCCGTCAACCTGGCCGCCATCATCCTGTACCAGGGCAACACGGCTGTGGTCCTCTCCAGCATGCCGCCGGTCGAGACCCTGCGCGCCGCCGCGTACCTTCCGGTGCTGCCCCACGATACAGCCACTCCCACTCCGTCGGCAACGCCCACCGCCACCGCCTCACCCTCACCCACGGCGACCGCCACTGCTACCACGACCCCAACCCCGACCCCCACTGAGACCCCGACGGCGCCCGCCACTGACACCGCGACGCCGAGGCCCACGCGCACCCCCAAACCGACACCAACGGCAACCCCTGCGCCGACGGAGGAGTCCGCGCCCGCCCAGGAGTGAGACATCACCACTATCGCGGTTTGTCAAGCGTGAAGTGGCCGCATCATCCTCAGCCGCCGACGGTAGCGAAGTAGTGGTCGAAGAAACCACCCGCGTCAACCTCGGCCGCTATCCGATGCGGGCCGCCGCTGGGCGCGGGTGCAAAGCGGGTCAGACCGGCCACGGGCGGGCTGACGACTTCCACGTCAACCTCGCCCACCTCGTATTGACACAGATCCGGCTCGAACAGAACGGCCGCCGCCAGCGGGTCGTGGAACGTGATCTGGCGCGCGCCGCGAAACCAGACCTCAGCCATCGCGGCGACGATGCTCAACGGGCCACCGGCGCGCGCAAATCGTTCCCGACATTCATCGGCAGGCAACTGACAACAAGTGGTGACGTCCAGGCCGATGCTTGTGAAGCGCGGCGGGCGGGCGCGGTACACGATGGCCGTTGCCAGCGGGTCTACCATCGCGTTCCACTCGGTCGCGGCCGGCCCGTGTCCGTTGGCCGCCGTAAACACGCCGCACATCAGCACAAGCTCCTTGAGCAACGCGGGAATGGCCGGGTCGCTGGCGAAGAGCAGCGCCAGGTTGGTCAGCGGGCCGATGCCCAGGAGCGTGATCTCGTGGGGGCGGGCGCGGATCGTCTGGCGTAGGAACTCGACCGCCGCGCCCAGCGGGTAGTCTATGCGATGCGGGTACGAGGTGATGGCCTCGTACTGCGGGACGTTGGGTTGGCCTGGCCCTGTCAGCAGCGGCCCGGGCGCGCCGGCGTGGATGGGCACGTCCTCGCGGCCGGCCGCCCGGCAGACCACCTCGGCGAGCGCCGCGCGGCGGCCTGTGTCGCCGCTCACGGTGGTGATGCCGACCATCTCGCAGCGTGGCTGGCGCAGGAGATACGCCAGGCACACGGCGTCGTCAATGTCCGAGCCAATGTCTGTGTCAAGAATAACGGCGGTTCTATCAAGCATCATCAACCTCTATCGAGCTTGCCAGCGTTGGCGAACCGGGCGTCCGTCCCCATAGACCGTCGAAGCGGCGCTGTCCACATCCAGCTCGAACAGGATGTAACGCGCGGCTGGCGTGTACGTGGCTGCCTGCGCCGCCAGCTGCCGCGTCTCGGCATCCGGCCGGAATGTCGCCTGCCCCGAAACGAAGAACTCGCCGCTCTCGCCACTCGAGTCGCTGACGGCGCTGTGCAGGGCGTAGCGCCCGTCGCGCCGCAGATCGTGGCCCTTGGGCGAGGTCGGCTCCATGAACAGGAACAGCCGCCCGTGCCCGACAATGGGCGTCACGGGATGCACTCGCGGCGCACCGTCGGGCCGAATCGTGGCGAGATACGCGACACCGAAGCGTCGAAAACGTTCCGCGCCGAAGGCCGCCAGATCCGGGTTGCCAGTCTCAAGGTCTTGCCAACTCATGTCCCGTCCTTTTCCTCTCTTGCCTCGTCGAGGATCGTCAGGTCAAGCTCGCGCAGCCGCTCAGGATCGGCGAGCAGGCGGATCTCGACGATCTTTCCGTCCGCCACCGCGAACCCGAACACCACCCGCGGCTGCCCACCGGGCGCCCACACCGCCCCCGGCGCGCCGTTGATGAGCGCCACCTGCGCGAACCGCGCTCGACCCGCGAACGTGTCGGCGACCGGGGCCGCGCCGCGCACTTCCTTCGACGCGCCCGCCGCCACGGCCGCCGGGTCGGCGGTCAGCACGACATCCGGCGCGAGCAGCGCCATCAGCCCGCCGAAGTCGCCGGCGCGCGATGCCGCCAGAAAGGCGGTGACCACTTCGCGGCGGCGAGCCAGGTCGGCGTCGCGCGCGACCGTCGCCCCCTGCAATCGGAGGCGGGCGCGGCTGGCGAGCTTCCGCGTGGCGGCGGGCGAGCGTCCGACGACAGGCGCAATCTCGTCGAAGGACATCCCAAACACGTCATGCAGAACGAACGCGAGCCGCTCGGTCGGCGACAGGGTTTCGAGCATGACGAGAAGCGCAAGGCCCACGGAGTCGGCAAGCTGCGCCGCCTGCTCCGGGTCGCCGCCGTCGGCATCCGGCCGATAGACATCCAGCGGCTCCTCGCGCCGTGATGCCCGCGCGCGCAGCATGTCCAGGCATACCCGCGCAACCACCGTCGTGAGCCAGCCGCGAAGGTTCTGAATGTCGTCGGCCTCGGCGCGGCTGAGTCTCAGCCACGCTTCCTGGACCGCGTCGTCCGCCTCGCTGTGCGAGCCGAGCAGCCGATACGCTACTCCCCGCAAGTGGGCGCGGTTTGCCTCGAACCCCCCGACCAGCAAATCATCTTCAGCCATCGGTCACATCCCTCCCTCTTCACCCGTCATAATAGTGACGCGCTGAGTTCGCCGAATGTGACACAACAAGCACACGGAGGAAGCATGACATCGGGCATGAGAACCATCATCTATCCGGTCAAGGACCTGGACCAGGCCAGGGCGCTCTACGGCCATCTTCTGGGAGTCGAACCCGCAATGGACGCGCCGTACTACGTCCAGTTCAACGTCGGAGACCAGGCAATCGGCCTGGATCCGAATGGGCACGCCCAGGGTATGACCGGACCGCTTGGCTACTGGCACGTTGACAATATCCAGGCGGCTGTCGAGCGGCTCGTCGCCGACGGTGCGACGCTGGTGCAAGGGGTGCGCGACGTTGGCGGCAGCAAGCAGGTGGCGGTCGTCCAGGACCCGGATGGCAACACCATCGGGCTTACGCACTCCCCCTGAAGTGAGCTATACTGTAGACAGCCCGAGGCCGCGTGTCTCGTGCTGTCTACAGTATCTACAGCCTGGCCGGTTCGGGCGGGCGAGATACCGGGGGGCGAGTCAACCACCATGCGAAGCCTCAGACGACGCCTGCTTATGTCGAGCATCCATCTACCGCGACTACCACGCCGCGCTGTGCGCCTCCGCAAAGTCCAGCAGTACGAGCCTCGCATTGCGTATGCCCTGGGGCTTGGTCCCCTGGTCGGGCGACTGGTTTTGCTCTTGACCACGACAGGGAGAACGACGGGCAAGCGCCACGTGACGCCGCTGCAATACGAAGCAAGCGGCGGGCACTATTATGTCGCGTCGGCGAGGGGCGTGAAGGCGGACTGGTATCGCAACGTCCTTGCCGCCCCCCACGTGAGCGTTCGCGTCAAGCGTCGCCGCTTCGACGGAATTGCCGAAGCGACGACGGATGTCAAGCGCATCACCGATTTCCTGGAGCTGCGCCTCAAGCGCCACCCACGCATGATGCGAGCGATCCTGCAAGCTCAGGGCCTGCCCGCGCAGCCCTCGCGGCAGCAGTTGGAAGACTACGCCGCGCGCCTATCGCTCGTGGTCATTCGGCCGCAGGGCGAAGCGCCACCGAGCGAAGAACCTTAGCGCGGCCCGCCGGCGCTACCCGGCCTTTGGTCGCGGCTTGAGGATGTTGGCGTTCGGCACGCCCGCCTCGAAGTCGGCGATGTTCTGGATGGTCGTCTCCGAAATGGTCGTCAGCGCCTCGCGCGTGAAGAAAGCCTGGTGGCCGGTGACGAGCACATTGGGGAAACTGATCAGGCGCGCGAATACGTCGTCGGTAATGATCTGGTCGGACAGGTCCCGGAAGAACAGGTCGTCTTCCTCCTCGTAGACATCGAGGCCGACGCCCGCCAGATGCCCCTCGCGCAGCGCGCCGACGAGCGCCTCGGTGTCAATCAGCGCGCCGCGGCTCGTGTTGATGAGGAACGCGGACGGCTTCATCAACGCCAGGGTACGTTCATTGATGAGGTGACGCGTGTCGGGCATCAGTGGCACGTGCAGGCTCACGATGTCGGCCGCCGCCAGCAACTCGTCGAGCGGGACGTACTGCATGCCCAACTCGAGGCACTCCGGGTTCTGGAAGACATCGTAGCCCAGGAGGTCGCAGCCGAAGCCTTGCATGATTCGGGCAAACACCGCGCCGATCTTGCCCGTGCCGACCACGCCGACCGTGGAGCCGTGGATGTCGCGGCCGAGTAGGCCGGCCAGGCGGAAGTTGTTCTCCCGCGTGCGGTTGTAGGCGCGGTGAATCTTGCGGTTGAGGGTCTGGAGCAGGCCCACCGCGAATTCGGCCACGGAGTAAGGCGAGTAGGAGCTGACGCGCATCACCGTGATACCGCACTCCTCGGCGGCCTCGAGGTCCACGTTGTTGAAGCCCGTGGAGCGCAGCGCCACGAGGCGCGTTCCACCGGCGGCCAGCTTCTCCAGCACCGGCGCAGAGCCGTCGTCGTTTACGAACAGGCACACCGCCTCGCATCCCTGCGCCAGCGTCGCCGTCTGATAGTCGAGCGAAATCTGGCTGTAGCTCAGCTCGAAGCGCCCCGCGTTCGCGGCGTCGAGGAACTCGTGATCGTAGGAATGGGCGTCAAAAACCATCACCTTCATGGATAATCTCCCGTGTTAGCTATCTTGCGCGTTCCATCTTCGATACATCTCCAGCGCCCGGTCTATAAAAGCGTCGGCGCTCCCCAGGTACGCGCGCGGATCAAGGGCGCGCTGAATCTCGTCGGCGGACAGGCGTCGGCGAATGTCGGGGTCCTCGACCGCGACCTGGCCTGGCGCCGCCCCCGTCTCGCCCGCCCGCCCGCTCTCCGCCGCTTGACATACGCGCGGTCGCGCCGCTCCAGCACAATCGCCTCCACCCCGGACAGGTGGAGCAGATGGGACAGCATCAGGCCGGCGGGGCCAGCGCCGATGATAGCGACTTGCGTGCGCACGGCGACTACCCCCTTGACAACAAGGCTCGGCTAACGCGCGGCGGTCGCCAGGTATTCGGCCACGGCCTCGTTCGCCTGGCGGAGGCGGTGAACGGCCTGGTTCCGTGACCGCAGCAGCCGCGTCGTGAGATAGCGATAGTCGTCACTGGCCGGGACCAGCGCTGCCAACTGACGCACGCCCTGCAAGGACGGCAGCGGCGGCATCCCGACGGCCAGGTCCTGGTCGTAGGAGCCACTCTCGGTATAGTTAAGGGGGATGAGCAGGCGGCCAAGCTGCACCAACACCTTGTTGAGGGCGGCGGCATCGCTCGCGACCGCCTGGCCGGCCGCGTGGTTCAGCCGCTCGGCGGCGAGGCGCAGCCGATCCAGCTCGGCGAGCAGCGGCGCGAGATCGAAGCGGCCGGCGGCGGCGGCATCCAGATCGGCGGCCACCGCCGCCATCTCCCGCGCCATCGCCGCGTAGTCGAAAGGCAACACTGGCGTCGTGCACAGGCGGTAGACCGTATCCAGGAACACCTGGGTATCGAGGGTCAGCACCGCCGGATCAATCTTGTCCACCGTGTCGTCCACCGTGTGCCACCACCACGGCATGCCGCCGATGCCGAGGGCCGCCAAGGCTCCCTGGTCGGGCGTCGTCATCTCCGGCGGCACCCGCGACAGCATCCCGTACATGGCCGGAATGCCCAGGCCCCAGAACGACTGGTCGCTGTTGCGGCCCATGCGCTCGATGGTCGGCGGCTGGCCGGTGATCTCGGTCACGACGTTGGCCGCCAACCCGCCGACATCACTCATGGCGTGGATGACATCGTAGGCCGTCGCGCCGCGCGCCCCGGTCGAATCGATGTTGACGTGGGCGACGCAGTTGTCGTGCAGTTCCTGCCAGTGATGGTCCACATACCACGTCGAGCCGGCGTAGCGCCCGTGGGAGTGGCCCGACCAGAACAGGACACGAACGCCGCGCCGCAGCTCACCCTGGCGCTGGGCCAGCACGCGCATGACCTCCAGCATCGTGGCGTTTGCCGTGCCGTTGTCCATCGCGCCATATTCCCACGAGTCGAGGTGACCGCTGAACAGCACGAACTTATCCGGCTCTTCGACGCCATCGAGACGCCCCTCGACCATGTGCGCCGTCGCCCAGCCGGTCCAGACCTCGGTATCGAGGCGCACCATGACCGGACCCTCGGCGAGCAGCGCCTTGAGACGTTCCCCGTCGGCGCCGACGATGGACGCCGACGGCGTCTTCGGCATGCGCCAGGCCGTCTCCGGCGTCGGCGTGCCCCAGATGGTGGTGACAATCATGAAGTGGAGGTTATCGCCGGTGATGTAGATCTCGCCGATTGCGCCGGCCTGCTCGGCGGCCCACGCGACTGTCGGCCCAGCCAGGCCGTCCACGAGCACGATCTTGCCGCGCACGTCGCGCCCCTCGTAGTCCGACGGCATGCCCCGCCCCACGTAGACCAGCTCGGCGCTCAGGCCGCCGGGCGGCGTGGAGGTAGCGAAGCTGTGAGTCAGGGCTGTCAGCGTCGCGCCGGTGGGGGCGACCACACTCACCGCCGCCGACTTCGGCAGGCTCACCCGGATCTCCGCCTCGTGTACCCGCGTCGCAACGCCATACGTGTTGAGAGTATCGCGCACGTAGTCGGCGGCGGCCCACTCTTCCGGCATGGCCGACAGGCGAATCCATTGGCTTATGGCCGTGGTGTTGCGCATCAGCTCGGCAGTGGAGACCTCAGACAACAGGCTGGACGTCGGCGCAGACGTGGGCATGTGAATTCACCTCTCGTAGCGGGTAGGCACGAATTGTACTCAACGCGGCCCGAAAGCCAAGCCCACCGCGCGGGGCGGCAGGCGAGATGTGTCCCTCCTGCCGCATGGGTTCGCGGGCGAACAAGTCGAAAGCGGCAGTGGCCCGCCCCCCCACCAACCCCCGCCTCGCTGCGCTCGCCTCCCCCTTCCTCCCCCACTGGTGGGGGGAGGAAGGGGGCCGGGGGGATGGAGACGGGATGCCGCGTCCCCACCACAAAGCACGCTGACCGCCCGCGAAAGAGACGTCGCCGGTGCGCCAGCGGGGTTACTCGATGGAGGCCAGGAAGCCGAAGAACAGGCTGCTCCAGCGCTCGGCGGCGTCCACGTGCGGGCCGTGGCCCGAACCCTCGAACATCTCCATGTGGACGCGGCCGCCCGCCGCCGCGTAGCGCTCAAGGACAGTGTGGATCTGCGTCACCATCGGCTGCGGCGGGCAGACATCGTCGCCGGGCCAGCCCGGCACGACACCCATCTTGCCGAGCGTCCCCATGTCCCACGCCGAGCCGTCGGCGACGACGATATCCGCTGTGCCGTGCGTCCACAGGACGGGCGGCTTCGGGTCAATGTCCACGATGTCCGACCAATTGCAGTACTTCCCCGACAGAGCGTTGAGGATACCGCGCGTTCCCGGCGCGACGCCCGGCCAGTTCTCCGATGGCTCGAAATCGCCCGGGTAACCGTCCTCGCCGATATGCGACTTCAGGATTTCGTTGACGAGCATGTCCTCCCAATCGGGCGCCAACTCGTGGCTCGGCGACCAGTACGACGAGCGCATCACGCTGCGCGGCGACATGGGCGAGTCCGCCGAGGCATCCCCAGCGGCCAGGCGCTGGATGAACTCCGGCGCGCCCACGCCGCCACCGGAGCCGGCGTAGTCCGGGAAGCACGCGCTGCCGTCGCCCTTGACACCGCCGAAGCCATACGGCGAGACGGGGTCAATGAAGGTCAGTGACGCCACCGGCCGATCCATCGCATAGTGGGCGATGGCGGCGCCACCGGTGGACCAGCCGACCAGGTGCACCGGGCGCTCGATGCCGAGGTGGCGAACCAGGGCGTAGGTATCGTCGGCCCAATCGCGCAGGCTGCGTGTCCCGTCTATCGGCTTCGCCTCGCTGTCCCCGAAGCCGCGCATGTCCGGAGCAATCAGGCGGTAGTGGCCGGGGGCCTCGTTGAAGAGGTGCTCGTAAAAGCGGCCGGTCGCCAGGTTGCCGTGAATGAACACGACCGGGACGCCGTCCGCCGGACCCGACTCGATGTAGTGAGTGCGCAGGCGGTCCGTGGTGACGGTCTGCGAGCGCACGCCGGGCGGAAAGTCCATCTAGCCTCCTGTAAGGGTGATGCGTCGAACTATGGCCGCGCGATTCTACACACGCATGCCCGTCGTCGTCAAGGCGGACCACGGATGATGCCGCTCTGTCGGCTATCGGGGTATAATTACGGTGTTTCTACCTGATTCGCTCGCTGGAGACGACACCCCATGACACACCCGACCACCCCACCCGCTGCCCTGCCGTATCTTGACATCACACTGTCCATCGCGGCGCGCGTGCGCGATCTGTTGTCGCGCCTGACGCTCGACGAGAAGATCGCGCAGCTCGACAACGCAGCGCCCGCCATTCCGCGCCTCAACATCCCCGCCTACAACTACTGGGGTGAGGCGCTGCACGGCGTCGCGCGCAACGGCCGCGCCACCGTGTTCCCCCAGGCCATCGGCATGGCGGCGACGTGGGATCCGGCGCTCATCGGGCGCGTCGCCTCCGCCATCGGCGACGAGGGCCGGGCGAAGTACCACGCGGCGCTGCGGCGGAAGGGCGAGACCGACTGGTACCAGGGCCTCACTTTCTGGAGCCCGAACATCAACATCTTCCGCGACCCGCGCTGGGGGCGCGGCCAGGAAACGTGGGGCGAAGACCCGTTCCTGACAGGCGAGATGGGCGCGGCGTTTGTGCGCGGCCTCCAGGGCGACCACCCGACATATCTCAAGGCCGCCGCCTGCGCCAAGCATTTCGCCGTCCACAGCGGCCCCGAGTCGCTGCGCCACGGCTTCAACGCCCAGGTATCGCCGCGTGACCTGCGCGCCACGTACCTGCCGGCCTTCGAGACGCTCGTGCGCGAGGCAAAGGTGGAGGCCGTCATGGGCGCGTACAACCGCGTCAACGGCGAGCCGTGCTGCGCCAGCCAGGTGCTGCTGGCGAATATTCTGCGCGGCGAGTGGGGCTTCGACGGCCACGTCGTGTCGGACTGCGGCGCGCTCGACGACATCCACCTCCACCACAAAGTTACCGCCGACGCCGCCGAGACGGTCGCCCTGGCGCTGAAGCGCGGCTGCGACCTGTGCTGCGGCGTGACCAACCGCCATCTCGGTGAGGCGGTACAGCGCGGCCTGGTCGCCGAGGCGGACATAGACCGCGCCCTGGGCCGGTTGCTCACGACCCGCTTCAAGCTGGGCATGTTCGACCCGCCGGAGGCGGTTCCCTACGCCGCGACGCCCATGAGCGTTGTCGGCTCCGACGCCCACCGGGCGCTGGCCTACGAGTCGGCGCTCAAGAGCGTCGTCCTGCTCAAGAACCGCGACAGCTTCTTGCCGCTAACGGACCGCGTGCGCAGCCTGCACATGGTCGGCCCCGCGGCCACGAGCGCGGAGGCGCTGCTCGGCAACTACTACGGCCTCAGCGATGGCCTGACCACGCTGCTGGAAGGGGTGGTCGGGCGCGTGCCAGAGGGGACGCGCATCGCGTACCGCATGGGGTCGCAGTTCGTCCACCCCAACGCCAACGCCCACGACTGGCTCTACCAGGAGGTGCTGCAATCCGACGCGGTCATCGCCTGCGTCGGTCTGTCGCCGCAGCTCGAGGGCGAGGAGGGCGACGCCATCGAATCGGCCGCCAACGGGGACCGCGCCGACATCGGCCTGCCGCCCATCCAGGTGAAGTTCATCAAAAAGCTGGCGGCGAGCGGCGCGCGCATCGTCCTCGTGGTGACGGGGGGAGCGCCGATCGCACTCGGCGAGGTCGCGGACCTGGCAGAGGCGGTACTCTTCGTCTGGTATCCCGGCCAGGAGGGCGGCCGCGCCGTAGCCGACATTCTGTTCGGCAACGCCACTCCCTCCGGCAAGCTCCCGCTCACGTTCCCCAGGTCGGCCGACCAGCTCCCGCCCTTCGAGAGCTACGCCATGGCCGGCCGCACGTACCGCTACATGGACGCGGAGCCGCTGTACCCGTTCGGCTTCGGCCTGAGCTACACGACGTTCGCCTACAGCGACCTCCGTCTCGCCGAGGACATCGTGCGCGCCGGCCG
The DNA here is from genome assembly GCA_046328525.1 of Anaerolineae bacterium. GTDB lineage: Bacteria > Chloroflexota > Anaerolineae > Epilineales > JAHCIE01 > JBDHWG01. Next base: position 1,097,022 of record JAXLWK010000003.1, read on the forward strand.
GCCGCTCAGCCTGGAGTTCACCGTGACGAATACGGGCGCGGTGGAGGCGGAGGAAGTCGCCCAGGTGTATCTCACCGACCTGGCGGCGTCGGTTCCCGTCCCGCGCCACAGCCTCGTGGGGTTCCAGCGGGTGCGTCTCGCGGCCGGCGCGAGCCAGACACTCCGCTTCACGCTGACGCCGCAGATGATGATGCTCGTGGACGAGGACGGGCGGCGAGCGCAGGAGCCGGGCCGATTCCGGGTAGCGGTCGGCGGCTGCTCACCGGGCGCGCGCGGCGAGCAGCTGGGCGCGCCGAAGGCGCTACACGCCGAGTTCGTCGTTATGTAACGTCGCAACTCCGTGTAATAGACCACCGGCGAGGAGGTCGTGTGATGACCGAGCATTTCGACGTGTTGATCGTCGGGGCGGGCCTGTCGGGAATCGCCGCCGGCTACTACCTACAAACGCGCTGTCCGCCCCGCCGCTACGCCATCCTCGAAGGCCGCGACGCCAGCGGCGGGACGTGGGACCTGTTCCGCTACCCCGGCGTTCGCTCCGACTCCGACATGTACACCCTGGGCTACTCGTTTCGCCCGTGGCCGGGGCCGCAGGCCATTGCCGATGGGCCGTCCATTCTGAAGTACATTCGGGAGACGGCGCAGCAGTACGGCATTGACCAGAAGATCCGCTTCCAGCACCGCCTGCGCCGCGCGGAATGGTCGTCGGCCGACGCGCGCTGGACGGTCGAGGTCGAGATCGGGCCGACGAAGCAGAGCGTGCGGTTCACCTGCCGCTTCCTGTACATGTGCACGGGCTACTATGACTACGCCAGCGGCTACACGCCGACCTGGCCGGGCGTCGAGCGCTTCGGCGGCCGCATCGTCCATCCCCAGCAGTGGCCCGAAGACCTCGACTACAGCGGCAAGCGCGTCGTGGTCATTGGCAGCGGCGCGACGGCGATCACGCTCGTGCCGGCGATGGCCGAGACGGCAAGGCACGTGACGATGCTCCAACGCTCGCCAACGTATGTCGTGGCCCGGCCCGCGCAGGACCCGCTGGCAAGCTGGATGCGCCGCCATCTGCCCGACGGTCTCGCGTATTGGCTCACGCGCTGGGAATTCCTGCTCGTCAGCATGTACTTCTACTCGGTGGCGCGGTGGAAGCCGGACGCCGCCAGGGCGTCTATCCAGCGCATGGCGCAAGAGCAGCTTGGCCCGGGCTACGACGTCGCCACGCACTTCACGCCGCCGTACAATCCCTGGGACCAGCGGCTGTGCCTGGCGCGGGACGGCGATCTGTTCCAGGCCATTCGCGCCGGCCGCGCCTCGGTGGTCACGGACCACATCGAGACATTCACCGAGACAGGCATCCGCCTCCGCTCCGGCCGACACCTGGACGCCGACATCATCGTGACCGCGACCGGCCTGCAAATGAGACTCCTGAACGGGGTGCAGCTTGTCGTGGACGACGCGCCCGTGGACCTGTCACAGGCCCTGGTCTACAAAGGCATGATGTTCAGCGATGTCCCCAATCTCGCCATCGCCACCGGCTACACCAATGCGTCGTGGACGCTGAAGTGCGAGCTGACGTCGGCCTACGTCTGCCGCCTGCTGAATTACATGGCCGAGCAGGGGTACGCCCAATGCACGCCGCGCCTCGACGATCCGTCGGTCACGCAAGAGCCGCTGCTGGACTTTACCTCCGGCTACGTCGTGCGCGCCGCGGACACACTCCCCCACCAGGGGTCGCGGCGCCCGTGGAAGTTGTACCAGAACTATCTGTTCGACCTGCTGACCCTGCGGTTCGGCGCTCTCACCGATGGCACGATGCAGTTCCGGCGGCGGCGCGGGGTAACGTCGTAACGACCTCAGTCGTTTCCCAGCCCCAGAACGACTAAAGTCGTTACTACATAGCGCGCAACTCAACGTTAACGGACCCCTGGACTCGCCGCGCGGTGAATCATCCGTTTCTACACCGTGGGGGTGGTGGCAATTGCGCGGCAGACGTGCTATGATGAGAGCGTACATCGTACGCTCCGCAGAGTCGCTGCGAACAATCGGAGTGGAAAGGACCCCCCACCTATGTCACGTATTCTGGCTGTACTCGGTTCAGCTGCCCTCTTGATGCTTGTGGTCGCCGCGAGTTTCGGGCAGGCCACCGCCGCCCCCGCCGATCAGGCTCAGACCCTCGAGGCCAAGATTCAGATCGTCTGGCCGCACAGCCGGTCCGGCGAACTGGCCGCCGTCACCGCCGCGCCCCTGGCGAACGTCACCGCCAACGTCTACCTGCCGGGTACCACCACCAGCGTGCCGTGTACGTTCAACTCCACGGTCCGCCTGTGGGTCGCGGTCAACAACGAACCCGCCGTGCCGGTCGCGGTTGGGACACGGCGCTGGGTGCAGGTCGGCGGCGCTAACCCCTTCTACTACCCGGTGTGGGACTTCAACGACGTCAACGTCTCGCCGGCGACGGACCCGAACACCAAGATCTACATGTACGTGCAGGTTGACAACACCGTGACGATCTCCAACGTGTGGATCCACGCGGCCAACGCCCTCACCTACCTGCCCAATCCCCCCCAGCCGACCAGCGCCGGCGGGACGCCGGCCAACGTCGTCGGCCAGATTCAGATTGTCTTCCCCCACGACCGGAACGGCGCCCAGGCATCGGTCACGACAGCGCCCCTTGCCAACGTGCGTGTCGCGCTGTTTGAGCAGGGCACCAACCGCTCGGTCAGCGTCAACTACAACAACAACGTGTTCCTGCTCAAGGGCCTGAACAACGACGCCCTGACGGCGGATGCCGTCAACCCTGGCCGTAGGACAATTATCACCGAGAACGGCGTCACGTACCCCGTCTGGATGTTCAACGACGTGGACGTGTCGGCGGCGATGAACACGGCCAACAAGTACGCTTTCCGCGTGGCCGTTCAGGGCGCGGGCTACACCTCGAACGTGTGGATCCACGGCGCTGCCGCCCAAACCTACCTGCCGCAGCCAGAAGTCGTGACTGGCGGCGGCTGCGCCGGCACGATCCCCGGCACGCCACAGCCCACCGCCACGGCGCAGCCCACGGGAACGCCGCAGTCCACCGCCACGGCGCAGCCGACCGACGCGCCGCAACCGACCGCCACACCACAGCCGACCGCCACGGCGATCCCGCTCGCCAGCCCGACACCGACCACGCCGCCGACAAGCCAGGCGCCGTTCGTCGGCCCGACCTGGGGCTGGATCTATGACGTCACGGCGAATCCGCAGTCTCAGACGGCCATTCCGACGCCGCAGAACTACACGCTGTTCTTCAACCCGGACGGCACAGTCAACATCAAGGCCGACTGCAACACCGTCCTCGGTACGTACACCTGGCAAGGCAACGCTCTCAAGATCACGCTTGGGCCTTCGACGGCGGCTGCATGCGGGCCGGACTCGCTCGACCAGAAGTTCCTGACCTCGCTGACGCGGGTGGGCAGTTATGTGCTGACGGGTCAGGATATTAACTTGCAGTACGCCGACGGTAACGGGATGATGGTGTTGCGGATGCAATAAGGCGCCCATCACGCGGCAAGGCCGCTTCCCGACAGGCATGAACGCTCCCCACCTTGTCATGCGCGCATATGAGCTTGACGGGTGGGGAGTTTATGTTTCAAGACCGTGCAGATCCTATCGCCCGTGGCACTGCTTGAATTTCTTGCCGCTGCCGCAGGGGCAGGGATCGTTGCGGTTCACGTTGGCGAATTGCGCCGGCCGCTGGCGCTCCTCCGCCGCGTACAGCCCCATGATCTCCGCCGGCGCGCGCCCGCGCCGCAAAAGCTCGCCCATAATGCGCATCGGGCGGTCTATGTGGTGGAAGAAGAGCTTGTAGCCGGTGCACAGGTAGTTCAGCCCCGCCTCACCGTCCGGCGTTGCGATAAAGCGATCCTTGGGGCAGCCGCCGTGGCACGCGAAGCGTACGTCGCAGGCTCGACAGTAGGCCGGCAGGCTGTCGCGCTTGGCCTGGCCGAACGCGACCTGCTTCGGCGAGGCGACCAGCTCCGCCAGGGGCGTCTCCGCGATGTTGCCGAGCCGATACGCCGGCTCGACGAAGTGGTCGCACGAGTATAGGTCGCCGTTGTGCTCCAGCGCCAGGGCCAGGCCGCACGTCTCCGAGTGGATACACAGGCTCGGCGGCTCGCCCACCCAGTTTGCCAGCGCCACGTCGAACATCTGCACGTAGACCGTTCCGACATCGCGGCGCACCCACTCGTCGAACACGTCCACGAGGAACTGGCCGTACCCCTGCGGCGTGATCGAGCGGTCGGTGACGTGATGGCCCTGCTGGGTGTAGAGCGGACGGTCGCGCCAGGATGTGTGGGGCGCGGGAACGGCGCGCACGCCGATCTCCGCCAGGGGAACAATCATCTCATCCGGCACGCGCTCGATGATGGGGATGAACTGGATGAAGCGCGCCGCGCACTCGTCGCGCAAGAAGCGGTAGACCTCACGCCCGTGGCCCGCGTTGGCGGCGTGCAGCGTGGTCAGCACGTTGACCTCGACGCCGTGGCGCTGGAGGGCGCGCAGCCCGCGCATCACCTTGTCAAACGTCGGCTGGCCGCCCTTGTCCACGCGGTAGCGGTCGTGCATCTCGCGCGGTCCGTCAATGGAGATGCCGACCAGAAAATCGTGCTGCTTGAAGAAGGCGGCCCACTCATCGTCAATCAGCGTACCGTTGGTCTGGATGGTATTGAGGATGCTCGTGCCGGGGCGGCGGTATTTGTCCTGGTAGGCGATGGAGCGGCGGAAGAAGTCGAGGCCCATGAGCGTCGGCTCGCCACCCTGCCAGGCGACGACGATCTCCGGGACGCGGTGCGCCTCGATGAGCTGGCGAATGTACGCCTCCAGCATCTCGTCGGCCATGCGAAAGCGGCTGCCGGGGTAGAGCATCTCCTTCGACAGGAAGAAGCAGTACTCGCAATCCAGGTTGCACGTGGCGCCCGTCGGCTTGGCGAGCAGGTGAAAGGCGGGCGGCGTCTCAGCCGCGCGACGCGCAACGTCGGTTATCGCTGCCACTCAGTCCCCCGTCTCCCGGACGCCGGCCGGCGCTGGCCGGCGGGCGACCACGTCGTCCACAGGCTGGATCACCACGCGCATAGCCATGAGTCGCCTGAGAACGCGGCTCTCCCGCCACGCCGGGATCCAATCGAAGGCCAGGGATTCCACAGGGTCCCATACCGTCACCCAGAAGAACACGCAGATGAAGATGCCGACCAGCAGGCCACCCGCTGAGGTGGTCGTGATGATGCCCGCGTACAGCATCCACAGTGCGATCAAGAGCAGCGCCGCCACGAGAATGATGACAACGATAAGCTGGGTGAAACCGTGGATGAGAACGCTGCGAATCTGGAGCCGGTTATCCTCGATTTTCGCCGTGCCATAGCGTCGGATGGCTTCGGCCACGTCGGCCTCCATCCCAGGCTCGATCTTGTCCGGCGGCAATTGCAGCGTGAGCTGCGAAATGCCGCGGCTGCGCACGCGCCAGGCCAGCATGCGCTGAATCACGCGCGCCAGGCCGGTGTCACCGAGCACCTCGACCTCCGTCAGCGCGAAGGGGTTGCTGTCGGGCGCTGCAAACAGCTGGGTCACATCGGTGAGGCTGACCACAATCTCGTGGCCGCGCTCCCGCGTTAGCATGAGTCCGTTCGCCATGGTCGTCCGCCTAAGCTGGCCTGGCCGCCGGAACAAACACGGCGGCCAGACAGTGGTCTCGAAATCACACGATATGCCCACCGATGCGCACCGTTACGCATCGGCGCCGGTCCGGCCCGTCGTCGGGCCGTCCCTCCGTCAGACGCGTTCGGTGCGCCGGTCCACGAACGACCGCCAGATCATCACGAAGCCGCCGATGAAGGCGAACAGCGCGCCGACCCAGATCAGCGACAGGCCCCAGCCGGTCTCGTTGTAGTTGGCGATCAGGACGATGCCCAGGATCAGCGCGATGATGCCCAGGATCCCCGCGCCCCAGCCACCGCCACGGAAGGCGACGAGGAGGAGGACGATGCCTTCGATGACGCCGTAGATACCCAGGATCAAGACGAAGATGCGGGGCAGCGCGACGGCGGCGTAGACCGGGTAGATCAGGATCCACATGCCGGCGATGATGCTGATGATCCCAATGAACAGGTTCCAGCCCCACCGCGTTCGGTCGTGGAAAATGTGGACGATGTCTACGATACCGTCAATGACCCACCAGATGCCGATCAGTTGAACGAGTAGCAGGTACGTGTTGACACGCATTCCTAGCCCCCCGAACAACAAGAGTCCGCCGAAGACGACGGATGCGATGCCCATGATCAGGGTCATCCACCATGGGCGGCGGGACGCCCCCAGGGCGGTCCCGCTCGGTGCAGCGGTTGTAGCCATGATCTCTCTCCTTCTGAGTGCAGATAGATTATGTGGAAGGCGCTCCGTTCCGCTGGGGCGGAGGGCCATGTCCCCTAGACAACGACGGCCCGCCGACTACGGAAGGCGAGCCAGATCATGAAGAAGCCGCCGACGAACATCAGGAAAGCCAACGCCCAGAGGAGGGCCAGCCCCATGCCCGGCGCCGCATAGTTGGCGACGAGAACGACGCCCAGGATCAGCGCGATGACACCCAGCACGCCCGCGCCCCAGCCCGCGCCGCGGAAGGCCATGAGGAGGAGCACGATGCCTTCCATGATGGCGTAGAGGCCGAAGACGAAGACGAGGATGCGGGGCAAAGCGGCGGCCGCGTAGATCGGGTAGACAAGAATCCACAAGCCCGCGATGATGCTGACAATGCCGATGAACAGGTTCCAACCCCAGCGCGTGCGGTCGGTGAACAGGTGGACGATGGTGACGATGCCATCCACGAGCCACCAGATGCCGAGCAACGTCACGAGCAGATCGTAGACACGCATCTGGACGCTGAACTCGCCGAACAGGAGCAGGCCGCCGAAGATGACGGCGGCAATCCCCATGACGAGCGTGATCCACCACGGGCGGCCACGGCGATCTCCGGCCGCGGCGGTTGCGGTTGCCATGATTCTAACCTCCTTGCTATTGATGATGATAATGATGATTATCCGAGCGGCGCTCCGCCCTATCGGGGCGGAGCGCCGCATCGAGATCGAACTAGGCGGCCACGCCGGCCGCGACGGCCTGCACCATGTTGTGCTCGTGCAATCCGTGCTGTTCCTCCGCCGTCGCCGGCTGGAGATCGAAAATGACCTTGTGGACGGTTCCGGTGAATGGGTAGGGCGCTTTGGCCTCGTACGCCAGGTCAACCACCAGGCCGTTGTCCCGCCCAATGTCCATGCCCGCGTAGGACGAGAAGGCAACGGGGACGGTGTGCTCCAGTCGGCCCTCGCCTATCTGCGTCTCGTTGGCCCACAGCGTCACCCTGCCACCGGCGCCGGGGTGAGGGGCGTCGGCCTCGAACAGCATCTTGACGGCGACGTCGCCGACCGGGATCGGCTCGGTAGACACTTGCTTGTACGTCTCCACGCCCAGAAACGAGTAGGTGTGATTCAGCCGCCGCTTGTCGTCCACCCACAGGGCGAAGCCGCCGATGAAGTCGGCGTTCGCCACAATGACCCCCTCCGCGCCGTCGCCCGGCACGTGGAGATTCGCCTCGATGGCGTAGGAGCGGCCGGCGATGCGCGGCACCATGCCGCGCTGCACGTTCTGGACGTCGCCCCTGAACTCGAAGCGCGTGTGGGTGGGCAGGGGCGGCAGGATACCGAAGAAGATCGAGAAGCCGGCGAGCAGCGGCAAGGCGCGATTGCGCTCGGCCTCCGCCCAGAACAGCTCCTTCAGCTCCGCGAGCTTGTCGGGATGTTCCGCAGCTAGATTCCTGGCCTGCGAGAAGTCATCCGGTAGGTAGTACAGCTCCCAGACATCCTTCTCGGGGTCGTAGACGCCCGGCGCGAATCGCTTCATCGTCTCTGGCGACATATCCCACGGTTTCTTGTCGAGCCTCGCGCAAGCCCACCAGCCGTCCTTATAGATCGCGCGCGCACCGAGCACCTCGAAGTACTGCACCGTATGCCGCTCCGCCTCGATAGGGTTGTCGAAGGTGTAGACGAAGCTGGTGCCGTCCATCGGCTCCTGCTCGATCCCGTCCACTAGTTTCGGCTCGGGCAGCCCGGCGACTTCCAGAACCGTCGGGGCGACGTCAATGACGTGGGTAAACTGGGAGCGGACGGCCGTGTCGGGCTTAATCCGCTTCGGCCAGGCCACAACCATCGGGTTGCGCGTCCCGCCCAGATGGCTCGCCATTTGCTTGCCCCACTGGAAAGGCGTGTTGCCCGCCCAGGCCCACGCCGCCGCGACGTGCGGGGCGGTATGGTCGCCTCCCAGGGCTTCGATGCCTCCGTAATGCTCGATCAGCTTGAGCTGCTGCTCGGCGTCGAGCACGACGCCGTTGAGGAACGTCATTTCGTTGAACGAGCCGGTGTTCGTCCCCTCCATGCTGGCGCCATTGTCGCCCCAGATGTAGACGATGAGGGTGTTATCCAGGTCCCCCAGCTCCTCGATGGTATCCAGCAGCCGCCCCACGTTCCAATCGGCGTTCTCCTGGAACCCGGCGTAGACCTCCATCTGCCGCGTGTACAGCTTCTTCTCGGCGTCGTTGAGCGAGTCCCAGGCCGGGAACAAGTCGGGGCGCGGCGTTAGATGGGCGTCTTGTGGGATGATGCCCAGCTTCTTCTGGCGCGCGAACGTCTCCTCGCGGTACTTGTCCCAGCCGCCGTCGAACTTGCCCTTGTACTTGTCAGCCCACTCCCTGGCGACGTGATGCGGGGCATGGGCGCAGCCGGTCGAGTAGTACATCATCCACGGCTTCGCGGCGTCCTGGGCGCGCACCCCGTGCAGCCACTCGACGGCCTTGTCCGTCAGGTCGTCGGGGAAGTAGTACACGTCGCCGTCTTTGCCCTCTGGCACGCCCAGCGTCGAGTTGTCCTGGGTGATGATGGGGTCATACTGCCCGGCGGCGCCGCTCAGGAAGCCCCAGTAGTGGTCGAAGCCCCACGACATCGGCCAGTGGTCGAACGGCCCGGCCGCGCCCTGAACGTTGTCGGGTGTCATGTGCCACTTGCCGAAGCCGCCGGTCACGTAGCCGTTCTCCTTGAGAATGTGCGGCAGCGCGGCGCAGCTCCGCGGCTTCGCGCTGGTGTAGCCGGGGAACGGCCCAGGATACTCGGCGATGGAGCCGAAGCCCACGCGGTGCTGGTTGCGGCCGGTCAGCAGCGCGGCGCGGGTAGGCGAGCACAAGGCCACGACGTGGAAAGCGTTGTAGGTCAGCCCCATCTGCTGAACGCGGGTGAAGTTGTCAGTGCGAATCGCGCCGCCAAACGTGTCGGGCTGCCCGAAGCCGGCGTCATCAATCAGGACGATCAGCACGTTGGGCGCGCCGTCGGGCGCTTTGGGTCCGGGGATCATCGTCCAGTCGGCCACGGACTTGTCGAGGGTCCGCCCGGCCACGCCGCCGAAGTTGCGGTCAGGGATGGGCAACACGGTGCGGTCGGGCACGAACTTCTGGACCGCCTCGACAATGGCGTCCTGCACCCCCTTCTCATCAATGACCGTCACTGATTTCGCCAACGCCCCACGCAGCGTGTGGACGGCGGTCGCGCGGTCATCCCCGCCGACAATGACCCCAATCGCGGCCATGCCCGGCGCCAGCTTCGAGCCGAGACCCTGGTTCAGGGTCCCCAGGAAATCCGGCCCGGCTCGCCTGACGCTGAGTTGCCCGCTCGCGTCCTTCGCGATGAGGACCGCGCCCTTCGCCTGGACCTTGCCGGACTGGACAAGATCATCCAGCGCGGCGAAATCCTGCTGGGCTGCCTCCGGTGCGAAGTAGCCGGCAAGGATGAAGATATCTCGTTGCGTACTCATGTGCCTTCTCCTTGGTCGGCGGCGCATAGTAAAGGCCCCGTGAGGTTACCCGTACCTCGCCGTCAAGGTGATTGTGAGAAACCAGCAGACGCGCCTACGAGGCGCTCGGCGGCTGGGCAGGGCCGTCGGTATTCTGGGCCGCGGCCTCCTGGGCCGCCGGTGCGTCTGGCGCTTTCTTGAAGAACCGGTCGAGCTGCCCCCCCTGGTAGCCGATGCCGCCGGCAGCCAGAACGATGGCGATCAGGGTCCCCGCCACACCTTGCAGGCTCGGCAGGAGCAGGATCAATCCGCGCGTGACGAGCAATGCCCCCACAAGCCCGGCCAGGATGATCAGGCCCCAGTCGCGGCGGCCGCGCCTGAAGATGCGGAGCGCATACACAGCGACGACAGCGCCCACGACGGCGAGCAGCCAATCGAGCACTCCCCCGTTGAAGTTAAAGAGATCGAGGACGCCAAGCACAATCGCCGCGCCGGCGAAGGCGCTCAGCACCACAATCACAATCTCCACGATGCCCCTGGCGAACCCGCCAAACAGGAAGCCGACGACGGCCAATCCGACAACGAGGCCCACCTGAACCCAGAAGTCAGAGATGCCGGGCACCAGGTGCAGGATCGCGACACCGACCAACCCACCAACAGCTGCTCCCAGCACGGCCAGCCGGCGCCCGAAGATGAGGACCGCGATGCCAATCAGGATCAAAAGAATCGGGAACATTGCATGCCTCCATGTCGTGGTGAATGGCTCCGCTCGCTCCCCGAGTCACTTAGGCGCGGGGCCGCCGTTCCTCAAACCCAATGCACCAACACTCGCTTGCGCTCGTCGGCGCGCGCCTACAGCGCGCTCAGCGCGCCCGTGGGGCGCTCGGAATTCTCGTGCCAGTACCAGCGCGGCCCGCCGCGCTCGCCGCGACGAGCAATCACCACGACGCAGACGGCGAGGAGGGCTGCGAGCGCCACAACCTGCCGCCGCACACGCTCCCTGCGCTTGCCCTCTCGCGTACGCCGCGGCTCCCTGATGCGTCGAGATGACATATGCCCTCCTTGCGTCCTCAACCAGGCGCGGCCTACGCCGCTGCCTTGCCCGCCGCCCGCTGCGCGCGCAGCATCTGGAAAACCTGCCCCACGATCATCGCCGTCACAGCCGCCACGGTGATTAGGCCCACCAGGTCTGCGCCCGCGCGCGCGACCACACTAACCAGGAGGATGCTGGTCAAGGGCGCCTTCAAGATGAGAGTTACCACAGCCACTTCCAGACACGTAATCAGAATAGAAAGCGGCATGCCCGGCACAAGCAGGCTAATCGCCAGGCCCATCATGACGGCGGTGAACAGTGATGGGAAGATCGGACCACCGATGTAGCCGCTCTTGAATGACAACGCCAGCAGGAGCGGCTTAAGAAGCGCCATAAGCAGCAGCATCGCCACACCGACCTGGGCCGGGTTGGCGATGATCGTATGGATCGAGGTCTCTCCGGAGAACATCAGGTCGGGAATGAAGTAGCAGACAATGCCGATAATCACGCCGGCGACCAGGGCCCTCAACACCACCTGGTTGTCAAACCGACTCATGACCTTGCCCAACACCTGGAACGCAATGCCGATGTAGGCGGCCAGGATGGCCCCCACAATGCCGAGGCCAATCGCCCAAACCGCGTAACCCACTGTCAGACCGCCCGGCTCGCCGACGTCGAGGAAGCCGGCGAACGGCGGCACTTTGAGTAGGGTAAACAACAGGAATCCGATGGCGCCTGCCGCCAGATTCGACGCCAGGAGGCGGAACCCTCCCTGTCCCTGCATCGATTCGGTCGCAAACAGAGTCGCAAACACAGGATTGCCGACAATTCCGTTATAGGCCGCGCTCATGCCGGCGAGGCTGGCCGCGAGCATATCCTGCTTGCCCAACTTGAGCCTGACGCCAATCCACTCTGCCACGTCAATCGCCAGAAAGCCAATCGGGCCTTCGGGACCGACGCTGGCGCCGGAGAACAGTGAGAAGAACGAGGAGAGGAGAGTACCCCAGAACCGCCTGTAGCCTGTAAAGTCGCCCGCTTGCAGAGGCTCCACGCTGCCGCCGTGAATGACGTTCGGCGCCCGCATGTACTTCTGGACCAGGCCCACCAGCAGCGAAAAGAACACCGCGCCGACAGGGATCATCCAGCGGTTGGCAGTGACGAAACTGTTCTTCCAGATGAGGTCATTGAGCTGCGAGTAGACCAACAGCCACACCACAGCGAACAAGCCAACGGCGACCGCGATCAGGATGACATGCCCGAGGGTGAGCTGAGCGACCGGCATTTGGCTGTCGGCGTTCGACTCACTTGGCAGCGGCCCATTCGCAACACTCACATCAAGCTCCTCTCACATGTCAAGACGGCGCGCCTGTACGGGCGACGACGTTTGATACGCAGCTATTCCTGTGTCTCCTTGCCAAACTCGCGTCGCAGTCCTTCGCCCAATGACATACGCCGGGCTTCGCCCGCCTTCGCCTCGTCAGGCTCCCACGGTTCCGGCTCCTCCCACAACCGCCACATGGCAACGACGCGGAAGGCAAAGCCGACGATAAAGGCGATGGCGACCGCCGCATAGAACGGCATGCCGGCGATGGCGACGACTAAATACACAACCGAGGTGAGAACGGCCGTTCCCACGAACCACTCGCCACGGACAAAGTGCTTCGGCGGAAGCAGCGCCGTTATGTCAACAAAATACCGGCCAAAGGTGGGGCCGACGACGCCGATCAGGATGCACGCCAGGAGAGGGAGTTGCGCGTCCAGTGCTTTCTGGGCGCCGACGACGGCGTACCACGGCAGAGCGAAGGCGAGCATGAACTGGTACACGCCGTCACGGAAGCGCTGGCTCGGGCCGAAAGCCACGTAGATGCCGAGAACACCGGCCAGACTCGACAGGATTAGGTACCACGGGTTGGTCAGCGCAGCCGGAATCTGATTGAGCAGAATATCGCGGACGACGCCGCCGCCGATACCGGCGAGAATAGCCATGAGGATGATACCTACGTATGTCCAATGGCGGTAGTGGTCAGGGCGGCGGGCGAGGAGTGCGCCGTTGAAGGCGGCTGTCGTCGCGGCAATCAGGTCAACGATCGTCAGGCTGCCGGCGGTCCAGGTGCCAAAATGCGAAAGAGCGTATGAGATGACTTGTTGAAAGTCCATTTGTGCAACCTTGGTCAGACGGGTCAAAAACCCGAATGCAGTCTCGATACAATTACGGACGAAGGCCCGCGAGGCCTTTGAGCAGGAACATCACGCCGAGCAGAAACAGCACGGCCGCCATCACCACGGCGCGGTGGCCGATCAGCCAATCTTTCCACTGCAACAGCCGTGTTTCAGCGTGCTCGCCGCCGACCGTCCGATACACGACCGGCACGGCGACTGCCAGGCTGGCGACCGCGATGAACACCACAAAGTCTAGCAGCGAGTCGAAGAATCTTGGAGACGTTTTGAGGACCACAACCGAGGCCGCCATGACGAGGGCAATGGCTTTCGGGTTGAGAGCCGCGAGAGCGAAGGCAATGCTGGCCGAGCGATTCGGCGTAATCACGTCGCCCCCGGTGACCTTGGCGTCGGCCTCGGCGAGCCACTTCGGCAGCGGCTCCGCGACACCGTGCTTGGGTCGCTTGCGCCACTGGGCGAAGCCCATGCCGAGGAAGAGCAAGCCGATGAGGATACCCAACATCGCCTGGATGATGTCGAGGGAGGGGTTGCCCGACGTCAGCGCGGCGCCGGTTCGCATCAGCGTGTGCACCAATGCCACGACGAAAACGAGGCCGCCGATCCAACCGACCAGGAATGTGATACCGTTGGCAACACCCTGTTTCGAGAACAGGACGACAATGACCGCTATGACCGCGAACGCGTTCACCGCGACCCCGATCGCAGCGGGTAGAATATCGCTTCCGAGAGTCTGGGCTTCGATCTTGGTCTCCTCGGACACTTACCTTTGTCCTGGATGTTCGCTACCGCGCCGTCCGCCGGCGAGTAGCTTCGCCTTGGCAGCGGCAAACTCGGCGTCGCTCAGCACGCCCGCGCATTCGCAACATCTCTTTGCCGCTCCTCTCATGCCTCTCGACTGTCGGGGCGTTCGTTGTGACGACGCCCGCTGGTGTGTGACACGCGGATGACGCGGTATGTAGTGACGACTTTAGTCGTTCGACGGCCAGAAGAGCGACTGGAAGTCGCCACTACATTTCCGTCATCGCGCATCAGCCGCCCGCGAGCAGCTTCGCCTTGGCGGCGGCGAATTCGTCGTCGCTCAGCACGCCCGCGTTGTGGAGCTGCGACAGCTGCGCAAGCTGATCGGTCAGGCTCGGCGCAGCCGGCGCCGCCGGAGCGGGCGCGGGCGCGGCCTGGGGCGGCGGCGCGGCCGCCTGGGCAGCCTGCTGCTGCTGCAGGGCGTTGATCTGCGCCTGCTGTTGGGCGATTTGCTGCTGCTGGTCGTAGGCGGCCTGCTGCTGATCGTACTCGGCCTGCTGAGCCGCCGCCTGGTTCGCATACCTCTGATCTTGGTGGTGGCGTACAGCGCCGGCTGTACCCGCTACCACAGCGGTCCCCACGGCCACGCGCGCTACCCTGCGTGCTCCTACTCGCAACATATCGTCTCTCCTTCTACGTCTCGTTTGATGTCAACCTGACTGGTAGGCGCGCTCACTTGTTGCGCTCGCTACCGTCGCGCCTAGAGCGCGACAACCATCGCCTTCAACTCTTCAACCGCCGCCTCGATGTCCTCGTGCGGGATGCGCTGGGCGATGAGGAGATGGCCGCCGGCTTCCTTGAGGGCTTCGAGCGTCTTCTTGGCCCACACATTCTCATACAGCAACACGCCCGCCGTGCTCTCGTTGTCCAGCAGCGCACCGATGTCTTCAATGTCGCCCATCGTGAGCATCTGGCTAATGGCCGGCTTGAGGAGATCGAGATCGCTGGCGACGTCCGGCTTGACGTCCGTAATCTCCATCTTGGCGAGCTGGCCTTCGGCGTCCTTGGTCAGGATGACCATGTCAATGACGCGAATGAAGCCATCGCTCACAAGCTGATGGATCTCGCGCAGGGCTTTGCCGGTGAAGTGGTTACCCTTGAACTCGACAACCAGCAGATCCACAGGTCCGAATGTCATACTGCCTCCTAAAGTGTGCGTTACGGTTCTACAATCGCGGATGCCAATGCGCCACTAGGGGTCTGTCACACCTGAATGCGCGGTGTGCAGTGACGACTTTAGTCGTTCTGCGGCCCGGAAACGACTGAAGTCGTTACTACATTACCTCCACTTCACGCTTGACAGATCGCTAGGCTGGCGGCAGCGGCTGAGTGTACGTCTCCCACCTGTTATACTGGACCACGTTGTAGGTGCGGTTGGTCACCGCCTGAACATAGATGCCGGCAATCGCCAGGATCACGAACAAGATCGCCAACAGCGGCGAGGTTTGCAGCGCGCGCTGCACAGGACTTTGCAGCGCCTGAGCCGCCGGGTTGAACAGCAGGACAAAGACGCCGATGCACGCAGCCGCGCCAAGCACGGCGGTGCCGATCTCGATCACCCACTTCTGGAGATTGAAGCGATAGGTGATGAAAGCCAGCGCAATGCCGACAACCACGGCAAGGATCCATACCAGGAAGTTGGTCACCATGCCGGCGCCAGACATTAACCCGACGATGGCTGTGTACCCCAACGCAAACGCGATGATCAACACCGCGGCGAGGTAGAACAGGTACGCCAGGCCCGCGAAGACCAATGCGACCACGAAACCGACGACCCAGCTCGTCACCGTCGCCAGGAACGCATCCCCAAACAGGGCCTGGATGGTCTGCGCGCCTAGCGAGAAGCCGAAGAAGAAGCCGAAAATCGGCAGCAGGATGAGAAACAAGCGGTAGCCGAGGAACGTCATGATGATCCCGAACGCCAGGCCGATGACCCCGGCGCAAGCCAGGGCGAGGAACGATTCATTTGTCATGATAACCCCCATATGGTCGGTTCGATGCGGGCGGTACGACTCGCGGCGAATCGCACCGCCCGCGGGCTATATCCGCCGGCTACGCGCCCTTGGCGGCCTCGCCCCCCTCCGCGGGGGCAGATGACGACGCGTCCACCGCCGGCGCCGCTTCGGTCGTCTCCGCAGCGTCTGCAGCGTCTGCGGCAGCGGCAGCCGCCTCATCCGGAGTCTCCACGATGTTGGCGGCCACGTATTGCGAAATCTCACCGGACGCCTGATCTGCGATGGTGAGCGTGACAATTTGACCGTCGTACTCCTTCATGTCGTCAAGCATCTTCTCAGCGTCCTGGTCCTGGACGATGAAAAGAAGCGCCGACGAGTTCAGCGGCAGCTGCTGCCCGAGACGCCGCATGTCCTCAGCGGGAATGGTGCGGCCCGCGTAATGACCGATCGTACCGCCGATCAGGGCGCCACCGGCAGCCCAGACGAGCAGGCCAGCCGGACCACCGATGAGGCCGAGCAGGCCGCCGGCGATGAGGCCCGCGCCGGCGCCCATGCCGCCGCGACCGCCCTCGTAGACGTGGCTCTTGCCTTTGTCATCCACCTCGACCACGGCAGAGGCGGCAACCTTGTAATTCGTGCCCTTGGCAGCGCGCTTCATGTCCTTCGCCACCTCTCGCGCTCGACGCCGGCCGGGGAAGGCGAAGCAGAGGATGTGATAGACGGCGTTGGGGCTTGCTTGTTCACTCATGTGAGGGGGTCCTTTCGTGTCAATCGTTGTGAGGTTAGAACTGCGATGTATTTCCATTCAGCGCGACGGTTCGCCGCGTACTCGTAACCACTCGCTCGGCTCGTATCGCAATCGGTTCGGGCTACGCTTCCAGGCGGTTGACCGTCAGTACGACATACCCCTGGTTGTAGAGGGTGTCTAGCACACCTCTCAGCGCCGCCTGATCGGCCAGTTGTCCGACCAGCACGGTGACTCCGTTCTCGACCCCGTTTTGCGCCCCCAGGATCGTCATGTTGCCGACCTGGTCGGACATGCTTCGGTCCATGTCGCCCTGGACGACGATCTGGTAGGTACCCGGCGAGTCGAACAGCTGCGATGATCTGCGCTTCAACATGACCGCCCCCCGTCACGAGCCGGCCAGGTCACGCGGCAGGGAAGGGGCGTTCTCGCCGTCGCGCACACAAACCAAACAGGCAGCGTAGCCAGCGTCACGGCGGCGAACGTGGCGAAGATGATGGGATCGAGCATGTCGCACCTCCTCTGCACCCGGCTGGGATCGTCGTGACAACCAGACGAGCATCACATCCTTGTGTTGAAGCCGCAGCAGGCGAGCGCGAGACACGCCCAGACCGCGGACAAGCGTCCGATCATGGCTCCATTGCGCAGTATACCCTCTCAAGGGCCAAAGCGATAGCACCATAAGGGTGCAAAGAGGTGGCAACCCTGACGCCTGCTGCACCTGTCTGCCGCTCGATCGGCTGACGTCCACGGCCCGCCGGGCCACCTCAGGTGGAGGCCCGCTACCGCCGGCCCGCTCCTCGCCAACCGCGCGAGGAGCGGGCCGGCACGCGACGTTCCTACGCGTCAGGCTCAGCGGCCGACTCTGAGGCAGGGGGCAGAGAGAGCGTATCGGGCATGCCTTGTTCCTTCTCGCGCCAGCCGCGGATGAGCCGGTGGACGTTCATCGCCCCCACAATCGGTTTGCCGTCGTAGGGCAGCTCCGACGGATAGAACACGAACGGGTGGTTCTGGGGACCGCCGAGGCCGCCGTGGTGGCTGGCCTGGTTCTCGAAGCCGCACAGCTCGCCGGTCGCCGGATCATACATGGTGTTCACCAGAATGTCTGGGCAGTTGTGGAAGCTGCTCTCGCGCTTCACCTTGTCCACCGCCCCTGGGCCATACACAGCCAGCGGGTCTACGCCCTCGACCGTCCCGACATCTATGTAGTTGATGCCGCCCTTGCCGATGACCATCGAGCCGTTTGTCTCGGACTTGACAAGCACCCAGCCGATGCCAGGATGGTTGGCGAGACCGAGGAGCAGATCGGGGTAAGTGTCCTGGATCTGCTCATACGTCATCCGCTCCGGCGCGCCCTTGAAGTTGATCAGCCCGGTGCAGCCTGAGCCAACGACCACAACCTTGGCCGCCTTGGCCTTCGCCTCGTCTTCCTTCGCCTTCTTCGGGTCGCGGTCGGGGCCGACTTCGATCGTGCCGTCCTCCTGCGTGCGCGACTCCATCGCGCGCTTCACGACGCCCGCCGTCCGCGTGTCGCCATTCGCCGACTCGTTGAGAAACGCGCTGATGTTGTCGAACGCCTCGTTCGTGTCTGTCAGCGCGAGAATTGCCTCGTCCTCCTTGACCAGCCCCTTGACCAGATCCTCCAGGGACACGCCGTGGGCATTCTTGAAGGTCAGCCCGCGGCTCTGGCCGTGATCCGAGAGAACGACGATGTGGTACGGTCGCGGGGCATACTTGAGCGACCGCTCGACGCGCGCGAACATGCGGTCCGCTTCTGCCAGCTCTTCCAGGGCATCCTCCGTCAGCATGCCGGCGAAGTGCGCCAGGTCGTCGTAGCCGGCGTACAGAGCGTACACCGAGGGCAACCCGCGCATCACGTCGGTGATCACCGAGTAGGTGACGACCTCCTGGATGATCGGCCCCATCAGGGCGCGGAAGAAGGCGTAGCCGAAGTTGCGGGCGCTGACGCGGTACGGGTCCTTCTGGATGCGCTGCCGAATCTGCTGATACCATTCCTTGATGACCACGGTGAAGTAGCGCGTCAGAACGCGGAAGACGACGAACGGGGTGAACAGGAAGGCGTAGAAACCCGGACCGCGGTCGCGGCTGCGGTCCATGACCGTGCTGAAAGTGAGGATGCTCTCAGTGGCGTCGCCGGAGAACATGTTGCCGCGCGAGGAGCCGCCATCCGAGGCAATTCCGTTGCGGTGGCTCAACGCCGCCTCCAGCACCGTCGCATCCTTGGGGTTGCCGGTCATGACGATGCGCTGCTGGGCGCGGTCCCACCAACGATAGGCCGGGATGTTGGTGTTGTTGCCGAGCAGGATGCCGCTCTGCATCGCCCCGGTCTGGGCGCTGAAGTCCGTCTCCCAACCGATGAGCTTGTGGCTGCCGCTATCCAGCCAGCCCTTCAGCGTCGGCATCAGGCCCTCGTCAAGCGCCTGCTTGAAGATCGCCTGGCCCAACCCGTCAATCTCCAGGAAAAGGAACCCCGGCACATCGGTCTTAGTGGGGTTGCCGTACTTCTGCACCATCTTCAGCGTCACGTTGCGGTCGAAGCTGTCTTCTTCGTCAAGGCTGAGCAGGCCGCCCAGGATCATGTTCACCACGGTGAGCGCTATGATGATGACCAGCGCCCCCCACCAGTTGAAGATCTCGATACCGGGTATCATGTCCCCGAAGACCTTCACCAGGATGGGCGCGATAATAAACATGATGATCGGGTAGAGGATGGCCGGCAGCCGCCCGACGAACTGGATGAACAGCCACCAGCCGATGGCCGACGCGGCGGAGAGGATGATGGCAAACAGGAGCGCCGCCCAAAAGCTGTTGACCTGGACACTGGGGCCGAAATAGGCCACAATGAGAATCGCGATCGCTTCGACGACAAAGACGATGATAGTTTGGACGATACGCGCACTTAGTCGCTTCATGCTACCCCCAACTCCTGGGTGCGCCGCGCCTCGTCGAGGGCAGCGCGCAGCGGATGACAATCTGTGCTGAACCGGCGACGGGCGCGCCGGCTACAGCATGCGGTCAATCTCCTCGAGCTTGGCCCGCAACTCGGCGGCTGCCTGCTCCTGCGCCGCCAGCAGGCGTCGAATCTCCGCCACGCGGGTCTTCGGGTCGCTCGGCTCGACCGGCGGCGGCTCCTCTTTCTTCTCCTTGGGCGGGGAAAGGAAAGCGGTCGAGAGGAAGCCAGCCAGGGTACCAAACAGGCCCACGCCCGCCGTCATGATCAATATCCCCACAAAGCGTCCCCAGTTTGTCACAGGGTAGTGGTCGCCGTAGCCGACGGTTGTAATCGTCACGTAGACGTACCATATGGCATCGGAGGCGGTAGTAATGTTGCCATTCGTGGCATACTGCTCGAAGTAGAGCTCAGCTAGCGAGCCGAACTCAATCACAACGATAACCAGGAACACGACGGTCAGCAGGGCGTTGTCGGCGCGGTGACGCATGAAGTCGCGCCACAAAGTTCGCGGACCAAACTCCCGAAAGACGCGCGCCACGCGCCACAGGCGAAAGACGCGAAAGATCTTGACTTGCGGAAACGGCAGGCTCGAGAGCAGGTCGGCCCAGCCGAAGCCCCGAAAGAAGTAGTGGCTCTTCGATGCCGCCTTATGGAATCGCCAGATGAAGTCACCCAGGAAGATAGGCAGGAATATGGCGTTCATGACACCCAGCACGGACTGGATGGTTTGATTCGTCGTCCAGAAGAATAAGTAGACGAGGTTGAAGATCGACAGGATCGACAAGCCAGCGATGAACATCTCGTAGCCGAGATGTTCTATCGTTTTTTCTTGCTGTTCTTTCTTGGTCTTCGATGCCACTTCCCCCCCTGGTCGGCCAATAAGCGTCGCCCCAGCCCAACCGTTCGCATGACCGCTCACACGCAGGGCGAGACGGCTGCGCTCGTGTCAGTGCTCCGGCCCGCCCTGTCTGCCTCGCGTCACCCCTGGCTAGCGGCCACCATGCGCCATCATGTCAATGGCGACAGTCACCGCCAGGATGATGATCTCGTCCTGGCCGGGATCTACTTCGATGCCGTAGGTGTCCGCGACGCGGAACCACTTCTTCGACACCTCGGCGACCTGGGCTCGCCCTTCGCCGATACGGTATTCGTGGTCCAGGATGTTCCCCTGCACTTCCAGGTCCGGCCCGCCGCGCACGTTGACCGTCCAGCGGTCGCGAATCGGCGTAATCAGCGCCTTCTTGACCATCGCCAGGCGCTCGCCACGCGGCCCCTCGATCTCCATGCTGTCCTTGACGCGCAACATGCGCTCCTGAATCTTCGCCAGCTCGTTGCCGGTGCGGTCCTCGAAGATCAGGGTGTTGCGGATACGCAGCGCCTTGCCGTCAATCTTGTAGACCCGCTCACCGCGCTCGTTTTCGATCCAGTAGTCATCGCCGATGGCGAGAATCTGCTGCCGCATCCGGTAGTGGATCTTCGCAGGCCCGCCCGGCCCACGCTCTTCGCGTCGCTCCTCACGTCGTCCTCGCATAACAGTCACCTCCTCAGGTGATTCGAAACTGTGGCCGAGACTCGCGCGGCCCGGCCGGCCAGGTGTTCGCCGATGCGCAACAGAACAGGCCCATCGTCCAGGGTGCTGAACCTCTCGATGAGCTGCTCTTAGCCAGCTCGAGACTCAGGCGCGCTCCCGCTCTGGACAGACCGCTTGTATCGGAGACTTGTGCGTCTCGACGCTCATTATACCACGCATGTTGTGCTGAGGTGGTACAACACAAGGCTCTGCCGCGAAGCGCTCGACCGACTGCGCCCTCGGTCCCAACCGGCGCGCCGGCTGGGACCGAAAGACGCGCCACAGACTACTGCAGAGCCTTCTCTAGCTGCGCCTCAGCGTCTTCCGACAGAGTCGTCTGGTAGAGCTGGCCCTTGTACGGCTCCAGAGCGCCCCGGAGCGCGGCCGGGGAGCCGCTGCGAATGACCAGGAACAGCGCCGACCCACCGGGCTTCAGCGAGTCGGCAACCTCTTGCGTGAACTTCTTGTCCACGTGGTTGCCCATCAGCTTCCCGACCAGGGCGCCGCCGGCGGCGCCGACGATCAGGCCGGAGATGGGGAACAGCATGAAGACGAGCAGGCCAAGCAGAGCGCCGACACCCGCGCCGATCTTCACCCCACGGTCCACCTCGCCGTCCACATGCACCTTGCCGCTGGCGTCCTTGACGATGACTGCGGCATCGTCCAGGCTCAGCGCATTCTCTTTCTGGACCTGGCGAACGGTGTCGCGCGCCTTTCGCGCCTCTTCCAGGTCGTCAAACACGATCACAACCAAGTCACTCATGTCTACTCTCCCTTAGCCAGAGGCTCAGGACTCGGCCCGGTCGGACATGGCCTCGGCTGCGACGTCCAGAATCCGTGCCTCGCCAATCTCCTCAGAACCGGCCGCGACTTCGGCCACGCCGACCATCGCGCCCGCGCGGGCCACGTCCGCGGCGACGGCGGCCACTTCGACCTTCGCCACGCCCCGCTCGGCCAGCCCGACAGCATCCTCGGCCAGCTCGGCCGACCGCTCGGCGGCGGCATCGGCGACGCCCCGGCGGACGATGCCCTCGACCATCTCGTCCGCGCCTAGCTCGCCGACGCGGGAGCTGGTCACGGCCAGCGCCTGCGACATGGCGCGGCCACTCGCCGCACGGATGATGACGTCCGCGCCAATATCCCGAAGCTGCGCGCCGCGCGCGAGCAGGAACTCGGCCAGCACCGGCATGTCAAGTTGCGACACAACCTGGCTCACCGTGTCAAGCTCGCCGCCGATGCGCGCCAGCTCCAGGCCGCGCTCCAGCGCCTCCTCACTGATCATGCTCACCACGGCGCTCATGACCTCGATGTCCTGGGACTGCGCCAGCATCTCCGCGCCCTGTTCCATGTCGAGGGTTCCCGCCGCCGCGACGACATCGCTGATGGCCGCCAGGCGATCGGCGACGATGAGCGTGTCCTCAGCGCGGGTCAGATCGCTGGCGCCGGACGCCAGGGCCACTGCGCCCACGCGCGCCACATCCGCCGACGCCTGGAGGGTCGCCACGCCCTCCTCCACCGTCGCCTCTCCCTGGATGGCGCTCTCAATCGCCATGATCTCTGTCGCCTCGGCGGCCTCTTCCAGGTCGCTCTTGCTGACGGTTACCTTGGTAGACTTGCGCTTCGCTGCCATGCTCGTTGTCTCCTTTATGAGTAGGTTTATCAAGACCGGTTTGGGCGACTCGTGATGTCACCCTCGACCGCATTGAACCAGCTTGAGGGACACCGATGTGAGCATCTGCTCGGCGATGCGAGCGTCGGTGTCCACGCTCAATCAGTAATCAACAATCGCGTGCACGCGACCATCTTCTATCGCCTTGAGAAGCGCCGCGTGGTCCCGCGTCGTCTGGTCGGCATACGCCACGGCGAACTTGCTGAGCGCCTGATCGAAGGCATCGCTCTTGCCCAGGTAGCCGCTAATCATCGCCGCATCGCCGCCCTTGGCGTGGGCGCGGGCCAGCGCCCAGCCACATATCGCCGCGTAGCGTGCCAGGTCCTTCCCGGTCACACTAGTGAGCGGGACCGAGAACTTCATGTCCCGCAGCTGCCGAACGTAGAACTGCGTACCACTGGCGCCTGTCGTCCAACCCAAGAACATATCGCTCGCCGCCTGCATCAGACGCTGGCCGATGACGACCCGCTCGCCCGAGTGGTCGTACTCGCTTTTGCCGGCGTATGGCTCCAGGACGGAGGTGCGCGCCTCCTTGATTTGCAGCAGGAGCGGGTCATTGTCCCACGCCAGGAACAAGACGATGAAGCACCGCGTACCGACGCTACCCACACCCACGACCTTGAACGCATAATCCGCGTAGCGATAGCGGTCGAACAGCTTTCGACGGTCGGCCGCGAGGGTAGCGGCATAGGCTGACAGGATCACCTGGACGCCTGCTTCGTCGAGGCGACCAGCCGGGTGGAAGATGAGTGGCGGCTGGTCAATGATACGCGGGACGCCGCTTTCAACGCTCGTGATCTTGGGATAGAGATACTCGCCCACCGACTCGCGCGCCTTGGCGGCAATGCGCTCGCGCCGCGCGCGCGTATCCGCGTTTGGCGCCGTCTCGATCAGCATCTTGTCGTCAATGCGCGCATACCACACGTCTAGCACACGCATCTGCGAGTACTCCCGCAAACGCGCACGATACGTCTGGGCCAGGACGCGCACCGACGCCTCGCAGTCGGTCGCCGAGATGCCGTTATCTCGCCCGCAAACCACGAAGCTCGTCGCCAGGCGCTTCACGTCCCATTCCCACGGCGCCGGTAGGGTCTCGTCGAAGTCGTTCAGGTCGAAAATCAGGTTGCGCTCAGGGGTTGCGAACAGGCCGAAGTTCGCCAGGTGGCAGTCGCCGCATGCCTGAACCTGAATGCCACTCACCGGCGTGGCCGCCAGGTCGTAGGCCATGAGCGCCGCCGAGCCGCGCAGGAATGCGAAGGGCGAGCGCGACATTCGGCCGTAGCGTATCGGGATGAGTTCAGCCACGCGCCCCTCATTTGATTCCTCGAGCACATCTATCGGGTCTCGCCGGTTCGATGGTGGCTGCCAGGCGCCGTGCGCGGCTCGCGGTACCTGCAAGCGACGCATCTTTCCCAGTTCCGCCCGCTCAGACGGTGCAGCATATTCACTTGTCGGCACGTTGTCCACCAGCATGGCTGCCTCCCCACTCTACGATACGTGGCCCGATTACACATTATACGGCAGATCACTATCCCGTAACAGCACCTTTTGGGTGTAAAAAGGTAGTGCCTCCTGCGCCCGCGCGCCGCTAGGGTCAGCGGCCGGGCAAACGCCTACTCCTCATACGGGTCTTTCGGTTCGCGCAGCGACCCCGCCATCTTGATCGCGACGTAGCCCGCGAAGACCAGCACAATGCCGAACACGCCTGCCAGTAGGAGGGGGTAGAAAACGCTCTCCGTCGGCTCGAACCAGGCCCGTAGCGAGGTCAGGGCGATGGCCGAGCCAATGAGCATGCCGACGAGGATGATGCCCAGCGTCAGCCGATTGACGGCCAGCGAGAAACGATCCACGCCTTTGGTCAGGTCCGACGTGTCTACCGTCACCACGAACTTGCCCCGCTTGTACTGGGTGATCCAGCTCAGCGTCGCGTCTTCCAGGCTCGGTAACTCCCGCACCACCTGCCGCCCCAACCGGATGACCTGGCTGCGCACCTCCTGCACGACGCGCTCCGGCGTCAACTCGCTGGTCAGGAGATCGCGCGCCTGAGCCACGGCCGCTGTGACCAGGTCGAGCTGCGGGTTCAGCGCGTGAAGCGACTGGTCCGCCTGCACGATCGCCTTGACCGCCAGCGTCAGCGAGCTGTCGAGCCGCATCCCGTACTTGTTCAGCGTGCCTGTGATTGCCTGCATGAACTCGTTGAAGCTCACGCCGGAGCGCGAGTAGATCCAATACTTGTAGAACACATCGGTCATGTCGGCGCGGTAGGCGGTTTCGTTGAACGGCCGCGTGCGGCGCGACATGTTCGCCGCGACCTGGGCAAGTTGCGTCGGGTCGTTCTGGGTCATCGTGAACAACAGGTCCATCAGGTTGAACCGCTGCTGCTGCGACAGCTCGCCGATGAGGCCGAGATCGAGGAAGGTGATCACGCCCGTATTCGTATCAACGAAGAGGTTGCCAGGGTGTGGGTCGGCGTGAAAGAAGCCGTCCACAAGGATTTGCTTGATGATGGCCGCCAGGAAATTATTCGCCAGCACATCCCGATCCAGGCCGGCGGCCTCGATGGCCTGCGTCTTGGTCAGCTTGATCCCGACGATGAATTCCTCGGTCAGAACGCGCGCGCTGCTCAGGTCGAGATAGATCGCCGGCACGTGGATGCCCGGCATGGTCTTCATGTTGTCGGCAAGCCGCCGTGTGTGGTACGACTCGTTGCGGTAATCAAGCTCGTCCATCACCCCAATCGCAAACTGCCGCGTGATGCCGATCAGGTCAATCTGCGCGGCCGTCTTGGAGCGTCCCTGAAGCGCCCGCGCGACGTTCTGGATGATCGCCAGGTCGGCCTTGGTCTTGGCGATGATGTCGGGCCGCTGCACCTTCACCGCGACGAGCGTTCCATCGGCCAGCGTCGCCTTGTGCACCTGGGCCGTGGATGCGGCGGCCATCGGCTCAAGCTCAAAGGAGGCGTAGACCTGGTCGGGCGGCTTGCCCAACTCCGAGGTGATGATGCGAACAACCTGGTCCGAGGGGAACGGTTGCGCGCTGCTCTGAAGGCGCGTCAACTCGTCGGCCCACTCGGGCGGCAGGGAATCGGACTGGCTTGCCACCATCTGCCCGAACTTAACCCATGTCGGCCCCAGACTCTCCAGAAGGATGCGCGTCTTTTCCGGCAGCGTGAGGGTGAGCCGCGGGTCAGGCTCCTGGTACATCAGCTCGTACACGGCGGCGCGCCACCGCCCGGGCGGGCGGCCGGTCATTGCCACGTCCGTGCCGAAGATGAAGAGCTTGTTGTAGATCTGGCTGACACGGATGCTCTCGACCAGGCCACTCCCACGAATCACGGGCAGGCGCTCGACGAACTGCCAGTAGCCTTCGTCCGGGTCGCCCTTCATAATCCGCGGCTGATTGACGCCCGTCAGCACGCTGATCGCCGTTTCAAAGATGCTGAGGAAGATGCCACCGACAATGATGCGCACCCAGGCAGGGTTTGTGATTTGCCACGTGACCGGGGCCAGGGTCACGAACAGCCAGAATGTAATGATATTGACGATGATGATAGAGACGCCGAAGGACCAGACGATGAAGCTACCGGTGATGCCCAGCAGCAGGGGGCGAATGTAGCGCACAATAAGCGTGTACAGGATGCCCAGCATCAGTAGCACGACCACGATGAAAATAAGGCGCACCAGGCCGGTGGATTCCTGCGCGTAGCTCTCCCACCCTAGAAAGCGAATCAGCGGCAGCGCGTCTACCAGATTGATACCCGGCAGGAGCGCGATGGTAATAATGAGCGCCAACGTGTTCGCCACAGTCTGAAAAGCGAATTGTCTCATGAGTCCATCTCCCGCGCGGGTGGCACACCGGAGCGCGAGACCGCGGCATCCGGGCCGTTCCTGCTTTTGCCTAGCTTAATCGGCTCTTATCGGCTCTTGTGCCGCGTCACGCTCGCAAGCCGCTGGGATCGTAGCACGCGGATTCTGTCGAACAGCGCCAGCAACACGACGACGCCGTTGACGACATACACAATCGTGAAAGCCCTGGACAGCTCCGTCGTGGGGGTGAGGTCGCCGTAGCCGATGGTCGCCAGGGTGATGACACAGAAATACAGGGCGTTCAGGTAGCTCCACCCCTCGATGTAGTGGTACACTAACATGCCGACACCGAGCGCGCCCAGCGCCCAGTAGAGCGTGGGGCGGGAGTCGCGGTCTTGCAGCAAGTCCAGGAGGAAGAGCCGCTGCAAGGGGTGATACACCTTGATGTCTTCCTCCAACCGCTCCAGCTTTTCAGTCTCTCCGTCCGATGACATCGGCCAGGACCTCCTCTCGCGTCATCAGCAACCCAGACCCGCGTGACGCATCGAGCGCAGCTATTGGGTCGCGACGCCCGCGAGCAGAGTCTGGCGCCGGACGACCTCGGGGACATCCTCCAACTCAGGCAGATCACTGGGAGCGGAGGCCAGCCGGCGCGCATACCACCCGGCCAGGGGCTGCGCCGACAGACCGTGGGCCAGCACACTGAGGAGAATGGTCCAAGTCACGATGGACGCGAGCAGCCCTGCCTCCAGGCCGGCTTGCCGAAGGTCTTCGACGGCGAGCAGGCCGAAGACGACGGACGCAAGACCGCGCGGACCGAACCAGCCCATGAGCAGGCGTGTGTCGCGACGCAGGTTGAGGCCGTACAGGGACAGAAAGACGGGCAGCATGCGGATAATCGTCAGGCTCAACAGCGCGTACAGAATGACGCGCGGGTCAAAGTTGCCGAGCGCCGCCGGCACGACGAACAGAGCGCCGAACAAGGCCCACACGCCCAATGACAATACTGTGCCGGTGGTCTCGCTGAACTCCGTAGCCCCTTCCAGCCGTCCACGGCTGCCCGCGCCGAAGGCGATGCCGCCGACGAAGGCAGCGACGAAGCCGTTGCCGCCCAGGCCAACCGACGCGAGATACGAGGCAAGCGCCAGCGCCAGGACGGCCACTTGAAGGGGGGTCCCCATGGTCCAATCGCGTTTATGCGCGTGCAACAGGAATCTGCCGCCGAGCGCGCCAACCACCACACCGACCACGACGGCAATCCCAATCTGCTCAGCCGCGTGCAACAGCCAGCCGCTTTGTGACGCGCCCTCTTCGGCGACAGCCAATGAGAGAAAGAGGGTCACGAACGGGGTGGCGATGCCATCGTTCAGGCCGCTCTCCACGTTCAGGGCGCGGCGGATGCGCACTGGCACCTTGGGGTTGGTGAATATCGGCAAGCCGAGCGCCGCGTCGGTTGGCGCCAGGATGGCGGCAATAAGCAGCGCGAACCCCACCCCCTGACTGGGAAACAGGAGAAACGCAATCACTGCGCCAAGAGCCAGGGTGAGGAGAAGCCCGATGCCAAGCAGCCGTGCAGGCAACGCCGCGTCCGATTCGACGCTGCGGAAGCTCAGCGTCGAGGCATCAGCGAACAGCAGGATGACCAGGGTCGCCTCGGCAAGGGTGCGGATGCCCTCGTTGGAGGGCGCTAGACGAAGCGGGGCTGAGAAGTAAGTGCCGACGATAGCGCCAATGACCACAAAGACCATCGGCATGGTGATGGACCAGCGGCCGAGGAGAATGCCAATGCCCCCGTACGCTGCTACCAGGATAGCGAACACAGCCAGACCAAGCTGAACCTGCATACGAACCCCCGTCGCTCGATTCCCCGAAGTGGCGGTCAACTGCTCAGAACACCATCCCTGGCCTTAGCATAGCACGGGCAGTTGCGTCTAGCTACAACCCTTCAGGCGTAGGAAGGGTGTAGACACTGTCATTTAGGACCGACAGGCGGCGGTGAGAGCGCGGGCCACGCTAAAGCTCGGGCAAAATACCGAGCGATGCTGCCTTGGCGACCGCCTCCCTGCGCCCGGAGACCAGGAGCTTCTGGTAGATATTCACGGTATGCCGCTTCACCGTCGGCGGAGCGATGAACAGGCGCTCGCCAATCTCGCGGTTGCTCAGCCGCTCGGCGAGCAGCGCCAGAATCTCCATCTCGCGCCCCGTCAGCGGCTCGATCAGGCTTGCGCTCCCGATGCTCTCGCCGCGCGAGACCATAGGGCGGAATGGCGGGACACACGCCCCCTCGATGCGCGCGACGAACTCCGGTACGGCGCTGCGCTCCTTAAGCCGCTGCACGAGCGAGGCCATGCGCGGGCCGAGGTCGGCGAAGACGCGCAGGAACCCGCCCGGCTGCGCAAGGAGCACGGCCTTCTCCAGCGTCGCCAGAGCCGCCGCCTCGTTGCCCTCGGCCTCCTCCAACAGCGCGTGCAGCGCGAGTAGCTGGATGTGGGCCGGCGCGTTGTGCGTCGCCACGGCATGATCGAGAAGGCGCGGCAGGAGAGCGCGGGCCTGCCGCCGGCTATAGGCTGTGTTCTGGGCGAGGAACTCCTTCGGAAGCACCAGCTGGGGCGCGTAGAACAGAGGCATCGCCTCAAGCGCCACCGATGTGCTGACCGCCCAGCGAGCCGCCACCACAGCGTTACCCTGGCACACCGCCAGCTCCGCCTGGAGCGCCTGGAGGATTGCCAGTATGTTGGTGCTCCTCATTTCCAGCACTCGCGTCATCGCGGTCTCGACAGTCTGATTCGCTTCCGCCGAGCGCCCCAGAGCTTCGTAGGTCAGCGCGAGGATCGCAGTACTATGCACGAGGGCGAGCGCGCTGCCGGACCCCGATGGGTCCTCGAAAATCGCCCTGGCTTCCGCCTCGGCTGTCTTGAGGTCATTCCACTCGTAAGCAACGCAGGCGCGGAAGTAGTGCGCCCAGCTTACCGACTCGCCGTGTAAACCGCCGCGTGTCTCAGCGCTTGCCTGAGCCACCGTGAGAGCCAGCCCATTCAGGTCGCCGTCCAGCCATTCCAAGAATCCCCACCCCAACTGCAACCGACAGCGATTCAGGTCGGGCGTCTCCTGCTCTTCGCGGACGCCCTCTCCCATGACCGTGTAGGCCGTGTCTCGGTTCCCGACGAGGTGGTAGGCGCCGGCGAGGAAAATCCGGGCGAAGGAACGCACCGTGTACGCCTGGAGTGGCAGGCGCTCCAGGGCGCGACGACCGGCCTCGATGCTGTTCCCCCCCTCGGCACGGTAATAGTGCAGCATCGTCGCCAACGTATCCAGCTCGCCGAGCAGGTCCGCGGGCGCGCCTGCCGTCGGAGACAGCTCTTCGATACGCGCCCGTGCCCGCTCACCTAGCCGCGCCATCGTCTCCAGGTCAGCGCGGCGCGAGTGAGCTAGCCAGACCTCCGACAGAAGCACATGCGGCGACTCCCAGGCTTCCGCCGGCAGTAGACGGAGACAAGACTCCAACCGCCGCCACTGCTCGTAGTTCATCAGGTCGTGGCGGTGGAGCGCAATCACCTGGACGGCCGTATCGGTGTCGCCCGCTGCGAGGGCGTGGTCCAACGCCTCTTCGAGCAGGCCCTGGTTCGCACACCAGGCGCTGGCCCGCCGATGCAACACTTCGATCTCAGCGGCGGTGTAGCGGTGCTGCAACTGACGCTGTAGGAGCTGGCGGAAGAGATGGTGATAGCGATACCACGTCCCACCAGGATCGAGGCCAACCAGGAACAGGTTCAGGCTCTGCAAACGATCCAGGAACTCAGCGCCAGCGGCCGCCGACTGACCACAAACCGCCGCACACAGGGGCGCGCCAAATCGGTCCAGGATCGCGGTCTTCACCAGACATTCCTGCATCTCCGGCGACTGCTGAGCCAGCACCTCGTCCAGTAGATAGGCCATGGCGTAGCCCGGACTGATCTGCATGTCGGCGAGAGCCTGCTGAGGGTCAGCGGCGTCGCGTAGGAAAACGGCGGCCAGGTGAAGCGCGGCGGGCCAGCCTTCCGACTGCTCGATGAGAGCAGCCGCTTCCGCATCGCTCAAAGCCATCGGCAGGTTCTGCTTCAGCAGAACCGCGCTCTCGGCCGCGCTGAGCCGCAGGTCCCGGCTGCGCAACTCCACCATCTGCCGCCGCGTGCGTAGGCGGCTCAGCCCAAGCGCGGGATCCTGGCGCGAGATGATGACGAGGTGCAGGCCGCGCGGGGGGTGAAGCAGGACGGCGTTGAGCAGACCGTCAACCGCCGCACCACTGGCGGCCGCGTAGTCGTCAAGCACGAGCACGTAGCCATCGCGGCCCTCAGCCGCGATTCGGTCGGCCAGTGCCTCCAGGTCCGTGATGAAAGCATTGACAAGGACGTCCTGGGACGGCAGGGTCGGAACATTCAGACATTCCAGGGTATTGGCGCACGCCGCAGGGGCGAGGCTGCGGAGAGCGGCCACCACATAGGCCAGGAACCAGGACGGGTCGCTCTCGTGGCGATCCAGGGACAGCCACGCGCTGCCGACGAGTTTGCCCTTGCGCCGCTCCAGGTGTTCGAGCCATTGACGCGCAAGCGTCGTCTTGCCGAACCCCGCCGGCGCCGAGATCAGAGTCAACGGGACGCGCAGGCCGCCGTCCAACCGCGCCAGGAGGTGGGAACGTTCCAGCAAGTCCACGAAGCCGCGCGGGGGGTGCAGCTTGGTCTGGAGTAGCGGGTCCGCAGAGGTATGGGACAGCATCTCACGACACCACTTTCGGCAACATGCCCAGGTCGCGCGCCTTGGCAACGGCTTCGCGTCGGTTCGCCACGCGCAGCTTGCGGCAGCAGCTCACGACATGACGTTTCGCCGTCTCCGGCGAGATGACCAGTTTGTGGGCGATTTCCTTGTTGGTGTATCGTTGCGCCAACAGGGCGAGCACCTCAGTTTCGCGCGGCGTAAGCGGCTCGACCCACGCACTCACCGCGTCTTGGTCAGGGCGCGCGAGACGTCCATCGGCCGTAGCCAGAATCTGCATAACCTGGTCCGGATACACTCCCGCCCTCCCCAGGGCATTGAGCAGGCCCAGCATGACAGGGCCGCAGTCCACGAACACGCGCACGAAGCCGCCTGGGCGGGCGAGATCCAGGGACTGGCGCAGGGCGACAAGGGCCGCGCCGCGCCGCCCGTCCGCTTCGTGGAGGAGGGCCTGGAGCGCAAGCAACTCTATCAGGACGCGGTGGTTGTGCGTTGCCGTGACAAATTCCTGCAAGCGGCCCAGGATGTCGGCGGCCTGTTGACGGCTGGCCGGGGTGTTCTGGGCCAGAAGGACCCGCAGCGGCGTGAGCTGCGGCGCGTAGAACAGGGGCATCGGCATCAGGGAAAGCTCGCCGCCGACCCTATCGAGCCATTGGCGCGCGCCGGCCGCGTCGCCCCCGCGTGCCATCACGTCGGCGCGGAACGCCTCGGCAACGCGAACGAGAGTGGGGGCCTGGAGGGCCACACAGCGGGCCAGGATGTCCTCGGCCACCTGGCGCGCGTCGGCGAAACGTCCCTGCGCCTGTCGGACGCGCGCGACGACAAAGGCGCTGAGCAGCATCGGATGCGCCAGCTCGTCCGAGTCGAGGGACTCCAACACCACCTGCGCCTCGCGCTCCGCCTCCGCCAGGTCGTTGCGCTCGTAGTGGACACAGGCCAGAAAATGATGCGCCCAGGCCAGCGTCTCGGCCCGCGCGGCAATTCGGCCCAGCGCCGTCGTCTGCGCCGCTGCCAGCGCTATCGCGCTCAAGTCCCCTTCGACCCAGTACAGAAAACTCGCGGCAATGAGGGAGCGGCCGCGCGCGGTCGCCAAGGGGATATTGTCCTCATTCGTTCCGGCGCTGATGGCGCTATAGGCGCGCTCCGTCTCGCCAACGAGCTGGTAGCCGCCGGCTAGGAACAACCACGCATAGCTGCGCACCAGATAGCGGTCACGCGGCAGAACATCCAGGGCGCGCCGCGTGTGAAATATGCACTTGGGGCCGTCGGACGTGGCGTGATAGAGCAACATGCCGCGCAAGACATCCAGCTCCGCGCGATGATACCGCGTGTCGGCGCGGCGCTGTTCCGCGCGCACGAGGCTGGCGTCAATCTCAGGCAGGAGGTTCTTCACGGCGAGGATGCCGCCGCTGAAGGTGTGCGTCAGCCAGGCCCGCGCCAACAGGAGATCGGGGTAGTCGGCGTGGACGGCGGTGGGGAAGAGGCGCAGCCAGCGATCGAGGCGCAGCCACTGCTCGTCGTTCATCAACTGGGGACGATAGCGCGCAAACACGGCGGCGGCCGCGGCGATGTCATCGCCGGCCAGGGCGTACCGGAGCGCCTCCTCGATAAGTCCCCGCTCTGCAAACCAGGCGCTGCCGCGGCGATGGAGAGCGGCCACTTCTGCCGCGCCGTAGCGCCGCACGAGTTGCCGGCGCAGCAAGTCGCGGAAAAGGTGGTTGAAGCGGAACCACTCGTCGTGCGCATCCAGGCCGGCGATGAAGAGATTCGCGGTCTGCAAGCGCCGCAGCATCTCCGAGCCGCTGCCGGCGTCGGGGCAGACGGCTTCGATCAAGGGCGCGCAGAAACGCTCGAAGACCGACAGGCGAAGAAGCGCCTCCCTGACGACGGCGGGCTGGCGCGCGAGGACTTCGTCCAGCAGGAAGCTGGCGACGTTTTGCGGTGAAGCGGCCAGATTTGCGAGGATTTGCGCCGGTTCTTCGCTCTCCCGCAACGAGATAGACGCCAGGTGGACGGCGGCGGCCCAACCTTCTGTCTGCTCGACAAGCGCCGTGATCTGCCCCGCGTTGAGCAGCATGGGCACGTCGGCCCGCAACATCTGCGCCACCTCGCCATCAGTCAGGCGCAGGTCGCGGCTGCGAAGCTCGACGAGTTGGCGGTTGGCCCGCAGGCGGCTCAGGGGAAGCGCGGGATCCGCTCGGCTGACCACAACGAGGTGCATGCCGTGGGGAGGGTAGCGCAGCAGCTCAGTCAGCAGGGCGTGAATCGCCGACCCCACCGCCTGGTCGTAGTCGTCGAGGACAACGATGAAGTCGCCGGCGGCGGCGCCGTCCGGCTTCTGGACTTGCTCAAGGTCGCTGGCAAGAGTCGTCGCAAGGTGACGCTCATTCGGCAGCCGCGGGCCATCCAGCACGTCGAGAAGCCTGGGGCAGGCGTCGGGGAAGATGCTGCGCAGGGCAGCGACGAAAGCCGGAAGAAAGAGCGTCAAATCGCCGTCGCGTTCGTCGAGGGACAGCCAGGCGACAGGCACGGGTTGCGGCTGAGTGGCGGCAAGGTGATCGAGCCACTGGCACACCAGGGTGGTCTTGCCTGAGCCGGCCGGCGCAGAGAGCAGCGTCAGTGGCGCGTGGAGCGCCGCGTCCAGGCGAGCGACAAGCGTATCGCGCCATACAAGGTCGCCATCGAGTTGTGGGCGGCGCAGCTTGGTCGGCAGAACAAACGGGAGACTCATTCGGGGATGCTCCTTCGCAAGCAACACCCAGACAGGCGCGCCGCTACGAAGACATGGCGACGTTGACGGAGACCCTGACGCCGAACCGCTAACGACCTAGCCTACGCGCCGCTAACGAAGACCCAGCGATCGAGAAATCGTATTCGTGTCCAACTTTTTTTCCACTTTCCGCCAAAAACCATTATACTCTCATCTGATTGACTGTCAATACCACAACGGCCATCGCAGGTGTAGAAACGCCGTCCTCTACGCCTTTTCTACACCTTCTGGGTGAATATCGGGGCCGGGCTGGGTCGAGAGTCGTCTATCCGCCGGGCGCGATCGGCGTCGCCCGTAAGCGGCCAGGCGTGCGTCGTGACGAGTGCGTTGTCTCAGCGCACCGCCGTGTCGTGCGCCCACCATACCACTATCAGCGCCGACAACCTCACACCTGTAGGAGAGTACACATGGCAACACTGACTGCGTTCAAGTTCGAGACCGCCGATGGCGCGCAGAAAGGGCTGGATCTGGCGGAGAGCCTGCAGAAGCAGGGGCTGATCCAGGTCGTTGACGGCGCTATCGTCACCTGGCCCCAGGGCAAGAAGAAGCCCAAGACCGAGCAGCTCCATAGCATGGGTGGCGTCGGCGCGTTGAGCGGCGCCTTCTGGGGCATGCTGTTCGGCCTGCTGTTCTTCATCCCCTTCCTGGGCCTGGCCATCGGCGCCGCCATCGGCGGCCTGATGGGTCACTTCTCGGACTATGGCATTGACGACAAGTTCATCAATTCGGTCCGCGACCAGGTCACCGAGGGCACATCGGCGCTGTTCCTGCTCACGGATCAGGCTGTCCAGGATAAGGTCATCGAGGCCATGAAGGGCCTGCCGAAGTTCACCATCATCTCGACCAACCTCTCCAAGGAGCAGGAAGACAAGCTCAAGGCCGAGTTCGGCGAGGAATAGGTCAGCGCCGCGCGGCATTGGCCGATGAGCGGTGTCCGTGGCAAAATGATAGGCAACGTCCCCCAGGGATGTTGCCTATCTTGCTTTGAAACGGAGGGAGGCCCGCATGGCAGCTCCCCAGGGTAAACTCGGTCAGGCGCGTCAGCTCATCGCCGATCATGCCCAGCGCTACATCCCCATCCTGTCCTGGCTGCCGGGCTACTCCCCCGACTCCTGGCAGCCCGACTTGATCTCCGGGCTGACGATCGGCGGGACGATGATCCCGGTCGCGCTGGCCTACGCCGAGATGGCCGGCGTGCCGGCCCAGTCGGGCCTGTACGCGGCGCTGGCGGCGGTTGCGGCATATGCCGTGTTCGGCACGAGCCGCCATCTCCGTGTCACCACCAGCTCGACTATGGCGGTCATGTCGGCGGCCGTCGTCGCGCCCCTCGCCGCCAGCAACCCATCCGACTACCTGGCGCTGAGTTCCGCCCTCGCCCTCATTGTCGGCCTCATCCTCCTGGTCGCCGGCTTCGCCCGCCTCGGCTTCATCTCTGACTTCCTCTCCAAGTCGGTCGTGACCGGCTTCATCTTCGGTCTGGCCCTGACCATCGCCATCGGCCAGGCGCCCAAGCTATTCGGCGTCCCGTCGGGCAGTGGCAACTTCTTCCAGCAGTTCTTCCAATTGCTCTTCAACCTGCCCCAAACCAACCCCTACACCTTCGTGATCGGCGCAGGCTCCATCGCCCTCATCATGATTCTCAAGCGCCGATATGCGCGCATACCGGCGGCGCTGGTCGCTCTCGCCGTTGGCATCCTGGCCGTCACCTTCCTCAATCTCGACGCGAAGGGCGTCAGTGTCGTGGGCGAGATCCCGACCGGCCTCCCCACGCCGACCATTCCGCGCATCGGCGCCGGCAATTTCTTCTTCCTTGTGGCCGGCGCAGCGGGCATAGTGTTCCTGGCCGTGGGCGAGTCGCTTGGCGCGGCGCGCGCCTTTGCCACCCGCCACCACTACGACATCCAGCCTAACCAGGAGCTGATCGCCCTGGGCGTGGCAAACGTCTCGGCCGGCGTGCTCCAGGGATTCAGTGTAGACGCCAGTCTGTCGCAAACGGCGAGCGCCGACGCGGCCGGCGCGCGCACGCAGGTGTCTGGGCTGATTACGGCCGGGGTGATCGTTCTCACACTCCTGTTCCTCGCGCCGCTGTTCCACAACCTACCGAATGCCGTCCTCGGGGCGGTCGTTATTACGTCGGTGTTCGGCCTCATGGACCTAGACGAGCTAAAGCGCTACTATCGAATGCGGCGGACGGACTTTCTGGTGGCCCTGACGGCGCTGATCGGCGTCCTCACCACCGATGTCCTGACCGGCCTCGTCATCGCGGTGTTACTGTCGCTCATCATGCTGCTCTACCGCGCCAGCCGCCCCTACATCGCCACCCTGGGCCAGATCCCGGAGAAGACGGGGGAGTACGGCGACATTGGCCGCCACACGCGCTACCTGCCCGTGCCGGGGCTGCTCCTGATGCGCGTAGACGCGCCGCTGTACTTCTTCAACGCCAACGTCGCCCGAGATCAGATTCTCAGCCAGGTCGCCGCGGTCCACCCGCGCGCCGTCGTCCTGGACATCGGCGCGAGCGCCGACCTGGACATCTCGACGACCGACATGCTCCAGGAGCTGGCGGCGACGCTGCGCGAGGGCAAGGTCGAGCTGATGCTGGCGCAGGCCAGAGGCTCGGTGCGCGATCGGCTGCGCCGAACGGCGACGGTGCAGGTCATCGGCGAGGACCACATCTATCGCAGTGTTGACAGCGCCGTGCAGGACTTCGTGGCGCGACAATAGCGGAGCGACCGTACTGGACGCACTGCGGCGAAAATAGGATAATTGCGGCTGCCAATGAGAAACAGGAAGGGATTCGAACAATGAGCGCAACCCTTGTCAACCTGATGGTCGTCATGGAGAGCGTCTACAAGGCGTTCCCACCCAAAAATCTGCTGCCATTCCGCAAGAGCGAGACGGCCAAAGTCGAGCCTGTCCTGAAAGACATCAGCATGGTCGTGCCCAAGGGCGAGATCTACGGCCTGCTGGGGCCGAGTGGCTCCGGCAAGACGACGACCATGCGCATGATGTTGGGGACGTACTTCCCCACGTCTGGGCGAGTCGAGGTCATGGGAACCCCGCCCAACAAGTGGAATCGAGAGCTGCAAGCCAAGATCGGCTACGTGCCGCAGCTCTTCGTCCTCTACCCTGACCTGACGGTCCGCCAAAACATGGAGTTCATCGCCTCCGTCTACGCCGTCCCGCTGGCCGAGCGCCGCAAGCGCATCCCAGAGGTGCTGGACCTGGTGGAGCTGACACCGGCCCAGAACCGACCGGCCGGCAAGATTTCCGGGGGCATGCAACGCCGCCTGTCCATCGCCGCGGCCCTCATCCACCAGCCGCCGCTGCTATTCGTGGACGAGCCGACGGCGGGCATTGACCCGATCTTGCGGGCGAAAATCTGGGATGAGTTCCGCCGTCTCAAGCAAGAGGGCACGACCCTGTTTGTGACCACGCAGTACGTCAACGAGGCGGACCTGTGCGACCGCATCGGCATCATGAACCGGGGCGAGCTGATCGCCAATGGGACGCCGGACGAGCTGCGGGAGCAGGCGTTCGCCGGCGAGAGTCAGGTGATTGACGTGACGACAGCCTCGCCCCTGCCGGCCAGCCTGCCGAGCCTGGGAGCGGAGCCGCTGGTCAAGAGCTTCGAGCGCCTGTCTGACCGCCGTATTCTCGTGCGGGTCCAGTCGTCCGGGCGAGACATGGAAGAAGTCGTGCAGGCGCTCCAGCGGGATGGGGTTGCCATCGAGCAGCTCAATGCCCGCTCCGTCGAGTTCGACGACGTATTCCTGCGCATTGTCAACGAGGCTGGCCGGCGGGTGCACGCCGGCATCGGGGGAATATCATGAGCGCCTTTCTCCGCTTCACAGCATTCACCCTCAAAGAGTCGTATGAAATCCTGCGGCAGCCGATTCTCATCGGCTCCCTGATCCTTGGCCCCTTCGCCATCCTGCTCATCTTCGGCATGGGCTACACCGGCCGGCAGCCGGCGGTGCGCCTCGGCCTCATCATGCCGCCCAACCAGCCGCAAATTGCCAAGCTGGTGGAGGAGGTCAAACGCTACCAGGAAATTGACCTGGTGCTGCTCACCACGAGCGAACAGGAAGCCCACACCGCGCTCCTCAACGGGACAGTCGAGATCGTGGCGGCCATCCCGGCGAACGCGGCTGAGGAGGTTCGGAAGGGCAAGCAGGTCGAGGTCAAGGAGACGGCATACCAGGTGGACCCGGTGCGGGTCAGCTATGCCCAGGTCATGACCCAGTTCGTCGTGGACTACCTCAACCGCCAGCTCCTGGCCGAAGGCGCGAAGCGCGTGCAGGATGTCAGCGAAAACGTTGACGCCTACTCGACCAAGAGCCTGGACGACCTGATTGGGATGATCGGCAAGGTCAACAGCCCGCAGTATGCCAAGACCCAGACCGATCTTGGCCGCGCGACGACGCTCACCGAGGGCCTGATCAAGACGTACGACCAGTTGCCGCCCAACTCTCAGGCCGCGATCGCCGTCCTGGGTGGGTCGAGTGGCTTCAACCCGACCCAGGCGCGCACCCAGCTGGCAAACCTGCGCGATAGCCTGCTGGAAATCAGCACCCAGATGAAGTCACTCAGCCAGAACGCAGGCGAGTACCAGGCGCAGCTCGTCGACGCGCGCGACAACCTGGCGCAGCTCCAGGCGGCCGCGAAACAGATGCAGGCGATACCGTCCGACGTGTTCATCGCCCCGGTGGTCACGCAGTTCGCCAACATTGCCCGGTTCCAGCCGACCTACATCGCCTTCTACGCGCCGGCCGTCCTGGCCCTGCTGCTGCAACACCTGGCCGTCACCTTTGGCGCGCTTTCCCTCGTGCGCGAGCGGACACGCGGCACGCAGGAGCTGTTCAGCGTCGCGCCCATCACCGCCGGCGAGGTGGTGATCGGCAAGTATACCGCCTACATGCTCATCCTCTTGGCCGTGGCGGCGATCCTCACGCTACTGATGCTGGCGATGCTGCGTGTGCCGATGCTCGGCTCGTGGCCGGCGTACATCCTGGTCGCCCTGCTGGTGTGCCTGGCGTCCCTCGGCTGGGGCTTCTTCATCAGCGTCATCTCCGAGACGGAGAGCCAGGCGGTGCAGTTCGCCATGCTGCTGCTCCTGGCGTCCATCTTCTTCGGCGGCTTCTTCCTCCCGCTGCCCTCTCTGGAGCCAATCGTCCGCGTCATCTCCTACCTGCTGCCCGTGACGTATGGCACCCAGGCGCTGCAAGAGATCATGCTCACCGCCCGCCTGCCTCAGATGTATCTCTGGGTCGGGCTGTCTATCCTGAGCCTGGTGCTCTTCGCGTTTACCGTCGGGCTATACCGTCGGCAAACGGCCCGATCGTAGGTCAGCATGTCAGACAACGCCGTCCTCAAGAAGCTGTACCTGAAACCGGGCTATCGGGCCATCATTCTGAACGCACCGGCATCGTACCAGCCCGTGATCGCCGACATACCGCCGACGGTGACCCTGGCCGACGCCCTGGCGGGCGAGTTCGACTTCATCCAGGTGTTCGTCGTCAAGCGGGCGGATCTCGAGGCGTCGGCCCAATCCCTGGCGGCGGCGCTGAAGCCGGACGGCCTGCTGTGGGCGACGTACCCCAAGGCCAAGGCGCTCGGAACTGACCTCAAGCGCGAAACGGTATGGGAAGCGTTGCAGCCGGCCGGGCTGCGGCCCGTCGCCCAGGTCGCCATTGACGACACCTGGTCGGCGCTGCGCTTCAAGCACGACAGCGAGGGCGGATGATGCTCGACATCCAGCGGCTGCGGGACGATACGCCCGGCGTGGCGCACGTGATTCACCTGAACAACGCGGGCGCGGCGCTCATGCCGCGCCCCGTCCTTGACACCGTCACGCAGCACCTGGCGCGCGAGGCCGAGATCGGCGGCTACGAGGCGGCAGCCGAGGCCGAGGCGCGGCTGGAGGGCGTCTACGCTTCGCTGGCGCGTCTCGTCAATGCCGCGCCCGACGAGATCGCCGTCATCGAGAACGGCACTCGGGCCTGGGACATGGCATTCTACGCCCTGCCGCTGGCCCCGGGCGACGTGATCCTGACCTCGGATACCGAGTACGCCGGCAACTACATCCCCTACCTTCAGCGGCGCGCGCGTGACGGCGTCGAGATTCGTGTCATCCCCAATGCCGAGCAAGGCGGCGTGTCGCTGGCCGCGCTGCGGCGGATGCTGGAGGACGAGCGCGTCCGCCTGATCTCCCTGCCGATGCTCGCCACCAACGGCGGCCCGGTTCAGCCGGCGGCGGAAATTGGCGCGCTGGCCCAAGCGGCGGGCGTGTGGTATCTGCTGGACGCGATCCAGACGGTCGGGCAGATGCCGATAGACGTGGGGACCATCGGCTGCGACATGCTCTCGGCCACGAGTCGCAAGTATCTCAGGGGGCCGCGAGGGATGGGCTTTCTGTATGTGCGCCGCCAGCTGTACGGCAGCCTGGCGCCGCCGCTGCTCGACCTGCACGCCGCGCGCCTGCTCGACGCGGACACCTACCGTCTACGCGGCGATGCGCAGCGTTTCGAGAACTGGGAGACGAATGTCGCGGCGAAGCTGGGGATGGGGGCGGCGGCGGACTATGCGCTGGCGATGGGGGTGGAGGACATCTGGGCGCGCATCAAGACGCTGGCAGCCTTGCTCCGCTGGCGGCTGGCGGCGGTGGAGGGTGTCAGCGTCACCGATGCCGGCGCGCATCTGTCGGGGATCGTCACATTCACGGTCGCCGGGCGTGAGACGCGCGATATTCAGGCCGATCTGGCCGCGCTGACGCCACGCATCAACGTGACCGTCTCCACCCGCTCCTCGACGCTGCTGGACATGACGGCGCGGGACCTCGACAGCGTCGTGCGCGCCTCCGTCCACGCCTACAACACCGAGGCAGAGATCGAGGCGCTGGTCGCCGCGCTATCCCGCCTCGCCTGACCCCCTACGTCGTCAATCAAGCACCGGCAGTGGCACCGGCAGCGACAAGAGTGTTGACGCGAACGTGATCGAGCGCGTCGCCCATGACACGCCGTAACCGTTGCTGAAGCTCGTCCCGTTGACGGCATAGATATACCAGGTATACGGTGTCGCAACCTTGAGGCCGCAGGCCGACGACTGCGCGCTCGTCAGGATGTACGTCGCGCCGGACGCCGGGTTTGACACACACACCTCATGGCCCGTCTGGTCTTCAAGGCCCCAGGCATACCGCTCCGTCGGCAAGTTGTTTCCGCGCTGCGTCCACTGGAATTGGACCGGCACGAACACCCGGCTGCCGTCCGCCGGGCTGTTGAGGGCGAACGTGGCAATGTCGAAGCTCGGCAGGGCAAGGTTCTGCCCGGCGACGTATGAGGTAATCAGGGCCGTCTTCCAGTAGAAGAGGTAGCTCGTGGTGGACGAGTTGACGAAGGCCACGTAGTAGCTCTGGCCGACGTCGAGCGGCGCCGGGTTGGCGAATGTGTAGCCGCCGCCGAACGCGGTCGTCGCTGTCTGGACTGGGCTCGTCGCCGTCGGATCGCACAGACGAAGATCGGTCTGCCCGCACGTGTATAGCCCGACTGTGATTCCGGACATCGGGCTGGTGCCGAACTGAACTGCGCCACTGATGCTGCCAGGGGCGAAGGTCGGGGTGACGGTCGGGGTTGGCGTCCTGGTGGCGGTCGGCGTGTTTGTCGGTGTGTTCGTCGGGGTATTCGTCGGCGTGTTCGTCGGCGTGTTCGTCGGTGTGTTCGTCGGCGTGTTCGTCGGCGTGTTCGTCGGCGTGTTCGTCGGCGTGTTCGTCGGCGTGTTCGTCGGCGTGTTCGTCGGCGTGTTCGTCGGTGTGTTCGTCGGGGTATTCGTCGGCGTGTTCGTCGGCGTGTTCGTCGGCGTGTTCGTCGGCGTGTTCGTCGGCGTGTTCGTCGGCGTGTTCGTCGGCGTGTTCGTCGGGGTGTTCGTCGGTGTGTTCGTCGGCGTGTTCGTTGGGGTATTCGTCGGCGTGTTCGTCACCGTCAGGGTGTTCGTCGGCGTGTTCGTCGGTGTGTTGGTGACCGTCGGTGTATTCGTCGGCGTGTTCGTCGGCGTGTTCGTTGGGGTATTCGTCGGCGTGTTCGTCACCGTCGGGGAGTTGGTCGGCGTCCGAGTAGGCGTCAGCGTGATCGTTGGCGTGTCGGTGGCGCGGAGTGTGCCTGTCGGTGTCGCGGTGGCGGTGGAGGTCGGCGTCGCCGTGATGGTCGGCGTCGGGGTACGCGACGGGCGTGGGGTCGGTGTGTCGGGGCAGCCCGTTGGTGTTGCGTCGAGGCTGCTGAGTTGGGGCGCATCAAAGTCATCGGCAGCCACGGTAGCTACAGCCGCCGCGTAGCCGGTCAGGAAAACCGCCAGGAAACCCAA
This sequence comes from Anaerolineae bacterium, assembly GCA_046328525.1. Taxonomy (GTDB): domain Bacteria; phylum Chloroflexota; class Anaerolineae; order Epilineales; family JAHCIE01; genus JBDHWG01. Next base: position 1,139,473 of record JAXLWK010000003.1, read on the forward strand.
CAGAACAACCGCCAGTCGAAGTCCGCTGATTCGCATGTATTGCTACCACATCTTGTACGCTAAGTTTGGTGAGGAACGCATCTCGGCACACGACGTGGCAACAGGGCGGGTGGCTCCCGTGTCCCTCGAATGGCGGCCCATAGAAACTTCAGGCGCAGAAGAATACCACCACTCGTTTGTTGCGTGCAAATCCGCCGCGTCGCGGCCGCGCCTGGATTCGCCCACGTGCGGATAACAGTTTGGTGAGAAAAACCCCGACGCGCGCAAGAACGCAGCCCCGACGCCCGCCGACGTTTGCGATATTGAGCCAATGATGGCATAGTTATCAACCTGTTGGGGCGGCGAGCCGCCCACTGTTCTGCGCGCCTGTTACACGTCCAGCCACTCACCCAACCTTGATCCATCACAGATGCAGGTAGCTTTATGTCGGTCTCTTCTCAGCCTGAGTCAGTATCACGCGCGGACATGCTCGCCGCGCTGCGACGCGGTTTCGCGGGGATTGCCGAAGCCGAGCTTAGTACCCTGTGCGACCTGGCGAGCGTCTGTACCTACCCGGCCGCGACGCGCCTGGTGCATGAGGACGCGATCGAGAACCTCTTCTACTTCCTCGTCAAGGGCGACGTTTCCGTGACCGTTAAGGTCGGGGCGGATGGCGAACGCGAGCTGGGCAGACGCTCGGCGGGACAGTTCTTCGGCGAGATGGCGCTCATTGACAGCGGGCCGCGCTCGGCCAGCGTCACCACCCTGACCGAGACGACGGCCCTGGAGCTGTCCACCGCCCACTTCGTCTCGGCCCTGAGTCTCTGCCCCAACGTCGCGTTGCGCGTCATGCGGCACGTTGTCTCGCAGCTACGCCACGCGATTGACGAGAACGTGCAATATTATGAAGCGGAGCTGGCGGCCGCGCGCGAGCGGGAGATCCAGCTCGCTCAGCAAGTGGAGATGCTGCGCATCGAGATAGACCAGGTACGCCTGCAACACGAGGTCCACGAAGTCACCGACACCGACTACTTCCGAACGCTGCGCGACAAAGCCGGCGCGATGCGCGAGCGGCTCAACCGGGATGGTGAGAGCAAGGGCGCGAGCGGCCAGAAAGAATCGTGACGCGCGTTTTCATGCGACACCAGCAGTTCGCCCCAGGGGACACAATGACACACGTAAGGACGATGGGCCGCAAGCGCCGGCTCTGCTTCGGCTCGTTAGTTGGCGTGACGTTACTGTCGCTGCTCACCCTCGTCTTCGGCATCGGGTCGCCAGCGTCGGTCGCGGCGATGGGCGAGCCGACGGCGAATCTTTTTGTGCGCGATAGCCTTGCATCCCCGGCGGCGAACCTGTTCGTCACCAACACCCAGGACAGCGGCGCCGGCTCCCTGCGCCAGGCGATTCTCGACGCGAACAGCAGCGGCGTCCCCGATGCCATTGTCTTTAGCATCCCCGCCACCGACCCCGGCTGCGCCTCAAGTGTCTGCGCCATCCAGCCTCTAACCCCCCTGCCGGACATCACCAGCCAGGTGACCATTGACGGCTACACCCAGCCGGGCGCGTCTCGAAACACCCTCTCCATCGGCAGCAACGCCGTCCTGAAAGTCGAGCTGAGCGGGGCACGGCTCTCGAACGCCAGCGGCCTGAACATCCGCAGCAGGGGGAGCGGCAGCGTCGTGCGCGGCCTGATGATCACGGGCTTCAGCACCACCGGCCAGGCCGGCGTCCTTGTCAGCGACGCCTCCAACGTCGTCGTCGCCGGTAGCTACCTCGGTGTGGACGCGACAGGCCGCACGGCCAGGCCGAACTGGCAGGCCATTCGCATCCTCTGCCCCAGCTGCAACGATACGACGAGCGTGGCCGGGAATGTGGTCGGCGGGACGACGCCAGCGGATCGCAATGTGATCGCCGGCAACACCAACGCCGGCGTTTATGTCAACGGCGTGACGGGCGCAAGTACCGTCGCCGTCCAGGGCAGCTACATCGGTGTGGATGCGTCGGGCATCGCCGCCCTGGCGAACGGCGACAGCGGCGTCTGGCTGGACAAGGCGCAGGGCGTGACAATTGGCGGCGCGGCGGCGGGCGCGGGCAACGTTGTGTCCGGTAACCGCGCCAACGGCATCCACATCCAGGACCTCGGCCCGAATCTCGTGCAGGGCAACTTCGTCGGCGCCGATGCGACCGGCGGGGCCGCCCTCGCCAACGGCGAGCAGGGTATTTTCCTGGAGGACGCCTTCGGGATCACCATCGGCGGAACAACGGCCGGGGCGCGAAACGTCGTGTCCGGCAATACCGCCCACGGCATCGAGCTGTGGGATGTGCGCTCGTCGGGCAACGTCATCCTCGGCAACACCATCGGCGCGAATGTCGCCGGCCTGCCGATCCTCGCCAACGGCCGCTGCGGCGTCTTCATCCACGCGGGCGCGGGCCAGCCGCTAAGTATCGGCGGAACGACGTACCAGGGCAACATCGTCGGCGGCACGAACGCCGGCGAGGGCAACCTCATCGCCGGCAACCGCTGCGCGGCGGTGGCGCTCCAGGACGCCGGCGCCATCGGCGCCCAGATTCGCGGCAACTCCATCTTCGCCAACGGCGGCCTGGGCATAGACCTGGGCCTCAACGGACCGGACACGAACGATTTCGGCGACGCCGCCTCCGGGCCGCAGGCCGGCCCGAACCGCCTCCAGAACTCGCCTGTTCTGTACGCCGCTGTGGTGGATCCGGTCAAGGGGAAGACGATTGTCAATGGGTTGTTCACCAGCACCCCGGGCACGACCTTCCGGCTCGACTTCTACGCCAGCGATCGGTGCGACGCCTCGGGCTACGGGCCGGGCAAGACCTACCTGGGCAGCACGACGGCCAGCACATCTGACGGCGCCAAAGGCTCGTTCTCGGTCTCTTACCCGACCGCCCTGCCCGAAGGCAATGTGGTGACGGCGACGCTGACCCACCCTGATGGCAGCACGTCGGAGTTCTCGGCGTGCGCGCGGGTCGAAGCGAACAACACGAGCTGGCCCAGGGCCGTGCCCCTGACTCTGTCTGCGCCCAAGACCAACGTGAGCGCCTCGACGACCCAGTACCTGGACCGCCTCGGCCAGTCGCGCTGGTTCAAGGTCGCCGTTCAGCCGGGCAGCAAGATCGTGGTGACGCTCACGGGCGCGGCCGGCGATAGCCTACCCGCCGACTATGACCTGACCCTGTATAAGGACGTCGCCAAAGCCTACTCGACGCTGACGTCGCCGGCGGACCTGGTGCGCCTGAACGTGGAGAGCGCGCCCGATGCCTTCTCCAACCCGGATGCCTTCTCCAACCCGGACGCCTTCTCCAACCCGGACGCCTTCTCCAACCCGGACGCCTTCTCCAACCCGGATGCCTTCTCCAACCCGGACGCCTTCTCCAACCCGGACGCCTTCTCCAACCCGGACGCCTTCTCCAACCCGGACGCCTTCTCTAACCCGGATGCCTTCTCTAACCCGGATGCCTTCTCTAACCCGGATGCCTTCTCTAACCCGGATGCCTTCTCTAACCCGGACGCTTTCTCTAACCCGGACGCCTTCTCTAACCCAGAGGCGTTCTCGAGCGCGCAACAGCGCAGCCTGATCGGCGTCTCGGCCCATCGCGGGACAGTCTCAGAGCAGATTACCCTCAACACCTGGAACAACAGCGGAACCTTCTTCGTTCGCGTCAAAGGCCGCAACGGTGTCTTCGACCGCGGCCAGCCCTTCCGCCTCAACGTCAACCTGCTGACGGGCCAGTGCGCCAACGTTGACCCTACGCTGCCGGCCGGCAGCCTGCCGTCGCCCGCCGGCGGGTACAAGACCATCATTCTGCGCGACATGACGCGGATGCCAGGGTCGGCCGACGACAAAAGCGTGCTGCAAGACCGCCTGACGAAGCTGGCGGCGCGGCCTGAGGTCAAGGGCGTTATCGTGGACATCAACGGCGACGCGCGCGTTGGCGCGGCCCGCGTACAGGCGGAGAACAACCCCGGCTGCCCCTACGCCGCGAATCTCCTGGCCTACGCCATCAAGGACATTGTTGACCGCTACCGCCTCACCAACCCCATCGAGTACGTCGTCCTGGTCGGCAACGACAGCGTGATTCCGTTCTTCCGCTACGCGGACCCCTCGCCGATCTCGAAGGAATCCGAGTACGTGCCGCCGGTGCGGGACGATACCCTGTCCCAGGCCAGCCTGAAGCTGGACTACGTTCTGTCGCAGGACACGTATGGCGCGAAGACGGAAATCTCGCTCCAGGACAGCACGCTGCCGCTGCCCGATCTCGCCGTCGGTCGGCTCGTGGAAACAGCCGGTGAAGCGGCGACGATGATTGACGCCTACATGACGGCGCCGAGTGGCATTGTCCAGCCCAAGTCGGCGTTCATCTCCGGCTACGGCTTCCTGGAAGACGGCGCCAAGGAGGTGCAGAAGGAGCTAACGGCGGGACTAGGAAGCGCCTCGAAGGTGGACACCCTCATCTCGCCGGCGACCATGCCGCCCTCGAACCCAAACTCGTGGACCGCCCAGCAGCTCATGGCCCAGTTCCTCGGCGTGCGCCACGACCTGGTCTACCTGGCCGGCCACTTTAGCGGCTCCTCGGCCCTGGCCGCCGACTACAATACGCGCATGCTTACCTCGGATGTGGCGACGTCGTCCCTCGACATGCGCAACATGATCATCTACAGCACCGGTTGCCACTCGAGCTACAACACGGTGGACACGGACTCTGTGCCCGATGTGACTGTGGATCTCGATTGGCCCCAGGTCATGGCGCGCAAGGGCGCTCTGCTCATCGGCGGCACCGGCTACCAGTATGGCGACGTGGACCTGATGGAGTACGGTGAGCGTCTGTATCTCAACGTGACTAAGGAGCTTCGCGCGGGCGGAACCGTCCCCGTCGGCAAGGCGCTGGTGCGCGCCAAGCAGGATTACCTGTCGGCGTCGGGCGTCGAGATAGACGGCGTGGTCAAGAAGACGCTCTTGATCTCGACGCTCTTCGGCCTGCCGATGCTCAGTGTGCAGGGTCTGACGCCGGGCGCCGGGGTGACGCTGCCGCCGGTCGTTGGGGCGACGACGCCGGTCGCCAGTGGGCCGGGCGCCGACCTGGGCCTTAAGACGGCGGACGTCAGTTTCCCGCGACCCGGCGATCCACCCCTGGCGACGGCCATGACAAAGCCCATCTCAACCACGACGCAAATCTCAGGCACGACCGGCAGCTTGCTGACGGCCACCTACTACCGCGGCAAGAACGACTCGGTGAACCGGCCCGGCCAGCCCATCATGCCCTTGGACGCCTACAACGTCAGCGCGCCGGGCAACCTGAAGGGCGGCGCGCTGCGCGGAGTGGGCTTCCGGGGCGGCTCCTACACCGATACCGGCGGCATCTTCCCGCTGGTGAGCGCGCCGGTCACGGAACTCCCCGGCGTCCGCCCCGCGTTCCGCTCCTCGGTGTTCTTCCCCGTCGAGCCGTGGACCGTCAACTACTACGACGCCCTGACCAATCCCAGCGGCGGTACGACAAGCCTGATGCTGACGCCAGCCCAGTTCCAATCCGACTCGCACACGTCCATCTACGGCACGATGCGGACGTTCAATTCCATGTCCTTCCGCCTCTTCTATAGCGCGAATATCGGCCCGGCGGCGCAGGGGGCCGCGCCGGCCATTGCCCAGGTCGCCGCCAACGTGGCGCCGACGGGCGACCGTGTCGCCTTCCAGGTGCACGCCAGCGACCCCATTTCCGGCGTCCAGAGCGTCTGGGTCACCTACACCGCTCTGCACGGCCCGTGGGCCGGGCAGTGGCAGTCGCTCGACCTGACCCAGAGCCAGCTCGAGCCCGCGACATGGGCCGGCTCCGTCGCCCTCAACGGGACGCCGCCGAGCGATATTCGATACATGGTGCAGGCAGTCAACGGCATTGGCCTGGTGACACTGGTCTCCAACGAGGGCCGCTTCTTCTACCTGGGCGTAGACCCCGGCGACCCGGCCGGCCCCGCCGCCCAGCCCACGTCTCTCACGCTGGTCGCGCCGCCCGCGTCGGCCGCCTATGGGACGACGGTGACGCTGAAAGCGGTGCTGACAAGCAACGGCGCGCCCGTGCCGAACCAGGTAGTGCAGATGAGCCTGGCCGGGCAGAGCTTCGAAGGCGTCACCGACGCCAACGGCTCGGTGATCAGCCCCAGCGGACAGCAGGGCGTGTCGTTCGCTGTTCTGGCGAAGCCCGGCGACTATCTCATTCAGGCGTCTTTCGCCGGATCGCCGGCGTATGCTGCGTCTGCCGCTAGCGCGCCGTTGACTCTGACCAAGCAGAACACGAGCCTGACCCTCAGCTCCAGCACCGTTACGGCTCCGTCCGGCTCGGCGTGGTCCATGGCAGCCAACCTGCTCGATAGCCAGGGCCGCAGCGTGCGCGGCCGCAGTGTCGTCTTCGTTCTTAGCGGACCGAAGGGCACATTCGTCCAAACGGTGATTACCGACTACAAGGGCCGCGCGCCGCTGGCGCCGAACCCGCTCCCGGTTGGCACCTACAGCGTGGCGGCATACTTCGCGGGCACAATCCCCGTGCCGGACGGGCCGGTCGTCGTAGACGACACGTTCTACAACGCGGCGACGGCCGTCGGCCAGCTCCGCATCACGCCGGGCAACGCGCCGCCGACGGCCGTTGACGATTATGTCACCGTCAAGAGCGCCGTCTCGGCGACGATTGACGTGACCGTGAATGACTTCGACGTGGACGGCAACCTGAACAAGGCGTCCGTCACGATCACGCGCCCACCGTTGAATGGCAGCGCCGATGTAAACCCGACGACGGGCCTTGTGACTTACACGTCGAAGGCGGCCTACACGGGTGGCGACAGTTTCGTGTATCAGGTCTGCGATACAGGCTCGCCGCGCCTGTGTTCCCAGGCCGTCGCGTACATCACCGTCGTCAGCGCGAACACGTCGCTCAAGGTGTACCTGCCGCTGCTGTTGATTGAGGCGACATTCCAGAACGTAGCGCCCGGCCCGCTCACACCCTGACACGATCCCGCGGCGAACCTTCAACGAGGGCTTATGGAGACATCAGCAGCCTACATCCCTATTGACCGCCGCCTGGCCCTGCAACGCGGCGCCGCTCTAGCGGAGCGGTCGAGCGGCGCGGCTCTGTTCGCAGACATCTCCGGCTTCACACCTCTGACGGAGGCGCTCGCCATCGAATTCGGGCCACAGCGCGGCGCGGAGGAGATGACCGGCTACCTGAACCAGATCTACACCGCCCTCATCGCCGAGCTGTTCCGCTATGGCGGCAGCATCATCGGGTTCGCCGGTGACGGCATGACGTGCTGGCTTGACGGGGATGACGGACGGCGAGCCGTGGCGGCCGGGCTGGCGATGCAGGCGAGCATGAGTCGCTTCGGCGAAATCCGAACCCGCGCCGGCCGAGTCATTCCCCTGAGCGTCAAGGTGGGTATCGCCGTTGGCCCCGTCCGGCGCTTCACCGTCGGCGATCCGACGTACCTCCTGCTTGACACAATGGTCGGGCATACCCTGGAACAGATGGCCGCGGCCGAGGAGCACGCAGAGCGGGGCGACGTCGTCCTGGACACGACGGCCTGGGAGGCGCTGGGCGACATTGTCACGGTGCGCGAGTGGCGCGAGGACGAAACGAGCGGCCAACGCTTCGCCGTCGTCAGCAGCCTCAACGCCGACGTCCCGCAGACCCCGTGGCCCGACCTGGACGACCGCGCGCGGAGCGACGAGCAGTGGACCCCCTGGCTGCTGCCGGCCGTGCGCCAGCGGCTGAGCATGGGCGAAGGCGAGTTCCTGGCGGAGCTGCGCCCGGCGGTGGCCCTGTTCCTCCGCTTCAGCGGCATTGACTACGATGACGACCCCGACGCGCCGGACAAGCTGAACCGCTTCGTGCGCGAGGTCGAGCAGATTCTGATGCGCTACGATGGCAGCTTCTTGCAGCTCACCATCGGCGACAAAGGCAGCTATCTCTACGCCGCCTTCGGCGCGCCCATCGCCCACGAGGACGACGCCGCCCGCGCCTGCGCCGCTGCGCTTGACCTGCAGGCGATGGCGCCGCGGCTCGGCTACCTTGATCCGCTCCAGATCGGCATCACCCAGGGGCGAATGCGCACCGGCGCGTATGGCAGCCAGTTGAGCCGCACCTACGGCGTCCTCGGCGACGTCGTAAACCTGTCGGCGCGCCTCATGTCCGCCGCGCCGACGGGCCAGATTCTCGTGAGTGAGATCACGCGGAGCGCCACGGGCGACGCGTTCACCTGGGACAGCATGCCCAGCATCCGCGTGAAGGGCAAGAGCGAGCCGGTCGCGCTGTCGCGCCTGACCGGGCGCAAGGCATCCCAGGCGATGCGCCTCCAGGAGCCGCGCTACCGCGTCCCCATGGTCGGCCGCGCCGAGGAAGTCGCCATCGCCGAGCAAAAGCTACATCTGGCTCTCGACGGCAAGGGCCAGGTCGTCGGCATCACCGCCGAAGCGGGCATGGGCAAGTCACGCCTGGCGGCGGAGATCATTCACCGCGCCAACGACCTGGGACTGGCCGGGCTGGCCGGTGAGTGTCAGTCCTACGGCACGAACACGAGCTACCTGGTGTGGCAGGGCGTCTGGCGCGGCTTCTTCCGCCTCGACCCGACCGGCTCGGTCGAGGAACAGACGGCCGCCCTCGAGACGGAGCTGGGCCGCCTCGATCCCGCGCTGCTGCCCCGTCTGCCGCTGCTGGGGGCTGTGTTGAACCTGCCCATCCCCGACAACGACCTGACCGCCTCGCTCGACGCCAAGACGCGCAAGTCGGCCCTGGAGGGTCTGCTGGTCGAGTGTCTCCGCGCCCGCGCCAGCAGTCAGCCCTTGCTCATCGTCCTGGAGGACTGCCACTGGCTGGACCCGCTTTCGACCGACCTTATCGGCGCTGTCGGGCGCGCCATCGCCGACGTGCCCGTCCTTCTGCTCCTCGTCTACCGCCCGCGGGACCGCGAGCGACAGCCGCCGCTGCCGGTCGAGGGGTTGCCGTATTTCACGGAGCTGGCGCTGTCGAGTTTCAGCGCCGAGGAAGCCGAACGCCTGATTGACCTGAAGCTGAGGCAGTTTTTCGGCGAAGACGCCCAGGTGCCGGCGGATGTCGTCGGCGAGATCACGACGCGCGCGGCAGGCAACCCGTTCTATATCGAGGAGATCCTGAACTATCTGCGCTCGCTAGATATTGATCCGCGCGACGTCGAAGGCCTGCGGAAGGCGGACCTGCCCACGAGCATCTACAGCCTGATTCTGGCCCGCATTGACAAGCTCGACGGTCAGCAACAGGTTGCCATCCGGGTCGCCAGCGTTATCGGCCGGCTCTTCCCGGCGGCGATGCTGTGGGGCATCTCGCCCGATCTGCGCGACGTGCCGACGGTGCGGCGCGCGCTCGAACTGCTCAGCGAGCTGGAGCTGACACCCCTCGACACGCCCGATCCGGAGCTGACCTACCTCTTCAAGCACATCATGACCCAGCAGGTCGCCTACGAGACCCTGCCTTACGGGACGCGCGCCCTGCTCCACGGGCAGATCGGCCAGTACATCGAGACGACGTATGTCGACTCCCTCGACAGGTATCTCGACCTGCTGGCTTTCCACTACGACCGTAGCGCCAACGAGGCCAAGCGGCGCGAGTACCTGCTGCGCGCCGGCGTCGCCGCCCAGGCCGTGTACGCCAATGCCTCGGCGATAGATTACTACACGCGCGCCTTGCCGCTCCTCAGCCCCGACGACCACCCCGGCGCCCTGCTTCGCCTGGGGCAGGTGCTGGACGTGGTGGGCGATTGGGAGCGGGCCGAGCATGACTACCGCGCTGCCCTGGCGGAGGCGGAAGGATTGGGCCAGGTTGCGATCCAGGGACAGAGTGAGTTTGCCCTGGGCGAGCTGCGGCGAAAGCAGAGCGAGTATGTGGAAGCCGAGGCCTGGTATAACCGATCCCTCGCCACGTCCCAGGGTAGCGGAGACCTGGCCGGGGTAGCCCGCGCCACCATCGGGGCCGGCACCCTCGCCGCCCAACGGGGGGACTACGCGGCAGCCATGAGCCTGTATGAGGAAAGCCTGGCGCTGCGCCGACAGCTGAACGACTCAGCGAACATCGCCAATGTGCTCAACAATATGGGGATTGTGGCTCGTTTTCAAGGCGAGTACGGGCGCGCGCGATCACTCCATCAACAGGCCCTGGCGATTCGGCGTGACATCGGCGACAAGCGGGGCATTGGCTACTCCCTCATCAACCTGGGTAACGTGGCGATTGACGAGCGGGCCTACGATGAGGCGAATGCGTGCTTGGTGGAAGCCCTGAAGGTCTGGCGCGAGGTCGGCGATCGGTATCTTATCGCCAACACCCTGAATAACCTGGGCAACCTTGCCCGCGAGCAAGGCGACTACGGGAAGGCAGGCGAGGTGTACGGCGAGAGCCTGGCGATCAACCGCGACCTGGGGGACAGGTGGGCCTTCGCCTATCTCCTGGAGGACATCGCGTGTCTTGCCGCCGCCCAGGGCCAGGCGGAGCGAGCCTTGCGGCTGGCCGGCGCGGCGTCCACCGTGCGCGAGGCCATCAACGCCCCGCTGTCCGACGCGGAGCGCGCGAAGCTAGACGCGCGGTTGGCGACGGCGCGCGAGGCGCTCGGCGGCGACACGGCAGCGCGGAGCTTCGATGCCGGCCGCGCCCTGACCGTGGAGCAGGCGAGCGCGGAGGCCCAGGCGGCGTCGCGGTAAGATTATAACAGCGGTTCCGTGTGTGTCGGCGGTCAGGCGTCGTCCGGATCGCGCAGGCGGTAGCCCACGCCCGGCTCGGTGATGATGTAACGCGGCTGCGCGGGGTTCGCTTCGAGCTTCTGGCGCAGCTGGCCGATGTGGACGCGCAGATAGTGCGTCTCGTGCTCATACCCTGGCCCCCACACCTGGCGCAGGAGCTGCTGGTGCGTCATGACCTTGCCCGCGTGAATGACGAGCGTCCGCAGGATGTCGTATTCCTTGGGCGCGAGGCGCACTTCACGCCCATCCAACGTCACGAGACGGCGCGCCAGGTCAACGGTCAGACCGCCGTTGTGATAGACCGGCTGGTCCGTCTCCACGCGGAGGCGGTGGCGGAGCGTTGCGCGGACGCGGGCGAGCAGTTCGCCCACGCTGAACGGCTTGGTCACGTAGTCGTCGGCGCCGTAGTCGAGCGCCTGGATTTTGTCATTCTCGCGGTCCCGCACGGATAGCACGATGATCGGCACGTTCGACCACTCCCGAATCCGCCGAATCACGTCCAGGCCGTCCACGTCCGGCAGCCCCAGATCAAGGATGAGAATATCCGGGCGGTCGGTCGCCGTCTTGGTGATCGCCTCCTCACCCCGCGCCGCTTCGGCCACCTGGTAGTGGTAGGCGCCCAGACTCGTGCGCAAGAGCCGCCGAATCTGCGGCTCGTCGTCCACCACCAGCACGCGCACCGGCTGCTCACTCACGCTCAAGCTCCTGTTGCATGGCCGGCGGGCCGCCATTAATGGGCAGGGTGACGCGGAAAAGCGCGCCGCCCGCCGGGCGGTTGCCGGCCTCGATGCCTCCCCCGTGGGCTTCGACGATCCCCTGGCAGATGGACAGGCCCAGCCCGGTGCCAGCGCCCCGACGGTCGCCACCCTGCACGCGGTGGAACTTGTCAAAGATCCTGGTCAGGTCCTCCGGCGGGATGCCCGGCCCCTCGTCCATCACCTCCACCTGCACGGCTTTCCCGCTCTGCCGCGCGGCAAGATGGATTGTGGTGCCGGGTGGCGAGAACTTCGCAGCATTGTCCAGCAGATTGACCAGCACCTGCTCCATCAGCACGAAATCCAAGTGCAGCATCGGCAGATTGGGGGCCACGTCCACGTCAATGCGGTGGCTCGCCAGCGAGGATGCCTCGCGCCCTAGCGCCGCGCCTACCACATCGGCGATCTCCACCCAGTCACGATTCAGCTCCAGCGCCCCCGACTCCAGCCGCGTCATGTCGAGCAGATTGCCGACGAAGCGGTTGAGCCGCGCCGCCTCCTCCTGGATCGTCTCCAGCAGGTCGCGCCGCTCCGCCGCTGTGTACTCGGCATCGCCGTCCATCAGTGCCTCCGTCGCGCCGCTGATGGCGGCCAGGGGCGTGCGCAGGTCGTGGGAAATGGAGGACAGCATCGCGGCGCGCAGACGTTCCGTCTCGGTCAGGACGCGCGCCTGCTCCATCTCGGCCGCGAGCTGAGCGCGCTCGATGGCGACGGCTCCCTGGTTCGCCATGGCCACCAGCAACCGCCGCTGATCGGGGGCGATGGTTCGGCCTTTCTCGACGCGCAAGCCCAGGACGCCGACTGTGGACTGGCCGGCCAGCATGGGGAGGAAGAGCCAGTCAACGCCCGGCAGCGTATCCGTGCCGCTGCCCGTCGGCTCCGAGTGCTGCCAGGTCCACGTGGCCGCCGCCCGCGCCTGGTCGCTCACCGGGGCATCGGCGGGCTGCACGGCGGTCAGGGCGAGACTCGTACCCGAAGGCAGGAAGACTGCCACATCCATGCCTTGAGACTCGTACAGGTCCCTGGCAATGGCGCTGATGACCCCTTCCAGACCGGCCGATGCCGCCATCTCGCGGCTGAACTCGTACAGCATGTTCGTGCGCGCCTCGCGCCACCGCGCCGCCCGCGCCTGATCCCTGACACGCCCCGCGAGATTGCTGGTCAGGACGGCCACAATCAGCAGCATCACCAGGGCGAACACATCCTGGGGGCTGGCGACGGTGAAAGTCATCAGCGGCTCGACGAAGAAGAAGTCGTAGACGAGAATGCTCAAGATCGAGGCGAAGATAGACGGCCCTAACCCCCACATCGTGGCGCTGAGGAGGACGGCCGCCAGGAAGATCATGGACAGGTTGGGCAGCGTCAGAACGTCGTCCAGGACGCGCGCCACCAGGGCGGCGACGACCACTGCGAGCGTACTCATCACGTAGCCGTCGAGCTGGCGCGGCGACGGACGGGTCGGCGCGGCGGCGCGCTTGTCCTGGTCAGTGATGACGTAGACATCTATGCTGCCGCTGAGGCGAATCAGGTCATTAACGATGGAGCCGGCGAACACCTCCCGCCAGCGAGAGCGGTCGGACTTGCCGATCATGACTTCGGTCACATTCCGCGACCGGGCGTAGCGCACCAGGTCTTGCGCCACGTTGTCGCCGGGGATCGTCACCGCTTCGCCGCCGAGTTGCTCGGCCAGGCGCAGCGTCTGCGCGATGCGGTCCCGCTCGACATCCGAGCGGCGGTAGTGGGCGGGCGTCTCGACGTAGACGGCCAGCCACTCGGCGTGGCGGCGGTCGGCGCGAATCTTGGCGGAGCGCACCAGCCGCTCGGAGCCTGGCCCGGCGCCGATGCACGCCATGATGCGGTCCTGCGTCGGCCACGGCCCGGGGATGGCGTGGGCGTGCATGTACGTCCGCATCTGATCGTCCACACGCTGCGCCGTCCGACGCAGGGACAGCTCGCGCAGGGCCGTCAGGTTGCCAGGGCGGAAGTAATTGCGGATCGCCTTCTCAGCCTGCTCCGGGACGTAGACCTTGCCTTCGCGCAGGCGCTGGAGCAGCTCGTCGGGCGTGAGGTCAATCAGCTCGATTTCGTCGGCGCGGTCGAGGATGCGGTCGGGGATACGCTCGGCAACGCGAATGCCTGTGATTTGCGCGACGACGTCGTTGAGGCTTTCGAGGTGCTGGATGTTGACGGTGGTATAGACATCAATACCGGCGGCGAGGATTTCTTCGACATCCTGGTAGCGCTTCGGGTGGCGGCTGCCCGGCACATTGGTGTGCGCCAGCTCGTCCACGAGAACCAGTTTCGGACGCCGGGCGAGAATGGCGTCCAGGTCCATCTCACTCAGCGTGTGCCCCTTGTACTCGACGCGGTGGCGCGGAATGACCTCCAACCCCTCGAGCAGCGCCTCGGTCTCCTGGCGGCCGTGGGTCTCGACGACACCGATGAGGACGTCAATCCCCTCGCGCCGCCGCACCTGCGCCGACTCGAGCATGGCGTAGGTCTTGCCGACGCCGGGCGCCGCGCCCAGGAATATCTTGAGCCGCCCGCGCTGCTCTTGTCGCGCCATGCTCAACAGCGCGTCGGGAGAGGGTCGCCGGTCGGCGCCGTCACGTTCAGTCATGGGGCAGTCACTCCTCACTACATATTATACGCCCCTACAACGGCGTACAACCGCTCCCGACGGGAGTCTCAGGTCCGTCGGGAGCGACACGCGCGAGAACACAGCGCTACTTCAGCGCGTCAAGCGCCAGGTTCAACCGCAGCACGTTCACACGCGGCTCGCCGAGGAAGCCCAGCTGCGGGCCTTGCGTCTGCTGTCGGACCAGCGCGAGGACGGCGTCCTGCGACAGGCCGCGCGCCTGGGCCACGCGCGGCGACTGGAACTCGGCCGCGGCCGGTGTGATGTCCGGGTCCAGTCCGCTGGCGGATGTGGTCACCAGGTCCACCGGCGCGGGCACATTCGGGTTCTCGGCCTTCAGCTCGTTGGTCGCGGTGATCACGCGGTCAATGAGCGCCTGGTTGGTCGGGCCGAGATTCGACCCGCCGGATGCCGAAGCGTCGTAGCCATCCTGGCCCGCCGCCGACGGGCGCGAATGGAAATACTTCGGGTCCGAGAAGTTCTGCCCGATCAACTCCGAGCCGATGACGCCGTTCCCGTGCTTGACCAGGCTGCCGTTCGCCTGGTAGGGGAACACGACCTGCGCGATGCCTGTGATTACCAGGGGATACAGCAGGCCGGTGAGAATTGTCAGTAACAGAACCGCCACGACGGCGGGCCGCAGTTGAGCCAGCATCTCATTCTTCTCCCATCTCTTCAGTGTCCGAGTCGTCCCACAGACCTGCCACAATCGCGTTGATCTCCGCGACGGGATCCTTCACAATCGCCCGCGACACGACCTTAGGACCCCGGAGGCCGGGCGGCAGCCACCGAACGACGCGCCAGCCAAGCCAGCCGGCCACCCCGATCTCCACCAGGTGACGCGCGCTGGCGATGGGACACATGAAGGCCGCGCCCAACACCAGCCCGATCCAGGCCAGTTCCCCCAGCGCATCCAGCCAGCGTTCCACCCTCTTGCCGCGCATGCTCGCCTCCCTACGCCAGGTGCAGGGCGTTGACGATCACGTCAATAATCTTGATGCCAATGAACGGAACGATGATGCCGCCGAGGCCGTAGATCAGCAGGTTCTGCCGCAGGAGCGCTGCCGCGCCGATGGGCTTGTACGTCACACCGCGCAGGGCGAGCGGGATCAGGGCGATGATGATCAAGGCGTTGAAGATGATCGCCGATAGAATGGCGCTCTGGGGCGAGCCAAGGCGCATGACGTTCAGGGCCTGCAATTCGGCGTACGTCGTCGCAAACATGGCCGGAATGATGGCAAAGTATTTGGCGACGTCGTTGGCGATGCTGAACGTCGTGAGCGCGCCGCGCGTCATGAGCATCTGCTTGCCGATGGCGACAATCTCGATGAGCTTCGTCGGGTTCGAGTCGAGGTCGACCATGTTGCCCGCCTCCTTCGCCGCCGACGTGCCCGTGTTCATGGCGACGCCCACGTCCGCCTGGGCCAGGGCCGGCGCGTCGTTCGTGCCGTCGCCGGTCATGGCGACCAGCCGCCCCTTCGCCTGCTCGTCGCGGATGAGCTTCAGCTTGTCCTCCGGCGTCGCCTGGGCCAGGAAGTCGTCCACGCCCGCCTCTGCCGCGATGGCCGCCGCCGTCAGCGGGTTGTCGCCGGTGATCATGACGGTGCGGATGCCCATGCGGCGCAGCTCCAGGAAACGCTCCTTCATGCCGCCCTTGACGATGTCCTTGAGGTAGATGACGCCCAGGATGCGGTCGTCCTTCGCCACGACCAGCGGCGTGCCGCCCACCCGGGCGATGCTCTCGACGGTCTCCTTCAGCTCGGCCGGGGCAACATAGCCGTTGCCCCGCTTCTGGGCCACATAGGTCAGGACGGCGTCGGTAGCGCCCTTGCGAATCTCGTTGCCGTTGAGGTTGACGCCGCTCATGCGGGTCTGGGCGCTGAACGGGATGAAGTGAGCGTGGTGCGCCGCCACCTCCCGCCCGCGCAGACCGTACTTGTCCTTGGCGAGGACCACGATGGAGCGGCCTTCGGGCGTTTCGTCGCTCAGCGAGGCAAGCTGCGCCGCGTCCGCCAGCTCACCCTCGGACACGCCGGGCATCGGGATGAACTCGGTCGCCATGCGGTTGCCGAGGGTGATGGTGCCGGTCTTGTCGAGCAGCAGCGTGTCCACGTCGCCGGCCGCCTCCACCGAGCGGCCCGACATCGCCAGGACGTTGTACTGGATCAGGCGGTCCATCCCAGCAATGCCGATGGCCGACAGCAGGCCGCCGATGGTCGTCGGGATCAGGGTGACGAGCAGCGCAATCAGCACCGTGATCGTCACCGCGCCGCCGGCGTACATGGAGAAGGGCAGCACCGTCGCCGTCGCCAATAGGAAGATGATCGTGAGGCCGACGAGCAAGATGCTTAGCGCGATCTCGTTGGGCGTCTTCTGCCGCTGCGCTCCCTCCACCAGGGCAATCATGCGGTCAATGAACGTCTCGCCCGGATTGGAGGTGATCTGCACCTTGATCCAGTCCGAGAGGACGCGCGTCCCGCCGGTCACGGCCGACCGATCGCCGCCGCTCTCGCGGATGACCGGCGCCGACTCGCCTGTGATCGCCGACTCGTCCACCGACGCCACGCCCTCCATCACGTCGCCGTCGCCCGGAATGACGTCGCCCGCTTCGATGAGGACGAGGTCGCCCTTGCGCAGATCCGGCGCCGGGACGGTATCGAAGCCGAAGCTGTCGAGACTCCGCAGCCGCTTCGCAATCGTGTGCGTCTTGGTCTTGCGCAGGCTGTCGGCCTGGGCCTTCCCGCGTCCCTCGGCCATCGCCTCGGCGATGTTGGCGAACAGAACGGTGAACCACAGCCAGAGGGCAATCTGGAAGATGAACCACGGGTTCTGCCCACTGGGGCGAACAAGCTCCTCGATCCAGAGCGCCGTCGTGACCGCCGCCACGATCTCGACGACGAACATGACGGGATTCCTGGCCTGGACACCCGGGTTGAGCTTGATGAACGCGTCCTTGACGGCGCCGCGTACGATAGAAGGCTCAAGAAGCGATAGCTTGATTCGCTCAGACATGGCTTACTCCACTCAGGTCATCAAGAGGCGAACGTGCGGCTGGCGACGAGCATGAGATGCTCGACGATTGGCCCCAGGGATAGCGCCGGGAAGAAGGTCAGGCCGCCGACAATCAGGATGACGCC
This sequence comes from Anaerolineae bacterium, assembly GCA_046328525.1. Taxonomy (GTDB): domain Bacteria; phylum Chloroflexota; class Anaerolineae; order Epilineales; family JAHCIE01; genus JBDHWG01. Next base: position 1,156,754 of record JAXLWK010000003.1, read on the forward strand.
AACGAGCAGGCCGACGAACAAGGCCCCGGTGGTCGGGAATGTGCCAGCCGTCGCCACGGTCAGTTTCTTGCGCGCCAGCGAGCCGGCGATGGCGAGGGTGGGGATGATCATCCAGAAGCGGCCTGCGAGCATCGCCGCCGCCAGCGTCAGGTTGTAGAACAGCGTGTTGGCGCTCAGGCCCGCGAAGGCGCTGCCGTTGTTGCCGGCCGCCGAGGTAAAGGCGTACAGCATCTCGCTGAAGCCGTGCGGCCCGGGGTTGGCAGTGCCCTGCGTTCCCCACACCGTGGCGCTGGCAAGGCCGGTGAATACGAGGATGAACAGCGGCGAGACCAGGATCGCCAGCATTGCCATCTTCATTTCCTTGGACTCGATCTTCTTGCCCAGGTACTCCGGTGTGCGTCCGACCATTAGGCCCGCGACGAACACCGCCAGGATGGCGAAGAGCAGCATCCCGTACAGGCCCGCGCCCACGCCGCCGACGATGATCTCGCTCAGCATGATGTTCACCATCGGGATCATGCCGCCGAGGGGCATGTAGCTGTCGTGCATGCTGTTGACCGCGCCGCACGAAGCGTCGGTGGTCACGACGGCGAACAGGGCGGAGTCGGCGATGCCGAAGCGCACCTCCTTGCCCTCCATGTTGCCGCCGGCCTGGAGCGCTGTCGGCGCCTGGTTGACCGCCGTCGGGAAGAGCGGGTTGCCGCCCGCCTCCGCCGCATAGGCGACGGCGACGCCCATGAAGAACAGGACGGCCATCGCCGCGTACAGCGCCCAGCCCTGCCGCGTGTTCCCCACCATCTTGCCGAGGGTGTACGTGAGGCCCGCGCCGAGGGCGAAGATCGCCAGGATCTGTAGCATGTTCGTCAGCGGCGTCGGGTTCTCGAAGGGATGCGCCGAGTTGGCGTTGAAGAAGCCGCCGCCGTTCGTGCCGAGCATCTTGATGGCCTCTTGCGAGGCCACCGGCCCCTGCGCGATGGTCTGCGTCGCGCCTTCGAGCGTCGTCGCGGCGGTGTAGTCGCTCAGGTTCTGCGGCACGCCCTGCCAGACGAAGACGAGCGCCAGAACGATGCTGATGGGCAACAGGATGTAGAGCGTCGCGCGCACCAGGTCGGCCCAGAAGTTGCCGACCGTCTGCGTCGAGTGGCGGGCGAAGCCGCGGATCAGCGCGATCGCCAGAGCGATGCCCGTCGCCGCCGAGATGAAGTTGTGCACCGTGAGGCCGGCCATCTGCGTGAAGTAGCTCATGGTCGTCTCGGGCACGTAGCTCTGCCAGTTGGTGTTGGTCGTGAAGCTGACCGCCGTGTTAAAGGCCAGGTCCGGCGCCACGGCGTCCACGCCCTGGGGGTTCAGCGGCAACACGGGCTGGAGCCGCTGAAGCAGGTACAGCAGGAGCAGACCCACCACATTGAACAGGAGCATGGCGACGGTGTACGTCGTCCAGTGCTGCTCCTGCGCCGGGTTGACCCCGCAGGCAGCATAGATAACCCGCTCGACGGGGGCCAGCACCGGCGACAGAAACGTGCGTTCGCCGTTGAACACCTTCGCCATGTACGCGCCCAGCGGCTTGACGAGCGCGGTCACGAGCGCGAAGAACACCAGAATCTGTAGTATCCCTAGAAAGGTCATAGCGCCTCACCTCAGAACTTCTCAGGATAGAGAAGGGCATAGACGAGGTAGATCATCAAGCCGAGCGTCACGACGGCGGCCAGGATGTAATCGAACTCCATGCGACTCCCTCCTCACACGCGCTCGCAGCCGAGCACATACAGGATGCTCGCCGCAAAGAACACCAGACTCAGGGCCACAAACACTACATCTGCCATACCTGCCTCCCGCAACTGTTGATGTCGGTCTTTCTCCACCGCAGTGTACGGCAAAGCCCGGCAAGTCGGCATCAAGGGCGGCGGCGGCGGTATCAAGGAAATATCAACTCCGCCGGCGCTGAACTGGAGCCGGCACGGTGGCGCAGAGCTTGCTGACGGATCCGGTGTTTTGGCTGCGCCCCGAAATCGTTTGCCAAACGTAGGGCCAAACCCATTGACAGATGCGAACTCTTGTTCTATAATAGAAACCCTCACAATCACAGCCCATGATGGCGAATCTCTGGGGCGGGAGGAGACGCGGAATGTGCAGGAATATCAAGACATTGTTTAACTTCGACCCGCCCGCTGGTGAAGAAGAGATTCGCGCCGCCGCGCTCCAGTATGTGCGCAAAGTCAGCGGCTTCAACGCGCCATCGCAGGCCAACCAGGCCGCCTTTGACGCCGCCGTGGACGACATCGCCCGTGTCACGTTCCAACTCCTCGCAGCCCTCGAAACAGCCGCGCAGCCCAAAGACCGCGAGATCGAAGCGGCCCGGGCGAAGGCGCGCTCCGCTCAGAGGTTCGCAAAGTGACGCTACGTGTGGACACAGCCGAACGACCGCATCAGGTGGTGGACCGCATCTACCGCGCCGAGTCGCGCCGCATCTTCGCCTCGTTGGTGCGTTTACTGGGCGACTTCGACCTGGCCGAAGACGCGCTGCAAGATGCGTTTCGCGCCGCCGTCGAGCAGTGGCCGCGTGACGGCGTACCGGCCAACCCGCGAACCTGGCTCATCTCGGCCGGCCGCTTCAAGGCCATTGACCGCATGCGGCGGAAGGCGCGCTTCGACGCCGCCCTCACGACCCTCGGCGAGCAACTCGACCCCGACGCGGACCCCGCCCTGGACGTGGACGCCCTGGAGGATGACCAGCTCCGCCTCATCTTCACGTGCTGCCATCCGGCGCTCTCCCTCGAAGCGCGTATTGCGCTCACGCTGCGCGAGGTCTGCGGCCTGACGACCGAGGAGATTGCCCGCGCCTTCCTGACGACGCCGTCCACTCTGGCTCAGCGCATCGTGCGCGCGAAGGCGAAGATCCGCAACGCCCGCATTCCCTATCGCGTGCCGACCCAGGCCGAGCTTCCGGAGCGCCTGGACGGCGTCCTTCACGTCATCTACCTTGTGTTCAACGAGGGCTACTCCGCCTCCACCGGCGAGTCCCTGACCCGCCCCGACCTGTCCGGCGAGGCCATTCGCCTCGGCCGCCTCCTCCACGATTTGGCGCCGGGGCCGGAGGTAGGCGGGCTGCTCGCGCTCATGTTGCTGCACGAGTCCCGCCGCCCCGCTCGAACGTCGCCGACAGGCGACTTGGTACTGCTGGAACACCAGGATCGCGCGCTCTGGAACCGGGACATGATCGCGGAAGGCACAACCCTTGTGGCGCGCTCGTTGGCGTCGGGGAACGCCGGCCGGTATTCGCTCCAGGCGGCCATTGCCGCCGTGCACGCCCAGGCGGCCAGCGTCGAGGCGACCGACTGGGGGCAGATCGTCGCCTTCTACGACGCGCTGGCGCAGATCGAGCCGTCGCCGGTCGTCGAGTTGAATCGCGCCGTGGCGGTGGCGATGCGTGACGGGCCGGCGGCGGGCCTGGAACTCGTGGATCAGCTTCTGGCGCAAGGCGACCTGGCCGACTACCACCTGGCCCACGCCGCTCGCGCCGACCTGTGTCGGAGACTGGGACGCTCAACCGACGCGCGCGCCGCCTACGCCCGTGCGCTCGCCCTCGCCCAGCAGGAGCCGGAGCGGCGCTTCCTGGAGAAGCGCCTGGCCGAGCTGGCCGAGTGAGGCGAGTCTAAACACAGCCTTGAAATTCGTCGCCGAAGATGTCTATTTCGTCGGCGGCGAACCGACTATAATGAGATCGTGACAGCGCAAAGTAGCGTGAAAGGATGATAACGATGAGTGAGGTCACTTTGTCTGTCGGAAGCTACGCTCAGGTCAACGGCCTGGACCTGTACTATGAGGTTCACGGAGCCGGTCAGCCGCTGGTGCTGCTGCACGGTGGTCTGGGCGCGATTGAGATGTTCGGCGACCTTCTGCCGCAGCTGGCCGAAGGGCGCCAGGTCATCGCCGTAGACTTGCAGGGGCATGGCCGCACGGCGGACATAGACCGGCCGCCGCGGTTCGAGCTGATGGCCGACGATGTGGCTGCGCTCATCCGCTATCTCGGCCTCGAGCGCGCCGACGTGATGGGCTACTCCCTGGGCGGGGGTGTCGCCTGGCAGCTCGCCATCCGCCATCCAGACGTCGTGCGCCGGCTCGTGATCATCTCGGCAGCGGTGAAGCGGAGCGGCTTGTACCCGGAGGTCATTGCGGCCACGGCAGGTGTGAACGCCGAGGCGGCCGAAGCCATGAAGCCATCCCCGATTTACCAGCTCTACGCCCGCATCGCGCCGCGGCCGGAGGACTGGCCGCTGTTGGTCACCAAGACGGGCGAATTGCTCCAGCAAGACTATGACTGGTCAGCAGACGTGGCGGCGATCAAGGCCCCCACACTCGTCGTCGTCGGGGACGCGGACAGCATCCGCCTTGCTCACGTCGTCGAGATGTTCGAGCTTCTCGGCGGCGGCCAGAGAGATGGCGGGCTGGATGGCTCTGGGATGTCGAAGTCTCGGCTCGCCGTCCTGCCCGGCACAACCCACTACGCCATCCTCGACTCGCCGCCCCTGACGGCAGTGGTCATGCCGTTCTTGAGCGAGCCGGCTTAGGTCGTGGCCAGGTCAATCACACAGGAGGAAGATATGAGTAGTGTTCGAGTGCTGGTGGGTACGCGGAAGGGCGCGTTCATTCTGACTTCCGATGGCAAGCGCGAGACGTGGGACGTGAGCGGTCCACTCTTCGCCGGCTGGGAGATGTACCATTTGAAAGGTTCGCCCGTTGACCCCAACCGCCTGTATGCGTCGCAGTCCAACGCGTGGTTCGGGCAAACGATGCAGCGCTCCGATGACGGCGGCAAGACGTGGGAGCCGGTCGGCAACAAGTTCGCCTACGACGGCGACCCCGGCACACACCAATGGTACGACGGCACGCCGCACCCGTGGGAGTTCGCGCGGGTCTGGCATCTCGAGCCGTCGCTGACCGACCCCGACACGGTGTACGCCGGCGTCCAGGATGCGGCGCTGTTCCGCTCAACAGACGGCGGCCAGACGTGGGGCGAGCTGCCGGGGCTGCGCGAAGCCAAGGGCCACCTGTGGGCGCCGGGCGCCGGCGGGATGTGCCTGCACACCATCCTCCTGGACCCCAGCAACCCCGACCGCATCTACGTCGCCATCTCGGCGGCGGGCGCGTTCCGCACCGACGATGCGGGCCAGACCTGGAAGCCCATCAACCACGGCCTCATTTCTCCGTGGGAGCTGCCCGACCCGGATGCTGACGTGGGCCACTGCGTACACAACATGGCGATGCACCCGTCGCGCCCCGGCGTGCTGTTCATGCAGAAGCACTGGGACGTCATGCGCAGCGACAACTGCGGCGACTCATGGCACGAGATCAGCGGCAATCTGCCGAGCGATTTCGGCTTCCCCATCGCCGTCCACGCCCACGAGCCTGAGACTGTCTATGTGGTTCCTATCAAGAGCGACTCGGAGCACTACCCACCGGAGGGCAAGCTGCGCGTGTATCGCAGCCGGGCCGGCGGCAACGAGTGGGAGGCGCTGACGAACGGCCTGCCCCAAAGCAACTGCTTCGTCAACGTCCTGCGCGACGCCATGTCTGTAGACACGCTCGACGCGTGCGGCATCTACTTCGGCACGACCGGCGGCCAGGTCTACGTGTCCACGGACGCGGGCGACACGTGGACGAGCATCGTGCATGACCTTCCGTCGGTCATGTCTGTGGAAGTGCAGACCCTGCCATGATCCGTGTTGTTCTGCCGGCGCACCTCTACACCCTGGCGCGCACGACCCGCGAGGTCCGCCTCGATGTCGCGGCGCCGGTGACGCAGCGGACGGTGCTCGACGCCCTGGAGGCGACGTACCCGATGCTGCGCGGAACGATCCGCGACCAGGCGACGAAGACGCGGCGGCCGCTGGTGCGCTTCTTCGCGTGCGAGGAGGACCTGTCCCACGAGTCGCCGGACGCGCTGCTGCCCCAGGAGGTCGTGTCGGGCAAGGAGCCGTTTCTCATCGTCGGCGCGATGGCCGGCGGCTAATGGCGTGTTACCCGTGAGGCGACAGTTCTGTAGTGGCGACTTCCAGTCGCTCCCGCGACCGCAGAACGACTGAAGTCGTCACTACAGAACGCGGAACTGGAGGCTTGAGTTATGAAGTACATGCTGCTAATTTACGGGGATGAGTGCGCGCTGAGCGAGGCCGAACGCCAGGACTGCTACCGCGAATCGACCCAGCTGGCTTACCAGCTCGACGCCGCCGGCCACTTCCTCGCCACGGCCCCGCTGCACCCGACAACGATGGCGACAAGCGTGCGCGTGCGCGAGGGCAAGCGACTCGTGACCGACGGCCCGTTTGCGGAAACGCGGGAACAGCTCGGCGGCTTCTTCCTGGTCGAGGCATGCGACCTGGACGAGGCCCTCGCCATCGCGGCGCAGATTCCGGCGGCGCGGTGGGGTACGGTCGAGGTCCGGCCGGTCATCGAGATCGGCGGGCTGCCGAGGGGCTAGGGCGCTGTCCGGCCATCCTGCGGGCTGAGGCCCGAAATTGCCTCAGCCCGCTGTCTATTTCGGGCGCTGTGGAACGACTACACTTTGAGAACAACTGGAGCGCCGCTGCGATACAACCAGATCAGGACGTAGCGGCTGTGATCGAGAGGGAGAAATAACGATGCGGTTCATGATGCTGATGATTCCCAGTAACCAGGTGCCCGACGACAAGAATCCGGAGAAGGGCGCGATGCCAAGCGACGAAGACATCGCGGTGATGATGAAGTACAACGAGGCGATGGTCAAGGCCGGCGTTCTCCTCAGTGGCGAGGGCCTTCATTCGTCCGCGAAGGGCGCGCGGGTCACGTGGTCGGGCGGCAAGCCCATCGTCACCGACGGGCCGTTCCCGGAGGCGCGGGAAGTCATTGGCGGCTACTGGATGATTCGGGTGAACTCGAAGGAGGAGGCCGTCGCGTGGGCAACCCGCTGCCCCGTGGGGGACGGCGTCACGATCGAGATTCGCCAGGTCTTCGAGCCAGAGGACTTCGGCTCGGACGTCGCGCGCCAGGAACGAGCGCTGCTTGAAGAGATCGCCAGGCGCCAGGACGCTCGCTAAGGCGCGTAGACAACGAAGTTGAAGTTGGCCTGGACCTTGTTTCCCGACAAGTCGAACATGTAGACAAGCATTCGCCCGTCATTGGTGGCGGAGGTGACGGGCACGATGGGCACGACGGTAGTTGGGTCACCGCGCACAGCGGTGACCACGGTGGCAAAGTCGCCGGTTCCGTAATACACATTCGCGATACGGATCACGTAGGCGCGGCTGGCCGCATCCCAGATGATCGAAGTGACATTGGGCGTCCCGCGTTGCAGGACTCCGTTCAGGTTGACCTGGGCATAGGCGACGGGCGCGGCCCGCGCCGGGCTGCCGAGGTAGGTCTGGGTCAGCGTCCCGTCAACTTCGACGTCGCCGCCGAACTGCCCGGCCAGGCCGTGGGCCGATTCGCCGTAGACGCCCACGCCGTTGGGGCTGACACCGGCGACGCCCTTCGCCGCGCTTCCGCCCTTCGTCTCTCCATACACGCCGTCGCCGCTGGCGCTGATGCCGTGGACGCCTTTTTCGCTGCCCGACTTTCCAGTCACGCCAGCGCCAGTATCGGATTGCCCCCAGACACCATTGCCCGCGCTCGAATTGCCCCACACGCCGTTGCTCGTCCCCTGGCCGTACACGCCGTAGTAGAGGCCGGCCCCGTACACGCCCGTACCACCGTTGGACTTGCCTTCGACACCGTAACCGGCGTCCGCCTGCCCGTACACGCCGCTGCCCGTGCCGGTGTACCCCTCGACACCGTGGCCGTTGGCCGAGTTGAAGCCGACCACGCCGCCGTTGTCGGCCGCGCTAGTTGTGCCATAAATGCCAGCGGACTTGACAGACTCGCCATATATGCCAAAGCTACTCGTGCTGAGGCCGTCTACGCCATCGCTAGCAACGCTCTCCCCAACCAACGCTGCGTGGCCCGATGTGTTGGCGTTGGTCACAATAAAGTGTCCGGCCGAGCCTGTCCCCGCGTTGGTCACGTTGAACAGGTCTCCGTCACTAGCGAAATCTCCGACAAACGGTAGCCGCAGGCCGAAGGCATACGGGGCAGCGGTGATATGTTGCCGGGGAGAGAGCGTGACAAAGCCACCGGAGCCTGAGGGGCAACGCACCTCTGTTTTGAGCCACCGATCAGCGCCGGTGAAAGCGTCACCGAACGGCAGACCGACCGTGAACAGGCCGTTACTGACCCGCTGGCCGACCAGGGTGTGCGGCCCGCCACCGACATCCAGGCCCGCCTGCGCATCATCGTACAAGGTGAACCTCAAGTCGCAGGTTCCGTTCACCGGTGCGCCGTTCTTTTGGACCTGGCCCTGGAAGGCGAAGGTGCTCGGAACAGAGGTAGATGGCGACACCACAGGCCCGAGATTCGGGCCGTCCGCGACAACGAGGGTCGCGAGAGCCAGAATCGCAAAAGCGACCAGAATTGCTATCCAGACACGCACGCGCATATACCCTCCGGATGGTCAATCACTCGCCTCACGTTCTGCGTGGCGAGTGATTGTACACCGAGAGGGAATGACAGTAAAGGACGGCTATTCGTATTGAAGAGCGCGGATGATGTCCATGCGGGCGGCCTGGCGCGCCGGGATCATGGCGGCGACGACGCCGAACAGCAGCCCGATCGCTGCGCCGGCGATCAGCCCGGCGTAGGGAAAGCTGTAGCTGACCGGGTAGCCGACCACCTTCATGCCGAGCACCATCACGTAGCCGAGATACAGCCCGGCCAGCAGACCGAGCGCCGTGCCGATGGCGGCGAGCAGCAGCGACTCGACCACCACGATGCGGCTGACCTGACGCCGCGTGCTGCCGATGGCGCGCAGCATCCCGATCTCGCGCGTCCGCTCGATGATGCCAATCATGAGCGTATTGAGCAGGGCGATGAGCGACGGCATGATGAGCACGCCCAGGAGAACGAACATCACGCCGAAGACGACGTTGAAGAGCTGGCGGTTCTGCTCAATGTATCCGCGCCCCGACACGAGCGAGAACTGCGGGTAGTCTTTGAGAATGTCGCGCAGACGCGCCTCGACCTGCGCCGCGTCGGCGCCCGGCGCCAGGTTCACCTGGATGAAGATGTCCTCGGTCTTGCGGAAGTCGGCCTGCAAGTTGGCCTGCGAAATGTAAGCCGTGCTGATCTTGGAGTTCAGGTAGTCACTGGCGACGGCCACGATGGTGTACGGCTTGACGCCGGTCGGCGTAGACAATTGCACCACGTCCCCGGCGTTCAGGTGCGTCTGCGCGGCAAAGACGCCATTGGCGATCATGGCGCGTCCGTCGGCCAGGTCGGTGTACGCCGTCGCCGTATCGCCCTGCTGAAACGTCAGACTGGCGGCCTGGGGGTAAGCCACAGGGTCAATGCCCAGCACCGCGACGGCCTGACCGTCGCCGGAGGACGTGGCGTAGCGCAGGGTGCTGACCACGCCGACGCCCGGGATGCCGCGTATCCTCTGCGCCAGGTCGCTCTTCGCCCCGACGTTGCTCTGCCACAGTCCAATGGACGGCGGCATGAGCAGGTAGTCACTGCCGAGGCTACGCTGCAACACATCTATGAAGCCGCCGGTGATGGACCAGACCACGCCGCCCATGCCGACGATGATCGCCAACCCGATCATCGTCGCGCTGGCCGTGATCGCCGCGCGTGTCGGCTGCCGCGCCAGGTTGCTCTGGGCCAGGGTGGCTGTGCCTTCGCGGGCAAAGACGAGGGCGAGCAGGGCGCTGAACACGGACGCAATCGGCCGAACCAGCGCGGGCGCGACGAAGATGAGGCCGAAGAGGAACAGGAAGCACCCCAGCGCCACCAGGCTGAGATTCCCCGACAACAGTCCGACGATACTCAGCGCCAAGAGCGCCACCCCCACAATCAGGCCAACCCGCGACGTGCGCCGCTCGGTGTCAGCCGTCGAGGGACGCAGGGCATCCATGGGCGTCACGCGGGTCGCGTTGATGGCCGGCAGCAGCCCGGCGAGGACGGTCGCGCCGACGCCGAGGACAATCGTCACGACAAACAGCCCGACAGAGACAACCGGCTGCCCGATGCTGATGTGCATGTAGCTCTGCACCAGCGGCATGTACAGCGCGACGATCCCGGCGCCCATGAGATAGCCGAGGCCGATGCCCAGCGCCGTACCCACGATGCCTTGAACCAGTCCCTCGACCAGAATCACGCCCAGGATCGTGCGTCGGCTGGCGCCGATGGCGCGGAGCATCCCGATGTCGTGGCGGCGCTCTGAGACGATGGTGCGGAAGCTGTTGAAGATGATGAAGCCGCCCATGAACAGCGCCAGGAAGCCAAATAGGTTGAACGTCGTCTGGGCCATCTGGATGTTTGACAGCAGCTCCGTCCCGCTGGACATCCCGCCGAGCGTGTAGTCCTTGCCGACAGTGGCCGCGATGTCGTCGAGAATGGCCTGGCGGCGCGCGCTGTCGGCGGTGTCCAGGTTGGCTTCGATAGTATTGATGCGGTCGGACAGGTCGAGCAGCTTCTGCGCCTGCTGCAAGGTGATGAGCACCTGCTCGTTGCCCGGCAGCGTCCGCGCCGGCAGCAGGCCCACGATCTTCAGCGTCGTCGCGCCCTCGGTCGTCGGCAGGCGTAGCTTGTCGCCCACGCCCAGGCCAAGGGTATCGGCCAGGCTGCGGGTGATGACCGCCGACAGGGGGTCGTCGCTGTGCAGGAAGCGCCCCTCGACCACATCGTAGTTGTGCAGGGCCTGGGCCGTCGTCGGCTCGATGCCGGTCACCGTCAACGCGCCGACCTTAGCGCTCCCGTAGAACTTGTCGGGGATGTTCGTCGTCCGGCTGAGCAGGCCCGTCGCCGCGCTGACCCCGTCCACGCGCCGCACACTGTTGAGAACGGAGCGCGAGAACGTCTCGTCGGTCTTCATGGTGACCGTCACGTCCACCTGGCCCGACGCCGTCAGGACGCCGCTCTGGAACGCCTTGAGCATCGTCGGCAAAAGAATATTCATGCCGAAAATCACCAGCGTGCCGAGCGTGATCGCCAGTGTCGTCAACGCCGTGCGCAGCTTCCGTCGGCTCAACTCCCGCGCCGCAAGGGTTATTTCAAAGCGCAACATGTCTCGCCTTCGCCTTTCCCGCCGGCCAGGCGCTCACCCTAGCTCCCGCATCATGTCCATCACCTTGTCCGCGTTGTGGTCGTCGCGACCGGCGAACCGCGTCTCATTCACGATGACGCCGTCGCGCATGAACAGGATACGGTCGGCATACGACGCGATGCGCGCGTCGTGGGTCACCATGACCACCGCCCGCCCCCACTCGTCCGCCGCCTGGCGCAGCAGCGTCACGACCTCCTCCGAGGAGCGCGTGTCCAGGTTGCCGGTCGGCTCGTCGGCCAGGACGAGCTTGGGGTCGGCGACGAGCGCCCGCGCCACGGCGACGCGCTGCTGCTGCCCGCCGGATAACTGGTCCGGGCGATTGTCCAGTCGGTTGCCCAGGCCCACCTTGACCAGCCACTCGCGCGCCGTCGCCTTCGCCTTGCCCGGATTCACCCCGTCGAGGGTGATGGGCAGGGCGGCGTTCTCGGTCGCGGTGAGAACGGGGATCAGGTTGAAGAACTGGAACACGAAGCCGATCTTTCGGCGGCGCAGCCGGGTCAGGTCCTCGTCGGAAAGCTTCGCCAGCGGCACGCCCTCGATGATGACCTGCCCCTCGCTGGGTCGGTCCAGCCCGCCGATCAGGTGCAGGAGCGTGGACTTGCCGCAGCCGCTCGGTCCCATGACCGCGACGAACTCGCCGGCCTCGACGCCGAGCGAGACGTGGGACAGCGCCGTAACCGCCGTCTCGCCCTTGCCGTACACCTTGGTCAGATTCTCAACGTCAAGCAACGCCATAGTTACCCTGCCATCTCCCGCACCACATCAAACCACAGATCCAGCGTCCGGTTATCCACGATCTCTAGCGACCCGCGCTCCCCGCCGAGCACGCGCTCGAGGGCGTCGGTGTAGGCCGCGACCTTGCTCTGGGCGCACGCCAGGTTGCTCACCGCCGGATCGGAGGACAGGAGTACCTCCGCCAGCGCGTCCGACATGTCCTGCAAGAGCGACAGCACGACCTCGCCGACAGCGTCGGGGTAGGGCGTCGCCCAGACCCTTTCGCGGACGCCCTGCTGAATGATGGACGTCACCAGGGGCGAGACGCGGCGCACCATCATCGTGCGCGTCTTCTGCCGTACCACCGCGTTCTCGTCCGTGTACCACACGCGCAGCAGCGCCAGCACGAAATCCCGCTGCGCCGTCTTCCACGCCGCTACAAAGGAGAAGAAGCGGTGGAACTTGTCGAGGGCGGTCAGCTCAGGGTCGTGGACGATGGGCGTGACCCGCCCTTCGACCTCCGTCAGCATGCGCTCAAGGATGCCTTCGAGCAGCTCCCCCTTCGAGCCGAAGTAGTGGTAGAAGGCGCCCTTCGAGATACTCAGTCTATCCAGGATATCCTGGATGGTCATCGCCTCGTAGCCCTTTGTCTGCACCAGGCGTTGCGCCACGTCGAGAATCTCATCCCGTCGCACCGCGTACTCATGCTCTTTGACGGCCCGCGCCATGTGCCCTTACCTATTTCCAAACCGACGGTCGGTTTATTATTCTACGGACATCATAGGCCATCCGGCGCCGCCTGTCAAGCCCCGTGTATAGCTTGACAGGTGGCCCTGCCGACCCTATAATGCCTGCCATGTTTGAGAATTGATAAAGCGCGTCGGACGGCGGGTTCGCCATCCGACGTTCAGCGCGGAAGGTCAAGGTCTAGACTGAAAGCCTGGGAGCCACTCTCAGGCTTTCATGTTGCCTGTCGTGCGACAGGCCGATGGAAGGAAGATTGCATGCCAGGGCCCGCGTTTACCATCCTCCACCACCTCGACGGCGACCCGCTGGAACGACCGTCCCGCGAGGTGTACGCCGAGGTGATGGAGCACGTCATCCTTGCCGATGCGCTGGGCTTTGATACCGTCTGGTTCGCCGAGCACCACGCTGCCCAGGGCGGCCGCCTGCCCGCGCCGTTGCTCTTCATCGTCCAGGCGGCAGAGCGCACGCGACGTGTCACGCTCGGCACGGGTGTGACACTCCTGCCGTTCTATCACCCGCTGACTGTCGCCGAGCAGATCGCCGAGGCCGACATTCTCAGCGGCGGCCGCTTCGCCGTGGGCTTTGGGTCTGGCTCCGCGCCGGCCGACTTCGGCGCGTTCGGCGTGGCGCCGAGCCAGAAGGGTGAGCGCCTCCAGGAAGGGTTGGAGATTCTGCTGCGTCTATGGGCGGGCGAGACGGTCACGCACCAGGGCAGCCACTACGACATCACGAGCGCGCGGCTCTTCCCACTCCCCGAACATCCGGCGCGCGACATCGGCTGGCTGGCGGCGGGGCATCCGTTCACGGCGGGCCTGGCCGGCGCTTACGACCTGCACCTGATGCTGGCGCGCGGCACAGCCACGCGCGACGCCCAGGCGCTCATCGCCGCCTACTACGCCGCCCTGACGGCCCACGGCCACGCGGCGGCCGACCGCCGCATCCAGCGCACCTGGATGGTATACGTCGCCGAGACGGACGCCGCGGCGCGTGAGGCGATTGTGCCGAGCGCCGAGTTCTACTACCAGCAACACCTCGCCACTGGCCGCCCCGGTCTCGGCGACGAAGGAGACCTGGACGCGACCCTGGCGCTGATTGATGCCATCGTCGGCAGCCCGGAGACAGTCGCGCGGGAGTTGGCGCTGCGGGCGGGCGAGCTGGGGCTGACGGACATCGCGCTGCACACGCGGATGGCAGGCATCGCCCACGGCGCAAACTTACGCTCGACGGAGTTGCTGGCGGAGCGCGTCTTCCCGCTCGTGCGCGATCTTTGGCCAGAGGCCATAATCCCCTAGCCAGAACTGCGCAACGCAGGGCTGCTGCGTCGCTCGAAAGCACCCGGAAGTCGCTCGCGCCAGCTGCTACTCTGCCGCGCCATTACCCAAACGCAGGATCACACCGGAGTCGCCTACGGCCCAGCCTGCGTTCGGCCCCCTCAGCGCGACAGCGTATAGCTCAACCCATCTCGGGCTGTAAGGGTCCGTGCTCCACGCGCCCTGGCTCAGCCGCAAGGTGGCCTCCCCGCTGGGCGAGTAATAGCTATATCCCACCGCCCAGCCATCATACGGCCCACTCAGCGCGAGGGCGTTCAACAAATAGGGTCCTGGCGAGATGCCTGCCTTCGCCCATTCCCCGTTGTGCAAGACCAGTATGACACCGCCAGCTCCCACGGCCCAGCCATCGTCCGGTCCGCTAAGGGCAACTGAGCGCAAGTCGAATTGCGTCGGCGAAGGAATCTTGCTCCACACGCCCTTGCTCAGATGCAAGATCGTGCCGTTGTCGCCCACGGCCCAACCGGAGGTTGCCTCACTCAGTGCCATTGAGTTAAGCCTGTTTTCCGTGGGACTGTCTACCAGGCTCCACGCGCCGTTGCTCAACCGCAAGATGGTGCCGTTCTGGCCTACAGCCCACCCGGTACTTTTCCAGAGTGCCACGGAATTCAGCTCGGCGTCTGTCGGGCCGGCAGCATAACTCCAGGCGCCGTTGCTCAAGCGCATGATCGTGCCGTACTGGCCGACCGCCCAGCCGTCGTTAGGGCCTGTGAGAGCGATGGAGTACAAAGAGAGACTGAGTGGCGTTTCAACTTGCTGCCAAGTTCCGTTGCTGAGCTGCAAGATCGTCCCATACTCACCGACCGCCCAGCCGTCGTTAGGGCCACTCAAAGCGAGGCCGTAGAGCGACTCATAGTTCACAGGCTCCACGGTCTGCCACGGAGGGTACGATGCTGTTGCTGTGGGTGTTGGGGTCAGGCTTGGAGTAGGTGTCGGCGTCAAGGTGGGCGGAGCCAACACCTCCCACATAATGACGTTGCTTGGTGTTGAGCCCCACTCATTGACCGCCTGCACGACGAAGTAGTATGTTCCCGGCTCCAGCGGCCCGACGTCGTGGTAACCAGTCTGGCTACCTTGGTAGATCAGTGTGGCATCGGCCCATCCGGCATTGTTGGCCCGCCATAGACGGTAAATCTTTGCGTCCCAGACATTATACCAGTACAGCCACCCCGTGGAGTAAGGGCTCGGCGGACTGCCCCAGAGATTGGGACTACCGGGTTCCGAGGCCAAGATACGGCCCATAATGGGCGCAAACAGGAGATGCTCCGTTTGCGCCGTCGGTGTCGGAGTTGCGGTTGATGTGGCGGCAGAAGTTGAAGTGGCGGTGGGCGACAGGGTCGGCGGCAGAAAGTACGTTGTTGTCGGCGTCTCGGACGCCAACGGGGCGCCCCGCGCGGTCTCAGTACTGTCCAAGATCGAAGCCGGGGCAGAGACAAACGCCAACATCCCGCAGACAAGTAAGGCCCCGGCAGTTAGAAAGGCCAGGCTAGCCAGTCTGGTAGTGCACATGAGCTTCTCCTCCCACGCTGGCCGTCCGTTGGATTTGGAGCGACCGAGTCGATTCTCCCTGTCGCCATTGTACCATGTGGGTGGCTACAAACTGGCTACATAGCGCCGTGGTCGTAAGCGGTAGCCGACGGCGGCAGCGCGCCGGGCGGGCGCGGTGGTCGCAATCGTCCCGGCGGCATGGGCGAAAGGACGAGCACCAGTTCAAGCGAGGGCGGCCTCAGCGCCGGGGTCTCCGAGAACAGCGGCACAACGCGCAGCCACTAGCGAGAGGAAAGCTGCGGAGACGAGCGGCCAGATGGATCAGGTGTGCCACGCTTTCGCACGTTGCTGAGGCAGCAGGCAAGCGTGGCACACTCACCGCTTTTTTATGAGCGTTTCTGAAAAAGTCGGTTCAAAGTCTTGACAAACCGCGCCGAATATCCTATAATGGCCGCACGATTACGGAACGAATAGAGCTACAGAATGCTGCACTCCTTTGTAGGTCAAGCGCAGACAGCGCTAGATAGCAGGAATTGCACCTGTACCCGGCGGGGGCACTGAGCGCCACGCCGGAGTAAGGGTTTCGTTCGTCCAAAGAAGACCAACGCCGACTAAGCGCCACATGCCCTCGCGAGCCACTCATCGCGTGGGGTAGGGTCAACAGGTAGATTGTAAGCCTGGGAGACACTCTCCCAGGCTTTTCATTTTGCCTGCACCCTGCCGCTATGTGCCGCCTGGTCGGCGTTGATCTATTCCTGTCAGGAGGAGCCATGTGTTGCAGCTGAATCCAGTCCGAAGGAGCCGCCCACCCCAATACCCAGCTACAGATTCTTCAAGGAGAGACTCTCTATGCTACGCACACGCCTGCTAATCACGACACTGGTTCTCGTGTTCATATCGGTTCTGCTCGCCGCCTGCGGGTCTGCCAATGCTGCCACCCCCGACAAGGTATATTTTGGCGTCACCGGCCCATTTACGGGTGATAACGCGGAGTACGGTCGCATCTGGAAACAGGGCTTCCAGCTTGCCCTGGACGAAATCAATGCGGCAGGCGGAATCAAGGGCAAGCCGGTCGAGCTTATCTACGAGGACAGCCAGAGCGACCCGAAGCAAACGCCCGCCATCGCTCAGAAGTTCGTGGCCGACAACCGAATTCTCGCAGTCATAGGTGACTTCTCTAGTCCGGCGTCGATGGCCGCCTCGCCGATCTACAACCAGGCGGGCGTCGTTCAGCTCGGCATAACGAACTCGCATCCCAAATTCACTGATACAGGCGAATACATCTTCGGCACCAGCCGCAGCCAGCTCGACGATGCTCCGACGCTCGCCGAGTATGGCATCACAGGGTTGGGTGGCAAACGGCTTGCCGTCTTCCACTTGAACACAGACTGGGGCAAGGTCACATATGACCTGTTCACGCAGAAGGCTAAGCAGCTTGGCGCCGAGATCGTAGACACGGAGCCATACCTCCCAACCGAGAAAGACTTCCGCTCGGCGCTGACCAAGGCGCGTGACGCGAAGCCTGACCTGCTCGTTCTCATATCCTACTACAACGATGGGGCTCTCATCGCCCGCCAGGCCGCCGACGTCAACCTCGACACCCCGAAGCTGGCAGTTGGCTCGGTCTACTCGCCCAAGTTCATCGAGCTGGGTGGTAAGGCCGTCGAGGGCGTCTACACGCAGAGCGGCTTCTTCCCAGGCGACAAGCGACCCGAAGTCCAGGAGTTCGTGAAGAAGTACCAGGCGAAGTACGGGGAGTTGCCCGACCAGTTCGCGGCCCAGGCCTATGACGGCGTGAAGGTTCTGGCTGCGGCCGTGGATAAGGCAGGCTTCGATCGCAAGGCCCTCCGCGAGACGCTGACCAAGCTCGAGACGCCGAGCGTCGCCTACGGCAAGATCGTGTTTGGACCGGACCGCCGTGTCATCGCCGGCCCACAAACGCGCCTGCAGATTCGCGACGGCAAGTTCGCGCTCTACCAACAATAGCAAGGACGAATACATGACCGGACCCGCATTTACCATTCTTCATCATCTTGACGGCGACCCGCTGGAACGACCGTCCCGCGAGGTGTACGCCGAGGTGATGGAGCACGTCATCCTTGCCGATGCGCTGGGCTTTGATACCGTCTGGTTCGCCGAGCATCACGCCGCCCAGGGCGGACGCCTGCCCTGGCCCTTGCTGTTCATCATCCAGGCTGCCGGGCGAACCCAACACGTGACCCTCGGCACGGGCGTGACACTCCTGCCGTTCTATCACCCGCTCGCCGTCGCCGAGCAGATCGCCGAAGGCGACATTCTCACGAATGGCCGCTTCGCCGTTGGCTTTGGCTCCGGTTCGGCGCCCGCCGACTTCGGCGCGTTCGGCGTTCCAGCGGCCTTGAAGGGCGAGCGCCTTCAAGAAGGGCTGGAGGTGTTGCTGCGGCTGTGGACCGGCGAGACGGTCAATTCCGAGGGAAGCCACTACGACATTGTCGGCGCGCGGCTGTTCCCGACGCCCGAGCGACCGGCGCGCGACATCGCCTGGCTGGCGGCGGGACATCCGTTCACAGCCGGCCTGGCCGGCGCCCACGACCTGCACCTGATGCTAGCGCGGGGCACACCGACCAACGATGCCCAGGCGCTCATCGCCGCCTACCACGCCGCCCTGGCGGCCCACGGCCACGCGGCGGCGGACCGCCGCATCCAGCGCACGTGGATGGTGTATGTCGCCGAGACTGACGTGGCAGCGCGCGCGTCCATTGTCCCCAGCGCCGATTTCTACTACCAGCAGACGCTGGGCATGGGGCGGCCGCGCCTCGCCAACGACGGCGACCTCGACGCCCGCCTCGCGTTTATTGATGCCATCGTCGGCAGCCCGGAGACCGTAGCGCAGGAGCTGGCGGCGCGGGCGAGCGAGCTGGGCCTGACGGACATCGCGCTCCACACGCGCATGGCCCGCGTGTCCCACGCCGCGAACCTGCGCTCGACGAAGTTGCTGGCCGAGCGAGTCTTCCCGCTGGTGCGGGAGCTCTGGCCAGAGCCTGTGGCCTCGTAGGAGAAGCCGTCGAAACGGGATGCGGTTGTCATGCTGAGTGTTCAGGCGGCCTGCCCAATCTCGCGGGCGACGCTGCCTGGCGCTCAGCATGACGGCTTGCCTAGCGACAGAGAGGATGCGAATGCTCATAGACCAGCTTATCAACGGCCTGGTCCTGGGAAACATATATGTGCTGCTGGCAGTTGGCATGGCGCTCATCTTCAGCGTCGCCAACCTGGTCAACTTCAGCTCAGGCTCTGTGTTCATGATCGGCGCCTACGTCGGGTGGTTTCTCATGGCCCGCCTTGGGCTGCCCTTGTGGGTGGCCTTGCCGGCGGCGGCCCTCGTGTGCGGTGTTCTGGGCATACTGATCGAGCGCCTGGCCCTCCGCCCTCTGGCTGACGCTCCGCCTATAGCGCCCCTGCTCAGCACCATCGCCGTCGCCTTCATTCTAGACAATTTGGCGCTACTCATATTCAAACCCGAAACCCGCGCCTTCAACGCTGCGCTCCCGGAGTGGCGGCTGTCGCTCGGCGGCGTGACGATTGGCCTGCTGGATATCGTCATCTTCGTGACCGGGATCGTGTGCATCTCGGCGCTGTGGATATTCCTCTACCGCACGCGAGTCGGCTGGGGTATACGGGCCGCCGCCCAGGACCGCGACGCGGCGCTTCAGATGGGCATTGACGTGGACGCGGTGCGCTCCCTCGTGTTCGCGATCGCGTCCGCCCTCGCGGGTGTCGCCGGTGTTCTGCTGGGCGTTTACTACAACAGCGTGACGCCCACGATGGGTTTTGGCGCCGGCATTAAGGGGCTGACAGCGGCGCTGCTCGGCGGCTTGTCGAGCGTCCCGGCGTCCCTGCTGGGCGGAATGATGCTCGGCGAGATAGAAAGCCTGGCGACCGCCTACCTCGGCCTAAACTATCGCAACCTCGTGGCGTTCCTGGTACTCATCCTGGTTCTCGCTCTGCGCCCGCAGGGTCTCTTTGGCGGCGTCTCGCTCCGCGGCTACGAGGTGAATGCTGGCGCCTTCTTCAACGTCGGCCGCCCACGGCGCGTACCCGGCCGATTCGTCGCCCTCGGGGCGGCCCTCGCCATCCTGCTGCCCTTCGTCCCCGGCAGCGATTACGCGGTGCAAGTGCTGTACATCGGGTTGGTGTACGCGCTTCTCGCCCTCAGCCTCAACCTCGTGGCAGGCGCCGGGCAGATGTCCCTCGGCCAGGCGGGGCTGTTCGCCATCGGCGCATACGCCTCCGCCATCCTGACCACAAAGGTCGGCATCTCCTTCTGGATCGCCTTGCCACTGGCCGCCCTCGTCGCCGCAGCACTGGGCGTCGTCCTCACCTATCCCGCGCTGCGCCTGAAAGGCCCGTACTTCGTTGTCGCTACGCTGGCCCTGGGTGAGATCGTTGCCCAGATCATCCTCAACTGGGAGTGGCTGACCAACGGCCCGGTCGGCATCTTCGGCATCGTGCAGCCGCGACTGGGCAGCTTTCTCTTTGTCGGTGCGCGGCCCTACTACTACCTGGCCCTCGCCCTGGTCGCCGTGGCCGCCTGGGTGCTCACCCGGCTCGGCAACTCTCAGCTCGGTCGAACCTTCGCCGCGATTCGTGAGGACGAGCTGGCGGCAGAGACATACGGAGTCCAGGCCGGACAGTACAAGGCGCTGGCCTTCGGTATCAGCGCTGCGATTGCCGCCGTCGCGGGCGCGCTGTTCGCCCACAGCAGTGGCTACATCAGCCCTGACATCTTCACACCAGCCGTCTCGGTGCTGGCGCTGACGATGGTCATCCTCGGCGGCATAGGCAGCGTCCCTGGCGTTATCCTGGCGGCGCTGCTGCTCATCGGCCTGCCTGAACTCGCGCGACCGGTGGCCGACGCGCGTTGGCTGCTCTATGGCATCCTCCTGCTTGTGCTGATTCGCTACCGTCCGCAGGGCTTGCTGGGCCGACAGATCACCAAGCGGGTGGCGGATCCCCAGCCGCTGCCTAAGCTATCCAGCCAGACTCGGGCGACCGATGCCCATGAGCCGGCAGCAGCGGAACTAAGCTAGAAAGGCGCCCATGTCACTCCTGCAAATAGAGAAGCTGACCAAAATGTTTGGTGGGTTGACTGCTGTCAGCGCCGTTGACCTGACCATCGCGCCAGGTGAACTCGTCAGTGTTATCGGGCCGAACGGAGCCGGCAAGACGACCCTGTTCAACATGATCACCGGCATCTATCCGCCTTCGTCGGGCCACATCCTGTTCGACGGCCACGACTTGACCGGCCTCAAGCCGGCCAACATTGCCGCCTTCGGCATCGCGCGCACATTCCAGCAGGGGCGCGTGTTCGCGGGGCTGAGCGTAGCCGACAACGTCCGCATGGGAGCGCACGTGCACCTGGACCGCGAGCGGCCAGGACAGGCCTGGCGATGGCCGGGCGCCGCCTGGTTGAGGCTCCCGTGGGAAGCCGCCCTTGCGGTCGTCCAGCCACGCCGCACTCGACAAGAAGCCGAAGAGCTAGACGAGCGCACCCGCGCCATCCTGGCGATTTTCGGCGAGCGCCTGACGCCCCGCTGGGACGACCCGGCCCTGTCCCTCTCCTACGCCAACCGCCGCCGCGTCGAAATCGCCCGCGCCCTGGCGCTCCAGCCCCGGCTTCTTCTCCTGGACGAACCTGTAGCGGGCATGAATCCGGCGGAGACCCGCGAGATGCAGGGGCTTCTCGCCGAGATTCGCTGGCACTTCGACGTGGCTATCCTGCTGATTGAGCATAAGCTGGACATGGTGATGCAGCTCTCGGACCGAATCGCTGTGTTGGATCACGGCACAAAGATAGCCGAGGGCACGCCGGCCGAAGTACGCGCCAATCCTGTCGTGATCGAAGCCTACCTGGGTCGGGCCGCGTGATGCGTAGCGGAGAGGAAGGGACTATGCTGAAGATCGAGAGTATCGACGCGTATTATGGGCCGATCCAGGCACTGCACAGCGTAAGCCTCGAAGTCGGCAAAGGAGAGATCGTCTGCTTGCTCGGCGGCAACGCTTGCGGAAAAAGCACAACGATGAAAATCATCCTCGGCCTCCTCATCCCGCGCCGGGGTGAGGTGTGGCTCAACGGCGAGCCGATTACCCGGCTCAAGACCCCCGCCCGCATCCGGCGTGGCCTCGCCTCCGTGCCAGAGTCTCGACGTATCTTCCCCCGCATGACAGTGCGCGAGAACCTTCTCATCGGCGCGTACACGCGCGGTGATGGAGAGATCCAGGCTGACCTGGCGCGGGTGCTGGACATGTTCCCACGTCTCAAGGAACGGCTACGCCAGCTCGGCGGAACGCTCAGCGGCGGCGAACAGCAGATGCTCGCCCTCGGACGCGCGCTCATGAGTCGACCGCAGCTCATCTGCATGGATGAGCCGAGCATGGGCCTCGCCCCGCAGCTCGTCGAGCGCAGCTTCGAGCTAATCCAAGAGGTCAACGCCACAGGTGTGACGATTTTCGTGGTAGAACAGAACGCTGCGATGGCGCTCAAAATCGCGCACCGCGGCTACGTGCTGCAGAACGGGGCCGTCTTCCTGTCCGGGACGGCGCAAGATCTGCTGGACAATCCGCTCATTCAGCGCGCCTACCTGGGCGAGATCGCGGCTTAAGTCAGACCGCAACTTCGCTCTTCCACGCTGAACTGTGGAAGTACTCCGGAACGTCGCGAGGGAAGGGAAGGATATCGTCACAATCCCCAGGCTGTCCGCGTCTCTGTTCCTCTCGTAGCGCAGTATTCGCCGTGACGGGCAATTTGTGTACAATTAGCGGATACCTCCGCTCTCATACTTGTAGGGAAGGCATTCCATGATCCCTGACGCTACACTCAATACCGGGACAACCTTGGACGTCGCCTACCAGGATTTCTGTCGCCGCTATCCGGCATTCGCGGGCACACGAGTTTTGGATGACCTGCGCGTCACGGAGTACCGGCGGTTGGACGCCAAGGGACACATCTACCTCGATTACACCGGCGGCGGACTCTACGCCGAGTCCCAGATACGCCGGCACATGGATTTGCTGGCCAACGACGTCTTCGGCAATCCCCACTCCTCCAACCCCACCTCCCACCTGTCCACCGAGGTGGACGAGCAGGCCCGCGCCTACGTCCTGGAGTACTTCAACGCCTCGCCGGACGAATACGTGGTCATTTTCACGATGAACGCCAGCGGGGCCTTGAAGCTCGTGGGGGAATCGTACCCGTTCACGCCGCGCAGCCGCTACCTCCTGACCTTTGACAACCACAACTCCGTCAACGGCATCCGCGAGTTTGCGCGCAGCAAGAATGCGTCGGTGACGTATGTGCCGGTCGTGCTGCCGGAACTACGGATGGACGAGGCGCGCCTCTTCGACGAGTTGGGGCGTACCCTGCGCGGCACGAACAACCTGTTCGCCTACCCCGCCCAATCCAATTTCTCAGGCGTGCAGCATCCGTTGGAGTGGATCGAGGCGGCGCAGTCGCGGGGGTGGGACGTGCTGCTAGACGCCGCAGCCTTTGCGCCCACGAACCGCCTGGACCTCAGCCGCTGGAAGCCGGACTTCATTTCCTTGTCGTTCTACAAACTCTTCGGCTACCCCACCGGCATCGGCGCGCTGCTCGTGCGCAAGGGGGCGCTTGCCAGGCTGCGCCGCCCGTGGTTCGCCGGCGGCACGATCACGATGGCCTCAGTGCAGGGCGATGGGCACTTCCTCGCCGACGGCGAAGCTGGTTTCGAGGACGGCACGATCAACTATCTCAACATTCCGGCCGTCGAGATCGGCTTGCGCCACCTCGCGTCGATCGGCATTGACACCATCCACACGCGGGTCGAGTGCCTCACCGGCTGGCTTCTGGACGAGTTGGGCGCGCTGCGGCACAGCAATGGCGCCCCCCTCGTGCGCATCTATGGGCCGACAGACACCCGGATGCGCGGCGGCACCGTCACCGTCAATTTCTTTGACCCTCAGGGCAAGCTGTACGACTCCCGCTGGGTCGAGCAGCAGGCGAATGCCGTGAACATCTCCCTGCGCACGGGCGTGTTCTGCAACCCGGGCGCGGGCGAGATCATGAACGGGCTGACCGCCGACGACATGCAGCGCTACTGCCACGGCACGGACAAGATGACCTTCGAGCAGTTCATCGAGGCGATGGACGGCAAGGCATCCGGCGCCGTGCGTATCTCCGTCGGCCTGGCGACAACGTTTGGCGATCTCTACCGCTTCCTGGCCTTCGTCCGAGGCTTCCGCAACGCCTGAACGCGAGGGCTGGCGGCGTCGAACCCACGACGCCGCCAGCCCTCCCACGATCGTGCGCCATGTTAGCCGATGTTGAAAGTCGCCGCCTGACGAATGTCGCGCGAGGACGCGCCGACCAGCGCCTCGAACTCGCCCGGCTCAACCACCCATGCCTTTTGCGCCGGGTTGTAGCAGGCCAGGGCGTCTTTGTCCAGCGTGAACGCGACTGTCTTCGTCTCGCCCGGCGCCAGGTCCACGCGCGCGAATCCCTTCAGCTCCTTGTGGGGCCGCACAACCCACGACGCAACATCGCGGACGTACACCTGGACCACCGCGGCCCCGGCGCGGCGGCCGGTGTTCTGGACCTCGACGCTCACCTGTGCGCCGTCAGCCAGCGGCGTCACGCTTAGGTTGCGGTACTCGAACGTCGTGTACGACCAACGCCTGGCTCGTGGACAGTGTGCTGGTCATAGCACAGTTCATCCTTGTCATCTGGCTCTTCAAACGTGGGTGTACGAGTCGTACACCGAGCGGACGCACAGCGCCGCCTCCGCCTCGACTGCGCTCCAGCCGGCGGGGATTGGGCAGGTGACGGTCACGGTTCGGCCCGCCGGCAGGTCGAAGTAGTTGTCGCTGAAGATGGTATCCGCCCCGTCAAGGGATAGCTCCACCAGCCGCGCGAGGGAGGTCGTCGCCAGGTTGACCGTGAACTGCCCGTCCTGGACGTGCAGGGCCACCATCAGGCCGGGGTCGGCGAGCGACAGGTGCTTGGTCGGCGCGCAGGACGCCACCTGGAGCGCCAGGCGCTGGGCGTCCTGCCACAGCTCGGCCACGAACACAACCTCGCGCGCGTTCTCGTCCGACACCTGGTCGGCGAAGTCCAGGGTGCGCACGTGGGTGGCGGCGCGGGGCGCGGCCTGGACAGGCTCCTCCCCAAACGCCAGCGTCTCGCCATCCAGCGCCTCCAGCGTCCAGCGGATCTGCCCCGTCCACGCCTGGGCCGTGTCGTTGGTCACGTAGAGGCCCTGGCGCGGCGGCGCATCTTCGATGGACAGGAGAATCGGGGCGTAGAAGCGGCGGGCGGCGTAGTGGAGCGCCTTCCAGCGGCCAAAGTAGTCCACGCTGGACCAGGATGCGACGGGCCAGCAATCGTTGAGCTGCCAGTAGAGCGTGCCGGCGACGCGCTTCGGGTGGCGGCGCCAGTGTTCCACACCGTAGCGGATGCCCTCCGCCTGGAGCGCCAGGCTGAGGTAGACGAGGGACGAGAAGTTGTCCGGCATGCGGAACGTGTCGCCCATCTGCGCCATTATCAGCGCGTTGCCGCTGGCGTTCTTCTGGTGCTGCTCCATGATGTAGGAGGTCATGTTCCAGTCGGCCTCCTCGGCGTAGGTACGGATGGTGGGCAGCGGCGGGAGGGCCTGGAAGCCGAACTCGCTCATGAAGCGCGGGTACTGGTCGCGGTAAGCCGTGAACGGCTGGCGCCCGTGCCAGACATCCCAGTAGTGAGCGTCGCCCTGGCGCTGGCCGTTCGGGTCCTCGAACGGAGTGTCCGACGAAGGCGAGCTGGGCCAGTAGGCGCGATCCGGATCCTCGGTGGCGCACCACTGGGGGAGAATGTGGTGGAAGAACCTGTCATAGGCGTTCTTGAGGTCCTGAAACTTAGGCTGGTTCCAGCCCCAGTCATGCCAGCCTTGCTCCATCTCGTTGTTGCCGCACCACAGCGCCAGGCTCGTCCGATGCCGCAGGCGGCGGACATTCTCGACGGCCTCGGCGCGCACGTTCTCGACGAAATCGAGATTGTCCAGCGGGTAGATGCTGCACGAGAAGATGAAATCCTGCCACACCAGAATGCCGTAGCGGTCGCACAGGTCGTAGAAGCGCTCTTCCTCGTAGAAGCCGCCGCCCCACACCCGCAGCATGTTCTGGTGCGTCTCGGCCGCCGACCGGATCAGCCACTCCAGGGACTCGTCCGTCAGGCGGGTCGGGAAGGAGTCGGCCGGAATCCAGTTCGAGCCTTTGGCGAAGATCGGCACGCCGTTGACGACGAACACAAACGAGCGGCCGTACTCGTCCTCGTCTTGGCGCAGCGCGATGGTGCGCAGTCCGATCTTGTACTCACGGTTGTCGAAGGGCGTGTCGCGGTCGGCGGCGACTAGCTCGACCTCCACGCGGTATAGGGGCTGGTCGCCGTAGCCGTTGGGCCACCAGAGCTGCGGGTCGGGGATCGGGACGCTCACGCGCGCGACGCCATGGCCGACGATCCCGCTCCCGGCCAGGGTTGCCCCTTGGGGCGTGGTGATACGCGCTCGGACGCGCAACGCCCCCGCGCCCCACTGCTCCACCGTCGCCTGCACATCCACGCTCACCACGCCGTCGGCATGCTGCTGGCGCAGGTGGACGTCGGCCAGGCGCGCGGCTGTGACGCCTTCGAGACGGATATCCTTCCAGATACCGATGGGTGGAAGCTGCGGGCCCCAATCCCACCCGAACTGGCACGGCGCTTTGCGGAGGTGCGGGCCACCTGGAATGGCCTGGGACACGCCGAGGAGCGGACGCACGGCCTGGCGCTGCGTGACGTAGCGCACCGGCGACTCGAATCGGATGTAAAGCTCGTTCTCGCCGGGGTGGAGGCGTGACGTCACGTCCCAACGGTACTGCCGGAACATGTTCTCCGCGCGCCCCAGCTCCTGGCCGTTCAGAGCGACCGTCGCCAGGGTATCGAGGCCATCGCAGACGAGGAAGACGTGGTCGTCGCCCAGGATGTCCGCGCCGACGGTGAAGCTCGTTCGGTAGTCCCAGTCGGACTCGGCGACCCAGGCCACATGCTTCTCGTTGTCGCCGTAGAAGGGGTCGGGGATGCGGCCCAGGGCCAGCAGGTCAACATGAATGCTGCCGGGCACGTGCCCCGGCAGCCACTCCGCCTGGCCCGCCTGGCGGAACTGCCAGGCGCCCGCGAGAGACTGAATGTGCATAGTCGGTTCCTTACATACTCGGTTCAAGCGCCGGTTGCCTTGATGTCGGCGATGTAGTCGAACAGCGTGCTGATTGTACGCGAACAGGGTCTCGTAGGTCAGCAAGTGGTTGCCCATGCCGGGCCAGCCGGGGTTGTTGTTCAGCGGGTTGAACGTCTTGGGCGCCTGCCACTGGAGACCGGCGATGTCGAGCGTCTCATTCCGCGGAATCTGCTGGGGGGCAGCCACCTGGCCGTCGGCAGGCGCGGCGGCTTCTCATCCGTCCAGGGCAAAGCGCGTCGCGCCGCAAGACGCCCGGATCACCAGGTGGGTGGGCAGGCGCTCTTTCGCCAGGCGTCGCTGTGGGTCATCGAATCCGTCTATGAGCAGCTCGACGGCCGCAGCGCCCAGTTGAGCGATGGGCTGGTACACGGTCGTGAGCGGGGGATTGGCGTAGGATGCGGCGGGCAGATCGTCGAAGCCGACAACGGCAATCTCGTCCGGAATGTCGAGGCCAGCCTCGTGGATGGCGCGCAGGGCGCCGACGGCCATGGTGTCGCTGGCGACGAAGACGGCCGTGGGGCGCGTCGTGAGCGCCAGCAGGTCGCGCATGCGCGTGTAGCCGCTTTCCTGGGTAAAGTCGCCGTTGACGATCAGCTCCGGCAGGATCGGGATGCCGGCTTCGAGCAGCGCTTGCTTGTAGCCATCGCGCCGCTCCAGGGCGGCTACCATCTGCAGCGAGCCGGTGACGCAGGCGATGCGGCGGTGGCCGAGCTTGATGAGGTGCGTCACACCCGCGTAGGCCCCCTCGCGGTTGTCAACGTCTACCGAGGCCACGTTATGGAAGAACGGGTGTTGGCCGATGAGGACAAGGCGCATCTGGTCCTTGATAAGCAGCGGCAAGATCGGGTCGTCAATGTCGCTCGACAGCATGATGAGGCCGTCGAAGTGGCCGCCTTTGAGGATGCGGTTATAGAACCCCGGCTCCATGTCGGCGGTCATCATGGACAGCATCAGAAAGTAACCGCGCCGCTGGGCGGCCTCCGCGACCCCTTGGATGACCGAGCCGAAGAACGGGTCGGAGAAGATGATGCCGGCCGTGCGCGGGATGAGCAGCCCAATAACCTGGGTGCGGCGGCTCGCCAGGCTGCGCGCCGCGGCGCGGGGCGCGTAGCCGTTTTCCTCGATGATACGCAAGACGCGCTGGCGGACTTCAGGCCGGACGCTGGGGTGATTGTTGAGAACGCGGGAGACGGTTGAGCGCGAGACGCCGGCCATTTCGGCGATCTGTTCAATGTGCAGCGACGAAGACATGGGAGCGCTCCCAGGAAGGCGCAAAACAACCTCCAGACATCTCGCGTGCGAGCCGCCTAGAGGAACACAGATGAACATAACTCGTCTGCATTGACGCTACGATGCCTCGGTTGGCCGGCAATCTGCGCCTGCGCAGGCTGATAGAAGCCGATTCGGGGCAGTTCGAGGCCCTGCGCCGCCCCAAACCGATGCTTTACCTGGAACGCGCCGTGGGAGCGCTCCTAAGCCCATTTTCCATGATACATCGCATTCAGCCGCTTGTCAAGGGGGGGGGGCGGCAAATTCGCGGCGAGTTCGCTACGCCTGTTAGCTGTGGTGGTCGCTTCACAAAACAGCTTGGAACGGTAGCGCCGACTGCAGTCGGCGCTACAGGCTCAAATTGATGTGGAGTTACCCAATCCTGCAAACGCTGCGCTTCCGCGCCGCTGCCCGACGCGAAGACGGGGCAACGCTACCACAACATCTTCACGGGCCAGGCGCTGAGTGTGGCAGGCGGCGCGGGTCAGGCGGGATTGCGCGTGGCGGATGTCCTGGCGCGCTTCCCCGTCGCCCTGCTGACGCCAGCGTAGCCAATTGCTTTGCATTAGGAATCGTGTAGGGGCGGGTCTGAAACCCGCCCCTACATTTTATCACGAATACCCGTTCAGCCGAGGGGGTTCCACCTCAGGGCCAGGTACACCGCCAGCCCGGCGAAGAGCGCGCCGAGGGCCGTGAATATGACGCTCAGCTCGCTCGTCTCGTGCTTTGTGAAGGACAGCGTGGGCAGGCTCTGGAGCGCGTCGTTCAGTTCGCCCGCCGTCTCGGCCGAGTGATACTCGGCGCCGGTCAGGCTCGCCACTTCCTTGAGCGTCTTCTCGTCAATGCCCCGCTGGAACCCACCCCCGAAGCCACCGCCGAAGCCGCCGCCGCGACCGCGACCGCCGGGCGGCCCGCCCCCCGGCTCACTCCCCACCAGCTGCGGGTTACAGTTGGGAAACTCGGAGCCGGACGGCGTGCCGAAGCCGATGGTGTAGACGCGCACGCCGCGGTCTGCCGCCTGCTGCGCCGCCTCGACGGGCGGCGTGCCGGTGTTGCTTGCGCCGTCAGTCAGCACGACAATCACGTCCGGCGCATACGCGCCCTTTGCCACAGGCGTCGGCGGCGGGCGCGACGGGTCGTTCTTCGTCGGCGCGACGCCCGGATCAACCTCGGCGATGGCGTCGAGGGACTTCAGGATGGCGCTCCCGATGGCGGTACGGCGACCCAGGATCAGGCTGTCAATCGCCTGCTCGAGCGCGTCCTTGTCCCCTGTCGGCGCTTGAATCTCTTCGGCGAAGCCGGAGAAGGCCACGATTCCGATCTGGGTGCCGGGCGGCTGCTGCTCGATAAATGCGACCGCGGCATCCTTCGCCGCTTTGATGCGGTTCGGGGCGACGTCCGTCGAGCACATGCTCAACGACACGTCCATGGCAAGGATGATGGTGCGCTGGCTCGTCGGCACGGCGACGACCGCCTGCGGGCGGCTGAGGGCGAACGCCAGCGCCGCCAGCGCCGCCAGGAACAGGGCGACCGGCACGTGCCGCCGCCAGCGCGACGTGTCGGGGCGCGCCTCGCGGATCAGCGATAGGCTCGAATAGCGCACGGTGAACTTGCGCCGTCGGCGCAGGGCCCAGATGTACGCCGCGACGAGCAGCGGAATCAGGATGAGCAACAGAAGGAACCACGGCCAGAGTAATATCACCGGCGTCCTCCTCGTGGCGGGCCTGCCGGCGGCGTCATGGCAGGCGTCCTAGCCACACAAGCGCGAACACGCCGCCGAGCAGGAGCATCAACAGGCCCGCCCCCGCGAACAGCGACGTCACCTCGGTCTTCTCCGCCCGCACGACGAGCTGCGAGTCGAGGTTCTGGTATATCTCGCGCAGGTCCTGCGCATTCTGGGCGTTGAAGTACGCGCCGTCGGTGAGCTGGGCGATCTGCTGGAGCGTCTTCTCGTCCAGGCGCGAGCGGACGTTGAAGCCCTCGACCTTCAGCATAGCGCCGCTGGGGCTGCCGACGCCAATCGTGTAGATGCGAACCCCGCGATCCGCCGCCGTCTTCGCTGCCTGGAGCGGGTTCGGGTTGACGTTGTTCTCGCCGTCGCTCAGGAGGACAATCGCGGCCGGCGAATACGTCCCCTGCGGCACCGGCGTTGGGGTCGGCGTCGGCGTCGGTGGCTCGCCGGTCGCGCGGTTGCTGTAGAAGTTCGTCTGCGGCTCCTTGCTGGTCGCCGTAGCAATCGTGGTGAGCGCCGCGCTGATGCCGCTGGCGAGGGATGTGCCGCGCGCCGGTTGAAGGCGCTTGATGGCGGCCAGGACAAGCCCCTGGTCATTGGTCGGCGGCTGCACCGACAGTCCGCTCTCGCTGAACGACACGACACCGATCTGCACCGTGGACGGCTGACGCTCGATGAACGCCTGGGCCGCGGTCTTGGCGGCGTCCAGGCGCGTCGGCTTGATGTCGTCGGCGGCCATGCTGCCCGAAACGTCGAAGGCGAGGATAATCGTCCCGTACACCTTCGGCACCTCGATTACGGCCTGCGGACGCGCCAGGCCCACAATCAGCAGCGTGAGGCCGATGAGGAAGAACACGAGCGGCACGTGGCGGCGCCAGCCCAGACGCGCGCCGGCGCCCCCCTGGACGACCCCCAGGCTGCCGTAGCGCGCGGCCCACTGCCGCCGCCGCCGCTGCACCCGGACGTACCAGATGATGAACAGCGGCAGGAGCAGCAACAGCCACAGCATATTGGGCCAGATGAAAGACATATCCCCTTATCCGCTCACTTCCGCCGCTGCTTGCGCCGCCGCGCAAAGCTGACCAGCGACGCGACCATGTCGTCCTCCGTCGAGAGCGACAGCACGTCCACGCCCACGCGCCTAAACGACTCGTTCAACGCCGCCTCGCGCCGCTGCGCCGCCTCGCGGAAGCGCTGACGGAACTTCTTGTCGCGCGTGTCCACATACAGTTGCTCGCCGGTCTCGGCGTCTTCCAAGATGATGGGGCCGACGTCGGGCAGGTCCATCTCGCGCGGGTCCCACAACCGAATCGCGATCACCTCGTGGCGCTGGCACAGCAGCTTGAGCGGCCTTTCCCAGCCCGGCGTGCTCACGAAGTCGGACACGATGAAGACCATCGAGCGCCGCTTGATGGAATACAGCGCGGCGGTGAGCATCGGCGCCAGGTCGGTCATGGGCGCGCGCGCCGCCGGCGGCAGTTTCAGCAGGTCGTTGGTGAGGCGCAGCACCTGGAGGCGTCCGCCGCCGGCCGGGATGGTGCGCTCGACGCGCGTGTCGTAGAGCACCGCGCCGACCCGGTTGCCGTGGCGCGTGAGCAGCCGCGCCAGCGTCGTGACGAAATCCACGAGCATGGCGTGCTTCGACTTCTGCAGCGAGCCGAACTCCAGCGAGGGGCTGAGGTCCAGCAAGAACCAGCCCGTAATGTCGCGGTCCTCGACATACTGGCGCACATACGGCGTGTCCATGCGCGCCGTGACGTTCCAGTCAATGTAGCGAATGTCGTCTTCCGGCTGATACTCGCGCAGGTCCGCCAGGTCTATGCCCGCGCCGTAGAACAGGGTGCGGTAGTCACCCTGGAGCAGACCGTCCAGCCGGCGAACGACGTGCCAGTCGAGGCGCTGGAGGATGCGCTCAGGGGTTGCGTCGGAAGGCATGCTCATGCAAAGGCACCGTGGGCGGCTGGATGCGCGCCAGAATCTTGTTCAGTAGATCGTCGGCCGTGACGTTCTCGGACAGCGCCTCATACGAGGGCACGAGGCGATGCCGCAGCACGTCGAGCATCATATCCTGGACATCCTGCGGCAACACGTAGTTGCGATTGCGCACGAACGCGAGGGCGCGGGCGGTCAGGATCAGGTTGATGGTCGCGCGCGGGCTGGCGCCGAACATGATATAGCGCCCCAGCTCCGGCAGCCCGACCTCCTTCGGCTGGCGTGTCGCGTTGACCACCCTGATGGCATACTCGATGAGGGCCGGGTCCACGTAGACCTGGTAGACTTTCTTCTGGAGCTCGAGCAGCCCCTCGGTGCTGAGCGCCTCCTGTACCGGCTGGAGGTAGCCAATCATGCGCTCGACGATGACGAACTCCTCCGTGGGCGTCGGGTAGCCCACGAGCACCTTGAGCATGAAACGGTCTACCTGCGCCTCGGGCAGCGCGTATGTCCCTTCCGTCTCGATGGGGTTCTGCGTCGCCATCACGAGGAACGGATTGGGCACTTTGTACGTCTCCAACCCGATGGTCACCTGCCGCTCCTGCATCACCTCGAGCAGCGCGCTTTGGACCTTGGCTGGCGCGCGGTTGATCTCGTCGGCCAGCAGGAGGTTGGTGAAGACGGGGCCAAACGAGGTGTTGAACTCGCCGGTCTTGTTGTTGTAGATGCGCGTGCCGATGAGGTCCGCCGGCACAAGGTCGGGCGTGAACTGGATGCGCTTGAAGTCACCGCCGATTGACTCGGCCAGCGTCTTGATCGCCATCGTCTTCGCCAGGCCGGGGACGCCTTCGACAAGGATGTGGCCGCGCGCCAGCAGCGCGACAATCAGCCGCTCCAGAAGGTGGTCCTGCCCGACGATAACCT
Source organism: Anaerolineae bacterium (assembly GCA_046328525.1). GTDB lineage: Bacteria > Chloroflexota > Anaerolineae > Epilineales > JAHCIE01 > JBDHWG01. The sequence goes on from JAXLWK010000003.1 coordinate 1,189,313, forward strand.
TCTTCACTTCGTACAGCACGCGCTCCATCGGCGTCCTGTTGCTCATGCTCTGCGCCGGCTCCATCGGCCTATCCATCGAGCTTCTCCCCTTAATACGGCGGCAGGCCGGCGGCGCCGCCTGCGGTGGTAATCGGCACGGCGAAGCCGATGCCGATGAATACGTTCTGTTCGGTTGGGTTGACGAGGGCGGTCACAATGCCGATGACCTCGCCGGCGCGATTCAGCAGCGGCCCGCCGGAGTTGCCCGGATTGACCGCCGCGTCGAACTGGATCAGCCCCGTGAGCTTGTGCTGCCCGTCCGGACTCTTGAACGAGCGGTCGAAGCCGGAGATTACCCCGGAGCTCATCGAGCCGTACAGGCCCAGGGGGTTCCCGACGGCATACGCCTCGTCGCCGATGCTCATGGCGTGGGGGTTGCCGAGGGTCGCCGGCACAATCTGCTCCGGCAGTTGGCTGGCCTGCAACACGGCGATGTCGTTCTCCGGCTGCTTCACCTCGATCTGCGCGTCCGACTCCGTGCCATCGGCGAACGTGACTTTGATCTCCTTCGCATCTGCCACGACGTGCAGGCTGGTGAGGATGTCGCCCTTGTCCGTGACGATGACCCCGCTGCCGATGCCCTTGCCCGGCTTGCCGTCCTTGTCCACCTCATTCGTCTGAATGAGGACGAAGGAGGGCCGAATGGCCTGGTAGACGAGGGCGGAGAAGGCGGGAGGAGGCGTGGCCGACGCCATCGCCGAGACAATCGAGGCGTTGACTTCCTGAGGGGTGAGGATGTGCTGTTTAGGGGTAAAGATCGAGAAGAGCAGCACCGCGACAAGCGCGGCCAGCACGCCCCAGGCGAACATAAGGACGCCGCGCGACCGCGTTCGCCATTGCCGCAAGCGTTCCTGCCACACTTGTGTTGTTGAGGGAGTCTGTTCGCTCATGCTCCGCCGAGTAGGGTTAGCAACCGCAGCCGCCACATACTGAATTATATACACGAGTGAGGGGAACAAGTGTATACAGCATCGGGAAAAATGCAATCAAACAGGCTTCACGAACGCCTTGACCACTTTCACCGTCCCTTCGCCCGCATTGATGAGGCGGTAGCGGCCGGCGGCGGCCGGCACGACGAACGTCTCGGCGTAGTTGAAGCGCTGCCGCAGCCCGCCCTCGGTTTCGAGCACCACGCCCTCGCCCTCGACCACGCTCATGACGTGGCACTGGCCCTCGGTCGCCGCCTCGACGCCCTCGTCGAACTCGTAGCGGTGCACATCGTAGAAGTGGTCGCGGTGCGTCGGCAGGTGGACGATGCGCCAGCCCGCGCCTTCGGCGAGGGTATACGGGTGCGACACCAATTCCCGCGCCACCACGTCGCCCTGGCGCTCGAAGCGGAGGTTGTCGAAGGCGCGGGCGATGTTGAGCGGCCGCGGGCGGCCGTCCAGGTCGAGGCGCATCCAGTCGTACATCTTGAACGTGAAGATGTACGGCGTGGCGCTGATCTCCAACACCAGGTTGTCCACGCCGGAGCAGTGGATCGTGCCGTTGGGGATGAGGAACAGGTCGTGTTTATGCGCCGGCAACTTCTGGACGAACTCCTCCACGTCCACCGGCGCAGCCTCGCGGAAGCTGCGCTCCAACGCGGCGCGAAACTCGGCCGTATCCACGCCCGCGTTGAAGCCGAGATAGACGGTGGCGTCCGCGCCGCAGTCGAGGATGTAGTAGGTCTCATCCTGGGTGAAGGTCTCGCCGAAGTGGCGGCGAATGTACTCGGGGCGCGGGTGACACTGCACCGACAGGTTGCCGCCGTCGAACGTGTCCAGGAAGTCGAAGCGGATGGGGAACTCGTAGCCGAAGCGGTCGGCGCACTCGCCCAGGATGGCGCGGTGGTCGCAGTACATCAGGAAGTCGAACGAGACTTCGAGGAGACGCCCGTCACTCTCTAGCATCAGACCGTTTTCGGGTGAGATCAGCTCGAACGACCAGGCGTAGTTCGGCACGTCCTTCGGCAGGTCGGGGATGTGCGCCTTGCACCACTGCCCGCCCCACGGCCCCGGCTCGAACCACGGGCGCGCGCGGAAGTAGTTGCGGCTCATCGCCGTGAGCGTTGTGCGCAAGTCGTCGCCCGACATGAACACGGGCGTGTCCGGCCGCTGCCCATCCACGATGAGGGCGATGCGCGGCAGGATGTCGGCTTTGTGGGCGTTGAGCGCGGGCCAATCCACGAAGTAGAAGCGCTTGTACATCACCTTCGGATCGGCCGGCTCCCGCGCGCCGAGGTTGGTGACGCTGCCAGCGCGCGAGCGGAACTGAATCTCGTTCTTCGGCACATCCACGTAGACGACCGACGCAGCCGGCTCCGCCAGGGCCGCGCCACAGCCGTAGACGATAGTGAGCGGGGCATCCGAGGCGGACACCAGGGCCGCCAGGCGCTCGGCGTCGAAGAAATCCCGCAGCGAGCCTGTGAAGCGCGTGCCGAAGATGGGGTCGTCGCCGCCGAGGAACGGCTCGACGCGCCGCCAGACCGCGTCCTCCGGCGACAGCGCATCGGCAACGTTTACCCAATGCGCGGCAATGCCCCGGCGGCGAAGGGCGTCGTCCAGCCGCGCCCGCAGGTCTTCCCACAGCACGCCGCCGTAGCCATCCACGACGACGCGCTCATGCTCGGTCAGCCACTCGGCCAGGCCGTCGTAGCCCGTCTCAATCTTACCCGGCCCCATAGGAAACGCCGGATACGGGTCATAGATGCCGGCGGCGGGCGGCTGCCAGGTCAGCGGGGCGAGGTCCTGGGATGTTTTCCGCCAGGGGTCTAGAAGGGTCACGTGCGCTCCTCATTACTCGCCCTGGTCCGGGCGCTGGTAGTCATCGTCATAGCGCGTGATGTCGGCCTGCTGCCAGTTGCCGAAGGCCACTTCGAGCACGCGCACGGCTGGTCCCGTGCTGGTCAGGCGGTGGCGGGTCCCTGCCCGGATCCAGATTTCGTCGCCGGCGCGAGGATAAAGCACCTCGTCCCCCACCTGCACCGCCGCGCCGTCGTCGAGCACAATCCACAGCTCAGCGCGGCCAGTGTGGGATTGCAGGCTGAGGCGCTGGCCCGGCTTGACGGTCATCAGGCTCACCGTAACGTCCTGGTTGTGGGCATACTGGCTGAACGATCCCCAGGGGCGCTCGACGCGGCCGATGGGCGGAATCTCGTCGGGGATAGGCTTTGTGACGTAATCGGTCATCGGCCCGTCTCCCCCCGGCCAGCCGGGACCGCCGCGTCATTGCGCATGGCGCGCCACGCCTCGCGCTCCATCACCGTCGGCTCGCCGTTCACGGCGACCACGACCTGGCGAAAGTTGCGCTCGGCCAGCGCGCCATAGTCGTGCCCGGCCCGCGCCGGATAGACGCCGAGGTACGTTAGCGGCGTCAGCCCGATGTTCACCGTGCGGTGGAACGTGCGCGGCGGCACGTACACGACGATGCCGGCGGCCAGACGCAGGGCACGGCCCGCGCCGCTCGCCTCGTCCTCCAGGAGCATCATGCCCTCGCCGCCTAACCCGATATAGACCTCGGCCGCGTCGCGCCAGCGGTGAATGTGGCCTTTGGTCAGGTAGTACTCGCCGCCGACCTGACCGGGCATGATGAGGCCCAGGCCGTAATGCAGGTCGCCGTCGCCCTCACCGGCCTCGACCGACGACACCGTGTAAACCAGCGAGTCGGCCTCGGCGAGCGCTGCGTCGTAAGCTGCGGCGTCGTCGAAGGCGCCGCGCAGGTCACTGAGCCGCCGCCGGACGACAGGCTGCCCAATCACCACCCCGGCGCTCAAGTCAAGGTGGCTCTCAAACGCATTCATGATCATGATCATGCCCCCCAACTATGATTGCGATACCCCCAAGCCATGCAAACTCGCGGCGTCATTGCGAGACCCCACGCCAGGTGACGGCGTGCGCCGGCGCCAGAACACGCCAAGCCCTCATTGCGAGCTAGGCTTCTGGGGTGTAGGGGGCGAAGCCCCCACTGGCGAAGCAATCTCCCGCCCTTGGCAGAGGCAGCAACAGCGTATCGTTCACCTGGCGGGAGGCTGCTTCGTCCTCCTATCGTCGTCCTGCTATGAAAGTTCGTCTGGGCCGCGTCGTCGCCGGCCGTCGCCACCGCAGCAAGGGCGTTCCGCCCCCCGCACCCCCAAGAGGGCAGCCCCCTTCAGGGGGCTTCGTTCGTTTAGCCTGGCACTGAAGTGCCAGGCGACGGCCGGGCGCGTCATGCGTCACTTTCATCCGTGAGGATGCGCCGTAGGCGGCAGGGAGGCTGCTCAGGAACTTCACGTCCTGCTGTCATGCCGAGTGCAACGAGGCATCTGGGCCGCCGCAGTCCAGATCCCTCCTTCGTCGGGGTGACATTTGGAAGTTTCTTGTGTCGGCGCATGCCGTCACTCGGCTTGGAGGTCTCGCAGCGACAGCACGGTCTGTGTTCTGAGCAGCGTAGCGAAGCAATCCCGCGCTTGGCGAAAGACGGTCTAGCGCGGCAAAAGCGGGCCTTTCACCCGCCGCAAGGCTACTCCATCCTCCGATCGTCGTCCTCACAGGGGCGGCGCAGCCGCTCAATCACTGCGTCCGACGGCGCAACGCCACACATCTCCAACGCCAGCAGCGCCGCGCCCAGCACCGGCGACAGCGCCGGCTCCACGATGTCGGCGCGGGGCGCGCGGCGGCGGATGGCCGGGTACAGCCACTGCTTGAACGCCGCACCGGACTGCGCCAGCCCGCCTACGGCCGTGACCGTCGCGCCGGCGGCATCGAATTCCAGGGCGCGCGCGACGGTCGCTACCATGAGCGCCAGCTCGTCCACGCCGCGCTCGACAATCTCCGTGGCGACGGCGTCGCCGGCGATGGCGGCGTCAAGCACCAGGGGCGCGAGGGTGGCAATGTCGGCGCGGGTCATGCCGCCACTCGATCCGTCAAGCCCCGCGTGGTACAGCCGATGCATGATATCCTGCGGGTCGGTCAGGCGCAGGGCGGCGAGCAGCGGCTCGGTCAGCGCCGTCGCCACGCCGCGGCCATCGGCCGCCCGAGTCAGGGCGATGAGACCGTGAAGGCCCAGGTAGTAGCCGCCGCCCAGGTCGTCCAGCAGGTAGCCCCAGCCGCCCGCCCGCCACGCGCGGCCATCGGCGCGGCGGCCGTAGCACGAGCTGCCCGTGCCGACAATCAGGGCAATCCCTTCGCGCCCGCCCAGGCCACCGGCCAGCGCGATGCGGATGTCGTGGTCCACGCCGACACACTCAGCGGGCGCAATGTCCAGCGCCCGCGCCATTCCGCGAATGGCGGCGCGGTCGGCGTCAGAGACGACACCGGCCATGCCGAAGAACGCGGCGTCGGCCGGCCGGAAGGCTTGCCCCGTCGCATGCCACGCCGCAGAAACCGCGCGCCCGATGTTCTCTTCGGCGACGCCCACACCCACGTCGTCGTAGTTGGACGGCCCGGCGTACCCCAGCCCCAGCACGCGGCCGATGGCGTCCACGAGGGCGGCGCGCGTCGTCGAGCCGCCGCCGTCCACGCCGATGACGAGGGACTCGCCGCTCATGCTGGCGCAAACCCCACGTAGGACGCGCCGCTGACCGGCGCCCGCCCCACCACGTCGCCCACCTCGACACCGCCTGGCTGCAAGGGCAGCACAACAACCTCGTGGCTGTACTGATTGGCGACAAGCATGAAGCGGCCATCCGGCGCGAGCGCGAAGCAGCGCGGCCACTCGCCGCCGCACGGCGCGATGGCGACGCGGCTCAGGCTCCCGTCGCCGTCCGCGGCGAACGCGGCGATGCTGTTGTGGCCGCGATTGGAGACGTACACGCGCCCGCCGTCGGGCGAGACGTGGATGTCGGCGACGGTGTTGGCCGCATCCGGGGCCGGCAGCGTGCTAAGAAACTGGCGCTCGCTCAAGCCGCCGGTCGCGGGGTCGAAGTCATACACACTGACCGTGCTGTCCAGCTCGTTGGCGACGTACATGACGCGGCCATTGGGATGGAAGGCCATGTGGCGCGGGCCGGCGCCGGGCCGCGCCGCGACATGGGTGTGCGCGCCCAGCCGGCCCTGGCGTGGGTCGAGGGTGTACACCAGCAACTCATCCGTTCCCAGGTCGGCCACGATGACGAAGCGGTCGTTGGGCGAGACCGTCGCCGAGTGGGCGTGCGGCGCCTTCTGGCGCTGGGGGTGAGCGCCGCTGCCCTCGTGCTGCACGAAGTCGGTCAGCGGACCGAGCGCCCCGTCATCGCCGATGGGAAACACGCCGACGCTGCCGGAACTGTAGTTGGAGGCCACGAGCCAGCGTCCGGTCGCGTCGAGCATCAGGTGGCACGGGTGGTCCCCCTGGGTCGAGTGTTGCGTGAGGAGCGCCGCGGCAAACGGTTCGCTCTCGTAGCGCACGGCGCACGCTTCGCCGTAGCGTTTGTCGCCGGCCATGCTCGTCTCGCTGACGGCGTACAGCCAGCGCCCGTTCGGGTGCAGCGCCAGGTAGGACGGGTTGACGATGCCGCTGACCGCGCCGTAGGGCGTCAGCGCGCCGCTGGCCGCGTCGAACCGGCAGGCATGGATGCCCGGCTGGTCGGCGGCGGCGTAGCCGCTGACGAAGACCAACATCTGATTCGTGGCTGTCATGGGCGTCACCAGTTCTGCACCGAGCCGTCGGCGCGGCGCCAGTGCGGCGCTTCCCAAAATCGCCAGGTCTGCGCCTTAGCGCGCTCCTCGTCCAGCTCGACGCCGAGGCCGGGCGTGTCGAGCACCGGGAAGGAATTGCCGACAAGCCGCGGCTGCACCGGGAACAGCAGGTCCGCGTCGTTGACGCCCTTGTCGCCGTAATAGAGGTTTTCGGTCTGGGTCGCCCGCACTTCGAGCCACGCGAAGTTGGGCGCGGCGGCGGCGAGGTGGATCGTGGCCGCCGTGCAGACGGGACCGAGCGGGTTGTGGGGCATGAGGTCAATGTAGTGCGCCTCGGCCCAGCCGGCGACCTTCATCGCCTCGGTGAAGCCGCCGACGTTGCAGATGTCCACGCGGGCAAAGTCGGTCAGGTGGCGCTCGATGTACGGCAGGAATTGCCACTTGCTGGCGAACTCCTCGCCGACGGCGAAGGGGACATCGGTCAGCTGACGCAGGGCCGCGTAGGCCTCCGGCGTCTCGTCGCGGATCGGCTCCTCGATGAAGTCCAGCGTGCCCATGGGCATCCGCTGGCAGAACGAGGCCGTCTCGGCGATACTGAGCCGGTGGTGGTAGTCAATGCCCAGGGTGACATCGCTACCGACGGTCTCGCGCGCCTTGACCAGCCAACGCGCGGTGTGGCCGAGGCTCTCGCGCGGCTCGAACACGGCCGGCGATTCGTGGGCGCGCGGCGAGAGGGGCGTCGTGCGGATGACGTTCCAGCCGGCGTTGACCAGGATCTGCATGCCCTCGATCATCTGCTCGCCCGTGCCGCCCGGCGCCGTGGCGAAGCACGGGATGACGTCGCGGTGCTTCCCGCCGAGAAGCTGATAGACCGGCACGCCGAGCGCCTTGCCGACAATGTCGTGCAGGGCGATGTCAATGGCGCTCTGGGCGGCGAGGAGAACGCGCCCACCCTCGAAGTACTGGCTGCGATACAGCTCCTGCCAGATGCGGCCGCGCTGCATCGGGTCCTGGCCGATGAGGAACTCGCGGAAATGGTTGACCGCGCCCATGACGGCCAGCTCGCGCCCGCTCAGCCCGGCCTCCCCCAGGCCGTAGATGCCCTCGTCGGTTTCCACCTTGACCACAAGCTGGTTGCGAACGCCTACCCACACCGGGTAGTTCTTGATGTCGGTGATGCGCATGTGTCGTGGCTCCAGGCCCCGGCGCGCGGCCAGGGCGATTGTGCGTGGGCGAGCGAGTTGCCCGCTACCCAAATGTCAATTCCCAGATCGCTCCCGCGTCGCCGAACTCCAGGACGTAGAGCTTGTTGTCCACCAGAAGCGTGTCTATCGGATTCTTGAAGCCGCGCGCGATCTGGGTCGTCGTGGCTTCGTAGTTGTCGCCGCGCTTGTTCAGCCGCAGGTAGAGCAGGTCCTGCCCCTTGTCCTGGAGCGTCCCGCCCGCCGCGCCCCAGCTCGTCAGGAAGGCCGCTGGCGTGTCCCCGCCGCCGCGCAGGTCCGCCGGCATCTTGTCGCCTGTGACGAAGGCGAGGCCGAGAGGCGAGCGGTGAGGCGTGAACGTGTTCAGCGGCTTGCCCTCGGCGCCCGCGTCGTGCGGCTGGCCGTCGTCGCTGCGGTACTGTGCCGCGTCCGGCCCCAGGTTCACGATGGGATCGGCGAACTTCGACACCGGCGGCTTCGGAAAGCCGGGGTCGTTGCGGTACGCGCCGCTCTTGACCGCTACGAAGTCCATCGAGAGGCGGCGGTCCTTCGTCGGGTCGTAGTCCGCAAACTGCTGCGGGTTGTCCTGCGTCCCGAAGCGCCACGGGAAGCCGTAGTGCTGGCCTTCGCGGATCCAGTTTAGCTCGTCGGGGAAGTCGGCGTCCGGGCCGTTGTCCACGGCGATGAGGTCGCCGTTCGGCGCAAACTTGAGGTCAAAGGCGTTGCGCGTGCCGTCGGCGAACAGGTACGGCTTGAGCGCCGCCTCGTCGGCCGGCAGCGTCAGGTCGGTCGCGTCGGCAGGCACGCGGAAGATCGCCGAGGTCAGCGGCACTTCCCGCAGGTCGGGGAACGTGAGGCCGTTAGTTTCCACCTCACCGTGGTCCGTGCGCGAGCCACTGTTGTAGTAGAGCCACTTGCCGTCGGGGCTGACCGTGATGCCGTTGGCCAGGTGGTCGAAGTTCGTCCCGCTGAGTTGGTAAGGCTCGGTGGACGAGACGGTCTGCCAGTCGAACGCGCCGGAGGCGTTGGGTTTGCCGCGCCGCACAATGGCCTGCGTCTGCTTCGCGCCGACCTTCTTGTTCACCGCCACGTACAGGGTTCCGTCTGGCCCAAACGCCATGCCGGCCGGGTCGCCGTCCGCGACGATGTCCTTCTTCGCCTGCACCTTGTCGGCCTTGCCGGGCGGCGTGGGGTCGAGGCGAAACAGGCCGTTGGTGGGGTGGAGGAAGTAAATCTTGCCGTCGGCGGGGCTGCGGGCGAGCTTGATGTTCCCACCCCCCACGCCCAGCGCCTTGCGCAGCGTGATGCCGCTGCGCACGAGGGTCGGACCGCCGGCCACCGGCTGCGACTCCACTTTGGCGCGCGACATGCTGTCGGCGGCCGGCGCGGGCGGCGACTGGACGCGGCAGCCGGCCGCCATGAGAATGCCACCCAGAACGAGCGCAAGTAAGAGCCGATGTAGTGACGACTTCAGTCGTTCTTTGGCCGGGGAAGCGACTGAAGTCGCTACTACATACAGAAATTTCATGACACCACCGCCCATCGCCGGTGCAGGAGCGCGCCCTGGTGGTTGGCGTCGAGCGCCAGGAGCGCGTCAAACGCGCGCTCGGCCTCGGCTGCATCCCCCAGGCCGAGATGCCCCAGCGCCAGCATGTAGTTACAGTGAATGCGGTTGCGCGTGTTCAGGTCCTCATCGAATACCAGGAACGTGGGCAGCGACACGGCGAAGTAGTCCATCGTCACCTCGTCCTCCAGGTGCGCCCGCCCGTAATCCACGAGGCGCTGGAAGATTGCGGCGGCTTCGGCGTCGCGCCCGAGCTGCCGGCTTGCAAGCCCCTGGTAGAAGATCATGTCAGGCGGCTGGTCGTTGTAGTACAGCGCCGAGACCGGCTCACTCGACCCCGCCGCCGCTCTCTCGAACGCCGCCGTTGCATCGCTGTGCCGGCCTTGCGCCCTGAGCGCCAGGCCCAGGTCGTAGTAGATGTTGTTCTCCTGGGCATTGGGCAGCTTCCCCTCGCCCAGGGTGTGGGGGTAGACGGTTGCCCGCTCCAGCAGCTCGGCGGCCTGAGCGGGCTGCCCGTCGGCCAGCAGCGCCCGCGCCGCCTCGACGAGGCTCACGACGTATTGCCCGACCACCTTGCCCTCGCCGCCCTCCCACGGGTGGAAGCGCCGCCCCATCAGGGCCGCGTAGGCGTCGGCGTGGCGGCCGTGAATGTTGAGCAGCGTGATGAACTCAATCGTCAGGTCGTCGCGGCGCTCGACCAGGCGCGGATAGGCTGCCAGGCGAGCCAGGCGCTCGCCGGGTGGGCGGTTCAGCCGCTTGTCGATCTGGTCCAGCTCGAACAGCACGCGGGCATCGTCCGGGTTCAGGCTGAACGCGCGCTCGTAGGCCGCCTTCGCCCGCTCCGCGTCCTGGAGCTTGTTGAAGTACGCCAGGCCGAGGTTACGATGCGTCGTCGGGAAAGACGGGTCCATGTCCCGCGCCCGCTCCCAGCACGCGATGGCCTCGGCGTAGCGGCGGTGAGCATACCAGAAGTTGCCGAGGTAGTACGGGGCGCGGGCGTCGGCCGGGTTCAGCCGCATCGCCGTCTCCAGAACCGGGACGCTCTCCAAGCGGTGGGGGAAGCAGTAGTCGGGCGGCATGGTGGCGGCGGCCGCGAACGTCTCCGCCGCGCCCGGTGCGTCGCCGGCTTCGAGCCGTGCATAGGCCAGGAAATATAGGAGCATCGGGTCCGTCTTAGGCGCAACACCCAGCACGGCGATGGCGTCGTCGGCCAGGCCCGCCGCCAGGTAGTCGAGGGCCACCTCGATGAAGCGGTGCGGCGCCGGGGTGATGACCTCGTCGAACAGACTGTCGTCGGCGAGCCGCCTGACCTCCCACATCACGTTCACGTCCATGGGGTCCAGGTCGAGCGCCAGCGCCGCTTCGTCCAGGGCCGCGTCTATACGTTCGAGATGACGCAGCAGGGCGATCTTGAGATGGCGCGCCTTGTGGTGCGACCAGTTGCGCCGCAGGGCATTCTCGGCCAACTGAAGCGCCTCCTCGAACGCGCCACGCCGCGCCGCCAGCCGCGCCAGCTCGAAGTACGCCGCATCCTGCCATGCCGCATTCCACACCGCCTTGTAGAAAGCGTCGAAGGCGTCGGCGTCGCGGCCCTGCATCTTGAGCGCCAGGCCCAGGTTGTAGAACGGCTCGCCGTCGTAGGGGTTGGGGTTGCGGCGCGTGAGGCCGGTGATGGCCTGGCGGAAGTGGCCCTCGGCGTCGGCGAACTTGCCGCGGCGGTAGAGGAGCAGACCGAGAGCGTTGTGGCAGCGGCTGTCGAGCGGATCGCGGCGCAGCGCCTCTTCGTAGTACGGCTCCGGCGCGTAGGTCGCGTGGCGGTATTGCTCCAGGTGCAAGCCGTTGAGGAACAGCTCCTCGTTAGACGCGATCTCGCTCGGCGGTTTCGCCGCCGTCGCCGGCGACGGAATAGGACCGCGCGCCGGCGATGGCGGCGTGAAAGCCACTAGCTCCCGCTGCGTGGCGGCATCCAGGACCCGCAGGGTGACGGCCGTCGGCGCAGTGTCGGCGGGCAGCGCCACAGTCTCGATCAAGACGCGCTCCGGCGAGAGCGCCTCGTCGCGTGCCCAGGCCACCTGGCCGGCCACACCTAGCTCGACCCGCACCGCGCGGGGCTGCGTGACGTACACGCCCACCTTCGCCGTTGCGCCCTCGACAACCAGGTTCACGGCGGCCTCGCGGCTGGCGTTGTGGGCCGGCCCGATGAGCTTGTACGGCATGAACACCTGGCTGAAGCGCTTCTCCTCGCCAGGCATCAGCCACGAGAAGTCCGGCTGGTTGTCGGTGAACGCGCCACACATCAGCTCGATATATGGGCCGTCCTCGTCGGTCAGGTGGCGGTCCCACGCCTGCCCGAACTCGCCGTTGCCCCACGTCCACTGTTTCTTGCCCGGCACGACGTGGTGATCGGCGATGTGCAGCATGCCCGCCCGCCGCCCGTGGTCATAGTCGCCCAGGAAGTCGTAGTCGGAGTGGTACGCCATATACGAGGTCGGCGCGGGGATATTCTTGTAGCGCGAGATGTCCGTGCCGGGCGCGTAGTTGACCTTGTAGTAGACACCTGTGGCGATGGGGAAGTCGCTCACGTCGCGCTTGCCGTGGTCCATGACGGCGTGGACATCCGGCGGGAAGGCCGACTGGTAGTCGTCGTTCACGGCCACCGCCGGGTTCGCCCACCATAGAAACGTCTGCGGCTCGCTCGTCCCGTTGTAAAGCTGGACACTCACTTCGAGGGAGGCGCGCTCCGGGTAGAGGGTGAAGCCGTGCGCCCCCCTGGTGAAGAACATCCGCTCAGTCTCGGCGCACCATACCGTCGCGCTCCCGTCGTCGGTCCTGACGATGCGCCAGTCCACCGGATCGAAGGTACTTGGGCGGTGGTGTTGCGGCCAGTTGAACTCGATACCGCCGGAAATCCACGGCCCGGCAAGCCCGACTAGCGCGGGCTTGACAACTCGGTTGTAGTAGATAAAGTGATAGCCGTTCGTCTTGTCCAGCGCCATCTGGACGCGGCCGCCTAGCTCTGGCAAGATCATGACCTTGAGATAGCGGTTTTCCAGGAACAGGGCGGTGTACGGCCTGTCGGCCTTCTCGTCGAACACCCTATCTATCACAGGGTGCGGGTAGACGACGCCGCTGCTGCCCTGGTAGACACGCTTCTCCAAGAACATCGGGTTCCTGTCCGGCTCCCCAATGCCATACGTTGGGATGATGACCGTCTCGGCCCAGGCTTCGACGGCGGGCGCAAGATTGCTCATGGTCGCTCTCTAAGGGCTAAGTTTCGGCGGTAGTATAGCGAACTGGGCATGAAAACGCAATCCTTTGCGCGCACGCCCGACGGCAATTCTGGCGACCAATTTCTAGACGGAAACTTAAAGTTTTATTAAAGTTAAGGGGACTTGCCCACGTAATCGTTTGCGGGCGGCTTGACGCTTTCAAAAAAGAGGGTAGAATCAGTCCGACGCGTACTCGACAAATTCCCGTGACGTAACCTGGGTTGCATACAGACGATGGAGTCAAGCTAGACGATTCTGCCAACATGTCCTTGCCATCATCCCTGCACGCGTTCTGCGTGTTCTCACGGCCCGGAGAAGTTCCGAATCGACCTGTCTATTGGCGACACGTGCCTTACTCGGAAGCCTCACGCCGCTGTCGCCCCTGAAGGAGGAAGATTATTGGCGGAACCTGTCTAACGTTCGGAAGTAGTGTCTTGTTCAGGTACGATGCGCCAACGTTGGCGCCCATCACCACCCCCTCATAGGAGAGGAGCAACCCATGATGCGTCTGAGGATTGCGACGTACCTCGCTGTGGTCGCGCTGCTGGTTCTGGCAGCGTGCGCGCAGCAAGCCCCCGCCCCCGCCCCCGCTGCGCCGGCCCCGCAGGCCGCCGCACCGACCGCCGCACCGGCCGCCCCGAAGCCCGCGGAACCGACTGCCGCGCCGAAGGCTGCGGCCCCGACCGCCGCGCCGAAGGCGGCTGAGCCGACCAAGGCGCCGGCCGCCGCTGCACAGCCGACCGCTGCCGCCCAACAGGCCCTCTCGTCTGGCCCGCTCAAGGAAGTTCCGCGCAACCAGACACTCAACCTCGGCTGGAGCATCGCCTCGCCCATCGGCGTGACCAACCCGTGGGCCATTCCTGGCTATACGCACCAGGAAGGCAACGCCATGATGTGGGAAGGCCTGGCCTACTACGGCATCTTTGGCAACAAGGCCATCCCCTGGCTCGCCTCCAGCATGGAGTACACCAAGCCTGACTTCACCGAGCTGACCATCAAGCTCAACCCGCAGGCGAAGTGGAGCGACGGGACCCCGGTGACCTCGAAGGACGTGGTCTACACGTTCCAGGGTCAGATGAAGAACGACAAGCTGCCCTACCACGCCGAGTTCGACCAGTTCGTGAAGGACGTCAAGGCTGTGGACGACAAGACCGTCGTCGTGACGTTCAAGACGCCGGCGCCGCGCTTCGCGTACGAAGTGCTCACCCTCAAGTTCGACACGGGCATCCCGATCGTTCCTGAGCACGTGCTGAGCAAGCAGGCCGATGTCAACGCCTTCGCCGGCGGCCTGGACATTGCCCACTCCGGCCCGTACAACCTGGTGAGCTGGGACAAGAACTCGAAGATCTTCGACCTGAACCCTGACTGGTGGGCCGCCAAGGCCGGCCTCGCGCCGCTGCCGGAAGTCAAGCGCATCGTCATGCAGAACATCGGCGGCCAGGTCGGCCAGAACATGGACACCGTGGCCCAGCGCGTCGTGGTCAACGACTTCGACGCCACCCTCGACATGCGCAGCGCGGTCATCGGCAACATCCTCAAGAACAACGCCAAGGTCACCACGCACTCCGGCAACCAGCCGCCCTACGGCTATCTCGACTGGTGGCCCAACTCGCTGTGGATGAACACCCAGATCGCGCCGTTCAACGACGTCAAGGTCCGCCGCGCCGTCAGCCTGTGCATTGACCGCGACAAGATTGACGACATCGTGTACGAGGGCGCGAAGATCGCCACGATCTACCCGTTCCCGCTGTACCCGAACCTCCAGAAGTTCGCCGACTCGCCGGCCGTCAAGGCGCTCATCGAGAAGTACCAGCCGCGCAAGTACGACCCCGCCGAGGCTGCGAAGCTGCTGACCGAGGCCGGCTTTGCCAAGAACAAGGACGGCCTGTGGGCCAAGGATGGGCAGACCATTCCTGGCACGATCCAGGGCTTCGAGGGCATCCACAGCGACATCGTGCCCGTGCTCGCTGAGATGCTGCGCCAGTGCGGCATTGACACCAGCATTAACTTCGGTACCGACGCCTACCAGAACATGGCCGACGGCAAGCCCGGCTTCTACATGTTCGGCCACGGCGCGAGCACCGTTGACCCGTATGCGGCGTTCAACCTGTACCACAGCAAGTTCGCCTCGTCCATCGGCACGACCGCCGGCAACAACCGCTTCTCGCGCTACAAGAACCCTGAGTACGACGCGATCATTGACCAGATGGCCCCGCTGTCGGCCGACGATCCGAAGTTCCAGGAGCTGGCCGCGAAGGCGTTGGAGATCTACTGGCGCGACCAGATTGACGTCCCGGTGATCCAGTGGCTGCACCGCATCCCCTACAACCAGACCTACTGGACCAACTGGCCCACGGCCGCAAACCCGGCCATGGGGACCAACGGCGCGTTCTGGGCGCACACCGGCATGCCCGTCGTGATCGGCCTGAAGCAAGCGCAGAAGTAACCCGCGTTTCGAGATACCCCAGGTTGCGCGCGACGTGCGCGCAACCTGGGCCTCCTGACCGCTGAACCCAAGTCGTCCGGCAGAAGAACGACGAAAGTAGGGGCAGGTTTGAAGCCTGCCCCTACCGAGCAACGAACCGTCCAATTCAAGGGTCACAGACGACGAGAGCGACGGTGGCGACACGAAGGCCAGTGTCTAGGTAGAGGAGAAGTCACGTGAGCGTAAGGTTTGTCCTGGGCCGCTTGCTGTTTTTGGTGCTGGTGATTTGGGCGGCAGCCACAATCACATTCTTTATCCCACGCATCTCGCCTAAAAACCCAATTCGCGAACGCTTCAACGAGCTGGCGCGAACCGGTGGATTCTCCCCGGCCGACCTCGAGAAAATCATCGACTCCTATAGCCGGCAGTTTGGCCTAGACAAGCCGTTGTATGAGCAGTATCTCGTCTATATGGCCAGCATCGCCAGGTTCGACCTGGGTGTGAGCCTCAACAAATACCCTAAGACAGTCATCGACCTGATTACCGAAGCCATCCCGTGGACGGGCGGTCTGCTCATTGTCACGGCACTGCTGGCTTTTGCGATCGGCACAGTCTTGGGCGCCATCTCGGCGTGGCCGCGCGCGCCCGGCTGGTCGCGCGGCCTATCAACACCTTTCGTACTCCTGACCGGCGTGCCTCCAGTTCTGCTAGGCGTGTTCTTGCTATTCATCTTCGGTTTCAGACTAGCTATAGCTCCGTTAGGTGGCGCTTACTCTATCGGCAAGGTCCCCAACATGTCGTGGGACTTTGCGGGTGACGTGCTGAACCACCAGGTTCTCCCTGCGCTCGCGCTAATCTTCGGCCTCGTCGGCGGGTGGGTGCTGTCCATGCGCGGCATGGGCGTGACGATTCAGGGCGAGGACTATGTCAACTTCGCCGAGCACAAAGGGCTCAGTAATCAGACCATCTTCAGAGACTACTTCTTCCGCAACGCGCTTCTGCCGCAGGTCACAGGGCTGGCACTGGCGCTTGGCACGGTCGTGACGGCGGGCATCGTTGTCGAGGGGTTGTTCGGGCTGCCGGGGCTTGGGTCCGTTCTCAACGACGCCATACGCTCGAACGACTTCCCGGTCATCTACGGGATCGTTCTGTTCATTATCATCGCCGTGGCGGTGTTGATGGTGCTGGTCGAGCTGCTGTACCCGCTGCTCGATCCGCGGATTCGTCATTAGCAGGCAGGAGCGCAGACATGGCAACCGAAGCGATTTCCCAGGCCCCTAGCACGACAGCGGTTCCCACGGCCGAGGTTCGTCAGCCAAGCCGTTTGACGCTCCTGCTGCGCTATCTGCGGCGCAACAAGAGCCTCAGCATCGGCTTGTTTCTCCTGTTCTTGCTCGTTGCGTTCACCGTCGTCGGCCTGCTCACCGTTGACACGGCCAAGGCCTACCCGCTCTCTGTGCGCACGAAGCAGCCGCCAAGCCTGCAGTACCCTCTCGGCACTGACTTCTTCGGCCGGGACATGCTCGCGGCGATGGTGGTCGGCATGTGGCAGACTGCGGTGATCGGCCTGTTGGCGGGCGCGATCGCCACCCTGGTCGGGGTTGTGCTAGGCTTCATTTCGGGCTACTTCGGTGGCCCGGTCGACTCGGGCATTAAGGGCATCAGCTCTATCCTCATTCCTATTCCCGTCCTGCTTATCCAGGTGGTGATCGCAGGCTCGCTCGACAAGCGCGATGTGACGATCTATACTATGGCCTTCGTGGTCGTGTTGCTGGCGTGGATGTTCCCGACTCTCGTCATCCGGTCCCAAGTCCTGTCCATGAAGGAAAGACAGTTCGTCTCCGTCGCCAAGTTATCTGGCATGGGGGACCTGGCGATCATCTTCCAGGAACTCTTACCCAACTTACTTCCGTTCATCGTTGCGTCGTTCGTGACGGCGGTGTTTGCAGCCGAGTTCGCGGCGTTCTACCTGGCGGTGCTTGGCCTCGGCCCGCTGCGCGAGCCGCTGCTCGGTAACCTCATCTGGTCGGCGCAGTCCCAAGGCGCTTTCTTCAACGGCTGGTGGTGGTGGCCCATGTGGCCAGCCCTGGCCATGGTGCTCATCCTCGGCTCCCTCGCCCTCATCATCATGGGTCTCGACGAATTCGCTAACCCGCGCGTGCGGCGGTCAGAGTAGGACATCTATGGGTACCCCGATTCTTCAGATCAAAGATCTCCACGTCACGTACTATACCGACCTCGGCCGCGCCAAGGCGCTCGACGGCGTCAGCCTGACGCTGAATGCCGGCGAGAAGCTCGGGCTGGTCGGCGAGTCCGGCTCCGGCAAGAGCACCATGGCTCTGGCCGTGATGCGCATGATCAAGCCGCCAGGCCGCATCGAGGGCGGTGAAGTTATCGTTGACGACACCGACCTCATGAAACTGACGAACGACGAGATGCTGGAAGCCCGGCTGAGCAAAGTGGCCTACATTCCGCAAGGCGCAATGAACTCGCTCAACCCGGTCACGCGCATTGGCGCCCAGATGCGAGACGCCGTCAGGGCACACATCCCAGAGATGTCGAAGGCCGACGTCGAAACCCGATGTATCGAGGCCCTCGAGTCCGTGGACCTCAAGCCGAGCGTCTACAAGATGTACCCGCACGAGCTGAGCGGCGGCATGAAGCAGCGCGTCTGCATCGCCATCGGCATCCTCCTCGCGCCCAGCCTCATCATCGCCGACGAGCCGACCAGCGCCCTCGACGTGGTCACGCAGCGCCAGGTGATGGAGACGATTGACCGCATCCAGCAGCACCTCGGCGCGGCCGTGATTCTCATCGGCCACGACATGGGGCTAATGGCCCAATTCGTGGACAAGGTAGCGGTCATGTACGCGGGGCGATTGATGGAGATGAGCAAGGTGCGGGACATGTTCCTGGACCCCAAGCACCCCTATGCCCAGGCGCTCATCGCCAGCCTTCCCAACCTCGAAAACAAAGGCCACTTCCAGGGCATCCCCGGCCGCGCGCCGTCGCTGTGGCGTCTCCCAACCGGCTGCCCGTTCCACCCGCGCTGCCAGTACGCCATGGATGTCTGCCGCACCCAGCCGCCCGCTTTCGAGCCGCTGCCGGGCGACCGGAACGTCGCCTGCTATCTCTACACGGAAAAGGCGAAAGCATGACGCCCCTTCTCGAGTTCAGGAACGTCACAAAGACATACTCACGCGGCCTGCTCAACAAGACCTCCACCACCGCGCTTAGCAACCTCTCCCTGATACTAGCGGAGAACGAGCCGACCATTCTCACGGTCGCCGGCGAGAGCGGCAGCGGCAAGACAACGCTCGCTATGCTATTGCTCGGCTTCCTACCGCCATCGTCGGGCCAGATCTTCTACAAAGGGAAGGATGTCAGCAAGCTCAAGGGCGAGGATCGCACCACCTTTCGCCGCGAGGTGCAGGCGGTGTTCCAGGACCCCTTTGCCGTCTTCAACCCGTTCTACACCGTGGACCATCTGCTGACCGTTCCCATCAAGCGCTTCAAGCTCGCCAAGAACAAGCAAGAAGCGCGGCAGCGCATGGACGAGGCGTTGCAGGCCGTCGGCCTCCAGCCGGAAGACGTGCTCGGCCGCTACCCGCACCAGTTGTCCGGCGGCCAGCGCCAGCGCATCAACGTCGCCCGGGCGCTGATCCTGCGCCCGAAGGTGCTCGTCGCCGACGAGCCGGTCTCCATGGTGGATGCGTCGCTGCGCGCGAGCATCCTACAGACCCTGCAAACGCTTCAGCGCGACTACGGCGTGTCCATCGTCTACATCACCCATGACCTGACCACGGCCTACCACATCTCTAAGTCCATCATCGTGCTCTACCGCGGCAACGTGATGGAGGCGGGCGACGTGGACACGGTCATCAAAGATCCGCAGCACCCCTACACACGCCTGCTGATCGACTCCATTCCCTGGCCGGACATTAACAGGCAGTGGGGCAGCACGGGCATCAAGGTGCAGGAGTCCGAGCTACAGGACACGACGACGGGCTGCAAGTTCATCGCCCGCTGCCCTGTGGCGATGGACATCTGCAAGACACCGCCGCCGCTGTATCGTCTCAGCAGCCACCAGGCGGCGGCGTGCTTCCTCTATCAATCGCGCGGTGAGGTTCAGCCAGAGCATCTATCGGAGCTGCTGCCGGCTTAGTCTCGCAGTCAGCGCCCTTTCGGACTCAGCCATGTTAAGGAAAGTCTTCTTGTGGGCGATCCCCGTCCTGGTGATCGCCCTGATTGCTGTGTTTGCCGTCACGAGCCGCTCCCAGGCCGCGTCCGGCCCCCTGGCCTCGCTTCAACAGCTTTTCGCCAACGGTGGCGCGTGGTTCATTGTCCTCGTTCTGCTGGGACTATGGCTCGGTATCCTCATCGGCGCGACACGCGGCGTCGTGCTAGGCATCGTCGTAGGCCTATTCACCGTCAGCGCATGCCGCCTGGCGCTGCCCGTGCTGCCGAACGAGTTCACGCTGTTCTGGCTGAACCCGCCGGTGCTGATGACCCTGCTGGGAATCGGCGGCGGCCTCATCGGCGGCCTGTTCGACCGCAGCCGAGGCACCGCCGCCCACTGGCAAGATAGCTTGAGCGTGCGCCTGGCCCTCGCCGGGAACTTCCTGGGCTTCGCCATCGCGTTCTGCACGTTCACGACACTGTGGCCGGGGAATCAGTAAATGAACCGCTCGCTAGACATCTGAGCAGCCCTGGTGTAGTATTACATTCGTGACGAGTAATACCTATTACAAGGGGTAAGGCATGGATGCGCCTGAAGAGTATGTCGGTACTCTGACCGAGAAGGGCCAGGTCACTGTCCCGGCGGCTGTGCGCCGTCGCCTGGGCATCAAGCCACGGGACAAGGTCGTGTTTCGGATCGTTGGGGAACGTGTGGAGTTGGCTCCTTCACCCCTCAGCCTGGCTAATACCTTTGGGGCAGTCAAGCCACGGAAACAGCCGGAAGATTTCAAGGAGCTACGTGACTTGGCGCTCGACGAGCACGCGCAGCAAGTCATTCAGGACATGCAGAGCCAATAGCATGGAATTCCTCGACGCCAACATCTTCATTCGCCACCTGACCAACGACGACCCGCAGAAGGCTCAAGCGTGCTTTGCCCTCTTTGAACAAGCCGAGCGCCACGAGGTCGAGCTTACAACCAGCGAGGCGGTTATTGCCGAAGTTGTATACATTCTGTCCTCTCGTGCAACCTACGGTGTGCCACGGACAGACATTCGCGCCTTGCTCTATCCCCTCGTTTCGCTGCCGGGCCTGAAACTGCCGCACCGCCGCATGTACTTGCGCGCGCTTGATATCTACGCCTCCACCAACCTCGATTTTGAGGATGCGCTGACCGTCGCCCACATGGAGCGGCAGCATATCACGCAGGTCGTGAGCTACGACCGCGACTTCGACCGCATTCAACACATCACGCGGCGAGAACCATAAACGACACTGATGAGGATACACTATGAGAATCGCAGTGACGGGGGGCAGCGGCCGCATTGGCCGCGCAATCACAAGGATGGCATTGGCGGACGGCCACAGCGTCGTGAGCATTGACCGCGTGCATCCGGGCCACGACTCCGACAACCCCAACCTTGTCTACGTAGACGCGGACATGGTGGACTACACGGCCACCGAGAACGCCCTGCGCGGCTGCGACGGCCTCATCCACATGGCCGCCATCCCATCGCCCCACGGCCACCCGGCGCACATCGTCCACAACAACAACGTGGTCGGCAGCTACAACGCCCTGACTGCCGCCGTAGAGGTTGGCATCACCCACGTATGCCAGGCGTCCAGCGTCAACGCCACGGGGGCTGCCTATAGCCGCCGACCGCGCTATGATTACTTCCCGCTCGACGAGGAGCATCCCACGTACAACGAGGACCCCTACAGCCTGTCGAAGTGGATCTGCGAGGAGCAAGGCGACTCCATTGCCCGGCGCCACGAGAACATGACCATCGCCAGCATGCGCTTCCACTGGGTGGTACAGGAGCGGGCCGTCGCGGTCGAGCACGCCCGGCGGCTAGGGAAGGTCCTGGCAAAGCATCTGTGGGGCTACACTGTGCTGGACAGGGCCGCGCGGGCGTGCTTGTCGGTCATGACTGCCGACTATAAGGGCCACGAGGTCTTCTATATCATCGCGCCCCACACGACCGAAGAGACGCCGTCCCTCGATCTGGCCGGCGAGTTCTTCCCAAACGTGCCGATCCGAGGCGACCTGAGCGGCACGCGCGGCTTCTTCGACTGCAGCAAGGCCGAGCGCCTCCTCGGCTGGCTGCACGATCAGGAGGAGGGCATCGCCCAATGAGCGCCGCAGCGACCACCGACGACGCACCCCGCCCTGAAGACCACATCCGAACCGGCTCGCGGCCAAGTGACCTGAAGATTACCGATATGCGCACGGCGACGGTCGGCTGGGACCACTGGCGCTTCACGATCGTCCGCCTCGACACCAACCAGGGCATCAGCGGCTACGGCGAGGTGCGCGACCTGGCGACCAAGAACTATGCCCTGATGCTCAAGAACCGCCTCCTCGGCGAGAACCCGTGCAACGTAGACCGCGTGTTCCGCAAGATCAAGCAGTTCGGCTCCCACGGCCGCCAGGGCGGCGGCGTCTGCGGCGTCGAGATGGCCCTGATGGACCTGGCCGGCAAGGCGTATGGCGTCCCGGCCTTCATGCTCGCCGGCGGCAAGTTCCGCGACCGCATCCGTATCTACTGCGACACGCCCAACGAGCCGACGGGCGCGCAGATGGGACAGCGGCTCCTGGGCCGCCTGGACAAGGGCTTCACGATGCTCAAGATGGACCTCGGTGTCCAGCCGCTCATCGGCGTCCGGGGCGCCCTGAGCTGGCCCCAGGGCATGCTGCCGGGCGATCCGGGTGACGAGATCGAGCGCATGCTCAACACGCAGTGGACGATGCACCCGTTCACCCACGTGCGCCTGACGCCGAAGGGCATTGACCTCATCTGCGAGTACGTGGACCAGGTGCGCTCCGTCGTCGGCGACGAGGTGCCCATCGCCGCCGACCATTTCGGCCACATCGGCGTGGACGACTGCATCCGCCTGGGCCAGGCGCTGGAGCCGTACAACCTGGCGTGGCTCGAAGACCTGGTGCCGTGGCAGTTCACCGACAAGTGGGTGCAGATCGAGCGGGCGCTCAACACGCCGGTCTGCACCGGCGAGGACATCTACCTCAAGGAGGGCTTCCGCCCGCTACTGGAGGCGCGCGCCGTCAACGTCATCCACCCGGACCTGGCGACATCCGGCGGCATCCTCGAAACGAAGCGGATCGGCGACCTGGCGCAGGAGCACGGCATCAGCATGGCGATGCACATGGCCGGGACGCCCATCAGCACGATGGCGAGCGTTCACTGCGCCGCCGCGACGCAGAACTTCATCGCCCTGGAGCACCACTTCACCGAGGTGCCGTTCTGGGGCGACTTCATTGACGGCGTGCCGAAGCCCATCATCCAGGACGGCTACATCACTGTCCCCGACGGCCCCGGCCTGGGCTTCGAGATCAACCCGGACGCTATTCGCGAGCACCTCGTGCCGGACGACCCTGGCTTCTTCGAGCCAACGCCGGAGTGGGACGTGCAGCATAGCTGGGACCGCATCTGGTCATAGGAACATCCGCATGAAAATCACCCGCGTTCGAGCGATTCTGACGGCCCCCGACGGCATCGCCCTTGTCGTCGTCAAGGTCGAAACCGACCAGGATGGCCTCTACGGCCTCGGCTGCGCCACCTTCACCCAGCGCCCGACCCTCGTCGCCCGCGCCGTCGAAGAGTACCTCGACCCGCTGCTCCAGGGCCGCGACCCGCGCAACAGCGAGGACCTGTGGCACATGATGATGGTCAACTCCTACTGGCGCAACGGCCCGGTGCTCAACAATGCCGTGGCCGGCGTAGACATGGCGCTGTGGGACATCAAGGGCAAGCTCGCCAACATGCCCGTCTACGACCTGCTCGGCGGCAAGTGCCGCGAGGCGGCGATGGTGTACCGCCACGCCGACGGGCGCGACCCCCAGGAGGTGCTGGACAACGTCGTGCGCTACCAGGAGCAGGGGTTCCTGGCGGTGCGCTGTCAGATGGGCGGCTACGGCGGGCGCGTGCAGGACATCCGCACGGCAACGGCGCTGCCGAGCCGCGAAGCGCCCCAGGCCACCCACCGCACCCGTGCCCTGGACCGCGTGGACAGCGCCTTCCCCGGCATGTACTACGACGCCGACAAGTACGCCCGCTCGATTCCGGCGCTCTTCGAGCACGTGCGCGCCCACGTCGGCTACGACCTGTTCCTGCTGCACGACATCCACGAGCGCATCGCGCCGATTGACGCCATCCGCATGGCGAAGGCGCTAGAGCCGTACCACCTGTTCTTCCTGGAAGACCCCCTCGCCCCGGACCAGATCGAGTGGTTCCGCCGCCTGCGCGAGCAGTGCGCGACGCCGATTGCGATGGGCGAGCTGCACGTCAACAGCGTCGAGTGGCGGACGCTCATCGCCGAGCAGCTGATTGACTACATCCGCTCCCACCTGTCGGCCATCGGCGGCATCACCCCGGCCCGCCGCCAGGCAGCCCTGGCCGAAGCGTTCGGCGTGCGCACGGCCTGGCACGGCCCGGGCGACGTCTCGCCGATCGGCCACGCCGCCAACCTGCACCTGGACCTGGCCTGCCACAACTTTGGCATCCAGGAGGTGATCAACTTCGGCGAAGCGCTGTATGAGGTGTTCCCCGGCACGCCGGAGATGCGCAACGGCTACCTGTGGGCGAACGACAAGCCGGGCCTGGGCGTGGACCTGGACGAGGCGAAGGCGGCGAAGTATCCCATCACCGTCAAGCCCATCGAGTGGACGCAGAGCCGCTGGCCCGACGGCACCCTCTGGACGCCGTAGCGACACGCCCGCCAGGGCGTGAGATGCTGGACCGCGAAAAGGGCGAAAGGACGCGAAAGACACGAAAAGGAGCCGTGGAGGGAATCCTTTTTCGTGCCTTTCGCGGCTATTCGCGGCCTTCGTGGTCCAGCGGGCGCGATACCACTACTGACGCGCCGGCCTAGCCCCACCACTCGCCAAAAGTGTAATGGCCTAGCCCACCGCAGCGCCAATGCAACACATCAGCAAGCCTGCGCCCAGCGCCAGCAGCAACACGAGAGGGTTATAGCGCCTCAGCCACCTCATGTGCCTGTACTCCGTTTCATTTCTCATTCTCGCGCTGTCAACCACTTTCCTGTCCCCATTTTCGCCCTTCGTACACGAAAAAGCCAGTTGACACGAAGCTAGAAACCATATACTATCGGGCCTCCCAAACACTCTCGCCCTGCACATTCGGATGCTCGTCCGTAGACACCGGGAAATCGCCAAACCAAACTGTCTCCGACAGGGTGCGAACCAGAGCCAATATGGAGGGCAAGATGGTCAACATGTCTCGCAAGCTCCGCCGCTTCCTATTTCACCTCGCTATCATCAGCATCCTGTCGGGCTTCGGCCTGGCGCTCGGCAGCGCCGCCCACGCTGCCCCCCTCGCCTCAGATGACGTGTGGGTGGCGCTCTCCGACGGGACGCGATTTGTCGGCGCCGGCCAGCGTTGGAGCGACTATTTCTGCAGCGGCCAGGCGATCTGCAAGACCGGCGACGTGAACGGTGACGGCCGCGACGACATCATTTCATTCGCCCGCACGACCTTCGGCCCTGACGATAGCGATGTCTACGTCGCGCTGTCCTACGGGGACCACTTCGGCCCGCGCCAGAAGTGGCACGACTACTTCTGCACCCTCCAGGAGATTTGCGCCGTTGGCGACGTCAACGGTGATGGCCGCGCCGACATCATCGCCTTCGTCCGCACCAACAACGGAGCCAACGACAGCGACGTCTACGTCGCCCTCTCGACCGGCAGCGGCTTCGGGCCGGGCCAGAAATGGCACGACTACTTCTGCACCCTCCAGGAGATTTGCGCCGTCGGCGACGTCAACGGCGACGGCAAGGCCGACATCATCGCTTTCGTCCGCACCAACAACGGCATCAACGACAGCGACGTCTACGTCGCCCTCTCGACCGGCAGCGGCTTCGGGCCGGGCCAGAAGTGGCACGACTACTTCTGCACCCTCCAGGAGATTTGCGCCGTTGGCGACGTCAACGGCGACGGCAAGGCCGACATCATCGCCTTCGTCCGCACCAACAACGGCGTCGGCGACAGCGACGTGTGGGTCGCACTCTCGACCGGTAGCGGCTTCGGGCCGGGCCAGAAGTGGCACGACTACTTCTGCACCCTCCAGGAGATTTGCGCCGTCGGCGACGTCAACGGCGACGGCAAGGCCGACATCATCGCCTTTGTCCGCACCAACAACGGCGTCAACGACAGCGACGTCTACGTGGCGTTGTCCGATGGAACAAAATTCGTCGGCACCGGCCAGAGATGGCACGACTACTTCTGCACCCTGCAAGAAGTGTGCGGCGTCGGCGACTTCAACGGCGACGGGAAAGACGACGTGGTGGCCTTTACGCGCACCCAATCAGAAGGCCGCACCGTTCGGACCGTTGATCTCGTCGTCTCCATGTGGCACGACCCAAGCCCGCAGGGCCGCGCAACCTACGAGACCATCTTCGGATACTTCGCTGATGGCATCTTCGAGATGACTAACGGTGCGCACCGCGTCGGCACGATTACGGTTTACGTCAACCGCGAGCGCCCTGAGATTGCCGATGTCATCTGGGAGAACCTGGAGTGGCCCCACGCCAGCGTGGCTGGGCGGTCCCGCAGCGGGGAGCACTTATGGATGGCGGACATCTTCTACGCACCCGACCCTGACGGCGACGGCCCAGGCACGGCCCTCGGCCCGTACTTCCCGCTGAATGTCGGGAAGGAGCGGGGCGGTGGCTACACAATGGCCCACGAGTGGGGGCATTTCTACTACGGTCTATACGACGAGTACAAGGCGAGCGCCGCCTGCGACCCCAAGAATCCGATCGAGTCCGATATCACCAGCCCGTGGAAGTGTGACGTCGCAGTCCAGAACTCGGTGATGACGAACCAGTGGCGCGCGGACAACGCCGACGACCTGAACTGGCTTAACTTCTCCATTGCCGCCAACCAGACGAGCGGGAACGCGAACCGTCGCGTTTATGGCGTGAGCGGCTGGCAGGTACTTAGCCGCGACCCCAAGAATGACCCGAAGGACGGACAGCGCAAGAGCCTTGCGACGCGCGCCTACTACGCTGATCTCGCCGCCGTCGCGCCAACCGGGAACAACGGGCCGTCCATCGAGCTGCCGAACTCCTCGGCGCGCAGCGCCCTCAGGGTCGTCTGGATGCCGCCCGGCCAGGCGAGCGCCAAAGTACCGCAGAGCGACAGCTACCGCGGGTTGGTCTACCCGACCGGCGGGCCGGCGATCGTGTATCCAGACGCCGGACGACTTGTCGCGCGCCTGGACAAGGGCGGAGACCTGATTACGAAGGCGGACGTTTCCGCGACAATGACGGATCCGGACGGAACGGCGACGCCCGTCGCGTTCCGCGATGATGGCATTGCCCCCGACGGCCTCGCCGGCGACGGGCTTTACACAGCCATCATGCCCTACTCGATTCCGGGCCGCCATCACGTGGAGGTCACCTTCACGAACAGTTCGGGCCGCGCCGAGTTCACCTACAACCATTTCCACTACACGCCCGGGCCGAATGGCGAGACCTACGCCCCGCCGCCGTCGCCGGTCGGCGAGGATTTCGCCGAGGTTGTCAGCGCGGACATTACAGTCACCGGCTTCCAGCGTGGCTTTGTCGGCACGCCGCCGCCCACCCAACTTACTCTCGACAACCGCGACTTTCCGGGGCGCATTGACAGCGCCGGCGATCAGGATACGTTCGTGTTCGTTCCGGAAGCCAGCGGCGAGGTCGTGCTGCGCGTGACCGACCTGGCCCTCGACATGCAGCCGCACATCCGCGTGTACCAGGGCGATCCCGGCGCGCTTATCGGACAGTACAGCTTCGCACCGGCCGGGGATGAGTACTTCTTCAAGAAGCTGAAGGTGGCGGAGGGACAGCGGTACACCGTGGAAGTCACCCACCTCGACCCCAACGCGGTGTCGGGTGTCTTCAGCATCAGCGTCGGCCCGGCCCTGCTGAACACGGCTGAGACCCTCCCCGAGTGGCGGTTATTCCTACCGCACATCCGCAACTAACGGCGCCCATTCCCAGGACGAAAGCCGCGCTGGCAGCAGCGCGGCTTCTTCCAATTCCCATCTGGCGCGAGTCGGCGTACAATAACGGGCAGTTGCGGCGCGGACGATCCGCGCCGCCCACAAGGATGTGATGATTATGTCGAGCGAGACCTATCTCACCGAGGAACAGGTTGAGCGCATTGTCGTCGCGGGGCTGGACAAGCTGCCCCTGACCGACAAGCGCGTCCTCGTCATCGTCCCCGACCAGACGCGCACCATGCCCCTACCCATGTTCTTCCGCCTGCTCACGCGCACTCTCTGCCCCCGCGCCAAAACGGTGGACTTCCTCGTCGCCCTGGGGACCCACCCGCCCCTGGACGATGCGCAGATGCTGCGCCTGTTCTGCCTCTCCGCCGAGGAGCGCACCACGACCTACGCCGATGTCGGCCTGCTCAACCACGCCTGGCGCGACCCGAACGCCCTGGCGACGCTGGGCGTTATTCCCGCCGAAGAGATTGCCCACCTGAGCAACGGCCTGTTCGCCCAGGACGTGCCGGTGCGCATCAATAGGCTCGTCCTGGAGTACGACCACATCCTCATTTGCGGCCCGGTCTTCCCCCACGAGGTCGTCGGCTTCTCCGGCGGCAACAAGTATTTCTTCCCCGGTGTCGCCGGCCCTGACATCATTGACTTCACCCACTGGCTCGGCGCGCTGCTGACGTCGTACAGCATCATCGGGACGAAGGACACCGCCGTGCGCGCCGTGATTGACCGCGCCGCCGCCATGATCCCTACCCCGCGCCACGCCCTATGCAGCGTCGTGACCGTGGACGGCGTCGAGGGTGTGTTCGTGGATACGCCGGAGGCGGCCTGGTCCGCCGCCGCCGACCTCGCCGCCCAGACCCACATCCACTACGTCGAGCGGCCCTACCAGCAGGTGCTCTCGGTGCTGCCGGAGATGTACGACGAAATCTGGGTCGGGGCGAAGGGCATGTACAAGATGGAGCCGGTCATCGCCGACGGCGGCGAGGTCATCATCTACGCGCCCCACATCCGCGAGATCAGCGTCATGCACGGCGCAGTCATCCGCCAGATTGGCTACCACGTCCGCGACTATTTCGTGAAGCAGTGGGACTCGTTCAAGCACTACCCCTGGGGCGTGCTGGCCCACTCGACCCACCTGCGCGGCGTCGGCACGTATGCGGACGGCGTCGAGTGCCCGCGCATCGCCGTTACCCTCGCCACAAGCATCCCGCAGGACATCTGCCGCCAGGTGAACCTGGGCTACCGCGATCCGGCGACCATTGCCCTGGAGGACTGGCCGACGTCAGAGGACGGCGGCCGACTCGTCGTGCCGCGCGCCGGCGAGCTTCTATACCGACTGAGAGAGTGAATCATGCAACCCACACTAAACCTGAACTTCATTCCGCAATCTGTGGTGGACATTGACGGCGCGACCGTCGGCGTCATAGTGACCGCCGACGGCCCGCGTCTCGCCGTGCTGGCGCTGGGTGATAGCCCTGCCCTCGCCGCCTTCGAGGGCGAGACAGGCCCGCACAATGGGCAGACCCTGCTCCTCGGCCCCATGAACGCCCACAACGCCGCCGCCCTGCGCGCCGCGCTGCCCTGGCTGCGCCCGCAGCCCCTCGGCCTGCGCACGTCGGCGGGCATGGGCGACCGGCTGGGCCTGGCGACACCGGGCCACGCGCGCGCCGTCCGCGCCACCGGCGACGTGGTCGCGCCCATCTTCGCGCAGCAGTCTATCCGCGAGATGACCCGCACCGGCCGCTCCCCCCAGGAGGTCATGGACGACGCGACCTGGGGCCTCTTCCAGGAGGGCTGGCGCGGGGAGGTAGGCGCCGATGCCGACCACCTGAAGACGCCGGCCGACATTGACGCCTGCCTGGCGGCGGGCTTTAGCTTCTTCACCATTGACCCCGGCGAGTA
Source organism: Anaerolineae bacterium (assembly GCA_046328525.1). Classification (GTDB taxonomy): domain Bacteria; phylum Chloroflexota; class Anaerolineae; order Epilineales; family JAHCIE01; genus JBDHWG01. The sequence continues at coordinate 1,218,494 of JAXLWK010000003.1, forward strand.
CGTCGAGAGCGACGCCGAGACGCTGTCGAGTGAGGCGCTGCTCGATGCCGCCGAGGATCTGCCGTGGGGCCTGCTCGAAGACAACCTGACGGCGCTGGGGCGGCGCTACCTGAGCCAGGCGTTCGAGGTCGAGAGCTACACGATTCGGTTCACCACGCGCACGCTGCTGGAGGCCGCCGTCAAGTATGGGCGCGCCATCGCCCACGTCGCCAGCATGTACCGCCACCTGGCCGATGCCGCGGGAGAGCGGCCGTTCGAGCTCGAGGTCTCGGTGGACGAGACGGAGACGCCGACGACCCACGCCGAGCATCTCTACATCGCCCGCGAGCTGCGCCGCCTGCGCGTCCACTGGGTCAGTCTGGCGCCGCGCTACATTGGCCGCTTTGAGAAAGGCGTGGACTACATCGGCGACCTCGACGCCTTTGAGAACGACTTCGCCGTCCACGCCGCCATCGCGCGCGTCTACGGCCCCTACAAGCTCAGCCTGCACTCCGGTTCCGACAAGTTCAGCGTCTACCCCATCGCGGCGCGTCAGACGCGCGGCCTGGTGCATCTCAAGACGGCCGGCACGAGCTACCTCGAGGCCCTGCGCACCGTCGCGCCCCTGGCCCCGGCCCTGTTCCGCGAGATCTACGCCTTCGCCCGCGAGCGATACCCGGTGGACCGCGCCAGCTACCACGTCTCCGCCGACGTCAGCCGCGCCCCGCGCCCGGAAGACGTCGCCGACGCGGACCTAGCGAGCCTGTTGGAGGACTTCGACGCGCGGGAGATTCTCCACGTCACCTTCGGCTCTGTGCTGACGACGCGGCGGGCCGACGGCGGCTTCCTGTTCTACGACCGGCTGATGGCGCTCCTGCGCAGCCACCCCGACGCCTACGCCGCGAATCTAGAGCGGCACTTCACCCGCCACCTGCGCCCATTCGCCGAAGTCGCCGGCCGGCCAGAGTAGTTTTCTCTTGGGACTCTGTCGGCTGCGCAAGCCACTGCCTCAATGCTCAGCGGCCGGGGGCGTTGCGGGGAGGTAGCTCCACGGGGCGCGGCGCGGGATGGGTGAGAAGCAGGAAGACGACGCCGGCGCCGCCGGTGAGGCTGGCGATGACGATCGCCATGGGCAGGGCCGTCGCCGTGCCGGCGATACCGACCAGTGGCGCGACGAGCGCGCCGATGATGAATTGCAGCAGCCCGAGGAAGGCCGAGGCGCTGCCGGCAATTTCGGGGTGGTCGGCCATCGCCAGGGCGGTGGCGTTGGGGCTGGTCAGGCCGATGCTGGCGACGACGAGGAATAGCGCCGGCAGAATGCCGGCCAGCCCACCGCCCATCACCACGACGACGAGCAGAAGCACGCCGCCGCTGAAGGCGGCCCCTAGCCCTGTGGCGAGGAGGGAGCGCGGTCCGACGCGCTCGATGAGCCGCACGCCCACCTGGCTGACCATGACGATCCCCAGCGCGTTGAAGCCGAAGAACAGTCCAAACGCCTGCGGCGAGATGCCGTAGATGTCCTCGAGGACGAAGGGTGAGCCGGAGATATAGGCGAACATGGCTCCGAACGCCAGCCCCATGGCGAGGGCGTAGCCGAGGAACACGCGGTCCAGGGCTAACCGACGGAACGGCGCGACGCTCGACTGGAAGCCACCCGGCCGCCGCCGCTCGGGCGGCAGCGACTCCGGCAGGCCGAGGCTGACGGCGGTGAGCATCACAGCGCCGATGGCAGTCAGCAGAATAAAGACGCCGCGCCACGAGGTGAACAGCAGAATCTGCCCGCCGATGATGGGCGCGAGGATGGGGGCCAGGCCGTTGACCAGCATGGTCAGGCCAAAGAATCGCGCCACGTCGTTGCCGGTGAAGTGGTCCCGCACCACAGCCCGCGCGATCACAGTTCCCGCTGCGCCGGACGCGCCCTGCACGAAGCGCAGCGCGATGAGCGCCGCGAGGGACGGCGCGAGGCCGCACAGCAGGGACGCGGCCGTGTAGAGCACGAGACCGACGATGAGGGGCCGCCGCCGCCCCAGGGAGTCGCTCAGGGAGCCGGCGACGAGCTGCCCGACGGCCAGGCCGAGCATGAACGCGGTCAGGGTGAGCTGCACCACCGACGCTGTGCCGCCCAGCTCCTGCCCCAACGAGGGCAGCGCCGGTAGGTACATGTCAATGGAGAGCGGGCCGAAGGCGGACAGGCCGCCGATGATGAGAACGAGACGCAGCCGCTGCGGTCCGGTCATGGCGGGTGTCACGCCTGACTCTGCTCCCGCACGCTGCCCGCCATCATCAGCCCCAACTCCTCGGCCGTCGCCGTCGGCCCATCTACGATGCCCACAATACGGCCCTCGTAGATCACGGCGATACGGTCGGACAGCGCCCGAATCTCGTCCAGGTCCTCAGAGATAAGGAGTGTCGCCGTGCCAAGGGCGCGCTGCTCCAGGAGGCGCAGGTGGATGTACTCGCTGGCGCCGATGTCCACGCCGCGCGTCGGCTGAGCGGCAATGAGCACACTCGGTTTGCGGTTCAGCTCCCGCGCCAGGATGAGCTTCTGGATGTTGCCGCCGGACAGGTTCTTGACCGGCGTCTCCAGGCTCGGCGTCTTGACTCGAAAACTCTCTACCAGGCGCGACGACTCCTTGGCGATGGCTTTGAAGTCCATGAAGCCGCGGTGCGAGTAGGGCGGCCGGCCGTTATCCTGGAGAATCAGGTTCTCCGACACGCTGAACTCGGTGATCACGCCCTCGCGCATTCTCTCCTCGGGAATCGCCGACTGCCCGGCGGCGATGCGCTGGTTGGGCGATGCGTTCGTGACGTCGCGCCCATTCAGGACGACACGCCCCTCGGTCACCGGCCGCAGCCCCGTCAGCACATCCCCCAGCTCGCGCTGGCCGTTGCCCGAGACACCGGCCAGGCCGACGATCTCGCCCGCGTGCACCGTCAGCGTGACGTTGCGCAGGGCGTCCGTACCCCGGTCGCCGAGCGCGGTGACGTTCTCGATCTGCAACCGCGCCTCGCCGAGCTTGGGCGACGGTCGGTCGTACTGCAACATCACCGGCCGCCCGACCATCAGCCGCGCCAGCTCCGCCTTCGTCATCTCCGCCGTCGGGAACGTCCCCACCGACCGTCCGTCGCGCAGCACCGTCACGCGCTGGCTAATCGCCAGGACTTCGTGGAGCTTGTGGGAGATGAAGATGATGGAATGGCCTTCCTGGGCCATCTGGCGGAGGGTGACGAACAGGTCGTCCACTTCCTGCGGGGTCAGGACGGCGGTCGGCTCGTCCAGCACGAGCAGCTCCGCCCCGCGATACAGAATTTTGACGATCTCGACGCGCTGCTGCTGACCGACGGCCAGCTGCCAGACATACACATCCGGCTCTACGCTCAGCCCGTACTGCTTCGCCAGGTCGCGGATGCGCGACCCGACAGCGGCGCGGTCCAGGACGCCGCCGCGGCCCGACGGCAGGCCGAGGGTGACGTTCTCGGCGACAGTGAAGCTGGGCACGAGCTGGAAGTGCTGATGCACCATGCCGATGCCGTTGCGGAGGGCGTCGGCGGGCGACTTGAACGTCACCGGCCGGTCATTGATGAGGATCTCGCCCGAGTCGGGCTGGTACAGCCCATACAGAATCTTCATCAACGTGCTCTTGCCGGCGCCGTTCTCCCCCAGCAGCGCGTGGACCTCGCCCGCGCTCACGTCGAAGTTAACGTGGTCGTTGGCGAGAACGCCGGGGAATTGCTTCGTGATGCCGCGTAGCTCAACCTTGCGAATTGAGGAGACTGGCATAGGATACCTCGCTCATCCCTCCTCCTTCCCCCTACCCCCTTCCTCCCCCCACAGGTGGGGGAGGAAGGGGGTGACGAGGGTAGCGAGGCGGGGGCTGGTGGGGGGGGCCAGAAGGCGGCGCCACCACCATTTACAGCGAAACGACGGCGTTGGCTACTGCCCGGTGGTCTTGATGGAGCCGTCAATGATGCCCGCGATGGTCTTGTCGGCAAGCGCCTTGACCTCGGGCGGCAGGTTGAACTGCGGGTTGTTGACCATCTTCAGCCCACCGTTCTTCAGTGTCAGGGTGTAGACGCTGGTACCCAGCTTGCCCTTGCTGATGTCGTCCATCATGCCCTTGAGCGCGTAGGTCCAATCGTACACCTGGCTCGCCACGACGTTGTTCGGGGCCAGCGACGCCTGGTCCACGTCGTTGCCGAACCACAGAGCGTTCTTGTCCTTGACGACGCTGACCGCGCCGACCATGTTCTGTGACGTGCCCGCGAGCACGTCCGCGCCCGACGCGATCTGCGTCTGCGCCGCCTGGGACGCCAGGGCAACGTCGCTGAACGAGTTGACGTAGGTCACCTGCACCTTGGCGTTCGGGTTGGTGGCCTTCGCGCCGGCCTGGAAGCCGTCGCCGGTGAGCTTGCCGTCGCCGACCGGCAGCGGGCCGATGTAGCCCAGGATGCCGCTCTTGGAGAGCTTCGCGCCCATCGTGCCCTCGACGTAGCCGCCCTGGTCAGAGGCCACAGTGTAGGCGAAGATGTTCTTGATGCCCTTACTCTCGAAGGTGTCCACCGCCGTGCCCCAGGCGAACGACTGCTTGGGGAAGTCGGGGGCGATCTCGGCCAGCGACGCGCCGTACTGCGAGCCGTGGGCGATGATCAGGTCGTAGCCCTTCGAGGCGTAGTCGCGGATGGCGGCGGCGGCGTCGGTCACGTTCGACATGTTCTCGGTGTACGCGAACTCGAACTTGTCCTTGCCGAGCTGGGTCTGCATGCTCGCCACGGCGTCGTACATGCTCTGGCTGAACGAGAGGTCGTTCTTCGCGCTCGGCATGATGAGGGCGACGCGGAAGGGCTTGCCCGACGCGGCGGCCTTCGGGGCCTCGGTCGCCTTCGCCGCTGCCGGCGCCGCCGTTGGCGCCGCGGCCTTCGGAGCTTCAGTCGCCTTCGCCGCAGCCGGCGCCGCCGTTGGCGCCGCGGGCTGAGCCGCAGCCGGCGCGCTCGTCGCGGCGGCCGGGGCCTGCGCGGCAGGCGCGGCGGGGGCAGCGCCGCCACCACAGGCGGCGAGCGCGAGCATCAGCACGACGGCCAATGCGATGATCCAGTATCTTGTCCTCATGGTTCTTCTCCTTCAGGGTTATGGTGAGGGTGTCGGTCAATTGCGATGGAACGTTAGTGCCAGAAACCGGCGTGCGCCTGGCGGGCTTCCTCTTGCAGCGCCGGACCCTCCACGATGACGGGCCGCTGTCCCCTGGCGAACACCTCGCGGCAGGGCAGCGAGAAAGTCTGGTTCTCCGGGTCGTCGCCGGTCAACTCCAGCAGGCCCTCTTCGCTCATGGCGAAGACGACGCGCCCGACCTGTCCCCAGTAGATCGCGCCGGCGCACATGGCGCACGGCTCGGTGCTCGTGTACAGCGTACACGTCGCCAGAAACTCAGGCTCAAATTGGCGCGACGCCAGCCGCATCAGGTTGGTCTCGGCGTGGCCGGTGCAGTCGTGCTCCGTGGTGACGGTGTTCTCGGCTTCGAGCAGCACCACGCCGTCGCGGTCCGCGAGCAGCGCGCCGAATGGGTGGTTGCCGTGGGCGCGCGCCCCCCTGGCGATCTCGATGGCGCGGCGCAGCAGCGCCAGGTCGTTGTCGGTCATGACAGTCGTCCAGGCTCCTGTGTTACTCGCCGCGCTCGAATGCCTTCGTCAGGGCGGTCGGCTCGTTGATGAGGGAGCGCGCAGCGAAGATCAGGGCGACGATGGTAAGAATGTAGGGTAGCATCCCAGCCAGGTCCGACGACAGGGGAATGCCCAGGGTCTGGATCCAGAGCTGGAGCGCGTTGACCATGCTGAACAGCAGCGCGCCGAGCATGATGCGCACCGGCCGCCACGCCCCGAAGTACACCAGGGCGACGGAGATGAAGCCCAGGCCGCTCGTCAGGTTCGACTGGAACACGTTGAGCAGCGCGATGGACAGGGACGCGCCGGCCACCCCGGCCAGTAGGCCGTCCACTGTGCCAGTCAGGTAGCGGATGCGGGCAACGCTGATGCCCAGGCTGTCGGCCGCGGCCGGCGTCTGCCCGACGGCGCGTATCTTCAGGCCGATGGACGTCTTGGTCAGGATAAACCACGATATGGGCACCAGGGCATACGCGCCGTAGACCAGGATGTTCTGGTTGAAGAAGATCGGGCCTAGCACGGGCAGGTCGCTCAGGACGGGAATGCGCAGCGACGGAAAGCCGTTGAGGGTGCGCGGCGTCCCGACGGTCACGCGAAACAACAGGTCGCTCAGCCCAAGACCGAACATGAAGATGCCGATGCCGCTGATGCCCTGATTCGCCTTCAGCGTCACGTTGATGAACGACGTCAGCACCCCCATGAGCGCGCCGACGATCATCCCCGCAAGGAGGCCGGCGATCAGGTTGCCCGTGGTCAGGACAACGTAGTACGCCGAGAACGCCGCCATGAGGATGATGCCCTCAAGGCCCAGGTTGAGCACGCCGCTGACCTGCCCGAACATCTCGCCAAGCGAGGCGTAGAGGTACGGCGTCGCCAGCATGATGCCCGACGCGAGGATGCCGATGAGGACCTTGGGCGCAAGTAGATCGGTAAGCATGCTCCCTCCCCTACGCGACGTTCTGCGGATCAGATAGTACCTGATCGGCGATCTGGACGGTCTCCGGCGTGGCCTCGCCCGACGGCGGCGTCGAAGTGACGCGGCGCTGGCTCATCCGGCGTCCCCACGCCTGGGTCGCAACGACGAAGATGACGATCAGACCGTCCAGGGTAGTGACAAAGGCCGAGGGAACCTGCACCGACCGCTGCAAGCTATTCGCGCCGACGAGCAGCGAGCCGAATAGGAACGACGCCGGGATCGTACCTAACGGGTTCAGGTTGCCGAACAATGCGACGACGATGCCGTTGAAGCCGGCATTGCTCGTGAAACCCGTCGCCGAGCCGTCGGTGAAGAGGCGGTGGTTGACCCCCAGGATTTCGACCGCGCCCGCAAGACCGGCCAGCGCGCCGCTCAGGGTGATGGCAAGCACCTGGAAGCGGCTGACGCGAATACCGGCGTAGCGCGAGGCGAAGGGGTTGAAGCCGACCGCGCGGATGCGGTAGCCGATGGTCGTCCGCCACAGCAGCACGTAGACCAGGATGGCGGCCACGACCGCCAGAGCCGCCCCCAGGTGCAGGCGGGTCGGCACGAGGCGGGGCAGATCCGCCGCCACGGGCAGGCGCTGCGTCTGCGGGATGCGGATCATGTTGTCCAGCTCGGTCGGGTCAATCAGCGCGCCGTGGAGCAGATAGGTCATGAACTGGAGCGCGATGGCGTTCAGCATGACCGTGCTCAGCACTTCGTTGACCTTGAACCGCGCCTTGAGCACACCCGCCAGCCCGCCCCACAGCGAGCCGACGAAGAAGCCCGCGACGAGCGCGGCCGGGATGAGCAGCCAGTTGGGCCACGACGGGAAGGCCAGGGCGACGACCGTGGCGCTCAGCGCGCCTAGGATGAACTGCCCCTCCCCACCGACGTTGACCATGCCGCCACGATAAGCGATGCAGATGCCAACGCCGACAAACAGCAGGGGCGTCATCTTGACGATCGAGTCGGCGAGGGCGTTCGGGCTGCCCCACGCGCCCTGCAACATGGCGATGTACGCCCCAATCGGATTCGCCCCCAACAAGAGGAGGATGATGCCGCCGACCAACAGCGCCAGGGCTGCCGAGAGCAACGGGATGACAATAAAGCTGAAACGGCCCAGTAAGAGGTTTTTCATGCGAACCTGCTTCTTGGGAGCGATGTTATGGCCGCGCGTCAGCGGGCAGCCCGGGATACCCTTGTCCGTGACGAGGGGGGTATTCTCAGCGCGGAGAACATCGGCGCCGACTTGTAGTCGGCAACGGACAGTAAAGGAGGGCCTGACATAGGCCTGAACTCTTAATCGGCGGATTATAGGGCAGGACACGGTTTTCGTCAACTACAGAATTGCGTCGTGGCTTGCCCTTCCTCGTTTGACATCGCAGCGGTTTGCGGCTACTCTATCGCGCTAATGACGATCCCCTGCACCGAGACAATCGCGTGAGCAACCCGGCCCCTGCCCCCACCGATCCCCTGTCCACCCGCCGCATCGGCGCTGTCGGCGTGGTCAGCACCCAGACCTTCGATCTGCCCGCCCCGCTCGTCCTCGAATCGGGCGCGGTTCTGTCGCCCGTCCGCATCGCCTACGAGACCTACGGCGCGCTGTCCCCCACCCGCGACAACGTCATCCTGGTGTGTCACGCTCTCAGCGGCGACGCCCACGCCGCCGGCTGGAGCGCCGACCTGGACACGCCCACGGCGCTCGACGGCATCGCGGCGGAGGAGCGCGGCGTCGTGGCGAAAGGCGGGCTGGGCTGGTGGGACGGCATGATTGGCCCCGGCAAGGCATTCGACACCACCAAGTTTTTTATCGTCGCGTCCAACATCATCGGCGGCTGCCGCGGCTCGACCGGCCCGTCCTCCGCCAACCCGGCCACCGGGCGGCCCTACGGCCCCGACTTCCCCGTCGTCACCGTCGCCGACATGGTGGCTGCGCAGCGCGCCCTCCTGGACCACCTGGGCATCGAGACGCTGTTCGCCATCAGCGGCGGCTCCCTGGGCGGGATGCAGGCCATGGAGTGGGCGGTGCGGTGGCCGCACGCCGTCAAGACGTGCATTCCCATCGCCAGCACCGCCCACCTGGGCGCGCAGGGTGTCGCGTGGAACGCCATCGCCCGCAACGCCATCATGGCCGACCCGGCCTGGCAGGGCGGCCACTACTACGGCACGGGGCGCCTGCCCACCGCCGGCATCGGCGTGGCGCGCATGGTCGGCCACGTCACCTACCTGTCCGCCGAGTCCATGGCCGAGAAGTTCGGGCGGCGCTGGCAGGACCGCGAGGGGCCGTCGTATGCGCTGACAAGCGCCGACTTCGCCGTCGAGAGCTACCTGCGCCACCAGGCCGAGAAGTTCGCCCGGCGCTTCGACGCCAACAGCTACCTCTATATCTCCCGCGCCCTGACCTACTTCGACCTGGCGCGCTCCCACGGCTTTGGCTCGCTGGAGCACGCCCTGTCCCGCGCCTACGCCCGCTTCCTGCTCATCTCGTTCTCGTCCGACTGGCTGTACCCGCCGGCCGACTCGGAGGCCATCGCCCGGGCGCTGCGCATCAACGGCCGCCACGTCGAACACCACAACCTGGACACGAGCTACGGCCACGACTCCTTCCTCCTGGAGGAGGCGCGGCAGATCCCCATCATCCGTGACTTTCTGGACCGCGCCTACGTAGCGGTTCAAGCCGGCCAGCTCTAACGGAGACCCACCATGCCTGATTCCCACCACGACCCGGACCCCATTGCCGCCAACGGCAGCGACCACCTGTTTGGGTTCGACACCCGCAGCATCCACGCGGGCCAACGCCCCGACCCGACCACCGGCGCCCGCGCCGTGCCCATCTACCAGACGACGAGCTACGTCTTCGAGGATACCGAGGCCGCCGCCGCGTACTTCAACCTCCAGGAATACGGCAACACGTACTCGCGCATCATGAACCCGACGACGGCGGCGTTCGAGGAGCGCGTCGCCAACCTGGAGGGGGCCGTCGGTGGCGTCGCCTTCGCCAGCGGCCTGGCGGCGCAGGCCGCCGCCTTCTTCACGATGCTGCGCCCCGGCGACCACGTCGTCTCGTCCAGCGCCCTGTACGGCGGCTCGACGACGCAGCTCAAGCACCTGCTCGGCAAGCTCGGCGTCGGCCTGACCTTCGTGGACCCCGACGACCTGGGCGCGTGGGAAGTCGCAGCGCAGGACAACACGAAGGTGTTCTATGGCGAGACCGTGGGCAACCCCGGCGGCAACGTCCTGGACATCGAAGCCGTCGCCGCCATCGCCCACGCCCACGGCGCGCCGCTGATGATAGACAACACCTTTGCGACGCCCTACCTCTGCCGCCCCATCGAGTGGGGCGCGGACATCGTCGTCCACTCCGCCACCAAGTTCATCGGCGGCCACGGCACAAGCATCGGCGGCATCGTCGTCGAGTCCGGGCGCTTCGACTGGTCCAATGGCCGCTTCCCTGTCGTCGCCGACCCGTCGCCCGCCTACCACGGCCTGGCGTTCCACGAAACGTTCGGCGTCTACGGCTACCTGCAGAAGCTCCGCTCCGAGACGCTGCGCGACCTGGGCGCGGCCCTTAGCCCGTTCAACGCCTTCCTCTTCCTGCTCGGCCTCGAAACCCTGGCCCTACGCATGGAGCGCCACGTCGCCAATGCCCTCGGCGTCGCCCGCTACCTGGACGGCCACCCGCTGGTGGAGCGCGTGCGCTACGCCTCTCTGGATGACAGCCCCTACCGCAGCCTCGCCGCCAAATACCTGCCGCGCGGCGCGGGCGCGGTCTTCGCGTTCGACCTTCGCGGCGGACGGGCGGCGGGCAAGCGCTTCATCGAGGCGTTGCAGGTCTGGAGCCACCTGGCGAACGTCGGCGACGCCAAGAGCCTTGTCATTCACCCGGCCAGCACCACCCACCGCCAGCTCGACGACGCCGAACTGGCCGCCGCCGGCATCACCGCCGGAACGATACGCCTGTCCGTCGGGCTGGAGACGCTGGACGACCTTATCTGGGACCTGGACAACGGACTGACCGCGGCGGCGTCCAAAAGCAGCACGGCGCGTGTGGAGGCACAATGACATCACCGAACAACGACCTCGTCGCGCAGCGCGACCTCGCCGCGTACCAGGACTCCCGCGTCATCCAGGAGATTCTGCACACGGCGCGCACCATCGCCATCGTCGGCCTGTCGCCCAACCCCCTGCGGGCGAGCCACTTCGTCGGCTTCTACATGGGGCGTCACGGCTACCGCATTGTGCCGGTCAACCCGCGCGAGAAAGAGGTCCTCGGCGAGACGAGCTACGCAACCCTCAAGGACATTCCGTTCGCCGTGGATGTGGTAGATGTGTTCCGCCAGCCAGACGCCGTGCCGGCCATCGCCGAGGACGCGGTCGCCATCGGCGCCAAGGCGCTGTGGCTTCAGTACAACGTGATCAGCTTCGAGGGCGCGGCGATTGCCGAGCGCGGCGGCCTGATGGTCGTCATGGACCGATGTCTCAAAGTGGAGCACGCGCGCCACATGGGCCGCATGCACTGGCTCGGCTACAACACCGGCGTGATTACCTCCAGGCGGACGACGCCGAGCTAGGCGGCTCAATGCCGAACGGCATGCAACTTGCTTCTTGTGTTCGTAGACTGGCAGACGTTTTTACGACGAGAGGAGCAAGATGCTATGAGTGACGCTGAGAGCAAGGCCCGCGAGGCGTGGGACAAGACCGCCGGTTCGGCGAAGCAGGCCGTCGGCGATGCGACCGACGACGCGGAGATGGAGAGCGAGGGCGCGGCCCAGAAGTCGAAGGGCAACGCCGAGGGCGCGTGGAATAAGACCAAGGACGCGATGGAAGATGCCAAGGACGCCCTGACCGGGAAAGGCTAACCACCGTCGGGTAGGTTGTTGGATCACGAAAGACGCGAAAGACCCGCGAAAAGCGCGAAAAGGAACCGCAAGGCAAGGGTCTTTCGCGTTTTTCGCAGTCTTTCGCGCTCTTCGTGGTCCGCGTGCCGCAGCCCCCTCACGTCGTTCGGGGTGACAGTCGGGTGGTTCCGCTATCCATTCGCTGGGACGCGCTCCGCGTGGGCGGCGATGAACGCGCGCACCCGCGCCCAGGCGTCGGCGGAGGCGTCGGCGTACTCCTCGGCGCGGCGGTCGAAGAAGCTGTGCGGCGCGCCGTTATAGATGACGATCTCGTGCTCCACGCCGGCCTCGTCCAGCTTCGCGTCGAACTGCTGAACTTCCTCGACCGGGATGCCCTGGTCCGCGCCGCCGAACAGCCCCAGCGCCGGCACGCGAATCTGCGTCGCCTTGTCGAGCAGCGTGCCGTCGCCGCGATCCCGCGACAGTCCCGCATAGAACCCGATCACGCCATCCAGCCCCAGGTCCTGCGTGCCGCACAGGAACGAGTTGGATCCGCCGAAGCAGAAGCCGACGGTGAAAGTCGGCGTGTCGCCGCCGACCTTGCCGCGCAGATGCTCCAGCGAGGCCGTCGCGTCCTCCAGGATCGTGGCAAAGCGGGTTTGGGCCACGTGGGGCCAGAAGTCGAACGAGTCGTCCCGCGGCGTGAGGCCGGCGGTGCGCCCGAAGTAGTCCATCGCAATGGTGGCGACGCCGATCTCGGCGAAACGCAGCGCCAGGTCTTTGTAGAAGCCGTGCAGGCCGCGGACGTCCGGCAGGATGAGCACCTCGGCGCTTGGCTCGCCGACCGGAGTAGCAAGGTAAGCCGCGAACTGCGTCCCGTCGGCCGCCGTCAGCACCAGGTCCTCGGTGCTGGCCTCGCCGCGGCTCCCCTCGGGCAACGGCGGCCGGTCATTGTCGTTGTAGCACATTCATCGTCTCCTTTGCGAGCGCGTCTTGGGCTAGAGAGTCACAAAGGAAAAGTATAGCAAAGCGCAGCAAGTTAGAACAGTGTTTGCACAATCCCCATGCGCGCGATGATTCGCTTCAATTCAGCGTCCGACAGACCGTCGGTCGGCTGGCCGAGTAGCAGGTTGAGCACCTCATACTGCGCTGCCGTCTCCGCGTAGTCCACCAGGTCCGCCGCCTTCCCAATGCTGTTGTCGTCGCGGGTGACGATGCCGTGGCGCTGCCACAGCACGGCGCGGTGCGTCGCCATGCCCTCGACCGTGAGCCGCATCTGCTCCTCAGAGCCGGGCATCTCGAACGGCAAGACGCCGATGCCCTCCGGAAACTCCACGATCATCTCCGGCTGCCAGCGAAACAGGCGGCGGCTCAGCGCCTCCGTCGTCGCGTAGGCGGCCACGTGGGAGAGGTAGGACAGGCGAACCGGCTGGGCGTGGAGCACGGCGTGGTGGGTCAGGCCGCGCCGGCCCACGTGGTCGTCGTGGACGGCCAGGTGCGAGTTCATCTCGCTCGTCGGCCGCATCGGCTGAGCGGCGTACAACGCGGCGCGCACGCCGCCGTCGCACACCCGCAGCACGCCAACTGTCCGTTCCGGGTAGCGCGTGATGTCCCCGAGCCGCCGCCCGGTCGCCGTAATCACAATCCAGCCGCCGGCCAGGTTCGGGACGGCGACGGGCAGGTCCAACTCACCTTGTGACACGAAAGCCGGATCGAGGTCAGGCAGGTCGCGCACAAAGACGGAGATGTTCCCGGCGGCCCCCTCGCTCGCCCCCATCTCGGCCATGCGCTGACCGGCGTCGCCCATGCCCTCCAGGATTGTCTCGAAGCTACGCGCTGACATGGGCGCCTGCCTTCTCCGACGTGGGGGCGACGACGAGCGCCGCGCCGGTGATGTGACGCGCGCGGGGTCCGGCCAGGAACGCGACGGCCTCGGCCACGTCTTCGCCAGGCGCGCCGACGCCGACGCGCACTTCGTTCACGCGCACGGGCGCGAGGTCGCCCGCCGGTGGAAAGTCGGCGCGCCCTTCAGTGGCGTCCGTCAAGTACACGAGACTGCCGCCCATCGCCTGCCGCCGCCAGGTATCGCCCGCCGCCTCTGCAACATGGCTCAGCGCCCCGTCCGCCACGACGATGTCTATGCCGCCGTAGGCGAGGACAACGGCAGCGAACGCATCCTCCACCGCCTCCGCACTATCAAAGTCACACGCGATACCCAGGCCGCGCCGCACACCGAATGCCGCGCGCAGGTCCTCCGCCAGTTCGGCGGCGAATGGGGCATCGTCGCTCACAATGGCGACATGCGCGCCATCACTCGCCAGGCGGTAGGCCACGGCGCGAACGGCGTCAGCAGCGCCGCCGGCGATCACCGCGACCCGCCCGGTGAGCTCTCGCGCCGCCTGCTTGAGCAGGCTCATGCGGTACTGCTCCAGCGGCCAGGCGTCCACGTGGTAGGCCTCCTCCGGCGTGAGCCCCTCGTATGCGCCGAGGGTCAGGCTGCCGTCAATAACCTCGATGGCCCGCCGGTAGAGCTGATGGCTGACGTCGGCCGCCTGGGCGTCCTGGCCGGTCGTGATCAGGCCCAGGCCGGGGATCAGAATGACACGCGGGTTCGGGTTCACCATCGCGTCGTCCGGTGCGTGGTACGCCTCGAAGGTGGCGGTGTAATCCGCAACGTAGCGGCGAACGCCGGCCAGGCTCTTGGCGACGAGGGCCGCGCCGCCCTCGGACGGCCGCCAATCCACCAGGAGCGGCACACGCCGATTGTGGATGAGCTGGTCCGGGTTGGACGCACCAATCTGGGAGAATGTCGCCACATTCTCTGCCCCGACATACTCCAGCACACGCCCGGCGTCGTCCACTTGCAGGATGGCCGGGCGCTCGTCACTCAGCGCCCCGCGCAGCTCCGGCAGCACGGTCAGCCACGCCTGGCGGCGTTCCTCCGCGCTCACCGCCGGCAGCGCGGCGCTCCCGAACACGCGGCGGCCGTTGCGGCGCGCCGCGATGAACTCCTCGGCCTCCCCAATTGTCTGAATGGTGCGGTCATAGCACGCGCGGCTTGTGTCGCCCCAGACCGTCAGCCCATGCTTGCCCATCACGACCAGCTCGGCCTTCGGATTCGCCTGCACGCCCTCGGCGAGCCGCTTGCTCAACTCAAAGCCCGGCCGAATGTACGGAACCCACACCACGCGCTCGCCCCACAGCTCGCGGCACAGTTCAGGGCCGTTGGGCGTGCAGGCCAGGCTCACGATAGCGTCGGGGTGGGTGTGGTCCACGTGGCGCGCGGGGATGAAGGCGTGCAGCAGCGTCTCGATGGACTGGCGCGGGCGGCCGGGCGCGAACGTGCAGCGCGTCAGGTAGGCGATCTGTTCGTCGTCGCTCAGGGCGTCGCGCGCCAGAAGTGGCATGATCTCGGCGAGCCGCAGGCCGGCGAAGCCCGGCTCGCGGATGGTCGCCACATCACTGCCCGACGCCTTGATCCACATCACCGCGACCGCGCGCCCAAGATGGTCAACCTCCATCAATTTCGCGCTGGTATTGCCGCCGTAGATATTGACAATGCTGCGGTCGCGTCCAAGCAAATTGCTGCGATAGACAAGGCCATCCAGGGCAGCGTTTTTCTCCAGCTCCTGTTGATTCCACAGGTTTTGGGGCATCGGAGTATCCTTTGGCAGTCACCGTCTTCGCTCCGCCCGTAGGCGCGAGCAAGCCAGGCAGCAGATAAACGAAACCTATTCGTAAGTATACCACAGCGTTTGTGTTTTGGCAATGGGTTCATGCGTGACGATGCGCGTCATTGACGACGAAATCGAAACAGAGTCGTAACATTTTGCGTCCAGGCCAGACGGTTCTACTCTTGCCAGGAGCAGCGCAAGCGTGGCACGCGATGTGAAGCATCCCTGTGAGCCTGCCGCAAGTTGGCATGGAGTTTGTCTATGAGTACGCCCCCTACACCCCAGCGCGCGCCCAACCCGTTCATGCTCGTCGTCGTGGCGATCGTCCTCGTCGTCCTCGGCTGGCTGACGCGCCAGAACAACTCCGGTTCGTCGTTCATGGACACCGCGCCCGTCGAGACGACGCTGCTGTCCGCAGCGGACGGCCGCCAGGTCATCCAGTTCAACCCCGACGCCGCGCTGCAGAAGCGCATCTTCGCCGACGGCTTTGTCCCCAACTCGTCGGAGTTCCAGACAGGGGCCAACGGCGCGACCTACACCGGGCAGCGCGCCGAGAACCTTGCCAGCGGCGTTGTGCGTGTGTACTATGTCGCCAATGGCGACTGGGGGAACGTGCGCTTTGTGGAACGCGGGAGCGCCGCGAACGATGCGCTGGCCGCCGCGCTGCTGGCCCAGGCTGAGCAAGGGCAGGTCATCCAGTTCAACCCCGACGCTGCCCTCCAGAAGCGCATCTTCGCCGACGGCTTTGTCCCCAACTCGCCGGAATTCCAGGTAGACGCCAACGGAACGGCCTACACAGCGCAGCGCGCCGAGAACCTGGGCAATGGGCAGGTGCGCGTGTACTATGTCGCCAGCGGCAACACCGGCGCTATCGGTGTCGCCTCTCGCAGCGGCTCGCCCGCCTCCTCCGCCGCCCCTGGGACGGGCCTTGCCACAACGCAACTCGGCGTGCCGGCGGGCCTCAGCATGGACGCGCACGAGATGCGCCTGGCGCCCGGCTTCTCGATCTCCGTGCTGGCGACTGGCCTGCGCTCGCCGCGCTTCATGACGTTCGACGACGCGGGCAACCTGCTCATCGCCGACATGTCCGGTAGCGTCTACCGCTACCCGGCCGCTAACGGCGCTATCGCGCCCTCGGCGCAGCCACCGCAGCCGCTCCTCACCGGCCTCAACACCCCATCGAGCCTGGCGCTGTTCAAGACCGACGGCGGCCAGTATCTCTACGTCGGCGAGACGCAGCAGATTAGCCGCTACCCGTATTCCAGTGCTGGCGCGGTGGGCGCGCGGGAGGTCGTGGCCGCGTTGCCGGCGGGAGGCGGGCACGTGACGCGGACGGTCGCGTTCGGCCCGGACAGCAAGATGTACGTCTCTGTCGGCTCGTCGTGCAACATCTGCGACGAGCCGGATGAGCGCCGCGCCGCGATTCTGCAATACAACCCCGACGGCAGCGGCTCCACCCGCTTCGCGTCGGGCCTGCGCAACGCCGTCGGCCTGGCCTTCCAGCCGGGAACCGGCGCCCTCTGGGCCACAGTCAACGAGCGCGACAACCAAGGCAACGACATCCCGCCCGATCTGGTGACCATAGTCGGCCAGGGGCAGAATTTCGGCTGGCCGCACTGTCAGCCGCCCAACGCCGCGCCGCAGGAGCCGGGCGCCGACTGCGCGAACATCACACCGCCGACCGTACCGATTCAGGCCCACTCAGCCCCACTCGGCCTGACCTTCTACACCGGCAGCCAGTTCCCGGCCTCGTACTCAGGCAGCCTGTTTGTCGCCGTCCACGGATCGTGGAACCGCCAGCCGCCAGCCGAGCCGAAGCTCCTCCATATCGTGTTCCAGGACGGCAAGCCGGTGCGCGTTGACGACTTTGTGGCCGGCTGGCAATTGCCCAGCGGCCAGCGATGGGGCCGGCCGGTCGGTGTCGTCGTCGCGCCGGATGGCAGCCTCATCGTCTCCGACGACCAGGCGGGCGTCCTCTACCAGGTGCGCTACACGGGCTAGGCCAGCGCGGGCTACTTCCGGATGACGGGGTAGCCAGCCTGCTCCCAAGCGATCATGCCGCCGTCAAGGTTGTAGACATTGGTGTAGCCAAGCTTCACAAGCTCTTGCGCGGCTTCGGTGCTCATACGTCCGGACCGGCAGTAGAGAACGATTTTCGCGTTCTTGTCCGCAGGTAGCTTCGTCAAGTTCTTGGCGATTTCGTTGTAGGGTATCGAGGCATCGGTCTTGGCCAGGTCGCCCTCGTACGGGATGTGGACGTTGACGAAGGCGAAATCCTTGCTCGCCAGCATGTTGTTCAGCTCGGTGGGCGCAACCTTGCGGTAGCTGCCGCCGTCCGTGGTCACAACCTTGCCGACGCTGCTGCCCCCTGCCGGGGCGCTGCTCGCCGCGGACGATGCCGGAGCCTGACCACAAGCGGCAAGCGTAACCGCCAGCACGACCACAGCCAGCATTGTTGATATGAATCGCATGACACTGTCTCCCAGTTACAGGCGTGCAGCCGCTCCTGGGAACTCAAGGAGCGGCTGCACGATTAAGAAAGTATTCGGTTACGCCGGGATGGCGGAGGCGACCGGGTAGTCTTCCTCCTGGAGCGCTGTCTTCATCGCGTCGAGGCTGGCGAGGGTGTCGTCGTACTCGACCTGGACCTGCTTGGCCGGAATGTCCACCTGGACGGTGCGCACGCCCTGAATGGGCGTCAGGGTCTCGGTGACGGTCTTCGCGCAGTGCTGGCACGAAATGTCGGGAACGTTCAGAACAACCTTGCTCATCTTCTCTCTCCTTCGTTTGGTTCGCGCGGACGACGAAGCCCGCTGTGTTTACATGTCCGTCATCTGCGCCGGGGCAGCGGACATGCCGTCTGACATATCGGTCGCATGGTTGGGCGCGGCGTAGCGCAACGCCAGGTAGCCGATCAGCAGCGCGACAGCCGCAATGCTGACCAGGTAGGCGTATTCCTTGACCCGCGCCATGATCGGCGGATGCAGGATCTCATCGGCGTTGGCTGGCGGCCTGAAGCCGCGCAGCCGCAGGGCGTTGGTAACGACGCTCACGCTGCTCATCGCCATGGCGGCGGCCGCCAGCACGGGGTTCAGCAAGACCCCGAACACCGGGTACAGCACGCCCATCGCCACGGGAATGAGCACCACGTTGTAGCCAAACGCCCAGAACAGGCCCTGCTTGATGGTGCTGACCGTCTTGCGCGAAAGGTCAATCGCCGTCACAATCGTCCGCAGGTCGCCGCCGATGAGGGTGATGTCCGACGCGGCCATCGCCACGTCTGTTCCCGTACCGATGGCGATCCCCAGGTCTGACTGCGCCAGAGCGGGGGCATCGTTGATGCCGTCGCCGACCATCGCCACCACGCGGCCCTCGGCCTGCAACCCCTTGATCTTGTCTGCCTTTTGGTCCGGCAGCACCTCGGCCAGCACGCGCTCGATGCCGGCTTGTCGGGCGATGGCCTCGGCGGTCGCGCGGTTGTCGCCGGTCAGCATCCACACCTCCAGCCCCAACGCCTTCATCTCCGCGACGGCTTCGCGGGATTCCGGCTTGAGCGTATCGGCCACGGCGATCAGACCCGCGCCGACGCCGTCCACGGCGACGTACATCGGCGTCGCGCCGTTGCGCGCCAGATCGTCCGCGCGCTGCGCCAGCCCATCTAGCGCCACGCCGATGTCCTGCATGAGCGCCCGGTTGCCCAGCGCCACGCTATGGCCCGCGATTGTCGCCTGGATGCCCTTGCCGGTCACAGCCTCGAAGTGCTCGACGGGCGGCAGGTCGAGGCCCTCCTGCCGCGCGTGGCTCACGATGGCCTCGCCCAGCGGGTGCTCCGAGCCGACCTCGGCCGCCGCCGCCAGGCGCAGCAGGTCGCTCTCGTTCACGCCGTCGGCGGCGATGACGCCAGTGACCGAGGGTTTGCCCCGCGTTAGGGTGCCGGTCTTGTCGAGGACGATGGTGTTGATGCGGCGTGTTCCTTCCAGCGCCTCGCCACCGCGAATGAGAATGCCGTTCTCGGCGGCCTTACCCGTCCCGACCATGATGGCCGTCGGCGTCGCCAGGCCGAGCGCGCACGGGCAGGCGATAATGAGAACCGAGATCATCGCTGTAAGCGCCAGGGTCAGCTTCGGCTCCGGGCCGAAGATCATCCAACCGACGAACGTCAGCACCGCCAGGAGGAGGATGGCCGGCACGAAGTAGCCGGCGATGGTGTCGGCCAGGCGCTGCATAGGCGCTTTCGAGCCTTGCGCATCCTCGACCAGGCGCACGATCTGAGCCAGGGTCGTGTCCTTGCCCACCTTCGTCGCCTTGAAGACGAAGCTGCCGGTTTTGTTCAATGTCGCGCCGATAACCTGATCGCCCGGCGACTTCTCCACGGGCAGGCTCTCGCCCGTCAGCATGCTCTCGTCCAGCGCCGAGCGGCCCTCTGTGACCACGCCGTCCACCGGCACCTTCTCGCCGGGGCGGACGCGCACGAGATCGCCCACCATGACCGTCTCGACCGGAATGTCCTGCTCGACGCCGTGACGGATGACGCGCGCCGTCTTCGCCTGCAGGCCCATCAGGGCGCGGATGGCAGCGCCCGTCTGCTTCTTGGCCCGCGCCTCGAGCCAGCGGCCCATGAGGATGAGGGCGATGATGATGACCGAGGTCTCATAATACAGGTGGTAGGGGAAGCCCCACCGCAGCGCCAGGGTCGGCCAGAGAGTAACGAACGCGCTGTAGCCATAGGCCACGCTCGTGCCGACGGCGACCAGAGTGTTCATGTTCGTCCCGCCGTGCTTGCCCGACGCCCACGCCGCCTTGTAGAAGATGCCGCCGGCCCAGAACTGGATAATCGTCGCAGCAATGAAGAGCAGCGGGGCGACGAGCATCATGTCAAGGCCCAGCGGGATATACATCAACGCCATCATGGCGAGGCCCACGGCGAGGCTGATGAACGCCTTGCGCTTCAGCTCGTCCACCTCACGCTGGCGCTCTTGCTCGTGGCGGTCCACGGCCGTCGGTAGCGCGGCCGCCTGAATCACCGCTGCGTCGGGCGCCGCCGGCGGAGCCTCTAGCGGCAACTCGGCGACCGTGTAGCCGGCCCGTTCAACGGCCGCATTGAGCTGCTCCAAACTGGCGACGCCAGGGTCATAGACCACATGCGCCTTCTCGGTTGCCAGGTTCACACTGGCTTCCTGGACGCCGGGAACCTTCGTCAGCGCCTTCTCGACGCGGCGGACGCACGACGCGCACGTCATGCCCGCGACGGGAAAATCAATTTTCTGGGTCATGTCCGCCCCCTGTCCAAAGCATTACAGTTTGTTGGAATGCTGGAAAACCTGCATCAGCTCGCCCAGGACACGCTCGCGCTCTTGCGCGTCGTCGCCGCGAATGGCCGTGGTCACGCAGGTGTTGAGGTGGCTGCCCAGGATGAGCGCGTTGACCCGCTCGAGGGCGCGGGCCACGGCCTGCGTCTGATTGATGACGTCTATGCAGTACTGGTCTTCCTCCACCATGCGCTCGATGCCCTTGATGTGGCCCTGGATGCTGCGCAGGCGGTTGATGACTTCGCGCTTCTGTTCCGCTTCCATGGCTTCCTCCTCGCTGTCCATTCCAGCCACCCGACTCGCAATGAGTCTGATACGGCGACCGCGCCGTTCTTACACCCCCACCCCCTGGGGGAGGGGGTATAGGGTCAGTATAGCATGAAGCCGGAGCAGTGTCAAGAGGGCGACGGTGGAGACTCGTTCACGGAGGGTGAGGAGTCGTGCGGCGTGGCATGTGGGTTGCTTCTAGTGAACCGGAGATACCCGACGGCAAACGTCCTGGCTTCACCCAGCGAGGAGCATTATGGATTCACTGAGACTCACTCCACCCGTCATCGAGATGCGCGACGTCTCGAAGCAGTTCGGGCGCGCGACCGTCATAGACCACATCAGCATCTCGGTCGCGCCCGGCACGATCTACGGCTTCGTCGGCCCCAGCGGCTCCGGCAAGACGACCATCATCCGCCTTCTGACCGGTGTCTACGGCCCGTCGGATGGGTCCGTGACGGTGCTCGGCAAAGCGCCAAGCCGATGGGGACGGCGCGAGCGCGAGAAAGTCGGCTACATGCCGCAGTCCTTTGTGTTATACCCAACCCTCAGCGCCGGCGAGAACGTGGACTTCGCGGCCAGCACGTATGGCATGGGCTGGTGGGCGCGACGCGCGCCGAAGCGCGAGCTGCTGCAATTCGTCGGCCTGTGGGACGACCGGCTCAAGCTGGCCTCGTCCATCTCCGGCGGCATGCAGCGGCGGCTCGAGCTGGTGTGTACCCTAATCCACAACCCGGACCTGCTGTTCCTGGACGAGCCGACAGCGGGCATTGACCCGGTGCTGCGCGCCACCATCTGGGAGCACCTGGATCACCTGCGCCACCAGGGCAAGACGCTCTTCGTCACCACCCAGTACGTCACCGAAGCCGAGTACTGCGACCGCGTCGGGCTAATCAACGAGGGCCGCCTCATTGCTGACGGGACGCCGGAGGAGCTGCGGCGGCAGGCGTTCGGCGGTCAGGTGGTCAGCCTGACCTACAGCGGCATGAACTACGACCTCCTGTCGCGGCTCGAAGCCATGCCGGAGGTGGTGGACGGGACGATTGACCGAATCTCGCGCGAAGCGGCGCAGATGGTCGTGGACGACGCAGGGACCGCGATCCCCCTGATTCTGCGGCGGCTCGAAGACGCCGGGATCGGCATGGAGCGGGTGCGCATCACGGAGGAGAAGCCACCCTTCGATGACGTATTCGTGCGCCTGATCGAGCAGGACCGCGCGCGTCCTGAAACGACGGCGGATGAGGAGGTTAGCCATGCGCGGGCTGCTTAAGTTCTTCCTGCGCACCTCGGCGTTCGTCGGTAAGGAGATCCGCGAGATCATCCGCCAGCCACGCCTGGTGCTGAGCCTCATCCTGGGGCCGTTCCTCATCCTGGCCCTGTTCGGCATCGGCTATCGCAGCGCGCCGCCCGTGCTGACGACGGTCATTGTAGTGGCGGAGGATCCGGTGCTCAGCAAGACCGTGCAGCAGTACGCGCCATCCTTTGGCGAGCAGCTCAAGGTTGCGACCGTCCTGCCCAATACCCGGCTCGCCACTCTGTTGACATCCCAGGCCGCGGGCGACACAAGCCAGCGCCAGAGCGCCGCGAATGGCCTCCTGGCGCAGTACAACGCCGATCTTGTGGCCACGTTTCCGCCGGACGCCGCCCGTACCATCGAGAGCGGCAAGGCGGCGCCGTTCGTGATGTATCACAACACCGTGGACCCGATGCGTGACCAGTACGTCGGTTGGTTCGGCAGTGTGTACACCGAAGCCATCAACCGCGTCGTGCTCATGCCCGTGGCGCAGCAGGCGCAAGGCTCGACGGGCAACCTCCAACAGGAGGTCGCCAACATTCACCAGGCCACCCAGGACACGCGGGCGGCGCTCACGGCAGGGGACCGGGCGCGGGCGGCTCAGTCGGCGCAGCAGATGGACCAGTCCTCCGGCCAGCTCGTCGCTACCCTCGGCGCGACCGTGGGTCTGCTGGCCGGTGTGCAGTCGAACCTCGGCGGCGGCTCGGTCCAGGACGCCCAAAACGCGCTGGCCGCAGCGCAACGCCTCCGCCAGCAGAGCGGCGTCGTGAGCCAGTCGCTGGCGGCGTCGAGCGGCAGCGCGTCGCCGGAGCAGCTGAACCAGCTCAGCCAGATTGAGCGCGACACGGTGGACCTGGACAAAACGCTCGCCACGTTCAACAGCATTCCGCCAGACGTACTCGCCGCGCCCTTCGTCAACAAGACCGAGAACGTCGCCGCCATTCGTCCCGACTTTGTGAAGTTCTACGGGCCGGGTGTGCTGGCCCTGCTCCTACAGCACCTAGCTGTGACGATGGCCGCCCTCTCGATCGTGCGCGAGCGTCAGCTTGGCGCAATCGAGGTCTTCCGCGTCTCGCCCCTGTCGTCGTTCGAGACGCTGCTCGGCAAGTACGTGAGCTTCATGCTCTTCTCGCTGGTCATCGCCGCCGCCCTGGTCGCCCTACTCGTCTTCGGACTGGGAATCCCCGTCCAGGGCGGGACGTGGCCGCCGACGCCGGAGCACCTGCTGACGCTGGCTGCGACCATCGCCGTCCTGATCGCCGCGTCCCTGGGCATCGGCTTCATCATCTCGGCCCTGTCCCAGACAGATAGCCAGGCGGTGCAACTCTCCATGATTGTTCTGCTGGCCTCGATTTTCTTCAGCGGCTTCTTTCTGTCGCTAGACTCACTGTACGGCATCTCGCGCGTCGTCGCGTTCCTCCTGCCCGTCACCTATGGCATCCGCGCGTTGCAGGCGCTGATGCTGCGCAGCGAGACCCCGGCGCTGCCCGACCTGCCGCGCCTCATGGCCGGCGACGTGGCCGTCTGGTCGGTGTCGTTCGCCGCGCTCGTCGTGGGGACGATTGTGTTCTTCATTCTGGCCGACCGTTTCCTGGCGCGCACCTTCAAGCGCGCGTAACGCGCACCACCTGGCAACGGATAGCCATGGGCGACCGCCTGCCAACAGCGCCGACATAAGAAGCCTGCTCAACCAGGCTTTCGGGTCGCGCGAAGAAGATAGCAACGCCAAGGCGCAAAGAAAGCCAACGGGGGTTCTCCCCCTTTGCGTCTTTGCCCCTTTGCGTTTCCATCTCTCCTCATCCGAGCCCCCTGAAGAGGGCTTCGTTCGTTTAGCCTGGCACTTGAGTGCCAGGCGACGGCTGGGCGCGTCATGCCCGTAGCCTGGGCGCCGTCGCTGCGAGGACGACGATAGGAGGACGAAGCAGCCTCCCGCTTAGCAAGGGCGGTGCCATCCCCGCATGAGCCGGGGCCGATGCAAGGGCGGGAGATTGCTTCGCTGCGCTGCTCAGAAACTTCACGCCCCGCTGTCATGCTGAGCCTTCGGCTCAGCATCCCCCGGCGCTCTGGGGGCCCTTCGCGCTGCTCAGAGCTTGCCCTGAGCCTGCCGAAGGGGCGACAGCTGAAGTTTCTTGTGTCGGCGCATGCCGCCACATGGCATTGAGGTCTCGCAATGACAGCCAGGCTGTGTTCTTGTGTCGGCGCATGCCGTCGCAGCGGTCGCGTTCCCCCGCGTTACCGCCCGGCGGTCAGTGACCCACGTTCGGCGCTACCCGCGCTCCCCCCTGACGCTTGACAACTCTACCCGGCGGGTCTATCCTCACCCCCAGCAGCGCGATTACCCTCACCTGGAGCAATCATGTCCCAGAGCGCGAGCGTGGGTGGCCCAGGCTACGCGGCCAGCGAGCTACGGACGAAGTTCATCGAGCTTGAGTATCGCTATCTCATCGAGTCGAGCTTCCACTCTGACGACCTGCGCAACCAGATCATCCAGTTCTACCTGCTCGTCGCCGGCATCGCGGCGACGGCCATCGTCGGGCTAGCGCAACTGGCGTCCAAGCCGAGTACAACACCGGTCGGTGTGCCTGACTTTCCGGTCTGGAGCTATAGCACCCTGGCCTTCTTTGTCGGGCTGGTCGGCGTCGCCTTGATCCCCATCTTCGTGCGGCTGCGGCGGGTCGTGATCGAGTGTCTTCAGGGCACCGTGCTGCTGAAGGGCTACGTCGAGCAGACGCTGGGCGCCGAGGGCCACGCGCAGTTCGGGGCGGCGATGATCTGGGATACGGTCAGCCTGCCAACCGACGAGCACTACGCGACCGCGTCGTTCGTGCTCATCTTCGTGGTCATGCTCCTCGACAGCGCCATGTTCTGCCTTGGGCTGACGCTCGCCCGTCCGGCCTGGCTGTCGTGGGAAGCCTGGGGGCTGTGGAGCCTGGGCGTCAGCATCCTCGTGTTGACGGCCCAGGTCATCATCTACCGATTGCTGCTCTACCGCGAGCTGCGGCGCGCCATGGCCTCGGACCGACTCGCCGACAAGTGGGCGGCGCTCGAGCTGACGCCAAAAGCCGCGACGCGCCTGGCGCCGCCTCGCATCCTCCGCCCTATCGTGACAGCCGCTCTCGTGGGCGGCGCGGTGGTGCTACTGTGCGCCGCTGCCGCCTTCGTGTTCACTGTGCGCGACGTGCTTGCGGTCATCTACTACTCACTCACTTGAGGAGGTTCACCGTGTCCCGTCCCGTGACTCTGTTTACCGGCCAGTGGGCCGATCTTCCGCTGGAAACGGTGGCGCAGAAAGCAAGCGCCTGGGGCTTCGACGGCCTGGAGTTGGCGTGTTGGGGCGACCACTTCGAGGTGGACAAAGCCCTCGCCGACCCGGGCTACGTCCAGTCGCGCCGCGAGATCCTCGACCGTTATGGCCTGGGGTGCTGGGCCATCGGCAACCACCTCGTCGGTCAGTGCGTCTGCGACCCGATTGATGCGCGGCATCGAGGCGTCCTGACCGCCGACGTCTGGGGCGACGGCGAGCCGGAGGGCGTGCGTCAGCGCGCCGCGCAGCGCATGGCCGACACGGCGCGGGCGGCCGCGCGTCTCGGCGTCGAGGTTGTCACAGGCTTCACCGGATCGAACATCTGGACGCTGCTGTACTCCTTCCCACCGAATGACTTTGCCGTCGTCGAGGCCGGCTACCAGGATTTCGCAGACCGCTGGAACCCTATCCTGGACGTGTACCAGCAGGAGGGCGTGCGGTTCGGTCTCGAAGTCCATCCCACGGAGATCGCCTACGACTTCGTGACGACGCGCAAGGCCCTCGATGCCCTGGGCTGGCGGCCGGAGTTCGGCATCAACCTGGACCCGAGCCACTTTGCGCACCAGTTCCTCGACGCCGCCGCGTTCGCCGAGGAGTTCGCCGAGCGCATCTACCACGTGCACGTCAAGGACTCCAAGAAGTACCTCAATGGGCGGCGCAGCATCCTCGGCTCGCACATCAACTTCGGCGAGCGCGAGCGCGGCTGGGACTTTGTGTCGCCCGGCCACGGCGACGTAGACTTCGAGGCGCTGTTCCGCGCCCTCAACCGCATCGGCTACCAGGGGCCACTGTCCATCGAGTGGGAGGATTCCGGGATGGACCGCGACTGGGGCGCGCCCGATGCTCTCGCTTTCGTGCGCCGGACGGACTTTGCCCCGTCGTCCGTCGCTTTTGATGCAGCTTTCCAACGCAAAGAGTGACTCAAGGAGAGGCCACGTGACACAGGCGGACATCGGCTTGATTGGGCTGGCCGTCATGGGCCAGAATCTCGTGCTGAACATGAACGACCATGGCTTCGTCGTCGCCGTGTTCAACCGTACCACCTCCGTCATGGAGGACTTCCTGGCGGGCAACGCCAAAGGCACGCAGGTCATCGGCGCGACAACGTTGCCCGAGCTTGTGTCGCTGCTGAAGCGCCCGCGCCGCGTGATGCTCCTGGTGAAGGCCGGCCAGCCGGTGGACGACTTCATCGAGAAGCTCATCCCGCTGCTGGAGCCGGGCGACATCATCACAGACGGCGGCAACTCGAACTACGAGGACACCATCCGCCGCACGGCGTATGTCGAGAGCAAGGGGCTGCTGTACGTGGGGAGCGGGGTCTCCGGCGGCGAGGAGGGGGCGCGGCACGGGCCGTCGCTCATGCCCGGTGGCTCACCGGCGGCGTGGCCGCACATCCAGCCCATCTTCCAGGCGGTCGCGGCGAAGGTGCCGGAGGGGGACCCGAACGGCGCCCCGTGCTGCGACTGGGTGGGCGAGAACGGCGCGGGCCACTTCGTGAAGATGGTCCACAACGGCATCGAGTACGGCGACATGCAGATCATCGCCGAGGCCTACCATCTCATGAAGGAGGGCCTGGGGCTGAGCAACGATGAGATGAGCGCGGTCTTCGACGCCTGGAACCGCACCGAGCTTGAGTCGTACCTGATCGAGATCACGCGCGACATCCTCGCCTACCGCGATGAGACCGGCGTGGCCGTCGTGGACGTGATTCTCGACAGCGCCGGGCAGAAGGGCACCGGGAAGTGGACGGTCGTCTCCTCCCTGGACCAGGGCATCCCGCTGACGCTCATCGGCGAGGCTGTCTACGCTCGCTTCCTCTCGGCGCTGGTCGAGCAGCGCGCGGCGGCCTCCAAAGTCCTGACCGGCCCCGACGCGCGTTACACCGGCAACCGCGCGGCGCTCCTGGACGATCTGCGCCAGGCGGTCTTCGCCGCGAAGATTATGTCGTATACCCAGGGGTACATGCTGATGCAGGCGGCTGCCAGGAGCTACGGCTGGAACCTCAACCTCGGCGGCATCGCCCTGATGTGGCGGGGAGGGTGCATCATCCGCTCGGTCTTCCTCGGCAAGATCAAGGACGCCTTCGACGCCGACCCGAACCTGGGCAACCTGCTTTTCGCGCCCTATTTCCGCGACGCAGTCGAGGCGTCCCAGGCCGGCTGGCGGCGCGTCGTCGCGGCCACGGTGGCGCTCGGCATCCCGGCGCCCGCCATGAGCAGCGCCCTGGCGTTCTACGACGGCTATCGGCGCGAGCGGCTGGCCGCCAACCTGACCCAGGCCCAGCGCGACTACTTCGGCGCGCACACCTACGAGCGCATTGACCGCCCGCGCGACGAGTTCTTCCACACGAACTGGACGGGCACAGGCGGGAACGTCACCGCGCGGGCATACAAAGCATAGAGGGTAGAGACGCGGTATACCGCGTCTCTACCCTCGTTGTTGCCGCATTCGGCGGTAGGGGCAGGTTTGAAACCTGCCCCTACTTTCAGCGGCGTGCGTCGAGCTGCGCCTTCAGCCATTTCTTGTCGGCCGGCAGGTTGTAGCAGCGAACGCCCGTCGCGTTGTAGATTGCGTTGACGATGGCAGGCGCGGTGGGGATCGAAGCCAACTCCCCAACACCCTTCGCTCCGTAGGGGCCGTCCGTCGTCTCGTGCTCGACGAAGAACGTGATCACCTCCGGCGTCTGGTCAATGGTGGGCAGGTTGCATTTGAACAAGGAGTCGGTCAGCACCTTGCCCTCCTGCATCACGAAATTCTCCTGCAACGCCATGCCCAGCCCCATCGAGATGCTGCCCTCGACCTGCCCCAACAGCGCCAGCGGGTTCATCACGCGGCCCACGTCGCACGCGGCGATGACCTTGAGCACCTTCGTCTCGCCGGTCTTGACGTCCACCTCGACCAGGGCCGCCTGCGCGCCGAACCCGAAGGCGAAGTGCTGGTACTGCTCGGTGGACGGCGCGACATACTGATAGCGAATGCAGGGCGTGCGGCCCTCGCGTTGTGCCGCCGTCACCACCGCATCCAGCCCCACAGCGTGGCCGTTGCTGCTCACGCGGCCGTTGGCGAAAACGAGAGTGTCGGGGTGGGCGTCGAGGATCTCTGCCGCCGTCTGGCTCAGCAGGGCGCGCACCTCGCGGCTCGCGTGGCGGGCGGCGTTGCCGGTGACATAGGTCTGGCGCGAGGCCGTCGTCGCCTGGCCGTCCGGCGTCAGGTCCGTGTCGGAGAGCAGCACGTCCACGCGCTCGTATGGGACGCCCAGCTCCTCGGCGACGATCTGCGCCAGCACCGTCGGCAGGCCCTGGCCGATCTCGGCCGCGCCCGCGCGGACAATCGCACGCCCGTTGGCGAACACCTCGACCTCGGCCCCGGCGGCGTCATACGCGCCGCTGCCGTAGCCCGTGTTCTTGTAGGCGCACGCCATGCCCCACGCCCGCCGCTTGTCGCCCTCAACCGGCACGAAGTCGCTGTGCTTCGCCATCTCGGCCGCCACCAGCTCCAGCGCCTCGCGCAGGCCGCAGCTCTCGTTGAGCACCTGGCCGGCCAGGGTCTTCTTGCCGTAGTCGAGGATGTTCTTGCGGCGCATCTCCAGCGGCGAGATGCCCAGCGCCTCGGCCAGCACGTCCATCTGCACTTCCATGGCGAACCCGCTCTGGGTGACGCCGAAGCCGCGGAACGCCCCCGACGGCACGTTGTTGGTGTACATGGCGTAGGTGTTCACCTCGACGTTCGGTACCTCGTTCGGCCCGGCGGCGTGGGTCGTCGTGCGCAGCATGACGTGGTTGCTCAGGCTGGCGTACGCCCCGCCGTCCCCGTAGACCTCGACCTCGTGCGCCACAAGCGTGCCGTCGCGCTTCGCGCCGGTTTTCATGCGAATCACCGTTGCGTGGCGCTTCGGGTGCACCAGGAGCGACTCCTTGCGGCTGAACACCATCTTGACCGGGCGCCCGGTCGCCCACGCGCCGAGCGCAACGAGAACCTGCACCGAGACGTCTTCCTTGCCGCCGAAGCCGCCGCCGATGAGACAGTTGATCACGCGAATGCGGTCCTCCGGCACGTTCAGCGTCGCCGCGATCTGGCTGCGGTCGCTGAAGGGAATCTGCCCGCCGCAGTAGACAGTGATGCGCCCGTCGTCGCCCGGCACGGCCAGCCCCGCCTCCGGCTCGATGAAGCCGTGTTCGACGGTCTGCGTTGTGTACTCCCGCTCGACGACGACGTCTGCCTCGGCGAAGCCCTTCGCCAGGTCGCCGTTCTGCAGGTGGAAGTGGGCCAGGAAGTTGCCGTGGGCGCCGTGGCCGAAGCGCTCGACGTTCTCGTGGATGGTGGGCGCGTCAGGGCGCGCGGCCTCTTTCGGGCCGGTCACGACGGGCAGCGGCTCGTACTCGACGCGAATCAGCTTCAGCGCCTCTTGCGCGGTCTCCTCCGTTTCGGCCACGACCAGCGCCACTGCGTCACCGACGTAGCGCACCTTGTCGTAGCACAGCACCGGCCAGTCAATCTCGTGGACGCCGCAATCCTTGCGGCCGGGGATGTCGTCGGCCGTCAGCACGGCCACGACGCCGGGTAGCGCCCTGGCCGCCGCCACATCCACGCTCAGCAGACGCGCGTGAGCGTACTGGCTGCGCAACGCCTTCGCGTGCAGCATCCCCTCGACGTAGAGATCGTCGGCATAGAGGCCCTTGCCCGTCACCTTTGCCACGGCGTCCGGGCGCGGCATCGGGCGGCTAATGGCCTTGAGCGGGTTCTTGACCGCCGGCAGCGGCGGCGTCGGCTGACCGGCGGCCTGCTGAACGGCGCGCACGATGGCGTTGTGGCCGGTGCAGCGGCAGATGTTCCAGCGGTGGCCGTCGTAGATCTCTGCCAGGGAGGGGTTGGGGTTCTTCTCCAGCAGGGCGATGGTGGACATGATGAAGCCCGGCGTGCAGAAGCCGCACTGTACCGCGCCCTGGTCAATGTACGCCTGCTGCGCCGGATGCAGGCTGCACCCGTCCGGGGCCTGGATGCCCTCGATGGTGGTGATGTCGGCGCCGTCGGCGCGCCGCATCTGCACCAGGCACGACCGCACCGCCTCGCCGTCCTTGACGACCATGCAGCTCCCGCAGTGGCCGGTGGCGCAGCCGTCCTTGACACCGGTCAGGCCAAGCTGATCGCGCAGCACATCCATCAAGTAACTCTTCGGCGACGCGGTCACCTGGTGGCTTTGCCCGTTCACGGTCAGAGTGTAAATCTGTTTGTCTGACATGGTCATCACCCTCCCAGCATAGGTATTACGCGCTGTAACCGTCGGAGAACACTTCGATCATGAGGTACGGGTCGCCGAGGGGGTAGAGCACCGGACACGTGCAGCCGTTGGCGACATACTCGCGCACCTTCGTCTTGACCTCTTCCGGCGTTCCGCTGGCCGTAATCCGCTGCACCAAGTCATCGGGGACGAGGGGCATCGCGGCCTTGATCTGTTCCTTCGTCGCCGGCCAGCCCAGGATGCTCTGAATCTGCTTGACCACATCCTCGCTCACGCCGCTCGCCTTGGCGATGTGCGGCTGCTGCGCCAGGTACTGGGTCAGCAGGCCGCGCGCGCCGTCCAGCGCCTGGGCGCGGTCGGTGTGCACGGAGCAGACGACGAGTTGAGGGCGGTCAATGTCGTCCAGCGTTCGCCCGACGCGGGCGGCGCCGGCACGCAGCGCCGCGAGAGCCTCGTGATTATACTCCGGTGGCACGCAGTAGTTAAGCAGAGCGCCATCGGCAATCTCGCCGGTCAGCTCCATCATCTTCAGCCCGGTCGCGCCAATCATGATGGGCACATGGCGCGGCTCGCGGCGGCCGTGCACGACGTCCAGCTCGACGCCGGTGACGTTGTGGAACTCGCCGTGAAACGTGACGTTCTCCATGTTCAGCAAGCGGCGCATGACCTCGATGGTCTCGGCCATCGCTTTGAGCGGCTTGCGGCGCTCGATGCCGACGTTGGCGGCGAGCGGATCCCACCACGCGCCAATGCCGCAGATGATGCGGTCGGGAGCAAGGTCGTCCAGGGTGAGGAAGGTCGCGGCCAGAAGCCCAATATTGCGGGTCCAGTTGTTGATGACGCCTGAGCCGATCTTGATGCGCTCCGTCACCGCGGCGAACGCAGCCATCGGCACAATGGCATCGCGCACCAGGCGGCTTTCCGCCTGCCACACCGCCTCGAAGCCGTGCTTTTCGGCATATTGCGCCAGCTGCATCCCCTCCCGAAGGTCGTGAGCGTCTTGAAGGTAGAGGGCGACTCGGTCTTGGCTCATGGTGAAGCTCCTTTGCTTGTCTGAGTTGGCGGCCTGAAGTTTAAACGTTCTGCGGCGATTCTTCAAGCCCGGCGCGGCGGCGGCGACGACGTTGACAGATTTCAAATGGATGCTATCATCCAGCCCACCCAGCCGTTTTCGATGACGTGTCAGGAGTTAGCCTATGTTTACCCGCCGACTGTTCTACCCCATGCTTTGCGCGCTGGCCCTGCTTTCCTTCAGCGTCTCCTACCTGGCTCTCTCGTCGCAACCGGCCTCGGCCGCCCGGCCCTCGGAGGCCGCCAGCGACACCTCCACGCCCACCGCCACATCTACGACCGCGCCGGGCGGATGCCCCACGGTGACGCCGACGGCGTTGTTCACCATCGTCTACGGCCGGGTTGAGCTGAACGGCCAGCCCGCCCCGGACGGCTCCGTCGTCGAGGCCCTCAACCCACGCGGCGACGTCGTGGGCTGCGCCATCGTGTCGAGCGGCACGCCTGGTCTGTACGGCTTCATGCTCGTCTATGGCGAGGATCCAGCCACGATACCGCCGACGCCCGGCATGCGCATCAACGAGCCGATCGCGTTCCGCGTCAATAACCTGTCCGCCACCGCCGCCCCTGTGCTTGGCTGGACGGACGATGCCGACATCCACCGCGTCGACCTGCAAGCGCACGCGGCCCCAACGGTCACAGCGACGCCGACCGTCACCGAGACGCCCAGCCCAACCGACACGGCGACGGCGACCGACACGGCGACGGTCACTCCGACCGCGACGGTCACCGAGACCCCGACGCCAACGCTCACCGCCACGGACACGCCCACCGCGACAGTCACCGAGACCCTGACCCCGACAGCGACAGTCACAGCAACCGCCAGCCCGTCGGCCACCGAGACGGCGACGCCAACGGAAACGGCGACGAGCACCGTGTCGCCAACGGAGACGGAGACGCCGACCGTTACCGCTACCACGACGGACACACCCAGCGTCACACCGACGCCGACCATCGCAGAGATGAGCACGCCGACCGAGACGGCCACGGCGACGATTGCCGTGACTAAGACGGCGACAGCGACTGCGACGCCGGCCGCCACCGACACGGCCACGCCGACGCCCACCGCGACCGAAACGCCGCTTGGCTGCCTCCCGATCCGCCCGACGTCGTCCTACACCATCGCCTACGGCCGCGTCGAGCTGGAGGGGCAGCCGGCCCCGGCCGGCGCGGTGATTGAGGCCTACAGCCCGCGCGGCGCCGCGGTCGGCTGCTTCATTGTCGGCGCCGACACGCCGGGCCTGTATGGCTTCATGTTCATCTACGGCGAGGATGATACGGCGATCCCGCCCGCGCCCGGCATGCGCCCCGGCGAGATGGTCCAGTTCTATGTCAACGGCCTGCCGGCCCTGGCGATCCCGCCGCTCGTGTGGCAAGACGACAAGGACCTGCACCGCGCGGACCTCGTGGCATCCTCCGGGCCGCTGCCCACACTGACGCCGACACTGACCAGCACGCTGACCGCCACGCCGACAGTCACCGCGACGGCGACGGCCACTGTAACCGCGACGGCCAGCGAGACGCCGACGCATACGCCTTCGGTCACTGTCACGCCGACGGCGACGGCGACAGTGACGGCCACGCCCTCGGGGACCGCCACGCCGACGCCCAGCCGCACCGCGACGGCCACCGCTACCGCCACGCCGACGCCCAGCCGCACCGCGACGGCCACCGCTACCGCCACGCCGACGCCGACTCAGACACCGCCACCCCATCGGCAGTTCTTCCCACTGATCATGAAGAACGCCGCGTTACCCTAGAGGGAGGAGGTTGTCGCCCCTTCGCCAGGCTCAGGGCAAGCTCTGAGCGCAGCGAAGGGCCCTCGAAGCCGCCGGGATGCTTCGCTTCGCTCAGCATGACAGCCCAGGGTTATTGAGAGCCGACTGAAGTCGGCGCTACGAGGAATGGGGATGTCGTCGAATCGAAGCGCGGCGCAAGAACCTTGCGCCGCGCTTTCCGATATCCGCATGCCTCACCGCCCGGGGGATGCGAGCAGGCCGCGAGGCAGCCAACGTGCTAGGTGACAACAGGCTGCTTCGAGCGGCGAATGCGCTGGAGCGCCTCGGTCGGCGGCGCGAACGGGAGCTGCGTCAGGTCGTTATACTTGCGCAGCAGGTGATAGGTCAGGAGGAGCTGCGCCAGGGCCAGCGGCGGGCTGTGCCGAATCCCCGTGCGGTCCTGGTAGTCGCCGAACTCCTCGTCGGCGACCGGCCGCATCTCCGGGAGATGCTGCCAGATCGCGTTCTCCATCTCGATGGCGTGCGGGGCGGCGACTGTCCCGTCAATCTCCAGGATGTCCACCGGCCGCCCGCTGTCACGCCCCAGCCCCAGCCGAATCCCGAAGTCTGGGTGTTGATCGCTCTCCAGCAGGTAGGTCAGGTCAGGGTGCGGGATGGTCGGCCGCAGCGTGAGGCGGACGTTGAGCGTCGGCCCGGCCTCCTCGGGCGGCGTCCCCTCCGGCGGGTAGAAGCGCACCGCGATGTCGGCATAAGCGCGCTGCGGGCGGATGAAGTCGCGCGAGTCCGGCTCGCGCCGCTCCAGCTCCTTCAGCACCTGCTCCGGGGTATAGCCGCGCTTGGTCGTGTCGCGGCGGATCTTCCAGACGGTGCGGAGATCCTCCGGCGGGTCCAGAAACACCTTGACATCGAAGAACTGGCGCATGTTGGGCGTGGAGTAGCCCAGCAAGCCCTCGACGATCACGAACTCGCGCGGCTGCACATACTCCGGCCGCACCAGGGTGCCATTGCGGTGATCGTAGACCGGCTTGAGAATGGGTTGGCCGTAGTGCAGCCGCTCAAGCTGCAACTCCATGATGTCTACATAGTTGCAATCCGGGTGAAGCGCGGAGATGTTGCGCTCCGCCCGCTCTTTACGGTCGTATTTGTGATAGTCATCCGTGCAGACGTGGGTGACGCGCTCTGGCCCCAGGATGTTGACGAGGCCCTTCGTCAGCGTCGTCTTGCCCGCCGCGCTATCACCCACAATGCCGAGAATAATCGGCCGGCGTCCTTTTTGCATACGGGTATGCCCTCCGGTGGGCAGTTACGCGCCGTTGACGCCCTCGTCCGAGTCCAGACCACCACTGAAAACGCGGCTGGCGCGGATGTCGGCGGCATCAATGCGTGTTAGTTCGTCACGGCTTACGCGCCCGCCGTGCGCCATCAGGCGGTTCGCCTGGCGCAGCTTGATGCGGTCTATCGCGTTGCGCACGCTACGCGCGTTGGCGAAGTGCGGCTGCTGGATGCGCAGCGTCAGGTATTCAGCAAACGCCCCACGGGCCGCGTCGTCAAAGTGATACCTCTGCTGTTCGAGCATCAGATCGGCGATCGCCATCAGCTCGTCGAGCGAGTAGTCGGGGAAGTCCAGATGGTGGGCGATGCGCGAGTGGAAGCCGGGGTTGGACTGAAAGAAGGTGTCCATGCGGTCCTTGTAGCCCGCCAGGATCACCACCAGGTCCTCGCGCTGATTCTCCATCACCTGGAGCAGCATCTCAATGGCCTCCTGCCCGTAGTCGCGTTCATTCTCAGGCCGATACAGGTAGTAGGCTTCATCAATGAACAACACACCGCCCATCGCCCGCTTGAGCACTTCCTTGGTCTTGGGCGCGGTGTGTCCCACGTATTGCCCCACCAGGTCATCGCGCGTCGCCACCACGAGATGGCCGCGCCGCACATAGCCAAGATGCTGGAGGATCTTCGCCATGCGCACGGCCACCGTAGTCTTGCCGGTGCCCGGCCGGCCGGTGAAGCTCATGTGGAGCGAGGGCCGCTCCGTGCCGAGGTCCATCTGCTCGCGTAGACGGGCGACCAGGAGCAACGCCGCGATCTCCCGCAGGCGCGTCTTCACCGGCTTGAGGCCGACCAGATCGCGGTCTAGCTCATCCAGAATGTCCTGGACGTTCGAGTCGCGGTAAACCGCGTCCAGGTCAATGAGTGTGTCAATGGTATCAACGTCGGTCATAGCACCTCAGCCCAGGCGCAGGCCCACACGCTGCGTAGGCCTGCGCGTTGGCGTGACCTACCCGTATCGCTCGCCGCTGGGCCTGGTGGCCGCGTAGGAGCGAATGGTGTAGCGGATCTGCCGGTCGTGTCCCTCCTGACGCTCCAGGTAGAAGCCAGGCTCTTCCTTCGGGCGATTGACGATGAAGCTGATGGCCGTGGTCTGCCGCCCCAGCCGTCGGTCGTAGCCGTTGACGCGGATGTAGTGATTCGGGAAGCTGTCGCGGCAGCGATTGATCTCGTTCATGACACCCACGGCATCCTTCAGGTCGAACATGGGCAGGCCCCACAGGTCCCAGTAGGTGTTGCGCGGGTGCGGGTCGTCGGTGTACTCGACTGACACCGGCCATTCGTTGTCCAGGCAATACTGCACCTGGGCCTTGATCTGATCGTCGGTCAGGTCGGGCAGGTACGAAAAAGTGCCCTGTGTTATGCGCATAGTCGTCTCCTGTGCCTTAGAAGGAAGGCGTGACCACGACATCCGGCGTGTCGGTGGACTCGAAGTTGAACGTGACGTCCTTCCAGACTTCCAGGGCCGTGCGCAGAGAGGGGGACCAGCGCGCGGCCCGCGCCAGGATGTCCGGCCCCTCGTTCAGATAATCGCGGCCCTCGTTGCGCGCCTGGATCATCGCCTCGACGGCGATGCGGTTGGCCGCCGCGCCCTCGGCGATCCCGTCTGGGTGGCCGATGGTGCCGCCGCCAAATTGCAGCACCACGTCCTCGCCCAGCAGATGCAGCAGTTGGTGCATCTGGCCGGCGTGGATGCCGCCGGAGGCGACGGGCATCGTGCCGGGCATGGACGCCCAGTCCTGCTCGAAGTACAGACCCAACAGCGGGTTCGCGTCGAGCTTGTCCTCGCGCAGCGTGTCGTAGTAGCCCTTGACGTTGTTGGGGTCGCCTTCGAGCTTGCCGACGACCGTACCGGCGTGAATGTGGTCTACGCCGGCCAGGCGCATCCACTTGGAGATGACGCGGAAGCTCACGCCGTGGGTCTTCTGGCGGGTATAGGTGCTGTGGCCGGCGCGGTGCAGGTGGAGGATCACGCTGTTGGCGCGCGCCCACTTCGCCATGGACTGAATGGCCGTGTAGCCGATAGTCAGGTCAATCATGATGATGACGCTGCCAATATCCTTGGCGAAGTTGGCGCGCTCATACATGTCTTCCATCGTCGCGGCCGTCACGTTCATGTAGTGGCCCTTGATCTCGCCGGTCTCAGCCTCCGCCTTGCTGACCCCCTCCATGCAGAACAGGAAGCGGTCGCGCCAGCGCATGAACGGCTGGCTGTTGATGTTCTCGTCGTCCTTGGTGAAGTCGAGGCCGCCGCGCAGCGCCTCGTAGACGACGCGGCCGTAGTTGCGCGCCGACAGGCCGAGCTTGGGCTTGACCGTCGCGCCGAGCAGCGGGCGGCCGTACTTGTTGAGGTACTCGCGCTCCATCACGATGCCGTTGGCCGGCCCCTGGAACGTCTTGGTGTAGTGCGGCGGGATCCGCATGTCCTCGAGGCGCAGGGATTTTAGCGCCTTGAAGCCAAAGACGTTGCCGATGATGGACGAGGTCAGGTTGGCGATGGAGCCTTCCTCGAACAGGTCCAGGGCATAGGCGATGTAGGCGATGTACTGGTCGCTCCCCGGCACCGGGACGACCTTGTAGCACTTGGCCTGGTAGTGTTCGTGAGCGGTCAGACGGTCGGTCCAGACCACGGTCCAGGTCGCGGTGGACGACTCACCCGCGACGGCCGCAGCTGCCTCGACCGGCTCGATGCCCTCCTGCGGGACAAAGCGAAATGCGCACAGGATGTCAGTGGGTTTGGGTTCGTAATCCGCGTCGTAATAACCCATTTCGGCGTAGGGCGTCACGCCAGCCGACCAGCGGCCCTTGTTTCCGTCTGTTGCTTTGGCCATAGCAAGACCTCCTAAAAGGTGGCGAAAAGCGATCAATCAAGCGCATCCCTGTCTCACATAATACCACGAAATGACGCAAAGCGTAATAGACAAATGGGCTGTTTTTTGGTCGAAGGCAGAATAGGTTCGCACGTCGGGCAGCCTATTCCTATGGCTAGGCCGCGCCGCCGCGAGTGTAGCCCAGGCACGCCTCTTGCCACCGTGAAAGTAGCCGCGCTGTGGCAGACAGATCCTGCGGAGGAAGGCCCACGATGCAGACGATCCTTCACGTATCCGATATTCACGCTGGCGCCCCGTTCCGGCCAGACCTGGCAGAGCTGGTGCACTTCGAGGCCGACGAGCTTCAGCCCGACGTCGTCGTCGTGTCCGGCGACCTGGTGCAGCACGAGTACGTTGACCAGTACCAGCGGGCGCGGCACTGGCTGGACGGCTTTCATCAGCCGCTCATCGTCATCCCCGGCAACCACGACGTGCCGTTTCGCAACCCGATAGACCGTTTCCTGCGCCCGATGGAGAAGTTCCGCCGCTACGTCGAGGCCGACCCCAACCCCTTCTTCTATAAGGGCGATCTGGCAGTGCTCGGTCTCAACTCGACGCGCAGCTTCACCATCAAGGGCGGCAAGTTGGGCGACGCTGAGCTGAACGTCGTGCGCCAGCGCCTCAAGGGCCTGCCGCCCAACGTCTGCCGCGTCATCACCGCCCACCACCACTTTGCGCCGCCGCCGGGCTTCGGCTCGCAGAGCGTCATCGCCGACGCCAAGCACGCCATCGAGGTCATGGAAGAGTGCGACGTCGAGCTAATCCTGTCCGGCCACATGCACGTGTCCTACATCGGCAACACCCTGGACTTCTACCCCACGTCGCGGCACGGCATCATCATCGTTCAGTCCGGGACGACGACCTCGGCGCGCGGCAAGCAGCGCGAACGCGGCAAAAACTCCTTCAACGTCATTCGCATCCACGAGTTGCACATCTCCATCACACAGCACCTCTACGACGGCCAGGCGAAGCGCTTCCTGCCCATGAGCCGCCACCTGTTCCCGCGCCGTCTGCCCGGCCCGTACTACCTGCGCGTCGAGGACGCGGCGGCGGCGGAGGTAGCGACGGCGCGGGAGGAGAAGCAAGTGCAGCAGGCTGTCACTGAGCGCGTCCAGGAGAAACAGACGTAGCGGTGTGTTTCACGCGCGATGAGAGACATGTGGTAGCGACTTCCAGTCGCTTCTTATCGAGCGCAGACCGACTGAAGTCGTTACTACAGAATGCGTTGACAACGGTACAATCCCATGCTACGCTTGCGCCCACTTCACCCCAGCCCACACGAGGAGAGCGCGGCGATGCGGATCACCGATGTCAGAGTCTGGCTTGTGGAAGGCGTCAAGTACAACTGGACGCTGCTCAAGATATACACCGATGAGGGGCTGACCGGCGTTGGCGAAGCGACCAACTGGCCGGGCAGCCCCA
Source organism: Anaerolineae bacterium (assembly GCA_046328525.1). GTDB lineage: Bacteria > Chloroflexota > Anaerolineae > Epilineales > JAHCIE01 > JBDHWG01. Next base: position 1,257,442 of record JAXLWK010000003.1, read on the forward strand.
TTGTCTATCACGCCGCGCGCCATGTCGGCGAGCGCATCGTCGGCCTCGACCCGACCCGCATTGACTTCATCTGGACCAAGCTCTACCGCGACCTGAACTGGATCGGCCCGGCCGGCGCAGCCCTATGCGCCATCTCCGGCGTGGACATGGCGCTGCTCGACCTGAACGCCAAGCGCCTGGGTGTCCCCGCCTATCAACTCCTCGGCGGGGCGTTCCGCACGGACATCCTGCTCTACGCGAACTACTGGTTCACGGGCGGCGACTTCACCGCCGAGGACTACGCCGAGCAGGCCAGGGCCGTGGTTGCCGCCGGCTTCAGCGGCCTGAAGTTCGACCCCTTCGCCCACACCAACTACCTCTACGGTGACCATCTCTCGACGAACCTGGGGCTGACACCGGCCCAAATGGACCACGCCGAGGGCCTCACGGCGGCGGTGCGCGACGCGGTCGGGCCGAACGTCGAGATCGCCATCGAGACCCACGCCATGCTCAACGGCCCGACGGCGGTGCGCATGGCCGAGCGCCTGGCCCCCTACGGCCTGATGTGGTACGAGGAGCCGGCCGGGCCGGAGAATGTCGAGGTACTGGCCGGGCTGCGCGCCCGCGTCAACGTCCCCATCTGCGTCGGCGAGCGCCACTACACCCGCTTCGGCATCCGCGCCCTGCTCGAACGGCAGATCGTGGACTTCGTGATGCCGGACATCACGCGCTGCGGCGGGCCGAGCGAGATGAAGCGCATGGCGACGCTGGCCGAGATCTACAATATCCCAGTCGCGCCCCACAACCCGAACGGCCCGCTGTCCACGATTGCCAGCGCCCACGTGTGCGCCGCCATCCCCAACTTCTTCCGCCAGGAGTTCATGTTCAACGACGTGGCCTGGCGCGACGAGGTCATTGACCACCCAATCCCCGTGGCCGACGGCCATTTCCACCTGTCGGAGCGGCCCGGCCTGGGCGTGGACCTGGTCGAGGAGGCGATGGACGCCCACCCCGGCGTCACGACCGCGCGGGAGGGTTTCTATGTCTGAGACCCTGCGCTTGCGCGGCTGCATCCCTATCGTCGCCACACCGTTTCACGAGGATGGGAGTATTGACGAGACGAGCCTAAAGGCCCAGGTCGAGTGGCTCATCGCCGGCGGCGTTCACGGGCTGGCGACGCCGGCGATTGCCAGCGAAGGCTACAAGCTCAGCGACGAGGAGCGGGAGATCGTCGTCGCCATTGTCGTCGCCACTGCGCGCGAGCGCGTGCCCGTCGTCGTCAGCGCCGACGGCGGCGGCACCGACATCGCCATAGACCGCGCCGTCAGCGCCGCGATCCTCGGCGCCGACGCCCTGATGGTGCTGCCCCCGCACTTCATCAAACCCGACGCCGAGAATCTCGCGCGCTACTACGCCCGCATCGCCGCCACCGTCCCGATCCCGATCATGGTGCAGGACGCGCCGCAGCTCACCGGCGTCACCCTGCCGGCCGGCCTGCTCGCGCGCATCCACGCCGACCACCCCAAAGTAAACAGCGTCAAGATCGAGGGCACACCGGCCGGCGGCAAAACCAGCGAGGTCCTGGCGCTGACCGGCGGGGGAATGGACGTGTTCGCCGGATGGGGCGGGCTGAGCTTCTGGGACGGGTTGCTGCGCGGCGCAGCCGGCTGCATGCCCGCCGCCAACTTCGGTCCAGCGCTGGCGCGCGTCTACGACCTGTTCGTCCACGGCGAGCGCGCCGCCGCCTACACCGCCTTCAACGCCGCCGTGCCGTTCATCGCCTGGTCCATGCAGTCTATTGACCTGTCGGTCTGGACGGCGAAAGAGGCGCTGACGCGGGCCGGCGTGTTGGCCTCGGCCACGCTCCGCGAGCCGGCGACCCTGCCCGACGCCATTCTGCGCGGCGAGTTTGACGCTTTCTACAGCAGCGCGGGGTGCAAAATCAAGAAATCAAACTAACATTTTAGGTGATAGAATACGATGAACTAGACAACACGCGCTGAAGCGCGTATGATAGGGGAGCTTCGGCGGCCCGGCGGCCGCCGAGTATTGTGCATGACTGACACACTCGCCAACGAGGGACTTTTCACGAGTGACACCGCCGCATCGTCTGCGAACGTATCTGCCGCTGTTCGGCATCATCGTGTTGGGATTCGCGCTGCGCGTTCTGTGGCTCGATCGTCAGAGTCTGTGGTACGACGAGCTGTTCACCGTCTGGGTCAGCCGCCTGCCACTACGCGAACTGTTTCCCGCCGTCGCCGCCGACAGCCAGACACCCTGGCTGCCATATATTCTGCTCCACTGGTGGCCGGGCCTGTGGGGCGGCGAATTCGCGCTGCGTCTGTACTCCGTCCTGCCGGGCACGCTGGCAATCGCCGCGCTCTGGCGGCTGGCCCGCGTCTTCGTCGGCGATGCTCAGGCCAACCTGGCGGCTCTCCTCCTGGCAACCTCGCCTTTCCTCATTAGCCGGTCCCAGGAAGTGCGCGGCTACACGTGGTATCTCCTGTTTACGCTGCTGGCGTGCTACTTCTTCGTGCGGCTCAGCACAGGCTCGCGCTGGGCCAGGATCGGCTACGCCGTCACCCTACCCCTGACTCTGCTGGCCCATTTCTACGGCGTCTTCCTCGTCCTGGCCCAGGGCCTTACGTGGTGGCTCCAGCCGTCGCTGCGGCGGATCCGGCTGTGGCCCGTCGTCGCCAGCGTGGCGATGGGGCTGCTGGTGTGGTGGGGGGTCATGATCGTCGTCCAAGCTGGCTTAGGGGTGCCGGTGCGCCCGATCCAGCCGCCCAGTGCGGCCGCCGCCGGCCGCTCGTCCTCTGGCCTGCCGGCCCTCGTCCAGGAAACTCAGGCGCTGCTGCGGCAAGCGCCGAGCAACATCCCGATTATCGGCATCCTGACGGGCGGCGCGAAGGAACCGCCGAAGACCGACAAGCCCGCCGCCCAATGGACCCGCCTCTCGACGCGCTCGCCCTTCGAGGTCGCGTCGCAAGCGACCCTGGGCGGGGAGTTCGCGGCGGGAACCGACGCGCGCCCCGCCTGGTGGAGCCTGATGGGCGCGGTGTACCTGGTGCTCGCGTTGGGCACGGCGGCGCTGGCCTGGCGGCGGCGCGAGTTCTGGATGGTGGCGATGTGGGCCGTGATCCCGTTCGTAGCCATCTTCATCATTGATCGCCTCACCGCGATGGGCTTCGAGGCGCGCTACGTCATCGCCGTGGTCCCGTTCTTGTTCCTTCTCGTCGCCATGGGCGCCGAGCGGCGGTCGGTGCGCTGGCTCGTCGGCGCATCCCTGGTGGCGATGCAGCTTGTCGGTCTCTACTCCTACTACCACTCCCCGGCCGACGCCCGCGACGACTGGCGCAGCCTTGTCGCGTACTTGCAGAGCGCGCAGCAGCCCGGCGACGGCCTGGTCGCCTTCCCGGCGCACCACTACGCCATGGCCGCCGCCGTCTACGCGCCGGGGCTGCCAGAGGGCGGCGGGTGGGTGTGGCCGGATGGGCGCATCCTGCTCATGCCGAAAGACACCAAGTGGCGCGGGTATGGCATGCGGCTTGCGGCCACATCGGCGAGCGACACGCGGGAGCAGCTACTCTCCCAGGCCTGCGGCTACAATCGCCTGTGGGTCGTCACCTACACCTCCCGCGTTGACGGCGACACGACTCAGATTCTCCAGGACCTCAACGATACGATGACCCTGGAGGCCACGAAGGAGTTCAACGGCCCTAAAGGTTTGCGGCTGCGCCTTTTCGACGGATGCCGCTCGGCCAACGGACCGAGCGGGATGAGCGGCGACAAAGCCGTCGGGCCATAGGGCAAACGGAACAAGCCGATGCTAGATGATATCGAGGTTGCGGTCGAGACAGAGCCCGAGATGCTCGAAAGCGGCGGACCGCTTTCCGGCGCAACGCGCGCGGGTATTGCCGTCGCGCTCCATAGCCGCGACCTGCGCCTCTTGTTTATTGGGCAGGTGGTGTCGCAAATTGGCGATAGCTTCTTGCTCATCGCCATGCTGACCCTTGTCCGCTCGCTGACGTCTAGCCCCCTCGCCATTGCTCTGATCGCCGCCTCCATCGGCCTGCCGCCGGTGATCTTCGGCCTCTTCGCCGGTGTCTTCGTGGATCGCTGGGACCGCCGCATCACCATGCTCGTCGCCGACATCGTGCGCGGCTTCACCGTCCTGGCGCTGCTGTTCGTCCAGGACGCGCGCGGGCTGCCGATCATGCTCGTCGTCGGCTTCGTGATGGGAACGATGGGCGTTCTCTTCCTACCGGCCCGCAATGCGCTACTGCCCAAGATGGTCCCGCCAGAGGGGCTGGTCGCGGCGAACCTGCTGGTCGAAGGCAGCCAGGTGGCCGCGCTGGTGATTGGGCCGGCGTTGGGCGGCATCTTTGTCGCCAAGTTCGGCGCGCCGACCGCCATCATCGCCGACGCCGTAACGTTCTTCATCTCGGCCGTGTGCATCTTCTTCATGCGCGTTCACTCCGACGTTGTGGAGGACAAGCCCCTCACCACGGGCCAGCTCCGCCACGAGCTGATGGAGGGCCTGAACACCATTCGCCACAGCCGGCTGCTGATCCGCCTCATCGGCGCGGGCGCGACGAACATGCTCGCCCTCGGCGCGGTGCTCGTCCTGGGTCTGGTCTACTTCGAGGCGGCGTTCGGCGTGGATCCGGCCGGCTTCGGTATGCTCCTGAGCATTCTCGGCGTCGGGATGATCCTGGGCGGCGCCCTGGTCGCGACGCCCTACTCCCACGCGCGCCCCGACCTGTTCGTCGGCGTCAGCATGGCCCTGCTCGGCGCGAGCCTCATCGCCCTGCCGTTCATGGAGACACTGCGCACAGCGCTGGCCGCGATCTTCGTCGTCGGCATGAGCCTCATCGCCGCCCGCTCCGTCGTTGGCGCGCTGATCCAGATGAACGTCTCCAACGAGAAACTCGGCCGTGTCGAGGCGGCGAACAACCTGGTCCTCGGCGCGGCGTACAACATCGGCTTCCTGGCGTCGGGCGTGCTAGGCACGGCGATTGACACGCGCGTCGCCTTCATTCTGTGCGGCCTCCTGACCCTGGTCGCCGGCTACCTGGCGTTCCGCGCTATCCGCCACATGCCCACCGCGCCGCCGTCCGACGGGACTGCCCCTGAACCCAACGCTGCCTGAACCTAACCATGCGCCTATGAACGCCTTGCCTGCCAGCGCCTACATTTGCCCACACTGCCACGAGCTGCGCGACGACTTCGTCCTCGCGTTCCCCGGCGTCATCGGCGAGCGCGTCATCCGCCTGGTCCAGAGCGCGATCCCTGGATGGTTGCCGGAAATGAGCCTCTGCCCGACGTGCGCCGAGATCTTCTTGCAGCGCGCTCTGCGGGAGCTGGCGCGGGAGAACGCCTGGAGCGAGCTTCACGAGTACACCGAGCTGGTGTACGACGACGACCGCGCTCACATCATCCCCACGCCGCTGCGGGTGCACGCGAACCCGCGCTATACAGGCAAGGGCGTGACCATCGCCTTCATCGATTCTGGCTTTTTCCCCCATCCGGACCTCATCGAGCCGAACAACCGCATCCTGCGCTACGTAGACGTCACCGACGCCGACGCGATGGAGAGCTACGACTACACGCGGCCCACGGTCTCGTCCTGGCACGGGATGATGACCTCGGTCGCAGCCTGCGGCAACGGCCACCTCAGCAATGGCGTCTATCGCGGCATCGCGTCAAGCGCCAACGTCGTCCTGGTGCGCGTCAGCGATCCGCTGACCGGGCGCATTGACGACGACGCCATCTATCGCGGGCTGGCGTGGGTCATCGCCAACCAGGCGCGGTATGATATTCGCGTGGTCAATCTCTCCGTCGGCGGCGACATTGACCCGTATCGCGGCAACCCCGTGGATGTCAAAGCCAACGAGGCCGTGCAGCGCGGGATGGTCGTCGTCGCCGCGTCCGGCAACCAGGCCGTGCGGCAGCTCCGTCCGCCGGCCAGCGCCAGCCAGGTGATTACCGTCGGCGGCCTGGACGACCAGAACAGTCTCGTGCGCTCCCAGCACCGCATGTACTGGTCCAACTTCCAGGGCGGCGAGCGCCACCCCAAGCCGGAGGTCATCGCGCCGAGCATCTGGCTGGCCGCGCCGATCCTGCCCGGCACCCGCGTCGCCCACGAGGCGGCCGAGCTGCACACCCTGCTCCACCTGCCGGACGCCGAGCTACGCTTCGCCGTCCAGCACGCCCCGCGCTGGCTCGACTTGCAGGCGCACGCCACCGCGCCGCTGAGCCAGATGCGCGCCGCCATCCGCCGCAAGTTCGCCGACGGCAACCTCATCTCGGCGCACTACAAGCACGTAGACGGCACGTCGTTCGCAGCGCCCATCGTCAGCTCAGTCGTCGCGCAGATGCTGGAAGCCAACCCGTCGCTGACACCGGGCGACGTCAAGCGCATCCTCATCGAGACCGCCAACCCCCTGCCCGAGGTCGAGCGCGAGCGCCAGGGCTACGGCGTCGTCAACCCGAGCCGCGCCGTGGCCGCCGCGCTACGTCAGGGCCGCGGCCCGCTGGCGTCGCAGCCGGTATCGCCGTGGGTGCGCAACGGCAAGGTCACGTTTACGTATCAGAACGCCAGGGCCAGGAGCGTCCGCCTCATGGCGAGCTTCACGTTGTGGGACGCGAACGGCCCGCTGTTCAAGCGCGACGCGCCCGGCGTCTGGACGCTGACCATTGACGCGCCGCCGCCAGGCCGCTATGCCTACAAACTACTGATAGACGAGACTGAGTATCTGCCCGACCCGGAGAACGGGTTCCAGGTTCCCGATACCTACGGCGGGTGGAACACTGTTCTGGTCGTACCTCGCCGCCGCCGCCCCGGCAACGTGCCGCAGCCCGAGCCAGAGGGCAGCGCGTAGGCCCTCAGCTTGCCGAAAATCGAGCGGCGTGGCAAAATAGGCGGGGCGGCTACCGCCCATCACATCTTGCACCTTGCACGGAGGGAAACGCCCATGCCGGAGAACAACGTGAAGCGAGTCGGCCTTGTTGTCGGGCGCGAGTGGTCCATGCCGCCGGCGCTGATCGAGGAAATCAACCGCCGCGACGAGGGCGTCGTCGCCGAGTTTGCGAAGCTCAGCGGAACACGCGAGAACGAGGCGATTCCCTACGACGTGCTGGTGGACCGCATCTCCCACGAAATCCCGTACTACCGCACGTATCTGAAAAACGCGGCGCTGCAGGGAACGTATGTCATCAATAACCCGTTCATGTGGTCGTCGGATGACAAGTTCTTCGGCGCATCCCTGGCGCAGAGGCTCGGCGTCGCCCACCCGAAGACCGTCGTCCTCCCCAACAAGGACTACGTCGCGGGCATCGTGTCGGAAAGCCTGAGCAATCTCGAATACCCTCTCGACTGGGACGCCATCCTCGACTACATCGGCCTGCCCGCCGTGCTCAAGGACGCCTACGGCGGCGGCTGGAAAGAGGTCTACATCGTCCACTCGAAGGATGAGCTGATCCAGCGGTACAACGAGTCGGGCCTGCTCACGATGATCCTCCAGGAGTTCATCGAGTGGGAGAGCTACGTCCGGGTCATGGTGCTGGGGCAAGAGTGGGTGCTGCCGATGAAGTACAACCCGCGCGAGCGGCGCTATTATGTCGAGCATGACCACCTGACCGCCGACCTGGGCCGCCGTGTCGTGGAGGACAGCCTCAAGCTCTGCCGCGCCCTCGGCTACGACATGAACACCCTGGAGTTCGCCGTCCGCGACGGTGTCCCGTATGCCCTGGACTTCATGAACCCGGCGCCGGACATGGACATCTACTCCCTCACCGAGGTGTACTTCCGCGACGTCATCAACGCCATGGCGGACCTCTGCATCCGCAAGGCGAAGGAAGGGCGGCTGATTCGGACGCCGGACAAGCTCAACTGGCAGACGTTCATGCGCGGTGAGTAGGGCCAAGCGTCTTTGCCAAGTAGCGCCAGTCATGGCACAATTCGCCTGATTGTTAAGCAACGGAGCGTGACCCTATGCAGAACATCATCGCCGCCTTCAACGACCTCGCCGTAAGCCGCCCCGACCTGGCGGAGGAGTCCCAGGCGCTTCTGAACGAGACGCTTATTCCGCGGCGGCTCCACTTTGGCGGGCGTCCCCTGGCGACGGTTCTGCGGCCCCACTTCCTCACCCCCGACGAGTACCGCACCATCCGCCAGGCGATGGCGACGTTGCTGGGCGCTTTCGCCCGCGCGTATGACCGCCTGATGGCCGACGCCGCCTTCCGCGCCCAGATGGACCTGACGCCGGAGGAAGAGGACGTCATCCAGATTGACCCCGGCTACAAGACGCCGACACCCACCGGGCGCATGGACACCTTCTTCATCCACGGCGGCACGCTCCATTGCGTCGAGTACAATGCAGAGACGCCGGCCGCGACGGCTTACGAAGACGTTCTCAGCGATGCCTTCCTCAATCTACCGCTCCTCTCCGAGTTCGGCAAGGACTACTACATCCAGCCCCTTGTGGGCCGCTGGCAGCTCGTGGGCGTGCTGCGCGATCTGTGGGCGGAGGCGGGCGGGCGCGGGCGGCCCCAGATCGCCATCGTGGACTGGGACCACGTGCCGACCTACGCCGAGTTCGAGCTGTGGCAGGAATACTTCGCCACGCACGGCTACAAAGCCATCATCACGACGCCGGGGGCGTGCGAGTATCGCAACGGGCATCTCTACAGCGGCGACTTCCGCATTGACGTCATCTACAAGCGCGTCCTCGGCAGCGAGCTGTTGGAGAAGTACGGCGTCAACCACCCCATCATCCACGCCCTGCGCGACCACGCCGTGGTCATGTTCAACCCGTTCCGCTGCAAGCTCCTGCACAAGAAGATGAGCTTCGCCCTTCTCTCCGACAGCGCCAACCACGCGATGTTCACGGCGGAGCAAGTCCGCGCGATCCACGCGCATATCCCGTGGACGCGCAAAGTCGCCGAGATGAAGACAACCTGGGACGGCGCGGAGATTGACCTCATTCCGCACATCCTGGCCGCGAAGGACAATCTCGTGCTGAAGCCGAACGACGAGTACGGCGGTAAGGGCGTCGTCATCGGCTGGGAAACGACGCCGAGCGAGTGGGAGGCGGCGGTTCAGGAAGCGCTGCGCTCGTCCTTCGTCGTGCAGGCCAAGGTCAACATCGCCCGCGAGGACTACCCGACGTGGAACGACGGGCGCGTCGTGGTCGGCGAGCGGCTGGTGGACCTGGACCCGTTCCTGTGGCGGGGCGAGTATGCCCACGGCGCTCTGACTCGCCTCTCCGCGCAGACCCTCCTGAACGTGACCGCGGGCAGCGGCTCGACCGTGCCGACACTGCTCATATCGCCACGCGGCTAATCGCCAGGCCCATCGCCGGGCCTATCGCCTGGGGAGAGTGACTCATGAAGCGACCGACCTTCAGCCTGGGTATCGAGGAAGAGTACCAGATCATAGACCCGGAGACTCGCGAGTTGCGCTCGTACATCACCGAGTTTCTGGAAGACGGGAAGCTGATCTTGCGCGAGCGCGAGATCAAGCCGGAGATGTTCCAGTCGGTCGTCGAGCTAGGAACGCCGGTGTGCGAGACGATCGCCGACGCGCGCCACGAGGTCGTCAACATGCGCTCGGCCATCGCGACCCTCGCCCAGCAGAAGGGCCTGACGATCGCGGCGGCCGGCACTCACCCCTTCTCCAGATGGGCCAAGCAAGAGGTCACGCCGTTCCCGCGCTACTACGGCGTCCTGGAAGACATGCAGTACATCGCGCGGCAGCTCCTCATCTTCGGCATGCACGTGCACGTGGGCATCGAAGACCCAGAGTTGCGCATAGATATCTTCAACCAGGTGCGCTACATGCTGCCCCACATTCTTGCCCTCTCGACCTCGTCGCCCTTCTGGGAGGGGCAGAACACCGGCCTTAAGTCCTTCCGCAGCATCATCTTCGAGCAGTTCCCGCGCTCCGGCGTACCCGGCGAGTTCTCGTCGTGGGCCGAGTTCCAACGCTACATTGACCTCCTGGTGCGCACCAACTCGATTGACGACGGCAAGCGCATCTGGTGGGACGTGCGCATCCACCCCAGCTTCCCGACGCTCGAGTTCCGCGTGTGCGATATGTGCACCCGCGTCGAGGAAGTGCTGTGCCTGGCCGCCCTGTTCCAGGCCATCTGCGTCATGCTGTACCGCCTGCGCCGCGACAACAAGCAATGGCGCATCTACCGCACCGAGCTGATCCAGGAGAACAAGTGGCGCGCGGTGCGCTACGGCATTGAAGGCAAGATGATTGACCTGGGCCGGCAGGCGGAGATGCAGACGCGGGACCTGATTCACGAGCTGGTGGCTCTGGTGGACCCGGTGCTGGACGACCTGGGATCCCGGCGCGAGGTGCAGTACGCCTTTCACATCCTGCGCACGGGCACGAGCGCCGACCGCCAGCTGGCGGTGTTCAACCGCACCGGCGGCGACCTGAAGGCCGTAGTGGATCACCTGGTGAGCGAGACGCTGGAAGGCGTCCCCGTCATGACGCGCTAATGCCCGCCAGCGCCCTGGCGCTGCTCCTCATCTCGACGCTCACACACACCGCCTGGAATGCCTGGGTGAAAGGAAGCCGGGCCAAGCTATCGTTCCTGTGGCTTGGCCTGCTGGCGGCGATCGGCATCTATGCGCTGCCGGTGGCCCTCACCACCCCGCTGGCCGTGCCGAGCGGCGCGTGGCGCGTCCTGCTCCTCAGCGCCGTCTTTGAGACCGGCTACCTGGTCAGCATCACCCGCGCCTACACCGTCGGTGATCTGTCGCTGGTCTACCCCGTCGCACGCGGCTCCGCGCCCCTCATCATTGCCCTGGTCTCCGCCGCCCTGCTCACCGAGCGCCTGCCGGCGGCCGGCTATCTCGCCATCGGGCTGCTGACGGTCGGCATCTACTTCGTCAGTCTCGTCAGCCTGCGTGACGTCACGCGCCCGCTCAAGGCCATTCTCACCCCCGCCGCGCTGTGGGCGCTGCTGGCCGGCGTGTTCATCGCCGGCTACTCCACTGTCGACAAGGTCGGCGTCGGGCTGATGCCGCCGTCCGCCTACAACCTGTGGGTGTTCATCGCCATGACACTGCTCGGCCTGCCGGTCGTTCTCTGGCTAGACGGCAGAACGATCATGGCGCGCACGGCCAGGACCGAGTGGCGGCGGGTGCTGGCCGGCGGCGTATTTGTGATGGGGACGTACTTCCTGGTGCTGTGGGCGTTGAGCCTGGCGCCGGCGAGCTATGTCGGCGCGGTGCGCGGGGTGAGCGTGCTGCTCGGCTCGGTGTGGGGCTGGCGCTTCCTGGGGGAGAGACTTGGCGCGACGCGCATCGTCGGCGCGTGTCTCATGTTCGCGGGCCTGGTCGTGTTGGCGTTGGGCGGGTAATCAATCGCCGGACTGTAGGGCCGCCGCCAGCATCTTCTGGGCGATCGGCGCGGCCACCGTCGAGCCTTCGCCGCCGTTTTCCACGATCACCGCCACAATGTAGCGTCGCCCCTTGTCCAGCGGGGCTTCGGCCAGGAACCAGGCGTGGGGCGCGGTGTTCGGCCCCGTCTCGGCCGTGCCGGTCTTACCACCCACCTGGACGTTGGGGATGCGCGCGCCGCTGGCATAGCCGTCCGTCACGGCCACGCCCATGATGTTGCGCACCTGCTGCGCCGTCTGCGCGGTGATGGGCGTCGCCAGCGTCCCGGTCTGGGGAGCGCGAACCACGTTCCCCGCCTTGTCCTTGATTTCCTTGAGCAAATGCGGGGTCGGCATCTTGCCGTCGTTGGCGACCGTCGCCCCGATCATCGCCATCTCAATGGGCGTCACCTGAAGCTCGCCCTGGCCGAAGCCGGTCGAAGCCAGCAACACCTCATCGTAGAGGTCCTTGTTGGCGATCTGGCTCTTCGCCACGGGGATCTCCAGCGGTAGATCGCCGTCGGCGCGGAAGCGGCGCGCATAGTCCATGGTACGGTCTGCGCCTAGCTCCAGGGCCAGGCGGGCGAAGGTCAGGTTGCACGAGTAGCCGAAGGCGTGGGCCAGGTCGAACGAGTTGACGCCGGGCGGGTTGTTGTTGCAGCGGATCGGAAAGCCGCGCACGTTGAGCGTCGCCGCCCCGTCGTCGAACTTCTGCTCCGGGCGCGTCACGCCGGCGTCGAGCGCCGAGGCGAGCGTAAACGTCTTCCACGTCGAGCCGGGCGGGTAGCGGCCCTGGGTGGCGCGGTTGAGAAGCGGCGCGGCGGGGTTGGCGCTGAGCTGGGCGAAGGTCTCGTCCAGGCGGTTCGGGTCATAGGTCGGGTGGCTCGCCATCGCCAGGATTTCGCCGTCGTTGTTCATCAGCACGATGGCGCCGCGCCGGTCGCCGAGCAGATTGTCGGCGACTTGCTGGAGCTTGAGGTCCAGGGTGAGTGACACGTCGCGGCCCACCGGCGCCTCGTGTAGGAAGCGCCAGCGCAGCGTCCCCATCGGGTCGGCGCCGCCGTAGCCGCGCAGGTCGTCGTTGAATGCCGCCTCGACGCCGGCGACGCCGTGCTTGGCGCTGAAGTAGCCCAGAACCGGCGCGAGGGACGGGTAGGTGTACACGCGCTGCGCACCGTCCGGCGTCATGCGCGTATCCGCGAGCACCTGGCCGTTGCGGTCAAGGATGCGGCCGCGCTGGATCTGCTGCTCCAGCAGCACCGTGCGCGCGTTGTTCGGCAGTGCCGTCAGATCGGGGCCGCGCACGAACGACCAGTAGGTCATGCCGACGGTCAAGAGGGCGAATAGTCCAATGAGAAAGCCGGCCACCCGGCCAATGTTGCGCGTCATCTGAATCAGCGTTTCTCGAGCGGCGGTATCTTGAGCAACAGCGCCAGCAACATATAGGACGTGATGAGCGAGCTGCCGCCGTAGCTCACAAAGGAGAGCGTGACGCCGGTTAGCGGAATGAGCTTGAGGTTGCCGCCGACGATGATGAGGGTCTGGACGGCCACGACCGCCGTCAGGCCGGTCGCCAGGAGCTGGCCGTACTCGTCCCGCGCCGTCATGGCAATGTGAAAGCCGCGCGCCGCGAGCAGCGCAAACAGCCCCAGCACGGCCATCGCGCCCATCAGCCCCCACTCCTCAGCGATGGCGTTGAAGATGTAGTCCGTGTGAACGGCGGGGATGTAATTCGCGTAGCCGTAGCCCAGCCCCTCGCCGAGCAAGCCGCCGGCGGCCAGGGCGATCAGGCCCTGGACGATCTGGAAGCCCTCGGCCTGGGACACGCTCCAAGGGTCGAGCAGGATGTCGAAGCGGGTGCGCACATAGCTAAACAGCCGCACCACGGCGAACGCGCCGGCGGCGAACAGCGCCAGACCGACGACCACGTAGCGCGCACGCCCTGTCGCTGCGTAGAGCATGACCAGGAACACCGAGAAGAAGAGCAGCGCCTGGCCGAGGTCGCGGTGCAACACGAACAGCAGCATGGAGAGACCCCACATGGCGAGCATGCCGATGACCGCCTGGGGCTGCGGGATGCGTAGCGCGCCCCACGCCACGCTGTACGACGGGTTCATGAGCTGCTCGCGGTGGCGCTCCAGGAAGCCGGCCAGGAAGACGACGAGCAGGATGCGCACCAGCTCCGGCGGCTGGAAGGTGAAGCCGCCGATGCCGATCGAAGGCAGATTCGGTCCCGCTCCCCCACTCCCCCCTGCCAGCAGCGTCAGCGCCAGCAACACGAGACCCACTGCGCCCCAGAAGTACGGGTAGCGGCGCAGCCAGCGCAGGTCCGGCGGCATGAACACGACGATGGCGACGAACGCGGCAATGGACAGGATGAACCAGTTGAACTGGCGCGACGCCAGCGTCGGTGCGAGCCGATACGTCATCACCAGGCCGAGGGCTTGCAGGCAGCCGACAATCGGGAGCAGGAACGGGTCGGCCCACGGCGCGCGCCACACCAGCGCAAAGTGCGCGACTAGTAGCCCGCCCATCAGACCGAAGGCAGGCCACAGGTCAACGGGCGTAGGCATGCGGTCGCGCAGCACCATCGTCAGCAGCGCAAAGCCCCCGATGGCGAGGGCCATCGGGAACAGGAGCAAGCCTAGCTCGCGCCAGCGAAAGCTCGCGCCACTGACCGCCGCGCTCCGTGCCGCCATCCGCCGCTCAATCCTCGCCGGACGCGCCGGCTGGTGGGAAGTATTTGTCGAGGAACAGGCCGAGACGCTGCCTCACCTCTGGCTGGATCGCGTCCGGCGATGTGGCGATGGCCGCGCCGAGGGCGTCGCCGCAGCCGGCGTCACACTTCAACTCGACCACGCGCGGGATGACCGCCTTGAGGACGCGCTGCGCCGTGGCGACGTTCTGGTTCAGGTTGCGAATGACGATCTCCGCCGTCACCGGCTCCTCGCTCTCGTGCCAGACGTCATAATCCGTCACCATCGCCAGCACGCCGTAATCCATCTCGGCCTCGCGCGCCAGTTTCGCTTCGGGGATGGCCGTCATGCCGATGATGTCAAAGCCCATGGTGCGGTAGAAGCGCGACTCGGCCTTGGTGGAAAACTGCGGCCCTTCGATTACCACCATTGTGCCGCCATCATGCACCTTGGTGTCGGCGGCCTCTTTGCTCGCCAGGTAGAGCGCTCGCCGCATCGCGCCGCAGAATGGGTCGGCGATGCCAACATGGGCGACGATGCCGTTCTCAAAGAAGCTGCTGGGGCGGCCCTTGGTCCGGTCGAAGATCTGGTCCGGGATCACGATGTCCAGTGGCTTGATCTTGCGGCGCAGACTGCCGACGGCGCTGACGGCGATCAGATGGCGGACGCCCAACGACTTCAGTGCGTAGATATTGGCGCGGACGGGAAGCTCGCCTGGTGTGAGGCGGTGGCCGCGGCCGTGGCGCGGGAGAAAGGCGACGCGCTGTCCGCTGAGTGTGCCAATGCTTATCACGTCGCTCGGCGAGCCAAACGGCGTCTCCACGCGGATCTCCTCGACATCAATCAGGTCCGGCATGTGATAAAGGCCGCTTCCGCCGATGACGCCAATCAGGGCCTTGGGGTCACTCATGACTTCTCCTTGGATGAGCGCTGTGCTTGAATGTATAACGCATCTCGCGTACCATTCCGTTCCATGCAGTATGTACTAACCTGGGAAGTATAATCCAAGCAGTACGGAGTGGCAACGAAGAGCAATGGACACAGACGCCCGCGTGGTGCGCGAGATCGAGGAATTGGCGATGAACGCCTGGCCCGCCGCCATCACCCAAACCCTCGACGGCTGGCGGCTGCGCTTCAATTGGGGCGTGACCTCGCGCGCCAACTCCGTCTGGCCGAACGACGCTGGAACGGAGCTATCGCTGGACGAGCGGCTGCGCATCGTCGCCGACTTCTACACGCGGCGAGATGCCCCGCCTCAGTACCAGATTTCACCGGCCGCTTGCCCACCGCATCTTGACGCGCGGCTCGCGCAGCTAGGCTACGCCGTTCATTCACTGACCTGTGTTCAAACGGCGAGCCTGACGGACGTGCTGGACGCATCCTCGCAGACGGGGAACGTCCACGTCGCGCACACGTGTACCGATGCGTGGTTCGAAGCCTACGCCCAGGCGGAAGGGGCGAATGCGCAGAGCGCGGTGCTGCGGCGTGGGATCGTCGAGCGAATCGGTCCGCGGGTGGCGTTTGCGCAGCTCAACCTGGGCGACGAAACGGCGGCGGTCGGCATGGGCGTGCTGGAGCGGGGCTGGCTCGGCATCTTCAACATGTCAACGCACCCGGCGTGCCGCCGCCGTGGCGCTGCAACCGCAGTCCTCGGCGCAATGGCGCGATGGGCGGCGGAAAACGGGGCGACCCGCGCCTACCTCCAGGTTGTGGATAGCAACGCACCGGCGCGCGGGCTGTACGAGGGCCTCGGTTTCAAGACGCTGTACCATTACCATTACCGAAAGGCGTGACCAGGCCATGCATAAGCTCCCGTCCCTCAACGATCTCAGCATCGAGATGAAAGTCGGCCAGGTCATCATGGGCGGCTTTCCGGACGCCCAACCCGACGCGGCGACGCTGGCAGCCGTGCGCGACGGCAGCCTGGGCAACATCATCCTGTTCGCCTACAACTGCCCATCGCCCGCCTCGGTCGCCTCGCTGACCGCCATGCTCCAGGACACCGCGCCAACGCCGCTCCTCGTCGCCGCCGACCAAGAGGGCGGCGCTGTCACGCGCCTCGGCCCCCCGGCGACGGTCATGCCGAGCGCCATGGCGCGTGGCGCGGCAGACGACGTCGGCCTCGCTGCGCGGGCGGCTGGCGTGATGGCCGCCGAGATGCGCGCCGTCGGCATCAACGTCGGCCTTGTCCCTGTCGCCGATGTCAACAGCAACCCGCTGAACCCGGTCATCGGGGCGCGCTCCTTCGGCGAAGACCCCTACCGTGTGGCCGACTTCGTGGCAGGGACGGTGCGTGGGCTGCAAGGGCACGGCGTGGCGGCGTGCGCCAAGCACTTCCCCGGCCACGGCGATACGGCGGTCGATTCTCACTTCGGTCTGCCACGCTGTGAGCGCGAGCTGGCCGATCTGGACAACGTGGAGCTTGTCCCCTTCCGGACGGCTATCGTCGCTGGCGCTCATCTCGTTATGTCGAGCCACATCCTGTTCCCGGCGCTCGACCCTCAGCGGCCCTCGACCCTCAGCCGCGCCATTCTCACCGACCTGTTGCGCGGCCGCCTCGGCTTCGACGGCGTCGTCATCACCGACTCGATGGAGATGGCGGGCATCATGCAGGAGCGCACGACCCCGGAGGCATGCGTCGAGGCGTTCGCCGCTGGCGCTGACATCGTTTGCCCGTCGCACCACCGCGCCGACCAGGCGGGCGCCCATAGCCTCATCCTGGCCGCCCTGCGCAGCGGCGACATTCCGCTCCGCCGCCTGGACGAAGCGGTAGGGCGGATTCTGCGCTTAAAAGCGTGGCTGGCAGAGGCGCCGCCGGCCCTCGACGCCGCCCTGGCGAGCGTGGGAAGCCCGGCGCATCTGGCGGTCGCGGATGAGGTCGCGGCCCGCTCCATCACTTTGGTGCGGGATGCCGCCGGGTGGGTTCCGCTGCCGGAGGGGGTCGTCGGGGTGATCGAGTTCGGGGAGACGCGGCTGACGCCGGCGGAGGACCGCGTGCGGGGCGGGTCGGCCCTGGCGGGCGACCTGGCGCACTTCCGCGCCGTGCAGCCGCTCAGCCTGCCGCTGACACCGGACGAGCGCGATTGGGACACGGCGCGCGACCTGGCGCGCCGGAGCCATGTCGTTGTGCTCGGCACGCGCGCCGCTGCGCTCTACCCGGCCCAGGCGGCGCTGGTGCGCGAGGTGTTGGCGCTCGGCCGTCCCACGGTCGTCGTGGCCCTCCGCGCGCCGTATGACCTGCTCGTCTTTCCGGAGGCCCCCGCGTTTCTCGCCGCCTATGGTGACGTGCCGCCAAGCCTCAACGCCGTCGCCCGAGTGCTTGTCGGCGACGCCGCGGCGCGTGGTCGGCTGCCGGTGACGCTGCCGGGACTGTACGAGCGTGGCGACGGCGTCATGCGCACCCACCGCGGCTAGACGTAGGGGCAGGTTTGAAACCTGCCCCTACGTTCGTCGTATTCTAGTCGCCTGGCTTGCGGAAGCGCTTTGGCCGCAGGCGCTCGCCGACCCGGCCGGCCCAGCGCCGCCACAGCACCTTCTGGGTGCGCGCCCACCGCTGCACCATGCCGGAGCTTTCCTCGCTCGGCACCTCGCGGCCGCTGAAGTGCTGCCGCACGTACACGTCGGCGATCTTGTCAATATCCTCGCGCGTCTCCGGCACCGCATCGCCGACGGCCTGCGCCACCTCGTTGGGGGTCAAGGACGCGCTCGTTGGGATGCCTAGCATGCCCACGAACCGCAACACCTGCTCCCACATGCTATCCACGGGATTGAGGCCGCGCAGGTCCTTGTTCCACACCGTCCAAAAACCCGCGACGACCACCCCGGCCACGACGAGCAGAGACAGGAGAGCCAGGCCGATGGTCTTGTACGGTAGGATCGCCTGGCTGTCCAGGCCGCTCAAGTCAGCGTTGCTGCCGCCGAGGCCGCGCTCCAGCAGATCACGGTCCGACAGGCTGGTCGGATCGTTCGGGAGGTCGTGCCCCGGTGGGAGCGTGTTGATGCCATCGGCGGAACCGTTACCCGTGTCCTGATCCGGCACGCGGTCTACCAGGGGGTCCGACGCTGTTGGCTCGAACTCGATCCAGCCATACTTCGGGAAGAAGACCTCAGGCCAGGAGTGGGCGTCATACTCGTGGGTGCGAATGATGCCTAGCTCCTCGAGCTTCTCGCCCCGCGAGTAGCCGGCGGCCATGCGCGCCGGGATGCCGACGCTGCGCGCCATGACGTTGAATGCCGAGGCGTAATAGTCGCAGTAGCCTTCCTTCAGGTCGAAGACGAACCAATCCACCAGGTCGCGGTTGGCCGGCGGGCTGGCGATCTGCTCGTTGTACCTGAACTGGCGCAGATACGCCTCGATGGCCGACGCCTTGTCGTAGGGGTTGTCGTACTGCTGCGTGATCTGTTGCGCCAGGTCCCGCACGCGCCCCGGCACCGTCGGCGGAACCTGGAGGTACTTGTCCGTCACCCAGGCCGGATAGTCCGTACCCGCCGCGCGCAGCTGCTTG
Source organism: Anaerolineae bacterium (assembly GCA_046328525.1). Taxonomy (GTDB): domain Bacteria; phylum Chloroflexota; class Anaerolineae; order Epilineales; family JAHCIE01; genus JBDHWG01. Next base: position 1,276,021 of record JAXLWK010000003.1, read on the forward strand.
ACCGTCGCCACGCTCTGCGCCGAGATGACGTTGAACGTGTCGCCCGGCCGCCACACGCGGTTGGCGTTGATGAGGGAGACGTCAATCGGCGTGACCGTCGCGTCCTTGCCGTTCGTGTTGACGACCAACGGGTCCGTGGGCTTGCCCTCGACGCGGGCGCTCACGCCCAGAACGAGCGGCTGCGCCACCGAGGGAACGACGCTGCCACCCGGCTGAATCATGGTGATGGTCTGGGTAATCGGGACGCGGGCCTCCCACGGAATCGTGGAGAGGCGCAGGTCGCCGGGGTCCACGAGGGTGATGGACGTCTGGCTGTTCACCCAGCCGCGGCCGGTGTACTGGTCGTAGACGACGCTGCGCCAGTAGCGAGGCGGCAGGCCGCCGTCCACCTTCGCGTCGAAGATGGGCTGGTCGCCGAGGTTGACGGCGCCGGACAGGGCCAGGGTGTTGCTGAAATACGACGGCCCGGGCCGGGGGCGATAGTTCAGCGAGCTGAACAGGCGGTTGAAGTTGGACTGCCAGGCGTTCAGCGGCTCCTCGAAGCGCGTCGTCACCTGGTTGTAGATTTCGGGCGCGGCCGAGAGCGTCGGTGTGAACCAGGCAAGGGCGATCACGCCGATCACGAACACGGCCCCGTCGCGCAAGAAGTCCCAGCCGATATCCGGGTTGAACCCGATGCGCTTGAACTTCCACTCGCGCTCCGAGGTCCAGATCTCCAACCGAATCACTAGCAGGAGCGCGGCGACAATGAACAGCAGACTGTACGCGTACAGCTCCGGCGGCGAGTAGTAGAGGTTGGTGAGCAGCGCAAACCCGGCCAGGAGCACGGCGAACCAGACGTTGTGCAGGCGGAACAGGGTCCAGGCGGCCAGGTAGGCCACCAGCCACAGCAGAATGCCAACGTGCAGGACGAAGATGAGGTTGTCGGAGCTGACGCCGCCGCTGCGCACGATCTGGAACCACGTCATGAGCCGTGTCGTCATCTCGTGGATTGTCTCGCCCCAGGTGTATTCCCACGGAATCAAGGTCGGGACGAACGCGACGACGAAGCCGGCCCAGAGAATGCCGAGGACGACGGCGAACAGGTGCGAGAGGCTGGCCGGCAGCCAGTTGGCCGAGCCAAACAGGACGCCGATGAGCAGGCCGCCGAGAACGATAACCTGGAGGGTCCACAGCCCTTCCGTCCAGCCGGCCGCCTCGATGGACCAGGCGACGGTCAGAACGGTCACGGCCAGGAGCAGCACGGTAGCCCACCCCAGGCTCGGGCGAAGGCGAAAACGCATCAGTGACACCTTCCTAAGGCAAGGGCCAGCGCCCCAGGTGGGGCCTGTCCTGGTGATGTGGCAAGCGCGGCAGGTGGAGATAGACTCCACAATAGATTCTAGAACTCCTGTCTAGAAAGGTCAAGGCGCTAGATGCCCACATTGGTGACGCGCAGCCAACCGGCGCGCTCGCGGTTGGCCGCGTCAATCGCGCCCTGGGACCCCAGTACCACCACCAGCCCGTTGGCCGCCACGCTGTCGAGCGCATCGGCAAAGTCGCGGAAGTCCCGCGCTGATGTCCCCAGGATCTCTTCGCGGATCTGCTGAAGCTCGGCGTCGGTGTCGCCCGCCAGGTAGCGGTCCATAGCGATCCAGCCCTTGGTGTCGGGTAGGCGGTAAGCGTCCAGGTCGCCAACCGCGCCGATGATCGTCTTCTCCAGCTCGGTCTGGTCGAGATCCAGGTTGCGCACATAGGCCGCCGTCTCGTCGTAGTTGTGGAGGGTCTTCAGCAGATTCGGATCGCGGTAGGACGAGAAGCTAAAGACGCCGGTGCGGCGGCTGAAGCCGCTGCTCGCGCCATACGCCCCGCCCTGGATGCGCACCCGATCCCACAGGAACATCGTGCGCAGATAGCGATTGATGACCGCAATCGAGCCGTGGTAGCGATAGCCGGTTGCGTAGATGTTCGCCGCCTTGCCGACGTAGTTCACCTGGCCGGGGATGACGAGGCCCTCCGGCGCCGGCGCCGCCTGCCCGTTCCAGGCCGCGGTCGTGCGCGGCTTCATCGGCAGGCTCGCCAGGAAGTCTTCCAGCTGCGGCCCCACGGCGGCCCAGTTCTGCGCATCGAGCGTCACGTTGACGATCATCCCGGCGCGGTTGACAAGAATCTGGCGTATCTCTTCGAGCGCCGCCAGCACCGTCGGCCAGTCCGACTCGACGGTCTTCGCCAGCTCGCGCACAAAGAAGAGGCTCGTCAGCCCGCCGAGCTGCTCGTCGAGCCAGTCGGCCTCGCTGAAATGCGCGGCCAGGCGGGTCATGACGACGCCGGAGCCGTTGTGAATGATCCCCGACTCCTGCCGCGCCTTGCTCTCCAGCACCATCTGGTGGAAGCGCGCCTGGTCATCAAAGTTGGCCGTCAGAAGGATGTCGTGGAACAGCCGCAGCAGCGCGGCGGACTGCGCCACGGTCGCCTTGCCGCGCAGGAACAGCCGCGCCGCGCCCTGCTCGCCCGCCTTGGGCATCGTCGTCCAGAATTGGCGCCAGATGCCGCCGGTCTTGCTGCCGATGCGCTGGGCGAGCCGCACGTAGTCCTCGGTCTGCGTTCCCATCTCCAGCAAGGCGCGGCCGAACAGGGGCGCGTAGGGCAGGAGATGCTGCGGCAGGGCGTGCATGTCCATGCCCAGGTCGAGGTAGATGATGCCATTTGTGAACAGGTCGTGGTACAGCACCTCGGTGTCAGCGCAGCGCGTCACCTCGATGGGAATGGTCTTGTTCGTGCGCTCCAGGTCGCTCAGCTTGAGGCTGGGGATGGTCGCCAGGGCCTCCGGCGGGTCCGGCGTCTCCTGGAGGCGCTGCAAAGCGCGCGTCGCCTCGACCAGATCGGCCAGCTCGGTCTCGCTCAGCCCGGCGCGCACCTGGGCCAGCCGCGCCGCCTCGACCTCCTCAGCGCGCCGCGTCATGTCGCGGTCCGGGTGTACGGCGACCTTGACCCGATGGGGGTTGCTCAGAAGGTATGCCTCGATCAGGCCCTCGAACAACCGCTCGCCCGACGCCAGCCGCCTCTTGACCGCGGCAAGGGGCGCTTCATACTTCAGCGGCGCGAGCGGGTCGCCGTCGTGCAGCCACGCGCTCAACGACGTGAGCATGAGCGAGATGCCGCGCGGGAACTGGCCCGTGTTGTTCTCGCGCAAATGGAACTCGATGGTGTTGAGCGACGCCTCGATCATGGCCGGGTCAATGCCGTCGCGCGCCAGCCGAGCGAGGGTATCCAGGACAACCGCCTCGACCTGGTCGCCCGCGTCCGGAGCCACCCCCTTCAGGCCGGCCGAAAACGTCGCCTGGCGCAGGTGCGTCCCCAGGCCGCCGCCCGCCACCTCCTCGCCCAGGCCCGAATCGATGAGGGCCTTGCGCAGGGGCGACGCCAGGCTGCCCAGGAGTACGTGGTCGAGAATCTCCAGCGCCAGAATGCGCTCGGTATCCTGGATTTCGTCCAGCATCCAGTTGATCGTGACGATACTCTTCCTGGCCGCGTCCGTCTCCTCGCCGACGGGGTACGTCGCCGTCACCTCGCGGGGCGCGGCGAAGCGCGGCTGGAGCTGAACCTCGGACGGAATCTCGCGCCGCTCGTAGTCGCGCAGATACTCATCCACGCGGCGCAGGCGCTCGCCGGAGTGATCGTCGCCGTAGAAGAAGATGCGCGCGTTCGATGGGTGGTAGAAGGTCTCGTGGAAGCCCTTAAACTGCGCGTAGGTCAAGTCAGGGATGTGCGACGGATTGCCGCCCGAATCGAAGGCGTAGGTGTTGTCGGGGAAGAGCGACATCTGAATGGTGTCGTACAGCACGCCGTCGGCCGACGAATACACGCCCTTCATCTCGTTGAACACCACGCCCTTGTACTTGAGCGGGTCGGCGTCGTTCTCTAGCTCGTAGTGCCAGCCTTCCTGCTCCAGCGTCTCCGGCGGAATCAGCGGGTGGAACACGGCGTCCAGGTACACGTCCATGAGGTTGTAGAGGTCCTGGACGTTCTGGCTGGCGACCGGGTAGCACGTCTTGTCGGGGTAAGTGAAGGCGTTCAGGAACGTCTTGAGCGAGCCTTTCGCCAACTGGATGAACGGCTCTTTCACAGGGTACTTGCGCGAGCCGCACAGCACCGAGTGCTCCATGATGTGCGGGACGCCGGTCGAATCGGCGACCGGGGTGCGGAAGGTAATGCCAAAGACCTTGTTCTCGTCGTCGTTTTCCAGGCTCAGCAGCTCGGCGCCCGTTTGGGCGTGGCGAAACAGGCGCGCCCTGGCGCGGATCTCCGGGATGTCTTCTTCGCGAATCAGCTCGAAACCGTGGATGAGTGTCATGGGTCGTCCTCTGGCGCACGTCACGCGCGAACAAAAACGCGCCGCTTCCCCCCTCCGGGGCGACAGGGGCGCGCGGTTCATGTCATCTATAGGCTAGATTATAGTCACAGTGGCAGAGATTCCAAGACGCGGCCTTTGACACACTGCGGCATTGGCGGTATACTTAAATAGAGAGTCCAGACGACGACTCTTTTTACACGCATAACGATACAGCCCGTCGAGGAGGATGGTCAATGTCGAAATTCATGAGCCCGGAGTGGGCCAAAGCTTTCAAAGAAGCGCTCAACACCAACCCGGCCTATGCTGAGGCCGCACGAAACTGGGAAGGCGATTTCTACTTCACCGCGACTGACATGCCGGGCGACACGAAAGCCAAGACGATGTACGCGGACCTGTGGCATGGCAAGTGCCGCGAGGCGTTTATCGTCACCGGCGGCGACGACGAGCGCGAGCCGGCCTTCCGCATGACCGGCTCTATGCCCGTCTGGAAAAAGGTCGTCGAGAAGAAGCTCGACCCGATCCAGGGCCTGCTGACGCGCCAACTCAAGCTCCAGGGCGACATGGTCACGATCATGCGCAACGTCAAGTCGGCGCAAGCCCTCGTGAATAGCCTTGCGACCATAGACACTGAATTCCCTAGCTAACTCGAAACTGAGCATGGACTGTCGAAGGCCATACGCCTCCGGCGGTCTCAGGAGCGCACAACAATGTGGTTCTTTCGAGCTCCCACGATTGCCTATGGGGATGACGCCCTCTCCCACCTCGCCAGCCTGGAAGGGAAGCGCGCCCTGATCGTGACCGACGCCAACATGGTCAAGCTCGGCGTCACCGACAAGATCGTCGGCCCGCTGACCGACGGCGGCATGGAGGTGCGCATCTTCTCCGAAGTCGAACCCGACCCGTCTCTCGACACGGTGAACAGCGCGGCTGCCATGGCCCGCGACTTCGACGCCGACTGGATCGTCGGTCTCGGCGGCGGCTCGGCCATGGACACGGCCAAGATGGTGCGTATCCTCGCCGAGCGGCGTGACCTGACGGCCATGGACTGCAACCCCGTGGAACCGATGAATCTCCAGAACCTCGTCCGGCTGTGCACCATCCCCACGACGAGCGGCACGGGCGCCGAGGTGGGCTGGGCCTGCGTCGTCACCGACCGCGCCGAGAACCGCAAGCTCGTTCTGGGGAGCATGGATAGCTATCCCGAGGTCGCCATCGTGGACCCGGCCCTCGCCGCCGGCATGCCGGCCTGGCTGACTGCCGACACAGGCATAGATGCCCTGGTCCACGCCATCGAAATCTACACCGGCCTGTGGCACAACGACTTCGTAGACGGCCCTGCGCTCCAGGCCATCCGCCTGGTGTTCGACTACCTCCCCCGCGCCTACGCCGATGGCAGCGACCTGGAAGCGCGCGAGCGCATGGCGAACGCGGCGACCCTGGCCGGCTTCGGTCTCGCCAACGCGAACTGCGGCCTGGCCCACGCCCTGGCCCACTCCCTTGGCGGCGTCTTCCACCCGCCCCACGGCCGCACCACGTCCGTCTTCCTCCCCTACACCACGGAGTACATCATCCGCGAAGCGCCGGAACGCTACGCCGACATCGCCCGCTTCCTGGGCCTGCCGGGGACGACGGACCAGGAACGTGCCCAGGCCCTCGTCGCCGCCATCCGCGAGCTGCGCGCGCAAGTCGGCCACCCGGTCAGTGTCAAGGATCTCAACGTGCCGGAGGCCGGCTTCCGCGACAACCTGGCGCACATGGTCGAGTCGGCGCAACAGGACGCCACGATGTTCAACGCCGCGCGTGTCCCGCCGACCGACGACGTAGAGCGCCTGTTCGAGTACGCCTACGCGGGGCAGCCCGTAGACTTCTAGCGCGCTTCTTCGCAGAAACGCGGAATCTGGGTACAATTGGGAGTGCGTGTCCGCCAACCGGCGGCACGCACTCTCTTGTATCTCTACGCGTAAGGATTTTCGATGCTTAAATATCTACTTTGGCTGCCCATCTCTCTGCTGATTCTCCTGGCCGCATGCGCGCCGGGCGGCGGTCTCGGCGCCCGTCTCCCTGACACGAACGCCCCCGCCGCCGCCCAGGCCCAGGCGCAGCAGGCGCCGGTTCCGCAGGCGCCGGTTCCGCAGGCGCCGCCGGCGCAGGCCCCCCAGGCCCAGGTCGTCCCGACGATCATGGCGCGCGCCACGTCCGCCGTCCCGGCGGCCACCCCGCTGCCGACACTCCTGACCATCACCGCCGGCGACGGCAATCTGCGCCGCCCCTCCGCCGTGACCGTGGACAAAGACGGCGCGATCTACGTCGGCGACCAGCTCGGCGTGTACCAGTTCGACCCAGCGGGTAAGTACGTCAAGACCCTCGTCAAGGTGGGCGCGGACAGTGGTCTGCGCATGCCATCCGGCCTGGCCGTCACACCGAACGGCAACATCTTCATCGCCGACAACGTGGTCAACACGGTGTTCCGCGTGACGCCGGACGGCAAGATCGCCGACAAGATCACGTCGGTGGATGGCAAGCCCCTCGACCAGCCGGTGACGGTCACCGCCGACCCGCAGGGCAACATCTTTGTCGTCAACCAGAACTCCGCCGAAGTGCTGAAGCTCGACCCGAGCGGCAAGCTCCTGGCGAGGATCGGCGCGAAGGGCGACAAGACGGGCGAGTTCTTGCGCCCGCATGCCCTGGCCCTGGACAAGGACGGCGACATCTACGTCACCGATCTCACCACGTCCCTGATCCAGAAGTTCGGACCAGACGGCAAGTACGTCAAGACGTTCGGCGACAGCCACTCCGGCGAGAACGCCTGGCTACTGCGCGGCATCGCGATCAGCCCCGACAACCGCATCTACACGGTAGACAGCGTCAACCAGCGCATCCAGATGTTCGACCTGGCCGAGCTGCGGCTACTCAAGGAGTTCCAGAACCCCGGCATGTCGCCGGGCCAGCTCCAGGACCCGGCGGCCGTCGCCGTGGACGCGGCGGGCAACCTGTATATCGCCGACCGAGGCAACAACCGCATCCAGAAGCTCAAGCTGACAAACTGAGTCGCCTTGAGTATAATCTACCAACCCACTATTCACCCGCTCCAACGGTTGTGCGCGAAGGAGGCCCCGCGATGCCGACGGTCACCGTGATCCATCTCGGATACGAGCCAGACTCTCAGTTCACCGCCACGCTGCTGGGGCGGCCGGTCACTGTCGTGCAGCGCGGCGCCGCCGGCAGCGTTGACCGCGCCATCGGCCTCGTGCGCGAGGCGGCCCAGGCGCAGACCGACGTCATCGCCCTGGACGGCATCCCGTTGCGCCTGCGCATCGGCAAGGGCCTGGTCAACTCCTCGCGCGCGGCCGACTTCCGCGCCGCCGCCCGCCCCGTTCCCCTGGTGGACGGCAGCGGGGTGCGCGACTCCCTCAACCGCTGGGCGGTCAAGCTGGCGATGAGCTTCGACCCGATCCTCTGGGGCTACAAGCACATGCTCCTCGTGCCGGCGCTCAACCAGGACGGCCTGGCGGCGGCCCTGGCGGAGCATACCGACTCCGTGCGCTATGCCGACTCGGCCGTCTTCCTCGGTTGGCCGTTTGCCATTCCCGGCGAGCGGGCGCTGAAACAGTTCAGCCGGTTGTTCCTGAAGAACATCGCCGAGCTGCCCTACGACGTCATCTCGCCGCCCGGCGGCGAGGCGACCCCGCGCGCCGAGCGCGACTTCGCCTGGTCCGACGTCATTGCCGGCGACATCAACCTGATCCGACGCTACGCGCCCTACGAACTCAAGCACAAGATGGTCGTGACAGACAGCATCACCGACGCCGACCTGGCCGAGCTGAAGGCGCGGGGAGCCGACAAGGTGCTCTACACCATGCCGAGCCTGGGCGAAGAGGCGCCGCGCGCGTCGGCGGCCGTGGTCGAGGGCGTGTTGGCAGCCCTGCGCCCGGCGGGCAGCCCGCTGACCGCCGACACCTATCTCAACTTGCTCGCCGACCTGACGTGGCAGCCGGAGCTTATCGAGCTTCAGACCCACGAAGACGACGTGAACCGCTTCGCCTTCGTGATCCACCCGCTCAGCGTCCGCTACATCTACAAGCACCCCATCCTCAAGAATTTTCAGTGGGTGCCGAAGCGCCTGATGGAGTGGACGGTCGCCCAGCTCCCGCCGATGTACGTTTCCCAGATCACCGGCGGCCAGTCGCCAGCGACCGGCCAGAAGATCGAGGGGACCCTCATTACCCTGGGCGCGACACCTAAGGAGCTGATGCGCCGCCCGCCGGGCTTCACCTACCGCAAGCTCATCCAGGCCGCGCGCATGGCCGAGCGGCGCGGGGCCAGGCTCATGGGCCTGGGCGCGTTCACCTCGGTTGTCGGCGACGCGGGCATCACCGTCGCCCAGAAGTCGGACATCGGCATCACGTCCGGCAACTCCCTAACGGTCGCGGCGACGCTGGAGACGGCCAAGCTGGCGGTGCAGAAGATGGGCGGGCGGATTGACCAGGGAACGGCGGTCGTCGTCGGCGCGACAGGCTCCATCGGCTCGGTGTGCGCGCGCCTGATTGCCCAGTGGCTTGGGCCGCGCGGCAAGGTCGTCCTGGTCGCGCCGCGCGCGGAGCGCCTGATCGAGCTGAAGCGGCGCATCGAGGAAGAGTCGCCGGGGGTGGACGTTGTCATCGCCACGAACCCCGACGACTACGTGGGCGACGCGGATGTCATCGTGACCACCACGTCGGCGGCGCACAAGAAGGTCATTGACGTGACCAAGCTCAAGCCCGGCGCCGTCATCTGCGACGTGGCGCGCCCGCCGGATGTGAAGGAAGAGGACGCGAAGAAGCGCCCGGACGTGCTGGTCATCGAGTCCGGCGAGATCCTCATCCCGGGCGACATTGACTTCGGCTTCGACATCGGCCTGCCGCCCAAGACATCCTACGCCTGCCTGGCTGAGACGGCGCTGCTGGCGATGGATGGCCGCTTCAACGACTACACGCTGGGGCGCAATATTGACATGGAACTGGTCAAGGAAATCTACAGGCTGTTCCGCAAGCACGGCTTCCAACTCGCCGGCATGCGCTCCTTCGACCAGTATCTCACCGACGAGGACATCGCGCGCAAGCGCCAACTCGCCGACCAGCTGCGGGCGAAGCAGGCGCAGAGCCAGCCGACTCCGATGTGAAAGAAGAAGTGACGGGGTGACGATGTGAATCACCCCGTCACTCCGTCACCCCGTCACCCTCTCAAAGACAGAACGTCTCGATCATGCGGCGATATACCTCGACGGCGCGCGTGATCTGCGCCACCTCGATCCACTCCCCATCCGTGTGCGCCTGGAGAATGTTCCCCGGTCCCAGGACGACGAACTGTGCCAGCTCCTGCAGGTGCAGGCCGTCCGTTCCGTACGCCACCGTCACCGCCTGCGCGGCCCCACTGGCATCCAGCGCCGCGTGCACGATGGGCGCGTCGGGCGGCGTGTAGAACGGCGGCAGGTAAGCGGTCGCCGTGATGTCCAGCCCGTGCCGCTGCGCCCGCTCCATGATCATGCCCGCGATCTCCTCGCTGCGCGCCTGGGGCATCGGCCGGTAGCCGAACGTCGCCGTCGTCCGGGCCGCCGTGACGTTGACGGCGCACCCGCCGTCGTCCAGCACCATGTTGAACCCGTTCGTTGGCGGGTCGAACGACGAGTTCTGGAAGCTGGCGTCGGAGCGGAAGAGGGCCGCCAGCTCGGCCATGTCCGCCAGGAACGGCGCGATGAGAAAGTTGGCCGAGACACCGCGGTCCGTGCTGGTGTGGGCGGCGCGTCCCGTCGCGGTCACGTTCACCTTGCCAATGCCCTTGTGGGCATACACAGGCACAAGCTCGGTCGGCTCCGCGATGACGCCACACTGGGGCCGATTCTCACGCATCAGGCGCGACTCGACCGTGACCCGCCTGGCGCCCTCCCCGCTAATTTCCTCGTCTGACGTGACAACGATGTAGATGGGGCGTTTCAGGTCCGAGGCGCTGTAGGCGGCCGCCGCTGCCATCGTCGCCGCCATCGGCCCCTTCATGTCGCACGCGCCCAGGCCAATCATGCGCTCGCCCTCGACCACAGGCTCGAAGGGGTCGCGCGTCCAGGCGGACCACGGAACCGTGTCCGAGTGGGACGCCAGCATGAACCCGCCAGCGCCGCGCCCCTTGCGGCCGACGATGCTGACTTTCAGCTCGCCGTTCGCGTCGGTGTACTCAAGACGCTCCGTCTCGAAGTCGTCCTGGCGCAGCAGTGTTTCCACGTAGTCGGAGATCGCCGCATTGCTCTGGCTGCTGACAGAGGGCATGCGAACAAGGGTCTTGGTCAGCTCAACGGGGTCCATGAGTGTGCCTCTTGCGGAGTAGTGTGGCAGGATTATACCAGTCGCGGCCAATGGCGCAAAGCAGGCGTGGGTGACAATCGCATCCGCACCCGTTCTGTTGTATAATACGGAGAGATACTCGCCCAGAAGTGAGGGAGGAGCCTATGAGTTCCCCACGTGTCATTGCCGTCACCGGTGCATCCAGCTATCTCGGCCGCTCGGTCGCCGTGCGACTCGTGCAAGAAGGCCACCGCGTCATCGCCATGGACCGGCAGCCCCCGAAGTACCCCATCCCCGATGCCGAGGTCGTCGAGATTGACCTCCAGAATCCCTTGATGCCCGACATTCTGCGCCACTACCGCGTCGAGCAGCTCGTCCACACCGACTTCCAGTGGGAGCGGCGCGAGACGCGGGCGGGCCACGAGCGCAACGTGATTGGGGCGAAGAACGTCATCGGCGCGGCCGTCACCGCGCACGTGCGTCAGATCATCGTTCCGAGTGGCAGCATCGTCTACGGTGCGCGCGCCGACAACCCGGCGTTTCTCGTCGAGACCGCGCGCCTGCGGCCGGGCAGGATGGGCTCCGCCCGCTACCTGGAAGAGATCGAGGACTACGTGCAGTCGCTGCGCGACGAAGCCGACGCGCCCGTGCTGACCGTGCTGCGGTTTGCCTTCACCGTCGGCCCGAACGTGCGCTCGCCGCTGAACGAGATGCTCAATCAGCGCGCCGTCGTGACACTGCTCGGCTTCGACCCGCAGTTCCAGGTCATTCACGAAGAGGACGCGGTCGGAGCGCTGGTCAAGGCACTCGGCGATGGCACGCCGGAGACACTGTTCGATGGCGTGGTCAACGTTGCCGCCGACCCGCCTGTGCCCCTGGCTCGCCTGCTCCACATGGCCGGCGTGCTGCCCGTTCCGCTCGTCCATCCCCTCGCCTATGTGGGCGCGTACCTCGGCCCGGCGAAAGGGCTGGTGGGCGAGGAACAGCCTCTCGACTGGGAGTACCTGCGCTACCCCGTCGTGATGGACACAAAGCGAATGATCACGCGGCTCGGGTTTGTCCCAGAGCGCGACAGCGAAACAATCCTTGCGTCTCTCAGCGAGGACATGGCTCCAACCAATGGAGCGCCGAGCGAAACACGGGAGCAGTCAAATGCCTAGGAAAAAGAAATCGCCTCTCGAGGAGGGGCCGTCCGAGGCCGAGCCATTGACCCTGAAAGATGCTGAGGCCACGGCGGAGGCGCCCGCCCCGCGCCCGCGACGCCGACGCAGCAAAGCCGCCGACGAGCCACAGCCCGACATGATCGTTGACGTCTCCGCCGAGGTGTCCGACGCGGCCGCGTTGGAGGTTGTGCCGCCGAGCGCCGACCTGGAAGCCGACGCGGAGCTGACGGCGGAAGAGGCGTCGGACATTGCCGACGAAGCGCCCGTGACGGCGGAGGTCGGCTCTCAGATCGCCGAGGACGCGGCCGCCAACGCCGAGGCGCTGGAAGCCGAGCTTGTGCGCCAGCTCCAGGAGGTGGGCCGCCGCATGGATGAGCAGCAGGGCGTGGACGGCGAAGGCAGCGCGTCAGCGGGTGGTCCTGCACGGCGCGCGTGGGGACTGTTCTCGCCGCGTCGGAACCTGGGCCGGATTCGCCGCGCCGCCGACTCGGTGAGCGGCGCGGAGCTGGCGGACGCCGATACCTGGAAGAGTGTGTGGTCGCTGCTCAACCAGACGGTAGACTACCAGCGCGACCTGGTGCAGCGCCGCCTGAAGGGTGACTACTCCACCGACGCCTACGGTTACGACTCCGACTTTGTGGAGCTTGTCCAGCCGCTGTTCGACTTCTTGTTCGGGAGCTACTGGCGCGTGCAGGCCGTCGGCGTCAACAACGTGCCGGAAGAGGGCGGCGCGCTCCTCATCGCCAACAGCAGCGGCCTGTTCCCCTGGGATAGCCTGATGGTGATGACGGCGGTGCAGAAAGAACACGACGTCCCGCGCCTGGTGCGCGGCCTCTACGCGAGCTGGATGTCACCGCTCCCCTTCGCCTCGGACTTCTTCAACAAGATGGGCATGGTGATGGGCGTTACCGACAACGCCCGGCGGCTGCTGGCCGAAGGCGAGCCGGTGCTTGTGTTTCCGGAGGCGTCGAAACCGACCGGCAAGCTGTTCCGGGATCGCTACCGCGTCGAGCCGTTCGGCAAGTCCGCCCTGGTGAACCTGGCCGTGCGCGCCAACGCGCCCATCGTCCCGGTCGCCATCGTCGGCGCGGAGGAGGCGTACCCGGTGGTCGCCCAGTCCACAAAGCTCGGTAGACCCCTGGGCCTGCCCTACTTCCCGTTCACGCTCACCTGGCCGTGGACCGGGCTGTTCGGTTTGCTGCCGCTGCCTAGTAAATGGACTGTCGAGTTCGGCGCGCCGATCACCCCCGATGAGTGGCCGCCCGACGCCGCCTACGACCCCGATGCGATCGAAGAGCTGACCGAGCTCGTCCGCCGCCGCATTCAGGCGATGCTCTACGACCGGCTCAAAGACCGCAAGTCCATCATCCTGGGTTAGCCCCCTGCACCGGAGATCAAGATGCCCGTTTACAAGTCCAGTGAGCAGCTCGAACAAGTGATGGCGGCGCTCTTTCAGCGGATGACCGACGAAGGGCTGATGAGCGCCGACGGCCACAAGATGCGCGTGAAAATCACCCTGACCGCCCCGTCGGCTTTGGCCGTCCTGGACCTGCGCCGCGATCCGCCCCGCGCCACCTTCGGGGCCGCGCCGGGGCCGTTCGATTTCCAGGTCACGATGCCGGCAGACACCATCCATCGCATCTGGTTGGGCGAGGTCGGCGTGCGCCAATCCATGTCTGCGGGCCAGCTGAAGATCCACGGGAACCCGCTGCGCGCCCTGTCGCTGCGCCCTATCTTTGAGAATGCCAAGGGCATCTATCCAGAGCTTGCGGCGGAGTACGGCCTCATCCCCGCGAAGTGATTGGAGCCGCAGCCCACGCCTGTTGTCAAAGGGGCGCGTCCTGCGCGGCGCGCCCCTTTCGCTTGCCCTGAGATGAAAATAGCGCGGCTGTCGCCCTGAGCGAAGCGAAGGACCCCCGAGTCCGCCGGGATGCTTCGCTTCGCTCTTCGTGGTGACCCGTGGGTCATATGGACTGCGCTCAACCTGGCGAGCAGTTCGGCCAGTCCATCCCCCCGACCGCGAATTCCTTGCCCAGGTAGCGCAGCTGCGTCCCATCCTTCGCGCTTACCAGATACATCCCCAGGTCGCCCATGAACGCGATCCACGCCCCGTCCGGCGACCACGCCGTCACCGGACTATCTATCTCCAGGTCGTTCGTCAGCCGGGTCAGGTTGCTCCCGTCCACGTTGACCGTCCAGATATTGTAGGGGACGCCGTGCGCCTCAGCCACAGCCGGGCTGAACCAGGCCAGCGGGTTGAAGCCGCTTGCTTTGGGGCGCTCGACGGGCGGGCGCGCTGGCCCGCCGACCGCGACGAAGACGATGCGCTGGCTGTCGGGCGCGAAACGGGGCGCGACGAGGGACGTGAACTCCGGGTCGCCGAGCAGCCGCCTGGCGCCGCTCCCGTCGAGATTGGCGACCCACAGGTCCTGGGTGAACGCCTGCGGGTCCGTTTTCAGATAGGCGATGTGCTTGCCATCCGGCGAGATCGTGGGCGTCGCCGCGTCCTGCAGGATCACACCGGTCGTGCCTGAAGCGACATCCACCCGCTCGATGGTCTCCGCGCCGTGGGCGTCGCGGCGCGTGAAATACACGCTCTTCCCATCTGGCGTCCAGACCGGCTCCCCCAGCCATGATCCCACCGCCCCGTGGTCTACCAGGAGACGCTCATTCTTGCCGTCGGCGTCCATGACGTACAGGTCGGTGCCGTTGTCGTGTTTCTGCGCCGCCCGCTCCGTGTCGCTCAGGCTGTACACAATGCGCTTGCCATCCGCTGACACGGCGGGCGCGCCGACGAACGTCCTGGCCCGCAGCGGGGCGAGCGGCCGGCGATTGCCGGTGGCCGGCTCGTACCAGAAGAAGCCGGCATCGTTGACGTAGACCAGTTTGCAACGGGCGGTGGCCTCGGGGCCGCTCGCCTGGGGCGTCGGGTAGCTCAATGCGCTGGCCGCGACCGGCGTGCTCGCCTGGCCCGGCGCCGCCGGCTTGGGCTGCGCCGCTGGCGCGCTCGCCTGGCAGCCCGCCAGCGCCCCAATCAACATCCATGCGCCAACGACGATAACCTTCAAGACTCGCTTCGACATTGTATTCTTCCAACAGGGCCGCTACTTGGGCGGCCTCTATCTTTGCACTTTGTCTATGCGGGGGCTGTGGGTTTTGGCGGTTGCCTGCCACATATCGCCCAACGAAGTGGAGCTACGCGGCAACCGCCAAAAGGGGCCGCAGGCCCATAAGCGCTAACTTAAGGGACTCAACATAAGGCGACGTGCACCTTAACAAGTGGACAAGAGAAGCCTTCAGAGTAGGATAAAGGTGTACCACCACCCACCCTACTCTGGAGGCCGACATGAAGTCTAGCACACCTGAGCCGACAAGGGAAGACGGGGCAGCGATCCCCACGCCGACTCTGACAGACGCCGAGTGGGAGCGTATCCGACAGCTTCTGTCGGTCGACCTGGAGGCGACGGCGCGGGCGACTGGTGCGCTGACCCGACGGCGGCAGGTACGCTGCGCCTCCGACCTGCTGCGGATCGTGCTGGCGTATGCCGTGTGTGACTTCTCGCTGCGCCTGCTGGGCGTCTGGTGCGTCCTGCGCGGGCTGGGCAACCTGAGCGATGTGGCGCTGCGCAAGCGTGTGCGCCAGTCCCGACGGTGGTTGGGCACGTTAGTCGTAGCAGTCCTGTGCCAGCGACGGCTGATGGTGCAGACCCTGCCGGCCGTCCGCCTGCGCTTGATCGATGCCACGAGCCTCAGTCGGCCAGGGAGCTCGGGCACCACCTGGCGGGTGCATCTGAGCCTGGATCTCGGTCGGCTGTGTCTCGACGCCATCGACGTCACGGACGCGCATGGCGCCGAAAGCCTGGTTCGCTTTTCCCCGGATCCGCAGGCCATCCAGATCGCCGATGGGGGCTATAGCTATCGGTTCAGCCTGGAGAGTGCCTTGAACGTGGCGGCGCCGTTGATCGTGCGCTGGCATGTCGGGCGCTGTCGGTTGGACGACGACCAGGGCGTCCGCCTAGATGTCCTGGCGTGGCTGCGGCGGAGTGAGACAACGGCGACCCACCGCGAGTGTGGGGTGAGGCTGACCGACGCGCCCGATGTCATGCCGCTACGGCTGATTGTTGCGGCGGTACCGTCCGAGGCGGCCGAGCGAGCGCGCCGACGGGTGCGCAGCATCGCCAGTCGGAAGGGCTACACTCCCAGCCAGGATAGCTTGTATGCGGCGGGCTTTGTGATGCTGCTGACCAACTTGCCGCCTGCGGACTACAGCGCTCCGCTATGCCTGGCGCTATATCGGCTGCGCTGGCAAATCGAACTGGCGATCAAGCGTCTCAAGAGCGTGCTCGACTTGGATGAACTGCGAGCGCACGATGCAGAGATGGCCCAGAGCTATCTATTGGCTAAGCTGCTGGCCGCGCTGTGCTTGGAGGCGGTGACGGCAGGTGGCGCGACGCCCCTGGATGACTGGTTAGCCGATGCGCAGCGACCTTTGAGCGCCTGGCGCTGGACAGTCCTGGCTTGGGATGCCTTGCGCAGTAGCGTGCGCGGTTCGCTCGCCCTTGCCGACGTGCTGGCGGCGTTACCCAAGCTGCGGCGCTTCCTATGCGACGCGCCACGTCGCCGTCGTCAGCACGCGGCGGCTGCCCGTGTGTGGTTAGCGTCTCTTGTCACTTGTTAACGTGCGACACCTACCACGCCTTAAGTTAGCGCTTATGGGGCTTTGCCCCTCCAAACCACCCCAACCCGAAAACTGCAAACATAGAGGCTAACTTATCAGGCGTAGGTCAGCGCTAATGGGCAATTCCACGAGATCGGAGCGAAGCAGGCGCGTCGAGAAAAAGAAGATCTCCAGGGTCTCAACCTCCCCTGTTGTTGGGTTCAGACGCGCAATCACATCGTCACCCAGCTCTTCCGTCTCTTGCTCCGCGTAGGGCGTCTGCTTATCTATGTAGAGAATGTCAGCCTCACGATCGTACTTGAACATCAACTTCTCTGCCATTCGACTTCTCCTTCCGACAACTTTCGAGCAAGATACGCGGTAATGATCCAGTGCCTCGTAGGCGGCTGTGCATCAGACACAACGACCACAACCACGTA
The DNA here is from genome assembly GCA_046328525.1 of Anaerolineae bacterium. Lineage (GTDB taxonomy): Bacteria > Chloroflexota > Anaerolineae > Epilineales > JAHCIE01 > JBDHWG01. Next base: position 1,292,925 of record JAXLWK010000003.1, read on the forward strand.
CTTACCACTCCGAACGTCATCGAACCACCGCGTGAATAGCCGTGCATTAAGAAAACGAGTACTTCGTCGCACTTGGTCCGGTTCAGCAAGAACGTCCCGGAGATGGTCGCAATACTGGGGAAGCAGATCAGGGTGGCGCTCCGCAATATGGGCTTCCCGTTCTGTCGTCAGTTCCACCTCTGCATTCAGGTAGGGGCAATCATAGTACATACGAGCCAGCCTGGGCAGTTCTCCCTGTGGAGAGCCACCGATATGTAGATTTGGTAGGTATTATACACCCTTTGCCAGCCTCATTTCGCCTCTATCTTTGCAGTTTTCGGGTTGGGGTGGTTTGGAGGGGCAAAGCCCCATAGGCGCTAACTTAAGGCGCGTCAGGTGTCGCACGTTAACAAGTGACAAGAGAAGCTAACCAGGCGCGGGCCGCCGCCGCATGCTGACGACGGCGACGTGGCGTATCGCACAGGAAGCGCCGCAGCTTGGGTAACGCCGCCAGCACGTCGGCGAGGGTGAGCGGACCGCGCACACTACTGCGCAAGGCTTCCCAAGCCAGAGCTGTCCAGCGCCAGGCGCTCAATGGCCGTTGCTCATCGCCCAACCAGGTGTCCAGCGGTGTGCCGACCCGGCGCGTCATCTCGTCGAGACAGAGCGCGGCCAGCAGCTTAGCCAACAGATAGCTCTGCGCCAGTTGGGCGTCGTGCGCCCGCAGCTTGGCCAGGTCGAGCACGCTCTTGAGGCGCTTGATGGCCAGTTCGATTTGCCAGCGCAGCCGATACAGCGCCAGGCACAGCGCGAGGCTATAGTCTGCGACAGCCAAGTTGGTGACCAGCAGTACCCAGCCCGCTGCATCCAGGCTGTCCTGGCTGGGGGTGTAGCCCTTCTTGCTGGCCGTGCGGCGCACCCGCTGGCGCGCGCGGGCCGCCGCCGCCGCAGGCAAAGCCGCCGCGATCAAGCGGAGCGGCGTGTCACCGACCCACGCCCGACGCTCGTGGTGGGCAGCAGGAAGGCAGCGCAGCCAGCCCAAGATGTCGAGGCGCCTCCCCTCCGCATCCGTCAGGCAGCTATTGCTCCAGTGCAGACGCACGATGAGCGGAGCGGCCAGATTCAGTCCCGTCTGCAAGCTGCGCCGATAGGCGTAGATGCAGTCGGCGATCTGGATGGCGTGCGGATCAGGTGCGATGCGCACCAGGCTTTCCGCCCCCTTGGCATCGGTCACCTCGATCGCATCGAAGCACAGCGCGTCCAGATCGAGCCCCAGATGCACGCGCCAGTCAGTCCCTGTGCTGCCCGGCTGACTGATGACGGTGGCATCGATCAGGCGCAGGCGCACGACCGGTAGCCCCGCCAGCATGAGCCGCCGCTGGCGCAAGACGGCGACAAGCAGGCTGCCGAGCCAACGCTGGCTGCCTCGCACCCGCTTCAGCAGCGCGACATCGCTCAGGTCGCCCAGCCCGCGCAGGACGCACCAGACGCCCAGCAGACGCAGCGAGAAGTCACACACAGCGTAGGCCAGCACGATCCGCAGCAAGTCGGCGGCGCAGCGCACCTGCCGTCGTCGGGTGAGGGCGCCGCTGTCGCGTGCCGTCACCTCCAGGTCGACCGGTAGCATGCGTTGGATGCGCTCCCACTCGGCGTCACTTAGCCCAGGTGGCGCGGTCGGCGCCGGGCCTTTCCTTGTAGGCTCAGGTGTGCTAGACTTCATGTCGGCCTCCAGGGTAGGGTTTGTGGATCGTACACCCTTATCTTACCCTGAAGGCTTCTCTTGTCCACTTGTTAAGGTGCATCGTGCTTTATGTTGAGTCCCTTAAGTTAGCGCCTATGGGGCTTTGCCCCTCCAAACCACCCCAACCCGAAAACTGCAAAGATAGAGGCGGCGCAAACGTGCGAATGTAGTTGATAACATCCCAGCGCTGGTCGGGCGATACAGCCGCTTCGGGTCGCTTACGACCGCAGCGCCTTGCGCACGTCGTTGGCTATGTTCTCAGCGCCGTACTCGGCCGGAAAGCCGTCCTGGATCATGCCCTTCGCGTCTATGATGAACGTCAGGCTCGTGTGGCCCAGCAGATAGTCCGAGGGCAGCGCCTGGGCGCCGGGCGACGGGGTGGCGAAGCTGTCCACGCGAATCGTGTACGCCCGCCATATCGGACGCATCGCGGTCGCCGGGCCTGTGACGCCGATGAACGTCGAGTCGAACGCCGCCAGGTAGGTCTTCAGGCGCTCCGGCGTGTCGCGCTGCGGGTCCACCGTGAGGAACACGACCTCGACGCGGCCCGCATCCGCGCCGAGCATCTGCCGCGCCTTCGCCAGGTCGGCCAGGGTCGCGGGGCACACGTCGGGGCAGTTGCTATAGCCGAAGTTGAGCAGCACCACCTTCCCGCGATGGTCGCTCAGGCGGAAGGGCCGCCCGTTCTGGTCCGTCAGGAGGAAATCGGGCGCGACGTGGTCCGAGGCCGAGGGCGGCGCAGCCGGCGATGGCGAGGCCGGCGCTGCCGCCTGGCAACCGGCGAGGGCCAGCAAGAGCATCGCGCCGATGACCGCCGCGCCGACACGCCGCCACTCTCGCGTTAGCATCGCTGTGGGTTCATCTCCCAGATAAGGCGCAGGCCAATCAGAGCGAGGGACGGCACGACGAAGTCAATCGCGCTCGTCAGCGGCGCGATCAGGCTCACCATGCCGCCGGTTGCCACGACCGGCGCGTGACGCTGGTCGGCCGGGAGGGTCGAGCGCAGGCGGCCGAGCAATCCCTCAATCATACCTACGTAGCCGTAGATGGCGCCGGATTGGATTGACTGCTGGGTTGTGCGCCCGATGACGGAGGGCGGAACGTGCAGGTCTATGCGCGTCAGCCGCGCAGCCGAGCGGCTCAGCGCGTCTGCCGCCGTCCGGACGCCGGGCAAGATCGCGCCGCCGAGGAAAGCCCGCTCCGCCGCGATGACGTTCAGCACCGTGGCCGTGCCAAAATCGAGGGTGATGACCGGCGCGCCATGCAGCGCCACGGCCGCCACCGCGTCAACGAGGCGGTCGGCCCCCAGGCTTACCGGCGTCTCATAGCGGATATCTAGGCCGGTGCGCACGCCGTGGCGCACAACCAGCGGCTCGACGCCGAGATACACCCGAATCGCTTCCACCAGCGTCGCCGTCACCGGCGGGACAACCGAGGCGAGAACGGCGGCGTGAACCGGGTCGCCCGGCCCGCCGGATAGCGCCCCGCCCCCCGACGGCGTAGCTGATGGGAGAGCCGTGCCTGCCCTGCGGAGCAGGTGGCGCAAGGTGACGCCGTACTCGTCGGCCGTCTGGGCGTGGTCGGTGGCGACGCGGAAGTGCTCAGTCAGGCGCTCGCCGTCGAACAGGCCGTAGTGAACATTCGTATTGCCGACGTTGATCGCCAGGAGCATCAGGGGATCTCAGCCGGCACGAAGTCGTTGGTGTACGCTGTCTTCGGGTCTACAGCCTTCTGGATCAACCCGGCGTCCTGCATGAAGCGTGCCGATGTCTCCCACGCCCTTGGGTCGCTCTGGCCCAGGTTGGCGCCGCGCCAGAATGCCGTCGTCGCGTCCAGCACAGCCTTCTGCGTGTCCGGCGTCTTGGCCGTCTCCGGCACAGCCTGCACGACGGCCCCGAACGCGCTCTCGGTATCGTAGACGGAGTCGCGGATGCCGCGTAGGGTCGCGCGCACCATACGCTTGACCAGGTCCGGGTTCTCCTTGATCGTCTTCTCGTTCGTGACGAGGCCGTTGGCGACCAGGTTGATGTAGTCCGACACCTCGATGACACTCGGGTTCTGCCCCGCGCGCCGCACCTGGAGAGGCTCGTTGGTCGAGTAGCCGGCGGCGGCGTCCACCTTCTTCGCCAGGACGCTCTCGGCTTGGGTGAAGCCAATGCTCTGAAGGTTCACGTCCTTCGGGTCCATGCCGGCCGCATACAGCAGGCCGCGCAGGCCGATGTACGTCGCGCCGAACAGCCCCGGCACGCCGACGGTCTTGCCCTTGAGGTCCTGGGGCGACTTGAGGGGCAAGAGCGAGAACACGGCCACCGGGTACTTGCGATACCAGTTCATGACATAGACCAGGGGCAGGCCCTGGGAGCGGCCGAGGATCACCTGATCGCCGCTGCCAATGGCGAACTGCGCCTTGTCCGTCGCCAGGAGCTGCATCAGGTCGTTTTCCATGCCGTAGTCGAACGAGAGATCAATCCCCTCGTCGCGGTAGTAGCCTTTCTGCTGCGCCAGGTAGAACGGCGCGAACTGGACGTTGGGGATGTACCCCATGTACAGCGTCACCTTGGTCAGGGGAGCGCCGCCGGTCGCCACCACCGGCGCGGTGGGTTGGGCCGCGCCGCCGCCCGACGCGCAGCCCGCCAGCAGAAACGCAAAGAGAAGAAAGGGAATCAGACGCCGACCAAACATTGTCACGCAACTCCTTAGCTCAGGTGGATGTCAGGGGCGCGTCACGAGACGCTCGACAAGGATCACCACCGCGTACAGGCTCATCGCCAGCGCCACCAGGGTGAACAGGGCGACGAACATCAGCGAGGTATCAAACATGCCCCGCGAGAGGTTGACGAGCGCGCCCAGGCCCGTGTCCGCGCCGACGAACTCGCCGACAACCGCGCCAATCACACACAGCGTGACGCCCATGCGAATGCCGCCGAACATGATCGGGAGGGACGCCGGCAGCTCCAGCTTCGTGAGCGTGTGCCAGCGCGAGGCGTTGAGCGAGTGCATCAGCTCGCGGCTCTGGGGGTCTACACTGCGCAGCGCCACAACGGTGTTGACGAGGATCGGGAAGAAGACGACCAGGGCGCACACGAGTACCTTGCTTGCCAGGCCGTGGCCGAACCAGAGGATGAGCAGCGGGGCCAGCGCCACAATCGGCACAGCCTGCGACGCGACCACATACGGCGAGACGATGCGCTCGACGAGGGGCTGCTTGGCGATGCCGTAGCCGAGGATGACGGCCACCAGGAAGCCGACGCTGAAGCCTAGCAGCGCCTCAACCAGGGTCACGCTCAAGTGTCGCGCCAGCGTCCCGTCGGCAAGAGCCTGGGCGAAGCGGGCCGCCACATCGGCCGGCCCCGGCAGAATAAACGGTGGGTACAGTTGCGACAGCGCGGCCCACAGCGCGAGCAGAAGCGCCAGGCCCACGGGCAGGGACAGCCAGCCGAGCCAATGCTGCGGCGTAGACTTCGGCCCGACAACGCTGGCGCCGGCCTCGGCCGTCTTCCCTAAACCAACCGAGTGAGTATTCAACACGGGCCACTCTCCCTGCTTATCGCGCATAGACAAGCAAAAACCCCATGACAATAGTCCACGGGGCAGGGAAAGCAGGCCGGGCGCGACGAGACGCCGCGCAGGCGCGCATAGCACAGGCTCGCGCCGAACAAGAAGCCCCCAAGGTTCGCTGAGGACTTCGGGGACTGACGCAGACACGCGGCCAAGGCGCGGTGTAAGCCGCGACAGGGTCGTTGAGCCTGTCAACCTTCTCTCATCCGGACTTTACCGTCGGCCCTGGCGTTTGACCAGATCCTGCCTTGCGGCTCGCGGGCTTGGCGCACTGCGCCCCACCGCCGATCGGGAATTGGCTCGCTTGAGCCTCACCCTGCCCCGAAGGTTATGGTATTCTATTCGACACTCACAGTGAGATTATAGAGCAGTCAGCGGCGCTTGTCAATGTAAATCCGATCCAGAAACGGGCGCGCGCCGTGGAGATTTCGCCACGCGCGGCACGAAGGTTGCCTGGTGAGGCCCAGGGCGCAGGAGACGCGGCGTGGGCGCGGCGAGTACGAAATTTGGCCCTGAGAGCAAAGGTGTGCTAAGCTAAGTATCGTGAGGGGAGGCTGGCTGCCAGGCACGGCAGCGGTCTCAGCATGGAGAGTTAACTGACGTGAATGCTTTGGTCGTTATCCCAACTTACAACGAGCGCGAGAACATCCAGCGCCTTGTCCCCGTAATCCTCGGCCTGCCTCAAGAGTTTGATATTCTCGTCATTGACGACGCATCCCCCGACGGCACCGGCGAGGCCATTGATGAGCTGGCGCGGCAGAACCCGGGCCGCGTCCGCGCGATGCACCGCGCGGGCAAGCAGGGCCTGGGCAGCGCGTATGTCGCTGGCTTCAAATTCGCGCTCAGTCAGACCTACGACCTCATCTTCCAGATGGATGCCGACTTCCAGCACGACCCCCTGGACCTGCCGCGCTTTGCCGCCGCCGCCCAGGAGGCCGATGTCGTCATCGGCTCACGCTACGTCGAGGGCGGCGCGACGACCGACTGGTCGCTGTTCCGCCGCATGATTAGCCAGGGCGGCGCGATGTACACGCGCGCGCTGCTGGGCCTACCCTACCGCGATGTTACCACCGGCTACCGCTGCTTCCGCCGCCAGGTCTTGCAGAACCTCAACCTGGACGAGGTGACGACGACAGGCTTCGGCTTCCAGGTCGAGATGCTCTATCGCTGCTACCAGATGGGCGCGCGGGTGGTCGAGATGCCGATTGTCTTCCACGCGCGGCGCGTCGGCGAGTCCAAGATGAACTCCAGCATCTTCGTTGAGGCGATGGCGCTCGTCTGGCGGCTGCGGCGCGACGACGGCCATCACCGCCCACCCTCCGTCAGCACGATGGGCCACTAAAGGAAGAGTGACGGGCTGACGAAGTGACGAAGTGAATCCGTCCCGTCACCCCGTCACTCCGTCACTCCCCCGCCCCGTCCCTCGATCAGCAATAGCCCCCACAGCCCAAGCAACAGCAGATTCCGCGTCACCTGGGCGACAATTGCCTCCGGCTGCAAAGCCGTCAGCGCGTTCCAGCCGTGGGGATACAGGTACTCGGTCAGGATGGCCGCGCCGAGATACAGCGCCCAGACAGCGTAGCGGCGCGGCGCGACCAACGGGATGAGCGGATAGAGCCAGATCATGTACTGCGCCGACAACACCTTGTTGAAGAGCATGAACGCCAGAATCGCCGCCGCCGCGAAGCGGAGCCGCCGCTCGCCCGTCGCCGGCCCGCGCGTGTAGCGCCAATACACGACCGCCAGCCCGACGGCGATGAGCGGCAGCGTCAGCCGCGCCGCCCACCCACTCCAGTCAGACGACACTTCCTGGGACCCAAAAGCAAAGGCGCTCGTCACCTTGTAGCCCGCCAGGTGGCCGAGCAACAGCAGCGACGACGGCAGGCTCTCGATCTGGACGCCCCGCCCGCCGTGGTACGCCACGAGCTGCTCGACGCCCTGCGGGGCGGCGAGAAAGAACGGCAGACCCGGGACGACCGCCGCTGCCGCGAAGGCCAGGACGCCCAGGCCGAGGCGGCGCCAGCGCCGCCGCCGCGCATCCTCAAGCGCGAAGATCGGCGCGGCCACCGCCGGGAAGAGCTTGATGCCCGCGCCGAGGCCGAGCATCGCCCACGCCCACGTCGCGTGTTCCGCTTCCCACAGCAGCAGCGCCAGCAGGGTCAGCGCGGCCGGGGCGAGATCGAAGCGCTCCAGCACGACCATGGTACCCAGGGCGGCCAGGAAGACGGTCTGCGCGGCGAGCGGCGCCACAGCCGGTCGCCTGGCCCGCCGCAGCCAGAGCCAGGTAAGAACGACGGTGGCAAGGTCAACGACGGCCATCTGCACGCCGAACGCGGCGCGAAAGGCATCGGCCGTCGGCGCGAGCAGGCCCGGCAGGCCGTAGAAGAGAGCGGCGAGGGGCGGGTACTCGAAGGGAAAGTCGCGGTACAGCAGGCCGCTGCCTAGGATGCGCGTCGCGCGGCCGAAATCGGAAGGTATCGTCGAGAGGTCGGCGCGGTAGATCGGGGAGAAGTAGAGGGCCAGGAGAACGACGACGTGCGCCGCCAGCGCCAGCCCGAGCACGGGCAGAGTGGCGCTGGCGTGCCAGATGCGCGGCGCTGCGGCGCTGCGGCGCGAGACCTCAAGTGGTGACGAATTCTCGCGCGCCACGTCCTAGGCGACCCAATACCACAGGGCGTACAACACACTCAGGACGGCCAGCAGGCCGATGCTTAGGACGACCACGACCTGGTCCAGCCACTTGTGGCGGCCATAGTATCCCATGGTCATGAACAGCGGGAACGCGCCCATCGTGTGGCGAACGAGGGAGGTGAGCGTGCCGGTCGAGATTGAGGCAAAGAGCACGAGGGTGGCGAAGATTGTATAGCGCACTGGCAGCTTCCGCGCGCCCAGCACCAGGAGAACGAGCGCGATCGTGGTCACGGCCAGGTCGAGCAGCGAGCCGCGGAAGCCATGCGCGACGACCGGCTCGCGCAGGTAGTTGAGGAACGCATCCCAGGGATAAGCCACCTCCCGCTTCCACGCCTCCTGGACGTGGATAAACGCCAGCGGGTCGCCGAAGCGGAAGAAGAGGTAGAGCGGGAACATGATCGCGCCGATGAGGGGCAGCAGCCCGCTGGTGAACGAGCCGTCGAGGCGGCGCGCCTCGCGCCAATGGTTGATGGCTTCGGCCAGGAACGGAATGAACGCGAACGCGCCGACCAGTCGGCTCAGGGCCGCCAGGAATCCGGCGTAGGCCCCGGCTGCCCAGTACCGCCGCCGCGCCAGGTAGAAGCTGAGAATGATCAGGGCCAGGAAGACCGGCTCGGCGTAGGGGGCGGAGAGGAAGATGCTGCCGGGGAAGATCGCCAGATACCACACGGCCCGCCGCGCCGCGCCCTCCTCAAGCTCCAGCGCCGTCAGACGATACAGGAACGTTAGGGCGAACAGAAAGGCGACGTTGGAGATCATCAGCCCGGCGATCGTGTAGTCCGCGATGTTGGCTTCGCGGCCGATGGTCAGCAGGGAGGTCAGCCCACGCAGAAGGGCCGGATACAGCGGGTAGAACGCGATGGTTGATTCCTGGCCGGGGATGAAGTAGTAGCCCAGGGTCGCCACCTTGATGTACCACATGGCGTCCCAGCGCGACCACATGTCGAGCCAGGGGTAGGGCGACACGTGGTACGCGATGCCCAGACTATTCTCCGGCATGATGTACATCGCCAGGACGCCGGCCACGAGGATGACCAGACGACTCATGGCGAAGGGAACGAAGACGGCGCTGAGCCAGGTACGCGAGATGGCAAAGCGGCGGCTGGCGACGGCTGGCGCTACGATCTCGCGTCCTAGCCCTTCAGGAACCTGGGCCATGCTAACTCCTGCAAACTCACTGCCCTGGATGAAACGTCTGTTAGATGAACACGATGAATGCAAATGCCTGCGGGGACGGTGTCACCCGCAGGCCCGGTCGGTTATCCACGCAATGCGCGTGTCGTAGTGACGACTTCAGTCGTTCTGCGACCGTAAGAGCGACTGGAAGTCGCTACTACGTCTCTCGCATCGCCCAGGTCAGCATGGGGATTTCACCCTGGGACCCGTTTAGAAGGTCAGATACTTCTGCCAGATGTCGTGTCTCCCCCGCTCCCCCAGCAAGACGTATGCCAGGTAGCGTGGGCGGCTCGGGACGGAGAGCAGCGCCATGTTGGCCGTTTCAGGCGTGCGGTTGCCCTTGCGCCGGTTGCACGGCGCGCACGCCGCCACGACGTTGTCCCACGTCCACCCGCCCCCCTTGCTGCGCGGGAGAACGTGGTCAATCGTGAGCTGCGCCTTGCCCGGCTGAACGCCGCAGTACTGACAGGTGTAGTTGTCGCGGGCCAGGACGGTGCGGCGCGACACAGGCAGCGGCAGGCGGGGCGGCACGGGCACGTAGGTCACCAGGCGAATCACCGACGGAACCGACATGTGCAGGTGCTCGGCGCGCAGACGCGCCTCGGTCGCCTCGACCACTTCGGCCTTCTCCTTGAGGAGGAGCAGAATGGCGCGGCGCAGGGGAATGACATTTAGCGGCTCATACGTCGCATTCAGCACGAGTACATTCATCATAATGGCACTGCTCTAGCTGGAGCGCCCGCGTCCCCCCGGTGACCTACGCTCTATCTCATAACAACGTCGCTTTGTTCCCTGGCCGGGGATCGTAGCGGAGCGCGAACTGTTCCAGGAAATCTCGCTCCACAAACCACTTGTTGCCTATCTTGAGCGCCGGCAGCTTGCCCTGGCGGATCAATCGCTTGACCGACTCAGGATGGATATGCAAGCGCGCGCCTGCGCCTTCGACATCAATGTATGCGTCAAACGGGTTCACTCTTGGGACCCTCACAAATGTTTGCTATCGCAACAATTATAGAGTAACTTTTCGGGCTGTGTCAAGATATTTCGGCGCGGCCGGCCCACGAATCAGACTATTGATGTAGTTTCACATCAACAGAACGTGGGATGTCGCGCCAAAGTTCCGCCCTACGCCGGCTTTCGTCCGATGACTGCCCACACTCGGTGCTGCACCGGCAGGATCGGCGACGGGAAGCGCTCAGCCAGCAGCGCTGCCAGCTCGCTATCGAAGGCAGCCACCTCCACCGGCGTCAAGCTCGCCCCGACGCCCGCGCTGGCCCGAATGCGGCCGCGCCAGTCCGCGTGGGTGTAGGGCACGAGTACGTCATACGAGAAGGTCTCCAGGTCGGCGAAGCCCGCCTCAGACAGATGGCGGAGCCACGCCGGGTGCAACCCGCTCCCGCCGCCCCACCGCCACGCCGGGTTGTGCGCCTCGATGAGCCGCTCCGTCGCCGCCACGACGTTGCCGCGTAGCGGAATCCAGTCGAAGTGGGCGACCACTACCGCGCCGCCCGGCCGCAGCACGCGCAGGGCTTCCGTTGCTGCGCACGGCCCGTCGAACCAGTGCCAGCATTGCCCGGCCGCGACCACGTCGGCGCTCGCGTTCGGCGCGGGGATGGCCTCGGCCACGCCTACCCCATAGCTCACGCCGAGTCTCTCGCGCTCGCTCAATTGGCGGGCCTGGGCCAGCATGCTCTCGGAGGGATCCAGCCCGGTCACGCGGCAGCCGCGCCGAGCGAAGCCCCGCGCCAGCGTGCCCGTCCCTGTGCCCAGGTCTACGACGGTCTGCCCCGCCGCGCCGATGCCATACACGGCCAGGCGGTCGAAGAAGCTCTCCGGGAACCCGGCGCGGTGCCGGGCGTAGTCGTCCGCCGTCAGCCCGAAATCAACGCTCACCTACGCATCCTCCAGGAACGCCCCCGCCACAGGGTCGTCGGGCAGGTGGCGGGCGTCGTTCCAGATAAGCAGGTCCCAGTCGCCGTCCGGCTCGCGGGCCAGAACGCTGACTGCTGTGTTCGACGCCACGTGGAAGTACGGCAGGCGGGCCATGCTGATGCCCAGGACGCCGGCGACGAACAGCTTGATGGCCGCGCCGTGGGACACGACGCCGAGCGTCGCGCCGTCGTGGGCGCGCACCAGGCGGTCGAGGGTCGCCATCATGCGCGTCTGCAAGTCCACGTAGTTTTCGCCGCCGCCGCGCCGCAGGTCCTCGCCGCGCCGCCACGCGGCCCACTCGTCGGGGAACTGCTGCGCCACGTCGTCGTAGCTCAGGCCCTGCCACGCGCCGAGGAACACCTCGCGCAGGCCAGGCTCCGCCATCGGCGTCAGGCCGAGGCCCACCCCGACGATCTGGGCCGTCTCCCAGGCGCGCTGGAGATCGGAGCTGTACAGGGCATCGAGTTTGACGCGGGCTGCGGCGAGGCGGTCGGCCAGCAATTGCGCCTGGGCCTGGCCGCGCGCGTTCAGACCGGCGCCGGTCTGCCCCTGGAACACGCGGCTGCGATTCGCGTCGGTCTCGCCGTGGCGGATGAGAAGGATTTTGGTTGTGGGCATAAGGAATGGCTCGATGGGGGGTGGTTAGAGGTATTCCAGGCAGGTCTGATACATGACGTCGGTCGGCGGCTCCACGCCGGTCCACATCTCGAAGGCAATCGCCCCCTGGTAGACCAACATTCCGAGGCCATCCACCGCCCGCGCGCCGGCCGCTTTCGCCGCTTTGAGGAAGCGTGTCGCCAGCGGGTTGTAGACCAGGTCATATGCCGTCGCGCCGGCCGGCAGGGGCACGTCCGACGGCCACGGGGTCTGCTCGATGCGCGGCGCCATGCCCAGGGATGTTGTGTTGACGATGAGCGACGGGCGGCGCTCCGTCTCCTGGCGCAAAGCGGTCATCGGGTACGCATCGAGGCTCACGTTAGGGAACGCCGGGCGAAGGTCGCGCACCAGGCTGTCAGCGCGCTCATCGTGGCGATTGTAGACGGCAACGTCGGCCCCCACGGAGGCCAGCGCGTAGACGACGGACCGCGCCGCGCCGCCCGCGCCCAGCACCACCGCGCGCTTCCCGGCCGGATAGCACCCGACATCCCGCAGCGCCCACAGAAAGCCGGTCCAGTCGGTGTTGTCGCCGACGATGCGCTCGCCAATCACCAGGGTATTCACCGCCCCGATGACGGACGCAGCGGGTGTGACCTCGTCCACCAGCGCCATCACGGCCTGCTTGTGGGGAATGGTGACGTTCGCGCCCACGAACCCGAGCGCGCGCAGGCCGGCGATGCCTTCGCGCAGGTTCTCCGGCGGGACGGCGAACGGCACGTACACCCAATCCAGGCCGAGGGCCTCGAACGCCGCGTTGTGCATGGCCGGCGACAGGCTGTGGGCGATCGGCCACCCCAACACACCGGCGACTCGAGTGCGGCCCGTGATGCTCATTGCTTGGTCACTCCAGCACCTCGATGTCCGCGCCCAACGCGCGCAGGACGGCGACGAAATTGGGGAACGAGTCGCTGATGCACTCGGTGTCGGCCACCGTCGTCTCGCCGCTCGCCGCGAGACCCGCGACCGCCAGCGCCATCGCCAGGCGGTGGTCGCCGTGGCTGCTTACTTCGGCGCCGCGTAGCGCCGTGGGACCGTGGACGACGAAGCCGTCGGGCGTCTCGTCAATCGCCGCGCCCAGCCTGCGCAGCTCGGCGGCCGTCGTGGCGATACGGTCCGTCTCCTTCACCCGCAGCTCCGCCGCGTCGCGCACGACCGTGTCGCCGCTCGCCTGCGTCGCCGCAACGGCCAGAATCGGCAGCTCGTCAATCAGGCGCGGGATGAGGCTGCCGCCGATCTCAGCGCCCTTGAGGGGCGCGTAGCGGGCAGAGATGTCCGCTACCGGCTCACCGGCGTGGTCGGCCTCGCCCAGGTCGAGGGCCAGCCCCATCGCCCCGAACACATCCAGCAGGCCCGTGCGCGTCGGGTTGATGCCGACGTTCCCCAGGCAGATGTCGGACTCGGGCACGATGGCGGCGGCGGCCAGGGGAAAGGCCGCCGAGGACACGTCGCCCGGCACGGTCAGGCTCAGCGGCCGCAAGGGCGCCGCCAGCGGCGCGACGCGCACCGCCTTGCCGTCGCGCGCGACAGTCGCGCCCATCGCGCCGAGCATGCGCTCGGTATGGTCCCGCGTCGCCTCTGGCTCGTGGACGGTTGTGTCACCCTCGGCGAAGAGGCCAGCCAGGAGAATCGCCGACTTCACCTGGGCGCTGGCGACGGGCAGAGTGTAGTCAATGCCGCGCAAGCCGCCGCCGCGAATGGCGAGGGGCAGCAGGCTGTCGCCGCCGCGCCCCAGGATCGTCGCGCCCATCTGTCGCAGCGGGTCTATCACGCGGCGCATGGGGCGGCGCGTAAGCTGGGGCGCGCCGGCCATGATAGACAAGAACGGCTGGCCGGCGAGAAGCCCAGCCAGCAGCCGCGCCGTCGTGCCCGACGTGCCGCAATCCAGGACGGCCGACGGCTCGCGCCAGCCCGCCCCGCCGACGCCGCGAATGGTCAGCTCCGTCGCCGAGTGAATGTCCACCTCCGCGCCGAGGGCGCGAACGATGGTGACGCTCGTCAGGCAGTCCGTCGCCGGCAGGAAGTTGCGGACGCGGGTCTCACCGTCGGCCAGCGATCCGAGCAGAACCGCGCGATGTGAAATTGACTTGTCGCCGTCTACCACGGCTGAGCCGTGGAGCGGGCGTCCCTGGCGAATGCGCAGGCGCTGCATGGATTCTCCTAACACCGGCTCCAACGGCCGTTCTAAGGAAACTCTAAGAATCGCTCCCGAGTCTGTCAAGAACGGAAGGGCGCTACCGATACAAGATGATGCCGGCGATGGCCGCCAGGCCGAGCAGAACGACGACGGGGATGCGTTGGGTCAGGGCGAGCACAAAGACGATCAGGGCAATGGCGACGGCGCGCAGGTCCGGTATCGGCCCCGGCATGAGGCGCGACAGCACGATGAGGAACACACCGATGACGGCCAGGCTCAGCCCGCGAATCAGGCCGCGCACGAAGGCGTGGCCGCCGACGCGCTGGTGAGCGACGCTGACGAGCAGGATGAGTAGGGGCGGAAGAGTGATGGCGACGGCGGCCAGCACGGAGCCGACGACGCCGTAGACCAGGTAGCCGAGGCTAATGACCCACAGGCCCGTCGGCCCTGGCGTCAGCTGGCCGATGGCGAGGGCCTCCGCGAACATCTGGTCCGTCGCCCAGCCGCGAATAAGAAGGTCCTGATAGAGCAGCGGCAGGTTGCCCGTGCCGCCCGTCGAGAAGAGCGACGCCTTGAGGAACAGCCAGAACAGGACGAAGGGGTCTACGCCGCTCATGATTCGGGCGCCTCGGCGAGCCGCACGGCGCGGCCCCACTGGAACACGCCGCCCAGGACGCCGCCGACAAGGAGCGTCAACAGCACCGGCCATTGCAGCCACCACGTCGCCGCCATCGCCCCGACGACGAGGGCCAGGCTCACGGCCAGGCTGACGCGGCCCTCGCGGCGGCTGGCGCTCAGGGTCGGGACGAGCAGGCGATACGACAGGAACAGGCCCAGGCCGACCGTCGCCGGAATGACGCCCTGCAACGCCGCCTCGACGACGGGCAGCGCGCTGATGCTGGCGTATGTGGCCGTGACCAGGATGGTGATGCCGATGCTGGGCAACAGCAGCCCGCCGAGCGCCGCCACAATGCCGACGGCCCCGGCGATCTTCCAGCCCGTCAGCGTCGTGATTGCCAGCAGATTGATGCCGGGGGCCAACTGCACCATCGCCCAGTTATGGGCGAACTCCTCGGCGGACATCCAGCGCTGCTGGTCCACAACGGCGCGCTGGATAAGGTAGAGGGTGGCCGTGCCACCCCCAAAAGACTGCAACCCCAACGAGAGCCAGACGCGAAAGAATTGAAGCCACGACGGCCGCTCGGTCATGCCGACTCCCCCCCGGCCTGACTGCGCGCCGCCTCCAACGCCGCCCGCTGCAGGGCCGCCTTCCACTCGCCCCACCAGATGCGCTTCTCCTGCGCCGCTTCAAGCCGTGGCCGCAGGTCGGTAGTCTCGGCATCGTCGCCCGCCTCGAGCGCCACGATGAGCTGCCCCAGGCGGCGGTGAAAGCGGCCGGCCATCGCCGCGACGTAGCGGCGGTTCGTCGCCAGAATATCGAGCATCATCGCCAGGTCGCTCGCGGCCACGCGGCTGGTGTCGCGGAAGCCGCTGGCAGCCAGCGCCCACACTAGCTCGTCCTGCTCCCCCACCTCGTCCACGACGCCGGTGAGCGCCACGGCGAGCAGGTACGGCAGGTGGCTGATGGCCGCGACGAGGCGGTCGTGGCGGTCCGGCTCGATCATGATGGGCCGCGCGCCGACGGCCTGGACCAGGGCGCGCATGCCGGCGGTGGCGGCCGGATCGGTGCGCTCCAACGGCGTCAGCGGCCACGTCGCGCCATCGTACAGCGTCGCCTCGGCCACCTCCAGCCCGGCGACCTCCTTGCCGCACATCGGATGGCCGCCGACGGGCTGGATACTCCACGGCGCCTGCGCCATGGCCCGCATGATCGCCGCCTTGGTGCTGCCCATGTCGGTCAGCACCGCGCCCGGCTGCATGGAACCGGCGACCTCGGGAATCTGGCGGATGAGCGTGCGCACGGGCGTGGAGAGCACGACCAGGTCCGCCTGCCCCACCCCCTCGGCCAGGTCCGTGGTCGCCTCGTCGGCGGCCCCCATCTGGAGCGCCAGGTCCACGACGCTGCGGCGGCGCGCGACACCGACCACGGTCGTACGCGGGCTGCGCGCCTTGAGGGCGAGGCCGAGGGAGCCGCCCATCAGCCCCATGCCCACGATGGCGACGCGCGTAAAGGGGATGTCGTCGGGCGCGGCCTCGCGCCCGGCTGACGTCTCTCGCGGCGGCGCGGCCACGCTACACCGTCCGCCCGACGGCGGGCGCTAGCGCCTTCAGGTCCTGCATGAGCTGGGCGAAAGTGTCCGGCTTGAGCTGCTGCGCCGCGTCGCTCAGCGCCTCGCTCGGGTTCGGGTGGACTTCAATCAGCAGGCCGTCGGCGCCGGCTGCGACTGCCGCCTTGCTCATCGCCGGCACCAGGTCCCACTTGCCGGTCGCCTGGCTCGGGTCCACGACCACCGGCAGGTGGCTGAGCTGCTTGAGCAGGGGCACGGCGTTGAGGTCGAGGGTGAAGCGCGTCGCCGGCTCGAACGTGCGGATGCCACGCTCGCACAGCATGACCCGCGGGTTCCCGGCGGCAAGGATGTACTCGGCAGCCATGAGCAGCTCTTCGATGGTGTTGCTCATGCCGCGCTTGAGCAACACCGGCCGCCCGGAGCCGCCGACGGCGGTCAGCAGCGCGAAGTTCTGCATGTTGCGCGTGCCGATCTGGAGAATGTCGGCGTACTGGGCGACAAGGGGCGCGTCGCGGGTGGACAGCACCTCGGTGATGACGGGCAGCCCCGTCGCCTGACTGGCTTCCTTGAGAAGCTGAAGGCCGTACTCGCCGAGACCCTGGAACGAGTAGGGCGAGGTGCGCGGCTTGAACGCCCCGCCGCGCAGCACCGTCGCGCCCGCTTCCTTGACGGCGTGCGCCGCCTCCATGATCTGCTCGCGGCTCTCGACCGAGCACGGCCCGGCCATGATGACAACCTCGGGGCCGCCGATGACGTGGCCGTTGAGCTGGATGACGCTGTCGTCGGGGTGAAACTCGCGGCCTGCCAGCTTGAAGGGCCGCAGGATGCGGTCCACGCGCTCGACGCCCGGCATCCGCTCGTAGGCATCGGGCCGCTTGGCTCGGTCGTCGCCGATCACGCCGATGACGGTCCGCTCGACGCCGTAGATCGGGTGCGACCGGAAGCCCTCTGTCTCGATCTTGTGCAGAACGTCTGCGATTTCCTGCTGGCTGGCCCCCATGCGCATGATGATGATCACGATGTTCTCCTCGTTATGGTGCGACGGCCAGAGCCGCGGTCTCAGGGATGTGCAAGCGGCGATCCACGGCCTCGGCGACGCGCGCCGCCCGCCCCATCATGCGCGCGAACTGGTCCGGCGTCAGCGATTGTGCGCCGTCCGACAGGGCGCGGTCCGGGTGGGCGTGTACCTCGACGATGAGGCCGTCGGCGCCGGCGGCGATGCCTGCCAGCGACGCCGCCTCCACCAGCTCGCGGCGGCCGGTGGCATGGCTTGGGTCCACGATGACAGGCAGATGGGTGAGCGTCTTCAACGCCGGCACGGCGTTGATGTCGAGCGTGTTGCGGGTGTACGTCTCGAACGTGCGGATACCGCGCTCGCACAGC
This sequence comes from Anaerolineae bacterium, assembly GCA_046328525.1. Taxonomy (GTDB): domain Bacteria; phylum Chloroflexota; class Anaerolineae; order Epilineales; family JAHCIE01; genus JBDHWG01. Next base: position 1,310,365 of record JAXLWK010000003.1, read on the forward strand.
ATGACGCGGTAGTTGCCGTGGGACAGGATGTACTCGGCGGCCATGAGCAGCTCTTCGATGGTCGAGGACATGCCGCGCTTGAGGAGGACGGGCCGATGCGCCTCGCCGACGGCGTGGAGCAGGGCATAGTTCTGCATATTGCGCGTGCCGATCTGGAGGATGTCGGCATATTGGGAGACGAGCGAGACCTCGGCGGGAGCCATGACCTCGGTGACGACGAGCAGGCCGGTCGCGTCGGCGGCCTCGCGCAGCAGCTTCAGCCCCGGCTCGCCCATGCCCTGGAAAGCGTAGGGCGACGTCCGCGGCTTGAAAGCGCCTCCCCGCAGAATCGTCGCCCCAGCATCTCGGACCGCCTGGGCTGCCTCTATGATTTGTTCTTTGCTCTCCACGGAACACGGCCCCGCCATGACCACAATTTCGTCGCCGCCAATGCGCAACCCATTGAGGGTGATGACCGTGTTCTCCGGGTGGAACTCGCGGCTTGCCAGCTTGTACGGCTTGAGGATGCGCACGACGTTCTCGACGCCGGGCAGCATCTCCCACGCCACCGGATCCAGCGGCCGCTCGTCGCCGATGACGCCAATAATCGTGCGCTCCACGCCCTGGGACAGATGAGCGCGATAGCCTAGCTCCTCGATGCGCGAGACAATCGCCCCAACCTCACCCTGGCTCGCGCCCTGCCGCATGACGATAACCATGATACCCTCCTATGAATAGGTGTGACCCGAACCCTGCTGCGCCTGTGGCCCGCGATGCTGCCCTTCACCCTTGACGGGCGACGCGGTCCGGGCGGAGGCGCTCCGCCTCGCGCAGGTAGACGTGCACGATCTCCTGCGCCGTTCGTGTTGTGTTCCAGTGGATGAGCACCCGGATGCAGCGCTTCAGCGCGCCGGGCACGTCCAGCTCGATCGTGTCCAGCAGGGCCACGTCGTTCCAGCCAAGCTGTCGCGCCGCCACCGCCGGGAACTCCGCCGTCAGGTCGGGCGTAACCGAGAAGATGACGCTGGCGACGTCGTCGGGCTGGAGATCGTTGGCGGCCGTGAGGTGGAGCAACAGTTCTCGCGTCGCCTCCAGAATGGCCTCGCGCGTGTTCTCCGCCGCCACAGTTGCGCCCCGCACGCCACGGCACATCCCCACGTTGTCCTCCTTGCGGCCCGCCCCCGGCGCAGCCGGCTGTTGCTGTGTGTTGAGTTGATGTCCGCAGGCAACAAAAAAGCGTGGGGCTTGTCGCGCCCACGCTGCTGTAGCTTCTGTATCGTCTTTGACTTAGCGTCTCGGTCTGGCGGTGGGCATGCCAATACGCGGCTTGTAAAAGTAAAAGCCGCTAAAGTAGTAACCGCCGTACCAGCGCTGCGTCATCATGGCATATTCCCTGTGCGCAACAGCTTACCACAGCCGCCGCTATCTGTCAAGCATCCACGCGCACGAATTTGAGCGCAGACCAATCTGGACCTGACTACGACTCGACCGTCACCGAAATTCCTTGACACCCCTCCAGCGTTTATGTTATAGTTTTGGGCTAGACTTGGGCACCCTTTTAGGAGGCATGGACTTGACCTCGAACTGGCTCATTCTGTGGGCAGCGGTGGCCGTCTACGCGGTCGCCCAGTCGCTCATCGTTGTCTACGCGTTTCGGTTGCGCCGCGTGGAGGAAGCCCACGGGACGCGGTGGCACGGCCGCGCCCGCGTTGACCTCCTCTGGACACTCGTTCCGGCGATCTTGCTGCTTGCCGTCGTCATCTACACCGTTCGGACATACGGCCTCCCGTTCTTCGGAGCCGCGTAACCCCCCGTGGACAGACCCGCGCAGACCGGAAAGAGACCCATGGCTCGTTTGACCCGCCTCGCCACGTTCGTCATCCCGCTATTCTACGCCCTCATCGTTCTCGTCGCGGTGATGAACATCGCCGCCGAGGGACTCGGCTGCGCCCACTGGCCGGTGTGCTCCACCGGCAGCCTGACCGCGCCCGGCCTGGATGCTCTCGCCGACGCCAGCCGCAATGTCGTCAATGTTCTGGCGACGCTGCTCATCGCCGCCACATCCGTCGTCCTCATCTGGCGCTTCCCCAGCCGCCCGTGGGTCGCGTGGCCCGCCGCCGTCGCCGGCGCCCTGCTGCTGCTGGAAATCATCCTGAGCGCCGCGCCGATTCCGGCGGCCCAGCCGCTACCCATGAGCGCGCAGTTCGCTATCGCCATGCTCATCATCGGCAGCGTGTTAGTGTCGGTGACGGCGGCGACCGTCGGCCCGCCACTTCCTCGCCGCGGCCCCCTGGCTCCCGCCCGCCGCGACAGCTACCCGCGCCTCGTCCTCGTCACCACCGTGACGATGTATGTCCTGCTCGTCAGCGGCGCGATTGCCACGGCGACGGCGGGAACGCAAGCGTGTCCGGCGTGGCCGTTCTGCCCCGTCAACGACCCCTACGCCGCCATCCAGATGCTCCACCGCTGGGCCGTCGCTGGCGTCGGCGTGCTGCTGCTCTATCTGCTCGCCGCGACCTATCGCACGCGGCGCGAGACGCCGCTGCTGCCCCTGGCCTGGGCCGTCGCCATCGTGTACCTCGTCCAGATCGCGTTTGGAGCGCTGGACGTGGCGTGGCAGACGCCGACGGCTACGCGCGTGCTGCACCTCGGCGCCGGCGCCCTCGTCTGGGGCGCGCTCGTCGTAATGACGATGCTCGCCTACGCCCTGCCGACGCCGCGCCGCGCCGTCGCTGAAGCGGCCGACACGCCGCAGCGGCGTGGAATTGGCAAGACCATCGGTCTCTACGTCAGCCTGACGAAGCCGCGCGTCATCAGCCTGCTTCTGGTCACGACCTGGGCGGCGCTGTGGATCGCGTCGCCGACGCCGCCGGCGTGGAGCCTCGTGTTCTGGACGCTCCTGGCCGGCTACCTGGCCGCCGGCGGCGCTAACGCCATCAATCAGTACATGGACCGCGACATTGACCTGCTCATGGGGCGCACGGCGCGGCGGCCCATCCCCAGCCACCAGATTGCGCCGCGCAACGCTCTCGTGTTCGGCATCGCCCTGGGCGTCCTGGCGTTCCTATGCTACGCCGTGTTCGTCAACGTCCTCAGCGGCGTCCTGTCCATGATCGGCCTGCTGTTCTACGTGTTCATCTACACCAAGTGGCTCAAGCGCACCAGCACGCAGAACATCGTCATCGGCGGCGCGGCGGGCGCGGTTCCCCCGCTCGTCGGCTGGGCGGCGGCGACCGGCAGCCTGAACCTGGCCGCCATCTTCCTGTTCATCATCATCTTCTACTGGACGCCGCCCCACTTCTGGGCGCTCGCGCTCGTCAAGCAGAAGGACTACGCGCGCGCGGGCGTGCCGATGCTGCCCGTCATCGTGGGCGACCACGAGACCTACCGCCAGATTCTCCTCTACTCCATCATGCTCGTGGCGCTCAGCGTGATGCTGTTTCCGATGGGCGCGATGGGCTGGCTATACCTTGTCTCCGCCATCGTCCTGGGCGGCATCCTCATCTACTACGCCGTGCGCCTGTGGCGCGAGGGCGGACACGCCGCCGCCTGGAAGCTGTACAAGTACTCGCTGCTCTACCTGGCGCTGCTGTTCCTGGCAATGGTGATTGACCACGGCCTCAGCTTCACGACACTGCTACCCCGCTAACCGACTCATCAGGACCGCGACAGGCACGAAAGGGACGCGAAAAAGCATTGCCCGGCGTGTCCCTTTCGTGCTTTTCGCGCCCTTTCGCGTCGCTCGTGGTCCAACACGCCCTAGGAGGACGCCCCCGATGCCCGAACGACTCCGCGTCTCGACAGGCACTCCGTGGGAGACGGCCGTCGGCTACTCCCGCGCCATCCGCGTCGGCAACATGGTCTGGACCGCCGGCACCACCGCCAGCGACGCGGACGGCAACGTCATCGGCGAGGGCGACGCCTACGCCCAGATGCGCGCCTGCCTGACGAAAATCCAGGGCGCGCTGGCGCAGGCCGGCGCACGCATGGACGACGTGGTGCGGGTCGAGATCTTCGTCACCGACATGAGCCGCTGGGAGGACGTCGGGCGCGCCCACGCCGAGTTCTTCCGCGACATCCGCCCTGCCAACTTCCTGGTCGAGGTCAAGGGGCTGGTAGACCCGCGAATGCTTGTCGAGGTCGCCGTCACCGCTGTCGTGGACGACTAGCGGCAAGCGCGGCGATGAGAGATCAGCATGTCGTAGCGACTTCAGTCGCTCTGCTGGTGGAGCGACTGAAGTCGCTACTACGAGTGAAGCAAGTGATGACTCTGCTGATCGGCGCCCTGCTGCTCGTGGGCTGTGAGGCGGCGCCGGGGCCGCTGGCGACCCCCTACCCGACACTGGCCGGGCCGCTGCCCACCCTCACCCCCGGCCCGCCGCCGCGCGCCGAGAGCGTGCCTCCGGCACGGCCCAGCGCGGCACGCGGCGCAGCCGTCTACGGCCCGGACTGCGCCAGCTGCCACGGCGACGGCGGGCGGGGCGACACGGCGCTGGCGCGCACCCTATTCCCCCGCCCGGCCAACTTCCACGATGTTGAGTTCATGCGCTCCCGCACGCCCATCAGCCTGTACCGCTCGATTACCAAGGGTGTCCTCGGCTCTGGGATGCTGGCGTTCGACGGCAAGCTGACCGACCAGGAGCGATGGGACGTGCTGTTCTACGTCTGGTCCTTGCATGCGTCGGACAAGGACGTGACGCGGGGCAAGGCGCTGTATCAGCAGCAGTGCGCGGCGTGCCACGGCTCCGACGGCCAGGGCGGGAGCGCCGCGCGCCTCACGGAGCCGGCGCTGATGTTGGCGCGGACGGGCCGCAGCCTCGCCGCCACCCTCAACGGTCTCCCGACCGACCCCCAACACCACTTCGACACGCTCTCCGACGCCGACCGCTGGGCCATCGTGGACTACCTCTGGACGTTCATGTACGACCGCTAGATTCGCTACCAGGCGTAGGCTTCGGGCGCGGCGCCGCCGGGGCCGGGGAAGATGCTGTCCAGGCGCTTCATGATGTCGTCCGACAGCTTTATGTCGAGCGCCGTCAGCGAGCCGTCGAGCTGCTCCATCGTGCGCGGGCCGATGATGGGCGCGGTCACGGCGGGGTTGGCGAGCAGCCACGCCAGCGCGACATCGGCGGGCGACTGCCCGATCTCCTTGCACAGGCCCTCGTAGGCTTCGAGCTGCGGGCGCATCTTCTCCACGCGCTTCTCCATGTCCGGGTTGGCGCGGCGGCCAGTCGTCGCCTGCTTTTCGAGGATGCCGCCGAGCAGGCCGCCGGCGAGGGGGCTCCAGGGGATGACGCCGAGGCCGTAGTGCAGGCACGCCGGCAGCACCTCTAGCTCGACCGTGCGGGCCGCCAGGTTGTACAGACTCTGCTCCGAGACCAGCCCATAGAAGTGGCGCGCCTTTGCCACCTCGTTGGCCTGGGCGATGTGCCAGCCGGCGAAGTTGCTCGATCCGACGTAGACCACCTTGCCTTCGTACACGAGCGTCTCCATCGCCTGCCAGATCTCGTCCCACGGCGTGTCGCGGTCAACGTGGTGCATCTGGTACAGATCAAGGTAGTCGGTCTGAAGGCGGCGCAGGCTCTCCTCGGCGGCACGCTTGATGTGGACGGCCGACAGGCGCGACTGATTCGGCCAGTTGCCCATCTTCGCGTAAACCTTCGTCGCCAGCACGACTTTCTCGCGCCGCCCGCCGCCCTGCTTCCACCAGCGACCGATGATCTGCTCGGTGACGCCCTCGCCCAGCTTCCAACCGTAGGCGTTGGCGGTATCGAAGAAGTTGATGCCGAGGTCCAGGGCGCGATCCATGATGGCGTAGGCGTCCTGCTCGGTGGTCTGCGGGCCGAAGTTCATCGTTCCCAGGCACAGCCGACTCACCTGCAATCCAGTCCGTCCCAGCCGCATGTACTCCATTGTTGCTCTCCTATGCTATAATGCTTTCTCCGCGTCAACGCGATTTCGGCGCGGTCATTGAACGCTGGGCGGGTAGCCCGCCCTATTACAGCAGACACAATACCATGAATGCACCCTCCACGCAACAAACGACAGCAGCCGCGCAGCGCCTGACCGTGCAGGCCCCAGATGGGGTATACGATGTCCTGGTCGGCCGCGGGCTGTTGAGCGACCTGGGGGCGAGGCTGACGGCGCTGGGCGTGACAGGCCAGGTCGCCCTGGTCACTGACGCTGCCGTCGCCCCGCTCCACGCCCCCGCGGCACAGGCGGGCCTGGAACGCGCCGGCCTGTCCAGCGCCCTGGTCGTCTTGCCGCCCGGCGAGGCCGCCAAAACCCTGGACACCGTGCGCCTGGCCTACGACGCCTTCCTGGCCGCCGGTCTCGGCCGCGACGCGACGGTCGTCGCCCTCGGCGGCGGCGTCATCGGCGATCTGGTCGGCTTTGCCGCCGCCACGTATCTGCGCGGTGTCGCCTTCGTGCAGGCCCCGACCACGCTCCTGAGCATGGTGGATGCGTCGGTCGGGGGCAAGGTTGGCGTGGACCTGCCGCAGGGGAAGAACCTCGTCGGCGCGTTCAAGACGCCGCGCCTCGTCCTGGCAGACCTGGCGACGCTGGACACCTTGCCGCCGGCGGAAGTCACCGCCGGTCTGGCCGAGGTCGTGAAGGCGGGCATCATTGACGACCCGGAGTTGCTGGCGCACCTGGAAACGAGCGGCCCCGAGCCGCTGGCCTGGACTGTCACGCGAGCCATCGCCGTCAAGCAGCGCGTCGTGGAGGAAGATCCTTACGAGAGCGGGCGACGCGCCGTGCTCAACCTGGGCCACACGTTTGGGCACGCCCTGGAAAGCCTCAGCGGCTTCCGGCTGCGCCACGGCGAGTGTGTCGCCATCGGCATGGTCGCCGCGGCCCACCTCGCCACGCGCCTGGGGGTCGCCGACGCCGCGTTGGAGGAGCGCATCCGCGCCGTCCTGGCAAAGCTCGGCCTGCCGACGAGCGCGCCGGGCTACGCGCCCGCCGACATCTACGCGCGCATGGCGGTGGACAAGAAGAAAGCGAGCGGCAAGCTGCGCTTTATCGTGCCTCGCGCCGTGGGCGACGTGATTGTCGTCGGCGACGTGCCGCTCACCGATGTGATGGCGGCGATTGGGGTGATGATCGAGTAACTTGGACAGGGTTTGTAGCGCCGACTGAAGTCGGCGCTACAAACGAGGCCTGCGTCGGCGCTGTAGGCCCATCAATATTCATCGAGCAATCAGCAGTTGCATCCTGTTACATCGAGGCATTTGGAATGCGTATTCTTGTGCTGCATGGACCGAACCTAAACCTGTTGGGGACCCGCGAGCCTGGCGTCTACGGCTCGACGACGCTGGACGAGATCAACGCCATGCTCCAGGAGCGCGCCCAGGCGGCGGGCAGCGAGCTGCGCATCCTGCAATCGAACCACGAGGGCGTGCTGATAGACACGCTGCACGACGCGCGCAGCTGGGCCGACGCGGTGCTCATCAACCCCGGTGCGTTCACCCACACATCCTACGCCCTGCGCGACGCCATCGCCGCGGTCGGGCTGCCCGCGGTCGAGGTACACCTGTCCAACGTCCACGCACGCGAAGCGTTCCGCCATCAATCGCTCCTGGCGCCGGTGTGCGTCGGGCAAATTCTCGGCTTCGGCCCGCGTTCCTACATGCTAGGTTTAGCCGCGTTGTTGCAACAAGTGTAAGTGGAGGATTCGTTATGCCCTCGTCGCCTGGGATGATCGTGTTCTACAACGGCTGGCAGACGTATCAGCATCACCTCGTCGAAGCCGTGGGCGCCCTCAGCGAAGAACAGCTCCGTCTCCGTGTCGCAGACAACCAGCGCACCATCGGCGAGCTTGTCTGCCACATCATCGCCACCCGCGCCAACTGGTTTCACTACGCGCTCAATCAGGGTGGCGACGCCCTGGCCGCGTATGGCGCGTGGCAAGGGCCAGAGGCGCCGCCCCGCTCCGCCGCCGAGCTTGCCGAGGGACTCGACGCCACGTGGAACGTCGTTCGCGCCGCCATCGGCTTGTGGACGGCCGAGGAAATGACGGAGACGGTAAGCGGCGAGTGGCGCGGCCGCCCGTTCAGCTTCACCCGGGCGTGGGTTGTGTGGCACGTCCTGGAGCACGACCTGCACCACGGCGGCGAGCTGTCGCTGACCCTGGGCGCGCATGGATTACCCGGTCTGGGACTCTAGACCCTAGCAAGGCTTCCGAATGTTCTCACGACTATTGATTGTGGCCACACTCGCGGCGCTTGCCTTGACCATCGTCGCCGCTCACCCTCGCCCGGCCGCCGCCGACGGGCCGCTCGCTCTCGCCTTCTACTACGCCTGGTACGACGACAACACCTGGACCGCCGACCAGGTGCCCGACTTCCCAACGCCGCGCTACGTCTCCGCCGACCGTGGGACCATCGAGCGCCACGTGGACCAGGCGCGCGGCGCTGGCATTGACGCTTTCGTCCAGAGCTGGTGGGGCGCGAACAACCCGACCGACGCCAACTTCAAGACGCTGCTGGACGTGGCAAAGTCGCGCGGCTTCCGCAGCGCCGTGGACTTCGAGCTGACGTCGCCGTTCATCGGCGGCAGCCAGGGGGCAGCGACTGAGGCTCTGCGCTACCTGATCCAGACGCACACCAACCACCCGGCCTATCTGCGGTGGAACGGCAAGCCGGTGATTTTCTTCTGGCGGCAGAACATGCTCTCGCCCGGCGCGTGGGCCGCCATCCGCGCCGCCGTGGACCCGAACCACACCACGCTCTGGATCGCCGAGGGCACCGACGCATCGTACCTCTCCCAATTCGACGGCCTCCACGGCTACTCCGTGGCCTGGACGGGGGATCCGGCGTCGGCCCTCGTGCGCTGGTCGAAGACCGTCCGCAACGCCGGCGACAAGATATTCGTGGCGACGGCCATGCCCGGCTACGACGACACCCACATCGCGGGGCGCGGCGGCCGCTTCAGCCGCGATCGCGCCGGCGGCGCCTTCTACCGCGAGACGTTTCGCGGCGCCCAGGCGAGCGGCGCGGACTGGGTGATCATCACGTCGTTCAACGAGTGGCCCGAAGGCACGTACATCGAGCCGAGCGAGGCGTATGGCGACTTCTACCTGAAGCTCACCCGCGATCTCATCGGCCAGTGGAAGGCCGGTGCGCCGCCCACCGCCCCCGCGCCTCCCCCGAACACCACTGTGTCAGGCGGGCCGCTCGTCGCCGAGGCGCAGAGCCGGCAGGTCATCCAGTTCAACCCGAACGCGGCGTTGCAAAAGCGCATCTTCGCCGACGGCTTCGTCCCCAACTCGGCCGAGTTCAGCGTCGGCATGGACGGCGGGCAGGCCACCGGCCAACGCGCCGAGAACCTGCGCGACGGGCGCGTTCGCGTCTACTACGTCCGTGACGGGGACTGGGGCAACGTTCGTTCTGCGGAAGGGGGCGCGAACGATGCGCTAGGCGCGGAGGCGCAGCGGAAGCAGGTCATCCAGTTCAACCCGGACGCCGCACTTCAGAAGCGTATTTTCGCCGACGGCTTCGTCCCCAACTCCGGCGAGTTCACCGTCACGATCGACGGAGCGCAGGTCACCGGTCAGCGCGCCGAGAACCTGCGCGATGGGCGCGTCCGCGTCTACTATATCCGCAACGGCGACTGGGGCAACGTCCAGGTCGCACAGGCGGGCTAGCGTCATCCTATCAACCGACTGTTGAACAGACGCACGCTGGGAATACATGCTACCCGCACGAGAAATGGGGGGCTTATGCGCGACTTATCACTACAGGCTGCGGCTCGGATTTCTGGTATCGGATTGCTCGCGATGGCTGCACTTGCCATCCTCGGCACGCTTGGTACTCAGAGCATCGTCGTTGCTGGCGATGCCATAGCGACAGCACACAACGCTGCAACGGGCGAGTTCCTCTTTCGCGTCGGTATCTGCGCCTGGCTCGCCGTAGCTATCCTCGACGTGATCGTGGCCCTCGCGCTGTTCGTCGTGCTCAGGCCGGTCAACAACGCCCTATCCCTGCTCGGGGCGTGGTTCCGAGTGGCTTATGCGGCCGTGTTCGTCGTCGCGATCTCCAACCTGCTGTTGGCGATCCAGGTCCTGACCGCCCCGGCGCAGACAATGCTCGCGCTGGATGCATTCAAAGACACGTGGACGGCGGGGTTGGTTTTGTTCGGGGTCCACCTAGCGTTGGTTGGCTATCTGGTCTATGTCTCGCGCTACATCCCAAGGCTTCTGGGCGTCTTGTTGTTGATTGCGGCAGCCGGATATCTGATCGCCAATTTTGGCAAGATCCTCTACCCGGCCTACGGGGGCGCCCTCGATGCTATCATAGCCGTTCCCGCGGCCATCGGCGAAGTAGCCTTCGCAATTTGGCTTCTCGTCCGGGCTGCACGTTTAGGCAAGTCCCTAGGGTGAATTGGGCGATTGCATCGCCCCGCATCCATCGTCCGAGGGATGCCAAGTCCTTTGGACGTCATTCGTCCGACGGATTGTCCTCCCTGTGCCTGGTAAGACCCTTGACCTGAAGTGCGTCCCTATGATAGACTGTGGCTAATGATAGCGTGGGAGCCGACGTAAGTCGGCCCTACAGTTAGGCGGAAGCGGTAGCCGACGTAAGTCGGCCCTACAGTTAGGCGGAAGCGGTAGCCGACGTAAGTCGGCGCGACAGGAGGGCGCGGTGAATTATAGACTGAAGATACGTCACGAACAGACGATATTGATATGGGAGCCATATAACGGCGTCCAAAGGCTTGCTGCGCGCCGCTGACGTGGCCGTGCCGTCTGCACGACTACCTTAGGCGCGTGGCCTCACGGCGACGCGCTTTCTTTTTGTGCGTCCCCAAGAAGGGTAGATTGTGTGACAGCACAATTGACGGCAAAGCGCTGCCGCTGCTGCGGGTGGACGTGCATCGAGGTGGTCATGCCCCTGGAATGCCCTATCTGCCGCGCCGCGGGGTGCAACAAGGGGCGGTTGGAGACGATCAAGAGCCAGGGCGACATCAAGGCGTACCTGATGTGGGACTACATCGAGGAACACGCCCAGACGGGCCTGGCGCGCGAGATCAACGTATACGACGTGTAACGCAAGAGAAAGGAGTGCGCCTGTGAAATTGTCACACTGCGCAAGCCAAAGCGCGCCCGCGATGGGCGACGATAATCTGAGGCCGCACTCCATGCGCCGGGCGTAGCGCACGCCTGCGATCCTCCCGACGCATGGAAGCCGGCGGCCATGTGTCAACAGACGCCCGATGACCGGGTATCTCAATGGGAGGATACTGTGACCGGCTACCTGACCGGAACCTACTGCGGGACCTGCGGCTACATCTACACAGAGCCTGTGACGGGCGGGCGCTGCCCCGTGTGCAAGTACTACGGGCGCGACGGCTACCTGTTCCCCTACGACGACCCTCGGTGGCTCCGGGTCGTGACCCTGGTAACTTACATCGAGGACGAGGAGCTGCGCCGCCGCCGCCGCCCCACGGCGACGCCCAGAGCTGACGCCGATACGCTCACGCTGCCCGAGACGGACGGCGAGATAGAGATACCACGCGAGGTTGCTCGCGCAGAGCGTCGGCTTTCCTGGTGGGAGATGATCCTGAAGGCGCTGGCAGGCGATAAAAACGAATAGGCGGCGGCATCCCGCCGGTGAAGGCACGAACCGCGCCCGCCCTGGGATGCCGTCGCGTTGGACTTGACATCCGTTCGAGGGTGCGCTATAATAGCGCCACGATTGGAAAGCGTAGAACGCTGGAGCGGAGCATCAGTGACTTTGACGGCAAACCGCCATAACCGTATGACGACGACGGGTGTGTCTGCGCCAGGCATCTGGCGGGGCGCGACCGACTTGCCGCAAAACCAGCCTCCCCGCGCCGACGGAGCGAGTATCGTCTAAGGCCCGTGTGCCTCGACCCCTCCGGCGGCGTGAGACCCCAGCGGTCACACGCCGTTTTGTTTTCTTGACAATGCGAGACATGTCCCCGTAGCTCAGTGGATAGAGCGTTGGGTTGCGGACCCAAAGGTCGCAGGTTCAAGTCCTGCCGGGGATGCCTGAAGTTGGGGTCTCCCCATTTCAGCCCCCATAGCTCAGTGGATAGAGCACTGGCCTCCGGAGCCAGGGGCGCAGGTTCGAGTCCTGCTGGGGGTACCAGCTGCACATGCCCAGGTGGCGGAACTGGCAGACGCGCTACGTTCAGGGCGTAGTTCCCGTACGGGAGTGGAGGTTCAAATCCTCTCCTGGGCACTGGTCGAGAGTTCGGCCGCGCTGCAATATGCAAGCGGACGTGGCGGAATGGCAGACGCGCTAGGTTGAGGGCCTAGTTCCCGCAAGGGAGTGGAGGTTCAAGTCCTCTCGTCCGCACCTTAACAACCGATTGTGGGTGTCGCGTAAACACGGCGATCATAAGCGTCATGGGCCTTATGATGGATCAGGCGCTCGGGACGTAGACCGCGACAACGAGAGGACCACCGCCGCTGGGCGTTCGCGCCCAGAGGAACTTCCCGACTCCTCGCCGCCGCACGACGGCGGCAGGCCACCCGCTGAAACAGCAAGGCGGGGCGCTCGGCAAGCAATCGCCGAGTGACGCAAGGCGACAACAGAGAGTAGACCCGCCGGGCAACCGGTGAGGGGTGAAAGGGTGCGGTAAGAGCGCACCAGCGTCGGCAGCAATGTCGGCGGCTAGGTGACTGCGCTGGCTGATGGGGAGCAAGGCGGGTGGGGCGGGCCTGATGAGGGTTCGCTCCCGCCGCAGCGGCAACGGCAAAGCGAGGTCACACCTCGCACGCTAGGCGCCGCCACCCGACAGGGTGAGATAGATGGCGGTCTCGACAGAATCGGGGGTATGCCCCTCTCGTCGTCTCTGCCCCTGTAGCTCAGTGGATAGAGCAGCTGCCTTCTAAGCAGCTGGTCGGGGGTTCGAGTCCCTCCAGGGGCACCTCCTTCGACTGGCCCCCGTAGCTCAACAGGAAGAGCAAGCCCGTCCTAAGGGTTAGGTTGGGGGTTCAAGTCCCTCCGGGGGTACTCGCGGAAAAAGTCCGAAATTGGACCACGCGGCGTGTAAGAAACGCTGCGGGGCCGCATCCGATACAAGGTTAGACGCGATGCGGGGTAGAGCAGAGGCAGCTCGTCAGGCTCATAACCTGAAGGTCATGGGTTCGAATCCCATCCCCGCTACTAGATACCTCCGTAGCTCAATTGGCAGAGCAGGCGGCTCTTAACCGCTTGGTTGTAGGTTCGAGTCCTACCGGGGGTACCTGTCTCGAGGCGCATTCGTCTAGAGGCCCAGGACACGGCCCTCTCAAGGCCGAGACACGGGTTCGAATCCCGTATGCGCTACTACTGGGGGATCGTCTAGCGGTAGGACAGCTGACTCTGGATCAGCCAGCCGAGGTTCGAATCCTCGTCCCCCAGCCTCTTCGCCGAGGTAGCTCAGTAGGTAGAGCACACGACTGAAAATTGTGGTGTCGGCAGTTCGATTCTGCCCCTCGGCACCTGATCGCCCCCACGCCGCTGCGGTGGCGTTGGTCTTCTTCTGGGGCGGCGGGATTCTCCCCCCATCGTCTAGAGGCCTAGGACGCGGCCCTTTCAAGGCTGAAACAGGGGTTCGAATCCCCTTGGGGGGACCTCGTCCATCAGTAGTTGGTTGTGGTTTGTTTGATCCGCGGTAGCTCAGTCGGTAGAGCGGTCGGCTGTTAACCGATTGGTCGCAGGTTCGAGTCCTGCCCGCGGAGCTTGATGCCGAGCGCTCCAGCTTTTCGGCGTCAGCCCCGCTTACCTTAACAAGTAAGTCTCCGTACGCCCTCGCAGAGCAGGCTGGAGTGCTCATCACACTGTCAATGTGAAGATCGCGGGTTCAAGTCCCGTCGAGGGCGCCTGTGGCGGCCATAGCTCAATTGGCAGAGCGCCAGGTTGTGGCCCTGGAGGCTGTGGGATCGTGCCCCACTGGTCGCCCTGGGGGCGGTTAGCTCAGTTGGTTAGAGCGCAGCGTTGACATCGCTGAGGTCACAAGTTCAAGTCTTGTACCGCCCACTTTGTCCCTTTGCCCAGGTGGCGGAACTGGCAGACGCGCTACGTTCAGGGCGTAGTTCCCGTACGGGAGTGGAGGTTCAAATCCTCTCCTGGGCATCTTGTCCGACGTCCCTTCGCAGTGGCCCATCCGCGGATGGCTCACTTTCGGAGCGCCGACGACCGACAGCGGGGCTGTAGCTCAGCTGGGAGAGCGCTTCAATGGCATTGAAGAGGTCAGGGGTTCGATTCCCCTCAGCTCCACTGAAGTTTGTTTGAAGTTCGCGGGCGTGGCTCAGCGGTAGAGCGTCTCCTTGCCAAGGAGAAGGTCGTGGGTTCAAATCCCATCGCCCGCTCTGATCTGTCTCACAGATCGGTGCCATCGTAGCTCAGTTGGTAGAGCAGCTCACTCGTAATGAGCAGGTCGTCGGTTCAAGTCCGACCGATGGCTTTCTGAGATAGCACAGGGGAGTAGCTCAATTGGCAGAGTCCCCGTCTCCAAAACGGGTGGTTGCAGGTTCGAGTCCTGTCTCCCCTGCCTCGCGGGTGTAGCTCAGCGGTAGAGCATCTGCTTCCCAAGCAGAGGGCCGTGGGTTCGAATCCCATCACCCGCTCTGGTTCGCGGCAAGTCAATTATCGGGGCGTAGCGCAGCATGGTTAGCGCGCAGCGTTCGGGACGCTGAGGTCGGTGGTTCAAATCCACTCGCCCCGACTTACGATTTCAGGTTGGCGATTTTAGACTGAGAAGAGTTGATGAGAGCGTCTTCGCTCTAAAATCGCAAATCTAAAATCCGCAATTTCTTGGGCGCGTAGTTCAGCTGGTTAGAACGCACGGTTCACATCCGTGAGGTCATAGGTTCAAGTCCTATCGCGCCCACTCGTCCCAGGCGGAGTAGCTCAGTAGGCAGAGCAAGCGGCTCATAATCGCTGTGTCGGCAGTTCGAGTCTGCCCTCCGCCACCTCACCCACATCGGTTGTCACAACCAGTTCCGGGGCGTAGCGCAGCCTGGTAGCGCACTTGAATGGGGTTCAAGAGGTCGCTGGTTCGAATCCAGTCGCCCCGACTTTGCCCATGTAGCTCAGTCGGTAGAGCACACCCTTGGTAAGGGTGAGGTCACCGGTTCAATCCCGGTCATGGGCTTTTTCTTTTGCCGGGGTGGCGGAACTGGCAGACGCGCACGACTCAAACTCGTGTTCCGAAAGGAGTGTGGGTTCGACTCCCACCCTCGGCACCATGAACGAACAGAGGCGGCTCAATGAGCCGCCTCGTTTCTATTTATGGCCCGTCGCTGCGAGGAGGACGATAGGACGACGAAGCAGCCCCCCGCTAAACGAGGGACGCACTTTCGCGGGAGAGGGCATCCTGTGCAAAGGCGGGAGATTGCTTCGCTCTGCTCGCAATGACGGCTCCGCTGCTATCAGTCTGGGGCAAACTCAAGGTTCCAGCGGTAGCCGGTGCGGCGGATGAACTCGCCGTGCTGGCGCGCGATCTGCCTGTCCCGGTCAGCCATGAGCCGCGTCAGCCACGCCCGCTCCGGCGGCCGCCACGTCAAGAACTCCATGTAGACCGGGTAGACCTCTCCCATGCTCCGCTCGATCTTGCGGCTGAGGGAGGCCGGGGCGCGGGCCATCAGATAGTCGGCATACGCGAGACCGGAGCCGTGGTGGATGCCGTCGTCCACGGCCAGGCGCTGACACAGCTCCCCCAGCACACTCTCGCGCGCCAGGCGGCGTATGTCGTGGAACAGGGGGATGATCAGCGCCTCGAAGAATCCCTGGATGCCTACGACCCGCTCCTCCAGCGTGTCGAACGCCCACACCATCTCCGCCAGCTCGTCGAGGTATGGGTTGCGCTGCCCTAGCTCGCCGACCCGATCAGCCACGCCGCGCAGCGCCTCGACGTGACGCGCTTCGTCCTGCACCATCGTCGTGTAGTACAGCTTCGCCGCCGGATGTTCCGCCATCAGCAGCAACTGCACCGATGCCTTGACGGCCATCTCGTCGGCCTGAAGGAGCTGCGTCAGGATCGAGCGCCAGACGCCTTGCCAGCGCTCCGAGCTGTGGCGCTCCGGCAGCGCCGGGTACTTCTCCCATCCCAGGTCCGAAACGCTCCACATCTGCCGCTTGGCGAGGTTGTAGAAGCGCGTCAGGCGGCGCAGGGCAAGCTCGGCCGACGGGTCCTCCCGCCGTCCCTGTACAGCGCTCTCCAGGCCCTCTTCCCCCAGCGATGTCTCCGCGGCGACGGCCGGCTCCTGGCGCATTGGCTACCTCCCGGCGGGCTGGCCCTCCGCGACGGGGCGCCGCCCCCAGTGGGACAGCAGGCAGTACGCCACGACGCGCCCGTGGTAGTCACGGATGTTGGGCAGCGTCACCCCCGTACCGGCCAGGGCATTCTGGGCATCGGTGTTGTCGAACGACTTGACAAACGACTGGTGCGGCACGAAGAGCGCCATGGCGCCGAGCGCCTGCGCCAGGCGATGCTGGCCGCGCTGCTCCGTCTCACGTACAAACGCCAGGTACTCCTCGTAGCCAAGCAGCTCGGGCGTGGCCGGCAGTGTTCGATCGGGGTACAGGGCGATGAACTGCTCAAAGGTCGAGTACAGCAGCTGGGTCAGTGTGAACGAGCGGTCGCTGCCGGAGCACAGGTGGAGCGTCTCGCCGGGAACGAAGCGCGTGTCGAACAACGTCGTCAGCGCGTCGGCCAGCCAATCCGAGGCGATCATGTCGAGGGTGCTGTCCGGATCGCCGGGCAGCGCCGGCAACAGGTTGCCCCACAGCAGCCGCAGAATCTGATGCAGGAAGTTGAACTGGCGCACGATGCCGGTGCGCGCGTCGCCCAGGACGCTGCTCATGCGGTAGATGCTAATCGGCAGGTCGCTCATCTGCTCGCGCAGCCACACCTCGGCCTCGTACTTCGTCTGCTCATATGTGTTGAGGAAACCGGCCTCGTGGTATAGCTGGTTCTCGCGGATGAGACCGGTGCGTTTGCCCGCGACATACGCCGTGCTCACGTGCCCAATCTGGCGTAGGCGCGGCGCGGCGCGCGCCAGCTCGATCACGCGCTGCGCGCCCCTGAAGTTCACCTCGCGCGCGAAGTCCAGCGGCCGTCCGAAGTTGATGTCCGTCCCCGCGTGCAGCACGTCGGTGATGTCCTGCGCCACCGCCTGCCACGTGTCATCGTCAATCCCCAGGCGCGGCAGCGTCAGGTCGCCGGGTACAGCGGTGACCCAGGGCGGCAGCGGTCCGCCCAGGCGCGCCGCGAGCCGCTCCTGCGCCGCCGCGAACGACGGGGCGCGCACGAGAGCGTAGACGCGCAGCCCGCGATCCATGTACTTGCGCACCAGGTCGCCGCCCACCAGCCCGGTCGTCCCGGTGATAAACAGCGCCCGGTCAGTCGTCATCTCAACGTTCGTCGTCGTGGTCACGTTCACTCCATTGCCGTGTTGTTTGTCATCTCGAAACCCTGCCCCGCCAGCCTCCCCACGCGGTCCAGCTCCGCCCATACCGCCGCGTAGGACGCGCGGGGCGACAGCTCCTCATACTCCAGCCCGTGCGCCTCGCAGAATGGCTTGACAATCGCTCGGGCGCGGCCGAAGTTCGCGCGGGGCATGGTCGGGAAAAGGTGATGCTCAATCTGATAGTTCAGCCCCCCATACACGTAGTCGTTGATCGGGCCAGGCTCGACGTTGCGCGAGCTGAGCACCTGCCGCTCCAGAAACGATGGCTGGCTCCCGCTCGGCCACACGGGCATCCCCTTGTGATTCGGGGCCACGATCAACGATAGATAGACCCCCGCGACGGCCTGGCTGACCAGGAAGATGACGCGCCACTGGTGCGGCGCCCAGATGAGGACGGCGACCCAGGCCAGCGTGTTCAGCGTCAGCGCGGCCACCTCGACGGCGCGGCGGCCGCCTGTCAAGTGGCGGCCGGCGAACAGCCAGCTCTCGACGCGGATCGCAATCACAGCCAGGGCGCTGAACACCAGGAGCAGCACCGGCGCGACCAGGGCCTGGTAGCGCACGGCCACGCGCTGCCAGCCGCTACGGGCCCGCGCATCCTGCTCCGTGAACGCGACGAGGCCGCTGCCGCGAATCTCTGGGTCGCCGTCGGCGTCGTTCGTGTGGGCATGGTGGGCATTGTGCCGTCCGCGCCAATACCAGAACCCCACGCCCAAGGTCAGGCTCCAGCACAGCACGCCGAAGGCATAGTTGGCGCGGGACGAGCGGAACACCGCCAGGTGGCCGGCGTCGTGGCCGAGCATGCCGATCTGGATGCTCACGAAGCCGAGTGCGAACGCGGCGAGAATCGTCAGCGCCCACGTCGGCGGCAGCACAATCGGCATCGCCAGCGCCAGGCCCAGGAGGACGTAGCAGCTCACGCTCCGCGCCAGGTAATAGCCGTAGCGCCGATCGAGCAGTCCAGCCTCGACGACGGTGCGGCGCAGCTCGGCGTAGGCGGTCGGCGCTGTCCGGCGTTGGACGTTTTCGCGCATTTCGCGTCCTTTCGTGCTTCTCGCACTCCCCTTGCCTGTCACACACTCCGCGCCGAGCTTCCCCGGCGCAGACCGAAATAGGCGACGATGAGCGCCAGGGGGCCGACGACGAAGTGAAACACATTCTCGCCGAGGCCGAGCTGCAAGCCGAAGGGATGATAGACCAGCGTGCCGAGAAACGCCAGGGTTGTATAGAACACCCCGAACGCCAACACCAGGAGTGTCCTGGCCCGCTCACCGACCGGCAGGACGAGGGCCAGGAGCATGACGACGCCCCAGGTGATGTGAACCGCGGCGTGCAGCGGGTCGGCGTTGGTAAAGTCCAGCACAAGCTCCGGCACTGGAACGGCCAGCGCCGCCCGCAGTAGAGACGCGCTGCCCTGGATGAGCAGCACAGCGCCGGCGATGCCGAGAAAGAGCCGCACCAGGCGTGCGCCTGAAACGTTCATGGTGCCTCTGCGTCTCCATCACGCGATGTTGTAACACCGTCGGCGCGGCTACGATACGCCGGTGCGGGGAACTGCCGCGCCCGGCGAGCGATGCGCCCGCCGCCGCCAGAGTAACGCGCCTAGGCCGACCGCCTCTGCGCCAAAGAACACGAACCAGATCACCGTGGAGGGGTTCGACTTGAAGCGGTCGAAGTGGACGACGGACACGGCGAGGACGAGCATCGCCAGCGTCATGATCGTGACCACCATGATCCGCACCGCGTCCCAGCGCGGCTCCCCCACGGCGAAGGCGCTCACGACGGCGAGCGTGATGAAGTGGCCGCTGTAGAGCTGCGAGAGGGGCGCTGTCATCGCCCAGGGCCAGAACGAGACGGCGAGATCGGGCAGGACGAGCAGCAGTAGCCCCAGCGCGCCGAAGATCGCCGCCTCCGCGCTCCACAGCCACGCCAGCGGATTTGGCATGGCAGGGGGCCTGTCCTGGCCGCGGAAGCGCCACAGGGCGTAGAGCGCGACGAGGGGGTCTATGATGTAGAACAGTGTCCACATGGTCGGGAACTGGCCCTTCAGCGCCAGCTCATCCATGCCAAACATCCACAGGCGGTAGAAGGTGATGAGCAGGAGCGTCCCCGTCGCCACGACGATGCCGATGGTCACCAGGCGCACCTGGCGGAAGGCGCGCGCGCGCAGGCATAGCAGCACGGCGATGCCCAGGGCCGTGTAGAGAGCGCCGATGAAGCGCGCGTTCAGCGGGCTGGCCGGCCACGGCTCGACGATGTTGATAAGAGTGGGCTGGAAGAGGGCGGGGGTGACGAGAAAGGCCTGCACGGCGACGATTACGAAGAAGGCGCGGAGCCAACGCGGAATGGGCGTGTCCATGCAAACCCCTTCTCCCCGGTCCCGGGAAAACATTGGCGTCCAACAAGAAGGTTAGGGAGACATTATACAGGATAACTTCGGCGAGCGATAGGGGGTAAATGTGGCAAATCGGGGCGGCGATTCTCATTGATTTGCCTCTTGCGCAACAGAAAATTCTGCGGTACAATGTAGGAAGATGACGCAATGCGCCATAACATGGCATGCTATCAAGGAAGGGCTACAATGATCGCCTTTGAGATGAATGAGCATCAGAGAATGCTCCGCGACCTCGCCCATGAGTTCGCCGAAAACGAAATAATCCCTGTCGCAGCGCGTTACGACAAAGACAGCGCGTTCCCCTGGCCGGTGGTTCGCAAGGCCCAGGAAGTCGGGCTAATCAACCTCAATATCCCTGAGGAGTACGGCGGCGCAGGCCTGTGCGCCCTGGACGAGTGCGTCGTGACCGAGGAGCTGGCATGGGGCTGCTCTGGCATCTCGACCTCCCTCGGCATCAACGCCCTGGCGTCGTGGCCGATCATTATCGGGGCGAGCCACGAGCAGAAGAAGGAGTGGCTGGGCCGCCTGTGCGAGGGCCAGCTCGCCTCCTACTGCGTCACCGAGCCGGGCGTCGGCTCCGACGTGGTGCACATGAGCACCCGCGCCCGCCACATCGGCGACCACTACATTCTCACCGGGCGCAAGACGTTCATTAGCAACGCCACCGTCGCCAACTTCTACGTCGTCTTCGCCAAGACCGACCCCGTCGCCGGGCACCGTGGGATTAGCTGCTTCGTCGTCGAGCGCGAGCAGGCCGGCGTCAGCACATCGCCCCACTTCGACAAGATGGGGCAGAGGGCCAGCGACACCGCCGAAGTGACCTTCGAAGACGTTGAGGTGCCGGTCAGCCGCCTGCTTGGGCGCGAAGGCCAGGGGTTCAACATCGCCATGGGCGTGTTCGACCACAGCCGGCCGGGCGTCGCCATCTCCGCCGTCGGCGTGGCCCGCCGCGCCATGGAGCTGGCCCTCGACTACGCCAGGGAGCGCGAGACGTTCGGCGCGCCCATCATCCAGCACCAGGCCGTCGGCCACATGCTCGCCAACGCTGCCATGGACATCCAGGCGGCCCGCCTGCTGGCGTGGCAGGCCGCGTGGCTGTGCGACAACGGCAAGCGCAACACCAGCGAGGCCGCCTACGCCAAGGCGTTCGCCGCCGACATGGCGATGCGCATCACGACGGACGCGGTGCAGGTCTTCGGCGGCTACGGCTACATGCGAGAGTACCCGGTCGAGAAGCTCATGCGTGACTGCAAGGTGTTCCAAATCTACGAGGGCACGTCGCAGATCCAGCGCAACATCATCATGCGCGAGCTTTCCCGAAACGGACATTAGTCCTCGATAGCACCCCCCGACGGCCGCCGCGCCGTCCGTCACGAACGGCGCAGTGGTCGGGCGCATCGCGTCAGCCCGGTCAGCGAGCGCAGAGGCAGCTTTCTTTTCGCCTCTGCGCTCTCCTGTTATAATTCCACCACGCCACACCCCAACTGAGGTCAAGTTATGTCCGCTCCCGCTCCGAGTCCTTACCCGCTCGCCGGTGTCCGCGTCCTCGACCTGACACGCCTTCTGCCAGGCGGATTCTGCACCCTGGTTCTCGCCGACATGGGAGCGGATGTTGTGAAGGTCGAGGACCCGCATGGCGGCGACTACAGCCGAGCCATGCCCCCCTTCACCCGCCTGACCCCCGACGCCCCGCCGGTGGGCGCGGTCTACGCCGCGCTGAACCGTGGCAAGCGGTCGGTCGTGCTGGACCTGAAGAGCGACAGCGGGCGCGCCTCCCTGCTCGATCTGGTCGCGGCGGCGGACGTGTTGGTCGAGGGCTTCCGGCCGGGCGTGATGGATCGCCTCGGCGTCGGCGCGCCGACGCTCCTGGCCCACAACCCGCGCCTGGTCTACTGCGCCCTGACCGGCTACGGGCAGACAGGGCCGCTGGCCGCTGCGACCGGCCACGACCTCAACTACATCGGCACCGTCGGCGTTCTCGACCTCAACGGCCGGCCCGACCAGGCCCCAGCAATTCCCGGCGTCCAGGTGGCTGACCTGAGCGGCGCCCTGGTCGCCACCCTGGGCATCGTCATGGCCCTGTATCGGCGCACCGTCACCGGACGCGGCGGCGGCGTGGATGCCAGCATGGCCGAGGCCGCGTTTGCCCTGACCTCGCTGCCCTGGTCCGAGTGGGCCGCCACGCGCCAACCCGTGGCGCGCGGCAGCCACATCCTCAGCGGCGGCTGGGCGTGCTACAACGTTTACCAGGCGAGCGACGAGCGCAGCCTGGCCCTCGGCTGCCTCGAGGCCAAGTTCTGGGCCAGCTTCGCGTCGGCGGTCGGGCATCCGGAGTGGGCCGCGCGTCAGTTCGACCCGACCGAGCAGCCCGCGCTAATCGAAACCGTCGCCGCCCTGTTCGCCGAGCGCCCGTCCGACGCCTGGCTGTCCCTGGCGCAAGACCACGACATCCCGCTGACCCGCGTCAACCGCCTGGACGAGGTCGCCGACGACCCGCATCTCGCGGCGCGCGGCGTCTTCTTCGAGTCAGCCGTCGGCCTGACCGCCCGAACGCCCGTGCGCATTGACGACCTGCCGCCCGCCGCCACATCGGCCCCGCCGGGGCATGGCACGCACGCGGTCGCCGACATCCTGGCCGGGTGGCAGACGCCGGACGAGGGAGGCGAGTGAAGTGCGCCTGGCCGGCATCGGCGCCCGCCGTCGCCACCGACTCAAGTCGGTGGCTGAGAGGGCGAAGCCTGCTCAAGCAGGCTGGCTGGTCCGAACCATCCCGATCCGAGCCTGCCTCGGCAGGCTTCGCTCGCTTAGCCTGGCACTTGAGTGCCAGGCGGTCGCCCTGTCATGCCGAGATTCCCATGCTGTATGACCGCATGCGCCAACGCCAAAACACGGCCAAGCCGTCATTGCGAGCGTCAGCGAAGCAATCCCCTGCCCTGGCATCAGGCGGTCTAGTCGAGAAATAGCGGCGCCGTGGCATAGTGGGGGATTGCTTCGGCGGCAAAGCCCGCCTCGCAATGACGCCGCGAGTCTTGTGTTCTGAGTAGTGTAACGAGGTATCTGGGCCGCTGACGGCGCATAACAGCCCAGGCTTATCTTGAGAGGATGCCATGAGCAAGGGCAAGAACCCTGTCAACTTTTATCAGTCGGCGGGCGGCTTCGTCTACCACAACGGCCAGTTCCTCCTGGTTTACAAGCCGGCGAACGGCGAGGTGCGCATGCCCAAGGGGCACATCGAGCCGGGCGAAACGCGGCCGGACGCCGCCATGCGCGAGGTGCGGGAGGAGACGGGCTATACCGCGCTGCGCATCCTGGCCGACCTGGGCGCGCAGACATCGCAATTCCTGCGCTACGAGCGCCCGACCGTCCGCGAGGAGTCGGCGTTCCTGATGGCCCTGGATGGCGATGCCGTCGCGGCGCGCACGGCGGAAGACGAGGAGCGCTTCGAGCCGGTCTGGGCCCACGCCGCCGACGCGCCGGGCTTGCTGACGTTCGGGACGGAGCAGGAGTTCGCGCGCCGTGCGCTGGCCTGGCTCGCCGAACACCCGCAGTAGAGTGTTTGGCGGGCAAGGGCGAGCAGGCTATAATTAGGCGAGTGCGACACGACCCGCAGCACAGCCATTCCGGATGAGGAGTTATTGTGTTTTTTCGGCGACCCAAAGAGCACGAGAAAGTCGAAGAAAGTCTGGAGAAGACCCGACAGGGCGGGCTGTTCAACCGCATCGGCGAGCTGTTCGGCCAGGGGGACCTGACGCCTGAGACGTGGGATGAGCTGGAAGAGCTGCTCATCCGCGCCGACCTGGGCGCGGGCCTGGCGAGCGAGCTAGTGGAAGACCTGCACAACGAGGTCAACCGGCGCGGCATTCGGCGGACCGAGCAGATCCGCGCCATGCTCCGCGACCGCCTCGTGGCGATCCTGGAGGAGCCGAAGCGCGAGTTTGCCGCCGGCGACCGCCTGCTGACCGTCATCCTGATCGTGGGCGTCAACGGCTCCGGCAAGACGACGTTCATCGGCAAGCTGTCGAAGTGGCACAAGGACCAGGGGCGCAAGGTCATGCTCGCTGCCGGCGACACCTTCCGCGCCGCCGCCATTGACCAACTCAAGGTGTGGGCCGTCCGCGCCGGCGTGGAGATCATTGCCACGAGCCAGGGCGCTGACCCGGGCGCCGTCGTCTACGACGCCATCAACGCGGCCCTGGCGCGGCGGATGGACGTGCTCATCATTGACACGGCCGGCCGCCTGCATACCAAGTTCAACCTCATGAAAGAGCTGGAGAAGGTGCGCTCGGTCGCCAACAAGCAGGTCCACCGCGCGCCCCACGAGACCCTGCTCGTCCTCGACGCCACGACCGGGCAGAACGGGCTGACCCAGGCGAAGGTCTTCGCCGAGTCGACGCCCCTCACCGGCCTGATCTTGACCAAGCTCGACAGCACGGCGAAGGGCGGCATTGCCTTCGCCATCGTGCGCGAGCTGCAAGTCCCCATCCAGTTCATCGGCGTGGGCGAGGGCATTGACGACCTGGCGGTTTTCGATCCCCGCGAGTACGTGGACGCGCTGTTCGAGCAACCCGCGCCTAGCCGGGCCTGACGTGACACTATGCAGGACGGGAGGCGGCGCCAGCGAGCGCGCGTCCCGTCCTTTTGTTTTGCATTCTCAAGGAGACGACCATGATCGCTGACCCCGGAACATATTTAGCCGACCTGCGCGACCGCATCGAGAACATCTGGGGGCGTCTTTGACATAGAAGGCGCTGAGAAAGAGGTCGAGGCGCTGGAAACCCAGAGCCAGGCCCCGGACTTCTGGGACGACCCCAAGGCGGCCCAGGTCGTCATGCGCAAGATCGCCGACCGGCGCGAGACGATAGACACGTGGCAGGGGATGCGGCGCAGTGTGGACGACGCCCTGCTGCTGTGGGAGATGGCCGCCGAGGAGGACGACGCCGCGATGCGCGAGGAGGTGGCGGCGGAAGCCGCCGGCCTGGGCGAGCGCATGGAGGAGCTTGAGTTCCAACTCCTGCTCTCCGGCGAGTACGACCGCAACAACGCCATCCTCTCGATCCACGCCGGCGCGGGCGGCACGGAGGCCCAGGATTGGGCCTCGATGCTGCTGCGCATGTACTTGCGCTGGTGCGAGCGCCGGCGCTACAAGGCCGACATCGTGGAGGAGACGCCGGGCGAGGAAGCGGGCATCCTGAGCGCGCGCGTCGAGGTCGTAGGACCGTGGGCCTACGGCTACCTGAAGGCCGAGCGCGGCGTTCATCGCCTGGTGCGCATCTCGCCTTTCGACGCCGCCAAGCGCCGCCACACCTCCTTTGCCCTGGTCGAGGTTGTGCCGGAGATCGAGGATGACGTCCAGGTCAGCATCAACCCGGACGACATCAAGATGGACGTGTTCCGCGCCCAGGGCGCGGGCGGGCAGAACGTGCAGAAGAACAGCACCGCCGTTCGCATCACCCACGTCCCGTCCGGCATCGTCGTCTCGGTGCAGAACGAGCGCTCGCAGCTCCAGAACAAGGAGATGGCGCTCAAGATTCTCAAGGGCAAGCTGCTGGACATCGAGCTGGAGAAGCGGGAGCAGGAGCGCGCCCGGCTGAAAGGCGTCCATAAGGAGGCGGGCTGGGGCAACCAGATCCGCTCCTACGTGCTCCAGCCGTACCAGATGGTCAAGGACCTGCGCACGGGCTGCGAGACGAGCCAGACGACCGCCGTCCTGGACGGCGAGCTTGACGAGTTCATCGAGGCGTACCTCAAGGACCAGGTCGGCGCCGAAGCCGCGCCGTGACGGATAGCGCCAGCCTGTAGCGCCGACTTGAGTCGGCTCCCAAGATGCCGACTCAAGTCGGCGCTACACGGAATCACCTACACCTCCCAATCCCGCATCTCTGCCAGGATGCGCCGCTCCATCTCATCCAGCGCCGCGCGCGCCTCGCCCTGCCACTCGAAGCGCAAGGGCGCGACGGCGGCGGCCGGCCACGCCTGGTCCTTGACCTCGGTCACCGCCACCTCCACCATCGCGATTGGAAATGCGGCCGCGTCGAGTCGGGCCTTGATCGTCCGGGTGCGCCCCTTGACCAGGAAAACGAGATTGTCCGGCCCAAGCGCCTGCACCGTCGCTGCCCCGCTGCGCTCCAGATTGGCCTGGGTCGTACTCCCCACATCCACGGCAACCCGCACCGTCCGCGCATCGCGCGCCACGGCCCACGTCATGACCAGGTGCGGCCAGCCATCCGCGCCGGTACTCGCCAGAATCGCCGGCGCTCCACGCGACAAGAAATCGAGCAGGCGCTCAGGCATGCTATCCATCAAGCCGCTCATCGTTTTCTGCGCCTCCCAAAAGCATCATCTGAACGAATTTTCGCCGAATTGCGCCGCCAACGCCATTCCAAACGTGTGCGGTGATTGACCGCGCCGGCTCCCTGGGCGAGAATTTGCGCGTCGCTCACGCATGAGCGCCATCCACCATGCCATAGCTACAACGGCCGCGGTGCGCGGCCACTTTGAAAGGATGAGAGACGTGGGCAAAGTACGTGTTGCGATTGTCGGTGTCGGCAACTGCGCGTCGTCGCTGGTGCAGGGTGTGCAGTACTACCGCAACGCCGCCGAAGACGAGTTCGTACCCGGCCTGATGCACGTGAACCTGGGCGGCTACCACATCAGCGACATCGAGTTCAGCGCCGCCTTCGACATTGACGCGAACAAGGTCGGGCGCGACCTGAGCGAGGCGATTTTCCAGGCGCCCAACAACACCATCAAGTTCAGCGATGTGCCGCAGCTGGATGTGCCGGTGCGCCGGGGCATGACCCATGACGGCCTGGGCAAGTACCTCAAGGACGTCATCCAGAAGGCGCCTGGCAGCACCGACGACGTGGTCCACATTCTGCGCGATACAGGCACCGATGTTGTTATCAACTACCTGCCCGTCGGCAGCGAGATGGCGACCAAGTGGTACGTGGAGCAGGTGCTCGAGGCGGGCTGCGGCTTCGTCAACTGCATCCCCGTCTTCATCGCCCGCGAGCCGTACTGGCAGCGGCGCTTCCAGGAGCGCGGCCTGCCGATGATCGGCGACGACATCAAGTCGCAGGTCGGCGCGACCATCACCCACCGCGTCCTGACACACCTGTTCCGCGAGCGCGGCGTCCGCCTCGACCGCACCTACCAGCTCAACTTCGGCGGCAACATGGACTTCTACAACATGCTGGAGCGCGAGCGCCTGGAGTCGAAGAAGATCTCGAAGACCAACGCCGTCACGTCGCAACTCGACTACGGCCTGGCGCCGGAGCAGGTCCACGTCGGCCCCAGCGACTACGTGCCGTGGCTGACCGACCGCAAGTGGTGCTACATCCGCATGGAGGGCACGACCTTCGGCGGCGTGCCGCTAAACATGGAGGTCAAGATCGAGGTGTGGGACTCGCCCAACTCGGCGGGCGTCGTGATTGACGCGGTGCGCCTGGTCAAGCTTGGCCTCGACCGGGGGATCAGCGGCTCCCTGGAAGGCCCCTCCTCGTACCTCATGAAGTCGCCGCCGGTGCAGTTCGCCGACGATGAAGCCCACGAGGCGACGGAGCGTTTCATCAAGGGCGAAGAGACCGCGCCGGTCTACGAGGCCGCGCCCGCCAACGGCCACGCCGACTAAACGTGTATTGCATCATGACGTGGTAGGAACGTAGTAACGACTTCAGTCGTTTCCCAGGCAGCAGAACGACTGAAGTCGTTACCACATGGCATCTACTGCCCTAAACAACGATGGAGTCGCGCATGCAGCGTGAGGAAGTCCCGTTCTACAGCTGGCGCGCGTTTCACTGGCTGGCAAATCAGCTCCCCCCCTGGTTGGGGGAGCCGCTGCTTCACTGGCTGGCCGGCGCTGTGTTCCGCTTCAGCGGCGCGACGTATCGCGGCGCGACCGAGAACATGCGCCACATGCTCGGTCCGCGCGCCAGTCACGCCGAGGTCGAGGCGGCGGCGCGCACCGCGTTCCAGAACTCCCTTCTCAACTACTATCGCTTCTTCCGCCCACTGTCCGACGACGCAGCCTGGGCCAGGCTGGTTTCGGCGGAAGGCGCCGAGCACTACTTCGCGGCGCTCCAACAGGGGCGCGGCGCCATCGTCATCAGCGCCCACCTGGGAGGCGCTGAGTTCCTCGCCCAATATGGCCGCCGCAACCTGGGGATCCGGTTCACGGTGCCGGCCGAGCCGATCAAGCCCGAAAGCCTCTACCGTTTCATGGTCGAGCAGCGCGAGCGGCACGGTGGGCGCGGCATCCCGGCCGACAAGGGGGCGATGGAGTTGGTGCGCGTGCTACGCAAGGGCGGCGTCGTCGGCGTCATGCTCGACCTGGACACCACGCGGGGCGGCCTCTCGACGCAGCTTTTCGACGCCCCTGCCCAGCTCCCCCAGGGGCCGGCGCGCTTGGCGATGATGAGCCGCGCCCCCATCGTCCCCTTCTGGATCGTGCGCCGGCCCGACGGCGGCTACCATCTCACCATCGAGCCGTACCTGACCTATTCGCCGACCGGCGACAAGGACGCCGACGCGGCCAGACTGACCCGTGTTCTGGCGGAGCGGATGGAAATCTGGCTTGGCCGCTACCCCGACCAGTGGATGCAGTTCAGCCCGATCTGGTCCTGGGCCGGGGAGGATGCGCGCAAGACGTGACAAATCCCTCGCTTGTGGGTATCATTGGGGCAACTCGAGCGGAATGCAGGAGAGGCCCATGCGGATTGCCCAGGTCACACCATACGATTACCCCTACCCCGGAGGTGTGACTGAGCACATTAAATGCCTGGGTGAAGAGCTGCGCAAGATGGGGCACACGGTCACCGTCGTCGCCCCATCGTCCTCCAATGTAGACAGCCTTGAGGAGAACATCATCCGCATCAGCCGCGCCGTCGTGCCTGTGCGCTTCAACGGCGCGGTCGCGCGCCTCAGCCTCGCGCCCCAGGTCTACCAGCGGGTGAAAGGCGTGCTCAAGACCGGCCAGTTCGACATCGTGCACTGCCACGAGCCGACCGCCCCCCTGCTACCCCTCGCCATGCTGCGCCACTCGAATACAATCAACGTCGGCACGTTCCACTCATTTGGCGAGACGGTTCACCCGGTCTACGAGTACGGCAAGGCCGTGCTCGACCCCCTGTTGGACCGGCTCGACGGGCGCATCGCCGTTTCCGAGGCCGCCCGCGATTATGTCGCCCACTGGTTCCCCGCCGAGTACACCATCATCCCCAACGGCGTCAAGATCGAGCGTTTCGGCAGCGAGCACGTCCAGCCCATCGAGCGCTTCATGGACGGCAAGCTCAACATCCTGTTCGTCGGGCGGCTGGAGCGGCGCAAGGGCTTTCGCCACCTGTTGCGCGCCTACCCGCTCATCAAAGCCGTCGTCCCCCAAGCGCGACTCATCGTCGTCGGCGCGTTCAACAAGGAAGACCGCGCCGCGTACCTGCGCTACGTTCGCCTGCACAAGCTGCGCGACGTGCGGTTCGTCGGCTACGTCTCCAGCGATGACCTGGCGCGCTACTACCGCGCCGCCCATGTCTTCGTCGCGCCTGCCACCGGCTACGAGAGCTTCGGGCTGGTGCTGCTCGAGGCGATGGCCGCCGGCGCCCCCGTGGTCGCCTCGTCTATCGCCGGCTATCGGTCGGTCATCGAACACGGCGTGAACGGGCTGCTCGTCCCGCCCGCCAGTGAGCTGCCGCTGGCGGAGACGCTCATCGGGCTGCTCCAGGACCCGGAACAGCGGGCATATCTAAGCGCGGTGGGCCGACAAACCGCCGAACGATACGACTGGCGGCGTGTGGCCGCCGAAGTCGCCGACTTCTACGCCGAGTGCATTGCCCACCCGGCCGGGCGACACCGCCTGCGCCCCGCCGCCGCCGGTGGCCACAACCACAGCTGACGGTCGTCGCACTCAGCGCCATCACTGACGGATTCCCGCATCGTCCGGAGGAAAGCACATGCTTACGGAGCTGGCTCGCAAGTGGTCCCGCAACATCATCACCCCGATTGCCCAGGGACTCGGGCGGGTCGGCCTGACGCCGGACATGCTGACGGTCATCGGCTTCTTCTTCAACGTCGTCGTCGCCATCGTCCTGGCGCAAGGGGAGAGCTGGTGGCTACTGGGGGCCGTGCTGCTGATCCTCTCCATGGGGTTCGACGCCCTGGACGGCACGCTGGCGCGCAGCACGGGAAAGGTCACGGTCTTTGGCGGCTTCCTGGACTCGACCCTGGACCGCTTCTCCGAAGCGGTGATCTACCTGGCGCTGTTGTACACCTACCTGACGACGACGACGCCGCACACCCTAGAACCGATCCTGATCTATCTCACGATTGTCGGCTCGCTTATGGTCAGCTACACCCGCGCCCGCGCCGAGGGGCTGGGCCTTCAGTTGAAGGAAGGCCTGTTCACCCGGCTGGAGCGGATCATCGTGCTGGTGCTCGGTCTGGCGCTCACGCCCTTTTTCGGCAACTCGGCGATGCTCGTCGTGCTGCTACTGTTGGCGATTGGCACCAATGTGACGGCCGTGCAGCGGCTGCTGATTGTGCGCGGGAAGCTCGCGCACCGCGATCTATCCAGCCAAAAATGACGTAGGGGCAGGTTTGAAACCTACCCCTACAATTTCGACATAGACCATCACGATTGACGTAGGGGCCAGGTTTGAAACCTGCCCCTACAATTTCGACATAGACCGGCAAGAATCATGTAGGGGGCAGGTTTGAAACCTACCCCCTACGGTTTAGACACGATCAGTCGAGGGAGCGCAAGGCCACCCTGGCGCGGTCGAAGTTGCGGTTGTTGGCGAGCGCCTGGTTGAACGACTCGCGGGCCGAGGCGGTATCCCCTAGCCCCTGGTAGGCCAGGCCGCGGTAGAAGTACATCTCCTCGTGCATCGGCGCTTTGGCGAGCACGGTATCGGTCAGATCGAGGAGGCGCTGCCAGCGGCCCAACCGCGCCAGGGCCTCGAAATGGCCGAACTGGTACCAGTAGAAGCGCCAGGGCAGGCCGAGGCTGTAGGCGCGCTCGTAGGCCTGGAGCGCCTCGTAGGTGCGGCCCTGGTTGAGAAGCGCATCCCCTAGCCCAAACCACACCTTCCCATCATCCGAGAATGCGTCCAGGTTGGCGCGCGCGCCGGCCTCGGCGCGGCTCCACATCTGGTCGTCGTCGGCGTCCGGGCCGAGGATGGCGCGCACGAGGGCCGCCTGATTACGGCGGTAGATGGGGACGTAGATGCGGTTGATGTTGAACTCCATCCAATGCCCCTCGAACTCGTCGAACGACCAGGTGCGATTCGGGCCATAGAAGGAGTCGTCAAACATGATCGTGCCATTCGCCTTGTCGTAGCCGATGGCGAGGCGGTAGTGGCCCATCCCTTCGTAGTCGGGAATCCACTGCTCGACAATGACCGGAATGCCGTTGCTGAGCAAGGCCATGAGGGTATCGCGGTTCCCGTTCACCCGCACCTGCGCCTGAAGGCCCTGGCTGCGGATATAGTTCGCAATCTGCTCGGGGCTGACATTCACATCTTGCGGATTCGGCTTCAACACCGAGGCGATGGCGAGCTGCGGCGCGGTGATGCCAAAGTAGCTCAAGGCCATGCTCGTCGTTGTCGGGCCGCAGTTGTTCCACTTCTGCCAGTCATGGTGGACGCCGTCGAGAAAGACCTGGTCGGCAGTGGGTTTGGGAGTCACCCCATCGTCGGAGCCGCCCTGCTGCACCCCCCGGCGCACCGGCGCGTCATCGCCTATGCGCGCCGCGTCCGCCGGGCTGGCCGCCAGGGCCGCCAGCAGCACCAGCAGCGCTCCAAACACAAAGACTGGCCGCAAACATCGCATAAATCCCTCCGAGACTGTCTCCAATGCCACGCGCCGGCGCGTCTGCCGGGCTGGCGCGCGCCTAGTATACCACAGTCGGCGAAGACACCGCAAACATCCACCCCTGCCGTGACTCCACGTGGATTGACCCACACACGGCGCTGTGGTACTATATGACGGCCCGTTCTTCCCTGCGCCGACCACACCCCAAGCCCACCTCCAGAAGTTCGACGGTGAGCGCCGCTGCGATGGGAGAGACACCATGATGTGGAACCCTGAGATCGAGACCTTGCCCCGTGCGCAGATCGAGAAGCTACAGCTCGAAAGGCTCCAGGCGACCGCGCGCCGCGTGTATGAGTTTGTCCCGTTCTACAGGCAGAAGTTTGACGCGGCCGGCGTCAAACCCGACGACATCAAGGGGTTGCCCGACTTGGCGAAGCTCCCTTTCACACGCAAAACGGACCTGCGCGACAACTACCCGTTCGGGCTGTTTGCGGTGCCGCAGAGTGAGGTCGTCCGCATCCACGCGTCCTCCGGCACGACGGGGAAGCCCACCGTGGTCGGGTACACGCGCAACGACATCGGACTCTGGGCCGAGGTGTGCGCGCGCGCCTTTGGCTGCGCGGGCGCCGAGCCGGGCCAGCTATTCCAGAACGCCTACGGCTACGGGCTTTTCACCGGCGGCCTGGGCATGCACTACGGGGCGGAGAAGATGGGGTTGACCGTCGTCCCCATCTCCGGCGGCAACACTGAGCGGCAGATTCTGCTCATCCAGGATTTCAAGCCCACCGTCATCGCGTGCACCCCGTCGTATGCCCTGACGCTGGCCGAGGCGATGCGCGCGCGCGGCATTGATCCGCATGGCACCAGCCTGCGGGTCGGCATTCTCGGCGCGGAGCCGTGGACCGAGGAGATGCGCTCCGAGATCGAAGAGAGCCTCAACATTCATGCCGTGGACATCTACGGCCTGAGCGAGATCATCGGGCCAGGCGTTTCATGCGAGAGCGTGGCGAGCAAGACCGGCGCGCACATTTGCGAGGACCATTTCCTGCCGGAGATCATTGATCCGGGCACAGGCGAGCCGCTGCCGTGGGGTGAGCAGGGAGAGCTTGTCTTCACCTGCATCACCAAGGAGGCCATGCCGCTCATCCGCTATCGCACCGGCGACATCACGCGCCTCGATCCGACGCCCAGCAGCGACGGCCGCACCCACGCGCGAATGGGCCGCGTCGTCGGCCGCACCGACGATATGCTCATCATTCGCGGCGTCAACGTCTACCCGTCCCAGATCGAAGCGGCCCTGGTCGGTGTTCCGAACCTCAGCCCGCATTACCAGCTCGTCGTGCGGCGTGATCGAACCCTGGACGAGCTGGAGATTCGCATCGAAGTCACCGAGGGATTCTTCCGCCACGTCGGGGAGGAGTTGCTCGAGGACGAGGCGCTGGAAGCGGACCACGCCGTGCGGCGGCTCCGCGACCGTGTCCGCCACGCCATCTACGGCACGATTGGCCTCAACACCCACGTTGTCATTGCGCCGCCCAACTCGGTGCCGCGCAGCGAGGGCGGCAAGCTCAAGCGTGTCATGGACGAGCGGCGAATATAGGCACGCAGTCACTGAATCCACAAAGGAGACAAAGGAATGGATATTCCAGTACCACCCGTATTGTATGTGACCGCCGGCGCGCTCGGCGGGGCCCTCGCCGGCCGCATCGCCCGCCCCTACGCGCACCAATTGGTGGGCGCGCGAGAAGACGCCCAAAACGATGAGCAGTCCGGGGATGACATCAACGAGAAACCCGGCGAGATTACCCTGTTGATGGACGCGCGCGGCGCCCTTGTCGGCGGCGCCACCGCGATGGCATTGCGCCCCTTCCTGGGCGACTTTCCGAAGGTGCTGCTCACCATCGCCTTCGTCGTCGCGTTCATTCTCAACGCCTCTCGCGGCACGAAATACCAGGAAGACGTAGACAAGACGGTGGGCAAGGTCGCGCCCGGCACGGTCGAGAACCTGGTCGGATGAACGAACGACGCTACACCGGCCAGCCGCCGGACAGTTTCGCGTTCACAAGCATTCTGTACGCCAAGCAGGACGGCGTCGCGACCATCACGTTCAACCGGCCGCAGGCCCTGAACGCCGTCAACTACCCGATGCTGAGTGAGTTGGCGACGGCCTTTGAGGACGCCGCGTGGGACGACTCGGTCGCCGTCGTCGTCCTGACCGGCGCCGGCGACCGCGCCTTCTGCACCGGCGCCGACATGAAGGAGCAGCAAAACTTCGTCCAGCGCCCGCGTGACTACTGGAAGTGGATGGGCGCATTCATCCACGCCCACGAGCGCCTGCGCGACATCGGCAAACCCACCATCGCCCGGCTCAACGGCATCGTCGTCGGTGGCGGCAACGAGTTCAACATAAGCTGCGATCTCGCTATCGCGGCGGACGACATCTACATCCGCCAGGTCGGCGCGACCCACGGCTCGGTGGCGGCGGCGGGAGCCACCCAGTGGCTGCCGCTGATGGTCGGCGAACGGCGGGCGCGAGAGATTCTGCTCCTCAACGAGGAGATTCCGGCGGCCAAGGCGCTGGAGTGGGGGCTTGTCAACCAGGTCGTGCCGCGCATCGAGCTGGACAAGGCCGTCGCCGAGATGGTAGAGAAGCTGAAAGCCAAGTTCCCCGAGATCACGCGCTACACACGCCAGCAGCTCAATTTCTGGAAAGACTTCTCGTGGTTCCTGACCGTCGGCCACGCCCGCGATTGGCTCGCCATTCACAATACGTCGCCGGAGACCTACGAGGGCGTGCGCGCCTTCGCCGAGCGCCGCCGCCCTGACCACGCCCGCATCCGCGCGCAGATCGCCAACGACGACTCGCCGGAGTATCTGTGGGGGCCGCCGACGCAGACCTGTGCGGCGTGTGGGGCGCAGGGGCTGCCGGCCCGCTTCACCCGCTGCGGCGTCTGTGGAGCCGCGCTTGAGTAGCGACGCGGCGGCAGGGCGGCCCTCACCCGACTCTGTCGCCGTCGTCACAGGCGCGGGTCGAGGCATCGGGCGGGCCGTCGCGCGCGCGTTCGCCGCCGCCGGCTACGCGGTGCTGGTCAACGACATAGACGCGCGAAGCGCGGAGAGCGCCGCGGCCGAGCTGCGGAACGCGGGGAGTGACGCCCTCGCCGCGCCGGGCGATGTCGCCGACCTCGGCGCGGTGGCCGCGCTGGCTGCCGCAGCCCTTGCGCGCTGGGGCCGCGTGGACGCGCTGGTCAACAACGCCGGCATCGAGCCGCGCGCGTCCATCCTGGACATGGATCCGGCCGAGTGGGACCGCGTCATGGCCGTCAATCTGCGCAGCGCCTTCCTGTGTACCCAGACGTTTGGGCGCATCATGCGCGACGCCCGGCAGGGCGCGATTGTCAACGTGGCGAGCATCGCCGGCAAAGCGTCGCCCCTGCCCATGCGTTCGGCCTACGCTGCCAGCAAGGCGGGCATGGTCGGGTTCACCAAGGAGGCAGCGCGGGAGTTCGCGGCCTACGGCATCCGCGTGAACGCCATCTGCCCCGGCGTGATCGCCACCGAGATGACGGCCCACGCCCGCTCCGACCCGGCGCAGATGACGGCCTGGCTATCCGGCATCCCGCTCGCGCGCCTCGGCGAGCCGGACGACGTGGCGGCGCTGACAGTGTTCCTGTGCTCCGACGCTGCCGCCTACATCACTGGCCAGGCGATTCACGTAGACGGCGGGCGCATCATGGCGTAGGACAAGCAGAGGAAACCACTATAGCTATGTATACTCTACTGCGTCACGACGCGCCGGCCATGCGCGACTACCACAAGGCCAAGCGCCTGCTGTGGGACCCGCGCGACGTAGACCTGAACACCGACAGCGCCGAATGGCCGACGCTCACCCAGGACGAACAGGACCTCATCCTGCGCCTGTGTTCCGTGTTCGCCGCCGGCGAGGAGGCCGTCACCTGCGACCTTGCCCCCCTCATGCTGGCGCTGCGCGGGAGCGGCGGCAGCCTCGAAGAGCAGATGTTTGTCACAACCCAGCTCTTCGAAGAAGCCAAGCACGTCGAGATGTTCGACCGCTACTTTGCCGAGGTGTTCCGCACCCCGGTGGACACGAACCGCTACTACACCGACTCGTATCGGCGCATCTTCTTCGCCGAGCTGCCCCAGGCCCTGGACCGGCTACTCACCGACCCCTCGCCGCAGGCGCAGGTCACCGCCGTCGCCACCTACCACATGATTGTCGAGGGTGTCCTGGCTGAAACCGGCTACTATGCGACCCAGCGCGCGCTCCAGGTGACGGGCCGCCTGCCGGGCCTCGTGCAGGCCATGCAGCTCATTCAGCGCGACGAGGCCCGCCACATCGCGTTCGGCATCTCGCTCCTGCACCGCCTGGTGTCCGAGGATGCGGCGCTGTGGGACACCCTGATGGAGCGCATGAACGAGCTGCTACCCGTCGCGCTGGAAATCATCGCCGACGCCTTCGCGCCGTATGGCGAGGCCATTCCCTTCGGCATCGCCCCGGTCGAGATGGTCGAGTACGGAGCCACCCAATTCAACCACCGCCTCAACGCCCTGGAACGAGGCCGCGCCTGATTCCTATCGGCGTGTGGCGCGCCCTACAGGAGAGCCAGATGGATTACCAATTCATTCTCGTCGAGCCTGACCCACCCATCGCCGTCGTGCGCCTCAACCGCCCCAAGGTCCTCAATGCCCTCAACAACGGCCTCATCCACGAGGTCGTGGATGCGTTCGAGAGCCTCGACGCCGACGACAGCGTCCGCTGCATCATCCTGACCGGCAGCGAGCGCGCTTTCGCGGCCGGCGCCGACATCGGCGAGATGGCCGACGCCAGCGTCGTCAAATACCTTCAGAACGACCAGTTCGCCAGCTGGGACCGCATCCGCCGCATCCGCAAGCCCATCATCGCCGCTGTCAGCGGCTACGCCCTCGGCGGCGGGTGCGAGATCGCCTTGATGTGCGACATGATCGTCGCCTCGGAGACGGCGCGCTTCGGCCAGCCGGAAATCAACATCGGCGTCATCCCCGGCGCGGGCGGAACACAACGCTGGGCGCAGGCGGTCGGCAAGGCGCGCGCCATGGAGATCGCCCTGACCGGCGACATGGTCACGGCGCAGGAGGCGCTGGCGTGGGGTCTCGTCAACAAGGTCGTGCCGGTGGAGCTGTATCTTGAAGAGGCCAAAGCGCTGGCGCGCAAGATCGCCGGCAAGCCCCCGCTCGCCGTCGTCGCCGCGAAGGAAGCCGTCAACAACGTCTTCAACGACTACCTGGACAAGGGGCTGGCCTTCGAGCGCAAGAACTTCTACGCCCTGTTCGCCAGCGAAGACCAGAAGGAGGGCATGCACGCCTTCCTGGAGAAGCGCCCGCCGCAGTGGAAAGGCCGCTAGGGAGGGAAGCCAACATGGATGAACCAATTCTGTACAGCGTCGGCGATGGCGTCGCAACTATCACGCTCAATCGCCCAGACGTCCTGAACGCTTTCACCGACCCGATGCTCGACGCCCTGAATGACGCGCTGGCGAAGGCCGAGCGCGACGCCGCTGTGCGCTGCGTGGTCATCACCGGCGCGGGCCGCGGCTTCTGCGCCGGCCAGGACCTCGGTGACGTCAAGCGTCGCGAGCAGGAAAGCGGGCACGCCGTCTCGTTCGCCGAGCACCTGCGCACCAAGTACAACCCTATCGTGCGTCGCATCCGCACCATGGAGAAGCCCGTCATTGGGGCGGTTAACGGCGTCGCCGCCGGCGCGGGCGCAAGCCTAGCCCTGGCGTGCGACCTGCGCATCGCGTCGGATAAGGCGAGCTTCGTCCTGGCGTTCGTCAAGGTCGGGCTGGTGCCGGATTCCGG
The DNA here is from genome assembly GCA_046328525.1 of Anaerolineae bacterium. Classification (GTDB taxonomy): domain Bacteria; phylum Chloroflexota; class Anaerolineae; order Epilineales; family JAHCIE01; genus JBDHWG01. The sequence goes on from JAXLWK010000003.1 coordinate 1,347,828, forward strand.
CATGAACTACTTCCTGGTGCAGATGATCGGCCTGCCCCGCGCCTTCGAGCTGGCGGCGACGGGCGGGCGGCTCACGGCGGAGGAAGCGCTGCACCTCGGCGTCGTCAACCGCATGGTCCCGACGGACGAGCTGCAAGCGGCGGCGCAGGCGTGGGCAAAGGAGCTGGCCCAGGCCCCGACGCGCGCCATCGGCCTGACGAAGCGCGCTATGAACCGGGCGCTCGTGTCGAGCGTCGAAGAGGTGCTGGACTACGAAGCCTGGCTGCAAGAGATCGCCGGGCGCACCGCCGACCATAAAGAGGGCGTCGCCGCCTTCCTGGAGAAGCGCCCGCCGCAGTTCAAGGGACAGTAAATCGCTGACCGTCATTGCGAGAAGGGCTATCGCCCGACGAAGCAATCCCGCGGCCAACGAATGACCGTTCAATAACGGAGTCATGCATGGACCCGGAAGTCAAGAAGAAAGCGTTGCGTCTGTTCACCTATGGCCTCTACGCCGTCACCGCAGCGGACGCGGGTGAGGTGGCCGGGATGACGGCCAACTGGCTGGCCCAGGCTGCGTTCGAGCCGCCCATGCTCATGGTCGCCTTTGAGGCCGACTCGCGCACCCTGGCCGTCGTGCGACATAGCGGAACCTTCGCCGTCAACGTCTACGAGAGCGGGCAGCGCGAGCTGGCCGGGCAGCTGGGCCGCGCCAGTGTCAAGCGGCCGGACAAGCTCGAGGCCATCGCCAGCCAGCCCGGCCCGCTGACCGGCGCGCCCCTTCTCGACGCCGCCCTGGCGTGGGTCGAGTGCCGTGTCACAGGCGAGCTTCCGTCCGGCGACCACGTGGTCGTCGTCGCCGAGGTCATCAACGCGGGGGTGAACCGCGACGGCCAGCCGCTGACAATGGCCGAGGCGGGCTTCCGTTACTTCGGCTGAGATTTGGAGTTTCCTATGCGCGAAGCCGTGATCATAGAGGCGCTGCGGACGCCAGTGGGCCGCTACGGCGGGGCGCTTGCCAGCGTGCGCCCGGATGACCTGGCCGCCCAAGTCATCCGGGCCGTCGTCGCCCGCGCCGCTGTGTCCCCCGCCGATATCGAGGATGTCGTCTTTGGCTGCGCTAATCAGGCCGGTGAGGACAACCGCAACGTGGCGCGCATGGCCCTGCTCCTGGCGGGCCTGCCCGTCGAGGTCGCCGGCTGCACCGTCAATCGCCTATGCGGCTCCGGGCTGGAGGCGGCGATCCAGGCGGGCCGCGCGATCCAGGTCGGCGAGGGCGACCTGTTCGTCGCCGGCGGCGTGGAGAGCATGAGCCGCGCCCCGTTCGTCATGGGCAAGCCGGAGGCGGCCTACCCGCGCGGCAATCAGACGCTGTACGACACGACGCTCGGCTGGCGCTTCGTCAACCCGCGCCTCTCCGCCCGGCATTACCCCTACAGCATGGGCGAGACGGCCGAGAACGTCGCCGAGCGGTGGCACATTTCGCGTGAGGCGCAGGACGAATTCGCGCTCCTGAGCCAGCAGCGGGCGGCGGCGGCGATCCAGTCGGGCCGCTTCAAGGACGAGATCGTCGCCGTCGAGGTCCCGCAGCCGAAAGGGCCGCCGCTCGTCGTGGACACCGACGAGCATCCCCGCGCCGACACAACGCTGGCCGGGTTAGCGCGGCTGCGGCCTGCCTTCCGCCGCCACGCTGAATCGAGCGATAGCGGGGCGCAGGCCGCCGTGGCCGTCGCCGATGGGGCGAGCGTGACAGCGGGGAACTCGTCGGGCATCAACGACGGTGCGGCGGCGTTGGTCATGGCGAGCCGCGACTACGCCGACACGCACAATCTCCCAGTGCTGGCGCGCGTGGTCAGCGCGGCCGTGGCGGGCGTAGATCCGGCGGTCATGGGCGTCGGCCCGATCCCGGCCACCCGCAAGGCTCTGGCGCGGGCGGGCCTGACCGCCGCCGACATGGACCTGGTCGAGCTGAATGAGGCGTTCGCCGCCCAGAGCCTGGCCGTGGTGAACGACCTGGGCCTCGACATGGCGAAGGTCAACGTCAACGGCGGGGCGATTGCCCTGGGACATCCCCTCGGCGCCAGCGGCGCCCGCCTGCTGACGACCCTGACCCACGAACTGCGGCGGCGCGGCGGGCGCTACGGTCTGGCGACGATGTGCATCGGCGTCGGCCAGGGGATTGCGATGATTGTGGAGAATGGGGAACGATGAGCGACCCGACCGAAGCGGGCGTGCTGTACGTGGTCCTGGTTCAGGCCGAGGATATGGTTGAGGCCGCGTGGAATCAGTGGCACTCGGCCTCCCACATGCCCCAGGTTGTCGGAACCGGCCACTTCACGGGCGCGAGCAAGTACCGCGTCGTGGCCGGCGACCCCGTCCCCCGCCCGTCTTTCTACACGTTCTACGCGGCGAATGACCTAGACAGCCTGGCGGCGTATTTTGAGAGCGACGTCGTCAAGGAGCTGCGGCGCGACGCCGACGAGCAGTACGGGGCCTATCTGGAGTACGCGCGCCTCGTCCTGGAAGCCCTGCCGGACACAACGACGCCGACCCCCACACCGCACCGGCATCCCGACGCGGAAGCGTAGGGGTCTGTTACTCATACCTTGTGCGCCTGGTCCTCGTCCGCATCAACGCGGCGGCCTAAAGACCGCCGCTACGAGTGGAAGCCCAAGGGGCTGAGGAGATGCGCCGTAGCCCCTTGGGCTTTTATTTCGTAGCCGTGGTGTTTACGCCACGGCGGCCGCCCGTCGCTCCGCCACTTACTCCCCCAACCGCTCGATAATCGTCGCCGTCGCCATGCCGTGGCCGATGCACATCGTCTGCAAGCCGTAGCGGCCGCCGTCCGTTTCCAGGCGGTCCAGCAAGGTGGACATCAGCCGACCGCCGCTCGCCCCCAGCGGGTGGCCGACAGCAATCGCTCCGCCCCACGCATTCACGGGGGCCATGTCCGCCTCTAGCTCCTTCGCCCAGGCCAGGACGACGGACGCGAACGCCTCGTTGATCTCGACGGCATCAATGTCCTCGAGCTTCAGGCCGGCGCGGCCGAGCGCCTTGCGCGTCGCGGGAATTGGCCCGGAGAGCATCAGCACCGGATCATCGCCGACGACGACGCGGCTGACGAAGCGGGCGCGCGGGCGCAGGCCATAGCGCCGCACCGCGTCCTCCGACGCCAGCAACACCGCCGACGCTCCGTCGCTAATCTGGCTGGAGTTCGCCGCCGTCACCTTGCCGTCGGGCTTGAACGCCGGCGGCAGCGCCGACATCTTGCGGCGGTCTGGCTCGAAGCGAATGCCCTCGTCGTAATCAATCTCCATCGGCACGATCTCGGGGCAGAACTTCTCCGCCTTCGTCGCCTGCGCAGCGAGATAGTGGCTGCGGTAGGCGTAGTCGTCCAGCTCCTCGCGGGACAGGTCCCACTTGTCGGCCATCATCTCGGCCGAAATGCCCTGCATCACCAGGTCATACGGGACATCCGGTGTGAAGGGGTTAGGCCAATCGAGGCCCATCGTGACCCGACTCATCACCTCCACGCCGCCGGCCACCGCCAGGTCCATGTCGCCGGCCGCAATGGCCTGCGCGACCTGGTGAACCGCCTGCTGCGAGCTGCCGCACATGCGATTGACGCTCGCGCCGGGCACCGTCACCGGCCAACCGGCGCTCATCACCGCCAGGCGGGCGATGTTCGCGCCCTGCTCGCCCGTCTGCGTCACACAGCCGAGAATCACATCTTCGATGGCCTCGGGATCCACGTCGGCGCGCTCGACGGCGGCATTCAGCACCCGCGCCGCCAGCGTCTCCGGCCGCAGATGGGCCAGCTTGCCGTCAGGGCGGCCGCGGCCAATCGGCGACCGCACGGCTTCCACAATGTATACGTCACTCATGGCCTGCTCCTTCGCACTAGACCAGGGTTATCAACTCTCGTCCTCAAGTATAGCCCGCCTGCCGCATTGCGTCCAAAGCCGATGTCCCTCACCCCCTCACCCCCTCTCCCCTTGTGGGAGAGGGGAAACTCCACCCTCATCCCCCTGCCCCTTCTCCCAAAATGGGAGAAGGGGCAGGGGGATGAGGGATTTCCAGGCTTGTGCTATAATTCCCTGACGACTGCAAGGAGCGATGCGTGACAGACGATGCCCGTCTTTCCCATATAGACGACCAGGGGCGCGCCCGCATGGTGGACGTCGGCGACAAAGCCGAAACGTCACGGGTGGCTGTGGCCCGGGGCGAGGTACATATGCGGTCTGAGACGCTACGCCTCATTCAGGCCGAGGAGCTGCCGAAGGGCGACGTTCTGGCCGTGGCGCGGGTGGCCGGTATCATGGCGGCCAAGCGCACCCACGAGTTGATTCCCATGTGCCATCAGCTGCTGCTGAGCCTGGTGCAAATTGACTTCGACCTCACGCCGCCGCCGTCGCCTGGCGGTCTCGCCGTCATCGCCATTGAGGCGACGGTCAAGACGAAAGGGCAGACGGGCGTCGAAATGGAGGCGCTCACCGCCGTCAGCGTCGCCGCGCTCACGATCTACGACATGGCAAAAGCTGTGGACCGCGGCATGCGCATCGAGGCGGTGCGCGTCGCGGAGAAGCGCGGCGGCAAAAGCGGCGACCTGGTGCTGGAATGACACAACTTTACTACTACGACTCGGCCACCCAAGAGAGCTATCCCTTCGAGACGCGGCGCTGGCGCGGCGACTCGGGCGCGCCGTTGGAGCTGGCGGGCCTCCCCGCGTTCGACCCGGCCCTGATCCGCCAGGATGTCTGGAGCCTGTGGCGCTACCAGGCGTTTCTCCCGCTTCCCGACGGCGCGGCCCCGGTGAGCCTCGGCGAAGGCATGACGCCGCTCGTCCCGCTGACCGTGGACGGGCGTAGCGTGCATTTCAAGCTAGAGTTCATGGCCCCAACCGGCTCGTACAAGGACCGCGGTGTGACGACGCTCATCACCGGCCTGCGGGCGATTGGCGTGAGCGACGTTCTCGAAGACTCGTCCGGTAACGCCGGCGTCGCCGTCGCCGCCTACGCCGCGGCGGGCGGCCTGAGGGCGCGCATCTTCGTCCCGGACTATGCCTCGCCGGCCAAGAAAGCCCAAGTGCGCGTCTACGGCGCGGAGCTTGTCGAAGTCCCCGGCGGGCGGGCCGCGACGACCGAGGCGGCCATCCAGGCCGCTGCGACGAGTGTCTACGCCTCCCACGCCTGGCACCCACTGTTCACCGTCGGCCTCCGCACCGCCGCGTGGGAAATCTGGGAGAGCCTGGGGCACGCGCCCGATGCCGTGGTGCTGCCGGCGGGCCAGGGCGGCCTGCTGCTAGGCCTGTTCGATGGGTTCGGAGAGCTTCAGCGAGCCGGTCTCATTGGCGACTTGCCGAAGCTGTACGCCGTGCAGGCCGCCGCCGTCGCGCCACTCTACGCCGCGTGGCAGGCGGGCGCGGCGGATGTAGCCGCCGTCCCCGAAGGGCGCTCAGCCGCCGAGGGCGTCCTGATCCGCCAGCCGGTGCGCGGCCGGGCGCTGCTGGATGCTGTGCGCCAGAGCGGCGGCGGTGTCGCCGTCGCCGACGAGGACGCGATCCAGCGGGCACGCGCCGACCTGGCCCGCCGCGGTCTGTTCGTCGAGCCAACGTCGGCGCTCGCCCTGGCGGGGCTACGCGCCCTCAGCAGCGAGATTCCGTCCGATGCGCTGGTCGTCCTGCCGCTGACCGGCTCCGGTCTGAAAGCGCCGCCGGCGTCGTAGCGAACAGCGAACGGTTTCGCTCGACGCGGCGTTATCATAGTTAGTACGGTGAGCCAGCACGATGCACAGGAGATGACGGTGGCGACGGCAATGACCTCCAACAATGCGAGAGCCAGCAACGGCCGGGACGCGGCGCCGGTGTACTCCGTCGTCGCCCCGGTCTACAATGAGGGCCAGACCCTGCCGGAATTCCACCGCCGCATGGTCGCCGTCATGGAAAGCCAGGGCGAGCCGTTCGAGATCGTGCTCGTCAACGACGGCAGCCGCGACAACTCGCTCCAGGTCATGCACGAGCTACGCAAACACGACCCGCGCGTCAAAGTCCTGAACTTCTCGCGCAACTTCGGCCACCAGGTCGCCATCACGGCCGGGATGGACTACGCGCAGGGCAGCGCCGTCGTCGTCATCGACTCCGACCTACAGGACCCGCCGGAGGTCATCCCGGAGATGATCGCCGCGTGGAAGGACGGCGCCGACGTCGTCTACGGCGTGCGCGAGCAGCGCGAGGGCGAGACCTGGTTCAAGCTCACCACCGCCAAGCTCTTCTACAGGCTGATTGACCGCATCACCTCCATCACCATCCCTGTGGATACCGGCGACTTCCGGTTGATGGACCGCCGCGTCATTGACGTGATGAAGGAGCTGCGCGAGCACCACCGCTTCATGCGCGGGCTGTCGGCGTGGACCGGGTTCCGCCAAACGGGTGTCAAGTACAAGCGCCAACCGCGCTACGCCGGCAGCACCAACTACCCGCTGCGCAAGATGGTAAAGCTCGCCTGGGACGCCATCACGTCGTTCTCGTTTGCGCCCCTCCAGCTCGCCACGAGCGTCGGCTTCATCATCGCCTTCCTCGCCCTGCTCGGCATCCTCGTCAGCATCATCCTGCGCCTGTTCGGCCACGCCATTGTCGGCCAGGCGACCACCCTCATCAGCGTTCTGTTCCTGGGCGGCATCCAACTCATCTTCCTCGGCATCATCGGCGAGTACCTCGGCCGCATCTACGACGAGGTCAAGCGGCGGCCGCTCTACATCGTCGCCGACTCCGAGGGCTTCGGCGCTGCCGACCTGGAGCGCACACCCCGCCCTGAGACCCCAACCCACATCGCCACACCCCGCGCATGAGCGAGTCCAGCCGCGCCCGCCCGATCTGGGTGGATCTGCTGATTCACCTGCGCCTCAACTTCCAGATCATCCTGGCGCCCATTTTCCTGTGGGGCTTCGTTCTGGCCGGCAGCGCGTGGGGCTGGCGGCTTGTCGTCGGCTTCATCGCCGTCCACGTCGGCCTGTACGGCGGCGTGACGGCCCTGAACTCGTACTACGACCGGGATGAGGGGCCGGTCGGCGGCCTCTGGAATCCCCCGAAGTGGCAGGCCGCCATGCTACCCTTCGCCTGGGCCGTGCAGCTCATCGGGCTGCTCATGGTGATTCCCCTCGGCGTGGGCATCAGCCTAACCTACATCGCCATCGTCCTTCTGTCCGTCGCCTACTCCCACCCGGCCATTCGCCTCAAGGGGCGGCCCATCGGAGCGCTGCTGGTCGTCGCCATCGGCCAGGGCGTCGGCGGCTTCCTGACCGGCTGGTTCAGCGCGACGCCGTCACCCGACGGCCTGCTGACGCCCACCATCATCGTCGCCATCATCGGCATCAGCCTCGGCACCGTCGGCCTCTATCCCCTCACCCACATCTACCAGACGGAAGAAGACGCGGCGCGGGGCGACTCCACCTTTGCCGTGCGCTGGGGGACCAACGCCGCCTTTCGCTTCACCCTCGTGACCTTCTTCATCGCCATGCTGTGCATCGGTTGGGTGGTGTGGCAGGTGTTCAGCCCCGTCGCAGGCGCGCTCATCACAGCCGCCTACCTGGTCATCCTCGGCGACATCGAGCGCTGGCGGCGGCGCTTCGACCTGGCCGCCGTGCGCGCCAACTACGACCACGTCATGCGCCTGAGTTATGTCACATCGCTAGGCTTCGCCGCCTACCTGTGCCTGCAACTCTTCCTCTAGTCCGCTCGTCGGCTTTGTCGGGGACAATGGTGTGACACCGCAAACCATCCTCCAGATTCTCCTGATCGGCCTGTCCAATGGCGCCATCATCGCCTTCAACGCCATCGCCATCACCCTGGTCTACAGCGTCGTGCGCATCCTCAACCTGGCCCAGGGCGACATCTTCGCCCTCAGCACCGTCGCCGCCGTCACCCTCGTCCGCATGCTGAACCTGAACCTGCTCGTTCCCTGGCCACTGCTGGTCGTCGGCATCGCCGTCGCCGTGGCGGGCACCATGCTATTTGGCGTCCTGCTCAACGTCATCGTCGAGCGGCTGGCCTTCCGCCCCTTCCGCGGCCACTCCCAGCTCGCGCCTTTCATCGCCACCCTCGGCCTGTCGTTCATCTTCTACCAGGTCGCCCTGGTCTGGCGGCGGTTCGAGCCGAGCTTCGTCCCCCAGGAGCATCGCAGCGTGCCCGGCCTGCCGGAGTTCCCCGGCGACGGCATCCCGCCCCTCGTGCCGCCGGTCAACCTGCTGGGGTTCGTCGGTGGCGGCTCCGACATCATCTTTCTATTGAAAGATCTGCTGGCCCTCGTCCTCGCCGTCGCGTGCGCCCTCCTGGTGGCGCGCTTCCTCAGCCGCAGCCGCACCGGCCGCGCGATTCGCGGCGTCGCCCAAGAGCCGCAACTCGCCGTCATCCTCGGCATCCCGTTCGACCGCACCGTGCTGCTCACGTTCGCCATCAGCGGCGCGCTGACCGGCGTCGCCGCGTTCGCGTTCGCCGGCTACTACGAGGTTCCCTACACCCACTACGGCGCGGAGAGCGGCCTGATCGCCTTCGCTGCCGCCATCATCGGCGGCATCGGCAGCCCCGTCGGCGCCCTCATCGGCGCGCTCATCGTCGGCGAGCTGGCCGCCCTGAGCGACTACTTCCTCGCCGCCCAGTGGACGACGGTCGTCGTCGAGGGCATCCTCATCCTGCTGCTGCTCATCCGCCCGACCGGCCTCGCGCCGGACGAGGGCGAGGAGGACCTCTACACGGCCGGCGGCCGCGACGCCATCACCGCCGCCGGCCGCGCCGACCACGGCCAGGCGCGGCGCTGGCTCGCCATGGGATTGCTGGCGCTCGGCCTCGCCTATCCGTTCCTCGACTCGGCCCTCGGCCTGGCACGTCAGTACGCCGTCACCGGCATGCTCGTCTTCGTCCTCCTGGCCCTCGGCGTCAACGTCCTGCTCGGCTTCTCTGGCGTCCTCGACCTGGGCTACGCTGCCAGCTTCGGCATCGGGGCCTATGCCAGCGCCATCCTGACCGCGCCCTACGGTCCCCTCGGCTGGCTCCTGCCCGGCGCCCCCAATTTCCTCATCGTCGCCGCCGTCGGCGCCGGCGCGTCGGGCCTCTACGGCCTGCTCATGAGCCTGTTTGCGCGACGCCTGCGGCGCGACTACCTCGCCATCATCACCCTCGCCGCTGCCCTCATCGTCCGCCAGCTCATCCTGAACCTGGGGAGCCTGACCGGCGGCGTGCGCGGCATGTCCGGCCTGCCCGGCCCCGTCGCCCTCATCGAGCCACTCCAGTCGCCCACGGCGAAGTACTACCTGACCCTGGCCTTTGTCGTCGCCGCCGCCGCCATCAGTTACCGCCTGCTCTATTCGCGCCTGGGCCGCGCCTGGCTCGCCAGCGCCGACGACGAGTTGGCCGCGCAGAGCAGCGGCATCGCCGTCGGGCGCGTCCGCGGCGTCGCGTTCATCCTGAGCGCCGCCCTGGCCGGTATCGCGGGCGCGTTGTTCGCCAGCCTGTTCAGTTATGTAGACCCGGAGCAGCTCAGCTTCCAGCTCACGGTGATGACGCTGGCAGCGGTTATCGTCGGCGGCCCCGGCAACATCATCGGCGTCATCCTCGGCGCGTTTGTCGTCTCGCTGTACGACCGCCTCGCCATCCCCTTCCTCAACGACTGGCTGGCCGGGCTGCCGCTGCCGGCGATCGCCGGGGCGCGCATCAACCTGCGCGAGTTCAGCTACCTGGCCTTCGGCCTCATCCTGTATCTGACCGTCCTCTATCGTGGCCGCCGCTCGTCGGGGTAACTTCAGTTGCCTCTCTTTGCGCCTCTGCGCCTTTGCGTTCCTATCTTCTGCGCGAGACCCTCAAGCCTGTTGATGCAAGCTGACTGAGCAACTGAGGAGGGCCTTTCGCAGTGACGGCTTTAGTCGTTCAGCGGCCGCAAGAGCGACTGGAAGTCGCCACTACATTTTCTCTCATCGCAGATGTTACAGGCCGGGCGAGTCCTTTTCGTACCTTTCGCGCCTTTTCGTGGCTTTCGTGGTCCAACGCCTCCACGATCCGCGCCACCGCAACTTCCGCCCGCTCACGGTGTTACACAATAAGACGGCCACGGCTGTTGCGATGATTGACGCAGTGCGTAATGTCCGGCGCGGCAAGCGCGTCAAAGAAGGGACTGTAGGCAAACATTTCCGTCGGGCAGACAAAGAGATGGACATGGCAGAGACAACGATTCGATTGACGACGCTCGCCCACTGCGCTGGCTGAGCGTCTAAAATGGGCCCGGAGGCCCTGGCGCACGTGTTGCGCCCCATAAAGAACGTCTTCGGGACGCCGGGCGCGTTCCCGGACCTGCTCGTCGGCCTTGAAACGAGCGACGACGCGGCGGTGTACCGCCTCAACGACGACCAGGCGCTCATCCTGACCACGGACTTCTTCCCGCCGGTCGTGGATGACCCATACACCTACGGCGCAGTGGCGGCGGCCAACTCGATGAGTGATGTCTACGCCATGGGCGGCGACGTCCTGCTCGCCATCAACGTCGCCGGCTTCCCCAGCGGCCTGCCATCCGACATCCTGGCCGACATCTTTCGCGGCGGCGCAGAGAAGGTGGCCGAGGCGGGCGGCATCATCGCCGGCGGCCACACGGTGACAGACGACGAGCCAAAGTACGGCCTGGCCGTCGTCGGCTTGGTGCGGCCGGAGCGGGTGATCACGAAGGGCGGCGCGGGCGTCGGCGACCGACTGGTGCTGACGAAGCCCCTGGGCAGCGGCATCATCACCACGGCGGCGCGGGCGCTCGGCGCGACGGTCGAGCACCTGGACGAGGTGGTGCGCTGGATGACGACGCTGAACCGTGGCGCGGCCCAAGCGATGCAGACGGTCGGCGTCCACGCGGCGACGGACATCACCGGCTTCGCCCTACTGGGCCACGCCTACGAGATGGCGAGCGCGAGCGAGGTCGCGTTCCGCTTCTCGGTCGGCGCCCTCCCGATGCTGCCGGGCGCGCTGGAATACGCCCACCTGGGCTTCCTCACGGGCGGCGCGGGGCGCAATCGCTCCTGGCTCCAGGATCACGTGCGCGTGGAGACGGGCATGTCGTCGGAGTGCGAGCACGTCCTGTACGACCCGCAAACCTCCGGCGGCTTGCTGATTGCCGTCGCGCCCGAGCGCCACGACAGCCTGTTAGCGGAGATGGCGCGGCACGACACGGCGGCATGGACGGTCGGCGAGGTCGTCGCCGGCCAGGGACTTATCTTGGCGGATTAGGCGATTGGTGGTATGATTACCTCTTGGCGAAACGCCCGAGAGGACCGAAACAGCGCGCATCGCTGGCCCACACAATGGCGCGGGTCAGCCCCAAAAACCGCGCTGACGAGAGGACAAAGATGCAAAACGGCTACAAGCGTGTCGTCGTGACCGGCATGGGGGCCATTACCCCAATCGGCCTGGACGTCGAAACATACTGGAATAATCTGATTGCCGGCCAGACCGGCGCTGGCCCCATCACCCACTTCGACGCGAGTGAGTATGCCGTCCGCATCGCCGCCGAAGTCAAGGAGTTCGATCCGTCGAAATGGATGGATCGCAAAGACGCGCGAAAGATGGATCGCTTCGTTCAGTTCGCGGTCGCCGCGGCGCAGCAGGCCATCGAAAACAGCGGCCTCAAGATAGACGAGTCGAACGCCGACGACGTCGGCGTGCTGTTCGGGTCGGGCATCGGCGGCCTCGGAACGATTGAGGAAGGCTGCCGAATCCTGATTGACAAAGGCCCAATGCGGGTCAGCCCGCTCATCTCGACGATGCTCATCGTAGACATCGCGTCCGGGCAGATCTCGATCCGCAACGGTCTGCGCGGCCCGAACTATGCCATCGTGTCTGCGTGCGCCTCCGGCAACAACACCCTGGGCGAGGCGTTCGAGATCATCCGCCGCGGCGACGCCCTGGGGATGGTCACGGGCGCGAGCGAGGCGGCCATCACGCCGCTGGGCATTGGCGCATTCCACCGCACCGGCGCCCTGTCCACGCGCAATGACGACGGCCCGCACGCGAGCCGGCCCTTCGAGGTCCACCGCGACGGCTTCGTCTTTGGCGAGGGCGCCGGCTGTGTAGTCCTGGAAGAGCTTGAGTCTGCGAAGGCGCGCGGGGCGACCATCCTGGCCGAGATGATCGGCTATGGCGCGAGCGCCGACGCCTACCACGTGACCGCGCCGGAAGAAACCGGCTACGGCGCGACCCTGGCGATGACCCGCGCCCTGCGCAAGGCCGGCCTGGAGCCGACGGACATTGACTACATCAACGCCCACGGCACCTCGACGCCGCTCAACGACAAGATCGAGACGCTCGCCATCAAGCGCGTCTTTGGCGACCATGCGTACAAGATCCCCATCTCCTCGACCAAGTCCATGACCGGCCACCTCATCGGCGCGGCGGGCGCGTGCGAGGCCATCGCCAGCATCATGACCATCCGCAACGGCATCGTCCACCCGACCATTAACTACGAGACACCCGATCCGCACTGTGACCTGGACTACGTGCCGAATCGGGCGCGGTGTGTCCCGGTGCGCACAGTCCTGTCCAACTCGTTCGGTTTTGGCGGCCACAACGCGACGCTCGTGTTCCGCGCCTACGAGGCGTAGGCTGTTGTCCCAGGGGCGCGGCTAGTCGGCCGCGCCCCGATCGTGGCCGTCCATCCACCCACCTACGGCGGTAATCTTTGCAGTATGCCCGATCTCGACGACCTCCAAGAGCGTATCCAGGTAGTCTTCAACGAGCCGAACCTCCTGGCCCAGGCGCTGACCCACCGCTCCTACCTCAATGAGAACCCCGCGCCCGGCGGATCCGACAACGAGCGCCTCGAGTTCCTCGGCGATGCGCTGCTCGACTTCGTGACCGCTGAGTACGCCTACCGGCGCTTCCCCCACATGAGCGAAGGCGAGCTAACGAGTCTCCGCTCCGCGCTCGTGAAAGAGAAGAGTCTCGCCGAATTCGCCCGCAACATTAGCCTCGGCCCACACATCTACATGGGGCGGGGCGAGGCGGCCAGCGGCGGCGCCGACCGGGCGCCCCTGCTGTGCGGTACGTTCGAGGCGCTTATCGGCGCAATCTACCTGGACCAGGGCATGGACTCCGCGCGCGAGTTCATCCTGCGCTACCTGGCCCCCGCCGCCGAAGCCATGGTCGCCGACCAGATGCTCAAAGACGCCAAGAGCCGTCTCCAGGAGTGGAGCCAGGGCGAGTGGCAGCTCACGCCCGTCTATCGGACCGTCGCCCAGCACGGCCCCGACCACGCCAAAGAGTTCACCGTGCAGGTGCTAATCGGTGGGCGCGTCTTCGGCGTCGGCGTCGGGCGCAGCAAGCAGGTCGCCGAGCAGGAAGCCGCGCGGGATGCGCTGCTTCGCGGCGCGCCGATTGAGGCCCCCCTGGACGGGGCCGCCGTTCCCCCCGATCTTTCCCCCGACGGTTGACTCACCCCAGGTTTCGGCGTATACTAGCGCTAGACGCGCAACAGCGATTCCCCCTATATATTGTGTCCCTGTCCAAGTGAGCTTTGCGCGCCACGCCGGCCCCACACGCCGGCGACGGACGGTAACGCACCCATGCGGCTAAAGCGCCTGGAAATCCTCGGCTACAAGAGCTTCGCCAACCGCACCGAGATTCTCTTTGACGAGGGAGTCACGGCGGTCGTCGGGCCGAACGGCTCTGGCAAGAGCAACGTCGCCGACGCCCTGCGCTGGGTGCTGGGTGAGACCAACGTCCGCCACCTGCGCGGCAAGAAGAGCGACGATCTCATCTTTGCCGGCAGCAGCGGGCGCGGCCAGCTCGGCATGGCCCAGGTCTCCCTCACCCTGGACAACAGCGCCGGCTGGTATCGCCCGCCCATCGAGGCGGCGCGCGGGCGCGCGAAGCTGGCCGACACTGTGCTGGCCGGCGCCCCCGCCGAGGTCACCATCACCCGTCGGCTCTACCGCGACGGCAGCGGCGAGTACTGGATCAACGGGCAGCGCGCCCGCCTCGGCGACGTCTACCAACTCCTGGCCCAGGGCGGCGTCAGCGGCGAGACTTACGTCGTCGTCGGCCAGGGTCTTGTGGACCAGGCGCTCTCGCTGCGGCCCGACGAGCGCCGCTCCATGCTCGACGAGGCGGCGGGGGTCAAGCCGCTCCAGGCGAAGCGCGAGCGGGCGCTGGCCCGCCTCGACGAGACGCGCGCCAACCTCCTCCGCGTCAACGACATTCTGAGCGAGATCACGCCCCAGCTCCGCCGCCTGGACCGCCAGGCCAGCCGCGCCCAGGAGGCCCGACGCCTGAGCGTTGAGCTAGAGAGTTTGCTCGTCACGTGGTACGGCTACCAGTGGGGCGCGGCGCAGACCGAGGTCCAGACGACCGCCGCCGTCGCCGACGAGCAGCGGCAGGCGGCGACCGAGGCCGAAGCGCGGCTGAACGAGGCCATCGCCCACCTGGACGGGGTGCGCGTCGAGCGCGACCGGCAGCGTTCGCTCCTGGAGGGCCACCGCCGCCACGCCGGCCGCCTCCGCGACAGCGCCGACACCCTGCGCCGCGACCTCGCCGTCGTCGAGGAAAGGGCGCGGCAGTTGGCGACCCGCCGCGCCGAGGCCGAGGCGGAGGCGGCGAGTCTCGGCGAGACGGCCCGTCTCGCAGCGCAGCGTCTCGCCGAGGCAGAGACAGCCGTCGCCGCATCGCATACGGCGGTCGAGACGGCGCGCGCCGCGCTGCGGGAGGCCCAGGCCGCGCTTGAGCGTCTACGCGCCGAGCGCCAGAGTCAGGCGGCGGCCCTGGACCGGGCGCGGCAAAGCGCGCTCAAGGCGGCCGGCGTTGCTACGGATCGCCGCGCCAGGGCGCGGGCGCTGGCCGAGCGCCTGGCGGATGTTCGGCGGCTGCTGGCGGAGTCGGCGGCCGCCCTCGAAGAGCACAAAGCCACGGCGCAGGCGGCGCGAGCCACCTATGCCGCGCGCGCCGAGGAGCTTCGCCAGGCCAGCGCCCGCTTGACCGAGGCCGAGGCGGTCGTGGCCCAGGCGCGAACGGCCCTGCGGGACGCCGAGGCGGGCGTGCGCGACGCCAGGGCGCAGGTCGAGATGGCGCGAACGCGGCAGCGCGAGGCCGCTCACCGCCGCGCCATGCTGGCCCAGGTGCGTCGCGCCGACCTCGGCGCCGCCGTCCAATCTATCCTCGATCACAAGACCCTGACCGGCATCGTCGGGCCGCTCGTCCAGCTCATGCGCGTCGAGCCGGGGCTGGAGGGCGCGGTGGCTGCTGCCCTCGGTCCGTGGCTGCACGCCGTCGTCGTCGAGACCTGGGCCGACGCCCAGCGCGTCGTCGCCCATCTTGCCGACGGCCGCCACAACCCTGTTACCCTTTTTGTCCGCCAGGCGACCCACGGCGGCGCGTCAAGCGCGCCCAATAGCGGCGCCCCGCCTGGCAGTTTCGACTGGCTCTCGCGCCACGTCACGCCCGCCCCGGAAATGGTCGCCGTCGCACAGGCGGCCCTCGGCGATGTCGCCCTGGCCGACTCGGTGGACCACGCCCTGGCGCTCGTCTCCGGGGCCGCGCCCGGCTGCCTGCGCGCCGTGACGCGGGACGGGGTGGTTGTCGCGGCGCGCGGCGCGATCACGGGCGGAACGACCGAAGGCGCGGAGGTCCTGACGCGCGAGCGCGAGTGGGCAGCCCTGCCAGAGCCGGCGCTGCTCGAGGCCGTCGTATCGGCGGCGCAAGAGACCGTGGCGGCGGCCGAAGCGCGGGTCGGCGAGGCGCGGGCCGCCCTGGCGCAGGCCGAGGAGACAGGGGCCCGCCGCCGCCAGGCGCGGGACGCGGCCCAGGGCGCGTGCAATGCCGCGGAAGTCGCGGTGGACCGCGCTGCCTCCGCCGAAGCGTGGCACACACGCAACCACCGCCAGCAGGCCGAGGAGAGCGAGCGGCTCACACGCCAGGGGGCGTCGCTCGAAGCGGAGGCAGCGGCGGCGGACGCCGAGGCGGCGCAGGCGGACGCCCTCCTGGCAACGCTCCAGGCGACGCCGCTGCCGGATCTGACGGCGGCGCAGATGACCCTGGCGCAGGCGCAGGCCGGCGTCGCCGCCGCCGATGGGGCGCGCAGTGCAGCCGCGTGGCAAATCGAGGGAGCGCGCCGCGAGCATGATGGGACGCAGCGCGTCGCGCGGGAACGCGGGCAGCGCGTCGAGACGCTCGCTGCTGAGGCGGCAGCCTCCGAGAAACGGCTGTCCGACCTGCGCCGCGAGTTGGAGCAGGTGGAGGGCGAACGCGCCAAAGTGCGCGGCGTCATGGAGCCGATTCAGGCGAACGTGGCGGCGTTGGAGGAGGAAGCGCGGAAGCTGGAGAAGGGGTCGGCCGGGCAGCGCAACGCGGCGATGGCGGCGGAGCGCGCGGCGTCGGCAGCGCAGGCTGAGGCGCACGCGGCGCGCGAGCGGATGCAGCGGCTCGCCGACGAGATGAGCGCCGACCTGGAGCTGCTACCGCCGATGCCAGAGGACGCGCCGCTGCAGCTGCGCCTGGGCTTCGAGGGCCAGCTCAGCCTGCCGCCGGTGCCCCAGATACCGGCTGATCTCGAAGAGCGCGTGCGCACGCTGCGCGCGCAGCTCAAGCGGCTCGGGCCGGCGGACAGCGACGCCATGACCGAGTTCAACGCCCTCAGCGAGCGCCACGCCTTCCTGACGACCCAGATGGCGGACCTGGAAAAGGCGGCGAACGACCTGCGCCAGGTCATCGCTGAGCTTGACGAGGCGATGGCGACGCGCTTCGACGACATTTTCGCCCAGGTCGCGCGGCTGTTCAGCCGCAACTTTAGCCTGCTGTTCGGCGGCGGTACGGCGCGCCTGAACCTGGCCGAGGATGGCGGGCTTGAAATCAACGCGCGGCCGCCGGGCAAGCGCCAGCAGCCGCTGTCTCTGTTGTCGGGTGGCGAGCGCGCCCTCACGGCCAGCGCCCTGGTGTTCGCGCTGCTCGAAGTCAGCCGCACGCCGTTCTGCATGCTCGACGAGGTGGATGCCGCGTTGGACGAAGCCAACGTCGGCCGCTTCCGCGCCGCCGTCGAGCGGCTGGCGACGCGCACCCAGGTAATCCTGGTGACTCACAACCGTGGGACAGTCGAGGCGGCGCAGGCGCTGTATGGCATTACCATGAACGGCCAGGGCATCTCCCAGGCCATTTCCCTGCGCACTCGCGACTACTTCCCCGACGCGAAAGCCTCCGACGCTGCCGCTGACTGACCCTAGAAGCGGAACACCTGCAACAGGCGCTTCTCAGTCTCGCCCTCGACGTGGGCGTCCACCTCGACGTACCTCTCGATCCCCGACCCGCGCAGCTTGTCCTTGAGCAATTCGTCCACCTGGAAGATGCCGGCCGAGTTGCTCATGACGATCTCGATACGAATCGGCTTGGTGTCGCCCGGCTCAATGCTCACCTGCTCGACCGCCGCCGCCGACAGCGAGTGGATGTTCACCTGCCCCGCCTCGAACGGGATGCGCGAGCGCCCCTTCGCCATGTCCAGCGCGTCGGCGACGCGCACGACACCGGCCTCCAGCGTCAGGGGCTTACCCTTCGAGCGGTGGCCGATGATGGCGTGCAGGGTCTCCGAGCGCACGATCGTCGCCTGGAAGGCGGGATAGACGCCCTCCAACAGCGACTTGAGTTTGTCCGACGCGAGGAACAGGCTGAACTGCTCGTGGTCGTTGCGGTGAATGGACATGCCCACGTCGTGCAGCAGCGCCGCCAGCACCACCACCACCTCGGCGTCGTCCGTACTCATGTTATAGTCGCGGACCATGTTGGGGACGCCGCCCGAGTCCATGATCCTGCGCAGCAGCTTGAGCGCGATATTGGCGATGAGCTGTACGTGCACCGGGCCGTGGTCGCTCATGCCCAGCCGCTTGACGGCGTTGACGTTGGCGACGTGCCACAGGGCGAACAGCTCCGGGTCGGCATTGACACGGTCAACCACCGCTTTGAGTCGTAGGTTGTCTTCGACGGGGATAACCAGGCGCGAAAGCTCGGCGAACTCAACGTCTGCCACCGCCGGCGCGGGAACGCTGAAATCCCCGTCGGCGGATGTAATCAAATTATGAACGGTCTCCACACGCTCTCCTTGAACGATGCCATCGGGCCGGAAATATCGCGCACTCAACAGTCACGATCGGCCTAGCGCGCCCGACGGTTCAAGAGCGTTGTCCTCGGTCTCCTCTGCCGCAATGACACGGTGAAATGCTCGCAGGCCGACAATCAGCGCCTCGCGGTCGTCCGCGCTCATCTGCGCAACGATCGCGGCCAGGCGCTCCTGCACCTGCTCATTCATGGTCTCGAATACGCTCTGCCCGGCGCCTGTCAGATGCAGGCGGACGACACGTCGGTCAGCCTCGTCCACCTGGCGCTCTACCAGGCCGCGCTCGACCAGCCCGGCCACCATTTTGGTCATGGTGGGCAGCGTCACACCCTGCCGCTCCGCCAACCGGCCCATCGAGTCGGAGCCGTGGAAGTAGAGGTAGCCGAGGATGCGGTACTGCGGCATGGTGCACTGGCCCGGTACAACAGAACGCATATCCTGTGCCAACGTGCGCATGGCGCGGGGAAAGGTTGCTAGAATCAGTCGTGCGCATTCAAGATCTGCCAATGACATGAACGAACCCTATTCTCTCGCGGCGCCGTCGCCTCGCGTGCGCCATCGCACTATCCCGGTAACACTGCCGATGATGTGTCATGTCCCGCCGGACAAACAATACTTAGCTTATCTAATTATATTAGGGTACGACGATTCTGTCAAGAACGCCGGGGCAAGGCAGGTTAACGCGGGTTGACCTTGATCCGCGTCGGCAACACAACGTGGTCGGCGCCGTCCGCCGTGCGGACGCGCTCGCCCGTCGCCGGGTCATACAGGCCGATCTCGATGCTGGCTTCGCCGGTGTAGTCGCCGCCGACAGTCATGTCGTGCGCGTCGGCCACGAACTCGCCGGCAGTCCAGCCGGTCGTGGGGCGCGAGCCGTTGGCAGGCGGCGAGTCGTGCTGGGCGATGACGCGCCCATTGGCATCCAGCAGGTGCGTGAAGACTGTCAGGGGTTTGCTGCCCGGAGCGTCCGTCGCCTGCCACGTCAGCCGCAGGCTTACGCGACCCCCCGCCGGAATCGCCTCGCTCGCCACGTCGTAGCCCACCAGGCGGATTGCCGACGGGAAATCCGCCCCGACGGCCTGCTGCACGGGCGGCGCCTGCATGACCCGCTGCGGAGCCTGCACCTGGAGTGTCGCCAGGGAAATTGGCGCGCCATCGCCGACGCGCACCTGGAGCGTCGCCGCACCGGCGGCGGCATCGGCCGGGGCGCGGAGCGTGCGGCGGTCCAGGACGACTTCATTGGCGGCCCACTGCGAGGTGGGGTATTTGCCGTCGGCCGGTGCGCCGGCCGCCTCGGCGATCACGCGGCCGTTCTGGGTCAGCTCCAGCCGCATCGGCCAATCCGGCAGCCCATCCTGCGTCGCGCGCCAGCGCAGGCGCGCCTCAATCGGCTCACCCGGCGCGACGGTGGAACGGTCTACCGCCGCCTGCTCGAGCGCCAATCCGTCGGCCGCCGAGACGTTCACGGCCGCCATCTTCGCGTCGAGGCTGGTCGGGAAGCGCTGGGCGTGGCTCAGCGCCACCTGCCCGACCGTTGCGCGCGCGCCGGTCGCCGCGCCGGCCGCGTCTAGCGCGTCTATCGGCCGCAGGGTTGCCCCGTCGTAGACCGCGACGGAGACATCGTAGGTCACGGGCGGCGTACCGGGCGGCAGCGCGAGGGAGTAGACGTTGACGACATCCTGGCCCGGCTCCCACGCGGCCGGCGGGCGGCCGGCGGCGTCCACCAGGAATGCGTCCTGGCTGGCGACGGTGCGGCCGGCCGCGTCTAGCAACGCGACCGAGACCTTGGGGCTGTCCAACTCCGCCGCGCCGACGCCGGCGGCGCGCCAGCGCAGGGCCAGGGGCACGCTGGTGTCAGCGGGCGTGGGCGGCGGGGTGTAGACGCCGGTCAGCGTCATCGGCCCGAAGCGTCCCTGCGCGGCCTGGAACGACGGCAGCGTCACCGGGCGTTCCAGGTCATACTCGCGCACCAGGAGATCGGAGACGCTCCACGTCCGCACCCGTCGGCCGCTGCCCTCCAGCAGCCAGGCGAGAAAGCCGCGGTGGTCGGAGTGGGCCTGCGCCCAGGACACGAGGGCGATGCGGCGGCGACCCTGCGTATCCTCGGCGACCTGGCCGATGATGGACGCATCGGTGTCATTCATCTCGATGGTGTGCGACGGCGCCACACCGGAGTAGTAGAAGTCCACGGCATAGTCGGGATGGTCGAGCAGCACGGCATCGTCCGCGCCCAAGCTCCGCTCCAGGCGCGCGGTCACGGCGCGCACGTCGTCGCGCTGATAGTGGGAGTCCCCGTAGAACGCCGACGCGCCCGTCGCAAAGGCCGCCACGAACACCAGCGCCGTCGGAACACTTACCAGCCACCCCCACCGCCCCTGGGTGGCGAAGAACGCGATCACGCGCGCGACGAGGATCAGCAGCGGCGCGGACAGAAGCACGACGTAGCGCGGGTGGAAACCGGGCCGCAGCCACATCGTGAGAAAGATCAGCGTTAACGGCACGGCGACGTAGGACAGCAGTAGCAGGTCGCGGCCCCGCGCCGGATCGCGCCACAGCAGCAGGGCCACGCCGACGACGAACACCACGGCCGCCGCCGCCGCGAGGGCGTCGAAGGTCGCTAGGTGGCCGACGACGGCGAGCGTGCCGCCCATATAGGCTCCCCAGACCTGCGTCAGGAAGTCGGCGACGCCGAGGCGCTGGGCGCCGGGCGGGACGTAGCCGCGCACCTGCCCGAGGGCAAGGGGGACAAACGGCAGGGCCAGGAGGACGGCCAGGGCCTGGGCCAGGAGCCAGCCGCGCAGCTTGCGCCCCTCGCGCCGCCCGATGAACACCGCCAGGGCGACGACGTTGACCCAGGCGACGACCAGGATGCCGAGGTACTGGGTGTAGACCATGCTCCACTCGAGGACGCCGATGATGACCCAGACCGGCCAGCGCGGGCGCGGGAACGCCATCACCCGGTGCGTCAGGATCAGGAGCAGGAGGGTCTGACAGGCGATGAGGGTGTACATCCGCAGCTCTTGCGAGTACCAGAGCTGAATCGCCGAGAGCGCCACGAGCGCCGCCGCGACGACGGCGGTGGTCGTATCGAACAGGCGGCGCGCGAGGTTGAAGGTCAGGGCGACGGCCAGGACGCCAAAGGCGACCGACAGGAAGCGCGTGGCGAACTCGCTGCTTCCGACCAGAGCTACCCAGGGCTTGAGGATGAAGTAGTCGTAGAGGGGTGGATGTCCGGCGTCAGTGGGGCGCAGCTCAAGGCCCGGCGCGAGGGCGAGCTTGAGGCTGAGCGCCTCGTCCCACCACAGACTCTGCGCGTCCAACCGAAACACGCGCAGCCCGAATGCCACGAGCAGAATTGCCAGGACAATCAGGATGGCGCGGGATGGGAGCGGAGCACGAGAGGTGGCGGGCTGCGAGCGCCCTGTCATGGAAGACAACGGTTTGACAGATACCTTGGCGTCGGAAAAACGATCGCGGAATTATGGCACGCGTCCGCGTCGAAAGCGAATCTTGAGCAGGGGGGCGTGGGAACGCTCCCGCCCATAAACACGAACGTCCGAGGCGGTATCGCCTCGGACGTGATCTTGACTGCTGTTCGTCAGGTCGTGTGTAGCACGGATTGCAGCCGCGTGACGCGCCGCCGCCAGCCCGACCACCAATCGCAAAAGATCGTGGCGCGTTGCAGGCTAGGGGCGTTGTCGGTCAGCCGGTAAAAGACGCTACCGGCGATGTCCTGCGTGATGACGACACCTTCGTCGGTCAGAATAGCCAGGGCCTTGAGAAGCGCATCCTCGGACGCGCCGACGTAGTAGGCCAGATCGCGGGCTGTCATCGAGACGCCAGGGTGCTTGAGCAGGAACTCCAACAACTGCGTGGCGAACGTGGCCGAGATGACCCTCCGTGCAAACTCCAATGTATCTGCGGGAACTTCACTCAACAGCGCCCCGAGGATTTGCGCTTCGTCGTCCAGCCAGGCGAGACTTGGCGCACGCTTCAGGACCCCCTCAGACACTGAAGGCCGCGCCGTTCTGCGGTAGGCGGTTACCATCGTGTCCTCCTTATCGGCACTACTTCCTAAACATCACAACAGCGTGTAACAAAATGCAAGGTGGGGTGTAAGTTGTAACCGGAGCACGCACTCAAAGTTAGGGGTGGGACTCGTGTCGGCATTTACCCGATACGCCGAGGATTCGCCCGATCCCCACGGGACGACGAGCCGATGTCAGGCGCGGCGGTCTGCACTCGGTACTGATTGACAAGACGGGTAGGTGAGCCTGATAGGTAAGGAGGAATTATACAAAAGCCGGTGGGTGAGTCAAGAAACTGTTAGGGACAAACGGCCCGAATTTGGCGAATTGGTAAATAAAAATACAATCTTTGCCGTGGAAACGCGCACTACAGGAGATGTTCGATGCTTGAGCGTGTCCCCGCCCTGCTGGCTCTGGAGGACGGCGCTGTCTTCGAGGGTATCGCTTTTGGCGCTGTCGGCGAGCGCCCCGGTGAAGTCGTCTTCAACACCGGCCTGACCGGCTATTCCGAGATTCTCACGGACCCGTCCTACAAAGGCCAGATTGTGGTGATGACCTATCCCCACATCGGCAACTACGGCATCGCCCCAGCCGATTTCGAGTCGTGGGCGCCGCACGTCGAGGGCTTCGTCGTGCGCGAGCTGAGCGGCCTCACGAGCAACTGGCGCTCCCAGGTAGACCTCGAAGACTTCCTGCGCCAGCACAACATCATCGGCGTGTCCGAGGTGGACACGCGCGCGCTAACGCGCCATATCCGGCTCCACGGCGCGCTGCGCGGCTACGTCTCGACCGTAGACACCAACCCCGACGACGTGGTGAACAAGGCCCGCGCCTCCCTGGGCATGGTCGGGCGCGACCTGGTGCAGGTCGTGACGGCTGCCACGCCCTACACCTGGCAAGACGGCACGCGCGACTGGGAGACCGGCCAGCCGACGCCGCAGGCTGATGGCCCACTGCTGCACGTCGTCGCCTACGACTACGGCATCAAGCACAACCTGCTGCGCAAGCTGTGCGACCGAGGCTGCCGCATCACCGTCGTCCCGGCGACGACACCCGCCGCCGACGTGCTGGCGCTCGACCCCGACGGCGTCTTCCTGTCGAACGGCCCTGGCGACCCGGCGGCGCTGGCGTATGCCGTCGCCAATGTGCGCGCGCTGCTCGGACAGACGCCCATGTTCGGTGTCTGCCTCGGCCACCAACTCATGGGCCTTGCTGTCGGCGGCGACACCTACAAGCTCAAGTTCGGCCACCACGGGGTCAATCACCCGGTGAAGAACCTGGCAACCGGCCGCGTGGAGATTACGTCGCAGAACCACGGCTTCGCCGTCGCCGCCGACTCCCTGCCGTCCGCGGTCGAAGTCAGCCATCTCAACCTGAACGATGGAACAGTCGAGGGGTTGCGCCACCGCGAGGCGGCGGCCTTCAGCGTCCAGTACCATCCGGAGGCGGCGCCCGGCCCGCACGACGCGCAATACCTGTTCGACGAGTTCCGCGCCTTGATGCTGACTAGCCGCCCGACGGCCTAGGGGAGACATCGCATGCCCAAGCGAACCGACATCCACACGATTCTCGTCCTCGGCAGCGGACCTATCGTTATCGGCCAGGCGGCCGAGTTCGACTATTCTGGCGCCCAGGCGTGCAAGGCGCTGCGGGCGGACGGTTACCGCGTCATCCTCGTGAACTCCAACCCCGCTACCATCATGACCGACCCAGAGCTGGCGGACCAGACGTACATCGAGCCGCTGACGGTGGACGTCGTGACGCAGGTCATCGCCCAGGAGCGCCCCGACGCGCTCCTGCCGACTGTGGGCGGGCAAACGGCGCTCAACCTGGCCGTAGACCTGGCCGAAGCCGGCGTCCTGGACAGCTACGGCGTCGAGCTGATTGGGGCGAGCGTCCCGGTCGTCCGCCTGGCCGAGGACCGGCTGCTGTTCAAGGAAGCCATGCGCGAGATTGGCGTCGCCACGCCGCGCAGCGGCGTCGTCAGCACCGTTGACCAGGCCCTGGCGATCGCCGACGAGGTGGGCTACCCCGTGATCGTCCGCCCCTCGTTCACGCTGGGCGGGCGCGGCGGCGGCATCGCCTACGACAGGCCAGGGCTGACCGCCCTGGCCGACCGCGCCTTGCGCGCCAGCCCGGTACACCAGACGCTCATCGAGGAGTCAGTACTCGGCTGGAAAGAATACGAGCTAGAGGTGATGCGCGACCGCGCGGACAACTTCGTCATCATCTGCTCCATCGAGAACTTCGACCCGATGGGCGTCCACACCGGCGACAGCATTACCGTCGCCCCAATCCAGACCCTCACCGACCGCGAGTACCAGACGATGCGCGACACCGCCGGGCGCATCATCCGCCGCGTCGGCGTCGAGACCGGCGGCTCCAACATCCAGTTCGCCGTGAACCCGAAGGACGGGCGGCAGGTCGTCATCGAGATGAACCCGCGCGTCTCCCGCAGCTCCGCCCTGGCCTCCAAAGCGACGGGCTTCCCCATCGCCAAGATCGCAGCGCGGCTGGCCGTGGGTTACCACCTGGACGAGATACGCAACGACATCACGCGCGAGACGCCCGCGTCGTTCGAGCCGACCATAGACTACGTTGTCACGAAGATTCCGCGCTGGGATTTCGCCAAGTTCCCCGGCGCCGACCCCACCCTGACCACGTCCATGAAGTCGGTCGGCGAGGTCATGGCGATGGGCCGCACGTTCAAGGAGTCGCTCCAGAAGGCCCTACGCTCCCTCGAAACCGGCGCCGACGGGTTGACCCCCGGCCCGCTGCGCGACTGCGACGAGCTTCTCACGCTCATCGAGACGCCGACGCCGGAGCGCCTGTTCCAGATCGGCGACGCGCTGCGCGCCGGCGCAAGCCTGGCGGAGATTCACGCGCGCACTGGCGTGGACCCCTGGTTCCTGGGCCAGCTCGCCGAGATTGTCGCCTTCGAAGGCGAGCTCGCGCGGGCGGGCGAGATGGGCACGGCGTTGACGAATCGAGCGCTGCTGCGGCGGGCCAAGCGCATGGGCTTCGGCGACCGCCAGATCGCGCGTATTGGACTCGGCGACGCACGCCGCGAGATGGAGGTGCGCACCGCCCGCATCGCCCTCGGCGTCACGCCGGTGTACGAGCGCGTGGATACGTGCGCCGCCGAGTTCGAGGCGTACACGCCGTACCTCTACTCGACCTACGAAACCCACGACGAGGCGGAGCCGACGACGCGCCAGAAGGTCATGATCCTGGGCAGCGGCCCGAACCGCATCGGCCAGGGCATCGAGTTCGACTACTGCTGCTGCCACGCCGCGTTCAGCCTGCGCGACATGGGCTACGAGACTATCATGGTCAACTGCAACCCGGAGACCGTGTCCACCGACTACGACACGTCGGACCGCCTGTACTTCGAGCCGATTACCGCCGAGGACGTGCTGAACATCGTCGAGCGCGAGCAGCCGCTGGGCGTGATCCTCCAGCTCGGCGGGCAGACGCCGCTCAAGCTCGCCCTGCCGCTCCAGGCCGCCGGCGTGCCGATCCTTGGCACGTCGCCGGACGCCATAGACCTGGCGGAGGACCGCGAGCGCTTCGGGCGGCTGCTCGAGCGGCTCGGCATCCCGCAGCCCCCCAACGGCACGGCGCGCTCCCTGGCCGAAGCCCGCCACGTCGCCCGCACCATCGGCTACCCCGTCCTCGTGCGGCCCTCGTATGTTCTCGGCGGGCGAGCGATGGCGATTGTGTACGATGACGCCGAGCTGGAGCAGTTCGGGCGCGAGGCGTTGTCCGTCGCCCCGGACCACCCGCTGCTCATTGACCGCTTCCTCGACGATGCCTACGAGGTGGACGTGGATGCCGTCGCCGACGGCGAGCGCGTAGTCATCGGCGGCATCCTGGAACACATCGAGGCGGCCGGCATCCACAGCGGCGACTCGGCCGCCGTCCTCCCGCCGTACAAAGTGAGCGCCTATCACCTGACCATCATGCGCGAGTACACCGAGGCCCTGGGGCTGGCCCTGGGCGTGCGCGGACTCATGAACGTGCAGTTCGCCGTCCAGGACGACATCGTGTACGTCCTGGAAGTGAACCCGCGCGCGTCCCGCACCGTGCCGTTCGTGAGCAAGGCCACGGGCGTTCCCCTCGCCAAGATCGCGTCGCAGATCATGGTCGGCAAGACGCTGGCCGAGATCGGCTTTGTGGCGGAGCCGCTAGTGGATGGGTTCTTCGTCAAGGAGGCGGTGCTGCCGTTCGAGCGCTTCCCCGGCGTGGACCCGGCGCTGGGGCCGGAGATGCGCAGCACCGGCGAGGTCATGGGGCACGCGGCGCGCTTCGGCCACGCCTTCGCCAAAGCGGAGATCGCCGCCGGCGACCACCTGCCGACGTCGGGCAAGGCCCTTATCAGCGTCAACGACTACGACAAGAGCAACATCCTGAAGATCGCCCGTGACCTGCACAGCATGGGCTTCGAGCTGGTGGCGACGGCAGGCACGGCGGAGTGGCTGCGGCGTGTCGGCCTGCCGGCGGACGTCATGGCGAAGGTCAGTGACGGCTCGCAGGCCATCCTGGACGCGATCCGGACGCGCCAGGTAGACCTGGTCATCAACACGCCCCTCGGCCGCAGCGCCATCAGCGACGGCCGCCTGATGCGCATGACCGCCCGCCAGCACGGCGTCCCGCTGTTTACGACCCTGTCGGCGGCGGCGGCGGCGGTGAACGCCATCCGCGCCCTCAAGACCAAGGAGCTGCGCGTGCGCAGCCTCCAGACCCATCATGCCGCAGAAGCGTGAACCAGACTTATGTAGTGACGACTTTAGTCGTTCTGCGGGCTGGGAAACGACCCATGAAGACTAACTACTTGTTGCCGCGATAGTGCTGGCGCTGGAGTAGGGGCAGGTTTGAAACCTGCCCCCACCGCCGCCAGCCGAATGCGGCGATAATGAGTAACGGCTCATGAGTCGTTACTTCGTTTGCGCTCCCCGTGTCCTCTGTGCCTCCGTGGCAGCTCCCCCCTCTTGGGTTAAGCGCGTTGGTAAGCGATCTCGCCGCCGACGATCGTTCGCTGGACGTGCAGGTCCGGCGTCAACACAACGATGTCGGCGTCGAAACCCGGCGCCAGGCGGCCCCTGCGGGGTAGCCCCAGGACGTCCGCCGGCACGCCGGTTGCCATCCAGACCGCCGCACCCGCCGTGCAGCCCGTGTACGCCACCATGTTCCGCAGCGCTTCGTCCATGCTCAGGATGCTGCCGGCCAGGGTTCCGTGGGCGCGCCGCGCCGACACCTCGTCCACGATCACGTCGTCGTCGCCCAGGTGGTAGACACCCGGCGGCATGCCCAGCGCCGCCATCGCGTCGCTGACCAGGCTGATGCCGCGCGCGCCCTTCGCGCGCCACGCCACCCGCACCGCCGATGGGTGCACGTGGACACCGTCCACGATGAGGCCGACCGGCGGCAGCTCCCGCTCCAGGAGCGCCCCAGCCAGGCCCGGCTCGCGGTGGCCGAGCGTCGGCATGGCGTTGAACAGGTGCGTCCCCCAGCCCGCCCCCCCGGCCAGCGCAGCGTGCGCGGTGTCGTAGTCGGCCTCGGAGTGGCCCAGGCTCACGACGACACCGTTCTGCCGCAGGAAGGCGATGGCCTCCGCCGCGCCGGGCAGCTCAGGCGCGAGGGTCAGGATGCGCACGTTGCCGTCGGCCAGGAGCGGCCGGAGGGCCTCGACAGTCGGCGTCCGCAGATAGGCCGGGTTGTGCGCGCCGCGCTTGCCATAGCTCAAGAACGGCCCTTCGACGTGCACGCCCAGGATGGCAGCGGACAACGGCGGCTGGCGCTCGGCCAGCTGCGCCAGGGCCCGCAGGCGCTCAGGGTACGTCTCGAGCGGCGAGGTGATGAGCGTGGGCAGGAACGCCGTCACGCCATAGCGCGGCAGACCAGCGGCGACGACTTCGGCAGAGGATGGGTCAAGGGTGAAATCGTGGCCGAAAGCGCCGTTGAGCTGCAAATCTATCAGGCCGGGCGCAATGATCGCGTCGCCCAGGTCCTCGAGGGCGACGCCGGCCGGCGGCTCGGTCGTCACGTCGGCGATGCGCCCGCCGTCCACGACGACGACCGCCCGGCGCGTGTCGCCGCCCTCGCCGACGACCTGCCCCTGTAAGCCCCAGGTATTCATATAGAGATAGGAGTTACGCAGTTGGCATAAGCTGATAAAAAGGTTGGGCCAGATAAGCGCGGACGGCGTCGCGGATGATGGCGGTCTTGGCCTCAAACCACGAGCGGCCATGAACCGAACGCTGGCTCTCCAAACGCAAGAAGGCGCGGATCGCCAAGCCAATGTGGTTGCGCTGGGCCGCCTGCCCACGATGTTGAGCGCGCTCCACACCGCAGAACTGCTTCAGACCGCGATGGTAGACTTCGATGCCCCAAGCAGCGTAAGCATACTCGGCACACTGCTCCAGCGTCATCGCCAGGTTCGAGGTCGCCCAGTGTTCAACGCCGCCGTGTGGGTCAGCCGTCCTGAACACCTTGATCACGCCGTAGCCTTTCAGATGCACGATGGCGCCCCCACGGGCGATCGGCAACTCACGGATGGGCCGATTGCCTGAGCCATCTGGGTTCACCTGACGATTGCTCTTGAGTTGGGTCAGCCAGTGCCAGTTCAGCGTGCGAATGGCCTTGAGGTTGTCCAGGCTGGCGTACCAACTATCGAAGGCCACCAACTCAGGCGACAGCCCACGGGTGGCAGCTGTGGCGACCATCGCGCGAAAGTGGTCGTTCTTGGTCAGCCCATCGTCGTGCTTGGCGTACAGGCGGAAGTCGCACGGCCACAGCGCGTCACCGTCAGTCCACAGCAGGCTGATGAGGTTGATGCCTTGCACCACCGCCCGATGCTTGCCCGACCAGTGCCGCGTGACCAAGTCCATCGCCCGCGCGTAGGGCTTATCCAGGGTTGTGTCGTCGATGACCAGACACCCGCCCTGCCGCGATACGCAGGGCCGCACTTCTTGCCACAGCGCCTCACCATCGGACTGACAGCGTTTCAGCAGCCGCGTGTAGGCGTCATGCGCTGGGCCATCGCTGTCCGCGTCGGGGTGGCACTTGGCGGCTTCGACGTTACTGTAGACCTTCTGCGCGGCGATCAGAAAGTGGATGTAGTCGAATTCGTCACATTTTGGCTTGTTCATGGCCCAAGTTTACTCGCGTTATCGTCAACTGCGTAACTCCTATAGAGAGTCCTCTCGCACAAAACAAGGGAAGGCAAACCACGGCGGGGGGACGGTCCGTGGTTTGCCTTCCTTGGGGTATATTCATGAATTCATACGCACGGATTGCGAAAAAGTTACGGGCAAATCGGGAAATTCAGAAAAAGAGCCGGCGTCGGCCTGTTGCCGGTCCCCCCAGACTTCAGCAACGTGCCAACGCCGACCACAGTGTATAACGGAATTTGACCCCAAAAAGAGACGCGCCGGAAGGGTGAATTACGTGAAAATTGTGTCGTTTTTGCCGCGTCCTTCCGCGCAGGCTATAATGGAGGGACACAAGACGCGCCGTTCCGCCGCAGACCGCCTGGCGGCCTGCACCAAATTGAGCCACATGACATCCGCCGGTAACTCGCTCTCCGCCAACCCATCCCCATCCGCGTCAGCCGCGCCCCTGTCCGCCCGCGGCCGCGCCGCCGTGGCCGCAGGCAAGAGCGCCGCCCGCCTCATCCGCAGCCTCGGACGGGGCGCGGGGACGACGATGCCGGGCGAGGTCGCGCTGCGCGTCGAGCCGACCCTGCTGCGGCAGCTGGCGGCCCAGATCCGCTACGGCGTCATCCTGGTCGCCGGCACGAACGGCAAGACGACCACCACGAAGATGCTGGCGCAGCTGCTGGAGCAGCAGGGCTACCGCGTCATCACCAACGCCAGCGGCGCCAACCTTGTCAGCGGCCTGACCACATCCCTCCTGCTGAGCGCCAGCGCCAGCGGCCGGTTGGACTACGACTTCGGCCTGTTTGAAGTGGACGAGGCCACCCTGCCCCACGTCCTCCGGGCGGTCGAGCCGCGCGCGCTGTTGTTGCTCAACCTGTTCCGCGACCAGCTCGACCGCTACGGTGAAGTCAACCTTCTGGCGGCGCTGTGGGCAAAGAGCCTCTCCACGCTGCCGCCGGAGACAGTCCTGGTGATCAACGCCGACGACCCGACGATCGCCGGCCTGGGCATCGGCGTCGCGGCGCGCACATTCACCTTCGGGCTGGGCGACCGCTCGTTGCTGCACCACGAGATGGAGCACACCGCCGACTCAATCTACTGCCCGGCGTGCGACGCCCCGCTGGAGTTCGAGGGCATCTACTACTCGCATCTCGGCGTGTGGCGCTGCCCCAACTGCGGCCTGCAAGAGCCAACGCTCGACATGGACAGCGAGGGCGTGGATTTCCCCCTGCCCGGCATCTACAATCGCTACAACACTCTGGCCGCCCTCGCCGCGGCGCGCGCCCTGGGCGTTGGCGGGACGAACCCGGACAAGGCGCTGCGCTCGTTCAAGCCCGCGTTCGGCCGACTCGAAGAGGTCACGATTCCTGGGCCGGACGGCAAGACGTACCCGGCGCGCATCATCCTCGCCAAGAACCCGACCGGCTTCAACCAGAGCCTGCGCCTCCTGAGCGAGTTCCCCGGCCGCAAGGTCGTGCTGCTCGCGCTCAACGACTTGACACCGGATGGAACTGATGTATCCTGGATATGGGACATTGACTTCGAGCATCTGGTCGGTCAGGCGAACGCCCTGGTTATCAGTGGTCTGCGCGCCTACGACATGGCCGTGCGCGTGAAGTACGCCGGCTGGGACGTGACGCGCAACCCGACTTATGTCACCGAGAACCTGGGCGACGCCATCAACACGGCCATCACCTACCTGGCGCCCGGCCAGGAGCTGTTCATCCTGCCCACCTACTCGGCGATGCTCGACATTCGCGGACTGATTCGCGGTGAGCGCATCCTGTGACTGGCACACCACCCGATCAAAGGACCTGGCTATGCGGCGGCTGACCTTAGGCTGGCTCTACCCACGCTTGATGGGTACATATGGCGACCGGGGCAACATCACAACCCTCGTGAACCGCGCCCGGTGGCGCGGCATCACGATCGAGGTGCGGCAGATCGAGCTAGGGACATCTGAGCGCGAGATCATGGGCTGCGACCTGATCTTCATGGGCGGGGCGCAGGACCGCGAGCAGAAGATCGCGGCCGACGACCTGCGCCTGCGCAAAGGCCCCGCCATCCGCGCCACCATCGTGGACGGCACGCCCGGTCTGTTCGTGTGCGCCGCGTACCAGTTCATGGGCCACTACTACCGCCCGGCCGAGGGGCCGGACCTGCCCGGCGTAGGGCTGTTCGACATCGTAACCCACCACCCTGGCACTCAGGTCCCCCGCTGCATCGGCAACATCGCCATCGAGCTTGCTCCGGCCGCCGCCGATTGGCCCGTGCGCACGCTCGTCGGGTTCGAGAACCACGGCGGTCGGACGTATCTCGGCGACAAGGCGACACCCCTCGGCACGACCATCGCCGGCTATGGGAATAATGGAGTGGACCACACCGAAGGCGCGGTGTTCAAGAACGCCTACGGCTGCTACCTCCACGGCCCCGTTCTGCCCAAGAACCCCCACCTGGCCGACCACCTCCTGCACCTCGCCCTGCGCCACAGCCACCAGGACGACAACCTGGCGCCCCTCGACGACAGCCTGGAGTGGGCCGCCCACGAAGCTGCCCTCCGCCGCGCCGGCGTCCGCGACGTGACGATCCCGGCCGAGGCGCGCCGCCCCACCGACGTCATCCCCTACCCGCGCCGCGCCCAGGACGAAACGCGCAAACGCGCCGGGTAGACCACCCCATCGCCGCGTCGGGGTATCCCAGGAAGGAGCGTCCCCGGTGAGCGACAAGGTTGCGACCATTGATTTCCACGTGACGGCGGCCTGCACCCAGGCGTGCGAGTACTGCTGGGGGCCGCCGCGCCGCATGGCCGCGGTCGGCACGGACACCGCCCTTGCCATTATTGACCGCGTGCAGGCGTTTGGCGTGCGCCGCGTCGTGTTCACCGGCGGCGACCCTCTGCTCCGCCGCGACATCGTACCCCTCGTCCGCCACGCCCACGATAGCGGCCTGGAGGTCGCCGTCTCCACCACCGGCGACCGCCTGACCCGCGAGTTCCTCGACACGACGCGCGGCTGCGTCGCCCTGATCTCCCTGCCCCTCGACGGCTCCAACGAGACCCGCAACGCGCGCACGAAGCACAGCGGCCACTTCGCCGCGCTCATGGCCGCCCTCGATCTCCTGCGCGATTACCCTGAGATAGACGTGAAGGTATGCACCCCGGTTACGCGCGACGGCGTGGACGACGTGGTCAACATCGCCGCGTTGACCCAGGCGTGGGCGGACACGACCCTCAACCGCGTGTTCTACAACGTCTTCCAGGTGTTCCCGCGCTCGTGGGAGCCGTGCCACTGGGACGGCCTCATCGTGTCTGATGAGGCCTGGGAGGGGATGGTGCGGCAGGTGGAGGCGCGGCGCTTCCGCATCCGCATCAACTTCCTCTCCACGCAGGTGCTGGATCAGCTCTACGTGCTGATTCTGCCAGACGGCGGGCTATACGTGCCGAGCGGCCCGACGTACCACTACTTCGGGCAGGCGCTGGAGATTGACAGCCTCGACGCCATCCTCAGCGCCAGCACCTTCGACAGCATCAAGCACCTGGCGCACTCGAAAGCCTGGGCGCACGCTGAAACTATTGCGCCTCGTAGAAGCTAAGCCAGGGCGCGAGGGCTTCCAACACCTCCGGCGCGACCTCATCCCGCGACATCAGCCCCTGATGGACGGCCCACGCCACATTGGCGTCGGCGGAGCCGTCGCTGTAGCGCTTGTACAGCTCCCGCGATGGCCCTGTCTCGTATTTGTGAATCCGGTCGCTCAAATCCCAGCTTGAGATCTGACCGGCCTGCCACTCGGCAAAGCCCTGCGCCAGCCTGTC
The DNA here is from genome assembly GCA_046328525.1 of Anaerolineae bacterium. Classification (GTDB taxonomy): domain Bacteria; phylum Chloroflexota; class Anaerolineae; order Epilineales; family JAHCIE01; genus JBDHWG01. The sequence continues at coordinate 1,380,919 of JAXLWK010000003.1, forward strand.
CAGCTCGGCCCGCAGCTCGCGCTCGTAGGCCACCTCGGCGTATTGACGTATCAGCTTCTTGATCGGCTTCGGGTAATCCCGCATCATGGCCGCGTCTCCATCGCTATTGCCTCTGCGAGGGACACGGGGCGTGGCACGCCCGCAACGAAGCTCTGGATAACGTCCGGCACATGGAGCCGAGCGTCCGCCTCGTACAGCGACCGCACCTTGTCGAAGTCGGGTACATCGCCCGCCGTCAGCGCCGCCAGGTCGTCCAGGAACGCCAGGTCCTCGGCGGTGTTGTCCTCGTCCGGTCCCCGCATCAGACCCCACACGTCCCACGGCAGCAGTTCCATTTTGTTGAGCGCCGCCACGTCGCGCACGAAGTCCCCCTGGACGAACCACAGCCCGTGCATGTCGGCGATGCCGAACGCCTCGGGGTCGGCCTCGCCCGCCCGGCACATCTGCCACGCCCGGCCGCCGACAATGAACTGGTCACGCGGCACGTCGAGCGGGTCGAACGGCGGCCGGAGCGCGTCGCGTTGCAGCGCGTCGAGCTGCGCGTCCACCAACACCCACCGTCCTTGAGCCTCGTTCCAATACTCACATACCCAGTGGTCCTCGAAATGGCCGGGCATGAAGTACGCGCCGAAGCCGCAGCGCGCCCGCGCCGGCACGCCCTGCCGTCGCAGCATCGCCGTCAGCAGCGTGGAGAAATCGCGGCAGTTGCCGACCAGGCGTTTCTCCGGGAGGCGAGCCTCTGTCAGCGGTCGTGGATCGAGTTCGACAAGGCGCTGGAGCTGCGGGCGCACGAAGCGCAGCTGCACCTCCTCCTGCCGCTGCGGGGATAGCTGCACCCCGTAGCGGTTTGCCCAGAAAATGTGCAGCACCAGCCCCTGGACGACGCGGCACAGGCCGGCTACGTCGGTGGGGAGGTTGTCGAGCAGGTAGCCCAGGTCGCCGGGGTCGGTGATCGAGCCAAATGTCGAGTAGAAGTCCTGCGCGCTCATGTGCGTTTCTCCTTTGGCACAAGTCTAGTCCTTCTCTGCGCCCCCGGTCAAGCAGTCCATCGCGGAGTCGCGGCATGGGAATTGCCTCCTCCGTAGCGAACCGAGTCCGGCGGGACGGGCGGCCCTCGCCTGTGTCGAGGCCCCCACACCGATTGACAAACGCCCGGCGATGGATATAGTTCGGCGGTAAATCAGAAATGCTGCCGACTGCGCCGGCGGCCTTACCTCTGAGGAGGGAAAAGAATGTCAACGGTGACGCCTCAATCCCCTGCTGAAACAACCTCCCTGCCTGACTACGCCGAATTCGTGCGCGACTTTCGCCCAGAACATATCGCGGCGATGCTGTCGGGCGACCTTGAGACCGGCATCAACGTGTGCTACGAAGCGTGCGACCGCCACGCGCCCTCCGGACGGGTCGCGCTGCGATGGGAAGGGGTGAACGGCGAGAGCGCCGAGTTCACCTACGCCCAGCTGCAAGAGCAGTCGGCCCGCTTCGCCAACTTCCTGCGCGCCCAGGGCATCGGGCCCGGCGACCGGGTGGCGTGCCTCTTGCCGCGCATCCCGGAGCTGATCATCGTCGCCCTCGGCGCCTGGCGTGTCGGCGGCGTCTACCTCCCCCTGTTCACCGCGTTCGGCCCCAAAGCCATCGAGTACCGCCTTGAGCGGAGTGGGGCCAAACTCATCGTCACCGATACAACCAACCGCGCGAAGCTGGCGAGCATCGCCAAGCTCCCGCCGGTGATGATCGTCAGCGGCGCAACGGGTGACACGCCGGACGGCGACATTCCGTTTGCGGCGACCCTGACCGCGCAGCCCACCCAGTTCGAGCCGGTCATGCGCCGCGGCGAGGATCCGTTCCTGCTGCTGTTCACCTCCGGCACCGTCGGCCTTGCCAAGGGCGTGGCCGTGCCGATCAAGGCGCTGATGGCGTTCATCGTCTACATGCGGTACGCCATGGGCGTGACCGCCGAAGACCGCTACTGGAACGTCGCCGACCCCGGCTGGGCGTATGGCCTGTACTACGCCGTGACGACGCCGCTGGTGCTCGGCTACACGACCCACTTCTACCAGGGCGGCTTCACGACGGAGAGCACGTACCGCATGCTGGAGAAGTACGGCATTACCCTGCTCGCCGCCGCGCCGACCGCGTACCGCATGCTCATGGCGGCGGGGCCGGCAATGGCGAAACAGCACAGCTTGCAGCTCAGGGCCGCGTGCAGCGCCGGCGAGCCGCTCAACCCGGAGGCGATTCGCTGGGTGGCCGACAACCTGGACATCACCGTTTTCGACCAGTACGGGCAGACGGAGATCGGGATGGCGGTGTGCAACTACAACGGCCTGCGCGCTGATCTCATCCCCGGCTCGATGGGCCTGCCCATGCCGGGCTTCGACATGGTCGCCGTGGACGCCAACTTACAGCCGGTCGGCACGGCGACGCCGGGCCAGGTCGCCGTGCGCATCGCCACGTCGCCGCTGTACTTCTTCCAGGGCTACTGGCAGCAAGACACGCTCTCCATCCGCGACGGCTACTACCTGACCGGCGATGTCGCCGAGCTGGACGACCACGGCCACTTCTTCTTCACCGGCCGCAACGACGACATCATCACCTCGGCCGGCTACCGTATCGGGCCGTTCGACGTCGAGAGCGCGCTCATCGAGCATCCGGCGGTCGCGGAGGCGGCGGTCATCGGCAAGCCGGACGAGGAGCGCGGCGAGATCGTCAAGGCATTCGTCGTCCTGCGATCGGGCTACGAGGCCAGCTCGACGCTGGAAGCGCAACTGAAGCGCTACGTGCGCGAGCGCCTCTCGGCCCACGCCTTCCCGCGCGAGATCAGTTTCGTGACGGAGCTGCCCAAGACGCCGAGCGGCAAGATTCAGCGCTTCCTGCTACGGCAGCAAAGCGCGTGACCGACAATCCACCGCCATCCCAGCAGAGGACGCTCACCATGCCCTACCCCGATGACTCCCGGCTCAGCCAGCTCGTCGAGCTTATCCATCTCTACGGTCAGCTTCAGCATGACTACGGCGCGGACGGCATCGCGCCCGTGCTGGCGCAGGCCGAGCAGGCGCTCCAGGCAGCCCTGGCCGCGCTGCAGGCCCTGTCGCCCGACGCGGGCCTGGCGCAGCGAGAGCCGAACGACCTCGACGCCATCCGCGCCCTACGCCCCGACGGGCCACGGCGCGTCTGGGAGGGCCTGGACACGCAGCTCTACCGGGAGAAGCTCGAAGGCGCGCTTCTCGGCCGCTTTGCGGGCTGCACGCTGGGGTCGCCGGTGGAGTTCTGGAGCATCGAGCGCATGGAGGCGTTGGCGCGGGAGAATGGCGAGGCCTTTCCGCCGCGCGACTACTGGCAGTACGTCCCCGACCCGTTCGCGCTGCGCTACGCCCTCAGCCCGCGCCAGGACTACACGCGCCACAAGATGGACGGCGTCCCGGTGGACGATGACCTCGCCTACACGCTGCTGGGGCTGCTGATCGTCGAGAACTACGGGCCGTGGTTCACCACGGCGGATGTCGGCGCCGCCTGGCTGAAGTATCTGCCCTACGCCTGCACCGCCGAGGAGGTGACGCTGCGGAACCTGAAGGCCGGCGTCCAAGCCCTCGATGCCGGCGCCGTCGAGAATCCCTTCACCGAGTGGATCGGGGCGGACATCCGCTCCGATCCCTGGGGCTACCTTGCGCCCGGCTGGCCGGAACGGGCCGCCGACATGGCATACCGCGACGCCTACATCAGCCACCGCCGCCAGGGCATCTACGGCGAGGTGCTCTTCTCGGCGGCGATTGCGGCGGCGTTCAGTGTCTCGGATCCGCTCGAAGCCATCGCCATCGGGTTGACCGAGATTCCCGCCGCGTGCCAGCTCGCGCAACACATCGCCTGGGCGCTGGACGCAGCGCCGCGCATCAAGACCTACCGCGAGGCGCGGGCCGCGGTAGACGAGCGCTTCGCGCGGGTCGAGGGCGTCCATACCACGCCCAACGCCTGCCTGACCATCTTTGGTCTGTCCATCGGCGGCACGGACCTGACCCGCGTCATCGGCGAAACGGTGGCGATGGGGCTGGACAACGACTGCACGGCGGCGACGGCAGGCAGCATCGTCGGCGCGATTGTCGGAAAGGATGGCATACCGCCGCACTGGTATCAGCGGTTCAACAACTGCATCCACTCATACCTTATCGGCCAGCCGCGCTTCGCCATCTCGGACGTCGTAGACCGCTTCACCCGCCAGGCGATCCAGGTGGCGGAATAGAGGGGCTAATCTAGCGGCAGGAGATCGCGCAGGAAGGCAAGGCCCTGCCGCGCCAGCGTGTCCTGGTCTGGGGCGAGGGGCCGCCAGAGGCAGACGGCGCGAGCGATGGCTTCCAACGTCGGAGTGAACGCCTCGATCGCTACAACGCCGTCGTACTCAATCGCCGTCAACCCGCGCGCCACGCCGTCCCAGTTGACCTGGCCCGTGCCGGGGATGCCGCGGTCGTTCTCGCAGGCGTGGAAGTGGAAGAGCCGGTCACCGGCGCGGCGAATCGCTGCCTCGGTGTCCTTCTCTTCGATGTGCATGTGGAACGTGTCGAGGTGCAGGCCGACGGCCGGGCTGCCAATCTCGTCGAGCAGCGCCAGGCCCTGCTCGACCGTGTTGATCATGTCCACCTCGAAGCGGTTCAGCGGCTCGAGGGCGAGCCGGACCCCGCGCTCGCCGGCGTAGTCGCCCAGCTCGCGCAGCCCGTCTGCGGCGCGGCGGCGCTCGGCGTCGCGCTCGGCGGGCGGCAGCAGGCGCGCTTTGCCGACCGACGAGTAGGCCGGGCCGCACACGACCGGCGCGCCGAGGGCCTGGGCCGTGTCCACCATCCAGCGGACGTAGTCCTTGGTGGCAGGGCGAGTCTGGGCATCATCGCTGCTCAGGTCGCGGTCGGGGCCAAAGACGCCGCACACGATCGCGCCCAGGCCGGTCTCGTCGAGGGCCGCCTTGACCGCGCCCACGTCAATGCGTGCCGGCTCCTCGCACGCCATCTCGAACACGTCAAACCCGAAGTCCTTCACCTTGCGCACCAGCCCAATGGACTCGGTGCTAAACGGTGACACCCAGACGAAGGTATTGATACCGATTCTCATGCGACAACTCCCTGGGCCGACTGAAGTCGGCGCTACAGTTCACACCCCCTAGATCGTCTCCACCGCCAGACCGAACACGTTGGAAATCAAGTCAATATCGTCGCGGACGTGGCCCGTCATCAGCAGATAGTGGTGGGACGAGGCGCGCTTCATCAGACGCGGCCCGCTCGACACGCGAATGACGCCGCCGTTCAGGCAGTCGGAGTTGGGGAACTGGGCGTAGCCCTCCAGGTCCCCCTCCGCCACGGTAAGGGTGTTCATCGTCGGTGCAAGCTTGGCGAGGGTGACGTCGCCGGTCGGCAGCAAGGCGTCAATGGCCGTCGCGTTCGGGTCGGTGATGCGGAGAACGCGCGGGCGCAAAGCCCACTCGGTGGCGAAGGCTTGCGGCAGCACGCCGAGGTAGCCGCAGTGGGCGACCAGGACGTAATCGTCCGGGTTGTGGAGGACGTCGGGGTAGCGATCAATGCGCTCGTGCTTCAGCGCCGCCATGCCCATCAGGAACGGGTACAGGTTCGTCATCATAATGGGAACATCCAGCGAGCGGTTCAGGATGTACTTGGTGAGCATGGAGAGGGTGTCGGCCTCGCAGCCCCAGATGAGTCGCCGCTCGGTGTAGAACATGTTCCACGCCAGGCACGGTGTCGTGTCCGAGAAGTGGGACTCGTTCAGGCAGTTGATGCCCACCCCGCCGATGCGCTCGTCGTCGCCGATCTCACGCTTGAGGGCGATGTACATCTTGATGGCGCTGCGCAGCGAGTGGGGCGAGACGCCGGGCGTGTTCAGCTCCCACTGCGCCAGCGTTGCGTCGGCCTCCGCGTCCGGAATAGCCTTTGCCGCCGCGCCCAGATCCCTGAAACTGCGCTTCTCGATGGTCACGCCGAACTTCTGGAACATCCGCTGCGTGCACTCGTCTTCCCACCAGTAGAAGCGCTTGAAGATTTCGGGCTGGAAGCCGGCGCCGGGGTTGTCCTGGAACGCGAGGAACGTCGTCTGCGCCAGTTCACGCTTGACGCCGAGGGCGCGGCACACCTTGCGCGTCTGCGCAAGGCTGTACGGCGTGATGGTGTTGACGCCTTCGGCGCGCATGTAGCTGGCAATCTCCCAGTCCCACATCGCCATCGTGCCGAACTCCGACGTCACGATGAGGATGGGGCGGTCAATCGCCTTGAAGTGCACGAGCTGCCGATACGCCTCGCCGAGGATCTGCGGGAACAGCACAGCGTCGGCGTCGGCCGGCAGCGGCTGCCCCAGCGCGACGGGTGGTAGGAACTCGGCGACATCCTGGAGCGACTCCTGGAGAGCCGCGAGCTGCAAGTCGAACTGCTCATCGCGGCCGGGATCGAAGTACACCGGCGCAAGGCGCGCTTTCATCATCAGGCACTCTCCTTATCGGGCGGCGGCGGGCTAACCGCGAACGGTCGCGGCGGCCCGTTCCAGCCGTCCAAACACATCATCGGTGATCTCAACGTGCAGCACCTGCCCCACGACCTGAGACCAGCCGTGGACGAAATACACCCAGCCATCCTCCACGAATAGGTTGCGGCTCTCGGCCTGACGCTCGGCCTGGTGCAGGAAGTCCAGCTCGCCGCGATAGTTGAACTCCCAGGCGATGCCGTGGCGTGGGAACAGGCCGTCGTCCGTGACCGGCGAGCCGGGCGTGTCCTTGCCCATGCCGGTGGCATTGACGACGATGCTGCCGTCGGGTAGGTCGGCCATGATGCGGTCGTTCCGCCGTGCGTCGGCGTTCTCGATGTACGTCATCTCGATGTCCGTCGCCAGGGTATCCACCATCGCCTGCATGCTGTGGAGACGCTTCGGCGAGCGGTTGACGACGATGATGCGGCGCGGCCGGTCGGCCTTGTCGGCTTTGGAGATGAGGTGAAGGACGGTCGAGACCGACGAGCCGCCGGCGCCGAAGATCAGGACATCCCCGCCTGTGCGGCCGAAGTACCCCGCGCCCGTGATGTGGTCCATGCTCAAGCCCGCCGTGATCGGGTCCTTAGCGTGGCCTTCGAGACGCCCATCTCGCTTCGAGATGCTCGACAGCTCGCCCGTCAGCTCAGCGTAAGGATCGAGATAGTCGAACATGTCCTTCGCCGCCTCGTACAGGTCAATCTTGTGGGTCGTCACGAGCGCGCCGATGGATTGGGGGTCGTACTTGATCTGGGCGACGGCGGCGCGGTAGGCCGCCGGCGTGTCGTGGATTTTCAGGTCCATCCCCTCCAGCACGACGTCCGGGCGGCCCAACTCTTTCATCCACAGTGGGAAGACTTTGTTGATGGAGGACTTGCCGGTCGTCACGCCGATGAAGTAGAACGTGGGCACACTCTTGGTCTGGATGGCGTAGGCGTTCGTCCCACTCTCAGGCTGTAGATTGAGGTCTGGTCTGTCCATGATTCCTTCTTTTATGTCGAGACAGGGTGTCACGGGCCGTCAGAGCGCCCGTATCAGACGACTCGGTAGCGTGGGCTATCGCCCCGCAACACGGCCAGGCAGTCGTCCAGAGACAGCCGCCCCATGGCGTTCATCGCGCCGTCGGAGTGCGCGCCCATGTGCGGCGTGGCGATGACCTGCGGCATGCGCAGCAGGGGATTGTCAGGGTCGGGCGGCTCCGTGTCGAACACATCCAGCGCCGCGCCGCGCACGTGGCCGCCGCGCAAGGCGTCGCACAACGCCCCCTCGTCCACCAGCTCGCCCCGCGACGTGTTGATGAGGAACGCGCCCGTCTTCACTGCCCGCAGAAAGGCCGCATCCACCATGCCGCGCGTCGCGGGCAAGAGGGGCACGTGGAGCGAGACGAAATCCGCCTGGGCCAGCAGGGTCGCTAGCGAAACCAACTCGACGCCGTGCGCCGCCGCAAACGCCGCGTCCGCCGCCACATCGTAAGCCAGGATGCGGCAGTCGAAAGGGACCAGGCGGCGCGCCACCCCTTTGCCGATGGCCCCCAGCCCGACGAGACCGACGGTCTTGCCTTCGAGCAGCAGGCCGGTGGTGCGCGGCCACTCGCCCCGCCGTGTCGCTTCGGCGGCCGTCAGGATAGGACGGGCCAGGTTCAGCAGCAGCGCCATAGTCAGCTCGGCCACCGAGACGGCGTTCGCCGTCGGCGTGTTGGTAACGATGATGCCCTGCGCGCGCGCGGCGTCGAGGTCCACGTTGTCTGTCCCGACGCCGTAGCGCGCGATCACGCGCAAGCCGTCGGCCCCTCGCAGAGCGGCGGCGTCGAAGTCGTCCAGTCCGGCGATGCAGCCGTCCGCCCCCGACAACAGGTCGGCGAGCTGCGCCGAGGTGAGCGGCTTGCCGACAGGGTTGTAGGTCACGCGGCCGACGGCCCCCTCAAGCTCCGACCGCAGGCAGGCGTCGGCGCGGCCAAACGACGTGGCGGTGACGAGGACGTGGCAGTCGCGCAGCGGCTTCATGGCCGCGTTTCCGGCGCTCGCCAGCGCGGATTGTCCACGACGGTCGGCTCGCCGTCGCAGCGCATGACGAGCTTGCGGAAGCCCTGGGCCTCGATCGTGCCGTAGTTGTGCCCGGCGTTGCCGGGATAGACAAAGAACGTAATGAGGTCCTGGTTGTCGCCCGTGTTGACCGAGCGGTGCGCCCAGCGCGGCGGAACGTACAGCACCTTGCCCGGCGTCAGCTCCTCGACCGCCCAGTCGCCCTCCGGCGTCTCCATCACCATGATGCCGCGCCCGCTGAGACAGTAATAGATTTCGGCGGTGTCTAGCACCGTATGAAAATGGCCCTTGGTCATGAAATACTCGTCGCCAACAGCGCCAGGATGCACGATGGAGACGCCGTGCAGCAACTCCCCCGCGACCGTCGGGCGCTGAAGCTCGTACACTTCATACAGGAGAACGTCGTTCTCGCTCAACAGGTGGGCATAGGCGTCGGCGTCGAGATATTGTCCCTGCATGGCGCTCAAGCGCCTTTGAAGGTGATTGTCGAATTGGGACGGGACAAAGCCTGGCCCGTCAAGGCGAAATGCGTGAGGGGCGTTCATCATCAAACTCCTCCCTGCGCCACTGGTACGGCGAGGCGCTCGGCGATCGCGCCGCCGGTCAGGCTGCGAACGGCGCTATCCTGGAAGCCCACGCTCGCCAGCCGCGCCCCGATCTGCGTCACGAACGCCGCCATGCCCGGCCCGCCGCCGTAGGAGCGCCACATGGCTGAGTCGGCCATGTCCGTGGCAAGCGCAATCTGGTGGTCGAACCCGGCGGCGGCCAGGGCTTCGAGGAGCGGCCAGACATTCGTGTCCGGCTGATACTTGGGGCGGAAGAACGTGTCGTATTCGAGAACGACGCCAGCGGCGGCCAACTCGCGGTGGAGAGCAACGTCGGGCCGCTTATCAATGTGACAGAAGACGAGGCGCTGCGGAGAGACGCCCTGTTGAATGAAGAACTCCAGGAAGTGCTCGGCGGACGCGCCCTGCTCGGTGTGCATCTCGATGGCATAGCCCGTCGCCAGGGACGCCGCCGCCGCGCCTTCCATGAGCGCCAGGGGTGACTGCTCCAGGGTTGCTTCGGCGGCGATCTTGATGAAACCTGGATAGACCGGCCCAGCGTCCTCGCGGGTCTCCGTCAGACCGCCCAGAATCTCGCCCACGAAGTAGTCGCAAGCCTGCTCGGCGGTGAAGCGGAGCTGCGGCGCGTCGGGCGCGTAATACCGGGCGCGGTGGTAGCCCGTCGCGGCGACGATGTGGACACCTGACGCGGCCGACAGGCGCGCGAGCGAGCGACCATCGCGGCCGCAGCCCCCCGGCTGGCAGTCCACCACCGCCCCGCCCCCAACGCGGCGGAAGTCCTCAAGCTCGCGGACGATAGCCGCCGCGTCGTGGAGTTGGGGAGCGTCCGCCGCAGCGCCCGCCACAGCCGCGATCCAGACATGGGTGTGAGCGTCGGTCGTCCCAAGGGCGGACGGCGGAAGCGGGCCGTTGACCGTCATGACCTGGCTGAACATGGCTATGGCTCCAGGGAGACGCGCAGGTTCTTGCCGTCGGCGGCGGCGGCGAACGCGGCCGGCGCCTCGCCCAGCGGGAAGCGGCTCGTGATCAGCGGGGCCAGGTCGAGGCGGCCGGAGTTCACGATCTCGGCGGCCCGCCAGCAGTCGTATGTGCTGCACGCCGTCGTGCCGGTCACGACAAGTTCGTTGTAGTGGACTTTGTTGGAGTCGAACTGGATGACCGAGTCGGCCTTCGATAGCCCGCCAAAGAAATTGATGCGCCCGCCCAGCCCGGCGATGTCCAGGGCCTGCTGCTGCGCCACCTTCGACGGCGCGGCGACGATCACCACGTCGGCGCCGCGGCCGCCGCTCTCGGCCAATACCACGGCCCGTAGGTCTTCCGACACCGGGTCTACGACGCGGTCCGCGCCGAGCTGCCGCGCCTGCTCGCGGCGATACTCGCCCGGCTCGCTGACGATGACGCGAACGGCGCCGCGCAGGCGGGCGAGCTTCATGTGCAGGATGCCAATCGGCCCCGCGCCCATCACCACCACCACGTCGCCGCCCTGGACGTTGACGGCGTTCTGCCCGCGCAGCACGCACGCCAGCGGCTCGACGAGCGCGGCCACGGCCGGGTCCACATCCTCGCGGACGGGCATGAGGTTGCCCTGGCGAATCGCCGCCGCCGGGACGCGCATGTACTCGGCGAACGCGCCGTCGAGGTTGATGCCAATCGCCTGGTAGTTGGGGTCCAGGTTGTTGTTGCCGGAGATCGTCTCGCGGTTGGCGCCCATGCCCATGTTGGGCGCGACAAACACCCGCTCGCCGACCTCGTACCCCTCCACCGCCGCGCCCAGGGCCGCGATCTCACCGACGACCTCGTGGCCGGGAATGCGCACCGTGCCGACGGGATACAGGCGGTGGCCGCCGTGCAGGATGCGCAGGTCCGTGCCGCAGATGTTGGCGCTTATCACCTTGAGCAGCGCCTCGTCTGGCCCGAACTGCGGCAGAGGCGCTTCCTCGACACGCAGATCGTTCGGGCCGTGATACACCGCCGCCAGCATGGTACTTTTCATCGTTGGCTCCTCACTCCCGCGCCAGAACGGTGGCCGGTGTCCAATCGCCCGCCAGGATTTCCGACAGGCGCACCGGACGCTCCTCCAGGAACGACCGCGTGCCGGCGAGCACAGCGGCGACCGCCCAGCGCCCGTCCTCCCCCGTGACCCGCGGCGACGCGCCGGTCTGGATGCAGGCCACAAAGCCCTCGATTTCGTGCAGGTATCCCAGGGCGAAGCGCTCCGGCCAGCGGCGGAAGATGGGCGTCACCAGGCCCTGCTCGCGGTCCACGGCGACGACGACGGCGCGGCCCTTCATCTCGCCAATCTGCATGATGCCCTTCTTGCCGACAATCTCGACCCGAGCGTCGTAGCCATAGTCACACGGGCAGACGCCGGAGATGCTACCGATGCCACCGGACTCGAACCTGAGATTCGCCAGCATGTTGTCGTAGAAGTGGGCGGCGGTCGCGCCGCGCTCGGCGCCCTTGAAGTTGGCGACTTCGAGGTAGATGCGCTCGATGTTCGACCCCATGAGCCAGCGCACACAGTCCAGGTCGTGGCTGTTGACCTCGGCCAGCATCCCGTTGGACGTGTGCAGGTCGTTCGCCCAGGCCGGCGGGAGGCCGGGGCCGTGGGTCAGGGACTTGATGAGCATCGGCTCGCCGATCTCGCCGGCCTGGATGCGCTCGGCCGCCAGGACAAAATCGGGGTCGAAGCGCCGCATGAAGCCGATCTGCAAGTGGACGCCGTTGTCGCGGCACGCGCCGATGATGTCGTCGCACTCGGCCAGGGTCATCGCCATCGGCTTTTCGAGGAACACGTGCTTGCCGTAGGAGGCGGCGAGGACGGCAAGGTCGCGGTGGGTGAATGTTGGTGTCGTGATGATGACGGCGTCGAACTCGGCCTTGTCCAGCGCCTCGTCCAGGGAGGCGAAGCGGCGCTCGATGCCGAACTCGTCGCCGGTCTCGTCGCGGATGCGGGCGACCGGGTCTACGAGCGCGGCGACGACGCCGGCGGGGATATAGCGCCGCAAGGTGCCGGAATGGAGCTTGCCGACGCGCCCCGCGCCAACCATGCAGACTCGAACTGGCGTACTCATCAGATACACTCTCCTATACGCTGAAATCTGCCGCCTCAAGCGCATGCCGCGCCATCGCGCTGAAGGTTTCGCTCAAGCGGGCCTCGGCGTCAACGTAGCGCGCCGCCAGCGGCCGGTAGACAGCCTGGGTGTCCGGGTGGGGCCGCGTCGGCTCGCCGAGCGGCTGGGCGTGCCGGGCCGCAACTTCGGCCAGGTCGTCGAAGAGTCCCGCCGCTTTGCCGGCGATCATCGCGCTGCCCCACGTGCCGAATTCCGAGCGCTGGAGGCGCTGGTACGGCAGGCCCAGGACGTTCGCCTTGATCTCGTTCCAGAGGTCGCTCCGCGCGCCGCCGCCGATGGCGCGGGCCTCGGTGAGCGTCAGGTTGGGTATGGCCTCGCGCAGGATGCCGAGGTAGTATGCGTACTCGAAGGCGACGCTTTCGAGGATGGCGCGCAGGAAATGGGCCTGGGTATGTCCCCAGGAGAAGCCGAGCCAGGCGCCGCGCATGTCCGGCTGCGCCGGGCAGATGCGGCCGCCGAGGTGCGGCGAGAAGAGCAGGCCGTCGGCGCCGGGCGGCACGGCGGCTGCCATGTGCAGCATCTCCGCATACGAGTCGCCCGCGCCCGGCCCAGGCTGGCCCTGGTAGACGTTAAAGAAGTGGTCGCGGAACCAGCGCAGGGCCTGGCCGCCGCCGGCGATGTAGGCCAGCGGATGCCAGAGGCCGGGGATGACCGAGCGCATGGTGAGCAGCGCCCGCTGCTTGACATCGGTGACGAAGGTGTCGGTGCAGCCGGCGAGCACCGCCGCCGTGCCCGCCGTGTCGAACAGCATCCCGGAGCGGACGATGCCCGCGCCGAGCGCGCCGGCCGCCGTGTCGCCGCAGCCGGCGGCGACGAGCGTGCCCGGCGCGAGGCCGAACTCCCGCGCCGCCGTCTCCGTGACCTCGCCCACCGCGCGCCACGGCTCGACAATCGCGGGCAGCTTGCCCATGTCCACGCCGAGCAGGCCGCACAACTCGGCCGACCACGTCCCCTGGCGGGCGTCGCTCAGGCCGGAAAAGTGGATGAAGGTGTAGTCAATAAACGCCTGGTCCGCGCGAAGCCCGGCCATCTTGCCGGCGACATAGCCCGACGGCATGAGGAACTTGACGATGCGGCCATAGTCGTCGGGACGTTCCTCTTTCCACCACAGAATCTTCGGCCCGTGGTCGCACGTCGGCGGGCAGCCGGTCAGCTCTGTCACGAGCGCGGCGTGGTGGCGGTTGAGGTAGTCAATGTAGGGCTGGCAGCGCATGTCGAGCCAGGAGTCGAAGCGCGTCGCCGGCTCGAAGTCCTCGTCCACCGCCCCGACCCCCGCCATCTGACTATCGAACGCCAGCGCGGCGACCTGGCGCGCGTCTACCCCGCTCGACGCGATGCACGTCCGCACCGCCTGCGCCGCCGTGCGGTAGAAATCGTTGTTCTCCTGCTCGACGACGCCGGGCCGCGGGTAGTAGATCGGCACCTCGGCCAGCGCCTCGGCGACCAGCGTGCCATCCGTCGTGTACAGCGCGGCCTTGGTCGCGCTCGTCCCCAGATCAACACCGACGAGGTACTTGTGTTCGGCGCTCATGGCATCCTCTGTGGCCTGTCGCCAGGCATGACGAGAGACCTCCGCGCCCGCCTGGAGCGCAGCCAGCGCCTGGCACTCAAGTGCCAGGCTAAGCGGACGAAGCCCACTCAAGTGGGCTGCCGTCTTTGGATGTGCGGGGCGGACCGCCCGTGCTGCCCTTCAGCAGACCGCGCCCTCTCCGCCACCGACCCGCGTCGGTGGCGACGGCAAGCGACTGCGCGGCCCGAGCGGACCTTCATGGCGGAAAGGGCGCGGAAGGCGCGAAAGGCAACTCTCACGTTAGAGCTTTCGCGTCTTTCGCGGACTTTCGTGTCCTTCGTGGTCCGAAGGCTCTCGACTGCAATACCGCGCGGCTTAGGCGTCGGCCAACTGGGTCTCGCCTGTCCCCTGCAGGAGCCTGGAGAGATACTCGAAGCTGCGGATAGCGTCGGGCACGTTGCCACATTCGACGCTGAAGACGATGTCGCGGTCTACGGCCACGGGCTTCACGATCTCGATGACCCGCGCCCAGTCCACGACACCGTCACCGCAGGCGCAGCCGACGGGCGTTCCCGTCACCTTGCCGCGCTCGGCCTCGCCCTGGGCGAAGCTGATGTCCTTGGCGTGCAGGTGCACCAGGCGGTCGCGCACGTGCGCCAGCCACTCATACGGGTCGGAGCCGCCGGCGAGGTAGCTGTTGCCCGTATCGTAGTTGATGCCGATGGCCGGCGAGGCGGCCAGGTTGTAGATGCTGTCCAGCCCTTCCGGCGTCTTGCTGTACTGCTGGTGCGGCTCCAGGCCGATCTTGATGCCGTGGCGCTCGGCGACAAAGGCCGCCTCCTGGAGCGTGTAGGTCATCAGGGTGTAGTCCATCTCTTTGGAGGTCCACCGGGGCTTCGGCCCCTCGTCGGTGTTGACGACCGGCGCGCCGGCATCCGCGCCCCAGCGGATCGCCATCTTGAGATACTCGACGCTGATTTCTGGCTTGCACAGCGGCGTGTGGGACGACAGCCCCGACAGCTTGATGCCGTAGCCGGCGCACAGGTCGCGCACCCACAACGGGTCGTCATACATCGAAACCGAGTGGAAGTAGCGCGCCTCGCTGAGAAGCTCGCGGCCGATGTGTACCATCGGCTCGATATACTCGTAGCCAATCTCCGCCGCCTTCGCCACGCCCCACTCGAAGCTCTGGTCGTGGTGGCGGACGAACTCCATGTTGACGCCAAGTTTGATCGCCATGCTCTGTTGTCTCCTAGCCCTAGGCGATGATCTGCGGGGCGCGGGCCGCGAGGCGGTTGTTGGCGTCGGCGACGATCTCCCGCACCCACGCCAGGCTCTTCTCGATCATCGGGCCGCCTTCGCCCTCGCACTCGATGCTGACGACGCCGTCGTACCCGATGTCCACCAGGATATCGAAGCACTTTTTGATGTTGTCCACGTTCACGCCGTCGCCGATGGCTGTGTTGCTCACGGCGATGCCCGTCAATTCGCCGCGCATGGCGGCAGCCAGGGACGCGCTGACGTCCTTGACGTGGACGTGGCTCACGCGGTCCTTGAAGCGTTCGAGAAATGCGACGGGGTCCTGGCCGGCGATGAAGGTGTTACCCGTGTCCATGTTCATGCGCAGGTAGGGCGTGTCGTAGAAGTCGAGCATTCGGCTCATGAACTCCGGCTTCGTGGTGTAGTAGCCGTGCGGCTCGATGTTGATGGTCATGTCGTAGCGCGCCGCGGCCTCCAGCACCTCGCCGTAGATGCGCTTCATGCGCTCCATCGCCTCTTCGTCGCTCATGCCCTCCGGCGCGTACTTGTGATCGGTGGTGTCCAGGCGCTTGCAGCCGACGAGGTAGGCCCAGCGCATCGAGTTCAGAATGTATGGCACGCCGACCGACGCCCCATTCGGCAGCGAGATCGGGTAAGCCGCGTCGAGCTGCGAGAACTGGACGCCGTAGCCGGCCATCTTGTCGCGCAGCGCGAGCGGATCCTCCCAGAGGGCGACGTGCGGCTGGTAGCCGAGGCCGTGAATCCAGCTCACGCCGTCAATCGTGCCGCACTCGATGTAACGCACATCGTTGCGCTGCGCCCACGCCAGGCACTGCTCGAAGCTCCAGTAGGCGCTGTTGAACGCATCCGTGTGAAATCCAATTTCGATCATTGGCTTTGTTCCCTCCCAGGCCCCTTCTGCCTGCTCCGGCTGGCGACGCGACAAGCGCGCCGCCAGCCGGGACCAGAGACAGTGTGTTGCGCTACTTGCCGCCCCACGCCGCTGGGTAGTTCGGCATATTCTCGCATCCGCACATGGCGTAGTGCAGCGGCGGCATGTTGGGCTGGACGTACTTCGCCAGGTTCTCCTGGGTGATCGTCGGCTGCGGCAGGGTCCAGGTGCCCGGAACCTGCTGGCCGTTCAGGATGCGCATGGCAGCGATGATCGGCGTTCGCCACTGGAACGTCGGGTAGGTCGGGGACACCGCCGTCATCTTGGAGGACTGCCACTTGTTGAGGAAGTCCTGCTGGTCCTCACCGTTCATGATCGGGGGCTTGATACCGCGGTCCTCGAAGGCCTCGATTGCCGCCACAGATGTCGCGCCCGCGTCCATCCACACCGCGTCAATCTTCTTGTACTTGTCGAGGTAGTCCGACACGATGGACTTCACCTTGGCGTTGTCGCCATCGGTGAACTCGACACCGACGACCTTCACGTTGGGGTTCTTCTCGAAGACCTGCTTGGCGGCCGCCCAGCGGGTCTCCAGCACGTCTACACCGGGGAGGATGCGCAGCGCCAGCACATTGCCGCCGTTGGGCAGGTTGTCGCTGATGAACTTCGCGCCCGTGTAGCCGAACCCGTAGCCGCCGATGGGGCTGATGAAGCTGACCGGACAGCCGGTGAACACGCCGCGGTCGAAGACGACCACCGGCAGCTTCTCGCACGCCTTCTCCACAGCCGGGGTCAGGGCGGCGGTCGTGTTGGGCGAGACGATGAGCAGATCGCACTTGCCGCTGGCGACCAGGTCGGCGATGTCGGCGATTTGCTTCTCATCCTTGCCGCCGGCGTCCACGTGGATCAGCTCCTTGATCTCGGGGTGGAGCTTCACTTCCTCCTGCATCGTCTTGTAGCCGACGACACGCCACGGGTTGTTGACGCCCGCGTTGGAGAAGCAGAGGGTGTACGGGCCGGGCTTCTTGAACTTGGCGGTGTCCACCATCTTCGGCTCGAGCATCTGCTCCCAGGGCTTGTCCGCCGGCCCTTCGGGCTTCACGCCCAGCAACCGAACCTGGCGATCCAGGTCCTGTTGGTTGAAGAACTCACTCTTGACCTTGGCGGCATCGCTCGCCAGGCCGCTTGGCGCGTTCGACGCCGGCGCTTGCGCGGCGGGGGCGGCGGGCGCCGCCGTCGGCTGCGCCGGCGCGGCGGGCTGTTGCGCCGCCGGCTGGCTGGCGGTGGGAGCGGCGGGCTGCGCCGCGCACGCGGCGGCGGCCAGCATGACAACGGCCAGCATCAGGGCCAGGCCCACGAACAGCCTTGTTCGGTTCGAGCGTATGTTCGACATGCGCTTCTTCTCCTCTTTCATAGGGGTAGGTGTTTTGGGTTGACAGATCTCGGAAGACGGCAAGGGTACGGTGCGACGGCCTCCTTTCGTGAGCCTCAAACGGGACGTTCGCGCTACTTTCGAGTTCGCGTACCTATCGCCGCGTAGGCGACGGCTGCAATGATGATGATGCCTTGCACAGCGTCGCGCAGTGGCTTTGGCAGACCCAGCAGGTTCAGCAGGGTGAACAGCGCCTCGAGCGCCACGGCGCCGGCGATCGCGCGGGGTACAGACCCCTTCCCGCCCAGCAGGGCCGCGCCGCCAAGCACGCACGCGGAGATGGCTTGCAGCTCCAGCCCCAGGCCGGCGTCAATCGTGACGCCGCCGAACCCGCCGAGGAGCACGCCGCCGATGACGGCGCACACCGCCGAGACGACGAAGGTCAGCACGCGGACGCGCGCCACGCGCACCCCCGACAGGCGGGACGCCCTGGGGTTGTCACCAATCGCCAGGAAATCGCGGCCCAGCACCGTCTGGTGGAAGAGGTAGCCGGCGATCAGGCCGATGCCGATCAGGATCAGGACGGCGTATGGCACGCGGTCCAGGAACGGCACGGCCTCGATGAACCCACGGCCAAACATCCTGAAGTTGTCCGGGAAGTATCCGCGCGGCGCGCCGCCAGAGATGTAGAGGCCGAAGCCACGGATGAGCAATAGCATTCCGAGCGTGGCGATGAGCGACGGAACCTTGAGGAAGGTCACCACAAAGCCGTTGACCAGCCCGACCAGGGCGCCGAAAGCGAGCAGGACGAGCAGGACCCACCAGGTGTTGTTCGGGTCGTTGTTGAGCCAGAGCGCGCTGGCGATGACGGTGAACGACACCACCGAGCCAGCCGACAGGTCGAAGCCACCGCCGACGATGACGAACAGCTCGCCGACGGTGACGACAATGAGCGGCGCCGCGCGGCGGAACAGGTTGAGGAAGCCAGCCGGCTCGAGGAACTGCGGGTTGAGCAGGCCGATGGCAATGAACAGCAGAATGACGACGACGTAGATGGGCGCGATACCGAACCGCCGCCAGATGGCTTTCTGCTCGCCGCGCGGCTCACCGACAGCCGTTGGTGATGTTGACATGGTCGCCCCCTACGCCGGTTCGCGTCGCGAGCGCAGCGTGTAGCTCGCCACTGCCAGGATGATGATGGCGCCGCGCAGGACGAGTTTGAGGAACGCATCCACCTGGAGCTGGTTGAACATCGTGTCCAGCACGCCGAAGATGAGGACACCGGCCAGCGTTCCCAGCATAGCGCCGCGCCCGCCGGAGATCGCTGTGCCGCCCACGACCACCGCCGCAATGGATTCCAGATCGTAGACCCCATCTGGTCCGACCCAGGGCGCGCCGGAGCGGAGGCGGCTGACCACGAACAGGCCGGTGAGGACGGCGGTGATGCTACAGAGGATGTGGGCGACGATTAGCGTCCGGTCGGTGCGCAGGCCGGACAAGCGCGCGACCTCGCGGTTGCCGCCGACCGCGTACAACTGCGCGCCGAACCTGGTCTTCGCCAGGATGAACGCGCCGATGGCGTACACGGCCACAAGAATGATGACGGAGGCGGGGACAGGCCCTATCTGCCCATAGCCGAACCACTGAAAGCTCCTCGGCACGGCCCCGGCGAAGTTCTCGAAGCTCGCGTTCAGCAGCCCCTTGAGCACCAGCCCGACGCCGAGCGTGGCGATGAGGGCGTTTACCTGGAGCTTGGTGATGATGAGACCGTTGATCAGGCCGACAACGACGCCAATCACAAGAACCACCAGGATCGCCTGCGGCACGCGCGATTCGTCGCCCTGCATCATGAAAGAGGCCATCACCGCCGTCACGCTGACCATGTACGCGACGGACAGGTCAATCGAGCCGCCAATCATGACGAACGTCTGCCCCACCGCCACGATGCCCAGCGCTACCGAGCGCACGAGCATGTTGGCGAAGATTTCGCCCGACGAGAGAATCTGGCCGTGGGCGAACAGCAGGTCCAGGATGACCGCCAGCGCGAGGACAACGGCGAGAATCCAGTAGACCGGCGGCACTTTGTCGAGCCGCAGACGCTCGCGCACATTGGGTACGGTAGCAGTTGCCATGTCGAAGCCCTCAGTATCCTTCTCAGCCGAAACAGACTTAGCCGGCGGCCGCGTCAACCCCCACCGACGACGGCGAGAGGCGGCCATCGTGGCCTGTAGCGAGCGCCATGATCTCGGTCTCACTCGCCCGGGACGGCAGCTCGCCCGCAATCGTTCCTTCCCACATCACGGCGATGCGGTCGCTCATGCCTATGATCTCTGGGAGCTCTGAGGAAATCATCAGAATGGCGACGCCCTGGCGCGCCAGCGCCCGAATCATGTCGTGGATGCTGGCCTTCGCTTCGACGTCAATGCCGCGCGTCGGCTCGTCGAACAGGAGAACGTCCGCCGTCGCCGCGAGCCACTTCGCCAGCACGACCTTCTGCTGGTTGCCGCCGCTCAGGAATTGCACCTCCTGGCCGTAGCCGGCGGAGCGCACATCCACCTGCTGGGCCACCTCCGGCACCAGCCGCGGCGCTCTGGATGTGCCGTTGGCCAGGATGCGCGCCAGCATGTGCTGGAAGGTGCGCGCCGTCAGCAAGACGTTGTCGCGCACCGGCTGGCGCAGCAGCAGCCCCTCCGCTTTGCGGTCCTCCGTCACGAACCCCATCCGCTGCCCGATGGCCTGGGAGGCGTTCTTCACCTGGACGACCTTGCCCTTGATTTCGACCGTGCCCGTCTTGAACGGGTCCACGCCGAAAATCGCCCGCGCCAGCTCCGTCCGCCCCGACCCTTGCAGTCCGGCGATGCCGACGATCTCGCCGCGCCGCAGCTCCAGATTTATGTCACGCAAGAAGGCATTGCTCCCGTCGCGGACGCTCAGCGCCACGTCGCCGATGTCCTCCGGCTCCGCCAGTGGGGGGAAGTAGTGGTCCAGCTCGCGGCCGACCATCATCTTGATGACTTCGGACGGCGTCGTCTGGGCCGCCTTGACCGTGCCGACCTTGTGCCCGTCCTTCAAGACCGTGATCGTCCGGGCAATGTCGAACACCTCCTTGAAGCGGTGGGAGACGAAGATAATCGCCAGGCTCTGGTCGAGCAGCTTCTGGATGAGGTTATACAGCGCCTGGACCTCGTTGGACGACAGGGCCGCCGTGGGTTCGTCCATGATGAGGACCCTGGCGTCGAACGAGAGCGCCTTGGCAATCTCGACGAGCTGCTGCTGGGCAATGGACAGGCCGCTCACCAGCGCCTGGGGCGAGATCGTCTGCCCGGCCACGTCGAGCCGCATCAGCAGCTCCCGCGTCTGCCGCTCCAGCGCCCGGTCGTCAATCAACCCGTAGCGCGACGGCTCGCGGCCGAGAAAGATGTTCTGGGCGACGGTGCGCTCGGGCAACAGGTTGAATTCCTGGTAGATGATGCTGATGCCCCTGGCCTGGGCCTCGCGCGGGTGGCGGAAGTCAACGCGCTCCCCCTGGAACACGATCTCGCCCTGGTCCGGCGTGTACGCGCCGGCCAGGATTTTCATGAGCGTTGACTTGCCCGCCCCGTTCTCGCCCACCACCGCGTGGACTTCGCCGGCCGCAAACGCGACCGACACGCCTTCCAGGGCCACAACGCCCGTGAATCGCTTGGTGATGTCACGCACTTCCAAGATCGGCGGCCCGCCGATCCCTTCGTCTTGCTTGTCCATAGCAGTGCTCACGGTTGACTCAACATTTGCCGCGCCAATTTGTAGTGACGACTTCAGTCGTTCCTGCGGTTTGGAAGCGGCTGGAAGTCGCCACTCCATGTCTGGCGTGATGACCACTAACTCCCGATAGCCACGGTCTGCCCCGTCTCGGCCGACTTCAGCCCGGCGGCCAGGACTTCCAGCCCTCTCAGCCCATCGTAGAAGTTCGGGGCAATCGAGGTGTGGTTGGCGATGGCGTTCAGGAAATCCGCGACGCCGTGGTGGAACTCGTGCTCATAGCCGATGATATGGCCCGGCGGCCACCAGCCGGCGATGTAGTCATGCTGGCCCGCCTCCGTCACCAGGATCGTGCGGAAGCCCTGGGCATACGCCGGGTCGTCGCGTAGGAAGAGCTGAAGCTCGTTCATGCGCTCCATGTCGAAGATGAGGCTGCCCTTGCTGCCGTAGATCTCGAAGGTGTTGAAGTTCTTTCGGCCCGGCGCAAAGCGCGACGCCTCGAACGAGCCGAGGGCGCCGTTCGCAAACCGCGCCAGCATGAACGCGGCGTCGTCCACGGTGACCGTGCCCGTCCCGGTCGACTCGCCGCTGCCGGCCGAGAACGTGGCCGCGCCGGCGCCGGGCAGCGGCCGCTCCGTGATGAACGTCGTCAGCATGGCCGAGACGGCGCTGATCTCGCCGACAAGGTAGCGCGCCAGGTCCACGCTGTGGGAGTTCAGGTCGAACTGGGGACCGCCGCCGGCCTGATCCTTCTGCAGGTGCCAGGTCAGCGGGAAGCTCGGGTCCACGATCCAGTCCTGAAGGTAGGCGCCGCGCCAGTGGTAGATCTGCCCGATGGTTCCGTCGTCAATCAGGCGCTTGGCGAGGCGGACGGCCGGCACGCGGCGATAGTTGTGGTTGATGAAGTGGACGACGCCCGCCGCCTCCGCCGCCTCGTACATCTGGCGCGCCTCGTCCACCGACATGGCGAAGGGCTTCTCGCAGAAGATGTGCTTACCGGCGCGCGCCGCCGCCATGACGACCGGGTAGTGCAGATTCGTCGGAACCGAGACATCCACGATGTCTATGTCGTCGCGCTCGACGACGCTCTGCCAATCGGTGGCAATCTCCTCCCAACCCCAGCGGTCGGCGAAGTGGCGCAGGTCGCTCTCGTTGCGCCCGACGGCCACCTTGAGGACGGGCTTGATGGGCACGTCGAAGAAGTGCGGGGTGTTGAGCCAGGCGTTGCTGTGGGCCTTGCCCATGAACTTTGTGCCGATGATTGCAACATTCATGGTTTGCATTGAGGTTCGCTCCCGTGGTGAGGTCTAGCCGACAGAGGCCGCGATGCGCTTCAGCTCTCGGACGCTCTGCTCGACGGCGACGTGCTCCTGGTTCCAGTACTCGGGATGGAGCGAATCGACCTCGACGGCCAGGAAGCCCTGGTAGTTGGCGTCGTGCAGAATCCGAGCGAGCTTCTCGTTGTCCACCAGGCCATCGCCGACAGGCGTCGAGGAAAAGAAGAACCACTCCTTGGCGTTGACCCCCTTCACCGGCTTCAGGTCCTTGATGTGCGTGGCATAGACGCGGTTGGCGAGCTTCCTCGCGCCGTCCACCGGGTCGTCCAGCAAGCGCAGGAAGTTGCCCGTGTCCAGGTTGAGGCCCAGATAGGGCGAGTCGACCCGGTCAAGGAGCTGCACGCACTCGTCCGAGGTGTAATCAATGTGGTTCTCGACGGCGAGCTTGACGCCGTTGTCCTCGGCGACCTGGACGGCCTCCTTGAACCACTCGGTGAGGATGTCGAGCTGGGGCTGGTGCGGCTCGAAGCGGAACATCAGGCTGCTGGCGACAACGCGCATCACCGGCGCGCCGATCAAGCGCGCGTTGGGGATCTGGGCGATCATGTCGTCGAACGCGACGCGGTTCTTGCCGGCCTCCAGCCCATCCGGGTGGCCCCAGGCGTAGACCCGATCGAAGCCCGCGTCGTCGAGCTGCGCCTTGAGATCGAGCAACCATTCCTTGTCGAAGCTGGGGAAGAAGCAGGACTCGAGCGAGACGCCGTCTACTTTGAGCTTCTTGGCGAACGCCAGGAAGTCCTCCATCGTCATGGCATCTTCCGCCGGCGGCGGCGTCTGGTGGGGGTAGACCTCACCGAAGAAGCGGTGGAAGCAGTAGCTGTCAATGCCGACCTTCATGGTCATACGGTATCCTCCTTCGGATAGAGCTGCAAGCGGTGGAGCTATTCACGACGAGCGCGCCGACCGAGCGCCACGCCCGCCCCTTGATGCTAACGGCGCCCTGTGACGACGGCGAGGACGTCCGGCCTCCCGCCTCGCCATCGGGCCGCGGTCACGGCAGCGGCCACTGGCTCGCCCTTCCCGACTGCTTCAGCGCGCTATCCAGCAGCTCGTTCATGCTGCGCCGCTCCGGAACGCGCAGCAGCTCGACTTCGAAGCGCGAACGGTCGCCGCGATGAAGCGCGTGGAAGTACTCGACCGGCGTGCCGTTCGCCATGTAGCTAACGCTGTGCAGCGAGACGAGCGGCGCGCCTTTCTTCACTTGTAGAAGCTCGGCTTCAACCTTGTTGGCCGCCACGGCTTCCAGCGTACGGTGGCCGCGCACGATTTGAATGCCGTAGTCTCGCTGGAGCACGGCGTAGAGCGATTGGTCGGTGAGGTCGGTGTCGAGCAGGTTCGCGCAGCAGGACTGGGGAAGGTAGCTTGTGGTGAGAACGATTGGCTCGCCCTCGATGAGGCGGAGACGAACGATGACGATGACCGGGGTTTCCGGCGTGAGACTGAGCAGTCCGGCGATCTTCCGCGACGCCGGCTCGATCTCGCCGCGCAGCACCCGGGACACGGGTGGGTGGCCTTTGGCCGCCATGTCTTCGTAGAAGCCTGTCAACTCCTGAAACAGGCCCTCGAGGATCTTCGGCTCGGCGACAAATGTGCCCTTGCCCTTCTCCCTGACGATCAGCCCCTTGACCTCAAGCTCCTTAAGCGCCTGACGGATGACGGTGCGGCTGACGTCGAAGAGCTGGCACAGCTCCGCTTCACCGGGCAACTGATCGCCGGGCTTCACGCTTCCATCTTCCAGATACTCCTGCACAGCCGTGATGACCTGGAGATATAGAGGGATGGGGCCGCGGCGGTCAATGCGAGTGTTCAGCGCCATCGCTGCTCCTGGTATCCTGTAACTACAGGATGATAGGAGCATCATACACTACAATTCTGCCCTTGTCAAGGGAGTTGTCGGCCAATCTGAGGTATAATGAGGGGCAGACTTGGAGAAAGGGAGCAGCGTTTCAGCCATGCGGATCAAGTTCTACGCTCACGCCTGTTTTCGCCTAGAGGTGATAGTGAATGACCGCTCGAGTACCAGCGGCGAACCTACGCGTAAATTATCCATCATCACGGACCCGTACACGCCGTCGGTGGCGCGGTTCGATCCCGTCAGCGAGACGGCCGACATGGTGCTGATGTCGTCCGCGCACGACCGTTTCCACAGCGACTACGCGCAGATCCCCGGCGACCCCCACATCATCAATGCCCTGGACATCGGTTCAGCCGGGCTAACCGTCGAGGGTCTCCGCATTCAGAGCTTCCCCAATCGGGAGAACAAAGACGAAAATGCCGCCGACAACGCCATGTATGGCGTGTTTCTCGACGGCATGACCCTCCTGCATATGGGGGACGCCGGCTACCTGCCGTCGCCAGAGCAGATCCGCTTCCTGGCCGACCAGGTGGACATTCTGCTCGCCCTGGTCGGCGGACCACCGACGATCCCCCTCGACGCCCTCGACCAATTCATCGCCGCCGTCAAGCCGCGCCTTGTCATCCCGATGCACTATTACAACCCGCGCGGCGTGCTGAACATCCTGCCGGTCACCGCCTACACCGACCGCTACCCGGCAGAGCAGGTCACCTGGCTGGACTCATCGGAGCTAGAGGTCACGGCGGCGACGCTGCCGGAGATTATGCAGATCGCCGTGCTGCAGCAGTCGCGCTGAGAGCCGACTTATGAATCTTAACTACTAAATGCCGCAATCGCCATGTCATGCTGAGCAACGCGAAGCATCCCGGAAGTCTGGGGGACGCTTCGCTCCGCTCAGCGTGACAGCAGGAACTACAGCGCTTAATAGTTAAGGATCATGAGTCGGCGCTACAGCATCACGCTTCGCTCTACTTCAGAATGGCGGCGACGCCGACGGCGCCGGGGCCAGCGTGCGTCCCGATGGACGGGCCAGCCTGGGCGATAAACATCTTGTTGGTGGGGAAGTGGTCGGCCAGGCGGGCGCGCACCTCGTCCGCCAGGTCCTTCGAGCCGGAGTAAAGGATGCACATCTCGTCCGCCGGACCGGCCGTTGTAACCAACTCGACGAGCTTGTCAATCGCCTTGCGCATCGTGCGAATGCGCTCGACCACGGCGACATCGGAGTTGTGTATATCCAGGATGGGCTTCACCTGGAGCAGCGAGCCCACGAACGCTTGGGTCGCGCTCAGGCGGCCGCCGCGATGCAGAAACTCCAGCGTGTTGAGCGCCGCCCAAACGTGGGTCTTGGGCGCGAGGCGGCTGCACAACGCGGCGGCCTCGTCGAGCGAGGCGCCCTGCTGCGCGGCTCGCGCCGCCTGAATCGCGATCAGCCCCTCGCCCATGGACACGGACGTGGTATCCACCAGACGGAGCCGGTCGCCGAATCCCTCCGCCCCGATGCGCGCCGAGTTGTAGATGCCGCTCAGTTTCGCCGCCACCGTGACACACACCACGCTGTCGCCATTGGCCGTCAGCCGCTCAAACACCTCGCTGTAGATGCCGGGCGCGTTGGCCGCCGTCTTCGGGGCGATTTTACTATTGACGACGCGATCGTAGAACTCGGCTGGCTGGAGATCCACGCGGTCGCGGAACGTCTCATCGCCCAGCTGGACCAGGACAGGAACCTGGGTGATACCGAGCATCTCGGCGACGACCTGCGGAATATCGGAGGCGCTATCGGCGACGACGTGTACGGCCATGAACCCTCACTCAACGGACATGATATAGAAGTAGTGCGGCTGCCCGCCCGGATGCAACTCGATCCGCAGCGTGCCGAAGGGCAGCGGCGTGCTGCCCAGGCTGTTGTTCTGAGCGAAGACGGCGACCGGCATATCGAAGCGCGCGCGCAAGGTATCCGCCAGGTGATTGGCGAATGCCTCAGCGCCGCCAGGCGTGATGTCTTCGCCGTAGTACGCTGAGATGACCTCGAAATCCTCGATGCCGAGCATCCCCAGCACATCCGCGGCCACGGACACCACATCATCGCCCGCGTCAACCACCTCGTCGTTCAGGATACCGATGGTCTGCCCCTCGCTCACGTCGAGTTCGTCTATCTTGACCGAGCGAACGGCGCGGGCCAGCTCGACCGTCTGCACGTTGGCAAGCGCCTCCGTCATGGCGGCGACATTATCGTCCACGCTGTCCCCCGGCATGAGCGCCAGCATCGCGCTAATGCCCTGCGGGATGGTCTTGCTCGGCACGACGAATACCTTCTTCTCCGTCAGCTCCTGCGCCTGCTGCGCGGTCATGATGATGTTCTTGTTGTTCGGCAGGACGATGACGTTGTGCGCCTTGACGCCCTCGATAGCCGTCAGCAAGTCCTGGACGCTCGGGTTCATCGTCTGGCCGCCGGAGATGATGCTGCTCGCGCCCATGCTGGCGAAGATCTCTTGGAAGCCGTCACCGGGCGCGACCACGACCACCGCCAGATCGCGCAACGCCTCGGACGCCGCCGTCGCGCGCTCCGCCGTCGGCGCGGGCGCGCTGAGCTTGCGGGCGGCGAAGTCCTTATGCTGGCGGTCCATGTTATCAATCTTGACCTTCAGCAGGCTGCCGCGCTGCGTGGCATAGCTCAACGCCGCGCCGGGGTCCGGGGTGTGGATGTGGACCTTGATCATCTCGTCGTCGCCGACGACCACCGCCGAGTTGCCCAGGGCCAGCATGTCAATGCGGAACTCGTCGAAGTTCAGCCGCCCCTCGACGATGAACTCGGTGCAGTAGCCGTAGCCCCCAAGCTCGTCCTCGCCCTCACTAAAGTCGAAGCTGAACGCCGGCATCGCCGCCGCCTCTTGCACCGTCCCCCCCGGCTCGACGTAGAGCTTTTCGCCGCGCAAGTAGCGCACCATGCCTTCGAGAAAGCACACGTAGCCCTTGCCCCCCGCGTCCACGACGCCGGCGTCGCGCAGCACCTTGAGCATGGTCGGCGTGCGCGCCAGCGCATCCTGCGCCCCGCGCAGCGCGCACTCCAAGACGAACGTGACGTCGGTCGCATCCTGCGCCGCCAGGGCCGCATCGCCCGCCTCGCGGGCGACCGTGAGAATCGTTCCCTCGACCGGCTTGGTGACACCCTGGTAGGCGAAGTTGGACGCTTGCCACAGCGCATCGGCGATGTCCCGCCCGCCGAACTCGGTGCGGTCCTTGAGGGCGCTGGCATAGCCGCGCAGAAGCTGCGACAGAATCACACCGGAATTCCCGCGCGAGCCGAACTGCGCGCCGCGATAGACACGCTGCGAAATCTCGGCCGCCGACTTGCTGGTGTTCGATTCGACTTCCTCGTAAGCGGCGCGGGCCGTGAGCATCATATTCGTACCCGTATCGCCATCGGGCACGGGGAACACGTTGAGCGCGTTGATCTCGGCGGCGTTGTGCTCCAACCACGCCGTTCCCGCGCCGATCATGCGCCGGAACTCTTGCCCGTCGTACACCCGGCTCATCGATTCCCTCTCTGACGGGGCTCGGTCATCCTCAGTCCCTGGACATGGACGTTGACGCGGGCGACTGGAATCCCCAACGACTTCTCGACGCGGTACTTGACGTTGCGCATGATGTTCAATGCCACCTCGGAGATGCGCGTTCCGTACTGGATGATCACGTACAGATCAATGGTGAATTGATCGTTGACGTGCTGCACCCGGACGCCACGGTGCAGGTCTCGGTTGAGCAGCTCTGCGATCCCGCCGCGCAGATCGGGCGAGGCCATGCCGACAACGCCGTAGCAGCTCACCACGGCCGCGCTGGCGAGGTGAGCGACGGCCGTCGGCGAAATCTCGATGCGGCCGAGAGGAGTCTTGCTCAAGGAAGTTTCATCAGTCATCTCTATCTCGCTTAGATTTGCCTCACAGCGGTCGAAGCGGTATACTTTGGCTTCGTGCAGGAGGTCATATGGCAAAATGCGAAGTCTGCGGCAAGGGCGTGCAGCACGGCCACAATGTGAGCTTCTCGAAGCGCCGCACCAATCGAATCTGGAAGGCGAATGTTCGCTCCGCAACGGTCACCGTTGAGGGAGAGGCCAAGCGCGTGAAGGTATGCACCCAGTGTCTCAAAACGCTGAGCAAGACTGCTAAGGTGTAGCGGGGCGCTCGCTGTTGCGCCAGAACGCCGGCCCATTCGGGTCGGCGTTTTGCTTTGGACCACGCGATCGGTTGGCTTGCTCAACGGGCCGCCGCTGGATGCGCAAATATACACCCGTCGGCGCGCCGAACGCAAATTCGGGCGACGATTCGCCACATCGGCATGCGGCGTCTGGCTCATAGGAAATCCCCACTGCTTCCAGAGACTTCCTCTATCCACAATCATAGCATAGCTCCACGCATCGCCTGTCCAGAAACTTATGTTATGACAGAAGCCGGATGCGGTAGCTGTAGCGGTTAGTCGGTGACGGCGCCGACGCTGGCGCTGGACACGAGCTTCGCGTACTTCGCCAGGACGCCCGTCGTGTAGCGCGGCGCGGGTGGCTGCCACGCCGCGCGGCGCTGCGCCAGCTCCTCGTCGGAGATGTTGAGCTGGAGCAGGCGGTTGTCGGCGTCAATCGTGACCGAGTCGCCCTCCTGCACCAGCGCAATCCCGCCGCCCACGGCAGCTTCGGGGGCGACATGGCCGACGACCATGCCATACGTGCCGCCGGAGAAGCGCCCGTCCGTGATCAGGCCGACCGAGTCGCCCAGGCCGGCGCCGATGATGGCCGATGTGGGGGCGAGCATCTCGCGCATGCCGGGACCGCCCTTCGGACCTTCGTAACGGATGATGAGCACGTCGCCGGGCTTGATCTGGTTGGCGAGGATCGCCTGGAGGCAGATTTCCTCAGAGTCAAAGACGCGCGCCGGGCCGGTGATGCTGTGGTGCTTGATGCCCGTGATCTTGGCGACGCAGCCCTCGGTCGCCAGGTTGCCGCGCAGGATTGCCAGGTGGCCCTCGGCGTAGACCGGGTCGTCCCAGGCGTGGACGACGTCCTGGCCGGCCGGCGGCGCGTCGGGCGCGTCGGCGAGGTTCTCGGCGACCGTCTTGCCTGTAATCGTGATGCAATCGCCGTGAAGGAGGCCGTGGGTGAGCAGCATCTTCATGACCAGGGGGATGCCGCCGACCTGGTGCAGGTCCGTGGCGACGTACTTACCGGAGGGCTTGAGATCGCACAGGACGGGCGTTCGGGCGCGGATCGCCTCAAAGTCGTCAATCGTCAGATCAACCCCCGCGGCATGGGCGATGGCGAGGAGGTGCAGCACGGCGTTGGTCGAGCCGCCGACGGCCATGACGACGGTGATGGCATTCTCGAACGCCCGGCGCGTCATGATGTCGCGGGGCAAAAGCTGGCTGCGGACGGCCTCGACAAGCACGCGGGCCGACTCGGCGGCGCTCAGCGTCTTCTCCTCATCCTCAGCGGCCATCGTCGAGGAATACGGCAGGCTCATGCCTATCGCCTCGATGGCGGACGACATGGTGTTGGCCGTGTACATGCCGCCGCACGAGCCGGGGCCGGGGCAGGCGTGGCGCTCGACTTCCATCAACTCCTCGCGGGCGATGCGGTTCGCGCTATACTGCCCCACCGCCTCGAAGGCGCTGACGATGGTGAGGGCGCGGCCCTCGTACCAGCCGGGCTTGATAGTCCCGCCATAGACAAAGATGGCCGGGATATTGAGACGCGCCAGGCCGATCATCGCGCCGGGCATGTTTTTGTCGCAGCCACCAATCGCCAGGATGCCGTCCATGCTCTGGCCGCGGCACACCGTCTCAATCGAGTCGGCGATGACCTCGCGGGAGACGAGGGAGAGCTTCATGCCTTCGGTGCCCATCGAGATGCCGTCGCTCACCGTGATCGTGCCGAACGTCTGCGGCATGGCCCCGGACTCGTAGAGGGCGTCCACGGCGCTCTGGGCCAGAAGGTTGAGGCCGACGTTGCACGGCGTGATGTTGCTGTAGCCGTTGGCGACGCCGACGATGGGCTTGTTGAAGTCCTCGTCGCTGAAGCCGACGGCGCGCAGCATCGCGCGGTTGGGCGAGCGCTCCACGCCCTGGGTCACAAGTCGGCTGCGACGATTGAGGCCGTTACCACTCATAGGGATTCTCCTAGCGTTGTGCCTGGTCTTGGGTGTCTTCATTTTAATGCGGGCCGGGGATTATGCAAGTTTGGCGCACCCCATTCTTTCGCCTTTGGGCGGTGCGCGGTATAATTCGGCGTGGGACAGAGAGGAGACGCCCCGCTGTGGATGAGACCAGCCTGATCCGCCAGGCCCAGAAAGGCGACGTCCGCGCGTTCAACGTCCTTGTGCGCGCGCACCAGACGACGGTCTACAACGTCGCCTATCGCGTATTGGGCGATGGCGACACCGCTGCCGATGTCGCCCAGGAGACGTTCGTCCACGCCTACAAAGCGCTCGCCGACTTCAAAGGCGGCTCCTTCCGCGCCTGGCTCGTCCGCATTGCCACGAACGCCTGCTACGACCAGCTCCGCTACGACAAGCGCCGTCCCGCGACCTCCCTTGAAGACATGTCGCCGGAACCCGATAGCGGGGATCCCGGCCCACCGCTGCCCGACCCAGGCGAGGGGCCGGAGGATTACGTGCTGCGGCAGGAGCTAGGGCACGCCGTGGCCCGTGGGCTGGAGACGCTGCCCGCCGAGCAGCGCATCACCCTCGTGCTGTCTGACATTCAGGGCTTCTCCTACGAGGAGATAGCCAACGCGACCGGCGTCGAGCTGGGTACGGTGAAGTCGCGCCTGAGCCGCGCTCGCGCTCGGATGCGCGACTTCCTCCTTAGCCAGCAGGAACTTTTGCCTGCCACGTATCGTCTAGGAAGCTAGGGCATCCGAAGATGTGGAGCCGACCGCCGCGTCCACCGTCCTGGTTGCCCCTGGGAGTGGGGATTGTTGAATGGATCGTCTAGAGCGGCAGCCCGTTGATGTCGAGGCCCTCTCGGCCTACCTCGACGGCGAGCTAAGCGAGACCGAGCGCGCCGCCGTCGAGGCCCGGCTCGCCGCCGACCCGGCCTGGCAGGCCGAGCTGGCGAGCCTGCGCTGGAGCGTGAGCCTCGTCCGCGACACGCCCGATGCGCCGCTGCCGCGCTCGTTCGAGCTGCCCGTGCCGGCCGCCATGCCCAAGATCGAGGAGGAGGCCGCCGACTCGGCGCGCCGCACGTGGTCGTGGCTCTACGGGGCGCTTCGGGTGAGCGCCGGCGTCGCCGCCGTTCTCCTGGTGCTAGTGATCGCCGCCGACGCCTACCAGGGTTTCCGGCCGGCGCGGCCCGCGCCCGCCGCTCTGTCGTCCGCCCCGGCGGCCCCGCGCAGCGCCGCCGACAGCGCCCAGGCCCCCGCGCCCGCCGCGGCCCCGGCGTCTGCGCCTGAGGCGGCGAAGGCGACGAGTGGCGGCGTCTCGGCGTTCGGCGCCACCGCGCCGACACCGGCGGCGAAGGCCGCCGCGGCGCCTGCGGCGAAGGCGGCGCCGCCCATCGGAACGGTCGCAGTTGGAGCCGCAGCCGCGCAATCCGTCGGGCCACCGGCCGCCACAGCGCCACCGGCGGCAAAGGCGGCAGGCGCTGGCGCCGCAGCCGCGACACCCGAGGCTGCCGCGCGGTCGGTATCCCCCTACCCGGCGCCGCCGCCGAGCGCCGTCGAGACCATCCCCGTCATGGCGGTGACGCTACCCCCAGAACCCGCGCCGGCCTTCCCCTGGCGCGCCGTCGAGATCGCGCTTGCCACGCTCGCCCTCGCCCTCATCGCCGCCGCCCTCCTGATGCGCCAACGAACATAAAAAGACCTGGCAGGTCTCTCGAACCCGCCAGGTCTTCTCGATTGTGGTGCGGCAGCGTCTACGTGTAGATCGCCTTCTCCGTCTTGGGGTCGAACAGCTTCATCGTCTCCATGTTGAAGACGGCGTCGAACTGGTCGCCGGTCTTGACGCGGACGCGCGGGTCAACGCGGGCGACGAAGGACTTCTGCCCCGAGGCGAGGTAGAGGTAGATCTCGCTCCCCATCATTTCCGTCACTTCCACGTTGGCCAGCACCGGCGCGGCGACGATGTTCGCCGGCTCGAAGCCCCGGGCGTGGATGTCCTCAGGGCGCATGCCGAAGACGACTTCCTTGCCGAGGTAGGGCTGGATTTCCGCCGCGTGGTTTTCGGGCACGCGAACGCGGAACGTCCCACAGTCAATGTACATCTCCTGCGGCGCGCCGGTGACGGTGGCGTCGAAGAAGTTCATGGCCGGGCTGCCGATGAAGCCGGCCACGAAGATGTTGGCCGGGTGATCGTACAGAGTCTGCGGCGTATCGAGCTGCTGCAAGATGCCGTCGCGCATGACCGCGATGCGGTCGGCCATCGTCATCGCCTCCACCTGGTCGTGGGTGACGTAGATGAAGGTCGTCTTGAGGCGCTGGTGCAGCTTGCTGATGTCGGCGCGAGTCTGGACGCGCAGCTTGGCGTCCAGGTTCGACAGCGGCTCGTCGAAGAGGAAAACCGCTGGCTCACGGACGATTGCGCGCCCGACGGCGACGCGCTGGCGCTGACCGCCGGAGAGCTGCTTGGGCTTGCGCTCGAGGAGCTTCTGCAGGCCGAGCACGTCGGCCGCCTCCTGCACGCGCCTGTCAATCTCGGTCTTCGGGGTCTTGCGGAGCTTGAGGCCGAACGCCATGTTGTCGTAGACGCTCATGTGGGGATACAGAGCGTAGGACTGGAACACCATGGCGATGTCCCGGTCCTTGGGTGGCACGTCGTTGACGATCCGGTCGCCAATCTTGACCGTGCCATCGCTGATCTCCTCCAGCCCTGCCAACATTCGCAGAGCCGTGGACTTCCCGCAGCCCGATGGCCCGACCAACACCAGGAACTCGCCGTCCTTGATGTCGAAGCTCAGGTCATTGACCGCGGTCACTTCTGAGTACCGCTTGAAGACGTGGTCAAAGGTCACGTTTGCCATGCGACTTTTCCTCCATTTCTACGCATGTATAGTGACCAGAGGATAGCACAGCGGCCCATGCGAGTCAAGCGGGCGGCGCGAATCCGCCGCAGGCGGCGTTTGGGGTATAATTAGCGGCAGACGCAAAATGCAGCAGGATGCCTGAAACGAGAGTGTTATGTCCGACGAGTCGACTCGACGCCCGCGGCTGATCCTGATTGACGGCCACGCCCTGGCCTACCGCGCCTTTCACGCGCTCAGCGAATCCCAGCTCGCCACCTCGACCGGCGAGCTGACCGGCGGCATCTTCGGCTTCATGCAGATGCTGCTCGTGGTGCTGCGCGAGCACACGCCGGACTATATCACGGTCACGTGGGACGCCGGCCTCTCCGGCCGCCGCGAGGAGTTCGCGGAGTACAAGACCAACCGCGTCGCCATGCCGTCGGACCTGGGCCGCCAGATAGGCCGCATCCGCGAGGTGCTGGACGCCTTTCGCATCAAGTCCGTAGAGCTTGGGGGCTACGAAGCCGACGATCTCATCGGCACTCTGGCCCTGCGCGCCAGCGAGGACGGCTTCGAGACCATCATCGTCACCGGCGACAGCGACACCTTCCAGCTCGTCGGTCCCCACGTGAGTGTGCTGACGACGCGCGGCCGATTCAGCGAGACCATCATCTACGACGAGGCGGCGCTTCAGGCGCGTTTCGCCCTCGCGCCCGCCCAGCTCATAGACTTCAAGGCCCTCAAGGGGGACACGTCGGACAACGTACCTGGCGTGCCGGGCGTCGGCGACAAGACGGCGACGACGCTCCTCCAGAAGTACCATACCATCGAAGGCATCCTGGCCCACCTGGGCGAGGTGAAGCCGCCGAAGGTGCGCGAGAACATCGAGCGCGAGCGCGAGCAGCTCCTCGTCAACAAGAAGCTCATCACCATCCAGTGCGACGTGCCGCTGGATGTGGCGTGGGACGACCTGCGCTACGTTCAGTACGACCAGGAGCGCGTGACGGAGCTGTTCCGGGAGCTAGAGTTTCGCTCGCTCCTGGCGCGTCTCCCCGATCGCGCCGCCGCGCCCGCCCACGGAACGCAGCCGGGCCTATTCGAGACGGGCGGCGCGTCGGGCAACGAGCCACCCGCGACCGGCGACTACACCCTGGTGAGCACGCCGCAAGCGCTGCGGGAACTAGGCCAGCGGCTCAAGAGCGCAGCGGCCATCTCCTTCGACACCGAGACGACGAGCACCGACGCGATGCGCGCCGAGCTTGTCGGCCTGGCCCTGTCCACCGAGGAAGGCACGGGGGCGTACATTCCGATCTACCACCACGGCGCCGACACCATTGACATCGGCGACGTCATCGCGGCGCTCGGCCCGGCGCTCGCCGACCCGGCGATTCCCAAGATCGCCCACAACGCCAACTATGACCTGATGGTGCTGTGGAATCACGGCGCGGACGTGCAGGGCGAGCTGTTCGACACGATGATCGCCGCGTGGCTGCTGGATCCGGGCCGCCAGGCCTATGGCCTGAAGGACATGGCCTGGAACCGCCTCGGCGTCGAGATGACCAACATCGAGGAGCTTATCGGCAAAGGCAAGGAGCAGATCACGATGGCCGAGGTTCACCCCGAGCGGGTGACGGCCTACGCCGGCGCCGACGTGGACATGACCCTGCGTCTCGCCCATATGCAGGAGAAGGAGCTGCACGACAAGGCGCTGTGGGACCTGTTCCGCAACGTCGAGATGCCCCTGACGCCGATCCTGACGCGCATGGAGCAAGCGGGCATTCTGCTCGACGCGGACTACTTGATGGAGCTGTCGCGGGAGTTTCACCTGCGCCTGCAAGCCCTCGAAGCCGAAATCTACGACCTGGCCGGCTACCCGTTCAACATCGGCTCGACGAAGCAGCTCGCCTCCATCCTTTTCGACCAGCTCGGCCTGCCGCCCCAAAAGCGCACCTCGACCGGCTACTCGACGGACATCTCCGTCCTGGAAGCCCTGCGCGGCCAGCACCCGATCATTGACAAGCTCGTCGAGCACCGCCAACTTGCCAAGCTGAAGTCCACCTACATTGACGCCCTGCCGCTGCTCGTCCACCCGCGCACCGGCCGCGTCCACACCGACTTCAATCAGAACGGCTCGGCGACCGGCCGCATCTCCAGCAGCAACCCGAACCTCCAGAATATTCCGATCCGCACCGAGGAGGGGCGGCGCATCCGCCGCGCCTTCATCGCCCCGCCCGGCCACGTCCTGTTGACGGCGGACTACTCCCAGATCGAGTTGCGCATCCTGGCGGCCATGTCGCAGGAGCCGACACTGCTGGAGTCGTTCGAGCGCGGCGAGGACATCCACGCCCGTACGGCGGCGCTCCTGTTCAACATCCCGATTGACCAGGTCACGTCGGCGCAGCGGCGCATCGCCAAGACGACCAACTTCGGCATCATCTACGGCATCTCCGGCTTCGGCCTGGCCGCCCGCACCGACCTGACCAACGAAGAGGCGCGCGACTTCATCCAGAACTACTTCGCCAAGCTGCCCCAGGTCGCCGCCTTGCAGGAGGAGTTCAAGAAGACCGCTCGCCGCGAAGGCTATGTCAGCACGCTCCTGGGGCGGCGGCGCTACTTCCCGGCGCTCAAGAGTGGCGCGCGCATCACTCTCGCCGAGCGGCAGCGCCTCGAACGCGAGGCCATCAACGCGCCGGTGCAGGGGACGGCGGCGGACATTGTGAAGATCGCCATGATCCGGCTGGACACGGCGCTGCACGAGCACAGGCTCGCCGGGCGCATGCTGCTCCAGGTGCACGATGAGCTGGTGCTGGAAGTCCCGAAGGCGGAGCTAGACGAGACTGTGGCGGTGGTGTGCGACGCGATGGAAAATGCGTTCGCGCTCCAGGTGGCGTTGAAGGTGGACGTCGCGGTGGGTGAGAACTGGTCCGAGGTCGAGGACATTCGCTCCGGAGGCTAAGCCATGGACGAGCCAACCGTCAAGCCCGAGGCGACGTCCGAGGCGCCGCGCGGCCTCCTGCACACCGCCGCGACGCGCCAGCCGACCACGGCCGTCGCCGTGTTCAACTACAACGCGGCCGGTTTCCGCGAGGGGCCGGCCCTGTCAGCGAACGAGTGTTATGTCGCCCTCAGCAATTCGTCCGTGACATGGGTGGATGTCAACTCCCTGGCGCAGCCCGATCTCATCAAGGAGATGTGCGACCGCTTCGGGATTGATCCCCTGGTTCAGGAAGACATCCTCGACACCGAGCAGCGCCCGAAGGCCGAGGATTACGGCGACTACATCTTCATCGTGCTGAAAATGCTGCGCTTCGACCCCATCGGCGGCGGGGTTATTGTCGAGCAAGTGAGTCTCATCCTGGGCAGCAGCTACGTGATCAGCTTCCAGGAGGGCTTCGAGGGCGACGTGTTCGAGGGCGTGCGGCGACGCATCCGCTCCGGCGCCGGGCGGATCCGCGTCGAGGGCGCGGACTACCTGGCGTATGCCCTGGTGGACGCCATCGTGGACAACTACTTCGTGGTGCTGGACCGCTACCTGGACGCCGTGGAGAAGCTCCGCGCCGAGATCGTGGACCAGCCGGCGACGGACATGGCGCAGAAGATCTTCGCCCTCGAAGGCGAGGTGATGGAGATTCGCCACACGGTGTGGCCGCTCATCGAGGCGCTGGGCAGCCTGCGCAAGGACAAGACGCATCTCATCAAGCGCAACACCGACAAGTACCTGCGCGACGTCAACGACCACGTTCTGCGCGTCATTGACGGCGCGCAGACGGCCATAGACATGCTGGACCGGCTGCAAGACTACTACCTGAGCGTCGTCAGCAACCGCCAGAACGAGATTCTCAAGGTCTTGACCATTGTCTCGACCATCTTTATCCCGCTGACCTTCATCGCCGGCGTCTACGGCATGAACTTCGAGCACATGCCGGAGCTGGCCCACGAGTACGGCTATCCTCTCGCATTATTGATGATGGTGGGCATTGCTGTAGGAATGTTGATTTACTTCAAACGCAAGGGATGGATTTGATGACTCTGCAAGAGCAATTGGCCGCACTGATTCGCACGAGCCTGGAAGACGCGCAACAAGGCGGCGACTTGCCGTCATTCGACCTTCCGGCCGACATCGTCATCCAGCGGCCCAAGCCGGGCTTCGGCGACTTCGCCACGCCGGTGGCGCTGGCCCTCGCCAAGCCCGCCAGGATGGCCCCGCTTCAGATCGCCCAGCGCATCGCCGACCACCTGCCCCAGGACGGCCTCATCGGCAAAGTCGAGGTCGCCCCGCCGGGCTTCGTCAACATCTCGCTCTCGCCGCGCTGGCTGGGTGAACAGGTCGCGCGTATCCTGAGCGCCGGCGAGGCTGTCGGCAACGTCGGCATAGGCGCCGGGCAGACGGCCCAGGTCGAGTTCGTCAGCGCCAACCCAACCGGCCCCCTGACCGTCGGCCACGGACGCAACGCCGTCATCGGCGACACCCTGGCGCGGGTGCTCGAAGCCGCCAACTACGCCGTGACGCGCGAGTACTATTACAACGACGCCGGCCGCCAGATGCAGCTCCTCGGCGAATCCGTCCGCGGCCGCTACTTGCAGATCCTCGGCCGCCCCGTCGCGTGGTCCGAGGACTACTACCAGGGCGAAGACATCGTTGAGATTGCCCAGGGCCTCGTGGACGAGTGCGGCGACAGCCTGGTGGACGAACCGGCCAGCGGCCTGTTCCGCGCCCGCGCCCAGGCGGTCATCACCGAGACGCAGCAGGCGGCGCTGAACCGCCTCGGCATCCACTTCGACAACCTGTTCAACGAGAACAGCCTGACGACGAGCGGCGCCGTCTGGGAGGTGGTGGACAGGCTCAAGGAGCGGGGCTACGCCTACGACGCCGACGGGGCGGTGTGGTTCAAGGCGACGGCGTTCGGCGCGGAGAAGGATCGCGTCCTGGTGCGCTCCAACGGCGAGCCGACCTACCGCCTGCCCGACATCGCCTACCACCAGAACAAGCTCGACCGGGGCTATGACCTCATCGTGAACGTGCTCGGCTCGGACCACGCGGTGCAGTACCCGGACATCGCGTCGGCGCTCAAGGCGCTCGGCTACGACCCCGACCGCATCCACGTCGTCATCTACCAGTTCGTCACCCTGATGCGCGACGGCGAGGTGGTCAAGATGAGCAAGCGCAAGGCCAACTACGTCACGCTCAACGAGCTGCTGGACGAAGTCGGGCCGGACGCCCTGCGCTACTTCATGCTCATGCGCTCGTCCGACAGCCACCTGGAGTTCGACCTGAACCTGGCCGTCAAGCAGAGCGACGAGAACCCGGTGTTCTACGTCCAGTACGCCCACACGCGCATCGCCGGCGTCCTGCGCCAGGCCGCCGAGCGCGGCATCGAGATCGCGCCGACGGCGGATCTATCGCTCCTGACGGACCCGTCGGAGCTGGCGCTGATTCGGGAGATGCTGCGGCTAGAAGAGGTGGTGGCGCTGGTGACGCGGCAGCTCGCCCCGCACCACCTGACGTACTACGCCCACGATCTGGCAACGGCGTTCCACACGTTCTACGACCGCTGCCCGATCCTGCCGCCGCGCCAGACCGACCCGGCGCTGACCCAAGCGCGCCTGCATCTCGCCGCCGCCGCGCAGGCGACGCTGGCTCGCGCCCTGGACCTCGTCGGCGTCAGCGCCCCGGAGCGTATGTAGCGCCACACGGCAAACACCACAACCACACCCCCGGAAGACGCCCGCCTGGGCGCGTTGTGCGCGTAACCGGTGGATCACGAAAGATGAGAAAAGGCCGCGAAACGCACGAAAAAGGACCGTGGGGCA
This sequence comes from Anaerolineae bacterium, assembly GCA_046328525.1. Classification (GTDB taxonomy): domain Bacteria; phylum Chloroflexota; class Anaerolineae; order Epilineales; family JAHCIE01; genus JBDHWG01. The sequence goes on from JAXLWK010000003.1 coordinate 1,419,928, forward strand.
TGGTCCTTTCGCGTTTTTCGCGGTCTTTCGTGCCTTTCGTGGTCCGCAGGCCCGCCCACCGCTTATGTCCTATCAGCCCATCGGTTCCGCCTCGTAGCCCGTCTCTTGGATCGTCGCCAGGATATCGTCGAGGCTCGCTTTCGCCGGGTCGTAGGTCACGACGGTCGTCGACCTGGCGAAGCTCGTCTTCGCCTCCTGGACCCCGGCTACGTCCTCCAGGTCCATGTCAATCGCCATGGCGCAGTTGGTGCAGTGCATTCCCTTGATCTTGAACATCTGTTGAATCACGATTGCACCTCGATGACCCCGCGATACATTCCCATGCTGCACGTGAAGGGAATCGTGCGCGGCTGATCGGTCGGAATATCGAACACCGCCTGCTGGTTCTTGCCTAGAATCTTCTGCACGCCCAGCGACGGAATGAGGAACGAGCTGGTGCAGCCGAGCCGGTCGCCCGTTGTCAGCTTGAGCTTCGCCGGCGTCCCCGTCTTGAATACGATGCGGTTGGGGACATAGGCCGTCGGGTCCGCCCGCAGCGTGACCTCCTGCACCACGCCGGACGCGGGCGCTGCCGCGTTCCCCGGCTCCACCGATGCGGGCGCCGTGGTCGCCGCCCGGGTCTCGCTGCGGCCCAGCGTCGCCACGTCTGGCACCGAGACGCCGAGTAGCGCCAGGCCCGCCGTGATAGACAGGACGGCCAGGAAGATGATGGCGACGGCGGCAACCTTCGTGAACGCGCCGCGCGCGGCCGCGCCAAGCTGCGTCGCCAGGTAGCCGAGAGAGAAGAACAGCGGGATCGTGCCGAGGGTGTAGGCGAACATGAGCAGGCCGCCCCACACGGCGCTCCCCGTGCCCATCGCCGCGATCATCATCGCCTGGGTCGTTGCGCACGGGATGAACACCGTCAGCGCGCCGAGGATTGCCGCCGACAGCAGGCTGCCCTTGCGCGACTCGCGGCGGATGCGGCGCTGGATGAACTTGGGCGGCTGGATGGCAAAGTAGCGGAAGGCCGGGTGGAGGTTCAGCATCTGCGCCGCGACGCCGATCATGAACAGGCCAGCGGCGACCTGGAGCCAGCCCTGCATATTCGGCGTCAGGCCGATGAGCGCCCCAAACAGGCCGAGCAGGATACCGAGCAGCGTATAGGCGGCGAGCTTCGCGCCCAGGAACACCGCGAGGGGCGCCGCTCGCCCCAACGCGCCTTCGGCGTCCTCATGCTGCGCGATGGCCGTCGCCAGGAGGCCGCCCTGCACGGCCAGGCACGTCAGGCCGCCGGCGGTCAACCCTGTGAGAAACACGATGAGCAGGCCCGATACACCCGACGCTGCGGCCGGGGCATCCTGGCTCACGGTGATGAAGCCCAAGAACAGCAGCACAATCGCCAGGGCGAGCACGAGCGCCGACACCAGGAGATTCGGTTTTAGGGTGATCGTCACGTCCTTCGAACGATTGGGCGGCGTTTGCGCCTGCTCGCGCTTCTGAGGCGGTTGCGTCGGTTGAGCCATGTCCTTGTCCCTCTCGCTTGCCTTTACCGATATTTAGTCATTATAACGCAAGATGCCGCACACAGGTGCGAAAGTCGGTGGAGATCCGGCTACCCTGTAGCAGCGTTTCTCCACTTGCGACCATCGAAGGAACGCTGTCATTGCGAGACCTCCAAGCCGAGTGACGGCATGCGCCGACATAAGAAACTTCCGAATGTCACCCCGAACGGAGGGAGGGGGCTGGACTGCGGCGGCCCAGATGCCTCGTTGCACTCGGCATGACAGCAGGACGTGAAGTTTCTGAGCAGGCGAGCTTTGCCGCCGAAGCAATCTCCCGCTCGTTGATAGGCGTGCTATCGCCCCACGGACTGTCTTTTGCGACAGCGGGGGAGAGTAACGCAACGGCGCAACGGCGCAACGCCGCCAACAGACTCAAGACTCATCACTCGTTGCGTCATTGCGCCGTTGCGTCCTGGTATTGCCGTATTATCTTGACGAGAGAGCGCGAAATGTCGTTGCGCAGCACAAGCCTTTCGCGTCTTTCGCGGACTTTCGCGAGCTTCGTGATCCAGACCCGCCCCTTCACACAACCTGTTTACCGCCGTGGGGCGAGTGATGACATGCGCGATGGGGTTCCCTATCCTGCTCGCAGCGCGAAGGCGGCGAGCTGCGTGTACACCGCGCCCTCGCGCCGCAGCTCGCTCTGCATCAGCGCCACCTCGCGCACGGCGATCTGCCCCAGCCGCCGCGCCTCGGCCCGGCGCACGGCGTCGCCGATGAGCTTGAGGTCGGCGGACGGCGCGTCCTTGATGCGCACCAGCGTCAGGTGCGGCTGGAACGGGCGGCGCTCGGTGGGAAAGCCAAGGGGCGCGATGACGGCCTCGATGTCGTCGCGCAACTTCTGGAGCGGCGCGAGCTGCCCATCGAGGCCGACCCAGATGACATTGGGGCGCGACAGATTGGGGAACGCGCCCAGACCGGCAACGGCGACGCTGAACGCAGCGTGACGCGGGACAACGCCGCCCAGCGCCTCCGTGATCGCGGGCATCTGGGACGGCAAGACGTCGCCCAGGAACTTGAGCGTGACGTGGATGCTGTCGGGGTTGACCCAGCGCAGCGAGCGCATGGGCAGGTCGGCCTTGAGGCTCGCCTGGGTGCGCGCCAGCGCCGCGCGGATGTCCGGGGGCAGCTCCACGGCGATGAAAGTGCGAATCGGAGTCTCGGCCATCAGTCGTTTCCTCCGTCGGCGATGCGCCACAGCCGCTCCCACGTGTCCTGGCCATCGGGCGCGATAGACTCGGCGTAGCCGCGCACGACGGCCGGCGGGTCGTCGTCCCCGAAAATGGCAGACAGCTGGCTTGGGTAGCGGGCAATCGCCGCGATCTTGGCGTCCACGTCAATGCGTTCCCACACCGGCCGCCAGCGCACAGGGACCTCGGCCAGCGCCTCCTCCAACCCGCCCCAGCGCGCGACATAGGGGAAGTCCTCGTAGAAGAGCACCGCCGCGCCCTGCCGGGCGAGAGCGAGAGCGGCGTCCCGCGCCAGCCGATGGTCTACGTGGCCGCCGACGCCCAGGGGCGCGTAGTAGATCACGCCTGAGTCGGCCTGGCGGAAGGCGGCGAGCCGAGCGGCCAGCGCCGCGACCAGGGGGGACTCCGCCGGATTGACCGGCCCGAAGGTCGTGGCGTGGTCGGTATAGAGGAAGCGCCCGTCCACCTCGCGGTAGATCGCGTCGTACCACTCCCAGTCGTCCACGGCGACGCCCAGCGGCGCGAGGGCCAGGCGGTCCTCGGCGCGGCGCATCCCCACCGGGTCGGCCGGCTGCCCCCACTTGGTGTGTTGCCGCTCGGCATACGGGGAGAGATGCGTGTAGTCCGGCACGCCGGCGAAAACATTCACGACCCGCACCGGCTCCCCCTGCCCGACCTTCGCCGCCATGACCCCGCCACACGACAACACGGCGTCGTCCATGTGGGGTGAAAGCACAACATGAATTGACATCGCCCACCCTCGGCGCTATAATGCGCGATTGCTCGGCCAGAAGCATAGCAGCATGAGGCGCAAAACGTCAATCGCAAGGGGCCAACGAGACAGATGCTAGAACAGCGGGTGCAAGGGCGATACACGCTCTACGCCCTGCTGGGCATCGTCGTCCTCGGCGCGCTCCTGCGGTTCTGGCAGATGGGCGCGGCGCCGCCGGGCCTCTATCGCGACGAAGCGTACTACGCCCTGGACGCGGTGGATGTGCTCAACGGCGCGCACCCGATCTTTTTCGAGGCCAACAACGGCCGCGAGCCGCTGTTCATCTACCTGGCTGCCCTGGGCATCGGGGCGCTCGGCCGCACCCCGGTCGCCATCCGCGTCGTGGCCGCAATCGTCGGCACCCTCACGATCCTGGCAACGTTCCTCATGGGCCGCGCGTTCTTCTCCAGCCGCGTCGGGCTGCTGGCGGCGGCGGTGTGCGCTGTCAGCGTGTGGCCCATCAACCTGAGCCGCGTCGGTCTGCGTGTCGGCACGTTCCCGCTCATTGCGGCGCTGTGCCTGTGGCAGGGCGCGGTAGCGGTGCGCACCCGCCGCGCGCGCCACTGGGTCGCCGCCGGCGCGCTCTATGGACTGCTCTTTTACACGTATCTCGTCGCCCGCGTCACGCCTCTGGCGCTCGGCGCGGCGTTGATTCTGTGGCTGGCCGGAGCGTTGTGGCGGCGGCCGCACGCGAAGCCCCTGGATGTCCCGTGGCGCGGCCTGGCCGTCGCCGCGCTGACGGCCCTCGTCGTCGCGGCGCCACTCGGCGCCTACCTGGCGACGCACGCCGCCGACCTAGCCGGTCGCGGCGAGCAGGTGTCCATCCTAAACCCGGCCATCAGCCACGGCGACCCGCTAGGGCTGGCCGTGCGGCAGGCAGCCGCGACGCTGGGGATGTTCAACGTTCGCGGCGACTTCATCCCGCGCCACAACGTCCCGCTGCGCCCCGTGTTCGATCCCCTGCTGGGGCTGGCGTTCCTGGGTGGCGTCGCGCTGGCCCTCGTGGGCTGGCGGCGCGCCCCCAACGCCTTCATTCTGGCGTGGACGGCGACGATGCTTCTGCCGACGATCCTGGCCGAGGACGCGCCTCACTTCCTGCGCGCCGCTGGCATCCTGCCCGTCGTGTTCCTCTTCCCCGCGCTCGGCCTCGACCGAGCCTGGGCGTGGCTGACCGGGCGCGGGTGGCGCTACGCGGGCGTGGCGCTGGCCGCCGTGGTCCTGCTCGCGGCGCTGGGCGGGACGTGGCGCGATTATTTCGTGGTCCATGCCCACAGCGATGCGGTGTATTACGAGTTCGAGACGGGCGCGACGGAGCTGGCCGCCGAGTTGAACCGCTTCCTGGGCGTCGGCTGGGATGGTCAGGCGTGGACGGCGCAAGGGGGCGAGCGGCGCGACGGCTATCGCGGCTACATTGACCCGCGGCTGTGGGATAACTGGCCCAACGTTCGCTACCTGGCCGCGCCCGGCAGTGTGCGCGTCCTGCGCTCGGAGCGGACACTCAGCGGCGACTCGATCATCCTCGCCCTCTGGCCGTTCGAGGACCACCGCGCCACGCTGGCGCAACTCCCGGCCGGCAAGCTCATCGAGGCGCGCGCCGGCGCGTATGAGCGTGGCGATTTGGAGACGACGCCACGCTTGTTGTATTATACCGTGCGGGCGACACCGAACGTTCCAGCGGCGAATGTCGAGGCCGATTTCGGCGTGGCCGGGCTGCGGCGGGCCGAGTGGGCGCGGGAGGGCGACACGCTTCGCGTGCGCCTCGTCTGGGATGCGCGCGGCCCGCTCTCGCCCGATCTGTCCGCCTTCGTCCACGTCGTCGGGCCGCAGGGCCTGGTCGGCCAGGCTGACGGAGCGCCGGGTGGCCCGTATTACCCAGGCGCGATCTGGCGCGACGGCGATCACGTGGCTGAAGAGCGCGTCATCCCACTGCCCACAGATGCCCCGCCCGGCCTCGCCGTCGAGGTTGGGCTGTACGATACCCGAACCCTCGCGCGCCTGCCAACCCACCAGGGCGCCGAGACTGTAACAGCGCCGGAAGTCAGCCGGCTCTCACCAGAATGAGGAGAGGACCCATGCAACGACTGCGAACCGCCTGGATCAACCTGGTTGTCCTGGTTGGCTTGCTGGCCGTGATGTTCCCCTTTGGGGCGCTCCAGGCCAGCGCCGACACGACGCCCCAGACCCCCTGCCCCGGCAACCTGCTTGTGAACCCCGGCTTCGAGGAAGGCTCGCGTAAGACGGAAGGCGAAGGCACGAGCCTGTCGTCGGCCGTCGCCAGCGGCTGGTCGCCGTGGCTGCTGCGCGGCGACGAGCGCGACAACCGCGAGCCGGAGTACAAGCTCGAAGACACGAACCTGTCTCCATCCCGCTACCGCGACCACAGCGGCCGCTACTCCCAGAAGTGGTTCACGACCTGGGGAACCCACACTGCCGGCATCTATCAGCAGGTCCCGGTCACGCCGGGCGACCCCCTGACCTTCAGCATCTGGACACAGGTGTACACAGGGCAGGCCGACGGCTTCGATGGCGTCGAGTTCCGCTCCGACCCCAAAGAGGACGGCCGCTACCGCGTGTGGGTGGGCATTGACCCGACCGGCGCCGTGCCGGCCGGCGTCGGCGCGCCCCCGCCCGACACCGTCATCTGGTCCGACCCCGTTATCCGCTACGACGACTGGATCCAGATGGCCGTGAGCGCCCCCGCGAAGAGCGACAAGGTGACTGTCTACGTCAAAGGCCAGCCGGAGTTCTCGGTCAAGCACAACGACTCCTTCTGGGATGATGCGTGCCTGATGGTGGATGCGTCCTTGATGGCGACGCCGGGCAAGGTCAAGAACCCCATCGCCCCCATCCCGACAACCGCCCAGGGGCTGCCGCTCGTCGCAGCGCCCGCCAACGCCGGCGCCGACTTCTCCATTCCCGGCGGCCACTTCTACACCCAGACGGCCAACGGCAAGGGCGGCTTCCGCGTCGTGGACAGCGACCAGGCCAAAATGTGGACCGAGTTCCAGCGCTACGGCGGCATAGACATGCTCGGCTACCCGATCTCCAGCGTCTTCGTGTACGACACATTCCCAACCCAGGTGTTCCAGAAGCACGCGCTCCAGTGGCGGCCTGACCTGGGCATGGCGGTGCCGATGAACCTGTTCGACCTCATGTCGGCGGCTGGCCGCGACCCGAAGCTCCTGGAGACGCGCCAGGTCCCGCTCCCCCTGGTTGACTTCGACAAGCCAGGCGACTCATTCGAGAACATCGTCAAGAATCGCCAGGCGCTCCTGGACCAGAATCCGGCCATGAAGGCGCTGTACTTCGCGGCAGCCGATCCGCTCATCGTGTACGGTCTCCCAACGTCCAAGGTCGAGGACATGGGCAACCACTACGCCATGCGCACGCAGCGCGCCGTCTTGCAGCAGTGGCGGGAAGACATGCCGTGGGCGAAGGCAGGGCAGGTGACGGTCGCCAACGGCGGCACAATCGCCGCCGAGGTGGGCAGCTTCCCCGCGACGGCCACCACCCCGGAGCCGCTGGCGCAGTAGGCGCCCGGTTCAACGTGTCCGAGACCAATGCGCCGGCGGCATCCCACCCGACAGATGGAGCGCCGCCAGCCGACAAAAGGAGCGTGAGACGCGCCAGAGGCGTCTCACGCTCTGTCGTGTACGTCGTCGTCGCCGTGCTCCTGGTCCTCCCGGCCGCCTGGCCGCTGCTCCAGCCCGGTTTCATCGCCACGCGCGGCGGCGGCGACAGCCCCTTCCTCCTCATCCGCCTGCAACAGATGCTGGCCGGATTGCAGGTCAGCGTTCCGGCGCGCTGGATGCCCGACGCCAACTACGGCCTCGGCTACCCGTTCTGGAACTTCTACGCCCCCCTGCCCTACTATCTCACCGCGCTCCTGACGCGCTTCGGCCTCGGCCCCATCGCCGCCATCAAGACGACGCAGGCGCTCGGCCTCGCGCTGGCCGCCGTGGGCATGTTCGCCCTGGCGCGGCGCATCTGGGACTCGGCTGCGGGGGGCTTTCTCGCCGCCGCCGCCTACACCTATGCCCCCTTTCACCTGGTCAACATCTACGTGCGCGGCGACTCGCTGGGCGAGTTCTGGGCCTTCGCTTTCTATCCGCTGACCTGGCTTGCCGCGCGCGCAGCCGTGGCACGGCCGACACCGGCGCGGCTGGCGGCGCTCGCCCTGGCCTACGCTGGCCTCGTGCTGAGCCACAACATCTCGGCCCTGATCTTCAGCCCGTTCCTGGCGCTCTACATGGTGGCCGTCTGGTGGCAGAACACCTTGTCATTGCGAGGAGGACGGCAGTGCGACGAAGCAATCTCCCACGCGGGAACGGCTACGCCATCCGTGCATGAGCCGGGCGTTCGCACCGGCGCGGGATTGCTTCGCTTCGCTCGCAATGACAGTCAATCACGTGGATTTCGGGTTAGGACGGGGGGGCTCGCCCTCCCGTTCGCGGCTTTGGCGCTGGGGTTGGCGTTGAGCGCCTGGTTCTGGTGGCCCGCGCTGGCCGACCGCAACCTCGTTCACCTGGAAGTCAACCTGACGGGCTTCTTCAGCTACACCGGCCACTTTCGCGGCCTGAATCTCGTCCAGCTCACGCCGGCTTTCGAGTACGATCCCGGCGGCGGCGCAGCGTTCGCCCTGGGCCTGGCGCAAGCCGCCGCCATCGCCCTCGGCCTGCTGGCCGCCCTCACCTGGCAGCGCGGCCGCCGCCCCGACTCCCTCGCCGCGTGCGCGACCCTGGTCGTCTCCCTCTTCTTCGTGACGCCGCTCTCGCAACCCCTGTGGGCCCACCTGCCGCTGCTGCCATTCGCCCAGTTTCCGTGGCGCTTCCTGTCGGTCGCCGCGTTCGCGGGCGCGCTGGTCGTCGCCGCCATCCCGGCGCGCATCGGCGGGCGGAACCCTCGCGGCGCGTGGCTGGCCGCCGGAGTTCTGGCCGTGGTCTTAGCCATCGCCGGACTGGCGCGCCTGGACCCGCCGCGCATCCCCCTCGTGGATAGCGAGGTCACGGCGCAGCGTAGCGCGTGGTACGAGATCTTCAGCGGCAACATCGGCACGACAATCCGCGCCGAGTACCTGCCCGCCGCCGTGGAGCCGCGTCCGTACATCGCGCCGCAGCAGCTGTCGCCGGCAGGTGTCCCGCAGGCCATCGTCGTGTCCGGCGCGGCGCGGGCGAGTCTCGCGCCCGACGGCGCGTGGCAGGTCATGGTCGAGACGCCGGACGCTGTCGTAGCGTTTCCCACCATCGCGTTCCCCGGCTGGCAGCTCTGGCTCGACGGCGTTCAGGTCGAGGCCAACGCGCAGCCTGGCACGGGCTATCTCAGCGCGCGGATTCCCCAGGGCGCGCACACGGTCGCCCTGCGCTTCGGCCACAGCGGCGCGACGCGGACCGCCGAGGTCGCCGCGCTGCTGGCGCTCATCCTTGTCGCGGCGATGCTCGTCGTTGACCGACGCTGGCTGCGCTATGGGATCGCGGCGCTGGCTGTGGTTGTCGGCGTCTTGCTGGTCGGGGGGGCATTCCAGGCGCAGACCCTGGTAGCAGAGCGCGGGGTCGCGGCGGACGCGCCCCTGGTCGAGGACTTCCTGCGCTACCCGTGGCTGCACCGCGCGCCGGACGGCGTCCGCTACGCCAGCGGCTCGTGGCTGACCGGCTACACCGTCGGCGGACGGCAGGGCGACTACGTCACCGTCCGGCCGGGGGAGACGTTGGAGGCTCAGCTTACCTGGTCGGAGTTCGACGGGGGGCAGGTGGACGTCGTTCTCGAAAGCCCGGCTGAGCATCTGCAAGACATCTCGTACCAGATCGCCAACCAGCGCGTGCGCCTCGCCCCGACCACGACGCACCGCCTGAGCGTCCCGCGCGAGACGACGCCGGGCCTGTACTGGCTGCGCCTGCGCGTCCAGAATGCCGCCGGCGACGAGGTTCCGCCCCTGGACGCCCAGGGTGAGGCGATGGGCCGCCTCTACCTCCTCCCGGTCTACGTGCTGCCCGCCGACGCTCCCCTGCCCTCCCCCGCCCCGCGCTACCCCATGGGCGAGAGCGTGAGCCTGGCCGACGTGCGCTGGGAGCAGCGCGGCCGGCGGCTGTTCGTGGATTTGACGTGGCTGACGCAGTACCCCCTGGCTCAGAATTATGTCACGTCTATTCGGCTGTTGAGTCCAGAGGGGAAGCAGATCGTCGGGGTGGACCAGCCGCCGGGCTACGGCTTCTTCCCAACCATCAGTTGGCAGCCCGGCCAGCCGGTCTACGACCGACGTCAACTCAACCTGCCGGAGAACACACCGCCAGGCCCGTATCAGCTAGAGATCATCCTGTACGAGAAGCCGACGCTGCGCGAGATTGGACGCACGACCGTGGACGGCGTCAGGCTCGGAAGCTAGGGCTTCGGCCACTACGCAGGCGCTTCGACCGGCGCCACCTCGAGCGATTCGGGCGCTGATGACGGCGCGGGCACGTCCTCGCTGGCCACAAGCTCACGCCGCAGAATCTTGCCGATCATGCTCTTTGGCAATGCCTCTCTGAACTCGACGTACTTTGGCGCCTTGTAATGAGACAGACGAGCCCGGCAGTAATCGCGCAGCTCGTCGCCCGTCGCGCTCATGCCCTCGCGCAACACGACCCACGCCTTGACCACTTCGCCTGAATAAACATCGCTGACACCGGCGACCCCCACCTCGGCTACGGCCGGATGCGTCGCAAGGACCTCCTCAACCTCACGCGGCCACACCTGGAACCCGCCGCACTTGATGAGGTCCTTCTTGCGGTCAACGATGAACAGATAGCTGTCCGTATCCAGGTAGCCCAGGTCGCCCGTGAACAGCCAACCGTTGCGAATCGCCTGCGCAGTTTCGGCCGGATCGTTCCAATAGCCGCGCATGACTTGCGGCGCGCGCATCACGATCTCGCCCATCTCACCCGCCTCCAGCTCACGCTCGCCCGTTGTCGCATCCACGATGCGCACCTCGACGTCAGGCAGTGGCAGCCCGACGGAGCCGAGCTTGTATGTTCCACGCGGCGGCGTCGCAACCGCGGCGCACATCGATTCAGTGAGCGCGTAGCCCTCGATGATGTGGCCGCCAGTCAGGCGCTCGAACTGCTGCTTAGTCTCGAGCATCAGAGGCGCAGCGGCGGAGATGCACAGCTTGACCGAGGTGAGGTCCACCTTGTGCGCCTTGACCGACGGGTGATTGAGCAGCGCGTTGAACAGCGTCGGGACGCCCGGCACGAACGCGGGACGCGCCTTGTGGATGGCATCGAGCGTGTCATTCAGGTCTCTCGGGTTGGGCGCGAGTACCAGCGGATGATGGCCCACGAGCGCCGTCGGGAGAACCGCCGCTTGCGCATAAACGTGAAAGAGAGGCAGGCTCAGGAAGATGCGATCCTTCCACGGCTGCATGATGCCCAGGAACCAGGCCTGGAACTGCATTCCTGACATCAGAAGCCCCTGGTGCACACCGACCGCTGCCTTCGGCGTCCCAGTTGTCCCTCCAGTAAAGAGCAGGATCGCGGGGTCGTCCGGCTTAACTGCGATGTTGGGGCGCGGCCGCCCCTGGTACTTGCGCAGCGCGTCGCCGAGCCATACATCCCCCGGTTGGAGAGTGATGCGATGTCCTTCCTTCTTCTCCTTCGCCAATGTAAAAAGGAAACGCATGGGCGTGGGCAGGTACTCTTTGATATTGGTCGCGATGAGCAGGCGCAGACTGGTACGTGATTGGATTGTCCTGGCCCTGGTGTAGAACGGCGTCAACACGAGTGCGACCTCGGCGCCCGACTCTCTGAACAGCTCCTCCAACTCCGGTTCCGAGTACAGCGGGTTCATGGGCGAAGCGATGCCGCCGGCTTTCCATATGCCGAGCTGACCAATGAGCAGCTGCGGGCAATTGGGTAAGAGAAGCGCCACTCGATCGCCTTTCTTGACCCCAAAGTCAGCCAGCGCCGCAGCAAGCGCATCACTCAGGCGCTCGAGTTTCCGATACGACAGCCGCGCACCCTTAAATATCACTGCCGTGTGATCGGGGCGCTGCTTCGCTGTGTCAGCCACCACGTCCAGGAGCGTGCGCTGAGGGTATGGTCGAAGCGTCGGTGGAACCCCATCTTGATAGTGGATTAACCAGGGTTTCTGGTCCATGGTGCAGACTCCTTCCCCACTTTCCCCGGGACAACAACGCGATGACGAAACGTGTTTCGACCTCGGAAAAAAGCAAAACCCGGATGCTACGTAGCACCCGGGCAGTTGCCCTCGCCGCATGGCCGTCACGGGCCGCGAATCAATGTTCGTCTTCACTCCGCCGGTTATGGAATACGCCGCCCTACCTCGCACCGGAAACCGGCGGAACTGCCTCGCGCCATGCCCTATCACGTCCCAGGCGCCAGTTCACCCATATACATTATAGCCCTGTCACGCCCTGGACAGCGTGTAGATTCCGCAACAATTGCGGCAAACAGCCTCGAATTGCCCGCACCGATCACGGCACAACGAGGATGACCGGCTCCTCGCCTTGCCCACGCAGAAGCAAGCGGTCGTCCAGGACCGTCAGGGGTAGCGTCGTGAAGGCGTCATACATGCCGACCGTGACGCTGACCGGCCCTTGCGCGTTCTCGGGCAGGGTCAGGCGCCGCCGATCGTGCACCAGCATCCCGCCGACCCACTTGAACGTGGGTATCGCGCCCTGGGCCGGCGTGCCGTCGTTCGCCGCGCCCCAGCCGTCGCCCCGCGCCTTGACCGTCACGCTATAGTCGGCCAGGAGCGGCTGGAGGCCGAGCCACGCCAGGTCCACGACGAGGTCTCGGCCCTCGCGGTGGGCGCTCGCGCCGACAAGCGCCGCCTTGCCGCCGTAGTTGACCCAACGCTCGCCCTCGTCGGGCGCGCCGAGCACAACGTGCTGATCGCCCACGGCCACCGAGACCTCACCGTCCGGCGGCAGGTCGGCGGCTGTCGTGAGCAGACTGCCGGTCGGCGCATCCGGAATTGTGATCTCCGCCGCCGTCTCGCCGTTCACAACCAGGTGCGCCTCTATCGGCGCGCCGGACACATCTCTATGCCAGTGCAGATAGACGCGCCGCCCGTCAGGGACGGTCGTGTCCCAATCGGCGCCCACCAGGGTGACGCCGCTGTTGAGGGTGCGGCGGAATGGATGGCTCGTCACCAGGAAGCGCGACGACGGCGCGACCCCGACTTCGCCCAGCGGCGCGGAGCTATCCGAGAGGGCAACCGGGCCGTCGGGCGTCGGCTGGTACGCGCCGGCCACGAGGCGGTACACGCCAGGCGCGGTGGTCGGCAACACCGGGACGGCATGGCGCGTGACGAAGGTACGGCCCTCGCCGAGCGCTGCCGCAGGCTTGCCGACGTCGGCCTGCCCGACCACGCGGCCCTCGCCGTCCACTAGGTGAACGTAGAACGCCAGGTCCGAGGCCGCCGCGTCATTCATGCGCCAGTACAGGTCTATCGTCAGCCCCTCGCCGGCCTCGACGGTGGCCGCGCCCAGCGCCAGCGGCGTCGAAGCCTCCGCCGTCGCCTTCGGCGGCTGCCCCCACTGCGCGGCGACAAGCTCCAGCCCCGCCTGGAAGGGCACACCCACCGCCGGCGCGCCGTCGGGGATCGGCGGATCGCCGCGCTGCGCCACGAAGCCCGGCCCGGCTGGCGCGATGGTGAACGGCGCGTCGGCATACGTCGGGTAGCGGTTGGTCGCCAGGGACGGGCCGCTCTGCGTCGCATCCTCCAGCCGCTCTCGCCACGTCGTCGGGTAGTACTCTGCGCCGGCGGGCGGGACATACTGGACACCTACGTCCTGCCGCAGCCCGGTCACATACTGGAGATACCACAGCGGGGTGGCCTGATGCCAGCCGGCGAAGGCGGGGGCGTTCGGCGGCGCGGCGGCCAGGAACGCCTCGGCGGCCTGGCGCGTGCTGTCATCCGCGTGGAGCGCCGCGTAGCTCGGCCAGAGCGCGACGATGTTGGCGGCGGCGACAATGAGGGCGACCAGCAGCGCGACGACCTGGGCCGCGCGCGTGACGATGACGGCGCTCCGCCGCTGCGCCAGCTTCAGGCGGCTCAGCCCGCTCGCCCAGTCTCCTGTCAGCGCCGCGCCGACGAGCAGCGCGAACGCGACGTAGGCGGGCATCATGTACTCGACAGTCTGGGGCGCGCGATAGGTGACGGCGACGAAGGCGGGCAGGATGAAGCCGCCGCCGAGGAGCAGCCCAACGCGCCCACGCAGGACGACGCGGACGACGCCGAGCGCGGCCAGCGCGACAAGCAGCCAGCCGAACTGGATGTCCAGGATGTCGGCCAGGATACTCAGCCGGTCGGGCAGAAGCGTCGGGCGAGCGAAGGCGAACATATCGCCGCCAAAGCCGCGCGCCAGCGCGTGATCCAGGACAGCGCTCGCGCCGACCAGCGCTTCGGGATGCGGCGGAACGCCCGGCGCCCCGCGCAGCGGCAGGTACAGCACGGGCAGGAGACCGATGGCTCCGACGACGAGCAGCAGCGCCATGCCGAGGACGACGATGCCCGCGTTCGGGCACGGTGCGCGCCCCTCTCTACGCTCGGCCAGCCACGCCCAGCCCACCGCCGCCCAGACGGGCAGCGCCACGAAGGCGAGACTGCCGTGATGGCTCAGCGCCAGGCCCGTGATCAGAGCGAGCCACGCCAGGCGTGCGGCGATTGGCCGCACCAGGGCGCGCAAGCCCAGCCAGAACAGCAGCGCGGTGAAGAGGGCGACGAGGCTACGGATGTTAGCGGTGGTCGCCTGCGCCCAGAACGTCGTCGCGCCGGCGAGGGTGAGGGCGGCGGCGAGGGGCGCGACGACGCGCGTAACCGGCGTCTTCGCGCCCAGAGGCAGGCTCTGAACGCCGAGAACGACAACGGCCAGGGTGGCGGCCGCGAGAAGCGTCGAGAGCAGGTTGAGGCCCCACGCCGGATCGCCGGGTGTCAGGCGGGTGAATGCCCAGCCGAGCATGATGTACAGCGGGTAGCCGGGCGGGTGGGCGATTCCCAGGGTGGCGGCGGCAAGCTGGTACTCGCCGCTGTCTGCCGGCAGGATGCCCGGCGCGACGGTCGTGGCATACAGCGCCAGGAACGCCAACGCGACGAGGATGGGCAGGAGCCATCTCGACCGGGGTTGCCTGGGCTGGGGAAGGGCGTTAGCGTTTCTCATCCATCAGGGTACTTGTCGCTTGGCCGGTGGTCTGTTACACGTGGATAGCGCGTGATGTAGTGACGACTTTAGTCGTTCCCGTCATGTAGTGACGACTTTAGTCGTTTTGGGGGCCTGGGAAACGACTGAAGTCGTTACTACGAAACGCTCACCCCAGACGCGAACACCCCACCAGTCGGCCGCTGCACGTCGTGCCAAGTATACGTCACGGGCGCGAAAGGGCCAAGATGGGGCGCACACGTCACCGGCCTTGTAGTCAGGCGTGATACCGCCACAGGGAAATCAACGTCATATACGGTAGATACGAGACGCTCAACTTGCGCGAAACAGACCACTCTGCTGCGGAGACCGTGTGAATCGCCGGTTCATTCAATCTACCATCATCCTGGCCGTTGTCATCTGCGCCGCCCTCGCCGTCGGGTTGGGCGGCTCGTTCCCCAGCCCGTCGGCAGCCGACGCGGCCGACCCCTCGCCAACACCGGCGCGCCCCTTCCCGGAGTTATACCTGCCCCTGGTGATGCGCGGCGTCGGGCGCCCCCTCCCCACCGACCCGCCGCCCGCGCCGACCGCCACCCCAACGGGCACAGCCACGCGCCGCCCGACCATCACGCCGACGCCAACGCCAACGGCGACGGACACCCTGACGGCGACGCCGACGGACGCGCCGACGGATACCCAGACCCCGACGCCAGCCTCTAGCGCGACGGCCACGGCCACAGGCGGGCCGGGCGTGACGCTCACGCCGACCATGACGCTCACCGCTCCGGTCCTCGCCACGGCCACCGCCACGGCCACCGCTACCGTCACGGCCACGCCGACGCCGAGCGCGACGGCCACACCTGTGGGGCGGGTCGTCGTCTTGAACACGCGCGTCTACGTCTACACGGTAAGCGGCCAACCGTGGCTGAAGGTCGTCGGCGAGGTGCAGAACCAGGGCGCTGCGGCAGTTGCGAATGTTGGGCTGACCATCAGCCTGCTGCGCGACGACCTGCTGGTGCTCGGCACAGCGCCGGCCGAGGTCTTCGCCGACCAACTCGCGCCGATGCAGACGGCGCCGTTCCGCCTCATCGTCGAGCCGCCGCCGGACTTCGACGCCGCCCATGCCCAGGCCCCGACGTGGCGCTGGACCGACGCGCCCCCCTTGCCGCCCCTCGCCCCGCCCACGCGCATCTACCAGGGCAGCGACGTCCTGTGCGGCCAGATAGCCAACACCGGCCACGCGCCCATCGAGCGCGCCCGCGTCGTGGCCGTCTTCCGCGACAACAGCGGCGCGGTCGCCAACGTCGTGGACAGCGGCGTCGGCGCGGCCTCGCCCTACGGCCTGATCCTCGCGCCGGACGCGGTGACACCCTTCTGCACGCCCCTGGTCGGCGGTGACTTCGCCAGTTCGCCGAGCTACACCGTCCTGTATCGGCCCGCCACGTCGCCGCCCCCCGTCCCCCTGCCCACCGCCCGCATTCGCAACGATGGCGGCGCGGGCCACAGCGAGGTCTACGGCGAGGTCGTTAACACCACCGACGAGCCGATTGACGAGACGCAAGTCATCGGCGCGTTCTATGACGGCGCCGGCCGCGTCGTGGCCGCCGACTGGGTGTGGGCGAGCCAGAACGCCGACCGCATCCTCAACCCGGGCGTCGCGGCGCCGTTCGTGCTATCCCTCCACGGGCCGGGCGCTGTCGGCTGGAGCCGCTACGACATCCAGACGGCCTATCGCCGCGCCGCGCGCGCACTGCCAGACGGCGTGACCCTCGACAACCCGACCTACAGCGTCAGTCTCGACTACAACACACTCACGCTGCGCGGCACGGTCGCCAACGCCACAACCGTAGCGCTCGGCCGCCCGCGTCTCGTGGCGACCTTTTACCAGCGCGAGATGGTCTACTATTTCGTCGTCGCCGAGCTGATGGACGTGGAGAGCCTGCCGCCCGGCGGCCACGCCCCGTATGTCGTCACCGCGCCCCTCCCGCCCGGCATCGGGGCGGGGTTGACCGGCGCGTCGGCCAGCTATGCCATTGACTACCTGCCGAACTGAGCATAGGCCGCGATGAGCGCAGCCTCGGCGACGACCGCCGCCCGCTCCCACGTGAATCGCCGCGCCTGCGCCAGACCGCGCGCCCGCATCTCGTCGCGCACAGCCACATCCTCGGCGACGCGCGTCAGGGCAGCCGCCCAGGCGTCGGCTGCGTGGGGCGGCAGCAGGCGGCCCGCGTCGCCGACGACTTCCGGCAGCGAGGACGTGTTCGCCGCCAGCGTCGGCGTCCCGCACGCCATAGCCTCGGCCAGGGGCATGCCGAACCCTTCGTGCAGGCTGGGCAGCGCGAGCGCCAGCGCCTGGCGCATGAGGCCGGGCAGGTCGGCAGCGGGTGCGTGGCCGAGGAAGCGCACGCGCTCACTCAGTCCCAGGCGTTCCACCTGGGCGCGCAGCCGCTCCGCCTCGCCCCCCCAACCCGGCCGCCCGACCAGAACGAGGGAGATGTCCGGCGGCGCCTGGGCCAACGCTTCGACCAGGACGCCGATGTTCTTGCGCGGCTGGAGCGTTCCGACGAAGAGGAGGTAGCGCTGGGCCAGATCATAGCGCTGGCGTAGGACGGCCGCCTCATCGGGGGCAGCCTCCGGCGTGTACTGCGGATCCACCGCCGGGTAGGCCACCAGGATGCGCGACGGCGGCACACCATACAGCCGCACCATGTCGCGCCGCGTTGCATCCGAGTCGGCCAGGAGCCGCGCCGCGCGCCGCGCCGCCCAGAAAGTCGAGGCTTCGAGATACAGGCGCTGGCGGCGCGGGTGCGCCGCCGGGAAATAGCGAAAGCCCACGTCGTGCACCGTGACCACGCTCGCGGGCGGGTGGGTCAGCGGGAGAACGTGGGCGGGGACGAGGAGAGCGTCGGGCGGGTAGCGGCGCAGGTCCGAGGCAAAGCGCGTGTGCGTCCAGAGCCGCGGCGCCGGCATGACGCGCATCTCAGCGCGCGCACCGGCCAGGTCGGCCAGCTCCGGGGGTGGGGCAGCGCGGCAGTAGAGCCTGTAGTCGAAGCGGCCGCGGGCGAGAAGGGCGCGAATCAGCCCCAGGGAGTAGTTCTCGGTGCCGGTGCGCTGGCCCGCGATGGCCCGGCTGGCGTCAATCCCGACAAGCACGGGCGCTAGACGCGGGGCCGCGTAAACGCGCTGACGAGCACGCCCAACCCTACCAGGATGAGCAGCACGGGCACGAACAACGGCAAGACGAGCGCCGCGATGCTCGCACCGAGCACGCCAAAGGTGAACATGTAGCCCATGACGCCGACGATGATGGTGATCGCGCCGACGATGAACAGGCCCACGTCGCGCCGCCCCTCGACCAGGAATGCCACCATCAGGCCGATGCCGCCGATGAGCGAGAAGGTCGGCCAGAGCTGGGCCAGCGTTCCCCACTCCAGGCGGCCCAGGCTGTAGGGCAGGAAGAACAGGCCGAGCAGCAGGCCCCACGTCCCAAACATCGCCAGCGCCCCGTCGCGGAAACCCTCTTTGCGCGGCGTCACCAGACCGGCCGTCAGCGAGACAAGGCCGACGCCGGCCAGGACGGCGGGCCAGATGTTGAACACGCTCAGGGTCAGGTAGCCGAGCGCTTCCAGCAACATCCAGACGCCCACGAGAACGAGGAGGAGGCCGATGATGATTCCAAAGATGCGGCGGGCACGCATGGCGGACTCCTTGGTCAGGCGCTTGCGATAAGGTCGGGGTCGAGGGTGAGCGGGCCGGGGCGCAGAACGCGCGGCGGCGAGACGGTCGCGTCCACCACCGTGGACGCCGCGCCGCCCGGCGACCGGCCGTTGTCGAGAATCAGCGCTACCGCGTCGCCGAGCATCGCGGCCGCGTCGAAGGCCGTCACGGCCGGCTCCACGCCGGACAGGTTCGCGCTCGTGGCGGCCAGGGGAACGCCGAGGCCGCGAATCAGGGCGCGCGTCACGTCACAGTCAGGGATGCGCACTGCGACGGTCGCGCCGCCGGCGGTCAGCGAGGGCGGCAATCCAGGGCGCGCAGGAATGACAACGGTCATAGCGCCCGGCCAGTAACGCGCCATCAGCCGCCGCGCCAGCGCGCCGATGTTCACGCCCACCGCGTCCACGTCGCCAGGGTCGGCCAGCAGGAGCGGGATGGCCTTGCCGCGGGGGCGCAGCTTGGCGTCGTACAGCTTCGCCACCGCCGCCTCGCGCAGACCGTGCGCCGCGACGCCGTACACCGTGTCCGTCGGGACGACGATGAGATCGTCAGCGAGCAGCCGCCGCACCGCCTCGTCCAGCGCGCCCTGCCCATCGGCGCGAACGATAGGCGCGGTCACGCGCGCCGTCCCAGCGCGAACCGCTCCAAGGCGACCGCCGCGCCATCCTCGGCCTGCCCCGGCGCGACCCAGTCGGCCACGGCCTGCAAGCTCGGCGCGCCGCTGCCCATCGCCACGCCGACGCCCGCCCACTCGACCATGCTGCGGTCGTTGTCGTTGTCGCCGACGGCCATGACCGCCTCGCGCGGGACGCCCAGGCGTCTGGCGAGCCAAGCCAGCGCCGTGCCTTTGGACGCGCCCGGCGGGTTGCCCTCGACGAACAGGCGGTGGGAGCGCACGATGTGCAGGGGGCCGTCGAATAGCCGCTTCCAGCGCGCTTCGATGGCGTCGGCCTCGGGCGGCTCGGCGATGATGATGAACTTCAAGGGCAGCGTCTCATCGAGGGCGCATTGCAGGCGCGGCGCGTGGACAACCCGCAGGCCAAACCAGCGCTCGTAGAACTCCTGCGGCCACTGGAGCTTGCGGAAGTAGATGACGTCCTTACCGTAGAGGCTGATGTCCAGGTCTTCTAGGTCCGCCTGCTCGATCACCTTCTCGGCCATCTCGACGCTCATCGTCACTTCGTGCAGGACACGACCGCTGCCCGGGTCGCCGATGACGCCGCCCTGGTAGCAGATGAGCGGCGTCGTGAGGGATAGGCGCTCGGCGAATGGGCGCGTCGAGATGAAGGCGCGGCCCGTCGCCAGGGTGACGTGGACGCCGGCCGCAGTCGCGTCCTGGATCGCGGCGATCGTGCGCGGGGTGATGTGCAGCTCCTCGTTCAGCAGGGTTCCATCCAGGTCCAGGGCCACCAGTCGAATCGGTTCAGGCATGGGCTAACTTTATCTCCACCAGGCGATCGTGTCCGGCCAGATCGGGCGTCACTGTCACCACGACCTGGCCCAGGGTTCGCGCCAGCTCTGCGACGGCGGCGCCCTGCCCCGCGCCCACTTCTAGCAAGAACACGGCCTGCGGGCTGACGCGGCCGAGCGCCTGGGCGAATAGACGCCGGAATAAGTCCAGGCCATCCGGCCCGCCGTCGAGGGCCAGGCGCGGCTCGCGCTGCACCTCCGGCTGAAGGGTCGCCAGGTCGCCGGTCGGAATATACGGCAGGTTCGCCAGGATGACGTCCACCGGCTCATCCAGGGGCAGCAGCAAGTCGCCGCGACGGAAGTCAATGTGATGGCCGACACCGTAGTGAGCCGCGTTCAGCTCGGCGACGGCAAGAGCGTGCGGCGAGATGTCCACAGCAGTGACGTGCTCCAGGTCCGGCAGCGCCGCCGCGATGGTGACGGCTATCGCGCCGGAGCCGGCGCCTAAGTCTGCCACCCGCGGCCAGACGCCGTGCGCCTCGCGCCAGGCCCAGATGACGTCCAGCGCCCGCTCGACAAGCATCTCCGTCTCCGGGCGCGGCGTCAACACGCTGCCGTCAACGATGAAGTCCAGCCCGTAGAACTCCCGACGCCCAATCACATACGCCAGCGGCTCCCGCTCCTCCCGCCGCTGCGCCCAACGCTCGATTGTCGCGCTAACGTCAGCCGGTACGACTGCCTCCGGATGCGCCAGCAGCCAGGCGCGGTTGACCCCCAGAGCGCGCGCGACGATGACCTGCGCGTCTAGGGACGGCGTGTCACAGCCGGCATCGCGGAAGCGCGTCGTCAGCTGCGCCAAGAGAACGCCCACGGTGGGCGCGGGAGGGCCGCGTCGCGTCGTGGGCTGGGAATCGGTCTTTGGGGACATGGGGCAACCCCGGCTCAGGCGACGGCGGCCTGGAGACGCGCCGTCTGGTCCTCCAGGCCCAGGGCATCAATGAACTCGTCGAGCGCCCCCTGCATCACCATGTCCAGGTTATAGACCGTCATGTTGATGCGGTGGTCTGTCACGCGGTTCTGGGGGAAGTTGTAGGTGCGAATCTTCTCCGCCCGCTCCCCCGTGCCTACCTGCGAGCGCCGCGCCTCGCTCAACTCGGCCTGGCGCTTCTCCTCCTCGATGGCGTAGAGGCGCGCGCGCAGGACGGACATCGCCTTGAGCTTGTTCTTGAGCTGCGATTTCTCGTCTTGGCACGTGACGACGAGGCCGGTCGGAAGGTGGGTAATGCGCACCGCCGAGTCCGTTGTGTTGACGCTCTGCCCGCCGTGCCCTGACGAGCGGTAGACGTCAATGCGCAGCTCGTTCGGGTCAATCTTGACGTCCACGTCGTCTACCTCCGGCAGAACGGCAACGGTGGCCGTCGAGGTGTGGATGCGCCCCTGGGCTTCGGTATCCGGGACGCGCTGGACGCGGTGAACGCCGCTCTCGTACTTCAGGCGCGAGTACGCGCCATCACCCTTGACCTCAAAGATGATTTCCTTGAAGCCGCCGATGCCCGTGTCGCTGGCGCTGATGATGTCCACCTTCCAGCGGTGGGCCTCGGCGTAGCGCTGGTACATGCGGAACAGGTCGGCCGCGAACAGCGCCGCCTCGTCGCCGCCGGTCCCGCCGCGGATCTCGACGATGACGTCGCGCTTGTCGTTGGGGTCCGTGGGCAGCAACAGCCGCTTGAGCCGCTCTTGCAGCTCCGCGTCCTCGGTTTCGAGGTCGGGCAGATCGGCGCTCGCCAGCTCGGCCAGCTCCGGGTCGTCGCCGACGGCCAGCTCGCGCGCCTCCGCCAGCCGCTTCGCCACGTCCTGGTACTGGCGGTAGGTATCCACCACGTCCTGCAACTCGGCCTGCTCCTGACCCAGGGTGCGCAGACGGTCCATGTCGGCGAAAACCACCGGATCGGACAGCAGGGTGTTTATCTCTTCGTATCGCTTCTCAATTTGGTCCAGCTTATCCAGCATACATCCTCGCGATCAATTCAACCCACCGAATACGACACGCTTGTTTGCATTATCCTTACGGAACGCTCAGAGCGGTACGCTCACGCGCACGCCTTCCGGCAAGGTGTCGCCGTGGGCCGCGAGGAGATCGCTCACCATGCCCTCGATCTGATCGAGGGTCAGCGCGGCGGAGGCGGCCGGGTCGAGATACGCCGCGTGGTAGACGGCGTCGCGGCTGCCTTCGAGGGCCGCTTTCACCGCGAGGCGCTGCACGTCAATGTTGGAGCGGTTGAGCGCGGCCAACTGCGGCGGGAGCGCGCCGAAGGGAATCGGATGGATGCCGTCCCGGTCCACAGTGCAGCGCACCTCGACACAGGCGTCCGGGGCCAGGTTGTCAATCAGCCCGTGGTTCGCCACGTTGCCATAGATCGTGCAGGGTACACCTGTTTCGATGGCGTGAATGATGAGCGAGCCATACTCCTCGCTGCGCTTGACGGTGAACGACGCGCCGTTGTTGAGGCGCGTGTACGTGTGCTGGAACTCGCGCAGGTTGTTCTCGCTGCGGCGGATGTACTCGTCGAGGGGGATGTCGAGGCGGTCAATCTCGGCCGGATTCTTGAGGAAATACGGCACGTACTCCGACATGTGCTCGCTGGACTCGGTCACGAAGTACCCGAAGTGCTTGAATATCTCGAAGCGCACCTTGTCGCGGGCGAAGATGTAGCGGTGCTGCATCGCCTCGTGCAGCGCCGGGTAGAGGCTCTGCCCCTCCCACTCCAGCTTCATGAACCACGCCATGTGGTTGATGCCGGCGGTGTCGTAGACAAGCTCCTTGTACGGTACGTCGAGGTAGCCGGCCAGCTGGTGTGACGTGCCCTGCACGCTGTGGCACAGGCCGACGGACTTGAGGGGCGTGGCGGCGTTCACCGCCCACATCAGCATCGCCATCGGGTTGGTGTAGTTGAGCAGCCAGGCGTTCGGGCAGACCGCCGCCATGTCGCGGCAGATGTCCAGCAGAACCGGGATCGTGCGCAGGGCGCGGA
Organism: Anaerolineae bacterium; assembly: GCA_046328525.1. Lineage (GTDB taxonomy): Bacteria > Chloroflexota > Anaerolineae > Epilineales > JAHCIE01 > JBDHWG01. The sequence continues at coordinate 1,442,727 of JAXLWK010000003.1, forward strand.
AGATGCCGCCGATGCCCATCGTATCGCCAATCGTCTGCCGCAGACCGTAGTGGCGCGGGATGTCGAAGTCGAGCAGCGTCGCGGTGTGGCCCCCGACCTGGATCATGTTGATGACGTAGTCGGCGCCGTCGAGCGCAGCGCGGCGGTCGGCGTGGGCCTCGATGGTGGGGTGGGCCGCCAGGGCGTGGGCAGTCCACTGGGCCATGCGGTAGCCGGCGTCGAGACGCTCAGGGTCAATGTCGTGCAGCGAAATAGTGCTTTCGGCGAGGGCCGGGAAACTGAGGATGTCGCCCAGGAGGTTCTTGGTGAAGACGACACTCCCGGCGCCGATCATGGCGATCTTCGGCATGAATTCGGAACCTTTCTAAAATAAACAGGCGGCTGCCACGGAGGCCACTTTGCGGGCCTGGATAGATACATCTATAATACACCCAAGGGACGACAGGAGGCCAGCCATGCGAGACAAACGAGCCAATCTGGAAGACGTGGTGGCGAGTGTAGCGGACGGAGCATCGGTTGCCCTGGGCGGCAACACCCTGCACCGCGCGCCGTGCGCCTTCGTGCACGAGCTGGTGCGGCAGCAGAAGCGCGATCTAACGGTCATCAAGACCGCCGCGTCCTACGACGTGGACCTGCTGGCGGGCAGCGGCGTGATCACGCGCGCCGAGGTCGCCTTTGTCGGCTTCGAGAATGTCTTTGGCCTTGCGCCGCGCTACCGCCACGCCGTCGAGACCGGCGCGCTTCAGCTCAAGGAGCACGCCTGCTACAGCGTCATCAGCGGGCTGCGCGCCGCCGCGCAAGGGGTGCCGTTCATGCCCATCGCCGGCATGTTCGGCTCGGACGTCGTCGAGAGAAGCGGTTTCCGCAGCCTCACAGACCCCTACACCGGGCAGTCTGTCGTCACCGTGCCAGCCATTCGCCCGGATGTCGCGGTCGTCCACGTTCAAGAGGCCGACCGCGAGGGCAACGCCCGCATCTATGGCACCCGCTTCGAGGATGTGCTCATCGCCCAGGCGGCGCAGCGAGTCATCGTCACCTGCGAGCGCATCGTGGACGGCAGCCTACTCGCCGCTCGCCCGGAGATGACGGCCATTCCCGGCTACCTGGTCGAGGCCGTGGTGGAAGCGCCGCGCGGCGCGTGGCCGCTGAGCTGCGCCGACGAGTACGACTACGACCATGACTATCTTGCCGCGTACATCCGCGCCGCCCAGGATGACGCAGCCTACGCCGACTTCATCGCAGCGCACATCCTCGCGCCGGCGGCGGCCCTGTGACGGCCCCCGTCGGGAAGCCGACGGCCCAGGCGCAGGCCGACACGATGGCCGTCGCCCTGGCGCGGCGGCTGCGGGACGGCGAGCGCGTGTTCCACGGCGTCGCGTCCCCGCTGCCCATGGTCGCCTGCCTCCTCGCGCAGAGGCTCCACGCCCCGAACCTCGTCTACCTCAACATCACCGGCAGCGCGAACCCTGTGCCGGACGCTCTGCCGGCGTCCACCGTGGACCCGCGCCTGCTGCGCGAGACACGTAGCCTTGTGACCCTGGCCGAGCTGTTCGACCTGTCGGCGCGCGGCGCCCTCGACACGGTGTTCCTGTCCGGCGTCCAGATAGACGCCCAGGGCCGCATCAACATGAGCGCAATCGGGCCGTATGACCACCCCAAGGTGCGGCTGCCCGGCGGCGCCGGCTCGGCAGCGCTCATGCCCACGGCGCGGCGGACAATCCTCTGGCGCACCAAGCACGACCCGCGCACATTCGTCGAACGCATGGATTTTGTCACGGCGGCGGGCCACGTAGAATACGTCGTCACCCCGCTGTGCGTCTTCCGCCGCGTGAACGGTCGGGTGGAGGTGGAGGAGATCTACCCGTACACCACGCCGGACGCCGTGCGCGCCGCCACCGGCTTCGCGGTGGATGTGGACGAGACAACGCCGGTCGCCGCGCGGATTTCGGACGCTGAGCGCGCTGCCCTGGATGCGATAGACCCTCAGCGGATTCGGCTCATCGAGTTCGCATAGCTATCCTGGAAAGAGCGCCATGGCCCACCCGGTCTCCGACACCGCGCCCTCGTTTGCCGTCCGCCCGCTCAGTCTCGACGAGTATCACCGCCTGATCGAGATGGGGTTCTTTGCGCCGGACGAGCGCATCGAGCTTATCGAAGGGTATCTCCATCCCATGAGTCCCCGCCGCCCCCGCCACGCCGCCTGCCTGTCTCGCCTTCAGCGCCTATTCTACGCCTGTGTCGGCTCAGCCTACGTCGTCCGCAGCCAGGATCCGATCACGCTGTCCGCCGTCAACTCTGAGCCGGAACCGGACCTTGTCCTCGCCCAGGCTCAGCCGGACGACTACGCCAGCCGTCACCCCGGCGCGGCGGACATAGCGCTGGTCGTCGAGATCGCCGACAGCTCGCTGACCTTCGATCGGACGACGAAAGCCTCGCTGTATGCGGCAGCGGGCATTCCTGAGTATTGGATCGTCAATCTTGTGGACGACTGGGTCGAGGTGTACCGCGAGCCGCGCACATTCGCCGACAAATCGGGGGAATACCGCCAGCGAGAGATTGAGCGAGCCGACGATTATGTCACCCCGACCCACATGCCCGGCTGTCACCTGGCCGTGAGCGAGATCCTCCCGCTCTAGAGCACGATAATCTCTTCCGGCGACACGCACAGGCTTTCGAGGCCGGAGTCCGTCACCACGGTGACGTTCTCGATGCCGACGCCGCCGACGCCCTGGAAAATGGCCTTCGGCTCCAGCGCCAGCACCATGCCCGGCTCCAGCACGCCCTGGTAGCCTTTCGCCAGCAGCGGCAGCTCGTCTACCTCCAGGCCAATGCCGTGGGCTACGAAACCCACGCGCCCCTCCCCGGATCCCATGAACACGTCCGCCATCCCAAGCTCGGCCGCCCGCGCCACGGCGATGTCATACACATCGCCGCCTTTGGCGCCGGGTTTGGCTGCCCGCGCCACCGTCCGATAGACATCCCGCATCGCCTCGTGGGCGTCCACGAGATACTGCGGCAGCGGCCCGAGGCTGAAGATGCGCGTCTGGTCGGACAGGTAGCCGTCCACCCCCACCATGTAGTCAATGACAATCGGCTCGCCGCGCCGGATCATGCGCATCCCGGCGTTGATCGGTGACGCCACGCTCACGCCCATGCCCCCAATCGGCCCGTCGAAGTAGGTCGCCTCAGCCGCGTTCTCCCCGGCGACGAGCGCGCCGTAGAACGGCTGCTGGTTCCAGTGGCGCATCGGTGTCAGGCCCTGGTTGCCCAGCGCCCGGCCCACCGCTTCCAGGCGCCCGGCGAACTCCACCTCGGTGATACCCTCGCGCAAAATGTCCGGCACGGCCTGGAGCATCCTGTCTATCAGCAGGCCCGCCTCGCGGATGCGCTCCAGCTCCCAGGGCGACTTGACGGCGCGCAGCTCGCGCAGAATGCCGCCGACGTCCACGCTTTCCGCCTCGGGCCACAGCCCGTCGTATTGGCGGAAGACTATGACCGGCATGACGTCCAGCTCCAACCCGACGCGGCGGGGCGCAGATCCGGTCCTGTCGGCCACGAGCCTGGGCAGGTCGCGCAGTGAGCGCAGCGGCTGCGTCGGCCACGCCGACTCGCGCTGGGCGCGGCTCACGCTCTTGCGCGCCACGAGTAGCGGCTCACCCTCGGCGGGTACGATGAGGTGCGCCTGCTGGCGGGTGCCGGCGAGATAAATCAGGTCCGCGCCCTGGATAATCAAGGCCAGGTCAATCTCCGTCGCGCGGAGACGCGCCTGGAACCTGGCGACGCGGCTTTGCAGTTCTTCGCGCGGCACCAGGCGAAGCATCGGTGTTGTCGCTTGCATGAGAGTTATCCTCGATGGTAGGTTAGGCGGGGACGGCCTTGCGCCGACGATTGGCGGCCTGCGGTTGTGGCGCGGCCAGCGCGCGTCCCAACAGGTCGTAGTCCATCGCGCCTGTGATCTCGACAGGGATGCGCTGGCCCACCGATAGCTCTTGCTGGAGTAGCACCATGCCGTCCACCTCCGGCGCGTCGCGGTACGTGCGGCCGACGCTGAGTCCATCCCCCGCGCCCTCGATGAGCACGTCCAGCGTGCGGCCGACTTGGGCGCGGTTGCGGCGCAGGCTGATGGCCTGCTGGCGCTCCATCGCCTGGGCGCGGCGCTCTTCCTTCACCTCCTGTGGGACCTGGTCGGCCACCAGGCCGGCCGGTGTCCCATCCTCGCGGCAGTAGGTGAACACGCCGACCTTATCCAGCTCGTGCTCGGCGAGGAAATCCAGCAAACCCTGGAACTCCTCCTCGGTCTCGCCGGGATAGCCGACGATGAAGCCGGAGCGGATGGCGATGTCCGGCATGGCGTCGCGGAGGTCGCGGATATTGCGCGCCGCGACCGTTGGCGACGGCCGCCGCATGCGCGCCAGGGTCGCGGCGTGGCCGTGCTGCAGGGGCATGTCCAGGTAGTGCACGACTTGCGGGTGGCGGGCCATCGTCTCGATCAGGCGCGGCGTCACGCGGCCGGGGAAGGCGTACATCAGGCGCAGCCAGACACTGGCCGGCAGCTCGGCGCACAGGCGGTCCAGCAGCGGCGCGAGCGCGTCACGCTGGCCCCAGTCGTAGCCGTAGGCCGTCGTGTCCTGGGCGACCAGGATGAACTCCTGAACGCCCTGCTCGGCCAGCGCGAGGGCCTCCTGGACGACGGCGTCGGCGGGCTTGCTACGCCACGGCCCCTTGATGCCGGGGATGGTGCAGAAAGCGCACGGGGCGGAGCAGCCGTCGGCAATCTTGAGATAGGCGCTGACGCCGACGTGGCGGCGGCGCACCGGGGCGACGATGGCCTCGGCCGGCATCGCCTCGTCGCGGTTAGGGACGAGGGTGATCGTGGGTTGGAGCAGGTCGGGCGCCGCGACAAAGCCGGCGTCGGGGATGTCGCCGTAGCGGTCGCGGCGCAGCGCGGCGACAAGGTTGGCAATCTCGTACCAGCGCCGCGTGCTCAGCACCGCGTCCACCTGGGGGATCTCCCGCTGGAGCGCCTCGCCCGCCCGCTGCACCAGGCAGCCGGTGGCGATGAGAAGCTGGCCGGGGCGCTTCGCCGCGCCTAGCTCCCGGAGGGCCGCGAGGGACTCATCCTTCGCGGGACCGATGAAGCCGCAGGTATTGACAATCAACACGTCGGCGCGGTCGGGGCGCTGGGTGGGGCGGTAGCCCGCCTCGGCCAACAGGCCCGACATGCCTTCCGAGTCGACAACGTTTTTGGGACAGCCAAGCGTAACCAGGTGATAGCGCATCTTTCTTCCTTCTGTGAACAACCGACAAATTATAGACAGGCGCATCAGGGTGGTCAAAGGCACGTAAAGTGGGCGTCGGCAAGCCGCTCAAGACCCTCGCATTGCCGCGCGAGTCCGTCATCGCCACGATTCGCCGCGGCCCGCAGATCATCATTCCCCACGGAGACACGGTCTTGCAGCCCGGCGACGTCATCGTGGTCGTGGCCGACGCGGCGGCGAGCGCCGAGATGCGGCGGCTGTGCGGCGCGGCTGAGTGAACCGCGCCGCCGCTTGCCGCGACGCGCACACCGTGGCACAATAGGCCCTGCGCCCAACACCCGCCAGCCACAACGGAGATGCCTGATGACCTCACTGATTGTGCGCGACCTCGCGCCGGACCTGATCCTCTACAACGGCAACATCACAACCTTCTACGCGCCGATGCCGCGCGCCTCCGCCATTGCCGCCAAAGACGGCCGCGTCGTCGCCCTGGGTGGCGACACCAACATCCTGGCCCTGGCCGGGCCGCTCACGCGGACTGTGGACTTGCAGGGCCGCACCGCCATCCCCGGCCTGAACGACGCCCACAACCACCAGCTCGAGCTGGGCCTCAAGCTCAACCGGCTGGAAGTCGAGAACTGCCAGTCTATCGCCGAGATGGTGGAGATGGTGCGCGAGGCGGCGAAAGACACCCCGGCGGGGGAGTGGATCGTCGGCGAGGGGTGGAACGAGTCGTTCTTCGCCGAGGGCCGCCTGCCGACGCGCCTCGACCTGGACGCCGCGACGACGCGCCACCCGGTGCTCCTGAAGCGCTTCTTCAACATGGACGTGGTCAACACCCGCGCCCTCGAGCTGGGCCAGGTCACGGCGGAGACGCCAGACCCGCCCGGCGGCAAGATCGAGCACCTGGCGGACGGATCGCCGTCGGGTATCCTGCGCGCCTCAGCCAAGCTCTTCTGCCGCTCGCTCCTCCCCGACCCGACGGCGGAGGAAGCCGTGGCCGCCCTCGACGCCGCAAGCTGCCTCTACCTGTCCTACGGCATCACCAGCATCCTCGATCCGGGGCTAAGGCCGTGGGAAATCCGCGCCTACCTCCAGGCGCGGCAGGCGGGCAAGCTGCACACCCGCTCGAATCTCATGGTGTCGTGGCACGGCTTCCGCGAGGAAGAAACCGAGGATGAGCTGGACCGCCGCGCCGCCGACCTGGGTGTTTTCAGCGGACTAGGCGACGACTGGCTGCGGCTCGGTGGACTGAAGATGGCCGTAGACGGCGGAACGACCAGCCACACCGCCTGGATGTTCCAGCCGTTCCTGGGCGAGACGGTCGTGCGCGACTATAACCGGCTCAACCCGGCCGACCTGCGGCGCTACTTCGCTCGCGGCCACGCCCTGGGTTGGGACATCGGCATCCACGCCATCGGCGACCGGGCGCACCACGAGGCCGCCGCCGCGTTCGCCGATGTCATGGCCGCCGCGCCGCCCCGGGACCACCGCCACAACCTCATCCATGCCTACTTCGCCAGTGAGGAGAGCTTGCAGCAGATGGCGCAGCACGACCTGGCCGCCGTCATCCAGCCGACATTCATCTATTTCGAGGGCGACGACCTGTTCCGCGACGTGGGCGAGGCGCTGGCGCACCGCTACAAGCCGATGCGCACCTACCTCGACCGCGGCATCCGCGTCGTGGCGACGAGCGACATTCCTAGCACAGTCCACTTCAACCCGATGATTAGCCTCTACAGTCTGGTGACCCGCAAGACCCACAAGGGCACGCTGATCGCGCCCCAGGAGGCGGTCAGCCGCGAGGAGGCGCTGTACGCCTACACCGTCGCCGGCGCGTGGCTCACCCGCGAGGAGGACCACAAGGGGCCGCTGGCGCCGGGCTACCTGGCCGACATCGCCGTCCTCGACCGCGACTACTTCAGCGTGCCCGAGGAAGACATCAAGGACATCCAGGTTGACATGACCATCAGCGGCGGCCGCGTCGCATACACGCGGACCCAAACCCCGTAGGGGCGGGTTTAAAACCCGCCTCGGCAGGTTTACCGCAGCACACCCGCCCATACGAAGCCCGTCCCACCAGGCAACAAGGAGCTGCCATGCCCATCATTGATTTCCACAACCACGTCTACCCGCCAGAGTACATCGAGGCGCTGCACGTCGGGCCGAGCGCCTATCGTGTCACGTTCGACAGCGACAACAACCCCATCCTGCACTCGCCCGGCGACTACAACATCGCCGTGCCGGGCCACCGTCTCATGGACGTGCGGGCGGACGTGCTGGACGCCGACGGCGTGGACATGCAGATCATCTCCCTGACGGCGCCGGGCACGCTCCTGGAGACGCCCGCGCGGGGCGTCGAGTTGGCGCAGCTGGTTAACAACGCCTTCGCCGGCATCCAGCGCGACTACCCGAAACGCTTCGCGGCCCTGGCGACGCTGCCGCTGCACGCGCCAGAGGCGTCGGTCGCCGAGCTGGAGCGCGCCGTCGGGCAGCTGGGCCTCAAGGGCGCAACCCTGTTCGGCAACGTCAACGGCGTGGCGCTGAGCGACAAGCGGTTCTGGCCGCTGTACGAGGTCGCCAACGAGATGAGTCTGACGTTCTTTATCCACCCGACCTACCCGGTCGGCGTCGAAGCGATGCTCGACTACATGCTGATGCCACTGGTCGGGTTTCTGGCCGACACGACCCTGGCGGCGGCCAGCCTGGTGTTCAGCGGGGTGGCGGAGCGCTTCCCCAACGTCCGCTGGGTACTCGGCCACCTGGGCGGCACGATCCCGTATCTTGCCGAGCGTCTGGATCGCGGCTTCGAGGCGTATGATGTCTGCCGCCAGAACATCAGCCGCCTGCCGAGCGAGATTCTGCGCGAGAAGTTCTACTACGACACGGTCAACTTCGACCTGCGCGCCCTCAAGCTCGCCATCGAGTTCGCCGGCGCGGATCACGTCGTCGCGGGCAGCGACTACCCGCACCTGATTGGCAGCATCCCCAAGATGGTCAGCAGCATCAACGCGCTGGACATCGCCGAGGCGGAGCGGCAGGCCATCCTGGGCGGCAACACGATCCGCCTGCTCGGCCTCAGCACCGTGGCAGCGTAAGGCTGGCTCAGGGAACGTGTTCGGATAGGGGTACTCTTGGGGGACGCTGGTTAAAGCTTCTTGCGGTTCGTCAAGCGCCCTCAGGCGCCTTATGCCCTAAACCCTCTCCCCTCGTGGGAGAGGGTAGGGTGAGGGCCTTAAAGTCTGGCGGTGGGCCTCAGACCCTCACCCCCGCCGCCTCTCCCCTTGTGGGAGAGGGGGAAGAGGGATAATCAGTGTATTCCGTGGTTTGCTCCTGACACAAACGGCGGTTCACCTGACATGGTGAACCGCCGTTCATTCCGCTTTTGGGCGCTGATGCCTGTTACGGCTGCTTCGTCGGCTCCGGTGCGGCGGCCGTGGGCTGCGGCGCGGTCGGCGTCCGCGGCTGATTGTTGCCGCCGTTGCTGTTGAGCGTCACGATGTCACCCTGGTTGAGCTGCCACTCGCGCTCCACCACCATGCCCGGATTACCGAGCGGCCCAACCTGCTGGCCGTTGATGAAGATGATGGTTCCACCAGCGTTGCCCGTGCGCACGTTGATGCTGCGGTTGCCGCGCCACGAGCGATTCTGGCCCGGCTGGAGGAGGCCGGCGAAGAGCTGCTTGCCGTCCACCGTGACTTGCAGCCAACTCGGCTGCGTGATCTCGACAGCCACCTCGACCTCGTTGGGCGGCGTCGTGGGTGCAGGCGTCGGCAGCTGCTGCGTCGGCGTTGGGCCGACGGTCGGCAGCAGTGTCGGCGTGGCAGCGACAGCGCCCACGGGTGTCGGTTGCAGCACCGGCGTGCGCGTCGGCGGCACGGTCGTCGCGTCGGCCCCACCGGCGGCCCCCGGCGTCTCGTTGAGGGCAACGGCCTGGGGCGGGACCAACGTCGCGCTGGTCGCCGCCGTTTCTGTCGTCGTCCTGGCCTGGCTCGCCGCCTGCTGGAGGGGCAGGATCGAGTAGCGCCAGATGCCAAGCGCCAGAACGACGAGGACGAGCAGCGCTCCCGCGCCGAGCAGAATCTCCGCCCAGTCCGGGCCGCGCCGATAGAGCGGCTCTTTCAGAATATAGGGCATGGCCGGGCTATGCTCGACCGGCGGCGCCTGCCCACTGTAGAGATCCACGATCTCGTTCGCGTCGAGGCCGAGGTACTCGGCATACTTTCGCAGCATGCCCCGCGCATACACGGACGGCACAGCCAGCGCCTTGCCCTGCTCGAAAGCGGCGAGCTGACGCTCGAGTATTCTTGTGTCAGCGGCGGCTTCCGCGAGCGTAAGACCTTTCTGCTCGCGCGCCGCGCGGAGGGTATTTCCCAGGTCAGTCATTCACTTCTCCAACGATCGCCCGACGAAATGCTACCCGCAGCGGCGCGAAAAGTCAACTTGCCGCCACGCGCCGGGCATCGTTTTGGCTAACGAGTTCCCCATCTGAGCCACTTGCGCGGAATGTGGCCGTCCCAATCCGGCCGCCAGCGCAGGTAGAACACAACCATGAACGCGAGAAACAGCAGCTTCAGGTCAAAGGCCAGGCTGATGTGTTTGATATAGATACGGTCATAGCGCAGCTTCTGGAGCGGCGAGTAGTAGTAGCTGCCCACGACCTGGGCCAGCCCGGACAGGCCGGGGCGGACACGGTGACGCACGGCCCACTGCGGGATGTCTTGCAGCCAGGCGTAGACCTGGACGGTGCGCAGCGGGCGCGGCCCGACGAAGCTCATGTCACCGCGCAGGATGTTCACCATCTGGGGCAGCTCGTCCAACGCCGTCTTGCGCAGAAAGACGCCGACGACCAGGGCGCGCTCGTCTTTCACCCGCGCCGGGATCGGGCCGGTCTCGGCCTCGGCGTTGCGAATCATGCTGCGGAATTTGAACTGGTGGAAGTTCTCGCCACCGCGGCCGACCGAGTTCTTGACGAACAGAATCGGCCCCGGGTCTTCCAACCAGATGAGCGCCGTGATGATGAGAAACACGGGCGCGAAGACAATGAGCGCGAGCGTCGAAAGCGCAATGTCGAACCCACGCTTGAGCAGCGGCCCTTCCACTATATCGCCCATCCAGACGGCGTGATGCTGGCGCACCGCCTCGACCAGGACCGGCGAGGGCGGGAGGCTCTCTTCCCACAGCGAGTCGTCCAGCGACGTCGCCAGGACGCCGCCCAAGAGCGCCCCCACGATCACGCCGACCAGGTGATATGGGCGCAGGCCGATGTCCAGGATGAGCGCGTGGTTGATCCACAGGCCGAGGGCCAGGCCGGCGCTCAAGATGAACGCCAGGCGGTAACTCATAGAGCGCGACACCGGGAGCGGGGAGCGCGCGATAATGCGCTGCGTGACCACCGTGAAGAGCATCTGGGTGATGCCGAGGGCAATCGCGGCTGTGATTCCGCGCCCGTAGCGCAGGATCGGCGGCGAGACCGTCGCCAGGCGGATAAGATACCACAGCAAGGCCACCCCGCCACTCGCGGCCAGCAGCGAGACCGCGAAGATGGCGTAGCGCAGGGTGATGGTCAATGGGTGGTGAGCGGGCAGGCTGCGCGGCTCGGAATCTGACATGCGCACCTCAACGGCGAGATAGCGGGGCCTGCTCGGCCCAGAGGTTGAACATCAACAACGCCCACAGGTTGCGGCTGTAGTCGGCCCGGCCGGCCCGGTGGTCAGCCACGAGCCGCGACACCACCCCAGGCTGGAAGTAGCCCTGGCGTGCAATGACATCCGGCGCCAGATAAGCCTCGACGAGCGGGCGCAGATCGGTCTTGAGCCAGCGCGACATCGGCGCGTTGAAGCCGCGCTTCGGCTGGCGCAGGATCTCGCGGGGCAGGCTGTCGCGCATCGTCTCTCGCAGGAAGTGCTTGAGTTTCAGGCCCGGCATCTTGAGCGCGCCGGGCAGGCGGAAGGCGAACTCCACCAGGCCCACGTCCAGCAGCGGGACGCGCGCCTCCAGGGAGTGCGCCATGCTCATGCGGTCCACCTTAGTGAGCATGTCGTCCGGCAGGGACACGCGGGTGTCGGCATACTGGTAGCGGCTCAGCGCATCCATGTGTGACGCGGCGTCGTACTGGCGGCGAAACGGCTCGTAGCCGTCGAGGCCGCCGTTCAGCGCCGTCCGCACGTCTGGCGCGAGCAGCTCCCGCTTCAGGTCGTCGCTGAAGAACGCTTTCCAGGCATAGTGACGCCGACCCGGCTCCAGCAGGGCGTGCGCCACAAACCGCCGCGCCTTGAGGTCAAAGCTCACCTTGCTATCCGACACTGGCAATTGCCGTACCACCGTGGGAACCAGGCCGCGGCTGAGAGGCGCAGGCAGGTGCTCGTACATCGCCGCCAACTTGTCCGCCTGATAGGTCGCGTACCCCGCGAACAGCTCGTCGCCGCCGTCGCCGCCGAGGGCCACCGTCACGTGCTGCCGCGTGAGCTGCGCGAGGTAGTACGTCGGGATCGCCGACGAGTCTGCGAACGGCTCGTCGAAGTGGGCGATGAGCTTCGGCGCGAGCTCGGTGGCGTCCGGCCGCACCGTCAGCTCGGTGTGCTCCGTCTCGAAGCGCTGCGCGACGATGCGCGCCAGGTGTGTCTCGTCATACGATGGGTCGTCGAAGCCGATGGAGAACGTCTTGAGGGGGCCGGTGTGGGATTGGCGGGCGAAGGCCACAATCGTGCTGGAATCCAGGCCGCCGCTCAGGAAGATGCCGAGCGGCACATCGGCGACAAGCTGCTGCTGGACGGCGGCCGCCAGCCGCACCCGCAGCTCTGCCTGGAGCATGCCCGCGTCGTGGGGCGGCGAGAGCGGCTTGACCGACGCCAGGTCCCAGTAGGCCCTGACCTCGAGCCGCCCCGCCTGCCAGGTCAGGGTGTGGCCTGGCTCGAGCTTGCGAATCTCGCGGTAGATGCTGTGGGGCGCCGGGATGTACAGCAGGGACAGGTACAGGCTCAGCGCTTCCAGGTCCACCGTCGGCGTCAGGCCGTCGGCCAGGATCGCTTTGAGTTCCGAGCCGAACAACAGCCGGTCGGGAAGCGCGGCGTAGTAGAGGGGCTTGACGCCCACGTGGTCGCGCGTCAACACCAAGCGGCGCTCGACGCTGTCCCAAAGGGCGATGGCAAACATCCCGTTGAGATGGCGCGGAAAGTCGGCCCCGTACTCCTCGTACAGGTGGACAATGACCTCGGTGTCTGACGCAGTGTAGAATGTGTGGCCGCGCGCCGCCAGCCGCTGGCGCAGCTCGGGGAAGTTGTAGATCTCGCCGTTGTAGACAGTCCAGACCGTGCGGGCCTCGTTGTGGATCGGCTGGTGGCCGGTGGCAAGGTCAATGATGGCGAGGCGGCGCATCGCCAGGCCCAGCGCCCCATCCACATGCGCCCCCCAGTCATCGGGGCCGCGATGGACGAGCGTGTGGCACATGCGGTGCAGCTCTGCCTCGTCCACGGGGTGAGTCGGGTCGTAATACAGTTTTCCCGCGATGCCACACATGGAAGCCCTCGCGCGCGGGGAAGTTTGACTGCGGTCGGCGTGTCAGATGGGTCCGTTCAAGGGTACTCCGCTATGCCTCGACTGTCAAGCGAGACACGCTTGCGCCTGCAACATATGTCGTCTACACTCTAGGGACGTAGGCTTGGGCCAATCTTGTGCGAGGAGGGACAATGACTGTCACAACGCGGAGCTTTGTTCGGGCCGGGACGGTGGAGGAGTTGCGGCGGAAAGGCTGTCTCGTGGTCTCCGGCGAGGGTGAGACGATTGCGCTGTTCATGGACGGCGACAAGGTCTACGCCGTGGACAACCGCTGCCCGCACATGGGGTTCCCCCTCAGCAAGGGCAGCGTGCGCGCCGGCATCCTCACCTGCCACTGGCACCACGCCCGCTTCGACCTGGCGAGCGGCGGCACCTTCGATCCCTTTGCCGACGACGTACGCGTGTTCCCGGTGCATGTCGAGGGTGGCGTCCTGTGGGTGGACGCCCAGGACGCGCCGAAGGACTGGCAGGCTTACTGGCAGGGCCGCCTCGCCGACGGCCTGGAGCAGGACCTCAATCTTGTCATCGTCAAGTCCATCCTCTCGCTGCTCGACCAGGGCGTCTCGCCGGGCGAGATGCTCGCCATCGGCGCCGACTTCGGCACGCGCTATCGCAGTGACGGGTGGGGACCAGGCCTCACGATCATGACGGCCATGGCGAACATCTTGCCGGCGCTCGACGCTGAGGACCGCGTCCTCGCGCTCTACCACGGCCTGTCTCACGTCTCGAGCAATACCGTCGGCCGCGCTCCCCGCTTCGACCTCGACCCGCTGCCCCCCGGCCCCGACGGAACGACCGTCCCTCTGGCGCGGTTGAAGGAGTGGCTGCGCGGTTTCATCGAGGTGCGCGACGCCGACGGCGCCGAGCGCTGCCTGCGCACGGCCCTGGCCCAGGGCGCAACGCCGGCCGACGCCTGCGACATGCTGATGAGCGCTGCCACCGACCACGCTTACATTGATGTGGGACACCCGGTGGACTTCATTAACAAGGCGTTCGAGGTGCTGGAGCTGATCGGCTGGCGCAAGGCCGACGCCGTCCTGCCGAGCCTCATCAGTGGCATCGCCCGCGCCCGGCGCAGCGAGGAGAGCAACGCCTGGCGTCACCCGCTAGACCTGATTGAGCTTGTGAATGCCGCGCTGGCCGACGCGCCGCAGGAAGCGCCGACGGGACACTGGCAGGGTCTCGATAGTCTGGTGGACGTCCTGCTCGACGACGATCCGCGCGCCGATCTCGACGCGCTCAACCAGGCGCTGGCGAATGGGGCAAGCTATGGCGACCTGAGCCAGGCCGTCGCCTACGCCGCCGCCCTGCGCGTCGCCCGGTTCCATACCGCCAACGAATTTGGGGACTGGGATACGGTGCTGCACACGTTCACATATGCCAACGCCGTGGACCAGTGCATGCGCCGCGCGCCCTCGCGGGACCTCCTGCGCGGCGTCTATCACGGCGCGATGAGCGTCTATCTCGACCGCTTCCTGAACACGCCGCCCGCCCGCCTGCCCGACGAGCGCAGCGTCCGTGACCTGCCCTCTGATGCCGACACACTCCTGGACGAGCTTTTGAGCCTCATGGACCGACAGCAGCAGGTCAACCAGGCCGGCCCCGTCGTCTACCGCTACCTGAATCTCGGCCACGAGCCAGCCCGCCTCCTGGCAACGCTCGGCCACGCCCTCCTGCGCGAGGACACCCTGTTCCACACGTACCAGATGCTGGAAGCGGGCTACCGGCAATACGCCAGCCTGGCGCAGTCGCGGCCAGATCTCGCGCCGAACGTGCTCGTCGGGGTCGCCCGTTACGTGGCGGCCCACTGCCCGACAGCGCGGGCAATGCTCCAGACGGCGAATATCGCCATGCGCCTGCACCGTGGCGATGACCTGACCGTTGACGCGGGCTAGAATAGGAAAGCACATGACCGATACACCCATTGTCGGCCCATATCGAATCCTCGACGCTTCGTCTGACGTGCCATTGCCCTGGTACATGATCCCCTTCGATCCCCAGGGTGTGTGTACAGCGCCGCAGACGCGGGCCATGCTAATCGGCGCGGCGCAGGATGGCGGCTACACCGACGTCTTCCTGTTCAGTCACGGTTGGAACAACACCTGGAACGTCGCCACGGCCAACTACGCCGGGTTCATGACAGGGTACGCGGACATGGTTCGCGCGCGCGGCCTGACTTACCCGCGTCCCTTCCATCCCCTACTTGTCGGCATCTACTGGCCGAGCATCGAGTTCATCCGCGCCGACGAGGAGCCGCCTGCCGCCCGCGACATCGAGGCGGTCGGCGAGCCGCAGCCCGAGCCCGACCTGGCCGTCGCCGTAGAGTATCCTGATGCCCACTACGTCACCGCCGACGTCTCGCCCGCGGACCGCGCCCGGTTCGTCGAGCTGGCATCGCGCAGCCGCCTGACCCAGTCCGAGACGCTGGAGATGGCGCAGATGCTTCTACCCGTCTACCAGCAAAGCGCCGCCCTGGAAGACATGCCACCGGTGGCGGCGACAATCTCGGCCCAGGACCTCGTGGACCTCTGGAGCCGGACGCTGCCACCGGACAGCGCGGGTGGCGCGGAAACGGACGCACCCACAGACCCACTCGACCCCACCCGAGGTATTATCGCCAACGTCCTGAGCTTCGACCCCCGCGACATTCTCCGTGTCGTTACCTTCTTGAAGATGAAAGGGCGGGCTGGGGTGGTCGGCGCTGACGGCGTGGGGCCTCTGCTGAGGGATCTGCTGGCCGCCAACTCAACGGCGCGCGTCCACCTGCTGGGCCACTCGTATGGCTGCCAGGTCGTGCTGGCGGCCCTGTGCGCCCAGCCGCTCGACCGCCAGGTCAACTCGGCGCTCCTCTTGCAGCCGGCCGTCTCCTGCCTGTGCTTCGCCGATAATGTCCTGAACACCGGCAAGCCAGGGGGATTCCGGGCGGCTCTAGAGCGTGTCGAGCAGCCCATCCTTGTGACCTATTCGCGCCGCGACCTGCCGCTACACGACTTCTACCACCTGGCGGTGCGGCGGCTCGGCGACGTCGGTGAGGTTGGCGAAGATAGGGGATTGGAGACCCCGCCCGACCCGCACGCAGCGCTTGGCGGCTACGGGCCGGTGGGGTGCGCCGATGAGTGTGCCGACATGGAGATGCCGGCGCCGGGCGACGGCTACAATCTGCCCACGGGGGCCAGGGTGATTGGGCTGAACGGCGCGCAATACATCTCGGGCCATAGTGACATCAGCAACGCTGCGACGTGGTGGGCGCTGTACAGCCAGGTCGCCTCTCAATGACCGCGGGTCAGTGAAGCTCAACCATTGCCAAGCAGCCTGCTACGCAGGGCGCTAGGCGGGCGACTTACTGACGAGGACCGGCAACTCGACCGTGGTCCATAGCACGCGGGGCAGCCGCGCGGCGCTCACGTCCAGGCCGCCCCGGCCAGCGCCCAGGCTCGGCAGCGCGGCGTCAACGATGTCCTGGATCGTTTCCGGCTGCTCCAGGCTCGCCAGGTCAATCGCGGCGCCGGCGTTGGTGGCAAACGCCTTGAAGGTATACAGACTCTGGGTCTGCTCAGGGCGGCTCACGTTTAGCCTGAAAGCGCGCAGGTCACTGCCGTAGCCGACGGTTTTCTGCTCGCCCGGCGCCATGTTGCTCTCAGCATTGGCCGGCGGCCAGAGTCGCAGGATGTTGCCGTCGTTCGAGCAGACCAGGATGCCAACCGCGAGGTTGGTCGGGCACGTCGGGCTAATCATGACTTTCAGCATGAGGTAATCGGCGCTCGTGACCTGGCAGACGCCGGCGGCGTTGGGCACGACGGCTCGCGCAACCGTGGGGTCATTGGGGTTGGTGAACATCGCCCCCGCGTCGGCGCCGGCCAGCAACGTCAGACTGAGCGCATTCCGCAGCGTGTCGTCCGTGTTGCGGCGTGTCAGAATCGCCCAGTACTTCGCCCAGTGCGCCAATCCTAGCCCCAGCGCCGTCCCCAGGGCAGCGGCGCTTTCGACGTTGAGACCGGGGACCTGAGCGATCACATCGTTCTGGCCCGGTTCGCCCGTCGTCGCGCTGTACGGCACGAGGACCCAGCCGTTGCCTCTCGGATTCGGGCGCACCTCGACGTCCGGGCGGGCCGTGTCAGGATTCAGCGTCACGAAGTCGCCGACGCCCGTCGCCTGGCGAATCGCCTGGGCGATGGCGTCGGGGACATCCGTGAGCTGAACACCGAGTCGCGGCGACTGGTCGGCAGGCTTAATCAGTCGGGCGCGGGAGCCGTCCGCAACGGCGGACGAGCCGCCTATCCCACGGGCGCGGCTCGTCACCAGGTCGGCATCGTCCACCTGGGCGACTGCCTGTTGCTGCGCCGCCGCGAAATCGCTCGTTCCGGGGGGATAGATGGCGACCTGCGCGCCAGGCCCTAGCCCGTGCAGGCTGCCGCCGTTGATCTGGAGGACAGGGCCACCCTGGGTCACAGTCACGCGAAAGCCGGGGTCATACGGCCGCCAACTCCCGCCAAACAGAGGACGCTCGGCGCGCCCTTCCAACGTCGGGGTCTGATCCGAGTACGCCGCGTTGACGGACTGGCGGATGTGGGGGTAGAGGCTCTGCCACGTCGCCGCGCCGCGCTCGTCCGCCGTCACGCTCCGCAGGCCGTCGAGCAGAAAGTACGTCAGAGCGCCGTTCGTGGGCGCGATGCGCGGGAACTCCTTGGAGGTCTCGACATCGCGGCAGCCAGACAGGACGATCAGATTCTGCTGGTCCCGCAGGCCTATCGCCCACCCGCCGCCGTCCAGCCCGCGCGTCGCGTCCTTCCCCAGATCATCGCCACTCAGGGCATGTTGCCTGACAAGGCTCTGCCACCCAGCCACAGACACCTCGCCGCGAATCTCCCGCACCGGATCCGCGCCACCGTCGCCCAGGTCGCGGGTCGCCCCGCCAGAGTGGCACGAGTCCAAAACGACGGTGACGATTGCACCGGCCTGGAGAAGCGCCTGAATCGCCCCGTTCAGCTCGCGGTTGATGACCAGCGTATCGGTGACCAGCTGGCTGTTTGCGTCGAAGTACACGTCCATCGCCGCGATCGCGCCAATCTGTTCGTTGGCATTTTGGGGGTTACTGATGCGGACGCCGTGGCCGGAGTAGTAGACCACCGCCTCGTCGCCGGCCTTGACGCCGTCGCTCAAGGCCGCCAGCGCCTGGCGTATGCCCCGGCTATCCGGCGCCGCGACCGCGCCCAGGCCGGGCGGCAGGGAGCGGCCGTCCAACTCCGAGAGGAGCAGGCGGACGTTTTCGGCCGGGAATTGGGCCTGATCCACCAGGAAGCGGCGCACATCGAGGATGTCTTTGACACAGCCGTGTAGCTGGCTACCCGGCCCAAGCTGGGGGTACTTGTTGATGCCGATTAGCAGAGCGCGCCGCGAAGCGCCGTCGCTCGCGGTCTGGTATGGCGTGCTCATAGCCCAATCCTCCCATGTCTACGCGGCGCGCACAACAAGACAGGCCACAGCCTGGCTCAAGCCGACCGTGGGGCTATGGATAATAGCATGGGCTAGACAGTTCGTCAAGCGACCCGTCAGGAGCGGCCAGGGGAGTTCCGCATGGACGGGTGCCCACCGCCAGACGAATGAAAATCGCTGTCACCCCAAGGCCCGCCCGCCGCTGAAGCAGCGGGCTACGGGTGCAAGCCTGAGAGGCTGCGGCTCCGGCTCCGCCAGCTCCTTGGGCTTGCATGAGTAGCCGTAGGCTTGAGCCTACGGCGGCCGCCCGCCGCGAGCAGCGCCAGGTTGTTTTCAGAGGGGTCAGGCGGCCGCGGGCGGCGACTGGGAGCCGTCGCTCCGTTCGCGGGCCGCACGGTGCGCTGCGCCTAGCGTGCCCGGGCCAAGCTCGATGAGCTTCACGGCCACGGCATAGCCGGCCAGATCGGACTCAAACTGGAGCTCCTCCTGAAGGGCCTGCATGATCTCGGCGGATGTCACGCCGCGGCCACGCGCCGCGCACAGCAGCACCTCCAGCTCGGCGCGGAAGTTGCCGCGATACGGGGCCGCGCCCATGTCGGACAGGTCGGCGGGGCTGACGCGAGCGTGGCAGACCGGGCACTCGTGCGGTAGCATGCTCCGGTCAGGCCCACGCCCAAACGTGGCCGAGAATTGCGCTCCGCACCCGTTGCACTTCAGGAACACACAGCGACGGTTCATGGCGACGATCCTTGTTGTTGTCGGGCCAGCACGGCTGACTGAGACGGCGAGGCGACCCACTCGACTTCAGCGCCCCGCAAAGCTAACACGTGACCCTGATCTACTGCGGCCTGATGCAAGGTATGTGCCATGCACACGCATGTTTCGTCCTATTTCGGTCAGAAGCGCGGAGTTAGCAGGTATTTGTAGAGTGCTTGTCCAGGTCTTTTCTTACCTTATGAGGAAACACGGAGTAGCAAAGCCCTAGCGCCTGCTCGGTATCAGCGGTATAATTCCCCCTCTGCGATGCACCGACTTCATCAGGCATTTTCCCATGTCCCCACTTCGGACAAGCGAGGCTTCTGACCATGCCCACTGTGAGAATGATCGAGTACGACCAGGCCAGCGCTGAGGTGCGCGCCATCTACGACGACATCATGGCGACCAAAGGCATCCCGCGCGTGCCTGACTTCTGGAAGACGCTCGCCGTCTACCCCCCATTGCTCCGCCGAACGTGGTATGACCTGAAAGAGATCATGCAGCCGGGGCGGCTGGACCGGCTGACCAAGGAGATGATCGCTCTGGCCGTGAGCGCCACCAACGGCTGCGACTACTGCATCAACTCGCACACAGCCGCCGCCCAGAAGCTCGGCATGGACGACGAGATGCTCGGCGAGCTGATGTCGGTCGTCGGGATGTTCAACGAGACCAACCGGCTGGCGGAGGCGTTCCAGGTCGCGCCAGACGTTCTCCCGGCGCTGGATTAGCCGCGCTGTCTATGGAGTGCCGTGTGGGATGCGGCGCGTGCTGCATCGCGCCCTCGATTTCGTCCCCGATCCCAGGCATGCCGGACGGCAAGCCGGCCGGGGTGCGCTGCGTGCAGCTCACCGACGATAATCGCTGCAAACTGTTCGGGAAGCCGGAGCGGCCGGCGGTGTGCGTGCGCTTCCAGGCGTCGGAGGAGATGTGCGGCCAGACGGCCGATGAGGCGCTAGTCTTTCTGGCCTGGCTGGAGAAGGCGACGAAGCCGGAAGGCCCTGGCGCGGCAAAGACCTTACGCAAATCCTGCACACCCTATTGACAACCGTCCGCGAATACCCTATACTGGGCGTCAGAGTCGTTGCCGTGTCAACAGGAGGCTAACCCGCCCCATCTCTCACGTCACGGCCGCGCGACTCTCGTACTGCGGCTGGTCCCAGGCCCGTGTCGCCAGAACATCCCCCAGCCCATCCACGGCGTCCCACGCATCCACGTAGCGCAGATAGAGCGGCGCGAAGCCAAACCGCAGGATATCCGGCGCTCGGAAATCGCCGATCACGCCGCGCGCGATGAGCGCCTGCATGATGGCATAGCCCTCCGAATGGCGCAGCGAGACCTGGCTCCCGCGCCAGGCGTGCTCGCGCGGCGTGATCAGTTCGAGGCCATAGCCAGCGAGCCGGCTCTCGATCAGGGCGATGAAGGCATCGGTCAGGCCGAGCGACTTGGCGCGGATCGCCTGGATGTCGGCGGCCAGGATGCCGTCCACCCCGCACTCCAACGCCGCCAGGCTGAGCACCGGCTGCGTCCCGACCAGGTAACGCGCGATGCCTTCAGCGGGTTCGTAGGTCGGGTCGAAGGCGAAGGGCGAGGCGTGGCCGAGCCAGCCGGACAGGGGCTGGCTGAAGTTGGGCTGGTGGCGCTGCGCGACGAAGATGTAGGCAGGCGCGCCCGGCCCGCCGTTCAGATACTTGTAGCCGCAGCCGACGGCGAAGTCGGCGTGCGCGCCGTTCAGGTCCACCGGCAGAGCGCCGGCGGAGTGGGCCAGGTCCCACAGCATCAGCGCCCCGCGTTGGTGGGCCTCCGCCGTCAGAGCGGCCATGTCGTGGACCCGCCCACTGCGGTAGTTGACGTGGGTCAGCATGAGTACCGCCGTGTCGTCGTTCAGCGCCTCGACGATCTCGTCGGCCCCCACCAGGCGCAACTCGTGACCCGCGTCGAGGAAGGCGGTGAGACCCTGGGCAATGTACAGGTCGGTGGGGAAGTTCTCGCGCTCGGAGACGATGACCCGGCGCGTCGGGTTGAGCTTGACAGCGGCGGCCAGCGCCTTGAACAGGTTGACGGACGTCGAGTCGGCGACGACGACCTCGCCCGGCGCGGCGCCGATGAGACGCGCGATCTTGTCGCCGATGCGGCGCGGCAGGTCTATCCAGCCCGCCGCGTTCCAGCTGCGGATCAGCCCCTCCCCCCACTCCCGCTGCACGACGGCGGCGACGCGGTCGGGGGTTGTGCGCGGCAGAGCGCCCAGGGAGTTGCCGTCCAGGTAGATGATGCCGTCCGGCAGATAGAAGGCATCGCGGAAAGCGGCCAGGGGATCGGCGGAGTCGAGCGCGGCGAGATGCTCCCGCGAGAGCGCCTGGGGCGCGGCGGCAGGGTCAAGGGACTCTGGTGTCATGGATTACCCTCCAGGGTGCGTCGGTCGCGTGGCGAAAGTTTAATCCTTGGGCACATAGACCTATAATTTCGGCATGACAGACACGATACCCCCTCGCCCCCAACCGATTGAGCATCGCATCGCGGCCAACGGCATTCACTTCTGCGTCTTCGAGTGGTCGGGCGACGCCGACGAGCGCCCGCCGATCCTCCTGCTCCACGCGACGGGCTTCCATGCTCGCTGCTGGGACGAGGTGATTCGGCGGCTGCCCGGCCGCCGCTGTTACGCCCTCGACACGCGGGGCCACGGCCGAACCGACAAGTTTATGCCGCCGAATCCCTGGCCCCAGGCCGGCGCGGACGCCGTCGCCATCGCCCAAGCGCTTGGCCTGCGCGGCGCGGTGGCCGTCGGCCACTCCATGGGCGGCCACGCCCTGACGCGCGCCGCCGCCGCCTTCCCCGAAGCCTTCGCCGCCCTCGTCCTCATAGACCCGGTCATCCTGCCGCGCCCCTACTACGAGAAGGAGCTTGCGGAGCCGGAGAAGCACTTCACCCACCGCCGCCGCGCCCACTTCGCATCGGCGGAGCAGATGTACGAGCGCTTCCAGGGGCGGCCGCCGTTCGACACCTGGGATGACAAGGTTCTGCGGGACTACTGCCAATATGGCCTTCTGCCGGCCGCCGACGGCCACGGCTTCGTCCTGGCCTGCCCGCCGGCCGTCGAGGCGTGCATCTACACGACGGCCGAGCTGAAGGCCAACGCCGACATCTACGCGGCGATTGCCCAGGTACAGGTTCCGGTGCGGGTCATACGCTGCTCGCGCCGCCCCACCTCCTTCGACGATTTCGCCGCGTCGCCGACGGCCCCCGACCTGGCGGCACACTTCGCGCAGGGCGAAGACATGGTGCTGCCCGGCCATACCCACTTCATCCCGATGGAGTCGCCGAAGCGGGTCGCCAAAGCCATCGCCAGCATCCCCCTGGCGTAGTCCGCTTCAATCAGCCACTCTGCGAGCGCGCAGCAACATCGAGCGCCGCTCCTGAATCCACGCCAGATCGCGGGGGAACTCCGCGTAGCTGGCGATGTCGGCCAGGAGCGCGTCGTCGGGCGCAACCCCTGCCCCTTGCAACAAAGCGTAGTCCTGGAGGCTCTCGGCGAACACCTCCCAGCGCAGCGAATCGACCGGCCCCGACGGCCCAGGGTAGACCTGGAATGGGTCGCCCGGCGGCCAGCTCGGCCAGGCGTGGGCGTCGGTCACTGTGTAAGGGTCAATCAGCTCGCGGCTCTGCCGCCGATACCAGTAGTTGTAGCCCCAGTGCAGGAAGCCGCGAGCGCGCAGCCGGTACAAGAGCCAGCCGGTCATGCGAATCTTGACCAGGGGCGTGTCCAGAAGGCGGTTGAGATAGCGGCCGCGCGGCTGCGTGCAGAAGTAGGCCCAGGCGGGTATGCCTTCACGGACGAAATCGGGCGCTGTGGTGATCAGAGGCACGGGAATGTCGGTCACCCCCTCCCGCGCAAACTCTATCTCGGTCAGGGCATCCATCACGCGCATCCACGGCGCAAGCTCGCGCAGCATCTCCCGCACCGCGCGGTACGTCACCAGGTCCCGCTCGCCGTGCGGCTCATCGGAGAGGTGGAAGAAGCTCCGCTCCACCAGCCCGGCCTCGCTCAGGAATCGTTCAAGCTCACGCAGATACTGGCCGAGGAACTGGCGGTAGGTTTCCGAGGTCGCCTCGGTCTCCGGCGGCCACAACAACCGCTCGCCCTCGCCGTGTCCCTCATAGATGCGGATCGCATTCCGCGCGCCCCACTGCGTGAACAGGTGCACCCACTCGAAATTCGTCACGCCGCGTTCCCGCGCCAGCTCGACCCAGCGCCGCACGAGGGACCAGTCGAAAGCGTACCCCTGGCCCGTGCGCTCGACGCCCAGCAGCTGCGTCGGCCGCTTGACGCCGTCCAGGGGCGGCGTGAACACCGGCACGTAGACCGTGTCCTGGCCGTGGCCGACCAGGTCTTCCACGTAGGGCGCGAGAATGCGCCAGAAGCCCTCATCCGCAAGCTCGACGTGGTAGCAGTCGCAGAGCGCGTCGGCGTACAGCCAGTTGGTGACCGGGAAATCGCGGCGCGGCAGAACGACGTCGCTCACGCTGAGCGTCACCGAGAGCATCGTCGGCGCCGAGACATCCCCCACCAGCGTCAGCGTCACCCCATAGTCGCCGGGCGGCAGGTCGGCGGCCACGCGCAACGTCACCCAGAAAGCATTGGTCTCAAACGGGCCGGCGTAGACGGTGGACTCGGGGAACAGCGGGTCCGGCGCGAAGCCGGGCAGGTAAGCGACGCCGTCGAGGTCGCTCAGTGGGGTCTCGGTGGACAGGTGCGTCAGCGGGACGTAGCCGACGCGGCGCACCTCGACCGCGACGCCGTCTACCGTTTCGGCCCGCGCCTCGACGCACTCCTGGCGCGCGTCGGTGCGGAAGACGGCCTGAAACGAGATGCGCTCGCCGCGCGCCGCGTGCAGCGCCAGGGTGGGGGCTTGTTCAGCGGGAGAAGCGGGATAGAAACGCCGCAGGGACGACGCCAGCCAGGCTTGCATGGGGCCTCCAGACACAAGGGTCTCAGGAGCTTACGAGCGTCGCCGCGCCTTGTCAAGTTGCCGTGGTTGACATCCGCCGCATGCGCCGCTATACTCCGGCCACCCACCTCCCGACCGGCACGCCTGACCGCGTCTCCTGACCATGAGCGACGAGCGCCTGGCAAACATCATCATGATCCTGGTCGAGCCTCAGAGCGGCGACAACGTCGGCGCGGCTGTCCGCGCGCTGCGCAACATGGGTCTCAGCCGCCTGCGCCTCGTGCGCCCCGCCGCCTTCGACTGGCGCCGCTTGCCCGTCGCCGCCCACCGCAGTGAGGAGCTTGTCGCCGGCATCGAGGTCTACGACGACCTGGCGGCTGCGGTCGCCGACGCCGTCTACGTCGTCGGCGCGACGGCGCGCTCCCGCGGCGCACTCCGCCCGACGCTGACCCCACGCCAGGCCGGACCGGCCGCCATCGAGCGCGCTGCGGCGGGCGCGGTCGCGTTCCTGTTTGGGCGCGAGGACTTCGGGCTACCCAACACCGCCCTCGACCTGTGCCACGCCCTGCTCACCATTCCCACCGCGCCAGACTACCCGTCCCTCAATCTCGCCCAGGCGGTGCTCCTGGTCGCGTATGAGCTGCGCATGGCGGCAGCGGACGCGGCCCCAGGGCAGGACGTAGGGCAGCCCGCCCCGGCGTCCGGGCGCGAGACCGACGCCATGTTCGAGGCTCTCGCGGAAGCCATGCGCGTGAGCGACTTCCTTATCCCGGCCAGGGCCGACGCCACGCTGCGCGCCTTTCGCGCCCTGCTCCTGCGCGCCGAGCCGACTGCCGAGGAAGCCGCGCGAGTCACGGCCCTGGCGCGTGCCATTGCCCGCGCGGCGGCCAAGGGCGAGTAGGGGAAGCGGCATGGACGATACGGCGCGCGAGCGTCTCCTCGCGTCGGTCGCCGCCACTATCGCCGACTACCGGCGCGGCGAGATTGAAACGCCGACCGCCGACCACGTCGAGCGCTGGCTCCGCCAGTTCCACCCCACCCACCAGCCCGTCATCCTGGCGGAGATGGATCGCCTCCTCAAGCTATACTACGTGTCGGAGGCAACGGCGCGGGATTTCGTGCGGCGGCTGCTCGCGAACCGGGCGCTGCTTGGGCGCGATGGGCGCACGACGCTGCGGCGCACCCAATTCCTGGCGACGCAGCGCAAGGGCGGCAGTCAACGCGACCTCCTAAAGATCGTGGACGAAACCGCCCGCGATGCGTACGGGCTGGGGCTGAGCGAGTGCGACGACTCGCCGGCGCAGTACCTCTACTTCGACGACTGCCTGTTCAGCGGCGGCACGGCCCTGGAGGATCTCACCGAGGCGCTGCCGACCTTGCGGCGCGGGAGCACGCTGCGCCTGGTCTTCTTCGCCGTCTACTGGGACGGGGTGAGCTACCTCCAACGCGCGTTCGTCCCGCTGGCGCAACGCCAAGGCATCCGCGTCACGTTCTGGCGCGCCCACGAGTTCTGCAACCTGCCCCGTTTCAGCCGCCGCTACGATTGCCTGTGGCCGCGCACCCACTTCGGCGACCTGACGGTGTTGGCCTACGCGGATGCGATCGCCGCCGAGGGAGTTGCCGCTAGCCGAACATTTCGCCCGCGAGACAGCGTCCAGGAGGAAACGCTGTTCTCGTCCATCGGCGCGCGCGAGGTTGTGGAGCGCGCCTTTCTGACGACGGGGATGCGCATCATCACTTCGTGCTACGAGCCGTCGGCGGTGATGCGTCCGCTCGGCTACGAGAGTCGGCCATCCCTGGGCTACGGCGCGATCTTCGCCACCTACCGCAACTGCCCCAACAATTGCCCCCTCGCGCTGTGGTGGGGCGTCCCAGGCCAGTGGTATCCGCTCCTGCCGCGCAAGACGCGGGACGAAAGCGCCACGGAAAGGCTTCCAGAGACGGGAATGTGAGCGACCTCACCACGCCGAAGGTGTACCGCCACAGCGAGTGCGTCGTCTTCTACAAAACGCACGCGGCATTCGGCGGCCTGTCCAACATGGCGGCCGGTTTCCCGCTACGGGTCAACAGCGTCTCCATCGCCACGTCGGAGGCGCTGTACCAGGCGTGCCGCTTCCCCGACCGCCCCGACATCCAGACGATCATCCTGACGGAACCCAGCCCCATCGCGGCCAAGATGAAAGCACGTCACTTCGCGCCGGCGTGCCGCGAGGACTGGGAAACCGTGCGGGTGCCGATCATGGCGTGGTGCTTGCGGGTGAAACTGGCGCAGCACTGGACCGCGTTCGGCAATCTATTGCTGCTCACCCATCGGCTGCCCATCGTAGAGGAGTCGCGCCACGACCCGTTCTGGGGCGCGATCCGCGTAGACCAGGACACGCTGCGTGGCGCGAACGTCCTCGGCCAGCTTCTCGCCGCGCTGCGCGACCGTCTCTACCGCCAGGACGCCATGGCCCTGCTGCACGCGCCGCCGCCGGGCATCGAGAATTTCCGGATGCTTGGGGAATCGATTCAAGTGGTTTAGCGGAACATCCCGCGTGACCCCACGGAGGATGACATGAGCAAGGGGCGGATGGAAGCGTTCAGCGACGGCGTCATTGCCATTATCATCACAATCATGGTGCTCGAGCTGCGGCCGCCGACCAGCTCCGACTGGTCCGCCCTCCAGCCCCTCATCCCAACTTTCGTCAGCTACATCCTGAGCTTCGTCCTCGTCGGCATCTACTGGAACAACCATCACCATCTGCTCCAGGCCGCCGAGCGCGTAGATGGCCGTGTGCTGTGGGCCAACCTGCACCTGCTGTTCTGGCTGTCGCTCTTTCCGTTCGTGACAGTCTGGATGGGCGATACTCATTTCGCTTCAGGTCCCGTCGCCCTCTATGCCGCTATAGGTACCATGGCCGGCGTCGCGTATGCCCTGCTGTCGCGTGCCCTTATCCGCCTGCACGGGCGCGATTCGGTTCTGGCAGGGGCCGTCGGGGATCAGTCCAAAGAAAGGCTATCTGTCGGGGTTATGCTGGTGACCATCCCCCTGGCGTTTGTCAATTCATGGGCAGCTTTTGGGCTTCTGGTACTCGTCTCCGTCGTGTGGTTCATTCCGGACAGTCGTATTGAGCGAGTCTTGCGGCGCATGGAGTAGTCCGTCCTGTGAGAAAGCGCGGATCAGAGGTAACCCTGCATTCGTCCGTACACAGTTGCGCCGATTTCGTAGGCAATGATGCTGGCGCGGCTGGAGAACCACGGCTTGCGCGCTGCGCGGCCCGTGGCGCGGGAGGTCGCGCCCACCACGACAGCCGGGATGCGCTGGCGCATGGCGGTGAGGGCACAGCGGGGACCGTGAAGATCGTAACACACGATGGTGAGGAAATCCGCGCCGTGGGCGCGCGCCATGCGCCAGCTGTACGCCAGGTTCTCCCAGGTGTTGCTGGAGCGGTCTTCCTCCAGGATGCGCCCCGCGTCCACGCCCCGCGCCACAGCATACGCCGCCATAACATGGGAGTTGGTGACGCCGAGGCGCTGGTTATCGCCGGTCGAGGGGATGAGCCACGCCGTCGGGTGCGCCTTCCACAGCGCGATAGCCCGCTCCATGACGGCCTGCGTTGGCGGGGTCAGTGTCGTGACGTCTTGCAGGGCGTAGGAGACCGCGACGATGGCCTGGGGCGGAGGCAGTGTCACGGTTCGTAGCCCAACAGAAAGTCGAGCTGGCCTATCTGAAAGCGGCGGCCGAGAGTGCGCATCATCAGGTTGCGCGCGTCGGTCGCGCCGGGCAGACTCCACTGGGCCACATTGCCGACCTGCCGCGAAACGCGGACGATGAAGTTCGCCCGCTGGAGTCGCCGCAGCTCGTAGGAGCGCAGCCCCGACTCGACATCGTCCATCGCCTGGAGGCGCTGCGGCAGCATCACCGCGTCCTCGATGGCCTGGCACGCGCCCTGCCCCAGGTTGGGCGTCATCGGGTGCGCCGCGTCGCCCAGCAAGGTCACGCGGCGGTTCGTCCACTCTCGGATCGTCTTACGGTCCACAATGTCGTTGCGCAAAATGGCCGCCTCGTCCGTCGCCTCGATGAGTGCCTCGACAGGCGCGAGCCAACCGCGAAACAACGTCAGCAACTCGGCTTTGCGTCCGGCCGGCGCATCCTTCCCGTTCTGGCGGGTGTTCTTGGTGGCGAACCAGTAAACCCTGCCGCCCCCAACCGGGACGACGCCGAAGCGCCGCCCGCGTCCCCACGCCTCGAACCCCGCGCCGGGCGGCACGACCGACTCATCCACCGTCGCCACCCCACGCCAGGCCGTGTAGCCCGAGTAGCGGATCTTCTCCTGGCCGAAGAGCTGACGCCGAACGACGGAGTGGATGCCGTCGGCGCCGACGAGAAAGTCGGCCCGCGCCTCGCGCCCATCGGTGAACTGCGCTGTCACGCCCGTCTCGTCCTGTCGGAAGCGCGTACACTCCGCGCCCAGGTGGACACGCTCGTCGCCGAGGGCCTTCAGCAGCACACTCTGTAGATCGGCGCGGTGGATCGCCACATTCGCCGCCCCATAGCGGGCCTCCAGGTCGGCAGCGGCGATGTGGGTCAGGATGTCGCCGCGCCAGGTGCGGATCGAGCCGCCCAACCCCGGCTGCCCGGCCGCCTGGACCACGTCGGCCAGCCCCAAACGCCGCAGCGCCTTGACCGCGTTGGCCCACAGCGTCAGTCCCGCGCCAACCTCGCGCAGCTCGGGCGCGCGCTCGTACACCTGGGCGTCAATGCCGCCGCGCCGCAGAGCGATGGCCGTTGTCAGGCCGCCGATGCCACCGCCGATGATGATTGCCGTCTTCGCGCCGCTAGGCATGGGACATCTCCAGACAAAACAAAAGGGCCGCGCCATCCGACGCGACCCACAGGCGGAGAGGGAGGGATTTGAACCCCCGGTGACCTTTCAGCCACGCTCGATTTCGAGTCGAGTCCGTTCAACCGAGCTCCGGCACCTCTCCACGCTTTTAGTGAGACGCACGACTCCGCGCGCGCCTTACGTGGGTGTCTCGTGAATTCAGGCGCGTCGCGCCACTTGAGAATGGAATGGTAACGCAAAGGCGCAAAGGCGCAAAGAAGAAGCGCCTGGTCTCATCCCATTGCGTCTTTGCGTCTCTGCGTTTCTATCCTCTCGCTTCCGTGCCAAAGTCACTCGCGCGGCGCGGCGCGGCGAGGGGCGGGCGCACGTCGGCGGCGGCGGCGATCTGCTCGAAGCGCGGCCGCATCTCGGCGAGCGAGTCGCCGCCGAGCTTCTCCATCAGCGCCTCGGCCAGCACCCACGCCACAACGGCCTCGCCGATGGGCGAGCCGCGCGTGACGGCGGTAAAGTCCGAGCGTTCGTAGTTCGTCGCCGTCGCCTCGCCCGTGGCAAGGTCCACCGAGCGCATCGGGTTCAGGGTCGTGGCGATGGGCTTGAGGGCGGCGCGGATCACAATCGGCTGCCCGGTGGTGATGCCGCCCTCCGTCCCGCCGGCGCGGTTCGTCGGCCGCGTGACGTGTCCGTCCTCCAGGATGATATCGTCGTGAACCTCCGTGCCATAGCGAGCGGCGTTGTCGAAAGCCGGCCCAATCTCGACGCCTTTGACCGCCGGCACGCTCATCATCGCCTGGGCGAGGCGGCCGTCCAGCTTGCGGTCCCAGTGGACGTGGGAGCCAAGCCCGCCTGGCACGCCGAGCGCGACCACCTCGAACACGCCGCCCACGGTGTCGCGGCGCTTGATGGTGTCGCGGATGTACTCGCGCATCGCGTCCACCTGGTCGAGATCGGGGCAGCGGATGTCGTTCGACTCAGCCAGGGCAAAGATGTCGGGGTAGGGCGCGTCGGGCAGGCGCGCGCGCAGCGGCCCGATCTGCGTCACGTAGCTGCCGACCTGGACGCCAAACTCGCCCAGGAACTGTCGCGCCACGCCACCGATGGCGACGCGCATCGCCGTCTCCCGCGCCGACGCCCGCTCCAGCACCAGGCGCATGTCAGACAGGTGGCCGTACTTGACGCCGCCGGCCAGGTCGGCGTGGCCGGGGCGCGGGACGCTGAACAGCGGCGGCGTCTTGTGCTGCCAGTTGGCCCAGTCGCGGTTCTCGATGCGCAGCGCGATCGGGCCGCCGGTCGTCAGGCCCTTGCCCGGCCCATTCCAGCCGATGCCGGCCAGCACCTCGACCTCGTCCTTCTCGATCTTCATGCGCCCACCGGCGCCGAAGCCCACCTGGCGGCGCGTCAGGTCGGCGTTGATGCGCGCCACGTCCAGGCGCAGCCCGGCCGGCATGCCTTCGATGATTCCAATGAGGCACGGGCCGTGAGACTCACCCGCGGTCAGGAAGCGCAGCATGACTATCTCCTCTCACGCGCCCACCCAGCGATCGTAGATGACTTTGGATATGCGGCCGATGCCCAGAAAGCCCGCATTGTCCACCGAGTAGCGGCGGTCGGTCAGGCCGTCGCACAGGACGGCGATGGTGATGGGCGAGCGGTCGGGGGGATAGACAATGCCGACATCGGCGCGAATGTCGTTGACCATGCCGTCCTTGTGGGCCACGACCACGCCGTCGGGCAGGTAACGCGGGATGGCGTCGGCGTACTGCTGACGCCGCAGGATGTCGAGGGCCAGCTGGCGCAACTCGTCATTCAGAATGCTGCCGCTCACCAGCATGTCCAGCAGCCGCACCATCTCAGCCGGCGTCGTCTCGCCGATCCCGCGCGGCTCCCCCGGCCGAGGCGCGGGGAAGCGAATCGGGCGCAGGGAGCGCGTCACGGTCAGCCCCAGGCTCGCCAGGTAGCCGTTCAGCTCCGGGATGCCCAGCAGACGCAGCATCAAGTTCGTGGCGCTATTATCGCTGATAACGATCATGGCCGTCAGGTAGTCCTTGACGGTGAGCCGAACGCCGGGGTCGAACTCCTTCAGCAGGCCCGACCCGCCCACCACATCCTCCGGACGCAGCTCGACTCGCTCGGTAAGCGCCAGCTCGCCGCGCTGCACCCGATCGAGGGCCGCCAGGAGAATGGGGAACTTGATGACGCTGGCTGTGATAAAAGTGCGGTCGGCGTTGTAGGCGACCGTCGCGCCTGTCGCCCAGTCGTGGGCCGCCGCCCCAAACGTCGCTTCGACGTTGGCGACGGTCGCGGCAATCTCGTCGTGCATGGCTCCTCCCGAAAAGGCGCGTTCCGCCGCGCCAGCCGCTCAATGCTACTTGGGCTTGAGAATCAGTCAAGGATGGCTGAATCTACCCGTTTTTCCTATGTCAAGCTGGTTGACAAAGCCATGCAAGCCTGGTATAATGTAGCAGGAGCGAGCAACAAATACCATTCCGGGCAAGAGGGTTGGGTGTGGACGAAGTCTATCTGACGACCGAAGACATCGCCGAACAGCTGCAAATCAGCGTCTACACCGTTCGCCGCTACATTCGTTCGGGCAAGTTGCGGTCGGTTAAGCTCGAAGGCTCGTACCGCATACGACGCTCCGAATTCGAGCGTTTCTTGAGGGCCCGGGAGATCGGGGAGATCCCGGAAGATTAATTTCCTCCCCATTTTATCCTCTTCGTTCATCCTGTACAGTAAGGAGGGAGATGATGCGACGTCTCTGGCTGAAGCTGCTTGTCTTAGCTGCACTTATCCTTGTCGTGGGTCTTGTCGGTGTGAGCGCGACGGCGACGGCTGAGTCTGCGCTCCGACCGGGGTATAGCGGCTCCATCGTCCACGTCGTGCGCTGGGGCGATACCCTGTCGAGCATCGCGGATCGGTACGGCACCTCGCCGATCCTGATCATCAACGCCAACGGGATCCGCAACCCGAATCACCTGGTCGTCGGCGTGCGCCTCGTGATTCCGGTCAAGGGGTACGTGGCGCCCGCGTGGACCGCGCCCCGGCCGGCCCCGCTGCCGGCGCCGATCCCCGGCCCCGCGCCCGCGCCGGGAAGCTGCATCCCCTACACCATCCAGCCGGGCGATAGCGTGTCCAGCATCGCCGCCCGGTTCGGGGTTAGCGATGCGTCCCTGATCCAGGTCAACAACATCATCAATCCGAACTACATCCACGCCGGCGTGACGATTCGCGTCTGCGACGTGGCCTACACGCCGCCCGCGCAAGTCGTCTGGCAGCCCGCGCCCCAGGTTGTCGTTCAGCCGGTCGCCGTCGTCGCGCCCCCGCCGCCCGGCCCGGGCCCCGTCTGCACCACGCGCTACATTGTGGGCGACGGCGACACCCTGGACGGCATCGCGGCGCGCCACGGCGCCGACATGCAGCGCATCCGCTGGATGAACAACCTGCCGAACGACGCCGTGTGGGTCGGCATGTCCATCAGCGTGCCTTGCGGTGGCCCGCCCCCCCCCGGTCCGTGCTGCGACAAGCCCGCGCCCCCACCGCCTCCGCCGCCCGGCCCGTGCTGCGACGGCCACCCCAACTACGTCAAGCCGCAGCCGCTCGCGCCGGCCGTCTGCAACCCGTCGGTCGCCGTCACCTACCCGCGCGAGAACCAGACGGTGCACGGCGTCATCAACATCGTCGGCACGGCCAACATCGAGAACTTCCAGTTCTACAAGCTGGAGTACGGCGCCGGTGACGTGCCGTTCAAGTGGGTCAGCATCGGCACGACGCACCCGGATCCACTGACGGGCACACACCTCGGCACCTGGGACACGTCCACAGTGCCAGGCGGACAGTACACCCTGCGCCTGACGGCTGTGAACAACCAGGGGCAATTCCCGCAGCCGTGTGACGTGAATATCGTGGTGGACAACTAATCGCCCACGCAGCTCAACAGCTCATGGCGGCCATTGCTCCCCTGAACAGGTGCGCAGCAATGGCCGCCGTGGCGGGCTGAATCGGGAGACAGATCAGAGATGCGTGTTTTTCGCTGGCTCATCGTCCTCGTCGCCGCCCTCGTCCTGGCCCCCGCTGCCCTCGCGGACGGCCCGGTCGTGTACGTCGTCCAATCCGGCGATACCTTGTCCAGCCTGGCGCAGCGCTACCAGACCACGGCGGACGCCATCGCGCGCCTGAACAACATCAACGACCCCAGCCAGCTCCAGATCGGGCAGAAACTCACCATCTCCAGCGTCGGCGCGACGGAAACGGGCGCGGCCGACAAGACCGACGCGCCCAAGTTGGGACCGCGGCGGGATACGCCGCTCCAGCGCGTGCACGTCGTCGCGCCCGGCGAGACACTCATCGGAATCGCGGCTGCCAGCAACACGACGACCGACGCCCTGGCCGCGCTCAACAATCTCACCTCCCGCGACATTCTCTCCGTCGGGCAGCAGATCGTCCTGCCGGACGACTCGCCCGAGGCGAAACCCAGCCTGCCGCTGGGCCGCCTCGTGAGCTACACCGTCCAGCCGGACGACACGCTGATCAGCGTGGGTTTTCGCTATGGCATTGACCCGCGCCTGATCGCCGCCGTCAACTCAGACAAGGGCGCTTTCTGGCCGTGGCCGGGCAGCGACCTGTCCATCCCGGCTGAGTGGCGCATCCCCGACGCGCCCGCGCCGGCCCTGAGCAAGCGCATCCTCGTGAGCATCAAAGAGCAGCACGTCTGGGCCTGGCAAGGCGAGCACCTCGTGTTCAGCTTCGTCGCCAGCACCGGCATTGCGACCCATCCCACGCGGCCCGGCAAGTACGCCATCAAGACCAAGCTGCCCATGGCGCGCTCGACGGGCCTCAACCTCGACATGCCGTCGTGGCTAGGCATTTACGACGCGGGGACGACCGAGAACGGCTTCCACGGCCTGCCGGTCAATCTCGCCAACGGGAACAAGTTGTGGGGGGGCTTCATCGGGTCGCCCATCTCCTATGGCTGCGTCGTCATGCGCGACACCGACGCGGCGGCGCTGTACGACTGGGCGGACATCGGCACGCCGGTGGAGATCAAGAACTAGCCCGCCGCGCCCGTGGAACCTTCGCGCCGCCCCGGACGTCGTGTCTGTGGGCGGTTTTATTGTGGAGGGTTAGCATGCTCAAGCGATGGATACTAGCGATCTTCGGACTGGGACTGGTTGTTTTGGTCGCCGCCTGCGGCGCGGCGCCGTCGGGTAGCCCGGCCGCTGCCGCCACGCCGCCACGCGCCGCCGTGCCGACGCAGCCCGCGCCCACCCCTGCCCCGCAGGCGGTGACGCCGCCGCGCCCGGAAGCCGCCAAACTGCCGGCTGCCGGCTCAGCCGCGGCGGTGGCGAACGCGCAGGCGGACCTGGCGCGGCGGCTGGGCGTGGCGACGGCGTCAACGACGGTGGTTCAGTCGGAACCGATGACCTGGCCCGACGCCTCCCTGGGCTGCCCCCAGCCGGGCGTGATGTACATGCAGGTGGAAACACCAGGCTACCGCGTGGTGTTGTCGGCGGGCGGCCAGGAATACGACTATCGCGCGACGGCGGACGGCCAGGTGAGATTGTGCGCGAAGCCGGGCGCCACCCCGGCCGCCGCGCCGTCTCCCACTGTCGCCGCGCGAGGGGAGATAACGATGCCAACAGCCAGCGCGAGCCAGGGGAATGCGGCCGCGGGCGGTGCGTGGGCGAAGGAAATTGCGGCGGCGCAAGCCGACCTGATGAAGCGCCAGCCGACGCTCAAGGCAAGCGACATCCAGGTGAAGAGCGCAGGCGCGGTCACGTGGAACGACGGCAGCCTGGGCTGCCCGCAGCCGGGCATGATGTACACCATGGCGCTGGTGCCGGGCTATCGCGTGGTGCTGGAAGCCAACGGCAAGACGTACAGCTACCACGGCGCCGGCGGGCAGCCGCCCAGGCTCTGCGAGAACCCGCGCCTCCCCAGCGGCGCCGCCACCGACGCCGTGGAATAAAGGCCCAAATGACGTAGGGGCGGGTTTGAAACCCACCCCCGTTTCTATGCCATGTAGGCGGGTTTGAAACCCGCCCCTACGATTGTATGGCTATGGCTGATCCGTGAGCGCAGGCTGGTATTCCACGTGCAGCACCGGCGGGTGGTTGCCCGCGCCGCCGTCCCAGCCGAAGACCTGCCGCCCCTGCCCGGCCAGCACTTCCCCGTCCAGGCGGAACGACAGCGGCTGCCCGCTGCGCCCCTGGAGGAGCTTGAGCTGCTCGGCGCTGAACGTGAAGGTGTTCACCCGGCCGACGCCCAGGTCGGCCGTCAGGACGGTGGGCGGAATCGTGGCGTCCACGGGCGCGGCGCCGGCCGTGTCGAAGGTCAGCCCCGTG
Organism: Anaerolineae bacterium; assembly: GCA_046328525.1. Classification (GTDB taxonomy): domain Bacteria; phylum Chloroflexota; class Anaerolineae; order Epilineales; family JAHCIE01; genus JBDHWG01. The sequence goes on from JAXLWK010000003.1 coordinate 1,477,841, forward strand.
AAGCCCGTGTTGACCGATGGGCTGAGCAAGCGCAGGAACCACTGCCCGCTGCCCGGCCACAGGCCCCGCGTGTCCTGCCCCGTCACGTCCACCCAGGCGCGTGTCACCTTCGCGTTCGGCGGCAGCGTCAGCGTCGGCGTCTGGAACAGGCCGTAGTAGGTCAGGCGCAGGTTGACGTCAGCCCCCGACCACAGGATGCCCTGACCAAAGAACGCCTGGCGTCCGTTCAGGCGGCTGGCGTAGCCGGCCAGGGCCGGCGTCGTCGTCAGTGTCAACGTCCGCGGCGCGGGACTGGTGGCGGTCACGCTGGCGGACGCCTGGGTTGTGCCCGGCCGGTCGGCGCGCGCCAGGGTGGCCGTGGTCGTGAACACACCGGCGGCCGTTGGGCGGGCGCGGTAGCTCACCGTCTGCGACAGGTAGCGGTTCGCCAGGTTCGGGAAGTCCAGGGTGAGTGTCTGGCCCTTGACGGGGGCATTGGCGGCGGGTGTCCCGTTGAAGAACCAGCTATTGCCCTGGGTGCCGTCGGCGTTCTCCGCGCCGATGGACGACGGGCTTGGGTCGCCGCCCATCGTGTCGTACACGAAGTACGTCTCGCCCGTCTCCAGCACCATGACGACCTCGAAGGTGTAGAACTTGTCAGGGATGCTGTACCGCGCGGCCTCGCGCCACTGCACGATGAGCGCGTGGTTCGCGCCGAACGGCCCGCCGGTGATGGTGTCGGCGTACCAATCGCCGTGGCCCGCCGTGCCGGCGCTCAGGTCGAGGTCGGCGAAGAACGGCGCGATCATGGGATGCGGCTTCCGCGCCGGGTCCGGCAGGCGGAAGGGGCGGAACTGAACGTCGGCGTCGCTCTGCACGCCGCCCGGCACGATGTAGCCGTTGGTGACAATGCCGAAGGTGCTGTAGGTCTGACCCAGGTAACGGAAAGGCGGCAGGCCGGTGGGCAGGTCCACGTTGAAGCCTACGTCGTCGCCCTGGTCGCCCTGGGGTAGCCCTGGCGTTCCCAGCTCGGTCGGCAGGTCAATGAAGCGCAGCGAGGGGCCGCCGGCGGTGCTACTGCGGAATTCAACGGCCTCGCGCCGTCGCGGAACGGTGAGGTTCGCCGCGATCGTGCGCGACGCGGCGTCGTAGCTGACGCCGTTGAGCGACTCGGGCACGACGCGCATGTTGTCCGGCAGCGGCGCCGTGGCGCTGTAAACGCCGGCGGTGTTGTCGAAGTTCGTCACCATCAAGGTGTGGGTCACGGGGCTGCCCGCCTCGACTGCGGCGGGCGCGGCGATGAAGGACAGCTCGGTGTCCGCCAGGCGGTTCACCTCCACAGGGATCGCGCCGCTCGCCCCGGTCAGGCCGGGGATCTGCAACATGCCCAGGTATGTCTTCCCGCCCTGGCTCACGCCCGAATAGCGCAGGCTGACCGTGGCCGCCTGCCCGGCCTGCACCCCGCCTGAGGGTGGAGTCGCCTGAAGCGAGCCGCCGCTCTTGACGTTCCAGACGCTCAGGTCGAAGTCGCCGCTGCCCCGGTAGGCGTGGATCCCCACGGCGTACGCGCCAGCGGGCGGGTTGGTCAGCGTGACCTGGTCGTCCACCGTGAAGCCGCGGCTCTTGCCGACCAGCTCTGTGTCAAAGTCGAAGTGGCCGTCGCCGTTGGCGTCGTAGAACACGAACACGTCTACGTCCTGGAGCGTCGGCGAGCCGTTGCTGGTGCGAGCGCGGAAGAGGCCCGTGTCAGTGCCGAGGGTGTAGGTGAACACGCGCCAGCCGTAAGCCTCGTCTAGTGGGTTCGTCGAGGGGTCGCGGTCCGGGTCCTGGGCAATGCTGACGCGCTGCACGGTCGGCAGCGTCAGGCCGTAGGTCAGCGTGCTGAGTTGGCCGACATCCACGTTGGGCGTGAACTTGACGGGGTACGTTCCCGTGTCGGCGCGGGTGTCGAAGCTCACCTGGTCGGGTACGCTCGGTCCGACCGCCTCGACCCAGGTGATGATGTGGGCGCGGTGCGAGCCGCCCGTCTCAGCGAACTCGATCTGCCCGTCAGTGTAATCCGTCAGGGGCGCGCCGACCAGGTTGATGCCAATGGTCAGGCTGATGGACGCGCCAGGGGCCAGGGTAAACGTGGCCGGGGTGACGGTCAGGCTCGCGCCCGCCGTCGGCGGCGTGGCGGAGGTGGCGTAGCTCGCCGGCGTAGCTGCCACGTTCGTCGCCGTGATGACGGTGGTCGTCCGCCCGACGACGCCCGGCACGCCGAGGCTGGGCCGGTCGAAGACGAGGCCGGGGTCAATGGCCTTGCCGACGTCCAGGCGGCCCGCCCCCCGGTCGTAGATGCCGGCCGGGGCGCCATCCGGCAGCGTCACGCCCTGGGTCGCCGCCGTCGTCATCAAGGCCGACTTCACCTGGGCCGGCGTCAGACTTGGGTAGCGCTGGCGCACCAGGGCCGCCGCACCAGCGACGTGGGGCGCGGCCATGCTCGTGCCGGATTCGAAGGCAAACGGCGCGGGCGACACAGGATTCTGGGGCGAGAATGCCGACAGGATGTTGACGCCGGGCGCTGTCAGATCGGGCTTGATGAATTCAGGCCGATAGTTGGGGCCGCGCGAGCTGAAGTCGGCCATGACGTCCGCCGCCGTCGGAGCGGCGCGCGCCGCGCTGAGCGTTGCGAGGGCGTCGGGGTGCGCGGCGACGAACGCCTGGAGCTGCACGCCCTGGTCATTCTGAATCTGAACGGTGGGGATGCTGTGCAGGTCCAGCTCAGTATCCGCCTGGCCCTCGGTGTTATAGAGAACCATGCCGATCGCGCCGCCCGCCTTGACGTTGGCGGACTTGGCGACGCGGGCGACTGTACCGCGCTGCACAAGGACGATCTTGCCGTCGAACGTGCCGGGCGGGTACGGGTTGAGCGCCTTGCCCGACGTGTCGCCCTGGCTATCGGCCACGCCCTCGGCGTCCACAAAGGGGCCGCTCGCGCCTGCGCCAATCGAAGCGCCTGTCACCTCCAGCGGCTCGACGCCGGTGGCGGTCAGGCGAACGCTCGCAGTCACAGTGCGCCCCGTCGTCGAGGCGGCGACGGTGATGACGCCGGGCGTGTTGCCGGGGCGGCCGAGTGTGCCGGCGTCCGGCCCGGAGTTTCCGCCGGAGAAGACGACGACCGCACCGGCCGCGACCGCGTTCTCGGCGGCAATCGCCGTCGGATCGCCTGTCGGATCGCCGGGGCTGCTGCCCCACGAGTTGGAGATCACGTCGGCGCCGTCGCGCACGGCGTCTTCGAGGGCAGCGGCCAGGCTCGACGTGGTGCCGCTCGCGCCTCCCGCGCCGTCGGAATACAGGCCCTTGTAGACCATGAGCCACGCCTCAGGCGCGACACCGCTGACCTGGGCCGAGTACGCGCCGCTGGTGGCGGTCACGCCGTTGCGGCCGACCGCCGTGGCGGCGGTGTGGCTGCCATGACCGTCAATGTCTATCGGCGTCGCTTCTTCGGTCGTGCCAGTACCCGTTGGTGGATTGTAGTGGCGCGCGGCGATAATCTTGCCATTGCAGAAGCCGGGCATCGTCTCGCAGTCGCCCTTGGGCCACGGCCCGCCGGTGGTCGGGTACGCGAAGCCATCGCCGGCGAACATCGGGTTCTCCGGGCGGATGCCTGTGTCAATCACGGCCACCTTGACGCCCTGGCCGGCGTGCTCGACGCCGCCGAGGGCGGCCCAGGCCGCCGGCGCGTTGATGAGCGGGATACTGGCATCGAGCGTCGGGCGCATCAGGGTGTCGGGGTAGATCGCCTTGATGCCGTCCACCTTCTGAAGCGTCTCCAGGTCAGCCGGGCGGAGGGCCATGGACACGCCGTTCAGGACGATGCGGTAGCTGTAGCCGATCCTGGCCGATGGGACTTTGGCGGCCACGTCGGCCTTGAATTTGGCCTGGGACGCGACCAGGCCGGCCTCATAGGTTTTGGCGCTGGCAGCGCCGAGGTCCAGCTTGCCGGCAGTCAGGACCGGCGACGCCGAGCGCGCCCCGTATTTGGCGGCGACGGGCGCGTCTTGCAGCTCGACGACGACGCGCACCAGGCCGTCTTTGTCTGGCTGGAGCTTGTCAAGGCTCGCCACGACGCGCGGCCCGCTGATCTTCACGCCGGGCACGCGCGTCAAGGGCGTCTTGTCACCCGGGACGGGGGTTTTGGGGCGGGGGGGGGGCGGGTCGGCAGCGCCTGTACCCGCCGTCACAAGCACGAGCAACATTACCGCCAACAGCGCAGCTACTCGCAAGGCTATGCGGCGCATTCCATGCTCCTTCTAGAAAAGGGGAAGTCGCTGAGTCGCTGAGATGCGGCGGGGGGACAGGGCCGCGGGGCGAGCCAGTACGGATACAATGTGCGTTTCGTAGTGACGACTTTAGTCGTTCTGCGACCGCAAGAGCGACTGGAAGTCGCCACTACATGTCTCGCATCGAACGGATACGGTGTACGTTTCGTAGTGACGACTTTAGTCGTTCTGCGACCGCAAGAGCGACTGGAAGTCGCCACTACATGTCTCTCAGCATAGGTGTCACCACATGCAGGTTTCAGCTTGGGATCCGCTTAGTCCTGCGCGCTCGCCGACACAGTGTGGGCCTGCTCCGGCAGCGTGTAGTCCTGGAACTCCACCCGCAGCACCTTCTTGTCGAACTTGCCGACACTGGTCTTCGGGATGGCGTCAATGAACACGATGTCGTCCGGCATCCACCAGCGCGCGACGCGCGGCTCCAGGAAGGCATACAGCTCATCCTTGGAACACTCGACGCCCGGTTTCAGGACGACGCACGCCAGCGGCCGCTCCTGCCACTTCGGGTGGGGCACGGCGATGACCGCCGCCTCCAGCACCTTCGGGTGGGCCATGAGCGTGCTTTCGAGGTCCACCGTCGAGATCCACTCGCCGCCGCTCTTGACCAGGTCCTTGGTGCGGTCCACGAGCTGGATGTAGCCGTTGGGGTCTATCACGGCCACGTCGCCGGTGCGGAACCAGCCATCCTGGAAGGCCGAGGCGCTGCGCTCGTCGTTGTAGTAGCCGCTGACGATGTACGGCCCGCGTATCTGAAGCTCGCCCATCGTCTTGCCATCCCACGGCGCTGGCTCGCCCAGCTCGTCTACGATGCGCACCTCGACCGAGGGCGCCATCAACCCCTGCTTGGCGAGGACCTTGAACTTCTCGGCCTCGGACAGATCGTCCAGCTCCACCTTGAGGCGCGAGACGGAGCCGAGGGGCGACGTCTCGGTCATGCCCCAGGCGTGGGTCAGGCTGATGCCCCACTTCGCGTATGTCTCGATCAGGCTCTGGGGCGCGGCCGACCCGCCGCACACGATGGTGTGCAGGCTCGGCAGGCGCTCGCCGCTCTGGGCGAGGAGCTGCGCCATGCCAATCCAGATCGTCGGGACGCCGGCCCCAATAGTGATTTCTTCATTGCGGATGAGGTCGAGGATGACCTGCGGCTGCATGTACATGCTGGGAAACACTTGCTTCGAGCCGGCCAGGGCTGCCGTGAAGGGGAAGCCCCACGAGTTGGCGTGGAACATGGGGACGATGGGCATGACGGTGTCGCGCTGGCGCAGGCCGAGGACGTCGGGGCCGAGGGATGACAGGCTATGGAGGTACAGGCTGCGGTGGGTGTAGAGGACGCCCTTGGGGTTGCCGGTGGTGCCAGAGGTGTAGCACATCATCGCCCCCTCGTACTCGTCCAGGGGCGGGAAGGCGTAGTCGGCATCGCCCTCTTGCAGGAGGGCCTCGTAGTCCATCACAGGCGAGAGGGTCGTCTGCGGCATCGGGCCGTCGCTCATGATGACATACAGCTTGACGGTCTTAAACGCCGGCGTCATCTTCTCCAGCACCGGCACCAGGCTCTCGTCCACGAAGATGACCTGGTCCTCGGCGTGGTTGACGATGTACTCGATCTGGTCGGCGAACAGACGGATGTTCAGGGTATGCAGGATCATGCCGGCCGACGGCACGCCGAAGTACAGCTCCAGGTGACGGTAGGTGTTCCAGGCGAAGGACGCCACGCGGTCGCCTGGCTGCAACCCCCGCTTCTCCAACGCGCTCGCCAGCCGACGGGCGCGCGCGGCCATGTCGGCATAGGTGTAACGGTGCATGCCGTCGGCGGTCTTCGTGGCGATCTCCCGCGTCGGGTACAGAGTCTCCGCCCGCGCCAGGATGAACTGGGTGGTCAGGGGATACTCCATCATCAGGCCGCGCATCGTTGCCTCCTCCTGCTCATGGGTGGTCTATCAGTGGGAGCGACGCCCCCGGTGTCGTGGGCAAGGGCACAGTTGAGCAACATTTTAGTCTCAGTGCCCAATTCGCGCAACCTCTACGCGGACGCGCGCCGAAGTTGATTCTCACCGCGGGACGGGCTAAACTTCTGGCCCTGAGGAGCGCATGCCCGTAACCCGCCTGCTCGCCATCAAGCTCGCCGACATCGGCGACGTCATTCTGACCACGCCCGCGCTGCGTACCCTGCGCGCCGCCCTGCCCGACGCTCGCATCGCCTATCTCACGTCGCCCAACGGCGCCGCCGCCCTGCGCGGCTCCTCCTTGGTGGACGATGTGCTGACGTTCGAGAAGGGGCGCTTCGACAAGGTGCGCGGCGTGGCGGACCCTTCGGGCGCGGCGGCGATTGTCGGCTTTGCCGCCGACCTGCGCCGCCAACGCTACGACGCCGTCCTGCTGTTTCACCACCTGACCACGGCGTGGGGCGCGGCGAAGTTCAATGGGCTGCTGGCGGCGAGTGGCGCGCCGATCCGCGCCGGCATTGACAACGGGCGCGGCCGGCTGCTGACCCACCGCGTCGCCGACCAGGGCTTTGGCGTCTATCACGAGGTCGAGTACGCCCTCCAGGTGGCGCAGACCGTTGTCGGCGACAGCGGCCCCCTCGACCGTCGCCTCGACTTCCCCATCCCCGACACTGCCGACGCCCACGCCGAGCGCCTCATGGCGGCGCTGCCCCCGCCGTCCACCCCGCGAGTCGCCATATTCCCCGGCTCCGGCGGCTATAGCCTGGCGCGGCGCTGGCCGGCGCGTGACTTTGCCCACGTCGCCGATGCCCTGCAGCGGCGCGGCATGGCGGTGGTGCTGGTCGGGCGGGCGAGCGACGATACCGGCCGGGTGCGGGCGGCGATGACGACGACGCCGGCGCTGGACCTGACGGACAAGACCGATCTGCCGACGCTGGGCGGCGTGCTGCGCCGTGTGGATGTGCTGGTGACGAACGACGGCGGCCCGATGCACATGGCCGCCGCCGTCGGCACGCCCGTGGTGGCCGTGTTCGGCCTGTCGAACGACAGGGCCTACGGGCCGTGGGAGGATGAGCGGCCGCCGCGGCTGTGGCCGCCGCGCGCCCCCGCGCCAACGTTGCCCTCGCGCCACACCGTCGTCAAGCTCGACCTCAACTGCATGCCGTGTTTCTACCGCGGCCTGCGCCTGGGCGCGCCCCAGGGCTGCCCAACCCGGGAGTGCCTCGAATTGCTGTCGCCCGCCCTGGTGCTCGGCGCGGTCGAGGCGAGCCTGGCCGCTCAGAGGACGCATTGAGATGGACGCCATGCGCGACGACTTGTTGGCCCTCATCCCCCGCCTTGCCACGCTTCGGATCGCCGTCCTCGGCGACGTGTTCCTGGACGAGTACCTCGTCGGGCGCGTCGAGCGCGTGTCGCGCGAAGCGCCGATCCCGGTGCTGGAGTTCAAGCGCCGCTTCACCCTGGCGGGTGGCAGCGCGAATCCCGCCCACACTGCCGTCGCACTCGGCGCGCGGGTGTCGGTCATCGGGCTGGTGGGGGCGGACGCAGCGGCGGCCGAGCTGCGCGAGCGGCTGACCCTCAGCGGCATCGGCGACGGCCTGGTGGCAGACGACAGCCGTTGCACAACCGTCAAAACGCGGGTCCTGGCGGAGGGCATGCTGGTCTTTCCGCAGCAGGTCGCGCGGCTGGACCGGCTCTCCCGCGCCCCCGCCCAGGGCGATGTCGAGACGGCCCTGGTGCGCGGCGTCGAGCGGCTCATCCCGACGGTGGACGCGGTCCTCGTCTCCGACTACAAGACCGGCGTCGTGACGGAGCCGGTCGTCGAGGCGTGCCGCGTGTCGGCGCACGCCCACGGCAAGCTCCTGGCCGTCGATTCCCAGGGCGACCTGCCGAAGTTTCGCGGCTTCGATCTCGTGCGCGCTGGCGCGCGCGACGCCGCCGCCAGCCTGGGCCGCAGCCTTGACGGCGAGGCCAACTACGAGGCGGCGACACGGGGGCTGGTGGCGGAGCTGGGCGCGCGCGTCGTCACCATCGGCCGCGCCGAGGAAGGGCTGTCGGTCGGCTGGCAGGATGGCTACGTCCACCTGCCAGCCATCAACAAGACCGAGGTGTACGACGTCACCGGCGCGGGTGACACCCAGGCCGCGACCCTGGCGCTGGCGCTGGCAGCGGGGGCGACCCCGCTCCAGGCGGCCATGCTCGGCAACTACGCGGCCGGCCTGGTTATTCGGAAGCTGGGCAACGCCGTGCCGACACCGGATGAGCTGGCCTGGGCCATCGAACACTGGTAGGGCGAGAGCGGCAGAGAAAATGGGCGGCTGCGCGCCTGGCCCATACCTCCGCTCCTCGTTCATACGTCTTCATATACAGAGAACATCCACAGACTGCATCGCGGCCCGCATCTTACCGGCCGCAGCATGCGATACGATCGTGAGGAGGGTCCCATGCGCCGTTGGCTGCTTGCTGCCACAAGCCTCGGCCTGTTGTTTGTCCTGGCATTTGCCGTCGGAACGCGGAGTAGCGACGCTGCGCCCGCCAATGGGCCGAGCGCCGCGCCCCGCGTCGCCTTGCCCGCCATTGACCTGACCGGCGGAACATCCACAACGCTGTCCATCCAGAACCTCGGCGCGACCGATGCCGTGGCCGTGCTGGAGTTGTACGCGCCGTCGGCAGACCAATGCTCCGGCGTCGCGCCCGAGCCTGTCTCGCGCGTCTGCCTCGGCGCGCTGAAGCCGTCGCAGACCCGGCAGGTCATCAGCTTCAACGTGCCACAGGGCATCTACAGCGGCTACGTCGTCGCCTACACGGACTGCCCGGCCGCCGGCGGTGTCCCGTCGGAGACCCCGCTGGCCGTCGTCGCCCAGCGTCAGGTTCGTCTCGGCGCGTCTCCGTCGGCCCCGACCACCGTCAGCGCCTACGCCGGCCAGACGGCCGACGCCGCCGCCTACGATCCGGCCGTGGAGCGCTACGTGTACTACGCGCCCCAGGTGCGCGCCGAGACCCAGAGTGACACCGCCATCAGCATCCAGAACCTCGGCGCGAGTTGCGCCACCGTGGACATCCAGTTCTGGTCCGAATCCCTCGGCGACTCGGCGAGCTGCACCGAGGCGGCGGCCGTCAAGACGGTGACGGTCGCGCCGGGCGCCGCGCTGCGCCTCTCGCCGCGCGATGTCGGCCTGACCACGTTCTACGGCAGCGCCCACCTGGCCGCCACGCAACCGCTCGCCGCGACGGTGGATGTCATGCTGAACGACAACCGCCAGATGATGACGTACACCGTTCTCCCGCGCGCGGCGCGCTACATCTTGCCCCTCGTCCTGCAGAACCAGTCCAACGCCACAGACAGGTGGTCCACGGTGCTGAAGCTCCAGAACCCCAGCACCGTCGAGAACCGCCTGGTGAGCGAGCGTCTGTTCGACCTGAACGGGGCGACGGCCAGCAGCTCCGCCTCCCAGCGCCTCTGCACCGGCTCCTCGCGGCTCATCGAGGTCAACGGCCTCGTGCAGCAGTCCGACTTCGTGGGCAGCGGCGACGCGCTAGACGGCCCCGCTGTCGCCCAGCTCAGCAACTTTGGGCTGGACCAGTTCGACGGCTACAGCGGTGTCACGCCCGACCAGACGGCCCCGCGCCTGGCCGTCCCCATCCTGCGGCGGGTCGTCGTCAGCGACACGGTGACGCTGCGCTCCCAGGTCGCCGTCCGCAACGCTGACCCGGCTACAGGTGTGGATGTCGCCCTGGCGCTGTACAACGAGGATGGCGTCCTGGTAGACACCGAGATCGAGCGCGTTGCGCCAAACGGCGGCGTTCTGTTCGACCTGGGCGGGCTTCGCTACCTCGGCCCCGGCTGGCGCGGCTCGGGTGTGATCTCCGCCGTCGGCGCGAACGCCCAGAACGCCCACCTTGCCGCCGTCGTCCTCGACCGCAGCACGGTCGCCGGCTCGGACCAGTCGCGCGCCTACGTCGCGCCGGCCATTCCGCTGCCCACCGCCACGCCGACGCCGACCGCGACATCCACCGCCACCCGCACACCGACGGCCACCGCCACGCCGACGGCGACGCCGACGCCGCTCACGACAAGCGTCGCCCTGACGCCGCCGCCCAACTCGGCGGGCTACGTCGTGAACAAGTCGCCAAACACGAACTACTTCGTGAACGCGGATGTCTTCGCCGGCTCGGACTTCCGGCCGTCCCGCCCGGTCATCTGGATCGGCGGCATCCAGTTCGATCTGTCCAGTCTGCCGGCCGGCGCCACCGTCACCGCGGCGCAGCTCCAGCTGACCGGCCGCACCAGCTACAACCTGGACGGCGTCATCGGCATGCGCTGGCAGGTGCAGATGCTCGACGCCAGCGTGGACGCCGGCTGGACGAGCATCGGCTACATTCAGCTGGCCCAGGCGACTGTTGTCGCCACACTGACCCCGGACGTGGGCAAGGCGGACATCGGGCCGAATGCGGTCAACGTCTTCACCTTCACACCCGACGGGATGGCGAAGCTGCAAGAGCGGCTCAAGACGACCGGACGCGTGTCCCTGCGCGTCGTGGCGACTGACGCGCCCTACGGCCTGTGGTCCGTGTTCGGCTGGTACGGTGGTCCGGCCCTGAACAGCGCCGCCACGACCCCGACGCTGACGCTGACGTATCGGTAGGGGTATGTTACACAAGGTGGCGAGAATGTAGTGGCGGTGGTAGGGGCAGGTTTGAAACCTGCCCCTATCCCAGCGTTAGCGGTACATCGGTAGTCATGTGTTCCACACGCCCACGGCGCACTCGCGGCCCGTGGGCTTTTTTGCGCCTTGCGCCTCCCGCGCCTAGAATAAGCCGTTGGGAGGCGGCATGGGACGTGTTCTGTCACTGGAAGAGATGAGCAACGAGCGACAGCGGCTGGCTGCGCAGGGGCGGCGGCTGGTCATGACCAACGGCGTCTTCGACCTGCTGCACGTCGGCCACGCGCGCTACCTCGCCCAGGCGCGCAGCCTCGGCGACGCCCTGGTCGTCGCCGTGAACGACGACGCCAGCGTGCGCCGGCTGAAAGGCCCGTCGCGCCCCATCGTACCCGTGGCCGACCGTGCCGAGCTGGTCGCTGCCCTCGCCGTGGTGGACTACGTTGTGACCTTTGGTGAGCGGACAGCCGACCGCGTCGTGGAGGCGCTGCGGCCTGATATTTATGTCAAGGGCGGTGACTACGGGCCGGACCGGCCGCCGCCCGAAGCGGCGACCGTACACGGCTATGGCGGCGAGGTGCACATTCTGCCGTTCGTCGAGAACCGTTCGACGAGTGAGCTGATCCAGGCCATTCTCGCCACGGCCCCCAGGGACTAATGGACATCAACGAGGCCCCCGTTCCCATCAGCGAGCCGCCGGCCGCCGAGGGCTACATCCCGCTCGAAGAGACGCCCGCGCCGACGACGGGCGCGGCAGCCCCGGCCACCGCCAGCATCGCCACGGGCGCCGCGCTCATCGCCCTCGGCAATGTCGGCAGCCGGCTGCTGGGCATGGTGCGCGAGATGGCGCTGTTCCGCTACTACGGCGCGTCCGGCATGGTCAGCGCATTCACCGTCGCCGCCCAGGTCCCGCAGCTCCTGTACGACATGCTGATCGGCGGCCTCATCAGCTCGGCGCTCGTACCGGTCTTCAGCGAGTACGCCGAACGCGGCGAGGACGAGCTGAGCGAAGTCGTCAGCATCGTGCTCAGCATCTCCGCCTTCATCACCATCGTCGTCGCCATCGCATTGAGCGCGGGCGCGACGGCGGTCGCCACCCTGATCGGCGGCGGTCTGCCGCAAGAGTACCTGGACGCGGCCATCCTCCTGTTGAAGATTACCAGCCTGTCCATCGTCTTCCTCGGTCTATCCGGTGTCATCAGCGGCGTCCTGTTCGCCATGCGCCGCTTCGTCCTCCCCGCCTTCGTCGTGATGGTGTTCAACGCGGCGCTCATTGTGGCGATCGTCGCCAGCGGCGGCAATGCCATCGCCATCGCCGCGTCGGGGCTCGTCATCGGCGCGCTGCTCCAGGTCGTGCTCCAGCTCCCGGGACTGCGCGGCCTCAAGGTGCGTTTCCGGCTGGACTGGCGACACCCGGCGCTGCGCCGCATCGCCTGGCTCTACCTGCCCATGCTGCTCGGCATCGCCGTGGCGCAATTCGGCGCGCTCCTCGACCGGCGTCTCGCGTCCGGCGTTCACCCCCAGGCGATTGCATGGATGCGCGCCGCGACGACCCTCCAGCAGTTCCCCCAGGGCCTGGTCACGACCGCCGTTAGCATGGCGGCCCTGCCGACCCTGTCGCGCCAGGCGCACGACCTGCCGGCGTTTCGGCGCACCCTCGGCGTCGCGCTGCGCATGGTGCTGGTGCTCATCGTCCCGATGGTCGTCGCCCTCTTCCTCATGTCGGGACCGACGGTCGCCCTGCTCTTCCAGCGCGGGCTGTTCCTGCCCGAAGACACAGCGCAAACGGCCCAGGCCCTGCGGGTCTACCTCATCGGCCTGCCCTTCGCGGCGATTGACCTACCCCTGGTGTATGCGTTCTACGCGCGCAACGACACCCTCACGCCCAACCTCGTCGCCATCCTGGGCGTCATCGCCTACCTCGTCGTCGCCCTGCCGCTCATCGCACCGCTAGGGTTCATCGGCCTGGTCGCGGCGAACTCGGCCCAGCTCACGTGCCACGCCCTGGTCATGCTCTACCTGGCCCACCGGCGCTTCGACGCCCTACGCGGCCAGGCGTTCCTCCAGACTTTCCTGAAGCTGGGCATTGCGACCCTGGGCATGGCTGTCGCCGTCATGGCGATCCAGGTCGCCCTCCCCGCGTCGCTGACGGGCGTCCTGCGCACAGCGGTCGAAGTCGTGGGCGGGGTGATCCTCGGCAGCATTGTCTTCCTGGCGCTCGCCCGTGCGCTTCGGATCGCCGAGCTGGAGACCATCGGACGGCGGGTGCTGGAGCGCGTTCGCCCAGGCTTGACCCGACCGTCAAGTTGATGTATATTTAGGGCGAATGCCCAATGCAAGGAGTTATGTAAATGGCAAAGAAGTCTCGCAGCGAGCGCAAGGCTGACACCGCTCGGCAGATGGCAAGCGCGCCCCGAACGCTGCGGTCCACCCCTACGACATCGCCCGGCGACGAGGAGAGCGAAGGCCGGTCGGCGGCCACGACAGCGGCGGTCGCCACGACAGCGGCGGTCGCCACAGTCGGCGCCACGCGGGTTGTGTCACGCACCGCCGGGTCGCGCCAGCAGACGGCGCGTCAGTCGAGCCAACTTCGGGCGCAGGCGGACAACACGGGTGCGCGTCTCAGCCCGACCGACATTAGCCGCGAAGATACCTACGTGCGGCATGACCTTCGCCAGGTCATCATCCTGGCCGCCGTCCTGTTCGCCATCCTAATCGTCCTGGCATTCGTTCTCCCCCGAGCCTTGGGCTGACATCTCTTCCGTCATCAGCGAGCCGGCGCTTGTAAGCGCCGGCTTTTTCGTTGCCCTGTCGCCCAGGTTTACAACTTGTACCCGATTTCGTGCGTGAAGAATCTTTACACACTGGGTCTGACAGACGTATAATAGCTGCAAAGCGTACCCTTTTTGCGTGAACCGGCGTCTATCAGAGTGACGAAAACTTTCACGTGAGCTAACCCAGGTTGCCGGACATCCTCATCTGTACTGGTTGAAGAAGGAATACTGTGTTCCGCCCCCCCCGCCTGCTCGCGCTCGTAACGATTCTGCTGGCCTGCGGCGCTCTCGCCCCAGTCGGCAGCGCCTCAGGGCACGCGAGCACCCAGGCCGAGCGGCTGATCGTCTCGTTCAGCGCAGCGGCGAAGCGGACCTCTACCCTGTCGGCGCTGGCCCAGGCCGGTTACACACCATCCCGCACCCTCGATTGCGCCAATGCCGTCATCGTCTCCGCGCCCGCCGCCGCGCCCCACGCCAGCATCCAGGCGCTGGCGGCGCTGGACGGGGTGGTGAGCGTTGAGACGGACGATCCGTTTGTCGTCTCCCGCAGCGCCAGCGCCCTCAAGCCCCTCCCCCGCGCCTACCCGCGCCCGCTGCCGGGCGCAACGCCCAAGAACGCCCAGCGTCCGAGCGTCCTCCCGGACGATGAATACTTCACCTACCAGTGGAACCTGCAACGGATTGACGCGGCGACGGCGTGGGACTACACCACGGGCGCGGCAGACGCCCTCTCCACCGTCGCCATTCTCGATACGGGCGTGGACAGCGATCACCCCGACCTGGCCGGCCGCGTCTTCACGCAGGCGGGCTACAACTTCGTTGACGACAACACCGATACCAGCGACCGCAGCCCCGTCGGCAGTGGCACGCAGATTGCCGGCATCATCGCGGCCACGGCCAACAACGGCGCCGGCATCGCCGGGCTGACCTGGAACGGGCAAATCATCCCGGTCAAGGTTCTGGGCTACGATCCAGAGTACAACGGCGATGTCGGCCGCTGGGGCGACGTCATTGCGGGCATCTGTCACGCGGTGACCCACAACGCCCAGGTCATCCATGTCGGCGTCTTTGCGTCGAAGCTCGACCATGCCACAGCCCTGCGCCGCGCCCTCGACACCGCTGTGGCGTCGGGCGCGGTCATTGTCGCGCCCGGCGGCGACGAGTGGCGCCGCGGCAACCCCACCGAGTACCCCGCCGCCTTCGGCAGCGTCATCAGCGTGAGCGCCGTCAACCAGAACGACGAGCGCTGGGCCGAGTCGAGCAGCGGCTCGTACATCGCCCTCGGCGCACCGGGGGTGGACGTGGTGACGACCGTGCCGATGGCCCTCGTCGCCGACGGCTACGGGCTGGTGACAGGCTCGAATGTCGCGGCCGCCCACGTCAGCGGCGTGACCCTGCTCATGAAGGCCGTTAACCCGACCCTTACCGCGGCCCAGGTGCGCGACGTGCTGCGCCAATACGCGGATGACATCGGTGTCCCAGGCGGCGATTTCGCATTCGGAGCGGGCATGGTCAACGCCAGGCGCGCCGTCCTCAACACGCCCCACCTCCTGACCGTCTCGGCGTCCGAGCCGCTGACGTTCCAGTGGGATGAGACCGGCGGCGACTACCGCCAGCCATCCCTCTCCATCGCCAACACGAACACCAGCGCGCTGACCTGGAAAGCGGTCGCCAACGTAGACTGGCTCCAGGTGGCCCCGCCGCAAGGCTCGACGCCGTCCCTGGTCGCCGTGACCCCACTGCCGCCCGGCGACGGCGCGTGCGGTACGCGAACGGCCAGCATCACCGCCGAAAGCACCATGCCGCACCAGGCCGACGGCACAAAGGACATACGGGTGCGCGTCTATCTGCCTGAGTGTCCCCCCCTCGCCCGCCACGTCTACTTCCCCCTGATTAGCATTGGGCAGTAGCCAGCCTGTTCACGTCTTCTCGCGGAGAATTCGCCCATGCGTCGCTTCCATGTTCTCGTGTTTCTGGCCGCCTGCCTCACGGCCGCCGCGGCCGTTGCTTTCGCTGCTCCGCTCCACGCCCTCCCCAACGCCACGCCCAATGACCCGTTGCTGGCGCAGCAGTGGGCGCTGACAGACACCTTCGGCATCCACGCCGACAATGCGTGGAACTACACCGTGGGAGCCAACATCTCCGTCGCCGTGCTCGATTCGGGCTTCGACCTGGCGCACCCTGACCTGGCCGACCGCTGGGTCAGCCCGTACAACTTCCTGGAAAACGGCCCGCCCCAAAACGACGACTGGACGGACACCTGGGGAACCGGCATCGCCGGCCTCCTCGGCGCGACGGCGAACAACGGCGTGGGCATCGCGGGAACGGCGTGGCGGCCGCGCATCATCCCGCTGCGGGTCATCAGCCGCCGCGTGAGCAACGGCTCCCCCAACTACACCAGCCCCTTCACCGCCAATTTCATCGCCCAGGGCCTGGACTACGCCGCCGCCCACGGCGCGCGCATCGCCGTCTTCGGGTTCAATATCAACAACCTCAATACCCAGGATCGGAACACGATCCAGCAGGCGATCCAGCGCGTCCAGGACCCCAACCGGGGTCTGCCGATGATTGTCATCGCGCCGGTCGGCGAGCCGCCGCTGTCCGGCAGCGCCACGCCCTACCCGGCCTCCCTCGACGGGGTCATCGGCGTGACGGCGACGATGACGGATAGCCTCGTCCTCCAGGTGCGCAGCACCGGCCAGCTCCTCGTGCAGACGGGAACCTTCGTGGACCTGGCCGCGCCGGGCAAAGACCTGCTGACGACGGCGGTGGACGGCAGCCAGCCACCCCAGAGCACCTACAGCAACGCCCAGGGCGCGGAGTTCGCCGCCGGCCTGGTCGCGGGCGCCGCTGCCCTCGTGCTGTCTGTGGACCCGACCCTCTCGCCCGCCCAGGTGGAGCAGATTCTGCGCAGCCAGGCCCTCGACCGCGGCGCGCCCGGCGCCGACCCGGTGTATGGCGCGGGGATCGTGGACGCCAGCGCAGCCGTGCGGGCGACTCGCCACTTCCTGACCCTGAATCCGAACACCCTGACCCTTCCCGCGACGGTCAACGCGACCGCGGCCATCTCGAATCCGTACACCCTGGCAGCGTCCTGGCAGCTCGACAACCGCCCGGACTGGCTCACAGTCACCAACCCACAGGATGCCCCGCCTGGCTCCTTCGCCACGGTGACGCTCAACCGCATCCCCTCGTGCGCCGAAGCCGCGGCCGGCGCTCTCGTGTTCAGCAGCACACTGCCGCTGTCCTACGGCGCGGTCGAGATCGGCGTCCAGGTGGCGGGCCTGCCGTGCAGCACACCGCAGCCAACGCCGACAACCACGGCGACGCCGGCCGTCACGCCGACACCGACGATGACGCCGACGATGACGCCGACGGTCAACCGCCCCAACCGGCTGTTCTTGCCGGCCCTGGCGCAGCGCTGCAACAGCCTGGCGAGCTGCCCCGAGCCGCACTAACGCACAGAACCGTAGCGCCGACTGAAGTCGGCGCTACAAAGCTGTACTCTATCTTTGCAGTTTTCGGGTTGGGGTGGTTTGGAGGGGCTTTGCCCCTCCAAGTTCTTCTCTTTTCAGCCCTTGGTGACGGTCGCGTGCCATTGCGCACGAAAAAAGGGGGAGGATCGCGGGGGCCTGCGGCCCCTTTTGGCGGTTGCCGCGTAGCTCCACTTCGTTGGGCGATATGTGGCAGGCAACCGCCAAAACCCACAGCCCCCGCATAGACAAAGTGCAAAGATAGAGGCTGTACTCATTGCAGGCTGAAACCCGTAGACGACTGACGCGCCCCGACGAGTGGTTGACTCGTGGGGCGCGTTTGTGTCGGTGCGCTGTGCCAGATGGGTGGCGGGTCAGGGAGCCTTGGGCATGTCCTTGAGCGTGCCAAACGCAGGGCGCGGGGTGCCGTCGGGGTCCGTGATGGCCCACCAGTACTGCTCGTCCTTGTCGGTCCAGTCCGGGTCGGCGATGTAGATCGTCGTCATCAGGCCGATCCACGGCGACCAGTTCTTCTGGGCAAACTGATACGCGCGCTTGAGATAGTCCGCCTTCTGCTCTTCCGAGACGGCGTGCCACTTGTACGCCGGGTTGACCTCGTCCGATGTCCAGCCCATCTCCAGGACGGCGACCTGCTTCTTCGTGTCGCCGTACTTCTCCATGATCTTGCGCAAGTCCTCAACGCGGCGGAAGGTGAAGAAGCGCTCCCCGCCGTAGGCCGCCTTGTTCGCGGCCGCCTCATCCGGCGAGACTTCCGGCGCCGCCTTGTAGCCGGGCGCGTGGACGCCGAGAACGTCGAAGTAGCCGTCGCTCTTCCCGCCCATCGCCTGGTAGAGCTGGTCCAGGTAGACGTCGTCCGGCGTGGCCGTCTGGTCGTTCGTGCCGGTCGGCGAGAGACCGGCGCTGATCACCATGGCGTCAGGGTCGGCAGCCTTGATGGCCGCGTAGGCGGCCTTGAGCATCGCGGCATACGCCTTCGGGTCGGGGCGCTGGTCGCACCACTCGCGGGCCAGGTTCGGCTCGTTCCAGATTTCGTAGGCGCGAATGCGGCCCTTGTAGCGCGTCGCCATCGCCGTCAGGAAGTCGGTGAAGTCCTTCATGTTGGCGGGCGGCCCTTGCAGCGAGCATCCGCTGCGCGCCCACTCTGGCTGGTGGTCCACCCGCGCGACGATGTCAATGTTGCCGTACTTGTTGGCGGTGTAGACGACGTGGTCCGCGTTAGACCAATCGTACTTACCCTTCTCGTGTTCGATGTCCCGCCAGCCGAACCCCTGCTTGACCCAGGTGAAACCAAGCTCCTTGACCTTCAGCAAGTCGCGTTCGGCCAGCTCCGGCCGCCACCAGAGAAACGCCTGGACGCCATACTCCGGCGAGTTCATCGTCAGCGGCCTCTTCGCCGGCACGGGGGGCAGCAAGGGGGCTTCCGTTGGCTCGGGTGTCTTCGTCGGTTTAGGCGTTCGCGTCGGCTCCGCCTGCCCCGCCTGCGCCACCTGAGTCGCGGCCGGCGCGGGCGGCGCCGCCGACGCCGCCTTGGGTGCGGCCGTGGGCGGCGCAGGCGTCGGCTGCGATGAGCCGCTGCTGCACGCGGCGGCGCCGAGGGTCAGGGCCAGCGCCGCCAGGACCATGACCGTTATGTGTCGAAAAGCGTGTTTCCTCACGCAAACTCTCCTTGGAGCCAGTCTATTCACAAGACCTACAAATCAGGGATTGTAGCACAGAGCGAGGGCCGACGCCAACTTTGCAGCGAGCGCCGACGCGAGTATAATCCACTCGAACGTGTGTCTCAATTTCAGGCCGCACGCGACCTTGACCTAACATAACTTTCGTGATATAGTTGGCATTGGAGTACTTCTTCCCGGTTGTTATCCTATTCTACGGACTTATCCAAGAAAGGGCCTCTCTCATGACGGTCATCCGCAGTGCAGTGTTCCTCACCCTCTTCGTCCTCATCCTTGCCCTCGCCGCCTGTAGCCCCTCCGCAAGCACGACGCCGGCGGCCACCCCGGCGGCCTTGAGCCAGGCGGCGACCGGCGGTCAGACGCCGGCCAGCGCGACCGCCGCGCCCCAGGGCGCGAACGCCGCCGCAGGTGGTGGCCAGGCCCAGGCCAAAGACACCACAAACGCGGCCGCCCTGGTGAACGGCGACCCGGTGCCCCTCAGCGACTATCAGCGGGCGACGGCCGAGGCCCGCAACTTCCTGGTGACCAACCAGAATGTGGACCCCAACACAGCCCAGGGCGCTGAGGCGATCAAGACGCTGAACAACCAGGTCCTCGAAGGCCTGATCGCCGACGTCCTGGTGCAGCAATATGCCCGGAAGAACAACATCAGCGTGTCCGACGACGAGCTGCAAAAGTCCATTGACCAGTTGGTCAAGGACATGGGCGGGAAGGACAAGTTCGAGGAGAGCCTGAAAACGCGCGGCATGACGCAAGAGACGTTTACGAGCATGCAGCGGGCGCAGCTCCTGGGCAACAAGGTGCGCGACGTGGTCACCAAGGACGTGTCGCAGACGCAGGAGCAGGTGCACGCCCGCCACATTCTCGTGCAAACGAACGACGACGCGCTCAAGGTCATGAAGCGGCTCGAAGCCGGCGAGGACTTCGCCAAGGTCGCCAAGGAGGTCTCCCAGGACCCCGGCACGGCCAACAATGGCGGCGATCTGGGCTGGTTCCCGCGCGGCGTCATGGTGTCGGAGTTCGACCAGGTGGCGTTTAGCCAGGCGGCCGGCAAGAAGTTCAGCTCGCCCGTCCAGACCCAGTTTGGCTACCACATCATCCAGGTGCTCGAGAAGGACGCCAACCGCAAGCTGCCGGAGCAGCAGTGGCAGGACCTGCGCCAGTTCCGCTTCCAGGATTGGCTGGAGGAGCAGCGCCAGAAGGCCGACATCCAGCGGATCGTACCCCAGTGAAAGGTTTGTCTACGAATGGAAATTACTTGGCTTGGCTATAGCGCTTTTCGCATCAAGAGCCGTGACGGCTTCGTTGTGCAGGACCCGTATGCCGGAAAGAACCTGGGTGTTCCCTCGATCACGCGCACGACCGCCGACATCGTGACCGTCAGCCACGAGCACGCCGGCCACAATAACGCCGACGCCGTCAAGGGCGAGCCGTATGTGGTGCGCGGCCCCGGCGAGTACGAAGTCAAGGGCATCTTCGTGTTCGGCATCCCCACCTACCACGACAGCAAGAAGGGGGCGGTACACGGCTCCAACACCGTCTACGTGCTGGACACCGAGGAGATGCGCGTCTGCCACCTGGGCGACCTGGGCCACATCCCCACGCAGACGCAGGCCGAGGCAATCGGCTCGGTGGACATCCTGTTCGTGCCGGTGGGCGGCGGGAATGCCCTGACCCCCAGCCAGGCCGTCGAGGTCATCAACATGCTCGATCCGCGCATCGTCATCCCGATGCACTACAGCCTGGACGGCGAGGATGTGAAGCTGGAGAAGCTCGACAAGTTCCTGCGCGCCATGGGCATGGAGGACAAAGAGGTCTCGCACCAGGAGACGCTCAAAGTCACCAAGAAGGACCTGCCCGAAGACGGCGCCCAGGTCGTCGTGCTGGAACCGAAGCGGTAGCCAGCGTATCTTGTTCGAGAAACCGAGGCACACAACTCTGCGCCATGCCACACCGCTACCGTTTCCCTCAAGCCGTGGAAGAAGCGCTGGCCGCCCTGGACCAGTCCGAGCTTGGCCGCGTCTGGGCCGACTACCTTCGAGCGAGCCGCATCCAGGTCGTGTTCAACAACACGCTCGGGGGGCCAGGCGGCACAACCTGGCTCGGCTGGCGCATCTACTTCCCGGCCAGCATGCGCACCTACCTCGAACCGGACCGCCTGGTGCACGAGCTGGTGCACACCACCCAGGCCCCGTACCTGTTCGGCAGCCTGGAGCATGAGCGCGCCGCGTATATCGTCCAGTATCAGTACCTCGCCAGCGTCACCGGCAGTCCGCCGTCGCTCGACTTCTATATGGATGTCGTGCGCAACTTGCAGACGGGCGGCGACGCGGCCTACGATTGGATCCGCGAGCGTGGGCCATACTACCACAGCTTCCCGGTCGAGAACCCGCGCCTGCGCGACGTTCGAGCGTGGGCGCCCCAGGTGCGCTATGCTGTGTCTGTGAGCTGGCAGCGCGCGCGCGGCAACGTGTCGAAGGGATAGCATGCACCCAGATCATTTCGAGCAGCTTGTCGCCGAAGCCCTGGACAGCCTGCCGCCCGCGCTGCTGCCCTATCTAGAAAACGTCGCGGTGGTGATTGAAGAGTGGCCGCACCCCGGCCACTATGCCCGCGTGCGCGTCTCGCCCGGCGCGCTGCTCCTCGGACTATACGAGGGCGTGCCCCGCACGCGGCGCCCCTCCGCCCTCACCCTCGTTCCCCCGGACAAAATCACCATCTTCCGCGGCCCGATCGAGTATCTGTACCCGGGCGAGGGCGAGACCCGCGACGCCCTCGTGCGCGAGCAGGTGCGGCGCACCGTTCTCCACGAGGTCGGCCACCACTTCGGCTTCGGCGAAGAGCAGCTCCGCCGACTGGGCTACTGAGGTCAAGCGCCATGCCGCCCACCGACTCAGGCAAACGCCGCACGCCACGCGCCGCCGGCCGCCGCCCCCGCCGCCGCCACACCCGCATTGACCGCTTCGAGCGCCTCGTAGCCGAGGTCATCGATTCCCTGCCCCCGCAATTCCTGCCCTACCTGGAAAAGGTTGCCATCATCATCGAGGACTGGCCCGACGAAGAGGAGCTGGCCGACCTGGGCATCGGACCGGAGGAGACCCTCTTCGGGCTGCATCGCGGGCCGCCCCTCGGCGCGTACGACAACATGGCCCCGCCGCCGATGGTCGTCATCTATCGCGGGCCAATCCAGGAGGAGTGCGAGACCGAGGCGGAGGTGCGGCGCGAGGTGCGCACGACGGTGCTCCACGAAGTCGGCCACTTTTTCGGGCTGAGCGAAGACGACCTGACCCGCCTCGGTCTGGATTGAGTCGCCCCCATGCCGTTTCCAACCCTCGCGCGGCCCAACCTGGCCGACCAGTACAACCTGACGCGCCTGCCCAACGGCCTGCGCATCATCACCGTTCCCCTACCCGACCGCTACTCCGTCACCGCCGCGTTCTATGTCGGCGTCGGCGCCCGCTACGAGCCGGCCGAGGTGTCGGGCATCTCCCACTTCATCGAGCACATGGCGTTCAAGGGCACGCAGCGCTACCCGACCCCGGCCGCCATCGGCCAGGCTATCGAAGGCGTCGGCGGCGCGCTCGACGCCTTCACCTCCGACGATCGCACGGGCTACATCGCGCGCGTCCCCGCCGCGCGGCTCCCCGTGGCGATTGACCTTGTCGCCGACATGTTGCGGCGACCGAAGCTGCGCGCTGCCGATGTGGCGCGGGAGAAACGGGTCATTCTCGAAGAGCTGGCGATGATCCAGGACGAGCCGGAGAGCTGGGTAGCGGTGCTGGGCGACGAGTTAATGTTCGGCGCGCATCCCCTCGGCCGCGACATCCTGGGCACGGAGCCGAGCCTGCGAGCCATGACCCGCACAAAGCTCGTCGAGCACGTGCGCCGCTTCTACCGCCCCGGCAACACCGTGATCGCCCTCGCCGGGGCGTTCGACGCCGACAACGCCCTGACGCGGATCGCGGCGGCGCTCGGCGATTGGGAGCCTGCCCCCTCCCCCGGCTTCGCGCCGGCGCCGGCTCTGCCCATCGGCCCGCTCGTTCGCGTGGAGACGCGGGCCATCGAGCAGGCCCATCTGCGCCTGAGCGTGCCGGGCTTCTCCCTGCTCGACCCGCGGCGTCACGCCTTGCAGCTCCTGGGGGCGGTGTTGGGCGCAGGCATGAGCTCGCGGCTATTCCTCGAGCTGCGCGAACACCAGGCCCTCGCCTACAACGTCTACAGTGACGAGAGCTACCTGCACGATACGGGCATCCTCAGCGTCTACACCGCCGTAGACCCTCGCCGCGCGCCGGACGCGCTGCGCACTATCCTGCGCGAACTGCGCCGCCTGCGGGATGAGCCGGTGCCCGACGACGAGTTACAGCGAACGAAGGAGTACCTCAACGGCGGCCTCCTCCTGCGTCTCGAAGATACAGCGGAGATCGCCATGTCCCTGGCAGGGCAGGCGGTGGTGCGCGACGAAATCCTGACCGCCTCCGACATGGCAGCGCGGCTGGCGCGCGTCACCGCCGAGGATATCCAGGCGACGGCGCGGCTGTTGCTGGCGCGCGAGACGATGTACCTCGCGCTGGTCGGCCCGTTCTCAGGCGCCGAACGCTTCGAGGGGATTCTCGCGGAGGCGGCCGGAGATACGCCGGGCGCGAGCAACCCGCCACCGTCGTAAGAAGTCGCGTGAGCCTGCGTCCCAGTATCACGCGATGTTTCAGTTGGTTCGCCCGATTGTTTACTTGACAATATATCTGGACGATGGTATACTGTTCTTCTGAGTCTAGCGAGGTAGCGCGGGCGGGCGTTGAGCGCATCGGCTAAGTCGCGGCAGGCGGGCCGCAAACACAGCCATCTTCTGGAAGACACAGTTTCATTTCTATCACGTTGCCACTGTCAAACCTTCCCACATCGCGTCGGGCGCAACGTCCAGTGCGTCCCATGGTCCGATACGTTTGTGCCATCACAGCGCCCACCGCAAGACGCCAGGGAGTCGTAAGGGCGCAACCCGCATCGCCCCGCTTCTTACATAGCCGCCCAGTGCCGGGCAGCACCTATAGGTGAGCCAAACCCAGTTTGGCGGGCATGAGTCAACGCCCGCCTATCGTCGCGTCTACGCCCGGCGACCGGGCCGTAGACTCAGCGTGGCCGAAGTGTCGAGCAAAGGTGTTGATATCTGTTTGCGCTGGTGGACCGAGAGCATCCGCCCAGCCTCCTGCCCCCACCCCGCAAACACGTCAACGGACATCCACTTTGCCTGCTGCGTCGTCTTTAGTTAGTCACCTCTGATTCTGTGAGGAGGACGCCCTTGGATCTCAAAGAGTTCAACGCCATCCGAATCAGCCTGGCCTCGCCGGAAGAGATTCGGACCTGGTCTCATGGCGAAGTGACGAAGCCCGAAACCATCAACTACCGCCGCCTGCGGCCTGAGAAGGATGGCTTGTTCTGCGAAGCCATTTTCGGGCCGACGAAGGACTGGCAATGCTACTGCGGTAAATACAAGAAGATCCGCTACCGCGGCATCGTTTGCGATAAGTGCGGCGTCGAGGTCACTCGCGAGCGCGTGCGCCGCGAGCGCATGGGCCACATCGAGCTGGCCTCGCCCGTCGCCCACATCTGGTACACCCGCCGCGTGCCGAGCTACCTCGGCCTGCTGCTCGACATCTCGCGCCGTAACCTGGACCGCGTCCTCTACTTCGCCCAGTATATCATCACGCGAATTGACGAGGACGCCCGCCAGAAGGCGCTGCGCCGCATGGAAGAGGAAGCCGAGAAGGAGCTGCGCCGCGCCCGCGCGTCGGCGGAGGCTCGCCTCGGCCAGCAGCGTGACGGCATCGAAGCGCAGATGGGCGAGCGGCAAACTGAGCTTGACGCCGTGTTCGAGCGCCTGCAAAGCGAGCGCGATGCGCGCGTGGCCGACGTGATGGAGCAGACGGCGACGCAGCGCGAGGCCGTCAAGGGCGACAAGGCCGCCCTCGCCAAGCTCGAAGAGGATGTCTCGAACCAACTCAGCGACATCGAGGCCGATTTCCGCGAGGAGCGCGAGCGCTACCAGGCCCTGTTCCAGGGCGAGCGCGACCGTCTGTTCGGCGACCTCGAAAAGGAGCTGGACAAGATCAACCGCCTGGTGGACGAGCAGGCCGCCGGTCATATCAAGGAGATCGAGGGTCGCCGCACCGAGCTGAAGAAGCTCGAGGTGCGCCAGCTGCTCACCGAGGCGGAGTATTGGGAGCTGCACGAGCGGTGGAACACCGGCGGCCAGCCGATCTTCCAGGCGACGATGGGCGCTGAGGCGCTCAACGACATCGTGGAGCAGATTGACCTGGACACGATGGCGAAGGAAATGCGCCACGAGATCCGCAGCGGCAAGAGCAAGCAGCGCCGCAAGAAGGCCACCAAGCAGCTCAAGGTGGTCGAGGCCCTGCGCAAGTCGAGCAACCGCCCGGAGTGGATGATCCTCAAGGTGCTGCCCGTCATTCCACCCAACATCCGCCCGATGGTTCAGCTGGACGGCGGTCGGTTTGCCACGTCGGACCTCAACGACCTGTATCGCCGCGTCATCAACCGCAACAACCGCCTCAAGCGGCTCCTGGAACTGGGCGCGCCGGATGTCATCATCCGCAACGAAAAGCGCATGCTCCAAGAAGCTGTCGACTCGCTGATTGACAACAGCCGCCGCGGCAAGGCCGTCTCGGCGCGTGGCCGCCGCAAGCTCAAGAGCCTGAGCGACATGCTCAAGGGCAAGCAGGGCCGCTTCCGCCGCAACCTGCTCGGCAAGCGCGTTGACTATAGCGGCCGCTCGGTCATCGTGATCGGGCCGCACCTGAAGCTGCACCAGTGCGGTCTGCCCAAGGGCATGGCCCTGGAGCTGTTCCGCCCGTTCGTCATGCGCAAGCTCGTCGAGTACGGCCACGCCCACAACGTCAAGGGTGCGAAGCGGCTCATCGAGCGCATGGACCCGGTCGTGTGGGAGGTGCTGGAGGAGATCATCGAGGATTACCCCGTGCTCCTCAACCGCGCCCCGACACTGCACCGTCTTGGCATCCAGGCCTTCCAGCCCATCCTGGTCGAGGGCAACGCCATCCAGATTCACCCCCTGGTGTGCGCCGCCTTCAACGCCGACTTCGACGGCGACCAGATGGCGGTGCACGTGCCGCTATCCCGCGCCGCCAAGGACGAGGCGCGCCGCCTGATGCTGGCGAGCCACAACCTCCTGAAGCCGGCCAGCGGCGAGCCGATCGTCGGCCCGTCCAAGGACATGGTGCTCGGCTGCTACTACCTGACGATGGACGCCGACTCGACCGTCGCCAACGGCAAGACGTGGATCTTCGCCGACCCCACGCCCGTGGACGACTACGTGGACGGCGACACGCCGCACACACTGCTCGACGAAGTGGTGATGGCCTACAACCTGGGGCATCTGCACGTCCACACGCCGATCACCGTCTACACGACGACCTACTACGACCCGAAGACCGGCAAGCGCTTCACCGATGGGTTGCCGCAGTACCTGCCCATTGAGACGACCGTCGGCCGCGTTCTGTTCAACCAGATCCTGCCGCGCGAGTTGCGCTTCGTCAACCGTCTCCTGGATAAGGGCAAGCTCAACGACCTGGTCGGCGATGCGTACCACCTGCTCGGCCCCGACCCGACGGCCGACCTGGTGGACGACATCAAGAGCCTCGGCTTCCAGTACGCGACCCGCTCTGGCCTGACCATCGCCGTCGCGGACATCACCGTCCCCGAGGACAAGCCGCTCATCCTGGAGCGCGCTGCCCAGGAAGTCGAGGAGATCCAGCGGCAGTATCGGCGCGGCCTCATTACCGAGGAAGAGCAGTACCAGAAGACCGTCGAACTGTGGACCCGCGCCACGGACGAGATCACCGAGGCCGTCCAGACCTCCATCCCGGTCACCAGTCCGCTGCGCACGATGGCCCAGTCCGGCTCGACGAAGGGGGGCTTCCAGCCGATCCGCCAGATGGCCGGCATGCGCGGCCTGATGGCCGACCCGGCGGGGCGCATCATCCCGCTGCCCATCCGCTCGAACTTCCGCGAGGGCCTCACGGCGCTGGAGTACTTCATCTCGACGCACGGCGCGCGCAAGGGTCTCGCCGACACCGCCCTCCGCACGGCGGACGCGGGCTACCTGACCCGCCGCCTCGTGGACGTGGCGCAGGACGCGATTATCAACATCGAGGACTGCGGCACGCGCCAGGGTATCTGGATTGGGCCGCGCGAGGGCATCAAGGGCGCTGGCGAGAGCCTGCGCGAGCGGCTGTTTGGCCGCGTGACCCAGGGGCCGGCCGTGAACCCGAAGACGGGCGAAGTCGTCATCGAAGCCAACGTCATGCTCGATCAGCCTGAGATTGACCTCATCGAGAAGGCCGGTCTCAAGGAAGTCTACGTCCGCTCGCCGCTGACCTGCTCGCTGCGCCACGGCCTATGCACGCTGTGCTACGGGCGCGACCTGGCCCGCGGCGGCCAGGTCGGCATCGGCGAGGCGGTCGGCATCATCGCCGCCCAGTCCATCGGCGAGCCGGGTACGCAGCTCACGCTGCGCACGTTCCACACCGGCGGTGTGGCCGGCACGACGGACATCACCCACGGTCTGCCGCGCGTCCAGGAGCTGTTCGAGGCGCGCATTCCGAAGGGTGAGGCGCTGATTACCGAGATCGGCGGCCGCGTCGAGATTCACCGCCTGGACGAGGGCATGCGCGAGATTCGCATCGTCGCCCAGCACCTGCACCGCGACCGCTTCCCCCGCCCGGCCAGCGCGGTGGTAGAGGTCGAGGACGGCGCGGTGGTCGAGGCCGGCGAGCTGTTGATCACCAACGGGGACAACCGAGTCGTCGCCGCCCACAACGGCCGCGTGGCCGTCGAGAACGATGTCGTGTACGTCAGCCGCGAGGAGCAGGAGATTCGCTCGTACCAGGTTCCCCCGGGCGCGCGTATCCGCGTCGAGGAGAACCAGGTCATCGAGGCGGGCCACCAGCTCACGGAGGGCGCGAAGAACCCGCACCGCGTTTTGGCGATCCAGGGGCGCGAGGCGACGCAGCAGTACCTGTTGATGGAGATCCAGAAGGTCTACCGCTCCCAGGGCGTGAACATCAACGACAAGCACATCGAGATCGTCCTACGCCAGATGCTCGGCAAGGTTCGCGTCAAGAACCCCGGCGACAGCGAGATGCTGCCTGGCGACCTGGTGGACCGGCTTCAGTTCGAGGAGATCAATGCCCGCCTTATCAGCCAGCGGAAGCGGCCGGCGACGGCCACGCCCATCCTGCTCGGCATCACCAAGGCGGCGTTGGCGACGGAGAGCTTCCTCTCGGCGGCGTCGTTCCAGCACACGATCAACGTTCTCGCGGACGCGGCCATCGCCGGCAAGGTGGATGAGCTGTACGGTCTCAAGGAGAACGTCATCATCGGCAAGCTGATCCCGGCAGGCACGGGCTTCCGCGAGCGCGCCAATGCGTCCATCGAAGAGTCCGGCCGCGGCCTGGTGAGCGGCGAGATCTTCGACGAGGACTTCGAGACCGACTTCGACTTCATCGCCGACATTGACGGCGACGAAGAGGAGGAGGAGTTCGAGGACGAGGACGGCGAGTTCGAGGTGGACGACGACGACGAGTACGAGGAAGAGAGCGAGTACGACTTCTAAATCCCCAAGGCGCGCGGCGAGGGGGGCCTGCCGGCCTCCCTCGCCATGCGCCGGATGTGAGGTATTGTGAACGAGGAGCAGAACAGCCAGCAGTCTGAGATGTGGGCCGCCCTGGAGTCAGAGGAGTATGGCTACCAGGAGCTTCAGCGCGGCGAGATTCGGACCGGCGTGGTCATTGACAAGACGGCC
This sequence comes from Anaerolineae bacterium, assembly GCA_046328525.1. Lineage (GTDB taxonomy): Bacteria > Chloroflexota > Anaerolineae > Epilineales > JAHCIE01 > JBDHWG01. The sequence goes on from JAXLWK010000003.1 coordinate 1,506,522, forward strand.
GACCGCATGATCGTGGACCTGGGCGCGAAGACCGAGGGTATTGTGCCGGCCGACGACCTGGCGCAGCTAGGCCCGGAGGCCGCCGCCCGCATCAAGGTCGGCGACGAGGTCTCAGTCTACGTCGTGCGCACCGACGGCAACAGCGGCGAGGTGATCGTCTCGCTGTCCCGCGCCCGTGGGCAGCAGGACTGGAATCACGCCAACGATCTGCTGAACAGCGGTGAGATTGTCGAAGCGAAGGTCGTCGGCCAGAACAAGGGCGGGCTAATCGTCCAGCTCGGCCAGCTCCAGGCGTTTGTCCCCCGCTCGCACATCGTCCTCGAATCGGGCATGGGCGAGAACCTGGCTCAGATGGTGGGGCAGACCATCCCGATCAAGATCATCGAGGTGGACCGCCGTCAGCGCCGACTCATCGCTTCGGAGCGAGCGGCCTGGAAGGAGTGGCGGCGCGGTCAGAAGGAGCGCCTCCTCGACCAGCTCGCCGAGGGCGCTGTCGTCAAGGGCCGCGTGACCTCGATCACGGACTTCGGCGTGTTCGTGGATCTGGGCGGCGCGGACGGCCTCATCCACGTCTCCGAGCTGTCGTGGGACCGCAACGTCCAGCCCAAGGACGTCCTGCGCGTCGGCGAGGAAGTCGAGGTGTACGTCCTGAACGTGGACCGCGACCGAAACCGCATCGGGCTGAGCCTCAAGCGCCTGCGCCCCGACCCGTGGAGCACACTGGCCGAGCAGTATCAGCCGGGCGAGCTTGTCCAGGGGACGATCACCAACCTGGCGAAGTTCGGCGCATTCGCGCGCATCGGCGAGGGTGTCGAGGGCCTGATCCACATCTCCGAGCTGGCCGACCGCCCTGTCAACAACCCGGCCGACGTGGTCCACGAGGGCCAGGTGGTGACGGTGAAGGTGCTGGGCGTGGACACGCAGCGGAAGCGGGTGAGCCTCAGCCTCCGCCAGGCCGAAGGCGCGTCTGTGGCGCAGCCTGAAGCGCCGGCGCCGGCTCCGGAGACCGAGGCTGCGGAGGACACGGCCGAGGCCGAAGCGCCGGAAGCGGCGATGACGACTCAGCCGGCCGCTGAAGCCGAAGCGCTCCCGGACACCCCTGGGGACGCCGACCCCGCCGAGACGAGCGAGGCAGAGTCCGACGAGGCTGTGTCGCCCTCCTCAACCCTGGATAAGGAGTAGGCCGTGGGCAGGTCACGACGCAACGATACATACAAGCCTGCCAAGCCGGCGACTGCCGCGGCGCCACCCGCCGGCCGCTTCGCCGACCAGTTGCTCACGTGCGAGCGATGCGGACGGCAGTTTGTGTTCACGGTGGAGCAACAGCGGCGGCAAGCCGATCTCGGTCTGCCCATCGAAGCGCCTAGCCTCTGCCCGGTCTGCGCGCCGGCCGACTACGGCGCGCCGGTATCAGAGCGGCAGCCGGACCGCCGCGAAGAAGCGCCGCCAGCGCCCGTCGCCGCGGCTCCCTCGGCGCCGCCGCCCTACAAGTCGGAGCGGGCGCCGGCCCGGTCGTCGGGTGGCAAACACGAGCGGCAGGAGTCGGGCGCGGGGTTCACGGTGCGCTCCCTCGGCCACGTGAAGTGGTATGACGAGGAGCGCGGCTACGGCTTCATCGTAGACGACGAGACGGGCCAGGAGTTTTTCGTCCACCAATCGGCGCTCGAAAGTGGCGCGCCGGCGTTGTTCGAGGGCCAGGCCGTCGAGTTCGAGGTCACGCACCGGCAGAAAGGCCCCGAGGCGGTCTACATTCTCACGCTCTAGTTTTGGCGACTGAATTCATTGAGGGGAGCGCGCCGTGTCGGCGCGCTCCCCTCTTTTCGTTCCTCGCTACGGCGACCAGGCCGGGGCGTAGAGCGGGCCTGAGGCGATGGCCGTCGGCGTCCCGCTGCCGTCCGCATTGATTGCGTAGACGAGCACGTTGCCGCCGCTGGAGCTGGCATAGGCTATTTGCGCGCCGGAGCCGGACCACGTCGGCTGCGACGCGACCGTGCCGCTCTGGGACACTGTGACCTGCATGTCGCCGGTGCCGTTGGGTGTGATGCTATAGACTTCCCAGTTGCCAGTGCGGTTCGAGGCATAGGCGATGCGATTCCCCTGGGGCGACCAGCGCGGCCAGCTATTCTGCCCCAGCGCGAAGGTAATCTGGCGCAAGAGATAGCCGTCCGCGGTCATGACCCAGATCTGGTCGCGTCCACCCCGCGCCGCGTTGTCGCCCCGGCGGTTGCTCGTGAAAGCGATCATGCTGCCGTCCGGCGAGTACGACGGCATCCGGCTCGACGACGATCGGAAGAAGTTGTCGTAGGGGCTGGACGTCGGGGCGCCCGTGGGCGTCGGCGAGACGTAGGGCGTCGAGGTCGGCGTGGGCGTGGCCGTTGGGCCGACGGGGGTCGCGGTGGGCTGGTCGGGCGCTTGCGGCCACGTCAGGCGATACCTGTACTGATTATCGCCGCGTATGTCAATGGGCGCGGTGACGTCGGACGGAATGCGGTAGATATCGAAGCCATCGTAAGCACCCGCGTCCGAGGTGAACGCGATCGACGACTTACCCTGTGTATCCGCCGGCGACCAGGCCGGGTTCATGTTGGTGATGGAGGCGACGTTGTTAGCGGCAGGCGGACACGTGGCGTCGGTGTTGGTCAGCCGGGTCGCGCCGCTACCGTTAATATCCATCTTGTAGATTTCGTAGTGCGTCGGGCAGTTGGGGTAGTCTCTGTTGCTGGCAAAGGCGATGGCCTGCCCATCCCACGACAGCGCCGGGTCAATGTCGTCCACCGCCGCGTTCTGGGAGATGCGGGTCGGCTGGCCGTTCGCCACGCGCTTGTAGATCTGCCAGCGTCCGTTCACGTTCTGCGCCCAGAGCAGCGGGAAGTTGGTGGACTGGGTGGTCGCCGTGGGCGTAGGCGTGGGCGAGAGAACGGGGGTCTCGGTGGGCGTGTTCGTCGCCGTCGGCGTCGGGCTAGGCCGTGGCGTCACGGCCTTCATCACCAGGGGCATGTACATCGTGTTGGGGGTGGTCGTCGCCTCCGGCGCGCTGGCCGCCCGCTGGTAGACGATTTCGCTCGGCGCGGCCGGCGACGTCATATAGAGGCCGAGGATCGCCGCGACGAGTCCCATGAGTCCTAGCAGGCCAACGACGATTTGCGTGGAGCGTGTAGGCACACGCATCGAAATTCTCCCAAGGGCCAATCAACCGGCTGACGTGACAAAAATACCGCCAGGCTGGCCTCTAAGCGCAGAGGCGGCGGCGGCAAAGGCATTATAGCACGGCTCGCGGCCCCGCGCCAAGTTACAGGGGACGGTCGCCATCCTCCGCTGCCAGGCGGCTCAGCTTCGCATACTTGACCCACTCGTAGTAGGCCATGAACGCCGCCATGCGTAACCCATGCAGGCCGTCGCGGTAGCCGCCAAGCGACACAAACCGGCGGCGAAACTCGCGCAGCGGTTGGAGGACGAAGTTGCGCGGCCGGGCCCGCGCGCCGCCGGCGTACAGGATGGCCGCGTCATAGGCGGTGTAGCTCGCTTGCTTATGTCGGAACTGCTCTACGTCGCGGTAGTTGTAGTGGATGAACGGCTCACGCAGATGCCCTGCGTCGCCGTCGAGAATCACAAGCTCGTGGACGGCGCGCGCCGGGTCGTAGTGCGCCCGGCCGACGCGCAGCAGGCGCAGCTGATAGTCCGGCCACCAGCCCCCGCCGCGGGTCAAATGCCCAAAGATGTAGTTGTGGCGCGGAATCCAGTAGCCGACGGGGGCAGCTGCATCGCACCGCGTGATGACCTGGCGCACCTCCTCAGCCAGCGCCGGCGTCACCCGCTCGTCCGCGTCCACGAACAGCACCCACACGGTGCGCACCAGGGCCAGCGCCGCGTTGCGCTGGTCGGCGAAGTCACGAAACGGCCGTACCACGACCTCCGCGCCCGCCTCGCGCGCCAGACGCGCCGTCCCATCGTCGCTCCCCGAATCCACCACGAGGCAGCGGTCGGCCCACGCGACGCTCGCCAGACAATCCCGGATGTGGGCGGCCTCGTTGCGCGTCAGAATCGCGGCGGTGACAGAATCGGAGGATGACGGAGTGACGAGGTGACAATGTGACGAGGTGACAATGTGACGAGGTGACGAGGTGATGGGGTGACGGGGTGACGGGGTGACGGGGTGACGGGGTGACGGGGTGACGGGGTGAGCGAGCTGCGCGACTTCGCGGTACGCGGCGCGCTGTTCGCCCGATGAACGCCAGGCATTGACCGTGGCGCCGACCCGCACGAGCCAGCGCAGGGCCGCCTGATACGGCGCGCTATGGTGCTTGTCGAACAGGCGCAGGCGGCTGCGCCACAGCTCGACGAACATGCGCTGGCGGAACTGGCGCGTGCTCTGCGCCTCATGATGCACAACCTGCGCCGACGGCACGCAGTAGAGGTTCCAGCCGTTCCCCGTCAGCCGGCGACACCAATCCAGCTCCTCGGCGTACATGAAAAAGCCCTCGTCCAGCAACCCCACCCGGCGGATGGCGGCCCCTCGAATCAGGATGCACGCGCCGAGCAGCGTCTCGACGCTGAAGGCGGCGCTGCCGAGGTAGCGCGCCGACGGGTAGCGCCCATTCAGGCGCGTCTCCATGATGCGGCTGAGCCGGCCCGGCGGCGGGAACAGGTCGAGCAGCGTCTGGGCAGCGCCGGGGAAGAGAAACGCCGAAGGCTGGAGCCGGCCGTCTGGGTACATGAGGCGTGGGCCGGCCGCGCCGGCGTCGGGCGTCCGTTGCAGGAACGCGAGGAGGGTGGCGATCGCGCCGGGCGACACCGTCGTGTCGGGGTTGAGAAGCAGCACGAAGTCCGGCGCGGCGTGGGGCGAGGCGGGGGCGCGTGCCGGCGTAGTGCGTGCCCAGGCTTCGGCGGAGCGCGGTGCTTCGTCGCCGAGGGGCGCGCAGCCGAGGGCGCGCAGCGCCAGGTTGTTGCCGCCGGCGAAGCCCAGGTTGGCGGGCGACTCGATGAGGTCTACCCAGGGGTAACGCTCGCGCACCAGGGCCGCGCTGCCATCAGCGGAGAGGTTGTCCACGACGACGACGCGGGTGGCGACGGCGTCCGCCGCGCCGGATTGCAGGCCGAGGGACGGGTCCGCCGCAAGAGAGTCGAGACACGCGGCGAGCAAGGCCCGCGTGTTGTAGCTGACGATGACGATGGCGAGGCTAGTACTCAATCGTCACCTGGGTAGGGTTGACCGATTCCTCGTGCTTGCGCACGTCTTCCTGGAGCAGGCCGAGGTAGAAATACGGCTGGCGGCGCAGGGGCTTGTCGGTGACGGTAATTCCGCCCGTGACCTGCACCGTCTGGCCCGGCAGCAGGTAGGTGTAGGTCTTGTCGGCGATGACGCGCTCCTCGAGCGGGCAGCGGTCGTTGCCCTCGCCCGGCGGGCACAGCAGCGTGCGTCCGTCCACCGTGCGGCGCTCGAGCTTCGACGGATCGCCCAGCTCCCAACGATACGGGTAGTCGAGGTCCGTGGGGCTGGCGTCGAAGGCCGCGCCGAGGCGGAACGCGCCCGACGACTGCGGCAGCTTCAAGGTGTTGTAGGACTGGGGGCTGGCGTACACCGTGCCAGGCGGCGGCCCCTGGGTGCGCAGCGGAACGGTTCCGATGTTCTTCACCGTCGCAGTGATGTTCACTGTGCCGCCGAGGGGGATAACGCGCGGTGAGATCTGGCTGTCCATGATGGTCGCGCGGGGTACGCCGCCCTCCTTGATGGTGAGGGGCTGGCGCTCTGTGACGACGTTGCCGAGGGTGTCGCGCGCCTCGACGACCACGTTGTACGTTCCATCGGGCGGCGGCGGGGCGTCGGCGTCTACGCCGGCGTCGTAGTCGTACTGGTGGCGGCCCGGTTGCCCCGGCTCGACCGGCCCCTTTTTCTTCTCGAGCAAGGAGACGACGAAGTTACCCTGGGTGTCCTCCAGGTAGACGCGCACCGTCGCCGGTTTGGCAAGGATGTAGCTGACCGTGATGCGGTCGTTAATGCCGTCCTGGTTGGGCGTGAACTCGGCGGGAAAGACGGTGAACTCGGTGATGTCGGGGCGCGACGTGTCGGCCCCCTGGATCGTCAGCGGCCCCTCCAGTTGAGTAGGCGCGCCGCCCTCGGTGGGCGTCGCCTCCAGCCGCCAGGTGTACGCGCCGTCGGGCAGCATGCGCCCGTCCACGATGCCGTTGAACAGGGCGTCATAGTCGCCCGGCGAGCGGCGCTCGTCCTGGCGCCAGACATGCTGCTGGCCGTCGGGGCCGATGAACGATGTGGTGAGGAGGGCGGTCTGACCGACCGTATACTGGATACTCGCCAGGTCATCCCGGCCATCCGCATTCGGGGAGATTGTGGAGGGGGTGACGGTGACACGGCTCAGAATCGGGCGCGATTGGCAGCCGACGAGCGCGAGGGCAAACAGGGCCAGCGCCAGCACAAGGCGCAGAATACGCAACACGGTTCTCCTTTGTAGCCTCAGAACGCCAAAAGTCTACTCGACGGCCCCAGGCGAGTCAAGCCTCTGCGCGGCCCGCGCCGCATCTTGCCTTTTGGCGGACTTGCATTACCATAGTGCGCATGAGATACCAGGACGTACTCGACTACCTCTATGCGCCCTCGCGCATCCAGGGCCAGAACAGCATCAAGGCCGGCCAGCGCGGCGCCGTCCATGCCCCGGAGCGCACCCTAGAGCCTATGCGCCGCGCTCTCGCGGCGATGGGCAATCCCCACCAGCGCTTCAAGTCCGTCCACATCGCGGGCAGCAAAGGTAAAGGCTCGATTTCGGCCATGCTGGCGAGCGTCCTGGACGCGGCCGGCTATCGCGTCGGCCTGTACACCTCGCCCCACCTCCATAGCTACCGCGAGCGGATGCAGCTCAACGGGGTCTTGCCGAGCGAGGCGGACATCGTCGCCCTGTTCGAGGCGCGGCGGGGCTTATTCGACACGATGCCCGAACTCATCACCTTTGAACTGACCACGCTGATGGCGTTCGATACTTTCGCGCAGCATGGCGTCGAGATCGCCGTCGTCGAGGTCGGGCTGGGTGGGCGGCTCGACTCGACCAACGTCATCCTGCCGGAGGTCTCGGTCATCGCGGCGCTCAGCCTGGAACACACCGCCATCCTCGGCGACACCATCGAGAAGATCGCGTTCGAGAAGGCCGGCATCATCAAACCGGGCATCCCCGTCGTTCTCGCGCCCAACCCGCCGGCCGCGACGGCTGTGGTCGCCGCGATCGCCGAGGAGCGCGGCGCGCCCCTGCTGCGGGTCGGCGCGGACATCCCCTACCGCCTCGGCGAGGCCACGCCGCACGGCCAGGCGTTCGAGGTACGCCGCTGGCCGGAGGGGCCGTGGCAGCGCGAGACGATTCCGCTCCTCGGCGAGCACCAGGCCGTCAACGCCGCCTGCGTCGTCGGCGCGGTAGACGTTCTCGGCCGCCGCGCCATTCCCGTGTCCGACGTGGCGCTGACGCGCGGCCTGGGCGAGGTGCGCTGGCCGGCGCGGCTGGAAGTCCTGGGCCATGACCCTCTCGTCGTCGTAGACGGCGCGCATACCCCCGAATCGGCGGCGCATGCCGTCGCCGCGCTGCGCCGCCACCTGGCGTTCGACCGCCTCCTGCTGGTGTTCGGCGCACTCTCCGACAAGGACGTGGGCGGCATGCTGGACGCGCTCCTACCGGCCGCGAGCGCCGTGGTCGTGACGCGCAGCCGCTACCCCCGCGCCCTCGACGGCGCCGCGCTCGCCGCCCTGGCCGAGGCGCGCGGCGTGACGCCGGCCGCCGTCACCGACGACGTGCCCCAGGGGCTGGCAGCCGCCCTGGCGCTCGCCGGGCCACGCGACCTGGTGCTGGTGACAGGCTCGCTGTTCGTCGCCGCCGCCGCCCGCGAGGCCTGGCTGCGCTGGCACGATTTGCCCCTCCCCGACATGGACCCTCCGCTCCACAGCGGCTAACGCCTTTGGCATCGCCGCCGAATTGTGCTATAACTGTGTCCCGGAGGTTATCCATGACCGAGAGCAGCCCGCCGCCTGACGAATCACTAGCCCGGAGCCGACGGCCCCGCCGCCGCAAGGCCGTCTCCCTGCCCAACCTGCCTATCCTGCCTGTGCGGGACGCCGTACTCTTCCCGCACATGGTGACGCCTCTGTTTGTCGCCCGCGACCGCTCGATGCGCGCCGTGGAAGCCGCCATCGAAGAGAACAGCAGCCTCGTCGTGCTGGCGCAGCGCGACCCCGAGATCCAGGATCCGGGGCCGAACGAGCTGTATGAGATCGGCACGCAGGTTACTATCGGCCGCGTGCTCAAGATGCCGGATGGGACGACGAGCATCGTCGCGCATGGGCGCGGGCGCGTGAAGCTCCTGGACTACACCCAGACCGAGCCGTACCTGCGCGGGCGATTCATGCCGCTGTTCGAGATCGCGGAGGATGGCACCGAGGTCGAGGCGCTGCGGCGCGCGATTCTGTCCATGTTCGAGCAGTGCGTCGAGCTGAACTCGAATATGCCGGAGGACGCCTACGTGGCGGCGATGAACGTCACCGACCCTGGCCGCCTGGCCGACCTGGTGGCGTCGGTGCTGACGCTCGAGGTGGATCGCCGCCAGGAGCTGCTAGAGACGATGAACCCGCGGCTGCGGCTGGAGAAGCTGAGCGTTCTCCTGGCGCGCGAGCTGGACGTGCTACAGCTTCAGAACAAGATTCACTCGGCCGTTCAAGATGAAGTGGACAAGAGCCAGCGCGAGTACTACCTGCGCGAGCAGATGCGGGTCATCCAGAACGAGCTGGGCGAGGGCGACACCCAGATCCGCGAGATCGCCGACCTGCGGGACAAGATCGCCGCCAGCGGGATGCCGGGCGAGGTGCGCGACAAAGCGGAGAAAGAGGTCAGCCGTCTCATCGAGATGCCGCCGGCCTCGCCGGAAATGGGCATCATCCGCACGTACCTGGACTGGCTCATCGAGTTGCCCTGGACGGCGACGACCACGGACAACATGGACCTGCGCAACGCCGAGCGCATCCTCGACGCGAACCACTACGGCCTGCCGAAGGCCAAGGAGCGCATCCTGGAGTACATGGCCGTGCGCAAGCTGGCGGCGGCGAAGATGCGCAGCCCCATCCTGTGCTTCGTCGGCCCGCCGGGCACCGGCAAGACCTCCCTGGGCCGCTCCATCGCCGAAGCCCTCGGCCGCAAGTTCGTGCGCGTCAGCCTGGGCGGCATCCGCGACGAGGCCGAGATCCGCGGCCACCGCCGCACGTACATCGGCGCGTTGCCGGGGCGCATCATTCAGACGATGCGCCGCGCGGCCACGGTCAACCCGCTGTTCATGCTCGACGAGATAGACAAGATCGGGCTGGACTTCCGCGGCGACCCGGCGTCGGCCCTGCTCGAGGTGCTGGACCCGGAGCAGAACGCAAACTTCTCCGACCACTACCTGGACGTGCCCTACGACCTGTCCAGGGTGCTGTTCATCGCCACGTGCAACGTTCTCGATACTGTGCCGCCCGCCCTGCGGGACCGCATGGAGGTCATCCGCTTCCCCGGCTACATCGAGGAAGAGAAGCTGTCCATCGCCCGCCAGTTCCTTATTCCGCGCCAGCTCGAGGAGCACGGCCTGCCGCAGAAGTCGCTCCGCTTCTCCGATGAGGCCGTGCGCCACATGATCCGCGAGTACACCTACGAGGCCGGCGTCCGCAACCTCGAGCGCGAGATCGCCAACGTCTGCCGCAAGATCGCCCGCCGCGTCGCCGAGGAACGCATCGCGCCCAAAACCATCGGCACGCAGCAGCTGCTGAAGTACCTCGGCCCGCCGGAGTTTACCTATGGGTTGGCCCAGGAGCGCGACGAGATCGGCGTGGCGACGGGCATCGCCGTCACCGACGCCGGCGGCGACCTGCTCTCTATCGAGGTCAACCTGATGGAGGGCAAGGGAACGCTCACCCTGACCGGCAGCCTGGGCGATGTCATGCAGGAATCGGCGCAGGCCGCGTTGAGCTATGCCCGCGCCCACGCCCGCGAACTGGGCATCAACCCGCAGGACTTCGAGCGCCTCGACATCCACGTCCACGTGCCGGAGGGCGCCATGCCGAAGGACGGCCCCTCGGCCGGCATCACCATCGCCACGGCGCTCATCTCGGCACTGCTCCAGCGCCCGGTGCACCGCGAGGTTGGCATGACGGGCGAGATCACGCTGCGCGGGCGCGTGCTGCCCATCGGCGGTTTCAAGGAAAAGGTCATCGCCGCCCACCGCGCCGGCCTCAAGACCGTCCTCGTCCCGCAGAAGAACAAGAAGGACGCCGCCGAGCTACCCGCCCGCGTCCGCCGCGACCTGAACCTGGTCTTCGTGGACCGCATGGACGAGGTTCTGCCCATCGCCCTGATGGAAGCGACGCCCACCGGGGCCGCTGCGCGCAGCAAGCCGCGCCGCGCGCCCAAGGCCGCCGCCCCGAGCGCGCTCGATGTCCCCGTCGGCGTCCAGGCCCCCACGCGACCAGGGATGACTTCGTGAATTAATCTCCACCCACAATTGACAATTCTATGACAGAAAATCAGCCGCGTCTCGTGTATAATGGAGACGTGGCTGACTTTTTGAAGGGGGATGGGCTATTTGGGTCCTGGTCCAAGCAGCCGGTCCAGCCGCGCGAATAGGCCGTCTATGCCGCTCACCTGGGCTGACTGCGCCGGTAACAGGCGGCCATCCACCACGCGCGCCGGGTGTCCATCATAGACCACTCGGCCGCTGCTGGCCGCTTCCAGCATCCAGCCAGGCAGTGGCTTCCCCTCATAACTCCGCCACATCTCGTCCCAGGAAGGAACTTGCGGCAGCGCCGCCTGGGATGCAGTCCGCTGTTGATTGAGGCGGTGCGACAGATCCGCCAGCCCAAACACTATGGCTGTGACGACGAGAATGCCAAGCCAGAACGGCCACGCGGTCAGGATAATCGCTGGACCCAGCCAGAGGACGGCGATCACCAGGGCCACGACGTAGCCGGCGCCCCAGACTGACTTCGCCACACGGCTGATCTCCGGGTTCCACATGGGAGCGCCTGTCGCGTTGAGTATAAGAGTCGCACCGCCGAGCAACACGGCCATACCGATGGCAAGGGCGGGCAGCAGCAATTCCAGCATGATACGTCCCCCTCCGCCGCGCGCGACAAACAGCCTCGAAGGCATGCCTTCGGGTGCGATGGGGGGAAAGGTCGGAGTGTTGCCGCTACGGGGGCGAAGTATAGTGGGCGCAGGCGGTGGCCAGGCGCTTGAGTGTTCCGGCTCGTGTGGTCGGCCGACCCATAACGAACATATGTTCTACACCATTAAAGCATAACCCGGTGTCGTTGTCAAGCATTTTACCTACCATAATGTAAACGATTGAGCATTATCTTTCGCGGGACGTGACGTTGCTGGGCAGCTTCCATGCAGCCTGCGGCGCATCCGCAGGAATGAAAGTGACGCAGGACGCGCCCGGCTGTCGCCTGGCACTCAAGTGCCAAGCTAAATGAACGAAGCCTGCCAAGGCAGGCTCGAAGAGGGATCGTCCGAACAGGCAGCCTGCTTGAGCAGGCTTCGCCCTCTCAGCCACCGACTTCGAGTCGGTGGCGACGGCCGGCGACGACGCGGCCCACGTGAACTTTCAGACCAGCGCAGCGCTTTCGTTCCAGGACTGCTGTAGCCGCTCTTCGAAAGGCAAGGATCGCATGGCAACAGTACACATTCCAGCCTGGGCCATTCTTGTGGGCGCGTTCGCGCTCATCGCCATGTGGGCGGCCTGGACAACGTCAAGGGCGCTCGGCTCGATGGCGAGTGTAAGCACAGCGCCATCGCTCGAAGCAGCGGCCGGACGGGCGGCGATCCGTGGCACAATCTTCATACTCGGCGTTGGTCTTGTTGCCATTGCTATTCTCGCCGGATTATACGCCTACCGCCGGCAGCCATCGGTACCCTTGTTGCAGGATGCCACCATCATTCTGACAACGCCGGTGCCCGGGCCGTGTGAGCTATCGGGAGCGACCCCGTCTGGGACGTGCAATTTCACGCCGACGCCGACGTCCCCGATTCCGACCGCCACCCCGCCCGCGACCCCGGCGACGGCGACACCTGCCTCGCAGTGCGGCCTCGCCAAAGAACAGTCCGTGAGCGTCGCGGTACCCGAGCTGATCGTCATTGGCTCTGAGCCGAAATGCCCGGACAAGGCACGGCAACCTATCCCCATCCCTCGTGGCACGACCGTTGTGATCAGCCTCGGCCCGGAACAGCGCGAGGATGGCATCTACTGGCACTACGACGGGGGCGAGTGTAGCGCCGGCTGGGGGCCGGAGATCGTGGACGGTCAGTGCGTCGTCGTGACGCCGACGCCCACGCCCGCGCCGGGGAAGCCCCCGGCGGCCACGCCGCCGCCCATCGCGCGACAGGCCCCGGCGCGCTAGGGATGTGACAGGACCATCCGGGTATCCGTTCCCGATCTGAGCGAGACGCCTCTCTAGCGCCGCTTAGGGCCGACGACGCGGTCGAGCGCGCCAAAGATCTTTTCGATGCCTTTCTTCGGCAGCCCGCCGCGCGGCACGAGGATGCCGTCCTCGACGATCGCCACGCGACCGCCGTACACGACACGCCCTGTTTGCGCCGCTTCCGCCATCGCCGGGGGCAGCGCCCGGCCCTCGTAGCTCTTCCACAAGGCGTCCCAGTCGGGATCGTGATTGGGCGGCGGGGGCGGCGCGTCCTTGCGCCGTGCCTCGACGATCAGGTCCAGGCCCCAGAAGAGGCCGAAGGCGACGACCGGCGGCACGATGAACGCCGCCCAACCCTGGCGAAAGATTGCGCTGCCAAAGAGCATGTACAAGACGAGCAGCACGCCGACGAACAGGCTGCTCCATATCGTCTTGGCGACGCGGCTGACGGCGTCGTCCCAGGTGAGCCGGCCCACATGGGCGAATGCCGCCGTCACGCTGATCAAGATGCACAGAATCAGGATTCCCGCGCTCGCCCCGACCACGATCTCCACGAACGTTCTCCTTCAAGAACAAGCGTTACTGAACATATGTTCTGATTCTACGTCTGTCGCAGCGAAAGTCAAGGGCAGGCCGTGCGCGTCGAACTTGCCACGGTCCGCCGTTGTCGGTATCCTTAGGGCCGTATTTGCGTCATTGTCCGCCCCGCCACGTCTATCTCGGATTGCGAAGCCCATGCCCCAGCTAAAGACCGCGGACGACATTCCGGCCCTGATCGAGCACGGGCCGTCAGAAGACATCGTGTTCTACCGGCCCGGCGTCTCGCTGGCGCGCCTCGCCGAGACGCTGACCGCCCTCGCCAACACCCAGGGTGGGTTCATCGTCATTGGCATTGACGAGAAAGGCTCGACCCTGATCAGCGTCGAGGACCTGCAGGAGGTGTTCAACCTGGCGATGGAGGCGGCGCTCGAAGTGGACCCGGCCATCGTCATGCCCATCCCCCGCGTCGCCGTCCTGGAGGAGTCGAACCTCGTCATCGTCCAGGTGCCGGAGGGCCTGTCCCACGTCTACAGCTACAAGGGACGCTACTACACCCGCGAGGGTCGCGCCAACCGCATGCTTACGACGGGTGAGCTGCGGCGGCTGTTCGTGGATCGCGGCGAAGTTATCTTCGAGGCCGAGCCGGCCGCCGACGCCGCGCGAACCGACCTGAGCGACGAGAAGATTCAGCGGTATGTCGAGACCATTGACGGCATGGCCGGTTTGACCGCCGACACCCTGCTGCGCCAGCGGCGCTGCCTGACCGAGGAGGGCCGACCGACCAACGCCGGCATTCTTCTCTTCGGCAAGGATCCGCAGGCGCTCGTGCCGGGCAGCGAGATCATCGCCGTGCGCTACGCCGGCCTCGAGCAGACCGACGCCTATCTGCGCGAGGACATCCGCGATACGCTCCCGGAGGCGATTCGCCGCGCCGAGGCGTTCGTCGTGGACAACATGCGCGTCGGGGCGCGTCTCAGTGGCCTGTCGCGGGAGGAGCGCACCGAGTACCCGCGCGACGCCGTCCGCGAAGCGCTCGTCAACGCCGTGGCCCACCGCGACTATTCCATCCGCGGCCAGGAGATTCGCGTCTTCATGTTCGCCGACCGCATCGAGATCACGTCGCCCGGCGGCCTGCCAGGCCCGGTCACCATCGAGAACATCGCCGAGGAGCGTTTCTCGCGCAACGAGGCCATCGTCCAGGTGCTGTCGGACATGGGCTTCATCGAGCGGCTCGGCTACGGCATCAACCGCATGCGACGCCTCATGGCCGAGGCGAACCTGCCCGCGCCCGTCTTCCGCGAGACGGCCAACGGCTTCCAGGTGGCGCTGTACGGCCACGGGGACCGCCTGGTGACGACCGACCGCACGCCCATTCGAGTGTCCCAGTGGGCGCACCTGAGCCTCAACGAGCGGCAGGAGTACGCGCTCAACCTGGCGAGCCAGCAGGGCCGTGTCACCAACCGCGACCTGCAAGACCACGACCCCGACGTATCACCGGAAACGATTCGCCGCGACCTTGCCGACCTGGTGGACAAGAACCTGCTCCTCAAGATCGGGGAGAAGCGCGCCACTTATTACATTCTGAAGTAGCGGTGTGTGACACCTGAAATGGTAGAAGCGTAGTACCTCAATTTTGCCCAAAATAGGGCAGGCTAGAGCAGCAGCTCCTTAATAACCAATGGTGCTAGTTTGACAAGGGACATCAGGTTCGAGTAGTCTGGGGTTCCCACACCAACCAGACCGGAGGAACCTGATGTCCACCGAGGATTTTATCATCGAACTGTTCTGTCGGGTAGATGATGCCATGCCCACGATCCGCAAGCACAGCCAAGCGAGCTTGTACCCCAGTGAGATTGTGACGCTGGGTCTCTTGTTCGCCCTCAAGGGCGTCGGCAACCGCGCCTTCTATCGCTGGCTGGCGCGCGATTGGCGACCCTGGTTTCCTAAGCTGCCCGAGCGGACGCGCTTGTTTCGGCTGTTGAAAACGCATCACGCCTGGACAACCTTCTTCCTGGCTCAACCTACCGTGTTGGGCGTCGCCGACAGCTACGGCATCGAACTGCTGCATCCCATCCGTGAGGGTCGCAGTCGCCACCAGATCGGCAAGAAGGGCGTGTCCAACAAGCGTTGGATCGTCGGCGGCAAGCTGGCCTTTGTCCTCAACCAGCTGGGCTTGATTGTCGCCTGGGACTGCGCGACCGCCAACGTCCATGATACCACCTTCCAGGCCTTGATCGCGCCGTACGATGAGGTCATGATTGTCCTGACCGACTACGGGTTTCATGCCCAGGCCGGCGATCCGCCGAACATGAAGGTCTGCCAACGCGGTGAGTGGAACGTGCGCATGGTTATCGAGACGGTCCTGTCGATGCTGACGACGGTGTGTCACTTCAAGAAGGTGGCGCACCGCATCTGGGACTACTTTGAGGCGCGCTTGGCCTGGACCATGGCCGCCTTCAACGTCTTGGTGCAGTGGCATGGGCTGACACCAGACGATGATGGCTTCGTCCATCTCTCCATTGCCGAGTTCAGCCTCTGAAACTAGCACCATTGGTTAATAACTATAGACAGGGGAGCAAGGCCGACGTCAATGGCATGTGGCCGAAGTAAAGGCTGCCATGCTTGGACAAACGAGCTGGCGCACGGGTCGAGGGCATTGAAGTGAATGGCGAGCAGACGACCGGTCGCGTCCAGCGTCACATAGCCGGGTACCGTCAGGACATCGCGAACCAGACGCAGCAACCCTAAGTCACGGCACGCTGCCCAGCCCTCCGCTAACCACTCCCGCAACCACACGAGGGTGTTGTGGGCCAACCCGACCAGCAGGAGAGCGATTTCTTGCGCCACCCAGGCGCGACGGTGGCGCTTGGTCAGCGGAAGAGCTTGGTGTCCCTCGCCGAAGCTGTGCTCAATCGGGCCACTGCGGTCGTCATACAGGTCGGCATAGGCCAAGATGAGAGCGTCGGCATCCCAGGCCGCCTGGGGCGAACGCCCGACGAGAGCCACCACATCTTCGGGCGGCACCGAAGAGACAATGACATGGTAGGAGACGTGGCCCGACGTTTTGACCGTCCGCACCGCGATCTGGGTCGTCGGGTACCCGAAGGCGTAGGGACGGTGAACCAAGCCCACCTGGCGCTTGGGATGGAGGGGGCTCGTCCGCCACACCCGAACACTCTGGGCTAAGGCCGCCGCGTGATGCCACGAGTACAGCTTGAGGTGAACGTGATAGCCGCGTGCCAACAACCATGCAATGTCATCCACACGACCACCAGCGGCGTCCATGCGCACGATGACGCGGGAGTGCTGGTGCGGCGTGAGGGGCAAGACGTTTTCGACATCCTCCAGCAAGTGTCGCATGACGGCCGCCAGGTGGATGTTGCCCACGTAGAGCCGCTCCACGATGACTTCATCATACGCTGCTGCCAGGGCGCGCCCGTGTTGTCGTCCGTAGGCGCCGCGCTGCCCGACAAAGTACCCGGTGCTGGCCTGAGCTGCCCGCCGTCCAGTTCGCTCGCCGCTGAGATCTAGGTCGATCACCAACGGGGTCTGCTGGTAGTCATGCTGGCTGGCTCGGCTGTACTGGCGGAAGAGGTCACGCCAGGCGGCCCGCAGTTGGAGTACGTTCTCGGCTTCAGCGGCGTAGAGCGTGTCGTGGATGGTGGCTTGCTCGGCGCAACTCTGTCGGCCGAAGGCACGTTGCAGGGCAACATCCGGGCGCACCGTTTTGTCCACCAGATACAGCCCGCTCACCCCGCTCAGAATGCCAATGAAGGCATCGGTGAGTTTATCCAGGGGGGTATGCTGCCGCACTTTCTGGGGGATATGCACCTGGCGCGCCAGGGGATCGAAGAACCCCCGACGCGTGAGCAGCGCTCCCAGCGCGCACAAGCCCGCGCGAGGAGTATAGTAGGTCTGGGTGGATTGGACGATGTGCTGGTCCATAGCTGTGCTCTCCTGGGGAGGGGTGTCTCCTGTCAGAGACTCTATCCTACCCAAGCAAGCACACCTGTCTATAGTTATTAAGGAGCGCCTGCTCTAGCCTGCCCTATTTTGGGCAAAATCGAGGTAGTAACAACTTGAGTCGTTTCCCAGGCCGCATTTCCCAGGCCGCAGAACGACTGAAGTCGTCACTACAGAACGCTCACCTCATGTGTAACAGACTGGTAGCTTGCAGGGAGTACCTGAATGGCTGAGGGATGGCTCGATCTCGTCGTCGCTCCGCAGCCCCTCGCAGTGGAAGTGGGCGCAGCAGTCCTGGCCGACGGCGGCAACGCCCTGGACGCGGCCCTGACCGCCGCCTTCGTCCAGGGTGTCACCGACCCGCAGGAGTGCGGCATCGGCGGCTTCGGCTCGCTGCTGTACTGGGACGCCGCGACGCAGCGCCACGCCGCGCTCCAGTTCCACAGCCGGGCCGGCGCGTTGGCGACGCCCGACGTGTGGGCCGACCGCGCCCTCGAAGAGTATCGGACGGGCTTCGGCTTCCGCCTCGAAGGGTTCGAGAACGACGTTGGCTGGCAAGCCGTGGCAACACCCGGCGCCGTCGCCGGCTTCGGCGCAGCGCACCGCCGCTGGGGCAGCCGGCCGTGGGCCGACCTCCTCGCCCCGGCCATCGCCCTCGCCGAGAGCGGGTTCACCCTTAGCCCGCACCTGGCCGACGCCTGGTGGCACAACGCCGAGTTCGGCTTCGCGCCGCCGACCTGGCGGCTCACCCACACGCCGGCCGCTGCCGCCATCTTCACCACCGATGGCGCGACACCTTACCGCACCGGCGACACGCTCGTTCAGCGCGACTACGCCCGGTCGCTGCGGCGCATAGCCGAGGACGGCGCGGACGAGTTCTACACCGGACAGATGGGGCAGGCGCTGGGCCGGGCCATTCGCGGCCACGGCGGGTTCGTCACCCAGGACGACCTGGCGGCGTACCAGGTCCGCGAGCGCGCGCCAGTGGTCGGCGTGTATCGCGGCCTGACCATCGTCTCGGATCCCCTGCCCGCCGGTGGCCCGACGCTGATCCAGATGCTCAACGCCCTGGGCCACTTCGACCTGGCATCTCTGGGCCACAACAGCCCGCGCTATATTGACCTGGTGAGCCGGGTCATGCAGTGGGCGTTCGCCGACTGGACGACGCGGCTCGGCGACCCGGAGTTCACGGCCGACGTGACCGACGAGATTATGTCACCTGCCTACGCTGCCGAGGCGGCACAGCGTATCCGCGACGGCGCCAGGTTCGCCGTGCCGCGCCTCCAGCCGCCGGAGCCGAAGGATACGACGCACATCAACGTCGTAGACCGCTGGGGCAACATCGTCAGTCTCACCCACAGCCTGGGCTTCAGCTCAGGCGTCGTCGTGGACGGTCTGGGATTCCAGCTCAACAACGCCATGAACTGCTTCCACCCACTGCCGGGGCGGGCGAACTCCATCGCGCCCGGCAAGGCCCGGCTGACCGGCATGTGCCCGACGCTCGTCTACCGCGACGGCCAGCCAGTCATCGCCATCGGCGCGCCGGGCGGAACGCAGATTATCACCGGCGTGCTACAGGTGCTCCTGAACATCGTGGATTTTGGCATGCCGCCCGTGGAGGCCGTGGGCGCGCCGCGCTTCGACGCTCAGAGCGAAGTGATTGACGCCCAGGCGCGCATCCCGCTGGCGACGCTGCGGGCGCTGGAAACAATGGGCCACGCGGTGTGCCGCGAGCCGTACAGCTACGGTTCCTTCGGGCTGGTGCACGTGGCGCAGCGCGACCCGGCGACGGGGATGTGGCGCGGGGCGGCGGATCCGGGCGGCGACGGCATGGCCTTGTCAAGCCAACAGGTCACGGCAGCGTGACAAGAGCGCTGCCTGAACACATGTTCGATGACAAACTTTCCCACAAAACCCACGTTATCCCAACATTAACCCACGACTTCACCCGAAATATCCCACATGGGAAAGTATCCCACACGGTAGTCCAATGTGAAGCCTCGAGAGGAGAAGACGCGATGGCGACTCAGCCGCAACCGACAGTGGAAACCTCGTCCGACCTGTCTCCCCTGCGTGAGCGAATCCGGCGCGACGGCAAGGTGCTGCCGGGCGGGATTCTCAAGGTTGACAGCTTCATCAACCACCAGGTGGACCCGGCGCTCATGGCGCTGATGGGCCGCGAGTTTGCGCGGCGCTTCGGCTACCTGCGCCCGACCAAGGTGTTGACCGCCGAGATCTCCGGCATCGCCCCCGCGCTCCAGGCCGGTGTCGCCCTGGATGTGCCGGTCGTGTTCGCCCGCAAGACGCGCTCCGTCACCCTGCCGCCCAACACCTTCGAGCGCCGCGTGCCGTCGCGCACCAAGGGCGGCGAGACGCTCCTGCTCGTATCGCCGGAATACCTCGGCCCCAGCGACCGGGTCGTGATCATTGACGACTTCCTCGCCTCCGGGCAGACGACGGAGGCCCTGGCGAGTATCGTTGCCGAAGCCGGCGCGACCCTGCTGGGCATCGGTGTCGTGGTCGAGAAGAACTTCGAGGACGGCCGCGAGCGCCTGGCGCACCTGGGTGTGCCCATCGAGGCCCTCGTCATCATCAGCCACATGGACGAGACCGGCATCGAGTTCGCCTCGGCCGGCGCGTGAGCCGGGGCGAGAATGCGCCTGGGCATCCTGCATCTCGACGACGATGTCGTTGCGATTGACAAGCCCGTCGGGCTGAGCACCCACGCCGCGTGGCACGACGTCATTCCGGGCGATGTCGTCGGTATCCTCAAGGCGCAGCTCGGCGTCGAGTACCTCGGCACGCACCAGCGCCTGGACCGCGACACGTCCGGCGTCATGGTCTTTGCGCGCCGACCCGCCGCCAACGCCTGGCTTTCCCAGGCGTTCGAGGCGCGCTCGGCCGGCAAGGAGTACCTGGCCGTCGTTCACGGCGCGCCCGCCGCCAGCGGCCGCATTGACGCGCCCATCGTTCCGGCTGGCGGCGGCCGGCAGCGGGTCGCGTCGGCAGGCGAAGGGCGCGATCAGCCGCCCGCCGTCACCGAGTACACCGTCGTCGCCCGCTCGCCCGACCGGCGGCTCAGTCTGCTGCGTCTGCACCCCCTCACTGGCCGTACCCACCAGCTCCGCGTCCACCTGGCCCATATCGGCGCGCCCATGGTCGGCGACCCGCTCTACGACCCGCGCAGCCGCCCCTTCCCGCGCCTGCTCCTCCATGCCGGCCGCCTCTCCCTGCCGACGCCGGGTGGCGTCCTGCTCGTTAAGGCGTCACCGCCGCCGATTTTCGAGTCGCTCATGGCGGACTCGTCGCCGGTTGATCTGGCGCAAGGGATTGCGAGCGGGACCGACCAGCGCGGCGAGCCGCTGCCCGCCATCCTGTCCCTGGCCGCCGGCCGCCGCCGTCCCATCGCCGACGATGGCGACAGCGTGTATCGCCTCTTGAACGGCGCGGGGGACGGCGTGGCCGGGCTGATTGCGGACCGATACGGGGAGGTGATCGTGGCGCACAGCCAGGCCGATGCTCCAGGCGGTGCGGACCTTCTCATGGACAGGCTGCGGGACGTGTGGCAGCCGCAAGCGATTGTGTGGCGCATGGACCAGGCGTCGGGGGCGGGTGAGCGGGTATGGGGCGCGCTGCCCGGCGACACGTGGGCGGTGAGCGAGGGCGGGCTGCGCTATGTCGTGGGCCTGGATGGGTTGACGACGGATCTACCAACCGAGCTGCGCGAGATGCGCGCGCGGGTGCGCGTCCTGGCCGCCGGGCGCGTCGTGCTGAACCTGTTCGCCGGCGCGTGCGCCTTTGGCCTGGCCGCGACGGCCGGCGGCGCGGCGCGTGTCCTCAACCTGGACCGCTCGCGTCAGCGCCTCGAACGCGGCATGGCGGGCTACGCCGCGAACGGCTTCGGGGCCGACCGCTACGACTTCGTGGACGGCGACATGTTCGACTGGCTCAACCGCTTTCGGCGGCGCGGGCAACGCTTCGACATGGTGATCGTTACGCCATCGCCCGACACAATGCCGCGCCGCAGCCGCCACGATGTCGAGCGCGACTGGCCGACCCTGGCACAACAAGCGGCCGCCGTCGTTGCGCCCGGCGGGCTGCTGCTGGCGTGCAGCCGCCAGCCCCGGTTGGCGCGGCGCCAGTTCAAGGGGCTTGTTCTGTCCGGCGCGCAAGAGGCAGGCCGCCCGGCGTCAGAGGTCGCCTACTGGCGCGCCTCCGCCCTGGATTTTCCGGCCGCGCCGGGTGATGAGGGCGCGTTCAAGGGGCTGCTCTTGCGGCTGGATACGCTGTCGCCCTGAGCGCACCGCCCGCCCGCCGCTGAAGCAGCGGGCTATGAATGGAAGCCTGAGAGGCTGACGCTCCGGCTCCCCCAGCCCCTTGGGCTTGCATCCTTAGCCGTAGGCTTGGGCCTACGGCGACCGGCGACGAGGCGGCTCAGGGTTATTTTCAGGGGGGACGTCATCTCACGGCGGGCAGGTCTTGCCCCAATCGCGGCTGATGATCCCCAGGTCCACCACGTCAATGCGGCCGCTGCCGTCCACGTCGCGGTGGCGGACGTAGCGCCCGTCGCTGCTCGTCACCGGCCACAGCGCCGCTACCAGCGCCATGTCGGCCGCGTCCACCTTGCCGTCGCGGTTCACGTCCCCCTGCAAAACACACCCGCCGGGACAGCCGAGCCAGCGCAACATCGCGCGCAACAGACCCTGGCGCGTCGCCGCCCCGTCCACCGTCTCCAGCGCCAGCCCCAGCACTACCAGCCGCCGCTTGTCGTCACCATAGGCCAGGCCGCCCACCGCGCCGCTCGGATAGCGAGCCACGACCGCCGCGCCGTTCGTTGGCGCGAACAGGGACGGCGATTGAGAATAGGCCACGTGGTCGCCGCCGGTGAGCGACAGGCTCTGGCCGGTCAGGAAGTCGTCACCGGCCAGCGACTGGCCGCTGGCGCTACCCGGCGAGGTCACGTGCAGGTCGGCGGCGAAGAAGCGGCTCAAGGGCGCGCCGGGCGGCACGGCGATGCGCTGGCCGCTGAGGAGCAAATGCCCGCCGCCGTCGAGGTAGCTCTCCAACGCGGCCTGCTGCGCCTCGCTCAGCACGCCGCTCTCGCCCCCAATCCAGACCACAATTCCGTAGTCGCGCAGGGTGTTGAGCAGCGGCGACGAGCGGTCGGCCACGCGCCACAGCGTGTACGGCTGGTTCAGCGCGTTCAGCGCCGCCGTCCAGCTCGCCGCCGCCCGCCCGGAGGCGTCCGCGTCCACCAGGAGGACACACGGCAGGCGCGTGAGGGCGAGGGTGAGACCGGCGGTAGGCGCGTTGCCCGCCACCTGGACCGAGGCGTAGCCCATCGCCAGGGCGCGCAGGGTGTGCGGCCCATTGGGAACTGTCACGCTGAACGAGCCGTTCGCCGCGCTGAGGGCCGATGTCGCGTCGGGTACAGCGACCACCTGCGCCCCGGCGATGGGCACGCCCGTGGCGGCGTCCACCACCTCGCCGCTGATTGCGCCCGTCCCGGCCCCACTGACCGTCAGCCACGTCGCCCAGACCGGCCCCCAATGCCCGGCCGCATCTTTCCCGCGCAGGAAGACGGTGTGGCGGCCCGGCGTCAGCCCCGCCGTCGGCAGTGTCCCGACGACGCTCTCGGTGGCGCTGTCGAACGCGCCGTCGGCCGCCGCCAGTCCGATGCCGGCGCCCGGCGTCCATGTCGGCTGGTCAATACTCGCCTCGGCCCCGCCCGCCACAGGCGTCAGCGCCGTTGTCGCGCTGACAATCGCCGTGACGGAGACGGGCGCACCCGCCGCCACACTGCCCAGGTTGGCCGGGACATTAGTCAGGTCCGGGCCTTGCGTCAGGCTGTAGGGCGCGCGGGCGATGCGCGCGGCGTAGCGCAGCGCGGGGACGTTCTTAGCAAGGATGTCCGGCAGGTCGGGACACGGCTGGAAGAAGTCGGTGCCTACCTCGAAGGTGTAGGCTGGAACGCCCGCCACGCCATACGCCCAGTCGGTCGTGTCACCGCTAGTGTCGTAGAGCGTCGTGCTAGCCGGTCCGGCGGTATAGCCGTTGAACGCGGCGAAGCGCCGACCGATGGCGCCGAGGCCGGCGTCGTCGGTCGAAGGCGTCTGCGTGTAACCCCACGGCCAGAGAACGTACTCACCGTAGGAGTGGAGACTGATGAGCAGGTCTGGTGTGTCGGCGGGCATGGGGACGCCGTCGCTGCGCCGCGAGGTGATCAGACCGGCCACGAACTCCTGGAGCGACTGGGTCTCGATCTCCGAGGCTGGCGCAACGCCGCGATAGGTCTGCGAGCACGGCGCGCTTGCGCTACCGAAGAGGCCCCACTGGTAGGAATGATTGCGGTTCAGGTCCACGCCGGACTGGTTGAACGTCGTGGGTGGGTTGGTGCACGTCCCGACGGTGTTGTTGGCGTTCTTGCGCTGGTAGTAGCCCTGCTCGGCGACGCGGTGGCCGTCCGGGTTGGCCGTGACGATGACAACGACCCGCTGCGTGTCCAGCAGCCACGTCGCATCGGCGTCCGTGCCGTAGCCTTGCAGCAAGGAGCGCGCGAACGCCAGGGCCACTTCGGGGGTCGCCAGCTCGCGGGCGTGGATGTTCGCCATCAGGAACAACAGCGGGCGGCCCTCCGGCGCAGCGCGGTTGCCGAGAACGAGCGCCTGCAGGCGGTCGCCGGCGCCGCGCGCATCCGGATGCAGGCGCAGCCAGCTCGCGCCGTAGTCCACCGGCTCGACCAGGGCCGGGTAGGCATTGACGAGGTCCGCCATCTGCGCTTGGAGTGAGTTGACGCCGCCGTAGCAGGCAGGGTAGCCCGCCGACGGGTGCGCCAGAGCATCCTTGATGTTGACCTCGACCCGGGTCCCGGCCTTCTGGAGGCTGTTGAGCGTATCCGGCGCGACGGCCGCCAGGGCATAGCCCTGGGCCGCGTTGACCTCCCACACATCATGCTCGTCCACGATCTTCTGCAACTCTTGCTGAGACGCGTAGTACAGGCGGACCAGGGTGAACGGCGGCGGGGATTGGGGCGTCGGCTTCTGAGCGCCGGCGGCAGAGGCCAGGACGAGCCAGGCCGCGAGGGTCACGACGAACAGGGCGAGAATGCGCATGTTTTTCATGATAGATAGGCCGTCATCACATCCGACGTATGACTCCCTTGAGAGGGCGCGTGCCCGGAGGCTCCCCCATCACTGGCCGTGAGGCGGCTGCCATAGCTCGACCTTGTTTCCCTCTGGGTCAATGACCCAGGCAAACTTTCCATACTCGGATTCGTCAATCTGGTCGAGCACATTGCAGCCTTCTTCCTTCAGGACCTTGACCAGGGCGTGGAGATCATCCACTCGGTAGTTGACCATGAAGGGCGCAGAGCTTGGAGCAAAATGGTCACTGTCCTGCGGATCGATTAACCAGGCCGTTGTGCCTGCCACCGGCTTGCCATCGCCATCGGTCCAATCGAAGGCCGCACCGCCCCATTCCTGGACATCAATTCCCAGGTGTCGCCTGTACCAGGCTTGCAACGCCGGCGCATCTTTGGCCTTGAAGAAGATGCCGCCAATACCAGTGACTCGCTTCATAGAAACCTCCAGTGTCGCTAGTCCTCGCCCGGCGATGCGGCCGGTTCGCCCTGGGCAACCTTGCCGGGCCGACGACGACGACGCCGCGACGGGCCGTCCGCATCCTTCGCCGCCGCGTTCGCCTTCCGCACCGCCTCGGCCATCTCGTCGGCAGTCTGAGCCAGCGCGCCGAGCGTTTCCAGCAGCAGCGGCTGCCAGTCACTGCGCATGGGGATGCGCACCTGGTTGGAGGCGACGCGCCCGACGGGTTCCAGGCGACGCTGGAGCGCCTGCTGCGCGGCGCGCGGGATGCGGTCCGTGCGCAGAATGAGGGACTCCCCCTCGCGCTGAATGGTGTGGACGCCGGCTCGCTGCGCCATGATCTTGACCCGCAGGAGGTAGAGCAGGTTCTGCACGGGCGCGGGCGGCGGCCCGAAGCGGTCCTCCAACTCGTGGGCGATGCCGTCCACGGCGCTGAGGTTGTCGAGCTGCGACATGCGGCGGTAGAGGCGCAGGCGCAGGTTCTCCTCCGGCACGTAATTCTCCGGCAGGAGCGCGTCCAGCGGCAGCTCGATGGTGGGGGCAGGCGTCAGTGTGCCGAGCTTCGCGCTAGGCCGAATTGTCTGCGCCGCCGGATCGCCGTCCGCCTTCAACTCAGTGATGGCCTGGGCGAGCAGGCGGGTGTAGAGATCGAAGCCGACGGCGGCGATGTGGCCGTGCTGACGGCTGCCCAACAGGTCGCCCGCGCCGCGAATCTCCAGGTCGCGCATCGCCAGCCGGAAGCCACCGCCCATCTCGCTGCTCACCTCCAGGATCGCTTCCAGCCGACGCCGCGCCTCGTCGCTCAGCTCCATCGTCTTGTCGTAGAGGAAGTAAGCGTAGGCGCGCTGCGTCGAGCGCCCCACGCGCCCGCGCAGCTGGTAGAGCTGCGCCAGTCCGAAGCGGTCGGCGCGGTTGACGATGAGCGTGTTGGCGTTGGGGATGTCGAGACCGCTCTCGATGATCGAGGTGCAGACGAGAACGTCCACGCGCCCGCCGGCAAACTCCAGCATGACCCGCGCCAGCTCGCCCTCGTCCATCTGACCGTGGGCGACGGCAATGATCGCCTCCGGGACGAGGCGCTGAAGGTGCTGCGCGACCAGGTGGATGCCCTGGACGCGGTTGTGGACGAAGTACACCTGGCCGCCGCGGTCCATCTCGCGCAAGATCGCCTGGCGCACGATGTTGTCGTCGGCCTCGGCTGCCTGGGTCACGATGGGCAGGCGTTCCTCCGGCGGCGTATCAATGGTGGACAGGTCCCGCACGCCGGTCAGCGACATGTGCAGCGTGCGCGGGATGGGCGTGGCCGTCAGGGTCAGCACGTCCACCTCCTGCCGCATCTGCTTCAAGCGTTCCTTGTGCTGGACGCCAAAGCGCTGCTCCTCGTCAATGATGACCAGTCCCAGGTCCTTGAAGCGCACGTCCGGGCTGAGCAGCCTGTGCGTCCCGATGACGATATCCAGCTTGCCTTCGCCGAGCTTCTCGACGATCTCGCGCTGCTCGCGGTCGGATTGCAGGCGCGAGAGGCACGCCACCGTGACCGGGAAGGCGGCCAGGCGCTGCATGAACGTGTTGTAATGCTGCTGCGCCAGGATCGTCGTCGGCACGAGGATGGCGACCTGCTTGCCGTCCATCACCGCCTTGAACGCGGCCCGCAGCGCGACCTCGGTCTTGCCGTAGCCCACATCGCCGGCGATGAGGCGGTCCATGGGCTTCGGCCGCTCCATGTCGGCCTTGACCTCCTCGATCACGCGCATCTGGTCTTCGGTCTCGGTGTGCGGGAAGCTGGCCTCTAGCTCGGCCTGCCACGGGGTGTCCGGCCCGAAGGCGTGGCCGCTGACGGACTCGCGCGCGGCGTAGAGATCGAGCAGCTCGCGGGCCAGCTCTTCCACGGCCCGCTTCGCCCGCTCCTTGACCTTCTCCCAGTCTGTGCCGCCGAGACGGCTCACCTCGGGTGAGGCATCGCCGACGCCGACGTAGCGCGAGACGCGGTCCACCTGGTAGGTGGGGACGTAGAGCCTGTCGCCGCGCGAATACTCGACTTCCAGATACTCGCGCTCCGTGCCAGCGACCTCCAGCTTGACCATGCCGACGAAGCGGCCAATACCGTGCTCGATGTGCACCACATAGTCGCCCGGCCGCAGGTCAGAGAAGAAAGACTCCGGCGGCGATGCCTGGCGCTGGCGGGCGCGGCGGCGGCGCGGCAGCCGCCAGCCGAACAGCTCGCCGTCGGTGAGCAGGGTTAACTTGACCTGACCGTCACTCCCACCGTCGTCCCCGTCGTCGCCCTCACCGCGACGCGGCGGCAGGGTGTGGAGCGCCGCAGCCAGGTGGCCGCGCGCATCCGTCGGCGGGGCAGCCGGCTCTGAGACGCGCCAGCCCTCGCCCAGGACGCCGCGAATGAGCGTCAGACTACGCGGGCCGGGGATGCCGGTCAGCTCCGCCAGCGGCTTGAGATGGACGCCCCAGCCCTTGAACAGGTCCGCCAGGCGGTCGGCCTGGCGCGAGACGAGCACAATGGCCTGGCCGTTGTCCACCCAATCCAGCACCTGCTGCACCGCCTCACCGAGCTGGCCGCCGTAGCGTGGCGAGGCCACGAACATCTCACCGATCGCCCGCCCGGTCTCCGACTGCGTCGGCTCGGCGTCCCCTTCCGCCGCCCCGGCCGGACGCGGCGCCGGTTCCAGGATGCCGCCGCGCTCGCCCCGCGCCGTGGGTACGTCCTCCAGGGCCACCGCCGAGCGCGCCAGCAGGCTGCCCTGGACATCGCCCCAGGCGACCACGGGGTTGGCGTCCCAGTGCATGGGCAGCTCGCCCGCGCGCACCTGCCCATCGCGCAACGTCTCCGCCTGCGCGCCGACCTCCGGCCCCACCGTGGCGATCTCCTGCCAGTCGTCGAGGAGAATCCAGGCGTTGGGCGGCAGATAGTCCAGGAGTGTCGCCGGCATCGGGTGCAGATAGGGAAGGTAGAACTCGATGTCGCGTACCGGGACGCCGGATTGCAGCCCTTCGATTTCGCGCGCAAACTGCGCCTGCGCCAACGGATGCAGATTGCTCAGGTCGAGATTTAGTCGGTCGGCGACGGCGAGGCCGCGTCCAGCCAGGGCTTCGGCGGCCGGCGCGATGATCGCCTCCTCCAGCGTCTCGGCGCTGCGCTGCGTCGCCGGGTCGAAGCGGCGCAGCGACTCGATCTCGTCGCCGAAGAACTCGATTCGAAGCGGGCTGGCGCTCGTCGTGGGGTAGATGTCTACGATGCCGCCGCGGTGGCTGATCGTGCCCGGCCCCTCGACCACCGCCACCATCTCGTAGCCGATGGCGCTGAGGCGCTCCAACAGGCGCGGCAGGTCCATCTGCCGTCCCTGGCGCAGATGCACCAGTGACTTGTCCAGCTCGGCCGGCGTCAGGGTGCGCGTTAGGAGACCGCGCACCGACGTCACGACAATCGGCCAGGGGGACTCGCCGTTCTCGGCCGCCCCCAGGTAAGCGCTCGCTTGAGGCGCAACCGACGGCGCGGCGGCGTTGGCGGACGCCTCCACGGGCTTCCACAGCCGCGTGAGCGTCGTGAGCGTGTCGAGGCGCTGGCGGCGAGTTTCCAGGTCCCAGGGGATGCGTTCGTAGGGCAGGGCGTCGGGGGCAGGGAAGCGCAGAACGTCGCTCTCCTGGCGCACGAAGGCGCGCACGTGCTGCGCGAGCTGGTGCGCCCGGTCAGGATGCGCGGTCAGAAGCAGGATCGGCGCTTTCAGGTCACGGAGCAATGCCGCCGCGAGGACAGGGCGCGCCGTTTCGAGCGCCGCCACTCTCAAGGGAGTGGGCCGATCCTGGCTGGCGCGATGCGCCCGCAGCCCCTTGACCAGGGTGCGGTAGCCAGGCGTTGTGCGCACGAAATTGGTCAGACCCGATAAAACAATCTCACTCATCGTCTCGCCTCACAAGAGTCCGTAAAGTGTAGCACAGACAATGTGGCGCGGCAAAAGACTGTGTCGCTCAGACGTTCGCATTGAAGCGGTTCATGGCCGATAGTATGCCCTCTGTCAGCCATGTTTCAGCGGCCAGCGCCGCCCGCTCGACCAGCGCCGGCACGAGCGCCGCTTCGTCCTTCGTCCAGGGGGCCAGGACGTGGTCAGCGGCCTCCCAGCCGTTCGGCGGGCGGCCGACACCGACACGCAACCGCGCGAAGTCCTGGCTGCCGAGGGTCTGGATGATGGAGCGCATGCCGCGATGGCCGCCCGCTCCCCCTTCGGAGCGCAGGCGGAGGGTGTTGAACGGAAGATCAATCTCGTCGTAGACAACCAGGAGATGCTCAAGGGGAATCTTGTAGAAGCGCAGGAGGGGGCCGACGGCCTCGCCGCTCAGGTTCATGTAGGTGAGGGGCTTCGCCAGCACGACGCGCCGATCGCCGACGGTTCCCGCCGCCACGCGCGCCTTGAACTGAATGCGGTCGAACGACAGGCGGCTCCCCTCCGCCAGCCGCTCGACGACCATCCAGCCCATGTTGTGGCGTGTTCGGGCGTACTGCGGGCCGGGATTGCCCAGGCCGACAATCAGGTACGTCTCGGTCGCCATGCCCGTTCGCGCGCTCCTATGATGGTTGCCGAGAGCCTACAGGAGGCGGCGGAGAAGCAGGATCAGGCCGACAAACGTGAACGCCGCCACGGTGGCGATCGCCCCCAGCAAGAAGGCGTCGCGCACGCGGCTCAGGTCGAACGCCGAGCGCACACCGGACAGGTCGGGAATGAGCGAGCTAAGGGACGTGCGCGAAGGCGCTGCGGCGGGCGTGGCCGTGGTCCGGGCGCCGGCCGTGGGTGAAGGCGCAGCCGCCTGGGCGACGCTGGCCGCAGTTGGGCCAGCCGGGGGCGGAGGAATGGTCGGTAGCGGCGGAACGGTCGGCGTGCCGGGCCCCGGCGTGGGCGTCCGCGACCCGCCCGTTGGCAGACCCTGGGGCGTTTCCGTGGCGGCGGGGGTGTCCGTCACCTGGGGTGTATCCGTCGGCTGAACGCGGATTGTGTTGACCACCTGAATCTGCGGCACAACCGAGCGGCAGACTTCCTGGCCGCGATCGTCCACCACCGTCAGCTTAAGAATATACAACCCATCCGCCACGCCGCGAGAGTTCCAGACATCCAGGCGACCGTTGACGACGGGCTGGCGCACCGTGCTGCTCACCGCGGACCAGGCATCCGGATTGCTGATGGGGGAGACCTCGACCTTATAGAACTGGAAACGGTCAATATTGGCGCTGCCCGTCACCTCGACATCCCCACGCACGGTTGAGCCGGAGCGGGGTGAGCTGATATAGGCATTGGCACACTGCTGAGCGAGAGGCGCCGGCTGGGGGGCCATTGCCAGCATAGCAGCCCCAACGCACAACACCAGCCAGGCGACGAATCCACGACGCATACACTCTCCTGATCGTCCGTGCCTTCATGCGGTCGCCGGACCACAGAAAACTGTACCATAGGTTGCGGTGAGGCGCAAATCTTCGCGCGCTTCTGGGGCGGCGGTGGGGTATGGTATAATTGACCACGGACGCGCGGCACGGAGCCGCGCATGGAACGACGTCGTTCAGGAGAGCACGTGTCGCTGTTTCATTTCGGCGGCCAGTATGGCAACCCCCTCGTCTCACCAGCTTACTTTCTCGCCTCTTTTGTCGCCTGCCTCGGTACGTTTCAGCTCATCGCGGCCACGTACAAATTCACAGGCCTCTCCTGGGCGCCTATGCCATGGCAGCCGTGGGCCGGGCGCATCCTCGGCGGGCTGGCGATTGTGGGCGCGACCGCCTGGTTCTTCGCCGGGTTCAGCGACGGCATCTTTCGCCCCGGACCGGCCGGCCTGGAGCTGTTCGTCATCGCCTTCGGCGCAACCGCCCTGGCCCTGGTCGTGACGCTCGCCGGCGCAGCGCTGCTGCGCGTCCTGCCAGCGGGCGCCACAGCCGACGGCTCCGGCAGTTGGCCCGGTGAGGGGTTGGGCGAGGGACACCCGGACACGGAACCGGGGCTGCCACTGCTGCGCCGCATGACCTACCCGCAGGCGCTCCGCCGGCAGCGGTGTCTGCGCCGGTCGCGCGATGGGTGACCGAGCCGCACGCATGAACACCCTCCTCCTCCTCGCCCTGAATGGCCTGGCCGCTGGCTCGACGCCCTTGAGCGCGGCGGTGCGCTTCCTGGTCAACGACTACGTCGTCCCCACGGCCCTGACGCTGCTGCTCGTCGTCCTCTGGTTCTCCGGGCGCACGCTTGGGGAGCGGGAGCGGCGCCAGGTCGCGGCGATCCAGGCGGCGGCCGCCGTCGTGCTCGCCAACGTGATTGTCAAGGCCGCCAACCTGCTCTTCTTCCGCCCGCGGCCGTTTGCCGAGCATGACGTCCACCTACTCTTTTACCGTCCGACAGACTCGACGCTGCCGAGCAATCCGGCGGCGGTCGCCTTCGCCTTCGCCGCCGCCGTCGCCGTCCACGAGCCACGCTGGGGGCTGGCGATGGCCGTTCTGGCGGTGCTGTTCGGCGCAGCGCGGGTCATGGCCGGCGTCCACTACCCCCTCGACATCGTGACCGGCGCCCTGGTCGGCGGCGCGGCGGCCGCGATCGCCCTTCGCCTGCCTGGTCTGCGCTGGCTGGCCTACCGCCTCATCACCTTTGCCCGGCGGCTCTTGCTCGCCTGACACCGTGAGATCATCGCAGAAAGGATAAGTGTTATGTCTATTGAATTCGTCGAAATGACCGACATCCCAACCACGCCGGAGCTTCGCACAGCGCTGCCCGGGCCGCTAGGCGAAGCCATCCTGCGCGCGGACGACCGGGTCATCTCCCCGTCCTACACGCGCTCCTACCCCTTCGTCATGTCCCACGGGCGCGGGTGCGTCGTATGGGATGTGGATGGAAACCGATTCCTCGACTTCACGGCCGGCGTCGCCACCACCGCGACCGGCCACAGCCACCCGCGCGTCGTCGAGGCCATCCAGCGCCAGGCGGCGCAGTTCCTCCACATGGCCGGCACGGACTTCTATTACGACCTTCAGAGCAAGCTCGCCGACAAGCTGTGCGCCATCACGCCGGGCGACTTCCCTAAGCGCGTGTTCTTCACCAACTCGGGCACCGAGTCGAACGAAGCCGCGCTCAAGCTCGCCCGCTACCACACCGGCCGCTCGCGCCTCATGTCCTTCATCGGCTCGTTCCACGGGCGCACGATGGGCTCCCTCGCCCTCACCGGCAGCAAGGCGATCCACCGCCGCGGCTTCGAGCCGCTCATGCCCGGCGTCACCCACACGCTATACGGCTACTGCTACCGCTGCCCCATCAACCTGACCTACCCCGACTGCAGCATCGCCTGCGTGGACTACATCGAAGACACGCTGTTCCGCCGCCTTGTCCCCGCCGACGAGGTCGCCGCGATCTTCGTCGAGCCGATCCAGGGCGAGGGTGGCTACGTCGTCCCGCCGCCCGGCTGGCACGAGCGGCTGCGCGCCATCTGCGACAAGCACGGCATCCTCCTCGTCGCCGACGAGATTCAGAGCGGCTTCGGGCGCACCGGCACGTGGTCCGCGATCGAGCACTGGGGCGCCGTGCCGGATATCGTCTCCTACGCCAAGGGAATTGCGTCGGGCATGCCCCTCGGCGCAATCGTGGCGCGCGCCGACGTCATGACCTGGGATTCCGGCTCCCACGCCAACACGTTCGGGGGCAATCCGGTGGCGTGCGCGGCCGCACTTGCCACCATCGAGGTCATCGAAAACGAGGGGTTGCTGGAAAACGCGGCGCGCATGGGCGACTATATGCAGGCAGCGCTGCGGGAGATGCAGCCACGCCACGCGGCGATGGGCGATATCCGCGGCCTGGGGCTGATGATCGGCGTGGAGCTGATTGACCCGGAGACCGGCGACCCCGACGCCCAGCTCCGCGACGAGGTGGTGCAGCAGTGCTTCGCGCGCGGCATGCTCATCCTGGGCTGCGGCCTGAACACCATCCGCTTCATGCCGGCGCTGATCATTGACAAGGCAACCGCCGACAGCGGCCTCGCCATCTACGAGGCGGCGCTCACCGCCGCCGAAGACGCACTGTCGCGCCGCCCCCCCAAGAGCCAGGGCGTCTAGCGAAAACTCGGCCTGCGGAGAAGCAGAAGACGGCCACGGAGACACAGAGAGCACAGAGGAGGGGAAAACGGGCCCATGTTCTCTGTGTCCTCTGTGCCTCTGTTGGCGCTCTCTATCCCTATGGCGCGAGTTGGAGGCGCAGGAGGCGCTCCAGGTTCGTCAGCCGCCCGATCCACCAATCCTTGCGCGAGCGTGGGTCCATGAACGTGCCCGAGTCGCGCACGGCGGCGCGAATCTCGCCGCCGTTGGCCCGCCCCAGCGTCTGTCCGCCGCGCAGCGCCGGCAGACGGCCTCGGCCCTGGTTGTTGAGCTGGCGGTACAGGGCCAGCAGCGACGGCTCCGGGCACACGCTCTCCAGGTGCACCGTGTAGCCCTGCACGACGTTGTCCTCCCGCGTGTACTTCAGCGTCAGGCGTGTCTCGCTGGCGTAGAGCACAAGCACCTCGTACCCCTGGCCGATGTCGTAGCCGGAGTCGGGCGCGCGGATGACCTCGCCGGGACTTGTCGCCATGCCCAGCAGAGTCACCGGCCATGCGCCGATCAACCCGCCCCGCGAGTTGGTATCCCAGTCCCAGTCGTAGACTTTGTAGGCCGAGGTAAACGTCGGCGTCCGGCCATCGAGGAAGAGCGCCGGCAACTGGGGCGCGCGCGAGTCCGACGCGCCGCCGTAGTCCACGAGCCGCAGCGGAGCGGTCGTCGGCTCGTAGCCGCGAAGCGCCAGGTTGAGGTCGGCGTGATTTTCGGCGGGACGGTCCGTCGGCCCGCCATTGATCGAGAGCGAGCCATAGCTGGCGCCGGAGATCGCGGTGCAGTAGTCGGGCGGCGGCGGAGGTGGCGGGGGTGGCGGAGCAACGACCGGCACGCCGACGACG
This sequence comes from Anaerolineae bacterium, assembly GCA_046328525.1. Lineage (GTDB taxonomy): Bacteria > Chloroflexota > Anaerolineae > Epilineales > JAHCIE01 > JBDHWG01. The sequence goes on from JAXLWK010000003.1 coordinate 1,540,008, forward strand.
TTACTCACCTGGCGGCCGAAGTCGTTGGCCGCCTGAACCGTGAAGTAGAAATTGCCAATCGGCAGTGTCACATTGACTGGCGCCGCGCTGCCGGAGTAAATCGTCACCGCGCCGGCCATAGAGGGGTTAGTACTCTGCCAGAGATGGTACGCCTTGGCCCCCGGCACAGCATTCCACGTCAGCTGTATCAGGTTCCACTGCACGCGGCCGGCCGAGATGGTCGGCGCGGGCGGCGCGCCCTGCGGCGTGCGCGCAATCGTGGGCAGGTACTGAAAGTACCGGTAGTTGAATTGAGCATCCGTCGGCCGACTGCCGACGGCCAGCACGGCGAGGGTGGCGGCGAACGCCACCGCCCATCGAACGCGAAGCATTGTTCCTCCTTCAGCGAAGCAGCCACCAACGAGTCAACACCCCCACGCCCACTACCAGCGCCAGGAGACCAGCCGCCAGCGCCCAGAGGCCCGGCTGCCGCCAGCGAAACGCGCGGCGGTTGAGAATGAGGTAGAAGACCATCATCAGTGGGAGGGCCGGGACGGGACGGCTCGTGACGGCGCTGATGAGCGCGCTCGCCGCCAACCCTAGCGCCAGCGCAGCGAACGAGGCAGTGTACGGAAAGCGAAACCGATACGCTGCCTGTAGCCCTGCCGCCCACACCAGGAAGTCCGTCGCCCCAATCGAGGGAACAATGCGTGTCGTGGTCAAGAGAGGAAAGCGTACAGTCAGGAGATTCAGGGCCGCCCCGCCGCGGGCGATGATAGCCTGGGTTGGCCCCAGGAATACCGAGTAGGCGTCAATGATGATGTACAACACGAACACGAGCAGCAGCAGGTCCACGTCCAGGATGGCGAAGCGCGCGATGATGACCCCGACCAGGGCCGCCGCCAGCAATAGCCCCAGGCTTGCCAACGCCGGGGCCAACGCCGCGCCGTCACCGGACGCGGCGACACGTGAGAAGACAACGTCCAGCGCCACGCCGGCGGCGGCAACGATGCCGACACCCGCCCAGTCGGTGTACGAAGGCAGCGCGAGCGCGCCGGCGAAGTACAGGAGCGGGCCAACCGCAGCGAGAAGCCACAGCGATGTCGCCAACGCCGCCATTCCCATGCGAAGCGGCGTCAGCGGCGCAAGCCAGGCGGCCGCGAGGAACGCCACCAGGAACCAGGCCGCGCCGGCCGCCGTTCCCAGCGCCGCCGCGCGCGGGGTCGGCGCCTTCATCCCATCCCCGCGTCGGCCACCACCTCGACCTCGGCCGGTGTGAGATGGGAGCGGCCCGCCAGCTCAGCGCGCGAGACGAGAACGATGCCCACCAGGATCATCGCGCCGCCCACAATCGTCGCCACCCCCGGCCGCTCGCCGAACAGCGCAAAGGCCAGAATGGTCGCGCCAATCGGCTCCCCAACGACCGTCACCGCCACGAACGTGGCCGACAGGTAGCCGAGCGCCCAGTTGAACGCAGAGTGACCGACAAGCTGCGGCACGACGGCCAGCAGCAGTAGCATGACGTACACGGTCGGGCTGTAGCCGAGCAGCGGGGTTCCCGTGGCGAACGCGACGACCAGCAAAACGATGGCCGCCGTGCTGTAGCTCAGGCTGATGTACGCCAGCAGCGACAGGCTCTGGCGCACCGAGCGGCCGAGCAGGAAGTATCCCGCGCCGGTCACAGCCCCTGCCAGGGCCAGCATGTCCCCCAGCACCGAGTTCGCCGTCCCGCCACTGACATCGCCGAAGGCAATCACCGCGCTACCGATGACGGCCACCCCAACGCCTACCCAGCCAATAGGCCGCAAGCGCTCCTTGAGCCAGAGACTCGACGCGATGGCTGCGAAGAGGGGATAGGTGGAGACAAGAGCGGCCGAGGACGCGACAGATGTTAGCTGTAAGGAGCTGATCCACGTGGCGAAATGGGCTGCCAGAAACACCCCCGCCAGCACCGCCAGCAGCGCAAGTCGGCGATTGAGCGCGCGTAGTTCACTCTTGGCGCGAAAAGACGCGGGGAGCGCCAGGATCAGGCTCGCCAGAAGCATGCGCCACGCGGCGATGGCCAGGGCGGGCGCGCCGCCCAGGGATGCGTAGCGAATGAAGATGGCGGCGAACGACACCGCTGTGATGCCGATGAGAATGCCGACAATGGGGGGAATGGCGGGTCGCCGAGGCGTCTGGGTGGTCATAGAACAAATGGCCGTGCGGCTCCAATCGGGGCAAGTATACCCGCAACCCCAGGGGGAGGCAAGCGCCGGAGCAAAACAAGGGGCCGGGACACACGCCCGGCCTGGAGACATATACGCAACAACCAAATTGCGGGCTACTCTCCGTCCGGCTCCTCGTGAATCGCCAGGCTCACAACATCCCACAATGCCTCGGGATGTCGGACTGCGACCTGGAGTAGCACGCGCGCCGGACCCTCCGGGGTGCGGCGGCCTTGCTCCCAGTTGCGCAACGTCTTGATGCTGATTCCCAACAGCAAAGCGAACTCTCTTTGAGAAAGCCCGTAACTGTGACGAATCTGCCTGACGTCTAGCGCATCAGAAGCATAAACGCGAGACGGTGCAACGTCGCCACGAAGAATAGCGCCACCCTCTCTGACACTGGCAAGCAAGTCCGCAAATAGTTCGTCTTTCACGGGTATTCCTCTTCCACCAGTGTGCGCAAGATGCGTAGCTGCTCAGCCGACAGATCGTCTCGTTCGCCCTTGGTGTATATCATAAGCATCAGTAGTCTATCTTGCTTCACAATCCAGTAGTAGATCACCCGGACGCCACCGCGCTTTCCAGGCCCTTGAGCGCCCCAACGAACCTTGCGCAGTCCACCGCTTCCGGGGATAACAGCCCCGAGGTCGGGCCGCTGCGCTAAAACCGCCTGCAAGTTGCGATAGTCATCCTCTCCCAGCAGCCCCTGCACCTGACGCGTAAAGACGGAGGTCTCAATGATAACCATGGGCGCAGTATGCTAGTCCCGACATCTAGATGCTATTATACGCCAATGGCGTACATCCGTGGAAGTCACACCGAAAAATGACAATGGCTTATGACACCGTTCCGGCGAGGCTGTTAAAGGCGCGCCAGGCGAGGTATAGCTCCGGCAAGCTGTCCAGCGTTATCTCGACATGCCGACCATCCACGCGGCGGCTGCCTGGTACGGTCGCCGCTGCCTCGGCGTGCATCGTCTTCCCCCACCCCACGACCAGGTGATACGGCGGCGCAAGCTTGAACGGCATCGGCCGCGGCCCCGACACCGCCGCCCGCGCCGCGTCGCGGATCGCTGCGTGTGCCGTCTCCAGGCTGAGGCACTCAGCGGCGTAACGCCCCACAGCGTACTTGACCACCGCCGTGGACAGCGGCTCGCCCAGCAGCTCGCGCGCCTCTGCTGCGGCCTTGTCGTCGCCGGTCACGAGCGCGACGGGCACGTCGTACCAGCCCGCCAGCGCCGCGTTCAGCCCAATCTCGCCGACCTCGATGCCGTTCAGAAACACCTCGTAGATGATGCCACTCCACGTGTGGTCGAGGATGGCATCGGGCGTGCCGGCCTTCGCGTGATAGCCGACGAGAAAAGCCACGTCCCAGCCCTGGTCGGCGCCCTGCATCATCGAGAACGGCTTGGGCGAGCCGCTAATTAGCCGCGCCGCCGGGTGCAGCTTCTCGATGAGGATGTTGCGCATTGGGCCGTGGCTGTCGTTGACCAGGACGCGATTTGCTCCGCCCGCCAGCGCCCCCTCGACGGCTGCGTTCACGTCGAGAGTCATCAACTCCCGTGCGCGGGGGTAGTCCGAGCGGCCCGGCGTCGTATATTCATTGTCAATGATGCCGCTGATGCCTTCCATGTCGGCGGAGATGAAGACGGAAATGTTCGGTTGGGTATTCGTCATGTTCGCTCCAAGCGTTAGTCGTGGATAGGGACCTCGCCGCCCGGCGGCCGCGACAGCGCGTCCAGGAGTAGCAACTGTGGATCAGCCGCCGTGGCGCGGACAGGCAAGGCGAAGAACGGACCGTGCCCCAGCCAGTCGGCCAGGATGCCATGTGCGCTCACCCTCCCTTCTACGACGGGTAGAGATCGTCGCTCACCCACTTTAGCGGATTGGCAGCGATGTACTGGCGAATACGGTCGAGGTCAGCCTCGTCGCGAATGATATGCTCATAGTAGTTGCGCTGCCACAACCGGCCTGGAAAGGGCGTCCAGTTCTTCTGTACCACTGCGTGCCGATAGAGTGCCGTTGTCAGAGATTTCACTCGGTGGACCACATCGGGCAGCGACAATTCGCCATGTGCCTCGGCCCACACGAGGATGCCATGAATGTGGTTCGGCATGACGATAAATGCGTCCGTCTCGATGCCGGGATAGTATTGCGGCACCTCGTCCCAGACCTGTTCGACCATGCATCCAGCCGGCGTCAACTCAACGACGCCATCCACGATGTGGGCGAGTAGACAGACCCGATCTTGGGTGCAGATGGTCACGAAATAGGCGCCTGCCTGAGAATAGTCGTATCCCTTCAGTCGTATCGACCGGCGATGATGAATGTTGGGGTCATAATGTATCGGCATAGACGTAATTCCGTTCCCTCTCGTAGGGGCATCCCCCCGTGGATGCCCCATCCCCCGCCATCCCACATACCCCGCCCCCCCGTGGATGCCCCATCCCCCGCCATCCCACATACCCCGCCCCCCCGTGGATGCCCCATCCCCCGCCATCCCACATACCCCGCCCCCCGCCATCCCACATACCCCGCCCCCCGTGGATGCCCCGCCCCCCGCCATTCCACATGCCCCGCCCCCCGCCATTCCACATGCCCCGCCCCCCCGTGGATGCCCCGCCCCCCGCCATTCCACATGCCCCGCCCCCCGTGGATGCCCCGCCCCCCGTGGATGCCCCATCCCCCGCCATCCCACATACCCCGCCCCCGTGGATACCCCGCCCCCCGTGGATGCCCCATCCCCCGCCATCCCACATACCCCGCCCCCCGTGGATACCCCGCCCCCCGTGGATGCCCCATCCCCCGCCATCCCACATACCCCCCCCCCCGTGGATGCCCCATCCCCCCGTGGATGCTCCATCGGCCTGCCCCTACACATACCGGGCGCGCCCCCCGTGGATGCCCCATCCCCCGCCATCCCACATACCCCGCCCCCCCGTGGATGCCCCATCCCCCGCCATTCCACATGCCCCGCCCCCCGTCCGTCGGAAACCGGGGCAGGCACGGGGGCCTGCCCCTACACATACCGGGCGCGCCCCCCGTGGGGGCATCCACGGGGGGGCCTCCCACCGGGTCCGTGGGCGATCCCCCAGGCCGGGGATCATGAATCAACTTGGCTGGGCGTCCAGCAGATGGAGCGCGTCGGCGATGCGGGCCTTCGCGGCGTCGTCCGGCGCGAGCAAGGGCGCGCGCGACTTGCCGCCGCGATAGCTCCGCAGGTCCAGGGCGTACTTGTAGGCGGCGACGCCATACGGCCGGCTCACCTGCGCCTCGAACGCCGTCAGCGCCGTCTGGAGGCGGCGCGCATCCTCATGGCGGCCCTCGACAGCAGCGTCATAGATGGCGACGGCCAGTTCCGGCGCGGCGTTGCCGACGGCCAGGTTCGCCCCGACGCAGCCGACGAGCATGGCCGCGTGTAGCACGCGCGCCGCGCCTGTGAACAGGGCGAAGCCGTCGGCGGCGCTATCTACCTCGGCGGCGAGCTGCCCGACATCGCCAAAGCTATCCTTCATGCCGACGATGTTCGGGTGGCGCGACAAGGCCGCCACAGTCTCAACGCCGATATTGAGACCGGTGAAAATCGGGACGTTGTAGATGAGCACGGGGACGGGCGAGGCGTCCGCGACGGCGGTATAGTGCGCGACGAGGGCAGCGTGGCTCATTTGCGGCTTGTAGAAGAACGGCGTCACGACCAGCACGACATCCGCCCCCAGCTCGGCGGCGCGCTTCGCCTGGCGAATCGTCTGCGCCGTCCCCTGGTGACCCACGCCGACGGACAGGATGCGGTCGGCGGGCACGGCGTCGCGGGTGGCGGTGATAACCTGGTCGCGCTCGTTGTCGTCGAGAACGACGAACTCGCCGGTCGAGCCGAGGGCCAGGAAGCCGTGGCAGCCGGCGGCCGCCCACAGGCCAATGTTGTGCTTGATGGCGGCCGTGTCCACCTTATCGTCGTCGGTGAACGGGGTGACGCAGGCGGGATAGACGCCGTGGAGCTGGGGCATGGAGAACCTCCGTAGTTAGAGTTTGTCTTGGTAGACCCACCGGCCGTCGAACATGGTCGCGTCCACGCGGGCGTTCAGGATGTCCATGGGCTGCACCTCGAAGATGTCGTCGCTCAACACGACCAGGTCCGCGAGCTTGCCCGGCGTCAGCGTACCCTTCGCCGCCTCCTCGCCGGTCACGTAGGCAGCCCCAGCGGTATAGGCGTGCATAGCGGTGGGGACGGACACGCACTCCGCCGCGTACCAGCCGCCCTCCGGTGTGCCGTCGGCGCGGCGGCGCGTGACCGCGGCGTGGATGCCCTGGATGACATCGGGCGTTTCGACGGGCGCGTCCGAGCCGAACGCCATCCGCGTCCCGCGGCCCAGAAGTGAGCACCAGGCGTAGGAGTAACGGGCGCGCGCGCCCCAGAGTTTATCGGCGACCAGCATATCGGAGGTGGCGTGGATCGGCTGCATCGAGGCGACGACGCCTAGCTCGGCCAGGCGTCCCAGATCGTCTGGGTGAAGGATCTGGACGTGCTCAATGCGCTGACGCAGCGGCGAATCGGCGCCGAGGCCTGCGCGCCACTCGGCGAATACGTCGAGAACCTTGCGATTGGCTCCATCCCCGATCGCGTGGATGGCGAGGCTGATGCCGTTCTGAGCGCCGCGGAAAGCGAGGGAACGAAACTCGTCCAACTCCGTCGTGACGATGCCGCGATTGTTGGGCTGCCCCTCGAACGGCTCGATCATGTCCGCCGTCTCAGAACCGAGACTGCCATCCATGAACACCTTGAGGCCGCCGACGCGCAGGTTGTGGTCGCCGTCGCCGGAGCGCGTGCCGCGCGCGATCATTTCGTTGAGATAGTGCTTGGGCATGTACATGGCGACACGGAGGGGGAGGCGGCCGTCGTTTTTGAGCGCCGTAAAGTCCGCCCACAGCCCCGGCCCGTCGTCGTAGCCCATCTCGTGGCCGCCGACGATGCCCATGCGGTGCATGATGGGGAAGCCGCGCTCCAGAGCAGCGCGGCGCTGCTCCGACGTCGGCAGCGGGATAGCGTCATAGATGAGGCTGTTGGCGTTCTCCGCCACCACGCCCGTCGGTTCGCCGCGCTCATCGTGGCGAATCTCACCGCCGGGCGGGTTAGGTGTGACTGACGTTACGCCGGCCAGCTCGAGGGCGCGGCTGTTCGCCCACACTGAGTGGCCGTCCTTGCGCGTCAGAGCGACCGGATGGTTGGGCGCGACGCGGTCCAGGTCGGCGCGCGATGGGAAGGCGCCGCCCCACAGGTTGTGGTTCCAGCCCCAACCGCGAATCCATTGGCCGGGCGGCGTCATCGCCGCCTTGTCCGCGACCAGCCGCTGAATCTCAGCGACGCTGGCGATGCCGTCGAGGGCCAGACGGTCGAGATTTAGCGCCCAGCTCATGATATGCAGGTGGGCATCGGTGAACGCGGGCGTGACGGTCCGCCCGCCCAGGTCAATGCGCCGCCCATCCGGCATCTCATCCGCCGCGCCAACGGCGACGATGCGGTTGCCCTGTACCGCGACGGCATCGGCGGCGGGCCGCGCCCACTCCATCGTGTACACGCGAGCATTCGTCAGGACCAGTGTATCACTCATAATTCTTTTCCATCTCCATGCCGTCGGTCGGGCCGACGTAGTAGCGCGGGCGAATGCCAATCTCCTGGTAGCCCAGGCTGCGGTAAAGGTGTCGCGCGGGGTCGTTGTCCACGCGCACCACGAGTCGGAAGCGCCGCGTCGGTGCGCGCGCCTCCACGTCCTGCATCAACGCCCGGCCGATACCGTTGTTGCGCGCCGCCGGGGCGACAGCGATATTCACGATCCAGGTGATGCCGGTGTTCCAGTCCACCGCCCCGACGATGAAGCCCAGGAGGCGATCCGCTGCGACGGCCTTGCGGAAAATGTGGCGGACGACGAGGGCGCCGGTGAAGTCAATCCAACCCCACGCCTCGGTGGTGAAGCACAGACGCTCCAAACGGACCACCCCTCGCAAGTCGGCCAGGCGCACGTCGCTTAGCGCAAACGCGAGGGGTGTCTCAGGGGTTTTAGACTCAGAGAGTATCGCTGTCGGGTTCCTCATCGGCGAAGTCGTCGTCGCTCACATCCCAGCTGTCCAGGTGGTCACGAATCTCCTCGCAGCTCTGGAGCACCAGGTCGGCCCGCCACTCCTGGCTGGCTTTGTCGGTCCAGCCGGGCCGATCCGGGTACTTCTCGGTGAACTCGCGGGTGCGTGTCTCGAACTGGTCCAGCGCCAGGCGCGGCTCGTCCTCTTGCAGCAAGCGCTCGATGAGGCGCTGCTTCGTCGCCCAGCGCTCGGTCAGCGTACTCACCAGGCTCGACGGCCCACCGCTGACCCCAGCCGGCCGCTTCAAGCCCTGGGACACCAGGGGCTTGACAGTCTTGAGAAGCTCCTGCAACGCTTCGCGGTCCGACGTCGTCATCACACCTCGCGCATCGGCTCAGGGCTGTTCTCATACGGCCCCAGCAGCCGCGACAGGAATTGGGCCGTGCGCTCCTTCTGGGGCAGCTCGCCGGGCAGCATGGCAAGCTGCTTCAGCAGCGTGCGGATGGGCGTCGGGCTGACGGCGCACAGCCGGGTCAGCAGGTCTTCGAGGGCGCGGCCGACGGCCGGGTTCGGATGGTGGTGCAGCTGGAACGCCATCTGCACCGGCGAAGCGTTGGGCTGCGCCTGGAACGTCGGCTCGAAACGGCGGCCGGCGATGGCGAGAAAGTACGACAGCATCGGACGCATCAGGCCGCGCACGCGCTCCTGCACCATGTCGTCGGTGTAGGCCAGGTAGAAGAAGGCGAGGTAGTACGGGACAGCTTCCTCGTACTCGCGCTCCACGAATCGGTAGCCCGCCTGCACCGAACAATAGCCGGCCAGATACCATTTGAGGTCTTCCAGCGTCGCGCCTGCCTCGCCGGTGTCCAGGGCCATCTGTTGAATCTTTGTCGCCAGGAGGTACTTGGTGGCGCTCGCCGCGAAGTCGCGCACGCGCAGCCGCGTGCCTTCGTCGAACAGACGGCGCGACTCCAGGCAGCTAATGACGGCCTCGGCAGGCGGGTCAATGTTGTCCAGGTCGGGCAGCACCGGCAGCAAGGGGGCGTGGGCGCTCAAGGGGTTGGTGGACTGCTGCGGCGGGGCCGTGAACGTGCCGTCGGTCTGCTCGATGACGCCAACGCGCACCATCTCGCTCAGGAGCGCCTCGATGTACTCGGCGTGCTCCGGGCCACCGAACAGAGCGATGGACACCTCGACCACGTCAATCTGCAGGCCGCCCTCGACGATCTTGCGCACGTAAGCGCCCTCGCTGCGGCGGACGAACGTGTCGCCGTCCACGCCGGACATCAGCTCGGCGGGGGCCGCCAGGGAGGGCGGGTTGGCGAACTCGAGGCAGCTGCTGCGATAGGCGAGACGGAGGACATCGCGCACCTGGCTCTGGGGCCGCAGGGCGTTCTCGCCGTCGTAGCGCTCGCGCAACATGATGGCAACCTGCTCCAGGCTGACCGGCTGCATGCTGGTGTTGAACACCTCGTAGATGTCGCCCAGGACGCCCCGCCGCGTTCCGAGATCGAGCACCGGCAGGCCAACGCGGCGCAGGTAGCGCTTGTACGTCTCGGCCAGGGGGCGCAAGTCGCCCTTCGGAACCGCAGCCATCTCCTGGGCGTCGAGCGGCGCGACGTAGATTTGCCCGTCGCGCACCTCCAGGCGCACGATGTCGGTGCTATCCTCCAGGAAGGTCTTGAACTGATCGTAGCCGTAGTAGGTCTCGTTGAACGCCGGGTCGAGCGCCACCATGCGCTGCTTGAGCTTGCCGGCGAACACCGGGATCTCGCCCTGCTGCTCGAAGGCGCGCAGGGCGCGCAGGAGGACGGCGTGAGCTTCGCTGACGTCGAACTCCTGGGACAGGTCCAGGCTACCGACCAGCGCCTCGTAGAACACGAACTCATCCACGCTCTTGACGAGGATCTCGCTGGTCGAGCGCCGCAGGCCAATGCCGACGGTGTACTTGCCGTACTCGCGCAGCTTGTTGATCAGGGACGAGTAGTCGGAGTCGCCGGAGACGATGGCGAACGTCTGCACGTTCGAGTGGGTAAAGACAGTCTCGATAGCCTCGATGCACAGGCGGATGTCGGCGCCGTTCTTGTGGGCCATGCCGTAGCTGTAGAGCTGGACCAGGTTGACGGCATTCTCGAGCAGCTCGCTGCGGTAGCGGCTGTAGCGCCGCCAATCGCCATACGCGCGCTTGATGGTGACGCGGCCTCGGTTCTTCAGGAAGTCGAAGAGCTTGCCTAGCTCTAGCTCGCGGTGGTCATCCTCAGCAGCAGCGGCGATGTTCTCGAAATCAATGAATACAGCGATCTGATTCTGCGGCTCCATTTCGGTCCTCGACAATTCCAGCGGCGGCGGGTTTGATTCGGCAGCGTCCCGTCCGTCGTGACACCTCATTGGCAGGCGGTTTTGGTTTGGGGCGCGAGTTTTGTTCCATCCAGACTGGTATAATTTTGCATCCGATACCAGAAACGGGCAAATGAACAACACGACCGGCCTTCAGGACGGCTTTTCTCACTCGGTCATCTGTGCTAAACTTCTAGTCCGCAGGTGCGAGGGAGGATGTATGCCTATTCAAGTGCTCTCCGACGACGTCGCTGCCAAAATCGCGGCTGGTGAGGTCATCGAGCGCCCCGGCTCGGTCGTCAAGGAGCTGATCGAAAATGCCCTGGACGCCGGGGCCACCGACATTCGCGTCGAGATCCGCGAGGGCGGCCAGCGCCTCATCCGCGTCGCCGACAACGGCGCCGGTATCCCGGCCAACGAGGTCGAGACGGCGTTTCAGCGCCACGCCACGAGCAAGCTCCGCTCCGCCGACGACCTGTTCCACATTCACACCCTCGGTTTTCGCGGTGAGGCGCTGCCGAGCATCGCCGCCGTCAGCCGCGTCAGCCTGGTCACGCGCACGCGGGACGAAACCGTCGGCAGCCGTCTCCGCCTGGACGCCGGCCGTGTCGTCGAGCGAGCCAGCGTCGGCATCCCTGCCGGCACCGTCATCAGCGTCGAGAACCTCTTCTATAACACCCCGGCGCGGCTGAAGTTTCTCAAATCGGCGACGGCCGAGGCCGGGCAGATTCACACCCTACTGACCCACATGGCCCTGGCCTACCCCGCCTGCCGCTTCAGCCTCATCAACGAGAGCCGCGCGGCGTTCACCCACAACGGCGGCACACTCCTGGACAGCCTGGCGTCGGTGTATGGCGTCGAAGCGGCGCGCCAGATGATCGAGATCGAGCCGGAGACCCTCGAAGAGCCGCTGGACGACGGCGACGAGGATGCCGACGACACAGCCAACGCCGCGCCTGTGGAGCGGCCGGTCGCCGTCTTCGGCTACATCAGCCCGCCGGCCGTCAGCCGCGCCAACCGCGCCCACATGACGTTCATCATCAACGGCCGCCTGGTGCAGGACCGCTCCCTCAACGTCGCCGTCAGCGAGGCCTATCACACCCTGCTCATGGTCGGCCGCTTCCCCGTCATTGCCCTGCACGTGCGCCTGCCCGCCGAGGACGTGGACGTCAACGTTCACCCGACGAAGGCCGAGGTGCGCTTCCGCGACGGACGCGCCGTGTTCGGGGCCATCCAGCAGGCCGTGCGCCGCGCCCTCCTGCGCCACGCCCCCATCCCCCAGTTTGGCGGCGCGCCGACGTGGGAGTCGTCCGACGGCGCACCGTCGGCCCCCGGCGCGGCGTGGCAGACTCCCGCCGCGCCGTGGTGGACGAACCCAAGTGGCGGTTCCGCCGCGTCCCCGTCGCCCATCCCGGCCTGGGACATCTACCGCACGAACGACGCGCCCCCCGTCCCCGCGCCGCTCGTCGGCGGCGGCAAGCTGCCCGTCCTGCGCGTCATCGGCCAGGTCGCCCAGGCGTACATCATCACCGAAGGCCCGGACGGCCTGTACCTCATAGATCAGCACGCCGCCCACGAGCGCATCCTGTACGAGCAATTCCTCGCCCGCCACGCCGCGTCGGACGTTGCCCGTCAAACGCTGCTAGAGCCGCTGGCGCTGGAGCTGACGCCCGGTGAGGCGGCGATCCTCGACGAGTACGCGCAGCCGCTCGACAGCGCCGGGTTCAGCTTAGAGCCGTTCGGCGCGAACACCGTCTTGATTCGCGCCGTCCCCGCCGCCCTCCGCGCCGCCGACCCGCGCCCCGCCCTCCGCGACATCCTGACCCAGGTGGGCGAGGGCCGCCGCAACCCACTCGAGGTGGATAACGAGGCCGCCCTCCTGCGCGCCGTGTGCAAGACCGTGGCGATCAAGGCCGGGCAGACGCTCTCGACCGGCGAGATGCAGGCGCTCATCCAGCAGCTCGAAGCGTGCCACTCGCCGCGCACGTGCCCCCACGGTCGGCCGACGATGATCCATCTGAGCGCGGCGCACCTGGAACGGGAGTTTGGCCGCCGCTAACCGCAGGGGGAGCCATGCGTATCATCGCTTCGCAGGAGCGCGCCTATTGGACAGCGTGGGTCGCCACCCTGGCGTTTTTCGTCGGCTACTACACCCTGCTGGTGCCCGTCCCCCTGTACCTGCATCAGATTGGCCTGCCCGACTGGCTCATCGGTGTCATCCTCGGCGCGTTCGGTGTCGCGTCGCTCATCGGGCGGCCGCTGGCCGGCACAACCGCAGACACGTATGGCCGGCGCAAAGTCATCCTGTTCGGGACGTTCTCGCTCATGGTCGGCGCCATCGGCTTCTCCTTCACCACATCGCCGGCCCTGTTGTTCGGCCTGCGCCTCCTGCAAGCCGGTGGCTACGTCGCCTTCACGACCGCCTCGACGGCCCTGGTCACTGACCTGGTGCCAGCGGCGCGGCGGGCCTCCGCCGTCGCCATCTTCGGCATCGCCGCAAATGTCGCCATGACCATGACGCCGGCCATCATCAGCGCTCTCATGCCGGTCATCTCGCTGACCGGCGCCCTGTGGCTGTCGGGGGCGTTCGCCGCCCTCGGCGGTCTCCTGGCGTTCGGCGTCCCCGACACGCGGCCTGCGCAGCCCAGGAGGGGCGACTGGCGCGAGGTCGTCCACGTCGAGCCGAGCCTGCGCCTGCCCATGCTCATCACGTGCATTTTCGGCCTGTCGTGGGGCGCGTTCCTGCAATTCCTGCCGCTGCTGGCCGAGCGCCGCGATCTCGGCTCGGCCGGCCTGGTCTACACGGTCTACGGCATCTCTATCATCCTGTCGCGGCTCACCGTGGGCCGCCGCCTGGACACCATAGACCGCAGCCGGGTGCTGGTTCTGTCCACCCTCATGATGGTCGCCGGCCTGGGGCTGTTCGCCATCGCCACGAGGCAGATCGAGCTGTTCGCCGCCGCCGCCCTGGTGGCTTACGGTTCGGGCATCGTCCATCCGGCGCTCATCGCCATCCATGTCGAGCGCGCCGCGCCAGAGATGCGCGGCCACGCCATCGCCATCTTCTATCTGGGCTTCGACCTGGGGATTGGGGTGGGGGCGTGGGTGTTGGGGCTGGTGCTCCAGGGGTACGGCTTCGTCGGCCTCTACGGCGTCGCCGCGCTCGCCGGCCTGGTCGTCGCGGCCATGCTCCCACGCATCACCGCCCGGCCGACGCCACTGGAGCAAACGATGGAGCCGCTAGGGTAGCAGCGTCCAGAGACATGTAGTAGCGACTTCCAGTCGCTCTCGCGGTCGCAGAACGACTGAAGTCGTCACTACGAAACGCACCCAGTGTACATTTGCTGTCAGAAGCAACTTCCTTACAATAACCCCATTCCCACCATTTAGCAAGGAGCGCCTGTGTCCAGCACCGTGATTCTCCCCAACGTCCGCGCGGCCCGCGCCCAATTCCCGTCCCTCCTGCGCGCCTTCGATGGCCGCGCCCCCATCTTCCTCGATAATCCGGGGGGGACGCAGGTCCCCCAGTCCGTCGCCGACGCGATGAGCGACTACCTGCTCACCGCCAACGCCAACACCCACGGCGCGTTTCGTACCTCCCGCCTGACCGACGAAGTCATTGCTGAGGCGCATCAGGCGGCCGCCGACCTGCTCGGCGCGGCGTCGGCGCGCGAGATCGTCTTCGGCCAGAACATGACATCGCTGACGTTCGCCATCAGCCGCTCGTTGGGGCTGGGGCTGAAGCCGGGCGACGAGATCATCGTCACACACCTGGACCACGACGCCAACATCGCCCCGTGGCTGCTGCTCGCGCGGGACAGCGGCGCCGTCGTCCGCTGGGTGGACTTCCGCCACGAGGACTGCACCCTGGACCTGGACACCCTCGCCGCGCAGCTCTCACCGCGCACCAAAATCGTCGCCGTCGGCTACGCCTCCAACGCCGTCGGGACGATCAACGACGTGCGCCGCGCCGTAGACATGGCCCACAGCGTCGGCGCGCTGACGTACATTGACGCCGTGCAGTACGTTCCCCACGGCCCGACGGATGTCCAGGCGCTCGGCGCGGACTTCCTCGCCTGCTCGGCGTACAAGTTCTTCGGCCCGCACATGGGCATCCTGTATGGCCGCGAGGATGCGCTGGAGCGCCTGTTCGCCTACAAGGTGCGCCCGGCCGACAACGCCCTGCCAACGCGCTTCGAGACCGGCACGCAGAACCACGAGGGCCAGGCCGGAACCCTGGCGGCGATCAACTACCTGGCGTCCCTGGCCGACGGCGGCGAGCCGGGCGAGAGCCGCCGCGCGCGCCTGCTGCGGGCGATGGAGGGCATCCAGGCCTACGAGCAGCGGCTCTCGGAGCGCCTCGTGTGCGGGCTGATGGACATCCCCGGCGTCAGGGTCTACGGCATCACCGATCCCGGCCGCCTGGCCGAGCGCGTGCCGACCGTGTCCATCACGATGGAGGGGACGACGCCCCTGGCGCTGGCCGAGGCGTTAGCGCAGCGCGAGATCTACGTGTGGAACGGCAACTTCTACGCCCTCTCGGTCACGACGCAGCTGGGCCTGGAGCCGACAGGGCTGCTGCGCATCGGGGCCGCGCACTACAACACCGTCGAGGAGATTGACACCCTGCTGAACGCCCTGGACGAAATCCGGCGCGGTCTGCCGCGCGTCTCCTGAGGGGATAGTGAGAGTTAGGCTTTACGCGGTAGATGGTCGCTCGGGCCACGAAGGACACGAAATTCCACGAAACCCGCGAAACGGAGACCCCACGGCTCTTTTTCGTGACTTTCGCGGCCTTTCGTGCCGTTCGGGTAGCTCCACAGTTTAGCGTGGAAGAGCCGAATTCACCCCCCATCCCCCCGCCGGCGGGGGGAGCAGAGGGGGGTCTCCACGCTATCGTGTAGAGCTACCTGCCGTTCGTGGTCCAACGCTTTGCTCGACGACATAGGTCCTGTGAGAACATCCCTTTCGAGGCCTGGGGGAGGCGCATGAGCAACACACCTGAGGTGCAGATCGCCACTCGTGAAGCGAAGAACAAGCTCGACGAGGTCGCGGTCGTCATCGAGCTGACCCTGATCAGCATCATCCAGGCGATGGCGCTGGGCGTGCTGGTTACTTTCTCCATCCCGGTGATCACGGAGCTACAGCTCCAGTATTGGCCCTACGTCGTGCTCGGCCTGCTCGCCATCCTCATCTTCTGGTCGCGCACCCTGATTCACACGCTATCGTTCATCGGCTGGCCGCTGGAGATGGGCCACACCTACATCTATTTTGGCGCGACGCTGGTCGAGGGGCTGGCGCTGAGCCAGGTGAACAACCCGGCCAACTGGTACGCCCTCAACGCGGTCTACTTCGCCATCGCCTGGTTCATGTACTACTGGGACCGCCGGGTAATGATGGGCCGCGCGACGGAGTACAACTCGTCAACGGAGAAGCAGCTCCACAGCGACATGATCGCCGACCAGGAGCGGAACCTGAAGTTCTTCATGCCGGCCGGCGTCGTGTTCCACATCGTCGCGTGGTGGCTTGTCGTGACCTTCCCGACCGTCTTCATCGAGCACTACTGGCACGTGGCCCTGGCGCTCTGGTCGGTCGGCGTTGGCATCTGGTATCTCGGCCAGGGCGCGGGACTCCTGCACCGCCGCCAGAACTGGATCCTGGCCCGCTACACCAGCCAGCGCCTGCCCATCGTCAAGGAGGAAGAGCAGATTCTGCGGCCGCAGACGCCGCGTTAGCCCTTCACCCCGCCCGTCGCCAGGCCCTGCACCATGAACCGCTGCGCCAGGTAGTAGAGGATCATGACCGGGACGGCGGCAGACACGGCGCCGGCCATGATCAGCCCCCAGCGAAACACGTCGCCGGTGATGAAGTAGTTCAGGGCGAGGGGCACGGTGCGCAAGTCGGGCGAGGTAATCAGGATGAGCGCGTAGAGTAGCTCGTTCCACGCCGACGTGAACGTCAGCACGGTGACGGCCACGATGCCGGGCGCCGACAGGGGAATCAGCACCTTCCACAACGATTGCAGGCGCGTCGCCCCATCCACCATCGCCTGCTCCTCCAGGTCGGGCGGGATGCTGCGGAAGAAGCCCATCAGCAGCCACGTGCTGAGGGGCGTGGCGAACGTCAGGTAGACGAACATCAGCCCCTGGAGCGTGTTCGTCATCCCGATGCGCGCCATGATGACGGACAGCGGGATGAACAGCAGCGCGGCTGGCGTGAGATACGACAGCAGGATGAGGCGGCCGACGCCGTTGCGGAAACGGTACTTCAGCCGCACCAGGCTATACGCCGCGAGGACGGCGATGAACACGGAGACGGCGGTCGCCATCGTCGCCACGACGATGCTGTTGCGGAAGTTGGTCAGGAAATCCATGTCGCCGAAGAGCTGGGCGTAGTTCTGGAGCGTCGCCCCGTCCGGCAACAGCGACGGCTCGCGATAGATCGCCCGCGGCGTCTTCAGCGAGATGATCGCCATGTAATAGACGGGGAACAGGATGAAGACGGCGAGCAGGCCGACCAGGGTGTAGTTCAGGAGTCTCTGTGCCCGCGAGGGACGAGTCAGCATGACCTAGTCCTCCTGCATGAGCTTGATGACGATAAAGGCAAGCATGGCGAAGATCGGGAGCATCGCCACCGACACCGCCGCCGCCTCGCCGAGCCGCAAGTTCTGGAGGCTGTAGTACGCCAGCACCGGGAACGTCATCGTCGCGTCCGACGGCCCGCCCTGGGTCAGCAGCCACACGTTCTCGAAGCTGTTGGCCGTCCAGATGGTCGAAAGCAGGAACACGAGCAGGATGACGTGGCGCAGGCTGGGGAGCGTGATGTTGAGGAACCGCTGCCACGCGCCGGCCCCGTCAATCGCCGCCGCCTCGTACAGCTCATTGGGAATCGTCTGGAGCGCCGCGAGGAACGAGATCACCCAGAACGGGAAGCCGCGCCAGAACGTAGCGACGATGACGCTGGGCATCGCCAGCTCTTTGGTGCCGAGGAAGTCAACGTAGTTCTGCGCGCCGAGGCCCAGCAGGATCATGTTGAACGCGCCGGCGATGGGGGCGTAGAGTAGTTTCCACGTGATGTAGGCGACGAAGGCCGGCATGGCCCATGGCAGCAGCACCATGCCGCGCCACACCCAGCGCCCGCGCAAGGGTTGGTTGAGCAGCAGCGCGATGCCCAGGCCAAACGCGAGCTTCAGCGCCTGGACGGCAACGACGAGGACAATCGTGTTCCAGATGGTCGTCCAGAAGACGGGCTGACGCAGCAGTGTGGCGTAGTTCTCCAGCCCGACGAACTTCGCCTCCGAGCCGACCATCTGGTCGGTGAAGCTGATCCAGATGGCGTAGAAGAAGGGGTAGACGACCAGGACAACCAGGGTGAGGACCACCGGGGTGACGAGCAGCCACCCCAGGATGGCGTTGCGCCGTTGCAGGGTCACGCCCGGCTGCGTCTCGCGCCGCTGAACCACCGGCTGCGCTTGCTCTGCCATACTCCACCTCTCACGGGGACGAACGGCGCGGGCGCAGCCATCGCCACGGCCCGCGCCATCCATCCCCCATCATCGCGCGGCGCTACTTGTTGTACTTGTCGTAGATCGCCTGGCAGGCGGCCTGCGTCTCCTTGATGGCGTCGTCAATGCTCTTCTTGTCCACGACGATCTTCTGCACCATCTTCGGCGTCAGGAAGTTATTCTGATACTCGGCGAAAGCGGCGTTGTCCACGTCGGGGTACGCCGGGGCTGTGCCGTTGACCGCCAGGTCCGCCAGGCCCTTGTGCACCTCACTCGTCTGGAAGATCGGCGCCGACTGCTGGCCCTTGAGCACGGGGCCGTAGATGGCGTTGGCGAAGTAGTCGGCCATGAACTTGTCGTCGGCCAGGTACTCCATCAGGTCCTTCGCCAGCTCCTTGTTCTTGCTGTTCGCCCAGATACCGCGGTAGTTCGGGTTCTGGGTTGAGATGCGCATCTTGGGGCCGGCCGGCAGCACCGAGTACTTCGTCGCGTCGAGCAGCTCTTTGTCGTTCTGCTGCATCCAGATGCTCACGCTGCCGGTGTTGGCGATGAACAGCGCCTGGCCGGACTGGTAGGCGTTGTTGTCCCCCGCGCCGTCCCACGTCGTCACCCCGGGCGGGAAGAGGTTCTGGGCGTAGGCGTCGGTGATCCACTTGAGGAACGCCCGCGTCTCCGGCGAGTCGATCGTACACTTCTTGCCGGTGTCGTCGGCGACGCGCCCGCCCCACGACTGCATCATCTGCGTCGTCAGGTTGGCGTCGCCGACATTGGATAGGGCGAAGCCCATGCCGAAGGTCTTGGGCGGCTTCTGCGCTGCCGCCGCCTGCTTCGACAGCTCCTCCCACGTGTCGGGGGCCTTGTCGAAACCGGCCGCCTTCAGGGCATCTGTGCGGCGGAACAGGACGTTGCCGCCGACACCAAAGGGGATGCCGGGAATCTTGCCGTTGAACGTCTTGGGGTCGGTGGCCTTGGCAACGGGCGCCAACCAGCCGCCGTGGGCGTCGCCGATCTTCTTGTACAGGTCATCCACGGGCACGAGCTGGTTCTGGGCGTTGAGCTGGAGCATGAAGTCGCGGCCCAGGTCGAAGGCGTCGGGCGCGTTGCCTGCCTGGATGGCCGCCGAGACCTTCTGGACGGTCTCGTTCTGGTTGACCATCACCACCTCGACCGGGACATTGCGCGCCTTGCCCCACTCCTTGATGCGCTCCTCCAGCATCTTGTTGGCCTTGTCCGAGAAGATCAGGCCGCCCCAGTAGACGAACTTGTCGCCCTGGAGCTTGGGCAGGGCGCCCGCCGCGCCACCGGCGGCCGCGGCAGCGGTGGGCTGGGCCGCCGCCGGCGCCGTTGTCGGCTGCGCGGCCTTCGGGGCCGCCGTAGGCGCGTCCGCCTGCTTCGCCGCCGGCGCGGCGGTGGCCTGCGCCTGGGCGGGCTGCTGCGCGGGCGCGGCCGGCGCGGCCGGCTGCTGGGCGCACGCGGCCACGGCCAGCGCCAACAGGGCGACGATGGCGGCCAACACGGTGAGATGGGTGAAACGGTTGTGCAGTCGGTGCATCAATCTCCTCCTTGAGCTTTTGCTGAACAGGCGGTCTGCCTGTTAGTAACCGTGCATACTGCCGTCGGCGCGGCGAATCGCGGGCAGGTACTTGCGGTGCCACGGGGAGCGCGCCGCCAACTCCTCGTTGATGTCCACGCCCAGGCCGGGCGCGTCGGGCAGCCTGAGGTAGCCATCCTCGAACCACGCACCGCCGGTCATGGTGTCGTGGACGATGTCGGCGTGGCGCACCCACTCCTGGATGCCGAAGTTGGGGATCGCCATGCCGACGTGCGCCGACGCCGCCGCGCCGATGGGGCCGACATCGCCGGGGCCGTGGAAGGCGGTGCGGATGTCGAACGGCTCGGCCAGCGCCGCCAGCTTCTTGCCCTCGGTGATGCCGCCAATGTGCATCGGCGAGCAGCGCATGTAGTCAATGGTCTGCTCCAGGAGCATGGGCATGATCTGAAACTTGCTGCTGATGATCTCGCCGATGCCCAGCGGCGTCGTGCTGGCCTGGCGCACGATGCGCATCCCCTCGACGTTTTCCGGGCTGATGGGGTCTTCCAGGAACATCAGGCGATACGGCTCCAGGCTCTTCGCCAGCCGCGCCGCCTGAATCGGCGACAGGCGGCCGTGGGCATCGTGGAACAGCTCGACGTCCCACCCGACCTTGTCGCGCAAGCGATCGAAGAGCTTCGGAACTATTTGCAGGTATGGCTCCGGCTCCCAGACGCCCTCGTAAGGCAGCCGCTTCTCGAACGCCTCGCGGTAGGCGGGGTCGTTCTTGTCCTCAGCCCCGTAGCCGCCGGGCATCCCCGGCGTCTCGACCTGGGCGCGAATGACCTTGTAGCCGCGCTCCTTGTACTTGAGCACTTCGTCGGTGGCTTCCTCAAGATCGCGGCCGTGGGCGTGAACGTAGGTCAGCAAGCCCCGCCGTGTCGGGCCGCCGAGCAGCGAGTAGACCGGCAGCCCGGCCACCTTGCCCTTGATGTCCCACAGCGCCATGTCAATGGCGGCCAGCGCCGTGTTCTGGATGGGGCCGCCGCGCCAGTACGCGCCGCGATACAGGTACTTCCAGATGTCCTCGATGGCGCCGGGGTCCTTGCCGATCAGCACCGGCGCCAGGTGATTCTCCAGGAGCGACGCGACGGCCAGCTCCCGCCCATTCTTGGTGCCTTCGCCGACACCGTAGACGCCCTGGTCGGTCATGATCTTGACCAGGACGTAAGTTTGGCCCGCCTCGCCGGCGGGACACGTCACGATGACGCGAACCTCGGTTATCTTCATCGGTAACCCTGCAGGATGGTGGTGGTGACTACGCGAGTCACGCGGTGGGTGAAAGAAGGAAAGATGGAACTGCGCTGCCCCGCTGCGGCTGATGGGGCGGCGAGCGCTGAGTCTACAACGACGCGGGTTGAGTGTCAAGTGAAGCGGCGGCTCAATCGTCCCTGGCGCGTCACGCCCACAATAAGAAAAGCTCTAGCCAAAGAGGGACTCGTGGTGTATAATGGATGTGAGAGGAGAGGAGGCCCAAGATGGCGTCCACCGACACGCGGCCTGCTCCTGCGACCGCCGAGGCCCTCCACGCGGCGACACCGGCGACCCGCGACCGCTACGTTGACCTTGTGCGCGCCGCGGCGATTCTGCTGGTCGTGTGCGGCCACTGGCTCATGGCCGTGGTAGACTGGGACGGGCCGGTGTGGCTCGGCAATCTCCTCGTGATTCTGCCCCAGCTCCAGTTTCTGACCTGGACGCTTCAGGTCATGCCGCTGTTCTTCTTCGTCGGCGGGTTTGCAACCCTCCTGAGCCTGCAATCTACGCGCCTCAAAGGCGGCGGCTACGCCGACTTCCTCCATCACCGCGCCATCCGCATGCTGCGGCCCATTGGGTTCTTCCTCGCCCTCTGGGCGCCGCTGGCGATCGTCTTGGCGCTCGCGCGTCCCGCGTCCGTGGCGATTCAGACCATCTGCCTGATTGCGGTGCAGCCGCTCTGGTTCATCGCCGCCTACTTGCTGGTGGTCGGCATAACCCCTCTCACCCTGGCGCTTCATCGGCGGTGGGGCGCGGCGGTCCCGGCGATCCTGTGCGGCATCGTGGTCGTGGTGGACGCGGTTCGCTTTCAGCTAGACTTGTTCGCGGTCGGGGCGATCAACTTCCTGGCAGTGTGGATCCTGGCCTACCAACTCGGCTACTTCTACGCCGACGGTCGGCTGCAAAAGATACGACGCGGCTGGCTCGTAGCCGTCGCCATCGGCGGGGTTGCCCTGCTGATTGCGCTGACGACCTATGGGCCGTACCCGCGCAGCCTGGTCGGCCTGCCGAGCGACCGCTTCTCGAACATGTTCCCGCCGACCCTGTGCATCGGCGTCCTGGTGATTCTGCTGGTCGCGGTGGCCTTGCTGCTGCGCGAGCCGCTGACGCGCCTGACTCAGCGCCCAAGAGTCTGGGCGCTCGTCGTCGGCGTCAACATGGTAATCATGACGATCTTCCTGTGGCACCTGACGGCGTTTTCGCTTGCTATCAGCGCGCTGCACGCCCTGGGCATCTCTCTGCCAGAGCCAGGCAGCACCGCCTGGGTGCTGACCCTGCCCCTGTGGTTCGGCTGCCTGGCCGCGGTCCTTTTCGGCCTGGTCAGGCTCTTTGGCCCGGTTGAAACCGCGCCCCTGCCCTCGCGTCCCATCGTCGGCCCCAGCAAGCCACGCGCCATCCTGGGCGTGGTCGGCCTGCTCTACGTCATCGTCGGGATTTTGCTCCTGGCATACAGCGGCCTCGCCAGCCTGGTGTCCGGGGATGCCGTCCCACTATTTGGCTTTGTCGCCGACGCCCTGGTCGCGCTCATCCGCCTCGGCCTGGGGGCTGCGCTCATCCGCGCCGCGGCCAGCGCGAGCATGCGCCGCGCGGCGACGGTGATTGCGGCGCTCCTGGTGGCGCTCGCCGGCGTCGAGGCGCTCCTGCCGAGTGCGGCCGGCGGCCCCGGCGACGCCGTTGTCCACGCGGCGACGGCGCTCATTGTGGCGGCGGCCCTCGCTGCGACAGCGCGGCGCGGCCACCTGACCCACGTCCACCTATAGCCCTAACACCGCACGTAGTGCAGGTCCTGGAACTGGGCGCGGAAGTCCACCACCCCAGGCTTCACCCGCGCCGGGTCTTCGCCCTGCACCAGCACCCGCGCCATGAATTGCGCGACGGTGCGCATGTCCGCCGGCTCCATGCCCCAGCGCGTCACCTCCTGCGTGCCGATGCGGATGGCGTTCGCATCGTCCGGCAGCTCCGCGATGGGCAGCGTGATGCTGCTCATCAGCAGGTTGGCGCCGGAGAGGAGCGCCGAGGCGCGGTTGCCGCCGCCGTAGGCCAGCGCCTGCACCGCGACATGCTGTGAGGCCGTGAACCCCCGCCCTTCGACATGGTGCACCGTGACACCGAACTCGTGTAGCGCCTCGGCCAGCGCCTGGGCGTTGGCAATGCACGCCGCGCCGTACTGCGGCCCGAACTCCGCCAGGTCCAGCACGGCCACGATCATCGCCGCCGCCTTGCTCAGGTCGAAGTTGGCCGTCATGCCCGGATAGGCGACCCGCTCGATGCGGTCGGCCAGCTCCGCCGACGTGGTCAGGATCATGCCGGACGGGGGGCCGCCGAACGACTTGTACGTCGAGCCGGTCATGACATGGGCGCCCTCGTGCAGCGGCTGCTGGAAGTGGCCGCCGGCGATGAGGCCACCCATGTGGGCCGCGTCGTAGAGCACCCACGCGCCGATTTCGTCCGCCACCTGGCGCACCACCTCCAGCGAGTACGGGAACAGGCACATGCTGCCCGCGACGATGATGAGCTTGGGGCGCAGCGCCCGCGCCTTCGCCACGAACGCCGCCGCGTCAATATCCATGCGCGCGACATCGAACGGCGCCTCGTGAATGTCGAGGCCGTACAGGCCGGCCGCGCCGGCGACGTGGTGGCTGACGTGGCCCGCCGCCGCGTCGGAGAAGGCCATGATTTTGTCGCCCGGCTTTGTCGTCGCCATGTAGACGTAGAGATTGGAGATCGTGCCGCTCGGCACGCGGTACTCGGCGTAGGGCGCGTCGAAGAGCTTCTTGAGCAGCGCCGACAGCATGATCTCGATCTGGTCGCCGTACTGCATGCCCATGTTGTACTTCGCGCCGGGGTAGCCCAGGCTGGCGCGGCTGCCGAGCGTGGACGACAGCATGCGGCCGACGCGCGGGTTGACGATGTTGGTGCCGGCGTAGAGCTGCACGCACTCGTGGTCCATGTAGCGCTCGTGGGTGTTCACGAGGCGCTCAAGCTCCGTGTCCAGCTCGGCCGGCGACATCGTCAGGTAGCGGGCCGTGTTTTCCTGGATAAACGTATCAACCTCGGAGCCAACCCACGGGCGGCGCGAGGCGAGTTCTTCGACGTTCATGGGACCTCCACAGGGCGGGTGTTTTGTGGCTTGCGCACGCGAACCAGGCTGCGAAAGCCCTGGAAACGCGCGGTCCCAAGTATACACCGAAGCCCGCTGTGGGAGTAGCAGAGTAGAGACGCGGTATACCGCGTCTCTACCGCCCGTCGGAGGCGCTGCGCGTGTCAATGCTATCCGAGGCGCTGCGCCACGTCGCCCATGCGCTCGAAGCGCACATCGCCCGTGGCGCGGCAGTGGTTAATGAAATCCTCTAGCATCGCCATCCGATGCCCGCGCCCAATCACCTGCGGGTGCATGGCGATGGTCAGGATGCCGCTGTCCACGTGCTGCGCCATCCAGTCGAAGTCCGCCGTCCAAATCTCCAGCACCTTGCTGGGCGCCGACGTGCCGTTACGGTAGGGGTTGAAGTTGAACTGGAAGTGCGCCCAGTCGTCGAACTCGTACGACATGGGCAACTCCCACACTCGCGCCTCCGTCCCGCGCACCAGCGGCGTCTGCTGCGTCACCCTGTCGCCCAGGCGCGGGTGGTACGGGCGGAAGTCGTCGGCCATGAGGCTCGAGTCGTACAGGAAACCGTGCTCCTCGATGAGGGACAGGGTGACGGTTGAGTAGTCGCCCGACGGCGAGCGGAAGCCGAGCGGCTGGACGCCGACCCTGGCGAGGGCCTCCAGGGCGCGCTCCATGTCCCGCCGCTCCTCGTCCGGCGTTTGCAGGCTCGGGTCCACGTGGGCGTAGGAGTGGTGGCCGACCTCGTGGCCCGCGTCCAGGATCATGCGCACTTCGTCGGGGAACGACTCAACCGTGTGGCCGGGGATAAAGAAGGTCGCGGCGATGTCATTACGCCGCAGCAGGTCGAGGATGCGCGGGACGCCGACGCGCGCCCCGTACTCGCCACGGTAAAGCATGGCCGGCGTGACGTTCTGGTAGCCGAACCAGACGGACATGGCATCGAAGTCGAATGTGAGGCAGACAGTGTTGTTAGGCATGGGCTTCCTTACACGAGGTGTGGAATAGTGACCTTGACGAAACGCAGCGAGCGGCCGCCAATCGGCGACTCGAGGCCAAAACAAAATTCTCCCCACAGCGGGGAGAATTCGTTGACGCCAGGGGCATACCGCCAGGCGGCGTCTAGGGTGTGGCCGCCGCCATGCGGGTAGCCGCCACGGCTCCCTGTCCCAACTGCAAGACGGCGCCGTCAATGACCCGGCCCAACTCCAGCACAGCGATACTGGGGCCGGCCGACAGAACGACGCCGGCCGCCGTGGCGACGGCGCCGGGGTTCATGATGAGCGTGTGATCGTGCTGGATGCGGCAGGCAGCCGCCGGGTGAGCGAAGACGATGCAGTCCGCAGGCGGGAAGGCGCGCAACAGGGTCATGTGCTGCTCGTGGTGCGCTTCCGCCGAGCGGTCGGCGCCCAGCCAGCCGCGCAAAGTGCCCGTCACCGAGCGTACATCGTGGCCGTGGGTGAGAACAATGGACTTGCCGCCAATCTTGAGCAGGCGATGCAGAGGCAGACGGGTCGTGCGGCTGTCCACGTCGCCGGCCACGGCGAACACAGGGGCAATGGCTTGCAGGCGCGTAATGACCGAGATCTCGCCAATGTCGCCGGCGTGCAGGATCAGGTCCACCCCGGCGAGGGCATCGGCCACCATGTCCGGAAGAGCGCCGTAGGTGTTCGCAACGACCCCCACACGTGGGGGGCGGTCGCGGCGCGCGGGCAGACGGACCATCGTGCTGGTGATGTTCTTGACCATTCGGGGGGAAGGTCCTTTCTCACGCTGAACCTGACGGCCAATGATCATCGCGCGGCGGATACAAGCAACAGTATATCCAGACGCGCAACAGAATCAAATTGCAGCTTCAGAAACAATA
This sequence comes from Anaerolineae bacterium, assembly GCA_046328525.1. Classification (GTDB taxonomy): domain Bacteria; phylum Chloroflexota; class Anaerolineae; order Epilineales; family JAHCIE01; genus JBDHWG01. The sequence continues at coordinate 1,565,924 of JAXLWK010000003.1, forward strand.
CGTGAGCGGATGCCAAAAGTGACGGGCGCGGGGGGCAATTCAGACGAGATTCAGGGTTTGTAGCCGGTGTAGCCGAGGCGGCGGCGGAGTGAGGCCAGGGCGCGATACTGAAGCTGTTTCACGGCGCCGGCGCTCTTGCCGATCAGCGCGGCAATCTCGCTCGGCTCGAACCCTTCCACGAAGCGCAGGTAGAGGACGCGCTGCTGCTCCGGAGTAAGCTGCTCGAACACGGAGCGCACTTCAAGATGGAGAAAGGTGTCTTCGAGGGGCGTGATGACAACCGTGACGTCGTCGTAGCGCAGACCGTTGGCCTCGACCAGATGGCGGCGGTACTCGTCAATGACGAGGTTCCGTCCGACGCGGTAGAGCCAGCCCGGCAGCGCCTCCGGCGGGATCGCGCCCGTCTGAAGCGTGCGGCATAGGCGCAGGAAGACTTCGTTGGTGAAGTCCTCAGCGTTCTCTGCATCGTTCGTCAGATAGCACAGATAGCGGTAAAGGCCGTCGTAGTACCGCCCAAACAGATAGCTGATGCGCTCCGGCGACTTGGCAGCATGCGGCTCGGATGCGGCGAGGAGAGGAATTGCTCTTCCCTTTCAAGCAGGCGCGCAGCCGGGCAAGGCCCATCGCCCCATCCCACCCGCCTCCCAAGCGAGCAGAACAGGCGCAGCCATCCTGGCAACCCACCCTATCCAGTGGAGCGTCCCCTACCCCACGGCGATCTATCCCAGTCGGCGAGGAAAAGCCCCCTCGCAGCTGACGGAAGGCGCAGCCGCACCTCGCACAACTGAACGCGCGTACTATTACTGACGCCGGGAGTGTCGTTTGGTTACGGGCTTAGTAACCTAATTCCGCCGGATTTTCGTTTTTTGTAGAATCGCTACCCAGGGCTTAGTAGGGGCGGGGTTTCATCGTCGGGGCAATGGTAGGGGCGGGTTTGAAACCCGCCCCTACGCGTTGACGAAGGGGTTGGTGCGTTTCTCGCGGCCGATGGTGGTGGCGTCGCCGTGTCCGGACAGAACCACGGTGTCGTCGGGCAGGGTGTACAGCTGGGTGCGGATGGAGCGCTCCAGCGTGGGGAAGTCGCCGCCCAGGTCGGTGCGCCCGATACTACCCTGGAACAGAGCGTCGCCGCTGAACACGATGCCCCGCTCGCCGGGCGGCGGCGCCCAGTAGAAGCTGACGCTGCCACTGGAGTGGCCCGGCGTCAGGAGCACCTTGAGCGGGATGTCGTCTATGGCGACCGTCTCCCCCGCCGTGAGCCAGGCGTCCACCGGCGGGGGCGGCGGAAGCTCGACGCCCAGGAAATGGCGCGCCTGCACCGGCATCGCCGCCAGGAGGGGCGCGTCGGCCGGGTGCAGCATGAACGCGGCGCCGGTCGCCTCGCGCACCTGCGCTACGGCCATGACGTGGTCGAGGTGGGCGTGGGTCGCCAGGATGAGCTTTGCCTGAAGGCGGCTCGCCTCCAGCGCCTCCAGGATCGCGTCGGCATCGTCGCCCGGATCAATGACGAACGCCTGCCGCGTGCGCTCATCGCCGACGATGTAGCAATTCGACTCGAACACGCTGACCACGAGCCGCCTGACAATCATGGCATCACTCCACGTGAAACTGGGGTTGAATCAGCCACCGCTCGCCCGCCGCCTGGCGCTTGCGGGCCACATCGCGCAGCGCCTTGACGCCGCGATCAATGACCAGCCGCGTGTCCGCGCTGTACTCTAGCATCGGCAGGTCCGTGATGTTGTCCCCCGCAACCAGCGCGGGCGGCTGTGTCGGGTGGATGTAGCGCTGAATCGCCAGCACCTTGCCCCATGTCGCCGGGGCGGGCAGCTCAAGCTCGCTGGTGATGACGCCATCCTCGACGCGCGTCCGCATGCCGATGACGCGGTCGGCGCGCAGCCCCAGGTACTCCGCCATCGCCTGCACCGACCAGACATTCGTCGCCGACACGACCCACGCCGCGATGCCCGCGTCTTCCAACGCGCGCATCAGGTCCAGAATCTCGGCGTAGGGGCGAAGGCCCTGGTGGAACCGCAGCTCGCTGCCGGCGACGGTGTAGGGGCGGGCAGCGAGCGGCTGCGCGACCTCGGCCTCGATGGCGATGCGCGTCAGGCGCTTGACCTCATCCACGGTGAGACCGGCCAGGAGGCGCGTCTGCCACGGGAAGCCCTCCTGCGGGTCCACCTGCCCGGAGCGCAGGTAGCCGAGCAGCACCGCCTCGCGCCAGGCGTGGTGCTCGGCCATCGTCGGCCACTCTTCGGGCGGCGCCGCTTGCAGCCGCGTGACGTGGTCGCGCAGCGGGTCCCCCGCCTCGACGCCCAGGATGGACCAGAACTCGTCCTGGTCGTGGGCGAAAGCCAGGTCTTCGATCTGGCGCAGGAAGAGAGCGTCGCCAATATCGTGGCGAATGACCGTCTGATCCCAATCGAACACGGCGAAGGGCGGCGACGTTGGGTCGTAGGTGGCGCTGTCGCGGCCGACGCGGTGGATGAGGTCTTCCAATGCCGCGCGGTTAGCCGGCAGCCACGAGCCTTGCGTGAGCACGGACTTATCCTCCCCTGGAACACTTGTCAGCGGCAGCGGCGCTTGAACGCCTCGCTGCCGGATGCCCTAGTATATCTCCATTGACATCCCTCGCCAACTCCGATATACTGAGCCTAATACCCTATTTCGTGTGTCGGGACACACAAGCCTCAAAATTCCATCTTTGAAAATTGCGTGCCTCGCCCACGCCATCGGTCCCCGCGATGGGGCCGCGCTCGAGGAGGAGCCAACTCAATATGCGACGCTTACTGTTATCCGCTGCACTGGTCCTCGGTCTGGCGATCATTGTTGCCGCGTGCGCCGGCGCTCCGGCCCCGGCCCAGCAACCCGCCGCCCCCACCCAACCCCCGGCCGCTCCACCCGCCCAGGCTCAACCGGCCGCACCCACAGCGGCCCCGAAGGCCGCCGCCCCCACAGCCCCGGCGGCGGCAGCCGCGCCCACGACGGCTGCCGCCGCTAAGGCAGCGCCGACGGCGGCGTCTGCTCCGGCCGGTCAGGCCGCCGGAGCCGCCTACAACCCGACCGCCGGCAAGCCGGGCGGCCAGGCGACGATGGCGATCTGGCAGGAACCGGACAACCTGAACCTGTACCTCAGCTCGCTCACGGTGACCTCCGAAGTCACCGACCCCGTGACTGAGGGCCTGGTCAAGGCCGGTCCTGACGGCAACTTCATCCCGCTGCTGGTCCAGGACATCCCGGATCAGAAGAACGGCGGCGTGAGCGCCGACGGCAAGACGATCACATGGAAGCTCAAGCCCGGCATCAAGTGGTCCGACGGGCAGCCGCTCACGTGCGAAGACGTCAAGTTCACCTGGCAGGCCGTCATGACCCCCGACCAGGGCGTTATCAGCACCGCCGGTTGGCGCGACATCGAAGGCGTGGACTGCCCCGACCCGAACACCGCGGTCATCAAGTACAAGCAGCCCTACGCGGCCTATCGCGCGCAGATGGTGGACAAGGTGCTGCCCAAGCACGCCACGGGCGACCCGACCAAGATGAAGGACTGGGCGTACAACACCAAGCCCATCGGCACCGGCCCCTACAAGGTGGACGAGTTCCAGCGCGGTAGCTACATCGCCCTCTCCCGCAACGAGAACTACCGCGAGCAGGGCAAGCCCTACCTGGACAAGGTCATCTTCCGCGTCGTCCCCAGCTCCGAAGTCGCCAAGCAGCTCCTGCGCAGCGGCGAAGTGGACGTGATGTGGAACAACACCGAGGCCGACTACCCTGAGCTGCAAAGCATGCAGGGTGTCAAGGTCAGCGACCCCGTGCAGATCGGCGGCGAGCGCCTGATCCTGAACCTGGCCAAGCCGGGCGAGCCGTCGGACAACAAGACCCCACACCCCATCCTGGGCGACCCGAAGGTGCGCCAGGCGATTGCCCTCGGCATCAACAAGCAGCAGATCATTGACAAGCTGCTGTTCGGCAAGGCTTTGCCCGGCACGAGCGAGCTGAACGCCGGCCTCTTCAACTGCACCGACATCAAGCCAGTGGCCTACGACGCTGAGAAGGCCAAGCAGCTCCTCGACGAGGCCGGCTGGAAGGTCGGCGCGGACGGCATCCGCGAGAAGGACGGCCAGAAGCTGCGCATCAAGTACCAGACGACGACCGGCAACAAACTGCGCGAGGACTCCCAGGTGCTCATCGTCCAGGACATGAAGAACATCGGCGTTGACTTCTTCATCGAGAATCAGCCGGCCAACGTCCTCATCAGCAGCTGGGCCAACAAGTCGCCGCGCAAGTGGGGCAACTTCGACATCATCATGTACACCACGAACGCCGGCCTCGACCCGCACTCCCAGATGCTGAACTACTTCACCTCCGCGTCCATCCCGTCGCCTGAGAATCAGGGCGGCATCAACTACAGCCGCTGGAACGACCCGCAGACCGACCAGGATGTCCTCAAGGCGGGCACGCTCACCGACCTCGACCAGCGCAAGCAGCTCTACTGCGACGCGGCGAAGCGCATCGTGGACGGCGCGTCCCACATCTACCTGTACCAGCGCCGCCAGATCGGCAGCTACCGCGACAGCTTGCAGAACTTCCAGGCCAACCCGTGGTCCAGCACGCTGAGCTGGAACGTCCAGGACTGGTGGCAGCAGAAGTAAAGTCGCGTTGCGTCCCTCCTCCATCCCCCCGACCCCCTTCCTTCCCCCACAAGTGGGGGAGGAAGGGGGAGCCGAGCGCCGCGAGGCGGGGGATGGTGAGGGAACAGTTGGGAAGCGAGACCAGTTATGACGCGCTATGTGGTTCGACGTTTGCTCGAAGCCATCCCCCTCTTGATCATCATTAGCATGCTGGTCTTCGCCATGACCAACGCGCTGCCGAGCGGGCTAATGGGGGCCTACGAGAGCAACCCCAACATCACCAAGGAAGACCTGGTGCGCCTGCAAGAGCAGCTCGGTCTCAACACGCCCGTCCACATCAAGTACATCAACTGGCTGGGCAACATCGTCCACGGTGACCTGGGCTACTCGCTGGTGGAGCGGCGGCCGGTGGTGGACATGATCAAGGAGCGCCTCCCGAACACGCTCTACCTCGGCTTCACCGCGTTCCTCGTCTCGCTGCTCATCGCCGTCCCCCTCGGCATCCTGGCGGCCAAGAAGCAGTACTCGATCTTCGACCACATCGCGACAACCTTCGCGTTCATGGGGCAGTCCATCCCCATCTTCTGGCTCGGCCTGATCCTGATTATCGTCTTCAACGTCTACCTGAAGAACCCGTTCACAGGCAAATCCCTCTTCCCCGGCGGCGGCATGTACACCATCGGCGCGCCCTTCTCCATCGCCGACCGGCTGTGGTATCTCGTCCTGCCGGTGACCATGCTCGCCCTGGTGCAGGTGGCGGTCTACATGCGTTACCTGCGCTCTAGCATGCTCGACGTCATCCACCAGGACTACATCCGCACGGCCCGCGCCAAGGGTCTGCGCGAGAACGATGTCACCAACCGCCACGCCCTCAAGAACGCCCTGCTCCCCCTCGTCACCATTATCGGCCTGGAGATTTCGGCCCTTGTCGTGGGCGCGGTGTTCACCGAGACGATCTTCTCGTGGCCGGGCATGGGCCGCCTGTTCGTGAACTCGGCGGCGCTCGGCGACTACAACGTCCTGATGGCGATCATTATGTTGAGCGCGATCTTCGTCATCGTCTTCAACCTGTTGACGGACATCGCCTACGCCTTTCTCGACCCGCGGATTCAGTACCAGTAACCGGCGCGCAGGAGAGGATTCATGGCCTCACAAGCCGAGACAAGCCCGACACCCGCAGTCACGACAAGCCTGACGCCGCCCAAACCGCGCGAATACGAAGGCATGCTTTCGATGACGTGGCGCCACTTCCGGCGGCACAAGATGGCGCTGGCCGGGCTGGTCGTCCTGCTCATCATCATCCTCATGATTCTCCTCGCGCCCATCATCAGCCCCTACGATCCTGACCTGCCTAACCTGGCCGACCAGCTCCAGGGGCCGTCCGCGCGCCATATCTTCGGCACAAACCAGCTGGGCCAGGACCTCTTCAGCCGCGTGCTGTACGGCGGCCGCATCTCGCTGACCATCGCCGGCGCGGCGGTGCTGCTCGCCATCATCATCGGCACACTGGTCGGCGCGATCTCGGGCTACTACAGCGGCGCCGCCGACAACCTGCTGATGCGCGGGACGGACACGATGCTCGCCATCCCGCGCCTGCTCATCCTGATCCTGCTCACCCAGCTCCTGCGCGACCGCCAGCTCCTCGGCATGAAGTCGGGCAGCATCCTCCCCATCATCCTGGTCATCGGGCTGCTCTCGTGGATGGGCGTCGCGCGGCTCGTCCGTGCCCAGTTCCTCTCGCTGAAGCAGAAGGAGTTCACCGAGGCGGCGCGCTCGTCCGGCGCCGGCAGTGGGCGCATCATCATCCGCCACCTGCTGCCGAACGCCATCTCGCCCGTCATCGTCGCCGCCAGCCTCGCCGTCGCCGCCGCCATCATCACCGAGAGCGGCCTGAGCTACCTCGGCTTCGGCGTCCAGCCACCAACCGCGACCTGGGGCAACATGCTCAAGGACGGCCAGTCGCAGATGACCTACGCGCCGTGGGTCGCCGTCTTCCCCGGCCTGATGATCTTCATCACCGTCATCGCCATCAACTACATCGGCGACGGTTTGCGCGACGCCCTCGACCCGCGCCACGTCAGCTAACGGACTTTCAGCCGCGCCGGATAATGACGATAATTACTTCGTAGAGACTCTCTTCCAGAGGGCAGAATCGTGGACAAGACAAGAACCCTCACAATACCCTATAGCAGCGATCTTCTCGTTGCGACAGGGCAATCGCCCGAAGGGCTCGAGCAGGAGCTTCGCTTCCTGCTGGCGGTGAAACTTTTCGAGCTTCACCGCTTGTCTATCGGCAAAGCGGCTGAGATGGCGGACATGCCCAAATACCGCTTCATGGATGAGTTGGGACGAATGAGCGTCCCAGTGATCAATCTAGACGACGACCAGCTTCAAGACGAGCTAACCGATGCGTGAAGGGGTCGTGGTAGCAGATAGTGGTCCTCTCATCGGACTGGCTCGAATCGAGCAACTCCATCTGCTACCGGCGCTCGCCTCACGTATCCTACTGCCGCAAGCTGTTTGGAACGAGGTAACCGCTGCCAAAACGAAGGCGCCTGGCGCCCTGGAAATAAGTCGGGCAACCTGGATTGAGGTACAGCAGGTTAACCCCACCCTCGTCGAGTCGTTGCGCATTCTGCTCGACCCAGGTGAAGCCAAAGAGAACGGGATTCACATCCGCAAAGAGCTGATTGATGCCGTCTTGCGCGAGGTCGGCGAGTGATACCGCTCTGAGACAAGAGAACAAGTCCACCCAGGAGCAATAGCCATGTTAAGCCCCACAATCCAGGACCTGATGAACAACCAGATCAAGCACGAGCTGTACTCGGCGTATCTTTACCTCGCCATCTCGGCCGACCTCGAGGCGCAGAATTACCCGGGCGCGGCGAAGTGGATGCGGGCGCAGGCGGGGGAGGAAGTCGAGCACGCGATGAAGTTCGTGGACTACATCCACGACCGCGGCGGCCGCGTCACGCTGCAAGCCATTGACCAGCCGCCGAGTGACTTCGGCTCGCTCCTCGACGTGTTCCAGGCGTCCCTCGCCCACGAGCAGAAAGTCACCGGGCTGATCCACGGCCTCTATGCCCAGGCGCTCCAAGAGAACGACTACGCCAGCCAGAGCTTTCTCAAGTGGTTTGTGGATGAGCAGGTCGAGGAGGAGAAGTCGGCGGGCGACGTTGTGGCGCAGCTCGAGCGCATTGGCAACAACCCGGCCGGGCTATTCGTGCTGGATAGTCAACTGGGCAAGCGCAGCGAGGATTAGGCCCCTACACGTTGATCAAGAGGCAACGCAAAAGCGCAGAGCCGCAGACGAACGAAGACGTTTCGTATCTTCCCTTTGCGTCTTTGCGCCTTTGCGTTGCAACACTTCCTTAGGCCGCCCCCGTGACCGACAGCGTCAGCAGGGCGAGCTGCTTGAGGCCCAGGGCGACCGGCTCCGGGTCGAGGAACTCGCCCAGCGTGTGCGTGCCGCCGCCCGTTGTGATGGCGATGCACGTCGCCGGAATGTTGCGGCTCAGCGGAATATTGGCGTCGGTGCTGCCTTCGGTGAAGATGATCGGGAAGCCCAGGTCGTCCGCCCCCAGGGCCTTCAAGGCTCCCACGGCGGCCTGAATCAGCGGGTGGTCTTCTGGAAGCGAGCCGGCCGGCCGGTCGCCGATCAGCTGCGTCTCCACGACCACATCCGGCGTCGCCCGCGCCTCCTCCACCAGCGCCATAATGCGCGCCTCGATGTCGGCCAGCGCCAATGGGTCCCCGGAGCGCATGTCCAGAAGGCAGTGCGCCTCCTCGGCGATGGTGTTGACCGACGTGCCGCCCCCGATCACGCCGATGTTGTAGCTCACTTTGGGCGACGTGGGAACCTCCAGGCAGGCGATGGCCGCGCCAAGCTTGAACAGCTCGTGAATGGCGCTGCGCGCCCCAAAGTCGCCCCAGCTGTGGCCGCCCGGCGCGCGCACGGTGATCTTGTAGCGCCGCGACCCAATGGCCCCGGTGTACACCCGCCCCAGCCCCTGTCCCTCGACGGCGACCGCCGCCGCCACACGCTCGCCGAGCCGGTCGCACGCCGCGCGGATGCCGCGCAGGTTGCCCAGCCCCTCCTCGCCGACCGTCGCCACCAGCCAGATATCCCCGTCCGTCGCTACCTGAGCCGCGTCCAGCGCGCGCGCCAGCGCCAGGAGCGCGGCGACAGCGATGCTGTTGTCCACCAGCCCCGGCGCGTACAGGCGGTTGTAGGCGCGGCGCACGGCAATGGGCGTTCCGGCCGGGAACACTGTGTCCAGGTGCGCGGCCAGCAGGATGCCTGGGCCGCCCCGCGCGCCGGGTCGTCGGCCGTACACGTTGCCGACCTCGTCCGTGTCTACGTCGGCCAGGCCCAGGGCCTGAAACTGCTGTGCCACCCACGCGCCACGCTCGGCCTCGTGGAATGTGGGCGCGGGAATCTCGCAGATGGTGATAGCCTCATAGACCGTGTCATCGGCGTGGGCGGCGAGCCAATCGAGCGCGTTCTGGACCGAGCGGCGGACCATCAGGTCGGCAGTGGAGACCATAGCACCCCTTGAATCGAGAGCGAGACCCGAAAGGCTAAGATCACCTTCCGGGTCTTAAACGAAACCCCAACGCGGCGGGCGTCATCAGGACATCATGTGGCCGAGCATCATGACGGCGCTCAGACCCGTATAGGCGCTCAAAGCCAGCATAGCGAGGCCGATCACGAACATGATCACGCGCATGTACGGGCGGTTCGCGCGTTGCTCGTCCAGCCCCTTGACCGCGCCCACCAGCGTGACGATGGCGACGGTCAGCACGGCCACCGCCAGGCCCGCCGTCGAGCCAATGGTAATCAGACTGCCGATAATCTGCATAGGATTGCCTCCTCAAAGCCGCCTTCGGCTTCTAGCCGGATTATACATCGGGCTGGCAAGGCTTTCAACTTTCAGTTCAAGTCTGTAATCTCCGGGACGTGCTCGTCCTCATACCGCTCGATGAGACGCGCGAGGCGTCGGACCACGATAGGCGCGAAAGGGGGGAAAGGCGCGAAAAAAGATGTGGCTCCTCCGTGTCCACCTCGCCGGCGCACAACCCTTTCGCGTCCTTCGCGTCCTTCGCGTTCCAGATGACCTACGACACTGAACTCCGCTAACCGCCCAGCGCCGCCTCGCCCGTCTCGTCGAAAGGCTGCTTTATCTGAAGGCTCTGCTCAAAATGCCCATTGTGACCTAGCCTCTTTACAGAACTCGGACGGCGAACACTGTTAGACTAACAGCATATAGGATAATCCCAACAATCAAAAAGAATACGCCCCTAATAGCTCGCCTTTGCTCAGAATAATACGTACTTGCCAGAAAGTCTATAAGCTCTATCCTGTTTCTTATGGCCGTTTGTGGTGGTAAGACTGCTGAGTACACACTAAACGCTATAGACAAGGTGAATGATGCGAGCGAAGCAAACATAAGTATCGGCACTACAAACGGCACTCCGAAAGAGGTCTCCTTGATTAAGAAGAACAACACAACAAAGATGGAGGAGAGGAACAAGCTACACGCAGTAATGAGTAAGTTACCCAATGTGCGTACTCGGTCGCGATTCCGTTCCAGAGACTGTATCATGTCCTCAATGGTAAGCGCTGGCACCGTGCCTGTTTGCTCAACGACCTCGATCTTAAGATTAGGCATGTTGCTATCCCGCGGTAAACTCTACCAATAAACGAAAGAAGTCTGCCTCCTCGTTTGATATCAATCTCCCCGGAATATCGCTATCCGAAAGGATATAGGACTTGTTTCCTTTCACAGCTTCAAGCTTCCAGTGTAGTGACCTACCTGCACGTTCGTGAGAGAATCCAAGCACATCGATTAGGTCCGGCAAGAGTTGTCCAACCGCCACAGTGGAAGGAATTTCCACCGTATATTCGGGACCGTTCATTGGCAATACTACCTTGATTCTGACGCCCTGATCCTCGTTCTCGGTCGCCATAGCACTAACCTCACCCTAACTGAACCGAGCTCTACCATGTAGTGACCTAGTCCAGATTCGCTATCGCCCGCCCCAACCGTTGCTCAGCCCTCATCCTCATCCCACGGCAAGGGCCAAAAGACGGATTACTTCAACGCCAGAGGAGTAGGGGGCGAAGGTGTGGCGCGAGGGATCATGGCAGCAGCTTGTCGTACTCCGCGTGCGAACCAATCCAGAACCAGACGATAACCTCGCCCTTATCCAGGCCCAGAGCACGGTAACGCGCCCCAACGCGCACCGACCATAACCGCCCGATCTTCCTGAAGCGTAGCGACGGATGCTGCGGATCGGCCTTGAGCAAAGCGAAGTTCTTGTCGGCCAATTCGCGAACGCTTTGCGGGAGCTGGTGGTAAAGCTCCCAGAACTGCGGCGTTGTGACGTGCCTCACAGTGGCCGGGTGCGCCCCGCCTCGTATTCCTGCTCTGCCTCCCGGATGAGTGCGTCTAGCCGCCCCGCCTGGACATCCTCTTCAATCTGCTTATCCCAAGTCTGCGCCATGAATTCCTCGAACCACTCCGCAAACTGGGCCAGAGCCTCAGGTGGCAGTTGCTCAATCGCACGTTCAATCTCTGCAATGCCCATGACGCAACCTCCCCAGGTTTTACCTCCCAGGCAAGACCATTATAACCATACAGATAAAGTACCCAAAAATGAATGCCAACACAACCGCGACTCCAATTAGATACCAGTATATCCGGGGTAGACCTTCCTCCTCAACCTTGTCTTTGTCAAGGGGTAAAGCTTTCTCCTTAACCTTGTCTTTGTCAAGGGGTAAAGCTTTCTCCTTAACCTTGGTATCGCCAAGAATCGCGTTCAACGGTATCCCTGATGATATCACTATCATCTTGGCCCACTTTTGTCTAGAAAAGCTACGGGTTATATGCATGCCATACTGATAGATGACCAGGATGGCGTATAAGCAAATCAGAATACCAAAGGTGGCAACTACGAGAACTGTCTCTGGTTTCTCGATATGTATGCCGACCGGGCCGATTATGATTTGTTTGTCGATGTTTATGCCTGGTGGCCCAAATTCGATTAACTTGTCGACAATGTAGCCAACAATAACCGTTGTAAAAGCCAGGAGCCATGTGGCGATGGTCCATAACCTGTCTTGGAGCCTATCCGCTTGCTCCGAGAAGTACTTCCATATTTCTACATACTCCGCCGCCCTACTTTCAGGCCCAGAAGCACCGGCTGATCTGACCTTATCGGCTCCGAAGGCGAGAACGGCCCGAATGTCTTCGCGCTCAAGGTCGGGGAAATCCTCCAGGATTTCGTCCTCCGTCATACCCGACGCCAGGTACTCCAGCACATCGGTGACGGTAATACGAAGGCCGCGAATACACGGCTTCCCACTGCGCTTGCCCGGCTCGATGGTAATACGGTCGAGGTAGTTCATGGTCATCCCTACGAGTGTCGCCTATCAGTTCTTCTAGCTTACACCGCTTGTGCGCGTTGTCAAGAGGCTACTCGCCGCGCAGCATTGCGTCGTCCGTCTCGTCGAAGGCGAGCGGGGTCGTGCCGCGGCCAAAGTAGATGACCGCCTTCCAGACGGCAGTTATGTCGTCGGCCAGGATGACCACAAGGTCGTCGCGCTGGGCGCGCATCATGGCGTAGCGCGTCGCCTCGATCTCGTCCAGGACCGTGTCAATGTACGCATCCAGCATGCCGGCCTCGATGGCGGCCTCGCGCATGATGCGCGCGATCTCACCGGGCGGCCGGCCACGGCGACTCGCGTCCTCCTTGATGACGATCTCGTCGAAGGTCTTGGCGGCGATGGCGGCGACGTCGCGGAGGTCCTGGTCGCGGCGGTCGCCGGGCATGGCGACCACACCGATGGCGCGGCCGCCGGGCTTCTTCAGACGCTTGACCGTGTCGCACAGCGCCCGCACCGCCGCCGGGTTGTGGGCGTAATCCACCAGGACGCGGAAGTCATAGCGGTCGAAGACGTTGAGGCGGCCGGGTGTCTGGAAGAACGTCGTGGCGAAGGTGCGCAGGCCCTGGCGGATGTTCTCCAGGGAGATGCCCATGGCATAGGCAACGGCGGTCGCAGCCAGGGAGTTGGCGACGTTGAACATCGCCGCGCCTTCCAGCGTCGCCGGGATGAGGTGCGTCCACAGCACCGGCACGTACCGCTCCCCGTCGTAGAGGGTGATGCGCTGGCCGTTGACCCCCTCCTCCAGCACGACGGCGCGGCCGCCCTGGGCGATGTGGTCGCGCACGATCTGGTTGCGCGGGTTCATCGTGAAGTAGAACGGCTTGCCCTCGGCGTGCTCGACCATCGCCGCCACGAGCGGGTCGTCGGCGTTGAGCACCGACGTGCCGTCGTCCTTCACGACCTCGACGACCAGGCGCTTGACCTCCGCCAGGTCCTCCAGCGTCTCGACGCCGCGCAGCCCCAGATGGTCGCCGGAGACGTTGAGCACCGCGCCCACGTCGCAGCGGTCGAAGCCCAGGCCCTCGCGCAGGATGCCGCCGCGAGCCGTCTCTAGCACCGCCACCTCGACCGTCGGGTCCTTGAGCACCATGCGGGCGCTCCACGGCCCGGTCATGTCGCCGCGCAGGTAGCGCTCGCCGTTGATGTAGATGCCGTCGGTGGTCGTCAGCCCGACGCGCTTGCCGGACATCTTGAGGATGTGCGCCACCATGCGCGAGGTCGTCGTCTTGCCGTTCGTCCCGGTAATGGCGGCGATGGGGATGCGCGACGGTGTACCCGGCGGGAAGAGCATGTCAATGACCGGCCCGGCGGCGTCGCGCGACTTGCCCTCACTGGGCGAGACGTGCATGCGGAAGCCCGGCGCGGCGTTCACCTCGACAATGCCGCCGCCCACCTCGCGCACCGAGCGGGCGATGTCGGGCGTGATGAAGTCAATGCCGGCCACGTCCAGCCCGACCACCTTAGCCGCCAGCCGCGCAATCTCCGCGTTGTCGAAGTGGATCTCGTCGGTGCGGTCAATGGCCGTGCCGCCCGTGGACAGGTTGCCGGTCGAGCGCAGGTAGAGAATCTGGCCGTCGGGCAGCACGGTGTCCAGGGTCACGCCCGCCTGGCGCATCAGGCGCTCGGCCTGGCGGTCCATCTCGATGCGCGTGAGCACCTTCTCGTGTCCAACGCCGCGCCGTGGGTCGCTGTTCACGATGTCCACTAGATCGCGCACCGTGTGCGTCCCGTCGCCGACGACGTGGCCCGGTATGCGTTGCGACACGGCCACGACCTCGCCCTTCACGACGAGAACGCGGTAGTCGTAGCCATGCAGGAACGTCTCGACGATGACGTCGTCGCGGTGCTGGATGGCAGCCTGGAAGCCGCCGCGCACCTCGTCCGCAGTGTTAAGGTTGAGGGACACGCCGCGCCCGTGGCTGGCGTCGAGCGGCTTGGTCACGACGGGGTAGCCGATGCGCTCGGCCGCCTCGACCGCGTCCTCCTCGGTGGACACGACGATCTGGCGCGGCACGGGGATGCCCATGTCGTCCAGCAGGCGTGTCGTCAGCTCCTTGTCCTGGGCGATGTCCACGGCAATGTGACGGGTCTCCGAAGTCACCGTCGCCTGGATTCGCTTCTGGTGGATGCCGTAGCCGAGCTGGACAAGGCTGCGCTCGTTGAGGCGGATATAGGGAATGCCGCGCTTGCGGGCCGCATCAATGATGCTGCCGGTGCTGGGGCCGAAGGCGAGGCGGTCCGTTAGCCGCGCCAGGTCCTCGATCGCGGCGCGCGGGTTGAACGTCGCCCGCTCCTCGGCTGGCATGGCGCTCGGCAGGTCCAGGGGCACGAGGGAGCGCACGATCTGGATCGCCAGGTCGCCCGCCGCCACGCCGACCTTCTCCTCCTGGTAGGAGTAGATCACGTAGTAGACGCCAGGGTGGTGGCGCACCCACGCCTCGGCGTCCTCACCCGGCGGGGCATAGCGCAGCCGACGCTGAAGGACCGCCGCGCGCGCCTCCTCCGGGATCGCCGCCCAGGGCACGGTGCGCGTCTTGCCATAGGTCACCGGCGTGCCGGCGAGGCTCTGAAGCTCCAGGGCGACGTGCTCGACGACATGGCCCGGCCACGTGCCCTCGCGCATGCGCTCGATGAAGCCGCCCGGCCGGCCGTAGGAGCAGCCGTGCTCTTCGAGGGAGGGAAGGAGCGCCAGCAGGTTGTCAATGAAGCCGGGCATCTTGTCGGTCGGGTAGTCTTCCAGGTCTTCGAGGTCCAGAATTAGGCGAATCAGCGGCCGGTAGCCGTAAGGGTTTGGCCCACGATAGACGCGGGTCTCCAGGATGCGCATGTCGGGGAGTTCTCCGTATGGATGCACGCAGGGATCAGGTGAGACTGACAAGCTCAAATGGCCTATCAGACCTGGCATTTGATTATATGACTGTGGCAGGAAAACGGCAAAGGCAGGCTATTCGAGGCGCGAGAGGCGGCGGGCGGCGATGGTGAGCGGGACGAACACCGCCGCCAGGGTGAGGAGGAGCGCGGCGGACAGGACGGCCGCCCAGGTCAGCACGCCCAGCAGCGATAGCGACGCTGACACGATGCGCGCGATGGCGAACATCCCCAGCAGGATCATGGTGAAGCCGCTGTAGGCGATGAAAGCCAGGCAGCCGGGCGCTGTGCCGACCATCTGCTGCGGGTGCGCCCAGTCAAAGCGCGGGACGCTGCCACCGATGCCCACGGAGATGCCGGTGACGCCCGCGCCGACCAGGGCCAGCGCCAGCCAGCTCTGGACGAGGATAAAAACGTCCTCGCGCTGGGCCACCCACAACACGAACACCAGAGCGCTGCCTAGCCCCAGGTAGGGCAGATAGGCGACAAGGAACTTGCCCCACAGCCACTGCCACGCGGAGACCGGCGCGGCGCGGATGATCCAGGCCGCCCGCCCCTCGCGGCTGATGCCGTTCAGGCCGAAGCGCGCAAAGATGAGGCTGGCGACGCTGATGGCGACGAAGGCGCCGACCAGGCCCCACACCGGCTGCAACGCGCCGCCGGCCAGGCGCGGGGCAGTCGGGTTGCGCAGAATCTCCCACACCCAGAAGACGCCGAAGGCCAGCGGCGCGAGAATCTGGATGAGGTTGGACAGGTCACGCGGCAGAATATTGAAGTCGCGCAGGACGACGGCCGGAATCGGGTGGGCCAGCCAGCGCGCCCACGCGCCGGGCGCATTCGAAGCAGCACGCCGAGGCCGCGTCCGGCCGGCGCCGCCGCGCGTGCGCGCCCAACCGACGTAGTAGAGATGCCCGGCCACCTCCAGCGAGAGCGCCGCGCCGACGATGGAGAGCGCCGCGAACGTGCCCAGTATCCCCACGCCTTGCAGCCAATCGCCGCTGCCCAGGGCCACCAGCCCCTGCCCGGCTAGCCCCGGCGGAGTCATTGGGCGGTCGAGGGCGCTCAGCCCCTGGAGGATGTCCGCCGGCCGCGCCAGGCGCGAGGTACGAAAGCCCACCGCCTGCCCCCACAGCGAGAGGCTGATGCTGACGCCGGCGATGAGGAGGCCCATGATCTCGGCGACGCGGCGCGGCGGTACGAGGCGCACGACGACCATGACCAGGAGCGCAGCGACGCTGACCGGGAGAATGGGCAGGATGACCAGCGTCAGCGCGAACGCGGCGACGTAGGCCGGGCCAAATTGCTGCGCCTGGCCGTAGGCCCAGAAGACAGGGACGAGGGGCAGGGTGATGAGGAGGTAGTTGGGCAGCGCCGATTGGATGAGCTTGGCCGCGAACACACTGCGCGGTGAGACGGGCGCGGCCATGAGCAGGTCCAGGTCGCCGGCCAGGTAGAGCGCGGACAGGGAATTGCCGAACGCCGTGATGAACGTGAACAGGAAGACGGCGGAGAGCAGGCCGCCCGGCAGCGTGCGCACAGCGTCCGCCCCATTAGGCCCTCCGTTGGCGCTGCGCACGATGACGCCGAGAACGGCGGCGAACAGGAACGCGCCACCCACCAGGATCACGGCCAGCGCCAGCCAGCCGATGCGGTAGCGCCAGGACGAGCGCCGCAACTTGTTCCACCACAGGCGCAGGCCGAGCGCCAGCAAGAGCCAGATCTCGCGCACCAACCCCACCAGCCCGCCCTCGTCAGGCCAGGACGCGGGCCAGCTCAGCATAGTCCGGACCTCCGGTCAGGGACAGGTAGATCTCTTCCAGGCTTTCTTCCTGCTGGCGCTGGGCGCGCAGCTCGGCCAGGGAGCCTTCGGCGACGAGACGCCCATGCTGGATGATGCCCACCCGGTCGCACATGCGCTCGGCGATCTCCAGGATATGGGTTGACATCATCACGGCGACGCCGCTATCGCGGAGCTGGAGCAGCAGATCTTTGATCAGGCGGGCGCTCTTCGGGTCGAGGCCCACCGTCGGCTCGTCCAGGAACAGCACCGACGGGCGGTGGATGAGCGCGCCGGCCAGGGCGAGCTTCTGCCGCATTCCGTGGGAGTAGCCCTCGACCGTTTGATCCGCCGCGTCGGCGAGGTCGAACAGGCGCAGCAGTTCCTCGGAGCGCGCCGCCGCCCGCACCGGGTCCACCTGGTAGAGGCGCGCCATGAACGTCAGGAACTCGCTGCCGCGCAGCTTGTCGTAGAGGAATGGCTGATCGGGGACGTAGCCGAGGCGACTCTTCGCGTGGCGCGCCTCGCGCTGGACATCGTAGCCCGCGATGCGCGCCGTCCCCACCGATGGCTTGAGCAGCCCGACCAGCATCTTGATGGTCGTCGTCTTGCCCGCGCCGTTCGGCCCCAGGAAGCCGTAGATCTCACCGTGGTTGACGTGCAGGTTCAGGTTGTCCACGGCAGTGAGCGTCCCGAACGTCTTGGTCAGGCCGGCTGCCTCGATGGCCCAGGCGCTGCGCCCGTCACTCATCCTCGGCCATCTCCAGGGACGCCTCCGGAAAGCCCGGCGTGGGATGCGGCGTGACGGCGCGGCGAGCCAGGACATCGTAGCGCTGGCCGTTGGTCAGGACGCTGATGCGAAGGTTGTGGGCGCTGATATTGCCGTACTGCTTGACATGATGAATATCGGTGTAGGTGATCTCGGCGCCGTCCACAACGGTGACGCTGTGCTGCCCCACCACCTCCAACATGTTGTCGTGGCTGAGCACGATGGCTGTGTCCTCGTCTACGCCGACGCCGATGAGGAAGGGGTTGATTGCCACCGCTGACATCAGGCGGCCCAGTCGGTCGCGCTGGCGGAAGTGCTGGTCAATGACCAGGCGATTGGTCAGGCCGAGGCCGGGCGAGAGCGAGACCATGCGCTGCTCCGGCGCGCCGCCGCTGCGGCCGAAGGCGATCATGTGCTGCGACAGCACCGACGCTCCCGCGCTCGTGCCGCCGATCACCGCGCCGCGCGCGTGGCAGCGGCGGATCGCCGTCGCCAGTGGTGTACCGCCCAGAAGGGTTGTGATCTTGACCTGGTTGCCGCCGCCCAGGAACACCCCCGTGGCATCGTCCAGCGGGCCTGCCAGGCCTGGGTCGAGCGCCTCTTCGCGCGTCGCCACGTCAATCACGCTGATGCGCGCCGCGCCTAGCTCGCCGAAGAGCGCCAGGTAGCGCGCGCCGACTTCCGCCGTGAACGACGAGGCCACCGGCAACACGACAATCCGCGCCGCGCCGTCGCCGGCCAGCCGCAGAAAGTGGCGCAGCACCCGCCGCGGCCCCACCTTGTCCTCCGCGCCTCCAATCGCCATCAGAGGCCCCCGCGCCACGCCTTCCACCCCCGGAGTCGGCATCTGTGTGTTCACCCTCCTCGTGTTGCTAGACGCATCCAGGAATTATAACCGCAGGGGGACGCGCCGCGCAATTCAACACGTCGCTCAGTATGCCTGCACGACCTGAGCCGCCAGGATCGCCCACACCGCCAGGGAGGCCGCCGCCATCGGCAAGCGCAGGCGGGACGCCGACCCGATCAGGATCGCCAGCCCCAGGAGCAGCAGCTCAGTCGCGGCCCGCAGGAAGTTCTGGTCGTTGCTCCACACAAGCCCGCTCAAAACCAGCATCAGCCCCAGGTACATCAGCCACGCCGTCTTCTCATACAGCAGAGCGCGAGAGGTAGACAGCGCCAGGAGCGCGGCAAGGATCAGCGCCAGGAGCAACAACAGCTCGACGGCCCACACGCGCTCCGCCAGCGGCGTCTGCGCCAGCCTGGCGACGAAGGTGGTGATGCCCGCGCCGGGCACGGTCACGTTGCCGCCCCCGGCCAGCATCGGCCACACGCCCCAGCGCGCCCAGAGCCACGTCTGCCAGATTGCCCAGGCGAGCAAGGGCGGACCGAACACAGGCGGGCCGATCTCCGCCTTCCGATGACGGAACCGGGCGAACGCCCAGACGAGCGCGGCGGCCACCGGCACGACCACGACCGTCTCTCGCGTCAGCACGGCAAGACTCAGGCCGAGCGCGGCGAGACCCCAGCGCCGCCGGTGCGTCAGCCAGAGAGCGGTCAGCAGGAGCAGCCCGGCGACGGCTTCCGTCAGGTCTTTGGTGAGGGTGAAGACCAGGCCGGGGTAGAACGGAAACACGAGACCCCAGAGGGCGTGGCGGCCCACAGCGCGGGCATACAGCCCGCCGACCAAACCCAGCGCGCACACCGCGACGTAGTTCACGAGCGCCAGGCTGAGGGGGATTGCCTCGGCGTGGCCCAGGGACAGCGCCCACGCCGCCAGCGGGTAGAGAATGCGCTGCTGGCGATAGGCCGGGTTGTCCAGGCGAATGCCGAATTCATCCGCCGTCGCGGAGAGGGGGGACAGAGCCAGGCGGTAGTAGAACTGGCCGTCGTAGCCCTGGGAGCCGGGCAGAACGACAAGGCCGGGCGGGGTGCGGGCGGGGTCGGCGAAGGCATCCCCCGCCTGAACCAGATAGGCGACGTTGAACCCGTGTCGGCCCAGGACCACGGCCAGCAAGAGAGCGTAGGCGGCGGCGGCGGCGAGCGCAGGCCACAGCGGGCTATCGGCGCGCCTGGCAAGCTCGCGCCAGCGTGAGGTCATGCGGCCCCCCAAATAGAATCGGGGCAAGGCCTGGCCCTGCCCCGATCAACACCCAAGTCTCGCGCGTTCGCGCCGGCCGACGCTTACGCCGGGCCGGTGCGCGTCGTCGCGGGCGCGTCCTTGCGGAACCAGCGCCGCCACTCCCGGTTGTTCCACACCACCAGCACGGGGGCGGCGTTGAAAATCGAGGAGTACGTACCGCTGATAATACCGATCAGCATGTAGACGACGAAGTGCCGCGTCGTCACGCCGCCGAGCAGCGCCAGCGCCGACAGCGTGATGATCACGGTCAGGGACGTGTTCAGCGACCGAACGAGCGTTTGAATGATGCTGAAGTTCACCACCGTGTCAAACACCTCACCACGGTACTTGATCAGGTTCTCGCGGATGCGGTCGAACACGACGATGGTGTCGTGGACGGAGAAACCGATGACCGTGAGCATAGCCGTGAGGAAGAGCGCGTCCACCTGCCAGCCGAGGAAGTGGCCGAGAATGGCGGCGACACCCAGCAGCACGAGCACGTCGTGGATGAGGGCGATGATGGCCGCCACGCCGTAACGCAGTGGGTGCTGGACTTTACGGAATGCCCAGGCAATGTAGAGGAGGATGATGCCCTCGGCAATCGCCACGGCGATGATGGCGCGCTGCGCGACGGCGGCGCCGACCGATGGACCCACGTTGTTGTACTGTAGCTCGGTCAGGTCGCCGTACTTCTGGCGCAGCTCGGCGTAGACGGCGAGCTTGGTGTCGTTATCCATCGGCCCGGTGCGAATAAGCACGGTGTTTGTGCCCGATGTCTGAACGACGGCGTCATTGAAGCCGCGCGCCGCCAGGATGGTGGACACGTCGGCCGGCTGGACTGCGACGGTCGGGTTCTTGAACTGAACCTCGATGAGCGCGCCGCCGGTGAAGTCAAGGCCGAGGGGCAGGCCCCACAGCGCCAGGGCAATCAGCCCGACGATGATGATCGCGCCGGAGATACCGAAGAACCAGTATCGTTTGCCAATAACGTCAATCATGCGCCCCCCTTAGAAGCCAAACAGCCGCTGGAGGCGGGCCGCCGCCTCAGGCGTGTTTTCGTCAATATCCCAGAACCGCCGCGTCAGGCGTAGGAAGCTGCGCGTCACGACGATGGCGGTGAACATGCTGACCAGGACGCCGATGGCGAGCGTCAGGGCAAAGCCCTTGACGATGCTCGCCCCGAACTGCGAGCCGAACCAGAACAACACCGCGCACGTCAGCAGGGTCGAGACGTTGGAGTCGCGGATGGACGGCCAGGCGCGGCGGAAGCCATCTTCGATAGACCCCCGCAGCCGCTTGCCGTTGCGCAGCTCTTCCCGCATGCGTTCGAATATCAGGACGTTGGCGTCCACTGCCATGCCGATGGAGAGGATGAAGCCCGTGATGCCGGCCAGGGTCAGGGTCACAGGGATGAGCTTGAACAGGGCGAACACGATCACGCCGTAGATGAGCAGCGCGAGCGTCGCCATGACGCCGGGCAGGCGGTAGTAGATCATCATGAACAGGGCGACGGCCAGCAGGCCGACGAAGCCGGCAGTGAGGCTGCGCTGCACCGAGTCCTGGCCGAGAGACGGCCCGATCACGCGCGTGTCTATCACTTCGAGCGGCACCTTGAGCGCGCCGTACTTGAGCTGGAGCACCAGGCTGTTCGCCGACTCGCGGCTGAAGTTGCCCGTAATCTGACCGCTGTCGCTGATGGCGCTGTTGACGCGGGGCGACGAGATGACCTCGCCGTCGAGAACGATTGCCAGGAACTTGCCGACGTTCTTGCTCGTGTAGTCCAGGAAGCGGCGGGAGCCGTCCGAGGTCAGAGCGAAGTTCACGACCGGCTCGCCGGTCGTCTGGTTCGAGCCAAGCTCGGCCGACGCCAGGTGCTCGCCGGTGACGACCGTGGCAAAGCGCGTTCCGGTGATCGCGCCGGTGTTGGTGACTGCGCCGGTCGCGCCGACCGCGCCCGTGCCGGTCACAGGCGCGGTAGACGTGATCTTGAGCCTGTCGGGGGAGACGGGGAACAGATCCGGGTAGGTCGTCTGCACCCGCGTGCCGGGCTGCAAGTACGTGTCGCCGGCGTCAATGAATTCGAGACGGCCCGTCTGACCGAAGGTCCGTATGGCCTGGTCGGGGTCGCTAATGCCGGGCAGCTCGACGATGATCTTGTCGTCACCCTGGATCTGTACAATCGGCTCGGACACGCCGAGACCGTTCACGCGGTTCTCGATGATGAAGCGGGTCGCGTCCAGATCGGCCGCCGCCGGCGGCGCCGGATTGCCGTTGGCGTCAATGGTCTTGGCCTGCAACAGCACCTGAAGCCCGCCTTGCAGGTCAAGGCCCTCGTGGACTCGAATGTCCTTGTTGAAGCTCAGCGGCCCCAGGGAGAAGTTGACGCCGGGATTCGACGGCCAAACAACCCACAGGCCAATGATCGCAAGGACAACAATTGCGATTAGGGTGTACCTGAAGCGATTATCCATAGAGCGTGGTCACGCCTCCTAAAACTGGAGCTTCACAATGACATGACAATGCCGCCCCTCGTCTCCATCGGGACTAGGCGCTCCCAGGAGTGTGGCGGCGGCAGCGGCGGGGTATGTTCCCGCCCAAACCGAAGGACACGCAATTATAGGTCTAACGATAAGACGGGTCAAATAGCTGGAGGTTACGCGCGCGCGGTGGCGGCGGCCAGAATTCGCGCCCCGATGTCCGGCGCGGCCTGGAGCATCCACCCGCCGTCGCCGGTGCGCGTGCCGAGGATGACCCACGCCACGTCAGCGGCGGGGTCGGCCCAGGCCAACGCGCCGGACGCGCCGGAGTGGCCGAAGCTCTGCGGGCCGGCCTCCGGCGGCGCCCAGTACGGCGATTTCGTCCCGCGCACCTCCGGCCCTAGCGCCCAGGGACACGGCGTCCACCGCAAAGGCCCGCCAAAGCCGCCGCTCAGGCCGCCGGTCGCGTCCCGCGCCGCCGTCTCGGCCAGGGTGGGTGACAGGAAGGCGGCCGGGCGGCCCTGGAATGCCTGCGCTAGGCGCAGAGCGCCCTCGGCGGTCGTCAGCAGGCCGGCCCACGGGAACGCCAGCGAGCGCCAGAAGGCGGAGTTGAACGGCTCGCGGTCCGTGCTGCGGTGGCGGCTGCGCACGCCGCGCACCTGCGCCGGGCGGCGAGGCGGCTCGACGCCCAGGTAGCCCTCGACGCCGAGCGGGTTGAGCACGAGGGATTCCAGCGCCGCCGCAAAGCCCTGGCCGGTGACCCGCTCCACCAGGACGGCGAGCAAGCCATAGCCGACATTGCTGTACTGGACGACCTGGTCGGGCGCCTCCGCCAGGGGTGCGGCGAGACACGCCCGCGCCAGGGTCGGCCAATCCAGGCCGGGCGCGTAGGGCGCGGCCTCCGCCGGCAGGTCCACAGGCAGCCCGCTGACATGGCACAGCAGCGTGCGGATGGTGACGCCCGGCTGCGCTGCGGCAGCGTCGGGCGCGTGCGCGGCGAGGGGATCGTCCAGCCGCAGCGCGCCGCCGTCGGCCAGGCGCAACACGGCCAGCGCCGTGGCGAGCTTGGTGACAGAGGCGACGGGGAAGAGGCTGTCGCGGGCGAGGGGCAGGCCCGCGTCGTCTACACCGACCACCAGGGTTTCGGCCGCCTCGTCGCCGCGTGTCGCCGCCACCACCATGCCCGGCATCTCGAACGCACCCAGCGCGCCCTGGACCGTCTTGAGAACCTCAACACCCAACAGGTTCATGCGGAGCCGCGCGCGGGCTGCGGCGCAGCGGGGACTCCCTCACCGAACCAGACGGCCACGCTCTCGACCAGGCGGCGCACGCCGCGCTTGATCTGCGGCAGGTCGTTGTCCAGCTCGGCGTCGGGATCGCTGAAGCTGCGCGGAAGATGAATGAATCCGGCGGGAACGCCTGTCCCGGCCTGCGTGTACAGAACATGGTACATGATCTGGTTGCACAGATACGTCCCCGCCGACAGCGAAAGCTCGACGGGCGCTTCGTCCGCCACGACCTCGCGCAGCCAGCGCACCGGCAACGTCGCAAAGTAAGCCGCCGGCCCGCCGGCGACAATCGCCTGGTCAGTCGGCTGATACCCCGCATTGTCCGGCATAGGAAAGTCAAGCAGGTTCACCGCGACGCGCTCGATGCTAAGGCGGGTGCGGCTTGCGGCTTCCCCCAGGCAGACGACGGCATCCGGCCGCAACTCGGCGATGGCCGCGTCGAGCAGGGCCGGCGCACGCAACGTGTCCACAGGCAGGATGCGCGCCGCGACTCTCGCCCCCGCCAGCGTCACGCCGTCGAGATCAAGTGCCGCTTCGCGCGATGGGTTGCGGCTCCGCCCGCCAAACGGCTCGAAGCCCGTGACAAGGATTCTCATGCTTCTCCGCTACGGCCTGAACAGGGCGACGTAGCCGATCACAATCCAGATCACCGTCGCCAGGCCGAGAACGACGGTGAAGATGGGTTTCTGGGTCTTGTGGCGGAAGCCGAACATGCCAAGCCAGCCGCCGACAAAGCCGCCGGCCAGGGATAGGGCGTGCAGGATGACCTCCGGCACGCGCCACGAGCCGCGCGCCGCCTGCATCTTGTCATAGCCATATGCCACGAACGTCGCCACGCCCGCCCCGATGAGCCAGACCCCGTAGAGGTTCCAGCGGAGGAAGAAGTAGATGGCGGCCGCCAGGATGACGGCCAGCCCGAAGAAGATGACGCCGTAGAATAGCGAAGGATTGCGCTTTGCGTCCATGTCGGCCTCGTGGGTGTTTGTCTGTGTGTGTATTCCCCAACCTATGCGTCGCCGCGCCCGGCCAGCCGACGCGCCAGGTCGAGCGCCTCGTCCCGCGTCGTGACCTCGCCGGCGGCTGCCGCCTCGCGCACCGTCTCCAACAGTTCGCCGATCTGCGGCCCCGGCGGCAGCGTCAGGGCGCGCATGAGATCGCGGCCCGTGACCAGCGGCGGCGGGGCGACAACCGGCGGCGTCTCGTCGGCGTACAGCATCTGCATGGCGCTGGCCGCGAAATCCAGCACCGGCTCGTCACCCCGCGCCGCGTTCGGCGTCTCAGCCGATGGTCCTTTGGCGCGGTTGTCGGCGATCGAGAGCAAGAGCGCGTCGGGCGCTGCGTCGCCGAGATCGCGGAAGAAGCGGTAGAGGGCGCGGTGGCTGGGCGTCGCCTGCTGCGACAGGAACAACGGCCGCAGGTGATTGCGGACCACTCGCTGGAGCCAGGCCGTCTCGCGGCTGCTCAGGCGCAGGCGGCGCGCCGTCTTCCCGATCATCTCCTCGCCCACGTACTCGTGGCGGTAGAAGTGGACAAGGCCGTCCGTCTCGGTGCGCGTCGCCGGCTTGCCGATGTCGTGCAGCAGCGCCACGAGCTTGAGCAAGGACCAGCGCGGCCGGCCAACGACAGGCGCCTCCAGCAGATGCGCCCGCAGCTCCTCGCGGTACGGCGCGGCCGCCTCGCCAACCACCGCCTCGCCCGCCGCCCCGCCCACGTCGAGCGCGCCCAGGATGGCCTCCATCTGCGTCAGCGCGGCGAGCGAGTGGCCGTACACATCCAGCGTATGCGGCGGCCGCTGCGTGACCCCCTTCAGGTCGGAGACTTCGGGCAGCACGGCGGGCAGCAGGCCCAGGTCGTCCAGGCGGCGCGTGATGTCGGACGCGCCCGGCAGCATCAAGCAGCGCCACAGCTCGTCGCGGACGCGCTCCGGCGACACCAGGGGCAGCAGGGGCGCGTCGCGGCGCAGCCACGCCTCCGTCGCCCCTTCGAGGCGGCTGCCCAGCTGAGCCGCGAGGCGGGGCGCGCGCAGCAGCCGCGCCGGATCGTGGCGGAAGGCGCTCTCACTCGTGGCGCGCAGCAGCCGCGCCGCCAGGTCGCCCCGCCCGTCCATCGGGTCCAGCACCGTCGGCTCATCCGCGGCCCACTCGGCGAGCGGCACGGCCATGGCGTTGACGGTGAAGTCGCGCAGCGCCAGGTCTGCCGCCAGGCTGTCGCCGCGCCACTGGGCCACGTCAATCTGGTCGTCGCTCAGGAGAATGCGCGCCGTCGGCTGCTCGTCGTCCAGGGTCAGGTACGCGCCGCCCACCACATCGGCCAGGTGGCGGCCAATCGCCAGGGCGTTGTCCGCCACGACGATGTCATAGTCGTGGATCGGGCGGCCCAGGAGCCGATCGCGGACCGCGCCGCCGACCATGTAGGCCGGTGTGGCCCGCGCGTCGAAGAACCGCGCCAGGTCCGCCTCGAGCGGCTGCATGCCGTGTTACTTCGACTCGGCGACAGCCTGCGCCACAAGCTCCGCGACCTCGTCGGGGTGGCGGGCGACGCGAATCCCCGCCGTCTGGAACGCGCGAATCTTGTCCTCGGCGCGGCCCTCGCCGCCGGAGATGATCGCGCCGGCGTGGCCCATGCGGCGGCCGGGCGGCGCCGTCTGTCCGGCGATGAACCCGATGACCGGCTGCTTGACGTTCTCGGCGATGTACTCCGCCGCGCGCTCCTCGTCCGAGCCGCCGATCTCGCCGATGATGACGATGTACTTCGTCTGAGGGTCGTTCTTGAAGCGCGCCAGCACGTCAATAAAGTTCGTCCCCTTGACCGGGTCGCCGCCGATGCCGACGGCCGTCGTCTGCCCGATGCCCCGCGCCGTCAGGGCCGCGATGACCTCGTAGGTCAGCGTGCCTGAGCGCGACACCAGGCCGACCGGCCCCGGCATGGTGACGTGGTTGGGGATGATACCCACCTTCGCCTGGCCGGGCGAGATGAGGCCGGGACAGTTCGGCCCGATGAGGCGGATGCCCTTGCGCTCGAAGTACGGCGTAATCTCCAGCATGTCCAGGGTCGGCACGTTCTCGGTGATGCACACCACCAAGCCGATGCCGCCGTCCGCCGCCTCCACCATCGCCTCCGGCGCGAAGCGCGCCGGCACGAAGATGCACGAGGTGTTGGCCTCCGTCGCCTTGACGGCCTCGGCGACGGTATTGTAGACCGGCACGCGGTCGAGAATGACCTGGCCGCCCTTGCCCGGCGTCACCGCGCCGACGACCTTCGTGCCGTAGTCAAGCATCGCCTTGGTATGGAAAAGGCCCTCGCGTCCGGTGCCGCCCTGGACGATCACACGGGTGTCTTTGTTGATGAAGATGCTCATGCTTTATCTCCTCAGCGCGTCTGCCGCTGGCCTGGACAGTCGAGCGCGCAGCTGCTGACCCAATGGGTTACGCGCCCGCGAAGCGGGTCACGACGTCGTGGATGACCTGGGTGCTGAAAAGCAGGTTGTTCACAGAGATGCGCTCGTTGTGGCTGTGGATGAGCGCGAAGGAATCGACACCCGCCTCGTTGCGCAGCGGGCTGAAGCCGTAGACCTTCGTGCCGAGGCGGGTGACGTGCTTGGCGTCCGTTGCGCCCGGCACGAGCAGCGGCAGCGGCCGCGCCTCGGGCCAGCGCTCGCGCATGACCTCGACGATAGTGTCGTAGAGAGGCGAGTCCAGGCCCGCCTCAAGCGCGGGCGAGTCGCCGTG
Organism: Anaerolineae bacterium; assembly: GCA_046328525.1. GTDB lineage: Bacteria > Chloroflexota > Anaerolineae > Epilineales > JAHCIE01 > JBDHWG01. Next base: position 1,593,029 of record JAXLWK010000003.1, read on the forward strand.
TCCCTCCAGCTCAATGTCGTCGCCGACCACCGCCCGCACCTCAGCCAGCAAGTCTGCGCCGCTGGAGCCGGGTATCGTCCGCCCGTCCACCTGGGCTTCGGCCACCGAAGGAATGACGTTGATCTTGGTTCCGGCGTCGAGAATTGTCGGCGACGCCGTGTTGTGCAGCATCGCCGCGAACATCAGCCGCAGGTCGTCCGGGAGCGGCAGTTGCGCCAACGTCGCGCTGCTGGTCGCCGGGTCGAGGAGCGCCGCCTTGGCCGGCCCGAGCGCCGCAAAGACCTCGGCGATGGAATCGAGCATCGCCTCGAACGTCGCCGTGGGGCGCAAGGGGAGCTGCGATCGGCCGAGCGCCGCGACCGCCTCGCACAGGCGCGTCACGGCATTGTCCGGACGCGGCACTGAGGCATGACCGGGCGGCCCGTAAGCGCGCATGCTGAAGCGCGCCGTGCCCTTCTCCGCCGTCTGCACGGTGTAGAAGGACGCACCGCCGATGCGCATCTCCATGCCGCCGCCCTCGTTGATGGCGTACTCGGCGCGGATGAGGTCGGCGTGGTTGTCCACCATCCAGCCCGCGCCCATCTTTCCACCGACTTCCTCATCCGCATTCGCCATGAAGATCACGTCGCGGCGCAGCGGAACAGCGGCGCGCGCCAGGAGCCGCATGATCATCAGGTGCACGGCGACGATGCTCTTCATGTCGAGAGCGCCGCGCCCCCAGATGTAGCCGTCGGCCAGGTCGCCGCTGAACGGGGGCCGCTGCCACTTGGCCGGTTCGGCCGGCACGACATCTACGTGGCCCATGAGCAGGAGCGGCGGGGCCGCGCCGTTGCCCTTCAGCCGCCCGACAACATTGCCGCGCCCCGGCGCCGATTCGAGCACCGTCGGTTCGATGCTCACCTCGCGCAGCCGTTCGGCGATATACTCGGCGGCGATGATCTCGTTACCCGGCGGATTCGTCGTGTCCAGGCGCAGCAGGTCTTGCAGCAGCCCCGTGACCTCCTGCCCCGCGCCGTCCCAGTTGAGCGCGCTCATGCGCCCTCCGCGCGGCCGGACTCGGCCGCCTTCACCGCCTTCTGCGCGGCTTCCGAGAGGCTGGTCGCCCAGGCGACGTTCGTTCCGGACAGCATCTCCCGCCCGACTTCCTCGTTCGTGCCAACCAGGCGCACGACAAACGGGACCTGCGTCCCGGTCGCCTGGAAGGTTTCGAGAATGCCCTTCGCCACCTCGTCCACGCGGGTGATGCCGCCAAAGATGTTGACAAGCACGGCCTTGACCTTGGGGTCCGAGAGGATGATGCTCAGCGCCGCCGCGACCTTGTCCGCCCGCGCGCCGCCGCCGATGTCCAGGAAGTTTGCCGGCTCGCCGCCGTAGAGCTTGACCGTGTCCATGGTCGCCATCGCCAGGCCCGCGCCGTTCACCAGGCAGCCGATGTTGCCGTCCAGAGCGACGTAGCTCAGGCCCGCGACCCGCGCCTGCTGCTCCTCCGGCGTCTCTTCGGCCTCGTCCCGCAGCTCGGCCAGGTCGGGGTGGCGGAACAGGGCGCTGTCGTCAATGTTCATCTTGGCGTCAATGGCGAGGAGGTGGCCGTCGGGCGTGACCACGAGCGGGTTGACCTCGGCCAGCGACGCATCCGACGACCAGAACGCCTTGTACAGCCCCTTGGCAATCTTGGTGAACTCCTGCACCTGCTCGCCCTCGAGGCCAAGCGCCATGGCGACGTCGCGGGCCTGGAAGTCGCGGAGGCCCAGGATGGGGTCAATCGCCACGCGGATGATCTTCTCCGGCGTGTCCCGCGCCACCTCTTCGATGTCCACGCCGCCCGCCGCCGACGCCATCATCACCACGGCCTTGCGGGCGCGGTCAATGACCATGCCCAGGTAGATCTCCCGGGCAATATCCACGGCAGGGGCGATGAGCACCCGCTTGACGGTGATGCCCTTGATGTTCATGCCGAGAATGGCCGCCGCCTTCTCGCGCGCCTCCTGCGGGTTCTGAGCGAGCTTGACACCACCGGCTTTCCCGCGGCCGCCGACGAGGACCTGAGCCTTGACAACCACAGGCTGGCCGATGTGCTCAGCTGCCGCCTGCGCCTCGTCCGCCGTCGTCGCCACTGCGCCCATGGGAACGGGCAGCCCGTTCTTCACGAAGATTTCTTTTGCCTGGTATTCATGGATGTTCAACGTCGCCTCCTCGCTTTGGGGTAAGTATTCGAATGCACGCTCTGCCTGGGGGCTTCGGCACGCCTCACGCACGAAAAACAGCCCTCCCAAGCACGAAACCGGGACGGCTCGTCAAGCGTGATTATATCATGACTCAAGTCAAGTGGCTAGACACAATCCGGCCGCCATTCGTCGCGCAGCCGGCCTATCGCAAGCTCTTTGTGCTTGGCCTCGACCTCGATCCACGGCGCAGCTCTGTAGGCGTCGGGCATCACCGTGATCAGGTCGCTGTGGGCGGGGTCGGCCGGGGCAGCGCGGCCGTTGGAGATGTGGACGAGCTGCCAGTCCGGCGGGCGCCAGGTCTCCCGCGCCAGGGCCAGCATCGCGGCGATGCTAGCGTCGTCGTAGCCGACCAGCCCCTCGTGGACGATGTGGTGGTGAGCGTCGAAGACCATCGGGACACCAGCGGCGCGGCACACGTCGAGAATCGCCAGCGCCCCGTAGGCGCGCTCGTCGTTCTCGAGGGCCAGCCGCGAGCGCACGCCCTCCGCCAGCCCCTGGATGGTGTCCACCAGCCGCTCCGCCCGGCCGCCCTTGCCGCCGTGGATTTCCAGCGCCGCCCACCCTGAGCGCGGCTGACGCAACAGGTCCAGGATGAGGGCGTGCATGTCGAGGACTTTGACGCTATTGGCGATGACGTCCGGCGAATCGGAGTTGAGCACCACGAACTGGTCCGGGTGGACGACGACGCGGATGCCCAGGGACGTGGCGCGCTCGCCTACCTGGGCCAGGGCGTCGTGGAACTCCGGCAGGATCGCCTGGCCGATGGGGTCATCGGCGAAGGGGAGGAGGCGGCTTGTCAGGCGGTAGAGGCGGATGTTCGTCTCGTGGCAGAAGTCGAGGGCCGTGTGGAAGGTCAGAATGTTGTCATGGTAGAGCCGCCGCAGAATCGCTTGCCGCTCGTCCTCGTCGAGCTTCAACAGCCGCGTCCGGGTCACTGTGCGGTAGCGCACGCGCTCGGACAGGGTGATGCAGACGAGGCCCAGGTGAGGCGGGGTAGACGTGAGGATCGTGTGTTCCATGTGTTCGCGGTCGCTCCTTTGTCTTCCCCCTCCTGAGTGGGTTCGCCATCATTTCTTACTCGGCTGATGAGAGACATGGTGTGGCGACTTCAGTCGCCCTTGCGGTCGTAGAACGACTGAAGTCGTCACTACGAGACCCCCAGCGCCCAGATGGCGGGCCGGAAATGGAAAGAGCGCGAGGGAGTTGCCCTCGCGCTCTGCGGTGTGCTGGATCAGGCTATGGCAGCGCCGGCCACTGGACGATGCGGTTGTTGTTGGTGTCGGCGATGAAGATCTTGCCATCCTTGCCCAGGGCGATGCCCGTCGGCAGGTCCACACCCTTGTTGTCCTTGCCCGGCAGGCCCATCACAGCCACCGGCGCACCCTTGTCGTCCAGGACGATGACGCGGAAGCCCTCGGGGTCGGTCAGGTAGACGCGGTTCTTCGCGTCCACGGCCAGGTACGGCTTGTTGTTCACACCCTGCCCGTCCCACGCCTCGACGGGCCACTGCGCCACCGGCCGCATGTCCTTGTCGAACTTCTGGACGCGGCGGTTCCACGTGTCGGCCACGTAGATGCTGCCGTCCACCGGGCTGATGGCGATGCCGACCGGCTCCTGAAATTGGCCGGGGTCGAAGCCGCCGCCGCCGTACTGCGCCAGGGGCTTGCCGTCCGGGTCGAACTTCGACACGCGCTTGTTGCCGGTATCGGTGACGTACAGGTTGCCGTCCTTGTCAATGGCGATGGCGCGCGGGCCGTAGAAAGCCAGGGGCTTGTCCGTCGGCGAGGCGGCCTGATCGAAGACACCCCACAGCGACACGAAGTCGCCATCGGTGGTGAACTTCTGAATGCGGTGGTTCCACGTGTCGGCCACGTACACGAACCCGCGCTGCGGGTCTACGGCGATGCCCCACGGCCCGTCCTTGAACTGGCCCGGCTGGCTGCCAGGCCCGCCGAAGGTCTTGAGGGGCTGGCCGCCGTTCGGGCCGTACTTCACGATGCGGTTGTTGTTCGTGTCCACGACGAACACGTTGCCCTTGTCGTCCACGGCCACGCCGCGCGGATTGGCGAGCTGCCCCGCGCCGCCGAAGGTCGCCTGCGCCGTCACATCCTTCTGCACCTTGTCCAGCGCGCTGGTAGTGGTCGTCGTGCCCGCCGCCGCCAGCGCCGGGTCGGCGGCCTGGTAGGGCCAGATCTTGTTAACGACGTCCTTCTTGACGTAGAGGATGAACTTGTTGTGATGGTACCAGTCGCTCAGCGGCTTGGGGTACTTGCGCCACATCAGGATGTCGAACCACTTCTGGCGCTCGGCCGGGTTCTGCAAAATCGCTAGGATGCTGGCCGGCGTCTGGTTCTTGTAGTCCTCCATCGGCCACCAGATCATGTTGTACTCGCGGCGCACGTAGTCGTTGCGCAGGTACGGCTTGAACTTAGCGTCGTTGGCCTCGCCGACCAGCACGACGGGCGCGTCAATCGGGCCAGGCGGCGTCTCGCCGACGTACTGCTTGTTCGGGTAGTCCTTCAGATACCACTCGAAGGGCCACGGCACGAGATTGTCGTAGACGATCTTCATTTCCTTCGGACCGCCGAGCTGCGCCGAGAGGTTGTCCAGCTCGTTCGCCACCATCTTCACGTCCGGCGTCGCGTGGGCGTAGACGATGAACTCTGTCGCCAGCTCGTCGTTGACGAAGTTGGCCGTCCAGCTCGTGCGGATGGTCAGCAGGACGCCGAGGCCAAACACTGTCGCAAACGTCACGCGCCCCATGCCCGACCGCCCCAGCCGCCGTCCGACGCTATACAGACCCCAGACGAGGGCCGCCAGAACGACAAGCCCGCCGATCCACAGCGTCGTCTGCTGCACCGCCGTGATGTCCTGTCCCTGGAATGGGCGCAGGATGAGCCAGATCATGAGGATGATAATGGTCGGTACGAGCAGCACGGCGAACAGCAGCCCACGGTTGGCCCCAATCGTCCGCCAGTCGGTGTCCTCGAAGATGTCGCCGACGAAGCGCCCGGCCAGGAGGATCAGCGGCACGGCGATGTAGTACAGCAGCCAGGGCATGCGCTCGCCCGCGACGCTGAAGGCGACGAACGAACCGAGCGCCCACCAGATGGCGAAGGGAACGAACAGGCTGCGCGACAGGGACGACCCGCCCCGCGCCGTCATCTTCGCCACGCGGAAGGGGTAGTAGATCATGGCGGCAATGCCGAACCACAACGGCAGGTATTCGTAGATCGGCGCCAGGAAGCCGTAGTAGTACCATGGCTGGCTGCCGCGCTCCACCCCGTGCTGATCGAGCCAGTAGCCGAGGGAGCCGATGTAGCCCGTGAACACGCCCTGCCGGTTGGTGAAGAACGTCGTGTAGAGCAGGAGCGAGATGCTGAAGAAGATCGCGGCGGCGACGAGCCAGCGCCGCCAGTCCCACCAGATGCCGATGGCGGCCGCGACGGCGAGCAGCGCCAGCACCACGGCCATCGAGAAGTAGACATTCGGCGCTGTATAGTCCTGGGGGTTTCGGCCGGCAGCGCGGATGAGGATCGCCGCGCCGAACGGGATCGGCAGCGTCCCCATGATGACCACGAGGGCGGTGAGCGGGTGGTCGCGCAGCCGCTCCAGGAAGGACGGCGTTGGCGCGCTCTGCCCCTTGCCGGCCGCGGCCCTGGCCGCGCGGCGGTCGGTGAGCTGGAGGATGAGGGCGACGGTCAGGAAGACGCCCATGAGCGCGATCTGAATGAAGCCCGACTCCATCGAGGTAATCATGAACACCATGGCCGTGGCGATGACGTACAGCCAACCCGCGCGCCGCGTGTCCAGCCAACGGAAGATGGCGACGATGATGAGCAGCGCGAAGAAGCCGACGAAGACCTCGTCGCGGATATAGCGCTGGTAGTAGAGCACGACGGGCGAGATGAGCAGCAAGCCCGACGTCACGAGGGCGCCGACGCGGCCCAGGTATGGGCGGAGCAGGATCGGAATGAGGATCACCGTGGCGATGCCGAACACGGCGGCTGGCAGGCGCACGACGAAGTCGTTGACGCCGAACAGGAAGTACGCCAGGGCGTCCATGTGGAACCGAAACGGCCCGTGCATCATCGGGTTGTGCTCGTAGCCTTTGCCGGCGTAGAGGTTCCACGAGTAGAGCGCGTGCAGGCTCTCGTCGTGGCTCATCGCGCGCTGGCCGAGCTGCCAGAAGCGTGTAATGACCGCCAACACAAAGAAGACAGCGTAAGTTACCGTCTCCCAGTTCAATCGCACCAGGCTCTGCACCGGCGTGTCGAGGCTGGCGGTGTGCTCGCCGGCCGTTCCGCGCTTGGGCTGAGGGACTGTTTGTTCCATAAGTGGTTCAGCCTCCATCCAGACTCAAAAGAAAACGTCTCACTGTTGCGGCGGCGCCGAAATCTTCGAGAACCAGATCATCCAATCAACTTGCGCGGGCGGCGCGCCCGCGTTGCGATACAGGAACCAGCGCATCCAGTCGCGCCACCCCATGCCGCTCGGCAGCCAGCTCGTTTCGAACCGCGCCCGTTGCCCGACGTACCCTTGCGGGGTCTGGACCTGCGCCGTAGGCGGCGCGGCGGTGAGAATCTGGGCCACGCCGGACGTGGCCGCGTTGTTGCGCACGTCAACGGTCGGAAAGTAGCGCAGATACCATAGCAGCGTCGGCGTCAGCGCAGCGTCCACCGCGACAGGCTGCGTCCTGGCCGCGCCGAAGCGGTCGAGCGCGACGCCTTGCAGGTCGTCTACGACTCGCACCACATCGGGCGACGTCTGCGAGCCGGCCAGGAACTCCTGCGGAACGAAGGCCATCGAGTACGCGACACTCACCGTCGAGCGCACCAGCATCAGGCCGAGAATCAGCACGACCAGCAGCCCGGCCGCGCGCAGGGCGGCCGCGCGGCCAAACAGACTCCAGCCGCCGCCGAATACGATGATCAACCCGAACACAAAGATGCCGAGCAGCGCGAGCGGCGTGAGCGCCGAGGACGTGGGCGGCGTCAGCGGCGCCAGGTACTCCGTCAGGCGAAATAGCGGGCCAATGACGAACGGCAGCGCGATGAGCAGCAGCAGCCCCTCGCGCTCCCAGGCCGCGTGGGCAGCGACGTCGCCGAAGAACTCGCCCAGGAGCATGCCCGCCAGCAGCGTCAGCGGGAGAAGAATGGCAATGACGCCCGACGGCGGCCGCACCGGGCTGACAAGCGAGAGAATCAGCATCGCCAGGAACCACAGGCCCAGGTAGACGGCGAACAGGTTGCGGCGGCGGAAGATAAGCCACACCAGGCCAACGACGCCCAGGATCAGCGTCAGCGTGTCATACGCGGCGATGTTCAGGAGATATTGCCACCCGGCCACGCTCTCCCCGGCCCCCCGCCACCAGCCGGCCGCCGTATCCAGCACCGCCTGGAAGCCGGTCGGGTTGAAGAAGACGGACGTAGACAGCACGAGGAAGACGACGACACCGACCACGATTGTCGTGATCAGCGTCGAGCGGTCATCGCGTAGCGCGCGCGCCGCCGCCAGGATATCCTCGCGGGTCACGCTGTCCTCAGGGTAGTACACCACGGCCAGGGCGAACCCAATCGTCAGGAGCGCCCAGACCCAGCTTGCCCGCCCGGCGGTCAGCGCCACGGCCAGCCAGGTGGCCGTCAGAATGTAGCGCCGCGGGATGTGGGCCACGAGCACGCGCAGGCCCATCGTCAGCGTCGCAGCGATGGCGAACGCCGCGATCACGGCCGGATCGAGCAGGCGCGAGAACAGGACGAACGCCGGCGAGATGGCGAGCAGCGTCGCCGAGGCGAGAGCGCCCGGCCGATCTAGCCAGCGCCGCATCCAGTACGGGATGGCGACCAGGGCGGCGCCGGCAATCGCCGGCAGCAGCCGGGCGAACGTGTCACTCGCCCCACCGAACACGAAGGTCAGGAAGTTGAACGTGAGGAGGAGCGGGTTATAGATGCCGAACGGCAGCCCGGCGCCCGTGGCGAGTCTGTACGCCGCGACGGCCTGCCCGGCCTCACCGGCGTTCATCGGCGCCCCACCCAGGTCAACCAGGCGCAGCACGAGGGCGATGAGTATCAGGACGCCGTAGATGCCCTTCTCCAATGTAATGGCAGATCGCGCGGGGGCAGCGGCCTCAATCGCGTCAGGCCGCTCCGCCGCCTCACTCGCAACAGTATCAGTCAACATCCAGAATCCTTCCAGGGACGAACAGACGCATTAACAATCCCTTACAACGCCGGTCTTCCCGTAGCGCCGACTTCAGTCGGCATCTCCGGAGCCGACTCAAGTCGGCGCTACAAAGAACAAACGGCGCTAGAGGTCCGTGACCCTCAGCGGCGGCGGTAGATGATCGTATCGCCGCTCTTGAAAACCTGGTCCATGAAGCGGTCAAACTTGGTGAGCTGCGGCCCACGCCCACCAAATCGCTCGCGCTCGGCGCTCCCGACAACCACATAGTCCACGTCGAACTGGTCGAGGATCTGCTGCGCGACCCGCTGGTCGGTCGTCTGGTAGACCTGGGTCAGCAACGACTCGCGCCGCCCCGGCTCGTCATAGTTGCCGCGCCACTGGGACTCGTGGCCGCCCCAGCCAAGCACGGTCGGCAGGCCGGTGAACGCCGACATCCGGCCCTCATAGGCGTAGGACTTACCCTGGTCCCCCGGCGCTTCGAGGATCGTCGGCTGGCCCTGGATGTTGGCGTTCAGCCACTGGATCGCCGCATAGTCGTCCGGACGCTGCTGCGCCACCCACGCTGTGCCGTCAAGAGTGGACGGCCCGCGGAACTCGTTGGAGCGCGTATAGGTTGCCAGCGCCGGGTAGACCAGGCCCATCGCCACGACGACGGCCAGCGCGCCGGCGAAGACGTACTGGGCGATGCGCAGCCCGCCCGTGCCGCGCACCCGGCCGAGCAGCCACCACGCCGCGTAGGCCGAGGCGAGGGCCAGCAGGATCCACGCCTGGAAATAGAACTTGAACACCGAGTTCATGCGGCTGTTGAAATTGTCGCGGATGAACGCGAACTCGGTGAGCAGGGTCAGCGAGAACGCGACGGCGAACAGCAGGAGGACGAACAAGGTGTGCAGCGTCGGGTTCTGCAACCGCGCGACCGAGGCCCCGGCGCGGCGCGGCCGGGCGGCCGGCGTGCCTTCGGCCTGGGTCTCGGCGTCGGTGTCTACCGACCCGGCGCTGCGTATCGTCAACAGCAGGGTGGTGATGGCTGTGGCGACGAGCACGGACAGGAACGCCGCCGTCCACCAGCCGCGCCACAGCAGCACGGCCAGCGGCGGCACGGTCACGACGGCCACGAACAACACGGGCGTGAAGTCCAGCTCGCGGCGCCGCACCCAGAGCCGCCCAACCTGCGCGCCGAGGAACACGACGGCGATGAGGACGAACGGCCCGAACATCACCAGGTACTGCGCCAGGTGTGTCTTGACCAGCGTTTGCGGCGCGATGCCCCGCGCCTGGGATTGCAGGCCGATCCAGAACGGCAGATAGAGCAGGATGCCCATCACGCCGACGCCCAACCCGACCAAGACCACGTCGCGCGCCCACCGCCAGCCACGGCTGGCCTGCGTCAGCCACAGCTGAATGGCGAAGGCGCCGACGAAGATGAGGGAGTACGTTGGGAAGTCCCACGAGTTCAGGAAGCCGAGTGCCCCCAAGACCAGCGCCGCCGGCAGCAGACGCGCCCAGAAGCGCCAGTCGCGCGGCGACAGGAGTTCTGCAAGTTTCGGCGAGCGCAGGACGTTGACGGCAAACGCGACGGCCAGCAGCACGAACGGCAGCGCCAGGACGTGCGGGTGGTTGTCGCCGAGAAGAAAGCTGAAGAACGGGAACTCGTCAATGACCTCGTTGACGCCCCCGCCGACGCGGTCGGTGATGACCCGCGAGGCGCGCCACCACCAGATGAAGCGGTCCGGCATCCAGCCCGCGCCGGTCGCCGGGCCGTTGACGTCCTTGATGTCGAGCCACGCCCAGAACGCCGGCGAGCCAACGCCGCCACCATGCAGCACTTCGAGGAAGCCTTCGAGGTTGCCTAGCACGGCGACGAACAGCGCGCCTAGCAGGCCGTAGCCCACCGAGCCTGTCACCGGCTCACCTTCAGCAGGCTTGCGCGTCGTCAGGTTGTAGACGACGCCAAACGCGCCGGTCAGCGTGAGGGCGAACAGCAACGCCAGGGACAGGTTGAAGCCAATCGCCGCCGGGATGCCCGACAGCTTGATGAGCATCGCCAGGATGACGTAGCCGAGGTAGTAGTACGAGATGATGTAGCCCGACAGCCACGGGTCCGGCGGCGGGAACGTATCCGAGCGGAGGATGGAGTTGATAAAGGCGTACTCCATGAACTTCTCGCCGCCGGCCGTCGCAATCTCAGGACTATAGGAGCGCACGAAGGCGGCGACGATCATTCCGATCAGGAACAGCGCCTCCACCACCAGGATCGTCCGCCGCCGCGCCCGCAGGAAGTCGCCCAGCGGCTCGCGCCGCCACAGCCAGATGCTCACGCCGGCCATGGCGATCAGGAGCGCCACGATCGTGACCCATTGATTGCGCAGGAAGCCGAAGGACACGCTGAGCCAGAGGACGTAGCCCATCAGGAGCAGGCCGAGCGGACGCGCGAAGGCGTAGCCGCGGTCCGGCAAGTTGCGGAACAGCCGCAGGGTGATGGGCAGCGCCGCGAGGCCGATGACCTGGACGGTCAGATACCACAGAATGAAATAGGCCACCGTCATGAATTGGACGCTCCCACCACGCGGTAGATCGTCACCTCGGGGTTGCTATACACCGGCTCGAGTTGCCGCTGCTGGGCCATCGTCTGGAACTTGGCGATCCCCGCCGGCTGATAGTACGCCTTCTCCGTCGGACCGACGTAGATGTAGTTGACGCCGTAGCGGCGCATCAGGTCGAGCGCCTGGCGCGGGTCCGCCGTGTTGAACATCGTCTTCACGTCGTCGCCACGCTGCTCTACGACCGGCGTCGTGAGCGCCGAGCGCTGCTGACGCTGGTGCCAACTCCAGCCGACCACGCTCGGGAAGCCGGTGTAGATAGAGACGCGCGACCCCCAGCGGTACTCCGGCGTCTGGGCCTCCAGGATGACCGGCGTGCCCGAAATGTTCTGCTGCATCCAGCGGATCGCGTCGTAGTCCCACTTCAGGGGATAGGTCGCTGGTGGACGGCCGTCCGGCCCGTCGTTGTAGACCGCCTTCTGCATATAGGCCATGCCGTCGAGGGTCGCGCCCACGGACTTGTCGAAGCGGTCGTTCATGCGGCCCCAGCTTGCCAGGATCGGGTACAAGGCGACGCCGACGACGAGCAGGGCAAAGGCGACCTGCCACGCACCGCGGCTCACCGGGCCGACGCGCTTCAGCGCATCCCAGACCCAGGCCAGCGCCGCCGCCGCCGCGACGCCGAACAGCACCCAGACCTGCAGGTAGAACTTGAACACGGTGTTCATGCGGCTGATGTCGCCCTTGAGGACGACGAGATCCACCATCAGCGTCAGCGAGATGGCCGCCGCCGTGATGAGCAGGATGAACGCCGTCGCCGGGCTTGTGTCGCGCCGCAGCAGCATGAGCGCTCCGACGATCAGTAGCGGCAGGCCGATGACGAACGCGGTGTAGTTGGCGAAGGCCGCCAGCACCATCAGCACCGCCAGGACGATGGCGACGCCATACGCCAGCTGCCGCGCCGACGGCTCGCTATCGTGCCGCACCCACCAGCCCCACGCCTGGAGTGCGATGAACGTCGCAATGACGAACAGGAACAGGCCGTGGACGATCAGGTACGACCACCACACCGTATGCGAGCCTGTCCACGGCTCGACGGCGGTGAACGCCGTGGCGAAGCTATTGATGAACGGCAGCCAAAGAACTGTGCTCAGCGCCACCAGGAGCGCCGAGCGCCACATCCCCTCGCCGAGGGCGCGCAGCGTCAGGCCGTAGGAGCGGTAGGCGTGGAGGAAGAACACGCCTACCCCCACCGCCAGGTAGGTCGGGTAGTCCCAGGTGTTCGCCGGCCGCAACACGCCGATGACCAGGCCGAAGAACAGCCAGGTCAGCAGCACCGTCGGCCAGCCCAGGTTGCGCGCCCCCAGCCGCCAGTCGCCCGGCTCGCGCACAAGCACGTTGAGGCACATCGCCAGGGCCAGCAGGGTCAGCGGCAGCGTCAGCATGTGGGCGTGCAGGTCGCCATACAGGAAGGTGAAGAACGGGAACTCGGTAATCGGTACCGTCTCGCCCTGGGGGAACGGGATGGCGCGGCTCGCGTTCCAGTACCACCACTCCTGGCGGAAGCCAAGGGACGCCTGGCCGCTCACCGCCTTCATGAAGCCGTTGAGGGTGTTGGCGATCAGCGACAGGCCGGGGATGTTGCTCGTCACGCCGCCGCCGCTGATCTGGGTGTAGCCGTCTACGAGCAGCTTCACCTCGCCCAGGTTGCCGGCGACGACGACAAACGCCGCGCCCACAGCCCCGAATAGCACAGGCGCCCAACCGGGCCGCCGCTCGATCGCGCTCCGCCCCCAGCCACCCCGCGCCACAAGGTTGTACGTGACGGCGAACGCGCCCAACCCGGTCAGGGCGAAGAACAGCGGCACCATCAGGTTGTAGGCCGTCGCCGGTTCGATGCCGGTCATGAGCACCATGATCGCGCCGAGGACAAAGCCATAGTAATAGTAGTTCAACTGCCCGCCGGCGAACCACGGGTCATACGACGGAAAGAACTGCGTCCGAATGACGGCGTTGAAGTAGGCGAAGTCCATCGGCTTCTCGCCGCCCATCGCCGGGTGCCACAGGTCGGGGTTGCCCATGCGGATGAGCAGGAACACCAGGAACAGCGCGAGAAACACGACCTCGCCCGCGATCAGGTGCGACCGCCGCTCGCGCACGAATTCGCGCAGGCCGGGCCGCAGCCGCCACACGAACAGCGCCGACACGATGAGCATCAGCACGAGCACGGCTGCGACGAGGCCGCGGCCAAACGGCACAATGCGCTGGACGCTGGCAATCAGCCACGCGCCGTAGCTCACGACGAGCAACCCGGCGATCTTGCTACTGAACCAGCCGCGGTCGCTGAGGCCGCGGAAGATGGCGAAGCCGATGGGGAAGAAGATCAGGCCGAGCAGCTCGATGGCGAGCAGCCAGATGAGGACCGAGACAATGCCCCAGGACACCGGCGAGTCGAGGGTGAAGTACGACGACCACGTCCCGTTGAGCTGCTGGTTCACCCAGTCACCCTTTGGGAGCATGAGGTCGGTCTTGGGCGCGGCCGCTGCCGCCGGCGCCGCGTCGTCGCGGGGCGTCGTGCCGGGCAGGGGCGCGACGCGGTCGGCGATGATCGCGCCGATGAGGGGTATCTTCCGCCAGCGGGCGTTGTTGTAGACGTTCGTCGCTTCCTTGTCCCACAACCGCTGGATGCTGTTCCAGGCGATGCCATTGCCCAGGGTTTGCTTGACAGCGTCCTTGTTGAACGAGGGCAGCTTCTCGAAGATCAGCACCTTCGGGTGGTCGTAGACGCGGAACTGCTCCTCGGACGTGTCGTCGTTGATGACCAGCGGCCCCATGGTCGGGTAGCTCGTCCACTCGCCGACTTGCTTGAAGCCGAGGGCCGCCGGGTCGTTGAGCATCAGGTCGTAGTAGCGCGTCGTCATCGGCCAGCGCATCGGCAGGCGCGGGATCGACTCCGATAGGCGGCCGGACGTCATGAACACGTAGTCGGCCTGGTCGAGCTTGGCGGCCATCTTGTCGAGCTTGGCCGGCTCATCTTCGTCGTAGTTCGTCATCTCGACGCCCTCGTAGAAGCTGAAGCCGTCCTTGTTGTCCACGCGCAGCGGGACGCCGTCGTCCCAGTGCTCGTTCGCCAGCGCCGAGTTGCGCGACGCGACGGGCGCGCCCTGGAGCGCCTTCGTGATCAGGTAGTAGTCTTTGCCCGCCTCCAGCGCCGCGCCCGTCGGCAGCGTCACGTCGAGCGGGCCGCCCTTTGCGCCGTACTTCGACACGTCGCCGCTGGCCGTCCCCTGCGCCACAACCCCCTGCCCGCTCGGATCGCGAGCAATCGTGACCTGGAGCGAGGCCGGCGGGCCGCCCTTCGCCGTCGTCGAGAGGTAGTTCATGCGCACGCCGGCTAGCGTGCCGTCGGCCGGCGCTTTGAACGGCGTCACGTTCTGCTGCCCGTTGGCCGCCCACGTGAAGTGGTTCGGGAGCGGAACCTGCGCCAGCCGCTGCCCATCGGCGGTATTGAGCTGCACCGTGGCGCCGGTCGGCACATTCTCGTAAATCCAGCGCGACGCCGCCACGCGCGTCACCGGCCGGGTGTACAGGTTGCTGAAGCCCAGGGCATACAGGAACGCGCCGCCGATGACGACAATCGCCAGCAGCGCCGCCAGCCCCTGCCACAGGCGGCCGCGCGGCGAAGTCTGCGCCCGCTTCGTCGCCCAATCCCAGACGACCACCAGGAACCAGGCCGCCATCAGCGCCATGATGGGGTACATCTGCAGGAAGTAGCGGATGGACTTGACCCACTGCGTACCCTGGAAGAAGAATGTGATGCCGATCCACAGGACGGGGATCAGCAGCGCGCGCACCTTCGGGTCGTCGAGGGCCTGGGCGATGCCGTGGCGCGCGGCGCGCAGCATCTGCCCCACGCCGACGAACCAGCCCGCCCACGCCGCCAGGCCGAGGGGGATACCCAGGCCGAACATCACCATGTTATAGAAGGGGAACCACAGAATCCAGCGGTCCGTCCACTGGTGGCCGAACGGCAGGTCCACATCGCCGCGGTTCATCCGCTGGGCGTTCGACATGTCCGCCGTCCACTGCGGGTTAAAGCTCCACCACGTCAGCGGACTGGCGCCCGGCGCGAGAAACGCATACGGCATGATGAGGCGGACGGTGGCGAGGGCCGCCAGCAGCACGACCGCCGCGCCGATCATCGGCATGCCATAGTCCGCCGCCGCCGGCGCTTCGCCGCTGTCGGCAGCGCGGCGCGGGGCGCGGTAGGCGTCCCAGAAGCGCATGGCGATGACGACGACGACCACGCCCGTCAGGGTCAGCAGGTTGATGCGGCTGCCGACAGCAGCGCCCAGGCTGATGCCGACGCCCAGATAGTCCCACCACCGCCCCTCCTGGAGGGTGCGTACGCAGAAGTAGAACAGCAGAATAGCAAAGAAGTTGGCGAACGTGTCCGCGGTGTAGAAGTGCGACTGCTGGATGTTGAGAACGCTGAACGCGCCGAGGGCCGCCGCCAGCAGGCCGACGCGCGTGTCGAACAGCCGTCGGCCAATCAGGAACAGCAGGACGAGGGCGGCCAGATCGAACAGACTCGATAAAAAGCGTCCGAGCAGTGTCACCTCGCCGTAGCCGACGAGGGAGTTCTTGACGCCGACAAGCGACTGAAGCCAGGGCTGGTTGTTGCCCCACTCGGCGGTGTAGCGAACAATGAACAGCGGCAGCGTGCCGTAGACGAACGAGCCGAACCCCTTGTTGTATGGGTTCAGCGGTGAGTTGGCCGTGTCAAAGTACTCGCCGATGCTCTTGACGGGCTGGACGCCCGTGGTGACCATCGTCAGGAAACGCTCGTCCGGGTGGAGGTGCTGGTCCTCGTCCCAGTTGCGCCCGACCATGCGGAAGTACATGCCGAGCACCAGGATGCCCACCAGGATGAGCGCCGTCGCCAGCGCGGGAAACACTCTCGATTGGGCCACCGAGCGCGGCGCCGGCGGCGCCACCGTCTCGACGGCGGGCGCCGAGCTCTCGACGGCGGGCGTCGAGCCTTGCATGGCGTCGTCCACGAAACCTCCTACCGTCCCACGAACCTACCAATATCTTAATCTCTAACGCTTGCGGCGGCGGAATTGTTCATCAAAACGGGGACACCCGCGACACTAACACGCGCAAAACGCCGAAATTCTACCCCAAACCCACCCGCGCTCCAAATCCCATAGGCTCCAGCAGGGCCTGCGCGCCTGTCTCGCCGGCGCGCAGGGCGGCCAGGGCCAGGGTCAGCGCCGCCAGGGCGTCTTCAGGCGGCACCGGCGCCGCGCCCCCATCGCGCACGGCGCGGACGAACGCCTCCAGCTCCGCCAGCAGCGGCTCGCGCCGCTCGATGCTCAACCGCGTCGCGTTGCCCTCGCTGACGCCGGTCAACACGTTGAGCGTGTCCCAGCCGCCCGACGTCAGGCGGTTCTCGAAAAACGTCAGCTCCTGCGTCAAATAGTTGACGTGGAACATCCCGCGCTCGCCGGTGATCGTCAGGTCGCGCACCTTCGTCGGCGTCACCCAGTTGATGTCCAGCACGCCGATGCACCCGTTCTCGAAGCGCAGCATGGCGCTGAGCATGTCTTCGTGGGCGGTGTGGACGCGCTGCGCAATCTCAACCTGGACGCGCGTGACCTCGCTCCCCAGCAGGAAGCGCATGATGTCAAGGTCGTGCGTCGCCAGGTCCACCACGACGCCCACATCGCTAATGCGCGCCGGGAACGGGCCAACACGCCGCGCCGCCGCCATGAACACGCGGCCGAGCGCGCCGCCGTCCAGCCGCGCCTTCAGCGCCAGCACCGCCGGATTGAAGCGCTCGATGTGGCCGACGGTCAGGATCACACCCTGCCGCTGCGCCGCCGCGATCATCGCCTCTCCTTCCTCGACGGTCGCCGCGATGGGCTTCTCCACCAGGACGTGGACGCCGTGCGCCAGGCACTCCATCACGACGGCGTGGTGCTGCGAGGTCGGCGCGGCGACGGAGACCAGGTCCGGCGCGGCGTCCGCCAGCAGGTCGCCGTAACTGTCGTAGTGCGGGATGCGGTAGCGGCGGGCGGCGGCGCGGGCGGCCGCCGCGTTCGGGTCGGCCACGCCCACCAGCTCGACGCTCTCCAGCTCCGAATAGACGCGCACGTGGTTGCGCCCCATCGCACCCGCCCCGATGACTCCGGCCCTCAACGGTCTTGACATGCGACCCTCGATCCGTTCCACCGTCGCGCAATGCTCGATGCGGAGCGCCGCCGCGCCAGGCGCGCGACGGTCACGCCGGCCTTCGCAATCTCGCGCTCCGAAATCTTGGACTTGCCATGCCGACGGTTCTCGAAGATGATGGGCGTCTCGGCCACGGTGAAGCCGGCTTCGACGACGCGGTAGAGCATCTCGATCAGGAACGAGTAGCCGTTGGAGCGAATCCCATCCAGGTCAATCGTCTCCAGCACGGCCCGCCGGTAGCAGCGGAAACCCGCCGTGCAGTCGTGGGCCGGCAGCCCCAGCGCCGCCCGCGCCAGGGTATTTGCCCCGCTGCTCAATAACTGGCGCTCTGGTCCCCAGTTCGAGGTCCCGCCGCCCCTCACGTAGCGCGAGCCGATGCCCAGGTCCACCCGCTGCGTGAGCGCCACGACGTAGGGCACGTAGCGCGGGTGGTGCGAGAAGTCGGCGTCCATCGTGACGATCCTATCGGCGCCGCGCGCGAGGGCCGCGCGAAAGCCGGCCACGTAGGCGGTTCCCAGGCCCAGCTTCGCCGGCCGATGCAGCGGGACGACGCGCCCGTCCGCCGCCGCCAACCCCTCCGCCAGCCGCCCCGTGCCGTCGGGCGAGTTGTCGTCCACGACGATGACTTCGACCGGCAGCGGCAGCGCCAGCAGCGCCGGCGCGAGAAGCGCCAGGTTATCAACCTCATTGTAGGTCGGCACAATAATGGCCGTTTTGACGCTGGCGACAGTCGTCACGGGGTGACATTCGACCGTGAACGGTGTGAGTATCCGCCGTGCACTTTCATGCGCCACAAACACATGAGCGTCTCAGCAATATACTTCATGGAGCGTGAAATGCTGACGGACGAGCTGTCATCGGCATAGCGCGTCGGGATGGGAACCTCAGTGACGCGAAAGCCCTTGACAATCGCTTCGATGATCATCTGGCTATCGAACACGAAATCATCCGAATACGTGTGATAGTCTATGCTCTCCAGGAAGAACCGATTGTAAGCCTTCAGACCGCTGTGGAGTTCGGAGAACCGCGTCCCCAAGACCCAATTTTCAATACTGGTGGTGAAGCGATTTCCCATGTAACGGTAGAGGGGCATGCCGCCTTCGCGCGGATCGCGGCCATTGGCGAAACGCGAGCCAAAACTGAAGTCGGCTGCGTCATCCTGCACAGGCGCGACAAGCGCGGGAACCGCTCGCGGATCGTACTGGAAATCCGGGTGCAGGAGCACAACGATGTCAGCGCCTCGGGCGAGCGCCGCGTCGTAACACGTCTTCTGATTCGCGCCGTAGCCGCGGTTCTCCGGATGCACGATCGTATGCAGTCCCAGCCTCTCCGCCACCTCGACCGTATCGTCCGGGCTGGCATCGTCCACCAGCAGGACCTCGTCGGCCACCCACGCCGGCAAAGCGCGGAGTGTCTTTTCGAGGGTCGCCGCAGCGCGATAGGCAGGCAAACACACAATGACTTTCTTTCCCATGTCCGTCTCCAATAGGCGTGCTGACTCTGTCTCGACCTCGATTACCGCTCTGCCGTCGCCGGCTGACCGGATCGCCACCACAGCACGGCGGCCAGCAGCAGACCGATCACGGTCAGCGCCAGGCCCACCGCCGCATCCCAGGGCCGGTAGCGGAACTCGAAATGATGCGTGCCAGTCGGGGCCGCCACCGATAGCCACTGACCATCGAGTAGCGCCACCGGCGCGCCATCCACTTGCACACTCCAACCGTTCCAGCCATTCTCCTGCACCACCAGTGTGCCGTCTTGGTTCGTCGTACAGTCAACGTCTATGTTGCCCGCCGACGCCACAGCCGTGCACTTCGTAGCGCCCGACGGGGTCTTGACCGAGGCGTAATTGGCCGTGGGGTCTATCACGATGTAATTACCCTCTGCTGCGGCGACAATCCGGTTCTTGTCAACGCCGGCGAGATCTCGAACGATGTTGAACTGCGCCGCCGGTAACTCGCGGGCATGCCAGGACCACGAGCGGTGTTCCTTCGAGAGAACCCACTTCAGGGTTGGATCGGTCGCCAGGCCACTGGAGAACCAGTTCATGTCGCCGTAAGGCGGCTTAATCCACTCTGTCGTCGTCGGTTTGACCTTCTCGAGTGTGTTGAAGTACGGCGTTGGAATCGGCGTCAGGATCAGCAGAGGCTTGCTATAGTCATACGCACTCGAAAGGCTCCACCACAGCGGTATCGCAAGAATCAAGGCGGTGTTAATCTGTGTCGCGCGATTCGACGACAATGATAGGCCGATGCGCGGCCAGGGCAGTTTGATCAGCCCATCCAGACCCCACGCCGACAGGCCAACGATGAGCGGGATCGCGAGCGCCGCAATGACCATCGGGTGCCGCATACCCAAAATCGAGGGGAAGACCTGGGAAATCCAGCCGGGCGTAATCGCCGCCGCGACCAGGTACACCAGAAGAATCGCGGACACGAAGTACAACAAGAGTCGAGTCCGCGTTCGAGGCGCCAGCACCAGGCCGGCGATTGCCAGCAGGATGGGGATCCAGCCGATGTAATAGGCGTGGTAAGCGAAAATGGACTTCTGCCCCAGCACTTCCATCGTCACGAAGCTCCGGTCTCGGATCACGAGGTTCAGGGGCTGATACTCCAGGGGCTGCACACCGGAGAATTCGGGATTGGCGGGTTTGTCAACGTTGGGCCAGAAATGGAAGAGGGGCAGCCAGTAGACAGCCGAAATGAGCAAGGCAATGCCGCCGGCCAGTAGATACTCCTTCCACACGGGCTTGAGCTTGAACTTTTCATCGAACCAGAATAGGGCAAAGGGAGGCAAGATAGCAAGCAGCAGCCCCATCTGCATGTAGCCGTGGCCTGTCAGGATGGCTAGTCCCAGCATGCTGCCCAACAGCACCGCGGCCCGACGGCTACCCGTCAGGCCAAGCTGCACGCCCGGCGCCAGCACCAGACTACTCGCCGCCGTCGAGAGGACCATGATAGACCAGCCGCCGGCCAACAGAGCCGCGAGGTGTCCCCCGACCACGACCAGCGCCGCTGCCCAGAGCCGAGGGACGACCCCCAGTCCCATGACTCGCGCCAGCCACCATTGGGCAATGCCCGCCATCGCCAGGCTGGCAACAATGCTGACCTTGAAGCCCTCCAACGGGCCAAACAAGAGAACGGCGATTGGCATGATCGGGTGGAGAATTCCCCCTAGCTGCTCGGCGAACGCCGGGCCTCCGCCGTTCGACATGCCGTTCCACGCAACGCATGCGCCACATTTGCTGAACCAATACCAGACATAAGCAAAGCTGCCGTGGAGTTGGATGTCACCCCCAAGCGGCCACATCGCCGGGTTTGAGTTCAGCAGGTCGCGCCCTACCCAGAACGCCCAGACAACAATCGCAGCGATTTCTGTCAGCGGTTGGACGATGGCGCTCACGCGGGAGTGCGACTGCTCGACCGTTGTCGCCGTCTCGGTGGACCCCGTTGGCAGGCTTTCTGGAAGCGACGGAAGGGATACAGGCTCGGAATTCGGACTTGCCGCTGCTGTTATGTCACTCATTGACCGACCTCCTTCGACGAATACCCTGTCCACTCATCGCAGAGTCAACTCTCGCACGTGGATGTGGGTCGGTTCGCCCGCGCCCAGGTCCTTGATCTCCATGCGCACTTTCTGGACCTGCGGCGGCGGGTTGTCGAGCGCGAACTCGATGTGCGGGTCGGGCGGCAGGCCGCGGAACTGCTTCGTCGTCACAGACGGCTGGGCGTTGTCGTCGGCGTAGAGCGAAATCTTCAGCTCGAAGTCCATCGAGCCAAAGTCGCCGGCGAAGCGCGTGATGGGCCGCGCCGATGGGTAGACGAACTCGACCAGCAACGGGTTGGCCTCGCGTCCGCGCGCCAGGGTGAAGGCATCGCCGTCCACCAGGTCTTGCACGCGGCCGGAGTCGAACACCGAGTGATTCACGGTCACGGTTTCGCCGTTGATGGTCACCGCTTCCGTGATCGGCTTCCTGCGCGCCAGCCTCTCTGCTTCGAAGATGGCATCAATATTCGGCACGTACTTCAGGTGGGCCAGGTAGAAGCCGTCCTTCCCGTCGGGGTACGGGATCACCTGCTCGATCTGGAGCGGCTCGAACTTCTTGCTGTCAACCGCCCGCTGGCGTTCATCCGGCGTCATGATGAACAGGGCGTTCGGGTCCAACGCCCCCTTGTCGGTGATGAAGCCGTCTATGCTGGTGAGCTGCACGCGGTTCTCGCCCGGCATGAAGAAGCGCAGGAAGATGTCGGTGCCGTTGGCCCACGACGGCGAGACGTTGACGCGGGTGTTCGGGTGCTCGCGCAGATACTCCGGCAGCATGCCGAATATCTGCTGCGCGCCCCACTGCATGCCGTACAAGCCATAGTTGTCGTACCACGTCGGCCCATTGACCAGGGCCTCGCGCAGCATCCCGAAGCTAAGAATCGCGCCGACGATGAACACGCTCGCCGAGCCGATGGCGTAGGCGCGGGGCGACCGCCACAGCCCCAGCAGCCAGTCTATGCCCAGGGTGATGAACATGCTCGCCGGCACGATGAACGCCAGCGTCCGCAGGATACCGATGTCCGCCAGCGACGCGCCGAAGGGCGCGGCCAGGGTGGCGATGAGCAGCACGCGGTAGGCGGACTGCTTGAAGTAGCGGAACGACAGGATGATGCCGATGATCCAGAACGGGAGAGTGACCCAGAGCAGGTTGCCCAGGCCCTTCCAGTTGTGGCGGATCAGATCCTCCTGACCCGGCAGGAACCAGAACGTCGGCGAGAGGCCGCGCCCGTAGCGGCGTAGGAATTCCGTCGCCTTCGCCTGCGGTGTCATGTCGCGGAACAGGTACGAGTCGAGAATCCGCAACTGCGACATCATCGCTTCAGGGTGCTCCTGCCGCAGCCGAACGTAGGGCAGCGCCAGGACGACAAGCAACACGGCCGCCGGGATGATGAGCTTCGGGTTCCGCAGATGGTAGCGAAAATCGGAGATGAGCAGCAGAACGCCCGTCACCGCCATCACCGACTGGCCGTTGGCGTAGGCGTAGAACGTCATCGCGCCGAAAATCAGCGCCGGGAAGAGGTACAGCGGGTTGCGGTAGCGATACAGCAGGTAGAAGAACAGGAACCAGGCGTAGAAGGACACCATGAGGATGACTTCGAACGCCGTCCGCGAGTGGATGAAGAAGGCCGGGATGGTCGCCAGCACAAACACCGACACCCACCAGTAGCGGATGCGGAAGACGAGCTTCAGGGCCAGGGCGACGGCGATCACGCCCGACAGGCTGACCAGGGCCGACACGCCGCGCGTGACAACGATGGACTTGCCCAGGAGCCAGGCGACGATGCCCTGGAGATACACCGACAGGCTCAGGTTCCAGTACTGCCCGTTCTGGAAGTAGGGTGGGAAGAGGCGGCCCTGGGCGTCGCGGAAGCCGCGCGCAATCATCTCCGTGCCGAGCACCGGATGGATGGCTTCGTCGGTGAAGAAGTAGATGGGGAACTGGGGGAGCGCGACGAAGCGGGTGATAGCGTAGACCACGAGCGCGCCGCCAAACAGCAGCCACGGCGCCCACACGGTCCACCGCGCGACGGTCTGCTCACGCGGCGCCGCCACAGCCGCGCCCGCGTCGTCGGCGGCGCCCTCAGTCAGCGGGAGAGCCGCGGCCTCGCCCGCCGTCGCCGCGACGATTGCTGGCCGCTGCACGCGGCGGGCGAAAACATACAGGGCGACCGCCACGATGAGCAGCGCCAGGCCGACGACCAGGCCGGCAGTGGGCAGGAGCAGTCGGCCCGCCGCCAGGCCGACGATATAGCCGGCGACGACCAGAAACGGCCAGGCAGGTGTCAGGCGCTCCAGGAAGGTGCGCGAGCGAGCAGGGGGCGACGACGGCGCGTCCGACAGGGGCCTGTCGGCCACTGTCCCGACGACAACCTGATCCTGTTCCGCCGCACCGACTTCAACCTGTCCCCGATCCATCGTGAAAACCTCCCTCCACCTATCGCGCAATCGTCCATCTATCCTACATCAACACAGCCTTATCAACCGGCGTGCCTTACCGCTTCGCGGCGGCCGCCGGGACGAAGAAGACCTGGAAGTCCTGGCTCGCCAGCTCGGAGGCGTGGGTAGACAGCCGCCCTTGCGGGAAAAGCTGCTGAAGCGTCTGCGCCCCCTTCTGGTCCTCTCGGCTGAGCAGGTATATCTTGGCCGCCGGATCGGCGACGTGGCCGGGCGCGGTCTGGGCGAGCTGGTCGGTCATGATGTAGTTGTTGCGCGGGATCGCGCCCATGGCGAAGTACACATTGCGCGTGTCCACCCAGTTGGGATAGGCGATCATGTAGGCGTGGTCAATGTCGCCGACCGAGTTGACGAAGCCCTGGAGCACCCTGGACATCTCCGTGGCGTTGCCGACCATCGCCCGCGTCTGCTGGTCGAACACCACGAAGTACGAGCGGAAGTTCATCGTCACCGCCGCCAGGAGCAAGGAGCCGACGAGAACCGCCGCTAACGCTGTGCCCCAGCGCGGGAACGAGCCGCGCAGCTCGCGGATAACGATGATCAGCGGGATCGAAGCGATGATCATGGCGAACGGAATGATGCCGCCGCCTCGGGAAACGCTCGGAACCTCAACTGGATACGCCAGCGCCAGAATCGAAGGCAACATCATGACGACCAGGCTGAGCAGCACTGCCGCCGACGCGAACGAGCGCTCCTTGAACACACCCAGGCAGCGCTGGCGGAAGCACACGAGACCGACAATCGCCAGCACCACGTACACCATGCCCAGGACGAACAGTGCGCCCGTAACCGGGTCGAGCTGCGGGTCGTACATGACATTGTTGACCCACACCACGTCGCCGCGATAGTTGAACTGAAGGACGGCGCTCCAGATGTTGGTCAGCAGATTGGCGATAGGGTTGAACGCCTGCCCCGTCTCCACGGTCGTCGCCCGCGTCAGCGACCGGAACCAGAAGTACTCCGGGTGGTCGAAGCTGTAGCGCAGCGTCGGCAGGAACACGAGCACAGTCGCCACCGCCATGAATAGCACGTTCACCCAGAAGGGCCGCGTCAAGCTCGGCGCGTCCACCTGGGCTTCATCTTCGGCGGCCGGCCGTCGGCGCAGCCGCCTGCTCGCCAGGGCAGCCCCGGCGCGGAAGCCGCCCGGCACAGACGCCATGTCCCACAGCACGCGCAGCACGACGAGCGAGCCGACCAGCAGCGGAACCATGCGCATCGAGGTATAGGTCTGCAAACCGAGGCCGAGGATGAGACCTGCCAGCAGCCAGTCGTTGCGGCGGTTGAGGCGCAGCCCACGATAGACGAAGAAGATCGTCGGCGCGGTGAACAGCGCCGTGAACGGGAAGCGCAGGCCGGCGCGGGAGATGGCCGTGTGCCACTTGGACATCGCCATCAGCAGCGCCGTCAGCAGCCCCATGCCCGTCCCGCCCACTTCGCGCGCGAGCAGGAACACGAAGGGGATGGTCAGCAGGCCGGCCGTCGCCGTGCCGATCTTCAGCGTCACGAACGTCGTCGAGAGATTGAACAGGCTGATGAGCGCCGCCGTGTAGTAGAACTGGAACCACTCACGGCCCGTGTTGCGGACGAAGAACGTGGGGCGCTGGCCGCTGAGCACGTCGTACACGTCCAGCAGCTTCTCGGCGTGGTCCGACGTCGGGTCCAGCGGCACCGACGACAGCTCGTAGTATCGGAAGAACGCCGCCAGCACCATGATGCCGATGAGGGCAATGCCCACCCACGTCAGCGGCGTGCGCCAGCCGCGGATGCGCTCCCACACCGCCGCCCCGCTCTCCGCCCGCCAATCCCACGTCGCCGCGACGAACGTCGCCACGCTCGCCAGCCACAGGCTCACGTTGACCGGCGTGAACATGTCCGTGCCGAAGGTTACGAAACCCAGCAGGCCGGTAATCGCCGCTGCGACGAGCAGCCAACGCCGCCAGCGCGCGACGAAAACGCTCGTCACAGCGGGGACAACCAGGGCGCGCGGCTCGCCGCCGAACACCCGCAATGGGTTGCGGCGCAGCGCGATGATGAACAGCACGATGGCGATCAGGTACAGCAACGGCCCGTCGAGTGGCACGCCGCGATCCGTGAGGTAGCGCTGCCCCCAGACGGCGAAGCCGAGGGCCAGGAGCGCAAGAATTGTGGTAATGACGACGCCATGTCGTCGCATTGGGTTGGACGGGATTTGCATAAGCTCCTATCCGAAGGGTCGCCGATGCGGACGGTAGGGCCGGGACGCTAGGCCCGCTTGACGCAGCGCACGAACTGGTACGCGCCGACGTCGGGCAGCGGCTCCTCGTAGTAGCGCCGGAGCCACCACTCGAAGGGTTTCATCTGGGCCGGATGCACGACCCACTGGCGGAACAACAGGCGGGAGATGAGATTCGGGACGCCGAGGTAGTGGCTCAGGTCGAAGGCGCGGTGCGCCTCCGGCGAGAAGTAGTAGCTGAACTCCACCACGTCCAGCCCGACGGCATCGAAGCGCCGCCGCCACTCCTCGATGGGGTAGAGGTGGTGGTGATGCGAGACACGGTTGAAGAACGCGCCGTACTGCTCCTCCAGCCACGGAAACCCCATCTCCCGCGCCGTGGTTGTGCCGAGCAGAAACTCGGTGAAGTGCTCGCTCGGCAGCGTCGTCGCAAACGTCCCGCCCGGCTTGAGGACGCGGCCAATCTCGCTCAGCGTCGCGTCGTTGTCGGGGATGTGCTCGATGACGCAGTTGCTGACGACCGTGTTAAACGCGCCGTCTTTGAAGGGCATGCGGGTAGCGTCGGCGCGGCTCACCATGCGGTACACCCCGTCCCGCCGCGCCGCCTCGACAAGGTCGCTCCACAGCGGGTCAATGCCGATGTCAATGGGCGTATCGTAGGCGATAGAGGCGAAGTGGCCGTCCCCCGCGCCAATGTCGAGCACGGGGGGGACCAGGGGGACCTGGCTCATGAAGCGGCACTCGACCGAGCGGAGCAGCGCCCGGTGAGCGTTCATCGTCTGGATGTGTTGGGTAAAGTAGTCCGGCGTTGTCATCAGTCACGTCTTCTAGAGGATTCACGGATAAGGGTCATCGGTTGGCGCGGCGCTCATGCCGCGGTAGCACGAGCCGCTGGGTCACGCGCCCGACTTCGGCGTCGAACACGTCCTCGTAGCGGTCCACCGTGCGGTTCAGGTCGAACATCGCCGCGATTTCACGTCGCGGCCGCACATAGCGCGCTTTGTCGCTCAGGATGCGGGTCACGGCCTCGGCCATCGCCGCGCTGTCGCCGATGGGGATCACCTCGCCCATGCCCGTCATGCGCACCGGCTGGCGTACCCCCGGCAGGTTGCTGGAGACGACTGGCGTGCCGCATAGCATGGCCTCGACCTGGACCAGTCCGAAAGACTCGGTCGAGTTGAGGCTCGGCACGAGGAGGCAGTCAATGCTCCCGAAGAACGCGGGCATGTCGCGCAGCGGGTGGAGCGTGCCGAGAAACTCCCAGTGGTCGCCCAGGGCCTGGATGCGCGGCGACAACCGCTCCCAGTAGGCCTCCTCGCCGACGATGTTCTTGTACGGCCCGGCGAACAGCACCTTGAGCGTCGGGAAGCGCTGGAGCAGAGCCGGCATGGCGTCAAGCAGCACCTCGATGCCCTTCTCGGCGGCAAAGCGCGCGGCGAAGGCGAGCGTCGGGCGGCCGTCGAGGTGATGCGCGGCGCGGAAGGCCGCCACGTCTTCTGGCTTTGGCTCCGGCATGATGACCGGCGGCGGGATGACCTCGATCTTGTTCTTGAAGCGGCTCAGCAGGCGCGAGTTGTCGGCGTAGTCCTGGGTGTACGCCACGATCTTGTCGGACCACGTCGCCGCCATGTAGTTCGCGCCAAACGTGACCTGGTCCACCAGACGGTTGAACGAGCCGGGCGGTAGTTGCAGGTCACAGTGGTAGGTCATGATCGTCGGCCGCTTGAGCAGCCGCCCGCGCAGCGCCAGCCCCCAGGCGTCGAACTGCGGCAGGTGCACGCTCAGCACGTCGTGGGCGCGTACCTCGCGCGTCGCCCACTGGCCGTAGGTGGGCATGACGACGCCCTTGCTGACGCGGAAAGCGACGGGCACGCGAATGACCCGCGCGCCGTCAATGACCTCCTCGCGCGGCAGCGAGTGGTCATAGTGGGAGGTGAGCACGGTGACGATGTGTCCGCGCTCCGCCAACGTCTTGACGAGACGCTCCACATAGATCGTCAGCCCGCTGACATGCGGCCGATAGTACGTTAACGCGACAAGTATCTTCATGCGTCCTCAAACAGCTCCCGATTGGCCTGCACCCACTGGGCCAGGCGCTCGATGCCCTCCCGAACGCTGACGCGGGGCGCCCAGTGGAAGTCCCGCCCCGCCTTGCTGACATCGCAGAAGAACACGGGCTGGTCGCCGGGCCGCCAGTCGGCGTAGCGGGCATCAGGAACGCGCCGCCCCATGACGTCTTCGAGAATCGGGCGGAACTCGGCCCACACCGACATCGTGCGCTGCGGGCCGCCACCGATATTGTACACCTGCCCCTTGGTTTGCTCGATCTCGTTGACCGCCGCGATGTAGGCGTCCACCAGGTCATCCACGTAGAGCAGGTCGCGCACCTGCTTGCCGTTGCCGAAGATCGTGATCGGGCGGCCGGCCGTCGTCGCAATCACGAACCACGCCACCCACCCCTGGTCCTCGACGCCCATCTGCCGTGGCCCATAGATGCAGCTCTGACGGAAGACAACGGTCGGCAGGCCGTAGATGCGGTAGTAGTCCCGCACGTACTGGTCCGCCGCGCCCTTCGAGCAGCCGTAGGGCGAGTGGAAATCCAGGGGTTGGTCCTCGGACGCGCCGCCGAGCAGGTCCCGATACGTGTAGCGCGTCTCCAGCTCGATGACCGGCACATCCTCCATGCCGCCATAGACCTTGTTCGTCGAGGAGAAGAGAAAGGCCGGGTTGTTCCCGTACAGCCGCGCCGCCTCCAGAACGTTGAACGTCCCCAGGACGTTGGCCTCGAAATCGTCGCGCGGCTGCGTGACCGACGTCGTAACCGCCGTCTGCCCCGCCAGGTGATAGACCACGCCGACGCCCGGCATCGCCGCCTTGAGGTCGTCCATGCAGCGGATGTCGCCCTGGACGAACTCGAACCGCTCCCCGTGGCGGCTACGCAGCCAGGCCAGGTTCTTGTCGGTTCCGCGCCGCGAGAGATTGTCGAAAACGACGACCTGCTGCCCGTCGCCTACCAGACGGTCGGCCAGGTTGCTGCCGATGAAGCCCGCTCCTCCCGTAACCAGAACCCGCTGCCGCTGAGTCAGCGCCACATTCCCTCCCGCAAAGTGTATTATGTCTCCAGAGCCTCACCAGCAGCCATCGCCTTCGGGAGCCTGGCTAACCCCATCTCGGTGAACTGTTACTAATTATTCCCGCATTCCGCTGGTGGTGGAGTAGAGACGCGCCATGGCGCGTCTCTACTCCCGCCCATCCGAGGCGCTGGAGAGCTATCTCCCGCTGACATGGATCACACCACGACGCCGGGCAGGGCGGCCTATTATACTTGAGCCGGAAAGCCATGCCAAAAATGCGCGTCAGCATGAAGGTTCTTCACTGAGCGTTCAACATTGGTAACGGACGGCGAGCCTCAGATGTTATCCACCACAGCAGCGGCGGCCCTACAATGACCAGCGCCGTGACCATCTGCAAGGTCGGAATGTTGCCGCCGAACCACGCCAGCCGCCAGCCAAAGCCCAGGAACACGTGAACGAGCATCGCCGTGAACGAGAAGATCACCGTGCGCTCGACCACCGGCGCCCCGACGAGGAGCGCGGCCAGCGGAACCAGCCACACTACGTACCACGGCTGGAACCACACCGCCGCGATCACCAGGTAGAAGAAGAACACCTGATACGCGCCGTACACCAGCGAGTCGAACGTCCCGACCAGGCGCAAGAGCTGCCAGATATACAGCACCCCGAACAACCCGAACGCCGCCAGCCGCGCGATCTGCGCCGCCTCGTCCGCGCCGACACGCGCCGTCAGGCTGTCGCGCACGACCGTCGCCAGCGACGCCGTGAACTGGCTGCCGATGTTGGGGATGCCGCCGACCAGGGACGCGGGACCAGCGAAGAACGGCGCCTGAATGAGCGCGGCCAGGCCGAGGCCAATTGCCAGGCCGCCGCCGACCCTCACCCACGCGCTGCGCCCGATCATCCTGAGGGCGACGATCAGGAACACCGGCGCGAGCGCCAGGGACAGCCACTTGACCGAGACCGACAACACCAGGGCCGTGGCGGCCGCCGTCCACCAGCCGCGCTGGGCGAGATAGAGCGCCAGCAGCACAAGCAGGATCATCATGATGTCGTTGTGCCCGTCGCCGGCCGTGTTGAACACCACCAACGGGTTCCACGCCAGGACGTAGACGCCGGCCCAGGCCAGCGCCGGGCGCGTCCGACGCAGAATGAGGTAGACAAGCGCCAGGCACAGGGCATAGGAGGCCACCATCGCCAGCTTGAAGATGATGACACTCAGCAAAATATCGTCGCCGCCCAGGCGCGCGAGCAGGCCAGAGAGCTGGATGAAGCCCGCGCCGTAGACCGTCGGGAAGTTGCGGAAGATGGTGTAGGGGTACAGCAGCTCGTCGGGCCGCATGTTCGGCGTCACGATGAACGGGTTCTCGCCGCGCAGCGCCGAGATGCGCCCCAGCCAGATATATTGGAAAAGGTCGGCCGCCGTCACCGGGTACATGAAGATGAGGGCCGCCGAGCTGACCGCCGGCGGGATCAGCACCAGCCACGGCAGCCACCGCCCGGACATTTCCAGAACGAGGGAGTAACCCAGGTAGTACAACCCGAACAGGACGAGCAGCACGGCGAGAAAGAACACGGTCGCGGTCGGCGTCTCGCCGAGGATCTTTTGCACGTCGAGCAGCGGCTGATCCACGTAGCGCGGCAGCGCCATCGGCAGGGCCAGCCAGCGAACGTAGACCGCCACCGACGCAGCGCCCAGGGCCGCCAGGAGCCACGGCCTAGGGAAGGTCATTCAACATCTGCTGGGCTTCCTGCCGGATGCCAGCCTCCGCCGGGGTATTGGGCTTCAGATCGAGGAACACCTGCAAGTCCTGCCGCGCCTGGTCGGGCTTCTTCATGTCCTTGTACACGTGCGCGCGCCCGAAGTAGTTATCCGCATTCTGCGGGTCCAGCTCCACGGCGCGGTTGTAGTCGGCCAGCGCCGCGTCCAGGTTCGCCTTGCGCCAGTAGGTGTTGCCCCGCAAACCGTAGTACACGCCGAGGGGGTTCAGTTCCAGCGCCCTGGTGAACTGCTCGATCGCGCCGTCCAGGTCGGCGCGCTGGAAGGCCTGGTTTCCCGCGTTCGCCGCCGCGCTCGCGCCCTCCGGGTCAGAGCCTTTCGGTGCGACGGCTGGCGTCGCGGCAGCCGCGGCCTTGCCGGCCGCCGATGGCGCGGCGGCGGCCGCTGGCGGTGGTTGGACCGCCTTCGGCGCGGCAGCGCTGGCCGGCGGCGGGAGGACGGGGGGCTGCGCGGCCTGCGCCGGATTCGGAACCGCCCCGCCGCCCTGGGAGCGGGGCTGCTCGGCGATGGGGCGCGAGGTCAGCCCATCCTTGTTGACGCCGGGCACGACGGTGTTGTCAATGACATATGTCTTCACAACCGCCAGCGAGATGATGCCCACGATGAGGACCAGGATAATCTGCGGCAGCGGCGAGGGCCGCGCCTCAATCGTCTCAGGCTCCATCTTATATCTGCTCCCACCAGAAGCGCGCGGTCGCGCTCCCGATGATCTCCTGGTATTCGACAGACAACGAATGGGACCCCGGCGGCAGGTAGATATCCACCGTGTACGTGGCGGGCACCTGGACCTTCGTGTCGCTGCGCCACTGGTTGATGAGGGCGTTGCCATCCACGTACAGCACACCGCCATCGTCCACGCGCAGGTAGAAGCGATAGAAGCCGCCGGCGAACTGCACCGCCCGCGACCAGCGCACGGAGAAGCCGTCGGCGTTGATGCCCGGAGCCGGCGAGCCGAGGCCCCAATCGAAGTACAGGCCCTCGCCCGGCTGCCCAATGTAGTCCGGGCCGCTCGTCGGGTCGTCGCGCACCAGCACCAGGTTGTTGTACAGGCCGCCGGGCCACACCGGGACGAACCCTGGCGCCGACGGCCAGCCGTTCGGGTTGGGGGCGTAGTAGTTGAGCGAGTTGTAGTACTCGCCATGCCAGGAATTCGTCGTCCCCACGAAACGCCCGGAGTCGAGATTGCCCGGCGGCGGCCCCTGGCACGGCGTCGTATTCGCCCACTGGTACTCCCACCAGAATTTCAGAAATGCGATGCCGCCACTGTTGAAATATTGAATCTCGATGTCGAGGTTCTGATTCCCGTCATTGGAGATTGTCGCGTAATTGAAATAAGGCACGCTCGGCCCGATGTTCCCCCACAGTGAGTCGCCAAACACAGACACGTTGTTGACAAGAAGCTTCACGCCGTCATCGTGGTAGATGCACAGGTTGTAGTATCCTGGCGTGGCGATGCGCACGCGGCGGCGGAAGCGGCCGGCCCAGCTATCCGCGCGATCCACCTGGCTAATGGGCTTGTCGAGGCCCCAATAGTAGTTCAGGCTCTCGCTGCCATAGCGCTGGTAGGCCGCCGGCCCAATCGGCCCTCCTTGCCAGAACCCGTTGTAATACTCCTCGCACCAGAGGTTGACACACGTGTCGAACGGGAGGTAGTCCTGCGGCCCGGTCATCCCCTTGGCGGTCAGTTCGGCCGGCAGGACGGCCGGCGTCGCCGTCGGAAGCACTGTCGTGGGAATCGGCGTCCACGTCGCCCAGACCGTCGGCGGCGCGGGGTCCTGGCTATCGCGCGCGCCTTGCGCCGTGACCCCGCTGAGAACGACGAGCAGGCCCAGGGCGAAGAGCGCGCCCAGGACAATCGCCAGGCGGCGGGAGGGGTTCCACTTCAGCCGAAAGCGCATCATCTATCCTCGTGTCGAGTCCGGCGGGGCGACCGACGGCGTGGCGGACGGCGCGCCCGCCACGCCTGTCTCCGTCTTGCGCGAGCCGATAAGCTGCTCCAGGCTCAGCCCCTCGCGCCATAGGCACACAGCGCCGATGACGATCAGAGCGCCGAAGTTGACCGCGTGCGAGACGAGGGCAAACGCCAGGGCCTCCGTCTGCGGAACACCGAAGGCCGACAGCGCCAGGATGACGCTGGCATGGTAAACGCCGACGTAGCCAGGCGAGGATGGGACCGCCGCGCCGAGCGCGACGACCACCTGCACGAAGGCCGCCGCCGCCAGTCCACTCCACGGATGCGGCATAGCGGCGTCCAGGTTGAACGCTCGCAGCGCGAGGTAATTGTACAACACCCCGCCAACGCCCCAGATCACGAGGGAGATCAGCGCGACCTTGAGGAGCTGCACCGGCGCGCGCAAGACGCTGAGGCCCTCGAGCAGGCCCGCGAAACGGTGCGCCCAGACGTCAGCGTTGAGTCGCGGCACGCGCATCAGCACGAGGCGCAGCAGGGCCACGGCGCGGACGCGCTGCCACGAGGCAATAATGAGAACGGCAAACGCGGCGACCAGGAGGGCAGCGATGGTCAGGGCCGAGCGCTCGATCACCGGCGACAGGTCAACGTAGGGCAATAGGACGAGCAGCACCACGATGATGCTGAACATGTCCAGCAGGCGCTCGACCACGACCGTGGACAGCGCCTGGGCGAAGCGCGGGCCCTTGCCCTCGCCGACCAGCGCCGCCCGCACGACATCGCCGAGCCGCGCCGGCAGGATGGTGCTGATCAGGTAGCCGATGCTCAATGCGGAGAAGAGCTTGCCGAGTAGCGGCGGGCGATCCGGGTAGAAGAGCATCCCCCAGCGGTACGCCCGCAGCACAAGCGTCACGACGACCACGGCAAGCGCGGGGAGCAGGTAGAGGTAGTTGGCGTGTCCTAGCGCCGCTCCCAGGGCGATCAGGTCAATGCCGCGAAACGCGATATAGAGGCAGACAACGCTGAGCGCGAGGCCGATCCAAAAACGGAGGTTGCGCATGAGCCTTCAGGTTGACGAATAGATTTGGAGGGGCAGCGCCCCGACGCCGAATTATAGCACCGGCCCAAACGCATCTCCAAAGAAGAAGGCAGGGACGCAGCGTCATTCGGCGCGTGCCGTTACGGTGACGGCGTGGATGTGACGGGCGCGAGCGAGATGGCCGCCGGCGTGCCGGCCGTGCCCAGGGGCAGCGTGGCCGACGGCGTCGGCGAAGGCAACACGGCCGCCGCTCGCGCCGTCGCCGTCGCCTCGGCGTAGGTCGAGGTTGCGCCCCACGGCTGGCCCTGTCCGAGCAGGCCGATCGCCGCGATGAGGGCGGCGGCGGCGGCCCAACGCAGCCAGCCCATCGGGGCCGGCGCGACGAAGCGCAAAGGGGCGCCGGTGCGCTGGCCGACGCGCTGCGGAGGCGTCCGGGTTTCCTGGGCCGCAGCCACAGCGGCTGCCACGGCGGACGAGACGGCGGCGGGGCGTGGCCGCGCCGCCTCAGCCTGGGCCTGGAGGCCGCGCCGCAGGGCCACGCTCAGCTCCTCCATCCCCCGCACCTCGGCCCGACACGCCGGGCACTCGGCCAGGTGCGCCAGCATCTCCCCGTCCAGGGCGGGCGGCGTCACGCCGTCGTCGCAGTCTAGATACCTTCCCCAGAACTCATGGCACCGCATACTCCACAGCTTCCTTCCTAGAGTTGCGCCGTTGGTAGGGGCAGGTTTGAAACCTGCCCCTACCAACGCAAGGTTTCGCATCTGCCCTACCACCGCGAGGTTTCAAACCTGCCCCTACCAACGCGAGCGGAATAATGCCTGCTCCGCCGTCGGTTCGGCCAGGAGCGCCCGCAGCCGCTGCCGCGCCGTGAAGAGGCGCGAGCCGATGGTGCCGGGCGGCAGGTCGAGCAGGTCGGCGATCTCCTCGCATGATAGGCCGTGATAGTAGCGCAACACCACGACCAGGCGATGTCCTTCGCCCAGCTGCGCCAGCGCCTCCATCACCCGGCTCTGCTCGATGCGCTGGAGCGCCGCCGCCTCCGGGTCATGATCGAGGGCAGGCGTCGTCTCCAGGGCTTCCCACTCGACCTGGGGGAGCGCGTGCCGCCGCAGCCGCGAGATGCACGTATTGAGCGCGATTCGATGCAGCCAGCCGCGAAAGCCGGCCTCATCCTTGTGGCTGTACGCCCCCACCCCCCGCACCGCCTTGACCAGGCTCTCCTGCATGGCGTCTTCCGCATCCTCCTGCTGTTGCAGCACCATCAGACAGGCGCGGAAGACGAACGGCGCGTAGCGCGTGACCATCTCGGTCACGGCCGCCGGGTCGCCCGCGCGACAGCGCGCCACCAGGTCATCAAGCAGCGCGACTTCCTCGGTCGAGTGCGGCAGGTCGTCCATACTAACATCAACGCGGCCGGTCCGCGATTCATTCGCCCCGCGAGCCTCGGTTTGGGACAATGGGGCGGCGCGCCCCGCGGCCGGGGTCTGCGGCGCGTCAGGCGGCGCAGCGGGCCGCCCCGTGTCCCCCGCCAGCCCCAGAGTCACAAGTCTTCGCGTTTGCGCCGCCATACCACCTCCACTATAATCGAACCCAGACCTCGCATGTATTGTCCCCGAAAACTGTACACTCAGAACGACGTTTTTCTGTCAATCCCATGTCAACAGTCACACGCGCCTCCGGAGACCACGACCGTGACAAATGCCGAAGTCGTCCAGATGTTCAACACAATTAGCGACCTGCTCGAGATCAAGGGCGAGGACCGCTACCGCGTCCAGGCGTACCGCCGCGCCGCCCAGGGTGTCGCCGACTATCCCGGCAGCGTCGAGGCGCTGTGGCGAGAGGGCAAGCTCGAGGACATCCCCGGCGTCGGCAAGATCCTGGCGACCAAGATTGACGAGCTTCTAACTACAGGGACGCTCGACTTCTATGAAAAGTTGCGCGCCGAAGTCCCGCCGTCGCTAATTGAGGTCCTGCGGGTGCCGGGCGTCGGCCCGAAGCGAGCGCAGGTGCTGTGGAAGGAGCTTGGCGTCACCAACCTGGCCGAGCTGGAAGCCGCCGCCGAGTCCGGCAAGCTGGCGACCCTGCCCGGCTGGGGCGAGAAAACTGCGCAGAACGTCCTCAAGGGCATCCAGCAGGCGCGCTCGCTGGACGACCGCGTCATGCTGGCGAACGCCCTGCCCATCGCGCAGGCCCTCGTTGACGCCCTGCGCCAGGCGCCCGGCGTCCTCGACGCCGACATGGCCGGGTCGCTGCGGCGGCGCAAGGAGACGGTGGGTGACATTGACATTCTCTGCGCTGCCCATGACACAGCGCCCGTCGTCGCCTACTTCACGCAGCTCCCCCAGGCCGACAAAGTCGTGTCGGCGGGCGAGAGTAAAGCCACGATTCTGCTCCACAACGGGCTGACTGCCGATCTCATGGTGCTGCCGCCGGAGAGCTGGGGATCGCTCCTCCAGCACTTCACAGGCTCCAAGGAGCACAACATCCAGCTGCGCTCCCTGGCCGTCGCCGACGGGCTGCACATCAGCGAGTACGGCATCACCCAGAATGACATCCTGACCCGCTACGCCGATGAGCGCGACGTCTACCGCGCCCTCGGCATGGACTGGATACCGCCAGAGCTGCGCGAGGGCAGCGGCGAGATCCAGGCGGCCCGCGCCCACAAGCTGCCCCGCCTCATCGAGCTGTCCGACGTGCGCGGTGACTTGCAGATGCACACGACGTGGAGCGACGGCAACAGCTCGGTCGAGACGATGGCGCGCGCGGCGATGGCCCAGGGATGGGAGTGGATCGCCATCACCGACCACTCGCGCGGCATGGGCATGACCCACGGCCTGGACCCGGACAAAGCGCGGCAGCAGGCGGAGGAGATTGACGCGGCGAACCGCCTCCTCGCGCCGTTCCGCATCCTCAAGAGCGTCGAGCTTGAAATCCTGCCCGACGGTTCTATGGCCCTGCCCGACGACGTCCTGGCCGAGTTCGACGTCGTCGTCGCCGCCGCGCACATCGGGCAGCGCGGCGACCGCGCGACGCTGACGCGCCGCTATCTCAACGCCATCCACAACCCCCACGTGGACATTATCGCCCACCCGTTTGGCCGGCTCATCGGCCGCCGCCCACCGATGGACCTGGACTTCGAGGCCATCGTCACCGCGTGCGTCGAAACCCGGACGGCGTTGGAAATCAACGGCCAGCCCGACCGCCTCGACCTCGACGCCCCCAACGCCCGCTACGCGCGCGAGCAGGGCGTCACGCTCACCCTCGCCACCGACTCCCACACCCCGGCCGGCTTCAGCGCCATGCAGTACGCCGTCTACCAGGCGCGGCGGGCCTGGGTGGGAGCCGCCGATGTGGTCAACACAAAACCCCTGGCCGAGTTCGAGGCCTGGCTGCGGCTTCCCAAAGCGAGCAGGAGGTAGACGCGCTACCTCCTGCTCGGTGAAACCATCCCACGCCAGGAACCGTGCGTTAGTCGTTCTTCCCTTGAGCGCGCCGCGCTGCCTCATCAATGATGGCCTGCGCGCCTTCCTGCGACACTTCGATGACGGGGTAACCGCTCTCCGGGTCATTCCCCGTGAAGACGGCCTGCACCTCTTGCCAGCTTAGCGCCGCAATCTGGCCGTATGTCGTCAGGCCCCGCGCCTGCAAGAGCCGCGCGTAGACCGGCCCCACGTCGGGGAGCTGCCGCAAGTCGTCCGCCGGCGGCGGCTCGGCGGCCAGCCCCTCGTCAGGCCCGGGCGCCATGACTTCGTGCGCCGCGGCCGCTGCCGCGAGTGGCGCTGCGGCTGCCGCCGCCTCTTCGGCGGCCAGCGCGTCGCCGGCCAAGGTCTCAGCGCCTTCTTCGTCGTCTTCCTTCAAGAAATGTGCCGCCGCTGCGCCGGCCGCGAGAGCGCCACCGGCCACGGCCGCCGCCCCCAGGCCGGCCGTCTCGTCGTCCCGCTGCGCCATCTCAAGCTCTTCCACCGTCGTGACGTCCACTTCGCCTTCCGCCACCTCAGGGACATCCTGCGTCGCCGCCGTCAGCGCATCCACGGTCGGAATCTCAGCGTACTCTTCCTCCGTCGCGCCCAGGCTCAGCTCATCCGCGCCCGGCTCGACCACGACGCCCAGCGCCTCGACCGACTCCTCGTCCGCCGACGCCTCCTCAGCGCCTTCGCCCTCGTCCGAGCGAGCCGCTGCCGCCGCGCCCGCCGCCAGGGCCGCGCCACCGACGACTGCCGCCGTGCCGAGAGAAGGTTCGACACCGCCTTCCGACGGCTCGTACCCTTCCTCCGTCGCGCCCAGGCTTAGCTCGTCCGCGCCCGGCTCCACGACAACGCCCAGCGCCTCGACCGACTCCTCGTCCGCCGACGCCTCCTCAGCGCCTTCGCCCTCGTCCGAGCGAGCCGCCGCCGCTGCGCCCGCTGCCAGGGCCGCGCCGCCGACAACCGCCGCCGCTGCGCCTGGATGGCCCTCACCGGCGGGAGTCTCTGCTTCGGCGCCCGCCTCGGTGGCTCCGGCCTCAGCGCCCTCGGCTTCGCCGCCCTCGCCCTCGTCACCATGCTTCGTCAGGAGATAGGCCCCCGCTGCGCCAGCGGCAAGGACGCCGCCCACCGCTGCGGCTGTTCCGAGGCCGCTCTTCCCATCGCCCTCGGCGTCTTCCGCCCCTTCGCTCGGTGCAGCCGCCTCCGGCTCGGCGGCTTCGGCCTCGGTGGGACGCGCCCAGACCGAGTCCGACTCGGCTGGCGCGGTCTCGGCTTCATGCTCACTGGCCGCGACGACTGCGCCGGCCGCCAGGGCCGCGCCGCCGGCCACCGCCGCCGCGCCCACCCCGGCTTCACCGGGACCGAGGGCCGCGGCCGCGCCGGGCGGGCCATACGGTGTCCACTCGCCGGGAGCCGCCGTCCCACCCGCGCTGGGCGCCGGACTGACCGGCGCCGCCTGCGGCTGGCGCGGCCAGGGGCGCGTGCCGAAGTACGTCAGGATCACAGCGCCGAGGCCCGGCAGGGTGAGAAGCCAGGAAACGACACCGCCGAGGCACGGGATTAGCCCCAACACCGCCGTCACCAGGCCCAGAATCACCACGCCCAGGGCGATCGCCCCATACGGGCTGCTCGCCCGGCCGCCACGCAAGCCGCTCAGGATAGCGCGGCCGACAATGAAGCTCGTGGCAAGCCAGCCGAACAGGATGCCCAGCAAGAACAGGATAATCAGGATGACTAGCGCGCCGAATCCCAGCAGCCCGATGCAGAACACCAGGACGAGCAGCGCTGACACGATAGACATGACGATGATGACCAGGGGCGCGAGGAGCCACGTCAGGAAGCCAAGCCCCGACGTGCCGAACGGGCTGGCCGTGATGGCGTCGGCGACCCGGTTCAGCGGCCGGGGGAGGAGCGCCACGGCGAGCAGGCCGAGCAGCACCGTCAGCACGAGACCCGCCAATGCGCTCAGCAGCCAACCGAGGACGGAGCCGCCGCCGGTCGGGCCGGCGAGGGGCGCGGGCGGCACCAGGCCCTGCGGCGCGCCGCTGCCGACACTGCCACCGACGCGCGCGCCCGCCGCACGATTGACGTTGCCGCCGATGGTGTTGACGCTGCCGGTCACGTTGGCCGAGTCGCGCAGGGTGATGTTGCCGCCCACCACGCTGAGATCACCCCGCACCGCGCCGCCGATGTCGGCATTACCGCCGAACACGACGACGTTGCCGTTGATTGCGCCGCCGGCTTCCTCGACGAGATTGCCGCCGGCAACAATAAGGTCGCCCGAAATGGTCTCACCACTCCGGACGACCGTATTCCCTGTGACCACGCCGCCGCCGCGGCTCCCTTGCGCGAACACAGCGGGAGCCAGGGACAGGGCCAGGATGACGATGAGCAAGACGAGTCCTAGACGCCGCATGGGGCTGCCCTCCCTCAATCAAGACTGCAAGGATAATCATGCAGGACCGGCGGGCGATACCGCCGGCCGGTCTCATTACCAGGGGTGGGGCACGGCGCAGGACCCAGCCGTGGATGCGGGTCTCTCAGACCGCGGCTACGCTGCCTGCTCTATACCCCGAAAATGGAGACGGCCTAGAGCATACACCCACGCCGTCGCTAGGGCAAGTGTGACCAGGACGTAGCCCAGAATCAGGGGCAGCGGCAGAGCGAGCACGAGAGCTGCGCCCACCGATGGCAGGTTGACCGCCAGCTCGACGGCCCGATCGGCGATGGCCGGCGCCCCCAGGCCACCGCCAAGCTCCACCAGCCACGGCCAGACGGACTGCCACGCCAGCGCGAGCGCGAGCGACACGAGGATG
The DNA here is from genome assembly GCA_046328525.1 of Anaerolineae bacterium. GTDB lineage: Bacteria > Chloroflexota > Anaerolineae > Epilineales > JAHCIE01 > JBDHWG01. The sequence goes on from JAXLWK010000003.1 coordinate 1,632,508, forward strand.
ACACCCCCCATGAGCAAGACGATCCAGCCGGTGATCGCGCGCCAGGGCGACGAAACCGGCTGGCGGCGGTCGGCGACGCGATTCATGAGCCGCGCCGTGAAATCGGGCGGCGGCTGCGCCATCGGCACGTCGTCGAATAGCGTCGTCACCCGAGACAGGGCCGTCCAGCGCGCGCTGCACGCGCCGCACCCCAACATGTGGGCGCCGACCGCCTGCCATTCCTCGTCCGACGCCAGGCCGTCGAGGTGAAGTGACATCAGCTCGCTAATTTGCTCGCACTGCATGAATGGTGGGTCCTTTCTGCGCAAATCCGACCGCCTGGGTGTTCGGGCGAGCCGATGGCCGCTGCGCTGGCTGCTCGGCGGTATCCGTCTCGCCGATGCTGTCGGCCAGCATCAACCGCGCCCGATGCAGGCGCGACTTGATGGCGCTCACCGAACTGCCTGTCGCGTCGGCGATCTCCTCGTACGAAAGGTCATTCCAGTACCGCAGGATCACGGCCAGGCGATACGCCGGCGGCAACTGCCGCAGGGCGTGCTGCAGAGTGCGCTCCTGCTCCGTCGCCAGCGCCACTTCCTCAGGCTCAGCCTCCGTCGCGGGCAAATCCCGCTCGCCCTCCTCGTCGTCCAGCGACTCCATGCCGCCGCGTCGGCGGCGGAGCTGGTCAATACAGTAGTGCGAGGCGATAGACAAAATCCACGACGAAAACTTGCGATCTGGCTCGTAGCTCGCCAGCCTGTCGTAGGCGCGAAGGAACGTCTCTTGAGCCGCGTCCTCCGCGTCTCCCCCATTCCCCAGCATCCGGTAGGCCAGGTTGAACACCGGCCCCTGGTAGGCGGCCACAAGGTTGGCAAAAGCAGCGTGGTTGCCGGCGATTGCCTGCTCCACCCACACGCGCTCTTGGTCCATCCGAAGCCCTCCTGTCTTCTTCTACGCAGAAATCCCGCCAAAGGTTGCAGGGCAGCCGCGCCTGCCGACGCCATTCAGCGTCCCCAGTATTGAACCACACTCCCCGCGCGGGCGGCCCACGCCCCCCCTACAGACTATCCCCGCCTGGCCCACGTCAAACCGACACGAATTCCGCGGAACCTGTCGGCCTCGGCGTGCGTCTCCTATATTATGACGCACGTCCGCCGCCGTCCGTACCATCCAATCGGAGCAGTTGCGGTCATACTTCTGACGCTGGCGAAACCGAAGACTCTACGCTAAAATGCCCCTCATGCGCATACCCTTGGGACTTCGTGACAGACGGACGGCCCTCGCCCTCGCCCTCGCCCTCGGCGCGTCGGCGCTGGCCCTTGCCCTTGTCTGCCGCCCCCTCTTCGCCGACCTGCCTCCGCCGTCGGCGCTCACGGCCCGCGCCGCGCCGGCCGCGACGCGCATCACCGACCGCCAGGGGCAGCTGCTCGCCGAGGTGGTGGACCCGCGCCAGGGGCGGCGGACGCGCGTCCGCCTGGCCGAGCTGCCCCCCCACGTCACGAACGCCGTGCTGGCCGTGGAAGATGCCGGTTTCCGTAGCCACCCCGGTGTGGACGTCCGGGGCGTGGCGCGCGCCGTGGTCCAGGGCCTCCTGGCGCGCGAGGCGCAGTCGGGCGCGAGCACCATCACCCAACAGCTCGCCCGCGACGTTTTGATGTCGCCGGCGGAGCGGCAGCAGCGCACGCTGCTGCGTAAAGCGCGGGAGATGCTCCTGGCGCTGCGGCTGGAGCGCGCCTACGACAAAGACACGCTGCTCGAAACCTACCTGAACGAAGTCTACTTTGGGCAGCTCGCCTACGGCATGAACGCCGCCGCCCAGACCTATTTTGGCGTGCCGGCCCGCGACCTGGACCTGGCGCAGGCGGCGCTCCTCGCCGGATTGATCCAGGCGCCGGCCGCCTACAACCCCCTGGTCGTGCCGCAGGCGGCTCGCGCTCGGCAGCGCGACGTCCTGGCGCTCATGGTCAAGGACGGCATGCTCTCCCCTGACGAGGCGCAGATGGCGGCCGACGAGACGCTGGAGTTCACGGGCGGCGGCCCGGCCTTCCGCGCCCCCCACTTCACGGTCTACGTCCGCAACCTCCTGGAACAGCGATACGGCGCGGATCTCGTCAACGGCGGCGGCCTCCAGGTCACGACGACCCTCGCCCTGGACGTGCAGGAGATGGCGGAGGCGACGGCACGGCGCTACGTGGCGCAGCTCGGCGAGGCGCGGCCGAATGAGCCGGACCACCACGTCGGCGGGGCGGCTGTTGTCGCCCTCGACCCGCCGACCGGCCAGATTCTCGCCCTGGTCGGCAGCCCCGACTACTGGCAGGCGCGCGACGGCGCGGTCAACGTCGCCCTGGCGCAGCGCCAGCCCGGCTCCGCCATCAAGATCGTCACCTATGCGGCGGCGTTCGGCCGCGACCTGACCCCGGCGACGGTCATCGCCGACGTCCCGACGAGCTTCCAGACCCAGGAGCGCGAACCCTACCTGCCGCGCAACTACGATGGGGTGTGGCACGGCCCGCTGACCCTGCGCCGCGCCCTGGCGACATCCTCCAACATGGTCGCCGTCAAGGTGTTGGATCACATCGGCCTGGACGCTTTCCGCGAGACGGCGCGCGCCCTCGGCCTCAACAGTTTTGACGAGCATCAAGGGCTGGCCCTCACCCTCGGCGCCGGCGAGGTGCGCCTGCTAGACCTGACCGCCGCCTACGCCACGTTCGCGGCGGAGGGGGTGTACCGCGCGCCCGTCGGCATCCTCGAGGTGCGCGATGCCGAGGGACGCAGCCTGGAGCGGTGGGAGCCGACAGCCGGCGTCCAGGCCGTCTCGCCCCAGGTCGCCTATCTGATCACCGACATCCTGGCTGACGACAGCGCCCGCATACCGGCCTTTGGCGAAGAGAGCGTCCTGCATCTGAGCCGCCCCGCCGCTGCCAAGACCGGCACGACGACGGACTTCCGCGACAACTGGACCCTCGGCTACACCCCCGACCTGGCCGTGGGCGTGTGGGTCGGCAATCCGGACGGCACGCCGATGGTGCGCACGTCTGGCATTACCGGCGCCGGCCCTATCTGGCACGATGTGATGGAGGCGGCGCACAACGGCGTGCCAATCCGTGACTTCCCGCAGCCGCCGGGCCTCGTCGCCGCCCAGATTTGCGAGACCTCTGGCCTCCTGGCGACAGCCCTGTGTCAGCGGCAACGGAGCGAGGTGTTCATCGCCGGCACAGAGCCACGCGAGACCGACGACTCCTACGTCGCCCTCGCCGTGGACGAGCCAACCGGCCTGCTGGCCGCGCCCGGCTGCACCGGGCCGACCGTGGAGCGCGTCTTCCGACGTGTTCCGCCCGAAGCCCAGGACTGGGCCATCGCGGAGGATGTCGCCGTGCCGCCGACACGCTCGTGCGCCGAGGCGGAGGCGGCGCCAGGCCCGCCAGCGTTGCCGGCCCACCCGACAATGTGGAACAAGAACGCATCGCCCGACGTAGAGATAAGTAGCGCCCTGCTGTCCCTGGTCACGCCCGCCGCGAACGCCGAGTACGCTGTGACCGGCGAGTTGCCTGCGGCCTCGCAGCGCATCGAGATCCGCGCGCGCCTGGCGAGTCCGGCGACCGGCCGCGAACACGTCACGCTGCTGGTGGATGGGGCGCCGCTGGCGACGCTCGACGCGCCACCCTACCGGGCGCTCTGGCAAATCGGGCCGGGCGAACACGTCGCTCAGGCCGTGGCCGTTGACGACACTGGGCGGCCGATCGCCAGCGCCCAATCGCATTTCACGGTGCGCGCCGATGTCCCCTGGCCGCACTGACATCAGGTGTATTCGGTCCGGCATCCCGCTGAAAGGAACGCAAAGGCGCAGAGACGCAAAGGAAGACGGGAGACTCATCTTTCCCCATTGCGTCTCTGCGCCCTCGCGTTGCCAAGCTGTTTTTTGGGGAGTTTCGTATGTTCGCTGCTAGTTCGCCGAAGCAGTACCTCACATGGTTGCTTCCCATCGCCCTGGTCCTGATGAGCGCAGCGGGCTGCCGCGCGCAGACGCCGGAGCCGCCTACCACGCCGGTGGCGGCCGGCCCCACGGCCGCCGCGCCCCAAGCCGGCCCCACGTCCGCACCTGCCGCCGCCGCGCCCACGGTGGCCCCCACCGCCGATGGCTCGGCCGTGCGCGCCCGCCCCACGCCGGGCAAGATCGCCGGGCTGGGCGCGGCTAGCTTCGCCCGCAGCGCCGAGGGGCTGAAAGTCGTCTCGACGCAGCCGAAGAGCGACGCGACCGGCGTGCCTATCGCCGGCGACGGCAGCCGCATCGTGGTGCAGTTCGACCGCCCGGTCGCGCCCCTGACCAGCGTCACCGGCCAGTCGGCGCTCCCCGCGCCGCTGTCCCTCAACCCGCCGGCCCAGGGCAAGGGCGAGTGGCTGAACACCTCCACGTATGTCTTCCGCCCGGACGCCCTCCTGCCGTCCACGCGCTACATCGCGACGGTCGCGCCGCTCCAGGACCTCGTCGGCACGAAGCTCGACGCGCCCCTGACGTTCAACTTCACGACCGTCTATCCCGGCGTCGCCCGCAGCGGCCCGCCCGACAACGCGAAGTTTGTCAGCGCCACGCAGCCCATCACCGTCACCTTCAACCAGCCGATGAATCAGGCCCAGGCCCAGAACGGCTTCAGCCTGACCCCGAAGGGCGGCGGGGCAGTGGCGGGCGACTTCGCCTGGAGCGGCGCGACCATGACCTTCAAGCCGCGCCAGCCCCTCGCCCGCGACACGGTTTACACCGCCGAGATCGGGGCCGGTGTCGCGGACGCCCAGAATAAGGAGACGACGAAAGCCGCGACAATGTGGACGTTCCAGACGGCCCCCGCGCCCGGCCTGTTGAGCAGCACGCCCGCCAACGGCGCGCAGGCCTCCCGCGACATCCTCAACGGATTGCAGCTCTCCTTCGCGTCGCCCATGGACCGCGACGCGCTCAGGGTGACAGTCGCGCCGACGATCACGAACCAGACCGTGGCCTGGGAGGATGAGTCCAACACGAAAGCCCGTGTCTACGGCAGCTGGCAGCCGTCCACCGCATACACCGTCACCCTGGGCAGCCCGTCCAGGACCCGCGACGGGGAGGCGCTCGGCAAGGACATCGTCCTGCGCTTCAGCAGCGCCCCCCTCGATGGGCGGTTCAACCTGGGCGTGCCGGCCCCGATGGCGATGTATGACGCCAACCGCCCGCCGACCCTGGGCGCTGCCGTCGTCAACGTCAAGGACCTGATCTTCGACCTATACAGCCTTCCGGCGGCCGACGTCCTCTCGTTCATCGGTCCGGACGCTTACCAGCAGTATGAGAAGTTTCAGCCGGCGGCCAGCCGCCGCGTGCGGCCCGCCTGGACTGTCAGCGCCAACCCGCCGCTGGACAAGTCCACCGTCGTGACCACGACCCTGACCACGGACGGCAAGATCGCGCCGGGCGCGTACTACCTGCGCGTCGCGTCGCCCCAAGTGAAAGGCACGCCCGACCGCCACGTCCTCATCGTCTCCGACGTCAACCTGCTCCTGAAGCGCACTGACAGCGAAGCTCTGGTGTGGGCGACCGACCTCAAGACCGGGCAGCCGGTCTCCGGCCTGCCGATCACCGTCTATGGCTTCAACCGCCAGCCCCTCGGCCAGGGGACAACGGACGGCGACGGTCTGCTGCGGGTCAAGTTCCCCAAGCTGGAGGACCCCTACCTGCCCATCTACGCCCTCGCCGAGCGGAGCGGGCAGGTGGTCGGGGCCGTCGGCGGCGACTGGAACGAGGGCATCAACCCGTTTGATTACAACCTGGAAGGCGCCCTGTCGCAGCCCGACTACTACGCCACCCTGTACACCGACCGACCCCTGTACCGCCCCGGCCAGACGGCGCACTTCAAGGGCATCCTGCGCGGCGGGCGCGACGGCGCGTACACCATCCCGCCGCTGCAAAGTGTGTCTATCACGGCGCGCGATGCGCTAGGGCACGAGATCCTCAAGACAGACGCGCCGCTCTCCGCCTATGGGACGTTCAGCGGCGATATTCCTCTCGCCCCGGCAGCGCCCCTGGGCTACTACTCCATCTCGATGGACATCCCACTGCCGCCGACGGCGAATAACCCGAAGCCCGTCTACAGCTCGTCGGCGTCGTTCCAGGTGTCCGAGTACCGCAAACCTGAGTTCGAGATCGCCGTCAAGACGGACAAGTCGGGTTATGTCAACGGCGAGACCATCAACGTCACCGCCGACGGCGCGTATTTCTTCGGCGGCCCCGTCGCCAACGCCAAAGCGAAGTGGCGCTTGCTGGCCGACGACTACTTCTTTACGCCGCCGGACTCGGTCAAAGGCGCGTGGGACTTTGCCGACTTCGACGTCGTGCAGGACCGCAGCAAGCGGCGGCCCGGCGAGGTGATCCGCGAAGGATCGGGGACAACGGACTCCCAGGGCCGGCTGACGTTCCAGATGTCCCAGGGCCTCGGCGACGTGCCCATCAGCCAGAACTACACCATCGAGGTCGAGCTGACCGACGTGAACGGGCAGAGCGTCACCTCGCGCACCGTCGTGCCACTGCACAAGGCCAACTTCTACATCGGCGTCGCGCCGCAACAATACATCGGCCTCGCCCGGCAAGAGCAGAGGGTGAACCTCATCGCCCTCGACACGCAGGGCATCTCCGTCACCAACCAGGCCCTCACCGTCAACGTGTTCCGACGCGAGTGGTACACGACGCGGCAGAAGGAGAGCGACGGCCGATTCTACCTCACCTCGGTCTACACCGACACACGAGTCGTCAGCCTCAACACGACGACCGACGGCCAGGGCAAGGCTAGCGTCACCTACACGCCGCCGCAGGCCGGCAGCTACCGCATCGTCGCCGAGGGCAAGGACAGCGCCGGCAACACCGCCCGCAGCGCCACCTATCAGTGGGTCGCGGGGACGGAGTTCGTCAACTGGCGGCGCGACGACAACGACCGCATGGCGCTGACCGCCGACCGCAAGACGTATCTACCCGGCGACACGGCGAAGATTCTGGTGCAATCGCCGTTCGCGCCCGCTGAAGCCCTGGTCACAGTCGAGCGCGGCGCGATCCACGACGTGCGGCGCATGAGCTTGCCGACAACGAGCACGACCATCGAAGTCCCGCTGACGAAGGACGACGCACCCAACGTGTACGTCTCGGTCGCCGCGGTCAAGGGTGGCGACGACACGACCCTGCCCCAGTTCAAGCTCGGCGACGTCCGCCTGGACGTCTCGCCGCGCGACAAGCTGTTGGACATCGCCCTGACGCCGCAGCGCCCGGGGGGCGTCCAGCCCGGCCAGACCGTCACCTACAACATCGTCGTCAAAGACAGCGACGGCAAGCCGGTGCAGGGCGAGTTCTCGGCGGCGCTGGTAGACAAGGCGCTCTACTCCCTCGTCGAAGACACCACCAAGAGTCCGGGCGACTTGTTCTATGCCCCGCGTCCCCTGGGCGTCGGGAGCGCCGCGACCCTCATCCGCAACGTCAACCGCGTCACGGCCGCCCTCGCGGCCGGCGGCAAGGGCGGCGGCGGCGGCGGACTGGCGGTCGCGCCGGTGCGCCGCGACTTCCAGGACACCGGCTATTGGAAAGCGAGCTTCACCACGGACGAAGGAGGCCGGGCCAAGCTCGACATCCCGCTGCCGGACAACCTCACGACCTGGACGCTGACCGTCGTCGGTGTCACCCAGGACACGAAGGTCGGGCGGGCGCGCCTCGACACCGTCGCGACGAAAGACCTGCTGCTGCGCCCGACGCTGCCGCGCTTCCTGGTCCAGGGCGACGCCGTGCGCCTCGGCGCGGTCGTCCAGAACAACACCGACCGCCCCATGGATGCCCGCGTCACCCTCCAGACCCAGGGCTTCGACGGCAAGACGGACCCAGTCAGCGTCAGCCTCCCCGCGCGCGGCAAGGCCGTCGTCGGCTGGGACGCCCGCGTCGGCGATGTACCCAAGGCCGGTGTGATGATGGCCGTCGCGGGCAGCGGCCTCAACGACAGTGTGGCCGTGGACATCCCGGTCGCCAGGGCGACGACGCCGGAGACGGTCGGGAGCGCCGGCGTCGCCACCGACGCCCAGCGGGCCGAAGAGGTTGTCCGCGTGCCGGCCGACGCCGCGCCAGGCCAGGGGAACCTCACTGTCAGCGTCGCCCCATCGGTGGCTGCCGTGACGCAGCAAGGCGTCAGTTCCCTGCGGGCCTACCCCTGGGAGGCGACGGAGAACGTCGCCAGCCGCTTCCTCTCCACGGCGGTCGCGACGAAAGCCGCGTCGTCTGTCGGGCAGGCGGTGGACGCAGCGCAGGTCAAGACGCAGATGAGCAACGACTTGCAGAAGCTCTACGGGGCGCGCAACCTGGACAACGGTTGGGGCTGGTGGCCCGGCGACACCTCGAACCCGTTCCTGACGGCGTACACGCTCCTGGCGCTCACCGCCGGGCAGCAGAACGGTATCGCCGTGGATAAGAACGTGATAGACGGGGCGGCCGACTATCTGCGCGCCACCCTCGACCAGCGCGTGGACACCGCCGTGCCCGGCATGCTCAGCCAGCGCGCCTTCGTGCTGTGGGTCCTTGCCGAGATCGGCCAGCCGCAGACCGGCCGCGCCGTCGAGCTGTATAACGCGCGCAACGACATGAGCCTATACGGCCAGGCATTCTTGCTGATGGCGCTTCAGAAGGCCGACCCCGAGGGCCAGGCGGCCCGCGTCCAGGCGCTGGCCCAGAACCTCTGGGCGCAGGCGAATCGCGAGGCGACCGGGACGCATTGGGAGGAGAGCATCCCCAACCCGCTGACCATGAACACGAACCTGCGCACGACGGCCATCGCCCTGGAAGCGCTGGGCCGCGTGGACCCGAAGGACGCCAACCTCCCGAACGTCGTCACGTGGCTGATGAGCCAGAGGCGGGAGGACGGCGCATGGCGCACGCCGCAGGAGACCGCGTGGGCAACCCGGGCCCTGGCAAACTATGCCGCGGCGCGGGGTGGCGGAACGGGCGCGAGCCGCTTCACCGTCAATCTCAACGGCCAGGACATCCAGAGCGGCGAAGTCGGCGCGGCGGCCACCCAGGCGCAGATGATCGAGGTCGCGCTCAAGAACCTGGCGGCGAACGCGGGCAACACCCTGACGATCAGCAAGAGCGGCGGCCCCGACATGTACTACACCGAGCACCTGACGACGTACCGCCCGGCCGGGCAGAGCCAGGCGCTCGACCGGGGTATCCTCGTCGGGCGCACGTACCTGGCCGTGGACCCTGCGACGCTAAAGCCGACGGGGCAGGAAGCGAAGGGCGTGAAGCCGGGCGACTACGTGATGGTGAAGCTCACGCTCATCGCCCCCGCAACGCTCAACTATGTCGTTCTGGAGGATCCGCTGCCGGCAGGCTTCGAGGCCCTCGACCTGAGCCTCAAGACGACGAGCGCCGCCGCGCAAGCGCCGGGCATCAAGCCGGTCGGCCCGCCGCCGGGCCAGCCGACGGCGAAGGGCTACCCCGGCCCCGACTCGCCCTACTGGTCGTACTGGACGCACTCGGAGGTGCGCGACAACAAGGTGGCGGTGTTCGCGCCGGAGCTGCGGCCGGGCGCGTATGAGTACACTTACACCGCGCGGGCCAGTGTGCCGGGCCAGTTCACCGCTCTGCCGGCGACGGCCTATGAGATGTACTTCCCGGAGACGTTTGGGCGCTCCGAAGCCGCCAGCTTCCCCATCGCGGCCAGCGAGTAGCCCGCCCAAAGACAGAGAGCCGACCGAAGCCGGCACTACATGAAACCATCTTGTAGCGCCGACTTCAGTCGGCTCCGCATGTCTCCCCAGCCCCACTCGGTAGCTCCACAGCATAGCGTGGAAGAGCCGAATTCCCCCCCCCCTCTGCTCCCCCTGCCGTCGGGGGGAGCAGAGGGGGGGGATCCACGCTATCGTGTAGAGCTACCCCCTACCTCACCCCTACCATTTACAGTCTTTTTACAGCCTGGTTACGGCGTGCTAACATATGCGCCCAGGTTCTGGGGTATAATCGCCGCATTGGAGTTTTCCAAGAGGAGCATTAGCCATGCAAATCACACGCCGACGCTTCCTACAGTACAGCGGCGCCGCAGCCCTCGCCTTCGTGGGCGGGGCCACCGCCGACGCGGCAACCCAGACAAACCCGCTTGGCCCCCTGGGCGCCCTCGGCTTTCCCTGGTCGGCCAAGACCGCCGCCACGCCGCCGTTCGCCGTGCACGTCCTCAGCCGCTTCGCCTACAGCCACACCCAGGCTGACATAGCCGCGATTCAAGCGGGCACGTTTGACGTGAACGCCTGGTTCGAGGAGCAACTCCACCCCACTGACGCCGACACCGACACGCTCACGACCAAGCTGAACACACTGGAGTCGATCTCCAAGTCCGCCTTCCAGCTCTTCACCGACTACCCCCAGATGCCGGCGCAGCAAGGTGGCCAGTCAGTCTACAGCGTGGTCATGCCCGACCTGGTGCGCGCCACCCTCCTGCGCAAGGTCTACTCGAAGTGGCAGCTCAAGGAAGTCATGCTGGACTTCTGGACCGACCACTTCAACATTGACTACACCAAGGACCTATGCAAGTGGCTGACCACGATCCACGACCGGGAGCACCTGCGCCCTAATGCCCTGGGCAACTTCAAGACCCTGCTGATGGCCGACGCCAAGAGCGCGGCGATGATGGACTACCTGGACAACTGGGAGAACCACAAGACCGCGCCCAACGAGAACTACGCCCGCGAGATCATGGAGCTGCACACCCTCGGCGTGGACGGCGGCTACACGCAGCAGGACGTCCAGCAGCTCGCCAAAGTCCTGACGGGCTGGACGTACTATCGCCCGCGCCCGGCCAACATCCCGCCCAACGCCGGCGTCTGGTATTTCAACGCCAACGACCACGACACGTCCAACAAGCTCATCCTGGGCAACAGCATCACCGGCCAGCGCGGCGCGGCGGGCATCCAGGAGGGCGAGCAGGTCATAGACATCCTGGCGAACCACCGCTCCACCGCCCACTTCATCGCCAAGAAGCTCTGCCGCAAGTTCGTCTCCGACACGCCGTCCGACGCCCTCGTCAACAGCATCGCCGATGTGTTCTACGGCAACCGCGCCGCGCCGGACCAGATCGCCATCGTCCTCCGCGCCATCCGCGACTCGGACGAGTTCAAGTCCTCGGTCGGGCAGAAGGCGAAGCGGCCGCTGGACTTCATCCCGGCGGCGATGCGCGCCATAGACTGCGACACGCTCATGCCCCAGAAAGTGTTCGGGGCGGGCAGCAACGTCTCGATTGCGACCATGGGCCAGCCGCTCTTCGCCCACACCTTCCCCAACGGCTACCCCGACACTGCCGCCGATTGGGTCAACTCGAACGACCTGCTGGCGCGCTGGAACTTCGCCCTTGCCATGATGGAGAACAAGCTCGGCGGCGGCACGACCACGGACTTGAAGGCGTGGGTGCAGTCGGTCAACCCCACCACGGCCCAGGCCCTGGTGGACGCGATGACCATGCGCGTCCTGGGCTACGCCATAGACCCGGCCGACAGCACGTCTCTGGTCAACTACGTGAGCAACAACAACCCGGCCGGCTTCCAGCTCAACAACACGGTGCTGACGGTGAAAGTCCCAGAGCTGGCGGCGCTCTTGCTGGCGTCGCCCTACTTCCAGGCCCGCTAACACCGCCATGTCGAGCGGAGCCAGCCTGTAGGCCGCAGTGACGAAGTGACGGGGTGACAGAGTGACGAAGTGACGAAGTGATGCAGTGAGGCTGTCGCCCTGAGCGGAGCGAAGGGCCCCCCAATCCACCGGGATGCTAAGCTGAGCGTAACACACAAGGAGAGTTAGAATGTCTGTTTTCGACCGACGCTCGTTTCTGAAGACCAGCCTACAGTCGGGTTTGTTAGCCATCGGCGGCCTGGCGTTGCCGTCCTGGATGCCGCGCCTCGCCTTTGGCGCGCCTGACCAATCACCGCGCGGCGACACCCTCGTCGTCATCTTCATGCGCGGCGCGGCCGACGGCATGAACATCGTCGTGCCCTACAGCGCCGCCGAGTATCACACAGCCCGCACGCGCATCGGCCTCGACGAGCCGAACAAGGGCACAAGCACATCCGTGATTGACCTGGGCGCTGTCGAGGGCCGCAACCCTGTCGCCTTCGGGTTCAACCCGGTTCTGACGAAGATGAAGGAGCTGTGGGACGAGCGCGCCCTGGCCGTCATTCACGCCGTCGGCTCGCCCGACCCGACCCACTCCCACTTCGACGCCATGGACTACATGGAGCGCGGCACGCCGGGCGAGAAGCAGATCCCGACCGGCTGGCTGGCCCGCCACCTGGCGAGCGTCGCCTCGGTCAACAACTCACCTTTCCGCGCCGTCGGCATGGGCGGCACAGTGCAGGCCGCACTGCGCGGCCCCATCCCCGCCACGGCGTTGCAGAGCATCGCCACCTACCACCTCAACGGCAACCCCCAGGAGATCGCCAAGATTCAGGCGACGCTCGCCGCCCTCTACCAGGGCACGGCCACGGTGGAGCAGCAAGGCCAGGATACCTTCGAGGCGATGGGGATTCTGAAGAGCATCGCCGCCGGTGGCGCGTACAAGCCCGCGAACGGCGCCACCTACCCAACGACCGGCTACGGCCAGGCGCTCCAGACCGTCGCCCAGCTCATCAAGTCCGATGTCGGGCTGGAGGTCGCGTGCGTGGACATCGGCGGCTGGGACACCCACGCCGGCGAAGGCGACGCGACACCGGCCGGCAACAACCTACCCGGCCTGCTGGACCAGCTCCAGAACGGCCTGCACGCCTTCTACACCGACCTGGGCGCGCGCATGAGCCAAACCCTGGTGGTCACCATGTCGGAGTTCGGGCGGCGGCTCGCCGACAACGCCTCCAACGGCACGGACCACGGCCACGGGAACGTCATGTTCCTGCTCGGCGGCGGCGTCAACGGCGGCAAGGTGTATACCGACTGGCCCGGCCTGGCCGCCAACCAGCTCTACGGCCCCGGCGACCTGGCGATCACGACCGACTTCCGCGACGTGCTCGGCGAGGTCGTGCGGCTCCGCCTCGGCAACAACCGCCTGGACCAGGTCTTCCCCAACTACACGGCCTTCAAGACGCTCAATGCCCTGAAGCCGCGCAGCGTCAGGCTGGAAGCCTTCCTGCCGCAGATCGTGGCCGCTGCCCGATAGGGCGTTCGCCTGGCCGGTGAACTTGGTGTATAATATCGCCATCGGCACACGGTCACCGGCGACGGCCGGTTGTATCAGAGGAGAAAGTTAGACATGTTTGGTTTGCAGCCGCTGCACCTGATCTTGATTGTCATCGTGGCGCTGATTATCTTCGGCCCCAAGCGCCTGCCGGAGATTGGCCGCGCCCTCGGCAAGTCCATCAACGAGTTCAAGGCGGCCAGCCGCGAGATGACGGAGTCGCTCTCCACCGATACCCCGCCCCAGACGACCCCGGCTCCAACGGTCGCACCCGTCGTGCAGCCCGCCCCGAACACAATCGCCCAACAGGCAGAGGTGAAGGCAGCGCCGGCGGCCACCGACGGCACTCAGGCCAGCTCTTGAGCCTGTGCCACAGCCACGCCCCCTTGTCATGCGGTGCGCCGAAGCCTTGAGCCACGCGACCAGGCAGCGTCTCGCGCCCGCCAGTGACGAGCGAGTGAGTTGACATGGCCCCCCACGACGACCGAATGTCGCTGACCGACCACCTGGAAGAGTTGCGGCAGCGGCTGATCAAGTCCATCATCATCATCGCCGTAGCGACGGCGCTGTGCTATGTCTTCAGCGACCAGATCCTCGCCTTCCTCAAGGCTCCGGCGGGCGACCTTATCGAGAAGTTCGTCGCCTTCAGCCCGATGGACGGCTTCATCATCAAGATGAAGGTGGCCCTCTACGCCGGGCTGGTGATCTCCTGCCCGTTCTGGGCCTGGCAGCTCATCCAGTTCATCGCGCCGGGCCTGACGCCCTCGGAGCGCCGTTTCCTCATTCCCGCCACCCTCGCCACCGCCGGGCTGTTCCTCCTCGGCTCGTTCGCCGGCTACCTCTCCCTCGGCACGACGATGAAGGTGCTCATCGGGATGTTCGGCACGCAGATCGAGTACCTGCCCACGGCGGGCAGCTACGTGCAGCTCGTGATCTTCCTGCTGCTGGCCTGGGGCCTGGCGTTCGAGACACCGGTGGTCGTCGTGGCGCTCGTCTACGTCGGCCTCCTGGAACCGGCGACCCTGCGGAAGCATCGGCGCATCGCGTACTTCGTGATGTTCGTCTTCGCGGAGATCGTCACGCCTGTGGCCGACCCCATCGTCGCGCCGCTCATCATCATGATCCCGATGGTCGCGTTGTTCGAGATCAGCATCCTCATTTCGGATCGCATCTTCGCGCGGCGGCGGTCGTCGGAGCTATCCACCACCGGCAGCGGGCGCTAATTCGACCAGACACGCAAAAACGGGAAGTAGAGACTTCCCGTTTTTGCTACCACCTGTCACTTATGTCCACATCACACCCAAGCCCCGCCCTATTCATTGCCGTCGAAGGCCCTATCGGCGTCGGCAAGACGACCCTCGCCTGCCTGCTCCAACCGCTGTTCGGCGCCGAGCTACTGCTCGAAGTCTTCGAGGAGAACCCCTTCCTCGCCGCCTTCTACAGCGACCGCGCCCGCTACGCCTTCCAGACGCAGCTATTCTTCCTGCTGAGTCGCTACCGCCACCAGCACGCCGAAGTCCCGGCGGCGCTCCTCAAAGGCCCCCTGGTCAGCGACTACATCTTCGCCAAGGACCGCCTGTTCGCGGAGCTGAACCTGGTCGGCGACGAGTTGGCGCTCTACGAGAGCGTCCACCTTGCCCTGGCCGAGCGCGTGAAAGTGCCGGACGTGGTCGTCTACCTGCGGGCGAGCCTGCCGACGCTCATGGCGCGCATCGCCTTCCGCGACCGCTCCTACGAGCGCAACATGGACCGCGGCTACATGGAAACCCTGTCTCACGCCTACGACCGCTTCTTCGCTGCGTACTCCGCCTGCCCCGTCCTCGAAATAGACACCACGGACCTCAACTTCCTGGTGGATGCCGAGGCCGTCACGGGCGTCGCCGCCCAGGTGCGCGTCGCCCTCGCCCAAGGCCCGCTGCAGGCCCGCCTCCCGCTGGAATAGCCTTCACAGGCCAATGTCAGCCAGAGACGAGCGCTTTCTCGTGGCTCCATTTCGTGGCCTTCGTGGTCCGAGCGCCCCGTCACTCCGTCACCCCGGCAGCGCCCGCGCCGCGTCGCGCAGGGCCGCCTGGTACAGCGAGTCGCGCGGGATGAGCCGCAGCTCCTCGGCCAGCAGATGCCCCGGCGACCGATTGCCCATGCGGGACACGTGCTCGACCGGCGGCGCATCCCCCAGCCTGTACTCAGTGCGGATCAGCGTGCGGTCCTCGCACCACTCGATGTCGAAGTAGCCGGTCTCGCCGCGCGTCACCGACAGACGCACGCGCGCCAGCTCGCCCTTGACGTCGGCGCACGCATCGCTCGGCCGGATGTCCACCTCAATGCGGCGGCTGCCGTGGCGGAGGCGGGCCGTCCACGCCCCCAGGTCGCCGAACAGCGCCGTCGGCTCCCACTTCAGGCGGTTCATCAGCCAACCCATGTAGAGCAGCGCCTCGACCGGTGTTCCCCCCGCGCCATACACCAGCTCGACGCGGTCCAGGCGGTGGAGGGCGGAGCGCGTGTCGGACATGTCGAACAGCCGCGCCGTCCACTGCCGCCACGGCGTAAGCCGCCCCCACGTGAAGTCGCCCACGCCTGACCAACGACCGCCATCGGCCACGAGGCGGGCCAGGCGCTCCAGGTCCACGATCGGCTCCGGGAACGTCATCGAGTCGATGAGCACCCGGTCGGCGATGGCCGCCAGGCGCGGGAAGAGCGGGTCGTTGAGTGGCGTCCGGCCAATCCACCAGACGACCGTTGGCACCGAGGAGATGAGATGCGGCAGCGCGAACTCCGGTAGGAGATGGGCGCTGTCGGCGCCCGCCGTTAAGGTCAGGCACTCGGCGTAGGTGTGGGCGGCTGTCGGGCCGGCGTGGGTGAGCAGCGCAGACACGCGGGCCGTCACCCCCGTGGCCTCGGCGAGCGGTCTCAGGATGACGACGCGGCCCGGGTGTGCGGCGAGCGCATCGTCCAGCATCTCGACCAGGCCGGGCAACTCGTCACACTCCATCACCACCAGATTGATGACCGCCGGGCCGAGGCTGGCCCCATTCGCCTGGGAGGCCATCTGCCCGCGCAGCGCCTCCAGCTCGGTGTCCACGCGTGCGATGTCTACGTCGTGCTCGAATTCCATGTGGGATGTGCGTTCGGCGCTCATGGCGTCTCCTGGGTCGTTCACGGCCGCCGCCAGCGGCGGCCTTCGCGCTCGACAAATGCGTCGGCGTCGGGCGGCCCCCAACTGCCGGATGGGTATTCCTGGGGTGGCGACGTATCCTTCCAACCATCGAGAATGGGCTGGATGATGCGCCATTGGGCCTCAACCTCGTCGTTGCGCGTGAACAGCGTCGCGTCGCCGAGCATCGCGTCCAGGAGCAGGCGCTCATACGCCTCGCGCTGCTCGCGCGCGAACGTCGTGCCATAGCGGAAGTCCATGCTCACCGGGCGGACGTGCATCACCTGCCCCGGCACCTTCGCCTCGAACCGCAGGCTGATGCCCTCGTTAGGCTGGATGTTCATGATGAGCTGGTTCGGGCGCAGGCCGCCGGTGGTCGCCTCCGGGAACAGGAGCAGTGGCGGCATTTTGAATTCGACGGCAATCTCGGTGACGCGCTTGGGCAGGTGCTTGCCTGTGCGCAGGTAGAACGGGACGCCGGCCCAGCGCCAGGTGTCCACATCCAGCTTCAGGGCCACATAGGTTTCGGTCATGGAGCCATCTGCCACGCCCTTTTCCTCACAGTAGCCAATTACCTGGCGGCCGTGGATCACGCCCGGCCCATACTGCCCGCGCACCGTGCGCCGCGCGGCCGCCAGAGGCTCCAGGGGCGGAATCGAGCGCAACACGCGCACCTTCTCGTCGCGGACGCTGCGCGCATCAAAGGCGACCGGCGGGTCCATCGCCGTCACCGCCAGGAGTTGCAGGCCGTGGTTTTGGATAATGTCCCGCAGGGCGCCGGACTGGTCATAGTATCCGCCGCGTCCCTCGACGCCGACCGTCTCCGCCACCGTAATCTGCACGTTGTCAATGTAGCGGCGGTTCCAAATCGGCTCAAAAATGGCGTTGGCGAAGCGGAACACCATGATGTTCTGCACCGTCTCCTTGCCCAGGTAGTGGTCAATGCGGAAGACGTCCTCTTCGCCAAACGCCGTCAGCAGCAGATCGTTGAGGTGGCGGGCGCTCGTCAGGTCTTCGCCGAAGGGCTTCTCCACGATGATGCGCCGCCAGGCGTTCGGGTACTGGAGCGCGCCCATGTGCTCGACGCGCAGGCGGGTGATGATGTCGTCGGCCACCGAAGGCGGCGTCGCCAGGTAGAACAGGCGGTTGCCCTCGGTGCCATTCTGGGCGTCCAGCTCGTGCAGGCGGTCGCGCAGGCGCTGGAAGCCGGCGTGATCGCCATAGGAGGGAATGGAGACGTAGAACAGGTGCTGGGCGAAGCTATCCCAGATCTCCTGCTGGAAGTTGCCATTGCGGGAGTGCCGTTCCACCCCGCCGCGCACTGTCTCGCGGAACGCATCGTCGCTCATTTCGGTGCGCGCCACGCCCACGACACTGTAGCGCTGCGGCAGCAGCCCATCCCGGGCGAGGTTGTATAGGGCGGGGATCAGCTTGCGGTGCGCCAGGTCCCCCGACGCGCCAAAGATGACAAGGGCGTTCGGCTCCGGGGTCCGCTCGAGGCGCAGGCCGGCGTATAAGGGGTTTTCCTCGACGAAAGGCTCAACAAAGGCCATAGACATCTCCTGTGCAACGGGGGCAACTCGTCTATATTCTAGACCGCGCAAGATGCTTTTCAAGTTCAGGCCAGGCAACGGTTTGACCGTCTCGTCGTCGCCCTTCAGCGCTGGAGATGACTCTCCAGCGCCAGCCCTATTGCGGCAATAAATAGCGGATACTCACCAGCCGTTCTTTGCCACAGAGCCGACTGAAGTCGGCGCTACATTGCGGCCAGCTTAGGTTGCGCCCAGTGCGATTGGGTAAGTTAGGGCGTATCTGCGCCGTCTAAGGGGTGGAGATAAGGCCGATGCAGAAAGTGATACTGATCCTCACGCCGAGCCAACGCGCCGAGCTGGAACAGCTGGCCGAGACAACCCCCGATCCGGGCGTGCGCCTGCGCGCCCAGGCGTTGTTGCACATGGCCCACGCGCCCGGCTACCGCGAGGTCGCGCGCGTGTTCGCCATTAATGAGAGCGCCGTGCGCAAGTGGCACGCCGCCTATCGGCAGACGGGCATAGCCGGCCTGATGACCCGGCCGCGCTCCGGCCGGCCGCCGAAGCTGACCGAGGAAGACCGTCGGCGGCTGAGCGAGGCCCTCGCCCAGGAACCGCAGACCTTCGGCATCCAGGAGCCGGCGTGGACGGCGCGCGCCCTCAACCAGTATCTCCAGGCGGTCAGCGACACCCAGGTGACTGACTGGACCCTGTGGTCGTTCATGCGCCAGTGCCTGGCCGCTCGTGATCCGCAGGACGCATCGAGCGCCACATCCGCCCAGCCAACGCCCCACGGCGAGGCCCACGGCGAGGCAGCCGATGGCGTGGCGGCTGACATGGCCGCGCTGCGCGAGATCGTCGCGCGGCTGCTCGGCGAGGTCGCGCTGGAGCCGGGTGGTGTCGCGCCGGCGATGCCGGGCAACATTCTGCTGCCGGTGGACGTCTACATGACAGAAGACGCCGTGACGCTCATGGCCTCCCTGCCCGGCGTGCGGCCGACGGATGTCGAGGTGACCTGGCAGGGGGCGACCATCACCATCCAGGGCGAGGTGCGGCCACCGGACAACGTGCAATGGGCGCTCCAGGAGCGGCGCTACGGGCGCTTCAGCCGCAGTTTGACGCTGGATGTACCCGTTGACGCGGCGAGCGCGGAGGCGACGTTCGACCGGGGCGTGCTGACGCTCGTCCTCCCGCGCGCCGACGCCGGCCGCCGCCGCCGCATCGAGATCAAGACTCATTAGCCGGAGCCGACTGAAGTCGGCGATTAGCTCATTTGCGCGAGTGCCTCTTCGGGCCTATAATCAGCGGTAGTCTGTGTAAAGGGAGTAAGCGTGGAACAAACTAGCCAGCAGTGGCCGTTAGATCAACTTGAGCGCGATGGCATGGCGTGGCCGCCGGCGTCGTGGGAGTATCCGGGTGGAAGCGCTGCCGCGACCGACACCCTGGGCGCAGCCGCCGCCCCTGAAGCGGAGATGGTGCCGGAGCGCAGCAATTGGGCGCGCATCGGCGGCATTGCCCGCGAGATCGCGGAGACGCTCGTTCTCACCATTGCGATCTTTCTTCTCATCAAGATACCCTTCCAGAACTTCCGCATCGAAGGCTCAAGCATGGAGCCTAACTTTCATACCGGCCAGTACCTGATTGTGAACAAGGCCCTCTACTGGCCCTGGTTCTCTAAGCCTCAGCGCGGCGACGTCGTCGTCCTGGTGCCGCCGCGCAGCCCGGACCGCGATTTCATCAAGCGCGTCATCGGCCTGCCTGGCGAGACGGTCGAGGTGCGGCAGGGCACGCCCTACATTAACGGTAAGCCGATGACCGAAGAGTACCTGCCGCGCGAGGGCAGCTACTCCGCCCCGCCGACGACGCTCGGCCCCGAAGAGTACTACGTCCTCGGCGACAATCGCGACAATTCCAACGACTCCCACTCGTGGGGGCCGCTGCCGAAGGAGAACATCGTCGGCAAGGCCTGGGTCTCGTATTGGCCGCCCCAGGAGTGGGGCATCGTGCCCGACTCAAAGCCGGTGCTGGCGAAGTAAGCCGCGACCGGGCCGCAGACGCCCCGCAATGGCTATAGGAACCGGTCCCGCGCCGGTTCCTTCGTCTGTCTAGACAAGGTGGAGGCAAGGCATGAGCGTATCCGCCCACGACCGATTGGCTGCGAACCGCGCCCGGGACACGCGAGGACGCCGCGCGGCGCAGGCGCTGAGCGCCTGCGAGCTTGTCACCGACGACGCCGGGCGCGTCAGCGTCCAATGCGCCGGCGCCCCGCCCGACATCGCTAAGCTGATTGACCACACCCTCCTGAAGCCGGATGCGACGGACTCGCAGATTCGCGCCCTCTGCGCCGAGGCGCGGCAGTACGGGTTTGCTACGGTGTGCGTCAACCCCACCTGGGTCTCGCTGTGCGCCACGGCGCTGGCGGACAGCGGCGTGGGCGTGACGACCGTCGTCGGTTTCCCCCTTGGCGCGACCAGCACCGCCGCCAAGGTCTTCGAGGCGCGGCAGGCGATCGCCGACGGGGCCGACGAGGTGGACATGGTGCTGAACGTCGGCGCGCTCAAGAGCGGCGACGACCGCCGGGCGCTGGAGGACGTCGCCGCCGTAGCCGCCGAGTGCCACGCCCAGGGCGCGCTCCTGAAGGTCATCCTCGAAAATGGCTACCTGACTGACGACGAGAAGATCCGCGCTTGTCACATCTGCGTCCAGGCGGGCGCCGACTACGTGAAAACCGCCACGGGCTTCGGGCCGGGCGGAGCCACCCCCGCCGATGTCGCTTTGATGCGCGCCGCCGTCGGCGACGCAGCGGAGGTGAAGGCGGCGGGCGGCATCCGCACCCTGGCCGACGCCTACGCCGTCGTCAAGGCCGGCGCCACGCGCATCGGGGCCAGCGCCGGCGCCAGGCTCGTTCAGGAGACGCGGGGCGAGAGTGCAGCCAGCGAAAGCAAAGCGGGCTACTGAGCGGCCATGGGATACCTGCGATTTGGGCGTCGGTTCCACATCGGGCCGGGTCTGACCATGAACTTGAGCAAGAGCGGCGTCAGCTGGACGGTGCGTCTCGGCCCCGTGTCGTGGAACTTCAGCAAGCGAGGCCAGCGGCGCACGATTGACCTGCCGGGGCGCGGCCTGTCGTACATCACCTACAAGAGCAACAAGAAGAAGCCGACGCGGGGCGACACCGTGGCCGCCCCGCCCGACACAACCCACGCCCGCTCCGCCGCGGCCCCTGCGCCGGAGCCGGACTCGCCGCCCACGATGCCGTCGCCGGGCTTTTTTGCGTCGGCGACGGAGAAGCGCTTTGCCCAGGGGCTGCGCGCGCTCCTGGAGGGTGACACCCCCACGGCGATCACGCGCTTTCAGGAATCCGACGCGGCGGACGGCAAGGAGCGCTACGTCACGGATGATCTGTTCGCCGGCCTCGCCCTGCTCCAGGCCGGCCAGCCCACCGCCGCCATCCCGTTCCTCGAGTCCGTCGCCTACAGCGACATTGAGCTGCCAGACGAGATCATGCGCCGCTACGTCGGCGACATGACTGTTCCGGTCGAGATCACGACCTACCTCACCGTTGACGTGCCGCTGTCGAGCCTGGGCGCGGCGCTCCTGCTGGCCGAAGCCTACCAGGCCGCCGGCGACCGCGAGGGCGCGATGGGCGTCATGGAGGCGCTCGTCGAGAGCAACCCCGACGATGCCATGTTCCGCCTGGGGCTGGCCGAGCTGTACAACCAGGAGCAGCTCGACGATGCCCTGGTGCAGCTCACCGACGGCATCACGCTGGACGACGACCTGACGTGCGCGCTGCTCATCTACCGCGCCATCGCCCTGGCCCGCGAGGGCATGACCGACGCCGCGCTCAGCACGATCCGCCCGGTCACCGGCGACCGCCGCAAGCGCCCCCCGGCGCTGACCCAAGCCGCCTTCTACACGCGCGGCCTCATCTACGAGGCCGCCGGGCAGATGGGCCGCGCCCGCCAGGATTTCGAGAAGGTCTACGCCCTGGATTCGTCGTTTCCGGGCGTGCGCGAGAAATTGCAGAGCCTCTCGCCCGGCCCGGCCGCGCCGCCCTGATCCCACACCTGATGGAGCCAGTCATGGAAATCGCAGCGGGTGTTCACCAGTACACCCTCCCCGCCGTGAACGCCTATCTCATCGAGACAAGCCAGGGCCTCATCCTGGTTGACACCGGCACACCGATAGACGCGAAGCGCCTGGAAGCGATGATTCGCGCGGACGGCTTCGAC
Organism: Anaerolineae bacterium; assembly: GCA_046328525.1. Classification (GTDB taxonomy): domain Bacteria; phylum Chloroflexota; class Anaerolineae; order Epilineales; family JAHCIE01; genus JBDHWG01. The sequence continues at coordinate 1,654,598 of JAXLWK010000003.1, forward strand.
CCGGCGCAGATCACATTCATCTTCCTGACGCACGGCGACGCCGACCACATCGGCTCGACCGCCCATTTCAAGACACTGAGCCACGCCCAGGTCATCGCCCATCCCGCCGACGTCCCCCTCATCGAGGGCCGCGCCAGGCGCGAGCCTGGGCAGAGTCGGCTGCGCCCGCTTGTCCAGCTCGTCTATCCGGTCCTGAACCTCACCCCGATGTTCAAGGTCGCGCCGGTGACGGTGGACCGCACCGTTGTCGAGGGGGATACGCTGCCCGACGGCTGGCGCGTCGTCTATCTGCCCGGCCACACACCCGGCCTGGTGGGGCTGTACAACCCTGAGCAGAAGGTCGTCATCGCCGGCGACGCGATCTCCAGCCAGCGGGACAAACTGTCGCCGCCGCCGGCCATCTTCACACCCGACATGGACGCGGCGCACGCCTCCATCCGCAAGCTCGCGGGCTACGATTTCGAGACACTCGGCGTCGGCCACGGCCCGGCCATCACACGCGGGGCCGACGACGCCGTGGCACGTCTCGCCGATTCCCTCTGAGCGGGACACAGCCTGGCTGCGGTAACGGCTCTGCAACCTCGTGCCTCTTCCCCCCCTTCGAGAGTATCGTCGGCGCCCCCGTGCCCCCCCGATTGACCCCACGTCGAGATTCCGTTCGTTGACTTCACAAGTTCTTTATGCTAGAATGCAGGGTAACAGTGAGCAACGCCTGCCACTGACCACCTCCTGCGCGTACACACTTTCACGCGACCGGCAGGGCCATGCAAACCAACACTATGATCGCGACAGAGGTCAGGCCCACGCCGCAGCTGCTCCTCACGCGCGAGCTTCTCTCCCTGTCGTCAGATGACCTGGATCAACGCATCGAGGCCGAGGTCGCCAGCAACCTCGCTCTGGAGTGGATTGACGAACCGCCGTTGACCTACCGCGTCGCGGCGACCCCGGCGTCGGACGATGTTCCCTTGGAGGGCGTAGATCGCCCCAGCCTCACCGATCACCTTATCGAGCAGCTACGCCTTCAGGTGTCCGCTGACGACTTTCCCCTCGGTGTCGCCCTGGTCTATCACCTGGACCGGCGCGGCTGGCTCACGGAGAGCCTGGCGGCCTTGGCCCACGACCTGGGAGTCGGCGAAGAGCGCCTGGGCCACGTCCTCGGCCTGCTCCAATCCCTGGACCCGCCCGGCATCGGCGCTCGGAATGCGCAGGAAGCCCTCCTCCTTCAACTCGACCAGCTCGACGGCGTGGATACCGCGCGCTGCGTCCTGGCGCGACGGCTCATCCACGAGTGTTTCGCGGACCTGGGACGGCTCTCGCGGACCCGCATTGCCGTCGCGCTGCGGGTGAGCGTGGGCGAGGTTGACGAGATCATGGCGTTCATCCGCGCCAACCTGACCCCCTATCCAGCCCACGCCTTCTGGGGCGACGAGGCGCAAGCCCCGCTGCTTGTCGCCGACGTCGTCATTGCCCCCGATCCAACCGAGCCAGAGGGAGAGTTCATCGTCAGCATCCTAGAAGAGAACCGCTATCGCCTGCACGTTTCTGCGCCGGTTAGCCGCGCGGCGGCCGGCCACCCCGACGTGGAACAGCAGGTTGCGCGGGCGCGGCTGTTCATCGCCAGCCTCAAGCAGCGGTGGCACACGCTCCGCCGCGTGACCCAGGCGCTGAGCCGCGAGCAACGCCTGTTCGTGTTGCACGGGCCGCGCTACCTGCGCCCCCTGACTCAGACCCGCCTGGCAGCGAGCCTGGGTATTCACGAGTCCACCGTCAGCCGAAGCGTGCGCGGCAAGCTGGCCCAGTTACCGGACGGGCGCATCGTGCCCCTCAGCGCGTTCTTCGCCAGCGAGGAGCCGGCTAAGGTGGCGCTCCACGACCTGATCAAGTCGGAGACCACGGCGTTGAGCGACGACTCGCTCAGCCAGGAAATGGCGCGCCTCGGTTTCCCCCTGTCCCGCCGCACCATCGCTAAGTACCGCGCGGAAATGGGCATTCCAGCGGCTCACGGCCGCGCCTCTCGGACCCGGGCATGAGACGGCTGCTCGCGCTGTTCGCCATCCTCCTCTTCCTCTGCGCTCCCCAATTCGCGACGGCCCAGTCGCCGACGCCGCCCCGACCCGGCCTGGGGACGCCGATTGGCAGCCTGGCCGCCGAGGCGCAGCTGTACAGCGCGCCGAACCTGTCGGCCCCAGCGCGCCGCCTGCCGGCCGGCTCACCCATCCTGGGCCTCGTCGCGCGCACCGAGGATGGCTGGCTGTGGGTGGTGACGCCGAACGAGCTTGGCTGGCTGCCGCCCAATGCCCCCCTCGTCCTCAAGTCCCAGGTTCCCGCGCCGCCCCTCGCGCCCACCGTTCCGGCGACAGCGCCCGGCGCCGCCCCAGTCACAGCGCCGGCCATGCCGGCCGGCACCGCAGCCGCAGCCGCGCCGGCCCTCGTCCCGACGGTCGCGGCCGCCGCGGTTGACGCCAACGAAACACCCTGGTGGGCGTGGGTGGCGATCCTCGTCGGCGTTATCCTGTTGGTAGCCCTGGCGGCGCTGGTTCCCCGCAGCCTGTGGCTGCGCCGCCAGCTCACGCGCGAGGAAGAAAAGCGCGCCAGCGCCGAGGGACAGCTCCGCGACCTGGTGCAGCAGTCCAGCGACGACATGCTCCTGGTGGACCTCAACGGCCAGGTCATCGAGGCCAACAACCAGGCGTGCCGCCTCCTGGGGCGCGCGTCGCTGCGCGGGACAACCCTGGCCGAGCTGTTGGGGGCTGAGGCCGCCACGACACTGCTGGAAGAAGTATTGCTCATGGGCGTCGCACAGCGCGAAGGACTCATCCTGCGCGACGCGCCCACGCGCAAGATCAGCCTCGATGCCCGCTCCGTCTCTCACGGCGGCGCGACCACTATCCGCATTCTGCTGCGGGACATCACCGACCAGCAGCAGATGGAGGATGAGCTTCTGGCGCGGCGGCGTGAGCTGGCCGCGCTCTACGACATCGCCACGACGGCGAGCCACTCTTTCGACCGCAACGTCGTGCTGGGCATCGCCCTGGACCGCCTGATCCGCATCGCCGGCGCCGACGCCGGCGGCATGTTCCTGCGCGCCAACGGGCACGTCAAGCTGTGGACGACGCAGGGATTCAGCCCGATGTTCAACCGCCGCGTCGGCGGCGCGGCCGACGAGGGCGGGCTGCTGCGCCAGGTTACCCAGAGCGCCGCGCCCTGGATCCTGCCGACCATGCCAACGCCGACCGACAGCCTCGGCCAGGCGCTTGCAGAGGAAAGCGTCGCCAGCCTCGCCGTCGTGCCCCTCCTCGCCCACGGCGAAGGCGCGGGTACTGTCCTCCTCGCCGCGCGGCGGCCGCAGGCTTTCGATACCAAGGACATCCCGCTGTTTGAGGTGATCGGCGCACAGATCGGGGTCGCCATCAAGAACGCGCGCCTGTTCCAGGAGCTGGGCGAGACCGTGCAGCGGCTCGACGACACCAAGCTGTTCAGCGAGAGTGTCTTCCAGAACATGACCAACGGCCTCGTCACGGTGGATGCGGCCGGCCGCGTGACATCGGTCAACCGCGCCGCGCAGCAGATTCTAGGGCTGAACCCGGCCGTCGTCGTCGGCGAGCCGCTCATCCAGGTGCTCGACACCCCCGACAGTTTGTCGGCCATGATTAGCCAGGTGCTCCGTCTCGGCACGACGTTCGCCGGCTTCGAGATCGTGCTGACACGCCCGGACGAGCGCGAGGTGCCGCTGCGCCAGAGCCTGGCGCCACTCCGCAACGACGAGGGCCGCATCGTCGGCGCGGTGCTCGTGTTCGACGACCTGAGCGAACAGCGCTCGATGGAGGAAGAGCGCCAGCGGCTCGACCGACTCGCGCTGCTCGGCGAAATGTCGGCCATCATCGCCCACGAAATCCGCAATCCCCTTGCCGCCATCTCGACCGGCATCCAGTACCTGTTGGAGCAGATTCCATCCGGCGACCCGGCCCATACCACCCTGACCCTGATTCGGCAGGAAAATGAGCGGCTCAACCAGCTGCTCGAAGACGTCCTGCTCATGTCGCGCCCGCCGCGTCTCCAGGCGGTGTGCGCCATCACCCACATCCTCGACGACGTGCTGGGCCGCTCCCACGCGACGGCCGCCCTGAACCAGATTCGCATCGTCCGTCAGTTCAGCGCCGACACGCCGACAGTGCGCGGTGACGCCACGCGCCTGGAGCAGGCGATGTCTAACCTGATCGCCAACGCCATCCAGGCCATGCCAGAGGGCGGCATCCTCACGGTGCGCACGCGCAAGGAAGCCACGCGCGGCGGCGACGGGGTACTTCAGATGGCGTCGGAGCGGCTGTTGACAAGCACCGGCGGCCCCTGGGCCGTCATCGAGATCGAGGACACGGGCGTCGGGATTCCCAATACCGACCTGCCGCGCATCTTCTCCCCCTTCTTCACCACCAAACGCAGCGGGACGGGTCTCGGCTTGACCATCACCCAACGGATCGTCGGCGAACACGGCGGCGAGGTCACTGTGAGCAGCGGTCGCGGCCAGGGGACGTTGTTCACTGTCCGCCTGCCGGCTGCCGTCTGAGTGTGCTACACCTGAACGTCTCGAACCACAACGGAGTCTCACGCGGCCGTTGCCCGACCCACACCACCTGCCGCTGAGGCCCGACTGACAGGGGTGGAGCCAATGCCTGCATCGATTCTTGTTCTGGACGACGAACACATCCTCCGCAACCTGCTCGAAAACGCCCTCCACAGCGAAGGCTACGACACGCTCCCTGCGGCGTCTGTGGCCGAAGCGATGGAGCTTATCCAGACGCGCCACATTGACTGCGCCCTGATTGATCAAAACTTGCCGGATGGCAACGGGCTGATGGTGCTGGCGGCGCTCAAGTCCGTGGACGCCGACCTGCCGGTCATCATGCTCACCGGCTACGGCAGCGTGGACAGCGTCAAAACGGCGCTACGCCAGGGCGTCTACGACTACCTCACGAAGCCGCCCGACCTCACCCAGCTTCGCGCCGTCCTCCACAAGGCGCTGGAGAATCTCGAGCTGCGGCGCGAGATTCGCCGCCTGCGCAGTGAGCAGCTCGCCACCGACAGCAATGTCATCCTCGGCACCAGCAACGCCATGGGCGAGATCGAGCGCGTCATCCAGCGCGTCGCCCCGACGACGGCCAGCGTCCTCATCCAGGGCGAGAGCGGCACGGGCAAGGAGGTCATGGCGCTCATCCTGCACCGCAACAGCCCGCGCGAGAGCCGGCCGTTCATCGCCATCAACTGCGCCGCCATCCCCGAGCAGCTCTTGGAAAGCGAGTTGTTCGGCTACGAAGCCGGCGCGTTCACCGGCGCGAAACGCCAGAAGAAGGGCCTGATTGAGCTGGCCGACCAGGGGACGCTGTTCCTGGACGAGATCGGCAGCATGCCGCTCAACATGCAGGCCAAGCTCCTGCGCGTCCTGGAAACGCGCCAGATCCGCCGCCTCGGCGGCACCCAGGACATTCGCGTGGATATTCGCCTGATCGCGGCGACTAACCGCGATCTGCGCGTGGCTATCGAGAGCGCCGCCTTCCGCGAGGACCTGTTCTGGCGGCTCAGCGTCGTCGAAATCCACTTGCCGCCGCTGCGGGAGCGCGCCGAGGATATTGACCTGTTCGTGGCGCAGTTCGTGGCGAGCTTCGCCCGGGACGCGGGCAAGGATGTCCACGGCGTCAGCCCGGCGGCGATGGAGGCGTTGCGCAGCCATCGCTGGCCGGGCAACATCCGCGAGCTGCGCAACGTCATCGAGCGCGCCATCATTCTATGCGACGGCCCGGAGATCAAGACCAACCACCTGCCATCCGAGATCGTCGCCGAGCAGCAAGCCCCGGTGTTATCCGTCGGGCGTGCTGTGCCAACGTTGCCGCCCGACGGCCTCGATCTCAAGCGAACCGTCGGCGAGATGGAGCAGCGCCTCGTGGAGCAGGCCATGGAGCGCACCGGCGGCAATCAGACACTCGCCGCGCATCTCCTCAGCCTGTCGCGGGACGAGCTGCGCTACCGCCTCAACAAGTACAAGAAGGACAGCGGCGACAGCGGCTGAACCTTGCAGCAAATGCGGAAAAAAGCACGGGTGGGTAAAAATACCCCACCCGTGCTTTTTTGCGAAGCAACCCGGGTCTTTTTCCCCCTCTCCCGCCAAACGACAGCGCCTGACCTTGCGGTTCGGGTCGCAGTTTTGATAGCGCTTCGAGACACTTCAGCCCAAAGCGGACCTCGGAGGTCGCCGGCCGCGGCGGTCGGGCAACCAGAAATAAACCTTCTCGAAATCTTCACAGAATTTCGGGATTTGGCACCGGTTGTGCAGGCAGTGTAGTAGAGTGAAGCGTGAAGAAGCTTCACAAATCGCCCTGGGGATGGCAGGGCTGACCGCACACCCACACCCGAAGGAGCTAAGCAATGCTGATTGGAATTCGCGTGTTAATGGCGCTCGTCCTCTTCATCATGGGCGCCGTCGCCTGTGGCGCGGGGTTATACACGATCCTGGCCCACCAGTACCAGGCCACGCTCCGCAGTCTCTCAGCGCAGGCCGCTCTCCTCGGCAACCGCGTCAGCACGGATACGACAATCGAGCCGATCCTCGACTCGATCACCCACCTTCTGGAAGCCGTGAGCCAGCTCATCAAGACCGCCGTGGGCATTGGCGTGTTTCTCTGCCTGGCCGGCGTCGCCATGTGCTTGACCGCCTTCTGGATGCTGAGCCAGTTGAACTGATACGATCATGTATTCCCATACGCCGCACAACCCTACCCCGCCCCTCGCCGGCCCCCTCGGACCGGCCACCGTCCTGCTGGCCCCACCGGGCGGCGGCAAGACCACGATCCTGCGCCGATGGGCCAACGGCGACCGCAGCCGCCCCACGGTCTGGCTCGACCTCTCGGACCCGACAGCGCCACTGGACGCCCTGCTCCGCGACGCCGCAACCTCGGACCGGGCGCACACGGTGTTCATTGACCATCTCGACCGCGCGGCCGGCCCCGTGGATCTCACGTCGCGCCTCGACCCGATCCTGGCGCGCGGCGGATGCTACATCGCGGCCTGCCGCAGCGCCGATTGGCCGAACTGGGCGAGCAGCCTGCCGGACTGCAACGCGATCAGCCTGCCGTCGCTGCCTGAAAGCCTGCTGTTCGATACTCTCGACGACAGCCTACCGCCCCAGCGCGCCCGCCTGGCGCTGGCGCTGCTGGCCCGGGATGCGCGCCTCGTCGCCCTCGCCGCGCTTCCCGTCGGCATGGCGGCGCTCCTGAAGACAGCCCAGGCGGCGAACACGGCGGCCGACGTGTCCCGCGCTGCGGTCGTGGAACGGGTCGCCACACTTCTCGCCGGCGCCGCGCTGCCGGAGAGCTGGGTCGCGGCGCTTGGCCGCCGCGCGCTGGCGAGCGCCCTCGACGAAGCGCCGCCCGCCCTGGACGACGCCACGCTCGACAGCCTGCGCCGCGCCGGCCTATTCCTCCCAGATGGCGCGTTCTCCTATCCGCTCCTCGCCGAACACTACGCGGCGCGGGAAGCGTTGCGGACAGACCCCGGCCGCGTCTTGCAGCGCTGGACACCGGCCAACGTCGAAATCTTCCACCAGATGCTCGAGCTGGCCGCGGACCGTCGCGGTCTCATCGCCTTCGCGCTCCGCACCGTCGGCGCCGCGTCGGCGCTGCCGATTGCCGCGTTCCTGGCCGCGACCCCCGGCCTTGCCGCGAATCTTGCCACCGACGGTCTCCCGGCCGACATGCAGTTCACCGTCGCCCAGGCCCTCATGCCGGCAGACCGCGAGGGAGCCACGGCGCTCCTCAACACCATCAAGACGGGCGGTCCCGTTCTGCTCGCCGCCAACCCCACCCTCAGCGCGACGGTCGAGCAGGCCAACCGTGGCCTGGTCAAGCTGCGCCTGGGGCAGCCCGACGAGGCGGTGCAACGCCTCCAGGCGGCCCTGGCGGCGCTGCACGATGTCGAAGGCCAGATCAAGAGCTGGCTCGGTTGGGCCGAGCTTGAGCGGGGGTCGAGTGACGCCGCGCGCCAGCATTTTGTGTCCGCATCCGTGACAACCGATGCGCCCATGACGCGCTATGGCCTGGGCGTGGCGCTGGCATCCCTCGGCGAGGAGACCGCGCTCGCCGAGTTGCACCGCGCCGCCGACGGCGTGTCGTCGGACGACCCCCAGCGGCCCATCGTGCTGGCCGAGCTGGCCCGCGCCTACTCGTCGGCGGGCTGGTTCCGCGAGGCCTACACCACCCAGACCCAGGCCGTTGCCCTCTGCCCCCAGTGGCCGACGCTGCACCGCGACACCGCCGCCCTGGCGGAACGCCTCGGCGAGGCCCAGGCCGCCGCGACGCACCTCCGCTACGCCATCGCCCTCGCGCCCGGACGCGCCGACTGGCACGCGGCGCTGAGTCGGCTGTATGGCAGCGCGGGCCAATGGCGCAAGGCCGCCGCCGAGCTGCGCGAGGCGACGGCCCTCGCGCCGGGCGATGCGACCTACCAGGCCGACCTGGGGCGCGCGTACCTGCACCTCCAGGAGTGGGAACCGGCGTTGCGCCACCTGCGCGCCGCGCTGGCCGTCGAGCCGACGGTCGCCGACTGGCACGCCTGGTGCGCCGAAGCCCTGGCCCACGTCGGCGCGCCCCACACCGCCGTCGAACACGCGCGCATGGCCGTCCAGCTCGCGCCCGATCACGTCGGCCACCTGCGGCAGCTCGGCTCGCTCCTGGTGGCGGCCGGCGCCGTCACCGAGGCGCGCGAGACCCTGGCGCAGGCCATCGCCCGCCGCCCCGACGACGCGCTGCTCTACGCCGACCTGGGGCGAGCGTGCGAAGCCGGCGGCGACCTACCGGCGGCCCTGGCCGCCTACGAGCAGGCCTGCGCTCTCGCGCCCGATGCCGTGGCCCTGCGCCTCGCCACCGCCGAGGCCCACGCCCGCATCGGCGATTTTGCCGCCGCCGCCGCCCAGCTCGCCGGTCTGCCGCTCGACGGCGACGCCGCCGCCCGCCGCGCTGGCTACGAGGCGGAGTTCGAGCTATCCCTCGGCGCGCCCGGCCGCGCCCTGGCACTCCTGGAGCAGGCCGTCGCCCTCGACCCGGACACCGCCGCGTATCACACCCGCTATGGCATCCTGGCAATGGAGCAGGGCCACGTGTCTGTGGCCCGCGAAGCGCTCCAGCGCGCCGTCATTCTCGACCCGCGCCAGGTCGGCGCGCTCATCGCCCTCGCGCGAGTCCACCTCCAGGACGACCAACCGGCCGCCGCCTTGAACGTCCTCCGCCAGGCGCTCGTGCTGGAGCCTGACAACGCCGCGGCCCAGGCCCTGGCCGCCCAGGCCGCCGCGCGCACCGGCCGAGTCAACGAAGCCCAGCTCGCCGCCGCCCGCGCCTTCGCTCTGGCGCCGAGCGCCGCCCTGACCATGGCGGCCCAGGCCGAAGTCGCCACGGCGCGCGGCGAGAGCGGCGGCGCTGTGGACTGGCTGCGGCAGACTGTAGCCGCCGAGCCGGAGAACATGGATTGGCGTCTGGCGCTGGCTGACGGCCTGGCGCGGAGCGGGCAGTATGACGAAGCGCTCATGGAGCTAGAGGCGGCCGCCGAGATCGCGCCGGAGCACGTGGGCATCCTCGCTCGCCTGGGTCGGCTGTACACGATTGTCGAGAGCTACAGCCCGGCCGCCGACGCCCTCGCGTCCGCCGTCCGCCTCGCGCCCAACGTGCCCGAGTACGCCTGGCGCCTGGCCGCGGCGCAGCGCCTCGACGGCCAGAGTGAGGCCGCGCTGGAGTCGGCGCGGCACGCCCTGGCCCTCACCCCGTTCGACCCTGACGCCCTCTATGAAGCCGGGCGGGCCAGCCTGGGCCTCGGCGAAAACGCCGCGGCGTTCGAGTATCTCTCTAGCGCCGTGCGCCAGCGCCCGCGTTGGGCCGACGCCCACTTCTATCGGGCTGAGGCGCTGGAAACCCTCGGCGACATTGATCGGGCGCGGGAGGCCTACAGCCGCGCCGTCGAAATCGAGCCGCACTGGGCCATGGCCCACGCCCGCCTCGGCCGCATCCACGCCGACGCCGGCGACTGGCAGACGGCCCTCACCCACTATCAGAATGCGCTCGGCTGCGACCCGAATGCCCTGTCAGTTGCGGCCGACGCCGCCGGCGCTGCGCTGAACGCCGAGCGCTGGGAAACCGCGGTGCAGATTCTCAGCGCCACCCTCGACCGCTCGCCGGACTGGGTCGCAGGCTACACCACCCTGGGTGGTGTCTACGCCCAACGCGGCTGGTGGGCGGAGGCGATTGACGCCTACCAGCAGAGTATCGTGACGATGCAGGCCGCGGGCAGTTCGCCGGCGACCCTTCGGCCGGCGTACCGCGCCCTGGCGGACGCCTGCGCCGCCCACGGCGACTGGGCTGAGGCGGCCAGCGCCTACGAGCGCATCCTGGCCGACCCGGCCCTCGAAGATGCCGCCGGGGCCGCCCTGGCGCTCGGACGCTGCCGCCTGGCCCTCGGCGACCCGCTCCAGGCGTCCGCCGCCTTCGAGCTGGCGCGCCAGCTTGGGGCGGACCCGACCGAGGTCGCATTCCTGCTGGCCCAGGCCGGCGAGGCCACCGGCGACCGCCCCTGGGCGGCGCGCGCGTGGGAGTCCGTGGCGGAGGTCACGCCCGACGGCGCGCCCCATCTACGCCGCGCCGCGCGGCTGTGGCTGCTGGCCGGCGAGGGCGCCGCAGCGATGGCGGACCTTCAGCGCGCCGCCGCGCAACGGCCAGAGGACGGCGCGATCCAGGCCGAGCTGGCGGAGGCGGCGCTGGCGGCCGGGGCGGCATCGGCGGCGGCCACCGCGTATCAGCGCGCCGCCGAGCTTGGCTACGAACCGGCGGTCATGTACACCAGGATGGCAGACGTATACAAGGAGACCGGGCGCGACTCCGACGCCGAGAGCGCCCTACAGGCCTCCCTGGCGCTCGACCCGGCGCAGCCCGAAGTGCTCTACCGCCAGGCCCGGCTCTATCTCGACCGCCACGACATGGAAAATGCCGTCAACGTCCTGCACCAGGCAATTGATCTCGCGCCCGACGTGGCGAGCTACTGGTCTGACCTGGGCCTGATTCTGCTAGAGTTGAACCGCCCGGAAGCCGCGCTGGAAGCGCTGAAGCAGGCGTTGCGGCTGGCCCCCTACGACGCCATGAGCACCTACGGCCTGGCGCGCGCCCGGGCGCGGCTCGGCCACTTCCGGCTGGCCGCTGGCGCCGCCCTGGCCGCGCTGGAGCTTGACAACACGAATCCGGCCATCCTGCGCGGAGCGCCGCGCATCATGATGTTCTTCGCCAACACCGAGGGTGACGCGGCCGTCACCGAAGCCATGCTCCACGCGGCAACGCATGCCGCCGCCCGCGCCGCTGCCCTGACGGGCATCAGCGCCGACGACTACCTGGCGGCCGGTTGGGCGCAGCTCATGCGCAGCCAGCCCGCCGAGGCCGTCACGAATCTCGAGCGGGCTGCCGCCCTCAACCCCGCCGACGCCCTGACCCACCTCTACCTGGGGCACGCGCTGGGGCGCGTCGGGCGGACGGCGGCCAGCGTCGCCGCGCTCCGCCGCGCCGTCAGCCTCGCGCCGGGGGACGCCGGCCCCCTGGTCGCCCTGGCCCAGGCGCTGTCGTCTGTCGGCGACGCCGACGACGCCGTGGAAACCGTCCACCGGGCGATGGCGGTCGCGCCGAATGCCGCCACCGGCCGCACGGCCTACACTCTCGGCGATACCCTGCTGGCCGCCGGCCACGTCGCCGAGGCGACCAACGTCCTGGCGCAAGCTGTGGCATCGGACCCGACCCAGGCCGCGTGGCACGCCCGCCTGGGCGACGCGCACCAGGCCGCCGGCCGTCGGCTGGCCGCGCTGAACTCGTTCCGCGCCGCCGCCGAGCTGGCCCCCGACGAGCCGCGCTACCTGGTCGAGCTGGCCGTGCTGTACGGCGAGCTAGGCCAGCCGGATGTGGCGGCGGCGACGCTGGAATCGGCCATCGCCCTTAAGCCAGACGACGCAGAGTGGTACGCCACCCTCGGCGACCTCCGCCAGTCGGCGAACCAGCCGGCGCCGGCGCGCAGCGCCTACGATCACGCGCGGCATCTCGTGCCAGAGGAAGCCAGCTACCACCTGCGCTACGCCCTGGCCGCCGAAGCCCTCGGCGACCGGGAGAATGCGCGGCAGGCGCTCACGACCGCGCTGTCCCTCGACCCCGACGCGGCGGCGGCCCATAGCGCCCTGGGGCGCGTCCTGGAGGAGGGCGGCGACTTGAGCGGCGCCTACGCCGAGTACCGCCGCGCCTGCGAGTTAGCCCCCGACCAGGCCGCGACACTGCTCGCCCTCGGTCGCCTGGCGCACCAGCTCGGCCAGGAGAATGAGGCGCTACGCATTCTCACGCGCGCCACACAGGCCGCCGGAACCGCTGACGTCTACACGGCGCTCGGCCAGGTCTACGAGAGCCTGGGGCGGCTGGACGAGGCGCTGCAAGCCTACCAGCAGGCGGTGGTGGCTGCGCCGGACAACGGCAAATCCCACGTGCTCATCGGGCGGCTCTGCCTCGAGGTCGGCCAGATCGAGAAGGCGACGGCGCACTTCCGCCGCGCTACAGTTCTGCGGCCTGACGACGGCGACACCTACGCGGCACTGGCGCAGTGCTACGAGACCCAGCACCGCCACGATCAGGCGCTGACCGCCTACCGCAAGGCCATCGAATGCAACCCGGACAACCCGGACTACTACATCGGCGCCGGCCTATCGCTCAAGAGCCTGCGCGACTACGCTGAGGCGACCGAGATGTTCCGCGCCGCCGTGCGGCTTCAGCCGACATCGGCCGACGCTTACCGTTACCTGGCTTCCGTCGGGGCGCTAGGGTTTCTCGAACGACAGATACGACGCTAACACCGGAGACCCATCATGCCGACGGACCGTCCAGACGCCCTGGTCACACCGCCAACCACAACCGATCCCCTGGCCGATGCCCGCGCCGCGCTGGACGACCTGGCCGTGGGCCTCGCGCCGCGGCCGAGCCTGCGGCTGGCAAGCATCATCACGACAAGCCGCCGCAGCCTGGAACGCAAGTACGGCGCGGCCGGGTTCCACGCCATCCACGAAGCCCTGCAAGACCTGGCCCACGCCTCGGCGTCGCGCCTGGTGTGCGCCGACGCGCCGGCCGAGAACCGGCCGCTCGGCTGGCAGCCGCTCAGCGCCCCGGCCGGCGCGGACGAGTGGCTGGCGTACATCCGCCATCTCCCCATGGACACCCGCACTGTGCTCTTCATCGGCGGGCCGGACATCGTTCCGTTCCAGCCCGTCGCCAACCCGAGTGACGACGACGACGACACGCTGTTCACCGACGCGCCGTATGGCGGCTCGGCCCTGCTCTCGCCGGGCCGCGCGATTGGCCGTCTCCCCGACAGCGCCGACGACGATCCTTCATTCCTTATCAGTCTCATCCGTTCCACCGCAGACGCGCGGCGGGCGGCAGGACGTCAGAGCAAGTGGGCAGGTGTCGCGCCTGCGGCTGCACCGGCCGCGGTCGGCTACACCGCTTCGGTCTGGCGTCACGCCGCCCGCGCCGTCTTCTCCGTCCTCGACGCACCCAAGAACCTGCGCATGTCGCCGCCCCTAGACCACAGCCACGCGCCCGCCATGCAGGGCGACCGCTTCGGCGTCGCCTACTTTAACCTCCACGGCCTCAAGGACGACGCGGGCTGGTACGGACAGCGCGACCCGCTGCTGGCCGCCGACTATGCCGCGTTTCCCCTGGCGATGCACCCCGACCGTCTGGCGGCGGACGGGCGGCGGCGGCTGATCGTCTTCAGCGCGGCGTGCTACGGCGGCTATGTCACGGACAAGCGCGCCGCCGAGAGCATGGCGCTGCGCCTGCTCCAGACCAAGGCGGCGGCCTTCGTCGGCTCGACGGCCCTGGCCTACGGTGGCCTGAGCGAGACGCTGCTCGCCGCCGACCTGCTGGCGATCCACTTCTGGCGGGGCCTGCTGGCGGGGTTGAGCGCGGGCGAGGCGCTGCGCCGCGCCAAGATCGGCATGGCGAACGACCTCATCGGGCGGCAGGGCTTTCTCGACGCCGAGGATCAGAAGGCCATCCTGACCTTCACCCTCTACGGCGACCCCACGCTCGCGCCGTTTGCCGCGCACCGCGCGCCGTGGCCGGGGAGCAGGAAAGCGGACGCGAAGGCCGAGGCCAAGACGACGCGGCCGCTGGAGCCGGTGAGCGAGAGCGTGGCCGCGCCATCGGCGAAAGCGATCGGCTATGGGCGGGGAAAGGTGGCGGCGGGGGACATGGCGTGGCGCGTCGAGCAGCAGATCCGGCGGCAGCTGCCCGACCTGGGTCAGGTCCAGGTCACGCTCGCCAGCCAGCCGGTCGCCAAGGGCTTCAGCCTGCCGCCCGCAGCGGCGACCGTCACCGTGGCCGAAGCGCCGTCGGAGCGCCCATTTCGTCAGTTAGTGAAAGCCACCCTGGCGCCGGATGGAACGATTGTAAAGCTAGTCATGGCGCATGGATAAGCCTATGTTCTACGGTGAGTTTCTACAGGATGTTGATGCGCGAGGACGCCTGGTCGTCCCGCCGGCCTTTCGGGCGGACCTGGCCGATGGCCTGGTCATCACGCGGGGGCTGGACGGGTGCCTGCTGCTGTACCCGGCGTCGCGGTGGGACGAGGTCGCCGATGCGGTCAGCCGGCTGCCTCTGACGCGCAGCGTGGCCCGTGCCTTCGTCCGCTTGCTGCTCGGCGGCGCCAGCCCCCAAACCCTGGACGGCCAGGGGCGGTTCACGCTGCCGTCCCCCCTGCGTCGCTACGCCCGGCTCGATGCCAGCACGGTCATCGTGGGCGCCGGCGACCACATCGAGGTGTGGGGCAACGCCGCGTGGGACCAGATGACCGACGACCTCGCGGCGAACGGGTCAGAGATCGCCGAAAGCCTGAGCAACCTGGGCTTCGCCTTCTCCTGACCGAACGGCATACCGGAACCCGTGTTGACCTTCACCAGCCATTGAAGGAGGCCCTGTGCAAGCGACTCTCAAACCTGCGACGCCGGCCTGTCTCAAAGTTGTGGGCGTCGGTGGCGGCGGCAGCAACGCCGTTGACCACATGATTCAATTCGGGATGACAGGCGTCGAGTTCATCGTCGCCAATACCGACCTCCAATCCCTCGAACGCTCCGAAGCGCCGATCAGGCTCCAGCTCGGCCCTGTCGTCACCGCCGGCCTAGGCGCGGGCGGCGCGCCCGACATCGGCGCGCAAGCCGCCGAGGAGAGCCGCAAAGCTATCAGCGTGGCCCTGACCGGCGCCGACGTGGTGTTCGTCGCCGCCGGCATGGGCGGCGGGACGGGCACGGGCGCGGCCCCGGTCATCGCCGATGTCGCGCGCTCGATGGGCGCGCTGACCATCGCCGTCGTCACGCGCCCGTTCACCTGGGAAGGGATGCGGCGTCTGCGGGCGGCCGAGCTAGGGCTGGCGCGGCTGCGCGAGGTCGCCGACACCGTCATTATCGTCTCGAACGACCGGCTGGCGAACCTGGTAGATAGCAAGCTGACGCTCGACATGGCCCTGCGCGTCGGCGACGATGTGCTGCGCCAGGGCATTCAGGGCATCGCGGAGCTGGTTACCCAGCCGGGCCTCATCAACCTGGACCTGGCGGATCTGCGCGACCTCTTGACCGACGCCGGCCCGAGCCTGCTTGCCATCGGCCAGGGGCGCGGCCCCGATGCGGCGGTGGCGGCGGCGCGGGCGGCGCTCGTCAGCCCCTTGGTGGACCCCCTCGCCATCCAGGGCGCGGGCGCGGTGCTGATTAACATCACCTGCGGTCCGGACCTCCCGCTGCTGGAGACGCAGGCGGCTGTGGATGTCGTCGCGTGCGCCGCGCGGCCTGACGCCGATGTGCGCTTCGGCATCCTGATTGACGAGCGCATGGCGGGGCGCGTCCAGGTGATGCTCGTAGCGAGCAGCCTCGAGCACGTCCGCCGCGCCATGCCATACCCGGCGGCAGCGCCGGGCGGGAGCCTCCGCTTCGTGGCGGCGGGCTAGGCGCGAGCGCCGACCGAACGCAAGAGCCAACTGAAGTCGGCGCTACAATTCATCTTCTGTGTAGCGCCGACTTCAGTCGGCAGGGGGAGACACGAGAATGGCACGCCAATCATCCACGGCCCAGGCCGGTGGGCTACGAGTCGAGGAGCTGCGCACGAAGGCAATCGCCCACGTCGTGCGGCGTTTCCCGGAGATGGCCGGTGTCTCCCCGACGCGCAGCGCCACGACGGATGGGGTAGAGTTCACGTTTCGGACAACGGTGGAGATCGGGCAGAAGCGCCTGCCGCGCGTCGTGCGGATCGTCATGGACAGGCAGGGGCGGGTGAACCGCCTCGTGACCTCGCGTTAGCCGCCGGTTCTCACGCAACCTTCACAGGCGCTTAACCGCCGCCTCATGTCGCGGCGCTACACTATCGGTAACAGCGGGTCTAACCTCCCGTTTACCTCTCAGAGACATCGGCCTGGTGTCAGCCTCCCATGCGGAGGAGACCCCAGGCCGATGTCTCTTTGCGTGTGACGAAGCCCTAGGGCGTGCGCGCCGCCGGGGTCGGGCTGGTGATGGTCACGTCCACCCGGTCGGGGGCCAAACGGCGATCGAGCGACTCCGGCACGCCGACGATCTTCGGCACGGCGCTCTGCGTGCCAGGCTGTAGCCCTGACGCATCCAGCACGACCTGGATGTTGCTGTTGTTGTCCACGCCGTTCAGGTCCGCCACCGGCCCCTGCAACACAATCTGGACCCGGGCGGGCGCGACGACCGCCTGCCAGTCGGGCGGCAGCCCGCGCACGATGACCGGCCGATCAATGGTGCGGCCGCTCCGCTCCACATCCACCCCGACCTTGACCGTCACCGAGCCAGACGACGGGTCCACCACGCTGATGCCGTCCGGCACGACCAGCGGAACGTTGCGCTCGAACCCCTGGTTCACTCCCGTCGCCGTCACGGACTGCGTTTGCAGGTAGCCCGGCAGGGCCTTGATCTGCGCGGGCGGCCCCTTCACCGTCACCGTCGTGGGCGACACCGTGATGCTGCTGATCCAGTAACCGTTGGCCGGCGTAATGTCCCTGACCACGGACACCGCCAGCTCACGGTAGCCCTGCTCCTGCTCGACGGGCACGCGCACAGTCACCTGCGGCGGGTCCACGGTGACGCCTGTGACGGTGCTGCCGTCCTTGTCCAGGGGCGCGAGTGTCACCAGGCGCTCGACATCGGCACGCGGGCTGGTCAGCAGCGGCAGGCGCGCCTGCACCTGGGCGACCGACTCGACGGCGGAGCGCGGGCCTTTGATAGTCACCTGCGACGGCGTCGCGACGGGTTTTTGCAAGGTGAAGCCCAGGGCGGCGTCGCCGAGCAGCCCAACCTGCACATCCATCTGGCGCTGCGCCGACGGCTCGAGACGGACCGCGACATCCTTCGGCGTCACCCCCAGGATGCGTGCCCGGTTGTCGGTGCAACGCGCGCAGACGACGGTCACGGGTACGCTGCGGATGCCCGGCTCGACCCCCTTGAGGTCCACATAGGCGCGGAAATCCGACGCCGATATCAGGTCCCACGAGTTGCGCGGGGCGACCAGGCGCACCTGGACGCGCTCGTTCATGCCGCCGACAAGCTCGTTGCCCGGCGGGATGTTGACCGCTTCGACAGGCACGCCGTTCGGGGGCGTGATGCCTTCTTGCAGAGGGTTGCTTTCGCTGGTCGCCACGAACCACACGAGCAGCGCGAGGATGAACGCCAGAATGAGCGAGCCGGCGTTGCTGAGCAAAACGCGGATCATGCTTCACCTCGGTCGGCGCCGCCCGGCTCGCTGCCGCCGGTCGGCGCGGCCGCGTGGGCCGGCGTCGCCTCGGCCGACGCCGCGCCGGCGGCCTTCTCGGCCCCGTCGCCGGACGCCGACAAAGATGACGCGCCGTTCTGCGGCCCCTTGAACCAGCGCGTCAGCCAGTCGGGGGAGGTGGCCGGGGTACGATACCAGCGGTAGAGAAGGCGCGACACCTGGCCTTCGTCCAGGCGGCGACGGATGATGCCGTTGCGCACCAGCGAGATTGTCCCCGTCTCCTCGGACACGACCACGGCGACTGCGTCGGTGCGCTCTGTGACGCCGATGGCGGCCAGGTGGCGCGTGCCGAGGTGGCTATCCGGCTCGCGGCCCATCGCCAGGGGCAGCACGCAGCGAGCGGCTGCGATACGATTCCCGCGCACGATCACCGCGCCGTCGTGCAGCGCTGTCTTGGGGAAGAAGATGGTCATGAGCAGATCGGCAGTCACCGACGAATCAATCTTCTCGCCCGTGTCAATGAACTCCTGCAAGCCGGTGTCCTGCTCAATGACGATGAGCGCGCCGTGGTGGCGCTCCGACATCTCGCCCACAGCGCGGGCGACCTCCGGGATGATGGACGTGCTCAGCGTCTCACCGGCGCCAGGCGTGATGAAGCGCCCGGCGCGGCCTAAGCGCTCCAGACCGCGCCGGATCTCGGGCTGAAAGATGACAGGGATCGAAATCAGCAGCGCGGGAAACGAGTTGCGCAACAGCCAGTTGAAGGCCCGAAGCTGGAGGACGTTGCTCAGCACGACGACAATGAGGGTGAGCAACAGGAAGCCGCGCAGCAGCTGAACTGCCTGAGTGCCGCGTATCAGGTATAGGAGGCCGTAAAATACCGCTGTGACCAGGAGCAGGTCAACGATTGTGAAAATATCAACGGTCGAAGCAGCCCATTGTATGGTCAAGCGCAGGTTTTGGAGAACCTCATCCACGCGCCGTAATCCTTCCCCACAAACAGAAGGGGGAGCCGCGCCGAATTCCAGCGCGGCCTTGCCCCGGCCTTATCAATGCGGCGCCATGAGCTTGACGAGCACCGCCTTCTGAGCGTGCAGGCGATTCTCCGCCTGGTCGAACACAGCAGAGTTCGGGCCGTCAATGACGTCGTCGGTGATCTCATCGCCGCGATGCGCGGGCAGACAGTGCAGCACGAGCGCGTCCGCCTGGGCCTCGGCGAGCCGCGCCGCGTTGACCTGGTACGGCGGGAAGATGGCCTTGCGCTCGCCCTGCTCGGACTCCTGGCCCATGCTGGCCCAGACGTCGGTGTACAACACATCCGCGCCGCGCGCGGCGGCCGCCGGATCGTTGGTGATCTCGATGCTTCCGCCGCCCAGCCGCCCCAGCGCGCGGGCGCAGTCCACGACGTCGGCGGTCGGCTCGTAGCCCGGCGGCGTCGCGACGACCACGCGCATGCCGGTCAGCGCGCCGCCAAACATGAGCGACGTCGCCACGTTGTTTCCGTCACCCAGGTACGTCATCTTGAGGCCCTTGAGCGAGCCGCGCTTTTCGTAGACGGTCAGCAGGTCCGCCAGGCCTTGACACGGGTGGCTGTAGTCGGAGAGGCCGTTGATGACCGGCACCGAGGCGGCGCGCGCCAGCTCGACAACGTGGGCGTGGGCGAACACGCGGGCCATGATGCCGTTCACGTAGCGGCTCAACACGCGGGCCACGTCGCCCGTGCTCTCGCGCTGGCCGAGCTGAATCTCATTCGGTGAGAGGTAGAGGGCGTGGCCGCCGAGCTGAAGCATCGCCACGTCAAAGGAGACGCGGGTGCGGAGCGACGGCTTCTGGAACACCATGCCCAACACCTGCCCCTTGAGGAGGGGAGGCGGCTCGCCGCCGGCCAGCTCTTGCTTGAGCTGAATCGCCAGGTCCAACAGGTCCATGATGCTTTCGGGAGTGAGGTCTGAGAGGCTGATAAAGTCTTTCATGGGTTCTCGTTAGCGTGAGACAGGATTGCGGAGGACGCCGACACCGTCAATCTCGACCTCGACGACATCGCCCGCATCGAGCCGGCCGACGCCGGCTGGGGTGCCGGTGAGGATGACGTCGCCAGGCTCCAATGTCATCACTTTTGAAATATAGCTGACCAGGTATGGCACATCAAAGATCAGGTCGCGCGTGCGCCCGTCCTGGCGTACTTCGCCGTTGACGCGCGCCCGCACGGCGACGCTCGCCGTATCCAGGTTGGTCACAATCCACGGCCCGATGGGGCAGAACGTGTCGAAGCCCTTGGCCCGTGTCCACTGCCCATCAGTGCGCTGCAAGTCCCGCGCCGTCACGTCGTTGGCGGCGGTGCAGCCGAAGATGTACGTCAGCGCCGTGTTCCACGGCACGTCCTTGGCGCGACGGCCGATCACCACCGCCAGCTCCGCTTCGTAGTCCACGCGGGAGGACATGCTGGGCAGCCGGATGGTCTCGCCTGGGCCGATGACGGCACTGGGCGGCTTCAGGAAAAGCAGCGGCTCGCTCGGAAGCTCGGCGTTCATCTCGGCGGCGTGGGCGCGGTAGTTGCGCCCCACGGCGACGATCTTGCTCGGCTGCACCGGCGCCAGCAGATCCACCTCCTCGACGCGGGCCACCACGTCGCCCAGGTGGTGCGGGCCGAAGATGTCGCCGACGATGGCGCGCAGATCGTCGCCTTCGCGCGCGCCGTAGCCGATATCGCCGTCAAAGTGATAGCGGGCGATGTTCATGCCAACGTTACCCTTCCGGCCCTAGGGTCGCACATCGCCGTGACCCAGGACAATCCATTTGTATGTCGTCAGCTCCTTTAGCCCCATCGGGCCGCGCGCGTGGAGCTTGGTGGTGCTGATCGCCACCTCGGCCCCCAACCCAAACTGTCCGCCGTCATTGAAGCGCGTGCTGGCGTTGACGAAGACGGCGGCCGAGTCGACCTCATCCAGGAAACGCATGGCGGCGCTGTAGTCTTCAGTGATGATGGCTTCGGAGTGGCCGCCATAGCGCGCAATGTGGTCGAGCGCCTCGTCCAGGCTGTCCACGACCCGCACCGAGGCCCGCAGCGCCAGGAACTCGTACCCGAAGTCCTCTGGGCCGGCGGCCTTGACCAGCGGCCCGGCGCCGAGAATTGCCAGCGACCGCTCATCCACCCGCAGCTCGACCCCCGCCGCGCCGAGGCGGGCGGCCAGGCGCGGCAAGAACGTGGCGGCGACGGCGCGGTGAACGAGGAAGGTATCCGCCGCGTTGCACGCCGACGGCTTCTGCGTCTTGGCATTGAAGCCGATCTCGACAGCATCGTCCAGCTTCGCCGCCTGGTCCACATAGATGTGCACCACACCAATACCGCCGGTCACAACAGGCACTTTGGCATTCTCGATGGCGAAACGGTGCAAATCGGCGCCGCCGCGCGGGATGAGCAGGTCAATGAAGTCCCGCGCCTCCAGCATCTCGCGCACCAGGGCGCGGTCCGTGCTCTGGATGAGCTGAACCGTTCCCTCCGGCAGGCCCGCCGCCGTCGCGGCGTCGGCGACTACCTGGGCCAGGATGCGGTTCGAGTTGAGGGCTTCTTTGCCGCCGCGCAGAATCGCCGCATTGCCGGACTTGATGCACAACGCGGCGATGTCAATCGTCACGTTGGGCCGCGACTCGTAGATGACGCCGATGACGCCGAGGGGGACGCGGCGCTTCCCGACCTGCAAGCCGCTCGGCAGCGTCTGCATCTCGGTTTCGCCGAGCGGATCGGGGAGGGCGGCGACGTGGCGCACGTCGTCAGCCAGGCTGCGCAGGTCTTTCGCGTCCAACTTTAGCCGGCCCAGCATCGCCTCCGACAGGCCCATCTCGCGCGCCGTCGCCAGATCGCGCCGATTGGCCTCGGCGATCTCGTCCTGCCGGGCGACCAGGGCATCCGCGATCGCGTGCAGTGCCGCGTTGCGAACGCGGGCGCTCATAAAAGCGAGGCGGCGCGCCGCAGCGCGCGCCCGTACCCCCTTCTCGGCCACCTCACCGGCAACCTGGGCTTCGACGGTCAGCATAGCGTCCTCCTCCAAACAATCTCAGGCAAAGAATCTTAGCAACAGGTGGGAGAAAGGTCAAGCGGAACAGAATACCGGAGGAGAGACACCTGAAATGGAAGGAACGTAGTAGAGACGCGCCATGGCGCGTCTCTACCGCCGCCCGCGGAATGCGGCAATAATCAGGAATGGCCTCTAGGTCGTGACGACAACATCCACCACTCACGTGCAACGCGCCGCACGCGGCATCACCGGAGCGGCAGGGTCGCCGCGCGCTGCCAGTCGTCCAGGGCTTCGCGGCGGCCGCCGAAGCTCGTGTCGCCCGGCCCCGGCTTCTTCCCCGCCGCTGCCGGCGACTCGCGGGAGAGCTGCATGGGGGTGTCGCCGACGACACGGCCCCGCGCATCGGCCCAGCTCAGGCGGGCCACGCCCAGCGCCGCCCCGTCGCCCTGGACATCAATCGTCGCCAGGCGCAGCGGCCCCGTGGGTCGCGGTCCCGTGGGCAGGGTGAGGACCAAACGCGCGCCCGTCTCGATATTCGTGTTGCGCACCACGAAGGCATCCTTGAGCGCGTCGCCCAGGCGGAAGGGGGTCGCGCCGACGACGCGCGCCGCCTTCGGGTCGGCGCGCAAGGTGAGGTCAAGGCCAGCCACGTCGCTGGCGTCATCGGCCCAAACCTCAATGGCGGCGACACCGGCCGCGTCAGGCGCATGGGGCACGAGACGGACGGTGAACGGCGCTCGCTTCGCCGGCCCGCTCTGCGCCGTGTACTGCGTCGGCGGCGCCCACGCCTGCGGACAGCTCAGGCCAAAATTGACGGCCACGAGCACGACATCGCCAATGTCTATGCGCCCGTTCCCATTCAGGTCAGAGATGGGGTCCGCCGTGGCCGGAGAGTCGAAGACACCGGCGACACGCACCAGGTCGAAGATATCCACGGCATCAGAGAGTACCGCGTCTCCCGCCAACATCTGGCCCGCCGAAAGATCCACCGTCTGCCCGGCGGCGACGGTGACGGTCTGCTGACCGCACAGCCAGCCGGGCCGCCGCGCGCGCACCGTGTACTGACCCGGCGCGAGGTTGTCGAGCCGGAAATCGCCCTGGCTGTTGGTGAGCACCGTCTGATCGGTCGCACCGCTGGCGCGAACCGTCGTCGCGCTGTGGGTCGTCCGCCCCTCCAGCGTCATCCGCCCGATGATCGCCCCTGGCGCGGGGCGCACCGTCAGCGCTGCCGCCTGTGTGCCGAGGCTAATTGCGCTGCCGCCGAGCTGCGCCGCTAGGGCGTGGCTGATGGTCAGCGGACTGACGCCATTCGCCACGCCTTGCAGCTCAAGGCTGAACAGGACGCCGCTGCCCGTGGCGGTCGGAGCGGGCGACAGGCGCGTCAGGACCACTCGCGCCGTGCCGGCGGTGTTGTCCACAATGTTCTGGGCCACGGCGCTCTGGCCCGGCAGGTAGAGCAGCGGCCCCAGGTCGGCCTGGGACTTGACGGCGTGGACGACGCTCGGGTCGAACGCGAGCATCACGTCGGCCGAGTACAGGTTCGTGACATCCTCCAGCCAGACCTCGACGCGCGTGCGCTCGCCGGGCGCAAGGGTATAGCCCGCGCTGCTCGTGACGACGCGCACCATCGGCGGCTGTCCGCCGGGGTCGGATGGCTGCTGGCTGCACACCAGCAGGCTGGCCTCGTCCACACCGAACGCCGTGCGGTTCCGCACGTCGGTCATCGCCGCGTATTGCAGGCGCAGCGTCTGGCCGCCGGCCGGCAGGCTGTATAGCACACGGCCCCAGGAGTTCGCCGCCGTCGTCGAATCGACGGTCTCCACCGTGGCTGCTGGCAGGCCGTCCGGCCGCAGCAGCGCCACGGTCATGCGGTCGCCGTCCGGCGTTGTGCTCTCCGGCACACGGGCGCGCCAGTAGCCCAGGCGCGCGAGCTGAGTATCCGCCGGAACGACGAACGTCTGCGCGACACGGTCGCTGGCATTGTTGTACCCGGCTAGCAAGGCAAGGCGCTGGCCGCTGAAGGGGCTATTCGTGGCGACCAACGGCGCGCCGCCTGTGTCCCAGTCCACAAAGTCGGGCGTCAGCTCGAAGCCGCCGTTTGCCAGCAGGTCGCGGCAGAAAGGCGGTAGAGCACCGATGCGGAACTGGGCGTGCGCCGCTTCGGCCCCGTTCACCAGCGCCGTGAGCGTGTACGTACCCAGGGGCAGGCCGACGCCAGGAATGGGGGCCGGCTGGAAGCCGCCCTGGCCGCTCGCGGTCACCGGGTATGTGAGCGTCAGACCGTCCGGCCGCAGCAGACTCAGTTGAACCGCCTGGCCCGCCGTGAACCCGCCACCCACAATCGTAAAGTTGCTTGCCTGCGTGCCGCTAACGGGCGAGACGGCGAGGAGGGGCAGGGCCGTGGTCTCAGCGCGCCTGGGAAGGGCAGCGGCCGCGTCGGTCGGCGGGGGGAATGGCCGCGCCGCCTGCGCTGCCAGGGCGTAGAACACAAGCCAACACGCGAGCACCGCCAGGACCACGCCGCCGGCCCTGAGCGCACGCCATTTTCGAGCTATCATCCGCGTCTCCTCTGCGAGAACCGGGGGGACTCGATTGGAGAACATCCCGATCGAATCGAGCGCCTACTCTTAATAACGGCCCAACTGCGGCATTTAGTACGCCCGCGTTGCGCCGCCGTAAGGTTTCACACTTATTCCACACGTCCCGCCTCAAGCGGTCGGCGGCGCGAGTGGTTTCACGCACCACACAAGGTCGTAGTAGGCCTGCCAGATTTCGCGGCGAATGTCTGTCAGACCCAGGTCGGCGAGCTGCTGATCGAACGTTGCGCGCGACGGAACGCGGCCGGGGAAGTAGAGGCGGTCGGGGCCAACCCGCTGCGTGATGAGGAGCGTACCGCCGGGGCGCAAGACGCGGACCATCTCACGCAGCGCGGCGTTGGGCGAGGGCAGAAACTCCAGAGCCTCGAGGCACGTTACGGCGTCGAAGGCGGCCTCGGGGAAAGGCAGGCGAGTGGCGTCGTGACACAGGAGGGTGACGCGCCCGGCCCACGGCGCGAGCTTGGCCTCGGCCTGCGCCAGCATGGCGGTGGAGGCGTCCAGGGCGACGATCTCACCGCCGAAGCCTGGCTGCTGGAGCAGCGCCAGCGGGAGCCGCCCGGTGCCCGTGGCGACATCGAGAACATGCGGGGTGGCGATGCTCGCCAGGCGCTCGACCAGGGGAAACCCTAGCCTGTCGGCCTCGTCGTCCTCGTCAAACCCCTTGATGCGGTCGTAAGCGCGAGCGCTCCAATCGTACATCAGGGTAACTACGGCGCGGCCGAGATACGCGCCTTCTGCCAGGACAAGCTGCCAGTAGAGCAGCGCGCCAATCAGCGCCACGATAACGGCCGCCACCACCCAACCCCACCACGTCACAGTCACCTGCGCCCTTCCAACCCCGCGAGCATCTGTGTAGTAACGACTTCAGTCGTTTCCCAGGCCCCAGAACGACTAAAGTCGTCACTACATGACGCCACTCAACTTTGACAGACCACTACGGCGACGCACCCACTACAGCAACACAAGGTCGTTGCGGTGGATGACCTCCGCGCCGTAGTCGTATCCCAGATGCGTCTCGATTTCCGCCGATTTCCGCCCCTTGATGAGCCGCAGATCGGCGGAGTTGTACAGCGTGATGCCGCGCGCAATATCGCGCCCCTCGCCGTCCACGACCTTGACCGTCGCGCCGCGCGCAAAATCGCCGCGCACCTCCACGACGCCGGCCGGGAGCAGGCTCTTGCCGCCCTCGCGCAGGGCGCGCACCGCGCCATTGTCCACCAGCAGCTCGCCCCGCAGCGGGTCCGTCAGGATCCAGCGCTTGCGGCTCTCCATGCGATTGGCCGTCGCCACGAACAGGGTTCCCAGCGCCTCGCCCGCCGCCAGCCGCAGCAGCACGTCCGGCGCCGCGCCGGCGGCGACGATGGTCGCCGTACCGGCCCGCGTCGCCAGATCGGCGGCCTGTATCTTGGTGATCATGCCGCCGGTGCCGCGCCCGGTCACGGCCCCGCCGGCCAGGGCGCGCACCGAGTCGTCAATATGCTCCACGACCGGGATGAGCGTGGCATCGGGGTGCTTGCGCGGGTCGGCGGTGAACAACCCGGCGGCATCCGTGAGCATCACGAGGAGGTCGGCGTCAATGAGGTTGGCGACCAGCGCCGAGAGGTTGTCGTTGTCGCCGATGCGAATCTCGTCCACGCCCACCACGTCGTTCTCGTTGACGATGGGGACGACGCGGCGCTCGAGCAGCGCGAGCAGGGTGTTGCGGGCGTTGAGGTAGCGCGTGCGGTCGGCCAGGTCTACGCGGGTCAGCAGCGCCTGGGCGACAGGGATGTCGTACAGATCGAACAACTGGGCGTACAGCTGCATCAGCCGCCCCTGGCCCACGGCGGCGAGCATCTGCTTGAGGGGAATGCCGCGAACACGCGCGTACAGGTCCAGGCGCTCGCGCCCGGCCAGCACCGCGCCCGACGACACGACGACGACCTCGACGCCCTCGCCGTGCAGGCAGGCGACCTGGCGCACCAGGTCAACAATACGCGGGCGGCTCAAGCGTGGACCGCCCGCGGTCAAGACATTCGTGCCTAGTTTTACAACCACCCGATGATAGTGCATCGTCCGTATCCAGCGCAGCCCCTGCGCTAGTCCTCCAGCTTAAGCACGGCCATGAACGCTTCCTGGGGGATCTCGACGTTGCCCAGGCGCTTCATGCGCTTCTTGCCCTCTTTCTGCTTCTCCAGCAGCTTGCGCTTGCGTGTAATGTCGCCGCCGTAGCACTTCGCCAGCACGTTCTTGGACATGGCCTTGACCGTCTCGCGGGCGATGATGCGCCCCCCAATCGCCGCCTGGATCGGCACCGGGAAGAGCTGGCGCGGGATAACCTCCTTGAGGCGTAGGGCCAGGGCCGAGCCTTTCTCGCGCGCCTTGTCGCGGTGGACGATCAGGGAGAGGGCGTCCACCGACTGCTCGTTCACCAGGATGTCCATCTTCACCAGGTCGCCCGGCCGGTAGCCCAGGAAGTGGTAATCGAGGGACGCATAACCGCGCGTGCGGCTCTTGAGTTGGTCATAGAAGTCCACGATTAGCTCGGCCAGCGGCATCTCGAAGGTCATGTGGACGCGCACCTCGTCCAGGTACTCCATCTTTTCCAGCGTGCCACGCCGGTTGCGCACAAGCTCCATGACCGTGCCGATATACTCCGAGGGCGTGAAGATGCTCAGCGTCATCCACGGCTCTTCGATGGTCTCGATCTCGGCCGGCGAGGGCAAGTCGGCCGGGTTGTCCACGGTCACGATCTCGCCGTCGCGCTTGAGCACCTCGTACTCCACGCTCGGCGCGGTGACGAGCAGGTTCAGGTCGTACTCGCGCTCCAGGCGCTCCTGGACGATCTCCAGGTGGAGCAGCCCCAGGAAGCCGCAGCGGAAGCCGAAACCCAGCGCGACGGAGTTCTCCGGCTGGTAGACGAGGGACGCATCGTTGAGCTTCAGCTTTTCCAGCGCGTCGCGCAGCTCGTAATACTGCTCGGTCTCCACGGGGTACATCCCGGCGTAGACCATCGGCTTGGCCGGGCGATAGCCCGGCAGCGGCGCGTCGGCGGCGTTGTCGGCCGCCGTGACCGTGTCGCCGACGGAGACCTCGCGCACGCTCTTGAGGCCCGTCGCCACGTAGCCCACGTCCCCCGCCGACAGATCGGTGACGGTCGTCATCCGCGGCTTGAACACCCCGAACTCCAGGGCGTCCAGGCGCTGCTGCGTGGACATGAGCATCAGCGGCGTGCCGGCCTCCATCGCGCCGTCCACGACGCGGACGTAGGCGATGACGCCCTTGTACTGATCGTAGTGGGAGTCGAAGATGAGGGCGCGCAGCGGCTGGTGGCGCTGGCCGCGCGGCGCCGGAATGCGCTCGATGATGGCCGCCAGCAGCTCGTCAATCCCGACGCCTTCCTTCGCCGAGGCCAGGATGATGTCCTCGCGGGGGATGCCCATGAGGTCCTCGATCTCCTTCGCCACGCGCTCCGGCTCGGCGGCCGGCAAGTCAATTTTGTTGACGACGGGGATGATGGTCAGGTTGTTGTCGAGCGCCAGGTAGAGGTTCGCCAGCGTCTGCGCCTCGATGCCCTGGGAGGCGTCTACGACGAGGACGGCGCCCTCGCATGCCTGGAGCGCGCGGCTCACCTCATACGTAAAGTCCACGTGGCCCGGCGTATCAATCAGGTTAAGCTCGTAAGTCTCACCGTCCGGTGCGCGGTAGTCCATGCGCACCGCCTTGGCCTTGATGGTGATGCCTTTCTCGCGCTCCAGCTCCATCTGGTCCAGCACTTGCTCAGACATTTCGCGGCGCGTCAGCGTGCCGGTGCGCTCGAGCAGGCGGTCCGAGAGCGTGCTCTTGCCGTGGTCAATGTGGGCGATAATCGAGAAGTTTCGGATGCGAGTCTGATCCATTTATCATTCCTGCGGCGGTACAATCCACGCCTGTAAGTATAGTCCCTGGCGGCTCTAAACAGAATTCCGCGCCGCAGCCCCGAGCGCCAGCGTCCCGTGTCGCGCCGACTTCAGTCGGCAAGCACGCCACGCGCCAGCGCCCCAGTCCGGAGAGCCAACTAAAGTTGGCGCTACACTGAGACGTGCCAGCGCCGACTTCAGTCGGCGAGGACGCCGCGCACCAACGCTTCCACGTCGGCCGTCGCCGGCGCGCCGACGACGAGATGCGCCAGGAATTCCACATTGCCGGCCGGCCCCACGATAGGCGAGCGAATCAGGCCGCGGGGCGCGAAGCCGTTCTCGGCGGCCCACGTCAGCACACCCCGCAGCACCTCGCGGTGAAGCACCGGGTCTCGCACGACGCCGCCCTTGCCCACCTGCCCCTTGCCGACCTCGAACTGGGGCTTGATGAGGGCGACGATATCAGAGAGCGGGGCCGCGAGCCGCGCCACGGTGGGCAGCGCCAGGCGGAGCGAGATGAACGAGACGTCTATCACGGTCAGGCCCACCGGCTCCGGCAGGCTCTCCAGGTAGCGAATGTTGACGCGGTCCATGACGACGACCCGGGGGTCCTGGCGCAGCGCCCAGGCAAGCTGGCCATAGCCGACATCCACGGCGTAGACCCTGGCCGCGCCCCGCCGCAGCAGGACGTCGGTGAAGCCGCCGGTCGAAGCGCCCACGTCCAGGGCAATCCGCCCGGCCGCGTCAATCCCAAAGGCGTCCAGGGCGGCGTCGAGCTTGAACCCGCCGCGGCTGGCGAACTGGGGCTTGGCTTCGACCGTGATCGCGGCCTCGGCCTCGACCCGCGTGCCGGGCTTGTCTACCACCTGCCCCGCCACGCGCACCTCGCCGGCCTCGATCATGCGCTGCGCCTGGGTGCGGCTCTCCGCCAGCCCACGCTGGACGAGCAGAGCATCCAGCCGTTCCTTCACAGTCTCTCCCGCACAATCCCGCGCTCCGCCGTCTTGACGGAGCGGCGCGAATGGAGTACGCTTTTCGTTATGGATGATCCGATGACCAGTACAACACGCCCCGACGCGACACCGGCTGCGCAAAGCCCCGCGCGCACGCTGCGCTACCTGTTCAAGGCGATGCGGCCGCGCCAGTGGACGAAGAACCTCTTCGTCTACGCGGCGCTGTTGTTCGACGCCAAGCTGCTGGATGTTCCGCTGTTTCTGAAGACGACGGCTGGCTTTCTCATCTTCTGCCTGCTCTCGAGCGCCGTCTACCTCATCAACGACCTCAGCGACATGGAGGCCGACCGCGCCCACCCGACGAAGCGCTTCCGACCGCTGGCCTCCGGGCGTCTGTCGCCCCGCGTCGCCATCGTTGCCACCGTGCTATTCATCGCGGTGAGCCTGCCGGCGTCCTTCGCGCTAGACTGGCGTTTCGGCCTTATCAGCATCGGCTACCTGGCGCTCCAGATCGCGTATACCTTCGTCCTCAAGAACATCGTCCTGGTGGACGTGTTCTGCATCGCCGCCGGCTTCGTCCTGCGCGTCGCCGCCGGCGTCGTCCTAGTGCAGGCGCGCAACTTCTCGCCCTGGCTGTACCTCACCGTCACCCTGCTGGCCCTGTTCATCGCCATCGGCAAGCGGCGGCACGAGCTGACGCTGCTCCAGGGCAAAGCCGACAGCCACCGCCGCATCCTGTCACAGTACAACCTGCGCCTGCTGGACGACATGATGGGGCTGGTGACGGCGGCGACCGCCGTGACCTATGCCTTCTACACCTTCTCCGCGCCCAACCTGCCGCCAAACCACCTGATGATGCTGACGATCCCCTTCGTCCTCTACGGCATCTTCCGCTACCAGTACCTCATCCACGTGCGCGGCGAGGGCGGCAGCCCCGACGAGCTGCTCCTGCGCGACAAGCCGCTCATCGTGGACATCGTGCTGTGGGGCCTGACCGTCTTCGCCGTCATGTACATCGTCCCGGCGTAACACGGTCTACGGTAGAGACGCGCCATGGCGCGTCTCTACCACAACACACCCCAACATAGCTGAAACCCGTTTTCGGTCGGAAAACGGGTTTCTCATGTTCTGGCTTTAGCGCTTGGTGTACTGAGGCCGCTTGCGCGCGCGCCGCAGACCTGGCTTCTTGCGCTCCTTCTCGCGCGGGTCGCGCGTCAGGAGGCCGTTGGTCTTGAGCGTCGAGTGCATGTCGGGGTTCGCTTTGTCCAGAGCGCGGGCGATGCCGAGGCGAATTGCCCCTGCCTGGCCGTGGACGCCGCCACCGCGCGTCAGCACGGTCACGTTGAAGCGCCCGTCATTGCCCGTAGCGCGCAGAGGGGCCAGGGCTTCCTCGATATAGCGCTCGTTGCCGCTCCCGAAATACTCGATAATTGTTTTGTGGTTGACCAGGATCGTGCCGGTGCCGCCGGGATACAGGCGCACCTCGGCGGTCGCCGCCTTGCGGCGCCCCACGGCGTAGTGATACTGGCCGGGCAGGTTCATCGCCATCTTCTCGGTCTCCTCTTAGGCTTCGATTTCCAGCGGCTTTGGCTTCTGCGCCGCGTGGGGATGGTCCGCGCGGCGGTAGATCTTGAGCTTGCGGAGCTGCTGCCGTCCCAGGCTATTGTGCGGCAGCATCCCCCACACGGCCTCGCGGATGACGCGGTCGGGGTGCGTCTTCAGCATGTCGCGCAGGCTCACCGCCTTGAGGCCACCCGGATAGCCCGAATGGCGGTAGTAGAACTTGTCGTTCATCCGGTTGCCGGTCACGTGAATCTTGTCGCAGTTGACGACAATCACGAAGTCGCCGGTGTCCACGTTCGGCTGGAAAATCGGCTTGTGCTTGCCGCGCAGCACGCGGGCGATCTCGGTCGCAAGACGGCCGAGCGTCTTGCCCTGGGCATCCACCACGTACCACTCGCGCTGCACCTCAGCCGGTTTGGTCACATAAGTTCGCACTCTCGTACTCCTTCACGTGGCCGGGCCGCAAGCCCGCCACTCTGCATCTTCATACGTCACGCCGACCAGGCACAGCCCTTGCGGCGGGGCCAGGCCGTGCAGCCGCTGCGGATCCGCCGCAGCCAAGATGTCGGCGACATCCTCGGCGCTCAGGCGACCGCGCCCGACTTCAGCCAGGGCAAACGCGATCCGCCGCACCATGTGCCGCAGGAACGCATCCGCCGCCACGGTCACGACGATACACTCTCCCTGTGCCTCGACTGTCAGCCGCGTGATGCGGCGAACCGTCGAAGCCCTGACGCGCATCGGCTGACCGAAGGCGCGGAAGTCATGGCTGCCAACCAACGGGGCTGTGGCCGCTGCCATCGCCTCCACGTCCAGGGGCATCGCTACGTGCCAAGTCGTTCGCGCCAGGAGAGGAGCGCGAACCGGACGGTTGAGAATCGTGTAAACGTACATGCGCTCGCGCGCGCTGTAGCGGGCATGGAAGCCCGATGGGGCCTCCGCAATCTCCGTCACGGCCACATCCGGCGGCAAGACCGCCGTCAGCGCCCGCTGCAAGACTTCCACGGGCCGCGCCCACCCCGTATCGAAGTGGACGACCTGCCCTGTCGCGTGAACCCCCGCGTCCGTTCGACCAGCGCCGACGACGCGGACCGCCTCACCCGTGATGCGCAGGATGGCCCCTTCCAGGACCACCTGCACCGTCCGCCCGCGTTCCTCGATCTGCGCCTGCCATCCGGCGAAGTCCGTACCATCGTACTCGACCGCCGCGAAAAGGCGGCGCTGGCCGGGGGGCGGGCCATCGGCAAGGCGCGGCACGTGCTAGGCGACGATCTCCAGGTACACCATCTCGGCCGCATCGCCACGGCGCGGGCCAAGCTTCAGGATGCGCGTGTAGCCACCGGGCCGCTCCAAGTTGTTGGCGGCGACCTCGTGGATCAGGCGGTCCACGACGGCCTTGTCGTGGATCGTGCGCAGGATGACACGGCGGGCGTGCAGCGCCACCGCGGCAGCCATCTTCTCTAGCTCCGCCGTCTGCCCGGCCTTCGCCAGGTCCACCATCTTCTGCGCATTCGCGCCGCCGACGAGGGGCGACAGCGTCGCCAGGTTGCCGGCCTGCGCCAGGCTGACCAGGCGGCTGCCCTCGGCGCGCTTGGCGCGGGTGATGATCCGCTCCGCTTCGGGCTTGACGGCCTTGGCCTTCGCCTCCGTCGTCTTGATGCGGTCGTAGCGGAAGAGATCGGTCATGAGATTGCGAAACAGGGCGCGGCGCTGAGCTTCATTGCGGCCAAGGTGACGCCCGAAAACTTGATGGGGCATGATTTCTATTCCTCGATCAGATCGTCTACGTCGTCGCCAAAGTCGTGGCTGCCGTCGCGGCCATTCTGGGGCGTCCCGACGTACTGCATCAGATCGCGCTCGATCAGCGCGTCCTTCAACTCATTGAGTGACTTCAGGCCGAAGTTGCGAATGACGAGCATCTCGTCGTCGCCCTTGCGCAGCTTCTCCAGTACCTCGCCGACGCGGGTGATGCCGGCGCGCTTGAGGCAGTTGTAGCCGCGCACAGGCAGCTCCAGCGCCTCGATGGGCATGTCGTACACATCGGTCGGGATTTTGATTCCCGATGTCTGCGGCTCCGGCTCGATGGCCGCGCCGAACGCCACCAGCCGCTGGAACTCGCGCACGAGACGCTCGGCGGCGAACTGCACCGCGTCCTGCGGCGGCATCGTCCCATCCGTCCATACTTCCAGGACGAGTCGGTCGTAGTCGGTCGCCTGCTCGACGCGGGCCGGCTCGACGCGGAAGGAGACCTTGCGCACCGGGCTGAAGATCGCGTCCACCGGCAGCTCGCCGATGGCGAGGCGGCCGCTGTGGCGCTCCGCCGGCACGTAGCCCATGCCGCGCTCGACGATCAACTCGACATCCACATGACCCTGGTTGTCGAGAGTCAGCAGCGGCAACTCCTGGTTGATGATCTCGATCTCGCTCGGCGATTCGATGTCCGCCGCCGTCACCACACCGCTGCCGCGCGCATCCAGGCGCATACGCACGGGGCCGTCCACGCTAGGACTCATCTTCAGCCGCAACTGCTTGACGTTCAGCACCAGCCGCGTCGTGTCTTCCTTCGCCGTCGGAATCGGCGAGAACTCGTGATGCACGCCGTCAATCTTGATGGACGTGACCGCGACGCCGGGCAGCGAGCTGAGCAGAACGCGCCGCAACGCATTCCCGACGGTTGTTCCATAGCCACGATCGAGCGGACTGATCCTGAATCGAGCATAATTCCGGGAACTGGCTTCCACTTCGATTTTGACATCGGTCAGACGACCATTGTCAGCCATTCTTTCCCTCACTTCCCCCGAAAGCAGCGAGTGTGTGGCTCACCCTGCCCTTCGACAAGGCAACCCCTTCGCGCGCTTCGGCCCATGAATACTTTACCCACGCTTGTACCTGACGAGGCGCCGTCTGGGCAGGACGAACGCGCCCCATGTTACCGCAAGGGCGCGCTTGCCTGCAGTGTAACCGCTTTGGGCTAGACGCGGCGGCGCTTGGGCGGCCGGCAGCCGTTATGCGGAATCGGTGTTACATCGTTGATCGAGCGCACGCGCAGGCCGCTGGCTGCCAGCGAGCGGACGGCCGGCTCACGCCCTGGGCCGGGGCCTTTCACGTAAACATCCACTTCGCGGACGCCGTGGTCCATCGCCGCGCGGGCCGCGCTCTGGGCGGCCATCTGGGCGGCATACGGCGTGCTCTTGCGCGAGCCTTTGAACCCGGACTGGCCGGCGCTCCCCCATGCCAGGGTGTTGCCATTGAGGTCCGTAATCGTCACGATTGTATTGTTGAACGTCGAGTGAATGTGCGCATGGCCGTGCGGCACATTCTTGCGTGGCCCGCGGCTGGCTGGTCGGCGACCACCACCGCGCGCGCCTCCCGTAGTTGGACGTTGTCGGGGCATAGGTTTCCTCTCGTATAGGCAGGGAACGGCGGCCTTGTGGGCCGCACACACATCCTACGCCGCCCATAGATCGGGCGACGCAGGACACACTGCGTACGGGTGGCAGAGATACTGCCACCCAGCTCCATTACTTCTTCGCGCGCGACCGGCGGCGGCCCGGCACGGTCTTGCGAGCGCCGCGCTTCGTGCGGGCGTTCGTCCGCGTGCGCTGCCCGCGCACAGGCAGGCTGCGGCGATGGCGCAGGCCGCGGTAGCAGTTGATCTCCTGCAAGCGCTTGATATTCTGGCCGATCTCGCGCCGCAAATCGCCTTCGACCTTCAGCTCGCGGTCAATGTAGGTGCGGATCGCGCCAAGCTCGGTCTCGGTCAGGTCCTTGACACGGGTATCGGGGCTAACGCCCGTCGTACCCAGGATCTGCCGGCTGGTCGTCGGACCGATGCCGAAAATATAGGTAAGAGCTACTTCGACACGCTTGTCGCGAGGGACGTCTACGCCCGCAATACGAGCCATTCCACTGCTCCTTTAGCCTTGCCGCTGCTTGTGGCGGGGGTTATCGCAAATGACAAGCACCGTACCGCGGCGCTTGATAATCTTGCACTTCTCGCACCGGCGCTTGACCGACGGCTTGACTTTCATGGCGGTCTCCTTCCAACTGCCTAACAGCAAAACGTTAGTATATCACAGCTTTACTGCTGTGTCAAGATATCGTACCCACTCGCTGTCACCACCACCGTATGCTCGAAATGGGCTGACAGCGCCCGATCCACCGTCGCCACCGTCCACTTGTCCTTGCGGACCACAGTTTCCGGGCGGCCCTGCACCACCATCGGCTCGACGGCAAACGTCATGCCGGGCTTCATGCGCACATTCGGCGGGCGGGAGCCATTCGGGTCCAACCAGTTCGGAATGTTCGGCTCTTCGTGCAGGCTGCGCCCCACGCCGTGCCCCTGGTAGTCGCGGATCAGGTTGTACCCCTGCCCCTCGACGTAGTCCTGGATGGCCTGGGAGATGTCCAGGATGCGGCCATCCGGCGTGACCTTTGCGAGGCCGATAAACAGCGCCGTGTGCGTCACGTCGAGGAGGCGCTGCGTCGCCGGCGAGATCGTCCCGACCGGGAACGTCCAGGCGCCGTCGGCGTGAAAGCCCTTGTGCTGCGCCCCCACGTCGAGGCTCACGATGTCGCCTGCTTTCAGCGTGCGCCGCCCCGGAATGCCGTGCACAATCTCCTCGTTCACCGAGATGCAGGCCGAGGCCGGGAAGCCGTACAGCCCCTTGAACGATGGGATCGCGCCCCGCCCGCGAATCGCGGCGTCAATCAGGCGGTCCAGGTCGTCCGTCGTGATGCCAGGGCGAATGGCCGCCTCAGCTTCGTGCAGAGTCTCGGCCACAATGCGGCCGGCGATCCGCATTAGCTCTAGCTCACTCTTGGACTTCAGAATAATCATTCGATGTCTGGTATCGCGACGCCGAGCGTGCGAAGGACCGTCTCTTGAACTTCTTCGATGGACTGCTCGCCGTTGATGGACGCCAGCAGACCCTTCGATCGGTAGTATTCCTGGAGCGGCGCCGTCTGCTGGTAGTAGACTTCCAGGCGGTGCTCGATGGTCTCGGGCCGGTCGTCTACCCGCTGGTACAGCTCGCCGCCGCACGCATCGCACACACCGGCTTGTGCGGGCGGGTGGAACGACATATGGTACGAAGCGCCGCACTGGCGGCACACCCACCGCCCGCCGAGCCGTTCCACGAGGGTTTCGTGCTCGACCTGGAGGTCCACGACGCGGCGGAGCGATTTGCCCTGCGCGGCCAGCGCCGCCGTCAGCGCCTGGGCCTGCGGGATTGTGCGCGGGAAGCCATCCAGGATCGCGCCGCGCGCGCAGTCCGCCGCCTCCAACCGCTGCATCACCATCCCGACGGTGACTTCGTCCGGCACCAGCTCGCCGCGGTCAATGTACGTCTTTGCCTGCCGCCCCAATTCGGTTTGCTGACGAATATTCTCTCGAAACAGGTCCCCGGACGACACTGGAGCAATTCCCAAAATCTGGCTCAGCAGCGCGGTCTGGGTTCCCTTCCCGGCGCCTGGCGCGCCAAACAGAATGAGAAAAATAGGCCGACCGTTGTTTGCAACCACGGCGTTGCTCCTATGAAGTTGCGCTTCGCCCCAGGCCAGCGACTTCTGAACGTCTGTTGTCACTCTGGACGTGGCGAGAAGTCCCGTCGTCCGACGGGCTGCTTCGCCTCACTCAGCCTGACAGATTTTTCCTGTTCAGAAGTCGCTGCCCTCAAGGCGCATGTCAGCGACCCACGGGCCACAAGTGAGAAGCAACGGCGACGCCACTCCTTACTTGATGAAGCCCTCGTAGTGGCGCATCAACAACTGCGCTTCGAGCTGCTTCATGGTGTCCAGCGTCACGCCGACGACAATGAGCAGACCGCTACTCGTCACCAACAAGTCACTGCTTCTCGCCGCCACGCCGAAGCCCGGCAGCAGGCTGACCAGCCACGGCATGATGGCAATCACGCCCAGGAACACCGCGCCGGCCAGGGTGATACGGTTCAGGACGTAGTCGAGGTACTCCTCCGTCCGTTTACCCGGCCGGATGCCGGGGATAAAGCCGCCCTGGCGCTGCAAGTTCTCCGGCAGGTTCTGTTGCCGGAAGAGCGTGTCGGCGTAGAAGAACGTGAACGCCACCACCAGAATGAAGTACATGATCCAGTACGTCGTTGACGTGGTGTTGAACACGCGGTAGATCGTCTGGGCGATGCTGGACACCATCTCATTCGGGCTGGCGATGAACCCCTGCGCCAACAGGCCCGGCAGGATGAGGATGGACGAGGCGAAGATCAGCGGGATCATGCCCGCCGAGTTCACGCGCAGCGGCACATACGTGCTCTGCCCACCGTACATCTTCGTGCCGCGCACGCGCTTGCCGTACTGCACCGGGATGCGGCGCTGGGCCTCCTGGATGACCACGATGGCAGCAATCATCGCCAGCGTGAGCAGCATCAGGAGCAGAACGCGGAATATACCCGATGTCGTGTACAGCGTCCCAAACTGGGACGGAATGGCCGCGATAATGCCGCCAAAGATGATGATCGAGATACCGTTCCCGATGCCGTCCTCGGTGATCAACTGGCCCAGCCACATGGCGAACATCGTGCCGGCCACGAGGCTGACGACAATCGTGAGCGTCACCAGCGGCGCCGAGAAGAAGCCGAAATTCGGAAGCGCCCCCGACTGCTGGAGAAGCACGGCCTGGGCGTAGCCCTGGAGCGCGGCCAGCGGGATCGTGAGCCAGTACTGGTACTGCGTCAGCTTCTGGCGCCCGGCCTCGCCCTCTTCCGTCAGCTCTTTGAGCGCCGGCACGAGGGGGGTCAGAAGCTGGAAGATAATCGTCGCGGTAATGTAGGGGTACACCCCCATGGCGAGGATCGAGAAGTTACGCAGTGCGCCGCCAGAGAGCAGGTTCAGGAACCCGAGAAACTGGCTGTTGGCGAACACGTCGCGCAGCTTGGGCAGATCCACGCCCGGCACCGGAATATGCGCGGCAAAGCGGTAGACGATGAGGATGAACAGGGTGAACAGGAGCTTCCGGCGCAGATCAGGTAGCGTAAACGCATTTCTTACGGCTGCAAGCATTTGCCCTCCCCCGTCAGGACGCCGTGATCTCTTCGACGCGGCCGCCTGCGGCTTCAATCTTTGCCCGCGCGTTGGCCGAGAACCGGTGCGCCCGGACGGTGAGCGGCTTGTCAATCTCACCGCGCGCCAGGATCTTGACCGGCGACGTGGCGCTCTTGATCAGGCCGGCGGCGACCATCGCCTCGACGGTCACGTCTGCGCCGGCGTCGAACGCCTCGCTCAGGCGGTCCAGGTTGACCTCCGAGACCTCCACGCGGTTGATGTTCACGAAGCCGCGCTTGTGCGGCAGTCGCCGCACGAGCGGCAGCTGACCGCCTTCGAAGTACGGACCCTTGACGCCACCGGAGCGAGCGCCCTGGCCCTTGCGTCCACGGCCGGCGTAGGTTCCCTGGCCGCTGCCGGTGCCCCGGCCGACGCGCTTGCGTGGTTTGCGTGCGCCCCGTGGGGAGCTTAGCTCATCCAGCCTCATTTTGTCCCTCCGCTAGACGCCGAAGCCGTCTCCGTCGCCGGTGACTCCGACTCGCGTTCGAATTCTTCCACCACCACCAGGTGGCTGACCGACTTCACCATGCCGCGCAGCGCCGGATTGTCGGGCACTTCAACGGTTTGACCCAGCTTCCGAAGCCCTAGCGACTTGATGGTATCCTTGTGGCGCTGAAGGTTCCCGATGCTGCTCTTAACATACGTGACGCGAAGATACTTAG
This sequence comes from Anaerolineae bacterium, assembly GCA_046328525.1. Lineage (GTDB taxonomy): Bacteria > Chloroflexota > Anaerolineae > Epilineales > JAHCIE01 > JBDHWG01. The sequence continues at coordinate 1,693,160 of JAXLWK010000003.1, forward strand.
CCATTGCTGCGACTCCATACGGGCGACAGCTCAGCGGCCGTCTTGCCGCGCCGCTTCGCCTCCATCTCCGGGCTTTTCAGCTCTTCGAGCGCCTGGATCGTCGCGCGCACCACGTTCAGCACGTTGTTGCTGCCGAGTGACTTGGTCAGAATGTCGCGGATGCCGGCCGCCTCGACCACGGCGCGCACGCCACCGCCCGCGATAACGCCCGTGCCCGGCGTCGCCGGCTTGAGCATGATCTTGGCGGCGCTGTACCGCGACATGACTTCGTGCGGGATCGTCGTCCCGACAATGGGAACGGTGATCATCTGGCGCTTGGCGCGCTCGATCCCCTTGCGGATGGCTTCCGGGACCTCGCGGGCTTTGCCGATACCGACGCCGACGCGCCCCTGGTTATCGCCGACGACCACGACGACGCGAAATGCGAAGCGGCGGCCGCCCTTGATGACCTTCGCCGTGCGGGCGATGTCAATCACGCGCTCGTCGAGCTGCTCGCGATCCTGCCCGTCATCGGTGCGCTCGCGCCGGTCGCGCGGGCCGCGATCACCACGGCGATCGCCCCCCGTCCCGCCGGGACCACGGCTGGCCGAGCCGCCGGGGCCGCCCGGACCGCGTCCACCCGGACCGCCGGGGCCGCCCGGACCGCGCCCGCCCGGCCCTCCAGGGCCGCCGGGGCCGCGCCCGCCACCACCGGGGCCACGGCCACCGGGACCGCGCCCGCCACCAAAACCGCCACCACTACGATTACCAGCGCCGCCGCCCTGTCCGGGGCGGTTCCCGCCGCTGGGCCTACGAGCCTGATCCATGGATATCTACCCTTCCGTTTGCTCACGCCAGGTGGGACTCGGTCTCTCCATCCCACCCGACTCGCTTTGCGCGCGGCCGCTCCCTCGCGCTAACACGCGAGCGGCACGTCGCGGAACGTTGCTGTCTTGCTAGAACTGGAGACCGGCCTCACGCGCCGCGTCGGCGACTGCCTTAACGCGACCGTGGTAGACGTATCCACCTCGGTCGAACACAACTTGCTTGATGCCAGCGTCCAGGGCGCGCTGAGCGACCAGCTGCCCGACCGCCTGCGCTTCCTCGGTCTTGGTCATCTCAGCGAGCTTCGCCTTCAGTGAAGCGTCCAGGGTGGAGGCGGACACAAGCGTGCGGCCCTCCGAGTCGTCAATCACCTGGGCGTAGATGTGGACGAGGCTGCGATAGACGCTGAGCCGCGGCCGCTCACTGGTGCCACTCACCCGCTTGCGCACCCGCTGATGTCGGCGGTCGCGCGCAAGGCGGCGTGCTGATGTCTTCGTCATGATCGTGCTCCTCAGGCGCCACCGCCCTGGCGGTCAGAACCAGCGCGGGACACCGTGAACCGGGTTATCGCTGCGCCGAGAGACGATGGCGCTCTCGGCCGGCGCTCATTACTTCTTCGCCTTGCCAGTCTTGCCGGCCTTGCGGCGGACGCGCTCGCCCTGGTACAGGATGCCCTTGCCCTTGTACGGCTCGGGCGGCCGGACGCGGCGGATCTTGGCCGCAACCTCGCCGACGACTTCCTTATCATTGCCGTCAATGGTGACCAGGCGCGAGGTTTTATCCACGCTGAACTTGATCCCCGTCGGCGGCTCGATAGGCACAGGGTGCGAGTAGCCGACGCTCAGCACCAGGTTGTTCCCCTGAAGCTCGGCGCGGTAGCCGACGCCCTGGATGTCCAGCACGCGCTGGAAGCCGTTCGACACGCCGGTGACCATGTTCGCCAGCAGCGCGCGGCTCAGTCCGTGCAGCGCGCGATACTGCTTCGAGTCCGTCGGGCGCGTAACGGTCAGCGTGCCGTTATCCTCGGTAATCTCAATCCCAGGGTAGAACGTGCGACTCAGCTCGCCACGCGGGCCTTTGACCGTCACGTTGCTCCCGTCAATCTTAGCCGTCACGCCCTTGGGCAGCGGCACAGGCATCTTTCCAATGCGGGACATATCAATCTCCTCCCCTTCTACCACACAAAGGCGAGGACCTCGCCGCCAACACCCTGGCGACGCGCTTCCTTCCCCGTCATGACGCCCTTCGGCGTCGAAATGATGGCGATGCCCATCCCACTCAGCACCAACGGAATCTCGTCGCGGCCGGAGTAGACCCGGCGGCCGGGACGGCTGACGCGCTTGAGGCCGGTCAGCACCGGCGTGCGCTCAGGCGTATACTTGAGCTGAACGCGCAGCGTCTTCTTGACGCCGTCGGACATCACTTCATAGTTCTGAACAAAGCCTTCTCGGACAAGAATCGCTGCGATTGCTTCCTTCATTTTCGAGCTAGGCATTGCTACGGCGGCGTGTCGCGCCATCGCAGCATTGCGGAGCCGGGTCAGCATATCGGCGATAGGATCACTCATCTGCATGGGTGTACCTCTTTACCTAACCACCTTTATCTTAGGCCACCATATCCCTTGCCCCAGGCACGCCTGGGGGCAGAGAAAAAGGTGGTTACCAGCTCGACTTCACCACGCCCGGAACCTTGCCCTCGAGCGCGAGCCGGCGGAAGCAAATTCGGCACAAGCGGAAGCGACGCATGTAACCGCGCGGTCGGCCGCAGATCGCACAGCGATTCCGCACCCGGGTGGGATACTTGCGCTTGGTTTCCCGCGCAATCATAGACTTCTTAGCCATGTATACTCCTCGCTTCTCCTACTGCCGGAACGGCATGCCCATGAGGGTCAGCAGCCGCCGCGCTTCCTGGTCGGTCGGAGCCGATGTCACGACCGTGATCTCCATGCCCCGCACTCGGTCAATCTTGTCGTAGTCAATCTCCGGAAAGATCAGCTGCTCCTTGAGGCCGAGGGTGTAGTTGCCGCGCCCGTCGAAGGCGTCGCGCGGCACGCCGCGGAAGTCGCGGGTGCGCGGGAGCGCGACCCGCACCAGGCGCTCCAGGAAGTCCCACATGCGCGGGCCGCGCAGGGTCACTTTGACGCCGATCGGGTTGCCCTCGCGCAGCTTGAAGCTGGCGATGGACTTCTTCGCCCGGGTGATGACCGGCTTCTGCCCGGTGATCGTCGCCAGGTCGCGCGTCGCCGCGTCCATCGCCTTCGGATTCTGAAGCGCCTCGCCGGCGCCGATGTTCACAACAACCTTCTGAACCCGCGGCACCTGCATGATGTTCGAGTAGCCGAACTCCTGCATGAGCTGGGGCACAATCTGTTCAGAGTAACGTTCCTTGAGTCCCATGTGTGCCCTCTTACTGATCCAGCGGCTCGCCGCAGCTCTTGCACACGCGGTGCTTGTCGTGGCCGACACCCTCGAAGCCCACGCGCACGGCCTTGTTGCAGTGCTTGCACACGGGCATCACATTCGAGAGGTGAACCGGCGCCTCGCGGTCAATAATACCAACCTGCGTGCGGATGTCGCCTGTGCGGCGCTGGTGCTTCTTCACGATATTGACGCCGTGAATGAGGACGCGGTTGCTCTTGAGAATGACCTCATGCACCTCGCCGCGCTTCCCCTTATCTTCACCGCTGATGACCTCAACGGTGTCACCCTTCTTAACTCGCTGCATCTTCTTATCTCACTTCCCCCTAAGGGATCCTTCGGCCCAGCGATACAGCGGCCCAACGCGGCGGCTCCGCGCCACCCGCTAGCAGGCGTCCCGCCCTCTCCACGAAAGCGGCGACCCCACAGCTCGCGCCGGTACTCTCTCCGGCGCAGGCCGCTCGACCGCTATGTCGCTATGCCGCGTCTAAAGAGTCTCCGGCGCCAGGGAGACGATCTTCATGAACCCCTTGTCGCGCAGCTCGCGCGCCACCGGCCCGAAGATACGCGTGCCCTTCGGATTCTGCTCGTTGTCCAGGATGACCGCCGCGTTCTCGTCGAACTTGATGTAGCTGCCATCCGGCCGACCATATTCCTTCGCCGTGCGCACCACGACGGCCCGAACGACATCACCCTTCTTGACCGACCCTTGCGGCGTCGCCGCCTTGACCGAGCAGATGATAATGTCGCCGATCCCGGCGTAGCGCCGCTTCGACCCACCCAACACCTTGACGCACATCAGCTCTTTCGCGCCGGTGTTGTCGGCCACCTTCAGCCGAGTGTACTCCTGGATCATTCGTCCTCCCCAGGCACTTCGACCTCGGTCACCTCGACGGGTGCGCCCTGGCCGTAGCGAAGCCACTCGACAATCAGCCAGCGCTTTTCCTTGCTCATCGGGCGCGATTCTTCGATTCGCACCACGTCACCGATCTGCGCCCGATTGTTCGGGTCGTGCGCCTTGTACTTCTTCGTCGTCCGAATCGTCTTGCGGTACAGAGGATGCTGCTTGATGGTCTGCACAGCAACCACCGCGGTCTTGTCCATCTTGTTGCTCGTCACCTGGCCTACCAGGCGGCGGCGGCGCGACTGCTGCTCGCTCATTGCGACTGCTCCTCGTACTGCGCCAGGATCTCGCGCTCCCGGAGGATCGTCTTAATCCTGGCGATCTCGTGGCGAACCTGCGACAGACGGTTGGTGTCCTTCAGCCGGCCCGTCACGGTCTGGAAGCGCAGGTTCATCATCTCCAGGTATTTCTGGTCCATGGTCGAGTGAAGCTCGCCCGTAGACATGGCGCGCAGCTTCTGCGCGTTCAACAGGTCGCGGCGCTTCATTCCGCCACCTCCTCGTCCGCCGGCGCGCCGACGCCCAGCACGGGCCGGGTGATGATCTGCGTCTTGATCGGCAGCTTGTGCGCCGCCAGACGCAGCGCCTCGCGCGCCGTCGGCTCGGGCACGCCGGACATCTCGAACAGAATACGCCCTGGCTTGACCACCGCCGCGAAGTGATCCACCGCGCCCTTGCCCGACCCCATGCGCGTCTCAGCCGCGCGCTTGGTCACCGGGTGATCCGGGAAGATGCGGATCCACAGCTTACCACCGCGCCGCACCGAGCGGGTGATGGCGCGGCGGGCCGCCTCGATCTGGCGGCTCGAAATCCACGCTGGCTCCAGGGCCTGGAGCGCGTAGTCGCCGAAGGAAATCTCGACGCCGCGCGTCTCCTTCCCCCCCATGCGCCCACGGTGCGCTTTACGATACTTCATCCTCTTCGGCATTAACATGTCGAGACTCCTTACGCCCCAGCCGTCTCGCCGAGGGTGGGCAACTTGTCGCCCTTGTAAACCCACACCTTGACGCCGATGCGCCCGTAGGTCGTCAGCGCTTCATCAATGGCGTAGTCAATCTCGGAGCGCAGCGTGTGGCGCGGGATGCGCCCTTCCTGCACGCTCTCGTGGCGAGCCATTTCCGACCCGGCCAGCCGCCCCGACATGGCGATACGCACGCCCTTCGCGCCCAGGCGCATCGCGCGCTGCGCAGCCTGCTTCATCGCGCGCTTGTGGGACACGCGCTTCTCCACCTGCTGCACGATGCTCTCGGCGATCAGCGCCGCCACCGTCTCCGGCCGGCTGATCTCCTCGACCTCGATGCGCACCTTCTTGCTGGTCAAGTCCTCGAGGTTCTTCTTGAGGTTATTGACGCTGGCGCCCTTGCGACCGATGATGATGCCCGGCTTCGCCGTGTGGATCGTCACAGACACCTGCTTCGGGAAACGCTCGATCTCCACGTCGGAGATGCCCGCGCGCCCCAGGTCCTTGCGGATCAGGTTCCGGATCAACTGGTCCTCGATCAACTGGTCCCCATACTCTTTGCCTTCCGCGTACCAGCGCGCGCGCCAGTCGTTGGTGACGCCGAGACGGAACCCATAGGGATGTACCTTCCGACCCAATGGAGTTCTCCTTTCCTACCGCTCTGTCAACACGACGGTGACGTGGCTCGAGCGCTTCAAGACGGGCTTGTAGCGCCCGCGCGCGCCGAAGCGCGCCCGCTTCATCGTCGGCCCTTCGTCAGCGAAAATCCGACTGACGACCAGCTCATCGCGCGACAGACTGAAGTTCTCCTCGGCGTTCGCGGCCGCCGACTCGATGGTCTTGGCGACCGGCTTGGCCGCGCGGCGCGTGCTGTTGTGCAACACCGCCAGCGCCTGGTTGACGGGCATGCCGCGCACCATGTCAACGACCAACCGCACCTTCTGCGCAGAGATGCGCAGATAGCGCAGCTTGGCGACACTTTCTACCTTAGCGTATTGTTCCATGCGAAAGCCCCTGTTCCTTTACTTCTTCGCCTTGGTGACCTTTTCCTTGGCGCTGTGGCCGCGGAAGGTCCGGGTCGGGGCAAACTCACCGAGCTTGTGGCCCACCATGTTTTCGGTGATGTACACCGGAATATGCTTGTGGCCGTTGTGAACGCTGATCGTGTGGCCCACCATCTGCGGGAAGACCGTCGAGGCGCGCGACCAGGTTCGAATGACGCGCTTCTCGTTGCGCGTGTTCATGTCTTCGACGCGCTGCAGCAGCCTCGGCTCGACGTATGGACCCTTCTTGAGTGAACGACTCATGCTTTACGACTCCCTCTACCTACGTCTTACCGGCCCTTCTTGGCCCGGCGGCGCACGATGAACTGGTCGGTGTACTTGCGCTTGCGCGTCTTCAGACCCATGGCGACCTTGCCCCACGGCGTCTTCGGCGACTTCAAGCCCACCGGGGCCTTCCCCTCACCCCCACCGTGCGGGTGGTCGCGCGGGGTCATGGCCGAGCCGCGCACCTGCGGGCGGCGGCCCATGTGGCGAACGCGGCCCGCCTTGCCGAGCTTCACGTTGCCCCAGTCCACGTTGCCCACCTGCCCCACCGTCGCCATGGCGTTGACGTGGATGCGGCGCATCTCGCCCGAGGGCAGACGCACAGTCGCGTAGTCGCCCTCTTTCGCCATCAGCTGCGCCGACGCGCCCGCCGAGCGGGCCAGCTGGCCGCCGCGGCCCGGCTGAAGCTCGATGTTGTGAACCTGGGTACCGACGGGGATGCTGCGCAGTGGCAGGCTGTTGCCCACCTTTGCCTCAGCGCTCGCGCCCGACATGACCTGGTCGCCGACCTTGAGGCCGAGGGGCGCGATGATGTAGCGCTTCTCGCCGTCAGCGTACTGGATCAGGGCGATGCGCGCGGTGCGGTTGGGATCGTACTCGATCGCCTCGACCGTACCGGCGATGTCCAGCTTGTTGCGCTTGAAGTCAATGATGCGATACTGGCGGCGCACACCACCGCCGCGATGGCGGACAGTGACCTTGCCGCGCGCGTTACGGCCGGAGTGCTTCTTCAGCACCTCGACCAGGCTCTTCTCAGGGCCTTTGCGCGTAATCTCGTCGAAGTTTTGCCCCGTCATCCCGCGTCGTCCGGGGGACGTAGGCTTGTAGACCTTAATCGGCATTCCAACCTCTTGCTATTCTTGCCGCCGCCCGACGCGGCGGCTTTGCAGCGACTCTTGCCTTACAAGGGACTGGCGAGGAACGGTGTTCCTTACGCCTCGTACACCTCAATCTTCTGGCCGGGGGCCACTGTGACAATGGCCTTCTTCCACCACGGCGTGCGCGTGATCCGCCGCCCAAAGCGGCGCGTCTTGCCGCGCACCCGCATGACGTTCACGTCGGTCACCGTCACCCCAAAGCGCGTCTCGACGGCCTCTTTCACCAGCGCTTTGTTGGCGTCGCGCGCCACTTCGAAGGTGTACTGGCCTTCCTCGGACATCAAGTTGCTCTTCTCAGTGATAACGGGACGACGCAGGACCTCGTAGATATTCACGTCATCCTCCCTTTACTCGGCCGTCGCCGTGTCGTCGGCCGCGTCGAGGTCGTCGGCCAGCGCCGCGCTGGCGCTCGTCGGCTCCGCCGTCGCGGGGGCGGCGCTGGCCGCCGCAGCGGTTGGCGCAGCCGAAGCCGCCGGCGTCGTCGGAACACTCGTCGGCGTCGCCGGTTCGAGGCCCATGTCCTTGAAGTAGTGCTGCTCGATCTGGGCAACGGCGGCCACAGGCAAAACTAGCGTGTCGTAGCCGAGTAGATCGCGGACGTTGAGATAGTCGTGGCGCAGTGTCTTGACGCCCGGCAAGTTGTCGGCCGAGCGGGCCACCACGGTGTTGTCGCCCTGCGGCAGGATGATGAGCGTGCTGCGCGGGTTGGCGATGGTCTTGACGAGCGCCGCCATCTCGCGCGTCTTGGGCGTGCTCAGGCCGAAGTCCTGGAGGACGACGATCTGGTTGGCCTGCGCCTTGGCCGACAGCGCCGACTTCAGCGCCAACCGGCGCATCTTCTTCGGCATCGCCTGCTCGTAGCTGCGCGGGCGCGGCCCGAAGACCGTGCCGCCCTTGCGCCAGTGCGGCGCGCGCTTCTGGCCCTGGCGGGCGCGGCCGGTGCCCTTCTGCCGCCACATCTTGATGCCCGACCCTGCCACTTCGCCGCGCGTCTTGGTCTTGACGGTGCCCAGGCGGGCATTGGCGAGCTGCCGCAGGAGCGCCTGGTGCATCACGGCGCGGTTCGGCTCGATGCCGAAAATGGCATCCGGGAGTTCAATTGCGCCCACCTGGGCGCCCTGTGCGTTAATGATTGGAACCTGCATAGCTCTACCTCGCCTTGATAGACTGCCGAATCATCAGCAGGCCATTCTTGGCGCCCGGCACAGCGCCACGAATCAACAACAGGTTCCGCTCCGGGTCGACCTGCACAATCTCGAGATTCTGAACCGTGACCCGCTCGTCGCCGAGGTGGCCGGCCATGCGCATGCCCTTCAGCACGCGGCCCGGCGTCGTGCCGGAGCCGATGGAGCCGGGCGAGCGCTGGCGGTCGGACTGACCGTGCGTCTTGGGGCCGCCGCGGAAGTTGTGGCGCTTCATGCCACCCGCGAAGCCCTTGCCCTTGGACGTGCCCGTGACGTCCACCTTGTCGCCGGCGGCGAACTGGCTCACGTCCAGCTTCGACCCAACCTCGTACTCGCCGTCCTTGACTTCGTCGCGGAACTCGCGCAGGTGCTTCAGCGGGCGGACGTTCTTCAAATGGCCCAGCTCGGCCTTGGTGAGCTTGCGCGACGCCTTCTTCGGGTCCACTTCCTCGAAGCCAAGCTGAACCGCCGAGTACCCATCGCGGCGCTCGGTGCGCACCTGGGTCACCCAGCACGGGCCAGCCTCGATGACCGTCACCGGCACGGCCTCGCCGCGCTCGGTGAAAATCTGGGTCATCCCTATCTTTTTGCCAAGAATACCCTTCATCTGATTCTCCTAGTGGTTCGCCGGAACCCCCGGTGAACATAGGGCGCTCACCACTGTGAGCGCGCACGGCAAGCGGTAGGCCGGGGCCTGGGAAACACACCCCGCGCTTGCCGCCGTTGCGTCTAGAGCTTGATCTCGATATCCACGCCGGCTGGCAGATTGAGCTTGGTGAGGGCGTCAATCGTCTTGCTCGTCGGCTCCAGGATGTCCACCAGGCGCTTGTGCGTCCGAATCTCGAACTGCTCGCGCGAGTCCTTGTCAATGAACGTGCTGCGCATCACGGTGAACTTCTCGATCTTCGTCGGCAGGGGCACCGGGCCGATGACGGTCGCGCCCGTGCGCTCGGCCTCGTCAACGATCTTGCGCGCCGACTGGTCGAGAATTCGATGATCATACGCCTTCAGGCGAATGCGGACTTTAGGCCGTGCCATGCTTCCCTCTCTCGCGGGACATTCGCCGCCGCGACATCAGCGGTGATTGGCTAATGTCGCGGCGGCGCTCGATGTTTATTCCAAGACCTTGGTGAGGACGCCAGAGCCGACGGTGCGGCCACCCTCGCGGATGGCGAACCGCGACCCCTGCTCCAACGCCACCGGGTGGATCAACTCCACCTGCAGGTTCACGTTGTCCCCAGGCATCACCATCTCCACCCCGCTCGGCAACTCGCACGTCCCCGTGATGTCCATCGTCCGAATGTAGAACTGCGGCCGATACCCGTTGAAGAACGGCGTGTGGCGCCCACCCTCTTCCTTCTTCAACACGTACACCTCACCCATGAACTTCGTGTGCGGCTTGATCGACCCAGGCTTCGCCACCACCTGCCCCCGCTCCACGTCCGTCCGCTCGATCCCCCGCAGCAGCAGCCCCAGGTTGTCCCCGGCCTGCCCCTGATCCAGCAGCTTGCGGAACATCTCCACCCCCGTCACCACCGTCGAGCGCGTCTGCTCCCGGATGCCCACGATCTCCACCGTGTCTCCCACCTTCACGATCCCGCGCTCCACGCGCCCCGTCACTACCGTCCCCCGCCCCTTGATCGAGAACACGTCTTCGATCGGCATCAGGAACGGCTTGTCCACCGCCCGCTCCGGCTGCGGTATGTAGCTGTCCACCGCCTTCATCAGTTCCAGGATCGGCGCATACTCCGGCGCGTTGATGTCCTTCGACGTGCTCTCCAACGCCGCCAGCGCGCTCCCCCGGATGATCGGAATGTCGTCCCCAGGAAAGTCGTACTTCGACAGCAGCTCCCGCAGCTCTAGCTCCACCAGCTCCAGCAGCTCCTCGTCGTCCATCATGTCTACTTTGTTCAGAAACACCACCATCGCCGGCACTTCCACCTGCCGCGCCAGCAGGATGTGCTCCCGCGTCTGCGGCATCGGCCCGTCCGGCGCGCTCACCACCAGGATCGCCCCGTCCATCTGCGCCGCGCCCGTGATCATGTTCTTGATGTAGTCCGCGTGCCCAGGGCAGTCCACGTGGGCGTAGTGCCGCTGCTCTGTCTCGTACTCCACGTGGGCGATGGCGATCGTGATCCCCCGCGCCCGCTCTTCCGGCGCGTTGTCAATGCTATCGAAGCTCCGAAAGCTGGCCCCGCCCCGCAGCGCCAGCACCTTCGTGATCGCCGCCGTCAGCGTTGTCTTCCCGTGGTCTACGTGCCCGATCGTCCCAACGTTCGCGTGCGGCTTTGTCCGCTCGAATTTCTGCTTCGCCATGGGAGGTTTGCTCCTTCCTGCAATTCCTTAAGTAGTCCGTTCTCGGCGGCCAGAGAGGAAAGCTCTCTCTCGCTGCTCCTGGCCCCCGTCAGTCTCTAGACACACGACCGGCGCGATCTGAACTGCATCGCGCCGGCCCAACATACCGTCGTGAGCATAGTCGTCTGCCCTGCGAAGGGCAAACCGTCGAATTATACACTTGTTTGCCGCACCGCGCCAATTCTGGCGAAGCCGACTGTCACGCCTAAGCGCAGGCGGGACGAGACGGGAGGTAGTAGCGACTTCAGTCGCTCTCTGACCGGAGAGGCCGACTAAAGTCGGCGCTACACAATCAGGCGCGGGCCGGCACCCGCAGCTCGTCCGACACGTTACGCGGCACTTCGTCGTAGTGGTCGAACTCCATCGTGAAGTTGCCCCGGCCCGACGTCATCGAGCGCAACTGCGTCGCATAGCCGAACATGCCGGCCAGCGGCACGAACGCGCGCACCGCCTGGAACCCGCCGGGCCGCGAGTCCATGCCCTCGATCTGGCCGCGCCGCGCGTTCAGGTCGCCGATCACGTCGCCGATGTACTCCTCCGGCATCGTGACCTCGACGCGCATGATTGGCTCGAGCAGAACCGGCGCGCCACGCTGCACCGCTTCCTTGACGCCCATGCTACCAGCGATCTGGAACGCCATCTCCGACGAGTCTACCTCGTGGTACGAGCCGTCCACCAGCGTGACCTTGACGTCCACGACCGGGAAGCCGGCCACCACGCCGCTGGAGAGGGCGTCGCGGATGCCCTTCTCCGCCGGCGAGACGTACTCCTTGGGGATAGCACCCTGGCGGATGGCGTTGACGAACTCGTAGCCCTTGCCCTTCTCGTTCGGCTCGACTTCGAGGACGACGTGGCCGTACTGGCCCTTGCCGCCGCTCTGGCGAACGAAGCGGCCCTCGGCCTTCGCCGGGCGGGTGATCGTCTCGCGGTAGGCCACCTGCGGCTTGCCGACGTTGGCCCACACCTTGAACTCGCGCTGCATGCGGTCCACGATGATGTCGAGGTGCAGCTCACCCATGCCCGAGATGATCGTCTGCCCCGTCTCCTCGTCGGTCCGCACCTGGAAGGTAGGGTCCTCCTCGGATAGCTTGCGCAGCGCCTCGGTCATCTTGTCCTGGTCGCCCTTCGTCTTCGGCTCGATGGCGATGTAGATGACAGGCTCCGGGAAGCTGATGGTCTCCAGGATAATGGCCTTGTTCTCGTCCGACAGCGTGTCGCCGGTGAACGTGTTCTTCAGGCCGACAATCGCCGCGATGTCGCCCGCGTACACCTCGGTGATTTCCTCGCGGTGGTTGGCGTGCATCTGCAACAAGCGGCCGACGCGCTCGCGCTTGCCCTTGGTGGTGTTCATCACCATCTTGCCCGTTTCGAGCTTGCCCGAGTACACGCGGAAGTACGCCAGGCGGCCGACATACGGGTCGGCAACGATCTTGAACACCAGGGCCGAGAACGGCTGGCTGTCGTCAACGGTGCGCGTCTCTTCCTCATCCGTGTCCGGGTTGATGCCCGTAATAGACGGGCGCTCCAGGGGCGACGGGAGGTAATCCACCACGGCGTCGAGCAGGCGCTGGATGCCGCGGTTGCGGAGCGCCGCGCCGAGCAGCACGGGGACCAGGGTGTACGACAGGGTCGCGTTGCGCAGGGCGGCGCGCAACTCGGCCGGCGTGATCTCTTCGCCGTCGAGGAACTTGAGGGTCAGCTCGTCGTCGGTCTCGACGATGCGCTCGATCATCTCCTCGCGGTGCTGGGCGACCTCGTCGGCCAACTCAGCGGGGATCGGCCCCTCCTCGACGTGCGTGCCCTGCTCATCCTTGTAGAAGAAGGCCTTGTTCTCGATCAGGTCAACGACGCCGCGGAAGCCGGCCTCGCGGCCGATGGGCGCCTGAATGGGTACGGGCTTCGCGCCGAGGCGCTCCTCGATCATGCCGACGGTGCGGTAGAAGTCGGCGCCCATGCGGTCCATCTTGTTGACGAAACAGATGCGCGGCACGCCGTAGCGGTCGGCCTGGCGCCACACCGTCTCCGACTGCGGCTCGACACCGGCCACGGCGTCGAACACGACCACGCCGCCGTCGAGGACGCGCAGCGATCGCTGCACCTCGGCCGTGAAGTCAATGTGACCGGGCGTGTCAATGATGTTAATCTGGTGGTCGCCCCACTCTGCCTGGGTCGCGGCGGCGGTGATGGTGATGCCGCGCTCTCGTTCCTGGGCCATCCAGTCCATCACGGCGGTGCCTTCGTGCACCTCGCCGAGCTTGTACGTGCGGCCGGTGTAGAACAGAATGCGCTCCGTCGTCGTCGTCTTGCCCGCGTCAATGTGGGCGATGATTCCGATATTTCGGGTTTTATCTAGCGGAAAAGGCCGAGCCATACTACCTCATCTCTCTCTCGGTCGCCTTACAATTGCCACTCTGATGACAAACGAAAAGTCCGCTCTCAGACTGCACGCGGACTTCCCTGCGCCCTCGCCACCCGATCGGGTGGTGGTGTGCTGCTCAGTGGAAGTCTCGCCGCTTACGCAGCGACCGCGCCACGAGAATTCTCTCTTGTTTCGACCGGCCAGATGGGATGCCTCAGACGCTCTTGTTCAGCACAACGTCTGCGTCATGCCACCTGGCCGTTCGGTTGTCTTGCCTGTCGTTACCAGCGATAGTGAGCGAACGCCCGGTTGGCCTCCGCCATGCGGTGCGTTTCCTCGCGCCGGCGGACCGTCGCGCCCTGGTTGGCAGCGGCGTCCATCAGCTCGGCGGCGAGCTTCTCGCTGAAGCCCTTGCCGGGGCGGCTGCGAGCGCTGCCGATGAGCCAGCGGATCGCCAGCGCCTGGCGGCGGTCGGGGCGAATCTCCACCGGCACCTGGTACGTCGAGCCGCCGACACGCCGAGGCTTCACCTCGATCATCGGCGTCGCGTTGCGCAGCGCCTGCTCGAAGGTCTGGATGCCCGGCTTGCCGGTGCGCGCCTCAATCTGGTCCATCGCGTCGTAGAAGAGGCGCTGCGCGACGCTCTTCTTGCCGCGTTCCATGATCTTGTTCGTGAACTGCGTCACGATCACGCTGCTATAGCGCGGATCGGGCAGAGGCTGGTGTCGTACAATCGTACCGCGTCGTGGCATGGTTCCTCACTACCTCTTCTTCCCAGTCGTGGCGGGCGCGCCGGCCTTAGGCCGCTTCGCCCCGTACTTCGATCGCCCGCGACGGCGCTTGTCCACGCCCGTGGCGTCCAGCGTACCGCGCACGATGTGGTAGCGCACGCCCGGCAGGTCCTTCACGCGGCCGCCGCGGATCAGCACCGCCGAGTGCTCCTGGAGGGTATGGCCCTCCCCAGGAATGTACGCCGTCACCTCGAAGCCATTGCTGAGGCGCACGCGGGCAATCTTGCGCAGCGCCGAGTTCGGCTTCTTCGGGGTTGTCGTGCGCACCTGGGTGCAGACGCCACGCTTCTGCGGCGCGCCCTGGCCGTAAGTCGTCTTGCGCTTCTGCGCGTTCAACGTGTAGTGCAGCGCAGGCGATTTGCTCTTCTTGCTCGTAGACTGCCGGCCCTTGCGAACCAGCTGATTGATAGTCGGCAACGCCGCTCTCCTTCGTCTTTCTTCGTCCGAACTCTCGCGCATTGGCCGCGCCAGAGTATTGGCGTTAAACCAGAATGAGTACGCGCAGGGATGCCCGCGACAGGTAATTATACTCGTGGCGTTACGGATGCGCAAATTTTATGGGATTACACCGCAGGGTATGCGCAGGGGCGACGGCCGCCTTTCATCAGACGCATCCGCCGCCCCAGTCTTACCTTTGCCCGCCGCCGGCCTACCGCGACTTCGGCGCACGCCGCCGCCCCAACTGCTCCGCCATCTCGCGGTGCGTCCCATCGCACAGGGGCTTGTGGCTCGACGCCCCGCAGTTGCACAGGGTGACGCGGTTGCGCGTCTCGAACGGCTGGCCGTCGGCGCGCTCAATCGGGATGCCGCCGGTGATCCACAGCGGCCCGGCGATAGGCCCCTCGTCGGTAATCTCGGTGGTCACCACGATCTGCTGCGGCAGGTCCGGCTCGTTGTCGGTGTCAGCGGACTCGACGCGGTACGTCAGCGACCCGGACGGGCAGCGCTCGACCATGGCGATCACCAGCGACCGCACCTTCGTGTCGTTCGTCGCCGCCACCAGGCTCGGCATGTTGGCGTTGACCATGCCGCAGAAGCCGGCCTCCATGCACAGCGTGGAGTCCTTCTTAACGACGATGCGGGTCGCGCGGCCAAACGCCCGCTGGCGTTCGGCGGTCGGGCCGGTCTCCGCCGTCTCCGTGCCGTCGAACTCAATCTCGAAGTGAGTGTCATCGCAGAACGGCATGGTGCTGGAATGCCCACAGCGGCAGAGCTTGTAGTCGCCGGCCGCCTGAATCACGCCTTCCTTGCGCCAGGCCAGCGGCTCGCCGTGTTCCGAGACCACCTGGATCTTGGCGACGAGGGGAATGCCGCCCTTGACGTGGTACGGCCCGTTCTGCTCGACGATAATATACTTACGCTCCGGCGACTTCGACTCGTCCATGGTGCGTCTCCTCTAGGAAAGAAATAGTAACGCAAAGGCGCAGAGGCGCAAAGGAAGAAGAGGCCTCTCGCTCGTCCATCCATTATACATGAAGCGGGCAAATCATCCGACCGCGTGAGGTGTTGGACCAGGAAAACATTCAAAAGGTCACGAAAGGCGCGAAACAATACACTCAGCCCGATTCCTTATGGTCTTGGTCCACTACCATTCCGCGAACGAGCTGGTGCCCTCGCGAGGCATCGCAATGCCGCCCGCGTGTCTATGACCCCAACACCTCGTCGAGATATTCAAGCAGTTCGTCTATTCGAGCCTGTAAGGCGAGACGCTGCGACACATTGCTCGTGCGGAGATGCCGCAGTTGAACCCGAAGAGCTCCGATAACCTCGCCCCAGTGGCCACTAAGAGACATGGCCTCATCAAGTCTGGTGCTAGAGCGGATCTCTCCAGCGTCTCTTAATTCGGTGCTAAGCGCTTCGACCTCTTCATAGATGTCTACAGGCATTGTTGCCCACCGCTTCTGCATCACGAAGTTTCCATTATCACTCGCGCATATCCGTCGGCAGGGCGGCGCGGCCGGCGTCGGTCATGCGCCCCTCGGCGATGAGCCGCCGCGCCAGCGCCTTGTTCGTCTCTGTCCAGTGGCTCTTCTTGCGGCGCGGCGAGAAGCGTTGGGCGTACTTCTCGGCGTCCACGCTCTTCGCCAGGCCGTCTATCCAACCGTAGCACAGCGCCGTCTCGACAAGCTCCGGGTACGTGACGGTCTGCTTTCCCGACCCCTTCTTGTAGATGAGGACCCAGATCTCCCTCGCCGCTTGGCCGTTCGCCGCCAGCCACTGGCCGAGCTCCTCCGCCCGCCCCACATCAAGAGTCTCCCCAATCTCCATCGCCTAGCCCTCGCTCAACTGCCGTGTCTCAGGCCATCATTCTACTCCGGTTAGCGTGTCACACCAAGCGCTCCCATGGGATAGTCACGCAATGGTGCTGAGGGGGTGGACCACGAAAGGGGGAAAGGGAGGAAAGGCGCGGAAGGAGCCTCCTACGGCCAACCCTTTCGTGGTTTTCGCGGCCTTTCGCGCCTTTCGCGGTCCAAAGGCCCATCCGCACAAGCAGCGAGGCACGGAGCGCTTGCGCGTCTCCGTGCCTCGTGCCTGCCTCTTGTATCCCCTCTCCCCTTGTGGGAGAGGGGGTAGGGGGTGAGGGTTGTCTTACGCCTCGTCCTCGTCGCTCGACTCGAGGGTCGGGGCGACCTTGCGGCCGCCGCTGCGCCCCATCGCGCCCAGGCCCAGGCTGCCGAGCTTCGGCATGCGCTCGTCGTAGTCTTCCTTGCCCAGCGGGATGAGCGCCCCCGCCTGGTCCAGCGCCTCGACCGTCAGGCCCAGGCTCTGAAGCTCCTTCACCAGCACCAGGAACGACTCCGGCGCGCCCGGCTCGTTGATCTCCTCACCCTTGACGATGGCCTCGTAGGTCTTGACGCGGCCTGTCACGTCGTCGGACTTGATGGTGAGCATCTCCTGCAGGGTGTGCGCCGCGCCGTAAGCCTCCAGCGCCCAGACCTCCATCTCGCCGAAGCGCTGCCCGCCGAACTGCGCCTTGCCGCCCAGGGGCTGCTGCGTCACCAGCGAGTATGGGCCGGTGGAGCGCGCGTGCACCTTGTCCTCGACCAGGTGGGCCAGCTTCATCATATAGATGATGCCCACCGTCACCGGCGTATCGAACGGCTCGCCGGTCTTGCCGTCGTAGAGGACGACCTTGCCGGAGGTCGGCATCGGGCGGCGGATCACGCGGCCGAAGCGCTCAGCCTCCAGCTCCAGCTTGTCGGCCGGGATGGCGGCGACGGACTCGAACTGCTTGTCCGCGTAGCCGTCGTAGCTCCACTTCTGCATCCACAGGCGGTAGCACGTCTCGCGGGTGATCACGTCGCTCTGCTCGCGCTCGCGCTGGGAGCGGGTGTCATCCTCCCAGATGAGAATCTGCTGGGCGTTGCAGCCCTGCTCCTCGAGCCAGTGCTCGGTAGCGACACGGCGCGCGTAAACCGGGTCGGTGTTGAGCGTCTCCCAGTCCGCGCCCCAGTGGGACGCCATGAACTCCAAGCGCGCCTCCTGGTCGTCCTTCAGGTCCTCCGCGTCGTAGCCCTGCTCGTTGAGCCACGCCCAGGCGCGGTCCGTGACCGAGCGCCAGGCCTGGTCGGTCATCCAGGCGCGGGCCAGCTCGGCCGCGATCTCGTCTTCCTTCGCGCCGTCGAACACCGACGTGGTCACGCGGAAGCCGAGGCGGTGCGCCGCCCAGCCCAGGTGCGTCTCGAGGATCTGGCCGATGTTCATGCGGCCCGGCACGCCCAGCGGGTTGAGGATGATCTCGACCGGCGTGCCGTCTTCGAGGTACGGCATGTCCTCGATGGGCACGACCTTCGAGATGACGCCCTTGTTGCCGTGGCGGCCCGCCATCTTGTCGCCCTCGGTGACCTTGCGCTGCTGGGCCACCTGGACGCGCACCATGCGGTCCACGCCGGCCGGCAGGTCGGCGCTCTCCTCGCGGGTGAAGGACTTCACGTCCACGATCTTGCCCTTCTCACCGTGGGGCAGGCGCAGCGACGAGTCCTTGACCTCGCGCGCCTTCTCGCCGAAGATCGCCCGCAGCAGCTTCTCTTCCGGCGTCAGGTCCGTCTCACCCTTCGGCGTGATCTTGCCGACAAGGATGTCGCCGGGGCCGACTTCGGCGCCGATGCGGATGATGCCCTCGCCGTCGAGGTCCTTGAGCGCGTCCTCACCGACGTTCGGGATGTCGCGCGTGATCTCCTCGGGGCCGAGCTTCGTGTCGCGCGCCTCGATCTCGTGCTTCTCGATGTGGATCGAGGTGAACTTGTCGTCGCGCACCACGTTCTCGCTGACCAGGATGGCGTCCTCGTAGTTGCCGCCCTCCCACGAGAGGAAGGCTACCAGGACATTCTGGCCGAGGGCCAGCTCACCCTCTTCGGTCGAGGAGCTGTCGGCGATGACCTGGCCCTTCGTGACGAGCTGGCCGCGTGTCACAATGGGGCGCTGGTCAATGCACATGGACTGGTTCGAGCGGTTGTACTTGCGCAGCGGGTAGGCCTTCTCGCCGCTCGCGCCGCGCACGAC
The DNA here is from genome assembly GCA_046328525.1 of Anaerolineae bacterium. Taxonomy (GTDB): domain Bacteria; phylum Chloroflexota; class Anaerolineae; order Epilineales; family JAHCIE01; genus JBDHWG01. The sequence continues at coordinate 1,711,643 of JAXLWK010000003.1, forward strand.
GATCTCGTGCGACTGGGCGCTGATGACCTCGCCGTCTTCCTCGGCGAGCGCAACCTGGCCGGAGTCCACGGCGGCCTTGTACTCCATGCCCGTCCCGATGATGGGGGCTTCGGGCTTAATGAGCGGCACGCCCTGGCGCTGCATGTTGGAGCCCATGAGGGCGCGGTTGGCGTCGTCGTGCTCCAGGAACGGGATGAGCGCCGCCGACACGCCGACGATCTGCTTGGGCGAGACGTCGTAGAAGTCAATGCGCTCGACCGTCTCCTGCGTCGGCTGCTGGTTGCGGCGCACGGAGGCGCGGGCGCGCACGAACTCGTTGTACTCATTGACCGGCGCGCTGGCGTTGGCGATGGTGTACTTGTCTTCCTCGTCCGCCGTCATGTACACGATCTCGTTCGTGGCGAACGGGGCGACCGGGATGCGCTCGGCCGGCAGCATGACGAGCTTCTGCGCCAGCTCGGCGTCAATGCGCGTGCCCTTCGCGGCGATGAGGTCGCCGGTCTGCGGGTCCATGATGTCCTGGCGCAGCGAACGATCCACCAGGTCGTCTACCCGGTTCGGAACCTCGCGCAGGACGCGGCGGTACGGTGTCTCGATGAAGCCATACTCGTTGACGCGGCCAAACGTGGCGAGGCGGCCGATGAGGCCAATGTTCGGGCCTTCGGGCGTCTCGATGGGGCAGATGCGGCCGTAGTGGCTGTGGTGCACGTCGCGCACGTCGAAGCCGGCGCGCTCGCGGCGAAGGCCGCCGGGGCCGAGGGCCGACAGGGTGCGCTTGTGCGTCAGCTCAGCGAGCGGGTTCGTCTGGTCGTTGAACTGGCTGAGCTGGCTGCCGCCGAAGAACTCGCGGGTCGCGGCGACCACCGGCCGGATGTTGATGAGCGCCAGCGGCGAGACACCTTCCGGCTCGCGCGTGCTCATGCGCTCGCGCACGACGCGCTCCATGCGCAGCAGGCCGATGCGCAGCTGGTTCTGGAGCAGCTCGCCGACGGTCTTCACGCGGCGGTTGCCGAGGTGGTCAATGTCGTCCGGACGCTCCTGGCCGTTGTTGACCTTGATCATGTGCTTGATGACCTGGATCAGGTCATCCTTGGTCAGGGTCGTCGTCTTGAGGTCAATCTGACCTTCCAGCCCCAGGCGGCGGTTCAGCTTGTAGCGGCCGACGCGGTTGAGGTCGTAGCGGCGCGGCTGGAAGAGCAGGTTGGTCAGGAAGTTGCGGGCGTTGTCCAGCGTCGCCGGATCGCCAGGTCGCAGCTTCTTGTAGAAGTCGAGGAGCGCCTCCTCCTGAGTTGAGGTGGGGTCGCGCTCCAGCGTCGCCTCCATGAACGGGTGGTCCGGCTCGGTGTCCACGTCGGTGAAGATCGCCAGCATGTCCTCGTCGCCGCCGACGCCGATGGCGCGCAGGAGCTGGCTGACGGGGAACTTGCGCTTGCGGTCCACCTTGACCGAGAGCACGTCGCGCTTGGAGGTATCGAACTCCAGCCACGCGCCACGGTTGGGGATGAGCTTGGCCATGGCCATGCTGCGGCCGGTCGCGCGGTCCTCTTCGACGGTGAAGTAGACGCCGGGCGAGCGGATGAGTTGCGACACGACGACGCGCTCGGTTCCGTTGATGATGAACGTGCCTTTGTCGGTCATGAGCGGGAAGTCACCCATGAAGACTTCCTGCTCCTGAATCTCGCCCGTGTCGCGGTTGACGAGACGGACCTGGACCCACAGCGGAGCGGCGTAGGTCATGTCCATCTCGCGGGCTTCTTTTTCGCTGTGCTTCGGGTCGTCGAAGCGATAGTCAACGAAATGCAGCTCGAGAGCTTTGTTGAACGAGACGATGGGGCTGATTTCTTCGAACAGCTCGCGCAGGCCCTCGTCCTGGAACCATTGGTAGGACTTGATTTGGACTTCGATCAGGTCGGGCGTTGGGTGGATCTCGTGGATTCGGGAATACGACTTGCGGGGACGGCGAACAGCGGCGTTCGTCAGGGCCGGTGTCACCGGCGAGCCAAGCATCGTGTCAACAGCCATGCGACCTTCCTTCTTAACTCAACTTCACTCTGGGCGACTGTGAAGCCTATTCACACAAATAACCCAGTCCAGCCCGCGTGACAGGATGAGCAATCTCATTTGCCGGAGCGCCCCCACTATCGTTCGCTCTCCGCCGGGAGCGAAGGACAGCCACAGCGACGGCGAGATTGCCTCAGACGCGGCCTGAACCAGGCATGGCGGAATCGTGCAATCTGCTATTATAGCGAATACAGCGTGGTTTGTCAAGTCCTAATGCTGGGATTTTGCAAATCTAGGCCGGCGGCGGTCATGCCGCGCTGCGTTGCAAAACGGCGTAACCGATAGATGCGAGGCCGACGCCTTTCTTACCCGGCGCGCTCCGCGAAGACAGCCGGGCGTTGCGTGCATAATGAAAGAGGCCGACGCGGTCATGCGTCGGCCTCTTCAACAACGCGTCAAGGGGTTGGGAGGGTGAGAAAGATGATGGCAGGGGTGTGCGGCGGGGATGTCTTGACGCGTCAGAGCCAGTATACCCCCATTGCCGCCGCGTGTCAATAGTCAATCGCCTGGGTGAAAAGCTTTCTCAAAAACTGTAAGGTTGCTGCACGATGGTTCGACGACGCTTTTGGAGTGGCGACTTCCAGTTGTTCTCGCGGCTGCGAGGGCGACCGGAAGTCGCCACCACATTGCGCTCATCGTCCGTGTAACCGCCAACAGCTTTCACCCTGGGACACGTTTAGCACTTCGAGAACCCACACGAGATGCAGTGGCGGCAGCCCTCCTCGTGCATCAGCGTCGCCTGGCCGCACTCCGGACACAGATCGCGGTGCGCCGACTTGCCGTTGCCGTTGGTTGGCATCACCGCCTCTGCCGTCGCGGCGGCTGTCAGCGGCAGCTGCATCGCCTGCTCCTGGTCGGCTTCGATGTACCGCGACAGGGCGACGGCGATGGCGTCCGGCAGAGACGCCACGCGCTGCGGCCCAAAGCCAATAGCCTGGCTGCCGCTGATGCCGCGCAGCTTGTGGACGATCTCCTTCGCGCGGTCGCGCGCCGACAGGGGCGACGGGGTCTGAAGCTCGAGGGAGCAGAGGCGGCCGAGCGCCTCGGACACGGCGGCCACGTCGCTGCCGCCCTTGCCGACGTTGATAAACACCTCATACGGCTCGCCGTCACACTCGTTGATGGTAACATAGGCCGTGCCGATGGGCGTCTCCATGCGGTAGGTCTTGCCGGTCAGCACCGACTGGCGCTCGCGCGGCTTCGGCACGACGACCGGCAGCTTCGCCTGCTGCTTCGCCTCCTGCGTCTGCTTCGTCTCGAGGACGACCTGCTCCCGCGAGCCGGTCACGTACACCGTCAGGCCCTTGCAGCCCAGCTCCCACGCCATCATGAACGCCTTGGCGACATCCGCCTCCGCCGCGCCCTCCGGGAAATTGCACGTCTTGCTGAGGGAGTTATCCACAAACGCCTGCATGGCCGCCTGCATGCGGACGTGCTCTTCCGGTGCGATGTCGCCGGCGACGGCGAAGGTGTCGCGGATCGCGGCAGGCACCTCGGCGATGTCCTGACAGGTGCCTGTGCGCATCACCTTGTCGTAGATCTTCTGCCGCGCCACTTCGTCAAGGCCCACCTCGGTCAGCGCCTGCTCGAACAGCGGGCTGGCGTAGGTCAGGTCAATGTCCGGGCCGCCGTTGGGGTCCTTGACGTGGCGCGTGTAGGCCAGGGCGAACACCGGCTCGCAGCCGTAGCCCTCGCAGCCGGCCACCGTGGCAATCGTGCCCGTCGGCGCGATGGTCGTCTGGGCAGCGTTGCGGATGCCGTGCTGCCGAATTCCGGTCACGATTCCCGTCCAGTTGACGGCGGGACGCCCCCAGTCGTGGGTGTAGGGCGATAGCGGCGTCGGCGGCTGCCACTTCAGGTCGTCGGGATCGTAAATCGAGCCGCGGATGGACTCGAACGGCCCGCGCTCCTCCGCCAGCTTCACCGAGGTGCGCATGCAGTGGAACCGCACGAACTCCATGATCTGCCCCGCGAACTCCTCGCCCGCGCGGCTGCCGTAGCGCACGCCGAGGGCGTACATCATGTCGCCCAGGCCCATGATGCCGAGGCCGATGCGGCGGGCGCGGAGGGCGGCGCGGCGCAGCTCGGGCACCGACGGGACGTACTTGTTGGCCGACACGACGTTGTCCAGAAAGTGCGTCGCCTCCTCGGTCGTGCGCTGGAGCTTCGCCCAGTCCACCTCGCGCTTCCCATTCACGACGGTGATGTGTTGCGCCAGGTTGATCGAGCCGAGGCAGCAGTTCTCGTATGGCCCTAACCACTGTTCTCCGCACGGATTGGTGCTCTCCAGCGCGTACAGGTGGGGGACGGGGTTAGCGGCGTTGGCCGTGTCAATGAACAGGCAGCCCGGCTCGCCGTTGTGATGCGCGTACTTCACGATCTCGTCGAACACCTCCCGCGCCCGCACCCTCTTCCAGACCGAGTGGTCGCGCGGATTGAGGAGATCGAACTCGGCGTCGTCCTTGACGGCGCGCATGAAGTCGTCGGTCAGGGCGACCGAGATGTTGAAGTTGGAGATCTGCCCTTCCTGGGCTTTGCAGCGAATGAACTCCATGATGTCCGGATGATCCACGCGCAGCACGGCCATGTTGGCCCCGCGCCGACTCCCCCCCTGCGCCACTTCCCCGAAAGCCTTGTCGTAGACGCGCAGGAAGCCCACCGGCCCCGTCGCCGTTCCTGCCGACGTCGCCACGAAGTCACCCTTCGGCCGCAGGCGAGAAAAGGAGAAGCCGTTACCGCCGCCCGTCTGCTGAATCAGCGCCGCGTTGCGCAGTGTCTGGAAGATGCCATCCGCCTCGCGGCCCATGTCGTCCTGGATGGGGAGCACGAAGCAGGCAGCGAGCTGCCCCAGGGGTGTGCCGGCGCCGGTGAACGTGGGCGAGTTGGGGAAGAAGCGCAGCGTCGTCAGCAGATCGAAGAACTTCAGCTCGGTCTCGTCGAAGTCGCCGTGAGCGGTATCCGGCTCAGCCACGGCGCGGGAAATGCGCTCGAACATCCCCTCGACAGCTTCGATCGGCTGGCCGTCAGGGCCACGCCGCAGGTAGCGCTTGCTGAGAACGACGCGGGCGTTAGGGGTGAGCTGGATCTCGCGGGGGGCCGACGCAGTGGGGGCGGGGAGCAAACTCTCGGACATGCAAGACTCCTCTCTGCGACAAAACTTTCCAACGAAAAGCGGAGTGGGGCAAGCATCGGCCCCCTCCGCCCATGTCACAACGTTAGGCTATAGCGCCAGGCGAAGCTGCTGCCGTTCCATTTCCTCGCGCTCTTTGCGCTCCTTCAGCCGCCGGATTTCCTCGGCCCACATCTCCACGTCGCGGAAGTCGCGGTAGACGGAGGCGAAGCGAACATAGGCGACATCGTCCAGGCGGCGGAGCTTCTCCATCACCAGCTCACCGATGAGGACACTCGGCACCTCACCGCGATTCTGGCGGTAGATCTCCGCCTCAACCTCACTCACCAGGTTCTCGATCGCGTCCGAGGAGATGGGACGCTTGGTGCAGGAGAGCAGGATGCTGCGCCGCAGCTTGTCGCGGTTGAACTCCTCGCGGCGATTGTCGCGCTTGACCACCAGGGTGTTGACGGCGGCCAGGCGCTCATAGGTTGTAAACCGCTGCTGACAGGCGTTACATTCGCGGCGGCGGCGAATCTCGTTACCGACTTCGCGCGTGTCAACGACACGCGTATCCGAGCGACAGAAGGGGCAACGCATACGGACTTCTCCATTATGCGGGAGTTGATAGCTGGGGAGCGTGACAGGGGGCCAAAACTGCCACAGAGGACGGCCGGCGCACTTATGTCCATATGTAGGGGTCAGTTAGCAACAAGACCCACAATATATGGGACTCGCGTCTGGCGGAAGATAGTGTATCACAAAGCGGAAGGAATTTCAAGGGACCGAAAGTTAAAATCCGCCTTAAGAAATTGCACGTTTCCCATACGCCCAATTCTTGTCAGGCTGACGGTGGGTAGGGGAGGGCAAGCGGAGGAGAGGCAGCTGGACGCTGCCTCTCCGTGTCCCATAGGTCCGCAGTCACGTCGAGCCACCCGCTCGATCATGCGCCGGCGAGCATCTGGCGCAGGACAAACTGCAAGATGCCGCCGTGGCGGTAGTAGATGACTTCCTGCGCCGTGTCCAGGCGTACCACGACCGCGAACTCCGTCGCCTCCCCGCTCGGCTTGGTCGCGCGCACCGTGACCTCGCGCCCGTCGGCGAAGCTCGTCCGCACCCCCTCGGTCAGGCCGAGAATGTCGAACGTCTCCTCGCCGGTCAGGCCCAGGCCCTCGGCGGTCTGGCCGGCCTTGTATTGAAGGGGCAGAACACCCAGGCCGACCAGGTTCGAGCGGTGGATGCGCTCGAAGCTCTCCGCCAGCACGGCACTGACGCCCAAGAGCCGCGTCCCCTTCGCCGCCCAGTCGCGGCTGGAGCCGGTGCCATACTCCTTGCCCGCCAGGACGATGAGCGGCACGCCCTCCGCCTGGTAGCGCATGGCCGCGTCGTAGATGGCGACCACGTGGCCGTCGGGGAAGTGCCGCGTCCACCAGCCCTCGCGGCCCGGCACGAGATGGTTGCGCAGGCGGATGTTGGCAAACGTCCCGCGCATCATGACCTCGTGGTTGCCGCGCCGCGCGCCGTAAGTGTTGAAGTCCTTCACCTCGACGCCGTGGCTGATGAGGTACTGGCCGGCCGGCGAGTTGGCGCGAATAGAGCCGGCCGGGGAGATGTGGTCGGTGGTGATGCTGTCGCCGACCATCACCAGGACGCGCGCGCCCTGGATGTCGTCCATACTCGCCGGCGCGTCCTTCGGCATGTGCTCGAAGAACGGCGGGCGCGCGATGTACGTTGACCCGGCGTCCCAGGCGTAGCGGTCGCCCTCCGGGACCGTCAGCGCGTTCCAGTTCTCGTCGCCGGTGAACACCTCGGCGTAGCTCTTGCGGTACATGTCCTCCTTGAGGGACGACTGGATGACCATCTCGATCTCGTCCGGCATCGGCCAGATGTCCTTCAGGTAGACCGGCTGCCCGTCCTTGTCCTCGGCCAGAGGCTCGTTCATCAGGTCAATGTCCATGCGCCCGGCCAGGGCATAGGCCACGACGAGGGGCGGCGACATCAGGTAGTTGGCGCGCACCTCACCCTGGATGCGGCCCTCAAAGTTGCGGTTGCCCGACAGCACCGAGCACACCACGAGCTTGCCTTCCTCGATGGCCGCCGAAATCTCTGGCGGCAGTGGGCCGGAGTTGCCGATGCACGTCGTGCAGCCGTAGCCCACGGTGTAGAAGCCCACCTCGTCCAGGTAGCGCGTCAAATCGGCCGCGTCGAGGTAGTCCGTGACGACGCGCGAGCCGGGCGCCAGGGATGTCTTCACCCACGGCCTGGCCTTCAGTCCCCGTTCGGCCGCCTTCTTCGCCACCAGGCCGGCGCCGACCATGACCGACGGGTTCGAGGTGTTGGTGCAGCTCGTAATCGCCGCAATCACGACGGAGCCATGATCCAGCTCGAACTCCTCGCGGCCCATGATGACTGGGATGCCTTCCTCGTCGCTCGTCGAGGCGACCGCCACCTGGCCGGCCGGCGCCGGCGGGACGAGTGTCGGCAGGACGGATAGGAAGACCTCGCGCGCCTCGGCGAGCTTGACGCGGTCCTGCGGGCGGCGCGGGCCGGCGATGCTCGGCACAACGGCGCCCAGGTCCAGCTCCAGCGTGCTGGAGTACTCGGCGTCCGGGGAGGTGGCGGTGTGGAACAGACCTTGCTCCGTCATGTACCGCTCGACGAAATCCACGTGCTCGCCCGCGCGGCCGCTGAAGCGCAGATAGCGCAGCGTCTGCTCGTCCACGGGGAAGATGGCGACGGTCGAGCCGAACTCGGGCGACATGTTGCCGATGGTGGCGCGGTCGGCGAGGGTGAGGGTGTGCAGGCCGGGGCCGAAGAACTCGACGAACATGCCCACAACGCCCTTCTTGCGCAGCATCTCGGTCACGGTCAGCACAAGGTCCGTCGCCGTCGCGCCCGACGGCAGTTGGCCGGTGAGCCGGAAGCCGACGACCTGTGGGATGAGCATGGACATCGGCTGGCCGAGTAGCGCCGCCTCCGCCTCGATGCCGCCGACGCCCCAGCCCAGGACGCCCAGGCCGTTGACCATCGTCGTGTGCGAGTCGGTGCCGACCAGCGTGTCGGGGTAGGCGTGCCACTTGCCGCCCTTCTCCACGGCAAAGACGACGCGCGCCAGGTACTCCAGGTTCACCTGGTGAACGATGCCCGTGCGCGGCGGGACGACCTTGAAGTTCTCGAACGCCGTCTGCGCCCACCGCAGGAAGGCGTAGCGCTCCTGGTTGCGCCTGTACTCCAGGTCGGTGTTCATCTGGACCGCCGTCGACGTCCCGAACACATCCACCTGCACCGAGTGGTCAATGACCATCTCCGCCGGCGAGAGCGGGTTGACCTTGTCCGGGTCGCCGCCAAGCTCGACCACGGCATCGCGCATCGTCGCCAGGTCTACCACCAGCGGCACGCCGGTGAAGTCCTGCATCAGCACGCGGCCCGGCATGAAGGAGATGTCGGCGGTCGGCGCCGACTTCGGGTCCCACTGGGCCAGGGTGCGAATGTCGTCGTGGGTGACGTTCTTGCCGTCTTCGTTGCGGAGAAGATTTTCGAGCAGGATTTTGAGGGAGTACGGCAGGCGCGTAATGTCCAGGCCCGCCTTTTCGAGAGCATCCAGGCGATAAATCTCGTAATCGCGGCCCCCAAAACTGAGCGTTGAGCGGGCGCCGAAGCTATTGAGGCTCATAAGATTCTCCTCTGGCACAGTTTGATTGTGATGCGGGGTGGCAACGCCGGCGAGGCGTTCCGATAGCGGCTGGCTGGCAGGCTCCGCCGCCTCGCGCCCGGTGGGGGCGAGGGGTGTGTGCGTATTATAAACCCATCCGAGTCGCGGCGCAATCTGCGATGCGGCGTTTTCACCCCTGCGCCGCGTCATCCGACGTATAATTGAGCACGGCTCATTCACCGCGAGTTTAAGCCCATGTACCCTCAAGCGCGCTTCTTCATTCGAACCGCCCTCCTCTGGCTCCTGGCCGCCGCCGTCGTCGGCGGGCTGCTCCTGGTCAACGAGGCGTTCGGCCTCAGCCCGGCCATCGCCGCGCTTCAGCCGACCTTCTACCACCTGCTCATGGTCGGCTGGGCGGCGCAGCTCATCTTCGGCGTGGCGCTGTGGATGTTCCCGGCCTTCAGTCGCGAGCAGCCCCACGGCGACGAGCGCCTCGGCTGGCTGGTATACGTCGCCCTCAACCTGGGGCTGCTGCTGCGCGTCGCCGCCGAGCCGTGGCTGGGCGCGGCCGCGTCGCCCCTGTTAGGCTGGCCCCTGGTCGCGTCCGCCGTGTTGCAGGTCGTCGCCGCCGCCGTGTTCGTCGCCCTCATCTGGCCGCGCGTCAAAGGGCGGGCCGGCCCCGCGCGCCGCCCCGACGCCGCGAGGAAGGGCTGATGCCCCCTCTGGGCCGCCTGATGGTGCGGACGGCGCTCGTCTGGCTGCTCGTCGGGTTTACCCTGGGCGGCCTCGTCCTCGCCAACAAGGGGCTGGGGTGGTGGCCGGCCCTGTGGCGCTTCCGCGCCTCCCACGCCCACATTCTCCTGGTCGGGTGGATGGCCCAGTTCAGCATCGGCGTCGCGTTCTGGATTCTCCCGCGCCTGCCGGGCCGCTCGCGGGGCCGCGAGGGGCTGGTGCGCCTCGGCTACACCGCGCTCAACGCGGGGGTCGCCTGCGGCTTGCTGTACGACCTGCTCATCGCCTCGCTGGACGAGTCCCTGGCGCGCATCCTGCCCCTGGCCGCCGGCGTCCTCTACGTCGTCGCCTTCGCCCTTATCGCCGCGCAGCTCTGGCCGCGTGTCTTGCCTTTGCCCGAAGTTGCGCTATCATCTCCCCCAGACTCAAATCGCAGCGACGACCGCTCGTCGTAGGAGGCAGCATGCGCATCGTTGATCTCTCGGCCGAGATCGTCCCCAGCCCAGAAGGTACGCCGGCCTTCATCAGCACCGGCCTGACCCTCAACGACCACGACCACGGCGCGGCGCAGGTCGAGCAAATCCTGCACGTGCCCCGCCGCCTCCTGCGCGACGGCGAAGGATGGGCGACGGAGACGTTCACCCGCCTCATGACCCACGACGTCACCCACGTGGACGCCCCCTGGCACTACAACAGCACGATCCAGGGGCAGCGCGCCCAGACCATTGACGAGATTCCCCTGGAGTGGTTCTTCCAGGACGGCGTCGTCCTGGACTTCAGCCACAAAGGCAAGGGCGACGCCGTGACCGTCGAGGACCTCCAGTACGAGCTGGACCGCATCGGCTACCGCCTCCACCCGCTGAACATCGTCATGATCCGCACCGGCTGCGACAGGTTCTACGGCGCGCCGGACTACATGTTCCACGGCCCCGGCGTCACGGCCGAGGCGACGCACTGGCTGTACGAGCAGGGCATCCGCGTCATGGGCATAGATGCCTGGGGCTGGGACCAGCCCCTCGACGTGCAGGCCGCCGAGGCCCTCAAGCGCCAGGAGAGTGGCATCTTCTGGGCGGCGCACCAGGCCGATCTGCCCTACTGCCAGATCGAGCGATTGGTGCGCCTGGATCAGCTCCCGCCCTTCGGCTACAAGGTCGCGTGCTTCCCTCTGAAGGTCAAGGGAGGCAGCGCCGGCCCGGCCCGCGTCGTCGCCATCCTGCCTGACTGAGACCCTCTCCCTGTAGCGCTGACTTCAGTTGGCCTGACTTCTCCCTGTAGCGCTGGCTTCAGTCGGCAGCACATCAAGAGCCGACTAAAGTCGGCGCTACGGATCACGAAATTCACATGGGCCTTATGACAACCACACCATGAGCTGCCGGGCGTATCTTCCACGAAACGCCAACGTCATTCTACATGTACGCCACTTGCCTGGAGGCTTTCATGCTTGTGTTCCGCCCGCGCCTGTGGGCGCTCTTCGTGCTGCTCCTCGCCTGTCTCCTGCCGGCGGCGGCCCAGGCCGACCCGCCGCGCCCGGACATTCAGGCCGCCGTCGCAGCCAGCGTCGCCAGCGCCGGCGCCGCGCGCGTCATCATCAGTCTGCGCGATCCGGTGTCAATCCAGGCCGAGGACGCGGTGCGCGCGGCGGCGATTGCCGGGGCACAGGCCGACGTCCTGGCCCAGTTGCCGCCGAACTCCTTCGCCCTCTCGCGCCGCTACACCTTCGTTCCCGCCCTGGCCGGCGTCATCCGGGCCGACGCTCTCAAAGCCCTGGCCGCGAATCCCCTGGTCGCCACCGTCTACACGGATGAGCCGAGCAGCGCCCACCTGGACCGTAGCGTCCACGCCCTCGGCGCAGACGTGGTACACACGAGCTACGGCGTGACGGGCGCGGGGGTCACGGCGGCCGTCCTCGATACCGGCGTCAACACCGCGCACCCCGACCTGAGCGGCGACATCGTCGGCCAGCACTGCTTCACCGCCGGGGACTGCCCGCCCAACGCGGCCACCGAGGGAACGAGCGCCGAGGACAACAACGGCCACGGCTCCAACGTGACGAGCATCATCACCTCCGACGGCCACGTCGCGCCGCTGGGCTTCGCCCCCGCCACCAAGATCGTCGGCGTCAAGGTGCTCGCCGGCGACTCCAGCGGCTGGGTCTCCGACTGGCTCGCCGGCCTGGATTGGGTGCGCGCCAACCAGGGGCAGTACACCATCAAAATCGTCAACATGAGCCTCGGCACGAATGCCCTCTATGGCGGCGCGTGCGACAGCGCCCAGCCCGACGTGACCAACGTCGTCGCCCAGCTCACCGCCCTGGGCGTAACCATCTTCGCGTCCAGCGGCAACCAGGGTTCGACCTCGCAGATCGCCTCGCCGGCCTGTAACACCGGCGTCATCGCTGTCGGCGCGGTCTACAACGGCAATCGCGGGCGAATGCCCGCCTGGGGTACGTGGCAGAGCTACTTCGGCGGATCATGGCCAACGTGCTACGACGCCGCGTCGGACTACAACGTCGTGACGTGCTTCACCAACAGCAGTGCGCGGCTCGACATTCTGGCGCCGGGCGCGCCGGTGCGCGGCGATGGCCTCGGCACGGGGACATCCACATTCTACGGCACATCCCAGGCGTCACCGACCGCGGCCGGGACGGCGGCGCTCATGCTCCAGGCGAACCCTAACCTCAAGCCGAGCACCATCCTGTCGATTCTCAAGGTCACGGGGCAGCTCATCACCGACCCCAAGAACAGCCGCCAGTTCCCGTCCATCAACAGTCTAAGCGCCGTCCTCAAGGCGTTCAGCCTGGCGACCCCGCCGCCCACTTGGACCCCCAGCCTGACGCCTACCACCACGCCCACGGCGACCCGCACCCCCACGGCGACGCCGACTGGGACGAGCACGCCCACAGCCACGGTCAGCCCCACAGCCACCGCGTCGCCGACCGCCACAAGCGCCCCCCCCCAGATCGTCGGCGGCAACGTGCGGCTCGAAGGGCGCGCGAGTCACGCCGGCACGCAGATTAGCGTCGGTTCGCAGGCAGCCGCGACAGCCGCGGATGGCTCGTTCGCCGTCACGCTGGCGCCCGGCCAGTACACCATCACCGCCCACCATCCCTTCTACCTCGACGCCACGGCGGCGATCACGGTAGACGGCTCGAAGCCGCTGTCCCTTCCGACAGTAACGCTTAGCGGCGGCGATGTGAACGGCGACGGTGTGATTGACCTCACCGATCTCGTCACCCTAGCCGCCGGCTACGGGCAGTCGGTCCCGCCGGGCGACGCCCGCGCCGACCTGAACGGCGACGGGAACATAGACTTGCTCGACCTGGTTATGCTCGGTTTCAACTACGGCCGCTCGGGCGCGCAGGCCTGGGCCGGTGGCGGCCTCGCCACCGCGAAGAGCGACGCACCGGCCACGACGCGCCTGGAGCGTGGCCGCGACGCCGCGAAACGACCGCTCTCGAACAACCTGACTCTCGCCCAACCGACGGAGGCGAAGACCGGGCAGGAATTCGAAGTGCGCGTCCGCTACAATGGACGCGCCAGCATCCTCGGCGCCGACGTGGCGTTGCAGTACGACCCGGCGCGGCTGGAGCTTCTCGACGTGGCTGAGCCAACTGACGACGCGCTCCTGGACGCCGCCACGCGCTTCACCGTCGTTAGGGCCGCCGACCCCGTCGGCCGCGTGCGCTATGCGGCGGCCCGCCTGGGTCAGGCGCAGGGCGGCCAGGGGTCTGTCCTGCTGACACTGCGTTTCCGCGCCCGCGCCGACGGCCCGCCGGAGGTTCGCCTGGATGGGGCGCAGCTGGCCCCGTGAACCGCTAGATTTTTAAGTATTTTCTAATCGTATTTGGGTAAGTTTGGGCGCATAGACACAGAGGCGCAAAGGGAGGAAAAACCTCTCAAACCTCTTCCTTTGCGTCTTTGCGCCTTTGCGTTACCATACCCTCTTCGGAAAAGCGTCCAGGGCGCGCGCCGTAGCGCACGCCCTGGACTCACACAAGGGAAGGTGGGAAGTTAGCGGGGTCGGTTGCGCAGGAACGTCGGCACGTCCAGGTCGTCCTGGGGCTGCGACGCGTAGCGCATCGGGAACTCGCGGATATTGTTGCTGCTGGCGGGCGCGGAGCCGGTCGTGCCGGTCGCGGCCAGCGGGCGGCTCGGCGGGCGCACGACCTCGGGCCGCTTGCCCATGCCGGAGATTGGCTGGCGCGCGGCGACGGCGTCGAAGCCCGTCGCCACGACGGTGATCTGGATGGCGTCCGCCAGCCCCTCGTCAATGACCGCGCCGAAGATGATGTTGGCTTCGGGGTGCACCATGCGCTGGATGACGGTCGCCGCCTCGTTCACCTCGGTCAGCGTCAGATCGGGGCCGCCGGTGACGTTGAACAGCACGCCCTGCGCCCCGTCAATCGTCACGTCCAGCAGTGGGCTGGCGATGGCCTGCTCGGCCGCCTGGATGGCGCGGCTGTCGCCCGTCGCGCGCCCAACCGCCATGAGCGCGGCGCCGCCGTTCTGCATGATTGTGCGCACGTCGGCGAAGTCGAGGTTGATCAGGCCCGGCACGGTGATCAGCTCGGAGATGCCCTGGATGCCCTGGCGCAGTACGTCGTCGGCCATGCGGAAGGCATCCACGATGGAGGTCTTCTTGTCGGCGATGTCGAGCAGACGGTCGTTCGGGACGACGATCAGCGTGTCCACCTGCTCCTTGAGGCGGGCCAGGCCCTCTTCGGCGACGCGGCGACGCGGGCTGCCCTCGACGCTGAACGGCTTGGTCACCACGCCGATGGTCAGGGCGCCGGCCTCGCGGGCCAGCTCGGCGATGACCGGCGCGGCGCCGGTGCCGGTGCCGCCACCCATGCCGGCGGCGACGAAGACCAGGTCGGCGCCTTCGAGCGCCGCGAACAGCTCATCCTGGCTTTCCTGGGCGGCCTTCTCGCCCACGTCGGACTTGCTGCCGGCGCCGAGGCCCTTGGTAATCTTGTCGCCGATCTGGAGGCGGATCGGCGCGTTAGATAGCTCGAGGGCCTGGGCGTCGGTGTTGACGGTGATGAACTCCACCCCCTTGACACCCTCGGCGATCATGCGGTTGACGGCGTTCGAGCCACCCCCACCGACACCGATGACCTTGATGACAGCGCTGCCGTTGTGGTTGATGCTCATGCTCGATTCACTGCTGCGGCGAGACGGGCGAGACTGCATAGCTGAGACTCCTTTCACGGTTGGCGTTGAGACGGTTTGTGTTGAGACGTTGGAAACGGCGGCATCCCTTTGACACCGCCTCTGCGTTAACCAGGGAGGAACGCGCGGCGCACCCAGCCGAAGAAGCGGCTGATGATGTCTGGCCCGGAGCGCGCGTCGCTGATGCTGCTCTCCTCCGGGTTGCTGTAGCGCATCGCCCACAAGAGCAGGCCGATGGAGGTTGAGTAGGCCGGGCCGCGCACGCCGTCGGCGAGACCGTCCAACGGCGCGGGCGCTCCGACGCGCACGGGCATGGAGAGCAGGTAGCGGCCGAGGTCGCGCAGGCCCTCGAGCTGACCCGTGCCGCCGGTCAACACGACGCCGGCGGGCAGCGTGTCGGCGTAGCCGGCGCGGTCAATCTGCTCCATGATGAGACGGAGCAGCTCATAGCTGCGCGCCTCCAGCACCTCGGCGACGAAGCGTCGCGGGACCTTCTCGTCGCGCCCGCCGTCAAAGCTCAGCGTCGGCACCGGCTCGGCCTCGAGCACCGCCTCCGGCAGGACGTGGCCGTAGCGGCACTTGATGCTCTCCGCGATGTCGTAAGGTGTGCGCAGCACCACGGCGAGGTCGTTGGTGAACTGGTGGCCGGCCACGGCGATGACACCCGTGTGCACGACAGCGCCCTCGTTGAAGATGGCGACATCCGTCGTTCCGCCGCCGATGTCGGCCAGGCAGACGCCCATGTCACGCTCGGCGGGCGAGAGAACGGCTTCGGCGGAGGCCAGCGGCTCCAGGACGAGGTCGTGGGCCTGAATGCCGGCGCGCTCGACGGCGCGCACCAGGTTGTGCAGGGAGGCGGTCGCGCCCGTTACGATGTGCACGTCGGCTTCGAGGCGAAACGCCTGCATGCCGACTGGCTCGCGGATGCCGTCCTGCCCGTCGAGGCGATAGGCGCGGGGAATCAGGTGCACGATCTCCCGCGACGGCGAGACGTTGATGTTGGCCTGGGCGTTCTCGATGGCGCGCTGCACGTCGGCCGCGTTGATGATGCGATTGCCGTGGGTAATCGCCACGACGCCCCGCGCATTGTGCGACTGGATGTGCTCGCCGGTGACCCCGACGTAGGCGTGCTCGACGTGGTAGCCGGAGACGCGCTCGGCCTGGGCGACGGCGGCGCGAATCGCCTGGCTGCACTCGTCCACGTTAGCGACCATGCCCTTGCGCATGCCGCCGGCAGGCGACTGGCCTACCCCCACGAGGCGCAGCCGGCCGTCGGCGCCGATCTCCCCTATCACGACGCAAACTTTGGTCGTTCCCACGTCAATCCCGACGAGTGTCCTATCCACTGTGACCTACCCTTCTGCCTTGTCTACATCTAGTGTCTATGTCTGGCGAGACACTACTAGATGTAGACGAGGATACCATAACCATGCCAAAAGTTCAAGCCCTTGACGCGCAGCTTGTTGTCATGCCGCCCATTGTCAGCTAAGGCGTAGCAGAGCCTTTCAACCGATAGTAAGGGCGAGACGCCAGGCTCAGATCAACGAACTCGGGCTGGATTTTCTGCTGCTTGAACTGCTGTGTCAGGCCGTTCAACACCGAGACACGCGCGGCAATCGCGTCGTCTTTCATCCCAAAGTACACCGGCCAGTCTTGCGCCGTCATGACGCCGATGCCGCGATCCTGGGAATACACCAGGGCCTTCGCATCCGGGATAAGATCGCGGACGTGCTGCGCGACGATCACAAGCTCCGCGTTCAGCTTCACCCCGTATTTCAAGGGCTGGCCCTCGGCCTGCACCACGGGCGCGCCAGGCGCGATGCTGTCGGGCGGCACGACTGTGCCATCGTCGGCCACGCCGTAGCGGTTGCCCCCTACCTGCCAGACGAGCACCGGCTCGCGCTCCTCGACCTCGATCTGCACCTGGGCGGGCAGTCCCACCGTCACCCGCGCGCTCTTGACGAACGGAACGTCGGCGATGAGAGCCTCCGCCTGACGCGCATTGGCGAAGAAGATGTTGCGCCCGTCCAACGCGCTGCGGCCGTAGATGTCCTGGGCGCTCACAAGGCGGTTGCCCTGCACGTCGGCCCCGTAGATATAGAAAGCGTCGTTCTCAAGCGCGAAGACCAGCAGGCTCAGTAGCGCGACGGCAAAGATGAGCGAGGCCACCCGCGCCGGCGTCAGCTCGCGCAGGCGCAGCTTCGGCATCTTGACGCCGAGGCGCTGCCAGCGCGGGAGCGGAATGGGGCGCGTCTCGATGCGCAGCGAGCGCTGCCGGCCGGTGCGCACGCGCATCTTGGGCGTCGAGGTGCGCTGCTCGTAGCGCTGCGTCTGCCGCTCGACCACCACGCGCCGCGAATTGGTCGGCGGCCGGCCGCTCGCCGGGGTAGCGCCCGGCGCAGCCGCGCCCGCCTTCCCCGGCGTAGGGGCCGCGCTCGCTTTCGCCTTCGCGTCCGGACGCTTAAACATCATCCTCGCCCCAATCCCCCAGCGGCTCAATCTCAAGCTCCAGGCTCACCCCAAACTGCTCCCGCACTGCCGAGCGCGCCAACTGGATGAGCGCTGTGATGTCGGCAGCCGTCGCGCCGCCGAGGTTGACGAAGAAGTTGGCGTGCTTCGGCGAGATCTGCGCTCGGCCGATGCTGCGGCCCTTCAGACCAGCGGCGTCAATCAGGCGGCCCGCGTAATCGCCGGGCGGGTTCTTGAACATCGAGCCGACGCTCGGCTCCGTCGGCTGCGTCCGCCGCCGCTGCGCCGTGTACTCCGCCATGCGCGCCTGGAGCGCGGCGGGGTCGTCATGGTGCAGCGCCAGGTCGGCGGCAAGGACGATCTCGCGTTCCAGGGGCGGCTGGTGCTTGAAGCGGCTGCCACGATACTCGAAACCCAGCGCCGCGCCGGGCAGGTCGTAGGTGTCGCCCTGAGGCCCCAGCGCCAGGACGCTCAGCACGCTGTCCGCCATGCTCCAGCCGTGGGCGCCGGCGTTGTTCACAACGCACCCGCCGACCGTCCCCGGCACGCCGATGCCCTGCTCGAAGCCGCCCCAGCCCGCCTTCGCCATCTGGTAGATGAGCGCCGGTAGGGACACGCCGGCTTCGGCCGTCACCACGGCCTGTGGCCCGACGGGCGGCGCGCTCTCGCGCACCTCGAACCGCGCGCATGCCATCTCGACCACAACGCCGCGAATCCCTCGGTCGCTGACCAGGACGTTCGAGCCATTGCCCAGAACGACCACGGGCAGGCTGCGGCGGCGGGCCAGCCCAACCCAGCCGACGACATCGGCGACTGTCTCCACTTTGACGAAGAGGTCCGCCGGGCCGCCGACGCGCAGGCTGGTGTGGCGCGCCAGCGGCTCGGCGCGGCGCACCCGCCCGCCAAGCCCCTCAGCGAGCGCCGCCGCTTCCAGCTCGTCCAATACCTGCGTAGTCAACACAGCAATTCCTAGTTCCAGCATCCCAATATCGCCCTTCATCCCAAGAACCACCTGACAACTCTCTCATCCGCCTCTGAAGAGGAGACTAGCCACAGAGACACCGAGGACGCGGAGGGGAGAAGCAAACAGGCATTCTGTTCTCTGTGCTCTCCGTGCCTCCGTGGCAATTGCCACCCGTTCATCCGTTGGACAGAAGGAGGTCGCCCACGCGGTAGACGTCGCCGGCGCCCAGCGTCAGCACCACGTCGTCGCCCCGCGCCTCGCGCGCCACCACCGCCGCCGCCGCCGTCAGCTCCCCGATGTAGCGCGCGTCGGGGTGGGACATGCGCCGCGCCAGGTCCTGGGCGCTCACCCCCAGCGTGTTGGTCTCGCGCGCCGCGAAGATGTCCGTGATCAGGACGTGGTCGGCGTCGCGGAAGGCGCGCGCGAACTCGTCCATCAGGGTCGCGGTGCGGCTGAAGGTGTGCGGCTGGAACACCGCCCACACCTTGCGGCCAGGGAAGCGCTGCCGCGCGGCGGCGAGGGTCGCCCGGATCTCGCTGGGGTGGTGGGCGTAGTCGTCCACAATCGTGACACCGTCGCGCTGCCCCTTGATTTCGAAGCGGCGGGCCGCCCCGTTGAAGCGCGAGAGGGCAGCGCGCGCCCGATCGAGGCTCACGCCGAGGCGCTCGGTGGCGGCCAGGGCGGCCAGGGCGTTAGAGACGTTGTGCAGGCCGGGCACGCCGAGGCTGAAGCGGCCCAGGTTGCGCCCCAGCCGCCACACCGTGAAGTCCCAGCCGCCGCGCTCGTTCGCCGCCAGCTCCGACGCCCACCACTGGCCGCTGTGGGCGACGCCGTAGGTCACGATGATGGGGCTGGACTTCGAGCGCAGGCTCTTGACAAGTTCCCGCACCTGCGGGTCGTCCCAGTTGGCGATAATCGTGCCGCCCAGGGGAACCTGGCGAATGAACTGGCGGTACGCATCCACCATGTCCTGGAGCGTCGGGTAGATGTCGGGATGGTCGGCCTCGATGTTGGTCACCACCGCCACCTCGCACGGCATGGACAGGAAGGCGCGGTCGTACTCGTCGGCTTCGACGACGAAGTGCGGGCCAGAGCCGCGCTTCGCGCTCAGCCCCAGGTCGCGCATCTCGCCGCCGACCAGGAGCGTCGGGTCTAGGCCAGCGTCCTCCAGGATGAGGGCGATCATGCTCGTGGTCGTGGTCTTGCCGTGGGTGCCGGCGACACCGACGCCGCTGTGGTCCTGCATGAGCTGGCCGACGAATTCGTGGCGCTTGAGAACGGGCACGCCCCGCGCCCGCGCCGCCGTGACCTCAACGTTGTCCGCCGGCACTGCCGAGGAGATGACGACGAGCGTCGCCCCGGCGACTTGCTTGGCCGCATGGCCGGTATAGATAATCGCCCCCGCCTGCTGAAGGCGTTCGGTGGCGGGCGAAGATGCCAGATCGGAACCGGAGACCCGAGCGCCGGCTGCCAGGCAGATGTGCGCCAGGCCGCTGAGAGCAGCCCCGGCGATGCCTACAAAATGGATGCGCTGGCCGGCGAGATTGATGGATGAGGCCTCGCCCCGGCCCGCCTTGGCGACGCCAAGCGCGGACGCCGAGGTCTTCCCTCGTTTACCATCGAGGGCCGCAGTCTGTTCGGGGTCCATGTGACGCGAGGAGTGAGCTCTTAACATGATGCACCTCTCAGCGAATGACTCGCACGATTAGAAGGGCGAAGAGACTGCCAAGTAGCACCCAGAACGTGTACTCGGGTGGGATAATTGCGAACGGAGTATAGCCGACAAGAATCTGGTCGAGCGGCGATACGGGCAGGTTGAACAAGGGGCCGGGATAGCCCAGCATGTTGGTGTAGTACCAGATCGTCCCCCACAACAGGTAGCCGTTGAGCAGGCCGACAATCGCGGCATAGATCCAGCCGAACAGGCCCCTCGGATCGGCCCCCTGGAACGTCAGTGTGTACCCCTGATAGGCGATGAACGCCCCGAACAACATCAGCCCCTGGTAGATGAGCAGCAGCTGAACCGGCTTGTCCACCGGCCACGTCGGGATGAAACGCGGAACGAGCCGCATCTGGATCAGGTAGACGATCAACATGAACGTCAGCAGGATGATGGTGACGCCGAGTTCCTTCTTGAAGCCACGGATAAGACCGATGAAGCCCCAGAGGATCAAGAGCGTAACGAAGTAGAACCATATCGGCCCCATAGGTCTTAACGGCCACCGCCACCGCCACCACCGCCACCGCCGCCGCCAGCGCCCCGGCCGCCCCTGGCCCGGTCGAAGCCGACCGCGATGATGACCGCGATGAGGAGAATGCCAATCAAGAACAGCCACTGCTGCTGGAGCAGGGAGGTCGCAAACGTCGGAACGACGAGGACGGCCTGGATGCCCTGCACACCCCGCGACACGATGTAGTAGAGGATGAGATAGCCGTTGATTGCGCCAGCGACCAGCCCGGCCAGGCGGGCCAGGAGATCCGGCGGCCGGGTGATGGTCGCCCAGCCGAAGCGGGTGATCACGTGGCGCACGCGGCGGCTGATGAGCCAACCGATGAAGACCGTCGTGAAGAACACGATGAACTGGGCCACGAGAATGCCTTGCTCCGTCGAGATGAGCGGCGAGATGGTCTTGACCTGATCCAGGACGGCGGCCGGGTTCTCGGCGGTCAGCCCCCCCGCCAGGCCGAAGCGCAGCAGGAAGTAGAACCGATTGATAAGATAGATAATCTGGTTGATGAAGAAGAGCGACAGAATATAGCCCAGGATGATGAAAATCGTGACCGTCAGCTCCCGCCGCGCGCCGCGGAAGAAGCCGTAGATCGCCGCCGCCACGATGACGACGAGGACCAGGTCCGCCGGGACGAACTGAAAGATGCTCACGCCATGCCTCCCGCCAACCGCACAAGCTCCTGCGCGATGCGGTGGGCCGCGTCCGGCCGCGCCAGCCGCCGCATTGCCGCCGCCTGGGCCGCGAGACGCTGCGGGTCGTCCAACGCCGCCAGCACCTCTTGCGCCAGGCGCTCCGCCGTTAGCTCCTCGTTCGGCGTCACCACCGCGCCCCCCGCCTGAGCCAGGAAGTCGGCGTTGGGCCATTGGTGGCCGCCGGAGATGGACAGCGGAACGAGGATCGCCGGCACGCCCACGGCCGGGTATTCGCCCAGGGTCGCCGCGCCGGCCCGCGAAACCACCAGGTCCGCCGCCTGCAACGCATCCACCATCTCAGTGTGCAGGTACGGGTAGGCGTGGTAGCGGCCTCCGTTCGGCAGCGCCGCGACGGCGGCCACGGGAGCGGGGGCCTGCCCCTGCCCGGTCACGTGGATGATCTGGGCGCGCTCCAGGATGGCGGCTGCCGCGCCAAAGACGGCCTCGTTGATGCGCTGCGCGCCGCGGCTGCCGCCGAAGATCAGGACCGTGGGCGTGTCCGTCGCCAGGCCCAACGCGCTGCGCGCCGCGGCCTTGTCGCGGGCCGCGAACAACTCTGGACGGGTGGGGTAGCCCGTCTCCACGACTTTCTGCGCCGGCAGGTAGCGCCGCGACGCCTCGAACGAGACGCACACGACGTTCACCAGCCGCGCCAGCGCCTGGATCGCCAGGCCCGGCTGGATGTCCGGGAGATACAGGGCGCTCTTGACGCCCATTTGCCGCGCGGCAATGACCACTGGCACCCCGACATACCCTCCTGTCGCAAACACGACATCTGGCCGAAACTGTTTCAAGAGTCCACGCGCTCGCGTGTACCCGACACTCAACTTGCCAACGTTGCGGACAGCCACCGTGGGCGACTTTCCGCGCAGGCCGCCGGCCGGTATGCCAGCGTAAGGCACGCCCGCCCGCGCAACCAGCTCCGCCTCCATCCCGTCTTCCGAGCCGACCCACAGCGCCTGCTCGGCCAGGTGGGTAATGGGCGGCGGGCCGCCCCAGGCGCTAGTCGCCTGCCCCAGGTCGGATAGGACGGTCAGCGCGGGGTACACGTGACCCCCGGTTCCGCCGCCCGACAGTAGTAGACGCATCAGTCGCCGTTTCCACGCGCACGTGGCGCGAGATATTCAAGAGAAGCCCCATCGTCGCCAGGGAGATGACCAGCGACGAGCCGCCATAGCTGATGAACGGCAGCGGGACGCCTGTAAAGGGCGCGGTCGAGGTAATGACCGCGATGTTGATCATGGCTTGCAGCGTGAACAAGACGGTGATACCGCTGGCAAGCAGCATTCCGAAACGGTCCGGCGCGCGCTGGGCGATACGGAGTCCACGATACGCGATCAGGAAGTACACCCCCACCACCGCCAGCGCGCCGATGAACCCCAGCTCCTCGCCAATCAGGGCGAAGATCGAGTCGGTGTGGGGCGCGGGCAGCATGTTGTTCCACTTGTGCGGGCTGTTGCCCAGGCCCAGGCCCACCAGACCGCCGGCGTTGAGGGCGGCCAGGGCGCGGGTGATGTGGTAGCCTAGGCCGTCCGGGTCAGACAGCGGATCCATGAAGATCGCCACGCGCTTGAGGCGGTAGGCGGCGTTGAGGATGAGCACCCCGGCCGCCAGCGTCCCGATGAGCGTCGCCACAAACATCTGCACCAGGTCGGCGCCGGCGATAAGGAACATGCTGAAGGCGGTCAGCGCGATGAGCGACGCTGTGCTCATGTTGGGTTGGAGCAGGATCAGGCCGGCGACGAGGCCGATGAAGATCGAGAACGGAATGAGGCCGACCGTCACGCTGCGAATCTTCTGCCCCTTGGACGCCAGCCACGCGGCGGAGTAGATGATGACCGCCAGCTTCGCCACCTCGCTCGGCTGGAAGGAGCCGTCGCCGAACCAGCGCGCCGCGCCCATCTTGGCCTTTGCCACGAGGAGCAGGACGCCCAGCCCGATCAGGATCACCAGCATGAGCGCGACGGAGATACGCTGCCAGAAGCGGTACGGGATGCGCATCATGACTAGCAGCGACACGATGCCGACAGCGGCGTAGGCCCCCTGGCGCATCAGGAAGTAGGCGGGGCTGTTGTCGTCCCACACATACGTCGTGCTGTAGATCATGATCAGGCCGAAGATGGTCAGCGCCGCCACGGCCGCCGCCAGAATCCAATCCGGCGCGCGCACCACTTCCTGCACCGCCGTCGGCGCCGGGGCGGGCGGCGGCGGGGGTGGATCCAGGGGGACCTGAACGCTCGAACGATAACGGTACACGCTCTACTCCAAACCTTTCACGAGTGTCTTGAAGTGGTCGCCCCGCGCCGCGTAGCTCGGGTAGGCGTCGAAGCTCGTACCGGCCGGCGACAACAGCACAATCTCGCCCGGCCGGGCCACCTGGGCCGCCAGTCTGACGGCGTCGCTCAGGCTGCCGCCCTCGCGCACGTCGGCCACGCCCGCGTCCCGCGCCGCCGCCGCCAGCGCCGTCCCCCACTCGCCAAACGTCACGAGCACGCGCGCGTGCTGGCGAACGGCGGCCAGCAGGTCGTCCAGGGGCAGCGCCTTGTCCTTGCCGCCCGCCAGCGCCACAATGCTGCGGCCGGGGAATGCGCGGAGGGCGGCCACGCTGCTGGCCGGCGTCGTGGATTTCGAGTCGTTCACCCACGTCACGCCGCCGATCTCAGCCACCCGCTCCAGGCGGTGCGGCCCACTGCGATACGCGCGCAGCGCCTCGGCCATCGCGTCAGAGGCTACGCCCTGGATCGCGCCAATCGCCACAGCGCACAGGGCGTTGGCTAAATTGTGCGCGCCGGGCACGCCCAGGTCGGCGACTGGCATCACCGGCCGCTCCTGCCCCTCAAACCGCACCGTGATCGTGTCCTTCTTCACGTAAGCGCCCGGCTCCATGCTGTGGCTCAGGTTGAAGGCGAACAGCTGCGCCTGCGCCAGCGCGCCCCAGCGCCGCAGGATCGGGTCGTCCCAGTTCAGCACCGCCCAGTCGTCCGCCGTCTGGAAATCCAGGATGCGCTTCTTGGCCGCGATGTAGTCCTCGAACGAGCCGCCGTAGTCCACTAGGTGATCCGCCGCCAGGTTGGTCACCGCGCTCACGTGCGGGCTGCGGTCCACGAGCTGGAGTTGGTAGTTGCTCAACTCGAGCAGCACCAGGTCGCCCGCCGTCAGCGTCTCGACCTCATCCAGGGGCGACGCGCCGATGTTGCCGCCGGTATGCACCGCCAGCCCGCCGGCGCGCAGCACGGCGTCGATCATCTCGGTCGTCGTCGTCTTGCCGTTCGTGCCGGTGATGCCGATCACGGGGCACGGGCACAGTGCCAGGAACAGGCCGATGTTCGTCACAATCGGCGCGCCTTTGCGGCGGGCGGCGTCGAGGGCCGCGAGGTTCATCGGGTACTTGTAGGTATAGGCGCTCTGCACGACGCCCACGATGTCGGCGTCCGGCACGCCCTTCAAGTAGTCCGGCCCCAGGTACAGGTCGGCGCCGATGTCCGCGAACACTCTCGCCTGGCGGGCCAGGGCCGGGTCAGCGGCGACCTGCTCGGCGGTGCGGGCGAGATGCACGGCGACGGGCGCGCCCTGGCCGCGGAACCAGCGGGCGAGGGACTCACCCTCGACGCCGGCCCCGACGACGGCGACGTGGGGCGGGGGCGTCTGCCGCATGCGGCTCAGCGCCCTGTCCACCATCCGCTCCGTCACCCGATCCTCCGTCACGCGCATCTCCCTGATTCTTTCCCGCAGTAGCGATATGTCATGCTGGGTGCAACGAAGCATCCCGGCGCGGTCGGAGACTCTTCGCTGAGATGAAGATAACGCGTCTGTCGCCCTGAGCGAAGCGAAGGGCCCCCAAGTTTGACGGGATGCTTCGCTTCGCTCAGCATGACATTTTCCATACTTACGAGTGACCCAAGGGTCATATGGACTCCGCTCAGAGTGACAGCCAGGTCGTATTCCACTACAGCAGCGCCAGCGCGACGCCGAGCATCGCGGCCAGAATCCCGATAAGCCAGAAGCGCTGCACAACCTGCGTCTCGGACCAGCCGAGCAACTGGTAGTGGTTGTGCAGCGGCGACATCTTGAAAATCCGCTTGCCCTTCGTCAGCTTGAAGTACGCCACCTGGATCATGACCGATAGCGTCTCGGCCACGAAGACGAAGCCGATGATGGGCAACAGCAGGTATTGTCCCGTCATAAGCGCCACCGTCGCCAGGGTCGCGCCGAGCGCCAGCGCGCCCGCGTCGCCCATGAACAGCTCGGCCGGGTAGGCGTTGTACCACAGGAACGCCAGCACCGCGCCGACGACCGTAAACGAGAACGCCACCAGGTAGCCCTGGCCCTGCAAGAAGGCAATCACGCCATACGCCACGAACGCCGTCGCCGATGTCGTCCCCGCCAGGGCGTCCAGGCCGTCCGTCAGATTGACCGCGTTCGAGAAGCCGACGATGAGGATCACCGCCAGCGGAATGTACCACAGGCCAATCTCGATGCGCTCCGGAATGCCCGGTATGGCGATATAGCGGTTGCCCAGGCCAAAGTAGAGCGCGGCGGCGACCACAGTCGCCAGCACCGTCTGGACGGCGAACTTGTGGCGGCCCAGCATCCCGAACGCTTCGCGCCGACCGCGCACGCCCATGTAGTCGTCAATCGCACCGAGCAACCCGTAGGCGACCATGACAGCCAGCGGCATGAGGATCGAGCGGCCAATGATGTCGAAGCCGAGCAGGTTGGCAAGGTTCAGGCCGACGGTGATGAGGAAGACGGGCACTATGAACAGCAGCCCGCCCATTGTCGGCGTGCCGGTCTTGACCTGGTGCGCATCCGGCAGCTCGATGCGGATCTGCTTGCCGATGCGGTAGCGCTTCAGGAGATTGATGAGCGGCCGGCCCCAGATGACAGCGCCCAGGAACGCCAGGGTTCCCAGCGCCAGGGAGTAGGGCATGATCGGCAGAACGATAGTCGGCATCAGGCGCGCTCCGCCGGCGGCGTCGCGGGCGCTGCGGCCAGCCCCGCCACAATGCTTTCCATCTGCACACCGCGCGAGCCTTTGACCAGGACAAAATCGCCCTGGGTCAGACTCTCGCGCAGCGCCGCCAACGCCGTTTCGTTGTCCGGATACCAGCGCAGGGCGCTCTCCGCCATCCCGCACTCCCTGGCCCCTTCGGCCGTGGCCTTCGAGCGCTCGCCGACGGCGATCAGCAGGTCCACGACCTCGGCCGCCCGGCAGCCCACCTTGAGATGCCCTTCCTCCTCGATGTCCCCTAGCTCCAGCATGTCGCCCAGCACCGCGATGCGGCGGCCCGGCATCTCGCGCAGCAGATTGAGCGCGGCCAGGCCCGACTCCGGGCTGGCGTTGTAGGTATCGTCCAGGAGGGTCGCGCCGTGGATGCCGGGTGTGACGACCAGGCGCACCTGCCCCGGCAGCCCGTGCAGCCCGGCGATGATCTCCTCCCATGTGAGGTTGTCCGTCAGGCCGACCGCGATGGCCCGAAGCGCGGTGTGGACACTGTGGATGCCCAGCAGCGGCACGCGGATCGCCAGGCTCTCGCGCCCGTAGTGGACGTGGAACGAGATGCCTTCGAGGCCGTGGCTGTCGAGCTGGTCGGCCCACAGGTCGCAGTCCGGCGTCAGACCGTACAGGAAGACGTGCGCCTGGGTGCGCGACGCCATGGCGCGGACGCGGAAATCGTCGCCGTTCAGGATGGCGACGCCGTCCGGCGGGAGCGCCTCGACAAGCTCACCCTTCGCCTGCGCAATCACCTCCTGGCTGCCCATGCGTTCGAGATGGGCGGTGCCAACGATGGTCAGGATGCCGACCTGGGGCTTTGCCCACTCGCACAACTGGCGGATCTCGCCGATGCCGTAGGTCCCCATCTCCAGGACGGCCCGCTGGTGGTAGGGGCGCAGGCACAGCAGCGTCAGCGGCAGGCCGATTTCGTTGTTCAGGCTGGCCTCGCTCTTGAGCGTGACGTAGCGCTGCGAGAGGACGGCGGCGATGATTTCCTTCGACGTCGTCTTGCCGACGCTGCCGGTGATGCCCATCGCCTTGACGGGCATCTTGCTACGCCACCACGCCGCCAGGCGCTGGAGCGCATCGAGCGTGTTGTCCACGACAATCGCCAGCGGCGTCAAGCCCGCGTTCAAGGGTGTCACGATCGCGCCGCCCTGCACGCGGGTGATGTTCTCGATGGCGCTGCCCGCCCGCGCCTCGACGATCACCGCCGCCGCGCCGCGCTGGAGCGCGTCCGGCACGAACTGGTGGCCGTCGCGGGAGCCGCTGTACTCGGCGAAGAACACGGCGCCGGGCGTAACGGCGCGCGAATCGACGACGACATTGTTTACATCCTGCGCCGTCAGGTAGGGCAGCGCCGGCCGCGCGCCGCAGACGCCTTCGACAATGTCGGCCAGGTTCATGGCTGCCCCTCGGTGTCGCGGCCGGGCATGCGGCTTTCCGCGGCCTGACGGATGTTGTTGGGGGCGATGTCCAGGTATTCGACGATCTGGCGCGCGATCGCGCCGTAGAGCGGGGCCGCGACCTCCGAGCCGAGGCTGTGGTTCATCGGCTTGTCCACCTTGCACAGAATGATGACCTGGGGCGCGTCGGCCGGCGCGAAGCCAACAAACGACGCGATGGTCAGGTCAGGGTCGTAGCCCTTATCCGTCACGATCTGCGACGAGCCGGTCTTGCCCGCCATCGTGTACCCCGGCACCTTGGCCCGCACGGCGTGATCGAGCACACCGATGAGCGCCTCGCGCATGGGCAGGATGGTCGCCGGCGAGACGACCTGGCGCAGGACCATGGGCTGGGTCTGCTTCACCACGCTGTCGCCACGGCGAATCTCCTTCAGGACGTAGGGCCGCACGAGCTTGCCGCCGTTGGCGACCGCCGCCATCGCCGTGATGACCTGGATCGGGGTGGCCGCCATGCCCTGGCCGAAGGAGTTCGTCGCCAGATCGAGATTCGTCCACCGCGCCTGGGTGTTGTCGCGGATCAGCCCCGCCGCCTCGCCGGGCAGGTCAATGCCCGTCGGCTCGCCGAAACCGAAGTCGCGCAGGTGGCGGTAGAAGCGGTCCGCGCCGAGCATCGCTCCTAGGTGCACCGCGCCCACATTCAGCGAGAGCCGCATCATTGTGCGCATGTCCACGCGCCCGTGGGCGATGCGGTCCCAGTCCCAGATTGTCGCGCCGTCCACGCGGATGTAGCCCGAGTCCTGGTAGCTCGTGTCCAGCGTCGCCACCTTCTCTTCCAGCGCTGCCGCCAGCGTCATGGTTTTGATGACGGAGCCAGGCTCGTAGACCAGGGCCGTCGCCGGATCGGCGAAGCGGTTGTTCGGCGTCGTCGCGTACTGATTCGGGTCGAACGTCGGGATGCTCGCCATCGCCAGCACCGCGCCGCTGCGCGGGTCCATGACGATGACCGTCCCGCCCGCCGCGTCCTGCGCCTCGATGGTCTTTTGCAGCTCGCGCTCGACAATCTGCTGAATCCGCGAATCGATTGTCAGCACCAGATCCAGCCCATCGCGGGGGGCGCGGAAGTAGCGCGGGTCTACCAGGAGCGCGCCGCCCAGCGTGCCGGCCTCGCCCCGTAGCGCCCCGTCGTAGTACTCCTCGACGCCGTAGTAGGGCTGGCCGTCGGCGGTGACGAAGCCGAGGATGTGAGCGGCGAGGCTGCCCATGGGGTAGGTGCGCTGTGACTCTTGCTCGAAGGTCACGCCCGGAATGCGCGCCGCCTTGACCGCCTCGACGGTCTTGTCGCTGAAGTTGCGACCGAGCCGCGCGTAGGCGCGCCCGCCGCCCGGCGTCACCAGTGGCAACAGCTCACTCTGCGGCCGCCCCAGGAGAACGGCGAGCTTGGCGGCCGTGTCCGCCGGGTCCTTGACGACGCGCGGGTCAATGGCGATGACGTTGTCCACCACATCCGCCGCCAGCAGACGGCCCTGGCGGTCGAAGATGCGGCCGCGGTTCGCCTCAAGCTGACCGGGCTGGAGCCGGTTGGCCGTGTCCGCCGCTTGAAGCTCGTCGTGGGGCAGAAGCTGCCAATAGACGAGCCGGGCGATGAGGACAACCCCCATTACCCCGAAGGCGACGAATAGCAGCGCGAGACGGCGCTGGCTCTGGCGATCAAGTGGCGTCATAAGGTCAAGACCCTGGCGGCAGAAAACGCCGCGGCGATCACAGGACGAAACGGTTGTTCAGTTGAATTTAGCGGTCAAGCCATCTGCTGAACTGACTGCGCACGGAGTCCAGGCCGGTAGGCTCCGGCGGTGGCGCGGTGCGCAGCTCAGAGCGGGCACGGCCGGCAGCCTGGAGCTGGGAGGCCGTGTCGGCAGATACGGTGAGGTACGTCACACCGCGCGCCGGGCGGAAGCCCAGCTGGGTGGCGCGCGCCTCTAGGCGGGTCGGATCGGTGATTTGGGCGAGTTGCTTCTGCTTGTCGGCGAGCTGCCATTCGAGCTGCTGGCGTTCCTTCGCCAGGGAGCCGATGCGGCTGCTTGCGCCTGAGACCGACGCGGCGAGGTTGAGGTAGACGAGGGCGGCCGCGGCGAAGAGGATCGTCGCGACCAGCACCAGGATGGCGAGACGCGCCGGACTGATGCCCGCAACGGAGGGCAGCCGCAAGCGGGTGACAGATTCGGTGGAGGATGCGGGAATCGGAGCAGTAGCCATAACAGTACCTATCCTGACCCTGTTGAGAAGAAATGGATAATGACGTATAATAGCTGACAGACTGTTACAATGCTGCGGCTCGTGGGAGCCGCTCGGCGACGCGGAGTTTTGCGCTCCGCGCCCGTGAGTTCTGGCGAACCTCGGTCTCGTCTGCCTCGGCCGGCTTGCGGGTGATGATCCGCAGCGTGGCCGTGTGGCCGCAGGTGCACACCGGCTGGCGGGGCGGGCAGATACAGTCGCGCGCCTCATCCCGGAAGAACGTCTTGACGATGCGGTCTTCCAGGCTGTGGAAGCTGATAACCGCCAGCCGTCCCTCCGCCGCCAGCAGGCTCACCGCCTGGGGCAGCGCCGCTGTCAGCGCCCCCAGCTCGTCGTTGACGGCGATCCGGAGCGCCTGAAACGTCCGCGTGGCCGGGTGGATGCGCCAGTGTCCCGGCTTTCCGGCCGCCCGGGCGACAACCTGGGCGAGGCGGCCCGTGGTCTCGATGGGCCGCGCTGCGACGACGGCCCGCGCGATCCGGCGCGACGCCGGCTCCTCGCCGTACTCGTAAATCAGGTCGGCCAGCTCCCCCTCGGGCAGACCGTTGACGAGATCGGCGGCGGTGACAGGCGCGGCCGGGTGCATGCGCATGTCCAGGGGCGCGTCGTGGAGGAAGGCGAACCCGCGCTCCGGGGTGTCGAACTGAAGCGACGACACGCCCAGGTCGAGAAGAATGCCGTCTACGTCGGTGAAGCCATGCTCACCGGCGACGCTCCGAAGGTCGCGGAAGTTGGCGTTCACCAGAACCACCTGGTCCTGAGGCAGACGCGCGCCTGCAATTTGTAAAGCGTTCGGGTCCTGGTCCAACCCCAGCAGCCGCCCGTGTGGGCCGCTGGCCTCCAGGAGGGCGAGGGCGTGTCCCCCGGCCCCAACTGTCCCGTCAATGTACCGGCCGCCCTGGCGAACATTCAGTAGCTCGATCGTTCGCGCCAGGAGCACCGGGATGTGAGGCGGCTCGGTCACGAAAGCGTAATACCCGCCGTGTAAAGGCTCTCGGCGATGGCCGTGCCGTCGGTCTGGAACATCTCGGTCTGGGAGGCCCAGCGGTCGGCCTGCCACAGCTCGATGCGCGGCAGTTGGCCGCTGACCCCCACAATCACCACGTCGGCCTTCGGGTTCACATTCGCGTGCGCCCGCAGGGCAGGAGGAATAAGCAGCCGACCCTGCTGATCGAGCGTCAGATCGTGGCCGGTGAAGAAGCGGATGAGATTGCGGGCATTGGGATTGAGCTGGTCAAGACGCTGGAGCTTGGTGGTGAGATCTTCGTAGCTCGACGCCGTGAAGATCCACAGACAGCCGTCCAGGCCGCGCGTCATGAAGCACCCGTCCTTCAGCCGTTCGCGGAACTTTGCCGGAACGGTGAAGCGGCATTTGTCATCCAGGGTGTGCTCATGCTCGCCGTAGAACAACTGTTTCTCATCTCCCACTAGAACAAGCGTTCGAGGCTTTTTCTGGTCAGATTTTGGTCGAAACCACCACAATCTCCCACTTTTCCCCACTCCTACGTTATTCTACCCCACCGGGCCGTTTGTTGTCAATGGCTGAGGCGGGCGGAAATGGCTGCATTAACGAAAACTTAAGGTCATCAACATAATAATCTAGCAACAGCGAGCAACACGTAGCAAAGGCGCAAGAATCGTCGCACCATTTGTAATGTTATTTCGTTTGACAGCTTGCCCCCCTTGATGTACAATCAGTAGCAGACATGAAACACTTGTTCGATGCCCTTATTGACCTCCGGCCGTGAGGGTCGGTTGTAGCGTGGCGCGGGCTGGCTCTTCTCCGTGCGTCGGTCCGCTAAGGAGGTTGTGTGTACTCAAAGATCGTGTTAGTCGGGAACCTGGGCAGCGACCCGGAGATGCGCTACACGCCCAACGGACAGGCGGTGTGCAGCTTCAGCGTCGCCGTCAATCGACGCTGGAATGACGCCCAGGGCAATACCCATGACGAGACCACCTGGTACCGCGTCAACACCTGGGGCAAGCTGGCCGAGCAGTGCAGCCAGTTCCTCACCAAAGGCCGTCTCGTGCTGGTCGAAGGGGACCGCATCAAGGTGAACCCCTACATGACGCGGGACAACCAGCCGGCGGCGTCGCTAGACCTGACAGCGCAGGTGGTGCGCTTCCTGGGTGGCCGCGATGGCGCGCCCGGCGCAGGTGGCGGGCGTCCGGCCGGCGCCGTCCCCACCTACGAAGGCTCCGGCCAGCTTAGCGAGGACGAGATCCCGTTCTAGGCCCATGAGTTTCGCAGCAAACTGAATACTGAGTCGCAGCGGGTTATCCAGGATAACCCGCTGTTGTTTTGCTCGGTCTTGTGCGCTATTGACACTTCCTGCAACTATCGCTATCATACCCTCAGAGGCAAATGAGATACGATAGGCGGGCCAGATGCGGCGGGGACTGCTGGTGTTCATTGCGATGGTCGCGCTCGTGCTGACCCAGGCGCTCGCCGGGTGCGGCGAGACCGAAGCGCCTGCGCCCCCGCCGACGGACACGCCCGACGCCGGCGCGACGCTCGCCGCCATCGTCCACGCGACACTGACCGCCCTCGCGCCGACCCCCACCCAGACCCCACTTCCCCCCACTCCCGTGCCGACGCCCACCGGCCCGACGACCTTCCTCCCCACGCCAGCCTGGGGCCAGCGCGTCTTCTACACCTGCGACGGCGGCGGGCGCTGGATGTTCGAGCGGTGGGCCTTCGACGGCGGCTACATCTGTGACCTGGGCGCTGGCCGCATTCAGTTTGCCAATGGGCGTCTCCTGACCGGCTGCGTCTACCAGGGTACAAGCGACGTCCCCAAGTAGTACGGCAGGATCGCCAAAGCGCCCCCATCACTCCTCCGTTTTCGCCACACCGCATGCGCTTGCGCATCCCAGCCGCTGTATGCTAGACTTCCTCATCCGAATCTGGCGCCATGACAGGTAGACGTAGCCCATGAGTACGACGAAGCCATCGCTCCGCACCCGACACGAGTTGGAAGAGTTTGAAAACTTCTGGCTGGCCCCCTACGCTGAGAAATCGGCCAACTCCCGCGGCCGCCAGTACCCCAGCGAGCCGCACCCCTACCGCACCGAGTTCCAGAAAGACCGCGACCGCATCATCCACACCACCGCGTTCCGCCGCCTTCAGTACAAGACCCAGGTCTTCATCAACTACGAGGGCGACTACTACCGCACGCGCCTGACCCACACCACCGAGGCGGCGCAGATGGCGCGCACCATCGCCCGCGCGCTCAAGGTCAACGAGGAGCTGGCGGAGGGCATTACCCTGGCGCACGACCTGGGCCACTCGGCGTTCGGCCACAGCGGCGAAGTCACCCTGGACCGCCTGATGCTGGAGCGCATGGGCCTCGACCCTAACGACCGTGCCAACGAGGGCAAGGGCTTCAACCACACCGTCCAGTCGCTGCGCGTCGTGGACCGCCTCGAGCGCCGCTGGCCGGACTTCGTCGGTCTCAACCTGACCTGGGAGATGCGCGAGGGCATCGTTAAGCACACCACCGAGTACGACATCGTGCCGGACGAGTTCAAAGCGCCGTTCATGCCGCAGAAGCGCGCGTCGGTCGAGGCGCAGATCGTCAACTTCGCCGACGAGCTGGCCTACAGCGTCCACGATCTCGACGACGGCCTGCGCTCCGGCGTCGTCACCCCGGACATGCTCGAGGAGCAAGGCGTCTCGTTGTGGCGCGAGATCTCCCGGGTCTCGCCGCAGCCCTTCTCCGAGCTAAAGCGCCACATGATGATTCGGCGGCTGTTCGACCTGCTGGTAACCGACCTGATTGACGCCAGCCTCGCCAGGCTGCAAGCCGCCGACCCGCAAACGCCGGACGACGTGCGCGATTCGCCCCATCTCATCGTCGCGCCGTCGGGCGAGATGGACGGGCGCGTGCGCGAGCTGAAGAACTTTCTCTACCAGAACATGTACCGCTCGCCCCGCGTCGTGCGCATGTTCCGCAAGGCCGAGCGCGTCCTGGTGGCCCTGTTCGAGGCATTCGAGGAAGACTACCGCCAGCTGCCCGACAAGACGCGGGCGCGGCTGCTTGAGAACAACCCAGAGGTGGTGGACGGCGGCGGTTTCAACCTCAAGGGCTACCGCGTCATCACCGACTACATCGCGGGCATGACGGACCGCTACGCGCTCCAGGAGTACGCCCGCCTCTACGATCCGATGGAGCGCTCGTAGGCGCTCCACCCACCGACCACAGGAGCCGTTCTTGGACATTCTCAGCGCAATTCTGCTCGGCATCATCGAGGGCGTAACCGAGTTCCTGCCCATCTCATCCACCGGCCATCTCATCATCGTCGAGGAGTTCATCAAGCTCCCGCCGACTGTCAAAGTGCCGTTCGACATTATCATCCAGCTCGGCGCGATCTTAGCGGTCGTCTGGCTCTTCCGCCACAAGATCATTGACCTCTTCCGCCGGCTGCCCAGCGACCGGGCCGCTCAACGCTTCGCCCTCGCCATCGTGATCGCCTTCATTCCAGCCGCCGTCTTCGGCTTCCTCCTGCGCGGTTTCATCCAGACGCGCCTGTTCAACCCGGTCAGCGTCTCCCTGGCGCTCATCGTCGGCGGCATCCTCATGTGGGTGCTGGACAACGGCGCCGAGCGGCCCAACACGCTCAAAGACGTTCAGGCGGTGACGCCCGTCCAGGCGCTCGGCATCGGCGTCGCCCAGGCCGTATCCCTGTGGCCGGGGGCGTCGCGCTCGGCCTCCACCATCATCGGCGGCCTCCTGATGCGCCTCGACCGCCAGGCCGCCGTCGAGTTCTCCTTCTGGCTCGCCATCCCGACCATGCTCGCTGCGACCTTCTACGAGACGTTCAAGAGCGCGCGCGGGCTGGCCGCCAACGACTGGCTGCTCATCGCCGTCGGCTTCATCGCCGCGTTCATCACGGCGTTCGTCGTCGTGCGCTGGTTCCTGCACTGGGTCTCCAACCACACCCTGCGCCCGTTCGCCATCTACCGCATCGTCCTCGGCGGACTGGTGTTGTGCCTGTTCTTCCTGGGTTTCATCGGCTGAGCGCCCAATGTCCGACGCGCCGGCCCTGTCCACCATGTGGCTCCAGACGCGCTATGACCGCGTGGTGGACTTCGCCCGCGCCGCGCGCGACATCGGCTTCGCCCGCATCGAGCTGAGCCACATCCTGCCCGCCGAAGCGTTCGACGGCTTCAGACCGGGCGCGTGGGACGTTGCCGCCGTCCACCACCCTTGCCCCCTGCCGCCGACGCGCGTCCCGCCCCTCTCCGATCCCGACCCGGTGCGGCGCGGGGCCGCCGTGGCCGCAGGCAAGGCAAGCGTGGACACCGCCGCCCGCTACGGCGCGTCGGCGGTGGTGCTGCACGTGGGCGACATTCCGGAGCTAGAGTATTGGGAGGACGAGCTGCGCAGCCGCACGCTGGCGCGGCAGCAGGCGACACCAGAGTACGCCGCCGCCGTCGCCCGCCTCGACCGGGATCGGGCGGCAGTGAAGGGGCGCTACCTGTCGGCCAGCCTTGCGGGCCTTCAGGCGCTGGCCGCCTACGCCGGCGAACGCGGCGTGCGCCTGGGCCTGGAGACGCGGGAGTTCGCGCGCGAGATCCCCGATAGCGACGACATGGCGTTCCTCCTCGACAGGCTGCCCGACAACGTCGGTTTCTGGCTCGACACCGGCCACGTTGCCGTCACCGCCCGCCTCGGCCGGCCGAGCCTGTCGGCGTGGCTCCAGCGCCACGGCCACCGCCTCATCGGCCTCCACCTCCACGATACCCTGGGGCTGCGGGACCACCTCCTCCCCGGCCTCGGCGACATTGACTTCGCCACCCTCGCCCCCTATCTGCGTGACGACGTCGTGCGCACGTGCGAGCTTGACTGGTTCTACACGCCGGCCGAGCTGCGGGCCGGCGTCGCCCGCCTCGCCGCGGTCGGCGTCTGCGCGCCACTACTTTAGCCGCCGTCCCTCACCCCCTAACCCCCTCTCCCAAAATGGGAGAGGGGGAAGCAGAAACTGCCTCTGGCCCCCTTCGCCCATTTTGGGAGAGGGGCGAATGCTCGCGCTGGAGAGCCATCTCCAGCGCCTCGGTCGGGCGGTGGCGGTAGGGGCAGGTTTGAAACCTGCCCCTACCGCCGACAGCGGAATGCGGCAACAATGAGGTGCGGTTCAGAAGTCGTTACTACGTTCGCTTGACAATTGCGGCTGAGCGCGGCACCATACAGCCCAGTCGTCATCCGCGCCCCCTACGAGGCTCCATGCGCCTGTCCCGCCTGTTCAGCCGCACCCTGCGCGACGCACCCGCCGACGCCGAGTGGACCAGCCACGCGCTCCTGACCCGCGCCGGCATGATCCGCCCCCTCGCCTCCGGTCTTTATGTCTACCTCCCCCTGGGTTGGGCCGTCGTGCGGCGCATCCAGGCGCTCCTCGTCGAGGCGATGGACGCTGTCGGCGGGCAGGAGATGCACATGCCCCTGGTCACGCCGGCCGAGCTGTGGCAGCGCTCCGGGCGCTGGTACGAGATCGGGCCGGAGCTGGTGCGCGTGCGGGACCGCGTCGGGCGCGACCTTGTGCTCGCCATGACCCACGAAGAGACGGCCACCGAGATGGCGCGGCACATGATCCGCTCCTACCGCGACCTGCCCACGCTCATCTACCAGATCGAGACCAAGATGCGCGACGAGCCGCGGCCGCGGGCGGGCCTGGTGCGCATGCGCGAGTTCCTGATGCACGACGCGTACTCGTTCCACGCCGACGGCGGCGACCTGGACGCCTTCTTCGGCCGCATGCGCCAGGCGTACCACGCCATCTTCCGCCGCGTTGACCTGCAACCGCTGGAAATCGCCGCCTCGTCTGGGTTGATGGGTGGATCGGACTCCAGCGAGTTCATCCTGCCCCACCACCTCGGCGAGGACCAGTTCGTCCAGTGCGCCGACTGCGCGTATGCCGCCCACCTGGACATCGCCGAGGCCGACAAGGGCAGCGCCGCGCCGGAAATGCCCCTCCCCCTGGCGACCGTGGACACGCCGGGCGCCGACACCATCGCCGACCTTGCCGCCCTCCTGGATATTCCAGCGTCCCGCATCGCCAAGTCGGTCTGGTATGCCGCCGAGAGCGAGAAGGGACTGCGTCTCGTCGTCGCACTCATTCGCGGCGACCTCGACGTGGACGAGCGGCGGCTGGCAGCGGCGGTCGGGACGAACGCCCTGCGCCTGGCGACGGCGCCGGAAATGGCGGCGGTCGGCGCTGTGCCGGGCTACGCCTCGACGATTGGCATAGACCGCGACGCCCTGGGCGACGACACCGCGCGCCTGGTTGTCGTCGTGGACGACACAATTCCGGCCAGCCCCAATCTCGTCGCCGGCGCGAACCTGCCCGACCTGCACTACCGCAACGTCAACTACGGGCGCGAGTACACCGCCGACGTCATCGCTAACATCAGCCTCGTCCGCGACGGCGACCCATGCGCCCGCTGCGGCGCGCCGCTGAACCTGCGTCGCGGCGTCGAGCTGGCCCAGGTGTTCAAGCTCGGCACGCGCTACTCCGAGCCGATGGGCGCGACGTACCTCGACCGGCAGGGCGTCACGCAGCCCCTGGTCATGGGCAGCTACGGCCTTGGGCTGGACCGGCTCATGGCCGCCATCGTCGAGGCGCACCACGACGCCCACGGCATCTGCTGGCCGGCCGCCGTCGCCCCGGCCGACGTGCACCTCGTCGCGTTGAAGCTCGACGACGGCATGGTGCGCGACGTCGCCGAGGCGCTGTATGCCCGCCTGCGGGCGCAGGGCCAGCGCGTCTTGTACGACGACCGCGACGAAAGCCCCGGCGTGAAGTTCGCCGACGCCGACCTGATCGGCGCGCCGCTGCGCGTGACCGTGAGCCAGCGCTCGCTGCGGCAGGGCGGCGTCGAGGTGAAGCCGCGGCGCGAGGGCATTGTGGAAACAGTTTCCCTGGACGATCTCGCGCCGTGGCTCGAAGCGTGGCAGGCCGCGCCGTGAATCTCGAGTCATCGCGTTTGCATTTTCAAAAATCGTGCCCTATACTATATAAGGTTTTCAGACCTGCTGCGTCTCACACGTGTGTCGTTGGAAAAGTGGGCTTGCTTCCCACTTTTCTTGTTGTAGAGGGACCATACGATGCCGCGTGGCCTGTGATATGGAAGGGTGCTGTACCTGCTTATGCCAAGCGCAACCAAAAACGAGCTAGCCGTAGCCATCAAACATCTCGCCGCTGAGCGCAACCTGCCCCGGGACGTCGTCCGCGAGGCGCTGGAGGCCGCGCTAGTCTCGGCCTACAAGAAGACTCCAGAAGCCGCCGCTCAGCACATCACCGTTGACATCGAAACCGCTGACGGCAAGCCCCGCGTCTACGCCGAGAAGGAAATCGTGCCGGAAGTGAAGGACGACCGGGTACAGATTTCCCTCGAAGACGCCCAGCAGCTCGACCCCCTGGCGTACATGGGTGGCAGCGTCAAGATTGACGTGACCCCGGACGACTTCGGGCGCATCGCCGCGCAGACGGCCAAGCAGGTCATCCTCCAGCGCATCCGCGAGGCCGAGCGCGACCAGGTCTTCAGCCAGTACTCCCAGGCCGAGAACGAGATCATCCAGGCCACGGTGCAGAGCACCGACGGCCCGGACGTGACGCTCGCCCTGGACAAGGCTGAGGCCCGCCTGCCCCGCAAGGAGCAGATCCCGAAAGAGCACTACACCCGCGGCCAGCGCCTCAAGGTCTATGTCATCGAAGTCAAGAAGACCGGCAAAGGCCCGGAGATCATCGTCTCGCGCACCCACCGCAACATGCTGCGCCGCCTGCTCGAGCACGAGGTGCCGGAGATCTACAACGGCTCCGTCGAGATCAAGGCTATCGCCCGCGAGGCCGGCTCGCGCTCCAAAGTCGCCGTGTCGGCGCGGCAGGAGGGCATTGATCCCGTCGGCGCGTGCGTCGGCATGCGCGGTGTGCGCATCCAGGCGCTCGTCAACGAGCTAGGCGGCGAGAAGATTGACGTCGTCGAGTGGAGCCAGGACCCGGCCCTGTTCATCGCCAAGGCCCTCAGCCCGGCCATCGTCCTGAGCGTCAACGTCGAGGAAGGCCCGGACGGGCGCACGGCCAAGGTCGTCGTGCCCGACAAGCAGCTCTCCCTCGCCATCGGCAAGGAAGGGCAGAACGCGCGCCTGGCCGCCAAGCTCACCGGCTGGCGCATAGACATCAAGAGCGAGAGCGAGGCCCGCGCTGAGCTGGAGCGCGTGAAGGCCGAAGAGGTCAAGCGCTTCGAGCACGAGGCCCGGCTCCAGGCGGCCCGCGATCTGCTCGCCGAAGCCGAGCGGCTGGCGGCGGAAGAGCGCGCGGCCGAGGCCGGCGAGGTCGAGCCGATCGCCGCGCAGGTCGAGGTGGCGCCACCGACGGTCGAGATTGTCCCAGAAGCGCCGGTCGAGGTCGAGACGCCGACGGTCGAAGTCGCGCCGCCCGCGCCGCCACCGGCCCCGGTCGTCCCGCCGCGAGCGCCTGTTGCCCCGCCCGCCCCGCAGCCTGCGCCGGCGGCGAAGGCCGAGACGATCTTCAACTTCACCCTGCCGGAGATCCCGCCGGACGAGGCGGAAGAGGAAGAAGAGGCCGCGACGGCGAAGGGCAAGAAGACGAAGAAGAAGGTGAAGGGCCAGCCGGTGCTTGTGCGCGACGAGCGCACCGGCAAGCTGGTGAAGCCGCCGAAGCGCAAGCCTGGGCGCGAGCGGCCGGCCTGGGAAGACGAATCGTTCGATGACACGGCCGTCGAAGTAGAGCTTGACATTGACTACTACGCCAAGACCGACGATGACGACTACGAGTACGACCCCGACGCCTAAAAAGCAGAAGGGCGGCGCGGTGCGGCGCAAGCACGTGCCGCAGCGAACGTGCGTCGCCTGCCGCCAAGTTCAGGGAAAGCGCACCCTGGTGCGTGTCGTGCGCACACCGGACAGCGGCGTTGTGATTGACCCGACCGGCAAGCGCTCCGGTCGCGGCGCGTATGTGTGCATGAGCCAGGAGTGTTGGCAGATAGCCCTGAAAGGCCGTCTCGAACACGCCCTGAAAGCGACCTTGACCCCGACCGAGCGTGAGACCCTCAGCGCGTATGCGCAAGGTCTGCCACGCGAGGCGACATCGGCCGACGAGCCAACAACGGAGGGGCGCGGGTGACGCCGCCGGTCTCATGGCCCTGATTCGGCGCCGGGCGACAACCGCCCGGAGGACCCTACGGCAGACGCCGCAGAGGAGCAGACGGACTGTTAAGCGGCCAGGCTGAGAGCTTGTCTCGAACCTGGGCGCTTACACGCCTGTGCCACCTGCCCGCCGTAGGCGCCGCCTCGGCGGGTTTAGTTTTTCCACGACGCAGGCCGAATGACGAAAGGGGAGGGCGCGCGACGCCCCCGACGGTCGTCCTTCGTCCTTCGCCGTGACAGGAGGTACTTTATGGCTAAGACTGCTCCACGAACACCAGCGAAGGTCGCTGCCGCCCCCACGGCCGCACCCGCGCCCACGTCCCCCACCCCCACCGCTACGGCGGCGGCGACCGCGTCGAACATTGTCGAGCTGCCGGCGGACATCACCGTCCGCGATCTGGC
This sequence comes from Anaerolineae bacterium, assembly GCA_046328525.1. Lineage (GTDB taxonomy): Bacteria > Chloroflexota > Anaerolineae > Epilineales > JAHCIE01 > JBDHWG01. The sequence goes on from JAXLWK010000003.1 coordinate 1,751,986, forward strand.
CGCGCGTCTCGGTGTCAGCCCCATTGACATTCTCAAGTCACTGATGCGCGGCGGCGTTATCGCAAACATCAATAAGAGCATTGATTTCGATACAGCCGCCCTCGTCGCCGTCGAGTTTGGCATCGAGGCCCGGCCGGAAGGTTGGGCGGCGCAGCCGGAACCCGAGCCGGAACCGGAACCCGTGGCCGAGACAGCGGCCCGGCCCAAGAAGCAGCGGCCGTTCGAGACCACCGAGGACCGCGCAAACGCCCAGCCCCGGCCGCCCGTGGTGACCATCCTAGGCCACGTGGACCATGGCAAGACGACGCTGCTCGACAACATTCGCCAGGCGAACGTCGCCGCCGGTGAGGCGGGCGGCATCACGCAGCACATCGGCGCGTACCAGGTCGAGAAGCAGGGCCGCCGCATCACGTTCATTGACACGCCGGGCCACGCCGCCTTCACCGCCATGCGCGCGCGCGGCGCCCAAGTGACGGATATTGCCGTCCTGGTCGTCGCCGCCGACGACGGTGTGCGCCCTCAGACCATCGAGGCGCTGGACCACGCCCGCGCCGCCGGCGTCCCCGTCATCGTCGCCCTCAACAAGATTGACAAGCCCAACGCCTCGCCCGACCGCGTCCGACAGGAGCTGGCCGAGCTAGGGTTGGTGGCCGACGAGTGGGGTGGCGACACCTTCGTCGTCCCCGTATCCGCCAAGCTGCACCGGGGCATTGACGACCTCCTCGACGCGATCCTTCTCGTCGCCGAGAGCGAAGACATCTCGGCAAACCCAAAGCGCCCCGCCGCCGGCACGATTGTCGAGAGCAACCTCGACACGCGCCGTGGCGTGACCGCGACGTTCCTGGTGCAGACGGGTACGCTCCACAGCGGCGACTACATCGTCGCCGGCCCCATCGCCGGCCGCGTCAAGGCGATGACCGACGAACACGGCAAGCGCATCAAGGAAGCCGGCCCATCCACGCCGGTGTCAGTCCTGGGCCTGTCGGAAGTGCCGAAGGCGGGCCAGCCGTTCGAGGTTGTCGCGGATGAGCGCACCGCCCGCGAGCGCGCCGAGGCCAACCGCCTGGCGCAGCGCGGCCCCCAGACGATTGACCACGCGCCGTCCGTCGCCGACATGCTGCTCAAGCTGCGGTCGGGCCAGACCAAAGAGCTGAACATTATCCTGAAGGTGGATGTCGAAGGCTCGCTGGAGCCTGTGCGCAAATCCCTGGAGGAGCTAGGCACCGGCGAGACCAAGGTGCGCTTCATCCGAGTCGGCATCGGCCCTGTGACAGAGAGCGACGTCACCCTGGCTGCTGCCTCCGGCGCCCTCGTCATCGGCTTCCAGGTTGACGCCGACAACACGGCGCGCTCGGTGGCCGAGCAGTCCGGTGTCAGCGTTCGCCGCTACGACGTTATCTACAAGCTCCTGGAAGACATGGAGAAGTTCCTCAAGGGTCTCCTGGAGCCGGTGTACGAAGACGTGGTGCACGGCGAAGCCGAGGTGCGCGCCGTCTTCGCCAAGGGCAAGATCGCCGGCTGCATGATCACCTCCGGCAAGGCCACGCGCGGCTCGCGCGTGCGCGTCATCCGCAACAGCGAGGAAGTCTTCGACGGCCGCATCGCCAACCTCAAGCGCATGACCGAAGATGTGCGCGAGGTCGCCCAGGGCTACGAGTGCGGTATCTCTATCGAGAGCTTCGGCAGCGTCGCCGAGGGCGACCGCCTCGTGTTCTACCGCCGCGAGCGCGTGTTCTAGATCAATCCACCCCTCACCCCTGCCCCTCTCCCACTCAGGGGCGAGGGGAGTCAGGGATGTCGCCCCTTCCCCATATGTGGTTTAAGGGGTCGGGGGATGAGGGGATAGTAGGGAGTCAGCATGACGACGACGAAGCGCCAGGGGCGCGCCGCCGAGATGATCCAGGAGACGCTCAGCGTGCTCCTCTCGCAGGCCGCCGATGAGCGTTTGAACACTATTATCATCACCGAGGCCGAGGTCAACGGGGACCTGTCCGCCGCGAAAGTGTGGTACACGATCAACGGCGACGAAAGCGACAAGAAGGCCGCGCAGGAGGGCCTCAAGCACGCCGCCGGGTTCCTGCGCACCGAAGTCGCCGAGACGCTAGACCTGCGCCGCGCGCCGACGCTCACCTTCCACTTCGACAACGACGCCCTCCGCGTCGAGCGCGTCATGGAGATCTTCAACCAGATCGAGGCGCAGCGTAAGGCGGGGGATGGCGACGGCGCGGTTGGCAGCGACGCTGCGGGGGCAACTGACGGCGATGCGTGACATCGTTGAGATGCTGCAAAAGTCGCGCCGCGTTTTTGCCGCGTCTCACATAGACCCTGACGGCGACGCCATCGGCTCGCTGCTCGGCTTCACCTGGATCATGCGCGCGCTGGGGAAGGCGGTGACGCCTTCCCTGGCCGACGGCGCGCCCTGGCGATTCCAGGACCTGCCGGGCGCGTCGGACATCGCGGCGGTCAAGCCCGATGCGGAGCACGACGTGCTGGTGGCCCTGGACGCCAGCGAGCTGAGCCGCCTCGGCTCCGTCCTCACCGCCGACGACATCGCCGGGCGGCCGCTCCTCGTCATAGACCATCACGTCACCAACAGCGGCTTCGGAACCGCCAACCTCATTGATCCCGTCGCCGCCTCGACCGCCGAGATGGTCTACCTGCTCGGCGTCCAGCTAGGCGCTCCCATCGGTCTCGACGCTGCGACGTGTCTCCTCACCGGCGTCGTCACCGACACCCTCGGCTTCCGCACCACCAACACCACGCCCCGCGTCCTGGAAGTCGCCCAGCGCCTGATGCAGGCGGGCGCGAACCTCCCGGACATCTCGCGCCGCGCCTTCAACAGCCAGACCTACGCCAGCCTGTGCCTGACCGCCGAGGCGCTCCACAAGATGCAGATGGCAGACGGTGTCGTCTGGACCGAGCTGACGCAGGAGATGCTCAAGCGTTTTGCCATCGACCCCGGCGACTGGGCCGGCATCGTCGGCCAGCTTGCCTCGGTGCGCGAGGCCGATGCCGCCGTCGTGTTCCGCGAGCGCGAAGACGGGCGCATTGACATCAGCATGCGCAGCAAGCCCGGCCTCAACCTCGCGCCCGTCGCCCTAAGCCTGGGCGGTGGCGGCCATCCGCAGGCGGCCGGCGCGACCCTGCCGGCGCCCATGTCGGCGGTGCGCGAGCGCGTCGTCGCCGAGCTAACGCAGGCCGTGGCCGCGCACCGCGCCGCGACCGCGGGAGAGGCTGCCTGATGCCCGGCTGCACCCACTGCGCCCACAACCCGACCAACGGCGGCGGTTCGTCCATCCCGGTCTACCGCCCGCCGCGCCCGCCCCTCTCCGGCATCTTCAACATTGACAAGCCGGCCGGCATGACGTCCCACGACGTCGTCGCCGCCATCCGCAAGGCCGGCAAGGAGCGCCGCGTCGGCCACGCCGGCACCCTTGACCCGATGGCGACCGGCGTATTGCTGGTGGCCGTTGGCTCGGCCACGCGCGTTATCGAGTATCTCCAGGATGGCGTCAAGGTCTACGAAGGGGTCGTGCGCCTCGGCCTGACGACGACGACCTACGACGTCGAGGGCGAGGTGACGGCGCAGGCCGGCGCTGAGGTCGTCGCGGCGCTCACCCGCGAGACCGTTGAGGCGGCGCTGGCCCAGTTTCGCGGCGAGATTGACCAGGTGCCGCCCATGTACTCGGCGCTCAAGCGCGAGGGTCGGCCGCTGTACGAGCTGGCCCGCGAGGGCATCGAGGTCGAGCGCGCCGCGCGCCGCGTCGAAATCTCGGCGCTGGACATTGTCGCCTGGAACCCGCCCGATGTGACCCTGCGCGCCACGGTCAGCAAGGGGACGTACATTCGCTCCCTCGCTTACGACCTGGGGCAGGCGCTCGGCGTCGGCGGCACGCTCGCCGCCCTGCGCCGCCTAGCCGTCGGCCACCTCACCATCGAGAGCGCCGAACCCCTCGACACCATCGTGGACGCCCTCAAGGGCGACTACTGGACGCAGTTCATCTACCCGCTGGACGAGGCGCTGATGGCCTTCGACGCCTGTGTCGTGGACCGCAAGACCGAGGAAGACATCCGCCAGGGCCGCCAGGTCGCCCTGCCGTGCGAGCTAAAGACGCCCCTCGCCCGCGCCTACAACGCCGCCGGCGAGTTCATCGGCCTCCTGAAGCCCGATCGCGTCAGCGGCCTCTGGCAGCCCGACAAGGTGTTCCCCCGCGCCAGCCGCCAGGAGATGAGCGAGTAACCCGCCTTATGTCACTCATCACCGACCTGTCCTCCCTCAGCCCCGACCGCCCCATCGTCCTCACCATCGGCAAGTTCGATGGCGTCCACATCGGGCATCAGCACCTCCTGGCCCGTCTGCGCCGCCGCGCCGCCGAGCTTGGCGCCGCCTCCGCTGCCGTGATCCTGCACCCCAACCCGCTCACCGTGGTCCGCCCCGGCACGAGCGTGTCCTACCTGACGACGGTCGAAGAGCGCGTCAAGCTGCTGTGCCAGCAGGGGCTGGACTACGTGCTGCTCCAGGAGTTCACGCGGGAGTTTTCGCAGACGACGGCCGACGACTTCATCGCCGGGCTGTTGCAGCACATGCGCCTGGTGGAGATGTGGGAGGGGCCGTCGTTCGCGCTGGGGCGGGGACGGCAGGGAACCGTGCCCTACCTGCGGGCGATGGGCGAGCGCCTGGGCTTCAGCGTGCATGAGGTCTCGCCGCTGTCCATCATGGGTGAGACAATCAGCACCAGCCTCATCCGCCGCCTGCTGAGTGAAGACGACATCGCCCAGGCGGCCTGGCTCCTCGGCCGCCCCCACTCTATCAGCGGCCCCGTCATCCACGGCGCGAAGCGCGGCCGCGACCTGGGCTACCCGACCGCCAACCTAGACATCCCCGCCGACATCATCGTGCCGGGCTACGGTGTCTACGCCGTGCGCTGCAAGCTGGGCGACGAGTGGCTCGACGGCGTCGCCAGTATCGGCGTCCGCCCGACGTTCGACCACGGCCCGCGCTCCGTCGAGGTCTACCTGCTCGACTTCGACCGCCAGATTTACGGCGAGACGCTGCACGTGGACTTCATCGCGTACCTCCGTCCGGAGCTGCGCTTCGACGGCGTTCAGGCGCTGATCGAGCAGATGGGCCGCGACATCGAGCATGGCCGCGCCACCCTCCGCGCCCCCATTCCCCTCCACCTCCCCGATTATTCCTCGCTGTAGCCAAGCCGCCGCAGCTGCGTCGGGTTGCTGCGCCAGTGTTCGCGCACCTTGACGAATAGCTCCAGGAACACTCTGCGCCCCAGCAGCGCCTCGATCTCCTTGCGCGACCGCGCCCCAATCTCCTTCAGCATCGCTCCACGCTTGCCGATGACGATCGCCTTCTGAGAGTCGCGCTCGACGTAGATGACCGCCGAGATGACCGTCAGCCCCGGCTGGTCCTGGTCCTCGCGCTGGCGGTCCTCCCACTCGTCAATGACCACGGCCAGGGAGTGGGGAACCTCCTCCTCGGTCAGGTGGAGCGCGGCCTCGCGGATGAGTTCCGCTGCCATGACCGCCTCGCTCTGGTCCGTGACCTGCTCCGGCGGGAAGAAGGGCGGGCCTTCGGGCAGCGCCGCCGCGACTATGCCGAGCAGCTCGCCCAGGTTGTCGCCGCGCAGCGCCGAGACGAGCATCTCCGCCGCGTTCGGGACCAGAGCGGTGTACGCCGCATAGTTCTCCTTGAGGTACTTGGGGTTGACCCGGTCGGCCTTGTTGAGGGCGAGAATGACCGGCGCGGACGATTTCTCCGTCAGCAGGCGGGCGATGTCACTGTCCTCGCCCCGCAGGCGCTCGGAGACATCCACCACAAACAGGATGACGTCGGCGTCAGGGATAGCGGCGACGGCGGCGTCCACCATGAACTCGCCGAGCCTGTGCAGCGGCTTGTGGATGCCCGGCGTGTCCACGAAGACGATTTGCGCGTTCACGCCGGTATGCACGCCCATGATGCGGCGGCGCGTGGTCTGCGGCTTCGGTGAGACGATGGCGACCTTCTGCCCGACGTAAGCGTTGACGAGGGACGACTTGCCGACGTTGGGCCGACCGATTACGGCGACGAAGCCGGAACGGAAACCCGCCGGCGTCTCAAAGAGGGCGATGCCCGGCGCGTCCGCGTCGAACTCCTCCGCGTCGAACTCCTCGTCGTCCGGCTCCTCGTCGAAGTAGGCGTCGAAATCCTCGGCGTCAGAGGTGTCGCCGTCGAAGTCGTCGGCTTCGAAATCGTCGTTCAATTCGAGGTCTTCGCGCTCCATGTCGTCACGCTCGTTCAATGTCTGGTTCTCCTGAGAAGCCGGGTTTGTGTGGCGGCGAACGCTTAGACCGGTAGCTCCACAGTATAGCGTGGAAGAGCCGAATTCACCCCCCTCTGCTCCCCCCGCCGGCGGGGGGAGCAGAGGGGGGGTCTCCACGCTATCGTGTAGAGCTACCCTTGGACCGCGAAGGCCACGAAAAGGCACGAAAAACGCGAAAGGCACGCGAGCCAGCATTCTTTTTCGCGTCCTTCGCGTCTTTTCGCCTTTTCGCGGTCCAAAGCCTTCGTGGCGCCGGACCTTATGGCGAAGCTAGCGGAGCAGCGCCGGCAGCACCTTCGCCACGTCCTCGCGGATGATGACATCCGCGTCGCGGTCCAGCGGCGTCGGTTGGTAGTTCACGATGACGAGCCGCGCCCCAGTCTCGCGCGCCAGCAGGGGCAGGTCCGACGCCGGCGCAACCTCCATGGACGAGCCGGCGATAATCATCAGGTCGCACGAGCGGGCTTCCGCCTTCGCCTCGGCGACGATGTCCTGGGGCAGCATCTCGCCAAACAGGATGACGTTGGGTTTCAGGATGCCGCCGCACGAGCAACGGGGCAACACGCCCTCGGCGATAAACTTCCTCAGAATATCCTGGCCGGGCACGATGGCAAAACAGCGCATGCACGTCGCCTCGCGCAGGTGGCCGTGCAGCTCGAGGACGCGCCGCGACCCCGCGCGCTGGTGTAGCTCGTCAATGTTCTGGGTGATCACGGCCCGCAGCTTGCCCATCTCCTCCATGCGCGCCAGCGCCTTGTGCGCCGAGTTGGGCCGCGCCGTCTGAATCGTTTCCGCCAGCGGCCGCACCCACTCAAAGAATGCTTCCGGCTGGCGGCGAAATCCCCAGATGGACGCGACCTCCATAGGATCCGAGAAGGCCCACAGTCCACTCTCCGGGCTGCGAAAATCGGGGATGCCCGAAGGTGTGCTGATGCCCGCGCCGGTGAACGCCACAACGTGATGTGCCTGAGCCACCATCTCCCGGGCGACACGAACAGCCTGCTCCGCATCCCGACCCATTCTGCGATGCAGTAGTCCCAGTCTCATGGCGTCACCCCTTCACCGAAGAAACATTCTTCCCCTTAAATAGGATTAGGGCCGCAGGCCGATCTTACGCCAGTGCGTCACCTCCGGCCTGACGTTTCGAGAGACCCTCCCGCGGCACGACGGCGGCCAGATCTGCCCCCGCGCTCCTACTCCACGTAGATCGGATTGGTGAACACCCAGCCGCGAGGGCGACGGTGATGGTGGCGATACGCCTCGACGCGGTACACCCCCGGCGCGGCCACGGTGTGCTGCAGCGACCAGCCCCGCGTCTGGCGGATCACCTGCCCATTGTGGACGAGGCGCAGGTCGGCGCGGCGCGGCGAGCGGATGCGCAGCGCCAGCCGCCTGTCCAGGCCGACCGCGTCACCCATCTGGGCCACACGGTCGCGCCCACGATAGGCGGCAAACTGAAAGCCGCGCGTGTTACCGATGGCGTCGTAGCCGATGAACAGGTGGCCGGCGCGGACCGCCCGCAACACCGTGTCGCGGTCGGCGGCGAAATCGCCCACCAGGGGACGCGCCGCGAGAATGTGCGTTCGGACTGCGCGAAAAAGGAAAGGATAGGGTAAAATTGTCGCCTTCACCGGGCCGCGGCGCAGCTCCCACCCGTGGGCATCCGGGCCGCCGATGGCGACGACCCGCCGGGTTTGCAGCAGGCGATCCCACAACGCCAGCGTCTCCGGGAACGGGCCGAGCATGACGCTGGTGGGCCAGAACGTGGCGCGCAGCCCGGCGCGCAGGCTGGTTGCGTGCGCTTTGAACTCGCTCATGTAGTTCCACAGCTCGATGCCGTGGAATCCCTGCACGTCCCAGTCTACCCAGGGAATCGCCGGCTCGTTCGTGTAGGCGGGGGCGAACTCGATGGGATGGGCGATGAAGGCCAGCCCGTTCTGGCGGTTGACCGCGTCTATCAGCGCCTGGGGCGACGCGGCCAGCGCCGCGAGGTCCTCGGCGACGCCCAGGCACAGCAGGTGGTTGCACTGCGGCTCGCGCGCCACATCGTGCACCTCCTGCCCAACGACGAGCAGGACACCATCGCAGTAGCCGGCTTCGTGCTGCGGCAAGCAGTTGTGGTCCGTCGTAATGAGGAAGTCCAGGCGCGCTTGGCGGGCGGCGCGCACGATATGCGGAAACGAGGCGCGGCCGTCCGAGGCCGTCGTGTGAGCGTGGATGACACCGACATATTCAGGCACAGGTGGTCTCCGTGAGAGTATCCGCCTGGATTATACGCCCAACAACCGGCGGGTCAATTCCGTGTGAATACGGGCCGTCGCAAAATTCATACCTTTCACGCATCGCTTCGACATTTTGAGCGTCATGATTATTGCAGGGCTGTGAGCGGCGTCCCATCTACCGCGAGTTAAGAGTTTACAACGCTGCAACCGCTGCGAGGATATGGCTTCGCAGGGTTTTCGGGCCGGGCACGTATCCATCTCCCAACTCAGGCGTCTTTCTTGATGCGTGCTCATTTTCTAGGAGGATAGGTTTCATGTTGCGTCACATCGGCCGAATCGCTCTCCAGGCCCTCCGGGTGCTCATCGTGCCTCTGCTGGCCCTGTTCCTCGTCTCATCTCACTCCGCATCCGCCCAGACAACGACTCCGCTGCCGGGCGGGCAGTGGGAGACTATCGCCAACGGCGACAATATCTGGGCGCTGGCGAAAGAGGGGCCGACGACCCTATGGGCCGGCACACGCGGCGGCGGCGCTGTCAAGTGGGACATCTCCGACATGGGCCACCCCACATACCAGCAGTACCTCTACCCGCAGACGGGCCTGCCCAGCAACGAAGTGCGCTCCATCGCCGTGGACGGGCAGGGCAGCCGCTGGTTCGCCACCGATCGTGGCCTCGCCCGCCTGAACGCCAGCAACCAGTGGACGACGTTCACGCTGAGCAACACCCTGACCCTTGGCACGGTCAAAATGGATACCGTGTCCGACGACCGCGACGCCGGCCGGCGTGACCTGCCTCTGACCACGTATGACATCGGACTCATCAAGCAGAACTTCGCGGCCACGCCCTACTTCCAAATCGCCGGCGACCCGACGACCTATCGCTACGCCTGGGCCGACGTCAACCTCAGCGGCAACTTTATCTACATTGACCCGCCGCTGCAGCAGCCGGTCACGGCTGGCGCTCTGGTCTATCCGGTCAACTTCGGCCTGCCCTCCAACAACGTCACCGCCCTGGCGGTCGGCGCGAATGGCCGTATCTACGTTGGCACGCAACAGTTCCGCATCCAGACGTACCAGGGCGAGTGCGACACGCCCGTCTCGACCCGTTTCTCCGGCGGCGGCGGCCTCAACTACCTATGCGACGGCACAAAGCACCTGGGTGGCGGCGTCGCGGAGTATGACCCGGCCACCGGCAAGTGGCGCTCGTGGAGTAGCGCTGCCCGGTCGTTCTACTACACGTCCTCCAACGTCGCCTCCAACAACGTCACCGACATGACTGTGGATTCAGGGGGCGTGGTGTGGGTCACGTTCTTCCCCCAGTGGCGCTGGGCCGAGCCTGACCGCACCGGCGGCAACGACAGCAAGCAGGGCGACTGGCACAGTGGCGGTGACGGCGGGATTAGCGCCTTTGACGGCACAAACTGGACCACCTATCAGAACTACACGTGCGACAAGACCGACAACCAGGCCCTCTGTCAGAACGGCACGCAGCCGACCGTCAACTCCGTTTCGGCCGTGACGATTGACACGCAGGGGCGGCCGTGGTTTGCCGTCTACGGCCTGGGTCTCCAGGTCAAGTCCGGCGGCGGCAAGTGGCCGGAGATCCGCAGCTATACGACCACCAACCCCGACACGGGCGCTCTGCTCGAGGCGTTGGGGGAAGCGCGCGTCTATAAGCTCGCCACCGACAGCCAGGGCAAAATCTGGGCCGCGACGGCGACGGAGACCGGCATCGGCTGGGACATCAGCATCGGCACGACGGACTGCGCCATCGCCAGCTACAAGGACACGAACTGCTGGCAGCACATCCGGTCGGTCGCCAACGGCTTTGTCAATGGCCTCAGCACGAACACGGTGCGCAGTCTACTGCGCGATGGCGACACGATGTGGGCCGGCACCTCGGACATTCGCAACAACGGCATGGGTATCAACGCCGTGACCACGGACGGCCAGGTCACAGCGCGGCTACGCACCAACGGCCCGGCCAGCAACAACATCACGAAGATCGCGGTGCGCCAGAACGGTGACGTGTGGATCGGCACCGGCCGCCACGATGCCCCGTTCTACGGCCGCGGCATCAGCGTCCTCAACCCGCAGGCCGACTGGCAGTCGCCGGCCGCGTGGCAGGCGATTGACAGCGTGCCGACCAAGGCCGAGCAGCTCGCCACGTTCAAGGCCCAGGCCGCCCAGGGCAACGCCTACGTCTACCTGAACCTGACGGCGGGGGACAGCTCGACCAACTGCACGGCCCTTGCCGCGCTTACCGATACGTCCAAGTTCCAGTTCGGCGACGACCCCCAGGCCTACGCCGTGAGTCTTGCGATCTGGGACTCCGTCCGGCAGTCGTGCCTGATCTACCCCAACCCCGCGTTCAGCAAGACCTACCCCGCCGGGACGCCTGTGTTCAGGCTGGTGCAGCGGCTCAATGGCTCCAACGTGGCCGACATCCGCTTCGATTCCAGCAACCGCGTCTGGATCGGCCTCCACTCCGAGAGCGTGAAGCTCGGGCAGAACGGCGCCGTCACCGGCTACGGCGACGGCGGCGCGAGCAGCTTCGACGGGACGAACTGGCAGTCGTACACCCCGAAGCAAAAGGGGGTGACGGCGACAGGGCCGGTGCTGAGCGGCGGCCCCGTCATGGCCGTGCTGCCGCGCAGCATATGCGACACGCCGGAGAAGCTGTGGATGGGCCAGGGCGACCTCATGAACACCCCGATGGGCTACGGGATAGACGCCATAGACCCGGCGGCGAAGCTCGTGACCACCTTGAACACGAGCGATGCGCCGTCGCCCGGTGTGGCCGCCCTCGCCCTCAATTCCGCCAGCTGCGACGTGTGGGGCGCGTTCTACCCGTCTTACCGCTACGATAGCGTCAACGGCTACAGGCGGGTGAACGGCGGCATCGGGCGCTACAATCAGACGACCAAGGCGTGGACCGCTTTCGGGAAGGACCTGAACACGCCCGGCCTGGATGGATGGAACACCGACATGACCGCCGTGCAGGTGGACAGCCAGGCGAACGTGTGGGCCGGCTCGTACACGGTCCACGGCACGACGCTGACCTCGCCGCCCCAGCTTTGCTACGACCCCGCCTGCACCGGCCAGTGGATCGTCGCCCAGCACCATACCGACGCCGTCCTGAACCGTTACCAGAACAATCAGTGGCAGCCCTCGATCCAGTGGCTCTACGAGGGGTCGGTGACCGATATTCAGCAGGATAGCGCGGGCCGCCTGTGGGTCGCCACGTCCCACGGCTGGCTGGCGGACATCATGAGTTCCTCGAATCCGCTGATCGAGCATGCGACGTCGTATCCGCTGACGTTCAACGCCGTGCATGTTCTCGACGGGACGGATTGGGCCACGCTGGACATCCGCGACCCGCAGTTCCCCTTCACCGATGATAACATCACGTCCATCGCCCAGTCGCCCGACGGCGACATGTGGTTCGGCACGCCCAACTCCGGCGTCATCCACTGGAACAAGAGCGCTCAGGCCGATCCGACGGCGACCCCCACGGCGTCGCCCACGGCCAGCAGCACCGCGACGGCCACCGTGACGGCCACCGACACCACCCCGCCGACCAAGACGCCGACGGCGACGCGGACCGTGACTCCGCCGCCGGGCGCCACTGTGACGCCGACGGCCACGAGCGCGCCGCCCACGCTGACCAGCACCGCGACGGCGACCATCCCTGGGCCGACGCCCACGCGGACGCGGACCCTGACGCCGACGGTCACGCCGACGGTCACGCCGACGAACCGCCCCATCACCATGCGCGTCTTCCTGCCGTACATTAGCGGCGGCGCGATTGTGCCAGTCGGGCCGACGACGACGACGACCGCGACCCAGGCCCCGCCCACGCGAACGGCGACAGTCACGGCCACATTGCCGCCCGGCGTGACGCCGCCGACACCCACCCCGACGCTAACGCCGACGCCGACGCTGACGCCGACGCCGACGAGCACGTCCACGGCGACGCCGACCGACACGCCGACGGCGACTAGCACGGCCACGCCCACCAGCACGGCCACCCCCACCGACACGCCGACGAATACGGCGACCAGTACCCCGACGCGCACCCCGACGCGCACCCCGACGCCGACGCCGATTGCGCAGTGGGAGTCCGTCTCCTCGCCCGACCCGAACGCGAACACTCTGCGCGCCGTTGACTGTCTCGACTCCGTCAACTGCTGGGCCGTGGGCGACAACGGGACCATCCTGCGCTGGAACGGTCAGACCTGGACCAAGGAAACGGTCCCCTTCGGCACGCCGAACCTCAACGGCATTGACATGATCTCGCGCACCGATGGCTGGGCCGTGGGCGACAACAAGACGATCCTGCGCTACGGCGGCTCGTCCTGGTCGGCATACCCCGTCAGCAGCATCGTCAGCGCGCCGAACGGCAACTACCTGTCGGTCAGCATGAGCCTCGGCGCACCCGCGTTCCGGCCGGGTGGCTTCATCCTGGCCCGCATCACCAACGGCGATCCGGCCCTGCTCTACTGGGACCGTTCCAGTGACCGTTGGCTGACCAACCTATCGGGCGCGAACGCCAATGCGATGAATAGCGTCTACACGACCAGCGATGGCAGCATGGGCGTCATCGTGGGCGATCTCTCCAGCACCCTGGAGTATGACGGGGCCGGCAACTGGCTGTTCGACGACAGCGGCCTCAACTTCCAGGACGTAGCGACGCTCTACAGCGCCCGCCAGTACCGCTTCGCGTCCAACGCTCTGCCGGCGGGCTGGGTCGTCGGCTCCAACCGCTTCCTGGCGTACTACACCAACACCTGCCGCGGCAGCGCGCCGTGCTGGCGGCAGGCCGACGCCAGCCTGATCGGCTCCGATGTTCCCAACGGCAGCTACTACGGCGTGTCCATCCTGGGCCAGAACAAGGCCTGGGCCGTCGGCGACAATGGCGCCATCATCCGCTGGGACGGCACGCGCTGGAGCTTGCAGACATCCACCGGCACGACGCTGCGCAGCGTGTTCATGATCGGCGACGTGGAGGGCTGGGCGGTCGGCGACGGCGGCGCAATCTACCGCTTCCGCATCCCCGGCGCCCGCCCCATCAACACTCCCACCGCCGGGCCTAGCCCCACCTTGCCGCTGGCCGGGCCGACCGGCGGCGCGACGACCCCGGTCTCGACGGCCACCCCAACGGCCACCCCGACCGCCACGGCGACGCCGACGGCCACGTCCACGACACCGGCCGGCGCCACGCTCACCCCAACCGCCACCCCCACCGTTGGCCCCGCGCCTACGTCGGGCGCGTTGGGAACGTGGACGAGCGTCTCGTCGCCGACCAATGTCACCCTGCGCAGCCTGTCTATCGTGGACGCGACCCACACCTGGGCCGTCGGCGACGGCGGCGTGATCCTGTTCCACAATGGAACGTCGTGGATACCTCAGAGCAGCGGCACGTCGGAGCGGCTCAACTCGATCTCCATGATCTCGGCGACCGATGGCTGGGCCGTCGGCGACAACTACACCTTCCTGCGCTGGAACGGCGCTACGTGGCAGAAGTATTACGACGATCTGTGGGCGGTCCTGCCGCAGCAGCGCACGGTCATGAGTGTTGACATGCTGAAGGGGCCATCATCCCGGTCAGGCTGGTTCGGCGGCGCCGCCGTCGCCCACGAAGGCGGCTTCTTCTACTTCGACCGCACCAACAACACCTGGCGCACGGCCGCCGCCAGCAGTTGGAACAGCGACAACGGCCACGGCCCGAACGCGGTGAGCCTCGCCCCCGACGGCTCCTGGGGAACGATTGTGTGCGATGGCGGCGGCCTGTACGACCTCCAGTTCGACAACGCCGGCACGCCGTACTGGCGTGACCTGGGGCTGATCGGACTGAACAACACCTACGGGCTGCACGTGATCGCCGACCCGACGGGCGTGCGCGCGCCGTACTACGGCTGGTACGTCGGCCTGACGTCGGACTTCGCCTTCTACCAGACCGGCGCGCCCCCGAACGACCGCGGCTGCAACGAGGGCGCCGGGACGCGCACATCGCCGTGTTGGGCGACGGCCATCTCCGGCCTGTTCAACGCCGCCAACACCTACTATCGCTCAGTGTACCTGCTCAACAAGAACGACGGCTGGGCGGTGGGCGACGGCAAAGCGATGGCCCACTGGGATGGGAGCCAGTGGACGGTCATCCCGGCCGGCGCCATGCCCGATATCGCTACCGGCCCAACAATCTACAGCGTGCGGATGCTGTCGAACAGGTCCGGCTGGGCCGTCGGGCAGGACGGCATGATCCTGAAGTACACGAACTAGTGAGGAAGGCCCTCCGGTGCAGCGGCTGTGGCGATTAGTCCGCTGGACGATCCCCGCCTTGCTCGCCATAGCGGCGCTGACACGCTACGCCGCCGGTTCGACACCGGCGGCGACGGCGTGCGGTGTGCCGTCTCTGGCGTGCGCGGTCTCCGCCGCCGGCCCCCTCGCCCCCGAAGCGTCCGGCTCGGCGTGGTTGACGATTGCCAACGGCGACAACGTCCGCTTCCTGACGCAGATTGACGGCGCGCTCTGGGCCGGGACCGAGGCCGGCGGCGCGATCCGCTGGGACGGCCCCGGCCGCTACCGTCAGTACCTCTACCCGCAGGATGGGCTGGCCGCCAACGATGTCCGGGCGATCACCGCCTATGCCGGCAAGCTCTGGTTTGCGACCAGCCGCGGCCTGAGCAGCCTCGGCGACGACGGTCGTTGGGCCAGCTATACCACCGCCAGCACCGGCGGCGGCCTCCCCTCCGACGACCTGACCTCCCTGGCCGTCGGACCGGACGGCAGTCTCTGGATCGGAACGCGTCAGACGTGGGACGGCGCGAGCTGGGTCGGCGGCGGCCTCGCCCGCTTCCAGGACGGGCGCTGGCACACCTACACCCCAACGGACGGCATCCCCTCGCTGAACGTCGTGGGCGTGGCCGTAGACGCGAACGCCCGCGTCTGGGCCGTCGGCCAGCCCCACCGGGTCTGGGTTCCGGCGTCGGACACGACCCCCGGCCACTGGGAGCTGCGGAACGGCGGCGCGAGCGTGCTGACGGATGGCGCCTGGACGCGGTACGAGCGCAACGACCGGGTCGCCACTAGCCTGCCTAACACCAACATGTTCTACACCGTCACGCCCGACCGCTTTGGCGGCGTCTGGTTCGGCACTGCCGCCGGTCTGCTGATGTATGGTCCGCGTGGCTGGGCACAGTGGACGGTGACAGGCGGCGGCTCAGCCGGCAACCCCGTCACGTCCGTGGGTGTCGGGGACGACGGCCGCGTGTGGATGGGGGTCATGGACCCGGCCGGCTACGGCCTGAGCCTCACCATCCTGGACACCCACGGCTCCCCCTACGATCACAGCGCTGACACGTGGCATGACATCCCCGCCGCCGCCCTACCGGCGGAGACCGTGCGCGCCATCCTGCCCCTCACCGGCGGGACACAAGCCTGGCTGGGACTCCAGGAGCACTCCGGTAACGGCGGGGGGCTGGCCCGCGTTAGCGACAACGGCGCGGCGGCCGAGCAGCGCCTGACGACCGGCCTCAGCTCGAACTATGTCAGCGCCCTGGCCGTCGCCCCCGATGGCGCTCTCTGGATCGGCACCGGCGCGGTGGACACGCCTGGCCGCGGCCACGGCCTCGACATTCGCGGGCCAGATGGCAGCTGGAGCCACTACCGCGCTAACCTGCCATCCACCACGCCGGCCACGACGACGACGCGCGCCGCGTCCGGAGGCGATGCCGTGCTGTATGTCGCGTTGAGCGACGCCGCCGCCCTTGACACCGCCTTCCCCGGCCAGGCGTTCACCCTACCCGGCGATCCCACCCGCTACAGCATCACCAACCACTACGCCATCGGCGGCGAGGGGCTGCTCCTTATCCAACCGCCCCTGGCGCGCGACTACCCAGCCGGCGCTTCCCTTTTCCCCCTCCTCCAGACCGTCGCCAGCGATACCATCGCCGGCATCGCCTTCGACAAATATGGGACGGCCTGGGTTGCGGCGCGCGGCGACAGCCTGAACACCGACCGCACTCGTTTCGCCGACGGGGGCCTCAGCCGCGTGGATACGACAGGCTCGACACTCCAGTGGCAGGTGTATCACAGCGTCACGCCAGGGGCTAACGGCCTGCCGACCAACAACGTGTCTGCCGTCGCCGTGGGCACGGATGGGCGGGTCTGGGTCGGCACCGGCAGCCTCCGCGACGCCTCCGGCAGTGGCTTGGCGGTGCTCGACCCGGCCCGGCGAAGCTGGACGACGTACACGGCACGGGATGGCCTCGCGTCGAACAACATCACCGCCGTCGTGACGACGCCGGAGGGCGATGTCTGGGCCGCCGGCGCGAGTTACTGGAGCGACGGGAAGCGTCTCGGTGGCGGCGTGTCCATGCTGCGCGGCGGGACGTGGACGACGTGGACCTCGGCGACCTCGGCCCTCGTCGCCGACGCCGACGAGGTGCGTAGCCTGGGCCGCGACCGCAAGGGCGCGATCTGGGCCGGCGCGTGGCACTACGACGGCCCCGATCTACGCACGGCCTGGCCGCTCGTCAGCGCGGCCGCCAATCGCTTCGCCGCCGGCGAGTGGACGAGCTGGACGTTCCCACGGGATGGGTGGGTCACCGCCCTGGCTGCCGGCCCCGACGGACGGCTGTGGGCCGCGACGAGCCGCGGCGAGACCGAGGTTGACGCCGCCGAGGGCGGTCTGTGGGTCTGGGACGGGCGGACGTGGCTGCGCGTCAGCACGCCGGCTGGCCTGATGGACAAGAACATCCAGAGCCTCACCGTTGCGCCCAACGGCAGCGTCTGGATCGGCACGGTGGATCATGGCCTGAGCCGCTACAACCCGGCGATTGCGCCGCTGCCCACGGCGGCCCCGCCGACGGCGACCCCCTCGCCCACCCCGCCCCCGACGCCGACGCCCGCGCCCACCGTCCCGCCCGACACGCAGACCGAGCGCGTCTATCTACCGTTCATTGGCCGCGCCAGCAGCCGGCCAGGGCCGTAGCGCGCGGCGAGTCGCCACGGCGCGCCTACTTTTGCACATCGGGCGCGGTTGCATTAACATTTGTCGGTTTGAAGCCATACCCTTTCGGAAGCTGGCCCGTTATTTATACTGGTATGCCGGTTCTCGCACGTCCTCGCCGCGGGCCAACAATTCCCCTGTGGAGGCATTTCTCATGATTTCTCGCTCGTCGCGTGACAGGCGACCGACGCGGCGGCCTGGCGCAAACGCCCTTCGCGTGGCCTTCGTCGCTTGCGGAGCGCTGCTCGCCATCGCGCTGCTCATTGCCCAGGCCTTCCTGGCGCCGGCCTCGTCGAGTGTCAGCGCCTCGCCGGCCGCCCAGGCCGATCAGTGGCGGACATACGCCAACGGCGACGACCTGTGGTCCATGGCCCTCGAAGGCTCCAACATCCTCTGGACAGGCACGCGCGGCGGCGGTGTCGTCGCCTGGGACCTGTCCGACCTCACCAACCCGAAACCGACGCAATACCTAGCTCCCCAGGACCCCCTCGCCGGCAACTTCGTGCGCGCCGTCGCCATTGACGGGCGCGGCACGAAGTGGTTCGGAACGGAGCGCGGCCTGACGCGCCTCAAGTCCGATGGCTCGTGGACGAGCTACACAATGGCGAACACGAGCAACGGCCTGCCGTCCAACGTCGTCACCGCCCTGGCCGTCCAGGACGACCGTTACCTGTGGGTCGGCACGCAGCAGTACTGGAGCATCCCTGACAAGAAGTTTCTCGGCGGCGGCATCGCCCGCGCCGACATGAGCGTTGACCCGCCGACGTGGACGGTGTGGAACACCTACAATAACCAGAGCGTGCCGTCCAACAACGTCACCGACATCGCGGTGGACACCACCTCCGCCGCCAACCAGGGCAAGGGCGACGTCTGGATTACGATGCGCACCGATCTGATGGACGCGCCGCCCGATCAGCAGCAGCAGAACATCTACTTCCAGCAGCGCTACGGCGGCATCACCGTCATCCACCCGGACGGAAGCGTCGAGAAGTTTCAGCAAGACATCAACAACGTGAACTCCTGGCCGAAGTACGCCAGCCTCCTGACAGTCGCCGTTGATCCCACCGGGTTGAAGTGGTTCGGCACCGGCGACTTGACGAGCGGTGGCAACGGCTTCCACGTCATGAAGGGCAACACGCTCGCCAATGCCCAGTGGAAAGGCTACACCGGCGGCAACGCCACGACCAGCACCGGCCTGACGCCTATCCCATCTTTGCCCGCCAACGCCAACCGATTCATCAACATCACCATGGGCGCGACGACCGCCGAGCGCCAGGATGTCTGGCTGAGCCTCGCCGACGTGGACGCCTATGCCGCCTACGACGGCGGCCTCGGTGTCTGTCAGCTCGCGTGGTACGGCTGGGACAGCGCCAAAGCGCCCACCTGCACGAACGTCTACGACGTCACAGGCGGCGCGGCCAACCGTCCCCTGGCCGGCAACCTCGTCCGCGCCATCGTCCGCAACGGCGCCGCCCAGGCCATCTACTTTGGCACGAGCGGCCGTCTGCCCGCCGCCGACACGTCCCAGTATCCCCAGGGCACCGACGGCCACGGCATCCAGGTCTTCTCTGAGGCGCTGGACACAGTGCTGACGACGACGGCGGCCGGCATCTCGCCCGCCAGCAACCATATCAACGCGGTGTCGTATCAGCAAGACAATACGGTCTGGGTGGGCAACGCCTACCCGAGCGGCACGAGTGACCTGTGGGGCGGCGCGGGCGTGGACCACCTCAAGTCCGACGGCAAAACGTGGGAACACCTCCGCCTGCGCGACACGGGCACGCAGATCAGTAGCGCCGTCAGCAGTCTCGGCACCGATGCGCGTGGCCGGCTGCTCATCGGCTTGTTGCCGCAGCAGCTCACCGATCGCACCACCCGCGAGGGCGGCTTTGCCACGGTCGCCGGCGATACGCTCACGTACTACAACAAGGACAACACAGGCGGCGCGCTTCAGACCAACTCCGTCTCCACGTTGGCCTTGACCGCGGATGGCAATCGCGCCTATCTCGGCACAGGCAACGACTGGCCGGATCCCCACGACGCCGGCACCGGCGCGCCGGTGTTCGACGCGCAACACGACGTCTGGGTCACGACCATCAAGCCGCCGGACCTGCTCGACACCGAGATCAGCAAGATCAGCATCACCAACGACCAGACCTGGATCGCCAACACGTGGCCCAGCTCCCGCGTGGAAGCGAGCCAGCGCACGGGCGGCGTCAGCGGCTTCCAGGGTACCCAGCTCCAACAAACCTACGCCGTCGGGAACAACAGCCTCACCCTGAGCAATTCCGATCCGCGCGCCGTCTATATGGCCCCGGACGGCACACTGTGGGTTGGCGGGTATTTCACGCGCCGGCCGACGGTCGGCCCCACCCTGTCGGACGCGGCCATTTCGTGGCTGCCGTCGGGGCAGCAGCAGTTCCAGACGGTGACGTTCGCCGACGACGGCTGGGTAAGCGCCATCGTCAGCCGCCAGGGGGCCATCTGGGTTGGTACCACCCGGGGCGGCCAGAACATCGAGGACATTCCTACCCGTCTGCGCGACCTGCGCACCAATCAGTATGCGGCCCAGGGCGGCTTGCGCGTGTACGCCAACGGCCAGTGGAGCCTGTACACGCCAGACAACTCCCCCCTGGTGAGCGGGCATATCAATGCCCTCACCGTGGACACGGCCAACAACCTGTGGATTGGCACCTCGATGGGGCTGATGCGCTACTCCGGCGGCGTTCCTTCGACGCCCGTGGTTCCCGCCACCCCCGGCGCGACGTTCACGCCACGGCCCTCGTCCACCCCGACCGCGTCGCCGACGCCGACGAACGTCGCCGTGAACAAGACGCCCGACTCGGGCGGCCACGCGCCGACGATGACCCCGGCCATCCCGACGCCCACGCCCACGCCGTTCCCCGGCTCGCCGCCGCCGGAGATCCCCGAGGCCTCGACGCTGCTCCTCATGGGCGGCGGCCTGGCCGGATTGGTGGGCTACCTGCGCTACCTGCGCATCCGCCGTCGGCCATAGCATAGGAACGCAAAAACGCAAAGCCGCAAAGGAAGAATCTTCCTTTGCGGCTTTGCGTTACCCTTCTCTCGGCACGCGCGAGCGTTGGCTATGCTTTTGCGCCGGCCGTATCTGTCGGCACGCGCTTGCGCGGCAGCAGGCCGCTGGCCCGGCGCCACGCCCGCTGGGGCCATGTCTCCAGCGGCGGAACAGTGTCCAGGAACGCCGACGTCTGCTCGTACCCCGCCCCAATCAGGATGTCGGTCTTGGAGTAGTCCGACACGCTACACGGTACGGGTGGGCTAAGCTGGATGTGGTGCAGCCGCACGCCGCGGCTGCCCGCCAGGGCGACGCTCGTCTGCCACTGCCGCTGCACCAGCGCGCCGATCGCCTTGCCGCTCACGTGCAGCACGCTGCGCCGCGCAATCGGCGGCATGGGGCCGTCCACGATGTGTAGGGCGTAAATCTCCCGCGCCCCTCGCTCCAGCGCCACCTCGATCGGCAAGAGCGCGACTGCGCCGCCGTCTACGTACTCCCCGTCGTCCAGCGGATAGGGCGGGTGCAGCGGCGGCAGCGCCGTCGTCGCCATGATAGCGTCCACCACCTTGTCGGCGGGCCGGTCGCCCATGACGCGCATCGCGCCCGTGTCCAGATTGGTGACGACGATGTAGCAGCGCGCGCCCTTCAGGTCGCTCAGCGTCTCGACGCCGGCATACTGGCGCTGAATGTAGCGGTAGAAGGTCTCGTTGGAGTACAGGCTGCCGTGACCACGCGCCAGCCGCCACGCGACCTGGAGCTTGTTGTCGGGGTAAATGTCGGTGCGCCGCACGGTACGCCAGAGCGAAGCCAGCGTCTCGATGCGGTCGAGGGACGGCTCCACCGCCACAAACGCCGCATTCAGCCCGCCGACCGACGTGCCGACCAGCATGTCAGGTCGAACGCCCCGCTCCAGCAAGGCGCGCAGCGCGCCAACCTGCAACGCGCCCCGACTCCCGCCACCGCTGAGAACAAACGCGATCATGCCTCCTCCACCTCCGCCATCTCGCCGCCGCCCTCATCCGCGCCATCGGCGGACACAGCCTCGGCCGGCGCGAAGCCGCGCGTCTTTCGGCCAAAGAGCAAATAGCCCGTGTGGGCCGTCATCCGGTCCATCGGCCGCAGACGCGCCGGTACAGTCTTGTAGAACCTTAGCAATATCTCGGCCACTTCGACATCGGCAAAGCCGACGGCCTGCATCCCCGCCAGCACCTCGCTCACCTGGTTGGTCGTCGGCACGAGAGCGCCAAACGCGCCGCCCCACTTCAGGGCCTCCCACGCCTGGGCCTGGTAGTCCTCCGGCTCGCGCACGTCGAGAAATACGGCGTCCACGTCCCGCTCCGCAAAGCCCTCGGCGATGTCGCGCTGCTCGAAGTCCACCCACGGCGACAGCCCGACGCGCTCGATGTTCTTGCGCGCCCGGTCCTGCATGTCGGCGCGCACCTCGTAGGAGTAGACGCGCCCCGTCGTACGGACGTAGTACGCCAGGGCCGTCGTCAGGCCGCCACTGCCCGTGCCAGCCTCGATCACGTGCGAGCCGGGGCCGATGCCCAGCTTCAGCAAGGCGTAGCCGATGTCCTTGGGGTACATGATCGTGCCGCCACGCTCGACCGTCATGATCAGGTCGTGCAGGTTCGCCTGGAGGACGATGAAGCGGTCGCCCCGGTTCGAGACGACCTCGCGCCCCAGCTCCTGCCCGATGATGTCGCTGTGCATCACCCGGCCAAGGTGGGAGTGAAACTCGCCACCGTCGGCGAGCCGCACGATGTAGCGGTTCCCCTGGTGGCTGACAAGCAAGACAAGTTGATCAACGGTGGCAACGTTCATGGCTATGGTTCCGCTGGAATTCACGCTCCCCGCGTGCGGGGCAGCGCGTCATCGAAGTATACGGGCGCAGCGTTCTTTCGACAAAACGCGGGGCGCGGATTTGCCCCGGCGGCGAGACGCGCGTATGATTTGACCGTCTACTGGCGTCCTACATCCTGCGCCCCCGTAGCTCAGTGGATTAGAGCACCTGTCTTCGGAACAGGGTGTCGTAGGTTCGAGTCCTACCGGGGGTACTGCTAAGGAAGCGGCCCGTTCTCGCGCGGCGAGGCGGGCCTTTTCTTACCTTTGCCGCTCCACGCCCGGAAGCCTATAATTGTGTCCCGACGCATCGGCGGGTCAGACTTTTTCCTGGAGCTTTTGCATGACTGAGGCCCCACGGACCCTCAGCGAGCGCGAGACCGACGTATTGCGCTTGTTGGCAAAAGGCGCGACGAACCAGCAAATCGCCGACGAGCTGGTTATCAGCGTCAATACCGTCAAGGTCCACGTGCGGAACATCTTCGATAAGCTCGGTGTGCAAAGCCGAACGGAAGCCACCCTCTACGCTATCCACACGGGACTCATCGCCGTACCCCAGACCAGGGCCGGCGAGCCCGGCGTCGCGCTGGACGCGGCCGAAGACCTCGGCATCGCGGCGGCGTCTGTGTCCGAGCCCCCGCTCGCGGCAGACGCCTCGCCGGTTGCGGACGACGGCCGCCCCGCCCAGAACGGCGCGGCAACGGCGTCGCCTGCCAGCGAAATGCCCGCCCCTGCCCCTGTCGCCCCAACGCCCCAACGCCGCCTCCTGGCCTGGGCCGGCCCGCTGCTGGCCCTCGTCATTGTCGCCATTGTCGCCGCCGCCGTTATCTGGCGCAACACCCTGGCCGCGCCCGCCGCCGCGCCGACGGTCGTCCCGGCGACCACCGAGGGCGGCGTGGTCAGCACCGCCAACCAGCGCTGGGTCGAGTATCCACCGCTGCCCACAGCGCGCGGCAATCTCGCCGTCGTCGCCTACACCACGGGCATCTCCCAGACACGCGGCATCTATGCCATCGCCGGCCAGGCCGCCGACGGCGTGACAGGCGTCGTCGAGCGCTTCAACTGGCTCGACCGCACGTGGTCCAAAATGACGAGTAAGCCGACGCCCGTCCGCGATGTCAACGCCGCCGTTCTCGGCGGCCGGGTCTACGTCCCCGGCGGCTGCGACGCCGGCGGACGCCCGACGGACGTATTCGAAATCTACGACCCGACGCTCGACCGCCCCGGCGGCTCGCCCTGGACGACGGGGCCGCGTCTGCCGCGCCCGCTGTGCGGCTACGCCCTGGCCGCCGTCGAGGGCAAGCTGTATGTCTTTGGCGGCTGGGACGGGCAGGGGTATCGCTCCGAAACGCTGGTCTATGCGCCCGGCAGCGCCGCGTGGCAGGCCGCCGCGCCGATGCCCACGCCCCGCGCCTATATGGGATCGGCCATCATTGATGAGACCGTCGTCATCGTCGGCGGCGCCAACGGCGCCCCCCTTGCCACCACCGAGGTCTATGACCCAAGCCAGGACCACGCCGGCGCGACGCCGTGGCGTTCGATGGCGCCGCTGCCGGAGCCGCGCGTCGGCCCCGGTGTAGCGTCCGTCGGTCAGCGCGTCTACGTCGTCGGCGGAGGAACGGGCCTGGGCATGGCCCGCTTCGACCTGGCCGACAACGCCTGGGCCACGGAAGCCACGCCGTTTGTGGGCGAGTGGCAGAACCTGGGCATGGCCGCCGTCCACCCCAAGCTCTACGCGATGGGTGGCACGGGACCGCTTAACGTCAATCGCGCCTACCAGGCGGTCTTCGAGATGATCCTCCCTCTCGGCCGCCCGGCTGCGCCGTGAGAGCTTATGCAAACGCGACTACTGCACACCCCAAAGTGGCTGCTCCGCCTGGCGGTGGCCGTCTGCGCCGCCGGCCTGGCCGTCATCCTCGTCATGTACGGCCTGACGGAGCGCGTGACCACCGTCGAGAGCGCCCCGCCGCGCCTCATCCCCCAAACCGACGTCAACCCCTACGGCGCGAACTTCTTCCTCGACCAAGAGGTCGAGGCCTGGAAGCGCGAGAAGACAGTGCAGATGGCGGAAGCCGCTGGCATCGGGTGGGCCAAGCAGTCGTTCCCCTGGGAAGCCATCGAGCTGAAGCAGAAGGGCCGCTTCATCGAGGCCGACGGACGTAGCACGTGGCAAAAGTACGACGACATCGTAGACCTGCTGAACAAGCACCACATCCAGGTGATCGCTCGCCTCGACCGGCCGCCGTCATGGAGCCGCCAGGACAACCAGCTCCCGCAGCGCCCGCCGGACAACCTGAACGACTACGGCGACTTCGTGTACGCCTTCGTCAATCACTTCAAGGGGCGCATCCGCTACATTCAGATTTGGAACGAGCCGAACATCTTCCCGGAGTGGGGCAACCAACCGGTGGACCCGGAAGCGTACACGGCGATGCTCAAGATCGCCTACACGCGCGCGAAAGACGCCGACCCGAATATCGTCGTCCTGTCCGCGCCCCTGGCGATGACCGTGGACAACGCGCCCACCCGCCGCAACATGTCGGACCTGGATTACCTGGAGCGCATGTACCGCGCCGGCGCGAAGGATTACTTCGACATCCTCTCGACCAACGCCTTCGGCATGGACGAGCCGCCGTCCGCGCCCCCCGACCCGACCAAGCTCAACTTCCAGCGCGTCCTGCTCCAGCGGCAGATCATGGAGAAGTACGGCGACGGCAACAAGCCGGTCTGGTTCAACGAGTACGGTTGGAACGCCTCGCCGGCGGATTTTGCGAAGGATGACCTGATCTGGAAGCGCGTGGACGAGGCGCAGCAGGCGCAGTACGCCCTCGACGGCATCAAGCTGGCGCGGGAGAACTGGCCGTGGGCGGGGGTGTTCAACCTGTGGTACTTCCGCCAGGTGGGCAACAAGTCGCCGCAGCAGTCGGACTACTACTTCCGCATGGTGGACGTGGACTTCACGCCGCGCCAGCTGTACACCCAACTCAAGGAAGCCGCCGCCGGGTTGCGGCTGGCCCGCGCCGGGTACTACCAGGAGACGAGCACGCCGGTCGTCTCGTCGCCCGGCTGGCAGATTGTGCTGGCGCCGGCGGCCAGCGGCGGGAGCTACATTGACAGCGAGCGTCCCGGCGCGAGCGTGACCATCCCCTTCGAGGGCGAGAGCATCGAGCTGGTGGCATATCGCGGGCCAGAGGCGGGACGCTGCCTCGTCACGATTGACGAGCAAGGGATACCGGGCCTGCCGGTGGACAGCCAGGGCCGCACCTACGTGGAGCTATATCAGCGCACGAGCCAATGGCAGTCGCGCGAGCCGCTCGCCGACCATCTGGGCCGCGGCACGCACACCCTCAAGCTGGCGGTCAGCGAAGGCTCGACGCCCGGCGCCTCCGGTCCCCGCTGCAACATTGACGCCGTGGTCGTCGGCGGCCCATCGCCGTCGGTGCCGCTGGGCCTCACGGCGCTCCTCGCGCTCGGGCTGCTCGGCTCCGGCGCGCTGCTCGTCTACCAGCGCCGCCACGGCCCGATGGACGAGCCACGCCGAAGGCGCTAGCGCAAGAACAGCAAGCGCCGCGATGCCTAAAGCCCCCGACTGTTTCCTCACCATGTATGAGCCCACAGTTCTAGGACCGTGGGCGTGCTTCATTGAAGAGAGGCTAAGGGTAGCCGAGCCTTATGATGATTATCTTCGAGTGCGGCTTGACCCGCCCATCAGGATATCTGGCATCAATGGCGCTATTTCGATTCCAGAAGTAGTCCTGGCAACCCGCGAAGTGGGTACGACTCTTCATCCACCAAGCCGCTGGCCGCTTGGCGTGTACATAGCGCGACTCTTGAGGGTGCCGGACGATGGAGTACTCTCGGCTGACGATCTCGTGATTATGGGTTGGGGTAAAGTGCATCAGACAAGGACTGCGGCCGAAACGCGAAGCAACTAATGAGGCGGCTACAACGGGATGAACACGACCCGGTTCGTCATCTCTTCAGAATCGAGCACCTGAGCAAGCACTTCCAAGTCTTGAACGGCCTGCCCGACCGAAATGCGGAGTTGGTGTGCATAAATGAGACCGGCGAACTCTCGGCCCACCTTCGACCATCTCTGAGCGATCTCCAGCAAGTCCTGGTCCTGGCTGAACAGCACGCGCCCCAAAAGAGTCGCCCGTTCAAAGAGCGCCTTATCATCGAACTCGCTGGCTCCATCTTCCAGTGCCGTGATTACATCTACCCCGCGTCTCCTCAACTCAATAGTGACCGCCGCCTTGACGTGATGATCCATGTAGAGGCGCAAGCTCAAGAGAGACGCCCCCTTGACTGCAATTTCTCTCGCAGCCACGACACATCCATAGACGCCCGAATCTCATCAACTCGGCGCAGCCCGTCGGCAATGGCCTGATCCATCTCGCCCTTGTGATCGTAGTAGTAGGCAAGCGCCCCATATATCTCACCCAGGCTAAGGTAGGGGTATTGCAGATAAAGCTGGGCAGCATCCCAACCGTAAGCCAGGTGGTCCAGCACCAATTGCTCCACTTTCATGGATGTCCCGGCGATGATGGGACTCCCTGTGTCCGTGAAGTCAATATGAGCGTATGCTGTAGCCGCCATACGGTCTCCTTTCGCGTTTTTCGTGGGCTTTCGTGACCTTCGCGGTCCGGTTTCTTCCGCTACGGTGACAACCGTTCAACGCGCCAGCCGCCGTCCGCCGTCCGCCGGTAGCGAAAGCGGTCGTGGAGGCGGTTGGCTCGGCTCTGCCAGAACTCCATCTCCTCCGGCGCGACGCGGTAGCCACCCCAGAACGGTGGGCAAGGCACGTCCCGCCCGCGATACGCCTCCTCAAGCTCCGCCAGGCGCTCGTCCAGCGCCGCCCGGCCCGCGATGACCTCGCTCTGCCGCGACGCCCACGCCCCCAACTGACTGCCCCGTGGGCGGGTGGCAAAATAGCGCTCCGACTCCTCGCGGCGCAGTTGGCTGACGCCCCCCACGACGCGCACCTGGCGGTGCGCGTGCGGCCAGTAGAACACGAGAGCCGCGCGGGGGTTCGCGGCCAGCTCCCGCCCCTTGCAGCTCTCATAGTTGGTGTAGAACACAAAGCCGCCCTCGTCCACCCCGTTCAGGAGGACGATGCGCGCCGACGGGAGGCGGTCGGCCGTCGCCGTCGCCAGGGTCATGGCGTGGGCGTCGGCGACGCCGTCCGCCTGGGCCGCCGCGAACCAGGCGCGGAACTGCGCGATGGGGTCCGCCGCGAGGTCGGCGGCGTCGAGATCGGCGTGGGTCATCGGCGGCTAGTGCTTCGGGGCAATAGCGTCAATGCCCGTGGCGTAGCGCCCGATGATGAGTTTTTGAATTTGCGTCGTCCCCTCGTAGAGAGTGGCGACTTTCGCGTCGCGCAGGTAGCGCTCGACGGGGTACTCGTCTGAGTAGCCGTAGCCGCCGTGCACCTGGATGGCATTGAGCGCGGCGCGCACCGCCGCCTCCGAGGCGTACCACTTGGCGAGGGACGTCTCGCGCGTGTTCGACACGCCCTTGTTCTTGAGGTAGCCGGCGCGGTAGACGAGCAGGCGCGCGGCCTCCAGGTCGAGCACCATGTCGGCGATCAACTCCTGGACGAGCTGGAAGCCGGCGATTGGCTCGCCGAAGGCGTGCCGCTCCTGGGCATACTTCACTGAGGCGTCCACGCAGCCCTGGATGATGCCCACGCAGCCGGAGGCAACGCCGAAGCGCCCATCGTCCAGCGCCGACATGGCAATGCGGAAGCCCTGCCCAATGTCGCCGAGCATGTTAGCGGCGGGGACGCGCACGTCCTCCAGCACCAGCTCGGCAGTGTTGGAGGAGCGCAGGCCGAGCTTGCCGTGGATCGTCGGCGCGGAGAAGCCCGGCGTGTCCGTCTCGACCAGGAACGCCGCCGTGCCCTTGTGCTTCAGGGACGGGTCGGTCTGGGCAAAGACGATGGCGAGGCTGGCGACGCCGCCATTGGAGATCCACATCTTACGCCCATTGATGACCCACTCGTCCCCGTCGCGCACCGCCCGCGTGGCAAGGTTCGAGGCGTCGGAGCCAGCGCCCGGCTCGGTCAGGCCGAAGCACCCAATCCACTCCCCGCTCGCCATGCGCGGCAGGTACTTGCGCTTCTGTTCCTCGGTTCCCCAACGCAGGATCGTCGTCTCGGTCAGGGAGATCTGCACCGACAGCGTCGTGCGGATTGACGAGTCGGCGCGGCCGATCTCCTCGAAGATGATCGCCTCGGAGAGGAAGTCCAGCCCCATGCCGCCGTACTCCTCTGGCACCGTGGGACCCATGAAGCCGAGCGCGCCGAGCTTCTGGAGTATCTCGCGGGGGAAGCGCCCCTCCCGGTCCCGGTCGCGCGCGCCGGGCAGGATCTCCCCCTCGGCGAATTCCCGCGCCGTGCGCCGAATCATCTCCTGCTCCGGCGTCAGGTCAAAAGACATCCCGCCTTCTACATTGACTTTAATGACGGATGGGATCGCCATCGCACCTCCAATTGGTTATGCAATGAATTGTGTCCGCTACGTCCCGCCCATGAGGCGCAACCACAAGGGCGGACCGAGGATGAAGATGCCGACGAAGACGGCAGCGATGGCCGCCACCATGACCGCCCCGGCCGCCGCGTCTTTGGCGATGCGCGCCAGGTCATGCTGACCGGGGCTGGCAAGGTCGACTAGCGCCTCGATCGCCGTGTTCATCAGCTCGAGTGCGAACACCACGCCAATCGTCAGCGCCAGGACCGCCCAATCGCGGGGCGGCACGCGCAGCCACACCGCCGCCACGACCACGATGGACGCGATGGTCACGTGGATGCGGAAGTTGAGCTGCGTCTTCCAGGTGTGGCCGATGCCCTCGAACGCCCAGCCGAAGCTGCGCCAGACCGCCGCAATCACTCGACAGGGCCGCCCGGCGCTGGTTTGCCGAGGATCATCTCGCCCAGCGTCCACATCTCGGCCCGCCCATCCTCATCCTCGTCGTCGTAGCCGAGCAAATGCAGCACCCCGTGAATGACCAGCCAGAGCAGCTCGTCCTCCGCCGCCCAGCCCGCCGTCTGCGCCTGCTCGACGACGCGCGGGTACGAGACGACCACGTCGCCTAGCATGCGCGGGGCGTCCTGCGGCCAGCTCGCCATCTCAGGCCCATCCTGGCCGAAGGACAGCACATCCGTCGCCTTGTCCTGGCCGCGATAGGTGCGGTTCAGCTCCCGCAGGCTCTCGTCGTCGGTGATCAGCACCGAGATTTCGGCCGCGCCCGGCCGGCTGATCGCCGCGACGGCGCGCTGCGCAGCGGCCTCGACGGCCAGGGTTTCCACCACGGGGACGAACGGCTCGTCCACCTGGACATCCACATTCACGGCGCTGGCGCCGGCGGGGTGTGTTTGCATTTAGCGTTCGCCTGTCTCGGTCGAGAGTACGGGCAGCGCCGTCATGCCGTGGGACGTCAGCTCCTCGGCGCTGCTCGACGCGCTTTCCTCGCCCAGCTGGGGATATTCGACGCGCACGTGATAGACGCCTTGCAAGACCGCCTCGAAGGCTTTCCGCACCTGCTCGACTTCGACCAGGGTCAGCGGGCTGTCGCCGAGCTGGCCCTCGGTCAGCCGCGCCTGGATCACAGAGCGCACAATCTGCTTCATGTCCTCCGGCGATGACGGGCGCTTGGCGCGCACCGCCGCCTCGCAGCAATCCGCCAGCATCAACACAGCGGCCTCGCGGGTGCTTGGGCGCGGGCCAGGGTAGCGGAAACTGGCCTCGTCCACCTTGCGCCCCGACGCGGCGGCCTGTTGGGAGGCGCGCACGTAGAAGAACTGCACCAGGGTATCGCCGTGGTGCTGGCTGATGACCTCGAGCAGACTGCGGGGCAGCTTGGCCTGTCGCCCCATCGCCAGCCCGTCGGCGACGTGGCTGATGATGTAGCGGGCGCTCGCCTCCGGCTCCAGCGCGTCATGCGGGTTAACGCCGTCGAGCTGGTTCTCGATGAACAACTGCGGGTACTTCATCTTCCCGATGTCGTGGTAGTACGCGGCGACACGGCAGAGCAGCGCGTCGGCGTGAATGTCGTGGGCGGCCCGCTCGGCGAGATTGCTGACGATGAGACTGTGGTGGTACGTGCCGGGCGCGCGGAGCTGAAGCTCGCGCAGGATGGGCTGGTCGGGCCGCGCCAACTCCATGAGCCGCAGCGAGGTTGTCAGGTCGAAGAGATTGCCGAGCAGGTAGTAGCCGACCGCCGCCAGGCACGTCGCCAGGATGCCGCTGGCAATCGCGGCCAGGGACAGCTCGACCAGCCCCAGGGCATCGTACTCGCCTCGGATCAGGCGGAACCCGACGACGGTACCGATCTGCACCAGGCTCACGTACACACCCGCCCACATGAACGCCGTCAGGCGCTCGACCCGCCACAAGGCCACGCTGGCGACGACTCCGCCCAGCAAGACGTACACGAGCAGGTCATACGACCCGCCGGCGATGAAGCTCACCATCACGGCCAGCAGCACGCTGGTCGCCAGGCCGAAGCGCGGCTCGAGCAGCACCGCCAGGAGCATGGCGGCGGCGGCGCCAGGGTAGAGATAGGGCATGATGGTGCGGCCGGGTATCATCAGCTTGGCGAGAACGACCATGCTGAAGATCACCACAATCGCCAGCGTCATGCGCCGCCAGTCCACCCAGAAATCCGGGTTGCGGTGCGCGATGTACAGGCCAAGACAAAGGACGCTCAGGCCGACAAACAGCAGCGTGCCGAGGATCGCGCCGGAGCTTGGCCCCTGCTGAAGCAGGTCGAGCTTCTCCAACGCCTCCAGGTGCGAGCGCTGCACGATGTCGCCGGCGCGCAGGATCGTCTCGCCCTTCTCGATGGTGCGCAGCGTCGGCGACACCGAGGCCAGGGCAGCGCGGCGCGCAGCGTCGGTCGCAGTCTGGTCGAGCAGGCTGTTGGGCTGCAAAAAGCGCCCGGCGTACTCCGACGCCGCGCCGGCAAGGTCCTCCCGGATGGTCAGATTGCTGAGGCTTGGGAGGATGCGGCGTACGTCGGCGACCTGGTCCTCGCGGATAGACTGCCGCATCGCCGCTTCCAGCAGGCGCAGCGTCTCCGTTCGGATGACCTGCCAATCCGCGTCGGACGCCGACAGCGTCTGCGTCTGGATCGCCGGCGGCAGCGTTTTCAGTTCTGCGACACCCTGGAGCATGGCGCGTTTGTCATCCGCCGACGCCGTCGGGTTGTTGCGCACCCAGTCAATCATGTCCAGCACTTCGGTGGCGTGCTTGAGCGCCTGACGGGTCAGGCGGACGTCGGGCGGCAAGTAGACCGCCGGGACGATCTTGAGAACGGCAGCGCGCGCGTCCTCTGTCGCCACCAGGCTCTCGTACTGCACCTTACGGGGTGCGCGAATGTCCGTCGGGCTGACGTCGCCCTCTTTGAGGCGCACCTGGCTGGCCCAGTTCGGCGCAACAATGACGGCGGTCAGACCCAGGGTCAGGGCGAGCGCCAGGCCGAAGGCTCGGATGATCGGCCAGCGATGCTCATCGGCAAGAAAGGGAGGCAGCCCGAGATGTGTCACGCCGCCTCCACACGTGTCTGCATCATCAACTCCGCGAGTACGCTCAAGAGACCGGGCCAGGACACAGGGTCGCCCTGGTCATTTCCCCTCAAGCAATCCCCGTACCACCTCATTGATCACGCGCCCGTCGGCGCGGCCGCGCAGCCGAGGCGTCAGCACCTTCATCACCTGGCCGACCTGGGAGGGGCCGGTCGCGCCGACCTCCTGGATCGCCTCCCGCGCCGCCGCCTCGATCTCCTCCCGCGTCATCTGCTGCGGGAGGTAGGCCTGGAGGATGACGATCTCGGCCTCCTCGTTCGCGGCCAGGTCGGGGCGCTTTCCGCGGGTGAACTCGGCGACCGCGTCGCGCCGCTGCTTGACCTCGCGCTGCACCACGGCGAGGGCCTCATCCGGCGTCAGCGCGAGAGCAGCCTCGTCCAACACGACCGGCGCGTCGCCCAGGTCGCCGCCGCGCCGTTTCTTCTCCTTGTCCACGGCGGCGGCGCGCTTGTCCTCCGCCGCCCGCTGCAACGCAGCGCGCAGCCCGCGCAAGGTCGTCTTGCGCGTCTCGTCGTGCTCGCGCATCGCCACCTTGAGATCGTTTGTCAGGCGCTCGTCCAAATCGTCTGCCATAAGAAAGCTCTTCCGTGCTGCCGCAGGCAAACACGATACCTGGGCGACCTATTATAGGCCGGCCCGTGCCTCGGTCAAGAAATCACCTTGCGCTGCTATGTCAACCCGGCGGCCAGGCCATGCGCCGCCCCCCCAGGACGTGGAAGTGAACGTGCCAGACGTGCTGCCCGCCGCCCTTCCCCACATTGTTGAGTACCCGGTAGCCGCTCTCGGCGATCCCCGCCTCGACCGCCGCCCGCTTGCAGGCGAGCAGAAGCCGGCCGGACAGCTCCGCGTCGTCCTCGGTCAGGTCGTTCAGCGTCGCAATGTGGCGGTTGGGCACGACGAGGACGTGGGTGGGCGCCGCCGGGTGGATGTCGTAGAACGCGGTGACGTCGTCGTCGCGGAATAGAATCTGGGCCGGGAGCTGACCGGCGACGATCTTGCAGAAGAGACAGTCCATGCTCCTATCCTTTTCGTCACGCCAGAACATCGCAGTGTCGTTGGGGAGGCGTCAGCGCGCATGCCTCCGGTCCGCGCGTAGCCCCAAGCGTACCACCGGCCGCCGTGCGCGTCAAAGGCGACGGTTCTTGCCGCGCACCTCTGACGCGCCTATACTTCCTTCTTGGCGTGGGAACCCCAACTGCAAGTGTAATGAGGACTTATGGCGCGGATCATTCTGTATACGGGCAAAGGGGGCGTGGGCAAGACAAGCGTCTCGGCGGCGACAGCCGTCCGCTGCGCCGACATGGGCTATCGGACGATTGTCCTCAGCACCGACGCGGCCCACTCCCTCGGCGACTCGTTCGATCTCACCCTCGGCGCGACCCCGACGCAGATTGCCCCGAAGCTGTGGGGGCAGGAGATTGACGTTCTCCACCAGATGGACGAGTACTGGGGCACGGTGCAGGATTACCTGTCGGGCATCCTCGTCTGGCGCGGCGCCGACGGCCTGTTGGCGCAGGAAGCCAGCGTCCTGCCGGGCATGGAGGAATTGGCGAGCCTGCTCCAGATCACGCACCTGTACGAGAGCCGCGAGTACGACGCGATCATCGTGGACTGCGCCCCGACCGGCGAAACGCTCAAGTTCCTATCCTTCCCGGAGGCGGCGCGCTGGTATCTGGCGCAGATCTTCCCATTCCAACGCAAGGTCGCGCAGCTGGCCGGGCCGCTCATCCGCGCCATGACGGACATCCCGACGCCGGACGACGACGTGTTCGAGTCCATCAAACAGCTCCTGTTGCAGCTCGACAAGATGAATGCGCTGCTCACCAACCCGAGCATCTCGTCCACGCGCATCGTCCTCAACCCGGAGAAGATGGTCGTCAAGGAAGCCCAGCGCACCTTCACCTATCTGAGCCTGTACGGCTTCCCCACCGATGCCATCATCTCCAACCGCATCCTGCCCCAGGCGGTCAACGACGCCTATCTCCAGGGCTGGAAAGACATGCAGGAGAAGTACGGGCAGCTCGTGGAGCAGGCGTTCGCGCCGCTGCCGATCTTCAAAGCGCCCCTCTTCGAGCAGGAGATGGTCGGCGTGCCGATGCTGCGCAAGATGGCGAAGGCCATCTACGGCGACGTGGACCCGACCGGGGTACTCTACCACGGCCAGCCCCAGACGATCTCAGCGTCGAATGGAGGCTACGACCTGCGCCTGCGCCTGCCCCTCGTGGACCGCCGCTCGGTGGACCTGGGGCGCTTCGGCGACGAGCTGGTCATAGATGTCGGCAACTTCCGCCGCAACCTCATCTTGCCACGCGCCCTTGCCGGGCTTGACGTCGCCCGCGCCGGCTTCGAGGGTGACACCCTGGTGGTTCACTTCGCCGAACCAGAGGGCAAGGCGGAGGCCAAGAGCTAATTTGGGACGATGGGGCCGCCACGCCCTCGAAGGGCGTGGCTACAGGATGCAAGCCCAAGGGGCTTGCCACACCCGGCACGAACCCCACGACCTCTCGGCAGCCTCCCAGGCTTCCATTTTGTAGCGGGGGGCTTCCAGCCCCTCGCGCCCACGCGCCCCCCTACGCCTTGACCTCGGTTCCCCCGTCTTCCGCCGCCTCCACCTCCGCCAGCCAGGCATGCGCCGCGGCCACGGCCTGGTTCATGGCCCCACCCAGTTGCGGCGTCGCAAAAAAGACGTTCTCCTTGCCGACGATGTTGAGGACCCCGGTCCGCGCCAGCTGATCGTACATCGCCTGGTCCACGCCCACCAACATCAGCCGGTTCCCGCGCGCCCGCAGCGTCTCCGCATAGCGCTGCAAGACGGTGATGAACGTGCTGCCGACGTCCGACCTGCCCCGCAGACCGATAGCGACGACGGCGTGGGTCGCCTCCTCCGCAGCCGGCAGCTTCTCCTCAAGACTCTTCGCGGCAGCGAAGAACAGGCTGCCGTAGATCAGTAGCATGGTCAACCGGTGGTTGGGCAGCACCGATGGCGGCGGCTGCTCCTCGGGGAAGCCATCCTCCACCGGCACGACCTGGGTGACAACCAGCTTGTTGGACTGGCGCACGACGTGCAACACGATGCTCAGCGCTACGCCGAGCAGGACGGCGTACTGGAGTGGCAGGAATAGCGTCGCCACCAGGGTCAGCCCCATGACGACCCTGGACACCTGGTTGGTGTTCCAGATGGTGATGGCCGACTCGATGCGCAACCCCTGGAAGCCGGCCACGATGAGCAGCGCGGCCAGGGACGGCATCGGCACACGCTCGACCAGCGGCGCCGCCAGGAGCACGATGAGCGCGACGAAGGGGCCGACCAGGATGTTGGTCCAGCGCGAGCGGGCGCCTGCGGCCGTGATCAGCGCCGTACCGGAGATGGAGCCGCCGGCCGGCAGGCCGCCTACCAGGCTCGTCGCCATGTTGGCGACACCCTGGCCGAGGAAGTCCCGCGAGACATTGGGATACTTGCCGTCGGGGTTGGGGTAGCCCTGGCTCACCCCCGCGCCCTGGATCAGGCCGATGATGGCGACCGAGAGGGCGGGCAGGAGCATGGTCAACAGCAAGCCGAGTGATGGCAGGGTCAGCTGCGG
Source organism: Anaerolineae bacterium (assembly GCA_046328525.1). Classification (GTDB taxonomy): domain Bacteria; phylum Chloroflexota; class Anaerolineae; order Epilineales; family JAHCIE01; genus JBDHWG01. The sequence goes on from JAXLWK010000003.1 coordinate 1,787,577, forward strand.
CAGGCTGCGCGGAATGTTGGCGATGTCGCCCACAGTCCTGACCGCGCGCCAGTCGAGCCCCGCGCCGAGGTCTACCTGCGACAGCAGGGCCAGGACCACTGTAGACACGACGATAGCGATGATGAAGGCGAAGCGGCGCCACGGCGACCGGAGCAGGAGCACGATAAGCCCCAGCGTCAGCAGCCCGATAATGGTGGTGGGGATGTCCACCTGGGGCAGGCGGAGGAACAGGTCGAGGGCGCGCAGCACATTGTTGCTGAACAGGCTACGGTAGCCCGTCAGATCGCCAAGCTGACCCAGGATGATCAGCACCGCCACGCCGTTGAGGAAGCCGGTCATCACCGAGTTGGAGACGAAGCGCACCACGAAGCCGAGGCGGAACACGCCGGCCAGCAACTGGAAGACGCCGACGAGCAGCACCAGCGCCACAAGCGCTTGCAGCCTCTCAACATCGCGGACACCGGCCAGACCTGAGCCGGCCGCCACCGAGAGGGCCGCCGTGGTAGACACGTTCATGAACACCGAGCCGGTGAAGATCGCGCCCACCGGCACGGCGACCATCAGGGTGTAGATGCCCAGCACCGGGTTGACCGTCGCCAGCAAGGCATGCCCCATGGCCTGGGGAATGTTGACGATGGCGAAGGTCAACCCGGCGATCAGGTCCGACTTGAAACCAGAACGCTGCGGGCGCAGCGTCTGAACTTGGGCGTCAATGGCAGTTCGCATCCAGCATCCGTCTGGGCTATCACGCAATCAGGCCGGTGATGCCCTTATACAAGAACCACAGACCAAAGACCAGCGACACTGTTATCACAATCGGCCGATTGTAGCGTTCCAGCCACACCTGCGCAGCTTGCACAGGCTTCGCGGCCTGCCGCGGCGCGACGGCCATCGCCAGGAGCGGGATGAGCGCGAGGGTCTGGGTGACCAGTGTGTAGAACAGGTACACGCCGACACTCGCCTCGCGGCCTAGCCCCGCCGCCGCGATCAAGTCAATCGCCGTCAACGTAAACACCCACTGCTTGAACGCGATGGTCACAAACAGCGCTCCGGCGCCGAACGCCTGCGCCGTCGAGAGACCGGTGATGGTTGTCATCCACTTCGGCGGTGGGTCGTCGGGGTCGGCCTCTTTGCGCCACTTCCTGAACGCCGTGACCAACAACAGGATGCTCACGACGAGCAGGAGGGTGGACGCAATCACGTCGGGGCCGTCCACCGGATAGGCCTCCGCGGCGCGACCGAAGACAAACCCGAACAGCACGCCTTGCACGAGACGCGCCAACACAGCGCCGGCCACGAAGGCTGTGGCCTTGAGCAGCCCGCCGTCGCTCTGCAACAGGAGCAGCACGATGATGGGATACAGCGGCACCAGTGTCGCGCCGATCATCACGGGCAGCAAACTGACGATGCTGTCGCCCATGGCTCACCCTCTCAGGCCGAAGCCGTCTACGGTGTCACGATGTTGAACCAGAACTCGAAGGTGTCCATGAGCGATAGGAACTCCGCCAGCTTCGCTGCGTCGCCCTCGATCGTGGCCTCCCCGGTCGTCAGCATCTCGGCCGCCGTGGCCTCGCCCAGGACGACCTTGTCGAGCGCCTCGCGCGTCGTGATAAGTGTCGCATCCGCGTCGGCCGCCTGCTTGCCCCTGGCGTAGTTCAACACCCCATTCTCGACCCGCAACACGTACTCCTCGCCAATATCCGTGAAACGGGCGTTGAGGGTAATGAGCCTCCCCGCCGCCTCCGGACCAATTAGCCGCACCGCCAGCAGGTCGAAGAACATGTCTAGCGGCGTCGCCCGCACTGTATCCGCCGTGACCGTCTTAGGGACGGCCAGGTCCAGCACGCCATCCCGCAACTCCTTGGCGCCACTCAGATAGAAGTTGCGCCACGGCCCCGACTCGGCCTGGTAGCCAAGCTGTTCCAGGGCATCGGCCTGTAGCTCGCGGGCTTCGCGGTTGTCTGAATCGGCAAACACCAGATGATTGACCACCTGGGCCACCCAGCGGTACTCACCCCTGGCGAACGACTCGCGAGCCTTGGCGAGCAGCGCGTCGGCCCCGCCCATGAACTCCACGTACTTCTTGCCCGCCATCTCCGGCGGCAGCGGGTGGAGGGTGGCCGGGTTGCCGTCGAAGAAGCCGAGGTAGCGCTGGTAGACCGCCTTCACGTTGTGGCTGACCGTGCCGTAGTAGCCCCGATTGTACCACGCGCGGGCCAAATCGGGCGGCAACTGGATCATCTCAGGGATCTCCAGCAGGGTGTAGCCCTGGTTCGCCAGCCGCAGCGTCTCGTCATGCAGGTACTTGTACATGTCGCGTTGCTTCTTGAGGAAGTCTACGCCGGCCTCTTCGCCCCATGTCGGCCAGTGATGGCTGGCGAAGACGACGTCGTAGCGCCCGGCAAAATAGTCAATTGCTTCGTCAATGTAGTGCGCCCAGGCCTTGGCGTCGCGCACCTGCGCCCCACGCAGGGTGTAGAGGTTGTGCATGACGTGGGTGCAGTTCTCGGCCATGCACAGCGCGCGATACCTGGGGAAGAGGAAGTTCATCTCGGCCGGCGCTTCCGTCCCCGGCGTGAGCTGAAATTCGATCTCCAGGCCGTCCACGGTGATTGTCTGGCTGGTGTGGGTGACGTCATCGGTAGGCTCAATGAGGCTGACCTCACCACTGGAGGTCGTCATCCCCAGGCCAGCGCCTACCTGTCCCTTCGGGTCTTTGGGCAGGAGATTGCCGTACATGTAACTGGCGCGGCGGCTCATGACGTTGCCGGCAATGACGTTCTCGCTGATGGCGTGCTCCAGGAAGTGCTCCGGCGCAATCACCTTGACCTTCCCCGCCTTGACGTCAGCCTCATCAATCACGCCTTTGACACCCGCCCAGTGGTCCGCGTGGCTGTGGGTGTAGATCACGGCGACGACAGGCTTGCGGCCCAGGTGCTTGTAGACCAGCTCCATGCCCGCCCGCGCCGTCGGAATGGAGACCAACGGGTCTACCACGACGTAGCCGTTGTCGGTCTCGATGATGCTCATGTCGGACAGGTCGAAGCTACGAATCTGGTAGACACCGTCGGTGACCTTGAACAGGCCGTGGTGCAGCGCCAGCAGGCGCGATTGCCGCCACAGGCTCGGGTTGACGCTCGGCGGCGCGGCTTCGTCGGCGAGGAAGGGGTAGGCGTTGAGATCCCAGGCCGGTCGGCCGTTGGCATTGGTGATGACCGGGTCGTCCAGGCTGGCGATGAAGCCGCGGCGGGCCAGCTCGAAGTCCGTCGTATCGCTCCAGTTCAGCTCATCGAGCAACGCCGTGTTGGCGGCCGCGGTAAAAGTCGTAGCGTCCTTCTGAGTCGACATGGGAATCTCCTTGAGGGGCATAACGTGTCGAGGACGATCGTGGGTGCGATTGGGCCTGACCATTGGCGCGCCGGGGTCGTCAACGGGATGATGGACCCAGCCGAGGCGCATCCGGCATCAGCCTGACACCCATGATACGGCATTCTGTCGCCGGATTGAAGTGCCGAACACGCGAAAACGTACCGGAAATGTACCGGCTGTTTGTGCGCTTCCATAGCGCGAGGTTTCCAGGCAGGAGAGGGAAACGCAAAGGCGCAAAGGCGCCAAGGGGAAAACCGCGTTGTCTTTCTTTGCGCCTCTGCGCCTTGGCGTTCCTATCGCCTTCGCGCAACCCGAAAGCCGTGTGATTGCATGCGCCGTCGCAGGACCTTCCGAATGTCGCCCTGAGCGCAGCGAAGGACCCCCGGAGCACCGGGGGATGCTCCGCAGCGCCAAGATGCGGCCCATGCCGCTTGACAAACAATACCGTATCTTCGCTCCGCTCAGCATGACAGCCCAGGCTTATGTTCAGGGGAAGTTGTCAACCCGCGTCCGAGGTGGCGTGTTCGCGGCGCTGACCATCGCGGTGGCGCAGGTAGACCAGCACGCCCGCGCCCGTCAGGCTGAGCGCGGCCAGCATCAGCGTCGGCGGCAGGGGATTGTCGGTCCAGGGGGAAGTCGTCCAGCCGGGCAGATGCCGCCGCGCCGACTCCATCCATAGCCCCGCATCCTCGCGCCAGGCGGCGAGGATAGGCAGCGACGGTTCGCCGCCCCGGCTGCGGGCCGCCGCGAGCAGATCTTGCTTCAACTGGAGCCGGAATACAGGGTTGGGGTAGACCGGCCGCAGGACAAAGTGGACTCGCGCCGCCAGGCGCATCAGGTCAGACACGTCGCTATCCGAGTCGGGGAACAGCGTCAGATACTCCTCGCAGGCGTCCTGGCCCTGGTTGAGGAGGTCGGCGTGAGCTGCGAGAATTTCCACCTTTACGTGCTCGTCCATGATCTTTCCTCTAGGCGCGGCCGACGGCCCCTACGAGTCGTACCGCCGCGCCTCCACATTCCAGCCGCGCCGCTCTAGCTCCTCGCGCAACGATAGCAGCGTTCGGTGATACAGGGACTTCACCGCGCCTTCGCTGCGGCCGAGGCGGTGCGCAATCTCCGCGTTGGACAGGCCCTCGCCAAACTTGAAGATCAGCAGCGTCTGGCGGTCGGCGGGCAGGCTGCGGATCGCCTCCATCAGCACCGCCTCTTCCTCGGCCACCTCGGCAGCCGTCTCCGGCAGCGCCTGGCGGCCGGGGATCAGCTCGTCGAGCGCAAGGACAGGGCGGCGGCGTTGGTCGCGGTGCCAGTTCGCCACGAGGTTGTGGGCAATCCGGAATAGCCACGCGGAGAATGGGACACCGCGATCCACATACGCGCCGAGGTTGACCATCGCCCGCTGGAACGCGCGCGACGTGAGGTCTTCCGCGTCGTCCTGATTCCCGACACGGTGGAAGATGTAGCTGTACACCTTGTCCACGTAGCGCTCGTAGAGCTGGCCGAACGCGTTCGCGTCCCCCTTCGCCAACTGCACGAGCTGTTCCTCGGAGTCGCTCACCGATCCACCTCGCGGGCTTGTAGAGTATAACACCTTCATGTCGGCTTAGTTGCGGCCCTGTCACGCGACGCGCTTCGACACCGCGCGCCCCTCCGGCTACTCGATGACCTTGACACCGTCCGTGGCGCGGGTCACGTAGATAGGCGGCGCTTGCCCCGTCGCCGCGGCATACTTTTCCGCCACAACGCGCTCAAACTCGGGCACGGCAGCGTCGGCGACCAGGCTAACCGTCGCGCCGCCGAAGCCGGCGCCCGTCATGCGCGCCCCGTAGACGCCGGGCACGCCGCGGGCAATCTCGACCAGCAGGTCGAGGCGCGGGTGGCTCACGGCATAGTCGTCGCGCAGGCTGACGTGGGAAACGTCCATCAGCCGTCCCACGGTTTCGACATCGCCCTGCTCCAGCGCCGCGACCGCGTCCAGAACGCGCGCGTTCTCGCTGACGACGTGGCGGGCGCGCTTCTTGAGCAGCTCCGGCAGGTCGGCCGAGCGCGTCTCGAACTCGTCCCACCCGACATCGCGCAGGCTGGCCGCGCCCATGAGCCGCGCCGCCTCCGCCGTCTCCGCGCGACGGGCGTTGTACTCCGAATCCACCAGGCCGCGCTTGACGTTCGTGTCCGCGATAACAATGCTGACACCCAATGGCAGCGGCACCAGCCAGTAGCTCAAGTCGCGGGTGTCAATGAGGAGCGCGTGGTCGGCGCGGCCGAGCGCCACGATGAACTGATCCATGATGCCGCTCGCCACGCCTACCCAGGCGTTCTCGGCGCGGCGGGATAGCACGGCGAGGCGAGCGCGGTCCACCTCGAAACCGCCGATGTTTGCCAGCGTCCACCCCACGCCCACCTCGATGGCAGCCGACGAGCTAAGGCCGGCGCCCGTCGGCACATCGCTGGCGAGCACGATGTCCGCCGCGCTGACCGGCAAGCCGGCTTCCCCCAGCGCCCACGCGACACCGCGCGGGTACTCCGCCCACCCCTTCGTATGCCCTATGTCGCCCAGGCCAAACGTGTCGCCGCTGCCCATCGTCGTCGAGAACAGCCGCATCGTGTCGCTCGCGCCGGGCCGCGCGGCGAGAAGAATCTGCCGCTCGATGGCGATAGGCAGCACGAAGCCGTCGTTGTAGTCGGTATGTTCGCCAATCAGGTTCACCCGCCCCGGCGAGCGCACCCACACCGTCGGCTCGCCCCCGAAATGCGCCTCGAACGCCTGCGCCACCTCGGCCCTGAGCTGCTGGACGCCTGACGCCTCTGTCATGATGTCCTCCTCTGCGTGTAGTGTATGTCCCCTACCTCGCGCAGCCGCTCGGCCGCGGTCTCGGCGGTAATGTCGCGCTGGGCTTCACCAAGCATCTCGAAGCCGACCATGAACTTGCGCACAGTCGCCGAGCGCAGCAAGGGCGGGTAGAAGTGGGCGTGCAGGTGCGCCGCCTCGCCGTTCTCGCCCTTGGCGCGTTGATGAAACCCCATGGAGTACGGGAACGAGGTCGAGAATACGTTGTCATAGCGGGCCGTAAGGCGGCGGATGATGTCGGCCAGCGCGTTCCGCCCCGCGTCGTCCAGGTCGCTGATGGCGCCGACCGGCTCGCGGGCGATCACCAGCGTCTCGAACGGCCACACGGCCCAGAACGGCACGACGACGAGGAAGTAGTCGTTGGCGCAGACGACGCGCTCGCCTTCCGCCTCCTCCACTGCCGCGTAGTCTTCGAGCATCGAGCGGCCTCGGCGGGCGCGATACCCTGCGAGCGCGGCCAGCTCGCGGGCCGGGATGGACGGCACATGCTCGGTAGCCCAGATCTGGCCGTGGGGGTGAGGGTTGCTGGCCCCCATCATTGCCCCACGGTTCTCGAACACCTCGACGTGCCCAATCCAGTCATAGCCGATTAGTTCGTCATACTGCGCCGCCCAGGCATCCACGACGCGCCGCACCGATGGCTCGTCCATCACAGCCAGGGTGAGATCGTGGCGCGGCGAGAAGCACAACACGCGGCACGTGCCTCGCACGCCCTGCGCCCGAAGCAATTCGTCCCGAACCCACGCATCGGCAGGCGAGTCCGGCAACAAAGCGGGGAAGTCATTCGTAAAGACATATGTAGATGTGTAATCGGGGTTCCGCTCGTCGTTGGCCCGCGTATTGCCTGGACAGAGATAGCAGGTCGGGTCATACGTTGGACGGTGGTCTGGCGGCGGCGTCTCCACCTGTCCCTGCCAGGGCCGCTGAGTGCGGTGGGGGGAGACGAGCACCCACTCACCCATGAGTGGATTGAAACGACGGTGCGGATTGCTCCACAATAGGTTTGGCATAAACGACCTATCCTTGTCGCATAGGCTGAATTCGAGGTTATTATAGCAGGCAGCGGGGGGTAAGCAAGTGAGACGGTTGCTAAAACCTGCCGCCAATCTTATAATTGGACTGTCACAGTACAGCAGTAGGAGACAACGCCCATGAACTCTCAAGGCCCCACCTCACAGCAAGGAAAGCCCGGCATTTTCGCCGGCTTGTGGACCGATATCCGCCTCGCCTGGCGGCTGTTTCGGGACCGTGAAGTCCCCTGGTATCTGAAGATCATTCCGATCCTGGGAATTGCCTACGTGGTTTCGCCGATTGACCTGATTCCTGACTATCTGCCGATCCTGGGGCAGGCCGACGACGCCGCCATCCTGGCGTTCTCAATCACCTGGTTCATCAAGCTCGCGCCGGAGGACCGCGTCGAGATGCACCGCGCGGCGCTCCGCGGCGAGTCAAGTCCCGCCGATGGCCGCACGATTGACGGCACATACAAGTCCTGACCTCGTTGACAGTCGTCGGCGACGCAGCAAGACGCGGCGGAGACCCCTCACCCTCCGCCAAAGCCAACACAGCTTGTAGGGCGTTCCGGGCGGCCTGGCCGTCCGGTGCAACGGTCAGGCTGCGGGGGCGGTCCACCACGGCGGGGCGACCCCGTTGGAGGCCCGTGTGACAGTGGCAGCGCGCACGTTCGGACTGCGGGACGTGCCTCTCGTGCAAGGTCTACAACGATCGGGCGCACATCTCGATCTCGAAAGCGCCGTCGTTGACCCTCTCTGGCCCCTATCGGCGGCCCTGCGCAACTACTACCGTCCGTTCGGCGGCCGGTGGCGCTCAACCTACGTCCTCAACGGGCGCGAACAACGCGCGCGGCTACGCGGCTTCGTTCAGACAGGCTTGCGCGCGTCCCGCCACGAAGCCGACGTGCTCTTCATCGCGCCCGCCCTCGCGGCCACCTACGGCACGACGGCGGAGATCTGGCGGCGTCTGCTCTTGCACGCCACGAAGGAGGCCGGCGCCCAGCAGTTGCACCGCCTGTTCGCCAGGCTGCCGACGGGTGACACCGACGCCATCGAGGCGTTTCGCAGCGCCGGTTTCGTCGGGTACGCCCAGGAGCACGTCTTCCGGCTCGACCGGCAGCCCACTCCTCCCGGCCCGGTCCTCACTCTGCGGCCGATGGACCGCCGCGACAACTGGGGTGTGCAGCGCCTGTTCTGCCACGCCGCGCCCCGCGCCGTCCAACAGGTCGAGTGCCTGCCTGGCGGAACGTGGCGCGTCCCGGAGACGGCCTCGCGCCGGCCCACGCAGCGTTACGTGTGGGAGCACATGACCGAGGTGCGCGGCTACATGAGTCTCCGCCGCGGCGTCCACGGCCATTGGGTCAAGGTCGTCGTGGACGAGGAGGACGAGCGTCTGGCGGACAGCCTGGTCACGCAGGCCCTGCATCAAGTCGGGACCACGCCGCGCCCCGTCTATTGCAGCGTGCGCAGCTATGAGCCGGTCGTGCAGCATACGTTGCAGCGGCTCGGCTTCCGCCTGCAAGCATCGCTCCTGATCCTGGTGAAAGCCACCGTCGCGCCTGTCAAGGAGCCGGCCCTGAACTGGCTGGCCGTGCCAGAACGCGGCGTCGAAATTGCATCCACCGCCTCGCACCTACAGACCACGGCCACGCCGCCCCGGCCGCTTGCCCCAGAACGCCATCCGGGCGGCGCTTGAGGGCGACCGACATGCGCGGAGCAGCCCTTGACGAGACCCGGCTGCCACCGAGGGATTAAGAATGCAAAACGAGATGACGGATGACCTGGATGCCCTGTGTAGCGTGTTACCGCCCCGGATCCGCGATCAGATCAATGCCGTAAACGACAACGACGACTTGCTCGAAATGGTGCTCGACCTGGGCCGCCCGGCCGAGGCGCGCTTCGTTGACCGCGAGATTACCCTCGGCCCACAGGAAGTGAGCCAGGAGGACATTGACTACGTCGTCGCCCGCATCGGCGACTTTGGCGATGACAACCGCGCCGGCATCGAGCGCACCCTGCACCGCATTTCCGCGATCCGCAACCGCAAGGGCCGCATCGTCGGCCTGACGATGCGCGTCGGCCGCGCCATCATGGGCACAATTGACATCATTACCGACATCGTGACCGGCGGCCAGAGTGTCCTGCTGCTCGGTCGCCCTGGCGTTGGAAAAACGACGATGCTGCGCGAGGTGGCGCGCATCCTGAGCAAGAACCGCCGCGTGGTCATCGTGGACACATCCAACGAGATCGGTGGCGACGGCGACATCCCGCACCCTGCCGTCGGCCGATCGCGCCGCATGCAGGTCTCGACGCCGATGCTCCAGCACGAGGTGATGATCGAGGCTGTCGAGAACCACATGCCCCAGGTCATCATCATTGACGAGATCGGGCGCGAGCAGGAGGCCGAGGCGGCGCGCACCATCGCCGAGCGCGGCGTCCAGCTCATCGGCACGGCCCACGGCCAGACGCTCGCCAACCTCATGAACAACCCAACGCTGGCCGACCTTGTCGGCGGCATCCAGACGGTCACACTCTCCGACGAGGAGGCGCGGCGGCGGGGGACGCAGAAATCGGTCCTCGAGCGCATGGCGCCGCCCACCTTCGACGTCGTCGTCGAAATCCAGGACTGGGAGCACCTGACCGTCCACCCCAACGTCGCCGAGGCCGTGGACAGCGTCCTGCGTGGCCGGCCGGCGCCCGCCGAGCTGCGCTACCGGAATGAGGACGGCGACGTGAAGGTACAGCGCACGACGCTCCAGCCGCCGACGCGGCAGACGATGGGGCGCAGCACCGCCCCGCAGCACGTCGCCGACGACGAGGTGGCCGACTTCGAGGCGGCCATGTCGGCGCCGCGCGGCACAGCCATGCCGCCCATCGAAGGCCATCACCGCAGCATCCGCGTCTACCCCTACGGCATCAGCCAGAACCGGCTGCGCCAGGCGGCCAAGTCCCTGGAGCTGCCGATCATCATCATCGAGTCGCTGCGCGAAGCCGACGTCCTGCTGACGCTCAAGAGCTACTACCGCAAGCGGCCCCAGGCGATTACCGAGGCCGAACAAACAGGCATCCCGGTCTACGTTCTGCGCAGCAACTCGGCTGCCCAGATTGAAAGCGCGCTGGCGGACGTATTCGGCCTGGAGGTCCGCCCGGACCCTTTCGACTCGGCCATGCGCGAGGCTCAGAGCGCAATCAATGACATCCTGCGGGGTGGCCGCTCGATGGTCGAGCTGAAGCCCCAAAACTCGTTCATCCGCCGCCAGCAGCACGAGCTTGCCCGCTCGGCCCGGCTCTACTCCCAGAGCAGCGGCCAGGAGCCGCGGCGGCGCGTGCGCATCTACCGCAGCGACGGGCGCTGACATGGGGAGCGAGACACGCGGCCGGTTCATCACGTTCGAGGGCGCTGAGGGCAGCGGCAAGAGCACGCAGGCGCGGCAGCTCGCGCTCTGGCTACAGCAGGGCGGGCTGGCGGTGCTGTTCACCCGCGAACCCGGCGGCACACCCATCGCCGACCAGATTCGGCACGTCATCCTGACGCCCGAGAACACGGCCATGGCGCCCCAGGCCGAGGTACTCCTCTACTCCGCGGCGCGCGCCCAGCACGTCGCCGAGCGCATCCGGCCCGCGCTCGAGCGCGGCGAGATCGTCGTCTGTGACCGTTTCGCCGACTCGACCCTGGCCTACCAGGGCTACGGGTTGGGGCTGGACCTAGAGATGCTTCGCGTCGTCACGCAGTTTGCGACGGGCGGCCTCTCGCCCGATCTCACGGTCTACCTGGACTGTCCCGCCGAAATCGGGCTGGCGCGCAAGCGCGAAGCGGCCCGCCTCGGCGGCGAATGGAACCGGCTCGACCGCAAGCCCATCGAGTACCACGAGCGCGTCCGCCAGGGCTATCTGGAGCTGGCCGGCGCCGATTCTCACCGCTGGCAGGTCATTGACGCCACCGGCGCCGTCGAAGACGTTCAGGCCGCCGTGCGTGCGGCCGTCGCCCCCTACCTGGAGACGCTATGGCAACACCCCCTGCGCCCATAACCAAACTGGTCGTGGCTATCATCCACAGAGACGACGCGCCCGGCCTCGTCCAGGCGCTCAACAAGCGCGGTTTCTCGGCCACCGTCATCAGCACCACCGGCGGCTTCTTGCGCGAGGGCAACTCCACCGCCCTCATCGGCACTAGCGAGGCCAACCTCACCGAAGTGCTGCGCATCGTCAAGGACAACGCCCACACCCGCAGCCGCTACGTCAACTCCGTGCCGCCCGTCGTGGACCCTGGCGAGCTGTACATGGCGCAGCCGGTCGAGGTCGAGGTCGGCGGCGCGGTCACTTTCGTCCTCGAGGTCGAGCGCTTCGACCGGTACTAAACAGGCGCGGGACGCCCCTCAGGGCGTCCCGCGTTTTTCGTTCTTCCGGCCCGCGTTGTGCTATACTTAGCCAAGATCGTCCAGGCCAGGCGAGAAGCTGTCGTCGCCAGGATCGGGCATGGCGGCCTCGATCTCGTCCGGGCTTTCGCCTGACTCCAGTCGGGTGACCATCTCGTCGAACTCTGGGCCAAGTTCCTCGCCCATTTCACTGCCCATGCGACGCATCCATCGTCCGAGACTCGCCGGGTCGTTCTCGTCAACGCCGCTCAGGTTGGATGGGTCGGCGAGGGCCTCCATGCGACTCTCTTCCGACCGAAGCTGCGCGACACGCGAAATCAGGCGCCGGGTGGCAGTGCTCTCGCAGTATTTGCACGGCGGCGCGGTGGGGGCTTCATACGTGCGGACAAGGACGCTGAACTTGCGTCGGCAATGGCCGCAGCGATATTCGTAGATTGGCATTGGATCGTCTCACACCATGTTCGGGATACTCTTTCCTGCGTGGCCTATTATAGCATAATCCAGATACAGAGGGCAGGCCGGGGACGCTGGCAGCGCGCCGCGCGCCAGGCAGCACGGAGTAGGTTATATGTCTGATCGTTCCGTCGAGCTTCTCAATCACTATCAGCAGACCGTGCAGCCGATTCTAGACGAAGTTGACGGGGTGACTGGTCTGCCGTCGCACGTGCTCCAGCCGCACCCGCTGCTCATCGTCATCTCCGGCCCGTCCGGCGTCGGCAAAGACAGCGTCTTGCAGCGCATGAAGGAACGCGAGGTTCCGTTCCACTTCGTCGTCACGGCCACGGACCGCCCGCGCCGCCCCAACGAGGTCCACGGGCGCGACTACCTGTTCGTCAGCACCGACGTCTTCGAGACCATGATCCGCGCCAACGAGATGTTGGAGCACGCTGTCGTCTACGACCACTACAAAGGCATCCCCAAGCAGCAGGTGCGCGACGCATTCCGCAGCGGCCTCGACGTAGTGCTGCGCATAGATGTCCAGGGCGCGGAGACGATCAAACGCCTGGTGCCCGACGCCCTGCTCATCTTTCTGGCAGCATCGGACCTGACGGAGCTGATGGAGCGGCTCATCGCCCGCAAGACCGAGACCGCGGCGGACCTGGCGAAGCGCATGGCGACGGCGCAGGCCGAGATGAAGAAGGTAGACCTGTTCGACTACGTGGTCATCAACCGCGACGACCGCCTCGACGAAACGGTGGACCTCATCGCGTCCATTGTCGCGGCGGAACACGCCCGCGTCCACCCGCGCGACTGCCACCTCTAGGATCGTCGCGGCCCCAGCCACGCCCTATGTACGCCGAGATCGCAGTCAATGTGCCGATGGGCAGCTGGACCGGCGGCGAAGGCGCGCCCCCGGCCGCCTATCACTACAGTGTGCCGACGAGCCTCGCCCACGCCCTGGCGCCCGGCCACCTGGTGCGCGTGCCATTCGGCGCTCGTCCCGCCCTCGGCATCGTGCTGTCCCTCACTGACACCGTGCCGCCCCTCAAGCCCGGCGCGCGCATCCGCCCCATCGAAGACCTTGTAGACCCGACACCCGCGTTGACGGCGGCCCAGATTCGCCTCGCCTTCGCGCTGGCCGAGGACACCCTGGCGCCCCTGGCCGAGGTCATCTGGGTCATGATCCCCGCCGAGCTGGACAAGAAAGCGCACCTCATGGTCGAGGCCGCGCCCAACGCCGCCGCCGGCCGCCTCGGCCCGGTGCAGGCGGCGCTCCTGGCAGCCCTGCGCGAGCAAGGCCCCATGCGCCAGGAGAAGCTGCTCGACACGGTCGGCAGCCGCCCGACTCAGTCCCTCAATAGTCTCGTCGAAGCCGGCCTGGTTCATCGCTGGTGGGCGCTGGAAGAGCCGGGCATACGCCCGCGCACGACGCGCGTCGCCTGTCTCGCCGTCCCGCCGGCCGACATCGCGGCCGTCCTGCCCACCCTCGGCAAAGACAACGCCGAGGCGCGCGTCCTGGCATGGTTGGCCGCCAGCAGCGATCCGCTGCCCTCCGTCGCCGCCGTCCGCGCCGCCACCGGCGCGTCCCCCGCCGTCCTGCGGAGCCTGGCCGAGCGCGGCCTCATCGGGCTGACCGAGGAGCGGGTCCTGATCGGCCTGCGCATCCCCCGCGCCCAGGCGGCGCGTCTCCTGGCCAAGGGCGGCGGCGAAGCGCGGGCGCGGGCGCTGACCCTGCTGCTCGCCGCGCCCGTGCCGCAGGCGGCCGCGCGCCTGACGGCCGAGGGAGCGGCGGCGGCGCTGGCGGGCCTGGAAGCGGAAGGCATCGTAGAGCGCGTTATCGAAGAGGCGTGCGCGTTCCTGACCATCCCTCCAGATGAGATTGCGCCCGCGCTCGCAGAATTGCGGCGCAGCGGCGGGCAGGCGCGGCTCCTGCGCCACCTGGCGGCCCACGGCTCCGAGATGGACGCCGCCCTCCTCCTAAGCGAGGCCGACGCGAAACCGGCCGATCTGCGCGCCCTGGAAACGCGCGGCCTCGTCAGCGTCGAGGAGCGCCCGGCCTGGCGCGACCCGCTCGCCGGCAAGAGCTTCGTCCTCACCGCCCCGCCCGACCTGACCGACGACCAGGCGCGGGCGTGGTCCGCGATTGAGGCGGCGATGAACGGCCAGGACAGGCCGCGCCCCTTCCTGCTCCACGGCGTGACCGGCTCAGGCAAGACGGAGATCTACCTGCAAGCCGTCGCGGAAGCCCTGCGGCAGAGCTGCCAGGCGCTCATCCTCGTGCCGGAGATTTCGCTCACGCCCCAGACCGTGCGCCGCTTCGCCGCGCGCTTCCCCGGCCGCGTCGCCGTGTGGCACTCCAACCTGACCGCCGGCCAGCGCTACGACACCTGGCAGCGCGTGCGAGCGGGCGAGGTAGACGTCGTGATTGGCTCGCGCTCGGCCCTGTTCGCCCCCCTGCCGCGCCTGGGCGTGGCCGTCGTAGACGAGGAACACGACCCGTCCTACAAGCAGGACAACGTCCCGCGCTACCACGCCCGCGACGCGGCGCTGCGTCTCGGCGCGCTGGCCGGCGTCGTCGTCATCCTGGGCAGCGCCACACCGGACGTGGAAACCTACGCCCGCGCCGAGCGCGGCGAGATCGGCCTGTTGCGCCTGCCGCGGCGCGTCCTGGGCCACCGCCAGGCCGTCGCCGAGCACACGGCGCGCCTGGGCCTCACCGACACAGGCGCGATGCACCCCCTGTCCGGCGACACCCTCTATGCCGACCTGCCCTCGGTCGAGGTGGTAGACCTACGGGGTGAGTTGCGGGCGGGCAACACCGGCATCTTCAGCCGCAGCCTGCGCAGCGCCCTCGCCGAGACCCTGGCGCGGCGGCAGCAGGCCATCCTGTTCCTGAACCGGCGCGGCGCGGCCAGCTTCGTCATGTGCCGCGACTGCGGCCACGTCGTCGCCTGCGCGCGCTGCTCGTCGCCCCTGACATTCCACGCCGTCGGCGCGCTCCTCGCCTGCCACCACTGCGGCCACCGCCAGCCGCCCCCCACGGTCTGCCCCCAGTGCCGCTCCGAGCGCATCAAGCATTTCGGCGTCGGGACGCAGCGCATCGAGGAGACGATCCACACCCAGTTTCCGGAGGCGCGCGTCATCCGCTGGGACCGCGACACGACGCGCGGCCGAACGGCCCACGGCGACTACCTGGACGCCTTCGTGCGCGGCGAAGCCGATGTCATGGTGGGGACACAGATGATTGCCAAGGGCCTCGACCTGCCGCTGGTCACGCTCGTGGGCGTGGTGAGCGCCGACGTCGGTCTCCATCTGCCGGACTTTCGCGCCGCCGAGCGCACGTTCCAGATTCTGACGCAGGTCGCCGGGCGCGCCGCACGCGGCCCCCTAGGCGGCCGCGTCATTATTCAGACGTACACGCCGGAGCATTACGCGATCCAGGCTGCGGCGCGGCACGATTACGACAGCTTCTACGAGACGGAGATGACCTTCCGCCAGGCCGCCGACTACCCGCCCTTCACGCGCCTGGCCCGCCTCCTCTACACCGACCCGACGTGGGAGAGGGCGCGCACTGAGGCTGAAGGGGTGGGAGGCAGACTCGCGCACTACATTCGCCGCCAGGGCTTCCCTAACACCTCGCTCATCGGCCCCGCGCCGGCGTACTTCGGGCGCGAGCGCGGCGAGTTCCGCTGGCATATCGTCCTGCGCAGCGCCGACGCGGCCCAAATCCTGCGCGGCTTCTTCGCAGCGGACCGCCTGCCCTACGGCTGGCGCATAGACATGGACCCGGTCAGCCTACTATGAGACGCGACATCTCCACCGAGCTGAAAGCCGGCACGGCTACGCTCCTCACCCTCGTGCGCCTCGCCGCCGACAAGTTCGGCGCGGACAACGTGCCCGCGATGGGCGCTGGCCTGGCCTACTACACCCTGTTCGCCGTCTTCCCGTTCCTGCTGGCGCTCATCGCCCTCATCGGCTTCGCCCTCGCCGCCGGCCTGCCCCTCGCCAGCGATGCCAAGGCGTATGTCCTGCAATACGCCCTCAACGTCCTGCCGGGCAACCTGAGCGCCGTCGCCGACACGATCGATTCCGTCATCACGCAACGCGGCTCCGTGGGCCTGTCGGCCCTGTTCGTCATGGTGTTCACAGGTGTCGCCGTCTTCGGCCACCTGCGGCGCAGCCTGGACGAAATCTTCGAGTGTCCCAGCCCGGCGATGGGGGTCAAGGAGTTCGCCGTGACCTGGGTCATCCACGGCGGCATCGTCCTGGCCGCCGCCATTGTCATGGTGCTGGCCATGATCCTCGACACCCTCTTGCAGGTGATCGGGAATGAGCAGCCGTGGCTGGCGTCGGTGCAGTGGCTCTGGTCGCCTACCGCCGCCGTCATCCTGTTCGCCCTGATCGTGGCCCTGATGACGGTGCTGTTCTCGTTCGTGCCGCGCGTCCGCCCGCCCATCCTCGACGTGCTGCCGGGCGCGATCCTGGCATCGGTGCTGTGGGAGATTGGCAAGGTCGTGCTGGCCTGGTATCTCGGCATGGGCCGCTACGGCAACGTCTACGGGCCGCTGGCCGGCACGATCGCCCTGTTGGTGTGGATCTACTACAACGCCCAGATCGTCTACGTCGGCGCAGTCGTCGCGGCGGTGCTGGTCAAGCAGAACCGCGTGGCTGCCGCAGCGAACACGGCGAGCGAAAACGAAGGGGCCGGGTGAAGTCACCCGGCCCCTCCTATAACCTGTACTGTCGCGCCGACTTTGGTCGGTGTGACACCTAGTAGAGACGCGCCATGGCGCGTCTCTACCACCGCCGGTCGGGGGCGCTGGCAATGGCGCTCCAGCGTCAGGACGCCGGCGCCGCCGACAGGCCCACGGTGCTCTCGGCCGGCGGGGCCGCGAGACGGCCGTAGGCCAGTGTCCACAGCGTTTCGTAGAACACCTGCCACAGCGTGTTGAGCGCCACCCCCAGGAGGAACATCAGGATCAAGCCGGGCACGGCGGCGAGGAGCGTCGGCCCCCACGCCTGTGTGACCGCATACGCCGCGAGCGCCGGACCGACGGCCACGATCGCGGCAAAGATGCCCAGGACGATGAACAGCACGATGCCCCAGACAATGCCGATCGCCACCTCGATGACCACCAGGATGAACAGGTTGAGGGGATTCGCGCGGACAAGGCCCCACGCCGCCCCGAAGCTGTCCAGCACACCCTGATCCGCCAGCACGGTGTGGCGCGTCGCCAGGTTGTAGAGAACCGTGATCAGGAACGCGACCACCAGCATCAGCGGCAGGACAATGAGCAGCACCAGGCAGAATAGGGGGATCAGGGCGGCCGCGAAGCCGCTGCGGCTCGCCGCGGCCCCGGCTGACCCGACGAAGAACGCCACGAACACACCGCCCAGAATGAGTGCCAGGAAGAACATCGCCAGGCGGATGAGGAAGCCAATGGCGAAGATGCGCCAGCCAAAGCGCGACCAGCCGAAATGCCAGCCCTCGCGGATGCCTGTGCGCCCCGCCGTTTCAACCCGCCCCACCATGCCGATGAGCGCGCCGCGCGATACGCTCTGGATAACGACGCTGACCACGATCAACAGCAGGATCAGACACACCACCGCCGCGCCCAGGGTCAGCCACACAGCGGCCGGAATGGAGCTAACCTGCCGCCCAAGCTCATCTATCTGGGGAACGCCGGGGATGGTCGGGGGCGTCGTGGTGGAGGGTGTGGACGAGCCACCGCCACCACCGCCGCCGGGGAACTGCCAGTTGATGCCGCCGCCCGCGCCTCCGAACAACGCCAGCAAGAACCCATACAGCCACAGCGCCCGATGACGCCAGGTAATCTCAACGCTACGGGTGAGCAACGCGCCGAAGTCCATGCGACCTCCTCGCACCATGATGTCAGGCAGCGCGCATCACGCTGCCTCCTATCTCGCAATACGCAGCATCACGCGCCAGGGTTGTAGAGCCGTTAGCTATCGGGTCACGAGAGCACCGGGACGCCCAGGGTACTGTACAGGCTGATGATCTCATCGGCGATGTGGGACCACGAATAGCGCCGCGCCGCCTGCGCCGCCCGCCGCCCGAACGCCCGCCGCAGCGGCTCCATCTCGAGCAGGAACTCCAGGCGGTCGGCGAGGAGGTCCGGCCGCTGGTCGGGCACCAGGAAGCCCGTCACGTTATCCTCGACGATGTAGGACAGGCCGCCGACATCGGAGGCAATAACGGGCGTGCCGCACGCCATCGCCTCCACAGCGACCATGCCGAACGACTCGTAGTGCGACGGCACGACCACGGCCTCCGCCGCCGAGTAGTAGAGCGGCAGGCTCGACTGCTGCTGCTTGCCCAGGAACGTCACCAGGTCCTCGACGCCGAGGGTGCGGCGCAGCGCTTGCAGGCGGTTCATCTCCTCCGACATCCGCGCCGGGTCGTCGCTCACGTCGCCGCCGATGATCGCCAGCTCGACTTCGCCGCGCAGGTCCTCGCGGTGCTTGAAGGCCAGCGCCACCGCCTCGATCAGCGTGTCAATGCCCTTGAGCGGCTCGATGCGCCCGACGAACAGGATGAGCTTGTGATCCTCCGGCAGGCCCAACAGCCGCCGCGCCTCCCGCTTCGGAATCGGATGGAACAGCGTGGGGTCCACGCCGGCCGGAATGACGGCGATGCGCTCTGGCTCTGCGCCGTAGAGCTTGACCATCTGCTCCTTGTCGCGGGGGGTGGCGGCGACGACGCGGTCGGACCACGCCATCACCTGCCCCTCGACGTAGTTCCGCATGCCCACCTCGCGCTCCTCCGGCCGCCGCGCCACAAGGTCCTTCATGCGCCCCAGGGTGTGAAACATCTGCACCGTTGGCGCGGGGTACATGGGCTGAAGCGCGTGGGCGACGAAGCCCGACAGCCAGTAGTGGCTGTGGTACACGTCGTAGCCGACGCCCTCCGCCGCGATGTGGCAGCGAACGCCCTCCACGAACTCCGGCAGATAGTCCCAGATCTGCTCCTTCGGGTACGGCGACTCCGGACCGCATCGGACGTGGATGACGCGCACCGTCGGCCCCAGGTCGGCGTCCGGGATGTGTGGCACCTCCGGATTCTGGGAGCGGGTGAAGGCGTCCACGTAGTACCCGCGCCGCCCTAACTCGCGGCTCAGTTCGCGCACGTAGACGTTCATCCCGCCGGTTTCCTTGCCGCCCAGCGCCGCGAGCGGGCAGGTATGGACGGTTAGCATGGCGATGCGGGGCGCGCGGCTGCCGTTCATCCAAGCGCTCCCCCAGTCCCCTTGTCGTTCAGCCGTGAGAGTGGTGATCATGCGTTGCTGCTCTCTCTTTGCCAGATGTCGAGGCGCAGGACCGGATTGTCCACCGCGCCAAAACGGTACTTGTATTCCTCGTTGCCCTGCAAGAAATCGAAAACCGTCACACCGCGTTCGATGGCCGACTGGATGCACAGCGCCAGCAACACGATGCCACTGCTTAGACTCGGCCGCAAGGTCGGATTGTACCCTGAGTTGTAGACCAGGAGCCGATTGCCATAGCGCAGATTGTACATCGCCGCCGCCGCGTCGCCGTCTATATAGAGCAGATTCAGTTCCACGCGCCCGGCGCGGCTCATCGCCGCCGTTATCACGCGAAAGAAGTCGGCCATGCGCTCGTCCATGAAGCGCGCCTTGTCGGTGTGGCTCAGCCGGTGCAGCACGAAGAACTGCTCCAGCGCCGCGCTCAGGCCCGCCTCGTCTGTCACGCGCTGCACGCTGTAGTCGGCCTCGGCGTCCATCCGCCGCAGCTTGCGGCGCACCTCGTGGCGCTGGTGTTTCCCCAGGCTCTCCAGGTACGCCTCCCAGGTCGCCGGGAGCGCGATGACGGGGCAAACGTCTTCCACGGCCTCGTCAACGCGCCAGCCCTGGGCGCGAGCGAAGGCCGCCAGGCGTGACGTGGTGGGCGAGTCGTGGGGGATGTTGGGCAGGGACAAGCGGTCCCACTCGGCGGCCATCTGGGTCAGCGCCTCACCGAGCGCCGCGTAGACGGCATCTTCCGCGCCGCGCTGCACGACGAAGTCCAGGTAGTCCGACACCTCGACACCGCCGGTAAAGGACAGGACACGGGGGCCGCCCGGCGGCGCATCCAGGTGCAGCGGGGCGACGCCGAGCAAGTCGCCATCGAAATCACGCACCGTGACAAGGCGCAGCGCGCCCGCGCCGAGCGCCTGCCAGGACGCCGCCTGCCACTCGGGGGTCAGGAAGGGCGTATCTGTGGTGCTCTGGGCGAGCAGGCGCGTCCACTCCGGGGCCAGTGCCTCGAACGCCGCCGCATCGGTCAGGACTTCCACGCGCATGCGCTCATCCCCTCTCCACCAACACACGCAACGCCGCCCCACCATGCGGTGGGGCGGTTGATTTCGCTGTGCGCCGTGAGTCGCTCCAGATCATCGGCCGACGCGGACGGTCAGTTATTGCACCGGCTCCGGCGTCGTGGTCAGCGCGGTCTGACCGCTGCGGTCCGCGAACGCGACCTGGCCGTACAGGTTGCCGCTGATCACCAGGGCGACGAACAGCAGGAACGGGATGCCGATGCCGCACAGGAGGCTGCCGACCAGCACAGCCGCGATGCTCAGGCCGAGGCTCACCAGGAACGCGATGGCGTAGTTGCCTGCATTGTCCCGAATCAGCGCGAACACCGAGCCGAGGTTGAAGGCCGCGCCAAAGTCGCCACGCTGCACCCAGCGGATAATGCCGGCGGGCGCGATGATGGCGGCGAGCAGGCTAAAGATGAAGTTGAGACAGGCGAAGCACGCCACAAACAAGCCGATTGCAGCGTTTGGATCGCCCCCCTGGGCGCTCTGGCCCATCAGTCCCTGGGTCGCTCCCTGGCAGCACGCAAAGATAATGGCGGGGATCGCATAGACGAGCTGGATGACGAACGCCAGCAGCCCACGGACATACACGCCGCCCCAATCCGTCCAATCCGGGACGCGGTTCTCGCCGCGCGCCGCAAGCCCAATCGTCCCGACCTGGTAGCCCAGCACCAGGGGGATCGGGATCAAGAAGACACTCAACAATGTAAAAATGCCACCGAGCAACACCTTGACGATCCAGTTTGCGTCGTCGAAGAGCGCCTTGAAACTGCGACCGACGTCCATCTCAGCCTCCTTGTGTGAGTGACAGCCTCAATGCGACCTGGGCGGAGTATAGCACCAAGCCGCCGTCAAGCCAAGTTCGATAGTTTTGACGCTAAGAAGTTGGCGCGTTTATAATCTAATATACGAAACATGGGCCAGATGGTCGCAGCAGAAGGTGGGCAATTGTATGGCAGTTCGTGAGATTGTGCTCGTCTCCCAGGGCAACCCTGTCCTGCGCGAGAAAGCGCGCAAAGTGGGCAAGATTGACGAGTCGGTGCGGCGCTTGATTGACGACATGGTCGAGACCATGCGCGAAGCGCCGGGTGTCGGCCTGGCCGCGCCCCAGGTCGGCGTCGGGCTGCGCATCATCGTGGTCGAGGCGCCGGAAGACGAGGACGACCCGCAGAGTGGCAAGGTCTACGCCGTCATCAACCCGGAGATCGTCAAGGTCTCGCCGGACATAGAAGAGGGCGAGGAGGGCTGCCTCTCCATCCCCTACATCAATGGCCTGGTGGACCGCCACATTTGGGTGGTCGTCAAGGGCGTAGACGCCCAGGGCCGCGAGTTCCGCATCAAGGCGCGCGACTACGTCGCCCGCATATTCCAGCACGAGATTGACCACCTCGACGGCATCCTGTTCACTGACCGCATCACAAGCCCGGACAAGTACTGGGACATCCGCAAGAAGTCACGCCCCGCCGACGCAGACGAGGCCGGGGCAAAAGGTGAGACTGCCCCGGCAAAGTCCGGGTGAGGTCGCCATGAAAGACGTGACCGAGATGCGACAAGAGGACGCCGACGACCTGACGCGCCGCACGCGCACGATCACCTGGCAAGACCCGATGATCGGGGCGACCGCCGGCCGCGAGATGACCGGCCTCGATTACCTGCAAGCCATCGTTCGCGGCGAGTTGCCGCCGCCGCCCATCAGCGCCCTGGTGGGGCAGCGCTTCGAGTCCGTCGAGCGAGGGCGCGTCGTCCTGTCCATCGAGCCGGCCGAGTATCACTACAACCCGATGGGCAGCGTCCACGGCGGCGTGTGGTGCACCATCCTCGACTCGGCCATGGCGTGCGCCATCCACTCGATGCTGCCGCTGGGCGTCACATTCACGACCCTGGAGCTGAAGGTCAACTTCCTGCGCCCGATGACCGTGGACACGGGGCGCGTCACCTGCGAGGGCAAGGTCATCCACGTGGGCAGCCGGGTGGCGACGGCGGAGGCGCGGCTGGTAGACGAGCGCGGCAAGCTCTACGGCCACGCCACCACGACGTGCATCGCCCTCCACCGCCACGCGTAGAATACGGGGCGAACCGTAGTAACGACTTCAGTCGTTCTTCGCCCCTGGGAACGCCGGGCGTGTGACTGGGTTCCCCATCTCCTCGGCTGTGAGCGACCCCTACCGCCCGGGTTTCGCCTTCTGCTTCCCCTTCGACGGGCTGTTCTTCGCCGCCGCGCCATTCTTTGACGGCTGCGCCTGAGACGCGGCTGCTTTGCGCGCTGCCCGCGCCTTCGCCGCCTCCGCCGCCTGGCGCGCCGCTTCCTCTTCCTGCCGCCTCTTCTCCAGATAGTAGGTGTAGTTGCCCAGGTACTCGATCAGGCGGCCCGCCCGCAGTTCCACGATGCGCGTGCAGATGCGATCCAGGAAGTAGCGATCGTGGGAGATGATGAGCGTCGTCCCCTTGTAGTCCTGGAGGGCATCCTCCAGTACCTCGCACGCCGGGATGTCCAGGTTGTTGGTCGGCTCGTCCAGCAGCAGGAAGTTGGCCGGGCTGAGCATCATCTTGGCAATCTGTAGCCGCGCCTTCTCCCCCCCGCTCAGCGTCCGCACCGGCTGCTGCGCCATCTCGAAGTTGAACAGGAATCGCCCCAGGTAGTTGTACGCCTCTTTCTCGTACAGCGCCTTGAGGGAGCGCACCTCCTGCAAGGGCGTCGCGTCGTAGTTCAGCGTCTGGTGCTCCTGGGAGTAGTAGCTCACGTCCACACTCGGCCCCAGCTTGATACTCCCCCACGTCGGCTGCTCCCGCCCCAGGATCAGGCGAAACAGCACCGACTTGCCCGCGCCGTTCGGCCCCACCAACCCGACGCGCTCGCCTTGCCACAGCAGCAAGTCCACGTCGTGCAGGATGAACTCCTCGCCGTCGAACGACTTAGCAACGTCCTCGATCTCCAGCACCTTGTCGGAGCCGCGCACCGTCGTCTGGAACGTCAGGCCCATCGTCTTGCGTTCCAGCGTCGGCCTGTCCACGCGCTCGTCCGCCAGCCGCTCCATGCGCCGCTCGACGTTGCGCGCCCGCTTGATCATCTTCTCATTCTGGCCGCCGCTGCTATACGAGATGATGCGGAGCATGGATTGGCGCAGGCGTTCGATTTCGCGGCTCTGCACCTCGAACATCTTCTGCTGCGCCAGCAGCGCCTGGCGCTTGGCGAACGCATACTCGGAGTAGTTGCCGGGCCACATCACGATCTTGCCGTCTTCCAGCTCGGCGATCTCCTCCGCCACAACGTCGAGCAGGTAGCGGTCGTGGGAGATGATGACCACCGTGCCAGGGTAATCGTTGATGAGCTTCTCCAGGAACACCTTGCCGTCCATGTCCAGGTGGTTGTCAGGCTCATCCAGGAGCAGGATGTCCGGCCCCATCACCAGCAGCCGCGCCAGCCCGACGAGCTTCTTCTGGCCGCCGGACAGCACAGCGCACCTGAGCGACAGGTCGTCTTCGCTGAAGCCCAGGCCGCGCAGCGTGGACACGACGCGGTTGTGGTAGTTCAGGCCGCCGTGCCGCTCGTAGTCGGCCAGGGCGCGCTCGTGCTGAGTCATCACTTCGCTCAGGCGCTCCATGTCCTCGTACACCGCCGGATCGGCCATGTCAGCCTCGAGCAGGTGCAGCCGGGCTTCGAGCGCCTGGATGCGCGGCGAAGCCAGCAGCGCCTCCTCCAGCACGGTGTTGTGCGGGTTCAGGGCCGGCTCCTGGGGAAGATAGCCGAGGGATGCCCCCGACTCCTGCCAGATAGCGCCGCCGTCGGGCTTCATCTCGCCCGCCAGGAGCTTGAACAGGGTGGACTTGCCCGCGCCGTTCGCGCCGACCATGCCCACCTTGCTGCCCTTTTGCACCTGCCAGGACAACGCCTCAAAGATGGTGTGCCCACCGTAGTGCTTTTCCAGGTTGCTTACGCTCAAGACTAACATGGCTCTGCCTCAAGTTGATAGATGAACCCCGGCCCACCGCGATACATTCCGCCGTCAATGTTGACACACAGCCCGTTGGCATAGACCAGCGGCCAGGCGACGATCTCGGCTGGACACTGAAGGACGTGGGAGATAGGGGTGTGACCGTGAACCAGCTGCCGACTGCCGAATGCCGCCAGGAACCTGGCCGCTCGCTCAGGCCCGCCCGGCTCCCGCTCATCGAAGGCATGGCGCATGGCGAACCCGTCCAACATGTCGTCCCAGTCGGTCACGCTATCGCCGAGCAGGACGCGGCGAAAGGCCGCGTTGATGTCCTCGATGCTCCGCCCATACCCCAGGTAGAACGTCGAGTCGGCGTGGGCCAGCAGGGTCTCGCCGACGCGGGCCAGGGCCGGCCGCCGGCTCAGCCACGCCATGTGGTCGGGAGTGAGCCGCGCCAGATCCTCGGCCTGACCGCCGTTGCGCTCCCAATGGTAGCGGAAATCGCGGCGCGGCGCGGACAGAGAGGCGGCGCCGAACTGCTGCACCGCCATGATCAAGATGTCGTGGTTGCCGAGCAGCGCCTCCACCTGGCCCCCGGCGTCCGCCGCCTCCCCCTGAAGGCGCATGACCAGGTCAACGACGCCTGTGCCGTCCGGCCCGCGGTCGAAGAAGTCGCCCATGAACCACAGCGACGCCGCGCCGCCCTGCCAGCGCACATCCTCGTCCACCAGGCCGGACTGGCGCAGCAGCCGCGTCAGCTTGCCCAGATAGCCATGCACATCGCCCATCAGATAGACCGGGCTGGTTCCGACCATGCCATCCTCCGTGTCGCCCCGGGGAGCCGCCTGGGGCCGCGTGATATGATATACCGGTCCTGCCCGAAACGCATCATCCGTCTGGCATATTCTACATCAGCCTTTCGCTCTCCGCCCCTACACGCAGTATACTTCTGCCCTGCACTTCCCCAGATATGGAGCCATGACCATGTACCCGTCCATCAATATCCCACCGTCCGAGTTCGCCGCCCGCCGCGCCCGCCTGGCCGAACACCTCGCGGCCCAGAATCTGACCGGCGTCGTCCTGTTCGACAACTACTACATCCTCTACTACTCCGCCTTCGCCTTCATCCCCACCGAGCGCCCGATGGCGTTCGTCATGACGGCCGAGGGCCAGGCCGGCCTATTCGTCCCGCGCCTGGAGCTGGAACACGCGAAGTCCAAGAGCGGCATCGAGCGCGTAGACAGTTATGTCGAGTACCCGGATAACCCGCACCCGATGCAGCGCCTGCGCCACATGCTGGCGGACATGGGCATCGGCGGGCGGATCGGAGCCGACAGCGACGGCTACCCCTGGATTTTCGGCTACCGCGGGCCGTCCCTGTCCGAGCTGACCGGCGCGGCCGTGACGCCGGTAGCGGCGTTCGTCGAGGATTCGTTGATGATTAAGAGTCCGGCCGAGATTGCCCTGATTCGGGAGAGCGTCACGTGGGGTCATCTGGCCCACGTCCTCTTGCAGCGCTACACCCGCGTCGGCGCTACCGAAACCGAGGTCAGCCTGCGCGTCAGCACGGAGGCGACGCTGGCAATGATGGATGCCATCGGGCCGCTGTATGCCGCGCAAAGCACGTATGGCAGCGGGGCGTCGGCCGGCTATCGCGGGCAGATTGGGCGCAACGCCGCCATCCCCCACGCCCTTGCCAACAACATCGCCTTCCAGGCCGGCGACGTGTTGGTGACGGGCGCGGGCGCGCCAGTCTGGGGCTACAACTCGGAGCTGGAGCGCACGATGTTCGTCGGGCAGCCGTCGGACCAGCAGCGCCGCATGTTCGACCACATGAAGGCCGTCCAGGAAGTCGCCTTCGCCGCGCTGCGGCCCGGCGCGCTCTGCTCCGACGTGGACCGCGCGGTGCGCGCCTACTACGAGCAGCACGACCTGATGCCGTACTGGAAGCACCACTCCGGCCACGCCATCGGCCTGCGCTACCACGAAGCGCCCTTCCTCGACACTGGCGATGACACCGTGCTGAAGCCGGGCATGCTGTTTACCGTCGAGCCGGGCCTCTATGCCGCCGGCCTGGGTGGCTTCCGCCACTCCGACACGGTGCTGATGACTGAAGACGGGCTGGAGATGCTGACGTACTACCCGCGCGACCTGGAAAGCCTGACGATTCCGGTGTGAGATGACTGTGGAACGAGAGCGCCTGCCGCTGTTCGTCTACGGCACGCTGCGCCCCGGCGGCGCGGCGTTTGGGCGCATCGCCCTGTTCGTCCGTGGCATCGAGCGGGCGCGCCTACCCTCCCACGATCTGTACGACCTGGGGGCTTACCCAATGGCCCTGCCCGGCGCGGGCGTTGTGGTCGGCGAGCTGCTGACGCTCCACTCGGAGACCTACACCTACGCGCTGCACCGCCTGGACCGCTACGAGGGCTACGACGCGGCGCAGGACGACGGCCTGTACCTTCGGCGGCGCGTGACCGTCACCACCGCCGAAGGCCAGGCCGTCGCTGCCTGGACGTACCTGGGCACGGCGGAGTCCATCGCCGACCGACCGCCAATCCCTAGCGGCGACTGGCTGGCGCGACATCGTTAGCGCGTTTCGCGTTCCATCGGAGGGTAGGGGCAGGTTTGAAACCTGCCCCTACGTCAATTAGCGACCGGGTTCGCGGGGTGGCTCGATCCAGGTAGCGTCGCCGGCGTCCCTGGGCGGCACGATGCGGTAGCGGAAATCCACGTAGGCGCCGCCGAACACCCCGAAGGCGCTGCGGTCCAGCGCCCGCGAGGTGACGCCGGCACACGGCGCGAGCGTCCCGCCGACGGCCGCCAGCCAGTCCGGTAGCGGCGGCGGGTCGGCCATTACCGCCACCGTCACGCCGGCCGGCAGATTGACTCCCAGAAGCAGCGCCTCACCGCGCGCGTCTGTCGCCGCCAACCGGGTGAGGCCGTCCGGCGTGCGCAGAGTGATCGTCGTCTGTGGCAGCGGCAGATCGCCGGAGTTGAGGATGCCGTTGCACGCGCGGTCAATGTACGCGCGGACGGCGATGCGGCCGTAGCACACATCGGCGGCCGACGCCGGGACGCACCGCGTTGGGAAAGCCGTCGGGGTTGCCGTAGCAGTCACAGTGGGCGTCGGCGTAGCGGTCGCGGTGGGCGTCGGCGTGGCCGTTGGGGTCGAAGTCGCCGTGAGTGTCGCGGTCGGTGAGGGTGTCGCGGTATCGGCGCTGGGGGGCAGCGGAGTCGCGGTGAGCGTATCAGCGCCCGGAATCGAGAGGGGCGCCGAAGCGCACGTCATCTTCTCGCCGCCGCACTCTACCGCGAACTGGACGGTGTAGCTACCCGGCGCAAGCGGCGGCAGCGACACGTCAATGTTCCAGGGCGTCACGATAGCCGCGCACAGCTCGCTGCACGAGCGTTCGTGCGCGCTCACGACGACGACATCGCCCGACACAGCATAGCCGGTGTATTCCGGGGTGCAGGCATCTGAGGACACGCCAAGAACGCGCAGTGTCACGGGGTGGCCCGGCTCGACCGTCGGCGAGATGAGATGGATGCTGATATCGGTGTTGCCGTGGCAGTTGGGCGGCTCGTCCGCATGCGCCGACCGAGGCCCGGCGGCGGGCATCGTTCCCAGCCCAACCCCGATCAGCAGGCTCAGGATCGCCGACACAAATATGAACACTCTCACACGCTCGTCCTTGTCTTCCCCCCGAAATCCTGGCTCGGTTCCGCCACTCGGAGGCCCCTTCCGCAAGTAGCATACCACACGCAACTGAGTATAATTGGTAACGTATAGAGAGTCGAGCGCGTTAGCGCCTCGAACGCTTTTTTCACACGGGAGACCACCAGTGACCGACCTGACTACCCTCCACCTGAACCGTTAGCCCCGCGAGGGATAGTCAAACTGTCCCTCGCCGACTCCACACAGCGAGGGAAGCATGCTCCAGGTCAGTAATCTATCTAAATCCTACGGCGACGTCACGATTCTCGATGGCGTCTCATTCGTGTTGAACGACCGTGACCGCGTCGGCCTCGTCGGCCCGAACGGCGCCGGCAAGACGACGCTGCTGCGCATCATCGCCGGCGCCGAGACTGTGGACCGCGGCTCCGTTGCCCGTCAGCCAGCCGCCCTGTCCATCGGCTACCTGTCCCAGGCGCTCGTCTTCGCGCCCGATGCGCGGGTGGGCGACATTCTGGCGGAGGGGGCCGACGCCTGGCGTCAGGCGCGCGACGACGTGGACCGCCTGGCGCGGGCGCTGGAGGACGCGGGCGACGACCTAGCCGCGCGCCTGGACGAGTATGGCGCGGCGCTGACGTCGTTCGAGGCGCTCGGCGGCTACGACATGGAAGCCCACATGGAAACGGTGTTGGGCCACCTGGACCTGCACCACCTCGACCCTGCCGGCCGTGTCGCCGTTCTCTCCGGCGGCCAGAAGACGCGCCTCGGTCTCGCCCGCCTGCTCCTGGCGCGCACCGATGTGCTGCTGCTCGACGAACCGACCAACCACCTGGACCTCGACGCGCTGGAGTGGCTGGAAGGGTTCGTGACGCAGTATCGCGGCGCGGCGATCATCGTGTCCCACGACCGCGCCTTCCTGGACAACACGGTTGACCGGATCCTCGAGCTGGACCCAGACACCCACAAGGTGCGCGAGTACGTCGGCAACTACTCCGCCTACGCCGCGGCGAAGGCGGCGGAGCGCGACCGCCAGTGGCAGATGTACAAGGAGCAGCAGGACACCATTGCGAAGATCGAGGGCGACATCCAGCGCACCAAGAACCAGGCGCTCCACGTGGAGCTGACCACCACGTCGCGTCAACCGAACGTGCGCCGCTACGCCAAGAAGGTCGCGGCGAAGGCGAAGTCGCGCGAGAAGAAGCTCGAGCGCTACATAGCATCCGACGAGCGCGTCGAGAAGCCCGCGCGGCACTGGGCAATGAAACTCGACTTCCTCCACGTCCCGCCGAGCGGCTCCAATGTGGCGGTGCTGGAGGGCGTCGGCCACCGCTTCGGCGACGGCCCCTGGCTGTTCCGCGACGCGAGCTTTATCCTGCGATCGGGCGAGCGCGCCGTCCTGCTGGGCGCGAACGGCGTGGGCAAGTCAACCCTGCTGCGAATCCTCATCGGCGAGCTGACGCCGATGGAGGGCCGGGCGCGGCGCGGCAGCAACGTCCAGGTCGGCTACTTCGCCCAGGAGGGGCAGACCCTCGACCTGACCCTGACGCCCCTGGAAACGGTGCGCCAGGCCGCCGCGTTGGGCGAAACGGAGGCGCGCAGCTTCCTGCATTACTTCCTGTTCAGCGGCGACGAGGTCTTCACGCCGGTCTCGGCGCTGAGCTACGGCGAGCGGGCGCGGTTGCAGCTCGCCCAGCTTGTGCTAGGCGGCGCAAACTTCCTGATCCTGGACGAACCGTTGAATCACCTGGACATTGGAGCGCGGGAGAAGTTCGAGGCGGCGGTACAGAGCTTTCCGGGCGCGGTCCTCGTCGTGACCCACGACCGGGCGTTCATCGAGCGCCTCGTGGCCGAGGACCCGGAGACCTACCTGCTGGAGTTGGGCCGTGGAGCAGCGGACGATGCGCCCACGCTACTGCGCTCGACGCGGTGGGAAGAAGACGGGTCGTAGGGGGCCGCTTTCAGGGTCCGCCACCTATTATACGCGCTGTGGCATGCGCCGCCAACAGGCTGCCACGGACTCTTTTGTCCTGGCGCAGCCCTGTGTTATACTTGCAGCCGGAATGTGGCTACCCCTTCCCAATCCCTTCGGCCACATGCGTCTGTCGAGAACGAAAAGCCATCTTTATGTCCACCCCTCTTCCGCGGCCAACGGTTGCCGTTGGCGGCATCATTGTTGACGAGAACCGCATCCTCCTGATCCAGCGCGGCCACGCCCCGAATCAGGGGCTATGGACCGTGCCGGGCGGCCGCGTCGAGTGGGGCGAAACGCTGCGCGAGGCCGTGGTGCGCGAGGTGCGCGAGGAGACGGGGCTGACCGTCGAGCCTGGCCCATTGGTCGTCATCGTGGACCGCATGAGCCGTCCGGATGCCGAGGCGCCTTACCATTTCATCATCCTGGATTTCTTGGCCCGTTCCCTGGGCGGCGTCCTTCAGGCCGGCGACGACGCGGCGGCGGCGCGCTGGGTCGCGCCCGGCGAGTGGGAAGCGCTGCCGACCACGGACGGTCTGGGGCCGGTGCTGGAGAAAGCGCTGCGCATGGCGGCCATGCCAGGCATTTGGGAGACAACAGATTATGTTGGTAAAGAGTAGCTGGTGGCGGCCACTCCGCGGCGATCCGATGGGCTGGCTGCTCGACTACGACAACCCGGCCGTCCATTACTACGTCCTGACCGACCTGCTCACCCGCCACACCGACGTGCCGGCGGTGCGCGACGCGCGCCGCAGCCTGGCCTCCAACCCCATCGCCAAGCGCATCCTCGAGCAGCACATCCACGATAGTGGCTGGGGAGCGACGGCCGGCGCAAAGCGAGCCAGCGTTCAGGCGACGGTGGATCACCTGGTGCTCCTGGCAGAGTTGGGCGCGCCCGGCAACGATACCCGCATCGCCACCGCCGCCGATTGGGCGCTGGAGCAGATGCAGACGGCCGACGGCGACTACGAGGTGCCGGGTGTGTTCCTGTGGGCGGTGCTGCGCTTCCGCTACTACGAGGACCTGCGCATCCGCCGCGCCGTCAAGCGCGCCGCGAAGTACCTCGTCGCGCGCGGCACACCGCAGGAGCCGACCGAGCGCACGGCGTGGGACTCGCTGCCGTATGTCTGGGCGCTCCTCCAGCTCCCGGATGAAGAGCGCAGCCGAGGCATCGAGGCCGCCATCGAGACCGGGCTGGCCGAGATCGAGGCGCTGGACTGGGAGAACCTGCCGCCGGAGCGCCTCGCGTTCGGCTTCCCGCACCTCGGCGAGCCTGACTTGTTGTTTGCGCTGCGCGTCCTGGCGGAGGCTCAGCGGGTCACGCACGAGCGCGTCAAGCCGGGCATCCAGGTCATGCTCCAGCACCAGAATGAGCGCGGCCGCTGGCCGCTCATGCGCAACCACGACGACCGCCTGCTCGTCGTCGTGGAAGAGGTCGGGCCGGAGAGCAAGTGGAGCACACTCAACGCCCTCCGCGCCCTGCAGGCGACAGAAATTCTCTAAAGGAGACCCCACATGATTCAACGCATGATCCGCGCTTCTCGCCTCGACCGGATGCTGTTCCGGGAGGTTGCCGCGGATCCGAAGGAAATGACTCAGGCGGTTCTTATCGTCGTGCTGGTGGCAATTATCAGCGGTCTTGGGGCAGGCAGCGCGGGTATATTCAGTGGTGATTTTGGCCGCGGCGCCCTCGGCTTTTTCGTCGGTGTGGTCAGCGTCCTCATCCGGTGGGTATTCTGGTCCTACGTCACGTATGCGGTGGGCAGGTACGCTTTCGAGGTAGACAAAACGCCCGGCGCGGTAATGCGGGCCATCGGCTTTGCCCAGTCGCCGGCCGTTCTCAACATCTTTAGCGGTCTGCCGGGCATCGGCGACCTGATCGCCGTCGTTGTGCTCCTGTGGAGCCTGGTCGCATCGTTCGTCGCAACGCGTGAGGCCCTGCGTCTCGACAATACCCGCACCCTGATCGCCGTCGTCGTCGGCTTCATCGCCGTCTTGATGATCCTGGCTTTCCTGTATGCGGCCTTTGGGATGTTTGGCCGCTAGAGACCGGCCACAAACGCACGAAGCCCCCGCCGGATGACACGCCGGCGGGGGCTTCTATCGTCAACAGACGGGCTGGTTACACCGGGCGAACATCCGTCGCCAGTAGCCCCTTTGGTCCGTCACTTAGCACGAACTCGACGGGTTGCCCTTGCTCCAGGTTACGGTAGCCGGCGCCTTGGATGGACGAATAGTGGACGAACACGTCCGGGCCACCGTCCTGCGAAATGAAGCCGTAGCCCTTGGCGCTGTTGAACCATTTCACAACGCCTGTTTGTCGTTCCTGCATCACTGCGATCTCCTTCTAGTCAGTGCTACTCGCCGACCCGCTGAAGGCAACGAAAAGGGCCGCGCGTCGCGGAGAACACCGCGTGGCCGGCCCGAGCCTTCCCGACGGATGACGTCCTACAGGGACGTTATGGTATCACAGGTAGGGGGTCATGTCAAGTCGCTGTTAACCTGGTGTAAACCTTGCTCAGCCGCTAACACCGCTGGAACTTGGCCGACCCGCCGAACAGGGCTAGAATTGAGCGAGCGGCGGGTCACTCCCGCCGCGTGTCTTGCATGGTTTGCGAGGGTTTATGGAACAAGCGCGCCGCGTGGACTCCTACGTCCAGAACAACCTGGTACGCAACTTCACGGTCAACGTCCTGGATGGGACGTTCTTCATGCTCGGCATGAGCTTCAGCTCCGTCGTCACCGTGATGCCGCTGTTCGTCAGCCAGCTCTCCAGCTCGCCGCTGCTCATCAGCCTCATTCCGGCGATCCAGAATGTCGGCTGGTTCCTCCCTGCCCTCTTCACCGCCCAATACGTCGAGAAGCTGCCGCGCAAGAAACCCTTCGTCCTGCTGATGACCCTCAACGAGCGCATCCCCTTCGTGGGCATGGCGCTGACGGCCCTGGCTGTGCCGCTTATCGGCCCGACCCTCGCGCTGGTGCTCTTCTTCCTGTTCCACATCTGGCGCACCTTTGGCAGCGGCTTCACATCTACGCCGTGGCAGGACATGATCGGCAAGATCATCCCGCCACGCCGCCGCGGCACGTTCTACGGCATGCAGTTTGGCTTCGGCGGTCTGGCCGGCGCATTCGGCGCCGGCGTGGCCGGCCGCATCCTGGAGAACTATCCCTTCTCGTTGAATTTCGCCATCAACTTCGGCCTCACCGCCGTCGCCGTCAGCATCTCCTTCATTTTCCTGTCAATGGCGCGCGAGAGAACGGAGAAGCCGGCCGCCAACCGGCCCCAGGGGCGCGCCTTCTGGGCGTCGCTGCCCGTCATCCTGCGCCAGAACCGCAACTATAGCAACTACCTCGTCTACCGCGTGCTGCTCGTCTTCGGCGCGATGGCGTCGGCCTTCATCACCGTCTACGGCGTGAACAAGCTCGGCATCACGGACGCGCAGGCCGGCACCATGACCCTGGTCATGATGCTCGTCGAGACCGGCGCCTACCCCGCGCTCGGGTTTCTCGGCGATCACATCGGCCACCGCCGCACGATGCAGCTGGCGGCGCTGTCCAGCGGCCTGACGGCTCTCGCCGCCCTGCTCGCGCCATCCGCCGAGTGGTATGTGGTGGTCTATGTCCTGCTCGGTCTCTCCATCTCCGCCACGATGGTCTCCAACCTGAGCGCGATCTACGACTTCTGCAAGCCTGAAGAGGTGCCTACTTACGTTGGGCTGACGGCCACCCTCGTCGCCGTCCCCTCGTTCGTCGCCCCGCTGCTCGGCGGCGTCATTGCGTCGGCCGCCAACTACGAGACCGTCTTCGCCATCGCCGTGCTGTTCTCGACGGCCAGCCTCGCCATGCTCATCTGGGGCGTCCGCGAGCCGCGGCACGAGAAGCGCGCCGAAGTGGAGGCATTTGAGCCAGCCGGTGCGGTGCACGATGAGCTATAGCCGCGCTTGTGCTGTATGCTATAATTGAACGTCATGCCTCCCCAATCGCAACCCACCAAGCATGATGAGCGTCTGCCGTCGGACATAGACAGCCTGCGGGCGATTCCGCTGCTGGCGTCGCTGTCCGACGAAGAGATGGCGGCCGAGCGCCACCTCTTTCGTAAGCGCGCCGTGGCGAAAGGCGCCTTTATCTTCCTGGAAGGCGACCCGCCCGAACGCTTCTACATCCTACTCAAAGGGCAGGTCAAGCTCATCCGCTCCACCGAGGGAAAAGACCTCATCCTGCGCATCGTGACGCCGGGCGAGTGGTTCGGCGGCGTCGCCGCCTTCGGCCGCCGCGCCCACCCCTACACCGCCCAGGCCATGGAGCCGTCGGTGGTCATGACCATCAGCGGCTACGACTTCGCCGGCCTGCTGGCGCGCTACCCCGACGTCTCGCACCGCATCATCGAGGGATTGGTCACGCAGCTCACCGACGCCCACGAGATGATGCGCCGCCTGGCGCTGGAGCCGGTCGAGCCGCGCCTCGCCCACACCCTCCTCGACCTGGCGCAGCGGCGCGGCGCGCGTCACGAGCAGCGGCTCACCCTTACCCTCAACCTGACCCGCCAGACCCTCGCCGACATGTCGGGGACGACGGTCGAGACGGCCATCCGCGTCCTAAGCAAGTGGCGGCGCGCGGGGCTGGTGCGCGAAGAAAACGGCGCCCTCGTCATCGCCGACGCCGCAGCGCTGGAAGCCATCGCGCGGCGAACCTGAAATTCTTTTTTCAACATAGTGAAATTATGACGCACGTCATAGTCAGACGGCGCCAAGCCTTCTACAATAGAGGAGTAACGCGACCCACAAATCCCCTGTTACCCGCAGGGCCAAGGAGGAAACTGAATGACCTACATTATCG
Source organism: Anaerolineae bacterium (assembly GCA_046328525.1). GTDB lineage: Bacteria > Chloroflexota > Anaerolineae > Epilineales > JAHCIE01 > JBDHWG01. The sequence goes on from JAXLWK010000003.1 coordinate 1,822,369, forward strand.
CCGAACCGTGTGTCGGCGTGAAGGACATGGCGTGCGTGGACGTGTGTCCGGTGGACTGCATCTACGAGGGCGAGGACATGCTCTACATCCATCCCGAGGAGTGCATTGACTGCGGCGCGTGCATGCCCGTCTGCCCGGTCGAGGCGATCTTCCCTGAGGCGGAAACCCCGCCCCAGTGGGAGAGCTACATCGCCAAGAACGCCGATTTCTTCAAATAAGCGAATTGGCCTACAGCGTGATCCGCCGGACACCAGGGTGTGTCCGGCGGATTTCTGTGCCACGCGAGCCTCAACCCCGCGTGGAGAAACCCCCTCCTCACGTGGTCCGTTCTCCACGCATTTGCGCAAATTGGGCCGTCACACTGTTGCCAAACGGAGAGAGTGGGCTATAATAGGAGGGATGCAGTAATTTCTGCGGCTCAACCCGGCGACGGGACGAGACGTCCACACCTGCGAATTTCGGGCACAAGGCCCCCATTTTCGAAAGGAGTATCACATGCCAGTGCGCGTAGGAATCAATGGCTTCGGTCGAATCGGACGCCAGGGCTACAAAGCGATGCGCGAGCGCTACGGGGATCAGATTGACGTGGTGGCCGTCAACGACATCGGCGACCGCCCCTCGATGGTTCACCTGCTGAAGTACGACTCGAACTACGGCCGCTACGCCGGCCGCGTCGAGGCGACCGAGAACGGCTTCGTCGCCGATGGCGACGAAGTCAAGGTGCTGAGCTACCGCGATCCGGCCACCATCCCTTGGGGCGACCTCGGCGTGGAAGTGGTGATCGAGTCGACCGGTCTGTTCACGAGCCTTGAGAAGGCCAGCGCCCACCTCCAGGGCGGCGCCAAGAAGGTCATCATCAGCGCGCCGGCTAAGGGCGATCTGCTGACCATCGTTCTCGGCGTCAACGAGGAGATGTACGACCCGGCCAAGAACAACGTCGTGTCCAACGCCTCCTGCACGACCAACGGTCTCGCCCCGGTCGCCAAGGTGCTCAACGATGCGTTCGGCATCGAGAAGGGCATCCTCACGACCGTGCACGCCTACACCAACACCCAGCGCCTGCTCGACCTCGAGGCGAAGGGTGACCTGCGCGATGCCCGCGCCGCTGCGCTCAATATCATCCCGTCCTCGACCGGCGCGGCCAAGGCCGTCGGCCTCGTGATCCCGGCCCTCGCCGGCAAGTTCACCGGCATGGCCTTCCGCGTCCCGACCCCGACCGTCTCCGTGGTGGACTTCACCGCCGTCCTCAACAAGGGCACGACGGTCGAAGAAATCAACGCCCTCATGAAGGAAGCGGCCAACGGCGACCTCGAAGGCATCATGGGCTACACCGAAGAGCTGCTGGTCTCCATGGACCTCAAGGGCATGACCGAATCCACGATGTTCAGCGCCCCCGAGACGCTGGTCATCGGCGGCAACCTGGTCAAGGTCGTGACCTGGTACGACAACGAGTGGGGCTACGCCTGCCGCGTCGCCGACCTGGTCGCCTACATGGGCGCGCGCGCCGGCCAGGCGATTGACGTGAAGCCCGTCTCGGTGGCTCGCGCTCTGCAGCACGCGTAAACACATCATTCTCGCGGGACTGACGTCCAACAGGTACACAAGGCACGGGTGAGGAAGAAGGGCAAACGCTCGATTCCCTGTGTACTTGTGTACCTGTTCTTATGTCCCCGCTCTGCCCCGGAGGCGCAATGAACAAGAAAACTGTCCGCGATATTGACTGGAGCGGAAAAACGGCGGTTGTGCGCGTTGATTTCAACGTCCCGATCAAGAACGGCGTCGTCACCGACGACACGCGCATCCGCGAGTCGCTACCCACCATTCGCTACCTCATGGACCACGGCGCGAAGCTCGTGCTCCTGTCCCACCTCGGCCGGCCGAAGGGCAAGGTCGCGCCGGAGTTCAGCCTCAAGCCGGCCGCCGACCACCTGAGCCAGCTCCTCGGTAAGCCGGTCGCGTTCCTGCCGGACCTCGATGCCGCGCCGGCCGAGGTCGCCAGCCTCAAGCCCGGCGACGTCGCCGTCGTGGAAAACACGCGCTTCCACGCCGGCGAGGAGAAGAACGACGCCGAGCTGGGCAAGAAGTTCGCCGCTCTCGGCGACGTGTACGTCAACGACGCCTTCGGCAGCGCCCACCGCGCCCACAGCTCCACCGAGGCCATCGCCCACGATAAACCGGCCGTGGCCGGCTTCCTGATGGAAAAGGAGTTGGACTACCTGGGCCGCGCCCTGTCGAACCCGGAGCGCCCGTTCGTGGCGATCCTGGGCGGCGCGAAGATCAGCGACAAGATCGAGGTTGTGCGCAGCCTGCTCGCCAAGACCGACCGCCTGCTCATCGGCGGCGGCATGGCCAACACCTTCCTGGCGGCGAAGGGCCTCGACATGGCCGACTCCCTCGTCGAGAAGGACAGTGTGGAGGTCGCCAAAACGCTGATCGGCGAGGCGAGCGACAAGCTCGTCCTGCCGGTGGATGCCGTCGTCGCCGACAAGTTCGCCGCCGACGCCGCGCACCAGGTCGTCGCCGTGGACGCCGTCCCGGCCGGCTGGCGCATCCTGGACATCGGGCCGAAGACCATCGAACTGTTCCAGGCCGACCTGAAGGGCGCGAAGACGGTTGTCTGGAACGGGCCGATGGGCGTGTTCGAGATGCCGGAGTTCGCCAAGGGTACCTTTGCCATCGCCGACGTCCTGGCCGACCTGCCGGGCGCGACCACGATCATCGGCGGCGGCGACTCGGCCGCTGCCGTCCACGCGGCCGGCGTCGCCGACAAGATCACCCACATCTCGACCGGCGGCGGCGCATCGCTGGAATTCCTCGAAGGCAAGACGCTCCCCGGCGTCGCCGCCCTCAACGCCAAGTAGCCCTGGCTACCTCTACAGGCCAGCGAACGCGGAACTGCAAGAATCACGCGGTCATTTTGGAGAATGGCCGCGTGTCGTGTTTCTATTGAAAAACTGTGAGAAATGCGGCCGGGCTGAGAATCTGGATGCCTTCGTACTCCCTGAGGGCCAACAGATGCTTGTCGCCGCTGACGATAAACTCCGCGCCGCCCTCCACCGCACACTCGACGAACTTGTTATCCTCGGCATCTTCCTTGACGACGGCGAGGCGTCGAGTCGGCTCAACGATAGTTGCCAGCGTGCGCAGTCCTGCGATAATATCCGCGACCTCAACGTCGCTTCGACGGTGACGCGCCTGGATGCGCGGATACTTCAAGACACTTGCGTATTCCTCAAGGATTGCCTCTGACACAAGAATCTCGAACTGATCCTCGCTCACCAGCTCCAAGACCTTTGCCGGTGCGCTAGCCGGTGCGATGAAGCTGCTGACGACGACATTGGTGTCGAGGACAACATTCATCTCGATTGTCTATTGCGAACAGCCTGGATCGCGTCGTTGACAAGCTCGTCGGCCTCATCCGCTGGAACGTTCGCGTCTTCGGCAAGGGCGCGGATCTGGTCAAAGTAGGCACGGCGTTGCCTCTTCCATTGCTCATACACTTCGATTGGGACAACGGCAGCCACTGCCTGCCCGTGCCGTTCGATGACGTATCTGTCCCTCTCGGCAACGACGCTCTGGAGGATGCTACCAAACTGGCGCCGCGCCTCAAACGCCCCAACTTTCTTTTCCACGCCTGCCTCCACCTTTCCAGTCAGTGCGCCAAGCAATCAGCATCAATAGCGTAGTTTACGCTATTGATGCAATTGTGGACTGACGTGTGGCTTTTGTCAACAGGCGATTGGGCGCGAAGTATACCGCATGGGAGGAGTGATCGCATGAACACAGGACGACGCCCGAAGCGCCAGGCATCGGAGGGGGTGCGGCCTGGGCGCTTCGGGCGCCGTCGTCAGGGGGATAGGACTGTTGTGACTATACTATACCTCAGATGGGCGCGATAAATCCTGACGCCACTCGTTCCTTTACCTGACGTTTACATGACGTGACGGGCGGACATCGCAAGGGCAAATGTGGCAAAAGCGAGCAAGAGCTTGCACGCGCCGCCAATTTGGAGTATTATCAGGCTGGCGTATTATTGTTAGAATGGTCGAGGGCAGACGAGGAGGGTTCCGTGGGCGACCAGGCAACGCTGGTCCAACGACAGACAGGCCGCGGCACAGTCAAGCAGTGGTCGCTCAATCGCACCATCTTGCGCATCGGGCGCGGGGCGGACAATGACGTGATTCTCGCCGAGCGCGAGGTCTCCCGCCACCACGCCGAGATCCGCAAAGAGGGCGAGAGCTTCATCGTGACCGACCTGGGCAGCACCAATGGCACCTTCGTCAACGGCCAGCGCATCACGCGCCCCATGCGCCTCCGCGACGGCGACCTCATCACCATCGCCGGCCAGTACGAGATGGTGTTCGTGGACGCCGACGCCACGACGCCCGTCGGCGGGCAGGTGCGCGCGACGCTCCGCATTGACCCCGTCTCCCGCGCCGTCATCATCCGCGGCCGCGAGCTGGACCCGCCCCTCTCCCCCGGCCAGTTCGCCTTCATGGAGCTGCTCATCAGCCAGCCGGGCCGCGTCTTCACCCGCCAGGAAGTGATCGAGGCCGTCTGGCCGGACGTGTCCGCCGAGGGCGTCACCGACCAGGCGATTGATGCGCTGGTGCGCCGCCTCCGCGAACGCCTCGAAGAGCTGGACGCGCACCAATACGTCGTCACCGTGCGCGGCCACGGCTTCCGCCTGGAGCAGCCGTAGCCGTGGCGAACACCATCACCCTCAGCCGGTTGATCCTACTGGCTCTGGCGGCCATCCTCCTCTATCAGCCATCGGCCACGGCGCGCATCATCGCAGCGGCTCTCATTGTCCTGACCATCATCCTCGATGGGGTGGACGGCTGGATCGCCCGCGCCTGGGACGAGGTCAGCGATCTGGGCAGCGTGCTCGACATCGCCGTGGACCGCGTCGTCGAACAGGTGCTGTGGATTGTCTACGCGACCCTGCTCCTGACACCGGTGTGGGCGCCCATCATCGTCGTCGCCCGTGGCGTCATGACCGACGCGATTCGAAGCTACGTGCTTGCCAAAGGGGCCACAGCCTTTGGCATGATGGAGTCGGCCTGGGGCCAGTTCCTCGTCAGTAGCCGCTTCATGCGCGCCTTCTACGGCGCCGCCAAAACCGTCGCCTTCGTCTACCTCGCCCTCCTCGCCGCCGCAGACGTCGCCTGGGCCAACACACCCCAGTCCGCCTACCTTCCCACCCTCCACACTATCGCCCTCTGGCTCACCGTCCTCGTCGTCGGCCTCACCGTCCTGCGCGGCATTCCGGTGGTCATCGAAGCCCGCCGCTTCTTCGCGACGCCGCCACCCAATCCGCCCGTATAGACTCCCGCCCAATGCCTAGTCTGCATATACTTATGCCAAGAGCCTTCGAGCGCCGCAAGGGAGTGGAGGACGCGCCATGGCAACAACCGATATCGGTACGCTTCTTACGCG
>JAXLWK010000004.1:0-357500 GCA_046328525.1 Anaerolineae bacterium
GCAGATTAGGGTACTGAAACTTCCCATTCTGTACTTACTCGCTCGCTCGCTCGGCAAGCGCCGCAGTCCATTGACCCGCAGATTAGGGTACTGAAACACGTAGCGGCCCGATCCGTTGAACTCGTCGGGGTAGTGAGCCGCAGTCCATTGACCCGCAGATTAGGGTACTGAAACTCGAACAGGCCATCAGCGACGCCAACGCCGAATACACGGCCGCAGTCCATTGACCCGCAGATTAGGGTACTGAAACCCCGACTCTTCCCCCCCTTCCCCCGCCGCACCACAAGCCGCAGTCCATTGACCCGCAGATTAGGGTACTGAAACGCGACCACCCGGACCCGCACCACCGCCACCGCCGTCGCCGCAGTCCATTGACCCGCAGATTAGGGTACTGAAACCTAATTGATACGCCGTAGGGTCCGCAGACACCCACGGCGGCCGCAGTCCATTGACCCGCAGATTAGGGTACTGAAACCACCCGACAGTCCACCAGCGCGCACCCAACATTGACGCCGCAGTCCATTGACCCGCAGATTAGGGTACTGAAACATCTACACCCCGACCTCTATCTGAACTCACAGGACGGCCGCAGTCCATTGACCCGCAGATTAGGGTACTGAAACTGGCGGCGGGGCGTGCGCAAGAGGCGGGTCGGCTGGAGCCGCAGTCCATTGACCCGCAGATTAGGGTACTGAAACTGGCGGACGGCGGACGGTCGGACGGTCTGTGTGTTCAGCCGCAGTCCATTGACCCGCAGATTAGGGTACTGAAACGCGCCTTAGACGCCGACGTGAACACAAACGGCAGCACAGCCGCAGTCCATTGACCCGCAGATTAGGGTACTGAAACCATCACTTCCTCGACGAGCGGCCAAAGTGGGTATACGGCCGCAGTCCATTGACCCGCAGATTAGGGTACTGAAACTGCGACCGTTGTGAAGTAGCCGTGAATTTTTGATTCAGCCGCAGTCCATTGACCCGCAGATTAGGGTACTGAAACAGGTTATAGCAGCACTAGCCGAGAGAGCCTGGAAAGGCCGCAGTCCATTGACCCGCAGATTAGGGTACTGAAACGCCTGGACCTGGCGGTGGCACGCCAGCACATCTATAAGCCGCAGTCCATTGACCCGCAGATTAGGGTACTGAAACCTTACCTCATGACGCTGCGGGGCATCATAGCCGTAGAGCCGCAGTCCATTGACCCGCAGATTAGGGTACTGAAACCGCCGTGCGCGCATCACAGCCGAAGCGAGCGCCACGCCGCAGTCCATTGACCCGCAGATTAGAGGGGTGGACCTAACATAAGGCGGTGCTGGGAGGTGGCACAAAACATAAGCGGGGCGAAGGGGCGGCGGACGGGGTTGAGGGGGGTGTTGAGGGGCGACCAACACGGCTTGGGGTGGCGTTCAGCGGCTGAAACAGGGGATCGGCCAGCCAGAGCGGTGGGAGCAAGGCGTCGCCGGGCGGCGGAGACACACGAGGGCCTGCTTCGCGCGGGCAAGGGCCGCCGAAGGGTGTTGGTTTCGGATGGGGTTGAGAGGTATCAGCCTGACGGAGGGCGGGCGCCGCGCGTGCGACACATCCCCACGACCGCCCGTTGACGAAGCGAAGCGGCGTCCGCCCGTTGGGTCAGGCTATTCTAACCGATGCGACGCGCAGCCGCCTGAGCCTGCGCGAGGTTGTGAGCGCGGACGCGCCCCAGCGCCCGCAGGTTGATCACGACGTAGAGGAGCGTGTTGAGATTAGTGATCGAGCGCTGGTTGCGCAAGAAGGGGCGCTCGATGCCGAGTTCCTTGGCCTGGGAGTTGATGCGCTCGTCGGCGGTGCGCTGCTTGTAGACGGCCTTGAAGGCGTCGGCGTCGCGGTCGAGGGTGTAGCGGAGGCGAGCGCCGAGGGAGGTACCGAGGGTGGTGACGCAGCCGCCGCTGGCCCAGTGGGTGTCGGCGATGGGACAGACCTCACCGGTGGGTGAGGGGAAGAGGAGGGGGCAAACGTAGCGACCCTTCTCGTGGGGAACGAGGCTGGTGCGCTCGACGAAGGTGGCCTTGCGGGGCATGGCGAGGCCGGCAGCGCAGAGCGGCAGTCCGTGGTCGTCGAAAGTGCGGCGGGCGTGCTTGCCCCGCTCGACGAAGGGGACGGCGGCGAAGCCACCGGCGTCGTGGAAGGCATCGTAGACGTTCTTAGGGGGTGCGGGGGCGCGTCTTCGCGCCCCCGCTGTCAAAGGCAGCGTCGAAGGCGCCGAAGGGGGGATGGAAGCCCAGCCGCCGCTGGGTGTCGGCCATGAGCGGGTGGAAGTAGCTGGCATCCGACTTGTCGAAGGTCTGGGTGCGCTCGGCCAGGACGACCTCGGCGACATCGGGGATCTTGGTGGCGATGACGCCAGAGGCGTAGCCCCAGTAGAGCTCAGGGTCGCCGACCTGCTGGGAGGCCGGCTGCGGGTTGGAGGAGGGCGTCGGCGGGGTGGCGGCCTCAGGGGAGTGGTTGGCGCGGGACTTGACGCCGAGGGCACGATGGCGATAGTTGGCGAGGTGTGGCGGACCGCCTGAGACAGCCACTTGCCAACGGGACGCAGAAGGGCTAACATTGAGCCGGTCTCCTTTCTGGCGGTCGTGCGGATGTGTTGCAACACCCATTGTATCGCCAAAGGAGACCATCTGCTGGACGCGGGCGTCTGGCCCCCATCTTATGTTTCGTGCCAATTCCGCCGGCTCAAGCTCGGCATGTCGGCCCTGTGGGCCACGCACTGGCGCCAATCTTATGTTTTGTCCACCCCTCGTATGTTGCCTCCCGATTGTTCGCCCTCAACCCGCCTGGTTATACGCGAAACGAGCGCATAAGGCCATGGCCTGCCTGCGAACAATGAATCAATCACAGAGGCTGGGGTGTCACGACGCCCACGTCACGCCCTCGTTCGATGCGGCAGATACTCCAGGAAGCGCTGGGCCGCGAGCGAAAGCGACTTCTTCTCGCGCATGGCAATCCCGATATTCCTGACAGCGGGCGCCTCAAGCTCTTTGGCGATCAGGCTGTAAGGAATGCGCCGCAAGATCAATTCAGGCAAGATACTGATGCCAAGCCCGCTTTCCACCATCGCCATAATGGCATAGTCGTCCCACGTTTTCAGATCCACGTGGGGTGCAACGTGGTGTCTGGCGAAAATCTCGGAGATCTCAACATTGGCGCCCTTTTCCAACAGCAGGAACGCGCCGTTCGACAGTTCGGTGATGGGAAATTTCTCGCAACTCGCCATCGGATGATCTGGTGGAAGCACGACCAGCAAACGGTCTTCCTCCAAAAAGATTGTTTCGAGTTCGGCTTTCGTCGGCAGCCGCAAAAACCCGAAATCCACACGTCCCGCCAAGATCCAGCCTTCAATTTCTGTGTAGTCCCCGATCAGCAGCTCAAAATCAATCTTCGGGTAGTCCTCCCGAAAGGCCTTGATCATGTTCGGGAGCCAATGGGTTGCCACGCTGGAAAAGGTCCCGATACGGATAAGCCCGGACTGCATGTCGCGCAGGTCTTCGACCTGTAGCATCAGGATGTCATGCTCATTGCAGATGCGCTTCACCTGAGGCAGTAGCTTCAGGCCATCCGAGGTAAGCCTGACGCCGGCGCGTCCTCGCTCAAGCAGCGACACACCCCACTCCGTTTCCAGATCGCTAATCATCCGACTGATGCCCGACTGTGTATAGTGCAAGGCTTCGGCAGCTTCCGTGAAGCTCCCATATTCGACGGCTTTGACAAACGCCTGGTACTTCTGGATGTTCATGTGTATCTTTTGCATCTGACTTTCTCATCTAACATATGCGAAACATTCGGGAATATGATGGCTAAAGATATGATATACTGTGGGCAGCTCGCACGTCAAGAGGGGAAGAAACGCATGGCGCATCGAACGAAAGGCGCGTATCTCAAATACATAGCCGCCCTGCTCCTATTTGGCTCCAACGGCATCGTGGCCAGCCATATCGCGTTGAGCAGCTATGAGATTGTCTTGACGCGAACGTTAATCGGCAGCCTGTTTCTGGGCCTGATATTCCTGCTGTCCAAGCAGCGCGTGCAGCTCTGGAAACACAAGCCCCACCTGCTGTACCTGGGTATCTCCGGTGTCGCCATGGGCGTCAGCTGGATGTTCCTGTATGAAGCGTATGCCCAGATCGGTGTCAGCATCGCCACGCTGGCCTATTATTGCGGTCCCGTGATCGTCATGATGCTGTCCCCCATCGTCTTTCGGGAGAAGCTGACGAGCGTCAAAGTGCTCGGCTTCCTGGCTGTGCTGGTCGGCATGTTTTTCGTCAACGCGCAGGCTTTGTCGGAGGGCAAGACGGCCTGGGGCCTGTTTTGCGGAATCATGTCTGCCGTCATGTATGCCGTCATGGTGATTTTCAACAAGAAGGCGGCGAGCATCACCGGGCTTGAGAATGCCATGTGGCAGCTAATCATCAGCTTCATCACCGTGGCGATGTTCGTCGGCCTCAAGCAGGGCTTTGCCGTCCAGATTGCGCCGGCCAGCCTGGCGCCCATCCTGATCCTGGGGATTGTCAACACGGGCATCGGCTGCTACTTCTATTTTTCGTCCATCGGGTCTCTGCCCGTACAGACCGTGGCGATCTGCGGCTATCTGGAGCCGTTGTCGGCGCTGGTGTTTTCGGCTGCCCTGTTGGGGGAGAAGTTGGGGCCTGTTCAGATCGTCGGAGCGGTACTGATTCTGGGCGGAGCGGCGTTTGGAGAATTAATGGGTCAGAAGCAGCGGCTGCCCAGGTTGGCGGCCACTGTCACTGACCCCTAAGGGACAATCACGGAGCCTATTCAGCATCTCTACAGGGACGATCCCACGCGGTCGCCAGGCTGTACAGCACGCGCCCTGGCGCGTCTCTAGGGCGCTGGCTGGGCGAAGCCCCAGTGGAGCTTGAGCAGTCCGAAGAACTTTGTCCTCTCAGCGCCGCGGCTTCAGCCCGGCGCCCCTGGGCTACGCATACGCCAGGCTGTCGCGGACGCTGATGCGCGTCGCCGAGCGGGCCGGCGCGATAGACGCGAGCGTCGCCAGCACCAGGATGACCGCGAGCCAGATGCCGACCGCCTGCCAGTTGTAGCGGTAGTCCAGCGGCAGCTTGAAGATCGTGTCGCCCAACAGGTTCGACATGGGGCGGCTGAACACGAGCGACAGCAGGACGGCCAGCCCCCAGCTCATCAGCCCCTGCAGCACGCCCTCCATCACGAACATCCCCATGATCGTCGGCGACCGGGCGCCGATGGCGCGCAAGACGCCGATCTCCTTGGTGCGCTCCACAACGGCGATGGACAGCGCGCCCATCAAGCCAATCGCGCCGACGACGGCGACGATGGTCGCCAGGGCCAGCAGCATGGTCGTGATGATGCTGAACGAGCCTTCATTGATGCGGCGGTTCTCCGCCTCAGTCTGGGCGAGGCCGACCTTGATGCTCTGGTCCTCCAGGCCTTGCTGAAGGTTCTTCAGCGTCGTGTTGGCGCTCGGCTCGTCGTGGGCCGTGGTGCGCACGATGAGCCGGTTGATGCGCGGGTACTCCTTGCTGGCGTCCCACAGCGCATCAATCGGGGTGTAAATCGTCTCCGTGGAAAAGCCCACGTCGCCCGATAGCGGCTGGTATAGGCCGATAATCTGGAAGTCGGCCTTGCCCGCCTCGCCCAGGTTGAGCGTGACCATATCCCCCAGGGCTAGGCCGTTCTTGTCGGCGCCGCGCTTGCTGAACACGAGCACTTTGCCGTCGCCCGGCTGGAGCCAGCGGCCGGCGATGATCGACTCCTCGGTGAACTCGCGGCCCGGCACGATGCCGAACACCTCCGTGCCCAGCCCGGCCTCCTTGAGGCGCTGCCCCTGCTTGAGCACCGTCGCCGACATGGTCAGCACCCCCTGGGCGTCGGCGACCGTCGGGTCGGCGTTGACGACGTTCATGACCTTGTTCTGGCGGTAGCGCCCGCTCAGGTAGAAGGTCTCGTCGTAGTGCCGCCGGGCGAAGAAGTTGTCCATCGTCTCGGTGATGGACGAGCCGAGCGTCATCACGATGAGGAACATCGTCCCTGCCGACACCAGCACGACCTGGGTGAGAATCAGGCGGCCCTTGCGGCGGAACATGTTGCCCAGGGCGGTGGCGTAGTGCGTGGGCAAGAGCCGCGCGCCGATGCCCTCGATGAGCCGGTCGAAGCGGTTCGAGCCGAACTTGCCGCCGAGGCCGTAGCTGGCGATGGCCTCGCGCACGGTGATCCGCGCGCCGCCCAGCACCGGCGCCAGGCCGGCGAGCAGCGGGACGGCGGTCGCTGCCAGGATTTGCAGGGTGACGGCCGTCGTAGAGAAGTGGAACGTCTCGTAGTCAATGTTGAAGAGGTTGAGGAACCAGCGCGTCACGCTCCACGCGGCGAACATGCCGAGGGGCAGGGCGATGAACAGGGCCAGCAGCCCGTAGATCAGCACGTCGGTGAGGTAGAGCCGGACGATGGTCGTCGAGCGCCCGCCGATGGCCTTGAGGATGCCGATCTGGTTCGTCTGCTGCGTGATGAGCGCAGTCAGGGTGTTGTACACCAGGACGACGCTCAGGATCAGCGAGACGATGGCGAGGATCTGCATCACCATGTTGATGCCCTCGACGTACATGCGGCCCCAGTGGCGGCTCGGGTCCTGGTACATGGTCGCGCCGACCGCGACACCATCCTTCGCCAGGCGGTCTTTCAGATCCGTGGCGACGACGCGCGCGTTCTCGGCGCTGTAGGGCGTGACCGTAACGTACAGGGCGCTGTACTTGTTCTCAGGCACGTCGTAGTGGGTCATCGCGTCGCGGCTCATGAAGAAGTACGCCTGGCCGCCGAACTGGGGCGGCGGGACGAAGGGGTGGCGTACTTTGCCGACGATGTTGAACGTGCGCTGCTTGTCGTCCAGCTCGAACGTTACCTTGTCGCCGATGTCGAAGCCATAGACGCTGCTGGACAGGCGCTCGATGGCGATGCCGTTGCGCACCGGCCAGCTTCCCTCGCGCAGCTGGAGCATGTCCATGCGCTGGTTGTTCCAGTCCTCGCGCAGGACGAGCATCCCCTGCTTGAGATCGCCGCCGGCGCGCGGGCGATACATGATGTTGACCACGTTGAACGGCTCGATGTCCTCGACGCCCGGCGCGCGCTTGAGGCCGCGAACGACATCCGACGAGATGTAGTCGTGGAGGTACATCTGGATGTGGGACGGGTGGACCGCCTGGTGCGCCGCGTCCATCCCAGAGAGGAGCTGGTCCACCATGCCGAAGACAACGCCGATGGCGAAGACGCCGGCGGCGATGGACAGGACCGCGAGGACCGTGCGCGTCTTGTAGTTCCAGATATCGAACCAGACCTTGTACCACAGCACGCCCATGCGCTCTCTCCTTCGCCTAGAACCGCGCCCGTCGCCCTGAGCAACGCGAAGGGCCCCCAGAGATATGGGGATGCTTCACTTCGTTCAGCATGACGTTTAGAACCCGGCCCACTCCGGGTGGCCGATGGCCTCATCGCGGACGATGCGCCCGTCGAGTACCTCGACGACGCGCGGCACGCGCGCCGCCAACTCCTTGTCGTGGGTGACCATCACCATCGTCTTGCCCTTGCCCACCACCTCGGTAAACAGGTCGAAGACATCGTGGGAGGTGTGGGAGTCGAGGTTGCCGGTTGGCTCGTCGGCGATGAGCAGCGGCGGGTCGTTGGCGAGGGCGCGGGCGATGGCGGCGCGCTGCTGCTGGCCGCCGGACACCATGCTGGGCAGCTTGTGGGCCTGCTCGGCCAGGCCGACGATTTCGAGCAGGTGCATCGCCCGCTCCTGGCGCTCGCGCCCGCGAAACTTGCGCGTCAGGTCCATGGGGAGCATGACGTTTTGCAGCAGACTGAGGGCCGGGAGCATCTGGAAGAACTGGAAGATGATGCCGACATTCTCCCCGCGCCACGCCGCGAGCTGGTCTTCGCTCATCTTGTGCACCGGCTGGCCGGTGACGATGATCTCGCCACTGGTCGGGCGGTCTATGCCGGTGATCATGTTGAGCAGCGTAGACTTGCCGTTGCCGGATGGCCCGACAATCGAGACAAACTCGCCTCCCTTCACCTGGAACGAGACCCCCTTGAGAATCGTGATCGTCGAATTGCCCACGGCGAAGGACTTCACGACGTCGCTTACCTGAACGACAGGCTCGGATTGCGCCGCCAGCGTGACCATAAGTCCCCCTTGCCGCTACACCCGCGCGGCCCAGATGATGCCGGAGCGGGCGGTGAATGTCTCTGCGTCGTAGAACTCCGCGACGTCAATGTTGCCTGGGCGTTGCGTCACCACGTCGAGCGGCATGTCCACGTAGTTCTCCTGCCGGCGGTAGCAGATGACGCGCCCGTACTGGCGGCCCAGCACCAGCTTCATCGTCAGGGCCGCGAAGTTCATCGCGCCGAGCAGGTCCTGGCCGTCCGGCTCGCCGCCGCGAATGAGGTACGACAGCGGCTGGAACAGCATGCGCTGGCCGGTGATGTTCTCGAGGATCTCGGTCACCACCGCTCCGCTGCCGGTCACGTGCTGGCCGCGATTGCCGATCGTGGCGATGTCGGCGAGAATCTCGCTCTCGATGCGCTCGCGCTCGCCGACGGCAATCGCCTCCGCCAGAATGCGCGAGTTTGCCAGTCGCGTCAACTCCGGCAGATACATGCGCATCTGCTCCGGGTTGACGCGGCTGGCCTGGGCGACGGCCAGGATGGCGTAGTTGCTGGGGTTGCTGCGCTTGTCGTCGAGCAGCAGGGTCGCCAGCTTCTGCGGGTCGAAGGGGACTTCGGGGATCAGGATGCGGTCGGCGCCGGCCAGGTGCGAGATCAGCAGGGTCGTCAAGCCCGTCGTGCGGCCCACGACCTCGACCACCGCCACCTCCTCGCGCGAGGCGGCCATGGCCCGCATCTCGTGGATGAAGCGCACCCCGCGCCCCAGGGCCGTCGAGAAGCCGAGGGTATAGTCGGTGCCGGCGATGTCGTTGTGGACGCTCTTCGGGACGCCGATGACCGGGGCGCCGGCGGCGGCCAGGTGCGCGGCGTACGCGAGGGCTTCGCTGTCGCCCAGTACGATCAGCGCCTCCAGCCCCAGCTCCTCGATCATTGCCGTGATGTGGGGCGTCAGGTCCAGGGTTGCGCCGGGCGGAGCGCCGAGGACGGCGGGGACGGCGTCGGCCGGTGTGCGCGCCGGGTTGACGCGGCTGGAATGAAGATACGCGCCCGGCATGCGATCAATGTCGCGGGCGCGCACGCGGGTCAAACCGAGGATATTCTGGGCGAAGCTCTGGCCGTCGCGGGGGTTGTAGTGGATCAGGCCCTCCCAGCCCTTGCGAAAGCCGAGGACCCCATAGCCGTGTTCGATGGCGCGGTAGACGATGGCTTTCAGGCACACGTTCTGGCCCGGCGCATCGCCGCCGCCGGTGAGAATGCCGATTCGCTTTTCCATTTCGATTTCTCTTTCGGTAGACAACCGAAGGCGAGCGCGCCGATTGAGTTTGGGAGCGCGCCTGAGCCAACTTCACCTCCCATTCTATCACGAAAACGCTTGCGCCCCGTGATGCAATATCTCCACCCGGCGTGAAGGTTTCACCATCCACCAGATGACAGAATAGCAGCCACGCAGCCTGCCACGCATGAGCGGCAGTCAATGGTGCGCTATGCTATAATTGGAACGAACCTGGAATACGCTGCCCTGCGTAGAGACGAGGGAGGGCATCATGTTTGACGAGTCGGGCCTGGCGGCTCAGCTGGAGAAGCTGGTCCAGAATGGGCTGGTGCGCCTTGAACGCACCGCTGGTGTTCCCACCTGGGAACCGATGCCTGGCGCGCGGCATCAGAAAGCGATTGACCGCATCCGCGCGACTATCACCCCTATCCTGGATACAGATGGTCGGCAGCTCTGCGCTTGCGTTCACCTCTCCGATGTTCTGGTCAAGTTCCCCGAAGGTTCATACCGCCGTCCGGATATCGCCATCTTTTGCAGCGACCCCCCTGACGTAGACGAGGCACTGGCGACTATTCCATTGGCCGTGATCGAGATCGTCAGCGCGGGTTACGAGTACAAGGACCTGGCGCTAGGGGCGCCGTTTTACATCGGGCAGGGCGTCTTTGATGTCATTGTGCATGACCCCCGCTCCACCCTGGTAACGCACTTTCGCGCTGAAGGAACCCAGGTCTACCAATCGCCTGTCACAGTTGATCTTGAGTGCGGCTGCCGCTGCGTCGTCTAGTGTCGCGTGACGCCAGCTGCGACGGTGAGGTTGTAGCGACTTATGAACGCCCCCCCTCTCTGATTGTCGCCGCATTCCGCGGGCGGCGGTAGGGGCAGGTTTCAAACCTGCCCCTACTACACTCCTGTCATCTCCCGGGTAACAGACCTTTAGGCCGCGCCCAGCACGACCCCGTCCCGCGCGGGCAGCGTAATGCGCACCTGGCCGTCCTCGACCACGCCCGTCTTGACCGTTGTCGACGGGCCACCAGCGGTGAGCAGCGGCGTGAAGCCGACACCGTCGCGGAAGTACGCGCCCAGCGGCAGCCGCACCTCCCGCGCGCCCTCTGCCACGTTCAGCGCCACCACCAACGTCTCGTCGTCGTCGCGGCGAGCGAAGGCGTACACGTCGCCCTCGGCGTAGAGCTGGTAGAAGTGGCCGCGCCGCAGCGCGCGGTGGCTGTGGCGCAGGGCGATGGCCGCCCTGAAGAACGCCAGCAGGTCGGTGTCCCACGCGCCCCGGTCGTGCCACGGGAATGCCCAGCGCGCGTCCGGGTCCTGGTGGGGCTTGTCGTAGTGCAGCGTCCCGCGCAGCCCGATCTCGTCGCCGTAGTAGACGGACGGCGCACCGGGGTAGGTCATCTGGAACAGCGTCGCCAGCCGCACACTCGCCTTGTCGCCCCGCGCCAGGCTGAGCAGCCGCGCCGTGTCGTGGCTGTCCAGGATGTTGAGCTGGGCCTGGGTCACCTGCCAGTCGTACAGGTTGAGCAAGCGCTCGATGCGCGCGCCGAACTGCGCCGCGTCAATCGCCGGGTGCGGGTCGTACGACCGCCCCTTGACGAGGGACGGGCTGACGCGCTTGCCGGCGACAAAGGCGATCACGCTGGCCGCGAACAGATAGTTCATCACCGCGTCGAAGCGGTCGCCCTGGAGCCACTCGCGTGCCTCGCGCCAGATCTCGCCCACGATGTAAGCATCGGGGTTGACGGCCTTGACGCGGCGTCGAAACTCCTCCCAGAAGCCGGGCGTCTTGACCTCCGCCGGCACGTCCAGTCGCCAGCCGTCAATGTCAAACTCGCGCAGCCAGAACTCGGCGATGCCCATGATATACTCGCGCACCTGCGGGTTGTCGGTGTTGAGCTTGGGCAGAGCGCGGTTGCCCGCCCACGCCACGTAGTTGGCCGGGCGGTCGCCGGTGTACGGCGCGAGGGGCCACCCCTGGATGAAGAACCAGTCGAGCCAGGGCGAGTGGGGGCCGTGCTCCAGGATGTCGTTGAACGGGAAGAAGCCGCGGCTGGCGTGGTTGAACACGCCGTCGAGCACGACGCGGATGTGGCGGCGGTGCGCCTCGTCCACCAGCGCGCGCAGCGCTGTGTTGCCGCCGAGCAGCGGGTCCACCTTCTCGTAGTCGTGGGTGTGATAGCGGTGATTGCTCGCCGATTGAAAGATGGGCGTAAAATAGATAGCGTTGATGCCCAGGTCCGAGAGGTGGTCGAGGTGTTCGACGACGCCGAGCAGATCGCCGCCCTGGTAGCCCTCGACCGTCGGCTGCGCGCCCCACGGCTGGAGATTGTTCGGCTTGAGGACTTTGTCGCTTCTGGCAAAGCGGTCCGGGAAAATCTGGTAGAAAACGGCGTCTTTCACCCAGTCCGGCGTTTCGATCTTTACGTCCCGGCGGGTTGCTGTTTGCGTGTGCATGGGGTCTCCGAATGCAAGTTGAGGATGAAATGTACACATATCTCGACGAGAGGCTTTCAAGGTCTCTCAGGAAACCTACCCATGAGCGAATACCAGTACTATGAGTTCCAGGCGATTGACCGACCGCTGACACCTGAACAGCAAGACCAGATACGCAAGCTATCAAGCCGCGTCCGCCCGACAGCCACGCAGGCCGTGTTCACCTACAGTTATAGCGACTTTCGCGGCGACCCGCTCACGGTGCTCGAACAGCATTTCGACGCCATGCTGTACACGGCGAACTGGGGCTCGAAGCAACTCGCCTTTCGCTTCCCGCGTCCAGCCGTCGTCGTGGAGCATCTGGAGGCGTATTCCATTGAGGTTGAGAGTGACTATGCCAACGGGGTGTCGCTTAGGTCCAGCCCGGAGCACATCATCCTCAATATCGAGTACCACGACGACGAACCGCCCGACTGGATTGAGGGCGAAGGGGTGTTGGGGAGCCTGATACCGCTGCGCGAAGATATTCTGCGTGGCGACTTCAGAGCGCTCTACCTCGCCTGGCTCAAAGCGGCCGCCATGATGGCTGAGCCTGGCGACGAACCGTGGGACGAGGAGGAAGACAGCGGCTCGGACGGAGAAGAGGCGGAGCTGATCGAGCCGCCGGTCCCGCCCGGGCTGGGGCACCTGACCGGCCCGCTGCAAGCCCTCGTCGAGTTCCTCGACATTGACGAGGACCTGGTGCGGGCAGCAGCGTCCGCAAGCCCGCGCATGGAGCGGACGCACGAACCGGTCGAGGCGTGGATCAAGCTGCTCCCCGAAGCTGAGCGCGACGCTTTCCTGGTCCGGGTCGCGCACGGTGAGACGCACGTGGGGGTGGAGTTGATGCGACGCCTGCGCGAGGTGGCTGGGTCCCACTCTCAGGCGGAAGGCCGGCTTCCCGCGCGGCGCTCCTTCGCCACGCTAGTCGCCGTAGCCGAGAGTATCCGCCTGCGTCGCAAAGCGCAGGAGCGTCAGGCGGCCGAGCAAGTGCGCATCCGACGGCTGGAGGCACTGGCGCAGCGCGAGCCTGAGACCTGGCAGCAGGTGATGACGCTGATCGAGCAGAAGCAGGCGAAAGCATACGATGAGGCGGTCAAGCTCCTGGTCGAGCTGCGGGACCTGGCGCAGCATCGAGGCGAGATTGTGCAGTTCGAGGCAAGGATGAGCGCTATTCACGAACGGCATGCCAAGAGCAGGACGCTGCTGGAGCGGCTCCGAAAGGCAAGGCTGCTATGAACGAGCGGCGATAGTTGACCTATCCGTTCGGACCATCATCCACCCCGCGTCAGCTGTCGCCCCTTCGCGCTGCTCAGGGCAAGCTCTGAGCAGCGCGAAGGGCCCCCAGAGCGCCGGGGGATGCTTCGCCGCACTCAGCATGACAGCGGGGCGTGACGTTTCTGAGCCGGGCAGGTCATGCCCGGCTTAGGTCGGCGCGACACGTTTGCTATAGGGCGATGCCGCGCATGCCGGGGGGCACGCCGGCGACGGTCAGGATTTGCGCCTCCATCGGATCGAGCGACACCGGCAACACCAGCAGCGGGCCGTCGCCGCCCGTCCCGTCGGCGTAGGTGACGCTCACGCTGCCCTGGGGTTTGAACGTCACGGCCTGCGCGCCGCCCTCGCGCCCTGCCCGGTTGCTGAACACCGTCGTGTACACCGTTCCGTCGCGGTTGAGCGACGCATCCACGATGACCGCCCCGCCGAAGCGCGCCGTGGTCGAGGGGTTCGCCACGACGACGACCTCGCGGTCGTTGAGGATGCGGGAGAAGGCCACCGCGCCGCCGCCGCCCTGGGAAATGGTGAAGTGAACGTCGTCAGCCGACGTCGCGCGGAAGTACTGGCGGCCGTAGCGCAGGGCGGGCTGGCTGTCGCGGGTGTGGCTCAGGCGCTGGATGGTCTGGTAGAACGGGTTGTCGCGGTCGAAGGCCTCCGGCTTGCCCCACAGCGCCTCCCGCACCGCCTCGAGCGAGTCGCCCGAAGCGTGCAACCCCTGCTCCGTGCCATAGTAGACACACGGAATCCCCTGGAGCGAGAACAGCAGGGTCAGCGCCAGCGTCACCTGCCCGTCGAAGCGGGTCGGGTCGGCCGGGTCCACGTAGCGGATGCGATGGTACTGGTCGTGGTTGTCGAGGAACGTGACGAAGTAGCGGCTCGCGTCGCCGTGATTGCTCAGCACACTGCGCCCGATGTCGCGCCGCCGGCGGTACATGCCCGCCAGCTCCTCCGCCGAGCGAAAGCCCTTCGCCACGTCCGGCAGGCGGAAGAACAGCGGGAAGTCGAGGGCGGCGTCCACGCCCACCAGGTCGCCGTCGTCCGTGACCGTGTTGCGGCCGACGTAGGCCTGAATCTTGGCCTCTTCGTCGTATACCTCGCCGTAGGTGAAGAAGTTCCGCTTGCCGATGCTCAGGGCGTACTCGCGGATCGCGTTGCCGAAGGTGCGCGCCGTGTCCGGCGGCAGGTACTTCAGGGTGTCTATACGGAAGCCGTCCACGTCGTAGCGGGCGATGAGATACTGGTAGGCGCGGATGAGGGCCGACAGGGCGGGGACGAAGCCGGTCGCAGGGTCGCGGTACTCGGCGACGATCTCCTTCAGGGTGAAGAAGTCGCCCGCCTTCTCTTGCAAGTCGCTGGGGCGGTCGAAGGCGTTGCCCTGGCGGCGGAAGTAGCGGTTGTCCCGCAGCTCGGCCGGCCAGACGGCCGCGTCGCGGTGCGGGTCGGCGGGCGCTTCCGTCCAGTCGGCACGGCCGACGCCGGTCTCGTCGCGCCAGCGAATGGTGTACGGGCCGCTATCGCGCCAGGAGGCCATGGCCGCCGTCGTCCCGTCGTCCAGCACATACTCGAACGTGTCGCCCGTGTGATTGAGAACGATGTCGAAGATGACGTACATCCCCAGGGCGTGAGCATCCTCCACCAGGGCGATTAGCTCATTCTCCACCAGCGCCGGGTTCGTCCGCGCCGCGTCGGGATCGCTCGCCAGGCGCGGGTCAATGCTGAGGAAGTCCTGGATGCCGTAGCCGTGGTAGCTGTCCGGGCGATACTGGCAGTTCTTCTGCACCGGCGACAGCCAGATTGCGCCGACGCCCAGATCCTTCAGGTAGTCGAGTTTCTGGCGCACCCCCTCCAGCGTGCCGCCCTGGAAGATGGGGTGGGCGCCATCCCACGACGCCTGGGGCGGGGCAGTCGGATTGTTGAAGCGGTCCACGAGCAGTTGGTAGATCCAGACGTCGCGCCAATCAGTGGGCGATGGGTAGACGCCCGCCGCCAGGGACGGGTCGAGCCGCCGCGCTTCCATGGCCGCCTGTATCGTTGGATGCCAGACAGACTCAATCATGGGATACCCTCCTGGTGAAATGGACACAAAAGGGACGAGCGATGCTCGTCCCCCCTTTCCGTAAACGGCGCCAATGCAAATGAGCCGTCTGCCCTGCAACCGTGACTTGGCCGCGCTATCGCGCGAGCGCCAGGCTGAAGCGCTGGCGCTGAGTGGGCAAAGTCCTGCGGACTGGTTGAGTCCCGAAGGGACTTTGCCCTTTTAGCGGCGTGGCTTTAGCCCGCCGCCCGCCTACTTCCCCGACTTCTTCGTCGCCTTCGCGCTGGAGGACTTGCGGCCCGCGTCCTTGGCGAACCGGCCGCCCTGACGCTGCGAGCCGGCCGCGCGGGCGGCAGTCTGGGTGGTGGTGGTCGCCTCCGGCCCGGCCAGGTTGTCGAACGCCTCCTCGATCTGGCGGTACGCCGTGTCGGTGATGCGCTTGCCGCCGCCGGTCACCTCGCGGAACTTGTTGCGCAGGGTCTCCGGCGTTGCCACGTTATCGGCGCAGCCCTCGACCTGGAGCTGCGCGGCCGCGTTGCTGAACACGATGATGCCGTCTACGGGAATGTCGGTGTCGGACGCGGCCGCCGTGGCAAGCTGCTTCACCTGGAGCATAGTGCGCTCCAGGTCCTTCGACGGATTGCCCAGGCGCTCGCGGCTCAGGCTGCTCAGCATCTTGAGGAGGCCGAGCTTGTTCTTCCACTTCCCGTCCTGGCACTGGATGACGCCCTCCTGGCTCTTGACGAGGAACACCGTCAGCCCGGCCGGCGAGAGCATCACCTGCTCGGCGGCGGGCAGCGACCAGGAATACAGCTTGTGTTTGATGTCCAGCGCGTTGAACGCCGTCTCGAGCGCCTGGTCGGCGCGCGGGCGGCCGGGCACCGACAGCCACTTGTCGGCGAGGCCAATGCCGAAGGAGGAGCACAGGACGCCGCCGATGAGCGCGCCCCACGCCAGAATCTGCGACGACTGGTTGCCGGTCTGGAGCGAGAGGATGAGGCCGCCGAGCAAGAAGACGAGACCGAGGGGCATCAGTATGCGCGCCCACCGCCCGCGAGCCTTGATGACGTTTTCGTTTTTGACGATGCGCATAAGTTCTTATTCCGTGTATTCTGTGTATTCCGTGGTGAGCCTCTTGACTTACGCCGCCGGCGCTTCGGCCTGTGGCAGCGCCTTCACACCCTCGGCGATGGTGGCGACGACGTTCTGGGACACGGCGCGCCGCGCCGCCCGAATCGCGCTCACCACGGCGTCGGCCTTCGCCCGCCCGTGGCCGATGACGACGATGCCGTCCACGCCGAGCAACACCGCCCCGCCGTAGGGGCTGTCGTCGGCGCGGGCGCTGACGCGGCTGAACGCGCCCTTCGCAATCGCGCCGCCGAGCATGGAGAACGGATCGCGCGTAACCTCTTCCTTGATAATCTCGCGCATCATCTTGCCGATGGCCTCAGCGAACTTGATGATGACGTTGCCGGTGAAGCCGTCGGTCACCACGACATCGGCGGCCTGGGCAATGAGCATGTCCTTGCCCTCGATGTTGCCGATGAAGTTGATCGGCGCGGCCTTGAGCAGCGGGTACGTAGCCTGGACCAGCTCGTTGCCCTTGCTCTCTTCCTCGCCGTTGGAGATGAGGCCGACGCGCGGCCGCTCGATGCCCAGGACGCGCTCGACGTAGATACTGCCCATGAGGGCGAACTGCACCAACCACTCCGGCCGCACATCAGTATTGGCCCCGATATCCAGCATGAACGTGAAGCCGTGCAGCGTCGGGAACACCGTCGCCAGGGCCGGCCGCTTGATGCCCTGGATGCGGCCCAGGCCGAACAGGGCCGCCGCCAGCCCGCCGCCGGTGTTGCCCATCGTCACGAAAGCGTCGGCCTCGCCGTCTTTGACCAGACGGATGCCGACGCTCATGGACGAGTCTTTCTTGGCCCGCACCGCCGTCGCCGGCTGGTCGTCCATCTCGATGACCTCGCTGGCGTGGACGACGCGAATCGCGCTCGGCGGCGACGCACCCAGCGCCGCCCTCACGTCCGTCTCGCGCCCGACGAGGATAATATCGTCGCCGAACTCCTTCGCCGCCGCCACCGCGCCCTTGACGATCTCCTCGGGCGCGTGGTCACCCCCCATCGCGTCTACTACGATGCGCACTCATCCTCCTGGACTCCCGATGGAGGAAGTATACAACGGGGCGCACGAGACGCAAATTAGGCGGGACCCCCTCTCCCAGAAAAGGAGAGGGGGACAACCCGACTCGCGTAGCGCCGACTTCAGTCGGCTCTTGGTCGGATGCCGACTGAAGTCGGCGCTACAGCGTTGGTGGATGCCTGGGTTAGCAGCAATCCAGGGTGCCGAAGCGCTCCAGCGCCTCGCGCTCCAGGCGCTCGCGGTGCATTGGGTGGGCGATGTTGATCATCGCCAGCGCGCGCTGGCGCAGGTTCCGCCCGTACAGGTACGCCACGCCGTACTCGGTGACGATGTAGTGGACGTGGGCGCGGGTCGTGACCACGCCGGCGCCCGGCTTGAGGAAGCTCACGATGCGCGACTCGCCGCGGCTGGTCGTGGACGGCAGGGCGATGATGGGCTTGCCGCCCTCCGACAGCGCCGCGCCGTGCATGAAGTCCATCTGGCCGCCGACGCCGGAGTACATGCGCGTGCCGATGGAGTCGGCGCACACCTGGCCGGTCACGTCCACCTCGACAGCGCTGTTGATGGCAGTGACCTTCGGGTTGCGGCGGATGACGGCGGTGTCGTTGGTGTAGGCGACGTCGAGCATAACGACCAGCGGGTTGTCATCCACGAAGTCGTACAGCCGCTTGGTGCCGAGCAGGAAGCTGCCGACGATCTTGCCGGGGTGTGTCCGCTTGTTGTAGCCGGTGATGACGCCCCTTTCCACCAGATCAATGATGCCCTCGGAGAACATCTCGGTGTGGATGCCGAGGTTCTGGTGGCTGCCCAGGGACGCGAGGGCGGCGTCGGGGATCGCGCCGATGCCCATCTGGAGCGTCGCGCCATCCTCCACCAACTCCGCCACGTTGCGCCCAATCGCCATCTCGACCTCGCCCATCTCCGACGGCGGCAGCTCCGGCAGCGGGTCGTTGACCTCGACGGCGTAGGCGATCTGACTCATGTGGATCAGGCCGTCGCCGTGGGTGCGCGGCATGTTCGGGTTGACCTGGGCGATGACGTGCTTCGCCATTTCCACCGCCGCGCGGCTCGTGTCCACCGAGACGCCGAGGGAGCAGAAGCCGTGGCGGTCGGGCGGGGACACCTGGATCATCGCCACGTCCAGGGGCAGGATGTTCTTGCGGAAGAGGTTCGGCACCTCGCGCAGGAACACCGGGATATAGTCCACCAGGCCCGTGGAGACGCCGTCGCGGACGTTCGGGCCGAGGAAGGGAGCGTTGGTATGGAAGTTGTTGCGGTATTCGGGGCGAGCATACGGGGCGTCGCCGGCGGTGATGATGTGGACGATCTCCACATCGCGCAGCTCCGGCGCGCGGCGAACCATGGCCTCGATGAGGCGCTGGGGAGCGGCCGCGACACTCTGGACGAACACGCGGTGGCCGGACTCGATCACGGACACGGCCTCATCCGCGCTCACGATTTGGAAGTGGGCGCGT
The DNA here is from genome assembly GCA_046328525.1 of Anaerolineae bacterium. GTDB lineage: Bacteria > Chloroflexota > Anaerolineae > Epilineales > JAHCIE01 > JBDHWG01. Next base: position 18,871 of record JAXLWK010000004.1, read on the forward strand.
TCGTCGAGACCCTGGAGCTTCATCGCCGTCTCCTTCTGGGTTGTCTGGCTTAACCGGAAGCGTCAATGCGTTCTCGGACCGCGGAGGCCGCGATTCGGCACAATCCTTTCGTGCTTTTCGCGCCCTTTCCGCCTTTCGTAGTCCAATCTCCCGCAAGCCTTTGAATGAATCACTCCTCGGCTGGCGGTATCCGGGTGGATGATGGCCGCGAGCCGCGTCAAACAGTAGCAGATAAACAAGACGGGGTCAACTCAATTTGGACCTTTTGTAGGGACGACTTCAGTCGTTCAGGCCTGTGTGGTCCAAGTTCCACGACACATTGCGTCATCTCCACCGCGTGAGGATTGTCTCGCGCTGGAACACGCGCACCCCAACGACGAACACCAGACCATCCAGGACGGCCAGGAGGATGGCGGCCATGAGGACATAGGGCAGGCCGAGGATGAACAGGCCGACGCTCTGCCCTATCATGACCGCGACGACCGGAAGAATGATGATGACGCCGACCTGCTGCGCGCTCCGGGGATCGGTCACACGCGCCGAGACGATGACGCCCAGGCCGAGCGCCATCATCGCCACCAGGGGCGTGATGAGTATGATCATCGTCAGCGTCGCCGGGTCGAGAACGTAGCGCGCCACCGTCGCGCCGGCGCGCCAGATCACGATGACGGCGTAGATGAGGAAGATGAGCCACGTACCCAGGACGGCGGGGATGGTCGAGGCGAGGGCTTTGCCGAGCAGGAGCTGCTCCGTCGAGATGGGTGTCGCCAGCACCGCCTCCAGGCTGCGGCTCGTCTTCTCGCCGATGATGCTGTAGGTGGCGATGCTGATGGCCGCCATGACCGGCAGCACCAGGAACAGGGGCAGGAACTGGCGCAGGAGGAAGACCTGCGCCTGCTGGAGCGGGGGCAGCCCGGCCAGGCTCGGCATGAGCTGGAGGTAGTTCGCCGGCAGGCCCTCGGTCGTGCCGGCGAACTCCGGCCCCAGCAGCGCGGGCAGGAGCAGCCCCAGGCCGAGGGGCATCGCCAGGAACATCACCGACAGTAAGCCCCACGTAAACAGGATCGTTCGATTGCGGAGCGTCTCCGCCCACTCCTTGCGCACCACCGTCTCCACTGCCGTCATACCCACTCCTCAGAGTTTGAAACGCAAAGGCGCAGAGGCGCAAAGGGAAAACCCAGAAGTCACTGCGAGGAGGACGATAGGACGACGAAGCAGTCTCCCGGTGTGTGACAGATACGTTTCTGCCGCTCAGGCAGCGTCTTGCAAGGGCGGGAGATTGCTTCGCTCCGCTCGCAATGACCGCCCACGTTTCTTCCTTTGCGTCTTTGCGCCTTTGCGTTGCCTTCTATCCCCTTTGCGCTTTGCGTTAGCTTCTACCCGCTCTGCGCACCGTCGTCGTCAGAAGCCTTGCCGTCCACAAGCTCCAGATACACCTGCTCCAGGCTGGCGCGGTCCTCGGCCACGAACTGCACCTGCGCCCCTGCTCCCACCAGCGCCGCCACCAGGCCGGGGTTCGCCTCGGCCGGGCTGTCCACGTCCACGTGTAGGACGCTGTCGCGCAGCGCGGCATGGCGCACGTGGGGCGCGGCCTCGGCGATGGCGACCCAGCGCGGGTCGGGGTTGGCGACGGTCACCAGGGTGCGCGAGCCGAACAGGCGCTGGCGCAGCGCCGCTGGCGTGTCCACAGCGATGAGCGTCTGCTTCAGGACCCCGACGCGGTCGGCCAGGCGCTCGGCCTCGTCCAGGTTGTGCGTCGTCAGGAAGATCGTGCGGCCCTCCGCCTTGAGCGCCTCGATGAAGTCGCGCACGGTGCGGCTGGCGCTCGGGTCCAGGCCGGACGTCGGCTCGTCCAGGAACACCAGGTCCGGCTCGTGCAGGAAGGCGCGGGCAATCGCCACTTTCTGGCGCATGCCCTTGGAAAAACTGCCCGTGAGCTGCCCGCGCTGCTCCCACAGTCCCAGGAGCTTGAGGTACTTCTCGACCGCCTTCTCCGGCTGCGGCACGCGGTAGAGGCGAGCGAAGAACATCAGGTTATACTCCGCGCTGAGCCGGTCGTACAGGCCGGGCGACTCGGTCAGGAAGCCAATGCGCCCGCGCAGCCGTTCCAGCGCCTCGTCGTCGCCGTCGAGGGTCTGGCCGATGACCGTCGCCTCGCCCGCCGTCGGCGCGATGAGCGCGGCGAGCATGCGCACGGTGGTCGTCTTGCCGGAGCCATTCGGCCCCAGGAGGACGAACACCTCGCCCCGCTCGACGGCCAGGTCCAGGTCGCGCACCGCCGTGGTCGCTCCGAAGGTTCGCGTCAGCCCGCGCGTCTCAATCACGCGCCCGTTCGTCGCTATCATCCGCTCAGCCTCCCGCCGCCGCCGCAACGTCCGCCGGTGTCTCAGGCCGCGGGCGGAAGTGGAAGATGATCCAGATGCTGAAGATGGCGAAGCCGGTGAGCACGACCTCGACGCCGACCAGCCCGATGTAGCGCGGGAGGAACACGGCGACGGCGTCAATCAAGGCGTGGTAGCCCACCGCCGCCCAGTACCAGATGAACGAGCCGCGCGTGAATACCTGCAGCACCAGGATGGACAGGGAAATCTGGATCACCATCGTCAGGGCGCGCTCATACGCGCCGACGAGGGGTGTCGCCGGGCCGAGCACCTGTAATTGCTGCAACCCACCCTGGAGCTGGGCGACGGCCTCTGGCGGGAGCGATTGGATCTGCTCCGCCGACATGGCGGCGAAGTTCATGATCGTCGCCATGCTCGCCATGACCGAGACGCCGATCCATACCGACTCCATCGCCTCGTGGCCGGTGCCGTACATGACACCCATCGTCCACGTCTTCGGCCCCTTCAAGAGGTAGCGGTAGCCGAGCCAGCGGCCCGTCTCCTCGAACAGCCCCGCTGTCAGGGCCAGGGCCAGCCCCCACGCGACGGCCAGCGCCGGCGAGCCTTTGAGCGTGTCGGCCAGCATGTTCGAGAGAATCTGAACGATGGGGACGCGGATGAGGAGCTGCGTCACGCCGAAGATGAGCATGCCGATGAAGAAAGTGCGCCAGCGCGCGCCGAGCCTGCGCCAGAAAATCGCGCCGAGCACGAAGGGGAACAGAATCTCGAATGCAATTGCCAGGGCGTAGCCAATCATCATCGGCCCTGTGAATACGCTTTGCATGGATAATCCTTCCGGGGCAGTGGGGCGTTACTACGTCTGCGCCATTTTATGTGTAGCAGACCAACGACCGCCGCGCTCAGCAAGCTTGCTCCCCTTGCGCGCTGATGTCAAGCCGTGCGCCACAACACCCTAGACTCTCTAAGCGCGAAGCGCCCGGAAGATGCGGTATAATACGGGATGATGAGCGAGCAGACAGCTACCGTAGACCAGGCCAGACAACGCTGGGCGATGTTCGCCCTGTACGCCGCCGCCGTCGTTGTCTTCGGCGACATGTACCTGACGCAGCCGATCCTGCCCATCCTGTCGCAGGAATTCGACATCGCGCCCGCGACCGCTGGCCTGTCCGTGTCGGCCGTCGTCCTGCTCATCGCGTTCGCCTCGCTGGGCTATGGCCCACTGAGCGACAGCCTGGGCCGCAAGCCGGTCATGGTCTGGAGCACGGCGCTGCTGACCGTACCCACCCTGCTGTGCGCCCTCGCGCCGACGTTCGGCGTCCTCCTCATCTTCCGCGCCCTGCAAGGGCTGTTCATTCCGGGGCTGACCGCCGTCGCCGTCGCCTACCTGGGCGACCTGGTGGACCACCGCGCCCTGGGCGCGGCGGTCGGCGGCTGGATCGCCGCCAACGTGGCGGGCGGGCTGGTCGGCCGCGTGGGCAGCGGCCTCATCACCGACGTCGCCGGCTGGCGGGCCGCGTTCGCCGTGTTCGCCGTCCTGACGCTGTTGACCGCCATCGGGATGGCGCTGGCCCTCCCGCGCGACGGCCGCCACGCCCACGGCGACTGGCGCGCGGCGTATCGCGGCATGGCCGCGCTGCTGCGCTATCGGCGGCTCGTCGGCGCGTTCATCATCGGCGGCGGGCTGTTCTTCGGCTTCCTCGGCTTCTTCACCTATCTGCCCTACTACCTGACCGGCGCACCGTTCTATCTGTCGCCGGGCCTCGTCAGCCTGGCCTACCTGAGCTACCTGGCCGGCGTCATCGTCTCGCCCATCGCCGGCCGCCTGTCAGCCCGCGTCTCGCGCCGCCGCCTCATCGCCGTCGGCCTCGCCGTCGCCATGCTCGGCATCGCCCTGACGCTCATCCCGGTGCTGCCCGTCATCGTCGTGTGCCTGTTCGTGCTGTGCAGCGGCATGTTCACGGCGCAAGCGGTCACGCCGGCGTTCGTCAACATCCTCGCCCCCCACAGCAAAGGCGGCGCGAACGCCCTGTACATTGTGTTCTACTACGTCGGCGGCACGCTCGGCGGTGTCGTGCCCGGCCTGGCGTGGCAGAGCGTGGGCTGGGGCGGCGTCGCGGCGGTGTGCCTGGCCGCCTTCGTTATTGCGCTCCTCGCCGACTGGCTGCTGTGCGGGGAGTAACCCCTCACCCCCGTCCCCTCTTCCTCATAACTTCGACTTGACATCTCCCCGCTGTGCGGTATACTACTCGCCAGGTTTGTTTAGCAAACAAACTAATGCCGAGGGATCAAGCTTGGATACTTTGCGTAGCGTTGACCACGCCATGATGCGTGAAATGAACACGGCCCTCATCCTGGAGTGCCTGCACCAGCACGCGCCCCTATCGCGGGCACGCCTGGCCGAGATGACGGGGCTGAACAAGGCGACTGTGTCCAGCCTGGTGCGGGAGCTGCTCGACGCCCAATACATCCGCGAGAACGGCCTGAACACGGGCGACACCGGCCGCCCGTCCATCCAGCTCGAGCTGAACCCGGCGGCCGGCGCCATCATCGGCGCTGAGATTGGCGTAGACTTTGTCTCGGTGCTGCTGACGGACTTCTCGGCGGGCATGCTGTGGCGGCTCTACGAGCGCACATCGCACCTCGACGGACGGGACGCCATCCTCAAGCGCGTGGTCAAGGGGCTGTCCCAGGCGCGCGACGCCGCGCGGCAGGTCGGGTTGCCGGTGCTGGGCGCCGGCCTCGGCGCGCCGGGCCTGGTGGATGTCGCCACAGGCACGCTCCTGTTTGCGCCCAACCTGGGGTGGGCCGATGTCCCGCTGCGGCAGCCTCTCGAAGACTGCTTCGACTTCCCCGTCTACGTAGACAATGAAGCCAACCTGGCCGCCCTCGGCGAGGCGTATTTCGGCGCGGCGGAGGATGCCCGCTACGTCCTCTACATTCACTCCAGCGTCGGGCTGGGCGCGGGCGTCGTCCTCGACCGCCGCATCCTATCCGGCGTCGCCGGGTATGCCGGCGAAGTCGGCCACATGACCGTCGAGCCGAACGGACCGCCCTGCGCCTGCGGCAACCACGGCTGCTGGGAGACCGTGGCCAGCCAGCGGGCGCTCTTCGACCGCATCCACGCCGCTGTCGCGGGCGGCCGCGCCTCGTGGCTCGTCGAGGCAACCGACGGCCGCCTGGACCAGATCACCATTCAGCTCGTCATTGCCGCCGCGCGGCGCAGGGACGCGGTGGCTCTCGACGCCATCGCCGAGACCGGACGCTACCTGGGCATCGGGCTGGCCGGGCTGATCAACCTCCTCAACCCGGAGCGCGTCGTCTTTGGCGGGATGCTCAGCCTGGCCCACGAGTACCTGCTACCGACGATGAAGGCCGAGATCGAGCGCCGCGCCCTGCGCTGGTCCCGCGAGGGCGCGGACATCGTCATCGCCAAGTATGGTCCGGACGCCTGCGCCATCGGCGGCGTCGCCACGGTCTACCACCGCGTGCTCAGCCGCCCCCTCGCCGCCCGCGAGCCGCGCGATGGCAAGTCACGCCACCCGGACGCCCTGCGGTTTTGAGGAGGTTGGCCCCTCCACGCTCAGAGGTTCAGGGATGAGTAGATCCACCACCGGCTTATCCCCCCATCCCCCCGCCGGCGGGGGGAGCCGAGGGGGGTCTCACAATAGCGCGGCGAGCTACCCCTGACCTGACAGCGCGTAGGCGACCGCGTCATCCAGCGTCATCTGCCGGCCGGCGGCCCAGCTCGCGTCGAAGTCGGCGGGCGCCATCTGCCCGCGCAGCGCCGCCACGTCCTCGTCGTACTCGATGCGTTCCATGGCCAGCATCGCTCTGCCCACGCTCTCGCGCAATGCCTCGGCCGCGCCTAGCAGCCTGGCGGCGCGAGACGGTTGACCCTGCGCCCGGGCGATGAAGGCGAAACACTCCAACTCGTGGGCCACCGCCGCCCCCTCGCCCCACTCCTGGAAAGCCGCAATCGTTTGGCGGTAGGTCGCCAGGGCGCCGTCGAGGTGGCCGATACGCCGTTCGATATGCGCCAGGCGGCTCCGCATGACATTGACCATAAACCGGTCGCGCAACATTCCCAAAATGGCTCTTGCATCTCGGGCGCGGGCAGACGCAAGCGCTACGTCACCACGCCTGGCCGCGAACTCAGCCAGAGCCAGGCTGCCCATGGCAATGCCCCATGGTATTCCAGCCTCACGAGCAAGGCGCACAGCCTCTTCATGGTTGGCCTCCGCCTGGTCAATCTCGCCCCGAGAGGCGAGCACTAAGTCGGCCTGGAAGGCGAGCGTCAGGGCGAGCGCCGCCTTGTTGCCACTCTGCCGCGCCAGGGCCATGCCTTCTTCTATCGGCTGTTCGGCGAGCGCCACCTGCCCGACGACCCCGTTCAAAAAGGCCAGATGCGCCAGGGCGAAGGCCAGATCGTATTGATTCCCAAGCTGCCGAAACAATCGCACCGCCTCCTGGGCATCCTCGATAGCCTTCGTAGCATCAAACACGCCGAGCCCCATGTTGGACAGCGCGACAAGAGCGTGGGCTTGCAGCGTCTGCCGTGACCGCGCAGCGTCACCTTCGGCCGGTGGCAGGGCTGCCAGGTGGTCCAGAGCTGTTCGCATTAGCGGCGCCGCTTCCCGGCGATAGCCGTACACGATCCAGAAGCTGGCGAGCGCTGTGGCCAGGCGCAGCGAAACCTCGGGATCCTTCTCAACGGCCCATTCCATGGCAGCGCGAAGATTGTCTTTCTCCCGCTCACACCGGTCGAGCGAGTCCTGCGAGGCGATACCCAGAGGCGGAAAGGCAATCCCCGGCGACGTTGCCTCGGCTAAGCCGAGAAAATAGCGCAGGTGCGCGTCGCGCACTTCTTCGGCGTCGCCCGCCTCCAGCAGGCGGTCCCGGGCGTACTGGCGAATCGTCTCCAGCAGCCCATAGCGCGCATTCCCGTCGTCCTCGTCTACCTGGACGAGGGACTTGTCCACGAGCTGCGCCAGCCGGTCGAGCGTATCGGGGTCGCCGGTGACCGCCTCAGCCGCCTCCAACGTCCAGCCGCCGACGAACACCGACAGGCGGCGCAGCAGGGCGCGCTCCTCGTCGGGGAGCAGGTCGTAGCTCCAGTCAATGAGGGCGCGCAGGGTCTGCTGGCGCGGCAGGGCGGTGCGGCTGCCCCCCGTGAGCAGCCGGAAGCGGTCGTCCAGCCGCGCGGCGATCTGCTCCGGGCTGAGGACGCGCACCCGCGCCGCCGCCAGCTCCAGGGCCAGGGGGATGCCGTCCAGGCGGCGGCAAATCTGGGCGACGGCGGCGGCGTTGCGCTCGGTGAGGGCGAAGCGCGGCTGGGCCGCCGCCGCCCGCTCGACGAAGAGCTGCGCCGCTTCGGAACTACGCAGGGCATCCAGCGTGACCCCATCGGCAGCAGGCAAGGAGAGGGCGGGCACACGGAAGATGGTCTCGCCGGCGATGCCCAGCGCCTCGCGGCTGGAGGCGACGATCTTGAGCTGCGGGCCGGCGCGCAGGAGGGAGTCGGACAGTCGGGCGCAGCCGTCGATGAGGTGCTCGCAGTTGTCGAGCAGGAGGAGCAGGCGCTTGTGGCGCAGGTAGCCGCGCAGCATGTCTTCGAGGACGAGGCCGGGGCGCTCGCGCAGGTTGAAGGTCGCGGCGACGGTCTGTAGCACGAGCGCGGGGTCGGCCAGGGGGGCCAGCTCGACGAGCCAGGCGCCGTCCGGGAAGGTTGTCAGGAGGTCGGCGGCCACCTGGGTCGAGAGGCGGGTCTTGCCGGTGCCGCCGGGGCCGATGAGGGTGAGTAGCCGGGCGTTGGCGAGGAGGCTCCTGGCCTCGGCCATCTCGCGCTCGCGCCCGATGAAGCTGGTCAGTTCGACGGGCAGGTTGTTGGGGAACGTGTCCAGGGTCTTGATGGGCGGGAAGTCGGAAGGGAGGTCGGCGGTGACGAGCTGGTAGACGTGCTCGGGCTGGCCCAGGTCTTTGAGGTGATGCTCGCCCAGATCGCGGAAGGTGCAGCCATCGGGCAGGGTTGCCCGCAGCAGTTCGAAGGTCACGCCCGACAGGAGCACCTGGCCGCCGGCGCCGGCGGAGAGCAGGCGGGCGACGCGGTTGACGGGGGGGCCGAAGTAGTCGGCGTCCCGCTCCTCGGCGGCGCCGGTGTGGAGGGCCATGCGGACGCGGATGGCGCCGATATCGCCCCAGGGTTCGGCGGCGAGGGCGCGCTGGGCGGCGAGGGCGGCGAGGAGGCCGTCGGGAGCGGTGGCGAAGGCCGCGCAGAAGGCGTCGCCGACAGTCTTGAAGACGTAGCCGCCGTGGTCCTCGATGGCCTGTTGCAGCAGAGCGTCGTGGCGGGCGAGGGCGGTCTGCATGGCCTGGGGGAAGCGCTCCCAGAGTTGGGTGCTGCCCTCGATGTCGGTAAAGAGGAAGGTGACGGTGCCAGTCGGCCGGTTCGGCATGCTGCGTCTCCTGGAGGGGGGAAGCGGAGGCGGAATTATAGCGTCTGCCTGACGGTCGACGCAAATCGGCCGGCACGCCGCCGTAGGGTTCGGAAGGGGTAGGGGTAGCCCTTGTGGCTACCCAGGGTAGGGGTAGGCCTCGTGGCTACCCAGGATAGGGGTAGCCCTTGTGGCTACCCAGGGTAGGGGTAGGCCTTGTGGCTACCCAGGATGCCCCCACACGCAGGGCGACCACAAGGGATCGCCCCTACCCGCGCTGGGACAGCAGCTCTCGCAAATACTGCCCCGTGTACGAGCCGGGGGTCGCGGCAACCTGTTCGGGCGTCCCCTCGGCGATCACTCGCCCGCCGGCCGCGCCGCCCTCCGGCCCCAGGTCAATCACCCAGTCGGCGGTCTTCACCACCTCCAGGTTGTGCTCCACGACAATCACAGTGTGTCCCGCGTCCACCAGGCGCTGAAGCACGCCGAGCAGCCGCGCTGTGTCGGCCAGATGCAGGCCGGTCGTCGGCTCGTCCAGCAGGTACAGCGCCCGCCCGCTGCCCCGGCGGCCTAGCTCCTTCGCCAGCTTGACCCGCTGCGCCTCGCCGCCCGACAGCGTCGTCGCCGGCTGCCCAAGCTGGAGGTAGCCCAGGCCCACGTCGGCGAGCGCCTGCAAGCGCGAGCGGGCGGCGGGCACGTCCTCGAACAGCGCCAGGGCCTCGGCGACGGTCATGTCGAGCGCCTGGGAGATGTCGTGGCCGCGGTAATGCGCCTGGAGCGTCTCCCGCGTGAAGCGGCGGCCGTGGCAGGCCGGGCAGCGCACCTCCACGTCCGGCAGGAGCTGCATCTGGACCGTCAGCACGCCGGCGCCCTCGCAGCGTTCGCAGCGCCCGCCCTTGACGTTGAACGAGAAGTGGCCGGCGGTGAAGCCGAGGCGTCGAGCCTCCGGCGTCGCGGCGAACGCCTGGCGGATCGGCGTGAAGGCGTCGGAGTACGTCGCCGCGTTGGAGCGCGCCACGCGCCCGATGTGCGCCTGGTCAATGGTGATGACGCGGGCGACCGCCTCGCTGCCCTCGATGGCGTCGTGCGCGCCTGCCGGTTCGCCCGCCCCGTAGAGCCGCCCGCGCAGGGCGCGGTCGAGGATGTCGAACACGAGCGTGGACTTGCCGGAGCCGGACACGCCGGTCACGGCGACGAACAGGCCGAGCGGCAGGCGCACCGTGATGCCCTGGAGGTTGTGGGCGCGTGCGCCGCGGACCGTGAGGGCGGCGGCGGTGGGAGGGCGGCGGCGCGCAGGGACGGGGATGGACGCCCGCCCGGCCAGGTAGTCGCCGGTCAGTGACCCCTTCTGCGCAGCGATGTCAGCCGGCGGTCCGACGGCGACCACCTGCCCGCCGTGTTTGCCCGCCCCCGGCCCGAAGTCCACGACGTAGTCAGCCGCGGCGATCATCTCCAGGTCGTGCTCGATGACCAGGACGGTGTTGCCCAGGTCACGCAGGCGGCGCAGAACCCCGATGAGGCGGCGCGTGTCGCGGCTGTGCAGGCCGATGGTCGGCTCGTCGAAGACGTACAGGACGCCGCTCAACGTGGAGTCCAGCAGCGATGCCAGGCGCAGGCGCTGGGCCTCGCCCGCCGACAGGCTGAGGGAGGCGCGCTCCGTCGTCAGGTAGCCCGCGCCGACTTCCGCCAGCCGGCCGATGCGCGCCATTAGCTCGCCGAGGATCGGCTCGGCGATGCGCCCCTCGTCGGCGGTGAACCCGGCGGCGAGGCCCGCCAGCCAGGCGGCGAGGTCGGTGAGCGGCAAGTGCGAGACGGCGATGATGGTCTGGCCGGCGACGGTCACGGCGCGGCTCGCCGGGCGCAGGCGCGTGCCGCCGCAGTCGGGGCAGCTCTGGGTAATCAGAACGTCTTCCAGCTTGTCGCGGTAGTCGGCCTCGTTCACGTGCTGCTGGATATGCTCGGCGTGGTGGCGGAGGACGGCCGTGGCGACGCCTTCGAAGCGGCCGCCGCGCACGGTCGTCGGCGGCGCGACGTTCGGGAAGTGGCGGCGGAAGCGCGGGCTGTCCACGCCATACAGCAGCAGGTCACGCTGCGCCTCGGTGTAGCCGCGCACCGGCCGGTCGAGGTCAACGGCGAAGCCGTAGTGGGCGGCGGCAGCCTGGAGGATGGTGGTGTAGTAGCTGATGTGCACCGGGTTCCAGCCGCCGACAGCGCCCGCGGCGAGGCTCTTGTCCTCGTCCACCAATCGCGCGACGTTGACCCCGTGGACGACGCCCAGGCCGCTGCAAGTGGGGCAGGCGCCGTCGGGCTTGTTGAACGAGAAATGCGCCATGCCGAGAACGGGGACCGGCGATCCGCAGTGGGGGCAGGGGAAGGTCTCGGCCGGGGCGGCCGCGTCGTCGTCCGCCGCCGCGTCACCCGGCGTCTCGACATCCACCGGGTCGAAGGCGGGCGGGATGTCCTGGCCGCACGTCGGGCAAGCGCGGTGGCCGAGGCGGGCGAACAGGATGCGCAGGTAGGTGTAGACATGGGTGGCCGTGCCCACGGTCGAGCGCGGGCTGCGGTTGGTGAGGCGCTGGTCAATGCTGACGGATGGCGACAGGCCGGTGATGGAGTCGACGGGTGGCTTCGTCAGCCCGAACGGGGCCATGCCGAGCGCCTCGATGTACTGGCGCTCGCCTTCCTTGTGCAGAATGTCGAAGCCCAGGGTGGATTTGCCGGAGCCAGACACGCCGGTCAGGACGACGAGCTTGTTCTTGGGGATGGTCAGGCTGACGTTCTTGAGGTTGTGCAGCCACGCGCCGCGAATGGTGATTTCATTCAATTGTCGAACCTCCGCTATACCGAACGCCACAGGAGCCGACTGTAGGCGGCCTGAGCGTCAGGCTTCTCGCGTCAGGGCCGAGCGGCGCAGCCAGGGCAGCCACGCCAGCAGGAGGCCGGCGGCGGCGAAGCCGGCCCACGCGCCAAAGGTGAACGTCGCGCTCGGGCCGTAGACGCTCCACAGCCAGCCGCCGATGAGGTTGGCGGGCAGGGCGGCGAACCCGGTCAGGCCGTTGTACCAGCCTAGCGCCGACCCGCGCTCGGCGCCCGGCGCCAGGTCCACCACGAGCGCCTTGCCGACGCCCTCCGTCGCCGCCGCGTAGATGCCGTAGACGAGGAATAGCGCCCACGCCTGCCAGCCTTGCGTCGCGGCGGACCAGCCGGCGTAGACGACGCCGAACGCCACGTAGCCCGCCGCCAGCACCGGCAGCCGCCCCCAGCGGTCGCTCAACGCGCCCATCGGCGTCGCCAGGAGCGCGTACACCACGTTGTACCCGAAGTACATCAGGGGAACCATGGCGATGCTGTGTTCCAACCCCTCGCTGCGCAGGAAGATGAAGGCGTCGGACGAGTTGCCCAGGGCGAACACCGCCGCCACCGCCGTGAACAGCCAGAACGGCGTCCCCAGCCGCGCCATCCGCTCGCGCCGCGTCGCCGTCGAACTGGCGGCCTGGGCGCGGCGGGCGGCCTGGACGCGGGGAATCTCGCGCAGGAACAGGAGGATGAGGACGATGCTGATGACGCCGGGGACGATGGTCCAGGCGAAGACGGCGCGCAGGTTGTTGTTGGTCGCCAGCAGGATGGCCGCCGTCAGCAGCGGCCCGACCGCCGCGCCGAGGGTGTCCATCGAGCGGTGGAAGCCGAACGCCTTGCCGCGATACGCGCTCGGCGTCGAGTCGGCCATCAGGGCGTCGCGCGGGCTGGTGCGCGTGCCTTTGCCGACGCGGTCCAGCAGGATCAGGCCGAGGGCCTGCTGCCACGTGGCGACCAGGGCCAGCAGCGGCTTCGCCAGGTTGGAGATGGTGTAGCCGGCGAAAATCATCGGCTTGCGGCTGGTCACGCGGTCCGACCACTGGCCGGACGCGATCTTGAGCAGGCTCGACGCGCTCTCCGCCAGCCCCTCGATGAGGCCGGCGATGGGCAGCGGCGTCTGCAAGACCCCGACCAGGAACAGGATACGCACCGGCACGATCATCTCGGAGCTGATGTCGGTGAAGAAACTGACCAGGCCGAGGACGAAGACGTTGCGCGTCAGCCCGGCCATGAAACGGCGCATCCGCGAGACTGACTCAGGTGTCGAGTCCAATGCGATACCCTTCTCCCAGAATTGGACAGCAACGCCGAGGCGCAGAGACACACATCCAGATTGGCGCTTGGCGCGCACCTCATCTATGATAGCACAAGATAACTCCCTCAAGAAGAGGCACACACGCCATGAAATGGATTACCCGCGAAAGGCTGCGCGTTGACCGCGTCGCGTCCGCCTGGCTCATCCTGCGCTTCGTTGACGCCGACGCCCAGTTCCTGTTCGTCCCCCGTGGCCGGGTCATGGAGGTGGCGGACATGGAGCGCGCCATCCCGTTCCACGTCTCCGAAGCCGAGCTGGGCAAGCACGGCAACCGCACCGGCTTCGACGCCATCATCGCCAGGTACGAGCTAGACGACCCGGCGCTGCGCCTCCTGGCCGACATCGTGCGCGCTGCCGACCGCGCCGACCCGACGCTGACGATGGCCGAGGGCGACGGGCTGTGGGCGATGAGCCACGGCTTCTTCCTGCTCGACCTGCCGGACAGCGAGTCGCTCGCCCGTCAGCTGCCCGTGTTCGACGCCCTGTACGCCTACTGCCGCGACAAGATCAGCAAGCCGGTGAAGTAGGCATGACCCTCGCTGCGTGGCGACGGTGGCTGGCCTGGGCGTTCCTCGTCGCCGCCGCCGCCACCGTCGCCGCCCTGTCCCCGATCACCCTCGGCCTGCGCCCCGATCCTGCGCTGAGCTGGGCGCTCGTTGCCACCGGCGCACTCCTCGTCGCCGCCGGCCTGCTCGTCCGCCGCCCGCTGCTGTGGGTCGGCGCGGCGGCGCTATGGACGGCCATACTCGGCGGCCTGTTCACCCGCGTCGTCCCGTTTGGGACGCCAGTCGGGGTCGTGTTCGGCCCGCCCGGCCTGGCCGCCGCCAGCATCCTGCTCGTCTGGGTTGCCCTGCTCCGCCCGGCGCGCTGGCTGCTGCGCGGCATCGTGGCCCTCGGCCTGGTCACTCTCGGCGTGCTCGCCCTGGTCTGGGCGACGGCCCCGGCCGCCGCGCGCACCGCGACCTTTGGCTGGCTCGCCGCCGACAGCGCCGGCACGCTCTACGCCGCCGACGCCGACAGCGGCTTCATTTGGGTGTTCGACGACAAGGGACAGCGCCAGGGGACGCTCTGGCCGCGCCAGGCGGCGGCGGGGTTGCGGGGACCAGGCATCCTGGGCGTCGGCGTCGGCAGCGAGGTCGCGGCGGGCGCGAGCCTGGGGCCGAACGGCCTGCCCGACATCGGCCTGGTCTTCTGCGGCCTGGCCGTGGACGGTCAGGACCGCCTGTATGTCGTGGATGGGGGCAAGCGCCACGTTCAGGCGTTCGACACGCGCGGCTTCCAGGTGGCGCAGTGGCCGCTACCGCCGGACTACGCCCCGGCACAAGGCTGCGTCGCCGCCGACGATGATCGTGTCTATGTCGCCGCCGCGGATGGGACTATCCGCGTCTTCTCCCAGACCGGCGAGGCGCTGGCGACGTGGCACGTCGAGGACGTGCGTGGGGTGTCGGCGCTGGGCGACGGGCGACTGGCCGTGCTGCGCAAGAACGACGTCATCGTGGTGGCTCCCCCCGACGGGAACTTCGTCGAGCGGTGGGAGTTGCCCGCGCCGACCGAGGGCCTCGACGCGCCCTACGCGGCCATCCTGGCGCGGCGCAACGGCGAGGTCCTGGTCACGGACCTGAATCGCGCCCAGGTGCGGCGGCTGGCGCCACGCCAGGGCGCGGAGGCGCCCCTCGGCACGCCGGGCGACTGGCCGGGCCACGTCGCCGGCGCGGGCGGCTGGCCGGGCGAGCTTGCCAGCCCGGCCGGGCTGACGGAGGACGCCGCCGGCCGCGTCTACGTCTCCGACATCCTCTACCGCGTCATCCAGCGCTTCACGCCCGACGGCCGCGTAGACGCCGTGTGGAGCGCGCCGGAGGACGAGGCCGCCGACCTGGCTCGTGTCCCCACGCCGGCGCCGCGCGTGCCAACGCCGGGCGCGGCTGCGCGCGGCTGGCCCGACTGCGCCCCAGCCATCGGGGGCGCGCCGCCGATGCCGGCAGGCTACGCGCCGGGCTTCCCCTTCCCGGCCCGCTTCCGAATGTTCAAGACGGCGCCCGTGTCGGGCAAGGCGGGGCAGACGATGGTGGTCGGCTACGGGGCGGTGGGCTTCGACGAGGCAGCCGGGGGGCTGCTCCAGGAGCTTCAGGCGGCCGGCTTCACCCTGGGCCTGCGCGACTCGGAGCCGGGCGAGTCCGAGACCGAGTTCACCGGCAATGGCTGGAGCGGCAAGGTCTGGGTGCGCGACTACACGGCCTGCCCCGGCGTGACCGAGTGGGTCGTGATCGCGGGGCCGCAGGGACCATAACAATCCAGATAAATCGTACCCCTCAAGTGGCGAGACCCCAAGGTACGCCTTTACACTCCCGAGCACATACCGCGTCTCTACCGTTCGGCGTTCAGCATCTGCGCCAGCCGCTCGGCGCACTCCAGCATCGAGCGGCCGGTGTGGTAGGCGACTTTCCACGGGTTGCCGAGCCGCCCATCCAGGACGCGCCCGTCGCGGTCCAGTAGCGTGCGCCACTCGCCCACGTCCGGCGCGATCATGTGGGCGGCGACGAAGCGCCAGATGCCCTCGAAGGCGTCCAGGTAGCGCGGCTCCCTGAACGTGGCGTAGCCGTCCAGGAAGCCGACCAGGCTCTCGGCGTGCTGCCAGAACTCCTTCTCCCGTATCAGCGCTTCCCCCGACGCGACCCCATCGCGGTAGATGCCGCCCATCTCCCAATCCACGCCGTGGGCGACGGCGTGGTCCAGCAGCCGCCGCATCACGGGATGGTATGGCGCAGGGTCAGCGCCCGCCGTCTGGAGGGCGCGGTTGAGGAGCCAGGCCAGCTCGTTGATGTAGACACAATTTGAAAAGACGAAGAGCTGAGGATGCACTGGACGTACATAACCCGCTCGTCATTCTCGACCGTAATGGTGCCCTGAAAGTCGAGCATTTCGATGATGCGGCGTCGGACTTCGAAGTCCTGGTCAGCAAGGTCCAGACCCTGAGCGACCTTCGCGGCAAATTCGTCGATCCCTTCCATCTGCGCCGCGGTGACCATCTGTATCTCCAGTTGCGCGTCAATAGAGGCCCTCTCTGCCTCCAATGCATGCAATGTCGTCTCCAACCTGTTCTTTCGCTCACTCATCATATCCCTGGGCAAGCCGTCACTCAAATACAGATCCAGCAGGCGTCCCAACTGTCCCTTATTGTCGTCAATCAGCTTTTCTACAACCTTGCGCCGATCCTGCAGTGGCGTTAGCTGCTTCTCCAGATGAAGGCGATGCTCCTCCAACCCAGTCCGCAGTTTTTCAGGGTTTACCAAGAAGGACTTGATCCATTGCCAGGCGGCCGTATCAGCCCGCTCACAACGTGTAGCCGACAGGTCGCACTCGTGGGGTGCAGGGCGCGGATCGGTGGCAGCGGGACAACAGTAGTAGGCGTAAAGATTGTGTCGACCACGGGTTGTATAGCCGTACAATTTGTAGCCGCACTTCCCGCACCGTAGGCGCTTGGCCAGCAAGTACTGGTGCTTGGTGTTGCGTGAGCTATGTTCCTTGTTGTAGGCACGGCGTTCTTGTGCCGCTTCCCAGACTTCTCGCGGAACGATCGCGGGCACGACCACCCGGACGTCGCTGTAGGTCCAGATACCGGCGTATGTCTCGGAGGAGAGAATCTTGTAGACCATGCCACGGCACCACTGACCACGAGCCCGTTTCTTCTTTACACCACCAGTCCGCTCTCGGACATCAGCCCAGGTCGGTATCGCCAGCTCACTCAGCTTCCGCGTGATTCCAGTAATACTCATTGGCCCCTGCTCGCCATCTCCTTCGGTATACCATTGGAAGATCCTCCGCACTGTCTCTGCCTCTGCCTCACGTATCTCTAGCTGGTAGTGACGTCCGTTCGTTACGTAGTTGTAGCCATAAGGAGGTGGGGGAATTGGGATGACGCTGCCGCTCTCAGCCTTCAAACGGCGGCCCCGCTTCATCCGCTCAACAATCTTCAGGCGCTCGTATTCGGCAATCGAGGCCTTGATGTTCTTCTGTAACTCACCTTCGGGTGTATCTGGATACTCGCCAAGTACATACTCGATTTGTACGCTCGTGGCTTTGAGCTCCTGCTCGATAATCAGCTGCTTGGCAAGGTTGCGACTCAGACGGTCGATCTCGCGGACGACCAGCACGTCAAACGCTTTGGCAGCCGCCATCTCCCGCACGCGGTTGAGTTGCGGAAGATCCAGCAGTACACCGCTTGCACCGCGGTCGTCCTCGGCCAGTTCGTCCACGATGATGTAGCCATGCTGCTGAGCGTACCCGCGGCACATGTTGAGTTGGCCGGCAAGGTTCCGTCCCTCTCGTCGGGTGTCATCGCTGCTTACCCGAGCATACAGAACAGCTCGCTTCATCATGTGAGCACTCCTAACTTCCCTCTATCAAGGATCACCGGCTGGCTGCGCGGCGAACATCGTGGTAACATAGAGAGGTGGCGGGGTGAAGTGACGGATCCTCGCTAGCGGGCGACCGGGTCTTGCAGGGCTACGGTCGCCCGTTCTGTCAATTCATAGCCGAAGCCAAGGTTGTACGCCATTAGGCCTTCCAGCATGAGGCGCTTAACTGCCTCACGCGCCCACATCTCGGGAGACACGGCCACTGGAACATGCACCACCCCACAGAGTGCGACGAGGTAGCCCAGATACATGGCCTCCTGTACCTCACATGCAGCCAGATCCAGGAGAGCCTGAACGACCGCAATCTGAGGGGGGCAAGGCGCACTCTCTGGCGTGTCGTAGTACTCAACTGCCCCGGGCGTGACCTGCGTCAGAACATCGAGTTGCTCGCCACGAGCGGCGTCGTAGCGATGGGCGATGAGCAGCGCGTGCAGCTTGGCCAGGCGCTGCCCGAGGGCGGCATCCGGCAGTAACTTGTAGGCAGAAGTCTCTCGGTTCATTCGTTCGTCCTTTCTTGGTGGTTGCTTCACCCCGCCACCAAATGTCAAACGGCGGTCACCAACGCAAAGGCTGGTTGACCGCCGTCGACAGACGTGGTAATATCGAAACCAGCCCCTCGCTGATAGTCCCAGCGGGGGCGCTAGGGGGTCGGGGCTGTTGGCGCAGCCTCGGCCTCCGTTCGCCTATAGAGTTCGGTGCTTCTTCAGAAACTCGTCTAGGTCTTCCCTCTTCACTCGATAGACGCCTCGCAGCTTGACTGCCGGTAGCTCCCCTGAACGCAGGTAACGTCGGATTGTCTCCTCGTGTACCTTGAGGAGTTGGGCAACTTCCTTGGGCGTGAGATACTCTTGGGAGTCCATTGTCGTGGAATATTGCTCTCTGTGGGTATTTTATCATAAAGTAGTACGCCTGTCAAGGAGATCGGCTGAGTTTCCCATGAATTGTTGGTCAGTGTAGGTCAGAGGTGGTGGAAGTCCGCCTGTTGTATCCTCGCCAGCCCTAACGGGTGGGCGAGGATACGGGTATGGGGAACCATATAGCGCCCGTTGGGTGCCAATTCGCCCGTCTTCAAACGGATGTCGTATCCTCACGTGCTTGTGCCTCAGGTTCCTTGCTGGCAAGTGCCAGCCTAAGCAGCAAAGTGTAACAGCGAGCCAGAGCGTCGGATTGCTCCTTGGTGAACGATCCGACAAACTCCAGCTTCCCTGATTGTGTGCTGAAGCCGTGTCGCTCGTCTGCTTGTTGTGTTTGTTCTCGGTTCAGATAGCCTCACCCCCTTTCATGGAATTGCACCTCCGTAAGGGTTCCTCGCTGGGCTGCCTGCCTTTTCAGGTTGAGCATAGCCTTGTTGACCTGGTCAAGATCAATAGTCATCGTCTAGTCTCCTGTCACGTCAGCTGGGTCACGATGGACGACCTCTGTTTCTCTAGCATACAACACCCCACTTTCCCGCTGCTTTCCCGGCGCTTTCCCGGTCGGCAGTTTGGGAAAGTCTCGAAACTTCCTGCCCTAGTTTACAATACTACCGTCCCCCGGACGTCCCCCTACCGTCCCATAAGCGTTTGTTTTCCGTCCCTCGTTCAACAGCCTCCAAATTGACCTACCCCAGTTTATCAAACCTCGGTTCCTTTTCGGTTCCTTTTCGGTAACTCGACAGGCATTTCGCCAGAATCGCACAAATTTGCTTGAGAACTCCACCCGACGGTGGCTGTCGCACCGCTTCCGGCGCTTTGGCCCATCGTGGCTCGTGTTCCGCGTCAGTGTGGGGCTGGAGAACCCGGTGGCCCTCAAGGACGTGGAGAATAGCCATCGGGCTGGGCAATACTCTCAGGTGCTCGAAAGTTACCGAAAAGTTCCCGAAAAGCACCTGAATAGGAACCGAATAGGAACCGAGCCCGCGTATACTGGCACCAGGCGTGGTCGTACATGACCATCATATACGTCTAGCGTTACCGGGGAGTGTCTTGGCGATTACACGGCAAGCGAGTTTGCGACAAAGGTATGTAATTGAGGGAGATGAATGTGTCATATAGCCTTGTGCTGGCGTCCTCGAAGCGTCCTCCGGGTGTCCCTGGTTGTCGCTAGGCGTCCCCGGAACGTACCCCGGGCGTACCCCATTGTTGCTCAGGCGCTTCCTAACGCCCTCCGGCCGTTCCTGGATGACGTTAGGCGTCCCCGGAACATACCCGGGCGTACTCCATTGCCGCGAAGCGTCCTCTTAGCGTCCTTCGGGCGTCCCTCGTTGTTGCTGAAGCGCCTGCCAGCGTCCTTCGGGCGTCCCTTGTCGTTGCTGAAGCGCTTGCCAGCGTCCTCCGGCCGTACCCCGTTGCTGCAAAGTGTCCTTTTTGGGTCCTTTCGTGCCGAAACGAGACGCAAACGCACCACTTTCCCGGACCTGCAGCCGGGAAAGTGACATGACGCCCCGATCTGGCTCTGCAGCCGCTCACTTTCCCGGACGTGCCGCCGGGAAAGTGGGCCGCTTGCCCGATCTAGCGCCGCCACAGCTCACTGTCCCGGCGCGTGATCTGGGAAAGTGAGCGAGTTTTCCAAAATTGATCGAATGACGCTCCGGAGTAACTTGCATGTAATCCGTGTGAAACTGAGCATCTGTACAATGGCAATGACAACCCCGTGTGCAGGTGCTTTGGCCTGCGGACTGATGGCTGTCACTCGAACCGAAGTTTCGCCACTTTCCCAAGTCGCGCGCCGGGAAAGCGCCAGGAAAGCGCCGGGAAAGTGGCGTTTGGTACACTGGTGGAGGCGCCTATGTTCACGCCGCTCGAGATGCACTTCGTCCAACCGTCCTTTGAGCGTCCTTTAGGGAGCGCGCCGTCGTTCAGCCAGAAGTCGTTGAGCGGCGCTCCGACGAAACCGTGGAGGGAACTCAGCATGAGGCGCGTAACGCTGATCGCCGGGCTCACACAGTCCTCGAAAATCATCCCCACGCCTCAGTGTTCGTTTCGCGCCGATCTAGCCGTCAATCGCGGCGCTCGTGCTCGTTGTCACGGTGACTCTTCAGGATTCTCGCTGATGAATTTCAGCGGCTTCCGAAAAAGGACGCTGGGGGGACGGTAAAATCACGGCCGGGGGACGGTCGCGTGATACACTGTCCGCAGCCGTTCCGCTATCTGAACCCTATGGAGGTTCCATGTCCCGCACAACTGGACAGACCGAGACGCACGTGTTCGAGATCATCACGCCGCGCACCAACGCGGCCACCCTCACCGCCGCCGAGCACCTCCTGGCTGCCCTGGCCTCGCGCCACCCCCTCAGCCTGGAGATCTGGGCGACCTCGTTGTCCCGTCACTTCCTCATCCGCCCGTCGAGCGGTATGACAGCCCAAGACCTGCACACCCGCCTCGGCGTCGCCTACCCCCAGGCCGACCTGCGCCCTGTCGAGGGCGACCATCCCCTCGGCGACGACCCACTCCGCGTCAAGTCCACGGAGCGCGTCGCCGCTTACTCCCTCGTCCTGCAGGAGCCGCCCTACCTGCCCCTGCGCAGCTTCCAGGACGACGACCTGCACCCCGACCGCCCGGCCCAGGCCGACCCCCTGCTCCCTGTCCTGGCCGCCCTGGCCAACCTACCGGACGGGTGGCGCGCTGTGAGCCAGCTCGTCCTAAGTCCTGCCTCCCCGCGCTGGTCGAAGCCCTACCGCCGCATGTCGATTGAGCCACCCCTGTACCAGGAGCGCATGGCCCAGGAGGCGGCTACCGAAACAGGCTCCGCCTCGAGTAAGCTCATTCTCGCCGCCCTCATCCTGGTCGCCGTCGTCGTTGGCCCGCGGCTGCTCGAGTTCTACAACCGCTATGGCCGGCTCGCCCTGGCCCTTATCGCCGTCGTCGTCGTCGGCATTCTGATTGCCGGCTTCTGGCTGATCCGCCGTCTGACCGACAAGCCGGTGTACGACCCGCAGCTCGTGCGCGACAAGATCAGCCACCCGGCCTACCAGGCGCAACTGCGGCTCGCCGTCTTCGCCCCCAAGGCGGCCCCCAAGGAGCACGTGCAGGCCATCCTCGACCATCTCGCCGATGCCTATCGGCCTTTCGATCTGCCGTCGGGCAACCGGCTGACGCCTCGTCGCTTGCGCGTCGAAGGAGATGACCTCCTGAACCTGCGGGGCGGCCGGGTGGCCATCCTCAACACGCGGGAGCTGGCCGGCCTCTGGCATCTGCCCCAGGCGACCGCCGACACGCCGCTCCTGGAGCGCACCACTGCCCGGCGCTGGCAGCCCCCACCCCTCGACGTGGGGCGCGGGTGTCGGGTCGGCATCTCCGAGCGACAGGGCCGCCAGATCCCGGTCTGCCTGCCCGACGATCTGCTGGGCCGCCACCTGCTTCTCGTGGCTAAGACCCGCCGCGGCAAGTCAGCCCTCCTGCTGAGATTGGCCCAGTACCTGATGGAGCAGCCGGGTACGCTGGTGCTCGTCGATCCCCACCGCGACCTCGTCCAGGCGGCGCTTGGCCTCGTCGGGCGCTCGCGTCCGAACGACGTGGTCTACCTCGACGTCGCCAACAGTGACCGACCCTTCGGCCTCAACCTCCTGGATGTCGGCCTCGGCTGGAACCGCGACCAGGCGGTGGAGAACGCCCTGACCGTCCTGCGCCACGAGTTCGACCGCTTCTGGGGTCCGCGCATGGAGGACGCCTTCCGCTTCGCCCTGCTCACGCTCTACCTGGCGAACGAGCGGATTGTGCGTGACGAACGCGACGCGGGACGGGACTATCAATATACCCTGCTGGACGTGCCGCCGCTGCTGGCCGAACGCGCCTTCCGCCGCCGCGTGCTGCAGAACGTGGATGACCTCACCGTTCGTGCCTGGTGGACGAGCTACTACGACAGCCTGGGGTCTCACTTCCAGACGGAGGTCGTCAACCCCGTTCAGACCAAGGTGCAACGCTTCGTCGGCAGCCAGGCGGCTCGGTTCATCGTCGGCCAGCCGCGTTCCACGATTGATCCCCGCGCCTGGGTCAAGTCGGACACCATCGTCCTCCTGCACACAGCGCGTGGCCTCGTCGGGGAGAGCACCGCGGCGCTGATCGGCGGGACGCTCGTGAACCTCCTCAGCCTGGCGATCCGCGAGCGGGCAACGTGGCCGAGGGAGCGGCGAGGGCCGGTGCATCTACTCATCGACGAGGCGCACACCCTCCCCAGCATCGACTACGAGGGCATCCTGGGGGAGTTGGCCAAGTACGGGGCGAGCCTGACGTTGGCAACCCAGAGCCTGGGGCGGCTGGCGAACCTGGACGCCGAGGGGGTGCGAGACGTGCGGGGGATGGTGTTCGCCAACATCGACGGGCTGTTCGCCTTCCACATGAGCGCCGAGGATGCGCGCTATCTGGCGCCAGAACTGGGCGGAGGCGTGGAGGTCGCCGACCTGGTGGAGCTAGGGGAGCACGAGTGCTACGCCAAGCTCTCGACGGATGGGCGGCGCCTGCCGGTGTTCTCGGTCAAGTTGGATCCCCCGCCAGAAGGGGATACGATGCGGGCGCAGATGGTCGCACAAGCATCAGTGGCAAAGTACGGGACGCCCTCACGGCGCGCGGAGGAGATGCTGATGACGGCCACGCTTCGGGTGACGCAGGCCGAGAAGGCCGAGGCCAACGCGAATAGGTCCAAGACCGCTAGCAGTGCCGCATCGTCGGGAGAGGAAGACACGGCGGAGACGCAGCGGTCGAGGCGCGCCCGGTCACGCGGTCGGTCGAACGGTGCGAACCGGTCGGGTCAGACTGGACAAGGGTCGTGACGCGTCTCACGGGCAACGATGTAGAAGCGCTGGCGGACGCCCTGACGGCGACGCAGCAAGAGGTGTTGGACCTGCTGTCGTGGCTGCCTTTCGCGCCGGTGGAGGTGCTGATGCGCCTGATGGGGCTAGGCGGACCGGCAGAGGTGTATCGGGTGATTGGGCGGTTGGATGCGCTGGGGCTGATTGGGCGCATCCAGCCGCCCCTCGAAAGCGGGCACAACCCGCGCCTGGCCTACCTGACGGGACTGGGGGTAGCGATTGTGGCATTGGAAAATGGGATTGATGCCGCGACGTTGGCCCAAGGGCGGCGGCTGCGGCGCGGTGACTTGCTTCGACGGCTGCCGCGCCTGCCCCACGACCTGGCCCTGTACCGTCTCCTCGCGGCCGTCGCCGCTTCCGGTCCCGAGCCACCGACACTCGTGGGCTGGCAGGCGCCGTGGCATCTGAGCTACCGACGCAGATCCGAGAGCATCGTCACGGTACGGACGCCGGCGCGGGCATGTTTGCGGTGGGGCGACGTAGAAGGAGAGTACTTGCTCATCGCAGACGTGGGAGGTGTCCCGCTACGGCGCTATCAACGGCTGCTACGGGGCCTGGTCGAGTGGCGGCACGTCGAGGGCGGCGCGCTGCCACTGGTCGTGGTAGGCACGGTCGGGGCGACTCGCGCGACAGCTTGGCGCAATCTCCTGGTGGAAGCGGGACGTGTACAGCGCGATAGTCCCCTGGAGGGCCAGGTCGTGACGTGGGCGCAAGTTAGACGGGGTGAGGTGGAGATTGGGGAGGTTCGAGGGCAACTTTGCCAGGCGCGTGCACGACCTGCTCCGGTCAAAGAGCAAGTTAGCGTGCACAACAATGTCAAGACCTGGAACCTACGCGGCTTGGAGGCGACGTTGACGGTAGAGAAGCTGCCGGCCAAGAACCAACTTGCGTCGCTTGCACTGACCCTGACAGCAGTGGATCGGGAGATGCTGGACGTGACCGCTCGTCACCCGTTCCTGTCGCCGGCTGACCTGGCCGAGATCATAGACTGGACGGCCCCCTGGGCGCGACGGCAATGTGATCGCCTCGTCGCGCTTGGAGCTTTGAGGCGACTAACCGCCGATGAAGTCGGGCTGCAAGCAGCGGCGGGCGGTTGGCTAGAGGTGACACGCGTGGCGCTGCGACTGCTGGCCGAAAACCGAGGGCTAACCGTGGCCGAGGCGATGCACTGGCTAGGGTATGTGGGTGGTGGACCCCAGGAAGCGATTGGCGTGCGGCGGAAGTTGGTGCAGGTGCTAGACCACACCCTCGGGGTCAACGGCGTATTCGTGGGGCTGTATCGAGCGGCGCGCCGGGCGCGAGCGGAAGGGCGTGACGAGCGAGTGATAGTCTGGCGCAGCGCGGCCCAGTGTGGGCAGGGCATGATCCGCCCTGACGGCTACGGAGTCTACACGATCGCCGGCAAACGGCACAGCTTCTGGTTGGAGTACGATCGAGGGACGATGCGGCAGCCGGCATTGCAGGCAAAGTTTGAGGCATACGCCGAGTATCACGAGCGCCGCCTCTACCGCCGCGACTACGCCAACATGCCAGCGCTGCTAATTGTCACACAGCGCGCTGCTGACGAAGCACGCATCCTCGATGCACTACAAGCAGCGGGTTTGGGGAATGATAACGGTTTCGCAATCTGGCTCACCAACGAGGCGACTGTGCACAGTCAGAACAATGGCGAGGGGATGCGCGGCCCGATCTGGCAGCGTGTCGGAAGCCGGACGCTCGAGCGAAGTCGGTGGCCATAGATCGGCTTAGCCTCATCGCCCAGGAATTGCTCGATGTCGTTGGTACAAAGAACCTCAGATGCGCTTCCGCCGGAGGCCGCCTAGCCTGCTTAGCAGGGCTTAGCATAACGGGTTTGACAAGCATTCCACCTCATGGCACAATAGCTTCGTGACTCGCTGCCTCTCAAGTTGAAGGTGGCGTTGTTCGCTCTCCCCTCCACTCGTCCTATCCGCGCGACGCCATTGCCTTGTCACAGGTCTCCTTTGAGAGAAAGTAGAGGCGCCGATGTCTCGCATCCCGCATTCCCTGGTAGCGAGGGGGTTCCTGGGCTTCGGTGTTGTGCTGGCTGTCCTGCTGCTCTCGGGCGCTCTCGTCTCTGCCCAGCCAGGAAGCCCGCCGGAACCTTTGTCAGCGGCCCGAGTGACGGCGACACCGGCCGCTCCCCAACCACCGCTCCTGCTGCCTGCAACGACCTCCTCCGATGCTCTGCCTGCCTATCCCGGCCCCTCTCTGTCAGCGCCCACACCAACCCCCTGGCTCATCCCGCCGATCGCGTCTCCGTTCGTTTCTCCAACTATGACCCAGGCGGCTGTCATTCCGCCGGCCACGCCCACCTCGGCGCCCACTGAAGAAGCCACCGCTACGCCGCTCCCCAACCCATCGCCCTCTGACTACTACGATCTGGCCTATCTGGCGCGCCGGCCCCGGGTTCCCCCGACCCATGGCCAGGTTGACCCAACTGTTGGGGGCCACATTGACGCCGGGCCGTTGCACCTGGACTTCCCGAGCAACGCTTACCATCACCCCCTCACCGTTGACGTGGAAACAGAACCCACGTATCCACGCCTCAAACCGTACCTCACGCCGCGCCTTTTCTTCACAATCAATCTCACCGATACAGTCACCAATGACCCGGTGCATGTCCTCGACAGGCCGACCGAGCTGCGGATTGACCTGGCGGCCCTGCCTGGGTTTGTCGTAGACGGGGTCAACGTCGCGCTGTATGACCTGGATCCGACGACTCTCGAATGGGAGCTGGTTCCGTCCACCCTCCGTGGACAAGTGCTGGTGGCGTCCGTCACTCAATTCTCGGCGTATAGCCTGACGACAGACTACGGCAAAGACTGGCAGCCCGGCGCCAAAACCGATACTGTGAATGTGGACCTCTTCACGGGTTCGACCACCCTGGCGATCCCCCTCGACGTACCTGAGGGGACGGCCAAGATGATGCCCCATCTGACGTTGAGCTACTCCAGTGTTGTGCCGGACCAGATCAACGATGTCCTGGCGCGCCAGGACGCTCTGGCCAACGAGTCGCCCTCGACGCAGGCTGACTGGCTCGGCCTGGGCTGGAGCTTGGACCTGGGGCGGATCACATCGGTCGTCACGGGCATAGACCAGGTGACGCCCGTGAATGGACCTGCGCCGAACATCCCGACGTACTACCTGGAGCTGAATGGCACACGCGAGAAGCTCGTCTGTATCACCCCCAATTGTCAGAACCATAAGGCAAAGACCGACGCATTAGAGTTCAAGACGGAACGCGACAGCTATCTGCGAATCATCCGTCGGTATACACCGACACTTGGCAAAAACGACCAC
Source organism: Anaerolineae bacterium (assembly GCA_046328525.1). GTDB lineage: Bacteria > Chloroflexota > Anaerolineae > Epilineales > JAHCIE01 > JBDHWG01. The sequence continues at coordinate 45,336 of JAXLWK010000004.1, forward strand.
GGGGTCTGGTGGGAGGTGTGGGACAGGTCGGGGACGTACTATCGCTTCGGCTACTCGTACAACTCCGAGCACCTGCGGGGCTGGGCGCAGTACGGGGGTGGGGAAGACAACACCTGGGGCGGCGCGCCGGCGTGGGGCTATTCCCTGGATCGCGTCGTAGACACCCACGGCAACCGCATGGAGGTTGATTACTTCCAAGATTGGTACTGGCCGGATGGCAAGGTCCACAGCCAGGACCCCTACCGCAAGAACAAGTGTGAAGTCCCGTGGCAGGATTCTTTTGGTGTCTGGCATACCAGGCAAGATTATCATCCGTATGATCGCGCGGCGTACCCGGCCGTGATCCGCTACACCTTCAGTGGCACGGCCGACGGCACACCCACGTTCGGTCAGCAGTATCAGCGAGAGATTCGCTTCAACGAGAACCTGTGGCGAACGCCCACGAATCCGCAGCAACCGACGCACACCTGGGTGACGCGCGATTGGCGCGCCAACCAGGAAGGCACGACGTGGGGGTTTAGCGCCAATCGGGTGCAAGACCAGGGGCTTTCAGCGGGTCAGGATATTGACAAGTCCCTCAACGACTACATCATGCAGGGGAGCGGCCAATGCAACTACTACTACATTCAGCGCTATAAGCTCGAAGAGATCACCAGCTACATCAAGACCTCGCCGAACGCGCGAGAGCTGCCCTTCCGCAAGTACGCGTTTACGTATGATACTGCGACGCCGATCTGGGACAGGTATACCGAGACAAAGCGCCCGACAATTCGCCTGACGGCCATCAGCGAATACGGCGGCGCCAACTTCGCCACGCCGCTGTACGCCAGCAACGCCCCCTCTTACAAGTTCAGCTACGACAACTTCGATGGGCCGGGCCGCTCGCCGCTCGCGCGCCACCAGCTGACGCGCGTTGAGACGGCGTTGGGCGGGCTGATTGACCTGACCTACCAGGCCTATAGTCCCGAGAGCCGGGGGCAGCATCACGTGCCGGATATCAGTCGCAATCGCGTTCAACTGCGCAAGCTGAACCCGATGTCTGGCGACCCCGTCATGCAGTATCTCTACAATTACCCGAGTATCGGCCGCTACGACACAGACAATCATCGGCTCATCTGGTTCGATTGGGCGCAAGTCACGGATGCGGCGGGCCACGCTGTCCAGCACTTCTTCTTCACCAACCAGCCCGTCACCGACAACCGCGGCCTGGCCTATAGCGCCAACGACACCAAGTGGTTGCGCGGCCGGGAGTATGAAACCGACACCGTTCACGCCTGGACTGACGGCACAGGGGGCGGGAACGGCACGAAACGAAGGATTCTCAATCAGTTTCGTCTACCTGACCACGGCGCAAGCGGGAACGTCCGCGCCGTCGAGCTCAGCAAAACCTGGGCCTTCCCCGACCCCGGCGCCATCGTCTACCCGACCGGCTTCGCCGACGTCCAGGAGTATGCCTACGACGATTATGGAAATGTCACGGATGAATGGGATTGCGAAGGGCTGACCGATCTCAACGATCCTAACCCGGATCGCTACAACTGTGCGCCCTCGCCCACGAATCCCGCCGGTCATTACACGCGCGCCACCAAGCGCTGGTTCGAGCCGCGCTCGACCCCCGATGCCAATGCGCCCGGCCAATACAGCTACATCGTGGACAAAGCAGTGATCGAGGGGGTCAACGGCCCATATGGCGTCGGACCGTGGTGGCCGAAGGTCACGTACTACAGCTACGACGGGCGGAACGCTATCCCGTGGAGCGGCGGGCGCTTCGTCCCAGGCGTCGCCGGGCCGACGACGAAGGGCGAGCTGAGCTGGATGCGCCGCGTGGACTGCTGGCAGTGCGCCAGCGAGACGACGGCGGATACCCACTACGATTACGACAGCTACGGCAACCGCACCGTCGAGACGACGTGGCCTGAGTTTTCGGTGAACGGGCAGACGGTCGGCGCCCCGCGCCCGGTCACGACGACGTATGAGAGCGCCCTCCATACATTTGTCGAGCAGATCACCCAGACGAACCAGCTTGTCTACGAAAAGGCGGGGTGGGACGACACGGCGTACCGCTGGCAGGCCCCCGGCTGGATCGAGGATGCGAATGGCAGCGGCTCGCGCGTCACCTACACCTATGACGACTTCGGCCGTCGGCGCAACATCACGCGCCCAGGCGATATGGACCCGACCGAGCACTACGACTACGTCTACAATGCGGCGGAAACGGCCCGGCTGAGTGTCAGCGCGAAGAAGCGGTTGGACGCGAACCGGGTCATACCCTCGACCGTCTTCTACGACGGCCTGGGCCGTCCCATCCTCACCAAGACCGAGCACCCCGCCGCGGCCGGGGAGGCGCAGGCCGTCGCCACTTACTACAACAATCGTGGCTTGAAGAGCGCCGACACCGAGCCGTACTGGCCGGGCTCCTTCAACATTTGCGGGGGCAACGACACGTGCTTCGGCGGCCGCCCGTCCCTGGGAAGCCCGACGCTGAAGTACACCACGTATCAGTACGATGCGTTCGGCGCGCTGGCGCTCACCATTCGGCCAGACAGCACAACCTCCGTCGTGACGCCTCTTCGCGAGCAGCGCACGACATACACCGCCCATCGCGGCGCACCGTTCGACATCAGCGGCCTCAATCCGAGCTTCGAGACGTCGGGCGGCGGGGCGTGCGCCCAGGGCTGGACCTGCGGGGATGGGGTCGCCCAGCGCGTGGGAACCGGGGTGGACGGGCGCTTTGCCCTGCGCATCGGGTCATCGAGGAGTTCGGGGCCGGTGCGCGCCGAAGCCTCGACGACCTATGGCTCGGTTGTGCTGCCCAAGAACTGGACTTTCACATTGTCGTGGCTGGCGCGGCGGATGTACGGCAATGGAACAGTGCGGGCCATTGTCAAGGTCAACGGGACGGAGGCGACTGGGGCGGCGGACTATCCCGTCAGCGCGCCGGGCTTGCAGTGGCAGCTCTTCCACCGCACGTTCACGGCCCCGGTTGACGGCGCCACGCTGACGGTCGGCTTCGAGATTCCTGCCGAAACGCAGGTGGAGATAGACGGCTTGCAGATGACGTGGGCCGACGTGCGGGAGCGGTCGGAGGAGAGTGATGGGCTGGGGCGCACGACGCGGGTCGAGGAGCGCACAGATGTGGCGACGCGCCTGGCGACGACGTACGCCTACGACCCGCTGGACCGGGTCATCTCGGTCACCGACCCCAACGGCAACGTCACAACCTCCAGCCGACTGGACCCAACGAATGATAAGACCCGCCTGGACCGTCTGAGCGTAAGCGACCCAGATCGCGGAACGTGGACGTATCAGTACGACCCGCAGGGCAACGTCAAGCTGCAAACCGACGGACGCGGGCAGCAGGTGAGCTACAGCTACGACAGCCTCGACCGCTTGACGGGCAAGAGCTATCCGAACGACCCAAGCACGCCATCGGTGACGACCACCTACGACGATGGGACAGCGGGCGCGTTCCGCAAGGGCCGCCGCACGCAGATGAGTGTCGGGGGTGACACGGTGACCTACACCTACGACGGACGCGGGCGGGTCACCCAGGAGGCGCGGGTCATCGCCAGTTGGAACTATCCGACCGGCTACGACTACAACAGCGCGGACAAGGTGATTCGTCAAAAGTACCCCGACGACGAAGTGGTGACGACCACCTACAATAGCGCCGGGCGCATCATCAAGGTCAGCGGGACGAGTGACTACCTGGCGAGCCAGACGTACAACGTGGCGGGCCAGCCGACGAATGCCACCCTCGGCAACGGCGTCCACACCTCCTACGACTACGACGCCGCCAGCCAGCGCCTGACTCAGTTACAGACCTGGGCGAAGAACGCGGGCAGTGGAGTTCTGGACTCAGACCTGCGTTACAGCTACGACACGTTTGGCAGTATGACTTTCATTGAGGAAAAGCAGGATGGAACGCAAAACCAGAGCTTCAACTACGACACCCTTGACCGCCTGACGATGGCGGACGGCCCCTTCGCCCAGACATTCGCCTACGACAACCTGGGCAACCTGACCCAGCGCGACGGTCAGACGTACCGCTACGAGGGGGGCAAGCCCCACGCCGTCAGCCACCTGGGTACGGACGCCGCAGCGCGCTTCGGCTACGACCGGGCGGGCGCCATGACGACACGCGGCAGCCAGACTCTGGACTACGACGCCGAGGGACGCCTCACGACGGTGAAGTGGGGCGCGACGGAGCTGGAGACCTACCGCTACGATGGCGACGGCGCGCTGACGCGCCGCACCAGCACGCCCTTGCCGGCCCAGGCGCTGTACAGCCAGGACTTCGCGAGCCAGCCGCCGGGCTGGACCAGCGCCTGGTCGGACGGCGGCAGTGTGACGTGGGGTGTCAACCCCAACGACGGCACGGGCCATACGACCACCCTGCGGCTGACGGGCAACGCGACGGACTGGACGGTGGAGACGTACCGCAACGGGAACGTCGGCGACACGCAGCAGGTGCGGGTGGCGTTCAAGCTGAGCCAGACGGGGAGCGGGGCGGTGGTGGCGCTGGAGAGCACCGACGTGGCCAACTACGTCGGGGTGTACGAAGAGCAGGGGACGCTGTATCTGCGGACGCGCGTGGGGGCGAGCTTCACGAACCAGCTGATGCTGATGAGCGGGCTGGACACGACGGCGTGGTACGTGTTGGAGATAGCGGCGGATGAGGCGGCGGGGTTCCGGGTGAGCGTGTGGCAGGAGGGGGCGGAAGGGACGCGCTCCGAGGCGCGGTACGAGATGCCGCGGGGGTTGAGCTGGCGGTTCCACGCCTGGGCGCACACGGGGTCGCTGTACCTCGACGGGCCAAAAGCGGACGGCGCGTACAAGGAGGAGCGGCCGGCTGGGACGACGAGCGACGCGCGGGTGATTGGCCAGTACTACGAGTACGACCATGCGCTGAACCGCCAGACGAAGCGGTACTACGCCGAGGGGAAGCTGCTGGCGACGCGCATGACCATCTTCGGGTGTCCGCCGGTGGGGACATGCGAGACGCTGACGTACGTGCAGGCGGATCATCTCGGCTCGACGAGCACGCTGACGGACACGAGCGGGAAGGTAGTGGGGCGAGAGCGCTACAGCGCGTTCGGGGAGCGGCGGCGGGGCGAGACGCCACCGACGACGGATCGGCTCTACACCGGCCAGCAGTACAACAGCGTGAGCGGGTTGTATCACTACAGCGACGGCACAAGCGCCGGTCGGTTTTACGACCCCGTACTGGCGCGGTTCATCCAGCCCGACAGCGTCACGCCCGGTAGCGGCAGCCAGGCGCTCAACCGCTACGCGTATTCCGCCAACAACCCCGTCAGATACACCGACCCAACGGGACACGCCTTCAAGGACGACAACCCAGGTGGCGAATGGGGCAGTCCCATTGCGATGAATGCTGTCTACGACGACCGCAACTTCGACCTGTTCATGCAGGCCTACGGCGACTACAATGTTGAATACGATCCAGTTCTGAACAACATCGAACAGACGCCGTGGTCGTACCTGGACGTGAGGGGGACGCGGTCGGCCATCCAGGTCACGCAAGGGCGGTGGGCCCTGGAGCACGGCGTAGTCGGGTGGCAAAACCTGATGCTGGCTGGCGGCGTCGGCGTTATGCTTGGCGTGGTGGGTGCGACCGGAAACGGCGCAGACCAGGAGGCAATCCCGAGTGTCAATCCCTCTAACGCAGTGGAATCTGATGTAGTCAAGTCTGGCATAGTGCAAATCGAGATTCGGAGAAGTAAGTATCCAGAGGCAGCGAGCCATATCGAGGATGCTCAGGCAGCGGGCCATCCGAGTATTCTAACAATTGATCGTACGGGTACTGATGCTCGTAGAGCTGCCTCTATGCAGGGTAATCCGACCATAACAGGCCTTGACAGAGATGAGTACCCGCCGGCAATGTTCAAGGAAGGTGGCTCAGGAGCTAGTGTTCGTAGCATTAACCGTGCCCAAAATCGAGGCGCCGGAGCGTGTATCGGGAACGCATGCCGTAGTCTAGATGATGGCGCACAAATAGAAATCATTGTCGTGCCGTAAGGGAGAAGGATTATGAAAAGCGAATCCTTTGACCTATCGGTACTGTATTCAACGCTGGCCGTCTTCGACCCGAGTTTAGAGCAGCCTTTCAACGATTGGTCTGACCAACATGTCGCCCAAGGCTTTAGTTGGCGTCCGGGTAGTGTTTCATTTGCAACTCTCCAGGAGGGCGGCTCGCACCGAATAGAGGTCGAGCTGGCCGAACAGTTTAGCCTTCAAGACAACACGAAGCGGGCAATAGTTGTACCGTTTTCAATAAATGCAGCAAGTTTGGTTGAGGTCGCCAGCATCCCAAGTAGCAGATTAATCCAATTTCCCGAAGGAGATTATGAATTATACTACGAGGCAGGCCAAGATGAGGTGGGGCCGTGGTGCCGTTTGACTTTTGTGCCTGGCAGTAACAGAGAGGCGCGCATCTTACGGGCGGACGAAGAACTGTCCCCTTCCTATCCCTTAACGATGCAGGCAGACCCAGCCTAATGAGAGGCGAACAAGACATATTACTTGCCTCTGTCGTCCTCGTGCATGGGAGGACCTTTGATCCTGCATATCCTTACCATCCAACTGAACACCCAACGATTACGCCCAGAGATACCGCACTAACCTCGTCAGCAGCAGCCAGGTGGTGAGCATGACCATCGGTGTCGGCACGACCACCTCCAACACGTGCTTCGGGCTCGAGTACACGGGGTCGCTGTACCTGGACGGGCCCATCGCCGACGGGGCGTACAAGGAGGAGCGGCCGAGCCATCCGGCAAGCGACGCGCGGGTGGCCGGGCCGCACTACGAGTACGATAGTGCGGCGAGCGTGCAGACGAAGCGGTACTACGCCGAGGGGAAGCTGCTGGCGACGCGCATGACCATCTTCGGGTGTCCGCCGGTGGGGACATGCGAGACGCTGACGTACGTGCAGGCGGATCATCTCGGCTCGACGAGCACGCTGACGGACACGAGCGGGAAGGTAGTGGGGCGAGAGCGCTACAGCGCGTTCGGGGAGCGGCGGCGGGGCGAGACGCCACCGACGACGGATCGGCTCTACACCGGCCAGCGCCTCAACGTGCTGAGCAACCTGTACCACTACAGCGACGGCACGAGCGCTGGAAGGTTCTACGACCCGCTGCTGGCGCGGTTTATCCAGCCGGACAGTGTTACGCCGGGCAAAGGCAGCCAGGCCCTCAACCGGTATGCGTATGCGAACAACTCCCCTCTCGTTTTGAGAGACACGACAGGTCACTTCCCATGTAATGATACCGGACCAGGGTGCGGAACTGACATGACCGACGTTCCTTTGAGCGCGACGCCCGGCCCGGTTTCCATGATGGATCCTCGCCTCGGCTCGACGATCGGATACTATTCTTCGGTATACGGTATTCCGATGGCGCTCCTTGAGACGACGTTAGTGGTAGAGGCTATCGATGACCAGTCCCCGCAATCGACCCTCATCAACAACATGAACAAAGTGGCGCTTGACATGCTCGCGATACCCCCGCAATATGGTGGCGCTCAAGCTTGGCCGTCTGCCGCACTATATAGCGGACCCCTCTGTCAAGACCACGATAGGGCCAAAATAAGGTGAAGGACACAAATACACAATAGGCCACTCAGACCAGATGAACCTCGGCCGGGGTACGGTAGCCCAAGCTTTGGTGCGGCCGATCGTGATTGTAGAACCGAAAATAGCTCTCCAGCCCGGTATCCAGGTCGGGTACCGAGGCGTAGTCCTTGAGGTAGATGTCCTCGTACTTGACCGAGCGCCACAATCGCTCGATGAAGATGTTGTCAAGCGCGCGGCCACGCCCATCCATGCTGATGCGTATGCCAGCTCTTTCCAGGCAGCTCGTGAAGGGCAAGGCGGTGAACTGCACCCCCTGATCGGTGTTGAAGATCTCGGGCCGAGCCGCCTCAAGCGCCTCCTGCAGCGCATCCAGACAGAACCGACCGTCGAGCGTGTTGGACAGTTGCCAGTTGACCACATAACGGCTGAACCAATCAATGATCGCCACCAGGTACATGAAGCCGCTTAGCAAAGGTACATACGTGATGTCGGCGCTCCAGACCTGATTGGGCCGCGTGATCGCCAGCTGGCGCAGCAAGTACGGATAGACCTTGTGTTCGGGACTGGCAACGGTCGTCTTGGGCTTCGGATAGACCGCCTGGAGCCCCATCAGGCGCATCAGCCGTTGGACGCGCTTGTGATTGACAAGGTACCCTTCACCCTGGAGGTACGCGGTCATCCGTCGCCAGCCGTAGAACGGGGTCTTGAGATACTGCGCGTCGATCAGGCGCATCATAGCCAAGTTCTCGGCGCTCTCGCTGGCTGGTTCGTAATAGTAGGTCGAGCGGTGCAAGCCGAGCAAGTCGCACTGGTGACGCAGGCTCATCGAACCATGCGTCGGCTCGATCAAGGCGCGCTTGGCCGAGACCTCAGGAGGCAACTTTCCTTTTGAGCCACTCCAAGTCCATCTTCAGCCGCCCGATCTGCTCGTACAACTCAGCCTCGCGCTGCTGGAGTTGGCGTTCCGTCGTCTCGCCGCGGCGCTCAAACAGCTTGGCGCCGCCATCCAGCAACTGGCCTTTCCATTGACTGATCTGATTGGGGTGTACTCCCAGTTCGCTAGCGAGTTGGGCGAGCGTCTTGGTCCCCTTGGCTGCTTCCAGCGCGACCTTGAACTTGTAGTCGGCGGTGAACTGGCGTCGTTTCTTTCGCATCGACTGGACCCTCCACGTGTGATTATACTCGACTTTTCACCTTAGCTCGTGGTCCAGTTTCTGGGGTCCATTATAAACTGTCGGGCGAAGGTTTGCATCCACTGAATACGTTGCTCGGGTTTCAGAGCCTCGAACTCCTGTACGCTACAGTCGGAGCGACTGATATTGCCATCGGAGCCGAAAGCACAGTGACCATCCGGATCGATAAACGCCACAGGGTTGTTGTATGAGTAGGCGTAGCGGTTGAGGGCGATGCTGCCGTTGCCGGGTGTGATGCTGTCGGCCATCACGAACCGTGCTAGAAGGGGGTCGTAGAACCTCCCGGGGCTCTTACCGTCACTGTAGTGGTACAACCCGCTGAGGCTGTTGTACTGCTGGCTCGTGTACAGCTGATCCGTCGTCAGCGGCATCTCGCCCCGCCGTCGCTCCCCGAACGCGCTGTACCGCTCCCGCGCCACCACCTGCCCGCTCGCGTCCGTCAGCGTGCTCGTCGAGCCGAGATGGTCGCTCTGCACATACCGCAGCGTTTGCGCGTTGGGGTTGGCGTTGGGGATGCTCCGCGTCGCCAACAGCGTCCCCTCGGCGTAGTACCGCTTCGTCTGCACGTTCGTCGCGTAGTCGTACTCGTAGTGCCTGCCCGCCACCCGCACGTCTGCCAGCGGCCCTAGCCCCTGCTCTTCGCGGTAGTCGTCCAGCCACAGCAGCGTCCCTGACGTGTACACCCACCCCCGGAACGTCCACGCCTGCCCTGTCGGCATGCCCCACCGCGCTTCGTACCGCGTGTTCGGCGCGCTCTCCGCCCACACACTCACTCGACTGCCCGCCCCGTCGTTGGCCGTCACTTCCAGCACGTACCATGTGTTGGCCTGGAAGGCGTCCACCAGAACCGTCGGGTTGACGTAGGTCGTTCCTCCCCCCGACGGGTAGGCCAGCGCCTGGTACAGCTTGCCCCCGCTCTCGTACACCGCCACACGGCAGTAGCCGCTCCCACTGCCGCTGTCGATCTCCAGGCCGGCCTGGCTGTTGGTCTGGCCGAGCTTGAACGCCACCCGCGCGCCCTGTCCATCGGTGACGCTTGTTTTTGATACTATAAAAGTGAGCCATCTGAGCCAGAAATGATGGTCGAAAAGAGCGCCACCTGACAGCATTTCCGCTATGCTAGAGGCTGTTCCAACACCTCAAGGCATAGCGGAGGAGGCGATGATCAGCGTGGAGACCCGAGAGCAAATGCGTCGCGCGTACTTTGTCGAGCAGAAGAGCGTCCGCGAGATCGCCCGCGAGTTGAAGTGCTCGCGGCATACGGTGGACAAGGCGATTGCGTCGGCCGAGCCAGGACACTACACCCTGACCATGCCGCGGTCATGCCCGGTGCTGGGGCCGTACAAAGAGGTCATCGACCAGTACCTGGCCGAGAGCGCCCGTTTGCCCCGCAAGCAGCGCTACACGGCCCACAAGATCTACGAGCTGCTGTGTGGGCAGGGGTATCAGGGCGCGGAGTCGACCGTTCGCGGCTACGTCGGGCAGCAGCGGCGGGCGAAGCGGCGGCCCGAGGTGTTCATCCCGCTGGAGTTTGACCCAGGGCGAGACGCCCAGGTGGATTGGGGCGAAGGGCTGGCGATCGTCGACGGGGCAGAAGTGACCGCGCAGCTGTTTGTGATGCGGCTGTGCTACTCGCGGCGCGTGTTCGTCATGGCGTTCCCGTCGCAATGCCAGGAGGCATTCTTTGAAGGGCATGTCCAGGCGTTTCATCACTTCCAGGGCGTTCCGCATCGGCTCACCTACGACAATCTTGGCACAGCGGTGAAGCGGGTGCTGGAGGGGCGCAACCGCGAGGAGCAACGCGCCTTCATCGCCTTGCGCAGCCACTACCTGTTTGAGAGCCACTTCTGCACGCCAGGTGAGGGCCACGAGAAGGGCGGGGTCGAGCATGGGGTGGGCTTCAGTCGGCGCAACTTCCTGGTGCCCATCCCGCACGTGGCGTCCTTCGCGGCGCTCAATCAGCACTTGTTGGCGCAGTGTCTAGCCGACGATGCGCGCCAGGTCAAGGGGCAGCCGCAGCCAATCGGCGAGGCGTGGCGAGCCGAGCAGCCCCACTTGCGGCCGTTACCGAGCCGCGACTTCGACTGTCGTGTGACCCGGTCCGTGACGCTGAACCCGTATAGCCAGGTGGTGTTCGACACCAACCGCTACTCGGTGCCGGCCGACCAGGCAGAGCGTCACCTCGTCGTCAAGGCGTCTGCCTTTCGGATCGAGATCCTGTGTCGGGAGCAGGTGATTGCCCGTCATGAGCGCTGCTACGGCCATGACCAGGATGTGTTCGACCCGCTGCACTACCTGCCGCTCCTGGAGCAGCGGCCCGGTGCGTTCGAGCATGCCAAGCCGCTGCGCCACTGGCGAGCCGCTTGGCCCCCGATCTATGAGCAGCTCCTGGCGCGCTTGCGGGCGACGACCTCTGACGGACGAGGCGTGCGGGAGTTCGTGCGCATTCTGCGCCTGCACCGCAGCTACGCAGCCGAAGCGGTCGAGCAGGGGATCGGGTTAGCGCTGGAGTACGGCTGTCTGCACGCCGACGGGGTCGAACTGTGCATCCGCCAGATGCAGCAGACGCATCCGCCGCTGCCCTCCCTGGATCTGCAGGGCCAGCCTCATCTGGCGCAAGTCGGGCGTCAACCCCTGGACCTAGCCGCGTATGACCAGTTGCTGGCGGCGAGGTAGCCATGGAGCAGACTCTGTTACTCGACACCTATCTCAAGCAGCTGCGGCTGCCGATGTTCGTGCAGCACTACCGCCATGTCGCCGAGGAAGCCGCCCAGGCCAACCTCAGCTACGACCGCTTCCTGCTGGCGTTGGCCGAACAGGAAGTCGCCCAACGCGAGCGCAACCGCCAGCTGAACCTCATCCGCGCCGCGCGGTTCCCCGTACTGAAGGAACTGGCCGACTTCGACTTCACGTGCTTGCCGAGTGTGAACAAGCAGCAGGTGCTGACATTGGCCGGCGGGAGCTACATCCAGAAGGTGGAGCCGCTGGTCATGGTTGGTAACCCCGGCCTGGGCAAGACTCACGTGGCCATTGGCCTGGCCCTGGCCGCGTGCCGCCAGGGCTACAAGGTACGCTTCTACACGGCGGCCGGCCTGGTCAACGAGCTGATCCAGGCCCAGGATGAACACCGCTTGCCGCGCGTGCTCAATGCCGCCTTGAAGCAGCAGCTGGTTGTGTTGGACGAGCTGGGCTTTATCCCGTTCACGCCGACGGGGGCGCAACTCATCTTCCAGTTCTGCTCGTGCCTCTACGAACGGGTGACGTTGCTGGTGACGACCAACCTGCGCTTTGCTGACTGGACGCAGGTGTTTGGGGATGAGCGACTGACGGGTGCACTCCTGGATCGTCTGACTCACAAAGCCCACATCCTGGAGTTCGTCGGGGAATCATACAGGTTTCGTCAACGCCTGCAGCGGACGACAGCCCAAGATCAGCCAGACCCAGAACCAAAGGAATGAGATCAGGTGGCTCTGTTTTCGAGTATCAAATGGCGCTCTTTTCGAGCATCACTGGTTTGACCAACTGGCCCAAGTGGCTCTCTTTTCGACCGGCAAATGGCTCTGTTTTCGCTTGACAAAAACAGACGCTCGCCGTGCGGGCAATGACCGGTGTCCAGCTACTGGCCCCGGTGGCGCGGACGGTGGAGGTGTGAAACGTGCCGTCATTGGGGTTGACGTTCCACGCCACCGTCCCGCTAGTGCTCCAGTTCGTGCTCGACGCGGCGAAGCCCTCGCTGAACAGCGGGGTCGGCGACAGCGACGGCTGCCGCTCTTCCTTATACGCCCCGCTCGCGATCGGCCCGTCCAGGGTCAGCACGCCCTTGTACGCCCAGGCGTGGAACCGCCATGGCAACCCGCGTGGCATCTCGTACCGCGCTTCGTAGCGCGCCCCTTCGGCCCCTTCCTTCCACACGCTCACCCGGAACCCTGCTGCCTCGTCCGCCGCCACCTCCAACACGTACCACGCCGTCGTGTCCAGCCCGCTCAGTAGCGTCAGCTGGTTGGTAAAGCTCGCCCCCACCCGTGTCCGCAGATACAGCGTCCCCTGGTTTTCGTACACCCCGATGTAGTTGGCCGCGTCGCTGCTCTCCAACGCCACGACCGCCCCGCTCCCCGTCTGGCTCAGCTTGAACGCCACCCGCGCCTGCTGGGTGTCGCTCACCACGCCGGTGCGGTATGTCTGCACCGGCCAGTCGGTTCCGTTGCCCGTCAGCCGGGCGGTGGTGGTGTGGCTCGTGCCGTCGTTGGGATTGACGCCCCACGCCACGCTGCCGCTGCCCGAAGCGGCGCTGGCTCAGCCTGTCCCCTGGCTTGTGAAGTCCTGGCTGTGCAGCATCTGGGGCGGCAAGGGCGTGCTGGTGCGGCGTGTCAACGCCCCGTCGCCGTCGTAGGCGTAGGTCTCGCGGGCGTGCGTCCAGACATCTGCTTAGGGTGTCAGCATGAGTATCAAGGCAAGCAGAACGTGTGGCACGGTCGTGTGTTAGGCAAGAAACTGAGGGATACGTGTCACAACAGAACCCTATTCGCACTGTTCAGTTCTCGAACTTGCTTCTTTGGACACAATCCTTGTAGGCTGCGTGCCATGCATTTGGTTCAAGAGTTCCAATGAGCGCGACTCGGTAAGTGTCCGTCTGCACCGCACTGTTGACAATGACCAGGTCGGCTCGATCGTATTGACGACTGCCATAAAAGAACAGATCGTCTACACTGTTCTGATTCATACACGATTGATGGTACCAAGCCCTAGGGCTCAGCACGTTGATTGCCTCTTCCCTACGCATACCTATCGGCACCTCCTGCTTCGCTTGACTAACCAAACTCTCTTGGCAGGCGGTGAGAGCCAAGCACAGGCAGAACATTATTACTACGAGTCGCTGAAACATATTTCCCTCACGAAAGCGAGAAAAGAGATTTACGCATTACTGCCACAACTGACCCCACTGCCCTAGCATGTATGCATTCCATACCTGCCTCATGTGTTGAGGCTGAAGCCCCATTACCCGGTAATTCGCGCCAAGAGCAGCCCCGGTGTTTCCGATGGCGATATCAGCCCATGTGTACCTCAGATTCCCCCGAAACTGAAGTATTTCACGCCCCGTGTTTACCATACTTCCAATCGGTCCAAAAGCGCCACCGCCAGCTAACCCCCATGCCCAGTGGTGGATGTTCGCATCTCGGTTATCGTCAAGCATGTATTCAGGTAGTCCATTCGGCCCAACTTCTACCCAAGTGCGCACAGGATTACCTCGGTAACTGAAAGCAGCCCAATTGCTCGGGACTTCCAACCTGTTCGGCAAGCCGCCAAATAGAGAGCCAATGTCTCGCGTGAACAGACCTTCCTCACCTGTGAGGTAATACGCCGCCAACGCCTCGAGTGCGTCGGGCACAGTCTCCCAGGATCGGCCAGTGGGAACGTTATCGCGAAAGACACGCTCTATGCTGCCCTCACGATACTGGTTATTCTCGTCATAGAAGGTTGACCAGCCATGTTGCTGCCACTCTTCTGAATAGGCCAGTGAGTACAGACGAATGAGAATGTCTTCCGCACTCGGTTGTCGTCCAGTCTGTTCCTCAAATGAGTCCCGCCATGCTTCATCGAGTGGATCATGGCCATCAGGATCAGTATGGTTGAGTGGACTATTATTAGCATAAGCGTATCTGTTGAGGGCGATGCTGCCGTTGCCGGGTGTGATGCTGTCGGCCATCACGAACCGTGCTAGAAGGGGATCGTAGAACCTCCCGGCGCTCTTGCCGTCGCTGTAGTGGTACAGCCCGCTCAGGCTGTTGTACTGCTGGCCCGTGTACAGTTGATCTGTCGTCAGCGGCATCTCGCCCCGCCGCCGTTCGCCGAACGCTGAGTAGCGTTCACGGGCGATGACACTCCCGCTCACGTCTGTCAGCGTTGACGATGACCCCAGATGGTCACTCTGCACATACGTCAGCGTCGCCCCCGTCCGCGTCGCCAACAGCTTGCCCTCGGCGTAGTACCGCTTCGTTACACTCGGCGTCGGCCCCCGGTCGTCCTCGTAGTGCTGCCCGGCGTATCGCACGTCCGCCGTCTTGAGGCTCGGCCGCCCCTCCTGGTAGTTGTCCAGGGACGTCACTGTGCTCGCGCTGCCCCAGGTGTGGAACCGCCACGTCTGCTGCCCCGTCGGCATCTCCCACCGCATCTCGTAGCGCGCACTCGGCGCGCTCTCCGCCCACACCGTCGCCCGGAAACCCGCAGCGTCGTCCACCGCCAGCTCGAGCACATACCACGTGTTGGCCGCAACCGTCGGCATCAGCACCGCCCGCTGCACCTCCACTGAGTTGCGGAACAGGTGCAGCAGGAGCTGGCCGTCCTTCTGCCACACCCCGAAGCGGTGGTACGTCCCGCTGTTCCAGTCGCCGGTTTCCAACCCGAAGCTGGCGTTGGAGGCAGTCGTGCCGACGCCGAAGGTCATGCTCACCACCTGGCCGTTAGCGACGGTGTTCGAGATGGCTAGATATTCCGTTGCGTTCTTTGCCTAATCTCGCGGATCAATTCGTCCCTATTCTCGATATCCCTTCCAATAATGAAGCTAGGGTACAGGGAACGGGAGTACAACCAACCGTAGATTATGTGTAACGGCGTAATACGTCTCGTTCGAACTAATACATACCCAAACGGAACTCGTCCAGTTCCTACATCCACGACCTCAGTCCATGCTATTGGTATTCGCGCGAAGAGAAAGGCCGAAATCATAAGACCTTCTTCTCCTAGCCAAATGGTAGGATAGCCGTTCATTAGGCCAAAACCGACAAGCAGGCCCAGAATGAGCACCCATAGTGCAATGCAGACCATTCCGAAGATGGATACATCTGGAGGTACATCAGGAAAAAAGGTCAACACAAGTATTGCCACAGCGACCACGACCGATAACATGATTGCCATAACTCCACATGCCTGAGTCCAGGCTACACCGATTCGAGCCATACCAGCATACCTATATCGTCTCATACCTACCTCCGACCTGGTGACGAGGGATTCCAGAGCGGATGCAGAACAATATCATGCCAGATGGCCTGTCCAATATCCTTTGGGTTAGAGAGGGTCGGCTTTAACATAAGAACGGTTTGACAAGCGAAAAGCTCCCGTGCAAAGTAGGAGGTACCACCCAACCTACTGTACATAGGAGCTGGCCGCTATGATAGCAGACCGGGGTGCCTTTGACGAATCGACGCTGGCGCGACTGCGGGACGTTGACCCGATTGTGCAGCGCTACCGTGCCTTCTTCGCCCTGCTCGACTGGAGCCAAGTGCCTGAACGTGACCCGCATCGGGCCTGGCCTGGCTCGCCGCCCCACCCGCCAGCGGCTTACGTCAAGGCCTTGCTGGTCAAGCTGTGTGAGGAGAAACCCTCCGTGACGCATCTGCGGCGCTACCTGGTGGAACATCCGCTCCTCGTTCTCGAACTCGGCTTTCGTCCGCTGAAGGATCCGAACCAGCCGTATGGCTTTGCTGTCGAGCAGACGGTGCCGTGTGATCGGTGGCTGCGCGAGAAACAACGTCGAGTGCCCAACACCATCCTCCAAGGATTGTTGCGGCAAACCGTGCATGCACTGCAAGCCGAGATCGCCGACCTGGGCCAGACCGTGGCCTTCGATGTCAAGCATATCTATGCCTGGGTCAAGGAGAACAATCCCAAAGCCTATGTGGACGCGCGCTTTGACCCAAAGCGTCAGCCCAAAGGCGATCCCGACTGTCGGCTTGGCGCCAAGCGCAGCAGCAACCAGACCCAGCCCGACGGAACGACCAAGGAGCGCGTCGAGTATGTCTGGGGCTACGGGAGCGGGGTTGCCGCCGCCACCCATCCTCGCTACGGCGACATCGCCTTGGCTGAGTGGACCCAGCCCTTCAATGAAACCGACACGACCTACTTCCACCCGCTGTACCAGCGCGTCGTGGCGACCTTGGGCCAGCGTCCGAAGAACATCACGGCCGATGCCGCCTTTGATGACTGGGACATCTATCAAACATGTGCCGATACTGGTGGGCTCGCCGCCATCCCGCTCAATCAGCGCGGTCATCCTGAGCCTAAGCGATTGGCCGATGGGACGCCATGCTGTGAGCGTG
Source organism: Anaerolineae bacterium (assembly GCA_046328525.1). Classification (GTDB taxonomy): domain Bacteria; phylum Chloroflexota; class Anaerolineae; order Epilineales; family JAHCIE01; genus JBDHWG01. The sequence goes on from JAXLWK010000004.1 coordinate 62,216, forward strand.
GGTTGGTCATGGTGCCAATGGGCTCCTTCCTCCACACGCGCGGCTACCAGTCGCAGACGTTCCGCTGTCCACTGTTGGTGCCGGTCCCGACCGGCCAGACGTGCAGTCATCCGCAGTTCGCCAAAGGCCTAGGCTGCTACAAGTACCCCAACATGGAAGCCGGAGGCTTGATGCGCGTGCTTCTGGATCGCCAATCCGAGGAGTACAAGGCCATCTATCGCCAACGCACGAGTGATGAGCGCATCAACAGCCAAGCCAAGGCGCTGGGCATTGAGCGACCCATGGTGCGTAACGCTCAGTCCGTCGCCAACCTCAACACCTTGACCTATGTCGTCATCAATGTCCGAGCCTTGGCGCGCGTCCGCACCATCAATGCCATGCCCACCGCCCCACCTACATCCTTATGTTAAAGCCGACCCTCGTTAGACAGACTGAAACCATACGGAATCCTATGACTACCCTGGGCATCTTCGCGCCACAATTCCCATGCATACGATATTGCACCATACCCTCCTATGCTGGGAATGGCACCTCCGCCACCCAAGAAGCCCCCATGTGCTTGATCGAAAGGATTATAACTGTCAGCCATAGGCGAACTCCAGAACACCTCTGCATTCATGCCAACCAGGTCACCGCCCACCAGGCCGCCAGCCATGAACGTTCCCCGAAAAGCATCGTTCGAAGGAAGGTTCTTGATGAGTGTGACGCCACCTGTCAAAGAGAGGCTATCTCCAAGAATGAAACCGACTTCAGGCGAAAGAAACACGCTCAATTGGCCTGCTGTAGCGTTGAGCAACACATCTACGCTTACCCCACCGAAAGCTGCAGCGCCGTAGGTATATACAGCTCGTGCACCTACAGCATCGACCTCGTTCATGGGCAGCCCCGCCAATTGCAAGCCTGCTGTCGCAGCCATCAGGGGTTGCATAGTTCTGAGAACGACATCACTCGTCGTATTCTCGGACGTCAGGAACTTGAGTAGATTATCTCTACCCTCAAAAACCTTCCCTTCTCCAAAGTAGGAGTCGCGCCAGTTTTCGCCGAGAGTACTGGCAAGTTGCTCCTCAGACCAGTGTCCACTAGGGTCGGTATACCGAATCGGGTTCCCGAGGTTGTAAGCATACCTGTTCAGCGCCTGGCTGCCCTGGCCCGGCGTTACCGAGTCGGCCATGACAAACCTTGCCAGCAGCGGGTCGTAGAAGCGGCCGGCGCTCTTGCCGTCGGTGTAATGGTAGAGGCCGCTCAGCGAATTATACTGCTGACCGGTGTAGAGTTGATCCGTCGTCAGCGGCATCTCGCCCCGCCGCCGTTCCCCGAACGCGCTGTACCGCTCCCTGGCGACGACGTTGCCGCTCGCGTCCGTCAGCGTGCTCGTCGAACCCAGGTGATCCGCCTGCACGTACCGCAGCGTCTGCGCGTTGGGGTTGGCGTTGGGGATGCTCCGCGTCGCCAGGAGCTTCCCCTCGGCATAGTAGCGCTTCGTCACGCTCGGTGTCGGCCCGCGGTCATCCTCGTAGTGCTGCCCGGCAAAGAGCAAGGCAGTCATGTTCACCCGAACGAAGCACTACACATCCAGATGAAGCAAGTCCCACTTTTAACTCACCATTGACAGTCAACTCGATCCGAACGCAACCGTTCTCTGCAGGGTTCCCTCTGGCACAAGGAGTTTGAACGGTATACCGTCGGGTAGCCAAAGGCTACTCACGGCCCGAGCTATGTCGAAAAGGTCCTGGAGGTCCTGTTTTCCCAGACCTTCAGGGTGCGGAAATATGAGAATGTATCCTTGCGCTGGTCTCCATGACATGTCTGCTAGGCAGTCCTTGAGGGCATTCCAGTTGAAACCAAAGTAGCTAGGGAACTCGAAAACCTGTGCCAGTCTTTGCAGAAGGGTATTCACGTTATCAATGACCTCGTCATTGATTCGTCCTACGAAGTATCCTACAGCTTGAAACTGACGGTCAACCTCCAGCCGCTCAAGCAGCAAGGGATCAACCTCAATTACCGGAGGGGATTCAGTCGTAGTTGACACAGTGATGAGATTCTGGAGACGTTTCTCCTGCATACTGCCTCTCATCACTGTACCCTAATGAAGGTCTGGTAGTGATCCGGCGTATAGTACGCCTCACCACCTTGCCCTACTACGAGCCGCTGAGGCCCAACACCAGTATATCCAGGTGTTGGTACCACATATTCAGTATAGTAACCAGAACGCTGTGCGGGTAGTGAACAGCCTCCCTCCATCAAGCAAAAGCTTCGCCCACCGGCTGCCATGTGAGCTGCGCCCTCCGCTACTGCCCCTCGCTCCAGTTTCCACGCCCCGTACTCAACCTCAATCTTCGCCCGCGTCGAGTCCAGGTCCCACGGCACCCGATCTCGGACGGCGCCTGTCAGAATCGGGTCACTCTCGGGACTATAGTTCGGGTGCTCATCGAACCAGCGGGCAAAGGTCGCCCGTTGCTCCTCGGGCGCGACCGCAGAACTGGTGAGAATCCAAGTCGGACTATCGACACCTCCAGGGTCGGACAGGGCAGGGGCGTGACCATTGGGGTCGACAAACTTGACCGGATTGTTGAGCGAATAGGCGTACCGATTGAGCGGTTGGCTGCCCGTGCCGGGTGTGATGCTGTCGGGCTGGATGAACCGCGCCAGCAGCGGGTCGTAGAAGCGGCCGGCGCTCTTGCCGTCGCTGTAGTGGTAGAGGCCACTGAGCGTGTTGTACTGCTGGCCGGTGTAGAGCTGATCCGTCAGGGCGAGGTTGTCCGACCGCCGCCGCTCCCCAAACGCGCTGTAGCGCTCACGGGCGATGACACTCCCGCTCGCGTCTGTCAGCGTGCTCGTCGAGCCAAGATGGTCGCTCTGCACGTATGTCAGCGTCGCGCCCGTCCGCGTCGCCAGCAGCTTCCCCTCGGCGTAGTACCGCTTCGTCACGCTCGGCGTCGGCCCGCGGTCGTCCTCGTAGTGCTGCCCGGCGTACCGCACATCCGCCGTCTTCACGCTCGGCGGCTCCTCGCGGTACGTGTCCAGCCACAGCGTCGTCCCCGACGTGTACACCCACCCCCGAAACGTCCACGCCTGCCCTGTCGGCATGCCCCACCGCGCTTCGTACCGCGTGTTCGGCGCGCTCTCCGCCCACACACTCACTCGACTGCCCGCCCCGTCGTTGGCCGTCACTTCCAGCACGTACCACGTGTTGGCCTGGAAGGCGTCCACCAGAACCGTCGGGTTGACGTAGGTCGTCCCACCCCCCGACGGATAGGCCAGCGCCTGGTAGAGCTTGCCCCCCGCCTCGTACACCGCCACCCGGTAGTACCCGCTCCCGCTGCCGGTGTCGAGCTCCAGCCCGGCCTGGCTGTTGGTCTGGCCCAGCTTGAAGGCCACCCGCGCGCCCTGTCCATCGGCGATTGGGGCGGTGCGAGCGATGACGGGCACATAGTTCCCCACGCCGGTGGCGCGCACGGTCGAAGTGTGGGTGGCGCTGTCATAGACGTTCCACGCCACCGTCCCGCTCGTGCTCCAGCCGCCGTTGGCAGTCTGGAAGTCCTCGAAATAGGGCAAGCACGTAGGTGGAGGCTGCGGTAGCGCGGCGTAAGGCGGCCTCTTTACTTACTGCCGTAGCCACAATGATCTATAAACAGTCCATTCCCTTTCATCCGTCTCCCAGTACGGGTAAATGGCAATACCTATTGTGCCTCTCGGGAACTTCTCGGTCCTGCTCAACCCGTCGATTATACCCTGGACACCGCTCTCCATGTTTTCGGCGTTAGGCCAATGAGTCCATGTTCTTTCTTCCGATGTTGGTACTCCAAAGAATAAGTCGACCCGCTGTTGATCTAAAGCTTGACATATCTGCACGACCTGGTGCGTTGTCCACCATCTATATAGCCAAGCGAAAGGAACTCCACTATCATAAACCATAACAGCCATTTGATCAACATGCCTCGCGACTTCTTGATAGTAGCTTGCACGCCATGTAAACCGATCTAGAAAGTCAACAGAAGAACTTAGCTCAAAAGGTTGTATACGACGAGACGCAATAGAAAGCACTGCTTTCTGTCCAATACCCTGACGAATTTGGTCAAGTAGTGTCAGTAACGTCGGGTCCCCAGATACAACCGGTTCGGGATCCAGGTGTATGCCATCGAACCCCATATTCTGGACTAATTCTCTACAAAAATCTACTACTTGCCGACGAGTAGCTTCGTCGGTCAGGTCTATGTAGCCAAGGCCCCTACTATCCTTCAGAGGCAAACCGATCCAGGCCTGAACGTCCAGGCTTGAATCTGTCGTGTGGAGAGTATGAGTTAGATCTACGGCAGTCGAATAAGTCTGATTGAACCTTCCATCAGGCTTTAAATAGCTAACAAAGACATAAACATGACGTATCTTTCGCTCATTCAGTTGGTAAACCAACGTCTCAAGCTCCTGAGTACTATGTTTCTCATTAACCCAATCTACACCCAACCAAGCAGCATTTGACTGCGTATTGAGGCAAGAATTGGTAAGGTAACAGCTTTCCTCCAAACGGTGAATATCTACTATTATGCCAAAATATCCTGTTAACAATGAGATTATTAGAATGAGTGCTGTCTGATAGGATTTGTGCCGCATCACTTATCTCTTGCAGAAATTTTGCCATTACGAATTTGAAAACTGCATTTACTTGTAAAATCGTGAAGTGGCCCACATCTTACCTCCCAGCCGTCCTCTAGTTGAGTCATTGTTATCTCGCAGTCTGATATACCCAACTGCTTGATATATGCGGAAGTCTGCGTTATAGCCTCATTCAATGCACGGTTCTCTGGAAAAGGCGTTCTTCGGGCTGAGGGGTAGAAACGAGTAACATTCTCATAACGAATCTTGGCAGTTTCGTTAGTAGTATTTACTACAACAGTGGCATATGTTATATCTCTTCCAAATAACTTTGGATCTTCCTGTACGAAGGTGAATACTACATTTCCTGCTAATCGAGGAATGTCATCACATCTTCCTGAGAGTATTAACCCAGATGGATAAGCATTGGGTAAGACACTCGTGACTCTCTTGGTAATATCTTGGTTAATTAGGTCAAGATCGACGCTATTAGAAGTCGTGTTCATTATATTCAACTCCACCAAGTTTTCTTCTGGCCTCACGTCTTTTGATACACAACCATACAACCCCGTTAGCAATACTAAACCCAGTAGCAAGTCTACAACGTACAAATGGGACTTATTCATGAGTTCCACTCCACCGTTGATATTCGTCAAGGGTCTGATTGTCGTATTGGAAGGCGTCTATAGTCTTTTCAAATCCCTTCTCGGATATGTCCTGCTGTAAAAGATCCCAACCCCGATTGTATCCTAATAAGATCAACCTTCCCTGATTGTCCTTGCTCAGGTTATCAAATCCCTGGATAGTATGTAGCTTATCAGATAGATATTGCACCATACCACTAACATAAGATACTGAAGTTTCTTCTCCTAGCAAAGCCTGAATTCTCTCATAATCATTGCTCCGAGCCGGCACATATCCCATGCGTTCAAGCTCACGCGCTCTACGAAGCTGCATTTGCCCCGGTCCAATTGACGCTAAATCTCCCAATCCTAAAGGACCGATCGAAGTTGTGGCCGCTAGTGCTTGAAGACCCTCTGCACTATTAGCACTTCCAACTATATCTTCGGTGAGCCTCCGTTCCAAGGCCGAGCTCTCATGGCGAAGGATTGCCTTCACTAACACACCATCCACAGATCGTTGAGAGGCTTCACGATCGATAGTTGCAGATACGCCCATAACTAACTGACCTCCCACTTGGTCCCTGCGTAACCGCTCAAGGTTTACGTCCTTAGCCGAGCGAATCTCCCTTCCAACGCTGTACGCTTTGTGGCTCACCCAATCTCCACAGAGTACGCAATGCCCATTCGCATCTGTATATCCTTGCGGGTTATTATACACATAAGCGTAGCGATTTAGGTCTAGGCTACCCATGCGCGCTACTACGTTGTCGGGCTGGATAAAGCGCGCCAGCAAGGGGTCGTAGAACCTCCCGGCTGATTTCCCATCGCTGTAATAGTATAGGCTACTCAGGCTGTTGTACTGCTGGCTCGTGTACAGCTGGTCTGTCGTCAGCGGCATCTCGCCCCGCCGCCGCTCCCCGAACGCGCTGTACCGCTCCCGCGCCACCACCTGCCCGCTCGCGTCCGTCAGCGTGCTCGTCGAGCCAAGGTGGTCGCTCTGCACGTACCGCAGCGTCTGCGCGCTCGGGTTGGCGTTGGGGATGCTCCGCGTCGCCACCAGCTTCCCCTCGGCGTAGTAGCGCTTCGTCTGCACGTTCGTCGCGTAGTCGTACTCGTAGTGCCTCCCCGCCACCCGCACGTTCGCCAGCAGCCCTAGCCCCTGCTCTTCGCGGTAATCGTCCAGCCACAGCAGCGTCCCCGACGTGTACACCCACCCGCGGAACGTCCACGCCTGCCCTGTCGGCATCCCCCAGCGCGCTTCGTACCGCGTGTTCGGCGCGCTCTCCGCCCACACACTCACTCGACTGCCCGCCCCGTCGTTGGCCGTCACTTCCAGCACGTACCATGTGTTGGCCTGGAAGGCGTCCACCAGGACGGTCGGGTTGACGTAGGTCGTCCCTCCCCCCGACGGGTAGGCCAGCGCCTGGTACAGCTTGCCGCCGTTCTCGTACACCGCCACGCGGAAGTAGCCGCTCCCGCTGCCAGTGTCGAACTCCAGGCCAGCCTGGCTGTTGGTCTGGCCCAGCTTGAAAGCGACCCGCTGCACCCGACCGTTGCCGAGAGTCGCGGTGCGAGCGATGACGGGCGTTCAGGTCATCGCGCCTGTGGCTCGGCTCGTCCCCAGGTTCAGCGCCATCTAGCTGTAGATGTCTAGCCACCGGGCGACATCACCTATCTATCAAGCTTGCCAAGAGCCTTTTGCGCCTCCTTTCGAACCCATAGTTTTGGATGTCCAAGAAAACTCTCGATAAGAGGTCGGGCACGTTGTGCCTTTAGTTTTCCCAGACCTATTAGGGCATGTCCTGCCACTTCGTCATCCGATAGTAGCGAAATCAACACATCTACCGCATAGGGATTCTTCATGTTGCCGAGAGTAACAGTCAACATTTCCCTCGACTGTCCATTGGTCTTGTCTGTAGCTAGAGCCACTATCTGATCAAACACACTGTCATCAGCGACGACTGATAGTGCATTTGCTACCGTCCATTTAAGACCGGTACCGGTTGGGTCGTCGATCTGGTCAAACATCCTGAGCAAGACCGGCGCTGCTATCGGCCTGGCCCACCTAACTGTAAGTGCCCGAACTACGTCATCTTGGACATAACGATTGCGGATATTCGGTAGCCATCTTAGAAGAACGGGTATAGCTGCTTTGTAGTTCAGCTTGCCTTGATAAAGCTCGCCAACCGTCTGCACTGGAAACCCTATCTGAGCTAGCTCAGCGAGCAGCGGCTCCGCTGCTCGCTGGTACTCTTCCGCTGCTTGCTCTCGCTCTAGATCAGCCCGAGATACCACAGATGATTGATCTCCCATCACGGCAACACCTCCCTGATGATGAGATCACCATTGTTGCGTGCATCAATTAGGGGCTGGGATAGACTAGTACCTCCGTTCTCCCGCACGAGCAATTCAAACGTATAGCCTTTCTGTTTAGCCCAGAGTACATAGTCACGAAGCTGTTTGGTATATGAGAGCTCAGAAACATTCTTAACCTCGCGTATTAACTTCTCCGCGTTAATGATCTCATCAGGTACACGATATCTAGCCGTTCTTGACAAAGAAGGGATGCGGTTCTTAATACCGCTGATACCGGCAGCCGCTTCACCTGCCTCGCCTAACGACCGTGCTAAAGCAGTATCTCCCGCCTTCGCTCCTAGCACCATTGACGCACCCGGCCGAGCTAGCTGTCCAGCACTTCCAAGAACAGCGTCGCCCAGTATTTGAGATCCATTTCCTAACCCCTCTGTCACCTCTTGGCCACTTAGGACGTTCTCGGTCGCTATGGCGACTTGGCCTGCCACGACATTGCTAAGGGCGCTCACACCCACCTCGGCTACCATACCCGTCCCCATGATGGCCGTACCCACCCCAAAGGTGGCTGCCCCCACAGCGCCTGCAACCGCGCCAGCGCCGACACTGGCCCAGTTGACGTTGGTGAATGCGTTCCCAGAGACACCGTCACGACTGATGTTGGCAACGACTTGAGGCGCGTAGGCGACGCCCGCGCCAATAGCAGCACCGACTGCCGCTGTGACGCACATGGGGCAATGGCCGTCCGGGTCATTGTAACGAACGGGGGAGTTGTTAGCGTAGGCGTATCTATTCAGGCCTTGACTGGCGTTTCCTGGTGTTACCGAATCCGCCATGACGAACCGAGCGAGGAGCGGGTCGTAGAAGCGGCCGGCGCTCTTGCCGTCGCTGTAGTGGTAGAGGCCGCTCAGGCTGTTGTACTGCTGGCCGGTGTACAATTGGTCGGTGATGGCGAGGTTGTCCGACCGCCGCCGCTCCCCGAACGCCGAGTATCGCTCTCTGGCGACGACGTTGCCACTCGCGTCCGTCAGCGTGCTCGTCGAGCCGAGATGGTCGCTCTGCACGTACGTCAGCGTTGACCCCGTCCGCGTCGCCAACAAGCGCCCCTCCGCGTAGTACCGCTTCGTCACGCTCGGCGTCGGCCCCCGGTCGTCCTCGTAGTGCTGCCCGCCGTACCGTACATCCGCCGTCTTCACGCTCGGCCGCCCCTCCTGGTAGTTGTCCAGGGACGTCACTGTGCTCGCGCTGCCCCAGGCGTGGAACCGCCACGTCTGCTGCCCCGTCGGCATCTCCCAGCGCATCTCGTAGCGCACACTCGGCGCGCTCTCCGCCCACACCGTCGCCCGGAACCCCGCCGCGTCGTCCACCGCCAGCTCGAGCACGTACCACGTGTTGGCCGCAAGCGTCGGCATCAGCACCGCCCGCTGCACCTCGGTCGAGTTGCGGAATAGGTGCAGCAGCAGCTGGCCGTCCTTCTGCCACACCCCGAAGCGGTGGTATGTCCCGCTGATCCAGTCGCCTGTCTCCAGCCCGAAGCTGGCGTTGGAGGTGGTCGTGCCGACGCCGAAAGTCATGCTCACCACCTGGCCGTTGCTGACCGTGTTGGTGCGGTAGACTTCCGGCGTGGCCGGAGGGATGGCCTGCAGTGTCAGGATGTGGTTGTGGCCCGTACCGCCCGACTGCTGAGTATGGTACTCGCCTGTACCCCTCTGCCACCACGCGCTGTTGAGGCTGGCGACATTGAACGTGTCGCTGAACTGGCGGCTCGCCGCGACCGGCGTGCTTGCGCGCCGACGGATCGCCCCGTCGCCATCGTAGGCGTAGGTCTCCGTGCCGCTGGTTCCGCTCACGCTCGTCAACCGCCCCTCGGCGTCGTAGTTCAGCGTCTGCTGGCACGTGCGGGGGAAGGGCGGAACCGGCAGCTGGTAGCACCCGCGCTCAGTCATGTTGCCTGCTGCATCGTAGCCGAAGCGCGGCTCGACCTCGGGGCCAAGCTGGTTCACAGCGTGCGGCTTGCCAGCGGCATAGCGGTACGTCTGCCCGTCACGCTGGGTCAGGTTGCCCAGGTTGTCGTAGGCGAACGCCTGGGCGAACGGGCCGCTCACCGTCGTCAGCCGGTTGAGGCTGTCGTAGCCGAAGCCCTGGTCTTGCGTCCTATCCTTGTACTCGTTGAGCGCCGTGACATTGCCAAACGGGTCGTAGCCGTAGCGCAGGTCCGAGTCCAGCGTTACGTTGCCGGCGCTCTTCACCCAGGTCTGCAACTGGCTCAGGCGCTGGGTGGCGGCATCGTACCCGCTGTCGCTGTGCGCGCCGTTCCCCAACGTCGTGACCAGCGGCTTGCCCGCGATGTCGTACGTCTGGCTCGTCAGGTAGGCGCTCGCCCCACCGACGCTGTTGAGGCGCCCGGCATTGTTGTAGGTGGTGGTGACTGTTTCGCCGTCGGGGTACGTCTGGCTGATCACCTTGTCGGCGCTGTTGTAGACGTAGCCCGTGCCGTAGCTGACGCCGGCGATGGCGCGCGTCTCCTGCGTCACCCGCCCCCGCGCGTCGTAGGTGTACGTCACCGTGTCGCCCCCGACGCTCATCTGGGTGCGGCGGCCCTTGCGGAAGGCGCCGACGGTCGCGTCGTCGTAGCTATACGTCGCCGACGGCGTGCTCGCGTCGCCCGGGTAGGTCTTGCCAACGAGACGGTCGAGGCTGTCGTAGCTGTAGCTCACCTGCTGCAAGCGCCCGTCGGTTTGCAGCTTGACGTTCCCCTGCGGGTCGTACTGATACTTCCACGTCCCGCGATCCGGGTCGGTCACAGCTAGGTGGTCGAGGCGGGTCTTGCTGGTCGTGTCCAGCCGACTCGAGGTCGTCTGGTTGCCGTTGGGGTCGGTGACCCTTGTCACCCGGTCCAGCGGGTCGTAGGCGTACTGGGTCGTGAGCCACGTCGTGGTGTCCTTTCGCTCCGCCACCGCCGCCGTCCGCCCCAGCCCATCCGCCGTCTCCACCCGCTCGCGCACCTCGCCCCACGTCAGGCGCACGTTGTCCACCTCGTAGGCCACCCCGCTCGGCGTCTGGAAGCTCACCGCCAGTTGCTGATTGCCGCTTGTCGTCGGCGCCTGGAACGTCCAGTGATACACCGCCCACTGACCCTGGGTCGTCGCGGTCACGCTCGTCGTCGCCGCGCTGCCGTTGACTGTCACCGCCACGCCGTTCACCGTCACCCCGGTCGTCAACGCCCCCGAAGTGCTCGACGTTCGCCGCGCCAGCCACGACAGGCTCAGCGTCGCCCCGCTCGGGATCGTGCCGGCTCCATAACTGGCCGCCGCCGAGGCGGTCGTCCCCGTCACCCGCAGAGCGTAGCGCCCGTCTACCCCGGTTCCGACGCGCTCCGCCATCCCCGCCGCGCACGTCCAGCCCTGGGCGCACGTCCCGCTGCCCGCCGTCTCGAAGCTCTGATTGAAGGCGGCGGGCAGGCCGAACTCCGGCCCCCGCTCCGCCACGCTCGTCACCCGCCCCTCGCGGATGGGCGTCACCAGCGAGATCGTCCCGTCGGCCCGCGTCGTTAGTGTCAGCGCGCCCGCCCAATCGTAGGCGTAGACCAGGCGCGGCGTCGTGAAGTCGGCCGTCAACGTCGGGCGGGTGTAGCCGTCGTCCTGCCCGCCGCTGGACGGCAGCGTCTCCGCCGTCTTGAGGCCGCGCGCATCCGTCCCGAAGCCCGTCGGTCCATAGTACGTCGCCACGACGGCGGCGACCGCGCTGCCGTTGGGGTCGGGCGCCTTGCTCAGCACGACGCGCCCCAGCCCGTCGTAGAAAGTGCGCGAGACCATTGTGCGGTTCGCGTCCAGCCGCTTCGTCGCTCGAATGACGAGCCTGGGGATCGCCCCCGCGCTGTAGACGTAGTCGTAGTGCTCCGTCGCGCCGGCGTCGTACGGGCGGGTGATGTCCAGCAGCCGCCCGAAATCGTCGTAATTGTAGCTCACGCGCGCGCTGCTGCCGTTGGCGTCGTCTATCCAGTTCGGCGCCTGGCGGCGGTAGGCGGTGGTGTCCCAGTTCGCCGTCTCCGTGAGACCGTTGGGCTGCGTGACCTGCGTCACGAAGGTGTGCAGCGTGGCGTCGTAGCTTGTGGTCACAGTGCGGGCCGCACCCTGCGTCGTCCCATTGACAGAGAACGCATCCCACGTCGTCTCGGTCGTGCGGTTGCCGTAGCTATCGTAGCCGTATTGGGTGTCCGCCGTCGTCTCGCCGGCGCACTGCCAGCAGTCCACCCGCCGCACCCACGTCAGCTCGCCCTTCGTCGTCGGTCCGGCGCCGGGCCGAACCCGCTGATTGGGTGTATCCCACGGGATGACCGCGGAGCCGTCATAGCTGTAGTACGTGACCTTCGGCCACCATGTCCCGCTGCTCCCGTCGCCGTCCACCCCCTCGACCACCGGTCGATCCACGATGTAGCGGTAGCTGTCGCGGGTCACGCCCGGCTGCCCTGGACCCGGCGCATTGAGATAGTCGTACCAGCGCACGGTGCGGCGCTGCCAGGCGTTGGAGCCTTCGCAGGCGTCGCTTGGACCGCTCTTGTCCGGACATTCCGCCTCGATGGTTGTGTTGCCATAGTCGTCATACTGGTAGGCTTTGATGTCCACCTGCCCCGTGACGAAGCCGGCCGGGTCACGGGATGTGGCGGTGCGGGTGACGCGCACGTGGCGTGCCTTGCCGCTGGTGATGGTCCACGGCGTCCAGTACTGGGTCACCACCCGCCCCTTGACGCCGTTCCCGCCGCTGCCGGCGATGCTCGTCTCGCTCAGGTACTCGCGGCCGCGCAGGAACGGGTCAATGTCGGCCCCGGTCATGGCGCCGAGGCTGTACGGGTAGGTCGGGAGCAGGGCGGTCTGGTTGGTGAAGAAGCCGTGGGTGACCGTCGTGCCCGCCGCGTCGGTGACGGCGGCCCACTCGTGGCCGAGGAGATGCTCGTCATGCTTGTCGTCGGGGTTGACGTGGTAGCGCGCCTGGCCGTAGGTGTAGCTCCAGGTCATGGCGGGATCGGGCGCCAGGCCGGCGTCGAGCGTCTTCTGGCTGACGTGGTTGCGGTCAATCTGGGCGAGGAGGTTGCCCTGGAGATCGGCGCGATAGGTCGCGTAGGTGTAGCTGACTGTGCCGCCCAGGGCGCTCTGGATGCGCGTGAGCTGCAGGTGGCCGAGGGTCGTCTGACCCGGCGTGTCGTAGTCGAAGGCGTAGCTCGCCGTCCCGCCGTAGAGCGGCGTCGTGAGGTAGTCGTTGTCCGCGCCGGGGCTGGCGCCCTTCGCCCACTCGCTGATGCCCGTGAGCAGCAGCTTGGGCTTGGCCTCCCTGTCGATGAGATGGTTGCTATCATCGCGGCGCTGGTACGCCTGCCAGGTGGGGACGCGGTCGTCGCGGTAGGTAAACGTGACCTTGCGAAACGGCTCCAGCGTGCCCCCGCCGAGGGCGATGTACAGCGTGATGGCGTCGAGTTTGTCGCGCTGGACGTAGCAGTGGTGGGACTCGCAATACCCTGCCGGCACCTGCGGGTATCGCCACTCCTGGCGGTTGTGGGCGTTGGGGTCGCCGTTCCACTGGCCCTGCCAGATCGTCGGGTTCCCACCCACCCAGCGCTTCTCGTTGAAGCGGATCTCGCGGTAGATGGAACTGGGGCTGCTACCAGCGTAGTAGCGGATGCGCGCCGGGTAGGCGGCGATGTCGGCGGCGCGCTCGTTGCCCGTCACCCCGGACTTGTCCTCGTAGTACTCGACCGTCATCTCGTTGCCGTGGGTGTCCACGACCCGATCCAGCCCTAGACCCCACGCCGAGTCGTAGGCGCGGTTGCCGCCCACGAAGCCGCGGATGTGCTCCGCGTCGGCGGTGTAGCCGAAGCGGTAGTACGTCCCCGCCTTATCCCAGACCTCGAAGTAGACGCCGTAGCCAAGGCTGGCGCCCTCGACGGGCTTGGTCGCCGTCGGGCCGCCGCCACGGCGGATGATCTTGATGAACGAATCGCGCTCGGTGCGGTACTCGATGTCGTTGTCCTTGATGACCCAGTCGTCCGCCGCGCCGTCCACCCGCGCCAGCTTCTCCTGCGCGCCGTTGAGCTCCAGGTGATACTCGCGCAGGCGTGCGGCCGTCCCGTTGATCGTCGTCTCTTTGACGCCCTGGGTGATCTGGCCAACGCCGCCCAGGCTCCAGCCCAGACCGACCCAGTCGGCCTCGGTGCCGGTCGAGTTGTTGTCGACGGGGTTGTCTTCCCGCGCCAGGGTGTCGTTCATCTGGTCGGCGATGGCGCTGGAGTACGCGAGGCTGAGCTTGGGGGCCAAGCCATTCGTGCCTTGTGGGGTGTCAAGCGGGATAGAGAACATCGCCGCGCCGCTGAATAGGTCCGTGTCGGCGGCGTCCATCCTGGCCGTGGGCAGCCAGGGCTGCCCGTAGCTCGTCGCCAGGGCGTACGCCGAGAACTGATCCACCCCGGCGACGAGGTCGTTCCCGTCGCGGGTGGCCGGGACGCGCTGCCAACGCAGCGCCGCCTCGTCGTAGTGGTAGAGGCCCACGTCGAGGGCGGTGCGGTCGGCGCGGACGAGCGGGCGCAGATTGATACGCAGCTCCCCCGCCTGCGCCAGCCCGTGAACCGGCCGGCCATCCGTCTCGTCGGTGAGGTCAATGGTGAAGAGGAGGTGCGGGTCAACGCCCGGCGGCAGGACGTGGTAGCGGTCGGCTGTTCGGAGCGTGAGGCCGAGGGCGCGGCCATTGGCTTGCGGCGGCAGGGTGAGGCGCACCGCGCCGGAAGCGACGCTGCCGCCGAGGCCGGGCTGGTGGCGTCCATGCGCTGGCGTGAGGCGCGGCAGCAAGGCGATCTCATCCGCCGGGTAGAAGCCTGGCCCGAGGCTGACGGGCGTGGTGATGATCGCCGTCGGCGCGAGGGTCGGGATGGGGGTCGGCACGAGGGGCGTAGGAACCACGGGCAGGGTTTCGACCACTGCGACCGTAGGCGGCACGACGGACGTCGCCGTCGGATAGGAGGGCGCCAGGACGGTGGGGGCGCCGATAGGATAGGCTGGTAGAACAGTGGCGATGCTTGTCGGCAGCGGCAAAGCTGGCGAGGCCGTAGGCGCGACACCCGTCGGAGGCATGGCGGTGGCGAGGGTGGCGGCCTGGGGAGACACAGTCTGAGCGGAGACAAAGGCCCGAGAGGCCAGGAGGGTCACGAGGAGCACGAACAGCAGAAAGAGAGCGCGTGCGCACCGAGCGGCGGCCGAGCGAGGCATAGAAGAATGTCCAATCTACCAATTTGGCTACGCCCGAGAGGGGACGCGCGACGCAGCCAGGGAGGACAGGCACACTGGACGTAATGTTGCGGACGATGAACGGGCGTCATTACCCACGGGCAAATCAGTTTCAATTACTTGTAGTATACCTTCTCTCTGGCTTGTGTGTCAAGTTGTATGCGACTTCACGATGTTCTTCCTTATCTGGAAACAGGATCAATGAGGTCTAGGGATCGTGCCCCGACACGGTGTGCCAAGCAATACAAGTCGAGACGTGATCACGAAGCCCGTTTTCCTATTGTGTCTATTTATACTCGACGTTGTGGCCGTAGGAGGTCGTGTCCGTGGGGGTGGCCGGGGCGTCGCCCTCGCGCTCCGCGTTCCACGTGCGGCGGATGGCGATGGCCGGGATCGGCTGCCAGTCGAGGTCGAACTGGTTGCGGCCGCAGCCGGTGGCCGGGTCAATCATGCGCGTGACGATGAGGTTGGCAACCTCCAGGAGCTTGCGGCGGTGGATCTCCTCGCCCGAGGCGGCGTAGAGCGTTGTAAAACACTCCAGCAGGTGCATGTGGGTGTCGAGGCTCTTGCGGTCGCCAGCGGCGAAGCCCGGCGGGGCCGGCGTCCAGTCCGGCTCCAGGTTTTCGAGGTAGCCGGCGCGCTGCGTGTCGGCGGCGTACTTCTGGAGCAGATCGAAGGTCTGCGCCGCGTAGGCCAGGCCCCGCCCGTCGCCCGTCGCCAGGGTGTACTCCGACAGGGCGTAGATGGCGAACGACTCGCCGTAGACGACCTTGCCGTCGTCGAGGCGGCCGCCGTCGCGCTGCACCTTCCAGTACCACCCGCCGCGCTCCGTGTCCCAGAAGTGCGCCAAGAGGAACTCGAAGCCCTTCGCGGCCAGCGCGCCCGCCTGGGCCAGGTCGGGGTGGCGGCGGTAGAGGGTGGAGAACCACCACAGCAGCCGCGCCTGGGTGTTCAGGTACTTCTCCGGCGTGTCCAGGGGCTGCCCATGCTCGTCGAAGTTGGTGAGGTAGCCGCCGTACTCGGCGTCCCAGGCGCGGGCGAGCCAGTAGGGAATGAGGCCCTGCTGCAAATGCTGCGTCACCTGCGCGTGGAGAGTAGAGAGTTTTTCTGTTTGCGTGTCCATTTGCCCCTGTCCCGTGCGGCGGCCTTCGGGCTGCTGCTAGAGATGCAAGCCCAAGGGGCTGAGGTGTCCTCTTGAGCTGCGGCGGCTTCCACTCGTCGCCGGGGCGGTTCCACGGCGGATGTTAGCGTGTCTCCACATTCCGGTTCTATCGTTTAGCAGTGTCCAATGCCATGATCTGGATACCCAACTCCGTCGCTAGAGATTGAAACTGCGCGGGTGTAATGATAATGCCGCGCAGATCATGTTGCTTGAGATTCCACCCGGCCAGATTGGCCCCCCGAAGATCGGTTTGGAAGAAGCTCGCCTCCCGAATATCAGCATGGGTCAGGTCACAGCCGATAAAGGAAGCAAACTCCAGGTTTGTGAGGGACAGATTGGCCTCGACGAAGGACGATCCCTCAAACACCATTCGCTCGAGCGAAACGCCGCAGAAATTGGTGTAATCCAGGTTGCATCCTTTAAAGGTTGCCGCCGTAAAAGTGATGCCTTCGCGGAAATCAACCCCCATCATCTTGCAGTCTTCAAAGGATGTTGAGAACAGATTACAGCCAGCGACCTTCGCGCCATTCAAATTGCAGGCGCGAAAGATAGATGCGTTGAGACGGGCGTTGGTGAGCTTCGCGTTCAGAAACGAACATTCCACGAATGAGCAGTTGTCCAGCGCCTTGTGATCCAGGGATAAGCCTTCGAAGACGCAACTGTCGTATTCCGAGTCGGCTACAATCTGCTTGACATCGGCCTGTTTGTATGTGCGTCGTTTCATCAGTCTCCTGTCCCCAATCATCTTCCTAACGCTTCTTGAGCGCGCCGGGTGGCGCCGTCTTCTTCCCCTCGTGGCCGATGAAGTTGCCCAGGCCGTACTGCGCCCACTTCCCGTCCACGAGGGCGCGGATGTCCGGCGACATGGCGATCTCGTCCGGCCACGTCTGGTGCGGGCCGGGGTCGCGCGCCGTCTTCCGCGTCGCGTCAATCCCCATCTTCCCGCCGAAGTTCTTCTCCAGCGAGGCGTGGTCCAGGTCATCCGTCGGCCCGTCCACGATGACGACGTCGCGCTTCGGGTCGTAGTTCGCCAGCACCTCGAACGCCACCTGAGACAGGTTGTGCACGTCCACGTCCTCGTCCACGACGACGATGGTCTTGGCGAGCATCATCAGCCCCATGCCCCACAGCCCGTACATCACCTTGCGCGGCTGGCCGGGGTAGCGCTTCTTGATGGAGACGATGACCAGGTTGTGAAACGCCCCCTCGGCCGGCATGTTCACGTCCACGATCTCGCCCTGGAACAGGCGCATCAGCGGCAGGAACATGCGCTCCGTCGCCTTGCCCATCCAGTAGTCCTCCATCGGCGGCTTGCCGACGATGGTCGTCGGGTAGATGGGGCGGCGGCGGCGGGTGATGGCCGTGACGTGCATGACGGGGTACGTGTCGGCCAGGGAGTAGTAGCCGGTGTGGTCGCCGAACGGCCCCTCGACGCGCTGCTCGTTGGGGTCCAAGTAGCCCTCGATGATGATGTCGGCGTCAGCGGGCACTTCCAGCGGCTGCGAGACGCAGCGCACCAGTTCGACCGGCCGACCCCGCAGGAACCCGGCCAGCATCATCTCGTCAATGTCGGGGGGCAGCGGCGCGGAGCCGGACCAGGTGATGGCCGGGTCGCCGCCGAGGGACACGGCGACCGGGATCGTCGGCTTGTGGGTCTCCTGGGCGGCGCGCTGGTGCTCCGTCCCGCCCTTGTGGCGCTGCCAGTGCATGCCGAGCGTGCGCTCGTCGTACACCTGGAGGCGGTACATGCCGACGTTGCGGCGGCCGGTGCGCGGGTCGCGGGAGAACACCGACGGCAGGGTGATGTACTGCCCGGCGTCCTGGGGCCAGCACTGGAGGATGGGGAGCTGGTACAGGGAGAAGTCGTCGCGCAGCACGATCTCCTGGCACGCGCCCTTGCTCACGATCTTTGGCCCGACGGCGCGGGCGACGCCGAGTAGCTCGACGCCCTTGCTGGCTTTGTCCACCAGGGTACGCGGCATCTCCGGCGTGATGAGGCTGCCGACGCGCTCGCCAAGCTCGTCGAGCCTCTGCACGCCGAGCGCCCAGGCCATGCGCGCCTCGCTGCCGAACATGTTGATGAGGACGGGGATGTCGTGGCCCTGGACATTCTCGAACAGGAGGGCGGCGTTCTGGGCGGCCGGCCCCTTGCTCACGCGGTCGGTGATTTCGGTGATTTCGAGGATATTGGAGACGCGGGCCTTGACGCGCTTGAGCTGCCCGCGCTTTTCGAGGAATTGCACGAATTCGTTGAGGCTACTGTACGCCATGTGGACTCCGCCTGTTCTGCGTGGAACGAATACGTTTTGGGTTTTCCTCAATTTCGTGCTGGCAACGCCGCCGTTCCTTACGTTTGCGGCGCAAATGCCCCTCATCTTCCTCCCTTGACAAGGGAGTTCCCCATGGACAGGTGTCCACCCCCCAACGGGTGAAAATCGCTGTCACCCCGAACGAAGCGAGGGGGTCTTGACTGCCCCGTGAGGCGAGGGCTGCGTCGCCGGCCGAGAACTTCTGGACCACGAAAGGCACGAAAGGACGCGAAAAGCACGACAGGGTTGTGTACACGAGACCCCTTTCGCGTCTTTCGTCCCTTTTCCCCTTTCGTGGTCCAACTCCTTTGCGCTACCAGGCTGTTCTCAAGGGAAACAAGTCTTCGGTCTCTTAGCGGCGTTGCGCCTTTGCGCCCTGGCGTTCTAATTCGTCGGCGGTACGGGGTCGCGGTCGCAGTCGGCGCCGGGGCGAGCGCAGGCGGGCGTGAGGCCGGGGAAGTGGCCCCGGTGGCGGGCGACCCAGGCGTACACCGCGTCCTCGACCGGGGTGACGCCGGGCCAGAAGTACACGTCCAGTAGCCAGGGCCGGCCGAGTGCCGCCGCCAGCGCCGCGTGGATGGCGGCCGCGCCCCGGTAGCGCCGCCCCTGTCCGTCCACCACCCACGCCGCGCCCTCCGCCTGGGCGACCGTCAGCCCGGTATCCGCCAGGACACCGGGCTGTTGGAAGGGGACGATATGCACCTGCCGCCGACGGTCGAGGCGCTGCACGAGCGCCATGCACAGCGTTCAGAAGTCTCAGCTGCCGTCGAACACCAGGGTCACGGGCGTCGCCAGGAAGGGCATGCGGCCTGCCTCTCAATACGGACCGTCGAAGGTGCAGATCTCCGCATCGTGGCCCAGGTGCTTGACCAGCTTGATCGGCTCCAGCGGCTCGCCGAGGATGCCGTCGTGGATGGCCCAGCTGCGGCCGCGCACCGTCGCGGCGGCGCGCGGCTGGCGGAACGGCGTCGAGCCGTCGAGGCGGGCGAACAGGTCGCCGCCCGGCCCGAAGCGCTCGTTAAGCTCGGCCATGTAAGCGCCGCCGTAGAGGTAGTCGAAGCCCCAGCGCTCCATCAGGAGGGCGTTGTGGTAGCCGAGGGGGTAGGCGAAGAAGAACTCGTGCTCCAGGGCTTGCAGGAACCGCTCGAAGTAAGGGATGACCTCCTTGAGCACCAGGCCCAGGCCCCGGCGCACCTGGCCGGGCGCCAGGCCCGCCGCCATCGCCGCCAGCTCGGCCTCGAGGTTCCGCCGCGCCTTGCCGAGCATCGTCGAGCGCCCGTGGCCGTCCGTGTCCACCTCGAAGCGCGGCGCAGTGGGGTCGTTGGTGGTCAGGAACGTCAGCTCGATCTGGCCGTTCGGCGTGTCGCGCGCCTCGCCGTACAGCAGCGGGTCGCGGTCGCTGAGGCTCCGCCAGATGGACAGCCACGCCTCGCCGGTGTGGGGCGAGCCGCCGTGCTTGATGACCCGCTCGCCGTCGGCGTTGAGGAACGTCTGTCGGTCAATGTGGTACTCTTCGAGGAAGTGGGGCGGCAGGAAGCGGCGCACCCACTCGTCGCGCTCTTCCTCCGACTGCGCCGTCAGCGTTTTCAGTGACCGCGTCGGCCCACCGTCCATTCTGTCCATCGTCTTCGCGGTCTCAGGCAAATCCTCTAGCATGTCACATCTCTCTTCTCATGCGGCCATCTGGAAAGATCAGGTGGCGCAGGCGGCTCAAGAGGAACAGAACATCGCTCGGAGAGCCGTCATGCCTGTTACCCTCGTCAATCCCCGCCGCGCCCGCCGTCTCAACGCTGCTGAGCGCCCGCCCCACGCCCAGTGTGTGATCTACTGGATGAGTCGGGAGCAGCGGGCGCAGGACAACCCGGCGCTGTTGTACGCCCAGGAGTGGGCGCTCAAGCTCGACCTGCCGTTGCACGTCGTCTTCGCGCTGACCCCGACATTCCCCGGCGCCACCGGCCGCCACTATGACTTCATGCTCACAGGGTTGGCGGAGGTCGAACAGACCCTCCGCCGCCACAACATCGCTTTCTATCTGCTCGACGGCGACCCCGCCGCGGAGGTTCCGCGCCTCGTTCACACCGCCACCCCGGCCCTCGTCGTGACCGACTTCTCGCCGCTGCGCGTCGGCCGCGCCTGGCGCGAGACTGTGGCGCAGGGCATCAGCGTCCCCCTGGTCGAGATGGACGCCCACAACATCGTCCCCGCCTGGCTGGCCTCGGACAAGGAAGAACACGGCGCGTATACCTTGCGGCCGAAGATACACCGCCTCTTGCCCGAGTACCTCACCGATCTGCCGCCCCTTCAGCCGCACCCCCACGGCCACCCCGGCGCTGCGACGGACTGGGCCGCCGTTCGCGCCGGCCTCCGCGCCGACACATCCGTCGCACCGGCCGCCGGGTTCACGCCCGGCGAGACCGCGGCCCGGGCCGCCCTGGACACTTTCCTGCGCGAGCGCCTGGCCGCCTACGCTCACAATCGCAATAACCCTGCCATCGCTGGCCAGTCCGACCTCAGCCCATACTTCCACTTCGGCCATCTTGCCCCGCAGCGCGCCGCGTGGGAGGCGGCTCGCTACCGCGCCGAGGCCGGGGAGAACGCGGACGCCTTCCTGGAAGAGCTGATCGTGCGCCGCGAGCTGTCCGACAACTTCTGCCTGTACCAGCCCGCCTACGACAGCGCCGCCGCGTTCAAGCCCTGGGCGCAGAAGACGCTGGCGGACCACCGCGCCGACCCGCGCCCCCACCTCTACACCCACGACGAGCTCGAGTTCGGGCGAACGGCGGACGCGGCGTGGAACGCGGCCCAGGCCCAGATGGTGCGCCACGGTAAGATGCACAACTACATGCGCATGTACTGGGGCAAGAAGCTCCTGGAGTGGAGCGCCTCGCCCGAAGAGGCGCTGGCGACGGCCATCGCCCTCAACGACCGCTACGAGCTGGATGGGCGCGACCCCAACGGCTACACCGGCATCGCCTGGTGCATCGGCGGCATCCACGACCGCCCGTGGCCGGAGCGCCCCATCTTCGGCAAGATCCGCTATATGAACTACGCCGGCCTCAAGCGCAAATTCGACGTAGACGCCTACATCCAGGCCAACCCACCACTATGCTAATGTTAACCTTCACTGCCGCGTCGTCATTGCGAGCGTAGCAAAGCAATCTCGCGCTGTGCCAAAAGACCCTCTGTCGCGCTAGGGCCTTGAGTGTACTCTATCGGGAGATTGCTTCGTCGCGCTGGCGCGCTCCTCGCAATGACCCGATGGAAGATGTGCAATAACGGCCAGGCGCGCCTCTCCACGGGGGGACTTGCCTGGCCGTTCCATCGTCCTGGATGGTGCGTTTATAACGCACTGCGGCATAGAGAGTATAGCACGGATCGCGCCGTTCCGCAAGGGGGCAACGGTCCAAAATAGACGGCTAGAACGGCCAGATGAGGGGGACCAGGAGCATGCTGATGACGAACACGAGAATGAGCAGGGGCGTGCCGATCTTGGCGTAGTCGCCAAAGCGGTAGCCGCCCGGCGCGTAGACCAGCATATTGGTCGGCGACGCGATGGGCGTCAGGAAGGCCGCCGCCGCGCCGACGGCCACCATCATGAGCATCGGGTACGGCGACACGCCTAGCAGCCCCGCCGCCTGGAGGACGATGGGGGCCAACAGCACGGTCGTGGCGGTGTTGCTCATGACCTGGCTCAACCCCGCCGTCAGCACGAAGACACCGGCCAGCACCGCCAGCGGCCCGACCGCGCCCAGGCTGCTGACCAGGGTGTTGGCGATGAACGCCGCGCCGCCGGTCACTTCCATCGCCGTGCTCATGGGCAGCATGGCGGCGATCAGGACGACCGTCGTCCAGTTGATGGAGCGATACGCGCCCTCCGGTGTGACTGCGCCCCCCAGCACCATCACCACCGCCGCCAGGAGCGCCGCGATGACCGGCGGCACCAGGCTCGTCACCATCAGGAGAATCATGCCCAGGAGAGCGGCGGCGGCGATGAACGTCTGCACGCCGTAGTCCGACACCTGCCGCGCCATGGCCTCCGGCTCGCCGACCACCACGAAGTTGTCGCCGTCCTCGCGCATCCGCTCGATGCCCGCCCACGGCCCGCGCACCAGCAGCGTGTCCCCCAGCTCGAGCTGGGTGTCTTGCCGCGACACGAGCTGGCTCCCGCGCAGCAGGGACAGCACCTGCACGCCGAACTTGTGGGCGATGTCGCTCTGGGCCAGGCTGCGCCCGGCGTAGTCCGAGCGCGGCGCGATGAGCACCTCCGCCACGCCCACCTCCTGGGAGACCAGCACGTCCACGAGACTCTCGTCGTCGCGCAGGTCGTGGAGGCTCCATCCCAACTCGGCCGCCGCCTGCTGGACGCGCTCCGGCCGCCCTTTCACGATGAGCAGGTCACCCGCCTGCACCATCGTCGCCGCGTTCGGCATGTCAAGCTCATCCGTGTCGCGCAGCGTCTGGCGCATCTCCCGCAGCCGCGCCATGCCGAGGGGAGATGTCTCCGGCCCCTGCCGCTCGACGCGCAGAACAGACACGCTGAAGCGTTCGCCGAGGCCGACGTCGCGCAGGCGGCGGCCGCCCGCGCCGATGCCCTGGGCCACTTCCAGGACGAAGAGCCTGGATTGGAGATTGTAGGACTCGGCCATCTGCTCGACGGCCGCCGCCGCCTCGACCGGCGGCCGCCCGCTCGACCGGTCGCGGAGCAAGCGCGGCGCGAGGAACACGAGCAGCACGACAGCCGCCGCCAGGAGCGGCGCGCCGACGAGGGCGAAGGTGAAGAAGCCGAAGGGCGCGAGACCGGCGGCGCTCAGCGTGTCGGACACGACGATGTTGGTCGGCGAGCCGATGAGCGTCAGCAGGCCGCCCAGGCTGGCGGCGAAGGCCATGGGGATCAGGAAGCGCGAGGGGATGCTCTTGATGCGCCACGCGGCGGCGACGGCGGCGGGCAGGAGCATGGCGACCGTGCCGGTGTTACTCAGAAACGCGGAGATCACGCCCGTGCCGACCATGAGCACGACGAGCAGCCGCGCCTGGCTGTCGCCCGCCTGGCGCATGAGCTGCTGGCCGAGCCAGTGGGTGATGCCTGTGCGCGACAGCCCCTCGCCGACGACGAACAACGCCGCCACCAGGATGACCGTCGTGTCGCTGAAGCCCGCCAGGGCCTGCTGCGGGGTGATGACCCCGACCAGGAACAGCGCCAGGAGCGACATCACCGCGACCAGGTCCGGCCGCAGCTTGCTGAACACGAACAGCAGAATCGTCACCGTGAGGATGACGAACGTGATAATCATGCCCGAGCCCATACATTCACCTATCCTGGTCACCGCAACCACAAAAGTTCAAATACAGAAGCCCCTTGAAGGGACAGCTTTTTGAAGCATAGCAAAGATGAGATGGGCAGGTCAAGTCATGCGTGACTCCGGCCCCCGGAGAGGGGAAGAACGAGACGGCTTTTGCGAAGCGCAGGAGGGTCTGTCTATACTTTCCTGTGAGAACTCACGCGAGGGAATGTCATGAACAGTACAACGTCTCGGACGGCGCTGGGGCTGGCGATGCTCGGCCTCGTCGGCGGCAGCATCGCCTGGTATTGGCGCGCCCTGGACCGTTTCCCCGACGACTTCACGCCGCCCCTCGACGCCGCCAAGACGGCGAGCCTCGGCCGGCCGGCGCCGGTCGGCGGGTGGGGCGGCGGCGGTGGCGGTGTGCGGCGGACGCCGGTTGTCTTCGTGCACGGCACGACCGGCGCGGCGTGGAACTTCGGCGCGGCGCGGCTGCTGTTTCGGCTGTGGGGCTACAAGCCCGACGAGATGTGGGCGCTGACCTACGGTTGGGGGGGCAAGCCGCACGTGGACCCGAACGGCGTCGAGACGCGCGACGACACGGTGGACGAGAACCTGGCCGACCTGGACGGTTTTGTGACGGGCGTGCTGGCCTATGTGCAGCAGCGCAACCCGGCGATCGCCCAGGTGGACATTGTGGGGCATAGCATGGGCGGGGTGCTGGCGCGGAAGTGGATGAAAGTCTACGGGACAAGCCACCTGGTGCGCTCGCTGGTCGCCCTCGACAGCCCGAACCACGGCGTGGACCCGGACGCGATGCGGAACACGCGCTGCCCCGATGCGCCGAGCCGCTTCTGCGAGGACTTCGCGGCGGGGAGCCAGTGGCTGGCGGAGCTGAACGCGCCGCCGGAAGTGCCGGCGGGCGTGCGCGCCCTGGCGATCTATGATGGCACGGACAAGATTTCGTTCCTGGGAACGCCGCTGTCGCCGCAGCTGGAGGGGGCGGACAACATCGCGTACAACCTGGAGCGGGGGGCGCGGGTCAGCCACGCGGCGTATGTCTACGATTCCGGCGTCCTGCGCACCGTCTTCGACTGGCTGCAAACGGTGGGGATGCCGACGGCGGGGATGCCGACTGAAGTCGGCGCTACGTGAAAGGAGTCGCGTCGTCCGCCGCGTCCTCGGCGTCTTCTGTCCCTTCGGGGACAATGGGCTTGCCGAACGGGGCCGGGCGGAACTGGGCCTGGCGCTCCTGAAGCTCGCGCCACTCCTCGGCGGTGACGACGTAGCGCTCCTCGTCCGCCTCGTTGAGCAGGGTCATCGTGCTCTGCATAACGTCAATATGGATGACCTTGGCCTGGCCGGTGGCCCACTGGATGCGCGCGCCGACCTTTGGGAACTGCCCCTTGACCTCGACGTAGGTGTCCTGCTCGAAGGTCAGGCAGCATAGCAGGCGGCCGCACACGCCGGAGATCTCCGGCGGGTTGAGGGGCAGGTCCTGGGTCTTGGCCGTCTTGATGGAGACGCGCGGGAAGTCGGTCATCCACGAGGAGCAGCACAGCTCCAGGCCGCACTTGTCTATGCCGCCCAGGAGCTTGGCCTCGTCGCGCACCCCCACCTGCCGCAGCTCGATGCGCGTGTGCAGCACGCGGGCCAGGTCGCGCACCAGGTCGCGGAAGTCCACGCGCTTGTCGGCGGAGAAGTAGATGGTCAGGCGCGTGCCGTCGAAGGAGTACTCGGCGCGCACCATCTTCATCGGCAGGTCGTGCTCGCGCACCTTCTGCTTGCTGACGGCGAGGGCCTCGGCCTCCTGCATGCGGAAGCTCTCCATCATGGTCAGGTCGCGCCAGTCGGCGACGCGCTCCACCGGCTTCAGCGGCTGCACCACCTCATCGTCGTCCACGTCGGTGGTCGGGATGACGACGCGCCCCACCTCGGCGCCGCGGCTCGTCTGGACGACGACGTAGTCGTTCGCGCTGATGCCGATGCCGGCCGGGTCGAAGTAGTACACCTTGCCCGCTCGCTTGAACCTTATCCCTACAACAAGCATGCTATCCTCTTGGTGTCCCGCACGAAATCCATGCGAAGCAGGCGCAACGGTCGTCGCCCTGAGCGCAGCGAAGGGCCTCCCGGCGATGCCGGGAGGCTGAGCCGCAGGCGAAGCATGACAGACCTGCCACGCATTCTCAGGGCCACGTCAGCAGCAGCACTTCCAACACGAGGCGTGGGTTCGCGTTCCGCTCTAGCTCGGCGCTCGCCTCACGTAGCGCCCGCAGCGCCCCCGCCAGCTCGGCCGTCGAGCGCCGCTGCGCCAGGGCGTCCAGGGTGGCGCGCTGGTCGCTGTTCGTCACCCACTCACCGCAGCCCCCCTGGGTCAGCAGGGCGTCGCGCCACCAGCTCTGCCACAGCTCCAGCAGGTCCGGCAGGGCGTCCGGCTTCTTCGCCAACTCCTCGGCCAGGGCCAGGCGCTCGCCGCGGTCCACCGCCAGGGCGCGCCCCAGGCGCTCCAGGCTCGCCGCGCGCTTCGCCAGCAGCCCAGGGTCTTTGACGGCGCTGAACGCCCATCCGATGCGCCCACCGCTGAGGTGGGCCAGGCGGTCGGCCTCGGCGGCGGCCACGCCACGCCCCTGGAGCGCCGCGCTGATCTCGCCGCTCGGCGTCAGCCCCACCGTCACCCCCTGGCAGCGGGAGACCGTCGTCGGCAGGAGGCTGTCGGCGTCTTCCGCCGTCAGGATGAGCACCCCGTAGGCCGGCGGCTCCTCCAGCGTCTTGAGGAGGGCGTTCTCGGCGGCCTCGTTCATGCTGTCGGCGCGGCTCAGAATGACGACGCGGTAGTCGCCCTGGTACGGGCGGAGGGATAGCTCGCGCTGCACCTCGCGCACGGTGTCAATCTTGATCTGGCCGCGGCTGGCCGCCTTGCGCGTCTTGCGCTCGCCTTCGCCGTCGCCCGTCTCGTCGCCCCCCGCCCCGTCCGGCTCAATGACGCGCAGGTTCGGGTGGGTGAGCGCGGCGACGCGGCGGCACGAGGCGCACACGCCGCACGGCGCGCCGGCCGCCCGGGCGTCGCGGTCGCCGCACAGGAGCGCCTGGGCGAAGGCCAGCGCCAGCGTCGTCTTGCCGACGTTGGGCGGGCCGACGAACAGGTAGGCGTGGGCCGGGCTGCCGACGGTCAGGCTCCGCTGAAGCTGGCGAACGGCGAGGGCGTGGCCGACGACAGGCCAGCCGAGGGGCGTCACAGACGTTTCCATAGACACAGATTCTAGCACACAAAGACACACGCGGGAAACCTGCGCCTCATCAGCTTTTCTCGCTCGCTTTGTCCTCGGGCAGGGCAATCGTAAAACCCTGGCCGAGCAGGGCGTAGCTGTTCGCGCCGAGGTGGTGCACGGGCCGCATTTCCTCGTCGTCCGGCAGCAGCCACACGGCATCGAAGGCGGCGGGGTCGGCGGCGGCGCGCAGCACCTCCCCCACGAACAGGGTGTGGTCGCCGATCTCGTAGGTGTCCGCGAGGGCGCACTCGACCCAGGCGATGGCCTCCGCGATGAGTGGCGCTTCGATCTCCTTCGCCTCGGCCCACGTCAGCCCGGCCTGGTGGAACTTATCGGCGCCCGACGCCGCGCTGAGCTTGCCGACGCGGGCGACGGCCTCGGCCAGGGCGCGGCCGGGGATGCTGAGGCCGAACTGGCCGCTGCGGCGAATGAGGTCATAGCTGAAGCGCGTCGGGTGGATGGCGATGCCGAGGCAGGGCGGGTTCTGACTGAGGGCGTTCGTCCAGCCGACGGCCATGACGTTGACCTTGTCGCGGTACTTCGACGTGACCAGGGCGACCGGGCCGGGGCTGACGAGGCGCGTGGCGAGCCAGAGGGGGATGTCTTGCTTCGGCATGGTGTTAGTGGCCTCCCTTGATCTGGCCCCGGGTCAGGCCGACGACCAGCATGTCTAGCTCCAGGACCGGATTGATGCCGCTGGACTTGAGCGCCAGGTCGGCCTGGAGCAGGCGGCCCAGGATCGCTTCGAGCTGCGGGACGGTGAACTGCCGCGCCTGGCGCGACGCCTTCTCGACGACGAAGGGGTGCTGGCCGAGGCGTTGCGCCAGATCCGACGGCGCGAGGTTGGCCGTCTGGAGGAGGCGCACCTGCAGCAGGATGCGGAACTGGCGGGTAATCATGAACAGCAGGTACAGCGGCGCTTCGCCGTCGTCGAGCAGGCCGTGGAGGAGGCGCAGCGCGATGCGGCTGTCCCGCGCCGCGACCGCGTCCACCATCTCGAAGATGCTCGTCTGGGCGGCGGCGGGTACCATGCGGCGCACGTCGTCCTCGGTCACGGCGTGGCGCGGGCCGGCGTAGGTCAGCAGCTTGTCAAGCTCCTGGTCCAGCAGGCGCAGGTCGGCGCCGACGTAGGCGGCCAGGAGTGTCACGGCGGCGGGCTGAATCGCGCCGCCCTTGTGGCTCGCGCGCTCGCCGATCCAGCGGTTGAGGTCGCCTTTGCGCGGGTTGAGCGGCTCGAACTCGGTGATCCGCGCCCGGCCGCCCATCGCCTGCGCCGCCTTGAGCACGGGGTTGCTCTTGCCGATGGTCTTCGTCTCGACGAGGATGAGGTGGGTCGAGTCGGGGATGCGGGGCAGATAGGCGGCCAGGCCGTCGAGGAACGCCTTCGCGCCCTCGCCCGGCTCAGCCGCCGCCTCGCCGTCGCGGTCGCCTTTGCGCGCCGCCAGGCGTGTCAGCAGGCCGTCCACGATGACCACGCGAGCGCCGAAGAAGGCGATGCCGTCGCAGGCGAGCGTGACCTCGTTGAGGGTGATGCGCTTGCCGTCGAGGCGGCTGGTGTTCATGTCGCCCCAGGCCGGGTCCACCAACTCAGCGCGCAGGCGAGCCAGGGCCTCGCTGCGGTTGAACTCGTTCTCGCCGTGCAGGATGTGGAGCATGGGCCGATAGATCGTCTCAGTGGGGGCCGCTGCCGATTTCGACGCGGTGGACGGGGACGCGACCCTGGCGGCGCTGCTTGACGCTCTTGAGATACGCGCCGTCGAAGTCGGCGGACGTGGTGACTTTCTCCTGCACCTTGGGGCCGAGGGGCTGGGCGACGAGGATGGCGACGGTGCTCGCCAGCACCATGCGCGGCAGCTTGTCCAGCATGCGCTCGTCGCGCGGGCCGGCGGCGGCGGTGAACGATGCTACGCCGGCGAGCAGGCCGGTCACGACGAGGTTCGTGCCGCAGTTGGGGTGAACCACCAGGTCGCGCTGGCCCGCGCGCACGCGGCGCATGGCCTCCTCGACCGCCGGGCCGATGGCGTCGGTGGGAATGTCGCCCAGAAGGTAGAAACCGCCCCAGTCCGAGCGCCCCGCCATGCTCACATTGGGGTACTGCTCGGCCAGGACGCGAATGGTGGCGTGCTCGATTCCGTGGTTGCGCCGCGTAGAGGCAACGGGTCCAACATCCAATACGCTCATTTTACATCTCCCGGTTTCTTTTGCGTTACTTTCACGTTATATATACGGAGAGTCTCGTTGTCGTGTCGCACAAGGTCGCTCAACAGTTTAGCGCGGAAAAGCCATATCGCGCTGCCGCTGGCGTAGGGGCAGGTTTGAAACCTGCCCCTACCACCGCCAGTTAAACTGTGGAGCCACCTCGCACACGGCGCCCACGTGGCTGCCTCATCTTGAGAAGTGTAGCACTTTACACGCCAGCCGGCAAGGCCCCTGGGCGAGAGCGAGCCGGCCGTGGCGCCGCTGCCGCTCTCGCCTGGAGGCATTATGCGCCGCATCTTCGCGCGGCCCCGCTGGTGGGGCCTGGGCCTTGGGCTGCTCGCCCTGGTCCTTTTCTTCGTTGCCAGCGTCCAGCAGGCCCAGACGGCGACGGCCGCCCTGGGCCGCGCCGACAGCGGCCGCCACGTCGCCGCGTATCCCGGCCCCGGCGACACCCCTGCGCCATACCCCGCGCCGGCGACGGCGACGCTCCCGCCGCCCGGCAACCCCATCCGAACGGTCACACCGACGGCGACGACGGGCGCGGCGTACCCCGGTCCGAGCGAAACGCCCGGCGCTTATCCGCTGCCCGCCACGGCGACGGCGACGGCCACGCTGCCGCTGCCCCCCGGCGCGACGGCCACGCTGCCCGCTTACCCCGGCGCGACGGCCACGCTGCCGCTGCCCCCCGGCGCGACGGCCACGCTGCCCGCTTACCCCGGCGCGACGGCCACGCTCATGCCGCCGTACCCCGGCGCGACGGCCACGCTACCCGCTTACCCCGGCGCGACCCACACGCCGCCCGCTTACCCCGGCCCGACGCGCACCGCCACCCTCCAACCTCCGACGCGCACGCCGGCCCCGTACCCCTACCCCGGCACGGCGATTCCGTACCCGTATCCGGGGCCGACCGCCACGCCGACGGCCGAGGCGCACATCCTGACGTGTGACGACAGCGACGCGACCCACATCTGCCACGGCGTCGTGGCGGTGAAGGTCTTTGTGGACTACCAGTGCAACCGGGTGTTCAATCCAACGGTGGACCTGGGCCTGGCGGACGTGGACGTGCAGGTCCGCCTGGACGACGGTCGGACGCTGACGGGGCATACGGACGCGGGCGGCGAGGTCACGCTCTCCGGTGTCCGGGTAACGCGCGGCCACCCGGCCCAGGTGCGCGTGGGCAAGCCCACGCCGCCGCCGCAGGTTGTCCAGGGCGGCCTGATGCTCTCCTTGTGCGGCAACAGCCCGGCGGTGGTGACGCTGACGGACGACAGCTTCTCGACGGAGCAGCGCACCAACGTCGCGTTCCGCTTCGCCGTGCGGTAGGGGCCTGCGCCGACGCGGCCCAGATGCCTCGCTCCGCTCGGCAAGAGATTGGAAACGCAAAGGCGCAAAGACGCAAAGGGGAAACGCCAGGGCCGACTAAAGTCGGCGCTACAACGGCTCAACCCGTAGCGCCGACTTCAGTCGGCCCTGGCTCGGCTACTGCGAGAGGTTACACGCCCAGGTAGGCTTCGCGGATCTCGGGCATCTTCGCCAGCGCGCGCGCCGGCCCCTCGAACTTGACCCGGCCTTCGGAGAACACGTAGGCGTAGTCGCTGACCGCCATCGCCATCGCCACGTTCTGCTCCACCAGCAGCATCGTCACGCCCTCCTGCTTCAGCTGCTGCAACGACGCGAACAGGTCCAGCGTTAGGCGCGGCGACAGGCCCAGGGACAGCTCGTCCACCATCAGGACGCGCGGCTCGGCCATCAGCCCGCGCGCCACGGCCAGCATCTGCTGCTCGCCGCCACTGAGCGTGCCGGACTTCTGCCAGCGCCGCTCGTTGAGGCGCGGGAACATGGCGTAGACGCGCTCCAGGTTCTTCTTCATGTTCCCCTGGGAGCGCTTCGTGAACGCGCCCATCTCCAGGTTCTCGTGGACGGTCATGTCGGTGAACAGCTGGCGGCCTTCGGGCACGAGGGTCAGCCCCTCCGAGGCGCGGGCGTAGGCCGGCATGCGCGTGATGTCCGCGCCCTCGAAAGTGACCTTGCCCTGCCACGCCTTGAG
This sequence comes from Anaerolineae bacterium, assembly GCA_046328525.1. Taxonomy (GTDB): domain Bacteria; phylum Chloroflexota; class Anaerolineae; order Epilineales; family JAHCIE01; genus JBDHWG01. The sequence goes on from JAXLWK010000004.1 coordinate 93,275, forward strand.
CAGCCCGCAGACGGTGCGCAGCATGGTCGTCTTGCCCGCGCCGTTGGAGCCGACCAGGGCGGTGAGCTTGCCCGGCTCCAGCTTCAGCGAGACGCCCCACAGAATCTGGACCTCGCCGTAGCCCGACGTGATGTTGTCAACTTCCAAAACGGCCATGGCGTCACGCTCCCTCGACAGGCGCGGCCTCGGCCGCATCCTCGTCGCTGCCCATCAGGCTCTCGGCCAGCTTGGGGTCGCCCAGGTACGCCTCGATGACCTGGGGGTTGTTCACGACCTCGTCCGGCGTCCCGGTGGCGATGAGCTTGCCGAAGTCGAGCACGAGCACGCGGTCGGAGACGTTCATCACGGCGTGCATCAGGTGCTCGATCATGAGGATCGTCACCCCCTCGTCGCGGATGTGTTTGATGAGGTCCACCATCATGCTGACCTCGGACGGGTTCAGCCCGGCCAGCACCTCGTCCAGCAGCAGCAGGTACGGGCGGGCCGCCAGGGCGCGCGCCAGTTCCAGGCGCTTCTTCTGGGCGACGTTGAGGCTGCCGGCGAGCTGGCCGGCGCGCTCGGCCAGACCGACCCGCGCCAGCACCTCGTTCGCCACCGCCGCCGCGTCCTTGAGGCGCTTGTGCTCGCGCCCGAAGCACGCCCCGACCATGACGTTCTCGCGCACGGTCAGGTCATTCAGCGGGCGAACGACCTGGTGCGTGCGCGCCATGCCCAGGTGCGCCACCCTGTTGGGCGGCCCCTTGGTGATGTCGTCGCCGCGAAAGAGGACCCGCCCGGTGTCCGACGGGTAGACCGAGTTGACGACATTGAACATCGTCGTCTTGCCCGCGCCGTTCGGCCCGATGAGGCCGAGGATCTGGCCCTCCGGCAGCTCGAAAGACACCTCGCTCAACGCCTGGAGGCCGCCGAAACGCTTGCTGATATTCTCGACTTTGAGCATCATTCGAGCCACCTTCGGGTCACGGGGAAGCGGCCACGGATCCAGCCGACGAGGCCGGCGGGGACGAAGAGGACGATGAGGAGCAGCGCCAGGCCGGCGAACGCGAGCTGCAAGTTCTTGAACAGGTCATTGGTGAGCAGGAAGCCGCGCATCTCCTGGTAGATGCCCGCGCCCAGCATCGGGCCGAGCACCGTGCCGTTGCCGCCGAGCATCACCATGACCAGCACCTCCAGCGAGCGCTGGAAGGGGAAGGCATCGAGCGGCTCGATGTTGCCGTTCTTGAAGAAGAAGATGACGCCGATGATGCCGGGGAAGATGGCCGACAGCACGTAGGCGATGGTCTTGTAGCGCCAGGGGTTGACGCCCATGACGATGGCCGCGTCCTCGTCCTCGCGGATGCTGAACAGGCCCAGGCCGAGGCGCGAGTCCTTGACGAAGAAGCTGACGCACGCCACGACGATGGCGAGGATCAGCATCAGGATGTAGCTCAGCTGCAGGGCGCTGGCCGCGCCGCCGTACTGGTTGTACACCCCGAAGTTGATGTGCATGCCCGTGGACGCGCCGAACGGCTCGAAGTTGGCGACGAACGCGCGCGCCGCCTCGTTGACGCCGATGGTCGCCAGCGCAAAGTACGCGCCGCGCAGGCGGAGCAGCGCCAGGCCCAGGAGCGCCGCCAGGCCGCCGGCGACGAGGCCGCCGACGAGCAGCGCCGGGAAGAGGTTCCAGCCCAGGGCGCTCATGACGTAGAACCCGACGTAGCCGCCGAGGCCGAAGAAGACGATGTTGCCGAAGTTGACGTAGCCGGTGTAGCCCATGAGGATGTTCAGGCTGGCGGCGAGGCCGGCGAACATCAGCACGGTGAACATCGACTCGCGCAGGGTGTTGTTGCCGGTCACGAGCGGGAGCGCGCCCACGAGGAGCAGCAGCCCCATCACCACCCAGAACGAGGGCTTGCGCAGGGTCGCACCGATCGTGCCAATCGCGGGGCCGGTTTGTGGGACGGTCAGGGCGTCAGTGGCTGTGCTCATTGTCGTCGCGCTCCGAACAGGCCATTGGGGAAGAACACCAGCACAGCAATGAAGAGGACAAACTCCAGGACGGGTACCCAGCCGACGGGCATGAACATCGGCACGACGCCCTCGACCATGCCCAGCAGCAGCCCGGCGAGGAGGGCGCCCAGCGGGTTGCCCAGGCCGCCCAGCACGCCGATGACGAAGGATTTGAGCTGGTAATCGCTGCCGCTCAGGATGGTGAACGGAAAGAAGGTGGCGATGACGCCGCCCGCCACAACCGCCAGTGTGGCCCCGATGCCGAAGCTCAGCGCCAGAATGCGATTGGAGGGAATCCCCATCAGCTCGGCCGCCGCGCGGTTGTTGGCGACGGCGCGGATCGCCTTGCCCGGCCGGGTGCGGTTGAGGAACAGGTAGAGCAGGCCGGCGACGAGGAACGCCGTGATCGCGCCGACGACGCGGTTGGCCGGCATGCTCAGCGCGCCGACGGCCAGGGTGCCCAGGCTGTAGTCAATGTTCTGCGGCGACGACGTGAATATGAAGGTGCCGACGCCGATGATGATCATGCTCACCGCGTAGGTGGATAACAGGCTGGACAGGTACGGCGCGTTGATGACGCGCTGCACCGCGATGAAGTAGATCGCCAGGCCAAAGAGCAGGCCGAGAACGGCGACGAAGAAGAGAGCCAGGTACGGGTTGAGGCCGAAATTGGTAAAGATCAGGTATGTGGCGAACATACCGATGACGATGAGCGGGCCGTGGGTGAGGTTGATCACCCGCATGACACCCCAGATGAGCGTCAGGCCCATCGCAGCCACCCCATACACGGATCCGAGCAAGAAACCGTCAACCACGGACTGAAGTAGGTGGTTATCCATTGTCTCTCCTAGGGATGCCTGATCGTCGAAAACAGCGCCGGGGGAGGGCCGCTCCCTTACGTCCATCCCCCGGCCATTCCTCGGCCCGTGTTAGCGGAGTGGGTAGACCCCGCTGGCGGTCTTGCTGGCCTCGGGCCACACGACCTGCTTCATCAACTTGCCGTCCGGTCCCTTCTGCCACTGGACGTAGACCATGTCGTGGCCGGTCTGGAGGCCGTGCATCTTCTCAGTGTCGAACTTGGTCGGCCCGAACATCGTCATCATGTTCGTGCCGTCGAGCGCGGCCTTGACCTTGTCCTTGTCAATCGAGCCGGCCTTCTCCAGCGCCCGCTGGAGGATCAGGCCGGCGGCGTAGCCGCCCGCGCCGTGGTAGGACGGCTCTTCGCTGTACTTCGCTTTGTAGGCGCTCACGAAGTCGGCGACGGCCGGCCCGTACCACTCCATGTTGGCCGCCTTCGCGGCGTCGGCGCTGTACTTGACCGTCGGCTCCCACTGCGACGGGCCGACGATGCCCTGGGCCGCGGCGCCGATTTCGGCGAACTTCGGCTCCGGCGGGGCGACGAGCAGCGAGATGAACTTCGCCTTGGTGGCCTTTTCGGCGAGCTGCTTGGCGAACGTCGAGCCGTCCACGAAGTGGCCGCCGCCGATGATAGCGTCGGCGTCCGCCGGCACCTTGTTGATGAAGGCGGAGAAGTCGGCGGTGCCGGTGTCGTAGCCCTCGTTGATCATCACGTTGTAGCCCTTGTCCTGGGCGTACTTCGCCGCCGCGTTCACCACGTCCGTCGAGAACTTGTCCTTCTCGTGGATGATGGCGAGCTTCTTGGCGTTGGGGTCGAGCTTGCCGAGCAGGTCAATCGCGCCGGTGAGGTAGCGGCTGGCCGGCGTGTACGTCTGGTAGACCAGGTTGTAGCCCTGCTGGTGGGTGGAGTCGGAGGCGGCGCCCGCCGTGATCATGATCTTGCCGTTTTGCTCGGCGACCACGGCGACGGCATCGGCCAGGCCACTGCTGTACGGGCTGATGAGGAAGTCGGCCTTGTCGTCGTTGATGAGCTTGGTGTACAGCTCCTGGACGCGGTCCTTCTTGCTCTCGTCGTCGTACGACTTCGCGGCGAACTTGAGTACCGTGCCGTCGGCGAGCTTCACGCCGCCCTTGCTGTTGATCTCATCCATCCACAGCTTGAAGCCGTTGGTCTGCCGCCCCGATTCGAGGTTGGCGGAGCCAGTCTGGGACGTGGTGAATCCAATCGTGACCGTTTTCTCCCCGCCGGCTTTCGCTGCCGGTTGAGCTGCGCTCTGAGCTGGTTGCTGGGCCGCCGGCGCCGCCGGCTGCGTGGCTGCCCCCCCGGCGCAGGCTGTCGCCGAGAGGACAATGAGGATGACCAGGGACACGAGAACCAGTTTCCGCATGGCTATCTCCTCTTCGAGATTGACTGAAATCGGCCAATATATAGCCCACATAATATGGGAAAGTGCGGGCTAACGGAGGCAAGAACCGTTCACGGGGCGGAAAGGAAGGTCCACCTTGGTCTAAATTGCGTCGTATCCGCGTTCGCCCTCCTTTCCACGATAGGAGTTACGCAGTTGACGAGGGCATTGGACCACGAACGGCACGAAACAGACGCGAAAGGCACGAAAAAGAGCCATAAGGCGCGGCAAGGTCGCTCAGCAGTTTAGCGTGGCAGAGCAATATCGCGCTGGCGCTGGAGATGGCTCTCCAGCGCCTCCCAGAGGCGGGGGTCACTCCGCTCATCCACGCTAAACCGTGGAACTACCCGGCGCAGCTGGGCGAGACTAAATCAATGAGGGAGGAGGATGGGTTGTGTGTGAGCGCAGTATACGAGATTCAAGGGGCGCGTCAACTGGCCGATTTGGCGAAAACAGAGTATAATTAAGTGTTCAAATGTGCTAATGGTCAGGCAGGAGTCGCTATGGAAATCGGCATCGTCCGTCCTATTGATATCGAATCCGAGATGAAGGGCGCGTACCTCGACTATGCGATGAGCGTCATCACGTCGCGCGCGCTACCCGACGTGCGCGACGGCCTCAAGCCCGTGCAGCGCCGCATTCTCTACGCCATGTACGATATGGGCCTGCGTTTCGACCGCCCCTATAAAAAGAGCGCCCGTATCGTCGGCGAGGTCCTCGGCAAGTACCACCCCCACGGCGACAGCGCCGTGTACGACGCCATGGTGCGCATGGCCCAGGATTTCTCCATGCGCTACCTCCTGGTGGACGGCCAGGGCAACTTCGGCAGCGTGGACGGCGACCCGCCCGCCGCCATGCGCTACACCGAGGCGCGCCTGGCCCGCATCGCCGAGGAAATGCTGACGGACATCAACAAGAACACCGTTGATTTCAAGCCCAACTTCGACGATACCCTCAAAGAGCCGACCGTCCTGCCGGCGAACCTGCCGAACATGCTGCTCAACGGCACGGCCGGCATCGCCGTCGGCATGGCGACCAACATCCCGCCCCACAACCTCAACGAGATCGCCGACGCCTGCCTCTATCTGATTGACAACTGGGACAACCTGGAGGACATCAGCGTAGACGACCTGATGAAGCTCGTCCACGGCCCCGACTTCCCGACCGGCGCCACCGTCCTGGGCATCGAAGGCATCCGCAACGCCTACGCCACCGGCAAGGGCCGCATCGTCATGCGCGCCAAGGCCCACATCGAGGACATGAAGGGCAACCGCCAGCGCATCGTCGTCACCGAGCTGCCCTACCAGGTCAACAAGGCCACCCTTATCGAGCGCATCGCCGAGCTGGTGCGCACGCGCAAGATTGACACCATCTCCGACCTGCGCGACGAGTCGGACCGCCGCGGCATGAGCGTCGTCATCGAGCTGAAGCGCGGCGCGAACCCCAAGACAACGCTCAACCAGCTCCTCAAGCACACCCAGCTCCAGGGCACGTTCGGCGTCAACATGCTGGCCCTCGTGGACGGCCAGCCCCGCGTCCTGCCGCTCAAGCGCGCCCTCGCCCTGTGGGTCGAGCACCGCCAGGAAGTGATCCGCCGCCGCTCCGAGTACGACCTGGAGCGCGCCCGCCAGCGCGCCCACATCCTGGAAGGCCTCCGCATCGCCCTGGAATACCTGGACGAGGTCATCAGCATCATCCGCAAGTCCCAGAGCCGCGACACGGCGCGCGCCAACCTGGTCAAGCGCTTCAAGCTCAGCGACGTCCAGGCCCAGGCCATCCTCGACATGCAGCTCGGCCGCCTTGCCGCCCTGGAGCGCAAGAAGATCGAGGACGAGTACAAGGAAGTCATCCAGCTCATCGGCTACCTGGAAGACCTGCTCGCCAACCCGCGCAAGATCCTCCTGCTCATCAAGGCCGACCTCAAGACGCTCAAGGAGAAGTACGGCGACGCGCGGCGCACGCGCATCATGGCCGACGAAGCGGAGACCTTCTCCGACGAGGACCTCATCCACGACCAGGATGTGATCATCAGCCTGACGCAGCGCGGCTACATCAAGCGCGTCCCGGCCGACACCTACCGCGCCCAGCGGCGCGGTGGGCGCGGCATCACCGGCATGATCACCCGCGAAGAGGACGTGGTCTACGACATGCGCTCCGCCAACACCCACGACGGCGTCCTCTTCTTCACCGACCGCGGCCGCGTCTTCCAGATCAAGGCGCACCAGATTCCGGAGGCCGAGCGCACGGCCAAGGGGCTGCCGCTCATCAACCTCATCGCCCTGGACAAGGGCGAGGCGGTGACGGCCATGCTCCCCGTCCCGCGCAACAACGGCGCGCACTACCTGGTCATGGCGACGCGCCACGGCAAGATCAAGCGCACCGAGCTGTCGGAGTTCGAAGCGGTGCGCCCCAGCGGCATCATCGCCCTCAACCTGGAGCCGGGCGATGCCCTCAACTGGGTCAAGCTCACTGACGGCACGCAGGACATCCTGATGATCAGCGCCAACGGCCAGGCGCTGCGCTTCCCGGAGACGGAGGTGCGCGCCATGGGCCGCTCGGCCACCGGCGTCAACGCCATCCGCCTCGACGACAAGGACCAGATCGCCGCCGTCGCCATCGCCCGCCCGCAGCATGACCTGCTCATCGTGACCAAGAGCGGCTTCGGCAAGCGCACGCCCATCGAGGAGTACCCGCGCAAGGGCCGCGCCACCGGCGGCGTCCGCACCCTCGACGTGAACAAGCTGGACGAGACCGGCCCCATCGTGGCCGCGCTCATCGTGGACCCGGCCACCGAGGTCGCCATCATGACCCGCGACGGCATCGTCATCCGCACCGAGGTCAAGGGCATCAAGCAGGCGGGCCGACCGACACGCGGCTCGCGCGTCATCAGCCTCAAGAAGGGGGACTTCGTCGCCACGGTCACGAACCTGACGCCGCGCACGGAGCAGGAGATGGGCGACGAGGGCGAAGCCGCGCCGCCGGAGACACCGACGATGGACAGTTCGGCGTCGGCCCGGCCCAAGTCCCCGGCCGCGCCGAAGGCCGCCGCCCCCGACGCCGACTCCGTCCTGGCGAAGCCGAGCGCGACCGAGCCGACGCGCTCCATCAAGGACCCCAAGGCGGCGAAGAAGGCTGAGGAGGACGCCCTGGCGAAGCTACGCGACGACACGGGCACGCCCCCGGCGTCGGGCAAGGGCGTCAACAGCGTCAAGCTCGGCGGCGACAAGAGCGCCGACGGCAAGACCGACAAGAACGGCGACGCGCCGCCGAAGTCCAAGAAGTAGCGCATCCGGGCGGCATCTGGTAGCGGCTTTCAGTCGCCTCCGAGCATCAGCGCCCGACTGACGGCCCCCGTTTCAATCGCATCTAAAGGAACCAGCGGCGTCGCCCTGCATGGGGTGACGCCGCTGGCGCAGTGTGCAGCATGACGTTGGCCCGGCCCCGCGCCGCCGGGGGTTCAAGGGCGAAGAGGCGCAGGTTTCCGGGTGATCTCGTCCCAATTCTGGCCCCCTCTGCCTGTGGGAGAGGGATGGGGTGAGAGTCTTAAAACCTCGCGTCAGCATAAAGACCCTCACCCAGCCTCTCCCACAGGCAGAGGAGCTACAGAGAGGATAGCCAGCGCGAGATAGAGGCGACCTGATTGAGCTCATTCAAGTTCGCGGCGTTGGTCAGGTCACCGGTTTCGAGATCACGCCATATCTCGTTCGCCATGCGCTTCTCGATAGCGGCGCCGACAAAGAAAGTGTGGGGCGCGTATTCCGTATCCGCGAAGGCGTCCCGGATACGATTGAGCGCGGTTCGCGCTGTTTTCCAGTGTTCGTCCGCGCCCGCCGGATCAATGCCGCCCTTGAGTTCGCCCAGGGCAATGTAGAAAGCGGGGTTGTCGTATCCATAAGCCTTGAGGCGATCAGGCGCGAGGTTGAACAGGCACATGTCCACGTTGCTCTTGACCAGCGGTATCCAGAGATTGTACAGCAGCGTGCGCGGCTGACCTTCCACTTCCCATGTTAGCCCACGCACAGCTGTATCTATCTCCCAGTCCTGGCCAGGCATCGCCGACCAGTGTGACTTGGCGTCCTGCCATCTGTAATTGACGCCGGCGAGCCGGAGCGCCGAGATAACCTCAGTAGTCAACTTGCGTTGAGCCAGGAAGCCACCGATGTTGCGCATCGAGCCACCGAGAGTGTCACCACGAGTGAGCAGAAATCGAAACACCAACTCCTCCACGAACTTCTCGCGGGCCGGCTCAAGGAACTTCTCGATTAACTCCTCGATCGCTTTTCGCTTGTCTTCCGGTTGAAGATGATTCAGGGCTTTGTCAGACAACCCGGCCGCAGTAAGCAACCCTGCCTCGATGCTCTTGATGGCTAACAGGTCGGCCGGGGTCTTCGCCTGTGAAGCGACCTCTTGGAGTTGTCTGGCCTGAGAAACATAAGGGGTAGCTCGACGGTTCTTCTCAAGCGCGAGCGAGACAAAGCCGGCTCGCGTGGCTTCGTAGGTCGTTACAAGATCATCGCTGGATCGAAGATGGTTGAGATAGGGAGCGTTTGGGGTCAAACCCTTCTCCATACGTAAACGCACTTCCGCAGGACTTCCCGTCCGTGCTCACCCATCTGCTGGCTACTGTTACCCTTGCCATTTGGAAGCACAAGGATATTCTCAACCGTGAAGCCGAGATGTTCAGCAATAGCGGACAGAATCATGTCAACCGAGATGCTGGCCCCCGCATACCGCACATTATCATTCACCATGAGTAACGGCGCGCCGGGCCTCAGAACGCGCGAGCATTCGGCAATTATGCAGGCCATCTCGTAGAAGTAGCCGCGAACCATCCTGGGAATACCGTTGTTGTTCAGAACACCTTGCGCCTTCTGATCCTCTAGATACCGAAGGACAGTCTGCAGGAGAGGTTGCTCATCCGCGGCTGCCAGCGCTGCGGTCCATTTGGGGTTAATAGCCAGCAAGTCTTTTGCCCGATTTTCCACCGTGCAGCTGAGCATCTCTTGGCGCAAGTGCGACAGCTCTTTCTCAGTTGTGCCGAGCAGGGCCAATTCGAGCGCATACGTTCGGGTATAGTCGTAGCGATTGCAGTACGGCGGCGACGTGACGATGGCAGCGTATTCGCCGCTCGGTAGCTGTGGCATGATCGTCAGGCAAGAACCATCAAGGAGAGTAATTCTGCCCGGCGTTCTCTCAACCGCGAATAACTCTGTCTGCTTTGTGGCTGGCTTCAAGTCAGCGATGATTTCTTCGAGCTTGTCGGCGATAGCGCGCTCGAAACTCAGAATCTCACCCTTATTGAAAGGCTTCTGACCCTGCCTCCGCCCGGAACGGTAATCCCAGCGGAGGTACTGCCCGTCCTTCCGTGTATAGCTCGTTGCCTCCAGTACACACAAGAGTGCAAAGCGTAAAACAGCACGTACTCGGGGAGCTTCTGCTTCGGAAGCGCTCAAATATTTCTCAATGGCGAGTTTAGTCGCTTCAGGATAGGCCCCGCTCGTGATTCGTAACTCATGCAGAGCGATTGTAGAGACTGCCTGCTCCCATACACGCAACGTGCCCCATTTTCGCAGAACGTCAAGGTCCTGTTCCGCAAACTCGGTGTCCAGAAGCCGCTTCGTCTCGATGATCTGCTGACCGATCGGCAGCAACTCAATGCCGTCGGCATCAAGCCCCATGACCGACGCGGCGAACAATGCCGTGCCGCTTCCTGCGAACGGATCCAAAATCTTGCCCTCGACCACGTGATACGTTTCAAGTAGGTACTCGACCAGAGCAGCTGAGAAAGCTTCCTTGTACTTGTACCAGCGGTAGACGGGTCTATTCTTGTTGGCCTGGAAGCTGACAAGGGGGCGTGTCAGCGCCGACTGAACCCGAAACTTGTCTTGGAAATGATCCAGGAGAAGGTGATCCAGGTAATCAATTTCGGCCAAGTTTACGCCTTGAGTCGTGAGCGACATGTCAGGGATAGAGTAGGGTTATAGCCCGAGCGTGGACTGTTGGGGGGCAGTCGGAGCAGGCTGGTCGGGAGCGGCGGCGGGGGTGGCGGCGCGGCGGCGCGGACCGATCCACTGGGCGGCGGCCTGCGCCAGCTCGGCCAGCGGGCTGCGGCGCACCGTGGTCGGCGGCAGGGAGGCGACGAAGTGCTGCCCGTAGGACTTGGTCAGCAGGCGGCGGTCCAGCACGACCACGACCCCCCGGTCGTTCTTCGAGCGGATGAGCCGCCCGAAGCCCTGGCGGAAGCGCAGGATCGCCTGGGGAATGGCGTACTGGTTGAAGGGGTCGTCGAAGGTTTCGGAGCGCGCCGCGAACACCGGGTCGCTCGGCACGTCGAACGGCAGCCGCGTCACGACGAGGCAGCTCAGCGCTTCGCCCACCACGTCCACGCCCTCCCAGAAGCTGCGCGTGCCGAGCAGCACGGTGCGCTCGTTGGTCTTGAACGTTTCCAGCAGGCCGCGCCGCCCGCCGTCGAGGCCCTGGCCCAGGACGAGGATGCCCTCCTCGCCGAGGGGCTGGCTGATGGCGCGGTACGTCTGGCGGAGCTGGCTGTGGGACGTGAACAGGACGAGGGTGCGGCCCTCGGTCGCGCGGCATAGTTCGATGAGCGCGCTCTCGAGGCGCTTCTGGAAGTACGGCTGCGTCGGCTCCGGGATGTCCGTCGGCAGGTAGAGCAGCGTCGAGGCTTCGTAGTCGAAGGGCGAGCCGACAGAGTCCTCGATGCACTCGTCCAGCCCCAGCCGCTCGCGCACGTAGGCGAAGTCCTCGTTGGTGCGCAGCGTCGCCGACGTGAGCACCACCGTCTCCTTCGCGCCGAAGAGCCGCTGGTGCAGCAGGTCGCCGACGTGGAGGGGGGCGCTGTTCAGCTCGATGGTATCGCCGCGCGGCTGCACTGACACCCAGTAGATCATGTCCTGGCGCGGCTGGGCCAGGATGCCCAGCGCGGCGTCGCTCATTTCGAGGATGGCGCGGCGGCGCGCGGCCAACTCACCCATCCACTCATCGTGGCGGGCCAGCTCGAAGTCGGCCTCGTCCAGGCCGTGCCACACGCGGCTCAGCGCCTCGGCGACGTGGCCGAGCTGGTCGTGGAGGTCGCGCCCCTCGGCCTCGATGGTCTCCCAATCCGGCGAGACGCGGACGCCGTGGGTCAGGCGAATCTGGATGTCGTAGGGCGTCTGGCCGCGGCGCTCGGCGAGCTGGTCCTCCAGGAAGCGCTGCAACAGGGTGAATATCTGGGTCAGACGGCGGTTGGCGCGCTCGATGTCGTTGTGCAGCGGGCCGATGAGCCGCGCAAAGTGGGCCTTCGTCTCCGGCGCGGCCTTGCTCAGGCGCAGAATCGCCTCCAGGTCGCCCAGGAACCCGCCCCAGCGCTCGCCCGCAGCGCCCGCGCCCTCCGCCACCGCCCGGCCCGCGCCGCTGCGCAGCGGGTGGCTCAGGTCGTACAGCAGGGCCTGCGCGCCGTTCTGGGTGAGGTTCTGGCCGAGCTGGTCCGTCGCCCGCGCTTCCAGGTGGTGCGCCTCGTCAATGATGACGTGGTCGTACTCCGGCAGCACCTGGCCGCCGACGGCCATGTCGGAGAGCAGGAGGGCGTGGTTGACGATGACCACGTGGGCGGCCTCGGCCTGGGCACGAGCGCGCCAGTAGAAGCAGCCCTCGCCGCACACATCCGGCCGGCAGGCGTCGGGATCGGAGCATACCTTCGCCCACACCGCCATCTCGTCGCCCATCAACGCCAGCTCGCCCACGTCGCCGGTCAGGGACGAGGGCAGCCAGGCGAGAATCTTCGCCAGGACGCGCACCTCGGTCGTGGTCAGGTCGTCGCGGCGGCGGAAGGCGGCCAGGCGCGTGCGGCACAGGTAGTTGTTGCGGCCCTTGAGGACGGCGGCGCGGAAGGGGATCGGCAGGACGCGCTGGAGATCGGGCAGGTCCTTGGCGAACAGCTGGTCCTGGAGGTTGATGGTATTGGTGGAGATAACGACTCGCTCGCCGTTCTGCGCCGCCCAGTAGATGGCCGGGATGAGGTAGGCCATGCTCTTGCCGGTGCCGGTGCCCGCCTCGACCAGCAGGTAGCCGCCGTCGTTGAACACCTCGGCCACGTCCTGGAGCATCTGCACCTGCTGCGGCCGGTGCTCGTAGGCCGGAAAGCGCTGGGCGAACGCGCCGTGCGGCCCCAGCAGCGCCGCCAGGCTGTCCGTGTCCAGGAGGGTGCGCGTCCTGGCCTTGCGGAGCGGCTCCAGTTCCTCCTCGCCGGATAGCAGGCCCACCGCGCCCCCGCGCATCGCGCCCTTCGCGCGGAGCTGCGCGCCGATAGACGTGCCGAAGGCGCTGCGCGTCCTGGCCCGCTCGGCGTCCTGGAACACGGTCTTGAGCGGCCAGTCAATGCGCGCCGTCAGCCGGTTGATCTCGCGCAGCGCGTCCAGGTCCAGGTCCTCGGCGCGGCGCATGAGCGCCAGGAAGAGGTCGCGCGCGGCGCAGGCGTCCTGGAGGGCGCGGTGGTGGGTCGGGAAGTCAATGCCTAGCTCGTCCATGAGCGTCGCCAGGTTGTAGCGCGAGGCGAAGGGAACCAGGATGCTCGCCAGCTCGAACGTGTCAATGCTGGCGTGGCCGACGAGGACGCCGGCGCGGCTGAGGTAGCCGAGGTCCTGGGCGACGCTGTGGCCGACGACGGTCGCGCCGCCGACGAAGCGCTCGAACGCGCTCTTGACGCTGTTGAGCATGGGCGCGCGGCGCACTTCGGCGTCGGTAATGCCGGTGAGTTGTTGGATGCGGAAGGGGAGCGGGCGGGCTGGGTTGACGAGCGTCGTCCACTCGCCCAGGCGCTCGTCCTCGCGGAACTTGACCGCGCCAATCTCAATGATGGCGTCGCGGTCAACGTTCAGACCCGTGGCTTCAACGTCCAGGGCGACATAGACGCGGCTCATGACAACACGAAACCCCCTACGGCGGAAAAAGCGCGGCGGAGGGATTATACACGACTACCGCACAGACGCAAGTCACAGTAGGCTTTTGACCCCCTCCTCCGTCCGTGCTAAGATTGCGCAGGAGAATCTTTATGTCTGAGTACGTCGCCGCCAGGACAAGGCAAGCATAGTGTACCTGGACTATCGCCGGCGCAAGCCGCGCCGTTGGCCGTACATCCTCGGTATCCTGGTCCTGGCCCTGGCTGCGGGCGCTGTGTACGTCGTTCAGTCGCGGCCAGAGCTTATCCCCGTCAACCAGATCCGCGAGCTGCCCCTGCCCGCCCCCATCGCCACCCAGGTAGCGATGCGCATGGCGACCGTCGTCCCGCCGACACCCACGCCCGTCCCCACCCCCAAGATTGACTACCTGATGCGCGGCGACGCCTTCTTCCACGAGGGGCAGCTGACCGAGGCGCTGAGAGCCTACGAGACGGCGGCCCAGCTCGACCCGGACAACGCCGCCGTGTACGCGCGCTGGTCCCGCATCCTGACCCTGCGCCGCTCGTTCAACAAGGCCATCGAGAAGGCGAACCGCGCCATCGAGCTGGCCCCGAACCGCGCCGACGGCTACGCCGCCCTGACGGTCGCCCTCGACTGGAGCGGGCAGTACGACAAGGCGCTGGCGGCCGGCCGCAAGGCCACCCAGCTTAACTCCAACTCCTCGGATGCCTGGGCGCTCCTGGCCGAGGTCGAGGCGGACAAGGGGCTGTGGGAAGAGTCGATGGACACGGCGGAGAAGGCCGTGTCGCTGGACCCGAACAACTGGGCGGCGGTGCGCAACCTGGGCTACGTGTGGGAGACGCGGGGGCAGTGGGCCAAGGCCATCGAGCAGTACGAGAAAGCGTCGCAACTCGAGCCGCGCCTTAGCGCGCTGCGCCTGGACGTGGCCCGCAACAAGAAGGCGCTGAAGGACAACGACGGCGCGCGCGCCGAGCTGATGCGCGCCGTCCAGCTCGACCCGCAGGACCCGCAGGCCCTCGACGACCTGGGCGTGCTCTACTTCGCCAACCAGCAGTACAAGCTCGCCGCCGACAACTTCGAGAAGGCCATCGAGGCCAACCCCGACTTCGCGCCGGCCTGGGGCCACCTGGGCTGGGTGTACTACGCCCTCAAGAACTGGGAGGAGGCCGTCACCCACTTCGAGAAGGCGATCAGCATGGGCGAGACCAAGCTCGACTTCTACTACCAGCTTGGCCTGGCGTATGCTTACCTCAAGCAGTGTGACAAAGCCAAAATCTGGTTCAACAAGTCCCTGGAAATTGAGCCAAACCTCGACCTGGCGAAGCAGGGATTGAAGCTGTGCGAGTGACCGAGCGCGCCGCAGAGGCCTCGCCCAACAGCGCGTCGCCCACCCCCGTCGGCGACTTCATCGCGGGCATAGACTGGGACGCGGCGCAGGCCGAGGCGGTGGACCTCCTCAGCCGCCTCATCCGCATTGACACCACGAACCCGCCCGGCAACGAGAGCCGCCTGACCGAGCGCCTGGCCGACGAGCTGGCCACCGTGGGGCTGGACGTGCGGCTGCTGGGCGCGGCGCCCGAGCGCGCCAACCTGGTGGCCCGTTGGTGCGGCGCGGGCAGCGCGCCGCCGCTGCTCCTCCTCGGCCACGCCGACGTTGTCTACGCCGACGGCTCGGTCTGGACGCAGCCGCCCTTCGGCGGCGTCGTGGCCGACGGCTACGTCTGGGGGCGGGGCGCGGTGGACATGAAGGGCCTGCTGGCGATGCAGGTCATGGCGCTCAAGCTCCTGGCGCGCGCCGGCCTGCGCCTCGCCCGCGACATCATCCTCCTGACCGCCGCCGACGAGGAGGACAGCGGGCGCTACGGCGTCGGCTGGCTGGCCGACCATCACTGGGACGCCATCGCCGCCGAGTACGTGTTCGGCGAGGGCGGCGTCGGGCTGACGCTGAACGACCGCCCCACGTTCCTGGTGGCGACGGCGGAGAAAGGCTACGCCGACCTTCGGCTGCGGGCGCGGGGAACGGCGAGCCACGCTTCGACGCCCATCGGCCAGAGCGCCCTGCTGGTGATCGCCGAGGCGCTCCAGCGTATCGCCCGGTACCGCTCCGACGTTATCATCACCGAGCCACTGCGCGAACACCTGCGGGCGATGGGGCCAATGCTCCCGTGGCGCTACCGCGCGGCGGCCCAGGCGAGCGCCCTGCCATCCCTTGCCGCCTGGCTCGTGGGCGAGGGTGCTTACCCGACGCTCGGCCACGCCCTGCGCAACACGTTCACGCCGACAATGGTACACGGCGGGCGGCAACCGAATGTCGTGCCGGCGATTGCCGACATGACGCTGAACTGCCGCACGCTGCCCGGCGTGACCCAGGACGACCTGGTGGCAGAGGTGCAGCAGGCCGTGGGAATGCTGCCGCTCGAAGTCTCCGTCCAGCAATTCAACGCGGCCAGCGTGTCGCCGGCCGCGACGCCGCTCTTCACGGCCATTGCGGCGGCGCTGCGGGCCGACACGCCGAACGCCGTGGTCGCGCCCTACATGATGCCCGGCGCGACCGACGCGCGCTTCTTTCGCGCCCGGGGCGTGACCGCCTACGGGCTGATGCCGGCCCGGCTCTCGCCGGAAGAGATGCTGACCATCCACGGCGTAGACGAGCGGCTGGCGGTGGAACGGCTGGGGCAAGGAACGCGGGCCGTGCTGCGTCTATTGTGTACGTTGTAGAGACGCGCCGTGGCGCGCCTCTACCGCCCATGGCGCGAATTGTGTATACTATCCTGGTATGCGACTTGCGGTGGCGCATGCCGTGACCGCCGCGCCGACACAGAGCAGCGATTGAGTAGGATTATGCGCAAGCGACGTAAGTTCAGGTTTCTGCCTTCGGTCTCCACGGTGCTCATCATCGTCGGGGTGGTCTTGATGGGGTTCGGGATTGCGACCGCCTATCAATACCGCCCGCGGCCGCTGACGGCTGCCGAGCAGGCGGCGCTGCAAGAGGGCGAGCGCATGTCCCAGGCGAGCGACGCGGTCGCCGCCCCCGTCCTGCTGCCGGAGCCTGGCACGGAGCATGTCGCCGAACACGGCGACATCGTGAGCCTGGACGACAGCCAGGGCGCAGAGCCGAACGCCGCCGTCGCACCGGGCGACTCGGCGGGCGCAGAGGCCGCTGCGCCCACCGCCCTGCCGTCCGACCCAACGACCTCGACCGCCGGCGATGCTGCTGCGCCCGTCGCGCCCCAGTCGGCGCCGGCCGCCGCGCAACCCGCCGCCCCTGCCGCCCCTCAGCCGGCGATGAACGCGCCCCTACCCGCCCAGTCCGCCCCCACGCGCTTCGTCGCGCCCACCATCAACGTCGATTCGAAGGTGCAGGAAGTCGGCTTCAAGACCATCAAGCAAGGCAACCAGTGGTTCAGCGAGTGGGAAACGGCCGACTATGCCGTGGGCTTCCACAAAATGTCGGCGCTGCCCGGCCACGCCGGCAACACGGTGCTGTCCGGCCACAACAACATCAAGGGCGAAGTCTTCCGCAACCTGATTGACCTGAACATCGGCGACCCGATTAGCCTGTGGGCCGACGGCCGCGAGTACCGCTACGTCGTCACGGACAAGTTCATCGTCCAGGAAGTCGGCGCCTCGATGGACCAGCGCATCGCCAACGCCCGCTGGATCGCCAGCACCGACGACGAGCGCCTGACCATGGTCTCGTGCTGGCCGTACTGGACCAACACCCATCGCGCCATCGTCATTGCCCGCCCGGTCGCCTCCGCGAACGGGATTCAGGCGCGCGCGGCCAGCTTCGCCGCCGCCGCCAGCAACCCCGATAGCTGCATCCTCAAGCCGACGGGCGGCGCCGTCGCCGACGCCTGGGCCAACACCGAGGATTTGCGCCGCCGCCTCGGCTGCCCGACCAGCATGCCCAACCCGATCCAGGTGACACAGCAGGCCTTCAAGGGCGGGCGCATGATCTACCGCCCCGACACGGCGAGCATCAGCGTCCTCTACGACGACGGTCACTGGCAGAACGTCTTGAGTGTCAGCGGCATCCAGCCGCAAACCCCGCCGGACGACGTTCCCGCGTGCGCCCAGGAGCCGAAGCTTGGCTTCGGGAAGGTTTGGTCCGGCATGAACGCTGTGCGCGGCCGGCTCGGCTGCCCGACGGGCGACGAGGAAGGCCTCAAGGCCAACGTGCAGAACTACAACGGCGGGACGGCCCTCAACTTCGTCAATTCTACCACGCCCGTGCTGCTCCTCCGCGACGGCACGTGGCAGTCCATCCACCCCTAAGCCCGTGACCTCGGCCAGCCTCCGCCAGCTTCCCAGCGTTGATCGGCTGCTCCAATCGCCGGACATCGCACCCCTGGTCGAGACCCACGGCCGCAGTCTCGTCATCGAAGCCCTCCGCGCCGCCCTCGACGCGGCCCGCGCCGACATTCGCGCCGGCGCCCTGCCGCCCAATACTGAAGCGCTGCTCGCCGCCGCCGCGCGTCATCTCGCCGCCATCGCCGCGCCCTCCCTCGTCCCCGTCATCAACGCCACCGGCGTCATCATTCACACCAACCTGGGGCGCGCGCCCCTGAGCGCCGACGCCCGCCGCGCCATGCTCGACGTGGCCCTCGGCTACTCCAACCTGGAATACGACCTGGCGCCGGGTGCGCGCGGGTCGCGCTACGTCCACGCGGCGCAGCTGCTGGCCGAGCTGACCGGGGCCGAGGCGGCGCTTGTCGTCAACAACAACGCCGCCGCCGTGACCCTCACCCTGGCGGCCCTCTGCGCCCAGCACGACGTGCTCATCTCCCGCAGTGAGCTTGTCGAGATCGGCGGCGGCTTCCGCATCCCCGACGTGCTGCGGCAGAGCGGCGCGCGGCTGGTGGAAGTCGGCACGACCAACCGCACCTACGTCCGCGACTACGCCGCCGCGCTGACCGACGCGACCGCCGCGATCCTGTGCGTCCACTCCAGCAATTTCAAGATCGTCGGCTTCACCCACCACCCGGCCCGCGCCGAGCTGGCCGAGCTGGCCCACACCCACGGTCGGTTGCTGATTGACGACATCGGCTCTGGCGCGCTGCTGGACACGAGCGCCTACGGTCTCGCCCCTGAGCCGACGCCCCAGGCCAGCCTGGCCGCTGGCGCCGACCTGGTGACGTTCAGCGGCGACAAGCTCCTGGGCGGTCCGCAGGCCGGCATCATCGTCGGCCGCGCCGACCTCATCGCCCGCCTGCGCTCCTTCCCGCTGACCCGCGCCCTCCGCGTAGACAAGCTCACCCTGGCCGCGCTTCAGGCCACCCTCCTGCACTACCGCCGTGGCGACGTGACCCGCATCCCGGTCTGGGCGATGATCGCCGCCACGCTAGACGACCTCGCAGCGCGGGCAGGCGCGTGGGCTACCCCTCTCGCGGCGCGCGGGCTGGCCGTCGAAGTTGTGGCCGCTGAAAGCACGATCGGCGGCGGCGCGCTGCCGGGTGAGAGTCTGCCGACGCGGGCGCTGGCCCTGACCGTTCCTTCGCCCGACGATGTCGCCGCCCGCCTGCGGCGTGGCGCGCCGCCGGTCGTGGCGCGCATCGAGGGCGACCGCCTCCTCTTCGACCCCCGCACCGTCCTGCCTGAACAGGATGACGCGCTCCTCGCGGCCCTCACCGCCGCCGTGTAAATCCCCTTGTTCCACCGTTCCACGAAATCCGTAGAGACGCGCCATGGCGCGTCTCTACTCGCCGCCGTGGTGGCGGTTCTGCTCGCCGCCCTCGCCCTGACCGCCGCCCCCGGGAGCGCGGCCCCGTCCACCGATAGGGGCGACAAGATTGACCCTGCCGTGTGGCAGATGCTGACGCGCGGCCCCGCGCCGGTGCTCATCCAAGTGGCCGGCCCCCCAACCCCCGGCCCCTTCCCCCACTCAGGGGGGCAGGGGGGTGAGGGACTGGCCGCGCTCAAGACTCGGGCGGCGGCGGCCCAGGCCGGCGTGCGGCGGGCGCTGGCCGAGGCGGAGGCGCGCGGGGGAGCGTCCGGCGTCGAGGGGTTGTGGATCATCAACGCCGTCGCGGCGACGGTGGACGCCGACACCCTCCTGGCCCTCGCGGCGCGGCCCGACGTAGCCGCCATCCGTGCCGACCGCCCCTTCCGCATCGCGGAGGAGGAGACTGTCATTGCGAGCGAAGCGAAGCAATCCCCTGCCCTGGCAGAAGGTAGCTTCAGCGAGGATAGCGTGCCTATCACCGACCGTGAGGCTGCTCCGTCGTCCTACCGTCCTCCTCGCAGCGACAGCCTGCCACGATGTTATGAGCAGCGCAGCGAAGGGTTTCCCGCAGCGCCGAGGGGATGCTTCGCTTCGCTCAGCATGACAAAGGCGGCTATAACCGGCACGACAACCGCCTGGGGCGTCGAGCGCATCGGGGCGGACCGCGTGTGGCAGGAATACGGGCTGCGCGGCGCGGGCATCCGGGTCGCGGTGGTGGACACCGGGGCGCAGTGGACGCATCCGGCGTTGCGCGGCAGCTACCTCGGCGCCGACGGGAACCACGCCTACGCCTGGTTCGACGCGACCGGCGAGTCGCCCCACGTCCCTGTAGACCCCCTGGCCCACGGAACCCATGTCCTGGGAACCATCGTCGGCGAGGACGAGGCCCGGCGCGTCGGCGTCGCGCCGGGCGCGCGCTGGATGGCCGTGCGCATCTTCGACCACAACGGCGAGGCGTCGGAGTCGCGCGTCCACCGCGCCTTTCAGTGGCTGCTCGCGCCGACGGACCTCGACGGCCAGAACCCCGACCCCGACCGCGCGCCCCAGGTGGTCAACTTCTCGTGGGGGAACATCAACGGGGCGAGCGACGTGTACGCGCCCGACATTGCCCGGCTGCGGGAGGCCGGCATCGTGACGGTCTGGGCGGCGGGCAACAACGGCCGCCTGGGGGAAGGCACGGTCGGCACGCCGGCGGCCCTCGATGGCGCGTTCGCCGTCGGCGCCCTTGCGGCCGATGACACGCTCGACGTGGCGAGCGCGCAAGGCCCGTCATTCGACGGCCGCCTCAAGCCGGATGTCACAGCGCCCGGTGTGCGCATCCTGTCCACGGTACCCACCGACACTTTCGCCCTGGGCACAGGCACCAGCATGGCCGCGCCCCACGTCGCCGGCGCGGCGGCGCTCCTCCTGCAAGCCAACGCGCGGCTATCGGTGGACGACGTCGAGCGGCTACTGCGGCTGACCGCCGTAGACCTGGGCGAGGCCGGCCCCGACAACCACTTCGGAGCGGGCCGCATTGACGCCTACAAAGCGGTGACGTGGGCGCGGAGCGCCGGACAGGTGGCGGGGCAGGTGGCGGGCGTATCGGGGACGGAAGCCGCCTGGGTGACGGTGCGCGGCGTTCGCCAATCGGATGGGACAGTCTTCACGAGCAGGATCAACGCCGACGGGAGCTATACGGTGACGGTTCCCGCCGGCGTCTACGATGTCACGGCGCCGGCGCTCGGCTATGCCTCGCCCGCGCCTATCGTGGTGGCCGTCGAGAGCGGCGGCATGGCCCGCGCCGACCTGGCCCTGGCGCCGGCCCCGCGCTACAGGGTCGCTGGCTACGTGGCGCGGCAGGCGACGGGCGAGGCGCTGGCGGCGACCGTCACCGCGCTCGGCACGCCGTTCACCACCGAGACGGCCTGGGACGGCCGCTACGGCCTGGACCTGCCGGCCGGCGCGTACACCCTGGACATCCGCGCCCCCCATACCCGCATCGCGCGCCTGACGGTGACGGTGGACGCCGGCCGCCCGGCCGCGCAGGCAAATATCCTGCTGTTAGATGCGCCGTCCATCCTGCTCGTGGACGCCGACGCCTGGAGCGGCGACCCCGTCGCGCTGTACTACCGCCGCGCCCTGGCCGACGCCGGCTTTGTCCATGACACGTGGGTTGTCAGCGACACCCGCGTCTTCGGCTCAGCCGCGCCGCGGCCCGTGGTGCGCCTGCCCGACGCCGACGCGCTGCGGCGCTACGACATCGTGGTCTGGGTGCACGCGGCGTATTCGCCCGGCGCGCTCGACGCCTTGACCGACGGGACGCACGACGCCGTGGCGGCGCTGGGCGTCTATCTCGCCCACGGTGGCCGCGTGCTGCTCATCGGCCAGGACATCGGCTTCTTCGACGTGCAGGGGGGCTGGCAGGGAACGCCCCGCGCGCCGGACTTCTACCGCGACACCCTCCACGCCCGCTTTGTGGCGAATGACGCGGGCGCGGACACGGCGGTCGGGACGCCGGGCGACATTTTCGAGGGATTGACGGTGCATCTGTCGGCGCCCGGCGGATACCGCCGCGACCCGGATTTCACGCTCCAGCCGGATGTCATTGCCCCACTGGCGGGCGCGCGCGTGGTCATGGGCTACAACGCCGAGGATGGCGCGGCTGTGGCTGAGATGAGGGACCCGGCGCGGCTGCTCTACCTGGCCTTCAACCTGGATGGGGCGGCGCGGGAGGAGCAGGCGGAGACGATGTGCCGCGCCCTGGCGTGGCTGAGCGAGCCGCCCACCTACCGCCTCTACCTGCCACGCCTGCAACGATAGCAAGGCAGCAAGATCGCCACAGAGACACAGAGGACACAGAGAGAAGAGATCTGATTTCCCCTCTGTGTCTCTGTGGCGATCTCTCCTAAGTCCGCTCGGCGGTCTCGTTGCTCTGGCGGTGCTTGATGATCTGGCCCGGCGCGACGACGCCGCTCAGGACGGTGTGATCGTAGGTCCACACCCCCTTGCCCACGAGCGTGCCGGGGTTCAGGGTGGTGACGCAACCCGTGCGCACATCGTCGCCGACGACCGCGCCGAACTTGCGCAGGCCCGTGTCCAGCGTCTCGCCGCCGACGCGCACGCGCGGCGCTTTGCCGTCGTGGCGCAGGTTCGAGAGCGTCGTCTTGTCCGCCAGGTTCACCCGCCGCCCGACGAGGGAGTCGCCGGCGTAGACGAAGTGGGCGGCGGCGGAGCGCGGCAGGAAGACGGCGTTCTTGATGTCGGCGGAGAAGCCCGCCTCCGCCTCCTCGCCGAGGATGATGTTGTCGCGCAGCCGCGTGTTGACCAGCACCTTCGCCCCGCGGTCCACGAGAATGCGCCGGCCCTTCAGCCATGCCCGCTCCACCAGCGCCCCCGGCCCGATGTAGATTTTCTCGCCCTTGATGTACGCGCCCGCCTCGATGACGGCTCCCTCGGCGACAAAGATGTCGCGCCCGCGCAGCTGTGCGCCCGTCTCAATGACTGCCCCCGGCGCGACGAAGATGCGCTCGCCGCGAATCACGACGCCGTCCTCCACGTCGCCCAGGATGCCATCCTCGATCCGCATGCCGTCAAAGAAGCCGTCAATGTACTCGCCGATGGCGGCGATGGCCTCCCAGACGTATTGCTTGCCGTCGAACAAGGCGCGGTGGGCGAAGTCGGTCAGGTCGAAAAAGGCCTCGGGCGCGAGGGACCCGTCGAGGGCGTCGGAATTCATGGCAAACCTCCGAGAAACGCAGAATTGGGTCGAAATCAGGCATCCAGCGGCCATCTGCATACGTTGACTAGACGGGGTGGCGTGCTGTGAGTATACTACGTTCCCCGCGATCCTGACCACTCACACGGGAGGATATTGCCGCATGTCCCAGACATTTCTGACATTCCTGCTCTTCCTCATTCCGTTCGTCATCTTCGCCGCGCTGACCGTGCTCGCCTTTCGCATCCCCCGCCCTGTCATAAAGTGGATCACCGTCGTCCTGGCTGGGTTCCTGACGCTCATCTTTGGGCTGGCGACCATTCTCGGCGCGATCGCCCTAGTCAAGCTCAACAGCCCGCAGCCCAACCCCGTGTCCACCATCAAGGCCAGCGCGTCCCCGCAGGAACTGGCGCGCATGCAGCGCTACGCCATCCTGTGCGGCGACTGCCACTCGAGTAACCACACAGCGGTCCTCGACGGCGGCGCCGAGAACAGCGTGCCAGACTTCCTCGCCACGATCTACGCCCCCAACCTGACGCCGGGTGGCCCGCTCAAGAACTGGAGCGACGGCGAGATTGTGCGTGCCATCCGCGAGGGTGTGGGCCGGGATGGAAAGCCACTGGCCGTCATGCCGTCCGAAGCGTTCCACAACATGAGTGACACCGACGTCGCGGCCCTGGTGGCCTACCTGCGTTCGCAGCCGGCGGTGAACCACGAGACGCCGGCGACGGGCCTCGCCCCCCTGGGCATGCTCCTCATGGGCGCCGGCCAGGTGTCGACCTCGGCGCAGCCGCCCATCAGCGGCCCGATCGTAGGCGTGCCGGCCGGTGTCACCATGGAGTACGGCAAGTACATGACGGACATCCTCGGCTGCCGCGACTGCCACGGCGCCGACCTGGCCGGCGGGACGCCAGGCGGCAACGGCCCGCCGCCCGGCCCCAACCTCACGGTGTTGGCGCCGAAGTGGAGCGAGGCCGACTTCATCAAAACGATCCGCACGGGCACGGACCCGACCGGCCACCAGCTCGACCCGGAAGGAATGCCCTGGAAGAGCTACTCGGCGGCGCTGACGGACGACGAATTGCGCGCCTTGTACATGTACCTGCATAGCCTGCCGCCCGTGGTGCGCCAGCAGTAGGGGTAGGTTTGAAACCTGCCCCTGTTACCCCGGCGATGCGTGTCTTGTAGTAACGACTTCAGTCGTTCTGGAGCCTGGGAAACGACTAAAGTCTACTACGTTCCCACCACTTCAGGTGTGACACACCAGTAGTCCCCGTTTTCGGCGTCGGTGCGTATAATTCGGGGAGCGTCAGGTTGTCGGACGCGCTCCCCCCACGATGTCCGCATGGCTCACATTCGCCTCGAACACGTCTCAAAGACGTTTGCCCAGAAGCCTGCCGTCGCCGATGTCACCCTGGATGTCGCCGACGGCAGTTTCTTCGCCATTCTCGGCCCCTCCGGCTGTGGCAAGACCACGACCCTGCGCCTGATCGCCGGGCTGGAGACCGCCGACCAGGGCCACATCCGCATCGGCGAGCGCGATGTGACCCGCGTCGCGCCGGGGCAGCGCGGCGTGGCGATGGTGTTCCAGGACTACGCCCTCTACCCCCACATGACCGTCGCCGAGAACGTCGGCTACGCGCTCAAAATCCGCCACGTCCCGCGCGACGACATCGAAGCCCAGGTCGAGGCGATGGCCCACCGCCTTCAGCTCGACGGCCTCCTGGCCCGCCGCCCCGGCGAGCTGTCCGGCGGCGAGCAGCAGCGCACGGCGCTGGCCCGCGCCCTCCTCCAACCGGCCCAGGCGCTGCTCCTGGACGAGCCGCTCAGCAACCTGGACGCGCGGCTGCGCTTCGAGGCGCGCGCCGCTCTCAAGCACCTTCAGCGCGAGATGGGCCGGACGATGGTGTACGTCACCCACGACCAGGCGGAGGCGATGGCGTTGGCGGACCGCATCGCGGTCATGGACGGCGGGCGCGTCAGGCAGGTCGGCGCGCCCATCGAGGTCTACCGCCGCCCCCAGAACGCCTTCGTGGCGAGCTTCCTCGGCGGCCCGGCGATGAACCTGCTCCCCGGCCGCGTCTACCCGGCGAGCCATGTGTTCGTGCCGGACGATGTGGACGGCGTTGTGGTGGATATTGCGGCGCTGTTGGAGAGCAGCGGCGGGCGGGCGGCCGGGGCGCGGACGCTGGGGATTCGGCCGGAGCACGTGGCGCTGTCCGAGACGGCAGACGACCATGCGATTCCGGGCGAGGTGATGGTCGTGCAGAATCTGGGCGCGGAGACGCTCGTGACCGCGCGCGTTGGGCGGCGCCTGGTCGTCGCCCGCCTGTTCACAGACAACGCCGCGGCGCCGCCGGGCGCGCTCTGGCTGCGCTTCGACCCGGCGCACCTGCACGCCTTCGACGCCGACGGCCAGCGGATTGAGTAAACCGAGCTTCGTGGTCCGACACTGCCTCGCGCTAGGCCGGTATCAGCCGCAGGGTGACGATCTCGTAGGGGCGGATGGGGAAGCGCACCCGATGCCCCTCGACCGCCAGCGCCGCCTCCGGGTCCTCGACGAGATTGGTGCGCTCGGCGGCAGCCAGCGGCAGCGCCGTCTCCAGCGTCACCTCACCCCGGCCGCGCTGGCTCTCGTACAGCCGCACGATGAGGCCCCGGCCATCCTCCGCCGCCTTCACCGTCTCGATCACCACGCCCGGCCGATCCACCGCCACGAGGGACACCGTCGTCGCCGCCGCCGCCGCGCCCTGCCCGGCCCACACCACCGGCTCGACGTTAACGGCGTAGCCTTCGGCGACCGTCGCGCCGCGCCAGTCGCCGACGTGGGGCAGAAGGCTGTAGCGGAAGGTGTGCTCGCCCTGGTCCGCCTCCGGGTCGGGCGAGATGGCGCTCTTCAGCAAGGTCAGGCGCAGGACGTTGTCGTGAATGTCGTGGCCGTACTTGCAATCGTTGAGCAGGCTCACGCCGTAGTCGCCCTCGCTCAGGTCGGCCCACTTGTGGGCGCACACCTCGAAACGCGCCCAGTCCCAGCTCGTGTTGGCGTGGGTCGGGCGGGCGATGTTGCCGAACTGGATGTCGTAGGTCGCGTGAGACGCCAGGATGTCCACCGGGAACGCAACCTTGAGCAGGGTCTGCCGCTCGCGCCAGTCAATGTGCGTGTCGAAGTCGAGGCGCGGGCTGCCCGCCGTCAGCGACACGCGCTGCGTCGTCGCGCTGTGCAGAATCTGGCGGCGAATCTCCAATGTGGCGCGCAGGGGGCCGCTCTCGACCACCTGGATCGAGGTCGCCGGCTCGGCCGGCCACATCTTGTCGGTGTAGAAGATGTCAATGTCCCAGGCATCGTTCGCCAGCGGGCGATCCTCGAACGCCTGAAACACGTTCCCCGCCTGGCCCGGCGCCAGGACCTCGCGCCGCGCCTGTTTGTCGTAGACGCGGTGGACGTCGCCGCTCGCGTCCAGCTCGACGCGCAGCCGCCCGTTCTCCAGCCACGCGCCGTCAGCCTCGACGCCGGCCTCAGCCGTGTCCGACGGCGCACCCGCGCCGGTCAGGGCGGCGACGCCATACGGCGGGATGCCGGCGTGGGCGACGAGGAACCCACCCACGGTGGGCTGGCTGCCGGCCAGCGGGACGACGCCCAGGATTTCGGGGACGAACACCGGCTCGCGCCGCCAGAAGGAGGTCGGGTTGGCGGCGACGATCGCGC
The DNA here is from genome assembly GCA_046328525.1 of Anaerolineae bacterium. GTDB lineage: Bacteria > Chloroflexota > Anaerolineae > Epilineales > JAHCIE01 > JBDHWG01. The sequence continues at coordinate 119,574 of JAXLWK010000004.1, forward strand.
CCTGGGGAGCCAACTCCGCCAGCCGCGCCCGCGCCGCCTCGGAGATGTCCGACGCGATGCGGGCAATGTCGGCGTGCTGCGCCAGGCTCTCTTCGTAGACCGCGCCGATCGAGGAGCCGGGCAGGATGTCGTGGAACTGGTTGAGGCACAGCAGCTGCCAGGCGTGGCGCAGATCGGCGTGAGGGTAGGAGAACTCCCCATCCCCCCGTCCACGCACGGTGTCGCTTTTCCCCCCCGTGGACGGGGGGGGAGGGGGGGTAACAACCGTCGCCCACGCCGCCAGGAACTCGGCGGTGTGCAGCGCAATCTCGTTCTTGCGGTTGGCGCGCTTCACCCGCGCCTGGCCGGTGTACGTGCCGCGATGGTATTCCAGGTATAGCTCGCCGTTCCAGACGGGCAGGCCGTCGGACTCGGCGGCCAGGCCCTGGAAGAACTCGTGGGCGCTGCTCTGGCGTACCCGCGGCAGGCCAGGGTGCGCTGCCTCGCGCCGCCCCATCTCGATCATCTCCCGCGTCGGCCCGCCGCCGCCGTCGCCGTGGCCGTAGGCGACGAGAAGCTTGTTGGGGCCTTCCTTCTGCTGGTAGGTCGTCCACGCGCCGTGCACCGTCCACGGGTTTAGCTCGGCGTTGTAGGTCGTGATGTAGTGGTTCGGCGACGGCTTCCACGTGCTAGGGCCGGTCAGGAAGTGGGACAGGACGCGCGTGCCATCCAGCCCCTGCCACCAGAAGCTATCGTAGGGCAGCCAGTTGTACTGGCTCCAGCTCATCTTGCTGGTCATGAAGTATTCGAGGCCGACGCCTTTGATGAGCTGGGGCAGGCACCAGGGGAAGCCGAACGTGTCGGGCATCCACAGGATCGGCGTGCCCGTCGTCCCCAGGTTCTCCTGGAAGTAGCGGCGGCCCAGGATGACCTGGCGCACCAGGGCCTCGCCGCCGCTGATGTTACAGTCCGCCTCGATCCACATGCCGCCGGTCGGCTCCCAGCGCCCGGCCGCCACCTGCGCCTTCACCCCCTCGAAGATCTCCGGGTAGTCCTGCTGGAGAAAAGCGTACAGCTGCGGCTGGCTCTGGGTGAAGTGGAACTCCGGGAACTCGCGCATCAGGCCGAGGACATTGCTGAAGCTGCGCGCCGTCTTGAGGCGCGTCTGCCGCAGCGGCCACAGCCAGGCGACGTCAATGTGGGCGTGGCCGGTCGCCACAACATCCACATCCAGCGCTGGCCCGGCCGCCGCCAGCCCGTCCTCCAGCGCCGCCAGGGCCAGGCGCGCGCTGGCGTAGAACTCGTCGCCGATGGGCTGTTGCAGGTTCAGTAGCGTGACCGCGTGGTCGAGGGCATTGAGGAGGCGGTGGCGGGTCGGGTCATCCTTGTCGAGCAGGAGCGCGGTTTCGAGCGCCACCGACCCGGCGATGTACAACTCGCGCGTCGGGCTATCGAAGCGGCTGAGGCTCGGCTCGCCCATTTTGGCGTAGTCGTCGCGGCGGCCATACCAGCCGTAGAGCGCCAGGGTGTGCTCGCCCGCCTGCGCCCACGGCGGCAGCCGCAGATCGTAGTGGAACTGGTCTACGCCCATCCAGGGCCGGCCGTCAATGTACGTCAGCGCCTCAGGGTGGACGAAGTCGTCGCGCACGACGCCGATCGGGAGCGAGAGCACCGCGTCCGCCCAGCCGTCGGGGACGCAGAAGGTCGTGCGCAGGGTAAACTCGGTGCGGGGAACGCCCCACACATTGCCCGGCGCGGCCATCGGCCAGGCGCTATCGTCCACATCCGGCGCGACCAGAGGCTCGGAGCCGAGATGGACGCGGAAGGGCGGGAGAGGGCGGCACTCGCGGTACAGAAGCCGCCGCAGCAGGGTCAATCGGGCCTTGATTTTGTCGGCTGTCAGCCGAATCTGGTGCATGTCACACTCTCTCCGAACAGGGTCACCGGGGCACGGACAGGGGCTTCGGCCTACGGGTTCTCGACGCGGCCGATGTCGCCGCTGAGAGTGACCTTGTACGTCTGCACCGGCGTTTTGGCCGGGCCTTCGACCACGTGGCCGTCGCGGACGTCGAAGCGCGAGAAGTGCCACGGGCAGGTCACGATGCAGCCGTCCAGGTCGCCCTCGTCCAGCGGCCCATCGGCGTGGCTACACGTGGTGGACGTAGCGTAGAACGTCCCGTCGCAGTTGTATACCGCCACGTCCTCGCCCTCGACCTGGACCACGCCAATGGCGCCCGGCGCGATGTCGGCGACGCGGAACTCGTTCGCCGACAGCTTCGCCGGGGCCGACGCCGCCGCCTCGTGTGGGCCGGAAACCATGCCCTCCTCCCCCTGTTGACGGGGGGCCGGGGGGGTCTCCGGCGCGGGGGCCGGAGCAGGCGCCGCCGGTTGCGCCGCGTAGGCTGCCTGCTGCGCCTGCTGGTCGGGCATCATCAGGATCACCTTGTCGTCCTCGACGTGCACCGGGTACGTATCCAGGCGCGCGCTGGGGTCCGTCATCAGGTGGCCGTCCATGAGGTTGTACTGGAAGCCGTGCCAGGGGCAGGTGATGACGTCGCCCTCCAGGGGGCCGGTGCAGACGGGGCCGCCGCGATGGAGGCAGCTATTGCGCAGGGCGTGCCAGTGGCCGTTGTGGTGGAAGACGCCGACGGACAGGCCCTCGACCTGGACGATCTTGCGCGACCTCTCCCCCGGAAACTCACTGATGTCCGCCACGACGACGGCGTGGCGCGGCACATCCTTGTCCTTGTCGTGCTCCAGCCGATACGCCTCGTGGGCCAGGCGCTCGACCTCGGCCGTGTCCACCGGGGCCAGCGCCAGGTACTCTTCGACGTCCTTCTCCGTGCCGTAGGCGCGCGCGAGCAGCTCCAGAATGACCATCATCAGCTTGTTCCACGCTTCCAGGGCGCGGGTCTCGAAGTCCTCGTCTACGTGGCGCAGCTCCTGGGTAATCGCCTGGGCGATGGCGTGGGACATGTAGCCGACCTGGCCGATGACGTAGCGCTCGGCGATGTAGATGCGCGGGTCGGCGCCACGCGAGGTGTGGGCGCGGCCAACGTAGTCGAGGTAGGTCGCGTACTCGTCGTCGAAAACGCCGTCGCACGTGCGCAGCCAGAAATTCGCCTGGTGGCGCATGCGCAGCTCCAGGTAAGGCTCGTCAATCGAGCCATCGGTCTTGAGGAAGAACTTGCGCGTCGGGGGGTAGGCCATGAGGTGGGCGTAGAAGCGGTTGATGATCTCCGGCAGGTGCTTCTCGATGATCGGCTTCGTCTGCTTGATCGTCTCCACATCGTCTTCGTCGAACCCGACGAACTCGGCCATGTAATGGAAATACTGGCCGGAGTCCGTCGCCCCCTCGATCTTCGCGCCCGCGTGCAGCGGCTGGATCGTCGTCATCGTCCCTCCTCATAGTCGGCAGATACCTGGATTGAGCGTCATTATAATACAACTGACGGGGGCATCAAATTGGTGCGCCGAAAATGATGACGCCCTGATCCCTCCATAACCACTTCGACTTGCTAGATGCCAGGCAATCGAGGCCACTCGTTGCTCAGGCGGGGTGGCTCAAGCCCGATGGCTGCAAACAGCTCAAGGGTGTCGGCTCGTGTCCAGTCACGAAAGTCTGGGAAGCGCTCAGCTCGTGGAATAATCCAGCGTTTTCGACAAGCTGTACTGATACAATCGGCGGATGGACGGTTCACAATGCACTGCTCATCCTTCCCCTGTAGGTATGCCTGCCAGTTTTCAGCCAAGGGCATTATGAATACCTCGCGGGCAATGCCATGCCTCAACAGGTCTGGATCCATACCCACACGAGCTAGTGCCTCCCTAATCACACGAAGCTTCCAGTTTGGGCCCTGTCCGTATCTGTGGCCCGAAGCATACTTATGGTCGTCCTTGGCTAAGAGCAGACGCATGTCTTCGAAAATGGGGCCGGGCACATGGAAGTGGCCCCAACCCTCAGTTTCACCTATTCGCTTCAACTCTACAAGGCCAGGTAACTTGAGGCGGCTATAGATGGAAGAGCGCCCGAGCGCTGATGTGATGGTAATTAGGGCCAGTTTTGCCAGCTTCGACTCGCCGCTAATGATACCGGTTGTGCCTGAGTACTTCTCTTCGAAGAACTGCGCCGTTTCTGCCGAACCAAGTAGACTGGTAACGAGTTTTCCTCCCAATATGCGTGAGTAGGGCGGTACCGCCCCTACAACATAAGCATCCATAACGTTGACCAAGCGCGCTCTGCGATCATCAACTGTCCAGCCTATGACCTTATCGCGTATCTGCAAGTTGAATACGGGGTCCTTAAGACCGAGTAGGCCGATCAGCTTTCCGTTGGCGCGGTCACGTACTAAGAACCTCATTCGTCTCCCGTAGCCTTTAGAGACGGGGACCGACCACAACAGTGTGGCGAGACGGAATAATGCTCCCGTATCATCGCTAGCGACGACTGGGACAAGTTCTGGATCAATCTTGCTGGGGTCGACTTCGCGACCGTCGGCGAAGTCCTTAATCAACCTCCTCAACTTCGGGGCGAGTGATGCGGCTTCCTGCTCAACAATCTCGGCTTTTTGTGCAGCGTGCTTGGCGCGGATCGCATCTTTCGCGATATGGGACAGTTCACCTTGGGTCCCGGTCAGTTCAATTCCAAGAGACACAAGATGCTCTTCAAGTTCAGTCCGTAGTTTGACTACAAGATAATCGCGCTCCATACGTTACCCCCATGCCCGTCGGGATATCCAACCGGGCTATTGGCGCTGGCAATTATACAATGCTCCGCTACCGGCCACGAACTCCGACCCTAGAGGGTCGGAGTTCGTGGATAGTCTTGTGACACAAGCGGTCTGCGAAACTATGCTATTACCTTGAGAGTATCGTAGCGGCGGCTAGGTTGTTTCACCACTATCGCAACACGGACCGTCTTTTGGCGCTAACTGCAAAGGCCAGTGTTACCGTCTAGGGTAAGCTGCGTTGCCCCCTGCTCTTCCCCCTCGTCTGCATCATCAAGATCAGTCACTTCTACGTCCACCGTGTGAATTTGGCCAAGCCGTTCGAGCGCAACGTTCAGACGCTGAGACCATTCGGCTCGTTCGGTTTGATAGAACAACTGCCGATCGTCGGTTGCCTCAATTTCGCACTCACCCAAAACGAACAAGAGTACCTCGAGCGCCGCCCGTGAGTAGGGAGTGAAGCCTGTACCGGAATACAGGTCGGTGTAAAACCGATGCGCTGTATTAAGGTACAGAACCTTCTGGGAGCCAACCTGAACCACCCGGAAGAAAGGCCCACCCGGAAGAGACTCTTCCTCGACCTTGTATGGGTGTCCCTCCATTTGTACACGCAACTGGCGCTCTACTTCGGGCTCCGGAAGGCCTGCCTCTTTCGCCTTGCGGCGAACCTCCTCATCAAATAGCTTCTTGGCCTTCTCCTCTCGCACCGCTGGGTCGCCCCCCGGCTTGCGCGTCTTGAACTTCTGGCTGTCAGCCATGGCCCTCTCAGAAGGCTTGCCGGTCTCTTGCTTCTCGATGCGATTCTCGTCAACCTTTCGAGCCTCTTTGAGTCGCCCACGCAAGTGTCGAATAGTGTTCCAGACGCCATGCTGTACTAGGATATCCCACATGCGCTCGGATATCACAATCTGTTGCTTCGACGTGGTAATCGAGAACTCCTCGTCAAGAGTTGGCGAGAAGTCAACCTCAACTTTCCAGTTGCGATCGTAGTTATTGAACCCCTTGTCGTCGTTCCAGCGAGGCACTACAGCGATTTGCCGTCCGTTACGCAGGATGATGATGCCATTATGCTCTCTCATAATGGCGAATCGCTGATTGGTGTTCTGACTGTCACCTCGAGATTTGTCCTTGCGGCCGAAGGTAGGCGGAAGGTAAGCGTATCGAACCTTGACGGTACCTAGAGCCTTGCCGTCGCCACTAGAAACCTCGAGAGTCAAAGGCTCAAGGGCTTCAGCGCGGTCTTCGTCTAGATCATAAAACCGGTACCCAGGAGTCAGGAACAGAGGATCCAATCCCTGCACCTTTGTGCCGTTAACAAAGATGTTCACACTCCGCAGGAGGTTACGATAGGTAATCCCGAAGTGCTCAAGCAGTTTGCGCTCCAGCGCTACCTTAGTCTTCCACGTAAGCTTGTCTAGCTTCTCAATGACGACAATGGTGCCTTGAGTCAAAGGCTCGCCCTCGCGGGTGGTCTCTACATATCGGGTCACCCAGCTAGGAGGATCCCCTGGCGTTGACGGTGGGATAACAATCGCCCGGTTGCCATCTGAATATTTGCCCGATCCAATATCGTCAACGTCCAACGTGACTTCGTGCCACTCACCACCTTCAACCTTGGAGTAAACTGTGAAGCGGCGTCCTTGACTGACAGAAGCGCTAGGTAGGCCATACCCGTACCGCCCATAGCCCTCTCGGTCGTCCTCTCGATGGGTACCACCCCAGACTACGCTAAGCCTGATCATCTCAGGATCCATACCGTGGCCATCATCGATAACGGCAATTTCGGTCGGCTTAGCATCAGAGTTCCCGTTGAAGCCGAACACCACATGTATGTTCTGAGCTTCTGCCTGAACGGAGTTGTCGATCAACTCATCGAGAGCCGTTGCCGTCGACTTATAGCCAAGGTCGCGGATACCCCGGACAAAAGCCTCTGCTACAACCAAGCTGAACCCAAACCCTTCTTCCTTAAGCCTGTCCACATAGTCGCGCTGACGCTTCAAGTCACTGCTCACCCGAGTCGATGTGGAAGCACGCTTAGTATTCGTTTGTACAGACATGGGTATCTCCTTTATACAGCCCTTCCGGCCGTGTCGTAGAGTTGGGCGGAACATGTATATGCGCGGGCCGCCCATCTCGCGCAATGACTAACTCACGCGACCTGAGACGCTGCTTCGAATTCCGCCAATACTTTCCTTCCTTTCGTCAAGGTATGATTCAGCATTTTGTGAGCCGCCTGTCGGCTGATCCCAAGTTCCCGGGCGACTTCAGCTATGGACCGCTCATCGTAGTAAACTCGCTTGACAATATAGGCTTGCTGAGGTGTGAGGGAGGCAACGAAGTTGCGGACCGCAGCCGAGCGCTGGCAGCGTTCCAACTGGGTGACAATACCCTCTGCCTCGGGGTCCGGTTCCCTCTCATCCCAATGCAGAGCGTCTGTGTCCCCAAGACCCGCCTCGGAATCGCCCGCAGGTGAGAAGGCATCATCGAGATAGATCAGATCGTAGCCGTTGCGGGAAGATGGGGCGTCTTCCCAGGTCTTGTTAACTGCCTTGCGCACGTAATTGCGTGCATAGGTACCAAGTTGAGCCCGACGGTCGGGGTCAAAACGCAACAGAGCATCGAAGAGACCCAATGCCGCAGCCTGCTTGGCATCATCCATGAGCGAGCGCGGCACACGTGGGTGGGAAGCGAATCCATACCGCCCACGCAAGGCCTCAAAAGCTTGGCTTGCGGCCGGCTCGGGCCCCTGTGCTAACGTAATAAGTTCGAGATCTGAGTGAGTGTGCGCGGAACGCGCGTGGACAGAATCCATGCAGGAACCTCCTTGAATTGGCCGAGCGAGCCGTGCAAACACGCGCCGGCGTTGTCTTCTGTGGAGGTTCACGTAGAGAGGGGCAGGTCTTTTGATCCGCCTGTTTCTGCAGCGCTTCTCGCCGCGTTGTCGGCGAACCTCCGTGTGTTTCTACTTATATTATGACCTGGATGGGGTGCAATGTCAACCTCAAATAGCACTTATGTGAAAAACTCGTCTTGCCGCCGTCCGACATTCGCGTAGACTTTATGAGATACTACTCCCTACCTCTCATCTCAGGCAGGAAGGAAGGCCTTGTGACGACAGAGCCTCTCTGGCACGCAGACAATCAGCTCGCTCGCCTCGAAGAGCTGATGAGCGACGATCCGAAGCTCAAGGAAGCCCCGCTGCGCCGCGATGTGCGCAACCTGGGCCGCCTGCTGGGCGAAGTCATGAAAGAACAAGCGGGGCAGAGCCTCTACGACGGCGTCGAGGAACTGCGTCTGTTGAGCATCAAGCACCGCGAGGGCAACGGCGCTCCGCATGCGCCGGCCGAACGCCCCCTGGACGAGTCCGGGCGCATCCAGGACATCGTGCGCGACATAGACCTGGGCCGCGCGTACCAGATGACCAAGTCGTTCTCCATCTACTTCGAGCTAAACAACCTGGCCGAGACCGCGCACCGCAAGCGCCGCCGCCGCGCCTCGCAGCTCTTCCCCGACCGCCCGCCGCAGCCCGGCTCGTTTCGCGGCACGCTCCAGCGCATGCGCGCCGCCGGCATCGCGGCCGAGAAGGCCCTGGCGTGGCTGCGCCGCATTGACGTCGCGCCCGTGTTCACCGCCCACCCGACCGAGGTCGCCCGCCGCACCATTCTGCTCAAGCGCCAGCGCATCTCCGAGGCGCTGGACAAGCTCGACCGCCTGCCCCTGAGCGACGCCGAGGCGGCGATGGGCGAGGCTGTCATCGCCGCCGAGATCACCGGGCTGTGGGAATCGGACGAGGTGCGCCGCCGCCCACCGACGGTGCTCGACGAGGTGCAGATGGGCCTCGACTACTACCCGACGCTCATCGAGACCCTGCCCCGCGTCTACGAGGGGTGGGCCGATGACTTCCGCGCCGCCTATGGCGTCGAGGTGGCCCCGCATGACCTGCCCCGCGTCGTGCGTTTCGGGTCGTGGATCGGCGGCGACCGCGACGGCAACCCGTTCGTGACGCCGGAGGTGACGCGGGAAGCGCTGCGCCGCGCCCGCCTGACCATCCTGGACCGCTACGCCGCGGCCATGGAGACGCTGTTCCGCGAGATTAGCCCCTCGACGCAGCAGGTCGGCGTGTCCGAGGCGCTCCTGGCCGCCACCGCCGCCTGGCCCGACGCCCGCCGCCTGGACGGTCGCGAAGAGATGCGCGCGCCGGACGAGGTCTACCGCCGCTACCTGGCGACGATGTGGCAGCGCCTGGATGCCGCCCGCGACGTGCCGGCCCAGGGCGACGCCTACCCGGACGCGGCCGCGTTCGCCGCCGACCTGCGGCTTATCCGCGACAGCCTGGCCGCCAACAACGGCGAGCGCCTGGCGCGGATGTGGCTGGATCCGCTGCTGCGCCAGGTGGAGACCTTCGGCTTCCACCTGCACACCCTGGACATCCGCCAGCACGCCCGCGTCCACAACCGCGCCATCGCCGACCTGACGAGCGGGGCCGCGCTCCAGGACGGCGCACTGCCGGAGCCGCCCGCGCCGGAGACCATCGCCCTGCGCGACACCATGCGCCTCATCGCCGAGCTGAAGGCGACGTACCCGCCGGAAGCCATCCGCACGTACATCATCAGTGGGGCGCAGTCGGAGCGGGACGTGCTGACGGTCGTGTGGCTGGCCGAGCTGAACGGCGTTAACATCATGGGATCGGCGGACGGCAAGGACCCGGGGCTGACGGTCACACCCTTGTTCGAGTCCATCGAGGACCTGCGCGCCGCGCCGGGTGTCATGCGGCGGCTGTGGACGATGCCCGCCTACCAGCCGTACCTCGACTCGTGGGGTCGGCAGCAGGAAGTGATGCTCGGCTACTCCGACTCGAACAAGGACGGCGGGATGCTGACGAGCATCTGGGAAATCTACAAGGCGCATCGCGGCTTGCACGCCGTCGCCGATGAGTGCAACATACGCCTGCGCCTGTTCCATGGGCGCGGCGGGACGGTGGGGCGCGGCGGCGGCCCGACACACCGCGCCATCGTCGCCCAGCCGGTGGGCGCCTTCACCGGCGCGATCAAGATTACCGAGCAGGGCGAAGTCCTCAACTGGAAGTACGCCGAGCCGGTGCTGGCCGAGCGCAACATTGACATCATGGTCGCCGCCGCCCTCGAAGCCCTGACGCGCACCGGCTCGCCGAAGACGCCGCCGCTGCCGGAATGGGAGGCGGCGATGGAGGAGATGTCGCAGACGGCCTTCGCGTTCTATCGGTCGCGCATCGCCGACAACGACGACACCCTGGAGTACTACGAGCTGGCGACGCCGTTCAAGGAGATGGAGCAGGTGCGCATCGGGTCGCGCCCGGCCAGGCGCGCCGGCGCATCGGCCGTGGCGAGCGGCGGGGCGGCGCAGAAGGAGCGGCTGAACCTCGACAACGTGCGCGCCATTCCCTGGGGCTTCGGCTGGATGCAGAGCCGCCACCTCGTGCCGGCGTGGTTCGGCGTCGGTTACGCCATCGAGGCGTTCATCGGTGCGGATGCCGGGCGCGAGGCGATGCTTCAGACGATGCTGCGCGACTTCCCGCTGTTCGAGGACATCGTCCGCAACGTCGAGATGGGCCTGGCGAAGGCGGACATGACCATCGCCCGGCTGTACGCCGACCTGGCGCCGGATGAGGCGATGCGCGAGCGCGTCTTCACCATGCTGCTGGAGGAGTATGAGCGCTCGGTGCGCGTGGTGCTGCGCGTCACCGGCCAGGCGAGCCTGCTGGAGCGCAACCAGGTGCTGACGCGCTCCATCAAGCTGCGCAACCCGTATGTGGACCCGATGAGCCTCATCCAGATCGAGCTGCTGCGCCGCAAGCGGCGGGGCGAGGCGAGCGACGCCCTGAACTATGCCCTCGCCGCGACGATGAACGGCATCGCGGCAGGCCTGCGCAACACGGGCTGAGGGAGCCATGCAGCGGCGGAATGTCACCCCGAACAGACGGAAGGCAAAGGCATATGACGGACCAGGGTTTCACTGACAGGATCGTGACTGAGTTCGACGCGCCGGCGACGATGCGCGACGGCGTCGTCCTCCGCGCCAACATCTTCCGCCCGGCGGGCGGCGGCCCCTACCCGGTCGCCCTGACGCGCACCCCCTACGGCAAGGACTACGGCAGCGTCTCGCCCTTCCTCGACGCCGTGCGCATGGCGCGGGCGGGCTACATCGTCGTCATCCAGGACGTGCGCGGGCGCTTCCGCTCCGAGGGCGAGTTCGCCGCGTTCCGCCACGAGTTCGACGACGGCTACGACACCGTCGAGTGGGCGGGGCGGCTGCCGGGGTCGAACGGCAAGGTCGGCATGTTCGGGGCGTCGTACTTCGGCTTCACCCAGTGGGCCGCCGCCGTTGGGGCGCCGCCCTCCCTCAAGGCCATCGTGCCGTCCATCACCTGGCACGACACGCGCGACGGCACATCCTGGCGCGGCGGCGCGATGGAGCTGGGCACGATCGCCGGCTGGAACATCGGCACCATCGCCCTGGACACCTACCTCAAGCGCTACGCCCACGCGCCGCTGTACGAGCAGTTCGCCGCGGCCATGCGGCTGGTCAACGAGATCAACAATCTGCGCACAGAAGGCTACTGGTCGCTGCCGCTCAAGGACTTCGAGCCGCTGAAGCGCGTGGATGTCGGCGTGGCCGACCTCGATCGGTTCATCGCCCACCCCTACAGCGCCGAGGAAGCTGCGGCCACCTCGCCCGGCCCGCGCCTCGACAGCGTCACCGTGCCGAGCCTCAACATCGGCGGCTGGTACGACATCTTTACCCAGGGGACGATTGACAACTTCGCTGCTCTGCGCGAGCGCGGCGCGACGCCGGAGGCGCGGCAGTCCAGGCTGCTCCTCGGCCCGTGGTCCCACGTCAACTACAGCCACGTCGTCGGCCAGCAGGATTTCGGCTTCGTCGCCAACATGTCGTTCATGAACCTGCAAACCGATGTCACGGGCCTGACGCAGCGCTGGTTCGACTACTGGCTCAAGGGCATTGACAACGGCATCGCCCACGAGCCGCCGGTCCGGCTGTTCATCATGGGCGACAACGCCTGGCGCGACGAGGGGGAGTGGCCGCTGGCGCGCACGCGCTACACGCCCTACTATCTGCACAGCGCGGGCGCGGCCAACACGCTCAACGGCAGCGGCAGCCTGTCCACGACGACGCCCGGCGACGAGCTGGCCGACCACTATGTCTACGACCCGGCCGCGCCGACGCCGACCCTTGGCGGCTCCAACCTGATGCACCCGCTGTTCTACCAGGGCGTCAAGGACCAGCGCGAGATCGAGGCGCGGCCGGACGTCCTTGTCTACACGTCGGCCCCGCTGGAGCGCGACACCGAGGTGACCGGGCCGGTAGTGGCGAAGCTCTGGGTGGCGAGCGACGGGCCGGACACCGACTTTGTCGCGCGCCTGGTGGACGTGCATCCGGACGGCTTCGCCCAGAACCTGTGCGACGGCATCCTGCGCGCCCGCTACCGCAACGGCGAGACGCCGCAGATGCTCATGCCGGGCGAGCCGGTCGAGATCACCGTGGACCTGTGGGCGACGGCGAACGTGTTCAAGGCCGGCCACCGCATCCGCGTGGACATCGCCAGCGCGTCGTTCCCGCGCTGGGACCGCAACCCGAACACGGGCGCGGCGTTCGGGGCCGACGCCGCGCTGCGCCCGGCGCGCAACACTGTGCTGCACGACGCCGCCCACCCGTCGCACATCATCCTGCCGGTCATCCCGCGCTGAGCCGGAGCTTTCGGGCGACGAAGGACACCTCTATCTTTGCACTTCTTGGGTCGGGGAGGTTTGGAGGGGCATGCCCCTCCAAATTCCCCCTTGTCCCATCCGCCAGCGGAGGTGAAGTGCCACCTCGCGCACGAGGGAATGGGGGAGAATTGTGGGGGCCTGCGGCCCCCACTGCCCCCGCGAACGCAAAGTGCAAAGATAGAGGACACGAAAGAGCGCGAAAAGCACGAAAGGGACACGTCGGGCGTGTCTTTTCGCGCCCTTCGCGTCCCTTTCGCGGTCCAAGACTCCGCGTGTATTCCGTGGTGACATCTGTAGGGGCGGGTTTGAAACCCGCCCCTACAGCACGCTACGTGGCGTCGCCCGGTAATGGCTCGGCGTCGGGTGGCGCTGCGCCCGGCGCGAGATTCGGCAGGCGCTCGACGTACCACAGGGCGAGCAGGGCGAACAGGGCAATCGCCGCGAAGGCCACCTTGAGCGCGACAATCTGGGCGTCGGCGTAGGCCGCGGTGACCGCGTCGGCCTGCTCCGTGCTCAGCCCCGCCTGCGTCGCGCCCGCGTGGACCTGCTCGACACTGACAAAGTTCGCGTTCTTCTCCGCTGCGGCCGCGATCTGCGGCGCGATGCTTGCCAGGGCAGGGTCGGCCACAATGGTTTTCTGGAAGTTGGCGACCAGGGAGGCGATGAGGATCGAGCCGACGAGCGCGGTGCCGAGGGACGCGCCGAGGTTCTGGAATGTTCCCTGAAGCCCGCCTGCCTCACTGCCCCGCTCCGCCGACACCGCCGACATGATGACGTTGCCGAGCTGGGACGCCAGCAGGCCGAGACCGGCGCCGACGAGGGCCAGGGCCACGGAAAACCCGACAGAGCGCAGGTCGGGGCTGGTGAAGGCGATGAGCAGGACTTCGCCGACGAGCATCAGGATCAGGCCGACGAGGACGATGCGCTTGGGCGAGTAGCGGCCGGCGAGGCGCGCGCCGCCGAGCGCGAACACGAACAGCGCCAGCGACAGCGGCAGCAGCTTCTTGCCCGTTTCCAGCGAATCGAAGCCAAGCACGGTCTGAAGATAGAGCGGCAAGACGAAGAAAGTCGCCATGACGATGAACTGCTGGCAAAGCAGGGTGGTCAGGCCCGCCCGCAGCATCGGGATTTCCAGGAGCCGCATGTCGAGCAGCGGCTCGCCGCCCCGCGCCATCAGCGACCGCTCATGGCGCGCGAACACGGCCAGCAGGACGAGACCCAGGACTATCAGCCAGAACACGGGCGACAGACCCAGCGGCGTGACGGGCGCGGCGGCGTTGGGCGCGATCCAGCCCCACTGGCTCGACATGAGGACGCCAAAGACGGCGAGGCCGAGGCCGGCAGCGGAGAGCACCACACCGCGAATATCCATCTTGCCGGGCCGCCCCGCTTTCTTGGGGATGAAGCGCAGGAACAGCATGAGGACGAGGACGACGACGGTCTCCGCGGCGAAGACGAGACGCCAGGTGTAGTTGGCTGTGACCCAGCCGCCGATGAGCGGGCCGAGGGCGGCTGACGCGCCGGTGACGCCGCCGAGAATGCCATAGGCCAGGGCGCGCTGGCGGCCGGTGTACGTGGCGGCGGTTAGCGCGGCGATGGCCGGGATGACGAGGATCGCGCCGAAGCCTTCGACAAACGACCACCCAACGATAAGCACCCCCAGGGTCGGCGACAGCGCGGTCGTCAGCGAGCCAGCGCCGTAGACGAGCAGTCCGATCATGTAGGCGCGCCGCGCGCCCCAGCGGTCGCCGAGCTTGCCGCCGGTGAGCATAAAGGCGGCCATCACGAGAGTATACAACGTGATGGCCGTCTGCATGCCGACGATGGTTGTGTTGAGGTCCTGGACGATCTGGGTGATGGACACGTTCATGACGGTCGTGTCCAGCACCATGATGAACTGGGCCGCCGCCAGCATCCCGATGACGGCCCACCCTGCCTGCTTCTCTCGCCCATTATCTGTCATAACTGCCCGATTCCCTCGCGCGTCCTTGATCATCAATAGGCATGTGATGCCTGAAGTGATGCAAATGGAGTGGCGACTTCGAGTCGCTCCGAGGCTACGGAATGACTGAAGTCGTCACTACAAAACACGTCACGCATAGGTAACGACCCTTAGCCCCTGGCGCGCCTTTCGCGGTCCAAGGCCCCGTGTGTATTCCGTGGTGATATCTGTAGGGGCGGGTTTGAAACCCGCCCTTACAGCACGCTACGTGGCGTCGCCCGGCAAGCTCTACCGGCTCTGTCGGCGAGTCGTGTAGTCGAAGATCACGGCCAGCACCAGCACCAGACCGCGAACGACGTACTGGAGCGCAATGTCGGTACCCATGAGGTTCATGCCGCTCGTCAGGGACATGTACACCAGCGCGCCGATGAGTGATCCCAGCACCGTGCCGATGCCGCCCGCCGGCGAAGCGCCGCCGATAAAGGCCGCCGCGATGGCGTCCAATTCCAACAGCGTCCCCGCTTGCGGCGTGGCGGACCGCAGCCGGGAAGCGAACATGATGCCGCCCAACGCCGCCAGCAAACCCATGTTCGCGAACACGAACCAGGTGATGCGCTTGACGTTGACACCGCTGAGCTGAGCCGCCTCCGGGTTGCCACCGACCGCGTAGATATGTCGGCCGAGGACCGTCTGCGTCGTCATGAACTGATAGACGGCGACCACAATCAGCATGATCACCACTGTCCACGACAGGCCATTGTAGCCCGCGAGCACCCATGTCACACCGGCGAGCACAAGGGACAAGAAGACTAGCTTGAGAGCGAACAGGTTCATCGGCAGGACTTCGAACCCATAGGCCATCTTCTGCCTACGGCTTCTCACTTCACTGATGATGAACAAGACAATCACGATCAATCCGAGAATCAGCGTCAGCTTATGCACTTCCGGCAAGAACCCCAGGCCGGGGATATCGGGAATGTAACCGTTGCCGATGCCGTTGAAGAACTCGTTCTCAATGATGATCGTGCCGGTAGACGCAAGAGCCAGTAAGAGGAGGCCGCGGTAAACCAACCATCCACCCAGCGTGGCAACGAAGGCCGGAATCTTCAACTGCGCCACCATGTAGGCGGTCAACGATCCTGCCAGGACGCCGAGCACGAGCGCCGCCGGGATGACGACAACAGCGGGCAGGCCGTAGGATTTCATGCCGATGGCCGCGAGCGCGGCGAGGAAGCCTGAGAGAAAGCCGACCGACAGGTCAATATGGCGGATGACGATGACCAGCGTCATGCCGACGGCAATCACGGCAATATAACCTGTCTGGTTCAGCAAGTTGGCGATGTTTCGTGGTGAGATGAAGAGGCCGTTCGTCGTGACCGTGAAGAATATCCAGATCGCGAACAGGGCGATATACATGCCGTAATCACGGATGTTCAGCCGGAGCATTCGCCCCAGACTCTCCATGAATGACGTCTGGGCCGCAGGGCCACCTTGGGTGCCGACCGGACTAGCTTGCTGTGCACTCATCGCGAGCCTCCTAGATGGTGAAATTCGCCGTTGAATGATACGCGCCGCGCCATCAGGTTGTGAGATGAGGCGCCGCTGAGTTGACGAGGCCGCACATCATCTCATCCGTCGCAATGGACGACGGACACGCTAGCTCCCCCCTTAACTTGTGGCCAGTTGCATGATTTTCTCCTGAGTCGCCTCCTCAATGGGCAGCTCGCCAGCGATCCTGCCGGCCGACACAACGTAGACGCGATCACTCATGCCCAGGACCTCGGGCAACTCCGACGAAATCATGATGATGCTCATGCCTTGCTCGACAAGGCGGGTCATGATCGTGTAAATCTCGTATTTGGCGCCGACGTCAATGCCCCGCGTCGGCTCGTCCAGGATCAGCAGGCCGGGCTTAACGAACAGCCACTTGGCGATACATACCTTCTGCTGGTTGCCGCCGCTGAGATTGCCCACCTTCTGCTGAATGCTGGGAGTCTTGATATTGAGCGAGCGACGGTAGTCTTCAGCCACCTTGATCTCGGCATTGCCGTTGACAATACCGCGCGGCGCGATTTCCTCCAGGTTCGCCAGTGTCGTGTTTTGCTTCACGTCCTGGATCAGAATCAGTCCGGCGGCCTTGCGGTCTTCGGTCGCATACGCCACACCTGAGTTGATGGCCTCCCGCGGGTGCGTGAAGTGCTGCTTCTTGCCTTCGACGTAGACGTCGCCTTTGACGCGATAGCCTAGCGGATTTCCGAACAGGCTCAAGGCCAGTTCCGTGCGGCCGGAGCCCATCAGACCGGCAAAGCCAACGACTTCACCTTTCCTGACGTTGAAGTTCACATCCTTGAGGATGTCCCTGCCCAGCGCAGGGTCGTAGACGTTCCAGTTCTTGACCTCCAGCATGACTTCGCCGCCGCCTTGCGGGCAGATGATGAGCACTTTGATGCCCTTCGCTACCAGGGCTTCGACGTTCGCTTTCTCCCTGGCCGCGTCCCCCTGGCTAAAGAGGATCTCGGCGTTGTAGCCCGCCGCTTTGAACGCATCCTGGAAGCGGGCCTGGTCCTGGATCCAGCGCGGTTCATCCTGCGTTGGCAGAACGACGCCCACGGCCAGGTTGCCGGCGGGGGCCGGCGCTGGTGAAGCGCTGGCAGCATCCCTCGCCGTGTAGTAGCCAGAGGCGATCAACATGGCTTCGGCATTCGTCTTGTCCACCGACACAACCGGCGACTCCACCGTCGGGACGTCCCGCGCGCCGTTATTGACGGTTCCGCTTGCCGCCGGGGTCTGACCCTTGAGCAAGGCGACCGAAGCGTCCACGGCGGCCTGCACCAGGGTGCGGACATCCTTGAAAACGGTCATGGACTGCTTGCCATCCAGGATGTACTGGGCGGAAGCTTCCTCGGCGTCCTGTCCGGTAATCAAGTAACTCTTGACGGCCGGGTCGGCCGCGAAGACATCGGCAATCGCGCGCGCGGTATTATCATTGGGGGCGAGGATGAAGACATCGCCCTTGTCGGCCGCGGTGGCGCTTTCCAGGTTGGCTTGCGCCAGGTTGCGAGCCGTTTGACGATCCCAGTTGGTAGCAACCTGGTTGAAGATCGCACGCTGCTGGGCGCGGGACAGGGTCGCCTCCGCCTGGAGCGCACTCGCCTGGCTTGAGTTCTTGACGACGAAAGTGCCATCGGCGATCCTGGGCTGCAAAACGCCCCAGGCGCCCTGGAAGAAGAGAAAGGCGTTGTTGTCGTTGGCGGCGCCCGCATACAGATACAACGGGTTGCTATCGCCCGTCGCATGGTCAACCAGGTATTGCGCCTGCTGCGCGCCGACGGCGATGCTGTCAAAGGTCACATAGTAATCTATGGCGTCGGTGTCGGGGATCAGTCGGTCGTACGAGATGACCTTCACACCGGCCGCTTTCGCGGCGTCCACGGCGGCCGCGGCAGCTTTGAATGGATTGCGTTGGCGTTCCGGATAGATGTTGTTGATTTCGCGGCCGACCATGTGTCTGATCAGCACAGGTTCCGACACTTCGCCTTTGTGAGCGTCCAGGGTACAAACGGTCTGGCCGTCACGCAGAACCGTGACCGTATCGGCAATGGCGATGACCTCTTTCAACTTGTGGGAAATCATGATGGACGTGACACCGTGCTGCTTAAGCTCACGGATCAGGTTCAACAGGTTTTCGCTGTCATCCTCGTTCAGGGCGGCCGTCGGCTCGTCCAGGATGAGCAGTCGCACATCCTTGCTCAGCGCCTTGGCAATTTCAACCAGTTGCTGCTTGCCTACGCCCAGATGCTTGACTTTGATTTCGGGGTTGACATCACACCGCACTCGCCTGAGCGCTTCGGCCGCCCTCTTGATGGTTTCATTCCAGTCAACGGTGAAGCCCCGCTTAATCTCATTGCCGAGGTAGATATTCTCATAGACCGTCATCTCGGGTACCAGCGCCAGCTCCTGATAGATGATGACGATGCCGGCATGTTCGCTGTCGCTGATGTCCGAGAATTTCTGCACTTGCCCCCGGAACAGGATGTCGCCCTCGTAGCTACCGTGGGGATAGACGCCGCTCAACACCTTCATCAGTGTGGACTTGCCGGCGCCATTCTCGCCAACTAGACAATGAATCTCACCCTCGGCAACTTGAAAGCTGACGTTATTCAACGCTTTCACACCGGGGAACGACTTGCTGATGTTCTGCATCTCTAGAATGGGAGGTTGGTTGGACATGGCTAGCTCTCCTGATGACGTAAAGAGTGACTGTTCAGGCGATGGCATAACCCGGTTTGGGCAGAATCTGTGGCGCCTCGAGAGGCCCGCGAAACACAGCGGCCTGTGGACGAGGACCCGAGGCGCCACCCACTCACCAGCCACCAGGCGTAGCGATAAGTTAGCATCACTATGCCTGTATGGCTCACTGCCGTTGCTTATTGCAGGCCCTTGAAGTCTTCGGCCTTGTAGTAGCCGGAGTCGATGAGCGCCTTCTTGACGTTGTCCTTGGTGACGGTCACGATGGGCGACGGCTTGGCCGGCACATCAACCTTGCCGTTGTTGTAGCTATTGGTCTTGTCCGGGGTCTTGCCGGCAACGAAGGCGTTGGCCGCAGCCACGGCGTCCGCCGCCAGGGTGCGGACGTCCTTCAGGACGGTCATGGACTGCTTGCCGTCAATGATGTACTGCACCGACGCCTTCTCCGCATCCTGCCCGGTGATGTAGTACTTCTTCACATCCTTGTCAGATGCGAACGCGTCGGCAATCGCGCGCGCGGTACCGTCGTTCGGGGCGAGGACGAAGACGTTGCCCTTGTCGGCCGCCGCGGCCTTGGTCAGGTTGGACTCCGCCAGGCTCTTCGCCGTGTTGAAGTCCCAGTTGGTCGTGGTCTGGCCGATGATCTTGGACTGCTCGTCGCGGGTCAGCTTTGGCTTATCCTTGAGCGCAGTCGCTTCGCTGGAGTTCTTGATCACGAACGTACCGTCCGCAATCTTGGGCTGAATCTTCTCCCAGGCGCCCTCGAAGAACAGGAAGGCGTTGTTGTCGGAGGCCGCGCCGCTGTAGATGTAGAGCGGGTTGCCCTTGGTCGTGCCAGCCTGCTGGATCAGGTAATCGCTCCAGGCCGCGCCCACGGCGCCGCTGTCGAAGGTCACATAGTAGTCCACGGCATCCGTATCGCGGATCAGGCGGTCATAAGAGATGATCTTGACCCCGGCATCCTTCGCCTCTTTGGCGGCCGCGGCGGCCGCTGTGGCATCCTGCGGGGTAATGATGATCACCTTGACGCCCTGGCTAATCAGCGCTTCGACGTTGGCCTTCTCTTTGGCGCTGTCACCCTGGCTGAAGAGCGGCTCCCAGCCGGCCTTCTGGAACACGGCCTGGTCCTGCAGCCAGCGCGGTTCATCCTTCGTCGGGAGAATGACGCCCACCGCCGCCTTGCCTGCGGCCGGGGCCGCGGCCGCGGCCTGGGCGGCCGTAGGCTGCGCAGCCGCCGGGGCTTGTGCGGCCGGGGCTTGTGCAGCCGGGGCGGCAGGCTGCGCAGCGCCGGCGCACCCGAACAGGGCGATCGCGACAAGCCCTAGCACGAGGACGGTGAGCAGCGATCGAGTTGATTTGTGAGACACTTTCTCCTCCTTACAGGGAGTAACTCATGGGGATAGTGGATACTGGTCGAGACAACGCCAGGTCGGTGTCAGAATTGGTGTTGGGTGAAGCCTCCTTTCTGACCGTCTTTGTCGCCAGGATAGGGGCGAGCAAGCAGGACTTGGGCTTCTCTGCTTCCTCATGATAATATGCAGAATCGTGCGTTCGTCCAGCACGACGGGAAGCATCGCCCGCAAGTTGTTGCCCGTCAGTTTGCCGGGGTGTTGACGGATGTCGCCGTTAGTTGGGATTATATCCTAACTAATACAGGTGTCAAGCAGCGGTGAATGAGTCGTTGACAATGCCTTGCGAGTGTGCTAAACTATCACTAGACAGAAGTGAAGTCGCACTTATCCCTTTTATTCATCCGCCGCATTTATCCCGCATCTCTATTTTCCTGGTCCGCGGTGTCGTTGTTGGGGGCCTGTCGTTGCCATGTGGTAACTCTCCTGTAGGGGTGAGCGCTTTTCATCGTGCGCCTCTGGGCGCAGCGCTATTATCTTGCACATATACGACGCCCCGGTACGTCCAGGTTAGAGACGGGTGGGAGGTATCATGAGCCTCACCCTCGTCAAGTGGATGCTCCGCATACTGGGTCTGCTGGTCTTAGCAGCCGTCGGCTGGAGCATCGGCTCGGCCGTCGAGGCGCAGATTCCCTGGAATCTGCCGTACCTTAAGTATGCCGTGGCATTGATCGGCGGCCTGCTCGGGTTCCTCTTCACCGAGCGGCTCGTCCTGAATCCGCTCATCGCGCTCCAGAAAGAGCTGCGCCGCATCCCGATCCAGATGTTGCTCGGCGGCACCATCGGGCTAGGTGTCGGCCTACTCCTGTCGCTGCCCCTCGCCTACGCGGCACAGTTCCTGCCCTTCTCCCTCGGCAATGTCGCGCCCGTGCTCATCTCCGTCGCCCTGGGCTACCTGGGCCTGATGGTCGGCCTCGCGCGTTACCGCGACCTGATGAACCTGCTGCCGGCCAACCGCCGCGCCCGCGCCGAGGTCGCCCACAGCTCCTACGTCCTCCTCGACACGTCGGTCGTCATTGATGGGCGCATCGCCGACATCGCCCAAACCGGCTTCATCGAGCGCACCCTGCTCGTCCCGCGCTTCGTCCTGAACGAGCTTCAGCACGTCGCCGACTCGGCCGACACCGTGCGCCGCAACCGAGGGCGGCGCGGCCTCGACGTGTTGAACAAGCTCCAGAAGGACGACCGGGTCTCGGTGGAGATTACCGACACCGACTTCGACGACGTGCGCGAGGTGGACGCCAAGCTCATCCGCCTGGCGAAACGCCTGGGCTGCCCGATCCTGACCAACGACTTCAACCTCAACCGCGTCGCCGAGCTTCAGGGTGTGCGCATCCTCAACGTCAACGAGCTTGCCAACGCCGTCAAGGCGGTCGTGCTGCCAGGCGAGTCGCTGCGCGTGCGCATCATCCAGGAGGGCAAGGAGCTAGGCCAGGGCGTCGGCTACCTGCCCGACGGCACGATGATCGTCGTCGAGAACGGGCGGCGCTACATGAACGCCAACCTGGACGTGACGGTCACGCGCTTTCTGCAAACCCCGCAGGGCCGCATGATCTTCGCCGCCCCCGCCCCGACGAACGGCGCCGCGAAAGAGGTCGGGTAGGAGTCTCGGACACACCAGGTGACGACACCGTAGTGACGACTTCAGTCGTTCGTCGGCCCTGAGAACGACTGATAGATCTCAACGAGTTATCGCTGCATTCTGCTGGCGGTGGTAGGGGCAGGTTTGAAACCTGCCCCTACTCCGCCGCCCGTCGGAGGAGCTGGAGATGTCTCTCCAGCACCAGCCCTATTGCGGCAACAAAGAGTTAGGGCACATTTATCCACGACCTGCACCGTCAGCCTCCGCCAGCGCATCCTCCGGCTTCCCCCGGCGTTATAAAGGTACTATACTATGGTCCCGTCTGGTTCTACGGTCGCCTATGGCCCATAGAGGAGGCTGCCCATGCCCGTCGTCACCATCTCCCGATTCCTCGGTACGACGGGGGACGCCATCGCTGAAGGCGTCGCTCGTGCGCTCGGGGCGCGGCTCGTCAACCGCCAGTCCCTCGTCACGGCGGCCACCGCCGCCGGCGTCTCGCCGGAATGTCTGGCCGAGATTCATTACGAGAGCACTCTCAGCCTGACCAATGTCGTGCTCAACATGCTGCGGCAGCTCCCGGCCGTCCCGCGCTCGCGCGGCAGCTCGATCCTCGACGCGGCGCCCCTGCCAACCGCGGCCGGCAACCGCACCGGCGTCGCGCCCTCCGTCGCCGAGATGGAGCAGGGCGTGCACCTGCTGGAGAAAGTCATGCGCGACCTGGCCGCCGAAGGCAACGTGGTCATGGTCGGGCGCGGCGCCAACCTCGTCCTCAAGGACGTGCCCGACGCCTTCCACGTGCAAATCGTCGCCACCGTCGAGGCACGCATCCAGCACCTCATGCACGCGGCGCACGTAGACCGCCGCGAGGCCCTGGCGCGGCTGTGGGCCAGCGACCGGGCGCGCACCGACCACATTCGGCGCTACTACAACCAATCCTGGACCGACTCGACCCTGTACGACATGGTGCTCAACAGCGAGCGCATCGAAACAGGGCAGGCGGTTCAGCTGATCGTCGCAGCGGCGCGAACGCGCGCGCGGCACACCGAGCCTTCCTCCGCCAACTAGGAATTCGCATGCCCCTGTCTATCTACAACACCCTCACGCGGCAGAAAGAGCTTTTCGAACCGATGACGCCAGGGCGCGTCACCATGTACGTGTGCGGCGTCACGACCTACGACGACGCCCACGTCGGCCACGCCATGTCGTCCATCGTGTTCGACGTCATCCGCCGCTACCTGGAGCGCCTCGGCTACGCCGTGCGCTTCGTCAAGAACTTCACCGATGTGGACGACAAGGTCATCGCCCGCGCCCACAAGCTCGGCGTGGACCCCATCGTCCTCTCCAACCAATACGCCGATAGCTTCTTGCAGGAGCTAGACAGCCTCAACGTCAAGGCGGCCGATGTCGCGCCGCGCGTCAGCCAGGAGATGCCCGAGATCATCGCCATGATCCAGGGCTTGATTGACAAGGGCTACGCCTACGCCGCCGGCGGCGATGTCTACTACCACCGCTCCGCGTTCCCCGACTACGGCCGCCTGTCGCGCCGCCCCCTGGACGAGATGCAGCAGGGCGACACCTCGGACTACAAACAGGACGCCTCGGACTTCGCTCTCTGGAAAGGGGCCAAGCCGGGCGAGCCGTCCTGGGACAGCCCCTGGGGACCGGGCCGCCCCGGCTGGCACATCGAGTGCTCCGCCATGTGCCTGCACCACCTCGGCACGCAGATTGACATCCACGGCGGCGGGATGGACCTCGTCTTCCCGCACCACGAGAACGAGATCGCGCAGAGCGAGGCGTACACCGGCGCCGCCCCCTTCGCCCGCTACTGGGTGCACAATGGCCTGATGCGCCTCGGCGGGGAGAAGATGTCGAAGTCCCTCGGCAACATCGTCTCCATCCGCGACTATCTCACGCAGCACACCGCCGACGCCCTGCGCCTGTTCGTCCTCCAATCCCACTACCGCAGCGCGCCCACGTACACCGAGGAGTCCGTCGCCGCCGCCGAGAAGGGCATGGAGCGCTTCTACGCCGCCCTGCGCCCACCGCGCCCGGACGCCGACGGCGCCCCCGGCGACGCTCTGACGGCGAACGTCGAGGCCACGTGCCAGGCGTTCTACGCCGCGATGGACGACGACTTCAACACGCCCCAGGCGGTCGCGGCCCTGTTCGAGCTGGCGACGGCCATCAATCGGGCGCGGGACGAGGGCGTCACGGGCGCGCCGTTCGAGCAAGCCCAGGAGACCCTGCGCGGCCTGCTGACAATGCTCGGCTTCAAGCTCGACGCGGCGGCGGCCCCAGACATGACCGCCGCGCCGTTCATCGAGCTGCTCATCCGCGTCCGCGCCGACCTGCGCAAGGCGAAGCAGTACGCCCTGGCCGACGGCATCCGCCAGGAGCTGACCGCCCTCGGCGTCACCCTGGAGGACGGCCCCACCGGCACCACCTGGCGCCGGGGCTAGAGTGTAGCATGTCGCCCCGACGAGGTTTCGAGAGACAGGAAACGCAAAGACGCAAAGACGCAAAGGGAGAAAGCCAAAGGTCTCATCCTTTGCGCCTCAGCGCCTTTGCGTTCCAAACCTCTTTGCGCCAGGGAGCGGACGGCCGCTGTGGGTGATGTGGTGTACGGGCGGCATCCGGTGCTTGAGGCGCTGCGCGCCGACGAAGGAGTGCAGCGCCTTCTCATCGCCAAAGGCACGCAGACCGGCGGCCCGCTCGGCGAAATCCTGTCCCTCGCCCAGGTGCGCGGCATCCGCGTCGCCTGGGTAGACCGCCGCGAGCTGGACCGCCTCGGCGCCGTCCACCAGGGCGTTGCCGCCGAGTTGGCGCCGTTCGAGTACGCCGACCTGGACGACATCCTGGCTGCCGCCGCCGCGCGCGGCGAGCCGCCCCTCCTCCTCGTCCTCGACGCCATCCAGGACGTTCACAACCTCGGCTCCCTACTCCGCACCGCCGACGCCGTCGGCGCTCACGGCGCGATCCTCCCGGCCCACCGCGCCGCCGGCGTGACGCCGGCCGTGCGCAAGGCGTCGGCCGGCGCCGTCGCCCACCTGCCCATCGCCCAGGTCACGAACCTGAGAAGCGCCCTGGAGGGGCTGAAGCGCCAGGGCGTGTGGGTCGTCGGCCTCGACATGGCCGGCCAGACGGCCTTCGACGCGTACGACTGGCGCGGCCCCGTGGCCCTGGTGATCGGCAGCGAGGGCAAGGGCCTGGGCCGCCTCGTCGCCGAAACGTGCGATGTCCTCGTGCAACTCCCGATGCGCGGCCACGTCGACTCCCTCAACGCCGCCGTCGCCGGTTCAATTGTGTTGTACCATGCCTGGCGCTCCCGCCGCGCGCCACCGCTCTGAAAGGAGACCCTTGTCCATGCAGCGTATGTTCGTTCGTGTGCCTCATGTGCGTTACGCGGCGGTCGTCGTTCTCGGTGTGGCCGCTCTCCTCGCCCTGATCCTGTCCGTCGCTCTCGCGGACTCGGCGAAGCCGGCCGCCGAGCCGACGGCGACGACACGCGGCGCCCACGCCGCCCCGTCCAAGCGCCCCGCCGTAGCGACGACGGGCGCGAAGAGGGACGTCGTCCCTGCGGCTCCGGGCGCGGGCGCGATCTTCGGCCGCCTGCTCGCCAACGGCACGCCCGTCGCCAACGAGAGTGTCAGCCTGCGTGAGTATGACACCTCCTCCGACGTGGCTGTGGATACGGTGACGTCGGGCAACGACGGTGTCTACACGTTTGTGAACCCGCCGACGCCCCCGACCGGCAAGACCTACTACGTGCGTTATGGCGTGAACTCGACCAAGCCGGAATACGTGAACGTCTGGTATGGGCCGGACATCGTGGGCTATACAGCGGGGAACACGGTCAGCGGCGGCGACCTCGATATCGCCAACGTACCGCTGGTGTCGCCGCCGAGCGGCTCGACCGTCGGGATCCCGGCGACGTTCACCTGGCAGCCGCGCACCGCGCCGACGGACTGGTACCGCTGGGCCCTCGTGGACGCGACGACGTTTGAAGGCTGGATCTTCCCAACAGTGCAGAACGGCGGCTCCTACACCCTGTCGTCAACCAACGGCCTGACGGGCTTCCAGTTCGGCGCGGACTACCTGTGGTACGTGGAGATTACTGACACGACAGCCACGAACAGCTACGGCTACTCGTTCGACGCCTGGGACGTCTTCTTCACCGAGGGCGGCACGCCAGCAGCGTCGGAGACGCCCACGGCGACGGCCACGACAGCGGCGGCGACGGCCACGGTCACGCCCACCGCGACCGGCACCGGCCCCACGGCCACGGTGACGCCGACCGCGACGGCCGGCACGTCCTACCCCGTCTACCTGCCGCACATCGCCCGCGAAGTCGCCCCACGGGTCGTGACACCCGCCGCGCCGTGAGTCTCTAGGCGACAGGTGAGTCGAGAGGCGCGACAGAAGCCTGCATGGCATTCTGTCGCGCCTCTTGCTATGTAGGCTTGCCAGCGAAGCCGAGTATGCTGGCTAAGTTTCGCTCCACACGCGTGAAATCCGTTGGCGACATTGCACCAAGTTTTCGTGCAACACCCGATTTGTCTACCGTCGCCAACACACCGCGCACTGCCGATGGCTTAATCAGTCCTACTGCCGCCCACTCGTTGAGCAACGTGTCACCCGGACGGAAGGGCGGCGAGATGTTGCTAGTGATGGCCGCCACGATGAGTTTGATGCCGGCGTTGTTGAAGGCTTCCATGCTGATAACCACGGCGGGATGGCGTTTGGAACCGACCGTCCCACTGAATGGAATTTCAACCAGGATAATGTCGCCGCGGCTATAGGTCATCGTAGACCGCGTCTTCTTCGTTGTCCCAGACTTCCATCAACGCCGGCAGCGAGGCCCCCATCCAGTCGCGAACGAGCGTGGCGTCGCTTTCCTGCTCAAGCGCAGAGAGATCGAGTAGCGCCGCGCCGAGGATACGCCAATGCTCGCCGATTTGCACACCCCGCGCTCGCCCCGATTGAAGCATCTCCAGGATGTCTTTCTCAGAGACGCGCAGCAACTGGGCTGCTTCCTCAGGCGTGTAGTACACATTGGGCTGGATAGCCAGTGTCTCAATAGCACTCATGTCACCTCTCCCACCATCTCTACCTCGATGGCCGCGAATCGCGTTGAACCTTGCCTCCACCGAGGTTTCATGTTTGGGTAGTGTAGGCGTACCTCGCTATACCGTCAAGGCGTTGGCACGGCGATGGGCGTGAGGGCGGCTTCGAGGTCGCGGCGGTGCGGCTCCAGCCACGGTGGCAGCATTAGCTTCTCGCCCAGGCGGTCTACATCTTCATCCACTGCAAAGCCTGGGCCAGCAGTTGCCAACTCTACGATGTGCCCGTCCGGATCGTTGGTGTAGATGCTCTTGAAGTAGATGCGGTCCATGACCGGCGAGACACGCAGGCCCGCCCGCAGCAGCTTCTCGCGGAAGGCGAGCTGCGTCTCGTCATCCGGCACGGTCAGGGCGTAGTGGTGCGTCTGCCCCGGGCCAAACTGCGCCCGGCGCACCCGGCGCGGATCGCGCTCGAAGTAGGTCACGAGCGTCCCCGGCTGCCCGTCGCCCACGCCCCAGTACCAATGCGCCGAATTCGGGTCGTCGAAGTTCGACGTCATTTTCACCCGCCGCATACCCAGCAACTCACCCAGGAAGGCGTGCGTGCGCTCGATATTGGAGCCGATGGCCGTGATATGGTGCATCCCCTGGCTCAGCGCCATGTCCGACGTAATCTCCGGCACCGGCTCAGGCCATGTCGTCGCCGTGATGCGCGCCTCGTCGCGGTTGTTGACGAGCATGTCCGCCGGCGGCGCTTTGTACGTCGTGCCGATGGCGTCGGGCGCTTCGTCCACCGTCCAGCCCGGGCCGCGCGTGGCGATCTCGATGATCGCGCCGTCGGGGTCGGTGAAATAGATCGAGGTGAAGTAGTGGCGGTCGAGAGGGCCGTCCACCTTGAGACCGTGGTCGGTGAGGCGGCGCTTCCACTTGAGCAGGCCGGCGTAGTCGGGCACGCTCAGGGCGAAGTGGTGCGTGCCGCCAATGCCCCAGTGACCCTTCGGCGCGTCGCGCCACTCGAAGTAGGTGATGGCGGAGCCGGGGCTGCCGGTGTCGTCGCCGAAGTAGAGATGGTAGCTGCCGGGGTCGTCGAAGTTGACCGTCTTCTTGACCAGCCGCAGGCCGAGCACGCGCGTGTAGAAGTCCGTCGTGCGCTGCGCATCGGATGAAATCAATGTGATGTGATGCAGTCCCTGAACGCCCATCGCTTCCCTCCTCGCTCGTCACCGAGCGTCTATGCAAGCCTGTCTCCGTCCATGATACGCCAGCGGCGTCCTTCGCGCCGTCCCTGCGCTTCCCCCGTACAAATGATAATCTCTGTCTTTGCACTTTGTCTATGCGGGGGCTGTGGGTTTTGGCGGTTGCCTGCCACATATCGCCCAACGAAGTGGAGCTACGCGGCAACCGCCAAAAGGGGCCGCAGGCCCCCGCGATCCTCCCCCTTTTTTCGTGCGCAATGGCACGCGACCGTCACCAAGGGCTGAAAAGAGAAGAACTTGGAGGGGCAAAGCCCCTCCAAACCACCCCAACCCGAAAACTGCAAAGATAGAATGATAATCATTCGAGAGCAGAGAGCCGAGCATTAGGCCACGAACGGTTTTGACACGTCGGGAGCGAGAGCCTACACTACACCCGACACGAGGCCGCGTCGGGCGTGATTGTGGTTGTCAGCGTGTAGACCACGGGAGATCGGCGATGGCAGAGCAGAGTGGCTGGGTACGCTTCGGGAACAGCATGATGACCTGGGTGTTGCAGTCGCCCCTGCATGGGCTGGCCGGACGCTCGCTGCTCATCACAGTGACCGGCCGCAAGAGCGGCGCTCGGTACACCCTGCCCGTCAACTACATGCGCTCCGGCGACGTCATCACCATCCTCAGCCGCCGCGAGCGGACGTGGTGGCGCAACCTGCGCGGCGGCGCGCCGGTCACGCTACATGTTGGCGGCAAGGACGTGCCGGGGCAGGGAACGGCGATCGAGGATGAGGCCGAGGTGGCGCAGGCGCTCCAGGCGTACACCCAGGGGATGGCCCGCGTTCCCCGCCGCTTCCAGGACACCGCCGCCGCGGCGCGCACTTATCTCGTCGTTCGGGTGCGGCTCGCACCCTCGTCCTCTCCCTGACTCGTCAACAACGGAGGCCGGCATGACCTTTCCGCTCGAGCTTGACCACGTCGTCGTCTTCTCAGCCGTGGATGCGCCCGAAGCGCGAGCCGTCGAAGGGGCGGGGTTCCTGGGCTACGGCGGGACCACACAGCACGGGCCTGTAGGAAGCTCATCAACCTCCTTCTTCGTAGACAACGCCTATCTCGAGCTGTTCTGGCTGCACGACGAGGCTGCCGCGGCGCAAGCCCACGCGCCCACGGGGGACGATATAACGGCCCGCATGCGCTGGCGCTCAACAGGCGCGTCACCGTTTGGCGTGCTCGTGCGGCGGCGGGCGGGCGTAGCAGACCCCATCCCCTTCCCCACAACCCGGCTCGTCTTCAATGGGACGCCGTTCGAGCACGCGCCCGCCTTCGCGCGGGCCGTCCTCCACGAGCCGTTCGTCGGCGTCCTGCCCGAAGACCTGACCTACCCCGCGTGGAAGGCGAACATCCCCGTCCAGTCGCACCCGTTGGGCATCGAGATTCTGACCCAGGTCCGGATCACCGTCCCGGCCGACCATCTTTCGCCCGTCGCCCAGCTACTCACCGAGAACGGGCTTGTCACCTTTGTGCCAGGCGCATCCCATCTCATGGAGCTGGTGTTCGATCACGGCCGAAAAGGGAAGCGCGTCGAAATCCGGCCGACGCTTCCGCTCGTCCTTCTATATTGACGGGAGTGGCCCCTGGACTTGTCCGTTATTCCGTGACCCCATTCGTTGCGAGCGAATTTAATCTCAGTGGAGGGCATCGCTATGACTGAGCGGGTTGACACCCTCATTGTCGGCGGCGGGCAGGGCGGCCTGGCCGTGAGCTACTACCTCAGCCAGCAGGGCCGCGATCACGTTGTCCTCGATGGGGCGGCTTTGCCGGCCGACGCGTGGCGCAACCAGCGCTGGGACTCGTTCACACTCAACACGCCGAACTGGACGTTCCGCCTGCCCGGCGCCATGTACGACGGGGACGACCCGGACGGCTTTATGGCCCGCCAGGAGATCGTCCAATACTTCGAGGACTACATCGCGCGCTTCAGGCTCCCGGTCCGTTACAACGCGCGGGTGACGAGCGTTGAGCCGCGCGGTGACGGCTACACCGTCGTGACCGACGATGGCGCATTGGAAGCGGCGAACGTTGTCGTCGCCACAGGCACTTTTCAGCGCGGCAAGGCCTCGGCGCTCGGCGAGAAATTGCCGCCACAAATTGTACAACTTGATAGCGGTAGCTATCGCAGCCCGGACCAGTTACCGCCGGGCGCTGTGCTTGTTGTCGGCTCTGGCCAGTCCGGCTGCCAGATCGCCGAAGAGCTGTACGAGAGCGGGCGCAAGGTCTACCTTTGCGTCGGCACAGCCGGGCGGGCGCCGCGCCGCTATCGGGGGAAAGACATCTTCTGGTGGCTGAACGAGCTAGGCTTCTTTGATCGAACCGTGGACAAGCTGCCCTCGCCCCGGGCGCGGTTCGCGGGCGCGCCGCAGCTGAGCGGCAATCGGGGCGGACACGACATCAACCTGCACCAGTTTGCGCGCGACGGCGTGGTGTTGCTCGGGCATCTTCGGGGCGTGGCGGAAAGCAAGCTCGTCCTCGCCCCCGACCTGACAGAAAGCCTGGCGAAGATAGATAAAGCCGCAAACGATATGGTGGGTCTGGTGGATCAGTACATCGAGCGCCTTGGTCTGGACGCACCCCGCGAGAAGCTGTCGCAGCTCCGCGACGGCTACGACGCCGAGGTCATCACTGAGCTGGACCTGGACGCCGCCGAGATCACGAGCCTCATCTGGGCCATGGGCTACGCTTACGACTACAGTCTGGTAAGGCTGCCAATCCTCGACGACATGGGCTATCCGGTGACCCGGCGCGGCGTGACGGCGTATCCGGGGCTGTACTTCGCCGGCCTGCACTGGATGCACTCATATAAGTCCGGTCTCCTGCTCGGCGTCGCTGCCGACGCCGAATACGTGGCATCGCACCTCATGGCGCGAACATAGCGTCGAAACGCGCCATGAAGTAGCCGCAGAGACGCGCCATGAGGTAGAGACGCGCCAAGCCGTAGAGACGCGCCATGGCGCGTCTCTACGGCTATGTTGTGTGAACCTGGTATGTGCGTGCCAGGCGTTAACGGGGCAACGCCAGCGGCGTGCGGGGGAAGTCGGGGCGCGGCGCGGCGACCTGCTCGATGGCGCGCATCGCTGCCAGGGCGACGTGCTCGCGCCACGGCCGCGCCACCACCTGGACGCCGACCGGCAGCCCCGCGCTATTCTCCTCCACCCCCCGCGCCGCCGCCTCGACCTTATCCTTCGACACCGGCCGCCCCACGTCCTCGCCCTCGCGCACGCGCGTCACCGGCACGACACCGGCCGGGTAGCCAAGCACATTGTACAGGCACGCATACGCCCCCGCCGTGATCACGTCCTTGCTGGCCCCGTGGGTGAACGCGGGCAGCGAGCACGGCGGGCAGAGGATGACGTCGAACGGGCCGCCCGTCGCCCCATCGAGGGCGTCCTGGAAGCGCGCCCCGTAGTCCATCACCATCTCGGCCAGCTGCCAGTAGTGCGCCGTATCGCTGTAGCCGAACGCGCCCATGCCCATCGCCAAGCTGCGCTGGCCCACGGCATTGAGCAGGCCCTGCGCGCCGCGAATCGCCGTGTGGGGCAGGCGCACGAGCGTCAGCAGCTGGGCGATCTGCGGCGTCTGCCTGTCCTTGCCGAGCATCCCCCGCATCAGGCGGCCCCCGTCCGCGCCGAATATCCCGTAGAGCAGCCCCATCGCCAGACCCGCGTCCGGCGGCGTCCACTCGGTCGCCTGCGCGCCCAGCCCCCGCAGCGTGTCAGCCGCCTCGCGCACCGCCCGCGCCACGGCCGGCGCGACCGCGAACGTGCCGTCGTTGGTGTACCAGGCGACGCGGAGGTGGCGGATGTCCACCGTGCGGAAATCGCCCAGCGGCCGCGGCGGCTCGGCGGCGGGGTTGCGTCCGCCGTTGATCACCTCCAGCCCCAGGGCCACATCCTCGACGTGCCGCGCCAGCACGCCGACCTGGCTCGGCACGGCCTGCTGGCCGACGGGCACGCTGAAGCGGCCCAGGTCGGGCGTGCGGCCGGCGGTGGGCTTGAGGCTGGCGATGCCGCAGAAGTGGGCCGGGATGCGGACACTGCCGCCAATGTCGGTGCCGAGGCCGAGGGTCGAACCGCCGGCGGCGATGAGGGCTGCCTCGCCGCCGCTGCTGCCGCCCGGCGTCCGCGCCGGGTTCCAGGGATTCTTCGTCGTGCCGTAGACGGGGTTGTCGCTCTCGTAGTAGAACAGGAGTTGGGCGACGTTGGTCTTGCCCAGGACAATCGCGCCGGCGTCGCGCAGCCGCGCCACGTGCCGCTCGTCCTGCGTGGCGCGGGTGGCAGCGCGGGAGGGCAGGCCGAAGGTGGACGGCGTGCCTTCCAGGTCGAGACACTCCTTGATCGTGACCGGCAGGCCGTGCAGTGGGCCGAGCGGCTCCCCCGCCTGGCGGCGCGCGTCGGCGGTGCGAGCCTCGGCGCGGGCGGCCGCGTAGCGCTTGACGACCACGGCGTTGAGGCTCGGGTTGACGCGCTCGATCCGCTCGATGTGCGCCTCGACGGCCTCGGCGGCCGTGATGTCGCCGGCGGCGATGCGCTGCGCGAGCTGCGCCGCCGACATCTGGGTCACGTCGTCCACCTGGGTCTGAGTAGGCGTTCCGTTCAGTGTGCTGATCATGGCCGGCTGCTCCTTCTGTGTGTCGTGTGCGTCCTATCGAACTTACACGACCAGAATACGGCAGACGGCGCGCGGGCGCATCGGGAGAACTCCCCATTTACGCCAGCAGGTTGTTCTCCATCGCAAAGAGGGTTGCGCCGGCGCGCGTGGAGACGCCGATCTTGGCGTAGATGTTCTGGATGTGGCGATCCACGGTCTTCGTCGAAATGGTCAGCGCCTCCGCTATGGCCTTCATCGTGTGGCCGCGCGCGATCAGCCGCAGCACCTCGATCTCGCGCTCGCTCAGCCCGGCGACGCCGGCCTTGTAGTACGCCTTCGACGGCCGGCCGGTGGCGGCGAAGAGCGCGTTGACCACATCGCCGTCCAGCCGCCCGGCGCGGACTTCGCCCTTCAAGGCGTCGGCGGCCTCGTCCGGCGAGGCCGGGGGGCGGTGGGCGCGCGGCTCGGTCAGCGCCGCGTAGCGGTTGGCGGCGGCCAGGATGCGCGCCGCCGGCGTGAGCATTGCGCCCGACAACCGCCGATAGTAGCCCGAGCCGTCGAGGCGCTCGTGATGCGCCGCCGCCAGCGCCCCCAGGCGCGCGAGCGGCGCCGGCCGCGCCAGGATGCGCTCGGCGTAATACGGGTGCAGGTGAACCTTGTCCCACTCGCGCTCGGTGAGCGGCCCGCTCTTGCCCCAAATGCCGGCGCTGACGCCGACCTTGCCGATGTCGTGGAGCAGCGCCGCGCGGCGGATCGCGCGCACGTCGCTCTCCGGTACGCCGAAGCGCTCGGCGGTGGCGGCCGCCAGATCGGCGACGCGGCGGGAGTGGTTGAGGAAGAAGGGCGACTTGATATCGGCGAAGTCGGCGATGGCCTCGCACGCGCCGTCCAGCTCGCTATCCCGCAGCGTTCGCCGGACGCCCGGCTCCAGCGCCAGCACGCTCTCCCACACCGGCTCGTCGTCCAGCCCGGCCACCAGCCTGGCGGCGTCGCGGCAGAACACGTCCACCAGGCGCGGCGAGTGGGCGCCGCCCCGCCGCTCCCGCGCCATGGCGACGGCCGCGTCCACCCCGCCCAGGCGGTAGAACGTCACCACGTCTTGCGCCAGGGACGCGGCAAGGAGCGCCGGCGAGATCGCATCGCCCTTGATCGCCGGCACGCCCTTGCCATCCCAGCGCGCGTAGAGCTGCCCAATGGTCGCCACGAAGCGCGGCGGGAAGCCCAGGCGTGCCGCCAGCCCCTTTGCCACCTCGCAGTGGCCGGCAAAGAAGCTGGAGCGCACCTGCGGCATCTGCGCGAAGCCCTGGGCGACGGCCTGCGCCATCCGCGCCGGATCGGCGCCAACGTTGGCCTGCCAGATGGAGCGCAGCACCAGGTTGACGATGCGCATGTTGTCCGCCGAATCCAGCGGGGCCTGCTGGGTGCGGAAGGCCAGCTCATCCCCGACGATGGAGGAGAGCCAGTAGGTGTCGGCGTTGCAGCCGATGTAGCGCAGCAAGGCTTCGTAGTAGGCGTCGCGCACGTCGTCGTCCGGCAGGCCGGCCGCCTCGGCGAGGCGCACGGCGACGATGCAGCTCAGCATGGCGAATTCCATGGGCTGCCCCATGCCGAGGTCGGTCGCCGTCGAGAGGGCGGCCATCAGCTCGGCGAGCCGGACACCGGAATCGCGGTCAGGGGACAGAGCGGGGGCCATAGGCGATTGCCTCACGATAGATAATCCACTATGGTGTACAGTATAATGCACCGCCGCGCATTTGGTAGAGCGGCGAAAGCCGACGGGAAGAGAGATGAGCGTTAGCGCGGGACAACACAGGCCCCCGCTAGAATCTACATGCTATGACACGGGCGATGAGCGACATGTAGTGGCGACTTCCAGTCGCTCTTGCGGCCGCAGAACGACTAAAACGCTTGCTGTGAATTAGAGATTGGCCTACCAGTCAACCAAGTCGGCGAAGGCGAGTGCGGGCCGACCGTGCTTGTCGTTCAACCAGATGCAGAAGTTGTGCAAGGCGACCTTGGCCGCCAGGCCCATGCGAAAGCCCGCGACAGTATGGCGGCGATCCTTGTCCAGCCGAAAGTCATTCAGCAGACGGTCGTGAACGGTTTCGACGATCTGCTTCAGACGGGCAAGCCAGCGGCGCAACGCCTCGGGCCAGGGGTGACGACTGCGGCGTTGGGGTGGACTGATCACCCGCGCCCCATAGTCCTCGGCCCAATGGGCATGGTTCGCCTGACCGCAGAAGCCGTTGTCGGTGATGTACTCGCCCAGGGCCGGGCGGCCCACTTCAGGCAAGCGCGGGTCGGGAAACGCGCGCACGCCCAAGAACGTCTCGGCAAACGGCTGTTCTTTGGTCGACGCCGGCGCGAAGCCGAAGCCAGTGATGACACCTTGCGGGGTCACGGCATCCAGGACATGAAAGCCTTCATACCAGCCGAGGCGGGTGCAGCGTCCGATGTTGGCTTCACCGGCCATCCAGCCCGCGCCGCGACGTTGATAGTTGCGCGTGCGCGCCCAAAGCCGTCCATCACTTCGTAGGGGCACCGCCGAGCGTTCAACTGCGTCACCAGATGCTGACTGAAGGCGATGATCGTCTGGGTCTGTTGACGCTGAAGCCGATTGAACTGCCCGTAGTCGGGCAACGTCGGGAACGCCGAGCGCAAGCGCACCTCTGCCCAGCGGTAGAAGTCGCGTTCGCTTTGGAAGCGCGCCCATTGTCCGACCAAGGCCAAGGTGATGACCTCACCCGGGCTGAGGGACGCATGGGGGCCAGGGCGCGGCGCGGGCGTCGGTTGGCCTTTGACGAAGTCATCGGCCATGACGTACAATTCCAATAGGAAGGTGTCGATGTCCACCATGAGTTAGCTCCTGTTCATTGAACGGGTTAGGCACGCTAACTCTAGGACATCGTCACCTCCTTTGTCAATTCACAGCAAGCGTTAAAGTCGTCACTATGAGACCCCAATGCCATGTGGCGGCATGCGCCGACACCAGAACACGCCAAGCCGTCATTGCGAGCGTAGCGAAGCAATCCCACGCTGTGCGACAGCGCTGCCAAAGTCGCCGAGGCTGCCCATCGCCAACTGCGAGATTGCTTCGGCGGTGGGGAGCTTCGCCCCCCACACCCCCGGAAGAAGCCCGCCTCCTCTGAAAATAAGCCCTGGGCTGTCATGCTGACTGTAACGAAGCATCCCCCGGCGTTCTAGGGGCCCTTCGTTGCGCTCAGAGCTTGCCCTGAGCCTGGCGAAGGGGCGACAGCTGACGTTTCTTGTGTCGGCGCACGCCGTCACACGGCGTGGGGGTCTCGCAATGACGCCGCAAGTTCTGTGTATGCGCAAAGCGTTGGGCCACGAACGGCACGAAAAAGAGCTGGTCGGGGGCGCACGACACTGTGCGCCCCCGACCAGGTGTGTGCGGTTGCTGGCCGCGGCTACAGCACTGTCGCCGCGGAGGGGTCCATCGAGGGGACGACGAGGCGCGTTTCCGTCCAGCACACGGGGCAGCTCAGGGTCGTGACCGGGCGGGTGTCGCGCGGCAGGGGTATCTGCCGCGCGAGCATCGGGACGTGACAGGTCGGGCAGAGCGCCTCGCCCTCATGCGCGTAACTCATGACCAGGGCATGGATTTGCGTGGGTGTCCAAGGCACAAGACCTCCTTTGGCGTAGCCCGCGGCATAGACTCACGCAGCCATCAATTCCTGCATCTTGGGCTGGCAATATTCGTACCGGCGGTCACAGAAAAGCAACCAAAACCGGGCCAATTTGACGCTTGTTCTCCGGCCGAAAGGGGGCAGATGGCCGGTGACTAGCGGCCGCGCGCCGCCATCATCACCGCGATCACCGTCATGGCGTCGCGGATCTCGCTCGCCAGCGTCATCCGCAGTGCCTCGGCGAAGGGCAGCACGCCCACCTCCAGGAACTCGGTCTCGTCCGGGATGGCCTGGGCGCGCACAAGGTCACGCCCGATAAACAGGTGGCACGTCTCCTGGACGATGGACTTGCTGCTATAGAAGGTGCTGATGGGCGTCAGGGTCGCGGCATCGTAACCAACCTCCTCGCGTAGCTCGCGCCGCGCCGCATCCGTCAGGCTCTCGCCCAGCTTCACCGCGCCGGTCGGCATCTCCCACCGCCCATTCTCCCCGAACACGTAGCGATACTGGCGCACCATGACGACGTGGTCGTCGTCCACGAAGGGCAGGACGCCGACGGCGTCGCTGCACTCGACGACGCCATACACCGTCGTGCGCCCATCCGGCATCTCCGCGATGTCTTCGCGGACGCGGGTCCAGGGGTTCTGATAGACAAGGCGCGAGGAACGGGTGAACCAGGGTTGTGGGGGCATGGGCGCTCTCCGGGCTTGGACATCGCGGCGGTTTCGGGTTAAACTCTAAGCCTCATTTATACTAGCGTAGTGACGAAGTAGAAAGGAGGTCGTATGGATCACGCCCCGGCGACCCTGATCGAAAACGACCTGGCCCACCTGATTCACCCCCAGCACAACCGCCAAATGCACATGGACTACGGCCCTCTGATTATCACCGAGGGCAAGGGCGCGACCCTGACCGACGTCAACGGCAAGCGCTATGTGGATGCGCTGGCCGGTCTCTGGAACGTCTACGTCGGCTACGGCCGCGAGGAGCTGGCGGACGCGGCGGCGGCGCAGATGAAGCAGCTGGCCTACTTCTCGGCGTATGTCGGCATCTCCAATATCCCGGTCATCGAGCTGGCGGCGAAGCTGGCGGAGATCGGCCCGGCCAACCTGAACGCGGTGTACTTCACCACGGCCGGGGCCGAGTCGAACGAGAGCGCCATCAAGACCGCCCGCTTCTACTGGAAGCAGAAGGGCTACGCCGACAAGACCCGCATCATCTCGCGCCAGTTCGCCTACCATGGCGTCACGTCCCTGGCGAGCCAGGCGACGGGCATGCCGGCGTTCTGGAAGGGCTTCGAGCCGCACCCGCCCGGCTTCATCCACGTCGTCGCGCCCTACCCGTACCGCTTCCCCGAAAACCTGCTCCACGGCCGTGGCGTCGGCGAGGCGGCGGCGGATGCCATCGAGCAGGCCATCGTCGCCGAGGGGCCCGACCAGGTCGCGGCCGTCATCGGCGAGCCAATCATGGGCGCTGGCGGCGTCATCGTGCCGCCCGACGACTATTGGCCGCGCGTGCGCGCCATCTGCGACAAGTACGACGTCCTGCTCATCGCCGACGAGGTCATCTGCGGCTTCGGGCGCACCGGCAGCATGTGGGGCCTGGAGGGCTATGGTGTGCAGCCGGACCTGATGACCTTTGCCAAGGGTGTCACCAGCGGCTACATCCCCCTCGGCGGCGTGATGATGAACGACGAGATCGCCGGCGTCATCAACAGCCTGCCCAAGCCGAGCCAGTGGATGCACGCCGCCACCTACTCCGGCCACCCGACCGCGTGCGCCGTCGCCCTCAAGAACCTCGAAATCCTGGAGAGCGACGGGCTGTACGAGCGCGCCAGGGTCATGGGGCGGAAGCTCCAGGCCAACATCGGGGCGCTGGCCGATCACCCGCTCGTCGGCGACACGCGCGGCAAGGGCTTCATCGCTGCGCTGGAGCTGGTGAGCGACAAGAGCACGAAGGCGCCGGGCAGCCCGGAGGGCAAGATCGCCGGCCGCGTGCGCGACGTGGCGCAGGGCAAGGGCGTCATCATCCGCGCCGTGCGCGACATCCTGTGCTTCGCCCCGCCGTTCGTGATGACCGACGAGGAGATGGAGAGTCTGTTCAGCGTGATCAAGGAGTCGCTCGACATCGTCGCCGAGGAAGTCCTGGCGACGGCGCAGCAGAAATAAGGGGAGTTCGTGTGAACAATATCCCGGATTCGCACGAGGACCTGTTCGAGAAGCGCGCGTTCGCCCACTTCGCCACGGTCATGCCCGACGGCAGCCCGCAGGTGACGCCGGTGTGGGTGGACTACGATGGCGAGTACATCCTCGTCAACACCGCCGAGGGGCGGCAGAAGACGCGCAACATCCAGCGCGATGCCCGCGTGGCGCTGGAGATTACCGACCCCGACAACGCCTACCGCTACCTGCTCGTGCGCGGCCCCGTGGTCGAGGTGACGGCGGAGGGCGGCGACGCGCATATAGACAAGATGTCCAAGAAATACACAGGGCGCGATACCTATGCCGACCGTCGGCCGGGCGAAGTGCGCGTTATCATCAAGATCAAGCCGGAGGCTGTGACCGCGCGAGGATAGCGGGCCTACGTATCCAAAGGAGGATACTCGCATGTCGTCTGATCTGGCTACCGAATTCGCCGCCGCTGCACAATCTGCCCAGTCGCTGCCCAAAAAGCCGGACAACGCGACTCTGCTCCAGCTCTACAGCCTGTACAAGCAGGCGACGGCGGGCGATGCCTCCGGCAAGCGCCCCGGCTTCACCGACCCCGTCGGCCGCGCCAAGTACGACGCCTGGGCCGCGCTCCAGGGTACGCCCAAGGACAAGGCGATGCAGTCGTACATTGACCTGGTCGCCAAGCTCCAGAAAGCGTAGGGGTGCGCGACATATAGGTCGAGGATTTCATAGCCCGGTAGGGGCAGGTTTGAAACCTGCCCCTACGCTGTCGTTTTTCAGCCAGAGGATATCCCATGTTAGCGCAGCTCTTGCAGGCGTTGGGTAGCAGACAGAGCGTCGAAGACGGTTTGGAAACGCAAAGGCGCAAAGGCGCAAAGGGAGACAAGCCCTCTGAGTCTTCCCCTCTGCGTCTCAGCACCTCTGCGTTGCCCACCTCTCCGACAACCGCAGCCGGCGACGTGCCGCTGATCCGGGGGGAGGGTGAGGGACTAATCGCCTTCCCGCCGGCCGACCGCTGGGACGACTGGACGGAGTACGACGGCAAGGCGTGGCCGAAGCGCGTCGCTCGCCGCTACACCCTCGTCCCCACCGTGTGCTTCAACTGCGAGAGTGGCTGCGGCCTCATGGGCTACGTAGACCGCGACACCCTGCGCGTCCAGAAGTTCGAGGGCAACCCCGCCCACCCCGGCAGCCGCGGCCGCACCTGCGCCAAGGGACCAGCGACCCTCAACCAGGTCTACGACCCCGACCGCATCCTCTACCCGCTCAAGCGCATCGGGGCGCGCGGCGAGGGCAAGTGGAAGCGCGTAACGTGGGATGAGGCGCTGGACGATATCGCCGCCCGCATCCGCACCGCCTTCCTCGAAGACCGCCACAACGAGGTGATGTACCACGTCGGCCGCCCCGGCCACGACGGCTTCATGGAGTGGGTGCTGCCGGCGTGGGGCGTGGACGGCCACAACTCCCACACCAACGTCTGCTCGGCCGGCGCCCGCTGCGGCCAGTCCCTGTGGATGGGCCTGGACCGCCCCTCCCCCGACCACGCCAACGCCAACGTCATCTTCCTCATCAGCAGCCACCTGGAGACCGGCCACTACTTCAACCCCCACGCCCAGCGCATCATGGAAGGCAAGATGGCGGGGGCAAAGCTCATCGTCCTCGACACGCGCCTGTCCAACACCGCCTCCCTCGCCGACGAGTGGCTGTCGCCGTGGCCCGGCAGCGAGGCCGCCATCCTCCTCGCCATCGCCCGCTACCTGCTCGACACTGGGCGCTACGACCGCGACTTCGTCCGCCGCTGGACCAACTGGCAGGACTACCTCGCCGCCGAACACAGGGACCTGCCGCCCACGTTCGAGACGTTCGAGGCGCAGCTCAAGGCGCTCTACGCCCCCTACACCTTCGCCTTCGCGGCGCAGGAGAGCGGCGTGGACGAGGCGCAGATTCGCCGCATCGCCGAGATCGTCGCCGGCTGCGACGGCAAGCTCGCCGCCCACACCTGGCGCAGCGCCACCTCGGCTAACCTCGGTGGGTGGGCCGTCGCGCGCTGCCTGTGGTTCCTGAACGTCCTGACCGGCTCCGTCGGCATCGAGGGCGGCACGTCCGCCAACGTCTGGGACAAGTGGGTGCCGCGCTACCCGAACATGGCTCCACACGTCAAGCACTGGAACGAGCTATCCTGGCCGCAGGAGTACCCGCTGACCCACTACGAGCTGAGCTTCCTCCTGCCCCACCTCATCAAAGAGGGGCGCGGCAAGCTCGACGTGTACTTCACCCGCGTCTACAACCCAGTGTGGACCAACCCGGACGGCATGACGTGGCTGGAGATGCTGAGCGACGAGGCGAAGTTTGGGCTGCACATCCACCTCTCGCCCACCTGGAGCGAGACGGCCTTGTTCGCCGACTACATCCTGCCCATGGGCGTCGGGGCCGAGCGCCACGACATCATGAGCCAGGAGACCCAGGCGGGCGCGTGGATCGCCTTCCGCCAGCCGGTCGTGCGCGAGGCGATGCGGCGGCTGGGCCGGCCGGTGACTGACACCCGCGAGGCGAACCCGGGCGAGGTGTGGGAAGAGGACGAGTTCTGGATCGAGATGTCGTGGCGCATTGACCCGGATGGCGCCCTCGGCATCCGCAAGACGTTCGAGAGTCCCTACCGCCCCGGCCAGAAGATCACGGTGGACGAGCTGTACGGCTGGATGTTCGAGAACCACGTGCCGGGCCTGCCGGAGGCCGCAGCGAAGGCGGGCTTGACGCCCCTTGGGTACATGCGCAAGTACGGCGCGTTCGAGATTCGCAAGGGCGCGAACCCGGCCTACGACCGCCCCTTGAGCGACGCTGAGATGGCCGACAGCCGCGTGGACGCGGCGACGGGCGTCATCTACACGAGCGCCGCGGCCGCG
Source organism: Anaerolineae bacterium (assembly GCA_046328525.1). GTDB lineage: Bacteria > Chloroflexota > Anaerolineae > Epilineales > JAHCIE01 > JBDHWG01. The sequence continues at coordinate 160,836 of JAXLWK010000004.1, forward strand.
CCGCCGTCCAACATCACCCCCATGCCCTTCTTCCAGCCCGATCCCGAGCGGGGACGGCCCATCGGCCTCCGCCTGGCCGACGGGGCGCAGGTCGTCGGCTTCCCCACGCCGTCGCGCCGCCTGGAGTTCTACTCCACGACGATGCGCGACTGGGGCTGGCCGGAGTACGCCCTGCCGACGTACATCAAGAGCCACGTCCACCCCAGCAAGGTCAACCGCGCCTGGGGCGAGGCCGTCCTGCTGTCCACCTTCCGCCTGCCGACGCTCATTCACACCCGCAGCGGCAACGCCAAGTGGCTCTATGAGATCAGCCACAAGAACCCGCTGTGGATGCACCCCCAGGACGCCGCGCGCCTGGAAGTGACCACCGGCGGGCTGGTGCGGGTCGAGACCGAGATCGGCTACTTCGTGGACCGCGTCTGGGTGACGGAGGGGATTCGGCCCGGCGTCGTCGCCTGCTCGCACCACCTGGGGCGGTGGCGGCTGGACGAGGCCCAGGGCGGCCGCCTCGCCACGGCCCTCGTCGAACTGAACAGCGCCGGCAACGGCCAGTGGCAGATGCGCCAGGTGCACGGCATCCAGCCCTACGCCAGCGACGACCCGGACACGGCGCGGGTGTGGTGGCAGGACGCCGGCGTCCACCAGAACATGACCTTCTCGGTGCACCCCGACCCCATCAGCGGGCAGCAGTGCTGGCACCAGAAGGTGCGCCTGGTGAAGGCCGGACCAAGTGACCGCTACGGCGACATCCACGTGGACACCGTGCGCTCGCAGGCGGTGTTCCGCGAGTGGCTGGCGATGACGCGCTCGGCGGCCGAGGTGTCGCCGGATGGCCTGCGCCGCCCGCACTGGCTGCTGCGCCCCTTCCGCCCCGCCCTGGACGCCTACCGCCTGCCGCCGGAGTCGTAGAGACGCGCTATAGCGCGTCTCTACGGTGGCGCGTCTCTACGGTCGCGCATCCGTTTTCAAATGCTTGTCGAAGAAGGCGATGATGCGCCGCCGGGCGTCCTGCGCCGACGGCTCGTGGTACGCACTGCTCGTGAGCCGGGCAGCCACGATCATCAAGCCTGAGAAATCCTCGGGCTTGTGGTCGTTGAGGAATGAGTGGCCCGCGTCGGGATACTCCTTGACGTCGTGTTCGACGCGCGCCGCCGTCAGGGCCAGTTCCAGGCGCTCCGCCGCTCCGCGCAGCGCCCGATCCTTCCCGCCGTAGCTGGCGACGATGGGGCAGGCTTCGGCGAAGAAGGTCTCGGCCTCCTTCGGCAGGCCACCATAGTTGGCGCTCGACGCCGCGAAGCCGTGGCCGGGCGCGAGGAGCAGGGCGAAGCCGCCGCCCATGCAGAAGCCGATGACGCCGATCTTGCCGCTGCACCCGTTCTGGTCGGCCAGCCACCCGCGCACCGCCTCGATCTGATCGAACATCCTGCCCTGCCACGTCATGTAACTGCGGATCATGTCGCGCAGGCACCCGACGATTGTGCCGCCGCCGAACAGGTCGGGCGCTGCGGCCAGGTAGCCCGCGCTCGCCAGCCAATCCGCCTGGTTCCGCAGGTCGCGGGTCATGCCGGCCGCGTCGTGAATCACCACCACGCCGGGCCACGGGCCGGCGCCGGCCGGAACGGCCACATAGGTTTTCAGTGGGCCGACCGGGGACGGAATGATTACGTCAGCCATCTTGCCTCCAGGGTGTGTGTATCGGTCAGACTGTACTGCGAAGTCGGCGCCCTGTCAACCTACGCCGCGAGAGGCCACGCATCTATCACACGCCGCCAGTCCCGCTGCGTCTACCTTGAAAACAACCCTGGGCGGCTCGCGGCGGGCGGCCGCCGTAGGCTCAAGCCTACGGCTATTCATGCAAGCCCAAGGGGCTGGCGGAGCCGCAGCGGCAGCCTCTCAGGCTTGCACCCGTAGCCCGCTGCTTCAGCGGCGGGCGGACCTGCTGGTGGACACACGTCCATGAAGACCTACTTATGAACAATACTCAAGACATGCGAGGCAAGGCGTATCGCCTGCTGGCCCGGCTGTGGCTGGCCGAGATTGACGCGCCACTGGCCGCGTCCCTGCGCCGCCTGCCCGGCTTCGCCGCGCACATCCCGGCGGCAGCCGACGCCGCCTGGCTCGACGAGATGGCGGCCGAGTACGGGCGCGTCCTGGCGCAGAACGTCTACCCCTACGAGTCGATGTTCGTCGGCGACGACCTCATGCTCAACACCGACGCCACGCGCCAGGTCGAGGACCTCTACAATCTTGCCGGCTACGCGCCGCAGGGTGCGCGTGTCGCTGCCCTCGACCATCTCGGCGTTGAGCTGGATTTCATGGCCCACCTCATCGCCGCCGCAGACGATGGCCCAGATCCGGCCGCCGCCCGCGAACTACAGGCGCGCTTCCTCGCCGAGCGCCTGGCGTATTGGGCGCCGGTCTGCGCCCTCACCGTCGCCCGCCTCGCCCCACACCCCATCTACGCGACCATGGCGCAGCTCACGTGGGAGCTTGTGCTGGCGGAGTCGGCCCTGCCTGGCCCCCTCTCCCACGGGGAGAGGGATGGGGTGAGGGTCCCAACGCCCGGCGCCGACCCGAAGACCCTCACCCAGCCTCTCCCAGAGGGAGAGGGGCCAGATATGTCTCCCTCTCTGCCCGCGTGGGAGAAGGGGCCGGGGGGTGAGGGGGAGATGGAGAGCCTGGGGCAGGTGGCGCGGATGCTGCTGACACCGGCGCGCGTCGGCGTGTTCCTGTGCCGCGAGGACGTGCGGCGCATCGGGCGGGCGCTCGGCCTGCCGACGCCCCTCGGCGACCGTTTCACCATGCTGCGCGCCCTGTTCGAGGCCGCCGCCCAATTCGACCTCTTGCCCGCCCTGCTGGCTGCCCTCGCGGCGCTGTGGCGCGACGCCGATGCCCAGGTCGTTGCCCTGGCGGCGGAGGCGCCGGCGTGGGCGGGCGACAGTCAGGCGTGGCGCGAGCGCGTGGCGGCGGGTCAGGCGCTGCTCGATGGCCTGCGTGAGGCGTTGATGAGCGATGTGTAGTGGCGACTTCAGTCGCTCCCGCGCTCGCAGAACGACGAAGCTCGCACAACGACTAAAGTCGTTACTACCTCAATTTTGCCCAAAATAGGGCAGGCTAGAGCAGCAGCTCCTTAATAACTATAGACAGGGGAGCAAGGCCGACGTCAATGGCATGTGGCCGAAGTAAAGGCTGCCATGCTTGGACAAACGAGCTGGCGCACGGGTCGAGGGCATTGAAGTGAATGGCGAGCAGACGACCGGTCGCGTCCAGCGTCACATAGCCGGGTACCGTCAGGACATCGCGAACCAGACGCAGCAACCCTAAGTCACGGCACGCTGCCCAGCCCTCCGCTAACCACTCCCGCAACCACACGAGGGTGTTGTGGGCCAACCCGACCAGCAGGAGAGCGATTTCTTGCGCCACCCAGGCGCGACGGTGGCGCTTGGTCAGCGGAAGAGCTTGGTGTCCCTCGCCGAAGCTGTGCTCAATCGGGCCACTGCGGTCGTCATACAGGTCGGCATAGGCCAAGATGAGAGCGTCGGCATCCCAGGCCGCCTGGGGCGAACGCCCGACGAGAGCCACCACATCTTCGGGCGGCACCGAAGAGACAATGACATGGTAGGAGACGTGGCCCGACGTTTTGACCGTCCGCACCGCGATCTGGGTCGTCGGGTACCCGAAGGCGTAGGGACGGTGAACCAAGCCCACCTGGCGCTTGGGATGGAGGGGGCTCGTCCGCCACACCCGAACACTCTGGGCTAAGGCCGCCGCGTGATGCCACGAGTACAGCTTGAGGTGAACGTGATAGCCGCGTGCCAACAACCATGCAATGTCATCCACACGACCACCAGCGGCGTCCATGCGCACGATGACGCGGGAGTGCTGGTGCGGCGTGAGGGGCAAGACGTTTTCGACATCCTCCAGCAAGTGTCGCATGACGGCCGCCAGGTGGATGTTGCCCACGTAGAGCCGCTCCACGATGACTTCATCATACGCTGCTGCCAGGGCGCGCCCGTGTTGTCGTCCGTAGGCGCCGCGCTGCCCGACAAAGTACCCGGTGCTGGCCTGAGCTGCCCGCCGTCCAGTTCGCTCGCCGCTGAGATCTAGGTCGATCACCAACGGGGTCTGCTGGTAGTCATGCTGGCTGGCTCGGCTGTACTGGCGGAAGAGGTCACGCCAGGCGGCCCGCAGTTGGAGTACGTTCTCGGCTTCAGCGGCGTAGAGCGTGTCGTGGATGGTGGCTTGCTCGGCGCAACTCTGTCGGCCGAAGGCACGTTGCAGGGCAACATCCGGGCGCACCGTTTTGTCCACCAGATACAGCCCGCTCACCCCGCTCAGAATGCCAATGAAGGCATCGGTGAGTTTATCCAGGGGGGTATGCTGCCGCACTTTCTGGGGGATATGCACCTGGCGCGCCAGGGGATCGAAGAACCCCCGACGCGTGAGCAGCGCTCCCAGCGCGCACAAGCCCGCGCGAGGAGTATAGTAGGTCTGGGTGGATTGGACGATGTGCTGGTCCATAGCTGTGCTCTCCTGGGGAGGGGTGTCTCCTGTCAGAGACTCTATCCTACCCAAGCAAGCACACCTGTCTATAGTTATTAAGGAGCGCCTGCTCTAGCCTGCCCTATTTTGGGCAAAATCGAGGTACTACAAAACGCACACCCCCTGAGTCGAGGTTCCCTACGTGCGCGTCTGGCGGCGGTAGTCGTGGATGAGCCAGGCGCTCGCCTCGAAGTAGCCGAACGTCCGCCGCAGCGGCTCGCCCTGGAGTGACGGCCGCGGCTGGATGCTCGCCCGCGTCAGCACGCGCTCCAGCTCCTCGATGCGCTCCAGCGTTTCGCCGGGTGTGCGCGGGATGGGAATGTCGGCGTAGGTGCGGCGGCCGGGGAAGGTGATGCGCTCGCGGGGCAGCTGGGGCAGGACGGCGAAGGCGGTGCAGGCGTGGGCAAAGGCTAGGAGCTGGGTGCGCAGGCGCTGGACTTCGTCCGACGGCAGGGTCGTGAAGCCCTGCTCTTCGAGCCAGCGCCAGTCTACCAGGAAGCGCTGGACGAGGGCGTGCAGCTCCGAGAGGCGGCGCACGTCGCCGACCCGCAGCGCCAACTGGAACCCCTCCCGCACGTCGCCCAGGTGGGCGAACGTCTCGGTCAGCGTGCCGGGCCGCGCGTCGAGAGGGCGCGTCGGGTGGTAGAGATAGTGGGCGAGGGCTTGGTAGGCGTCGTGGATGACCTCGCCAAGATCAACCAGGTCTGCCAATAACACCTCCTCGGTGGTTACTGCTCGACGAATAAGACGACGGCCTGCCCGCCGGCTTGAAGCTGAACGGGCAGCGCCGGGCCGATGGCGGCGGGGATGTCCACGAAGTATTGCTGGGAGGGGAGGCCGCTGAACTGGAACTGGCCGAGGCGGTCGGTGTTGACCCCGCGCAGCGCGCCGGCAGCGGGCTGAACCGTGACGTACATGTTGGAGAGGGGCTGGCCGCGCCGGTCCACGACCCGCCCCACGATCTGGCCGTCATCGCCGCCAATCTCGCGTACTTCGAGGAGCTGCGGGGTCATGCGCCGGGCGGGCAGCGTCTCGGCGAAGCCGCCGCAGCCCTGCCGCGCCTTAACACGCCTGGCGCGCACGTCCTCGGTGTCTTTGACGGCCAGGGCGCGGGTGTACTCACCGTCGGCCAGGCAGGCCTCGCGCAGGGCGAGCAGGCGGTCGCCGTTCTGGGCGTAAGCTTCGGCGAGGCGATCCGCCGTGTCTTTGTACTGCGGGGCGCGCGCGTAGAGGCTTTCGAGCTTGTTGGTGACGGTCGGCCAGTCTTTGCCCCACTGCGCGAGGGCGTCCACATAGGTTTGCGCCAGGTCGAGCTGCGTGTCGGCTTCGAAGTCCGCCGGATTCTCGGCGGCCGCCGACTGGAAGCGGGCAATCGCCTCGTCCATCTTGCCCTTGAGCACGAGCTGCTGCCCGTCGGCCAGGTAGAGGCGGGCGAGGCGCTGCTTGACGCCGTCGCTCTGGAAATCCGGGGCGGCGGCGCGCACCGCCTGGAGGCGGGTGATGGCGAGCGCCAGGTTGCCCTCGGCGGTGGCGCGGTCGGCGTCGGCCAAAATCTCGGCCGGCGATGGGGTCGGCGTGGGGGCGGGCGTCGGGACATTGGGCAGCGCCGGCAGGTCCTCGGCGTTGTTCAGATCGCGCGCGACGATGCTGAGGCGCTGCTGCGCCTCGGGGTAGTCCGGCGCCAAGCGCAACGCCTCGATCAACTCCTGCTGCGCCAGATCCGGCTCGCCGGCCGCCGCCAGCGCATCGGCGCGGGCGACGAACATGGCCGCCGCCTGGCGCTCGCGCTCGGCGCGCAGGGCCAGGCCCTGGCGGTAGGCGCTCCAGCCCACCCCGGCGATGAGGGCGAGGAGGACAAGCCCGAGCAGCGTCAGGCCCGTCACCCACAGCCAGCGTCGGCCGCGGCGTGGCGATGGCGAACGCTCCGTGCCGCACTCGGCGCAAATTGTCTGGTCGGCGCGCATGGGGGCGCCGCACTTCTCACACGTCATCCAGCCTGCCCTCTAGAGTTCCGCCTATTATAGCGACGACACGCGGCTTGAGGCAAGTTCTGCTCTTGCGCGCCACCCCTAACTATGCTATGATGTGTATAACCCCACTCACCCCACACACCGCACGGCGATAGGAGGCAACGATGCTCAACCTCGCGACGCTGGTGGATTCGGGCGCTAAGACGAATCCAGACGGTATTGCCGTCATTTTTAACGACTCGAAATTGACCTATACGGCATTGAATGGCATGGCGAACAAGTTCGCCAATGCGCTGCGGGCGCTTGGCGTTCAGCCAGGCGACAAAGTCTGCATTATGCTGCCCAACGTCCCCTTCTTCCCCATCGCCTACTACGGGATTCTCAAGACGGGCGCGGTCGTCGTCCCCATGAACGTCCTGTTCAAGTCGCGCGAGGTCGAATACTACCTGGCCGACTCCGAGGCGAAGGCGTTCGTTCTCTTCGACGGCTTCTTCGAGGAGGGGTTCAAGGGCTGGCAGGCCGCGAAGACGTGCCCGAACCTGATCGTGTGCAGCGCCGACATGGCCGCCCCGCCGCCGGCGCAGGCCGAGGGCGTCACCACCTTTGGCCGCGTCATGGCCGCCGCCGCGCCGGTGTTCGAGACGGTGCAGACGATGGCCGACGACACCGCCGTCATCCTGTACACCTCCGGCACGACGGGCCGGCCCAAGGGCGCCGAGCTGACCCACTTCAACATGTTCTTCAACGCCGTGTACATGGCGCGCTTCTTGATCTACGCGACGAAGGAGGACGTGAGTCTCGCCACGCTGCCGCTGTTCCACTCATTCGGGCAGTCGTGCGTGATGAACATGACCTTCGCCGTCGCCGGCACGATGACCCTCCTGCCACGCTTCGACCCCGGCGCGGTGCTGGGCATCATGCAGCGCGACAACGTGACCGTCTTCGCCGGCGTCCCCACGATGTATTGGGCGCTCCTCAACTACCCCGAAGCCGACAAGTTCGACCTGAAGAAGATCACCGCCAATCTGCGTATCGCCGTCTCCGGCGGCTCGGCCCTCCCCCTGGAGGTGCTGCGCGGCTTCGAGGCGCGCTACGATGTACCCATCCTGGAGGGCTACGGCCTGTCGGAGACCTCGCCAGTCGCCAGCTTCAACGTCCTGGAACGGCCGCGCAAGGCCGGCTCCATCGGGGTGGCGCTGTGGGGCACTGAGATGAAGGTCGTCAACGAGAAGATGGAAGAATCGCCAGTTGGCGAGCTGGGCGAGATCGTCATTCGCGGCCACAACGTGATGAAGGGCTACTACAAGAAGCCCGAGGCGAACGTGGAAGCCTTCAAGGGCGGCTGGTTCCACACCGGCGACATCGCCCGCATGGACGAGGACGGCTACTTCTTCATCGTCGACCGCGTCAAGGACATGATCATTCGCGGCGGCTTCAACGTCTACCCGCGCGAGATCGAGGAAGTGCTGATGGAGCACCCGTCCGTCTCCCTTGCCGCCGTCGTCGGCGTGCCCGACTCCGTCCTCGGCGAGGAGATCAAGGCCTTCGTCGTGCTCAAGGAAGGCAAGACGGCCACCGCGGCCGACCTGATTGACTGGTGCAAGGAGCGCGTCGCCGCCTACAAGTACCCGCGCAGCATTGAGTTCCGCCCGACGCTGCCGATGACGGCCACGGGCAAGATTCTGAAGCGCGAGCTGTACGGCGACCCCATGCCGCAGCAGCGTTAACCGCGCCAACCGTAGAGACGCGCCATTCGTAGAGACGCGCCAATGGCGCGTCTCTACCCAGGAGAATGTATGCCCCCGCAAGCCCTGATCCGCGTGCGCCTGTCCGCCCGCGACGCCCGCGCCGAGACCGGCCAGGTGGACCCGATGCGCCTCCTGGAGCTGTTCAACGACATCGCCTCGGAGCTGGCGATCCGCGAGGTCGGCGACGAAGGGCTGCTGCGCGCCTACAACACCTTCGACGTCCTGGGGCCGCTGCGCGTCGGCGACTACATCGAGGCGCGGGGACGCATCGTGGACACCGGGCGCAAGAGCCTCACCGTCGAGTTCGTCGCCCACAAAGTGATCCGCGCCGCGCGAACGGTCGAGAACCCGATGGGCGGCGCTCTGATTGACCCGCCGCGCCTCATTGGGCGGGCGACGGGCGTGTGGCTCGTCCCGGAGCGCGCCGCCGTCGGCGACGAAGTCGCAGCGAGCGAGGCAGCCGAGGCGGGCGAAGCGCCGGCGGCCGCGGAAGAGGGGGCGGAGGAAGCGCCGCCCATGTCGTGGGGCGGACACCGGCCGGCCGATGCGCCGCGTGAGAAGCGCCGCCCCGGTTCGACGGTGCGCATGCGCCCAGACGACGCCGACGAGGAGCGCCCGCCGCGCCAGGAGCGCGAGGAGGACGAGGAGCGTTACTGGCGCGACCGCTCGGACGAGCGGCGCGGCGGCTATCGCGGTGGCGGCAGCGGCCGGGAAGGCCCGCGGCAATACAACGACCGGCCGCGCGACGACCGGGGGCGCGGTGGCTCGCGGCCCTACAGCGACCGACCGCGCGACGACCGACCGCGTGACGACCGGGGGCGCGCCGGCTCGCGCCCCTACAGTGACCGCCCGCGCGACGACCGACCACGCGGTGGCTCGCGCCCCTACAGCGACCGCCCGCGTGACGACCGGGGCCGTAGCGGCTCGCGCCCCTACAGCGACCGCCCGCGTGACGACCGGGGCCGTAGCGGCTCGCGCCCCTACAGCGACCGGCCACGCGACGACCGGGGGCGCGGCGGCTCGCGGCCCTATAGCGACCGCCCGCGCGATGACCGCCCACGCGATGACCGCCCACGCGATGACCGCCCACGCGATGACCGCCCACGCGACGACCGCCCACGCGACGACCGCCCACGCGACGACCGCCCACGCGACGACCGCCCACGCGACGACCGCCCACGCGACGACCGGCCGCCAAAGCGCAAAGACTCCGGTGACACGGATTGATCCTTGCGAGACGCCCACATCGTGTGGCGGCGCGCGCCGCCAAAGCCGCCGAGACTGCCTATCGCCCACCGCGAGATTGCTTCGGCGGCAAAGCCCGCCTCGCAATGACGCCGCGAGTATTGTGTTCTGAGCGAGGACTATGCCAGGGCCGCCGACCGGCGCGATTACATTCCTATTCACCGACATCGAGGGCAGCACCCGCCTCTGGGAGCGGCGCCCGCTTGAGATGCGGCTGGCCCTGGCCCGGCACGATGCCATCGTTCGCGCCGCCATCGAAGCCCACCAGGGCTACGTGTTCAAGACCGTCGGCGACGAGTTCTGCGCCGCGTTCGAGTCCGCGTCCGACGCGCTCGACGCGGCCATCGCCCTTCAGCAGGGCCTTTTCGCCGAGGCGTGGCCGATATCCCTCGCCGGCGCGGATGGGCGTGGACGGCCCAGGGGCATCCGCGTGCGCGCCGGGTTGCACGCGGGCGAGGCCGAAGAGCGCGGCGGCGACTACTTCGGCCCAGTCGTCAACCGCTCCGCGCGGCTCATGGCCGTCGCCCACGGCGGCCAGGTCATCCTCTCCCAGGCCGTCTGGGACCGCCTCGCCGCCAGCGGGCGGGGCGACGTGGATCTGCGCGACCTGGGTCTGCGGCGTCTGCGCGACCTGAGCCTGCCGGAACACATCTACCAGGTCATCCTTGCGGACCTGCCCACCGAGTTCCCTCCCCTCAACACCCTGGACATACGCCCGAACAACCTGCCGGCCCAACTCACGACCCTCGTCGGGCGCGAGCGAGAGACGGCGGCGATTGCGAACCTGCTCGTCCGCGATGGGGCGCGCCTGGTGACGCTCGTCGGCCCCGGCGGCGCCGGCAAGACGCGCGTGGGCTTGCAGGTCGGCGCCGACCTGATTGATGCGTTCGATCACGGGGTCTACTTCGTCCCCCTCGCGCCGGTCAGCGACCCCGCCCTGCTCTACTCCGCCATCGGCGCGCCCCTTGGCCTGCGCGAAGAGGGCGGCCGACCACTGCGCGACACCCTCGCCGACCACCTCCGCGACAAGCGCATGCTGCTGATCCTGGACAACTTCGAGCAGCTCCTGTCGGCGGCGCCGCGCGTGGCGGAGCTGCTCGCCACCTGCCCGCAAGTGAGCGCGCTGGTGACGAGCCGCAGTCTGCTGCGCATCCGTGGCGAGCGCGAGTTCGAGATCCCGCCGCTACGCGTGCCGGACCTGAGCCGCCTCCCGGCGGCGGACGCCCTTCTCGACTACGACGCCGTGCGCCTCTTCGTGGAGCGCGCCCAGGCCGTCCAGGGCGACTTCCGGGTGACACAGGCGAATCGCCGCGCCGTGGCCGAAATCTGCGCGCGGCTGGACGGGCTGCCGCTGGCCATCGAGCTGGCCGCGGCGCGCACCAGGCTCATGGCGCCGGATACGCTACTGGCGCGCCTGAGCAGCCGCCTCAAGACGCTGACCGGCGGCCCGCGCGATCTACCGGCGCGGCAGCAGACGATCCGCAACACGATTGCCTGGAGTCACGACCTGCTCAACGACGACGAGCGCATCATCTTCCGCCGCCTCTCCATCTTCAACGGTGGCTTCACCCTCGACGCGGCCGAGGCGGTGTGCGCCGGGGTCGGCGAGCTGGACATGGAGACCCTGGACGGCGTCGCAGCCCTCGTGGACAACAGCCTGGTGCGCCGGGGGCGGGCGCTCACGCCGACACAGGACCCGGCCAGTGGCGACGCGGCGAGCGGTGGCGGCGGTCCGGGGCCGGAGAACGGTGCGGGCCACCTGCGCTTCACGATGCTCGAAACCGTCCGCGAGTACGGGCAGGTGCGGCTCGTCGAGGCCGGCGAGGTCGAGGCGGCGCGCCAGGCCCACGCCGCATTCTTCCGCCACCTGGCCGAGGATGCTCAGCCCCAGATTGACGGCAGGCGGGCGACGGAGTGGCTTGAGCGGCTGGATGCGGAAAGCGACAATCTGCGCCTGGCGCTCGACTGGCATCAGGCCGAGGGCGAGGGCGGCCGCGCCGAGGATGGCTTGCGGTTGGTGTCGGCGCTGTGGCGCTTCTGGTACTTCCGGGGCTACTGGACGGAGGCCCGCGCCCGCCTGGAGGCACTCCTGGGGCGAGCGCCGGCGCGAACGGTGGTGCGCGCGTGGGGGCTGCTCGCCGCCGGCAGCTTCGCCGCCGAGCAGGGTGACTACGCGGCAGCACAGCGCTTCCAAGACGAAGCCCTGGCGATCTACAGGGAGCTTGGCGACAGGGGAGGACTGGGGCGCGCGCTCCACCGCCTGGGCACCATCGCCTTCGCCCAAGCCGACTATCCGACGGCCGAGGCGCGGTTCCGCGAATCCCTGGCCCTGTTCGAGGCGCCGCCCGATCCGGGTGGACTGGGCATCGCCCTGCACAGCCTGGGGGAAGTGTGCATGGCTCAGGGGCGCTACCGGGACGCGGCCGACTTCTATCGGGCGGCCCTGGCGCAGGGGCAGGTAGTGGCGAACCGGCAGATTGTCGCCTGGTCGCTGTGCAGCCTCGGCCTGGTCGCCTACTATCAGAGCGACACGGCCTCGGCCCGCGCTCTCTGCGAACAGGGGCTTGAGTCGGCGGCCGCGCTGCGGGACAAGCATGGTGTGGCGCTGGCGCGGGCAGACCTGGGGCTGATCCTGGCCGCCGAGGGGCACGCGGACGCGGGGTGGGCGCTGCTGGAGGAGAGCCTGGCCGTGCTAGAGGAGCTGGGCGCGCGCCGCGATGTGGCAATCACGCTGAACTCCCTGGGCAGCCTGGCCGCGCCGGCGCGCCCCCACGACGCCTGGGCCTACCACAGCGAAGCGAGGGATGTGGCGCGCGCCGTCGGGGAGCGGGCGGCGCTCGCCGAGGCGCTGGCCGGCCTGGGCCGCGTCGGGCCGGCGGCCGGCCGCCTCGACGCGGTGGACGCGGCGGCGCTGGTGCGCGAGAGCCTGGCGTTGCGCCACGCCCTCGGCGACGGGCGCGGCGTCGCCGACTCCCTCGACGCCTTCGCCGAGCTGGGGTGTTACGGGCCGGGGGAGAGTGAAGACGGGCTGGCCGAAGCAGCGCGCTGGCTTGGGGCGGCGGACGCGCTGCGCGAGGCTATCGGCGCGGCGGTGTGGCCGGTCAGCCGCGAGAGGCACGCGCGGGTTGTGGCGTGGGCGCGGGACGGCCTCGGCGAGGCGGCCTTCGCCGAGGCGTGGGCGGCAGGGCGCCGCCTGCCGGTGGCGGACCTGGTACAGAATCTGTTGCGCGACACAAGGTAGGGGCGGGTTTGAAACCCGCCCCTACGGAACACACCGACGGGGTTCAAACTCGCCCCTACGGAATCCGCGGCTACCACACCGCCGTTGGGTCTTCGCGGCGCAGCGCCTGCATCGCGTCGAGCATCTGCGCCAGGTCGGCAGTGTGCTGCCTGTAGCGGCCGCCGAGATAGCTTGCGCCCGACGGGACGAACAGGCCCAGGTCGGCCAGGTACGGCGCGATGAGCGACTCCCAGCGCGCGCGCACGTCGGCCGACGCCGGGACAATGCCCGCCGCCACCAGCCGCTCCTCCCCCGGCGTCGGCTCGAACAGCCCCGCTGTGGCCGGGTAGGCCGTGTCGAGGGCGGCCTGGATATGGCCGCGCGCTTCCTCACTGCCCAGCGCCAGGCGCTGTACCCACGTGCGCCCGTGCATCAGGTGGTATTTCTCTTCGGGGCGCAGCTTCTGGGCGGCGGCGGCGAGGGGGGCGTAGGTCGAGGCGGCCAGCCCCTCCAGGCGCACGGCCTCCGCCAGGTCGTACAGGTAGCCACGCACGAGGCTGAAGGCGTAGTCGCCGCGCGGCATCTCGCACAACTGGGCGCTGCGGAAATCCTCGGCCGGGCGGAGAAACGCCAGGTCGTCGGGCGCTCCCTGACCCAGCTCTTCCAGCAGCGTGTAGTACGTCAGGGCGTGGCCTAGCTCATCTTGGGCGATGGAGGAGAACGCGATGTCCTCCTCCAGGATGGGGCCGAGGCCGGTCCACTCGGACTCGCGGTGGCCGATGACCACCTCGTCGTCGGCGAGGGCCAGGATGTACTCGACCAGAGCCGCCTTGACGGCATCGTCGAGCGCGGGTGTCGGGTTCATTCCTCGCCGTCCTTTCCGCCCTCTTTGATCTTGGTGAGCCGGCTCTGGCGGAAGCCGCGGTCTCCCCACACCGCGCGGTAGCTCTTGTCCGACCCTTGCTGGAAGATGTCGGAGTCCTCGTAGGATGTGGCGAAGATGCAGCTCGACGGCACAACCCACAGGTTGACCGCCTGCCCGCGGCGCACGAAGTTCTCCTTCGCCAGGACGAGCGCCATCTCCGGGTCCGGCGCGTGCACCGCGCCGACGTGCTGGTGGTGCTCGCCGCGCCGCACCTGCTGGAACACCTCCCACAACTCCCACTCGGTGTCGGCGGGGGGCGGCGTCTGCGTCGTCTCCAGCGCCTCGTCAATCCGCTGGTGGTACGGGTTGAATTCCCACTCTTTCATGCCGCCTCCTCTACGCCATTGCCGGCACGGGGCCGACGCGCTTCCCCTCGACCGCTCGCCGCACCCACACGCTCTCCTGGTAGGACAGACGCCGCACCGCCAGACGCTCCGGCCCCATCGGCCCGCCGCCGTTGATGACGGCGTAGAAGACGTTCCAGTCGGGGTCGGTGAAGTGAACGAAACCGGTCTCGTCAATGTAGATGTCCGGGTCGGGGACGGTCAGGCCAAGCTCCCAAATCTTCGGCAGGAACTTACTGAGGAACTCCTGGCGCTGCTCGTCGTTGGACTTGGGCTTGACGCCCCAGCGCATGAGCGTCGCGGTATGGACGGAGTCCTTGTCGTGGGGGCCGAAGAACATGATGATGGGCCACCACCAGCGGGTGAGGGCGTCCTGCACCATCGCCTGCTGGGCGCGGGTGCCGCTCATGAGCGTGATCACGATGTCGTAGCCCTGCTTGATGTGGAACGACTCCTCCAGGCAAATGCGCTTGAGCGCCCGCGAGTACGGCCCGTAGGAGCCTTCGGACATGAGGGTCTGGTTGATGACCGCCGCGCCGTCCACGAGCCAGCCGATGATGCCGATGTCGGCCCACGTCTCGCACGGGTAGTTGAAGACGTTGGAGTACTTGGACTTGCCCGACAGCAGCTCCTCAACCATCTGCTCGCGCGACTTGCCGAGCGTTTCGGCGGCGCGGTACAGGAGCTGGCCGTGGCCGACTTCGTCCTGCACCTTTGCCATCAGGGCGAGCTTGCGCTTGAACGTCGGCGCGTAGGGGATCCACGTGCCTTCCGGCAACGCGCCCATGACTTCGCTGTTGGCGTGCTGGTGGATCAGGCGAATGAGCTGCTTCTTGTACAGCTCCGGCATCCAGTCGCCCGGCTCGATCTTGTCGCCGGCGGCGATGCGGGCCTCAAACTCTTGCAGGCGCTCTTCGTCGGTCATGCCCAAACCTCCCATAGTTATTGTGTGACAAGAGCCGACTTTAGTCGGCGCTACTCAGGAAATCACGCAACCGTAGCGCCGACTTTAGTCGGCATCCGACGGGCCAGGTCTACCGGCGCGGCCGACACCCCGGCCAGGAGCATGGACACAAACTCGTCGGCGATGGCCGCCGGCGGCAGCGGCCCCTGCGGCCGATACCACTGATAGAGCCAGTTGCCCACCGACAGAACGAGCAGGGCGGCAAACTTCTCGTCCACCGGGCGGAACGCGCCCGCCGCGACGCCCTCGGCGATAATCCGTCGGAAGAAGCCCTCATACGTGTCCCGCTTCACTCGGATGGCGTCGCGCCGTTCCTCATTCAGGAACTTCCAATCCTGGAAATAGACCGTCGCCGCATCCAGGTCGTCAGTCACGACGGCGATGTGCGCCTGGAGGGCGGCGCGCAACTTCTCGGCCGGCGCGCGGTCGCTGGCGGCGATGGGGGCGAGGGCGGCGAGGAATTTGTCGGCGGCGTGGTCCACGATGCCCCACAGAACGTCTTCCTTGGCGTGGATGTGGGCATACAGCGACCCACCCTGGAGGTCCAACTCCCGCGCCATCTGGCGGACGGTCGTCCCGTGGTAGCCGTAGCGGCTGAAGAGGTGCGCCGCCGCCGCGTAGATTTGTTCGACCCGCTGTGTCTCGCTCACCACACTCTCCAAACTAACGCTTGTTAGTAATACCCCGAAATTATAGTGGCCGAGCGCGCCCTTGTCAAGAACAAAATCAATTTGCAGATTTCGCCCTGGGGGCCGCCTAGACGCCGGCGTTGGCAATGAGGCGCTGCGCCTCGTCCAGCATCGAGCGGCGAGCGGACGGCGCCCCGCGTTCCTGGCTCACGACCTCGTTGTGTCGGTACAACAGCGCCTCGACGATCTCCAGCGCCGTCCGCTCGTTTATCGTCACAAGGCCCTGCTGCTTGGGGTAGAATGTCAGCCAGTCGCCGAGGGAAGCCATTTTCGGGTAGCCGCTGCCAATATCGAGTTTGACGTTGTCGTGGGTGAAGACGACCCCGCCCTGGATGTTGCTAATCTGCGGTACACGCTGCACAACGTCGGGCGCGCGGCGGCTGAGCGTGAACGCGATCTCGCTCGCCATGCGCTTCCACTGCTCGTCGGGCCAGTGGGAGTAGTCCCTGGACTGCTCGACGCCCTGCGCGTCCGCCTCGACGTGCTCCCAGCGTTGCCCGCGCTCTTTCACGCGCCCCTCCCAGTCTCGCACGTCGAAGAGCCAGATGCCGCGCTGGCCGACGACGACGGCATCCAGGTTGTCGCGGGGAAGCGTGCGCGCACCGACGAGAATATACGGTGGAAAGGAGTCGCCGGTCGTGAGGGCGGCCAGACTCGTCACCAGCCGGATCTCGCCGGGATCGTCCCGCGTCCCCTGCCCACCGGCGCGCGCGGCCGGGCCAGGGGGCGGCGGCGTCGCCCGCATGGCCGCGCGCCAGTTCTCCAGGAGCGGCGGAGGCGGGAGAGGCTCGAGCGGCGGCGGCGGGCCGGGCCGGGGGCCGATGAACCACCGCCACGCGGCGACGCCGCTGGCGAGGACGAGGACGCCCACGAGGATCAACGCGGCGAAACCGAAGCAGTAAAACGACGTCCACAACGCGGGCGCGATCCCCTGCCACGCGCCGACGGCCAGGGCGGCGATGATGACCGCCGCCTCCGCGCCGAGGACGATTCGCGGCCGGCGGCGAGTGAGGCGCGCCGCCCAGGCTTGCTGCGCGCGCGCCTCGTCCTCCGCCCGCGTCTTCTGCGCGAAAACCTGGCGATTGGCGTAGTCCTGGGCGGCCCGCTGCGCGGCCTGCTGAGTGAGGTCGTATCCCGCGACAAGGTCGCTGACGCTGTTGTCCACGTACAGCATGGCATCCTCCTGCACCGCCGGAGGTCGGCGTATGACATTGTAGCAGCATCGCGGGTTCTCGGCAAACGCTCGTTCGTCAATTTCGGGCGCGTCGTGCTATAATAGGCCGGACACGTTAAACGGAAGAAATCAACTCCTTAGCCGGAGGATAGATATGTCTGGTCATTCTCATTGGGCGCAGATCAAGCGCCAAAAAGGCGCGCAGGACGCCAAGCGCGGCGCGGTGTTTACCAAGGCGGCGCGCGAGATTCAGACGGCGGTGCGCCACGGCGGCTCGAACCCGGACACCAACTTCTCGCTCCGCCTGGCAATTGACCGCGCCCGCGCCGTCAACATGCCCAAGGACAGCATCGAGCGCGCCCTCGAACGCGCCGCGGGCGCCGGCGCCGGCGAGAACTTCGACGAAGTGCTGTATGAGGGCTACGGCCCTCACGGCGTCGCCATTCTCATCGAGACGCTCACCGACAACCGCAACCGCACCGTATCCGAGCTGCGTCACACGCTCGGCAAGCGCGGCGGCTCCCTGGCGGAGGGCGGTTCGGTGGCGTGGCAGTTCGACCAGAAGGGCGTCATCGTCGTGGATCCGGGCAAGACCGACCCGGACGAGCTGGGCCTGCTGGCGATTGACCTGGGCGCGGACGACGTGCAGCCGCTCGAAGAGGGGCTGGAGATCCTTACCCCGGTCGAGAACCTCCAGGCGGTGCGCGAGGGGCTTATCCAGAACAAGGTCACCATCAAGTCGGCCGAGTTGTCGCGCATCCCCAAGCTGAACGTCCCCCTCGACGAGGCCAACACGCTACAAGTGATGGCGCTGATCGAGGCGCTAGAGGACCTGGACGACGTGCAAAACGTCTACAGCAACCTTGAAGTCTCGGATGAGATGTACGAGAAACTCGAGGCGCGCTAGTGCGGGTGATGGGGGTGGACCCCGGCACCGCGATCTGCGGCTGGGGAATGATTGACACCGACGGCGACAACGTAGCTCTCGTAGACTACGGCGCGGTGACGACCGAGGCGGGAACGCCACTGCCCGCGCGGCTGCACACAATCTACTGGCGGCTCGACGAGCTTATCCGCCGCTACAAGCCGGACGCCCTCGCCGTCGAGCAGCTGTTCTTCAGCAAAAACGTCACGACGGCCCTCGCCGTCGGCCACGCCCGAGGGGTTGTCCTGCTGGCGGCCGCGAACGAGGGCGTTGCGATTCACGAGTACCGGCCGATGGAGGTCAAGCAGGCCATCGTCGGCTACGGGAAGGCGACGAAGGACCAGATGCAGCAAATGGTGCGCATGCTGCTCGCGCTGGACGACATTCCGCGGCCCGACGACGCCGCCGACGCCCTGGCGATCGCCCTGTGCCACGCGCAGTCGTCGCGCTACCGCGCGCTGCTGGACGAGTCGTAGCGGGGGGATGGCGTGGACGACGATCTGCGCTACTGGATCGGGTTCAATCGGGTCAGCGGCATCGGCCCTGTGCGGCTGCGCGCCCTCCAGGACTACTTTGGGGAGCTAGGCGCAGCGTGGCGCGCCGACCCGGAGTCGCTGCGCGCGGCCGGGCTGGATGCGCGGCTGGCGGAGGCGGTGACTCGCCTGCGCGCCCACGTAGACCTGGATGCCGAGCTGGAAAAGGTCGAGCGCGCCGGCATCACCCTCCTCACCCTCGACAGCCCCGACTACCCGCGTCTGCTGCGCCAGATCACCGGCGCCCCGCCGCTGCTCTACGTCAAGGGCGCGCTGACGACGGAGGATGAGTTCGCCGTCGCCGTGGTCGGCACGCGCGGCTCGACCCCGTATGGCCGCGCCGTCACCGAGCGGCTGAGCGCGGAGCTGGCGCAGCACAATGTGACCATCGTCAGCGGGCTGGCCGTGGGCATTGACACTGTCGCGCATCACGCCGCGCTTCAGGCGGGCGGGCGCACCGTCGCTGTCCTCGGCTGCGGCCTCGACATCGCCTACCCGGCGTCGAACAAGGCCCTGGCCGAGCGGATCGCCGGCCAGGGCGCGCTGATCTCCGAGCATCCCCTGGGGACGCGCCCCGACGCCCACCACTTCCCGGCCCGCAATCGCATCGTGAGCGGCCTGGCCCTGGGCGTGCTGGTCACGGAGGCCGGGGAGAGCAGCGGGGCGCTGATTACGGCGCGCATGGCCGCCGAGCAGGGCCGCGACGTGTTCGCCGTGCCCGGCCGCATCACCGAGGCCAGGTCGGCGGGCGCGAACGCGCTGATCCAGAACGGGGCCAAGCTCGTCACGAGCGTGCGCGACATTGTCGAGGAGCTAAACCTGCGCACCGTGGTCGAGCAGCGCACGGTGCAGCTGGCGCTCCCGGAGGACGAGACCGAGCGCGCGCTGATCGCCTTTCTGTCCGCCGACCCCGTACACATTGACGAGCTGCGTCGCGCCGCCGACCTGCCCATGCCCGTCGTCTCGGCGACCCTGGCGCTGCTGGAGGTCAAGGGACTGGTGCGGCAGGTGGGCGGCATGAACTACGTTGTCGCGCGCGAGACGGCGGCGCCGTATCGAATTGAATAGGAAAGGCCGCGACGAGGCGGTTGAGCGTCCTGGCGCGCCTCGCGCGGTAACAGGCAGGCGAACGGTTCGCTCAAGGGAAGTGAGAGAATGGATAATTTGTACGCTCTGATCATGGCCGGCGGCGGCGGCACGCGGCTCTGGCCGCGCAGCCGACAGGGCCAGCCCAAGCAATTCCTCAACATCGGCACAGCTCACAGTCTCCTGCGCGAGGCTTTCCTGCGCATCCAACCCATCATCCCGGCGCAGCGCGTGCTGGTCATCACGGGCCAGAAATGGCTGGAGGCCGTCACCGCCGAGCTGCCGGAGATTCCCCTCGACAACATTCTGGGCGAGCCGGAGGGGCGCGGCACAGCCCCCGCCATCGGCCTGGCCGCCGAGGTCATCGCCCGCCGCGACCCCAACGCCATCCTCGCCTGCCTGACGGCGGACCACCTGATCCGCAACCAGGAACACTTCCGCGAGATTCTCCTGGCCGCCGCCACGAGCGCCCACTCGGGCCGCATCATCCTGCTCGGCATCACGCCCCAGGAGCCGAACACGGGCTACGGCTACATCGAGGCGGACACGAGCCACATCAACGGCGGCCTGACGCTGCGGGTGAAGTCGTTCAAGGAGAAGCCGACGCCGGCGGTGGCCGAGCAGTTCCTGGCCGCCGGCAACTACTACTGGAACAGCGGCATGTTCGTGTGGAGCGTGGCGACGATCCGCGAGGCGATGGGGCGCTTCATCCCCGACACCGCGTCGCGCCTGGCGCGCATCGCCGACGCGTGGGGGACGCGGACCCAGGACTACGTGCTCGAGGACGTCTGGCCCGCGATCAAGAACGAGACGATTGACTACGCCATCATCGAGAAGGCCGGGGATGTGTGTGTCATCCCGGCCGACATCGGCTGGAGCGACGTGGGGAGCTGGGCGGCGGTGTTCGACGTGCTGCCCTCCGACTCGTGGGACAACGTCATCGAGGGGGAGTACGTCGGCGTCGACTCGCGCAACAACCTCATCTACAGCCCGAACAAGCTCGTGGCGGTGGTGGGGGTCGAGGACATGGTGATCGTGGACGCCGACGACGTGCTGCTCATCCTGCCGCGCAGCCGCGCCCAGGACGTGAAGAAAATCGTGGACGAGCTGCGCTACCAAAAGCGCACCGAGTACCTGTAATAGACGAGCGGGAGGCAATGCCTCCCGCTCAGTTCGTTTCTCCAGAGGCTATTCCAACGGCCGCAACAGCTCGATCAGTTCCTCGCGCGTCCAACCTCCCTGGCCTGTTTTTGCCGCAGCGACGATTCTGTCAGCCAGGCCGCGCTTGGATTCAAGAAGCTTATCAATACGCTCCTCTAGCGTGTCCTGGGTCAAGATGCGATAGACGTACACGGTGCGAGTCTGCCCAATGCGATGTGTACGGTCGGTCGCCTGGGCCTCAACTGCCGGATTCCACCAGCGGTCTGCATGAATCACATGATTCGCGGCAGTAAGCGTCAGGCCATAGCCCGTAGCCATCAAGCTGCACAATGCAACCTCCGCCTGATTCGTGTTGAATTGATCCACGAGATTTTGCCGATTGTGGGTTGACCCATCAATCCGAATGTATCGGATACATTTCTCTCGCAAGGCCCTCTCCAGCAAATCTAGCATGCCGAGGAAGTGGCTGAAAATGAGGGTTCGTTCGCCGTTTTGGTGTATCTCCTGCACCTTGTTGATAATCCAGTCGAACTTTTCTGAACGCGCAAAAATCGGGTCCCCCCGCTCGGTCACCAGGGCAGGATGATCACATATCTGCTTCAGCTTCGTTAGCACTGGTAGAATGCTCGTTGTGTAATCAATGCGCTCCCCTGCGCGTAGAGCGGTGATGATGCTCTGGGCTTTGCCTTGCACCGCTGCGTACAGATCCCTCTGCTCACCTGTTAGCTCGCACCATTCATCCAACTCGATCTTCGGTGGCAGATCGTTCGCAACGGTTTCTTTCAGCCGCCGCAGCATAAATGGCCGAATGCGCTGTCCCAATCTTACGGTTGCGATGCTGTCCCCGGACGCGATGGCATCCTCGAAAGTGGACTTGAACGTACCGTACTTGCCTAAATGCCCACGCATCATGAAGTCAAACACGGACCATAGCTCGGCCGGACGGTTCTCGACGGGCGTTCCACTTAGCGCGAGACGATGGGCAGAATTGAAGCCTTTGGCCGCTTGCGTGCGCTTGGCCTCTGGGTTCTTGATTTGCGTCGCTTCATCGAGTATAAGGTAAAAGAATGGTATGGAAGATAGGAACTCGCGGTCGCGTTCGGCAACAGCGTAGGTTGTAACGAAGATGATGGGATTGGCGGCCTGGAAAAGATGCTGACGCCGCTGTGAACCATGATAGCGATAGACACTCGCTTGGGGAAAGTAGCGTTGGATCTCGCGCTCCCAGTGCACCAAGACCGACGTTGGAGTCACAATCAAGCTATGTTGTGTACTACCTGTAGCCTCGTACGCCATCCGCAAGGCGCAGATGGATTGGAGGGTCTTGCCAAGCCCCATATCGTCGGCCAACAACCCGTGCAAGTGGTTGGTAGATAGCCAGGAAAGCCATTGGATGCCACTGCGCTGGTAAGGCCGCAAGAGTATGCTTTTCTGAGCAAGATGATCCTCAACCGAATCGGGCAGTCGGTATGTGTCATCGAACTTAAAATCAGTCAGTTGTGATAGAAAAGCCTGATACGAGCTGCTCAGTTCGGCCCGCCCGCCGATGTCGTGAATGAATTCTTCCAAAGATGCGAATTGCGATGCCTGAACACGATAACCCTGCGGCGTCGGCTCCGCCCCCAACTGTCGAAGCTCACGGTCTACGCGGAGCACATCCGGCGTTGGATTCTTTACCCATGTGAAACCGTCCACAGGGACGTACTTGTCCTTGACTCCACGCAGCGATTCATGCGACAGCGTGGAGTTGCCGACTTCGTAGCCGACCTGGAAATCAAGCCAGCCAAGCTGGTCTTGGTTGACTTTGACGACCGGCGTGGGCGGCGACGTGATGACTCGAATGCGGCCCGCGAGGTCAGTCAGAACGGCATTGAACTCCTTCTTATAGAGAACGAGATCGCGCAGGAAAAACTCAGGTATCTGGCCCACGGCGATATGCCGCGTCGGCGTTTCGAGCGCCTCTTGAGCCACCGCGCTGAGCTTGCGCGGAAATGGCATAAAGGTGTCGGCAACTCGAAAATGCTCACCATCTGGCGTTGACGCCACGTTCGAAGCCAGAACGACTTCGCCGGACTCAGGCAATCGGTACCCCGTGTGAACATCTAGCCCTCTCCCCGGCTGATAGTCTATCGTTACCACTGGATCGGGCGGTGTATCAAGAACCTTTAACTCCTGGGCGCGCGGTGTCTCGTGTACCGGGGGCTTGCCGCGCATGTACTTCAAAACCCGAGGGACTACCTCTGACACAAGGGAACCGTCCGGCTGGACAACCGGATTGAGGCTCCGCAGCGCCTGCAAGATGCGATAATCCTCCTCGCTCACGATCCGGACGATCCGGCTGTCAGCACGCTCTTCGCGATAGCCATAGCTCCATAGAGACGTGACATCCGATACAGGTTGTGGTCCATCCCCCACATCTTTGAACACGCGTGTCACGTAATGGTCAGTCTCGTCTCGGTCAACCTCAAACGACAGCGCCAACGGCTCGATGCGTGGGCGTTTGGCAAACGACTGAATGAACCGTTGGATCATGCGGCTTCCTCCAGCACAATGCGCCTGAACCAATCAGGCATAGCCTCCCATTCGGCGAAAACCCCGCCATTGAACGCATCCAAGTCGGCTGAAGGCGCCTTCTGGCCCAAGAGGGCAGCGTGGAAGTCGCGTTCGGTGACTCGCGC
Organism: Anaerolineae bacterium; assembly: GCA_046328525.1. GTDB lineage: Bacteria > Chloroflexota > Anaerolineae > Epilineales > JAHCIE01 > JBDHWG01. The sequence goes on from JAXLWK010000004.1 coordinate 184,040, forward strand.
CAACTTCTCCGTTTCCCCATGCAGCCGACCCAGTTGGTCTTGGATTTCGTCTCGACGCGTTGACGACTGTGTAAGCTGCTCCTGAACCTCACCGCGACGCTCGGCAAAGCGGGAAAGGATGGCGCTCTTGCCGGTAAAGTCACTTTGCCGGAGGGTTGGAAGAAGGGCAACATAGTGCTGTACCCAAGCATTGATCGCCTGCTGCCGCGTCTCGCCGACGCCTGAGATCGAATTGGCCGCATACAGATCTGTGAGGTTGCCCTGAAACACGTGGGACAGAATCTGGTCGCGAATAGCCTCACCGACGCCGCGAACCTCAGTCAGCCGCGTACGGACAAGATACCGTTGTAGCTTCCTCGACAGCTCGCCCTCTTCCTCTCGATCCAGGTTCGCAAGATCATTGGTAAGCCGCGCCAACTCGCTATTACACGCGCCCAACTCCATCTGAAGGCGTGCTTCGGCCTCGCGCATCAGGCGCAAATGAGCCGTGCCGCGCGAGTTCTGAAAGTGCTGGCGCGCCAAATGCGAAAGCTGGCGCCGTTTGACCGACGAGGGGTTGAAGAAAGCAGCGACGGCAAGTAACACAAGGATAACGCAGACGATTGACGCGACTACAAAAGGTGGGCTGATCATGGCAGCTACCCAAGGCGCTGAGAGTCATCGGTAAAGGGGAGGTCGGCAGAGTCCATGACATATATGACGTTGAGACTCTGAATTTGTCACGGTCAATTCGACAAACCTGGCCCCGCATCGGACGACAATTCACTCGTTCTCCACAAGTTAGGCGCTCGCAAGCCTTTGGACCACGAGAGGCGCGAAAAAAGAGGCGGCGCGTCGTTGCGAGCAGAGCGAAGCAATCTCCCGCTCGCGTGATAGACGGGCTGGAGGCAGCATGACATGCCTATGCCCAGCCGGGAGGCTGCTTCGTTCTCCTATCGTCGTCCTCGCAGCGACACCGCAGCGTGTCTTGAGCAGCGCGCTGCGAGGCATTCAGTTCATGCCTGATTTTCGCGCCTTTCGCGTCCTTTCCAGGCTTCCGTGGTCCAAACCCTTTCCGTGGTTCCTCTTCCACCGCTTGGCTCACTCGTCGCGCCAGAGGTCAAGGATGGCGGCGTGGTACGCGCCGTTGCTGCCGAGGTAGTTGCCGCCGTGGATGGACCACGGCCCGCCCCGCAGATCGGTGACCTTTCCCCCCGCCTCCTCGATGAGCAGGCAGCCGGCGGCGACATCCCATGCGCTGAGCTTCACATTGAAGTAGACATCCAGCGCGCCCGCCGCGACGTAGGCCAGCGACAGCGCCGCCGCGCCCGGCGAGCGCACGGTCATGCAGTGCGTCGCCACCGGGTCGAGGCGGCGCACGGTCTCCAGCCGCAGCGGCGGGTCCATCGCCCACTCCAGCCCGACCAGCGCGTCCACCAACTCGGTGCGCTGGCTGACGTGGATGGGCCGCCCGTTGAGCGTCGCACCGTGGCCGCGCTCGGCGGCGTATAGCTCGCCGCGCAGCGGGTCGTAGACGACGCCGACGAGGGGCGCGTCGTGGTAGGTGAGGGCGATGGAGGTGCAGAAAACGGGCAGGCCGTAGCTGTAGTTGGTCGTCCCGTCAATCGGGTCAATCACCCAACACAGATCGCCGGCGCCGCCCGGCGTGGTGTCCGTCTCCTCGGCGAGGAAGCGGTGGTCGGGGAAAGCGGCGCCAATATGGCGCTTGATTTCCGCCTGGCACAGAAAATCGGCCTCCGTCACGACATTGCGGAGACCCTTGCTTTTGGTTTCGACCTGGCCGCGATACTCGACGGCGATGCGGCCGGCGGCGCGCGCGGCGGCCTCGGCGACCTCGCGCCATTTGGGGTCTATTGCGGGAAAATCAATCATGAGTTCTCCTACAACAAGTAGGGGTCATGGCGCGCCACAACCCCCATCAACACATATTGTCATTGCGAGCGGGGCGAAGCAATCTCCCGGCCTAGCAAACTCACTCTACCACGGAACTGGGCCGCTCTCACTAGCCGGGAGATTGCTTCGTCGTCCTATCGTCCTCCTCGCAATGACCCCAATCGTTGCCTTATCGTCGGTTACTTGCGGTTGACGGCGTCGGTGACGGCCTTGAGCGCAGCGTCGTTGGCTTGCTGCGGCGTCGCCTTGCCGGTGATGACGGCCGTGATCTGCTGCGTGATGGCGTCGCGCGACTCCTGCCAACCGGCGACGCTCGGCTCCGAGCGGCCGTACTGCAACAGGTCGAAGCCCTTGGCGTAGACCGGGTTCTTCTCAAGATAGGTCTTCACCGCCGGCGAGCTGTTGCCTTCCTTGTTGACCGGGAAGTAGTTGGCGATGGTCGCCCACGTGCCGGACGGCTGCGCGCCTAGCCAGAACTTCAGGAACAGCCAGGCGGCCAGGGAGCGCTCGGGGGTCGTCTTGTTGATGGAGAAGCTGGGGCCGAACAGGTTGACGACGGGCTGCGCCGTCGAGTGGGGATAGGGCGTGATGCCCCAGGTGAAGCGCTCTTTGTTCGTCGCCGTGTCGGTGATGGCCTGCTTGTAGAACGGGACACCGGTGGACGTACCGAAGGTGAACAGCGTCTTGCCGAGGCCGAAGTCGGTCTGCTCGCCGAACTGCTGGCCGGGCTGGTAGCCGTAGCCCTTGTCGAGCATGTCCTTGTACCACTGCATCGTGTCCAGGCCGGCTTTCTGGAACGCGGCCGACTTGCGGTCGGCGGAGAGAAGGTCGCCGCCGCGGCTCCAGATCTGGAGGGCGTGGCCCGATGCGTCGGTGCGGAAGGCGAAGCACTTCTTGTCGGGCATCTGGGCCTTGAGCTTGGCGCAGACCTCGGCGAACTGGTCCCAGGTCTCCGGCGGCTTGTCGTAGCCGAGCTGCTTGAGGACGTCGGCGTTGTAGTACATCACCTCCTGGCTGACGGCGGGCGGGAGGCTCAGGATCTGATTGTTGAAGTCGGGGTACTTGTAGGCGTCGAACACCCACTGGTCAATCTGCTTCGACAGGTCCCCCATGCCGTACTTCGTGCTCGCCATGAACGGGTCCAGGGGCTGCGTCACGTCCTCGCGGGCGTACTCGGCGATCTGGTTCGGGTAGCTCCACACGGCATCCGGGACGGCGTCGGCGGCGATCGCGGTCAACGTGGACTTGTACATGTCGTTGTAGTTGCCCTTGTAGACCGACGTCACGCGGATGTTGGGGTACTGCTTCTGGAAGTCCTCGATGACTTGCTTGATGGCCTGTTGTTGCGCGCCGGTGAACACGTTCCAGAAGACGATGTCCACGTTCTTGCCGGTCAGGTCAATCGCGTCCACCTCGGCAGCCGTGGCGACGCCCTTGCCGATCTTCTGCCCGGCCGGCGACTCCTGCGTCGGGATGGGCGTGTTGGTCGGCGGGGTCGCGGGCTTCGTCGCTGCGCCTGCGGCCGGCGCGCTCGTCGCTGCGGCTGGGGCTGTGGCCGCCGCCGGCGCCTTCGTTGGCTCGGCGGCGGGGGCCTTCGTCGGCTCGGCGGCCTTCGCGGCCGGGGCCGCCGTCGGCGCGGCTGGGGCGGTGGTGGCGGCGGCCTGCGGGGCGGGCGCCGTCGTCGCCGCGCCGCCACCGCACGCCGCCGCAGCGAGGGCGACGACGAGCAGCGCGGCCAGGATCCACAGAATGCGTTTCATGGGGTACTCCTCCTTGTTACAAATCCTGGGGTAAATGGAAAGTTAGGCTCTCTACTGTCAACGGATATGAAACGGATTAACGAATAGTCACGCCTTGCCGTCGTTCTGCGACTGGGCTATGTCTATCCGTTCATCCGTTATTCATCCGTTGCGAAATCTTTGCCGACCACCTGTATAACTCTCTGTGTCCTCTGTGCCTCCATGGCATCTCTGCTTATCCCTTCAGTCCGGAGCCTGAGATGCCCTCGATAAACTGCTTCTGCGCGAAGAAGTACAGCACCAGGATGGGCGCGACGGCGATGACCGACGCCGCCATGAGCAGGTGCGTGTTCGTGCTGGCCTCGTTGATGAAGCTGTACAGGCCCACCTGGATGGGGCGCATCTCCGGGCTGTTGATGACGATGAGCGGCCACAGCAGCGAGTTCCAGCTCCCCAGGAACGTGAACAGGGCGACGGACACGAGCGCCGGCTGCGACAGCGGCAGGACGATGGCGACGAGAAAGCGCAGGTGGCTCGCGCCGTCCAGCACCGCCGCGTCGTAGTAGTCCGACGGAATCTGGGCGAAGAATTGGCGCAGCAGGAAGATGGCGAACACGCTCGCGCCGAAGGGGAAGATGAGCGCCGCGTAGCTGTCAATCCAGCCCAGGTCGCGGATGGTCAGGAAGTTCGGGATCATGGTGATCTCGAACGGGATCATGAGCGTCGTCAGGAAGATGATGAAGATGACCTCGCGCCCGAAGAAGTGCATGCGGGCGAAGGCGTAGGCCGCCAGGGCTGACGTGAACAGCACCAGCGCCGTCGTCGAGACCGAGATGAACAGGGTGTTGGCAAGGTAGCGCCCGAACGGGGCCATGGTCAGCGCCGTGGCGTAGTTGACCCACTGCGGCGAGGCGGGCAGGAATTGCTGCGTAGCATACTCCTGGAACGTCTTGAGCGACGTCAGCACCATCCACACAAAGGGGAACATCGCAATGAGCGCGCCAATGATGAGGATGGTGTGGGTGCTCACCTGGCGCAGTGTGCGCTGGCGGCGGGCAGCCTGATTGCGGGCGTCAACAGCAGCGGTCGCCATGATCGTGGTCCCCCCTCCCGCCTACGAGTAGTGCACCCAGCGGCTGCTGCCCCAGCGCTGGAGGAGCGTCAGACCGAGGATGATGAGGAACAGCACGAAGGCGATGGCCGTGGCGTAGCTGTAGTTGGGCGGGCCGGCCTCGCCGTAGAAGATGCGGAACAGGTAGATCGTCGTCGTCATCGTCGTGTCCAGCGGCCCGCCCTTCGTCTGCGCGGCCGCCTGGTTCATGGTGACGATCTGGGTGAACGCCTGGAGCGCGCCGATGGTCGAGATCACGATGAGGAAGAAGATCGTGGGCGAGAGGAGCGGCACGGTGATGTGGCGGAAGAGCTGCCAGCCGTCGGCCCCGTCAATCCGCGCCGCCTCGTACAGCTCCCTGGGGATGTTGGACAGCCCGGCGAGGTAGATGACGATGTCGTAGCCCAGGCGCTGCCAGATGACGAAGATCATGATCGTCACCAGGGCCAGGCTCGGCCCGGCGGCCCACTCCGGCAAGCGCACGCCAAAGTTGTTGGCGGCGAGCTGGAACACGCCGTTCGGCTCTTGCAGCCACTTCGGCCCGGCCATCCCCAGCCGGGTCAGGATGTTGTTGATGAAGCCGCTCTGCGGGTTAAAGATCGTCGCCCAGACGGTCGAGGCGGCGACGAGGGAGGTGATGAACGGCAGGAAGTACAGGGTGCGGTAGAGCGACAGGCCGCGCACGCCCTGAAACAGGAGATAGGCGACCAGCAGGCCCAGCCCCAGGGTCACCGGCACGGTGAAGAGGACGTAGTAGAACGTGACGAGGAGCGAGTTCCAGAATTTGTCGTCCTGGAGGAGGCGCTGGTAGTTCGCCAGCCCGATGAACTCCACCGGCCCGCGCCGCAAACTCCACGTGTTGAGGCTCATGTAGAAGGCGTAGAACAGCGGCCGGATGCTGAACACGAACAGCAGGAGCGCGGCCGGCGCCAGGAACAGGTAGGCCAGCAGTGTCTCGCGCCAGTAGCGCCGTCGGCCACCCGCGACCCGCGACGCGGCCCGGATGGGGGCGCGCGCGCCCTGCAACTCTACGTTTTGCACAACGTTCCTCCTGACAGGCGAAACCCAGACGCGGCCGGCGGCGGCGCTCAGCTATCCTAACCTAAACGCCGGTGGAAGTCAAAGGTTTAACACGCTCTTAACACGGCTCTCCCCCCCATAGCAACAGGCCCGCCATTCCTGGCGAGCCTGCACGTGTCTCATCTCATCTCACCCCCTCTCCCCCTGTGGGAGAGGGGCCGGGGGTGAGGGCCTTCGTCCCTCGCGTGCGATTCAGACCCTCACCCTCCCCTCTCCCACGGGGAGAGGGTGTCGACTGCGTAGGGGCAGGTTTCAAACCTACCCCTACGGGTCATCGTCGCGCCTATCGCGCCACGTTCCAGCGGAAGTCCTCGTATGCCTGGCCGCGGTTGAAGCTGCTCGGCGTCAGCGTCACACTCGTCGGGCTGTTCGGGCACGAGTTCAGCGTCAGCCCCTGCGCCCCGATCCACGTCGGCTGCACCGGACTGTCCGCCGTCAGCGTCGCCGATGTCCGCGGCGGCAGCGTCACGCCGGTGAAGATCGCGTTCCCCGCGCTGTCCACCGTCGTCGTCTTCGTCGTCCCGTCCGGCATCGCCAGCATCAGCGTCGTGCCGACGAGGGGGGTGTCACCAGGGGTCCAGAAGACGTTGCAGCCGTAGTCAATGAACGCCCGCACCAGCACGAAGCCGTTGCAGACGGCGTTGGGGTCATTGAGCGGGCACTGGTACGGCGTCGGGTTGATGACCGCCGAGGCGACCGCGGTGTGGCCGAGGGCGTCCATGGCCTCGACGCGGGCGGTAGCGGGGCGGGTGGAGGTGTAGGTATGCTGGACGGAGGCAGCGGTGGTGGTCTGGATGGGGGAGCCGTCGCCGAAGTCCCAGCGATACTGGGTGATGGCCGCGCCGCCGGAGGAGGTGGCGGAAGCGGTCAGGGTGGTGGGGGAGAACTGGCTGGCGGTGGACGCCGACAAGCTCACCGAGACGGTGTCCATGAGCCAGGCCATCGTCTTGGCCGCGACCTGCTGCTGGGTGGCGAGGCCGGCGGCGTTGTCAATGTTCTCCAGGCCGAAGCCCATCGAGGCGCTGCGATAGATGTACTTCTGCAGCGGCGATTCAAGGCTGACGTCCGAGGAGCGGCCCCACGAGATGTTGGTGTCAGCCGACACGGTTGTGCCAAGCGGGTGGAAGAACGGCTTCATCGTCTCGGTCGCCATGTACGTGTCGGTGTCCGTCATGGCCTTGGTCGCCTCGACGGTCAGGCCGCTGCCGGCCGGCGACGCGGTCAGGGCAATCTGGACGCCCGCCATCGGGCCGACGCCGTTCGCCGACGGCTTGGGCGGGGTCGCGCCGTTGTACAGGTCCTCGGTGATGGGCGTCAGGCCCAGGTAGCCGTGGTACAGGCGCGAGCGGCCCAGGCTGGGCGAGCTGAAGTTGCTATCGCTATCCGTGGCGTCGGCCAGGTCCTGACCGGACATCCACAGCCGCCCGCCGGCGTTCATCCACTCGGTGAGACGGTCCTGGTCCGCCGTGCTGAAGCCACTGGTGTCAAAGCTGTTGTTCTTGCCGGTGAAAATGACGATGGCCTTATAGCCCGCCAGCGCGTTGAACTGCGGGAAGGCTTCCTGGCCGACGTCGAGGTAGGTGTAGGTCAGGCCGAGCGCCTGGACGGTACTCGTGTAGACCTCGGAGTAGTTGGGGAAGGAGCTGTCAATGGACGAGCCGTCGTCGTCAACGATGAGCACGTCGGCGGTCTGCGTCGTCGGCACCACCCGCAGCCACACCGGCAGGTGGATCGTCGTGCTCGTCGCGCTGTTGCTGAGAACGATCGAGCCTTCGTAGTCTGCGCCCTTGGCGCTGGCCGTCGCCGACACGGTCACGGTGAAGCTGCCGTTCCCGTTCGCCGCGACGTTCAGGGTGGGTGAGCCGACCGCGATGCTGAAGTTCGCTGTCGTTGCGCTGTCGCCGGTCTGCGTTGTGGACACGCTCCACGCGCCGGCGCTGCCGCTGACGTCCTTGACGTTGACGGTGAAGGTACGGCTCTGGCCGGGGGCCATCAGGCCGCCGCTGATGCTCTGCGGCTCCGTGGTCAGGCCCGGCATGCCGGCCTTGTTCAGGTCAATGCGGCCCGCGCCGCGGTCGAGGACGCCGGCCTTCACGGTCTGGCTGGTGTTCAGGAACACGGCTTCGGTGGCCGTGGACATCAGGGCCGACTTGATCTGGGTCGGCGTCCAGTTGGGATGGAGCTGCTTGAGCAGCGCCGCCGCGCCGGCGACGTGGGGCGTCGCCATGCTCGTGCCGGAGGCCGAGCCGAAGCCGGTGAAGGGATCGGGGAAGGGGCCTTCGCCGTAGCCGGACGAAAGGACATCCACGCCAGGCGCGGCCACGTCAGGCTTGAGCAGCCAGCCCTGCGAGGGGCCGCGCGAGCTGAAGCCAGCCATCACGTCGCCGACGTTCGGCGCGGCGTGCGGCTGATAGGTGTAGCCCACCTGGGCGTCGCCGGGGTGGCTGTTGTAGAACGTGCGCATGTTCAGGCCGTCGGAGCGGCGCATGAACCACGAGGAAATCGTGACCTCGCCGGCGTGCGCGCCCGGACCCATGGCCTGCAAGTTGTCGCCGTTGGCGGCGGAGTTGTAGACGAGGGCGGCGACGGCCCCGCCGCGCTGGGCGTTGAACACCTTCTCGCTGAAGGTGCAGGTGCCGCGCGAGATGAGCGCGATCTTGCCGGTCAGCGACCCGGCCGGGAACGGGCTGACGTCGCCGGACAGGGAGCAGCCCAGGGCACTGCCGTTGGTGGCGACCTTCTCGGCCGGCACGTAGGGCGCGGCCGGCAGCTGCGTTGTGATCTGCGGACCGAAGTTCGCCGGGCCGACGTCCATGTTCGTCAGGTTCGAAGGCACCGGCGGCGGGGCGGTCACGTTGAGCACGCCCGGCGAGATCGTGGCGTTCTTGCTGACGGCGGCCACGCTGAGCAGCTTGCCAGAGATCGCCGGCGAGCTGACGGTCGCCAGGTCCGGGCCGGCGTTGCTGGCGGCGAAGACGCCGACGACGCCCGCGTCCCACGCCGCCTCGGCCGCCTGAATCATCGGGTCGGGCCAGGCGAGGGTGTTCTGGTAGCTCGCGCCCCAGGAGTTGCTGATGACGTCCGCGCCGTCCTTGACCGAGTCCTCGATGGCCTTGACCAGCTCGACGACGTACGCGTTGCCGTTCTGGAAGTCCTCGGGGCTTATGCTCTCATAGAACACGCGGTAGTTCATGAGGTAGGCGCGCGGCGCCACACCGGAGATGGTCAGGTTCGCGCCCTGGTACGTCACCGGCGTGTTGGCGTCGCACGCGACCGTACCCGCCACGTGGGTGCCGTGCGGGCTGGTGTCCGCCACGCCCTGAATCGGCGTATCTTCGCCGGGCACCGGCGGGTCATCCGGGCGGAAGTACGCGCGCGCGACGATGACCTTGTTGTTGGTGAAGCGCGTGTCGCCCTTGGGGAAGCCGGGCGGGGCCGTGTAGCCGGTATCGTTGAAGCAGATGTTCCCAGCGTAGTTGCCGTTGGCATCGTAGCGGACGAAGATGCCACTGTCAATGATACCGACCTTGACGCCGTCGCCGGCCTTGCCCTGCCCGCCGAGCATCCCCCATAGGGTCGGCGCGCCGATCTGCTGCGGCGTCGAGTACATCTGGAGCTGGTAGGGGACGTCCGGCGTCACGGCGCGGACGTTCGGCAGCTTGCGCACGGCCTTCGCCTGCTCCGCCGACATCTTGACGGCGACACCGTTCAGGACGACCTGGTAGCTCTGCTCGACCTTGGCGTCCGGCGCGACCTTGCTCAGCGCCGAGGTGAACGCCTTCTGCTGCGACTCGAGGTACGCCGCGTACGCCTTGGCGTCGGCGCTGGCGGTGTCGAGCTTCGCCTGGCCGGCGGCCTTGGCGGACGTGGCCTTGTAGCCCGCGACGCCGCCGTCGTACTTGGCGACCGGCGCATCCTTGAGCTGCACGATCCACCGCTTGGCGGGGTAGGTCGCCAGGTCCAGGGTCGGGGCCGCCGGCGCTCTGGGGGCCGCCGGCTCGTCAGCGCCCGAATCAGAGTTCGGCGGTTGCTGAGCGCTCGCGGTCGCGGCGGCAGCAAGCAGCAACGCCAACACCGCGACGATACCTAGCCAACGAATGACAGTCCGTCTCATAGTAGACACCCTCCATGTCAACTTATCAACGCTGAAACGACCAGGGGGACGGGGGGATTATAACACGATACAGGGGGGCGTCAAGGGAAGGCCCGGCCCTTATCAGTCGCCGACAGGTGAGGGAGTCCGGACAAAGAAGCCGACTAAAGTCGGCGCTACAGCAGAGCAAAGAACGTCTCGCATGTCGTCCTTTGCGTCTCTCCGCCTCTGCGTTGCCTTACTCGGTACGCAGGCGGTAGCCGCGGCCGCGCACCGTGGTCACGAAGCGCGGCTGGCGCGGGTCCGGCTCGACCTTCTCCCGCAACCGCGCCACGAGCCGCTCGATGCGGTCGTCGTCCACCTGGTCCAGGTACGACTCCCCCCAGACGTTCTCCACAATCTGATACTTGTCCACGATCTGGTCGTGGCGCTTGTAGAGCAGGGCCAGGAGGCGGTACTCCAGGTCGGTGAGGGGCGGGATCGCCTTGCCGTCCACGTACACATCGCCGCGCTCGGTGTCCACGCGCAGGCCGTTTTGCCCGACGGGCCGCACCCGCCGCGTCCGCGCCACGAAGTCGGCGAAGACGGGGCAGAGCAGGGCGTCCCCAGTCCCGGCCGGCCATAGCAGGTGCTTGGCGCGCAGGTAGCTGTTCGCCGGCTCAGCCGGCGTCTGCCCGGCCGCCACCTGCGCCAGGGCCTCGCGCTCGTCGTCGAACAGCTCGTTCCAGATCGCGGCGCACTCGGCCTGGACGTTCTGGTCGAAGGCCAGCGCCGGCTCGGCCCGGCGCACGATGGCTGCGTCCTCCTGCCCCTCCCCCTCCATCAACCCCGCCACCAGGTAGGTCAGCGCGCGGAGCAGGCCGGGGTGGCCGTCCGCCTGGGCGTGGATGAAGTCGGCGAGCGGCAGCGTGACGGTGCAGCCGGCCTCGGCGGCATAGTCGCGGATGTACTCCCGGGCCTCATCGTTGTTGAGCGGGGCCAGGTAGCGCGTGCGATAGCTAAACAGCTCGTAGAACGGCTCGACGTCGGCCCGCAGCAGGGGCAGGCGGTGGCTCGTCGCCGTGATGAGCGTCAGCGACGGGCCGTACTGGTCGGCCAGGGCGCGCAGGTTGAGGAACACGCGGGCGTCGAGGCGGCGGAGCAGGTCGTCCAGCTCGTCCAGCAGCAGCGCCACGCGGCCGAGGCTCTGAATGACTTCGCCGAGGGATTGGACGAAGGCGTAGGCATCCTCCAGGTGCGAGCTGGCGAGGACCAGGGTGGCGTGGGCGCGCTCGGCGCCCGGGCGGCAGGGCGAGTCGGACGGCAGGCTGTCGAGGATGGCGCGAATGACCAGCTCGTAGAAGCCGACCTCCGTCCACTCCAGGACACGGTTGCAATCAATGTAGATTGCCATCGGGCCGTCCGGCAGGTTGGTCATGGCCCGCAGGACAGCGGTTTTGCCCATGTTGTTGACGCCGACTATGGAGGCATGTTCACCGCGTTGAACGCAGCGGGCCGTGAAGGCGACATCGGCGGCGCGCCCGCCGTTCTGCGCGGCTGGAGAGGCTTGGCTCATAAAGGGAGTCCATCCTGGAGCGAGGTACGGCGCTTCCGTCTCTATTATACCGGCAGGCAAGGCGCGGGGCAAACGTGCTTGAGCTATGCTATAATTCGGCGGCAATGAACACGAAGTTCGTCTCCCTGGTCGTCATCGGCGGCGTCTACCTCGTCCTGGCGATCCTCTACGCCTGGACGACACCCCTGTTCGAGACGCCGGATGAGACGTGGCACTTCTGGTACGTCAAGCACCTGGCCGATGGAAACGGGCTGGCGGTCGTGACCGCCGACGAGCGCCCGCTGTGGCGGCAGGAAGGCACGCAGCCGCCGCTATACTACCTCCTCGCGGCTGCAGCGATCCGCGGTGTGGACACCACCAACGCCGCCGACGTCATCCAGCGCAACCCGCACGCCAACATCGGCCGCGCCGACCTGCCCGGCGACCGCAACTCCGTCCTGCCCGTGGCGCGCGCGCCCCTCCAGGGGGCGGCCGAAGCAGCGCAGCGAGCGCGCTGGCTGAGCGTGCTGCTAGGCCTGGTCACGGTGCTGAGCATCTACGGGCTGGCGCGGGAGACCTTCCCAGGCGACACCCTGCTCCCGCCCGCCGCCGCCCTGTTCGCCGCCTTCATCCCGCAGTTCCTCTTTCTCAGCGGCTCCATCAATAACGACAACCTCATTGTGGCCCTGTCGAGCCTGGCCCTGTGGCGGCTCGTCCACTGGCTGCGGCGGCCGCCGCGCTGGGGCGACCTGCTGGCGCTCGGCGTCATCGGCGGGCTGGCCGCTCTCGCCAAGCTGTCCGGCCTCGCGCTCATCGCCTTCATCGTCGCCGTGGTCGCCGTGCGCGCCCTGGCCCGCCGCTCCGCGCGCGATCTGCTGGCGTGGAGCGCCGTCCTGCTCGTCCTGCCCCTCGCCGTCGCCGGCCCGTTCTACTGGCGCAACTTCGCGCTCTACGGCGACCCACTGGCCCTCGACATCCACCTGACGCTATCGGGCCGCCGCACGCCGCGCCCGTCGCCGTGGCAGCTCTTCCTGGAGCTGGACAGCGTGCGCCACTCGATCTGGGGGGTGTTCGGCTGGTTCAACGTCCCCGTGCCGCCGTGGGTGTTCGCCGTTTACGACGCGCTGAGCATCGCGGCGCTGGTCGGGTTGGGGATGGGCGTCTGGCGGCGGCTTCGCCGGGGAGATGAGATAGAAACGCAGAGGCGCAAAGGCGCAAAGGAGGGGGGGCAAGCGTCTGAACCCCTCTCCCGTTCTGGGAGAGGGGCAGGGGTGAGGGACGTGTCAATCCTCGCGCTGTTGCTGGCGTGGGCGGCGGTGGTGTTCGTCAGCCTGCTGCGCTGGATGACGCTCATCAAGTCGGCGCAGGGGCGGCTGCTGTTCCCGGCGCTCGGCGCGTTGGCCGTCCTCGCCGTGTGGGGGCTGAGTCAGCTCGCGCCGCGCTACCGGGGGATCGTGCTAGGCGGCGTCCTGGCCGCCATGGGTGTTCTCGCCGCCGCGATCCCCTTTCTGGTCATCGCCCCGGCCTACGCCGCGCCGCCCTGGCTGCCCGACATCGAAGCCGCCGCTCCGGCCTACCCGCGGGACGACGTGTTCGGCGGCCAGATGCGCCTGCTCGGCTACGATGTCGGCGGCGACATCGCGCCCGGCGGCCTGCTGCCAGTGACGCTGGACTGGCAGGCCGCCGCGCCGATGGACACGAACTACAGCGTGTTCGCCCAGTTGGTCGGCAGCGAGCCGGGCGGCGGCCGCGCGGCCGGCACGGACACATACCCCGGCCTGGGCAGCGCCCCGACCCAGGGCTGGCCGGTCGGCCCCGTTCTGCGCGACACGCTCTACATCCCGATTGGCGAGAAGGTGGCCGCGCCCCGCTCCTACCCGCTGGTCGTCGGCGTCTACGACCGGGCGAAGGACACCCGCCTGGCGGTGACGCGGGACGGCCAGGCGGCCGGCGACTCTGTCGCGCTCGGCAGCGTCTTCGTGCGCCCCGACGGCTGGTCGCCGCCGAACCCCCAGGCCGTGGTGCTTGGCGGCGCGGCGCGGCTCCTGGGCTACGACCTGGGTGCGACGACGGCGCGGCCGGGCGACACGCTGCCCCTGACGCTCTACTGGCGGGCCGACGCGCCGCTGCCCGCCGACTACACGGTCTTCGTCCACGTCGGCGACGGCGAGTCGCTGGCGGCCCAGGCCGACGCGCCACCCCTCGCCGGCCGCGCTCCCACGTCCGGTTGGCGAGCGGGGCAGACGGTCGCCGACAGCCACACCCTGCGCATCCGCCCGGACGCCGCGCCGGGCGTCTACTCCGTGCGCGTCGGCCTCTACGATCCGGCGACCGGCGCGCGCCTGCCGGTCACGGGCGGCGGCGCGGGGGACGCGGTCGAGCTAGGGACGATCACGGTGGGCCGCTAGGCGTCGGTACATCCGGCGGGGGGAATTGCGCGTCTGGAATTAACGTCGCCGTAAGAACGGCGTAAGAAGTCCCGGCTATTCTGCGCTCAGAGACCTAGCTATCCGACATGACCATCGTACCCCACAAGGAGAGCATCCATGCCCAAGCTCCTGGTCAGCGTGACCTACGGCAAGAATGACGCCGACCGCGCCACGATCCCCTTCGTTGTCGCCAACGCCGCCCTGGCCTCCGGGCAAGAGGTTGTCGCCTTCCTCACGATCGAGGGCGTGCGCCTTGCCATCCAGGGCTACGCCGACGACATCCACGCCGCCGGGTTTGCGCCCCTCAAGGACCTGCTCGCGGCATTCGCCGAGGGCGGCGGCAAGCTCTGGGTCTGCCCGCCATGCTTCAAGGTGCGGGAGCTGGATCAGAAAGACCTCGCGCCCAACGCGAGCCTGGCCGGCGGCGCCGCCGTCGCGGCCTACCTGGCCGAGGGCGCGGCGAGCATAAGCTACTGAGCGCGCAGGCCCGCCGGGAATGGCGGGCCGGTTGCTATAGAGCAGGGAGCCGACTGAAGTCGGCGCTACATAGGATAACGTGTAGCACCGACTTCAGTTGTCACGCGGCGCTGGCGGTAGCTCCACAGTATAGCGTGGAAGAGCCGAATTCACCCCCCTCTGCTCCCCCCGCCGGCAGGGGGAGCAGAGGGGGGGTCTCCACGCTATCGTGTAGGGCTACCGCGCTGGCCGCGGCGCGGCGAATCGGGTAGAATTAGCGCCAGCGCTGACGGGGGGCGGCGGCCGACTTCGGAGAGTCCCATGAAACCGCTCCTCTTGTCTCTGCTCGCGCTCGCCGCGTTCGCGCTCCTGGCGACGCTCGGCGTGCGCCGCGCCGCCACCGCGCCCGACGCGCCCATCGGCGGCTGCGCCCTCTTCCCGGCCGGCAACGTCTGGAACGCGCGGGTAGATGGGCTGCCCGTTCACCCCAACTCCGCCGCCTACGTCGCCAGCATCGGCAGCAGCACCGGCCTCCACCCCGACTTTGGCGCGGGGCTGTGGAACGGCCACCCCATCGGCATCCCGTACACGACGACGCGCTCGTCCCAGTCCACCCCCGTCCCGACCATCACGTTCACCTACGCCGACGAGAGCGACGCGGGGCCGTACTACATCCCGGCCGACGCGCCCATCGAGGGTGGCAGCGACGCCCACGTCCTCGTCGTGGATACCGACACCTGCACGCTCTATGAGCTGTTCGCGGCCTCGCCCGGCCCCGGCGGGGCGTGGACGGCCGGCTCCGGCGCGATCTTCGACCTGCGCTCCAACGCCCTGCGGCCGGCCGGCTGGACGAGCGCCGACGCCGCCGGCCTGCCCATTTTGCCCGGCCTCGCCCGCTACGATGAGGTTCAGGCAGCCCTCGCGCCGGGCGGCCTGGGCTACATCCCCCACGCCCTGCGCTTCACGGTGCAGACCAGCCAGCGCGCCTACATCTGGCCCGCGCGCCACTACGCCTCGTCCAACACCAGCGCGAGCGTCCCGCCGATGGGCGCGCGCTTTCGCCTGAAGTCCAGCTTCGACATCTCCCGGTTCACGCCCCAGGCGCGCGTCATCCTGCGCACCCTCCATCTCTACGGCATGATCGTCGCCGACAACGGGGGGGACTGGTTCATCGGCGGGGCGCCGGATCCGGGCTGGGACAACGACGACCTGCACAACCTGGGCAGCGTCAGCGGCGCGAACTTCGAGGCCGTGGACGAGAGCGGCCTGATGGTGGACCCGAACTCGGGCCAGGCGAGGCCCCTCACCCCCGGCCCCTCGCCCACAACGAGCGTCGGTAGCGTGACGGCCACGGCGACTCGGACGGCGACGGCCACGCGGAGCGCCACGCCCACAGCGACGCGCACCCCAACCGCGACCGTCACGCGCACCGCCACGGCGACGGCCACGCCGACGTGCCGCTACGTCGGCGACGTGAACGGCGACGGGCAGATTGACGCCCAGGACGTGCAACTGGAGGCGAGCCACTGGCCGCGCCGCGCCCTCGGCCCCCGCGATGCGCCGTATGACGTTGACGGCAACGGTGTCGTGGATGTCGCGGACGTCATGGCGGTCGCGGCGAACGTGGGCCGCCCGTGCCGCTGAGTTCTCCGGAGATGGTTGAAACGCAAAGGCGCAGAGACGCAAAGGAAGAACAGACGAGCGCTGGCGAAGAAGTGGCCTGGCTGCCGAGAGGGTAGCAGCCAGGCCTATAGAGGTGATCCGTGAGGGGAACATCACGGACCCGTCCTACGACGGCGAGAGATCAGGGAACCCAGAAGTCGCTGTGGCTGTAGCAGGTGGTGCCGTTGTAGCTGGCGACGACGTCAATCGGTACCTTGTAGCCGCCGCTGATCGAGCCGACATCGAACCAGATGAACATCTGCCCGTTCCCGTCGGCCGGGCCGTAGCCGTACTTGCGGTCCCCCCACGGGAAGTGCACGACGATGTCCACGCGCGCGCCCGGCAGCGGTCGGCCGTCCTGGTCGCGGATCGTGAAGTACATGTACTGGCGGCCCATGTTCATCTTGTTGTACTTCAGCCAGTGGGACACGTTGAGCGCGTGCACCGGCGGCGGCCCTTGCGGAACCCACTTGGGCTGCCACGGCTTCACCGGCTGGCCGGGGGCCACGGCGACGGGGTGGTAGGACGGCTCCTTGGGCGCGGGCGGCGCGTAGGCGGAGCACAAGTCGGCGGCGATGGAGGCGTAGCCCGACGTGCCGACGGTGGTCTGGCCCACGTAGCGGTAGCCGCCGCTCGTCGGCGACCACATGGCCGTCACGATGGTCACGCTTTGCGGCGTGTCCATGCCGTAGACGGCCTGGATGTAGCTGCCGTAGTTCCAGTTGATGTTGACGGGCTGATCGAAGATGAACCGGCTATGGTCGTAGGCGCCGGGCGGGGTGATGACGGCGCCGGGCGCTGGGCGGATCACTTCCTCGGACGCCGTCCAGATGACGGCCGTCGGCCGGTCGCCCCACGCGGTCGGCCAGCACACCTGGACCGAGAGACGTGGCGCCGTGTCGGCTTCGCTGGGATCAATGCGGTTCTCCCAAACGACCCATGCCAAGGCGGCGACCAAGATAGGGACAAGGCTCAGGTACAACAAAGCGCGCTTCATGCCAGTCTCCTTAGTTTGTGAGGTCAACGGGGCAGCCTCTCAGAACGTGAAGATATCTCACTGGCAAGAACGAAACGCCCTACAAAAGCATTACGCCTCTAAGCGGCGTAGGCGTGAATGTTATGTGAAAAGGCTGGAAAATTCACCGAGCGTGACCGGCCCTGGTCGCGCTTGTCATCGGAGCCAGCTCGACGGCTGCTTGACCGGCGCGCTCCAGGCGGGCGCGGCGCTCGGCGGCCTCGACGGCGCGGGCGGCGCGGGGGGACGGTAGCCGCCCGAGGTGGGCGGGCGGTAGCTATTCTGCGGCGCGGTGTACGCCTGTGGCACGTATTGCTGCACGGGCGCGCGGTAGACCGGCTGCGGTGGAATGGACTGCGGCTGGTTCAGCGGCGGGATAGATTGCCGCACGGCGGGGGCGGCGGTGCGCGTCGGCGTAGCCGTCGGCGCGGGCGTCGCAGTCTGGGTCGGCGCCGCTGTCGCTGTGGGCGTCGCCGTCGCGGGAAGCTCGGCGGCTGCCGCCTGGGGAACGGCGCCCGGGATGACCGGCGGCGCGAGGGCGATGCCGCCCGGCTCGGCGGGCGTGGGCACGATGCCGCCGCCTTGCCGCCCAATCGGCGACAGCGGGATGATGCCGCCGCCTGGCTGCACGCCGGCCGTGGTGTCCCCGCCGCTGCCCGACTCGCCGAAGGGCGACACCGGCGCATTGCCCAGCGCGCCGGACCCGCCGCCCCAGTAATCGCCCGGCCCCTGGGCCACATTCTGACTGTTCTGCTGCCAGGCCAGGTTATCGAACACCTGGAGGGCGGCGAGGCACGCCAGGACGAGGACGAAGGCGGCGGCGAACGGGCGCAGGCGCACCCACAGCGGCGTCAGTGGGGGGAGTGGGCCGGGCACGAGGGCGGCCATCTCCGGCGTGCCGTCCACGCTGGGCGGCAGGGCCAGGTAGGCGTACTCACCCTCGGTCGCCGCCTCGGCTAGGGGCGCGCGGACGGCCAGCGACGCCAGCAGGGCGCGCGTCTCCGGCTCTAGCTCATCGGGCAGCAGGAGCAGCAGGCGCGCGGCCTCGCCGGTCGCCGCGTCCTGCACCCGCGCCACGAAGAGGCCCGGCCGCGCCGGCCGCGCCTCGATCACCCGGTAATGCCCGACTCGCTCAAGCTGCCTGACGTCCAGCGTCATGCCCCTCTCCGCCGTGAAGCCGTCTTCCTACAAGTTTAACGCCGGATTGGCTTCCCTGTTATGCCGCACGCCTGACGATCTTCATGCGATTCACGCACGCCCCGCTGTTATCTGCCACCTAATCATCGCTGGGCTTTGGCGGCGCTATATTCGGCCGGGGCGAAGAACACCAGGACCTCCAGCTCCTCCTCGATGGAGTGGAAGCGGTGGTCTACGCCGGCAGCGACGAAGACAATCGAGCCGGCGGCCACGGCGCGGTCTTCGCCGCCGACGTGGATCACGCCGCGCCCCCGCGCCACGTAGTAGACCTCGTCCTCCGTATGCGGTCCTTGCGGGTCCACACCGCCGGCGGGCAGCACGTACAGCCCCATGCTCATGCTCGGCACGCGCAGGAACTCCAGGTACAGGCGGCCCGCCGCCACACGCTGCGCCGCCAGCTCCCCCAACTCAAACGCCTGCATGGCTCACCTCCTGATGACCTGATCTGTTTGACCATCACCCACATCCCGCATAATCTTATGCTGAGTGGCTCCTGCGTGCCATTCGGCTCCGTGCGAGGGCGTCGTGCCAACCATCGTTTGGACAGATTATCTCGTGTATCGCGCCGCTTTGCGTGGCTTCGATCTTGCGACGCTTGAGGGGATAGTTGGCTATCTCTATCTTTGCAGTTTTCGGGTTGGGGTGGTTTGGAGGGGCAAAGCCCCTCCAAGTTCTTCTCTTTTCAGCCCTTGGTGACGGTCGCGTGCCATTGCGCACGAAAAAAGGGGGAGGATCGCGGGGGCCTGCGGCCCCTTTTGGCGGTTGCCGCGTAGCTCCACTTCGTTGGGCGATATGTGGCAGGCAACCGCCAAAACCCACAGCCCCCGCATAGACAAAGTGCAAAGATAGAGAACGCCCAGAATGAATTGATCGGCGTCGAAATTCTGCATGCCAGCGAATTCCTTCGCGATTCAGTGCTGGAGTCGATCCAGGCGAAGACGCTTCAGCTCCTGGACTCTGAGGTCGCCTAGCGGCCCGACTTGCGCGTCCGGCCCCGCGTCAATGCGCCGCTCATCCTCAAATACAGCGCGCCCCTCTCCTGTCCGGAGAGGGGCGCGTGTTTGTTTCAGGGCCAGGATCAGGCGCGCGCGCGGCGGTAGCGCATCGCCAGGCCGCCGGCGATGATCAGGCCGCCGAGGGCCACCCAGATGATGGGGAAGCCGCTGCCGCTGTCCACAGCGCCCGTCGTCGGCAGGGCGGACGGCGTGGCGTTCGCCGCCGCCGCGCTCACCGCCGGCGTCGCGGCGGCGGCGGCAGCGGCCGCGGCGGGTGTTCCGGCCGCGCCGGCGGCAGCAGCCGCCCCGCCGGTGGGCGTCGCAACCGGCGCCGCCTTGAACGTCAGGCTGGAGATTTTATTGTTCGCAATCTTCGCCGTCACAATCTGGTTCGCGCCGGCGATGGGCTTGACCTCCCAAGTCACCGTGTCGCCGTTGACCTTGACGCTACCCGCAACGGGCGTGTAGGTCGTCTTGGCGTTGGCGCTGGCCTGGAGCCAGGACTTGATGAGGCCGGGGGTGTTCAGGTAGTCGCCGTTGAGTGGGGTCACGACCGCGTCGGGCGCGAAGGTCGCCAATGCGGCATCAACGTTGCCGGCGTTGAACGCGGTATTGAAGGCGGCGATGGGCGCTGGAACGTCGGTCTGGGCGACGACAGCGGGAACGATGGCGAGCAGGGCAGCAATGACGAGGATGCCCAGTACGGCCAGAACGGTCTTCTTCATCGGTGGTTCTCCTTGATAACGATGTTGAACGCGCATGGACTCTCCGCCGGCACGGCAATTATGACCTCACGAGAGCGTGTTGTCAACCGAGCAGAGGCCACGCGGTCTTGCCAGCACAAACCGTGCCACTACGCCCAACCGGAGCGAAAAGTGGAGCATGGGCGCTTCAACGCAAACGCGGCCACCCCGTTGACATCTCGGCGCGAATCTTGCTATAATAGAGATGAAAATCGCTGTCGCCCCTTCGCCAGGCCGCCCGCCGCTGAAGCAGCGGGCTACGGGTGGAAGCCTGAGAGGCTGCCGCTCCGGCTCCGCCAGCCCCTTGGGCTTGCATGAGTAGCCGTAGGCTTGAGCCTACGGCGGCCGTCCGCCGCGAGCAGTGCAAGGTTATTTTCAAAGGAGGTTGCCGCCGCGAGACATGCGACGCGCGCCAGGGAGCGCGCCTTTTACGCCGCGCCACGGGTGGCGTCGGTGACATAGGGGAACGCAGCGCCAGGGCTGGTCCAGCGGACCAGTTGACGAGGTGGAGGTTTCTCACCGCAAGGTGGGACTAACCGCGCAAGCGGGAAAATCGAACAGATCGGCGGATGCCTCCAGGGCGGCCACAGCCCTCCGTCTTTCCCCTCCAAGATCGCGCAGCCGAAAACCTGCCGGGCGACCGGCAGCGACAACCGGCGTGCGCCGTGGCATTTCCAGGGTGACCACAACGTGCGGGAGCGCGCTGTCGGTCGGTTCATGCGGAACCGGCCCTCTCGCCGCGCCTGCCCGCCTTCAAGGAGGGACTTCCCATGTGCGGTATCGTTGGATACGTCGGCCACCGCGGCGCGACGCCTATTCTGCTGGAGGGCCTCAAGCGGCTGGAGTATCGCGGCTACGACTCGGCCGGCGTCGCCGTGCTGCAAGACAGCGGCGCGATGGCGGTCGCCAAGGCCGAGGGCAAGCTGAGCCACCTGATTGACGCGCTCGACGGGCGCGAGCCGTGCGGCCGCCTCGGCATCGGCCACACGCGCTGGGCGACCCACGGCGCGCCCAACACGACGAATGCCCACCCCCACTCCGACCCATCCGGCGAGGTTGTCCTCGTCCACAACGGCATCATCGAGAACTACGCCGAGCTGCGCGCGGCGCTGGCGGCCGAGGGCCACGTGTTCGAGTCGGAAACGGATACCGAGGTACTGGCGCACCTGGTCGGCGTCGAGCTGGCCGCGCTGCGCCAGAGCAACGGCCACGCCCGCCACTGCCTGCCGAGCCTGTTCGCCGAGGCGGTACGCCGCGCCCTGGGCCACGTCGAGGGCGCGTATGCCATCGCCGCGTTCAGCCGCACCGAGCCGGAGGTGCTCGTCGGCGCGCGCAAGTTCTCGCCGCTGCTCGTCGGCCTCGGCCAGGGCGAGAACTTCCTCGCGTCCGACATCCCGGCCATGCTGGCGCACACCCGCAACGCCATGACACTGGAAGACGGCGAGGTCGTGATTCTGTGGCCGGAGCGCGCCGCGGTGTACACCCTGGACGGCACGCCGGTGCGCCGCGACCCGTTCACGGTGACGTGGGACATTGCGGCGGCGGAGAAGGGCGGCTTCCCCCACTTCTTCCTCAAGGAGGTGTTCGAGCAGCCCAACCGCCTGCGGGACGCCCTGCGCGGGCGGCTGGTGGACGGGAAGGCGCACCTGCTGGAGCTGGCCGGGCTGGACCTGGCCCGCGTCGAGCGCGTCGGCGTCGTCGCGTGCGGCACGGCCTACCACGCCGCGCTGCTGGGGCGCTCGCTCATCGAGCGCTGGGCGCGCTATCCGACGGAGGCGGCCATCGGCTCCGAGTTCCGCTACGACGAGCCGATGATTGACGAGCATACCCTGCTCATCGTCGTCAGCCAGTCGGGAGAGACAGCGGACACGCTGGCCTCGCTGTACCTGGCGCGGGAGGCGGGGGCGCAGACGGTCGCCCTCACCAATGTTGTCGGCAGCACGGTCACGCGCTACGCCGACGCCACGCTGTACCTCCAGGTCGGGCCGGAGATTAGCGTCGCGGCCAGCAAGAGCTACATCGGCCAGCAAACGCTCCTTGCCCTCGTCGCCCTGTACCTGGCGCAGGCGCGCGGGACCCTCGACCCGCAGCCGGCGGCCGAGATCGCGGCGGCGCTGGCGGCGCTGCCCGACCACATCGCCGCGGTCCTGCATGGCTCCGACCGCATCGAGGGGATCGCCCGCCAGGTGGCCGACGTGCGCAGCTTCTTCTACATGGGGCGCGGGCCGAACTACCCAACGGCGCTGGAGGGGGCGCTCAAGCTCAAGGAGCTGAGCTACATCCACGCCGAAGGCTACCCGGCCGGCGAACTGAAGCACGGCCCCATCGCCATGCTCGACCCGGAGCTGCCGTGCCTGGTCGTGGCGACACGCGGCGCGACCTACGCCAAGACCGTCAGCAACATGCAGGAGGTGCGGGCGCGCGGGGCGAGGGTCGTCGCCGTGGCGACCGAGGGCGACGAGAACATCCGCCGCCACGCCCAGCACGTCCTCTACGTGCCGGCGGTGGTCGAGGCGCTGTCGCCCATCGTCAATGTTGTCCCGCTGCAGATTCTGGCGTATTATGTGGCGGTCGCGCGCGGCTGCGACGTGGACCAGCCGCGCAATCTTGCGAAGAGTGTGACTGTGGAGTGAGTATTGCGTATCGCCATGATCGGGCCGTTCGGGCTGCGGCCCAAAGGCACCATGCGGGCGCGGGCGCTGCCCCTGGCGCGGGCGCTCGCCGCCCAGGGCCACCAGGTCGCCCTGTTCCTGCCGCCGTGGAGCTGTCCGGAGGATAGCGGCAAATCGTGGGAGGTGGACGGGGTGATGGTCAACAACGTCAGCCTGCCTGCCTCCCCGGCCGGCGTGTTCCACGCCCAGCTCACCCAACGCCTCGTCGCGGCGGCCCTGGCAATGGCGCCGGACGTCGTCCACTGTTTCAAGCCGAAGGCGTACAGCGGGCTGGCGCAGTCGGCGCTGTGGAGCATGCGCGGGACGCGCCGCTGGACGGGCCGCCTCGTCGTGGACGAGGACGACTGGGAGGGCGCGGGCGGCTGGAACGACCTGGAAAAGTACCCCTGGGCGATGCGGCAGACGTTCGCGCGCCAGGAGACGTGGGGTCTGCGCCACGCCGACACTGTGACCGTCGCCAGCCGCGCCCTGGAGACCATCGCCTGGAGCCTGGGTGTCCCGCCGCGCCAGGTCGCCTACATCCCCAACGGGGCCGCCGAAAGCCCGCCGGCCGGCAGCGCCGAGGTCGCCCGCGAGCGCTGGGGCCTCGACGACGCGCCCGTCGTCCTCCTTTACACCCGCTTCTTCGAGTACAAGGTCGAGCGCATCGTGGACGTGTTCGCCCGCATCCACGCCGCCGCGCCGGAGACCCGCTTCCTCGTCGTCGGCGAGGGGCTGTTCGGCGAGGAGCGCGAGCTACTGGCCCGCCTGGACCGCGTTGAGCCGTCGCCCTACGTCGTCTACGCCGGCTGGCCGGGCGACGAGGCGCTGCCGGACATCTTCGCCGCCGCCGACTTGGCCCTCTATCCCCTGGACGATACCCTGGTCAACCGCGCCAAGTCGCCCGCCAAGCTGTTGCAGCTCCTCGGCGCGGGCGTCCCCGTCGTCGCCGACGCCGTGGGGCAGGCGACGGTCTACGTCGCGCCCGGCGTCGCCGGGCTGCTCGTCCCACCGTGCGACGATGTGGCGATGGCGGAGGCGGCGGTAGACATCCTGCGCGACCCGTGGCGGCGGCACGCGATGAGCGCGGGGGCGCGGGCGTGGGTGGCGCAGCACTACACCTGGCCGCGCCTGGCGCAGCGCCTGGCCGCCGCCTACCAGAGCGAAACCCTCCCGACCCCTCTCCCGTAGAAGAAAATAGCGCCAACAGAGGCACGGGCGCCGGCATATTGCGGAGCCTGACGTGTGACACACCAGTCGTCTGGTGTATAATGTGATGTATATTCTGCGGCTGGAGGACGAAGATGGCCGAGATGGTGCGCAAGCAAATCTACATCCACAGGCGTCAGCAGGCATTGCTGCGACGCCTGGCGCGGTCGCGGGGAGTCAGTGAGGCGGAAATCGTGCGTCAGGCCATCGAGCGCGAAGCGATGGCCCAGCCCCGGCGGGGGAACACGTATGACCCATCGGCCTGGGAAGCGGTCCTCGCGTTCGTGACCACGCGCAATCAGATGGCGGAGGACAATGCACCCTACCACTGGCGGCGCGAAGACGCTTACGACCTGCGTGAGGCAGCCCTGGGAGCGAAATAGTATCCCATGGCCGCCATCCTCATTGACACCAACCTCCTCGTCTACCTGTACGACCACTCTGACTCGGCCCGACAACAGCAGGCGCAGCTCGTCTTGGAGCAACTCCAGGTCACAAGGACGGGCTGCCTGAGCGTGCAGACGCTGGCGAAGTTCTTCAGCGTGGCGACCCGCAAGCTCAAACCGCCGCTGACGCCGGCCCAGGCGTATGACCAGGTCAGCCTCTTCTCGCGTCTGTGGCCCGTGTTTGACCTGACACCCTTCATCGTTCTTGAGGCAGCACGCGGCGTCCGCGACCATCAGATGTCCTACTACGATGCGCAGATGTGGGCGACGGCCCGCCTCAACCAGACGCCGGTGATCTTCTCAGAGGACACGCCTGGTGTTTCTATCCTGGAAGGCGTCCGCTTCGTCAACCCGTTCGCGCCAACGTTCCACCTGGACGAATGGCTCTAGCCACGCGCAGCGCCTGGCCGCCGCCTACCAGGGCGAAACCCTCCCGACCCCTCTCCCGTAAAGTGAGCAGAGCCGCCACCCACACACCGACACCATAGAGGAGATAGCGATGCCCACGCTCACACGCGCCGAGATCGAGGCTCATGCCCGGGTCGCGGGCGCGATAGACCTGTCGAACGCCAACCTCGCCGGGCTGGACCTGTCCGGCGCCGACCTCGCCGGGGCCAATCTCGCCGGCCTGGACCTGACCGACGTCAACCTCCAGGGGAGCAACCTCGCGCAAGCGGACCTTTCGGGCGCGAACCTCGCCGGCAAGGACCTCTCCCAGGGTCAGCTCCAATACGGCGGCATGCCCGGCATCTACCGCGTCCCGGCCACCTTTACCCGCGCCAATCTCGCCGGGGCCGATCTCGCCGGCGCCAACCTCCGCGGAACCAATCTCTCGGACGCCAACCTCGCCCGCGCCGACCTTACGGACGCCAGCCTCCAGGGCGCGCGGCTGCGGGGCGCGAACCTGCAGGGTGCGACCTTGCGGGGAGCGCGGTACGACAGCCAGACCGTCTGGCCCGCTGGCTTCGCGCCGGAGCTGACGCCCGGCCTCGTCTTGGATGAAGAGCGGTAACTATCCGCCCGCGGCGCGGTCCGTCAGCCAATTGCGCAGGGCCGTCACCGAGAAGTAGGGTGTCACCTTTTCCAGGTCCTTGAGCGGCGTCTCGACCGGCACGTCGGCGGGAATCTTGAACCGGCTGTAGAACTCCGCCTGCGTCAGGCCATACGCTGGCAAAACCTCGCTAATCTTCATCCATCCCTTGATCTCGGCCGGGTTCGCGCCCGTCGCCGTCACCTTCTGGCCTGAGGCATCCACCTTCGCCGAGGTAGACCACGTGGGTGTCATGCGCGCCGCCTGGATGATGCCCAGGAAGACGACGAGCACCAGGACGGCATACGCGAGCGGGGGGATGGTGAGCCTGCGCCAGCGGCGCGGCGCGGTGGGGGTGGGGGGGGTGCGGCGAGCCGCTGGCGTGGGGGGGGTGTTCACGGGGGTTGCGCTCATGACGGTTCTCCTGTGTTATTTCGCCGCCGGGCTGACGGCCGGGGTATCCGTGGGGGTCGCCTTGACGCCGGGCAGCGCCAGCTTGAGGCTGAGCGCGCCGGAGACGGGGCAGGTGTCCATGCACTCCAGGCACATGATGCAGCTCGCGCTGGTCACGTCGCTCATCTTCGCCACGTCCAGCCCGACCGGGCACTTGTAGTTGCACAGGTTGCACCCACCGCACGACGCCCCTTCGCGCTGGAGCCGCAGCGGGCTGATCTTGCTCGCCAGGCCGACGGCCGCGCCGAGGGGGCAGGCATAGCGGCACCACGGGCGCTCCACGAAGAAGGACGCCAGCAGGGTGACGCCGAGGAGGACGCCGCCCAGGGTCAATTGCAGCTCGGCCACGTGGATGAGGGCAGACCAGGGGTCGAAGTCGCGGAAGACCATGTAGCCGTAGTAAGCGGTGCCGACCAGGATCCACGCCAGCACGGCGTAGCGGAGGTAGCGGGCGGTGTAGTCGAGCCTCAGAATCCAGGGCGTCTCGTTCGGGTGAGCCAGGCGCTGGCGCGGGGTGACGCCCAGGCGCGTCTTGAGCGCCTTCATGCCGCGCCCCAGGACCGGGACGCGCTTTTGCAGCCCCAGGCTGAGCTTGAATAGCCACTCCTGGATGGCGCCCAGCGGACAGATCCAGCCGCAGAAGGCGCCGCGCGCGACGACGGCGAGGGCGATGACGGCGATGAGGAGCACGAGGTTGGACGGGTGGGTGTGGGCGATGAAGGTTGTGCCCTGGAAGACGTAGCTGTAGAGGGTCTCCAGGCCGCCGAATGGGCAGAACGACTCGGGAGAGGCGGGCGCATTCTCCGCGCCCTCGCCCACGAGTGTGTGGGCAACCATCAGATAGAGGATGAAGAGGGCGAAGGCGAGCTGGCTGAACAGGCGCAGTGTCTGGATGCTACGCAGCCGTGCCCACATTCCACGGGGCTTTCGCCGCGCATTGACTTTGGCCGCTTGACTGGACATTCCCATCTCCTTGCTGAATTGACGATTTCTGTTGCGCCGTAATTGGGATTCGCTGGCTGATCCCAGTATAGCGGCGGCTCGTGCAGAAACCGTGCAGGCGCAATGGAGTCTTTGGGCAGTCACCCCTCTGACCGACGCCCTCCCCCGCTGGGAGAGGGCGTCAAGATCACGTAACCTGTGACCACTGGCAGACGGGCGGCTCCGCGCTTGCGTGGGGAGCCGCCCGGAAAGTTAGTCGCCGGAGGTAGCACGCATTTACACCTTTTCGGGTCACGCAGAGTCGCCATACCTCAGGCATACTACTTACAATGCGTCGAAGCGTTCGAATCCACACATGAAGGAGCACAACATGTTCAGGCGAGAAGAGCGGCGTCACGAGGAGATGCGGCACATGGAGCGGCGTCACCGCCGCCGGCGGATGATGGTCGGTGGCATGGTCGTCGTCGGCAGCACCGAGGCCATGGTCAAGATGTCCGAAGCCGATGCCATGGCAGTGCAGCAGGCGACCGGTCAGAACCCGGAGGACATGTCTCACGAGGAGCTTCAGGCGACCATGCAGCAGCAGGGGATCCAGGAGCAGCCGGTCACGCCGGAAGATCAGCAGGCTGTGGCGTCGGCTGAAGCCGCGGAAGAAGGTGGTCAGGGATAGGGTCGGCCCTCGCCCAGACTCACACAGCGCGCCAAAACCGAGGCGCCGTCCCTGCCATACGCTGGCAAGGACGGCGCCTCTGATTTGGAGTGTCTGGAGTTGTGTGTCGTCATCTGGCTGAGTCTGCGAGAAGGCCCGCCGCCCGCTCCCCGTTAGAACGGCTTGATGACCGTCATGCCAAACAGCGACAGGAACCAGAGAACGATCCAGTACACGATACCGATGGCGATCGCCGCAGCGATTGCGCCGGCGAACCCGGCGACTTGCATGCCTGGCACGAAGCGGTCGCTAATCATCAGCACGACCGCCGCGATGATGATGTAGATGATCGCGCCTAAGAGACCCGTGCCGAGACTGACGCTAAAGAGACTGAGAAACCAGTAAACGACGCTGGCGACGACGGCGATGACGATGGCGGCGATGAACGCAGCTCCGTAGCTGGCGACGGTCAAGCCCATGTTCATCCGACCAACGATGTAGATGACCAGGGCAGCGACCAGGAACCCGATAATGAGCGAAAAGATAACACCCATACGTTAGCCCCCTTTCGTGGGACCCCGAGACGGCACGGGTAAGCGGACAGCGGGCCTATGCCAGTATATCACGCAATTGGCGCGGCGTATAGAGCGAACATACACTGATGAAGCATTTGCAGAGGCGCGGCCGGGGGTCGTCGCTAGCCTAGCGCGATGTCGGGGCGGTTCTTGCGCACCCACGTGAGCAGTTCCTCCAGCCGCTTGGTGCGGATGAGCGTATTCATCAGCTCGCGCACCATCCCGGCCCGCACCGCTGTGCCGAGATCGTCGGCGGCGATGTTCAGGTCGAAGCAGACGGTCTTTAGCTCATCCTCGCTCAGAGCGGCGGTGAGCGTGCGGCGGAGCGCGGACAGGTCAATGCCCTCGGTGCCGGGCAGCTTCGGGGCCTCCGCCAGCGCCGCCGCGTCCCCCGCCGCCGGCGGATCGGGGCGTTGGAGGGCCGCGGCGCGCGCCTGGATCGAGCGCAGGCTGGCTCTGAGCGCCTCGATGTCGTGCTTCAGCGCTTCCAGGTTCTGCGCCAGCGGGCCGTCCAGCGACGCCGCTTGCAGGTCGTCCAGCAGGTCGTAGAACTGCCGCTCCTGGGAGCGTTGCGCCGCCACCGCGACGGCGCGGCTGTAGAACTCACCGGGCGTCGGCCCGTCAGCGTACTCTACCAGTGTCACGTGCGTCAGGCCCGTATCCCCAGCCACATAGTCGGCCACGGCGTGCACCATCACCTCGGCGGCGCTCGCCGGCGGCATGCGGGCAAAGCCGGTGGCGAGGGCGGGCAGGGCGAGGGTGCGCGCAGACAGGGCATCGGCCAGCTTCAAGCACCGCAGCATCGCCTCGCGCAGCTGCGCCTCGCCGGCGTACACCCCTCGGTCGAAGTCAACGACGACGACGAATAGGATGTACTGCGCCTGAAGCGCGCCGGCGGTCGTCGCCACCACATCGCCCAGCTGCAGGGCGGTGTGCTTGCGCGCATCCTCCCACACCGCCGCACCGCCGGCCTTCAGGAGCGCCAGCGACGCCCCGCCGCCCATCGTCAGGTAGTTGTCGTCGGAACAGACGAGGGCGTCCGCCTCGACCGCCGCGATGTCGCCCCGCGTGACGCTGACGGTCGTGTGGCGAAACTGAAAGTCCGAAATGCTCTGCCCCGTTGGGACGCTCGGAGATGCGCCCATATTGCCCTCCCTTGAGAATGGGCCTGGGCCGCCGCAGTCCAGACCCTTCGCTTCGTTGCTCAGAACACAAGTTGCGGTGTCGCTGCGAGGAGGGCGACAGCCCGACGAAGCAGCCTCCCGGTCGGCGACAGACCCGCCGTCGCCGCTTAGGCGCACTCTAGCAAGGCCGGGAGATTGCTTCGCTACGCTCGCAATGACGCCACTGGTCTCTGTTACCGTACCGCGGCGCGCTGTCACACGGCACAGGGTTCTCGGGGTGACGCCTGCACCTCTAGAGCGCGAAGACGGCGCGCGCGTTCTGGTGGAGGAACATCGCGCTGGTGTCTTCGTCCAGCCCAAGCAGGCTTAGCTCCGCCAGACAGGCCGCCGGCGTGAGCATCGGGTAATTCGTGCCAAACATCACCTTGCGCTTGCCGTTCGTCTTGATGTACGCGACCAACTCGGCCGGATAGCGCTTCGGCTTGTAGGCTGACGTATCTATGTAGACGTTCGGGAACTTGGTCGCGAACGCAATCATCTCGACGTGCCACGGGTAGCCGATGTGGCCGCACACGATCGTCAGGTCCGGGAAGTCCAGCGCAACACGCTCGATGTGCAGCGGGCGGCCGGCCTCCGAGCTGCGCAGGGGGCCGGTCAGCCCCACCTGCAAGCACACCGGGACATTGAGCTCGACGCAGGCGGCGTATAGTGGGTAGTAGAGCGCGTGCGTGCACGGCAGCTCCCACAGCCACGGCACGACGCGCAGGCCCTTGAACCCGTGGACGGTCACGTACTCGCGCAAGGTCCGCACGGCGGCGACGGGGTCGCGCAGGTCAACCGATGCGATGCCGACGAACAGGTCGGGGTAACGCCGCGTAACCTCCAGCACCTCCTCGTTGGTGATGAGCGGGCCGTTGGGGCCATACCAGGCGCAGATGAGCGCCTTCTCGACGCCCGCCGACTGCATGGCCTCGACGGTGAGCTCCAGCGGAATCTCGTCGCTCGTCAGCCCGGTCCACCGCCTCAGCGACTCGAAGTACGGCTCGGCGAGGAAGCGCTGGGTTGGATGCTGCGCCCAAACATCAATGACGTTCATGCTGCGACCGCCTTGTTGTGCTCAAGCTGTCGTGTGCCGCGAAGCCGCCGGACCACGACCGCCGCGAAAGGATGTCCTCGCCTGCTATCAACGGATAGGTAACGGATAAACAGATAGACTATCGTAGGCTGAAGCCTACGGCTAGGAATGCAAGCCCAAGGGGCTGCCGACGCCACAAGCCTCTCAGGCTTCCATTTTGTAGCCCGCTGCTTCAGCGGCGGGCGGCCCGACCCCGGAGCATCGCTTTGCGGCAGACCACCGTAGGCTGAAGCCTACGGCTAGGAATGCAAGCCCAAGGGGCTGCCGACGCCACAAGCCTCTCAGGCTTCCATTTTGTAGCCCGCTGCTTCAGCGGCGGGCGGCCCGACCCCGGAGCATCGTTTTGCGGCAGCAGGATGGCTATCCGTCCGTATCCGTTTACCCGTTCTTATCCGTTGACAGCCCCTCCCCCATCGGCAGCGCGGCCTGGCCCTGGGCGGCGGCGCGCTGGAGGTTGAGCGCCAGCAGCCGCGCCAGGATGTCCTCGTCGCCGAGGTCGCGCGGCCAGCCGTAGGCGTCCAGGACGGCGGCGTCGAGCTTCTTGTGGGCCAGGTCGAGCCAGGCCGGGCGCGCGTTGTAGAGGTTCGTGAGGGTGCGCTTCTTAAGCTCGGCGTCTGAGGCGTCGGGCGGGTTGAGCCAGGCGTCGCGCTTCTCGACAAGCTCCCGCGCCGCCTGCGCGATGGCCCCGACGCGCGCGTCGTCCGGCGGCTCCTGGCCCGGCGGCCACGGGAACGGGAACGTCTCGAAAGTGGTCGTGGGCGTGTAGCGGAAGCCGCTTTCCGCTTCTCGAAGCTGCGTTCCCATGCGACGCGCCCATAGCTCGTGCAGCCTTGAGTGCAGGACGCCGAAGAAATAGTCATCGTCGCGCACGATAGCAATTGTTGCTGAATCTGCTAGGGTCTCACGGCTAACCCATGTGAAAATGCGGTGCTTGGAGACTCGGGGCGTAACTATGTACCGCTGCAATGAAAGAACGGCAGCTCGAAACGCCGGGCGTGGTTCCATATGAATCCACCACCGCTCCCGATACGCTGCCCGATTGTTTTTCAAGCGTTCGGGATAGACGTTAGATTGCACATGGGTAAAAGGCTGCTCGTAGAGCGCTGCGTCCTCTTCAGGCATATCCACGCCAAAATCAACAATCCACATATAGCGAGGACGGCGCGTAATGTCAAGGCCGTTCGCCCACGGTCGAACCACGTCGCTGTTGGGGCGACCATTCGGGTTGCCGACAGCCGCAAGCATCTGCTGCGCAACATCGTGCGGTATGTCGAACGCCCCCCCTTGGTGTCGCCCATGTACGCATGGTTGAAGTTCTCAGCCAGCCGTTGCGCTAACGTCAGATTGAGAGTACCGGTGAGATTCGGGTTGATAGCTTGCACAGTGTTATCATCAAGCGTGCGTTCAACCTCACTGCCCTTGTCGAAGCCAACCATCGAGACCTGAACGGCTGCTCCGCCCTGAATCCAGCGGCGGTCGCTCCAGGCCATGAAGACATCACCCGTTTCCTTGATTCTCTCAAGCACGCGGCGGTTGGCACCGCCGCGAATGGCTTGCGTCGCCAATAGGCCGGCGCGTTTGGCTGTGTCCGCCGCGATCATGGCGCGGGCCTTCTCGAACCAGTAGGTCACCAGGTCGGCCTCACGCGGCACGCGGCCATCATAGAGCGTGAACAGGTCGTCAACATACTTGTCGCCCAACTCGGCGCGCAGGCGCTTGCCGCCGAGGAAGGGCGGGTTGCCGATGATGACGTCGGCGGCGGGCCAGGCCGGCTCGGCGGGGCGACCGGCGTCGTCGAAGGCCAGGATGGCGTCCATCTCGCGGATGTTGTCCAGCGGTTTTAGGATTGGCTCGCCCGGGAAACCGTAGCCGTTGTCGTGCAGCCACTGGAGGTAGCCGATCCACACCGTCGCCTGGGCCAGCTGCTGCGCGTACTCGTTGATCTCGATGCCGTAGAGCTGCTCGGGCGAGACGCGGGGGAAGAACGTGTTCAGCCCGACCTCGCCGGCGAAGGTGCTGACCGTCTTTTCGAGGTCCAGCAGCTCCTTGAGGGCGACGTAGAGGAAGTTGCCGCTGCCGCACGCCGGGTCCAGCACCGTGATCGCCGTCAGCCGCTCCGCAAAGCCCATCACCAGCGCCGTTAGCTCGTTCTGGAGGCGCGTCCGCGCGGCGCCCGCCGCCCCGTCGCGCCGCCCGGCCAGCTCCCGCGCCCGCGCCTGCACCTCCGCCCACTCGCGGCGCAGCGGGGTCATCAGCACCGGCTCGACAATCAAGAGGATGTCCTGGCGGCTGGTGTAGTGGGCGCCGAGCTGGGCGCGCTTGTCCGGGTCCAGGCTGCGCTCGAACAGCGTCCCGAACACCGACGGCTCGATGCTGGACCAGTCCAGCGCTGTGAGGCGGTCCAGGATGGCGAGGCCCTCGGAGCCCAGGTCGAGCGCGGCGGCGTCGTCGAACAGCCCGCCGTCGAAGTGGCGGATGGCGTCGTAGCCAAAGACACCGCCGCTGGACATGGCCTCGAAGAGCTGGCGCAGAGCGCCGCTGAACTGCGCCGGCCGCCCGCGGAGGTTGTGCACCAGGCGCGTGAACGCCTCGCGGGGGAGGAGGTCAATGTCCTCGGCGAACAGGCAGAACAGCAGGCGGATGAGGAAGTGGGCGGCGGCGTGGGCGTCTGCGCCCTGCCCGCGCAGCAGGTCGGCCAGGTGGGCGAACTGGCGCGCGGCCTCCTGGGTGACGCTCTCCGGCGTCTGAGGCGTCTTGAAGGCGTCGGGATTGGTGAAGACGTCGCGCAGCCGCCGCAGGCCGTCCGGTGTGAGCAGGTCGTCCAGGGTGAGGATCACCTGCTGCTTGACGGTGTTGGTGAAGTTGGTGTGGACGACGATGCGCTCCATGTCGGAGACGACGAGGAGGGGCGGGTTCTCCAGCGCCTCGCGGTACTGGAGCAACTGCTGGTACGCCTTATCGAGGTTGGCGTGCCGCCCCTTGTACTCCCAGGCGAAGAAGCCGCGCTTGTACACGTCGGCCCAGCCCTGGCCGCCCTTCTGCTTGCTCGCGCCGGCCTCGAAGGTAAAGCGCGTGCCGGTCGGGTCGTCCTCGACCGGCGTGGGGTGGCCGACGAGGCGGCACAGGTCAATGAAGTGCTCCTGGTAGCCGGAGCGTTCCTTGACGGCGGTCTGCCGCCACTTGGCGACGAAGTCCTGGGGTGAGAGGTCGGGCATGGCAAGAGGATAGCAGAGGCACGACCTGGGGTCAAGCGCCCGGCCCTCACCCCCCTACCCCCCTCGCCCGCTTTGGGCGAGGGGGAACGGCGCGTTCTGCCCCCCCTCTCCCAAAATGGGAGAGGGGCAGGGGTGAGGGACGCTCCACAGTATAGCGTGGAAGAGCCGAATTCACCCCCCCATCCCCCCGCCGGCGGGGGGAGCAGAGGGGGGTCTCCACGCTATTGTGTAGAGCTACCGGGGTGAGGGACGGCCGAGGGAAATTCACGCCCCCGTCACAAATCGCGTCCCGCGCCGTTATATGTAGCAGGGGTCGCCCCACCTTACGAATACACCTTCTAGCCGGTTCCGGCTAGACTCATGGGTTGGCGAAACGTGCTGCAGAGACGCGCCGTGGCGCGTCTCTACATGAACACATACATGTGCGTCTGGTCTTCGCGCTAGGAGGAGTCGGAGCATGAGGCGAGGTATTGTGGCGCTGGCTGCGCTGCTGCTGGCGGTCGTCGCGGCGGCGGGGGGGCCGCGCCCGGCGGGGGCCGAGCTGCCCCAGCCCGACAAAGTCTTGTTTACGATCGGGTCGCAAGCACCCGTGGGTCAGTTCGATTATCCGGGCGGCGTGGCCGTCGGGCGCGACGGCACGATCTACGTCGCCGACGCCATCAACAACCGCGTCCAACGCTTCGCCCCGAATGGGACGTTTGTGGGCGCGTGGGGCGAGCAGGGCGCGGGCGACGGCCAGTTCCAGCGCATCGGGGGCATCGCCGCTGCGCCCGACGGCTCGCTGGTCGTCACCGACATCGTCAACGGCCGCGTGCAGCATTTCTCCGCCGCCGGCCTGTACCTCGGCCAGTTGGGGAGCGCAGGCAGCGGTGACGGGCAGCTCAACAAGCCGCGTGGCGTGGCCGTCGGACCCGACGGCACGGTCTACATCGCCGACACGTTCAACAACCGCATCCAGCGCTTCACGGCCGCCGGGGCCTACCTGGGCCAGTGGGGGACGCGGGGCGCCGGCGACATGCAGTTCAACCTGCCGCGCGGGGTCGCCGTGGCGGCCGACGGCACGGTGTATGTCGCCGATACGGCCAACGGGCGCATCCAGGTCTTCGACGCCGCCGGGACCTTCCGCGGGAAATGGGGCGCTGCCGGCGCCGATGATGGGCAGTTCATCTCGCCGACCGGTGTGGCCGTCGCCGCCGACGATACGCTGTACGTCGTGGACAGTAGCAACCACCGCGTGCAGCATTTCTCGACGTTCGGCGTGTTCCTGGACAAGTTCGGCGTCTACGGCCACACCATCGGCCAGCTTGCCGCGCCGGAGGGCGTCACCGTCGCCGGCGACGGAGCGATCATCGTCGCCGACACGTACAATCACCGCGTCCAGCGCTTCTGGAAGGACGGCAGCGTGCTGGGCGTCTGGGGCAGCCAGGGGATGTCGAGCACGCAGTTCGACCACCCGCAGGGCCTCTCAGTCGCGCCGGACGGGACGGTGTACGTCGCCGACACCACCAATCACCGCATCCAGCGCTTCACCGGCGAGGGCCTTTTCTTCAGCAAGTTCGGCGGCGTCGGGAGCAAGCCGGGCCAGTTCCAGGGGCCGCAGGGCGTCGCCGTCGCCGCCGACGGCACGGTGTACGTGATTGACACCAACAACTACCGCATCCAGCGCTTCACTGCCGATGGCGCGCTCCTCGCCACCATCGGCGGCTTCGGGCACGGCGACGGGCAGTTCATGGTGCCGAACGGCATCAGCGTGGCGCCGGACGGCACGGTCTACGTCGCCGACGACAGCAACAACCGCATCCAGCATTTCGCCGCCGATGGGACGTTCCTGGGCAAGTGGGGCAGCTTCGGGCGCGGCGACGGCCAGTTCCAGTACCCCCACGGCCCGGCCGCTGCGCCGGACGGCACGGTGTATGTCGCCGACACGGGCAACAACCGCATCCAGCATTTCGCGGCGGACGGGACGTTCCTGGGCAAGTGGGGCAAGGGCGGCGCCGGCGACGGCCAGTTCAACACCCCGCAGGGCCTGTCGGTCGCGGCGGACGGGACGGTGTTCGTGGCCGACTCGGGCAACAACCGCATCCAGCGCTTCGCCGCCGACGGGACGTTCCTGGGCAAGTGGACCGGCGGCGACACGCCGCTGACCACGCCGCGCGGCATCGCTCTGACGCCCAACGGCCTGGCGTGGGTGACCGACACGGACAACAGCCGCATCGTCGTGTTCGGGCCGGAGGCGCTCGACACGTGGCGCGGGGAGTACTACGCCAACCGCTGGCTCGCCGACGCCGCCGTCTTCATCCACAGCGACGACAACCTCGACCTGCTGTGGGTCGAAGGGTCGCCGGGCGGCGATGTGCCGTCGTCGAACTGGTCGGCCCGCTGGGAGCGCGTTGTGACGCTGGATGCGGGGCTGGGGGTGTTTACGGTGGAGGCGGACGGCGCGGTGCGCGTCTGGGTGGACGGCCGGCTCATCGCCCAGCGCAGCGCCGGGGCGGGGGCCATCAGCGGCTTCCTGCCCCTGGCGGCCGGCCCGCACCGGGTGCGGGTGGAGTACGCCCACGAGAGCGGCGCGGCGTCCGTCGCGGTGCGCTGGCAGACGACCACCGTCAATAGCTTCCTGTTCCTGCCCCACATCACGCGGTAGCCAGAGCATTTTGTGGTAGCGTTTTGTAGCGCCAGCAGGTCCGCCCGCCGCTGAAGCAGCGGGCTACGAATGGAAGCCTGAGAGGCTGAGGTTCCGGCTCCCCAGCCCCTTGGGCTTGCATCCTTAGCCGTAGGCTTGAGCCTACGGCGGCCGGCGGCGACGCGGCCCAGGGTTATTTACATGGGCGCGGCAGGCTCAATAGACATGGTAGAACACGGGGATCACCTGGCCGCTGTTCAGGCTGATGAACAGGCTGTAGCAGCCGCGCCCCGGCAGGCTCCAGGTGTACGCCCACGCCCGCTGCCCGGCGTTGTACCTCGGGTTCGTGCCGCTGATGCTCGCCGCCGTCGCCCCGGCCGGGTCCGTCGTGAAGCTGCTGCACGCCGCGCTCGACGAGTTGAGCTTGTAGCTGATCCCCGTCACCGTCCCCGCCGCTGAGATGGCCTGCCCGGCCGCGTCCGTCACCTTCCACTTCACCGAGGTATGCCCCAGCCCGATGCCCAGAGCGATGATGTTGTTGACGGCGGGCGGCGCGACCGTCGGTGAGGCGTAGCTGATGGCGTAGCCGACGGTGTAGCGGACGGCCTTGCCCGACTGGTTGTTGGCGTTGTCGCTCGCCGCGACTTTGAAGGTCCGCGGGCCGACCGCCGCCGTGCTGATCGAGCCGCCGCTGTTGACAACCCCGCCGCCCTGCTGCGTCCCCACGCAGGTCTTGACGCCGGTTCCGCCTGGATCGCTGCATGTGTAGCTCGCCGTGAGCGCCGCGCCGGTCACGTAGAACGCGCCGTCGGCCGGGCTTGTGATACTGATCGTCGGCGGGGTCGTGTCACTGCTCACCGTCAGCGTGGCCGCGTTGGTCAGCGACGTCCCGCAGCCGAAGGTGGAGGTGAAGACGGCGCGGTACTGCTTGCCGCTGTCGCCGGCCTGGGCGGTGAAGCTCAGCGTAGGCAATGTCGCGCCGGGGATGTCGGTGAAGGTCGCGCCGTTGTCGGCGCTCACCTGCCACTGCGCGGTCGGGTTGCCGGCCGCCGCCGCCGTGAACGTCGCCTGGCTGCCCAACGCGACCGTCTGGTTGGTCGGGTTCGTCGTCACGGTCGGGTTAAGGTGGACGACGAGGGGCGCCGCGTTCGACGTGGCCGTCCCCACGATGTTCGTGAACACCGTCCGGAATAGTTTGCCGTTGTCCGCCACGTGGGCGGTAAAGGTGAATGTGGTGGAGGTCGCGCCGGCGATGTTGGTGAAGGTCGCGCCGTTGTCGGCGCTCACCTGCCACTGGGCCGACGGCGCCGGGCTGCCGGTCGCGGTCGCGGTGAACGTCCCCCCGCGGTTCTCGCACAGATCCTCCAACGGCGGGTTGGGGCCGTCAATGCCCTGCGGCGCAACGCCGACGGTCAGCGTCGCGGCGCTCGTCGGCGTCCGGCAGCCGAAGTCGGAGATGAACACGGCGCGGTACTGCTTGCCGCCGTCGCCGAACTGGGCGGTGAAGCTGAGAGTCGTGCCTGTCGCTCCCGGAACGTCGTTGAAGCTCACACCATTGTCCGTGCTGACCTGCCACTGCACGCTCTGGTAGGCAGTTCCCGCCGCCGTGAACGTCGCCTGGCTGCCGACCGCCGCCACCCCGTTCGTCGGGTTGGTCGTCACGGCCGCTGCCGTGTGGACGATGAGCGTCGCCGCGCCGGAGGTCGCCGTGCCGGCCGGGTTCGTGAACACGGCACGGTACTGCTTGTGGTCGTCGGCGAGGTGGGCCGTGAACGTCAGGGTCGTGGACGTCGCGCCGGGAATGTTGGTGAAGGTCGCGCCGTTGTCCGCGCTGACCTGCCACTGCGCCGTAGGCGCCGGGCTGCCGCCCGCCGTCACGGTGAACGTCACCCCGCGGTCCTGGCAAATCTCCAGCACCGGCGGGTTGGGGCCGTCAATGCCGCCCGGCGCCTGATCGGCGGGGTTGGCGGTAGACGGGGCAGCGACGGAGGGCGGACCGCCGGCGGCGAGCGTCGGGCGGCCAGCGGCCAGAACGGCGGCGAGGGCGAGGAGAACGAGAAGGGTGCGAACAAACGCGCGCGACCGGATGAGTGGCAGCATACTTCCTCCTGGATACGTCTTCGGAATATGCTTCACTCTACGGGGCCACCGTCCGGGGAACGTCCGGGCAGCGTCCGGTATCAGACAATCAGCATGGCGTCGCCGAAGCTGAAGAAGCGGTAGCCCTCGGCGACCGCCTCGTCGTAGGCGGCGAGCATCGCCTCGCGCCCGGCGAAGGCGCTGACGAGCATCAGCAGCGTCGAGCGCGGCAGGTGGAAGTTGGTGATGAGGGCGTCCACGGCGCGCACCTGGTAGCCCGGCGTGATGAACAGCCGTGTCCAGCCGCTGTAGGGGGCGAGGGGTGGCGGCGCGGCCGGCCGAGGCAGCGCGGCGAAGTCCTGGGAATGGCCGGGGTCAATGCCCGCGCTCGCCAGCGCCGCCGACTCCAGGACGCGCACCGCCGTCGTGCCCACGGCGACGACGCGCCCGCCGGCCGCCCGCACCGCGGCGATGGCCGCCGCTGTGTCCGCCGATAGCTCCGCCCACTCGCTGTGCATGACGTGGCTGCGGGCGTCCTCGACCTCGACCGGGCGGAACGTGTCCAGGCCGACGTGGAGGGTGACGAACGCCATGCCGATGCCCAGCGTGTCCAGCCGCTCGATGAGCGCCCCTGTGAAGTGCAGGCCGGCGGTGGGCGCGGCGGCCGAGCCGACGACGCGGCTGTAGACCGTCTGGTAGCGCTCCGGGTCGTCGAGATGTTCGTGGATGTACGGCGGCAGGGGGACGTGGCCGAGGTCGGGCAGCAGCGGCTCGACCGGCGCGTCGAAGCGCACCAGCCGCCCGCCGGCGCCGGTGACACCGACAATCTGGGCGTTCACCTGGCCGTCGCCGAACACCAGGCGTGCGCCGGGCGCGAGGCGGTGGCCGCGCGCCAGCGTCTCCCACGTCGTCGCATCCACGGGCTTGAGCAGCAGTAGCTCGACCCGGCCGCCGCTGGCCTTGCGGCCCAGGAGACGCGCCGGGCGGACGCGGCTGTCGTTGGCGACGAGCAGGTCGCCGGGCCGCAGGAGGTCGGGCAGGTCGCGGAAGCGGCGGTGACTACGGCGGCCGGAGGCGCGGTCGAGGACGAGGAGGCGCGAGGAGTCGCGCGGCTCGGCCGGCGTCTGGGCGATGCGGTCGGGCGGAAGGTGATAGTCGAAATCGCTGGTGCGCAAGGGTTGGGTCACGGCGTGGTCAACCGGGCGGTCAGGGCGTATCATCCAGATGGCTGATAGGCGTGTCGGCTTTCAGGGGGAAAGCATAGCACAGGGCCGTGTTTATGGTCAACTTAGTATTGACAGTGCTTAAGGCGTGTGTTAGAATGGGGTTAAGAAATTCTAAGGAGGTGAACAAATGGCGCGCATTCGACTCGCAGGTCTGACCATCACCGCCGCTGTGCGCGGCGCCGGTCTCGCCGTTGTCCATAGCCGTAGTGCGCCTGTTCACCGCTAGGGATTGATCCCTCAGGCCGTGGGTGCGCTACACGCCCACGGCCTTTTTCGTCTACACGCCCGTACCTGCCGTGGGCCGCCTGTCCGCCCGCGGCTTTTTGTGTGTCAAGTCGGAGTCGTTGCGAGGAGCGCGCCTTTCGGGGGCGTGGGGGGCGAAGCTCCCCACTGGCGAAGCAATCTCGCGGTAGGTGTATGTAGGGGCAGGTTTGAAACCTGCCCCTACGGAGACGGGGGATTGCTTCGCTCCACTCGCAATGACGGTCTTATACTCAGGAGGTTTCCGCCCATGGAAGTCGCATATCGAACGGCCGCCGCGCCCGCCCGCGTCGCTGCCACAACGAGCGTCGCGCTCGGCGTCAGCGACGTAGTCAAGGGGTTCGATGGGGGCAAGGCCGGGAGCTGGTGGCAGCGGGTACGCGGCCAGGCGCCGGCGGTGAGCCGCGTGATGGCCGTGGACCACGTGAGCTTCGAGGTACGCCGCAACGAGGTGTTCGGCATCCTCGGCCCCAACGGCTCCGGCAAGTCAACACTCATCCGGCTCATCTCGACCCTGCTCATCCCGGATAGCGGCCAGATTAGCGTGTTCGGGTACGATGTTCAGCGCGATGAGCGCATTGTCAAGCGCATGATTAACCGCGTCTCCGTAGACGCCGCGTTCTTTAAGAAGCTCAGTCCGATGGAGAACCTGCTCTACGCCGGCCGCCTGTACGGCCTCGATGGGCGCAGCATCCGCGACCAGTCCACGGCGATCCTCAACCGCTTCGGGCTGGAGACCAAGGCGCTCTACGAGCCAATGGAGGACATGTCGCGGGGCATGCAGCAGAAGGTGGCGATTGCCCGCGCCTTCCTGAGCGCCCCGATGATGCTCCTGCTGGACGAGCCAACGACCGGCCTCGACCCGCGCTCCAAGCGCGAGGTGCAGGCCTTCGTCCAGGAGATCCGCCAGACCCACGACGCGACCGTCCTGCTGACGACTCACGACATGGACGAGGCCGAGGCCCTGTGCGACCGCATCGCCGTCATCGAAGGCGGCAAGCTCGTCGCCCTGGACACGCCGGCCGGCCTGAAGCGGCTGGTGGCCCGCGACGGCCACGAGCCGACCCTCGAAGACGTGTTCATGACCCTCACGGGCAAGCGTCTCGTCGAGGATGACCAGGCCGCTTAACGCGCGTACCGCTGACCCGTTGCTCATCGGTGCGTCGCCCAGCTACGACACGGAAGGAGGTCAAGGAAATGAACACAGTAGACACCTCCCACACCTTGAGCCACGGAATGATCACGATTCGCAACCTGGGGGATATGCCATGACGCCAAGCACACTCATGAACGAGGTTCGATCCTCGTATGCGTTTGTCGAGCGCAACTTCAACCTGGTGCGCCGCTACTGGGGCTGGGAAGCCGTCTGGATCATGTACGGCGTCGCCAACGCCCTGGCCGTCACCTACATCGGCGCGGGCATGGGCGCTCTGACCGGCCAGCAGGTAGACACGAACTTCCTCATCCTCTACCTGCTGATCGGCACGGTCATTTGGCGCTACCTGTCCATCGTCTTCGACTCGCTTAGCGAGGTCATTATGTGGGAGCGGTGGGAAGGCACCATCGAGTATACCTTCATGGCGCCGGTCAACCGCCTCACCCATCTGGTCGGGCAGACGATCTTCTCGATCATCTACGGCATCTTGCAGGCGGGCCTGATCCTGGTGGTGGTGGCGCTGTTCTTCCACCTGGACATGAGCCAGGCCAACTACCCCGCGGCGCTGGCCGTCATGCTGGCCGGGAGCCTGTCGTTCATCGGCGTCGGCATCATCGCCGCCGTCCTGCCGATGCTCTACCCGGAGCGCGGCGCCCAGATGACGAACTTCGCCCAGGCGCTGTTCCTGCTGGCATCGGGCGTCTACTACCCGGTGAGCGTCCTGCCGAACTGGCTGCAAACCATCTCCCGCGTCTCCCCGGCGACCTACACGCTGGAGGGCGTGCGGGCGGCGCTGCTCGACGGCGCGTCGGTGCAGAGTCTCACGCCCATCATCGGGCTATTGATTGTCATCGGTCTGGTCACGATCCCAGTCGGGGTCGTGGTCTTTCAGTGGGGCGAGCGGTACGCGAAGCGCACCGGCAAGCTGAAGCGCAACGGATAAAGGAGACCTTATGCTTATCGAAACGTTTGACCCGAAGACGGCCGGCGATGCCGAGTGGCTCGCCCTGAACCGCTTCGCCAACCGCCGCCGCCAGGAAGAGTGGCCCCACGACCTGCCGGCGCCCGTCGAGAAGACGCGGATTGACATGACCGCCTTCAAGCAGAACACGCGGCGCTACCTGTGGGTCGTGTGGCAGAGCGAGGATATCGTTGGGACGGCGGGCCTGTATGTCGAGGACGCGCAGAGCAACACACACCTCGCCTGGCTCGACATGTGGGTGCTGCCGCACGCGCGCGGCCACGGCCTCGGCCGGCAGCTGCTCGCGCTGGCCGCCGAAGCCGCCCGGTCCGAGGGCCGCCGCCTGATCATGGGCGAGACGGACAGCTATGTCCCGGCGGGTGACACCTTCGCGGGGCGCCTCGGCGCGAGCAAGGGGCTTGTCGCCTACACCAACGAGTTGACCATCGCCGACGTGGACCGCGCCATGATCCGCCGCTGGATCGAGCGCGCGCCCGAGCGGGCGGGCGGCTTCAGCCTGGAGTTCTGGGGGAACGGTGTGCCGGAAGAAGACGTTGACCGCTGGATCCGCATGTTCGAAACGTCCATCAACGACGAGCCGCGCGGTAATCTGGAACTGGAAGACGAGAAGCTCACGCCTGACGAAGTCCGCGAGTGGGAACGTGTCCTGAGCCATCGCCGCGTCGAGGCCTGGACGGCGGTTGTGCGCGAGGACGCGACCGGCGAACTGGCCGGCTTCAGCCAGGTGCGCTGGAACCCCTACGAGCCGGACAGTATGTGGCAGGGCGGCACGGGCACGAGCCGCGCCTACCGCAACCGCGGCCTCGGCCGCTGGATGAAGGCCGCGATGATGGAGCGCATCCTGCGCGAGCGGCCGGATGTGAAGCGCATCCGCACCGGCAACGCCGAAGTCAACGCGCCGATGCTGAAGATCAACTGGGAGATGGGCTACCGTCCCACGAAGACGTGGACCACCTGGCAGATCGAGGTCGAGAAGGCGCTGGCGTGGACGGCGCAGGGGGCGGCCGTGGATAGCGCGGCCGACGACGCGCTGGAGAGCGCCGCCGCGTAGACCTGTCATTGCGAGACGGGCGATAGCCCGAAGAAGCAATCTCCCGATGCGGCGACGCCCAAGCTAGCCCGCTACGGAGCGCCGCTCACAAGAGCGGGAGGTTGCTTCGCTCCGCTGCTCAGAACACACACGACCGGCTGTCATTGCGAGGCGACCTTGCCGCCGAAGCAATCTCTCGCCAGGTGAAAGACACGCCGGCGCCGCTCAGACCGCCTATCGCAAGGGTGCGGGATTGCTTCGCTGACGCTCGCAATGACGGCTTGGCAGTGTTCTTGTGTCGGCGCATGCCACGCCAGGGCTTGGCGGTCTCGCAACGACAGCGCGAACACACGAAGGACATAGTTAAGGAGACTCGAATGCGTATCGTCCGTTTTGACCCGTCGAGCGCGAGCCACAATGAGTGGACCGCTCTTAACCGTTTCTGGAACAGCATCAATACGGAATACTGGCCGGAGGACCCGCCAGTCCCGGTCGAGAAGACGATCCTCGACTACACCAGCCAGCCGTCGTTCACGACCCGCTACCTCTTCGCCGCGTGGGACGCCGACGGCCACATCGTCGGCGCGTCCGAGGCGTATGTCCCCCACACCGAGGACAACCAGCACCTTGCCTACTGCGACCTGGCGGTCCTGCCGGCGTGGCGCGGCCAAGGCCTCGGCGCGCAGCTCCTGGCGTGCCTGGTCGAGCCGGCCCGCGCCGAGGAGCGCCGCCTGCTCCAGTTCTTCGTGGACGGCGAGCACAACACGACAGACATCGCGTTGGAGCGCGTCGGCAAGATGGGCATGGAGATGCGTCAGAACCAGCTCGACATCGCCAAAGTGGACAAGCCCATGCTGGACACGTGGATCGAGCGGGCCAGCGAACGCGCCGCCGACTTCAGCATCGGTTCCTGGGACGGCGTGTATCCTGAAGCGGAGATGCCGGGCATCGTCCGCCTGTTCGAGGCGATGAACGACGCGCCACGCGGCGAGCTGGACTGGGAAGATGAGGTGGTCACGCCGGAGATCCTGCGCGAGTGGGAGCAGAGCGCGATGAAGCGCGGCGAGGAGCGCTGGACGGTCTTCACCCGCGACACCGCGACCGGCGAGCTGGCGGGCTACAGCCAGATCTTCATGCACCCGCTCCAGC
The DNA here is from genome assembly GCA_046328525.1 of Anaerolineae bacterium. GTDB lineage: Bacteria > Chloroflexota > Anaerolineae > Epilineales > JAHCIE01 > JBDHWG01. The sequence goes on from JAXLWK010000004.1 coordinate 227,922, forward strand.
CGACGGTCGCCTGGCAGGGCGCGACGGCGACGCTGCCGAAGTACCGCAACCGCGGCCTGGGCCGCTGGATGAAGGCGGTCATGCTGGAGAAGGTTATGCGCGAGCGGCGGCTGATCCAGTGCATCCGCACGGGCAACGCCGACAGCAACGCGCCGATGCTGAAGATCAACTACGAGCTAGGCTTCTACCACCGCAAGACGTGGCAGATCTGGCAGATCGAGGTCGAGCGCGCGGCGGAGGTCGCCGCGGAGAGCGAGCCGATGGCGCAGGTAGCGTAGGCTAAACCCGTCCCTCCATCCCCCACCCCCTTCCTCCCGCTCTGGGAGGAAGGGGAGCCAGACCGTCTCGCACCCCTCTCCCACAAGGGGAGAGGGGACGGGGGTGAGGGCCGAGGCTCCCCCCGCGCCGTCCGCCAGCGCCCGGCCCGCCGCTCCAGCCACAGCAGCGCCTGGTTGAGGCCGATGGCGACGACGGCGATGACCAGGACGCCGGCCTGTATCTTGTCCGGGTTGTCCTGGGCAATCCCCTCGTTGAACAGCACCCCCAGCCCGCCCGCCGCGATTCACGCGCCGATGGTCGCCAGGCCCACGATGCTGACCATCGCCAGGCGCACCCCTACCAGGATGATGGGCGCTATTCACTTGAAGGTACTGGACCGCCGCTAACCACGCATCCATAGAACCACTAACTTCCTGGCCTCAAGTTTCCTCAACGACACCCTCTTTCAGAGAGCGCCACGCCTGCAAACATTACCTGGTCACTCTTGCAGCGGCTGGAAACCGCGGCCATGCACCTCTTGGGCCGGCGAGACGATCACGAACGCTTTCGGGTCCGCCGCATTGACCAGGGCCTTGAGCCGGTTGATCTCCGTCACCGTGAGCGCCACCATCAGCACGTCGCGCTCCTGACCGGAGTACATGCCCTTGCCGTGGAGGGCCGTCACCCCGCGCTTCAACTCCTTCATGATGGCGTCGGCGACGGCCTGGGGCTGCTCCGTCACGACCAGGGTCAGCACCTGCTGGCGGTGGCGCGTCAGGCGCGGGATGATCTGGCCCACGTCCCAGATCCGGCCCGGCTTGCCCCCCTTCGGGAACAGGTCGCCGACGACGGGGATGTTCTCGTACTTTGGCAAAATCTCGCCCGGTGACTCGTGCAGGCCAATCGTGCCGAAGCCCACCGCAAAAATGATGGCATAGAAGATCAGGAGCGCCGTCAGCACCACCCCGCCAGACGTGTCGCCGATCGCGGCCCGCTGAACGATGCCATCCCACGATGAGATCGGGATGGGGTGCAGATAGAGCTTGAAGATGAGGGCGATAGCCACCAGGATGTATAGCCAAACGTAGTTGCGGCGGAAGCGGCGGCCAAATGCTTCCGCTGTCGTAATCGGGAAACCAGGGACAAGCAAGGAGTGAGCCAGGCTTTCGGCCCACTCGGCGTGGGGGGTGAACGGCGGCACGAGCATCGCTGCGAAGAAGTCGGTCTCGATGAGCCGGGCGCGGTAGCTCCACAGCTCGTAGTAGCGGTAGCGGCGGGCTTCGATCCACAGGAACAAGGTGAGCAGCACCATGTTCATGACGAGAATCGCGTAGTGGTTGGAGATACTGGAGAAGCAGAAGGTGACAGCGGCGCTGGTGGTGATGACGGCCCAGTTGGTGGTGGTGTCGAGGCGCTGCCGCCAGGCGTTGCTGCGCTGGATCTCGGCGCGGTAGTAGTGCACCATCGCCGTCGTGAACTCCGAGGCGCGCAGGTTGTAGCCTCGATACGACCAGACGGCCTCCGGCGTCGGCCCGGCGCCCGGTGGCGGTGACGCGCCGGCGGCGGGCGGCGCACCGGGAACGCCGTCCGAGGCAAACGGCGGCGCGTTCGGGTTGACGCTCGGCATATACCCTCCCCTATGAACCATGCCCCGACGGACCTATCCCAAGCCCCAATGATAGCCGCACAGGACCCCGCGCGCAACTGGCCCCATCGTCAAATAGAGAAAGACCCTGAAGGTCGCTAAGACACTCAGGGTCTTGTCTGAAGGTGGAGATGGCGGGAATTGAACCCGCGTCCCGAAAGCTGCACCGAAGGCGTCTACAAGCTTAGTCGTCTCCCGAGTTGTCGCGCTGGTCCATCTTAGCCGACCAAGCCGGATCCAGCGCCAGGCGACGGTCTTTCGCTTCCCTCATCGCCGTCGGGGAAGCGGCACTCCGGCTAAATGGTGCTGCTAACTAGACTGTCGGAGTGAGACTAGCGCAGCATCGCCACCCTTAGGCGGCGAGGGCCAATGGTTGATTGGCAGTTGTTGTTTTGCCCACTTTTTACGAGGATCAGGCGCCTCGGCTTGCAGCCCGCGATCTTCCCTCCCGGTCGAAACCATGTCATCCCCATGCACCGGTAAGACGCCAGGCGGCGGCAAACCTTACGCCGTCCCTCACCCCCACCGCGCCAGCCACTCGTCTGCCGTCAGGGCGTGGGGGTCGGCGCCGGCAGTCTCCAGCTCGGCCAGGATGTTGCTGAAGCGCTGCGTGAAGCGGTTGTTCGCCTCGCGCAGCGCGCTCTCCCCGTCCACGTTGTCCCACAGCGCTACGTTCGACAGGGCGAACAGCAGGTCGCCGAACTCGGCGGCGCGCTCCTCCGCCGTCTGCGCCGCCTGCCACTCCGCGAACTCCTCCCGCAGCTTCGCCCACGCTCCGTCCCGCGACGGCCACGCGAAGCCGTAGCGGGCGGCGCGGCGCTGGATCTCCTGCGCCCGCGACAGGGCCGGCAGGGCCAGGACGATGCCGGCGAAGGGGTTGGCGGCGCGCTCGCCCTTCTTGGCCCGCTCCTCCGCCTTTAGCCGCTCCCAGTTGCGCGTCACGCCCTCGGCGTCGGCCACCTCGACGTCGCCAAAGACGTGGGGGTGGCGGCGGATGAGCTTGCTGGTGATGTGGCCGGCGACGTCGCTGAGCTGGAACTCGCCGTCCCGCGTCGCAATCTGGGCGTGGAACACGACCTGCAACAGCAGGTCGCCCAGCTCCTCGCTGAGCTTCGCCATGTCGCCGCCGTCCAGGGCGTCCAGGCACTCGTAGGTCTCCTCCAGGAGGTACGGGCGCAGCGACAGGTGCGTCTGCTCGCGGTCCCACGGGCAGCCGGTCGGGCTGAGCAGCGTCGCCATGACGCCGTCCAGGGACAACACCGAGCCGGGGTGCGGCAGGGCCGGGATGTAGAGATACTCGGCGCTCGGCAGGGCGGCCTCGTCCATCTCGGTCAGCGTCGTCGGGTGGAGGGTGGCGCTGCCGTCGGCGAGACTGACGAGCGTGGCCGGGTGGTTGGCCGGGTAGGCGTTGCGCAGCGTGCGCGCCACGGCGGCAGCGTCCGCGCCGCGCAGGGCGATCAGCGCCGGGCGGTCCACGTCCAGGTGCGGGCTATAGCGGGCGGCGATGGCCGCGCCGTCGGCAAGCTGCACGCCCGACCCGAACGGGTCCAGCTCCAGGGCGGCCAGCACAGGCTCCAGGTTTGCCAGGGAAAGCATCATCGTGAATTCCTCTCATACGGGCATTCGCTCGGGTCAATCCCCTTTATTATAGGCCAGGACGGTGCATGAACCCTGTCTCGACGGCGACGCTGCAATTGGCCGCTGGCCCCTGGTTCTATATAATAGTACGTCATTGTCGTCGCCAACACCGGGGGGTCAAGTGAATACCCGTTCTTGCCCGCGCGCGCTCGTCCGCGCCCTGCTCGCTCTCCTCGCCTTCGCCACCGTCCTCGCCGCCGGCCGGCCGGCTTACGCGATCGGTTCCACAATCATCTACGTCGTGCCCGGCGGGGCGGGCGCCAAGACCGGCGCCGACTGGGCTAACGCCAACGACCTCGCGCCGGCGCTGGCCGGCGCCAGCGGCTCCGCTGAAATCTGGGTGGCCGCCGGCACGTACAAGCCAACGAGCGGCACGGACAAAAGCGAGACATTCGCTCTCAAGAACGACGTGGCCGTCTACGGCGGGTTCGCCGGGAACGAGACGCAACTCAACCAGCGTAACTGGCGCACCAACGTCACCATTCTGAGCGGCGACATCGGGACGGCGAACAACAATGGCGACAACAGCTACCACGTCGTGACGGGTAGCGGGACGGACGCGACAGCCATCCTCGATGGCTTCACCGTCACGGGCGGCAACGCGAGCGTCGGGGGCGGGGATTGCGCGGGCGCCAGATGCGGCGGCGGGATGCTCAACATCGGCGGCAGCCCGACGGTGACCAACGTCACCTTCAGCGGCAACAATGCCTTCCGCGCCGGCGGCGGAATGTACAACGGTATCAACGTCACCATCCCGAGCAGCCCGACGCTGACCAACGTCATCTTCAGCGGCAACACCGCCGATACCGGCGGCGGGATCGAGAATGACTACAGCAACCCGATCCTGTTGAACGTCGTCTTCAGCGGTAATCGCGCGGACAAGGGCGGCGCGCTCTACAATGCTGGGATCTCGCCCAGCAACCCGACAGCGCTCACCAACGCCACCTTCAACGGCAACTCTGCCAACCAGGGTGGCGCGGTCTACAACGTCAATAGCAGAGTGGAGATCCGCAACAGCATCCTGTGGGGCGACAGCGCCCCCAACAATAGCGAAATCTTCACCGACACAAGCTCACGGAACAGCAAAACCTGGGTGTACTATAGCATCGTCCAGGGGTCGGGCAGCAGCGGCTTTTGGACCACGGAAGCTCCGAATACCCCAGGTACGTTCGATGGCGGAAACAACCTCGATACCGACCCGATGTTCCAGGGGGCGCCGAGCAACCTGCGCCTGCAGTACGCCTCGTCGGCCATCAACAAGGGCAACAACACGTACGTCTCCGGCGTGACGACCGACCTGGACGGGAACCCGCGCATCGTGGGCGGGACGGTGGACATGGGCGCGTACGAGTCGCCCTGCCCGGCCCAGGGCAGCATCATCTACGTGAACGGTGGCGCTTCGGGCGCCAATACCGGCGCGAGCTGGACGGACGCCTACACGACCTTGACGGCGGCGCTGGCGGGCGTGCCGACGACGCCGCCCAACGCCTGCGCCGAGATCTGGGTCGCGCAGGGGACGTACACCCCGACGACGCCCAGCGGCCGCGATGCCACATTCACCCTCAAGAGCAACGTGGCGATCTACGGCGGGTTCACCAGCGGGCAGACGCTGCTAAGCCAGCGCAACTGGCGCGCCAACGTCACGACGCTGAGCGGCAACATTGGGACGTCGAACGACACCAGCGACAACAGCTACCACGTCGTGACGGGCAGCGGGACGAATAGCACCGCCATCCTCGACGGGTTCACCGTGACCGGCGGCAACGCGAGCGTACAAACTATCCCGACCGACCGTGGCGGTGGGATGTACACCAGCGGCGGCAGCCCCTCCCTGACCAACATCTTGTTCAGCGGCAACTCGGCCTGGAACGGCGCCGGGATGTACAGCGAGAGCAATAGCCGCCCGACACTGACCAACGTCTCGTTCATCAGCAACAGCGCGTCTAGCACCGGTGGCGGGCTGGGCATCGCCGACAGCAGCACGACGCTGACCAACGTCACGTTCAGCGGCAACTCCGCCTTCTCGGGCGGCGCGCTGTACAACGAAAGTGGCAGCGTGACGGTGACCAACGGCCTTTTCAGCGGCAACTCCGCGACCGGCTACGGCGGCGGCGTGTGGAACAACGGCACAGGGGGCGCGGCCACGATCACCTTCACCAACGTCACATTTGGCGGCAACTCCGCCCAATTCGGCGGCGCATTGTACAACGCTCAAGGCAGCGCGACGATCCGCAACAGCATCCTGTGGGGCGACGGCGGCGGCAGCAGCGAGATTCAGGGTACTCCTGCGACTGTGACCAACAGCATCGTTCAGGGCGGCTACGGCTCCCCCACCGATAACAACCTTGACGCCGACCCGAAGTTCATCACGCCCATCACGGCCTCCGCCCCGACGACCACCGGCAACCTGCGCCTGCTGTCAGGCTCCCCGGCCTTCAACGCCGGTAACAACAGCGTCACTAACCCGTCGCTGCCCGCCACCGACCTGGACGGCGCGCCGCGCATCGCGTTCGGCACAGTGGACATGGGCGCGTACGAGACGCAGATCGTCGCCAGCCCGACTCAGTCGCCGGCCGCGAACTCCGCCGGCTGGAACAACACCGACGTCACGGTGACCTGGAACTGGCGCAACACCGCCGGCGCCGTCCCCGCCAGCGCCGACTGCCCCGCGACCAGCGCGTCATCGGGCGAGGGCACGCTCACCGTGACCGGCGCGTGCAAGGACGCGAACGGTTCCACCGGCGCCGCGTCGTACACCGTCAAGGTAGACAAGACCGCACCGACGGTCACTCTCAACTCCGCGGCGAACTCCTGCGATGTGCCCGGTAGCAACGGCTGGTGCCGCGGGACGCAGACGGCCGGCTTCAGCGCCAGCGACTCGCTCAGCGGCGTCGCCAGCCCCTGCACTGGCGCCACGTGCAACTTCACGCAATCCACGACGACCAACGGGAGCGGCGTCACCATTAGCTCCGGCCAGGTGTGCGACGTAGCCGGCAACTGCGCCTCCAGCAACGCCGGCCCGTTCAAGATCGACTCCGTCGCCCCGACGAATGTGAGCGGCGCGCCGACAACGCCGCCGAACGGGAGCAACGGCTGGTACAAGTCGTCGTTGCAGGTGCAGTTCGCGGGGAGCGACCCCAGCCCAGGCTCGGGCATTGCCTCGTGCTCCCTGGTCACCTACAGCGGCCCCGACGGCGCCTCGGTGACGGTGAACGGCTCGTGTACCGACTACGCCGGGAACACCAGCAACTCGGTCGCCTCCAGCGCGTTCAAGTACGATGCCACAGGCCCAACCCTGAACCCGACCATCTCGCCCAATTCGCCGGTGCTGGGCGGGACGGCGACAGCCTCGCCCAACGCCGGCGACGCCACGTCCGGCATCGCCAGCCAGAGCTGCGATCCGGTGAACACGTCGAGCGTCGGAGCCAAAACGCTCACCTGCACGGCGACGGACAACGCCGGCAACACAAATAGCGTTGTGGTCCACTACAGCGTCGGCTACGCCGTCAGCACCGTGTCGCCCATCGTGGCCGCGCCGAGCGTCAACAGCCTCTACCTCCTGGGGATCGGGACGACGGCGACGCCAATCAAGTGGACGCTGAAGAACGCGGCGGGGACGCCGATCACGGCGGCCGGGACGGTGACGGGGATCGCGTACAAGGTGAACCCGGGCTGCGGGACATTCCCGACGGATCCGACGGGGGCGACGGCGGCGAGCGTGACGGGCACGAACCCGAAGTACGACACGTTGCAGAAAGCGTGGGTGTACAATTGGATCCTGCCTGGGCGCGGCTGCTACAGCCTGTTCATCACCCTGAACAGCGGCCAGACGCTGACCCTGTTCTACCACAGCTATTAGCGCCCGCCGTGGCGTTTGCGCCACGGCTACACAGGTAAGCCCGAGGGGCCAGGGATTGCCGTCAGCCCCTCGGGCTTCCATTTTGTAGCGGCAATCTTCAGGCCGCCGCGGAGCGTGTCCGAGTCACCAGGCTTTCCTACCCCCTTGACAAACGCCTCGCTATATCGTATAATGACGATAATCGGAAATTTACGATGGAAGGCAGATGAAAACTGTGACTCTGCCACCGACGGAGGAGCGCCTGGCGCAGATTTTCCGCGCACTTGGCAACCCGCTGCGCCTCCAGATGGTGCGCTACATGGCCGAGCATCCCCAGTGCATCACCGGCGATCTTGTACTGGCGAGCGACCTCGCCCAGTCCACGGTCAGCGAACATCTCAAGGTACTCCGGGAAGCCGGCGTCGTGGCCGGCGTCGTTGAGGGGCCTTCGCGCTCCTATTGCCTCAACGTAGAGACGCTGCGTTGGCTGCGCGAGCAGGTGTCGTTCCTGACCCAGGACCTCGAGGCGTGCTGTGCCGTCGAGCCGTTTATCCCGGCGGGGAGCATCGAATGAGTGCGACGATTGGCCCGGCGCGACCGGAAGAATTCTCCAAAGTACTTGTCCTCCTGGAACAGAACCACCTGCCCTCCGACGGGTTGGCCGACCACCGCGACACGCTGCTCGTCGCCCGCGACGGTGAGGCTGTGGTCGGGAGTGCGGCGCTGGAGGTGTATGGTGACGCTGCGTTGCTGCGGTCAGTCGCGGTGGATGAGCGCTGGCGCGGGCAGGGACTGGGGCAGCGCCTCACCGACGCTGCGCTTGAGATGGCGCGAATGCGGCGTATCCACGAGGTGTATCTACTCACTGAAACCGCTACGGACTTTTTCCCACGCTTCGGGTTCCGGCGTGTTGCCCGAACCGACGTCGCAGCAGGCGTGCAGCAGTCCATCGAGTTCACCAGCGCCTGCCCCGTCTCGGCGTTGGTCATGGCGCAGGAGGTATAGCGGGAGGTATAATGGTCGAGCAGCCACATGGGCGGGTGCTGATTCTGTGCACAGGCAACTCGGCGCGGTCGCAGATGGCCGAGGGCCTGCTACGCGCGCGAGCGGGCCCTCGCTTCGAGGTTCACAGCGCGGGCACTGAGCCGAAGGGTCTGAATCCACTGGCGGTACAGGTGATGGCGGAGAAGGGGATCGACATTTCGGGGGCGCGCAACGCCGCCGACCGCATGGGCATCGCCAACGCCGAGTTCCGCGAGGGCTTCATCGAGGCCCTCCCATCGCAGACAACTCGGTGGACCTGGTCATCTCGAACTGCGTCATCAACCTGTCCACCGACAAGGACGCGGTCTTCCGCGCTGTGCGGCGCGTGCTGAAGCCCGGCGGACGGATGCTCGTGTCGGACCTGGTCACAGCGGGACCGCTGCCGGCGGCGGTGCGGCGCGACATCGAGCTGTGGGCCGGCTGCATCGCGGGCGCGTTGCCAGAGGCCGCGTACACCGGCAAGGCGGCGGCGGCCGGACTGACGCGAGTCGAGGTGCTGGCGCGGGCCGGCTACACTGAGGACACACCGGAGTGGCGCGACCTGGGCGGCCCCAACGGCCCGATCTATAGCGTCAAGGTGCGAGCTTACAAGCAACTTTGACAAACACCATCGGCGGTCCTATACTATCCTGCACTTTATACACCGCCGCAGTGTAGATTCTCAGGAGTACCAAATTATGTCTCTGCCTCTGATCGGCATCCCGACCCACAACGAACGGTCGAAGGAGGACAAGGTTCCGCCGCGCTACGCCATGAGCCAGAGCTATACGTGGGCTTTGGAGGAAGTCGGCGGCGCACCGATCCTGCTCCCGCTGCTCCAGAACAAGGCCATTCTGCGCCAGCTTTACGAGGGGCTTGACGGGCTGCTCCTGGCCGGTGGTGGCGACCTGGACCCGGCGCGGTACGGTGAGGCCCCCAACCCGTACTTGTGGGATGTGGATGTGCTGCGCGATCGGGTCGAGACGATGATGACCCTGTGGGCGCTGGAGGATGAAAAACCCATCCTCGCCATCTGCCGCGGTGTCCAGATGCTCAACGTGGTCTCGGGCGGCACGCTGTACCAGGATGTGCCGAGCATGCGCCCGTCGCCGATTACCCACAACTGGCACCTCAAGCGCCCGCGCCACTACCGCGCCCACGCCGTGGACGTCAAGGCCGGCACGCGGCTGCACGATATCCTCGGCCCGCGCGTCCAGGTAAACAGCCTGCACCACCAGGCGGTCAAGGACGTGGCCGCCGGCTTCGTCGCCAACGCCATCGCGCCGGACGGGCTGGTCGAGGGCATCGAGAAGCCCGGCGCGGCCTTCGTCGTCGGCGTGCAGTGGCACCCCGAAGTCCTCGCCATCGAGGACGCCGGCATGCGCCAGCTCTTCGCCGCCTTCGTGGACGAGGCCCGGGCGTGGAAGGCGCGCCGCGCCAAGATGGAGCAGGCCGCGTAGCCGCCGCTCCCCTTCACGGCGCTGCGCCATGCTGACTTGACAGAACTGAGAGGCCCGTTTCCCGCGCTGGGAACGGGCCTTTTCTTGTAAGGATGCGTGCCATGTCGGATACGCGCCCCATCGGGGTGTTCGACTCAGGAATCGGTGGGGTGTCGGTGCTGCGCGAGATCGCGCGCCAACTTCCCGCCGAAGACCTGGTCTACTTTGCGGACAGCGCCAACGTCCCCTACGGCAACCGCCCCCAGGCGGACATCGAGCGGCTGAGCCTCGCCGCCGCCGACTTCCTGCTGCGCCAGGGCGCGAAGCTCATCGTGGTCGCCTGCAACACCGCCTCCGCCGCCGCGCTGGCCGCCCTCCGCGCCGCGTACGCGGTTCCCTTCGTCGGCATGGTGCCCGCCATCAAGCCTGCTGTCGCGCGCAGCCGTACCCACAAGGTCGGCGTCCTGGCGACGGCGGGGACGTTCCGCGGCCGCCTGTACGCCGACGTCGTGGAGCGCTTCGCCGAGGGCGCGGAGGTGCACACCCAGGTTGGGCAGGGGCTGGTGGAGCTGGTCGAGGCCGGCGACATCGCCGGTCCAACCGCCGAGGCCGCCGTCGCCTGCTACGTGGCCCCCCTGCTCGACGCCGGCGTGGACACCCTCGTCCTTGGCTGCACCCACTACCCGTTCCTCAGCCCGACCATCGAGCGCGTCAGCGGCGGGCGGCTGACCATCATCGAGCCTAGCCCGGCCATCGCCGCCCAGGTCGAGCGCGTCCTGGCGGAGCGCGGCGGGCTGCATCCGCCCGGCGCGGCGGGAACGCGGCGCTACGTCACGTCCGGCGACCCCGCGCATTTCGCCGCCGTGCTGGCGCGGCTGTCCGCCGCCGACGGTGAAACACGCGGGGCGCGCTGGGAGAAAGGCGGCTGGCAGGCCAACTAAGCCACCATCTGGCTCCCCTCCACCTTGCGGACTCAGAAGCGAAGATTATTTTCAAGGAAGCGTCTGTGCCCCGTGTATCTCTGTGGCGGTCTTCTTCCGTCACGCGGACCGGACGGCCAGGGCTGCGGCGACTTCGGCAGCGACGCGGGCGTTGTTTTCCAGCAGCGCCCGGTTCGCCCGCTGGCTCGCCCCCTCCGTCAGCGCCGCGACGCGCTCCAGCAGGAACGGCGTTACCGCCCGGCCGCGCACGCCCTGTGCGTCGGCCGCGTCCAGCGCCTCGGCGATTGCCTTCTCGACCTCGGCCGACGGCTCGGCAAACTCCTCCGGCACGGGCACGGTCAGCAGCGCGCCGCCCAGCCCCAGCCGCCGCTGCGCGCGCCAGAACGCGGCGACCTCGGCGGCGTTGGTGACGCGCTGGTCCACCGGCAGGCCGCTGTCGCGGCTGTAGAATGCCGGAAACTCGGTTGTTTGCCAGCCTAGCACCGGCACGCCGTGGGTTTCCAGCCACTCCAGCGTCAACGGCAGGTCCAGGATCGCCTTCGCACCCGCGCATACCACGAGCACCGGCGTCCGCGCCAGCTCCGGCAGGTCGGCGGACACGTCGAACGGGTGGCGGCGATGCACCCCACCGATGCCGCCGGTGGCGAACACAGCGATGCCGGCGCGGTGCGCCGCCCACATCGTCGCCGCCACGGTCGTCCCGCCGTCCTCGCCCCGCGCCACGGCCAGCCCCAGGTCGCGGCGGCTGACTTTGCGCGCCGCGCCGCCCTGCCGCGCCAGGCGCTCCAGCTCGGCATCGCTCAGGCCGACGCGGATCTCGCCGCCGAGCAGGGCGACCGTCGCCGGTGTCGCGCCGGCCTCGCGGACGACGCGCTCCATGGCCTGCGCCGTTTCCAGGTTCGCCGGCCAGGGCAGGCCGTGGGTGATGACGGTGGATTCGAGGGCGGCGACCGGCTCGCCGCGGCTGAGGGCGGCCGCCACGGCGACGGCGACGGTAATATCGGGCATTCCTGGCGCTCCTGTCACTTTGTGCTTTGGTCGCTTTCAATTATACCATAGGCGATGACGCGGCCCGTCGTATCCGAAAGCGGCGTTGCGCGTCATTGACAGTGACATTCGATTGCCATGCACCCGCTGTGGAGTTATTTGTGCCACCATTCCGTTGGCTGGCCCTGGCCGGCGCCCTCTTGCTGACCTGTCTCATCGCCGCGCGGGCGGGGGCGGATGCCCCCATCGTGTGGAGCGTCACGACGAACGCCGACGAGGTGAACGCCCTCGCCGTCCAGGGCAACAGCCTGTGGGCGGCGACCGAGGGCGGCGTTGTGCGTTGGGACATCCCGACGCGCACCCCGACGGTGTACACCATTGACCACGGCCTGCCCTCGAACCAGGCCCGCTCCATCGCGGTGGATCCGGCGACGGGCTACGTCTGGGCTGGCACGATGGGCGGCATCGCCCGCTGGGATGGCGGCGCGTGGCGGTCGTGGAACCGCAGCAGCGGGCTGCTGGCAGACTACGTGGACGGCGTCGGGATTGACGGCGCAGGCCACGTCTGGGCGACGACGAGCTACGGCGCGAGCGTGTGGGACGGCGCGACCTGGCAGCGGTACAGTACCATGCAGGACGCCGTCGCCGCGCGGTACGGCGACGTGCGCGCGGCGACCGTGCCGACAACGATCTGGGCCGTCGAGGGCGGCAGCATCGTGTGGACGACGGTGGGCGAAGGCGACGGTGTGCATCGCTACGACGGGGCGGCGTGGTCCCAGTACGATAGCGGCACGACGCCAGCCATGCCGGCCAACCTCATAGACGCCGTGACCGTGACGAGCGCGGGGGTGCGCTGGTTTGGCACGGCCGGCGGGGCAGCGCGCTGGCGGGCCGACGGCGATCCGCAGGTGCTTGGCGCGGACAAGCTACCGGCCAGCCGCGTCCGCGCCGTCAACAGCGACGCCAGTGGCCGCGTCTGGCTGGCGGCGTATAGCTGCGCCGCGACGTGCGCCGGCGGCGTGGCGCGCGTGGACGACCGGGGTACGGCGGACGTGGGCGACGACCAGTGGCTGACGTTGGCGGCCAGCGCCGGCGGGCTGCCGAGCAGCGATGTGCGCGCCATTCTCAGCACAGGCGACGGCGCGACGTGGTTCGCCACGGCCAACGGCGCCGCCCGCCTGAGCAGCGGCGACACGGCGTGGACGGCCTACACCGTCGGCGCGCTACCGTCCAACAAGGTCACGGCTCTGCTGCGCGTCACGCTGCCGGACAACTCGACGACCCTCTGGGCGGGCACCGATCGCGGTCTGGGGCGGCGGGGGCCGGACGGCCAGTGGAGCGTGTTCACCGGCCAGTCCGCGGCGCGTTTGCCGTCGGACAACGTCCGCGCCCTCCTGCTGTTGGGCGGCGATGTGTGGGTCGGGACGGGGGAGAACCGCAATGGGCAGGCGGTCGGTGGGCTGACGCGGCTGTCCTCGGCCGGGACGTGGGAGAACTACGGCGTGGACGGCCAGGGAACGCCGGGCAACGTGGTCGGCATGGCGGCGGTGTCGCAGACGCGCCTCTGGGCGGCGACCGAGGCGTCGGGGTCTTCGCCATCGCGCCTGGTGAGCCAGCAGAATGGCGGGTGGCTCGCGTGGGTAGACGGGCAAAACGCGACTCTCGGCAAGGTGCGCGGCGTCGCGGCCTACATTCCGCCGGCCGGCGGCACGCAGGTCTGGCTGGCGACCGAGTCCGGCGTGCGCATGTTGTACCGCTACGGCACGTCGAGCGATATTCACGAGGACTGGACCACGTTCACCAACGCCTCCACGGGCGGCGGCCTGCCATCGGACTACGTCACCGCGATCGGTGTGGACGCCTACGGCAGCGTCTGGGTAGTAACGCCGCAAGGTGTCAGCATGCGGTCGTATGCCGCCCGGCCGACGGAGAGCCAGCGATGGACAACGTTCACGCCGGCGAACACAGGCGGCGGCCTCGCCAGCAGCGTCGTGCGCGCCATCGTCGTCGAAGGCTGGCAGGTCTGGTTCCTGCACGACAAGGGCGCGAGCCGCTACGATACCTACGCCCAACAGTGGCGCACCTTCAGCCGCCCGGTGGACAGCGCGACGATGAACACCCTCAGCACGGCGCGCGAGACGCTGTGCAGCCGCTGGTTTGGGACGAGCAGCGGGCTGCAATACGTGGCGTTCGACGACTGCGCGGTCGTGGAGCCGACCATGACGCCGCAGCCCAGCCCGACCCTCACCCTGACCCCCAGCCCGACCCTCACCCCGACGCTCACCCCTAGCCCGTCGCCCACGGCGAGTCCGACGGCGACGACGCCGCCCACGAAGACACCGACCGCGACCCGAACGCCGACGCTGACCCTCACCCCGACCCTCACCCCCAGCCCCTCTCCCACAGGGGGCGAGGGGGGTACGCCGACGCCGACGCTCACCCCGACCCTCACCCCCAGCCCCTCTCCCACAAGGGGCGAGGGGGGTACGCCGACGCCGCGCGTCTACCAGGTGTTCCTGCCCTACCTGGAACGCCAGGTCAAGCTGCCGCCAGTGCTGCCGTAGGGCTGTTGCACCTATGATGGAAGACATGTAGTGGCGACTTCCAGTCGCTCTTGCGCTCGCAGAACGACTAAAGTCGTCACGACAAGACGCACACCGCCTGTGTACCAGACCCGTCGTCTGCGACTTTCATTTGACCGTTGGTGAATCCAAGTGCATGGCGGACTTTCGCGTTTTTCGCGCGCTTTCGCGGTCCTGGCTCCCAGCAAAAAAGCACCGCACCCCGCCGGATCCGGCGGGGTGCGGTGCTGTCTATGCCTTGTCTGGCCCAAGATGCCGACTGAAGTCGGCGCTACAGGGCGGCGCGCCGGGGCGCGTCTCGACTCAGCGCATCCCTCAGTCGTGCTCGTGCTCCACGACGATGATGCGGGCGTTGACCTGCATCTGTGGCGACGCGCTGCTCGGATTGTACGTCCCGACCACGCGCACGCGCAGGTTCTCGGCGAGCTTCGCGTCCTTCGGCAGGATCACCGCGCCGTGGTAGTGGACGATGGCCGTCTTAGCGCCGTCGTCGTAGCTCAGCGTGAAGGTCTCGTTCGTCGTATCCACGGCTCCCGCGATTTTGCCGTCCTCGTTGAAGAGGCGGGTGGTCGGCGGCGGGGGCGGCGGGGGGGCGCGGCGCACAACCTGGACGACATACGCCGGGTTGATCGCGCTGGGCGCCGGGTGATCGTTATCCTCGGCCGCCGGCTTGGGCTTGGCCCACACGCTCACCCAGTCGCCCACCTTGATGTCGGCGAACGTCGGCGGGGTGTTGCTCGACTGCGGCACGCGGAAGATGGTGCTGTTGTCCGTGGTGACCGCGGCCCCGTGCTCCTCCGAGCGGATCACGAACGTGGTGGTCGTCGGATATACCGCCGTCACCCGGCCCATCGCCGCCGGAACCGGCGGGACGACGGTCACCATGTCGGCGAGCCAGGTGTCGCTGTCGCTCGCCTTGTGGGCGTCCACCTCGACCCGCATGCCCGTCTTGAGATCGGTGAACTTGGCGTCGAGGTTGTCGTAGATGAAGTACTTGGTCTTGTCATCCACCGAGAACGTCCGCTCCGGACTTCCGGCGCGCTCCATGAGCGGCTGGATCGTGAAAGTGTGGGGGGTGGCTGTGCCGTCAATGCTCTTGATCGTGCCGATAGCGTGCATGCCCCGGTTGGGGTGATCGCCGGTGTCGGCCCACGCGACCGCGCCTAGCGCGGCGACGGCGGCGAAAGCCGCCAGCATGAACGCCACAGTCAGTCGTCGGATGTTGTGCATTGTTCGCCTATCTCCTTGTCGCAAGTGTGTACTGTCACCAAAAGCGGCTGAGCGTGTCCCCCGTGCGCGTGGCGAGGCATCGGCCGTCTGCCGCGCCGCGCGTACACCTTGAAAGACGCCGGGGCGTGGGCGGAAGATATGCCCGAAATTGTAAAAAGGTTGTAAACCGGGGACGCCGCCTGGAATTGCTGCTGACGGGAGCCGAGAGTAAAATTTCAAATACATCCCTGTCGGCTTCCCTCCCTTCCTGGACGAGGGCGAGGGTGAGGGTCTGCTCCGTGATCAACTGGAAGTACGCTCGCCGCTTCGACTGGCTCCTGCTCGTGACGGCCGTGGCGCTAATGGCCTTCGGCATCTTCATGATTCGCGGCGTCGAGATGACCGCCATCTACGAGGCGCGCACCGTGCGCCAGAGCGCCTATGCCGCGCTAGGGCTGGTCGTGTTCATCGCGGCGGTTTGGATAGACTATCGCATCTGGGCCAGGCTGTGGAAGGTCATCTACATCGGTCTGCTGGGCCTGCTGGGCGCGGTGCTGGTCGCCGGCAGCGCCTTCGGCGGCGCGCGCAGCTCCTTCGACCTGAAGCTGTTCCGCGTCGAGCCGTCGGAGATGGCGAAGGTGCTGCTGGTCATCGTCCTGGCGAGCTACATGTCGAGCCACGACATGCGCCAGGTGCGGCATTTGCTGATTACCCTGGGCATGACCGTCGTCGTCATGGGGCTGATCTTCGTCGAGCCGAACCTGGGCGGCGCCCTGCTCCTCGCGCCCATCTGGCTCGTCATGGCGTTCGTCGCCGGGATGCGCGTCTGGCACGCCGCGACCCTCGGCCTCGCCGCCGTCGCCGCCATCCCCATCAGCCTGCGCTTCCTGGAGGGCTACCAGCTCGACCGCATCATCACCTTCCTGGACCCCAGCAGCGACGCCTCCGGCAAGGGCTACAACACCATTCAGGCGCTCATCGCCATCGGGTCGGGCGGCTGGACGGGCCAGGGCTACGGCCAGGGCCTCCAGAGCCAGCTGCACTACCTGCGCCAGCCGTACACCGACTACATGTTCTCGGTGATGGCCGAGGAGCTGGGGTTTGTCGGCGTGAGCCTCTTCATCATCGTCGTCACCCTGCTCCTGCTCCGGCTCATCCGCGCCAGCAGCATCGCCACGGATGACTTCGGGCGGCTGCTCGCGGTGGGCATCGCGTTCAACATTTTCTTGCAGACCGCGCTCCACATCGCCGTCAACCTGAACCTGGTGCCGACGACGGGGGAGCCGCTCCCATTCATCTCCTTTGGCGGCAGCTCGCTGGTAACCTTCATGTTCGGTCTCGGCATTGTCGAGAGCGTCGTGATGCGCCGCAAGATGCTGGAATTCGACTGGTGACCCATGACCAACCCACCTGTTAGCCCCTTCCGGGGGCGCGTCGCCCCGAGTCCGACCGGCTTCCTGCACATCGCCGTCGCCCGCGCGGCCTTGTACAACTGGCTGAGCGCCCGCAAGCTCGGCGGCCAGTTCATCCTCCGCATCGAGGACACCGACCGCACGCGCTACGTCGAGGGCAGCCTGGATAACATCAAGAGCGGCCTGCGCTGGCTCGGGCTGGAGTGGGACGAAGGCCCGGACGTCGGCGGCCCCTACGGCCCGTATGTCCAGTCGGAGCGCCTGCCCATCTACCACGCCTACATCCAGACGCTGCTCGACAGCGGCCACGCCTACGAGACGTACTACTCGAAGGACGAGCTGGACGCCATCCGCGACGCGGTGGGCGAGGCCGACCCGGTCGCGTTCAACCGCCGCGTCCGCTCGATGCCAGAGGAGGAGAAGGCGCGGCGGCGCGAGGCCGGGGTGCGGCCCGCCGTCCTGTTCAAGATGCCGGAAGAGGGGGAGACGGTCGTCTACGACGAGATTCGCGGCGAGATCCGCTTCCCCAACAAGTCGCTGCGCGACCCCGTGCTGCTCAAGTCCGACGGCTTCCCGACGTACCACTTCGCGGCGATGGTGGACGATGGGCTGATGCGCATCACCGACGTGCTGCGCGGCGTCGAGTGGCTGCCGAGCCTGCCGCTCCACGTCCAGGTCATCCAGGCCCTCGGCTGGGAGACGCCGCGCTTCTACCACCTGTCCCTATTCCTCGACCCGTCGGGCAAGGGCAAGATGAGCAAGCGCAAGGGGTCGAACGAGTATCCCATCTTCGTGCATCAGCTCCGCGAGATGGGCTACCTGCCGGAGGCGCTGCTCAACTGGATCGCGCTCATGGGCTGGGCCGAGACCAGCGGCGACCGCGAGATCTACACCGTGCCGGAGCTGATCGAGGCGTTCGACCTGCGCCGCGTCCGCGCCGCGCCCGCCGCCGTGGACTACGACAAGGCCGAGTGGCTCAACGGCGTCCACATCCGCATGCTCGCGCCGGACGACCTGGCGCGGCGGATCGCGCCGTTCATGGCGGCGGCCGGGTTCGACGTGACCGCCGAGCAGATCGAGCCGATGGTTCCGCTGATCCAGGAGCGCATGGCGAACCTGACCGAGGCCGTGGAGCTGCTGGACTTCTTCTTCGTGACGCCGCCCGCGCCCGAAGGGGCCGAACTGACGCCGAAGAAGCTCACGCCCGCCGACGCGGCGGGGGAGCTTGAGGCAGCGCGGGAAGTGCTGGCGGGGCTGGAGCCGTTCGACGCGGCGAGCATCGAGGCGGCGCTGCGGGGGATGGCCGAGGCGCGGGGCATCAAGCCCGGCGACCTGTTCACGATTCTGCGGGTGGCGCTGAGCAGCAAGCGCGTCGCGCCGCCGCTGTTCGGGACCATCGCGTGCCTGGGCCGCGAGACGACGCTGGCGCGCATAGACCGCGCCCTGGGCATCCTGCAACCGGCGTAACACCCATTGGTTGTCAGGAGAGTGCTACAATGATATCCAGAGAGTTACTCGATCAACTTGGCGAACTGAACCGCGCCGACAAGCTGCACATCATTCAGGTGCTGGTGTCTCAACTGGCGCAGGAAGAGGCCGAACTTCTCAAGCCAGGCGCAGTCTATCCGATTTGGTCTCCCTATGACTCCTATGGTGCGGCGCGAATACTGTTGGACACGCTGAAAGCCGCCGCTCCCGTCGGCGACTAGCTGGTAGGGATAGCCCATGTGGGTACCCAGGCAGACAACCCCACTCAGGGCGACCACAAGGATCGCCCCTATGGGTACCCAGGCAGACAACCCCACTCAGGGCGACCACAAGGATCGCCCCTACTCACTCACTAGGAGTGTACCTCCGTGTCCGCCTCAACTATCCATATTCTCGTCGGCGCGGTGCTCCTGATTCACGGCCTGGGCCACATTGGGGCGCTCGCGGCGCTCTCCTTCACCGGCCGAGGGCGTGACACAGGCGGCTGGCGGCCGGCGCGCTCGTGGCTGCTCCCGTCGCTCGCGCCCGTCGCGGCGCGCGCCGTCGCCAGCGTCTTCTGGGTCCTGTCGGCCGTCGGGTTCGTCGCGGCGGCGCTGGCATTCTGGGGCATCCTTCTGCCGACCACGTTGTGGCAGCCGCTGGCTGTGGTCTTCGCCATCATCTCCACCGTTGGCATCGTGCTGTTCCTCGGCACGTGGCCGGTGTTTAACACCGTCGCCGCACTCGCGGTGAACATCGCTGTGTTCGTGTGCGTCCTCTGGCTGCACTGGCCGCCGCCGACCTCGTGACTCGAGAGTAACTCTCTACCCGCTCTTGGAGCTAACACTTGGCGTCGGGGTTTTCGGGGAGCGATGCGAAGTACTCCATAAGGGAGTTCCTCATGGACGTGTGTCCACCAGCAGACGGATGAAAATCGCTGTCAGCCCGAACGCCAGGTCCGCCCGCCGCTGAAGCAGCGGGCTACGAATGGAAGCCTGAGAGGCTGCCGCTCCGGCTTCCCCAGCCCCTTGGGCTTCCATCCTTAGCCGTAGGCTTGAGCCTACGGCGACCGGCGACGAGGCGGCCCAGGGTTATTTTCAAGGGAGGGCCGGCGGGTAACTCCGCATCCATTTGAGCCTGTAGCGCCGACTGAAGTCGGCTCCGAGGAAATGCCGACTGAAGTCGGCGCTACCGTTCCACGCTGTTGCGTGGAGCTACCAAACGCTCTGCGCCTTTCGCGTTTTTCGTGGGCTTTCGTGACCTTCGCGGTCCAAAGTCCGCTCAGTACGGGCCGGTGGGGCCGCCGCCGTTCTTGCCCGTTCCCTTCGTTGCCTCGACGGCGGCCCGGGCGGCGTTCGCCAGCAATCCCCCGTCACTCAGAATCGTGACGAACTGAAACCCCTTCTCGATCATCTGCCGCGCGTATGAGGGGGCAGCGCAGTGGATGCCGGCGGCGACGTTGTGGCGCTTGGCGGCGGCAATGATGCGGTCGAGCTTGTCCACCATGAACGGCTCGGTGACATCAATGCGCGGCGGGTAGCCGTAGCTCTGGCTGAGGTCGGCCGGGCCGACGTACAGCGCGTCCACGCCCTCGACGCTGAGAATCTCGTCAATGTTCTCCACCGCCTGCTCTGTCTCGATCATCGGCATGGTGATGATCGTGTCGTTGGCGCGGGCGGAGTAGTCGTCGCCCGCGTAGAGGCGCGCGCGCGTCGGGCCGTGGCTGCGGTAGCCGCGCGGGTGGTAGCGGCACGCGCCGACGAACGCCTCCGCCTCCGCGCGGCTGTTCACCATGGGGCAGATGATGCCGTAGCACCCGGCGTCGAGCATCTTCATGATGATGCCCGGCTCGTTCCACGGCACGCGGGCGAACGGGGTGACGTTGGTCGCCGACATGGCCTGGAGCATGGCGACGGCGGCCTGGTAGTCCACTGGGCCGTGCTGGAGGTCAATGGTCAGGCTGTCCCAGCCGGTCTGGGACATGGTCTCGGCGGCGAAGGTCGAGGGGATGTGGAGCCAGCCGTTGACGACCGCGCCCCCTTGCTGCCAGATAGTGCGAACACGATTCTCACGCATGCGATTGCCTTTCAGTGAATGATGTGGCCCTGACTGATTTGACAAGTGTAGGAGTTACGCAGTTGGGGAGGGCATTGGACCACGAACGGCACGAAACGGGCGCGAACGGCACGAAAAAGAGCCGTGGGGCGCGTCCCTTTCGCGTTTTTCGTGCGATTTCGTGCCCTTCGTGGTCCAATGCCCTCCCCAACTGCGTAACTCCTAAAGTGTATCACCGCAGCGGGGCGGTGGTGACGACGGCGATTCCCATGACGACGGCGAGGCCGCCCACGAGCTGCTGCAACGTGGGCGCGACCCCGAACACGCCCCACGTCCACAGAATGGCGACGACAGGGCTGAGGGTCAGGATGATCGAGAACACGGACATGTTCAGCTGCCGCAGCGCCATGTAATACAGGGCGCGGCTGATGACGACATCCAGCAGGGCGAAGACCAGGAGCGCCAGCCACGCCTGCGCGCTCGGCCACTGCCACGCCCGGAACGCCGTCGTCGTCACCGCCATCACACCGGCCATGATGGCGAGACGCCAGAAAAAGAACTCGGTGAACGCGATGTGGCCGCCGTACCGCTTCACCACGCCGGCGTGGGTGGCGTAGAGCGCCGCGAACGTCAGCACCAATAGCGCCCCGATGCGCAGGTAGTCGCCGGGTTGGAATGTAATCGTCGCCACGCCGACCAGGGCCACCGCCACCCCAACGCCCTGGCGCGTCGTCAGCCGGTCCTTCAGCCAGAACACGCCGAGCAAGACGCCGAACAGGATGGACGACTCGCTGAGCAGGGACGCCGTGCCGGGGTCTATGTACTGCACCGCCACATAGCTGATGGACGTCGCGATCCCCGCCAGTCCGCCCACCGCGAGGAAGAACCGCAGGTGGTGGCGCAACGTGCCGGGTCGGAGTTGCCCGGTCGCCCCGGCATAGACGCCCACCTGAACGGCGGCCACGGCGGTGACGAGGCACGACGCCAGCACCGGCGGCATGAACGAGTTCAGGCTCCGCGCGAAGACGAAGTGCAGGCCGTCGAGCACGATGAGCGCGGCCACCAGGATGGGCGCGCTCCGGGCGAGGCGAACACTCAGCGTGGGAGAGGCGTCCGACATGGCTTCCCCTGTGCGCCGTGAATGGGGCCATTCTATGGCCTGGACGCGCTTCTGTCAAAACCCGCCTGTCTCAGCCGCTGGCGGACGATGTCCTCTAGCGCCGGTCGGCTCAGGCTCTCCAGCTCGTAGCGCACGCGCACCGCCGGCACGCCGATGCGCAGCACGCGCCGCAGGTCAATCGGCGTGCCGAGGATGACGGCGTCCACGTCGGCGGCGGCGATGGTCGCCTCCAGGTCGCGGATCTGCCCCTCGCTGTAGCCCATCGCCGGCAGGACGCTCTGCGCCTGGGGGTAGCGCGCGAAGACCTCGCGCATCGAGCCGACGGCGAACGCCACCGGCGAGACGATGGTCGCGCCCAGGCGCTGCGCCGCCACTGTGCCCGCGCCGAACGGCATCTCGCCGTGGGTAAGCGTCGGCCCATCCTCGACCACCAGGACGCGCTTCCCGGCCAGCGCCACGCTGTCCTCGACCGTGATGCGCGAGGCGGCGTCCACGATGGTGGCGGCGGGGTTGGCGGCGCGAATGTTGGCGCGCACCGTTTCGATGGCCTCCGGCGCGGCGGTGTCCTCTTTGTTGATGACCACCACGTCGGCCATGCGCAGGTTGGTCTCGCCCGGGTGGTAGCGCAGCTCGTGGCCCGGGCGCAGCGGGTCGGCGACGACGATGTGTAGGTCGGGGGCGAAGAACGGGATGTCGTTGTTGCCGCCGTCCCACACGATCACGTCCGCCTCGGCCTCCGCCTGGGCCAGGATGCGCCCGTAGTCCACGCCGGCGTAGATGACCGCGCCGGCGTCGAGGTACGGCTCGTACTCCTCGCGCTCTTCGATGGTGCAGCGCTGGCGGTCGAGGTCGTCGTAAGCGGCGAAGCGCTGGACGGCCTGCTCGGCGAGCGCGCCGTAGGGCATCGGGTGGCGCACGGCGACGACACGCTGCCCCGCCTCGCGCAGGACGCGCACCACCAGGCGGCTGGTCTGGCTCTTGCCGCAGCCGGTGCGGACGGCGCACACGGCGATGACGGGGCGCTGCGACGGCAGCGTCGTGCGGCCTGGGCCGAGGAGGCGGAAGTCAGCGCCGGCCGCCAGGACGCGGGACGCGCGGTGCATGACGTGCTCGTGGGAGACGTCGCTGTAGGCGAAGACCACGTCGTCTACGGCGTGCTGCGCGATGAGGCGCTCCAGGTCGGCTTCGGGGTAGATGGGGATGCCGGCGGGGTAGAGCGGGCCGGCCAGGGACGCGGGGTAGACGCGGTTCTCCGCGCCGGGAATCTGGGTCGCGGTGAACGCCACGACCTCGGCGTCCGGGTTGTCGCGGTAGACCATGTTGAAGTTGTGGAAGTCGCGGCCGGCGGCGCCCATGATGATGACACGGGTTCGGGACATAGGCTCTCCACTGCGGCGTGAGCGGTCAGCCGGCGAGGCGCGCGCGCACCGCGTCCAGGATCGTCGCGGTGGGGGCAAGGCCATGCTCCATCGGCTCCGGCTCCACGATGGTGATGCCCCACCCGCGCAGCGTCACCAGGGAGGACGCGGTGCGCGGGTGCTGCCACAGGCCCGGATTGAGCGACGGGGCGACCAGCACCGGCCCGCCGTGCCCGATGGCTTCACTGGTCAGGGAGAGGGGCAGGCTGTCGGCGATGCCCTGGGCCAGCTTGTTGAGGGTGTTGAAGGTACACGGGGCGACGAGGACGAGGCCCGGCTCGGGGCGCGGGAGAAGCGCGGCGTCGAAGTAGCTCTCGACGAGGCGATGCCCCGCCACGCGCACAAGCTCGCGCGGGCTGATGACCTGGCGCGCGCCCGGCGTGAGCAGGGTCAGGACACGCAGCCCCAGCCCGCTCAGGCCGGCGATTAGCTCAGGCACGCGGAAGGCGTAGACGGAGCCGGTGACGACGAGGTAGGCCAACGTTGGCGACTCGCTCATGAATGACCTCTCAGGGGGGTGAAAAAGACTCCAGCCCTACGGCCTGGGGTGGCGTAGGGCTGGACCTATCGAAGGCGGAGGGGGAGGGATTTGAACCCTCGACGGGGGGTTAAGCCCCCGTAGGCGCTTAGCAGGCGCCCGCACTAGACCTGGCTATGCGACCCCCCCAGGCTGCGGAAGGTATTATAACACACTCCGGCGGCGTGGTCAAGCGATAGTGACGGGGTGACGGAGTGGCAAAGTGGCGTTCACATCGTCACTTCCTCACATCGTCACCCACTCTCACAAGGCGGAGGGAGAGGGATTCGAACCCCCGATGAGGACAAGCCCCATAACGGTTTTCAAGACCGCCGCATTCAACCGCTCTGCCATCCCTCCGAGCGGATTGGGCCGCCTGGCAATCGTTAGATGAGAATGTTGTTCCCGGTCTTACGCGAACCGCAGGCGCGTGTGACGGCATGCGCCGACACAAGAACATGCCGCGCCGTCATCGCGAGCGTAGCGAAGCAATCCCGCGCCCTTGCATCACGTGGTCTAGTCGAGAAATAGCGCCGCGTTCGCCTACCGCGAGATTGCTTCGGCAGTGGGGAGCTTCGCCCCCCACACCCCCGAAAGAAGCCCGCCTGCTATGAAAGTTCGTTCGGGCCGCGTCGTCGCCGGCCCAGGCGAACTTTCCTGGCAAGAGATGGGAACGCCAAGGCGCAAAGACGCAAAGGGGAACATCGCGTTATCTTTCTTTGCGCCTCTGCGCCTTGGCGTTCCTGTCCTCTTCGCGCAACCCGAAAGCCTGCTATAGCCTGCCTCTCACCCGGCGGGAGGCTGCTTCGTCCTCCTATCGTCGTCCTCGCAGCGACGCCGTATCTCGCGGGCGAAGCAGTCACCCCGTCACCCTCTCACTTCCCGGCCGGCGTGATGACGTCCACGCGCATGTAGGGGCGCAGCGCCTCCGGCACGACGACCGTCCCATCCTCCTGCTGGTAGTTCTCCAGAATGGCGATGACCGCGCGCGGCATCCCCACGCCCGAGCCGTTGAGCGTGTGGACGTACTCCGGCTTGCCCCGCGCCTCGCGGCGGAAGCGGATGTTGGCCCGCCGCGCCTGGAAGTCCTCCACGTTCGAGCACGAGCTGACCTCCAGCCACTCATCCTGGCCCGGCGCCCACACCTCGATGTCGTAAGTCTTGGTCGAAGCGAAGCCCAGGTCCCCCGTCGCCAGGAGCTTGGTGCGGTACGGCAGGCCGAGACGAGCGACCGTCTCTTCAGCGTCGGCGGTCAGGCGCTCCAACTCGGCGTAGCTCGTCTCCGGCAGGACGAACTTGTACATCTCCACCTTGTCGAACTGGTGGCCGCGCTTGATGCCGCGCACGTCGCGCCCGGCTGCCATCTTCTCGCGGCGGAAGCACGGGGTGTAGGCCGTCCAGTTCATCGGTAGCTGGGCCGCGTCCAGAATTTCGCCAGACGGGATGTTGGTCAGCGGAACCTCAGCCGTCGGCACCAGCCAGAAGTCCTCCTCCGCGTCGTGGTAGAGGTTGTCGCGGAACTTGGGCAACTGTCCCGCGCCCCACATGCACGCCTCGCGCACCATGAACGGCGTGTACATCTCGGTGTAGCCCTGATCGGCGTGCAGGTCGAGCGCCCACTGGATCAGCGAGCGCTGGAGGCGCGCGCCCAGGCCCTTGAGGACGTAGAAGCGCGAGCCGCTGAGCTTGATGCCCGCCTCGAAGTCTATGATGCCGAGCGCCTCGCCTAGCTCCCAGTGGGGGCGCGGCGCGAAGTCGAACTGGCGCGGCTCGGCCACCTCGCGGACGATGACGTTGTGGCTCTCGTCGCCGAGGGGCACGTCCGGCGCCGGGACGTTGGGGACCTCACGCAGCAGGGCGTCGCGCTCCGTCTCCACCGCCGCGACCGTCGGCTCCATGTCCTTGATCCGGTCGCCCAGGGCGCGCATCGCCTCGATGTGAGCGGGGCGCTCCTCCTTCGGCAGCTTGCCGGTCTGTTTCGAGCCGGCGTTCAGCTCGGCCTTCAGCGTCTCGATCTGGTACAGAAGCGAGCGCCGCTGCTCGTCCAGGGCCAGGATGCGGTCCACGATGCCCGGATTGTCCTCGCGCTTGACCAGCGCCGCGCGCACGGTGTCGGGATTCTCCCGCATCAGGTTGATGTCTAGCATGCCTCACCTCCACAAAGGATGACTGACACAAAAAAGGCTCCCCGTCCATACAGGACGAGGAGCGCTCGTGGTGCCACCTGGGTTTGCCCGGCGCCACAGTGGCGCGGCGGGCCTCAATATCTCCGTAACGGGGAGCGGCCGGCCCCCTTAGTCGGCGGACGCCGTTTCCGGGAGCAGCTCAGGAGGGGAACGTCGGGCCACCGCTACCGCCTCGCACCACCCGGCGGCTCTCTGAAGTCGGCGCAGCCCGCGCATGTCTCCGTCAACGCGGTCTATGTCTCGTTGGGGCTAGTATACCACAGCCTATGGGGCGGGTCAAAGCCCAAAAGGATGATTTGTTGATTATCCTTTCGACAGATCGGCCAGCACGTCGCTATCGCCGGACGCGCCGGGGCCGCCCTCGGCGGGCGCTTCGGGGGCGGGTGCGGGCGCAGCGGGCGCCGGCGCGCCACCGAGAGGATCGGCGACGCCGAGCGCCTCGGCGAGCTGAGCCACCGCCGCCTTCTCCGCGTCCGAGACCTCGACGCCGCCGAAGCCGAAGCTCGTGTTTTCCTTAGCGGCGTGGGCGACGGCGGCGGCGATTCCGATCAGCCACTCCTTGAAACCCGGCCCATCCGCGCTGCCCTTCTCGCTCAACATGCCGGACATCTGGCCGAGCAGCGCCGCCGCCTGGCCGACCACCTCGGCCGGGCTTTTGCCCTTGATGTCGTCGGGCTTGGCGGCGTTGTGATCCTGCACAAGCTCCTCGGCCACGGCCTGCACCAGCGCGTTCGACGAGCCGGCCTGTTTGACGGCGGCCAGCGACTTGGCGATGGCATAGCTCTCTTTGCTGATGCCGATGGGGCCGCTGGGGCTGGCCGCGGACACAGCCAGGCCGACGGTCATCGGACCCTGGAGCAGCATTTTCCATTCTTCAGGTGTGAAACTGTCTTTGACTGGCATTGTACCTCCGGCTGGATTAGAGTAACACCGCGACACGTATCATTATCGTTGAATCGGCGGCCCTGTCAACGCCGAGGGGCCACCCTGTCGCCGGGTGGCCCCTTCTCTGCCGCCGCAGATGCGTCGCTACTCGATGAAGCCCGTCTCAAGGATGCGCGCGACTCGCTCCCGCCCCATCCGGCGGCGCGGCGTCGGCGGGGGCGCGGCGGGGTCCGCGCGGCCTAGCCCTTCGATGTCTTGCTGTCGCCGCTCAGCCACGCCGGTCTCTGGCGGCTTCGCCTTGCCCTTCGTGTGATCCATCTCGATGAGTTTGTCGAGGATGTCATTGATTCGCTTTGCCATGTTTCCTCCCGATGTTCGCCATCTGGCGTTTTACAAGGCAAGCCGCGTGCCAACAGTCCTGGGCGTGTTCAAGGGAAGGGCCGCGGATTCGCGGGAGAACGACCAACGCGCGTATAATGAACGGCCATTGAACCGTGAACCGCGACCGCGCGAAGGGAATAAGCGCTTATGACTATCGCCTCGACATGGCGTTGGGCGACCATCGCCGCCTTGCTCATTGGAATCGGACTCCTGGCCGGCTGTAGCGGCTGGTCGCTTTTCGGGTCGTCGCAGACGGCCGAAGCGACGGCCGTCCCTGCCGCACCGACGAGCGCGCCCGTCGCCCTGGCGCCGACGCTCGCCCCGACAAACACCGCCACGCCGCGCCCGACCGCCACACGCACCGTTGAGCCGTCGCCGACCATTCGGCCGACGCGGACAGCGACGAAGGCCCCCGAAGCGACGGCGACGACCGGCCCCAAGAAGGTCGTCATTACCGAAGGGGACGTCGCCAAGTTCGTGTCGCAGGGAGCGCTGGGGCAGTACGGCGCGGACGTGCGCGGGCTGAACGTGCGCTTCGCCAACAATCGGCTGCACCTGACCGCCGACAGCGCCACCTATGGCTTCATGTCGCTGAGCAACATTGACCTGGTCGGGCGGCCAGTCGCGCAGAACGGCGTCGTCACCCTGAATATCGAGTCCATGTCGCCGGGCGGCTTCGTGTCCTCGATGGTGCCGAGCATGGCGAACCAGGCCCTGGCGCAGTACACCTCGCAGTGGTATGTCGAGGACGTGAAGGTCCTCGACGGCCGCGTCGAGCTGACAGTGCGCTGACGCGCCGAGCGCCGGCATCTGCGGAAAGGAGAACGAGCCGCCCATCGTCCCCTCGTTGGAGACGGGGCGGCTCGTTCTGGGAGTCGCAGTTGCGCGTGGCGCGCGCACGCATAGAATTGAGAGCAGAAGACCCGGCCAACGAGCGATTCCAAAAGCGAATCTAGTAGCGCATCGAGTAGCGAATCTATTAGAACCTGGCTGTATACTCGTTCTGTGGGCCTCCCCAGCCGGCGGCTCGTCGTCTACGACGAAGGGCAGCCATTCCAGCCTCCTGCCCAATCGCGGCATCTGCGTCACCCATCCAGTACATCGTACGTCTAACTCAGAGCCACGTGCTGGTGATCAAACCCGGTTCTCCATCCGAAGGTTCCGCCGCTCATGGTTCCCGTCCAGGCTGCACGACGGGAAGAAAGGCTGCTGGTGATGGCTCTCCTACGTATCGCATTGTTGGGTGGCGTCACAGTCGCGCATGATGGCATCTCGGCGCCGTTGAAAATCACCCGCACGGGCCAGACGTTGCTGGCCTACATGATGATCAATGGGTATCGTCAGCACCCCCGCGATGTCCTCGCCGATCTCATCTGGGGCGAACAGACGCAGACGCAGGCGCACCGCTGCCTCAGCACGGCGCTGTGGCGGCTCAGGCGCGAGCTGGAGCCGCCGGGCGTGCCGCGCGGCACGTACCTGATGACCTCCGCCAGCGGCGACATCGGCTTCAACTGGGAGAGCGATCACTGGCTGGACGTCGCCGCCTTCGAGAGTCAGCTCGGCGACGCCCTCGCCCGCCCGCTCGAGCAGATGGAGCCGGCCGACGCCGACCGCATCGAGGCCGGCTTGAGGCTGTACCGTGGCGACTGTCTCGAAGGGTTCTACGATCACTGGGCTTTGGCGCACCGCGAGCACCTGTTCTGCCTCTACCTGAACGGCCTGACGCGCCTGATGCGGTTCCACGCCCGGAACGGACAGTACGAGGCGGGCTTGAGCTACGGGCTGAAGGCGCTCCAGCACGACCCGCTGCGGGAAGAAACGCAGCGCGAGGTCATCCGCCTGTACTGGCTGACCGGGCAGCGCTCCCAGGCGATCCGCCAGTACGAAGCCTGCCGCACGCTCCTGGCGAACGAGCTGGGCATCGCGCCCATGGAAGAGACCCAGGCCCTCTACCACCAGATCAGCCAGGAGCCGGCCGAGCCGCACGGTGGGTCGCCCGCCCTCGCCCAACTCGCCGACAGCCCCGCGCCGCCGGTCGAGCTGCGCGCCGTCGCGCCCCCCACCTCCACCGCCCTCGCCAAGCCGACGGAGCTGTCGGACATCGAGTTGCGCCTGGAGGAGGCCATCCGAATGCTCAACCGAGCGAGCGACCACCTTCAGAGTGTCGTTCGCTTGTTGGAGGAACAGACGCTGCACCAGGGCCAGCGATAGCGCCGGGCGAGTGGTCGTCCGTCAGGATGCGTCGTGAGCGGCCGTCGCCGCCGTAGGCTCAAGCCTACGGCTACTCATGCAAGCCCAAGGGGCTGGCGGAGCCGGAGCGGCAGCCTCTCAGGCTTGCACTCGTAGCCCGCTGCTTCAGCGGCGGGCGGGCCTGGCGTTCGGGGCGAGCATCCGGGGGTTTCTTGTGTCGGCGCATGCCGTGCCAACGGCATGGGAGTCTTGGCGTGACAGCCCAGGGATTTCAAAAGGAGGAAGATGCGTTATGCCCGATACGACAAACACGCCGTTCGATCCGCCCCTGCCAGGCGACTGGGCCAGGGGCATTGACGTGGCGGTCTGGCAGCAGGGGCTGGACTGGGCCGCCATCGCCCAGGCCGGCTTCGGGTTCGCCTTCGTCAAAGCCACGGAGGGTGACGACTACACCGACCCCGCCTTCGCCGGCCACTGGCAGGCCGCCCGCGACCACGGCCTGCTGCGCGGCGCGTATCACTTCTTCTGGCCGGAAGACGACCACGAGAAGCAGGCGCGGCTGTTCGTCGAGACGGTCAAGCAGCTCGAAAGCGACGACCTGCCACCGATCATAGATGTCGAGGCGCGGCCCAAAGCGCCGCCGTTCCCCAACGAGCAGTGGGTTGACGGCGTGCGCACCTGGCTCGACATCGTGGAGAATGGGCTGGGCCGCCGCCCCATGATCTACACCAGCCCCGGTGAGTGGGCGCACCTGCGCGATGGCTCCGGCCTGCCGCCGACCTGGACGGCGCGCTATCCGCTGTGGGTCGCCCACTGGGACACGGCGCAGCCCGCCCTGCCGGACGGCTGGGACAACTGGTTCTTCTGGCAGTACAAGGCCGACAGCGTGCCCGGCTTCAGCCGCGCCGTGGACTACGATGTCTTTCGCGGCTCGCGGGACGATCTGCGCCGCTGGCTGACCGGATCGGCGAGCGGCCCGGCGCTGACCGCCACAGCCGCCGCCGCCCCGACGCGCCCGTCCTTCCCGCTGCGGGTCAGCTACATCAATCAGATCGAGTCCGATGGCAGCGGGCACGACAACTGCGGCCCCTGCTGCCTCACCATGGCCCTCTCGTCCATCGGGCAGGTCGCGGCGGCAGCCGAGTCGTCGCTGCGCGATATCATGCACCGGGTGTCGGCCGAGCTGAAGGGGACCGACTGGAGCACGCCGGTCTTCACCGACTTCGACGGCATGGGGCGTTACCTGGACGGGCGACGCATCGCCCACCGCGCCCTCCGCACCTGGCAGAGCGTGGAGCAGACGCTCGACGCCGGCCAGCCCGTGATCCTGCGGCTGTGGAACGGCGCGCTGGAGCCGTATGCCTACGGCGCGGGGCCTGGCTGGGTGTCCAAACACTTCATCGTCCTGCTCGGCTACACCGACACCGCCTACTACGCCGCCGACCCGCTGACCTTCCCGCGCCGCGACCTGGTGCAGTACACGCGCGACAGTGTGCGCCGCGCCGTCGCCCGGGTGCGCAGCGATGCGGGGCTGTCGTTCGAGGTGGACGCCTTCGTCGTCGGCGATCCGCCGTCCGTCGCGCCGACCCCCGGCCCGATGCTGATAGACCCCATCGATTCCGCCATCAGCGATGCCCAGCTTCAGGCCTATCTGGAGCAGTACCTCAAGAAGCAGGGGCAGAGCCTCAACATGGACAGCGCCATCATGCGCGCGGCTGCCCTGGCCTATCGGCGCGGGGAGACGCGCGGCCCGGCCCTGTCGCTGGAATACAACGTCAAGCTCGACAGCGGCCAGATTGTGTCACGCCAGGATTTCACGGCGAGCGTCGCGCAGCGCGACCCGCAGACGAACCAGGTCACCTGGCTGGAGGTCGTCCTCCACCCGGACGAGCTGAAGCGCGAACACCTGGCCGAGACCCTGGACGGACGAGCGGCCGAGCCGGAGGTCCCGTTCCCCACGCGGGCGGCGGGCTTTGTTCGCCGCGAGAACGGCGAGCTGCGCCTGGATGGGCAGCCGTTCAAGTTCGTCGGCGTCAACACGCGGGAGCTTCTTCACTATGGCAATCACGCCATCGTTCCGCAGAACTGCAACGAGGAACAGATCGGGCAGCAGCTCGACGCCGCGCGCCTGATGAAGGCCAGCGTCGCCCGCGTTTTCCTGGCCCACCGCGCCTATGACCCCGCCTCCCTGGCGGCCGAGGTGGGCGACCGGCTGGCCGCCGCCCTGGACATCGCCTGCGGGCCGGTGGACAACCTGCGGCCGGACGCGGTCCGCCTCCTCGTCGCCTTCACCGACTACAACAGCGGCCGCGGCTACTACCCGCGCCAGGACGAGCCGTTCTTCAACCCGGCCGGCTTCCTCGAAGGGGCCGACTGGTACAACGGCCAGTGGCGCGCCAACTACTGGCCGTTGGTCGAGGCCATCGTGGGCCGCTTCAAGAACGACCCGCGCATCTTCGCCTGGGAGGTGGGCAACGAGCTGAAGCTACCGGCCGACCCCGAAACCTTCCTCGGCTTCATGACTCTCGTCACGTCGGAGATCAAGAAGCTGGACCCGAACCACCTCGTCGGCGCGGGCATCATCAGCACGCTCCACTGCGCCTTCGACGACGTGCAGGCGGGCCGCTTCTATGCTAACCCCAACCTCGACTTCGCCACGCTCCACCTGGCCGGGAGCGGCGCAGACTACCCGCATCTTCCCCCGCTGGCCGAGTTCGCCGACAATCCGGATGAGGGGCGGCGGCGGGCGTATCTCGCCCACGAGCTCGCCCTGGCCGGAGCGACCGCCAAGCCGCTCATCGTCGAGGAGGCGGGCTACCTGCCGCCGGAGATGCCGCGGCTGGAAGACCTGGCGACGTATGCGTTCACGGCGGGCGCTGTCGGCTTCCTACCGTGGGGCTTCTCCGGCTTCCCCGACCAGAAAGACCGCGATGTCGGCGACAACAGGTTTGGCCTCGGCAACTTCCCGCCGCACTTCGACGCTGGTCTGTTCGACCAGGTGATCCACGGGCTGGCCGCCCTCGTGATGGGCCAGTTCGCGCCGGGCGGTGACCGGGGAACCCTGTCGCCCCCGCCGAAGAAGCCCGGGCGGCGGCGCTCCACCCGCAAGGCCCCGCCCAAGCCCCCCAAAGGCTGAGACAACCCAAGATCGTGATAGCCGTGTGACGTTCGCGTGACACGGCTATGTTATTATGGGCACACGCGTCGCGGTATGCCGAGTCACCCGGTGATCCCCTCATCGTGATGTCTTTGCAGCAGCCGAAGTAACAGTAGGAGCTGAACGCAAGAGACAGCATGGCAGCCGACGACTACGCCCACGTGTTTATCCTGCGCATCTGGCGCGAGCCTCGTGAGATAGCGAACGCTCCCCCAGAGTGGCGCGGCGTGATTGAGCATTTCTCGGATGGGCATCGGCAGTCTGTCTCCGGGTTGGAGGACATCAACGCCTTCTTGTTGTCATACCTGGAGCGCATGGGTGTAGACCCCACCCCATAGGTGTGTGCATGAGCTCTGTGTTTCGCCGCCATCGCCCCGAAAACCCGCCGGAGTCTCAGCCGGCCCTGCCGCCGCCCGAGTCGTCCGCCGTCATGGCGGCGCCGGCGCCGCCAGCCGTCGCAGCCGAGGCCATCGCCGGCGATTCGGGCGGCTTCACCCCAACCTCGGACATAGACCCATTTCTCGGCCAGATGCTCCTCCTGCTGAGCGACATGGCCGGCCTGGCCCGCGCGCCCGGCGACAAGCCCAACGCCGGCGTGCGGCTCCTCGGCCTGACGCCGCGCCCCCTTGGTCTCGGCGGGCGGCGCGGCCTGCTCAACCAGCCGGCGCTGGCGGTGGCGGAGCTGCGCGGCGGCTGGCTCGAAGCCGTCATCGGCTACACCGTGTCCGGCGCGGACCTCGACAGTGTGAACGGCCAGTCCGACGCGATTGTCAGCCGCCTGCTGGCGCGCAGCGTGGACCTGCGCCGCGAGGGCGTCCTCCAGCTCCGGCTCACCGACACGGCGGACGGCGAGGCAGGCGGGACGCCGCCGACCGTGCGGCGGACGCTGACCTACAGCGTCCTGTACGAATACCGCTACTTCGACACCGACGGCGCGGCCAGCCTGATCGCCCGCATCCCGGTGGACAGCGAGACGGACCTGGGGCCGCTGACCCACGAGCAGACCGTCGTCACCGATTGGATGGCGCGCTGGGACGGCCAGGGGGCCGCCGCGCTGGAAGTGAGTCCGCCGCCGCGCGGCGTGCTGCGCGTGGGCGGGCTGAGCATTGTCGCCTATCTACCGGGCGGCGGCCCGACGGGCCAGGTCACGCAGACGGTCGTCCAGAACGGCAGCACGACGACCACGCCCCTGGGGTCGCTGGTGGACTTCCTCAACCTGTTCCAGCGCGACACGGCCCGCCCGCTGACCCTGGTGTTCCCGCCGCCGCCGCTCTTGCCGGGCGAGACCCTGGAGCTGCACGACTACCAGGTCGGCGAGCTGCGCTTCAACCCGCCGATTGTGCTGCAAGGGGCGGGGGACGTGTTCCGGGTGAGCTTCAGCGAGACGTCCTTTCCGCCGAGCAACGCCAGTGTCGTCTATCTGCGTGTGCTGAAATGACCGTCACCGTCGCCGTAGCGACGCGCCCTGGTAGGGGCAGGTTTGAAACCTGCCCCTACCACCCATCAGTAGGCAGTTCTCTATCTTTGCACTTCTTGGGTCGGGGAGGTTTGGAGGGGCATGCCCCTCCAAATTCCCCCTTGTCCCATCCGCCAGCGGAGGTGAAGTGCCACCTCGCGCACGAGGGAATGGGGGAGAATTGTGGGGGCCTGCGGCCCCCACTGCCCCCGCGAACGCAAAGTGCAAAGATAGAGGCAGTTGAAAATGCCACGCATTGCCGCTCGTAGGTTTCGGAGAGGAAGGAAACGCAAAGACGCAAAGACGCAAAGGGGGAAGATCAAGAGCCTCTTCTTTCTCTGCGCCTCTGCG
This sequence comes from Anaerolineae bacterium, assembly GCA_046328525.1. Classification (GTDB taxonomy): domain Bacteria; phylum Chloroflexota; class Anaerolineae; order Epilineales; family JAHCIE01; genus JBDHWG01. The sequence continues at coordinate 262,077 of JAXLWK010000004.1, forward strand.
CCTTTGCGTTACTATCCCATTTTCAACGGAGGCCACGCGCCTCAGGAGGTTTGCCGATGCCTGAGTTAGTCTTGCCGGGAGTGTACATTGACGTCCGCGCCGAGGCCCTCATCGTCCCCGGCCCGATCACCGTGGGCAACATCGGGATCGTGGGCACCGCGAACCGTGGCCCCGTCGGCGAAGTCCAGGTGCTTAGCTCCTACGCCGACGCCCGCGCCATGTTCGGCGGCTACGACAAGTTCGACGCGCCCGACACCGCCAACAACCCGTTGACCCTGGTGCGCGCCCTGGAGATCGCTTACTCCCACGGCGCGGCCACCGTGTTCGCCGTCCGCGTCGCGTCTAGCTCGGCTGCCGCCGCGAAGCCGGCGAGCAACATCGCCGGCACCAACGTCGGCCTCGAAGCCCTCTCGCCCGGCTCCTGGGGCAACGGCCTGACGGTGACGGTCGGCGCCGCCGACACCGGCGGGAACATCCCCCTCACCCTCCGCCTGGGAAGCGCGGAGGAGACGTTCCTGGTCAAGACGGCCCAGGACATCGTGCAGCGCATCGGCGACGCGCGGAACGGCTCGCTCCTCGTCAAGACGGCGGTGACTGGCTCGCCGACCGGCAATGTCACGGCCGCCAGCGGGACCCCGACGCCCCTGCCGTTCAGCGGCGGCAAAGACGGGGCGGACGTGGCCGAGACTGACTACAAAGCCGGGCTGGAGCTTCTCCTCAACGAGAACGCCCAGATCATCCTCGCCGCCGGGCAGGACATCACCCAGGCCGGCGCCGACCTGAAGGCCCACGTCGAGGCGGCGTCCACCGACAAGATCAAGCGCGACCGCATCGCCGTCGTCGGCAGCGCGCCGGCCGGCAGTAACCCGTCGGCGTTCCTGACGAGCCTGCTCAGCCCGACCGTCACCGGCGACCGCGTCATCTTCGTCGCGCCGGGCATCAAGACGGTGGACGCGGCGAAGGCGGCAGACCGCACCATCGCCGACCCGACGGTGACGCTGCCGGGCGCGTACTCGGCGGCGGCCATCGCCGGCATGCTCTCGGCGCGCGACCCGCACATCAGCCTGACCAACAAGACACTGAACGTGGCGGACCTGGAGGTACACTTCAACGCCGGCCAGCTCGAGCAGCTCGTGCAGAACGGCGTCCTCGGCCTCGAAGTCCGGCGCGGCGTGCGCGTCGTCAAGGGCATCACCACCGATCTCGGCCCGTTCCAGCAGATTACGACGCGGCGCATCGTGGACTTCGCCAAGCTCGGCGTGCGCTCCGCGTGCGATCCCTTCATCGGCCTGCTCAACAACGACCGGGTGCGCCAGGCGCTCAAGGGCGCGATCAACGGCTTCCTGGCGGGCATGGTGGACGACGAGATGCTGGAGAGCTACGCCCTGGACGTGTCGGCCACGCGCGACCAGGAGATTCGCGGCATCGCCCAGGTCACGATGACCCTGCGCCCGACGTTCAGCATTGACTACATCAAGGTAACGATGTTCCTCGGTTAAGGAGACTGCCCCATGGCGAACACCAATGTGTACACCGGGTCGGACGCGACCCTCACCCTCGCCGTCGAGGCCGGCGCAGAGGGTGACGCGGCCAAAGAGATCATCGAGTTCTACGGCCTCAGTCCCGTCGGGCGCGCGACCAACGTCGAGGTGCTGGTGACGACCTCCGTGCAGCCGTTCCACGAGATCGGCCGCCGCCACCCGGCGTCCCTCAGCGAAGGCAACATTGACGTGACGGGCAAGATCGGCCGCGCCTTCATCAACGGCGCTCTCCTGCGCCTAATGCTCGGCAAGGGCGCGCTGGTGGAGCGCAGCAACACCCCGTTCCCGCAGCCGTCCTTCAACCTGCAATTGCTGGCGCGCAACCCGGCCCTCCCGGACACCAACAGCACCCTGACCATCCACGGCGTCAAGTTCGATAGCTGGGTGTTCAACCTGCCCGAGGACGACTTCCTCATGGAGGGCGTGACGTTCAAGGGCCTGTTCATCACCATCGAGGACAAGGAAGCCACCGGAGGCTGAGCCGTATGACCCTCACCGCTGAAGAGCTTCTGGCCGGTGGCGCGCTGACCCACGTCGTGGACCTACCGGCGGACCTGCTCAACACCCACGGCGGCGGGCCGGGCGGCCAGGTCATCCTGCGCCCGCTCACCGTGCGCGACCTCCAGCGCATCGGCAAGGCGGCCAGGGACGACGACAGCCTGTCCGCCGCGCTGATGGTGCAGCAGTCCCTCGTCGAGCCGCCGCTCAAGCTGGAGCAGGTCACGCAGCTGCCGGCCGGCGTGGCGCGCTTCCTCGTCGAGCGTGTCAACGCCATCAGCGGCATAGACACGCCCCGCGACGCCCTCGAAGAGCTGGTGCAGGCCCCGCTGGCGAAGGCGTGCTTCATCCTGGCCCGCGAGTTTGGCTGGACGCCCGAAGAGGTCAGCGGCATGACCATCGGCCAGATTCTGCTCTACCTGGAGATGGCCCGCGACGGGAGGGCAGGCGCATGAGGCCGCGCCCACAGCCGCCGTTCCGGGCGGGCCTGGCCCTCGCCGCCTATGGGCGGCAGATGGCGCGGCGCACCGCGTGGACCGCGTGTCTGATTCGCGGCAGCCGCTGGCTCGCGCCGCTCCTGGCTCCTCACCACCCGCTGCGCGCCGGCCCGCTGCTCGGACCGACCCTCGCCGCATTGGCGGCCGACGCCGATGGGCCGCCGGAGGAGCGGGCCGCGCCGCCCCGCCGCCAGGCGCAAGTGACGCCCACGCGGCCCGACGGGACCCCGCGCGGCCGCCCCGCCCCAATGGACACGGGGGCGGAGACGCCCGCCGCGTCCGGGACGCCAGGCCGCAACGCGGCGCGGGCCGCCGCTCCCCACCATCCGCCCGATGCTCCGACGCCTTCGCGCCTCGCTGCCCGCGTGGCCGAGCTGCCGCGCCAGGCGTCCCCGGCGCTGCTGGCAGGGTTCGCGGGCGCGGCGTCGCGGGCGGTGAGCCGCGCCCCACGGACCGACGCCCCCGGCGCGGCGTTGGGGCCGGGGAGCCGACTCCAGGCGGACGGCGTCGGTGGGGTCAGCCCCAGGCCGAGTGGCGTGGTCTGGCCGGCGGCCGACGGGCCGGCGGGCCGCGACTGGGCAGCGACCCCGATCGAGCGCGTGATAGGCGCTGTGCAGGCCGCTGGCGGTGGGCGCGACGCGGGACAGCTCCCCGTCTCAGCCGCGTCGTTCGAGGCGGCGTTGTCCACGCGGCTGGACGGCCCAACTGCGCCGCTGTTCGTTCTGACGCGCTCGATCCAGCTGGCGTCCGATGCGTCCGCGGGCGACGCCGCGCCGAACCGGGCGGAGGCGGCGGCAGCGCCCCCGGTATCGGATGCCCCGCGCCCCGCGCCCCTGCCGAGTCCGCCGCCGGCGCGGCCCGCTACCAACCCGCCTCTGCGGACCGACGGCGGCGCGCCCTTCGCGCCCTCGCTGTGGGGGATGCTGGACTACCCAGTCGCGGCGTCGGCGTTCGCTCCGCCCGGACCGGACCCGGAGACGACGGTGCGCGTCGTCAACCCAACCCTGGCGCCGCGGCTGCCGTTCCTGACGCCCTCGGAGCCGGGCGGGCCGCCCGACCTGCCGCTGGCGGCGGCGACGGCGCGGCAGGGGGCATGGGCTGAGGCGGCGGGCGAGGACGACCTGGAGGCGTTGGCCGCGAAGCTCAAGCGCATCCTGAACGAGGAGGCGCGGCGGCATGGGATAGGGGTGTGACGATGCGACCGATGTTGGATGACCTGGAGCTGCCGCAGGTGCAGGAGATTGCGACCGTCGAGCGCCGTAGCCTGGCCGAGCACAAGCCGCCCGGCATGGACGGCAGCCTGTTGCAGAACCTGGGGCGGCGGCCGACGCGCCTGGCCCTGTGGGGCGTGGCGACCGGCCCCGACGCGCGGGCGTTTCTCGAAAAGCTCGACGGCAAGCTCCGCGACGGCAAGCCCGTGCCGTTCACGGCCGACATCATCGCCGACGCCGCGATTGACCAGGTCGTGATTGACGATATGCAGGTACAGGAGCTGGCAGGAAAGCCGGACCGCTTCGCCTACGTCCTCACGTTGCGCGAGTACATCGAGCCGGTCGAGCCGCAGGACACGTCGGCGCTGGACACGGACATCCTGGGCGCCGCGACGAAGCTCATCGAAGACATGGTGCCCGGCCTGGACCTGGGCCTGAACCTGACGACGGGCCTGGAACAGTTCATCGCCCCGTTGAGCGACCTGCTCGGACGCTTGCAGGCGGCCAACCGCAGCATGGGACGCAGTTAGAGAGAAGGAGCACGAGACATGGCAACGACACCGACCAACCTGTTCGAGGACCTGAAGTCGGCGCTCACGACCTTCAAGACCTTCCTGGACCAGAACGTTCCGACCATCAAGCCCGCCATCCAGGCCCTGCGCTCGCTGATCCCGCAGATCACTGACCTGCTCAACAAGCTGGTGGACCTGATGAACAGCATCAAGACGGAAGTGGATCGCCTGGCGAGCCAGCCGATTCCGGGCGTGGACAAGGTGAGCCAGTTCACCCAGGGCATCACGTCCCTGCTGACCACGGCCAAGAATCTGCTGCCCGACCAGGCCGGCACGATTGACGACGTGCTGTCGGTGGCCCAGGTCGTCGGCAGCCTGCCGTCGGTCGGCCAGATCAAGGCCGAGATTGACAGCCTGATTGACGCCGTCGTGACCCACCTGCGCAACCTGAACTCGTAGTCTCGCGGCGAGGACTTCCATGCCCCAGGCGCGCCCGATGCTCGGCGATGTCGAGCTACAGCAGGTTCAACAGCTCGAGGTCGAAAAGGACCAGGTCTTGACGCAGCACGCCGTGCCGGCGCTGGAGGGCGACTTCCTCCAGCGGCAGGGGCGGCGGGCGACGCGCGTCACCGTGGCCGGCGTCCTCACCGGCGACGCCGTCGCCGACGGCCTGAGCGCCCTGCGCAAGAAGTTCCGCGCCGCCGAGCCGGTCAGCTTCGTCGCCGACATCGCCACGGCCACGCGCGTGGACCAGGTGCTCATCGAGGAGATGGGCGTGCGCGAGCTGGCGGGCAAGCCGCAGCGCTTCGAGTACAGCTTCACACTGCGCGAGTTCATCCCGCCGCCGCCCACGAAGCGCGAAGAGCCGCCGCCCCCGCCGCCCCCGCCGCCCTCGGTGGAGACCGGCACGCTGGTGGTGGAAGTGACCGTCCAGGGGCAGCCCGACTTCGACATGGCCCGCCTGACCGTGACCGTCGAAGGCACGCAGGACGATGGGAATACGCTGTCCCGCACCTTAACAACCCGACAGAACAACGTCTGGACCGAGGAAAACGTCCCGCCCGGCAATTACACCGTCCGCGTGGTGGAGAACCCCGGTGGCTGACACGAGCGCCCTGACCGGCAGCGCCCCGGCCACGGTCCGCGTCGGCCAGACGACGCGCGTCCAGATCACCCTCTCGCGCACGTCGCGCCTGGCGCGCATGTTCATGGTTCACTTCCGCTTCGACAAGGCATTCGTGGAACCGTGCATGCGCCAGGTGCTGCGCCAGGTCAACGCCTATGCCCAGGCCCACGCGGACGAGAAGCTGCTGATCGTCGGCCACTGCGACAAGACCGGCCCCGGCACGTACAACCAGTCCCTCTCGGAGCGGCGCGCCCGCAGCGTCTTCGCCTACCTGACCGTCGGGCGCGACCAGGTGTCGCGGACGGCGGCCCTCGCGGAGTGGAACGCCATCCGCCAGCGACGGCCCGGCGGCGAGCTGCCGTCGGTGCGGGACAACTGGGACGTGCGCGAGTACCAGCACATCCTCCAGGACTTGCGCTTCTACGCCGGGCGCGTGGACGGGCAGAACGGGCCGGCGACCAGGGACGCAGTGCGCGCCTACCGCTGTGCCAAAGGTCTGCCGCCGGGCGACACCGTGGACGACCCGACGTGGGACGCCCTCATCGCCGACTACCTGGCGCAGGATAACTTCGCCATCGGGCCGGAGCGCTTCCTGCCTAACTGTAGCGGTGAGGTTCTCAAGTGGCTCGGCTGCGGCGAGGAAGACCCGGTGGACAACCGGGGTACGGCGTGGCGGCCCAACCGCCGCGTCGAGCTACTCTTCGTTCGCGCCGATGCCCTGCCGTGCCAGGTCCCGCAGCCGGACACGTTCAACCTCCCGACGCCGGGCGCGGTGAACACCAACTGGTGCGTCGGGCCGACGAGCGGCGGCGGCAGCCACTGCTGCTTCGTGACGCCGGCGGCGCCCGGCAGCACCGCCACCCGATCACCCGACGCCTTCACCCGCGTGCCGAACGAGACGGGGACGATCACCGTCGAAGGCAGCATCCAGCGCGAGGGGCCGGGCGGCGCGCTCACCCCGGTCCCCAACCAGCCCTTCGTCCTCATCGCGCCTAACGGCGAGTTCAAGGCCGGCGAGGACGGCCAGGGCGAGGGCATACCGGGGCGGACGAACGCCAGCGGCGCGTTCTCCTTCAGCAACATGCCGCCCGGCGTCTACACCTTCGAGGTCGTGACGCCGGCCAACGCCCCGCTGCTGGTGCGGCTGGCGGATGGAAACGACGCCGACGTCAAGGGCGCGATCGTGTGCAAGGCCCTGGGCGCGCCGGCGGCCGGCGGCGCCAACCCGCGCCTGGATGTAGTCATCGTCAACGCGCCGGTGCTGCGCGAGATCCGCCTGCCGGTCGCGGCCCACGTCATGCGCCCGCTCGACTCGCGCACCAACGACGTGCGCCAATGCCCCGACAGCACGGGCGCCCTCGTGCCTCAGGTGACGACGCATAGCGACGCCGAGATCCGCCAGTTCTTCGAGCAGGCCAACATCGTCTGGCGGCAGGCGCGCGTCCGCTTCGAGCTGGTGGACCTGGTACGCGAGGCGTACACCCACCCCATCGCCGACCCGGCGCTGCGCGGGAGCTGCGCGGTGGACCAGGGCGAGTTCACGTTCCTGCTGTCGCGCTGCCCGTACCCCGACGTGGTCAACGCCTACTTCTTCCGCGACTTCGCCGGCAGCGGCGAGGCCGGCTTTGGCGTCTCCGTGGAGAACGGCGCGGCGAGCGGGCTGCCGGGCGGCCTGGCCGTGGCCGACCGGGCGAGCGGCACGTTCGGCGGTGTCCCCATTGATGTGACGCTGAACGCCGCGCAAAGCGCCGAGGTCCTGGCCCACGAGCTGGGCCACTACCTCAGCCTGGAGCATGTGGACGACACGCCGGCCAACGCCGACCGCCTGATGCTACCGACCACGGCCACGGGCGCTAACCGCAGCCTGATCCAGGCCGAGATTGACCGCGCGCGGGCCTCCCAGGGGGCGTCAAGCTCATGCGTCCCGCTGACCCTGCGGGTGTCGGGCGCGACGCAGATCGGCGGCAGCCTGAGCAACCAGTTCATCCTCATCCAGGACCCGGCCCGCACGGTGACGATAGACGCCGACCTCCCGGACCGCCTGCTCGACCCGGCGGTCGGCGCGCTGACGATGACCGGCGGCGCAGCGGGGGCCAACCCGAAGCAGCGGACGGTGAGCGGCGCCACCGCCGGCGACGTCACCGTCGAGGCGACGTACACGCCGGTCGGCGGGACGCCCGTCGTCAAGCGCGTCGTCATCCGCGTTGCCACGTTCACCCTGCGGGTGGAGGGCGCTGTCCAATCGGGCGGCCCCGCCGGAACGGTATTCTTCGCCACAGCCGATCCGGCCGCCAGTGTCACGGTTGTCGCCGACATCAGCTCCGTTCCGTTCTGCGTCCCGACGACGCTGGTCACGTGGACCGGCGGGACGGAGGCGGCCAACCCGCTGCGCCGCACGGCGCCGCGCACAGTCGCGCCGCCCGTCGTCGTGACCGCAACCGTGGCCGGAGTCACGCGAACCGTCACCATCAACGTCGTAGCAATCGAGGTGACGGAGACGGCGGTCGCCGCCGCGCCCGCGTTGACGTTCGTGCGCTTTGGCATCTGGGACAACGCCTATGACGCGGCAGAGAACGTCAAGAACAATGCGGCCGACGCCGACAACTTCGTCGGCGCTGACAAGCGCAAGTTCCACATCCGCGTGCGTGACCTGTCCGCCGCCGCGCCCGTCCAGGCAAACTGGAAAACGCTCAAGGCCGACCAGACCGATGACGATGCGCCGGCCTCCCAGGCCCTCACGCTTGTGGAGACCGCCGCCGGATCGAAGATATTTGTGTCCAAAGCAGTGATGCTAGTGACCGACGACACAGACCGCGACTTTCCGACGCATAGCGGCTTCACAGCGCCCGCGCCGGACGCCGGGCTGCGCAACGCCGGCCAGAGCAACCATCGGACACGCCGCGCGAGGCTTGACGGCTTCGTGCGCGTCGAGTACTCGCCCGCCGCCGGCGTCCGCCTGCCCGTAACTATCCCCGTGTTCAACCGGGCGCTGCCGTTCACGACCGTCGATTCGACGGACAATATCGCGGCCGGCGCACGCACCCTCACCCCGGCGGCTATGTCCGGCGTCGTCGGTGGCGTCCCATTCTCGATCAAGGTCGGCTCCACCCTGACGATAGACTCTGGCGCGAACCAGGAAGTCGTCACCGTCACGGCGGTCACGGCCACAACCTTTACGGCTGTCTTTGCCAAAGCGCACAATGGGACCGCGACACCGTTCGCCATCAACGGGACGACGGATGAGCGCAGACGATTGAATGTCCAAATTATCAGGTATACGGGCGCGGGCATCGCGGGCTACGTGCAGGCGACACCGCAGTACATCGCCGATCAGCTCCAACACGCCAATCTGCGGTGGAACCAGATCGGACTTCAGATTGCCCAGGTATCAAACGCCGATCGCCCCATACCGCCCGCCGCACTCAATGCAGCGGCTCAGTTCCCATTTGTCCATCCCGGCGGCGCGCAAGAGGTCGTGGTGCTGAGAGACCTGCTACCGATTACGCCCGACAACACACTCACCGTCGTCTTCGTCCCGCTCAGTGGCGCGAACGCCTACGCCGCGATTCTGCAAGTCCCGCCCATCCCCGTCGGCGGCGGGCCGCCGTTGACCATGGGCAACCGGTTCTTCATCTTCATTGACACGGCTCTAGACTTGCGTGACGAGACACTGGCGCACGAGTTGGCGCACGTCCTGTTCAACCGGGGCGACATTGCGACGGCCCGCCGCTTCTTCAGCCTGAACACCAACCCGGCGCTCAACCTGGTCATCGGCACGGGGATCGTCTTGCCCGATGTGCGAATCTATAGGCGTATTCAGACGCTACACTCGGCGGACCCGAACAACGATCCGAACAACGACAACATCCTCAATTGGGCCAGGCGGAGGCGCGCCGGCCGTTTCCCGATTGATGGCAGCGCGGGGCCGGCGACGGCCACGACCGGCAATACCTTAACGAGCGATTTCTAAACGGGAGCGTTGCATGGAGCCACAGCCAGTCCCTGTGGATGACGCCAAAGGCATCCAGGACGATATTATGACGATCGTAGGGGGCAATTTCACCCCTGTCTCGCTCGGTGTCGAGGGGTACGAGGCGGTCTTGCGACGCGCGCGCGCGCGCGCGAAGGACTACCTGGTGGTGTTCGAGACGCTGTTCCTGGGGACGAATTTCGATGCCATGCTCCAGTCCCGTCTCCACCTGCCGACCTTTCTCGAGCTTCTCGCCGACACAGAGCCGGAGGCCGTTCGCATGACAGCCGAGCGCTTGCTCAAACAGTACGATGCGGTCTTGATCCTGTACGACCAGGCCACAGACAAACCCGCCCTGTTCCATCTCCTACCGGAGGACTCGATGCGCCTGTTTCAACGCCTGGACAGCCGCCGCAAGAGCCTGCAACTGTTGGCCGAGGGGAAAAAGGGCTAGGGGAGTTCGATGCTCACACCTGCGTATCGCCTGACGTTCACCACGAAAGCCGGCGGCGCCGGCGGCGTGCTGGGCGCGGTCGCCAGCCTCGCCGGGAGCGCCCTGGACGGCAGCGGCGGCAAGGTGGTGGACACGACGAAGGAGCCGAAGGCCAGCACCGTCACCGACCTGGTCGTCTCCCTCGACCTGGACACGCCCGCCGACTCGTTCACCCTAGTCATGGGCCAGGTCGGCAAATTCCGGCCGCAGCGCGACAACGGCGTCACCATCGAGCTTGGCTACGCCGACGACGACCCCTCTCTGACGCAGGTCATGGCGGGGAGCGTGGCGGCCGTCGAGCCGGGGCTGCTGACCTCGCGCGTCGTCGGGCTGAACGGGGCCGACGCCACGCTGCGCACGTTCGTGAACGAGACCTACGAGGGGCAGACGGCGGGCGCGATTGTGCGCGCCCTGGCCGGCAAGGCCGGCGTCGAGGTCGCCACCGCCGACGATGGCATCGCCTTCCCGGCCTACGTGGTGGATGCGCGCCGCAGTGTGTTCGCCCACATGCGTGACCTAGCGGCCCTGTGCGGCTTCGACCTGTACATCAACAGCGACGGCAAGCTCGTCTTCCAGCGCTTCGGCAACGGCAACACGGTGCACACCCTGGAGTTTGCGAAGCACATCGTCGCCCTGGATGTCGTTCGGTCGCCCCAGGCGGCGGCGCGGGTCGAGGCGTGGGGCGAAAGCCCGGCCGGCGGGCGGGCCGACAAAGCGTGGGCGTGGCTCATCAAGGACTTCAGCAGCGCCCATGGCACGGCCGGCGCCGGCGACCCGCTGCTCCTCCTGGAGAAGCCCGCGCTGCGTACGCGGGACGCCGCGACGACCGCCGCCGAGGCCGCGTTCGCGGCGGTGCAGCGGCGGGCGGTGCGCGGCGATCTGCTGACGTTCGGCCAGCCGCTCATCAAGCTCGGCGACGCGGTCAAGCTCCAGGGCCTGGCCGACGACGCCCTCAACACGACCTTCCAGGTGCGCAGCGTCCGGCACCGCATCACCAAGCGCGGCGGCTTCACCACCACCATCGGCTTCCGGTCGCTAGGAACGTGAGCATGGACTCGATCATCACGACGATTCAAGAGATCATCCGCCACGAGCTGCGCGGCGTGCGCGTAGCCGAGCTGGGGCTGGTAGAGGGCGTCTACCCCCACAGCGCGGGTGGCGACCGCGACAACTACGGCTGCGACGTGCGCCTGAAGAACAGCGGCCTGCTGCTCAAGCGCGTGCCGATTGCGACGGGGCACATCGGGACGGCGGCGATCCCCAACAAGGGCGACCTGGTGCTCCTGGCGTTCGACAAGGGCGACGTCAACCAGCCCATCGTTATCGGCCGCCTGTACAACGACACGGACCGCCCGCCGCTGAACAACCCGAACGAGGTCATCTTCCGCCTGCCGCTGGCCGAGGCCGACGACAAGACGGTGAAGGCGGCCATCCGCAACATCGCCGCGAACGACCCGCCGCGCGAGATCATCGTCGAGATGGCGCCCAAGATCACGCTGCGCATCACCGACGGCACGGTGCGAGCGACGGCCGGCAAGACCGAGATGAAGCTCGACCAGCCCGACGGGGCCGGCGGCACGGTGACGGTCGTCGCCGGGCGGACGAAGATTACCATGAACCAGGACGGCGACGTCGTCGTCGAGGCCGCCGGCTCGATGTCCCTCAAGGCGGCGCGCGACATTGCCATCGAGGGGCAGAACGTGTCCATCAAGGGCCAGCTCAAGACCGACATCGAGGCCGGGACGCAGGCGACGCTCAAGGGTAACATGGGTGCGACGGTGGACGGTGGCCTGGCAAGCACGGTGCAGGGCGCGAGCGTGTCCATCAAGGGCATCACCCAGTTCTCGCTGTAAGCTGTCACCCTGAGGACACCGCCTCAATGACAATTGGTCATTGCGAGCGTAGCGAAGCAATCTCTCGCCTTGCAATGGACGGTCTGAGCGGCAAAAGCGTGTCCCTCACCCAGAGGGGGATTGCTTCGGCGGCAAAGCCCGCCTCGCAATGACAGTACAGCATGACAGCCCAGGCCCTGCCCTGGAGGAGCTTATGCCAGGTCCACCTGTGACGATAGGCTGCGTTGTGATCATCACCCCCGGCGCGACCGGCCCGCCGGACACCGGGACAATCGTCGGCATCTTTCCGCCCGTCATCACCGCCAACGGGATGCCGCTGGCAATGACCGGCTCGCTGTGCACGATGGTGAACTCGCTGACCGGGGTTCCCTACCCCCTGGTCATCGGCCCACTGGCGAGCAGCGGCGTGACCGTCGGCGGGCGGGGGCTGGTGCGCATGGGCGACAACATCCCGACACCGCCCGGCATCCTGACCATCGTCGGCCCGCCGGCGACATTGAATGTGATTGATCAGTCGCCGCCGTAAGGAGTAACGCATGGCCCCGCTTCCCGCGCGTTTTGGAACCGATCTGCATCTCATGCGCAACCTCGACCTGACCCACACGAGCCGCGACCCAGGCAACGACCTGGCGACGCGGCGGCGGCCCGGCGCCACAGGCCAGGACCTGGATCTCCTGTCCGGAGCCGACAACCTGGTGCAGGCGCTCCTGATGCGGTTCCTCACGCCCCTGGGCGAACTGGACGCCCTCGGCCACCCGGAGTACGGCTCGCGCCTGTTCGACCTCATCGGCGAGCTAAACAACGACACGACGCGCAACCGCGCCAAGCTCTACGTCCTCCAGGCCCTCGCCGCCGAGCCGCGCGTCCAGACCGTCCTCTCGGTGCGCGTCACCCAGAACCGGACGAAGCCGACCCAGATGGACATTGACATTTCCCTGCGGGCGGTGGACAGCGACACCCCGCTCAACCTGGTCTTTCCGTTCTTCCTGGAAAGGGGGCGGACACCGTGAACGGCGCAACCCTGAACCTCATCGAGCGGCCCTACGCCGAGGTCGTGGACGACATCCTGACGGCCATCGTCGGCGGCGTGGTCAACGAGCCGATCTTCTTCGACCTCAAAGAGGACAGCTACCGCCTGTCTCAACCGGCCAGCGACGTGCGCTCCATCACCGGCGCGCGCACCCCGCCCGGCGCGGCGGACGCGCAGCACGTCGCGTTCCAGAAGGGGCAGGACTTCGACTTCGACAGCGTCGCCAACACGGTCATCTGGCGGCCGAAGGGCGCGCACCCCGACGACGAGACGACGTTCTACGTGGACTACTTCCTGCGCGACGCCAACCCGCCGCTGACCGACATCAACGTCGGCAGCGTGACGCGCACCCTCAGCGAGGCCATCAGCGTCGAGATCGCCACGGTCTACCAGCAGATTAACCAGGCCTACCTGGCCGGGTTCATTGACACCGCGGCCGGCAAGTCCCTGGACCTGGTCGTGTCCATCCTCGGTGTGACGCGCAAGACGGCCGAGTACGCCCAGGGCCTGGCGACGTTCTACCGCGACCCGGCGGTGCAGGGCGTCGTCACCATCGCCGAGGGCCTGAGCCTGAGCACCGACAAGGGCGTGACCTTCGTCACCAGCGAGCTGCGCACCATGCAGCGCGGCCAGGTGCGCATTGACGTGCCCATCCGCGCGACGGACGCCTCGAAGGGGCCGCTCGGCCAGGTCGGGCCGAACACCATCACCACCCTGGCGCAGCCGCTGGCCGGCATCGGCCGCGTGACCAACCTCGAAGCGACCCAACTCGGCGCGGAGGCCGAAACCGACGAGCAACTGCGCGCCCGCGCCCGCGCCGTCCTGCGCGGCCTGGGCAAGGCGACCCTGGCGGCGCTCATCCAGGCGCTGTTCGATGCCCGCGCCAACCTGCTCGAAGTCTGGGACCCCAACGGTCCACCCGGCAAGACCCCGCCCGCCGCCGGCATGGTGACGCTGCTCATTGACACGCCGCCGGAGCGGTTCGCCGACGCCCAGGGCCGTGTCGAGGAGACGCGGGCGGCCGGCGTCCAGGCGACCCTCGTCGCCAAGTACATTTTCTTCCGGCCGCGCCTCGTCATCCGCGCCACCCGCGACCTGACGCCCGACGGCAAGCTCAAGCTGGTCGGCCAGGTGGTCGAGGCGCTGGGCGGCGTGGCCGACACGCTGACGGCCGGCCAGCCAGCGAAGGGCAAGGAGCTGCTCGACGCGGTCAAGAAAGTACCGGACGTGGCGGGCGACGGCGCGAACGCCCCGCGCTTCGTGGACGTGATGGCCTGGCAGTCCGACATCGGCCAGCCGGCCGCCGCAACGCTCGTCAATGCCCTCGTGGACGCCGTCGCCGCGACGCCCACCGACGCGGACGCCCTGCGCGCCGCCTTCACCCGCATCGTGAACGACAGCGGGCCGGTCGCCCCGACCAGCAGCCGCCTGCCGGCGCGCAACCTCGTCCAGACGGCGGCGGCCGGCCGCAGCGGCCAGGCCACGGACGAGGACATCGCCGCCGCCCAGTTCCAGGTCACGACACCCGACGCGAGCTGGACAGTGGTGCTCGACATGGATCCGGCGGACGTATTCATCGCGGAGAGGCGCTGACATGCCGACCAAGACCGACCGCATCCTCGGCCGCCTGCCGAGCATCTATAAGGCGCTGCCGCCGCCCTCGGCCCTCTACAGCGTCGCCGACGCCTTCGGGGACGAGCTACTCAAGGCCGAGAACAGCCTGGCGGCGCTGATGCTGGCCCACTGGGTGGACCACGCCGACAAGGGCGCCGAGTTGATTGACGACCTGCGGCGCATCGGCGCGCTCTACGGCCTGTCGCCGCGTCCGGACGAGACAGTCGAGGAGTTCCGCGCCCATCTCAAGCGCTACGTGCGCATCTTCCTCGACGGGCCATCCACCGTCCAGGGTGTCTTGCGCGTCACCGCCGAGAGCCTCGGCCTCCAGATTGACGACGCCTACGCCAACATGGACACGTGGTGGACGCGCCCCGACGACAGCCTGACCACTGTCGAGCCGCGCGGCGACGACGCGGCTGCCCTGCTGTTCGGCGTACCCGGCGCGGTCGCGGTCGGCCAGGCGGCGCGGGCTGCCCAGATCGTCGGCGACGTGGACCTGCCGGACGGCGCGGCGCTCACGGGCGCGGCCACGCTGCGCCTGAAGGTGGACCGCGCTGCGCCCGTGGCGATTCCGCTGCCGGCCGGGGCGTCCCTCGACAGCATCGTCGCCACCATTAACACCGCCTGCCACCGCCCTATCGCCAGCCCGCAGGGCCGCCGCCTCGTCCTGACCTCGCCCACCATCGGCGCGGCCGGCCGGCTGGAGATCATCGAGGGCGAGGGCGACGCCGCGCCCGACCTGCTGGGCCTGCTGCCCCACACCTACCACGGCCGCCTGGCGAGCGCTGCCCGCATGCTGAGCGTGGACTTCGGCGCGGGCCTGGACCTGCGGGGCGAGCATTTCCTGCGCCTGGTGGTTGACAACCGCGCGCGCGTCGAGGTGGACTGCGCCGCCAGCGCCGCCGACGCTTCTCACGTCGGGGCGGCGGAGGTGGCGTCCGCCGTCAACGCCGCCCTCAAGGCCGTCGGCGTTGCGGCCATCGCCACGACCGACGGCGGCCGCCTGGCGCTGACCTCGCCGACCCAGGGCTTTGCCAGCAGCCTCACCCTGGAGTCGTCGGCCGCCCAGGACGCCCGCGCCCACATCTTCGGCGCGGCCTCGGCCTTCACCACCGGGCGCGACGCTGGCCCGGCCGACGTCACCGGCCGCCGCAACCTGGCTGGTGGCGCCGACCTGAGCGCCCGCTCCCAGGTGCGCCTGCGCCTCGACGCCCGCGCCCCGGTCACGGTCATCTGCACTGGCGAGAACCCGGCCGCGACCGAGCCGGACGAGATCGTGACCCTCCTCAACCGCGCCCTGGGCGAGACCGTCGCCTCCCACGACGGGCGCTTCATTCGCCTGACGTCGCGCACGGCCGGCCCCAACAGCGCGATCGCGTTCGAGGCCCTGCCGCCGGACGTGGACGCCACCGACGCCATCTTCGGCATCCGTCCCCGCGTGGCCCAGGGGACGGCGGCGACGCGCGCCCGGCTCGTCGGCGGCGTCGAACTACCGGACGGCGTGGACCTGCGCGGGGCGCACCAGCTGTCCCTGGCCGTGGACGGCGGCGCGGCGGTCGAGATAGACGCGCGCGGCCCGAAGACGGCCGCAGAGAACCTCTCACTGGAAGACATCGCCACGGCCATCAACACGGCGCTGCCTGCCGCCGTCGCGGGCGGCGACGGGGATCGCCTCGTTCTGACGTCCCCGACGGCGGGCGCGGCGAGCCGCATCGCGCTGCTGCCCCTGACGGCGACGCGGCGGCGGCGCTTCGTCACGCGAGCGATGGTGACGGACGAGGCGGCGCAGACCGTCCTGGGCTTCGTGCGCAAGGATGCCGTGGGCGCGGCGGGGAGCGTCGCCAGGGTGCAAGGCACGCGCGACCTCAGTCGCGGCGTGGACCTGCGCGAGAACCGCTTCCTGCGCCTGAGCGTAGACGGCCGCCCGCCAGTGGACATAGATTGCGCCGCCCAAAGCCCCCGCCCCCGTGTCGCCCTGCCGGGCGAGATCGTCAGCGCCATCAACGCGGCGCTGCACGCCGCCGGCGTCTTGGGCGAGGTCGCCACGACCGACGGCCAGCGCCTGACCCTGACCTCGCCCATGCGCGGGCAGGCCGGCCGCCTGGCGTTCCAGCCGGCGCGGGGGCCGGACGCCGGCGTGCGGCTCCTGGGCGACAGTCCGACGGTGACGCCGGGCCGGGCCGCGACGGGCGTGAGCTTCCGCGGCACGCTGGACCTGAGCGGGGGTATAGACCTGCCCGCCCACGCCACGTTGCGCCTGCGCGTGGACGACACGACGAGCGACCCGATGGACCTGACCGGCGACACGCCGACCCACGTGACGCTCATCGGCCTGGCGATTGCCGTCAACGCGGCGTTTGGGGCGACCGTGGCGCGGCCCGACGGCGCGTTCCTGCGCCTGACGACGCGCACCGCCGGCAGCGGGAGCCGCCTGGAATTCCTCGCCCCCGGCGCGGGCCAGGACGTGACGGCTGTGATCTTCGGCGTGCCGCCCGGCCGGCAGTACCACGGCGCGGACGCCATGCCGCCGCGGCTCGTCGGCGCGGTAGACCTGGGCCAGGGCGCGGACCTCCCGCCGGGGGCGACGCTCGCCCTGGCCGTGAACGGCAGGCGCGTCGAAATCGCGCTGACCGGCGACACCGCCGCCCACAAGAGCCTGGCCGACATCGTGGCCGCCATCAATACGCCATCGCGCGGCGTCACCGCCGCCGCCGAGAATGGGCGGCTCGCGCTGACCGGCAGCGCCACACCCGGCGCGAGCCTCGCCGTCCTGCCGGTCAGCGGCGGCGACGCGCGGGCCATGCTGTTCGGCGACGCGCCGGACGAGACGACGGGCGTAGACGCCACAGCGGCGACGATCAGCGGCGATGTGGACCTCCTGAAGCCCGCCGATCTGGTGGAGCGGCGCATCCTGCGCCTGGCTGTGGACGGCGGTCCTCCCCTCGACATAGACATCGCCGGCCCCGCGCCCGCGTCCAGCACGCTGCCCCAGATCGTCGCGCGCCTCAACGCCGCCGTGCCGGGGCTGGCGTCCGCCACCGACGACGCCCACCTGCGCCTGACCTCGCCCACGGCCGGCCCTGACAGCCGCCTGAGCCTCCTGCCAATCCGAACGCTTGACCTGGTCGAGTACGCCCCGCGCCGCGTGACCGATGCGCCGCGCGCCCTCCAGCACGGTGCGCAGTGGCGGCTGGAGAACCCGGGCGCGGCCGAGGCCGACCTGGCGATTAACCTGACCGCACCCCAGGGCGTCGTCGGCCCGACGTTCGTCAACCGCACAACCGGCCAACGCCTGCGCATCCTCGCCGACGTGCTGCCCGGCGGCCGCCTCCGCGTCTGGTCGGCCGACGGCCAGCCCCGCGCCGTCATCACCGCGCCCGACGGGAGCGAGACGCCAGTTGGCGCAGCGCAGATGCTGGGCGGCCCCCTCGGCGCGCAGATCATCCTGACGGGCGCGGCGGCGGCGGCGCTGAGCGGCGGCGGGGACTACCAGGCCGCGCAGCTCCAGCTCAACGACCCGACGGCCCCGGCCCTCGCCGTCCTGCACGCGCAACACTACGGCGCGGCGGGGAACGCCGTCAAGATCGTCGTCGCTGAGGCGTCCATCCCGACCCAGGGCATGCCCACGCCGGGCGGCCAGGCTCTCCGGCTCGTCGGCCGCGTTGTGGCCGACGGCACGGGCGACAGGCTCGTCAGCGCGGCGGACGCGATCCTGGCCGACCTGCGCGCTGGACCCGGCGTGAGCCTGGCGGACCTGGCCGGCCGGGTGGCGGCTTTGAGCGGGCGACTGTATCCCCAGGACAGCGGGCCGGGGCTGCTGGTGGTGGAGCGGGCGGCGGCCGTGTTCGATGTGACGCTCCGCGACGGCGGTGGCCCGCCGGAGACATACGCCGGCGTGACGATTGGCTGGCCGGCGGATGAGGCCGACGGCCTGGTGGCCCGCGTCAACCGCGCCGACTCGCCTCTGGCGTGGGGCGAGCACGGGCGCAAGACCGACGCCCTGCGCGTCCCCATCGGGCGCTCGGAGTGGCTGTACCTCGACTGCTACGGCGCGCGCTTCGACCGCGACCAGGTGGCCGACCCGCCGCGCATCACCACGCGCTTCCCCGGCCTTGTGTGTCGCGAGCGCGGCGTCTTCGACGTGAGCCGCTTCGCGCCGTTGGCGGGCGAAGCGGAGGAGGCGGTGTTCGCGGCCGGGCCGATTACCGACGGCGTGGTGCAGGTGACGCTCCAGCGCGAGGTCTACCAACCCGGCGTGTTCGCCGTCAATCTACCGGCGGACCTGCCGCCCCAGCTGGGCGCGCGCTTCGACGCCGGGTACTTCGGCAGCAGCGACGACGGGGTCGAGACCTATCGAGGGTTCGTCACCGAGCCGACGAGCGACCCGCAGCACCCGCTGCAACTCATCGGCGACGACAAGTCGCGGCTGGTGACGGCGTCGGTGACGCAGCAGGCCGAGATCGGCTTCGAGCCGGTCAAGCTCCCGTTCCGCCACCCGCGTATCCACACCCTGCGCGGCGGGACGGCGGCGGAGCGCGCCCGCCTCTACCTGAAGGACGACGACGTGGCGGACCTCATCAAGCTCGAGGCGCGCGAGCCGGGCGAAGCGGGCAACGCCATCGCCGTGACTGTCACCAAGACCGGCCCGGCCCACTTCGACATGACCATCAGCTACCAGGGCGGCCGGTTCGAGAGCGCGCGGCTCGTCGCCCTCATCGGACAGGTGGGCGTCGGCGAGACGATACCGGCGGCGACGACGGACCTGTTGAAGCCAGGCCCCGTCGGCGTGCTGCACGCGAAGGCGGCCGGCGTCCGCGCCGAGGTCACGCGCGACCGCACTATTTGACCACCCGAGCCGGGCACGGCCTGGGCAAGAAGGAGAGCATGCCATGCCAGAGACGAACACGCCGTATGTCGAAGTGCATCCGGGCGACCTGATTAGCGCCGGGTTGTTCAACGGGATGCAGCAGAAGATCAAGGAGGACATCGGGAGTCAGATTAGCAAGGCCAAGCAGGAGGTCATAGACGGCGGCGTCAAGCGCGCCGACAACGCCGACAAGTTCGATAGCAAGTCGCCCAAGGACTGGACCGACATCCTCGATCAGCGCTACGCGCCCCGCGTCCACGACCACGAGGGCACAGCCAACTACCGCCGCTACTTCCGCCGCATGGACGCCGAGGAGACTCTCCTCGTCCTGGAGCACGGTCTGCACCGATTCCCCCTGGTGGATGTCTACCGGCTGGAGCCGATCCAGGTGCAACCCGACCTGCTCCCGACGCCGGCCAGCGGGAAGCGTTTGGAGACCCCCCAGACGACGCCGTTCTTCCTCTATTACGGCCACACCGAGCTGGACCTGCTCCAGCAGCAACCCGTCATCACGCCGCCCAAGCGCCTCCCGCGCCGCGTCCTCGGCACGCCCTGGGAGCTGCTGCTGACCGAGGCCGGCGTCCAGTACAACGACGACTTCAGCCTCAACGACGTCATTAACGACTTCCTGGACGCCTATTTCAAGGCCCCAGCCGCCGACGAGATGGACCACATGGTCTCCAAGTGGATTGACGACCACCGCGACAACCGCACCATCGGCAATCTCAAGCAGCGCGGCGAGTGGGACGACATCCGCTGGGCGGTTCTGCCGCGCAAGCTCGCCGACGGCCTGGCAATCCTCGCCGGCAATGATCGGGTGCAGCAGGTCGTCGGCGTGGACATCATCCACCTGAGCTACGACACGCTCGCCGTCCAGATTCCGTCGAACGCGCAAATTCAGCCCGCGCCGGCCGGACAGCAGCCCCAATTCCTGGACCTGATGATTCTACTGCGCAGTTAGGAGGACTAAGTCATGGCAACCGCACCCGCACCCGCGACCACCACCGCGTCGCACCACGCCTTTCGCCGGCTCGGCGCCGAGCAGCGCCGCGCCATCATTGAGCACAACCTGGGCCAGTTCCCGGCCGTGGATGTCTACGAACTCCAGGGCATCCCGGTCGGCGACGCCGCTGAGCCGCAGCAAATCCAGTTCTTCCTGTACTACGGCCACGACGAGCTGGACAGCCTGCTGCGCACCATCGGCGTGCGCGTCCCCCGCGAGGTGTTCGGCACGCCCCTCGACCTCCTCCTGACCGAGTATGGCGTTAAGGTCGCCGACGACGACAGCCTGGGCGATGTCGTCAACGACTTCCTGGACGCCTTCTTCGCCGCGCCGGGCGCCGATGAGATGGACCACCGCACGTCGCCATGGATCGAGGCGCACCGCGACCAGACCGTCGGTCAGACCAAGAGTCGCGGCGAGTGGGACGACATCCGCTGGGCGGCGCGCCCGGTCAAGATGCTGGCCGGCGAGCCGCTCAACGTCACGGCCGGCGGAGCGACGGTGACGGTCACGCCGCTCGTGTCCGTCGAGCAGCTCAGCTACAACGCGCTGGCCGTCACGGCGGCGGCCGACCTCGGCAGCGTGCCCGGCCCGAACGGCCAGCCCGTCGCCCGCCAGTTTATTGACGTCATGCTCGTCATGTCGGTTTGATTCCGCAAGGGACGCTATGAAGCTCACTGATCGCTACCCAGGAGGCCAGGACCCCTTCGAGGGGGATCACGTCGTGACCCTGCGCAGCCTGCCCGCCGGCGCGCGCGTCACCCGGGCCAGCCTGACGCTCACCCCCGCCGCCGGCAGCGGGGGCGCGGCGCCGACCGAAACCATCCTGTTTGACGATACGACGGGTGTCGGCGGCCGGGGAGCGACCCGCGATCCGGCCCTGCTGGGCGCGGCCTTCTGGGCGTCGGCCAACCTGAACGCGCGGCGCACCATCACGGCAGTCATCGCCGCGCGCGAGGGAGCCGGCGGCCCGGCGTCGGTGCAGATGGACATCGGCGGCAACTGGCTCGGCGTCGCGGCGGATGGGACGCTGGACGCGCCGGGCAAGTCGAAGCTCAGCCTGGCTCTGCCCGCTGCGCCCGCGCCCGGCCAGCAGCCCGCGCCGACGCTCATCCCGCCCCTGGCGACGCAGAAACTCAAGCTCACCGCGGCGGCGTCGGCGACGGACCCGAATCCGAATACCGCCGGGCGCGTGTCGCTGGTCGGCGTGGTCATCAGCGCCACCGCCAGCAACGTCTCGGCGCGCGTCGGGCAGTTACCGCCGTTCTTGACGCGGCCCGGCGACCTGGGCGGCCCGGCCACCTCGCCCGATTTCGCCGCCGTCCTGAACGCCTTTCTGGCCGACGCCCAGCCCCAGGACGGCTTCTACAGCGTGCCGTTCACCATCCACAGCGACAGCCTGGCCCGCCTCGACATGGACGTGAGCATAGACTTCGTCGTCGAGCAGCCCGTGCTGCCGCCGCACCTGCCCCAGGCCACGGCGACGTTTGGCGCGAGCACGCGGCCGTCCCTGAATGACAGCCTCACCACCGTGACCCTGCCGCGCCAGGCCGTGCCGGTCACGGGGCGCAGCTCCGCCCAGATCCAGGGCCAGTTCCAGTCCACGCGCGTCGCCGCCGGCCCCATCGGCGACACGCCGCCGGTGCTGCCGGTCGAGGTCGCGCCGGGGCGCTCGCTGGCCCAGGCCGTCTTGCTCGACCAGGAGACCCACGTCCTGGCGGTGGACGTTCCCCTCAGCTCGCCCCAGGCCATTCTGACCGGGCTGCACATCGCCTTCCAGACCGACGACGACGGCAAACCGTCGGGCGACGTGTTGCCCGGCGGCGACGGCCAGCCGGCGACGGCCGAGGTGCGCGTGGACCGGCCGCTGCCGAACCAGTCCACCTGGGGGACGGCAACGTTCAACACGCCGGTGCGGCTCCAGGCCGCCCAGCGCGCGTGGCTCGTCTTGCAAAGCACGGATGGCCGCGCGTTCTGGGACGCGACACCGGGCAGCGCCCAGCCGCCGGCGGTGCTCGCGCCGCCGCTCCTGGATAGCGACGACGGCGGCCTGTCGTGGCGCGCGGCGACGGTCACAACCTCGACGCAGCCGCTGGCCGCCCTGCTCCGCCTGCGCCACACCGTGGACCACTTCTCCATCCCGGTGCAGCTCCAGATCGGGTCAGGGCCGACCGCCGTGCGGCGCAAGCTCAACGAGTTCGACCCCCTCGGCCGCGTCGAGTTCACGTTCGACTTCGCCGAGGCATTGGGCGCGCATCTGGCGGCCCAGGTTGCCGCCGCGCCGTGCGGTACGGGTGAGCTGCTCGTCAACGGCGGCTTCGACACGCCGCCACCGGACGACGCGGCGCGGCGGCTGTTCGGCTTCGACACGGCGCGCGGCTTTTCGATCCAGGGCGCTGTCACCTTGAACCAGCCCGTCAATCTGAGCGCCCAGCGCTTCATCACTCTGCAATTCAGCGGTCAGGCGGCCCAGCGCATCAGCTGCGCCGGGGCCAATCCCGCCCGCACCACGCGGGCCGAGATCGTCGCCGCCATCAACGGGGCCGCCGGCTATGCCGCCGCCAGCCTCGACTCTCAGACTCGCCTGGTCGTCGTCGCGCCCGATACAGAAGGGAGCGCTGTCGCACTGCTGCCCTGGCGGCCCATTGGCGCGCCCCAGGGCTGGTTCGAGGTCGGCGGGGCGAGCGGCGCCTCGGAGGACGCCACCTCCATCTCGCGCCTGCAGTGGCCCCCCCGGCAGCCGCCGTCCTCCTCGACCTTCCGGGCGGCATCGGCCCAGGGCGTCGAGCGCATCATCGCCGTCCTGCAAGCCGCGTCCGTGCAGCCGGTGACACTGGCGCAGGCGGTAGCCGTCGGCGCGGGCTGCGTGTATGCGCTGCGCGGCCAGTTTACCCAGTTCCCGCCGAGCGGCGGCGCGACCCTCTCGTCGCGGCAGGGGCCGCCGCCCCCGGCCACCTGGGAAGTCCACTGGCGGGGCGCGAACGGCCAGGACCTCCGCAGCGATAGCGGCGAGCTGCTCATCCCGGACCTGGGCATGGACTTCATCCCATTCGAGGCCCACCTGACCGCGCCGGCGGGGGCGGCCCGGGCCGAGCTGCGGTTCAGCCAGCCGCCGCCGGGCGCGCTACTCCTGGACGAAATTTCGTTCGCGGCGACGGGCGACCGCGTGCTCAATGCCACGTTCGCGGTGTGGCAGCCGGACCCGAACAACGTCGGCCCGATGGAACCGCAGGGCTGGACGGTGGTCAGCGGGAGCATCGCCGCTGCGTCGCCGGGCGTGCAGCTCACGAGTGACGCCCACGACGACGCCGTGCTGCTTCAGACGGTCGCGGTCAAAGGCGGCCGCAGCCACGCCCTGACGGTGCAGGCGACGGCGTCCGCCCCCCTCGACGACCCCTCGTCTGTCGCCCCGACCGCCCGCGCCCGCCTCGAGCTGCGCTGGCTGGGCGCGGGCGTGGCCGCCGCGCCGGTCGTCATCCCGCTGGACGGGCGAGAGTTCGCCACGCATCGGTGGGCGGGCGACGCGCCGGCGAGCGCGACCCAGACCGAGGTGCGCCTGATCCAGCCGGCCGGCGGCGCGTCGCTGACGGTGCGCCAGGTGGCGCTGAGCGAGGCCGACACCGTGAGCGTGCCGCTCATCTTCCTGTCCGAGACGACGGGCGAGCTAACGCTGTCCAACTTCCGCGTGGGATATGATCTGCCCGCGCCGGCCCCCGCACCCCGCCCCGCCAACGGGCTAACCCAGGCGCGGCCTGGCGCGGGCGGTCTCGCTCCGACGCCGGGGCCGCTCGCCGCCCCCATGCCCCTGGCCGCGCCGCCGACCCCGCCGACGCCGGTCGAGCCGGTCGCGCCCGCCGCGCCGCCCGCCCCGCCGCTCCAGGAGGCGGTGACGGCGGCAACCGAGACACGCGACCAGCCCGTCCCAACACCGCCGGCCGTGCCTGTCGAGGCGCAGCCCGCGCCCGCCCCGGGGCCACCCGGCCTAATTGACGTCAAGGGCATCGGGCCGACGCGGGCGCGCCGCCTCACGGAGACCGGTATCACCAACCTGGGCGACCTGGCGGCGGCCACGCCGGGCGCCATCGTGACGCGGCTGCGCGGCGTGACCGAGGCGGCCGCCGAGGACTACATCCGCCAGGCGCGCGAGCTTGTGGCGGCCGCGCCTCCGCCAGCGTCGCCGGCATCGGAGCCGGCCACACCGCCGCCGTCCGTGGTAGACCTGCCCCTGAGCCGGGTAGGCGGCCTCGGGCCGGCCCGCGTGGCGCGGCTGAGCGACGTGGGCATTGACACGGTGCAGAAGCTGGCGGAGGCCGCGCCGGAAGACGTCGCCCGTGTCCTGCGCGGCGTGTCGCCGGAGACGGCGGCGCACCTCATCGCCGCCGCGCGCCAGGTCCTCGACGCGGCGGCGGGAGGCGCGCCATGACGCTGCCCTACATGGAGGCCCGCACGTATGGCCTCGGCCAGCTCATCTCGGAGCGGCGGCTGTTCAGCGTCCCCGACCACCAGCGCGACTTCGCCTGGACGCCGGATGTGGTGAGCGCGTTCCTGGACGACGTGATCGGGGCGATGCAGGACGACGCGCCCGACTACTTCGCCGGCCTGGTGGTCCTGGTCGGGCCGCAGGCCGGCGGCGCGTGGGAAATCCTGGACGGCCAGCAGCGCCTGGCGACGGCGACGATGATCTACGCCGCCCTGCGCAGCGCCCTGGACCACGTAGGGCTGGACAAGGACGCCGCGCACATCCAGGCGCAGTTCATCGGCGTGACGGAGCTGGGCGAGGCCGAGGCCAGGCCGCGCCTCAACCTGAACGTCAACAACCGCCCGGCGTTCGTCGAGCTTGTCGTCGCAGGGGCCGAGGCGGACGTCCTCGACGCCCGACGCCGCGAGACGCCGCGCTTCTCGTCCAGCCGCCGCGTCGTCGAGGCCATGCTCACGTGCCACGAGCGGGTGGGCCGCCTGGTGCGCGAGGACGCCGCCGACGCGAAGGAGCGGGCGCGGGACCTGTACCGCCTCGCCAACTATCTGCGCGACAACGTGCGCGTGGTGTGCGTGGATGTCCCGTCCACGGCCAACGCCTACGTCATCTTCGAGTCGCTCAACGACCGCGGCCTGGACCTGTCGGCGCTGGACCTGGTCAAGAATCACATCTTCGGCGCGGCCGGCGACCGGCTGCCCGATGTCCAGGCCAGCTGGGCCAGGATGGTGGCGTACCTGGGCGACCGCCGCGCCGAAGATTTTCTCAAGGTGTTCTGGACATCCCAGTATGGCCCCTTGCCGCGCGGCCGCCTGCTCGACCAGTGGCGTCTCACGTCGGAGTCGCCCGCCGACGTGGCGCAACTCGTGCGCGACATGGCGGAGGCCGCCGAGCAGTACGCCGCGCTGGACATGCCGGAGCACGAAATCTGGTCCGACTATAGCGACGCCTGCCGCGCGAGCATCAAGACCCTGGCCCTGCTGGGCAGCCGCCCGATGCAGCCCGTCATCCTGGCCGCGTTCGAGGGCATGAGCGCCGACGGCATGGAGGACATCCTGCGCTTTCTGGTGACGCTGGCCGTGCGCGTCATGGTCGTCGGCGGGCGGTCCAGCGCCCTCGAAACGGCGTGCGCCCGCGCGGCGCGGGGCATCTTCAGCGGCGACCTGGCGACACCGCAGGCCGTGTGGGGGGCGCTGGCAGCGGTCGCGCCCGACGACGACGAGTTCCGCGAGGGCTTCGGCCAGGTCGCCGAGTCCAAAGAGGCTAAAGCGCGCTATCTGCTGTACGCGCTGGAGAGGGCGGCTGCCGGCGCTGAGGGCGACGCGCGGCCGTCGCAGGACACGCTGTGGATTGACCACATCCTGCCCCGGCACCCTACGAAAGCGTGGCAGGCGGCGCTCAACGCCGACCCGGAGCTACGCGGACAGTACGTTCACCGCCTGGGGAACCTGTGTCTCGTCGAGCGCAAGCCGGACCGGGCGCGGGGCGGCGGCTTCGACCAGAAGCGGGCCGCGCTGTACGCGCCGTCGGCGCTGCTTCTGACGCGGCAGGTCGCGGAGAGACACGCGACGTGGGATCGCCAGGCCATCGAGAGCCGCCAACGGGCGCTGGCGGAGCTGGCCCTGCGCGCCTGGCCGCGCCCATAGCCCGTCTTGCCGTCTGTTGCATGGAGGTGTCCGCCATGGTCGAATTCTTCACCCAGAACAAGCCTGTGTTCGACGCGCTGTTTCAGCTTGTCATTGTCATCGTCCCCATCGCCGTCACATGGTTCATCCGCACGTTCGTCCGCGCCTCGTCCAAGCAGAACCAGATCGCGGCAACCATTCGCCTGGCGAACGCCGCCATTGACGCCATCGAGAACATGGACCGCACCGGCAGGCTCGTCCTGCCGCCAGAGGTGGAGAAGGGCGGCTACAAGCTGAAGCTGGCGACCCAGTGGCTCGAGTCCGAGCTGAACCGCAACGGCATCCAGATGACCACGCCGGACGCGGAGAAGTGGGTGGCCGCCGAGTTCCAGCAGCGCGTGGGCGGCGTGCGCTCAGTCGGCACGATCGCCGAGCTGACGAAGCAGGCCGTGGACATGATCCAGGACCTGGGGCGGAATAAGCTGATTGCTATTCCCCCGGACGTGGACCAGACGCTGTACATGACCGGCCTGGCCGCCGACTGGCTGCTCGCCCGGCTCGCCGAGAACGGCGTCACCATCACCCAGGATGAGGCGATCAGCTGGGTGCGCGCCGAGATTTTGCAGCGCATGGGCGCGCAGGGCAGCACGCTCGGCGGCGACGTTCCCCTGGCCGACCTGGCGCAGCACGCAGTTGCCTTCGTCAGCCAGCTCAAGGCCAGCGGCAGCCTGCGGGTCCGACCCGGCGCGCCGGATGAGGACATCGAGAATGATCTGGCGATCGCGTGGGCCTTGACCGAGGCCGCGAAGCAAAACCTACCGGTCTCGTCGGACCAGATCGCCGACGCTATCGCGGCGGCGCGCAAGACACCGCCAGGCGGAACAACGGCCCGCTCGAACGGCTGACGCCGCTGATTGACATGGAGGGTTGACGATGGCTGGTGAGACGGTAGAGCGTTCGAACACGCCGTGCAGCGCGACGTTCACAATAGATGGTCAGACGGGGAATCTCAAGGTCGCCGCGGGCGCGCCGGTCACGCTCCAGGCGGACGACACCCAAGCGACGACGTATCACTGGGACGTGACAAGCGAGGCGGCGGCGGGCAACTTCGAGCTGTCAGGCGGCGACCAGGCCCAGGCCACGGTCACGCTCCGCACGCCGGGCGCGTTCAGTGTGGCGCTGACGACCACGCGCGACGGCTGCACGAGCCGCCAGCGACAACTCCTCTGGAGTGCGACATCCCACGGCTACCGCCTGCCCGCGTCCGGCGAGGCGCTGCGCTTCGACGGGGATGCCGAGTGGGCCGGCGATCTCGACCAGGTTCTGCTCGACGTAGACGCCCGACTCCCGACAGGGGACCAGGCGGCGGCGCTGGCCGCGGCCGATGCGCCGAGCGCGTCGAACGCCTTCGTGACGACCAACCAGTGGACGGCGACGGCGCTTACCCCCCAGGAAAAGACGGGCATCCTGGGCGCGCTGCCCAACCTCCTGAGCGCCGCCGAGAAAGCGGCCCTGCTGGCCGCCCTCGCCAACGCCCTCTCCGCCGACGAGAAAGCCGCGCTCCTTGCCGGGATGCTCACCGCCCAGCAGAGGAGCGACCTGCTCGCCGCCCTCGCCAACGCCCTGTCCGCCGACGAGAAGGCTGCGTTGCTGGCCGGGATGCTCACCGCGCAGCAGAAGGACGACTTGCTCGCTGCCCTCGCCAACGCCCTCTCCGCCGACGAGAAAGCCGCGTTGCTGGCCGGGATGCTCACCGCGCAGCAGAAGGACGACTTGCTCGCCGCCCTGCCCAACGCCCTGTCCGCCGACGAGAAGGCCGCGTTGCTGGCCGGGATGCTCACCGCGCAGGAGAAGGGCGACTTGCTCGCCGCCCTCGCCAACGCCCTGTCCGCCGACGAGAAAGCCGCGCTGCTGGCCGCCCTCGCCAACGCCCTGTCCGCCGACGAGAAGGCCGCGTTGCTGGCCGGGATGCTCACCGCGCAGCAGAAGGGCGACCTGCTGGCCGCCCTACCCAACGCCCTGTCCGCCGACGAGAAAGCCGCGTTGCTCGCGGGGATGCTCACCGCGCAGGAGAAGGGCGACTTGCTCGCTGCCCTCGCCAACGCCCTGTCCGCCGACGAGAAAGCCGCGTTGCTCGCCGGGATGCTCACGGCGCAGCAGAAGGGCGACTTGCTGGCCGCCCTCGCCAATGCCCTGTCCGCCGACGAGAAGGCCGCGCTCCTCGCCGGGATGCTCACCGCGCAGCAGAAGGGCGACCTGCTGGCCGCCCTACCCAACGCCCTGTCCGCCGACGAGAAAGCCGCGCTCCTCGCCGGGATGCTCACCGCGCAGCAGAAGGGCGACCTGCTGGCCGCCCTACCCAACGCCCTGTCCGCCGACGAGAAAGCCGCGTTGCTGGCCGGGATGCTCACCGCGCAGCAGAGGAGCGACCTGCTGGCCGCCCTCGCCAACGCCCTGTCCGCCGACGAGAAGGCTGCGTTGCTGGCCGGGATGCTCACCGCGCAGGAGAAGGGCGACTTGCTCGCCGCCCTGCCCAACGCCCTCTCCGCCGACGAGAAGGCTGCGTTGCTGGCCGGGATGCTCACCGCGCAGGAGAAGGGCGACTTGCTCGCTGCCCTACCCAACGCCCT
This sequence comes from Anaerolineae bacterium, assembly GCA_046328525.1. Taxonomy (GTDB): domain Bacteria; phylum Chloroflexota; class Anaerolineae; order Epilineales; family JAHCIE01; genus JBDHWG01. The sequence goes on from JAXLWK010000004.1 coordinate 291,024, forward strand.
CTCCGCCGACGAGAAGGCCGCGCTCCTCGCCGGGATGCTCACCGCGCAGGAGAAGGGCGACTTGCTCGCTGCCCTACCCAACGCCCTCTCCGCCGACGAGAAAGCCGCGCTCCTCGCCGGGATGCTCACCGCGCAGCAGAAGGGCGACCTGCTGGCCGCCCTACCCAACGCCCTGTCCGCCGACGAGAAAGCCGCGTTGCTGGCCGGGATGCTCACCGCGCAGCAGAGGAGCGACCTGCTGGCCGCCCTCGCCAACGCCCTGTCCGCCGACGAGAAGGCTGCGTTGCTGGCCGGGATGCTCACCGCGCAGGAGAAGGGCGACTTGCTCGCCGCCCTGCCCAACGCCCTCTCCGCCGACGAGAAGGCTGCGTTGCTGGCCGGGATGCTCACCGCGCAGGAGAAGGGCGACTTGCTCGCTGCCCTACCCAACGCCCTCTCCGCCGACGAGAAGGCCGCGCTCCTCGCCGGGATGCTCACCGCCCAGCAGAAGGGCGACCTGCTCGCTGCCCTACCCAACGCCCTCTCCGCCGACGAGAAGGCCGCGTTGCTCGCCGGGATGCTCACCGCGCAGCAGAGGAGCGACCTGCTGGCCGCCCTACCCAACGCCCTGTCCGCCGACGAGAAAGCCGCGTTGCTGGCCGGGATGCTCACCGCGCAGCAGAAGAGCGACTTGCTCGCCGCCCTACCCAACGCCCTGTCCGCCGACGAGAAAGCCGCGTTGCTCGCCGGGATGCTCACCACGCAGCAGAGGAGCGACCTGCTGGCCGCCCTCGCCAACGCCCTGTCCGCCGACGAGAAGGCCGCGCTCCTCGCGGCTCTGGCGGGGATGCTTACGGCGCAGGAGAAGAGCGATCTCCTGGCGGCGCTGGCGAATGTTCCGAGCGCGACTGAGAAGGCCGCCCTCGCCGCCGCAGCGGCTCCTAGCCACGACAACCCCTTGGCGACCATCGCGGACCTGGGCGGCGTGCGCGTGGTCGCCGTCGGCCACGTGGACCTGGGCCAGATCGCGCCGCCGCAGACGCCGCTTCAGCCGGGCGTCGTCTCGAATCAGGCCGACCGCGGGTTGGCGACGTTGAGCTTCATGGGATACGCGGCGGACCGCCGCAACGCCTACCACATCCAGGCCCTGCCCATCAACCCGGCCCCGGTGTCCAGCGACCAGGTGGGGAAGATGTCCCTCGTCGAGCTTGTGGGGTTCGACGAGACGGGTTTCACCCTGCACATGGCGCGGTTCCAGCTGTCCCCGCTGACATCGGGCGAGCACTACCTCGGCGCGTGCTTCGTCCAGGTCAGCGAGATTACGGCGTACACGCCGGGGCCGCTGCCCACGCCGGGGCCAGCGCCAGAGCCGGGGCCAGCGCCAGAGCCGGGGCCAGCGCCAGAGCCGGGGCCAGCGCCAGAGCCGGGGCCAGCGCCAGAGCCGCCACCGACGCAGCCCGAAGACGCGAAGCCCCTCCAACACGGCGTCGCGGAGCCGCGCGGCAGCGCTGCGTTCATGGGGTCGCGGGCCGGCGCGTTCCGCTACTACTCGATCCAGATCGTGGCCGAGCCAGGCACGAACGCCGGGGCAGAGACCCGGCTGTTCTTCACCTTCTCGCCGGGCGACCTGGCTAACCAGGAAGTCGGCGTCAACCTCTACCGCCGCGATGGGGAGCTAATCGGGAACCCGGTGAACACGACGGGGCGTAGCGGCGAGCGTGAGATGCTGCTGCCGACCGCGCCCGGCGTCTACCTGGCGCAGGTGTTCAACTACCGCTCTGACGTGGACCTGGACTACACGCTGCTGTGGCAGTAGGAGGACATCCCTGAGCAACCCATGCCGTCGGACGGCATGCGCCGACACAAGGGACTTCCGAATGTCACCCCGAACGCCAGGTCCGCCCGCCGCTGAAGCAGCGGGCTACAGGTGCAAGCCTGAGAGGCTGCCACTCCGGCTCCCCCAGCCCCTTGGGCTTGCATGAGTAGCCGTAGGCTTGAGCCTACGGCGGACGGCCGCCGCGAGCCGATCCCAGCCTGCTTCCAGCAGGCTTCGCCCTCTCAGCCACCGACTTGAGTCGGTGGCGGCTGCTGCCCACGACGCCTATAGGCCTGGTGCGTATCCCTGAATTGTGTGGTATGATGGCTATGCAGACTTCCTTCTCTTGCCCAGCCTCAGCGGCTGTCGGCGGCGCGCCGGTTACAGGAGGACAATCATGTCAGACCCTCAGCCTCAAATACCGCTCCACTTCCTGGTCATGATCCCCGGCATCATGGGCAGCAAACTGCGCAACAAGAAAACCGGCGAGATCGTCTGGGTGGACTTCGGCGCGATCCCCAAGAACCCGTTTCAGTGGAACGCCTGGATTGACCATCTCTTGGGCCAGATGGCGTATCCCAACGACGACCTGGAGCCGGCCGGCGTCATGGACAAGCTCATCTTCGTGCCGCCGTGGGCGAAGCAGGAGATCTACAGCCGCCTCGTCGCCGCGCTCCAGGAGATGGGCTACAAGGCCGACCCGTCCCAGTACGCCGAGGCGGACCGGACGCTGTACACCTTCGACTATGATTGGCGGCAGGACAACCGCAAGTCCGCCGCCCAGCTCGCCGATGCGGTCGCGCGCTGGCAGAGCTTCCACCCCGGCGCGAAGCCGTGGATCGTGGCCCACAGCAATGGCGGGCTTGTCGCCCGCTGGTACATCGAGAAGCTCGGCGGCAAGGAGCATGTGGGGCGGCTGTTCCTGATGGGGTCGCCCTGGGACGGCTCGCCGAAGGCGCTGCGCATGCTGTTCGACGGCGTCGTCCTCCTGCGCCAGTGGCCGGGCCTGCTGGACATCGCGGAACGCACGCGGAGCGTGGTGCGCACCTGGCCCGCCGCCTACCAGCTCCTGCCCCACGTGGACCCCTTCCTGCGGGCCGAGAGCAACCAGACGGTGGCGCTGACCGACAACCTGGCCTGGCTGGACGAGACGGGGCGCGCCCTGCTGGCGGACGGGCTGCGGTTCACCTCTGAGCTGGACAAGGCCACCAGCGTTGAAACGCTGTGCTTCTTCGGCCGCGCCCAGCCGACGAACACAGGTGGCCTGGTGCACACGGACCCCGGCGGCGGCTGGGCGCGCATTGACTGGAGCACGACCGATGCCGGCGATGGGACGGTGCCGGAGCGCGCCGCCGTGCTGCCGGGCAGCGAGGAGGTTCTGCCGTTCGCCGTCACCCACGGCGAGATCTACGTCAACCCGGATGTCCTCCAGAAGCTGCAATGGGAGCTGATCGGCAAATTCCAGCTCGGCACACTGGCGGAGATGGTCGTCGGCGGCCTCGACATCACCTTCAACCCGGACAAGGACTCATACGCGCCGGGCGAACCGATCCCGGTCGCCGCCACGGTCAGGCGCGTGCAGGGTGGGGCGGCGGTGCGCGACGCCGACATCACGGCGCGGCTCGTGTGGCGGGATGCCCTGCCGGGCAGCGCGGTGACGATGGCGGACACCGCCACGCTACGCCTCGCGCCCAGCCTCGGCGACCCGGGCCGCTACGCGGGCGTCTTCACAGCGCCCGCCGCCGAAGGCTACTACCGTGTCGAGGCGACGGTGACGGCGCCGGGTGTGGAGTCGCTGACCCTGGGCGAGCTAATCGCGGTGGAGGCGCCGCCCGGCGCGGTGGGCGCAGAAGTCGGCGCGGACATAGAGGTGGTCCTCGCGCCGCCCATGCCGCGCCCACCCGCGGCGGGCGGCGAGATAGACATGGTGCTCGGCCCGCCCCACCTGCCCGTGCCGCCACCGTCGGTGGATCGCGGGCTGGACGAAGGGCCGCCGCCCATCTTCGGCGGAAGCGGCGGCGGCGTGGGCGTGGGAGCTGGCGGCGGTGACGTGACCAGGGGCCTGGAAGGGGAGCCGGGGGTACTCGGCGGCACGGGGACAGGGACGGGGACGGGGAGCGGGACTGCGCCGGCCCAGGTGGAGGCGCAGCGATTCTTGAACGCGGCCATCGAGAATCAGCCGGACAATGAGCCGCTGCGCGTCGGGCAGACGTACAGCCTGGCCTTCTCGGTGGACGGGGCGCGCGCCCAATTCGCCGCGCCCCTCCCGGAGGCAAAGCGGCTCTTCCTGCCGACGGAGGACGAGATTGCGCTGACCGTGCGGCTGGACAGCCAGGACTTCGACATTGGCCCGGATGTGCAGCAGACGTTGCGCCTGCCGCGCAGCGGCCCATCGCGCGCGCCGGCGCGGTTCAGCATCACGCCGCGCCAGGAGGGCCAGGGCGTCATCTCGGCGGTGGTGCTCAAGGACAACAACTTTGTCCTACTGTTGACCCTCAAGCTCGGCGTCGGCGCGGCCCAGACGGCGGCGATGGTGGACGTTCAGCCGCAGAGCCGGCCGCTGGCCGGGGCGCACGGTTTACAGCCGCGCGACCTGAACCTGCTCATCGAGCCGAGCGCCGAGGGCTTCAAGATCACGGCGACCGGGGCATTCGTCTCGACGGCGACGCTGCCCTTGCGCGAGGCGGCGCTGGCGCAGATGATTGACCGCACGCGCCAGGCGCTGTTCAGCATCGTGGACACCAAAGACCCGGCGACGGGGCGCAAGGTGTACCAGTCGGGCATAGACATCCCGGCGGACATCAACCGCCAGTCGCTCAAGGCCCTGGCGCGGGTCGGCTGGGGTCTCTACCAGGGGCTGTTCTTCGGCCCCGCCGCCGACGCCCAGGCAAACAAACTCGGGACGTGGCTGCGCCGCCTGGCGCAGACGGACACGCTCAAGATTCAGATTGTGTCGAACCAGTTCCTCATGCCGTGGGGCCTGCTCTACGTCGCCGACCGCTTCGACGAGAACAACGTTCAGCCGGAGATGTTCCTGGGTCTCAAGCACATCATCGAGCATCTGCCGCTCCAGACGGCCGACAACCCGCCCGGCCAGACCATCCCCAGCCAGCCGACGCTGACCGTGAGCGTCAACGTCAACAAGGACATTGACACCCAGTTCCACACGACCATCATCGCCGACCAGGTGGCCTTCTGGAGCAGGATCAAGGACGCCGGGCTGGCTGACGTCGTCGTCCGCGCCACCCGTGCCGAGGTCGTTCAGGCGCTGGCCGACACCGCCACGCCCGACCAGATCGTCTACTTCTACTGCCACGCCAGCGCGCCGACGGCCAACGACCCGCTCGGCCCGGCCGGCGCATCCCTGTTCCTGACCGGCGGCGAGCCGCTCACCCTGGACGATCTCCAGACGGCGGCCCCAACCACGGACCAGCTGGCCGGCGCGCCGCTCGTGTTCATCAACGCCTGCGAGTCGGCGGACTTGTCGCCGCTGTTCTACAATGGGTTTATGCCCTACCTGGTGCGCAAGGGGGCGCGGGGGATGATCGGGACGGAGTGCCAGGCGCCGGCGCTGTTCGCGGAGAGCTGGGCCGAGGCCTTTTTCGGCCAGTTCCTCAAGGGCGAGACGTCCCTCGGCCAGATCTTCCTCGATCTGCGGCGCGACTTCTACTTCAACCACAAGAACCTCTTGGGGCTGCTGTACGCGCTGTACTGCAACGGCGACACCCAGGTCGTACCGGGGCTGAAGCTGGTGTGAACCACAGCCAGGACCATCGTTGGCGCATCGAGCGGGCCTTGCACCTGAAGGCAAGGCCCTGCAAACCTCAGTCTACAGTGTAGGAGGAGAAAGCTCCGCGTGGGCATTGCACACTCGGTTTAGCTTGTGACATCATCCGACGAGATCGGAAGGGAGTCAAAGAGTCCAGGCTGTGAAGTAGCATCATTGATACGCTTTTGGGCCATTGCCTGGTAATCACTCACCAGTTCGATGCCAACGAATCTTCTTGACAATTTGGATGCCACCACGCCTGTTGTGCCGGATCCGGTAAACGGATCGAGGATGCAATCGCCCTCCTTAGTTGACGCCAAGACACATACTTCGACCAGTCGCTCGGGGTAAACGGCGAAATGAGCATCTCGAAACTTGCTGAGAGGTATTTCCCATACAGTTCTCTTGTTCCTGCCCTTAGGATGGAAAGCTTGATCCCACCTTCCATCATGCAAGTTATTGTTCCCTTTATTCTTTCCAGCTTCTGGTGTTCCCCCTTGTTTGCCAAAATGGCTGCGCCCGCCCTTCATTCTAGAGCGTTCAGTGAAGGTGACGTGTGGTTCCCTAATCGCGTCAGCATTGTAAAAGTAGTCCGGGCTTCTGGCCAACATAAAAACGTATTCATGATCTGTTGTTGGGCGATCTTTGATGGAAGAAGGCATGGCATTGGGCTTATGCCATATAATGTCACTCCTTAATATCCAGCCGTCATCCTGCAATGCTAATGCCACTCTCCAAGGTATACCCAATAACGACTTATCTCTATATGTGTCACCAAGATTCAACCAGAGCAATGCGTCGCTCCTCAATTTACATCGGAGAACGCTGAATACGCGGACCAAGTTCTCTATGTAAAGTCGAGGATCGCTCTCGCGTCCAATCTCTTGTTCATTTGCTGCGTCAGAGTAGGCCCTATGTCCAAAGTAAGGTGGACTTGTTATTATGGCCTGGAAGAAATCGTCAGGCAGAAACTGCGCCACCTCTCGCACATCACCGAGAAGAACTTTGCCCTCAATTTCGCTAATCATTCTTTTCCTCCAGAATAGATGCAATATATCTATTGAGTTGAATCTGTGCTTCTTCATCAAAGCCGACAAACTTGTTTGGGCTCATGTTGAAATAGAACACGCGATCGACCTGATCTCTCATAGCCGACAACTCAGAGGTTGACCAATTCTGAGCAATTACGACAGCAACAATATGATAATTATGTGCCTCTTGCTTAAGATCATTGATCGCAGTAATTATATCGCGTGTGAATAAGTGTGAGTGTCCGCCCCCCTCGGTTTCCCTGGTCTTAACCGGAATAAGCAATCGCGTTCGGTCACCGCCTTCTCTTGCGATCAAGTCCGCCGAAACGTCAACCGTATGTTTTCCAAGCTTAATCTGTTTTTTGGCGATCTCTACCGTTCGATATTTCCCATAGTTGCCGTAAACTGAATAGTAGTATTGCAGTGCTGTGATTAGACTGGCTCGCACACTTGCCTCTATGCTATGACCGGCAAAACTACGGCGAGAGCCTTCTAGTCGGTCAAGCACAATTTCACGAACAACCTGCCAGTCGAAACTTCGAACTAAATCTCGATACTCGAAAATCAACGCCGCAAGACAGTCTGTCTCGGCAGTCAGTCGGGAAATATCGTCTGCCTTTTGCATCCTGGAAATCAGGGGGGAAAGCCTTTGTTGAGGAGCATCTCGAATCATCCAGGCGAAAAAGTAAAAACATGCCTTGGTGTGTGGATAAATCCTGCCAATCCCGTCAAACAGAAACGGCTTCTCAGCCGTTGTATCAGAGTAGCAGGCGTGTATTAGTGCTTCAATCTCCTCCTGCGAGCAATTCAGGAGTATCTCATTCAAGTTCTTGTGGGAGCCTGTAATTCGCTTGGCCTGTTTCTCCACCCAGTCATAGAACGGTTTGGCTTGGTCAGCGAGTTTAGTGAGCGCTATCAAACGATGATGCGTAATGTCAGTCTGGTGAACGACTAAGTCATCCATCCATACCACTCTTTCTGGACTAGAGGAGGACGTGTGGAGGGGTTGGTCGAAACCTTCCGACCTATTCAGCCTGATTCTAGAGGCAAGGAACTGCACAGTCAAGCTCCCGCTGCAATCAACCGGGGTTTACCTCCGAGCGCGAACTCGCGCAGCGGCTCGATATGCTGAAGGTCCCGGCTGAGCTTCAGGAACGTCAGCCGGTCCACGACGGTGTAGTAGTCGAGGGCCAGGCTCTCCGCCTCGCGCCGCGCCGCCGCGTACCGTTCGCCGTCCAGCTCCAGCTTCGCCGGCGCGAACGGGTCATACGCCGCCGGCTGCCGGGCGAAGAACCCCAGGCCGATGTGCGGCACGAACGCGATGTCGGGGATGCGGTACGGTGCGGGTGGCCCGTCATACAGCGCGTCGTGCAGCCGCGTCATCTCCTCGCGCCCCGCCTGGAGCGTGAGGAACAGCCAGAAGTCCCATGACAGGTGGAATCCGGCGATGTGGATGGGGAACGGCGGCCACGCGCGCAAAACCGCCTCGATGTGCGCCGCCAGCGCCGCCTCGCCGATCTCCTCAGGGACGGGGTAGATGAGGGTGAGGTGGGGGCGCATGCGCGGCCACGGGTTGTACTTCGCGGCGAACGCCTCGATGCGCGCGGTGTCAATCGCGGGATAGTGGACGAGGGCGTAGTACAGTTGCATGTCTCGGTTCCTCCCATCGCATTGTACGCCCCGCCGCCCTCCCTGTCAACGCCTGCATCCCGCCAATTTGGAGCGCCCCGCATCCACCCGCTATACTTGTGCAACGCCGCCACCCGAACACGCCAAGCCGTCATTGCGAGACCCGCAAGCCGTGTGACGGCATGCGCCGACACAAGAAACTTCAGCTGTCGCCCCTTCGCTTCGCTCAGGGCGACAGCCGCGCTATTTTCATCTCAGCCAAGCAATCTCCCGCCCTTCTGAGCGGCAGTCTACCTAGAGGAGCCGAGGTCTTGCCCGTGGCGAGATTGCTTCGTCGGGCTATCGCCCTCCTCGCAATGACCCTGAATTCGCAACCGTTCTAGCCGCGTTTGGTATAAGAACCCTACAATGCGTGCTGGTGGAGGAACCAATCGCTGATGGCGCGGAACTCCGCCGGGCGGCTCCACATGAGGGGGTGGTCGCCTCGGCGGTCGAGAAAGACGTAGCTGTCGGCGATCTCGCGCGCCATGCGCGGAACCTCCTCCGCCACGCCCGGCAGCAGGCTGTCGCTCAGGCTCGCCGTGAGCAGGACGGGGCAGCGCATCGCCGACAGGCCGACGGGAAACCAGTCTACGCCGCCCCCCTCGGCGCACCGCAGCAGCAGGTCGCTGTCGGCGCCGACGACGTCGCGCCAGTCGTCGCCATGCGCCACCCGCCAGAACTCCCCGCCCGCGTCTATCTCCGTCTGACGGGCGGCGACCGAAGCGCGCAAAGCGTTCGCCGAGAGAGCGGCGACGCAGCTATCAGCGACAATCCCCGCGACACGCGCCGGCGCGCGCAGCCCCATCATCAGCGCGATGACGCCCCCGCCGCTCGTCCCCATCACGAGCGCGCGGTCGCAACCCAGATGCTCGACCAGGGCGAGCGCGTCCCCCGCTCCGTCTTCCCACCAGCTTAGCGGCCACTGTCCCAGACGCTCCGACTGCCCCGTCCCCAGGAAATCGAGGGACACCGCCTGGTAGCGCCGGCCGAAATAGGCCATCTCTCCCGCGTGCAGGGCGGAGGAGGCGGTGTTGCCCGGCAGGATGAGCAGGAGCGGCCCATCGCCGTGGGTGCGATAGTGGAAGCGATGGCCGCGGTGGGTGAAGGTGGGCATGCGGCTAATCCGCTGTCGCCAGGGCCAGGGCGAGCGCCTCGTCCAGCGACATCGCCCGGCCCTCGGCCCACGCCGCCGCGAACTCGTCCTCGGCCATCTGCGAGCGGGCCACAGCGACGTTGTGGCGATATTCGCCCATCTCCGTATTCGGCACGCTATTGCCGGCTCGTTCGCGCACCCGCTCCGCCGCCCCGAACAGCCGCGCGGCGCGGGCGGCCTTCCCCTCGGCGGCGGCCATCGCCGCCAACCCTTCGCACGAGGCGGCGAGGCCGCCCTCGTCCCCTAGCTCCCGCCGCACGGCGACGCCTTCCTCCAACGCCGCGCGGGCGGCATCCAGGTCTCCCAGGCGCACTGACACCAGCGCCAGCCAGCCGAGGGAGTAGGCCAGGAAGCTCTTGTCGCCGAGCCGGCGCCGGATCGCCGCACTCTGCGCGAAATGCCCGCGCGCCGTGGCATAATCGCCCTGGGCGGCCGCCACAAGACCGAGGCCGTTGCGAGCGAATGTCTCGCCGCGCTCATCCCCGATGGCCTGGAACAGCGGCAGGGTCTGTTGGTGCAGCGCGTAGGCCCGGGCCAGGTCGCCCTGTTCCGTCGCGTTGAGCGCCAGAAGGTGCAGCGAGTGCGCCGCGCCTCGACGGTCTCCCAACACCATGAATATCTGCGCGCTCGCTTCAGCGTACACGACGGAGCGGTCATGGAAGCCCTGCAAGTCCACGAGCCAGCCGGCCGCCCACAGCGCCTTCGCATGCGTGGCCGTGCGCCCGTCCGGTCCGGCTGCCGCCAGGACCTCCTCCGCGAAGTGGCTCCCCTGCCTGAGGTCGCCGCGAAAGAACCAGAATCGCCACAGCGCGCCCACAAAGCGCAATGCCCAGTCCACGTCGCCGTTCGAGAGGGTCCAGCTTTGCGCGGCGCGGAGGTTGTCCTGCTCGGCGGCCAGGCGGTGGAGCCAGGCGGCCTGGCCAGGCCCTGGCAGCTCCGACTCGGCGGTCTCGGCCAGCGCCAGGAAGTATTGGGCGTGGGCGCGTTGCGCGGGGCCTGTTTCTCCCTGGGCGGCGAGCTGCTCCAGCGCATACTCGCGGATCGTCTCCAACATGGCAAACCGAAGCTCGCCGGCCGCGCCCGGTCGGGGCTGCACCAGACTCTTGTCCACCAGCGACGACACACCGTCCCCGACGTCAATCGCCGGGCTGCCGTCGGCGTGGCAGACCGCCTCGGCGGCTTCGAGCGTGAACCCACCCACAAACACGCCGAGCCGCCGGAACAGCCTCTTCTCAGGCTCGGTCAGCAAATCGTAGCTCCACGCGATGGCGTCGCGGAGCGCCTGGTGGCGGGTGGGCGCGTCGCGTGGTCCGAGCGTCAGGGTCTTGAGGCGGCTGTCGAGGCGCTGGAGCAGCGCCGGCGGAGAGAAGACCTTGACGCGCGCCGCCGCCAGCTCGATCGCCAGGGGCAGTCCATCCAGGCGGTGGCAGATCGCGGCGACGAACGGCGCGTTCGCGTCGGTCAGCCCGAAGTCGGGTCGGACGCTGGCGGCACGCTGGGCGAATAGCGCGATCGCCGCGTACTGCGATAGGCCATCCAGCGGCGGCAAGCGGCGGAGGTCGGGCAGGGGCAGGGGGGGAACGGGGAACTCCTGCTCGCCGCGCAGATGCAGCACGACGCGGCTGGTCACCAGGACCTTGAGGCCCGGCGCCGCCACGAGAAGCTGAGGCACAAGCGGACTGGCGGCGAGAACCTGCTCGAAGTTGTCGAGCACGAGCAGCAATCGCTTGTCGCGCAGGCCGTCCTTGAGGGCATCCAGGGGCGAGCGTGTCCCTTGAACCCGGATGCCGAGGGCATCGGCGACGGCGGACGCGACGAGATTGGGGTCGGTGATGGGCGCGAGGTCTACGAAGTGGGCGCCGTCCGCGAACTCGTCGAGCGCGTTGGCCGCCGCCGCCAGGGCGAGCCGCGTCTTGCCCACGCCGCCCGGCCCTGTGAGTGTCACGAAGCGCGTCGCCTTGCGTCGGAGGAACACCTCAACGGCGGCCAACTCGGCCTCGCGCCCGATGAACGACGTCAGCGGGGCCGGCAGGCTGCGCGGCGGCGGGGGATGCGGCGGCGGCGGCGGTGTGGCGAAGGCCAGCGCGACGTAGGTCGGCCGCGCCTCTTTGCGTATCTGGAGGGCGTCCAGCAGCGCGTCAACCACCGGGCGGCTCGGCTGCCGCCGCCCGGCCTCGATCTTCTTGAGATAGTCGGTCGAGCAGCCTGCCAGCCCGGCCAGCGCCTCTTGGGTCAGCCCCTGCTCCCGCCGCTGGCGTTTCAGCCACGCGCCAAACGTGAGATCCGTCGGCATGAGCGCAACCTCGCTGTATCCGAATGCGCCCCCATTATATCACAGGCAGGCAAGCGTTGAACCGGCCGCTCGCCCGCCCTGTCCCCCTTTTGTCTCCCTGGAGTCCCCGGAATGCCTCCGACGTTGCGGTACACTCTCCTCCATGATAGAGGAACGGCAGACAGGATCGGTGACTCACACAGGAGGGAACAATGGACACGCGGCAGTTTGAGAAGACATCCGAGACACATTCGCGTAAGGCCCGCATGGGCTGGTGGATTGGATTGGCGGTTGTCGTCGTCCTGGCCGCCGTCGTCCACGTCGCCTATCGCCCGGCCCGCGCGACGGATGCCGCGCCGCCGGCCGAAACGATCGCGATGGCGGCGCCAGACGCGAGCGCCGGCAGCGCCGAGGCGGTTTCGGGGGCGGTTCCCCACTCCGCCATGCCGCGTGAGTTGGTCGAGATGGAGGCGGCAGGGTTGGTGACGCTCACGCGGCCCGGCGGCCCATCGGCAGCGCCGCGCCCGGCTTTCCCGCGTGAGTTGGTCGAGATGGAGGCGGCGGGGTTGGTGACGCTCACGCGGCCCTGACCGGGGTCATCGCCGCCACTGGCCGCCGCGCGCGCTTTGCGTCGTGATCTTTACCTTGAACGCCAGCGGCGCGCTCAAGCTCGTGGGCGAGGCGTATCCGTTCGAGCCGGGGGGCCGCTATGCCCTGACGTTCGACAACCACAACTCGGTCAACGGCATCCGCGAGTTTGCGCGGGCCAAGGGCGCGTCGGTCACGTACATCCCCATCGTGCCGCCGGACCTGCGCACGGACGAGTCTGCGCTATTCGCGGAGCTAGAGCGGGTGGACCCGGCGAAGAGCAACCTGTTCGCCTACCCGGCTCAGACGTAGGCTTTTTCGCGGTGGTTCGCGAGAAGCGCAAGGTCGTTGACTACGTGCGTCAGCGCAGTGAGCGTGACCAGCACGAACGTAACACCAGATCCAGTAAGTACGATCTTGTAGATACACGCCCGAACTCCGTCGGTATCCCCCTATGCTGTGCTGACTGTCCGGTCCCAGGCCACTAGCATCAAGTTATGCGTGCGTGCTTGGTCGAGCCGAGGGTGGTGATGCGCACCCATGACTGTCTGCTGCTCGAAGCACCTAGGTGTTCGTGACTGAATATCACTTTGGCCACCGTACCTTGTTATGCGGTAGCAAGATAAAAGGCATGAGATACAGGGCTGCTATTGGCACCAGTACCTGTGGACGTTGTCATCTGTCGGTAGAGATCCTGCACTGTCTGGACGACTGGATGGCGCGTGTTGAGCGCAAGCTTCTGGGTGCGAGTTGGCCGGCTGTCAACGCGATCGTTTGTCGTAACATACTGAATCAGTACCCGTGCCTCGATCGCTTGGCGGATGCGTTGCATGCCAAGCATCCCTGGCGCAGCGCTTGTCGCCAGACTATCGGCATAGCCCCACGTATACCCCTTGCTTCGCAGCCACGTATAGGTGCGTAGGGCCGTTTCCACCAGCGTATCCATCGCCTGTGCCTCAGACAGATGTCTCTCGGGTGACGACTGGGACGACACAAGATATGGGTCGAGGTAGTAAACCTCACCGGCAGCGGAAGCTAAGTCGCGGCTCAAGCTGCCCTCGAGCGATACCACCACGATGCGCTTGCCGCGCGCCTTTGCCGTTTCCACCACTGGACGGAAGTCGCGATCGCTGGTTGCCAACACAATCACGTCAATGCCGTCCGGGTCAACCGCGGGTCGCTCGAGAAGTGTGCGTATGTCGTCCGCGATCTCCATGTCGGCCAGGTTCTTGCCGTAGCGGTTGATCTGATAGTGTGTTTGGACGCCAGCCTGGACCAATTCGCGCTGGACGTCTCGCCCACTCGGTTTAGCCACGATATGCCAATCGGCGTAGGCGGCGAAGTGGACAACCTCTCCTACCTGCGCCGCTATGCATCGGATGGCGTCCACGAGGCCCGTGGGCGTGCAAGGGATGCCTTTCTTAGTAAGCTCAATGTAGAGATTCTCGAAATCGAGTCGGATGTCAACGCGAAGGCGCTTGATGCCAGGGAGCATGTCGTCGAGCGATTGGAAGCAGGGCGCGGCGCGGCTCTCCGACGTCGGAGTGACCCCGGCCACAAGGAGATGAACAGGCGGTGTCTTGCGGCACAGAGTCCGGTCACACAGCACAATCAGGGCCGGGTCCTTCGTCACCAAAATCACGTCCTGGAGCTGACGCGCCGCGATGCCCATGTCGATTTGCTTCATCAGCGCGGCGAGCGTGATCAGGCGATCCCCGACGACCGTCAGAAGCTCATAACCAGCGGCCTGAAAAGCAAGCATGCCTCTTGTATCTGCCTCGGCGACCAGGGCTACGCGCCGCCCACGACGCCCGTCACATTGGAAGGTATTGCGCCACACGTGGGCGTCGCGGGCTGGGTCGAGCTTGAGGCGGTACTGTGTCGCCTCACTGTAGCGTTGATCCTGATCTACGACGAGGAGTGAGTCACGCATGACAGACCTCCATTCATGGTCATGTTGGCTGAGCCAAAGGGGCAACGGTCTCGCGAATGTTGGCCGGGCTTAGTGACCGAGGAGGGCGAGCAGAAGGAACCCACCCAGGAGGAGGAGAAAGGCCACGCCGAGGACCGATAGACAGCCACCTCCAGCCTCCTGGCGGGCGCGTTCGTGCTCCAGCGCCATTGTCTCTATCATGGTGATCAGCGCCTCTTCTTCAGCCTGGCGCCGGGCCTCAGCCTCTGCGGCGGCAGATTGCTGGGCCGCGTAACCGAGGAACACCAGGACCCCGACGACAATCGCGATTAGGACTTCAATGGACATCTTCATCTCCTTGCCAGGTATGCTGGCTGACGTCCTTTTTGTTTCCTAACCGTATTGTAAAGGCTTCTCGACAGCGTGCGCTTGCATCTGTCTCAGGCTATTCTAAGGCGTATCTGGCGCCAAACTTAGCCGTCTTTTGCTCGTAACTGCCACCAACCTCACGCTTGCCTCACACACAACAACGGGGGAGAGACCGTGCCTCTCCCCCGTGTCCCTATTTGAACAGTTGCGGCTTAGGCCGCTTGTGCCTCCCACATCAACAGGCGCAGCCCCTCGAGTCGGACAACCTCTGGGTAGAGGGCGCGGTAGACGTTACAGTAGGGCGACTGGACATCGCTGCGGCCCGTGACGCGATATGTCAGGAGGGGACAGCCGCCGGCGCACCATTGGCGCCAGGTGCAGTCGCGGCAGCCTTCTTTATTATCAACGCTCACGTTGCGGAAACCAATATCATGGGCCTGAATGAAGGCCAGCGGATCCTCAACCCTGACGTCGGTGATTGTCCGTTCGATCTCCATATGGCAGCGTGCTATCCGACCGTTGTGATCAATTACCATGTAGTTGTGGCCCGCGCCGCACGCCCGGTCATGCGGTGTGCCGAAGTTCGCCCGGTCGAGCAGCGCGGCGATCAGATTGTGGCGCGGCAGCCTCTCCTCGATCACCTTGAAGGCGGCCTGCACCCCCGCAATCAGCCGCGCATCCTCGGTTATCAGGGCGTCGTGGTCCGCCGCGTAATCATTGTCACGGTAGAAGTTCAGGTTGAACAGCAGGTCGTGGTCGAGGGCGAATGTGATCGTGTCGGTCAGTGTCGCAGCGTTGTGGCCGGTGACGGTAATGGATAGGTACGGCTCGACGCCGCGGCTGAGCGCGCGCTGGATACTCCGCTTCACAAGATGCGCGCTGCCCCGCCCGTTGGCAAAGGCACGTTGCGCATCGTGCGCCTGGCCGACACCGTCCAGCGAGATCATCAGCCGCATATTGCTCTCGCGGATGAAATCCAGCATCGCGTGACTCAGCGCCACTCCATTGCTGAGCACCACTTCCTGCAGCCGCAGACCATAGTCCTGGGCGAGAGCATTGGCATAGGCATGCAGCCGCTGCACCAGGCGGAAGTTGAGCGTGGCCTCACCGCCGGCGTACTTCAGCTTGACCGCG
This sequence comes from Anaerolineae bacterium, assembly GCA_046328525.1. Classification (GTDB taxonomy): domain Bacteria; phylum Chloroflexota; class Anaerolineae; order Epilineales; family JAHCIE01; genus JBDHWG01. The sequence goes on from JAXLWK010000004.1 coordinate 306,718, forward strand.
TCAAACCTGTGCTGCACCGCCGACCGGAAGATGGCATCCACCGCTGCGCGGCCGGTCTCCTCGTCCATCGCCTCGTCCGTCTTGCCGAGGTAGCAGTAGGAACAGCGCAAGTTGCAGGCGTTCGTCACGTGGAGCCAGGCGGTCAGGGTGGTCGGCTTGTAGGGCGGCATGGCGGCGGCAAACTGTTTCTGTAACAGCTTGAGGCGCGCCAGAGACACGCATGTGTCGTATACCAGCGGACGCTCGGACTGAGAAAAGGCTGTGACAACCTGGTCAATGCTCTTGGGCGCGGCGAATGCATCGAGCACGTCCTGCGCCGGGTGATTGAGGACCGCAACGCCGGCATCGGAACTGGGGTTAACGTGGAGTATGTGATGGGCTGTGAGGCGCCTGCTGTATACCCCTGGCGTGATCTGCCACTCCGCGTCCTGGAGGTCGCGGGCTGTGAGATATGTGGTGCTGCCGCGCGATACGCTTGCAAAATCCTCGTCGGCGCAGGCGCAGTCTTGTTCCGCCCAGTGATCAGGTGAGCTCCACAGGATCCGCGGGGTGGAGTCAGGAACGTTAGTCATGGAAGTTCTCCAGCGTCGGCTGAGAATTGAACCGCAGGGGCAGGGGGGTGCTCTCGATCTGGCGCGTAGCCAGGGGGAGGAGACTGCATGTCATCTGGATGTGTGTGTCGTCCGAGCCGGCTAGATGAAAGCCGGCACACTTGAACACGCGTATCGCCCGCAGATTGTCGCTTCGGGTGGCTAGACTAACGTGCTCGATGCTCGCCCACGATGCCCAAGCTAATGCGGCGCGAACGACCCTTGAGCCGATACCTCGGTCGCGGTACCCTGCGCGCAGCCCAACGCCGAGGCGCCCTTTCGAGGCGACGCAACCAGCATCCGGCGCTCGGCTAGACTCCGGGGGTTCGCGGAAGATGCGGCACCAACCCACCAAGTCTTTATCATCTTCGACGACGAGGAGGCAGTGGCAGGGGCAGCCTGGCTCACCCAGAGCGTGATCCCAGGCAATAGTCGGCTCATAGCTTAAGCTGCTCATCCAGCGTCCCTCGCCACACACACTGTTGATTGTGTGGATGAGGGCGTGCTCGTCATGCGCCGCGAAGGGACGTATCGTGATTCGCATGGCCGAACCTCTAGATGTCCAGATTGCCGCGTCCGAGCGACTCCTCAAAATAGGTGCGCATGCGCGATGGTGGGGGCAGGTTGTACTTCTGCTCTGTGTCGCGAATTGCCCGGCTAACAACGTCCAGTTCCTGTGGGTTCAGCGTTTTGAGCGTGTCGTAGATGCGATCCAGCCCCCGCTCCATGTCGCGGAAGTCGGATGCGAAAAGCTCATCGTACGCCAGGGCGAGCGTGTACTCCTCGGCGGCTTGCCGTAGGTGCTTCAGCGCGGGCGCGGTGTCTGACCCAACGCTCTTCAACTTGTCGTAGAGGGCGGAATAGGCGCCCGCTTCGATCTCGCCAAGCAGGATATGAGTCTTACCAAGTTGAACCCAGTAGAAGGTAATTGGCTCGTCAGGGTGCGGTACACTACTTCCTTCTATGATGAGATATTCCCGCGAGATCAAGGGCAGAATCTCCTCGTGTACCATGCGCTCCGCGCGCGCTCTCTCGCCCTTATAGAAGTACAGCCACGCCAGATTCACGCGGGCCTCGACCTCGCGAAATGGCACCGGAACATGGGCCTCCGCAGCCGCCTGCCGAAGCACCTTTTCGCTTTGAGCCTCCAGCTCTAACGCCTGTGGATCGTCATCCCAGGTGTACTGAGGACGTAACCTTGCCCAGTCTCGATACACACAGCCTAGCTCGATCAGCGCTTCGACCAGCCGAGCCTGCTCTTTCTTCTTGGGATCGTCCTTAGATGAGAAGATCTCCACCGCCGTCCTGGCGTACTTCTCTGCGTCGCGCAGCAGCCCCCCCTGCTCATAGGGAGTGTGGATTCCAGCCCGCTCGGCCGTTCGCCGCAGCGTCTCGGCCGCGGCGATTCCGGCCAGCCCGACACCGCGCGGCTGCTCCATCTCCGTGAAGATGGTCAAAGCCCTCTCGCAGTATTCTTTGGCGCGATGGAGATGGTCGTAGCGCACCTCGATCAGCCCCATAGTGTTGAGGCTCAACGCAATGGGATATCGCGGGCCAAGTCGCCGGCGCATCGCCAGTCCGTCGCTGCAATACCGCAACGCCTGGTTAAGGTCGCCGACTTCCGCCAACGCCATCGCCAGATTGTTCAAGGTCGTCGCATGCTCCTGCTCGTTTTTCAAAGCACGCCAGAACGGCAGAGCGCCTCGGTAGTAGCGCACCGCATCCTGTGACCGCCCGCGCTGGCGCCGCACGTAGCCGAGAAGGTTATACGCGTTTGCCATCAAGCGGTCATGCTGCCAGTTGTCTATCGTTTCAGGCTCAGGCTGGGACCTTTTGAGTATCTCTAGCGCCCTACCCAGCGTCATCTCGGCCTCGTCCAGGTTGGTTCCCTGGTAGGCCAGCGCCCACCCCTTCAAGATGTTAAGCTCGGCGTCGGCCAGTAGGCCGAGAGCCTGCATTCGAGTGCCTGCTTCGGTACGGAGACGGCCTGCCGTCTCAATTGCCGTCGCGTACTCGCGCTTGGCAATATACCGCTTGACCCATCGGACGGCAAGGTCCCAGGTGGCTCGGTCTTCGATGAGCGCTTTGTCTTCGGGCTCGGCCTGGTCGAGATACTGGAGCAGCTCATCGCGGAGCTGCATGTCGAGACTTTCGGCGTGCGCCTGGAAAGCTCCCTCGGCATAGCGCAAGTAGTTCTCGAAGCCGTCTATGGGATCGTAGCGTAGGCGGTAGTGGACTTCATCGGCAATCGCATTTTGAAGCCTCTGCCGCGCTTCCGCCAATGCTTCACGCACCTTGATGAGCTCATCTCCAGTCGGCGCGTTGATGCGCTCGTGCTCATGGTGGAGCGGCGCGTGCTCATCCCCCGGCGGGGTGTCCATCAACAGAGGCTCCTGCTCGCCAAGCGCCTTGCGCGCCTGCCGCACCTTCTCCACGGCGTAGGCCACGAGTTTGGCATAGGCCTCGTCCGCGCGCGTCGGCGGCAGGTGGCGCAGAACATGACGTTGCAGGAGATTGTACATCTCATCTTGCAGGAAGAGGCGCTGATCGGCAGGGCGCACCTTGACGAAGGAGAGGCGGCGTACCTCGGCGAGGAGCGCCTCAGCCGTGGGCTGATCGAACCCCTCGAGACGCATGAGAAGCTCTACATCCAGGCCGCGCCTGGCCCACCCCAGGGCCATGATCACGCGGTCGGCTGGGCGGGGCGTGTCCTGGATCGCGCGGACAATATCGCGTTCCAACCGCTGTTGGATCTCGTCAAGCTCTTCCTGCGTCTTGGCGCGCGCCGAGGCCAGAGGAACTGTCAGGTCGGGAAGCAGGCGGTCGGCCAGGGTAAGATAATCGATCACGAGGGAGAGCAGGATGGGCCGCCCGCCCGTGTAGATATAGATCACCCGGCGGATCTCATCGGGGATGCGCTCGATCTGCTCCGCGACCCTGGTCTGCCTGTTCTCACGCGCGACGAGGGCCGCTTCTCGAAAGTAGGAGACGCTGTCCTCCTCGGACAGTGGGCCAAGCGGCTTCTTGCGCAATCGGCTCCCAAGCGCCTCTTCCAGATCCTGGCGGAGACGGGCTGGCTTCGGCCGGCCGGCCAGGAGGACCACAGTATTCTCGACGTGGGGCAGAAAACGACGAATGAGCCAGTCGCGGGCGCCCACACCTTCTTCCTCGAGGTGGAGCATTTGCTGGACTTGGTCAGGCTCATAGAGCAAGACCTCGGCGGTGTCGATGGCGAGCACAATCCGTCGCTTCTCCGACAATTGCTTGAAGTCAACAAGGAAGGCCTCTTCCACACGCTGCCGCTGCTGCTCAATGTCAGAGGGCTGAGCCAGGTATACCTTGAGTTGTTCGAGACGGTCGCGTTCCTTGCGGTAACCCTGAAAGTAGTCCATCCCGGGGCGAAGCTCGGCGCGAATAGCGCGCATCACCCCCTCGGAGCTATGCGTTTCACTGTGGAAGAGGTCGACCGGCTCGGTCACTGTCACGATATCGGGATTGTGCCAGACGCCCTCCTCGCAGAGATTCCGCAAGACCTCCTGGAGGAGGACCGTCTTGCCCATCCCGCCCGGGCCGGTGATATAGAAGACATGGCTGCGGGGGGAATCATCAATGGCTGCCTTCACCTCGTCCAGCAACGAGGCGCGATCAACCAAACGTGTCTTTAGAACACCCGCATACTCTGCGCCGATGGTCTGGCTCACCGTGTCCTCCTAGTTTGCAGGCGGCTGACAAGTCTCGGGATTGATCCCAACCTGAGTGAGGCAGGCTGCGTGATACTCTAGCTCGGCCCGCCAGAGCGCGGCGCGACGCGGGAAGCGATTCACCCAATCGGCGTACAGATGATGCGCCGCGCAGTGCAACTGCTGCCATAGCACCGGCTGGTCGGTTTTGAGATAGCTCTCTAGGACGGGCCGGACGGCTTCGTCTACCACATACCCACCGCGCTCGTTGTTCCACCCGACAAGTTTCGTGTCGATCAGAAGGCGAAGACGACGTGCGGGGTCAGGGGGGGGATCGTTCGAAAGAGATGCCTGGGCTGCGTAGGCATTCATCATGCAGCCCAGGCGGTCTTCTTCGAAACTCCGCAGAATACAAACTGCTTCGATATCCTGGCGGATGTCGAGCGGCACGCCGTGCAGGAGCTCGCTGGCGACCGACGCCATGCTGCCGCCACCCGCCAGCAACAGATTGCCCAATGGGTAGCCCAGGCTGGCGGCCTGGACGGCGGCCGGGCTCTGTGTGACGACATAATTATGGTTGGCGAGCTGCTCAAGCTGTTGCGCCGTCGCCGTCGGCGTGAACGAGGGCAGGTTATCGTCGTCAACATAGAAGCGCAACTCCGGGGCGATGCTGCGCGGGGCCTGGCCCCGGCCGGCCATGACGATAACGACCCTAGGCTGAACGGCCAGGGGGGCAAGAAGACGATCCTCTAGCTCATAGTAGAATGCCGACGGACACTCAAACACGTGATCGAGCAGCACCAACAGGACGTGTGTTGCGAGCAGTGTGTCCAGGGTTTGCAGTAACAGCGTGCTCCATTCATCGCTGCGGCTGCTCATGTTGGCGTGAGAGGGTGTTGGCAGTTTGGACCATCCCGCGCACTGCTGTTGAATGCCGACGACAATTTGTCTAATGGCGTCGTCGAGAGCGAGGTTGTGAAAAAGTCTGAGATCAACGTAGAGGGCGTGGACAAAAAGTGAGGTAGCGGACGGCGGCGAACCCTGGGCAAGATACTCGCCAAGGACATGATGCGGCGCGTCCGGCGGCTGAATTGCCGCATCGGCCAGGTGCTGAAGGAGCCAGGTCTTGCCTACGCCATGCGGACCCCGAAACACGAGTGTTCGGCGGTCAATCTGTCGGCCTTGGCGCAACTCGCTGACCTTGGCGACAACACGATCGCGTGCCTGCTCCCGATTCACGAATAGTTCGGGACGATAGTCAAGGGGCAGTGAAGGTGGCTGTTGCATAACGCCCGTCTCGCCTCCAGTGTACGCTACTGTCGGCCGGAGGAAGCAGAACACAAAGCACCGATCATCTCCCGTGCGATCGGTGCTTGTTCAGGTTCAAGCGGATTAGCTCCCGCTGCCGAGGCATCATGTAGGCGTCATCATGTGGATGCAGCGCGGCGCGAGTTCACCCGGTACTGCTTCAGGCCTATAGCGACGTCGTTGGGTGTCAGCTTGCCCGTTGGGCCTGTACGCCCCACATGAGCAAACAGAATCTGTTCCACAGCTGCCAGCACATCGCGCGGAGAGGTAAGCCCGGCGTCGGTCAGGTCTTGGTCCAGTCTGTCCAACTCCGGCGTGCCTAGCATGTTAACACTGGCCGGCGCCATGCCCCACGCCGCTTCCATTCTGCGGTTCAGGAGCTCTCGCGTGTCCTCCGGCTTCCAGTCTATCTTATCAAAATAGGCTAGACTTGTCAAATGTGGATATGAAGCTCGAATGGGTGATTGCAGGTCCGCCGGCAAAAACGCTTTGAGGAACAGCTTTTCCCGACTCCATTCCACTGCGCTCTGGAGAAGGGGCGCTAAGACCGCCAGGGCTTCGGTCGGCGAAGTCAGTGTCTCAGGATAGCCATCCACGCCGTCCAGCAACAGATAGACGGCTTCGAACTTGAGGACCTGGAAGAGCGCCTCTAGCCACGTGGCGAGCCGCTGCATGGGCGATGTGGGGGCCTGGAGCGTGAGGGTCTCGCAAAGCGCGTCGCCGAACTCCCGGAGCGTGTCGCTGTCCGGAGCATTCGGCCAGTTGGCGGTCGGGTCATACAACCTGGCCGTCTCACGCAGGTCGGCGGGTGTTTCGAGCTGTGCGAGCAGGTGGGGCAACGGCATGGGCAAATCGGCCTCAAGCAGCGAGTGGATGAGGCGCTGCCCGGCGGCATCGAGCGTGAGGAATTCATGGGGGCGGTACGCCAGCCGCAAGAGAAGCTCGAATGCGGCTGCGCGCAGGATGGCGCGCACGTGCGCCTGGCGCAGCGGCTCGCCGTGCCGGGCCACGACATCTTGCGGCAGGACATAGACAATCGGGAAGAGGCGGCGGCCATTCTCGCCGACGCGGCATGCGCGCGCAAGACGGACACGCAAAGCCGACTTACCTCCGCCAGCGGGCGCGAAGCTGAACGATACGCTATCGTTGTAGATCTCCTGGAAAGCCTTCGCGTTGATGAGATACTCGTGCAGGTGGTTGTCCTCACCGGCATTGAGAGCACGAAAGGGGTCATACTGAAGGCCCAGCGAGCGAAGCCACTCGTCAACTTGCTCCTGCGGCGCGACAGTAGACATCTCGGACATCGCTTTCCATCCGTGGCGCTTCTGGTCGCCCGCCCCTCCACCTCCGCTAACCAGTTCGGCGGCCACCCCGCTCGTCAAAAGAGACATAACGCCAGGCGCGAACAAGCATGGCGAAACGGACGCGGCGGAATGCATAAATCTGGTCATAGGGAGAACGTCGCAGAAGCGGGCTAAACGGCGCTATGCTTCTTGCCGGCAAATAAGTACTGTCAAGACGACAGCACAGGGATACACCAATCGTTCCAACAAGAGGCTTGACATACTAACTATAGACGATACAGGAGCCGGTGCACACGCATCCATCTTGCGGTATTCTCACACGAATCTCACTTACCAGGCGTTATCCAGCCGGACGCCCTTGTTTTTGACCGTGATGACCAGGGTGTGATGCTTCGGGTCCGGCTCGATCTCCCCGCGTAGACGCCAGATGGCCGTATCCAATGTGCCGGCATAATCAATTCGCCGCGCGTCTGGTTCAGGCTGCCCGTCCGGGTAGGCTTCGAGGTAGACGCGGTAGAGGTCACGGTATGGGCATAGCGTGCCGCGATGCTGGTAGAGGTGCCGCAGGAGGGCCTCCGTGCCGGTGGGAAGGCTGCGAATCTCACGCGCGCCGACCGTCACCTGACCGGTTTGCGCGTCGAAAAACAGCCGGGGCGCGTGGCGCTTTTGAAGGTCGTGGTATGCTTTCTTTGTCAATGGGCGGCGCGCCCCAGAGGCTGTGGACAACTTGAGGAACGCGGCGAACAGGGGCCGCGCGAACTGAAGCCAGCCCCGCGGCGACGCTCCACCGCAGCGCGCCAGCCACGTGACCAGATCGGCGTCCTCGCATAGATCAGTGAGCTGAAATTGCGAATCACCGACCGCTGATGACACGCGCTGCTCAACGATGCTTTGCAGCGTGGCCGCATCCCATTGCTGGGCCAGCGAATAGGCCTCTACCCGCTGGCGGGCGATACTACCGGCGGACCAGAGGGGCGACTCCAACTCGTCGGGCAGGAGCATCTTATATGCAAAGCGCGGATGCTCAAACAATGTCAGGCTCGACAGGAAGGCGTGGAGTGTGACCACGGCGTGCTCAGAGTCGGCGGCAACCCACGGGGCGACATCCGTCAGCATGACCCAGATGCCCTCTAGCCCCACCTTTTGCAGCGCCCGGATCAGCTCGCCGATGAGCAGCGGCGGCGGGGTATTGGGCGGCAGCACATCGGGCGCTGTTCCAGTGCTGATGGCGTGCAGGACCTCAAGTCCGGCCGGGACGAGATCCTCAGCCAGCGAGTCCAGGTAATGCGGGAGATTGCGCAGCAGGTAGCGCTGGATGAACCACGTTAGGCTGCTCCGCGCCCAGGTCGGTGCGGTCTGCCAGTTGGCCGGATAGCGCCCGAGATGCTCGACGAGGGCTTCCGCTAGCCCGCTCGATATATGGCGGAGTTGTTCCTCTACCAGGGCTGTGCCCGAAAGCCCCTGCGTGGCAAGCAAGGTGAGCGGCCAACGAGCCAGGAGGAGTCGCGGTGTGTGATCTGGACGGCAGGCCTGGCGTTCGATCGCCATCTGGAGGGCTGTAAGCCCCGACCCTGAGCCACCAAAGACAATCACGGAGCGCCAGCCGGCCATAAACGGGAATGCCGGCGGCGGCACGTAGCACTGCGCCAGCCACGGCTCATCCTCGGCGCGCAGACTGTCGAAGGCAGCCAACCCCAGGGAAAGGACGTCACCCGTCGCCGATGATAGCATCCTCAGTGCACTCCCCTCGTCAATGCCTCATCCAGGTCTTCTGAGGCGAGGCGATTGCCTGTCGTGGACTGCGGGTCTGCTTGCCGCCTTCGTACGTAGGCACTTAGCAGGGCATTGCCCAGGCGGATAAGGCGTCGGGGCGGGTCATTCGCTTGCATCGCCGCGTCAATAAGCCGGGCATCCGGATGAGGCTCTGCACTTGTCTGGAATAGCTGACGGAAGTGAACCTCTTGCCCGGCCGCCGCTTCGATCCGCGCCTTGAGCATGCCCTGGAGGTCTTCTTTTGTCCATCTCAACTGGACGACGGTACATGCGGGGATGTCTGAAGGTGGCTCAGTCTTGATCGGCATGAAGATTTTGAGATAGACGCTGTGAACCGCCAAAGGTGTCATCAGGCGAAAAAGCGACTGGACAGCGGCCGATAGGTTGTCACTTGCATTTAGTGTTGAAGTCGGTAGGTCGGCCAGGGCATACAGGCAGTCATAGCCGTAGGGCCTGGCGTGCGCCAGCAGCGCGAGCCACTCGCTCACATTGAGTTGCGACCGGTGCGGCGCTCGCACATGGAGGCGGCTCAACTCGGGGATAAGTTCTGTCTCCTCTTCTAGACCGGCCTGGTGCAGCGCGAAGATGACATGATCGAGAGAGTCCAGGTTCACCAGGAGCGCGTAAGCCAAGAGCTTCCTCTGCAGCTGCGGTAGCTGCAAGAATCCATTCGGCCTGACCGCCAGGAACTTGATAAGCCAGTCCGCGGTGGCTCTGGCCAGCGCCTGGAGCTGCGCTAGGTCTGCCTCACGCGCGGGGATGTCGAGCGGCGGCGTGTAGTAGACGGGAAAAGCGTGCGGCTCGCGCGGCTTCAAGAGGGGGTCGTCACAACCAAAGGCGAGTGTCAGCGCAGCCGCCGTCCGGCCCGTCCCCGCCTTGCCCAGCACAAGCGCAGGACGCCGCCCGCGGCCAGCTTCGAATGGGGTCGGTACCACGTAACTGGGCAAGAGTGGGTCACGCTCAGCGACGTCCGGCCCAAACGGGTTGAACATTAGACCAAGATCACGAAGATATGGCACAACCCGCGCATCTTCGTCGGGACGCTCGGCCGGCCACAATTGGAGCCAACGCGAGAATGGGGCGAGGTATGTGAAGGCGAAGAGCCTGTCTTCTTCAGATAAGTCAGTGTTGGCGCGCACTTGTCCCAGTACGGTTTGCAGTTCAGGTTGCCTCGCCAGAGCCTTGAAAGACGCCACATTCTCACCCGGCAATTCCAGCTGGTGTCGCAGCTCCTCTCGCCCCTCGGGCCGCCGGATCAGCTTAGCCAGCACTTGAGCAACGGGACGTCTGGCTGCGTCATCGTATTTGGAGAAAGTGCTGAACAGTGAAGCCATCAAGGCCACCAACCCGAGCTTCTCGACTTGCTGCCACCACAGATGCTGATCCTCTTGCCCACCGAGAAGCTTGAGAAGTCGCTCAAGGTCGAGGACGTCGGGTGAGGCAGGCTGGAGCGTCTGCATCAGCTTGAGGTTGTCCTCCGCCGCGGCCATCTGACCGTCGTTGATCTGAGCGAGGATCGCGCGCGGCATCTGCCGCTGCCACTCGGGCAGCGCGACGAGTCTGGCCCTGCCGTCTTCCAGGCGGCGGGTGGCGTCGCCTCCCCAGTGTTCTTGCTCTGCTCTCCGACGCAGCTCGTTCCATCGGTGGGTAGCCGTCACCGGGTCTGTGGGCGCGTCCTCCAGAACCGCGTCGATCTCCTGCTGAAGCGTTTGTTGGTCCTTCTCGTTCTTGTCAATCGCGCCGCGCACGTCGTCCAGGCGTTTGCGAAGCTCGGCATCTCCCAGGTCCGGCCTCGCGCTCTCTCGCAAGCTCTTCAGCTGTTGTCGCGCGCCAGCGGGATCCACGTGGCTGACCCGCTCGATTTCGTCCAGGTTAGCCATGTACACGGCTTTGCGGCGTGTATTGGCTTCCTCGCGCGCCTGCTGCGACCATTGCCAGACAAAGCCGACGATGGCGATGCCCAGGGCGAGCAAGGGCGTGGTCGGGCCGAATGCCAGGTCTTTGAAATGGCGCCACCAGGATGCATACACATCCTCCAAAACGACCGGCAGTGTTGTGACCTCCGTGGCGCGTCCGTTGGGGTCGTACACATCCACCGCAATGGTCGTTGATGGGTAGGCGGTCGCGACGAGAGCGCGGCGCAGATAGAGGTGGGCCGGCTGTGAGGGCTCGTCCAGGCGGAGGGAAATGTGGGGCGAAACGGGCGATCCCTCCTTGTCGGTAAAGAGCACACCCTCGTTGTTGGGTTGGAACGCGACGGTGTAGGAGACAGGCGCAGTCGCGGTCGGCGTCGTACCACTGTTCGCAGTGGCCGTCACGGCCGCCATGACCGGCGGCCACATGTACACCGAGAGTGGTAGGCCAGGCTTGTCGGGCGCTTCGAGAGGAATGATGCCAGGGTAGACCACGGTCAGGCCCACGGTTTGCTTGTAAGCCGTGAAGTCGCCGTGCGCGAGATGTTGGTAGCGCTCAGTGCGGTCGGGCGCGCCGGCCTGGTAATAGAGCGCGACGACATAGAGGACAAGGGCGAGAAAGACGGAGATACCCCAGAACCATGAGGCAAACCTCGCGGGGATCAGAGTTATTCCCAAACCCATCGCCGCGAGAATAACGACGACGAACAGAGCAGCAAGTCGCGGCAGCCACGGGTTCAGCAGATTGAACAGGGTGAGGTCAAAGGCGACACGTAGTAACAGAACGATGAGCAATATGAGCACCATCGGCCGTAACCATCTGCGGGCTGCCGCAGAGGCCGTTGATGTCGTTCCTGGCGCTTGTTTCTCGCCCATGGCATCTCGTGTCCAGTCTACCCGATCGCCTGTGCGTATTCCTCCGACATAGTTCTACTCTATCCGCCTTAAAGATACCAAAAGGCAAGCAATATGTCAACCAATGATCTCGGGGAATCATCCGCGCTCAGTGTTGGTTTACAATCAAGGCCTTTGGTCTGATCGACTACTTTTCGGGCCACCTGTTCTCTCAGGGCACGACGGCCCGCTTCACGGCCGAGACGTATTGTGCCTTCCTCACGACGGTGCTGGCCCAGACCCAGCGGCCGATCATGCTGATCCATGATGGGGCGCGCTACCACACGGCGGCCGCGACGCGCGCGTTTATCGCTACTCATGCGGCGCGCTTGACGGTCTACCAGCTGCCGACGATGGCACGGCTGCGGCACCCGGCCGAGCTTGATGAGGAGATCGCTGTCCTCAAATCGGAGATCCAGCGCCTGGAGCGCTATGGAAAGATATTGAAAGCCGCCCAGGAGGAGCTTGACGCTGCTGCCCACAAGTTCCAGGCTGAGTTTGCACCGCGGGTTGAGGAGTTGATGACCAGCGGGTTGAGCCAGATCACCGGCGGGCGCTACGGTAACGTTCAAGTTGACCCCAAAAACCTGGCTGTATCCGTTCCCCGGCCCGAAACGAGAGAACTGGTCAAAGCTGACCGCCTAAGCACAGGAACCCAGGACCTCGTCTATCTTATCCTGCGTATCAGCCTGGCACGCCTCATGAGGGTAGCTCTACACGATAGCGTGGAGACCCCCCTCTGCTCCCCCCGCCGGCGGGGGGATGGGGGGTGAATTCGGCTCGTCCACGCTAAACTGTGGAGCTACCCTCATGAGCCAGACGGACGAGATATTGCCACTTCTTCTCGATGACCCAATGGTTCATTATGATCGTATCCGACAAGAACGTGCCCTGCGTTTCCTTGCCGAGTTAGCCGCCCAGACTCAGATACTCTAGTTCACCAAAGACGACTTCACAAAAGGCTGGTTCGAGCAAACACAAGTCGCTGTGGCAGGTGCGAAGCTCCATGTCCTGCGGTAGTGTCGAGAGACTCTTGCGCTACATATTGTATCGCGTCCAGGGTGTGAGCTTCGTTAGTAGCGCGCTGCGTGACAATCAGCGGCGCCGAATCAGCCGGGTCTATGACTTGATATTGGCGCAGCCCAGGAAGAAGCACGAACCAGTCGAGCAGCCAGACGTAGCGCCACAGCCAGCGACAGCCGAACACCCACAAGCGCCGACTGAGACTTCAGGGGGAGGTCATCTTTGAAGCTGTATCTATTGCACAGTACGAGACGCGGGAGACGTAATCTGCCGTCTCTCGTGTCCGGACCTTTATGCCGGGGTACCTGATGAACAATGCAGCGGGTGCGCCGGCTGGTCGAGCAGGCTCTTCGCGAACACCATGAACCGGTACACGTCTCCAAACGTTGTCGCCAGGCCGACGGACACGCGCACCGCGCCAGACGCCCTCCCATCCATCGCCTCGATGAACTGCTCGAACGTCATGCGGTCGGCGTGGTGGAAGTAGGGGGCCAGATCCGCCGGAGAAAGGGCATTGATGACCTCACCCGCGCCGGGGTTGCAGAAGCAGCCGGTGCGCAGCGAGATGTTCACCGCGTTCGCCTGTTCCTCAATCCAGCGAAAATCGTACAACATCCCCTGATTGTCGTAGAAGTTCACCGTCACCGTGCCGCCGCGCATTGTCGTGTCCAGCGGCCCATAGACGCGGACGAGCGGTTGGCCGTTGCCATGGCGCATCTGGACAAGCTCGTCCAACAGCCAACCCGCGAGGCACATCACTCGCTCGTGAATGACATCAACGCCGATAGAGGCAATATGGCGCAGCCCGATCTCGACCGCCGGGATGTTGAGGTAGTTGATGGTGCCGTCCTCAAAGCCAACTTCGCCTTCGGCCAGGTAGTAGCCGTCGCCCTGCACCGAAGCAATGGTGATGGTGCCGCCGGCGAACCACGGCCGGTGAAGCTTGGCGAGGGCTTGCTTGCGGACAATCAGTGCGCCAATGCCAGTAGGATAGCCAAAGATCTTATAGAAACTCAACGGAATGTAGTCGGGTTTCCATCGGCTCAGGTCCAGGCGGTTGGTCGGGGCAAAGGCCGCAGCATCCAGCAGCACGTCCCATCCCCGCGACTGCGCCGCCTCAATCCACTCCAACGGGTGCTGGACACCGGAGAAGTTTGACTGGGCTGGATAGGCAAACAGGTTGTTCTTTGTCCGATCGCTCTGCGCTAGCTCTGCGAAAAGGCTAGCCTCATCAGTCCGCAGATCAGGGGGAACGATGGGAATATACGTGACTGAGGCGCCTTTCGCCCGGGCAAACTCGCGGATGCCATTCACCGAGTTGTGGTTGTCGAACGTCAGGGCGTAGCGGCTCCCCCGTTCAAACGGATACGCCTCGCCGACGAGCTTCAGCGCGCCGCTGGCGTTCATGGTGAAAATCACCACGTATTCGTCAGGCGAGGCATTGAAGTATTCGAGGACGTAGTGCCGCGCATGCTCATCCAGCTGGGTAGATGCGAGGGATGTAGGGTTAGAAGAATGGGGATTGCCATAGACGCCGCGTGTGAGCAGCTCCATGTGCTGGCGCACCTGCGAGTCGGCATACAGGCCGCCGCCGGTATAATCGAGGTAGACATGGCCCTGGTCGTCGAGGCGGCGATATTCGGTCGCGCGCAGGTCGTCCAGAGCGTGCGTGCCGTCAAACGACGGATAACGGCGACAGAAGTCCCGGTAGGCGGCGGCATCCAGAGTGGCGTCGGTGGTGAGCATTGTGGCGAGCGTCATGGCCGTCCTCCCCTGCGTATGCGTGCGGTGTCTGCGCTAATTGTACGCAAAGCGCGTGTCCTGGCTAGCAGGCGTTAGGGCACAGAATGACGCGCAGGTGTAAGGAAGCCCGCCCCTCGACACACACAATGAAAGAGGCGCGGCGGTTCGTAGATTCCGCCGCGCCGGTGCTATAATTTGGCTTACGTTTGTTGGAGTCGCCTGAAAGACACCAGAGGTACTGTCGCTATGTTGAAGAGTTTCATGACCAAGGTTATGGGCGATCCGGCGGAGAAGCTCGTCAAGGAGCTGCGCCGCCGGGTCGAGGAGATAAACGCGCTCGAGCCGGAGCTGGAGGCGCTGAGCGACGAGGAGCTGGCCCACAAGACCGAGGAGTTCCGCGCCTTGATTGCCGAGGCGACAGAGAGCCTGCGCGAGGACCTGGTCCAGCGTCAGATCGAGATGAGCGAGGCCAACGGCCAGGCGCGTGTCACCGCCGAGGACAACCTCAAGGCGGCGCGCAAGGCGCTGTTCAAGGCCGAGGAGGACGTCCTCGACGAGATACTGGAGGAAGCATTCGCCGTCGTGCGCGAGGCGGCCAAGCGCACCATCCACCAGCGCCACTACGACGTGCAACTCATCGGCGGCATGGTGCTGCACGGCGGCAAGGTCGCCGAGATGAAGACGGGCGAAGGCAAGACCCTCGTCGCCACGCTGCCCATCTACCTGAACGCGCTGAGCGGCCACGGCGTCCACCTTGTGACGCCCAACGACTACCTGTCGAAGTTCGGCGCGCAGTGGATGGGCCAGGTCTACCACTTCCTCGGCCTCAGCATCGGCGTCATCCAGGGCCAGACGAGCGCGGCCGACTACCAGCCGAGCTACCTGTTCGACCCGCACTACCAGTCGTCCGATGACCGCTACCAACACCTACGCCCCGTGCCGCGTGATGAGGCGTACGCCGCCGATGTCGTTTACGGGACGAACAACGAATTCGGCTTCGACTACCTGCGCGACAACATGGTCACCCGCATCCAGGAGCGCGTCCAGCGCGAACTGCACTACGCCATCGTGGACGAGGTGGACAACATCCTCATTGACGAGGCGCGCACGCCGCTCATCATCTCCGGCCCGGCCGAGGAGTCGGCGGAGTACTACGGCACGTTTGCGCGGCTCGTCCGCGGCCTGCGCGAAGACGTGGACTACACCATCGAGCACAAGCAGCGCGTGGTGACGCCGACCGACGAGGGCATTGACAAGATCGAGCGCGCCGTCGGCATCCCCAACGACAAGTCGCTATACGATCCGGAGTACTACGAGCTGACGCCATACTTCGAGAACGCCCTGAAGGCCGAAGTGCTGTTCAAGCTCGACAAGGACTACATCGTCAAGGACGGCGAGGTGATCATCGTGGACGAGTTCACCGGCCGCCTGATGCACGGCCGCCGCTTCTCCGAGGGCCTACACCAAGCTATCGAGGCGAAGGAGGGCGTGGCCGTCCAGCGCGAGAACCTGACCCTGGCGACCATCACCTTCCAGAACTACTTCCGCATGTACACCAAGCTGGCCGGCATGACCGGCACGGCGAAGACGGAGGAAGAGGAGTTCCAGCGCATCTACAACCTGGACGTCATCCCCATCCCGACGCACCGCGAGATGGTGCGCCAGGACCAGACGGACCAGATTTACAAGCACGGCAAGGCCAAGTTCTCGGCGGTCGTGCGCGAGATCGAGGAGATGCACAAGCTCGGCCAGCCGGTGCTCGTCGGCACGACCTCGGTCGAGAAGTCCGAGCTGCTGGCCGACATGCTGCGCCGCCGGGGCATCAAGCACCAGGTGCTCAACGCCAAGCTCCACGAGCAGGAAGCGGGCATCATCGCCCAGGCCGGCCGCCTCGGCGCGGTGACTATCGCCACGAACATGGCCGGCCGTGGTGTGGACATCCTGTTGGGCGGCAATCCGGAGGGCATCGCCCGCGAGCGTTTGCGGCAGCAAGGCTACGACCTGGCGACCGTCGAGCCGGAGGCGTGGGAAGCGGCCCTGGCCCAGGCGAAGGAGGAGACGGAGGCCGAGCGCGAGAAGGTCAAGGAGCTAGGCGGGCTGCACATCGTCGGCACGGAGCGCCACGAGGCGCGGCGCATTGACAACCAGCTCCGCGGCCGCGCCGGCCGCCAGGGAGACCCCGGCTCGTCGCGCTTCTACGTCGCCCTGGACGACGAACTGATGGTGCGCTTCGGCGGCCAGAACGTCGCGGGCATCATGAATCGCATGGGCCTGGAAGACGACGTGCCGATCGAACACGGCCTGGTCAGCAAGTCCATCGAGAACGCCCAGATCAAGGTCGAAGGCTACAACTTCGACCTGCGCAAGCACCTGCTCCAGTACGACGACGTCATCAACCAGCAGCGCATCCTCGTCTATCGGCAGCGCACCGACGCCCTCACCAAGACTAGCCTGCGCCCGACGTTCGAGGACATGTTGGCGAAAGAGATCAGCGCGACGGTCGAGGAGCACACCCAGGGGCCGCGCGACGAGTGGGACCTGGAGGCGCTGTTCCGCGACATCCAGCGCATCATCCCCATGCCGCCGAACTACGCCTGGCACGAGTGGGATGAGATGTCGGCGTCGGCCATCGAGCAAGAGCTGCTCGATCTGGCCGCCGACACCTACGACCACCACGAGGCGGAGTTCACGCCGGAGGTCATGCGCGAGATCGAGCGCGCCGTCCTCCTGCGCACCGTGGACAACCGCTGGATCCACCACCTGACGGCCCTGGACGAGCTGCGCACCGGCATCGGCCTGCGCGCCTATGCCCAGCAGGACCCACTGGTCACGTACAAGCGCGAAGCGTACGACATGTTCGGCCAGTTCGGCGAGTTCATCCAGAGTGACGTGGCGCGTCTGATCCTGCACGTCGCGCCGGAAAGCAGCGCCCCGCCCGCCCGCCGCGCCGTCGTCCCGCGCGCCACGCGCTACCAGGGCGCGGGCGGCCAGGTCACGGCGTCGTCCGCGATGACGAAGCCGGCCGGTGCGGGCAAGGTCGGGCGCAATGACCTGTGCCCGTGCGGGAGCGGCAAGAAGTTCAAGGATTGCCATATCAACCGCGAGAGCGAGCTGCAAGCCATCCTGGCGCGTAAGGCGCAACAGGGGGCCGGTCGCGCCCCGGCCCCGGCCGGCGCCACCGTGGCCGCGACCGCCGGTGGCGCGCCCGCGCCCAAGGGCAGCGCGCCGAAGTCCTCCGGCAAGAGCGGCAAGAACAAGCGCCGCTAGCCACCAGACAGGAGATTGCCACAGAGGCACAGGGAATGGAAAGTATTTCAGCTCCCTCTGTGTCCTCTGTGTCTCTGTGGCTAATTCCCCTATGAATCGAACGGATAGACTTCTCGCCATCACCCTGGAGCTTCACGCCCACCGCTATACCCGCGCCGAAGACCTCGCGGCGCAGTTCGAGGTCAGCGTGCGCACCATCTACCGCGATGTCGAGGCGCTGTGCGAGGCCGGCGTCCCCGTCGTGTCTACACCGGGCTACGGCTACTCCCTGGCCGAGGGCTATTTCCTCGCGCCGGTGATGCTCACTGCCGACGAAGCAGGCATGCTCCTGCTGGGCGCGGCGTTCGTCGCCGAGCAGGTGGACGCCCCCTACCGTAGCGCGGTCGAGACGGCGCAGAAGAAGATCGAGAAGATTCTACCGGACGCGACACGCAGCGAAGTCGAGTTCCTGCGCGACTCCTTTCGCTTCATGAGCGGCATCCGCCCCCGTGACCCGGCCATCGAAGAGCGGCTGACCATCATCCGCCGCGCCATCCGCGCCCACGAGGTTCTGCACCTGCATTACCACGCCCGCCACGGCGAGCCGGGCGAGCGCGACGTCGAGCCGCACGGCCTGGTGCAGGTCGGCGGGGCGTGGCTCCTGACCGCCTACTGCCGCGCCCGCCAGGACACACGGGGCTTCCGCCTCGACCGCATTGACCGCGTGACCCCGACCGGCGAGCGGTTCACCCGCCGCCAGAGCTTCTCCTTGCGCACGCCGCACGTCATGGAGTACGGCGACATCGAGGTGCGCGTCCTCGTACCCCAGGCGGCGCTGCGCTGGGTGCGGGAGGCGCGGCATTTCACGTGGGTCGCCGACGAGCCGCACCCGGGCGGCACGGTGATGGTCTTCCGCCCTCGCTCCCTGCGCGAGCTGCTGCCGTGGCTGCTCTCGTGGGGTCCCGACGTGACCGTGCTCTCGCCGCCAGAAATGCAGCAAGCCCTCCGCGATGCGGCCGCCGCCCTCCTGACCCGCTACTGAAGAAGCCGACCACGGAAGACACAGAAGACACGGACGGGGAGAAGAGCTTCCCGTTCCCCTTCCGTGTCTTCCGTAGTTGTCTCCTGGCTACGCCTGCTGCGGCTGGCCCAGCTCCAGCATGTAGAGCGTCCGGCCGGACGGGTCACGGGTGGTGAAGACGCGGCCGAAGGGCATCGCCTGGATGGGCGAGACCTCATCGGCGCCACTCTGCGCCAGGCCCACCCGCGCCGCCTCCGCATCGGCGACGAACCACCACAGCTCGATCGGCTCGCCCTGGCCCTCGGAGAGGGCGAAGTTGGCGGCGCCGGGGCCGGCCTTGAACTGGACGAAGCCCGGCTGGCGGTCCTCGATCTCCAGGCCCATGACATCGGTGTAAAAGGGGATGGCGTCGGCGACGTTGGGAACGTGCATCAGAACGAAATTCAGACCGTGTACCATGATTGTGCCTCCTGTTGGCTCACTTCTTGGGTCGTCCACTTGACTATGCTCAGTATCTCACAGCCGTATGACAGCCCTATGTCAGGAGCAAATCGAGGCGGGTGAATTTCAGAAAAACATGGCGACGCCGGACAGGAGAGTCTCCCGTCCGGCGTCGCTTGTCCTCTTGCAAGTAAGCGTGTCGTTGTAGTAGGGGCAGGTTTGAAACCTGCCCCTACTTCATCTCATCGGCCCCTAGGCTTTCGGCGTGCTCTTGACCAGGTGATCCAGCACGCGGCCAAAGCCGGTGCCGTCGTCCAGCCCGTAGCCCGCCAGGAACACCGAGCGCGTGGCGTGGAAGCCCACGTAGTCGGCGCGCACTTCCGACTCGCGCCACGTCTTGTCCACGAGAACGCACGTCTTGACCGACTTGGCCCCGGCCTTCATCAGCTCGCGCTTCAGAAAAGCCATCGTCTCGCCGGAGGTCATGAGGGGCCGAGCGATGATGACGTGCGCGGCCGGGATCAGCGTCTCAGCGCCGTCGAGGTAGACGAGCTTGCGGCCCTCCGCCCCCTCGACCAGGTCCACCAGCACCATCTTGATCGGCAGACTCGGGTTGAGGGCGCGGCCGAGCGCGCCGAAGAAGTACAGCACCGACGAGACGCGCGCCGTCGTCACGAGCACCAACGGGCCGCTCCCTACGTAATCCAGGGAGATTTCGCGCCCTAGTTTTTGAACCGCATCCTCGATTTCATCGGCAGAACGCGCGACTGTCCATGAATCGTCCCACATGGCAGTCATCCTCCCTTAGCGGGCGCAAGGAATTCCAGGCAATTTGGTGCAGCGCTCCGCTCTATGCGGCTCAATTGTACCGCACTCCCCCGCCGCGCGCAATTTACCTCGACGTCGCCCTTCATCCCCCGGCCCCTTCTCCCACAAGGGGAGAAGGGGGGGCAGAGGGTGGGGCGGGGGTGACGGCGGTCGGCGCCGCGCCGCGCCCGCGCCAGCCCTGCCACAGCGCGACGACCGCCGCGCCCGTTCCGAACAGGGTGATGACGGCGATCACGAAGGGGCCGAAGTACGGCACAAACGCCGACAGCCCCACCAGGAGCGTCAGCACTGTCACGCCCAGCAGCAGCGGCCAGTAGCGGCTCTCGGCCAGGTGCGCTGAGCGGCTCAGCAGCCAGCGGCCCAGGGCCAGGCCGATGATGATCTTGCTCAGCCAGGTCAGGATGGCCCAGAAGCCCAGGATGACCGCGCCGAGGCCGAGCAGGCTGCCGACGAAGGTGAACGCGCCGAGGCTGCCGAGCTGCGCCACACCGAGTACGATGGCGACGAGCAGCGCCACGCCGGCGACAAAGAGGATTAGGATCGGCACGGCGATGATGGCGACGAGCGACCAGCCGAGGGACACCAGGGGCCGACGCACCAGGGCGAGGGCGGCGCGGTGCATGAAGCCGGGGAAGAGCGCCATCATGACCAGGCCGACGAGGAGCAGGGTCACTAGCTCCGTCAGGAGGCGCACGGCGAAGGTGAGCGGCGACGCCGCCTCGGCCGCGGCCTGCTGCTGTTGCTGCCGCTGGCGCGTCGTCTCCTCCGGCTCGCGGCGCTGCGCGCCCCCCGCGACCTGCGCTCCCGGCGCGATCTGCGCGTCCACGGGGCTGGTGTAGTTGAGGGTCCCGCCGACCTGCGCCGCGCTGCCGAGGGTGAGGCCGGGGGCAATGCGGCGAATGGCGGCGCGCGGCGCCATGCCCCGGGGCATGAACTGGGCCGGGTCTACCGGGTTGTCCTGCGACGCGCCGACCTGGAGGGTTACGTTCTGCTTGACGGTTCCATTGATCTCGGCGGCGTTGTGTGTGCCGAGGTAGTTGCGGCCCACAGTCCCGCCGACGACGGCCTGGCTGGACGCGAGGACGGCGTCGCCAGCGATCTGGCTGCCTGGCGCGACCTCGATGTTGTACCCGGCGGCCACGAGATCGCGGCCGATCTTCGCGCCCGGCCCAACCACGACGCTGTAGCCGGCGGCGCGCACCGTCCCGCCGATCGTGCCGTTGATGGTCACGGTGGCGCCGGCGGCGTTCAGGTTGCCGGTGATCGTGCCGTTGACGACGATCTCCTGCCCCCACGCCACGACATCGCCCTTGACTGTGCCGTTGACGGCGATCAGGCTGCCGGACAGGTAGACGTCGTCGTTGATGGTCTCGCCCTCGGCCACGATGGCGGAGGGGCCACTGCGGAACTCGGCCGCGTGGGATGTCGGCGCGATGAACGCGATGGCGAGGAGGAGAGTGACGATGAGAAAACTACGCCGGAGGATTCGTTGCATGGCCTTTTCCTCGTGATACAGAAGACGGGTTTTGTCGCATAGTTATGTTGGCCGCAATTCCATTATACTATACGTTGGAGCCTGATGCGCGTTCCGCCTTGACAATAGAAGGGAGGCTGGGACGATGACAATGACGTTCGCTGCGCAAGAAGGGACGGTCGCGTTCCGCGGCTACCGCACCTGGTATCGCATCGTCGGGGAGGATCGGCCGGGCCGCCTGCCGCTGCTCTGTCTCCACGGTGGCCCCGGCGCGCCCCACGACTACCTGGAGCCGCTGGAGGCGCTGGCCGCGACAGGCCGCCGCGTTATCTTCTACGACCAGCTCGGCTGCGGCGCTTCGGACCACGTCCACGACCCGGCGCTGTGGACGGTGGAGCTGTTCGTGGAGGAGCTGGGCGTCGTGCGCCAGGCGCTCGGCCTGGACGCCCTGCACATCCTGGGCCAGTCGTGGGGCGGCATGCTGGCGATGGAGTACGCCCTGACGCGGCCGAGCGGCGTGGCGAGCCTGGTCATCGCCGACTCGCCGGCCAGCATGGTGCAGTGGGTGTCCGAGGCCAACCGCCTGCGCGAGGCGCTGCCCGCCGACGTCCAGGCGACGCTCCTGAAGCACGAGGCGGCAGGGACGACGAGCGACCCGGCCTACGAAGAGGCGATGCTGGTGTTCTACCGGCGCCACGTCTGCCGGCTCCGCCCAGCCCCGGCGTGCGTGCAGCGCACGTTTGCGAAAGCCGCCGAGGCGCCCGAGGTCTATGGCACGATGTGGGGCCCGAGCGAATTTTACGTCACCGGCACGCTCAAGGACTGGGACATCGTCGCCCGCCTGGGCGAGATCCACACCCCCACCCTCATCCTCAGCGGCCGCTACGACGAGGCGACGCCGCTCATCGCCGAGACCGTGCATCGCGGCATCCCCGGCTCCGAGTGGGTGCTTTTCGAGGACAGCTCCCACATGCCTCACGTCGAGGAGACCGAGCGCTGCCTGACCGTCGTCGGCGACTTCCTGCGCCGCGTCGAGGTGCGGATGGCCGGCGGCGAGGACGAGGGGCTGGACACCTGTGATGTGCCACTCGGCGAGCCGATGGAGTACACCGTCCACACCACGCGCGAGATCCGGGTCGAGCCGGGCGAGCGGACGATCCACCCGCGCCGGCCGTCGCCGCCCGTCCCGCGCGGCGACGAGGTGGCGGACGACTCGCCGTCGCCGCCGACCGAGCTAACGTAGCCGTCTGTTACCCCTGAAATGATCGGACCGTCGTAACGACTTCAGTCGTTTCCCAGGCCGCCGAACGACTGAAGTCGTTACTGCACCACGGACAACTTATGTGTGACAGACCCCGGCCGCTTACCACCCACAAGGAGACGTAACTTATGGCGCCCCCCAAGAGACCATCCGCCCAGGGTACGCTGCCCGTCGAAGACGCCGAGCTGATCCCGGTTCCGCCCGTCTCGCCGCAGCTCCTCTCGCGCGCCCCGCAGCCGCCACCCCGCAAAGGGGTTCCGACTCGGGAGAACATTCCCCCGGTACCCCCCGGCCCGTCTGTGCCCGATACGACGCCCTCGCCTCCGACCCTGGCCGAGGCGCCCGGCGCGCCGACGGTCGCCAATCTCCGCCGCGACATGCAGGCGACGGCGACCTCCAACCTGATTCTGGTGCGCAACGTGGCCCTCGGCCCGGAGGCCGACAACCACGCTGCGTCGGACGTGGGCGAACCGAGCACGGCGACGAACGGCGCCGTCGTCTTCTACACAGGCAACTGGTACGCCGCCCTTTCGACGGACGGCGGCGCGACGTTCAAGTACGTGGACCCGTTCCACGCCTTCCCCGACCCGCCGGGCATGAGCTTCTGTTGCGACCAGGTGGTGCAGTACGCGCCCAAGATTGACACGTTCTTCTGGCTGCTCCAGTACGTCGAGAACCAGTCTGGCGCGAACATCCAGCGCCTCGCCTACGCGACGACGGCGGACATCCAGCAGGGCAAGTGGAAGGCGTTCGACATCACGCCGCAGAACCTGGGCCTGGGCGACTCGTTCCTCGACTTCCCCGACCTGGCCGTCGGCGCGAACTACCTGTACGTGACGACGAACGTTTTCCAGAACAACCAGTGGACGGCGACGGTGCTGCTGCGGCTGCCCCTGGCCGGCTTCAAAACCGGCAAGGTCACGGCTAAGCGCACGATCTCGCGCCAGAACTTCAACTTCCGCGTGGCCCAGAATGTCGGCACGCGGGCGTTCTGGGCCACGCACCAGAACACGAGCACCCTGCGCGTGTTCCAGTGGGATGAGCGCGCCTTGCAGCCGCGCTACAACGACGTCACCGTGGCGACGTGGACCGAGGGCAACTACGCCTCGCAGACGCCGGACAGCCACAACTGGCTCGGCCGCTGCGACTCGCGGCTGGTCGGCGCTGCCCAGGCCGGCAACGAGCTGTGGTTCGGATGGAGCTCCGGTCCCGGTGGGGCCAACAACCGCCCCAACTGCTTTGCCCAGATTGCCCGCATCAACGCCACGACCCTGGCGCTCATCGAGAACGTCAACCTCTGGAACCCGGACTATGCGATTGCCTATCCGGCGCTCGCCGCGAACACCAACAACGAAGTCGGCGTGTCGTATGCGTTCGGCGGCGGCCAGTTCTTCCCGTCCCACGCCGTCGGGATTCTGACCAACCCGCAGCAGAGCAAGGTCACGGCCAACGGCCTGCACGGCCCGGCCGACAACGATTGGGGCGACTACCTGACGGTGCGCCGCCACAGCCCCAACGGCAAGCTGTTCGCGGCGACCGGCTACACCCTGGACGAGGGATCGGGCCGGCAGGACGGCACGCCGCGCTTCGTGCTGTTCGGGCGCTCCGGCGACATCGCGTAGAACGATCAGAACGAACGTGGGAGGCCGAGAACGTGCTCGGCGATATACGATAGGATGAGGTTAGTCGAGATGGGCGCGACCTGGTACAGGCGCGTCTCGCGGAACTTGCGCTCAACGTCGTACTCCGCCGCGAACCCGAAGCCGCCGTGGGTCTGGAGGCAGACGTTGGCGGCCTCCCACGAAGCGTCCGCCGCGAGCATCTTCGCCATGTTCGCCTCCGGCCCGCACGGCCGGTGGGCGTCGAACAGGCGCGCGGCGTCGTAGCGCATCAGGTCGGCGGCGCGCACGTTGGCGTAGGCGCGGGCGATGGGGAACTGCACCCCCTGGTTCTGGCCGATGGGCCGATCGAACACGACGCGCTCGCCGGCGTAGGCGCGCGCCTTGTCAATGAACCAGTAGCCGTCACCGATGCACTCGGCGGCGATGAGGATGCGCTCGGCGTTCATGCCGTCGAGGATGTAGCGGAAGCCCTGCCCCTCCTCGCCGATAAGGTTCTCCGCCGGGACTTCGAGGTTGTCGAAGAACAGTTCGTTGGTTTCGTGGTTGACCATGTTGCGGATCGGGCGCACCGACAGCCCGGCGCCCAGCGCCTCGCGCAGGTCTACCAGGAAGATGGACATGCCCTCGGTCTTGCGGCGCACCTCGGCCAGCGGCGTCGTGCGCGCCAGGAGCAGCATCAGGTCCGAGTGCTGGACGCGGCTTATCCACACTTTCTGCCCGTTGACGATGTAGCGGTCGCCCTGGCGCTGGGCGAACGTCTTGGTCTTCGTCGTGTCCGTGCCGGTCGTCGGCTCGGTCACGGCGAAGGATTGCAGGCGCAGCGCGCCCGTGGCGATGCCGGGCAGGTAGCGCGCCTTCTGCGCCGCCGAGCCGTGGCGCAGGAGCGTGCCCATGATGTACATCTGGGCGTGGCACGCGCCGGAATTCGCGCCGGATCGGTTGATCTCCTCCAGAATCACCGACGCCTCGGTCAGGCTCAGCCCCGCGCCGCCGTACTCCTCCGGCACGAGCGCCGCCAGCCAGCCAGCCTGGGTGAGCGCCGCGATGAACTCCGCCGGGTATCCCTCCTCCGCCTCGACCGCCTGCCAGTAGCGGCTGTCGAACGTGGCGCACAGGTCGCGCACCGGCTCGCGCAGCTCGCGGTACTCCTCCGCCCGTGGGTTGATATCGCTTGCCATTCCTCTATCCTTTTCCCGTGTATTCCGTGTGTTCCGTGGTTAGCGGTAGCTCTACACGATAGCGTGGAGACCCCCCTCTGCTCCCCCCGCCGGCGGGGGGATGGGGGGGTGAATTCGGCTCGTCCACGCTATACTGTGGAGCTACCTGGTTAGCCTCTTTGCCCGTCAAAGAAGAGGGACTTGCCACAGAGGCGCAGAGGACACAGAGGGTGGAGGGAGTCGGGTTTGTGTGTAGTGGCGACTTCAGTCGCTCCCTGTGACCGAAGAGCGACTGAAGTCGCCACTACAGGTCTGTCGCCTGCCATGTCTCTCCGAGACTTCTGTGCCTCTCTCACTCTTATGTCTTGGCTTCCACGCCCTGCATGAGACTCGCGACCGCAACCCGCATATCCTTGATTTCCGGAAGGGCGTGCACAAGGGCCAGCGCCCGCTGCGTGACGTCGGCGCCCAGGCGCGGCGTCACCAGGGCGGCAAGCTTGTCCTCCAGCGCGTGGGTGCTGACGGGGTTCTCCGGGTTGCCGCGCGGGTAATCGCCGCCCGCCTCGACGACCGCGCCGTCGTCCAGGCGCAGGCAGAGGCGGGCCGGCCACGCGGCCGGGTACATCGCCGTCAGCGCCGGCTCCACAGTGACCGTCGTGCGCGCCAGGAGCGCGGCAATTGCCGGCTCGCGCACGCCGTCCGGCCCGAAGCGCGACGGGTCGAACTGCGCCAGCCCAACCCATCCTTCCAGCAGCGCCGCGGCGACGACGTAGGCCAGGCTGAACTTGGCCTGGTAGGGCGTGCGCGGGTTCATCTCGCGGACGATGTCGTAGCCCGGCCCGTAGGTGCGAATCTCAATCGCCGCTACCTGCGCCAGCGCCGCCGGCCTCTGCCAGCCCTGGGTGGCGCGCAGATCGAGGGCGCTGTCAATGGCGGTGTGGGTGTGGCCGCAGCACGAGTAGAGCTTGTAGCAGTTCTCGCTGATCTTCCACTGTGCGCCCAGGCCCTCGGTCACGCGGGCGGCGTCGTAGGCGGCGGTGGTGGCGCGGAAGAAACCGCGCTCCCCTTCGAGGATGCGCGTCGCGCCCGTGAACCCGAGGCGGGCCAGGTCGGCGGCGAGGATGCCATTGAAGGCCGCCTTGCCAGGGTGCAGGCTCTTGCTCATCGCCCCATCGGCGTTGAACTCCCACAGCCCGGCCGCCTGCGTCCCGGCTGTGCCGAGGGCGTCGAGCATCTGGGCGGCGTCCAGCCCCAGCAGCGACCCGGCGGCAACGGCGGCCCCGAAGGTGGCGGCCGTCCCGGTCGGGTGCCAGAAGCGGTAGTGGCTGGGGTTGACGGCCTCGCCCACGCGCAGCCCCGCCTCGTAGCCCAGGGCTACGGCGCGCAGGAACGCCCGCCCGTCGGCGCGCTCGCGCTCGGCGATGGCCAGGGCGGCGGGGATGATGGGCGCGGCCGGGTGCATGGTCGAGCCTTTATGCACGTCGTCCAGCTCCAAGATGTGGGAGGCGACGCCGTTGGCGAGGGCGGCGCCGGGGGCCGAGGCCCGCCCCGCGCCGAACACCGCCGCCTCGTCGGACACGCCGAGGGAGGCGACAACGGCCTGGGCCATGCGCGCTGGTGGCTCGACGGCGCCGGCCAGCGCCGAGCCGAGCCAATCCAGGACGGCGCGCAGAGTGTCCGCGACGACGGCCGGCGGGAGGTCGTCGTCGCGCGTCGCCGCCACCACCTCGGCCAGCCGACGGCTGACCGCCGCGTCGTTGTGCTGCTGATCTGGCATCGTATTCCTCCGTAGGAGTTACGCAGTTGACGATAACGCGAGTAAACTTGGGCCATGAACAAGCCAAAATGTGACGAACTCGACTACATCCACTTTCTGATCGCCGCGCAGAAGGTCTACAGTAACGTCGAAGCCGCCAAGTGCCACCCCGACGCGGACAGCGATGGCCCAGCGCATGACGCCTACACGCGGCTGCTGAAACGCTGTCAGTCCGATGGTGAGGCGCTGTGGCAAGAAGTGCGGCCCTGCGTATCGCGGCAGGGCGGGTGTCTGGTCATCGACGACACAACCCTGGATAAGCCCTACGCGCGGGCGATGGACTTGGTCACGCGGCACTGGTCGGGCAAGCATCGGGCGGTGGTGCAAGGCATCAACCTCATCAGCCTGCTGTGGACTGACGGTGACGCGCTGTGGCCGTGCGACTTCCGCCTGTACGCCAAGCACGACGATGGGCTGACCAAGAACGACCACTTTCGCGCGATGGTCGCCACAGCTGCCACCCGTGGGCTGTCGCCTGAGTTGGTGGCCTTCGATAGTTGGTACGCCAGCCTGGACAACCTCAAGGCCATTCGCACGCTGAACTGGCACTGGCTGACCCAACTCAAGAGCAATCGTCAGGTGAACCCAGATGGCTCAGGCAATCGGCCCATCCGTGAGTTGCCGATCGCCCGTGGGCGCCATCGTGCATCTGAAAGGCTACGGCGTGATCAAGGTGTTCAGGACGGCTGACCCACACGGCGGCGTTGAACATTGGGCGACCTCGAACCTGGCGATGACGCTGGAGCAGTGTGCCGAGTATGCTTACGCTGCTTGGGGCATCGAAGTCTACCATCGCGGTCTGAAGCAGTTCTGCGGTGTGGAGCGCGCTCAACATCGTGGGCAGGCGGCCCAGCGCAACCACATTGGCTTGGCGATCCGCGCCTTCTTGCGTTTGGAGAGCCAGCGTTCGGTTCATGGCCGCTCGTGGTTTGAGGCCAAGACCGCCATCATCCGCGACGCCGTCCGCGCTTATCTGGCCCAACCTTTCTATCAGCTTATGCCAACTGCGTAACTCCTACCTCCGGTCGAGACGCGCCATAGCGCGTCTCGACATGGCGCGTCTCTACATCAGGAGACGATGCGTTACGTTGCTCAAGGATAATGATGCCGTGAACGTGGTTTGGCATGACGATATACGAGGGCGCGGTCTTTGCTACAAATTGTGACGAAATATGCTCCGGGCATGCTGTAATCCCATTCCCTGAGCCGCGCTGTGTCCACCCGATATTGTCCCCGGAACAAAGCCCCCCCCTCCCTTGGCGCCCGCGCGACGGCGCGGCGCGAGACGCGCCATGGCGCGTCTCTACGTGTGGCGGCGCCAGGTGTCCACGAGGGCGCCGGGCTGGCACTGGCGGCAGAAGTTCGTGATGCGCTGGTTGGCGGTGATCTCCGAGATGGGCGCGCCGCAGCGTGGGCATACCTGGCCGCCCTTGCCGTGCACCTGCAAGAAGTCGCGCACCTCTCGGTCGGTCTGCTCGCCCATGCGCCCGCGCACGACCTCGATCGCGTCCAGCAGGGTCGCCCGCATGGCCGCGTACAGCGTGGCGATTTCGTCGTCGGACAGGCTTGGGCGCTTGCGGAAGGGGTACAGGCGCGCGCGCCAGAGGATTTCGTCGGCGTAGGCGTTGCCGATGCCGGCCACAAACGCCGCGTTGGTCAGGATGCCCTTGATTTCGCCGGGGTGGCGCTTCAGGCGGGCGCGGAACTCGTCGGGGCCGATGTCCAGCGCCTCCGGCCCCTGCTCGCTGAACGCCGGGATGCGGGCCAGGTCATCGGTCAGGTAGACCTTGCCCATTGTCTTCTGGTCCACGTAGCGCAGGTCCATGCCGTCGGCCAGGCGGATGACCACGTGCGTCTTGGCGCGCACCTTCTCGCCGCGCGGCACGTAGGACAGCCGGCCCATGAGCATCGGGTTGATGACGAGGAACAGCCCGCTATCGAGGGTCAGGATGAGGTGTTTGCCGCGCCGGTCCACCGCCGTGAAATGGCGGCCGGTGAGGGAGGCGGCGAAATCGTCCGCCGTCAGGGTGCGCACCATCAGCGGCAAGCGCACCTCGACCGCCTCGATGGGCTGGCCCAGGATGCGCTCCGTCAGCACGGCTTTGATGGCTTCCAGGTCCGGCAGCTCTGGCATGGCAATTCGCCTCTGAATGTTCGCACTGTGGGCGAGCCTCAAGTATACTAGCGGCATATACTTTCGCATAGAGGAACGGGATTTGCACGAGACGCGGCAGACATCATTCGGAGCACAACAAAGGACGCATCAGCATGCCTGAGACATTCGCCGAGCTTGGCCTGAGCGAGCCGATCCTGAAAGCCATCGGGGACCTGGGGTACGAAGCGCCGACGCCCATCCAATCTGAAACCATCGGCCTGCTTATGGCGGGCCGCGACGTCATCGGCCAGGCCCAGACCGGGACGGGCAAAACGGCGGCGTTCGCCCTCCCCATGCTGGAGAAGATTGACCCGAAGCGGCGGCAGACGCAGGCCATCGTCCTGACGCCGACGCGCGAACTGGCGGTGCAGGTGGCCGAGGCGACCCACCGCTACGCCCGCTACCTCGGCGCGACGGTCCTGCCGGTGTACGGCGGCCAGCCCATCGAGCGGCAGCTGCGGGCGCTGCGCGAGGGCGTGCAGATCGTCGTCGGGACGCCCGGCCGCGTCATGGACCACATGCGGCGCGGCACGCTGAACCTGTCCCACGCGTGCTACGTCGTCCTGGACGAGGCCGACGAGATGCTGGACATGGGTTTTGCCGAGGACATCGAGTGGATTCTCCAGCAGGCGCCGACCGACCGGCAGACGGCCCTGTTCTCCGCGACGATGCCGGAGCCGATCCGGGCGCTGGCGCAGAAGTACATGCGCGACCCGTCGGTCATCGCCATCGAGCGCGAGCAGCTCACCGTCCCCACGACCGAGCAGGCGTATTACAGCGTCGCCCCTGCCGCGAAGCTCAACGCCCTCGCCACGGTGCTGGACCACGAGGCGCCCACTGCCGCCATCATCTTCACGCGGACAAAGGTGGCCGCGTCGGAGCTGACCGACAGCCTCAGCGCGCGCGGCTACTCCGTGGACGCGCTCCACGGCGACATGAGCCAGGCGGCGCGGGATAGCGTCATGCGCCGCTTCCGCGACGGCCAGGTCGAGCTGCTGGTGGCGACGGACGTGGCGGCGCGCGGCCTGGACATCGAGAACGTCAGCCACGTCTTCAACTACGACATCCCCAGCGATCCCGAGGCCTACGTCCACCGCATCGGGCGCACGGGGCGGGCGGGCCGCAGCGGCACGGCTGTGACGTTCGTCACACCCCGCGAGCGCCGCCTGCTCAAGGACATCGAGCGCCTGACCGGCGCGACGATGCGTCCGGCCAAGCTCCCGACGCGGGCCGACATCGCGGCGCGGCGCGTCGAGCAGCTCAAGGCGTCGGTGCGCGACCGCGCCCAGGAGGGCGACCTGGACCCGTACCTCGCCCTGGTCGAGAGCCTCAGCGACGACATGGACCTGGCGGAGATCGCGGCGGCGGCGCTGAGTCTGGCGGCAACCAGCGACGCCCGCAAGGCGCTGCTGACGGCGGAGGAGGCGCGGGACGAGGAGGAGATGTCGGTGGAGACGCCGGTCGAGCGCGGCATGGTGCGGCTGTTCGTGGACGCGGGCCGCAAGGACGGCATCCGCCCCGCCGACATCGTGGGCGCGATTGCGAACGAGGCGCATATCCCCGGCCGCGTCATCGGCGCGATTGACATCTATGACCGCTTCACGTTCGTGGAGATTCCGGAGCGCTACCGCGACGATGTGCTGAGCGCGATGCGCCACACGTCGCTGCACGGCAAGCCGGTGACGTTCAAGGTCGCCATTCCGCGCGAGGGCGAGGCGCCGCGGCCGGAGCCGCCGTACAAGCGCCGCCCCCTGCGCGAGCCGCAGCCCATCCCACGCGGTGGCCGCCGCGCGCCGCGCCCCTTCGGCCGCCGCCCGGCGCGGTAGTCGCCGGGCAAGCGGGCGGGTGTTGGACCGCGAAGGGCGCGGCTGACTCTAGCGTTTGCGTTCTTTATTGTGGTGTGGCACAATACCTTAATTCACTACCAGCCGTTGCTGCTGCTCAATGCGAGTCGCCGATGCCAACCGTATTCTGGAAAGGGCCGTATCGGTTCTTCTTCGTCTCGATTGACTGCCCTGAACCGCCGCATATCCATGTGAAGCGCGAGCGCGAGACCGCGAAGTTCTAGCTGGATCCCCTATCGCTCGAAAGGGAGGGCGGCTTCAGCCGAACCGAGCTTAACAGCATTGCGAAGCTAGTCGCAGAAAATCGGGGAGAACTGATGGAGCGTTGGCATGAATTCTGTGGCACTTGAGATTCAGGCGGCGCGCGCGCAGAGTGTGTCTGTTAGCGACGACTCCCTCACGGTTGACCTTATGGACGGGCGCACGAT
This sequence comes from Anaerolineae bacterium, assembly GCA_046328525.1. GTDB lineage: Bacteria > Chloroflexota > Anaerolineae > Epilineales > JAHCIE01 > JBDHWG01. The sequence goes on from JAXLWK010000004.1 coordinate 338,239, forward strand.
CATCGTGCCTCTCATCTGGTATCCTCGCTTGTGGCACGGCACGTCCGAGGAACGGAACCTTATCGAGATTAGCGAGGACGGCTCGTTGATCCACTGGCCCGATCTCGACGAGGACCTCAGTATCGCGGGGATTGTGGCGGGTCGCCGATCGGGTGAGAGTCTACAATCGCTCAAGAGATGGCTGAACGCGCGTCCGCAGTCGGGTAGGAACACGCCTCACGCTTGACAACCCCAAGGTTACGCTATGAATCCAGAAGAATTTCGACGTATCGGCCACCGGCTCATTGACTACATCGCCGACTACCGCGAGCGGGTGGCCGACTTCCCGGTCATGTCGCAGGTGGAGCCGGGGGCGATCCGCGCCCAGCTCCCCACGACCCCGCCGCAGGACGGCAAACCCCTGGACGCCATCTTCCACGACCTCGACACCATCATTCTACCGGGCCTGTCCCACTGGCAAAGCCCGCGTTTCTTCGGCTACTTCCCGGCCAACGCCGACCTGGCCTCCGTCCTGGGCGACTATCTTAGCTCCGGCCTGGGGACGCTCGGCCTGAGCTGGCAGGCCAGCCCGGCCCTGTCCGAGGTCGAGGAGACGATGACCGACTGGATGCGGCAGATGCTCGGCCTGTCCGACGCGTGGAGCGGCGTCATCCAGGACACCGCCTCGACCTCGACGCTGGTGGCGCTGTTGTGCGCCCGGGAGCGCGCGACCGACTACAGCATGGCGCGCGGGGGCTTACAGGGCGAGTCCCGCCCGCTCGTCGTCTACGCCTCGACGCAGAGCCACAGCTCCGTCGAGAAGGCGGCGCTGCTGGCCGGGTTTGGCCGCGCCAACCTGCGCGCCATCCCGGTGGACGACGCTTATGCCATGCGCGCCGATCTCCTGGAAAGGGCCATCCTGGACGACATCGCGCGCGGCAATGTACCGTGCGCCGTCGTCGCCACCATCGGCACGACCGGCACCACGGCCATGGACCCGGTCGCGGCGTGCGCCCGCATCACCCAGGCCCACGGGCTATGGCTGCACGTGGACACGGCGCTGGCCGGGTCGGCGATGATCCTGCCGGAGTGCCGCCCGTTGTGGGAGGGTATCGAGGGGGCCGACTCGCTCGTGCTCAACCCCCACAAGTGGCTCGGCACGGTGTTCGACTGCTCCCTGTACTACGTCCGCGACGCGCAGCACCTCGTGCGCGTGATGTCCACCAATCCGAGCTACCTCCAGACGGCCGCCGACGCGAAGGTCAAGAACCTGCGCGACTGGGGCATCCCCCTCGGCCGCCGCTTCCGGTCGCTCAAGCTCTGGCTGCTCATCCGCGAGCAGGGCGTGAGCGGGCTTCAGGCGCGGCTGCGCCGCGACATCGCCAACGCCCAGTGGCTCGCCGCCCAGGTGGATGCCGCGCCCCACTGGGTGCGCCTGGCCCCGACGCCGCTGCAAACCGTGTGCATCCGCCACGAGCCGCCGGGCGTGACCGGCGAGGACCTGGACCGCCACACGCTCGGATGGGTAGATCGGGTCAACCGCTCCGGCGTGGCCTATCTGACGCCCGCGATCCTCGATGGGCGGTGGATGGTGCGCGTGTCCGTCGGCTCGCTGCTGACGGAGCGCGAGCACGTGGCAGCGTTGTGGGAGACGATGCGGGAAGAGGCTGAGGGCGAGTGACGGGGTAACGGAGTGACGACGTGAGGGCTTGGACCACGAAGGCCACGAAAGGACGCGAAAGGCGCGAAAGGGGGTCGCCGACACGCGCCTTTCGCCCATCCGGCCAACCCCCTTCACTGAAACGGGATAGGCTCTCCGGATTGTGGGCGAGATGCAAGGGTTTAGGTTGCACTGCCCTCCTGCGTAGTCATCTTAGGTTGCGCGTTTCGTGCGAGCTTTGTTATACTTCACCGTCTGTTTGATGACCACGCCTGTCGCCCGCTCTGACGAGAGTGATTATGAGTCTGTTTGACGCGCAGATCGCCGCACCAGCCGAAGATATTGGGATGGAGTTCAAGAGCTACGAACCTATCTCCTGGCTCGACTTCTGGTTGAACCCACGACGTTTGCGCGGCAGCGACTTCTTGATGCGGTGGTCACAGGGGGTGTGGAGCGAGGAGCGACTTGTCCAGGCGGTAAATGAGACTGATCGGTACTACGCCTCGCCCTACGGACCGAGCAGCACAGCGCCCGACGACCCGCGAGAATTTGAGCTTTACTTCGAGCGATTGGAGCAGGCGGGCCTTGGCAAACTGAAGCGCCCCGACTTGCTTATCTTCCGCAGACTCGATCATGTTAGAGTCACTGAATGCATCCGAGAACTTGGCGGAGTCGAAGAATTGCCATTCATAACCGAGGATGCCCCACGGATGAAAGAACTGTTGTCGCTCGCAGTGATTGCCGTCGAGAGCGAGAACAGCCTCTGGGTGGCGGAAAAGATGCCTGACTATGGAATCCCGCTGAAGCCGCAACGGAGGTTGGGCGGACAACCTGGGCTGAAGAAGAGCGCGGTCGCACCGACTATTATCATTAAGCAAGAGGACTTGGCGCCGTTACTGAGCTGGCAAGAGCTACGCGGAGTGCCTATTCATGTGTGGCACGTATTCTTTGATCTCGCTTTCGGGATTGCCGTAGATAAGGCACTTCGCCTCATTCGCACAGGTCAGATCGAGGAGACGACACAGGTTTTCCAGGCGCCCGGCGGGGCGACGACCAGAAAAGGGATATACAAGATTTACTACCATCACGCATATCCGCTTGGCGTAGCCGAGGAGCAGCCGGCGCTCGTCGCCGACTTCGTAGAGGACAAGAACGGACACATCTTGCCCTACGTGAAGTTCGTGGGTGGCCGGCTGAAAATGCGACCAGAAGCTCTTGAAGTGTTGGATGAAGAAGTCCACAAGAGTCCGAACTGATGCCTCCGCGTAGATCGCACCAAAAGCTGCCCAACGCTGGGCCTGAGCGCGAAGCGTTACGGGAAAAGGGCCAATTCTGGACGCCGAATTGGGTCGCCGAAGCGATGGTCGCTTACGTTACCTCTGGTGGCGGGCACAGCATCTTCGATCCGGCTGTCGGCGAAGGCGCTTTCTTCCGCGCCGCCAAATCCCTGTCGCAAGAGACTGGCAGGGGAATCGGCTTGCTAGGCACGGAAATAGATCACGAGGCTTTGCAGCAGGCTCGCGCCAACGGCTTGTCGGACGCTGACCTCGCCAAGGTCCAGATCACTGATTTCGTGCTTCGCCCGCCGGCAGGCCCCTATCCGGCGATTGTCGCCAACCCTCCGTACATCCGCCACCATCGTATTCCACCAGATGTCAAGGCGACATTGCAGCGCTACGGCGCGAGTATCACGGGGACGGCGCTGGATGGCCGGGCAGGTCTACATGTCTACTTTCTGCTCCGTGCGCTGCAACTGCTGGATCGGGAAGGCAGGCTGGCGTTCATCATGCCAGCCGATACTTGCGAGGGGGTGTTTGCCGGCCGGCTATGGGAGTGGATCGCGAGGCACTATCGGCTCGACGCGGTTATCACGTTCAGCCCTGATGCGTCTCCATTCCCCGGCGTAGACACGAATCCCGTTGTTTTCATGATCACGAATAGTGCGCCAACGGAACGCTTCATATGGGCAAAGTGCAACCGCCCGGACCCAGACAGCCTCAAGCAATGGGCGCTCTCCGTCTTCACCGATAGACCGCCAGGCGACCTGACGGTCTGCGATCGTCTCTTAACAGAGGCGCTGGCAACGGGCCTTTCGCGGCCACCGGGCCAGGCGCCGAGCGATGGTCCTGTACTGGGAGATTACGCGAGGGTCATGCGCGGAATCGCCACAGGCGCGAATGAGTACTTTTTTCTGACGGTTGAACAAGCCAAAGCGCTGCATATACCAGATGAGTTCCTGATCGCCGCCATCGGCCGGACACGCGATGTTGACGGCGACGAGATTACCCAGGAAACACTTGCGGCGCTCGAGCGACAGGGAAGACCGACTCGCCTCCTGGCGCTCGATGGCCGCCCTGTCCCGGAATTCCCTCAGCCGGTCCAGGCGTACTTGCGGCAAGGCGAGGCAATGGGCATCCACCAGCGCACGCTCATTGCGACGCGGCGGCCGTGGTACAAAATGGAGGAGCGCAAAGCACCGCCATTCCTTTTCGCTTACCTGGGGCGTCGGAATGCCCGTTTCGTTCATAACCGCATTGGAGCGGTGCCGTTGACCGGCTTTCTCTGTGTCTATCCTCGAAGCGAAGATACCGCATTCGTTGACGGACTGTGGCACATACTTCAGCACCCGGCGACGGTAGCCAACCTGTCCTTGGTAGGGAAGTCCTATGGAGGAGGAGCTATCAAGGTCGAGCCACGCGCGCTGGAGAGGCTCCGTATCCCTGACCAGGCGTTAGCAGAGGCAAGGCCAGTTTCCGTGGAGGAAGAGGTTCAACTCCTGCTCGGCATTTAGCGACATGTCCCGTGCGTGTGTACCGCATAGGGAGTCAATACACCCAGAGCGCTCGCCCCGCAGCACTTCCGCTGCGGGGCCTTTCTTTTGTCGCCGGGCGCTGCGTGCTGGCAGGGGTTGTGGTAGAATTGCGGAAGACCGGCAGAGGGGCCGGGGACAGCACAGCCTGTGAGGGAGACGATGAGCGCGATTGATAGAAACGCGACCCCATTCTTGAATGACGCCTACGACTTGATTGATGACCTGACGGCGACCCGACGCGACTTCCACATGCACCCGGAGATGGGCTTCCAGGAGGTCCGCACCTCGGGCATCGTCGCCGAGCGCCTGACCGCCCTGGGCTACGACGTCGTGACCGGCGTCGGCCGCACCGGCGTGGTTGGCCTGCTCCAGGGCGGGCAACCCGGCGACCGCACCGTCCTGCTGCGCTTCGACATGGATGCGCTGCCCATCGAGGAGGCAAACAACGTCCCGTATCGGTCGCAGACGCCCGGCGTCATGCACGCCTGCGGCCACGACGCCCACACCGCCATCGGCCTGGGTGTCGCCAGCGTCCTCATGAAGCACCGCGCCGAGCTGCCCGGCACCATCAAGCTCATGTTCCAGCCGGCCGAGGAGGGCCTCGGCGGGGCGATGGCGATGATTGACGACGGCATCCTGGATCGCATTGGGCCGCCGGTGGACCGCGCCTTCGGCCTGCACGTCTCGTCGGGGCATCCGACGGGCACGGCGGCGACGTGCGTCGGCCCGATGCTGGCGGCGGCCGCGCCGTTCACCATCACCGTCCAGGGGCGCGGCGGCCACGGCGCGATGCCCCACGACACGGTGGACGCGGTGGTTGTGGCGGCGCAGATTATCGTCGCGCTCCAAACGATTGTGGCCCGCAACGTCAACCCGGAGGACACGGCGGTCGTGACCATCGGCAGCATCACGGCGGGGAACGCCGGCAACGTCATCGCCGACTCGGCGACGATGCGCGGGAGCATCCGCAGCTTCACGCCGGAGGTCAAGGCGCTGCTGCGCCGGCGCATTCCGGAGGTGGCGGAGGGCGTTGCGGCGGCGCTGGGAGCGACGGCGGAGGTGACGATCCTCGATGGCGTGGACGCGACGGTCAACGCCCAGGCGCCGACGGAGCTGGCGGCCAAGACCGCGGCGGCGGTGCTGGGCGCGGACAACGTAGGCCTGGACTTTCGGCTGACGGGCAGCGAGGATTTCTCGGCGGTGCTCGCGCGCGTGCCGGGCAACTTCTTCATGCTCGGGGCGCGGGACGACGCGCGCGGGCTGAACGCCCCGCACCACAACCCGCACTTCGACATTGACGAGACGTGCCTGCCGTGGGGCGTGGCGATCCTGTGCGACACGGCCCTGCGCGCGCTGAAGGGCGAGGGGTAGAGACGTTGACCGGGGAATGAACCACGGAATACACGGAAACGACCAGACTTTGTGAAGATGCGCGAAAAGGACGCGGCGGAGGACGGGCGGCGGGACGGCGCGGGCGTACACTGTGCATAGTCAGCAAGAATAACCCACAGTGAACCCCGAAGGAGACCTCCCATGCCCTGGAATGTTGATACCGCTCACAGCCGCGTCCAGTTCGCCGTCAAGCACATGATGATCAGCACCGCGCGCGGCGACTTTACGAAGTTCGGCGGCGCCCTGAACCTGGACCCGAATGACTTCACCAAGTCCTCGCTCGAGGGCTGGGCCGAGGTCGCCAGCATCACCACGAACGACACGCAGCGCGACGCGCACCTGCGCTCCGCCGACTTCTTCGACGCCGACAATTTCCCGAAGATCGCCTTCACCGTCAACAAGATCACCCGCACCGACGACGACGACTTCAAGGTCACCGGCGACCTGACCATCCGCGGCGTGACCCGGCCGGTCGTGTGGGAAGTCGAGGACGAGGGCCAGGCGACGGACCCGTGGGGCAACGACCGCTGGGGCTTCCACGCCAAAACCAAGATCAACCGCAAGGACTTCGGCCTGAACTGGAACGTCGCGCTGGAGAAGGGCGGCTGGCTGGTCGGCGAAGAAGTCAAGGTGGACATTGACCTCGAAGCCATCTTTACGCCCGAGGCTCAGCCCGAGACCGCCGGCGCCACCGCGTAAGCAAACCGCCCAGATTGCCACAGAGGCACAGAGGCACAGAGGGAATTGGTGTAACAATTCTACCCTCTGTGTTCTCTGTGCCTCTGTGGCATCTCCTATTGTTGCCGTTTCTTCGCGCCGGGTGGCGAGATGTACTGCCTGGCGACGTTGCACTCTGCGCCGGTTCTGCTATCATTAGGCCTCAATTCGCCCATCTTTCCACCTGGTTGCGAGACCCGGAGGCTTAATGTCCGCCAAGACGATACCATTTTCGCCCGTGGATACGGTATGGTATAGAATGGACCGGCCGGCCAACCACGTTATGGTCACCAGCGTCTTCACGCTGGATGGGCCGGTCAACTTCGAGCGCGTGAAGGCGACCCTCGCCAATCGCCTGCTCCACTTCGACCGCTTCCGCTGCCGCGTCGTCGAGCACGGGTTCCCCAACCCTACCCTTTACTGGGAAGAAGACCCGTACTTCGACATTGATAAGCACATCCACCACGTCGCGCTGCCAGAGCCGGGCGACAAGCAGGCTCTGCTCGATCTCGTCGCCGACCTGGCAACCGTCTCCATTGATTACGAGCGCCCATTGTGGCAGGTCCACGTCGTGGATCACGTCGACCAGGGCAGCGCCGTTGTCATGCGCTTCCACCACTGCATCGCCGACGGCACGGCGATGCTCGCCGTCAGTAACCGCATGTTCGACGCCTCGGCGGACGCACCTGTCGAGCTTACCGACACGGGGCGCAAGAAGAAGCATCGGGGCTTCCTGAGCACGATGATCCGACCGGCTAAGGCGATCACCGGCCTTGCCCACACAGGCGTCGACGCGGTGGCCCATCCCCAGGCCACCCTGGGCAAGGTGCAATATGCCGCTGAGGGTGTTAGTACCGCCGCCATGACCGCGCTGCGCGATCCCGACCCCCAGACTCCCCTGCGCGGCCCGCTCACGGGCAAGCAGCGCGTGACTTACTCTGACCCGGTGCCGCTGGACGCCGTCAGAGCGATTGGCAAGGCCCACAACGCCACCGTCAACGACGTCCTGGTGTCGGCGATGGCCGGCGCGCTGCGCCACTACATGCTCCAGAAGGGCTTCAACCCCGACGGCCTCACCGTGCGCGCCGCCGTCCCGGTAGACCTACGGCCGGCCGGCCAGGGTGAGAAGCTCGGCAACGCTTTCGGCCTCGTCTTCCCCCAGATGCCCGTCGGGGAGCCGGACGTTCTGCGGCGGCTCCACTCCACCAAGCGAGCCATGGACCGCATCAAGCGCTCGCCGGAGGCGGAGGTCCTGCTGAGCATCATGGCTCTCATGGGCCACACCCCTAAGACAACTGAGGACCTCATCGCCGGAATCTTGGCGAGCAAGGCCAGCCTCGTGTTTACCAACGTCGCCGGGCCGCGGCAGAAGCTCTTTTTCGCCGGCGCCTGCATCAGGAGCATGGTCTTCTGGGTTCCCCATCCCACAGAGATGACCACCGGCATCAGCATCCTTAGCTACAACGGCCTGGTGTCGCTCGGCGTCATCACCGACGCCGGTGTCATCCCCGACCCGGAGATCATCACCGACCAGTTCGCCCGGGAGTTCGCGACGATGCAGGAGATGACGCGCGTGGAGGAGGTGGCCGAGGCTACCGCCGCCCGGGCGGCGGAAAAGCGGGCCGCCGCGCAGGCGTCCGCCGTCGAGCCGAAACGGGCGAAGGCCGCGGCCACGCCCCGCGTACCCAAGGCGGCGATTCAGGCAGAAGCGGCGCCGGTCGCGCCGGCCGCCGCCCACTGCGCCGCGACAACCAAGGCCGGCCAGCCGTGCAAGAACAAGGCGCTGCCAGGGTCGCCCTACTGCCGGGTGCATCAACCTGAGTGAGAGTGTGACGGAGTGACGGGGTGACGAGGTGATTCGATCGGTCACTCCGTCACCCCCCTCACGTCTTTCCCGTAGATTGACTGCCACGCCCGTCTTCTCTATTATTCCCCCTATTCCGTTTTCGTCTACAATCGACATCCGTTGTTGATGCGGCATTGGCGGCGAGCTAAAGCCGCGCCGCTAAGAGGGCGAGGCCCTTCGGGACTCAACCAGTCCGCAGGACTTCGTTCTCTCAGCGCCATGGCTTTAGCCTGGCGCTCGTCTGAGACGGATTACGCCACACGCGGAGAGTGCCCATGCCAGGTTACGAGACTCGCAGCCACGACCAGATGCACACGATCGGCAAGCCGCACAAGATGCAGGACGGCCGGGAGAAGGTGACCGGCAAGACGCGCTTCGGCACCGACCTGACCCTGCCCGGAATGCTCCACATGCGCCTCGTCCTCAGCCCCTACGCCCACGCCCGCATTCTCAGCATCAGCCGCGACGCCGCCCTGGCCCTGCCCGGCGTCGTCGCCGTCCTGACCGCCGACGACCTGCCGCCGCGCGGCCGCCGCCCCCGCTCCCGCGCCCAGGCCATGCTCGCCCACGAGCGCGTCCTCTTCCGCGGGCAGCCCGTGGCCGCCGTGGTCGCCGAGAGCGAGGCCGCCGCTGAGGACGGCGTAGACCTGGTCGAGGTGGACTACGAAGCCCTCGACGCGGTGGTGGATGCCCGCCTGGCGTTGGAGAAGGGCGCGCCCCTCGTCTGGCCCACCGGCCTGCCGACGGAGTCCGAAGAGCTGGCGGCCCACGGCGCGGCCCCGACCGGCGACGTGGACGCTCCGAGGGAACACACCAACATCGTCTCGGCGAGCCACTTCAAGCGCGGTGACATCGCCCAGGGCTTCGCCGAGGCCGACGTCATCCTGGAGCGCACGTACACCACGCCGCGCATCTACCAGGCGTACCTGGAGCCGCACGTCACGGTCGCCGCGCCGGACCCGCTCGGTGACGGCCTGACGGTGTGGACGGCGACGCAGACGATCTTCGGCGCGCGCCGCGCCGTCGCCGACATCGTAGGGCTGCCGGAGGAGCAGGTCAAGGTGGTCGGCACGACGGTCGGCGGGGCGTTCGGCGCGAAGTTCGCCGTCTTCCAGCCCCTGACCGCCGCCGCCGCCCTGGTCTTGAACCGCCCGGTGCGCCTGGCCCTCACCCGCTCCGAGGACTTTCTGGCCGCCACCCCCGCGCCGGAGAGCATCTTCGAGATCCGCGTCGGGGCAAAGCGCGACGGGACGCTCACGGCGCTCCAGGCGCGCTGCATCTTCGACACGGGCTGCTTCCCCAACTCCCCCGGCAGCCTGGCGGGCCTGATGCTCGGCGGCTGCTACCGCTTCCCGCACCTCGCCATCGAGGCGGTGGACGTGCTGACCCACAAGGCGGCGGGCGGGGCGTATCGCGGGCCGGGCGCGACCCAGGCGACGCTGACGATGGAGCAGCACATGGATGACCTGGCGCGCGAGCTGGGCATGGACCCGCTGGAGCTGCGCCTGAAGAACGTGATGGACGAGGGCGACCCCCTGCCCAACGGCCAGCCGCTCCCCAAGATCGGCCTGCGCACCGTCATCGAGACGATGTTGGCGCACCCGCTGTGGCGCGACCGAGCCAAGAGCGGGGCGGCGGGGCGGGGCGTCGGCGCAGCGGTCGGCGGCTGGCTGAGCGCGACCGAGCCGGCAGCGGCGGTGTGCAAAATGGACCGCGACGGCTCCCTCATCGTGAACCTGGGGATGATGGACATCAGCGGGACAAACACGACCATGTCGGCCATCGCCGCCGAGGTGTTCGGCGTGCCGATTGACAAGGTGCGCATCGTGACCGGCGACACCGACAGCGCGCCGTTCGCGGCCGGCTCCGGCGGCAGCAAGATCACGTACACCGTGGGCCAGGCCGTCCAGCGCGCGGCGCAGGAGGCGCGCACCGTCCTCCTGAACGTTGCCGCCGAGAAGCTGGAGGTGCATCCCGACGACCTGGACGTTGTCAACGGGTATGTCCAGGTGCGGGGCGTGCCGGAGCGGAAGATCTCGCTCAAGGAGATCGGCAACGCGACCATGCAGTTCGGCGGCCGCTACGAGCCGATCACCGGCATTGGCCGCTCAGCGCAGCTCGAGCGCGCGCCCGGCTACTCTGGGACGCTGGCCGAGGTCGAGGTGGACGAGGGGACGGGCGAGGTGCGCGTGACGCAGTTGGTGACGGTGCAGGACGTGGGCCGCGCCCTCAACCCCCTGGCGATCGAGGGGCAGATGCACGGCGGGGCGGTGCAGGGCATCGGCTGGAGCCTGTACGAGCGCATGGTGCACGACGAGACGGGCCAGCTCCTGTCGGCGAGCCTGATGGACTACGCCGTCCCGCGCGCCGAGCACGCCCCCAACCTGGAGGCGGTCATCGTCGAGGTTCCGTCGCCGTCTGGGCCGTTCGGGGCGCGGGGCGTCGGCGAGCCGGCCATCATTCCGCCGGGCGCGGCCATCGCCAACGCGGTGCGCGACGCCATCGGCGTGCGCGTCCCCGACCTGCCCATCACCCCGGAGATGGTCTTCGCCGCCACGCATAACGGATCGATGTAACAATCCCTTCCGTTTTGTAGCCGTTGTGTTCACGCCACGGCGGACGCCCGCGAAGCAGCGTTACCGGTGTCTTGCGTGTAACACGCCTCTAGGAGGAAGGCAACGCCAAGACGCACAGGAAGGAGATAAGACCTTCTGACCTTGCGTCTTTGCGCCATTGCGTCATTGCGTTCCCCATTCATTTAGTGGTGTACGGCGAACTCGATACTGACCACGGCGAAGCCGAGGGCGGCCGCCCCGACGGCAAGCACCACGCGCCGCGCCAGAGGCTCTTTGGAGACGACGCCCGCCAGGTAGCCGACCAACGCGAGGATGACGATACCCAGGGCGTTCGAGACGCTCAGGGCATTGCCGACCGAGATCAGCCCCATGCCGGCGAGAAGCAGCGGGGACGCGACGATGACACCGGCGGTGACGATGGGCCAAGACGTGCGCATCTCCTCCCGCATCTCGCGGCCGTCGAGCCGCCGGCCCAGGGTCAGTCGGCGGCTGATAATCGAGGAATATGCGTGGGCGACCCACACGGCGGCCGCGCCGACGACAATGATGGTGATGGCGCTCCACCATCCCAGGGCGTCGGACTCTGTCAAACCGGCGATGGCGACCAGCGCCGTAATCGTCCCATAGATGAATTCCGTCAGCCTGTGGCCGTCAATCTTGCCATGCTCGACGGCTTTGCCCTCGCTGACCATGCGCGTTGTTCCCCTTGTCACGTGTCGGATGTGGACAGGAATGGCTCCCGTGCTCTCTGGGCAGCATTTTAACGGTGGTTCGGGGGAGAGTCAAAGGACGCAGCGAGGCCGACAGCAGTGCGCTGCCGGCACAGCGGAGTAGGGGCAGGTTTCAAACCTGCCCCACCGTCACTAGCGGAATGCTCCGAGCGCCTCAGCGCGCGGCGAGGCCCACGGAGAACTCCGGCATGCCGTTCATGGTCATGACCGTCGTCAGGCTGCCGTCGGACTGCACGCTGAAGCCGCTCATGGTGTGCGTGAACGCGTTCAGGGTGTACAGGTACTGGCTGTTGTGGCTCAGCGCCATGTCGGTCGGGTGGCTGCCCGCGCCGCTGCTGCCCGCGACACTGTTGAGCAGGGTCAGGCTGTCGTCGTTGTTGACGCCATAGCTCGAGATCGAGTCGCTGCCCGCGTTCGTGGTGTAGGCGTACTTGCCGTTCCCGGTCACAACCACCCAGCACGCCGCCGTCTGCGCCGTGAGCACCGATGCGCTCACGAGATGGAAGGTGTCGTCGGTGACGCGGTAGGAGGACAGGGCGCTGGCGTTGGCCGCGCCGCCGAAAGCCTCCGAGACGACGAGCGCGCCGCGCTTGCCGAAGTCGAAGCCGAAGGGCGTCTGGCCCGCCGAGGCGTAGACGGTCGGGGCGGCGGCGGCCCCGTTCCAGCCGACCTTGTACACGTCAATCTTGTTGGTCGCCTTCTCCGTGACGACGAGGCTGTCGCCGTTGGGAGTGAAGCCCACCTGGGCCGGGCCGGTGGCGCTCGCCTGGCTCAACGGCCGCGTCGAGCCGTCAATGGGCAGGAGTCGCCCGGTCCAGCCGACGCGGAAGCCGGTGATGTTCGCGCCCATGTTGGTGGCATCGCCCGCGTTGAGAACGTAGAGCAGCGCGCCGCGATTGGTCAGGCTAATCGGGGCCATGCCGCCCGACGGCTGCCGGTCCACCAGGCTCAGCCCGTTGGGCCGCACGCGGAAGACGGACACGCTGTTGCTGCCCGCGTTCACCGCGAACAGCCACGTTCCGTCCTCGCTCAGCACCACCGCGCCCTGGGAGCCAAGCCCCTTGCCGCTGCCATTGCCGCCGGTCGCATAGCGCCCGGCCGCGGTCAGCGTTCCATCGGCGGCGCGGTCGAACACCAAAACCTCGTTGCCGCCGGTCGCATTGCTCAGGGTGTACACCGCGCCCGCGCCGCCGTCGGCAGACGCGCTGCCCACGCCCACCACCAGCGCCACGGCCAGCGCCGCCATCACCAGCGCCCCCACCACCAAACGTCGGAACATCGTCGTCATCATCCCAGGTCTCCTTGTATTGCTGCCAGGCTTTGGATTACCCACGCGGGATGAGGAGTCCGCCTTCGCCCGCGCGTTCCATCGGGGCATCGGCCCGTTCCTCATTTCCACAGCAACATCGTACTGGGAGACCGTTACGCGCCGCTTAACCGGCCCTTACAGGCGCGTTGCGATATTGGGCAAGATGTGTAAGAAACCATCTGTCGCGGGCTCGCCCAACTCTCACATCTCAAGGAGACTGACATGTACCGCCCGCGCCGAAGAGGAGAGAAACGCAAAGGCGCAGAGACGCAAAGGGAAGAGGGGAGCACGGCGGGCGCAAACCGTTGCACCGCGAGAGGCGCGAAAGGGGGGAAAGGCGCGAAAAAGGACGCTGCCCAACGCCATTGGTAGCTCCCCAGTTTAGCGTGGACGAGCCGAATTCACCCCCCATCCCCCCGCCGGCGGGGGGAGCAGAGGGGGTCTCCACGCTATCGTGTAGAGCTACCACCCCATTGACCTCGGCGGCGCGCCACCCTTTCGCGTCCTTCGCGGTCCAGCATCCCTCACTCGCCCGCGCCGAAGAGGAGAGAAACGCAAAGGCGCAGAGACGCAAAGGGAAGAGGGGAGCACGGCGGGCGCAAACCGTTGCACCGCGAGAGGCGCGAAAGGGGGGAAGGCGCGAAAAGACGCTGCCCAACGCCATTGGTAGCTCCATAGTTTAGCGTGGACGAGCCGAATTCACCCCCCCATCCCCCCGCCGGCGGGGGGAGCAGAGGGGGGTCTCCACGCTATCGTGTAGAGCTACCACGCCATTGACCTCGGCGGCGCACAACCCTTTCGTGTCTTTCGCGTCCTTCGCGGTCCAGCCCCCTCTCCTGTTCTGGGACGGGGGCTAGGGGGTGAGGGGCGGGGCGAGGGAGGCGCGCAGGCGGGCGGCCCAGGCGGTCAGGAGCGCGCGGTCGCTGCCGACGAGGGCGGACTCGGCGCGAGCCAGGGCATCCTCGGCGGCGGCGACATCGCCCGCTTCCAGACACACCTGGGCGAGCCAGAGGTCCGTCTTGACCTGGAGGTAGACGTCGGTGGAGTCGGCGGCCAGCGCCCGCCCCTCCTCCAGCCGCCGCCGCGCCTTGCTGAGATCCCCGCGGCCGCGCGCGGCGAGCGCCAGGTTCGCGTGGTAGTTGCCCATCTCGCGGCGGTTGCCGTTGCGCTCGGCCTCGGCCAGCCCCAGGCCGAACCAGCCCTCGGCCTCATCCCAGTGTTCCTCGGCGAGGGCGATCTCGCCCTGGGTGCTGTAGAGATGCTGGAGCGGGAGGCGCAGGGCGCGAGCCTCGGCCAGGGCGAGCGCCCGGCCGATGGCGTCGTGGGCGGCCACGCGGTCGCCGTCGAGGAGGGCGTGGTAGGCGGCGTTGTTGAGGGCGAGCACCTCGAGATGGTCGTCGCCGCCGGCGTGGGCCTCGGCGATGGCGCGGTCGTAGGCGAGACGGGCGTGGGCCAGGTCGCCGCGCTCGGCCAGCTGGTTGCCCAGGGCGAAGTAGACGCGGGCGTTCATGGCGGGCTGCGGGTGCTCCCGCGCCAGGCGGTCGGCTTCGGCGAGGCGCGCCTCGACCTCGCCGGCCGGGGCATTGCCGAAGAGCGGGCTGAGGTCCAGGAAGAATTGGGCGGCGGCGTAGTGGCCCGGCTCCGTCTGCGGGTCGAGGGTCGCGGCGCTGCGGCGGAACCACTCAGCGGCTTCGTCGAAGCGGCCCATCTGGATGGAGGCCTCGGCCATGTCCATCGCGGCGTGGGCGGCGGTGTGGCGGTCGCCGGCGGCGACCAGGCCGTCCAGGGCGGCTTGCAGGGCGGCGCGGGCGTCGGCGAGGTCGGCGCGGCGCAGGAGGGTGCGGCCTAGCCCAAGCTGCCGCATCGGGGTCGGGTCGAGGGCGAGCGCCTGGCGGTAGAAGTCCACGGCCTCGTCGGTCGCCGCCAGGGCGAGGGCGCGCTCGGCGGCCAGCTCGAAGTAGTGGGCGGCGCGCTTCGGCTCACCGGCGTCGGCGTACAGGCGGGCCAAGCGGCCGGCGATGAGGGGCAGGCGGGCCGCGGGCGTCAGTTCCAGGGCCTCGGCGGCGCGGTGGGAGACGAAGGCGCGGCGGGCGCTGCTAAGACCATCCCGCACCACCTGCGCCACCAGCGGGTGCGCGAAGGCATAGCGCGCCCCGTTCTCGACGAACACCCCGGCCGCCAGCAGCACGTCCACGGCGTCGAGGGTCTCCTCCTCGCCGCGGCCGCTCACCCGGCGCAGGGTGGCGAAGTCGAAGTCCGGCTCCAGGATGGCTGCCGCCTGGAGCACCTGGCGCGCGGAGGCAGGCAGGCGGTCGAGGCGGGCGCCGATGACCTCGGTCAACGCCGGCGGCGTCAGCGGCTCGTACTCGCGCTCGGTCGGCTGGGCGTTGACGCGCGCCAGCTCGACCAGGAAGTAGGGGTTGCCGGCGCTCTGCGCCTGGATGCGGTGCGCCTGTTGCGGGTCTACGCGCAGCGCGGCGATGAGCCGGGCGGCCTCGTCGGGCGACAGATGATCGAGGCGCACCCGCTGCGCGATGCCCTGCCGCCCCCAGGCGGCGGTCAGCGCGGCCAGGGCGGGCGACGTGTCTTCCGGCCGCTGGGCCAGGACGATGAGCAGCGGCGCGTCGTGCAGCCGGTCGGCCAGGTAGCCGAGCCAGTCGAGCGTGGCGCGGTCCGCCCATTGGGCATCGTCCAGGAACAGGACGAGCGGCCGGCCGCCGAGCGCCAGGAGGGACTGGGTCAGCGCCTCGAACAGGCGGCGGCGCTCCTCTTCGGCCGGGAGCGCGGCCGGCGTGGGCAGGTCGGGGACGCGGGCGCGAATGTCGGGGAAGAGGCGCGTCATCTCGGCCAGCCAGAGGCGCCCAATGGGCGAGTTGGGCGTGAAGAGGCGCTCCGCCAGGCGGCCGAGCATCTCGGCGACCGGGGCGAAGGGCAGGCTCTGGGTGGCTTCCAGGGCGCGGCCCTCCAGGATCACCGTGTCGGCGGCCTGGGCATTGGCCCACTCGCGCCACAGCCGCGACTTGCCGATCCCCATCTCGCCCGCCAACAGGACGACGCGGGCGTGGCCTTCGGCGGCCGCGGCGCACTTGGCGTCGAGGATTGCGCACTCTGCCGCGCGGCCCACGAATGGCGTCGCCGGGGCGGCCGGCGCGGGGGCGGGCGCGCGGCGCGGGGGCGCGGTCGGTGTTGGGACGGGCGCGCTCGGCGCGGGGCCAATGTCGCCGCTCAGGATGGCCGCCCGCAGCGCGTCCGTCTCCGGCAGCGGTTCGACGCCTAGCTCGCGGGCGAGGGCCGCCCGCAGCATGTCGTACTGCCGCAGCGCCTGCGGCCGCTCGCCGAGGCGGGCGTGGGCCTCCATGACGGCGCGGTGCAGCGGCTCCTGGAGGGTGTCCTGGGCCAGGGCGCGCTCGCCGACGGCGAGCATGTCGCGCCAGCGGGCGGCGCTCTGATACGCGGCGACGAGGTCGGCGGCGGCGCGGAGGTAGAGTTGCGCCAGGCGCTCGCGCTCGGTCGTCAGCCAGATCTCGAAATCGGGCGCGTCCGGCACAGCCAGCGTATCCAGGAACGGGCCGCGATACAGCGGCAGCACGGCGGCGATGGCGTCGGGCGGTGTCGCCCCGTCGTCTGGCCGGCGGCGAAGGGCGCGCTCCAGCTCGCGGGTGTCTACCCAGACATCCGGCGCGAGGGAGAGGCTGGCGTCGCCAGCGGCCAGCGCGTCGTCGCCGAGCGCCTTGCGGATCGCCCACAGCGCGTTGCGGAGGTTCTTGCGCCCAGCGTCGGCGTAGCTCGCCGGCCACAGCAGGTCGAGCAGGCGCTCGCGCGGCTGGGGCGCGTTCTGAAGGGCGAGATAAGCCAGGAGCGCGACGGCTTTGGCGGGAAGATCGGCGGCGACGCCGTCCCGCTCGATGCGCGGCGCTCCCAAAAGAGCCAGTCGGGGGGGTGACATACGACTATTCTAGAGCTTTCGCAGAAACTCGTCTACTTTGAGAGAAACGATAGGTGGGGCTTGTGCGTCTTCTATGTATCGGCCGACCCGTTCTAAACAAGGCAGAGCCTCAGGAGGGCGCATATGACTCGCAAGCATTTGACCGTCAGTGTGATCGCGGTGGCCGCTGTGTTGGCTGTCATGGCCGTCACGGCGCTATCGCAGCAGTCCGCCCAGGCCAGCCCGGAGGCGCAGGGTATCGTGCCCTCGCCGTACTACTGGAGCTACGCCGCCAAGTTCGTTTGCGGCTACCAGAAGCCGCTCCCCGCCCAGGCAGGCGCGGTGTTGGGTGAGCCGCCCGTCAAGCCGGGCAACTACGCGACCGAGATCAACATCCACAACCCCTTCTATCGCCTCCCCCTCGACGACACGCAGCAGCCGCCGGCGCCGGTCCTGCCCATCTACAAGAAGCTGGTCATCCTGGTCAAGGACGGTGAGCCGATCGGCCGCGAGCCGAAGGTGGTTAGCCCGTTCCCGCTCCCCGGCCCCGACGGGCAGACGCACGTCTTCGAAACCATCAAGCTCCCGCCGGACGGCGCGACGATGGACGACTGCAACGCGATCTGGCGGATGATGGGGCAGCAGATGGGGGCGGAGCCGCCGCTGACCATCGGCTTCCTGGTCGTCATCAGCCCGCTGGAGCTGGATGTGGACGCCGTGTACACGGCCGAGGCGATGGACCCGGCGCGGGCCACCGAGGTATTGACCCCGACCGGCATCTCCATTGACGTCAACCGCGTGACGGGCAAGCGCATCCTCATGCCGGCAAACGTGCTGCCGCATAGCGCGCCGATGGTCTTCCCGGACCAGAAGGAGCCGCAGCCGTAACAACCGCATAGCACAGGCCGCGGCCCCGGATGCGCTCGGCATACCGGGCCGCGGCCTGTTATTGAGGGGTATGCCGCTGTCCCTCCCCCTCGTGTAGAGACCGGCGGAGGGCCCTGGCGCTTAACTACAGCCGGTCGCGTTCCTCCGGCGGCTCATCGGCCACCTTTGCCATCGCCGCCTCGAACTTCGACCGATGGCCGCGGGCGGCGCGCTGGGCCAAGTAATCCTCGGTGAGGAGGGCCGACACCTTCTCGGCGACGGCGAGGGTGATGAGCTGATTGATGGAGACATTCTCCTTATCGGCCAACTCGCGCAGCTTGCGGTGCAGCGAGCCAGGCAGACGCACGCTAATTGTACTCATGCTTCCTCTTCGCTCATGCTTCCGGTGCCAAACGCCATCATCCGTATCAGGTCGTCGTAGACCGCCTTGTCGCGAGAGGGATCAGATGCTGCCTTTGACATTGCCCGCCGTCCTCGCTTTGGAGAATAGGCTGATGGATCAGGCAGCTCCTGATCGGACGGGGCACCCAACTCCTTCGCTACGTAGCCAATGAGTTTCTGTATTGAAAGGGTAGGGGTGTTTGGACGCTTTTCCCACCCCTTGAGTATGTCCGACACTTCGCCTTGCTTCATGCCCAGTTTATCACCCACCTCGCCCTGAGTCATCCCTTTTTCCGTGATCATCCAGACGAGTCGCTGCACTGCGGTGCGGCGCTGCTGGTAGTGGGTGAACAAGTTGGCAGTGTCTTCATCGGTAAGCTCTCGCCTTAGCTCAACTATCACAGTCGGCATCACTCCCATGAATTGGCCCAACTCATCCCCGACATATCCGTTGCGTTCCGCCCACGCGAGCTTCTGTTTGAGCGCCCGCCGCTCCGTGTCTGTCATCCGCTTCTCCTGCTTAATAATCTCTATCCCGATATAACCAAAGTATATCACCCCTTTCGTGACCTTCGCGGTCCAACGCCCTCCGGCTACGGCAGTGTCCCCTCCTCGACTGTATCCAGTCGAACCTCCAGGTTGACGCCGCCCATGACATAGAGCTTGCCGTTGGAACTGGCGAGGGCGCCGAAGTTAGAGCGCCCTATGCGCATGTTGGAGCGCAGCCGCCACGTGTCGCTGGCCGGGTCGTACACCTCCAGGGTTCCGAGAAGGTATGTCGCCGGGTCAACCCCGCCGACGACGTGGACCTTCCCGCCGCTGGCAGAAATGAGATGCTAACGTGTAATGATAGGCGAATTGCAGGGCCAATGCTATACTCACGGCCCATGGAGGACAGGCTATGGAACTGCAACTCATCCTTGCGTCGACATCGGCGCGTCGGAAGCGCCTACTCGCGTTGTTGGGGCTGCCGTTCGATGTCGCCGCGCCGGGCGTGGCCGAGGACCTGCTGCCGAGCGAGACGCCGTCCGACGCTGTGATGCGCC
>JAXLWK010000004.1:362500-370000 GCA_046328525.1 Anaerolineae bacterium
AGGTTCTATTTCACTCCCCTCACGGGGGTTCTTTTCACCTTTCCCTCACGGTACTCGTTCACTATCGGTCGCCAGATGTATTTAGCCTTGGGAGGTGGACCCCCCAGCTTCCCACAGGGTTAGCGTGCCCCGTGGTACTCGCGCGCCACATCCCTCAGTCGTCACCCTTTCGCTTACGGGGCTGTCACCCGCTCTGGCCGCCCTTTCCAGTGGCGTTCAGCTAGTGTGTCGTTTTCTCACTGAGGGCGAGGGATAAGGCCCTCGCACGTGTGGTCGCTCAACCCCTGGCCTGCAACGCCCTTACGCTTGACACAGACCAGGTTTGGGCTGTTCCCCGTTCGCTCGCCACTACTAGGGGAATACTCTCTTTTCGTCGCGGTACTTAGATGTTTCAGTTCCCGCACTGCCCTCGGTCGAGGCGTGACCCTCGCCGTGATAGAGGTTCGCTCTATCGGGTTACCCCATTCGGACACCCAGGGATCGTCGCGCGCTGGCCGCTCCCCCTGGCGTTTCGCCGCCAACTACGTCCTTCTTCGGCATCTGGCGCCTAGGCATCCTCCGTGCGCCCTTAGTCGCTTAACCGTGCTCTTCGCCGCTCATCTTGAGCTCGCTCGGCGGAGCCTTACGCTCCCCAAGCTTCTACAGGAGTTACTACTTCTCGTGCTGTTCAGTTCTTAACGTGCCACCACCGATTTTAGATCGCCGATTTTGGATTTTGGATTAAGCTCGCAAGCTCAAGGTTACCTCTCGCCTTGTCTCGCTTCAATCCGAAATCGCAACTCCAACATCTAAAATCGCCAGGGCCTTAACCCCTGAAGAGTGACAGAGACCGCAGTAGACCGTCGGAACGATTTTAGACTTTGGATGGCCGATTTTGGATCGGAGCCGCTTCCGCGTCCCCCATCCAAAACCCCAAGTCGCCAATCTAAAATCGGTGTGGGAGGGAGGGCATCCTTGACGAGAGGATCATCCCTGCGTGTCTCCCTAGAAAGGAGGTGATCCAGCCGCACCTTCCGGTACAGCTACCTTGTTACGACTTCGTCCCAGTCGCTCGCCCTGCCCTAGGGGGTTAGCTCCTTGCGGTTACCCCACCCACTTCAGGCATTGCCAACTCCCATGACGTGACGGGCGGTGTGTACAAGGCCCGGGAACGTATTCACCGCACTATGGCTGACGCGCGGTTACTAGCAACTCCGCCTTCATGGGGGCGAGTTGCAGCCCCCAATCCGAACTACGATGAGGTTTGGCGGATTGGCTCCGTCTTGCGACCTTGCGTCCGATTGTCCTCACCATTGTAGCGTGTGTGTCGCCCTGGGCATAAAGGCCATGCTGACTTGACGTCATCCCCACCTTCCTCCCGCTTGCACGGGCAGTCTCGTGTGACACCTGAAACACACGACAGGGGTTGCGCTCGTTGCGGGACTTAACCCAACATCTCACGACACGAGCTGACGACAGCCATGCAGCACCTGTGCGCGCTCCCTTGCGGGTCGTCGGCCTTTCAACCTCCTACCACGCGCATGTCAAACCCAGGTAAGGTTCTTCGCGTTGCATCGAATTAAACCACACGCTCCGCTGCTTGTGCGGGCCCCCGTCAATTCCTTTGAGTTTTAGCCTTGCGGCCGTACTCCCCAGGCGGGTGACTTATCGCGTTGGCTTCGGCACGAGGATGCTGTACGCTCCCCACACCTAGTCACCATCGTTTACGGCGTGGACTACCGGGGTATCTAATCCCGTTTGCTCCCCACGCTTTCGCGCTTCAGCGTCAGGTAAAGCCTAGGGGGCCGCTTTCGCCACTGGTGTTCCTCCCGATCTCTACGCATTTCACCACTCCACCGGGAATTCCACCCCCTTCTGCTTCCCTCCAGATGGGCAGTTCGAAGCGCACTCTCCCAGTTGAGCCGGGAGCTTTCACACCTCGCTTGCCCTTCCGCCTAGACGCCCTTTACGCCCAGTGATTCCGGATAACGCTCGCCTCCTACGTTTTACCGCGGCTGCTGGCACGTAGTTAGCCGAGACTTATTCCCTGCGTACCGTCCTTGTCTCGTCCGCAGGAAAAGGAGTTTACGAGCCGAAGCCCTTCGTCCTCCACGCGGCGTCGCTGGGTCAGGCTTGCGCCCATTGCCCAATATCCCTCACTGCTGCCTCCCGTAGGAGTCGGGGCCGTGTCTCAGTCCCCGTGTGGGGGGCCACGCTCTCACGCCCCCTACCCGTCGTCGGCTTGGTAGGCCGTTACCCCACCAACTACCTGATAGGCCGCAGGCTCCTCTGAAAGCGGTGTCGCCACCTTTCGTCTCTCGACGCCATCGGGTATTAGCAGACGTTTCCATCTGTTGTCCCCGTCTTTCAGGCAGATCCCTACGTGTTACGCACCCGTTTGCCACTAGCGCCCGAAGGCGCCCGTTCGACTTGCATGTGTTAGGCACGCCGCCAGCGTTCATCCTGAGCCAGGATCAAACTCTCCGTTGTATCACTCTTCCAACGCTACTCCCGTAGCGCTTAGGCTCTCTTATTGACGGTCTGGCTGCCAGTCCCCCAGTTTCTTGGCGACTGGCTTGCTGTCTCTGTCACTCTTCAGTTGTTAAGGTCGCTCGAACACACAAAGGCCTGGCGCGTGGCCAGGCCGCTTCAAGAGCTGTCTGGTCTCGCTACTCGCCTATCGCTTTGTTCGCCTCACGCTGTTATGCACCAGGTGCTCCTCGCGGGCTGTGTCCCTCAAGCGTCGGGTAGTATACTCTACTTCCCGCCCCTTGTCAAGCCGGGGAGGATGCTGTGACCGTTCGACTAGCGGTGGAAAGAGGGTAGAATTGGTGGCAACCGAAACAGGAGGCGAACGACGATGCGATTGCACCTGATCCTGCCCACAGTCGAGCCGAACGCGTTCACGGAGCCAAGCGCGTGCCCCTACGCGGCTTGCGATGGGGCATCACTTTCGGCTGCACCAAACAGTGACGAAAACGGTGCGCGACACGGTCTATCCGCAGGTCGAAGCGCGGCGCTATCAGTGCCTCCGCTGTGGACGCACCTTTCGAGTGTACCCGCAGGGTGTGACCCAGGCGCAGGTCAGCCAGCGAGTGCGGGGGCTGGCGGTGATGCTGTACTTGCTAGGCCTGAGCTATGGCGCCGTGTCGCTGGCCTTGGGCGCCTTGGGCGTCTACATGGCCAAGAGCCAAGTCTACGAAGCCGTGCAAGCAGCGGCCAAACGCGTCCCCGACCTGACACGAAACGCCGTCTTTGACGGGGTGCGCACCCCGGCCATGGGGTCTGACATCACCAGCGTCAAGTGTCGCGGGCAGTGGCTCCCCCTCGGCTTGAGCGAGGATGCCGACACGCTGCGGGCGTGGCTGGCCCCCATCGCCGAGGCCGTCGGAGCGACGTTGTTGGTCACCGATGATGCCGATGCTTTCAAAAGCGCCGCCAAACACCTCGGGCTCGACCAGCAGGTCTGCAAAAGCCACGTCCTGCGCAATACCGAAGCCCTCATCGCGAGCCTGACAGCCGCCCTGGCTCAGCCGGATGAGAGCCTGACCGCCATTGGCGTCACCCCGCAGCAGGCCCTCGCCGACTTGACGCGGTTGGCTGAATTGATCCAGACACGACGCCCTCAAGACGAAAGCGACCTGGAAAAGCTGCATCAGCGCTATGTCGAGGCGCCTGGCCCACGCAAGGACGAGCAAGCCTCCCTCGCGTACCGCCTGCGCATGCTCTTTCTCGACCGTTGGAACCTGTGGCGCAACCTGACGCGCTATCGCCACTGGCATGGCCCCCATGGCGAGACCGTGGACGGCACCAACAACGCCTCCGAACGCGCCATCGGTTGGTGGATCAAGGAGCGTTATCGCCCGATGCGCGGCTACAAGCGCCAGCAGTCGGCGGTGAACGTCAGTCGCTTGCTCGCGTGGTCTGGCAATCAGCTGACCACCGGTGGCGCTGACCTCGCCCGCCTCATCGCCTAAAGCTCAGCCTACGACACGCTGAGTGCGTCCTTCCCCGACCACTCCGCCTACTTACCAATCCCCGAACAATCACGTATTCTATCACCTAAAATGTTGCCGACGACGATGCCTTGCGCGTCCTGGCCGAGAGCCTCGACTACGTGTGCGCCGAGCGGCTGTATGGGGCATTGAGTTGGTTGCCCCAGCATCTGGCTGCCCACGGTGAACTCGACCTCACCGACGACCTGGCAGCGCAGCTGGCGGACATCAGCATCCCGACCGTCCGTCGTCATCTGGCCCGCTTGCAGCAAGACGAGCCGCGCCTTGCCCGCAGCGGAATGCGGGCCACGAGGCCTTTGGACCACGAAAGGCGCGAAAAGGGACGCGAAACGCGCGAAAGTGACGACGCGCGCCCAACCCTTTCGCGTCCTTCGCGCCCTTTCGTGGCATTCGTGGTCCACCCCCCCAACGCGCGAGGCGGCGTAGCGGGAGGCGGGCCACGAGTTGACGCAAGAGGGCGCGCATCGGGCGTAAGAAACGCCGCGTGAACGCATCCTAATCAGGGCGGGTGAGAGATGAAAAAGCATCCTCCCCGGCTTGACAAGGGGCGGGAAGTAGAGTATACTACCCGACGCTTGAAGGACACAGCCCGCGAGGAGCACCTGGTGCACAACAGCGTGAGGCGAACAAAGCGATAGGCGAGTAGGGAGACCAGACAGCTCTTGAAGCGGCCTGGCCACGCGCCAGGCCTTTGTGTGTTCGAGCGACCTTAACAACTGAAGAGTGACAGAGACAGCAAGCTAGTCACCAGGGAACTGGGAGACTGGCAGCCAGACCGTCAATAAGAGAGCCTAAGCGCTACGGAAGTAGCGTTGGAAGAGTGATACAACGGAGAGTTTGATCCTGGCTCAGGATGAACGCTGGCGGCGTGCCTAACACATGCAAGTCGAACGGGCGCCTTCGGGCGCTAGTGGCAAACGGGTGCGTAACACGTAGGGATCTGCCTGAAAGACGGGGACAACAGATGGAAACGTCTGCTAATACCCGATGGCGTCGAGAGACGAAAGGTGGCGACACCGCTTTCAGAGGAGCCTGCGGCCTATCAGGTAGTTGGTGGGGTAACGGCCTACCAAGCCGACGACGGGTAGGGGGCGTGAGAGCGTGGCCCCCCACACGGGGACTGAGACACGGCCCCGACTCCTACGGGAGGCAGCAGTGAGGGATATTGGGCAATGGGCGCAAGCCTGACCCAGCGACGCCGCGTGGAGGACGAAGGGCTTCGGCTCGTAAACTCCTTTTCCTGCGGACGAGACAAGGACGGTACGCAGGGAATAAGTCTCGGCTAACTACGTGCCAGCAGCCGCGGTAAAACGTAGGAGGCGAGCGTTATCCGGAATCACTGGGCGTAAAGGGCGTCTAGGCGGAAGGGCAAGCGAGGTGTGAAAGCTCCCGGCTCAACTGGGAGAGTGCGCTTCGAACTGCCCATCTGGAGGGAAGCAGAAGGGGGTGGAATTCCCGGTGGAGTGGTGAAATGCGTAGAGATCGGGAGGAACACCAGTGGCGAAAGCGGCCCCCTAGGCTTTACCTGACGCTGAAGCGCGAAAGCGTGGGGAGCAAACGGGATTAGATACCCCGGTAGTCCACGCCGTAAACGATGGTGACTAGGTGTGGGGAGCGTACAGCATCCTCGTGCCGAAGCCAACGCGATAAGTCACCCGCCTGGGGAGTACGGCCGCAAGGCTAAAACTCAAAGGAATTGACGGGGGCCCGCACAAGCAGCGGAGCGTGTGGTTTAATTCGATGCAACGCGAAGAACCTTACCTGGGTTTGACATGCGCGTGGTAGGAGGTTGAAAGGCCGACGACCCGCAAGGGAGCGCGCACAGGTGCTGCATGGCTGTCGTCAGCTCGTGTCGTGAGATGTTGGGTTAAGTCCCGCAACGAGCGCAACCCCTGTCGTGTGTTTCAGGTGTCACACGAGACTGCCCGTGCAAGCGGGAGGAAGGTGGGGATGACGTCAAGTCAGCATGGCCTTTATGCCCAGGGCGACACACACGCTACAATGGTGAGGACAATCGGACGCAAGGTCGCAAGACGGAGCCAATCCGCCAAACCTCATCGTAGTTCGGATTGGGGGCTGCAACTCGCCCCCATGAAGGCGGAGTTGCTAGTAACCGCGCGTCAGCCATAGTGCGGTGAATACGTTCCCGGGCCTTGTACACACCGCCCGTCACGTCATGGGAGTTGGCAATGCCTGAAGTGGGTGGGGTAACCGCAAGGAGCTAACCCCCTAGGGCAGGGCGAGCGACTGGGACGAAGTCGTAACAAGGTAGCTGTACCGGAAGGTGCGGCTGGATCACCTCCTTTCTAGGGAGACACGCAGGGATGATCCTCTCGTCAAGGATGCCCTCCCTCCCACACCGATTTTAGATTTTGGATGGGCGATTTTGGATTGAAGAGGCTATAGCCGATCAATCCAAAATCCAAAATCGCAAGTCTAAAATCGTTCCGACGGTCGCGCTTTCTCTGTCACTCTTCAGGGGTTAAGGCCCTGGCGATTTTAGATGTTGGAGTTGCGATTTTGGATTGAAGCGAGACAAGGCGAGAGGTAACCTTGAGCTTGCGAGCTTAATCCAAAATCCAAAATCGGCGATCTAAAATCGGTGGTGGCACGTTAAGAACTGAACAGCACGAGAAGTAGTAACTCCTGTAGAAGCTTGGGGAGCGTAAGGCTCCGCCGAGCGAGCTCAAGATGAGCGGCGAAGAGCACGGTTAAGCGACTAAGGGCGCACGGAGGATGCCTAGGCGCCAGATGCCGAAGAAGGACGTAGTTGGCGGCGAAACGCCAGGGGGAGCGGCCAGCGCGCGACGATCCCTGGGTGTCCGAATGGGGTAACCCGATAGAGCGAACCTCTATCACGGCGAGGGTCACGCCTCGACCGAGGGCAGTGCGGGAACTGAAACATCTAAGTACCGCGACGAAAAGAGAGTATTCCCCTAGTAGTGGCGAGCGAACGGGGAACAGCCCAAACCTGGTCTGTGTCAAGCGTAAGGGCGTTGCAGGCCAGGGGTTGAGCGACCACACGTGCGAGGGCCTTATCCCTCGCCCTCAGTGAGAAAACGACACACTAGCTGAACGCCACTGGAAAGGGCGGCCAGAGCGGGTGACAGCCCCGTAAGCGAAAGGGTGACGACTGAGGGATGTGGCGCGCGAGTACCACGGGGCACGCTAACCCTGTGGGAAGCTGGGGGGTCCACCTCCCAAGGCTAAATACATCTGGCGACCGATAGTGAACGAGTACCGTGAGGGAAAGGTGAAAAGAACCCCCGTGAGGGGAGTGAAATAGAACCTGAAACCGTGTGCCTACAAGCAGTCAAAGGCCTAGGGCGCAAGCCAGGCTGATGGCGTGCCTTTTGGAGAATGAGCCGACGAGTTACTCTCTGTGGCCAGGTTAAGGCAGCAACAGCCGAAGCCGAAGCGAAAGCGAGTGTGAAGAGCGCGGCTAGTCGCAGGGAGTAGACCCGAAACCAGGTGAGCTACCCATGGTCAGGCTGAAGGAAGGGTA
>JAXLWK010000004.1:375000-634618 GCA_046328525.1 Anaerolineae bacterium
CGGCCTTGAGCCGCTCCGCCTGCTCGAACAGCCGCCGCTGCTGGATGCTGAGCGCCAGGTCGCGCGGCGCTTTCCACTCGACGGCGATCTGTCCCGGCACGATGATGTAGTCGCCGACGGGCAGCTCGCGCTCCTCGACCGTCAGACCGTAGCCGGCCAGCAAGGCGGGCACGCCGGAGCGGCGCTCGCGGTGGTCGGCGACGATGGTCAGCCCCTCGCCGAGTGGCGGCTTGCTCGTTGAGCGCGTCATCTCACACGCCGCTAAAGGCGCTGAAGCCGCCGTCCACCGGGACGACGATGCCGTTCACGAAGCTCGCGCCCGGGCTGCACAGCCAGATGAGCGTGCTGATAAGCTCCTCTGGCTCACCGAAGCGGCCGGCCGGTGTGTGGTCAATGATCGTCTGGCCGCGCGCCGTCAGCGTGCCATCCGGGTTCAGCAGCAGGCTGCGATTCTGTTCACCGATGAAGAAGCCCGGCGCGATGGCGTTGACCCGCAGCCCCGCGCCGAACGAGCGCGCCAGCTCGACGGCCAGCCAGCGGGTCGCGTTATCCACCGCCGCCTTCGCGACGCCGTAGCCGACGACGCGCGTCAGCGCCCGCTGCGCCGCCATGGACGAGATGTTGACGATGGAGCCGCGCTTTGCCTGCGCCATCGCCTCGCCGAACACCTGGATCGGCAGCAGCGTCCCGTGCAGGTTCAGGGCGACGACCGGCTCCATGCCCTCGACCGGCAGAGTAAAGAACGATTGGCCCGGCGGCAGGGTGGCCGACGGCATGTTGCCACCCGCCGCGTTGACCAGGATGTCCAGCCGTCCCCACTGCGCCAGGATTGCCTCGCGCGCCCCTTCGAGCTTCGGGCGATCCAGGACGTCGGCGGGCAAGGCCAGCGCGGCGCCGCCCAGCGCCTCGATGTCGGCCACGACGGCCTCGGCCAGTTCGCGGCGGCGGCCGAGGACGCCGACCTTCGCGCCGGCCTGCGCCAGCCCGCGCGCCATCGCGCCGCCGAGCACGCCCGTGCCGCCTGTGATGACCGCGACCTGACCCTCGAGACTGAATAGCGTGGGAAGTGCGTCCATGATGTTCCCTCACTGTGTGAAGACTGGCAGCGAATGTCGTAACAACTTCAGTCGTTCCGCCGCCGCGGGACGACTGGAAGTCGTTACGACATAACTATTTCCGGCTCCGGCACGCGGTAGGCGCGTTTCGCCAGACCGACGGCGCAGTCGTGCGCCATCTCCGCCGCCTCGTCCTCGGCGACCAGCCCCTGTACGACGAGGCCCGCCAGCCAATCGCAGCTCACCCGCCGCCACACATCGTGGCGCGACGGGATGGAGGCAAAGGCGCGCGTGTCGTCGTTGAAGCCCGCCGTATTATACAGCCCGGCCGTCTCGACGACACTATCGAAGTAGCGGCGCATGCCGTTGACGCTGTCGTAGAACCACCACGGCGGGCCGAGCAGCACCGCCGGATAGTGTCCGGCCAGGGGCGCTAGCTCGCGGCTGTACGTGCTCTCATCCAGGGTGAACAGGATGAGGCGCAGGCGTGGGTCGGCGCCGTAGGCGTTGAGCAGCGGCCGCAGGCCCTCGGTCCAATCCACGGCGATGGGAATGTCGCCGCCCATGTCCGGGCCGAAACGCTCGAAGATCGCCGCGTTGTGATTGCGAGCGGACCCCAGGTGCAACTGCATCACCAGCCCGTCCTCGACGCTCATGCGGGCGAACTCGGTCAGCATGTGGCCGGCGAACCGCGCCGCGTCGTCGCTCGTCGCCCGGCCCTGGAGCGCGCGCTGGAAGATGGCATCGGCCTCAGCGTTGCTCAGTCTCGCCGTGTTCGGCGTCAGTGTCGAGTGGTCGGCCGCCAGCGCCCCGTTCGCCTTGAAGAAGGCGCGGCGGCTCTCCAGCGCCTGGATGTAGCCGCCGTAGTCGGCCACGTCACCCCCCGACACGTCACTCAGCAACTCGATATTGTCGCGCCAGGTCGGATGGGCCAGGTTCATGACGGCGTCCGGGCGGAATGTCGGGAGGATGTGGGTATAGCCTTCCGCGTGTAGCGTGCGGTGATGCGCTAGCGTGTCCGTCGCCGCATCGGTGGTGGCCAGCAACTCGATCTTGAGGCGGTCGAGCAGGGCGCGCGGCGTGAACTGCGGCCTGGCGAGCTGCGCCTCCAGGTGGTCGTAGATGCGCTGGGCGCTGTCGCCGTTCAGGCGCTCGTCCACGCCAAACAGGTTGACCAGCTCGTCGGCCAGCCAGAGACCGGTTGGCGTGGCACGGAACAGGTAGAAGTGTTCGGCGAAAATCTGCCAGATCTTGCGGTGGTCGGTCTCGACCGGCGTCCCGTCGCGCGTCGGGATGCCGAGGTCTTCGAGGGGGACGCCCTGGCTGTAGAGCATGCGGAAGACGTAGTGATCGGGGATGATGAATAGCTCGGTCGGGGTGCCCAGGCGCGCGTTGGGGTCCGCCAGGAGGGCGGGCGGCACGTGGCCGTGGGGGCTAACGATCGGCAGACTCTCGACCGTCGCGTACAGCGCGCGCGCAATCCTGCGCTGCGCCGGATCGGCGGCGAAGCAGCGGTCGGGTGAGAGGCTCCAACGTGTGCCTGGCATAGCAGTATTCCTTCTGATATTGTTCGAATCACGTCGCACTCGTGCATCCCCTCGTTGGGGCCGCCCATCAGGACCACGAATGATAGACTGACAGACGGCGTCTCGTCAATGATGAGGGGCCTCTCGCAGTCGGCAAGCTGCACCTCCTGTTCGCTGGACAGGTAGTGCGATGTGCAGTTGACGCTCCCGCCCCACGGCTTGTTGTTGCTGATGTCGAAGGCGAAGCCGGCCAGGATCGTAGCGCTGGATGAAGGCGGGCGTGTTCGAGGACATGGTGCACGACCTGCGCATGCTGATGCGCGAGATCGAAGGTCGCGCGCCGCAGCCGAGAGCGGCTATTCTTGACAGTCGCACCCTGCAATCGAGCCCCGAGAGCGGGGCGCGGGCGGGCTACGATGGCTACAAGCGACGCAAAGGCTCGAAAGTACACCTGGCCGTCGACACCCTGGGACAGTTGCTCGCGGTTGTGGTGACGCCCGCCAACGAGCAAGACCGGACCCAGGTCGCCGAACTGGCTCAGCAGATCCAGGAAGTGACAGGCGATAACGTCGAGATCGCCTTCGTGGATCAGGGGTACACGGGCGACACGCCTGCCGAAGCCGCGAAGGCTCACGGCATCCGTTTGGAAGTCGTCAAGCTGCCCACGGCCAAACATGGCTTCATCCTCTTGCCGCGTCGCTGGGTCGTAGAGCGCAGCTTTGCCTGGATGGCGCGCTTCCGTCGGTTGGCGCGCGACTACGAGCGCTTGTCCGACACGCTGGTGAGCTTGCACTTTATCGCCTTCGCCGTCCTGACGGCTCACCGCTTCGTGTCCTTCATGGCCCAAAGTGCATAACAGGTACTAACCAGCATAAGCATAGCTACCATGACTACTCCAACGACGAGCAGCCACTTGACGAAACGACGAGAGTGCATCATATTCTCCTCACCCCCCCCGTTGCGGCGAGTTTGAGATGAGCAAGCGCTAAGCCAGACGGACAGCCGCAATTTCACCCCGCCTTTGGCTGATTCGGGCTGTCTCGGCGTTGCGCCCGAACAACGCGGATTCGATCGAACAGCGACAACAGCACGACGATGCCGTTGATTGTGTACCTATGCTCTCTACAAAACGAAGATCATGTGGGCGCTCGCCGGCGAGCGCCCACTCCCGTCTCACCCGCCGGCCAGTAGCTTCGCTTTGGCGGCGGCGAACTCATCGTCGCTCAGTACACCGGCAGCGTGCAGCTGCGACAGCTGGGCGATCTGGTCAGTCAGGCTCGGCGCAGCCGGTGCGGCCTGGGCCGGCGCTGCCTGCGGTGGCGGCGCGTACTGCTGGGCCGCCTGCTGCTGCTGCAACGCATCAATCTGTGCCTGCTGAGCGGCGATCTGCTGCTGCTGATCGTAAGCTGCCTGTTGCTGCTGATACTCTGCCTGCTGCTCCGCTTCTTTCCTCGCATACCTTTGTTCTTGATGATGGTGTACGGCGCCCGCCGTTCCCGCCATGACCGCGGTGCCTACGGCCAGGCGCGCCACGGGTCGCCCTCGTCCTCGCATCATAATCCGTCTCCTTCTGGTTGTATCTGCGGTCCAGCCTGCCTCAGCTAGCAGGCGGCTGTTTCGTGTGGCGCCCCTCTACAGGGCTGCCACCATTGCCTTCAGGTCCTCAACCGCCGCGACGATGTCCTCGTGGGGGATCCGCTGTGAAACAACGAGCCGTCCACCGGCGGCCTTGATGGCTTCGAGCGTCTTTGTGGCCCACACGTTCTCGTACAGCATGATCGCCGCCGTGCTCTCGTTGTCCAACAACTCGCCGATGGACGAGATGTCCCCGTTGGTGATCATCTGACTGATGACAGGCTGCAGGAGATCCAGCTCGCTCGCGACGCCCGGCGGCACATCCTGCAGCTCGATGGTCGCGAGCTTCCCTTCGGCGTCCTTCGTCACGAGGACCAGGTCAATGACGCGAACGACGCCATCGCCGACGAGCTTGTGGATCTCACTCAGGGCTGCGCCGGTGAAGCGGTTACCCTTGAACTCAACAGCCAGTAAGTCGACAGGTCCGAATGCCATAGAGCCTCCTGCGATCCAATATATCAGTAGCCGGCGTAGCCGGGAACGCGCTTGCGGCCGGCGCCGCCGGTGTACATCGCGATGTCAGCGACGAGCGCCAGACCCAGCCACAGCCAGTCCCAGCCGACGATACCGCCGGGCGCTACGAGGACGTACATGAGGGTCAGCCAGGGGAGGAAGATGATGCCGGCCACCGGCCAGAGCCACCAGGCGACGGGCCAGCCGTTGAAGGCGAGCTGCCAGATTGCCGGCTGGAACAGCCACCATAGGGCGCCAACTACACGCGGGCCGAGCAGCACCAGGGCCAGGAAGAAACAACACATAACGGCCTCCTTTCAAGGCGGCAGGTGAATGAGGAAGCTACAGCCCGCTCCGAGTGAAGTTGCACGCAGTGTGGGCCTATTGAGAGTGTACCCCTTGCAGAGCGTGCCCACATCAAGAAAAAAGGTTAATCTGAAGGTGAGTTGTGGGGAATGGCATTCAAGGACTGCTCCTGACCGCAAGCTGTACCGGGAACACGCCCGTCCACTAGAGCATCTACGGTTGGGAGCGCTAACAGAATCTTGCTCGTCTATCCACATGCAGTTGACAGCTTTGCGAGACAGGATACAATACGACTGCGTGGCGTTCAACACATCGCTACAACATACCGACACCCCCCATTGCTACTTTCCCACGCGTCTCCGACGATAACCGTTATAGATTACTTCTAGGCTTAGTGTTACGTAGGAACCGTCATGACACTTGAAGTGCCACTTGAACAGGCACGTTTTCGTCGCCCGCCTATACCCTCGGACTTCGCTCCGCGTGCCCGCCTGACTCGCCAACTGAACAAAGCCCCACTGTTCCCCCTGACCATCGTCGCCGCCCCAGCCGGCATGGGGAAGACCTCCGCCGTCGCCGGCTGGCTAGACTCGGCCGATGTGCCTTACGTTTGGCTGACTCTCGACGCCGGCGCCAGCTTGCCTGAGGCGTTCGTACGACGGCTGATCGCCGCCGTCCAGACGCGACATCCTGAGTTCGGTCTCTCAATCCTGGCCGCGCTCAATGCTCTCAGCATCCCGGCGTCCGACCTGTTGGCCGGAGACCTCGCCCTGGCGCTACTTCGGCTTGGCGAGGAGCTGGTTATCGTTCTCGACGACTACGAGCTTATCCATGACTCGGCGACCCAAGAGATCGTCCGAAGCTTAATTCCACTCCTACCGGCGCCAGTCCATCTGGTCATTGTCAGCCGTATACTCCCGCCGCTGCCCCTTGCGCGTCTTCGCGCACAGGGCAAGGTGCTCGACATCTCGGCCGACGATTTGCGCTTCGATCGGGAGGAAGCGCAAACACTCCTCGATCAGGTGGCTGCACGGCCCGTTGGGGCGGCTCTCGTTGATGCCGCGCTGAGCGAGACCGAAGGCTGGCCCTTCGCGCTGCGGCTCGCCGGTTTGGCGCTCCGCGGTGATGCTCATCCCGACACTGTGTTGGCAGCGTTATCTGCGACCTCTATCGGTCAAACAATCGAGTTCCTGCTTGAGGAGGTCTATTCTCAGCAGCCGCAACCGATTCAAGACATGCTGTTGAAGACGTCGATTCTGGAGCGCCTCACACCCTCGTTGTGCGACGCCGTCTTAGGAGATGATACCGCAGAGTTGACGGGGCAGGCGTTTGTCGAGTGGCTCACTCGGACAAATCTGCTCCTACCCGTAGATGACGCCAACGGCTGGTTTCGCTACCACAGCCTCCTGAGGACGGCGCTAGAGCATCGTCTGCGGACAATTCTGAGGCCGCGCGAGATCAAGACCCTGCACGAACGGGCCGCATTGTGGTTTGCGGATCATGGAGCCGTTGATCTGGTGATTCCGCATTTCCTTGCGGCCAATGAACTCGAGCAGGCGGTTCGGCTGGTTGAGGCGAACTTGCTGCCGCTGCTGGCCAATGAGGAGTGGTTCCGCATTGAGCAGTGGCTGGATCTTCTGCCGGCCGATTGCGTGGCCATCAATCCGTTGCTCCTGACGTGCAAGGCGTGGTTCGTTTTCCTGCGCCAGGGCTATGGCTTCCTGCCACCTCTCTTCGAGAAGATTGAAGCGCTTCTCCAGGAACCTGACGGGGAGCGTTCGACGTGGCCGAAGCCGGCAATCGAGGCCTTTCTCGCTGCCCTGGCCTGTCCGATTGAATGGTCGACCGGCGACGTCGAGGTGGCTCTGCAGCGGGCGAAGAAGGCGCGCCGGGCCGTAGACGCGGTGTATGCGCCCCTCGACGGTTGGGCAGCGCTAAACGAAGGGGTCGCGTTGCACCTCTCCGGCCAACACGATGCTGCTCTTGACGTGTTGAATGCCGCGCTAGCCGATGGGACACGTCGCAACGAACCCTTAATGGTCAGCCGGGCGCTGTTCGGATTGGCGTACGTCCACTCGCTGAGCGGTGACCTGGTCAGCATGGAGGATGTCGGGCTTCAAATGCTCCAGGTCAACATGAAACGCGGCCTCCGCATTGGGGTAGGCTGGGCGAACTTCGTGCTCGGGCTCATCTACTATGAATGGAATGATTTCGACCACGCCAAGCGGCACTTCGACGCGATTCTGGCCCACCGGAATGAGGTCAATCACCTGGTGCTCCGCGATAGTATCTGTGCCTACGCCTTGATCAATGATTTGGAGGGGCGGCCTGAGGCCGCCGATGCGCTGCTAAACAACCTCGAGAATGTGGCCTGGGACACAACGAGTCTGAACACGCTTCGGCTGCTCGCCGCGTTTCGCGCTCAACGAGCGGCACGACTGGGTGATGATGCCGGGGCGGAACGTTATCTGGCCCTAGCGCGGCCAGAATCGGAGACCGGGCCGATGATCTTCTCCGAGGCGCCTGAGCTGGCGCAAGCCAAAATCCTCCTCACGCGGGGCAGCAAGGGAGCAGCGCGCGAGGCGTTGGAGCACTTGACCCACCTGGAGGGGCTGGCACGGTCATTCTCAAACACCCGGCGGCTCATTGATATCCAGGCTGCATCGGCGCTGGCCTATGCCCGCCTGGGCCTCACTGCCGAGGCACTAATCCGACTCAAGGAGGCGGTAGCTCTTGGTGAACCTGGCCGCTTCACGCGCACGTTCCTCGATTTTGGCCCGGACATGGCGCGGCTGCTTGGCGAGCTTGCGAGACGCGGCCCGGCGAGCGATTACGTCGTCTATCTCTTGCGCCAGTTCGCTGCGAGCCCGTCCCTCAACATTGTCGCAGATCGCGTCACGGTGCGGCAGCAGCACGCCCAGTCTCAGCTCATCGAGCCGCTCACCGAGCGCGAGATGGACGTGCTGGGTTTGCTCGTTCAGCGTCAGTCGTACCAGGAAATTGCGCAATCGCTGGTCATCACGCGGGCAACGGTCAAGGCTCACACCGTGCACATCTATCAAAAGCTGGGCGTAAGCAGTCGGCGCGAAGCAATCCTCGTAACGCAACGCCTTGGTCTATTGGGCGGAACTTAACTCCTCTCTGTCCGCCGACCCTGGATAGCTCATCCCCCGATTACCCACGCATCAACCTATTTGGGTGACGCTCGCGGCAGCGCAACCCTTTATACTGTTTACAGAGAAACTCGCGCACTTCGGCGATGGAGCCGGGAAAGGCTTGCGAGGAGGTCAAAATGAGCCGCCTGCCACTCGAGCAGATCGTGGCTCAGTGTTTTCTGTTGATTGTCGCCGCGGCAACGCTTGCTCCTTGTGTGCGTTGGGCCTGGCGCCGCGTCGGTCAGCCCAAGTATGCGCCGGCCCGCGTCGCAGTTGCATCGCGCGCCCGTTCACGGCACTAGAGGCGAAGAGCTAACCATTGCCGTTGAGATAGAGACGGCAAGGAGGCCACGATGTTTCGTAGACAACGCCAGGACCAACACAATGACGGAGCGGAGTCACTTGCTGCTCAGGCCGCCCAGGATGCGAATGCGTGGCGCAGATACCAGATGCGCCAGCAGGTATTCGCCCTCGGTAACGACTATTTCGTAGAGGACGCCCAGGGGCAGAAGGTCTACAAGATTGATGGCAAAGTGCTGCGTGTGCGCGACACACTCGTGTTCCGGGACATGGACGGAAAGGAACTGTGCAAGATCCAGGAGCGCATGCTGCGGATCCGAAATACCATGGAGATTGAGGGGCCAGGCGGCGTTCACATGGCCTTGGTCAAGAAGGCGCTGATTACACCGCTCCGAGAGCGCTGGAATGTCGAGGTGGGCAACGGCGCCGATTTGGAAATACAGGGCAATATCCTCGATCACGAGTACGCCATCGGCGAGGGGCGCGAAACAATCGCCGAGGTCTCAAAGAAATGGTTTCGCATCCGCGATACGTATGGAGTAGCAATCGCGCCAGGGCAGAATGATGTGCTGATCTTGGCGATCACGGTGGCCATCGACATGATGGCGCACCGCCGGCGTTAATACTTGGGAGACTCAAATCCATGAGAAACACTCTTCTTCCTCTCATTGCGGCAGCTCTGCTGCTTGTGCTCATCGTCGTTCCGCCAAGCGCCTCGGCTCAAGCCCCGCGGCCCGCCGGCGCTCCCCAGGGATCGGTTCAGAATGGCGTCTACACCTGGCCTCAGGCAGGTTATAGTCTGACGCTGCCTCCGCTCTGGATTCAGTATGGGTACAAGTGGTATGAGCATTGGGGGCCGAACACGAACGGCATCACGGGCGCCCAGTACATCAACGAGTGGGTCTACACGCCGGTGACGCCGGGCGCTCCTCAGGAAACGCTGCTGACAATCACCATCTACGACAAAGCAGCGTGGGATGCGATGGCTGCTCAGGGCGGTCCGCTGCCGAGCGTCGCCGGCCAGACCAGCAGCCTGGTCTACACGATGCGCACACCGCAAGGCGATCCCTACCCCCAGGGTAGCGTGGACAGCCAGCGCTTCCGCGACTTGAGCGCAGCCCTCGCGCCGGCCCTCTCGCGCATCACCCTCCACGGCGCGTCAGGTCAGCCGCCCGCCTCGACGACCTCGAGTACCGCCTTCACGAAGGAATCGCTCGGGAACGCGACCTACAAGATCGAAGGTGTTCCAGCTGGCAGCGTCACGCTCACCAACGGCGAGTATCGCGCGCCGGCCGCGCCTGGCTCTGCCAGCGAGGTTGTTGTGACGCTGACGGACAATGTTGTCGTCGGCACACTCAACGGACAACCGTCGGCTGCGGTTGTGCTGACGAGCAGCGGCGGCGGGAGCGGAACGTTCTACTACCTCGCGGTGATAGTGGACCAGGGCGGGAAGCCCGTCAACGTGGCAACGACGCTGCTGGGTGATCGGGTCAAGATCAACAGTGTATCCATCACGAACAATCAGGTGGTGGTTGACCTGGTGACCCAGGGGCCGACGGATCCGATGGCCTCGCCAACCCTCCATCAGGTGTGGAAGTACGAGTTACAGGGCGACAAGCTCGCCAAAGCGAGCTAAGGGTGTGCGGCAAACGTGATAGGACGTAGGAGCAGGTTTCGCCCCTGCTTCTGGCGGGCGACCGCTCGCTTATCTACCATGGTGACGCGGGACCTCACGACTGACCAGCGCAAAGGAGCTGCTACATGTCTGGGAAGAAAGACGGGAAGAAGGACAAGAAGAGGGATAAGAAGAAGGCCGACAAGCACGCAGTCGCGCACCACGCCGCGGAGCCTTCTAGGCGTCCGGTGCCTACGCCTGTACTTGCCCACCCGGACGAGGCGGAACCATACGGGGCTGCTCCAACAATCGAGTTGACAGCCGAGCCGAAGCCCAAGATGACCCGCAAGGAATTCGAGGCGGAGCTTGAGAAGCTGCAAGTCGAACTGGTGAAGATGCAGGAGTGGGTGAAGGCCACCGGCGCCAAGGTCTGCGTGCTGTTCGAGGGGCGCGATGCGGCCGGCAAAGGCGGCATCATCAAGCGCATCACGGAGCGCACAAGCCCTAGGGTCTTCCGCGTCGTGGCGCTCTCGGCCCCAACTGAGCGAGAGAAGTCGCAGATGTACTTCCAGCGCTACATGCCGTATCTACCGGCGGCCGGCGAGGTGGTGCTTTTCGACCGCAGTTGGTACAACCGGGCGGGCGTCGAGCGCGTCATGGGCTATGCTACGGAGGAACAAGTCGAGTACTTCCTGAAGTATGCCCCGGCCGTCGAACAGGCGATCATCAACTCCGGGATCATCCTCGTCAAGTACTGGCTGGAAGAGACGATGGAGGACCAGACGGCGCGGTTCGAGGAACGCATCAACGACCCGCGCAAGATTTGGAAGCTTAGCCCGATGGATCTGGAAAGCCATCGCCGTTGGTACGACTACTCCCGCGCCCGTGACGCGATGTTCGCGGCGACAGACACCAAGGAGTCGCCCTGGTACGTCGTGGATTCGCATGAGCAGCGGCGCGGGCGGCTCAACTGCATCGCGCACCTGTTGAGCCTCATCCCGTATGAAGACGTGCCGCACGAGAAGGTGAAGCTGCCGGAGCGCCAACCACGGGGCGACTACCAGGAACCCGATTATCCATACCGCCGAATCCCCGAGGGGTACTAAGCGCAGAATCAGTGGTTGATGCTCGCCGTCGCACGTCGGCCGTTGCTTTGGAGAGATAATGACCCAGCCGCAATTACCTGAACGTCGTCAGACGTTGTTCACCCGCATGTTCGGGGCCGCTCGCTTCTTGATGACAGTCGCGGTTCTGGCTGTGTTTGTGGGCGCGGCTGTACTCCTTATCGCCGGGATCCTCGAAATGGTGACTGCCATTGTGTGGCATGGGCTGGGAGCTGGGACCGCAGAAGCAGAGAGTGTGGCGCTGCGCATCTCGGTGATCGAAGCTGTGGATGTCATACTCGTTGCGACCGTCCTGTTCGTGATTGCTTTCGGCCTCTATCAACTCTTTGTGGACCCCAATCTCAGGCTGACCTTGCCGCCGTGGCTGAGAGTCCATGCGATCAACGAGCTGGAAGGGAGGTTGGCCGGGATGGTCGTTGTGGTGTTGGGCATCATCGCCATGACACGCGCCCTCGACTCGCATGCTGAGGCGAGTGCGGCAGCGGGGGCCGTGGCCATTGCCGCCGTGATCGCCGCCATCAGCTTTTTCCTCTATCAAGAGGGCCGACACCGAGACATCGCGCCGACACCGGCCGAGAGCTCAACCACCGCGGCCGATGGAAGTGCAGATACCTCCGAGGAGGCCAGCGGGTGAGGCGAGAACGATAAATCGCTGGGCTTCAGCGGTCTGTGAGAGGAAAGGAACCTAACATGGCCGAACAATCAGGAACACAGCCTGCGTGGTATGCACAACCGGTTGATGAGGTGGCCAGCGCCCTCGGCGTCGACACGACGAAGGGCTTGAGCGCGACTGAGGCTCAGGCGCGGCTGCAGAAGTACGGCCCGAACAAGCTCGCGGGCAAGAAAAAGGAATCGGGGCTGGCGGCTTTCCTCCGCCAGTACCGCGACTTGATGCAAATCATTCTGCTGTCGGCGGCCATCATCAACCAGGTCTTCACCCACCAATTGGGCACAACGCTCGTCCTGGTGGGCCTCACCGTCTTCAACGCCGTGCTGGGCATGCGCCAGGAGGCGAAGGCCGAGGCGAGCCTGGCGGCGCTGGAGCAGATGCTGAAGAACATCGCGCGGGTGCGCCGCGACGGCCAGGCGGTTGAGGTCGACGCCGAGGGGCTGGTGCCCGGCGACATCGTGCTGATGGAAGCGGGCAACCTCGTTCCCGCCGACGGCCGCCTCTTCGTGACGGCGACCCTGGAGATCGAGGAGGCCGCGCTGACCGGCGAGAGCGTCGCCTCGCCTAAGGACACCGAGGTCATCACCAAACCCGAGGTGCCGCTCGGCGACCGGCACAACATGGCCTTCATGAACACCTCGGTGACGCGCGGGCGCGGCGAGATGATCGTCACGACCACCGGCATGGGCACCGAGATGGGGCACATCGCCGATCTGCTCAACAAGACCGAGGCCGACAAGACACCGCTCCAGAAGCAACTCGACCGCCTGACGATCATCATCGCGAGCCTGGCCGGCCTGGCGTTCATCGCGATGATCATCCTGGGGATTCGCGATGGGCAGCCCCTGAATGCCATTTTTATCTCCGGCGTGGCGCTGGCGATCTCGGCGATCCCGACCGGCCTGCCCGCCGTCGTCACCACCCTGTACTCCATGGGGACGCGCACCCTGGCCGAGCAGAACGCCATCGTGAAGCGGCTACCGTCGGTCGAAACCCTAGGTTCCGTGTCGGCCATCTGCTCTGACAAGACCGGCACCCTGACGCTCAACAAGATGACGGCGCGCGAGTTCACGATCGTCGGCCAGAACCGCTACCGCGTGACGGGCGAGGGCTACGGCACCAAGGGCGAGCTACAGCTCACGCGCGGCCTTGCGCCTGGCCAACCGTGGCAGAAAGGCTCCGCGCCCTATACCACTGAGGGACAGATCCAGAGCGCGGGCGGACCGAAGATCAACCTGGATCCGATTATGCTGCCGATGGCCCTGTGCGCCGACGCCCGCCTCGACGGCGCGACGCTCATCGGCGACCCGACCGAGGGCGCTCTCATCGTGCTGGCTGAGAAGGGCGGCGTCAGCGTGGACGGCGCGAGAGAAATGTATCCCCGCGTGGCCGAGGTCCCGTTCGACTCCGACTACAAGTTCATGGCGACGTTCCACAACATGACCGACGAGCAGGGCAACTCGGTTGTCCGCTGCTTCGTCAAAGGCGCGCCCGACGTGTTGATTAGCCGCGCCGGCTACGCCTGGAATCCGGACGGCCCGGCCATCCCCGTCA
Organism: Anaerolineae bacterium; assembly: GCA_046328525.1. GTDB lineage: Bacteria > Chloroflexota > Anaerolineae > Epilineales > JAHCIE01 > JBDHWG01. The sequence goes on from JAXLWK010000004.1 coordinate 388,394, forward strand.
CGGACGAGAACCGTCAACTGGCGCTGGCCGAGAACGACCGTATGGCGCAGTCGGGCGAGCGCGTCATGGTCGTCGCCCGCCGTGACTTCGATCCGGCGACCTTCGACCCGAAGGGTAAGCTCATTGACCTGGTGAACGATCTCACGCTGCTGGCGATGGTCGGCATCGTGGACCCACCGCGGCCCGAAGCGAAGGCGGCCATCGAGAAGTGCAAGAGCGCAGGCATCCAGGTGCGCATGATCACCGGCGACCACGCCGTGACAGCCGCGGCCATCGGCCACGAGCTAGGCATCCAGGGCAAGGCGCTGACCGGCGCGCAGTTCGCCGCGATGAGCGACGAGCAATTGCTCAACGACCTACCCGACATCGGCGTCGTCGCCCGTGTCGCGCCAGAGGACAAGATCCGGCTGGTGACGCTCCTGCAGCAACAGCAGAACATCGTGGCGATGACGGGCGACGGGGTCAACGACGCGCCAGCGCTGAAGAAGGCCGACATAGGCGTGGCGATGGGCATTACCGGCACCGAGGTGTCCAAGGGCGCAGCGGTGATGATCCTGACCGACGACAACTTCGCCACCATCGTGAAGGCGGTCGAGTACGGGCGGGCGCTGTACGACAACCTCTCCAAGTACATCCGCTTCCAGATGACGGCGCTGCCCGCGTTCATCCTGTGCTACCTGGGCGCGGCGTTCTTCGTGATCCTCGGCGGTATCCCGTTCGCACCGCTGGTGGTGCTGTGGATCAACTTCCTGGTGCAGATTCCGATTGCCATCGCGCTGGGCTTCGACAAGCCCCTGCCGGGTCTGATGGAGCGCAAGCCGCGACCCCTCAGCCAACCCGTGCTCACCCGGCGCCAGTGGGCGCGCATGGTCTTTATCGGTGTGCTCATGGCGGTCGGCACCTTGCTCCTTGAGACGTTGTACGAGCCGACGAACGCAGCCCTTGCGGCGACGATGGGGTTCGCCGTCTTCTCGCTCTACAACATCGCCATCGGCTTGAGCAACCGCAGCGAGACTGAGAGCGTGTTCAACCGAGATATCGTGGCTGACAGGCGGCAGCTCCAGTTGTACGGCCTGTCCCTCCTGGCTACCCTGGTGCCGACAATCATCGGCTTCTTCCAGCGCGGGCTGGGCCTGACGCCTCTGACGCTGGAGCAGTGGCTGCTGTGCGCGGCCTTCGCGTTCGGCCTACTGCTCGTTGATGAGGTCATCAAATTCTTCATGCGCCGAAGCCGACGGCGCGCGGCTCAGCCGGCGCCGGTCGCGGCGCCGGCCGTGGCAGCGAAGTGAGATCAACATAGAAGGTCACGCCAATGTCGTTATCACTATCTTCTGTTGGGCGACGGGCAGGATCGTACTACAGGTTTCGCATGGAGGGCTTCCTCGACGAGAGCTTCTTCGACTACGTCGAGGATGCCACCCTGTCCGTGACGCACGAGCCAGAACATGGCACTGTGGCGGACCTGACGTGCTGGCTAAGCGATGAGGCTGCCGTCGTAGGGCTCATCAACACGCTGTACGACTTCGGTCTGCGGATTTTGAGCGTCGAGTGTCTCCATCGAGAGCGCAAGTAGCTCACTGCCCGGGGCTTGCCGCCGAACAGAGCGGTCCTGCCTGTTTCAACCTTTTTGGGCGATGCAGGTGTCTTGCCGATTGGGTATACTGTCGTCAGGAGAGTATCATGGCAACACTGACCGCGTTGAAGTTCGATACCGCCGATGGGGCGAGGCAGGGCCTCGACCTGATGGAGAGCCTACAGAAGCAGGGGCTGATCCAGGTTCTCGACGGCGCGATTGTCACCTGGCCTCAGGGCAAGAAGAAGCCGAAGACCGAGCAGCTCCATAGCATGGGCGGCGCCGGCGCGTTGGGCGGCGCCTTCTGGGGGCTGCTGTTCGGCCTGCTGTTCTTCATCCCGTTCCTGGGTCTGGCCATCGGCGCCGCGATCGGTGGTCTGATGGGCCACTTCGCGGATTACGGCATTGACGACAAGTTCATCAACTCCGTGCGCGACCAGGTCACTGAGGGGACGTCGGCGCTGTTCCTGCTCACGACCAATGCCGTGACGGACCGCGTCATCGAGGCCATGAAGGGCCTGCCGAAGTTCACGGTCATCTCGACCAACCTCTCGAAGGAGCAAGAGGAGAAGCTTCGCGCCGAGCTTGGCGAGGGCTAGGGTCAAACCAAGCGCTTCAACTCCACATCTTCACTGCGCGCAAGCCAACGGAGGTTTGCGCGCAGTAACCTTCTAAGATCGGCTCCACCCAGGCCCTCACTCAGCCGGTGTTGGCTCCAGATCCTCGGCGATAGCGCGGAACTGCTCCAGCGCCGCCTGTAGGTCCTCGACGATCTCCAGCGCCAACACGTCTGGCTCTGGCAGGTTCGCGCTGTCCTCCAGGCTCTCGTCCCGCAGCCAGAAGATGTCCAGGTTCACCTTGTCCCGCGCCAGCAGCTCGTCGTAGCTGTAGGCTCGCCAGCGCCCGTCCGGCGTTTCCTCCGACCACGTCGCCGTTCGGTCGAAGCGGTGATTCGGGTTGTAGCACGCCACGAACTCGTCCAGGTCCGCCCGGCTCAGCGGGTTCGTCTTCAGCGTGAAGTTCTTGTTCGTCCGCAGGTCGTAGATCCACAGCGTCTTCGTCCACGGCGTTGGGCTCGCCGGCTTGCGCTCGAAGAACAGGACGTTGGCCTTCACTCCCTGGGCGTAGAAGATGCCCGTCGGCAGGCGCAGCAACGTGTGGACGTCGCATTCGTGCAGGAGCCGCCGCCGCACCGTCTCCCCCGCGCCGCCCTCGAACAGCACATTGTCCGGCACGACCACCGCCGCCCGCCCGTGCATCTTCAAGATCGTCTTGACGTGCTGGACGAAGTTGAGCTGCTTGTTGCTCGTCGAGGTCCAGAAGTCGTCGCGCACGATGGTCTGCGCCTCGCGCTTGACCTCGCCCTCGTCGGTGACGAACGTGACGCTGCTCTTCTTGCCAAACGGCGGGTTCGTCAGCACCATGTCGAAGCGGTCGCCCGGGTCCGACGCCAGGCTGTCGCCGACGTGGATGGGGCTGTCGCCGCCCCGGTCGCCGATGCCGTGGAGGTAGAGGTTCATCACGCACAGCCGCGCCGTGTTGTCCACGATCTCCCAGCCGTGCAGGGCATCGCGCCGCAGGTGCTCCCACTGCCCACGGTTCAGCGGGCCGTGATGGTCGGCGATGAAGTCGTGGGCGGCCAGGAGAAAGCCGCCCGTCCCGCACGCCGGGTCGCAGATGCTGTCGCCCGGCCGAGGCCCCATCACGTCCACGATGGCGCGGATGAGGGCGCGGGGCGTGAAGTACTGGCCCGCCCCGGACTTGGTATCTTCAGCGTTCTTCTCCAGCAGCCCCTCGTAGATCTCGCCCTTGACATCAATGCCCAGGCCGGTCCACGTCTCCTCATCAATGAGCTTGATGAGGCGGCGCAGCTTGGCCGGGTCCTGGATCTTGTTCTGGGCCTTGCGGAAAATGACCGGGATGAGGCCGGAGCCTCTGCCCAGCTCGGTCAGGATGTGGCGGTAGTGGGTTTCCAGGTCCTCGCCGTCGCGGGCGAGGAGGCTCTGCCAGTTGAGATCGGCGGGGATGACGCTGGGCTTATCCAGCTCACGCACGCCCTCGTCGTCCATCTTGAGGAAGAGGAGGTAGGTGAGCTGCTCGACGTAGTCACCGTAGGAGACGCCGTCGTCGCGCAACACATTGCAGTAATTCCAGACGCGCTGCACAATCGCAGCGGACGAGGAGATAGTCATAGCTGATTTTCCCAGGTGAACTGATTTACGGGAGGTCCGGGTGAAGTTGATCTTCCTGCCAGCGCTGCGGGTTCGTTTGGATATAATCACGTAAGCGCTCCAGCGAGGCGTCGTCGCGGATGATATGCTCCCAATAATTGCGCTGCCATAGACGACCCTTGAACGCAGGCCAGCCTAATTGCCGAACCCCGTCGATATAATCCACCGTCGTCAGCGATTTAAACGCACCGATGATCTCTCCCAAACCTTCTCGTCCCCTTGGTAGGGGCAGGCCTTGTGCCTGCCCTTCGGAAATGTCCCGGCCCACCGAAACGTCCGACGCATCCTGCCCTAACCAACCGTTTAATGCCGATGCGTCAGACGGCGAGACGAGCCAGATGATCGCATGGAAATGGTTGGGCATAACGACGTACGCGTCCAGGGCGGTATGCGAGAAGCGTTCTGTCATCTTTTCCCACACGCGTTGAACCATCTCACCCGCGGCGTTTAGTTGAAGGCTGCCCGCATGTATCTCACCCAACAAGGATTCACGCTGCTGAACGCAAATGGTGATGAAATACGCCCCGGCTTGGCTGTAATCATACCCCTTCAATCGGATAGATCGACGATGGTGGATGTCAGGATTGTAATTCATGGTTCGCCATTATATCCCCTCGGGGCGGCCCCGATGCGCCGTTCGCCGCCGATGCGTTTCGTAGGGGCGGCCCTGGTGGCCGCCCGCCCCCGTGCGCCGCCCGCCCCCGTGCGCCGTTTGCCGCCGGCCGCGTTTCGTAGGGGTGGCCCTGGTGGCCGTCCGCCCCCGTGCGCCGTTCGCCGCCGGCCGCGTTTCGTAGGGGCGGCCCTGGTGGCCGCCCACCCCCGTGCGCCGTTCGCCGCCGGCCGCGTTTCGTAGGCGGCCCTGGTGGCCGCCCACCCCCGTGCGCCGTTTGCCGCCGATGCGCCGTTTGCCGCCGGCAGGGCACCCACGAGGGGTGCCCCTACCCATCGCGTTCGGTCGGGGCGGCCCTGGTGGCCGCCCGCTCCCGTGCTATATCCCCAGCTCCCCCTGCCTCGCCCCCTCCCGCGCTCTCTTGCCCCCTCTCCCTCTGCCTCCCCTCTCCCCGTGTGGGACAGGGGGCGGGGGTGAGGGTCTTGCAATTCGCTCCAGCAGGGCGCTCGCCGGCTCGTCGTTCGGGTCCTGGGGGACGAGGCGGCCCTCGCAGGCGGCCTTGAGGACAGCGGCCTTGTAGCGGCGGAGCTTGGCCTGGGCGCGCTTGAGGGCAGCGACGCCGGCGTCCAGGCGCGTCAGGTGCTCCTCGATGGCGGCGACGATACGCTCCTGCTCGGCGAGGGGCGGGAGGGGAACGATGATTGCAGCCAATTTCTTGGCATTGACATTCAGAAGAGTAATACCTGCACTCGACGCCTCAATTTGCTCCCAGTACTGCGGAGATTGTAGGTAGTATGCTATATATGGTTCTGACACAGCAGTGACGCGGAATCGCATAAGGTAAGAGGCGAAGACCGCTTCTGGCGGGTGCTTCACCAGATAAGCTTTGCCCACCGACCCTGCACGGGCTACGACAATATCGCCATCTGCGACGCGGTACTTCGCGATGTCATCAGGGGGAACCTCGCAATAAGGCACCTTATTCCAGTCAATCACCCCCTGCGTGATATCGGTGATTCTGAGGAAGCGTGGCCCATGAGGAGTATCGCTCGCGCTGGTTGTATAACCATATTGAGGCTTCGTGCTTATCTCACCCAAAGTCGTCCACACCCAACCTTCGGGCAGGGGATTGTTATTCTGTCCCATTAATTGTGCTCGTGGCCTTCTTAGATCCGTAGGCCCGATCCCTTGTGGTCGCCCGATCCCTTGTGGTCGCCCGTGGTTGCGTCGGGTCGCCACAAGGGCGACCCCTACCCATACGGAACACGTCCCCTGTAGCCTGCCTGAGCAAAGGCGTATCCGTAGGGGCGATCCCTTGTGGTCGCCCAATCCCTTCGTCTCATGCCGCCAGGGCTAAGTTTAGCTCTTCCAGCAGGCGCGGCAAGTCGGCGCCGAACACGCGCCGCGCCGCGATGCGCCCGCCTTGATTGTAGAACTCGCCCACGTCCAGGTCGTCTGGCGTCACCGCCACGTTGACCCCGATGTACTCAGCGATGCGGTCCAGCCACCAGCGCTGTTCCTGAGTAAACGTCCGCTGGCCGAGCGCCTGGTCCGCCAGCCAGCGCTCGTACGCCGCCTGCACCAGATCCGGGTACGGGGCCAGGGTCTCGTCCGGGTGGACGGCGTGGCGCACCAGGGAGACGATGTCGGTCAGCAGCCGCTGCGCCTTCGCCCCGCGCACGCGGTCCTGTTCGAGCCGGGCGTAGGCGTTCCACAACGCCTCGCTCGTCCAGTGCTCCGGCGTGTTCGCCAGCCGCGCCGCCAGATCCGTGACGTCGTCGTACGTCAGGTGGCGCTGGCTGCGGGGCCGGCTGTACAGGATCTGCAGCGCCGTGATTGCGTCGCGGTGCTCCTGGATGTAGCGCTGGAAGGACTCGACCATCTGCCGCGCCGCCTCGGTCGCGCTCTCGTCGTAGCCCGCTTCGAGCACGCGGTCCTTACTGACAATATCAATCGTCTGCTCGTTGCGCGATTGAATGGCGACAAGCGTCTGCCGCAGGCGGGCTTCGTCGAACAGCGCCGCTGCCTCGTCCATCAGCCGCCCGGCCGCCGCGTCAATCTCGGCCTCGGTCGGATCGGGGTGGCCGGTGTCGGCCTGGGCCTGGGCGAAAGCGCGGTCAGGGTCCACGGCGTCGAGGAGGGCGTTGGCCAGGTCGCGCAGGTCGCGCCCGCCGCTGACCGCCTTGATGTCGTAGATGTCATCGGGCGTGACGTGGCGCTCCAGGCGGGCCAGGCGGCCGGCCAGCGAACTCAGCGTGTCGGCGTCGTACGCGCCCTGGGCCACGGCTTCGAGCAGCTTGTCGAAGGGGACCGAGCGCTTGCGCTCCAGGCTCTGGGTGTCCACCTTCGCCGTGTCCACGACGCCTACCGCGTCCACGATAACGAAGCGGTCCTTGACCGTCGCGTCGGGCGTCACCCCCTGCAGGTCGGTCTGGCTGATGATCCGCGTTCCCCGCCCGAGCATCTGCTCGAACAGCCCGCGCGATTTGACCGGCCGCATGAACAGCAGCGCCTCCAGCGGCTTGACATCCGTCCCCGTCGCGATCATGTCCACCGTCACCGCGATGCGCGGGTTGTAGGCGTTGCGGAAGGCGGCGATGAGGTCCTCGGGCTTGGCCGTGACGGTATAGGTAATCTTCTGGCAGAAGTCGTTGCCGCGTCCGAACTCCTCGCGGATGATGCGCACGATGTCCTCGGCGTGGCTGTCGTCCTTGGCGAAGACGAGGGTCTTGGGCACCTCGCGGCGGCCGGGGAAGATGTCGGTGAACAGGCGATCCCGGAACGCGCGGATGACGGTGCGGATCTGGTCCTCGGCGACGACCTGGCGGTCGAGCTGGCTCGCGTCGTAGACCAGGTCGTCCTCCAGCTGCTCCCAACGCACGCGCCGCGTCTGCCGGTCGCGCTTGTCCACGAACCAGCCCGCCTCGACCTGGCCGCCCCGCTCGGTGATCTGGGTCTTGATGCGGTAGACATCGCCGGCGACGTTGACGCCGTCGGCCACGGCGCGCTGCCGCGAGTACTCCATCACGAGGTTCTGGTCGAAGAAGCCGAAGGTTTGCTTCGACGGCGTTGCCGTCAGGCCGATGATGTGGGCGTCGAAGTACTCCAGCACGCCGCGCCACAGGTTGTAGATCGAGCGGTGGCACTCGTCGGTCACGACGATGTCGAACGTCTCGATGGGGATGCGCCCATTATAGCCGACCTCCTTCGGCTGCTCGGCCAGCGCCTCGTCCAGGTCGAACTGGGAGCGCTCCTCGTTGGCCGGGTCGAAAGCAGCCTCGCCGCGCAGCATGGAGTAGAGGCGCTGGATCGTCGTGATGGTGACGCGGCTGACGTCGTCGAGGACGTTGGACTGGAGGCGCTGGACGTTGTACAGCTCGGTGAACTTCCGCCCATCGTCGGGCGTGACGTATTGCTGGAACTCGCGCAGCGTCTGGCGGCCGAGGTTGCTGCGATCCACGAGGAACAGGACGCGGTGGGCGCCCGCGAACTTGATGAGGCGGTAGATGAAGCTGACGGCGGTGAAGGTCTTGCCGCTGCCCGTCGCCATCTGGATGAGGGCGCGGGGGCGGTCGTCGGCCAGGGAGCATTCGAGGTTCTGGATGGCCTCGACCTGGGCGTCCCACAGGCCGGTTGTGACCAGGGGCGGGAGATGGCGCAGCCGGGCGCGGAAGCTCTCTGCCTCCTGCGCCCACGCCGCCAGGGTCGCCGCTTGGTGGAAGGCGAAGACGCGGCGGCTGCGCGGGTCGGGATCGCGGCCATCGGTGAAGAACGTCTCGACGCCGGTGCTCTCGTAGAGGAAAGGCAAGGGGCGGCGCCAGGCGCGCAGGGCATCGGGCAGGCCCGCGCCATACTTGGCGGACTGCGGCTCGACTCCGCTGAGGGGCATGCCCTGGGCCTTGGCCTCGACGGCGCCGAGGGCTTTGCGGTCTACGAAGAGCAGGTAGTCGGCGAAGCCGGTCTTGAGGGGGAACTCGCGCACGGCGACGCCGCGGCCAGCGCCGAGGTTCATCTGGCCGCGGTCCTGGACGAGCCAGCCGGCGTCGGTGAGCAGTCTGTCAATCGTTTGGCGGGCGAGTAGGGGTAGCCCTTGTGGCTACCCAGGGCGACCACAAGGGATCGCCCCTACTACCCAGGGCGACCACGGGGGATCGCCCCTACTACCCAGGGCGACCACGGGGGATCGCCCCTACACGCGTTCGATAGCCCGGCCAACACAGGCGGGGGGAAGTCCTGGGCGTGTGGCTCGCAATCAACAAGTATGACGTTGGAAGGGGCGAACGTGTTACGAGGAGTATGCCATATGACGCGTGGGCGCGCAAGGTAGGCGGGGAATGAGGTAGGATCGCCCACTCGCCTTGCCCTGGTCGGCGAAGAAGATAGAATTCAGACCGTGGCTGATTCGCATTCGCGGGTGATTATGAGGAGACAATATGGATTTCGCCGCGTTGGTGCAGTTCCTTGCCGAGCTTGAGCAAAACAACAATAAGCCTTGGTTCGAGGCCAATCGCAAGCGCTATGATGCGCTGCGCGCCGACTTCACGGACCTTGTGGAGGAGGTGGTGTTCGGCGTCGCCACCTTCGACCGCCGCATCTCCGGTGTCGCCGCCAAGGACTGCCTGTTCCGTATCTACCGCGACGTCCGCTTTTCGAAGGACAAAAGCCCGTACAAGACCCAGTTCAGCGCCGCCATAACCGAGGCCGGCAAGAACACGCAGACCCCGGCGTATTACTTCGAGGTCAACCACGAAGGCCAGCTATTCATCGGCGGCGGGATCTATATGCCGGAGACTGAGCGCCTGAACCGCATCCGCGCCTATGTCGCCACGTTCCCCCGCCGCCTCCAGGAGGTCCTCGACGACCCGGCGTTCAAAGCGACCTTCGGGACGCTCGACGGCCCGCGCCTGACGCGGCCGCCGAAGGGCTACGACGAGACCACGCCGATGTTGGACATGGTCAAGCTCAAGAGCTTCACCGTCGGGCGCGACGCGGACGCCCGCGCCCTCGACGACGCGACCGCCGTTCCCCTCATCGTGAATACCTTCCGCGCGATGTACCCCTTTGTGGGCTGGCTGCGCGACTCCCTCGGCTACACCCACACGCCGGCGTGACGCGGCCCGCTTCGGGCAGACTCCGCGCTCGAATGGTGCTATACTGGGAGCCGTCATCGCTTCAGCTCCACCGTCAACAAGGACACCGCCATGAAGACATTCCTGAAGCGCGCCTGGGCTGCCATTAGCCTGTTCATCAGCGCCGTCGTGCTCGTCCTCAGCCTCGTCACCATCATCGGCATCTGGATTGCCAGCAGCGTCGCCACGACGAGCGTCGTCCAGTTCCTGACCGGCACGGCGGCGACCGTGAAGGCCGCCAGCGTCAACGTCAGCCAGGTCAACGCCGGCGTTGGCAAACTCCAGCAGCAAACGACGGCCCTGGGCGAGGCGGCCGCGAAGCTGAGTCAGTCGCCCACCGACAAGTCCGCCATCCTCGGCCTTCTGCCTGAGGCCGGGCAACAGACGGTGGACGCCGTCGCCGGGCGAGTCGGCGAGCGTTTTGGCGCGACCAACCTGTTCGTCGGCCCGATGCGCACGACGATTGGCGCGCTCAATCACCTTCCCTTCGTGAACATCCCGGACCCGGATGCGGCCCTGGCCGACACCGTGCAGGGCCAGATGAATGACCTGACCGGCTCGGCCCCTGCCCTCGATAAGGCCGCCAGCGAGGTGCTCGCCAACGCCCCCAACGCGGCGGGCCACGTCGCGGCCGCCGCCGACCGCGTCAACTCCGTCATCGGCAGCGTCCAGACCCCGCTGACCCAGCTCGAGGGCCAACTCGCCGAGATCGAGACGCGCACCACGCGGCTGGCGAACTTTGTGAGCTTCCTGTTCACCGTCGGCTCCACCATCGGGACGATCTTCCTCATCTGGGTCATCTACAGCCAGGTCATCGTCCTGCGCCACGCCTGGTCCGGTCTGCGGCGGCCACGGAAGGAGACCGTCGCCGTGGTGGAGGGAGCGGCGCAGGAGTGACGTGTCGCCGGCATGGGCGATGGACTTACCGTTGACAGCCCCCCAGAGGGCTGTATAATCAGGGGGATACCTCAATCCAATGTCGCAAAGGAACCAACGATGACGTTGACCCAATTGCAGCGCGTGACGGCGCGAACGAAACGCCTGACCATCCCGACGTACCGCACCCTCGCGCCCGAGCCAAACCCGATGTTCTTCGAGACGCGCAACGTCCAGGGGAGCAAAGGCAACATCTACCCCCACCCCTTCATTGACCGCATCTCCAGCGACCGCGTGGATGTCGAGTACCAGGCCATCATCCTGGAAAACGAGTATATCTACCTGGTTCTCCTGCCGGAGCTGGGCGGACGCATCTTCATCGCCCAGGACAAGACCAACGGCTACGACTTCTTCTACCGCCACGGGGTCATCAAACCGGCCCTCATCGGGACGTTCGGCCCGTGGATCTCCGGCGGCGTCGAGTTCAACTGGCCGCAGCACCACCGCCCCAGCACCTTCGACCCGACCGATGTCGCCATCGAAGACAACGCCGACGGCAGCGTGACAGTGTGGATGGGCGAACACGAGCCGCTCAACCGCACCAAGGGCATGGTCGGCGTGACCCTGCATCCGGGCAAGGCGCTTGTCGAGACCAAGGTGCGTCTGTTCAACCGCACCGCGTTCCCGCAGACGTTCCTGTGGTGGGCCAACGCCGGCGTGAAGATCAACGACCGCTACCAGGTCGTCTTCCCGCCCGACGTGCACTACGCCGTGTTCCACACCAAGAACCCCGTCATCGAGTACCCCATCGCCAAAGGGCCCTTCTACAGCAACGACTACGGCGCTGGAACCGACATCAGCTACTGGGCCAACTCCCCCGGCGCGACCTCGTTCTTCGCCGCCGAGTCGAAGTACGAGTTCTTCGGCGGCTACGACCACGAGCGCGGCTGCGGTGTCGTGCACGTCGCCGACGCGGGGTATTCCGGCGGCAAGAAGTACTTCACCTGGGGCAACGGCCCCTACGGCCACCAGTGGCAGCGCAACCTGTACGACCTGGACGAGGAGGGCGAGTACCTGGAGCTGATGGCGGGCGCGTACACCGACAACCAGCCCGACTTCTCGTGGATGATGCCCTACGAGACACGCAGCTTCAGCCAGTTCTGGCTGCCGGTGCAGCAAATTGGGGCGATGAAGAACGCCAACACCCGCGCCGCCGTCAATCTCGAAGTCGGTGATGGCCGCGCCTTCCTGGGCGTGTACGCCACGGAGGTGATCGAAGGCGCGAACGTGGCGCTGACCGCCGGCGATCAAACGCTCTTCAGCGCCGTCGCGGCCCTCGGCCCCGGCCGGCCGCTGACCCAGGAGATCGCCCTGCCCGCCGGCCTGGACGCTACCGACCTCGTGCTGCGCGTCACCGAGGCGGAGGGCGCGGAGATCATCCGCTATCGGCCCGAACCGGAGTGGGACGGGACGATGGCCGCGCCGTTCCGCCCACCGCCGGCCCCGGCCGACGTGGCGACGGCCGAGGAGCTGTTCCTCGTCGGCCTGCACCTGGAGCAGTACCGCCATCCGGGCCTCTCGCCGGAGCCGTACTGGCGCGAGGCGCTGCGCCGCGACCCCGGCGACGCCCGCTGCAACCTGGCCCTGGGCAAGCTCGCCCTGCGGCGCGGCGAGTTCGCGACGGCGGAAGACCACTTCCGCGCCGCCGTCAAGCGCCTGACCTGGCTCAACTTCAACCCGTATGACGGCGAGGCGCACTACAACCTGGGCCTGGCGCTGCAATACGCCGGCCGCCTGGACGAGGCGCACAAGGCGTTCTACAAAGCAACCTGGAACTACGCCTGGCAGGCGGCGGCGTTCTACGGCCTGGCGCAGATCGCCTCCCTGCGCGGCGAGCCGGCCCGCGCCCTGGAGCACCTCGACCGCTCCCTGGCCGTGAACGTCCACAACAACAAAGCGCGCGGGCTGAAGGCGGCCCTCCTGCGCCGCGCCGGCCAGAGCGCCGCCGCCGAGACGCTCGCCGCCGAGTCGGTGTCGCTGGACCCGCTCGACTTCTGGGCGCGCTACGAGCTGGCGCTGGCGACGCCGGCCCAGGCGTCGTTCCGACTGGCCGAGATGCAGGCGCTCATGCGCGGCGAGGCGCAGACCTATCTGGACGTTGCCCTCGACTACGCCGCCGCCGGCCTGGACGACGAGGCGCGCGACCTTCTCACCATCGCTGCCCGCCTGACGCCCCTGCACCCCACGGCCGCCTACACCTTGAGCTACCTGGCGCGGCGAAACGGTGATGCGGCTGCCGACACCGAGTGGCACGCCAGGGCGGCCGAGGCGTCGCCCGACTACTGCTTCCCGTGGCGGCTGGAGGAGATGCTCATTCTCCAGGACACGCTGCGCGCCTACAGGGACGACGCCCGCGCCAGCTACTACCTGGGCAATCTCCTGTACGACAAGCTGCGCCGCGCCGAGGCCGTCGCCCTGTGGCAGCGCGCCGCCGACCTGGAGCCTCGCTTGTCGATTCCGTGGCGCAACCTGGGGTTGGCCGCCTACAACGACGACAAGGACCTCGACGCCGCGCTGGCCTACTTCGAAAAGGCCGTCGCGGCCAACCCCCAGGACCCGCGCCTGATGCTGGAGCACGACTTTCTCTTGCGCCGCAAGGCCGTCGCCCCCGAGACGCGGCTGGCGCGCTACCTGGAGCGCATGGACGTGGTCGTGCAGCGCAACGACCTGATCACCGAGTTGATGGCGCTGTACAACCGCACCGGCCAACCGGCCGAGGCGCTGGACCTGTGCCAGGGCCGCAACTTCCACCCGTGGGAAGCCGGCGAAGGCTCGGTCGCGTCCCAGTACACGAGCGCCCACTGGCTGCTCGGCCGCCAGGCCCTCGACGCCGGCGACCCCCGCCGCGCCCTGGCGACCTTCCAGGCCGGGCTGGCGTGGCCGTCGAGCCTGGGCGAGCTTCCTTCCGACGCCGAGATCGCGCAACTGCTGTACTTCACCGGCCTGGCGCACACCGCCCTGAGCGACGGCGAGGGCGCGGCAGCGGCAGCGGCGTTCGCGCGCGTGTTGGCGTCGCAGAGTGCGCTGATGGAGGTCGAGGTCTACAAGGGACTGGCGCTGCTGCGCCTGGGCAAGACGGAGGAGGGACGCGCGCGGCTGACGGCGCTCAAGCGCCGCGCGGCGGAGCTGGCCGAAACCGGCGTCGCGCCCAACTACTTCTTCTACGGCAACCCCAACCCGACGTTCGAGGACGACCCAAAGAAGGGGCAGCGCCTCGCCTTCACCCTGATCGGTGGGCTGGCGTGCCTCGGCCTGGGCGACGTGGTCGGCGCGCGTAGCGCCCTGGGCCAGGTCCTCGCCGCCGACCCGGCGAACCTGACCGCGTATGAGGAGCTGCGCCGTCTCTGACGCCCCGCTAACAATGTAGCGTAGAGACGCGCCATGGCGCGTCCCTATCGCCGCCCGCCAGTGTTCGGGGCGCGTGAAGAAGTTGGGAACGCAGAGGCGCAGAGACGTCCACACCGTGTGACGGCGTGCGCCGACACAAGAAACTTGTTGGGGTGACGGACATGACTATGATAGACGAGACGCTCGGACAGTTAAGACCGTAATCTCACTGGTGTGAGCACAGCCCGACTGCGAGACTGGTTCCGATCCGAGATGATGTAACGACTGGTGGCGGTCGCTCGGGCTGGGCGTTACAGTTTCGATTGGAGGGTTGCGCATGTCCCATCGTTCCTCGGATACCTCGACGTTGGCGCAGTTGCCCACGCTGCACTTGGACGCTGCCGGGTTGGAAGAGCGACTTCGCCGACTGCCAATGGTTGCAGTACCTGCATAGCGTGGGGTTGCTCAATGGCTCGTTTCGGCCTGAGGGCGAGATGTGTGTCTTGCGCGCCTACTTGCGTCAGCGTGCGACCCTGATTGAGCATCGGGCAGCCCACATTCTGCACATGCAGAAGGCGTTGCAGCAGATGAACGTCCAGTTGACCCAGGTCTTGAGCGACATCACAGGGGTTACAGGCATGGCGATCATTCGGGCGGTCGTGGCGGGGGAGCGCGACGCCGTGAAGCTGGCCTAGCTGCGCGACAAACGGTGTGCCCACGCGGAGGATGAGATTGCCAAAGCTCTGACGGGCAACTATCGCGCCGAGCATGTGTTTGCGCTGAAGCAAGCGGTGGCGCTGTATGATGCCTATACGCAGCAGATCCAAGACTGCGATGCGGCGATCGAACAGCAGGTGCGGACGATGGTGTCGGATAACAACGACGACCTGCCGCCGCTGGGTGACACGGACAAGCGCAAATCCCACAGCAAGAACGGCCCAAGCTACGAGGCGCGGGACCTGCTGTATCGGCTGATGGGCGTGGATCTGGTGGCGGTGACCGGCTTGAACGCTCTGACGGTACAAACGACCATCTCGGAGGTAGGACTGGATATGTCGCGCTTTCCCAACGAGAAGCACTTCTGCTCCTTCGTCGGGGTGACATTCGGAAGTTTCTTGTGTCGGCGCATGCCGACACTCGGCTTGGAGGTCTCGCAATGACAGCGAGGCGGTGTTCTAGTGGCGGCGCATGCCGCGACACGGCAATAGTGTCTCGGGGTGACGCTCGACGGTTCATCGCGCCGGTCGTTCTGCTCCTCGCCGTTGTGCTTGCCCTCCGCGTCGCGACCCTCGCCGCCTACGCTCGTCCGGGCAACAATATGGTCGTAGAGACGCGCCATGGCGTGTCTCTACCTGCGCCTGCCGCGCCGTGGCGCGGCGCTACGGCCCCGTCGCCCATGTTGGCCGCTGCGTCAACCGACGAGGAGCGGAGCGCCGCCCGCGCCCTCGATTGGCTGGCCGCCGCGCAGGCCGCCGACGGCGGCTACGGCGACGTGGCGGCCACCCTCGCCGTGCTGCGCGCCATCGGCGACGGTGGCCGGTCGGCCGCCGATTGGCGCGGCGCGAGTGGCCCGTCCATCCTCACCTACCTGGCCCCGCGCGTCGCCGCCTACGCCGACCGCGACACGGTCAGCGCATCCCAGGCCATTCTCGCCCTGGCCGCGGCGGGCGAGGACCCCCACGCCTTTGGCGGGACCAACCTGGTCCAACGCCTCCAGGCGCACTTCGACCCAACATCGGGCCTGTACGAGGGGCGCTTCGGCACGACCCTGGACCAGGTCACGGCGCTGCTCGCCCTGGCCGCCGCCCACGAGCCTCTCCCGCCGACCGTCACCACGCGCGTCGCCGCGGCCCAGGCCGACGACGGCGGCTGGCCGCCGACCCCCGGCGCCCCCTCCGACGTCGAGACGACGGCGCTGGCGGCAGCGACGCTCGTCGCAGCGGGCCAGGACCCCAGCGCTCTGACTCTCAGACTAGCGGCGAGCTTCCTCAGCCGCGCCCAGGACTCGGACGGCGGCTTCCGGCGGTCGTCCACGTGCGGCTGCGCGCCCGACGCGATCTCAACCGCCCGCGCCGTGCCCGCCGTCTTGCTCCTCGGCTTCGACCCCCTCGGCGACGGCTGGTATCGCCCGAACGGCGCCCCGACCAGCTGGCTCGCCCGCGCCCAGCGCGCCGACGGCGGGGTCGCGCTCGCCCCGAACCTCGCCTCCAATGTGCGGGCCACGGCCTATGCCGTCACCGCGTGGCTCGGCCGTCCCCTCGTGCCCCTGGGCCGCGGCGCGGCGGTGAGCGCGGGGTTGGCCTGGCTGCGCCAGCGGCAGCGGGCGGACGGCGGCTTCAGCGCTGCCGGCGAAACGTCGGACCCGGACCTGACGGTGGACGCCCTGTTGGCCCTGGCCGCCGCCGGCGAGGATGTGCGCGCCTGGCGCGCCCGCACTGGCTTGACAGGGCTGGACTTCCTCGCCGCGCGCCCGCTGCCCGACAGCGCCGCCGCGACGGCGCGGCTCATCCTGGCCGTCCAGGCGCATGGGGCGGACCCGCGCGCCTTTGGCGGCGCTGACCTAACGCAGCGCCTGGCGTCATTCCTGGACGCGAGCCGGGGCGTCTACGGGCAGACGACGCCCGACCAGGCGTGGGCGCTGCTGGCCCTGGCTGCTCTGCGCCAGCCGCCACCGCCTGGGGCCGTCGAGCGCCTGATAGACTGGCAGGCCAGCGACGGCGGTTGGCCGCCCCGCGCCAGCGTCGCCTCCGATACCGTGACGACGGCCCTGGTTCTGCAAGCCCTGGTTGCGTCGGACGCCGTCTACACGGTGCGCAGCCGCGCGCGGGCCTACCTCATGATGCAGCAGAACCCCTTCGGCGGCTTCGGAAGCATGGACGGCGAGACGGCGACGGCGACGCGGGCGACGGCGGCGGCGCTCCAGGCGCTCGTCGCCCTCGACGAGAACCCCCGCGCCGCGCCGTGGGTGCGCCACGCGACGCCGCCGGACAACAGCCCGCTGCCCGCCCACAACCCGGCGCAGGCCCTCCTGGCGCTGCAAGACGTGTCGGGTGCGTTCCACCCCCAGGCGGGCTTCCCGGAGCCGGATGCTTCGGCGACGGCACAGGCCCTGCTCGCGCTCGCCGGCCGCGCCCAGCCCCTGCGCGGTCAGACGCTCCGCCTGTACCTGCCGCTGCTCCTCTACCGCCACTAATCCCCCTTGGCGGGACCCCTACGCCATGTGGCGGGGTGCGCCCACACAAGAACACTCCCATGCTGTCATTGCGAGCAGAGCGAAGCAATCTCCCGCCCTTGCATCAGACGGTCTATGCGGCCAAAGCGTATCCGTCACCCGTCGGGAGGCTGCTTCGTCCTCCTACCGTCGTCCTCGCAGCGACGCCGAAGTCCTGTGTTCTGAGCAGCCATATTCTCCTGGGGGTGCGGGGGGCGAAGCTCCCCACGGGCGAAGCAATCCCCCGCCCTTGCACAACGCGGTCCAGCCCCCTGCGTTGCTGCCACCTGCCGAGGGATTGCCTTGTCGCGCTGACGCGCTCCTCGCAATGACGGATGGGGCGTGTAAGAAACGACGCCTATCGCTGGTCTAACTGGTAACATCCTGGAAAATAACGCACTGCGTCACAACTTGCTTGCGCTAGGGGGTTGGCATGGCCCGCACGCCGACCATTGATGATGTCGTCGAGAAAGTCAATAGCTATCTACCCAACCGCGATGGTGCGGTCATTCGCCACGCCTACGAGGTGGCCGCGAAGGCCCACGCCGGCCAGAAGCGGGACGACAACTCGCCCTACATCACCCACTGCCTGGCGACGGCGGACATCCTGGCCGACCTGGGCCTCGATCCGGACACCGTCGCGGCCGGCCTGCTGCACGATACCCTGGAGGACACCGGCATCAAAGAGGAGGAACTGGCCGCCGAGTTTGGGCCGGAGATTGCCCACATGGTGGATGGCGTCACCAAGCTGTCCCGGGTCAAAGTCGGCGACCGTGCGCAGGCGCAGAACGAAAGCCTGCGCAAAATGTTCCTGGCGACCGCGCAGAACCCTGTGGTCGTGCTCATCAAGCTCGCCGACCGCCTGCACAACATGCGCACGCTCGACTCCAAGAAGGACCCGGCGAGCCGCCGCCGCACCGCCCAGGAGACGATGGACATCTACGCGCCGCTGGCGAGCCGCCTGGGCATCTGGCAGATCAAGTGGGAACTGGAGGACCTGGCCTTCCGCGAGCTGGAGCCGGAGAAGTACCGCGAGCTGAGCCACGCGCTCAACGCCCGCCGCGCCGTGCGCGAGCGCTGGGTGAAGGAGATCATCCGCGAGCTGGACGCCGGGTTGAAGGCGGAGGGCATCCAGGCGCAGATCAACGGGCGGCCCAAGCACATCTACAGCATCTACCGCAAGATGCAGCGCAAGGGCGTCACCCTCGAGGAGGTCTACGACAGCCTGGCGGTGCGTATCCTTGTCGAGTCGATCAAGGACTGCTACCACGCCCTCGGCGTCGTCCATGCCATGTGGCAGCCGGTGCCGGGCGAGTTCGACGACTACATTGCGCGCCCGAAGGACAACCTCTACCGCTCCCTCCACACCGCCGTCTTCGCACCGGACGGGCGCACGTTCGAGGTGCAGATCCGCACCCACGAGATGCACCAGCAGTCCGAGTACGGCATCGCCGCTCACTGGCGCTACAAGGAGCAGGGCAAGCCCGACGCCCTCCTGGACGAGAAGATCGCCTGGCTGCGCCAGGCCCTGGAGTCGGGCAGCGAGACGGAAGACGCCGGCGCGTTCGTGGCCGGGCTAAAGGAAGACATCTTCCACGAGCAGGTCTACGTGTACACGCCCAAGCGCGAGATCATCGAGCTACCCACCGGCGCGACCCCGATTGACTTCGCCTACCATATCCACTCGTCCGTCGGCGACCGCTGCCGCGGCAGCAAGGTCAACGGGCGCATCGTCCCCCTCGACTACCAGCTCAAGACCGGCGACACGGTCGAGATTACCACGGCGAAGACCGGCGGGCCGAGCCGCGACTGGCTCAACCCGGCTCTCGGCTTCGTGCGCACATCCCGCGCCAGGGAGAAGATACGCGCCTACTTCCGGCGGCAGCAGCGCGAGGACAACATCCGCGCCGGCCGCGAGACGCTGGAAAAGGAACTCAAGCGCCTGGGCATGGAGAAGGAGAGCTTCGACAGCGTCGCCAAACTCTTCAAGTACGAGAAGGTGGACGATTTGCTCGCGGCCATCGGCGCCGGCGACATCAACCAGACGCAGATCGCCCAGAAGCTCACCCTCAAGAGCGCGCGCGACAAGGACGAGGTCAACATCCCGACGACGGCGCTACGCTCCACGCCCGCGCCCACCATCTCCGTGGACGGTCTCGACAAGATCGAGTTCCGCCAGGCGCGGTGCTGCAAGCCGGTGCCGGGCGAGCACGTGAAAGGATTTGTTACCGCCGGTCGGGGCATCACGCTCCACCGGCCTGACTGTCCCAACCTCAAGGGCGTGCGCGACCAGGGCCGTCTGATTGATGTGACGTGGCCCGCCGACCGTCAGCAAGTCAGCCAGGTAGACATCCGCGTCACCGCCATTGACCGTCCCGGGTTGGTACGCGACATCGCTGACGTCGTCGCGAAGGAAGGCGTCAACATCGCCGCCGTCACGACGGAGACGAACTCCAAAGACAAAGTCGCCATTATCACGGCCGTTCTCGAAGTCTTCGATCTCGCCCAACTCAGCCGTATCCTGCACAAGATCAGCCGCCTGCCCAACATCGTCGAGGCCTACCGCCCGCAGCCTCGCGTGGGATCAGGCGGCTGAGACTTTTGTCCGCTCTCATCCGCAACCAGGCCCCTGGCCGCCACCCCGGCCAGGGGTTTCACTTGTCGCCCTCTGACGTGGACAGCGCGGGCGTCGGGGTTGCCGAGGGGTCGCGTTCCTGATATACTGACGGACAGTGACGCGGCGCTGCGCTCAGGCCAACGCGCCGGACGTCGCGTGGGAATCGCAAAGGAGACGCGACGATGGACCTCAAGAAGCGCATACAGCCGCTCCTTGTGCCGCCGGGCAAAGAAATCTCGCTCCAGAAGGATTACGCGCCCGACTTCCTGCCCGACGACATCAAGGCCAACAAGCAGAACGCCGACGAGCTGTTGACCGAAGGCATCCAGACCCTGGCCGAGTACCAGGATAAGCTCTACGCCCAGAACATCTACGCCCTGCTGGTCATCCTCCAGGCGATGGACGCGGCGGGCAAGGATGGCGCGGTCAAGCACGTCATGAGCGGCCTGAACCCCCAGGGCGTCCAGGTGTACAGCTTCAAGCAGCCCAGCCCCGAGGAGCTGGACCACGACTTCCTCTGGCGCAGCATGAA
This sequence comes from Anaerolineae bacterium, assembly GCA_046328525.1. Lineage (GTDB taxonomy): Bacteria > Chloroflexota > Anaerolineae > Epilineales > JAHCIE01 > JBDHWG01. The sequence goes on from JAXLWK010000004.1 coordinate 408,560, forward strand.
GGCGCTGCCGGAGCGCGGGCGCATCGGCATCTTCAACCGCTCATACTACGAAGAGGTGCTGGTGGTGCGCGTCCACCCGGAGATTCTGGCCCGCCAGCAGCTCCCGCCAAAAACGGTCGAGGACCGCATCTGGAAGCGCCGCTACGAGGACATCAATAACTTCGAGAAGTATCTTGTCGGCAACGGCATCGAGGTCGTGAAAATCTTCCTCAACGTGTCCAAGGATGAGCAGAAGAAGCGTTTCCTGGAGCGCATTGACCGGCCGGAGAAGAACTGGAAGTTTTCCTCCGCCGACGTGCGCGAGCGCGCCCACTGGGACGACTACCAGGACGCCTACGAGAAGATGTTCAACCACACCAGCACCGAGTGGGCGCCGTGGTACATCGTCCCGGCCGACCGCAAGTGGTTCGCCCGCCTGGCCGTCGCCGCCATCATCGGCGCCAAGCTCCAGGAGATCAACCCGCAGTACCCGACGATCTCCGAGGAGCAGCGCCAGGAGCTGCTCAAGGCGAAGGCGCTGCTGGAGAGCGAGGAATAGGCGCGCAGGGTGGCATGAATGGGTTCTGAGGCGGACGTGGCAAGGGATAGCGGCATGGCGCGGTGGATCGTGTGGCTCGTCGGCGCCACCATCGTCATCGGGGCGGCGCTTCGCCTGTGGGGCCTCGGCCACTTCCCGCCCGGCCTCTCCGTGGACGAAGCCTACAACCTGATTGACGCCCGGCGCATCCTCGACGGCGCGCGCCCGCTGTTCCTGCCGGACAACGCCGGCCGCGAGGCGCTGTATAGCTACTGGCAGGCGCTCCTCGTCGCCGCCCTCGGCCCCAACCCCCTGGCCCTGCGCCTGGCCTCCGCCCTCATCGGCATTGCCACCATCCCGCTCACCTACTGGGCCGCCAGGGCGCTGCCCTGGCCGCGCGCCCGCCTCATCGCCGCCGTCGCCGCCGCGCTCCTGGCTGCGCTGTTCTGGCACGTCCTGTTCAGCCGCTTCGGCATCCGCGCCATCAGCCTGCCGCTGCTGGAAGCGCTCTTCCTGGGCTGGCTGTGGCGCGGCATCGTGGGCCAGCGGTCCCTGTATTTCGCCCTGGCCGGCGTCGCCCTCGGCCTCGCCGTCTACACCGGCACCGCCGCGCGCCTCTTGCCCCTCGTGCCCCTCATCAGCCTACCCCTGTTCGCCTGGCTCGACCGCCCGCGCCGTGTCCTCTACCTGCGCGGCCTGACGTGGAGCCTCGGCGTCGCCGCCCTCGTCGTCACCCCGCTGGCCGTCTACTTCTATGCCCACCCGGCCCAGTTCGGCTCGCACCTGAGCGAGGTCGCCGTCGGTCCGGCCGACATCGCCGCCAACGTGGCGCGGGCCGCCGGGATGTTCAATCTGCGCGGCGACACGGCGTGGTGGCGCAACCTGGCCGGCCGCCCCGCCTTCGACCCGCTCATCGGGCTGGCGTTCCTGGCGGGCGTCGCGCTGTTGGCGTGGCAAGTCGTCCCTCACCCCCGGCCCCTCTCCCAAAATGGGAGAGGGGAGAAGAGAGAGAGTCCCTCACCCCAACCCTCTCCCAGTGGGAGGGGGCCGGAGAGAGAGGGTCTTTCTTCTCCCCCGCCCCCTTTATGGGAGAGGGGGCAGGGGGGTGAGGGACTTGTCGCCCTCTTCCTGCTCATCTGGCTCGCTGTCATGCTCGTCCCGACCATCGCCGCGGACGCCGCCCCCAACTTCTCCCGCGCCATCGGCATCCTGCCCATCGCCACCATCATCCCGGCGGCGGCGCTCGTCGCGGGCTGGGCATGGCTGGCCGAGCAGCGGCGCACCCTGGCGAATGTGGCGCTCATCGGCGTCATCGCTCTGAGCTTCGCCTGGACCGCGTGGGACTACTTCGGCGTGTTCGCCGCCCGCCCTGAGCCGTACTACGCCTACGACGCCGACAAGGCCGACGCGGCGGCAGCCATCGTCGCGGCGCGCGGGGTGGCCTATGTGGCGGCGAACCTGGCCGACCACGCCACGGTGCGCGCCCTGACCGAGGGACGCGCCGCGCGCGCCTACGACTTCGGCCAGGGGTTTGTAATAGCCGACGGCCCGGCGACGTACATTGCCTGGGCGAAGGACGGGGCGCCGATGGATGTTGCGCGCTGGGGCGCGCCGCAAACGGTGATGGATGCCGAGGGGAACCCGCTGGTGACAGTGACCACGATCGAGACGCCGCCGGGTCCGGGGCAGGTGCGCGGGGCGCTAGGCATGACGCCGGGCCAGGTGCGCTTCGGGGACGCCATCGGCCTGGCTGGCTACCGCGTCGAGCCGACGCGGCTCACGTTCATGTGGCGCGCGTTGCAGTCTATCCCCGACGACCTGACGCTGTTTGTCCACGTTCTCGGCCCAGACGGGGCGACCGTCGCGCAGGCCGACGGCGAGCCGCTCGGCGCGACGTACCCGACATCGCGCTGGCGGGCCGGCGAGCGCATCGTCGAGAGTCGGCCGCTGCCGCCGCTGCCGCCCGGCCAGTACCGCGTCCAGGTCGGGTGGTACAACCGCGCCAGCGGCGAGCGCCTGCCCGTCCCCGGCAGCGCCGAGAACGCCGTAGACCTGGGGACGCTGACGGTCGGCGCGGACTGAGACAGGCTGTCAGTCAGGCCACTTGACAGTACGGAATCTATGGGGTTTCACGTCGCGCGCCACTCTCATCCGTGAGGATACGCCGCAAGCGGCCGCGCCGCCCATCGCCCGTCTGAGACGGATTGTCGCCAAATCGCAACCTCGGCGGCGTACCGTTTGGCATACTGTCAGCGTTGCATATGTTATACATGGGACTATTTGACGCAGAAGTCAAAATGCTCTTGGAGCGATTCCGCCTGACGGCGCGACCGGAGCAAGCCCACCACCGAGGAGATCATCATGTCGCATGTCTCAGGGCGTTATCTCCGCCCGCGCCTGGGACTCATTGTAGTCGCTCTCCTGCTCGTTTGCTTCGCAGCCGTGTCTGGCATCGCTTACGCCGCCGCCCAACCCGCCGCCATCCTGAACGTCCCCTCCTCTGGGTTCATCGGCGCCCCGCTGAATTTCACGGTCGCCTTCGACAACACCAGCGCGACCGATACCGGCTTTGGCCCGTACATCAACCTGTACCTGCCGTCGGGCGGCGCTGATGGCAACGACGGGATCACATTCAACAACGCCACCTACCTCGGCCAGCCGGTCAACAGCTTCGTCTTTAACTGCACCGGCGCGACGGTGATCCACCCGTTCACCCTTCAGCCCGTGGCCTGCCCGGCCGGGCAGCAGTTGGTCGTGTTGCAGCCACCCTTCGGCAGCTTCACCCCGGACCAGCCGCCCGCCGTCATCGCCGTCAACGCCAACGTCAGCAACCTGGCCGACGCCAGCTATCCCCTCACCATCAGCGCCACGCCGGGCTTCTTCCTGGGCAACGACCCGCTGGACAACCCGGCCACCGATCCGCCCATCGTCGGCGCGACGGCCACGGCCAACTTCACGCCGACCGTGATGAAGCTCACGAAGACGTACATCGGGCCGGAGGACGAGACGGCCACGGGTCCGAACTACCCGCGCCAGTACGTCCTCACCGTGGACATCGCGCCCGGCCAGCCCATCACCAACCTCGACGTCAGCGACCTGTTGCCCAACAACATGGCGTTCCTGCAAGTCGTGTCCACGTCGCCGGGCGGCGCGAGCATCACCCAGACGCCCACCGTGGGGTCGGCGGCCAACCCGCCCAACAACAAGCTCCTCGTGCGCTTCCCCTCCGTGACCGGCCCCGGACCGGCCGTCGTCACCTTCGAGTATTTCATTCCGCAGTTCGACGCCAACGGCAACCCGGTGATCTCGCCGACCACCGGCGCGGCCGTCACGTCGTTCGACACGGCGGACGCCCAGGGTACGTGGACGCCCCTCGACCCGCGCGACCCGCAGACCGTCGTCAACACAAACACTGCGCATCACACCCTGACGGACCGCTCCCTCGCCATCCAGAAATCCGTCCAGGTGGTCAATGATGTCGGGGGCGCCGGTCCGTCGCCGGGCGATACCCTCGAATACACCTTGAACGTCCAGGTGTCGGACTTTTTCGCCTTCCAGAATGTCATGATAGACGACATCATCTCGGACGGGCAGCGCTTCGACCCGTCTTTCACGCCGACCCTCGATATCCAGGCGAACCCGGCCAGCCAGAACCTGTCAACGACGTTTGCAGGAGCCAATTACACGGTTACGCCCAACTACACCCCCGCCTCGCCGCCGCCGAACGATGGCACCACGACGATCCACTTCGACGTGTCGGGCCAGCTTCTCGCGTCCGTGCCGGCCAGCCTCGGCCGGCTCATCGGCGGCTGCGTCCCGCCGGCCGGCGCGGGCGCTTCGCCCATCAGCTGCGTCACCTACAACGACGGCCAGACGACGTTCCAGATTAAGTTCCATACCACCATCCAGGACCAGTTCAGCGACGCCTTCCCGCCCCAGGACCCGTGGGTGGACCAGGGGGACATCCTCAGGAACGGCGTCACCGCCGCCGGCGACGTGCTCAAGAACGCGGACTTGACCCCGACCGGCTCGACCGTCACCGACACCAGCGCCGCCTCGGTGCAGGTGCGGCGCGGCTCGCTGAGCAAGGCGATCTACGCCGTCAACGGCGACACCAACCTATCCGGGTCGCCGATCGTCGTCCAGCCGGGCGACACCATCACTTTCCGCATCACCTACGACCTGGCCCTGAGCGACATCGAGAACTTCAAGCTCCAGGACTTCATGCCCCTGCCCGTGCTCAAAGCGACGGAGGTGACGACGTTCGACAACGTCGCCAGCGCGACGGCCCCGCCGGCCGGACACGCCCAGTATGGTCCCGACGACACGCTGCACACCACCGTGACGCTCAGCACGCCCGGCGGCGTGCCGATCCTGTCCGGCGATGCGACGGCGAACAGCGTCACCTTCGACTATGGGTCGTTCCACGACCCGAATAACCGCCCATCCACCGCCGAGCTGCTGTTCACGGTCACGGTGAGCAACGACCCGTTCGCCGACCGACTCCTGCTGACCAACCAGGCACGAGCGATCGAGGACTCGACGAACGGGGGATCAGCGGTCAACGACGCCATCGTCCAGTTCCTCGTCACCGAGCCGTCCATCTTGAGGGTCCGCAAGGGCGTCGTCGGTACGGACAACCCCAACGCCGTCTTCGCGCCGACGCCCATCGCGCCGCCGGGCATCACCTTCGCCACGCCGCCCTCGGCCGCGTGCCCCGCTTTCAACCCGACGATCACGACGGGTAACATTGGCAGCACCCTTGACAGTGACCTCAGCAACGTGGACGCCGCCGACCTGGTCACGTTCGCCATCGCGGTCGAGAACGGTGGGTCGGCCGCCAGGGGTGTGTTCGACGTCAAACTCAGGGATACCCTGCCCACAGGCTTCTCCATCCCGCCCAGCGGCCTCCACCTGTGCGTCACGAACGGCGCGGGAACCGTCCTGCCGTATACCAATGTCGGCGGCGGTACGGGCCTGTTCGACCAGGGTATCGAGCTGACCGACCCCAGCAACACCCAGGGCGCGCTCGGCCCCGGGACGACACCCGCCGGCGCGCCGATCAACAACGGGCGCAACATTGCCATCGTCACCTACACCCTGCAGGTGGACGGCGCCGTTCAACCGAACACGCAGCTCACCAACACGGCGACGCTGTTCAACTTCGCCAGCGCCAACGGCGGCCCCAACTTCATCCCCGGCGGGCTGACGGACACGGCCACCGTGACCACTGCGCCGCCGTCGGCCAAGAAGGAACTGGTCAGCACCGAGATCGAAAACGCGGTCAACGGGCGCACCCAGGCCGTCATCGGCGAACTTGTCAACTACCGCCTGACGGTGACTGTGCCGGAAGGCGTCACGCCCGGCGCGCAGATTGTGGACACGCTGCCGGCGGGCCTGGCCTACGTCGGGCCGGCGACGGTAACGACGTCCAACAACGTGGCCCTCGGCGGCGTGACGACGCCGACCGTCACCAACAACGGCCAGACGCTCACCTTCCTCCTCGGCACGATCACCAACAGCGACACCAACAACGCCGTCGCCGAAACCATCACCATCGAATACCCCGTCGTCGTCCTCAACGTGTCCGGCAACCAGGCCGGCACGACGCTGACGAACTCGGCGGCCATGTCGTGGACCGGCGGCTCGATCCCCGCCGTCTCCGCCCCCAATGTGACGGTCATCGAACCGAAGCTCACCATCGCCAAGACGGCCTCGCCGACGACCGGCGACGCTGGCGACACGATTACCTTCAGCATCGTCATCGCTAACCCTGGCCCCAACTCGACCACCGCCTATGACGTCAACGTGAGCGACGTCATCCCGCCCCAGCTCGCCTACGTCCCGGGCACTCTACAATCCACCGATCTAGCGCCGACGACGAGCGGCGTCTCGGGCGATACGCTTACCGCCACCTACGCCAGCTTCCCGCTCAACGGCACGAGCACGCTCACGTTCCAGGCGACCCTGAACGCCGCCATCACACCAGGGCAGCAGATCACGAACATCGCCAAGACCACGTGGACGAGCCTGCCGGGCGACCCCGGCCAGCGCTCGACGTACAACCCCAACTCCACCGAGCGCACCGGCGCCGACGGGCCGGGCGGAGCGCTGAACGACTACGCCGCCAACAGCAGCGCCACGGTCACCATCCCCAAGCCCGGCATCACCAAGGGCATTGACGGCACCAACCAGCCCTCCACGACCGGCCTCAACGTCGCTATCGGCGAGATCGTCACCTACAAGGTGACGGTCACGGTCCCCGAAGACGCCAGCCAGAACGTCAGCCTCGTGGATACCCTGGACGCGGGCCTGGCCTTCGTCACCTGCACGAGCATCACGCCGTCGTCGGCCGACCTGACCAGCAGCATCGGCTTTGCCTTCGCGTGCGGCAACCCGTCGGTCACCAACTCCGGCGGGACGGTCACGTTCAACCTGGGCACGGTCACCAACAACAACCGCGACAACGCCACGCCAGAGACCATCACCTTCCTCTACCAGGCCGTCGTCCTCAACACGGCCGCCAACGTCAAGGGGCAGCAGCGCAACAACAGCGCCGCCTATGGGTGGACACTCAACAACACCCCGCAATCAGTGTCGGCGTCCGCCCCGGATGTCACCATCGTCGAGCCGAAGCTCAAGGTGACCAAGACGGCGAACCCGACGACTGGCGACGCCGGCGACGCGATTACCTTCACCGTCAAGATCGAGCACGACGCCGCCAGCAACGCCGACGCCTTCGACGTCGCCGTGAAGGACGTCATCCCCGCCGGCCTGACGTATGTCGCCGGCTCGCTGACCAACACCGGCGGCCTCGCGCCGACGACGAGCGGCGTCGCCGGCAGCACGCTCACGGCGACGTACACCAGCTTCGCCCTCGGCGCGACCAGCACCCTGACCTTCCAGGCGACGCTCGACAGCACGGTGCTGCCGAACCAGACCATCACCAACAAGGCCGACATCACCTGGACGAGCCTGCCGGGCGACAAGACCTCGCCGCAGTCGGACTACAATACCGTCTCCACCGAGCGCACCGGCGACCCCGCCAATCCGGGCGGCGCGGCCAACAACTACACCAACAGCAGCCAGGCCACGGTCACTGTCGCCAATGTCGGGTTGAGCAAGTCCCTCGCGGCCACCTCCGAAGCCTCGACGACGGGCAACAACGTCGCCATCGGCGAGATCGTGCGCTACCGCCTGGTCACGACGATTCCTGAAGGCACAGCGCCCGCCTTCAAAATCATAGACGCGCTGCCGACGGGCCTGGGCTTCGTCAACGACGGCACGGCCAAGATCGCCTTCGTCGCCAACGGCCCCGGCATCAGCTCCACCACGGTGAACTCTGGGCAGACCGGCTGCGCCAACCTCAACCAACCAGGCAATGAGAACACCGTTGCCAGCATTACGCCCTCGTGCCCCCTGACGCCAAGCAGCCAATCCCCACTGACCTTCGACCTCGGCACGGTCACCAACGCCGACAGCGACACGGACAAGGAGTACATCGTCCTGGAGTTCAACGCCGTGGTGCAGAACATCAGCGGCAACACCGCTGGCACGACGCGCAACAACACTTACCGGGTGCAGATCAACGGCGTGAACAGCAGCAACTCGAACGGCGTCAGCGTGACCGTCGTCGAGCCGAGTGTCACGCTGACCAAGACCATCGCCACGACGCCGACCGACGCCGGCGATACCGTCGTCTACAACCTGACGTTCACCAACGCCACCGGGACGAACCGCACCACGGCATTCGACCTGAACGTGACGGACACCCTGGACGGCAACCTGACGCTGACCGGCGTCAGTGTCACCAAGCCGGCCTACGCGGGGGCCACCGACAACAGCAACATCCCCGGCAACGCCGTCAACGTCGTCATTGACCAGCTCAGGCCGGGCGACTCGGTGACGGTGCAGGTCACGGCGACGGTCAACCAGAGCGCCGCCGCCGGCCAGACCATCCCCAACACGGGCAACCTCACGTATACGAGCCTACCGGGTACGAACGGCACGACGCCCAACCCGACCGGCTCGACGACACCGGGCACGCCGGGTAGCTCGACCGGCGAGCGCACGGGGACAGGCGGCAGCCCGAATACCTATAACAGCACCGACAGCAAGTCCACGACGCTGGCGACGCCGACCATCGTCAAACAGAGCCCGACCCCGACCAACTACGCCATCGGCAGCCTCGTCACCTACAACATCCTGGTTACCCTGCCGGAGGGCATCACGAAGGACCTGGTGGTCAAGGACATCCTGCCGGCCGGCATGCTCTACCAGAGCGCCACGGTCATCACCGCGACAGGCCCCGGCAGCCCGCTGACCGCCAACTTCAACGGCTCGGTCGCGTCGCCGCCGCCCTCGGTGTCCGGCAACACCATCACCCTCACCTTCGGCGACACAACGACCACCGCCGACAACGTTACCACCAACAACACCTTCGCCGTCCAGGTGACGGCCATCGTCGCCAACGTCGTCGCCAACCAGAACGGCACGCTCCTGAACAACCAGGGCCAGCTCACCTACACAGACCCCAACACCAACCAGACCGTCACTCTGACCACGCCCAACGTCCCCATTACGGTCATCGAGCCGGAGCTACAGGTGGTCAAGACGGCTAACCCGACCACGCCCGGCCTGGGGCAGATTGTCACCTACAGCATCGTCGTCAGCCACAAGCCGACCAGCACTGCGACGGCCTACGACATCACCCTGACCGACGTCATCCCGGCCGGCCTGACCTATGGCGCCGGCAGCGCGACGATCACCAACCCGGGCAGCAACACGGTCGGCGTCAGCGGCCAGAACCTGAGCGCGGCGATCCCCAGCCTGCCCGTCGGCCAGTCGGTGACCATCAGCTACCAGGCCACGGTGGGCCTGCCGCCGACGGTAAACCTGGGCAACCAGAAGATCAACAACGTCGCCATGACGTGGACGTCGCAGCCGGGCGCGAACCCGAACGAGCGCACCGGCGCCGACGGTCCGAGCGGGGCGCTGAACGACTACGCCGCGAACACAAACGCCCCCATCACCGTCACCGGCCCCGACCTGCGCATTACCAAGTCGGACGGCGGCGTGACGAACAAGAAGCCCGGCGACGTCGTCGTCTATACCCTGACCTACCAGAACACAGGCAACGGGGCGGCGGCGAACGTCGTCATCACCGACGTCGTGCCGGCCAACAGCACCTTCAACGCGGGCACGAGCACCAACGGCTGGAGCTGCCCCAACGGCAGCCCAGCCGGCACAAGCTGCGTCTTCAGCATCGCATCCGTTCCCCCCGGCGGTTCGAGTAGCGTCATCTTTGCCGTCAACATCGTCAACCCGCTGCCGGCCGGCGTCACGCAGCTCTCGAACACGGCGACCATCGCCGACGACGGGACGCGCGGCCCGGACCCAACGCCGGACAATAACACGAGTAGCGACACGACACCCATCACCGCCTCGCCCAGGCTGACGTTGAGCAAGACCGACAACAACGTCACCGCCAAGCCCGGCGACGTTGTCAAGTACACCCTGAGCTACGCCAACATCGGCGACCAGAATGCGACGGGTGTCATCATCACCGAGACCGTGCCGCAGCACACCACGTTCGACGCCACCAACAGCGCGAGCGGCTGGGCGTGCAACCCCAACACCGCCGCTGGCTCGACGTGCACCTACAGCGTCGGCCCGCTCGCCGGCGGTGGGCCGAACGGCCCGAATAGCAGCGGCAGCGTCATCTTCGCCGTCAAGGTGGACTACCCGCTGCCCGACGGCGTCACCAAGATCACGAACGTGGCGACGGTTGCGGACGACAAGGGCAACTCGGCGGATGCCACGGACAACACGCCGACGGTGGCCGCGGTTGACCTGCAAATCGTCAAGAAAGGCCCGGCCAGCACCGTACCCGGCGGCGCCATCGTCTACGCCCTGACGTACAGGAACGTCGGCGACCAGAACGCCGTCGGCGTCACAATCACCGACATCGTGCCCCAGAACACCACGTTCAACCCGACGGCCAGCGCGCCGACGGTCTGGACGTGCGCGCCCAACAACAACGCCGGCTCCACCTGCACCACGACCATCGGGCAGGTCAACGGCGGCGGCGCGGGCGGCGTCGTGCAGTTCGCCGTGGACGTGGTCAACCCCGCGCCGGCCGGCCTCGACTTCATTGACAACACCGCGATCATCGCCAGCACCAACGGCCCGGACGGCACACCGTCGGACAACACGTCCAGCGACAGGACGCCGGTCATTGCCGCGCCGGACCTGAAGGTCGCTAAGGACGACGGCGGCGTGCGGCCCCCGCCGGGCGGCGGCATCGTCTACACCCTCAGCTACGCCAACGTCGGCAACCAGGGCGCGACCAACGTCACGCTGACCGAGGTCGTCGTCCCGGACAATACAACATTCGATGCGGCCAATAGCACGCCCGGCTGGAGCTGCGCCAACGGCAGCCCGGCCGGCACAGTTTGCACGTACACCATCGGCTCCCTGCCCGCTGGCGCCAGTGGCTCGGTGACGTTCGCCGTCAAGGTCAACCCGACGATCCCGGCCGGGGTCACGACGATCAACAACACCGTCACCATCGCCGACGACGGCCGCAACGGCCCCGACCCGACGCCGGATAACAACACGGCGACCGAGACGACGCCGCTGACCGTCACACCCGACCTGGCGATCCACAAGGACGACGGCGGGGTCACGACCACGTCCGGCGGCGTCGTGCCCTATACCCTGACCTACACCAACGTGGGCAACATCGGGCTGACCGGCATCCAGATGACCGATAAGGTGCCGGCCAACAGCACGTTCAACCCGGGCGCGAGCACGGCGGGCTGGAGCTGCACGCCCAACAACAACGCCGGCTCGACCTGCACCTTCAATGTCGCCGGCGCGCTCCAGGCCGGCCAGAGTGGCAGCGTCATCTTCGCCGTCACCGTCAAGAACCCGCTGCCGGCCGGCGTGACGCAGCTCTCGAACACGGCGAGCATCAGGGACGACGGGAGCTACGGGCCGGACGCGAACCCGAACAACAACACAAGCACCGACACCACCCCGATCACCGCCTCGCCCAAGTTCACCCTGACGAAGGCCGATGACGTGGTGCAGGCGAAGCCCGGCGACGTGGTGCGCTACACCCTCACGTACACTAACATCGGCAACCAGGACGCGACCGGCGTCGTTATCACCGACCTGGTTCCCACCAACACGACCTTCAACGCTGGCGGCAGCACGCCTGGCTGGAGCTGCGCCGACGGCGCGCCGGCCGGCACGAGCTGCACCTACACCATCGGGGCCGTCGCCGGCGGCGGTACCGGCCAGGTGGTCTTCGCCGTCAAGTTGGACAAGCCCTACCCGGCCGACAAGCCGCCGGTCGAGAACACGGCGACGCTCACCGACGACCGCGGCAACACCGCCGAGGGCAGCGACATTACGCCGACCGACGCGACGGTGGACCTGGTGCTGACCAAGAGCGACGGCGGCATCACGGCCCAGCCGGGCGATGTCGTCGAGTACACCTTGAGCTACAGGAACGTGGGCGACCGCGACGCCGTCGGCGTGATCATCACCGAAACCGTGCCGCAGCACAGCACGTTCGACGCCGCCAACAGCACACCCGGCTGGACGTGCGCGCCGAACAGCAACGCCGGCGCGACGTGCGTCTTCACCATCGGCGCCGTAGGCGGCGTGGGCCGCGCGGCAAACAGCGGCAGCGTCATCTTCGCCGTGAAGGTGGATAACCCGCTGCCGGCCGGCGTCGAAAAGCTCGACAATACCGCCGTCATCAGCAGCAACGAGAGTATCAACGGCCCCGACGGCACGCCGAGCAACAACATCGCGCGCGACGACACGCCCATCAACGCCGCGCCCGACCTGAAGATCGTCAAGAGCGACGGCGGCATCACGACGACGCCGGGCCAGGTCGTCGTCTATACCCTGACCTACTCGAACATCGGCAACCAGGCGGCGACCAACGTTGTCATCAACGACGTTGTGCCCGTCAACACGACCTTCGTCGCCGCCAGCAGCACAGCGGGCTGGAATTGCAGCGGAACGGCGGCCGGCTCGGAGTGCTCCTTCAGCATCGCCAGCCTGCCCGCCGGCCAATCCGGCTCCGTCAGCTTCGCCGTCCGCGTCGCCAACCCCCTGCCGGCCGGCGTGACCCAGGTCAGCAACACGGCGACCATCGCCGACGACGGCACAAACGGTCCCGACAAGGACCCGTCGAACAACACCAGCACCGACACGACGCCGGTGGACGCCGTGCCGGACATGAGCATCACCAAGACCGACAACGGCATCAGCGTCTTCCCGGATGACATCATCGTGTACGACCTGGCCTACACGAACAACGGCAACCAGGACGCGACCGGCGTCAAGCTCACTGAGACCGTGCCGGACCACACGACCTTCGTGCCGTCGAGCAGCACGGCCGGCTGGACGTGCGTTCCGAACAACAATGCCGGCTCGACGTGCACGTTCAACGTCGCCGGGACGGTCGCCGGTGGCGGCGGGACGGGCGCCGTGCAGTTCGCCGTGCGCGTCGTAACGCCCTGGCCGACCGGCGTGCCGCGCCTGGTCACCAACACGGCGAGCGTGGCCGACGACGGCAGCAACGGCGCGGACCCGACGCCCGGCGACAACACCGCCACCGACACGACGCCGGTCAAGGCCGTGCCCGATCTCGTCATCACCAAGACCGACAACGGCATCAGCACCGCGCCCGGCGGCCTGATCATCTACACCCTCGACTACAAGAACGTCGGCAGCACCGGCGCGACGGGTGTCCGGATTATCGAGATCGTGCCGCCCCACACCACGTTCGACGCGGCCAACAGCGACCCCGGCTGGACGTGCGCCGACGCCGGCCGCGCTGGCTCCGTGTGCGTCTACTCCGTCGGCTCGCTGCCTGTGGGCGCGAGCGGCTCGGTGAAGTTCGCCGTCCGGGTGGACACCAGCGTGCCGTCCGGTGTCAGGGAAATTGTCAACCGGGTGACGATCTCAGATGACCGCCAGAACGGCCCCGACCCGACGCCCGGCAACAACGAGGCGACGGAGACGACGCCGCTCCAGCCGGGGCCGGTGGCCTGCACGCCGCTACCGAGTTACGGCGCAAACTACTACCAGATTCCCATCCTGAGCAGGGTCGGCGGCGCGTCGAAACAGGCCGATTGGGTCATCGAGGCGCAGAACGTCGGCGCGACGTGGACCAAGGTCGCCCTGCTGCTGTTCGCGGACACCCCCGGCTTCTGCCAGCCCCAGGCGCAGGCGCCGTTCAAGCTCGAGTGCAGCGGTCTGCTCAAGCCGGGTACGTCGTGGATATGGACGGCGGCGCAGGTACCGGCCTCGGCCCGCAGCGCCATCGCGTTCAGCTACAGCCCGTTGTCCTCCGACAACCCGGACTACTGGCGCTGTGACCAGCTCGACGCGCTGCGCACGGGCAAGACGTGGCCGGAGGGCTGGCCGAGCGTCTCCTCGACGCCGGGCCAGTTCCCATTCAACTGGAACGCGTTCCACGGCCAGCCCATCGCCGTAGACGTGGTGCGGCGGTCGGCGGGCAACACCAACCCGAGCCTGACGATGTCCGGCGCGTACGACGCCATCAGCGCCCAGGCCGACGGCCGCTACGACCCCGTGTTCGGCGGCTTCGCCTACTACGCGCCGGTCGTCTACAGCGGGTACAATGGCCTGAACTCGTGGCTGTACATCCAGAACAGCGGCAGCGAGTGCACGAGCGTCGAAATCTGGTTCAAGGCCCAGGATGAGTGCCTGCGGTCGCAGATTTGCTCCGTGACGCAGCTCTCGCCCGGCTACACGAGCGCCTTCGACGTCAGCGGCTGTGTCGCGCCTGGCTTCGTCGGCTCGGCCTGGATTCGCGCCTCCCAGCCCCTCGGCATCGTGGCCGACCAGGTGGGCGCCGACGTTCTGATGACCTACTCCGCCATGCCATCCGCCCTGTGCTTCGTCTTCAACGGCCAGTGCCTCGACCAGGGCGGCGGCTCGACGGTGGCTTACGGCCCGCTCATCTACCGCGAGACCCAGGGCTGGAGCACCCAGATCCACGTCCAGAACATGAGCCGCGTCACGGCGGCCAAGGTGAAGGTCTACTTCCTGGACAATGGCGGCGGCATCATCACCACCCTGGTGGACTGGGTCTGCGCGGGCGGGAGCGGCGTCTTCTCGCTGCCCGCCGTCAACAACCTGCCCGGCGCTTACGTCGGCGCGGTGCGCGTCGAGAGTCTGGCGTGGCAGTCGCCCGGCGACCCGGCCGTCGGCGCGGTCCCCATCGCCGCTGTCGCCGAGCTGACGCAGCACGCCGCCGGCTCGTACACGCGGCTACTCCAGGCCGCCGCTTACACCCTGTTCCCGCAGGAGAGCGGCTACGTCTGGCAGACGGGCGGCAACAGCATCCGCAGCGGCGTGGGCCTCATCGCCATTCCGTCCCTCGCCCAGAAGGGCAATGCCCAGAACATCGTCACGGACCTGGCAATCCAGAACCTCGCGCCCGTACCCGGCTTTACCGACTTCGTCATCTACGTCTATGACCAGAACGGGCTGCTGGACTACGTGTGCGAGGCGCTGAACCAGTCGCAGGTGGAGTACATTGACCTGTCGAAGTGGGGCTGGCTCCAGCCCGGCTTCATGGGCAGCGCCGTCATCTCCGCCGTCTACTGGGAACACGACGTGCTGGACCCGCAGGCCAACGCCATCCGCAACGTCGTCGGTCTCGCCGCCGTCAAGGTCGAGCGCGTCGTGCCCGGCGGCAACCTCCCGGCGGCCGGCGACCTGACCACGGCCAGCGAAGGCTTCCCGATCCCGCCGTCGGCGGCCGGCAGCTGCCCGCCGATTGACCTGGAAGGCTTCCCGCCGGCCTGCCCCGGTGTGCCGACGGGCTGCGCGCCGGAGGACGTGATACTGACCCTTTGCGCGCCGAGCCAGGGCGCGAGCACCTATGCCGGCGCGCCGTTGACGGTCAAGGACGGAACCGGGCAGACGATCTACAGCGGTACGGTGGGCGCGGGCGGCGCGGCACGTATCGGCGCCGTGCGCGGCAACCAGGTCCTCCAGGTGATCGTCGGCGGTGTCTTGCAGCCGATAGGGTTCCCGGCCGGCGGCCTCGACCACATCCAGATGGCCGCCTTCACCCAGCTCGTCGCCGTACCCTGCACGTCGGATACGTCGCCCGGCGAGTCGCGCACCCTGACCCTCCCGGTCACACCGCCGCCGAGTGTCATCCAGGGCCTCCTGCGCCCGGCGTGCGATCCGGCTAGCGCCGCGCCCCGACGCGAGGTTCAGCTCTGGCTCGCGCCGACGGCCGCCAACCCGGCCGGCACGTACCTGACGAGCGCGACGACCAACGGCGAGGGCTACTTCCGCTTCGCATCCCTCAGCCCGTGCTTCGTGTACGAGCTGAAGGTGGTAGGCGGGGAGCAGACCATCGTCATTCCGGGGGTGCTCGCCGGCGGCGACCGGCTGACGGCAGGCGCGGGCGTGCCGGCGGCGGCCGTCGGGCAGGCGCAGCAGTACCTGATCAACACGACGACGGGCGCCCTGTGCGGCGTGCTGCCGACCCCGCCTAACTAGCCGCCCTTCCCTGGGCTAACAGAAGTGGGGGGGCTTTGCCTTGCGAAGCCCCCCCACTTCATTCACGTTGAGACAGGGCCACGCCCAGGCGCAGCGACGCATTGTAGCAGCCGCCGGTGCTGGGGATGGGGCGGTCGCCGTCGCCGCCCTCCCTCTCGTGGAGGGCGCGGGATCCAGGGCGGTTTGAGCAACGTACCTTGCACAGTATAATATGGTCACCGAAGTGTCAGGGGCTGCTGGCGTGCTGATGACCACGGCGCGCATGGAGGGATTGGGCAATGGCTGTTGAGGTGGCCATGCCGAAGCTTGGCCTGCTCATGACGGAGGCCGTCGTCGTTGACTGGCTCGTCGCCGACGGCGAAACCGTCCGCGAAGGGCAGCCCATCGTGGATATCATGACGGAGAAGATTACCTACCAGGTGGTCGCTCCGTCAGGCGGGATTCTCCGTCAGGCGGCGCCCCTCGATGCCGTCGTGCGCATCGGCGAGCGGCTGGCGCTGATCGTCGCGCCCGATGAAGCCCTGCCGGCGATGCCGCCGAAGAAGCAACGCACCGGGCGCGCGGCCACGAGCGGCCAGCTTGCGACAGCGGGCCGGCCGGGCCGCGCGGACCGCGCCAACGGCTTCGTGCTGTCTTCGCCGTGGGCGCGACACCTGGCGGAACAGCTGGGCATTGACCTGGCCCAGGTGCAGGGCACCGGGCCGGAGGGCTGGGTGATCGCCCGCGACGTGCTGAATTTCCGCGGCGCTCGCTCCAGGCGGCGCGCGCGCCGCGAGACAGATGGCCGCGAGCGGGCCGGCGCGTCCGGGCAGCCGAAAACCATCCCCTTCAGCGGCATGCGCAAAGTGATTGCGCAACGCATGACCGAGAGCCTGCACACCATGGCGCAGGCGACCCTGACGGCAGAGGTGGATGTCACGGATCTGGTGCATCTGCGCAAAGAGGTCGGCGGCCGCCCTATTCCGACGCACACTGACCTGGTCGTCAAAGCCGTTGCCACGGCCCTGCGACAACACCCGCACCTGAACGCCGTCCTGCTCGGCGACGAGATCGAGCTGCTGGACGACATCAACATCGGCATCGCCGTTCCGCTGACCGAAGGCGTGCTTGTGGCCGTCGTGCGCGATGCCGACCGGCTGACGGCGACGCAGATCGCGCGGAAAACCCGCCGCCTCGCGAAAGCGGCGCAGGCGGGGACGCTGACGGTGGACGAGGTCGTCGGCAGCACATTCACCGTCACGGACCTGGGCGTGTACGGCGTGGATTTCTTCGTGCCCATCATCAACCCACCGGAGGCCGCCATCCTCGGTGTCGGCCGCATCAACGAGAAACCGGTCATCCTGCGCGGCAAGGTGGCGCCGCGACACATGATGATGCTGTGTCTCAGCTTCGACCACCGCGTCGTTGACGGCGCGCCGGCCGCCGCGTTCCTGCATTCCGTGTCCAAGCTGCTCGAGAAGCCCCAGAGCCTGTTTGCATCGGGAGGCTAGATGCACACCAACGGGCGGCCGGTCGGCACGGAGACCCTGCGCGTTCTGCTTGCCAGCTCTTCCCCGGCGACCTCACCTCTGGTGGCGGCGGCGCTGGCCGGCGAGTTCTCTTCCATCGCGATCCACCAGGCGCGTACCGCCGTCGAGTTACAGGCGGCGCTGACGGACGGCGAAAGCAGCGTCGTCGTCCTCGATTCCCGCTGGCCGGACGGCAGCCTCGCCGCTCTGCACGCCATCAAAACATGGCGGCCGGATGTCCCCGTGGTCCTGATGGTGGATCGCGGCGAGGATGGCCTGGTTCGGGAGGCGGTGCAGGCGGGCCTCGATGGCTTCAGCCTGCGCTCCGGCGATGGGCTGCCCGGCCTGCCCTTCGCCGTCTGGCTGGCGCTCGGCGGCGTGCGCGAGCGGCAGGCGCTGAAGGATGCCGAGGCGCGCTACCGCAGCCTCTTCGACCGGGTGCCCGTCGGCCTCTATCGCACGACGTCGGACGGCCGCATCATAGACGTCAACCAGGCGTTTGTGCAGATGCTCGGCTACCCCAGCCGCGAGGCGTTGCTCTCGGCCAACGCCGTCGAGCTGTATGTCAACCGCGAGGACCGCGAGCGCTGGGCCACCCTCGTCGTCGTCACCGGTACGGTGTTGTCCTTCGAGGTTCAGCTGCGGCGCTGGACCGGCGAGCCAATCTGGGGCGCGCTCAGCACACGGCGTGTCGAGGACCCGACGACCGGCCGCGTGTACTATGAGGGCATCCTCGAGGACATCACCGAGCGCAAGCACGCCGAGCGCGCGCTGCGCGAGAGCGAGGAGCGCTTCCGCACCATCGTCGAGCAGGCCCCGGTCAGCATCCAGGTCATGTCGCCGGAGGGCTGGACGGTCCAGGTCAATCGCGCGTGGGAGCAGCTGTGGGGCGTCACTGCGGCGGACGTGCGGCACTACAACATGCTCCGCGATGAGCAGGCGCGCACCCTGGGGATGATGCCCTACGTCGAGCGCGGCTTCCGCGGCGAGGTGGTGTCCATGCCCCCCGTGGCGTACCACACGCCGGAGTCGCTCAAGACCGGCCGCAAGCGCTGGTTCCAGGCGCAGATCTACCCGCTCAAGAACGAGCGCGGCGAGATCCGCAACGTCATCATGATGTATGAGGACATCACCGAGCGGAAGTGGGCGACCGATGATCTCCAGCGCCTCTCCCTCGAGCTGATGAGCGCGCAAGAGGCCGAGCGCAAGCGCATCTCCCAGGAGCTGCACGACGAGCTAGGCCAGGCCTTGACCGCCATCCGCATCAACCTGGCCGCGATGGAGCGGGACATGCCGCACGAGAGCGGCAGCCGCCTGGTCGAGCGCCTGACGGAGACCGGCGAGCTTGTGGATCAGATGCTCGAGCACGTCCGCGAGCTGTCCCACGACCTGCGTCCCACGATGCTCGACGAGCTGGGGCTGGTACCGACGCTGCGCTGGTATGCCAACCGCTTCGCGCGGCGTCTCGGCATCGGGCTGGACTTCGAGGCCGTCAACCTTGAGGAGCGTCCCTCGCCAGAGGTCGAGACGGCCGTGTATCGCATCCTGCAGGAGGCGCTGACCAACGTGGCGCGGTACGCCCAGGCGCGGCACGTGAAGATCCACCTGGCGCGCCGCGACGGGCTGCTCACCCTGACCATTGAGGATGACGGCGTCGGCTTCGACGTCGAGCGCAGCCTCCGCAAGCGAGCCGGCGCGGGGCTGTTTGGGATGCGCGAGCGCGCGGCTCTGCTGGGCGGCACGCTGGTGATGCAGTCGGCGCCCGGCCGCGGCACCCGCCTGTCGGCCGAGATGCCCATGACGCGCAAGGACGCGCAAGGTGAGCCATGAGCAAGATTAAAGTCCTCCTGGTCGAGGACCACACCATCGTTCGCAAGGGGCTGCGCTCGTTACTCGACGCCGAGCCAGAGATTGAGGTGGTGGGCGAGGCGGAGGATGGTCGGCAGGCCGTCGAGCGGGTCAAGCAGCTCGCGCCCGACGTGGTGCTGATGGACATTACCATGCCGGTGCTCAACGGCCTCGAAGCAACGCGCCAGATTAAGAAGACGCACCCGAACACGCGCGTGCTCATCCTGACCGTCCACTCGACGGAGGAGTACATCTTCCAGATACTCCGCGCCGGCGCGTCCGGCTATCTCGTCAAGCAGGCCGCCGTGCCGGAGCTGATCTCCGCCATCCAGGCGGTGTATCGCGGCGACTCGTACCTTAGCCCCGCCGTGTCGCGCATCCTCGTGGAAGAGTACAGCCGCACGGCCGAAGCGACGACGGCGGACCATTTCGACAAGCTCACCGGCCGGGAGCGCCAGATATTGCAGCTCGTCGCCGAGGGCCGCTCGAGCCGCGACATCGCCCATCTGCTCGACATCAGCATCAAGACCGTCGAGGCCCACCGCGCCAATTTGATGGACAAGTTGGACCTGCACAGCACCGCCGAGCTTACCCGCTACGCAATCCGCAAGGGCATCATTAGCCCCGACGCCTGAATCCGAGAGCGGCGCGGCTTTAGCCCGCCGCTAAGTGGGCGAAGTCCCTTCGGGACTCAAGCAGTCCACAGGACTTCGTCCTCTCAGCAGCAGGGGCGGAGTACCGCCCCCGCACCCCTTAAAAGCGCTTCAGCCTGGCGCCCGCTCCCCCGCTCTCTGGTCCTTTTCGCGTCCAAATTAGGGGTCTTCCCCCGACCCCGGTTAGGGTTTCTGCCTATTGCCAACTCTCTGCCAAGCCTGTATCCTGGGGAGGCGCGGCCGCACCGGACCGGCCAGGTGGCGGGCGGGTTCCCACTCTAGACACCCTGAAGCAGCGACAATGATACCCTCAACGACCCGAGGGAAGGTAGCGCCCCGTGACTGTGCGGCTGATTGAGGCGGAACTCGTGTCCCCCGTTCGCTCCCAGACGGTGTACCACGCCGTCGGATACGCGATGGACGCGGCCACGCCTGACACCCTTCTGCTCGTCAGTCCGGCCTCTCCCTACGTCTCCATCGGCTATCACCAGGATGCAGAGCGCGAGGTAGACCTCGCGTTCTGCGACGCCGCGGGCCTGCCCGTCGTGCGGCGCGAAGTCGGCGGCGGCGCGGTCTATCTCGACAGCGGTCAGATCTTCTGCCAGTGGGTGTTCCACCGCGGCCACCTGCCCGACGCCGTCGAAGACCGCTTCCGCCTGTACGTCCGTCCCCTCGTCGAGACGTACAACGCCCTGGGCGTGTCGGCATACTACCGCCCCATTAACGATATCCACGTAGACGGCAAAAAGATCGGCGGCATCGGGGCCGCGACGATTGGCGAGGCCGAGATTGTCGTCGGCAGCCTGATGCTCGACTTCAACTTCGAGCTAATGGCCCGCGTGCTCAAAGTGCCATCGGAGAAGATGCGGGACAAGGTGCACCAGAGCCTCCAAGAGTACATGACGACGCTAACGCGGCAGCTCGGCCGTCCGCCGGACCGCGCCGCGGTCAAGGCGTTGTACGTGGCGAAGTGCGCCGAGGCCCTGGACACGGACGTTGTCCCCGGCGAGCTGACGGCGGCGGAAGAGGCCAGGGCTGAGGAACTGGACCGACTCCTCGCGTCGCCCGAATGGCTGTACCAGAAAGGAGGGCTGCGCCAGTCTGGGGTCAAGATCCACGCCGATGTGCGCGTGGCCGAGGGAGCGTACAAAGCGCCGGGCGGGCTAATCCGCGTCGTCGCCCGTCTACAGAGCGATTGCATCGAGGATGTCTCGATCTCCGGCGACTTCACCGTTCAGCCCGCCGACAGCATCGGCGCACTGGAGATGGGGCTGCGCGGGGCGCGCGCGGAGACGAGCGCTGTCCAGGCGCGCGTGGCGGAGTGGTACACGGGCCAAGGGGTCCAATCGCCGGGCGTGAGCGAAGACGACTGGACGCAGGCCATCATGCGAGTGCAGGACAATACGTAGAAAGGAGTCCGAGTATGACTGAGGCGACTCAAGAGCAGCAAGGCACAATCGAGCTGAACAAGGAAGGTCTGCTCTGGATCTACGAGAAGATGCGGCTCATCCGCGAGTTCGAGACGACTGCTTCCGCGCTGTTCGCGCAAGGAGTTCTGCCCGGTTTCGTGCACCTCTACGCCGGCGAGGAAGCCATCGGGGTCGGCGTCATGGCGAACCTTACCGACCGCGACTTCATCACCTCGACCCACCGCGGCCACGGGCACTGCATTGCGAAGGGCGTGAACGTTGACGAGATGATGGCGGAGCTGTATGGCAAGGCGACCGGCTCGTGCAAGGGCAAGGGTGGCTCGATGCACATCGCCGACGTAGATCGCGGCATGCTCGGCGCAAACGGCATCGTCGGCGCGGGCGGCCCACTCGCCTGCGGCTCCGGCCTCATGGCGCGCGTGAAAGGCACCGACCAGGTGACGGTGTGCTTCTTCGGCGACGGCGCGGCCGAGCAGGGCACGATGCACGAATCGATGAACCTGTCCAAGGTGTGGAAGCTGCCGGTCATCTTCGTCTGCGAGAACAACGGCTATGCCGAGTCGACGCCGGTGCACTATCACAGTGGCTCGAAGGACATCGCCGACCGCGCCACCGCGTATGCCATGCCGGGCTTCACCGTGGACGGCACCGACGTCTTTGCCATCTACGAGGCGGCGAAAGAGGCCGTCGCCCGCGCACGCCGCGGTGAAGGGCCGACGCTCATCGAGGCCAAGAGCTTCCGCTACTTCGGCCACTTTGAGGGCGACCCGCTGACGTATCGCACCGAGGAAGAGATGGCGGCCAACAAGGCCAAAGACCCGATTGACAGGTTCAAGAAGCGGGTGCTCGAGCGCGGCCTGCTCACCCAGGCGGAGCTGGACGAGATTGACGCGCGCTCCAAGTCCGCCGTCGAGAGCGCCGTCAAGTTCGCGGAAGCCTCGCCGTACCCGGCCGAGGAAGAAGTACTCACCGACGTTTACGTCAGCTACCCCTGAAGGAGAGGCTATCCATGGCAACCCGAGAGATCACCTTCCGCGAGGCTATCAACGAGGCCATCCGGCAAGAGATGCGCCTTGACCCGACCGTGATCCTGATGGGCGAGGACGTCGCCGGTGGGGCAGCCACGTTCGTCGAGGAGGCGGGCGAGGAGGCATGGGGTGGTGTGCTGGGCGTCACCAAGGGCCTCGGCCGCGAGTTCGGCCGCTCGCGGGTCCTGGACACGCCCATCAGCGAGTCCGCCTTCATCGGCGCGGCGGTTGGCGCGGCCTCGACCGGCCTGCGGCCCGTCGCCGAGCTGATGTTCGTCGGCTTCCTGGGCGTCTGCCTCGACCAGATCTACAACCAGGGCGGCAAGCTGCGCTACATGTTCGGCGGCAAGGCCCAGGTTCCTTTGACTGTGCGCACGCTCATCGGCGCGGGCTTCCGCGCCGCGGCGCAGCACTCCCAGAGCGTCTACTCTGTGTTCACCCACATGCCCGGCCTGAAGACCGTCGTCCCCTCGACGCCCTTCAACGCCAAGGGCCTGCTGGCGGCCAGCATCCGCGACAACGACCCGGTCATCTTCTTTGAGCACATCGCGCTCCTCGACATGGCCGGCCCGGTGCCGGAGGAAGAGTACATCATCCCTCTCGGCCAGGCCGAGATCGTCAAGGAGGGCAAGGACGCGACGATCGTGGCGATTGGCCGCATGCGCCACATGGCGATCCAGGCCGCCGCGGACCTCGCGGCGGACGGGATTGACGTCGAGCTGATTGACCCGCTGACGCTCTCGCCCCTCGACGAGGAGAAAATCCTGGAGTCGGTCAAGAAGACCCACCGGCTGATCGTGGTGGACGAGGACACGCCGCGCTGTAGCGTCGCCAACGACATCGTCGCCCTGGCGGCCCAGAAGGCATTCGCTTACCTGGACGCGCCGCCCCGCGCCGTGACCGCGCCGCACGCGTCGGTGCCGTTCAGCCCGCCGCTAGAGGATGCGTACATCCCCAGCCCGGCGAAGATCGCGGCCGCCGTCCGCGCGTCGGTCGGGTAGGGCCGAAAACTGTCAACAGATGTCAAACGGATAAACGGATGCTCTCACATAGCCGCGGTAGAGACGCGGTATACCGCGTCTCTACTATCCGTTTATCCGTGCCTCTATCCGTTGACAGCCCCTAAGCGAGACTTCGCACGCTGAAAGAGGCCGTCATGTCGCTTGTGGGCATCATCGCCAACCCGGCGTCGGGCAAGGACATCCGCCGCCTGGTGGCCCATGCGTCGGTGTTCGACAACAACGAGAAGATCAACATTCTGCAACGCATCCTCCTGGCGCTGGAGGCCCTGGGCGTCGAGCGTGTCGCGTTCATGCCCGACTACTATGGCCTCGGCGAGCAAGCCCTCGATGGCATCCGCCTCACTACCCTCCTGCCGGGCATCATCAAGATGCCGATGACCGCATCGGACAAGGACTCGACCGAGGCGGCGGCGCGCCTGCGGGAGATGGGCGCCGGCTGCATCATCGTCCTCGGTGGCGACGGCACGAATCGCATGGTCGCCAAGGAATCCGGCGACGTGCCCATCGTTCCGATATCGACTGGGACAAACAATGTGTTCCCCGTCATGATTGAAGGCACGGTCGCCGGCATGGCGGCGGCGCTTGTCGCGCGGCGGCTCGTCAATCTCGACGCCGCAACCTACCGCGCCAAGCGGCTCGAAATCTACTTCGATGGAACGATGGCGGACATGGCGCTGGTGGACGTGGTCACCAGTACCGATCTATTCATCGGCTCCCGCGCCATCTGGGAGCCGCAGCACATCCGCGAAATCATCCTGTCCCAGGCCGAGCCGGGCCGCATCGGGCTGTCCGCCGTCGGCGGCTGCTACCATACCGTCCGCGCGCGCGATGAACACGGCCTTTTCCTGGCGATTGGCGCGGATGGCGAGCCGGTTCTCGCGCCGCTCGGCCCGGGCTTGGTGACGCGCATCGGCGTGCAAGAGCACCGCGTCATGGGGCTGGGGGATGAGATTCGGCTGGACCCGGAGATCGGCACCATCGCCCTCGACGGCGAGCGCCAGATCGAGATCTTCGGCGACCAGCCCATCACCGTGCGGCTGACCGACCGCGGGCCGCGCGTCGTAGACATTCCCTGCTGCATGGAGGAAGCGACCCGCAGCGGCGTATTTCAGCAGCTCGGCAGGCTGCTGGAGAGGAGCTGAGCGATGGCAGTCCGAATCATCATGCCCAAGCTGGGCATGGCGATGTCCGAAGGCGTCCTGGCGAAATGGAGCCGGCCGGACGGCGAGACGGTGCAGAAGGACGACGAAGTCGCCGTCGTCATGAGCAAGAAGATCACGTACAAGGTGACTGCCGCCGAGGGCGGCATCCTCCGCCACGTCGTCCAGGAAAAGGCGACGACGCCCGTCGGCGCCGTCCTCGGCTTCGTGCTGGCGCCCGGCGAGGCGATGCCGGCTGTCGAGGACATGCCTCCGGCCGGCGAAGCCGCTGTTGAGGCAGCCGCCGCCGCGCCGGTGGTGGGCGCCGTGGCCCCACCGCCCGCGGCCCCGCGCCCTAAGGGTGGCTTCGTTCCGGCGTCGCCGGCCGCGCGCCGCGTCGCCAAGGAACAGGGCATTGACCTGGGCGACGTGCCCGGCAGCGGCGCGGACGGGATGGTCACCGAGGCCGACGTTCGGCGCTTCCTGGATGAGCGCGCAAAGGCCGCCGCCGCGCCGGTGGCCGATGTCCTCACGACCCCGGCGGCCCGCCAATTGGCCCAGGAGCGCGGCCTGAACCTGGCCGACATCCCCGGCACCGGCCTGGGCGGGCGGGTCATGGAGCAGGACGTGGCGGGCTACGGCCAGCCTCGGCCGGCTGCCACGCCCGCGCCGCCACAGCCGGCGGCCGCGGCGCGCATCGTCCCGTTCATGGGCATGCGCCAGGCCATCGCCGAGAACATGGTGCAGAGCCTCCAGACGATGGCGCAGGTCACCATCACGACCGAGATTGACGCGACCGAGCTGGTCAAGATGCGCAGCCAGTTGAAGCAGGACTTCGACCTGACCTTCACCGATCTGCTCGTGCGCGCCGTCGCCAAGGCGCTCAAGGCCCACCCGCTCCTGAACGCGACGCTCATCGGCGACGAGATTCACATGCTGCCGGCGATTCACATCGGCGTCGCCGTGGCGCTGCCCGACGGCCTCATCGTCCCAGTCATGCGGGATGCCGACAAGCGCAGTGTCCAGGAGATCGCGCAGGAGGCGAAGCGGCTGGCGGAAGGCGCGCGCAGCGGCGACTTGTCGGTGGACGAGGTGACAGGCGGGACGTTCACTATCACCAACCTCGGCTCGTATGGCATTGACGCCTTCACGCCGATCATCAACTCGCCCGAAGTCGCCATTCTCGGCGTCGGCCGCATCGTCGAGAAGCCGGCCATCGTTGGCGACCAGATTGTGAAGCGGTCGCTGATGACGTTGAGCCTGACGATTGACCACCGCATCGTGGACGGGGCGCCGGGCGCCGAGTTCCTGCGCACCCTGCGGGGCCTGCTCGAAGCGCCCTACCGACTATTGACGTGAGGCAGCCATGCGCAAGAAGTTCATCGTAGAGATCGGCATAGGCGCCGACCTCCACGGCCAGGACATGACCAAGGCCAGCCGCCGCGCCGTCCGGGACGCCATCTCGCGGAGCTGTCTGTGCGGGCTACAGGAGATTCTGGGCCTGGAAGACCTGGACGATGTCTACGTAGACGTGACCGTCGCCGTGCCATCGCCGGATGAGGTGGACTGCAAGGCAGTCATGGCGGAATTACCCGTCGGCCGGAAGAACGTCCAGGTGGTACAGGGCGGCATGAACACCCCGGCGATCTTCGTCGAGCGTTTCGCCGACAAGAGTGAAGACATCGTTGTGGCGGTGGCGGCGGTGACAGTGTCAGTGGAGATGTGAGCGGATGACGGCCGACAGGGCCGCGGAGGAGTGCATGCCAGACATCATTGTGATCGGCGGCGGGCCGGGCGGGACGGCGGCGGCGACGCGCGCGGCGCAGCTTGGCGCCCAGGTCGTGCTGGTCGAGCGGGCCGAGATGGGCGGCAGCTGCGTCAACCGCAACTGCATCCCCCTGACGGCGATGCTGGGAACGATTGAGCTGTACCGCCGCATCTGCCACGCTGCCGACCTGGGCATCGAAGTCGGCCCGGCCAGCCCCAATGTCGCGGCCATGGTCGAGCGCAAAGACCGCATCGTCGGGGAGATGCGCGAAGGCATCGAAGCGCTGCTGCCGACGTTCGGCATCGAGATTCTGGCCGGCCGCGCTCAAGTCCTCGATGCTCACACGGTGGACGTGGACGGCAAGCGCCTGGAAGCCCGCCGCGGCATCATCCTGGCGACCGGGGCGCGCTGGGCGTCGGCGCCGGCCGACGTGGAAGGCATCCTGCGCCCCGACACAGCCGTCAACCTGAACCCGCTGCCTGGCCGCGTCGTCGTCTGGGGCAGTGGCGCGGCTGAGGTCGAGTTCGCCACGCTGTACGCGGGCCTGGGCGTCCGCGTGACGATGGTCGTGGACGGCCCCTACCCGCTCCCGAGCGAGGACTACGAGATCGGGCAGCGTCTCCAGACGATCCTGAACACCCAGGGCGTGGACGTTCTCACGAACACCCGCCTGACCTCGGCGAAGCAGACCGACGACGGCGTGCGGGTGACGCTCCAGGGGCCAAAAGGCGAGACGGTCGTCACAACCGACGGCGTGCTGTGGCTCGGCCGCACCGCCAACATCGAAGGCTTGGGCCTGGAGCGCGCCGGCGTCAGGCTGAAGGACGGCGCCGCCGCCGTGGACGACCGCCAC
The DNA here is from genome assembly GCA_046328525.1 of Anaerolineae bacterium. Lineage (GTDB taxonomy): Bacteria > Chloroflexota > Anaerolineae > Epilineales > JAHCIE01 > JBDHWG01. Next base: position 435,896 of record JAXLWK010000004.1, read on the forward strand.
CAGACGAGCGTCCCCGGCATCTACGCCGTCGGCGACGTGACCGGCCCGCCCTACTACTCGTCCCTGGCGACGGCCGGCGGCCTCGTCGCCGCCGAGAACGCGATGGGTCGGACGCGGCGCGTAGACCGCCGCTTCGTGCCGCGCTACGCCTTCTCCATCCCGGAGGTCGCGGCGGTCGGCATGACGGAGGACGAGGCGACGGACGCCGGATACGATGTCGAGGTGACGAACATCGCCCTGAACACGAACCCGCGCGCGATGGGGTTGGGCGAGACCGAGGGCGGCATCAAGCTCGTGGCCGACAAGCAGCGCGGCCGCGTGCTGGGCATCCACATCGTGGGCCACCGGGCGACTGAGATGATCGCCGAGGCGACGCTCGGCCTCCAGCTCGAGACCCTTTCCGAAGACCTGGCGTGGGCGGTGCGCATCCATCCGACCCTCACCGAGAGTCTGTCGGAAGCGGCGCGCGCGGTTCGCGGCGAGGCGCTGTATGTACCGCGCTTCTAACCCCACCAGGACGGACCCCATCCACCTGCTACGGATGGGGCGCGTGGCCTACCGCCAGGCGCTGTCGCTCATGGGACGCATCGCCGCCGCCCGCCGCGCCAACGCCATTGAGGACACGCTCATCGTGGTCGAGCATGGACCTGTCCTGACGCTCGGCCGGGCCGGCGGCATGGAGGATGTGCGCGCCTCGGCGGCGTGGCTCCAGCGCCTCGGCATCGAGGTCGTGCAGACGGAGCGGGGCGGTCGGGTGACCTACCACGGCCCGGGCCAGATCGTGCTGTACCCCGTCATGCGGCTGCCCAACACCGACCTGCACGACTATCTCTGGCGCTTAGAGCAGGTCGTGATTGACGCCCTGGCGGAGTGGGGCATCGCCGCCGGGCGCGACGACGAGCATCCCGGCATCTGGCTTGGCCGCGACAAGATCGCCGCCATTGGCGTCGCCGTGCAGGGGCGGGTGACGAGCCACGGCGTGGCCCTCAACGTTGACCCGGACCTGGGCCACTTCGACCTCATCACCCCCTGCGGCCTGGCCGACCGCCGTGTCACGTCCATGCGCGCCGTCCTGGGCCACATGGTGGGCATGGACGCCGTGGAGCGCAGCCTGGTCGCCCACTTTGCCCGCGTCTTCGAGCGCGAGGTGGGGGCGCGGCGGTCGCCCGGCGCGTGGCTTGTCGCGCCGGCCGCCCAGGACGCGACCATCCCCATCGAGCGCCTCGTGGACGACCTCAGCCTGCACACCGTCTGCCAGGAGGCGGCCTGCCCGAACCTGGGCGAGTGCTGGTCGCGCGGCACGGCGACGTTCATGCTCCTGGGCGACATCTGCACCCGCCACTGCCGCTTCTGCAACATCGCGCCCGGCCGCCCCCTCACCGCCGACCGCTTCGAGCCGCTGCGGGTCGCCGAGGCCGCTGCGCGCCTCGGTCTGCGCCACGTCGTGCTGACGTCCGTGGCGCGCGACGACATGGCCGACGGCGGGGCGGCGCAGTTCGCCGCGTGTATTCGCGCCGTGCGGCGGCGACTGCCGTCGGCGAGTGTCGAGGTGCTGGCGCCAGACTTCAACGGCTCCCTCGCCAGCCTGGAGATCGTGGCCGAGGCGCGGCCCGACGTGTTCAACCACAACATCGAGACCGTCGAGCGGCTGTCCGACCGCGTGCGCGCCAAGGCGAAGTACCGCCGGTCGCTGTCGGTGCTGGCCTGGGCAAAGCAACGCGGGCTGACGACCAAGTCCGGGCTGATGGTCGGCCTGGGCGAGACGTGCGGTGAAGTGGTGGACGCCATGCGCGACCTGCGGCGCACCGGCTGCGACATCCTGACCATCGGCCAGTATCTACAGCCCACCGCGCACCAACTCGACGTCGGCGACCACGTCCACCCGGTCGTGTTCGACTGGTATCGAGAGGTTGGGCAGGCCCTCGGCTTCAAGGCTGTCACCGCCGGCCCGTTGGTGCGCAGCTCGTACCACGCCGAGGAAGCCTGGCTGGAGAGGACGGCAACGTATGACGGCTACCGTCATTGACTTCCCGCCGGAACGTCTGACCGACGATCCCATCGAGCGCTTGCTGTACTCGCGCGATCTCGCCCCCGTCCCCGCCATCCTGTCGCGCACGTTCTTCAAGACGCTCCCCGACGCCGTCGCCCGCCCGGCTGACGCGGCCCAGGTTGCCGACGTGATCCGGCAGGCCGCCTGCGCCGGCATCCCGGTGACGCCGCGCGCCGCCGCCAGCACGAGCTACTACAACGCCGTGCCGGTGCGCGGCGGCCTGGTGCTCGATGTCAACGACCTGCGCGGTGATCCCACCCTCGACACGGAGCGCCAGACGGTGCGAGTCTTGCCCGGCGTGACGTGGTTCCAGCTCGACGACGCGCTGCGCCGGCAGGGATTCGCCGTGAAGTCGTACCCATCGAGCGCCGTCGCGGCGACGATTGGCGGCTGGGTGAGTACCCAGGGCCACGGTCTCGGCAGCTTGCAATATGGCGGGCTAGGCGCGCAGCTCGTCAGCCTGGAGGTCGTGCTGCCGAGCGGCCAGGTTCGCAGCGTCACCCGCGACACCAACCCACCCCTCGACTGGTTTCTCGCCGCCGAGGGGACGCTCGGCGTCATCACGGCGGCGGAGCTGACCGTCCGCCCGCGCCCCACGGCGGAGACGCACCACCTCCGCGCCTTCGACGATTTCGCCACTCTGTCGGCGAGTAGCCTGGCCTTAGCCCAGGCGGATCCGCCGCCCTTCACCATCTTCTTCGGCGACGCGGCGTACCTGCGCCTTCTGCAAGCGGGCGGCTTCCACGTCCCGCTGGATCCGTCCGGCCCGGCCCGGGGGCTGCTGCTCGTCAGCTACCAGGGCAAGGCGTCCGACGTCGAGCGGGGCAAGGCGCTGCTGACCAAAGTCGGCGGCCGCGAGTTGCCTGACGAGGTAGCGCTGGAGGAGTGGAACCTGCGCCTGTTCCACTTGCGCACGAAGCGCGCCGGCCCCTCGCTGCTTGCCGCCGAGATGTGGCTGCCACTGCGACACCTGGGGGCGTATCTCGACGCCGTCAACGACCTGGCGCAGCGCACCGGCCAGGTCATCGGGACGTATGGCCTGGTCGTGACGCCGCAGCAGGCGCAAGTGATGTCCATCTATCCCACGGACGAGCGCGAGCAGACGGCCTACCTGGCCGCCATCGGCTTCACCAAGCGGCTCCACGACCTGGGCGCAAAGTTCGGCGGCCGGCCGTATGGCGTCGGTCTGTGGAACACGCCGTACCTGTCGCGCCTGTTCCCGCGCGCCACGCTGGCCGAGCTGAGGCGGCGCAAAGCTCTGCTCGACCCGCAGGGCATCATGAACCCGGGCAAACTCTACGCCGCGCCTTTCCCCCTCTGGCCGCTCACCTTTGCGCCGGGCGCGGGCGCGCTGGGTCTGGCCCACGGCCGCCTCGGAAGGAGGTCCGCATGATCAGCCCGGTCTTCTTTGAGGGTTTGCAAGCGGAGGCGACGGTGTGCGCTCACTGCGGCTACTGCCGCGCCGTCTGCCCGACTTATGCCGGCGTCGGGTGGGAGTCGTGCTCGCCACGCGGGCGCATCCAGATCACGCAGCTCCTGCTGGAAGGCGCGCCCGTCACCGCCGACCACATGACGCGCCTGTACCAATGCACCATGTGCGGCGCGTGTACCCAGGTCTGCCCGACGCGGATTGACCTCCGCCAGTTCTGGCTCCAAGCGCGAGCCGAGACGGCGACGCGCGACCTTGCGCCGACGGGCCTGTCCACGGCGCGCAGCAACGTCGGCGCAATGGGCAACGTGTACGGCTACCCCAACGACGAGCGCGCCGGCTGGGCCGAGTACATGGACGACGCGCCGGATGACCTGTTCCAGCGCGACGAAGCCGACGTGGTCTACTTTGTCGGCTGCAACACGTCGTTCTCGCCGCGCGCCCAACGCATCGCCGAGTCCTTCGTCAAGCTGATGACGGCGGCCGAGGTAGACTTCACCATCCTGGGCGAGGGCGAGGTGTGCTGCGGCTTCCCGCTCCAGGTGGCCGGGATGCCGGACGCTGTCGAGGCGCTCATCGAGCACAATGTGGCGCAGGTGCGCGAGAAGGGCGCGAAGATGATGGTCTTCACCTGTCCGGCGTGTCGGCTGATGTGGATGGAGGAGTACGCTGGCCGCCTGCCGGACGTGACGATGGTCCACGCGACGGAGATGCTGGCCGACCTGACCGCCCAGGGCCGCATCCCGCTCAAGGAACTCAAGACGACGGTGACGTACCATGACCCGTGCGACCTGGCCCGCAACGGCGGGGTGTACGACGCGCCGCGCCGGGCGCTCAGCGCGATTCCCGGCTTGGAGCTGGTGGAGGTCCACGAGCGCCGCGAGCGCGGGATGTGCTGCGGCGGCGGCGGCGACCTGGAGATGGTAGACCCGGGCCTGGCGCAGCGCGTCTCGGAGCGAACCGTGGGCAAGCTCGCCGCGACGGGTGCGAGCACGATTGTGACGGCCTGCCCGCAGTGCGTCCGCACCCTGTCGCGCGGGGCCGAGGCATGCGCGCCAGATGTCGCGGTCGCCGACCTGGTGGAGATTCTGGCGCGAGCGCTGGATGACTAACTCACGGAGAAAACCATGGCACAGGTAGACGAAATCAGCCTGCCCGACGAGCTGTATTACCAGCCTGAGGACCACTTGTGGGTGCGGGTCGAGGGCAACCGGGCCAGGGTGGGGGTAGACGACGTGGCGCAGCGCTCGGCGGGCAAGATCGGCGCGGTGCGCCTCAAGCCGGCCGGACGGCCTATCGCCAAAGGCAAGCCTTTCGGCACGCTGGAGGCGGGCAAGTACGTCGGCCCGCTCAAAGCGCCCGTCGCCGGCCAGGTCGTCGAGGTCAACGGCGACGTAATGGCTCAGCCGGGGCTACTCCATTCCGCGCCGTATGGCGACGGCTGGCTCATTCTCATCGAGATGGAAGACAGCGCGCGGGACCTGGCGACCCTCATTCACGGCGCGGCGGTGCAGCCGTGGCTGGAGCAATCCGTCGCCGACTGGCGCAAGCGCGGGCTGCTGAAAGCCTGAAACCCACACCCCCTGCCGCAATTCCAAGAGTGGCCTTGAATCAAGGCCACTTTCCCTTGTCCGTCGCCGCTCGCCCACCACTTCGCGGCCTCGTCGCGGGTATTGGCCCGTCGCCGCACCGTGCCAGGCTACACTTGAGTGTCGAGGAGCCATTGCCATAGCTCCTCAGGCGACGAGCGACGGCGCGGCAAGAGTTTGCGTCACACGCGCGTCAGTTGCGGTGGGTCGGCGCACGCCGTCACACGGCTTGGGGGTCTCGCAGCGACGGCGCAGTCTGTGTTCTGACGGAGGAACTCCGGCGCCACAGAGGGAGAGGAGGCTGACATGGCCCGCGTCTGGCGCGTGGGCGGCGTGGTATACTGGCGACGAGGCCGCGCCGCCGAAAGTTCCCGTCATGATGATGTCGTAGCGACTTCAGTCGCTCTTTTCGCTACTCCATCAGATTTTCGACTATGTCAGACACGTTTATTCCTGTCCGCGACAGTCTGCAACGGTTCGCCGAGGCGACGGGCACGGCGCTGCGCCCGTATCAGCTCGACATCGCCTGCGCCATCGTGGACTCCGTCCTGGCGGCGCGCGGGCTGACGTTCTGCGTCCTGATGGCGCGGCAGGCGGGGAAGAACGAGGTCAGCGCGGTGGTCGAGGCGTTCCTGCTGGAGCGCTACGCGGCCAGCGGCGGGCAGATCGTCAAGGCCAGCCCGACGTATGTGCCGCAGTCGGTGACGAGCCGGCTGCGGCTCAAGGGGCGGCTCCAGGGGCACGCCGACGTGAAGAGCCGCGCCGGGTATATCGTGGAGCTGGGGGCGGCGCGCTGCCTGTTTCTCTCGGCGTCGCCGACGGCGAACGTCGTCGGGGCGACGGCGAGCCTGCTCCTAGAGTGCGACGAGGCGCAGTCGGTGGACGCGGACAAGTGGCTGCGCGACTTCGCGCCGATGGCGGCCAGCACGGGGGCGACGACGGTGTTCTGGGGGACGGCGTGGACGAGCCAGACGCTCTTGGCGCGGATGCGGCGCGAGCTAGAGGCGGAGGAGCGGCGGGACGGCGTGGGGCGCGTGTTCGTGGTGGACGCGGAGTGCGTGGCCGAGGTCGTGCCGGCGTACGGGCGCTATGTGGCGGAGCAGACCCTGCGGCTGGGGCGCGACCACCCGCTCATCCGCACGCAGTACTATCTTGAAGAGGTGGACGGCGAGGGCGGGCTATTCCCGGCGGCGCGGCAGGCGCGGATGTGCGGGACGCACCCCCGGCAGCACGCGCCGGCGCCGGGCGCGGTCTACGCGCTGCTGCTGGACGTGGCGGGGGCGGAGGAGAGCCGCGCCGGCGGGGATGCGGTGGAGCGGGCGGCGAACGCGCGGCGGGACGCGACGGCGTGCACGGTGGTGGAGGTGTGCCCGGACGCGCTGGCCGGCCTGCCGACGTACCGCGTCGTAGACCGGCGGCTGTGGCTCGGCGTCGGCCACGCCGACCTGTACTCCTCCCTGGTGGACATGATGCTGGCGTGGGAGGCGCGGGCGATTGTGGTGGACGCGACGGGCATTGGGGCGGGGCTGGCGCAGTTCCTGACGCGGCGGCTGGGGTCGCGGGTGATTCCCGTGGTGTTTACCGCGCAGACGAAGGCGGCCATCGGCTGGCGCTTCGTCGCCCTGGTGGACGCGGGGCGCTTCAAGGACTACGCCGACGACGGGGCGGCGGACACGCGGCAGTTCTGGTACGAGGTGGCGGCGTGCGACTATCGGGTCGGGCTGAGCGGGCGGCTCCAGTGGGGCGTGTGGGAGGCGCCGCGCTACGATGGCCTGGTGGCGCGCGGACACGACGACCTGCTGCTCTCGGCGGCGCTGTGCGTCGAGCTGGACGAGCGGCCGATCGCGGGCGGGCGCGAGGTGGGCGACGTGGTGGGCGGGGGCGACCCGATGGTGGCCCTGGACGGCGGCCAGTGGTAGAGACGCGGCGTGGGTAGAGACGCGCCATGGCGCGTCTCTACTGTGGAACTCTACCGCTCGCCCTGGTCCTCGGCGTTGGCCCGGGCAACGTAGGCGCGGCTGCGCTGCTCGGCGGCCAGCTTCTTCTTGTAGTCGTCCGGGTAGATCTGTTCCAGCGCGTGCAGGCGGCCTTCCAACCCGGCCAGGTGCGCCTTTTGCTCCGGCGTCAGATCGTCGGCTTTCTTGAGGGCGTCGAAGCGGTCCATCGCCTCGCCGATGCTCACGGGGATGGAGAGCCGCCCGCCGCCGGTGCTTGGGATGCTGCCGTAGAGCTGGCCGCGCGTCAGGTAGTCTGGCAGAACGTCCATTATCTGATCAAGCTCGGACAGCAAATCGGCTGTGCTGGCTGCCATAGTGCCTCCAATTTGCGAGAATGAATCCGGTTTTGCGTATGTAGTATCATTGTACTCCGACTGGGCTTCCGGCTCAAGTATGACGCGCGCGGCACGACAAAGAGCGGGAGGCGCGTGGCCTCCCGCTGCGAATGATGCTATAGAGGTATGAGAGCTGGGATCAGGTGAGATAGTCGCGCAGGCGGCGGGCGCGGGCCGGGTTGCGAAGGCGGGCTAGGGCCTCGGTCTCGATCTGGCGGATGCGCTCGCGGGTCACGCCGAACTTCTCGCCGACTTCCTTGAGGGTGTGGCTGCGGCCGTCGGTCAGGCCGAAGCGGAGCTGGAGGACGCGCGCCTCCCTGGGTGTCAGGGCATTGAGCACCGCCTCGATCTCTTCGCGGAGCAGGCGGCGGGAGGCGGTGTCGGCCGGGGTGGGCAGGTCCTCGTCCTCGATGAAGTCGCCCAGCTCGGAGTCCTTCTCCTCGCCGACGGGCTTCTCCAGGGACAGGGGGCGCTGCGAGATTTTGAGCATCCAGCCGATTTTCTTGGCGGGCAACTCCATGTCCTCGCCGATCTCTTCCGGCGTCGGCTCTCGGCCTAGCTCTTGCTCCAATTTGCGGGAGACATGGTACAGCCGCCGGATGCGATCGCTCATATGCACGGGGACACGGATGGTTCGCCCCTGGTCGGCGATGGCGCGCGTAATCGCCTGCCGAATCCACCAGGTCGCGTAAGTGCTGAACTTGTAGCCGCGTCGGTAGTCGAACTTCTCCACCGCTTTCATCAGCCCCAGGTTGCCCTCCTGAATCAAATCGAGGAACGGGACACCCTGGCCCATGTACTTCTTCGCCATGCTGATGACCAGGCGGGAGTTGGCCTGGATGAGGTGCTTGCGCGCCATCTCGCCGTCGCGCACCTGGCGCTCGACCCGGTCGTACTCGGCGTCCACAAGGTTCAGCCCGCTTTGGTTGAGGCGGCGGCGGGCGGCGCGGCCGCGCTCCAGACGCTTCGCCAGCTCGACCTCCTCCTCGGCGGTGAGCAGCGGGATGTTGCTGATCTCTTTGAGGTAGAGGCTGATGGTGTCGTCGGAGTCTACCCCGGTGAGATCGAAGACGTGCTCGGTCTCCATCACCGCGATGGTGGTCTCGTTGAGCACGGTGTCGTCGTTCAGTTCGATTGGGTTTTCGTCATCTTCCTCCTCGTCTTCGTCCTGGACGGCGATGCCGGCCTTGATGAACAGGTCGTACACATCGTCGAGCTGGGCCACGTTCCGTTCCACTTCGGGGAAGGCCGCCAGCACGTCGTCGAGGGTGACGTAGCCGCGCTGGCGTCCTGCCACCAGCAACTGCTGGACGGCGGACAACTCCTGATCCCGGTCTTCACTCATCAGGGCCATCAATTCCAGTGCCTCCGCAGTTCTAGGGATGTTTGGGCAGGATGCAGACAGTCTGAAGGAAACAACACAAACGTGCGCGCCCATGACAAGGCGGCACGGCGAAACCCGTGAAGTGGGAACCGAGCTGGCTCGGCGAGTCTATGGAGACGAGACGGTGAGAGAGGGGGAAGCGACAAAGACCGGTTCTTTCTAGACCGCTCTAGTGAAACCGCGAAGGTCGGCTCTCATACGTTTTTAATTCTACCATAAACTATGACCTTTGTCAATCACTTTGCCCGCTACTGACGCACGAATATGAGAACTTCGTGAGACTGATGAACTTTGAAGTTGATACCCCCCGACTCAATGTTTGGGCAATTCGGTGAATTTGGGGTAAGAACGTGCGCATGACAGCCATCTCAAGAGTAGGTTTAGTAGCAAAGACTCAACATTAGGTTTTACCTTTCGTTTTTTTAGGAGGTCACACATGTCAAAGATCGTGGGTATTGACCTGGGCACGACGAACTCGGTCATCGCGGTCATGGAGGGCGGCGACCCGGTCGTCATCCCTAGCGCGGAGGGCGGGCGCATTACGCCGTCGGTCGTGGCGTTCAACAAGAACGGCGAGCGTTTGGTCGGCGTGCAGGCGCGGCGTCAGGCCGTCATGAACCCGGAGAATACGGTGTTCTCGGTCAAGCGCTTCATGGGCCGCCGCTATGACCAGGTCGAGGCCGAGCTGAAGACGGTTCCCTACCAGGTCACGGCGGGGCCGAGCAGCGACGTTCGCATCAAGCTGCCGATGACGGGCAAGGCGTACACGCCGCAGGAGATTTCGGCGATGATCCTGCAGAAGCTAAAGCAGGATGCCGAGGCGTACCTGGGCGAGGCGGTGACGAAGGCGGTTATCACGGTACCGGCTTACTTCAACGACTCGCAGCGTCAGGCGACCAAGGACGCCGGCCAGATTGCGGGCCTTGAGGTGATGCGCATCATCAACGAGCCGACGGCGGCGGCGCTGGCGTATGGCCTGGACAAGAAGGGCAGCGAGACGGTTCTGGTGTGGGACCTGGGCGGCGGCACGTTCGACGTGTCCATCCTCGAAGTCGGCGACGGCGTGATCGAGGTGAAGGCGACGAACGGCGACACGCACCTGGGCGGCGACGACTGGGATCAGCGCATCGTCGCCTACGTGGCGGACCAGTTCAAGAGGGAGCAGGGCATTGACCTGCGCAGCGACCGCCAGGCGCTCCAGCGCCTCCGCGAGTCGGCGGAAAAGGCGAAGATCGAGCTGAGCCAGGTCGGGGAGACGGAGATCAGCCTGCCGTTCATCACGGCAGACGCGAGCGGCCCGAAGCACTTGCAGGAGCGCATCACGCGCGCCAAGTTCGAGCAGCTCACCGAGGACCTGGTGAAGCGCATGGTCGGTCCGTTCGAGCAGGCGTTGAAGGACGCCAAGCTCCAGGCGAACCAGCTCGACGAGGTGATCCTGGTCGGCGGCTCGACGCGCATGCCGATGGTGCAGACGCTCATCAAGAACCTGACCGGCAAGGAGCCGAACAAGAGCGTCAACCCGGACGAGGTCGTCGCCATTGGCGCGGCGATCCAGGCGGGCGTGCTGGGCGGCGAGGTCAAGGACGTGGTGCTGCTCGACGTGACGCCGCTGAGCCTGGGCGTGGAGACGCTGGGGGGCGTGATGACCGTGCTGATCGAGCGCAACACCACCATCCCGACTCAGAAGTCGGAGGTGTTCTCGACGGCGGAGGATAGCCAGACGGCGGTGGACATCCACGTGTTGCAGGGCGAGCGCCCGCTGGCGAAGGACAACATGACGCTGGGCCGCTTTCGGCTGGACGGCATTCCGCCGGCGCCGCGCGGCATGCCGCAGATCGAGGTGACATTCGACCTGGACGCGAACGGCATCCTGAACGTGAACGCGAAGGACCGCGCGACGGGCCGTAGCCAGAAGGTGACGATCACGGCGTCCACGAACCTGTCGAAGGGCGATGTCGAGCGCCTGGTGCGCGAGGCGGACTCGCACCGCCAGGATGACGAGCGCCAGAAGTCCGTGGTCGAGGCGCGCAACTACGCCGACAACATGGTCTACTCGATGGAGAAGATCGTGAAGGAGAGCGGCGACCGGCTGTCCGGCAACCTCAAGAGTGACATCGAGCGCTCCATTGACGACGTGCGCGAGACGATGAAGGGCAACGACGCGAACGCGATCCGCCAGGCCGCCGAGCGCCTGGGCCAGCTCGGCCAGCAGGTGGCGGCGCAGGCGGGGACGCCCAGCCCCGATGCGTACCCCGGCGCGGCGGACGGCCGTCCCAACGGCCAGGGCCGCCAGGGTGGCGACGACGTGGTCGAGGGCGAGTTCCGCGAGGCGTAAGAAGAGAACCCCTCACCGTCCCCCCTGCCCCCTTCCTCTCCCCCGCGCGGGAGAGAGGAAGGGGGCGGAGCGAAGCGAAGCGGGGGTTAGAGTGGGGTCGAGCGCAAGTGAAGACAGGAGCGAACGGTGTATTCCCGAAGACCACCCCGGCCCCCGTATGGGGCTTACTATAGATCACAGCGGCCGCAGCCGCCGCAGGGGCCACAGCGCGGCGACGAGGGCGCGAACGGCGAAGGCCAGGCGCAGCCGCCGGTGGGCGGCGCTCCCCAGACGCCGCAACCGCCGGTGACGGAGACGGCGGAGGAGAGGGTCGAGCGGCGCGTCGTGGCCGAGTTCGAGAAGGAGCTAGCGCAGGCGCGGCGCGAGAAGGACGAGGCGAACGACCAGTATATGCGCGCCCTAGCGGAGCTGGACAATGTTCGCAAGCGCGCCGAGCGCACCGCTGAGCAGCGGCTGATGGGCCAGCGGCAGAGCTTCTTGAGCCGCTTCCTGTCGGTGGTGGACAATCTAGAGCTGGCCCTGGCCCACGGCGCTCCGGGCGATCCGCTGTACGCCGGCGTGGAGCTGACGTACAAGGAGATGCTGCGCGCCCTGGCCGAGAATGGCGTCGAGCGCATGGACCCGACGGGCCAGGAGTTCGACCCGATGACGGACGAGGCGGTAGACGCCGCGCCGATGCCCGATGTGGCGTCGGGGACGGTGATCGAGGTGCTGCGGCCCGGCTACAAGTACGGCGAGCAGATTCTGCGCCCGGCGCAGGTGCGCGTGGCGCTGTAAGGATAGACGGCGGTAGAGACGCGCCATGGCGCGTCTCTACATTGCGAAATCATGATTAGGGAATACCGGCGGTAGAGGACTATGGACTATAAAGATTATTACAAGGTACTTGGCGTAGACCGCAACGCGGACGAGAAGGAAATCAAGCGCGCCTACCGCCGGCTCGCCCGCAAGCACCACCCCGATGTGAACCCGGGCGACAAGGCCGCCGAAACGCAGTTCAAGGAGATCAACGAGGCCTACGAGGTGCTCGGCGACGCGGAGAAGCGCAAGAAGTACGACCAGTTTGGCTCTCAGTGGCGCGAGTACGAGCGCGCGGGCGTCAACCCGGAGGACCTGTTCCGCCAGTACGGCGGGCAGGGTGGGCCGGGGGGGGCGCGGGTGCGCTACGCCCGACCGGAGGACTTGCAGGACATGTTCGGCAGCGCGGGCGGCTTCTCGGACTTCTTTGAGACGTTGTTCGGCGGCGGGATGCGCGGCCAGGGCTTCGGCCAGGGCACGGCGCGCCGGCCGGCGGCGACGGCGGCGGGCGACGACCGCGAGTATGGGGTGGAGATTAGCCTCGAGGAGGCGTTCAACGGGACGACGCGCCTGCTGACGATTGGCGACCGCCGCATCGAGGTGAAGATTCCGGCCGGCGTGCGCACCGGCTCGCGCGTGCGGGTCGCCGGTGAGGGCGGACCGGGCGTCAACGGTGGGCCGAGCGGCGACCTGTACCTGGTAGTGGAGGTCGCGCCGAACGCGATGTTCGAGCGGGAGGGCGACGACCTGGCGGTGGACGTGCCGGTGGACCTGTACACGGCGGTGCTGGGCGGCGAGGCGACGGTGCCGACGATTAAGGGGACGCGCCTGAGCCTGCGGATCCCGGCGGGGACGCAGCCGGGGCAGCGCATCCGCCTGCGGGGCCAGGGGATGCCGCTGCTGAAGACGCCGGAGCAGCGCGGCGACCTGTACGCGCGCGTCAAGGTGGACCTGCCGCGCGGGATTGACGACCGGCAGCGCGAGCTGTTCGAGGAGCTGCGGGCGCTGGATCGGAGGCAAGCATGACCGAAACACGCTACCTGCTGCCGCTAGACAGAGGCACAGACCACGAGCTGTATCACATCAGCGTCGTGTCGAAGATCGTAGACCTGCACCCGCAGACGCTGCGGATGTACGAGGTGATGGGGCTGGTGACGCCGGCGCGCTCGGAGGGCAATATCCGGCTGTACTCGGCGGACGACATCGAGCGGCTGCGCCGCATCACGCGGCTGGTGGAGGAGTTGGGCGTCAACCTGGCCGGTGTCGAGGTGATCCTAAACATGCGCGAGCGCATGGAGCAGATGCACCGCGACATGGAGATGCTGCGCCAGGAGATGCGCCGGCTGCGCCGCGAGATGTCGGTGTAGCGTGCCGTCCCTCACCCCCGCCCGTCTCCCAAAATGGGAGAGGGGGAGCAGAAGCGTTAGGGCGCGAGACGGAGCAGGTGTATACTACTCAGCGTGACGCAACCCAAGCCCCATAGGAGACGCTGCCGTGGACCGCTCCCGCGAGCCAATTCCGCACCCGACCGAGATGCTGGAAATTGATGACCAGACCCGTAGCGACATCATTCAGCGGCTGCACAATCACCAGGCGCTGCGCCAGGCGCACGACTCGATTGGCGTCGCCTTCGCCGACGGCGTCGCCACCCTGAGCGGCATTGTGCGCACGCCGGTTCACGTCGAGCTGGCCGTCACCACGGCCCAGGCGACGCCGGGCGTCAAGGCGGTGCGCAACGAGCTGCTGACGGACACCGACATCGAGCTAGACGCGGCGAACCGCCTCGCGCTAGATCCGCGCTTGCGGCTGACGACGGACCAGGTGTCCATCGCCTCGCTCCACGGCTCGCTGCTGCTCAGCGGGCGCTGCGATACGGCGGAGCAGAAGGCGGCGGCGCTGGAGATAGCGACGTATGTGCCGGGCGTGGTCGAGGTGGTGGACGGGCTGAAGGTCGGCCCGCAGCCGCCGCGCCCCATCTACAGGCGCAAGCCCGCCGCCACCCCCACCCCGGCGAAGGGCCATCACTAATAGGGATGGCTAGAATGGGGATGGGTAGAATGTAGCGCCGACTGAAGTCGGCGCTACGGTTTGAGCTGGATATAGTAACGTAAGTGTTGGAGGAGTTAGCCATTATGGATACCAGGCGATTGACCGAGAAGGCTCAGGAAAGCCTCGAAAGCGCGGCCGCGCTCGCGGAGCGCGCCCAGAATAGCCAGGTCGAGCCGATTCACCTGCTCGTCGCCCTGCTCGACCAGCCGGAGGGCATCGTCGGCCGCGTGATTGACAAGGCCGGCGGCAACTTGGCGGCTCTGCTGCGCCAGGCGCGGGCCGAGATGAACCGCCTGCCGAAGATCAGCGGCGACGCCCAGGTCGGCATGAGCAGCGCCCTCCGCAAGGTCGTGCTCAACGCCTACGAGCAGATGAAGCCGTTCAACGATGAATACGTCAGCACCGAGCACCTGCTCCTCGCCCTGATGGCCGAGGGCGGGCGCGCCGGGAAGACCCTGCTCTCGAACGCCGGCCTGACCGAGGCCAACGTCCTGGCCGCGCTGCGTGACATTCGCGGCAGCCAGCGCGTGACGAGCGCGAACCCCGAAGCCACCTACGAGGCGCTGAAGCAGTACGGCCGTAACCTGACGGAGCTGGCGAAGCAGAACAAACTCGACCCGGTCATCGGCCGCGACGAGGAAATCCGCCGCACCATCCAGGTGCTCTCGCGCCGCACCAAGAACAACCCGGTGCTGATTGGCGAGCCGGGCGTCGGCAAGACGGCCATCGTCGAGGGGCTGGCGCAACGCATCGCCCGCGGCGACGTGCCGGAGGCGCTCCAGGGACGCGACCTGATTGCCCTGGACCTGGGCGCGATGGTGGCGGGGGCGAAGTATCGCGGCGAGTTCGAGGAACGCCTCAAGGCGGTACTCAAGGAGGTCGAGGACGCGGCAGGGGCGGTCGTCCTGTTCGTGGACGAGCTGCACACCGTCGTCGGCGCGGGCGCGGCGGAGGGCGCGATGGACGCCTCCAACATGCTCAAGCCCATGCTGGCGCGGGGCGAGCTGCGCATGATCGGCGCGACGACGCTGGACGAGTACCGCAAGCACATCGAGAAGGACGCCGCGTTGGAGCGCCGCTTCCAGCCGGTGTACGTCGGCGAGCCAAGCGTCGAGGATACGATCTCGATCCTGCGCGGCCTCAAGGAGCGCTACGAGGTTCACCACAACATCCGCATCACCGACGGCGCGATTGTCGCGGCGGCGACCCTGTCCGACCGCTACATCACCGACCGCTTCCTGCCCGACAAGGCGATTGACCTGATTGACGAGGCGGCGGCGCGGCTGCGGATGGAGAACACGAGCAAGCCGCAGGAGATTGACCAGGCGGAGCGGCGGCTGACGCAGCTGCGCATGGAGAGCGCCGCGCTGGAGCGGGAGAAGGACGAGGCATCGCGGCGGCGGCTGGAGGCGGCCCAGGGCGAGATCGGGCGGCTGGAAGGCGAGCTGCGCACGTTGAACGAGCAGTGGGAGGCGGAGCGGGCCGGGGCCGAGCGTGTCCCGCGGCTGCAAGCCGAGGTGGACCGCCTCCAGTCCGAGTTCCAGGGGGTGTTCAACCGCGCGCGCGCGACGAACAACAACGAGGACTACCGCCGCGCCTTCGACTTGCAGCGCGAGATGGAGCAGGCGCAGGCCGAGATGGAGCGCGCCAAAGCCAGCAGCACGACCACGGAGCGCAAGCTCGTGCGCGATGAGGTGACCGGCGAGGACATCGCGGAAATCGTCTCGAAGTGGACCGGCGTGCCGGTCAGCAAGCTGATGGAGGGCGAGATTCAGAAGCTGCTCGCCCTGGAAGAGAACCTGCACGCCCGCGTCATCGGCCAGCACAATGCCGTCGTCTCCGTCGCCAACGCCGTGCGGCGCTCGCGCTCCGGCCTCCAGGACCCGAACCGCCCGATCGGCACGTTCCTGTTCCTCGGCCCGACGGGGGTCGGCAAGACGGAGCTGGCGCGCGCCCTGGCCGAGCTGCTGTTCGACAGCGAGGACGCGATGGTGCGCATTGACATGAGCGAGTACCAGGAGCGGCACACCGTCGCCCGGCTCATCGGGGCGCCGCCCGGCTACGTCGGCTACGAGGAGGGCGGCCAGCTGACCGAGGCCGTCCGCCGCCGCCCGTACTCTGTCGTCCTGTTCGACGAGATCGAGAAGGCGCACCCGGAGGTCTTCAACGTGATGTTGCAGATCTTCGACGACGGCCGCCTCACCGACGGCCAGGGCCGCACGGTGAACTTCAAGAACACGGTCATCATCATGACAAGCAACGTCGGCAGCCCGACGATCATGGAGATGGAGCGCACCGGGATGCCGTGGACGGCCATCGAGAACCGGGTGATGGAGGAGCTGCGCGGCCACTTCCGGCCGGAGTTCCTGAACCGCATTGACGACATCATCCTGTTCCACCCGCTGAGCGAGACCGACCTGGCCCACATCGTGGAGATTCAGCTCGACCGCCTGCGCAAGATGCTGGCCGGGCGCGACATCCGGCTGGAGCTGACGGACACGGCCAAGCGGCGGCTCGTCCAGGAGGGCTACGATCCGGCGTTCGGCGCGCGCCCTCTGCGCCGCGTCATCCAGCGCCGCATCCAGGACGCCCTGGCGATCAAGCTGCTGGCCGGGCAGTTCGGCGACGGCGACACGATCGTGGTGGACGCGACCGAC
Organism: Anaerolineae bacterium; assembly: GCA_046328525.1. Lineage (GTDB taxonomy): Bacteria > Chloroflexota > Anaerolineae > Epilineales > JAHCIE01 > JBDHWG01. The sequence continues at coordinate 452,519 of JAXLWK010000004.1, forward strand.
GGCGGCGAGTTCACCTTCAGCAAGGCCGCTGCGCCGGAGAGGGTGACGGCATAGCGTAGCGGGGGAGCAAGAAGTAGGGGCGGGTTTGAAACCCGCCTCTACGCCAGCGATAGCACGACAGGTTCTAACACGGAATACACGGAATTTTAGAGGGGGCGGGCCTTGCGCGAGGCTCGCCCCTTTTGCATTTGCGGCTAGGCCCTCACCCCTAGCCCCTCTCCCACAAGGGGAGAGGGGGGTGGAGGTGAGACGGCGCGTTCTTCTCCCCTCGCCCTTCTCCCACGAGGGGAGCGGAGGGCTTGACCGTTCGTCGCCGGTCTGCTATCCTCTTGCCGCAGCACTCCGTACGCTGGAGAGCGTTCATGACCACCAACACCGTCTACTGGGTGCGCCACGGCGAGAGCTGGGTGAACCTGCGCCACGAGTTCTCGTACCGCATTGTGGATAAGCCCCTGACCCCTAAGGGCGTGCTCCAGGCGCAGCAGACGGCCGCGCGATTCCGAGATGTGCCCGTCGCCGCGATCTACGCCTCGCCCCTCAGCCGCGCCGTCCAGACGGCCGAGGCCATCGGGGAGGCCGTCGGCCGGCCGGTGGTTGCGCTGGAAGAGCTGCGCGAGCTGAACGTCGGGCGGCTGGAAGAGGACCCGATAAGCGAGGCGAGCTGGCGCATCTTCGCCCAGGTCGTCAACGCCTGGTGGGCCGGCGACGACGACGCGGTCTTTCCAGGGGGCGAGGACCGCCACGCGCTCGTGGCGCGCATCACGGCCGGGCTGCGCGAGGCGACGCGCGGCCGCGACGGCGAGACGGTCGTCGTCGTCAGCCACGGCGGAAACTTCATGAACGTCCTGCGCGACATCGTCCCGACGTTCGACCTGGCGCTGGCGCGAGAGACCGGCGTGTCCAACTGTAGCGTCACGCGCATGGAGCTGACGACGGAGGGTGAGCGCGTCGAGGGCGTCATCCAGGAGTGGAACGCCTGCGGGCATCTGAGCGGCGAGGCCGCCGAGCTTGTCTCCGGCGTCCCGGCCGGCTTGGACGAGCCTGAGAAATGAAAGGAACGCTGAGGATCCCACGAGCATTCCTGTGACCCGTTGTCATTGCGAGCGAAGCGAAGCAATCTCCCGCCCTTGCGAACGGCACTCTGCCCAGAGTAGCGAAGCCCTCTTCCGTGGTGAGATTGCTTCGTCGGGCTATCGCCCTCCTCGCAATGATACGTTATCCCTGAAGACTCTTGTTGTGAGAGGGTATGATTAAGCTGCCTCTGCGCTTAAGGGCCGTCGGCGACGCGGCCCTCCTGGCTGAATACGACGAGACCGACATTGCCCTGGCGAACCGACACGTCCTGGGCCTGATGCGCGCCCTGGCCGAGGCGCGGCCGGCGGGCATCGTGGACGTGTCGCCGGCGTATCACACGCTGCTCGTGTTCTTCGACCCGCTCGCGCTGCCGCCCGCTGCCGCCGCCGAGGCCCTGACCGCCGCCGACCGCCGCGCCGACATCGAGCACGCGGCGGAGGGACCGATTGTCGAGATCGAGGTCGGCTACGGCGGCGCGGATGGGCCGGACCTGCCGGACGTGGCGCGGCACACCGGGCTGAGCGAGGCCGAGGTCGTCGCGCGCCATAGCGCCGGCCTGTACGTGGTCATGTTCGTCGGTTTCATGCCCGGCTTCGCCTACCTGGCCGGGCTGGATCCGCGCCTGGCGACGCCGCGCCTGGCGACGCCGCGCCGCGAGGTTCCAACGGGCAGTGTCGGCATCGGCGGCGACCAGACCGGTGTCTACCCGGCGCCGCTGCCCGGTGGCTGGCGGCTCATCGGGCGCACCGGGCTGACGCTATACGACCCGCACCGCGACCCGCCGACGCTCCTGCGCGCCGGCGACCGCGTCCGTTTTGCTGCGGTGTAGTGTAGTAGGGGTAGCCCTCGTGGCTACCCAGGGCAACCACAAGGTATTGCCCTTACAGACGTCACATATGACAACCCTACTCATGATGTTCTAAAGAGACCATGCTCCACGTCATCGAACCCGGCTTTCAGACAACGGTGCAGGACCTGGGGCGGCCGGGGCTGGCCGAGCAGGGCATCTCGCCCGCCGGCCCGATGGACGCCGTGGCCCTGCGCCTGGGCAACCTCATCGTCGGCAATGGGCCGGACGCGGCCGCCCTGGAAATCACCCTGACCGGCCCGACGCTGCGATGCGATGCTGACACCGTCGTCGCCCTGGTCGGCGCGCCCTTCGACGCCCACATCGAGGGGGAGCCAGTCGGTTCACGCCAGCCTTCAACGACAGGTCTCCCGCCGTGGCAGGCGACGCGCATCCCACGCGGCAGCAGCCTGCGCATCGGTCCGGCCCGCGCCGGGATGCGCGGCTACCTGTGCGTCGCCGGCGGCGTCACCGTCGAGCCGACGCTCGGCAGCCGCGCCACGCACCTGATGGCGCGGCTGGGCGGCCTGGACGGGCGGGCGTTGCAGGCGGGCGACACGCTGCCTGTCGGCGAGCCGCCGCGTCCCCTGGCCGACCTTGTGGGCCGTCGGCTGCGGCGGGCGCTGTGGCCGACGTATCCCCAGGACGCCGTCGCCCGCGCCATCCTCGGCCCGCAGGCCGACCGCTTCACCGACGACGCCCGCGCCGCGTTCCTCAATCAGCCGTACCGCGTCGAGATGGACTCGAACCGCATGGGCGTGCGGCTGGCCGGGCCGCGCCTGACGCACACGCGCGGGGCGGACCTGCTGTCGGAGGGCATCGGTCTGGGCGCGATCCAGGTTCCCAACAGCGGCCAGCCCATCATTCTGATGGTCGAGCGGCAGACGACCGGCGGCTACACCAAGATCGCAACCGTCATTAGCGCCGATATCGGCGTCGTCGGGCAGGCGCGGCCCGGGAGCCAGCTGCGTTTCCGGGAGGTCAGCCTGGACGAGGCCGTGGCGGCGCGGCGTGCGCAGGAGGAGCTTGTGAGCGAGAGCAGCATCGAGGCGGGGCCGGCGTGGGGGCCGGCGGAGATCGCGGCGGTGATCGAGACATTCGCGGCGAGCGGCCTGGGCGAGATGCGCCTGCACGCCGGCGGTGTGCGCCTGCTCCTGCGGCGCGACAGCGGGACCGGCGCGGGCGAGACGGCGGAGGAAGCGTCCCCCCGCCCTGACAGCCACGCCCACGCCCCGCCCGGCCAGGTCGTGATCACCGCGCCCCTGCTCGGCGTCTTCTACGCCGCGCCCACCGCCGACGCCCCGCCCTACGTCCAGCCGGGCGACGCCGTGGACAAGGACGCGGTGGTCGGCCTGATTGACGTCATGAAGACGCTGCACCAGGTGCGCGCCCCGCGCGCCGGCCGCGTCACCGCCGTCCTCACCGAGAGTGGCGCGCTGGTCGAGTACGGCCAGCCGTTGATGACATTGGAGGCGGAGTAGGTGAGGGGATGCTCTCCCACGTCCTGATCGCCAACCGGGGTGAGGCGGCGCTGCGCGTCCTGCGGGCGTGCCGCGAGCTGGGTTTGCGCGCCACGGTCGCCGTGTCCCAGGCCGACGCCGACAGCCTGCCCGCCCGGCTGGCCGACCGCGCCGTGGTCATCGGGCCGCCGCCCGCCGCGCGCAGCTACCTCGACGGCGCGGCCATCGTGCAGGCGGCGCTCGGCGTCGGCGCGGACGCTGTCCACCCCGGCTATGGTTTCCTCTCGGAGAGTGAGGCGTTCGCGCGCCTGGTCGCCGACGCCGGGCTGACGTTCGTCGGGCCGCCGGCGGAGGCGCTGGCGCGGCTGGGCGACAAAGCCAGCGTGCGAGCCATAGCGGAGCGCGCCGACGTGCCCGTGACGCCCGGCAGCGGCCCCCTGGCGGACGAGGACGCGGCGCGGCAGGCGGCGGAGCGCCTCGGCTACCCGGCGCTGCTCAAGGCGGCGGCGGGCGGTGGCGGGCGCGGCATCCGCCGCGTTGACGAGGCGAGCGCCCTGGCGCATCTGTTCCCGACGGCCCACGCTGAGGCGCGCGCGGCCTTCGGCGACGGGACACTCTATCTAGAGAAGCTCGTCCACCCGGCCCGCCACGTGGAGGTGCAGATTCTGGGCGATGGGCGCGGGAACGTCCTCGTCCTGGGGGAGCGCGACTGCTCGGTGCAGCGCCGCCGCCAGAAGCTCGTCGAGGAGACGCCGGCCCCGCGCCTGCGCGACGCGACAAGGGCCAGCCTGCACGCCGCCGCGCGCCGCCTGGCCCACGCCGCCGGCTACGTGAACGCCGGGACAGTCGAGTTCCTGGTAGACGCGGACGAGAGCATCTACTTCATGGAGATCAACCGCCGTCTTCAGGTGGAGCATCCGATCACGGAGATGGTGACGGGCTGGGACCTGGCGCGGGAGCAACTGCTTGTCGCGGCGGGGGAGGCGGACTACCGCGACGCCGTCGTCGCGCCACGCGGCTGGTCGGTCGAGTGCCGCATCAACGCCGAGGATCCGGCGCACGACTTCGCCGGGCGCGTCGGCGTCGTGACGCGCTACCGGCCGCCCGGCGGCCCCGGCGTGCGGGTGGACAGCCACCTGGAGGCGGGCTACGTAGTGTCGCCGTGGTACGACTCACTGCTCGCCAAGCTCATCGTGTGGGGGGCGGACCGGCCGACGGCGCTGGCGCGGCTGCTGCGGGCGCTGGACGAGTTCGAGATCGAGGGCGTGCCGACGACGATTGGGGCGCTGCGGCGCATCGTCGCGCACCCGGAGTTCGCGGTGGGTGGCGTGGCGACGGACTGGCTGGAGGGGCAGCTATCGCGTTGAGACGGGGCGGGGGACTACGGAATACACGGAACACACGGAATGTGAGAAGAGGGCGTGCTGCGATAGCACGCCCTCGCTGATTCTGGCGATGTCCGCCCCCCTCACCCCCTGCCCCCTCTCCCAAAATGGGAGAGGGGCGGGGTCAGCGCTGCTTGCTGCGGTCGGCGAGGTACTTGGCGCCGAGGCCGGCGACGGCGAGCATGAGCAGCTTGTTGCCGAGCAGACTCTGGAGCAGGTCGGGGTTGTTCTGGTTCTCCGCCGCAACCTGACCGAGGGCCTCGGGGTGGTTCTGCTGCATCCACTGGGCCAGGGCGGCCATCTGCTGCGGCGTCATGTTGTTCGGGTTGATGTTGCCGCCGACGACCTGCTGCGTGAAAAATAGTTGGACAAACGTTCTGATTCTTCACGCTGGTATCACACTATTCGGCGCGTCGGGGCTGCCTGCTGGTGTAAGATGGGCGCGTGACAATGGGGGGCTAGAAAGATTGGGGCCAGGGAGACCATGAGCATTGGGTGTGAGGAATACACGTCGGCGCAGGTGCTGGCGTGGCTCATCTACCAGGAGCTTATCGGGCAGACGGTCTCGCCGGAGGAAGCGGCGCTGGCGCTGGAGTGCGACACGCGGGTGGCGCGGCGGCTGGCGCTGGAAGCGGCGGACGCGGTGGCGGCGGCGGACGCCGCGCCGGCCGGGGGATCGGAGCGCGCCAGACTGGCGGGGCGGCTGGTGATCGTCCTGCGGCGGCTGTGCGCCGGGGAACGGGTGACGCGGCGGCGGGTGCAGATCCTGACCGGGATGTCGCCCGACGCGGCGGTGCGGCTGCTGGACGACCTCTCGCGGCTGACGCCGGTGACGACGGACGGGCGAACGCGCCGCGTGCGCGTGATGCCGGTGGACGGTGGAACGCCGTTCACGGTGCGGCGGCAAATCGAGGTGTGGTACTTGTTGCGATAGGAGGTGGCCGATGCAGGACGGCATGGTGGACCTGCTGGACGCGCTGGCGCTTCTCCTGGTGTACGGCGTCCTCGTGGTGATGCTGGCCGTGGCGCTGGTGCGCATCCGCCAGATGGAGGAGAAGCTGCGGCGGCTCCAGAACCGCATCGAGGACATGGAGTTCAGCATGAAGCGGTGCTACGAAGAGAAGATGGCGTTGATGCGGGAGTTGATCGAGGCGAAGGCGAGGGGATGAGATGATGACGTGGCGGGATCGCGTAGCGGCGTGGATGTTTGGGGATGTGATCGAGGCGCGGGTGAAGGCGGCGGTGCAGGTGGTGGACGACCGCTGGTGGGACCAGGTGGCCGGGTCGGGGGCGCAGACGGACCGCCGCTGGACGGAGCGCAAGGAGGAGCTGGGCGACGCGCTCCAGGCATGGCGGGTCAACCCGCTGGCGCGGCGCATCGTGGGGCTGGTGACGGACTTCGTGGTGTCGGACGGCATCGAGTTCGAGTGCCAGGCCGACGAGGAGGTGGGACGGTTCCTGGAGCGGCTGTGGGCGCACCCGCAGAACCGCTTCCGCGCCCGCCTGCCCCACCTGTGCGACGAGCTGACGCGGGCGGGGGAGCTGTTCCCGGTGGTGTTCACGAACGCGGCCGACGGCATGAGCTACTTCCGCTTCATCCCGGCCAGCGTGATCCGCGACGTGGAGACGCACGCGGAGGATTACGAGCGGGAGATGGGCTACTGGCAGCTCACGCCGGGAAGACCCTCCTCTGATCCCCCCGCCGGCGGGGGGATGGGGGGGTGGAACGGGGGGAAGCGCTGGAAGGGGCTGGCGGAGCCGACGCTCGCGCCGGGCGAGCCGGTGATGCTGCACTACGCCATCAACCGGCCGGTGGGCGCGGTGCGCGGCGAGGGCGACCTGGGGCCGGTGCTGATCTGGCTCAAGCGCTACAAGGAGTGGCTGGAGGGGCGCGTGCGCCTCAACTACTACAAGAGCCTGTTCTATTGGGAGGTGCGCGTGCCGGACCTGGCCGTGGCGAACGCGCGGCAGAAGTACGCGCAGCCGCCGAGCGCGGGCAGCCTGCTCATCCACGGGCCGGAGGAGGAGTGGCGGGCAGTGCAGCCGCACATCGGGGCGGACGACGCGGCGGATGACGGCAAGGCGCTGCGGATGATGGTCGCGGCGGGGGTCGGGATGCCGCCACACTTCCTGGGTGACCCGGAGGGGGCGACGCAGGCGACGGCGAAGCAAGCGAACATCCCGACGTACCGCCACCTGCTGCACCGCCAGCGGCAGTTCACGACGATGCTGGGCGACATGATGGCGGTGGCGGTGATGCGGGCGCAGCAGGCGGGCCACCTGGGCGGGCCGCCGATCCGCACAGGCGAGGACTTGCAGTTGCGCTGGGCGGTGACGGACCTGAACCGCGAGGACAACCTGACGCTGGCGCAGGCGGCGCGCTCGATTGTGGACGCGCTGGCGATGATGGTGGAGCGGGGCTGGGCGACGGACGAGGAGGCGGCGGTGGTGGCGTGGAAGTTCGCCGGGGAGCTTGTGGACCCGGACGAGATTGCGCGGCGGCTGCGGCAGGCCTCTCCCTCTGAGCCAGTCCCTCACCCCCCTGCCCCCTCTCCCGTTCTGGGAGAGGGGGGGTAAGAGAGAAGGGAAGGAGGTATCGCGCATGGCGAGGGAAAAGAAGGCGGCGGGTGCTGCCCCGGCGGACGGGGGGAGCCAGAGAGAGGTCGAGCGCGTGCGGCTGGCGGCGGCGTTCGAGGACGCGGTCGGCGACGGGGCGTTTCGCCTGGCGGTGATCGCGGCGGGGACGGCGAACGGCTGGGAGTTCGAGGCGGAGGCGCTGCGCGACGCGGTGGAGCGCGGGCTGTTCCGCGTGGTGGCGTCGTTCGTGGACCACGGCGCGCTCGGCACGGGGCGCTCGGCGCGGGACATCGCCGGTGTGGTCCACGACGCCTATTGGGACGAGACGCGCGGGGCGGTGATGGCGCGGTTCCGCCCGTGGGGGCCGTCGCGCGAGGTCGCGCGGGAGTTGCTGGAGCAGCTCGTGGCGGACCGCTCGGCGGGGCGGCCGACGCCGCCGGTCGGGCTGTCGGTGGACGTGGGGCTGCTAGCGAGCGGACGGAAGGTGACACGCATCGAGACGGTGTACTCGGCCGACCTGGTGTACAACCCGGCGGCCGGGACGGCGGGGCTTGTCTTTGGGGTGCAGGGGCCAGAGGCTCCTGCGGAAAGGAGGCGTGAGACGATGAGCGAGCGGCTGACGGGGGCAGAGACGGTGGCGGAGCGCGAGGACTTGCTGCGCCTGCAATGCCAGGCGACGCTGGCGGCGGCGCTAGGGGCGGCGGCGGACCTACCGGCGGCCATCCGCGAGAAGGTGCGGGCGCAGTTCGCCGGGCAGGTGTTCGCGGCGGAGGCGCTGGAGGCGGCGCTGGGGCGGGAGCGGGCGGCGTTCGCGGCGCTGGTCGAGGGCGGGATCGTGCAGGGGGTAGGCCAGTCCCTCACCCCCGGCCCCTCTCCCAGAACGGGAGAGGGGTGGAAGAGGGGTGGACAATACCTTGCGGCGATGTGGAGCCAGGAGGAGCGCATCGAGGCGGCGTTCGCGCGGCTGATGGGCCTGCCGGTGCCCGACGCGCTGAGCGACACGCCGCGCCTGTCGGGCATCCGCGAGCTGTATCACCTGGTGACGGGCGACCTGGACATGTACGGGGTGTACAACGCGGAGCGGGCGCTGTTCGCCAACGGCTCGACGAGCACGATGGCGAGCCTGGTGGCGAACCTCATGAACAAGGTCATCCCGGCGCGCGCCGAGGAGTTGGGGCGGGCGGGCTACGACTGGTTCCGCCGCATCTCGTATGAGGAGGACTTCAACACGCTCCAGACGGTGGACTGGGTGAGCGTGGGCGGGTTCGGCGACCTGCCGACGGTCGCGGAGGGCGCGGCGTACACTGAGCTGGCGTGGACGGACAAGGCGGAGACGTCGGCGTGGACGAAGAAGGGCGGCTACATCGGCCTGACGCTGGAGATGATTGACCGGGACCAGACGCAGAAGGTGCGCCAGATTCCGAACATGCTGGCGACGGCGGGCGTGCGGACGCTGTCGGCGGCGGTGGCGAACGTGTTCACGGCCAACACCCTGACCGGCATCACGCTGTCGGACGCGACAGTGCTGTTCCACGCGAGCCGCGGCAACATTGACACGAACGCCCTGAGCGCGGCGAACTGGGACGCGGCGATCCAGAAGATGTTCAAGATTACGGAGCTGGGGTCGGCGCGGCGGCTGGGCGTGCGCCCGCGCTATATCGTCGTGCCGATCGAGCTGGAGAAGACGGCGCTGCAGATCATGGTGTCGAACGCGGAGCCGACGAGCAACGTGTTCTACGATAACGTGCGGCGGACGATGGCAGAAAACGTGGTGACGTGCCCGGAGCTGACGAGCGCGACGGCGTGGCTCGCGGCGGCGGACCCGGCCATCAGCCCGGGCGTGGGCATCGGCTACCGCTTTGGGCGCGCGCCGGAGGTGTTCGTGGCGGACGCCCCGGAGGTCGGGAGCATGTTCACGAATGATGAGCTGCGGATCAAGACGCGATTCGTGTACGCGGTCGGGGTGATTGACTGGCGGCCGCTGTACCGCGGCAACGCGTAGGCCTGACCCCCTCTCCCCGTGGGAGAGGGATGGGGTGAGGGTCTTCATCCCAACGCGAGGTTACAAGACCCTCACCCAAACCTGTCCGAGCCTCGACAATCGCACCTTAACAACTGAATACTGCACTGAAGATGACAAGGTGCGGTCGGCGCGGGGCGGTGCTTGCACGTCTTATGTAACCTCAAATGCACTACAGTTAATGTCAGGACGGAATCTCTTGATCCAGGCGATGAGGCGGTCGATCTGCTCGCGGCGAGCAAGGTGGTCAATCAGGTCACGCGCCAATGTGCTCTTGTCCTTCCCTTCAGCATCTCCGTAGTTCAGGTCGATAGCGATTGTCCGCAACTCATTTAGGGAGAATCTGCCGTTGAGCAGTTCGCGCAGAGCGGGCTTGTCCCACTCGCGTCTCCGCTGGCGCCCGAGCTGGTCAACGTATGCGCCCTGGTTATCCGGGGCATCTTCGGCCCGGTCTATGGCGCTGTTGACTCGGTCTCGTTCCTCCCGAGGATTCCCGTGGAACTTCGTTAGCATCCAGCTAATCTTGGTTTCCTTGCCGTATTTCTCGGAGGGTTTCCAATAAACTGCCAATCGCTGCTTGAACAGCTTTGCGGCGCGGGGGGTGGGCCGGGGATTGGTAAGGGTATAGCTTTCCGGCAGAATCAGGACGAACATGAGCCCTTCACCGAGGGCTGGATAGCGGTATGAATATCGCCCGCCGCCCGAGTGAGTTGGCTCGAACGGACTTGCCGGGACTAATCGGTATCCCTGGGGAAGAGGTTGCTCAACAAAGACAACACCGCCGCTAACTGGAATGTAATCCTCACCCGTAGGCGTATTGTTCCAGTACACAAAGAGCCAACTATTGATGGCATCAATTGAGGCTCTTGGCACATCGGAAATGTCAACGCTCTCGACATCGCCAACCAGGTCCCCATCCTCATCAAAGCGCGCGTCGACGACGACCAGGTTCCCTGGGGCTTCTGGAGCCATCGGAGAGCCTCCTTATTCTCAGCACGGGAGGGTGTTGCTCAGATGAGCCAACCCCGCTGTGTCGGCAATTGTAGTCCTGGGCGGCTGACGCGGCAACGTCAGCGGTAATCTGTCGGAGTCACCTACCCTGTTCCTATTCCGTGTGTTCCGTGGTGAGCCTCTTGGCTCAGTTGTTGCCCGGCGACGACGCCGATTAGAAATCGGCGGCTGGAATGGGAAAGCCTGCTGGAAGCAGGCCGGCTGAGCGAGAGGCACGCATCCGAGCCTGCTTGAGCAGGCTTGCCCCCTCAGCCACCGACTCAAGTCGGTGGCGTCGCCGGGACTCTTCGCCCCGCTCAGAGTGCCAGCGTAGCGCCCCAGGAGAAGGGGGCTGGAAGCCGGTGAGGTGTTGGATCACGAAGGCCACGAAAAGGCGCGAAAGGCGCGAAAAGGTATCGCCCGGCCGACGCCTTTCGCGGTTTTCGTCCCTTGCGCACCCTTCGTGATCCGCGGGGCCACCTGTGTCTAGGTCAGGGTACGGCGGAGCGTATTACGGCACCATGTAGAGCTCGACCATCTCGCCGTCCTGGACGGGCCCGCTGCCGTAGTCTTGAATGAGGCGCATCGCCTCGGGGTCGTCAAAGAACCTCTGCGTGCCATCTTCCAGCGCAGCCATGCTCTCCCACTCGCGTTTCCAGACCATCGTGCCCAATGGGTCACGCCCGCTGACGAGCATGTAGTGGCGCTTGGGCGGATAGCCGCCAAGGCGCTGCTCAACCGCCTCCCACTGTTTCTCCCACGCCCAGTACTTGTCCTGGCTCGGAACCTTGTGCTGCACGCGTCGTTCGAGGACCCGCATTTCGACACCTCCTGATGCTGTACGGGTTGGTTCGGCCACATAGACAATACTAGGCCATCACGGGTTGTTTGGCAAGGGCGACAGTTGTCAGGAAGGGACGGTAGCTGCGATTACGTCGGTGTCGGGATCGGCGTGTGGGTCGGCGGGAGCGGGTCGAGGATGGGGGTCTGGGTAGCGGTGGCGGTGGGCGTGGGTGTCGTCGTCGCCGGGGGCGGGGGCATGCCCTCGATGGCGATGTCGTCGCAGGCAGGTTGCGAGATGTTGCCGTGGCCGTCCTGGTACTGGGCGGCGACGGCGAAGGTGGACCAGTTGATGGGCGGGGTGATGCTGTACCACATGTCGTCCAGGAAGAAGAGCCAGGGCGCGGCGTCCAGGCGGCCGATGGCGAGGGCGCACGAGCCGCCGGTGGCGCGGCGCATGTCGGTGACGGCGCCGGCGTAGCTGTGGGCGGAGAAGGCGGCGTGGATGAAAAGCGGCTCGCCGGCGATGCCGCCGGCGCAGCAGCGCCCGTCTTCGAGAACGACGCGGCCGGTGACGATGTCGCTCGACCGGACGTCGGGGCGCGTGAGCAGGGCCAGGAAGACCTGGACGCAGCCGGGCGCGGCGCACGTCGGCGTGGGAGTCGCGGTCAGCAGAGGACGGCTGGCGGCGGCGCGGGCGGGCGAGAGGGCGGCGCCCAGCAGGAGGAGGCAGGCGCCGAGGGCGAGAAGGGCGGGCGCGAGGGCGTGTCTTTTTCGCGTCTTTCCTCTTCCTTTCGCGGCCTTCGCGATCCAACACCCTTCGCGCCCGTGTCGCCGGTGTCATGCTGAGTGAAACGAAGCATTCCTCGGTGGCGTCGGCGAGCAGAGGCTTTAGTCTTGTGGTGGATGCCAGCCGGCGAGCACCCAATAGCTGCGCACGAGGAGCGCGTCCGGGTCATCGTCGAGGTGGAGGGCTGCGACGGTGGCGCCGCCGGTGGGCGTCAAACCGATGATGCGCAGGCCGTCCTCGCTCCAGCGAAAGTGGTCGGCCCATACCTGGGTGCGCGGGTTGAACAAGGCGGCGTCCTCGCCTGTAAGAGGATCACGGGCTGAAATCTTGTCCGCTTTGTAGCGATTGCACAATGGGCAAGATAACCATAGGTTGCTCTCGTCGCTGCCCCCGCCCTGCGCCAGCGGAATGATATGCTCAATTTCGAGGCGCGCCATGACCAGGTGTTGAGGACTCAGGCAGTAGCCGCAGCGATTGCGCGCTGCCTGGCGAACACGCCGGTCCAGGTCGCCCGGAATATGAGGTCGTGGCACGACTGTCAGTTCAGCGGGGGGCGCAGGCCGCGTTCGACGGCGACTTTCCATGCCTGCGCTTTGCGAACGAGGCCGCGGCGGTAGCGGTCCATCAACTCGTCGAGGCGACCTCGCTCGCCATCCGTCACGGCTCCCTCGCGGGCGCCAACGAGAAGCTCGCTCAATTCTGCCTGTTCGGCGTCCGCCAACTGCGAATCGCACAGGCCCAGAATCTCGTCATTCGAGAGCACTTCAACCGGCGGGTCGGCGGCGGCGCGGTCCAGCCATTCGACCAGGATATCTTCCGGGCGGCGGTGGGTACGCGCCGCGATTTCCCTCACGCGTCTGGCGACTTCGGTTGGCAGGTCCAAAGTGACAGTCTCACTCATCTCCATGCTCCGTGCGTTATCAATCGACAACAGCTCGATGTCGGCAATTGTACTCGTTACCGACCGACCGGGCAATCGCGTGGCGGACGCCCCGGAGGTCGGGAGCATGTTCACGAATGATGAGCTGCGGATCAAGACGCGATTCGTGTATGCGGTCGGGGTGATTGACTGGCGGCCGCTGTACCGCGGCAACGCGTAGGGGATCTGTCAACGGATGGGGAACGGATAAACGGATGGTAGAGACGCGACATGGCGCGTCTCTACTCCACCGCGAGCGGGGCCAGAGCCGGACGCGCTGACGCGCGAGACGCAGCGAGAGGGGCGCAAATCTCCGCGCCCCCTCGGCAATCGCACTTCAACAACTGAACTCTTCTCCAGCACTTGCGCAGCCGCTGGGCCAGAGGCTAGGCTGGCTCGGGTACTTTCATCCAGCCGAGGGCGCCCCACATCACGCGCATCGCGCCGTGGAAGAAGTCCGCGTCCAGGTACTGGTTCGGGCACGAGCCGGGGATGACGGTGATGCCGTGATCGCGGCACATCTGCACGGCGGCCGGTGAGACGCTGGTCGCGCTCGCCATGGCGCCGGGCCGCGTCCCCATCATGCAGTGCATCCAGACGCGCTTGATGCCGAGGTCAACGCATTGCTGGACGATCTCGTCGGTGACGCCGGGGTTGGCGAAGATGAACACGCCATCGGGTGTCTCCGGGACAGACTTGAGGTCGGGGTAGCACGGGTCGCCGTCGTAGGTTGTGAGGTGCGGGTTGACGGCGTAGACGGTATAGCCGGCGGCCTTGAAGCGTTGGTAGGCGATGTTGCAGCCGGTCTGGCGCTTGTCGGAGACGCCGACCACGGCGATTTTCTTTTGCGCCAGGAAGTCGTGGACGAGAATATCAATCGCGGCCATTGAGGGAATCCTTTCTCTAGCGTGGGTCGCGCGTTACGAATGGCGGCCCACCACGCCGGTGGTACACCGGGAATGAATCGCGGGAGCCTTTCTTCCATTATACACCCCTTTGGCAAGACCGAGGCACACGGAGGCGACGGGTGGGGGACGCGCAGCCGACAAGCGGCGGGTGTTTGTGTGGCGTCACGACTTTGTGAACACGAGGCGGACGCCGTCGGCGGTGGTCACCTGGAGGCGGTCGCCGTCGCGGGTGACGGTGGCGGCCGCGGAGAGAGCCTTGAGGAAGGCGGCTTCTTGCTCCATGACGCCCGGCTGCATACACGCTATCCGCGTCGAGCGGGCCTGACCCACGCGCAGCTGGCCGGCGTCTTCGGTGTAGCTGGCGGAGTATTGGTTACAGCCGGCCGATCCGGCGACGCGGCCCTCGGCGTCGAATTGCATCGTGACCGGCTTCGGGGAGGAGATCGGCGGCTTGCCGCTCATCTCGGCCAGCGTCCAGCTCGTGCCGCCCATCGTCGCGGCGGGGGCGACGGTCGGCGCGGGGGTCTTGCTGACCACCTCGATCAGGGTGTACCGCTTCGACGAGGCATCGGCGGGGATGGGCGTGAGAACGTCGGTGACGCGCACGCGGAGGGTGTAGGTGTAGCCAGGCTCGAAGGTGAAGCCCTCGATCTGGCTGTAGAAGTGCTGCCAGGGCGCAGTCGGGTCCTCGCGCGCCATCAGGCACTTCATCGGCCCGACGCCGACGCAGTCCCGAAGCATCGGGCCGATGTACAGGGTCTTCTCAACGCCAGTGGCTGGCTTAGACATGTTAGTCTCCGTGGGCCGAGGCCCGGCCGTGGTGGGCGTCGTCCCGCCGCACGCGGCGAGGGCGACAAGGGCGAAGGGAAGGAGAAGGATCGTGGCAAACAATTGATACCCACGCGCGGTCATAATGGCAAATCTCCTGGTCGCCTATAGACGGTCACCGTGACGAATGACGTTGTTTCCACTGCTACAGACGCCGAGGGCGCCAGCCGTGTTCCCCGGCCAACCTTACGGTTTCTGGTGACAGGAGCGGCACCCACATCGTCATATCGTCACATCGTCACTCCGTCACATCATCTCTCAAGGAGGTCAGACATGGCATTGACTCTCACATCGGCGATTAGCGCGCTGCGGAACGAGCTGCGGGACCCATCCGGGCTGGCGTGGCCGGACGAGGTCTTGACGGACGCCCTGCGCGACGCCCTGGCGCTTTACGGCGGCGCGGCGCCGCGCGTGACGAGCCAGGTCTACACGCTGACCGGGCTGGCGGGCAAGGATGAGGTCACGCTGCCGTCGGCGTGGGCCATCCGCGAGGTGCTGGCGTTCTGGGCGCCGTGGGACACGACGCAGCCGGCGGCGGGGCAGATGACGCCGCGCCCGTTTCAGGCGACAGCGCCGCCGAATGGGCTGGCGCTCGTGGACGGCCACCGCTTCAGCGATCCGGAGGTGGTGCGCGTGCTGTACACGACGGACCACACCCTTAGCGGGCTGGACGGGGCGGGGGCGACGACCGTCCCGGCCGCCCACGAGCGCGGCCTGCTTCTCGCCGCCCAGGCGCAGGCGGCGGTCTCGCGCCAGCGGCAGGTCGCGGAGGCGGAGAATGTGTCAGGCGCAGCGCGGCTGCGGGTGGAGGCGTGGGCGCGGCAGCGGCAGCGCGAAGCCCGCGATTGGCTGGCGTCCATCCAACGCTCCGAAAGCGCGTATGTGGCGTGGGGGTGATGTGGGACAGCGACGAGGTGACGAGGTGACGAGGTGGCGTCCCATTCACTGCGTCACACCGCCACTCCGTCACGGAGGACTTTGCAAATGGCAACGATTGGCGTGGATTGTCACTTCACACTGCGGCACGATGCCGTGAACGGCGGGCAGGCGGTCGGGTTCATCGCGGCGGCCGACCGGCGCGGCCCGCTTGTCGCCGTGACGTACCGCCGCGACGACACGTGGGTGTGGGCGGACGCGGGCGCCGATCCCAGCAGCGCGGCGCTGGAGGTCACGGCGCTGGGCCTGGGGCAGGGGCTGCTCGCGCCGGGCGGCGCGGCCTACGGGCTGACGCCGGCGCAGGTGCGGAGCTGGCTGCTGGCGTTCTGGAACGCCGTCGGGCCGCTCACGTATGCCGACGCCTGGGGAACGTTCACGGTCACGTGGGCGGCGGATGGCTTAACAGAGCGGCGCTACCCGGATGGAAGCGAGATGACGCTGCGCTTCGCGGTCATCGCGTGAAGCCAGAAGATAGGAGGTCGCGTGGCGGATGTGGCGGGGAGTTCTCATCATCTCGTGCTGAACGGGGTGGGGTATATGCTGCGGCGGAGCAAGCAGGGCCTGGTGTGGAAGCGGGGCGAGGCTCCGTTTCTGGTGCCGCGTCAGGGTGGGGCGTTGTCGCGGGATGTGCTGTCGCGGCCGGAGATCTCGTCGGGGTTCCTGGCGGGCGGGTATGGGCTAGAGGCGGGGACGGGGAAGTATGCGCGGGGGCAGGGGATTGATGCGCGGTTGGACGGGGCGCGAGCGGCATCGAGTCTTCTCACGGTGACGAGTGGGGGCGTTCAGTGGAGCGGGGGGATTGACCTGGCGGGGTATGATGCGTTCCTGGCGGGGGCGACGGGGTCCTACTCGCGGGTGTACCGGTATAGCATTGGGGGGAACTCGCTGGCGGAGCAGACGGGGGCGACGGCGAGCGGGGCGTTGAGCGTGGCGTTTCAGGCGAATGGGTATGCGTGGTTCAATCAGGCGGGCGGCGGGGTCAATGCGATGACGTGCTCGAACGCGGGGGCGGCGTTGGGTCCGGGGTCTACGGTTGGGACGGTTGTGGGATCGCGGGATAGTAACTACGGGTGGATGTGTCAGATTGCGGGGGCGACGCAGAAGTTCTCTGGGGTGAACCTGAAGGGGCTGATCAACTCGACGGTGTGGAATCAATCGGCGGCGTTGGTGTCTGGGGATACGATCTCGGTGGTGCAGGGGATGTTTGGGTATCAGGATAAGATGTACCTGGCGCGGCGCGATGGGGTGTACCTGGTGACGTGGAACATGGTGGACGGCTCGACGGCGACGTTGACGCGGGTGTTGGAGAATCGGAACTTTCAGTTGGCGACGGCGTACACGGCGTGGGTGGAGTTTCAGGGGGCGATGTATTTTCTGCTGGCGGATCGGGTGTGGCGGTGGAGCGGGGGGGCGACGTACACGGAGGTTAGTCCGCCCAACTTCTTTGTCTCGACGAGCGGGGAAGGGACGATTGCGTTGGCGGTGCGGTCTATGTCGGCGGGGAAGGGGTGGCTGTGGGCGTTGGCGGAGTCGGATGAGGCGACGGCGGGGGTGTATCTGCTGGCGTATACTCCTTCCGGCGGGGGGCGGTGGGAGATGGTGCGGCAGGTGGTGGCGGGGTCTGGGGCGCTGGCGGGGGGCGTGCACGCGAGCGGCCTGGCGAACCGGGTGCTGATGAGCGCGTACAACGGGAGTGCGTGGGCGACGTACAAGATGGACCTGAACACGTTCGGGGATCGTCCGGCGTCCGGGACTGCGGCGACGGGCAACTATTGTTACTTGCCGGGGATGGACGGCGGGCTGCCTGGGGAGTCGAAGCTGTGGCGGTACGTGGCGATTCGGGGGTCGGGGTTCACGGCGCAACGGCCGGTCGGGGTGGAGTACTGGAACGGCTCGACGTGGACGAGCGCGGGGTCGGTGAACCTGGCCTACGGGGGGACGGTGGTGATTCCGAATGGGGGCTATGTGGATACACGGCTGCTGTTGCGGCTGGACCTACAGACGGATGGGACGATGAGCGGGGCGGTACGGGAGGTGAGCGCGGGGTACGTGGTTCTGCCTGACCCTATCCCTCAGACGGAGTTTGAGGTCTTGTTGGGGCCGGTGGTGCGGAAGCTGGACGGGACGACGGAGACGCGGACGCCGGCGCAGCTGCTGACGGCCCTCCTCAACGTGCGAGCGAGTGGGCAGGTGGTGCAGCTGGCGGACCCGTACACGAGTGCGCAAGGGCTGAGTAGTCGGCTGGTGCGGGTGCAAGAGGTGGAGGTGAAGGCGATGCGGCCCAGTCCGAACGCGGGCGGGGCTTATGGCTGGTTTGCGAGTGTACGATGTCTGGACGTGTGAAACGCAGTCATAGAGGCACAGAGTCTGCCCCCGTTCAATTCATCGAATTTTAACAAATGGGCGGGCAGGCCATATCCCAGCCGAGTGTCTGCCGTTTGTTAATGTAGATGTAGAAGCGCAGCAGGCCCGCTTTTCAGCGGCTCTACTGCGCTTCTATTGAGAAATGAGATGGGCGGAGCTGAGAGGCTGCCCGTCTTGTCGCCACTTCGTCGCGGTGCATTGGCATGGGAGGTTAGGCACAATGAGACGAGTACTGGTCATCACCGTTCTGGCGCTGCTTCTTGCGCTGGGTACGTTAGGCACGCGCGCGACCACGACCGCCGCCGCGCCTTCGGCGCCGCTCAGCACTATCACCGTCACGACCACCAGTGACACCATTGACGCTGCCAGCGGAGTATGCGCCAATGTCACCGTCGCGTCTCTGCCAGGCGCTGACGGCGTCGTAAGTCTCCGCGAGGCCATCTGCGCGGCCAACAACAATGCTGGCGCGGACACCATTGAGTTCGACATCCGAGCGTCCGGTGCGCCGGTGTGTCCTGCCACGATCGCACCGACAAGCCAGTTGCCCACGATCACTGACCAGGTAACGATCAATGGCTACACCCAGGGCGGCGCAACGCCCAACTCCGCCGCCATCGGCTTCAACGGCGCCCTGTGCGTTGAACTGAGCGGCGTGAATGCCACAAGCTCGATCGGCCTGTTCTTCCAGGCTGTCCAGACTGCGCCCAATGTTGTCACCAAGAACCCATCCAATAGCATCGTCAAAGGGCTGGTCATCAACCGCTTCCGCCGCGCCATCCAGATTGATGGAGACGGCGGTGGCGCCAACCCGGTCGTCCCGCCAACGGGCATTGGCATCTATGGCAACTTCCTCGGCACAGACACGACGGGCCTGACAGACGTCACCTCCAGCACCAGCCAGGCAATCCGACTGGAGGGCGCCAACGCCACGCTCATTGGGAGTAGTCAGGCGGCGGATCGCAATATCATCTCGGGCTACGGCGCCGGCATTCTCATCAACCAGAATAGCAACCCGTTCAACTCCACCTATGCCCCGGCGGGCCGCGGTGGCGGTAGTAACGTCATCACCAACAACTACATCGGAACGGACAAAACGGGTCTTGCGGCGCTGGGGCACACTGGAGCCGGTATCGCCGTTCAGGGGCCTGACAACCAGATTCTGACCAATGTCATCGCTGGCAACGCGGGCGATGGCATTCAGATCAACGAGGGCAACTGCGGCAACATCGTTGATGGTGTCACCAATACGACTGGCTATGCCGCGACGCACAACACTGTGATCTCGGGCAACCTGATCGGCGTCGGCGCTGATGGGACCACGGCGTTGGGTAATGCTGGCTATGGCGTGTATGTGACCGGCTCGAATGACAACATCATTGGCCAGAACCGGTCGGGTAGCGGGGCCGGCAATACCATCGCCAACAACGGCGGCACGACGAAGGACGGCATTGCCATCGTCAGAACGACGAAAGACTCGGCGACCTGTCTAGCCACTGGGAACGTCATTCTTACCAACGCCATCTACAACAACGCGGGCCTGGGCATTGACCTGAGCGATGACGGTGTCACGCCCAACGACAGCCAGGACCCGGATAGCGGCCCGAACAACCTCCAGAACTTCCCGGTCCTGGCGACGGCTGTCTCGGGGGGCGCGACGACGACCGTTACGGGGACGCTCAATAGTCTGCCTAACCGCAGCTTCCTCATTCAGTTTTTCGCCAACACCGCGTGCGACCCGTCGGGGTACGGCGAGGGCAAGACCTTCCTGGGACAAACGGTCGTGACGACGGATACCGACGGCGACGCCACCATCAACGCGACGGGGCTAACGGGCGTGCCGCCTGGCCAATTCGTGACATCCACCGCGACACGTCTCGCAGACCCTCAACTGAAAGATGGGCCAAACCACGGTTCTTCCCCTGGGCTTAAGGCGCAAGACGATTTCGTAGCCCTCGAGACCTCCGAGTTCTCCGCCTGCGTCCAGGTCACTGGCACCGCCGACCTGAGCGTGACCAAGTCGGTTGGCGAGACGGTGGTGCGCCAGGGCGGCCAGGCGACGTTCACGATTACGGTCACGAACGCAGGGCCTACTGATGCGCCGGATGTTCAGGTCCTTGACACTCTACCCAGCGGTGTGAACTTCGTTTCGGCGACGCCGTCGCAGGGAACCTGCGATACGAGCGCCCTGCCCACCATCACGTGCCAGCTCGGCACAGTGGCCATCAACGAGTCGGCGACGGTCACCGTGGTCGTGACCGCGCCCACTGTAGGGCAATTCACTAACTCAGTCACCGTTAGCTCCTCGGCCAATGACCCCAACCTGAACAACAACACGGCCAGAGCGACGTTCCGAGTCGTCAAGCCTGGCAACCAGGGTAGTCAGGGGCTGACCACCGGCTCCACTTACGTCCAGCTGCCGGTGCTCGGTTACATCGGTAACACGAAGGCGGGCGTGGATTGGACCATCGAGGCGCAGAACGTCGGCTCGACCTGGACCAAGATCGCCCTTCTGCTGTTTGCGGAGAACTCTGGCTTCTGCCAGCCGCAGGCGCAGAACCCGTTCAAGATCGAGTGCACGGGCTTGCTCAAGCCGGGCACGAGCTGGGTGTGGACGAGTTCGCAGCTGCCGTCGAGCGCCAAGAGCGCCATCGCCATCAGCTACAACCCGTTCCCACAGCAGGGCAACATCTGGTGGCGCTGCGAGGACTGGACCAACAGCCTCAACAAGCTCACCTGGCCTGAGGGCTGGCCGAGCGTGAACTCGCTGCCGGGTCAGTTCCCCTTCAACTGGAACCCGTTCGACGGGCAGCCGATTGCGGTCGAAGTCGTGCGCAAGATGCCGGGCAACGCCACCCCGTCGTTCGTGATGGCGGATGCCTACAGCGGCTTGAGCGCGATGCAGGAAGGCCGCTATGACCCCATCTTTGGCGGCTTCGCGTACTACGCGCCGGTCGCCTACTCGGGCTACAACGGCTGGAACAGCTGGCTCTACATCCAGAACAGCGGCACCGAGTGCACGAGCATCGAGCTGTGGTTCAAGGATCGTGACAGCTGCCTCCGCGCGCAGATCTGCTCCGTGGCCCAGGTGTCGCCTGGCTACTCGGCGCAGTTCAACGTCGCCGGTTGCGCCCCGCCCGGCTTCACGGGCAGCGCCTGGATCCGCGCGTCGCAGCCTTTGGGCATCGTGGTGGATCAGATCGGCCAGGACGTGCTGATGAGCTACACCGGCGTCGCGGCTGAGCTGTGCTACGTGTTCAACGGCCAGTGCCTGGACGCGGGTGGTGGGTCGCAGGTGGCTTACGGTCCGCTGATCTACCGCGAGACCAACGGCTGGGCGACGGTCATCCACGTGCAGAACATGAGCAGCATCGTGGCGGCGAAGGTGAAGGTGTACTTCGTTGACCAGAGCGGCGACATCATCACGACGCTGGTGGACTGGATCTGCCCGCGGGGTGAGACGGAGTTCCCGCTGGCGCTGGTGAACAACCTGCCTGGGCAGTACGTCGGCGCGGTGCGCGTCGAGAGCCAGGCGTGGGAGTCCCCTGGCGACCCGGCGGTGAACGCAGTGCCGATCGCGGCGGTGGCGGAGCTGCTCAACTACAGCAGCCCGACCAAGATCACGCAGGCGACGGCGTACAACCTGTTCCCCGAGGATCAGGGCTACTACTGGCAGATCGGCCAGGGGGATGCCAGTGGTCTGCAGGGCGGCGTGGCCGTGATCGGCATCCCGTCGCTGATGCAGCGTGGCAACGCGTACAACATGGTGACGGACATCTCGGTGCAGAACCTGGTGCCGAAGCCGGGCTTCACGGACTTCGTGATGTACGTGTACGACCAGAACGGTCTGCTGGACTATGTGTGCGAGAAGCTGAACGAGAAGCAGGTGGAGTACATCAACCTGGCGAACTGGAACTGGATCCAGCCTGGGTTCGTGGGGTCGGCCGTCATCTCCGCCGTGTATTGGGAGCATGACGTCCTCAGCACGCCTGTGCCCTGCGATAGCCAGGCCCCAGAGAAGGCCCCGAGCCAGGGCTGCGTGTTCTTCGTGCGCAACGTGGTCGGCCTGGCGGCAGTCAAGGTCGAGCGCGTGGTGCCGGGTGGCGCTCCGGCGGCTGGCGACGTGACCGCGGCGAGCGAAGGCTTCCCGATCCCGCCGGGCTTCGACTTCGAGGGCTACATCCCGCAGTGCCCCGGCGTGCCGACCTCCTGCGCCCCGGTCGATCTGATCATCACCGTGTGTGACCCCAATTACGAGCGCGCTTTGGTCATCATCACGGATGAGGAGCTAGGGAATATTATTCCGATCGAGAGTCGAGTCGGCCCCGGCGGAGTCGTTCAGATTCCAGCGACGGTTCCAGGCCCGAATGGCCCCATCAACCTCATCGTCAGCGGCCGCCGCTATCGCATTCGCGTCGGCAACTTCGACGGTGTGGACTTCCTCGGCTCCTTCAGGTCCAGCTCAATCGTGCGCGGCATTGGCATTCGCGCACGCATTCCTGCCTTCGACACCGTCATCCTGGTTCCGTGCCAGAGCGGCGCCGCCGGTGACGTGGCTCCGCTGCCTTACGCAGTAACTCTCACTCCGCCGGTCGGGGTCATCGAAGGCTATGAAGTCGTGACCGTCCCCGCCGTGTTCCCTGTTCCGCCTACCGACGTGCCAGGCGGATACTGGCCTGGCGCGCCGCTGAACCCAATGGCGGGCGACGAGATCCAGCTGTGGCTGCCGCCGACGGTGGCAAACCAGGCCGGCACGTACCTCCAGACGGTGCGCACGAACACCGAGGGCTACTTCAAGTTCAACAACGTGAACCCGTGCCTGATCTACGAGCTGAAGTTCACTGGCAATAATGCCGTCACCGTTCTCGACGGTATCCTGGCAACCATCCCAGGCGAGAAGTACATCGTCTCCCCCTTGGCGCCGTACATCCAGACGCCCGGCCCGCAGCCTCTGGCTCGCTAATCGCAAGATGCGTGGCTAACGGCTGACCGACAACTAAACAGTGTGGGGCGTGGGGCGGGCGCAAGCCTGCCCCACTTTTTTGCGCGCCGGTGTGCCGCCTACGGGTCTATCAAAGTTGAGATGCGCGTCATGTAGTGACGACTTTAGTCGTTCTGGAGCCTGGGAACATGCATCATCCCGAATTTCTCGACTCGGCCCTCACCCCCGTCCCCTCTCCCACAAGGGGAGAGGGGGGCGAGAAGGTTTCCCCCCTTCCCCCCACTGTGGGGGAAGGGGCAGGGGGATGAGGGGGCGGATACGGGCCGCGCCGCCGATGAAGACGAGCATACGGCGTGGCTACTCCGCGTCCATATCCCGCCGCATCAGCTCGATCTTGACCGCGTCGGGCAACTCCTCCGTCGCGTCGTAGGCGGCGCGGAGCTGCGCCAGGTCGCGGGAGGCGAGGGCCTCGGCGATCTGGGCCAGCACCGGATCGTCGGGCGGCAGGATGTCGCGCAGGTGCGCCTGGAGCGGCAGCAGGGCGTTGGCGAGATCGTCGCCCTCCCCCATGTACATTTCCGGTGTCACGATTTCTCCTCCTCCGAGAATAAGCCGACTCGGCCCTCACCCCCGTCCCCTCTCCCACAAGGGGCGCGGGGGGAAGAGGGGCGAACTGTAATGTAGTGGCGACTTCCAGTCGCTCTTGCGGCCGCAGAACGACTAAAGTCGTCACTACAAAACATCCACCACCTGAGGGTCGCATCTTGAGTTGAGTCTAGCCGCGCTGGCATGCGCTATGCAAATAAGCCGGTGACGTTTGTCATCGGACACAGGCAGAGGGGACGCGGCACAGCGCCGGCCGCGCCGAATCAGAAACACAAGGATGAGGTTGTGATGTCGTTTGATCGAAAGAGCGTCTCTGAGCATATTCCGTTGAGCAAGCTGCACCAGGACGTGTTCGTCCACAACACCGGGCGCAACACCGTCGAGGCGTGCGCGACGTGCGGCAGCGTGGCGTGGTTCTACTCGGTCGCCCTGGATGGGCGGGTGATCCTGGCTTCGTGCAGGCAGTGCCAGCGGCGGCACATTCAGCTCACCCGGCGGTTTCGCATGGAGCTGTATGACACCCTCGCCGAGGCCGAGGCCGCCGTCGTCGTGGAGGCCGCCTTCGGGGTGGAGCGTCCCGAATACTCCGCCCCGTCGCCCCAGCGCTGGGGTGGCGATCCCTCGCGGGTGATGTGGCAGTAGCGTTCACAGCCGCAGCGTGTCGAACGTGAACCCATAGCCCTCCTCCAGCAGCGTCGCATCCTGAATCGGCAGGTGTTTGTGGCCCACGAACTGCCCGCCCAGGTGTTGGTAGAAGCCACGCGCAGGGTTGCCGGCCAGCACCCAGACGAGCATGGCGGCGTGCCCCTGGGCGCGCAGGCGCTCCACGACGGCGGCGACCAGGCGGCGCCCGATGCCCTGGCCGTGATACGGCGGCAGGACGTAGAGGGCGTATAGCTCGCCGGTGTACCCCCTCTCGCTCCCCCCGCCGGCGGGGGGATGGGGGGGGGCGCCGGTGCGCTCGGCCCCGCCGGCGGCGAATCCCACGACGTGGCCGCCGTCCACGGCAACGAACGTCGAGCGCGGCGAGGCAGGCTCCGCCAGAATCTCGCGGTAACGCTGGATGCGCCCCTCGACGGAGACGCTATCGAGAATCGAGTCCGGCATCAGGCCGCGATACGTCGCCAGCCAGGTCTCGGCGCTGACGCGGCCGATGCCGTCGGCGTCGTCCACGGTGGCGGGGCGAATGGTGATCATGGCTGGTCGGGCGGGGGTGTGTCCAGGGCGGCCAGGCGCGCAGCGAGCCACGCCTTTTCCACCACGATCTGCACCGTGCGGCCGCGGCCGATGAGCGCGGCGTGGTCGGCAGGCTGGCCGGGCGGGTGGCTGTGGGCGACGACGTTGCACGTGATGCGGCGGTCCTCGACGGCGGCGACGTGGGCCGTGACGACCACCGGCCGCCCGACGAGGGTCGGCGAGAGGTGGATGACCTCGACGGAGTGGCCGACGGCGTCCTCGTCCTCCTCCAGGTAGGGCAGGATGACCTTGCGCGAGGCCTCCTCCATGTGGCGGACGAGGTTCCACGTGGCATAGACCGGGTGGACCGGACCCAGCTCGTCGAACGTGGCGACCATGTCCGGCGTGACGACGGTGTGGATAGCGGCGGACGCGCCAATGCGGAGACCGGGTCGCATAGGCTCTCAGTTCTGGCCGACAGCGGTGCGGCCGATGCGCGGGTCGCCGGCCAGGGCAGCGGCGGCGGCCAGCTGCTCGCGCCCGCCGAGGACGATCATGATGTCGCCGGGGTTGAGCTGCTCCGGCGCGCTCCAGTCTACGATGGCGCGCTGCTCGTTGGGCCGCAGGATGGCGAGGACGTTGGCGCCGGTCTGGGCGTGTACGTCGGCGGCGGTGACACGCCGCCCCGCCAGGGGCGACAGGGCGTCCACGACGATTTCCTCCAGGCTGAGGGGTAGCTGCCCGGTGACGGTCGTCGGGTCCAGGAGGTTGACGACGTTGGGCCGCACCAGTAGGCCGACGATGCGGTGGCCGGCCATGACGTAGGGCGAGACGACACGGTTGGCGCCGGCCTTCACGAGCTTGCCTTCCGCGTCCGCCGTCGTCGCGCGCGCGACGATGACGAGGTCGCGCTTGAGGGAGCGGGCGCTGAGGACGACGAAGACGTTGTCGGGGTCGCTGGGCAGGACGCTGACCAGGCCGCGAGCGCGCTCGATGCCGGCGTGGCGCAGCACCTCGTCGTCCGTCGCGTCGCCCTCGATGAACGGCACGCCGCGCTGGACGCAGACACGGATGGCGTCCTTGTTGTCGTCCACGACGACGTAGGGCAGGCCGAGGCTTTCCAGCTCTGTGCCGACCTGCTGCCCAACCCGCCCGAAGCCGCAGATGAGGTAGTGGTCGCGCATCGCGCGCACGATGCTCATGACTCGCCTCCGCCGGAGGGTCCGGCCCAGCTCGCCGGTCAGGGTAAACTCGGCGGCCGTGGTGAAGAAGTAGGCGGCGGTGCCCGCGCCCATAAGAATCACG
Organism: Anaerolineae bacterium; assembly: GCA_046328525.1. Taxonomy (GTDB): domain Bacteria; phylum Chloroflexota; class Anaerolineae; order Epilineales; family JAHCIE01; genus JBDHWG01. Next base: position 478,423 of record JAXLWK010000004.1, read on the forward strand.
AAGATGGTAAACGCCCGACCGGTGGCCGAGAGGGGGCGAACTTCGCCGAAGCCGACGGTGGACAGGGCGAGGGCCGTCATGTAGGCGGCGTCGAGCAGGCTATAGCCTTCCAGCGCCATGTAGCCGCCGATGCTGACGACCACTAGCAGGACGAAGACGATCAGGATGCGGATGATCGGGCGCGGGACGGAGGCGGGCATCGTTGCACCCTCCGAAGCTGTGCCCGGTCATTGCGAGGAGGACGTCAGGACGACGAAGCAATCTCACGCTGGGCAAGGGCCCGTCTAGTCCTTGAATGGACAGTTCCTATGCGCCAGCGTGAGATTGCTTCGCTCCGCTCGCAATGACGGGGCGCTACGTGAACAGCGGGGCCATCTCCAGGGACGCGGCGGCCTGCCGCATCTCCGCGTCGTCGGGCGCGCGGCCATCCCAGCGGCTCGCCGCGTCCAGGATGCGCGGCAGAAGCTGCGGGTCGCTCGCCGTGTTCAGGAACGCGCCGGGCCGCCCCAGAACGTAGGCGACGGCGCGGTCAATGTCGCTCTGCTCGGTCAGCGGCTCGTACCAGGTCGTCGTGTGGTGCGGCTTGTCGCCCCACGGGCTGCGGGTGATGCCCTTGATGGTCTGGAAGGCGACGTTGCGCTCCTGGCACACCGCGTACAGGCGCTCGAAGTCGGCGGCGTACTGCCCATTCTGCATCATCATGTAGTTGTACGGCAGGAGTACCGAGGTGAACGGGAAGCGCTCGAGGCTCTTCAGGTGCATGGCGGCGATGCCCGTGCCGTGGCCGGTGACGCCGATGAAGCGCGTCAGGCCCGCCTCGCGCGCCTCGATGGCCGCCTCCAGCGCGCCGCCCGGCGCCATCGCCACGTCCCACTCCTCCTGGGTCGCCAGGTTGTGGAGCTGGAGCAGGTCCAGGTGGTCCGTCTTCAGCAGGTCGAGGGAGCGGTGGATCTCGTCCTTCGCCTTCTGGTAGGTGCGCTCGCCAGTCTTCGTCGCCAGGAAGAACTGATCGCGGTAGCGCGGCATCCACGGGCCGACGCGCAGTTCGGACTTGCCGTAGCTGGCGGCGGTGTCAATGTGGTTGATGCCGTATTCCAGCAGCACGTCGAGGGTGCGGTCCGCCGCATCCTGGGTGACGTCCCAGAACGCGGCCGCGCCGAACAGGACGCGCGTGCTTTCGTGGCCGGTCGCGCCAAAAGGATACTTAGGAATCATCGTCGGCTCCTTTAGCGATACCAATGCGGGCCGAAGTCCGCTTCGTAGAAGGGTGACACCATGCCGCCCGGCGGAACGATGCGGTCAATGGCGGCGCGGTCCTCGTCCGTCAGCGTCACGTCCAGCGCGCCCAGGTTGTCCTCGAGCTGCTCCATCGTGCGCGGGCCGATGATCGAGCTGCTGACGCCGGGCTGGACGACGGTCCACTGCAAGGCGATCTGCGAGATCGTGCAACCCTTCGCCTCGGCCATTGGCGCCAACCCCTCGACCACGTCGAACACGCCCTCGCGCCAGCGGCGCTGGTAGATCGGGTTGTCGGCCATGCCGGCGAAGCGCGTGTCCGGCGGCGGCGGGGCGTTGCGCGTGTACTTGCCGGTCAGCAGGCCGCCGGCCAGCGGGCTCCACGGGATGAGGCCGACGCCGTAGGTGCGCGCCAGGGGGATCAGGTCGCGCTCGATGCGGCGGTCGAGGATGTTGTACGGCGGCTGCTCGCACACGAAGCGGTTGAGGCCCAGCTCCTTCGACACGCACAGTGACTCCATGAGCTGCCACGCGCCGAACGTGCTCGTGCCGATGTAGCGCACCTTGCCGGCGCGGATCAGGTCGTCCAGGGCGCGCAGCGTCTCGTCAATCGGCGTCTGCGACTCCGGGCGGTGAATCTGGTACAGGTCAATCCAGTCAGTCTGAAGGCGGCGCAGGCTGGCATCGCACTGCTGGATGATGTGGCGGCGGCTGTTGCCCTGCATGTTGGGGTCGTCGTCGGCCATGACGCCGTGCACCTTGGTGGCGAGGACGACGCGGTGGCGCTGGCCGTTGCGCTTCAGCGCCTCGCCGGTCACCTCCTCGCTGCGGCCGCGGCTGTAGACGTTGGCCGTGTCAATGAAGTTGATGCCGGCGTCGAGGGCGCGGTCAATGATGGCGTAGGAGTCTTCCGGCTCGGTGCGGCCGCCGAACATCATCGCGCCGAGACACAGGACGCTGACCTGCACACCGGTGCGGCCCAGGTAACGGAATTCCATGAACGATCTCCTGTGGGTGTGAATCTATTGTACCACAAAAAAGCACTGCGACTCCGCTGACTATAACACCGGACCGGCGGCGCGGCAAGTTGGAAATTGGACAGGTCGGGGGAGTCGGTGTAGAATTACCTGTCGTTCGCACGGACTCATTTCATGCCGTCGGCATGTTGCTATTGGGAGGAATTGAAGTTGGCTAACACGAAAGCTGCCGAGAAAGCCATTCGCCAGAACGAGCGCCGCCGCGATCGCAATCGCTGGTTCATCTCGCGCTCCCGCACTTACATGAAGAAGACGCTCAAGGCCCTGGACGCCGGTGATCTGAGCGGGGCGCAGGCCTCGTTCGTCGAGGCGCAGAGCGCGTTGGACAAGGCCGCCGAGAAGGGCATCATCCACAAGAACAACGCCTCGCGCCACAAGTCGCGTCTGGCCCAGCGCATCAAACAGGCTGAGGCCGCGGCCGCGTCGGGCGCGAAGCCGGCGGCAGCCCCCGCCCGCGCCACGCGCTAAACATACGCCGCATTGCTGTCACGCTGAGCAGCGCGAAGCGTCCCCCCCGACTGCGCCGGGATGCTTCGTTTCACTCAGCATGACACACCGCCCGCAGGCAAATGCCAGGCCATCCCCGCATGGGGATGGCCTTTCACTCGTTGTTGAGCTTGGGTGGATGCCTGCTAATCGCGTACAAAGCGGCCCTCATATTGACGAGGCCTGGGCGATTGAGTTGCAGTGCTTCCACAGTCGCTCGCCCAGTTGGAGTCAACCCTACCACGTGGGTATAGTCCTCGCTCCAACTGAAGTGCTCTTGCCACTGCTGATGTCGCGGGTCAAAGATGGCAACCGTCTTGCCGTCAGTCGGATCCTGCGCCTCGGTCTTGTTGTACTTGCGACCGTTACAGCCTGAACAAGCAAGCGCGAGGTTAACAAGATCGTTCGTCCCGCCTCGGCTGAGCGGGGTGATATGCTCCACAGCAAATGTCTCCGTCGCGTAGTCTGCCCGACTCTGACAATACTCACAGCGGCCTTGCGCGCGCTCAATCACGATACGTTGTACATCGCTGGAAAGGCGAACTCTAGGCATAGTTAGCGCGGCGGATGCCGAGCTGGGTCATGAGGGTATCCACGGAGACGTTTCGCAATTGCGCCAGTGTCGTTAAGTGGCGCAGGCGCTCAGCATCTGCAAGCTCGATTTGATCGCTTATCTCCAATAGCTCCTGGTGCTCCTCCGGTGTGATCGTCTCGTCGTGGAGTTTCCCATTGAGCTCGTCGTAGCGCACGCGGACGTCGGGCCGCACGCCACGATTGATCTGCTCAAGCAAGTCGGCCTCGTTCTTGGGCAGGCTCACAGCGTTACGCTGCGCACGCAGGGCGATGACCCGATCCACGAACTGCGTCAACTCCTGGTTGTTGAGCCGGGCGACGCCTTCCAGGACCTCGTCAACGTCAATCTCGATGTGTGAAGTGACCTGAACTTTGGGCATACGCCATACATCGCCTTTCTCTGTGTCCTCTGTGCCTCTGTGGCAATTCTGCTGGTCCGCCTTCATGAGAGGAAGCTAGAGCTTGGCATCACGCGCGACGGCGGCGGCGTGTCGGGCGCGGGCCACCACCGCCCCATCCACGGCGTCGGCCAGCGCCGCGCCGGCGACGTCGGCCAGGTCGCGCAGCAGGAACGCCGCCAGCGGCGTCGCCGCGTAGCTCCTCTCCCACGCCGCCCGGTCCACGCCCTCCTCCAGTAGCATCCCCAGCGCGTCCAGGTAGAACGAGGCGGCGGCGGCGCTCGACAGCGGCGGCTCGCGCAGGCTCGACCACAGCGCCCATACATCCCACGACGACGGCGCCACCTGGATGCCCGCCCAGTCCACCACCACCAGGTGATCGTCCGTCAGGCCGACGTTGGCGACCGTGGGCGTGCCGTGGACAACCGTGGGCGGGGCGGCGGCCAGGCGCTCGATGAGCGTCTCTGGCGACTGAAGCACGCGATACAGCGCCTCGGCATCCTCCAACGGCAGCGCGTCGAACAGGGCGCGCAGGTTCTCGCCGGCGTGCGGTGCGTTGGCCTGAAGCACCAGGCTCGGCAGCCCCTCCGGCAGATCGCCCGCCATCGCCCCCGCATACAGCGCCGTCGCGCCGCGCACCCACTCCGCCTGCCGCGTCAGCCACGGGTACACAAAGTCCAGCACGGGGCCGGCGTCCCAATGGAGCGCGTGCATCTCGGCCAGGCGGTACAGCATCAGCCGCACCTCCTCATCGCTCAAGCGCGCCTGAAGACGCGCCGGACCGAGGGTCTCGGCCAGCAGCGACGTCATGATCCAGGCGGGCCGACTCTCGCGGGCGCGGGCGCTGGCAATCGTCGGGTCCACGATGCTGGACGGCAGGACGGAGAGCAGGTCGCTCTCCAGGGCGGCGATCTCGGCGGGCGCGTCGAGGCGCGGGTTGAACGCCTCGCTCCACGTCGGCCCCGGCAGCACGCGCAGCACCACGTCCAGCTCGGCGCGGCCGGCCTCGCCGCTGCCGGTCAGGTGGATGCGGTACAGCGGGCCATCGCTGGGCCGCGCCGAGGGCAGCGGCTCGCTTTGCAGGTCGTCGAGCACCAGGTCATCCTGGTCGAGCACAACACGCATCAGGGCGGTGTAGCCGCCCTTGGACAGAATCTGGGGTAGGTAGCTATCGGCCATCGAATCCTCCTCTACATACCTACAAAGCTTACTGACACCGGGCCGCCTGTCAACCAGACGCCGCGCGTTGACTCTGCCTGCCAGCGTGTTATACTCTAGCCCACAGCACGCGCAGGAGGAAACATGGCGACCTATCGTGAGGCAGACTGGACCCCCGTGCCCTGGACGCGGGTCACGCTCGACGGCGGCCTGTGGGCGGAGCGGCAGCGCGTCAACCACGAACGCACCCTCCCCGCCGTTTACCGCCAGCTCCAGGACACCGGCCGCCTGGACGCCTTCCGCCTCACCTGGCGGCCGGGCATGCAGCCGGTGCCGCACCAGTTCTGGGACTCCGATGTCGCCAAGTGGCTCGAAGCCGCCGCCTACAGCCTGGGCACGCGCCCCGACCCAGACCTCGCCGCCCGCGTGGACGACACCATCGCCCTGATCGCCTCGGCGCAGCAGCCCGACGGCTACCTGAACACCCACTTCACCGCCGTCGAGCCGCACAACCGCTGGACGAACCTGCGCGACATGCACGAGCTGTACTGCGCCGGCCACCTCATCGAGGCCGCCGTCGCCCACTACAACGCCACCGGCAAAACAACCCTGCTCGCGCCCGCGCGCCGCTACGCCGACACCATGGACGCCGTCTTCGGGCCGCGGCCCGGCCAGAAGCGCGGCTACTGCGGCCACGAGGAGATCGAGCTGGCCCTGGTGCGCCTGGCTCACGCCGCCCACGAAGCCCGCTACCTGCGCCTGGCGCAGTACTTCGTGGACGAACGCGGCCGCCGCCCGCACTACTTCGACCAGGAGGCCCTGGCGCGGGGCGAGGACCCGGCGGCGTTCTGGGCGGGCGGGTATGCTTACAATCAGGCCCACATCCCGGTGCGCGAGCAGACCGAGGTCGTCGGCCACGCCGTGCGCGCCATGTACCTCTACTCGGCCATGGCCGACCTGGCGCTGGAAACGGGCGACACCGCCCTGGCCGCGGCCTGCCGCCGGTTGTGGACGCACCTCACGTCGCGGCGGCTGTACGTCACCGGCGGCATCGGCCCGTCGCGCGACAACGAGGGCTTCACCGCCGACTACGACCTGCCGAACGCGACCGCCTACGCCGAGACGTGCGCCGCCATCGGCCTCGTCTTTTGGGCGCAGCGCATGACGCGGCTGGAGCGCGACGGCCGCTACGCCGACGCGCTGGAGACGGCGCTGTACAACGGCGTCCTCAGCGGCGTCTCCCTCGACGGCGAGACCTTCTTCTACGAGAACCCCCTCGCCAGTGATGGGCAGCACCTGCGCCAGCCGTGGTATAGCTGCGCCTGCTGCCCGCCCAACATCGCCCGTCTGATCGCCTCCGTCGGCGGCTACGTCTACGCCCAGGGCGACGCCGACGCCGTCATTCATCTGTATGCCCACGGCAGCGGCCGCCTGTCCCTCGGCGGCGGGGCAGTCACGCTGCGCCAGGAGACCGGCTACCCGTGGGACGGCTGCGTCTCGGTGCGGGTGGAGATGGACGCGCCGCTGCCGTTCCGCCTCTGGCTGCGGCGGCCCGGCTGGGCGCGGGAGGCGACGTTGCGCGTCAACGGCGTGGCGGTAGACCCCGACAGCGTCACAGAGCGCGGCTACATGCGGCTGGAACGGACGTGGCGGCCGGGCGACGAGGTGACTGCGGAGTTCCCGATGCCTGTCGAGCGCGTCTACGCGCACCCCGACATCGCCGCCGACGTCGGGCGGGTGGCGCTGCGACGCGGCCCGCTGGTCTACTGCGTCGAGGGGGTGGACATGGAGGTTCCGCTGCACCGGCTGCGGCTGCCGCGCGCGGCGGAGATGGCGGCGGTGTACGACGAGGGGCTGCTCGGCGGCGTGATCGCGCTGCGGGGTGAGGCGCTGGCCGCCGACCCGGACGACTGGGGCGAGGGGCTGTATCGCGCCGCGCCGCCGGCCCTCCGCCCAACATCCCTCACCGCCGTCCCGTACTACGCCTGGGACAACCGCGCGCCGGGCGAGATGGCCGTCTGGCTGGTTGAACAGTAACGCAGAGGCGCAGAGACGCAAAGGAAGAAGAGGTATTCGGAATTCAGTAGGGGCGATCCTTGTGGTCGCCCTGGGTAGCCCGCGTGGCTACCCAGGGCGACCACAAGGGATCGCCCCTACGGATATGCCCAACGGGTCTTCTGATCATGCAAGGCCCTGTTGGGGTTCGTCCAGTCCACAGGACTTCGCCCTCTTAGCGCCGCGGCTTTAGCCCGGCGCGTCGCCCCATCTTTTTTCGCGCCTTTCGCTCCTTTCGCGCCTATCGTGGTCCAGCGCCTCCCGCAGCTACGCTGCAATCTCCTCCAAAGTCCGGCCGCGGGTCTCGGGGCCGAAGGCCAGCACGATGAGGCCGCCGAGCAGCATGACCGCTGTGAACATTAGGAACACATTCTGGTCGCCGCCGAAGACGGCGATCTGGTAGGCGACGGAGAGCGGCGCGAGGAAGGCGAACAGCCGCCCGACCGCCGCCGCCCACCCCGCCCCTGTCCCGCGCAGCCGCGTCGGGTACATCTCCGGTGTGTACGCGTACACCACCCCCCACGCCCCCAGGTTAAAGAAGCTCACCACGCTGCCCCAGAACAGAATGGACGGTACATCCTTCGCGGCGAGGGCGACCTGGCCGAAGAAGAACGCGCCGACGGCCGCGCCGAACAGGAACCCGACCAGCGTGACCTTGCGCCCGATGCGCTCGACGAGGTAGGCAGCGGCGAAGTAGCCGGGGATCTGGGCGATCGCGATGATGAGGTTGAACAGCAGGGCCTCGTTGAGGGCGAAGCCCTTGCGCACGAACTGGGTCGGCAGCCACAGGAAGATGCCGTAGTAGCTGAAGTTCATCGTCGCCCACATGACCCACAGCACCAGCGTTCGCGTGCGGTAGGCGGACGCGAACAGCTCGGCGACGCGGCTCGGCGTCCTGGACGGAACCTCCGTCGCCGCCGTTTCCGTGGGCGGCGCAATCCCCGCGCTCCTCTCCATCTCCGCCACCACCGCCTCCGCCTCGGCGGTGCGGCCCTGGTTCAGCAGGTAGCGGGGCGACTCGGGGATGCTGCGGCGAATCACGAACACGTACAGCGCCGGTAGCGCGCCGATGAGGAAGGCCACGCGCCACCCGAAGCTGGGGATGACGAGGAAGCCGATGAGCGCGGCCAGGACACTGCCGTAGGCCCAGAAACTCTCCAGCAGCACGACCAGGGAGCCTCGGCGGCTGGCGGGCGCGAACTCGGACACCAGGGTACTGGCGACGGGCAGCTCACCGCCCAGGCCAAGCCCGGCCAGGAAGCGCACGGCCATGAGCATGCCCAGGCCCGTCGCCAGCGCCGACAGCCCGGTGAAGATGCTATAGACGAGCAGCGTCACCTGGAAGACGGCCTTGCGCCCGACGCGGTCGGCCATGCGGCCGGCGATGAGCGCGCCGAAGAACAGGCCGGCGACGTTGGCGGTGTTGATGGCCTGGCTCTCCAGCGGCGTGAGTTGCCACGCCAGGGACACGGCGGCGACGACCGACGCGACGAGCAGGATGTCCATGGCGTCGAACATCCAGCCCAGGCCGCTGACGACGAGCAGCCGCCAGTGAAAACGAGTCAGGGGGAGCCGGTCAAGGCGTTCGTAGAGCGTCATGCGGTTCCTTTGACGGTGTTCAGGTGATAAAGTCCGGGCGGTCCTGCAGGGTGGTGGGCGACGTGGGTAGAAGCTCGCCCGTGAGGATGTCCTCGACGAGGGCGGCGTCGTTGAACCAGCTCGCCGGCGGCGTGTGGCCCCAGAACGTCGAGCGGCGTGGGTCGTTGATGCTCCAGCGCTGCGGCGGCTGGTCCGGGTCGGAGACGAGGTAGTCGCCGGCGCACAGCTCGATGCGGTTGCCATCCGGGTCGCGCAGGTAGAGGAACAAGGCGTTGGTCAGGCCGTGGCGGCCGGGGCCGCGCTCGATGGCGTGGCCGTAGCCGGCGGCGGCCAGGATGTCGCACGCGCGGAGGATGTCCATCTCCTCGCGCACGGCGAAGCCGATGTGATGGAGGCGCGGGCCAGCGCCGCTCATCACCGCGATGTCGTGGACGGTCTGCTTGCGGCGCAGGTAAGCCGACCACAGCCGCGCCTCTGGCCCCTCGGTCTCTGTGTACTCCGAGAGCCAGAAGCCCAGGTTGTCGTGATACCAGGCATACGCGGCGCGCACGTCCGGCGCCTGCACGTTGAAGTGGTCCAGGCGCATGACCCGCGCGCCACGCTGGAGGTCGTAACGCCGCAGCAGGCGCTCGGCCGGCTGCATGTCGTGGTAGAACTCGACCGGCAGGCCGCACGGGTCCTGGACCCGCAGCGCCTCGCCCTGGCCGCGCTCCTCGCCCGCCTCCACCCAGCAATGCGCCAGGCTGCGGCTCGCGTAGAGCCGCGCCAGCTCATCCAGGTCGGCCGACGACGCGACGTGGAACGCGATGTGGCCCAGGCCGGGGCTGGCGGCGTGGCGCAGGATCAGCGAGTGGTGCTCGCGCTCCTCGTATCCGCGCAGGTAGATGCGCTCCGCGTCCCGCGCCGTCTCCACGAAGCCGAGGACATCCACATAGAACGTCTGGGCGCGCCCCAGGTCGGTGACGCGCACCTCGGCATGGGCGGCGCGCACAATGTTCAGCGCCATGATCGCCTCCTCAACGCCGCGTGTCGTCGTACCACGGGTCGTAGTACATCGGGATGGGCGCGGCGTCGGCGTTCCCATCGGCCGGCGGCCGCACGATAGCCTGGGCCAGCTGGCGATACTGCCCGGCGTAGAACAGCAGCGGCGAGCCGGGCATCTCGCCCTGGTGGAGCGCGACGACGCGGCCGATGACGATCCAGTGGTCGCCGCCGTCCAGGATGTGCGCCACCGTGCAGGCCACCGACGCGAGGCAGCCGTCGAGGCGAGGCGCGCCGACCCACGGGACGAAGCGGAAGTCGGGCCGCGCCATGCCCTTCCGCGCGCCGCCGGCGAAGTAGCGCGACAGCGGCTCCTGCTCGACGCGCAGAATGTTGACGGTGAACACGCCGGTGTCGCGGACGATGGGGAAGAGGTGGGCGCGGCGGTCTACGTTGAACAGCAGCAGCAGCGGCTCCAGGGAGAGGGATGTGACGGAATTGGCCGTCATGCCGTGCGTGTCTTCCCCCTCCTGGGCGACGATCACGGTCACGCCCGTGGCGAACTGCCCGATGACGCGGCGGTAATTTTGGGCGTCGGCGGGCGCGTCGTATGCAGCGGATGGGTCTGGCATATGGCTCTTTATGGCCTGTCCGAAGCGTTCGTTCTTTGCGAACGCATCAGGTCTTTCCTTTCTGCCTCAATTATACTCTATCCCCCAGCGAGCGCTCAACGCCTCGCGGGCCAACCCTCACGCCATGCCGCTCTCGAAGGCGCGCTCCACGGCGCGGGACACCTGCCACAGGGGCAAGCCGCGCGCCTCGGCGACGACGCGGCACGCCTCGTACTCCGGCGCGGCGCGGCGCGTTCCGTCGGGCAGCGTGGCGACCTTGGCCGCAATCGGGCCGTACTCCGTCTCCACCATCACCATCTCGCGCGGCAAGGCCAGCCGGTCCACGTCCTGGCGGCGGACGCCCAGCGTCGTCGTCTCCCTCAGCACCACCGCCGCCACCTCCTCGGCGCGCTCCGGGCGGCACAGCACGGTCAGCAGCACGCCGGGCCGGTTCTTCTTCATCAGCACCGGCGTCATGTACGCATCCAGCGCCCCCGCCGCCAGCAGACGCCCGATGACGTACTCGAACCACTCCGGCGGCATGTCGTCAATCTGCGTCTCCAGCAGCGTGACGCGCTCCCCGACCAGCCCCGCCGCCGGCCGCTCCGCCGCCTCGCCGACCACGAGCCGCAGCACGTTGGCGAACGGCAGCGGCTTCGTCCCCGCCCCGTACCCCACCGCCTCGACCGTCAGCGTGGGGAACGCGCCGTAGCCGTCGGCCAGCGTCGTCAGGATCGCCGCCCCAGTCGGCGTCACCAGCTCCGCTTCGATGTCCACCGAGCGCATCGGCGCCCCCTCCAGCAGCGCCATCACCGCCGGGCCGGGCGAGGGCAGCAGGCCGTGCTGCGTGCGGATCGTCCCACGCCCGGCCGGGAACGCCGCCACGACCACCGCCTCGACGCCCAACCGCTCCAGCCCCAGCACGCCGCCGACCACGTCAATCAGCGTGTCCAGGTTGCCCATCTCGTGCAGGTGCACCGTGTCGTAGGTCATGCCGTGGACGCGCCCCTCCGCCTCGAACAGGCGGCGGAAGACGCGCAGGCTGTCCCGCCTGACGCGCTCCGACAGGGACGCCCGCGTGATCTGCCGCTCCACGTCGGCCCAGTGGGCCAGGCGGATCGCCGGGTCCACCGTCACCTCGACGTGGGTTGCCCGCAGGCCATGCGGCCGCACCGTCGTCGCCTCCAGGGACCAGCCGCCGATGCCCAGGCCGCGCAACCCCTCGGTCAGCTCGTCCAGGCTCACCCCCGCGTCCACCACCGCCCCCAACAACATGTCACCGCTCGCCCCGGCGAACGGCTCAATCAGCGCCACGCGCATCCTCGCCTCCCATCCTTTGCCATCCGTCCGCCCTAGTTTACCACCGCGCCCAACCGGACGCAACGCGTCCTGATTCTCTAGCTCCCTCTCCCCCTGGGAGAGGGATGGGGTGAGGGTCTTGAACCCCGGCATCGGCACACAGACCCTCACCCTGCCTCTCCCAGGGGGAGAGGAGCAAAAACTATCGCCCGCTTCTCCCTTGAAAATAACCCTGGGCGGCTCGCGGCGGCCGTCCGCCGTAGGCTCAAGCCTACGGCTAAGGATGGAAGCCCAAGGGGCTGGGAGAGCCGGAGCCTCAGCCTCTCAGGCTTCCATTCGTAGCCCGCTGCTTCAGCGGCGGGCGGACCTGGCGCTCAGGGCGACAGCGATTTTCATCGGTCTGCTGGTGGACATAAGTCCATGAGAACCTGCTCTGGAAGAGAGGAAGGGGTCAAGGCGCTCAGTTTGACCGAGTGGAGAGGACGCGTATAATCTGCCGTCCCAAAGAAAAGAATGGAGAACTGGCAGATGGCGACCAATCCACCCGAACGACAATCGTCGAAATCGAACGAATCGGTCATGCAGTGGCTACTTGATTCTGACCCTTCGATCCGCTGGCAAGCGATGCGAGACCTGATCGGTGCCCCGGCCGAGGAGGTCGCAGCCGAGCGGACGCGGGTCGCGACTGAGGGCGTCGGTGCTCGGCTCCTCGCCCTACAGGGCGCTGACGGGTCGTGGGCCGGCGCGGCGTGGAACCGCGGGTGGGACTCGACGATGCACGTCCTCTCGCTGCTGAGAGAACTGAGGCTCGATCCCGCGAGCCCCGAGGCGCGCCGTGCGGTGGGCCTGGTCCGCGACCATGTGACGTGGCGAGGCTGGGACTGGGACGGCACGTGGCGGGGATGGGACTTTGCAGGCACTCCTTTCTTTGCGGGCGAGGTCGAGCCCTGCATCAATGGGCAAGTCGCGGCAAGCGGCGCCTACTTCGGCCAGGATGTCGAGCGGATCGTTGCCCGCCTGCTCGGCGAGCAGCTGCCTGATGGCGGCTGGAACTGCGAGGCCGTCAATGGCTCGACGCGGTCGTCATTCAACACCACGATCTGCGTCCTGGAGGCCTTGCTCGAATACGAACTGGCCGGCGGGAGCAGCGCCGGGGTGACGGAGGCGCGCTTCCGTGGGCAGGAGTACCTCCTCGAGCGCCGCCTCTTCCGACGGCAGTCAACCGGTGAGGTCGTTGACCCCGCCTGGACGCGCTTCTCCTTCCCGACGTGGTGGCACTACGACGTGCTGCGAGGACTCGATCACCTGCGCAGAGCCGGCGTCGCGCCGGACGAGCGCGTGGCCGAGGCGATCGCGTTGGTCGAGTCGAAGCGCGACGGCGACGGCCGTTGGCCGCTCGAGAACCAGCACCCGGGCATGATGCCGGTCGCTCTGGACGAAGGTGAGGGCCGGCCGAGCCGGTGGAACACGCTCCGCGCTTTGCGGGTGCTGGAGTGGTACTCCGCCCGAAACTAGCCCAGATGCTCCCGAAAAGAGACTGGCAACGAGCTTGCTCTCTCGCGTTTTCTTGCACACGCGGGGCATCGCGGGGTATGATTCGCGGTAGCTGCCACCCCAATTGCATCCATCTAGAAGGGGACGCCCATGGCGACCTATCTTCCTCCCACCGTCGAGAACGGGGCGTTCACCCTGCCCGGCCCCTACTACACCGCCGACGACATCTACCGCCAGGAGATCGAGCGCATCTTCCTGCGCGACTGGCTCTACATCGGCCGCGCCAGCCAGATCCCCAACGGGGGTGACTACTTCCTCTGCGAGATGTTCGGCGAGAGCGTCATCGTCGTGCGCGGCCAGGACGGCGCGGCCCGCGCCCTGTTCAACGTCTGCCGCCACCGCGGCACGCGCCTGCTCACCGACGGCTGCGGCCAGCTCGCCGAGACAATCCAATGCCCCTACCACGCCTGGACCTACGGGCTGGACGGCCGCCTGCTCGCCGCCCGCCTGATGGGCGACGCGCCCGGCTTTGATCTCGCCGACTACCCGCTGCACGCCGCCGCCCTGTTCGACTGGGAGGGCTTCCTGTTCATGAGCCTGGCCCGCGAGCCTAAGCCGTTCGAGAGCGAGCTAGAGGCGCTCATTGACAAGTTCCCGACCTGGGCGCTGCGCCGCCTCGTGACCGTGCGCCAGATCGAGTACGACGTGGCCGCCAACTGGAAGCTCGTCGTCGAGAACTACTCCGAGTGCTACCACTGCCCCCTGGTGCATCCGGCGTTGACGAAACTCTCCCCGCCGACGAGCGGCCTCAACGACCTGCTGGAAGGGCCGGTGCTCGGCGGCTACATGACGCTGAACGAGGATGTGCTGAGCATGACCCTGGGCGGCGGGACGACGCGGCCGCCGATTGGCGAGGTAGGCGGCGACGACCTGGAGCGCGTGTACTACTACTCCATCTTCCCCAACATGCTCTTGAGCCTGCACCCGGACTACGTCATGAGCCACCGCCTCACCCCGCTCGGCGCCGGGCGGACGCGCGTCGTGTGCGAGTGGCACTTCGACCCCATCGCCGTCGCCCGCCCCGACTTCGACCCGTCAGACGCGGTTGAGTTCTGGGACATGACCAACCGCCAGGACTGGCGCGTGTGCGAGCTATCCCAGCTTGGCGTCAGCTCCCGCGCCTACGCGCCTGGCCCCTATGCCCACTCCGAGGGCCTGCTGTGGGCCTTCGACCAGGAATATCTGCAAAGGCTCGGATAACAGGCCGGTCATTGCGAGCGAAGCGAAGCAATCCCCCGCCGTGAGATCGCGTCGCTCCGCTCGCGATGACACCTGCCACTGTCGCCCTGAGCGCACCGAAGGGCCCCATGACCACCGGGATGCTTCGCGTTCGCTCAGCATGACAACAGCGATGACATTATCACACGAAACGGACCCACAATGCCTACCCACTACGACGCCATCATCATCGGCGCGGGGCATAACGGCCTCGTCGCCGCCTGCTACCTCGCCCAGGCGGGGAAGAAAGTCCTCGTCGTCGAGCGCTATCACACCGTCGGCGGCGCGGCCATCACCGAGGAGATCCACCCCGGCTTCCGCGTCTCCGTCGCCTCGTACTCCTTCAGCCTCTTCCGCCCGGAGATCATCGCCGACCTGCGCCTGACCGACTACGGCCTGGCGTGGTACGCCAAAAGCCCGTCGTACTTCATGCCCTTCCCCGACGGCCGCCACATCTTCCTCTACGCCGATAGCCGCGAGAAAAGCAAGGCGCAGATCGCCCACTTCTCCCAGGCCGACGCCGAGGCGCTGGACCGCTGGGAGGACTTCTGGGACCGCGCGTGCGACATCATCGAGCCGACCCTGCTCCAGCCGCCCATCACCCTGGGCGAGCTGGCGCAGCGCTTCGACGACGCCGGCGGCATGGACGACTTCCGCCGCGTGATGCTTGCCTCGACAACCGATCTCCTGGCCGAGTTCTTCGAGTCGGAGTACGTCAAGGCCGCCATGGCCCCCCAGGGCATGATCGGCACGGCCGGCGGCCCCATGACGCCCGGCACGCCCTACGTCTGGCTCTACCACGCCATCGGCCGCGCCATCGGCCAGCGCGGCGTGTGGGGCTACGTGCGCGGCGGCATGGGCGCGGTGACGCAATCCATCGCGGCGGCGGCTCGGGACCTGGGGGTGGAGATTCGGACGAGCGCGCCGGTGGGTGAGGTGCTTGTCGAGGGGGGACAGGCGGCGGGCGTGGTGCTGGAGAACGGGGAGACGCTGCGGGCGCGGGTCGTCCTATCGAACGCCGACCCGAAGCGCACCTTCTTGTCGCTGACGCCGGCGAGCGCCCTGCCGGCCGAGTTCCGCCAGCGCATCGAGCGCGCCTACCGCATCGCCGGCCCGGTGTACAAGCTCAACCTGGCCCTGGACGAGCTGCCGCGCTACAGCGCCGCCCCGCCCGACCTCGCGCCGGAGGTCTACAATCGCGGCACGGTGGACATTGCCCCGACGCTGGACTACCTGGAGCGCGCGTGGGACGACTGCAAGCACGGCCAGCCGTCGCGCGAGCCGTTCATCGAGATCTTCACCCAGTCGCCGACCGACCCGACGATGGCCCCGGAGGGCAAGCACATCCTGTCGTGCTTCTGCCAGTACGCGCCTTACGAACCGGTTGGCCGCTCGTGGGACGACGGGCTGCGCGAGGAGTTCGCCGACCGGGTGCTGGCGAAGCTGGCCGAATATGCGCCGAACATGGCGAACGCCGTCATCGCGCGGCAGATGCTCTCGCCGCTGGACCTGGAGCGGCGCTTCGCCCTGACCGGCGGCCACATCTTCCACGGCGAGATCACGCCCGACCAGAGCTACGACCTGCGGCCGCTGCCCGGCTACGCTGACTACACCACGCCGCTGGCCGGGCTGTACCTGTGCGGGTCGGGGACACACCCCGGCGGCGGCGTCACCGGCATCCCCGGTCACAACGCCGCGAAGGTTGTCCTCGCCGACATGGACTTCAGCGCCACGCCAACCGCTTGACGGCGGACGCTGTGGCATCTACACTAGATGGTGTAGCGACTACCAGTCGCGCCCGCGGGCACTGAATGGTTATGACGTGATGCAATGAGTACAGTGACGATCACGTTGTCTGACGAACAGTACAGTCGGCTGCGCGAGCTGGCGGTGGGGCTGAAGACGACGCCGGAAGAGTTGGCGCGCGTAGGTGTCGAGGACTTACTGGCGCGGCCGGACGAGGATTTTGATCGCGCTGCCGCGTATGTCCTCAACAAGAATGCAGAGCTTTACAGGCGGCTTGCCTAGTGTCATACCCAGCCTTTGCAGCCTGTCTAGCCACGTTTGGTATTAGGAGTTGCCGAGGATCCTTGACTGCTCGCGGCGGTAGCCGGGCGCGAAGAGGGCGATGTTGCGCTCGATGCCGTCGAGCTGCGCCTGCACCGCCGCCGCCGCCACGCCAGCCGGCGCGTAGACGACGTACAGCGCGTGCGTCGTCGCCGGCGAGATGGGCGAGCGGTCGTCCTGGCCGTAGATGATGGTGCAGGCGAGGCCGCCCGCGTCGCGCATCACCATGTCGCCCGCCCGCAGCGTCTTCTGCGCCCCACCCATCTGTGAGAACACCTCGCCGTCGCGCGAGACATCAATGACCACCGGCGGGACGAGCCGCGCCACATCGTGGCCCGCCGTCAGGGCCAGCGTGTCCAGCTCGGCGGTGAAGTTGGCGTCCACCAGCGGCGAGACGTCGGGCAGGGACTTGCCCTTCAGGACAACGGACTCCACCTGGAGCAGGACGTGGTACGTCTTGCTGAACCGCTTGTAGTAGCTCCAGTACGCGCCGATGGTCGGCAGGGCCAGGAAGTCGGCGCGGCTGTAGCCCGCGTAGCGCTCGCGCAGCCGCGCCTCGACGGCGCGCTTCTCCGCGTCCAGCGGCGACGGCCGCAGCGCGTTGTCCACGCCGGACACTTCCAGCAGCCCCATGTGCGCGCCCGGAAACGCCTGCCGCCACCCCTCCGTCACCTCGATATGTAGCATCTCCCCTCGCACCATTCGGTGGATACATACGCCGTCATTGCGAGACCGGTAGCTCCACAGTATAGCGTGGAAGAGCCGATTTCCCCCCCCATCCCCCCGCCGGTGGGGGGAGCAGAGGGGGGTCTCGCAATGACGAGACTCGAACTCATGTACCCAGCGCGCCCCGCATCGCATCCAGGTGGCCGCTGGTGTGGCCCAGGAGCATCGCTTCGGCCAGTTGCGCCGTCGTCAGCGTCGCGCCGCCGAGAAGCCACACCATGTCCGTCTGCGACAACTGCTCGTCGGTGAAGCCGCTGAGCGTCGCGGCGGCGGCGTCCCCATTGCGCTTCAGCAGGTCCATCGTCTCGGCCTTGCTCACGCCGGCGTGCCGCTGAGCGTGCGCGTCGTTCACCGCATCGAGCATCTCCATGGTCAGCGGTGGCAGGGGCTTGCCATCGGCCAACGTCACCAGCCAACCCATGATGGCGGAGTGCGCGGTCGCGATGTGGTGGGCGACGATGCCGATGGGGCGCTCGTCGTCGCTGCATATCATGTCCCACTGCTCGTCGGTCAGCGGCGTCACGAACGCCATGACCTGGTCGTTGAGCTGGTTGAACCGTTGCGCCAGTTGCTGTGCCTGCTCACTGCCCGCCACGTTGCCTCCTGGTTGAGTTCCTGGATGTGTGTGCCGACCCCGTTATCCCGTGCTTCATCTGCCAAGCGCCCCGCGCATAGCGGTCAGGTGGCCGTTGGTGTGGGCCATGAGCAAGCCCCCTATGAGCTGGGCGGTCGTCACTGGCGCGTCGCCGAGCAGCGGCATCGTACCAGAGCGCGCCAGATCCTCGTCGCTAAGATTGCTCACCGCCGCGACGGCAGCTCCCCCATTCTGCCGCAGCAGATCCACCGTCTCGATCTTGCCCACAGCGGCGTTCGTCTCAGCGTGCTGCGCGTTCAGGTTGTTGATGACATCCAGCGTCACCGGCGGTAGCGGCTGTCCGTTCGCCATGGTCGCCACCCAGCGAGTGAACGCGCCGTAGGCCGTCGCAACGTGGTGGGCGACGACACCAATGGGGCGGTGGTCGTCGCCACACGGCATGGCCCACTGCTCCTCCGTCAGAGGCTCCACGAACGCGATGACCTGGTCGTTCAACCACTGGAAGCGGTTCGCCATTTGCTGCGCCCGCGCGCTGCCTGCCATGTTGCCTCCTCGCTCAGCGCCAGATGTTCTCGTTTGACGCAAAGAAATTGTAGCACCGCGGCATGTGGCGGTCAACGCAAAGCGTCTGTTTCGATCTACTGTCAACGGCTGGGTGTGCATAAATCGTCGGGGCCGCCGCAGGCTGAAGCCTACGGCTATGAATGCAAGCCCAAGGGGCTGGTGGCGCCGGGAACAACAGCCTCTCAGGCTTGCATTGGTAGCCCGCTGCTTCAGCGGCGGGCGCCAGACTTGCGGGTCTGGCCCCGCTCCCTCTGGGAGAGGGAGCGGAGAGCGTCTACAGCCCACCCTTGAACGCTTTGTCGAGGACGGCGGGGAGGAGGGCGTCTAGCTCGGCCTGCGTCTCCGCCTGGAGGCGCTTGACGGCGTCTACCCTGGCTTGCAGGTCGTCCAGGTATGCGACGATGCGCCGCTGCTCGGGGAGGGGGGGAAAGGGAATAGGAAAACTTGCCATGTGGCCCTGATTGATCTTCCAAATGCCCGATGTTGTCTTCGCAGTCGCCACTATCAATTTACGCATCTCGGCGCTATTCCACCACGCTACAAAGAATGAGGGCAGTATTCTCGTGGTATCTAGCGGCACGCGAATGAAAAGGTCTGGGAAGATTACACCCTTAGCTTCCTGCTCAACCGCCCCTGCCCGGCCAACAAGCTCATGACTTCCATTGCCGCGCACCACGAAGACATCCCTTTGAGCAACCAGAAAGGGTTCGGCGTCGCTGGCGGAAATCATAATTGGCTTGGTATCGCGAAGATCAATTCGCCCGTTTCGCATTGAGGAAATACGCAAGCATCGAAAATCGGACTCTTGCTCGACTGCGCGCAGCGACCGCCCATTTCTTAGGTTGGCCCGTCCCACTAGGTCATCAAGGCTGACTCTGTTCCACGACTGTTCGTTAAACAGATGATGACTTGAAGCAGCTAGGAGCGCCTCCACCTCCGCCGCCGCCTGTCGCCGCAAGCCCCGCGCCTCCTCGATCCTGGCGGCGAGGGCGTCTATGCGGGCGACGATGCGCTGCTGCTCGGCGAGGGGCGGGAGGGGGATATATATCTCTGGAATGCGTTTCAGGCTGAGAACACGGTTGCGACCCGCCGACCCAGGCGAGATTCGAATCAGTTGGTCGCGCCCCTCTCGCGTTCGGAAGTAATTGACCAAGTAACGAGGATCACAGCGCGTTTCATCAACGCGGTACGTCGGGAATCGCACTGAAGAGTACATCCCGTCCTCACTTTCAGAGGCCAATCCTACTGCCCCTTCCCAAGCGAAGGTAATCTGGAAAATGAAATCGCCTTTCTTGATGAGGTATAGGTCCTTGTCACCAACTTGGAGACCGCTGCGAGGTTCCTTGTGGAAAATTCCCCGTCCGAAGGAATAGACACCTATCTCGGCATACTGTTTGTCAGCCGCCACTTCAATCGGGCGGCGCTCCAAAGTGAGCAGGTCTCCCAGGCTCACAGCCGGATACTTAATCATTGTCCCGCTCCCGCGAGGACGCGCCTGGTGTCGGCGGTGTCACGCATGAGTAGCTCCGAATGACGAAAGAGACCCGTCGCTGGCGGATTTGCGCGGTCGATGGGCCACTGGATCACGAAGGTCACGAAAGTCCGCGAAAAACGCGAAAGGCACGCGCTGGGCGACATCTTTTCGCGCTTTTCGCGCCCTTTCCGAGCCTTTCGTGGTCCAACGATTTGCCGACCACGTAGGCCCCATCCTTGACAAAATGCGCACGGGCGAGTACAAGTGCTCTTCACAGGGTATCAGCATGCTACCTCAAAGGGATTCAACGCTGGGACAATGACGCCAGACTATGCCTCGGAGAAACGGCCTTTGCCGATAGTGGTCGAGCGCGAGAGCGACGGATCATACGTCGTCAGCGACACAGAATTTCTCGTCTATGGAAACGGCGAAACTCTTGCCGAGGCGATGGGCGACTATCGCGTGTCCCTTGTCGAGCTCTATAATCTCGTCGAGGCCGACGCTGGCACGGGCGACCCGATTAGCCAGGCCCAGCTCGACCAACTGCACACGTATCTAGAGGCGGCGGGACTGTTGCCATAACCAAAGAGCGCCTTGACAAAATGCCCGCCTTGGTGCATGCTTCTGTATGCCAGCGGATGAAATTCGGCTCCATGCCGTGTGAATGCTCGGCTGCGGTCGGGTACTCCTATATCCGCGGCATCCTGTCAAAGCCGCTAACTCTAGCGGCTTTTTCTCGTTGTAGTAGACACCATACTTGGTCTGGCGCGTATCGTCAATGTCGTGGGCGTGTCATGAGCCGCTATCCAGCACCATCTTGATCTCCCGCATGAGTTCGGCGATGCGGGCCTCTTTTTGCAGAATGTCGTCGGCGAGCTGCTGCGGCGGCAGGTGCTCGAAATCCTGACGCGCGTTGGGGTTCTTGATGTCCAGGTTGCAGCCGTTGGCGAGTATCTGGGCGGCGGGGACGCGCCAGGCGCGGTCGGTCTCGACGCGGTTCCCCCACCAGGCGATGGCGTCGGCGAACTCCTCGAACTGCATCGGCTGGGTCTTGGTGTAGTTCTTCCGCCCCTCTGGCAGCGGCTGCTCGTAGTACCACACGTCCCCGGTCGGGCCGCTGCGGTCGAAGAACAGGATGTTGGTGGGGATGCTGGTGTACGGGGCGAAGACGCCGTTGGGCAGGCGGACGATGGTATGGAGGTTGAACTCCTTGAGCAACTCCTCCTTGATGCGCGCCGCGACACCGTCGCCGAACAGCGTCCCGTTGGGGACGACGACGCCGGCGCGGCCCGGCCGAGGGGCGCGGCGCAGCTTGCGCATGATGAGCTGGAGGAACAGCAGCGCCGTCTCGGCGGTCTGCTTGTCCGGCGGGAAGTTGCCCTGGATGCCCGGCTCCTCCTCGCCGCCGAAGGGCGGGTTGGTCAGGATGACGTCCACCCGGTCGCGGTCACCGATGTCGGTGAGGCGGACGCGCAGGCTGTTGCCGGGATCAATGCGCGGCGACTCCAGGCCGTGGAGCAGGAGGTTCATCTCGGCCAGCATGTAGGGCAGGGGCTTGGCCTCGCCGCCGTAGATGCTGCGCGCCTGGAGAGTCTCGCGCTCCTGGAGCGTGCGCGCCTGCCGCTCCAGGTGCGTGAACGCCTCGACCAGGAAGCCGCCGGTGCCGCAGGCCGGGTCGAGGACGGCCTCGCCGAGGCGCGGGTCGGTGACCTCGACCATGAAGCGGACGACGGCGCGCGGCGTGTAGAACTCGCCGGAGTCGCCGGCGGCGTCGCGCATCTCCTTGAGCATCGACTCGTACAGGTGGCCGAGGGTGTGGATCTCGTCGCTGGACGTGAAGTGGATGGCGTTGACCTTGTTGATGACGTCGCGCAGGAGGTAGCCGTTGATCATGCGGTTGACGACGCCCTGGAACACGGTGCGGATGACGTCGCGGCGGTCGCCGCCGTCCGCGCCCTGGAGGCCGCGGAGATAGGCGAACAGGCCAGGGCCTTCCGTGCCGTCGGGGCGCGTCGTCTTCTCGTTGTTGATGAAGGCGATCAGCTCCGGCCCGGTGATGCCGTCCTCGCGGGCGGCCCAGTCGCGCCAGCGGTAGGGCGGCTCGATGGCCGGGCGGAAGCGCTGCCCGGCCAGGACGGCCTCGGTCTCGCGCACCTGCTCCATGTCGTCGAGGAACTTGAGGAACATGATCCAGGTGAGCATGGGCAGGCGGTCGAGGTCGCCGTTGAGGCCCTTGTCCTTGCGCATGATGTCGCGGGCGGACTTGACGACGCTGCCGAGGCGCTGCGCCGTGGTCACGGGGGCCTGGGCGCGGCCGGCGCGGCGGCCCTCACCCTGGCCCTCTGCCACGGGGAGAGGGGAGGCGACGTCAATCAGGGCAGGCTGGGTGTCACTCTTGCGGGAACGGGGCATGGGATCTCTCATCTAGGCTGCGTAGAGCAGCGCCTGGAGTTGGGCGACGGCGTCCTTGAGCTGCTGCGCGCCGCCGAACTTGCCGGCAATCTCCATGACGTTGCCGTGAGTGGAGATGGGCGGGAGGTTGAGGACGCCGGGCAGGGCGAGCTGCGACAAGCCGTGGTCGGCGTACTTGTCCAGCATCTCACCCAGGATTTCGCGCGCCTCGGGCGCGTAGCGGGCGAAGAAGGCGGCCTGCTCGCGGCGGACGCGGTCGGCGCGCTGGCGGCGCGTCTGGATCGGCGCAGCGAATGCCAGGTGGGCCAGCAGGTCGAAGGCATCGGCGTCGGGCTGGTGAAGCTGGGCGGCCAGCTCGTCGGGGGCGATGCCGCGCTCGGCCAGGGCGGCGAGCAGGCTGTCGCGGCGGTCGCGGTCCAGCCACAGTTCGTGCAGCTCGGAGGCGGAGCGGGTGAGGGTGCGCACGCTCTCGGCGGTGTAGTCGCTCAGCGAGACGGCGCGCAGGCGGTGGCCGTGGGCGTCGAGGGTGTAGACGGCGTCGGCGATAATCTCGACCGCGCCGCCGTCAACGTAGTATTTGCGCGGCTGTGCGTCGCCGTCGGCGCTGCCCCCGCCCACATCTGTGATGACCGCGCGGGTGGACTCGTCGGCGCTCGCGGCGCCGCCGCTACCGTCAGACGTGATGACCGTCTCGGATCCGGGGACGACTTCGCCGGTCGCGTCCATCGTCTGCTCGCCGATGAAGGGCGGGTAGCCGTCGAAGTCAGGGTCGGCGAACAGGCGCGTGGCGCTGCCGGTGTAGTCTATGATGTTGAAGTAGAGCTTGTTCTGGTCGTCGTTCACGCGGGTGCCGCGCCCAATAATCTGCTTGAACTCGGTCATCGAGTTGATGGTTCGGACGAGGACGACGTTCTGGCAGGTCGGGATATCCACACCGGTGGTCAGGAGCTTCGAGGTCGTGACAATGGCCGGGATGTTCTTCTCCGGGTCCTGGAACGTCGAGAGAAAGCCCATGCCCCGGTCACCTTCGTCCGCGGTGATGCGCACGACGTAGTCGGGATAGCGCCGGGTCAGGTCGGTGTTCTCGTTGATGAGCGCCTGGCGCATGAGCAGGGCGTGCTCCTGGTCAACGCAGAAGACGATCGTCTTGTCAAAGCGGTTGCCCTGGCGCAGGAAGTCCGACAGGTGGCGGGCGATAGCCTTGGTACGGGCGTCCAGGACGAGGACGCGGTCGAAGTCGGCGGTATTGTATTCGCGTCCTGGAATCTCGCGCAGGTAGCGGTCTCGCTCGCCGGGCGTGGGCTGCCAGCCGAAGGCATCGGCTGAGGTCAGGACGCGGTGGACGCGGTAGGGGGCGAGGAAGCCGTCCTCGATGCCTTGCTTGAGGCTGTACTGGTAGACCGGGTTGCCGAAGTAATTGTATGTGTCAATGTTGTCGTCGCGCAGGGGCGTCGCCGTCATGCCGAGCTTGTAGGCGGGCGCGAAGTAGTCGAGGATCTCGCGCCAGTTGCTGTCGTCGCGAGCGCTGCCCCGGTGGCACTCGTCCACGAGAATGAGGTCGAAGAAGTCGGGGGCGTACTCGCGGTAGAGACCCGGCCGGTTCTCGTCCTTGGCGATGGACTGATACGTGGCGAAGTACATCTCGCGGCTCTTGATGGCGGCGCCGTTCTCGATCTTGTAACGTGCGTCGCCGAAGGGCGCGAAATCCTTGTCCTTGGGGTCGTCCACGAGCTTGTTGCGGTCGGCAAGGAACAGGATACGCGGGCGGCGGTGCTCGTTGGCGCGGTTCCAGCGCGCGTTCCACAGGCGGTAGCATATCTGGAATGCCATCAGCGTCTTGCCCGTGCCTGTCGCCATGGTGAGCAAGACGCGCTTCTGCCCGCTAAGGATGGCCTTGAGGGCGGCGTTGATGGCGATCTGCTGATAGTAGCGCGGGGTGCGGGCGCCGTCGTAATAGCCGGGCGTCAGGAAGCGTTGCGCCGTGTCGTGGTAGAGACCTTCGCCGTTCGTGAGGCGCTGCCACAGCTCGTCGGGCGTGGGGAAGGTGTCAACGTCACGCTCCGTGCCGGTGAGATAGTCGAACTCCACGATGCCGCGGCCATTCGTGGCGTAGGCGAACTTGAGGCCGAGGAGGCTGGCATAGTCCTTGGCCTGCTGCAAGCCCCGGCCCGGCTCTGCGTACTCCGCCTTGGCCTCGACGACGGCGATCGGCACGTCGCGGGTGTAGCGCAGCAGGTAGTCCACGAACTTGCGCTGGAGGTGGCGCGCGTGGCGGCCGACGACCTGGATCTGGCCGGCGGTGAAGTAGTATTGCTCGGCGATGGCGTGCGGGTTCGTGTCCCAGCCGGCCTCGATGAGGCGCGGCACGACGTATGTGCGGCAGGTGTTCGCTTCGTTGAGAGGTGGCACGCGAGTCTTGCTTCCCCTGGATGTGTTGCGATGAGCGTCCCTTGGGGGCAGGGTGTTTCGCTAATCATAGACCCGCGATGCGTAAGAGTCAATGTGTCTCGTCGCTGTCCTTGTACTCCGCCGGGCCCTCGGCGACGCGGCGGGCCGGCGACTCCGCGTCATCGTCAGCGCGGCGGAAGCGGAGCGCCGACGGCGGACGCAGGGCCGGCGCGTCCTTCGCGCGCGGCGGGGCCGCATCCAGGGCGAAGGCCAGGTCGAGGGCGGCGATGTACTCGGCGGCGCACGCCGGGCACGCCTCTAGCCGCGCGTAGAGGTCGCGCTCCGGCGGCAGGCCGTCTAGTTCGCGCTCGATGGCGGCGGGGAAGAGGGCGCGGGTGACGTCGCAGCCGTCCGGGCATCGCCCCTCGGGCGAGGCGTTCAGAGCGGCGGCGAGCCGCTGGCGGTTCGTGGTCATCACCATGTTCCTCTGAAAATAAGCCTGGGCTGCTCGCGGCGGACCGCCGCCGTAGGCTCAAGCCTCCGGCTACTCATGCAAGCCCAAGGGGCTGCGAGCCGGAGCGGCAGCCTCTCAGGCTTGCGCCCGTAGCCCGCTGCTTCAGCGGCGGGCGGGCCGGGCGTTCGGGTCGGCAGCGATGATCAAGCCTCTGCTGGTGAACGCAAGTTCATGGCTGACTATTGCGTCTTTCGCGGGCTTTCATGCCTCTCGCGGTCCAAAGCCTTCGCGGTCCGAACATTCCCTTCCCAGGAGGGGCGCCGCGCTGCGAACCTTACCCTTTGATGACCCCAATGGGGCGCATGCGGGCGACTTCCTTCGACAGGCCGGCGCGGTGCACCACATCCACCACCTGGTCCACGTTCTTGTAGGCGAGGGGTTGCTCTTCCGCCAGCCCTTTCCAGCTCCGCGCCCGGGCGATAACCCCCTCTTTCTCCAGCTCCTCGTCAATGCGCCGTCCCTGCGCCTGCTTCGCCGACGCCGTGCGGCTCATGGCGCGACCCGCGCCGTGGCACGTCGTCCCGAACGTCTGCTGCATGCTGCCCGGCTGCCCGACCAGCACCCAACTGGCGCGGCCCATGTCGCCGGGGATGATCACCGGCTGGCCGACCGCCTGGTAGACCTCGGGGACCTCCGGGTGGCCGGGGGGAAACGCGCGGGTCGCGCCCTTGCGATGCACCCACACCGGCTTCACGTGGCCGTGGATCGCATGCTCCTCGAGCTTGGCGATGTTGTGGGCCACGTCGTAGATGAGCGCCATGTCGAGCGCTTCCCACGTGCGCCCGAACACTTCGGCGAACACCTCCCGCGTCTGCCACATCAGGAGCTGGCGGTTGCACCACGCGAAGTTGGCGGCGGCGCGCATTGCCCCGATGTAGCCCCGGCCCTCCGGGCTGTGGGCCGGGGCGCACGCGAGCTGCTGGTCGGGCAGAGCGATGCCGTACCGCTGCGGCGCGTCCCGCAGGGCGTGAAGGGCGTCGTCGCACACCTGGTAGCCCAGGCCGCGCGAGCCGGAGTGGATCATCACGCACACCATGCCCTCGCGCAGCCCCATCGCCTCGGCCGCCTCGGCGTCGAAGATCTCCTCGACGACCTGCACCTCGAGGAAGTGGTTCCCGGAGCCGAGCGTCCCGCACTGCTCCGCGCCCCGGTCCAGCGCTCGGTCGCTGACGTTCTTCGGCTCCGCGCCGGCCAGCCGCCCGCCGGCCTCAGTGTGGGCGATGTCGGCGTCCGTCGCCAGGCCGCGGCCCTTGAGGTAGCCGACGCCATCAGCCATCAGGTGGCGCAGCTCGCCGCGCTCGAAGCGGTACTTGCCGGAGCGCCCGACGCCCGTCGGAATCTGCTCGAACAGGCGGTTGACGAGCTTCTTGAGGCGCGGCGCGACATCCTGCTGCATCAGGTTCGTCCGCACCAGCCGCACTCCGCAGTTGATGTCGTAGCCGACGCCGCCGGGGGAGATGACGCCGCCTTCCTCCGGGTCCGTCGCCGCGACGCCACCGATGGGGAAGCCGTAGCCCCAGTGGATGTCGGGCATGGCGAGGCTGGCGACCTGGATGCCGGGCAGGTGGGCGACGTTGGCGACCTGCTCCGGAGCCTGGTCCGCCTTGAGGTGCGCCATCAGCGCGGGGCTGGCGTAGATCAGCCCGTCCACGCGCATCCCCTCCTTGTAGCGCTTCGGGATGCGCCACAGGACGTCGTTGACTTTCTCCAGCGGCCCGCTGTAACCCTTGTCAGGCATGGGGACACATCCTAAATATCCACGATCACCTCGGCGAGCCAGCCGTCGGCGGTCGGCTCGACGCGCAGTCCGTGGTAGGTGATGGCCTTCACTTCGTGGTCGAGGGCGTGGCGCTGCGGATCCCACGCCTCGCCCCACGCCTCGCCGTCCACGCCCTCTGGCCCGACGCGGGCGCGAAATCGGGCGAACAGGCGGTGCTCGCCGTCGAAACGGTAGAGGAGCTCGTTCAGCCAGTCGAACAGGAGGAAGGGCAGATCGCGGCCGGCGATATGGAGGGCCACAACGTCGCGCGTCTCCACCGCCGCCAGGTCCTCGACGATGAGGGAGAACAGCGCCTCGCCCGCCTCGGCGAACAGGGTGTCGAGGTCCGCGGCGGTGACGCGCAGCCCGACGTCGGCCGTGTGCTCGAACGTCTCGTACATCAGCCGCGTTCGTTCAGGAACACGGTGAAGTCCAGGTCGCCCGGCGAGTGGCCGTAGTCGGTCAGGAGCGCGGCGGCTTCGCTCCGATGCTGCGTCCCGTGGTTGACGACGTGCACCAGGCAGTGCCACAGCACCCGCTCCCGCCTGTGCCCCTCGTCCGTCGTGTAGCGCACGACATTGGTCAGATTGGCGTCGCTGAGGCCAGCGAGGTAGTCGCGCATGGCGCGCTCTTCCTGCTGCCACCGCTCCTCCAGCCCGGCAAAGGTCGGGAAGGCGTCTTCCTGGAGCGCCTCGAAGCCCGCCGTGGTTCCGTGCTGCCACAGCGTGCGCCAGCCATACTCGGAGTCCAGGGTGTGGACGAGGGTGGCGCGGAGGCTGCCGAAGCTATGCGAGGTGGGCTGGGCGTATTGCTCTGGGCTGACGTGCGCGGCGGCGGCGAGGATGCGGCGCGTCGCCCAGTAGTTGTAGTCGTAGAGCAACATCACGTCAGCTGTGTTCATCCGTCTCCCTGCGTGTAGTGCGCTGATTATGCGGCTGTGCGACCCGAGCGGTCAGTTTCGAGAAGCCACTTGCTAAAGTGCTCGATCATCACGCCGGTCACTTCTCGCTCGTCATCGGGCGCAAACCCGATATACGCATAAAGATCCACATCCGTCCAGATGCTTGGAACAGGCTCTCCAGTGAAGTAGATCGTCAGAGAATCGGCCGTTGGGTTGTAGTGAACCCAGAGCTTGGACGGCTCAATGGTCTTCGGAAAGTAGGCTCGCACCGATTCTGGAATGACTATCGTCGCCATATGACTGTCTCCCCGGTTTTGAGCCGGTTCACACGATAGGCCGTGACGACCTCCCCCTGATCTGTAACCACTTTCAGCATCCACCGCTGCGGCTGACGTTGATACATCCGATAGTACACAAGACGGTCGGGGTCTACGGCATCCTGAGCAATGCAGTCGGGCAGCCGTATGGTTTGTTCTATCTCAATCACGTCCGAGACGTCCGGGTGTTCGACGAGAATATGGTAAGTATAGCACTCTGACGTCAACTCCACTATGCGGCCTTGCGGATCTGTCGTCGTGAACACAGCCGTCTCCAAAACGCAAAACGATATCGCCCTGATCAGGCATTGTTCCAATCCTCGTCATCATATGGATTGTCCCAGAAGTCGAGGCTGCTCCCTGATGCTGCGAGCAGGTCACTAAAGTCGTCAGCGGTCTCTTCGACAACGAAAACGGTCACTCGTGAGCCAGGCGGGAACGGGACCTCGATCTCGACATGACCATCCTCGGTGACTTGTACTTCATATTTGAGGGCGGCTTGAGCATTCATGCTGGTCTTCTCCCCGGTCCTGCGCTTCTTGCTACCCCTATTATAGCATACGGGCCGGAGTCGGAATTCCCGCGTGTCATGCCCCGGCCAGACGCGCGACGTCGGGGCATTTGCGCAGGCGAGCCAGGGCGCGGCTCTTCAGCACCCACACGTTCGCCGGTGTCGTCCGCAAGGCCCGCGCCACCGCCGTCACGCTCTCCCCATCGAGGAACAGGCGCAGGATCGTCTCCGCCTGGGCCGCGCTGCGCAGACAGTCGCGGATGGCGCGGCGCAACGCCCCTTCCTCCGCCGCCGCCTCCGCCGCAGCTTGCGCATCCTCGGCGCGCGGGTCGGCCGGCGACACCCCCTCCTCCTCGACATCGTCGCTCCGCAGCGCGACCAGGCGCGGCGTCTCGTCCGCCCGCCCGGCCGCGCCCATCTCGCGCACCAGCACGATCCGCGCGTAGCCCAGGAACGCCCACGGCTCGCGCACGTCGTCCAGCCGCCGCCAGATGATCTCCAGGGCGCGCTGGGCGGCGCTCTCGGCGGTCTCGGCGTCGTGGGTACGGGCGCGGGCGACGGCGTGCAGGTAGCGGCCCAGCTCGTCGAAGGCGCGGTCGGCGCGGGGGCCGCGGCGCTCGCAGCACGCGGCGTAGAGGTAGGGGCAGTAGGCGCGGACGACGGCGCGCTCGGCGCGCTGGCGCGGCGTGTCGCCGGGCCGGGGGCGGAGCGACGCCGGCGACGCGCTCGCCTCGGCGAGGGCCTGCGCCTCGGCGACGAAGGCGTCCCAGTCGGCGACGAGGGCCCAGCCCTGGTTGGCGAGGACGCGGCGCACGGCGGCGGCGCACTCCGTGGCGAGGGTGGCGGCGTCTGTGGGAGGCGGCGGTGGGACCTGGCTCATGTCGGCGCGGGCAGGGCTATCCCTGGCGGTACGCGGCCGCGCCTTCCGCCTCGCTGTACGGCGGGATGGCGCTGACGCGCAGGTGGAAGGGCAGGCCCGGCTGGCCCAGCACGCGGCGCACGCCGGCGCGGAGGACGCCGGTGACGAGTTGCAGCGGACCGAGGACGCGCACCTCCAGCCCGGTCTTGCCGTCGGTCGCCGACGACGCGAGCCAGACGGCGCGCTCGGCCGGGACTTCGGGCATGTTGCCCCAGAACTGGACGACGGTCTCCAGGGCGCGGACCGTCTTCTCGTAGCCCTGAATGACGGTCACGTTCTCCAGCAGATCCGTCACCACCATGCCGGGGCTGAAGGCGTAGACGCCGACGCCGCTGGCCTTCGACTCCTTCGCCAGGGCCAGGGTGAAGTTGCGCACCCACGCCTTGCTCGACGCGTAGGCGTTCTGGTTCGGCACCGGCTCGTTCGCGCCGCGCCCCAGCAGGTTGATGAGCTTGCCGCGCCGGCGCGGGACGAAGTACTGCATGGCGACGAGGGAGCCGAAGTAGACGCCCAGGGTGTTGGTGCGCGTCACCTGGACGAACTGCTCCGGCGCCATGGACATCGTTGGCCCATACGGCCCGGCGATGCCGGCGTTGTTCACCCAGACCTCGTAGTGGCCGAACGTGTCCAGGGCGTGCTGGCCGAGGGCGCGCACCTGCTCCAGGTCCCCCACGTCGCACGCCAGGCCGGTGGCCTGCACGCCGCGAGACAGGAAGTCGGCGACGGTGCTGTCCACGGCGGCCGCCGAGCGCGAGGAAATGACGATGGCCGCGCCCGCGCGCGCATACGCCTGGGCGATGGCGAGGCCGAGGCCGCGGGTGCTGCCGGTGATGACGGCGACTTTGCCAGTGAGCTTACCCATGAACGAACGTCTCCTGCGTCGAGGCTACTCAGTGGAAATCAACTCACATTCCACCTGAGTATAGCATGGACGCGGAAGAGCGCCTAAACAGCGTCGGCCACCAGGCCCAGATCGCGGAAGACGCCGAGGAGGTTCTGAGTGATGTGATACTCCGCGATCTGGCCGTCGGCGAGGCGGAAGATGGTCACGCCGCGCCACGCCACCCGTTTCCCGGTCGGCGCGAGCGGCGGCCCGTTGCGGTGTCCCAGGTCGCCGGTGTTGATGCCGGCCGCCGTCCAGACGGCCGCGACGAGGTCGCCCTCGGCGATCAGGTCGTCCAGCGTGTAGTGCAGATCGGAGAAGCGGCGGAGGTTGAGAGCGACGAACTCTTTGACGCCGGACGGGCCGGGCGGCACGTCGGGCGGCGCGTCGGTGTCGCGGAACTGGGGGGCGAACAGATCATCGGCGGCGGCGAGGCGGCCGTGGTTCCAGACCTCGTCGTAGAAGCGGCGAACGACTTGCTTGTTGCGCTCAACAGACATGGCTCCCCCTGCGATAACGGGTCGGCTCGGGGTAACAAGGGTCTCCTGATTATACGGTGGCAATGCTCTTTGCGGAACGACCAGGCGAACGATCTGGCTATCGGCCATGCGAATGAGTGGCAGGCTACCGGCGCAAATGAGGGTGACAGAAAGACCGACAGCACTTTAAGACTCCCACTTCTATGCCAGGAATCATGCCGCAGCGCGTTAGAATTGGGATGCCTACTGCCACGGATTGAGTAGTAAACGGACGCTGGCGGCGGGGTAGGGGCCGCTCTCCACCCTTATCGTTAACCATGCGAAATGGGGGTCACTCGACAAAAAGAGGCGTTGACAGGAGCGTGGGGGTGTGGTTTAATAGAGTTGAAGCTCTTGGTAGCGAAAGATAGATACGACTCTCTATCTACTTTATCCTCTCACAGCGTATCCAGCGAAAGCTACGCTGTATGCTCTCCGCCAATGGCATCGAGAGAGTGTGACCACCGGTTATTGAACTGCGGGTCGCATACCGGATAAAGGACGAACAGTAACACCTATTCTGGAGTAATGCTTTCTACAGTGAAAGGGAAGCGTTACAGACTACTCGGCTTGACCATGGCGAACGAGTAGAGTGTGAGCAACGGCCCACAACGGACATGCTGCGGCACATCCCAGAAACCAGGGTTTGATGAAAGAGAAGTGGGTCTATTGAGTAAGTATCAAGAGCTTCGTCCTTTTCCTCAGCTTCCTTCCTCGTGACTGTTCATCTCTCGCTCCACGGTACCCGCCCGGCGCCCGCTGGGCGGGTACTCTTTTCCCTCGCGCATGAGCAACGGATTCTGATCCACTCTCCCATGGGCAGATGGTGGCTCGGACCACGAAGGACACGAAATCGCACGAAAAACGCGAAAGGGACGTGCCCCGCGGCTCGTTTTCGTGCCGTTCGTGGTCCAACGCCCTCCTCCGCAGTGGTACGCCCCCTTCACCCAGGCATGAAACGGGGGTGGTTCGGAGGGACTTAGCCTCTCCAAACCACCCCAACCAGAGAAAGGCAAACGGCGGTGGTCGAAACGCGGTATACCGCGTCTCGCTGGCCTTGTTAGAACGGCTGGCCGGGGACGATCACGGCCGCCGCCGGCGCCGGCTCGACGCGCGCCGTCCCGCCGGTCAGCATCTCCAGCGCCTTCTTGAACTGGAGGTCGGTCGTGTTCTGGATGTCCTGCGCCGACAGCGTCTTCTCAATCGTCGGCGTCACGAGCTGCACGTCCGGCTTCATCTCGACCTTCACGTCCGGCGCGATGCCCTGGCGGCGGATCATCGCCCCACCGGGCGTGAGCCACTCGCCGGTGCCGAGCAGCAGCGCCGAGCCGTCGGAGAGCTTGAACGTGCTCAGCACCGTACCCGTCCCGAAGGTCGGCATGCCAATCACCGTGCCGCGCTTGTAGTACTGCAACGCGCCCGACGTAATCTCCGCCGCGCTCGCCGTCCCCTGGTTAATCAGCACCACCATCGGGATGTCCGTCGCCTGGCCGCCCGCCTTCACCGGGTACGGAATCTCCTTGCCGCCGCGGTCGCGCTGGAGCAGCACATTCCCGTCCTTCAGGAACTCGCTCGTCACGTTGACCGCCTCGCTCAGCAGCCCGCCGGGGTTGTTGCGCAGGTCGAAGATGATCCCCGTCGCGCCCTGGGACTTCGCGTCCTGGATCGCGGCGCGCAGCTCATCCGAGGCGTTGGCGCTGTACTGGTTGAGGCGGATGTGGGCGACCTTCGTGCCAGGCACCATAATGGACGTGACCGTCTTGACCTTGATCTTGCTGCGCGTGATCTTTAGCTCCAGCGTCTCGCCGGTGCTGGGGCGCAGCAGGGTAATCGTCACGTCGGTGCCTTCTGGCCCGCGAATCTTGCCGATGACCTCATCCAGCGTGTAGTCGGCCGTGTCCTGGCCGTCCACCTTCAGGATGACGTCGCCGGACTTGACGCCGATCTTCTCCGCCGGCGAGCCTTCAATGGGCGTGACGATCACCGGCCGCCCGTCCTTGCGTGTCACCTCGGCGCCGATGCCGCTGAACGACCCCTGGATAGACTGGGCCTGCGCGTCCGCCTCCTTCGGCGACATGAAGCGCGTGTGCCCCTGGTCGCCCAGGCTGTCGAGCATGCCCTCGATCGCGCCGTACATCATCCTCTGGTCGTCCAACGCCTTCTCGTCCACGTAGTTGTTGTGGGCCACGTTCCAGGCTTCCCAGAAGATCTTGGCCCTCTCTTGCACGCTCGTCGGCGCGCTACTATCCTGGAGCGCGAAGCGCGCGGCCAACAGGCGCGAGCCTCCATTGCCGAGCGCCAGGCCGGTGGTGACGCCGCCGGCGAGGAACGCGCACAGCAGGAGGCCGAACGCGACCAGGATGATGACTACAGTTCGCATGACACGCATAGTTACCCCTTGAGCGATATGGAGAAGAGGCGCAATTCGTCTTCCCCTTTTAGATGCGCTACCGTGCTGTTAATTTCGTCTTCGCCGTCAGAATCTGCCCGTTGCGGTAGTATGTGAGAGTAATCTCATCTCCCACCTTGCGCTTCAGGAGGATGCTAATGAGGGAGTGGTCCTGGTCCAGCGGCATGTCATCTATCTGCACGATGATGTCGCCGCGCTGAATGTTGGCCTCCGCCGCCGGGCTGTTGCGCTCGATGTCCTGGACGAACAACCCACTGCGCACCGGCAGGCTGTACGCCGCCGCCATCGCCGGCGTAATCTCCTGGTAGCGCACGCCCAGGTACGGGTGCAGCACCTTGCCGGTGGCGATGAGCTGCTCGGTGATCTCGCGCACCGTGGCGCTGGGGATGGCGAAGCCGATGCCCTCGGTCACGTCCACCGGCGCGATGCCGTACCGGCTCGCCGCGCCCGCTGTCGGGTCGGCGCGCACGATAGCGGTGTTGATGCCGATGACCTGCCCGGCCAGGTTGACCAGCGGCCCGCCGGAGTTGCCGTGGTTGATGGCCGCGTCCGTCTGGATCAGCCCCTCCAGCGAAAGCTGCGGGCTGACGTCGAGGGTGCGGCCCAGGCCGCTGATGATGCCGGACGTCACGCTGCCGCGAAACTGGCCGAGCGGGCTGCCGATGGCGACCACCGGCTCGCCCTCCTGGAGCTGCGTCGAATCACCCAGGGTGGCGAAGGCGGGGACCGGCCCATCCACCTTCACGACCGCCAGGTCATTGTACGGGTCGCTACCGACGAGCGTACACGGCGCTTTCTTGCCATCGGCGAAGATGATCTCGATCTTCGCCGCGCCGTCTATCACGTGGTGGTTGGTCACGATGTGGCCCTGCTCGTCCACAATCACCCCCGACCCCGACGCCTTGACATCCTGCTGCGTCGGCAGGCCGAACATGTACGGCGCGAAGCCCTGCGGCCGCGCCACCTGGGGCATGGTGCTGACGACGGTGACGACGGCCGGCTTCACGCGCCGCACCACGTCCACCAGCGACGTCTCCTGGCGGATGCTCAGCGTCTCCGGCAGCACCGTCGGCGCGGGCGCGAGCGCCGTATCGCGGCGGGCCAGGGCGTAGCCGCCGGCCGCGCCGATGCCCGCGCTCAGCGCGACGAGCACAAGCACGGCCACGCCGACGAGCACGAGCGGCGCGGACGAGCGGCGCCGCGGGGGCGGGGGCGGCTCAGGCGGTTCAGGGAAGGCCGGGGACACCGAATAGTGCATAGACACGCAATCCTGGCAGACTCCATTACCACGCGGACAACGCCGACAGCATAAAATCTGGGGCGCGGCGCCTGGCCGCGTCCCCGCCTACAGTTATACGCAATGTGGCTGAAATGTGGCTGAGAATCGCGTGAGAACTCGCTGAGAGTCTAGCATGAGCTGGGGCCGGGCGCAAAAACGCGCGAGGTAAGACCGCCGCCGCCGGCGCGCTCTAGCGAGTGGGCGCTGCCCGCCGTCGCCGCCGTAGGCTAAACCCTACGGCTACCTATGCAAGCCCAAAGGGCTGAGAACGTAGTCCCAGCCTCTCAGGCTTCCATTCCTAGCCCGCTGCTTCAGCGGCGGGCGTAGTCCCTCATTGGAGCACCCATGTCCGCCACGATGACCCAGACCGCCCGCCCGTTCACCGCCCTCGACGGCCACAAGTACATGAACCTCACGACCTTCCGCAAGAGCGGCGACGGGGTCGTGACGCCGGTCTGGTTCGCCGAGGACGGCGGCCGGCTCTACGTCATGACCCAGATGTCGGCCGGCAAGACCAAGCGCATCCGCAACACCGGCCGCGTCGAAGTCGCCCCCGCCGACCGCGCCGGCAAGCCCCTCGGCGCGTCGCTGCCCGGCCAGGCGCGCCTCCTGACGGGCGCGGAGGCCGACGCCGCCAACGCACGCCTCAGCAAGAAGTACGGCCTGATGAAGCGCATGTTCGAGCTGATGGGCGTCGCGCGCAAGAACGGCCGCGTCTTCATCGAGATCACGCCGGTCGTTTGACAGCGCGTCCCAGGTCTGCTATCCTCTCGCGCATGAGCATTCCTGCCCGCGTCGCCCACCTGGTCGAGCATTTCCACGCCAACCGCGCGGACCTGCGCTCCCCCCACTACAATGAGACGCAGGTCCGCCGCGAGTTCATTGACCCATTGTTCAAGGCCCTCGGCTGGGACGTAGACAACGAGGGCAGCGCGCCGGAGGCATACAAGGACGTCATCCACGAGGACGCCGTCAAGATCGGCGGCGTCACCAAGGCCCCCGACTACTCCTTCCGCGTCGGCGGCGAGCGCAAGTTCTTCGTCGAGGCCAAGAAGCCCGCCGTCAACCTCAGGACCGACACCAGCCCCGCCTTCCAGCTCCGCCGCTACGCCTGGTCCGCCAACCTGCCCATCAGCATCCTGACCGACTTCGAGGAGTTCATCGTCTACGACTGCCGCGTCCGGCCCGACCAGGCCGACCGCGCCGACACCGCCCGCATCCTCTACCTCACCTACGAGCACTACCTCGACCAGTGGGACAGCATCGCCGGGCTGTTCGCCCGCGACGCCGTCCTCCACGGCGCGCTCGATCAGTACGTGGACACGCTCAAGACGCACAGGGGCGTGGCGACGGTGGACGCGGCATTCCTCAGGGAGATCGAGGGCTGGCGCGACACCCTCGCCCGCGACATCGCTCGCCGCAACCCCGGCCTGGGCCAGCGCGACCTCAACTTCGCGGTGCAGATGACTATTGATCGCGTCATCTTCCTGCGCATGGCCGAGGACCGCGGCATCGAGCCGTATGGCGAGCTTCTGGCGCTGTGCAACGGGGCCAACGTCTACGAGCGCCTGGCGGTGATGTTCAAGCAGGCCGACGACCGCTACAACTCCGGCCTGTTCCACTTCAAGCGCGAGCGGGGCCGCGACGACCCCGACGACCTGACCCTCGACCTGCGCGTCGGCGACGAGCCACTGAAGGCCATCTTCAGGTCGCTGTACTACCCCGACAGCCCCTACGAGTTCTCCGTCCTGCCCATCGAAATCCTCGGCCACGTCTACGAGCAGTTCCTCGGCAAGGTCATCACCCTGACGCCCGACCACGGCGCTGTGGTCGAGGAGAAGCCGGAGGTGCGCAAGGCCGGCGGCGTCTACTACACGCCGACGTACATCGTGGACTACATCGTCGAGCATACGATAGGGAAGCTGCTGGACGGGAAGACGCCGCGCCAGGTGGCCGGCGCGGGCAAGGCCGCCCCCTTGCGCGTCGTGGACCCGGCGTGCGGCTCCGGCTCGTTCCTCATCGGCGCGTACGGCTACCTTCTCGACTGGTACCGCCGCCGCTACGTGGAGGAGGGGCCGGCGCGCCACAAGAAGGAGCTATACCAGGGCGCGGACGGGGAGTGGCGGCTGACGACGGCCGAGCGCAAACGCATCTTGCTGGACCACATCTACGGCGTGGACATTGACGCCCAGGCGGTCGAAGTCACAAAACTGTCGCTGCTGCTCAAGGTGCTGGAGGGGGAGAACCGCCAGGTGCTCGTGCGCCAGTTGCGGATGTTCCAGGAGCGCGCCCTGCCCGACCTGGAGCACAACATCCAGTGCGGCAACTCGCTGATTGGCCCGGATTTCTACGATGGGCAGCTGGGGCTGCTGGACGACGAGGCGCGCTACCGCATCAACGTGTTCGACTGGCGCGCGGCGTTCCCCCAGGTCTTCCAGGGCGACAACCCTGGCTTCGACGCCGTCATCGGCAACCCGCCGTACATCCGCATCCAGAATCTCCGAGAGTTTCAGCCGCTAGAAGTGGGCTACTACGAGAAAACCTTTGCATCCGCCCAAGGCAAGTACGATGTTTATGTCTTGTTTCTTGAGCGAAATATCTGGCTACTGAAGCAACAAGGGATATTCGGAGTCATCGTACCCAACAAGCTGCTTGTGGTAGATTATGGCAAGAACATTAGACGCACATTATCGACGCTGGGATTTGTTTACGAAATAGTCTCCTTTGGACAGCTTCAAATATTCCCCCAAGCCAGTACGTACACGTGTTTGCTTTTCTGGGCGAAAGACAGCCTCGAAGATCTGTTGTATACGCAGTTCCACGACCTATCGAGTGTGACCGATGATCTCAAGCGCTTAGCGCCTTCAAGCGCATCCGAAAGGTTCTCGACGAGGGTATTAGCTGCTCCAAGGAATACAGGGGAATGGCAGTTCAACGCTGATCGAAACGCGGAAATCATCCTGCCCTTGGCGAAGAAATGGACAAGACTCCAGTTGGTAACTGACCGAGTATTCCAAGGCATAATAACTGGTGGCGATAAGCTGTTCCTGTTTGAGATTCGAGAGTGGGACACGCATCGAGCAGTAGTCTATTCTCGCGAGTACGAGAGGGAGTTCGAACTAGAGAGCGAATTACTGCGACCATTTATGCGAGGTTCAAATATCAAGCGATATTCGCTCCAGAAACCGGATTTCTTTGTCCTTTACCCCTACAAGTTGAGAGGAAGTAGCACAGTTCATCTGGCGGAAGACGAGCTTCAGCGCGAATTCCCTAGGGCCTGGGACTACCTAACACTCGCACGTCCTCAACTCTCAGCTCGTGGTTCCGCTCGTATGAAATACCCGACCTGGTATGCGTTGTGGAATCAGCGCGACCTAAGACTGTTGACCAGCCGCAAGCTCCTGGTCCCGACTATCGCCACTCGCCCATCCTTCGCCATTGATATGAAGGGGGAATTCTTCTTTCTTGGAAGTGGTGCCGGAGGGCCTGGTGCCTACGGCATTACACTGTCACAGCAAGTTGAATCGCCTTACTATGCGCTCGGATTGCTCAACAGTCATGTGACTGAGGTCTTCATCAATGCAACAAGCAGCGTGTTTCGGGGCGGCTATCGCGCCTACAGCCAGCAGTACCTTTGGGGTATTCCGTACCGCACGATAGACTTCGCCAACGCGGCGGACCGGGCGCGGCACGACCGGATGGTCGCCATGGTCGAGGAGATGCTGCGCCTGCACAAGCGCCTGGCCGAGGCCCGCACGCCCCACGAGAAGACCGCCCTCCAACACCAGGTAGACGCCCTCGACCGCCAGATAGACGCGCTCGTGTACGCCCTCTACGGCCTGACCGACGAGGAGATTCGCATCGTGGAGGGCGGCGGCGCGTAGGGCGTGCGGGCCGCGCGAAGAGAATAGGAACGCCAAGGCACTGAGGCGCAAAGAAGGACAACGGGGGTTCCCCCTTGGCGTTGCCATCTCTTGATCGGAAAGGTCGCCGGGGCCGCGTCGTCGCCCGCCGCCGCCACCCGCCGTAGGCTCAAGCCTACGGCTAAGGATGCAAGCCCAAGGGGCTGGGGAGCCGGAGCCTCAGCCTCTCCGGCTTGCACCCGTAGCCCGCTGCTTCAGCGGCGGGCGGACCTGGCGAAGGGGCGACAGCGATTTTCGCTCGTCTGCTGGTGGACATAAGTCCATGAGGATATCCTCTGAAAACAGTCCCGCTCGCAACGGATCGGGGGCACGGAATTCACGGATGGGTTTGCTCCGTATCCGTTGCGAAGTAAACCGCAGTCGAGACCCCTGCCGAGGCGGTTAGCCGACCGGCTGCACCGTGATCTCGATGCCGCTGGTCGGCGCGCCTCGTGTAATGACGCGGTACACCTGTGTTGAGGTATAGATGAGCCGTCCATTGTCCTTGATCGTCGCCCGAAGTTGGTAGGTGCGGAAGTCTTCAATGACGGCCGGGTCGTAGCTCACCGAAAAGTCCACCGGGAGCTGGCCGAAGTTCTCGAGGGTCTGCGTCCCGATGACCTTGGCGGGCGCGTCGGCCAGGGACACGTCCTGGAGCGAGACCTCGAGGACGGCGGTCGGCGGCAGGGCGCTGCGGTCCAACTTGCTGACCGTTCCGGTCACGGCCGCGGTGGCGGCGGCGCCGGCAGACTGTAGGTTGATCGAGGTAGACACGGCCACGTTACCGGTCGCGGCGTCCACGTCGAACACCTCGACGGTGATAGGGGCAGGGGCGGGGGGCGGCGTGTAGGTGACCGGCGTGATGAACCACGATGGGTCACAGCACGGCGTCTTGACCTGGAAGAAGCCTTTGCCCAGCTCCTTGCCGGCGGCGTCGGTGACGCGGTAGTTCAGGTTGCCCTCGAAGGGGAAGTAGCTCGTCCGCCCGACGATGGTGACCGGGCTGCCCACGGTCGCGCCTGCCGGCGGCTGCACGAGGGCGATGACGCGGCCCGACGGCAGCGCCTCCACCTGGAGATTGACGGTGGCCGCGCCGAACCTGGAGCCGTCGGCGGCGTTCAGGTCGTAGACCTCAAGGGTGATCGGCCCACCCTGGGCCGGCGGGTCAAACGTCAGGGACGCGTTGAATGATGCTGATCCGGTCATCTCGCCAGTAACCTGGAAGCCGCCCTTGCCGATCTCGGCGCCCGACGCATCGGTCACGCGGTAGCTCAGGTTGCCCTCGAACGGGAAGCGGCTGGCCGTACCGGTGACGGTCATCGGGCTGCCGACGACGGTTCCGGCAGCGGGCGAGGTGATGGTGATCGTCTGCGGAGCGGCCTGCTCGCGGGGCGCGGCCGATGCGCCGTAAGCGCCGACCATCCCGACGAGAAGGGCGAGCAGAATGGGAAGCCAGGGACGGATACGCATAAAGAGAGGCTCCTCTAGGATGACCGTCATTGCGAGAACGTCATGCTCTGTGACGGCATATGCCGCCACACGGACACCGCCAAGTTGTCATTGCGAGCGTCAGCGAAGCAATCTCCCGCCCTTGCGAACGGCGGTCTGAGCGGCAACGGCATGTCTTTCACCAAGCGAGAGATTGCTTCGGCGGCAAGGCCCGCCTCGCAATGACAACAGGTCGTGTATGTTCTGGGCGGCATAACCTCGCAATGACAGAGCGGCATCACGCGTGCTCGTAGGGCTTGCCTTCGGCGGCCGGTGGCCGGGCGCGGCCGACAGCGCCCGCGAGCACCACAATGGTGAGTAGATACGGGATCATGCTCAGGAACTGGTACGGCACTTGCGGCGCGTACATCTGCAGCGGCGGCTGGATCGCCTCGGCGACGGCGAACAGCAGCGCCGCGCCCAGCGCGCCGAACGGCGTCCACTTGCCGAAGATCATCGCCGCCAGGCCGATGAAGCCGCGGCCGACGGTCATGTTCGGGTTGAATACGCCCACCGTCTCCAGGCTAAACCAGATGCCGCCGAGGCCGGCGATGAGGCTGGCGGCGAGAACGTCGGCGTAGCGCATGCGGTTGACGTTGATGCCGGCCGTGTCGGCGGCGCGCGGGTGCTCGCCGATGGCGCGGGTGCGCAGGCCCCACGGCGTGAAGAACAGCAGGTAGTGGGTCAGCACGACCAGGATCAGCATCGTAACGACCACCGGCTGCTGCTGGAAGAACACCGGCCCGATGATGGGAATCTGGGCGAGGGCGTGCCACAGGCCGCCGAGCAGGCCGCCGACGAGCGGGATGCCGGCGAGAACGTCGCCCATCGGCGGGTAGGTACCGGGGCTGAGCGGCGCGTCCACCGCCAGGTAGCTGCGGTAGAGGTAGCCCGTCGTCCCGACGGCGAGGATGTTGACCACGGTGCCGGCGATGATCTGGTCGGTCTTGAACTTGATGGCGACGACGGCGAAGCCGAACGTCACGATGAAGCTGGTGAGCAGGCCAACGAGCGTGCCGACGATGAGCGCCTGGGTCTTGTCCTCCGACGCCTGGAACCAGTAGATGGACGCCATGTACGAGGTGCAGGCGGCGAAGAGCATCTGCCCCTCGATGCCGATGTTGATGATGCCGGAGCGCTCGGACCAGATGCCCGTCAGCGCGGCGAGGGCGATGGGCGTCGTATAGCGCAGCGTCGCCTGAAGGGTAAAGACGGTCAGGACGCCGGTCAGAACGGCGGAGAGGGTGTTCCAGTCCACGTCACCCTCCCCAGCCCCGGGTCAGGGGGCGTTCTTCGATGGTCGATTCAGGCGTGCGCAGCCTGTAGATCCAGCGGATGATGTTCGGCGCGGCGATGAACAAGAGGATGAGCGCCTGGATGACGGAGATAATCTGCTTGGACGCGCCGGAGCGCAGCTCCATCAGGTCGGCGCCGTTGCGCAGCGCGCCGAAGAGGAACGCGGCGGGGATGACGCCGATGGGGTTGGCCTTCGCCAGCAGGGCGATGGCGATGCTGTCGAAGCCGTAGCCCGCCGAGAAGAACGCGGGCAGGTTGTGCTGGAGGCCGAGTACCTCGACGCCGCCGGCCAGCCCGGCGAACGCGCCGGCGATGGCGAAGGTCAGCACGGCGATGCGCGTCAGGCGGATGCCGGCGTACTTGGCGGCGTGCGGGTTCGCGCCGACGGTGCGGATCTCGAAGCCGAACGTCGTCTTGTACAGGAACCACCAGGCGAAGATGGCCGCCAGGATCGCCAGGAAGATGCCGCCGTGGAGCCGGTCGGGCGACGGCAGCAGAGCGGGGATGCGCGCCGACGGGTAGACGTCCGGCGTCTTGGGCGCGGTGCCCGACGCCGACTTCATCGGCCCGTTGACAAGCCAGTCCACCAGGAGGAAGGCGACGTAATTGAGCATGATGGTGTTGATGACTTCGTGCGCGCCGGTCTTGGCCTTCAGGTAGCCGGGGATCATGCCCCACACCGCCCCGCCGAGCGCGCCCATGCTCAGGGCGAACAGCAGGTGGATGACCGGCGGGAGCTGAAGAGCGTAGCCCGCCCACGCCGCCGCGACCGAGCCGATGTAGAACTGGCCCTCAGCGCCCACGTTGAACAGGCCGCCCTGGAACGCAAAGGCCACGGCCAGGCCGGTGAAGATGTAGGGCGTGGTCGCCACCAGGGTCTCGGTGAAGCCGCGCGGGCTGAGGAAGGCCCCATCCAGCAGGCCCTGGTAGGCGTCGAGTACCTTCTGGAACGCCGCGCCCGGATCGCGGAAGCCGCCGCTGGTCAGCCAGATGACGATCGCGCCGATGAGCAGCGCCGTCACGACGGCCAGGACGGGCAGGAGTATGCCGCTCGCCAGCCGGCGGGCGGCGTTCGCCCAGGGCGGCGTGCTGGGCGCGGGGGCGCCAATGGGTCGAGCCAGGTCCGTCATCCATCGCTCCTTCGTGGTGACACGCTCCCGCCTTGCACGACCAGGCGCGTGGCCTGAGCTTGCAGGGTCGGGCTGAAGTCAGACCAATCGGTCGCCGTCGCCAGGGTTTGCTCGTGCTGCGCCACGCGCGCCGCGACATACGCCCGGCGCGGCGCGTCCAGCTCCGACATCACATCGTCCAGCAAGAGCACCGGCCGTTCCCCCGTCGCCTCGTGCATCGCCTCGATCTCGCCGAGCTTGAGCGACAGGGCAGCGGTGCGCTGCTGCCCCCGCGAGCCGTAGACGTGGAGGTCAATCTCGCCGCCCAGCAGCCCGAAATCGTCGCGGTGCGGCCCGACCAGGGTCGCCCCCCGCGCAATCTCCGCCCCGGCGCGGGCAGCCAGGCGCTCGCGGTACACCGCCGCCACGTCCGCCGCCGTCAGGGCCGCCGGGCCGAGCAGCGCCTGCGCCGCCTCCGCCGCGCCGCGCTCCGTCCCCCGGTCCGACTGGCTCACCAGGGCGCTGGGGCGGTAGATAACGCGCAGCGCGTCCTGGCCGCCGGTCAGCTCGGTGTAGATGAGCGTCCCCCATGTCTCCAGCCGCCGCAGCAGGGCGGTGCGCCGCGCCGTGACGACGCTGCCGTGCTCGACAAGCTGGTCATCCCAGTAGTCTAGCTCGTCGCGGCGGCCGCGCCCTTCCCCGATGACGTGCAGCAGGTGGTTGCGCTGCGCCAGGACGCGGCGGTACTGGGCGAGGGCGTGGCAATAGCGGGCGTCAATCTGGCACAGGGTCGCGTCCAGGTAGTGGCGGCGCACGGCCGGCCCCCCGGACACCAGCTCGATGTCGTCGGGCGAGAAGAAGACGACGTTGACCTGCCCTAGCAGGTCC
Organism: Anaerolineae bacterium; assembly: GCA_046328525.1. GTDB lineage: Bacteria > Chloroflexota > Anaerolineae > Epilineales > JAHCIE01 > JBDHWG01. The sequence goes on from JAXLWK010000004.1 coordinate 521,548, forward strand.
AGGGCGCGACGCGCGACGCCATCAATCTTGACGCGCTTCTCCAGCGGCCGCGCGCCGCCCGGCGGCTGCACGACGACAATCTCGATGTGGACGGCACGGTCGCGCCGCTGGATGTCGCCGGCGGCGCGGGCGAAGGGCAGCGGCTCCTCGACGGCGCTCCAGCTCACCAACTCGCGGTCGGTGGAGGTGCGTGGCGAGCGGCTGGTCGCCAGGTAGTAGATCGCTTCGAGCAGCGCCGTCTTGCCCTGGGCATTGTCGCCGACGAGCAGCGTGACGCCGGGCGACAGGGCCAGCTCCAGGCGGCGGTAGATGCGGAAGTTCGTCAGGCCCAGGTGCGTGAGGCGCATGGCTCGAAACAGGCTCAAAAACACACAGAACGCGGAGGGGACGCTGGCCCTGTGGCCGTCGCCCCGCTCTGCGTCCTGTTACACACCCACGGTAGGGGCAGGTTTGAAACCTGCTCCTACCGGGCTACATAACGCACAACTCATGTGCCATAGTCCGCTCAGCCGCCGTTGAGCCAGCGGAAGCGGTCCCAGAAGTAGCTGCTATCCTCGTCGCCATACAGGAACTTGTGCACCCGCTCCCACTCGGCGTGGCGCTCGGCGGAGTGGCGGTCGAAATACGGCTCCGTCGGCCCGCAGTCCCAGTCGGCCAGCGCCGCCTGCTCCTCGGCGTATTCCAGCGCCATGCGCTGCGCCAGGGCCAGGGCGATGGCGAACTCGTCGCGGTGCTCGTGCTCGCTGCACGCCCACTCCAGGCCGCGGATGAGGTGCGGCCAGCGCGGCGCGGCGTAGGGCGGCCACAGGCGGTTCACCGTCTCGACCACCAGGTCGGGCTGCCAGGCAACCCCATCGGCGGCGAGGCCGGCCGGGGGCGCGGCGCGCTCCAGTTGGTGGCGCAGATAGTTTATGTACGCGTCGTACCAGATGTTCGTGTCTTCCATAAGAATACTCTTCTCGGCCGGAACGACGCTGCCTCCCTTTTCGCTCGCCCCGACAATCCATCCTCCACTGAGTCTATGATACGAGCCGGGCGCGCGTCTGTCAAACGCGCTTCATGAACGCGCCACGGTAGCCGAGCAGCCGCCCGATCTGCCCCAGCCCGAACTTGGCGCGCAGCGCCCACGGCATGTCGCGCCAGCCGATGTCGCGGAAGCCGAACTTGCGGTAGTACGGCGCTAACGTGTCACGGCACACAAGGTACAGCGCGCCGCTCTCCTGGGCCACGAGGGCGCGGATGAGCGCGCCGCCGACACCGCGCTCGCGCCAGTCCGGCACGACCACCAGGCTGCCTAGCTCCCGCGCCCCCGGCAGCGGCTTGACCTGCCCGATGCCGACGATGCGCCCGGCGTCGTCCTCGGCGACGAGGAAGTTGGGCCATTTGAGGGTCGTCGGGTCGAGGCGCTCGGCGCGGACCAGGGCGCGGATCGTCGCCGCGTCGGCCTCGGTCGCGCGGCGTATGCTCACCCCGGCAGGCGCGTCAGTCATCAGCACTCCTTGACATGTAAGAGTCAGGGAACGCAACGGCGCAACGGCGCAACGGCGCCAAAAGACTGAAGGTTTATTTCTCTTTGCGTCATTGCGCCGTTGCGTCCTGGCGTTGGTATCCTATGTTCAAGACCCACACGGATCACCCCTTGTACCCGCCGTAGACGGCGTGGCCGGCGCGCACCCAGAAGGCGTCCACGCCGACGTAGCCGATCTCAGTCAGCCAGCGCAGCTGGTCCGCCAGCGGCGACGGCATGTCCACCGGGTCGGGAGTGTCGAAGATGTTCCACTGCGTCGCGGCGAACTCGTCGTAGGCCGCCATGTCGCCGGTCAGGGCGACCGATTGGCGGCGCACGTCGGCATCCCACGCCCCGGCGGCGTAGCGTCGCGCCGGCTCGCTCGTCGGCGCGACGAGGTCGGCGACCAGCAGCGCCCCGCCCGGCGCCAGGCGCTCGTACAGGGCCGCGAACAGGGCGCGCTTGCCCTCGCCGTCCAGGTGGTGGATGACGAGGCAGCTCACGAAGGCGCGGATGTCGCGCAGGTCGGCCAGCCAGGCGTCGTCCTCCAGGCGGAACGGGCGCACCTCGGCGCGCGCGCCATACGGGGCGAGGCGGGCAGCGGCCGCCTCGCGCATGCGCGGCGAGCCGTCGAGGCCGATGACGGAGGCGGCCGGGTAGGCGCGCAGGATGGCCTCGCTCAGCCAGCCAGCGCCCGTGCCGATCTCGACGGCGGTGAACGCCTCGGCCGGGTCCGCCCCGATCAGGGCGACGAGCGCCGCCTCGATCTCGTCGCGGGCCGGGGTGAACACGGCCCCGCGCTCGATGAACGCCACCGAATCCGTCTCCTGCCACGGTGTGTCGCGCGGGGAAGGGCCATCCTGGGTCATGGGTGTTGTTGCACCTCCGCTCGATAGCGCCGGCGGCAATTTCCTACCGTTCTGGAACCAGCGCCGTCAGGCTCAGCGGCTCTAGCGTCAGCTCGCCCGACGGCAGCGCCCGGCCGGAGATCAGGTCCGTGAAGGCGTAGCTCAACCCATACAGCCGCAGCAGGTGCGCGGGCAGGCCCTGGGGGCGCTCGCTGAAATTGGCGAACACCAGGACGCGCTCGTACCCGCCGCCGGGCTTCGCGTGCTGGCGCACGTAGCCGAGGACGTGGTCGTTGCCCGTCTCGATCACCTGCAAGTCGCCGTCCGTGAACGCGGCGTGCCTCTTGCGCACCTCGATCAGGTGGCGCAGCCGCTCGTAGACGCGCCCCTGGATCGCCTGCGGGTCATGGCGGAGCGCGACGCTCTCCCAATTCGTCGCCGGCCGATGCACCCAGCGGCTGTCGCGCGCCTTCGTCTCGTCCTCCTGGAAGCTGTAGTCGTTCAGCGTCCCGATCTCGTCGCCCAGGTACAGCAGCGGAATCCCGCCCACGGTCATGATGATGCCGTGGATGAGCGCGATGCGGCGGATCGCCAGCTCGACCTGCTCCGGCCCCTCCTCCGCCAGCGCCTTCTCCAACCCGGCCAGCGACGCGCACGTCCCGGAGATGCGGCAGTCGCCCGTCTTCGGGTTCTCCTGGAACGGTAGGCCGCGCGAGAAGCTGCCCTCGAAGCGGCCGGTGTAGAACTCGTTCAGGAACCGGCGGTGATGGTAGCCGTTGATGCCCAGCAAGGCCGCGTCCTCGTCGGAGAACGTCCAGCCGATGTCGTCGTGGACGCGGACGTAGTTGACCCAGGCGCAGCCGGGCGGCAGGCGGTGGCGCTCGCGCAGGGCCTGGCGCAACAGGCGCGCCTCGCGCGTCGCCAGGGAGTTCCAGAGCAGCGCCATCAGCAGCGGGTTGTACGAGAGCTGGCACTCGTCGGCGTGGATGTAGCGCGCCACATCGTCGGGGTGGACGATGGCCTCGGACTTGAACAGCAGGGCGGGCGCTGCGATGCGCGCCACGGCGTTGAACGCCTGGATGAGCAGGTGCGCTTCGGGCAGGTTCTCGGAGCTGGTGCCCATCTCCTTCCAGATGAACGCGACGGCGTCCAGCCGCAGCACCTCGACGCCCTGGTTCGCCAGGAAGAGCATCTCCTCGGCCATGGCGTTGAACACGGCGGGGTTGGCGTAGTTCAGGTCCCACTGGTAGCTGTGGAACGTCGTCCAGACCCACTTGCCCATGTCCGGCTCGTAGGTAAACGCCCCCGGATGCTCGTCCGGGAAAATCTCGCGCATGGTCAGCTCATAGCGGTCCGGCATCGTCCGGTCCGCGAACAGCCGATAGTACTCCTCGTACTCGGCGTCGCCCGCCCGCGCCTTGAGCGCCCACTCATGGTCGAGGGCGGTATGGTTGAACACCAGGTCCACGGTTAGGCTGATGCCCTCGCGCCGCAGCTCGGCCGCCAGATCGGCGAGCTGCGCCATTGTGCCGAGGGGCGGATGTACCTCGCGGTAGCTGCTCACCGCGTAGCCGCCGTCGCTCTCGCCCGGCGGCACCTTGAAGAACGGCATGAGGTGCAGGTACGTCAGGCCCAGCTCTTTGAGATAGGGAATCTTCTCGCGCACGCCAGCCAGGTCGCCGGCGAACAGGTCCACGTATAGCACGGCGCCAAGCATCTTGTTCGATTGGAACCAGTCGGGGTTTGCCTCGCGCTCGCCGTCCAGCGCCTTGAGATCGGGCGAGCGCGCCATCCAGCAGCGCGCCATCGCCGATAGGAGGCGCTCCAGGTAATAGAAGAAATCGTACTGCGTGCCGTAGAGGCCCAGCAGCAGCCGGAACAGGCGCGGGAACGTCTCGCCCAGGCGGCGCAGGAACGTCGCCCACGCCTCAGGGTTCGCCTCGGCGTAGTCGGCGAACTCGTCGGCCAGCCGGGGCAGAAGCCGCGCCAGCGTGCGCTCGGCGTGGCGCTGCACAGACTGCGCTTCGGTTGTCGTTGCATCCAGCATAGATAAGCTCCTCCGGTACGTCCCTCACCCCCCTAGCCCCTCTCCCAAAATGGGAGAGGGGGAGAAGAGGGACTAGCCCGCCAGAAACGCTTCGACCTGCGCCACGGTCGGCAGGGCGGGGATGCCGCCGCGCTCCAGCGTCGTGATGGCCCCCACGGCGTTGGCGAAGCGGCAGATCTCGGCCATCGCCGACGGGTCGGCGTAGGCGTCAGCCCGCTCCAGCAGCCCCTTGAGCGCCGCCGCCATGAACCCATCCCCCGCGCCCGTCGTGTCCACGGAGGGAACCGGGAAGCCGGGTACACTGCCGCTGAACGTCGGCGTGATGTACGTGCTGCCCTCGCGCCCATGCGTGACGAGCAGAATCTTCAGCTCCGGGTGCCAGAGTCGCTCGGCGGCCTTGTGGTAGTCGGCTTCGCCGGTCAGGAAGTGCAGCTCCTCGTCGCCGGCCTTGATGATGTGCGCCAGCGGCCAGAGGCGCAGGATGCCGGCGCGGGCCGCGTCGGCGCTCGGCCACAGGTTCAGGCGCAGGTTCGGGTCGAACGACACGAGGCGGCCGGCGGCGCGCGCCGTCTCGATGGCGAGCATCGTCGCGGCCCGCGCCGGCTCGCTGATGGTGCTGATGGAGCTGACGTGCAGCAGGGTCGCGTCGCGCACGTAATCCTGGGCCACCTGCTCCGGCCGGTAGAGCATGTCGGCGCTGGGGTTGCGGTAGAAGATGAAGTCGCGCTCGCCGTCGGCCTTGAGCGCCACGAACGCCAGCATGGTGCGCGCCTCGGCGGAGAAGCACAGCGTCGCCGTGTCCACGCCCGCCTCCGCCAGCGTCTGGGCCAGGAAGTGGCCGAACGGGTCGTCGCCCACCTGGCCCATGAACCCGCTGGACACGCCGAGGCGGGCCAGGCCGACGGAGACGTTGGCGACGCCGCCGCCGGCCGCCTTCTTGAACGCGGGCGCCTCGATCAGGTCGACGCCAGAGACCGTGGGAACGAAGTCTATCAGAAGCTCGCCGTGGCAGACGACCGTGGGCATAGCAATCACTCCTTAAGGGTAGAGACGCGGTATACCGCGTCTCTACCTTGATGCGTGACTATCCGCTTATCCGTTCGGCATCCGTTGCCAGATGCCCCGCCGGGCCTACCCCTTCACCGAGCCGGCCATCAGGCCGCGCACGAAGTAGCGCTGCAGCGAGAAGAACACCACCAGCGGCAGGATCATCGAGACGAACGCGCCCGCCGTCAGCAGGTGCCAGTCGTTACCGCGCGTGCCGACCATGTCGGCCAGGCGCATCGTGAGCACCTGCACGTCCGGCTTTGCGCCGATGAAGATCAACGCCACCAGGTAGTCATTCCACGTCCACAGGAACTGGAAGATGGCGAACGACGCCAGCGCCGGCACCGATAGGGGCAGGATAAGCTGGGTGAAGATGGTGAAGTGGGACGCCCCGTCAATGAACGCCGACTCCAGGATGTCGCGCGGCAGGGTGCTGATGTAGCTGTATAAGAGGTACGTCGCCAGGGGCAGGCCGAAGCCGGTGTGCGCCAGCCAGATGCCCAGGAACGTGCCGTTCAGGCTCAGCTTCACGTAGTCCGTCAGGATCGGCACCAGGGCCACCTGGAGCGGCACCACAAGCAGCGCGATGACCAGGATGAAGAACCAGCGGCGCAGGGGAAAGCGCATCCACGCGAAGCCGTAGGCCGCGAACGCCGCAATGAGGATCGGAATCACGGTCGCCGGGACGGTCACGATGATGCTGTTGATGAACGCGTTGGTGAAGTTCGTGCCCGTTTCCGTTACCACCGAGCCGTCCGGCTGCTTGATGTCATAGCTCGTCGTGCCCAGCACCTGCTGGTAGTTCTCCAGGGTGAAGTTGGTGTTGGCGACCCACTGGCGCTGCTGGACGGCGATCTCACCCGTGCGGCGGTTGCCGACCCAGACCAGTTTGTATTCGCCGCCAGGCAGGGTGACGCCGTCGCGGAACTGCTCAAAGGTCCCCACGGCCGCCTCGGGCGAGCCGGGTGGAACGATTTTCATGGTCCCGTTGCGGTCCCCGGCGTTGTCGGGTACCGGGAAGGTCGCCACAGTCACGTAGTCGCGGTGGGGGAAGATCGTCCACCAGCCCGACGTCTGGATGTCAAAGCGGGTGCGGAAGGACGAGATGAACAGGCCCACCGTCGGGATGATCCAGACCAGCATCAGCAGTATCAGGACGCCGTTGACGAAGATCTGCCCCCACGGCGACTTGCGCTTGCGCTTGGTGGCCGTAGTGACGGCGGGCTGAGCTTGCGTTGCAGTAGCAGTAGCCATTAGAACGCCTCCCTCTCGCTAAACCCGCGCAGGTTGTAGATCATCACCGGAATCACGCAGATCAGCAGCACAATCGCGATGGCCGAGCCAGTGCCGGAGTTCTGCGCCGTGAAGTACTCGCGGTAGTACTGCGTCGCAATCACCTGGGTGTTGAACTGGCCGCCCGTCATGACCCAGACCACGTCGAAGATCTTGAGGGTGAAGATGATGACCGTCGTGCCGACCGCGATGATCGTGCCCATGATGGAGGGGATCATGATGCGGAAGAACACCTGGAACTCATTCGCGCCGTCCACACGTCCGGCTTCGATCATGTCGGTCGGAATGCCCTTGATGGCCGCCGAGAAGAGCACCATGCAGTAGCCCGTCTGGAGCCAGATCATCACGGCAATCAGGAACAGGTTGTTCCACGGGCTGAGCTGCGCCGAGGCCGTCCAGGCGACAGGGTCATTCCCCGTCAGACCGGTGTAGATGGCGTTCAGCAGGCCGATGTTGGGGTTGACCGCGTAGATGAGCTTGAAAATGATGGACGCGCCGACCATCGAGATCGCCATGGGCATGAAGATGAGCGCCTTGGCCGCCGTCTCGTATCGGCTGCGGTCCGCCAGCACCGCCACGAGCAAGCCCAGGACGAGACAGAATGACGCGCCGAAGATGATCCACAGGATGTTGTTGAAGAAGGCCGTGAACATCGAGCGGTCGGTGAATACCTCGACGTAGTTCTGCAGACCGACGAAGTTTTCGCCGGTTGGCCCCATCAGGCTCAGCTCGAACGTGCGGATCGCCGGCAGGGCCAGATACCACGCGAGAATGGCGATGGCCGGACCGACGAACACGAACGGCTGAACGCGCGAGACGACGCCCCCGCCCATGCGCTCGACGACCCAGTTCGCCACCCAGTACAGGAGCGCGACGCCGCCGACACCCCAGATGATGGCAATGATGGCGACGACGGCTTTCGGCGCGTCGGTGTCGCGGAGGAAGAGGAATCCTTCATACAGGACGAAGAACGCAATCAGGGGAATCGCAATCGAGATCAGGATACGGCCGATGTTGGTCCCCAGCCAGGCGAGGCCGCCCTGCGGCTTGCCGGAGCCTGGCGGCGTCGCGATGGGCGCCGGAATCTTTTGCGGAGTTACCTCGACAAACTGGTCATCCATCCTGCCCTCCTCTGTGGCGGGAGACAGATTCCTGCTACATCATCAGAAGACCCGTTCAGTAGGGGGCGATCCCTTGTGGTCGCCCTAGTCGCCCAGGGTAGCCACGAGGGCTACCCCTACGAGCGACTTACCTTGTGGTAGCGACTTCAGTCGCTCCGAGAAACGACTGAAGTCGTTACTCCCTGTACGACCGACTTACCGCGGCCAGGAGGCGTCAATCTCCTTGAGCACCGTGTCGAGCGGCGCGGCCCCGGACAACCAGTCGGTCATGCCCTTCCAGAACGACCCCGCGCCGACCTTACCCGGCATCAGGTCCGAGCCGTCGAAGCGGACGACGGTCGAGCCCTGGTAGATGCCGGCGATCTTCTTCTCGACCGGATCGCCGTACCAGTCCAGACACACGTCCTTCTGCGGGCCGAGCGCGCCGCCGGCCGCCAGCCAGCCCTTGACGCCGTCGCCGGTGGAGAACCACTGCATCACGGCCTTGGTCGCGGGCTTGTCGTTCGTCGCTGCCATCAGGTCGCCGGCCACCAGGAACGGCTTGCCCTGGGCCGAGTCAATCGGCGGCAGGTAGAAGAAGTCGTAGTCCGTCAGCGCCTTGACCGTCTTGGGGAAGAAGGCCATGATGAAGTTGCCCTGCTTGTGCAGCCAGCACTTCGGCGGAGTCTGGAACATGCCGGCGGGCGCATCGCCGAAGTTCGTCGTGACGATCTTGGCGCGGCCGCCCTGGACGTACTTGTCGTTCAGCCAGATCTTCGACATGACATCAATGGCCTTGCGCACCTCGGGCGAGTCAAACTTCAGGTCGCCCGTGACCCACTTGTCGTAGTTCTGGGGCGAGGTCGTGCGCAGCATGATGCCCTCGATCCAGTCGGTGGCCGGCCAGCCGGTGGCCGCGCCCGACTCGATGCCGACGCACCACGGCGTGTCGCCGTCCTTCGCGATCTGGTCCGTCAGCGCCATCATCTCGTCCCAGGTGGTCGGAACCTTGTAGCCGGCCTTGTCGAAGGCGGCCTTCGGATACCACACCAGGTCCTTACCGTTGAAGCGCTGCCAGACGCCCCCCGTCACCGGCTTGCCGTCGGAGCCGGGCATCTGCGCCATGTCAATCCACGACTGGAGGTAGTTCTCCTTCAGCCAGGCGTCGGGGATGCCGAGCTTGCTCGTCGGGACGAGCTTGCCCTGCTTCATGAACGTCGCGGCCAGACCCGGCTGCGGGAAGTCAATGATATCCGGGGCGTCGGCGGCGGCGATGCGCGCCGCGATGGTCGCCTCGAACTCCTTGGAGCCGGCGTACTGGATATCAATGCCCGTCGCGTCCTCGAACTTCTTGATCGAGTTGTTGAAGCGGGCTTCGTCCTCGCCGGTGAAGGGGCCGGTCATCGTGACCTTCTGGCCCTTGTACTTGCCGGCATAGGCGTCGGCCAGCTCGTTCAGGCCCTTGGACCGGGCGCCGGCCTCGCTCGCGCCGATCGAGTCCTTGCACGCGCCGCCGGCCGCGCCGGCTGCTGCTGCCAGGGTCGGGGCGGCTGTCGCCGCGGCCTTCGCCGCCGCCGCTACCGTCGGGGCGACTGTCGCCGCCGCCGCTTTCGGGGCCTCCGTCGGGGCGGCCGCTTTCGGCGCTTCGGTCGGCGCCGCGGCCTTCGGCTGAGCGGCCGCCGGGGCGGCCGTGGGCGCAGCAGCCGGCTGGGCCGGGGCGGCCGCGCCGCCGCACGCGCTGACGATGACCGCCAGGATGGCGACTGTCAGCAACACGAACCACATACGTCGTGACATCGGGTTCCTCCTTAGTGATTTACCGTCCGGTCTGACGGTGGATACACATAGTTTGAATGATATGCAGATGCGCAAACTTGGCAACACGTTTCGGGCATCACGTCATCTCCACCTCCTACCAGGCCAAAAGGGGTGAGGGATGAGTCTCACGCCGTCTCCCTCACCACGAGGGTGAGCGGCAGGCGCACGTGCTGCACCGGACGCGAGGGGTCCGCGAGGCGGCCCAGCACCAGCTCGACCGCGATGCGCCCCGACTCTTGCAGCGGCTGCCGCACCGTCGTCAGGCCGATATACTCCGACACCTCGATGTCGTCGAACCCGATGACCGCCAGGTCGTCCGGCGCCTTGAGGCCGCGGTCTCGCGCCGCCTTCAGCGCGCCCATCGCCTGGGTATCGCTGGCCGCGAAGATCGCGTCCGGCGGACGCGGCAGGTCCAGCAGGCGCAGGGTCGCCTGGCGCGCTGTCTCCAGCCCGTGGGGCGCCAGCCCTAGATATTCATCCGGCACGGAGTGGCCGGCGTCCAGCAGCGCGCGGCGATAGCCGGCCAGCCGCGTATCGCTCGGGTGGATCGCGTAGTCCGGCAGCTCGCTGTCGCCGACAAAGGCGCAGCGCCGACGGCCGGTCGCCAGGAAGTGCGCCGCCGCCAGGCGGCCGCCCTCGGCATCGTCTATCTCGATACTGTTGAATCCGTTGTGGCTGAACTCGACCAGGGCGGCCTCGATGCGCGCGTCCGCCAGGCGGCGGGCCATGCCGTCGTCGAACGGCAGCGCCATGATCACCAGGCCGTCGACCCGCCGCGTGACAACGATGCTCGTGAGGTTGGCATCGCGCTGCGCCGCCGCGTCCACCGCGTAGACGACGAACTCGTAGCTGGCCCCGGCCAGCGCCGTCGCCACGCCGCGCAGCCGTTCCACGAAGGACGGGTAGGTGAAGAACGGGGCGAGCACGCCGATGCGGCCGCTCGTCTTGCGCGCCCGCGCCGTCGCCTCGGCGTTCGGCACGAAGCCGAGGGCGTCAATCGCGGCGATGACCCGCGCCCGCGTGGCAGGATTGACCTTGTCCGGCGTGTTGAGCACGCGCGAGACCGTGGCTATGCTGACATTTGCGTGTCGGGCGACGTCGTAGACAGTGGCCTCAGCCATCGCATTCCCACCCTGGGGCAAGCCGCGGCGACGCGGACAGATCATACTGCACTTGCGGTTTTAGGGGGTTGAAAGTGGTTTTATGAAAGCACTTTCAAAAGCATTGTAGCGCAAGAAATGCGCCTTGTCAAGGGGTTTTCGGTACGAATTCTGGGACCGACGGCAATTTTCGCGGAGACCGTCATTGCGAGACCCCCATGCCGGGTGACGGCATGCGCCGACACGAGAACACGGCCAAAGCGTCATTGCGAGCGTCAGCGAAGCAATCCCACGCCCTTGCGACAGATGGTCTGCTGCGAGAAGAGCAGGCTTCTTACCCATCGAGGGATTGCTTCGTCGTCCTATCGTCCTCCTCGCAATGACGGCGTGTCCTATGTGTTCTGAGCAGCGTCAGCGAAGCAATCTCCCGCCCTTGCGAAAGACAGTCTGAGCGGCGCCGGCCTGCACTTCGCCTAGTGAGAGATTGCTTCGGCGGCAAGGCCCGCCTCGCAATGACTCTTCTCAAGCATGGGTAACAAATGAGCAACATCCCTGCCACGGATGAACCGGCCGTCGCGCCGCGCTACTCGCCTACCTTCAGCACGGCGCGGCTGCCGTATTGCCGCGCGTAGTACTCCTGGAACTCGCCCGATTTGATGGGCCGCCACCACCACTCATTGTCCCGATACCAGTCCACCGTCAGCGCGACGGCCTCCTGGCACGTGTGGCGCGGCTGCCAGCCCAGGGCGCGCACCTTGTCCACGTTCAGGCTGTAGCGGCGGTCGTGGCCGGCGCGGTCCTCGACGAAGTGGATCAGCGAGCGCGGCTTGCCCAGGCGCTCCAGCACAATGTCCACCATCGCCAGGTTGGGAATCTCGTACCCCGTGCCGATGTTGTACACCTCGCCGATGTCGCCGCGCCGCACCACAATGTCCACCGCCTCGCAGTGGTCCACCACCCACTGATAGTCGCGCATCTGCTGGCCGTCGCCGTACACCGGCAGTGGGATGTCGTCCAGGGCGTTGGTCACGAACAGCGGGACAGCCTTCTCCGGGTACTGGTACGGCCCGACGTTGTTTGCGCCCCGCGTGATCGTCACCGGCAGGCCATACGTCACGTGGTACGCGAGGGCGAGCAGGTCGGCGCTGGCCTTGCTCGCCGCGTAGGGCGAGCGCGGCGCGACCCCATCCGTCTCCACCGACGCCCCATCGCGCACGTAGCCGTACACCTCGTCGGTGCTAATCTGATGGAAGCGCAGGTTGCCCAGCGCCCGCGCCGCCTCAAGCAGCGCATACGTGCCCAGGCAACTGGTGCGGATGAACGCGTCCGGGTCCAGGATGGAGCGGTCTACGTGGGTCTCAGCCGCGAAGTTGACGATGGTGTCTATGGCGTGGGCGCGCGCCGTCGCCTCGACCAGCGCGCGGTCCACGATGTCGCCCCGCACAAAGGCATAGCGCCCGCCGAAGCGCTCGGCCACGTCCTGGAGGTTCTGCAGACGGCCGGCGTAGGTAAGCTTGTCGTACACGACGACGGACAGGTCGTCGTAGGTCTCCAGCATATACCGCGTGAAGTTGGAGCCGATGAACCCGGCCCCACCCGTAATCAACACTCGCTGCATTCTTTTTCTCCTTGCAGTAACGACCTCGGTCGTTTCTTCGGCCCCCGAACGACTGAAGTCGTCACTACATCTGGCCGCGCCCGTAGTAACGACCTTGGTGAAGTCTGGCGCGCTACAGCACGCCCACCGACGAGTAGTCGCCCAGGGTGAGCTTGTACGCCTTGGGCTTGATGGGTGAGCGGGCGATGGTGACGTTGCGCCCGACGAGGGAGTCCTCCAGCCGCGCCGGCAGGTCCTTGATGGCGCACCCCTCCAGGATAATAGAGTGCTCGATCTCGGAGTTCTCGACCACGCAGTGGTGGTACACCGCCGTGAACGGCCCGATGTACGAGTTGACGATGCGCGTCTCCTCGCCGATGATGGCCGGCCCGCGAATGACCGAGTTGATGATCTCCGCGCCCTTCTCGACCGTCACCTTGCCCACGATCTGCGAGTCGCGGTCCACGTAGCCCTGGACGCTCGGCTCGATCTCCTCCAGCACCAGGCGGTTCGCCGCCAGCATGTCACTGGCCTTGCCGGTATCAATCCACCAGCCGGTGTGGATGTAGGGATGCACGCGGTAGTCATGCTGGACGAGCCACTGGATCGCGTCGGTGATCTCCAGCTCGCCGCGCCATGACGGCGCAATCGCGTTGACCGCCTCGAAGATGTGGCAGTCGAACATGTAGATGCCAACCAGCGCCAGGTCGCTCGGCGGCACGCGCGGCTTCTCGACCAGCCGCACGATCTGCCCGTCCTCCACGACCGCCACGCCGTAGTGCTCCGGCTCCGCCACCCGCGTCAGGACGATCTGCGCGTTCCAGTCGCTCGACGCGAACTCGCCGATGAGCCGGTTGATCCCGCCCTGGATGACGTTGTCGCCGAGGAACATGACAAATCGGTCGTCGCCGATGTACGGCCGGCTGATCTTCACGGCGTGGGCCAGGCCGAGGGGTGCGTCCTGGGGGATGTACTCGACGCGCACGCCGAAGCGCTTGCCGCTCCCCACCGCCGCCATGATCTCCTGCGCCGTGTCGCCGACCACGACGCCGACGTCGGTGATGCCGGCGTCGCGCACCGTCTCGATGACGCGGAACAGCACCGGCTTGTTCGCCACCGGCACGAGCTGCTTGGCGCTCGTGAATGTAAAGGGCCGCAGCCGCGTCCCCTTGCCCCCGCTCAAAATCAGCGCTTTCATTTTTCTTTCCTTGAGGACCACTATCCGAACGGCCAGCGGCGGCCAGGCTGCGCGGTCGGCGCCACAATGTCCCCCGGCTCGACGTCGGCCAGGATCGCCGCCGGATTGTCCTCGACCAGTGCCCGCGCCCCCGCCTCGCCCACGATCTTCGCCGCCGCCGCCCGCGCCCCCGGCAGGTTCGACGGCTGGCCGGGGCGGTGGCTGTCGCTGGCGATCAGGTGGGCGTGGCCGTGACGCAGCAGCGCCCCCGCCGCCTTCTGGATCTCGCGGCCGCCCCGCCCCGTCAGCGAGTACGCCGTGAGCTGCATCAGCACCCCGCGCTCGACCAGGGGCGCGACCCGCTCCGGATGAAGCTGCACGGCGCGGTAGCGCTCCGGGTGCGCCAGAATCGGCGTGACGCCGCGCACCTGGAGCGCGAACAGTGTTTGCTCGGTGTACGGCGGCCAGATCTCGAACGGCAGCTCCACCAGCATGTAGCGCGTCCCCCCCAGAGTGAACGCGACCTCCCGCTCGATGAGCGACGCCATGTCCGGCTCCAGGAACACCTCGATGCCGAGCGCCAGCCGCAGCGCGATGCCGGCCGCGTCCAGGGCGCTCTGCAATCGAGCCACCGCGACGGCCAGGGACGATTTCGGGATGTGCGGCTCGCTGTGGGGCGTGCAGGCCACGGTCGTGACACCGGCGGCGACCCACTCCCGCGCCATCGTCACCGACTCGTCCTGGGTGCGCGCGCCGTCGTCGAGACCGGGCAGAATGTGGGAGTGGAGGTCAATCATGGGGGCTTCTTACCCGGCGTCGCCCTCGCTACCGTAGTAGGAGACGCTGCCGTCGAGGCGGGCGTTGGTGAGCACCGCGCCGATGAGCCGGGCGTTGACGCGCTCCAGCACCGTCTTGGCGCGCTGGACGTGCTCGCGCCGCGTCTTCTCGGCCTGGACGACGAGGATCACGCCGTCCACGCGCGTCGCCAGGACGGCGGCGTCGGAGACGGCGATGAGCGGCGGCGCGTCGAACAGCACGATGTCGCTGTCTTCCCGCAGGCGCGCCAGCACGTCGTCCACGCGGCGCGCGGCGAGCAGTTCGGCCGGGTTCGGCGGCAGCGGGCCGCTGGTCAGGATACGCAGGTTCGGCGTGGGGCCAGCCTGGAGCGGCGGCGACGCCAGGGCCGCGTCGTCCAGCATCATCGTCGTCAGGCCGGCGGTGTTGGGCAGGCCGAACAGCCGGTGCAGCGACGGGCGGCGCAGGTCGGCGTCTACGCAGATGGTGCGGCGGCCCGCCTGGGCCAGTGCGACGGCCAGGTTGGCGAGCGTCGTAGACTTGCCCTCGTCCGGCGCGGACGACGTAATCACCACGCTGTGGATGGCCTGGTCGAGGCTAGAAAAGTCGAGGCTGGTGCGCAGCGTGCGGTAGGCCTCGGCGGCGGCGCTGCGCGGGAGAGTCAGGGTGATGAGGTCCGGTGCTGAGCGCGTGTCGGCCACGCAATCTCCTTTTTACTTGGCGGGCGTGGCGCGGGCGCCGCTCTCCCGCCCCTGGCCGGCCGCCTGGCGGCGCGGCGAAGCGCCCTCGCCGGGCGGAATCATGCCGAGGACCGGCGCGCCGATGTAGCGCTCGATGTCGCTCGCGCTGCGGATCGTGCCCGCCGAGGCGTATTCCAGGCCGAACACGACGAGCAGGCCGAGCAGCGCGCCGATGGCGAAGCCGGCCAGGGTATTGGTGCGCGTCTGCGGCTTGAAGCGGTCACCGTCGCGGGCGTTGCGCAGGATGCGCACCTCGACGCGGTCCCGCTGGTCCATCTGTTGGTTGGCGATGTCGCGCTGCTCGACGAACGCCTGGGCGTAGGTCTGGGCGATGTTCTTGGCGATGATGGGGTCGCCGTCCTCGGCGCGGATGCGGATGGTGACGTTCAGCTCGTCCGGGTCCACCTGGATGCGGCCCTTGATGGTATCCGGCGGCAGGTCGAGCTTGAGCCGGTCCGCCACCTGGGCGGCGAGGGCGTCGTCCTGGCGGATCGTCTCGGCGAAGTTATTGACCACGCCTTTCGCGCCCAGGTTCGAGCCATAGTCGGCGGTGCGCGTCGAGAGGACGCTCAGGAGAACCTCGGAGCGGTAGGCCGGCGTCACCAGGAAACGGCTGAACAGGAAGGCGCTGATCGCCGCAATAACGGCGACAGCGAGGATGATCCAGCCGCGGCGGCGCAGCATCTGCCCATAATCCCTGAGTT
This sequence comes from Anaerolineae bacterium, assembly GCA_046328525.1. Lineage (GTDB taxonomy): Bacteria > Chloroflexota > Anaerolineae > Epilineales > JAHCIE01 > JBDHWG01. Next base: position 537,321 of record JAXLWK010000004.1, read on the forward strand.
CCATACAGTGTATCCTCCGAATCGGTGCAATTCTAGCACATAAGCGCCGCCGGAGGAAGTTTGGCGGTTTCTGGCAGTCGCCGGCCTGTTTCTGGCGGCCCTTCCGGGGTGTAATGGAGGTGTAGAACGACAATCATCCGATAGACATCATGGAGGTGTGACTATGGAAGCCCTGTACTACACTGATTGGAAGTGGGCCGCGATGCGCGGCATCCTCCATACCCTCGGCCGCACCAGCGACGGTCTCGCCCTCGGCCTCGAGCGCGGCTTCGACTCCGGCGAATCAATGGCCTACATCTACCGCAATCACCCCCACGGCCGCTACGGCATCGGCGCTTTCGCCGACTGGGTCTACTTGCAGCAAGTCGGGTGTCGGGGGCTGCGCGGGCGCAAGTGGCTCTTGAAGGCCGCCCTGCGCGACGCCATCGCCGCCAACCGCGCCGCCGGCCGCCCCACCCACGTGCTCGACGTGGCCGCCGGCGCCGCCGACTACCTGCTAGAGACGTTCGCCGAGGATGGCGGCGCCGACTTGAGCGCCGAGTGCCGCGACACCGATGCGTCGGCGCTGCGGCGGGGGGAGAGGCGCGCCGCCGACCTGGGCCTGGCGGCTGTCCGCTTCGTTGAGGCCGACGCCTTCGATCCGGCAGCCTTTGCGAGCCTCTCGCCGACGCCCAATGTCGCCATCGCCTCCGGCTTCTACGAGATTCTGCTGCGCGACGAAGCCGTGCAGTCGTCCCTCGCGCTCATCGCGGCGGCGCTTGCCCCCGCCAGCGTTCTCATCTTTACCACCCAGGTGCGCCACCCGCAGTTGGAGATGATCGCCCACGTCCTGACGGACCGCTTCGGCCAGCCGTGGGTCATGAAGCTGCGCTCGGCCAGGCTTGTCGAAGGGTGGGCCGCCACGGCGGGCTTCGCCGATTGCCGGACCGTCGCCGAGCCACTCGGCCTGTTCACGGTCACGACGGCGCACCTTTCATGCTGAATGAAGGAGGGTCATCATGGGTATCTATGCGATTAAGCCGCAATTTCAAAAGGCGCTGGGCGGCATTGAGGATCGGCTCGTGGCGTGGCATATCAAGGCCGACTGGCTCACCGGCGTGGCCGTCGGCGCCGCCGCCCTCGCCGCCGTCATCCATCTCGTCGGCTGGCCGCAGCACGCCGCGGCGCTCTGGCTCATCCCGCCCCTCGCCCTCATCCGCCTCAGTCTCAACGCCCTCGATGGGCAGGTGGCGCGGCGCTCCGGCACGGCGCGGCCGTGGGGCGCGGTGCTCAACGAGATGGGCGACCGCCTCGCCGACGTCCTGTTCCTGGCGCCCATCGCCCTCGTCGGCGGCGTGCCGGCTGCCCTGGGGCTGACGGCGCTGTGCGCCATGCTGCTCGGCAGCCTGAGCGGTGTCCTGGCGGCGAGCCTGGGCTTTGGGCGGCTCACCCTCGGCGTGTTCGCCAAGGCGGACCGCATGCTGGCCCTGGCCGCTCTCTACGTCGTGGCGCTCGTCCTCGGCGCGTCCTGGCCGCTGGCCGTGCTGTTCTGGGCGATCCTCGTCGGCTCGCTTGTCACCCTGGCGCAGCGCCTCGCCTGGCTGCACCGCGAGATAGACAGTCATTGCGAGGCGGGCGTTAGCCCGACGAAGCAATCTCCCGGTGGACAATAGCAGCGTCACATCGCGTAGGCCGCCTGGTGCGAAAGCGAGAGATTGCTTCGCGTTCGCTCGCAATGACCGGATGGAGGTGGATTATGACCGCTGAGCTGACCCTGGTCTACGTTGTCGAAGCCCTGGCCGTGATGTTCGCGGCCGGCCTCGCGGGCCTCGTCGCCATGGTGCACGGCAACCTGCGCGCCCTCGTCGCCCACGTCTGGTTCAAGCGCTGGTGCACATGGAGCGTCATCGCCGCCGTCATCCTCGGCGCGCTGTGGCTCGGCGGACCGGCGGCCGTCCTGCTGGTCGCCGCCGTGGCGTGGCAGGCCGCGCGCGAGGGAGCGACGCTGCTTTGCCTGCCGCTGGCCTACCGCCGCGCCCTCGTCGCCGCCGCGCCGGTCACCGTCGCCGCCGCCGGCCTGGCGCCGGCCGCGCTGCCGTGGCTGCCCGCCGTCTTCGCCCTCGTCGTCGTCCTGCTGCCCCTGGTGCGCGGCCGGGTCGACTCGCCGAACGAAGCGGGCCGCGCGCTCCTGGGGTATGTGTGGGTGGGCTGGCTGCCCGCCTTTATCGTCCGCCTGGGCGCGGCCCCCAGCGGCGTCGAGTGGCTCATGACCCTCGGCCTGGCCGTCGCCCTCGCCGACGTCTTCGCCTGCCTCGTCGGCGGCAAGCTCGGCGGGGCGAAGCTCGCGCCGGCGATCAGCCCTGGCAAGACATGGAGCGGGCTGGCCGGCGCGGCCGTCGGCGCGTATGCCGCCTTCGCCGCCTTCGCCTTCCTCCACCCGGCCGTCTCGCCCCTGATCTACTGGAGCCTGCCGCCGCTGGTGGCCGTCGCCGGGACCATCGGCGATCTGCTGGAGTCGTGGGTCAAACGCGCGGCGGGTGTGAAGGACGCGGGAACATGGCTACCCGGCTTCGGCGGCCTCCTCGACCGCATTGACAGCGCCCTGGTCGCCCTGCCGGTCGGGTGGCTCATCCTCCAGTGGGTGAGGTAGCGGGGAAGACGAGCGGCGCAGGCGCCCACGCCATGTCCGGGTCTAGCGGGAAGATCGGGCGCTCAATGCGACGGTACGGCAGGCGCACGAGGTCCTGGTCCACCGCGCCCGGACTCAGCGCCAGGACGTTGAGCGGCGCGTGGCGCTTCAGGTCCGGCTCCAGGTAGCCGATCTTGACCACAACAATCTTGTGCGCCAGCGGCTCCGCGCCCACGCGCTGCATGTCGCGGATGAAGTGGTACGGGCGGCGGCGGCGGCTGACGATGGCCTTGACGCCGCCGATGCCGAGCAGAACCTCGGTGTTCTCGCTTTCTACGATGTTCAGGACGCGGGCGCGCACCGGCACCGGCGCGCTCGTGCGCCCATCTAGCTTCCCGCCCAGCGCCACCTCCACCTCGGCCCCGACGCCGGACGCCAGGCACGCCGCCACCGCCGGCGCGTCGGCCAGCCCCGCCACCAGCGCCGAGTCCACGCCCCGGTCCACGAGCGCCTTCAGAAACAGCGGCACGTCCCCCGCGCCGCCGGCCGTCGGGTTGTCGCCGGAGTCGCTGATGAACACGCTCGACTCGGGCGCGGCCAGCGCCCACGTGATGCAGTCGTCAATGCTGCCGGCGCGGACGCCGAAGTCGAACTGGCGCCGCGCCGCCCAGTAAACCCCGGCCAGGCGCGCGGCCTCGCGCACAAGCGTGTCGCGCTCCGTGCCGCTGACGATCACCGTCGCCGCGGCGCGCGGCTCGTCGGCCCAGGCGTAGCCGACCAGGATCGAGGCGTCAATCACGCCCGGCTGGCGGTCCGTTTCCGGCAGCGCCGCGTAGACGCTCTGCCCCGGCTCCCACTCGGTGCTGGTCTTCTCGCCGGGCAAGGCGACAGGGATACGCACCCAGGCGCGCAGGGGACGGATGCCCCGCTCCAGGCAGTCCACCAGGATCGAGAACGCCTTGTGCCGCGTCTCGAGGGTGTCCACGTGGGGCGCGGTGCGGTAGGCGCTCAGCATGTCCAGGTTCTCGGCGACGCGGCGGCTGATGTTGCCATGCAGGTCGAAGCTGGCCGAGATGAGGACGCCGGGCCCGACGGCCTCGCGCACGGCAGCGATCCAGTCCCCCTCGGCGTCGTCCATGCCCTGCACGTTCATCGCGCCGTGCAGGTCCAGGTAGACCCCGTCCAGGGGAGCGGCGGCGCGCAGCAGATCCAGGAACTCGCCCTTGAGCGCGGCATACGCCTCCGCCGCGACCGAGCCGCCCGGCAGCGCCCGCGCCTTGAGCAGCGGGACGGCCTCGACGGGCATGTCCGCCAGGAAGGGGTAACGCTCCAGGAAATCGTCGCCGCGATCCACGGCGAAATCCTCCAGCCGCGTCGGCAGCGGGGAAAAAGTGCAGCTTTCGGTGGCGATACCGCCAATCGCAATGCGCATGGCTCTCCCTCTCTTTCAGAACACCTGGCGCAGCAAGGGTGCTTTCTTGAGCACGAACGCGCTGACGGCCCACGACAGCGCGATCGCCAGGCCGATGACGAGCGGGGCTTTGACGAATAGCGGCAGCGCGGTCCCGACGAACAGGTACGCCAGCGGGTAGAGGATGAGCGGGTGAACGTAGTACATGCCGTAGGAATTGGCCGCCAGGCTGCGCCACACCGGGCCGTCGCCGTTGATCTTCGCCTGGAAGACCGCCAGCCCGGCGAACAGCGCGGCCATGCAGAACACGCCGAACAGGATGGCCGTCAGGGCCTGGACGGTCAGGGGCGCTTCGGGCGAGCTAGGGGCGACCATGCGGATGCTCAGATATGCCAGGCCGCTAAGGACGCACGTCCACAGCCAGGGCCAGAGGCCGGGGCGGTAGCCGGTCGGGCTGAACCAGCCGCGCCACATCGCGTACAGGCCCAGGATGAAGTAGCCGATGTAGAAGGAGACGCGCAGCGGCTGGAAGAAGAACACGAGCCAGTGGGACCACGTGTCCGGCGGGTAGACGAGGCCTAGCAGCAGGAAGCCCGCCGCTGTCAGGACCGGGAAGACGACGAACAGCCAGCGCGGCGGCGACGCCGGTTGGGGCGCTGCGTTGCGCAGCCGACGGCTGGCGGCGTAGACGGCGGCCAGCACGAGGAACATGGCGAACAGGACGCCCAGGTACCAGTACACGGATTGCTGGTACAGCTTGGTCCAGAAGTCGGTCGCCCAGAACTCCAGGTAGCCCATGGAGATCTGGCGCGACACGTAGGTCATGTAGGCGGTCAGGGGCGCGAGAAAGATGGCGCCGAAGGCCCACGGCAGGCCGACGCGCACCGTCTTTTCCGTCACGAAGCCCCGCGTCCCGCGCTTGTCCAGGGAGGGCAGGGCGAAGTAGCCGGCGATGAAGAACATGATGGGCATGATGGGTACGTCAATGAGCAGCACCAGCATTGTAAACAGGAGGCTGGTTTGCCGGTCCACGACGTACCACCAGTCGGGCGCGAAAGCCATGTAAGTCATCGAGCCGTGGAGAACGATCACCAGGACGACGACAAAGGCGCGCAGGTTATCGAGGAAATATATGCGATTGGACTGCGACATGACGACCCTCGGTCTGCCGGCGCTGGCCCATCCCTGCGGACGCTGGCCGCGTCGGCTTTGACCTCCAGAATGATTGTGATTTTGCTAAAGGCTCGGCAGGAAGCGCGGGGCCTGGCGCCCTCCGCGCGCCACCTCGAAGGCGTAGGCGAGGCGGATGAGCGTCGGCTCGCTCCACGCCGTCCCCATGAATGTGATGTTGACCGGCAGGCCGAAGACGTAGCCGGCCGGCAGCGTGACCAGCGGGTAGCCGGCGCGGGCCGCCGGCGACGAGCTGCCGCCCATGAAGCGGTTGCCGTTGACCCAATCGGTCGGCCAGGCCGGCGCGCCGGTCGGCGCGACGATGGCGTCCAGGTTGTGCTCGCGCAGCGTCGCGTCTATGCCGTCGGCCCCGCCCAGGCGGCGGCTCTTCTCCAACGCGGCCAGGTAGTCCCCGTCCGTCAGCGGCCCCTTCGCCTGCGCCTGGAGGAAAATCTCCTGGCCGAAGTACGGCATCTCTTCGGCGGCGTGGGCCTCGTTGAAGGCAATCGCCTCCTCGAGCGTGCGGATCGGGACGCCACCGCGCGTCGCCAGGTAGGCGTTCAGGTCGGCCTTGAACTCGTAGAGCAGCACCTCCAGCTCGGAGCGGTCCTCGCCCATCTCCTCGGCCGTCGCCAGGTCCGCCCCCTCCACGATCACCGCCCCCGCGCCCCGCATCACCGCCAGCGCCTCGTCCAGCACACGGTCCGCGTGGGGGCTGTAGCCGGCGTAGCGCTTGCGGGTGACGCCGATGCGCGCCCCACGCAGTCCGTCGGCGTCGAGGAACTGGGTGTAATCGGTGTGAAAGTGGCCGGCGCTCGCCGCCGTCGCCGCGTCCCGCTCGTCCACGCCGACCAGCGCGCCGAGCACCGCCACCGCGTCCGCCACGGTGCGCCCGTGCGGCCCGACGGTGTCCTGGCTGTGGGAGATGGGGACAACGCCGGCGCGGCTGGTCAGGCCGACGGTGGGCTTGATGCCGGCGACACCGCTGGCGTGGGAGGGGCAGACGATGGAGCCGTCCGTCTCGGTGCCGAGGGCCGCCGCGCACAGGTTGGCGGACACGGCGGCGGCCGAGCCGGAGCTGGAGCCGCACGGGTTGCGGTCGAGGATGAAGGGGTTGCGCGTCTGCCCACCGCGCCCGCTCCACCCGCTACTGGAGCGGTTCGAGCGGAAGTTGGCCCACTCGCTCAGGTTGGCCTTGCCCAGGATGACCGCGCCGGCGGCGCGCAGGCGAGCGGCGACCGTCGCGTCCTGGGCCGGCGGCTGGCCGACGAGGGCGAGGGAGCCGGCGGTCGTCTGCATGCGGTCCGCCGTATCAATGTTGTCCTTGAGGATGACGGGGATGCCATAGAGCGACCCGACCTCGCCGCCCGCCGCCCGCCGCCGGTCCAGATCCTCGGCAATGGCGCGGGCATCGGGGTTGACCTCGATGATGGAGTTGAGGCGCGGGCCATTGCGGTCCACGGCCTCGATGCGCGCGAGGTACAGGTCCACAATCTGCGCCGACGTCATCTCGCCGCCGGACATGGCGGCTTGCAGGCGGGCGATGCTCCATTCTTCAAGCGGGAAATCGGCCATGGGGTCACGCTCCGTATACACTGGTAGGCAGAGTATACCGGCTCATCCGGCCGTGGTCAAGAAGCTTATTGCTCAAGCCGCGGACCGATAAGTGATGAAGGGAGCTTCTGATGAACGAGATTACGCGGCCTGGGCGACGCTACCGACTGTATCTCGCCCTACTCCTGGGCCTCGCTCTAGCGCTTGTGCTGGCCGTCCCAGCGGCGCACACCGAGGCCCGCGCCCGCGACGCGGCCCTTCTGGCGAGCAACACAGCCACCCCGACCGCCACACCTCAAACCTGCCAATCCGGTGTCATCACAGTCAATATCCAGAACTTCGCGTTCACGCCCGCCAGCGTGACGGTGTGCGCCGGCAGCCAGGTGAAGTGGACGAATGATGACTCGTTTCCGCATACGTCCACCGGCGACACAGGCGTCTGGGACAGCGGGACGATCAACGGCGGCGGGAGCTTCACTTTCCGCTTCGACACGCCCGGCGTCTACCCCTACCACTGCGCCATTCACACCCACATGACCGGCTCCATCACCGTCGTCGAGCCGACAAGCGCCACCGCGACCCCGACAGACACCAGCACCCCCGCTCCCTCGCCCACAGCCGCCCAGGCCACCGTGACCCCGACAGACACCAGCACCCCCGCTCCCTCGCCCACGCCGCCGCTGTCCAGCCCCACCCTAACACCTACGGCGACCCAGGCCTGCCAGTCCGGTGTCGTTACGGTCAGCATCCAGAATTTCGCGTTCACGCCCGCCAGCGTGACGGTGTGCGCAGGCAGCCAGGTGAAGTGGACAAACAACGACCCGTTCCCGCATACGTCTACCAGCGACACCGTCGTCTGGGACAGCGGGACGCTCAACGGCGGTGACAGCTTCACCTTCCGCTTCGACACGCCGGGCGTCTACGCCTACCACTGCGCCATTCACACCCACATGCAGGGGACGATCACCGTAGTCGCCGGTCCGCCGTCCGCCTACTCGATCTACCTACCCCACATCGCGAGGGCGCAGTAGCCTTTGACATTCTCCAGCCTGATGAGCATACTTGCTACGGTTCGGGGGGCCGACGAGGGGGCCATTGGGCTTATGTTCCATTTCAGCGCGTACGAGTTCCAGGTTCCGCTGTCGCTTGAATTGATTGCCACATTCACCTGGGCGCTGAGCGGGGCGATTGTGGGCGTGCGCCAGGGCTTCGACGAAGTTGGCGTCTTCGTCATCGCCCTGGTCTCGGCCTTCGGCGGCGGTATCATTCGCGACGGGCTGTTCCTCAACCGCCCGCCCGTCGTCACCACCGAACCCATGTACCTGGCGATTGTGTCAGTGGCGGTGCTTGTGATCCTGCTCCTGGGCCGCTACATCTTGCGCATCAAGTACCTGGACAAGGTCATCGGCTACATTGACGCCATCGGCACACCGGCGTTCTGCATCGTCGGCCTGCAACTGGGTTTGGCCGCCCCGATCTCCCTGCCCGGCGTCCTCCTGCTCGGCATCATCAGCGGCGTCGGCGGCGGCATCCTGCGCGACATGATGACCATCCGCGTGCCAGCCCTGCTGCGCCCCGGCCAGTTCAGCACGTTCTACGTGTTCCTGGCCTGTCTGCTGTATCTGGGCCTGGCGCGGGCGTTCGGCGTCAACGCGACGTGGGCGGCGTGGCTCACCATTACCGCCTTCTTCATCGCCCGTGTCATCACGATCCAGCGCAACTGGAAAAGTGTCCCCGTCGCCACCTACGTGGTGGGTGGCGAGGAGGACAACATTCAGCAGTAACGCAAGCTCATCTCGCTCGTTCCCCGCCTCCTCGCCTGATTCGGTCATTGGGACAGACAGTCTCCTTTACGCGCGCCGCCCCTGGGTGTACAATCAGCGCCCTCTCTTTATCACCGGATGCGCCCCGCTATCAGAAGGAGAACAGGTATGCGACAGCGCGTGTGGCTCAGCGTCGTCCTTTCTCTCGCCGTGCTCCTCATCCTGGGCGGTGTGGCTGCGGCCGCCGGCCCCCAACCCGACTCGGTGAACGTCGTTCCGTCCCCGGTGCCCAACATCTTCACGTTCCAGGGGCACATTCAGCAGAACGGCTCCCCGGTCAACGGCACGTGCGACCTCCAGTTCACCCTCTACAACGCCGACATTGGCGGCGCCGATATCGGTGGCGGGCCGCAGACCTCCCTCGGCCAGGCGGTGAGCAATGGGCTGTTCACCATCAACCTCCCCTGGGGCGACAGTTTCACCGGCGACGACCGCTGGGTCGAGACGGCGGTGCGCTGCCCGGACGGGGCGGGAAGCTACACGACCCTCGCGCCGCGCCAGCACATCACCGCCGCGCCCTACGCCTTCGGCCTACGCCTCCCGTTCACCGGCGCCTTCTCCAGTAGCAACGCCCTTTTCTTCCTGACCAACGGGGGGACCGGCGGGGCCGCCTCCCTCTCGGCCGCCAGCGCCGCGACGCAGCCGGCGCTCATCGTCACCACCGACTCGACCGAGTCCAGCGCCATCTATGGCGAGGTAACAACGACATCGGCCGGCGACGGACAGGCTGCGATCTCTGGCGTCAACAAGAGCACCACCAGTCTGGGCATCGGCGTGTCAGGCACGCAAAACGGCGGCGGCTGGGGTGTGTACGGCTACACGCCCAGCGGCATCGGCGTTTACGGCTCGACCAGCAGCGGCAGCGGTGTCTACGGCGGCGCTCAGACAGGAACGGGAGTTGTCGGCTCATCGAACGCGGCCGTCGGCGTCTTCGGCCAGTCGGCCAGCGGCAAGGGCGTCTATGGCACCCACTCCGCGACGACCGGCGTCGAGCCGGGCGTGCTTGGCGACACAAGCTCGACAGACGGCGGCGCCGTCGGCGTCCTGGGCTATGTGACATCCACCTCGCCCGGCCCGAACTCGGTCGCCGTCAAGGGCGTCAACAGCGGCACGGGCTTCTTCGGCATCGGCGTCCAGGGGAGCCAGGGCGGCTCCGGCTGGGGCGTTTATGGTCAGACCCCCAGCGGCCGCGGCGTCTACGGTAGCTCGACAAGTGGTGTTGGCGTCTATGGGGACTCGACCAGCAGCTCCGGCGTGTACGGCTTTTCCAGCAGCGCCAACGGTGTCTACGGCGAGTCGTCCACCGGCAGTGGCGTCTACGGCATCCACGACTCTACCAGCGGTACCACAGCGGCCATCCTCGGCGAGAGCAGCTCTCAGGACGGCGGCGCGATTGGCGTGGAAGGCCACATCACCTCCACGTCGCCCGGCGGGAACTCAGCGGCCGTCAAGGGCATCAATGAAGGCACGGGCGGGCTCGGCATCGGTGTCTGGGGCTCGCAGAATGGCGGCGGCTACGGCGTCGAAGGCTCGTCGGTCTCGGGCCGCGGCGTCTACGGCTCATCCAGCAGTGGCGCCGGCGTCTACGGCTACTCCTCAACCGGCAAGGCCGGCTACTTCCTGGGCGATGTCCAGGTCACTGGCACGCTTTCCAAAGGCGGCGGCTCTTTCAAGATCGACGACCCCCTCGACCCCGCCAACAAATACCTCTACCACTCCTTCGTCGAGAGCAATGACATGAAGAACGTCTACGACGGCGTCGTCACTACCAACGCCCAGGGTTTTGCGACTGTCACTCTCCCCGACTGGTTCCAGGCTCTCAACCGCGACTTCCGCTACCAGCTCACCATCGTCGGCAAGGAGTGGGCGCAGGCCCGCGTCGAGGAGGAGATCGCCGACAACAAGTTCGTCATCCGCACCGACAAGCCCAACGTCAAGGTCTCCTGGCTGGTCACGGGCATCCGCCAGGACGCGTTCGCCAACGCCCACCGCATCCCGGTCGAGGAGGAGAAGCCTGCCGCGGAGCGGGGCAAGTACCTCTACCCGAAGGAGCAGGGCCAGCCGGCCTCCCTCGGCATCGACCGGCCCGAGCCGACGGCCGCCCAACCGTGAGCGCCTCTGAAGTCACCCTGAAAGGAGACGCTCCATGAAACGCATCCTCAGGCTCCTACGCAACCGGCGCCGCCGCACCCTCGCGGCGCTGACGGTCCTGCTCGTGCTCCTGCTCATCGCCGTCTCCGCCGTCGTCGCCCAGACCGGCGGCGGCTACGACCTGTCCTGGTGGAACATCGCCGGCGGCGGGACGACCTTCAGCAGCGGCGGAACGTACACGCTCGGCAGCACGATTGGCCAGGCCGACGCCGGCACGGCAAGCGGCGGCGCCTACACGATGACGAGCGGCTTCTGGGGCGGCGTCCTCTCGGCACCGCCGACGAACACGCCGACCCCGACATCGACTACGACCACGACGGCCACCGCTACCGCATCGCCGACGCAGACACCGGTCCCGTCGTCGACACCGACGAACACGCCGACCAACACAGCGACGAACGCACCGACGTCGACGCCGACCAATACGCCGACGTCAACCCTCACCCCCAGCCCTTCTCCCACAGTGAGCGAGGGGAGCCTTACTCCGACGGTGACGCCGACGCCCTCGCCGACAAACACAGCGGTCCCAGTGCGGACCGCGACGACCACCGCAACGGCATCCCTCACCCCCAGCCCCTCTCCCACAGGGGGCGAGGGGAGCCTGACGCCGACGCCCTCGCCGACCAGCACAACGGTCCCACTGGCGACAGCAACTTCTACCGCCACGTTGACACCGACGGCCACGCGCACGGCGACACCGACCGCCACCGCCACGCCGAGCTTTACCGTCTATCTACCGCTCATCGCACAAGCCCAGTAAAGGGAGGCCCTCACAAAGCACCTCTCATGATCCAGTCGCCCGGGGCAGCAAGCTCCGGGCGACTCTCCTCGCCCCAAGAACACAGCGACTCATAAGGAGCACACCGATGCGACAGCGTGCATGGGTCGGCGTCATTCTCTCGCTCAGCGTCCTTCTCGTCCTGGGGCAAGCGGCCAACGCCGCCGACCCTCGCCCCGACGCGCTGGACGTCGTAGCCGCCCCGGTCCCCAACATCTTCACGTTCCAGGGTCAGATTAAGCAGAGCGGATCCCCGGTCAGCGGCGCGTGTGACCTCCGCTTCACGCTCTACAATGACGCCACCGCCGGCTCCGATGTTGGCGGCGGCCCGCAGACCTTCGCGAGCCAGACGGTGGCCAACGGCCTGTTCACCGTCGGCCTCCCGTGGGGCGACAGCTTCACCGGCGACGACCGCTGGGTCGAGATGGCGGTGCGCTGCCCGGCCGGCGCGGGGAGCTACACCACCCTGGCGCCGCGCCAGCACGTCACCGCCGCGCCCTACGCCTTCGGACTGCGTCTCCCGTACAGCGGCAAGTTCGCTAGCAGCGGCGATCTGTTCAGCGTGACGAACAGCGGCGTCGGCTCGGCCGGCCACTTCGTGATGACCAACCCGAATGCGACGGACCACGCGGCGCTGGTCGGCGAGAGCATCGCCGGCGATGGCATTGACGGTATCAGCACCAATAGTTTTGGCGTCTACGGCGAGTCCGCCACGGTCGCGGGGATATATGGCAAAACCAGCTCCGCTGACAACGGCGGCGTGGTCGGCGTCAACTCGGCCAACGGGCCCGGCGTCGAGGGGTACACCGGCCAGGGCATTGGCGTGCATGGGCAAGCCGACGCGGGCTACGGTGTCCGCGGTGACTCGAGCGGCGGCATCGGCGTCCGCGGCGCCGGCTTCACCTACGGGGTGTACGGACTCTCCACCAGCAACACCGGCGTCCGCGGCCACTCCACCAGCGGCCATGGTGTCGACGGTGACTCGGACAGCGGCGTCGGCGTTTTCGGCTCCTCCAACAAACTCGTTGGCGTTTACGGCGAGGGCGGCTTGAAAGGCGTCTACGGCACCTCCAGCAGCGGCTATGGCGTCTACGGCGACTCAAGCAGCGCCGACGGCGTCCACGGCTATTCTAGCAGCGGCGATGGCGTTTCCGGCTTTTCGACCACCAGCAACGGTGTGAGCGGACTTGCAAACGACAAGGCGGGTGTCAGGGGAGATGCCGCCAGCGGCCAGGGAATCCTCGGCTACGCCAGCAGCGGCATTGGTGTCTACGGCCAGTCCGGCACGGGGCTGGCCGGGCGCTTCGTCGGCAACGTCCAGATCACGGGGACGCTGTCCAAGGGCGGCGGCTCGTTCAAGATTGACCACCCCCTCGACCCCACCAACAAGTACCTCTACCACTCCTTCGTCGAGAGCAATGACATGCTGGACATCTACAACGGTGTCGTCACCACGGACGCTCAAGGCTTCGCCACAGTTACCCTGCCCAACTGGTTCCAGGCCCTCAACCGCGACTTCCGCTACCAGCTCACCATCGTCGGCAAGGAGTGGGCGCAGGCGCGCATCGAGGAGGAGATCGCCGACAACAAGTTCGTCATCCGCACCGACAAGCCCAACGTCAAGGTCTCCTGGTTGGTGACCGGCATTCGCCAGGACGCCTTCGCCAACGCCCACCGCATCCCGGTCGAGGAGGACAAGCCGTCGGCGGAGCGGGGCAAGTACCTCTACCCCAAGGAGCACGGCCAGCCGGCCTCCCTCGGCATTGATCAGCTCCATCTGCCGCCCGTCCAACGGTGAGAGCGAGTCATTGCGAGGAGGTCGGCTACCGCGGGTGCGGGAGATTGCTTCGCCCGTGGGGAAGCAATCTCCCGCAGTCCAGATCCCTCCTGTCGTCGGGGTGACATTCGAAAGTATCCGGTCTCCGATAGGCCGAATCTGGACATGGTGGTTTCGCGTTGAGCCGCCCCGGTGTTGTCACCGGGGCGGCTGCGCTATTGACATCCGTCCCATACGCCTGTATAATTAAGAATGATTATTAAGTAGTTTTGATTGTTGCTCGCTCTTGATTTGCGGCGAGGGCAAGGCAATTGCGATGGATGTCACTTCGGTGGTGGAGCGCATGCGCGCCCAGGGATACAAGCTAACACCGCAACGCCTGGCGATTGTCGAGGCGCTGGCGGTGAGCCGCGCCCACCCGACGGCGGCCGAGCTGTACGAGCAGGTGCGGCCGCGCTACCCGATGCTGGGCCTGGCGACCGTATACAAGACGCTGGAGATGCTGCGCGACATGGGCGAGGTGGTGGAGACCGGCTTCGGCAGCGGCGGCGCTCGCTTTGAGGCCAACCTCCAGCCCCACATCAACCTTGTCTGCCAGATCTGCGGCCAGGTAATGGACATTCACCCGGTGATGGACGATCCGGACGGGCCGGACGAAACCACCGGCCTGAGCATTCCGTGGGTCGAGGACGCCGCCGCCGAGACCGGGTTTGATCTGCGCGGCGGCCACATCGAGTTTTTCGGCGTCTGCGCCGCCTGCCGCGCGAAGATGTCGAGTTCATAGCGACTGAGGAGAGTCAGCGTGAAGACACAAGAGATTGATATCCCGGTCACGATGCCAGAGGAAGAGCGCCACTACTGCGCCGACGCCCTCATCGAGGCGCTGACGACCAACGACGGCATCCTGGGCGCGCAGCTCGACGCCAGCCGCTCGGTGCTGACGCTGAAGTACGACCCCGAACGCGCCTCGTTGGTGGCGGTCGAAGGCGTCGCCGAAGACCTGGGCATCACCCTGGGCCGCCAGTTCCAGGCGTGCGCCATGGGCGTCAAGGGGCTGACGTGCGACCAGTGCGCGCTGCGCCTGGAGCACGGCCTGACGGCGGTGACAGGCATCGTGCACGCCTCGGCCAACCCGGCCGCCGGTGTCCTCGGCGTGCAGTACGATACGGGCGACGTCACGCCGGCTGAGATCGAGCGCAAAGTCTCCGACATGGGCTACCACGTGCGCAAGGAGGACGAGGAGGAGCCGCTGTGGGTCAAGCACCGCGACGCCTTCCTGACGGCGGTCGCCGGTATCTGCCTGATCGGCGGCATCCTCACCGAGTGGCTCGGCGGCCCCCACAACCTCGCCCTCGCCTTCTTCATCGGCTCGTACATCGCCGGCGGCTTCTACGCCGCGCAGAACGGCATCAAGGCGCTGTTCTCCCTGGCGCTCGACGTGGACTTCCTGATGGTGGCGGCGGCGCTCGGCGCGGCGGCGATTGACCACTGGGAGGAGGGCGCGGTCCTGCTGTTCCTGTTCTCCCTGGGCAATACCCTGGAGCACTACGCCCTGGGCCGCACGCGCAACGCCATCCGCGCCCTGATGGACCTCAGCCCGCAGCAGGCGACGCGCATCACCCTGGTGGGCGGCGTCCGCGAGGAGCACGTCGTCCCCATCGAGGCGCTGGCCGTCGGCGACATGGTGCTCGTCCGGCCGGGCGAGAAGATCCCGGCCGACGGCACGATCGTCGTCGGGCAGTCGGCGGTGGACCAGGCTGCCATCACCGGCGAGTCGGTGCCGGTGGACAAGGACACCGGCGACACGGTGTTCGCCGGCACCCTGAACGGCGCCGGCGCGCTCGAAGTGAGCGTCGCCAAGACGGCCCAGGACACGACCCTCGCCAAGATCGTGCAGATGGTGGAGGAGGCGCGCAGCGAGAAGTCGCCGACGCAGCGCTTCATCGAGACGTTCGAGGAGAAGTACGCCTGGGGCGTGGTCAGCGTCACCGCGCTCATGATCGTCGTCCCCTGGCTCGTGATGGGCCAGGACTTCTCGACGGCCTTCTACCGCGCCATGACCCTGCTGGTCGTGGCGTCGCCGTGCGCCCTGGTCATCTCGACGCCGGCGTCGTTCCTGTCGGCCATCGCCAACGGCGCGCGCAACGGCATCCTGTTCAAGGGCGGCGCGCACCTGGAGAGCGCGGCCGGTATCAAGGTCGTCGCCTTCGACAAGACCGGCACGCTGACCTACGGCCGGCCGAAGGTGACGGACATCGTCGCGTTCGACGGCGCGACCGAGGACGACGTGCTGCGCCTGGCCGCGGCGGTCGAGGGCCTGTCGGAGCACCCCATCGCCACCGCCGTCGTCAACGCCGCGAAGGACCGCTCCCTGATGGTTCCCGCCGCCAGGGACGGCAAGGCGCTCCACGGCCAGGGCATCCTGGGCACGGTGGACGACGCCGTCGTGTGGGTCGGCAAGCCGAGCCTGGCCCAGGAGCAGGGAAGCGCAATGGGCGACGGGGCGCTGGCGCAGCTCGCCGGCCTGGAGAGCCAGGGCAAGACCGTGGTAGCCGTCGGCGCGGAGCGGCCCCTCGGCCTCATCGCCGTCGCCGACACGATGCGGCCCCAGGCCGTCGCCGCGATTGCGGCCCTGAAGCGCCTGGGCGTGCAGAAGGTGGTCATGCTCACCGGCGACAACCGCCGCGCCGCCGAGGCCATCGCCCGCCAGGCCGGTGTGGACGAGGTGCACGCCGAGCTGCTGCCCGTCGACAAGGTGCGCATCGCCAAGGAGCTTCAGGCGCAGTATGGCGACGCGGCGGTCATCGGCGACGGCGTGAACGACGCGCCGGCCCTGGCCGCGGCCACCGTCGGCATCGCCATGGGCGCGGCCGGCTCCGATGTGGCGCTGGAGACGGCCGACGTGGTGCTGATGGCCGACGACCTGATGAAGCTGCCCTACGCCATCGCCCTGGGCCGGCAGGCGACGCGGGTGGTCAAGCAGAACCTGACCTTCGCCCTGAGCGTCATCGTCGTCCTCATCCTGTCCACGTTCCTCGGCGTGATCGGGCTGCCCTTGGGCGTGATCGGGCACGAGGGCAGCACGGTCATCGTCGTGCTCAACGGCCTGCGCCTGCTGAACTACAAGCCCAGGCTCCACGTGCCTGAGAGCGCGCCCAGCGCCACAGCGCCGACGGTCGTCAAGGCCGCGTAGCGCGCCAGATGTCAGGACTAAACAACCTTACGCTCGCTGACAAGCTCATGCACATCCAATAGCCCGCGCCCGACGGACCATCCTCCGTCGGGCGCGTTTTCGTCCCTCACCCCCAGCCCCTCTCCCAAAATGGGAGAGAGGAGCCAGAGGAAAAAAAGCAGAAAGCCTTCTGACTCCCCTTCCTCCCAGAACGGGAGGAAGGGGGTGGGGGATGGAGGGGCGACTCACGGCCCGCGCATGCTCAGCAGCGGCAGGTAGATCTGCGGCTGCGACTGCGCCCGCAAAATGTTGCCGCCCACTGCCTGTCCGTCCACGTACTGAGTCACCGTGAGCATCGGCGGGTCGGCGCCCGCCGGCGTCACAAAGTCGAACACGAGCTGCGTCTTCTCGTCGCCCGCGAATGGGATGCGGTCAATCGTCGCGCTGACCACTGCCGCCGCGTCCGCCGCCAGCGAGGCCTGCCCCATCGTCCACGCCGGGGTCGAGGGCGTCGTGTCGAGCTGGATGGACGTCGTGCCGGCGACGACGTGGCCGCCGGTGACCGTCCCGCCCGCGCCCTGCCAGCGGCTAAACGCTGTCGCGTCGGTGAACGTGACCCGTGCGCTCGTACCCGGTGCGACCGGGGGTGAGCTGATCGTCGCCGAGCCGTAGCCGCTGCCGTGGTTGGCATTGCCGACGTTCACCGCGCCGCTCGACGTACCCCCGCCGATGATCTGCGTGTTCTTCTGGCACAGGTTGTTGTCGAACGGCACCCAGCCGTCGGCGGTGATGGGGTCGGTCGGGGCCTCGATGCGCGCCAGGAAGCAGTAGTGGCCCTCGGCCGTCGGCGTCCACGGAATGGCGACGATGCCGTTCTCACCCACGGTCAAGAGCGGGATGGTCGCCGAGCCGACCTCCGGCACCCAGTCGTCCGGCCAGCGGATGTTGGACGCACCGGGGGCATCGTACAGGTGTACCTGGATGTCGCTCACGCCGGTATCGCCGATGTTGCGCACGCGGACGTAGACGGTGTTGGCCTGGCCGGCGATGGGGTTCTGGTGAATCTGCACGCCGTCGGGCTGGTTGCGCACCCAGATGTCGGGGCTATCCCACCACGCCTCGCCGTTCGGGTTCGACGGCACGCGCCCGCTGTCCGAGGGGTAGTCCTTGCACATCACCTGCGGGTTCTTCGCCGCCGGCGCCAGCACCGTGACCTGGGGGATCGGGAAGGTGAGGCTGCCCGGCTGGCCCTGGGAGTTCGTGTACGTTGCCGTGGCGTAGTCGTTCGTCGGCCACGTTCCCTGCGTCTGGGTCATCTTGACGCGGTAGCTCCAGCGCTGCGTCTCCAGGCCGAGGCGCGGGATGCGCCAGGTCAGGGTCTTGCCGTCGGCGCTGACGCTGGGCAATGGGGACCCGGTGAACGAGTTGGGAACCAGGGTCACATACGGCGACAGACGGTCTGTGATGACGATGTTCGTCGCGGGCGCGCTGCCAATTGCGCCGGCGATCTGTTGGTAGATGGCATCGAGGGACGCGGCATCAGGCGCGAAGTAGTAGTCGCTAGGCGACGAAGCCACGTCGCGCATCAGGCTCGAATCGACGTTAGCGCCGAGGCCGATGGTGATGATGCGGGTGCCGGCGGCTTTCGCCGCGGCCGCGGCCGTGCGCGCATCGGTCGTTGTCGGCCGGCCGTCAGACAGAAGCACCATGATGGGCTGGTTAGCAGGCTTGTGTCGCGGGCCGGCCAGCTCAGACTGCGCGATGTTGATGCCGAGGGTCATATCGCGCACCGTGCCGCCCGCCACCAGACTGTCAAGGGCAGCGCGGACCGGACCGAGGCTCGATGTCAGAGCCGCGTCCAGAAGCCCCGACGAGCTATCGAATGAGGCAAGCCCCGCCTGGTCCGTCGTCATGTCCAGACGGTCCAAGAATCCCTTCGCCGCGGTCTTGGCGGCAGTGAGCTTGATGCCTGCCATTGTGGCGGACCGGTCCACGACGAGCATCACGTCGGCGGGCTTGCGCGTCGGCAGGCAGCAGCCGTCCAGGCCCTCGAGGCTGAGGAGCACCGTCACCTCGCCGCCCGGCTGAACGATGCTCGGACTGGCGGTCTTGTCGCGGTTGACGCGACACGGTGGCGACGGCGAGCAGATGTGCAGGTGAATGTCATCCACGTGCGCGCCGGCCGAGAAGTGTTCCACCGTGGTCGTCTTCTGGAACTCGAAGACGAGGGCGACCGTCTGCCCGCGCACCAGGGCCAGCTCATCCGGCGTCAGGTTGTAGCTCGCCGCGTCCGGTTCGCAGCCCATCTGCCGCACCAGATTGATCTGCCACAGCCGCACCAGTTCGGTGGTCAGCGTCATGTCGTAGAGCGAGGCGCGTAGATAGTTCGGCTCGTTCGGCGGCAGCTGCTGCGGGTCGCTGCCCCACCACGAGGCAAAAGCGCCGGAGTCGCCGACCCAGAAACTGACGCTCTGGGCGTCAGGTGCGATGCTCACAAGCTCATAGAGCAGCTCGCGATTGGCGATGCCCGGCGGCCCTTCGAACGCGGCCTGGTGGTCGCTCGCCTCGACAAGCTCGCGCCCCAGCCGGCTGTACTCGCCCCAGCTGCGGTTGAAGTCGTAGAAATGCGGGTTGCGGATGGCGTTCGGCGCGCTGCCGGGCGGGCATTCCGGAGTCACCAACGGCCTCGGCGGCACGCAGGTCGGTGTCACCGTGGGCGTCGGCGTCCACGTCGCCGTCGGTGTGGGTGTCCGTGTGGGTGTTCGCGTGGGCGTCGGCGTCACCGTGATGCAGTTCGCGGGCACGTGGATCGTCACGCCCTGGCCGCCGTACACCGCCCCGTCGCCCACAGCGCGGACGGCGAAGGAGTAATCCCGTCCGACGGCCGTCCCCGGTGGAACGCGGATGTCAACTTCAAAATCGGCCGTCAGGCCGCCCGGCGGGATCGTCAGGTTTGTATACGCCGGTGGACTGACGGTAAGCCAGGACTGATAGCTCGACGGATCGGCGACGAGCTCCAACCGCGTGATGCGGCTGCTCGCCGACGTGACGAGATTCTTGATCGCCGTCGGTAGATCCGAGGCGTTCGCCAGCTTCACAGCGTCACCGCCCGCGCCCGTCTGGTAGGCCCACCACTGCCAGTACTTGTAGAGCGTGTCTACGCTGGCTGACGGCAGGTCCGGGAAGATCTGGGCATAGTGATTCGGGACGACGAACAGCAGCGTGACGCTGCTGGCCTCCATGCCGCTGAGCACCGTCTGGAGGTCCAGGTCATCGCTCGTCCCCGGTATCCCGTCCCGGCCCGGGTCCAGGTAGCTGGGCGCGTAGCCCGTGCGCCATCCCGTGCCTGTGTGATACGGGGGATTGGGGACGCCGTAGTTCAGGTTGTCATCGTGGGCGACGCTATCGCCGAACATGATGACGAAGCGGCGGGCGTCACGCCGCCAGCCGATGGCGGGATCTGAGTAGCTCTCGTAGAGGGCGCGGGCATAGGCCTCCGGCTCGTCGGCGCCATAGCCGGTCGAGATCGCGTTGATGGCCGACTGAACGGCAGTGCGATTGCCGCTGACGGCCTGCCGCAACAAGTAAGCGTGGTCGTTGGTCCCGCCATACGGGTCGCTGGGGTAGTCGAGGAAGTCCATCACCCCGAACTGAACGTCTGGGATCAGGCCTGCCAGGTCATTCATAATCTGGATCGCGTTGGTCTGGACGACGCCGATCTCATTGCGCATGCTTCCGGAGGCATCGAACGCGAACACGATGTCCGCCCGCCCCGGCGCTGGCGGGATGAAGATGTGCTTCGTCTCATGCGCCGATTGGCCTGGACAGAGCGTCGGCCCGAAATACGATGTCGGCGTCGGTGTCAGCGTGCGCGTCGTGGTCGGTGTCGGCGTCGGTGTGGCGGTGCGGGTCGGCGTGACCGATATGGGCGGGGTGACCGAGCCGCACGCCGGGTCAATGCGAATCGTGGTTTTCTTCTGGTCCTGGAGACAGCCCGTCTGGGCATCGTACACTGTCACGACCACGTCGTAGTCGCCGGGGGACGGCGACGGGCGGGTCGGGATCGTCATGGGAATGACCCGCGAGCCGGGCGCGGTGAACGTCTGCTCGGCTGAGGCCCAGATGATGTCGCCACTCCAGACGGCCGCTTCGACGCGCACCGACTGGGAGGACTGGCTTGTGCCGATGTTAACGAATGTCCCAATAGTCGAGCCGGGCACGTAGCAGTGTGTATCGGTCGTCAGCGTGTTGATCGTGGCCGTCGGCGCGCAGCTTGTGGTGTTGACGGTCAGGTTAACGTTGTCAATGTACGCGCCAAAATCGCCTGGGCGGGTCGCGGCGTTGGCGCTCTGGAAGACAAAGGCAATCCACACCTGCGAGTGACCGAGGGCGCTTGTACCGGCGCCGTCGAAGTCGCTGAGGTCAATGTGGTCACGCCCGCAGTAGGGCGACCAATCCGCGTTATGCCCGGCGTTCCAGTGGCCGTAGAAATTGTAGCCGTCAATCGAGACCAGGGCCTTGAGATAGTCTGCTCCTCCGGAGCAGTTGGCGCCTTGGCACCAGCTGGCCGTTCAGTAGTCGTAGTAGAGCAGGCCGGCCGTGGCGTTCGTCAGATCAAGTGGACCGTAGAACGCCCAGGAGTTGGTGTTGGCGGCGTACGGACCATCGCAGGGCAGCGTTGAGCCGTTTGCGCCGCCGCCAATCGCCCAATTCAGGTGGTTCGATCCGTTGGCGCAGCGGTTCGACCAGTAGTACTCCCCACCTGTCGCGCCGTTGTCGTCCCGGGTTGACCAGAGACCGTTCGGCCACGTGCCGTCGAAGTTCTCATCCAGCAGGACCGTCCAGTCATTCGCCTTGAGCGGGAGTTTCAACGCCGGTCCGGACGGCAGGGACTGCTCAAGGGTCATCGGCTGGCTCACCCGGCCCCGCCCGTGAGATGCCTCCGGTTCCTGGGCGGCCGGACCGGCGACGGCGGGCAGGGCGAGGAGGAAGCCGAGGGCGCCGGCCGCGACAAGCAGGGTCAGAAACGGAATCCATTTTGCGAAACGTGTCAGGTCTTCCTTCGCTTTCGTTGCGGATGGCATGTTGTCCTCCCCAAAGGAGTTATTTGGATCGCGCGAAGATTTGGAAAATGCGGACCATGGAATTTTGGACCGCGAAAACTTGGACCACGAAGGACACGAAAGGACGCGAAGGACGCGAAAGGGTTGTCACCCGATGGGTCGAGGCGCGCCATCCCGAATTTCGTCGCAATAGGGGGAAGGGGAGAAAACCCTCTGGCCCCCCTCGCCCCTTGTGGGAGAGGGGCTGGGGGTGAGGGCCGAACCAGGAACTTCGGGATGACTCGCGTTTGTGTGGGCGGGCAAGGCGCGTTTCTGCTGCGGGCAAAACAAAAGCAGGTTCCCCTCCGCGCTCATCGCTGTGTCCAGCGCGGCTGAGAACCTGCCCTAGATAATATCCGCCCCCGGCTGACATCGCTGTCCCCCCGAGACACGCTGTCTCAGGTCGCGTAGCGAACCGGGCCGCCACGTGACCCGAGGCGGGCGGTACATGTTGTTATCGTGTCTCTCCGTCTTCCTGTAGCGCCGACTCAAGTCGGCGCTACAGCTTTCCCGCTCCCTCGGCGTCGGCGAGTTGCATCTCCACCGCGCGAAGAATCGTGATGCGCCGCTGGTGTTTCTCTTCGTACTGCTGCACCTTGCGCAGCTCCTGCGGCGTCAAGGCCGGAATCTGGGTCAGGATTTGCGTTGCCGACAGCCCCCGGTAGCCGGGGAACGGCTCTTTCATGCGCGGCGCAGGCTTTGGCGGCGCGGCGACTTGCTCCTCGGCAGAAGTCGCCCTGGGGGCAGCGGGCGCGTGGTCGGCGGTCGCTGGGAGCGGCGGCGGCGCGCTGATGGCCGTCGGAGGCGGAGGGACGGCGTCGGTGGGCTGCGGCTTGCGGCCGAGCATCGCCACCATCTCCTCGATCCACTCCGTCGGCACCTCGCCGGCGTGCTCGGCCTTGACGCGATTCTTCTCTTCGAGCACCTGGTCGAGGGCAGCCATGAGCCGGCAGATGGTCTCTTCGAGCTGACGCACTTCCGTCAGCGTCGGCATGCGGCGCAGCTGCATCAGATACCGCAGGTAGTCTTCGATATGCTCCTCAAAGTCGCGCTCACTGTGGTAGCCAAAGGGAAGCACCCAATGCACCCGGTCCTTTGGCCCGCGCCGCACCAGGGTGCGCACCAGGCGCGTCGACTCTTGCTCGGTCACGACGACAGCGCCCAGGGTCGCGCGAAACGTCATCCCCGCCGTATGGCGCGCCAGCTTGACGCTCGATTGGGGAACGCGCACAACACCGCGCCTCAAGCGTTCCATCTGTTCGGTGTCCATGTGAAAGTTCCTGTTTTGCAGCTGCGCATGTGGGCCGAATGAATGGGCGGGATCATCGCAGCGTAGCGCGCGTACCACAGATTTGTGGTATAATGACGCAGTGCGCCAATACCATTATATCACAGAACGCCGCGCGCTACTATAGTGGATTCCTCACCCGGTTGTGGTGAAAGATACACGGGCGGGGAAAGAATCTTCATTCGCAATAGTTGAATCATAAAAAATGTAGTCGTCGTAGGGGCTTGGGAAATGTGGATAACCGGGACGGGGGCGCGGAGCGTCACAAGATACCGCCGCCGGACGGCACGGCATGTGGCCCGGTGGTAGGGTGACGCGGTGGAGCGTCGGTTGTGGACCGGCGTTGCCTGTGGAGAGCGCCGGACATCTGGTCCACATCGCAGCCGCCTTGTCCGGGGCCGCCCACCGGTGGGGGCGCGGCTGCCGCCACAGCACAAGACGGCGGTCCACAGAGGACAACGGCGTGGGGATTGTGGGGATGCGCCTGGGGATTGCGCGGCGAATATCCCCAGGCGTGTCCACAAGACATAACAGCGCCAGGAAGGGGCATGTTATCCCCACCTGGCGGCAGTTTTCCCCATACTTTAATGGGTTATCCACAGGTGCGCCGTGGAATCGGTTATTTGGGGGCGCAATCCAACCGGCTGGGTTTGCGCGTGAACTTCCCCTGACGCCTTAGTGGTGGTAGAGGCGCTCGCGGATGGCGATGATGTCCTTGCGCAGGGCCTCGTTGGTCTCCTCCTGCTGCCCGATGCGCTCGATGCCGTGGAGGACGGTGGTGTGGTCGCGGCGCAGCTTCAGCCCGATCTGGGGCAGGGACGCCCGGCCATCCTCGCGCATCAGGTACATGGCGACGTGGCGCGGGGTGACGATGCGCTGGGTGCGCTTGCTGCTGAGCAGCTCCTCCAGGGAAACGCGGTAGTGCTCGGCCACGGCCACCAGGATGAGGTCCATGTCGGGGGCCGGCCGCGCGACGTCGGCGCTGAGGATGCGCTGCGCGGTCTGGACGGTGAGCGGCTCGTGGGTCAGCTCTGTCCGCCCAATGACCTGGACGAGGGCGCCCTCAAGCTCGCGGATATTGCTCTGGACACGCTGGGCGATGAGCTGGAGGACGTCATCCGAGACGGCCAGGTGCTTCGCCTCGGCGTGGGACTTGAGGATGGCGATGCGCATCTCCAGGTCCGGCGGCTGGACGTCGGCGACCAGGCCGGCCTCGAAGCGGGAGCGCAGGCGGGCTTCCAGGGGCATCAGGGCGTGGGGGCGGCGATCGCTGGAGATGACGATCTGCCGGTTGGCGGCGTGCATGGCGTTGAAGGTGTGGAACACCTCTTCCTGGGTCATCTCCTTGCCGATCAGGAACTGGATGTCGTCCAGCAGGAGGACGTCCACCTGGCGGTAGCGGTTGCGGAAGTCTTCCTGGGTCTGGGTGCGGATCGCGCCGACCAGGTCGTTGGTGAACATCTCGGTGGTCACGTAGCGCACGCGGTAGCGGCGGGCGGCCAGGTGGTGGCCGATGGCCTGCAAGAGATGGGTCTTCCCCAGCCCGACGCCGCCGTAGAGGAACAACGGGTTGAAGCGGGAGGCAGGGCTTTCGGCGACGGCGCTCGCGGCAGCGAAGGCGAGCTTGTTGCTGTCGCCGACGATGAAATTGGCGAAGGTATACTTCGCGTTCAGCTCCGGACGCTCGAAGGCGAGGGGCGTCTGATTGGCCTTCGCCGCGCGCCCGGCGCTCCCGTTCTCAGCGGGTGGGCGCGTCTCGGCGGGGCGGCTCCCGTTCGCGCCGCTGCTGCTGACGACGACGCGGAAGTCCAGGGGGCGGCACGCGATGCGGCTGATGGCGCGGCGCACTTCGGCGCCGAGGCGGTTCTCAATCCAGTCTTTGCCATACGCATTGGGCGTACTGATGAGCAGAAGCTCGCCGTCAAAGCCGATGGCGCGTGTGGGCCGCAGCCAGGTGTCGAACGTCGCCACGGTGACGCTCAGCTCGAGGTCGCCGAGGGCGGCTTGCCACAACTCGTCTGGGGTCTGATGTGAGGACATGGCGCTCATAAGGCCTAACTCTGTGCCAAAATAGCGACTCGTAACTAATAGTCGCGCTTGAAAGGGACACAAAAAGACACTCGGCGGCGCGTGCAGCGAAGATTGCCGCGAACGACAGAGATGGAACGGGATGATCGAGTGTGTATCTGCCGCGCAGTTGCCCTGGGTCTGTCATCTCGGATGACACGAAGGCGGGTTTCGAGCGTCCCTTGGAGGCGGGAGAACCCGGTAGGCAGGGGTCTGCGTACTGTGGAGCCTCATTGTAGCCCAGATTCTGATTCGACGCAATGGCACGGATGTTCTTGTGTACAACCCGCCTATGCCAGTTTGGGCGAGATTGGGCTATCTAGGGGTGACGCACTGCACCGGAGCAACTAATTACAGGCCCTGTGGGCTAGTGCCGGGCGGCGGCCGGGGCTGGCAGAAAATTCACAATCGGAGACCGAAATCTTAAGGAAAGATGAGGGTCTTGTTCGCCCCCTTACGGTCGGCTATAATTGTTTTGGTTGGACGAAAACGATTGCGAGAGTGGAGCATGCCCTTCCTACCTAATACGCGGCCTATCCAGATTGTCGAGCGCCTGCGTTGGGGGTTGCCCATTCTCATCCTGCTCTTCGTCGTCGGCGAGCTGCTCATCGAGCAACGCTTCATAGACCCGCTCGGCCCCAACGCGCGCTTCACCACGAGCGTCCTCGTCTACGGCCTCATCGGGCCGATGGTGACGTGGTGGGTGCTGACGTGGATCGCGGCGAACCTGCGGCGGCAGGAGGCGGCGGAGGAGCAGATTCGGCTGCTCAACCGCGAGCTTGAGGAGCGCGTGACGCAGCGCACCGGCCAGCTGCGCGACGCCTTGCAGCAGCTCCAGGACCGCAATGAGGAGCTGGAGCAGGCGAACCAGGAGCTGACCGAGCTGGACCGGCTGAAATCGGAGTTCGTATCCATGGTCAGCCACGAGCTGCGCGCGCCCCTGACCAACATCAACGGCGCGGTCGAGCTGCTGATACTGGACGGCGTGCTGGACCCGCACCAGCGCACCATGCTCCAGATCATCGGCGAGCAGACGCAGCGCCTGACCCGCCTGGTGCAAGGTATCCTCAACGTCTCGCGGATCGAGGCGCGGCGGCTCCAGCTTCGGCAGGAGAACGTGGACGTGAGCGCCCTCATCCGACGAGTCGCCCAGGATACTGGCAGTATCTCGACGCGGAGCGTGGACGTCAGCCTGCCGGCCCGGCCGGTGGTGGCGTGGGCCGACGCGGACCGGGTCGAGGAAGTGTTGACAAATCTGATTGATAATGCGTTGAAATATTCCGAGCCGTCGTCTTCGGTGAATGTACAAGGCTCTGTCGTCGAGGATGAAGTGGTGATCGCGGTGACGGACCGCGGGGTCGGGATCCCGACCCAACAGCTCCACCGCATCTTCGAGAAGTTCCACCGCGTGGAACAGGGCGACGACCGAGAGACATACGGCCACGGCCTGGGACTCTACATCGCGCGGGGGCTGGTGGAGGCCCTCGGCGGCCGCATCTGGGTCGAAAGCGCCGAGGGTGAGGGGTCAACCTTCTATTTTACCCTCCCCGAAGCCAACAGCCCTCACGCCGCCGCACTCCAGGCCAAGGCCGAGGCGGCGCAGGCAGCGGCGGGCGCCTCAGCGCAGGCTTACCCTCGTCTGCCCAATGGCTCACAACGGAGCGTGCCATGATTGCAACCCAAACCAAATTAGGCGCCCAGGTGCTTGTAATTGACGACGATTCGACCCTGCTGGTGCTTCTGCGCCAGTCCCTGGAGCGCGCCGGCTATACCGTGCAGACGGCGGCCAACGGGCTGGCCGGCTTGCAGCAGATGTATGAGCACCGGCCCGATTTGATCGTGCTGGACGTGATGATGCCGCGCATGGACGGCTGGGAGGCCGTCTCTCGCATCCGCGAGGTGTCCCAGATCCCGGTCATCATGCTGACGGCGAAGGACGAGGAGGCGGACAAGCTGCGCGGCTTCGCCGCCGGCGTGGACGACTACGTCACCAAGCCGTTCAGCTTCAGCGAGCTGACGGCGCGCGTCGGCGCGGTGCTCAACCGCGCTCGCCTGGTGGCGCCGGTGCGCATCCGCCGCGAGCACCGCGTCGGCGACCTGGTGGTGGACCTGGAGAACCGCCGTGTGACGAAGAGCGGCGACATCGTCAACCTGACACCGACGGAGTACAAGCTCCTGGCGGTGCTGGCCGAGACGCCGGGCCGCGTGGTCTCGCGGGAGCAGCTCCTGTCCCGCGTGTGGGGCGACGAGTACCTCGGCGACACGGACTACATTAAGCGCTATGTGTGGTATCTGCGCCAGAAGATCGAGGACGACCCGAGCAACCCGGAGTACGTTCTGACGGACCGCGGCTTCGGCTACAGCCTGCGCACGGAGTAAGACCCCCTCATCCCATCCCTCTCCCCGTGGGAGAGGGGGCTGTAGTAGGGGCAGGTTTCAAACCTGCCCCTACGGCTCTTGCGGTCGCAGAACGACTGAAGTCGTCACTACATACCTGTCACCCCATCTCGAAGTTGTGATACTGGAGTCGTCGCTACCCCTCGCGCTCCGACGCCGGCGGCGCGTGCGCCGGCGCACGCAGCGCGGCGACGCGGTCAATGATCGTCCGCCCCAGCCCGTCCGGGTAGAAGATCATGATCACCATCAGCAGCAGCCCATAGACCACAATCTGATACTCGGCCGACGACTGCCCGGCCAGGGGCGCGGCCAGCGAGCGGATGACCTCGGTCAGCAGCGTGACGGCGGCCACGCCCACCATGGACCCCCACACGCTGGCGAGGCCGCCGACCACCACCATCGTGATGAGGATCGCCGAGAGGCCGAAGCCGAACGGCGGCGGGCTGACGAAGTGGAGGTAGAAGGCGTACAGCCCCCCGGCCAGCCCGGCGAACGCGGCGGCGATGATGAAGACGATGCGCTTGTGCTGCGCCGTGTCCACGCCCATCGTCTCGGCGGCCAGCTCGGAGTCGCGGATCGCGCGCAGGGCGCGGCCGATATGCGAGTTAACGAGGCGCAGCGAGATGAACAGGACAGCGGCGACGGCGACGAGGACGAGGTAGTAGTAGCGCACGTCGCTGTCGAAGGCGAAGGGGCCGATGGTGAGCGTGGGGACGCCGGTGATGCCGCTGGGGCCAAGGGTCAGGGCCACCGTCTCGTTGACCAGGACGTAGAAGATGAGCGTCAGGGCCAGGGTACCCATGGCGAGGGCGTGGCCGCGCAGGTAGAACAGAGGGACGCCGATGAGCACGGCCATGAGGGTGGCGACGGCGATGCCGGCCACGAGGGCGAGCCACGGGTTGAGGGTGAGGCGCGTGGTGAGGATGGCGGCGGTGTACGCGCCCAGGCCGTAGAACGCCGGCTGCCCCAGGGACACCTGCCCGGCGTAGCCCATGAGCAGGGCGAGGCCGACGCCAAGCATGGTGTACAGGCCGATGACGATGAGCAGGCTGTGCCAGTAGGGGCTGGTGACGACGAGGGGCACGAGCGCGCCGACGACGAGGAAGATGAGCACGGAGACCTGGTTGGGGCGTTGGCGCAGGCGGCGCATGACGATACCTCAACGCTCGGCGACGGCCCAGAACTGGCCGCGGTGGCGCAGACCCTGGTAGATGAGAACCGCGAGCAGGATGCCGACGGCAATACCGTCCTTGTAGCCGGAGGGGAGTAGGCCGGCGCCGAACGCCTCCAGGATGCCCAGCAGCAGGCCGCCCATGACGGCGATGGCCGGGTTGGTGAGGCCGCCGACGACCGCCGCCGCGAACCCTTTCAGCCCCATCGCCAGCCCCATGTCGTACGTCGCAAAGCTCAGCGGGGTGATGACGACGCCGGCGATGGCGGCGATGCTGCCGGCGATGACGAAGGCGAGGAAGGCCATGCGGCTGGGGACGATGCCGAAGATTTCCGCCGCCTCTCGGTTCATGGCGACGGCGCGCATGGCCTGGCCGGTGCGGGAGCGGTTGAAGAAGAGGCCGGTCGCGGCGAGGACGATGACCGTGGTCACCAGCACCCAGATGCTCTGTAGCCGCATGATGGCGCTGAAGAAGGTCACGGGCATCCCTGTGGTGAACGGGGCCATGGTGTACGGCTCGGTGCCCCAGATGATGAGGGAGACGCCGCGGATGACGATGGACGCGCCGATGGTGATGACGAGCAGGCTGATGAGGGAGGCGCGGCGCGCGGTGCGTAGCGACGTCCAGTAGAACACGCCGGACAGCAGGCCGACAAGCAGGATGCCCAACACGGCGGCGATGGGCAGGGGGAGGCCGGCCCGCATGATGCTAACGGTTAGCATGGAGCCGAGCATGACGAACTCGCCCTGGGCGAAGTTGATGACCTCTGTCACCGTGAAGATGGTCACAAAGCCCAGGGCGATGAGCGCGTAGATGCTGCCGTTGGTCACGCCGGTGATAAGATATTGAGTGAGTTGTTGTAAAGTAGGCATCGGCCATCTGCTATCCGCCATCCGCTACTTCTTCGCCGTCCACTTGCCGTCCTTGATCTCGATCAAGGTGACGGCGTCGGCGGGGCTGAGGCCGTTGTGGTCCTGGGCGCTCATGTTGAACGCACCGCTGACGCTGACCAACCCCTTCGTGTTCTCGATGGCGTCCCGCAGCTTGGCGCGGTCGTTCCCCGCCGTCTCCATCGCCTTGGTGATGATGGCGAGGGCGTCGTAGGCGTAGCCGCCGAACGGGCTGGGCGGGCTGTTGTACTTCGCCTGGTAGTCCTTCATGTATTGCTGCAAAATGGGCTTCATCGGGTCATTGTCGGGGAGCTGGTCGGCGACGAGCAGCTTGCCGGCGAACAGATCCGTCCCCTCGGCGCCCGGCTTGGTGGCGATGTCAATGAACGCCTGGTTCGCGACGCCGTGGCTCTGGAAGATGGGCGCCTGGATGCCCATCTCGTTGCGGTTCTTGCTCACGACGCCGGCGGCCGGCGGGATGGCCCAGACGAGGATGGCCTTCGGGTCGGCGCCCTTGACCTTGGTGAGCTGGGCCGTCATGTCCGTGTCGGTCTCGTTGAAGCGCTCGTTGGCGACCGTCGTCAGCCCCGCCTTCTGCGCGATCGCGTCCCACTCGGCCTTCCCCCCATCGCCGTAGGCGGTGGCGACGCTCATCCACGCGACCTTGTCAAGGTTATTCTTCTTGAGGTGGTCGGCGATGGCCTGGAGGACGAGGCGGTCGGACTGGGGCGTCTTGAAGATCCACTTGCGGTCGGCGACCGGCTCGACGATCTTGATGCCGGCGGCCATGGAGACGAGGGGAATCTCGGCCTTCGTCACGGCGTCAACGATGGCGAGGCTCTCGCCGGTCAGCGTCGGGCCGACGATGACCGAGACTTTGTCCTCGTCAATCAGCTTCTTTGCCGCGACGAGGGCTTCGGTGTTGTCGCTCTTTGTGTCGTAGATGACGGCCTGGAGTGGGTGGGTCTTGCCATCCGGGCCTTTCACGCCGCCTTTGGCATTGATCTGGTCCACGAGCATCTGGACGGTGTTGCGCTCCGGGACGCCGAGCGAGGACGAGGGGCCGGTGATCGCGGCCAGGACGCCGATCTTGTACGGATCACCGGTCGCGGCGGCGGCTTGCGGTGGGGCGGGCGCTTGGGCGGCAGGGGCTTGTGGGGCGGGCGCCTGGGCGGCGGGCGAGGCGGGTTGGCCGCCGCAGGCGATAGCCAGCACGGCGACCAGGGACAGGAGCAGAGCGAGCACGGCCAATCGTTGCGGGCGCATGGTCTCCTCCTTGAGAGGCACATAGGGCTATGGGGTCATCGCGGGGAAAGCGCGGTGAGTATATCGCAGGCAGAGCGGATTGTCAATTAGCCCCCTCTCCCCGTGGGAGAGGGATGGGGTGAGGGTCTTAAAACCTCGTGTGAGCATGAAGACCCTCACCCAGCCTCTCCGAGAGGGAGAGGGGCCAGACCTGTCCGCCCTTCAACCAAAATCGGAGAGGGGGAACGCCACTGCGGCTTACTGGCCGCCGACGAAGTAGACGCGCGACACCGACGCCATGACCGCGCCCGTCGCCGGGTCAAGCGCCCACACCTGGAAGACCACCGGCCCCGTGAACGTCGAGGAGTTGAAGAAGACGTCCCACCACACCGGCTGGAGGAAGGAGGCGTTGACCGGGACGGTCCCCTCGGTCAGCGTCTGGCCGGCGCCGTCGAGGACGCGGTAGTTCAGCGTTCCGCCGTTGGGGAACAGGTCGGTGCGCCCGAACACCGTCCCCGGTAGGGTCACGGTAGCGTTGGCGGGCGGCCGGTCAATGACCAGGCCGACGATGGAGCCGGACGGGGCGCCGCCGGCCACGACAAGGTTGACCCCGACTGACATCGGGATCGCGCCGGTCTCAGGGTTCTGGTCGAAGACCGTCAGCACCAGGGGCGTCCCCGGCGCGGCGCTGAACGCGATCTGGGTGTTGAACGTGAACGGGACAAACTGCACCCGCTGCCCCGTCGTCTGCACCTCGAACGTGCCCGACGCCAGGGCCACGCCCTGCTGCGTCGCCAGCGTGTAGTTCAGCGTGCCGTTGATGGGGAAGACCACGCTGTAGCCGCTGAGCGTCATGGGGCTGGTGACGGAGGCGCCGGGCTGCGGCGACTCAATCACGATCTGCTGCTGCCCCTGGGGCGGCGTCGGCGTGGGGCCGGTCGGCGGTGGCGGTGGCGGCACGGGCGTCGGCTGCGTTCCCTCGGTGAACAGGTCAATGCTGGTGCTGGCGTCAATCGCGCCCGTCGCCGGGTCGCGGTCCGTCAGCGTCACGCGGACGATGCCGCCCTGGGGCGGGATCGGGAAGCTGATCGAGGCGACGAACGCGCCGCCGCTGCCCGAGGGCGACACCGGGAAGCCGCCCTGGGCGATGGTCGCGCCCTGGGCGTTGTTGACCGCGAAGCTCAGGCTACCCGACGCCGGCATGCGCGCCGTCGTGCCGGTGATCGTCACCGGGCTGCCGACCGTCGTTCCGGACGGCGGCGAGTTGATGATGATCTGCTGCGGCGTCGGGGGCGGCGGGGCGCCAGGCGCGACGACGGCGACCGACGCTGTGGGGCCGCCGTCGGCCCAGATGCTGATGAACAGCGCCTCGCCGGCCGTGGGGGTGTTGAATGTGATCTGGCCGGAGAAGTCATACGGCGGGTCGAACGGGCTTTTGACCGGGAAGCTCCCCGATCCCAGGTCGCCGGAGAGCGCGCCGCGAACCCTGAAGTTCAGGCTGTCGGTCGGCTCCGACGTGAACCCGTTGATGCGGAGCGGGCTGGTAACAGTCGCGCCCGCCTGGGGGCTGGTGATCTCGACCGAGGCGGCGGCGGCGGCGATGTTCGGCATTGCCGAGACGGCCACCAGGCTCAATATGAGCAATACGAGGCCGATGCGTAGGCGCATGGGCGGCTCCTTCTTAGCGCGCGGTGGTGACCGGCAGCTCGGCGCGGGCGATGACCTGGCCCGACGCGAAGTTGTAGTCCGCTAGTGTCACCGTGAGCGGCTGGCCGGTCGGTGGGACGGCGAAGGTGACGGAGCCAACGAACGTGGACCCGCCGCCCAGGGGCGAAACCGGGAACGTCCCGCCGCCGATGATGTTGCCGTTCGCCTGGCGCACCACGAAGGCCAGCAGACCGTTCTGCGGGTACTGGGTCGTGTAGCCGGTCACCGTCATCGGGCTGCCCACGGTCGCGCCGCGCGCCGGTGAGGTGATGACGATCACCTGGCCGGACGCGGCGGCTTCGGTGGTCAGCGAGACGGCGGCGCTGGCGGTCGTCTGCCCGGTCGCCGGGTCAATCTGGAAGACCGTGGCCGTGACGGGGCCGCCCTGCGCCGGCGGCTGGAACTGGAGCGAGGCGGCCCAGGTGGAGCCAGCGCCCGACGGCTGCACCGGGAACGCGCCCTGGCCGAGCGGGGCGCCAGTGGCGCTGGTGATGGAGAAGTTGAGGAAGCCGGTCGGCGGGAAGCTCGTGGTGAAGCCGGTCAGGGTGACCGGGCTGCCGACCTGCGTACCGTTCGGGGGCGAGCTAATCACGATGGTTTGCGGCGTCGGGGGCGGCGGGGCGCCGGGGGCGAGCACGTTGACCGAGGCGCTCGACCCGTCGCCACCGCTCAGCGTCACGATGAGCGTATCGCCGGGCTGTGGTGCATCGAACGTGACCGTGCCCGTGAAGTCGAACGGCGGGTCGAACGGGCTTTTGACCGGGAAGCTGCCCGAGCCAATCTGGCCGGAGCGGACGCCGACGACGGTGAAGTTCATCGAGTCGGTGGGCGCGGCGGTGTAGCCGGTGACGCGCAGGGGCGAGGTGACGACGCTGCCGGCCTCGGGCCGGTTGATCTGGATGGAGCCTTGCGCGGAGACGAGGCCGGGCGCGGCGGCGGCGCAAAGCAAAAACAGCGCCACAAGGGGCGCGAGCCAGCGAATGGCTTTCATGGTGGGTGAGCCTCCTTACTCTATGGCAGTAGGATGCGGCGATGATGGGTGAGGCCGCGGGCCGACGCGGGCAGCTCGTTTGCGGCCAGCCCGTATTATACCCTCCCCCAACCCCGTTGTCACGCTGCCTTGAGGAATTGCCCGCGTTGACATACAATTCAGAGGCCCGCAGACACTCGGGCCGACGGCGAGCGCCTCCGAGCGCACCCAACGCACACCTTAAGGAAGAACCCTATGCCTGGACTCTCTTCGCTCTCCGCCCTCGCCTGGGCCAGGCGGGCATCGCTCATCACTCTGCTGCTCTTGCTCGTCGCCGCCGTCGTCGGCTGCGGCGGCGGAAGCGCCAGCACTTCCCCCTCCTCTCCCCCGCCGGCGGGGGGGAATGCAGGGGGGGTCGCCGCGCCCACGGTGGCGACGATTGGCAAGGCCGTTGACAACAGCGCTCTCGCCGCAACCCCGACGACGAAGCCCAAGCCCACCGCCACGCGCCAGGCCGCCCCGACGCCGACCGCCATCCCCAAGACGATGGATGGAATGAAGGTCGTCAGCCCCAACGACCTGCCGCCGGAGGCGCGCAAGACGATCGCCCTCATCGAGAAGGGCGGGCCGTTCCCCTATTCCCGCGACGGCATCGTGTTCGAGAACCGCGAGGGGCGCCTGCCGAAGAAGCCATCCGGCTACTATCACGAGTACACGGTGGACACGCCCGGCTCCGCGGACCGCGGGGCGCGGCGCATTATCACCGGCCAGAATGGCGAGATGTACTACACCGACGATCACTACGACACATTTGTGAGGGTAGTCAAATGAGTGACCTGGCAGCCATATTCTCCGGCCAGCGCCCGGCCGGCATCTACAACCTGCCCGAAGCGACGACGCCGGACGCCCTGCGCCAGGCTGCCGCCGCCCAGGGCTGGCGTGTGTTCGAGATTGACGGGAGCCGCGTCACCGACAAGGCGTCGTTTCTGAAGGCCGCCGCCACAGCGATGGATTTCCCCGGCTACGTCGCCGCCAACTGGGATGCGTTCGAGGAGGCCATCCGCGACCTGGCGTGGGCGAAAGCGCCGGGCTACGTCATCCTCTACACCGACGCGGACAAGTTCGCCCGCCAGCACCCGGGCAACTGGCGCACGCTCATGGGCATCTTCCGCTCCGGCGTGGACACGTGGCGGGGCGACAACGTGCCGATGTACGTGCTGCTCCAGGGCGACGGCATCACCGCGCCCGATTTGTGATACGTCCCTCCATCCCCCAGCCCCTTCCTCCCAGAGCGGGCGGAAGGGGGGGGCAAAGGCGTTCTTCCCCCTGTCCCAAAATGGGCGGGGGGGTAAGGGGCGTAATTGGCTACGGGATGATGTTGCGGTCGTCCAGGAACTCGACAGGCGGCTGGTCGCGCCCGTGTTCCCAGAGGAGAGAGAAGAACCATATGCCGCTCTCGCCAATCGAGAAGTCGGCCGGCGTGTAGGTCATGTGGGAATCGAGGGGCGGCGTCGTTTGCTCCGGGTTGTACTCTGCCTGCCAGCCGAACGCTTCACCGCGCCACGCCTTTCCTGCCATGTGCAAGACCGCAGCGAACCCTCGGACCTCGTCGAGGTCGGGAATGACAATCGGGATGACAGGCTCCTCGTCGCCATGCACATGTACTCGTGCCCTAACGGTCAACACGTTTGCTCTGCTCCTTAGTCCACGCATCCAACAGAAAGTCCCGATGGTCTGCCAGGATGCGCTCGATTTCGGTCAATTGCTGAGGCCGAAAGCCGCGTGATCGAGCCAGCGCGATCTCACGCACCCAGTACTTCGCCTCGTTGCCATCCTTCCCCACATGGACGTGGGGTGGCTCGTCCAGATCGGCCTCATAGAACCAGAAGCGATAGCCTTTGATGCGCAGAACCACAGGCATGTCAACCCGCCTGACTGCAATTCGTTCGATGTCAAGCAAACTATAGGATGGATGCGTCTCTCGGTCAAGGCGAGCGGGCGATGCCAAACCGGGATGATTCACAAGCGGAGGTGCGACGATGGGCGCGAAGAGCGGCGAGCAGGTCATCGAGCGGCTGCGGAACAGCCCCAGGGAGATCTACTACCAGGGGGAGCGTGTCGAGGATGTGACCACTCATCCCGCCTTCCGCCGCGGCGCCCGCAGCCTGGCCGACCTCTACGACATCCAGCATGCCCATCTCGACGACATGACCTACACCTCGCCGACTAGCGGCGCGCGCGTGGGCCTGTCCTTCCTCACGCCCCGCACCCGCGACGACCTGCCGCGCATCCGCACCATGATGAAGCGCTGGGCTGACGCCTCCGGCGGGATGCTCGGCCGCTCGCCCGACTACCTCAACCGCGCCGTCATGGCCTACGCCGCCGCCGCCGACTACATGGCCGAGAACGACCCGCGCCACGGCCAGCACATCCGCGCCTACTATGACTACGTGCGCGAGAACGACCTCATCCTGACCCACTCCCTCATCAACCCGCAGGCGAACCGCGCCGTCGGTCCGGCGCAGCAGGCCGACCCGACCCTGGCCGCCCACGTGGTCAAGGAGACCGACGCCGGGTTCATCGTGCGCGGAGCGCGCATGATGGCGACGCTGCCCATCGCCGACGAAATCCTGGTCTTCCCTTCGACGCTGCTCAAGGCGACGCAGGAGGACGCGCCGTATGCCTTCGCCTTCGCCCTGCCCTGCGCCACGCCCGGCCTCAAGTTCATCTGCCGCGAGAGCTTCGACTACGACCGCTCTGTCTTCGATCACCCGCTGGGCGCGCGCTTCGAGGAGATGGACGCCGTCGCCGTGTTCGACGACGTGCTCGTGCCGTGGGAGCGCGTCTTCCTCTACCGCGACGTCGTCCGCTGCAACCGCGCCTTTGGCGTCTCCAACGCCGTCGTCCACATGTCGCACCAGGTCGTGACCAAGAACATCGCCAAGACCGAGTTTCTCCTCGGCCTGGCCTCGCTCATCGTCCACACCATCGGCATCGAGGGCTTCCAGCACGTCCAGGAGAAGATCGCCGAGATCATCGTAGACCTGGAGGCGATGCGCGCCTTCGCCCGCGCCGCCGAGGCCGACGCCGCGCTGGACCACTGGGGTGTCATGACGCCGGCCTGGCCGCCCCTCGACGCGGCGCGCAACCTCTTCCCGCGCCTCTACCCGCGCATGGTCGAGATCATCCAGCTCCTCTCGGCCAGTGGCCTGATGGCCCTGCCCACGGAGGCCGACCTCCAGAACCCGGCCCTCGCGCCGCTGGTGGACAAGTACTTCCAGGCAGCGCGGGCCGACGCGCGCGAGCGCCTCAAGCTGTTCCACCTGGCGTGGGACGTGGCGGCGTCGGCGTTCGGCGCGCGCCAGGTGCTGTACGAGCGCTTCTTCTTCGGGGACCCGGTGCGCATGGCCGGCGCGATGTTCGCCGCCCACGACCGCACTGCCTACATGGAGCGCGTCCGCGACTTCCTCGCCCGCGCCGACGAAGAGTAGGAGATAGGCAACTCTGTTACTTGCCGTCTCCGACAAGCCGCGCGATATTGATGTCCGGGGCCGGGCGGTCCATCTTCACCGCCCCATCGTCCATTGCCTTTTGCGCCGCCTGCATCTGCTGCTGGAGGTCGCCCAGGAGAGCCTTGTCACGACTCAGCGTCGCGGGCTTTCCGAACGCCGCCGGGTCGAGGTAGGTGTCGACTTCCTTGCCCGTCTTGGTCTCCTCGGCGACGAACGGATGTGATTTTGCGGATGCGTCTTGACGAATACCGACCACTGTCCACGAAACCTCGACGTCTGGCTTATCGGTGCGAATAGTGAAGTGGTTGCCGGCGACCTTCGCGCCCACAATTGCCTGGGCAAACTGGCCCACCGGCGTCAGCTGGTAGCGGAAGTCGCCGCTTATCGCTTGCGCGTAATCAGGCAGCGCCACAATCGCTTCACCTTTTGCGTCTGTTGTCGCATTGCCGCTAAAGACCACTGTCTGCTCATTGGCAAGGACGGCCGCCTGATTTAGATACTTCTGGGCCGGCGCGAGAGGATGATCCATGGTCGCCATCATCGCGCCACTTGTGCGTAGGCGGCCTGTCACGCCGACATCACCCTGGAAGAAGCCTGCAAATCCCTGGCTGACTGAAGAATCAACGGAGCCAGCGACGCCGATTGATTGTGATCCCTTTTCGACAGCTCCGAAAACTCCAATAGTTTGACTGCCGCTCCCCATTCCTGTCACACCTGCCAGGCGATTGGTGCTGCCGAGTACCCCAAAACCACTGTCAGACACAAAGATGCCACCGCTATTGGCCTTCCCCCTGCCAACAACACCGGCAGTTTTCGTGTCTGTCCCACTCGTATTGGCTCCGAGAATGCCGGGGCCACCGGCAAGGTTCAAGGCGTAGACGCCGTAGCCAGCGCCTTCCGCCCAAACACCCGTATTTCGCCCTTGTGCAAAGACGCCATTCGCCCGGATACTGGTGAACCACCCCCCATCGTTTGCGTCGGCCGAACCATAGATAGCCGGACTGTTGGGGCCACGGTTCGGGTTCTGTTGCACCATCAGGAAGGCGGCGACGTTGCCAGGGGGCTGCGTCCCAGGGTAGAAGCCGCGGTACGGAAGCGTGAACTGATCCTGGTCGGTTGTTCCTGTCGGCGCGTCAGCATACACACCTATGCCGAAGAGCAACACGATAATAGACAGAGCGAAAACGGTCACGAGTCGCGGTTTCATGCACATGCTCCTTGTGAAGTGGGGTGAAGGCGCCAATTGCGCCAGGGTCGAACCCTTCACTATAGAAGACGTGCAACACCCCCGAATAGACACGGCCTTTCGGACTGTCTAGCACAACCTTTTCCATCAGTCGTCTTCTGTGAATGTGTTCTTCCTACGATCCCGTCTCGCTGTAATGTGCGCCGCAGAATCCGCCGGCGCCCCTTGCGCATGTGTGATACAATGGGGGGAAACCTCGCCGCGCTGCTGTGCGTCCTTTCTTCAGGAACGCTCCGCTCTGGGCGTTCACGTGTCACGACCCTGGAGGTCTGCCATGCGCAACAGGTGGCTTTTGCTCGTGTTTCTGGCGGCCGGCGCCCTCGCCGCCCTGGGGATCACCTCGCCCGGCGCCCCCCCCTCAGCCGCCTCGCCCCTCGCCGCCGCCGCCGCAACGCCGCTGCGCTTCGTGGACGACGCGAGTACCCCCCTGGCTAATCAGCCGGTGCGCGTCCTGTGCTACACCGAGACCCTGACCGGCTACCGCCTCATCGCCGACATCCCGACCACCACTGATGGGGACGGCCACCCGCAGAACCTGCCCATTCCCTGTGACGCCCTCGCCGCGCTCTACAAGCTCGGCAGCCAGGACACCAACAAGCCCGGTCACGGCGTCGCCTACGATGTGTACGCCACGAGCTGGGCGCGCGGGGCGAGCACGCCGACGCTCGCCAACGGCGACATCAAGCTGAGCGCCCACCACGCGCTGGTGCTGTTCCGCGTCGTCGTCAGCCTGGAGTGGCAGCCGTCGTCGCCCGAGACCCTCGATACCATGCGCGAGGCGCTGCGCCAGGCGTCCGCCTACCTCTACACCGCGTCGGCCGGGCAGATGGCGTTCGGCAAGGTCGAGATCCACACCAATGCCGAGGCCTGGGATGGCGCCGACATCCGCGTCCTGGCGGCCAACGATTTCATCCCCGCCGCGTATGTCGGCGGCATCGTGCCGAAGGTGACGAGCTACACCTCGCCCAAGGGCGTGCGCACCCTCTACGCCCCGGCCGAAATCTTCCTGGGCCGGGCGTGGGACGGCGACCGCGCGTGGGACATGGACGGCGGGCGCTGGTCCTATCCCGATGGCTACCGCACCCTGATCCACGAGTGGGCGCACTACGCCCTGTTCCTCTATGATGAGTACCGCCAGGCCGGTGGCCCGGCCACGTACTGCACGTGCAGCGATCTGCCCCTCGTCGGCACGACGCCCGGTCCCGGCACGCCGACCCCGCCCGCCGTGTGCGCCGGCGTCTCCCCCGCCGGGGCCGCGTCCCTGATGGCGTTCCAGTACACCGCCGGCGAGTTCTGGCATCCCCTGGCGAACGGCGTCGGGCCAGGCGGCACGCCGGTTCCGCCGCCGGCCTGCCTCAACACGGACCAGGACCAGGTGAACGGCGAGGCCGATTGGAACACGCTCGAGCGCTGGTCCGCTATCCAGGGCCTGGCGCCGGAGTGGCTCCGCGCGCCGTCGCGCCTCGACCCGGTGCCCAACTCGCCCATCGCCGACGCCCTGTTCGACACCGAGCCGGCCTTCCGCGTCGCCCTGCCGTTGCTCGCCCTGGCCCCGCCCGACCTGCGCGCCGGCGCCCGCCGCGCTGCCGCCGCGCCCCGCGCCGCCCAGACATCGGACGCGACCGTGGATCTGCGCCTGCCCGGCGGCAGCGCGGCGTCGAGCATCGGCCTGGCCCAGGTGTACGTCGTCCCAGACCCCGACGCGCCGGCCATCGTCTACCAGGGGCAGCCCCACGGGCCGGGCGGCGACCCCGACGACCTCGGCCGCATCACCCTGCTCGGCCTCGGCGAGAAGGCGCGGGCCTACGTCTACGCCGACCACTACCTCTCCGGCGGCGGCGGGACGGTGGCGCAGCACTACGTCTACCCCGCGCCCGGCGACGCGCCGGATCCAGTGACGGATGGGGGCGTGCTGAAGCTCGCCGACTCGCCCTGGCGCCCCACCCTGAACGTGACCTATGACCTGGACGGCGCGCTGGTGCGCCGCGTGCACATCAGCCTGGACGCCGGCGTGTCACTGCCGTCCGCGCCGGACGTGACCCTGGTCGCGCCCGACGCCGCGCCTATATGCGGCGACTGCCGGCAGCCGATGGCCGGCGCCGGGGCGACGTGGACGGCCTCGTTTACTGTCCCTGCCGACGCAACTCTGCCGCGCCACGGCGTTCTGCGCATTGACGCGGGCGGCGTGGGAACGCTCATGCGCTGGTATCAGGCGGCGGGTGGCGTGGGTCCGGCGCACATGCCCGGCTTTGCGCCGCTAAGCGATAGCCTGGTCACGGTGAGCGCGCCGCCCGCCGCCTTCCGGGGAGCGAGCGCCGTCATGTATATGCCCGCCACCAACGACCGCCTGTTTGACCAGCTCCCCAACGGCGTCGGCGGCACGCTCGGCCTGCCGTTGGACGTGAAGGTCGCGTTCCAGGATCGCAAGCCGCCGGAGGGCGGCAACATGCCCTTGCCCGCCGGCACGACCCTGAGCCTGGCCTACGACCCGCAACTCCTGGCGCGCCTGGGCTTCAGCCCGACGCATCTGCGCATCGCCCACCTTGTCCGCAGCGGCAGCGGCGGCCAGTGGCAGGTCACGGAGCGCCTGGTCAGCCCGAAGGGCGCCGAGTTCCGCGGTTGGGTGACGACGCCCATTACCGAGGACGGCATCTACGCCATCGTCCTGCCGCCGGCGTTCGATGTTGTCACCGCCAAGGTCTCGGTAGACCCACCGAGCAGCCGGGTGTGCCCGACAACGTTCACGGCAGTCGGCACGATTGAGACGAACGGGGCCGGCGTGGTGCGCTACCAGTGGGAGCGCAGCGACGGCGCGCTCGCGCCCGTGGAGCAGATCGCGTTTGGCAGCGCCGGCGTGAAGACGGTGGAGGACACGTGGGAGCTAGGCGCGGAGGGCGAGCACTGGCTGCGGCTGCGCATCCTCGCCCCGACCGACCTCGCCTCCAACGAAGCCCCGTTCCGCCTGGTATGCTCGCCCGGCCGGTAGTGGATTGCTCGTATGTGGCAGGGGATTCCTCATGGACGTGTGTCCACGAGCAGCCCGGCCCGCCCGCTGCTTCAGCAGCGGGCTACGAATGGAAGCCTGAGAGGCTGAGGCTCCGGCTCCCCAGCCCCTGGGGCTTGCATCCTTAGCCGTAGGCTTGAGCCTAC
This sequence comes from Anaerolineae bacterium, assembly GCA_046328525.1. Lineage (GTDB taxonomy): Bacteria > Chloroflexota > Anaerolineae > Epilineales > JAHCIE01 > JBDHWG01. The sequence continues at coordinate 578,511 of JAXLWK010000004.1, forward strand.
GGCGACCGGCGACGACGCAGCCCAGGTTTACTATCAGCGCCGCCCGTCCATCGCCGGCAGGAGCACCACGCTCTCCTGGTCGTTGGGGTCAGTGCGGGCGATGATTGCCACCGCCGCCTCCGTCTCGCTAGGGTTGTAGGGCAGGTGCGGCGTGCTGGCCGGGATGTAGATGAAGTCGCCGGCGTGGGCGACCATCTCGTCGCGCAGGCCCTCGCCGTACCACATGCGCACCTCGCCCTGGAGCATGTAGATGGCCGTCTCGTGGGCCTCGTGGAGGTGCGCTTTGGCCCGCGCCTTGGGTGGTAGCGTCACGAACTGCATATTGATGCCCGTCGCCCCCACGCTCTCCGCCGAGATGCCGACGGCGTAGGTGAGGCCCTGCTTGCCCTCGAACGGCGCGCCGGCCTGCACGAGCCGGCACGTGGGGGTCGCGTTCTCTGTCGCCATGTGTCCTCCTGGAGTGGGTTGTCTACGTTGCGCTCAATGGGTGTTTTCATATTATAGTCATAGTCTTGACGCCGCTGACGAAGCCTGTTACAATCTCGCCTGCCCGCTGAATAAATCGCCTGCATTCATCTTCTCCCCCCCCGTAGCCCTCGCTCCCGGCTTGCCCGGGAGCGAGGGTGCATTTGCGCCCCGCAATTGGAGGGCGTCCATCGCCGTGCTACAATTCTAGCCACTACATCCAGGTTCGACGCGAGGTAAGCCCATGTCCGCCAACTCTCAGCCTCTCTTCGATTGCGCCGTGATCGGCCTGGCCGCGATGGGGCAGAACCTGGCGCGCACGATTGCCAGCCGCGGCTACCGCGTTGCGGCGTTTGATCCGGCCGACCGCGGCCAGGCGGCCCTCGCCGCGCACGCCGCCCCCCCCATCGCCCTGGCCGCCGACCTGCCCGCCCTCGCCGCCATGCTCCAGCCGCCGCGCCGCCTGATCCTCAGCCTGGAGACGGGCGCGGCGGTGGACGCCGTTCTCGCCGAGGTGAAGTATTTGCTCGCGCCGGGCGATATTATCATAGACGCCGGCGACGCCTACTTTAGAGACACGGAGCGGCGCGCGGCGGAGCTGGCGGCGGAGGGGCTGCTGTTCCTGGGCGTGGGACTGTCCGCCGTCGAGTTGGATGCGCCCCACGGCGCGAGCGTCATGCCCGGCGGGGCGCGCGCCGCCTACGACGCGGCTGCCCCCATCCTCACCACGATGGCGGGGCGCCCGCCGGAGGACGCCGCGCCCGCCTACCTGGGGCCGAGCGGAGTCGGACACTATGTGAAGATGGCGCACACCGCCATCCGCTATGCCGTCATGGAGAGCATCGCCGAGGTCTACGACGTGCTCTTGCGCGGGCTGGCGATGGATACGGCGGAGCTGGCGGACGTGTTCACGGCGTGGGGTGAAACCGACGTGGGGTGTTTCCTGGTCGAAATCAGCGGCCGTATTCTGCGGCAGCGCGCCCCCGACAGCCGACTGCCGCTCATTGACCTGATCCTGGACACGGCGTCGCCCCAGGGCGGGGCGCTGTGGGCGGCGCAGGAGGCGCTGGCTCTGGGCGTGCCGATGCCCTCGATCACCGCCGCCATCGAGGCCCGCCAGATGTCCGGCTACAAGGAGCAGCGCGTCGTCGCCTCGCGCGTCATGTACGGCCCGCTGGCCCTGTACGACGGCGACGCCGACCGCCTGCTGGACATGGCGCGCAACGCACTCTACGTGTCCGTCATATGCGCCTTCGCCCAGGGCATGGTTCTGCTCAAGACCGCGTCCGACGCCTACGGCTGGCAGTTGGACCTGGCGTCGGTCGCCGCAACCTGGCGCGCGGGCGGTGTCCTTCGCGCCGCCGTTCTCGACGATATCGCCGCCGCGTTCCAGGCACGGCCCGACCTGGACAACCTGCTCCTGGACGACACGTTCCTGGCGACGTTCCGCGACCGCGACGCCGCCTGGCGCGAGTTCCTCCGCGCCGCGATTGATCTCGGCGTGCCAGCGCCGGCCATCGGGGCGTCGCTGGCGTACTACGATGCCTACCGCAGCTCGCGCCTGCCGGTCAACCTGATCCAGGCGCAGCGCGATTACTTCAGCGCCCACACCTACCAGCGCATTGACAGGTCCGGCGTGTTCCACACGCTGTGGGATGGATAGCGCCACCGGCGCTGGGCAGCATGACACCTGTGGAGAATAATGTTTCGTACCCTTGTTAGCTCAACACGCATTCTCGCCGAGACACGCCGCGAGTACGGCCTGCGCCGCCTCGCCCGCTACAGCCGCACGGCCGTCGAGTACCTCCTGACCCTGCGCCGCCACCCGAAGCCGAACGAGTTCGACCAGCCCCGCGTAGACCACCTGCCCCTGGCGTGGCCCGACCTGCCCCCGGCCCTGGACGGCCTGCGCATCGTCCAACTCAGCGACCTGCATGTCTGCGCGTGGATGCCGCTGCCCCTGCTCCAGCGCGCCGCCCGCCTGGCGGTGGCGCAGCGGCCCGACGTGATCGTGCTCACCGGCGACTACATCAGCCACGCGCGGCACGCCGACCGCTACGCGCGCATCGCTGCCGAGGGCATGGCCGACCTGCGCGCGCCCCTCGGCGTCTACGCCTGCCTGGGCAACCACGACTACGAGGGCGACCCGCGCACCATCGTGCGCGAGTTCGAGCGCGTCGGCATCCCGATGCTCGTCAACACGCACCGCCGCCTGGCGGTGGGCGGCGAGGCGCTGTGGCTGCTGGGCGTCGACTCGGCGCGCAGCGGCCGGCCGGACCTGGCGCGCGCCCTGGCCGGTGTGCCGGGCGACGGCTTCAAGGTGCTCCTGGCCCACGAGCCGGACTTCGCCGACCGCGTCGCTCCGGCGGCGGTGCATCTCCAGCTCTCCGGCCACAGCCACGGCGGGCAGATCGTCGTGCCGAGCGTGCCGGTGCGCTGGCTGCCGCGCCTGGGCCGCAAGTACCCGCGCGGCCTCTACCGCATCGGCGACATGGCGCTGTACACCAATCGCGGCCTGGGCGCGGGAGTTTTGCCCCTGCGCCATAACTGTCCGCCCGAAATCACCGTCATACAATTGAAGCGTGGCTAACTCCCGGCGCGGCGAATCAGAGTTGCCACAGAGAACACAGAGGAAAACACCTACCTCATCCCTCTGTGGCCTCCGTGCCTCTGTGGCAGTCTTTCAGGTAAGGGCAGGCGAAATGCACCGACGTGTTTTGGCAGTAGGTCTCGTATTCCTGGCGCTGGTGGCGGCGTCTGTGGCGCAGGCGCAGGGGCCGATGCCCCCGGCCGGCAAGAGCGGCCTCAACAAGGTCGCGCCCCAGGTTCTCGCGGCGGCAAAGGGCGGCCCCGCCGAGTTCCTCGTCATGCTGTCGCAGCAGGCCGACCTGAGCGGCGCCAGCGCCCTGGCCGCGCCCGACGCCAGGCGTCAGTACGTCTACGACCGCGTCCGCGAGGTGGCCGAGAAGAGCCAGGACGGTGTCATCCGCGACGTGGCGGCGTCAGGCGCGGCGTACCAGCGTTTCGCCCTGACCAACGCCCTGCTGGTGCGCGGCGACGCGGCGCTCCTGGCGAAGCTGGCGGCGCGCACCGATGTTCAGCGCATCGAGGCCAACCCGCAGGTGCAGGCCGTCCGGTCCTCGCCCGAAGAGACGGCCGCCGACGTGAGCAGCCCCGGCACACCCTGGGGCATCACCCAGATCAAGGCGAACCAGGTGTGGGCGCAGGGCGTCCGTGGCGCGGGCATTGTCGTCGGCGTCGCCGACACCGGGGTGGACTGGACGCACCCGGCCATCCAGCCCAAGTACCGCGGCTGGACCGGCGCGTCGGCGGACCACAGCTACAGCTGGCACGACTCCGTCGCCCACTTCCCAACGCCCCTGGACGACAACTCCCACGGCACCCACGTCACCGGCACGGTGCTCGGCGACGTGGGCGCGGACCACATCGGCGTCGCGCCCGACGCGAAGTGGATCGGCTGCCGCAACATGGACCACGGCGTCGGCACGCCGGCGCGCTACATCGAGTGCATGGAGTTCTTCCTCGCGCCCTACGCCCCCGGCGGCGATTTCCTGCACGGCGGCAACCCGGCCCTCGGCGCCCACATCATCAGCAACTCGTGGAGCTGCCCGACCGACGAGGGCTGCTACCCGCAGACGCTCCAGCAGTCGGTGGCCGCGCTGCGCGCCGCCGGGGTTGCCTTCATCGCCGCCGCCCAGAACAACGGGCCGCTGTGCTCGACCGTCACCGACCCGCCCGGCCTCTTCGCCGAGACGTTCAGCATCGGCAATTTCGGCAAGTCCGGCTCAACCCTCTACATCAGCGGCAGTAGCAGCCGCGGCCCGGTGACGGCGGATGGCAGTGGCCGCGCCAAGCCGGATGTGGCCGCGCCCGGCACCGACGTCGTCTCCGCGATACCGGGCGGCGGCTACGGCTCGAAGTCCGGCACGTCCATGGCGACGCCCCACGTCGCCGGCATGTTTGCCCTTCTCTGGTCCGCCGCGCCGGTCCTCAAGGGCAACGTCGCGGCGACCGAGGCCATTGTGCGTGCCTCATCGGCGCAGCAGAACGACACCGCGTGCGGGACGTGGGCGGGCGGCCGCGCCAACAACACCTGGGGCTACGGCGTGGTGGACGCCCTCGCCGCCGTCAACGCGGCGCGCACCGTCGGCACGCTGAGCGGCATCGTCACCGGCCCCGGCGGCGCGCCGGTCCCCAACGCCCAGGTCAGCATCAGCGGGCCGGGTCTCGTCGGCTATGCCGTGACGACCGACGCGAACGGCGCGTACACCGCCACCCTCGCCGCCGGCGCGTACACCCTCACCGCCTCCGCCTTTGGCGCTGGCTCTGTCAGCGCGCCGGTGACGCTCCCGGCCAACGGCAGCGTCACCCAGAACCTCGCCTTGGCCTCCGCGACGCCAGTCACGGTCAGCGGCGTCGTGCGCCAGGCCGGCGCGGCGACTCCGCTGTGGGCCGCCGTGAGCATCGAAGGCGCAGCGGCGGCGGCGCTGACCGACAAGAGCGGCGCGTACAGCCTCTCCCTGCCGCCGGGCGCGTACACCCTGACCGCCGAGGCCAACGGCTACGCGGGGGCGCGCCAAAGCGTGAACGTCAGCGGCCCGGCGACCCTCGACTTCAGCCTGTCCCTCCGCCCGACGACGCTCCTGGTGGACGACGACGAGGGCCACGACTTCGAGACGCTCTGGCAGGCGTCCCTGAACCACATGGGCCGCCCGTATGACACGTGGGAGGTGCGCGCCACCGGCTACGGCCCGCCGGCCGATGTCCTCGACGCCTACGGCCTGGTCATTTGGGAGGTCGGCGGCCCGCTGCACCGCCTGGGCGCGGCCGACGCCGCGCAGCTCCAGACCTACCTTGACCACGGCGGGCGGCTGCTGCTCAGCGAGCCGGGCGGCGCAACCTCCGCCTTCCGCGCCGACTACCTCCAGGTGGCGTCGCCCACAGCGCCAGCGAGCGCCGCCGTCGTCGGCCAGGGCTTCCTGTCCGCCGGCCCGTACAGCGTCGCCTCCGCCGGCTTCACCGATGCGCCGGCGGCTGTGACCAGGGGGACGAGCGGGCAGAGCGTCTTGCGCTGGGACGGCCAGGCCACCGACGCCGGCGTCGCGGTCAGCCGCGCCTACCGCTCGATCTACCTGACGCTTGGCTTGCAGAACCTGCCCGCCGCGTCCCAGGATGCGCTCGTCGCGTCCCTCGTGACCTGGTTCGGCGTCAGCGGCTGCCGCCTGGCCGGCGACCTCAGCTACGACGGCCAGATCGCCGCCGCCGACCTCACGGCCATCACGGCGGCGTGGCCGGCCCGGGCCGGCGAGGCGCGCTACCGGCGCAGCCTCGACATGAACCTGGACGGCAGGATAGACGTGGTGGACGCGCAGATCGTGGCCTCGCGTTGGGGCGCGACGTGCCCGTAGTGGTGTGTGACAGCGGGAAGGCGAAATAGAGACAGAGGGCGCGAACGATGTTCGGCCCTCTGTCTCTGTTGTAGCGCCCAGGTCCGGGATGGGGATTTACACGTCGTAGTACAGGTGGTACTCGTAGGGCACGGGGCGCAGGCGCACCGGGTCCACCTCGCGCGCCGTCTTGTACGCGATCCACGTCTCCAGCACGTCGGGCGTGAACACGCCGCCCTCCAGCAGGAAGTCGTGGTCGTTCTCCAGCGCCTTGAGCGATTCGGCCAGCGAGCCGGGGACGGTGTTGATCTTCGCCAGCTCTTCGCCGCTCAGCTCGTACAGGTCCATGTCGTGCGGCTCGCCCGGATCAATCTGCTTCTTGATGCCGTCGAGGCCGGCCATGAGCATCGCCGGGAAGGTAAGGTACGGGTTGCTGGACGGGTCGGGGAAGCGAACCTCGACGCGCTTCGCCTTCGGCGAGTTGCTGTACATCGGGATGCGGACGGCGGCGCTGCGGTTGCGCTGCGAGTACACCAGGTTCACCGGGGCCTCGAAACCGGGCACCAGGCGGCGGTAGGAGTTCGTCGTCGGTGCGGCCAGGGCCAGGATCGCGGCGGCGTGGGTCAGGATGCCGCCGATGTACCACAGGGCGAGCTGCGACAGACCGGCGTAGCAGTTGGCGTCGAAGAACAGCGGCTGGCCGTCCTTCCAGAGGCTCTGGTGGACGTGCATGCCGGAGCCGTTGTCGCCGAAGAGGGGCTTGGGCATGAAGGTCGCCGTCTTGCCGTGGGCCTTGGCGACGTTCTTGACGATGTACTTGTACATCAGCAGGTTGTCGGCCATGATCGTCAGCGGGCTGAAGCGCATGTCAATCTCGCACTGACCACCGGTCGCAACCTCGTGGTGGTGGATCTCGACGGGGATGCCCGTGTCAATCATCTTGAGGATCATCTCGGAGCGGAGGTCCTGCAGGGAGTCGACCGGCGCGACGGGGAAGTAGGCTTCCTTGTAGCGCGGGCGGTGGCCCAGGTTTGGCCCACCGTTGCTGCCGCTGTTCCAGACGCCTTCCTCGCTGTCCACGTAGTAGTACGAGGCATTGGTGGACGAGTCGAAGCGCACCGAATCGAAGACGAAGAATTCCGCCTCCGGCCCCCAGTAGCTCGTGTCGGCGATGCCCGTGCTCTTCAGGTACGCCTCAGCTTTACGCGCGATGTAGCGCGGGTCGCGGCTGTACGGCTGCTTGGTCAGCGGGTCGTACACGTCGCAAACGAGCGACAGCGTCGGGATGGAGCAGACCGGATCCACAACCGCAGTGTTGGGATCGGGCATCAAGAGCATATCCGATTCGTTGATGACCTGGAAGCCGCGAATACTCGACCCGTCGAAGCCGAGGCCGTCCTCGAACGAGTCGACCTTCAGCTCGCCGACGGGCATGCTGAAGTGCTGCCAGGTGCCGGGAAGGTCAATGAATTTCACATCGACAATCTTGACACCCGACGCTTTGGCGAAGTCGAGTACTTCTTGAGGGGTCTTTGCCATGATCGTATCCTCCTACAGGCTCACCGGACGCGGGGTCGCGCCTGGCATTTCTAACCCAACATGCCGTAGATTGTGGTGGCGGCCTGCCACCCAATCTGCGCGCCGAACAGCACCAGCGCGATGCCCGAGACGGCGGTCAGGGTGCGGAACAGGGTCGGGCGAACATACTGCCGGCCGAAGCCGACGAGAGCGGCCATGAAGAACGCATAGAGCGTGCAGCCGAGAACGAAGCTGGTGACGAAACTGGCCGTGCCGACGGGCGACGTGTCGGTGATGCCCGACGCCAGCATCGCGCCACCAATGGACACCCACCACAGGATCGCCAGCGGGTTGGTCAGCGACATGACGGCCCCGGTGCGGAACGAGTCCTTGCCGGTTAGCGCCGCCGCCACCTGGAGGTCCACACCCCGTCGCGCATCGCGGATGGCGCCGAAGCCGAGATAGGCCAGCACGGCCGCGCCGAGCAGCCACAGCGGCACGCGCACCGCCGTGTGGGTGACGAGGGGGGCCAGGCCGAGGAAGGCCAGGATGCAGAAGGTCGTGTCGCCGATGATGGAGCCGAGCTGGAGCGCGAGCGCCGGGCGGAAGCCCCCGCGCAGGCCGCGCCGCACGGTCTCGATGGTGACCGGGCCGACGGGCATGCAGAAGCTGATCCCAAGGAGAACGCCGGCAATCAGGGTGTTGAGTGTCATGGGTTCGCTCCGTCAGCAGGCAAACAAAAAAGCCTTTGGCCGCCCTGTTTCAGGCGGTATCCAAAGGCTTCTCGACCTTGCGAGCGCGCCGCTGCCGGCCGCTCCTTATAAGTTCTGCGTAATGCGCGATATTCTACTTACAAGCCGCGCGCGTGTCAAATCCGAATGTAACGCAGTGTGGCAATACCTTCACCTGGCGTAAACAGGTCTGTACGCCACGCGCCGCCGGATGCGGCATAATGGCAGAGAGCATGTTGCGGGCCACCGCCCCGAATGTGTAGTAGCGACTTATGAATCGTTACTCATTCAGTCGTCACGACGAAATAGCCGACGCCTAGCCGAAAGTCTAGGCCGGCGGCGGGCGACAACTAGCCGTTCGACAGGCGCTTTCTACCCTGAAAGGCATTGCCGGACGCGGCTACCCGCGCTAAACTAGCCATGCTCATGGTGTTGACGTGTAGCGATAGGCAGGAAAGATAGCAAAGGAGCAACGTTGTGGTTGCCAGAGTAGAACCTCCCCTTTATTGCATTCTGCTTGGCCCGCCGGGCGCCGGGAAGGGGACGCAGGCCATTACGCTTAGCCAGGACCTGGGTCTCATCCGACTTTCGACGGGCGATTTGTTCCGCGAGAACATCGCCAAACAAACCGACCTTGGCCTGCGCGCCAAGGCCTATATGGACCGTGGCGAGCTGGTCCCCGACGACGTGACCGTCGGCATGGTGCTCGAGCGCCTGCGCCGCCCCGACTGCGCCACAGGCGTGATTTTCGATGGCTTCCCGCGCACCGTCGCCCAGGCCCGGGTGCTGGAAAATGCCCTAGCGGCGTGCGAGGAAGGCATCGCGTGCGTCCTCGACCTGGAAGTTTCCCACGACATTTTGATCGAGCGTTTGGGCGGGCGGTGGATGTGTCGCGGCTGCGGCGCGTCCTACCACGTCTCCTACCACCCGCCGGCCGTGGCGGGCCAGTGCGACGAGTGCGGCGGTGAGCTATACCAGCGCCCCGACGACAACCCGGCGACGGTCGCCAACCGCCTGCGCGTCTACGTCGAGCAGACGGAGCCGCTCCACGAGTTCTACCGCGAGCGCAACCTGCTGGTGGTGATTGACGGCGAGCAGTCCATCGAAGAGGTGCAGCAGGCGATGCGCGTTGCCATGGAGCTGGCCCGCTCGCGGCGGCTGTTCCAGTTCAACACGCGCCGCACCATGCCGCCGCTCCCGCAGCGCGTCCGCTAACACCAGGCGACTCGCCCCAATAGCGTCGCGCCGACTTTAGTCGGCAGGCTTTCAAGAGCCGACTGAAGTCGGCGCGACAGGAACATAAGGCACTGACGCCCCCGGCTGCGCGACCCGCGCCGGGGGCGAGGCATGTTAAGCGCATTTGACAGATAGCGGCAGGCTGTGTATAATCTTCCCACTGCCGTGGCCCGGATGCTGAGCAAAGCGAAGCATGACCGGCGCGGCGCAAAACATACAGTCTTGAGGCCCTTGACGCCCCTCGGAACGCGCCCACCGGCGCGACTCGCCGAGGGATTTTCTTTTTGGTGACATCACCGTCTGGCCGGATCGGCCGGCCAGGGTGTTGTGTCGGATACGCTGTCGGCTGGTTCCGGGCCAACTGAATAACGGCGCTGCAAAGCGCCACAAGGCCTGGACGCCTTTTAGGAATTGTCGCATGGATGCAGAGGCCAGAGCGATGCCTGGGACACGTGCGAGGACGGTCGTGTTCCACCCCCCGCCGGGATGATCGCGCCGCAAGGCGGGATCAAGGCGACGCCTGCGCCCCCGAGTGCCCCCGGAGTAGGCGGCAGCCATCTACCTTTTTTCAGGTCTTCGGGTTGACGCGAGTCGGCCCCACCTTCACAAGGAGGCATGATGGCGAACCCACCCTCGACCGAGTCCACGACGGACACGGGCATGAAAAAGACACTGGGCCTCACCGGTGTCACCGTCAACGCCATGGCGCTCATCGCGCCGGGCGCGTTCCTCTGGATCACGTTCCAGCTCCAGGCCGCCCAGATGGTGGGCGACATGGGCACGGGCATGGCAATGTGGCCTGGCGTCGTTTTTGCCCTCATCATCGCCTTCCTGACGGCCATCTCCTACGCCGAGCTGGCCCACAAGTACCCCGAGGCCGGCGCGGGCAGCGCGTATTACTTCGCCGAGAAGTCCATGATGGACCGCGTTGAGACCCAGTTCCACCGCTTCGCCCGCATCACCAAGTTCATCACCGGCTGGGCGGCGCACCTGTTCTACTGGGTCTACCCTGGCGTTATGGTCGGCATGCTGGCGACGCTGGTCGCGTACATCCTCGGCCAGTTTGGGCTTGAGCTAAGTGTCCCGTACCAGATGGGCATCGCGGTGCTGGCCGCCGTGTTCATCGGCTCCGTCGCCGTGCGCGGCATCACCGGCTCGACGATGGCGAGCTGGGTCATCAACATCATCCAGCTCACGGTGCTGGTCATCTTCAGCCTCGGCGCCATCTGGTTCCGCGTGACGAACCCGGCCAACGTCGAGTTCGTCTACCCCACGGCCCCGTCGGTGGTCATCCCGTTCAACCTGGCCGCCATGCTGTTCCAGTCCACCATCGCCATCCTCATCCTGGTCGGCTTCGAGTCCGCGACGGCCCTCGGCGCTGAGGCCAAGAACCCCAAGCGCGACGTGCCCCGCGCCGTCATCCTGTCGCTGGTCATCCAGGGCATCCTGGCTTACCTGCTTGAGTACTTCGCCGCGAACTACGCCCTCAACACCGGCCTGACGGCCACGACCGCCGACGGAACCTTGGTGACGGGCATGGACGCCGCGGCGGTGTCTACCGCCCCCATCGGCGACCTCATCCAGCAGATCGGCAACGCCATGCTCGGCGGAAGCGGCGGCTTCGCCCTGATGATCGTCGTCGCCATCACCGTCGCCATCGCCGTCATCGGCTCGGTGCTGGCCTGCATGAATACCGCCGTCCGCGTCAGCTACGCCATGGCCGCCGACAAGGAGATGCCCGAGCTTCTGGGTATGCTGCACGGCAAGTACGCCACGCCGCACATGGCCGTCTGGATCCTCGTCGCCGTCTCCGCCGTCATCGGCGCGTTCGGCGTCATCAGCATTGTGAACCTGACCGCCGTCACCCTGGCGTCGAACATCGGCACGTTCATCCTGTACGCCCTGATCTGCGTCGCCACCGTTCTCGCCTTTGCGGGCAAGGAGAACTCTAGCCGCGTGAAGCACCTGATCATCCCGGTCGTCGGCCTCATCGCCAACATCGGAATGCTCGTCGCCATCGTGGCGCTCGGCGTGCTGTCCGGCGGCGACTCGCAGAAGGAAGCCTTCATCGCCATCGGTATCGCCGTCGTGTGGGCGATCATCAGCGGCATCTACTACGTCATCAACAGCCGGCGGCGCGGGCCGCAGCCGACTGTCGTCAGCGCGAAGTAGGGTATGGCAGGTGGGTAGAGACGCGCCATGGCGCGTCTCTACCGGCCCAATGAAAAGATAAGCGAGAGTGTCCGCGATGACCGATGTGGAAGTAGGACAGGCAAGCGACGTTGGCCTCGTGCGCGAGGGCAACGAAGACAACATCCTGGTGCATGCGCCGCTCGACGAGGCGCTGATGCGCGCCAAAGGGCGGCTATTCCTCCTGGCCGACGGGATGGGCGCGCACGCGGCCGGCGAGCTTGCCAGCCGCCTGGCCGTCGAGATCCTGGCGGCGGAGTATTACGGCGACAACGGCCCCTCCCCCGAAAAGGCCCTGGAGAACGGCGTCCACAAGGCAAACCTGCATATCTATCAGCTCGGCCACGGCAGCAAGAACGGCCACGGCCCGATGGGGACGACGCTGACGGCGGTTGCCGTCAACGGGCGCTACGCCCACATCGCCCACGTCGGCGACAGCCGCGCCTACCTGCTGCGCAACGACGGGGTGGCGCAGCTCACCACGGACCACTCGATGGTTGGCGAGATGGTGCGCATGCGCATGATCACGGTGGAGCAGGCGCGCGTCCACCCGGACCGCAACGCCCTGAGCCGCTGCATCGGCATGACCCCCCTGCTCAAAGTGGACATGATCCGCCAGGAGCTTCACCCAGGCGATACCCTGGTCTTGTGCAGCGATGGCCTGTGGTCGCTGGTCAGGGAGAGCGAGATCGGCGCGGTGGCGGCGGAGCATCCGCCCCAGGCGGCGTGCGACCGACTCGTCGAACTGGCAAAATCCTACGGTGGGGATGATAATATCAGCGCGATTGTCGTCCGCGTCCAGGCCATCGCCGCGAATGCGCCGATGCTCCCGACCAAGCGGCGGCTGTTGAGCTGGTTGAAAACGTAACCTATGACCATACAAGCGGGCGACCGCCTCGGCAACTACGTCATCACGTCCCACCTGTCCCAGGGCGGCATGGCCGACATCTACCGCGCGTCCGATGTCCGCGACGCGACCGATGTCGTGCTGAAAGTCCCCCACATCAGCCTCGTCGGCGACCCGGCGTTGTACGACCGGTTCCAGCGCGAGGTCGCCATCGCCCAGCGCCTCAACCACCCCGGCGTCCAGCACGCCGTCACCACCCTGAAGGCCGACGGCCTGCCCTACCTCGTGCTCAACTATGTGGACGGCGAGCCGCTGCGCAACGTCATCCGCGCCCGCGCGCCGCTGCCCCTGGCCGAGGCCGAGGACCTGATCCGCCAACTCGCCGACATCATGGCGTACTGCCACAGCGAGAACGTCGTCCACCGCGACCTGAAGCCCGACAATCTCCTGGTGACGCCGGACGGCCGGCTCGTGCTGCTGGACTTCGGCGCGGCGCTCCTGGAGGGCGCGCGCCGCATCACCTGGGCGAACCTGACCGCCACTATCGGCACGCCGGACTACATGGCCCCGGAGCAGATCCAGGGCAAGCGCGGCGACGAGCGCACCGACATCTACGCCCTGGGCGCGATCTACTACGAATTGCTGACCGGCGAGCCGCCGTTCAGCGGCGACAACGCCCTGGCGATCATGAACCAGCACCTCAACGCGACCCCGCCCCGCGCCGACCGGGCCAGGAAGGGCGTGTCGGAGGCGACGGCGGCCATCATCGCGCGCTGCCTCCAGAAGAACGCCGCCGACCGCTACCAGAGCATGGCCGAGGTGCTGCACGACCTGGACCACCCAGAGGACGTGGACCTGAGTGTCCTGGCGAAGGTCGCGCCGAAACGCCGCTTTGGCCTGAGCGACACGCAGTACATGGTCATCGTCGCGCTGCTCATCAGCATTCTCATCATGCTGGGGCTGGTGCTCATCGGCGTCGGCGCGCAATACCTCCACACGGCAAGATAACCCAAATTCCGCTTGACAGCGCCCTTGACCGCGTCTACAATGGGGCAACCCTACCCATAGGAAGCTGCGTCATGTCCCGCATCCTTCTGTATATCCTGGCGGCTGTGGAGATCGTCATCGGCGGTTTCTTCCTGGTCTACGCCATCAATCTGTCGCGCGACCCGAACGCCGGAATGGGCCAGCTATTCATCCCGGCGTTCCTCGTCATTGGCCTGCTGTTCTTCAGCGGGCTGGGCCTCGTCATCGGCCGCCCCTGGAGCTACTACCTCCAGTTCGCGCTCATCATCCTCGGCCTGGCCGTGTTCACCGCCTACTACGCGCCCCTCGGCGCGTGGGCGTCGGGCTTCATACTCGCCGCCTGGCTCATCGGCGCCGCCCTGTTCCTCTTCTTCCTCCTGCCACCCGTGCGCCGCCACTTCGGAACCGCCTAGCCCGTGCCCGACGAAGCGACCGTCACCCTGAGCGAGGCGTTCCTGGAGCGCACAGTCCGCCGGCTGGCCGGGCAGTATCTCGTCAGCCGCAGCCGCAGTCTCGGCGGCATCGGCGCGACCGTGTTCGAGACCATGACCATTGACATCCTGCCCGGCATGCACCTGCTCGTCGCCCTGCCCGGCCTGGTGCAGGTCCACGTCACCATGTCCGCCACGTCCGACGCCATCCGCCTCGAAGCCCACAGCTTCGAGTTCGCCGGCTTCCCGCTGCCCCTCAAGGGCGTGCTGACGTCGTTCCTCAAGCTCGTCGAGGAGCGCATCAACGAGCCGCTGAGCCGCTTCCTGGTGGCGATGGACCTGGCCGTCACCGAGACCGAGTCCACCAACACCGACATTATCCTGCACCTGAACCCGCGCCGCCCGGCGTAAGGAACTCCCCATGGCGACCGACTCCGCCAGCCTGTCCCCCCGCGCCGTATACGCCATTCTACCGGCGGACGGCCGCCTGCTGTTCCTGACGCGGCTGCTGCGCTTGTTCGGCTACGGCTTCCTGTCCGTCATCTTGGTGCTCTACCTGGTGGAGGTCGGGCTGACCACGACCCAGGTCGGCTTGCTCCTGACCTTCACCCTGTTGGGCGATACCGCCATCTCGCTGTGGCTGACGACGCAGGCCGACCGGCTGGGGCGGCGGCGGACGTTGCTGGCCGGCGCGGCGCTCATGGTGATCGCGGGCATCGTGTTCGCCTTCACGAGCAACTACATCCTCCTGATCGTCGCCGCCACCATCGGCGTCATTAGTCCCAGCGGGAACGAAGTCGGGCCGTTTCTTTCGGTCGAGCAGGCCTCGCTGACCCAGCTCTTCCCGGCGGCGCGGCGCACCCAAGTCTTCGCCTGGTACAACCTCGTCGGCTCGTTCACCACCGCCCTGGGCGCGCTGCTGGCCGGCAGCCTCGCCCAGCTGCTCCAGAACCACGGCTGGTCGGCCCTCGACAGCTACCGCGTCGTCGTCCTCGGCTACGCCGCCGTCGGCGCGCTCCTGTTCATTCTCTTCCTCCGGGTCTCGCCCAACGTGGAGGCGTCCCTCGCGGAGCTGGCGCGCGAGTCGAATACCCTGAGCGCCCGGTTCGGCCTGCACGGCTCGCAGAAGACCATCATGCGGCTATCGGGGCTGTTTGCCCTGGACGCCTTCGGCGGCGGCTTCGTCGTGCAGACCATCGTCGCCTACTGGTTTACCGTCAAGTTCGGCGTGGACCCGGGGCTGCTGGGGGCGATCTTCTTCGGCGCGAACGTCCTGGCCGGCGTCTCGTCGCTGCTAGCCGTGCGCCTGGCTGCGCGCTTCGGCCTCATCAACACCATGGTGTTCACCCACATCCCGTCGAACATTCTGTTGATGCTGGTGCCGCTGATGCCGACGCTGACCCTGGCGATTGTCGTGCTGCTGCTGCGCTTCAGCATCTCCCAGATGGACGTGCCGACGCGCCAGTCCTACGTCATGGCGGTGGTGCAGCCGGAGGAGCGCTCGGCCGCCTCCGGCATCACCGGCGTCGCGCGCACCATCGGCGCGGGCATCTCGCCGGTGCTCGTCGGGCCGCTGCTCGCCATCCCGGCCCTTCTCAGCACGCCCTTCTTCATCGCCGGCACGCTCAAAATCGTCTACGACTTGCTGCTCTACCGCGACTTCAAGGCCGTGCGTCCGCCGGAGGAAGTGCAGTAGCCATGCGTCAGTCGGCCCAGTCTCAAGGAGGTTCCCGTGACTCAGCCAGCGCCTAACTACAGCGCGCGGTCCGCGAGTGTCGGCCAGGTCGGCCGCACCCTGAACACCATCCGCCAGCATGCCATCGTGATCGAAAGCCCGGCCATGAACGGGGAGATTAACTCGGGCGAGGCCTTTCTCGTCGGCATCTCATCGTGCGGCGTCACGCTCATCGAGGCCGCCGCGCAGCAGCTTGGGATTGGGATCCAGCGCATGGAGGTGCAGATAGACGGCCGCCGCCGACGCGGCCCAGGCGAACTTTCATAGCAGGACGACGATAGGAGGACAGGGCCTCCAGTCCGCCGGGATGCTTCGCTTCGCTCAGCATGACACGGAATGTGGAGTTCCTGAGCAGCGCCGCGCCCTGGCGATGACGGGGGACGTGATTGGGTTTCATTCTGATCCGAGGAGCTTGTATCCGACCCCCCACACTGTCTCGATGCTCAGCCGGCTGCCGCTGAGCTTGTCGCGGATGTGGGCGACGTGGACATCCACCGTGCGCGTGTCGCCATAGTAATCGTAGCCCCACACCGCGTTGAGGAGCTGCTCGCGGCTGAGCGCCAGCCCCGGATGCTGCATCAGGTAGGCGAGCAGGTCGAACTCCTTGGCGCGCAGCGTCACCGGCTGGCTGGCGACCGTCACCTCGCGCCGCGCCGGGTCCAGCGCCACATCGCCTATCTGCACCCTGGTCGTCGCCGAGCGCCCCCCATCGGTGCGGCGCAGCACCGCCTTGACCCGGGCGACCATCTCGCGCGGGTTGAACGGCTTGACCATGTAGTCGTCGGCGCCCAGCTCCAGGCCGACGATCTTGTCCACGTCGTCGCCGCGCGCCGTCAGCATGATGATGGGGACGCGGCTGAACTGGCGCACCTGCTTGCACACCTCCCAGCCGTCCATGCCGGGCAGCATGATGTCGAGGAGCACCAGGTCGGGCGGCTGCTGGCGGATGGTGTCGAGGGCGGCGCGGCCGTCGCCCGCCGTCAGCACCTCGTAGCCTTCATTCTTAAGATACAGGCGGGCCAGCTCGACGATATTAGGCTCGTCATCTACGACCAGAATCTTCGCCATGCCTGGTTATCTCCCGGTAGAGGCGACCTTCGCCGCCAATTATAGGCGTTCCCGCTGGCTCTGAGCAAAGCCTGAAGTGCGTTTGACAAGCCTCTGGACGGGCACTATAATAGCGCCACTATCACTACGTTACAATAACTGATATGTCGGCTCCCTCGGTGCGTCGTTCGCCTCGCAAGCCTGCCATGCCCTCGCGCCGCGTGGCTCGCCATGCGAAGTACTGTAGCGTTTTCTGCCCCGCGCGGCCCGCGCCCAACGGAACGCCGGGTAGCGGCCAGGGTTCTTAGCGACTGCGGAACAAACTATTCGATTCAATGTCTAGGACAGGAGAGGGGACGATGAGGGACCCGAACGAGGACGTGCCACCGTGGGCCGGGCCAGAGGACGAGAGTTACTGGGGGGCGCTGCTATCGCAGGGGGAAGTCGCCTATGAAGGCCCGCCGCGCGGCCTGAACGGCGAGGGCGGCCGGATGCTGGAGGATGAGCACCTCCTCAACATGCACCCGACGCGCGATCAGTGGGCGACGCTGAAAGCACACTTTGACGAAGGCGCTATTCTCAAGGGCCGCGTGATTGGGTCGAACCGTGGCGGGCTGCTGGTGCGCGTCGGCGACACCGTCGGCTTCGTGCCGGCCTCGCAGCTCGCCGACCTGCCGCGCCGCATGGAGAGTGAGGAGCTGCGGGAGGAGCTGGAACGGCGGCTCGGCGAGGAGTTGGACCTCAAGCTCATCGAACTGGACCGCTCCCGCAACCGCATCATTCTCTCCGAGCGCGCCGCCGCCTGGACCGGCGGTGGGGTGGACGCGCGCCTGGCGCAGCTGCGCGAGGGAGACCTGGTGAGCGGCCGCGTGCGCAGCATCTGCTACTTCGGGGCGTTCGTGGACCTGGGGGGCATTGACGGTCTTATCCATATTTCTGAGCTGTCCTGGCAGCGCGTCGCCCACCCCAACGAGGTCGTCTCCGTCGCCCAGGAAGTCAGCGTCCTGGTGATGAACGTGGACCGGGCACAGCGCCGCGTCGCCCTGAGCCTCAAGCGGCTGCGCCCCGACCCGTGGGCCGACGTGGAGAAGCGCTACACGCCCGGCCAGATGATCAGTGGCGTGGTGACCAACGTCGTGGACTTCGGCGCATTCGTGCGGCTGGAAGAGGGCCTCGAGGGCCTCATCCACATCTCGGAGCTGGCCGAAGGCAACTTCCTGCACCCGCGCAACGTCGTGCAGGAGGGGCAATCGGTCACGATGCGCGTCCTCAACATCGACTCGCAGAATCGCCGCCTCGGCCTGAGCCTGCGCCAGGTGTGGGCCACCGAGCCGCACAACGGGTTCACGCACTAGCGCCGCGCCCTGTCCTTGCGACCTGATATGCCAACGAACGACCGCATGGGGGCGCAGTCTCGCGCTCCCATGCTCGTTTAGGAGGCCCGCATGCCTCGCGCCCCGCGCCAGCCCACCGGCGGGCGCCCCTCGGACGACAAGCCCACCGCTCCGGACACGCCTCCGCCGCAGGATAGCGGCTGGGACCGCCTCGGCGAGCCGACCCTCATCCTGGGTGCGGCGCTCGTCGTGGTCGGCCTCATCACCCTTGTCAGTCTCCTCGCCATCAGCCACGGCAGCGTGACCGACGCCTGGGCGCAGGCCGTCCGCCTCGGCGTCGGCTGGGCCGCCCTCCCGCTCGCCACCTTCGTCATCGCCGCCGGCGGCTGGCTCCTCGCCCGGCGCTGGCACGGGCAGTTCATCGCCTGGGATCGCGTGCTGTGGGGGGAGCTGATCATCTTCGGCCTCCTGGCCCTGCTAGGTACGATTGGCTTCAGCGACCCGCTCGACCGCGCCCTGGCCGGGCAGGGCGGCGGCATGGTCGGCTACGCCCTGGTGGCGACGCCGGCGGAGTTCATCGGGCGCTGGCCGTCAATCCTGCTCTGGCTGCTCATCATCGTTGTCGCCGCCTTCGCCATCACGCGGCAGACGCCGCGCTCGGTATGGCGAGCCGCGTCCAACGGCCTCGACCGGCTGCGGCCGCCAGCGCGTGAGGCCGACGAGGACGATGAAGACGACGAGGCGCTGGAGATGCCGCCCCTCCGCCCGCAAGCGCCCGCCCAGGCGACAGCCGCCGTGCGCGCCGCCCCGCCCGCCGCCTCGCCCGCCGCCGACGACAGCCTGGCCGTCCCGCCGTTCATGGTCGTCGCCCGGGCCGCCGCGGCAAAGGCGCAGAAGGAGGCGCAGACTCCCGCGCCGCCCGCCGCGCCAGGTGAGCCGGAGAAGCGCCCGCGCAAGGCGAAGAAGGCCGACGCGCCGGCCGCGCCCGAGGCGACGCCGGCGCAGATACCCATGCTGCCGAGCATCGAGATGTTGGAGAAAGGCTCGAAGGTGCGCTACCGCGAAGACGAGGTGCGCGAGCGCAGCCGCATCATCGAGGAGACGCTGGAGGAGTTCGGCGTTCCGGCCAAGGTGGTGACGGTCAACCAGGGGCCGACGGTGACGCAGTACGGTGTCGAGCCGGGCTACCTCCAGCGCAAAGCGCCGGACGGCACAATGGAGCGGCGCAAGGTCAAGGTCAGCCGCATCCTCGCCCTGTCCAACGACCTGGCCCTGGCCCTGGCGGCCCCCGCCATTCGCATCGAAGCGCCGGTGCCGGGCAAGAGCGTCGTCGGCATCGAAGTCCCCAACGCCAACGCGGCCCGCGTCGCCCTGCGCAACCTCATGGAGTCGCCCGCCTACCAGGGCGCGTCGTCGCCGCTGCGCCTGGCGCTGGGCGAGGACGTGCGCGGCGCGCCGGTCGTGGCCGATCTCCAGCGCATGCCGCACATGCTCATCGCCGGCGCGACAGGCTCCGGCAAGTCGGTGTGCCTCAACACCATCATCGCCTGCCTGCTGTTCAACAACACCCCGGAGACGCTGCAACTCGTCCTGGTGGACCCGAAGCGCGTCGAGCTTGTCGGCTTCAACGGCGTCCCGCACCTGATGGGGCCGGTCGTCGTCGAGATGGACGAGGTCATCGGCGCGCTCAAGTGGCTCACCCGCGAAATGGAGCGCCGCTACCAGCTCTTCGCGGCGCTGGGCGTGCGCAACGTCGGCGCGTACAACGACAAGGTGCGCGCGACCGTGGGCAGCCCGCTGCCCTACATCGTCGTCATCATTGACGAGCTGGCCGACCTGATGATGGTCGCGCCGGAGGACGCCGAGCGCCTCATCTGCCGCCTGGCGCAGCTGGCCCGCGCCACCGGCATCCACCTGATCCTGGCGACGCAGCGCCCCTCGACCGATGTCGTCACCGGCCTCATCAAAGCCAACTTCCCGGCCCGCATCGCCTTCGCCGTCTCCAGCCAGGTCGACTCCCGCGTCATCCTCGACACGGTGGGCGCGGACAAGCTGCTCGGCCGTGGCGACATGCTCTACCTTGCCCCCGACGCCCCCGGCCCGCAGCGCCTGCAGGGCGCTTACGTCACCGACCGCGAGTTGGAGAAGCTCGTCAAGTACTGGCGCAAGCTCAACCCGCACCCGAACCCGGACGTGCAGGCTGCGCCGTGGGAGGGCGACATCGGCGACGAGGAGGACAGCCCCGACGAGCAGCTGATCGCGGAGGCCATCGCCGTGGTGCGCCAGTCGCGCACGGCGTCGGCGTCATTCCTCCAGCGCCGGCTGCGCATCGGCTACCCCCGCGCCGCCCGCCTGATGGACGAGCTAGAGGAGCGCGGCGTCGTCGGCCCCGCCGAGGCCGGCCGCTCGCGCAAGGTGCTCATCGGGCCGGAGGACGAGGTGGACGCGGACGCCGAGATCGGCGCGCTCGACGCGGACGACACCTGGTGAACGCCGCCGACTACCTCCAGCGCATCCGCTATACCGGCTCCCGCACCCCCGACAGCGTCACTCTTGCCGCGCTCCACCGGGCGCACCTCCTGGCCGTCCCCTTCGAGAACCTGGACATCCACCTCGGCCGCCCCATCACTCTGGACCTCCCCTCGCGCTATGCCAAGATTGTCACGCGGCGGCGCGGCGGCTTCTGCTACGAACTGAACGGCCTGTTCGCCTGGCTCCTGGCCCAGCTCGGCTACGACGTGACGCTGCTCTCGGCCGGCGTCTACGGCGGGGACGGCCGGCCCGGCCCAGAGTACGACCACCTGACGCTGCTCGTGCGCGCTCCCGGCGACCCGACCCCCTGGCTGGCCGACGTGGGCTTCGGCGAGGGCTTCCGCGAGCCGCTGCGCCTCGACGTGGCGGGCGAGCAGACGCGCAACGGGCGCGGGTACAGAGTCGAGGCGCCTGCCATTTCTGGCCCCCTCTCCCCGTGGGAGAGGGATGGGGTGAGGGTCTTAAACCCCGGCGCTGCCCCACAGACCCTCACCCCACCTCTCCCAGAGGGAGAGGTGGAAGATGGCCCTCACCCCCTGGCCCCCTCGCCCCTTGTGGGAGAGGGCCGGGGTGAGGGAATCTGGCGCTACTTCGAGGCGGACCGCGAGGGCGGGTGGAGGGCGCGCTACTGGTTCACGCTCGCGCCGCGCGAGTACGGCGAGTTCGCCGAGATGTGCCGCTGGCAGCAGACGTCGCCCGACTCCCACTTCACCCGCAACCGGCTGTGCTCCCTGGCGACGCCCCAGGGCCGGGTCACGCTGGCGGACATGACGCTGATTGAAACGGAGCGCGGCGAGCGGCGGGAGACGCCGGTCGCCGCCGCCGCCGAGTACCAGCGGCTTCTGCGCGACCGTTTCGGCGTGGACCCGGCCCTGGGATCCTCTTGAATCGGCAAGGAGAAGATTCGTGAAATTGCTGCTCACTTCCGCTGGCGTCAAAAACGCCAGTATCCACAACGCGCTCCTAAATAGTCCGCCGTCTACGAATGGAAGCCCAAGGGGCTACGAGGTTCTCCCCCAGCCCCTTGGGCTTCCATCTTGTAGCACGACGCTTCGAGCGTCGTGCGGGTACGGCAGGTGAGCCTACCGCATCGGGGCGAGGCCGAGCTGCTGGAACATGCCCAGGTAGTCGCCGTACTCCCACATCTCGACGATCTTGCCGTTCTCGGCGCGGCTCACCGTGACCCCCGTCACAATGACAGGGTTGTCGGTGGGCATGGTCGCGGTGGGCCAGTTCTCCAGGTGCTTCATCGTCATCGTCCAGCGCACCGCCCCGCCGTGCGGCCCGACAATGGGTTCCTCGAGCGCGATGGACAGGTCGGGGAAGGTGGCGCGGTCATCCAGGATGTGCTGCTTGTAGGCCTCGATGCCGATCAGGTCGGGGAAGGGTGGGTGGTGGAACAGCAGGTCGGGGGCCAGGATCATGTCCAGGGCGGCCACGTCCCCCGCGTTCCACGCTTTCTCCATGATCTCGTTGACGTGCAGCGCCATTTCCATCACGGTCGGCATATCTTTCAACATGGCATGACTCCCTCATTGAAGCATCCGTCCACGAACATCAGGCGCTCATTCAGGGCTGCGGACTGTTGGACTATTGGCGGCTTGCGATGGACCACCCCCTTTCCGCTTTGCAAATAGACTCTCCCTTTCTATAGTATACCACCAATGACGCGGCGTGACGTTAAGGATTTGCGCTGCCGGGGGAAACTTCCGCCACGGGAACTCTAACCTATCTCTTATCGTCTCGTATTGCGGGGGCGTAAGCTCTGGAGTACAATTAGAGTCTAAAAGTAAAGGTGTCCGTAGCTTATGGCAAGTTCAGACATGACCACACAGACAAATTCAGGCTCAGGGCGCCTCGTGCGCATCCTGGCCGTGCTCGTGGCCCTCGTCATCCTGGCCGGCATCCTGTCCCTTGTGGCGGGCGTCGGCCTGTACCAGTACGTCTACCAGGACCGCATCCACATGGGCGTCCGCGCTGCCGGGCTGGACCTGGGCGGCCTGACGCGCGCCCAGGCGGCGGAGATGCTGCGCGGCCACGTGGCCTACTTCGACAACGCGCGCGTCCGCTTCACCTACGGCGACCGCACGTGGGAAGCCAGCCCGGCCGACCTGGGCGGCTCCCTCGCAGCCGACGCCATGGCCGAGCAAGCCTACGCCGTCGGGCGCAGCGGCGCTCTGCCCATTGACCTGGTCATGCAGTGGCAGATCGCGCGGGATGGCACGTCGGTGGGGCTTAAGAGCGAGTTCAACCCCACCCCGGCCCGGGCGTTCGTCAAGGACATTGCCTTGGATCTGGACCGGCCACCCCGCAACGCCAGCCTCGCCATTCGCAACGGCAAGGTCGAGACAACGGCCGCGCAGGACGGTTGGGAGGTGGACCAGGCGGCGGCGGTGCAGCAGATCGGCGAGCGGGTGCAGGGCTTCACCGCCGACCCCATCGCCATCAGCGTCGTCACCGCGCCCCCCCTGATCACGGACGTGAGCGCGGCGAAGGCGGCGACGGAGAAGATGATCAGCGGGCCGGTGACGGTCACGTTCAAGGATAAGAAGTGGACGCTGAGCGCGGCGGACGTGGCAAACCTCGTGGTCTTCTACCAGGAGACCGCCAACGGCAAGCCGCGCATCATGCCGCGTCTCAACCAGGCGCCCCTCAAGCCGTGGGTCGAGGCGCTGGCCGCCGACATCCAGCGCGACCCGCAGGAGGGCCAGGTGCGCTGGGATGGCGGGGCGCAGCGCGTTGTCGCCGTCAAGCCGAGCGAGGTCGGGTATGACTACGACGCGGCCGAGACGCTCAAGAAACTCAACGACGCGGTGATGGGCGGCGAGCGCACCCTTCCCGCCGTCATCAGCGAGATCAAGCCGACGCTGGACACGTCCAACCTGGACGCCCTGGGCATCAAGGAGCTTGTTGTCAAGGGGACGACGCAGTTCAAAGGCTCGCCGCCGGAGCGCATCCAGAACATCGGCGTGGCCGCGAATCAGTTCCAGGACGTCCTCGTGCCGCCGGGCGGTGTGTTCTCGTTCGGCGATCACCTGGGCGACGTGACCCCGGAGAAGGGCTACGCCGAGGCGCTGATCATCGTCGGCAACCGGACGGAGACGGATTACGGCGGCGGCATCTGCCAGGTGTCCACGACCGCCTTCCGCGCCGCGTTCTTCGGCGGCTACCCCATCGTCGAGCGCACGGCCCACGCCTACCGCGTGAGCTACTACGAGGAAGGCGTGGGGCCGGGGCTGGACGCGACGGTGTTCACCCCTTATGTAGACTTCAAGTTCAAGAACGATCAGCCGACGTGGCTGCTCATCCGCACCGAGTTGGACAAGAAGAACGCGATCCTGACGTTCTACTTCTACGGCACGAAGCCCAACCGCGAGGTGAAGCTGGAGGGGCCGCGGATCCTGAGCGAGACGCCGGCCAAGCCGCCGAGCTACCAGGTGGACTCGAAGCTCCCGCCAGGCCAGGTGAAGCAGGTGGACTGGGCGCACCCGGGCGCGACGGTGGTCGCGGCGCGCATCATTAACGAGGACGGGCAGACGCGGCGCGAGGAGTTCCGCAGCGTGTATCAGCCGTGGGGCGACATCTACCTGGTGAGCGCGGGCGACCCGCGTGTCTCCCGCGGCAACTAAGGCGAGCCAGCGATACGTCATTGCGAGGAGGGCGACCGCCCGACGAAGCAATCTCACGGGAAGGGAATGGCCCGCGATTTGCTGCGATAGACTGGGCGTTGCACAGGCGGGAGGTTGCTTCGCTGCGCTCGCAACGACAAAGATGAGGATCGTATGTTTGATTTCTTAGGCAACATGAGCTGGATGTACTTGTTAGTGGTGATCCCTGTGCTGGGGGTGTTGGTGTTCGTCCACGAGTTGGGCCACTTCCTCGCCGCGCGGCGCCTGGGCGTCCAGGTGGACGAGTTCGGGTTTGGGCTGCCGCCGCGCGCGATGACGATGTTCGAGCGCGACGGCGTGAAGTATACGCTGAACTGGCTGCCCCTCGGTGGCTTCGTGCGGATGGCCGGCGAGGAGGGCGACTTCGAGACGCCGGGCAGCCTGTGGAGCAAGAGGCCGTGGCAGCGGGCAACGATCCTCGTCGCCGGGCCATTCATGAACTTCCTCGCCGCCGCCGTGCTGTTCAGCATCGTCTTTATGATGGGCGTTCCCGCGCCTGCGCCGAATGGCCGCGTCCAGGTGTACGACGTGTTCCCCGGCTCGCCGGCCCAGGCGGCCGGCTTGCAGCGGGACGACCTCATCCTCAGCGTAGACGGCAAGCCGATTGATACCACGGCGACGCTGGTCGCTGCCATCGAAGCCGCTGGCGGCCGCGAGGTTCCCGTCGCCATCGAACGGGGCGGCCAGCCGATGACGCTCAACCTGACGCCGCGCGCGTCGGGCGAGGCCCGCGCTGGCATCTCCATCGGCACGGAGCAGATCACCGAGCGCTACGGCCCGGTCGAGGCTGTGCTGCGCGGCATCCAGACCACCGCCAGCGCCGTCGCCAGCACCCTCGCCTTCTTCGGCAAGCTCATCGCCGGCCTGTTCACGCGGGCGACGATGCCGGAGGGCGCGAGCCTCAGCGGCCCCATCGGCATTGCGCGCATCACCGGCCAGGTGGCGCAGGAGGGCTTCGACAGGCTGCTCGCCCTCGCCGCCATTATCTCCGTGTCCCTCGGCACGCTGAACCTGCTGCCCCTGCCCGCGCTGGACGGCGGCCGCCTGCTGTTCGTCGTCCTGGAGTGGGTGCGCGGCAAGCGCATCTCGCCGGAGCGCGAAGCCTTCGTGCACGCCATCGGCATGGTGTCGCTGCTGCTGGTCATGCTCATCGTGTCGTATTTCGACGTGGCGCGCTGGATCGGCGGCGTGTCGCCCTTCGGCGGGTAAGCCGGTTAAACAGTAAGGGCGGGTTTCAAACCCGCCCCTACCCTCTACCCGCCCTTACCCTCTACCGCCGCAAGCCTCGCATTACGTGTTCCCCTATCGCCTGGCTATAATTTAACATGGTCGGCGTCCTTTTTCATGACAACCTCGCGCTGTTCCTGCGCGGCTGGCTCGCTTTGACACGGGGTTAGCCAGCGCCGGAGTCGCGTTTTCGACGGTGGAAGGAGTCTCGGCAGACCCATGCAAGACGTTCAAGCAATCGCAAATCGCGTCACGGATAACGTAGAGAAAGTGATTGTTGGAAAGCACAGCGAAGTCCAGCTCGCCCTGATTTCGATTCTATGCCGCGGCCACGTGCTCATTGAGGACGTGCCGGGCGTGGGCAAGACGATGCTGGCGCGCGCCCTGGCGCGCTCCCTCGGCTGCACGTTCCGCCGCATCCAGTTCACGCCCGACATGCTCCCCAGCGACATCACCGGCGTGTCCATCTTCAACCAGCGCGACCGCGAGTTCGAGTTCCGGCAGGGGCCGATCTTCGCCCAGATCGTCCTGGCCGACGAGATCAACCGCGCCACGCCCAAGACGCAGTCGGCGCTGCTGGAGGCGATGGAAGAGCGCCAGGTGACGGTGGACGGCATCACCTATAGCATGGCGAACCCGTTCCTCGTCCTCGCCACCCAGAACCCCATCGAGTACGAAGGCACATTCCCGCTGCCCGAAGCGCAGCTCGACCGATTCCTCGTCCGCCTGGCCCTCGGCTACCCGACGCGGGACGCCGAGATGGCGATCATGGACGCGCAGCGCGTGTCGCACCCGGTCGAGGCGTTGGAGCAGGTGGTCAGCGCCGAGGACCTGCTCCAGGCGCAGACGCTTATCAAGGATGTCCACGTCAGCGACCTCATCAAGGAGTACATCGTCGGCCTGGTGGGCGCGTCGCGCCAGCACCCGGATGCCTACCTGGGCGCCAGCCCGCGCGGATCCCTCGCCCTGTACAAGACGAGCCAGGCGCGCGCTGCCCTGCAGAGCCGCGACTACGTGATCCCCGACGACGTCAAGGCGCTGGCCGAGGCGACGCTGGCCCACCGCATCATCGTCAGCCCGTCGGCGCGCATCAAGAGCGTGGACGCGCGCACCATCGTCGAGGACCTCCTGCGCACGGTGCCGGTGCCCGGCGCGCGGGCAAAGCCGGAGCCGGCGCGTGCGTAACGCTCGCCTTCTCATCCCCATCTTCGTGCTCGTCCTCGCCGTGGACCTGGCGACGAAGAACACGCTCATGGGGCGGCTGACGTACCTGCTCGGCGCGATCCTGATTGTGTCGTTCCTTTGGAGCTGGCTCAATATCCGCCGCATCCAGGTGTTCCGCCAGACGCGCTCGCGCCGCGCCCAGGTCGGGCAGTACGTCGAGGAGCGCTTCGCCGTCCGCAACCTGAGCATGTTCCCGAAGCTGTGGCTGGAAGTAGACGACCAGTCCACGCTGCCGGGCCACCACGCCGGGCGCGTCGTCAACTCGCTGGCCGGGCGCAAGCAGCGCGGCTGGCAGGTGCGCACGTATGCGCGGCGGCGCGGCCGCTACACCCTGGGGCCGATCACCCTCTCCACCGGCGACCCCCTCGGCCTGTTTCGCTTCGAGCGCCATCTGCCCGCGACCTCCAGCATGGTCGTGTACCCGGCGACGATTGACCTGCCGCGCTTCGAGCCGCCCATCGGCCAGCTCGTCGGCGGTGAGGCACTCCGCCTGCGCACCCAGTACGTGACAACCAACGTCTCCGGCATCCGCGACTACGTGCCCGGCGATAGCTTCAATCGCATCCACTGGCCGACGTCGGCGCGGCGCGACCGCCTGATGGTGAAGCAGTTCGAGATTGACCCGACGGCCGACGTGTGGATCGTGCTAGACATGCAGCGCGATGTCCACGCCGGCCCGCCCCTGGACGAGCGCGAGCGCGAGATGCTGCCGGCGATGCTGGCCAACGGAGTCCCCCCGCCGCCGCTGACGCCCAACACCGAGGAGTACGGCGTGACGGTCGCAGCGTCCATCGCCCGCCACTTCCTCATCCGCAACCGCAGCGTGGGACTCATCACCTACGGCCAGGACCGCGAGGTGGTGCAGCTCGACCGGGGCGAGCGGCAGCTCAGCAAAATCCTGGAAACCCTCGCCGTGATGCGCGCCGTGGGGCGCGCGCCGCTGGAGCAGGTGCTGACGGCGGAGGAGCGCCTGTTTGGGCGCAACAGCGTCGTCATCGTCATCACGTCGTCGGCGTTCGACCCGTGGGTGTCCATCCTGCGCGACTATCGGCGGCGCGGGGCCAGCAGTGTCGCCGTCCTGGTCGAGGCCAGCACCTTCGCCGCCAATCAGCCGTCGGCCATCAACGTCGTCAGCTCCCTCATCGCCAGCGGCGTCCCCACCTATCTCGTGAAGAACGGCGACGCGATTGACGCGGCGCTCGGCCAGCGCGCCTCCGTCTGACGAGCCGCGCCACGGCTCTGCCGCCGCGTGTGCTTCTCGCGCGCGCCCGTGTCACTCCGTAAATGTTTCGTAACCATGTCAGGGGGCCATAGCAGAATGGCCCCCTCAAGCGTTTATTGTACAGGGGCATGTCTCATGCGCCTGTCTATTGCTGCGCCGCGCCGCGACGGCCCTCCGCCGCCTTCGTGGTCGGTTCGATGTGTACGTTACCAGAGGGGGGTAACATGAAACGAGTTGCTGTCATCCTGATGCTGGCCGTTGCCCTGGCCGGCGTGTTGACGCTGACCAGCGCCGCCAGCGTCACGAACGCGGCGCAGGTGAGCGAGGACACCGCCGCAGCGCCGTCCGCGGCTCTCTTGGGCGGCTGCTACCGAGCGCCGCTGACGATTTCCTTTCCTGCACTCTACGCGGCGTCCAATCCGGCGCTCAACATGCCGACGCTGCGCGTGATGGACAATGGCAACGGCACGATTGTCTACAACGCGCTGATCACGCCGGGCGCGAAGTCCGTGACGCTGCCCAGCGCCCAGACGGGGCGGTCGTACTACATCCGCATCGGCTACGACCGCAACCCGCCCCTGGAGCCGTTCGCCGCGTTCTACTGGTCCAACGGCTGGAACGGCACGACCGGCGGCCAGACTCTGGAAGCCTACCTGCCCGGCATCACGGCGAACGTGACGGTACTGTGCCAGAGCGGCGCGGCCGGCGGCGTGCCGCCGATGCCGGTGACAATCACGGTCAAGCCGCCGACGGGCGTCATCGCCGGCTACCTCGGCGCGTGGGCCAATGGAACCGCGCCGAGTTGGACAACCAACAACGGTGGCGCGCTCGGCGCCCACTACGAGTGGACCTCGCTGCCGACGCGCCCCGGCGCGGGCGTGAGGATTCAGTTGTGCATGCCACCGACGTCGGCGAACCAGAGCGGCGCGTGCCTCGCCAGCGCCACAACCAACGCCGAGGGGTACTTCCTGTTCCCGAAGGTGGATCCGACCCAGACCTACCAGTTGATCTTCACCTGGAAGGATACGGCGGTGGTCGTGTCGCCGATCGTGGCAACGTACACCGGGCAGCTGTATCAGGTCAACGTATTGAACGGCGGCATCTTCGTGCCGGGCGCCGCCTTCCTTCCGCGTTAGCGCCGGATAGGCCCTCACTATTTGTTGCCGCCATCGTGCTGGCGGTGGGGTAGGGGCAGGTTTCAAACCTGCCCCTACCGCCACCAGCAGAATGGGGCGATACTTCGTTGAGTTTCCTAAGCAGCCTATTGGTGACGAGTGGGCCGTCAGGGCCGCAAAGCCCTGGCGGCTTTCATTTGTGGCAGTTCATCGTCCCTTAAGGAAAAGGGGGCGAAGCCATATCTATGGCGGGATCATTTCCGTTGTAAAGTCTGAGTCGCGGAGCGCCGCGCATGCCTGTCTTTAGTACGCCTGCCTCCCCACGGGCGGCGGAATGCAGGCGCCGCGTACCCTCTCGCTTGTCACTCACGCGCAACGGGTGGGGAGGTTACAGACAATGAGACGCATTCTTATCATCGCCGTCCTGGCGCTGGCCCTGGCATTGGGCCTCGCGCTGGGTGTTGCGCTCGCCTTCGACGGCGGCGCGGCGCAGGCCAGCCCGACACCTGGCAACTATGTCCAGCTGCCGGTGCTCGGTTACATCGGTAACACGAAGGCGGGCGTGGATTGGACCATCGAGGCGCAGAACGTCGGCTCGACCTGGACCAAGATCGCCCTTCTGCTGTTTGCGGAGAACTCTGGCTTCTGCCAGCCGCAGGCGCAGAACCCGTTCAAGATCGAGTGCACGGGCTTGCTCAAGCCGGGCACGAGCTGGGTGTGGACGAGTTCGCAGCTGCCGTCGAGCGCCAAGAGCGCCATCGCCATCAGCTACAACCCGTTCCCGCAGCAGGGCAACATCTACTGGCGCTGCGAGGACTGGACCAACAGCCTCAACAAGCTCACCTGGCCTGAGGGCTGGCCAAGCGTGGTCTCGCTGCCGGGTCAGTTCCCCTTCAACTGGAACCCGTTCTACGGGGAGCCGATTGCGGTCGAAGTCGTGCGCAAGATGCCGGGCAACGCCACCCCGTCGTTCGTGATGGCGGATGCGTACAGCGGCTTGAGCGCGATGCAGGAAGGCCGCTATGACCCCATCTTTGGCGGCTTCGCGTACTACGCGCCGGTCGCCTACTCGGGCTACAACGGCTGGAACAGCTGGCTCTACATCCAGAACAGCGGCGCCGAGTGCACAAGCGTCGAGCTGTGGTTCAAGGATCGGGACAGCTGCCTCCGCGCGCAGATCTGCTCTATCCCGCAGGTGTCGCCTGGCTACTCGGCGCAGTTCAACGTCGCCGGTTGCGCCCCGCCCGGCTTCACGGGCAGCGCCTGGATCCGCGCGTCGCAGCCTTTGGGCATCGTGGTGGATCAGATCGGCCAGGACGTGCTGATGAGCTACACCGGCGTCGCGGCTGAGCTGTGCTACGTGTTCAACGGCCAGTGCCTGGACGCGGGTGGTGGGTCGCAGGTGGCTTACGGTCCGCTGATCTACCGCGAGACCAACGGCTGGGCGACGGTCATCCACGTGCAGAACATGAGCAGCATCGTGGCGGCGAAGGTGAAGGTGTACTTCGTTGACCAGAGCGGCGACATCATCACGACGCTGGTGGACTGGATCTGCCCGCGGGGTGAGACGGAGTTCCCGCTGGCGCTGGTGAACAACCTGCCTGGGCAGTACGTCGGCGCGGTGCGCGTCGAGAGCCAGGCGTGGGAGTCCCCTGGCGACCCGGCGGTGAACGCAGTGCCGATCGCGGCGGTGGCGGAGCTGCTCAACTACAGCAGCCCGACCAAGATCACGCAGGCGACGGCGTACAACCTGTTCCCCGAGGATCAGGGCTACTACTGGCAGATCGGCCAGGGGGATGCCAGTGGTCTGCAGGGCGGCGTGGCCGTGATCGGCATCCCGTCGCTGATGCAGCGTGGCAACGCGTACAACATGGTGACGGACATCTCGGTGCAGAACCTGGTGCCGAAGCCGGGCTTCACGGACTTCGTGATGTACGTGTACGACCAGAACGGTCTGCTGGACTACGTGTGCGAGAAGCTGAACGAGAAGCAGGTGGAGTACATCAACCTGGCGAACTGGAACTGGATCCAGCCTGGGTTCGTGGGGTCGGCCGTCATCTCCGCCGTGTACTGGGAGCACGAGGTGATTTCGGGCGTGCCGGTCTTCGGGCCGGGCAACCCGCAGCTGCCGATCCTGCTGCGCAACGTGGTCGGCCTGGCGGCAGTCAAGGTCGAGCGCGTGGTGACGGGCGGCGCGACGGCTGCCGGCGATGTGACCTCGGCGAGCGAAGGCTTCCCGATCCCGCCGGGCTTCGACTTCGAGGGCTACATCCCGCAGTGTCCCGGCGTCCCGACCACCTGCGCCCCCATCGGCGCGTTGTACATCAACGTCTGCGCGCCGGTCTACGCGGGCGCGTTCATCAACGTCGTTGACGACGCCACCGGCCAGCCCTATTTCACTGACAGACTCAATGAGCAGGGACAGGCCATCTTCACCAATCCGCCGCAGAACCTACCCACCGGCCACAACTTGCTGGTCACGATTGGCACGCCCGACCCTGACCACCCCGGCCAGTTCGTCGTCATCTACACGTCGCCGCCGACGCCCCTGACCGGCCCCGGCGACCCGCTCGCTAATCTGCCGGTGGGTACGACGTACACGGCCAAGGCGCCGGGCATCAGCCAGGTCGTCGCCCTGCCGTGCCAGAGTGAGCCGGGCGCGATCCTCACGGTGAATCTGACGCCCCCGTCCGGGGTTGTCGAGGGCTACCTGAGCAGCGGCGCGCCGAAGTTCGCCTCGGCCAATCCCCAGCCGGTTCCGTTCCCGATCATCCCGCTGCCGCCGGCCGGTGGCCCCGACGACGGCGGCAAGTGGCCCGGCGCCCCGCTGAACCCCGCCGCCGGCCAGCAGCTCCAGCTCTGGCTGCCGCCCACTGCCGCCAACCAGAGCGGCACCTACCTGCGCAGCGCGACGACGACGACGGAAGGCTACTTCAAGTTCGACAACGTCAGCCCGTGCCTGCTCTACGAGGTGAAGGCCATCGGCAACACGACCACGGTCGCGGCAGGCGTGGTGGCGACCGTCAGCGGCCAGAAGTACATGCTGGCGCAGAACCCGTTGCCGGCGACCGGCCTGTATATCACGTACCCCGGCCCCCGGCCGATCCCGTAGCCAACCTACCGATTGTAGCGCCGACTTCAGTCGTCTCTCAGAGGCAACGCGCAGCGGCGGAGTGAGCATCCTCACTCCGCCGCTGGCATTTTCCCTCAGGCAGGGAATAGTAATGCCCACCCGTTAATCCGTGACCCCATCCGTTGCGAGTAGGCCAATTTTCAAGAGAGTTCCCCATGGACTTGCGTCCACCACCAGACGGGTGGAAATCGCTGTCACCGCGAGGCTTCCATGCCTGCGACGGCATCTGGCAACACGAGAACACACTGAGCGAGTCATTGCGACCGGGGGTGGGGGGCGAAGCTCCCCACGGGCGAAGCAATCCCCTGCCCTTGCGAAAGGCGGTCTACGTCACTGCGGCTTTGCTGTCAGCCACCGGGAGATTGCTTCGTCGCGCTGGCGCGCTCCTCGCAATGACGCCGCGAGATTCTGTGTTCTGAGCAGGGCGACAGAGGAGGAGGCTCCTACGGCCGAGCCGGCCACGCCGCGCCATTGACCAGCCAGCGCGGGCGCTCGCCCCGCAGCGCCGCCGCGACTTCCTCGGCCACGCCAATGTGCATCCCGCGCACCCCCTCCACCGTGAACGAGGCGATGTGAGGCGTCACCAGGACGTTCGGGTGGGTGAGCAGCGGGTTGCCGGGCAGCGGCGGCTCCGGGTCGAACACGTCCAGCCCCGCCGCGCCGACCTGCCCGCTGTTGAGCGCGTCGAGCAGCGCTGCCTCGTCAATGACCGGGCCGCGCGAGCAGTTCACGAGCAGCGCGCCCGGCTTCATGGCCGCGAAGGCCGCCGCGTTCATCAGGTGGCGCGTCTCCGCGGTCGCCGGCGAGTGGAGCGTCAGCACGTCGGCCTGGCGCAGGAGATCGTCGAACGATGGGACGAGGCTGACGCCGAGGGACGCGGCGCGCTCCGGCGCGGTGTACGGGTCGTAGCCGACGACACGCATGCCCACGCCAGCGCCCATGATCTGAGCCACGCGCCCGCCGATGCGCCCCAGCCCGACGACGCCGAGCGTCTTCCCGCGCAGATCCATGCCCAGCAGCGGCCCTCGCGGCGACGCCCAACCGCCTGTGCGCAGGCCGGCGTCGGCGGTGACGAGCTTGCGGGCGACGCCGAAGATGAGCGCGACGGTGTGTTCGGCGGTCGATTCGGTCGGCGCGTCCGGCGTGTGGACGACGAGGACGCCGGCGGCGGTGCAGTCTGACACGACAATGTTGTCAATACCGATGCCCGGCCGCCCGACGATGCGTAGGTCCGGGGCGCGCTCCAGGAACGCCGCGTCTATGAGCGGCAGGGATGAGATGATGATGGCGTGGACGCCACGCAGATCCACGTCGGGCGACGCGATGCGCGGCTCCGGGCCGCGCACGTCGAAGCCGTCGAGGAGGGCCAGGGCGTCCGGGATGAGCGATACTTCCAGCAGGATGGTGGGCATAGTGGCTCCTCATGGGTCGAAGTGACGGAGTGACGATGTGACCCAGGGGTCATATAGACTGCGCTCAGGGTGACAGTTGCGGCACTGGGGTGGTCATCAATAAGCGAACTCGCGGATGTCGTAGACGGCGAGCTTGGGCGGCGCGGTGGCGAAACGCAGCGCCCCCTGGATGGCGGCGCGCTGGGCGCGCATCTCCGGCGCGGGCATGGGCGCGATCCCCGCCTGGGCAGCGCGCGCGGCGTAGGGCGACCCCGGCGTCTCGACGAACTCGGAGAAGTAGAGGATGTCGTCGCGGCCGAGGCCCATCTCGTTCAGGACCTCGACCGTGCGCGTGACATGGTCGGCGGCGAAGCGCTCCCCGCCTACGCCGAGCATGATGACCACGCCCACGGCGACGCCGGCCGCCTTGATGCTGCGCACCCCCTCGACGGCCTCCGCCGCCGTGTTCGGCTTGTCCAGGAAGCGCAGCAGCCCGTCGTCGCCGCTCTCCAGGCCGATGTACACGCGCCGCAGCCCGCGCTCGCGCAACTCGGCGATGTCCTGGGGCGACTTGCGCAGGGCGTCCAGGGCGCTGACGAAGGCGTAGAGGCCGTCGAACGCCGGCGCGTGCGCGGCCAGCCAACGCGACCGGGCGGCGCCGGCCAGGTCGGGCGGCGCGACCCCGAACGCGGCGTTCACGGCGTCGAGCATCGGCACGAGGAGGCGCTGCGGCGCGACGAGGGCGTTGGCCTCGCCGAGGAAGATGGAGTGGTACGACGCCAGCGCCGCGCCGTGGAAGTCTTTGACGGCGGCGATGTGGCGCTCGAAGTCGGGCGCCGTCTTGATGCGGAAGCTCTGCCCGCGATAGAAGGTGCAGAAGGTGCAGCGGTTGTACGAACAGCCGAGGGTCGCCTGGAGGACGAGGGCGCGGTACTGGTCGGGGGGCAGGATGCCGATGGGCTGGTAGATGCGTAGGAAGGCGGCCGCGTCCTCGGCCAGCCGCGCGTCGTCCCAGCCGGCGATGTCGCCCAGCGCCGCCGACGCCCATGCCGGCCAGGTAGCGTCGCCCACCGCGCCCACCACCGCCGCTGTGCCGGCGGCCAGGGCGTCGGCGACGGCGCGGGCGTAGCCGTAGGCCGTGGCGCACAGAGCGCTGACTTCGCCGCCGTCGAGCTGCCGACGCTCGCGCTCGCGGCGGCCCTCGGCGAACTCGCCGCGCTTCTCGACGACGCGGTGGTCGAGGGTGCGGCGGTAGGTGCGCCCGTCGGCGAAGCCGCCCATCAGCCGGCCCTTCAGGTCGAAGGTGAAGCTCGGCACGGTGTTGACGGCCAGCGTCGTGGCGTCGCGCTTGAGGCTCAGGGTCACAAGGCCGGCGATACCGGGGACGCGGAGGGTGATGACGGTGCGCGTGGCAGGCGGGTACATGGTCTGCGCCGTCGTCTAACGCATCAGGACTTTCAGCCCGTCCACAGTGAAGCCGGGCGACTTGCAGTACTCGATGATCTCGCGCTCCCGCTTCTCGACCTTCGCCACGGCGTCGAGGAGCTGCGGGATGACGTCCGGCGGAATGAGCAGGACGCCGTGCATGTCGGCGTGCAGGATGTCGCCGGGGCGCACGACGAGGCCGCCGACGCGCACCGAGGTTCCGAAGCGCGTCAGGTGAATGAAGGCGTGGGAGACGCAGGCCGCGTGGGCGAACACGGCGAAGCCCAGGTCGTGCATCTCCGCCAGGTCGCGCACCGCGCCGTTGGTGACGGCGGCGACGACGCCCAACGCCTTGTGGGTGTTGCTGTTCACTTCGCCGAAGAACGCGCCGACGCCCGACGGCAGGTCCTCGTCCTCGACGACGGCGATGCGCGGCGCGGGCACGCTCAGGATGTGGTCCCAGTAGTCGAAGCGGGAGACGTAGTCGGCGGCGTTTTCGGACGGCGGCGGCTGGTCGGCGCGCGTCACCGCCGTGGTGGCGTAGCCGATGACCGGCGGCAGGTCGGGGAACATGGCGCGAACGGATGAGTTCATGAAGCCGGCGTTGCGCGGCCGGACGTTGAACAGCTCGATGGCGTTGGAGAGGGCCGGCGTCGGGATGGGGCGGATGCGCTCCAGGTCATCGGGGCTGACGGCGGGCGGGTTGTTCATGGGGCATGGCTCCTCTGGCAGGGGCAGCGCGGGTCGGGCCGGCCGGGCCGCCCATCGGCGAGTGGTGTGCGGCGTCATTATAATGCCGCAGCCTGGCCGGGCGCAATGTTTCGCCGCGTGGGTCGCCGTTATGTGATATACTCTGGTGGGGAGAGTCAACGCAAAAACGCCGGGGTTCTTGCGCGAGCAAGCCCCGGCGCGTGGCAACGCTTGGCCAGGCTATTCTTTCGGACCGACCAGGTTGACCTTGTAGCCCGCGTTGGTCAGCAGCTCGGCCAGTTCGTCCAGCTCGCCCACCGCCGTCCAGCGGTTCGTCCGCCGGTCCCAGCGCACCTTGCCCGCGGCCGCGGTGCGAATCTTGTCCAGCTCCGTCGGCGCGAACACCACGGTGCGGTCTTTGCGCTTGATCGTCACGTGGGGGACGTCGTTCGGGGTATCCATGGCGCTTCTCCATCCCTTTGGGGCAGATTCTAGACCGAGCGCCGCCTTTTGTCAAAGAACGGAGAAGGCTATGGTCTCTATCGTGAACCGTCTGATTGCCTGGGTATCCAACCCAACCGAGACGCACATCGTCTTCGACATCGTGGCGCGGGGGTACGAGGTTATCACCGGCCAGGCGCATTGGGAGGCGAGCGCGCGCCGCTTCGCCCTCTGGCTGCCCGACACGCCGCGGCCGCGCGTCCTCGACCTGGGCGCGGGTCCGGCCAACTCGTCCCTGGCGATCCTGGCATGCCGCCCCAACGCGCGCGTCGTCGCCCTGGACCGCGCGCCGGCGATGGTGCGGCTAGCGCGGCGGGCGGCGCAGGGCCAGCCCAACCTCGGCGTGGTCCTCGCCGACGCCGCCGCGCTGCCCTTCCCGCCGGCGACGTTCGACCTGGTCACGGGGCATAGCTTTCTCTACCTCGTGCCGCGGCGCGGGACGGTGCTGGCCGAGGCGCGGCGCGTGCTGCGGGCGCGCGGCCACGTAGCCTTCCTGGAGCCGGCGGCCGGGCGCGTGCCCCCCCTCGCCTGGCTGCGTCTCGCGCGCGGCGGCGGGCGCTTCTTCATCTCGATGGTCGGCTGGCGGCTGTTTAGCGGATTGCACGGGCGCTGGACGCCGCAGAGCCTGCGCGCGACGCTGGAAGCGGCGGGCTTCGCCGCAGCGGTGGCCGAGCCGAGCTTCGAAGGGCTGGGCCTGCTGGCCGCCGCCAGGCGGGAGTCGGGCATCGGTCTCGATTGAACAAACCCCCCTCAATATATAGACCATAGGTCTTCACTATAACTTGACAAGCGGTGGGAAGCGGTTTAGTATTGCGGAACCGTAACCTGGCCTCGACGCTCTAGCTTCTTGACTACGGAGGAATCCATCTTGGCCGATCCTCATAGCCTCCGTTCGCCGTATCGCCTGGACTCTTTGCCAGGCAACGGAATGGTGACAGGAACGGACACGGCTGTCCAACACGATGCTCTCCAATCGCTGCTCCTGACAAAGCTCCAGCGGCCGCCGCTGCCGCCCGACAACGTGGCCCGGCCGCGTATCGTCGCGCCGCTGCGCCGCGTCCTCGACTATCCCCTGACACTGGTTTCGGCGCCCGGCGGCTACGGGAAGTCAACGGCGGTCGCTCAAGCCCTGGCCGAGGTGGCTGCGCCGTCAGTCTGGCTCACGGTAGACGAATACGACAACGAGCTGGGAGCCTTCCTCGACTACCTGATTGCCGGCCTCCAGACCCAGTTTCCCGGCGGCTGCCCCCAAACGCAGCGTTTGCTGGAAGCCATCCAGATGCCCCCTGTCGAGGCGATTGCGGCGTGCTTCGCCAATGAGCTTCAGGCCGTCGCGCCCCCCTTCGTCCTCGTCCTGGACGACGTTCACCACCTGACCGACGCGGCGATCGGCCAGTTCTTCGCCTTGCTGCTGCGCGGCCTGCCCACGTCGCTCCATCTCGTCGTCATCACGCAGTCCGACCCGCCCTGGCCTGTGGCGCGGCTGGCGGAGCGCGGGCAGATGCTGGAGATTCGCGGCGACGACCTGCGGTTCCGGCTCGACGAAGCAATGGCATTCCTGGAGGCGGCGACCGGGGCGAGTCTGCCCGCGGACATGGTGGCGTTCCTCGTCCAGCACACGGAGGGTTGGGGCGTCGCCCTGCGGCTCGCCGCCCTCAACCTGACCCGCGAGCCGGGCCGCCCCGTCAGTGTGAGTGCGCTAAGACCGTCGGCGGACTCATTTGCGCCCCGCGCCCTCGTCGGCGGGGTGTTGGCGCGGCAATCGCCAGCGGTGAGGGATTTCTTGCTCCGTACCTCCATTCTTGACCACATGAACCCAGAATTGTGCGCCGCGCTCCTCGCCCCCCCGCCGCCGACCGAGACGGCTGCCACGGCGATACACACCATTCGCGCGTGGCTCCGCCAGACAAACCTGTTCATCGTACCCCTGGACGAAACGGGCGAGTGGTATCGCTACCACCATTTGTTTCAGGACCTGTTGCGGCGCGAACTGGCGAGTCGGTGGGACGCCGAGAGCATTCGAGAGCTGCACCGCCGGGCGAGCGCGTGGCTCGATGCCCACGGCTTTCCCGACGAGGCGATGCGGCACGCCCTGGCGGCCGGGGACACCGACCGCGCGGCCGACATTATAGAGAAACAAGTTCACGCGCGCCTGAACCGCGAAGACTGGCGCGGTGTCGAGCATTCGCTGTCCCTGCTGCCCCCCGACCTGCGCGACCAGCGCCCCGGCCTTCTCCTGGCGCAGACCTGGGTGATGGGAATGCAGGAAAAGGGCGCGGCGGTCATGCTCCTGCTACAGGCCGCAGAGGCGGTGGTGGCGGATCCCACGGCGCGCGTGTCGGAGGCAGATCGCGTGGCGGCGCGGGGACAGATTGCCGCCATGCGCTCCTACTCCCTGTTCTGGCGCACGCAGACGATGGCCGACGTTCTCGCCCTGGCGCGCACGGCCCTGGCCGACCTGCCGCGCGACTATCAATATGCGCACAGTGTGGCTTACTATGTCGAGGGGCTTGGCATGCACATCGCCGGCTGCACGACGGATGCCATCGCGTCCCTGCAGCGCGTCGCCGAGTCGCCCAACGCGCCGGCTGCGGTCAAGGCGCGCTGCCGGCTCAGCCTCGCCACCATCTATCGCGCCGCCGGCCCCCTCCTGGCGCTGGAGCAGTCGGTCGCCCTCCACCTGAAGCTGGCGCTCGAGAACAACTTCGCCACGAGCGAGATGTGGGCGCATCACTTCCTCGGCAGCCTGCACTACGAGCGCAACGAGCTGGAGCAGGCCGCCGCGCAGTTCGAAATTGTCGCCGAGCAGCACTACCTCGCCCACGCTGAGTGCGTGCGGGGGACCCTGATCGAGCTGGCGCTCACTTACCAGGCGCAAGGGCGAGCGCGAGAGGCGGACGCCGCCGCGCGCAAGCTGGTCCAGGTCAGTCTCGAATTCAGCGGGGACAGGCTGGCTGCCGCCCACTCGCTTGAAGTGCGCCTCGCCGTCGCCCGCCACGACACGGACGCGGCGCTGCGCGGGGCGGCGCAGTTGGACGGCATCCTCCCCAGTGGGCCGATGATTGTGACCGAGATCCCGGCGATCACCCGCGCCCAGGCGCTCCTGGTTGGGAGTGGGAATGAGCGGCAGCAGGCCCTGGCGCTGCTGGACACGTTGGAGGCCATGGCCGAAGCGACGCACGTCTGGCGACCCCTTGTCCGAATCCTGGCGCTGCAAGCCGTCGGCCTCGCCGCCGAGAAGCGCGACACCGAGGCGCTGGCGAAGCTGGAGCGCGCCGTGTCCCTGGCCGAGCCGATGGGCCTCATCCGCACCTTCGTGGACGTCGGCCCGTCCCTCGCGCCGCTCGTGCAGCGCCTGTTGGAGAGCGGCGTGGCCCAGGCGTATCTGCGGCAGGTGCTGGCGGGCTTCGCCGGCGAGATTCAGGCCGCCCCATCCGCGCGTCTCGTGAAAGACGGCGCGCTATCTGAGCCGCTGACCGACCGCGAAATGGAAATCCTGCGGTTGTTGGGGCGGGGCCTGTCCAACAAAGAGATCGGCGCGCAGCTGGTCATCGCGCCGGAGACGGCCAAGCGGCACACCGGCAACATCTACGGCAAGCTCGGCGTTCACAGCCGCCGCGAGGCGGTGCTGCGCGCCCAAGCGCTCGGTCTGCTCCCCCCGCGATAACTCAACCAGGCGCCAGATGTAGCCACCGGCCAGGCGAGTGCATGCACTCGCCTGGCCGGTGGCTACATCTGGTAGCCGCGTATACCCTCTTTATGCACCGTCGTGGCGCATGACACGCGTCGCAAAGCGCCCTACAATGGAGGCAACGCCCTGTCCCCGGTCTACAATACGCTGCCGCCCCACAAGAGGAGCGCAGAGGGGAGATTCTGGATGTCAAAGCATCGTGGCGACATATCAGTCACGACCCCCATCGTCTACAGCATTTGTGTGTCCGGGACCCCGGAGACTGACCTGTTCGATTACGTTCGCGGCATGACGATGACGGCTAATACAGAGGCGGGCGAGCCGCCGGTGACGATCCTGCGCGGGCAGTGCGCGGATCAATCCGCCCTCGTCGGCCTCTTGAGTACCCTGGCGAACTTCCACGTACCCATCATCTGCATGGAATGTCGAGGCGCGCCGGCCGCCGAAACAGACGAACAAACCTAAGGAGCTTACGAAATGGCGGAAACTCAGACAACAACCGTTGAAAACCAGCAGCTTGTGGCCGGCGTGTTTGCAACCAAGGCGGCGTACAACGCGGCCGCCGGTCGGATCAAGGCGATGGGGCCGCAGCTCCAGGTGGTCAACGCCAGCAATATCCTGTTGCTGGAGAAGGACGAGGGCGGCAAGGTCCACGTGGACGTGCTCGACATCGGCTCTAGCTCCGGCGTGGACCTGGAAGCGATGGCCGAGCGTGTCACGCGCAACCTTGACACACTGTCCGGCAACGCCGCGAGCAGCCCGACGGGCATGGGCGCGCGGGCGAGCCACCTCGGCCTGGCCCTCAACCCGGGCGCGGTGGCGATCGGCACGTTCGTGGACAAGCAGTTCGCGGGCAAGGTCGAGGACGGCATTCGGAAGATGGGCGCGCAGATTCTGACCGCCGCCGACCTTCAGCGCATTGGCGCCGGGCTGGGCGCGGCCCACGGCATGAACGACCTGGGCGCGGCGGCCACGATGACGGCCAAGCCGGCGGCGGCGCCGGCGCCGGCCGTCTTCGACTGGCACGCCGAGTATGCCTACTCCCTGGCGATCCAGGCGTTTATCTACGGCTTCCCGTATGTCTACAATGCGTACACGCGCTACAAGTGGACCAACATCCCGCAGGACCCGAAGCACGTGCCGTACGCGCCGGTCAACAAGTTCTGGCACGCC
This sequence comes from Anaerolineae bacterium, assembly GCA_046328525.1. GTDB lineage: Bacteria > Chloroflexota > Anaerolineae > Epilineales > JAHCIE01 > JBDHWG01. The sequence continues at coordinate 619,471 of JAXLWK010000004.1, forward strand.
CAGGAGCTGCTGGACGCGACGTACCGCGACGGCGGCTGCCCGAACAACGACACGGCCTACTCCGTGGCGTGGATTGATGTCAGCCAGGAGCCGATCATCATCAGCGTGCCCGACATCCCGACTGAGCGCTACTGGACGATGGAGATGTTCAACTTCACCTCGGACAACTTCGCGTATATCGGCAAGCGTTACGGCACGCGCGGCGGGCACTATCTCGTCGCTGGCCCCAATTGGCAGGGCGAGATGCCGACGGGCGTCAGCCGCGTCTGGCCCGACTCCCCGACACCCTGGTTCTGCATCCTCGGCCGCACCGTGGTGAACGGCGTCGAGGACCTGCCGAACGTGCACGCCATCCAGGCGCAGTACAAGCTGACGCCGCTGAGCGCCTGGGGCCAGCCGGAGTCCGAAATCCCCGACCGCCGCGATGTCTACAAGCCCGCGCTGTCCCTCGTCGGCTCCGACGACCCGCTCGGGCCGTGGAAGACGCTCAACGCCATGCTGGCCGAGAACCCGCCGTCGCCGCACCACGCCGTCCTGCTCCAGCAGTTCGCCCAGATCGGCGTTGGCCCCGGCCTCGACGTGGAGCAGCAGCCGCAGGTGGTCAAGGACGCGCTGATGCGCGCCGCCGGCAAGGGGATGCTGCTCTTGCGGCAGCAGTTCATGAGCGGCGAGTGGGCCATCGTGTGCAACGGCTGGCGCTACCCTGGCCCCAAGATGGGCCGCTTCGGCGACGACTTCCTCAAGCGCGCCGCCGACCAGTCGCTTGTCGGCGTGACGGCCAACGACCCGCAAGAAGCCGTGTACCTGTTCACCACGGTGGACGATCACGGCGAGCCGCTGACGGGCACGCACAAGTACGAGCTGATCTTCCCGGCCGGCATGGAGCCGCCCGTGGATGCCTTCTGGTCCCTGACCGTCTACGGCGCCGACTACAACCTCGTGCCGAACGAGATCAACCGCTACTCCATCGGCGACCGCACGCCGGGCGTCAAGAAGAATGCGGATGGCTCGACGACATTCTTCTTCCAGGCCGACTCGCCCGGCGCCGATAAGGAGTCGAATTGGCTACCCACGGGCAACGCGGCCTGGTTCCCCGTCTTGCGCCTGTACATGCCGCATCCCGAGATCGTCAACGCGACGTGGGAATGCCCACCGATGAAGCGCGTAGGTTAAGCGCACGATAGCACCATTCTGAAGGAGACGCACGATGACCGAGACTCAGACTATTCAGCAGTCCGTGACCGAAGCCAAAGAGATCGAGGCGCTGTTCGTCCAGACATCGCTGAGCATGTCGTACCACAACGGCAAGCTCACGCTGCACGACCTGGCCCCGACGACACTGTTCTTCTCCGACCGCCCCGACCGCGTCACCGGCCACACGGCGTCGGAGGAGTTCGTCGCTTCGTGGGACAAGGGCGAGGACAGCTTTGCCTCCAACCCACCCAACGCGGCATTCTCCATTTTCCACCCAGACGGCGTTAGCGACGTCGTCGTCGAGCTGACGGAGCCGAAGCTGAAGGGCAGCGACCTGACGTACACCGTGACCATCCTCGACGGCGAGATGCCGGCGAAGGGCGGGCCGAACTCGCTGTTCATTGACGTCATCGGCCGGCCGCTGTCGCCGGTGTCGGTCGCCGGCATGAACCGCCGCGACCGCCGCGAGGATCGGCGCATGCGGCGCTAGGCGTCGGCCAGCAGCGATGCCGTGCGGCCTGAAGTGGGCCGTCTCAAACAGGACAGTGTGGGCGATCAATCACCAGTCTAAGGAGGAAGGCTATGTTCCGAAGACGACGGGAAGAGCGGGCTATGGCTGAGGCTGAGCAGCAGCAGGCGATGGCTGCGCAGCAGGCGGCCGCCGCGCAAGAGCAGGCCGCGCCCGAGCAAGCCGCACCGGCCGAAGCGCCGACGGCGGCTGCGCCCGCCGAGACGGCGCCAGCGCCGGAAGCGCCGACCGAGGCAGCCCCGGCGCCGGAAGCGCCGACGGCGGCCGCACCGGCCGAGGCTGCGCCGGCCGCGTCAAACCTGACGGCCCAGCTCACGGAGCTTGCACAACTGCATAACGCCGGGGTTCTCACGGATGAGGAATTCGCAGAGGCCAAGGCAAAGGTTCTCGCCGGCGGTTGAGATGACGGGGCGGCGGGACAGTTGGGGCGGGTTACGCACCCGCCCCTCGTGTTCCCGTCCCTCTAGCCAGCATTGCGACCCGACCGAACTGAATTAGCCAGCCGTACACGCTTCACGAAAGGAGCTTGACCCATGGCGTTCCGAAAAGCCCTCGCCATCCTGGCCGTGTTGGCCATCCTGCTCATCATCACGGGCGTCGCCATTGCCGACGGCCCCCAAGGCATCAACACCCCGAGCCAGCTCACGTTGCCCTACCTCGGGACGTACCCTGGACCGAACGCCGCGTTCACCGTCGTGCAGCAGGCCACAACCCGCGGCACGTCCAGCCCGGCGATCTACGGCTCGGCCAACGCCAACGACGGGGGCTGGTTCACGAGCATTGCCGGTAACGGTGTCTTTGCCCAGGGCAACAACACAGGCGTATGGGCGCAGGGCGCTGGCTACGGCGTCTACGCCATCAACCTGGGCGCTGGCCCCGGTGTCTACGCCCAAAGCTCGGTGCAGCAGGGCGTCCTCGCGATCAACAACTCGACCACGCGCAACAACACGCCGGGCGTCCAGGGCCAGGCGAACGCCGACGATGGCGGCTGGTTCCTGAGCCAGCAGGGCAACGGTGTGTACGGCCAGGGCCCCAATTCGGGCGTCTGGGCCTCCGGCGTCAACCAGGGTGTGTACGCCACGGCCTCCAACGGGAACGCCATCAACGCCCAGGGCAGCCAGATCGGCGCGAATATCACCGGCGGCACCATCGGCGCGAACATCGTCGGCGGGCAGAACGGCCTCAACGTCAGCACATCGAACAGCGGCGCGTCGGCCATCTACGCCGTCAACCCCTCGGCCGGCAATAGCATTACCACCATCTCCTCCGGCGGTATCGCCCTCAACGCGACCGGCGGCACGAGCGGGGTCATCGGCACGAGCACGGGCGCTAACGGCAACGGTGTCGTGGGTATTGCCAGGGCCGGCAGCACCCCTTACGCCATCTGGGGCCAGGCGACCACAGCCGGCTACGCCGGCTTCTTCAGCGGCAACGTGCAGGCGACGGGCAGCATTATCGGCAGCCTGGCGGCGGCGAAGCTGGACGATCCGACGGCGCCGACAGAGCGCTACCTGAACCAGGCCGCCGTCATGGGCAGCGAAATGTTGAGCATGTACAGCGGCAACGTGACAACGGACGCCAGGGGCGACGGCGTCGTCAAGATGCCCGCGTACGTGGAGGCGATGGGCAAGGACTTCCGCTATCAATTGACGACCATCGGCCAGCCCGCCCAGGCGTATGTCGCCAAGGAGCTGAAGGACGGTGAGTTCGTTATCCACACGGACAGGCCCTTTGTGAAGGTGTCGTGGCAGGTAAGCGGCGCGCGCAACGACCCCTACGCCCAATCCGTGGGCTGGAGCGCCGTGGAAGACAAGAGCGGCGCGGACAAGGGCACGTATCTCCACCCGGCGGCTTACGGCCAGTCGAAGGGCCTGAGCGTGGACGCGGCGCGGATCGAAGCGCTGAACCAGAAACTCGAGGCGGCCAAGTCGGCGAACGTGGCGGCGGAGTCGAGCGTGGCAAAGTCCGCCCCGGACATGACCCCGCGCCCGGACTTGCAGCCCGCGCGGCGGCCGGTGACGGCCCCGGAGGTCGGGCGGCCGACGCTCGGCAAGCAGGCGCAGGAGTAGTCGAACAGCAGCACCGCTGCCATCCAGGATGGCCGCCGCCCGCCGAAACTCTCGGCGGGCGGTTTGCTCTTCGGCTGTCAGAGGATATGCGGCCCGGCCACCGCGCGGATTGCAGGGAGACGGGCATCTCGCTTAGAATTGAGAGAGCCGACGACGACTCGCCTGCCCACGGCTCGCACTTCGCAGAAGGATACCCATGACACCTCCCATCACCTTCAAAGTCACGTCCGCCGGTGTCGCGCCGGTCAACGTCGCCGGCGCCACCCTGGACGAGATCTCGCGCGCCCTTCCCGAAGGCACGTACACCACGCTGCGCACGTATGGCGGACGCCGCTTCCTGGACATGCCGCACCATGTCACGCGCCTGGCCGAGTCGCTGCGCCTGCTGGAGGGCGGCGTCGCGCTGGACGAGACCGCGCTGCGTCGCGGCCTGGCCGATGCCCTCGCCGCGACGGGCTACGCCGAGTCGCGTGTCCGCGTGACGATCCCCCTGGCCGGCGCGCCCGTCTACATCAGCGTCGAGCCGTTCACGCCCTACCCGGCCGAGCTATACCGCGACGGGGTGCGCACGATCACGATGCTCATGGCGCGGCAGAACCCGAAGGCGAAGGCGACGAGCTTCATCGCGCCATCGCGCGAGCTGAAATCCACGCTGCCGCCCGGCGTCCACGAAGTGCTGATGGTGGACGGCCACGGCGACATTCTCGAAGGCTTCAGCTCCAACTTCTTCGGCATCCTGGACGGCGAGCTGCGGACGGCGGCGGACGGGGTGCTGGCAGGGATTACGCGGGGCATCGCGCTCCAGGCCGCCGAGGGCATCGTGCCGATACGCCAAGCGCCGGTGAACCAGGCCGACATTGGGCGGCTGAGTGAGGCTTTCATCACCAGCGCATCCCGCGAGGTCATGCCCGTCGTCGCCATCAACGACACCGCCATTGGCGACGGGCGGCCGGGGCCGCTCACCGCCGCCATCGCCCGCCGCTTCGCCGAGATCGTCGCCGCCGAGAGCGAGCCGCCGGTGTAGCCTAACTCTGCATTGCTATCCTCTTTTCAAGTTTCTATAATTGTGAAGTGTTGGATTATGGATGCTGCATGGTAAATGACCGCCACACCGCCGAGATAGAGCCGACTGTCACCGTCGTCAGCCACAGCGCCGAGGACACAGCCCGCCTGGGCGCGGCCGTCGGCGCGCGGCTCGCGGCGGGGGACGTTATTGTCCTGCGCGGCCCGCTGGGCGCTGGCAAGACGGTGTTCACCCAGGGCATCGGGCGCGGGCTGGGGGTGCGCGAGCACGTCATCAGCCCGACGTTTACCCTGCTGCGCGAGCATACGTCCGGCCGCCTGCCGCTGTACCACGTGGACGCCTACCGCCTGGCGGGCGCCGCCGAGGCGTACACCTTTGGCCTCGACGAGTACCTGTACGGCGAGGGCGTGACGGTCATCGAGTGGGGCGAGCGTGTCGAGACGCTTCTGCCGGACGAATACCTGGCGGTGGAGTTGGTGTATGGCGAGACGGGGGAGCGCACCCTGACCCTGAGCGCGCGGGGCGCTCACTACGCCGCCATTCTGCGCGCGCTGACGCCGCCTGAAGACAATAACGATGCTCCTGGCGATTGATACCGCGAGTCATCTAGCCGGCATCGCCCTCTACGACGAGAACGGTGTCGCCGCCGAGCATACCTGGACCTCCCGCGCCCACCATACCGTGGACCTCGTCCCCAACATCGTGACGCTGCTCAAGCAACAGGGTCTGACGGCGGCGGACCTGGGCGGGCTGGCCGTCGGCCTGGGGCCTGGCTCGTTCACCGGCCTGCGCATCGGCCTCAGTGTCGCCAAGGGCTTCGCCCTGGCCCAAAACTTGCCGCTTGTCGGCGTGCCGTCCCTGCACGCCACCGCCCACGCCCACGCGGCGTGGCGCGGCCCGCTGTGGGCGATCATCGCGGCGGGCCGTGGGCGTTTCGCCGGAGCGCTGTTCATGCCGGGTGAGCCGTGGCCCGCGCCGGACGACTACCACCTGGCGCGCCTCGACGCCCTCGCGCCGCATCCGTCCGCGCCGACGCTCTACGTCGGCGAGCTTGGGGCCGCCGAGCGCGCCGCCCTGATTCAGCTTTGGGGGGACGCGGCGCGCCTCCTTGAACCGGCCGCGACGCTGCGGCGCGTCGCGTACCTGGCGGAGCTAGGCTGGCAGCGTCTCGCGCGGGGCGAGAGCGATGACGTCACCGCTCTGGCCCCGATCTATCCACCGAGTCCGGGTGTGCCGTCGGCGCACAGCGCAGCGGCCCAGGAGTGATACATCGTGCCTCTATCGCTATCGCCGTTTGCCGACCTGCCCTACGTCGTCGCGCCGATGCGCGTCAGCGACATCGAGGAGGTCACCCACATTGACCACCTCTCGTTCCCGACCCCCTGGTCGTACAACTCGTACTACAACGAGATCGAGCGCAACAAGGCGGCGCACTACTACATCCTGCGCCTGCGCGACGCGTCCCAGGACGCGGACGACCAGGAGAGCGGGTGGCGGCGGCTCCAGCGCTGGCTCGGCGTGCAGCCGGGGCACGAGCGCGGCTCGATCATCGGCTACGCCGGGATGTGGCTGATGCACGACGAGGCCCACATCAGCACGATTGCGATTCACCCTGTCTGGCGGGGACACGCCCTGGGGGAGTACATGCTGCTGGCGATGCTGGTCGAGGCGCGGGCGCTGAACGCGGCGACGGTGACGCTGGAAGTGCGGGTCTCCAATATCCGCGCCCAGGCGCTCTACCGCAAGTATCACTTCGATGTGGTGGGGCGGCGGCGCGGCTACTACTCCGACAACGGCGAGGACGCGCTGTTGATGACGACGCCCGCCCTCAATGACCCGGAGTACGACGCCGACCTGGCGTCCCTCGCCGCTGCGCTGCGCCGCCGCCTCCAGCGGCACATCGCCCCGGCCGAGCGCGAGAACCGCGTGCGCTAGGCCGGGCGCCGACTCAAGAGGAAGGTAACGCGAAGGCGCAGAGGCGCAACGAAAGAAGAGATCCTGGCTCTTCCCTTTTGCGTCTTTGCGCCTTTGCGTTTCTATCAATCCCGCCTTGCCCGCCGTGGCAGTCTCGCCTTTGGCGCCCTCACCCCCGCCCGATCAGGAGGCCGAGGAGCGCGCCGGCCAGGGACGCCACGAAGTTCACCGCATCATTGTTGAGCCACGGCCAGCCCCGCACCGCCAGCGTCGGCTGGCCGTGGTGCATTTGGCGCTCCGTGATCTGCCCGCACACCTGGCAGCGGTACTGGCGCTGTACCGTCGCGCCGAGCAGGCTGTCCAGCAGGGCGCTGCCCACGCCGGCGGCCGCGCCCATCAGGGCCAGCGCCGCCCCGCTCGCCGCAGACTCGGCGGCCGGCGGCCAGGGGAGCAGGCGCGTCAGCGCCACGAGCGCCGCCGCCGTGACTCCGATGACCACGCCACCGGCGAACGCGGCCAGCGTGCCGAGCCACGTCACGCCGCCGGACGTGCCGGTGGGGACGGGGCGGAGGGTGGTAATGAGGCGCGGCGGGCGGCGGCTGAGGACGCCGATCTCGGTCGCCCAGGTGTCCGCCGTGACGGCGGCGATCGCGCCGACATACGCCAGCAGCCACGCCGGGTGGGGCGCGAGCCAGTTTGCGACGGCCAGCGCCGCGCCGACGCCGCCGTTGGCGAGCGCCTGGCCGATGTCGCGGCGGCTGCCCTTCGAGAACTTCTCGGCCGCCGCCACTTTCTGCGCCTCTTTCCAGTGGGAGAGAAGGCTCGACGAGACGAAGAACAGGACGAGGAGCGCGCCCCAGACCAGCCCGCCCAGGCCGAAGATGAGCGTGCCGGTGAGGATCGCGCCGAACACCCCGCTGCGCGACAGGGAGCCGCTACGGTAGCCGAGCAGCCCGATGGCTGCGCTCAGGACGAGGCCCAGCAGGAATTGAAGCATGGGGGTCGAAGTGACGAGGTGACGGAGTGACCAGGTGAAAGAGGCATACTGTACCACTGCGAAAGATAGTCTAAACTGGTCCTACGATGGAATCTACATGCTCCTGTCGGCGTCGTAGTGTGCGACACGGACGATGAGAGACATGTAGTGGCGACTTCCAGTCGCTCTTGCGGCCGCAGAACGACTCAAGTCGTCACTACTGGGCCGCGTGCTCGCCCGCCGTCGCCACCGCAGCAGGGGCGTTCCGCCCCCGCACCCCCAAGAGGGCAAAGCCTGCTCAAGCAGGCTCGGATGGGCATGATAGGCCTCCGCCAGCCCCCTTCAGGGGGCTTCGTTCGTTTAGCCTGGCACTTGAGTGCCAGGCGACGGCCGGACACGTCATGCCCGTAGCCTGGGCGCGTCACACAACACTTTCATCCGTGAAGATGCGCCGTAGGCGGCAGGGAGGCTGCTCTGAACACAGAATTTGCGGCATCATTGCGAGACGCTCACGCCATGTGACGGCATGCGCCGACACCAGAACACGCCAAGCCGTCATTGCGAGCTAGGCTTCCGGGGGTGTAGGGGGCGAAGCCCCCACTGGCGAAGCAATCCCCCGCCCTTGCATCGGCCCGGCTCATGCGGGGATAGCACCACACTTGCTAAGCGGGAGGTTGCTTCGTCCTCCTATCGTCGTCCTCGCAACGACGCCCTCGGCTGTTTTCTGACGAGTCAGCCTCGCTCAATCGTTCTGTGTAAAAGACAAGGCTGAAGAGCTGGCCGACTGAAGCCGGCGCTATAGGGGAGGTCCTGGTAGATTTGTAGCGCCGCCGTGAAGTCGGCTCAACGCAAGACGCGCTCGTCGCCGACGCGCCGCGTGATGCGCCGCTCGTCCAGGTGCTCCATCAGCGCCAGGGCGTACTTGCGGCTCGTGCCGAAGGCGTCGCGCACCTCGGCCACGGTGATCTTCCCGTTCTGCTGCAAGATGGCGACGATGCGCTCCATCATCGCCTGGTACGCTTCGGCGGTGAACGCGACTTCCTCTGACACGCGCACCAGGACGCCCTGCTCGACCAGCGAGCCGAACACGTCGCCGCCGACCTGCGCCACGGCCTCGCCGACGGTGGGCGGGCTGTACGGCTGGGCGCGGAACGCTTTCAGAAGCCGATCCACGGCGGTCTGCTGCGCGGGCGAGAAACGCGGCGCGTGCTGCGGCAGCCGCAGGCCGGTGTCCGTCGCGGCGAGTTTGTTCTCCGCCACCCCGCTCTCGACGAGCAGGTTGAACACCTTGGGCGGCAGCGGCGCGGCGCGGGTCGCGCTCACCCGCGTGCGCGCCTCCTCGCGGGGCATGACGACGCGCAGCGGGTACTGGCGGTGATAGTCGCCGACCGTGTCCACGAGGCGGTCCAGCAGCGCCGCCCAGCCGGCGGCGCTGGCGACGAGGGCCTGCGGATGGACCGCGCCGTCGGCTGCCTGGCCGCCGAGCACGACCACCGCGCCGTCGCCGACAAGCTCGCGCAGCGCGGCGTCGGCGGCCTCGCCCAGGTTGCTGGCCCGCGCCGCGGCCCGCGCCTCGACCGGCTCGGCGCGCTGGATGGCGGCGAGCATGATTTCGGTCGGCGTGCCGTGGGCCAGGGTCTCCAGCCGCCCGACGACCTCCGGCCGGAAGCGGCGGTGGCGGCGCGTCGGGTAAGCGTCTATGACCACGCCACCGCCGACCGTCAGGCTGGGCGACGGCTGGCGCAAGATGAAGCGGTCGCCCTTGACGACGACCGCCGGCTCGGCCAGGACGAGCTGCGCCCACGCCGTCTGCCCCGGCTCCAGCGTCTGCACGCCGAGCAAGCGCACGTGCGCGCCCATCTCGCTGGCGCCGGTGAAGAAGTCCAGGGCGGCGTTGTGGCGGATGGGGTGGGGCGAGTCGGGCAGGAGGTGCAACTGCACGTCAATCATGCGCGTCGGCTTGAGCCAGCCGGGCCGCGTCACGACATCGCCGCGGCGAACGTCCTCCTTGCTGACGCCGCCCAGGTTGATGGCGACGCGGCTGCCGGGCGCGGCCGTCTCGATCTTCTGCTTGTGCGTCTGGAGGCCGCGAATGCGCACCTTGAGGCCCTGGGGCAGAATCTCGACCTCGTCGCCGACCTTGAGCCGCCCGTCCACGAGCGTGCCGGTGACGACGGTTCCGAACCCCTGGATGGTGAAGACGCGGTCCACGGGCAGGCGCGGCCGCCCCTGGTCGAGGCGGACCGGCGTGTCGGCCAGCACCGTCTCCAGCGTGGCGAGCAGCTCGGCGAGGCCGCGGCGCTTGCGCGCCGACACCGGCACGATGGGGACGCCGGCCAGGCTGGTGGGCTTGAGGGTCTCGGCCACGTCGGCGCGCACAAGCTCCAGCCACTCCGGGTCGTCCACCATGTCAGTCTTGGTGAGCGCGACGACGCCGCGACTGACCCTGAGCAGGTCCAGGATCGCCAGGTGCTCCCGCGTCTGCGGCATGACGCCCTCGTCGGCGGCGACGACCAGGAGGGCCGCGTCAATGCCGCCGACGCCGGCCAGCATGTTCTTGATGAAGTCCTCGTGGCCCGGCACATCCACGATGCTGACCGACTCGCCGCCCGGCAGGGTGAGCCAGGCGAAGCCGAGATCAATCGTCATCTCGCGCTCGCGCTCTTCTTTGAGGCGGTCCGGGTGCGAGCCGGTGAGGGCCTCGACCAGGGTGGACTTGCCGTGATCTACGTGGCCGGCGGTTCCAATGACACGCATGGTGGGCGCTTTCTAGGGCCGGCGGTAGCGCGGATCGGCGCCGACGATCTTCTCGCCCGGCTTCGGCACGCGCGGCTTGGGCGACTTGGCTTTGCTGTCCTCGACCTCGGCCAGCCGTTCCCTCAGCTCGGCCATGCTGCGGCGCAGCCCCTCTTCCTCCAGCTCCCACAAGTCTTCGATGCGCATGAACAGCTCGCGGTCCTTGGCGTCCAGACGGCCCGCCAGATCCGTCGTGCTGACCACGTCCGCCGCGCGCCACGCCTTGAGCTGCTCGATCTCGTCGCCCAGGCTCTTGTTGGCCGCCTTCTGCTGGCTCCAGTCCCAATCGCGCTGCTTGAAGAACAGCGCCCACCGCTTGTCCACATCCACCTGCCACTCGCCGAACTCGCGGCGCAGCTTCTCGCCCTCGATGCGTTGGGCTTCGGCGGCGGCGCGCTGGTCCTGGTCTATCGCCTTCGCCATCTCATCCAGCGAGGTCATCTGCCTGGTGACGCCGACGTGGTGCTCCTCGTACCCGCGCAGTACCTTCCGCCAGCCGTCCATGACCTGGCGATGCTCCGCCAACTCCGCGTTCCACTCGGCCATCTGATGGTCGCGGCGGGCGTCGCGGATCTTCTCGCTCTCCACCATCTCGGCGAGAGTGCGGCGCAGATCGTCCTCGAAGCGCTGAAGCTCGTCCAAGCGAGCGCCGGTGCGCTGAATCCAGTCCTCCAGGAAGTCCACCTTCTCCGCCGTCTCGGCGTCGGCGCGGGCGAGCTTCGGAAGCTCGCCTTCGATCAGGTCCAGGCGGTCGGCGTGGCGGTCGCTGTGCTCGCCCCAGAACTTGATGCGCGCCGCCAGCTCCACCAGGCTCTGGGCGTGCTGCGGGAAGACCGCTTCGACCTTCTCCACCCGCATCGTCGTCTGGGTCAGAGTCTTGTCCAGGATGGGGATGATGGCCGTGCGCTCGTCAATCTTGTGATCCACCTCGACGACGTCGCGCTCGACGACGCCCAGGCGCGTGCCCTGCTTATCAATCTGCTCGCCCAGGGACGGGATCGGCTCGACCTTCTGGGCCAGGTCACGCGCCAGAACGTCTATGCGCGCGCCGAGCTGGGCGACGAGCGTGTTCTGCCGCGCCATCTCCTGGTCACTGTGGTCCACGCGGGGCAGCAGCGCCTCCATCGCCCGGATCTGCGCCTGCATGTCGGCCAGGGCGCGCGCCGTCGCCTGGCGCTCGGCGTTGCGTTCCTCGACGATGCGCTGGACCTCGGTCTGGGATTGGGCGCGGTAGCTCTGCACCAGGTGCAGCAGCTCATCCTTCGCCTGCGCCACCGCCTCCTCGATCTGGGGGAACTTGCTGAGCTGGCCCTGGGTCGCGGTCAGGTCGCCCCGCAACGCCTGGATGGATCGCCCCAGCTCGACCATCACCGCGCCCTGGCTCGCCACGCGGCTCTCGAAGTCGGTGACGAGATGCTCGGCGCCGGTAATGCGTGTTTCCATCTCCTGCAAGGCGCGGCTGAAATGGGCGGTTTCGGTGATCTGCGCGTCCACCCGCGCCGCAACCACCTCGACACGGCCTTTCGTCGTATCCTGGGCGTCGCGCAGCCCGTGCAGCATGTCGGCCAACTGGGCGATGCGGTTCGCCTCGGCGTCCAGGCGCGGCGAGAGTTTGTCGAGGCGAGTCCTGGTCGCGTCGTGATCGAGGCGCAATCCCTGGACAAGGTCCGCCAGTTGCGAGACGCGGCCCGTCTCGGCGTCCAGGCGCGGCGTCAGCCCGTCGAGCTTGCGCGCCGCCGCCGCCTGGTCCTCGCGGAGCTTCTGCGCGATGTCGGCGAGCTGCGTCACGCGCTCCATCTGCGCCGCGTCCCCGCTGCGGATGGCGGCGACATCGGCGTTCAGGCGCTTGCTCTGCTCGTCCATCAGGCCGACGAGGTCGGCGCGGATCTGGCCGATGGCCTTCTGCAGCGCGTCGAGCTGCGCCAGGCGCGCCTGGGTGCGCGTCATGTCGCCGACAAGCTCGCCCAGGCGCTGGCTCACGCCGGCAACCTCGGCGGTCTGCTCGGCCATCTGGCCGTGCAGCTCATCCAGCGCGGCGCGGTCGTAGGCCAGCTCGTCGGTAATACGCGCCAGGTCGGTCTGTAGCTTCTTGTTATCCATCGGACGCCTCTCTCCAGGCCAATGTCTTCCCCCATCCCTTGCTGACGGGGAAGACGCAGGGGGCTTTGCGAATCGGTGTGATTATACAGGCAAACGGGGAGCGCGGCCAAAGCATCATGGGCAATTGGTCACGCGGCGGCGGGCGCGTTATAATAGAGCACCCTTTGAACATCTCTATCTTTGCACTTTGCGTTCGCGGGGGCAGTGGGGGCCGCAGGCCCATAGGCGCTAACTTAAGGGACTCAACATAAATCTAGACGCACGTTAACAAGTGACAAGAGAAGCTAACCACACACGGGCAGCCGCCGCGTGCTGACGACGGCGACGTGGTGCGTCGCATAGGAAACGTCGTAGCTTGGGTAACGCCGCCAGCACGTCGGCAAGGGCAAGCGAACCGCGCACGCTACTGCGCAAGGCCTCCCACGCCAGGGCTGTCCAGCGCCAAGCGCTCAACGGTCGCTCCGCATCGGCCAACCAGTCATCTAGCGGCGTCGTGCCACACGCCGTCACCGTCTCCAAGCACAGCGCGGCCAGCAGCTTGGCCAACAGATAGCTCTGGGCTAGCTCCGCATCGTGGGCGCGCAGCCCATCCAAGTCGAGCACGCTCTTGAGGCGCTTGATGGCCAGTTCGATTTGCCAGCGCAGCCGATACAGCGCCAGGCACAGCGGGGCGCTGTAGTCGGCAGACGGCAAGTTGGTCAGCAGCATCACAAAGCCCGCCGCATACAAGCTATCCTGGCTGGGGGTGTAGCCCTTCCGACTGGCGATGCTGCGCACCCGTCGGCGCGCGCGCTCGGCCGCCTCGGGGGGTACCGCTGCGACAATCAGCCGCAGCGGCATCACGTCGGGGGCGTCGGTCAGCCTCACCCGACACTCGCGGTGGGTCGCCGTCGGCTCACTCCGCCGCAGCCACGCCAGGACATCTAGGCGGACGCCCTGGCCGTCGTCCAACCGACAGCGCCCGACATGCCAGCGCACGATCAACGGCGCCGTTAGGTTCAGCGCCCTCTCTAGACTGGATCGATAGCTGTAGCCCCCATCGGCGATCTGGATGGCCTGGGGATCCGGGAGAAAGCGAACCAGGCTTTCGGCGCCCTGCGCGTCCGTGACGTCGATGGCGTCGAGACACAGCCGACCCAGATCCAGGCTCAGATGCACTCGCCAGGTAGTGCCCGAACTCCCGGGCCGACTGAGGCTCGTCGCATCGATCAAGCGCAGGCGGACGGCAGGCAGGGTTTGCACCATCAGCCGTCGTTGGCACAGAACCGCCACGACTAACGTGCCCAACCACCGTCGGGACTGGCGAACGCGCTTGCGCAACGCCACATCACTCAGGTTGCCCAGCCCGCGCAGGACGCACCAGACGCCCAGCAGGCGCAGCGAGAAGTCACACACGGCGTAAGCCAGCACGATCCGCAGCAGGTCGGCGGCGCAGCGCACCTGCCGCCGTCGGGTCAGCGCACCAGTCGCCCGCGCCGTCGCCTCCAGGTCGACCGGTAGAAGGTGTCGGATACGCTCCCACTCGGCGTCTGTCAGAATTGGCGCGGGGATCGCTGCCCCGCCTTCCCTTGTCGGCTCAGGTGTGCTAGACTTCATGTCGGCCTCCAGAGTAGGGTGGGTCGTGGTACACCTGTATCCTACTCTGAAGGCTTCTCTTGTCCACTTGTTAACGTGCGTCTGGATTTATGTTGAGTCCCTTAAGTTAGCGCCTATGGGTGTGTTCCCCGTGTTGCGCGTTTTGTAGTAACGACTTCAGTCGTTGTGGGGCCTGGGAAACGACTGAAGTCGTCACTACGACATTCGGCCGCGTGAAATGTCACCCCGCACGGCAGGTCCGCCCGCCGCTGAAGCAGCGGGCTACGGGTGCAAGCCTGACAGGCTGCGGCTCCGGCTCCGCCAGCCCCTTGGGCTTGCATGAGTAGCCGTAGGCTTGAGCCTACGGCGGACGGCCGCCGCGAGCCGTCCAGGCTTATTTGCAGAGAAGGCGGCGTCCTGCCCGCTCACAAGGAAGAGAGGACAACTTGGGTCTAATCCTTAGAATCATCATCAATGCCCTGGCCGTCGCCGTCACGATCTACCTCGTGCCCGGCATCCAGGGGCCGCAGGTGACGAACCTGAATGCCGTCCTGCAGTATCTCATCATCGGCATCATCTTCGCCCTGGTCAACGCATTCCTTAAGCCCATCCTCGCCCTTCTCTCCTGCCCCCTGATGCTGCTGACTCTCGGCCTGTTCATTTTCGTCATCAACGGCTTCTTGCTCTGGCTGACCTCGGTCCTGGCCCAGTGGCTCGGCATTCCTTTCACCATAGATGGCCTGTGGCCGCTGATCCTCGGAACCGTCCTGATTAGCGTCGTCAGCTTCATTCTCAACGTCATCGTGCCTGAGCGTCGCTGATGCTCTGTGACACATGAGTTGCGCCTTTTGTAGTACCGACTTTAGTCGTTGTGGGGCCTGGGAAACGACTGAAGTCGTTACTACGCGCCTACCGTGTCATGTGTAACAAACCGCTAACGCGGTGGCGGCACAAAGAGAGCGCGGAAGGGC
>JAXLWK010000005.1:0-275000 GCA_046328525.1 Anaerolineae bacterium
AATTCCCCCTTGTCCCATCCGCCAGCGGAGGTGAAGTGCCACCTCGCGCACGAGGGAAAGGGGGAGAATTGTGGGGGGCTGCGGCCCCCACTGGTAGCTCTACACGATAGCGTGGAGACCCCCCTCTGCTCCCCCCGCTGGCGGGGGGATGGGGGGGTGAATTCGGCTCGTCCACGCTAAACTGTGGAGCTACCCCCCCACTGCCCCCGCGAACGCAAAGTGCAAAGATAGAGATCTCTGTCTGCCAACTATTTATAACGTGCAAATCGTAACTGAGATATGGGGCTGCGCGTCGTATAGGATAGACCTGGGCGGTGGCCCGCGCCACCGCCCCGTTGTCTGAGGCGAACAAGCGCCGCTGAATGTGATAGCTCAAGGAGTGATCGTATGCCCTACCCTGCGCGCAGAATGCACCGCCGCGCGATCCGCGTCTTCGTGGCGGCGCTGGCCGGCCCAGCGATTCTAGCGCTTGCCTTGCTGGCTCTGCCCGGCTCCGCGGCCGCCCTCAGTGGGCCGTCATCGTCCAGCCTGTCATCCTTCTCGTGGGGCGCGTCCTTCTCGACCTCATCCAGCCCTGTCCTGCCGGACCTCGCCATCATCAAGTCCGTCAATCAGTCCACGGTCGCGCCCGGCGGCGCCCTGACCTACACCATCGCCTATTCCAGCGTGGGCGCGCTGTCGAGCAGCGTGCGCCTGACGGATACATTGCCGGCAAACACGACGTGGGTCACCGACACGGCGCAGTCCGTCGGCTTGACGCGCGTCTCGACATCACCGCTTGTCTGGAGCGCGCCCGAGGTCCTGACGGACACGGGCGGCGCGTTCTCCGTGGTGGTCGCCGTCTCCCCATTGGCTGACGTGGGGACGGAGCTGCTGAATCGCGTGTCTATTCGGAGCGCGAGTCAGGAGAGTAACTACGGCAACAACCTGGCCGGCGCGACCTCCGTCGTCGTCGGCGCCGACATTCGGCTGTCGCTCAGCGGCCCGGCGGCCACCTCGCCCGGCTGGCCCATTGTCTACCACCTGGCTTACACCAATAGCGGCAACGTCCTGGCGGCGGGCGTCGTTGTGACCGACAGCCTGCCGGCAGCCGTCACCTTTGGCAGCGCCAGCGGCGGTGGCGCGTGGGATGGCGGAGCGCGCCAGGTGACGTGGAGCGTGGGGGACGTGCCGCCCAACGGCAAGGGCAGCCTGGCGATTACCGGCACTGTGAGCAGCAGCGCCGCTTACGGTCCCCTCGTCAGCGCCGCCCGCGTCTCTGCCCCCGGCGACGTGAACAGCGCGAATGACAACGCGACGTGGACGACAACCATCGGCCCGCCCGCGCCCGCCAGCATCGCCCTGGCGTCCAGCGGCGCCCTCGTCGCCGGGCGGCCGGTGACGATCACCGCGACAGTGCGCGATGTCTACAATAATCTTGTGCCGGACGGTGTCTCGGTCGCGTTCAGCGCGCCGTCGCCCGCGACTATCACCTCGCCCGGCGTGACCAGTGGCGGGCAGGCGTCGGCGGTGCTGCGCACCACGCGCAAGGGGCCGCTGACCGTCTCGGCGACGGCCGGCGCGGCGAACGCGATCCTGCCCCTGACCTTCGGCCCGGCCGCGCCGGCGCAGCTTGGCCTGGCGGCGTCGGCGTCCGCCGTCGTGGGGCAGAGCGTGAGCGTGACGGCGGTGGTCAGCGACACCTACGGCAACACCGTCGCCGACGGAACCATCGTCGGGTTCACAGCCACGGGCGCGGGCGTCAACCCGTCGTCGGCGGCGACGACCAACGGCCGCGCGGCGACCATGTTGAGCACGACAACGGCCGGCCCGGCGAGCGTGACGGCGCAGGTCGGCGGGCTTCAGAGCAGCCGCAACGTGACGTTCCAGCCGGCGGCCGCGGCACAGATTGACCTGGCCGCGTCGCGTGGGCAGCTCCAGGTCGGGCCGACGGTGGCGCTGACGGCGACCGTGCGGGATAGCTTTGGCAATCCCGCGAACCCGACGCGCGTTGTGTTCAGCACGACCCGCGGCCAAGTCACGCCGCTAACCGTCAACACGGCGAGCGGCGTTGCCCGCGCTGTGCTGAGCAATACCGTGGCCGGGGCGGCCACGGTGACGGCGCGGGCGGACGGAGTCGCGGCGGCGGCCACCACCGGCGTTACCTTCGATCCGGCCGGTGCGGCGAACCTGTCGCTGGCAGCAGCCGGGTCGGCGACTGTGGGCCAGCCGGTGACGGTCACGGTGACGGTGGCCGACGCCTGGAACAACATGGTGGCCGACGGGACGCCGGTGCAGTTCGGCCTCGCGCCGTCGAGTGTCGGAACGCTCGACCGCCAAACCGGAGTCACCGTGGGCGGCAAGACGACCGTGATCGTGCGTTCGACGGTCAAGGGGACGGCGACGGTCACGGCGCTGACCAACAACCACCAGAGCAGCGCGGCGGTCGTCTTCCTGCCGGCCGCGCCAGCGAGCCTTGATCTCACCATGGTCGGCGACCCCGTGGCGGGCGCGGCCTTGCCCGTCCGCGCCCGCGTCATGGACGCCTACCAGAACGGCGTCGCGGCGGGGGTGCCGGTGCAGTTCAGCGTCATTACCGGCGCGGCGGTCCTCGCGCCGACGACGGCGCCGACGGATGCCACAGGGGTGGCGACCACGACTCTGACGGCGACGAGCGCGGACACGGTGATCTACCAGGCGCGGGCGGGGAGCGCGGCGAAGCAGGGGAGCGTGGCGATCCAGGCGGGGAAAGCGGTCAAGCTGCGGCTGACGGCCAACCCGGCCGGCGTCACGGTGGACGGCGGCACGACGCAGATTACCGTCGAGGCGGTGGACGCCTTCAACAACCGCGACACGACGCGGTCGGGGGCGGTGGCATTGTCCTTCACCAGCCCGGTGACCGGCACCCTCAACCCTGCCAGCATCACCCTGAACAAGGGCGTAGCGACCACGACGCTCACCGCGCCGAACATCTACTCGGCTGGCGGCCTCATCGTGCAAGGGGCGCAGCCGGGCCTGACCAACGGCCAGGTCACGATTCCGCTGCTGCCCGCCGATGTCACCGTGGCCGTCACAGCGCCTGGCGCCTCGGGGCCGGGCGCGTACGCCACGCCCGGCCAGACGCTTACGTACAGCGTCGCCTACAGCAACACCGGCCAGGCGGCGGCGCGGAACGTCCAGCTCTACAGCACCTTGCCCGACCGCCTGACGAATGTCCAGGTGCTGAGTACGCCGCCTGGCGTGTCCACGATCAGCACACCGAGCGGGCCGGGCGGCTCGTGGCACTGGTCCATCGGGACGCTGCCGCCGCAGGCGCGCGGCCAGATTGTGATCCAGGCGACGATAGACCCGAACGCGCCGTGGGGGAACTCTGGCTCGATCCAGGGTGACGCCTCGATCACCACGGATACGGCGCAGAAGACGGGGGCGGGGAGCGCGCCGGACACGACCGGGCTGTACATCCTCGTGCTGTCGTCGGACGTGCGCCTCATCGTCGCCCCCCTCAGCAGCGACCAGGAAAGCACGCTCAAGCCGGGCAGCGAGATTCCCTACGCGATCTACCTGAGCAACGCATCGCCGGCGGCGGTGAGCCAGGCGCGCATCACCGTGACGTTGCCGCTGAGCACGACGTTCACGTACTTCGAGGCGCGCAAGACGGACCTGTCCGCGCCCGGCGGCGAGATCCGCCTCATCAACCCGACCACCGGCCAGACGGCGACGTCGTGCAGCCGCGTGTGCGTCTGGACGTATGACGGCAGCGCCACGAACTCGCCCATCTCCAGCAACACGAATAGCTACATCCTGCTCAAGGTGAAGATTGACAACAACGCGCCGCCGGGGCGGGACAGTCTCCTGCTTGTCGGCCAGATCACGTCGCCGGTGTTTGATCGGGACCTGAGCAACAACACCCTCGTGGTGGCGCGCAACATCTACGGCCCGAATCTCGTCGCGCGCGGCTCAGCGCCCGGCGCCGCCATCGGCGACACGACGATGCGGATTGACGCCATCGCCTACAACCTGGGCATGGCCTACGGCACAGAGTCCGGGGTCATCCACGGCGGTCAGCTGGTCATCACGCTGCCGCCCAGCGTGCAGTTCGTCGGCTCGACGCCGCCCGTCACGCAGACGGGCCAGGTGCTCACGTATGCCTTCTCCGACGACCTGACGCCGAACGACGGCAACAACAGCAAGGGCGTCTCGATAGACGTGCGCGTACCGTCCGGCCTGAGCATTGGGGCGGTTCTGACGACGACGATCCAGGCCACGACGACCACCCCGGAGCCGTATCGCGGCGACAACACGATGTCCCTGGTGACGCGCGTCATCCCGGACAAGCCGAACCAGGTGCAGCTCCAGCCGGGCGGAACGCTCACGCTCCAGGTGGACGGCCCACCGGGCGTGCTGACGGCCCGCGCCCTGGACCCCAATAACAACCTTGTGCCTGGCTGGCCGGTCAACTTTATCGTCACGCCGGGCGGCTCGCCGCCGCTCATCACCGTGCAGCCGTCGTCGGCGCAGACCGGGGCATCCGGCACGGTCACGACCACGGTGTCGCCGGGGACGCGCGTCGGGGACGGCAGCGTGACGGCAACCATCGTCGGCAAGAATGGCACAACCCAGGCGGTCACATCGGTGCGGGTGCTGCCGGGGGGGCCGTATACGGTCACGGCCAGCCTCGCCACCGCCGACCCACTCGTCGTCGGCAGCGGGCGCGACATGTCGGTCTCCGTCACCGACCGCTACGGCAACCCTGTCAGCGATGGAACCGTCGTCACCCTGACGACGACCCTCGGCGCATTCCAGGACGGGCAGGGCGGCAGCGGCTCGCCCCTGCGCACAACGACGACGGGCGGGGTGATTCACGCCCGCTACAACGCCGGCACCCTGGCCGGTATCGCCCGCATCGGGGCGTGCGCCCAATCCGGGCGATGCACGGCCTTCCCGGCGACGGTTCTCTCCGGCGCGCCCTTCGGAATCACGACCAATCTGAGCCGGGTCGAGGCCCAGGCCGGCGACGAGCCGCTCCAGGTGACGGTGGACGTGGTGGACCAGTTCGGCAACCGCGTCGGGAACGGCGAGATGGTGACGCTGAGCGTTGACAATTGCCCCACGGCCCTGTTGCAGCCGACAACCGCGCCGACCGTGGACGGGCGCGTGTCGGCGAGCCTGGGGGTGGGAACCATGCCATGCCAGGGCGTTGTCCACGCCGACGCCGGCGGCCACCAGGCCGCGCCGATACCCTTCCGCGTCACGCCGGCCGACCCGCAGACCCTGACGGTGACGGCGCCGCCCTCGCTCATGGCGAGCGGTGTGCAGACGGGTACCGTCTGGATCAGCCTGCGCGACCGCTTCCTGAACGGCATCGACTCTGTCGTCAGCCTGCAACTGGCGCCGGAGCTGGGCAGCCTGGCCCAGACGGAGGTGCAAACCGTGAACGGGACGGGGCGGACGACGCTCACCTCGCCCCGCGCCCTCGGCTCGGCGGTTCTCTCGGCCCAGGTCGGCAGCCTGACCGCCTCGACCACCGTGCAGTACGTCGCCGGGCCGCCCACCTATCTGAGCATGCTCCCGAACCGGCCCACGCTGGCGGCGGATGGCGTGTCTACCCTGCCCTTGACGGTCAATGTCGTGGACGCCTACGGCAACCCGGCCGGCGGGTTTGTGACCCTCGCCAGCAACATGGGGACGAGTGTCACCCCGCCGAGTGGCGCGCTCCAGAATGGCCTTTTCCAGAGCGCGCTGGCCGCCGGCACCGTGGCCGGCACGGCGAACCTGACGGCCACCATCGCCAGCGCGATTGGTGGGCCGGCCGCCATCACGGAGACGTTCCCGGTACGCCTGAAGGCCGGCCCACCGGCCATCATGCTGCCCACCCTGGACCGCTACCCCGCGCGTCTCGTCGCCGACGGGAGCGATCACCTGACGCTGTCGCTGCGCATCCTGGACCGCTTCAGCAACCCCGTGGACGACGGCACGCCGGTTAGCTTCAGGCTCCAGCCGGGCTACGGCGCGCTATCGAAGGCCCAGGCGGCGACGGCTGCCGGCGACGTCAGCGTCACCGTGACGGCGGGCACGACGCCCGGCGTGAGCGCGACGCTGACCGCGGACGCGGGCACGACGCAGATTAGCCGCGCCATAGACTTCGTGGTCGGTCCGCCGGGCAGCATCCACCTTAGCCTGTCATCGGCGCGCGTTCCCGCGCCGGAGGCCGGGATCACGGCGACGGTGGCCGTGACGGCGACGGTCACGGACCGCCTGGGGCGGCCGGTGGCGGCGGGAACGCCGGTCACGTTCGGCGCGTCGCGCGGGACGTTCCTCAGCGGCGGCGCGACCCTTCAGACGCAGACGAACGCCGCCGGCCGGGCCTATGCGACGTATGTCGTCCCCTCGCAGGAGGGAGAGGTGTCGGTCACGGTGACGGCGGGAACGGCCACGGCGCGCGCGACGCTGGGCATCGGGGTGCAGCCGTACCGCAGCTACCTACCGCTCCTCTTCGCCGGCAGGTAGGGTCAACCCCCTCACCCCTGCCCCCCTCCCACAAGGGGAGAGGGAGGCAGAGGTGTTCACCCGAAGGTTTGACGCAATGTGCAGACGCGGGTATCATGGTCAACATCTTTTTTTGGCGAGGAATAGGTGCTTATCGCATTGCTTGTGCAAATCCACTCTCGCTTGCCCTACATCCTCATGGGTTACATGGCCGTGATGGCGGTGTGGGGGCTGTGGCTGTATTTTGGACGGCGGCCGTTCAGCCCCGGCTATTTCTTCAGCCTGGGGCTGGGGCTGATCCTGATTGCGGCGCAGGTGATCATCGGCGTATTTCTGCTCGTCACCGGCCTGCGCGCGGTGCAGCTCATCCACTATCTGTATGGCGCGCTCGCCCTCCTGTCGCTCCCCATCGCCTACCTGTACCTGCGATCGACCGGGTGGCAGCGGGCCATGCTCATCGTCGGGCTGACGTGCGCCATCATCATCGCCTTCGTGTGGCGCGGGATGGCGACGGCGCTCCAATAGCGGGGAGGGGCGAGGGATGATGCGCACGGCCCAGGTCAACGGAATTCAGATGGCGTGGGATGACGTCGGGCCACCCGACGCGCCGGCCGTCCTGCTCATTCACGGTTTCCCGCTAGGCCGCTGGATGTGGGAGGCGCAGCACGACGCCGTGACCGCGGCGGGCTACCGGCTCATCGTGCCCGACCTGCGCGGCTTTGGCGACACCGCCGCCACACCGCCGCCGTATAGCATGGACGGGTACGCCGACGACCTGGCGGCGCTACTCGACCACCTCGGCGTCCGCCGCGTCGTCCTCGGCGGCCTGAGCATGGGCGGCTACGTCCTCTTCGCGTTCTGGCGTCGCCACGCCGACCGCGTCGCGGCGCTGCTCCTGGCCGACACGCGGCCCACGCCCGACGCGCCGGAGGCGCAGCAGAATCGCCACCGCGCCATCGAGGAGGTGCAGAGGGCGGGGGTGAGCAGCTTCACGGACGGCTTCACCGTCGGGCTGCTCGGCGCGGCGGCGAAGGCCGACAATCCGGCCTTGCTAGGCACGCTACAGGAGCGGGCAGCGGCCAACTCGGCGGAGGGGGTAATGGGCGCGCTGGCGGCGCTCGCCGCGCGGCCCGACTCGACGCCGACGCTGGCGACAATCACCGCGCCGACGCTGATCGTGGTCGGCGCGGAGGACGCGGTGACGCCGCCGGCGGTCCACCAGGAGATGGGCAGGGCCATCGCCGGCAGCCGCGTCGTCACGCTGCCGGGCGCGGGCCACCTCAGCCCGATGGAAGCGCCGGCCCTGTTCAACGCGGCATTTGGCGAGTTCCTTGCCGGCGCTCGTATCGAAATGGCCCGTTGAGCGTCTTCTTCTATGACCGTTATGAGCCGTTCGGAACGGTCTCAGGACGCCGTGCCCAGGGCGCGCAGCGTGGGGGCTTCCTCGGCGATGAGCTGGAGGAGACGGGCCAGCATGGCGACACGGGGGACAATGCTTTCGACCTCGAGGTATTCGGCCGGGCTATGATCCTGGCCGCCGACCGGACCGAGGCCGTCCAGTGTGGGCACACCCTGGGCGGCGCAATAGTTTGCGTCGGAAACTCCCCCCGACAGATTCTCGCCGACCTGGAACCCCATCTCGGCCGCCGCGGCCTGGGCAATCTCGGCCAGGCGCGCGCTGGCTGCCAGCCGCGGCATGGGCGGGTTGTCGCTGCCGCCGGCTACGTGGATCGTCACATCCGGCACGGCCGGCGCGGCGGCCAGCTCGCGCAGGCGGGCGTCCACGTAGGCCAGGTCATCGCTCGTCAGGGCGCGCACGTCCACCTGGGCCTGGGCCTCGGCAGGGACGACGTTGCCTTTCGTGCCGCCGCTGACGACGCCGACGTTGACGGTGACGCCGGGCCGCGCGCCGTTGAGGGCGTGGAGGGCGACGGTCAGGTGGGCCAGCGCCAGGACGGCGCTCGCGCCTTTCTCCGGCTCGACGCCGGCGTGGGCCGCGCGGCCGGTCACGGTGACGGTGTAGAAGGCGCTGCCTTTGCGAGCGGTCACGATGTCACCGTTGGGCCGGCCGGATTCGAGAACGAGGGCGGCGTCGCAGCCGGCGACGAAGGCGGGGTAGACGGCGCGGGAGGCGGGCGAGCCGACCTCTTCGTCCGAGTTGCAGAAGTAGCGGATCTCGGCGAAGTCGTTCCAACCGGCTGCCTGGAGGAGACGTAGGGCATAGACGCCGGCGAGCAGACCGTCCTTCATGTCGCACACGCCGGGGCCGAGCAGGCGGCTGCCTTCGCGCCGCATCGGCCGCGCCGCCGCCGTCCCGACCGGGTAGACGGTGTCCAGGTGGCCGATCATGAAGATGCGGGCATCGCCGGAACCGCGCACCACGCCGAGCAGGCAGTCGCCGTACTGGGCCTGGGGAAACGTCTGAATCTCGGCGCCGATGTTGGTGAAGTGGCGGCGCATCATGTCGCCGACGGCGTCAACGCCGGACTTTGTCTCGGTGCCGCAGTCAATGTTAACCATCTCCTTGAGGTCGCTGAGATAGCCGTCCTCAAGCTCGCGCATCTGGCTTAAGAAGTCGAGAGGCATTGTTAGCTCCATGAGGGTTCGAGGTGGACGGATTGTATGCTGCGAAGGAAACAGGGTCAACTTCGCACGGGGGATTGGGAGACGGCGGTTAGCGCGGAGAAAGCCAACGCTCAGCCCATTGGGGCCGGGCGTGTTCGACTGGGTGAAGAGGGGCATCCGGTGAGGAGCTTACGTTAGTGAAGCACCAGCAAGGCGTGATCGCCAGCCTGGTCGTGGGGCTGCTGTTGGCGGCGATAGCGTGGGGCAGTCTGGGCGTCGGCAGCGCGGGGGCGGCGAGGCCGCCGCTGGACGCCGCGCCGCAGTCGCCGTCCACGAGCGCCACGACCTCCGCGACCTACACCGGGAGCATCAACTTCTTTGGCCGCGCGCCCCAACCGTGGAGTGTCACGGTGTGGGTGTCCGATACGCAGGTCGCCGGTCCAGTCACAGCGACGGCAGGCGGTGGGCAGGCGACGTATTCCATCGTCGTCCCCCAGGATACCGCGACGACCGGCCCACGCAACGGCGCTCGACCGGGCGACCCGCTGACGTTCAAGGTGCTGTGGCAGACAGCGCACAACGCGCCGGTCACGTTCACCCCCGGCGCGTCCGCTCAGGTCAATCTGACGGTGGACACGACCGATGTCTGCGCCTTCGTGTTCTACGACGCGAACGGCAGCGGCCGCCAGGAAAGTGGCGAAGGGCCGGCGGCCGGCTCGCGCCTGACCCTGTACCAGGTCAAGTTGGGGGAGACGACCAAGGTGGCCGAGTACACGACCACCGATCAGACGCAGCCCCACTGTTTCAGCGGGTTGTCGCCAGATTCGCCGTACAAGCTCACGATCACGGCGAGCGAGGGTAACGTCTCGACGACGCCCGCGGACATCTACTTCAACCCGTCGCCGCCCCAGTTGGGCAGCCCACTGCCGCCGCCGCTGCTGTTCGGCGTGGGGCCGTCGAACGTCACCCCCTCGCCGACGCCGACCAACACGGAGACGCCGACGGTCACGCCCACCAATACGGCGACGCCGACGAAGACGCCTAGCCCGACGACGACGCCGACGCGGACGCCGATTCCCGCCGGCCTTATCTGCGTCTGGGTATACGAGGATGGCAACAACAACGGCGCGTATGACGCCGGACTGGACCCGCTCCTCCCCGGCGCGTCTGTGTGGATCTCCACCAGCCCGACGAGCGCCATTAACGCGCCGGACGTGTTGGCTGCGTGGACGACGACGGACGGCCCGCGCTGCACCCAGGCCGGGCTGTTGTCCTTTGGAACGACGTACTTCATTCACGAGCAGCCGCCTGGCTCCCTGGGCGAGTGGCAGACGGTGACGGGGCGGCTCCAACAGCGCGTGCTCAACCAGCAGCCCGGCGACGGAGTGTACTTTGGCGAGTGGCGGCTGCGCGCCTCCCTAACGCCCACACTCACGCCGCTTGACACGGGCACGCCGAGCATCACGCCGACGGCCACACCCACACCGACGATCACGCGCACACCCGGCCCGGCCACGGCGACGAACACGCCGCGCCCGACGCCGACCTTCGCGCCGAACGGCCTGTGCCTCTTCGTTTGCAACGACAAGGACCACAACGGCCAGTGTTCGGCCGGCGAGATGTCCATCGCCGGCGCATTTCTGACGATTGACCAGGGATTCTCCGGCTCCTTCACCTTCACCGGGGCCGAGCGCGACCCGGTATGCTTCCCCACCAACCGCAGCGGCAATTTCACGATTCACGCCGACCCGCGGCCGTCCACCGGCGGCGTTGAGTGGATCAACGTCTACGCCGGGCCGAACTTCGGCAGCATTCAGACGCCGGCCCCGTCGCCCGAACGAAGCTGCTACGCCGACGGCACGTGTACCTACGATTGGTCCATTGACGTAGCGGAGGGGCGCGTCCTGTACTTCGTCGGCTTCGTGCCGCCCACGCCCACGCCGACCGCGACCTCGACGGCGACGAACACGCCGACCAACACGGCGACGGCGACCCCGACAGACACGCCCTCGCCGACGCCCACCGACACGCCGACGGTCACGGTGACGCCGCTCGAAAGCCCGACGGAGACGACGACGCCCACAATCACCCTGACGCCGACGGAGACCCTGACGCCGACGCCGAGCGCCACGGCGACGAACACGGCGACGAATACGGCGACGAACACGGCGACGGCGACCCTGACGCCGACGCCGAGCGCCACGGCGACGGCGACCGTATCGCCCACCCCCACGCTCACCCGGACGGCGACGAGCACGGCGACCAACACCGCCACGGCGACGGCGACGGCCACGGTGACGAATACGGCGACGGCTTCAGCTACGGCCACGGGCACCGGAACGCCGACGCCGACCAACACGGCGACGAGCACAGTGACCCCGACGGCAACGCCCACTCAGACCCCTGCCGTTTGCGCGACCATCGCCGCGCCCGGCGCCGGTCCCGCGCCCGTTGGTTGCGTCGTCGTTCCATCCAAGAAGACGGAGCTGGCGATTGTCATTCGTCCCGTCGCGGCGACGTGCGGCGATTTTGCGACGGGTCTGCCCGGCGGCTACTTCTACCTGGATAGTGACCCGACGCGGTATCAGCTCCAGAACATCACGTCGCTGCCCCCGACATCCCTGTGCGCCGTGTACCTCGACCCGGCGCTGACCCAGGACATCACCCCCGGCAGCCTGGTCTACGCTCAGGCCCTGCCGACGTCATCGGCCACGGCGACCCAGGAGCCAGGCGTCACAAGCACCCCGACGGCGACGCTGACCCCGACGGCGACACTGACGCCGACCGCGTCGCCTAGCCCAACCGTGACCCCGACGCAGCCGCCGTCGCCTTGGCGCCTGTACCTGCCGTACATCGTCGGCGGGCGGCAGACGGCGGCCCAGGCGGGGACAGTCGGCCTGGCGAGCCGGGCGGGGGATGAGCCGCCGATCTGGCTGTGCCGCATCGGGGACGCGCTACCGGCCGGGCCGCCGCTCGACCGGGTGCGCGAGACCCTGTGCGGGCTGACCCTGGCTTTCTGGACGCCGGCTGTGGCGGAGGCCGCGCTCGAACCGGAGGCGACGATTGTGCCGAGCGCCGGGCGTCTCAGCGTCCTCGCGCCGGCGAACCCGATCCTGGTCGGCTCGACCTTTACGGTGAACGTGTATGCCTCCGACGTGACCGATGTGTATGGGGCGGGCTTCGGCCTGACGTTTGACCCGACCATCATTTCCGTCGAGGATGCCGACCCGTCCACGCCTGGCATTCAGGTCTCGCCGGGGCCTTTCCCGGCGGCGCCGCGCGTGACGCTGTTTAACACGGCGGACAACAACACGGGGGCCGTCCAGTACCGCGTCAGCGTTGTGCCGCCGGGCGCGGCGGATAGCGGCGGCGGTGTGGTGGCTCAGATTACGTTCAAGGCGCTGTCCGCAGGGACCAGCGCTTTGACTTTACAGAACGTCTTGTTTGCGACTCAATCTGGCGCGACGATTGACGTCACCGCCCAGAGCGGGTCAGCGGCCGTGGTCGCGCCCACGCCGACCCCGACGGCGACGACGCCGGTCATCCACCGGCCGCAGATTCGCCTGCTGCCGGCCGCGACTCAGCTCAGCATCGGCGACCAGACCACGCTGGATGTGTACCTGGAGGACGTGGGGGATGTCCAGGCGATTACGACGACCATCAGCTTTGACCCAAGCCAACTGGCGGTGGTAGACCAGGACGCGAGCCAGGCGGGCGTGCAGATCGCGCCGGGGACGTTCCCCGACCCGGACCTGGGCACGCTCCAGAATAACGCCGACAACAGCGGGGGCGTGATCGTCTATGGCGTGCGTCTGAACCCAGGCGTGACGCCGGCCGAGGGCAGCGGGCGCATGGCGCGCATCACCTTCCAGGCGAAGTCCGTCGGGACGCGCCTCGTGCGCTTCAGCTCGGTCATCTTGCAGACGAGCGCCGGCGGAACACCGAGCGTCACGGCGTACCAGGCGGCGGTGACGGTCACGACCCCGCCGACCATCACCCCGACGCCGACGCAGACGCCTGTGCGCACGCCGCGCCAGTACCTGCCGGCGCTCGTCAAGGCGGCGTACCTGCCCCTGGCCCGCGTCTCGACGACGCCGCGCGATCTGGCGGGCTACGTGGGGGACACGATCCCGGTGGACCTGCTGATCGAGAACGTGATCAACCTGTTCGGCGTCGAGGTCACTCTCTCGTTCGACCCCAACATGCTAGAGGTGATTGACGCTCAACCGAGCCTGAACGGCATCCAGATTGTGCCCGGCGTCTTCCCGGACCCGGCCCAGGGGTTCATCGCCCGCAACCAGGCGAACAATACGACCGGCCTCGTCCAGTACAGCGTCACCCTCCTCGCGCCGGCGCGGCCCCTGTCGGGCAGCGGCCGGCTGGCGACGATCCTGTTCCGCGCCAAGCAGCCCGGCGTCGTCAATGTCGGGTTCAACCAGGTGCGCTTTGCCAGCGCTGCGGCCGAGTCCATCACGAGCGTCGGCATCGGCGGCTCGGTGACAGTCTCCCTGCCGCCGACGAGCACGCCGACCAGCACGCCCACGCCGACGAACACGCCCACGCCGACACCGACGTTCACCCCGACATTCACGAGCACGCCCACGCGGACGCTGACGCCGACGATTACGCCAACGCCGACGACAACGTACACCCCGACGATTGGCCCATCGCCGACGCCAACGAACACGCGCACGGTGACTCTCACGCCCACGGTCACGCGGACGCCGACCGAAACCCTGACGCCGACAATCACGCCGACACCGACGAACACGGCGACGCCGACGAACACGGCGACACCCCGGCCCACTCGCACGCCGACG
This sequence comes from Anaerolineae bacterium, assembly GCA_046328525.1. Classification (GTDB taxonomy): domain Bacteria; phylum Chloroflexota; class Anaerolineae; order Epilineales; family JAHCIE01; genus JBDHWG01. The sequence goes on from JAXLWK010000005.1 coordinate 13,851, forward strand.
CTGACGCCGACGCTCACCCTGACGCCGGCTGTGACCGACACGCCCACGGTCACGCCGACCACCACGACCGCGCCGGCCACGCCGACGGCCACGGTTCCGTCGGGCTGTAGCAATCTACTGGTCAACGGCAGCTTCGAGACGCCGGCGCCGGACGACGTGCGCGACGCGCCGCCGTGGGTGTTCTCCGGCCTGAACGCGCGGCGCTCGACGTTCGCGGCAGCCCACGATGGCACAGCGTATGCCTTCATGGGTTTGCGCACCAGCGACATATTCGTGCGCGCCTGGTCGAGTACGTGGCAGGTGGTGACGGTTCCGCCGGACGCCACCCAGGTCACGTTGAGCTATTGGTACTGGCCGGAGACTGAGCGCTATAATTTAACGGACAACGTGCAGCTTGCCGCGGTCTTCAAGGGCGACGTGGGCGCGGGCAACGCCCAGAACCTGGCGACGCTGATGCGCGAGAATACTGCCGCCAGCGGCTGGCAGTATCGCTCGTTCGATCTGCTCCGCCAGTTGCCGGACGATGTTCGCGGGCAGCAGATCACGGTCTACTTCTCCGTCTACAACGACGGGCAGTCTAACCGGTCGTGGATGTACGTTGACGATGTGAAGCTGAACATATGCCGTCCGTAGGGGAGTGAAGAGATGGACGTCGCGCGGCGTGATGTGCCGATGGAGGACCTGACACCGTTCGAGCAGCGGCTGGCTGAGGGGGCGATGTACCTGCACCAGGCGGACCGGCTGCTCGCGCCCGTCATCGGGCGCATCGGCGCTCTGCGCATGCGCCTGCACGACGACTACTTCGGCTCCCTGGTTTCGGCCATCATCAGCCAGCAGCTCAGCGGCAAGGCAGCCCAGACGATTGAGGATCGCTTCAGGGCGGCGTTCGGCGCGGGACGGCCGTTCACGGCGGCGAACGTGGCGGCGATGCCGGTCGAGGAGATGCGCGCGGCCGGCCTGTCGGAGGCAAAGGCGCGCTACCTGCGCGACCTGGGCGAGCGTGTCGCCAGCGGCGAGCTGGACCTGACCCACCTCGCCAGCATGGACGACGAAGAGATCATCACGCGGCTTGTCGAGGTCAAGGGCATCGGCCGCTGGACGGCGGAGATGTTCCTGATCTTCAGCCTGGGCCGACTGGACGTGCTGCCCGTGGATGACCTGGGCCTGCGGAAAGCGGTGATGGGGCTGTACGGGCTGTCCCACATGCCCAAGCGCCCCGACCTGGAGGACCTGGCCGGGCCGTGGCAGCCCTACCGCACCGTGGCGACGCTCTACCTGTGGCGCAGCCTCTCCCCGCAAGCGGGCCTGACGCAGACGACGTAGCTGCAGGAAGCGAGAGCGTTGTCACGCCCTCGCTCGCTCTTTGTGGGTCGTCAGTCGTTGACGGGGTCTACGCGGCGATTTGCTCGCTTTCCTTGGCCGCCGCCTGGAACTGCTGGCGGCGGCGGCGCGGGGTCGGTATGATCATGCGCACGCCGCGGTCATACGTGAAATAGTTCCACACCCAGTTGACGAACACGCCGGCGCGGTTGCGGAAGCCGACCAGGAACCACAGGTGCAGCCACACCCACGCCGACCACGCCAGGAAACCCTTGAGCTTGATGCCGCCGGGCAGCTCGGCCACCGCCGCGTTGCGCCCGATGGTCGCCATCGTGCCGGGGTCCTTGTAAACGAACACCTCGCCCGGCAGCCCCTCCATGCGTCGCAGAATCTGGCGCGCGGCGTGGGTTCCGCCTTCCATCGCCACCCGGGCGAGCTGCGGGTACAGCACGCCGTCCGGCCCCTTGCTGGCCGCCAGGTCGCCGATCACGAACGCATCGGGATGCTCCGGCAGGCTCAGGTCATCGTTGACGACAACGCGGCCACCGCGGCCCACCTCGACGCCCAGGGCATTCGCCATCGTCACCCCGCGCACCCCCGCGCCCCAGATGACCGTCCGCGTGGGGATCGTGTCGCCGCTCTTGAGATACACCGCCTCTTCGGCCACGCGCGTCACGGCCTCGCCCAGGCGCACGTCCACGTGGCGCTTGCGCAGCTCGTCCAGGGTGTAACTGCGCAGCTCGGGCGCGAAGGGCGCGAGCACGTGATCCGAGGCTTCGAGGAGAATGACGTGGGTGCGGCTGAAGTCGAGGCGCGGGTAGTCCTTGCGCAGCACCATGTGGAATAGCTCGCTCAACGCGCCCGCCATCTCGACACCCGTCGGCCCGCCGCCTACGACGACGAAGTTGAGCCAGCCCTCGTCAATCAGCTCGGGGCAGGCGCTCACCTCTTCAAACACCGTCATAATGTGGTTGCGCAGGGCGTTGGCCTCGTCCACCGTCTTCATCGGAAACGCGTACTGCTCCGCGCCGTCAATGCCGAAGTAGTTAGTGGACGCGCCGGCCGCCAGGATCAGGTAGTCGAACGGCAGCGGCGGCTCGTCCTCCAGCAGCAGCGCCTTGTTCTCCCAGTCCACGCCGACGACATTGCCTAGCTCAAAGGAGAAATTCTTCTGGTTGTGGAAAATACCCCGCACCGTCGAGGCGATTTCGCCCGGCTCCAGCGCCGCCGTCGCCACCTGGTACAAGAGGGGTTGGAAGGTGTGGTAGTTGAAACGGTCCACCAACGTCACTTCGACCGGCGCGTTCTTCAGGGCTTCGACCGCCTTCAGCCCGCCAAAGCCAGCGCCCACAATGACCACACGCGGTTTAGCTTTCACGGCGCAACTCCTTTCGTGAATCCTGCTATCAGGCGCCGCACCATCGCGCGCGCGAATTCTACGCCATAGTGTCCACCTGTATAGACGCCATTGCGGCAACACATCATACCTCCGAGACACGTCGGCGCCGTGTTGCGCCGGATCTCCCACGAGCAGAAGAGCATTCGGCGTGCCGCTCCAACCGTACCCCTCTTCTGCACCCTTTGGGCTAATGCATCCTTCTAGGTTTTGTGCTATCCTTGACGCAGGTCCATTATCAGTGCGGCGCCTTTACGCGCCGACGCGCCGACGCAACCCCGCATGGCGCTATACCTATCCGCATCAAGGAGGCATATTATGGCTACTGCTCCCGCCGGCGCCCGCCACCGAACGTGGGCGGTCTGGATTCTCGTCATCATGGCTGTGTTGATGGCAGCCTGGGCGATCGTCATGACCTTCCAGTATCTCGGCCTGATGTTCGTCAACTTCGGCCCAATGAACTTCTTCGGCCAGGCGCTCTTCGGCGCTTTCATGTGGGGTATCCTGGCTCTCATCTGGCTCGCCGTCGCCTCCTGGCTGTACACGCTCCAGCCGTCCGGGTGGCTCTTCGTGGTGATCATCACCATATTCAACCTGATCCTCAACTTCGTGTCCTGGATCGGCGGGACGCCCGGCCCGCTCCTCGGCGTCTCGAGCCTGCTGAACCTGATCGCCCTCGGCCTCGCGTTCCTGCCCGGCACGCAGCGCGCCTTCGGCCGCCGCTAACCACGCCCGCGCCCAACAAACGCATAGGCAGCCGCCCCGCTCTGGCAATGTCGCCAGGCCGGGGCGGCTCGCTTTTGCGCGCGGCGCGTCCTCCCCTGACCTGACTGGAATTTGGCCCCTCTCCCATCCTCGTGGTAATATTACTTCTGTCTCATTTAATGAGATGGATTTTCATCTAATAAAACCAACTCTAAGGAGGTCCGGCGTGAACAAACTCCCCCGGCGGGCCACGAGCCTGCCCATCGTCCTGACGTTGATCACACTCGCGCTGTGCATTGCCGCGGCATTCCCGACCGCCACCGTTGCCCAAGGCCCTGGCGGCCCCGGCGGCCCGCCGGGTGGCGCTGCCGGCGGCCCGCCGGGCTTCGCGCCCATTCCCTCGGGACCGTGCGGCGCCCTACAGACAAAAGACTTCTCCCTCGTGCCAGACGCCCCAACGGCGATCATGTCCACAGCGATTGTCGCCGCCAACGGCCAGCAGCCGGAGTACTGCGACGTCAAGGGCATGATCTCGCCCCAAATTCAGTTCGAGCTACAGCTACCGACGAGCGCCTGGAACGGGCGCTACCTGGAGGTGGGCTGCGGCGGCTACTGCGGCAGCGTGCAGTCGTCGCCCGAATGTGCGGCAGGCCTCGCCAAAGGCTTCGCCGTGGGCTTCGACAACTCCGGGCACGTGGGTGCGATGGGCGGCGACGGCAACGCTTTCTGGGCGCTGGATGAGCCGGGCCTGCGCCGCGACTTCGGCTACCGCTCCGAGCACGCCATGGCCGTCGCCGCGAAGGCCATCCTGGCCGCCTTCTACGGCAAAGGTCCCAGCTACTCCTACTACCAGGGCTGCTCCAACGGCGGCCGGCAGTCGGCACAAGAAGCGCAGCGCTGGCCCGAGGACTTCAACGGTGTCATCGTCGGCGACGCGGCGATGATCCAGGCGCCCTTGAACGGCGAGTACGAAGTCTGGAACGGCCGCGTCAACACCGACGCTCGCGGCCAGCCGATCATCACCAGCGACAAGCTGGCCCTCATCAACAACGCCGTGCTGGCGAACTGCGACGGCCTGGATGGGTTGGTGGACGGGCAGATCACCGATCCCCGTCTGTGCACCTTTACGCCCGAGTCGCTCCGCTGCTCGGCGGGCAGCAATCCGGCCACCTGCCTGACCGACGCCCAGGTGGATGCCGCCACGAAGCTCTACTCCGGCCCGGTCACCGGCAGCGGCAGCCACCTCTACCCCGGTTCCGAGCCGCCTGGCTCTGAGCTAGGCTGGAGCGGCTGGGTCGTCCCGGCGCCCGCCGGCCAGGGCATGCCCGGCGTTATGTCGCAAGGCATCGGCGACGGCTACCTGAAGTACCTGGCGTTCGAGCAAAGCCCGCCGGCGTCGTACTCGTCTAAGGACTGGCAGTTCACGCTCGACGGCTTCAACCAGCTGCGGCCGATGGGCCTGGTCTACAACGCCACCAACGCCGACCTGAGCGCGTTCCAGAAGCGCGGCGGCAAAATGATCCTGTACCACGGCTGGGCCGACCCGGCGATTCCGCCGTATGGCACAGTCGCCTATTACCAGGCCGTGGCCGACACGATGGGCGGGCTGGCAGCCGCCCAGCAGTTCGCCCGTTTGTTCATGGTGCCGGGGATGTTCCACTGTAGCGGCGGCAACGCGCCGACCCAGTTCGACATGCTCACCCCGATCCAGCGCTGGGTCGAGCAGGGCATCGCCCCCGACCAGATCATCGCCAGCCAGGTCTCTGGCAGCCAGCAGTCCGGCGGCTTCAGCGACCCGACGGCCGGCGGCAGCGCCGGCGGCACGGTGGTGCGCACTCGTCCCCTCTGCCCCTACCCGCTTCAGCAGCGCTACACGGGCCAGGGCGACATCAACGACGCCGCCAACTTCAGGTGCGAGCTTGTGCCCGGCCTGGTGGACGGCCACTACGACTGGGTCGGCAACGACCTGTTCGGGCCGGCCGCCGCCGCCGCCAGCGCCGCCGTGACCAGCGCCCGCCCCGGCGACGCGCTGCCACCGGCCGCCCCGGAGGCGGGCGGGCCGCAGGCCGACGGGCCGCAGACGTGCCAGTTCCAGCTTGGCTTCGCCGCGCTGCACGCGCAACTCCCCGAAATCGTCGGCGCGTGCCGCGGAAACGAGACGCATGACCCCACCGGCGATGCCGGCCAGGTGACGGCCAACGGACTGTTGCAGTGGCGCAAGGCCGACAACCTCACGGCCTTCACCAACGGCTACCAGACGTGGGTCAGCGGCCCGTGCGGCATCGAGCAGCGCCTCAACACGCAGCGGTTCGCGTGGGAAGCCAACCCGGAAAACCTCCCACTCGCGCCCAGCGCCTGCCGCGCCACAGCGCCGTAGTCCCCTGACACAAACGCGCCGCGCCGGACTGGGAATCCGGCGCGGCGCGTCGTTCAATGCCCCTTACGGCGTCCAGCCGAGCCGCCGCGATATGGCCTCTGCCGTCTCCACGAGCCGGCCGGCGACCTCGACGGCGCGCTGCGGCGTGACCCGGCCGACCGGCCCCGGCATCCCCAGCGCCGCGACCACCTCACCGCTGCTGTTGCGAATCGGCGCCGACACCCCGCGCACCCCGATCTCGTACTCCTCCTCGTCCAAACCATAGCCGCGCTGACGAATCTGTGTCAGGTCCGCGACGAGACGCTTGGGCGAGGTAATCGTGTGGGGGGTGTAGGCGGCCAGGGGCCGGCTCAGCAGCGCGGCCAGCTCCTCGGGCGGGCGATGCGCCAGGAGGAGCTTGCCGCTGGCCGTGGCGTGCGCCGGCAGGCGCAGCCCGACGGCGGTGGCCGGCGCGAAGACGTGGCGGCTGCGCACGACCTCGATGCACAGCGCCTCCCCCCGGTCGAACACGCTCAGGTCGCACGTCTCGTCGCACTGCTTGGACAGCTCCGTCATGAACGGCAGCGCCTCGCGCCGCAAGTCCAGCCGGCGAATCATCTGAAGCCCCAGCGCGGCGAGCTGCATCCCCAGGCGATAGTCCTGCCCGCCGGCCACCCGCTCCAGGTAGCCGTGATTCGCCAGCGTCGTGATGATGCGGAACGCGGTCGCCTTGTGCAGGCCCGTCGCCTCGGCAATCTGCGTCACGCTGCGCGTCGGCTGCGCATCGTCAAAACACTCCAGGATTTGCAGCGCGCGCTCGATCGCGCGGACGTTGTACTCACTCGGATCTCGCGGCCCTCTCGCGTCCATTCCGTCCCCGCCCCCTGGCATCACAGCATCTGCGGCGAAGGTCTTCTGTCATTCGGGTGACGCGCAATTCTACCCCTCACTTTCCCCGAAAGCGAACTGGGCCGATGCGCCTGTTGCACGCTGGCCGCCACTTCCGTATACTATTGCGCCTACACACGGAAAGGCCGGCCCCCCGCCGCCACGTCTCCCTACCAGACCGGCCGCTGACAGCACCCCGCGAGGATGGATCGCATGAGCCTCGGCCTGACCGGCGAGAATCAGATTCTGCTGCTCCTGATCTGCATCGTCAGCATCGTCGTCGTGCCGCTCGTCTTCTGGGGCCTGTCGCTCATCACCTGGCTCGTCCGCCGCCTGTTCCGCGTTGACCTGGGAGGGGTGTGGGTGTTTGGCCTGTGCATCGGCATCCCCCTCGCCATCCTGGCGGGATCGCTCGCCATTGACGCTTTGGGGCAGACGCGCCCCGCGCAGGTCATCCAGAAGAGCGAGCCGGTCCGCCTCCACACCGCCGACGGAACGTGGAGCCAGGGGCTGAGCCTGGTGGTGCGCTACGACACGGCGGGCGCGCCGCTCCCGCGCTTCACGGAGTACATCATGGCCGTGATGGACGCGCAGCATCCAGGAAGCACGCAGGAGATTGCGACGCTCAACCCGCCGGCCGCGGACTTTGACAGGCTGCACGCAGGCGATTCATACGACGTGCGCTTCTTCCGCCTGGCCCAGTTCGCCAGCCTCGTCCGCCCCGCCGACCAGTCCACGTGGACGGTGTTCCCGTGGCTGTGGATCGAGGGCGCGCTCATGGTCGTCGGCCTCGTCTTCATCGCCTATTTTCTACGCAAGACGCCCCTCGGCTACTGGCCCCTGGCGATCCTCATCCTGTTCGCCCTGACCCTGCCGCCGCTGCAAGGCTTCTATCTCTGGCGGCAGCGCGACGATCTGGGCGCGGCCACGCAGCGCGCCACGGCCGAGGTGAAGGATGTGACGCGCATCTACCGTGTCTTTTTCGGGCGCGGCAGCAGCGGCTCAACCTACGACCTGTCGCAGCCGTTCGACATCGTGCAGCTCTCGTTCACGCCGCCCAACTTCCGCGACCCGGTCACCATTGTGGACGCCATAGACGCCGACGGCAAAAGCCCGCCGGAGTTCGGCAAAGGCGCTCTCGTGGACATCGTCTACGCCCCCGACGACCCGCGCGACGGGCGCATCGTCGGGGAGACGCGCACCCACCACCTGCGCACCCCGCTCCAGATCTACAGCGACAACGCCCTCATGCTCCTGCTCGGCGGCCTGCTCCTGGTCGGCATGAGCCTCGGCGGCCGCTGGCTCGGCAAGGCGATCAAGTCGCGCCGCCCCGCCCCACCCCCATAACGAAGGGCGAGCCTTCTGGCCCGCCCTGTCTATGCTCCGTTACGCCGATTGCGCCGCCCGGTACTGACGCGCCGCCTCCGGCCGCGCCAGCGTCTTCAGAACGTCCGCCGTGCGCTGCACGCTCGTCCGCAGGTCGAACAGGCGCTCGACGCGCTCCCGCGCCGCCTGGCCCATCGCCACCCTTCGCGCCGGCTCCGCCAGCATCTCGATGCACCGCCACGCCACCGACTCCCAATCCTCCTGGAACGCGATCAGCCCGGTGCGCTCGTTCTCGACGACCTCGCGCACGCCGCCGGCGATCATCGCCACCGTCGGCACGCCGCACGCCATGCCCTCCAGCAGCACCAGGGGCATGCCCTCGGTGCGCGACGTCTGCACCAGGATGTCCAGCGCCGGGTAGACCCCCTCCGGCTGGCGGGAGACGCCGGGCAGGTGGAACACACCGCCCAGGTGGAAGTCCTCGATCATGCGCAGAAGGTGCGCCCGCATGGCCCCCTGCCCGACCAGGGCGAAGTGAACGTCGGGGCGCTCACTATGGATGATCTGGGCGGCGCGCACGAAGTGGTCCGGCCCCTTCTCGTGCTCCAGCCGGCCGACGAAACCGAGCAGCGGCGCGTCCAGCGGGATGCCGTTGGCCTCGCGGAACGGCGCGCCGTCGCCGCCGGGGCGGAAGCGCTCCAGGTCCACGCCGTTGGCAATACGGTGCACGCGCTCCGGCGGCACGCCCATCGCCAGCGCCTGGGTGTACGTTTCCTGGCACACCGTAATCATGGTCGAGCCGACCGCGCGCCAGATGCCGTACTCGTGCGTTGTCACGTTCATGCTGTGCAACGTCACAGCGACTGGGATGTCCAGGGTATTCCCGGCCAGGCCGGCCAGCACGTGGGCCTTCGGCATGTGGGCGTGCATGACCTCGATGTTGTGCAGCCGCGCCACCTCCAGCGTCAGCTGGATCGAGCGCCAGCGTGGGTCATCCTCCATCGCTGCGACGTACACGGTGCAGCCGCTCTGGCGCAGCGCCTCGGTGAACGGGCTTTCGTAGGGAACGACGCACGTCACCTCAAACTGGTCGGGCGGGAGATGGTGGATCATGTTGCGGACATACATCTCCATCCCGCCAACCGTCGCATTGCCTACGACCTCCAGCACCCGGATCGGGCCGTCGTCGCTCGCGCCGTTCCGCAGCCGAAGCTGCCGCTTACGCGCCTCCATAGTCGTTCATCTCCTGCGGAGCGTCAGTCGGTCTCCGCTGTCAGTCGGCCGCCGCCTCAGCGCCCACCGATGGGCGCGATGTCGGCAGTCCGAGCCATGCCGCGGCCGTCCCCCCCATGATTCGATCTCGCCCCGCCGCGTCCACGTCAAGGTCGTCGAGCAGGCGGTGCACCTCGTCCACCATCTCGCGGATGTGGGGGCCGGAGCAAGGGAAGAAGCGGTCACTGCCAAACTGGATGCTGCGCGGGCCGAGCACGTCGAGCGCCTTGCGCAGTACCTCGTGGCGGTAGATCGGCGGCGGACCGAACGAGATGTCGAAGCGGAACTGCGACTCATCCGGGTTCACCCCGTTGATGAGGTCAATGACCCCGACGGCGATGGCCTCGTCGCACCACGGCCACCCCAGGTGCGCGAGGGTCACCCGCAACCCCGGATGCTCCCGCACGGCCTCATAGAACGTCGGGCGGCAGAACCGGCCCGCTCGTCCATTGATGAAGATACCGCTATGGAACAGCACCGGCAGGCGCAGCCGGTTGGCGCGCTCGAACAGGCGGTGGGCCATGTCGTCGTAGGGATACCACCCGTCCGGCACGAGCTTGAGGCCGCGCAGCCCCCACCGCGTGACGGCCTCTTCGAGATCGTCCGGCGCGGAGGGGTGCAGGGGATTGACAACCGCGAAGCCGATCAGGCGATCGGCGTGACCCTGGACCAGCCGGCCGAGGTGTTCGTTCCCCGTCCGCAGCGAGTCGCGGTCATCGAGACGGTAAGGGTCGGTCAGGAACGGCGCGAGCAGCACGGCGATGTCTACCTTCGCCTCGTCCAACGAGTGCAGCACGTCGTCGGCGCGTTCGCGGCCCGAAAGGTGCAGGTGTGCGTCAATGAGCATGGCTTCGCTTCCGGCCGCCGGCGGTGTCAGAGCCGCTCGGCTGCCTCCTCCTATGGTTTGCGTTGTGCAATTCCTGTGCCAGTCTGTCCGCGGTCATGCCCGCGCCGTCTCCGCGCTCGTTCGCCGCTCGAACGCCTCCTCGATGAGGCGGCGCATCTCGGCAGCGATATAGTCCCAGGTGTTGCGCCCGACAATCTCGTCATAGGCAGCGATGCGCGCCGCCCGCGCCGCATCGCCCTCCGCGCCGACCTCTTCCACGGCGCGGATGACACCGGCGGCGTCCTCCCCGACATAGACCGCGTGGCCCCAGTTGGCGACAACGTCGGGCACGGGCGTGCTGACGATGGGCTTGTGGGCCGCCATGTACTCCAGCGTCTTCGTCGGGCTGATGTAGCGCGTTGCCTCGTTCATGGCGAAGGGCATCAGGCACACGTCGAAGCCCTTGAGGAAGCTCGGCAGGCTGCTATACGGCTTCTGGCCGACGTAGTGGATGTTGGGCAGGAGCGGCAGGTCGTTGACGTCAATCTTGGCGACAGGGCCGACCATGACGATGGACCAGTTCGGGCGCTCCTCGGCGACCCGGCGCAGCAGGTCGGTGTCGGTGCGCTCGTCAATCACGCCGGAGTAGCCGAGCACCGGGTGCGGGAGGCCGGCGATCTCCGGCGCGACCTGGGTCTCGGGCGCGAGGGCTTGGGCGAAGTGCGCCGGGTCTACGCCGCTGGCAAACAGGTGCAGGTTGCTGTGTCGCCCGCCCCGCGCCTCGTAGATGCTGCGTCCGCCGGTGAAGACGACGTCGGCGTGTTGGAGCAGGCGGGCTTCGCGCTGGGGCAGATCTCTGGCCGCGCCCTTGAAGTTCGCCAGCTGGTCCATCACGTCGTACACCACAACGTCGTGGGGCAGGCTGTCCAGGGCATACACCGGCATCGGGGTGTAGAACCACAGGATCACCGGGCGGGTAAGCGTCTCGCGGCCGCCTTCGACCCGCAGCCAGCCGTGGCGCAGCATGGCGTCGCGGGCCAGGCCAACGTAGACCTCGCGCCAATGGTTGAGCACGTCGGCGCGGTCCGGGAAACGCGGCTGGTAGGCCGTCAGGTTTCTCTCGTCCGCCACGACGCGCAGCTGTGGCTGGCCCTCCGTCGTCGGGCTGACCTGCGGCTCGTTGACGTAGATCACAGGATAGTGCTGGGCCAGGCGGGACAGGATGTGCTGCGGCCGCTGCCACACGAAGTCCCACCCCAGGTGCGCGAGGACGAGGATACCCGGCGTTCCGTTATGGATTGACAACATAGCGATGCTCCATTCATTGGTAAAGGGGCGCGCCTACGCGCTCGAAGCGACTGTCGGTGACGCGCCGCAGGAAAGCCACCAGCTCGTCCACGTGGGTGTCAAAGGCGAACTCGTGGCGGACGGCGCGCATGTTCTCGGTGAGCTGCGCCATCCGCCGCCAGTTGCGCAGCTGCTTGCCCAGGTCGGCGAAGTCGTGGAACAGCACCCCCACGTCGTGCCGCGTGGCAAGGTTCTGGATGGCCGTCTGGGAGGGGCGCGCATCCTTGAGAATCCAGGGCAGGCCGGCGGCGGCATACGTACCGAGACGCGCCGGCAGGTTCAGGTCGTCCCAGTTGGCCCGCCGCAGGTCGCCCCGGTTCTGGCCGCCAAAGACGTGGAACCACGCCGCGTCGTACTGGGATAGCTCGCGCACCCAATCCGCCGGCTCGACGGTATCGTGGATGTGCATGTAGCCCGTCGCCAGCCCGGTGCGTGTCCAGTTCGGGAACTGCTGGTGGAAGTGCCGGCCATAGAAGTGGACGTGGATGCGCGCCCGGGCGATGTCCTCGAACGGGTCCAGGCCCAGCGGCCGGCCGGTGCACACGGTGTGCGCCTCGCCGTCCCGCGCCGAGAGCTTCGGCGACCACTCGTCGGTGAAGTAGTCGCGCTTGGGCAGGTCGCCGTCGAGGAGCAGCGTGGTCGCCGGGTCGAACTTCTGGTCGAGGGCCATCTCATACCACGCCTGGTTCTCCGGGCTGATGAAGATGCGCCCGTCGCTCTGCCGCAGGGCGCGGGTGAGCTGCGGCCACAGGCCGCGCTCCAGGCACACGAACGGCCCCTCCTTGAAGTGGAACACGACGGGAATACCCAGATCGGCGTCCAGCACATCGTCAATGAGGTGCAGCGCCTGCCAGTTGAGCAGGGCGTAGATGACGTCCGGCCGAACGGCCAGCACGCGCTCGCGCCAGTACTCATCGTTGGGGATGGTTTCGATGTGGCCCCAGGCAAACGGGCCGACGGCGTCCCACGACTCCGGCGTGTGGATCCACAGGCCGTAGACCTTGTGGCCGCGCTCCTCCAGGGCGAGCAGCCGCTCCGGGTTGAAGCCCAGCTCCCCCACCACCAGGATTTTCAGGCCGCCGGGCCGCGGCAGTGTTCGCCCCTGCGCGAAGCGGCCGTACCGCTCGCGCTCGTCCACCGCTGGCCCGTGCGACGGCTGGTAGTTGAGGAACTCGCCCGACGGCACATCGTAGTACGCTCGATAGCGGGACACGCCGCCCGGCAGGGCAATGATCTTGTGGCGCTGGTCGGGGTGGTCTACCCACTCGCATGTGATGTCGCCGGCGTAGGCGAAGCCAGCGCCCCGCGCCAGCAGCCCGCGCCAGAAGTCGTCTTCCAGCAGGTCGGAGACGATCTCCTTCCGCGTCGGCCAGCGCATCTGCCCCTCCAGGGCGCGGCGGTGCATGACCTGCACCGCCGCCAGGATGTTACCGTGGTTGAGGGCTTCGCCCTCGCGCCCGACGGCCTCGCCGCCCTGGAGCGTCGCGCCGTACTTCTGGTACTGCCAGCGCACGCCGCCATAAGCCAGGTAGACATCCGCCTGGTGGTCGAGCACGTGGACAAGCCCGGCCAGGTGGTCCGGGTAGTAAACATCGTCCGACGGCAGGTAGGCCAGGTACTCGCCCCGCGCCTGGGACGTGGCAAGATTGAGGGCCGCGCCGAGACCGCCGTTGCGCGCCAGGCGCGTGTAGTGAATCCGTGGGTCGGCCAGGTAGGGCGCGACGACGGACGCCGTGTCGTCGGGCGAGCCGTCGTCTACGATGACCAGCTCCCAATCCTCGAACGTCTGCGCGCGCAGACTCTCCAGAGCGCGGCGGATGAACGCGCCGTGCTTGAAGGTCGGCATCAAGACAGAGACACGGGGGAGCGGTTGGCTGGTAGTGTGCATCTGAACTCCTGTGCAGTGTTCGGTCGGTCGTGAACGCGGGCGATGATCAGCTCAAGCCCGTCCGGCGCCAGCCCGCCCGGCGACTCCGGCGCGAGCGTCAGGCCGACGGCGGCCATGCGCTCGACCCACCAGGCGCGCGGGCGCATCGTGGTGTGGCCCTGCCGGGTCGGGTCGGCGCAGTCCACGGCGGCGACGAAGGCGCCGCGACATACCCGCGCCATCTCGCGCAGGCTGCGCTCGACGAACGGCTCCGGGATGTGCGCCAGCACATCCGTGCAGAGCACCACGTCGAACGCGCCCGCCTCGAACGGCAGGCGGTCGGCCGAGGCGCGAATGTGGTACGGCGGGATGCGGCTCAGGGGCGGCAGGTACGGCGACGGGTCGGCGCCCCAGGCCTGGATGCCCCGCGCCCGCAACGCTTCCACAACCCAGCCGCGGCCGCAGCCGACGTCCAGCACGCGGCCCGCGCCCAGGCCGGCGGCCGCCGCCACATACGCCTGCCAACGGTCGGGGTTGTCGAGCCACGCCGCGTTGCCGAGGTAGTAGTCGTGGTCGTAGCGCCGGAAGTTCAGCCAGTGGGTAGTGAAGCGGTTGCCATCGTGGATGTAGTAGTCGGACAACACCTCCGGCACCCAGACCAGGCCGACGGGGTGGCGCTGCCGTAGCCGCGCCCAGAACTCCAGGTCTTCGTTGGTGAAATTGCTCTCCGTCCACATCTCCGGCATGAGCGTCATCAGGTCGCGGCGGTGCAGGCCGTCGCCCGTGTCAATGCCGTGGTCCGGGTCAACGATGTCCTCCGTCGTGCCGTCGGGCAGATGGTGGCGCCGCCCGCCATACGCCCCCGCCGCCGCCGGCTGGGCCTCCGCCGCTGCGACGAGCCGCGCCAGGTGATTGGGCCGCCAGGCGTTGTCATCGTCTATGTAGGCCACATAGACGCCGCGCGCCAGCGTCCACCCCATGTTGCGCGGGCGCGACGGGTGGCCGCAGTTGATCGGCAGCCGCAGATAGTAGACACGGGGGTCGTCGAACGACGCCACCACCTGTGATGTGCCATCGGTGGAAGCGTCGTCCACGACTATCAATTCCCAATGCCGATACGTCTGATCCAGAACGGATTGAATCGCCCGGCTCAGTAGCCCTGCTCGGTTGAACGTGGGCAGGATGACCGAGACGAGCGGTGTTGACTGTGGTTCGTCTCTCACACAACACCACCTGCAATGCTACCAATACTGGCCCCCACTCGCATCGGCTCACCCGCCGACGCCTGGCACTCAAGTGCCAGGCTGATAGGGGAAAGCCCACTGAAGTGGGCTACGGAGCCTGCTAAAGCAGGCTTTGCCATCTCAGCCACCGACTCAAGTCGGTGGCGTCGGAGAGCGAGCCGATGTCATCCTCTCTGGGAACCAGTCCGGTCACGTAACGAACAAGCGTAACGAACGACGGCCCTTAGCTCGCGGCGGCGATAGCGCCGTCCGAGGCCACGCCGAAGCGCTCCTTGGCAAACATGTCGTTGGCCTTCTCCGCCGCGCGCTTACCGGCCAGGATGGCGTGGTCGGAGTTGTAGTACTCCCACTCGGCAAAGCGGCCCGACAGGATGATGTCCACGCTCTCCAGCCAGTCGCGGATCGTCTTGACGCTCTGCTCTTTCCAGGTGTCGGGCACGACGTAGGCGTAGGGCAGGTCGGCCTCGTTCGCCACCAGCACCTCGTCGCCCTCGCGGAGCATGCCGACGCGCTTGCAGTCCTCGATACAGCGCTCGATCAGCCCCTCTTCCGGCAGCGGCTTGTAGGCCGAGTACGTGATCTCGCACGTCAGGCCGGTCATGCCGGGCGGGGCGCATTCCTGGCTGGCGTTGCTCTGGACGAAGATGCGGTGGAAGACGGTGTCTTCGGGGTAGTAGATCCAGTGCTTGTCCGTCACGTCGCCACGGTTGATGCCGAGGTTGACGCAGCGCACCGACACGTGGCGCAGACGGCTGGCCGCCGCCTTGACCGCCGCCGGGGCGCTCGTCAGCAGCTTGTTGACCAGGACGGGCAGCGGCATCGTCACGACGAGGCGCTTATAGCTGACGCTGCTCCCGTCGGCAAGCGTGACCTTGTGCTGCGCCGGGTGAATGGCGGTGATGCGCGTGTTCAGGCGGATGCGGCGCTCGTCCAGGTAGAGCAGGAAGCCGCGCACCAGCGCCTCGAAGCCGCCCTTGATCGGGTAGCCGAATCGAGCGTTCGGGCCGAGGGGCTTGGGCAGAGGCCGCAGCCCGCCCATGATGATCTCTTCCAGGTTCGGCTGGGGAACGCGGCCGCTAAGCCAGGTGTGGCTCATCTCTTCAAGAGGCACGGCCCAGAGTTTCTGGTTGTACGGCATCATGAAGTGGCGGGCGATGCCCTCGCCCCAGAACATCTCGATGTACTCCTTGAAGTTCTGCGGCTCCTTGCCGTGGTCCTGCTCATAGCGCGCCTTGACGGCGCCCATGATGCAATCCTTGACGACCTCTTCCGGCAGACCGTAGGTGCTGGCCTGGAACGGATAGCGGGTGTAGACACCCTTCGAGTAGACCCACGCCTCGCGGTCCTGCCAGTGCACATTGTCGCCGAGCAGCTTGGGATACATCACGTCCTTAACATAGTCGCTGTTAGTGAACATGATGTGCCCGGCGTAGTCGAACGTGAACCCCTGATCCTCGATGGAGCGGCAAAGCCCGCCAACACGCTCGTGCTGTTCCAGGATCAGCCAGGACGGCCCGTTGAGATGATAGGCCGTGCTCAAACCTGCCGGCCCGGCGCCGATGATCACTGTGTCCTGCATAACTATAAGCTCCTTGCAAAGACCACCACGTAGCGCCAGAACGCGGAAGCCCTACGCTTCCGCACCCCTTGACGTTCTGGGCCGCGCTTAGGTCGGCTGTTACCTGGCAAAAAGCAAGAAACATGCCAGGGGGTGTCTGTAACGGCAGGACAATGTGAGAGATGGTCAACAGGAGGTTTCAGAAAGCAGACACACGTCGGCTGCGCTTCGGCAGCAGCCGACAGCGCAGAGCGTAAGATGTGAAGCGAGCGTAAAGAGGTAACGCGGAGGTTTAAAGGGCTTGACCTACGCCCGGAAAGGTGGTATACTGAGGATGCGAACGCTTATGCGTTCGGCGTAGGCGCGGATCGACCTCCCCCCCGGATCCGCGCCTTTGCCATTTCGCCTACTGGTAGGCCAGCACCTCGCGCACTGTGAGACGAGCGGCGTTACGCGCCGGCAGGAAGCTCGCCACCGCCGCGAGAATGACGACCAGCACGAGCCACGCCACGACCCCCATCCACGCGAAGGCGTAGCTGAGCGGCATCTGGAACAACAGGTTGCCGAGCAGATCGGACAGCAGCCGCCCCATGACGTAGGCCAGAACGGCGCCGGCCAGCCCGCTCAACACCCCGATCAGGATGCCCTCGACCATCACGATGCGCTCGACCGCGCCGTCGGACGCGCCCACGGCGCGCAGCACGCCGATCTCGCGCATGCGCTCGAGGACGTTGAGGCTCATCGTCCCGGCCAGGCCCAGGCCGCCGACGACGGCCATCAGCGCCGCCATGACCATGAGCAAGGCGACGATGATGTTGAAGAACAGCTCGTTGGACGAGCGAAGCTGGCCGCTGGTCACGCCGCCCGCCGACACCTTGATGCCCAGCGCCTTGAAGTGCTCCTCCAGCGCTTTCTTGGCCGTCTCCTGGTAGGCGACATCGTGGCGCTCGGTCACGACCTGGAGGCTCCCTGCGCGGCCGACTTCCCCCATCATGCGCTCGTAGTAGGGCAGGTTGATGTAGCCGAGGCCGATGCCGGAGCCGAAGCGCCCGACGACCCGCGCCAGCCCGACGACGCGGAACGGCTCCTCCTTGCCGCGCACCTTGAGCTTGATCTCGTCGCCGAGCTTGATGTCCTTCTCCTGCTTGAGCACGTCGGTGCTGAGGACAATCGCGTTCTCATCCTCCGGCACGAGCCAGCGTCCGGCGATGATCGTCGGATCGAGCATGACCGTCCTGGCGGGCGGGGCCATGATGTCTATGCTCTCGCTCTCGCTGTCGTCTGCGCGCACCCGCCGCAGGCTGGTGTAGCCCCACGTCTCGACGCCAACGACGCCCGGCACCGCCAGCGCCTCGCGCGCGAGGACCTCGGTACGGTAGGGGCGGCTCAGCGGCAGGATAATGTCCATGCCAAAGTTCTTGAGGGCGTCGTCCAGGGTCAGCAGCATGGACGCGCGCACGCTGAACACGGTGATGAAGATGGCGCCCCCCAGGACGAGCGCCGACAGGGTCAACAGCAGCCGCGTCTTGCGGCGGAAGGTGTTGCGCAGGGAGATGAGCATGGGCCGCGACACGCCGCGCACGTGCTCCAGGATGCGGTCCACGACGTTCGTCCCGTACCGCCCGCGGCCCAGGCCATAATCGGTGATGGCCTCGCGCACGGTCACCCGCGTGCCCAGGAAGACGGGCACGACCGCGGCGAGGAGCGGCACCACGAGGGAGATGCCGCCCATCAGCACGATGACGGCGGGCAGCACCCGGAACTGCGGCATGTCCAGGTTGACGAAGCCGGCCAGGTAGCCGACGAGCCGCCGCGAGGCGAGCATCGCCAGGGGCGCCGCGACGAGGAACGCCAGCCCGCCGTAGATGAGCACCATGACCGTGTACATCCCGACCACCTGCCCGCGCCGCGCCCCAATCGCCTTCATGATCCCGATCTGGCGCACCTGCTGGCTCAGCAGCGCGGCGATGGTGTTGACGATCAAGAAGGCGCTCAGGAACAGCGCCAGCAGGCCGAGGGCGTTCAGCAGCAGGAGCAGCGCCCCGAACAGGTCCTGCAACGGGTGCCGCCCCGGCTCCGGCACGCTCATGCTGCCCACCTGGCGGCCGCTGTTCTCGATCTTGTTGCGCACCGACTCGGCTACCTGGGTGACGTGCTTCTTGTCCAGCTTGTCGCCCGACACCAGGATGTTGAGCTGGTTCATGTCCCGCGAGCCGGTGAGCCACTCCAGCGTATCGAGGGTGATGTAGCCGTAGGCCATGTTCATGAACGTCGCCGGCAGGTTGCCCGGATCGCTCACCAGGCCGGCGGCGTGCAGGGTGCGCTGCTTGCCGTCGTCGGTCTCGATGAGCAGGTCGTCGCCCAGCTTCAGGTCGCCCGGCACCAGGCCGGGGATGAGCAGTGACGAGCGCTCCAGCAACACGGCGTGCTCGGGCGGCGGCCAGGCGCCGCCCTCGGCCCCAAACGTATCGGCCGGCCCATACGCGCCCTGGCGGAAGATGCGGTTGATCTGAATGTGCCCGTAATCGGGGATGGCGTACAGCAGGAGGGCTTTCCACTCGCCGCCGACCTTGACCTTGACCGCCGCGATGCTGCGGCCCTCCGCCGCCTCTACGCCGGGCATGCGGCGCACGGTCTGGACAAGCTCGTCGTTGAAGTGGTCGGTGATGAGGGTGGCGCTGGCGAAGTTGGTCCGGCTGAACGTCTCCGCCAGAACATCATTCACGAGGCTAAAGGTTTGCGTCACGAGGCCGACGGCAAACACGCCGACGGCGATGGACAACACGACCAGGACAGTGCGTGTCTTATTCACTCCGATGTCGCGCACGACTTTGCGCCAGCGCGGACCAAACATTGGACGGCCTCTCTAGGTAATGACTACAGAGTTGTCCGACCCTTTATCGTTGGGTACGTATTTGTCGGCGGCGCTGTCGTTGTGCCAATTGACCCCGTCCGCCACATAGCGAAACTGGTATTCCTTGCCCGTCTCTAGCTCCAGCATGACCCGCCATTCCCCCTCGGGGCCGCTCTGGGTCATGGGCGTCGCGGCGGTGTCCCAGTCGTTGAAATCGCCGACGAGGTAGACACTCTCCGCCCAGAATTGGGCCGGCAGCTCGAACAGGACACGGAGCGTGCCTGGGCTGAGGCCGGGGTATTTACGTATCATAGGCCGTCCTCCTGTCGCATGCGAGGAAAGTCAACGAGTCCAGACGGCGCGGGACGGGCGCCCGCCGAAATGCGTCGGCAGGCGCCCGTCATCATTTACCGCTTGATGTTGTAGAACGCATCCCGCCCCGGATAGCGGGCCGAGTCGCCCAGCGTATCCTCGATGCGCAGCAGCTGGTTGTACTTGGCCGTGCGCTCGCCGCGGCCCGGCGCGCCGGTCTTGATCTGCCCGGCGTTCACCGCCACCGACAGGTCGGCGATGGTCGTGTCGTCCGTCTCGCCGGAGCGGTGGGACACCACGGCGGTCCAGCCAGCCCGCTGCGCCATCTGGATGGCGGCCAGCGTCTCGCTCAGCGACCCGATCTGGTTGAGCTTGATGAGGATGGAGTTGGCGGCGTCCAGGTCAATCGCGCGGCGCAGGCGCTCCACGTTGGTCACCAGGAAGTCGTCGCCGACGAGCTGCACCTTGTCGCCGACGCGCTGGCGCAGCGCGACCCAGCCGTCCCAGTCGTCCTCGGCCATGCCGTCTTCCAGGGAGACGATGGGATAGCGGCTCACCCAGTCGGCCCAGAAGTCCACCATCTCGGCGCTGGTCAGCTCGCGGCCTTCGCGCTCCAGGACGTACTTGCCGTCCTGGTATAGCTCGGTAATCGCCGGGTCCAGGGCGATGGCGATGTCGCGGCCCATCTCGTAGCCCGCCGCCTCGACGGCCTCGATGATGAGCTGGATCGCCGCTTCGTTGCTCGGCAGGCTCGGCGCGTAGCCGCCCTCGTCGCCCACCGTCGTGCCGAAGCCGCGCTTCTTGATGACCTTGCCCAGGGAGTGGTAGATCTCTGCGCCCCAGCGCAGCCCCTCGTGGAACGAGAGCGCGCCGACCGGCATGACCATGAACTCCTGGAAATCGGTGGAGTTGATGGCGTGCTTGCCGCCGTTCATAATGTTCATCATCGGCACGGGCAGCATGTGGCCGAACGTCCCGCCCAGGTAGCGGAACAGCGGGATGCCGAGGGCATCGGCGGCGGCGTGGGCCGTCGCCAGGGACACGCCCAGGATGGCGTTCGCGCCCAGGCGCGCCTTGTTCGGCGTGCCGTCGAGGCCGATCATGAAGTTGTCAATGCCGACCTGGTCGAGAGCGTCCCAGCCGGTCAGCTCGGCGGCCAGCTCCTGGTTGACGTGCTCGACGGCCTGGCTGACCCCCTTGCCGCCCCACTGGCCGGCGTCGCCGTCGCGCAGCTCCAGCGCCTCGTGGGCGCCGGTGGACGCGCCCGACGGAACGGCGGCGCGGCCCTGGGCGCCGCCGACGAGGGTGACCTCGACCTCCAGCGTGGGATTCCCGCGCGAGTCGAGAATCTGGCGGGCGTAGATGTCGTCTATGAGTGTTTCGTCCCCATAGCCCAGTGATTGAGGCATATATTCTCCTTTGGATGAGAGGAATCAGCGTTTCGGCCGCTCAAGCTCCGACAGGCGGCAAACCTGGCAGGCTCGCTAAAGCTCAATTCTCATTATATCCTCGAATGGCGCGGCTGACAAAGGCAAACGGCAGCCACTAGACTCGGAAGCCTCGGTCGCGGTATCATTGAGCGGATTCAATGCGCCCCCTTTTCGAGCCTTTCGCGGCCCAGCGCTTCTGCTGCCTCCGCACGTCCTGCCATCGGCGAGCCACTTAGCGCGGCTCACTCTCTGTGATAGGTATGATCCACCATGCACATTATCTCTGCGCCTGATCTCCGCCGCTTCGTGACGGCCATTCTGGAAGCCGCCGCCACCCCGCCCGACGTCGCCACCCTCGTTGCCGACTCCCTCGTCGAAGCGAACCTGGCGGGCCACGACTCCCACGGCGTCATCCGCGTCTCCCAATACATTGACACCATCCGCGAAGGCACACTGATTCCCGACGCGCGCCCGTCGGTTGTGGCGCGCCACGGCGCGACTGCCCAGGTAGACGCGGGCTGGGGCTGGGGACCGCCGGCCGCGCTCCTCGCCGCCGATACCGCCATTGACCTGGCGCGGCAGTTCGGCGTCGCCGCCGTCACCGTCCAGCGCTGCAACCACATCGGCCGCGTCGGCCTGTACACCGGCCACATCGCCGAGGCCGGCATGGCCGCCATCGCCCTGGCGAACGTCCGCGCCTGGGTCGCGCCCTACGGTGGCCGCGAGCGCATGATGGGCACGAACCCGCTCTCCTGGGCCGTCCCCCGCGCGCCGGGCCAACCGCCCCTCGTGCTCGACTTCGCCACGTCGGTGCTGGCCGAGGGCAAGGTGCGCGTGGCGCGCGACAAGGACATGCCCGTCCCGTCGGGCGTGGTCGTGGACAGCGCGGGCCGCCCCACCCAGACGCCCGACGATCTCTACGACGGCGGCGCGCTGCTCCCGTTCGGCCTGTACAAGGGCTACGGCATTAGCGTCATGATCGAGCTGCTCGGCGGCATCCTGTCCGGCCAGGGGCCGAGCGTCCTGCCGAGCTTCTCCCACGGCAACGGCACGCTCATTCTCGCCATCAACATCGAAGTCTTCGCGCCCCTGGCGGAGTTCATCGAGCAGACCGAGGCCTACGCCGCCCGCCTCAAGGCCAGCCTGCCCTCGGAAGGCTCCGCCGGCGTGCTGCTGCCGGGCGAGCCGGAGCAGATATCCCAGGCGCAGCGGCTGGTGGACGGCATTCCGCTGCCCGACCAGACGTGGGCCACGCTTCAGGCCACGGCGCAGAGCCTGGGTGTCGGGTGAGACGGGGCCGCCACGGAGGCACAGAGGACACAGAGGGAATTGGGCATGGACTACAGCGCCACAAATTATGATGTCGTGATTGTCGGGGCGGGGATCGTCGGGCTGGCCACGGGGCTGGCGCTCAGCGAGGCGCACCCCAGCCTGCGCCTGGCGATTCTGGAGAAGGAGCCGGTCGTCGCCAACCACCAGACCGGCCACAACAGCGGCGTCATCCACTCCGGCATCTACTACAAGCCCGGCTCCCTCAAAGCGCGGCTCTGTGTGGACGGCGCGCGCCAGATGAAGGCGTTCTGCGACGCCAACGGCATCCCCTACGACCCGGTGGGCAAGGTCATCGTCGCTACGAGCGAGGCCGAGCTGCCGCGCCTGGCCCTGCTCCACGAGCGCGGCGTCGCCAACGGCGTGCCCGGCGTCGAGCGCATCGGCCCTCAGCGGCTGCGGGAGATCGAGCCACAGGCCGCCGGCATCGCCGCCCTCCACTCGCCCCACACCGCCATCGTCAACTACCGCCAGGTCTCGGCGACAATGCAGAAGCTCCTGGAGGGGCGCGGCGTCGCGGTCCGCACGTCGAGCGGCGTCAACAAGATTGACGCCCAGGGTGACGGCCTGCGCGTCCACACAAGCCAGGGGGATTTCGCGGCGCGGCGGCTCATCAACTGCGCCGGCCTCTACTCCGACAAGATCGCGCGCAGGATGGGCCTGGCCGTGGACGTGCGCATCATCCCGTTCCGCGGCGAGTACTACCTCATGAAGCCGGGCAGCGCCCACCTGGTGCGCGGCATGATCTACCCCGTCGTGGACCCGGCGTTGCCGTTCCTCGGCGTCCACTTCACCCGCACCCTCGACGGCCACGTGGAGGCCGGGCCGAACGCCGTCCTCGCCCTGGCGAGGGAGGGCTACCGCATGACGACGCTGCGGCCGGGCGAGTTGGCCGAGACCGTCGCCTTCCCGGGCTTCTGGCGCATGGCTGCGCGCTGGTGGCGCACCGGCATTTACGAATACTACCGTTCCTTCAGCAAGGCGGAGTTCGTGCGCGCCTTGCAGCGCCTCGTGCCGGCGCTCCAGCCCGACGATGTGGTGCGCGGCGGCGCTGGCGTGCGGGCGCAGGCCGTGACGCCGCAGGGTGCGCTGGTGGACGACTTCGCCTTCGCCGAGACACCCTTGTCGCTGCACGTCCTCAACGCCCCATCCCCCGCCGCAACGGCCTCCCTCGCCATCGGGCAGTACATCGCCCAGCGCGCCGGCGAGGCGCTGCGCCTGGCGACCTGAGACGTAGAGGATAGAAACGCAGAGGCGCCAAGACGCAGAGAAGGTCTACCACGGAACACATGGAAGAGAGGGGAGGCCGACGCGAGCGAGCAGAGCGTTGGATCACCAACGGCACGAGGGGGGCGCGAAAAGCGCGAAAAACAGCCGGGGGCGCGTCCCTTTCGCGTTTTTCGTGTCTTTCGTGTCTTTCGTGGTCCGAATGACGCGCGGCTTCAGCCCGGCCCCGCCAACGGACGGGGATGCCTCGCTCCGCTCAGCATGACAGTGAACGGCCTTTCTAAACCTTTCGTGCCCCAAACACGCCCGCCGGCTCCGGCGGGCAGCGGCGGCGCTGGTAGCGCGTGACCAACGCCTCGAAGCCGAGCCGCGGCCAGAACCCCTGCGCCAGCGGGTTCGCCGCCATGTAGTACAGGTAGAACCCGTCCACGCCCAGCGCCCCTAGCTCGGCCAGCGCCGCCTCCGCCAGCGCGCGCCCCACCCCCTGCCCGCGACAGTCCTCGCGCACGGCGACGTTGTTGAGATAGCCATAGCGCCCCGGCCGCAGGTAGCCCGCCCCGCGCTTCACCTGCTCGATATACGTCTCCGCCATGCCGACCACCTCGCCGTCCCGCTCGACGACCACCAGCAGCGGCGCGTGATCCTCGACGCTGGCAAACGCCCACGCCTGGGCCAGGGCAACGCGGAAGCCCGCCTCCAACCCCTCGACGCGCCACGGGAACGTCGCTCGCTCCACGTGAAACCCGATCTCCTCCAGGTATAGCGCCACCAGCCTGTCCTCGTCCGCCGGCTGCGCCCGCCGCGCTCGAATGTCGGCCACCTTTGGCGACGACAGTGGTGTCACCGGACGAAAGGCCAGGAAGCTCTCCGGCAAGAAGCCCCGCGCCGTCAGCAGTGGCGCGAGCCAGCCGTCGCGGCTAGGCCAGCTAATGACCTCGCCGTCCGTGCCCAGGGCCGCCCAGCGCCCGTCGAGCGCATCCAGGAGCGCCCCGGCGACGAGGGCGCAGTCCGGCGCGGCGGGCGGCGGCAGGGCCAGGTGATACGCCAGGCCGACGCGCGCAGGCAGGAAACACGCCGCCGTGCTGTCCGCCGGCACGTCCCAGCAGCCCGGCTGGACGTAGCCGCGCACCACACCATCGGCGCGCACGACGAACGGCGTCATCTCCGGCTGCCGCTCGGACTCCAGCAGCTCCTCCAGGTGCACCAGGATGTCGAGCTGCTCGCGACCATGGGGCGGGCAAAGGCGGCCATCGAGGGCCACGAGCCGCGCCTCCTGCTCGGCCAGCAACTCCACGACGCCGGCGACATCGTCCTCCGCCAGCACACCGACGCTGAAGTCACTCATCGTCCCTCAGCCGCAGCCAGTCCTCGCGCAGCAGCTCGTACTGGATGATGTCGTGCCAGCGGCCCTCGCGGAAGATCTCACGGCGCTCGACGCCGCTCTGCCGGTAGCCCGCCTTCTCCAGGCTGCGGCGGCTGCCGGCGTTCTCGGCGAACGCCGAGGATTTCAGCTTCTCCAGGCCGAGTTGGTGGAAAGCGTAGTGGGTGCGCAGGCGCATCGCGGCCGAGCCGACGCCGCGCCGCCAGTAGCGCTTGTCGCCGATGATGGTGCCGCTGGAGGCGTTGCGATGCTGCCAGTTGATGCTCTCCAACGACGTCGCGCCCACGTGCACGCCGTCCACGAAAATGCCCCAGTAGACGACGCGGTCGCTCGCCGTCATGCGCTCGAACCACTCCTGCTCCTGCTTCGCCGCCGGCGGCAGGATCATGAGCAGATAGCGCGTCACGTCCTGGTCGGCGAACCAGGCGCAGTAGTTGTCCAGGTGCTGCGGGCCGATGGGGCCGAGCGTCACGTCGCCTTCATGAATGTACGGGCCTAGCATGACCATCCCTCGCGTCAGTCGTCTTTCCGACAACGTTAGCACCGATGGCCTCCCGCGTCAATTCATATTTGGACTTTGCCCTCGCCCGGGTGCGGGTGTACAATGGCGCCCAGATACCCCACAGGAGACGCGTATGACGATCGAAGAGGCGACACGCACAATCAAACAGGATGGCATCATCGCCATCATCCGCGGCGACTACCCCCTGCCGCGCATCCTCGACACCGGCGATGCACTGTTGGCGGGTGGCGTCACCATTGTCGAGGTCACGCTGAATAGCGCCGGCGCCCTCGACGCCATCCCCAGGCTGCGGGAGCGTTTCGCCGGTCGTCTTCTCGTCGGCGCCGGCACCGTCCGCACGCCGGAGCAGTGGGATGCCGCCACCGACGCTGGCGCGCAGTTCACCGTCGCGCCCAACTTCAGCCTGCCGACCGTCACCCGCGCCCTGGCGGAAGACGTGCTGCACGTGCCCGGCGTCTTCACGGCCACCGAGGCCCAGGACGCCTTCGCCGCCGGCTGCCGCATGCTCAAGCTGTTCCCCTCCGACGTCGTCGGGCCGGCCTATCTCAAGGCCCTGCGCGCCCCGCTCAACGACGTGGATTTCGTGCCGACGGGCGGCGTCTCCTCCGACACGCTCGCCGCGTTCGTGCGCGCCGGGGCTGTCGCCGTCGGCGTGGGCAGCGCCCTGGTGGCCGGCGCGAGCCAGTCCCTCGACGACATCACCGAGCGGGCGCGGAAACTGCGCGCTGCGTGGGAGGACTGCCATGCCTGAACCTCGCCACGACGTGACGGGAATCGGCGAGGTCATGCTCCGGCTCAGTGTGCCCGTCGGGCGGCGTCTGGAAACGACGCACCGCCTCGACGTCGCCCCCGGCGGCTCCGAGGGCAACGTCGCCTACGCCCTCGCTCGCCTGGGCCGCCGCACGGCGTGGGTCAGCGCGCTGCCGACCAATCCCCTGGGGCGCATCATAGCCAACCACCTGCGCGGCGCGGGCGTCAACCTCGATGGCGTCGTCTGGTCCTCGACAGGCCGCGTCGGCACATACTATGTCGAGTTCTCCGCGCCCCCGCGCCCTATCCAGGTCGTCTACGACCGCGCCGACTCGTGCATCTCGCGTCTGCGCGCCGACCAGGTCAACTGGCCCGCGTTCCTGGACACGCGCGTCATCCACATCTCCGGCATCACCCCTGCCCTCTCGCCGACGTGCCGCGCCATCGCCGAGCAGACAATTGCTCAGGCGCGCGCCGCCGGCGTCAAGATCAGCTTCGACATCAACTATCGTCAGAAGTTATGGACGGAGGCCAGGGCGCGGGAGGTGCTGGAGCCGCTCATCCGCGACACCGATATGTTGCTGTGCAGCCAGATTGACGCCAGGCGCGTGTTCGATTGCAAGGGAACGACGGAAGAGATTGTCATGCAGCTCGTTGAGCGCACCGGCGCGCGGAACGTCGTCGTCTCGTGCGGCGACCAGGGCGCGAAAGCGTGGGATGGCGGGCAGCTTCTGTATGAGCAAGCGCTCCCCGTCCACATCGTGGACCGCCTGGGCGCGGGCGACGCCCTGGCTGCCGGCGTCCTGCATGGCTGGCTGAACGGCAGCCTGGCCCAGGGGCTGCGCTATGGCGTGGTGCTGGCCGCCCTCGCCCTGAGCCAGTTCGGCGACATGGTAGACACGACGCGGGACGAGGTCGAGTCGCTCGTCGCCCGCGTGACGGGCGGCGTCATCCGCTGAGTCATTGCTACGAAAGGACACCCGAGTATCATGAAAATTGCCGTCTCCTCGTGGTCGGTGCGCCACTACATCAACCGCGAGTTTGCCTTCGATCAGTTCCCCACCGTCGTCCGCCAGCGGTTCGGCGTAGACGCCCTGGAGCTTGTATCGCGCCATATGCCCGCGCCTGATATGCGCCACATTGACCTGTTCAACGCCGCCCTGCGCGACAACGACGTCAGGGTCGTCAACGTACCCATTGACGTCGGCAACATCTCCGACCGCGACCCGCAGCGCCGCGCCCACGACCTGCGCGCCATCAAGACGTGGATTGACGTCGCTGCCGAGCTGGGCAGCCCCAATGCTCGCATCAACACCGGCCAGCAGCCCCAGCCCTACGACCTGTCCATCACGATTGACTCGTACCGCGAGCTGGCCGAGTACGCCTCGGCGCGCGGCATGCGCATCCTGTTGGAGAACCACGGCGGCATCTCCGCCGACCCCGCCAACATCATCACGCTCGGCGAGGCCGTCGGCTGGGACCGCTTCGCCACCTGCCCCGACTTCGGCAACTTCGCGCCGGAGCTCCGCTACGAAGCGCTGGCCCTGGTCGCGCCCCACGCCGCCCTCGCCCACGCCAAGGCGCTGGACCTGGACGCTGACGGGAACATGCCGGAGTGGGACTTCGCCCGCTGCATGCAGATCATGCGCGACAGCGGCTTCGACGGCTACTACTCCGCCGAGTTCGAGGGCCAGGGCGAGCAGTACGCCGGCACGGCGGCAAACGTCGCCGCCATCCGCCGCGCCCTGGCGTAACCCCACAAATGCCGTAGGGGCAGGTTTGAAGCAACCCGCCCCTACCTAATCTGCGTCTACGTTCTTGCGTCGAGCGCTACCCGGCGTATTCGAGCGTGTAGAACTCCGTGTGGCCGGACTCCATGGCGTCGGGCATGGTTGCCTGCATTTGCGCCTGCATCTCGTGCCAGCGCGGGTCGGCGAAGAGCCGGGCGCGTGACTGCTCCCACTGCGCCAGGCTTTCCATCTCGATTTCCTGGATCACGGTGTTGAACGGGCCGCTAAGGTCGGTCAGGATTCGCACACGCACCGCGGCGTCGGCTCCGAGGGCTTCGCGTGTCCACGCGGCTGCTTCCTTGAACCCGGCTGCTATCTGTCCCGACATCCCGAACTTCGTCTGGAAAACCATACGCACCACGATCATACTTCCTCCTGATAAGCGGCCTCGCCGCTCGCATGCGGCGGCCCAAACGTCGGGCAGCCAGACTGACAGTCTATCACACAAACATCAGTCTGCATAGGGGTCCGACAGCCAGTTTGTCCACCCTCGGCAAGGTTGGCTCACTCCACGTCTTCGCGCGCGACACCCTCCGGACCAAGTGGCAGGTCCGCGCCGTAGGCCGAGCCGGGCGTCTGGTAGCCCGGCGGCGCGTCCCCCGCCAGCACGCGCTCCACCACCGTGAGCGCCAGCATCGGCGTCCAGGTATAGCCCGGCTCCGGCCCGCTCATCCGCGCCACCGCCCGCCCCCCTTTGTCGTCCGTCACCTCGCCCCACACCACCACCCGCGTCCTGGCCCGCTGCTCGGCGGTTGGCCCGGCCGGCTGCGCCCGAATCGCCCGCTTCAGCAGCGAGCGCACGGGCGACAGCTTCAAGAGCGGCTGACTGTAGCGGGCCAGGCGCAGCCCTCGGATCGCGCTTTTGGGCAGCGCGATGTAGTTTTCGATGTTGGGGATGCCGGTGCTATAGTACGCCGTGAACACGTCGCCCCACGGAAACTGCGCCGCCTCGACCGGGCCGCGCCCAAAGTCAATCTGGCGCGTTTTGGCGGCGAGGGGAACCTGGACCAGCCGCTCGTCGCGGCGCACGCGCCCGCCCCCCGGCGCCATCTCCACCCCGGACAGCGCCGTTCCCCGCGACATCCGCGCCGGGCCGCGCATCTGAAACGCCAGGGCCAGGCGCGTCGCGGTCGGCAGGCGCTCCTTAAGGTGGAGCGCCAGGCAGTCGCTCGGAACCACGTCGAAGCCGACGCCCGGCAGAAGCATGACCTTGCGGACGCGGGCCTCCTGGTCCCGGGCGGCGAGGGCCGCGTAGACCGATAGCTCGCCGGTGATGTCCAGGTAGTGCGCGCCCGTCCGCAGGCAGGCGTCGGCCATGGGACGCGACGTGTGCACATACGGGCCGGCGCAGTGCAGGACGACGGGCACGTCGGCCAGGGCGCGGTCGAGGCCGGCCGCGTCGTCGAGACTCACCACGCGATAATCGAGGTCCAGCTCCGCCGCCTGCGCCGCGAGCTTGTCGCGGCTGCGCCCGGCCAGGATAGGCCGCAGGCCGCGGGTCACGGCGAGCCGCGCCGTGAGGTCGCCGGTGAAGCCGGTCGAGCCGTAGAGCAAAAATGTGTCTCCCATGCGATCTTTTCCTCTCCTTACACCATCACGTTCGGCATGTTATGGTCCACGCCCCCCTTGCGCCGCCCGCGCATCTATGCTAGACTAGCAGCGCGCTCGGCCAACCAGACGCATCGCATCATTCACCATCATTAGCAGTCAGTCAGGAGGAATTCTATGGAACGTCCCACCGGAGTCACCATTCTGGCGTGGCTCGCTATCCTCTGGGGCATCATCGAGATCATCTGGTCGTTCATCGTGATGGGGTTCGCCAGCATCGGCTGGCTGACGGGCGTGATCTTCAGCCAGGGGTTGCAGAACTGGGGCGCGTCGGCGCTCTGGGGTGGCCTGGCCGCGCTGGTCGGCGCGGTCATCCTCATCATCGTCGGCTTCGGCGCCCTGCGCCTGCGGCCGTGGGCGTGGCTCCTGGGTGTCATCGCCGTCGTCATCAACCTCATCCCGCCCATCCTGAGCATCCTCAACGGGAGCTGGTTCTGGGGCATCATCGGCCTCATCATCCCCGGCATCCTGGCGTATTATCTGTTCTCGCCCGGCGTGCGGCGGGCCTTCGGCCGCGCGTAGGAGAGACGCGCCATGGCGCGTCTCCACCGTAGCCGTCGTACATCCGATCCCGTGGCGTGACCACTCACGAAGAGTCACCTAGTGTTGCCGCAAGAGTGTCGGCGCAGGAGGTGGCTCTCCCCGCTAAACTATGGAGCTACCCCAACCCTCAGAGCGACTGAAAGTCGCCACTACTTTTCGATCCCCTTTGCGCTTCTTCCTTTGCGTCTTTGCGCCTTTGCGTTACCTTTCTCCAAGAGCCGACTGAAGTCGGCGCTACAGCGGTCATTTCGTTCATGGGCATTAGACGGCAGGGCCATCGTCTGTCGGACGCACGCCGACGAGCACGCTGCGCGGCGGGATCGTCACCGTCGCCTCCCACGCCTCGCCCGTGCGCGCGTCCCGCCAGGCCGGCGGGTAGAGCGCCACCATCTGGTACTCGTCCGTCGCGTTGACCAGCCCCATGTACTCGGTCTCGGCAGACGCGCGCCGCCCCACGAACACGCCCGACGGCGGCTCCACCATCTCCCACACACCGGCCACGTGCGCCAGCCAGCCGACGATCCGGTCGGCCAGCGCGTCGTCCGCCCACGCGCCCACGTAGGCCACCTGGCCGCGCCCCGCGCCTCGCAGTGTCGCCGCCGGCTGCCCCTCTAGCAGACCGCCGTTCCACGTCGCCACCACTTCGACGCGCGGCGCCGGCTCCAGGGCCTCGGCCCACAGAATGACCGGCGCTGTCTCGCCCTCCCAGGCCAGCTCGTATGCCACACTCGGCGGCAGGCTGTGGAACTCGGCCACCCGGACGCCGGTCAACTCCGCCAGGGCGCCGGGCGGGCCGGCCGGGTTGACAACGTTGTCAGGGGTCTTGAACCCGCTGCGCGGCCCGATCATAAGCGTGCCGCCCGCCTCGGCGTAGGCGCGCAGACGGTCGGCGAGGGCGTTGTCGGCAAGCCAGAGCGTCGGCGCGACGACGAGGCGGTAGCGCGACAGGTCTGCCCAGGGCGACACCACGTCCACCGGGATGCCGGTGCGCTGGAAGGCGCGGAAGTAGCCGAAGACGGCGCGGCGCAGGTCGAAGTCGGCGTTGTGCGGCTGAAGGCTCGCCGCCCAGTCGTCCTGGTACGAGTAGAGGATGGCGGCGTCGGCGGCGGGCGCGGCGCTCTGCAACGCTTCGAGCAGCGGCCTGTCAGCGGCAAGGTCGGTGACCTCCTGGTAGCCCAGGTCCGGCGTCCCGTCGTGCTTCAGCAGGCCGCTGTGGAGCTGCTCCTGGGCGAAGTGGCACGCGCGCCAGCGGAAGAACACGACCGTGTCCGCGCCGTGAACCACATCCTCCAGCGTCCACAGGCGCACAACACCGGGGCGGGGCGTCGGATTGTGCTTGCCCCAGTTGACGTAGCCCGGCTGCTGCTCCATGATCCACGTCGGCTTGCCCTTCAGCCCGCGCATGAGGGCATGGTAGAACGCGGTCATGGCCGGGTCGCCGGTGTCGTAGGCGTGGGGTGGGGGCGTCGCGCCGGGACCGTAGAGAACAGGCGTGTCGCGGTCGGTGTTGCCCGTGGGATAGTTGTCCCAACTCACAAAGTCCAGGTCCTCGGCCAGCGCGTGGTAGTCAATCGAGCGCACCGGCCCCATCAGGTTGTGGGTGATCCAGCGCCCCGGCGACGCGGCGCGCAGGATGGTCACCTGGGAGCGCTGGAACGCCACCCAGCTATCCGACGCGAATCGGTAGTAGTCGAGGACGTGGGACGGATTCGGCTGCCCGAGGACGAGGTTGGGCGGCTCGATCTGGGAGAAGTCGTTGTAGGTCTGGGACCAGAATACCGCGCGCCAGGCGTCGTTGACGGCCTCGATGCTCTCGTAGCGCCGCATGAGCCAGCGGCGGAACGCGGCGGCGCAGTGCGGGCAGTAGCAGCGCGTCGTGCTCCCGCCGCCAAATTCGTTGTCTATTTGCCACCCCACGAGGGCGGCGTGCTGCCCATAGCGCTCGGCGAGGGCGTGGACGATGCGGTCCGACGCCGCCTGGAACTCCGGCGCGTTGGCGCAGACGTGGCGGCGGCCGCCGTGGCGGCGGCGGCGCCCCTCGGCGTCCACGGGCAGGATATCCGGGTGCGCATGGATGAGCCAGGCCGGCGGCGCGGCCGTCGGCGTGCCCAGGATGAGGCGCAGGCCGGCGGCGGCGAGAACCTCCATCGCCTGGTCGAGCCATGCCCAGTCGAACTGCCCTGCCGACGGCTCCATCTTCGCCCACGCAAACTCCGCGATTCGCACATAGTCCAGGCCCAGGCCGCGCATCTGGGCTGCGTCCTGCGCCCACCGCTCCACCGGCCAGTGCTCTGGGTAATAGTCTACGCCGAACAGCATACCGCTCTCCTTATCCTGATCATGGGTTAGCTCGACATGCGGGCGGCCCTGGGGCATAATCTAGGCGGTCGCCTCTTCGCTTCGCTCAGCATGACAACCGAGTGCAAAGCCATGTCCGACTTGCCGCCCCCAACCCTGGCGCTCACCGACCCCCACGCCGTCGCAGCCAACGCCGGCGGCGCGCTGACGCCCGCGCAGCGCGACACCCTGGCGGCGCAGATGCGGCGCAGCCGCGGCCTGCTTATCTTCTTCCTCGTCAGCGCCGTGCTGCTGGTGCTCATCGCGCTGCCCATCTGGCTGGGGCAGGAGATGAGCGCCTCCCCCCTCGCGCTCCTCATTCGCCTGGCGCTCTTGGCCGTTATCGCCCTCGTGCTAATCGTCACGGTCTGGACGATCGCGCGGCTGCGGCGAATCCGCGGTGATGTGGCCGGACCGGCCATCGCATCCGACGACGGGCAGGTGACCTGGAACGGCTCTGAGTACGTCGCCCAGGTCGCGGCGCGCCCCCTGCTGCCGCTACGCGGCGCCGCCATGCCGCCGCCCGGCCACTATCGTTTCTACTATCTGGCCCAGAGCAGCTGGCTCCTGTCCGCCGATCCTATCGAGCCGGCCGAAGTCACCCCGGCGGCTATGACGACGCGGCTGGCCCAGGCCAACGGGCTGCTGGCCTCGGCGCTGGCCGCGAACCAGGCCGGCCGCCTCGCCGACGAGCAGACGCGCTGGCTGCTGCGCCCGCTGTTCGGCCCGGCGCTGCTCGTCGTGGCCGTCACCCTGGCCGCCCTCGCCCTCAGCGCCCTCGCCGCCGCCGCCGGCCAGCCGTGGCTCATCCTGGCCGTCGTCCTGGCCGCCCTGATGATCGTCATCGGCGACGCGGTGCGGCTGGTGCGAACGGCGCGCGATGTGGCCGACCGTCGCGCGCTGGCGCTGGACGGCGACGTCGAGCGCATCGTGGAGGGCAGCCGCAGCCGGCCGCGCCACTTCTACGCCCTCGGCGACATGCGCTTCAGGGTGACAGAGGCAGGCTACAACGCCCTCGACGAGGAGCGGCGCGTCCGCCTCTACTACGTCCCCCACAGCGAGCGTCTCGTGAATGTCGAGGTCCTGGGCGAGGCCCGCGCCACGTTGCACGACATCGGTGTATAATATCGCCAGCACCCAGACCGACAGGAGAATCGTATGCCGTTCTCACTCTTCAGAAACGCCAGCGAACCGTACCAGCGCGTCGGGACGATGATGATGTACGTACCCCGCGATGGCTCGCAGCCCGTGCAGGCGGGCGAGGACTACTTCCTCGTCCAGATCAAGAGCGCCCAGGCCGCGTTCGATGGCGCGATCTGGGACAACGTGCGCAGCCTGGTCGTCACATCCTCGGTCAACCTCAACAGCGCCATCCTCGGCAACCAGGAGATGCGGGCGCTGCAGCGGACGTTGGCCGTGGACAAGAACCAGGCGACGCAGCTCGGCCTCAGCCGCGACCTCATCGCGCTCGTCCCGGCGAGCATGTCCCGCGCGACGGCGTCCATCGAGTTCGTCGTTGACCGCGAGAATCGCCTGGCGAGCCTCAGCTCCATCATCAACAGCGACAGCTTCCTGACCGTCGTGTCCCTCGCGCCGGGGGTTGCGCCGGTCGCGCGCATCCTCAGCAAGCTGTCGTCGGACATCATCCGGGCGTACATCCCGGCCGAGGAGCAGCGCCCCATCCTCCAATTCACCGCCGACTTCAACCTTGACGGCACGGCCAACGGCCTCCAGGATGGCTACTACGTCATCCTCGGCACGTCGGACGCCGACAACCCCCTACCGGACAGCATCCAGAGCGTCGAGGTGCTCGACAGCGGCCTGCGCATTGACGGCCAGCCGGTGACCCAGCTCTCCTACGTCATTCTGAGCGTCGTTCGCCTGCCGACCCGCCCGGCCAGTCTGTCCGACGGGGCGCCGTGGGCCGGTAAGCTGCGGGAGGCCGAGGACGCGGCGCAGCTGACGAACCTCGATCCCTTCGCCGACGATGCGGCGCGCAAAGACACGTGGGAGAAGTGCAAGAAGCTGATTCAGGAAGCGTCGGTGCTGCTGGCCGCCGACCCGAACTTCCTGCCCCAGGATGGGCAGGCCCTTTGGCGGGCGTCGTATCAGAAGTGCGTCAGTCTGCTAAGCGCGCCGGCGGCGACGAAAGACATCGCGCCGCCCACCGTGGATACCGCGGCCGACCGGCGCGCCATGGGCATCCCGGTGGACGCGGACATGGGGGCGTTTGTCGCCCGCCACGCCGAGCAGGTGGCGGCGGCGGAGCGCGTCCTGGCGGCGGCGGGCCTCAAGCCGAACTAGCGGCGTGTCACACCCAAAGTAGTCGGAACGTAGTAACGACTTTAGTCGTTTCCCAGGCCTCAGAACGACTGAAGTCGTTACTACAAAACGCGCAGCTCCCGGGCCACAAACCACTACCCGCTGCCCCAGCCGCGCACCGTGTCCACCGCCCGCTGCCAGCGCGCGTAGCCGGCGTCCCGCTCATCGGCGGAGAGGCGCGGCTCGAAGACCGTGACCGCGCTCGGTAGCGGCGGCAGGCCGTCGGCCGGCCAGATGCCCGCGCCCACGCCGGCCAGGAGCGCCGCCGCCCGCGCCGTCGTCTCGGTAAACACCGGGCGCACCGTCGGAACGCCGAGCATGTCCGCCTGAATCTGGCACGCCAGGTCGCTGGCCGACACGCCGCCGCCGAGGTACAGCCGGCCGACGTGGATGTCGGCCTGCGCCGCGATGGTTTCCAGGATGGCGCGCACCTGATAGCCCAGCGCCTCCAGGAAAGCGCGCACGATATGCCCGCGATGGCTGCCCAGGGTCAGCCCCAGGATGGTGCCGCGAGCGTTGACGTCGTTGTAGGGCACGTTGAGGCCGGTAAAGGCGGGCACGAAGACGATGCCGCCCGCATCCGGCACGGAGCCTGCCAGCAGCCCGACCTCCTCGTCGCGGTCGAACAGGCGCGCGCTCTCGCGCATCCAGCGGATCGCCGCGCCTGTCACCGTCGCGTCGGCCTCCATGCAGTACGTGATCTCCCCGTCCATCTCCCAGGCGTAGTAAACGTTGATGCGCTCCTGCTGCGGCGCGTGGCCGCCGGTGCAGACATCCACGAACGTGGCCGTGCCGTGGGTACACTCAGCGTCGCCCGCCTGGCGGCAATCGTAGCCATACAGCGCCGCCTGCTGGTCGCCGATCATTGCCAGCGCCGGGACGTCGGCCTGGCGGCCGTGGGCATCTGTCAGGCGCAGGCGGCCGTAGTCGCGCACCGTCGGCGCGGCGTCGGGCAGAATCGCGCGCGGCACGCCGAGCCGCGCCAGCCACTCGTCCCAGTAGCGGTGAGCGCGAAAATCGTACATCCCCATCTGCTGCACCAGGGACAGGTCGGCGGCGTGGTCGTGGGCCGCGCCGAGCGCCACGAGCAGCCACTCGGCCGACGGGCCGACGCGCAGCGTACCGGCGTGCGCCGCCTCGGCGAACTCGCGGTCGTGGCGCATTCGCCACGCCAGGTGCATCGCCGAGCTCCACGGCCCGGGGAAGTAGCCGAGACGCTCGCGCCAATCCGCCGCTTCGGGCCAGGCCGACAGCTCCTCGACCAGCTCGACGGTGCGCAGGTCCTGCCAGGTGATGGCGTGGCCGACAGGCCACCCCGTCGGGGCATCCCAGGCGAAATCAGTGTTGCGCTGCGAAGCGATGCCGATGGCGGCCACGTCGGCAGGCGCCAGGCCGGCCTGACTTAGCGCCTCGGCGATGGCGTCGGAGACCGTGGCGGCGACGGTGACGGGGTCCTGCTCGACGCGCCCCGGCTGCGGATAGAGCCGCGCCAGCGGCCGATAGCCGTAGCCGCAGACCTGGCCCTCGCGGTCCAGGATCAGCGCGCGGCTGCCGCTGGTCCCCTGGTCAATCCCGATGACAAACGCTGGAGTAGGCATGGTAGTCGCCAACGGGGAGGTTGGACCGCGAACCGCGCGAAAGGAACGCGAAAGCCGCGAAAACAGACTGCCTGCCGAATGCCTTTCGCGTTTTTCGCGGCCTTTCGCGGCCTTCGTGGTCCAAAGCTTTACCCCCCCAGAATATCTTGTGGCAGCAGGTCACCCAGGTTGCGGATGACGTAGGTCGGGTGGATGGGCGAGGTCGCCAGGGCGGAGGCCGCCGTCGCGCCGGTCAGCGTCAGCGCCGCCGCCATCCCGGCGTCCAGTCCCATCAAGACGTCGGTCTCCAGGCGGTCGCCGGTCATGAGGCAGCGGTCGGGCGGCAGCTTCAGGCGGCCCAGGATGGCGGCGGCCATGTGGCGCGACGGCTTGCCCACGACCGCCTCGACCTTTGCGCCGGTGCACGCCTCGATGGCGGCGATGATGGCTGCCGCGTCCGGTTCGCCGCCGCCCGGCACCGGGCAGTAGCGGTCGGCGTTGGTGGCGAAGAAGCGCGCGCCGGCGTTGATGGCGTCGAAGGCGATCTGGAGCTTGCGGTAGACGAAGGTGCGGTCGAAGCTGGCGATGACGGCGTCCACCCGTTTCGGGTCGTCGGTCAGCTCGAAGCCCCCCGCCGCCAAATCATGCGCCAGCGGCGCTTCGCCGACGACGAACAGCCTGGCCGCCGGCATCATCCGCTGCAAGAAGTCTACCATGACCATCGAGGAGTTCACGATGTCGTCCAGCGGTGTCGGCAGGCCGAGCCGCGCCAGGCGCGCGGCATACTCCTGCTGGGTGTGAGTCGGGTTGTTGGACAGGAAGACGGTGCGGCGGCCCATCTCGCGCAGGGTTGTGATGGTCTCGCCGGCGGCCGGCAGCAGGGCGTCGCCCAGGTAGACCGTGCCGTCGAGGTCGAAGATGTAGGCGTCGTAGAGAACCGACGGACGGCGCAGGATAGACGTTGTATCGGTCATGATCGCTGTTTCTGGCCCCCCCTCTCCCCGTGGGAGAGAGGCTGGGGGTGAGGGGTCTGCATTCCGACGTCGGCGCACAAGACCCTCACCCTGCCCTCTCCCACGGGGAGAGGGCATGATGGGTAGTGTCTTATGCCGTTAGCCCTTCGTCGCGCCGAGGGTCAGGCCGGCGATGAAGTAGCGCTGCAGGAAGATGAACACGAGCACCGTCGGCAGCGCGGCGATGATCGAGCCGGCGATGATGACGCTGTACTCCGTGATGTACTGCCCTTGCAGGACGGACAGGCCCGTCGTCACCGGCTTGAGCTGGTCGCGCTGGATGAGCACCAAGGCCCACAGGAAGTCGTTGAAGATCCAGGTGAACTCCAGCGTCGCCAGGGCGGCGATGGCCGGAATGGTCAGCGGCATCATGATGCGGCGGTAGATGCCGAACTCGCCACAGCCGTCTATGCGCGCCGCCTCCAGAATCTCGCCGGGCACCGTGCGCATGTAGTTGCGCAGCACAAAGGTGCAGAAGCCGAGCTGGAACGCGGTGTGCAGAAAGATGGGCGCCCAGTAGGTGTCGTAGATGCCCAGCGTGTCCGAGAGCTTGAAGACGGGCAGCAGCAGGATCTGGAACGGAAGCATCGCCCCGGCCACGAACATGAAGAAGATGAGGCGGTTGCCGGGGAACTTGAAGCGCGACAGGGCGTAGCCGGCCAGGGACGCCAGGAACAGTGTCGCCACCAGGGACGGCAGGGTGATGATGAAGCTGTTGGGCAGGTAGTGGGACAGGCCGCCCCGGTTCCAGGCGTCAATGTACGCCTGGAAGCTGATGCTGGTGGGCAGGGCGAAGAAGCCCCGCTTCATGACGTCGTCGTTGGTGCGGAACGACGTCAGGATGGCGGTGATGACCGGCACGACCCAGAGCAGCGTCAAGGCGTAGACCAGGATGTAGACGATCCACTTGCCAATGGAGAATCCCGCACGGGGTTGGGTAGGCGCAGCAGCAGCCATGGCTCGTCCTCCCTAGTACTCAAGCTCGTCCTGAAGGACGCGCCAGAGGTAGATGAAGATGAAGATCGAGGTCAGCAGGAACAGCACGACGGCAATCGTTGCGCCGTAGCCCATCTTGTAGTTGTTGAACGCCTCGATGTACATGAACGTCGCCATGACCTGCGAGGAGTTGGCCGGGCCGCCGCGCGTCATGATGTAGACCAGGTCGAAGGAACGCAGCGAATCAATGATGCTGATGACGACGACGATGACGGTGACGGGCGCGAGCAGGGGCCAGATGACGCTGCGGAACTGCTGCCAGCCGTTCGCGCCGTCCACCTTCGCGGCGTCAATCAGCGTCGGGTCTACGCCCTGGAGGCCGGCCAGGTAGAGCACCATGATGTAGCCCACCTGGCGCCAGATAGCGGCGGCGATGATGCACCACGTCGCCAGGGCCGGGTTGGCGAGCCAGCCTTGCTGGAGCGCGCCCAGGCCCACCGAGCGCAGGAAGGTATTGAGCAGGCCCTGCACCGGCAGGTAGATCCAGCCGAAGATGAGGCCGATGATCACCGGCGCGAGGATGTAGGGCGAGTAGATGGCCGACTTGATCCCGCGCGCGCCGGGCAGGTTGCGGTTGAGGGCCATCGCCAGGGCCAACCCCAGCGCCACCGGCACGGTGATGAAGGAGATGAGCCACTTGACGTTGTTGCCGATGGACGTGTAGAAGAGCGGGTCTTTGAAGAGACGCTGGTAGTTGGCGAATCCGATGTAGTCCGGGGACGAGATGCCATCCCAGTTGGTCAGGCTGAGATAGAAGGAGTAGAACATCGGCCCGATGACCCAAATGAGGAACATGATCACGGGCACGGCCAGGAACAGGTAGGGCGTAAACACCGGCGCGCGGTGCGAGCGCCCTGGGTTCGCAGCGACCTGCCGCGTCGCCTCGACGCTGCCAGTAGCGGCCATGGAATGGCTCCTTTCAACTGCTATGTAGTAACGACTTCAGTCGTTTCTTCGCCCGAAGAAGCGACTGGAAGTCGCTACTACTGGCCCCTCCTCAGACGTTGGCTGTGTAGTGACGACTTCAGTCGTTTCTTAGGAGGGAGAACGACTGAAGTCGTCACTACGTTGCGGGGCTATTACGGCGTTGGCGTTCCGCTGAAGATGCGGGCGCGCTCCGTCTCGAGGCCGGTGAGAATCTGCTGGGCGTTGCCCGGGTTCGCCATGAAGTCCTGGAAGGCGGCCATGCCCTTCTCGGCCATCTCTGGTGTCGTGTCTCGGTCGTAGAACTGCGCGATGTAGTCGGCCTTCTTGATGATGTCAATGCCCTTCTGGGTCGCGGGCGTGAAGATGCTTGGGTCAACATCACCGTTGGTCGGCAGGCGCTGCAAGTTCTTGGCGAAGTAGGTCTGGGCTTCCTTCGAGCCGAGGAAGGCCAGGAACTTCTTGGCGGCCTCAGGGTTCGGGGACTTGGCGGCGGCGAAGAAGCCGTCCGTCGGGGCATCCTCGCCAATCTTCACGCTCGGGTCAATGATCGGGAAGCGGACGAAGTCGAAGTCAGCCTGCTTGTCCTTCGGAATCGAGTCCATGATGAACTGACCCATCAGGTACATGCCAGCCTTGCCGTCAATCATCGGCTGGAGACCTTCCTGCCACGTGTACGCCGTCGGGTTCTCGATGAAGCAGCCGGCGTCGAGGAGCTTCTTCCAGTTGTCGAAGGTCTTCGCCACGCGCGGATCCGTGTACTTCTCCTTACCCTCCATCAGGGCGATATGGAAGTCCGGGCCGTTGGTGCGCATGTTGAGGTAGTCGAACCAGCCGGCGGCCGGCCACGGGGCCTTGGTGCCGATGGTGATGGGGATGATGCCCTTATCCTTCATCGTCTTGCACGCGGCGAGCAGCTCGTCGAAGGTCTGCGGCGGCTTGACACCGGCCTGCTCCAGCACCTTCTTGTTGTAGTACAGCGCCCACCAGTAGTAGCTCGTGGGGACGAAGTACTGCTTGCCGTTGGCTGTGCTCAGCGCGTTCATGCCCTTGGGATAGGACTTGTCCCAGCCCTGCTGCTTCCAGACATCGCTGATGTCCATGATCAGGCCCTTGTCAATGAAGAAGCGGGCGCGGTTGCCGGCGAACCAGGTCATGACATCCGGTGGGCGGGAGGCGGCCAGGTAGGTGCGGATGGCCTGCTTGAACCCCTCGTGGTCCACGATGCTGTGCTCGATGTCAATGTTCGGGTTGGCTTTCTTGAACTGCGCCACCAGGTCCTCGTCCTGCTTGCGCGGCTCGGGGTCGCTCTGGTAGGAGTTGTAGACCAGGCGCATGTTCGGGGCGCCCGTCACCTGGACCTGGACCTGCTTCTCCACGGTCTTCTCGACGACGGACGTTTCCTTGACGACGACGGTCTGAACGACTGGCGCGGCGGTGGCGGCCGCCTGGGGCGCAGCCGCCGGTGCGGACGAGCACGCCAGGACGACCAGGGCCAGGACGCCGAAGGCGCCCAGCAGCAAGGCCAGTCTCATTTTGGGTGTGATGCGGCTCACAGTTTTCCTCCATTGGAAGAGTTGGGTTGACTCAACTGCCGACTTCTTGCGTATGGTGGGTTAGGACGTCTTGAGTGTCACCTCCTTTTGCGGCCGGGGCCGCGCCACAGGATTGGCGAATCACGAGATGTGTTGTGAGGCGAATGGGTGCGACCGGCGGCGGCGCGCCGTGGATGATGTCGATGAGTATCTGCGCCGCGGCCTGACCCAACTCGAAATTGGGCTGGTGAACAGTCGTCAGGTGCGGATCGAAATACGGCGTGGAGGGAATGTCGTCGAAGCCGACCACGGCGATGTCGTCCGGCACGCGCCGGCCGCGCTCCCGTAGCGCCTGCAACGCGCCCATCGCCATGCGATCGTTCTGCACGAACACCGCGT
Organism: Anaerolineae bacterium; assembly: GCA_046328525.1. Taxonomy (GTDB): domain Bacteria; phylum Chloroflexota; class Anaerolineae; order Epilineales; family JAHCIE01; genus JBDHWG01. Next base: position 54,806 of record JAXLWK010000005.1, read on the forward strand.
CAAAGCTGGCGCGGTCCAGCAAGCGCAGCATGGCCGCGTAGCCGCTGGCGCTCGTCCAGTCGCCGGCGTCGACGAGACGCTGGTCAACCTGGCGGTTGGCCTGGGCAAGAGCCTGGGCGTAGCCGGCGTAGCGCTCCTGGCTGGCGTAGAACTGGCGTGGACCGCTGATGAGAGCAATACGCCTGCGGCCAAGCGCCAGCAGGTGCTCGGTCGCCAAATAGCCGCCCTGGACGTTGGCGATGCCGACCGAGACGACACGCGGGAGGTCTCGGCCATAGCCGATGGTGACGACGGGCAGCTCCGGCGAGACATGCTCGAACAGCGCGCCTGTGTCGCGGTCGGAGCCGTGATAGACGATGAGCAAGCCTTCGGTCTGGTGTTGTGACAGGAGAGGGGAACTCAGCGGCTCACCGTCCGGGCCGCGGTCGCCGCCGCTGACGAAGATCAGGTAACCCTGGTGGCGGGCCTCAGCCTCGGCGCCCTCGATAATGCGGGCGTGGGTGTAGTCGCTGAAGTCGGCGGTGAACAATCCCAGAACGTGGGTGCGCTGGGACACGAGGCTGCGGGCGATGGCGGACGGGCGATAGTTCAGCTCGTCAATGGCCGCCCGGACACGTTCCCGCGTCTTGTCCGAGACGTCGTCCTTGCCGTTCAGCACGCGGGACACCGTCTGGTAGGAGACACCGGCGCGAGCGGCCACATCCTTGATTGTCGTCCGCTGATGCCTGGGAACGCCCATGGACTACGCCTCACCATCGAAGTGGGTCCGTGAACGTTCACGTGAACGTTCACAGTCCAGTGTATCACGGCGTGCGGCGTTTGTCAATAGGCAAAATGAGAGAAATCTAAGGAATCTCGGCGAGGCGTTAAGGCCCTCACCCAGCCCTCTCCCCGTGTGGGAGAGGGCTGGGTGAGATGAGTATAGAGGCGCGGGCGGTAGGGCGGCGCGGCTACCGCGACAGGGACGGAGGAACTTGCTCGAAACGGTATTCCCTTCCGACCAGGGGCAGGTAGGCGAAGTGGGTATACCCGCCGGGCGGTGGCGTGGGCGTGTCGCTCGGCGTCGGTGTCGCCGTGGGTGTCGCCGTCTCGGCCGGCGGCGTCGGCGTCTTGCTCGGCGTCGGTGTCGCCGTGGGTGTCGCCGTCTCGGCCGGCGGCGTCGGCGTCCCGCCCTCGCCGGCGGCGCCGAGAGTGACCTTGTAGGGCGTTGTGGCCGGCGTGTCGTTGCTCGACATGCCCTGGTTGGTGATGACGAGGATCACGCGCTGCGTGCCCGCCGGCACGGTGAAGCTCGCCAGGGTCGCCGTCTGTCCGGGGCCGGCGACGCCGGGCACGGCCACAACGGTGAGGCCGTCGCCGGTGTCCGCGACGACGCTGGCCCGCAGCTCGCCGTTGGCCGCCGTGTTCGCCACCTCGACGCTGTAGGCGCCGCTCGCCGGCAGGCCGACGTAGTTGATGGAGTACGTGTCGGTGATGCTGCCGGTGTAGCTCGCGCCGACCGAGGCCACCTCGCCATCATTTTGGATGGGCGAGTTCTGCATCTTCAGCGCGATGCTGTCGCCGTCGCTGTAGCAGTACGGGTTCGCCACAGGGCACTTCTTGGTGAAGCGGATGGCGATGGCGAAGTTATGGAACAAGTCGTTGAGGTTGCTGCCCTTCGCCTTCAGCGCGTTGTCGTAGGCCGGGATGGCCGCCTGCCCCGCCGCTGCGAGCGCCAGGAAGTTCTTGTAGACCACCTCGCCACCGCCCGGCGTGCTCAGCCCACCGTTCTGCTCTGAGGCGTAGCGGAACATCGGCCAGTTCGAGTACCAGCCGTTGTTATTCCTGGGATATGCCGCGAGCGATTGCTGGAACAGCGGCCAGAGGTAGCCGTAGTTGTCGTGGCTGTCCGGGTAGACTTCGTCCTCAGCATAGGCCGCCGTCGACTCGATCCACATCCCGATGACAGTCGGCGACGGGGAGCCGACGCCGAACTGGATCGAGTGGACATACTCGTGGGCCGTGGTGGCATTCAGCGCCTGCAGGGACTTCGCCGGGTCGTTCCCCGCGAACTGCCCCATGTCGTTGTTGATCACCATGCACGTCGCGTAGGCATCTGTCTCGGCCGCCGGCGTGTTCGGGTTGTTGCCGATGAAGCCGGTGTAGGGGCCGCCATTCGTCGTCACGTAGCCGTACAGGCTGGCATCCGCCGACGAAGCATTGGTGACCTGCACGGGATACTTGTTATAGGTGTTGGCGGCGGTGAACGGCGGCTTCGGCCAGCCAAACGACGTCACCTCAACCTCGAACGCCTTCTCGAGGCCGGTCTTGTATTGATCAATGGTCAGGATGTTGATCGTTCCATAGTTGATGACGAAGTTCGCCGTTTCCGTCGTGTTAGGCTCGTCCGCCTTGTCGCACAGCGTGCCTTGCGGCCGCGTAAGCCGCGTCAGCTCCAGCATGGCCGTCGGCGACAGCGGCGTGGCCTTGCTCGTGCCCTGGTTCTGGAGCGTCGTGTTGATCTCCGCCACCGCCGCCGTGCCGTACCAGCCGGCCGTGCCGTGGTACTGCGCCGGCAGCTTCGAGATGTCGTACACGGCGTAGGCAAGGTAGAGGATGCGCTGCTCGGCCGTAATCTCGTCTTTGCTATACGCCTGCTCGATCAGTTGCTCGGTTGATAGGGGTCTGGAACTGGCGGATGAGGCGGCAGCGTTCGCCGCGCCGGCCGACTGGGCCAGCACGGGCAGAGCCGCCAGCACGGCGAGCAGGGCAAGCGTCGCCAGGGCAAATGCGAAACGGCGCGATGGAAGCGAGGGGATTCGCACAGTATGTCTCCTTCAGAGCGTGACTGATGGAAGAGGCGCAACGCCACAGACCCGAGTCCCCCGTGTGGAGAGTCGGGGGCGCTCAGGCGCGGGCGGCGAATATCGAAGGGAAAGTGTATAGAAAAAGGGGCCGGACGCAAGTCCGACCCCGGCGGAGAGTGACAGCGGAAACGGCTACAGGCTGTGGTGATCGCGCAGGATGTTGCGCGCGATGACCAGCCGCATGATCTCGCTCGTCCCCTCGCCAATCTCCGTGAGGCGGTTGTCGCGGTAGTAGCGCTCGACCGGATACTCGCGGGAGTAGCCGTAGCCGCCGAAGATCTGCACCGCCTCGAAGCACGCCTTCTCGGCGGCCTCCGACGCGAACAGCTTCGCCATGGCCGCCTCCTGGGTGAAGCGCTTGCCGCGATCCTTCAGCCACGCCGCCTGCAGGATGAGTAGCCGCGACGCCTCCAACAGCGTGGCCGAGTCGGCGAGTTTCCACTGGATGCTCTGGTAGTCGGCGATGGGGTGACCGAAGGCGACGCGCTCCTTGGCGTAGCCCACCGCCGCGTCGAGCGCCGCCACGCCCAGCCCCAGCGCCATCGCGCCGATGCTGATGCGCCCGCCGTCGAGGATGATGAGCATCTGCTTGAAGCCCTGCCCGATCGCGCCGAGAATGTTCTCGGCCGGCACGCGGCAGTCCTCGAAGAACAGCTGCGACGTGACGGAGCCTTTCAGCCCCATCTTCGGCTCATCCTTGCCGGGGATGAAGCCGGGCGTGCCCTTCTCGACGATGAAGCACGAGACACCGCGGTCCTCGCCGTCCACAATCGTGCGCGCCGTCGCCACGATCACGTCGGCGATGGAGCCGGACGTAATCCACATCTTCGCCCCGTTCAGCACCCAGTTGTCGCCATCCTTGCGCGCAGTCGTGCGCGTCGCCCCCGCGTCCGAGCCGGCCTGTGGCTCCGTCAGGCCGAACGCCCCCAGCCCCTTGCCGCTGGCGAGGTGGGTCAGGTACTTCTGCTTCTGCTCCTCGCTCCCGAACAGGTAGAATGGCGCGCAGCCCAGGGACACGTGCGCGGCGTAGGTCAGCCCGGTCGAGCCGCACGCCCGCGACAGCTCCTCGACGGCGATGGCGTAGCTCACCGTGTCGCCGCCTGCGCCGCCGTATTTCTCAGGGTACGGCAGGCCCAGCAGGCCCAGCTCCCCCAGCTTGCGAAACGTCTCGGCAGGAAACTGGCTGGTCTCGTCCACCTCTCGCGCGCGCGGGGCGACCTCAGATTGGGCGAAGTCGCGCACCATGTCGCGCACCATGCGTTGCTCTTCGGTTAGTTGAAAGTCCATTGTGGCTTCCTCCGCCAGAACGGGAGGCCCGTTCGGCGACATCATTGTCACAGACGGGATAAAGGAATCGGCTCGTCGAACGCCGACTCAAGTATAAACCCAGTGGCGCACTGCGTCAATGGGGCGTTTGGAGAGGCAGGGGGGGACTAGCGGTCGGCGCTCACGATGGGCCAGTGCCAGCCCTGGCTATCGTGGGACCAGACCACGTGGAAGCGCGGATGGGCGCTGCGTGGCCCATCGGCCGACGCGGCGAATGGCGCCGCATCGGCTGGCTTGAGCACGATCATTGCGCTCATCACAATAGCGAGGACAATGATCGCAAGCCAGATGTTGGTGTTCATAAGCGCGTCTTTCAGTGCAGGATGATAGCTACTGCCCGTTTTGATAGCATGATGCGCGCCACCAAAGCACCGCAGCATTATAGCCAGGGGGGGGATTTTGGGCAACTTTCGGCAAACGATTGCGGATCGCCAGACACACACGAACCCTCTCCCCGTGGGAGAGGGCAGGGTGAGGGTACTCAGACCCTCACCCCACCCCTCGCCCAAAGGGAGAGGGAGCTAACGTGTGACTGCTACTGGCCGACCGCGATGTAGGGCAGGAAGATGCAGCCCGTGCGAATGTCCACCGCGCCGATCAGGTCCACCGGCAGCGCCTCGCTCTTGGCATTGGAGAGCGTCAGGGATGCCTGGTCGCTGTTCGCCAGCTCAATGCTCATCCCGCCGCAGCCGACCACGCGGAACGTGACCTGCGCCAGCGTGCCGCTGCCGTCCACCGCGCCGTCCTGGCGAGCGCCCGCCAGCCGGACGATGTGCTTGCCGTCGGCCGTGACCGCCGTGTTCTCCATCGGAACGATCAGCGAGCCATCGGGTAGCAGGCTGCCGGCCTTCACCTGGACGCCCGGCCTGTCGGCATCAGCGTCCACCACCTCGACGACGCGCGGGTCGTACACCAGGTCCACCGCGCCGCCGTAGAAGCCGGTCAGGTTGTCGAGGGCGATAGTTACCGTCACCAGGTCGCCCAGGGCGTAGCTTGCCTTCGGGTTGTCCACCGTCAGGCTCGCCTTGGCCGGCGCCGCGGTGGCCTGCGGGGCCTTGCTGGCAGCGGCCTTGCTCGCGCCCAGGTCAGCCGCAGCGGCCTGCGTGCCGTCCGTCGGCCCGACGCGGTCGAAGTTGTTGCTGACCAGCACCAGGTCGAAGACGTTGACCTTGTTATCGCCGTTGATGTCGGCGCGCGGCTCGAAGTTCGGCATACCTAGCGTGCTGTCGTACGCCGACGCGACCAGGGTCAGGTCGAACAGGTTGACGATGTTGTCGCCGTTCCCGTCGCCGCCGATCATGGTCATGGCGCCGAGCGGCGTGTCAATGCTCGTCACATCGAACTCGCGCCGGATCGGCAGGTAGCCGTCCATGGTTACGGTCAGGACGTGGTGTCCATACGACGTCCCGGCGATGTCGAACTGGCCGTTGACGTCGGTGACCGCCGAGCCTTCCGCACCGCCGTCAATCAGCACCAGGGCGCCAGAGTCGTTGGTGCGGCCCTGGAGCGACACCGTGCCGGTTACGTCGTCGCGGTTGGGCGCCGGGTTCGTCTTGCACGAGATCACCGGCGAGTAGTCGGAGTACTCTCCGTCGCCGCTTTGGTAGAAGCGCGCGCGGTAGAAGTAGAGCGTGTTACTCATCAAGCCCAGGTTGCGGTAGCTTGGCTGGCTCGACGGCAGCACCACGATCTCGCCCCAGTTTACGTCGTTGAGCGACCGCTCGATGTGGATGCTCGTCGCCGAAGCGCCGGGGTTCTCCCAGAAGATGTCAATCGCCGTGGACGAGTAGGTGCGGCAGCTCCAGTCGGGCGGCGGCGGCGGCGGCTTTTGCGGCGTCGTGCACGTGGCCGGGCCGCTGAAGGACGTCAGCACGCCGTTCTTGATGCCCGCCACCTGGTACTGGTAGGTGGTGTTGGCCTGCGCGCTCTTGTCGTAGTAGATCGTTGTGCCGGCCGGCTGCTGCACCGTCGGGCCGGAGGCGAACGGGGCCGCGCGCTGGATGACCAGTCCGTCGTATGCGCCGTTGTTCTCCCACGTGATGTTGATCTGGGTGCTGTTGACCGTGATACACTGCACGTTCGACGGTGAGACGATGCCCGGCGGGTTCGTCGGCGTCGCCGTCGGCGTGTTCGTCGGCGTGTTCGTCGGCGTCGGGGTGCGCGTCGCGGTGGCGGTCGGCGTGTTCGTCGGCCCGCCCGTGTTCGGCGTCGTACACGTCACCGAGGTGCTGTACGGCGTAGCGTTCAGGCCCTTGAGTCCGCGCACCTGATACGTGTAGGCTGTGTTCGGCTGCGGACTGGTATCAGGGTACGAGGTGTTCGCGCCCAGCACCAGCACCGTCGGCCCGCCGGGGAAGATCGGGGCGCGCAGGATCTCAACAAAGTCATACGCGCCGTTGTTCTGCCAGGTCAGGTTGACCTGGTTCGGGCCAACGGCCAGACACTGGAGGTTGCTCGGCGACTGCACCGTGGTCGCCGTCGGCGTCGGCGTCGGCGTGTTCGTCGGCGGGTTGGCCGTTGGCGTACACGTCACGCTGTTGCTGAACGCCGTCGGCGTGCTGCCGATGTAGCCGCGCACCTGGTAGGTATACGGCTGGTTGGGCGTCAGGTTCGTGTCCGGGTAGGACGTCGAGTTGCCCGGCTGCAACGGCGGGTTCGGGCCGGGCGAGCGAACGATCTCAATGGCGGTGTAGCTGCCACTGTTCGTCCACATCAGGTTGATCTGGGTGCTACTGATGACGCTGCACATCAGGTTGCTCGGCGCGCCTGGCGTCGGTGTGTTCGTCGGCGTCCGCGTCGGCGTGTTCGTCGGCGTGTTCGTCGGCGTGTTGGTCGGCGTCCGCGTCGGCGTGTTCGTCGGCGTCGGCGTGTTCGTCGGCGTATTGGTCGGCGTGTTCGTCGCCGTCGCCGTCGGCGTGTCGGTCGGGCGCGGCCCAGGCGGCACGCCCGGGTTCACCCAGATGTCGCCGTTGGGGTCGTTCGGGTTGTACGTAAACTTGACCCGCGCCGTCGTCGGGTTGCCGGTCAGGGCCGGCCCCTCGGCGTTGAAGAAGTCAATGTGGCCTGTCGTGCCGCCGACCGGGAAGTCGGCCGGGCCGAGACCGTTGGTGTTAGGCCGCGGGATGCCGGGGTACGGCGAGTTCGGGTTGGTGGCCTGCCAGGCCGCCGCAATGTCGGCCTGGGACGACTGCGAGCCATCCACCGCCGGGTTGATGTCGGTGCAGGCGAACAGCGACAGCCGGCTCTGGGTCGAGGTCAGGCTGCTCGTGAGCAGGTAGTACTGGTCCACCGGGAGCTGAATATCAGTGTAGTTCGCAGGGATCGTCAGGAACTGCTCCGTGCTCCAGTTGTCCCGCACCGGCGACCCCACCGGCCCCGTCGGGTTGACCCATAGCATCTCGCGCAGCTCGCCCGTGAAGCGCGGCTCCACGCTCTCCGCTCGGACTCGGACGGCGAGGGCGCTCGCGGCGCGCGGCGTGCCAACGCAGTCCGACGCGCTGTGGATGCCGACCGAGGCGAACTGCTCGGGGGTGATGCGGTCCACGTCCAGGGCGATGGTGTGCGCCATGTTGAACGGCGGGACCTGGGAGATGACGTTCGTGTCCGGGTTGTTGAGCACCGGACCGCGGAAGTAGCCCTGGAGAACGATGCTATCCTCGGAGTTGACGAACGGCGCGACCTTGGGCACCGGCGTGCGCAGGGTGATGTACTTGAACTCCCACGGCTCGCTGGCCGGCCCATTGTCGCTGGCGACGGTGTTGATGGCGACGACGTTGTACTCGTGGCCGTCCACGAAGAAGCGCTTGAGATACCACGGGTCGCCCTTGGTCAGGTTGTGGCCGCCCTGGCCGTTGTCAATCGCGGCGTGGGTCGCGCCCAACGCCCGGCCAACGGTCACGGAGACCGACTCGTCGAACTGGTTGACCGCGCCGACGTAGACGAACCACGCGCCGTCGGTGCTGCCCAGGTTGCCGCCGCCGCGCGGCAGTCGGCGCACGCTGCTGCGGTTGGCGAGACCCATGTCGCCGACGTTGAACGTCGAGGACAGGATGAAGTCGGGGTAGGACGAATACTCGCCGTTGCCGAGGGGATGCAGCCCGCCGCCGGCGTACCAGAAGTCCAGGTCGACGCTGGGCGCGACGTTGTAGCCGCCCACGGCGACGTTGCGTAGCTTAATCATGTGGTCCAGGAACTGAACGCTGTCGCCGCGCTTGAGCGTGATGTTCTGAACTGAGAAGATCGCCAGGCCGTCGAGCGGCAGGCTGTTCGGGCGCAGCGAGTCCAGCGTCCCATTGCCGTTGAAGTCGGCCGAGATGCCGGTCTTGGTCGCCAGGCTCGTCTCGCTGTCCACCGTCACGATGTCCGGCGCGCCATCGAAGTTGGCGTCAAAGGACGTGATGCCGAAGCCGAAGCTCGGCGGCGTGGGCGACCAACCGATACCCGCATTGGCCGGCGGCAGGGGCAGCTCGGTGCGGCCGGTCGCCATGGGGAACGCCAGGCGCGTCACCCCCGGCTGGCCGTGGGTCGGCTGGTCCCGGGTGTCCAGGAGCATGAACGTCAGCTCCTGCATCAGCGCCGGGAAGCGGTAGTCCTGGCGGCGATTGCCGGCGTAGAGGATCTTGTCTAGGTACGTCGGCTCGTACCACATCCGCTGGTAGACCTTCTCCCGCGCGTCGTTCTGCTCGACCGAGATCTGCGGGTAGAGGACCGACAGCGGCTCGCCGCTATTGCGGAACTCGTCCATGTACGCCGGGTTGAAGGTCACGGAGTCCTTCTGCGGCGCTTGCGGGAGCTGCGGGTTGAACGGCGCCCACGGGTCGGTGTACGGCGGCACTTCCACCGGGAAGCCGCTGAGGGGGTCGCGCGTCACACTCAGGTCACCGGCCGTCGGCGTAATCGCCTCGGTCGGGCTGACCACGGCTCGCCCGTACACCCGCAGGCCCTGGCTGTCCATGTAGACCTTGCCGGACGGGTTCGCCGGGTCGCCGGAGCTGGCGGGGTCGAACCAGAACTTGAACCGATTCTGGAGGCCGGCGATGGCCTGCGCGCCCGGCTGTTGCACGCCGCCCCACTGGTAAGGCGTCGTCTGGTTCTGCACCCACAGCTGGTACTGGCTCTGGTTGTCGAGGAACGCGCTCGTGAACAGGTACAGGTCCGCGTTCGGCACCTCGCGCCCCGTCACCGGGTCAGTGCGCGTCCCGGTGCGGATGGGGTTGAGGTCCGGGAACGCAAACTCGGTGTACGCCCACGGCAGCGTCCAGATCTGCTCGCTGTAGAAGAACTCGCTCTCGACGCCGACTTCACCCGCCGGGCGTTGGCCGTACTTCTCGCGCAGGACGCTCGCCAGGGCCGGGTTGACCGTCTCCTGGCGGTAGGTGAAGTACATCTCGCGCGGGTCGCTGTACGTTGCCGTCGCGCCGGCCAGGTTCGGCCCTGCCGTGTAGGGGAAGGGGCCGTTGGCCTGGATGATCGGCGGCACCGGCCCGACCAGCTTGCCGATGAACCCGACCTGGTCATAGGCCGTGGCCGGCGTCAGGCCCGCGGTGGCGTTGACATCGGTGAAGATGTAGTGCTCGTAGTTGTAGGGGGGCAGGACGGCGAGAGGCTCGTTGACGGCGTACCCCTTCAGCCGCACGGAGTGCTGCGCAATGGTGATGTTCGGCCCCTTTGGTGTGGGCGTGCGCAGCGTGATGAACTCGAACTCGGACTGGTCGGCCACCGGAGCTGTGGTCGGGTTGGTGGTCGAGGGGCAAGCGCCCGTCGCGTCCACGGCACAGCGAACGGCCATCGCTACCACGTTGTATTCGTGGCCGTCCACGTAGAAGCGCTTGAGATACCACGGGTCGGGCGGCTGACGGTCGCCCACGCCCGGCGCGGCTTCCATCGCCGTGAACGGGTGTCCGACGGCGCGGCCGAGCCAGAGGCTCACCGTCCCGTCGGCCGTGTCTATGGACTGGGCGTAGGCGAACCACGGCGTCTGGCTGGCGCTGCCGAGGTTCGAGCCTGTGCCGCCGTTGCCGACGCTGCGCACCGTCTCGACCGGCCCCTGCGTCCCGGCCAGCGCCATGTCGCCGGTGGCGATGAGCTGGTTGCCCAGGTAGCGCGGCTTCAGGTCGCCGGTGTACCACACATCTAGCGACACGGCATTGTTGAAGATGCCCGCGACGCGCACTACGTGGTCGAGGAACTGCGCGTACTGGCCCTGCCGCAGCGGCGTGCTGCTCAGGTTGACGTCGAGGACGGCCAGCTCGGTGCCGTCCGGCGCCTGGCCGGAGCCGAGGGTCAACCCTTGCAGTCGGCCGTCGCTGTTGAAGTCGGCGGCCAGCCCGGTCTTCTGGAACAGCGTCAGCTCGCTGTCCACGCTCACGATGTCGGGCGTCCCGTCGAAGGTGGCGTCCAGGCTCGTCAGACCGTAGCCCGTCGTGTCGGCTGCGCCGTTGTCGGCGTCAATCTGACCGTCCGGGCCGAACAGGTCACCCTTGCGCTGGCCGACGGGGAAGACCATCTGCGTCCCACCCGCCTGGCCGAAGATCGGCTCAGGTTTGTTCGGGCCGTTCGGGACGGGTGGGTTGTTCTGCATCAGCATGTAGGTGAACTCTTGCTGAATGGCAGGATACCACACGTCGTCGAAGAACACCGCCTCCCCGTTGATGATGCGCGGGTCGGTCGGCTGGCCCGTGTTCGGGTCGCGCGTCAGCTTGTTGTCGGCGTTGAGGTCTTTGTCCCAGTGCTGCGGCTCATACCACAGCCGATACCAGACCTTCTCGGCGGCGTTGGGCAGGCGCGGCCCGCCGCTAATCTGCCCATAGAGGCGCTGGTTCTCGTCCGGGGTCGCAGCCTCGTTCATGTAGGCCGGATTCCAGGTGACCGAGTCCTTGCGCGGCGCCTGCGGGTGCTGCGGGATGAACACGCCTAGCAGATCGGTGTAAGGCGCATCCTCCGGCACATGTCCCGTGACGGGGTCAGTAACGGCCGGGGCCAACCCGGCGCCGGGGTCGAGGACGTTGTCCGCGCCCGCGCCGAAATAGCTCCGGCCATAGACACGCAGTGTATAGTAGCCGGACGTGGTCTGCGCTCCCACGCCCCCTGCCAGCAAAACCCAGCCGCCGACCACCATGAGGGCCAGCAGTGTCAGGCTCAGCGCGGCCATTCGCAGAGGTCTGCGAGGGGCCTTCAGCCACCCTAAGGCAACCGGCCGGCGTGTTTGATCATCTTGAGACATGACTCGCCTCCTCCCGCACGCGACGATGACAGTGCGCACTAATCGTTACAACGGGCAGTCGGAGGCGAATGTTATGAAAGATACCTTAAAGGTCGTATCAGCTTTTATATCTTCTTCATATTCCTTCAATCTCCTAGAGAAGTCCCCCGAGTCCGCCCGTAAACACGCCGGAGACAGTGTGGGGGTGAGGCGCTACAGCCCCAGCCGCGCGGCAGCGAGCAACAGCCCGGCGACCGTCTTGACATCGTTCCACTCGCCGCGCCGCGCCCTGGCGACGGCCTCGGCCAGGGGCATCGCGACGACCTCGATGTCCTCGTCCTCGTCCTGCTGCCCCTCGGCCGGCCGCAGGTCGGTCGCCAGGAACAGGTGCATCAGCTCGTCGGAGTAGCCCGGCGCCAGGTAGAACTCGCTGAGCTTCTCCATGCGGCCGGCCGTGTAGTTGGTTTCCTCCTGGATCTCGCGCTCCGCCGTCGCCTGCGGCTCCTCGCCCGGCTCGCGCGTGCCGGCCGGCAGCTCCCACAGGCGCTGCCCAATCGGCTGCCGCGTCTGGGTAATCAGCAGCACCCGCGCGTCCGCCCCCTGGCCGAGGATCGGGACGATGCCGACCGAGCCGGGGTGCCGCAGCCAGGCGTGAGTAAACTGCTTGCCATCCGGCGCGGTCACTGTCTGCTCATGCACATCGAACACTCTACTCTGGTACACGGTCCGTTCGTCGGGCATCTTTCCTTCCCAAGTCCGTCTCACGTCAACAGGCCGACCATCATCCGATCTGTGTTCGCCAGCCGCTCCGCCAGCACCCGCGCCAACATCTCGTGAAACGCCGCCGCCAGCTCCGCGTCCGCTGCCTGCATTCGCTCCAGCCCGGCGCGGCTCAGGCTGTACACCGTCACCGGCTCGTCCGCGACCACGGATGCCGATCGTAGCCTCCCAAGGTAGAACCCCATCTCCCCCACCCACGTGCCCGGCTCCATCGTCCACAGCCGGATCTCATTGCCGTCTGGCAGTCGTAGCAGGACTGTCGCCTGCCCCGCGCCGATGAGGTAAAGCTTGTCGGCTGCCTCTCCCTGGCGCATGATGATCTCACTCGCCGCGACTTCGCGCCGCTCCATGTAGGCCAGAAGCCGCGGCGGCTCAATTGTCGCCGGCAAGTACTGCGCCAGCTCGTCCGCAAATGTGAATTCGCGGGCGTCGGCCTCGCCCAGTGCAGCAAGCGTTTGATTCTCGCACCACTCCACGCCACGGTCCAGGTCCGGGAATATTCGCACATCCTCGCCTTCGAGAATCTGCCCGCCAAGCTTCAGCTCCCGAAGCAGCGCATCTTCGATGTGCGTCAGCACCAAGAAGATGCCCCGCTCGCTGGTGATTTGCTGCAACCGGACAAAGCCCAGGACCGCCGATGAATCCATGCCCACGACGCGCTGGAAGTCCAGCACCACGAACTTGACCGGCGGCTGCGCTGTGTCATCTACCCGCTGGCGAATCTGTGTCACCAGGCCGTCCGCGGTGCCGAAGAAGAGATAGTTTTGCAGTCGGAGAATGTAGAGACTGGCGCCGTGCTCGCGCAGCAGTCGCTCGTGACGCAGCAGGCGCTGGCGGTTGCTGACGAAGGACTGCCCATCCAGTGTATTCTTGACAACGCCCACTCGGCTGTAGCTTACGATGAACAGTACCATCGCCACAACGAGGCCGACCCCAATCCCGACCAGGAGTCCGCGGGTAATAATGACGGCGAGGATAAGCATCAGCAGAACCCAGTCGAGGCGCGGCAGGCTGAACCAGGTCGAGTAGACCCACTCAATCAGCAAGCTGAGTCCGAGAAAGAAGGCCAGACCTGCCAGAGTGAAACGGGGCAGGTAGCTCAAACTGTTCGCGCCGACGAGAAGAGTCGCGCCAGCCATGAAGGCGACAACCAGTGGGACCACTCGCCGCCCGACCTGCATCCGCGGCCCAATAAGCGAGATGCTGAGCGATGTGTAGCCTGGCGCCCCGCCCAGAAGGCCACTGAGAAGGTTGGCCCAGCCATGCGCACGCAAGTCCTGGTCCAGGCTCGTATCGCGATGCAGCGCCAGCTCAAGCCCTGTCTCGTTTAGGAGCAAGGATATTGTGCCGACGAGGAGCAAACTCAGCATCAGTCCCATTTCCTGGCCCAACACCGCCCAATTGATTTCGGGAATCTGTGATGGGACGAGGGGCGGCCAGCGATACCCTTGAGAGAAAGGTCCCAGGAGCCAATCGTGCGCGCTGGCCTGGGCGAGCGAAGTCCCAGTCAGCCACAGAACTGCATAGAAGCCAGCAATACTCACCACCAGTGTAGCCGGCACGACCAGGAAATGTTTGTATTTGGCGGTCAACACAGCGAGAAGAACGCCGAGCGCCACACCGGGCAGCCAGTGGGACAGAGTATCGGCGACGAACAGCTCAGGCAAATGTTCCGGCGTAGTCGGCACGTTGACCATGATGCCAAGCGCTTCCATCGCCACCAGCCAGCCCGTGCCTGCCAAAAACCCGCCGGCCACAGGGTACGGGATGAAGCGAATGAGACGCCCCAGCCGAAACGTGCCCAGCCCAAGGTAGACGAGGCCCATCAGTATCGAGGACAGGATAATGTAGGCGAGAACTGTGGGGTAGACCTGGCTGAGCCGGCCTTGTGAGATGAGAGCGCTGGCTATGGATGTGGTAGCTAGAGCCAGGATGACGGAGGGGTTCTCCTGGGGCTTGGCGATTGCGAAAGGCAACGAGCCCACAAGGGCAACGACAACGGCGAGGACGACCGTAGCCGTGAGCATGCTCGACAGCCCATTCGGCAGGTACGGCGCGAGATCGCCGGAGAATATGAGCGCCGTCAGCGAAATCACGATTGTCACGGTCATCACACTGGCGAGGAGCCCCGCGATCAGACCGGGCAGGAGGCGGTCAGGCGCTAGCTCGCGCCGAGTGCGACCGAGGATACCCGAGGATGTGGACATGACGGCCCTCGATGGAAATAGCGGGCGAGCGGTTGTGCTTGTGGAGAAAGATGTGTCGCCGCGACAAAGACGTCAAGACTGCGCATTTTACCGCACTCTGCCTATGCGAGCAACCCGACCCTCTCAGCGGCTCCATCAGTAGCACAAAACGCAGGGGGTATCTCCCAAAGGCGAATCGCCGGTAAGAACCCCCTGCGTCGGGCGGTCTCGAACATGCTAACGCAAGCGTGAAAGGTCTAGCCCGCGTCTACGACCTCGATATTTTCCTTGCCCCCGTACAGCGTCCACCACGGCTTCGCGCCCGTCGCCAGCACCTCGTTGAGCGCCTCGATGTTCTGGACGCCGCGCTCCTCCAGCCACGCGACCAGGGCGGCGTAGCCCTGCTGCGCGTAGACCGGTACGCCGTCCTGCCACGTCGCCCGGCCGCACAGCACGCCGGAGAAATCCGTGCCGGCCTCGGCAGCCAGCTCCAACGTCTCGCGGAAGATCTCGTCGGTCACGCCCGCGCTCAGGTAGATGAACGGCTTGCGCGCCACGCTCGCCGCCTCGCGGAACAGGCGCATGGCGTCGGCGCGGGTGTACGCCGCCGTCCCCCCGAACGCCCGCGTCCCCTCGACGAACTTCATGTTGACCGGCACCTCGACCTTGAGAATGTCGACGCCATAGCGGTCCTTCGAGAACTCCTCCATGATGCGCGTGACGTTCTCCGGCTTGCGCCGCGCCAGCTCCAGGGCGTTGCCTTCCAGGTCGTCGTCGTAGTACAGCGGCTCCAGGAAGAACGGCACGTCCAGCGCCGCGCACTCCGCGCCGATCCGCTCGATGAAGGCGTGCTTAATGGTCGTGATCGGCTCCTCGTCGCCGGGCTTGTAGTACAGCAGAATCTTGATGGCGTCGGCGCCCGCCTCGACCAGCCGCCGCACGCTCCACTCCGACAGTAGGTCGGGCAGGCGACCCTTCACCGCCGCATCGTAGCCCGTCTTCTCATACGCCAGGAGGACGCCGGCGTCGGGGTCCTTGAGCTGGAGAGCGGGCAGCCCGAACTCCGGGTCAATCAGGACGGCGCTGGCGTGGGGCGTCAGCACCTGCACAATCCCCTTCTTGAACTCGGTCAGATCCGCCGGCGTTGCCTTCCCGTCGGCGCGGGCCTTGGCGATGGACTTCTGCAACGAGCCGCGCTGGTCAATGGCGGCGGCGGCGATCACGCCGCGCTCGTCGGCACAGGCCGCGATGCCGTTGAACTTCCCCCTGGTCATCTGTACACGTGCCATAGATGTGTCTCCTGTATTGTCGTTACAGCGTAATCGGCGCTGGCTGCGTCTTCCAAATATCCTCGTTGTACTGGCGCACCGAGCGGTCAGACGAGAAGAACCCCGTACGCGCCGTGTTCAGGATGGACATGCGCGTCCAGCGCTCCGTGTCCTGGTACGCCTGCGTCGCCGCCTCCACCGCCTCGATGTAGGAGGCGTAGTCGGCCATGATGAAGTACTGGTCGTGGCTCAGCAGCGAATCGACCAGCGGGCGGAATAGCTCGCGGTCGCCGCGCGAGAAGTAGCCGCTCGCCAGCATGTCCACCACCTGCCGCAGCTCCGGGTCGCGCTCGTAGTACATCGCCGGGCGGTAGCCCTGGCGCAGCATGCGAAAGACATCCTCCGTTCGCAGGCCGAACAGGAAGAAGTTTTCGGGGCCGACAAGGTTGCGGATCTCGATGTTCGCCCCGTCCAGCGTTCCGACGGTGACGGCCCCGTTCAGGGCGAACTTCATGTTGCCTGTGCCCGACGCCTCCTTGCCGGCCAGGGAAATTTGCTCCGAGATGTCGGCGGACGGATAAATCTGCATTGCCAGGGAGACATTAAAGTTGGGAGCGAACACCACCCGCAGCCGCCCGTCCACGTCGCGGTCGTTATTGACGACCTCGGCGATCGAATTCAGCAGCTTGATGATGAGCTTCGCCATGCGGTAGCCCGGCGCCGCCTTCGCGCCGAACACGAAGACGCGCGGGAAGACCTCGGCCTTCGGGTTCGCCTTGATGCGGTTGTAAACCGTGATGATGTGCAGCGCCTTGAGCAACTGGCGCTTGAACTCGTGCAGGCGCTTGACCATCACGTCGAACACGGCGTCGGGGTTGACGTCGAGGCGCAGGAAATACTCGGCCTTCGCCGCCGCGTCGCGCTTGTTCGCCTGCTTGACCTCGCGCCACTCGGCGCGGAAGGTCGGGTCGTCTATGAACGCCTCCAGCTCGCCCAGGCGCTCCAACCGGCCGAGCCAGTGCTCGCCGATGCGGTCGTAGATGAGCTGCGCCAGGCGCGGGTTTGCCAGGCGAATGAACAGGCGCGGGTCCACGCCGTTGGTCTTGTTGTTGAACTTCTGGGGCCACAGCCTGGCAAAGTCGTGCAAGACGAGGTCCTTGAGCAGCCCCGATTGCAGCTCGGAGACCCCGTTGATGGAGAAGCTGCCGACACTGGCGAGGTACGCCATGCGCACGTGGGGCGCAGCGCCCGGCGTGACGATGGACATCCGCGCCACCGCCGCGCGGTCGCCGAGGATGACGTACGCCTCGTCGAGGAAGCGGCGGTTGATCTCCTGGATGATCTCCATGTGGCGCGGGAGCAGCTCGCCCAGCAGGCCGGCCGGCCACTCCTCGAGCGCCTCCGGCAGCAGGGTGTGGTTGGTGTAGGCGAAGGTGCGCCGCGTGATGTCCCAGGCCGTGTTCCAATCCACGCCGTGCTCGTCCACCAGCAGGCGCATCAGCTCCGGGATGGCGATGGTGGGGTGAGTGTCGTTCAGCTGGACGGCGACCCTGTCGGGGAACAGCTCCCAGTTCGTCCCGTGGCGGCGGACGAAGACGCGCATGATGTCGGCCAGGGACGCCGCGACGAAGAAATACTGCTGCTGCAAGCGGAGGATCTTGCCCTGGGGCGTCGTGTCGTCCGGATAGAGCACCTTGGTGATGTTCTCCGAGTGAACTTTGCCCTCCACCGCCCGCACGAAGTCGCCGGTGTTGAACACCTGGAGATCGAACGAAGACGTGGCGTGGGCGCTCCACAGGCGTAGCGAGTTGACGGTGTTGTTCTTGTAGCCCGGCACCATCATGTTGTACGGAATCGCCTCGACACGCCACGCCGGGCGCCAGTGGACGCGGTAGTCACTGTTGTCGAACCACTCCCGCTCGGTGTAGCCGCCGAAGCCGACTTCGACGCGCCGCTCCGGCCGCGGGAACGACCACGGGTCGCCAGCGGCGGTCCAGTCGTCCGGCCGCTCGACCTGCCACCCGTCCACGAATCTCTGGCGGAAGATGCCGTACTCGTAGCGGATGCCGTAGCCGATGGCGGGCAACCCCAGCGTCGCCATGGACGCCAGGTAGCACGCCGCCAGCCGTCCCAGGCCGCCGTTGCCCAGCCCCGGCTCGCGCTCGTACCGCATGATCGTGTCGAGGTCGAGGCCTAGCTCGCCCATCGCCTGCCGCGCCACGTCAATCAGGCCGATGTTGAGCAGGTTGCTAGGAAGCTGCGGGCCGAGCAGGTACTCCGCCGACAGGTAGTACACGAACTTGCAGTCGGTCTCATCGTAGGTCTGGAACGTTTGCAGCCAGCGCTGCATCATCCGGTCGCGCACAGTGTACGCCAGGGCCAGGTAGTGGTCCATCGGCGTGGCGCGCGGCATGTCCTTGCCCTGGACGTAGTAGAGATTGTCCCGAAACGCGCGCGTGAATGCGTCAACAGTCATGCCCGTGCGGGTATGGATATAGGTTTGTTGTGTCTGGATGTCTGTCATTGTAAAACCTCTTGGGCGCTCCGAGGGGCGGGCGCATCTATCCGGGCCAAGGTGGGAAGCCAAAGCCGCAGCAAGATTAAGCCGACAACGCCGGCCACAAGCGAAGCCAGGAGAATGCCGAGTTTGGCCTCGTTGATGAGGTACTCGTCAGTGAAGGCCAGCTCGGTCACGAACAAGGACATGGTGAACCCGACGCCCGCCAGCCAGCTCACGCCGTAGAGCATGCGCCAGCTCACCCCTTCGGGGAGGGACGCCCAGCCGAACCGCACGGCGAGCCAGCTAAAGAACGTCACGCCTATCTGCTTGCCGAGCACCAGGCCCAGCAATACCCCCAGGCCAACAGGATTGAGAACCGAACTCAGGCCGCCTCCTTCCAGCGGCACACCGGCGTTGAAAAGAGCGAACAGCGGGATGACAAAGTAAGCAATGAACGGGTGAAGCCCGTGCTCGATGACCAGCCCCGGCGGGCGCATCTCGCGCGCCGCGTCGTGCAGCTCCATGATCAGTTCGAGCTGCCGGCGGTCGTGGATCATGCTGTCGGTCGTCAGCTTCACCCCCTCCAGCGCGCCCAGCCAGGTGTAGCCGCGGACCAGGAACTCTTCAGGGTCCATCTGGGCGCGCACGGGAATGGTCAGCGCGATGAGGACGCCGGCCACGGTGGCGTGGACGCCGGACAGGTACATCGCCAGCCACACGCCGACGCCGAGCACGATATACAGGGGCGTGCTGCGGACGCCGCGATGGTTGGCGCCGAACATGACGACCAGCAGGAGGGCGGCGACGGCCAGCGCCGCGAAGCTCACCGACGCGGTGTAGAACACGGCGATGACCAGGACCGCGCCGAGATCGTCGGCAATCGCCAGCGCCGTCAGGTACACCTTGAGGCCGGGGACGACTCGCGCGCCGAGCAGCGCCAGGATGCCCAGGGCGAAGGCGATGTCCGTCGCCATCGGGATGCCCCAGCCTGCCTGGCCCACCCCGCCGAGGTTGAACGCGGTGAAAATGAGGGCCGGGATGAGCATGCCGCCGAGGGCAGCCGTCACAGGCAGGATCGCTTTGCGCGGCGAGGCCAGCTCGCCCACTAGCATCTCGCGCTTGATCTCCAGCCCGACCACGAGGAAGAACAGCGTCATCAAGCCGTCGTTGATGAAATGGTGCAGCGACAGGGAGAAGACATGCTGCCCGACCGACACGGAGATGTCGGTGTGGAGGATGGCGACGTAGACGTAGGCCCAGGGAGAGTTGGCCCAGACCAGGGCGACGATGGCGGCGACGAGGAGAATGACGGCGCCGGTGGCCTCCGAGTGGGCAAACTCGCGGAACGTCTCGGTCAACGCGAGGGGGGCGCGGAGGATGGCGCTAAGCCTGCGTTCGGCCGGTGGCTCTCGTTTCATGATCGGCAATTACCCTCGGAGTATCCTGCGCATCGTGGTAGCTCCACAGTATAGCGTGGAAGAGCCGAATTCACCCCCCCATCTCCCCGCCTGCGGGGGGAGCAGAGGGGGTCTCCACGCTATCGTGTAGAGCTACCCGCATCGTCATCGGCTGTTGAAGATTATCACAGGTTGGCGCGCGGCGCAAAGCAAAAGAGGCCGAGGAGCGGCGCGGCCTCATCGGCCACGCGCTCCCCGGCGCTCCCGTCTCGATCCGTCTCAACCGCTAACTTCTGAACTGCTGCGTCGCCTGGGGCGACACGCCCCGCGAGCCGCCGATCACGGAACGTTCAGCACCTGGCCGACGTAGATGGCGTTCGGGTTCGCCAGGTTGTTGGCGCGCGCCAGGGCGTACACCGTCGTGTTGAAGCGCAGGGCGATGGCCGACAGGGTATCGCCGGGCCTGACGACATAGGGCCGGCCGCAGCAGGGCGACGGCGGCTGGGGCGGCACGGGGTGGCCGCCTGGGCAGATGATCAGCGTCTGGCCGGCGCGGATCAGGTGCGGGTTCGTCAGGTGATTGGCCTCGACGATCGCCTCGACCGAGGTGCCGAACCGCTGGGCCAGGCCGAGGACGGTGTCACCGGGCTGCACCACATACGGCATGCACTGCGGGCCGGGCGGCGGCGGGCCAGGCTCCGGCGGCGGCGCCGGGTTGCCGCTACAGTTCGGGATCACGAGCGTCTGCCCCACCTTGATGTGGTCCGGGTCGGCGAGGCCGTTCGCGCTCACGATGGCGTTCACCGTCGTGCCGAAGCGCAGGGCGATAGAGGACACAGTGTCGCCGGGCCGCACCACGTAGGTACACGTCGGGCCGGTACCACCGCCGCCGGGCGGCGGCGCCGTCGTCGGGGACGGCTCCGGGCCGGGGCCGCCGGTTGGCTCAGGGCTGGGCGTCGCGGTCGCGCCGCCACCGCCACTGCCGACGACCACGTTGCCGTTGGTCTGCGTCGTCTCGATCGCGCCCTCGCGGCTCGCCACCTGAACCGGGTTCAGGGTCAACTTGCTCTGGCCGTTGGCCTTGCCCTTGAGGGTGAACGTAAACACCGTGCAGGCGCCGTTCACGGGCTGGGCCGGGGCGACGCGGCTCGCCGCGACGCGGGCTGTGCCCTGGGCATTGTTGGCCTCGTTGCGCACGACCTGCGACCCGGCCGGGAAGCAGTCGCCCAATGTGATCTGTGTGCCTGGCGAACCGGCGTCCGCATCCTGCACCTCGACCACGGCCGGGTCGAAGGTCAGGGTGATGTCCGCGCCGTACATGCCGGTCACGTTGTTGATCTTGACCGCGAAGTTGCCGTTGCCGCCCACGCTAATATTCGCGCTGGCCGGATCCACGAGCACCACCGCCGCCGCGGCAGCCTTCGCGCCACCCTGCGGCGCAGCGGGCGTTCCTTGCGCCTGCGGCTGTGCGGCTGCGCCCGTCGCCTGCGGCTGCGCCGCCGCGCCGGTCGCCTGGGGAGCGGCGGCCTGGGCCTTAGGCGTCGCGCCGGCGGCAGCCGAGCCGGCCGGCACCACCGCTACCGGGCCGGGCGCCTGGCCGAGGCCGGTGCTGGTCACGGGGATCGTCTCGTTCTGCGGCGTCGTCAGAATCGTGCTCTGGAAGCCGACGTTGACCGGGCCGCCCTCCTTGGCCTTGAAGGTGATGATCGCCAGGGCGCCGGAGCCTTGGGCAGGCTGGGCCGGGCTAAGGAGCGTGACGGCATAGCTGATGCGGCCCGCGCCGTTGTCAGCCGAGTTCTGGGCCACGAAGCCCTTGCCGCTGGATGGATCGAGGAACTTGCCAACCTCAATCTGAGTGCCGGGGACACCCGGGTTGGCGTCCACAACTTCCAGGCGAGAGGGGTCAAACTGAAGGCGAACGTCAGCGCCATACAGGTCCTTGACGTTGTTGACCTTCACCTCAACCTTGGCCTCATCCCCCTTGTTCAGGGTCGGCTTGTCTGGCACAAGGATCAGAGTCGCGCCGCTTGCGGCGGGCTGCGCCGTCGCCTGCTGCGCGGGCGCCGCCGACGCCGATTGGACGCCGTTGCCGCGGCCGCAGCCGGCCAGGGCGAGCATGGCGATGGCGATCACCGCCAGCGCGAGCCATTTGGAATACTTCATCGCCAATCCCTCCTTCTGCAAGAATGAACCTGCAAAGAAACAGATAAGTGCTGTTTTGGAGCCGCGCGGCCCCGTCAATCCGCCAGGACAATACACCGCTACGCATCACAACACGTAGCATCACGTAGCAATGTAATAGTACCATATTCTTTGTGTTCTGTCAACCTCCCGGCGCGCCATTTTCCTGCCCGGGGGAGAAATCGCCGCTTTCGATGGCTTTCGTGCCCTGCGCGGTCCGACTTTGCCGCGAATTGCGAGGCTCGCCCATATCCTACGGCAATCGGCGAACGTATTGTATTTAGATGGTCACGCGGGATTACCGAGGGGGTACTTTCCCGACGTCTATCTGCGTTTTGGATTCACGGTCCTGTGTCTCAACCCCTGTGAGGCGCACCGGCAGCAACCAGGCTCGCCCGAGCGACGCCGGAAACGCTCATCCGCTGCGCTCCCCCCAACACCAAGGAGGATTAGTCATGCTCAAGCGTTTGCTGGTAGCCTTGACCAGTCTGTCGCTGCTCCTTGGAGCAGCCGTACTTGTCTGGCAAGCGAACCCAGCGACAGCCCTGGGACAGCCGCGCGCACCTTTCACCCTGTACGCCCCCCTCATTGCGAAAGAGGCTTTCCCCAACGGCTCCGCGAGTAGTATCCAACTCGGCATCACCACCTCCGTCGCCAGCAACGGTAACATCACCTACCGCATTCGGATCACCAACCTGGCCGACAAGGGCGTCACCGTGCTCCCCCTGGAGTTCGGCTACGACCCCTCCGTCCTGAAGTTCCTATCTGCCACCCATACTCCCGACAGCCCGACACCGGGCGCTCTACGCTGGAACAACCTGGCGGCATTTTCGGACATCGGCCCCCTCGGCCCGGCCGGCTCCGCCACAGCCTCCAAGACCTTCGACATCACGATGGGTACGGTGGTCTGCCCCCAGGGCGGCATCGTCACCGTCAACGTCCTCGTCAGCGGCGCGATTGACAGCGCCAACCAGGTCATCGCGCCGGCCCAGGTCTCCAACGGCCAGCAGGTCTGTACCCCCCTGCAGATCGCCAAGTCGCTGTTCAACCTGCCCACCGGCCAGGCCCTCGTTGGCGACCTGGTGACGTTCGATCTCCTCGTCACCAACCCGGCCTCCAACAGCACCGCCCCGCCGGCGCTCCAGAATGTCACCGGGCCGATTGTCATTGACCGCTTCAACCCCGACATCCTGCACTTCAAGGCGGCGAGCATTGAGCTGCAACCCGGCAGCTTCACCCCCATCTCCGCGACCACACCCATCACCGGCACGCCGGTCGGCACGGTCACGTTCCAGGAGGCGCTCGCCAACACCACCCTCACCCCCGGCCAGAGCCTGCGGCTCCACGTCCAGTTCGAGGTGCGAGCGTGCGGCTCGGCGCTCGGCACGACCAACGTCGGCGAGGTGGCGGTGATCGGCGCGACCGGCCTGCCCGTGCGCGTCGGCTCCTCCAGCGCCAACCTGGTGGTCATCTGCCCGAACATCCAGGTAACCAAGCGCATCCAGGCGCCGGCCCAGGGAGTCGTCGCCGTCAACGAAAACATCACATTTACCATCGCCGTCCAGGCGGTCGGCAACCAGGCCATCAACGTCGTCCCGATGGAGGACATCTTCGATCCCAACATCCTCCAGTACGTCAGCGCCGACCCGGCCCCCAGCGGCGTGCCGATCGGCGGCAACGTCTCGTGGGATGACTTGCTGAAGACGCGCGGCGCGTCCCTCCAGCCGGGCGAGACGTACACCGTCACCCTGCTGATGAAGGCCGTCGGCTGCCCCGTCGGCGGGCAAACGGCCAACCGCGCCCGCGTCGGCAACGGCATCGCCTCCGGCGGCGGCTACGGCTTCGGCGTCCCGCAGTCCTCGGACACCGTGGCGGTGGACGTGGCCTGCCCGCGCGTGAACGTCGAGAAGCGCCTGATTACGCCGCGCAGCGGCCTGATCCAGGAGCTTGGCTCCGACGCCACCTACGAGGTCGTCGTCCGCAACACGGGCAACCTGCCCCTGGTCACGGTTCCGCTGACCGACACCTTCAACGCCAGCATCTTCGACCTGATCAGCACGTCCATCCCGCCGTCCACCAACAGCGGCGGTAAGCTGACCTGGACGAACCTGGCCGTCGGCGCGCCTCTGGCTCCCGGCCAGAGCATCGCCATGCTCATGGTGCTGCGCAACAAGGCGTGTCCGCCCATCAACCAGATCACCTATGCCAACTCGGCCGGCGTCACAGGCGCCCTGGCGAGCTTCCGCAACGGAACGCTGCCCGTGCCGCCCAGCTACTCCTCCGCCAATGTGGACGTCGTCTGCGCCCAGGTGAAGCTGACCAAGACGCTCCTCAGTCCGCCGGACAGGGTCGTCTCGCCGAACGTCGCCGGGCGTAGCACCCTGACGTTCCGCATTGACATCACCAACACCGGCAACATCACCGTCACGCGCCTCCCCCTGGTCGATTCGTGGGATCCGGCCTACCTCGACTTCCTGCGTGTCGGCCCCAACGACCCGTCGCCCGACGAGATCATCTCCGGCGGGCTCACCTGGGACAATCTAGCTACACCTGTCTCACCACCAGGGCCAGGGCTGCCCCCTCCCCCGAACACAGGCCCGTTGCTACCCGGCCAGCACCGCACCATCACCGTCCTGCTGCGGCCCATCGGCTGCCCGCCGAACCAGACCGTCTTCAACGAGGCCATCGTTGACAACGCCCTGGCCATCGCGCAAGGCGCGGGCGTCCCGACGCCGCTGCCGAAGATCACGGCGTTCAGCGACGCGCGCATCGCGTGCCCGGCGGTGGAGGTCGAGAAGCGGGTGCTGACGGAGCCGAACTGCGACATTGTGGGAATCAACCAGAATGTCACGTTCGAGGTCATTGTCCGCAACACCGGCAACAGCACGCTGACGACGATCCCGCTGACGGACACCTACGAGGCCAACTACCTCCAGTTCCTCAGCGCCGATCCCGCGCCGAACAGCAACACCACCAGCGGAAGCGGACAAACCGCCACGGGCTTAATCAGCTGGGCGAACGTCGCGGGCGCAGCGCCCAACGGCTTCGGCCGCGGCCTGCCGCCGGGCGAGAGCTTCAGCGTCAAGGTCACGTTCAAGACCCTGCGCAGCACCGGCGACATCCAGCGCGCCCCCGCCCGCTACACCCTGAACCGCGCCGGCATCACAGGCGCAACCGACGAGTACGGCTTCACCGCCAAGCCCGCCATGAGCGCCCCGGCCCGCCTCCGCATCGCCCAGGCCGACCTGTACATCGAGATGACCCAGGAGACGCAGTACCCCACCGTGCAGGTCAACGGGGCGGTAACGGACACGTTCGGCATGGCTCCCTGGCCGCCGCAGATGAGCAACCAGGTCGTCGTACCGGGCGAGCTGATCACGTACACCATCAAGTACGGCAACCGCGGCCCGTATGACGAAGCGCCCTTCGTCCGCATCCAGGACATCATTCCGGCCGGCACGATCTACGTCGGCCACAGCCAGGGCGCGTGCGTCAACAGCGACATCCAGAACGGCTGCTTCATCGGGAGCCTCATCCCCGGTCAGAACGGCCAGTTCAAGGTCACCATCCGCGTGCCGAACTTGAGCGAGTCCACCGACGGCAAGATCAAGCCCGGCGTCACTCTCGTCAACACCATCACCATCGCCTCCGGCTTCTCGCCCAGCGGCCCGCAGTGCGGCGTCCCCGACTACTTCGCCAGCGACAACACCGCGACGTGGTCCACGGACATCCTGAGCGACTTCGGCGACTCGCCGGCCGTCGCCCAGCCGCCGCTGCCCGGCTACGGAACCGGCTCGACGGGCACGTACAACGGCAACTACATCCACGAGTGGCTCGGGCGGGCCGTGAGTGGCGAGCGCTCCGTGAGCGACGCCAAGGACCCCGACGGCGAGCCGAACGTCACCGCGACGACCTTCAACGGCGACCACCAGGACGACGGCGTGTACTTCCGCAACCCCTGGGACACGAGCCTGCCGCAGACGCAGCGCGTCTACCGGCCCGGCGAACTGGCCGTGACGGCGAAGGTCATCGTCTCGGCGCGTGACCCGATGAGCGGCCGCTACGGCGCGGACCCCAGCAAGCAGATCTACATCCAGGCCTGGGCGGACAACAACCGCAACGGCGTCTTCGGCGATGTGGGCGACATGCTGATCTTCCAGTGGCATGGCTACCCCGGCAGCACCGACGACTACGGCAACATCTGGCCGGGCGACAAGAACAACGCCCTGCTCAACATCCCCATCCGCGTGCCGGGTGAGACCGGCTGGATCATCGTGCGCGTCCGGCTGAGCTACGGAACCTGGCCGACGCCGAACGGCTCGCTCGACTACGGTGAGACCGAGGATTACCTCATCGGCACGTTCCCCGGCTACGACTGGGACAACTACCTGCCGATCCCCGGCCTGCCGCAGCCGCGCCCGGCCTACCCCGCCGGCCTGACGCAGTAACGCGAACGGCCCCCCTGGTAGAGACGCGGTATACCGCGTCTCTGCCCAACGTTCAACACCATCGGCCTCTCCCGCGCGGAGAGGCCGATGCCATTGCATCGTTTTGACACGCTGCGCGGATAACGATACACTTCGGGCGGCACTCTCTCGAACACGAGCTAGAAACAGGGCAACGCAATGACCGGCGCCCGCGCGGGCATGGATGACCCTCTCAGTACTCTCATCGCCCGGGAACTCGACCTGGGCGCAGGCCAGGTCGCGCGCACCATCGCACTCCTGGACGACGACAACACCGTCCCCTTCATCGCCCGCTACCGAAAAGAAGTTACCGAGGGCCTCGACGAGGAGCAGATTCGCGCCATCGAGCGCCGCCGCACCTATCTGCGCCAGCTCGCCGAGCGCAAGACGGCCGTTCTGGCCTCCATCGAGGAGCAGGGCAAGCTGACCGACGAGCTGCGCGGCCAAATCGAGGCCGCCATCACGCTCCAGGCCGTCGAGGACCTCTACCTCCCCTACAAGCCGAAGCGCCGCACGCGGGCCATGATCGCCCGCGAGCACGGCCTCCAGCCCCTCGCCGACCGCCTGCGCGAGCTGCTCGCCGCGCCGCCCAAAGATCTGGGTCAGCCGGGCGGGCCGGACCTGGCGTCCCTCGCCGCCGCGTTCATCGGCGAAACCGTCGCCGACGTAGACGCGGCGCTCCACGGCGCGCGGGACATCATCGCGGAGGAAGTGTCGGAGGATGCGGCGGTGCGCGCCGAGACGCGCAAGCTGACCGCCGGCGCCGGCCGCCTCGCCGTCAGCCTCGCCGACGCGAGCCTCGACCCGACCAAGAAGTACGAGCTATACTACGACTACAGCGAGGCCATCGAGGCCGTTCCGCCGCACCGCTGGCTCGCCATCAATCGCGGCGAGCGCGAGGGTGTGCTGCGCGTTCACCTGGACGCGCCCACTGAGCGCATCCTGTCGCTGATGGAGGCGCGCGCCGGGCTAGGCCGCCCCCTGCCGCCCGCCGCCGCCCCATTCGCCGCCCAGGTGCGCGACGCGGTGCAGGACGGCTACAAGCGGCTGCTCGCCCCGGCCATCGAGCGCGAGGTGCGCGGCGACCGCACCGACGACGCCGACGGCCACGCCGTCCAGATCTTCGCCGCCAACCTGCGCGCCCTACTCCTCCAGCCCCCCCTGTCCGGCCGCGTCGTCATCGGCATAGACCCGGGCATCCGCACCGGCTGCAAGCTGGCCGTCGTGGACGCCACGGGCAAGGTGCTGACCACGGGAACCATCTACCCCTTCGAGCCGAAGAACGACAAGGCCGGCGCAAAGAAAACGCTGCTCGGCCTCATCCGCCACTTCGACGCGACCCTCCTCGCCATCGGCAACGGAACCGCCTCCCGCGAGACCGAGGCCCTCGTCGCCGAGGTCATCGGCGCGGCCGACCGCCGCGTGATGTACGCCATCGTCAACGAGGCCGGCGCGTCGGTCTACTCGGCGTCGCCCCTCGCCCGCAAGGAGATGCCCGACCTGGATGTCTCGCTGCGCGGCGCAGTGTCCATCGCCCGCCGCCTCCAGGACCCGCTCGCCGAGCTGGTCAAGATAGACCCGCAGAGCATCGGCGTCGGCCTCTACCAGCACGACGTGGATCAGCGCGAGCTGGCGGCGACGCTGGACGCCGTCGTCGAGTCGTGCGTCAACCTCGTCGGCGTGGACCTCAACACCGCCTCGCCCGCCCTGCTCAAGTACGTCTCCGGCCTGACGGCGAAGCAGGCCGAGGCCATCGTCGCCCACCGCGACGACAACGGCCCGTTCCGCCAGCGCCACGACCTGCTCAAGGTCAAGGGCGTCGGGCCGAAGGCGTTTCAGCAGGCGGCCGGCTTCCTCAAGCTGCCGGATGGCGCCAACCCGCTCGAAAACACACCCATCCACCCCGAAGCCTACCCGGCCGTCGAGCGCCTGTTCGACCTGATGGGCGTGACGGGGCGCGAGAAGGACCTGTCCGCCCGCGTGCGCGCCTTCCGCCAGAAGACGGCGCGGGAGAAAGGCGGCCTGCCCGCCCTGGCTGCGCTCCTGGAGATCGGCGAGCCGACCCTGGCCGACATCCTCGACAGCCTCGAGCGCCCCGGCCGCGACCCGCGCGAGGACGCGCCGCCCATCATCCTGCGCCAGGACGTGCTGTCCCTCGACGACCTCAAGGAGGGCATGGTGCTGAAAGGCACGGTGCGCAACGTCGTGGACTTCGGCGTATTCGTGGACATCGGCGTCAAGCACGACGGCCTGGTGCATATCTCCGAGATGGCCGACCGCCGCATTCGCCACCCTCTTGATGTGGCGCAGGTGGGAGATATTGTCCGCGTGCGCGTATTGAAAGTAGACAAAGAACGCGGGCGTATCGGCCTGAGCATGAAGGGTATGGCAGGCGATGGGGATCATTAGGCGCTTTTTCGCGTGGACGTGGGAGTCACGCACCCACGCCCTCCTCGGCATCGTGGCGTGCGTGCTTGTGGCGTGTGTGGGGCTGAACATGATGGCCGGCGCGCTGGCCGCCCCGGCCGCGCGCACCAGCTCGCCCACCAGCGGCCCGGTGAGTGGCGGGGGCTACAACAGCGGGCCGGTCGGCATCCCGCCGATCATCGTGCTGCCGGGCGGCGGGAGTCGGAGTGGGCCGTCCCTGCCGGCGCCGAGCACCTCGAACAACCCGGCGCCGTCGCGCCCCTCCGACACCGGCTCGTGGGGCAGCTCGAGCGGGTCGAGCAACAGCGGCAAATCGGATTCTGGCTCGTGGGGCAGCTCGAAAAGCTCCGGCAGCAGCAGTAGCGGCAAGTCGGACTCTGGCTCCTGGGGCAGCAGCTCGAAAAGCTCTAGCAGCGGCAAGTCGGATTCCGGCTCCTGGGGCAGCTCGAAAAGCTCTAGCCCGTCCAAGCCGTCGTCGTCCGGCCGCTCCAAGCGCTAACCAGTGGGAATATCGCCATGAACTTCTTCTTCGGTCTCTGTCTCGTCATCGTCGCCGTCATCGTGGCGGTCGCCATCTGGACCGGCTACAAGCGCAACCAGGGTAAGGGGCGGGGCGATGCGGCCGCCGCGCCGCCCCCCGCATCTCTGCGCAACCCGGAGATGCAGGCTCGCAGCATGCTCGACAGGTTGCTGGCGGTCCAGCCCGGCCAGACGATTGTCACGCAGATGGACGAGTACTACCTTGTCCAGGGCGATGTGACCCTCAGGGAGCTGGCGCAGTATGGCGGCTCGGCGCAGTGGACGCCGACCGGGCGCGAGCTGCTCCTGATCGAGACCCAGGGCGAGAGCAACGACAACGCGGTCTTTGCCTATCTACCGGCCACTGAGGGCGGCGCCCTCCAGCTGTTCAAGATGACGCCCCACGACCCTGCCGGCTGGAACCAGCGCCTCGTCGGCGACGACGAGCGGGCGGGACCGGCGCGCGCCTTCGCCGACCTGGACCAGCGCCAGGACCTGCAGGGCGAGGCCCTGGCGAGCATCCAATTCAAGGCGTTCGACACGACGTGGCAGATGGCCGACATCGGCCAGGCCGCCTACACGGGGCAGGGCGCGGCGTTCCTGTCCGGCCAGGGCGAGGTGCGCTTCGCCACCGCCCGCGAGGTCGGCGGCGCGCAGCGCCTGCTGTTCGTCAACTTCCTGCGCGGCAGCTCCGCCTCCGAGGATGGCCTGTTCGTCGGCGCGGAGTACCGGATTGACATGCTCAAGGACATCACGGCCCAGCGGGCTTGATTGCCTGGCCCACTGCCCTTGACGGGTCTGTTACACATGGGGTGTGCGTCTCGTAGTGACGACTTTAGTCGTTCTGCGGGCGCAAGAGCGACTGGAAGTCGCTACTACATGTCTCCCATCCACACAAGGAAGCTGAACAATGCGCAATTATCGAATCGCTCTCGGCATCGGCGCGGGCCTGATGATCGTCCTCCTGATCGTCGGCATTCTCCAGGACCCGGCGGCCTTTCTCGCCGACGCCGCCCGAATCCCGCAGGCGTGGGCGTCCCTCGCGTTGTGGCTGGCGGTCTCCGTCCTCGTCTTCTGGCTTGCCGCCGAGGTCCTGACGCGCCTGCTCATCGGCAAGGGCCTGGCCCAGCTGCGAGAAGATGGCGACCCGCAGTTCGAGCAGAACCTTGTGCTCGCCGGGCTGATTACCCTCGCCATCCTGCTCCTCGTCGCCCAGGGCCGCGTCCCCTGAGCCGCCGGGCCTGGCACAGCCTGTGCTATGGTGAACAGGTCCGAAGGTGAAACAAACGGCTGTTAGTCGTTTGCGGGTCTCATCTTGAGATGAGGATAGGGACATGACGATCAAGAGATTGGACCACGTCAGCGTCGTCGTCGAAGACCTTACAGCCGCGATTGCTTTTTTCACCGTCCTCGGCATGGCGCTCGAAGGCGAGGCGGCGATCGAAGGCCCGTGGGTGGACCGCGTCAACGGGATCGAAGGTATCCAGATCAATATCGTTATGATGCGCACCCCGGATGGGCATGGGCGGCTTGAGCTGACGAAGTTTCGCAATCCACAACTCGTCGAGCTCGAACCGGCGATGGCGCCGCCGAACGCGCCGGGCCTCCGCAGCGTCATGTTCGCAGTCGAAAGCGTCGCCGACACAGTCGCTCGCCTGCGCGCCATCGGCGCCGAACTCATCGGCGAGGTGGTCCAGTACGAGGACATGTACAAACTCTGCTACGTGCGAGGCCCGGCGGGTATCATCGTCGCGCTGGCCGAGGAACTCTCCTAAAGCGTTCACCGCCTGCGACCAGCGGCGGTCATTCCAGGCTCCACCAGAGAAAACGACGCCGGCTGCTCCGCGTGGGAGCAGCCGGCGACTTGTTGGTGTCTGAGACGAGGTTACTTCGACGTCTTGTAGGTCGCAAGCATCGCGCCTGAGGCGTCGCGCAGCTCCATCGTATCGTCGCGGATGGTGTATGTCGCCGCGTTCGGGAGCGCCGTCAGGTACGCCTGCTCCTGCTGCATGACGGCCTGGGCGCACGCCTTCATGGTCGCGGCCGGCTGGCTAATCTGGATATTCGTACCCGACGTCTGGAAGCCGGCGTTATACGAGTTGCAGCCCGCCGAGCCGCTCAGCTTGCCGTCGGTGCCGAAGATCGCCGTAATCTCGGTGCCGCTTGCCACGGACACGACGGCGTTCTTGCCGTTGTTGACGCCCGTTGCGACCCAGCGCGTGGTCGTGAGGGACACAGGCTGGCTGGCCTGGAACTTCAGCGTGGTCTTGCCCGCGCTGTTCATCAGCTCCAGGGTGTCCCCCGTAATCTTGAACGTGGCCGACGCCTGGAGCGCCTTGAAGTACGCCTGCTCCAGCGTCATGATCGGCTGCGGGCACGCCTTCATGGTCGCCGCCACCTCGCTGATCATGATCTGGTTGCCGTTGACGCTGTACGACCCGAAGTAGTTGTTGCAGCCGCCCGTACCCGTCACCTTGCCGTTGTTGAACTCGGCCGTCGTGCGCGTGTTGGCGGGAACGTTGGTCATCGCGCCCTGGGCGTTGGCATACGCCGTCAGTTTCCACAGCGTCCCTTCGAGGCCGCCGGCTGGCTGAGCGCCACCCGCCGCGCCACCCGCCGCCGCGCCACCCGCCGCCGCGCCACCCGCTGCTGCGCCACCTGCTGCTGCGCCACCTGCTGCCGCGCCACCCGCCGCCGGCGCCTGAGCCGTCGCCGCGGGCTGTGGCTGGGCCGCCGCCGTCGTGGGCTGGGCCTTCGCCGCCGCCGTGGGCTGGGCCGCTGCCGCCGGCTGAGTCGCCGCCGCCTTCGGCGCGGCCTGGGTTGTCGCGCCCGCCTGGGGGGTCGTGGCAGCCTTCGGCGCGCCGGGCAGAGCCGCCGTCGCGCGCGCCGCACCGCCGGCAGCGCCGGTCGCGGCCGGGGTGGCGCCGGCCGGGCGAGACGCCACGGCTGTGCCGGTCGGCTGCGCGCCGCCGCCCGCGCCCGGCAGCGGCAGCGCCTGCCGCAGCTGGCTACAGGATGAGATGGCGACCGCAACGGCCACCAGGATCAGGGACAGCCACATCAGGCGTCCCAGCTTCGAGCCAGATTTCGGGGTCATGCGTCCTCCATAGATGATGTGATAAAGACCGTTCTGCGAATGAAAATGCTGCGCCCACTGCGCCGCCAATGAGAGCACTCTCAGTATAGCATACTTTCCAATAACGCGCAACACGTAACAACACCTAGCAACCTTAATTTCCTTGGATGAACCGCCCAACTTCCCTATAATTTGCGCGATTGGCTGCCGCGAAAGAGAGACATTGTGCGCTACCTCGTGATGCTTGCCGCGCTGGGCCTGGTGCTGGCCGCCTGTCAGTCCACGCCCTCGGCTCCCCCGAATCCCGTCGCGATCGCGGGCGCGGCCCCGACGGCTGCGGTGACGCCGGCGTCCGCCGGCGTCAGCGCGAAAGCCGCGCCTACCACTGGCCCCGCCCCGACCGCCGCGCAGACGCAGGCGCCGCCTCCGACACCGACGACGCCCCCCACGCCGTCGCCGACGCCAGCGCCGCGCCCGCGCCAGATCACGGCCGACGGCTGCTGCGTCGCCCCGTCCTGGTCGCCGGACGGGCGCAAGGTCATCTTCCTGGACAAGCCCGCGCCCGACGCCCTCACCGCGTACTACGGCGTGGACGTGACGACGCCTGGCGCCAAGCCGGCGGTGTTCGAGGAGCGCGTCGCCCAGTGGAGCGGCGACTTCAAGTACATCACGACCCGGGGCGACGGCTTCGCCACCGTCGAGCGGCCGGCGGATGGCAAGACGTGGCGCATCAACACCGGCCGATGCAGTGCGCTCGCGCCGACCGGCTGCCAGGTCAGCCTCTCCCCCGACCGCCAGCAGGTCGCCTGGTCCATCACCGCCGAAGCGACCGGCCCGTTCGAGAACCGGCACACCCAGGTGCGCCTCGCCAACATTGACGGCAGCAACGTCCGCACGGTCGCCAGCCTGCTCAGCACGCGCGCCGGCGCGTCGTGGTTCCCGGACAGCCGCCGCCTGCTCGTCAGCGGCCGCCCGGACGCGACCACCCAGGACATCGCCTTCTGGGTGCTGGACCTGGCCGACGGCTCGATGAAGGAGATCCTGCGCGGCGAGCGCATCAATCGCGGCGCGCTGTCGCCCGACGGCCAGTGGCTATTCTACAGCATCGTCCTCGACGACAACCCGGAGCGCAACGGACTGTGGATCATCCGCACCGACGGCACGGGCGAGCGCAAGCTGCCCTTCTTCGGCCCGGCCGCCTGGCGCGGCGACAACAAGCTGGTCTACATCCCCTTCCAGCCGGAAACGACGAGCCACAGCGTGTGGGAGTACGATGTCGCCAGGAACACGACGCGCCCGCTGACCGACCCGAAGGTTACGCCGTTCAAGATTTCTTTCGGCGACTGGGCCTTGTCGCCCGACGGCGCCCGCATCGTCTACATGTCGGCGGACGACCGCAACCTGTATGTCCTGGACCTACCATCCTGAGGCGCTCTATGTCCGAAACGATTGCCGTTGAAGCGCGGCTCGACAGCGACGGCCGCGTCACGCCGCTCAGTGTCACCTGGCAGGGCCACTCGCGCACCGTCGCCGACGTGGGCCGCTCGTGGGTGGAGACGCGGGACGGCGTCCCCTACCGCCACATTCTGGTCATGCTGCCCAACAGCGACCGGCTGGAGCTGGCGCTCAACCAGCACACGCTCACGTGGGAGCTGGTCCAGGCGTGGACGACGCCCACGTGAGCTGACACAAGACAATACAGAATCCGCTATCTCGTCATAGCGAGAACCCCATGTCGTGTGACGACACGCGCTGACACAAGAACTCTGTCAAGCCGTCATTGCGAGCGTCAGCGAAGCAATCCCCCGCTCTGGCGACAGACAGGCTGCTGCAAGAAAAGCAGGCTGTTGACCCACCGTGGGATTGCTTCGGCGTCCCATCGTCCTCCTCGCAATGACGGCGTGTCTTATGTGTTCTGAGCAGCGAAGCGGAGCCAACCATCGCCCTTGCGATAGACCGCCCAGCCCGCGAATGGCGAGCCTTTTCCCCGCCGAGAGATTGCTTCGGCGGCAAGGCCCGCCTCGCAATGACGCCTCAGCCTTTAGTCTCAAGGAGCCTGCCCATGCCTTCGCCCCGCATCGCCCCCTACGGTAGCTGGACGTCGCCCATCACCGCCGATGTCGCCGGCGCCGCCGCCGCCCTCCGCCGCCTGGGCGACTACCAGATCGCCCTCGACAACGGCGATGTCTACTGGACCGAGCCGCGGCCCCAGGAAGGCGGGCGCATGGCCCTGGTGCGCCGCCGCCCCAACGGCCCCGTCGAGACCGTAACCCCCGACGGCTTCAACGTCCGCGACCGAGTACATGAGTACGGCGGCGGCGCGTATGCCGTGTCCGGTGGCGTTGTCATCTTCTCGAACTTCGCCGACAACCGCCTCTACCGCCAGGCAGGCGACGCCGCGCCGCGCCCCATCACCGCCGAAGGGCCGTGGCGCTTCGCCGACATGGTGGGCGACCGCACCCGAAATCGCATCATCTGCGTCCGCGAGGAGCACACCACGACCGGCGAGGAGTGCGCGAACGCGCTGGTCGCCGTCAGCCTGGACGGGGACGAGGGCGGGCAGGTTCTGGCATCCGGGGCGGACTTCTACGCGTCGCCAGCCCTCGATGGGGCGGCGCGGCGGCTCGCCTGGCTCCAGTGGAACCACCCGCAAATGCCCTGGACGGGGAGCGAGCTGTGGCTTGCCGACATTGCAGCCGATGGAACCCTGGCGAATGCGCGGCAGATCGCCGGCGGGAACGGCGAGTCCATCTTCCAGCCGCGCTGGCTGGCCGATGGCACGCTCGTCTTCGTCTCGGACCGCAGCGACTGGTGGAACCTCTACTGTTGGCGCGACGACGCAGTGACGCCACTGCACCCCATTGACGCCGAGATCGGCGTGCCGCAGTGGGCGCTAGGCGCGTCCACCTACGCCCCCGTCGCCGCCGACCTGATCGCCGCCGCCTACAATCGGCGCGGCCTGTGGAGTCTGGGCCTGTTCCCCACCGACGGCCGCCCCTTCACCACGGTGGACACGCCCTACACGGAGATCACGTCGGTGCAGGGCAGCGATGGCCGCGCCGTCTTCGCCGCCGCCGCGCCCCACATCCCGCCGTCCATCGTCGCGCTGGACATGGCGGCGCAGCGCCTGGACGTGCTCTACACCGTCGCCGCGCCCGGCATTGACGAGGCGTACCTGCCCACGCCGCAGTCTGTCGAGTTCCCCACCGACGGCGGCCAGACCGCCCACGCCTTCTTCTACCCGCCCCACAACCCGGACTTTGCCCCGCCCGACGGCGAGCGCCCGCCGCTCATCGTCGTCAGCCACGGCGGGCCGACCGGCGCGACAACCGCCGTCCTCCGCCCAGACATCGCCTTCTGGACGAGCCGCGGCTTCGCCGTCCTCGACGTGAACTACGGCGGCAGCGCCGGCTTTGGCCGCGCCTACCGCGACAGATTGAACGGGCAGTGGGGGATTGTGGACGTAGCGGACTGCGCCAACGGGGCGCGCTGGCTGGTCGAGGGGGGGCGCGTGGACAAGGACCGCCTCATCATTCGCGGCGGAAGCGCCGGCGGCTACACGACGCTCGCGGCGCTGACGTTCACCGACGTCTTCAAGGCCGGCGCGAGCTACTACGGCATCGGCGACCTGGAGGCGCTGGCGCGGGATACGCACAAGTTCGAGTCGCGCTACCTGGACGGCCTGGTCGCGCCCTATCCGGCCGGCCGCGCGGTCTACGTCGAGCGCTCGCCGATCCACTTCACCGAGCGCCTGTCCTGCCCTGTCATCTTCTTCCAGGGGCTGGACGACAAGGTCGTGCCGTCGAACCAGGCCGAGGCGATGGTCGAGGCGCTGCGGCGCAAGGGGCTGGCCGTCGCCTACGTCGCCTTCGAGGGCGAGGGCCACGGCTTCCGCCGCGCCGACACCAACCGCCGGGCGCTGGACGCCGAACTTTACTTCTACGCCCGCGTCTTCGGCATCCCGCTCCCCGACGACGCGCCCGCCGTGGAGATCGAGAATCTATAGCGAGTCGTTGCGAGCGGAGCGAAGCAACCTCACGCCTTGGCGAAACACGCACTACGACCGCGCGCTTATCACCGGGACAAATCCGCTTTCGCGTCCTTCGCGGCCTTTCGCGCGCTTCGTGGGCCAGCCGTCACCCCTTCTTGAGCAGCGCCTCATACTCCGGCTGGCCGTCAATGAAGTCGGCGACAAACCAACATTGCGGCACGACCGCCAGGCTGTGGGCGCGGGCGTACTCCAGCCCGGCGGTCACGACCTGGCTGGCGATGCCCCGGCCGCGCAGCCCGATAGGCGTGTACGTGTGGGTGAACGCCATCGTCCCCGGCGACTCCACGTAATCCAGCACCGCCGTCTTGCCCTCGACCTCCGCCTCGAAGCGCCGCCGCTCCCGGTTATGCACGACCTGCACAATCAGCTCGTCGTCGTCCATCGCGCGTCTCCCGGCTCTTTCTTGTCCGTGGATTCGGTGAGAATAAGGCTACTCGCAGCGGATGGAGTCACAGATGAACGGATAGTGTTGCCGCCTGGGAGTCTGCCAGCTATGGGTCAGTATCCGTTAATCCGGGCGTATCCGTTGCGAGCCGGCCGCAGTCCAGCCCCCTCACTTCGTTCGGGGTGACAGCTATGTTCTAGCCTGCCCCCTACCCACGCAGAAGCAGCGGGCGGTACTCCGGGTGGCGCTCGATGTAGCTGCTCACGAACGGGCAGTCGGACACGACACGCAGATTCTCAGCCCGGGCGTAGTCCAGCCCGGTTTTCGCCAGCTGGCTGCCGACGCCGTGGCCCTCCAGCTCGTCCGGCACACCTGTATGCAGGAACACAATCATGCCCGGCGCCATCTCATACTCCAACACCCCCAGGTAGCCATCCGCGTGCGCCTCGAAGCGGCTCGCCGACGGATTGTTCACGACCTGCACCGGGACCTTCTCATCACTCATCCCTGGCCCCCCTCTCCTCAACAAACACGGGGAGTGCGATGACAAGCCATCTCACTCCCCGTGGGCGCTTCCTTATACGCGATGGCAGCCAGCCAGGCTACGCCGTTTTCTCCATGTCGTCCCAGCCCAGGGGCTGCTCCGTCTGGGTCATCAGCAGCGGGGCGCTCGTGCGCCGAATGGTCTCCGGGCTAATCACCACCCTGCGGACGTCGGCCCGGCTGGGGATCTCAAACATCACGTCCAGCAGGACACTCTCGATGATCGTGCGCAGACCGCGCGCGCCCGTGCGGATCTTCATCGCCTCCTCGGCGGCCGCTTCCAGCGCCTCCGGCGTGAAGACCAGGTCCACCTTGTCCAGCGAGAACAGCTTCTGGAACTGCTTGACCAGGGCATTGCGCGGCTTGGTGAGGATGTCAATCATCATTGCCTTGTCGAGCGGATCCACCGACACTGTGACCGGCAGACGCCCGATGAACTCCGGAATCATGCCGTACTCCAGGAGGTCGTCGGCGTTGATGCGCTCCAGCAGCTCGCCCGACTTCAGGTCCTTGGGGCCAACTGCGCCCTCCGACTGGAAGCCGATGGGTGACTTGTCCACGACGCGCTTGGCGATGATCTTGTCAATGCCCTCGAACGCGCCGCCGCAGATGAACAGGATGTTCGACGTATCGAGCTGGATGAAGTCCTGGTGCGGGTGCTTGCGCCCACCCTGCGGCGGGACGCTGGCGACCGTTCCCTCGATGATCTTGAGCAGGGCCTGCTGCACGCCTTCGCCCGACACATCGCGGGTGATGGAGGGGTTGTCGCCAGTCTTGCGCGCCGTCTTGTCAATCTCGTCCACGTAGACGATACCCTTCGACGCGCGCTCCAGGTCATAGTCCGCCGCCTGGATCAGCCGCAACAGGATGTTCTCCACGTCCTCGCCGACGTAGCCCGCTTCTGTCAGCGCGGTGGCGTCGGCGATGGTGAACGGCACATCCAGGATGCGGGCCAGGGTTTGGGCCAGGAGAGTCTTGCCGCAGCCGGTGGGGCCGATGAGCAAGATGTTGCTCTTCTGAAGCTCAACATCGTCGGAGCGCACGCCGGCGCGGATGCGCTTGTAGTGGTTGTAGACGGCCACGGAGAGGACCTTCTTCGCCCTCTCCTGGCCGATGACGTATTCATTCAAGCGGCGATAGATCTCGCGCGGTGTAGGCGGCTTCGGCAAATTGAAGTCACGCGACGGGGGCGCTGTCTCCTGGGCTTCCTCCAGCAGCATCTCCTTACACAGGTCCACACACTCGTCACAGATATAGACGTTGTCTGGCCCCGCGATCAATCGGTTGACCTGGTCTTGCTCGCGCTTGCAGAAGGAGCAGACGTGCCCACCCCCACGCCGACTAGTCTTTGCCATCAGCCTTCACCTCTTGGGTCAGCCCTGCCTCGTGGCGCACGTCCTCGGGACGCGCTTCCTCACTGAAGTGGATCTCAGGCCCGGGCAGCACCTCGTCAATGAGGCCGTATTCCTTGGCCGCGATGGCGTCCATGTAGCGGTCGCGGTCGAAGTCGCGGGCGATGCGCTGAATGGTCTGGCCGGTGTGGTGGGACATGATCTCGTTCATGCGGCGCTGGAGACGCACAATCTCGCGCGCCATGATCTCGATGTCCTGGGTGTAGCCACGCGCGCCACCGCCGGCCGGGTGCATGTGGATGGTAGCGTTGGGCAGCGCGTAGCGGCGGCCCTTGGTGCCGGACGCCAGCAGCACGGTGCCCATGCTCGCCGTCATGCCGACCGCCACGGTCGAGACGGGGGCGCGAATCGCCTGGATGGTGTCGTAGATTCCGAGGCCGGAGTAGACGACACCGCCGGGCGAGTTGATGTACATCCGGATCTCTTTCTCCTGGTCCTGGCTGTCGAGCCACAGGAGCTGAGCAATGATAAGATTGGCGATCTGGTCATCAATGCCCGTGCCGAGGAAGATGATCCGCTCCTTGAGCAGCAAGGAGAAGATATCCATGTGTCGCTCGCCTCGGCCGGTGTTCTCGATAACCATGGGGATCAGAGCCACGGGGTCCATCGAGATTTCCTTTCTGCGTCTCTCGTGCGCTAATCGCTTACTGTCGCTAACCTGCTCTGCCAATATGCTGCACCAGGATAGATGGCGTGGACGCGCGTCACCTTACGCGGCGCGGGCAGCGACTCACTCGGCGGCGGGGCGGCCGGCCTCGACCGGCGTCTCAT
The DNA here is from genome assembly GCA_046328525.1 of Anaerolineae bacterium. Lineage (GTDB taxonomy): Bacteria > Chloroflexota > Anaerolineae > Epilineales > JAHCIE01 > JBDHWG01. Next base: position 94,141 of record JAXLWK010000005.1, read on the forward strand.
CCGCCGCTGCCTCGTCGTCCGCCGCAGATGCGACGGGCGCCTCGACGGCGCTGTCCTCGGCGTCCTCCACCTCCTCATCCTCCGGCGCGGCAAGCGACTCCATTTGGTCCGCCGGCCAGCCCGGCCCCACCCCGGCAATCGTCTCGACCAGCCAGTCGAGCGTCGCGCGCAGCCGCCCATTGCCGCGCTGCTCGGCCGGGAAGTCGGCCGGCGGCTCGATGTTCTCGCGCCGGGCGATGTCGTCCAGGAGCAGCGTGCGCGCGATGCGCCGTTCCAGCTCCGGGGCAAGCTCCGCCCGCAAATCCTCCGGCGTTCGGTTGGTCATGCGCAGGAAATTGTCGAGGCTGAAGCCCATGCGCTCCAGGGTCTTCTCCTGGCGCTCCATCTCTTCCTCGATCTGCTGTTGCAGCAGAATGGGCGGGAAGCTGACGACGGCCTGCGCCAGCACGGCGTCGAGAACGTCATTCTCGACCTTCTCGCGGCCCTCGCGGGACGCCTGAAACTCCAGGTTCTGGCGAATACGATGCTCCAGGTCGTCTAGCGTCTGGAACTCCTCGCTCACCCCTTGCGCGAAGGCGTCGTCCAACTCTGGCAAGTTCTGTTCCTTGACGGCGTGTAGCGTGACCTTGAAGCTCGCCGTCTTCTCGCGCAACGCCTCGCGCTCGAAATCGTCGGGGAACGTCAGGCTGAACTCGCGCGTCTCCCCGTCGGACATGCCGATGATCTCGTCCACGAAAGCGGGCGGGAACTCGCGGAAGGACTCTTCCTTGAGCACGAACTCGTCGCCGTAGGTCTCGATGATGCGCTCCCCGTCCGTCTCGCCCTCGACGTCGGCCGTCACCATGTCTTCGAGCTGCGCCGGGCGCTCGACGGGCGTCCAGGTGGCCTGCTGCTGCTGGAGGCGCTCGATCTGGTCTTCCACGTCGTCGTCGGTTACTTCCGGCAGCGTCGCCTCGATTTTCACCGAGCGGTAGTCGCCGGGGTCCACCGTGGGGGGCAGGGGCACGAGGAGCTGGAAGGTGAGCGGCTCGTGCGAGAGCAACTTGACTTCACCGGGCGCGAACGGCTCCAGCTTCTGCTGCTCTATCGCTTCCTTGTAGACCTGCGGCCCCATGTCGTCTATGGCCGCCTCGAGCACCTGCTCCTCGCCGAACACGCGGACGACGTGGCTATAGGGGGCTTTGCCCGGCCGGAAGCCGGGAATTCGATAGCGTTGGGAAATGCGGCGCGCTGCCTGTTGCTTGGCGCGCTCGACCCGCTCCGGCTCGACTTCGACGACCAGAACGGTTTGGTGGTTTTCAACACCTTGCTCGGTAATATTCAACGCGGGGTCCTCCCAATCATACGGTGAGGATAGTATAGCACATCACGGCTAAAAGGGGAAAGATACCTGACAGCGCCTTAGAGCCTATCCGAATAACCCTGTGGCACGGAGGGCGATGAGGGCGCAGGCGAAGTGCAGAAAGGCGCAGTAGTGTTCGGGCTTCTTGTCCCAGCGCACCAGAATACGTCGAAAGCGGTTGAGCCAGCTGTGGCTGCGCTCGACGACCCAGCGCCGCGCCTTCTTGCCGGCCTCGCGCTTGAGATCCTGCGCCTCTTCGCCCCGCGAGCGGATGTGGGCGGTGAAACCAAACTCGGCCAGCGTCTTACGCACTTCGTCGTAGTCGTAGCCTTTGTCCAGGCACAGCCCTTGCGGCTGCTCATCCGTGGGCTGAGGTCGCGCCACGACGATACTTTCAAGCGTCTCACGCACCAGCTTCATGTCGTGCCGATTCGCGCCGTCCACTGCCAGGCCAATCGGCACACCCGACCCTTCGGTCAACAGACTGCGCTTGACGCCGCCTTTGCCGCGGTCGGTGGGGTTCGGCCCCGTCTTTTTCCCCCCCAAGCGGCGCTTTGGTCATCGCCCCGTCCATACTCAGCCAGTCCCAGTCGATGCCTTTCAACTCGTCGAAGCGTTGGACGCCGACTTGCCACAGCTTCAGGAACACGCCCGCTGCGGCCCACACCTGAAAGCGGTCATGCGCGGTGGACTTGGCGCACAACTCCGTCTGGTTCAGCGCCTCCCACTGACAGCCCGTGCGCAGGACGTAGAAGATGGCATCGGCGCAGCGACGGTCGGGGACACGCGGGCGGCCGCCGCCGAAGCGGTGGGTGTTGACATGCTCTGGCAGCAGCGGCTCCAGCATGGCCCACAGTTCGTCAGAGATGCAGAAACCGGTCGTCGTGCGGTTGTTGGGCGTTCGTGCTCGTGTTCGTTGGGCGGGTGTTTCTGTGTTCATACTTAAAAGTATACGTCATATTCCGTTATTCGGATAGGCACTTAGTACGGCCCAATCGGGACGCTCCCTAGCGTGACGGCATTATCCTTCGCCCCCGCGCTCGCGCTTACCACCGGCAGACGCTCCATCGTCTCCAGATCGTAGAACCCCACCTCAAGCCGATAGTCCGCCGTCGGCGCATCCTCTTTCTCATGACCCGAACTCACTTACGGCTATCTTCTCTGACCGAGGCTTGCGTGCGGGGCGGCGAATAAAACTTCCCTGAAGACAAGGGCGAATTATAGCCACAACCCGACGCCAGGGCTAGTTTACCCCTTGACGAAATGCCGCCGGGCCGTTATAATGCCATTAACTGTGGCGCGCACCTGCGGAGTTTTCCGAGGTGCGCTCATGTTTGTCTCCATTCAATTGGCTCATTCATAAATGCGCAGGGGAGATCTCGGAAATGCCCGTGATGGCGGTTTGTCCCAACCCGGAGTGCGGCGCCGACATGGTGATTCCGCGCCGGATCGGCGCGCACGTCCGGTGCGACGAGTGCGACGTCGAGTGGATCGTAGAGGACCTGGACCCCGTCGAGCTTGTCCCGGCCGACGACGAGCTGGACGACTGGGACGAAGACGCCGGCCTGGCGTCTGACGAGCTAGAGATTGACGAGTCGCCCGTCGCCAGTGACCGCTGGGGGCGGAGCAGCGCCGCCGCGCCCCCCCAGACCCAGTGGGAATGTACCCAGTGCGGCACAATCGCGGTGGGCGCTCGCCCACCGCGCCGCTGCCCGGCGTGCGGATCGGGCAGCGACGCCTTCGTGATGCTCAGCGACGAGGACTTCGACACCTCCCTGGAAGACGAAGACTTCGAACCGTAACGCTGCTAACGGTTCGGCCCGTTCTACTCCGCCGTTGTCAGGCTGTACATTCTGAAGTTATCGTAGCGTGTGTCGCCGTTCGCCACCCACGACTGGCTCGCCAGCCCCTGCGTGGCCGGCGACGGCAAGCCGGGAACCGTGACGCGCGCCAGTTCTTGCCCGTTGGCGTAGACGCGCACGTTAGCGCCTTGCCGCATCGCCATCAGGTGGTTCGGCGTCGTCCCCAGGCGAAGCGCCGGCGACGCCGTCATGGGATAGAGCTGCGACTGATCGAGGCCGACCCACTGCACCACCTGGAACGCGCCATCCTGAGTCACGTGGAACGCCACCCACTGCGTGCGGTCATCGCTCAAGCCGAGCATGACGCCGTACTGATCGTTGACGTCGTCGGTGCGGCGGCCGTCCAGCTCGACCACCATGTCCCCCGTCTTCGTCCCCGGTCCCGACCATCCCAGGGATAAGCCTGCCTGCTTGACCAGAATCTGATACTCCCCGTTCACGTAGCCAACGGCGTAGCTGGCGTTGTTGGCGACAGGCCAGCCGCTCGCCGGGCTGGTGAACGTCTCGTTGACGAGGAGCTTGCCGGCGAACACCATGACGCTGCTGCCGGACACGGACGTGGCTGCGGCCAGCGTCCCGGTGAACTGGTACTGCTGCCACGTCACCCCCGCCGGTACGACCCCATCGCGGCAACTCGTCGTCTGCCCGACGGCGAACGTCGGCCGGTCGCTCCCGGAGAGCGTCGCGACGGGGCTGCCGTTCTCGCCAACGACCGTCCAGCTATATGGCGCTGTCAGCGGCGCGCTCCCCCGGTTAGTCACCTGGACGCACATCCGCATGGCTTCGCCCGCCTTGAACGCCATGCGCTCGGCGTTGGCGGTGTCCGCCGTCCAGGCGCGGTCAACCGTCACGGCAAGCGGCGTCGGCGTGACCGTCGGCGTCCAGGTGACGGTCGGCGTCGGCGTGGTCCCGCCGCCGGGCGTGGCGACGAAGTCGTAGGCGACGTCCTCAGCGCCATAGTAGTGCCGCCAGCTAATCAGCGGCGGGTAGAACGTGTAGCCGTCTTTCTCCGCCCACAGGTTCACGATCGCCTGGCCGGGGATGTACAGGAACTCCGACATGTAGAAGCCGCCGGCGTCCGTGGTGGCGACAACCGGCCCCGGCGCTTCGCCGCCGAGGTAGACGTGTAGACTCACCCCCGCCAGCCCTGGCCCGGTATCGCTGCCCACGCGCACGTAGCCGCGCACGCGCACGCCGAGCACTGGCGTCTCTGTGGGCGGAGGCGTCCGAGTCGCGCCGGCCGTGGCCGTGGCCGTCGCCGTCGGCGGTGGCGCGAGCGTGAGGGTGGCTGTGGCCGTGGCTGTCGCCGTCGGCGTGGGCGTCAGTGTCGCCGTGGCCGTCGGCGTGTTCGTCGGCACCGGCGTCTCGGTCGGCGTCATGGTCTCCGTGGGCGTTCGCGTTGGCCGAGGCGTGCTGGTCGGGCGCGGCGTCGGCCCGGTCAGCCCGCGCATGACGAGCGGCAGGTAGCTCTGCCACGCTTGCACATACAGGCGGAGTGACGCGGTGGACTGGACGCCGTCCGAGTCCCGCGCCGTGAGCGTGATGGTGTGGTCGCCCGGTGACAGACTCCGCACGTCCAGCGCCTCCCCTGTTCCTAGCACGCCATCGCGGTCCGAGGACCAGGTGAGCCTGTCGCCCGCCAGCGCGCCATCCTGCGGGTCGTCGCCGGCGCCGGTCAGGCTCACCGGCTGTTCCTGGCGGACGTGGTCGCCGTCGGCCGGGGCGAGAATCGTCACACGCGGCGCTTTGCGCGGCACATTGAGGGACGCGATCTGGCCGACGGCCGTGTCGAAGCCGTCGCTGGTGAGGATGCGCAGTTGGGCATCGTTGCCGCCCGGCAGCTCGCGCGTGTCCACGGTGAGACTGCTCCCGGCCACGTCGGCCGCGAGCGGCCACCACGACGCGCCATCGTCGGCGCTGTAGAACAGGGTGGACAGGAGGCTGTCGGCGTCGGCGTCCTGCGCCTGCCAGGTGATCGTCTGCACGCCATCCCACACCTGGCCCGGCGCCGGGTCGGTGATGAAGACGCGCGGCGGATGCTCGGAAGCGGCCCGCGCCGCGACCACCGCCCCGCCCTGCTTCAGCACAATGCGTTGAGCAGTGGGAGCGAACGGCAAGACGACGAAGAAGCTCGTCTGGTCGAGAGGCTCGCCCTGCCAGCCCGCGAAGGAGGCATTGAAGCATTGCTGCTGGAGGGGCCGACCGCCGCCGTCCTGCTGTTCCACGCAGTAATCCTGCCCCGGCGCGGGCAGGGGCGCGGGCTGGCCGCTGGTCAGCCGCCATAAGGCGTCGAGCGAGCCGCCGCCCGTTCTGTAGAGCGCGCCCGTGACCAGGACATTCTCCTGCCCGACGCCGGCGACATCGCGCGCGTCGGGGGTCGGCGGGCGCCCGTTGGCCGCATATAGCTTGCGGTACGTGAACGGCGAGATCCAGGGGTCCGCGCAATACGTCATCAGGTCGCGGTGGGTCAGGGCGTTGACGACCGCGCCGCGCCCCTCGTTGGCGAACGGATCGAAGCCGTCCTCCTGAATTCGGGCGTCGGGGTAGGGCCAGTCGGTGTCGGGGTCCGCCGCGCCGCAGCCATCCGGCCGGCTCGCGTCATGACGGCCCAGGTTGTGGGCCATCTCCCGCGCCAGAGTCTGCGCGCCGACCGCCGTGTCTTGCGCAAACGCTGTGCGCCCCTGCCCCCAGGCCTGATACCAACTCGCGTCGGACTGGCCCTCGACACTGAAGCTGGGCATCGCCGGCAGCCAGGCGACGAGCTGGTCGGCGGCCACGCCGCTACCCATCAGGCGGCTCTCCCAGTAGAGGCGGTCCAGGTCGGCGATCAGGCGCGCCGCGTCGCTGCTCGTTTCGAGCGGGTGGCGGTAGGGGAGGGTCGCCCCGCGCAGGTAGCGGATGCCCGTGTCGGCGACCGGAAAGAGGCGGGCGGCGGGCGTCTGGGCAGCGTCAATGCGCGCCGAGGGCAGTGATGCCGCGCGCGCCTGCCCCTCGGTGCGCAGCGGAACGTAGCGGACGGTGATCGGGTTGCGGGCGTTGAACGTCAGGGGAACATCGGCGCTGTTGTTGGCGTAGTTAATCTCCGCGACCGCGCGGTCGTCGTTGATCTCAACGTGCAGCGTCAGGCTGTCGCGCATCGTCCACGCCGAGGGGAGGCGGAAGTTCCAGGTATCGCCGGACACGCGGCGCTGCGGTGTATGGTCAACGGTAATCGCGCCGTTGAGGGGCGCCAACGGCGCATCCGGCCCACTCGTCGTGACGACGGCGTGCACCGGCGCGCCGGGGTAGCTGCCGCTGAGAAGATGGCCCCTGGGGTAGACGCGCAGGATGGTGGCCTTCCCCTGGACCAGAGGGAGGCTGTTGTCGGCGCACTCCTTGTCGCCCATCGCCGCGTCGAGGCATTGGATGGCCTGGGTGACCTCGATCTTGTCAATGGTCAGGTCCAGCTCTGGCGTCGCGGTTGGTATGCGGGTCGCCGGGGTCATCGGCGTCAGCGGGGGCGTGGCGGTTGGCGTTGGGGTGGTCGTCGCCGTGGCCGACGGCGTTTCCGATGGCAGGGAAGCTGCCGCCGCGCCGGGGGTGGGATGCCCCGGCGTGGCGGCCAGGGCAACCCAGGCCAGGGCTGCGGCGGCGAGAAGCAGGAGGCCCATCCGCGCCGCGACCTGCGCCACGCGGCGAAACCTCGGCGGGTAGGCGGGATGCGCGACGGACGAGCGCGGCAGCGGCGACGATTTCATGGAAGCGCTCCGTGACCATGCGGGGACCTGCTCCCATTATACCGCGCCGCCCACGCCGCCGCAATAGCGTGAAGCCCACGTGAAGGCAGCGCTTGCGCTACATAAATGACGAAGGCCCCGGCGGGTGACAAACCGCCGGGGCCAGGCGCGTTCAGCGAAGCGGGATCAGTGGCCGGGGATCGCCACCCAGATGCGCGTCATCAGTTCGTTGATCGTCCCGATGAAGAGGACGAGCAGGATGAACACGCCGAGCAAGAGCAGCAGCCGAGGCACCGAGCTGGCCCAGCGCAGGCCCATGAAGATGAAGACGATCAGCAGCGCCTTCGTGATGGCGATGACCAGAGCGACGATGTCGTTCACAGGCCCGAGGTCAATGAAGGACACGCCCACGGTGAGCCAGGTGAGAATCAGCAGGGCGACGCCCGTCATAATCAACAGGCGCAGCGATGTGATATGGTGGATGTTGTCACCGGTGCTCTCGTGAGGCGTATCGGGAAATTGGTCTGACATGTTCACCTCGGCAATCTAGGTCGGGTAGTGGCCGCCAATCAGGTACAACATCGGGAACAGGAACACCCAGATGATGTCAATCAGGTGCCAGTACAGGCCACCCAACTCGGCCGGCGTGAAATACTCCGGCGAGTAGGTCCGCTTCGTGACCTTGTACAGGATGAAGGCGATGAGGGCGATGCCGATGATCATGTGGAGGGCATGCAGGCCGGTCATGACCCAGTACAGCCAGAAGAAGAGCTGCGCCGGGCGCTGCATGATCTCCGGCCCCTCCCACACGAAGTTCTGCCCCGGCACCAGCCCCTCGGTAAAGTGGGCGTAGTACTCGATGCCCTTGATCACGAGGAAGATGAAGCCGCACACGATCGTCAGCGACAGCAGAATCTGCGCGGTGCGGATGCGCTTCGTCTGGACGGACCAGATCGAGATCGCGACGAACATACTGCTCAGAATCAGCACGTTGGTGTTGATCATCCCCAACAGCACGTTCTGCATCCGCGCCGCTTCCATCCACGTATCGCGGTAGGCGGCGAAGTAGTAGAAGTAGGCCGCGAACAGGCCGCCAAACAGCAGAATCTCGGTAATCAGAAACGACCACATCGCCAGGGTATTGGCGTGGTGCTGCTGCTCCAGACTCTCGAAGTGGTGGCCCAGGTGCTCCACGTGGTGCTCCACCGCGGCAGGCGCGGCGGCATGCGGGACAGCGGGGACGTTGGAACGAGCCACTTGTTGCGCCAAGATGTGCCTCCTTAGCCTTCGTCTGTGGTCTTGGCGGGCAGGGCCGGGGCCGATGCCGTCTCACCCGGGCCGAGCGGCTGTCCGTCCGCGTGGCCGTCCACCACGATGTCATACGCCGGCAGGCTGTAGTGGTACACGGCCTCGGTCACGATCGGGGTCTTCAGGAAGTTGTACGTTGGCGGCGGCGACGATGTCTGCCACTCCAACGTCGTCCCACCCCACGGGTTGTCGCCGGCCGGCTTGCCCGCGCGCAGCGAGTAGAGCAGGTAGATGACGGGTAGGAGATAGCCCACCGCCAGCACCGTCGCGCCCGAGGTCGAGAGCACGTTCATGATCTGGTACTCAGGCGAGTAGGTGTGGTAGCGGCGCGGCATGCCCCAGTAGCCCGCGATGAACTGCGGGAAGAAGGTCATGTTGAAGCCGATGAAGATCACCAGCGCCGAGATGCGGCCCCAGAACTCGGAGTACATCTTGCCGGTCATCTTCGGCCACCAGTAGTGTATGCCGGCGAGGAAGCCGAAAATCGCGCCACCCACCATGACGTAGTGAAAGTGGGCCACGACGAAGTAGGTCATCGTGAGCTGAATGTCGGTACCCAGCGAGCCGAGAAACAGGCCGGTGAAGCCGCCGATGAGGAAGATGCCGATGAAACACAAGGCATAGATCATCGGCGTGTCCAGGCTGATGGACCCCTTGTAGAGCGTCGCCGTCCAGTTGAAGACCTTCACCGCCGAGGGGATGGCTACCAGATAGGTCAGGAAGGAGAAGATGAGCGCCGCCTGGGCCGAGATGCCCGCGACGAACATGTGGTGCGCCCACACCAGGAAGCCGAGGATGGCGATCGCCAGGCTCGACATGGCGACGAACGGGTAGCCGAAGACGGGCTTGCGCGAGAACGTCGCGAAGACCTCGCTGATGACACCCATCGTCGGCAGGATCATGATGTACACCGCCGGGTGGGAGTAGAACCAGAACAGGTGCTGGAAGAGCAGCGGGTCACCGCCCAGGGACGGGTCGAACACGCCGACGCGCAGGATGCGCTCGATGGCGACCATCAGCACCGTGATACTGATGACCGGTGTGCCGAGCATGATGACGATGCTGGTCGCGTACATCGCCCAGATGAACAGGGGCAGGCGGAACCAGGTCAGGCCCGGCGCGCGCATCGTGTGCGTCGTGGCGATGAAGTTCAGAGCGGTCAGAATGGACGAGAAGCCGACGACGAAGACACCGAGGCCGACGGGGATGACCGCGCTGGCCGAGTACTGCGTGCTGTAGGGTGTGTAGAACGTCCAGCCGGTGTCAACACCCCCCCACAGCAGGGCGACTAGGGTAAAGACGGTCCCGATGAGGTATACGTACCAGCTCAGCAGGTTCAGCCGGGGGAACGCGAGGTCCTTGGCCCCGAGCTGCATGGGCAGGATGAAGTTGCCGAGCACGGCCGGGATTGACGGGATCAGGAAGAAGAACACCATGATGACACCGTGCATGGTGAAGCTCTTATTGTACTGATCGTACGTCAACAGCGTGTTATTCGGGGTGAGCAACTGCAGACGGATCAGGCCCGCGAAGATACCGCCGAGCACGAACATCACCGAGATGGAGATGAGGTACAGGATGGCGATACGCTTGTGGTCCGTCGTCAGCAGCCACGACTTCGCCGTCGTCGCCGCATTGAGGTAGTTCCGCGTGGTCCTGCGACGCGGGGCCGGTAATGCCACACTTGCCATAGGCTTACTCTCCTCTCAAAGCCGCTTACTATTTGAGGGACTTGATGTACGCGATGAGCGCGATGAGTTGCTCATCCGTGACTCGCCCCTGGAACGAGGGCATCACGTTCTGGTAGCCCTTGACAATCTTGGCCGCCGGCTGAAGAATCGACTCGCGCAGGTAAGTTTCGTCCGCCGTCACGGTCGTGCCGTCCTCCAGCTGCACCTGCGACCCAAACAGGCCGTTGAGCGATGGCCCGATGCCGGCGCCCGACGCTTGGTGGCAGCTCGCGCACCCATTTTGCTGGAATAACTGCTCCCCCTGCTGCGCCGGCGTCTGCACCTGCTGGCCGGCGCCGGCCGCCGCGGCCGACTTGCCGGCGAGCCAGCGTTCATACTCATCCGGCTCCATCACCGTGACCCAGCCGACCATCTGCGAGTGCTCCGTTCCACAATACACCGAGCAGTAGAGATGGTAGGTGCCGGTCTGGGTCGCCTCGAACCACAGCGTCGTGAAGCGGTCCGGCAGCACGTCCCACTGGGTGCGGAACGCCGGAATGAACAGCGCGTGGATCACGTCCTGCGAGGTCATCGTCAGCCGAACGGGCGTGTTCACCGGCACGTGCAGCTCGTTGATCTCCCACTGGCCGTCCGGCTGCTGCGTCTTCCACATCCACTGCTTGCCGATGACCCAGACGTCCATCGAGTTCGACGGCGGGACGGCCATCAGCAGGTACGTGCGGGCGCTGAAGAAGAAGAAGCCAATCGCCATCAGCAGCGGAATGCCCGTCCACGTAATCTCCAGCAGGTTGCTGCCGTGAATCTGCGGCGGGATCTCGTCCGGCGACCGACGTCGGTAGCGGATGACGAAGTAGATCAGCGTGATCACGATCGGGATCGAGAAGGCCAGCGTCACCAGCACCAGCGTCCAGAAGAGCGCGTCCACGTGACGCCCCATCGTTGACTTGGCAATCAAATAAGACCAGAAAGCTTCAGGATTCATAGACCGTCCTTACTAGCGCCCGCCGCGAATGCTCGGCTGTGCTTCAGGCTTCGTTGTCCTCTGTCGCGTCTTGCTCGGCCTCGGTGTTGTCCACCACGACCGGGTGCCGCCGCCGCTCGCGGATGAGCAGGATCCCAATCGCGCCGCCGAGCAGCAGCACACTCACTCCCCCGCCGATGCGCATCGCCTGCAACGCCATGTTGCTGTAGCGCCCCGCCGACGGATCATAGTGGTAGCAGTAGAGCAGGATTCGATCGGTCAGTGAGCCGACCTTGCCCTCGCTCGACTCGACCAGCGCCAGACGGAGGTCCTGATAGTTGTAGGCGGTGCCGAACAGATAGCGCGAGATCGTGCCATCCGGCGTCAGCACCATCACCCCCGCCGGGTGGGCGTACTCCTGGCTCGCCTCGTCATAGGCGTAGCGGAAGCCGACGGCGTCGGCCAGGGCATCAATCGAGGCCTGGTCGCCGGTGAGGAAGTGCAGCGCCTCATCCAGCTCCTGTCGCGCCGACCGCATCATGAACACCTTGCGGCTATCCATCGCCTCGCGCGGCGTCTCGCGCGGGTCAATACTCACGGTCAGCACCGTGTAATCCTTGCTCCCCATCTGCGGCACTTCCAGGAGCTTCCCGTGCAGTTCGTCAATCACCGCCGGACACAGGTTCTTGCAGCGATAGTAGGCCAGCACGAGGATGACCGGCTTGCCCTCGTTGAAGTAGTCGGCCAGCTTCACATTGCGCCAGGCCTCATCGCGGAACGTCAGGTCCAGCGGAATCTGCTGCCCGAGCTTCTGGTCGAACCCCACATTGTCCAGGATCGGTGGCTTGAAGACGGCCGCCTTGCCAATGTCGGCGTCCTTCGGCCCCTGGGCAAGCGCCGGCGCCGCTGCCATCCCCGCCCACACAACTGCAAACGCTGCCAGGAACACAAGCAGCCATCGAGACTTCATTCCAAACCTCACATCCTAACGACGTTCAACATGAACTATCGAACTTGACACTCTAGGCTATGCCGACTGAAGTCGGCGCTACAACGCTCGCCGCACCGTCATGCCGACTAAAGTCGGCGCTACAACGCTCGCCGCCCGAATTCTCTACCGCTGTGGCTGGCTCGGCTGCCGCCCCGAGTTCGACATGGAGGGGAACAGGTCGGCGTGAGTGCCAAATTCGAGCCTGTCAGCCTTCGGCCGCGTCGGCAGCCCACGTTGGAGCGTCAACGCCATCGCCTGGTCAATCGGGATACGCAGCGTACCGGCGTTCTTGTCCACCCACGACGGCGTATCATTCAGCAGCGCGTCCGTCCTGGCCTTGTACGTCAGCCAGTCTTCCAGCGGCTGGCCCTGGAGCGTCGGCGGAATCGGCGTCGGAACCAGCGGCGGCACGTCCAGGATCATCCGCTCCGGCGGCCCGAAGGCCGGCGGAAAGCCGGTCACAAGCCACGTCGTGACCGAAGCCACCCCGAAGGCCAGCGCGCCGAGCACGACCAGGGCCGCCAGGAAGATGTAGAACGGCCTGAGGTCCGGCTTGTCCGGCTCAACGCCCTCCTCCAGCGCCTCCTCCGTGACCCCCGTTATTTCCTCGAACGCGGCCGGGCGGCCCGTCGGCGGCCCACCGGCCGCACCTGACGCATCTTCCTCAGCTGAGACGACAGGCACGCCGGGGCGGCCCGTCGGGGAGCGACGCCAGTCGCCCTCCGCCTCGTTCGGCGCGCTCGCCCCGCCCAGCTCCGGTTGGGGGGTGCTGCGCTGATTCAGAGAGTCGAGCAGCCCGCCTTCCTCACTCGCCCCAGGCTCTTCAGCGCGCCCCTGGGGCGTCGCCTCCGACTCGTTCGGCGTGCGCTCTTCTTCAGTCGTCATGTTCCACCTCCGGACGGGTCGGGAGCTTGGGGTCGTGCAGCGGGAGCAGTGGCCGCCGCTTGAGCTGCCACAGGAAGAACCACACCCACAGGCCGCCTACGCCGAGGGGCGCGGTGATGTACAGCCAAGAGGTGTTCGGGTCATACGGAAACGCGGGCGCGACCCACCAGTACACGTTCACCAGGCGCATGAAGGCGAGAATGATCGCCAGGATTGCCATCACCCGCATGTTGAGCTTGATGCTGGGCATGAGCAGCAGCATGAACGGCACGACGAAACTGACGATGGCGATGACCAGGATGATGTACTCCCATACCCCGGCGAAGCGGCGAATGAACGGCTCCGTCTCCTCCGGTAGGTTGCCGTACCAGATGAGCATGAACTGCGAGTAAGCCAGGTACGCCCACAGCATGGTGAACGCGAACATCCACCCGCCGAGGGTCATCCAAATCTTGTACGACCACAGATGCCGCCACGGCTCGCGATAGGCGAGCAGCGCCGCCACGGTGATGATTACGGCGAAGCCGGCGATGAGGGCGCTCGCCCCCTCCACCGCCCCGAACGCCGTCGAGGCGAACGACGGCTGGATAGACATGATCCAGTCGAAGGCGGCGAACGTCGAGGTCAGGATGAGCAGGATCATGCCGGCCGCGCTCCAGCGGCCCATGCTCTGGCGAATCTTCGGGTCGCCGGTCTGGTTCTGGCGCGCCGACAGTCGACTCAGGGCGAAGACCAGGATGAGCCAGATAGCGAAGTACAGCACCGAGCGGCCGATGAAGAATGCAGGCGTCAGCCAGCCGATCTGGAACACTTTGAATTGGTAGAGTTCGCTGAGGGCGACCACGTCCGGCCGCGCCCAAATGTACAGGTACGGAATACCGACAAAAATGGGCAGGAACAGCACGGCCATCAGCCACATCGTGCGCATGGAGGCTTCCAGGAAGGTGCGGATGACCGCGCCCCACGGCCCGCCCGCCAGGTAGTAGACCATGGCGACGGCCATCGCGCCCCACACGACACCCGTCCAGAAGAAGACGGCGATGAGGTAGGCCGGGAAGAAGATACTCGGATTCATTAGCCAGCCGGCGGCAGTCGCCAGCAGGCCCACGATGCCGACGATGAGCGCAATCATCTGGGCGCTGCGGAACGTCGGCACGCTCTGGCCGGTTTGGGTCATCGTAGGAGACGCGGCCGCCATTACTGTCCTCCTGCCCCGAGCGCGGTGCGCTGCTCTGGCGTGAGATCACTCACCTTGGCGTTCTGACTGAGCTGTAGCGCCCGGATGTAGGCGGCAATCGCCCAGCGGTCGTCCGGCGCGACCTGCGCCGCGTAGTCGGGCATCTGGCCGAAGCCGTTGGCGATCACATTGACATAGTAGCCAGGCGCAGCCTGCCGCAGGCGGTCAATGTGGAATGAGGGCGGCTTGGTGTAGCCGCGCTGCACAATCATCCCGTCGCCGAAGCCAGCGAAGCCGTGGCACGGCGTGCAATAGGCGTTGAAGCGCTGCTGGCCGCGCAACATGACGGCCGGTGTGATTTCGAAGGGGAACTCCTCGACGAACCCGCCGCCCGCCGGGGCTGCCTGCCCGGCGGCCGCCTGGCCTGCCGCCGGCGTCGCCCCCGCGCTCGGGGCCTGCGCGCCGCTTGCCGCTGGCGTGCCGGTCGCGCGCGCGCCCGCCGCCCCTGTCGCCGCCGGGGTCGCCTGGCCGCTCGCCGCGCCTGCCGCCGACGGCTTGCCGTTGGTGAAAGCGGCGTCCAGGCCAATCGGGCCGCGCGGAACCGTGCCCGGCTCGAGCGGACGCGACTGCATGTTATTCTGGAAGAAGTCGGTGTGGCCCAGCGGGTAGTACTTCGGCTGGTTGCCCATCCACTGGAGGCTCTGCTGGTTCTCGTAGCGGTTGGAGCAGCCCGCCGTCAGGACGAGCAGCAGACCGAGCGCCGCCAGGCCCAGGAGTCGCCCCGAGACGATGCGCGATCGTAACGGCGATGAGAAAGGGTTAGCTCGGAACATCGAACACCTCGCGGGGCTTCAGGCTCTCCAGGAAGCTCTTCGTCCTGGCCGGGTCGTACAGCGGGTCTTTGGCCTCGATGACCAGGAAGAAGGAGTCGATACTGGCGTGCTGCGCGAACCGTGGCACGTTGAACGTCGGATGGTACGGCTCTGGCAGGCCGTTCAATATCCAGACGGCCAGGAAGCCACAGATCGCAGCGGTGAGGATCATCAACTCGAACGTCACCGGCCCCCAGGCCGGCCAGGACACCAGCGGCCGACCGCCAACATTCAGCGGGTAGACGACGACGGCCACCCAGTATTGGAGGACGATGCCGGTGATGATGCCGATGATGCCGCCGACGACCATGATCCACGACATCGGCCGCTGGCTGAGGCCCATCCTATGATTGAGGCCGTGCATCGGGTACGGGCTATAGGCGTCGTACTTCTGGTAGCCAGCCGCCCGCACCTTCTCAACCGCAACCAGCAGATCGTGCGGCTCGTCGAACTCGGCCATCACCCCATAGGGCGGCGCCTCGATCTCGTCCGACTCGTAGTACCCGGTCGGGGCCGTAATGTCTTTGGTGCTCGGAGCTTCCAGTGCCAGGTCTTGGTCACTCATGGATGCCTCTCAATCCGCGCCCATCGAAGGCTGAGGGGCCAACGCCGGCGACTGAGGCGCCGCGTGCGCCGCTTCGTGTTCTTTGTCTTCCTCGATCTCCTCGCGCACCTCGAACACCGAGATCATCGGCAGGAAGCGGACGAAGAGGAAAATCAGCGCCAGGAACATGCCGATGGTGCCGAAGAACATGCTGAAGTCCCACTGCGTCGGCGTGTACGTGCGCCAGGTGGCCGGCAAGAAGCCTTCGGCCAGGCTCGTCACGATGATGTTGAAGCGCTCGAACCACATGCCAAAGTTAACGAACATGGCGACGATCCACAGCAGGATCGTATTGCGGCGGATGAAGCGGAACCACAGCGCCTGCGGCACGATGATGTTGCACAGGATCATGCCCCAGAAGACCATCCAGTAGGGGCCGAAGGGACGATACCAGAAGAACAACTGACGCTCGTAGAGGTTGCCGCTGTAGTACGCCGTCCAGAACTCCATCGTGTAGCCGTAGGCCACGACGAGGCCCGACACGAGCATGACCTTCGCCATGTTATCCACGTGGCGCGCGGTCACCAGCCCCTTCAGGTCGTAGAAGCGGCGCAGCGGGATCATCAGCGTCAGCACCATGGCGAAACCGGCGTAGATCGCGCCTGCGACGAAGTACGGCGGGAAGATCGTCGCGTGCCAGCCCGGCAGGATCGAGACAGCGAAGTCGAAGCTCACGATGCTATGCACCGAGAGCACCAGCGGCGTCGAGATGGCGGCCATCAGGTAGTAGATGCGGCCGTGGCGCGCCCAGTGCCGCGCCGAGTTGCGCCAGCCCAGGGCAAAGATGCCGGCGGTGCGGGCGATCCAGATGCGCTTGGTCTTATCGCGGAGCGACGCCAGGTCCGGCACGAGGCCGGTGTACCAGAACATGATGGAAACCAGCAGATAAGTTGTGACCGCGAACACGTCCCACAGCAGCGGGCTACGGAACTGCGGCCACATGCCGGTCGTCGCCGGGTATGGCAACATCCAGAACGCGTACCACGGGCGCCCTGTGTGCAGCAGCGGGAACAGGCCGGCGCACGCCACGGCGAACAAGGTCATGGCCTCGGCAAAGCGGTTGATGGCGGTGCGCCACGGCTGCACGAGGAGCAGGAGAATGGCCGAGATGAGCGTACCGGCGTGGCCGATACCGATCCACCACACGAAGTTGATGATGTCGAAGGCCCAGCCGACGGGGATCTGATTCCCCCAGATGCCCACCCCGCGCCAGAGCAGCCAGGTAATGGTCATCATCAGGCCCATCGTGAACACGAAGGCAATGGCGAAGCCGACGACCCAGCCCCACGGCGTGTGACGCTGCAGAACGATGCCCAGAATCTTGTCGGTCACCGACCGCATCGTCTGCCCTGGGGCAATTAACGGATCGGGGTCATGACCGTTCGCTGCTCCGCCGTCCACAGGCACGGCCGGCGCTTGCTGCTCTTTGACCGTTGGTTCTGCCATTACGCATCTCCCTCTACGCTCGAGACCAGAGGCCCTGGAAAACTATCTAGCGCCCGCCCGTATCTCTAGGCGTTCTTATCCTGGGGGCTTGGATTGCGGACCGCCGCCAGGAACGTCGTGCGCGGGCGAGTGTTCAGCTCTTCCAGCAGCCCGTAGTCGAGCGGCTGCTCCTTGGCCTTGCTCACCTGGCTGTTCGGGTCATTCAGGTCGCCGAAGATGATCGCGTTCGTCGGGCACGCCGCCTGGCACGCCGTCAGAACGTCGCCGTCGCGGATCACGCGGCCCTGCTTCTCCGCCTCGATACGCGCCGCCTTGATGCGCTGGACGCAGTAGGTGCACTTCTCCATGACACCACGCGTGCGCACCGTCACCTGCGGGTTCATCAGCAGCTTGAGTTGCGGGATCTCGGACGTCGGCCAGTAGTTGGTGTGCTGCAAGTAGTTGAAGCGCCGCACCTTGTACGGGCAG
Organism: Anaerolineae bacterium; assembly: GCA_046328525.1. GTDB lineage: Bacteria > Chloroflexota > Anaerolineae > Epilineales > JAHCIE01 > JBDHWG01. The sequence goes on from JAXLWK010000005.1 coordinate 111,464, forward strand.
TTGTTCGAACAGTAGCGCGTGCCGACGCAGCGGTTGTAGACCATGTCGTTGAGGCCCTCGCTGCTATGCACCGTCGCTGCCACCGGGCAGACCGGCTCGCACGGGGCCAGCTCGCACTGCATGCACGGGCGCGGCTGGTAGTACGTGTCCGGGTTCGCCGCCTCGCCTTGATAGTACTGGTCAATCAGGAGCCAGTGCATCACCCGCCCCCGGTGCACCTCGGTCTTGCCGACGACCGGGATGTTGTTCTCCGCCTGGCAGGCCAGCGAGCAGATGTTGCAGCCGATGCACACGCTCATGTCAATGACCATGCCCCACTTGTATCCGTCATACAGAAACGGCGGATACATGGAGCGCGAGCCTTCTTTCAAGTCCTTGCCGACATCGGCCGGTACCGCCGGCGCGGCGTGCTCCGTTCTGGCGAACTCCGGATGCTTGAGGTACTCCTCCAGCGTCGCCGACCGCACAATGTCGTCGCGGCCGATGAGCGCGTAGCTCACCTGGGTCATCGCCAGCGGATACGACGAGCCGGGAATGAGGGCAACCTCCAAGCCACCGCCGAACCACGGTGCGTCGGACGTGCGCAGCGCGTAGGCGCTGAAGCCCACGTTGTTGCCGACGTTGCCGGCCTGCGTGCGGCCGTAGCCGAGGTTGACCGTGACGGCGTTGTCGGCGTGCCCCGGCACAATCATCACCGGCGCTGTCACCTGGTTGCCCTTGTACGTCAGCGTCACCATCTGGGTCGTCGTCTGGCCCGATGTCAGCGCTTCGCTTGGTCTTTCCTGCGGCCCGGCCGACAGCCCCGGCGTCGTGATGCCGAACCGCTGCGCCGTCGCCGGGCTCATCAGCGCCGCGTTGTCCCATGTCAGCTTGTGGATGGGGCGCGGCAGCTCTTGCAGCCAGCCGTTGTTGGCGAAGCGCCCGTCGTAGACCATCGGGTCGAGGCGAAAGACAATCTCGATGCCTGGCTGCGGCGTGGACGGGGCGGCAGCGCCGGCGAAGCCGGGACGCAGCGTGACAGGCTTCGGCTTCGAGGCCGTATCGGGGACGATGCCCTGAAAGACCGCCTTGCGCCACCACGCCTCGAAGTCGGCGGCGTTCGCCTGACCCTTCCAGTAGTCGCGCACGGTATCGTAGCCCGACTTGGTCGGGTCGTCGGCGAAGTTGTTGAGAATCTCAATGTAGGACTTGCCGCCGTAGAGCGGCGCGATCAGCGGCTGGATGATGCTCGCCGTGCCGTCGAAGGCGCGAACGTCGCCCCAGGCCTCGAGGAAGTGCGCCTCCGGCACCTGCCACTTGCACAGCGCCGAGGTCTCGTCGTGGTAGAGCGAGACGTGGGCGCTGAGGTTGACGTTCGCCAGCGCCTGCCCGAACGGCAGGTCAATCGGCGCGTTGTAGGCCGGGTTGCCGCCCAGGATGAGCAGCACCGACACCTTGCCGGCGTTCATGTCGGCAACCAGGTCCCGTAGATCGGCCAGCATGTCGGTGGGGTTAGCCTGCACCGGGTCAATGTAGTTGACCGTCTTGCCCGTGTTGCCGAGCTTGTCGTTGATGGCGGCGGCCAGGGCGTGGACAATCGGCGGCTGGCCGCTGCCGGCAATCACGATGCTCTGGCCCGCGTTCGCCTGGAGGTCGGTCACGACGGCATCCACCCACGACTGGCGCAGCCCCTGGGGGACGGCGCCGGGCGCATTGACGCTCGCGACGCCGACGCGGTTGGCGATGAGGCGCGCGAGCGGCTCGATGTCGCTGGCGCGGATCGGCAGGCGGTTGTCGGCGATGGCGCTGGTGACTGTCGGCATCGGGGTGGCGGCGTACAGCCGGTTCATGTTGGCGTCCGGCTTGCGCCTCTTGGAAAACGCCTTGGAGTACGCCAAATCCGCCGGCCCCTGGCCCATAAAGTCCGAGTCGAGGGAGACGATGACCTTGGCCTTGTCGAAGCTGTAGATCGGCTGGAGCGCCGCGCCAAACGCGAGCTGCGTCCCGGCCAGGTCCACCGATGTCAGCGCCGGCTCGTACTGCACCCACTTCGCCTGCGGGTAGGCTTTGAGGATCGCCTGAAGCTGGCTCGCCATCGTCGGCGACGTCACCGTCTCCGTCAAGATGCGCAGGCCGCTGCCGCCGGCCGCCTTCTGGAGCTCGAGCGCGCTGCGGAGCGTCGCCGAGAATGCGTCATACGGACGGATACGCGAGCCGTTGCGGATGGCCTGGGCGCGGTCCGGGTCGTACAGCACCAGGGTGGCCGCCTGCCCGTAGGCGTCGGTCGCGCCCAGGCTGGCCGCGCTGTCTAGGTTCCCCTCGATCTTGGTCGGGCGGCCCTCGTAGCTACAGACCAGCACGCCCTTGCCGAAGCCGCTCAACGGCATGGCCGAGGCAAAGTACATCGGCATCCCCAGCACCATGCCCTCCGGCGACTTCACATACGGCACGATCTTCTTGAAGTCGAGCGGGGAGCAGGCGGCGAGGCCGCCCAGGGCGAGGGACGCGCCCATGATCTGAAGGAAGCGCCGCCGCGTCACGCCGTCGGTCCACACCGAGGCCATGCGCGGAAACTCGCGCTCCAGAAGCGACTGGAAGCCCTCGGCGTCCGCCAGTTCCTGGAGGGTGCGCCAGTACTTCCGATCCTGCTTAGCGGTCACCTTCGATGCAACGTCTTCCAGATCGAGAGGCTCGGTCATAGTCATCTTCCCTGGAATTTCCTAGTGATGGCACGAGTCGCAGTTCTGCAAGGTGCCCTTGTTGATGCTGTACTCTTTGACGAGCTGGGCGCCCAACTGCGCCTGCGGGATCGGCGGCTGATAGCCGAACGTGTACACTTCCTCCCTGGGCCGCAGGTACTGCTCCGGGTTGAAGTGACACTCCATGCACCAGCGCATCTGGAACGAATTCGCCTTGTAGATCTGATTCATCTCGTCTACGCGGCCGTGGCACGTCTCGCAGCCCACCCCTTTTGCCACATGGATGCTGTGGTTGAAGTAGGCGAACTCCGAGACCACGTTGACCATGTTCCATTCGAGGGGCCTGCCGGAGGTGTAGCTGTCGCGCACCGGGGCCAGGTAGGGGCTTTGATTCCAGATTTGCACGTGGCAGTTATAGCACGTCTTCGTCGGCGGAATCCCGGCGTACCACGAGTCCTCGACGTTCTGGTGGCAGTAGAGGCACGCGATGCCCAACTCAGCCGCGTGGTGCTTGTGGCTGAACTGGATCGGCTGGACAACCGCCTCACCCACCCAGGTCACGTAGGGCGACCGCACGAAGAAGAAGGCCGCCGTCGCCAGGAGGCCGATCAGCACAAGAATGGCGATGATGGTCGCCTTTGCCAGGGTATTAGTGCTGCGATGGAAGATCTGAGCCATTGCGTCTCCTCAGAGGCTTGGAGTCGCCGATGATTAGAACCGGCTTCGGCTACGCCGCCGTAGCCTGACGCGCGCGATTGAAATAGGACCGGCCTGTGAGCTTTTACCTCCGCCAACGAGGCAGCACGGCCCCGCCTTCCGAGCGGCGGAGGGATTCGATTGCGATTGGGGACGGCAACGTTTGTGCCGAGATTTGGAAAGCAAGAGGTAAAGAATTTGTCTTCAATGTTGTCAGGATGGTTTGCACCGGATTATACCGGACTGCCGTGAATAGGCAAATGCGAACACCCACAAATCTAATCTAATTTTCAGGAATGGTGGTCTTAATCCGGTCCTAATCCTGGTCTACAAGGGTCAAAAGATTCCGGGCGCGCTAGGGGCCGCGGGTCGCCACGCGCCCGAGTAGCTCCGCCGTCGCCGCGACCGTTGCCGCCTGCTGCGCCTCGCGGCTGATCGTCGCCGGGTTGTCGCCCCGCTGCGCCCCGTACCACCCGAACTGGGCGTGATTCCCGCCCTCGATGGGCACGTAGCGCGTGTCCGCCGGGAGCAATGCCTTCGACGCCTCGATCTTTGCCGGCGTCGCCAGCCCATCCAGCGTCCCAGAGATGGACGAAACAGCGACATTGCGCTCCGCCAGGCTGTCGGTCTCGGCGGGGTAGGCCGCCCACAGCGCCAGCCCCTGGGCCAGGTCCGGATTGTTCAACACGAAGCGGGCCGCCATTGCGCCGCCGAGGGAGTGGCCGCCGACCACCCAGCGCGGAATCTGCGGGTACGCCGCGATCACATCCTTCGCCCGGTCCGGCGCCAGCACGGCCAGGTTGAGTGGCATCGGCACGATCACCGTCGTGTAGCCCTGCGCCGCCAGCGCCCGCGCCGCCGGCGCGTAGGCCGTCGGCTGCACCAGGCCGCCGGGATAGAAGATGAACCCGACCGGCCGGGCATCCCGCGTCGGCTCGAAGATGAGCCACGGCTCGGTCGTCACGCGCACCTTGTCGTCGCTCTGGAGCGCGGCGACCGCCTCCGGCATCGGGCGGCCGTTGGTCGCCACAAACGCCCACGTGCCGACGCCCGCCAGCACAATGACCAGCGCCAGGACCGCCAGGCCCCACAGCAGCCATCGCCGCGCGCTCATCGCGCCTCCTTGGCCGCCACGTGCGCCTGCTCGCGGCTGGCCGCCTCCATGCGCCGCAGCACGGCCTGCGCCGCCTTGCCTTCCATGACACGCGGCTGGGCATACTCGTAGAGCTGCACCGGCGTATACTCGACCCCGACCAGGGCGTTGTCGTAGAACGTGTAGCGCCCGACGACGCCGGTGCGTGTCTCGTCGCTCCACATCTGGTCGAAGATGAAGTTGCCGTGGGCGTAGGTGATGAACCTGTCGTGGTACACCTCGGCCGCCTGCACGCGATGCGGGTGGTTGCCGATGATCAGGTCCGCGCCCGCGTCAATTACGAAGTGGGCGATGTCCGTCGGCTCGTCGTTCGCAATGCCCGGCGACCGGTCCGGCACGTCCACATACTCCCGGCCCCAGTGCATCGCCACGACCAGCACGTCCACCTGCGGACGCAGCGCGGCGATCTGCTCGGCGATGGCCGGGCGGTTGAACCGCTCGCCGATGCCGGTGAACGCCAGGAAGCCAAAGCGCAGCCCGCGCACCGCGACGATGGCCGGGGTGTCGCGGTCGGCCCACGCCAGCTCCTGGGCTTCCAGCGCCTTGATCGTCTCCTGGATGCCGGCCTTCCCGTAGTTGCCGATGTGGTTGTTCTCCAGCGTCGCCACGTCCACGCCGGCCTTCTTGAGCGCGGCCGCGAAGCCGGTCTGGCCGCAGAACTGCATGCCGTCGTCGTGGGGCGGGCAGTTGCGGATGAGCGGCGCTTCGAGGTTGACCACGGTCACGTCGCCGGCGCGCAGCAAATCGGCCGTCTTCGCCAGGGGATAGAAAAAGTCATTGCCGCGGCCGCGGATACGCATGTCCACCGAGCGCGCCGGGATGACATCGCCCGTGGCGACCAGCACCCGCAGCCGCGTCTCATCCAGGCCAAGCGCCGACAGGTCACGCGGCGGGAACACATCGTCGAGCGTCAGGGGGGGGGCATCGGCCGGCCGGGGGCGCGGCGCGACCATCGCTTGCGCCACGGGCAGACGCCCGGCCATCGCGGCGCGACCCGCCGCGGCGACAGGCGCACCAGCCGGCGCGGCTGTGGCTGTCGGCGCAGGATTCGACCTCGCCACCACTACTGCCGTGGTCGTCGGAGCAGGCGGCGGCTGTGGTGGCGCGGCTGGCGCAGTGGCGGCCGTTTCCGGCGCGGGCGGCGGCAACTCCGCTCGCGTGGCGCACGCGGCGAGGGGCAAAAGGACGATCAGAAGGACGGCGGCGATGTAGACTCTCATGGTGGCGGAGTCTACCACAGCGCCGGGTGGCTGTCTAGTCGGAATTGGGCGCGTGCATCCATATCCTCTACAATCTCGTAGACTATACAGGATGCCATGACCACCGACCCAACGATTGAAGCCTACGACTGCCGGCTGCTGGACGCGCCGCCCGATCTGGACCTGCCCCGCGAGCGCACCCGCTTCTGCGCCCTGCTGCCGCGCGGCGGGCGCGTCCTGGACCTGGGCGCGGGCAGTGGGTGGGCCGCCCGCCGGATGGCCGCCGACGGCTTCCGCGCCGTCGCCCTGGAGCGTTCGGCCGGGCGGGTGGCGCGGGCGCGGGGCGATGGCGCGCTGGCCTTTGTCCTCGGCGACATGCGCACCCTGCCTTTCGAGGCCGCCGTATTCGACGGTGTGTGGGCGTGCGCCTCGCTCCTGCACCTGTCCAGGCGAGAGATGCCGGCGGCGCTGGGCGGTATTCGCCGCCTGCTACGCGAAGGCGGAACGTTGTACGTGAGCATGAAGGCGGGGGAGGGCGAAGGATGGCAGAGCCGCGGGCACGACGCGGCGCGCTTCTTCGCCTACTATGGCGGCGACGAGCTAGACGCGCTGCTGGCGGAAGCCGGCTTCCAGCGCGTGGACGGCTGGACAAGCCCGGCCTCGCCCTGGGACCCGACTCACCCGTGGCTGAGTCGCTTCGCGGTCGTCACGCCGTGAGATTCGAAGATTCATGCGATTCTCATGCCAAAACCCTTGACAAACCTTGTATACGTGTTGTATAATGCTTGCATAAGGTTATCGAACAATAATTAGGTATGGAAAAGAGCGTCACATGTCTGCACGCACGAACAGCGAGTGGTTGAGCGATCTACAGTCCGTGGGGCCTCGCCAGGACCGCGCCCTCATCGAGTTGCGCAGTCACCTGGCCCGCGCGACGGAGTTCTACCTCCAGCGCCGCGAAGGCCAGCTCCGCGGTCTCGATCATACGGAGCAGCGCCAGCTCGTCGAAGATGTCGCGCAGGATGCTCTCATGCGGGTCCTGGATCACCTTGACTCCTTCCGCGGCGAGAGCCGTTTCACCACCTGGGCCGGCAAGTTCGCCGTCCACGCCGCCGCCGCCGAGCTGCGCCGCGCCCGCTGGCGCAACGTCTCCCTGGACGCCGCGCCGGAGGACAACGACGAGGGCGAGCTGGGCCAGTTCCTGACCGAGCCGGGCGTCGTCGCGCCGGAGCGGCTGGCCGCCCAGGACCAGGCCTGGAACGCGGTGCAGAGCGCGCTGGACATGGGGCTGACCGAGCGCCAGCGCGAGGCGTTGGTCGCGGTCATCGTGGACGGCCGCCCGGTGCCGGAGGTGGCGCGCAAACTCAAGACGACGCAGAACGCGCTGTACAAGCTCGTCTTCGACGCCCGCGCCCGCCTGCGCCGCTCACTCCAGGGGTACGGCTGGTCTGTCACAGACGTTCTGGATACATTTGACTCCGCTTGCCCGACCTGCTAAAATTGCCTCATCGGCGTTTTGACCCAAGTTGTGCAATTCGGGGCCGTTGCGCCCCTCACACGCCACGGCGTAAGGAGTCAACCACATGCTAAATTCATTCGGACACCTGCTGAAGGGCTATCGCCTGAGCAAGGGGATGACCCAGAAAGAGCTGGCGGACGCGGTTGGGGTGAACGGGAGCTACATCGCGCGCCTCGAGCGGGACGAGCGCCGCCCATCCCGCAAAGTCGTCCTCTCCCTGGCGAAGGCCCTGGACCTGCCGCCCGAGGATAGCGACCGTCTGCTCGCCAGCGCCCAGCACCTGCCCGAAGGCGACATGGCGCGCATCATCGAGCAGTCCGGCATCTCCCTCACCCATCCGGCGGTCGAGGCCGTCGCGGTGGCCCTGCAGGACAAGGACCTCAGCCCGCATGCGCGCGAGCAGCTCGAGAACGAAGTCATCGCTTATGTCACGTTCCGCGCCCAGCAGCTGCGGCAGCAGGAGCACGACCGTCACCAGCGCGCCAAGGCGCACTAAACCGCGCCCGATACGCGATCAGGGTTTTCTAAAGACAGTAGGGGCAGGTTTGAAACCTGCCCCTACGTCATATTTGCAATAGACAGACGGTAGGGGCAGGTTTGAAATCTGCCCCCTACGTCGTATTTAGCACACACCGTCACCCCGTCAGCGCCCGCCGCCGATACAGCACCAGCACCAGCAGCAGGAACAGCTCGACCAGCGACACCGCGATGGTGTAGAACAGCTGGAAGTAGAACGAGATGAGGTTGAGCACCGTCAGCGACAAGAGCAGCGCCACCATCCCCGACCGCGCCCCGAGCCGCACCTGGTTGCGCATCAAGAACACCGCCGCGATGACGTACAGCAGGCCGATGGCAATCGAGCCGGTCGCGCGCAGCACCACCCACATCGGATTGGTCAACAGATACTCCGTCGTCCCGTTGCGAATCACCCACTCGAAGTTGACGCCGGCGGCCGAGTAGACGTAGGACAGGGCGCTGTAGTGGGTCAACTGGATCACGCCCAGCACCAGGAAGCCGACGATCAGGATGACCCGCAGCGGCTGCAACCCGATGTACTGGCGCACGAACAGGCGCGCGCTCTCCAGCTCGACCTCCACTGCGCTAGGGCTGCGCGAGACCACCTGCAAGCCCTCGGCATTGAGAAAGTCAAGCATCTCGCGCCCGAGCTTGGCAACGTTGGGGTCCGACGTGTCCGCCTGCACCCGCTCCAGGCTGTTTAGCAAGTCGCGGCGCTCATCCGGGTCCAGGTCGTGGTCCAGCACCTCTTTCATCTCGTCCAGGACGCGGTATAGCTCACTCCGGGCGCTGGTCGGCGGCGGCCGCCGCGTCTGGAGATAGACCCACACCGTCACCAGGAAGACGCCGTAGATAATGGGCGCCGCGATGGGCACGAAGTAGTCGGTGCTCGACGTGATGAACTTGCCGACCTCGTCTATGAACAGGCCCATGCCGATGCCCGACAGGACCGCGCCGGCGGTCAACGCCCACTGGTTCGCCAGCATCAGGGGCAGCACAGCGGCGACGAAGAGAATGAGGCCGCCCCACAGCACGTGGGCGATGTGGATCGGCCCGCCGCCGCCGACGCGCGGATAGCCGGTTAGCTCCAGGTACACCCGGGTGACGATCACCGTCGCGGCAAACGCGATCAACACCAGCAGCATGTGCCGCGACGCATTGAAACGCCGCACAGGGGCCCGGTTCGCTTTTGACTTACTCCTCGTCGCCCGCGCTACCCTCTCCGCCACGCCTCACCTCCTTCGGAAACACGCCTGCGCTGTTGCTGCTTAGCCCACTGGCCGACGGATGAAAATCGCTGTCACCCTGAGCGCCAGGTCCGCCCGCCGCTGAAGCAGCGGGCTACGAGTGCAAGCCTGAGAGGCTACCGCTGCGGCTCCCCAGCCCCTTGGGCTTGCATGAGTAGCCGTAGGCTTGAGCCTACGGCGGCCGCCCGTCGCGAGCAGCCCAGGGTTATTTTCATCGCAGGCTAAACGAACAAAGCCCGCCGAGGCAGGCTCGGATAGGGATCGTTCGAACAGGCCAGCCTGCATCAGCAGGCTTCGCCCTCTCAGCCACCGACTTGAGTCGGTGGCGACGGCCGCCGACGCCCCGGCGCACTGGGCCGGGCGCGCTTACTCCACCCCCAGCGCCTTCGCGCAATCCCGCAGCGCCGCTTTCTCGTCGCCACTCATGGCGTGGGCGAAGGGGTTCATGCTCTCCTTCGCCGCCTCGGCGACGGCCTCGCCGACGAGCAGCACCCACGCCTTGTACTCGTCGCCCTCGGCCCCCTCCCCCTTAGCGGCCAGCAGCTCGACGGCGGCCTTGCAGGACTCGATGGCTTCCTGCCGCAGCTGCTGCGGCCCCTTCAGCGACGGCCGCGAGAGATCGGGCGACAGCTCGGCGGACGGCTCGGCCGGCACAATCGCCTTGATGAGAGCATTGGTTGGGTACTTCTCCTCCGCGACCTTCTCCGGCGCGGCGACCAGCGCCCGCATCTCGTCGAACGTGCCGACGACGCCGCTCTTCGATGCGGCGATCACCGCGAAGCCCACCTGCACCGCCGTCTCGAACAGCTGGCGCAACTCCGCCGGCGTGTAGTCGTCTTTCATGCGCTCTCTCCCTTGGCCGCGAGGCTCGCGTCGGTTCCCCACGGCGCACATCTACCATCGGGCAACGGCGGTTCCTGGTCAGGGCAGCGCCGGCATCGGCGCGTCGAGGGCCGCCGCGATCTGCTCCAGCGCGGCCCGCTCATCGTTCGTCACCAGCTTCTTGCGGAAGCCCAGGAACCCGCCCTCTTTCGACACCTCGGCGACCGCCTTCCCGCAAGCCAGAACCCACGTCTTGTACTGCGACGCCTCCCCGGCGTCTACCCCCTTCAGCAGCTCCGCAGCGCGGCGACACATGTCCACCGCCTCGGCGAGAATCTCGTCTGGGCCTTCCGGGTGCGCCGCCTCGGCGTCGTCGTCGCCCTCGGTCGAGTCGTCGTCGGCCGCCTCGTCGTCGTCCTCGCCTTCCTCCAGCTCGTCTACGACGTCTTCCTCGCCGCCGCGGTTCTGCTCGAGGATAGAGCGGATCAGGGTCGAGTTCGGGAAGTTCTGCGCCAGGCGCGCCGGCGCTTCGACCATCGTTTCCGTCTCCTCGAACGTCCCCTCCAGCCCACTCGGCGAGGCCGTCATGACGGCCAGGCCGACCTGCAACACCGTCTGAAACAGGAACTCTTTGTCCTGAGCCGATAGCTCATCCATTGGGTCTAGTCTCCTCGCAAAGTTGATGGTGTGATGCGCCCAAATGATACCCCGCCCCGCGCGTTATTTCCAGAGCACGTTGAGGGCGGCCAGCGATGACACGACTCCGACGGCGGCAAGCGCCAGGATCGTAAAGTAGACCCGCCGCGGCCCGCCCCACCAGCGCCGCCGCCAGGCGGCCACGGCGAAAGCCACCAGCGCGATGGTGAGCGCCGCCACCAACGGCGGCAGCCACAGCAGCCAGGCCGCCCCCGACGGCAGCCCAAACAGACTCACCGTCCGCTCGCCCAGCAGCGTCACGGCGAGCAGCCCTTCAAAGAACAGGCCGGCCAGGACGCCGGCCAGGGCCGCCAGCCACGGGGCCAGCCGCGCCGGCCAGGGCTGCCCGCCGCCGCGCCGCCGCAGCCGGTTCACAATCCAGCTCACCGGCCACACCAGGATGACCGACTGGAGCACGAGGGTGAGCGCCGAAGGCAGCGCGATCTTGCCCAGCTTCAGGTTGCCCAGCGCACCTATGAGCGACGCCAGGCCGGGGCTGTCCACGACCTGCTCCGGCGTGACAAACAGCGGCGCGGCCTGGGCCTCGACGCAGCGCCCGTCCGGCGGCGACGTTGGGTCCGCCAGGAAGGACTGCACCAGGCGCGTCGCGCACGCGCTGCCCGAGAACGCGCCGTGGCCGCCCCAGGGGAACGTGTAGCTATAGGACCGCGGCAGCGAGGCGGCCGCCGTCGCCGCGTAGCCCGGCGGCGTGATGGGGTCGAAGCGCCCGGACAGCAGGAGCGTGGGAATGTCACTCACCACCGGTGCGACGGCGGCGGGCGGCAGGGGCGGCGACTGCCACCCCTGGCACACTTGCAGCATGGAACGCAGCTGCGCCTCCTGCGGCGCGGCGATTTCCGGCGGCACGTCGCCGAATCGCGCATCCTCGACCCGGGCATTCCCGTCCTCGGCGCAGACGACCGAGAAGTACATCCCGGTCGCCATCGTGCGGTCGAACAGCAGCATCGGCCAGACCTGGGCGGGCAGTGTGAACCGGCCGGCGTGGGCGTCGTAGATCACCTTGGGCAGCGCGCCGAGCAACTCCGATGGGTACATGAGCTGGAACACGATGTTACTGAACGTGTCGCCGTCCACCACCGCGTCGTACTTGCGCCCCGTCGTCGGATCCGTGATCGCCACGCGGGCCGGCGCGGCGTTCAGCCTGTCCACCGTGTCGTAGAAGACCTGGCCCAGGTCCGGGTAGGCGGCGTGGCACGCCGCGTCCGCCGCGCACGCCTGGAACAGCTCCTCGAATGCCCGCTGCTGCGAGCGCGCCCCGTCGAGGAGGAAGTTGACCTGGGGCGGGACGACACCGTCGAGGATGACGCTGCGCAGGCGGTCCGGGTAGGCTCGCATCGCGTGAAGCGCCAGGAGCGTGCCGTAGGACACGCCGTAGAGGTTGATGGTGTCGTAGCCCAGGGCGCGGCGCAGGCTGTCAATATCGGCCGCGTTCTCCAGGCTGTTGTATGCCGCCAGGTCCACCCCGTCGCGCGCGAGCCGGTCGCGGCACGCCAGCGCCGCCTCGGCTTGCAGCCGCCCGCTCTCTTCTCGGCTCAGGCGCTGCTCGATGGTGCGATCCACCAGCTCGAAGTCTTCCCGGCACAGCAGGGCCGGCTGCGAGTACAGCGTGCCTCGCTGGTCGAACAGCACGATGTCGCGCTGGGCGCGGATGGTGTTGGCCTCGGGCAGCAGGTTGAGCAGGAACAGCGGCGCGTAGGTGTCAATCGTCGAGCCGCCCGGCCCGCCCTGGAGCATGACCAGCGGGTCGGGCGCGGGGGCCTCGGCCGTGCTCTTGATGATCGCCACCGCCAGCTTGAGGGTACGGCTGTTGGGGTCCGCGTGATGGGCCGGCACGCTGAGCGTGCCGCACTGCACATCGCGCCCCTCGACCACCCGCCCCGTCTCGGTCAACACACTCCCAAGCGCGCCCGCCTCTTCCGGGACAAGGGGGAAGGGGCAGGGGCCTGGCTCGAAGGCGCTCGCCGCCTGGGGCGCGGGCGCAGCGGCAGCGCCCGCCGCGAGGCCCAGGGCGAGGAGCACCGCCAGTGCGGCGAGGATCAAGCGGCGCGAGGAAGAGTGCCGCCTGCTCAAGCTGTGCCAACTTTCACCGCCGTGACCGCCGCCTCGCGCTTCGCCGCCGAGCGCGCCCAGGTGAGGCCCGCCACCAGCGCCGCGACCTGCACCAGGGCGAGCCAGAACACGACGAAGGTCACGCCGAGGGCTGCCAGGGTCATGACGCTCGCAATCGTCCCTTTGAGACCGGCGAGGGTCGTCTGGTAGCCGAGCATCTGCCCCTGGTAGTCCCGCACCACCGACTGCGCGCTCCCCAGCGTCTTGTTGATCTCGCCGATGGAGTCGGCCAGCGCCGTGACGTTCTTGCTCACGTCGTCGAGGCTGTTCGCCATCGTGGTGAGATTACCGCCCAGCTTTTGCAGCGTATCGGGCAGCGGGTCCAGACTCGTCCCCACCCGCGCCAGCCCGACGTTGATCGGCGTCTGCGGCCGGTAGTCCAGGTTGAGGAAGGGGATGTTCGCCAGGTTGGTCAGAAAATCGTCCACCAGGCGCGCGCTCGTCTGCGCCGACGCGATCGTCGTGCGCACCTCGCGCACGGTGCGCGGCACATCGTTGGACAGCGTGCCCGCCGCCGTCGTCAGCGCCGGGCGCGACGTGCTAAGCGTGCCGGCGATGGCGCGGGTGGTCTGCTCGAGATTGGCGATGTTATCGGCGGCGCTGGTCAGGCCGCTATCGGCGACCTTCAGCGCCTGCTCCGTGGTGATGATGCTCTGGGAGACGGCGTCGAGGGTCGTGGTGAGATAGTCCGTCACCGGCTGGCGCATCGCCCAGACGCCGACGAGGGCGGCCAGGCTCAAGAAGAGGCTGGGGACAGCGAGGACGATGAGAACAATGCCCAGGATTCGCCTGGTGGTGTCATTCATGGCGATGGCCTTTCCCGCTGTTACGCGTGACTCGCAGCGCGGCGTTGCGCGCGCCGCTGGCGGCGCACGCCGAACAGGCGGAACAGCAGCTTGACGATCTCCCGCGCCCACAACACCGTGCTGGCGACGGCCACGCACACCAGCCACTCCGTCGCGGTGAGCGGCATCGTGTTGAACGCCGGCTGCAAGAACGGCGCGTAGATCACGAGCACCTGGAGCAGAACGGACGCCAGGATGGCGACCCAGATCCACTTGTTGCTGAACATCCCCTTGAACGCGCTCTCTGTGTCGGAGCGCGAGTTGAAGACGTTGAACAGCTGGAAGAAGACAAGGGTCGTGAACGCCATCGTCTGGGCGTAGCGCATGTCGCCGCGCCCCGGCAGAAATCCACCCACCAGGGACGCATCCATGACCGCCAGCGTGCCGATGCACATAATCAGGCCGACGAACACGATGTCGAACCACATCCAGCCGTCTATCACGCGCTTGCGCGGGTCGCGCGGGGCGCGGCGCATGACGCCGGGGTCGGCCGGGTCCAGGCCCAGCGCCAGGGCCGGCCCGGCGTCGGTGAGCAGGTTGATCCAGAGAATCTGCGTCGCCAGGAGCGGCACGACGATGTGGGAGCCGAACTCGGCGGCCTGCAATCCCAGGGCGGCCGCGCCAAGCACGCCGAAGAACATCGTGAGCACTTCGCCGACGTTCGACGACAGGAGATAGCGCAGGAACTTCTGGATGTTGGAAAAGATCGAGCGGCCCTCTTCGACCGCCGCCACGATGGAGGCAAAGTTGTCGTCGGTCAGGATCATGTCCGACGCGCCCTTCGCCACATCCGTTCCTGTGATGCCCATCGCCACGCCGATGTCGGCCATCTTCAGGGCCGGCGCGTCGTTGACGCCGTCGCCGGTCATCGCCGTGATGTCGCCGTCGGTCTTGAGCGCCCGCACGATGCGCAGCTTGTGCTCCGGCGCGACGCGCGCGAAGACGTTGGCCGACGGCACGGTCCGCTCCAGGCGACGGTCGTCCATCTTCTGCAAGTCGGCGCCCGTCACGACCGGGCGGCTGCCGTCGGCAATGCCCAGCTCGCTCGCAATCGCCGCCGCCGTGATCGGGTGATCGCCTGTAATCATGATGACCCGCACCCCCGCGTCGTGGGCCACCTTGACCGCCTCGACCGCCTCCGGCCGCGGTGGGTCAATCATGCCGACGACGCCGAGCCAGATCATGCGCTCCTCGATGTCCTCGCTGACCTCGCCCGTCACGTCATCGCGGTGAAGCAGGCGGTACGCCACGCCGAGCGTGCGCAGCGCCTCCTGGGCCAGGGCATCCACGTCGGCGAGAATCTGGGCGCGGCGCTCCGGCGTCAGCGAGCGCGTCTCGCCCCCCACCTGCTCGTCGGTGCACAGCGCCAGGATGACGTCCGGCGCACCCTTCGCCGCGACGAGCGCCCGGCTGCGGCCCGTGGCGTCCATGTGCGCCGTCGTCATGCGCTTGCGCTCCGACGTGAACGGCACCTCGCCGACGCGCGGGAAGCGCTCGTTCAGCGAGGCATCCTGGATGCCGACTTTGCGTGCGGCGACGATGAGCGCGCCCTCCGTCGGGTCGCCGATAATCGTCCAGCGCCCGTCGCGCTGCTCCAGCGTCGCATTGTTCGCCAGGCTTGCCACGCGCAGCAGGTCCTTCGCCTGATCCATGAACGCGCCCGGCACGGGTGGCTGTCCGTCCACCAGCGCCTCACCCTCCGGCGCGTAGCCGACCCCCGTCAGCTCGATGCGGCCGAGGGGCGTAACGACGGCGCGCACCGTCATCTCATTCTTGGTGAGCGTGCCGGTCTTGTCGGTGGCGATAACGTTGGTCGAGCCGAGCGTCTCTACCGCATTCAGCTTGCGCACGATCACGTTGCGCCCGGCCATGCGCTGCATGCCGAGGGACAGGACAATCGTCGTGATCGCCGTCAGCCCCTCCGGCACGGCGGCGACGGCCAGGGACACGCCGATGAGCAGCACCTGGACGATCTCGCCCCACGTCGTGACCCGATCCACCAGCAAGATGGCGGCGATAATGACGACGGCGATAATGACGACGACGATGCCGAGCACCTTCCCCACGTTGTCAAGCTCGCGTTGCAGCGGTGTTTCGCTCTCTTCCGTCGCCTGGAGCGTGCCGGCGATCTTGCCCAGCTCCGTCAGCGTGCCCGTCCGCGTGACAACCGCTCGCCCGCGTCCCATGGTAACATGGGTTCCGCTGAACACCATGTCGAGCCTGTCGCCGATGCCGAGGTCCTCGTCAATCGCCTCGTGCTGCTTGGACACGGGCGAGCTTTCGCCGGTCAGCGCCGCCTCCGCCACGCGCAGCGAGATCGACTCGATCACCCGCGCATCGGCGGCGACCGTGTCGCCCTCCTCTAGCAACACGATGTCGCCGGGTACGACATCCGTCGCCGGGATGATGGCCGGCTGCCCGCCGCGCAGCACGCGCGTCTGCGGCGCAGCCATCGCCTGGAGCGCGGCGACGGCCTGCTCGGCGCGGCCCTCCTGCACATAGCCCAGGATGGCGTTGAGAATGACGATGGCGAGGATGGCGAGGGCTTCGTAGGGGACAGGCTCGGCGCGTTCGAGGAACCAGACGATAAAGGAGATGACCGTCGCAATGAGCAGGAGGATCGTCAGATAGTTATTGAACTGCGCCAGGAATCGCTTCCACCACGGCTCCGGCTGGGGCGCGGGCAGCTCGTTGCGGCCATAGGTCGTGAGCCGGGACGTGGCTTCCTCGGCCGTCAGGCCGCTGGACGGATCGGTTCCGAGCGCGGCTAGGACGTCGGCAGTGGGGAAACGATAGGCATTTTCGATAACGGTCGCTTTATCCAGGGCCATTGGGCCTGCATCCTTTCACAGACTGACACCACATCCGCAATTGTACCGCCGTTCCGCTTGTTCGCGCAACAACCGATTTCTGGGCCACCTGAAATATCGCCGTCTCTATAAGCATTTCCAGTAGCGAATCCATAAGCATGGATTGGTATAGTGTGTATAGAGAAGAAGAAGGTATCGTCCTCCCAGAGTTTTATCCGTTCACTCATGCGAGGAGATTGCTCACGCCATGCTGCGCTTCATCCCGATCCTTGAACGCACCAACATCGAGGTGGGAGACCTGCCGCCCGCCGTCGAGCTTAACGGCTGCCTGCTGTACTTCGGCCCCTTCCCGGAGGGCGACGGGCGGCTGCTCGTCCACCCCAGGATTGAGATCGAGGACAACCCTGACTGCATCGCCCTTGTTGCCCACGAGCTGGCCCACATGCTGCTGCACCGGCTGTACGACCACCCGCCCAGCGTCGTGGACCTGCTCTTTGACCCGAGCCAGCGCGCGCTGTATGATTACTATGAGCGCGAGGCCGATCGCCTCGCCGCCTACCTGCTGGTGCGTCCGGACATCTGGGACGGGTTCCCGGTGGATCTGTTCCCGACGCCAGAGCGCCTGGCCGAGGTCCTGGGGGTGCCGGCGCGCTGCGTGCGTCTTGCCTTTGAAGAGCCGTGGCAGGACCCGGAGCCGGTGCACACCTTCCTGCTGGAGCTTATCGGTCAGCCCGACTTCCTGGCCCGCGAAGCCATCGCCGCCTGAGCCGGCGCACGGTTCGCGCTGCGTGAGCAGCGTAGGGGCAGGTTTGAAACCTGCCCCCTGCCGCCCCCATCGCAAGAGACTCGAACAATCATCGTGCTCTGGTTTGGCCTTCTGATAGGCGGTCTTCTCGTCCTCACCGGGCTGGCGACAGCGCTCTGGGCGCCGCGCGTCGGCCCGAACGCCTATTTCGGCGTGCGCACCGGCTACAGCGCCGCGAGCCGCCTCGTCTGGGACCGCTCGAACCGCGTCGGCGGCCTGGTGCTGGCCGGCATTGGCGCCGCCATGCTCCTGGTCACCGCCGTGGTCGGCCTCATCGGTGTGCCAGAGTCGGCCCAGATCCTCGTCCTCACTGCCGCACTGTTCGCCCTGCTGCTCCCCGCCGTCGCCTGGCTCTTCCTCTACACGCGGCGTCTGGCCCGAACCACCCCCTCCGATAGCCTCACCGACGACAGTCAAAACTAGGGGCGCACGGTACGTGCGCCCCCAAAAAGCATGGTTGTGTTGCCCATAAGTAGGGGCAGGTTTGAAACCTGCCCCTAGCGGGTTTGGAACCTGCCCCTACCGCAGGCGTCACTCCATATCGGTTCCGGCAGGTGCCGCCGGCCACGAGTGTATCGCGCCAGGTGGCGAGGCTACGAGGGCTCGCCGCTGGGTGTGTTATTGCGTTGCTTTTCGGGCTTGCCGCCGGCCGCCGGTTTCGGGTCACTCGTCGGCGGGATGGCCGGGGCATACGCCGGCTGCGGCGCTTCGATCATCAGCGGCTCGTCCGCCGTCTGCATGAGGCTCTGGCCGCGGAAGACGCCGCCCTCGTCAATCAGGAAGGAGCTAACCTGGATGTCGCCGTAGACGCGCCCGCTGCTGAGGATTTCGAGGCGGCCGCTCGCGGTGATGTTGCCCCGTACGAGGCCGCCGACCGAGATGTTGCGCGCCGAGAGATCAGCGTTCACCTTCGCGCCTTCCCCGATGATGATGTTCCCGGCCGTCTCCACCACGCCGTCGAAGCACCCGTCTATGCGGATGCCCCCTTCCGACTTGAGCTGGCCGTTGAAGCTCGCGGTCGCACCGACAATCGTCTCGATCTTGTCGGCGCTCATGGCCTGCGCTGGAGGCTTCTCTTTACGTCCAAACACGCTGTCCCTCCCTTGCCTGTCATGGCTTGCATGTGGCTCAAACGCCACTGGGGAAGACGAGCGGCGCTGGGCGCGCCCGGTAGCTCCTCCAACTACCTTTCGTCCTCGTCCCGACCGTGCGGCGCTGCTGGCGTACCAGATCACCGCCGCCACTATTATACACAACGCAATCAAGATCGCCCACGTCACGCGAAGCTCCCTCGCCCGGCCGAGGCGCGCGGATGCGCTGGACAAGGGCGGGCAGCCCATCTACCAATCATGTCACCCCCAGATACGCGCTGGGGTCAACCGCTTTCCCGTTGAGCCGGATCTCGTAGTGGAGGTGCGGCCCGGTGGAGTTGCCCGACGACCCGGACAAACCGATAATACTGTCTGCCGCCACCTTGTCCCCCACGTCCACCGAGATGCGCGAGAGGTGGCCGTACAGCGTCGAGTACCCCTGGCCGTGGCCGACTTCCACGCACCAGCCGTACCCCGCCTGCCACCCGGCGAACACGACCGTGCCGCCCTGGGTCACGTGCACCTCCGTCTGCATCGCCGCCTCGATGTCCATGCCGGTGTGGAAGTCGGGCGCGCCGCGGAACACGCGGTAGCCAAACGGCGAGGTGACATCCCCCTTGAGCGGCCAGTGCGACGGCGCGCCCGGCCCGTCCTTCGGCAGCGGGATGCTGAGCACCTGCTTCGGCTGGGGGGTCAGTGGTGCGCCGAGCCGCAGGCGCTCGATCACACTCGCCACCTGGTTGTCCAGCCGCGCCAGGAGGGGGTCGCTGGACACCGCCTTGCGCTGCGCCGCCTCCGCCGCGGCCCGCGCCTCTGCCGCCGCCTGCTCCCGCGCCGCCGCCTCTTCCGCCGCGCGCGCCGCGATTGCCTCCGCCCGCGCCGTTTCGAGAATCGCCTGCTCCGCCGCCCGCTGCACCTCCAAGTCCGCCCGCAGGCTGCGGAAGGTCGCCGCGCGCGCCGCCATCTGCGTCCGCAACACGTCCATCTGGAGCGCCAGGTTGTAGGGGTCGGGGTCAATCGCGGGGAAGGCAATGTCGTAGGGGCCGATCACGCGCGCGCTCCCGGCCGGCGCGGCGAGGGCGAAGTCTGTGCCCGGCGCCTGGCTGCGGGGCGGCGGCGGTGTCGGTGGCGGCGTCGGCATGCCGAGCATCTGCCGCAGCTCCGCCGCCTGGCGGTCTAGCTCGCGCAACCGCTCCTGGAGCCGATCAATCTCTTGCAGGCTGCGCGCCTGGTTGGCCCCGGCCTGCCGCGCCACCCCGACGTAGTCGTCCTGGAGGCTCTGCACGCGAGACTGCTGCTCCAAAATGGCGCGCTGAAGCTCGCGGGTGCGTGGGTCAGGCGCGCTCTGCCGCGCCTGGCTCTCCAGCCGCTGCGCCCGCACGTAGTTGTAGACGCCGAAGACGCCCAGCCCAATGACGCCGACCAGCAGCGCGAAGGCCGCGACGGACAAGGCCCACGACGGCACGCGAACCGGCCGCGCGCCGTCCGGTCCGGCTACGAGTAGCGTATAGCCACGCTCCCGCCGCTGAGAGTCTGACACAGGCCATTCACCTCACCCGCGAAAATGCGGAGTCGCGGGCTATTCTAGGCGCAAAGGGGCCGGGGGTCAAACGGCGGGGAGAAATTACGAAGCGGGATACTGAGTGTATCCCGCTTCGCGCCTGGGAGGCTAGCCTACAAGAGGCGATTGAGAGTAGCGGGGATGGGATTCGAACCCATGACCTTCAGGTTATGAGCCTGACGAGCTGCCTCTGCTCTACCCCGCATCATTGCTAGTGTGACGATTCGACCTTGCCCGACCTTACGTGCCTGCAAAAACTCGTTCTGTCCGCTGCGCTCAGCCCGCGTTCTCCCCGACGTTGCGCATCAGCTCGTCTACGGTGATCGTCTGCGACGCCGGCGCTTTGCTCGCCGCGAAATACTCGCAGCCCTTCCAGCACGAACCGGGGTTGTTCAGCTCGACCAGCTTCACCGTGCAGATGGCATACGGCTCGACGCGCTGGAGGAAGCCCATCTTGCGCACGATCTTGCCCTCCAACGCCAGGTGGATGCACGGGTTGGCCTTCAGGACCTCCGGCACGGGGCAGGAGCCGCACAGCCCGACGTGCCACTGCTCCGTCTGCGGCGTCCGCTCAACCAGGCGGCACGCCCGCCGCGTCCGCTGGCGGTGGCTATCCTCGTGGTAATATGGACACTGGACGTCCTTCTCGTAGCCGCTCGAACTCGCCATGTCACCCTCTAAGCGCCCGAACCCTCAGAGGGAAGTATAGCCATTTTCGGGAGCGAGAGACAAGAGCGCGGCGCGGCGTTTCCGCGTTCGCAGCGCCGAGATGAGAGCTTACTAATGTGAGGCCATTGGGGCGGAGGCATTTGGACCACGAAGGTCACGAAAAGACGCGAAAGTTAGCCATGAACCTGCGTCCACCACCAGGCGCATGAAAACGGTGCATGACGCCTGGCGCAGGCTCGAAGAGAAAGGAAACGCAAAGACGCAAAGACGCAAAGGGAGAGGGACCAAGAGCCTTTTCTTTCTTTGCGCCTCTGCGCCTTTGCGTTACTATTCCATCATTAAGGCTGGCGAACAACCGGTGGTAATTACGCCCTCCGAATGCGGATGCCATTGTCTGTGACGGCCACAAAGTGGTTCGGCAGCTGATCCAGATGCTGTTCCAGCACTAATCGAGTCATCCGAATACGATTGTCAGCACTATCATCACCCAGCCGCAACAAGACTATGCCTCGATGTTGGCGCCCCTTTCGGAAGGCCAGCTCACCGAAATCCTTATCATTTGTCAACAGAACGCGGTTCTCCTCGACAGCGCGCGCGAGAATGTCATCGTCCTGCGCTTGCGGCATGTCCTCTGCGACGGATAGTACATCGTGTCCTTCAGCTCGAAGGTACATCACAACAGCCACACCGGTTGACTCATCCACGATGAAGCGCATCAAGGAGAACTCACGGCGCGGGAACGGGGAAGACGTCCTCGCCAGCGAGAACGTTAGCCGCGTAGGTAAGAGCAGCTCGAATATCTTCCGGTTCCAGGCGAGGGTACTCGCGCAGAATCTCTGCTTCCGAAATGCCCTGAGCCAGCATCCGCACGATCAACTCGACCGGAATGCGCGTTCCGCGAATGACCGGCTTACCCACCATAACGTTCGGATTTGTGCTTATGCGCTCTTCGCGTGCGTGGTTCATAGCCCCCTCTTTCAGAAGCGACGTTCGCCTGCTAAAGCCAATCCGCAAGTTCAAACTCCGGCGTGAAGGGGTTGACGAAGCGTACGCCTTCGATGACAGCACCTGAGTTAAAGTCCTCCGTCAGTACAATAGTGATGCCCGCCAGCCGTGCGGCTGCCCAAATCTGAGCATCAACGTTTGTATCAACGAGAACGAGGGCGGCGATGCGATCCTGCTGGGCCTTCATCTCGTCGAGACGGCGCTCGATCGCCTCGCGGATGATCTCGGCTTCGGGAATGCCGGTCTCGACCGAAAGCTGCTTTAGCCGCGCTTCCTGCTCAGGCTCAAGATAGATCTGCTTCCGCACTTTCGCCGCCATGCCCGCCTCCCTTACGCCGTTATGTAGACCATATTATACATCACTTCCGGGTTGGGCGGACGAAGCGGCCGTCGCCGCGCTGGCCGACGATCTCGCCGTCGCGGAACACGATCCTGCCGTTGACGACTGTCGCGGTCACCTGCCCCTGCATCGTCATCCCGTGGTACAGGTAGTCGCAGGCGCGGGCGTTGGTGAACAGGCGGGCGCGGTCCACCGTCACCTGCGGCCGCGGGTCGTACACCGCGATGTCGGCGTCCGCGCCCGGCGCGATGACGCCCTTCCGCGGGTAGAGGTCGAACAGCTTCGCCCCGTTCGTGCTGACCATCTCGACCGCGCGCTCCACCGACAGCCGCCCGCGCAGCGCCTCGGTCATGATGAACGGCACAAGCTCCTCGACGCCCGGATGCCCGGCCGGCGTCGCCCAGATGTCCGTGCGGGCGCGCTCCTTCTCCTCGACCAAGAACGGCGAATGGTCCGTCGTCACCGCGACGATGCTTCCGTCCAGCACGCCCTCCCACAGCGCGTCCACGTCGGCCTGGGTGCGTAGCGGCGGGTTGATCTTGGCGTAGGGGCCGGCGTCGGCCATCCGCACCTCGGTGAATAGCAGGTAGTGCGGGCAGGTCTCGGCGGTCACGGGCGCGCCATCGCGCTGGTAGCGGCGCAGGACGCGCAGGCCGGCCGCCGAGCTGAGGTGGGCGATGTGCACCGGCTGGCCCAGGTCTTCCGCCATCGTGATCAGCTCCGCCATCGCCACCGCCTCGACCACCGGCGGCCGCGACGCCAGGTGCGCGCCCACGTCGGTGCGGCCCTCGGCCTTAAGCGCCGCGATGCGCTGCTCCAGCAGCGGGTTACTCTCGCAGTGGACGACGCAGGGCAGGCCCGTCTCCTTGATGAGGCGCAGCGCCGCGTAGATGCCGTCCACGTCGGGCAGGCACAGGCCGAAGAACTCGTCGGCGCGACCCGGCGGCGCGGCGTGCATAAAAATCTTGTAGCCGATTGCGCCTTCCTCGGCCATGCCCACCACGTCCTCGCGCTTGAGCGTGCCGGGCGCGCCGTACAGGGCGAAGTTGACATAGACGTTGGCCTCGCCCAACTCGCGGCGGGCGCGGAGAATCTCGGCCGTTGCGCAGCCCGGCTTCGAGATGGGCATCTCGAACAGCGTGGTCACGCCGCCTGCCGCCGCCGCCCGCGTCTCCGTGGCGAAGTCGCCGCGCGCCGGGTGGGCCGGGGCGCGGACGTGGAAGTGGATGTCAATCGCGCCCGGCATGACGATCTGCCCGGCGGCGTCGAGGGTCTGGGCGGCGGCGGGCAGGCCGCCGGGTGCGACGATAGCGACGATCTTGTCGCCGGCGATGCCGATGTCGGCGTCGCGCACGCCGCCCGGCAGCACAACCTGTCCCCCGACGATGGCGAGGTCGAGCATAGGGAGGGTCTCCTGTGGCGTCAGGGTGCGGAGTCGTATACGGCGGCCTGGAGGGCGCGAATGTTCTCGGCGACCGGCGCCTTCTTGTTGTACACGGCGGAGCCGGCGATGAGGAGCGTCGCGCCGGCCTCGACGGCCGCCTTGATGGTGCGCACGCTGATGCCGCCGTCCACCTCGATGGCGACGCGCTCCAGCCCGCGCTCCCGCAGCATGTTGCGCAGGCGCGTGACCTTGGGCAGCTGCGACGTGATGAATTCCTGGCCGCCGAAGCCGGGGTTGACGGTCATTAGCAAAACCTCGTCCACGAAGGGCAGAATCTCTTCGAGGGTGACGAGGGGTGTGGCCGGGTTCAGGACGACGGCGGGGCTTTTGCCTAGCTCGCGGATCTGCTGCACCGTGCGGTGCAGGTGGGCGCACGTCTCGACGTGCACCATGATGACGTCGGAGCCAGCCTGGGCGAACTCCTTCAGGTAGCGCTCCGGCTGGACGATCATCAGGTGCGCCTCGATGACCGCGCCGTACTCCTGGCAGATGGGGCGAATGGCGTCAATGACGAGCGGCCCCATGGTGATGTTCGGGACGAACATGCCGTCCATGACATCCACCTGGATGCGGGTCACGCCCGCGTCGCACACCTCGCGCACCTGCTCGCCGAGACGGGCGAAATCGGCCGACAGAATGGAGGGAACGATTTCAAATGCCTGGGGCTGCATGGCGCCTTCCTATTGGAGAAATCAGGTCGGGCGGGTCAAGTGGCGGATGCCAGCCTGGCCCGCGACGATAACATCCGTCGCCAGGTCCAGGAACAGGCCGGTCTCGACGACACCGGCGCGGGCGAGCAGCCGGGTTTCGAGGGCATACGGGTCCTGGATCGGGCTAAAGCGGCAATCGAGAATGATGTTGCCGGAGTCGGTCGTGAAGGGCGCGCCGGCGCTGTCACGGCGCAGTTTCACCTTCGCCCCCACAGCCTCGATAAAGCGGCCGGTCGCCTCCCACCCGAACGGAATCACCTCGACGGGGACGGCCCAGCGGTCGCCGAGCGTGGCCGAGAGCTTGGTCTCGTCCACGACGATCACCTGGCGGCGGCTGGCCTGCGCCACGATCTTCTCGCGCAGCAGAGCGCCGCCGCCGCCCTTGATGAGGTTCAGTTCCGGGTCCACCTCGTCAGCCCCGTCAATCGTGATGTCCACGTCGTGGGGCATCGCGTCCGGCATCAGGGGGATATCCAGCGCGCGGGCGGCGTCCTCCGTCGCGCGGGACGTGGCGACGGCCAGGATGTTGCGCAACCGGCCCTCTTGCAGCAGAGCGCCGATGCGCCGCACGGCGAAGATGGCCGTGCTGCCCGTCCCCAGGCCCACCACCATGCCCGACTCGACCATGTCGGCGGCGTACTCGGCGGCCTCTTGCTTGAGGCGGGCGCTATCGTCAGCGGAAGCTGTTGGCGCGGTCATGTCTCACCTCGGCTCCTCCGTCGTCTAACCCCCTCTCCCCGTGGGAAAGGGCTGGGGTGCGGGAGTTAGACGCTCTTCCCTTGCAGCCGCCGGTAGCGGCGGATGAGGTTGTTGGTCGAGCTGTCGTGCTTCAGGTCCGGCGCGTCGGCAGTCGTCAACTGCGGCGCGATGCGCCCGGCCAGCTGCTTGCCCAGCTCGACGCCCCACTGGTCGAACGAGTTGATGTTCCAGATCGCGCCCTGGGTGAACGTGTTGTGCTCGTACAGGGCGACGATCTTGCCCAGACTCTCCGGCGTCAGCGCATCCAGCAGCAGGCTCGTCGTCGGCTTGTTGCCGGGGAACGTTCGGTCGCGCACAAGGTCGGCCGGCGTCCCCTCGGCCTCCACCTGCTGCGCCGTCTTCCCGAACGCCAGCGCCTCAGTCTGGGCGAAAAAGTTCGCCATCAGCAAGTCCTGGTGCTGGCCGACCGGCGTCAGGGCGTTGGCGAAGCCGATGAAGTCGCACGGGATGAGCTTCGTCCCCTGGTGGATGAGCTGGTAGAACGAGTGCTGGCCGTCGGTGCCGGGTTGCCCCCAGATGATCGGCCCGGTCTGGTAGTTCACCCACCGCCCGTCGAGCGTCACGTCCTTGCCATTGCTCTCCATCTCCTGCTGCTGGAGGTAGGCCGGCAGGCGCTGGAGGTACTGGGCGTAGGGTAGGATCGCGATGGACTGTGCGCCGAAGAAGTTGTTGTACCACACGGCGATGAGGCCCATCAGCAGCGGCAGGTTCTGCTCGAACGGCGCGGTTCGGAAATGCTCGTCCATCTGGCGCATGCCGTCGAGCATAGCGCGGAAGCCGTCCGGCCCCAGGCCGATCATCGTGGACAGGCCGACGGCGGAACTCATGGAGTAGCGCCCGCCGACCCAGTCCCAGAACCCGAACATGTTAGCCGTGTCAATGCCGAACTTCTCGACCTCCTTGGTGTTGGTCGAGACGGCGACGAAGTGCCGCGCGATGGCCTTGTCGTCCTTGAGCGCCTCCAGCGTCCACGCCCGTGCCGTGCGCGCGTTGGTCATCGTCTCCAACGTCGTGAACGTCTTGGAGACGACGACGAACAGCGTCTCGGCCGGGTCGAGGCCCTGGACCACCTCCACGAAGTCGGCGCCGTCAATGTTCGACAGGTAGCGCAGCGTCAGGTCGCGGCGCATGTAGTGGCGCAGGGCGTCGTGGGCCATGCGCGGGCCAAGGTCCGAGCCGCCGATGCCGATGTTGACGATGTTCTTGATGGGGCGGCCGGTGTAGCCCTGCCACGCGCCGGAGCGGACGCTGTCGGCGAACGCCGCCATCTTATCCAGCACCCGATGCACGCCCGGCACGACATCCTCGCCGTCTACCCAGATGTGGGCGTCGCGCGGGGCGCGCAGGGCCGTGTGCAGCACGGCGCGGTGCTCGGAGGTGTTGATCTTCTCGCCGCGAAACATGGCATCCCGCCGCCCCGCCACGTCGCGCTCGTTCGCCAGGGCGATGAGCAGGCGCAGCGTCTCGTCGGTCATGCGGTTCTTGGAGTAGTCCATGAAGATGCCGAGGGCCTCGGCGGTCATGCGCTCGCCACGCTGCGGGTCCCCTGCGAACAGGTCGCGCAGGTGCGCGTCCTTCATGTCCTGATAATGTCGCTGAAGCGCTTGCCAGGCCGACGTGTCCGTCAGCAGCGGAACTGTTCCCATGCGAAATTGCTCCTGATACCCGTTTCTAACGTTTGTGATGCGCCTATCTTGCTCCCAAATGCTGGGGGAGTCAATCAATTTGGCCCGGCCTCTCCTGGCCCCCTCTCCCGCCCTGGGCGAGGGGGCAGGGGGTGAGGGGCTACAGCGCGACGCCCTTTTCGAGGTGGCCGCCGAAGGCATACCGCATCGCCGACAGCACCTTGTCGGCGTAGTCGCCCGCGCCCCGCGACTCGAAGCGCTGGTAGAGCGCCGTCGTCAGCACCATCGCCGGCGCGCCGACCTCGACGGCGACGATGGACGTCCAGCGCCCCTCGCCGGAGTCCGACACGCGGCCGCTGAAGTTCTCCATCTCCGGGTCCTTCAGCAGCTCTGCCGCCGTCAGGTCCAGTAGCCACGAGCCGATGACGCTGCCGCGCCGCCAGACCTCGGCGATGTCGGCGACGTTGAGATCGTACTGGTACAGCTCCGGGTCCCGCAGCGGCGTCGTCTCCGCGTCCGCGTCGCGCTTTTCCATGCCCGCGTTGGCGTGCTTGAGGATGTTCAGGCCCTCGGCATAGGCCGCCATCAGCCCATACTCGATGCCGTTGTGGATCATCTTCACGAAGTGGCCCGCGCCAAACGGCCCACAGTGCAGGTAGCCGTACTCGGCAGCGCGCGGCTCGCCCGCCGCGCCCGGCGTGCGCGGCGCGGCCTCGACGCCCGGCGCGAGGGTGCGGAACACCGGCTCCAGGTGCTTGAACGTGTCATCGGACGCGCCGATCATCTGGCTGTACCCGCGTTCCAGCCCGGCCACCCCGCCGCTCACCCCAACATCCGCGTAGCGCAGCCCCTGCTCGGCCAGCCAGCGCCCGCGGCGAATGTCGTCCACGAAGTAGGAGTTGCCACCGTCAATCAGAATATCCCCGGCTTGCAGTCGGCCGGCGAGCTGCTCGATCACGCGGTCCACCACGGCGGCCGGGAGCATCATCCACACGGCGCGGGGCGGCTCAAGGCGCGCGACAAAGTCGTCCAGCGACGCTGCGCCCTCCGCGCCCTCCTTGACCAGCGCCTGCACCACCTCCACCGACTGGTCGTAGACGATGCACTCGTGGCCGCCGCGCATCAACCGCCGCGCCATGTTCGCGCCCATGCGCCCCAGGCCGATCATTCCAATCTGCACGTCCGTCTCCTTTGCTGTCCACCGACCATTACGGCTGAGACGTCTGCCGTCAAATAGTATGCCATACTCGCCGGGCGTTAGCAATCCGCGCCGCCTCTACCGATCGGTATCTCGTCGCCACGCCATTTCTCTCATCACCGATAGGAGTTCATCCGAATGGATGATTGACCCGCGCCGCGCCGTGTGCTACACTGTGTGGCACATAGCGAAAGCGTTGACGGAGAAGAGTAGGCGGGCGACCGCGGTCCAGCGAGCTACGGGGCCATTGGCCCAGGTGAGAGGTAGCCCGACCGGACCTGCCGAACGACACTCCTGAGCGCGGCGGCGAACGGCGACACGCCCACTAGCCGACGACGCCTCGCCCCCGTTAGCGGGCGCGGCCTTAATGGAGGCCGAGCGAGGCTGCGTCCCTTTGCCGGGGCGCGGCGAACAAAGGTGGCACCACGGCAGCTCACGCTCCCGTCCTTTTCGGACCGGGGGCGTTTTTGTTTGTCAAAGGGAGAAGTACTTATGACAACACTCACGCAATCAACGATGCAGACGCGGGTGCGAACGACGGAGTTGGGCGCGCACATCGGCGAGCGCGTCCGCATCGAAGGCTGGCTGCACGCCGTCCGCCGCCTGGGCGGCGTGGGCTTCATCATCGTGCGCGACGGCTGGGGGCTGGCGCAAGCCGTCGCCGGTGAGGCGGCGCTGGCGGCGCTCGACGGCGTCGGCGTGGAGAGCGTCGTCGCCGTGGAGGGCACGGCGGTGGTCGAGGCGCAGGCGCCCGGCGGTGTCGAGCTGCACGAGCCGACCGTCCAGGTCCGCGTGCCGGTCGCCGAGCCGCCGCCCCTGTCGCTCAACAAGCGCGAGCTGAAGGCGACGCTCTCGACGCAGCTCGACAACGGCGTCCTGGCCGCGCGCCACCCGAAGCAGCGCAGCATGTTCCGCATGAGCGCCGGTGTGCTGCGCGCCTACCGCGAACTCCTCACTGCCGAGGGGTTCACCGAGGTGCAGACGCCGAAGCTCGTCGCGTCGGCCACGGAGAGCGGCGCCAACGTCTTCAAGCTGGACTACTTCGGGCGGCCCGCCTACCTGGCCCAAAGCCCGCAGCTGTACAAGCAGGTGCTGACCGGCGTGTTCGAGCGCGTCTTCGAAGTCGGGCCGGTGTTCCGCGCCGAGCCGCACGACACCACGCGCCACCTCAGCGAGTATGTCAGCCTGGACATGGAGATGGCGTTTATCGAGGATCACCGCACGGTGATGGCGATGCTGACGAAGGTCATTCGCGGCATCCTGGCGGCCCTGGCCGAACGCCACGCCGAGGACCTGGCGCGGTGGGACGTGGTCATGCCGAGCGCGCCGGCCGAGTTCCCGAGCATCTACTTCCCGGACGCGCAGGAGCTTATCTACCAGCGCCACGGCGTGGACGTGCGCGGCGAGCCGGACCTGTCGCCCCAGGATGAGCGGTGGCTCGGCGAGTGGGCGCGGGAGACCTACGGCAGCGACTTCCTGTTCGTGACCGGCTACCCGATGAGCAAGCGCCCCTTCTACACCCACCCGAACCCGGCCGACCGGCGCTACTCCAACAGCTTCGACCTGCTATTCCGAGGGACGGAGCTGGTCACCGGCGGCCAGCGCCTGCACCTCTACGCCGACTACCTGGCGGCGCTGGAGGGGGCCGGGCTGTCGCCGGCGCCGTTCGAGTGGTATCTGGAAGCGTTCAAGTACGGCATGCCGCCCCACGGCGGCTTCGCCATCGGGCTGGAGCGGTTGCTGGCGCAGCTCACCGGCGTCGGCAACGTGCGCCTGGCGACGCTCTTCCCGCGCGACCTCAACCGCCTCACCCCATGACCGCCGCCGTTGCCATAGCAGGCCCTCATGGACTTATGTCCACCAGCAGACGGATGAAAACCGCTGCCAGCCCGAACGCTGTCGCTCTGAGCGCAGCGAAAGGCCCCCAGAGCACCGGGGGATGCTTCGCCTTCGGCTCAGCATGACAGCCAGGGTTATTTTCAGAGCAGGGCGGCGGGTCACTCCACATCAATTTGAGCCTGTCGCGCCGACTTCAGTCGGCTCCAAGAAAATGCCGACTGAAGTCGGCGCTACCGTTCCACGCTCAACTGTGGGACTACCGCGCACAGGCACAATGTAAAAATCGAGGAAAATCTTGCTTGACAGCCGATTGGGTCTATACTACTTAGCCATACTAACTACATCCGGCCGGCGTCAGACCGCTCGAAAGGAAGCGGTGGCTGGACGGCGTCTCCGTCATCCTCACGCGTGAGACTGCCGCGTAACTGTCCGCCATGATAAGCTATACGCAGACGCTTGCCCGCGACTGCTTACCATCGCCCGCAGCTACCCTCCAACCTTTATCCCCACCGGTCGCGCCAACTGAATAGCTGCCGCAGTGTTCGCAGCCCTGGCCCATCCTAACACCCAGGAGGCTCATCATGCGCAGATTCGTCCCGCACCATCGCTGGCTCGTTGCTCTCCTCATCGTCGCCACCTTTGCGCTGATCGCATGGCAGGTCACGATCGCCTTCGCCCAGGCTCCCATGCCCAACGCGCCCGCCCCGAACGAAACGCCACCGGTGTCCACCTATGGCCCTGTCGCCGGCGTAGACCGCGCCGCCGTTGGCGCCGCCGCCTCGATTCACGGCGACCCGACCGCCGGGCGCTCGGTCTTCGCCGCCAACTGCTCGGCGTGCCACGGCCCGCGCGGCATTGGCAACGTTCCCAACCCCGGCTCCGACGATGGTACTGTCCCGGCCCTCAACCCCATTGACGCGGGCTTCCTCGAAGATTCTCAGGGCGACCCAGCAGCCTTCGCCAAAGCCCTGGACCTGTTCGTGCAACACGGGTCACGCCCGGCCGGCGAGAAACCCACATTCTGGATGATGCCGTGGGGTGACCGCAACCTCCTCACGCAGCAGCAGATCGCCGATGTCGAGGCGTACACCATGATGCTGAACGGCGTCTACTGGCCCGACATGTGGGCGCCACCGATCCAGGTTCAGAAGCAGGCAACGCTCAAGGGTGAGACAGTGACCTACACCATCACCCTTATCAACGAGTCGGCCGGCGACATCACCAACGTGAACCTCGACGATACCCTTCCCGCCGGATTGACCTACGTCAGCTCGTACGCTCTCGATCCGGGCCGTCCCGGGACTTGGAGCGGCAGCACCGTTCACTTCTCGGAGCCGTACCCCGTGCCGCAGGGCGGGACGCTTGGGCCATTCGTTATTGTCGCCAAAACCCAGGGCGGCGCCGCACCCGGCCCCAACGTGGCGCAGGTCGCCTTCCGCTGGCAGGATTGGGAGGGGAACGTCCACGGCACGACGGCCGTGTCCGACCCCGTGACCCTGGCGGCGCCGCCGACCGCCGTCCCGACGGCTGCGCCCACCGCTGCCAGCGCCGCGCCGGCTGCGGCCGCCACGATGGCGATGCCCGCGATGCCCATGCCGACGGCCACGCGCGCGCCTTCTACCGAGAACATCGCGCCACCGGCCGAGGCGACCATGGCGCCCATGCCGACGACAGCCCCGGTCGAGCTCCCAACATCCGCGCCGCTGCCCACGGCGACGGCCGCGCCGGAGGTGAAAGCGCCGACGAACTACAACGTTCAGATCGTCGAGCCGGGCACGAACCCGCTGGAGTGGACGTACATCCCGAACAACGTCGTCATCCACGTCGGCGACACGGTGACGTGGACAAACCTCGGCGCGCAGCAGCACACGGTGACGGCCGACGACGGCAGCTTCGACTCCGGCCTCTTCGGCAATGGCGGCGCCTATAGCCACACGTTCAACACCGCCGGCATCTTCGCCTACCACTGCACACCCCACCCCTGGATGAAGGGGACGGTGACCGTCCAGCCCTAGCCACGCTCGCATGCCGCAGAGGGCCTGCCCGGCGCACCCGGCAGGCCCTCTCTACTTGATCTCTCAATTCGTTAGAACACCATGATTTGCTCGTACAACAGGTCGAGACTCAGGTCGGAGCGGACCGTCTCCGGCGATTGCAGGGTGAGGGCAGCGGCGGACGCGCCCAGGCGCACCGCCTCGTCCAGCGGCACATCGTTCAGCAGCCCGAACACGACGCCGGCCGTCAGCGCCGCCCCCGCCCCGACCGTGTCCACCACCTCGTCAATCGGAAACGCCGGGATCCAGCCGCTCTCGTCGGAGGAGGCCCACGCCACGCCGTCTGCGCCCAGGGCGATGACCGCCGTGTCCACGCCGAGCTGCACCAGCCGCCGCGCCGTCGTAATCGCCTCGCGCCCGCCCCGCGCCTCGCAGTCGCAGAAGACCTGCGCCTCGGCCAGGTTGGGCATGAACAGGTCTATGCGGTCGAGGAACGGGACGATGCCAGGGGCGAGCGTGACCGACGTGGGGTCTACGCAGACGGGGATGCCTTCCAGGTGGGCGAACTCCGTCAGCACGGCCATCGTCTCGATGGGCAGATTGCCGTCGAAGATGAGCATGTCCGCGCCGTACAGCAGCCCCTTGTGCGCCTCGATGAAGTCGGGGGTCAGCTCCTCCATCGCGCTCATCTCGTCCAGCGCCACAATGAGCCGCCCCTCCTCGTCCAGCAGCGCCATGTACGCGCCGGACGGGTCCGCGCCCGACACCATGACGTACTCGACGTTCACCCCTGCCTCGGCGGTGTGAGTCAGGATCGTCTGGCCGAAGGCATCGCCCCCAATCACGGACAGCAGCACGGTGTCAATGCCGAGACGCGCCAGGTTCTCGGCGATGTTGCGCGCCGCGCCGCCGATGCTGAGCTGGACCCGGCCCGGGTTCGACGTCATCGGCGCGAGCGCCTCCAGCGCCCGCCCCTTGACGTCTACGCTCGCCGCGCCGATAACCACCACACGCGGTGTCGGTTCCATAGCCGTCTCCTCGCGCCAGGGATTGCTACATCACCTTGCGCCGTACCCAGCCGCTCAGCCAGTCCAACGTCATCACCACGACGACGATGGCCCAGATCGCGACGGCAGCGTCTCGCCACAGAAGCAGGTTCATGTACTGGATGAGCAGGAAGCCGATGCCGCCGCCGCCGACGAGGCCGACGACGGTCGCCATGCGGACGTTGATGTCCCAGCGATAGAAGGTGAACGAGATGAACGCCGGTATCACCTGGGGCAACATGGCGTAGAGGGTGGTCTGGAAGCGGTTCGCGCCCGTCGCCCGCAGCGCCTCGATCGGGCCTTCGTCAATGCTCTCGATGGCCTCGGAGTAGAGCTTGCCGAGCGCCCCGACACCGTGGATGGTGATAGCGAGGACGCCCGCGTAGGAGCCGATGCCCACGACCACGGCCGCGATGACGGCGACGATGAGCACCTCGATGGAGCGCAGGATGTTGAAGGTCGTGCGCACAATCCAGTAGATCGCCTCGGTGAACTTCGACCCGCTCATGACGTTGCGGGCGGCGAGGAAGCTCAGGGGCGCGGCGATGATGACCGTCCAGATCGTGCCGATGAGCGCCATGAGAATCGTGTCCCACATGGCGATGAGCACCAGGTGTGCCTGCTCGGTCAAGGCGAAGGCCGGCAGGCCAAAGAAGCCGGGCTTAGCCGCCTCGAAGGTGACGTCAATGAAACGCACGCCCTGCCCTTCCGCCGACGGCACGGTGACGGTCACCGTGAAGCCGCCCTGGGCGTCGGTCTGCGCGTCGCCGATGGGCGTCTGGTTCGGGCCGGTGTCCCAGACAATTCGGCCTTGCGCGTTGGGCGGCCAGCCGGCGCCGCTGATCTCGACCGGCTCACCTTGCTTGACGACGCGCGTGGAGAGGGTAATCTGCGGGCCGGGCTTGGGGGAGCGGGTCGGCACTGTCGGCGACACTGACTCGCCTGGTATGACGACGGAGATACTATCCTGGACGGTCTCCTTCTCCGTCGTGAAGAAGTTCGGCTGGAGCAGCTGCGTCACGATATGCTGCGCGTTAGGCGCATTCTTCACCAGGTCCACCACGTTGACGCCGATGAGCCGCGTCCCGTAGGCATAGATGGCGGCAGCGGCGATGAGGACGACCCAGAAGCGCCACGACACCCAGATCGAGCGTGGACGCACGACCGGCGGCGTCGCGGTCTGTCCCGACGGCAGAGGCTGGGTTTGCTGTGCCATCTACGCAATCTCCACTTCAATGGCTTCCTCGCCATAGATGGCGTGGAAGCGCTGCGGCGTGATGTCCACCGGCAGGCCGTCAAACACCACCTGGCCGGCCTTCAGGGCAACGACGCGGGAAGCGTAGCGCCGCGCCAGCGACAGGAAGTGCAGGCTACAGATCACCGTGATGCCCTCCTCCTTGTTGAGCTGCTCCAGGTAGCGCAGCACGGAGTGGGAGGTGGCCGGGTCGAGGCTGGCGACAGGCTCGTCGGCCAGCATGAGCGTCGGGTTCTGCATCAGGGCGCGGGCAATGGCGACGCGCTGCTGCTGGCCGCCGGAGAGCGAGTCGGCGCGGATGTAGGCCTTGTCGGCGATGCCGACGCGCGCCAGGTTTGCCAGCGCCCGCTCGACGTCGGCGTCGGGGAAGCGATTGAGCAGCGCGTAGTAGGGCGGCAGGTAGCCGAGCCGCCCGGAGAGCACGTTGGTGATGACCGAAGAGCGTTTGACGAGATTGAACTGCTGAAAGATCATTCCGATTTTGCGGCGAATCTGGCGCAGCTCCTTCGGCCCGGCGGCGGTCACATCCTCGCCGTCGAGGAGGATTTGCCCGCTCGTCGGCTCGATGAGCCGATTGATGGAGCGCAACAGCGTAGACTTACCCGAGCCGGAGAGGCCGATGAGCACGACAAACTCGCCGTCCTCGATGGTCAGCGACACATCGTTAATGGCCTTGAAGCTCGCGCCGGGGTAGATTTTGGTCACGTGGCGGATTTCTAGCACGCGCCTCTCCCATAACGGCCCGCAACCCGGCAGGTTGGGGTCGTTATAGCAACTTTCAGTCCCACGCATTCGCCCCTCTCCCCCTTCCCCCTCTCCCACAAGGGGCGAGGGGGAAAGAAGCTCCCCTTCCCCCCTTGTGGGGGAAGGGGCAAGGGGATGAGGGGGTTGTTACGGGGCCTTGGTCGCGGCAGCCGTCGCCGCCGGGCGCGGCGTCGGCGTGTTCAGAACCACGCCAATATCAATGTTAGCCGCCTTGGCCGCGTCGTTGATCGGCGCGTAGTCCTTCGGTTCGCCGACCACCAGCCCGTCAATGTCGGCCAGCGCCTTCAGCTCCTTGATGCCGTCCTCGGTCTTGGCGATCGCCAGCAGCCCATCGCTGATCTTCTTGCGGATGTCCGCCGGCAGCCCCTTGCGCACGCTGACCGTGTCGTTGGGGATCAGGAAGTTGACGTCGGCGCTGTTGAGAAGCACGCGGGTTTTGTCGTAGACATCGGGAACCGACGCCTTGGCGCGGTCACGGGCGTCCGGCGTACCCTTGAACTCGCCGAAGACCGCCGCGGCGTCTACCTGGCCGTTGGTCAGTGCGATGACAGACTTGTCGTGGCCGCCGGAGTATACCCACTGCACATCCTTGTCGGGGAGCACACCCTGCTGGGTCAAATACGCGCGCGGGTAAAGGTTGCCGGAGGTGGACAGCGGGTCGGCGCTCGCGAGCTTCTTGCCCTTGAGGTCCTGCACTGTCTTAATCGGCGAGTCCTTGGCGACGATGATCGAGAACGGGTAGACCTTCGAGCCGTTGCGGGTCGTCGTGAGCAGGAGTTCGAGGCCGTAGCGGTTGTTGCCGACGACGTAGGACAGCGGGTTCAGCCAGCCCACGTCAATCTGGCCGGCGTTCATCGCCTCGACGGTCGCCGCATAGCTCGTCGGTACCGTGGTCTTGAACTTCAGGCCGGTCTCCTTCTCGAGCATCTGACCGAGCTTCTCCAGGCTCGTCGCCAGCTTCTGCGCGTCGGAGGAGGGAACGAAGGCCATCTTGATGGGGTTGGCGGCGGTACCGAGGTCACCGGCGGCCGGGGCGGCGGCAGCCGCCGTCGTCGGCGCGGCAGCCTTGGGCGCGTCGGTGGCCTTGGGGGCCGCCGGGGCCGGCGCCGTCGTCGGCGCGGCGGCCTTGGGCGCGTCGGTGGCCTTAGGGGCCGCCGGGGCCGGCGCCGTCGCCTGGGCCGCTGGCGCCGCCGGGGCCTGGGGCTGGCCGCCACACTGCGCGGCGACAAGAGTCAGCACCAGCAGCATGAGCATGAGCATCAGACGTTTCACAGTGGAATCTCCTTCTTGAAATGGTGTGGCGAGGATGAAAGGGGTGAGATGGAAATGGGACAAGCATACATCCGTCCGGACTGGGCAGGCGTCCGAACACAGCAATCCTATCATACAACAGGCGCGGCCTTTTCGCAACCCCCAGAATCACTGCCGCATGGATTGCGCATTATAGGGTGAGGGACGGCGCTAGTCCTCGGATGGGGGCGGGGCGGGCGGGGCGTCGGCGGCCGCGTGACGCTCCACTCGCTCGTGTGCCTTGCGTCTCAGCTCCGCTTCCCGCTTCACGCGCCGCGCGTGTTCCTGCGCCACACTGCGCCGCGTGCCGTCGCCGACGATGGCGATGAGGCCCGACAAGAGGCCCACGCCGGCCAGGAGATAGACCATCGCAAACAGCTTGCCTGGGTCCGTCTTCGGAGTCACGTCGCCGTAGCCGACAGTGGTCAGAGACACGACGCCAAAGTAGAACGCATCAATCCATCTCCAGCCCTCCAGTGCCCGGAATACGACCCCTCCAAGAGTGATAAAGAGGAGCGCGGTGATCAGGAGGCCGCGAAACTCGGGAAGACGGAAGAGGTCCCCGTAGATGCGGAAGAAGCTACGCACGAAGGCGAGCAAGATGATAAAGGGAACAAGCATGTCTACCTCTATACGACGCCGGCCGCCGCAGCTCTGGAGCTACAGCGGCCGGCGTATTAGCGCGCTATCGCCGTCGGATGAAGTGCAGCAGTTAGCCCTGGGTGCGGCGCGGGTCCAGGGCGTCGCGCAGGCCGTCGCCCATGAAGTTGATGCTCAGCACGGTGATGGAGATGAGCAGGCCGGGAAAGATCGCCAGCCACGGGAACTGCTCGATGTAATCGCGCGAGTCGTAGAGCAGGCGGCCCCACGTCGGCATGTCCGGCGGGAAGCCCACGCCCAGGAACGACAGCGTCGACTCCAGGATGATGGCCGCGCCGACGCTGAGTGTCGCCGCGACGATGATCGGACTCATGCTGTTGGGTAGGATGTGGCGGAACATGATATGCGGCGTGCGCGAGCCGACGGAGTGGGCCGCCTCGACGAACTCCTTCTGCTTCAGCGACAGGAAGGAGGCGCGGACAAGGCGGGAGATGGGCATCCAGCTCAACGCGCCGATGACGAACACCGTCAGGATGAAGATGCCCATGTTGATGCCGAACGCCTTGCGCAGCGAATCGCGGAAGAGGTAGATGACGAGCAGCAGCACGGGCAGCGTCGGCAGCGCCAGGAACAGGTCGGTGACCCAGACGAGGCCATTGTCCGTCCGCCCCCCGAAGTAGCCAGAGAACGAACCAATGAAGGTGCCGAGGAAAACGGCCACGAGCATGGCGGCGATGCCGACGGCGATGGACACGCGGCCACCGTACAGCACCATGGACATCAGGTCGCGGCCTAGCGGGTCCGTGCCCATCGGATGCGAGATGGACGGGGCCTGGAAGGCGTTGGCGAAGTCGCCCACCGAGGCTACGTCCGTCGGCCAGATGACCGGCCCGACGACGACGGCGACGATCAGGATCGCCAGGACGATGGTGCCGATCATCGCCATGCGGTGGCGGCGATAGGCGGTCCACGCGTCCGACCAGAGCGAGCGCGGCTTCCGCATCTCGGCCGGGACGATCTTCGACTTGGGAGGCGCGGTTTTTGGGGCCTGGGGCAGGCGAACGGCTTCAGTCATACTTGATCCTCGGATCCAGGAAGGCGTAGATGACGTCCACGACGAGGTTGAAGAAGACGACCAGGACGGCCGAGATGAACACGATGGCCATGACCACCGGGGTATCACTGTTGAAGATCGAGTTGATGAGCAGGTCCCCAATGCCCGGCACGCGGAATATCTGCTCGGTGACGATCGCGCCTGTGAAGATCGCCGGCAGGCTGAGGGCGATCAGCGTCACGACGGGGATGAGGCTGTTGCGCAGAACGTGGCCGCGCACAACCACCTGCTCCCGCAGGCCCTTCGCCCGTGCCGTGCGCACGTAGTCCTGGGGCAGGTTGTCGAGCATGGACGAGCGGGTGAAGCGCGTCAGTGTCGCCATCTGGAACAGCGCCAGGACCGCGATGGGCATGATGCTCTGCTTGAGCATCTCGATGAGCGTCTGGAAGTTGGTGACCTTTAAGGTCGAGTCGTAGATGAAGGGCAGCCAGCCCAGCTTGACGCTGAAGATGATGATGAACAGGGTGCCGGTGAAGAACGTCGGCATGGAGAAGCCGATAAAGGAGAAAGTGGTAGACGTCTGGTCGAACACTGAGTATTTTCTCACCGCCGATATGACGCCTATGGGTATCGCAAAGGCGACGGCCACCAGGTAGGCCGTGCCGACGATCCAGAGGGTGTTGGGGAGCCGCTGCCAGATGAGCTTCGTCACCGGCACGCGGCTGGCGAACGAGTAGCCCAGGTCGCCCTGCGCCGCCGCCGTCAGCCACTTCACGTAGCGAATGTAGGCCGGCTGGTCCAGGCCGAGCGAGCGTTTGATGTTTTCGCGCACCTCCGGCGGCACCGCCGGGTTGGCCGCGAACTGGGACATGGGGTCGCCCGGCGCCAGGGCCAGGATCATGAAGAGAATGAAACTCATCGCAATCAGGGTCGGGATGGCGATGAGAATCCGCC
Organism: Anaerolineae bacterium; assembly: GCA_046328525.1. Classification (GTDB taxonomy): domain Bacteria; phylum Chloroflexota; class Anaerolineae; order Epilineales; family JAHCIE01; genus JBDHWG01. The sequence continues at coordinate 149,779 of JAXLWK010000005.1, forward strand.
GCACGAGGTAACGTGTCATACCCCCTCTTTCCGCCCGTGGGTGACCCGGGGAGGCGGTTACTCTCCGACGACCCGTTGCCGATGGGCCGGGGAGACATGGTGAGCTACATGATCTCGACCGGCGGCCTGGCCGGACACGTCGCCGCCAATCTACCTGCGCGGCGTGTGACGCAGGATTCTAGTCGAAGTCAATTAGATTGTCAAAGGGGCCGGAACAGCCCTCACCCCCCGTTCCCGTCGGTCTACCGCAGGGCGTAGGGGCGGGTTTGAAACCCGCCCCTACAGCATTATTCACAGCCTACCGATACCAGTTGGCGATGTCCCACAGCTCCGAATCCCACGAGTTCGGGATATTGCCCTTCAGGTCCTTCGCCTTGCCGTCGGCGCTCACGCCGCCGTTCTCGCGCGTTGGCACCTCGGCGGCGAGGGCGGCAACGGGCTTGCCGTCCGGCCCGATCCACGCCAGCGGCTCCAGGACGACGCTGGCCGCGTGGAAGTCCTTGGTTCCCACGGCAAGGTGGGAGTTGAGGATGGTGGGGGCTTGCCAGTAGAGAATCTTGAGGGTGTCACCCTTGCCCCGCCCCTGCCCGGCGGTAGAGGCCGCGCCGGCTGCCGCAGCGGTGGGGGCAGCCGCCTTCGCAGCCGCGGCGGCGGTGGGGGCGGCGGCCGCGGCCGTCGGCGCGGCGGCCTTCGCGGCAGCGACTGCGGTGGGCGCGGCCGCCTGGGCAGCGGCGGCGGCCGTCGGCGCGACTTCCGCCGCTTTCTGCGCCGGGGCCGGCGCGGCCGGCGCCTGGGCGCAGGCGGCGGCGAGGACCAGGAGGGCCACCACGGCCAGGGCGAGGCCGAAGCGGCTCAAGCGAATCCGTTGCATGTGTCTCTCCTCATTGTGTGGTTTCGGGGTCGGACACGCTGTGCAGCGTATGGCGCGGGATTGTACACAGACCGCACCGGATTGTCAAAGCGCAGAAATGTGTGACGGTGTGGCGGAGCGGCAGGGTGTTGGACCGCGAAAGGCGCGAAAGGGAGGAAAGGCACGAAAAAAGACGCAGCCACGTCGCAACAGGGGTGTTCCGCCACCGCACCCCAGGAGGCTTTAGCCCGGCGCTGAAGCGGACGGGATGCCTGGCTTCGCTCAGCGTGACAGACCTGGCCTATTTTCAACGGGGACCACGAAAGACGCGAGAGGGTATCGGTCAGCGCGAGCCTTTCGCGCCTTTCGCCCTTTTCGCGCCCTTCGTGCTCCGAACTTACGCTGACGAAACTACCGCGACCAGTCCTGGATGTTCCACAGCTCGGAGTCCCAGGAGTTGGCGATGTAGCCCTTGATGTCCTTGGCCTTGCCGGCCAGCGGGAAGTTGCGGGCGACCAGCGGGATGGCGACGACATCGTTGACGACGATATCATTGGCCTTGATGATTAGGTCGGCGCGCTTCTTCGGGTCCAGCTCCGAGCGAAGCTGCTCGACGATCTTGTCATACTCGGGGTTCGAGTAGCGGCTCGGGTTGGAGCCGCGCCACTCGTTCGACTTCTGCGCGATCTCCTTGGTCGTCCAGCCGTCGAGGTAGTTGGTCGGGTCGGGCTGGTCTGGCGCGTTGGTGTACATCTCGACGTCGGTGTAGAACTTCGCCGCCGTGTCCGGGTTGCCCGCGTCGCTGGAGAAGAACACGCCGGCGTTGACCGACTTCAGCTCGGTGTCCACGCCGATCTTCGCCCACTGCGCCTTGACCAGGTCCTGCGTCGCCTGGCGTACGGGGTTCACCGTCGTCTGGTACACCAGCTTCAGCTTCTGGCCGTCCTTCTCGCGGATGCCATCGGCGCCCTTCTTCCAACCCGCCTCGTCGAGGAGCGCGTTCGCCTTGTCAATGTCCTGCTTGCACGTCGTGTTCTTCGACTCGTAGTCCGGCACGCCGACGACAACGTTGCACGTCCCGACGCCGGCCTTGCCGTAGAGCTGGTTGGCGATCTGGGTGTTGTCAATGGCGAGCTTGAGCGCCTGGCGCACCTTCGGGTCGCTGAGCGCCGGGTGCTTCGTGCTCGGCTCGGACTTCGCGCCGTCCACTTCCTTGTTCGGGTCGGCGAAGTTGATGAGGATGCGCTCGACGTTGGCGCTCGTCGCCGTCACCAGGTCGGCCTTCGCGCCGGACGCCGTGACGAGCGGGCCGAGGGCGGCCCATGGAACCTGGAGGTTCCAGGCGTAGTCCACTTCGCCGGTCTGGAACGCCGCCCGCGCCGCGCTCGTCGCGTCGCCGCCGCCCTTGAGCTGGACGGTCTTGAAGAACGGCTTGCTGGCGTCGCGGTAGGTCTCGTTGATGGAGTAGGTCACCACATCGCCCGGCTTGAAGTCGTCCACCTTGTACGGCCCGGTGCCGATGGGCTTGAGGTTGCCGGGGGCGTCCTTCGCCTTCTCACCCATGTAATCCTGGAACTGCTTCTTCTGGATGATGGGCGAGAGGTTGCCGACGAAGATCTGGAACGGGTTGGGGTTCGATTCCTTGAACGTGATCTTGACGGTGTTCTTGTCCACCGCCTCGACCTTGTCAATGCCCTTGGTCTGCGACGCCTGCGTCGAGGCCGTCTTCTCGTCGGCGTTGTACTGGTACGTGAACACCACGTCGTCGGCCGTGAAATCCGTGCCGTCCGACCACTTCACGCCCGGCTTGAGCTTCCAGGTGACGGTCTTGCCGTCGGCCGAGAGGCCGCCGTTCTCGCGCGTCGGAATCTCGGCGGCCAGGGCCGGCACGGGCTTGCCGTCCGGGCCGAACCACGCCAGCGGCTCGGTGACGATGCTGGCCGCGTGCTGGTCCTTCGTGCCCTGGGACAGGTAGGTGTTCAGGATGGTGGGCGCCTGCCAGTACAGAACCTTGAGCTGGTCGCCCTTGCCGCGGCCCGCGCCAGCGGCGGCGGCGGCGGCAGCAGTTGGCGCAGCGGCCTTCGCAGCGGCGACAGCCGTGGGGGCAGCGGCGGCCGCCGTGGGAGCGGCGGCCTTCGCCGCGGCAACAGCGGTGGGCGCGGCCGGTTGGACGGCAGCCGCCGCCGTGGGCGCGGCGGCCGCCGGGGCCGCCGGCGCGGGAGCGGCCGGCGCCTGGGCGCACGCAGCCACGACGATAACAAGCATCGCCGCGACGATGAGCGCGCCAAGTCGGTACAAACCAGACTTGTGCATGGGTCCTCCAGAGTGTTGTCCGTGAGAGATGTCGGGGGACACCGGCAGCCTGCGAGGGCTGGCCTCGTCGTTGAGACCCTCATTCCGGAGCCGTTCCGTAATGGACGCCAATTCTATGAGAGTTGGCCGCGCTTGTCAAAAGCGTCGTCCCACCATACGCAACAACGCCCCGGAGGCGTGCTCCGGGGCGTTCCGCATACACGACACTCACCCAGCCTCTCCCCTTGTGGGAGAGGGATGGGGTGAGGGCTGCTTACTGCGACTTCGACCAGTCGGCGATGTTCCACAGCTCCGACGACCACGGGTTGGGCGTCGGACCCTTCAGGTCCTTGACCTTGCCGGAGGTCGGCGATGTGCGCGCGACGAGCGGAATGACCACGACGTCGTTGACCAGCGTGTCGTTGGCCTTGATCACGAGGTCACGGCGCTTGGCCGGGTCGGTCTCGGTGCGCAACTGCGCGATGAGCTTGTCGTACTCGGCGTTCGAGTAGCGGCTCGGGTTGGTGCAGCGCCACTGGTTCGCCTGCGAGCAGATTTCCTTCGTCGTCCACCCGTCGAGGTAGTTGATGAAGTCCGGCTGCTCGGAGTTGTTGGTGTACATCTCGATGTCGGTGTAGAACTTGTTGGCCGTGTCCGGGTTGCCCGCGTCGGTCGAGAAGAACACGCCGGCGTTGATGGCCTTCAGCTCGGTGTCCACGCCGATCTTCGCCCACTGCGCCTTGATGAGGTCCTGGGTCGCCTGGCGCACCGGGTTCACCGTCGTCTGGTAGACCAGCTTCAGCTTCTGGCCGTCCTTCTCGCGGATGCCGTCGGCGCCCTTCTTCCAGCCGGCCTCGTCGAGAAGTGCGTTCGCCTTGTCAATGTTCTGCTGGCACGACGTGTTCTTCGACTCGAGGTCCGGCACGCCAACGACGATGTTGCACGTCGGAGCGCCGGCCTTGCCGTAGAGCTGGTTGGCGATCTGGGTGTTGTCAATGGCGAGGGCCAGCGCCTGGCGCACCTTGAGATCGCTCAGGATCGGGTGCTTCGTGCTCGGCTCGGAGCGCGCGCCGTTGACTTCCTTGTTCGGGTCGGCGAAGTTGATGAGCAGGCGCTCGACGTTGGAGCTGAGGGCGGTGACCAACTCGCCCTTGCTGCCAGCGCCAGAGACCAGGGGGTTCAGCGCAGCCCACGGCACCTGGAGGTTCCAGGCGTAGTCGGCCTCGCCCGTCTGGAACACGGCGCGCGCCGCACTCGTCGCGTCACCGCCGCCCTTGATCTGGACGCCCTTGAAGTAGGGCTTGTTGGGGTCGCGGTAGTACTCATTGACCGAGTAGACGACCACGTCGCCGGGCTTGAAGTCGTCCACCTTGTACGGGCCGGTGCCGATGGGCTTCAGGTTGCCGGGGGCGTCCTTCGCCTTCTCACCGATGTAATCCTGGAACTGCTTCTTCTGGATGATCATGCCCAGGTCGGACACGAAAATCTGGTAGGGGTTCGGGGTCGCTTCCTTGAACGTCACCTTGACCGTGTTCTTGTCCAGCGCCTCGACCTTGTCCACGCCCTTCGTCGTCTGCGCGGTGACGCAGGCGGTCTTTTCATCGGCGCAGTACTGGTACGTGAACACAACATCGTCGGCGGTGAAGTCCGTGCCGTCCGACCACTTCACGCCCGGCTTGAGCTTCCAGGTGATGCTCTTGCCGTCGGCGGCCACGCCGCCGTTCTCGCGCGTCGGGACCTCAGCGGCCAGGGCCGGCACGGGCTTGCCGTCGGGGCCGATCCAGGCCAGCGGCTCGAAGGTCACGCTGGCCGCGTGGTAGTCCTTCGTGCCCGAGGACAGGTGCGGGTTGAGAATGGTGGGCGCCTGCCAGTACAGAACCTTGAGGACGTCGCCCTTGCCGCGGCCTGCGGCGGCAGCCGCACCAGCCGCCGGCGCGGCGGTTGCCGCGGCAGCGGCAGCGGTCGGCGCGGCGGCCTTGGCAGCAGCGACAGCGGTCGGCGCGGCCGCCTGAACAGCGGCGGCGGCAGTCGGCGCGGCTTCCGCCGCCTTCTGGACGGCAGCCGCAGCGGTGGGCGCGGCGGCCGCGGGAGCAGGAGCCGCCGGCGCCTGGGCGCAGCCGGCGACGATGATGACCAGGGCGATGAGCGCCCCGACCATCACCACGAGACGGTTGAGCGTAGCTTTGTGCATCGAGTCTCCTCCACGGGCATCAATATAGGGTAAACGGGAAACAGATACACCCGGCGGCATGGGCGGCCGCGCAGCGGGCTGCTGCGATGCTCCCACACGGTCGGTGAGTGTAATGAGCAGAGATTGTACTTACTTGTTCAGTTTTCGGCAAATGTTCCCGATGCGAAACAAGCGCCCCTCCCAGGCGCTGCTGGGAGGGGCCGAATGTCTGCGGGCGGTCAACGGGCCGCGCCGGCGAGAACTTGTACAGCCGTCATTGCGAGACCCCAAGCCGTGTGACGGCATGTGCCGACGCAAGAACACTGTCAAGCTGTCATTGCGAGCGTCAGCGAAGCAATCCCCCGTCGGTGCGAAAGGCCGTCTGAGCGGCGGCGTGTCTTCCCCCCTTCCGAGAGATTGCTTCGTCGTCCTATCGTCCTCCTCGCAATGACGGCATGTCCTATGTGTTCTGAGCAGCGTCAGCGAAGCAATCCGCCGCCCTTGATGCGAACGGTCTAAGCGGCTATGACGTCACTGCCGCCCACCGGGAGATTGCTTCGGCGGCAAGGCCCGCCTCGCAATGACGCCGCGAGTCTCGGTGTTCTGAGCAGACTCCCATGCCCCGTGGCAGCATTGGGTTCTCGCAGTGACAGCCAGGCCTCACATGCTGTTCTTGGTGACGCCGATGACGTGGCCTTCAGGGTCCGCGAAGAGGGCGAATGTCACCATGTTGGGGACAACGGTGACCGGCGCCACCACGTGCCCCCCGGCCTCCACCGCCTTGTCCAGGTAAGCCTGGGGGTCGTCCACGCCGATGTAGAAGGTCACGTAGGGACCCATCGGGCTTTCGGGGCCGATGCCCAGGCCGGCGTGGTCCATGTCGCCCTGGCCGCTCATGTGATAGTCCATGCCCGGCGCCGCCTGCATCTTCCACCCGAATACCGTCTCGTAGAATTCCTTCAGCTCCGACGGATTCTTCCCACCGATCTCGACCCACGATATTGAGTTCGTCATGCCTGCCCTCCTGATGTGGCGCGACTTACGCGGTGGGTGGGCGTCGGACCACGAAGCACACGAAAGACTACGAAAAACGCGAAAGACACACGTCATATCGCTCCTTTTCGCGCCTTTCGCGTCCTTTCCGAACCTTTCGTGGTCCAACGACTTGCCGACCGAGTAAGTTCCTTTGGTGAAAGCCATTGTATCAGAAATAACCTCAGTTGTAAAGCCAATTTAGAACAAATTTTCTTAACAATTCGACGCCGTTTCGTAAGGCAAACGAAATGTTCCCGACTCTTGACACTCACCTCCAAATGTGCTATAATACGAAGCGAACGAATGTTCGTTCTCGTGTTTCTTCCTTCTTACCCGGTCCTGTGCTGACCCTAGAATGCAGCGAAGGAAGCTCCCATGTCTAATGCCAAGTCCCCCGCGCCGGGCAGGCAGCTCGAGATGATGTTCCTGCGCATCGCCGACAGCGGCGAGCAGCAGACGTACTCCGACCTCATCGAGCGCGGCCTGCGCCACACCGCCGCCGCCTACGCCTCCCAGAAAGTCTACCGCCTGTTCATGGAGCTGGCCGACCTGGCCGAGATCGTCGGCGTCCTGCCGCCGGCCGAGACGGCGCGCCCGCCGCTCATCATCGGCAGCTCGCCCCAGGCCGCCCACCGCGCCCGCATGCGCGGCAAGCTGCGTGTTCTCGGTCGGGACGAGCGGGAGGTAAGGAATGACGAGGCTCGCGCATCTCAATTTGGTGGAAGGGCAAATCATCCAAAAGAATGATGACAAAACACGTTCTATGACATATAATTATTGGCGTAGAGCGTGATTGACAAAGGAATCATTCGTGGAGCGATACGGGGTTCTGGACGAGATTGATCAGCAGATTGTGGCCTTGCTCCTGGCGAACGGCCGGGCGAGCCACGCCGAGATCGGTCGCTCCGTTGGCCTCACCGCCTCGTCGGTGTACGAGCGGGTGCGCAAGCTCGAAGAGCGCGGCGTCATCCTGGGCTACACGGCGATAGTGGACCCGGCCAAGCTCGGTAAGCCCCTGCTGGCGTTCATCCGCGTCAGCAGCCTGGCGGACCCGGCCCACTTCGAGGAGACGGTGCGCGATCACCCCAACGTCCTCGAGTGCTACGACGTGACCGGCGAGGACAGCTACATCATGCGCGTGCGCGCGTCGGACACGACGGACCTGCACCAGACGATCATGAAGATCCGCCAGGCGGCGGCGGGCGCGACCACGATCACCATGATCGCGCTGCACACCGTCAAAGAGCTTCAGTCACTGCCTTCGTCAAGCGTTCGACTGACGACCGAATGACATCCAACGGGCCACTGGCCCAACACATTTATTCGACAGATACGCAAGCAAGCAATTAAAAGGAGGTTTGTCATGCGTCTCAATCCGAACGAGAGGAATTATCCAGCCTTCAACGACCAGCCGCACGAGCGGCCGGTCCTCAGCAACGCGGGCACGAACCGCGCGCTGCTGGCGCTGGCGGGCATTGTCGGCGGCACGGGCCTCCTGGCCGTCGTCGTCTCGATGCTCCACTAATCCTGCTCCGACAACACAACAGACCGCCGCCACCGGGCCGTTTCCCGGTGGCGGCGATTGCATTTCCCCTCACGGCATGGTTTAGCCTTCGTTGTACTGCACAATCTCCGCCAGCGGCTTGCGCGTCAGGTCGGGCACCTGGGCGTCGGCCGCCGGGTAGCCGACCGGGATCACCACGAAGGCGCGCTCGTTGGCCGGGCGGTGGAGCAGCTCGTTGAGGAAACCCATCGGGCTGGGCGTGTGCGTCAGCGTCGCCAGCCCGGCGGTGTGGGCCGCCGCCAAAAACAGGCCCACCGCAATCCCGACCGACTCGTTCACATAGTAGTGCTTGCGCACGCTGCCGTCGGGCCGCCGGTCGTAGTCCACGCGGAAGATGATGACCACGGCCGGCGCAATCTCCAGGAACTCCTTGTGCCAGTCCGTCCCCAGCGGCGCCAGGTCCGCCAGCCACTCCGGCGTCGCCCGCCGCTCGTAGAACTCCCGTTCCTCCGCCTCCGCCGCCGCCCGCAGCCGCCGCTTCAGCTCCGCGTCCGTGACGACGACGAAGCGCCAGGGCTGCTGGTGCGCGCCCGACGGCGCGGTGCCGGCCGTGCGGATCAGCGTCTCCAGCAGGCCCGGCGGCAAGGGGTCGGGCGCGAACTGGCGCACCGTGCGGCGGCGATTCATGAGGGCGTAGAACGCATCGGCGCGCCGCTGGCTCTCCTCCGCGCGTAGGCGTTCGAAGGTGAGGGGGACGAATTTGGGCATGGCGTGGCTCCCGTAGTAATATCCTTGTATCACGGGCTGATTTTATACTATAGCCCCGTCCATTCCGCAAGGAGCGCACATGACCGACTGGCTGGCCCGCGCCATGGCCGAAGGAACCCCCCTCATTGACGGCGCTACGGCGACGTTCGTCTGGGCAGGCGAGACAGCGCCCACCATCCGCAGCGACATGACCGGCTGGTGGCCGGGCGCCGAGCCGTGGCGCATGACCCAGGCGGCGCCCGGCGTCTGGACCTATAGCCGCGAGTTTCCCGACGACGCCTACCTCGAGTACGGCTACTTCGAGGGCGAGGCGCGGCGGCTCGACCCGTTCAGCCGCCGCCTCATGCCCAACGGCGTCGGCTCGATCAACAACTACCTGGCGATGCCCCACGCCTTCGACGGCGCTCAGAACATGCCGCGGCCGGGCGTCCCGGTCGGCCAGGTGATCGGCGACGACATCTCGGCGCCGACGCTCACGGGCGGACACCGCAGCCTCGCCCTCTACCGGCCCGCCGCGCCCGGCCCGTACCCCCTGCTCGTCGTCTTCGACGGCAAGGACTACCTCGAGCGCGCCCTTCTGCCCATCCTGCTGGACAACATGATCGCCGACGGCGCGATCCCGCCCCTCGCCGCTGTCATGGTCAACAATCACCCCGAGGCGCGCATCGCCGAGTACGCCAGCAGCGAAGCCACCCTCACCTTCCTTGTAGATACGCTCCTGCCGTGGGTCGGCGAGCGCGTCCCGCTCGTGGACACGCCCGGCGCCCACGCTGTCGCCGGGGCGAGCATGGGCGGCCTCATGGCGCTGTTCGCCGGCCTGCGCCAGCCGGACCTGTTCGGCCACGTCCTGAGCCAGTCCGGGGCGTTCGGCTGGCGCGGCAACCAGCTCATCTTCACCCTGGCCGAACTCACCCCGCGCCCGCCGGTGCGCGTCTACCTGAGCGTCGGCGAGTACGAGTGGCTCTACAAGCCGAACCTGCGGATGCGCGACACCCTGCGCGATGCCGGCTACGATTATCAGTATCGCGCCTTCCACGCCGGCCACAACTACGCCGCCTGGGCGCTGGACCTCCCCCGCGGCCTGACCTGGCTGTATGGAAACAAGTAGGGGCAGGTTTGAAACCTGCCCCTACTTCAATCGCTACTTAGCGCCCGGCGCATCGTGACGGTGTACAGGCCGTAGCCCAGGGCGTGATAGAAGGCGTGGGCATGGGTGTTGCGCCACGCTGTGAGCAGCACCATCTGCTGCGCCCCCGCTGCCCGCGCCTCCGCCTCGATATGCCGCACCAGGGCGCGACCGACGCCGTGGTGGCGGTACGCCTCCTCCACGAACAGTTCGCTCAGCTCGGCGTAGGGGACGGGGTCGAGTATCTGGGGCAGCAGGCGCAGCGAGGCCAGCCCCACCACCTGCCCCTCGACCTCGGCCACGTAGAGCGTCTCCACCGGCGAGCCGGCGGCGAGTTGCGCGGCGATGGTGTCCTCCGTGCTGCGCAGATCGTTGAACGCCAGGTTGAGGCGAACGATGTCGGCGGCATCGGCGGCTGCGGCGCGGCGAATCGTGACCGGGGGAGGAGTAGTCATCAGCGTCCCCTGCGAACTATACTCATCGCTATTCGATGGCCGGACCACGCTCATCTAACAATGAGCGTTCGAGAAGAACCGCCAGGGCATCGCGTTGCGAGAACTCATCCTGCACGACATAGGATGTTCGCGCGGCCTGAAGGCCCGTCAGCAATTGCACATCTTCGGCTTCGTGGATGTGGGACATGACCAGCCAGACGCGCGAATGTCCTGCTGTGTCGCGCTGGATTTCGTCAATTTTCGCGCTCAGCGGCCAATCACGAAACCAGCTTCCATAGGCTGTGGAATGCCTGGGGAGGGGTTCGTAGAGGCGATAGGCGGGCGCAGCGCCATAGTACACGTAGATCTCATCGTCGGGCTGAGCATGGGCATTGACATACGCGATAACGGGCCGCAGGTCCTCACGCGGCAGATCCAGCCACGGATTGGGAAGGAGGGAGAGATTGGGTGAGAACGCGACGCCCACGCCCACGACAAACACGCCGGCAGTCAGCCCTAGCAGCCTGTGCGTGCGCCACAGAACGATGAGGGCCAGCGCAAGGCACAGAATGAGCAGCGGCAGCAGTGGGAGCGAGTAGCGGGTTCCAAAATAGAACAGGCCGGCCAGATCGCTGATGTAGAGGACGAGCAGCAACGTCAGCCCAACCCCGACCACGGCGCGATACCTGGCCCGCGCCCGCCAGGCGGCGATACCGCCGAGCAGGATCAGCGCAGCGAGAATGACGGAGATGATTTGCGGCGCATCCCCGAAGAGGGTTGTCTGAAAGCGGATGACGCCCTCCCATACCCCCTGGGCGAAGTTGGCCCAGACGGCCTGCCACGTGTCCCCCAGCTGAGGAGTATCCGCCTCAGCCGCTCGAAGGCGGCTCTGGTATTCATACTGCGGGACGGCAAAGGCCACTGCGAGAATCACGAGCAGCGCCAGGAGAGCGGCGTAATGGAGCGCCAGCCGCTGCCACTGGCCCCTGTCGCGCCGTTGCCATGTTTGCAGGAGTAGCCATCCTTCGAGGACAAGGATGAGCCACGCCAGTCCATAGTACGTGTATAGGCTCACAAGCGTGACGACGGTTGCGAGCAGCCAGTCCGACGCACGATTTCGTCGGGCAACGCGCTCGAAGGCAATCAAGAGCGCCAGGCTGAGGCAAATAACGGCGCTATACTGGCTGACCTCCTGGGAGTAATAGACCGCCACAGGGCTGATTGCCAGAAGCGCAGCGGCCACCACCCCCACGCGCCTGGAACCAAGCTCAGCGCACCAGAGATACATCAGGAACACGGCCGCCGCCCCGAACAGGGCCGATGGCAGGCGAAGCATGGCTTCAACGGTCGAGAGTCTCGACAGCGGCGCGATCAGCAGGCGATATAGCGGCGGGTCAGGCCCCTCCACGAGCCAGACCACCTGCGGCCAGGGCGTCATGGCGCGTCGAATCTCGAGCGCCTCGTCGAACCAGTAGCTCGGCGCGCCAAGGTGATAGAGTCGCAGCGCGAGGCCGGCGAGCGTTAGTGCCAGGGCCAGACGTGTGTAGCGCATGTTACACTTCGGCGTTCGGTGCGAGGCGGCGCATGAACATGTCGCACGGCGTCAGCAGGATGAGGGCGATGATCCAGACCATGTTAGGAATAGTGTCCAGGTGGGCAATATACGTGACAATGAGCGACCAGCTGTTGAACCACCACAGCATGGCCGCAAGCAGGCCGGCCAGCCACTGGCGATACTGCGCGTAGATCAGCCAGATGACCAACCCTATCGCAACCTGGGACACCAGGAAGACGATGCGCCAGGCGGCAAGCCAACTCGCGTAATCCCGTAATCCCAGGGCCTGACTGCCGGCCGAGAGGGCGTAGAACAAGGGGAAGTAGGTGGCGTACTTGTCGTTTTCCAGCATATCCCCCGTGAGAATCCGAGTGTACGGATCCTCACCTTGAAGAATACGGCTGCCCTCGACCCACGAATAGTAAATGTCGCGGCCTTCGGTGTCCGCGCCCCAAAGCCGCGTGTGCGCATAGAGCGCTATCCCGACCAGAAGGATGAGGCTGGCAATGAGACCCACGCGGCGGGCCGACGGATGCGTGAGCATCGTTCGTTCAGGACCGCGCATTGCTTAGGCGAGCCTGCACCGCGTCGCTTTGCAGCTCGCGCAGGGCATCGGCGGCAATCCAGCGCGCGGCGCGCGAGTCCAGGCGTTGGATGTCCCGCGCCGCTGCGATAGCCGCGACGTTCAGGCGCGGGTTGCGCTTGCCGACGTTGCGCAGCGCCCAGTTGACCGCCTTCTTGACGAAGTTGCGCTCATCCGTCGCCGCAGCCGCCATGAGCGGAAACGTGGCGATGAACCGCTCGTCCGCCGCCGTCTTGTCGTGCCACGCCAGCCCGGCGATCATGGCGAAAGCCGCGCGGCGGACGTATTCCTCATCGCGCGCCGCCCACGCGTAGATCTTCTGCCAGACGAACGGCGTCTTCTCGAACAGGTTGCCGCACACCTGGTCGCACACATCCCATGAGTTGAAATCAGCGACCCACGCCTCCATCTGCGCGTCGGTCACGGCACGCGGATTGTCAATCATTGCGGCGACCATCTGGGCGTCAGGAATGCCCGTGTCCCACAGTTGGAGAGCGAGGGCGTGGTCCGTGCCGATGTCTTTGGCAATCTGGCGCATCGTCGGGACAGAGAGACCCAGGCGGCGCTCCGGCGTCATGCCGAAACGCGCCATCCCGTCAAGCTCGCCCGGCCGCGCCTGCGCCCGCAGCCTCGCCATCACCTCATCCAAGGTAGCCATATCACCTTCTAGCCGAGCCTGCGACACCTGGTCTCAAAGATGAGACAACGCAAAGACGCAAAGGCGCAAAGAGATCAAATCTCCGAGCATTCTTCCTTGGCGTCCCTGCGCCTTTGCGTTTCATAAATCTCTTCTCTTCGCCTCCTCACCCACATTGGGAGAGGGGGAGGGGGTGAGGGAGACCTATCGCGGCGGGATCGTCGGCTTGGTCAGCTCCGGATTGGCCGACATCCAACATTCCCCAACGCCGCCGTCGGGGCAAATCACGCGCCACCACGCCTTGTCGGCGCTCGCCCCCGTGACCCTGGCAATCTGCCCCTCGTACACGACACCGATCTTGGGGGCGCGCTCCGCCGGGCCGCCGCGAATCACAACGTTGTCCAGGGCCATGACAAACTTCACGTCCGTCGGTTGCGCCTGGCTGGTGGCAGGGGCCGCCGTCGGACCGGCCGGGGGCTGCGCCGGCTTCGTGAGGCTCGGATCACCGGACATCCAGCAGTTCCCCGGCGTCTCGTTAGCGCACATCACGCGCCACCAGCGGCGGTCCGGGCTGACGCCCGTCACTTTCACGAGCTGCCCCGCCGCCACCTGCCCGATGCGCTTGTAGTCCGGACCTGGCCCATCCCGCATCACAACCTCGTCCACCGTCGTGATGAACGTCACGTCGGGCGAGAGCGGCGGAGGCGTCGGCGTGATGGTCGGCGCGGCGGTCGGGGGGATGGCGGTCGGCGCGGGCGTGTTCGTGGGCGGGGCAGTCGGCGTCGCGGGGACAGCGGTCGGCGCGAGGGTCGGCGCGGCGAGCACGGCGCTCGTCGGCGCCAGCGCCACCGGCGAGACGGCGGCGGGCGGTGTCGCGCTCGTCGTCCCGCCCTGGGTGAGGAAAGACGGCATGCAGCCGGCCAGCGCCAGCAGCGCCAGCAGCGCAGCAAGTGCCCAGAGATGGGTGAAAGGTCTCATCGTCGGTGTCCTTAGAGGCCTCACGATATCAAACGATTCTCTCACCTAAAACGTTCGATAGTGTAACATTGTTTCTGTAAGATGAGTTGGCCGCCGAGTTGAAAAGGCGGTAGGTCAGGGTGTATCCTACGGGTTGCCAAACACCGAAAGGAGACGAGACCATGACCTACCAACCGAATTATAGCCTACCCGTCGAGCTTGTGGAACTGGCCGCCGCGCAGGGCCTCGACGCCCTGCCTGAGGTGCTGCGCATCGTGATCAATGCGGCCATGACGGCCGAGCGGCAGAAGTTCCTGGGGGCTGAACCTTACCAACGCAGCGAGGAGCGACGCGGCCACGCCAACGGCTTCAAGCCCAAGACGGTCAAGACGCGGGGTGGGGTGACCTTTGCCGTGCCGCAGGTGCGTGAAGGGGCTTCTATCACCGCGTTGAAAGAGCTTGCGTTCTGAGCAGGCGCTGAAGCTGGCGTTGGCCGAGATGTATATCCAGGGGGTCTCGACGCGCAAGGTCACAGCGGTGCTGGAGAAGCTGTGTGCTTGGGTCTCCAGCATGGAGGTCAGTCGGGCGGTGGCCGCGTTGGACAAGGTGGTGGAGGCGTGGCGCAATCGCCCGTTGGGTGAATTTGTCTACGTCACGCTCGATGCTCGCTATGAAAGTCACGGCGGGATGGGGCGGTGCGGGACGCGGCGCTGCTGATCGCCACGGGGTCGGCGCAGACGGCAAACGGCGGGTGTTGGGGGTATCGGTGAGCTTGGGCGAGCATGAAGTCCACTGGCGTACCTTTCTTCAAGAGCTTGGTCGCGCGTGGGCTACGAGGCGTGCAACTCATCGTCAGCGATGCCCACGAGGGCTTGGGCGCGGCAAGGCGCACGGTCTTTGGCGGAGTGCCGTGGCAACGCTGCCAGTTTCACCTCCAGCAAGAACGCGAGGGCCTATGTCCCGCGTGGTGAAGAGGCTGAAGTGGCCGCCGACATTCGCGCCATCTTCAACGCGCCCCATCGTGCCGAGGCCGAGGCCCTGCTAGCCAAGACCGTCCTCAAGTACGCCAAGACCGCCTCGAAGCTCTCGACGTGGATGGAGGCTAACTTGCCTCAGGGCTTCACAGTCTTTGATCTACCCGAGGCGCATCGACGGCTGCTGCGCACGACCAACGGCCTGGAACGGGTCAACGAAGAGATCCGTCGGCGCACCCGTGTTGTCGGCATCTTCCCCAACGAGGCGGCGTGTTTGCGCCTGGCGAGTGCCATCCTCATGGAGATCAGCGATGAGTGGGAGGCCGGCAAAGCCTACTTGACCTTTAAGTCTGCTTAATCCACCAAGGCCCACCCTGGCCTTTTACAGAACCAAAGTTGCATAATCAAACGTTCCGTGTCAAGATGAAAGGATGGATAAGCTTATTGCATTATCTTAAATGGTGAGGAGTTCGCCGGACAATCCCGGCAGCCATCAACCCACCGGGGGGACATGGAGCGTCAACACAGTAGAGAGAGCGGGCCGGGTCTTCGCGTGCTGGTCGTCGAGCCGAGCGAGATTTTCGTCGTCGGCCTACGTTCTATCCTCGGCGCGCGTGGGATAACAGTGGCCGGCGTAGCCCGCCATCAGGCCGCCGCCGTGGCTCTCGCCGGCTCCGTGGACGCGGATATCGCCCTCGTGTCGCTTCGACTCGCGGAGGATGAGCAAGGCAGCATTGACCACGCCCACGGGATTACGACTCTGAAAAGGCTGCGGAGTGTCGCGCCTCAGCTTCGGCTGCTGGCGATGAGCCTGGGAGGCGAGCCGACATGGATCATCGAGGCTGTCCGGGCCGGCGCGAGCGGCTACGTGAGCAAGGATGCGCCGGTCGAGGACCTGTACCACGCGCTGCTCGAGGTTGCCCACGGTGACGTGGCGTTGCGGCGGGAGCAACTGGCGGCGCTCCTCGCGCCGCGCGCATCCGTGGACCACGATCTCACGCCCCGGGAGATATGCGTTCTCAAACTGGTAGCCGAAGGTCGGACGAATCATGAAATCGCCGAGACCCTGACGATATCGGTCGGCACAGCGCGCACCCACGTCAGCAACATCCTGGGCAAGCTCAACGTCAGCACGCGGCGAGAGGTAGCGAAAGCAGCCCGCGAGCTAGGCCTGCTTGGCTGACGTATGTCACGGCGTAGGCCGGTAGTAAGAGGGCGTACACCTTGACAGAGTGGAATTATCGGCCCGTCTAGCCGATGCGACATGACCGAACGTCGAGTATACTGTTCTTGCATGTTGAGCGCAGCGATACTTGACAGCCAGAACACCGAGTCTGGTTGTCCGCCTCAGATCATCTGAAGGGGAATGGCATGTCTCAAATCATCACCGAACGCCGACTCACAACCTTATTCGTCGTCTCGTTCATAATGGTTATGCTGATTCTACTGATTGGCCCGCTACCAGCAATGGCTCAAGGTCCGGTTGGAAATCCGACGGACGCAGTCGACAAACAGAACGATGATTGGAAGTTGTACAAGGATACAGCGTCAGGTATCGTCTTGAAGTACCCATCGTCCTGGACGATGTATCCTGGTGAGTACATCGACTCGTCGTGGCACTTCTACGAAATCAGAATCCAGCAACCGTCCGAAACACAGGACTATTCCGGCATCACAGTTCTGATCGAGAAGAATCCACAGAAGCTCGATGTCGACGCCTTCACCCGGCAAGAAGTCTCGCGGCTTACGGACGAAGCCGATGAGACGAAGATCGTCACGGAGAACGTCCTGGTTGGAGGAATACCAGCGGTACGAGTTAACCACTCATCTGGCGCCATAACAAGCAGCACGTATATATCGCGCGGTCCCTTCGTCTACCGGTTCTCTCTTGTCGGTAGTTGCTGCGGAACGGATGGCAAGTCCGACACAGCGGTGATACTTGATAAGGTGCTGGCGACGGTCCAGTTCGAAGATGCTGCGACGGATTTTATGGTAGCACCCAGTGAGAAAACTCAAAGCTCGCCACAAGTCCAGCCATTCAGAGAATCCTCAACCGCTGCTGCAACTGTATTTACGTATCCAGTCGCCGGCAGCCGGATCGCGGGCTACGACTATGGTGAGCGGCCGAATAAAGATGGAGCTCCACCCTGCTACACCCCGACGACTTGGAGATCTCTCTATCACGATGGCGAAGATTGGATGGGGGCATCGGGTACTGCCGTTCGTGCAGTAGCCGATGGCACCGTAGAGTGGTACGACGCACGGTATGATTATCCAGGTCGTGTTGTGATCATCAAGCACACCCTACCTGATGGAAGCACAATCTACTCGATGTACGGTCACTTGACGTCTGTGTCTGTTGCTCAAGGACAAAGCGTTGCTAAAGAGGCAAATATCGGTGCAATGTACAATCAGAGTAGCAACACTCACGTACATTGGGAAATGCGCTACTTTCGTGATGGTTCCAACCTCTGCAGCAATCCAAATAGCCATCCAGGAGTTCCTGGGCCTGGTTATTCGACCGTGCATCCTGACCAGAAGGGGTACACAAATCCCGGGGCGTTCGTGCGCTCACATTCATCAGCTGTTCCAGCCGCTCCCAGCAACCTCCGAGCAACGGCGCTTAGCCCAAACGTGGTCCGCCTCGATTGGAACGACAACTCCAACAACGAGACTAGCTTCGAGGTCTATGACGGAAATACGCGCATTGCTTCTGTAGGCGCTAATACGCCGTCCTACACAGTCGGCGGATTGGCTCCCAACTCCTATCACTGCTATCACCTCTTTGCCCGCAATGGCTCAGGCGACTCGCCCTGGACCGACTGGGCGTGCATCACAACGCCATCGGGCGGCAGCTCAGATCCCGACGATGGACGGACGCTCTCCGCTGGGCAGACGCTGTCTGGCACGATCAACCCGGCCGATGATCAGGATATCTATTACTTCGACGGGAATACCAGTCAGTCGGTCTTCATCCGAATGAACCGGACGAGCGGCAACCTGGACAGTTACCTGTACTTGTATGCCCCGAATGGCAATTTGGTGACCCAAGACGACGACAGCGGCGGTAACACCAACTCGTTCATCAACGGGTTCGCGCTACCCCAAAACGGCCGCTATCGCATCGTCGCCCAGAGCTATAATCGGGGCAGTACGGGCGGCTACAATCTAAGCCTCTCGATGACAAGCAGCACAAGCGGTGGGCCGTCGGGCTATGCGTACTGCGCCCAGGAAGGGCAACGCTGCAACTTCAGCGGCACGAAGGATGTCGCCTACGGCGCGAACGGCCGGTTCAACTACCGCACTGGCGTAAGCGGAGGCATAGACTGCAACAACAATGTCTTCGGCGACCCGATACCCGGTACCACCAAGGCGTGTTACATCAAGGATAGCAGCAGCGGGAGCACTGTAAACCTGGCGCGGGGGAAGGCTTCCTGGGCCACGACGAGTGATCGCAACTTCCCGTATCAGTATGGCAACGACGGCAATACGGGGACGCGATGGTCATCCGCTGGATCGGGAGCTCAGTGGTTCAAGATAGACCTGGGGTCGGCCCAGCAGTTCAATCAGTTTGTCGTGCGCTGGGAGACGGCCTACGCTCGCACGTATTATGTGGCGTACTGCGATAACAACTGCACCGTTGACGGCAACTCGAACTGGTACGGATATCAGCGAACATTGACCACGCGACAAGACGACGTGTTTAACTGGAGCACCCAATCGCATCGCTATGTCGGTCTCTACATGGTTGATGTGGCCCCAGGTTACGGCAACTTCTCGTTCTGGGAGTTCGAGGTCTACAATCGAAGCGGAGCCAACGGTCTTGGGAAGCTAGAGCAAGATCTGAAGGGGCTGGAGCCGATGAAGCAGGCGGAGCCAATCCAGTTGCCAGCTCAGATCGCTTCGCCGCAACCGTAGCTCTTGCAGCGATAGCGTCCGCAGGATACGTGAGTCAGCGACGGTGAGGGTCTCCCAGCGACCCTCACCGTCTTTCTTGCCTTCAATGCGGCCTTTGCCTCTCTCAGTTGGTCGGGAACAAGTGGGCGGGGGCGGCGGCTGGCGCCTCGGCCCCCTCGGCGACCTTGCGGATCATGCCGCTGAAGATCAGGCCGTGGATGGGGTAGAGGGCGTACCAGTAGAGCCAACCCGAAAGGCCTTTCGGCGCGAAGAACGCCGTCTGGCTCAGCAGCGTCTCGCCGTCGGCCTGCGGCCGCGCCTGGAACTGGAGCCACGCCTGCCCCGGCACCTTCATCTCGGCGCGCAGCCGCAGCAGCCGGTCCGGCTCCACCGCCTCGACGCGCCAGAAGTCCAGGGCGTCGCCCACGCGCACGTCGTCCGGGTCGCGGCGGCCGCGCCGCATCCCCACGCCGCCGATCAGGCGGTCGGCCAGGCCGCGCAGCTGCCACGCCCAGTTCATGTACAGCCAGCCCCGCCGCCCGCCCAATCCCGTAAAGGACCGAAACACCCCGTGCGGCGCGGCGGCGACGAGGCGCTGGCGGTGCTCCATGACCATGCCCTCTTGCGTCGTCAGCGCCACCGGCCGCATGTCGCCCTGGGACGTCATCAGGGCGTCGCTCCACACCGTCTCCACGTCCCTGGCCTGGAGCTTGGCGAGGGCGGCGCGCACGGCGCTCTCGTAGTCCATCGGGCGGATGGCAGGGAAGATACGGCGGGCGCTGTCGTCGCGCACGATGACCTCGTTGCGCAGGCCCTCGATGAGCGGCCCGGCGATGGGAGCCGGGATGGGTGTGACGAAGTGCACCCAGTAGGAGGACAGGCGCGGCGTCAGGACGGGCACGGCGACCAGCCAACGCTTCAGGCCGCGCACCCGCGCGTACCCCGTCATCATCTCGCCGTAGGTCAGCACGTTGGCGCCGCCAATCTCGATGACCTGGCCGATGCTCGCCGGCGTGTCCAGGGCGGCGACCAGGTAGTCCAGGACGTTGCGCACGGCGATGGGCTGGATGCGCGTGTACACCCAGCGGGGGCAGATCATCACCGGCACCCGCTCGGTGAGGTAGCGCACCATCTCGAAGGACAGGGAGCCGGAGCCGACGATGACGGCGGCCTGGAACTCGGTCACGGGGACGCCGGACTCGCGCAGGGCGTCGCCGGTCTCCTGGCGCGAGCGCAGGTGAGGCGAGAGGGAGGCCGCCGGGTCGCCCAGCCCGCCCAGGTAGATGATGCGCCGCACCCCGGCCGCGCGCGCGGCGTGGCCGAAGGCGCGGGCGGCCGCCAGGTCGCGCTCGTGGAAGTCGTGGCCGCCGCCCATGCTATGAATCAGGTAGTACGCCACGTCTATGCCCTGAAGCGCGGGCGCCAGCGTCTCCGGCGCGAGGACGTCGCCGCGCGCCACCTCGACCCGCCTCAGCCAGTCACGCCCTTCGAGCCGCGCCGGGTCGCGCACCATGCAGCGCACGGCGTAGCCCGCCTCCAGCAGACGCGGCACGAGTCGGCCGCCAATATAGCCCGTCGCCCCGGTCACTAACACTTTCGGCTTGTTCACTTTGTGATGCCCTCTCTGTCTGTAACAATGTCACCCTACAGAGAAGGCAATGCGCGCCCGCCTTACCCACGCAGCGTGGCATTGCTCCTGCTATTGATGTCGGCAATCGGGATTCGTCATCGGACATGAGAGAGAGCGATGAGTCTCCAGGCGCGGTGCCGCTCACCGAGGCGGCGCGCGTCGGGCAGGGCATTCCGCGCCAGGAGCACGTCGCGGAGGCCGCGCAGACGGGCCAGTCGGTCGAGGCGGTGGCGAAGGGGCGCGACGGCGAGCGCGCCGACCAGAAGCCGCAGCCGGGTGGCGCGTCCAACGGTCACACCGCGCAGACCCACGGCAGTTTTAGTCTTAAGAAGGGCGTGAAAATCCTGGGCCTCGGCGCAGCGGTATTCGCGCTGGAGAAGATCAACGGCCGCCGCCGCTCCACCGAGTAGGCTGACGGCTAACCGGTAGAACCTCGGCGGTGGGGTGACGTTTGGATCACGAAAGGCGCGAAAAGAACGCGAAAGGCGCGAAAAACAGCCGCCTGGCGTGTACCTCGCCTGAAAATAAGCCTGGGCTGCGTAGCGCCGACTTGAGTCGGCATCTGAGGAGCCGACTAAAAGTCGGCGCTACAGGGCTGCGCGACTCTCCCAAAAACAAGCCGGTAACGCAAGGGCGCAAGGACGCAGAGGCGCAAAGAGAGATTAGTCTTCAGTCTGTTGGCGGCGTTGCGTCTTTGCGCCTTGGCGTTCTCCTTTCGCTCTGGAACCTTCATCGCCGTGACAGCGATTTTCACTCATCTGGCGGTGGACGCAAGTTCATAGCTAACTCTCGCGTCTTTCGCGGTCTTTCGTGCCCTTCGTGGTCCGCAGGCCCACGCACCGCATACGTCCTATGAATGATGACAGCGTCCCTCGACCCGGCTGGGTCGAGGGACGCTATCATCATTCCGTGTATTCCGTGTGTTCCGTGGTGAGTTCCCTCGCCGCCTGGCGTTACGCGCTCGCCGTCTCGGCCTCAGCCGACGCCTCGACAGCCGGCGGGACCTCGTGGCAGTGGCGGCAGCGCGCCTCGTACACCTCCGACGCCCCGACCAGGATGACCGGGTCGTTGTAGCGCGCCGGTTGCCCGTCAATGAGGCGCTGGGTGCGGCTGGCGGGTGCGCCGCAGATGACGCAGATCGCCGAGAGCTTGTCCACCATCTCGGCCTGGGCCATGAGCAGGGGCATCGGGCCGAACGGTTCGGCGCGGAAGTCCGTGTCCAGCCCGGCCAGGAGGACGCGCTTGCCACTGTCGGCCAGCTCGTTGCAAACCGGCGCGATCTCCCAGTCGAAGAACTGCACCTCGTCCACGGCGACGACGTCGGTATCCGCGTCCACCAGGGCGAGTATTTCCCGCGACGACGGGACGGCCACGGCGTCCATCTGCAAGCCGTTGTGGGAGCTGACTTGCAGCTCACCGTAGCGCGTATCGAGGACAGGCTTGAAGACCTGCACCTTCTGGCGGGCGATCTCGGCGCGCTTGATGCGTCGAATCAGCTCCTCGGTCTTGCCGCTGAACATGCTGCCGCAGATCAGCTCGATCCACCCGTCAATGTGACCGTGAGGTTGAGGGGCCACGGCCAGTCTCCTTTCGCGCACGAACATAATGCTAACGCGACCATTATAGTCAGAACGGGGCGGGACGCAAAAAAGCCCTCTCGGAGCGCAGTGGCTCGGAGAGGGCTTTCGCAGAGTTCGGTGCGGGTTACTTCCTGGCCTTGGTGGCTGTCGCGGTGGTCGCGGGCTTCGGCTGGTTGGCCTTCTGCTCGCGGCGCTCCAGGCGCATCATGAACCGATCCACGCGGCCGGCGGTGTCAACGATGCGCTGCTCGCCGGTGTAGAACGGGTGGCACTGGGAGCACACGTCCGTGCGGATGGTGGCCTGCGTCGAGCCGACGGTGAACGTGTTCCCACACGCGCAGACGACCTGCGCCTCGGGGTAGTACTTGGGATGAATACCTTGCTTTGGCATTAGACTTCTTCCTTACGCCTCGCCAACGCTCTCCGTCAGCACCGCGACGGGCGCGACCGGGTACACGCTGATGCGCTGCTTGTAGCGAGTGACATGCTCAAACTTCACGCGCCCATCTACCTTGGCGAATAGCGTGTAGTCACGACCCTGGCCGACGTTGAGGCCAGGCTCGAACTTGGTGCCGAGCTGGCGCACGAGGATGCTGCCGGCGCTGACGACCTGGCCGTCGAAGCGCTTGACACCCCGCCGTTGCGAATTGCTGTCGCGACCGTTCTTGCTGCTACCGCCACCCTTTTTGTGAGCCATGACTCTCTTCTCCTCTCGACCTGTGCAGCAGATGGACGGTGCAAGACCGCCGACTCTTACGCCGGCCGAGTATGCTGACGACACGCGGCGTAACGGACGCCGCGCATCCTATGGTCTATTCCTGATTCTGGGCGACCGAGATATCGCCGATCTTGAGGCGGGTATAGGTCTGGCGGTGGCCGGTCTTGCGGCGGTAGCGAATCTTCGGCTTGTAGTCGAAGATGACCAGCTTGGGGCCTTTGACGTTGCCCACGACCGTGGCCGTGACCGTTGCGCCCTTCACATCGTCGCCCGCCTTGTGGCCGTCGTCGTCCGCGACCAGGAGCACGTCGCCCAGCTCGATCGTCGCGCCTTCCTCGGCGTCCAGCTTCTCCACGTCCACCACGTCGCCTGGCTTGACCCGGTATTGCTTCCCGCCCGTCTTGATGATTGCGTACACGTCAACCTCCCGCCGACATTCTATAAGCACGCGAACGGCAGGGGAAGGCCCCTGCCCGCATTGTGTATCTGGCTTGGACAACGCTTAATTATAGGGTGACACGCCCGCCGGGTCAAATTCCGGTCATCGCTATCGCCGCGGCGAGGGCTTGCGCGCGTACCACGCCACGGCGGCGAGCGCCACGACGGCCAGCGCCGCGAGTAACCCCACGGCCAGGTCGCCGGACACGCTCGGATCCACCCGCGCCGCCAGGCTCACGACCGTGTTGGCCGCTCGCGCGCGAAACATGAGTCCCGTCGGCGTGTTCGCCAGGTACACCAGCAGCGCGGCGGCGATGAGACACACGCCCAGGGCGGTGAACTGGGGCAGGGCGCTGCGCGGCTCGCGGACCGCGTCGGGGGCCGCGAGGGACTGGCCCGGCGCTCCATAGTTGGCAAACAGCCGCGCCAGAACATCGGCGTAGTCGCCGTGGACGCGCCAGCGCTGCGTCATAGCATCCCAACGGCGGGCATCGGGCGGAACGCTCGCTCGCAGCGCCGCCAAGGTCCCGAAAGGATCATGGGCCGAACCCAGGCGGAAGCTAATCCACTCGCCGTCGCGCTCCACATCGAGGAGGCGGGCAGTCGCCTTGAGCCAGGCAGCGCGGGCGGCGTCGTACTCGGCGCGGCGCTGTGGGTCGCCCAGCACTTCGTACGCCGCGTTGATGGCCTGCATGCGCTCCTTCGCCCCCGGCGCGGGGTTCACGTCCGGGTGGTAGAGGCGTGCGAGCTGACGGTAGGCGGCCTCGATGATGGCCGTCTCCGCCGTGGGCGACACTTGCAGAACCGCGTAGTAGTCGGGAGGCGCTGGGGGCATGGGGGATATTATAGCCCGAAAGGCAAGCGGCGGATAGCTGCAAGGGTAGCTCCATAGTTTAGCGTGGACGAGCCGAATTCACCCCCCCATCCCCCCGCCGGCGGGGGGAGCAGAGGGGGGTCTCCACGCTATCGTGTAGAGCTACCGCTGCAAGCTACTGTCAACGGATATCAAACGGATAAACGGATACAGGCCCATAGCCATCAGCCTTCCACCAGGCGACACAATCCGTTAATCCGTTCCCCTATCCGTTGACAGTCGGTTCAAAGGCCATCCCGTCCCTCGCCAACCGCCCCACCTGGCTGTGCGCCCAGGCCGGGTCTTCGGCGGGGTAGTCGGCGCGGATGTGCGCGCCGCGACTCTCGGTGCGGCGGCGGGCGAACGCCAGCGCCATCTGGGCCATGAGTTGCGCATCCGACGGCGCAAGCGCCTCGAGCGCAGTCGCCAGCCGCGCCATGCCGGCCGCGTCGCGCACAATGCCCATCCCCTCCCACACCAGCCGCTGCAACGCCGCGAAGTCGGCGCGTTCCGGGACGATCTCGCCCGGCCATGCCTCGGCCATCTCCTGCTCGCTCGCCGCTGTGACACCGGCGGCCTCGTCCCCGGCGTGGCAGCCGAACACCAGGCAGTCGGTGAGGGAGTTGCTGCCGTGGCGGTTCGCGCCGTGGACGCCGGCGGCCACCTCGCCCGCCGCGAACAGCCGCGCCAGGGACGTGCGGGCGTGGGCGTCAATCGCCACGCCGCCCATGCAGTGATGGGCGATGGGCGCGACGCGGGCGGGCCGATGCTCCCAGTCCCAGTCGTAGCGGCGCAGGTACACCAGGGAGAACCACTTGTCGGCCTGGCTCCAGTCGCAGCCCGTGGCGTCGAACACGACCGGCGCCCGCGCGTTCTCCTCGTGGACGATGCGCGACAGGTCGTCCCGCGCCGCGCCGACGACCTCGTTGAGGCTGCGCCCACCGAAGCGCTCGGCCAACAGGTCGTGGCCGTCCTGGGTGAGCAGCCTGGCGCCGGGCGCAAAGGGGCGGAAGAGCATGAACGTCGGCAGGCTCGGCTCGGCGGTGGCGATGGGGTAGAACTGCACGAACTCCAGATCGCGCACCCGCGCCCCGGCCCGCGCCGCCATGACGACGCCCGCGCCCATCGGGTCGCCGGGGTTGTCGTGGCGGGCGAAGAGGCCGGCGTAGCCGCCGGTCGCCAGGACCGTCGCCGAAGCGTGGATCGGGCGCAATCCGTCGCCAGCCTCGACGAGCGCCCCGACCACCGCGCCGTCCCGCGTCAGCAGCCGCCGCACCGGCCAGGGATGCGCCTCGATGCGCCCCTCGCGGGCGACGGCCTCGGCGACCTTCGCCGTGATGAGCGCCCCGCCGCCGGGACTGAAGTAGCCCTGCCCCCCCTTGTCCTTGACACTGAGCTTGAAGCCCATCGTCTCTTCGAGCCACTCGCGACACGCCGGCGCGTCGCGGCTCAGGGTGTCCACCAGCGACGGCTCGTTGATGCCGTGGCCGACCGCCAGCGTCAGGTCGTAGTGCGCCTGGCGGGTGATGTTCGGCCCGGCGATGAGCAGCCCGCCGCCGGACGCGGCGCTGTTGCCCATGGCGCCCGGCGCGGCCCGCGCCAGGAGCCGCACCTGCGCCCCCGCCTGCGCCGCGCGCAGCGCCGCCGTCATCCCGGCCAGCCCGCCGCCGATGACCAGCACGTCGTGGGTCATCCCTCACCTCCTGGCACAATCCCCGCCTCCGCCAGGTCGGCCGAGGTGTCTATATCGAAGGCGAGGTCGCGGCTGTAGAACACAGCGACGGCCAGCCCCTCGGACGCGGCGGCGGCCAGGTGACGCGCCAGGCTCTCGACGCCGAAAGCCGGCTGGAGGCGGAACGGGCGCACGACGAGCAGGGCGTTCGTGCCGTGGCCCCAGCGATCCGGGGCGATCAACACATCGGTGCCGTCCTGGCTGGCGTCGTCTATGAGCAAGTCCAGGGCCTCGCTGCTCAGGAAGGGCAAGTCCATCGGGAGAAGCAGGGCGTGGGTCACCTCGGACGGCAGGCGTTCCAGCGCCAGCGCCAGGCTCTCGTTCAGGTCGTGGCCCGGCTCCTCGACGTATTGGGCGCTGTGGCGCGCGGCCAGCTCCCGCACCGCCTCGTCGCCGCCGACGACCCAGACGCTGTCAATGCCGTGGGCGGCGCTGAGGGCCGTCAGGACGCGCTCCAGCAGCCGCGCCGCTACGTCCGCTCGCTCGGCGTCGCTCAGGGTATCGCCCAGGCGCGTCTTGGCGCGGGCCAGGGGCTTGGCCGGCACGATGGCGGCGATGCGGCTCATAGCCGGCCCAGGATCTCGCCGGCCAGCCGCGCCTTGTCCTCGGCGGTGGTCATCAGCGTGTCGGTGACGTGGACGCGCAGGCCTAGCGCCTCGATCTGGGGGCGTAGCGCCGCGTCGCGCTCGTCGAGGACGAAGGTGTCCAGGAAGTCGCGGTAGAGGCCGGCGACGGACACGGCGTTCGGCTCCAGCCCGGCCCAGCGCATCATGGCGACGGTCGGCCCCTTGACGGCCTGCCCCTCGATCAGCGGCGTGACGGCGACGCGGTGGGCGCGGCTCTGGCGCAGGGCGTCGCGGACGCCGGGCACGCCCAGGATGGGGCCGACGCTGACGATGGGGTTGGACGGCGTGACGATGATGGCGTCCGCCTCGGCCAGCGCCTCCCGCAGCGGCGGCGAGGGGCGCGCGTCGGCCAGCCCACGCAGCTCGATGCCCAGCACGTCCGGCGCGCAGCGCTCACGGACGAAGTACTCCTGGAAGTGCAACTTGCCCAGCGGCGTGTCCACGTAGGTCGCGACCGAATCGTCGGTCATGGGGATGATGCGCACAGCGACGCCGAGGCGGCGGCGCAGATCGTCGGTCACGGCGCTGAGGGGATGTCCCTGGCGCAGGGCCTCGGTACGCAGGATGTTGGTGGCGAGGTCGAGGTCGCCCAGGTTGAACCAGGTCTCCGCGCCGTAGCGCCCAAACATCTCCATGGCGCTCCACGTCTCGTCCTGCAAGCCCCAGCCGCGGTCGAGGCTGGCGAGACCGGCCAGGGTGTACATGACGGTGTCAACGTCGGGCGAGATGTGCAGGCCGAAGTGGTCGAAGTCGTCGCCGGTGTTGACGACGATGGCAAGGGTCGTGGCGGGAACGTGGGCGGCGAGGCCCTGGACGAGCTTCGCCCCGCCGACGCCGCCGGAGAGGGCCAGTATCATGCGCGGGTATCCTTTCGCCGTGGGTCTGTATATGATACGCCCGCCGCGCAAAGATACGGAAATCAAACGCACGCCGGGCCGGCTGGACCACGAAACACGCGAAAGGGGCGAAACGCGCGAAAGTTCGGCATGGACTTGTGTCCACCAGACAAGTGAACACGGCTGTCAGCGCGAACACCATGTCCGCCCGCCGCTGAAGCAGCGGGCTACGAATGGAAGCCTGAGAGGCTGCGGCTCCGGCTCCGCCAGCCCCTTGGGCTTGCATCCTTAGCCGTAGGCTTGAGCCTACGGCGGACCGGCGCCGCGAGCCGCCCAAGGTTATTTTCAGAGGAGCGAAGCGGCTCGCGCGATTGCGCGGCCCGCGTTCCCTTGTGCGGTGATTTCGCCAAATGGCATCACACCGCCGCGCCCCCTTTCGCGCGTCTCGCGGTCCAACCGTCCCCGTCCCCCCCCCCCGCAAAAACGAGCCTGCCCCGCGCTCGGCGGGGCAGGCCCTCTCCTCAGTGGCTCTGGTGTTCAGCTGGGAATCGGCCTGCAGGTAGTCGCGCCGACGCAGAGGTGGTACGCGATGTCCATCGTCATCTCAAACTCCGTCGTGAAGCGACCGTGGAAGTGGATGATGTGGTCGCCGGCCGTCAGGGGGGCGAGCATCACGTAGTAGCCATCCGCCACCGAGACCGCCGTACATTTGCCGCCCAGGCAGACCAGGCCCGGGAAGGACACAGGTCCGCTGCTGTCGGTGCACTTGGGGCTGAGACTCCCGATGCACCTGAGGTTGTAGAGGTTGTCGGTGGCCCACATCGTGTAGAAGAATACGGGCGAGGGGGTGCGATAGATCTGGGCGTCCGGGATCGGGACGCCATCCACGCTCATGCTGCGGTCCGTCGTGTGGTCGGCGATGCTTTTCGCAATCTGGCCTAGCTGGACGATGCTGGCGGGCGGCGCCATTGCCTCCTCATCCCACTCGACATTCACGATGGGAATCAACAATGCCTTCCCCAGAGGCACAGCGCAGTCGCGGTGGACGCCCTCGCCTGGGCCGCCCAGAGCGCCCCCCAGGAAAAAGACCGGCCCGGATTGGTCGGTGCCGCAGGGGGCGGGCGTCGAGAGGTTGGTGTTGAGCGGGCTTTTCGAGTACTTGGTTCCGATTGCCCACTGCCACCACTTGACGCTCCACTGGCCGTACGACAGACCGTAGGGGTTGGAGCTTGGCGGCAAGACTCGGGCGGCCGTCTTGCCCTGGGCCTGGGCGGGCTGCGCGCCGATGAGGCCCGCCATCAGCGCGACGAGCACCACAACCACGGCGAGGGCGGCCAGGAGCCGCCAGCGATTCGTGTTACCGTGCAACATGGCCTTGTTCCTTTCTTTCTGATTCGTGTCACGACTGCGAGGGTTGGTCTCGAACAGGCTGGGCAGGGGCGATCATTCCCCCTGGCTCTATCAAAGCACAATCGAAGGGCAGTTCATATCCGCTTTGCGGTACAAAAAGCGGTAGTGCCCGGTGTGGCGAAACGCTTGCCTGGTATCCGTGAAAGCGTTATACTTGCACCGGCGCCAGGGTATGATCCTCTCTTATAGAGGACGTAAGCGGTTGCCGAGTCTCTGGACCACGAAGGTCACGAAAAGGCGCGAAAGGCGCGAAAAGCATGCGCCAAGCGGCTACTTTTCGCGCCTTTCGTGGTCCCATATTTGTCCGCCCGCAAAGGTGATCCCTCCCCATGAAAACGTACCGTCTCCCGAACACCGACCTGGACGTCTCCCGCATCGCCCACGGCTGCATGACCCTCGGCGGCCTGTGGAACAGCCCGACCTATTCCGCCGAAACCCACGCCCAGGCCGTCCGCGTTATCGGCGCCGCCCTCGACCACGGCATCAACTTCTTCGACCACGCCGACATCTACGGGCGTGGCAAGTCGGAGAGCGTCTTCGGCGACGTCCTGGCGGACATGCCCGGCGTGCGCCAGCGCATCATCATCCAGACCAAGTGTGGCATTCGCTTCCGCGGCGACCCCGGCCCCGACGACCCCGGCCGCTACGACTTCAGCTACGAGTACATCGTCGGCTCCGTCGAGGGCAGCCTGCGCCGCCTGCGTACCGACGTCATTGACATCCTCCTGCTGCACCGCCCCGACGCCCTGATGGAGCCGGCCGAGGTCGCCCGCGCCTTCGCGGCCCTACACAGCAGCGGCAAGGTGCGCTACTTCGGTGTCAGCAACTTCAACGGCGCTCAGATCGCCCTGCTCCAGAAGCATCTCGACCGGCCCCTTGTCGCCAACCAGCTCGAGCTGAACCTCCTCCACAACGACCTCATCAACGACGGCGTCGTCGTGGATGTCGAGGGCGACTCGTATAGCGCCGTGCCGGGCGTCCTCGACTATTGCCGCCTCCACGACATCCTGATCCAGGCGTGGTCGCCGGTCGCGCGCGGCCACGTCATCGAGGCCCCTGAAGACGCCGACGCCCGCGTGCGGGCGTCGGCGGGAGCCGTGGCGCGGCTGGCCGAGGCGAAGGGCGTCAGCCGCGAGGCCATCGCCCTGGCGTGGCTCCTGCGCCACCCGGCCGGCATCCAGCCCGTCATCGGCACGACGAACGTCGAGCGCATCGCCGCCAGCGCCCAGGCCGACGATGTGGAGCTGACGCGCTCCGAGTGGTACAGCCTGTTTACCGCCGGCCGCGGCGGCCCGGTGCCCTGACCCATGCCCGGCGACATCATCCTGCGCCCGGCGACCCTCGACGACCTGTCCCACATCGTCGCCATGGACCGCGACCTGTTCGCCGAGCATGGCACCGAGGAAGACCCGGCGATCATTCGCGCCCGGCTGGAGGTGTTTCCGGCCGGGTGCGTCGTGCTGGAAGAGCGGGCCGACGATGGGCCGGCGCGGTTCGTGGGCTATCTGACGACGGAGAAGTGGGCCGAGGAGCGCGAGCCGACACTCGACGAGGACCCGCGCGTGACCCACACGCCGACCGGCCGCGTCCTCAACATCACGACCCTGGCGGTGGGCCGCGCCGACCAGGGGGGCGGGCTGGGGGCGCGCCTGCTGACGTTCGCGGAGGACCTGGCGGGGCGGGAGGGTTGCGAGGCCATCATCCTGGAGACGGAGCAGGCCGAGCGCTTCTACCAACGCCGTGGCTTCGAAACGCTGGGCGAGCGGCGGCAGCGCAGCGCGCACCTGATCGTCATGCGCAAGCGCCTCTGATCGCCTTCCGTTCTTCCTCTACATGCGCCAGGCCCACCTCGACGCTAAGGCGACGTCGAGGTAGCCGCAGCGCTATTTGCCGGACAGGCCCGCCACGACGGGGGCAAAGGTGTCCAGGACGCTATCCGACACGGTGTAGTACGAGAAGCCATAGGTCTCGCGCCGCGCCAGCACGTCTTCGACCATCTGCTCGACGCTGCCGATGAGCACCGACGGCATCGCCCACATGTCCTCGACGCTCACGCCGGCCCATCCGCGCTCGGCGATGAGTTGCTCGGTGCGTTCCCGCCGCCGATCGGTCAGGATGACCGTCGGGATGAGGTTCAACTCGATCTGCCCGAAGCGTTCCCCGGCCCCTTGGCGAATCCACTCGATCTTCTGCATCACCGCGTCCGGCAGGCGTTCCGCCGTGTTGTCCACCACCGTCCCGCTCGCCACCGACGTGGTCAACACGCTGACGATGTCGGCCTCGCGCCCCGCCAGCCGCAGCATGCGCGACTGCCCGGCGCCGACGAGAATAGGCGGGTGCGGGCGCTGCGCCGGTTTCGGCACACCGTCGAGCGCGGCCACCCCGTAGTGCTGCCCCTGGAAGGTTAGCGGCTCGGCGGCCCACAGCCCCTTGATCACCTTGAGCGCCTCCTCCAGCCGACTGATGCGCACGCCCGCCGACTCGAACGCCATGCCGGCCTGGGCGTACTCCCCACGCTGCCAGCCGGCGCCGATGCCCAGCTCGAGCCGACCGCCGGACAGGACGTCGAGCGTGGCCGCCTCCTTGGCGAGCATCACCGGATGGCGGTAGTCGTTGTCAATGACGAGCGTCCCGACGCGCAGCCTCTGCGTGCGCATAGCGGCGGCGGTCAACGCCACGAGCGGCGCGTACTGGTCGCCGAAGAAGTCGGGGATGAAGTGGTCGCGGAGCAAGAAGGTGTCGTAGCCCAGCTCTTCGACGCAGCGAACGTGGTCGAGCCAGCCCTCGCGCGGATACAGCGCCTCATTGATGACGCCGAAACGGAACGGCCGATGCGACATGGATGCCTCCCATTCTCTCGCGGATTGTTGTTGCCGACAGCATACCCCAGAACGCGGCCCGCCTCTATCCGAAGCTTGCGCTCTAAATCAGACGTGTGCGGATCCGGGCGCACTAGACGTTCTCGCGTCAGGCACGTAGAATTGAGGGACCGCCTGTCACCGGCGACGATGCCGATACCCATTTCCAGGAGGATGCCGATGCTCTACCGTAGCCCGATCCCCGACGTAGACATCCCCGTGATGCCGCTCACCGACTTTGTGTTCCGCGATGTGGCGCAGCGCGCCGACAAGCCCGCCATGATTGACGCGCCCACCGGCCGCACGTACACCTACGCCCAGCTTTTTGGCGCGGCGCAGCGTCTGGCCGCCGGTCTCGCGGCGCGCGGCTTCAAGAAGGGCGACGTGTTTGGCGTCTACCTGCCCAACCTGCCGGAGTACGCCATCGTCTTCCACGGCGTGGCCCTGGCCGGCGGTGTCCTGACCACGGTGAACCCGCTGTACACGGCCCACGAGCTGGCGATGCAGATGCGCGACTCGGGCGCAAAGTATCTCCTGACCATCCCGCTCTTCCTCGACAACGCGAAAAAGGCGGCGGCGGAGAGCGGCCTCGAAGAAGTCTTCGTTCTGGGCGAGGCGGAGGGCGCGACGCCGTTCATGGCCCTGCTCCAAAACACCGCCCCTGTGCCCCAGGTTGCCATTGACCCGAAGAACGACCTGGTCGTCCTGCCCTACTCCAGCGGCACGACCGGCCTGCCCAAGGGCGTCATGCTGAGCCACTACAACCTGGTCGCCAACTTGATGCAAATCGAGGGCATGACGGTAGGGGAAGTCCAGTTCAACGGGAGCGACACCATGCTGGGCCTCCTGCCCTTCTACCATATCTACGGCATGGTGTGCATCATGAACACAGGTCTGGCCCTCGGTGCGACCGTTGTCACCATGCCCCGCTTCGACATGGAACCGTTCTTGCAGACAATCCAGAACTACAAGATCACCTGGGCCAACCTCGTTCCGCCCCTTGTCCTGGCCCTGGCAAAACACCCGCTTGTGGACAAATACGACCTGTCGAGCCTCAAGAGCATTTCCTCCGGCGCCGCGCCTCTGGGCAAGGAGGTCGAACAGGCGGTCGAAGCGCGCCTCGGCTGCCTGGCGACCCAGGGCTACGGCCTGACCGAAACCAGCCCCGTCACCCATTTTGAGCCGCGCCTGCCCAACCGCGACAAGCCCGGCAGCATCGGCATCCTGATCCCGAACACCGCGGCCCAGATCGTAGATCTCGCCAGCGGAGAGGCGCTTGGCCCCGGCGCGCAGGGTGAGCTGTGGATCCGCGGGCCGCAGGTCATGCAGGGCTACCACCACAACCCCGAGGCGACGGCCCGCACCGTTGACGCGGACGGCTGGCTGCACACGGGCGACGTGGCCGTCGCCGACGCCGACGGCTACTTCTGGATCCTGGACCGCATCAAGGAGCTAATCAAGTACAAGGGCCTGCAGGTGGCGCCGGCCGAGCTTGAGGCCGTGCTCGTGTCGCATCCGGCCGTCGCCGACGCCGCCGTTATCGGCCGCCCCGACCCGGAAGCGGGCGAGATTCCAAAGGCGTTCGTCGTGCGCAAGGCCCCTGTCGAAGCTGATGAGCTGATGGCCTTCGTCGCCGAACGTGTCGCCCCTCACAAGAAGATTCGCTTCGTGGAGTTCGTGGACGTTCTGCCGCGCACGGCATCCGGCAAAATCCTACGCCGCGACCTCCTGGAGCAGGAGCGCGCCAGGATGGGCGCGGAGGGGTCGGGCGCGGCGGCCGACTAACGATCGGCGACGCAGACAGCCGACCTCGGCATATAGGTAGGGTGGGAGACCGGGACTGTGATGACGCAGGTGATGAGCGACACAATAGACGGCCACACGTTTGACGGCCTGCCCGTGCGCACCGGCGACATCCTCTGCACGCAGGACGGCGCGCCGGGCAGCCTGTTCGGCGAGATATGGCGGCAGCTCGGCCGCGTCGTCCCCGGCGAGATTGACCACGTCGTGCTGTACGTCGGTCCGGGCGGCCGCTGCGTCGAGTCGGGTGTGCGGGGTGTCATCGTCTTCGACATGCCGGGCGAGGCATGGGACGCCCCGGCGCTTGCCTGGCAGCGCATCCTTTACGACACCCTCGTCGGCGCGGCGTACCCCCTGGCCGGCCGCGGCCTCTCGCCGGATGAGGAGGGGCGCATCCGTCGCGGCGTCGCCGACTACTGTCTGACCCAGGCCGAGATGCACCGTGGCTACAACCTCAATATCTTCGACCTGGACACGACGGGCGCGTTCTATTGCAGTCAGCTCCTCTACCACGCCTACCTGCGCTACGGCATTGACCTCAACAGCAACGTGGCCGTGCCGACGGCCCTCGGCCTGGACCGCATCGTGTTCCCCGAGGAAATCTGGCGCGCCTGCCCCACCCGCCGCCGACTGACATGAGCACACCCCAATTCTCCGATGCCTGGGTGCTGCTGGCGATCTTCATGATCGTCGGCGGCGCTATGTTCCGCCAGCCGTCCATGCTGGCCCTCGGCCTGCTGCTCCTGGTCATCGTCCCCGTCGCCTGGGCGTGGAACCGGCTCGTCCTGCGCGCCGTCCGCTACGAGCGCAAGCTGGGCGACAGCCGCGTCTTCGCCGGCGAGACGACCACCGTCAGCCTCGTGACCACGAACCAGAAGCCCCTTCCTGCGCCGTGGCTCACCGCAGAGGACACGTTCCCACGCGGCGTGAGCATCGCCGAGCGGCAGATGACCCAGGTCAAGGGCGGCGAGCTTCAGTCGCTTACCAACGTGCTGTCGCTGCGCTGGTACGAGCGCGTCGTGCGCCAATACACTCTTCACTGTCCCAAGCGCGGCTTCTACTTCATCGGCCCCGCCTATCTCACCGGCGGCGACCTGTTCGGGATGTTCGAGAACCGCGCCAAACTCTCCCACCTGGACCGCATCATCGTCTACCCCGCCGTCGTCCCCCTGGCCGAGCTAGGCTTCGTCGGCAAGGACCCCTTCGGCGAGTCGCGCTCCCCGCTGCGCATCTTCGAGGACCCGCTGCGCACTATCGGCATCCGCGACTACCACCCGGAGGACTCGTTCCGCCACGTCCACTGGAAAGCCAGCGCGCGGCAGCAGCGCCTCCAGACCAGGGTCTATGAGCCGACCATCACGCAGCGCCTGGCGATCATGCTCAACATCGCCACATTCCCGCAACCCTGGTGGGGCATTGACCCGGAGGTCCAGGAGCACACCATCTCCGTCGCCGCCTCCATCGCGTACCACGCCACCCTGCACCGCCGCGCCGTCGGCCTCGTCGCCAACGGCGCCGTCCCCCGCTCCGACCAGCCCATCCGCGTCCTGCCGAGCCGCGACCCCGGCACGTTGACCCGCATCCTGGAGGCGCTGGCCGCCGTCTCGACCTTCGCCACTGAGCGCATCGAGACCCTGTTGGCGCGAGAGACCCCGCGCATGCCGTGGGGCGCGACCTTCGTCGTCGTCACGGCGATTGTCACGCCGGAGCTTGTCGCCGAGATCGTGCGCCTGACGCGGGCCGGCCGCCGCATCGTTCTCGTCTCCCTCGACCCGGACTACACGGAGACGGAGCTACCCGGCGTCATCGTTCACCACCTGCCGCGCGCCCAGCTCGTCTATGGCGAGCGCCCGGCCGCCATAGACCCCGACGCCCTCTTCCGCCGCCCGTCTTCGCCGGAGGAGCCGCGAGAATGATTCGTCGGAACGGATTTGAAACGCAAAGGCGCAGAGACGCAAAGGAAGAAAAGACCGCATGACGTCGCTGCGGGTGCGCCGCGAGCTGCTGCGCCTGGCGACGGCCACCTTTGGCGCGGCGTGGTACTACGCCGCGTGGAGCGTCGCCTTCGCCTACCTGGCGCGGCCGGTCGAGGGGCCGTCGTTCCTCGAGGTGTGGGCGCTGTCAGTGCTGGCGATGTACGTCGCGCGCTACCTCAACGTCGAGCGCGGCGACGCGGGCGCGATGGGCTGGCCGGTCGCCGTCGGCGCGCTAGTCTCCATCGTCCTCGCCTCGTGGCTGACCCCCGGCATCGGCGGTCCCGTCGCGCTGGTGCTTGGCCTGCGCGCGTTCAACGGCGCCGCCGTCCTGCTCACCCTCGGCCTGTTCATCCTCTGGTGGCGCGGCGTGGACGCGGTGCGCGACGGCTTCGGCATGGGCGTCACGAGTCTGCGCTTCCGCCTCGGCGTCGTCATCCTATTCTGGACGGTCATTTTCGCCGCGTTCATCCATTTCGACCTGATCGCCATCATCTTCGTCTTCTTCGCCACCGCCCTCGTCGCCATGGCCCTGGCGCGCGTTGAGGACGTGAGCCGCAGCCTGGGCGGCGTGGTCACGCCTTTCAACCGCACCTGGGCACTCATCCTCGCCGCCGCCGTCACCGCCGTCATGCTCATCGGCGTCATCGCCGTCCTGGTCTTCACGCCGGACACGATTCGCACCATTCTCGGCTGGCTCGCCCCGCTGTGGCTCGTGCTCAGCTTCGTCTTCATCGCCATCATCGCCCTGGCGGCGCGCATCCTGGAGCCGCTTATCCTCTTCCTCATCGAGGCGCTGCGCCCCGTCGCCGAGCGCATGTTCCGCTTCACCCCGAACCAGCTCCAGGCCCCGCAGAACCAGGAGCCGGTGGTGTTAGAGCGCCTCGTCCCGCCCGTCATCCTCGACAGCGCCAAGTGGCTCGCCCTGATCGCCGCCGTCGTCTTCGCCCTGTGGCTGCTCACGCTGTGGGCGCGGCAGCGGCGGCAGACGGCAGGCGAGGGCGTGCCGGAGCTGCGCGAGTCGGTCTGGTCCGCTGAGGCGTTCGCCGACGATGCCCGCGGCCTGCTGGATCGGCTGCTCGGCCGCTTTCGCCGCCACCGCCCCGGCATCGCCACGGACTCCGTGCGCCACATCTACGCCAGCCTGCAGGTGCTGGCCGCTGACCGCGGCGCGCCTCGGCCGCCGGACGACACCCCCTACGAGTACCTGCCGCGGCTCCAGGGGCTGCTCCCGGACGCGGCGGCCGACCTCTCGCTCCTGACGGACGCCTATGTGGATGCCCACTACCACGAGATCGAGCCGACCGACGCCGAGCTGCGCCAGGCCCAGGGGGCGTGGCAGCGCGTCCGCCGCGCCGCCGCGAATGTTCCGACTCTCAAGGGCGATGGGGAGACGGCGGGCGGGGACGAGTAGCGCGCCGGATCATTCCCGCGACAACAAAGCGTCGCCGGCGACGGACATTGTTCGTCCGACGTTGGCGACGCTTATGTGTATGAAGCTTTGCTCGCTCTACAGGCGGTTTTCGTACAGGTCAGCAACGGGGAAGCACAGGCCGTAGTCATCCCAGATCACATCGCCCTGCTCAACCCGAAATCCCGCGAACTTCTGCGGGTCGAGATACGCGCGAAATACTCTCAATCTGCTTGACGTGCGGGCGCTCGTGGCGCGCCAGCCACGCCGCGTAAGACTGCACAGTCCGAACGAGGGGTC
Organism: Anaerolineae bacterium; assembly: GCA_046328525.1. Classification (GTDB taxonomy): domain Bacteria; phylum Chloroflexota; class Anaerolineae; order Epilineales; family JAHCIE01; genus JBDHWG01. The sequence goes on from JAXLWK010000005.1 coordinate 186,726, forward strand.
CTCCCGCCCCTGTTACCGTCGCCGACCGTGACCAGTCTTCTGGCGCTAACGATTCCAGGACGGCCAACAACTCGGCGCGCTGCGTTGTGAAGGCCCGTAGGGAGGCCGCGAACTCCTGGTCGAGATAGTCGGTCTGCTCCAGCCAGGTCCTGGGGTCCACGGCCCGGATGGTCGGCCTGTCCTGGGCGAGAATTACCCCGATGCAGCCGCCCCAAACATCAGCGCACGACCGCAGATGGGCCAGCACCTCGTTGGCGGACCACTCGCCGGGACTGGGAGCGGCGCGCAATTGAGCCGGTGTCAGATCGGCGGTCAGCGAGGCAATGCGCGGCGGAGCTGCAGTCAGCATGGTGAGGATTTCCTCAACCGTGAGAGGTTTACTCGCCACGCGCCGCCTCCTGCGCTTCCAGGGAAACGGCGACGCGTTGACGCAGCAGCGGCTCGCGGATCGCCCGCGCATCCACGCGCCGCGCGCCGAGGAACGTCACGAACCGGGCAAAGCCCCGCGCCAGCGCCTCCGCGAACGCCTCATCCTCGCCGAGCGCCTCGTCTTCCAGCCACAATCCCAGGATGACGAACGTGTTGGCGGCGCGGTCGAGCTTGCTATCGAAGCGCGCGACGAGCCGCTCGCCCCACAGGATCGGCAGCGTGTAGTAGCCGTACTTGCGCTGGTGCTCCGGCTTGTACACCTCCCACACGTAGTCGAAACCGAACAGGACTTTGGCGCGGCCCCGCGCGCTGACGGGATCGAGGGGAGCGAGGAAGACAGCCTCGTCCGTCGTGGTTGGCCCCAACGCGGCCCACGCCGGCGGCACTCGCCCGGTCGCCAGCTCGCGCAGCGTCGCGGCGTCGCTGCCGAGGGCATAGTGCGTCTGCTTCCAACCATCCACCTGCACCTCGACCAGGTCGCCGTCGGCTAGCATAGTCTCGCGCAGCTTTTTCGCAGCGTGATCCGGGTCGCCGCGCCGATACGAATCACTCGTCCGGCTCAGCCGCGACAGCCCGGCGAAGCCGACTTCCTTCGTGATCAAGAAGCGGTCCACCTCGGTGTCGTCGCTCTCGCGGATGAGGTGCGGCGGCGCGACCGTCTCCGTCAGGGCATACACGCGCTCGAAGCGCTCGCGGTGGTGCGTCATGACTTCGCCGGTGAGCCAGAGATACCACAACGCCAGCGCGCTGTCCTTGCGGCCGCGATAGCTCTGCGTTCGGGTGCGCGTCGCCATCTCGAAGTCGCGGTTGCTCACCACGCCGCGTTCCTGCAAAGTGGCCCGCATCTCGACGATGGCGTCGCCGTGGTCGCGGGCGATGGCATGCAGGCGGGCGTTGCTGTCGCGCTCGCGGCGCATGACGACGCGCCAGTGCGGCAGCTCGTCCATCGGGCGGACGGCCAGCCAGCCGCCCCAGTCGAAGAACCGGCGCTGTTGGTAGGTCACGTCCTCCCACAGGCCGGGCGCGTAGTCGAGCACGCGGCTGTGCAGCTTGATGTCCTGGCTGCGGGCGATGATTTGCAGCGGATCGAGCTGCAAGTACTCCATCGCGCGCATGGCCTGCTCCGTACCCTCGACGCCGCGCCAGCGCCGCCCGGGCCACAAGCCCTGTTTGCCGAGAATGAAACGGCGGGCCGTTTGGATGTCTATCGTCAGCATATTGGTTTCTTGCACAAGGCTTCACTCAAAGATCGAGGGAGGGCAGCCCGTTCATGCCGAGGATCAGCGAGACTTCCCCGCCATGATGCAGGTCGTGTTCCAGCACGTGGTAGATCACCCAGCTACGCGACAGCTCGTATGTCTGCCCCTCCCATTCATCGAGAAAGGTCATGGCGCAGTCGTCGGGCGTCCAGCGCTGCAAGCGGGCTTCGATGAACGCCCACGTCTCCTCCAGCCCGCGCGCCAGCTCGGCCGCGCTACGGTCCGGCGACTCACGCTGGCCCCATAGCATATACGCCGTCATCGCTGCGTCCTCATCCAGGAGCGTGCCGCTGAACCACCCCGCCCTGACAGAGATGATGTGCTGCACAATCTGGCCGAGCGGCCACATGTGCGGGGCCGGTTGCAGGGCGAGCTGCTCACTCGTCAGCAGCGCGATGCTGTTGCGCAGCTTTTCCTGATAGCCCTGCCAGTTCTCATAGATCACGTCCAGTGTCGAGTGGGTTGGCTGCGGCATCTGTTCCTCCTGTGAACTTGGGATAGTAACGCAAAGGCGCAGAGGCATAAAGTATGCCACAGATGAAACAAATGTGCTAGAGCGCCTCCACCCCCTGCACCTCCTCCACCGCCACCGGCCGCTTCGGGAGGAGGCGGCGGGCCAAACGGCGGTCCTCGGCCGTGACACCGCCCACGACTGCCAGCACAGCCAGGTAGGTCAGGCCGCCGGCCGCGAGCGCCAGCAGGAACGGCGCGCGGCCCCACAGCAACCCGGTCACGGCGACCAGCGCCGCCGTCGCCACGACGGGCCGCCACGCGACGGTGAGCAAGTTCAGCGGCGCGACCGAGCGCCGCACCGCGATCATGAACGGCACCATGAGCACCATCTCGGACAGCACGGTGATGACGGCGGCGGCGACGAAGCTGTAGCGCGGGATGAAAATCAGGTTGGCGACGACGTTGAACACGACGGCGATGATGAAGCTGCGCGTAATCCACTTCGCCTCATCCACGGCCACCAGCACATACTGCGTGACGCCGTTGACGAAGCTGAACGGCAGGAACCAGATCATGATGCGCAGGGCAATCGCGCCGCAGGGCAGGTAGGCGGCGCCGCCGAGCAGCCCCACCAGGATGTCGGCCGAGAACGCCATCAGGGCGGCGGCGGGCAGGGCGATCATGAGCAGCAGCCGCACCGCCAGGACGTAGGCCCGCGCCAGGGGTGTGTCGTGGCGCGGCCCGCCCGCCCCCTTCGGCGTCTCGCTGGCGTAGCGCGACATGAGTGGGAAGATCGCCAGGGTGAAGTAGGCCGGGATGATGAGCAGGGCGTCAATCCACTTGTACGCCGTCGAGTAGTAGCCGACGACGGCGTCCCCCTGGAGCGGCTGGAGCAGCGTCACGTCCACCTTGAAGAACAGCGTGTTCAGCAGGTGGTTAAGCATGAGCGGATAGGACAGCACGACGATGCCCCACGCCACCGCCGGGGCAAAGCGGATGCTGGGGCGGAAGAAGAGCCGCGACGCCGCGCGCCACAGGATGCCCACCGTCACGATGTTGGAGACGATGGCGACGGCGGCGAGGCCGACGATGCCCCAGCCCAGCAGGAGGACGAGCGCCCCCAGGCTGACCTTGATGAGCGTGGTCAGGCTCGTTAGCCCGGCCGGGTACTCCATGCGCTCCTCGGCGTAGAACAGCGAGCTAAGCGCCCCAGCGATATTGCCCGGAATGAGGGCGATGACCAGCAGCCCGATGGTGAGCGCCGTTTCCGTCGTCAGGCCGAAGGCGTTGACCCAGATCACGCCCACCAGCAACAGAACGGGCACGGCGCTGCCGAGCAGCGCCAGGCGCAACCCGGTCGTCTGGGCCAGCGTCGTCTCCGCCTCGTCGCGGTGCTGGGCCACGTGGCGCGTCAGGTACAGGTTCAGGCCGAAGTTGCTCCAGATATCCAGGTAGCCGACGATGGCGATGGCAAAGTAGTACGCGCCCGCCGAGGACGGCCCCAGGATGCGCAGCATCAGGGCGGCAAAGGCGAAGTCCACCGCCTTGTTGCTGAGGGTGGTCAGCATGGGCGCGAGGGAATTGCGGCCCACGCGCCGCACCGTGTCCGTCTCGTGGCCGACACCGTAGACGCGCCGCCACGCTGCGAAGCCGAACAGGAACCCCAGGACGGCGAACGACAGGAACGACAGGTACAGCCCCAGCTTGAACGACATCGGCGAGTACACCACGCGCAGCTGCCACGCGCCCGGCGGAATCGGGATGCCGCGGAAGATGCCGTCCACGCGCAGGATCGGCACGCTGGTCTCATTGCCCCTGTCGTCAGCCGGGGCCAGGTGCGCCTGCCACCCCCCAAAGTAGCTATCCGCCAGCACCAGCAGCCCGCCCTGCCCGACGCGGCTCACGTCCAGCTCCACCGTCGAGGGGGTGTAGCGGCGGATGGCGACGCGGTTCGCCGTCGCCGCGGGCGCTTTCGGCAGATCGGCCGGCGGCGGCGGGAGGGCGTCCTCCTCCATCCCCGTCGGGTCCAGCACCACCACCTGGCGCGGGTCCACGCTCGACAGCATGCGGTACACGCCGCGCGCCTCGCCGGCCAGCGGGTAGCGGATGCCGCCAGGCGCGTCGCTGGCGAAAAAGGCGCGCGGCTTCGCGTCCTCGTTGCGGTAGATTTTCACCTCGCCATCATACGCCAGCGTCCAGCCGGGCCGATCAATGATCTTGTTGGTGACGACGTAGCGCACGCCCAGCACGTCGAGCAGCGGCGAGTCGAGCGCCTCCGACTTGCGCAGCGGCGCGACCTGGTTGAACAGCAGCAGGTCCTGGTCGCCGATCAGCCGCGAGAACTCCACGTAGTCGCGCAGGATGATCGAGTCGTAGCCGCGCGCGTCCTCGAGGCCGTAAAGCATCGGCAGGTTGGGCGCGAGGATGTTCTTGTCGCCCAGCACCGTGATGCGGAACGGGCCTTCCTGCGCCCGACGCTCCTGCAAGAATGCCACAGCCGGCGGCGTGAAGTCCGCCAGCTTCGGGTCCACCGCCGGGTTGAAGCCGTAGGACGCGACGAACAGGTCCGCCGCCAGCACCGCCAGCGCCGCGAGGCTCGGCCAGGGAATACCAGCGTGACGGGGTGACGAGGTGACGGGGTGAGGGACATCCCGCGCCAGCCACACCAGCGCCAGCCCCGTTAGCGTCAGGAACACGGCAAACAGCAGCAGGCTGCGCCCCTCGTAGGAGAGGAACGCCTGCCCGCTCCCGAACACCTCGCCCGCCTTCGCCAGGCGATCCACGGCCACCTCCGCCAGTGGCGCGAGGCGCGCGCGCGCGACGTAGCCGACGGCCAGCGCCAGCAGCCCAAGCGCGCCCAAGGCGGCCGCGGCCGCGCCCAGGCCCGTCGTCAGGCGGCGGCGACGCGGTATCGCGGCCCAGCCGAGCGCGGCCAGCATCGCCAGGCTGAACGTGTACGGGTAGACCCAGCGGAAGGGGGTGTGCAGCTGGCTGAAGCCGGGCAGGACGTAGAGCAGAGCGTAGGCCGGCGTCCCGAACATGAACAGCAGCGAGAGCAGCGCCAGCACGGCGAAGACCCAAACGTATTGAGGTGACGAGGTGACGAGATGACGGGGTGAAGACCTCCCTCCAACTCCCCCCGTCCACGGGGGGAGGGCTGAATCACCGTCGGCGCCCCCCATGGACGGGGGGATGGGGGGGTCTGAAGCGCGGGACGACACCGCGTCCCAAATCGCGACAACCGCCAGCAGGAGCGGCAGCAGCCCGGCGTACACCGCGCCCTCGACGTAGTTCTTGATGCCCCACGCCGTGTTGTCCACGACCGCCCCGGCGCGGTTGCGCCATTCGCCCACCCACGCGCCCTGGAAGATGTCGAAGTAACCGTGGTGCGACGGGTTGCCGAAGATGTCCGGCATGAGAAAGGCGAGGATGTGGCGCGCGGGGAAGGCGTAGCCGCGCACCTCGGCCAGGCTCGCCGCCGCCTGGCGGAAGTTCTGGGTGACAAGCTCGAACAGCGGTAGAATCTGCACCGACGCCAGCCCCACGCCCAGCAGCGCCATCGCCCCCATCGCCCCCGCGCCCTGCGCCAGCGAGCGCGCCCGGTTCGGGCCGCGCTGGAGGAACGCCACGACCAGGCGGGCGGCGGCGTAGTACGCCGCGACGAGCAGGGTGTATAGGGCAATCTCCACGTGGCCGGCGAGGAACACGCAGCCGATGGCCCCGGCGCCCACGGCCAGCCACGCCGCCAGCCCGACCGTCAACCCGGCGCCCGACCGCGCCCGCTCGAAGACGCGCTCCAGCGCCAGGAGAATCAGGGGCAGCCACGCCATGCCGGCGAGAATCATCGGGTGGACGGGGTTGACCAAGAAGAGCTGGCTCAGGGCGAAGACGGCCATCGCCGCCGCCGACGGCGCCCACGCCAGGCGCAGCCCGCGCCGCGCGTAGGCGTAGGTGAACGCGCCGGCCAGCCATATCTGAACGGCGGTGAACCAGCCGTAGGCCAGCCACAGCGGCAGGCCGTAGTAGATGACGCTTAGCGGGTACAGGCCGGAGCTTTGCCCAGCGGCCAGGAACGGGGCGCCGGCGAACAGGTACGGGTTCCACAGCGGCAGCTCGCGCGCGGCGATCTCCCGAGTGATGAACGATTTCCAGGTGTAGTTCTCCAGCAGCAGGTCCGTCAGCAGCGGGTTCTGGACGCCTGTCACGCCGTGCTCGGCAGCGAAGGCAGACCAGGGAGGGTTTTGATAGAGCGCGTCGAAGGGGACGAGGCTCCGCCCGCCGAGGGTGACGGGCCAGAACATCGCCAGGAGAAACACGGCGAGGAGGGCGAGGACGAGGCCATCGGGAATGAGCCAGCGGCGCGCGCGGTCTCGCCACGGGGATAGAGATGCCATAGCAGACGGCATTATAGGCGCGCACGCCACGTTTCACAAAATGCTCGCGCCCGTCCCCCCTCTCCCCGTGTGGGAGAGGGATGGGGTGAGGGATAACAAGAAAGTGGGGGTAGGCTCGCGCCCACCCCCACGCCACACACTGTTGAGTTGTCGGTCAGCCGTCGGCCTCTGATCTGGCGATCAGCGAGCCTCAGGCGCGCCGCCGAGAGGCAGCGGGCCAGGCGGGAAGATACCCCCGGCGACCGAGACCATGTACTTCTGGCCAGGGATCGTCGCCAGGATCGCCGGGATCACGCCGTCGGTGCTCGTGCCGTTGATGTCGCTGACGAACTTCAGCTCGTACACCAGGCACGGGTTCACGTTGGTGAACTTGAAGTAGCCTTCGGTGTTCGTGCGCGTCGCCTGCAGGAACGTGCCGGCCTGGTTCGCCACCGTCGGCGGCAGCCACAGCGCCACGTACTTGCCAGCGGACGGGTTCAGCGGAGCGCCAGTCCAGGCCGGGTCGCCGTTGGGCAGCTCGCCAGGGCCGACACCGACCGGAGCTGTGCCGGTGTGCTCGTAACCCTCGATCACGCCGGCCGGCGGGGCCAGATTGACCGTGTAGGGCAGCGGGGTCACGCCACCGGCAGCGCCGCTCTGGCACGGAACCAGGATAACGGTGTCAATGCCGGGGATCTTCGCGCTGTAGGGGCCCCAATGCGCCGTGTAGTAGCCGAGGAAGTTAACCGCCAGCGGCAGGTCGTGCATGAAGTCGCCGATGCGGATGCGGTAGCGGTGGCCGCTGATGATGCCATCCGCGCCTAGACCCACGATGTTCGGGCCGGTCGCGGGCTTCACGACGAACGCGGTCTGGCCGTTGCCGAGCTCCACAGGCTCGATGCCGTTGGTCGGATGGCCGCCCGGGACCCAGAAGAGAACGGTGAGCGGGTTCTCTTCGTCCTGCACCAGGATGGACGGGCCGGTCCAGGTCTCACCGTCACCCCGCACCACGTGAGGCTGGTACGGATCGCAGACGGTGATGAGGAGCGGCACCGGGGCGCAGGAGACCGGGACGCCGGGGCACTGCGGGATGTAGCCCTCGAAGTCGAAGCCCGGCGGGATCGGGAAGCCTTCGCTCGCGCCGGTGATGTCACCAGGCGGCACCGCGCCAGGCGCGACAGGCACCGAGCGCTCGACCTTGACCGCAGCCAGGCCGACCACGTTGCGCAGCAGGATCGGAATCTGCGGGTTCTGCGGCCCGAAGACCGGAATACCCGTGATCACGTCATGCTCCCAGTACACCGCGGAGATCACAGCGCTGCCGAGGAAGCCAGGCTGGATCCAGCCCCAGTTGTCCAGGTTGATGTACTCCACCTGCTTCTCGTTCAGCTTCTCGCACACGTAGTCCAGCAGACCGTTCTGGTCGTACACGTAGACCACGAAGTCCGTGAAGCCCGGCTTCGGCACCAGGTTCTGGATGGCGATGTCGGTCGTCAGGTTCAGCGGCTGGTTGCCGCGCTTGGCGAACGACGGGATGCCGATCACAGCCACGCCGCCCTGCAGACCACTGGCGTCCCCCTGGCCGATCTGCCAGTAGTAGCCCTGATCCTCGGGGAACAGGTTGTACGCCGTCGCCTGCAGAATCTTGGTCGGGCTGCTGTACTGCAGCAACTCCGCCACCGCCGCGATCGGCACCGCGTTCACCGCCGGGTCGCCAGGCGACTCCCACGCCTGGCTCTCGACGCGCACCGCGCCGACGTAGTTGCCGGGCAGAGTGTTCACCAGCGCCAGCGGGAACTCCGTCTCACCGCGCGGGCAGATCCAGTCCACCAACGTCGTGATGATGTCGCCGCTCTGATCAACGAAGTAGACCTTCACCTTCGCCGCCACGATGCTGCTCATGTTCTGCACGTGGATGACCGTCGCCCAGCCGTTGGTCTCACGGAAGATCAGCGGACCGTAAGCCACCTGCGACCCACCCCCCGCGTCCAGGCACTGGCCGTTGAACACGTAGCACAGCTCAGCCGCGACGCCGGTGTAGCTCATCAGCACGTCCTGGCCGATCTGATCCACCACGATGCCCAAAGGCTGCGACGCGCGAATCCACACGCTGCCCGTGAAGCCCGTGCTCACGCAACCCGCCACGTTGAACTGCGCCGAGTAGCCCGGCGACACCTGGGCCACGGAGCAGATCTGCGCGCGGAGGCAGCTGTCCCGATCCTTGAACCACAGCTCGATGCTCGTGCACTCGGTGCCGCTGTTCTGGATGTAGAGCCAGCTGTTCCAGCCGTTGTAGCCCGAGTAGACGACCGGCGCGTAGTACGCGAAGCCGCCGAACAGCGGGTCGTAGCGGCCTTCCTGCATCGCGCTGATGCCGCTATACGCATCCGACATGTAGTAGGATGGCGTCGCGTTGCCGGGAACCTTGCGGACAACTTCGATGGCAATCGGCTCCCCGTAGAACGGGTTCCAGTTGAAGGGGAACTGACCCGGCAGCGAGTTCACGCTCGGCCAGCCCTCAGGCCAGGTGAGCTTGTTGAGGGTGTTGGTCCAGTCCTCGCAGCGCCACCAGATGTTGCCCTGCTGCGGGAACGGGTTGTAGCTGATGGCGATGGCGCTCTTGGCGCTCGACGGCAGCTGCGCGCTCGTCCACACCCAGCTCGTGCCCGGCTTGAGCAAGCCCGTGCACTCGATCTTGAACGGGTTCTGCGCCTGCGGCTGGCAGAAGCCAGAGTTCTCCGCAAACAGCAGAAGGGCGATCTTGGTCCAGGTCGAGCCGACGTTCTGCGCCTCGATGATCCAGTCCAAGCCCGCCTTCGTGTTGCCAATGTAACCGAGCACCGGCAGCTGGACATAGTTGCCGGGTGTCGGGCTGGCAGTGACCGTCGCGCTATTGTCCGCGAGCGCGACGCCTAGCGCGAGGCCCAATGCCAGGGCCAGCGCCAGAACGGCGATGACGAGTACTCGTCTCATTGTGCCTAACCTCCCTTTGAAATACGGTCCGACGACACCTGCGTCAAGACGAGCGGCCTCTCAGTTCCGCGCGTCTCGGTCATAGAAGAAGATTTCGACAGATAGCGCCTCCTTCTTCTAGCGACAGCACAAGGTCTCATTCACCTAGATAAAGAAACGCGCAGTCGGCTAAAAGGATATGGCTTGACCTTGCGAATTCTTAAAACACGCTTAACTGGTTCGTGGTCCCCGCCGCGGTAGCTCTACACGATGGCGTGGAGACCCCCCTCTGCTCCCCCCGCCGGCGGGGGGATGGGGGGTGAATTCGGCTCTTCCACGCTACGCTGTGGAGCTACCCCCGCCGCGTTGCGTCCCCGCGCAAACGGCGGTATACTACAGGCCGCGCTTTACCTGTCATGCCAGAGTGTCGTCTCAAGGAGATCACCTTGCTTGCCCTGGAATTTGTGTCGGCGATCGAGCGATTGAGCAGCAGCATCCTGGCCGAACTGGAGGCCGTCGCGCCTGAGGCCCTCAACTGGCGCCCGCCCTTCCCTGACGCCAACTCGATGTATGTGTTGGCCGTCCACACCACCGGCGCCGCCGAGTGGTGGATCGTCGGCGCGGCCGCCGGCCAGCCGGTGCGGCGGGATCGGCCGGCCGAGTTCCGCTCCGGCGGCGACCTGGCGAGCGTGAAGGCGTGGTACACCGACAAGCTCGCGGCCATTCGCCAGGCAGCCGCGACCGTGTCCGACGCCGACCTGAGCGCGACGCGCAGCTACACCACCATGAGCGGACGCGCTGAGGAAAACACCGCCGCCTACTGCTTCCTGCACGCCATCGAGCACGCGGCCGAGCATCTCGGCCACATTCAGATCACACGCCAGCTCTGGGAGCAGCAACAGCAAGGACAGTAAGCCGTGCGCACCCCACCCCTGCCCCGCCTCGCCGTCATCGCCGCCGTCGCGCTCCTTGCCGTTTGCGCCGCCGCCGTTGTCTACGCGGACGCGCTCGCCGCCGGCGCTGGCTCCATCAGCGGCCGCGTGCGCCTCGAAGGCCGCAAGCGCCACGACGGTGTCTACGCGACGCTGGACGGCGGCTCCGTCCACGTCGAGACGGACGCCGACGGTCGCTTCACCTTCACCAACATCCCGTTCGGCACGCACGTCCTGCGCCTGGACATGCCCGGCTACCTGGCCGTCGAAGGCCAGTTCCAGACGGCCCAGCCGACAACCGTCCTGGGCGACCTGACGATGACCGGCGGCGACGCCTACGGCGACCAGGTCATAGACATCTTCGACCTGACCCTGGTGGCCCGCGCCTACGACAGCCAGCCCCCCGCCGACCCCAAAGCCGACCTGAACGCCGATGGGAGGGTGGACCTGCTCGACCTGGTGCTGGTAACGCAGAACTACGACAAGCGCGGGCCGACCGGCGGCCAGGCCAAAACCCTGACCCTCCTGCCGCCGTCGTTGAGCAAGGTGCAGCGGGAGCGCTCGGTTCAGATCGCCCGCGAGCCGGGGCCGAATGACCCTGCGGCCCAGTGGACGCTCAGCCCCTCCAAGAGCAGCTACGCCGTCGGCGACGTCGTCACCGCCACGTTGACGCTCAGCAATGCAGCCGGCGTGTACGGCGCCGAGGTGCGCCAGGCGTACAACCCGAAGCAGCTGCGCCCGACCACCGCCAACCCTCTGCCGGCCAGGAACGAGCCGGGGGCGCTGTTCGCCCAGGATACGCTGACGCCGCGCAACACCGCCGCCGACGGCGCGATCTTTGTCCAGGCGGCGCAAGTCGGCGAGGCCGCGCGCCCGGCCGACGGTATCCTGGCCCAGGTCGCTTTCCAGGTCATCGGCTGCGGCGCGACGACGTTCGACGCCAGGGGAGTGCGGCTGACGGACGGCAAGGGCGGCGCGCTTCCGTTCAACGCCGGCCCGCCACTGACACTGCCCTCGTGCAAGTAAACGTAGGGGCGGGTTTGAAACCCGCCCCTACAGGATGCCCGTGTCCTACCCTTTCGGCCGGCCCTTTGTGTCTACCCGCGTCAGGTAGCTGCCTAGCAGCCGCTTCGCCCCGCCCTTGAAGATGACCTCCACCTCCTCGTCGCCGCGGCTCGGCTTGCTGTTCAACACCGTCCCCTCGCCGAACATCGGATGCGTCACCTTGTCGCCAGGGCGGAACAGGACCGGTGGCGACTCGCTCTCGCCGCCCTCGCCGAGCTTGTAGGCGTTGCGGCCGCCGCCCGACGCCGACCCACTCTCGCCGCCCCGGCCCGGCCGCGCATCCCGCGTTGAAGGGAACGGGATGGGCTGGCGGCCTGTGCGCGAAGGGGTAGTCGGGCGCGACGCGCTGCCGACCGAGCGGCTCACGTGGGCCTGGACGAGCTGCGACGGAATGTCCTTCAGGAAGCGCGACGGATTGGTGAGGTTGCTCGCGCCGAAGATGGTGCGGCGGAAGGCGTTCACCAGGTACAGCCGCGCCCGCGCCCGCGTCATGCCGACGTAGAGCAGCCGGCGTTCCTCTTCCAGCGCGTCCGCCTGGCCCTCATCCATGCTGCGCTTGTGCGGCAGAATCTCCTCTTCCAGCCCAATCAGGAACACGACGCTGAACTCCAGCCCCTTCGCCGCGTGGAGCGTCATCAGCGTCACGCTGTCGCGCGACGAATCGATCTCGTCCACGTCGGCCACCAGCGCCACCTCTTCCAGGAACGTCGGCAGGCTCTCCTCCGGCGGCAGCCCGGCGTACACGCCGGTCACGGTGCGCAGCTCCAGGACGTTCTCCCAGCGGCTGTCCCCCTCCTCCGTCCCATCACGGATCGTCGCCTCGTACTCCGTGCGTTCGAGGATGAGGTTGAGCAGGGCCTGGGCATCCAGGGCGTGCTTCGCCGCCACCAGCTCGCTGACCAGGCCCTCGAACGACAGCAGCGCCGACTCGGCGCGCCGGTCAAACGGCGGCGGGATGGTCAGGGGCGGCGGAGCGGCGGAGCGGGCCGCGCGGAGCAGCGTCAGCGCGCCATACGGCGTCATCCCCAGGCGCTCGGCCCAGGCCAGGAGTGCGGCGACGGTCTTGTCACCGATGCCCCGCGTCGGGACGTTGATGACGCGGCGCAGGCTAATGGTATCGTTGGGGTTGTGGGCCAGGCGTAGGTAGGCCAGCGCGTCTTTGACTTCGCGGCGCTCGTAGAAGCGCGTCGCCCCGACGAGCTTGTACGGCACGCTGCGGCGCACGAAGGCGTCTTCCAGAACGCGGGACTGGGCGTTGGTGCGGTACATCACGGCGATCTCGCCCAGGCGCGCTTGCTTGCGGGCGACCAGGCGCTGGATCTCGCCGACCACGTAGTCCGCCTCCTCGCCCTCGTTGTAGGCCTCGTAGCGAACGATCTGCGCCCCCCGGTCGTTCTCCGTCCACAGCGCCTTGGGGTGACGCTGGATGTTGGCCTGGATGACGCCGTGGGCCGCGTCCAGGATGGCGCCGGTCGAGCGGTAGTTCTGCTCCAACACGACCAGCTGCGCCTCCGGGTAATCCTCGCGGAAGCGCATGACGTTGCGGAAATCCGCGCCGCGCCACGAATAGATCGAGTTGTGGACAACGATCCCCTCGGCCACGTAGTTATGCACGCCGGCCACGTCCAGGTCGAAGATCATTCCCTCGTAATTCACCCAGTCCACCGTCACAACCTCATCGTCCACAATCCGTCCATCTTCCATCACCGGCAGGGTCATCGTCGGGTGGATGTGGCTCGCGGGCTGAAAGTTGAACTTGAGAGTTGTTCCGCCAGCGCTCGTCGTCTGCGTGAGGAACGCCAATCGCGCAATCTCCAGTTGGCCGCCAGCCTCGGCGACCTGCACCGCCAGAGCCTCGGCTTCCTTGAATGCCACACGCTGGCCGTCCCACCGCCAGGTGTCGCGTCGCCCCGGACGCGTCGCGTAGCCTTGCGCTTCCAGGTGTGCCTGCAAGCGCCGATCTGTCGTATTGAGGGTAACGCGATGGGCGTTCCACCGGCTCGGCCCATACCGACGTGTATCGCTGAACATGATTAGGTTGAGCGCAATCCGGTCGGGCAGCCGCTCACCCGCAACTCCCTTGGGCCGATGATGCGGATAGTCGAAGTAGATATAGCGGTCGGCCATGAGGGCCAGTGCCCGCGCCTCGGTATCCAACTCGCTGTAGAGTCGGTCAATCCATGCCTGGCCCAACGCCATCTTTCGCCCCTCAGTATGGAACACCGTCATCGGGAGTCCATACCTGGCCGCGTAGTAAGACTCATAATACTGGGCTTCAGCGCGGTCCTGGCAGACCTTGAGCAGCCAGAGCTTGTCGGCGTGTTCCTGGTTCCCGCGCTGTTGTAAGCCTGAGACAGGCTCCGAATGTATTCCATCGCTTCGCGCGCTTTGCACAAGACCGATGCGATAGCCCTTGTCGCGGCGATACATGAGGTAGACATAGTGTCGGTCGGTCGGCGATCCCATCCGCGCGAAGAGCATGTGGTTGGGCGTCGCCCGAAGGTGATGGCCGCGCTGCGTGACGATTTCGACAAGTGGCCCGTGGTACGGCTTGCAGCGGACAAGCTCGACGGACGCGCCACGACACGCGCCACGGCCATGCGCCGCTATCACTTGTGCGCCTGCCTCTAGCGTCTCGATGGGCTGCGGCCCGCTCGGCGTCATCACGGTTGTCCCGGCCGGCAGACACTGATCCTCATCCCCGACAACAAACAGATTGCCATCTGGACCAGCAAGGAGCTTGACCAGGAGATACTGGGCGCTGTTGGTGTCCTGGAACTCGTCCACCAGGATGTGGGCGTACCGCTGGCGGTAGCGCGCCAGCACCGCCGGGTTTTTCTGCAAGAGCAGCGCCGTCTTCATCAGCAGGTCGTCGAAGTCCACCGCGTTGGCGCTGGTGAGGGCCGCCTGGTAGCGGGCATACACGCGGCGCACAACCTCTTCGCGGTGGCTGCGCGGTGTGAAGTCGTCCGGCTCAATCAGGTCGTTCTTGAGGGTCGAGATGGCGGCCAGCATCGCCCCCGGCCGGTAGAGCTTGTCGTTGAGGTTCAGGTCAATAATGGCCTGCTTCACCAGCGCCGTCTGGTCATCACTGTCGTAGATGACAAATGCTCGCTCCAGCCCGACGTGCTGCCCGTCCACGCGCAGGATGCGCGCGCACACGGCGTGGAACGTGCCGATGGTCAGCTCGCCGAGCGCCGGCGCGCCGATGAGCGTTTCCAGGCGCTCCTTCATCTCCCGCGCCGCCTTGTTCGTGAACGTCACGGCCATGATGCGCCGGGGCGAGATCTGGCGCTCCGACACCAGGTACGCGACGCGATAGGTCAGCACGCGGGTCTTGCCGCTGCCAGGCCCGGCCAACACGAGGGTTGCGCCGTCGCCGGCTTCGACGGCCTCACGCTGACGCGGGTTCAGATGGGACAGGTGCATGGGATACTCCGACAGGCAAAAGATCAGGGGGGCAGGCGGCGACGCGCTACTGACGGCTTATGCTCAACTCTGGGTTCTGGAAGTTGGTATCGAACGTCCACACCCAGCGCCAGCCCTGGGCGTCGAACTCGACCTGGTACACCCACTCGTCGGGGCCGAGGGTGACAGTGTACCAGGCCCACGTCACCTCCTGGCCCGGCTTGATCGCCGGCTGCTGCGACAGGTCCACGCCGCCCCGGTCGGCGCTGTAGTAGTTCCCTTCCACCCAGCCCTTCCTGCGTTGGCCGGCGTAGATGAGAAAACTCGGACGCCAGGGCGGGTTGAGCGTCTGCTGCCCCTCGTTGGCGATGGTCAGCTTGAACTGGAAGCGCCGTCCGCCCGCCCGATTCTCCTGCTCATTGTACAGGTCGGACACGGCCAGCGCCAACGGCGGGCCGGAGGGACGCGGCAAAGCGGTGGCTGTCGGCGTCTCGGTGGGCGTGCCCGTCGGCTCCGGCGTGGCGGTCTCGGCCGTCGGCGTGGCGAGGGGAGCGGTCGGCGACGTGACGGGGGCGGTGGCAGCGGCGGCGGCGACACGACTCGGCGTGGGCGTCTCTCGCTGAGCCACGGTCGCCGCGGCCGCTGCCACAAGCCGCGTCACCGTGGCCGTCGGCGCATGCGGTGTCGGTGTCGCAATCGCCGCCGCCGCGGCGGCCGGCAGCCCCCGCGCAGCGCGCTCCTCGTTGACACGCCGCGCCGAGGTCACAATCCAGGCAACGGTCAGCAGGAATATCAAGACGCCGGCCCCGATAATCGCGGCCAGCACCTTGGGCATCTCGTCCGGCGTTCCAGAGCGGCGCTCGACCGTGGCGCGCGGGCGGCGCGGGGGAGCATAGCCGCCGGCAGCCGCGGCTGTCAGCGGCGCGGCGACGCGCCCGGCCGGTAGACGGCTGCGGTCGTATTGGGCACGCCGCTCAGGGTCGCGCAGCGTAGCGTAGGCGTTGTTGATCGCCTGCATGCGCGCGACCGCCTCCGGCGCGGGATTGACATCGGGGTGATACTGCCGGGCCAGGCGGCGGTACGCCGCGTCAATCTGCTCCTGGGTCGCCGTCGGCGCCACGCCCATGACGGCATAAAGGTCTTCGGTCATGCCCCTCATTCGCTCGTACAAAGCATCGCTACAATTATAGGCCGCCTGGACAGCGCGCGCGAATTGCGCCGCTGCCGCCGACGTTGCCCACGCTCGCCGGTCCGGGCTATAATACCTGGAATAGCTTGCGGCAGCCGGGTATTCTGCCGTCGGCAAGCCCCCCCCAATCATCCAACCCGACGAGGTAGCCATGACCCTGGATGAACTGATTCAAGTCGCGCGCGGCGAGCATCCGGCGGAGATGGTCCTCCGCAACGCTCGCCTCGTCAACGTTTACTCCGGCGCGATCGAGGAAACCGACATCGCCGTCGCCGGCCGCCGCGTCGCCGGCGTCGGTCCGGGCTATCACGCGCCCGTCGAAATAGACCTGGCCGGCAAGTACGTGACCCCCGGCCTGATCGACTCCCACATGCACGTCGAAAGCTCGATGGTCACGGTGGCCGAGTTCGCCCGCGCCGTCGTCCCCCAGGGCGTCACCACCGTCGTCGTAGACCCGCACGAGCTGGCGAACGTCCTCGGCCTGGACGGCATCCGCTACATCCTCGACGCCAGCAAGTTCAACCCCCTGTCCGTGTACGTCATGGTCTCGTCCTGCGTCCCAGCCACCGACATGGAGACCTCCGGCGCGCGCCTGCGCAGCTACGACCTGTACCCCTTTCTCAAGGAGAAGTGGGTGCTGGGGCTGGCCGAGGTGATGAACTATCCCGGCGTCATCCACCGCGACCCCGACATGCTGGAGAAGCTCACCATCGCGGCGGACAAGCGGGTGGACGGCCACGCGCCGGGGCTGATGGGCGCCGACCTGAACGCCTACATCGCCGCCGGGGTGCGCTCCGACCACGAGTGCACCACCGTCGCAGAGGCGCAGGCCAAGCTCAACCGGGGCATGTACATCATGATCCGCGAGGCGTCCAACGCCCGCAACCTGGAGCCGCTGCTGCCCCTGGTCACGCCCGCCAACGCCCGCCGCTGCATGTTCGCCACCGACGACCGCACCCCCGCCGACATCATGGACGAGGGCCACGTCAACTTCATGCTGCGCAAGGCGGTGAGCCTGGGCCTGGACCCGATCCTCGCCATCCAGATGGCGACGATCAACGTCGCCGAGTATTTCGGCTTGCGAGACTACGGCGGCCTCGCGCCGGGCCGCTGGGCCGACATGGTGGTCTTCGACGACCTGACGGAGTTCCGCGCCCGCCAGGTCTATCGCGGTGGCGAGCTTGTCGCCGAGGACGGCCAGCTCGTCGTGCCGACGTCGCCCCGCGCCGTCCAGCTCCGCGGCACGGTCAACATTCACCAGGTGCGCGTCGAGGATTTCCAGATTCCGGCGCAGGGCGCGGAGGCGCGCGTCATCGGCCTCATCCCCGACCAGATCGTCACGCGCAGTCTGGTCATGGGAGTCAAGACCGAGGACGGCCTGGCCGTCGCCGACGTGGAACGCGACATGCTCAAGCTGGCGGTGGTGGAGCGCCACCACGCCTCCGGCAATGTCGGCCTCGGCTTCGTCCAGGGCTTCGGGCTGAAGCGCGGCGCGCTCGCCTCCTCCGTCGCCCACGACTCCCACAATATCGTCGTCGTCGGTACGAACGACGCGGACATGCTGGCCGCGACGCTCCAGGTGGCGCGCTTGCAAGGCGGCCAGTGCGTCGTCGCCGACGGCGAGACACTGGCGGCGCTGCCCCTGCCCATCGCCGGCCTGATGTCCGACCAGCCGATGGCCGTCGTGCGTGATCAGCAGGACCGTCTCGACGCTGCCGCCCGCAGCCTGGGCGTCGCCCTGCACTCGCCGTTCATGGCGTTGAGCTTCCTGGCCCTGCCGGTCATCCCGGCGCTGAAGCTCACGGACCGCGGCCTGGTGGACGTGGTAGAGTTCGCGCCGGTAGATCTGTTTGTGGACTCGTAGGACGACTACTTCTCTATCGGCGTCGCGCAGGTCTGGATTGTCGAGCCGGACACGCGCTCCGTCCTTGTCTTCCGCTCCGCCACGGCCTTCGAGAAACTCGACGTGGACGACAGCCTGGTCGGCGACGGCGCACTCGCCGGCCTCACCCTCCCCATCGGCGCCCTGTTCGCGTAATTCCCTTGCGTAGCCCACTGAGTCGCGTCTGATAGGCGCGACTCAAACGGCGACCCGGCGGCGCGCGAGGTTGGCGAGGGCGTCCCGCTGCTCGTCCGTCGTCCTCGCAAATCGGCTGTCCCAGGCTTGCTCGTCAGCAAGATCGGCTAGAATGCGCGCGGCGGTGGCATCCTGCACATCGTCGGGCGGTTTCTCAACCTCGGCAATTGCTCGCTGAAGTAATTCGGTCATTGGGACCTCCGTACCTCAATTGCGTTCCGTCACACGCAAATTATAGGCTGAGTAGTACGTTTGGGGGATAACCGGCGTCTAAAGATAGGCCGAATGCCCTTTGACGCAGAGCGCCGCGCCTTCTAGAATAGATAGCTGGGAGAACGACTGAAGTCGTTACTACATTTGAGTTACGGATACGGATAATGAATAGTCGCTCATTGAGAGTTCTCGAATTCGATAAAGTCTTGAGCCACCTGGCCGAGCACACGTCGTTCAGCGCCGGCCGCGAGCTGGCGCTCACCCTCGCGCCCAGCGCCGACTTCGACGAGGTTGCGCGGCGGCAGGAGGAGACGGCCCAGGCGAAAGAGTGGGTCGCGCAGAAAGGCGACGTCTCCCTCGGCGGAGCGCGCGACATTCGCGGCCACATCCGTCACGCCGTCATCGGCTCCACGCTCCAGCCGCCCGACCTGCTCGAAGTCGCCGATACCCTGCGCGCTGTGCGCAGCCTGCGCAAGGAGCTGGCGCGCCTGGAGGAGCGGCTACCGCACATGGCCGCGCTGCTCAAGCGCATGTCCGAGCGCCCCGCGCTCCACCAGGCCATCGGGATGGCGATCAACGACAGCGCCGAGGTCGTGGACACGGCCAGCCCCGAGCTGGCGCGCATCCGCCGCGAGCTGGCCGTCGCCCGCTCCCAGGTCATGGACCGCCTCCACCGCCTCCTCGGTTCCTCTGACGCTCGCAAGTACATGCAGGACGCCATCATCACCGAGCGCGACGGGCGCTACGTCATCCCCATCAAAGCCGACTTCAAGGGCCGCATCCCCGGCCTCGTCCATGACGTGTCGGCGTCGGGGCAGACGCTGTTCGTCGAACCGCTGGCCGTCGTCGAGGCAGGCAACAAAGTGCGGCAGTTGGTGAGCGAGGAGGGGCGCGAGATCGAGCGCATCCTGCGCGAGCTGACCGCCCTCGTCGCCCAGGACGCCAACGAGCTGAGCGAGACCGTGGCGGCGCTGGCCGAGATGGACCTGGCCCTCGCCAAAGCCCGCTACGCCTTCACCCTGCGCTGTGTCTCGCCGGAGCTAATGCGCGCCCGCACGCGCAGCTTCGAGGAGCGACGCAAGGCCGCGCGCAAGAATGGGGAGACACCGGACGAGGAACGCTACCCGGTGGTCAACGGGCCGCGCTTCAAGTACACCCGCGCCCGCCACCCGCTGCTGAACCCGGCGACAGTCGTGCCGATTGACGTCTACGTCGGCGACGACTTCCGCATCCTGGTCATCACCGGCCCCAACACCGGCGGCAAGACCGTCGCGCTGAAGACGGTTGGCCTGCTGACGCTCATGGCCCAGGCCGGGTTGCAGATACCTGCCGCCGACGGCTCGGTGATGACGCCGTTCAGCGGCGTCTACGCCGACATCGGCGACGAGCAGAGCATCGAGCAGAGCCTCTCGACGTTCTCAGGCCACATGAGCAACATCGTCGAGATTCTGCGCCAGGTGGACAACCGTTCCCTCGTCCTGCTCGACGAGTTGGGCGCGGGCACCGATCCCGTCGAAGGCTCGGCCCTGGCGCGGGCGATCCTGGAGACGTTCTTGGAGCGCAAGATTACCGTGGTCGGCACAACGCACTACTCCGAGCTGAAGGCGTTCGCGTATGGCACGCCCGGCGTCGTCAACGCCTCGGTCGAGTTCGACGTAGACACGCTCTCGCCGACCTACGAGCTGACCATTGGCCTGCCCGGCCGCTCCAACGCCTTCGCCATCGCCCAGCGCCTCGGCCTGTCGAGCGCCGTTCTCGCCCGCGCCCGCCAGTGGCTCTCCGACGCCGACGTGGCGATGGAGGACATGCTCGGCGACATCAAGGCGGCGCGCGAGGCGACGTTCGCGGCCCGCGCCGAGGCGGAGCGGCGACAGAAGGAGATGGGCGACGCCGAGTCTGCCCTCAAGGAGCGCCTGGCCGAGGCCGAGCGGGAGCGCGTCGCCATCCTCAACAAGGCGCGCGAGGAGGCGGAGCTAGAGCTGAAGCTGGTGCGCGAGGAGCTAAAGGACCTGCGCGCCGAGCTGCGCCGCGCTCGCCGCGATGTCGCCGCCCCCGCCGAGATCAACACCCTGATGGAGCGCATCGAGCGGTTGGCCGACGACGTCGCACCGGAGGTCATGCCGCCCGCGCCGACCGCGCCCGGTGTCGCGGACCTGGCGTCGGGCAGCCCGGTGCGCGTGGCGTCCCTGGGCGCAATCGGCGAGGTCATCGGCATCACGGGCGCGACTGCCGAGGTACAGGTCGGCGCGCTGCGGGTGAAGGTGCCGGTGACGAGCCTGGAGCCGCTGGCGGCCCCCGCCCGGCGCACCCCCCTACCGCAGGACATCCACGTCACCACCGTCGCCCCCCAGGCCGACGTCAAGATAGAGCTGGACCTGCGCGGCGAGCGCGCCGAGGAGGCGCTTCGCCTGATCGAAGACTACCTGGACGACGCCTACCTGGCCGGCCTGCACAAGGTGCGCATCATTCACGGCAAAGGCACGGGCGCGCTCCGCAAGGCGTCTCGCGAGTTGCTGGCGAGCCACCCCCTCGTGGCCTCGTTCCGCGCCGGCGACCGCTACGAGGGCGACGAGGGCGTGACGGTCGTCGAGATGGTGCGCGGCTAATCTCACACTCACATTCTACCAAGTCAAGTGTGCTATAATTTCGCGGCGTGTCCGTTCTGGACTCGCCGCTCCGTCATGCTGAGGGAACGCGAGCCTCCCGGCGTGGCCGGGAGGCCCTTCGCCCTACTCAGGGCGACAAGAAATTGTTTCGCCGCCGGAAAGAGAGCTTATGTCGCCTGTCCGTTCGTGGGCGGTCAGCCCGTGGCGGCCCGTCATCATAGCCTCCATCCTCTTACTCGCCACGGCGCTGGGCGCATGGGGGTGGCTGCGCGCGCTCTCGGCGAGTGCGCGCGATTACCGCCCCCTGAGCCTCGCCCTGCCCTTGACGAGCGCGTCGGCGCCGGCGGGCGAGCGATCCTCCGCCGCCAGCGCCCCCCTGGCGCAAAGCGTGGCGCTGGTGGTGGTTAGCGGGCTGCGCGCCGACATCCTGCGCCGCATGCCGACGCTCACCGACCTGTCGGGGCGGGGCGCGCTGGCCGACGTCGTCGTCGAGCCGCTGCCGAGCGAGTCGGCGGCGTGGGGGGCGCTGCTGACGGGCGCAGGCCCGGAACTCAGCGGCGCGCCGCTGTTGGCCGGGTCTCAAGCGCCGGCGCGGCCGCTGAGCGCCGATACCCTGTTGGCGTCGGCAGCCCGCGCCGGGTTGTCCGCGGCGGTGTTCAGCCGTGGGCCGTGGGATAGCCTGATTCCGGACGCCTTCATGCGCGGCGGACTGGCCCCAACCGGCTTTAGCCAGGTCGCCGCCGCCGACAGCGCCGCCACGGACGCCGCGCGGGACGCCGTTCGGCGCGGAACGACGGACCTGATCGTCCTGCCGTACCACCACGTCGCCGTCGCCGCCGCGACGTTCGGCCCCGAGAGCATCGAATACCTGCGCGCCGCGCAGACGGTGGACGCCGACATCGCCGCGCTGCTCAAGGATGTTGACCTGCGGCGAACGGCCGTGGTTATCACGGCCGACCGGGGGCTGAGCGACCGCGCCACCCTTACCGACGACACGCCGCGCGTGCCGCTCCTGATCCTCGGCCCGCAGGTGAAGCCCGGCGCGTATGGCCCGTACTCGCAGGCCGATGTGGCCCCGACGGTCGCGGCGATTCTGGGCATCCCCCCGCCGACCCATGCGCGCGGCATTACGCGCATGGAGATGCTCGA
Source organism: Anaerolineae bacterium (assembly GCA_046328525.1). Lineage (GTDB taxonomy): Bacteria > Chloroflexota > Anaerolineae > Epilineales > JAHCIE01 > JBDHWG01. The sequence continues at coordinate 208,831 of JAXLWK010000005.1, forward strand.
CGCGGCGGATGGGGCGCGGGCGCAGCGGGGCATCGCCGACGCCGCCCAGAAGATAGCGCTGGCGTCCGCCCTGGCCCAGTCCTACGGCGACGCGCGCCTGCGGCGTCAGGTGGCCGACGAGGCCGACGGGCTGCGGGTGATTACGACGACGGCCGAGCTAGGCAACGACGCCGGCGCGTGGCGGCTGGCCGAGCCGACGGCGCTCGCCGCCCAGGGGCGCGCCGACGAGGTGCGGCGCGGCGCCCTCGACGACGCGGCGGACCGGCGGCTTCTGCCGGCGTTGCTGTGGGGCGCGCTCCTGCTCGCCGCGACACTATGGCGCGTGAGCCTGACGCGCCTGGCGCTCATCGGCGCGGCAGCGGTGGCATTCGTGTTGCACCTGGGACAGTTGGAGGCCCAGGCGTCGGCGTTCGGCCTCTCCCTGGCCGCGGCCGAGATCACGCGGGGCATGGCCCTCGCCCTCCTTCTCGCCGGCGGGTTGGGGGTGTGGTGGCTGTGGGCGCGCCGCGACCCACGCGCCGCGCGGCTGACGGCGGCGGCGGGCCTTGCTGTCGCGACGCTGGCCGTCGCAACCCTCGCCCCGCCCAGGCCGGTGACGCTGAACGGCTTCCTCGTCGGCGCGCCCGTCGCCCGGGTCATCGTCCTCCGCGCGGCGCTGGCCCTGGCCTGGGGAGCGGCGGTGACGCTGGCCCTGGTCTGGTGGCGGAGCGACGACGGTGAGGCGCACCGGCTGGGGGCCGCGCGGACGGCAGGGCTGATGGGCCGCTATGCCGTCGCCCTGGCGGCGCTGCTCAGCCTCCAACTGGCGGCCACGTGGTTTCTCGTGGGGCCGACGATTGGGGAGTTTTTGCCGGCGGCGGCGGTTGTGTTCCTGGAGGGGGTGACGCTGACGATGTTAGTGGCCGTGGGCGTGGGCGGGCTGCTCGCGCCGTGGCCGACGGCGGTGATATATCTGGTTGGGGTATTCCGTGGGCATGACGTGGCGACCGAACCAGTGACCAACACGGGACAAGCCTACCAGGAAGCGAACCAGGAACGTGAACACGTATTTTGGAGGTAGCGTTATGGATGTTGGAAGCTCTACGAGGTTGTACTTGATTCGCCACGGTGAGGCGTGGAGCAACGTCGAGCCGGTAATTGGTGGGATGAGGGGCGACCGCGGCCTGACGCCACTGGGCTTCGCCCAGGCCGAGCGGCTGCGCGACCGCCTGGCCGCGACACGCGAGATTGACGCCGATGTCGTGATCGCCAGCACCCTGCCCCGCGCGCGCCAGACGGCGGAGATCATCGCGCCCGCCCTGGGCCAGCCAATCGTCTGGGATGACGACATCCAGGAGCTGCGGCCCGGCTCGTCCGACGGTATCACCCTAGACGAGTTGCAGGCGACGTATGGCATCCCCGACTTTCGCTCGAACCCGTTTCGGCCGATGGCGCCCGACGGGGAGAACTGGCCGGAGTTCATGCTGCGCATCGGAACCGCCCTGAACCGCATCACCCGCGAGCACGCCGGCAAGACCATCGTCCTTGTGACCCACGGCGGCGTCATTGACGCCTCGTTCCTGTACTTCATGCGCATCAACACCCTGGCCGTGCCGCCCGTCGAGCTGTCGCCCCACAACACGTCCATCACCCTCTGGGAGCAGCGCACCCGCAACGGCCAGGCTGTCCGCTGGCGGCTCGTCAGCTACAACGACGTGTTCCACCTGCGCGACATCGGCCACCGCGAGCCGACGCTGTGGGAGGACCTGGCCCACGAGCCGCAGGTCGGCGCGGACAAACCGTCGGTGCCGCTGCCCACCGAGAACAGCCACGCGAAAGGTTAGCGCATGCGCGTCGTCGTCCTGGGCGCCAACGGCCAGCTGGGCCGCGCCCTCACCCGCCGTCTCCCTCTCCTCGGCCACGCCGTCCTTCCACTGGGGCGCGACGAGGCCGACATCGCCGAGGAGGCGGTCATCGAGACCATCGCCACGCTCGCGCCCGACGCCATCGTCAACGCGGCGGCCATGACCAACGTGGACGGCGCGGAACGCGACCCGGCGGCGGCGTTTCGCATCAACGGCCTGGGCGCGGAGAACGCGGCGCGGGCGGCGGCGGCGGCGGGCGCCGTCCTGGTCCAGGTCAGCACCGACTATGTATTCGACGGCCAGGGCGGCGCGCCCTACGCCGAGGACGCGCCGACGACCCCCCTCTCGGTCTACGGGGCGTCGAAGCTCGACGGCGAGCGCCGCGCCCTGGCCGCCTGGGACAGGGTACAAGTGGCGCGCACGGCCTGGCTGTACGGCCTGGGCGGGCGAAACTTCGTGACGCGCATCGTGGGGCTGGCCGACGAGCGCGGCGCGCTGTCGGTGGTCACGACGGAGAGCGGCAACCCGACGTTCTGCGACGACCTGGCCGATGCCATCGGGCGGCTTGTCGGCCTGCCCCACTACGGCGTGTTTCACCTGGTCAACGCGGGCTATGCGTCGCGCTACGAGTTTGCCCAGACGATCCTGGCCCTGGCCGGCCGCGCCGTTCCGGTCACGCCGGTCGAGAGCTTCGCCCGCGCGGCGACGCCGCCCGCCTTCGCGCCCCTCGCCAACACCCGCGCGGCGGCGCTGGGGGTGACGCTGCGCCCGTGGCAAGCAGCCCTGGCCGCGTACATCGCCGCCGAGCCGTCCCTCACGCCGCCCACCCCCCAGGGCAAGCGCCGAGCATGACACCGCCGATGTGTCTGCTCTATTCTTCCTTTGCGCCTCTGCGCCTTTGCGTTGCCCCTCCCTCTTCGATGCAATCGGACAGTCCGTCTGTCATTGCGAGTCAGGCTTCCGGGGGTGTGGGGGGGCGAAGCTCCCCACTGGCGAAGCAATCCCACGCCCTTGAAAAAAAGCCGGGGTTGTCATGCTGAGCGAAGCGAAGCATCCCCCTCCCCCGGCCCCCCTGGTCTCGGTCATCATCCCCAACTGGAACGGCAAGGCGCACCTGCCCACCTGCCTCGACGCCCTGCGGCGGCAGACGTACTCGCCCATCGAGACCATCGTCGTAGACAACGCCTCGACCGACGGCTCCCAGGCGCTCATCGCCGCCGACTACCCGGCAGTGCGCGTCGTCGAGCTGGCGTCGAACCAGGGCTTCGCCGGCGCCGTGAATCGCGGCATCGAGGCCGCGCGCGGCGACATCATCGCCCTGCTCAACAACGACACCGAGGCCGACCCGGCGTGGGTCGCCGAGCTGGTGCGTGCGCTCGGCGACCACCCAGAGGCCGGGTTCGCCGCGTCCAAGCTGCGTCTGTTCGACCACCGCCACGTCCTGCACTCGGCGGGCGACACGTTCAGCCGCGCCGGCCAGGCCAACAGCCGCGGCGTGTGGGAGGAAGACGGCGGGCAGTACGACCGCGAGGAGCCGGTGTTCAGCGGCTGCGGCGGCGCGGTGGCCTATCGCCGGGCGATGCTCAACGACGTGGGCCTGTTCGACGAGGACTTCTTCTTCAATCTGGAGGATGTGGACCTGGCGTGGCGGGCGCAGCTCCTGGGCTACAGCTGCGTCTTCGTCCCCACCGCCATCGTGTACCACAAGCTCAGCGCAACGGGCGGCGGGGTTACAGCGTCTTACTATACAGGCCGCAACGCCGTGTGGCTTATCGCCAAGGATTACCCCGGCCCGCTGCTGCGGCGCGACTGGCCGCGGATCGTCGGCGCGCAGCTCGCCGTCACCCGGGACGCCCTGGGCGCGTGGCGCGGCGCGGCGGCGCGGGCGCGGCTGCGCGGCCAACTCGCCGGTGTGCTAGGGCTGCCGCGTGTGATGCGCAAGCGGCGCGAGGTGCAGCGCCGCCGCCGGGTTGCGCCACAGGCCGTGGATACCCTGCTGATTGATTGACACGACCGCAGGCTAAGAGTATGATTTCGGCTACGGACGAGGCGAGAACTGACATGGACACACTGGGGCGCGTGGACGCAGGCGAGACGACAACGCCGGCCGAAGCGCCATTTCTCTCCATTATTATCCCGGCTTACAACGAGGAGCGGCGGCTGCCGGCGTCGCTGGACAGCATCCTCGCCTACCTGGCCGAGCAGCCCTACGCGGCCGAGGTCATCGTCGTCGAGAACGGTAGCTCCGACGGTACAGTCGCCGTCGTGGAGCAGTATCGCGCCGACCACCCGTCCGTCTACCTCATGCGGGCGAAGATGCGGGGCAAGGGCAACGCCGTCCGCGAGGGAATGGCGGCCGCGCGCGGCCAGTGGCTGTTCATGGCCGACGCTGACCTGGCCATGCCCATCACGGAGCTGGGCAAGTTCTTCCCGCCGCAAGGCCCGCGCTACGATGTCGCCATCGCCTCCCGCGAAGCGCCCGGCGCCGTACGCTACAATGAGCCGAAGATGCGCCACGTCATGGGCCGCGTCTTCAACGCCCTCGTCCGCATCCTCGCCATCCCGCGCTTCCAGGACACCCAGTGCGGCTTCAAGTGCTTCCGCCGCGACGTCGCCGCCGTCGTCTTCGCCGAGCAAACCCTGATCGGCTGGGGGTTCGACGTCGAAGTCCTGTATATCGCTCTCAAGAAGGGCTACAAGGTCGTCGAGATCCCGGTGGATTGGTACTACCAGTCCGATAGCCGCGTGCGCCCGGTGCAGGACACCCTGCGCATGGTGCGCGAGCTGCTGCTGGTGCGCTGGAACGACCTGCGCGGCGTCTACAGCGTAGCGCCGTGACCGAGAGCGCCGAGCTATCGGTCGCGCCGAGCGCCGTCGGCGAGCGGCTGGACAAATACCTGGCCGACGCCCGCCCCGACCTGTCGCGCTCCGCCATCCAGCGCCTCATCAAAGACGGCGACATCCTGGTCAACGGCCACCCGGCGAAGGCCAGCCAGCGCGTCGCCGCCCACGACCGCGTCTCCGTGCGCGTCCCGCCACCGCAACCCCTCGACGCCGTCCCTGCGCCCCAGATTGCTGTGGACATTCTCTACCAGGATGCCGATCTACTGGTCATCAACAAGCCCGCCGGCCTCGTCGTCCACCCCGCCCACGGCCACAGCGACGACACACTCGTCAACGCGCTGCTGGCGCACGTCCCCGACCTGGCCGGCATCGGCGGCGTGCAGCGCCCCGGCATCGTACACCGGCTGGACAAGGACACGTCCGGCCTGCTGCTCGTGGCGAAGAACGACCGCGCTCAGCAGGCGCTCCAGGCGCAGTTCAAAGGCCGCAGCGTGGACAAGGTCTACCTGGCTCTAGTCGAAGGCCGCGTCGCTCTGCCACGCGGCCGCATTGACGCCCCCATCGGGCGCGACCCGCGCGAGCGCACGAAAATGGCCGTCGTTCCCGACGGCCGTCCGGCCCAAACTGAGTTTCGCGTGTTGGAGACGCTCGACGACACCACGCTGGTGGAGGCGCACCTGCTGACGGGGCGCACCCACCAGGCGCGCGTCCACCTTGCCTCCATCGGCCACCCCATCGTCGGCGACCGCGTCTACGGGCGGCGCAAGGCGCGCGCCGGCGTCACCCGCCAGCTCCTGCACGCCTACCGCCTCGCCTTCGATCTTCCCGCCACCGGCGAGCGCGTCGAATTCACCGCGCCCGTGCCGGAGGACTTCCGCCAGGCGCTCGTGGCGCTCGGCAGCGCGTGGCTTACGGCTGAGCCACGCTGAACGCGACGTTCAGGTGGCCCGGCGTCGTCTGCACGTTCGAGAGCTTCATCCCCTTCAGCGCCGCGTTATTGCTCAACTGTCGGTTCAGCTCGGTCTGCAAGTCCGTCACCGCGCCTTGCACCTGCGCTGGCAGCAACTGCTGGGGGATCGGCACCGGCCCCGCCTGCACCTGGTCCAGCGAGAGGCCGAGCTGGCCGCCGTTGTTCTGAATGCCGACGCTCACCTTCGCCGGCACGCCGGTCTGGATCGGCCCCAGCGCCAGCTTCACGTTGCCGTCGAGCACGAGCTTGTTGCCCGCCTGGACCGACAGCGTCGCGTTCCGATCCAGGGGCGCGTCGGCCGGCAGGCTCGCCTGCACCTGGCGGGTGAGGTAAGCGTCGCTCAGGCTCATCACCAGGTCACCCGCCGGCTGTTTCCCGCCTCCCAAAAGCACCTCGCCTGAGGCCGACGCGGGGATCACGCCCACCTGCTGCCCGAACGTGTACAGCGAGACACCGGCCAGGGCCAGCACAGCGCCGGCGATCAAGCCGACGACCAGCCCCATGACGAACATGCGGCGCGTGGGTTCCACTTATCCCTCCGGGGCGTCGAGTGTGGGGTCGAGGATGACTTTGCCCTGGGCAGCGCGGCTGGCAAGGTAGCGGTAGGCGTCGGCCGTCTCGGCCAGCGGAAACGCCTTCGCTACGATGGCCCGCACCCTGCCCGACGCGAGGAGCAGCACAAGCTCGTCGCGCATCCAGCGGCGGGACTCTGGCGTGCGGGGGTGGCTCGCGGCGCTGAAACCGATAAGGCTCAGGTTGCGGCGGTAGAACTCCGGCGCTTCGAAGGCCAGGTCGCGCCCGCCGGAGCCGCCGTACAGGACGTAGCGGCCGCCGGACGCCATGTTGCGGATGGCCGGGACGAAGACCGGCTTGCCGACACCGTCGAAGGTGACATGGATGCCCTCCGGCGCAGCGGCGCGCAGCGCTTCCTCCAGCGACCCCTGGGTGTAGACGATGACGGTGTCCGCGCCAAGCTCCCGCGCCAGGGCCGCCTTCTCCTCGGAGCCGACGGCGGCGATGACGCGCGCGCCGAAGGCCGCCGCGATCTGCACGCCGATGCTGCCCACCCCGCCGGTCGCGCCGGAGATGAACACCGTCTCGCCGTCGTGCACCTCGGCCAGGATCACCAGCCCTATGACTGCCGTCGCGCACACCGTCGTCAGGCCCGCCGCCTCGTGGTAGCTCAGGCGGTCTGGCTTGGGGTAGATGAGCGCCGCATCGGCGACGGCATAGTCGGCGTGGCTGCCCTTGAGATAGCCCCACACGGCGTCGCCGATATGCCACTGCTTCACGTTCTCGCCGACGGCGACGATGTCGCCAGCGCCCTCGCCGCCGAGGGTGAACGGGCGCGGGGGCAGGAACGTGTAGCGCCCCTCGCGGATATAGGCTTCGTATGGGTTGATGCCCGCGCCGCGCACCCGCACCAGGACCTCGTCGGGGCCAGGCTGCGGCGTGGGTATGTCCTCCAGCGTCAGGACTTCGGGTCCGCCAAACTCGTGAATGCGTATGGCTCGCATGAGGTTCCTTCCTCCGCCAGTCGTTTCCAGAATAATAGCTCACTTACGCCCGGAATCACGTAATCCGGCAACGCGGCCACCTGGGCGTAGCCGCGCCGCCGATAGAAAGCCTGGGCGCGCGTGTTGAAGTCCGAGACGAGCAGGAACACGTCGCCGCTGACCGCGCCCATCACCGCTTCCGCCGCCGCCATGAGCTGCGCGCCAACACCCTCGGATTGGCGCTCGGGCGCGACACCGATGAGGCGGATATAGCCGCTGCGGGCGAACGCGCCGCGCGGATAGTAGAGGACGAAGCCGGCCACCGTCTCGCCTTCGAGCGCGACGATGCACTGGCCGCCCTCCTCCAGCGCCTTCCTGAGGGTCGCCGCCGCGCCCTGGGGTGTCACGCCGTAGCGCTGCCACAGCGGCGTCGCCGCCATAAGCGCAGCGCACGCCGGCAGCGTGTCCGGCGTGATGGGAGCGATGTGGAGGATGGGTGGCGGCAGCGTCATAAACTCCGTGACTGACTTAATTGCGGCGATTGGGATTGTCGGCAGCGAGTCCTTCCACGCGTGCTGCAGCGATCAAATCATCATCTGCGGCAACAAAGGTTACCGACCCTAGGCCGGCAGCAACAGCAGTTTCATGCACGTCAAGCGCGGTAGCCAGCTGGATAGCGTCGTAGCCTCTCAACCGGTGGCTCTGTGTTAGAGCCACCGCACGGCTGATGATCTTGGGCGTCAATGCAGCCAGGTCGTACTCGTCATCGAAGTGCCGCAACAGCAATTGCACAAGCTCATCGCGTTCTATCCGCGAGATGCCGCTCGGTGCTCGGTGGCGCGCAGCTATGGCTGCCGCCGCTTCGACTCGCGTTATCTCGGCAACAACAATTGCATTCTCCGTAGGCGGGTTTGTCACGGCGACGACCCAAGCGCTACCAGCCTCGCTCAAATAGCGCTTAACGAGAGCGCTTGAAACAAGAAACAGGATGCTCATTCCTTTGGCCCGCGCATCTCCAGGATGATTTCGCTGAGTGGCTTGCCGCCCGACCGGTCAAGAATCTCGCGCGCCTGCTCCAACGTGAGCGTTGATTGCGCCGCCAAAGCCTTCTCTGTCTCACTCAGTTCCGTCAACAAGCCTGCAGAGCGCAGGGCGGCCCGAAGTCGCTCGCGCTCCGTCGTCGGTGTCCGGGACGGGGACTTCGATCTTTCCATCAGCCACTCACGCGCAAGCTCCTCAACCGGCTTATGTTGCTCGTCGGCTGCGTTGCGTAACCGCTCGTAGACATCGGCTGGCAAATCAATCGTTAGCGTCGTCATTTCTACACCTCAAACAGTCAGAGGGCAAATAGCTCCCGGACTGGCGCCGCGAAGCCGGGAATGACGCCCTCGCCGTCGAGGGTGTGGTTGGCGGCGGCTTGCAAGAGCCGGGCTGTGCCATCTGGCCGATAGACCGTGACCGTCTGCGTCTTTGGCTCGACAACCCACACGAGACGCACCCCGTACGTCAGGTAATCCTGCACCTTGTCGGCGACCTCCACCGCGGTGTCGCCCGGCGAGACAATCTCCACCGCCAGGTCCGGCGCGCCGCGGATGAATGTGCGCGTGATCCCTGAGTCCGGGATGCGCTCGCGCAAGAGCACGGACACATCGGGCGAGCGCACAATGTCAGGGTTGCGGCTCAGAACATAGCCGGTTTCGATGATAACCGCGCCTAACCGCTGCGGATACACAGCCACGCCGAGCAAATAGGCGAGCCGTCCCGCGATTGATCCGTGTTCTCCACCCGGCGGCGCCATCTCGATCAGCTCCCCTCGCGCCAGCTCGTAGCGCGCGCCGTTGTCGGGCAAATGCGCCAGCTCTTCAACTGTCATCAGACGCGCGGGCGCAACCATAGACTCACCTTCTTACAGTGTCCAGGCGATGCTCTGGCGAGCTTGCTCGGCGGCGGCGTCGGTGCGAATCTCCCGCAGCGCCGCCTTGACATCCGGCACCGCCGCCGGGTTCACGCTCAGCGTGTCCACGCCCAAGCCCACCAGCAGCGCCGTCGCCCGCGTGTCCGACCCCATCTCCCCGCACACGCTCACCGGCCGCCCGCAGGCGTGGGCGGCGCGCACGACGGTGTCAATCTGGCGCAGGATGGCCGGGGTCAGGTGGCTGCCGATCTCGGCGACACGCGGGTTGGTGCGGTCCACCGCGAAAGTATACTGCACCAGATCGTTCGTGCCGAGGCTGAAGAAGTCGGCCTCGCGCGCCAGGATGTCGGCGGCCAGGGCGGCGGAGGGAATCTCGACCATCGCGCCCACCTCGATGGCCGGGTTGAACGCGACCTGCCGCGCCGCCAGCTCGGCCTGGCTCTCGCGCACAAAGGCGCGGGCGCGGCGCATCTCCTCGACCGTGGCGATCATGGGGAACATGATCTTCAGCGGGAAGTCGGCGCTGACGCGCAGGATGGCGCGAAGCTGCGCCTTGAACAGGTCCGGCATCGCCATCGTCAGGCGGATGGCGCGCACGCCGAGGAACGGGTTGGCCTCCGGCGTCAGGTTGAGGTAGGGCGCGGGCTTGTCGCCGCCGATGTCGAGGGTGCGCACCGTGATGGGCCGCCCCTCCAGCGCCTCGGCCATCGCTCGATACGCCGTTACCTGCTCGTCCTCGCTCGGCGGCTCGCTGCGGTCCAGGAACACGAACTCAGTGCGCAGGAGGCCGACGCCCTCCGCCCCATCCTCGCGCGCCTTGCGCGCCGTCGCCAGGTTGCCCACGTTCGCCATCACCGCGACCGGCCGCCCATCGGCTGTCATGCCCGGCTGGCCGGCCAGCGCCAGGCGGCGCTCCCGGTCGCGCAACTCCGCGTCGCGCTGCGCCGCGTATCGCTCCGTTGTCGCCGCGTCGGGCTCCAGCCACACCTGGCCCGCCGCCCCGTCCACAATGATGGGCGCGCCGTCGCGGATACGCAGCGCAGTCGGCCCCATGCCGACGACGGCGGGGATGCCCAGGCTGCGCGCCAGGATCGCCGTGTGCGACGTGGCGCCGCCCTCGGCCGTGACCAGGCCGAGGATCTTGTCCTTGTCCATCTGCGCCGTCTCAGACGGCGTCAGGTCGGGGGCGATGAGAATGGCGGGGCGCTGAAGGGCGGCGAAGGGGTTGGCGGGCGCGCCCCCGCCGAGCAAGCGAATCACCCGCGCGCCGACGTCGCGCACGTCCGCCGCCCGCTGGCGGAAGACGTCGCCCTCCATGCCTTCGAGCAGCGCCGCGAAGCGGGCAGCGGTGTCGGCCATGGCGGCCTCAGCGTTGAGCGCCGTGTCGCGGACAAGCTGGCGCGCGCCCTCGATGAATGCGGGGTCATCCAGGAACAGGCTCTGCGCCTCGAAAATCTTGCTCTCGGCCGCGCCGATGGTCTGCCGCGTCTGCTGCGCCAGCCGCGCCAGCTCGTCGCGGGCGTCGGCCGCGGCCCTGTCCAGGCGGGCGACCTCGGCGGCCGGATCGTTCACCTGGCGGCGCTCCGCCTGGAGACTGTTGGCGAGGTGGACGAAGGCGGGGCCGATGGCGATGCCCGGCGACGCAGCAATGCCGACACCCGCCGTTCCCGGCGCGATGGCCTGGATCAGCAGCTCCGGCCCCGCCTCGGCGGCCACAGACTCAGCCTCCGCTTCGCTGCCGAGGGGCACAATTTCCTCGCCGAAGCCGCCCTCGACCAACTCGCGCAAGGCCGCCAGCGCCGCGTCGGCGTCCGGCCCGGCGGCCTGGATGGCAACCTCGTCGCCGAGCCGCCCGTTCAGGCCCAGCACGGCGAACATGCTCTTGGCGTCGGCCGGCGGCGTGTTGCGGCTCACGTTGCGCACGCGGATGTCGCCCCCGAACCGCCCCGCCGTCTGCACGAACAGCGCCGCCGGGCGGGCGTGCAGCCCGACCTTGTTGCGGATCGGCAGGACGATCTCCTGCGCCGCGCCGTCGGAAGACATCTCTGCCACGGGCGCGGGCGCGCCGACCGGCTCGTCTTCGCCGACCTTGGGCGTCGCCAGCGCCCCGCGCGCCGCAGCGGCAACCGTATCCAGCGAATCGCCCATCGCGGCGGCGACGGCGGCGGCGATCGCCCCTTCCACGATGGGCGCGTTGCTCAGGCGAACGCCGGGTTGCTGCTCCGGCGCCAGCATCTCGCGGGCAATCTCAGCGCTCATGACGGCGCTGCCCAGGTCCACCAGGACGAGGACGCCGTCCGTCTGGTAGACGGCCTCGATGGCCGTCAGGATGCGCTCGGCGTTGGTGCCAATGGTCTCGTCATCCAGGCCACCGGCGGCGGCGATGGGGACGCGTCCCTGGCTCATCTGCTCGGCCAGCTCGCGGACGCCTTCCGCCAGCCGGTGACTGTGGGAAACCAGCACCAGGCCAATCATATGCCATAGGCCTCTTTCAGGAGGGCAATGGGATGCACGGACGGAACACCCGTCGCGGCGCTAATCTGCCAGCGGCACGTCTCGCTGTCGCATGCGATGAGGGGTTGGTTCTCATCCTTGACCCAGTCGAACAGCGGCTGGCCGACGGCCATCGCAATCTTGTACTTCTCGCTCTTGAGGCCGTAGGTGCCGGCGATGCCGCAGCACGCCGCCTCGCTGCGGTGGATGGCCAGGCCGGGGATCAGCGACAGCACCTCGATGGCCGGCAGGCCCATGCGGTGGGCGCGCAGCTGGCACGGCGGGTGATACGGCACGACCTTGTTGACCGGGCGGAAGGCGGTGTTCAGCTCGCCCTTCTCGTGCAGCATCAGCAGGTACTCGAAGATGTCGTAGGTGTGCTGCGACACCAGGCGCGTGTCCTCGTCGTACAGGTCGAGCAGCTCCGGCGCTTCCTCTTGCAGAGTCAGCGTGCAGCTCGTGGACGTGCCGACGATGTCGTAGCCCTGCTTGACCCACGGCAGGAGCTTGCGGACGTTGCGGCAGTGGTAGTCCTTCGCCGTATCGAACAGGCCGTTGGAGAGGGCGGGCAGGCCGCAGCAGTTCTGGTCGGCCAAGATCACCTCGATGCCGTTGTGCTCCAGGACGGCGACGGCGGCCTGGCCGACCCACGGCTCGTAGTGCTGCGTCGAGCAGCCGTGGAAGTAGACGACCTTGCGCGTCGAGGTGAACGGCGGCTTGATGGACGTGAACCAGCCGCGGAACGTGCCGAAGGAGAAGGCCGGCATCGCGGCGTGCTGGTCAATCTTCATCACCTTGTCAATCATCCACCGCACCGGGCTGAGCTTGAGCATCGTGTTGGCGACGGGCGCCGCCGGGCTGCCCAAAGCGCCCAGGAGGTCCGGGCGGGCGACGAACCAGTTGCGCACCGAGCGCACGCCGGTATCCTTGTACATCTTGGCGCGGGCGCGGGCGTTGATCTCGGCGATCTTGACGCCCGTCGGGCAGACCATGTTGCACATACGGCAGCCGCTACAGTAGTCCACCGAGTGGTCCGGCGACTCCTCCGCCGGGGCGCGGAAGCGAGCGGCCTGCGGCCCCTCGTACTTCGGCCCCGGGAACAGGTCGGTCACGTTTGCCACGGGGCAGAACGAGACGCAGTTATTGCACTTGATGCAGCGGTCGAGGGTCGCTTCGACCGGCAGATGGTCTTGAAACACAATCGGCGCTTCCATGCGATTTATCCTTATGCTACGCGGCGCGGCCGGCCTTCCAGCCGGTGGACAGGCTCACGCCCTCGTGGGACTTCTCGCGCCACTCGTCCAGGTGCGCCAGCGCGCTGCCGGCGACGCGCACGTTGTTGAACACAGGGCGGCCCGCCGCATCCACCGGCGCGAGGCTGTCATTCACCATCACGCCGGTCTGGAAGATCGGGTGGCCGGTCGGCGACAGGTAGAGGGGTTTGATCCACTCGTTGCGCGACGCCGGCGCGTGCAGCGGCAGGTCGAAGATCGCCTCCCGAATCCCGCCCTTGTAGTCGGTCACGATCCCGCCACCGGCCAGGCCGCCCGTGGCGAGAATGAAGCGCCCGGCGGAGTGGAACGTGCTGTGGCCGGAGCTATCCGTCTCGATGGCCTGGACCGCCCCGTTCTGCGTCTTCGCGCCTAGCACCATCGGGCTGACGATCATCCGCACGCCCTTGTATTCCAGCGTGCGGCGAAACGCCTCGTACAGCCGGAAGCCGGGTACCGAGGGCGGCGGGGTGGGGATCTCGAACACAGGCACGCCCAGGGCGCGCTCCAGGTCCGCCATGACCTCCGGGTGCTTGCGGAAGCCCAGCACGGCCGGGAAGCCCACGCGCTCCTCGCGGCCATAGACGGCCTTGACCTCGCGCACGACCTCGCGCCGCACCGCCGGGTCGTCCATCATCTGCGCCAGGATGACGCTGGTCAGGAAGCGGTAGCGGTTGATGACCGGCACGTCAATGCTGATGCCGCGCGCCTGGTAGCCGGCCTGGGTGAGGTTGCCGGCGGCCAGCAAGGGGTAGAAGTCACGCAGCTTCGAGAAGCCGATGATGAGCATCTGCCCGCCCTGGCTCAGGCTGCCGGTCGCCATGGAGAGGGGCGCGATGGCCGTCGGGCGGATTGCGCCGATGGGCGACGGCAGGAGCAGGTTGCGCTCCGCCGCGCCGGCGTAGGGCAACCCCTGGGCCTGGGTCACGGCCATGAAGGCCGCCAGCGCTCCGTCCAGGCTGTCGAGACCGGCGCGGGCGTAGGGGTGGTCAGGCTGCGCGGCGATGAGCTTGCCGACGCCGGCGCGCGGGTCCTGCACCAGCTCGGATGTCGCCATGTCGTAGCCGAGAATATCCACGCTGCCCGGCGTCCAGTGGGTCGTGCCGACGCCCTTGGACACGAGCAGGGTTTTCTGTCCACTTTCGACCGCCTGGAGGGCGGCCATCAGGCCGGCATAGCCGGCCCCTATGACGATGGTATCTGCTTTCATGGGATGAATAGCCTCGCAACGGGAAGGGAGAAGCCGGACAGCAGCCCCTCGCCGTGAAATGTGTCGCCGCCGGCCGCCGTCAGCACCGCCGCGCTCCCGTTAGGCCGATAGACGGTCATGGAGCGAGTTCGGGGGGTGATAACGCACACCATCGCGGCGCCTGCCGCCAGGTACTCCTGAACTTTCGCCATCATCTCGTCCATGGTGTCACCCGGCGACGTAATCTCGACCGCCAGGTCTGGCGCGCCCTCGATGAAGCCGCGCTCCAGGTCGCTCTCGCTCGCGCGCTCCGTCCGCACGAAGGCCACGTCTGGGCCGCGCACCGTGTCGGGGTCGTGGGCCAGGTAGAAGCCGACCTCGCTCATGACGTAGCCGAGTTGATGCGCCTCGACGAACTCGCTGAGAATGCCGCCGAAGCGGATCTGAGCGATGCCGTGAGCGCCGCTGGTGGGTGACATGGGAACAAGCTCGCCTCGCACCAACTCATAGCGCTTGTAGGCCGGCAGGCGCAGCAACTCCGCGCCTGTCATAAGACGCGCGGGCGCCGGGGTGGTCATGAATGTTTCACCACCGCCTCGTCGTGCGGCGGCTCGAAGGCGTAGAAGTCGGTCATCGGGCTTTTCTTGCCGTCAATGTCCAGGTGGTCCACGTTGAAGATGCCGCGGTACATGATCTCGTCCAGCGCCGCCTCGCGCAGCTGGTCGCCCCACAGAATCGCCGTGAGGCCCTTCCAGCGCTCCTGGAGGAAGTCGAGCAGGGCCAGGTTCGTCTCCTCGACGGACACGCCCTTGACCTCCTGATAGAGAGCGGCGCCACGATAGCGGCAGAAGACGCCCTGGCACGGCCCCATGCCGAGGCGCGTCTCGCGGCGCACATCGTCCAGGGTCACGGCGTTGACCATCGCCTCCCGCGCCGTCGCGCCGGTGACGATCTCGCACTCGCAGATGAGGTCGCCATACGTGTTGGCCTCCTCGATCTCCTTGAGCCGGTGGCCGAGGGTGTAGAACTTGCCGTCCTCGTTGCCGGGCAGCGCCTCGAACGCCGTGCGGCACGGGCGCTCTGTGCCGAGCTTCTTGCACACGGCGTTGACCGTGACCTCGGCCATCTGGCGGAACGTCGTCCACTTGCCGCCGGTGATCGTCACAAACCCCTTGATGCCGTCGCGCGTCTCGTGGTCCAGCAGCGTGTATGTGCGCGTCACGTCGCGCGTGTCGGCCGCTGCGCTCTCCTGGTATAGCGGGCGAACGCCGGCCCAGGCGCGCACCATGCGCGAGGTCTTGAAGCCGGGCACCATCTTCTCGCCCTCTTCCAGCATCAGCTCGACTTCCCACGGCTCAATGCCGTAGAACTCCGGATCGGGGACCTTGTGGTCCGTCGTCCCGATGACCGAGACGGTGTGGATGGGCACGATGATGTCGCCGTCGGCGGGCATCTTGCAGCGGTTCAGGACGGTGTTCACCAGGCGGTGGTTGGTGGCGACCATGACGCCCTTGCCGGGGATGACGTTGGCGATCGCGCCCGCCATCGCGGCGATCTTGCCCGCCCACGCGCCCGACGCATTGACGACCACGTCGCAGTCAATGACGTATTCCTCGTCCTTGACCGTGTCCTTGACGTGAACGCCGACGATCTTGTCGCCATCCTTCACCAGGTCAATCACCTCGTGATACGGGCAAATCTTCGCGCCGTACTGCGCGGCGGACTTGGCGACGAGGCGTGTCGCCATGAATGCGTCGGCCGACCCATCCGGCACCTCGAACACGCGCTGCATCTTGGAGTTCATGCGTGGCTCGCGCCGCAGCGCCTCCGAGAGCGCTAGCTCGGTGCAGGGCACGCCGACCTTGTCACACGCCGCCTTGAAGGTATCCCCGAAGGCCGGGTCGTCCCACGGGGTCGTGACGAAAAAGCCGCTCGTGTCCTCCAAACAGTGAGGCATGGTGCGGCGTAGGATATAGTTTTCTTCGATACATTCTTTGGCAGAGACGGGGTCTTTGACCACGTAGCGGCCACCGCTGTGGAGGAGACCGTGGTAGCGGCCGGTGGTGCCGTGGGTGAGGTCACGCTTCTCGACGAGGATTGTTTGGAAGCCGCGCATGGCGAGGTCGCGGGCCGTCCCGGTACCCGTGGATCCGCCGCCAATGACAACGACTTCGGTGCTCACATGGCGCATAAGCTTCTTTGCCTCCTGCTCCTATTGTACTGCAACGCGGCGTGTCACGCAAGGGAATCGTAGTATTCGTTTGGCACGCAGCGCACGAGTAATCTGCTCTCGTCTTCTTCCGTGTGTTCCGTGGTAGATGTCTTGCCGCTACGGCGCTCGGAATGCCCGCTCGACGACGTGGCCGGGCAGGAACGAGTCGGTCAGGTAGCCGAGCGCCTGCTCGCGGTTCGCGCCGCCCGCGTCCGTCAGCAGCAACTGCTGGCAGAACGCCGCGATGTCTTCGACGATGCGCTCGCAGCGGTAGTACGCCAGCGCCGCCTGGTTGAGGTCGGTCTCGCCATAACCCTGGTAGAACAGCGCCGCCGCTTCCGGCGTGTCCCCAATCCCCAGACCCGCGCCGACGAACATCAGGTCGCGCTCCTTCGGCGCGAGAATGAGCGTGTCCCAGTCCACGATGTACATCCCACCATCGGCAGCGATGAGGAGATTCCAGGCGTGGATGTCGCCGTGGCACAGGACGAGCGCCGGCGTCTGCGCCTGGAGGCCGGGGGCCAGCGCCTCCGCCCGCGCCACAAGACTGTCAATCTCCGCTCGCTGCGCCCGCAGGAAAGCTGCGCATCTTGCGGCCACCGGCTCCGCGTACGCCGTGTCCTCGGCCCGCGCCTGGAAATCGCGCACCATGTCGCGCCAAGAGGGCGAGAACGTCTCGCGGGAGATGCGCTCCGCCAGCGCCGGTGGCAGATTCACCGTGTGCATCCCCTTCAGCGCCGCGCCCAGCTCGACCCAGTGCCTGTCCGACGGCGGCGTCTCCTGGCCGTTCCGGCCCTCGATAAACGGGTAGAGCGTCGCGGCGAAGTCGGCCACGCGCGTCCAGGGCCGCCCATCGAGACACGCGAGCGGCGCGATGACGGGGGCGACGCCGTGGTCGCGCAGGAAGCGCGGGACGGTGACGCTGGTCTCGTCGAAGTCGCCGCGCCGCAGCTTCAGGAAGTACGCTCGCGGGCCGTCGGCGACGCGGTACACCGCCGTGTTCGCATCCGCGCCGAGCGGCAGAAACGCGACGTCGGCAGCATACACGCCGTAGTCTTCGCGCAGGCAGGCGATGATTGTCGCGTCGGGCAGGTCGGGTCTTTCAAGCATTGTCAGTCATGGCTCTCAAAGCGGTAGCTCCACAGTTTAGCGTGGAAGAGCCGAATTCACCCCCCATCCCCCCGCCGGCGGGGGGAGCAGAGGGGGGTCTCCACGCTATCGTGTAGAGCTACCCTCAAAGCTAAGTGGAGTGAACTATTGGATCACGAAAGACTCGAAAAGGGCGCGAAAAGCGCGAAAAGGAAACGCGGGGGATGGGGTGAGGGGCTTGTCACCCGGGGCGGCCCTGGGAGCGACTGAAGTCGCCACTACATCCCACCACCCCGTGGCTGTTCGTAGGCCGGGCGGACGCGGGCGTAGACCTGCTCCCACGTGTAGCGGGCGAGGACCTTGGCGCGGCCGCGCTGGCCGAGCGCGTCACGCAGCGCCCGGTCGTCGAGCAGCCGCCCCAGGGCCGCCGCGAGCGTGTCCGGCCGGCCGAACGCCACGAGCAGGCCATCCTGGCCGTCGGCGATGACATCGCTGATGCCCACCACCCGCGCCCCGATGACCGGCTTGCCGTAGGCCCACGCCTCCAGATAGGCGATGCCGAAGGAGTCGGCGCGCGACGGCAGGCACATGACGCTGGCGGCGGCCAGCAAATCCTGCTTCGCCGCGTCGGCGACGTAGCCCATCAGGTGAACGCGCGCCCTATCTGCGGGCGACAGAGTGTCGTACAGATGTTGGAACTCATCCTGTACACTGCCGGCGACGACGAGGTGCGCGGGAGAGTCAGCCGCCCACAGCCGCCGCATCGCCGCCACCACGTCCATCGTCCCCTTGTCGCGGCTCGCCGTCCCCAGGCTCAGCACAAGGGGCGTACCCTGGGCGAGGGCGAGGCTGTCCCAGGCGCGGCGGGCGTCCCCGCCACCGTACTCCGCCGGGTTGATGCCGACGCCGGCGACGATGATGCGCTCCGGCGCGACGCCGCGCCCGCTGAGGAACGCGCGCTCTGCCTCGGTCTGGGCGAACACCCACGCGGCGCGGCGGCTCAGCTCGAGCTGGTGCTGCATCGTGTAGTAGCGGCGCACCGAGCCTGGCCCTGTGTCGGCCATGTGGGTCAGCGGGTAGACGAGCCAGGGCCGCCGCCATCGGGCGGCCCACTCCATCGCGGGCCACAGCAGGGCGTCGTAGGTGATGGTCATCCCCGCTGCCACGTCCCAGACCGGCCCGGCGTCGCGCAGGGCTGCCCGCAAGCCTGGCGCCCAGGGCGTGAACTGCCCAACGCGCGGCAGGACGGGGGTCATGTCCAGGGGCAGCTCCGAGAGGTGCGACATGGCGCGGCGGACGGCGGGAAACGAGAGCTTTGCCAGGGGCAGGTGGCGCAGGGGGAAGCGGCGGATCTGGACGCCGTCGTGGATGTCGGCCAGGTGGCTGAAGCGCGCCTTCTTCGGGTCCCAGAAGAGCTGGAAGTCCTCGGCGTCCGTGGTGTAGACCGTCACCGCGTGGCCGTCGCGCACCAGCCGCCGCGAGATCTCGTGCAGGTGGCGCTCGGCGCCGCCGCCGGCCGGCCAATAGCGCTGAAGGACGTGCAGGATGCGCATGGGATTACGCGAGACGCTCGATGAACTCCACGTAGCCGCGCGCCGACACCGCCGGTGAGTGGGTTGTCTCGACGTAACGCTGGGCGGCGGCGGCCATGCTCGCGCGCCACGTCGGACTGTCCGCCAGCGCCGCCAGGCTCCGCGCCACATCCTCCGCCGTCGGCGGCGCGGGGACTTTGATAACCGTGTCGTCGGGCAGCTCGCTGAACCAGCCAATATCGGTGACGATGGCCGGCACGCCGACCGCCATGACGCGCAGCAGGCTGGCCGAGGTCTCGCCGGCCGTTGGGTAGCGCAGGTTCAGGCACACGTCGGCGTCGGCGATGATCGTGTCGAACTCCGCCAGCGTCGGGGCGAAGCCGCGCACGTCCACCGCGTCAGCGACGCCGGTCTGACGGATGAGCCGCTCCAGGTCGAAGCCCGGCTCGACGCTGCCGACCAGGGTGTAGCGGGCGTCGCGGCGCTGCTGGCGGAACACAGCGAAGGCTTCCAGCGCCGTCTCCAGACCCTTAGCCGGAGTCATGTAGCCGGCGGTGATGACGCGGAAAGGCTGCCGGGCGGCGCTCGGCGTCGGCGGCTTACGGTAGCTCGGCGTTGTCGCCAGCCCGACGACGGCGCACGGCAGGTCGGGGCGCAGGGCGGCCACCTGGCGGCGCACGTAGTCACTGTGGCAGATGACGCCCTGGCTCAGGTCGAGGGCGCGCTGCACCAGGGGATAGTCGAACAGGGGCAGCGGCCGCTCGCCGCGCAGCGCCGCCCTCGCGACGGCCATCCCCGTCGGCCCCTCGGCGTAGCCCACTTCCCAGGGGTAGTCGTCCGGCCGCCCGCCGTCGAGGGTCAACCCGGCGAAGAAGTGGTGCAGCAGGAAGTCATGCAGCACGAGGATGCCGGGGTAGCGCTGCATCACCGCGAAGATGGCCGCGTGGTAGCCGCGGAAGTTGCCCATGTGGTAGATGGTGGCGTCGTAGGCCCGCGCCGCGCGCCGCGCCGCGTACTCCGTCGTCGGAAAGACGGGCAGGCGGTTCACGAACGGATCGGTGGGGGTCACATCGCCGACATAGACATCCACCTCGGCCATGCGCGCCAGGGCGGGCAGCAGCATCTCGCTGTAGCCCGCGATGCCCGTCGCCTGGGGCGTCAGCGGGCTGAAGTACGCCAGGCGCAGCGGCCCCCCGGCGCCGCCCTCAGGTGTCGCCCGCGCCAGCCGCGTTTCCAGCGCCGCCACCCGGGCAGTGAGCAGGCTGATCTGGCGCTGGGCGGCCAGCAAGGCGGCTTCGGCCGAGCGCAAGTCGGCCTCGACGGCCTTGACCTGCGGGTCGGAGGCGGGCGTCGTGGCGTCCCAGGCGGCGCGCAGGCGGCGCAGCCGGTCGCGGATGGGGGAGCCGCTCACAGCGCGTTCTCCCCTGTCTTCGCCGCTTTATCTCCAGGGAGTGGGGCCGATCTCGGCAAAGCGTCTTCGAGGGCGGCGATGCGGGCCGCCAGGGCCTCGGCCCGCGCCTTGAGATCGGCGGCGCGCGCGTCGTCCTTGACCATCGCGGCGTCCAGGTCGAAGCGCAGGGCGTCGGCTGCGGTGCGCAGGGCCTCGGCTTCCTCCGCCAGCCCGGCTATCGCCGCGCCGACGAGCGTCTGCCGCTGAGATAGCTGGGTGAGCGAGGCCGCCTGCTCCTCGATGAGCGCCCGGCTGCGCGCCTGCTCGGCCGCCATCTCTCGCAGCGCCTCGGCCGCCGCCGCGTTGAAGCGGGTCTGCTGGTCCACGAGTGGCTGGACGTACCACTTTGTGGCTACGGAGTTCCACAGCGTGCGCACCCAGACGATGAGCGGGCCGACGACGGGGGCGTGGGAGACGAACGGCTGCGGCCTGAGGGTGGCAAGAGCGGTCACGTCCCTCACCCCTTCTGGCCGTTTCCCCTCCCCATTCATCTCAGCCGAGGGTTGAGCCACGAGGAAACGGTCAGAACCCGCCCCCTCTCCCAAAATGGGCGAGGGGGGCACGGCCCCGGTGGCGATGGCGAGGTCGCGGGCGCTCAGGGTCGCCGCCGTGGGCAGGACGATGTGCCGCCAGGCGTCGGGGCCGCCATCGCCGTCGGCGATCTCGCGCAGCGCCGCCAGCATATCGCGGAGCGCCCAGACGGCGCCGGGGGAGACCGGCGCGTCGCCCCGCCGCGACAGGATCGCATCGAGGTGGGCGTCGGCGTCGGCGTAGGCCAGGCGCACCGCGTCCAGGTCGAGCCTGGCGGCTGGGTCGTCGCTCACGCGCAGGCCCGCCGTTCGCCGCGCCTCGGCGCGGGCGAAGTAGCCCAGGATATGCTCAAGGGTGGCGTCCTTGAGCGCCAGGCGCAGGCGGTTGCGGTGATACAGCTCCAGGTAGCGGCGGCCGCCCTTGCCCAGGGTCGTCGTCTCGAAGTGGATGGCGCGGGCGCGGGGCTGGTAGACGATGCGGCTGCCCAGGGACTTGGCCCGCCAGCAGTAGTCCACCTCCTCGAAGTAGGCCGGGCTGAACAGGTCGTCGAAGCCGCCTAGCGCATCCCAGACGCTCTTGCGCACCGCGAACACGGCGCCGGTCACGTAGTCTATCGGCGGGCGGCCGTCGGATAACAACTCCGCGTCCCATGCCCCCCCATCCGCCTCACCATAGCCGTAGTGCTGGGCAAGGAACAGCGGCCATTGCAGATAGCCGCCGGCGTGCTGGAGCGTCTGCTCGTCGGCGTAGAGCAGCTTCGCGCCGACGACGGCCACGTCCGGCGCGTCGAACGTCTCGACGAGGGCGGCCAGGCAGCCGGGCAGGAGGCGCAGGTCCTGGTTGAGGAGGATGACGACCGGCGACGACAACGCGGCGGCGGCCATGGTGTAGCCCTGGGCGACGCCGACGTTGGTGTCGTTGCGGATCAGGCGCACGGTGGGGTAGGTCTCGGCGACGAAATCGGCCGAGCCGTCGGTGGAGGCGTTGTCTACGACGACGACCTCGGCCGGCGGCGGCTCCTGGGCCAGGACGGACGCCAGGCAGGTGTCGAGGAACGCGCGGCCATTGTAGGCGAGAAGTCCAACGGAGTAGTCGGCGCTCATAGTGGTCTGTCAGCGCAGGCGGTCGGCCTTGAGCGGTGTGGATGGCATGGTATCCTGCGGTTCGCCCGACGTGTGCGCCCACCGCGCCGGGATGACGACGACGCCGTAGCGTTCGGGCGCGCCGGGGCGCACGCGGAACACGAACGCCTTGTCGTGGTGGTCATAGGCCGTCGTCTCCCAGAAGTCGTAGATGGCGGCGGTGAAGACGTAGGTTCCGGCGATCAGGGGCAGGTCGTCCACGATGTAGTCTACCCAGCCCTGGCCGTCCAGGACGGGGATGTCGAAGTCGGACGTAACCGTGTTCGGCCCGGTGACGTGGGCGCCGTCCTCGGCGTGGATGGCGATGCCGATCATGGGATGCGGGAGGGGCTGGTGCGCGTCGTAGTGGATGCGCGCCGTGAAGCGGCCGCCCGTGTCGAACGCCTGGGCCGGCTTCCCCGCGCCGTCCAGGAACTCGACGCCGGTAATCTCGACATCGTAGGTTCCCCAGCGCGTCGCGTCCGGGTGGCGCAGGGCGCTCGGCACGACGACCCTGCTCGTCGGCTGGCGCTCGGGCATGGGCGCGGCCGGCAGGGGCGCCGCCGGCTCAGGCGCGGGCGCAGCCTCGGGCGCAGGCGCAGCGCTGGCCTCCGCCGCCGCCCGCTCTGCCTCCATCTCCGCCTCTTCCTCGGCCTCCTCGATCATGTCGTCCATCTGGTGCTGGGCGATCCAGTCCAGGTA
The DNA here is from genome assembly GCA_046328525.1 of Anaerolineae bacterium. Lineage (GTDB taxonomy): Bacteria > Chloroflexota > Anaerolineae > Epilineales > JAHCIE01 > JBDHWG01. Next base: position 231,490 of record JAXLWK010000005.1, read on the forward strand.
GGCGGCGATGACGCGGCTCGGCGGGCCTTCCATGCGGATGCGGCTGTTCTGGAGCCAGAAGACGCGGTTGCAGAGCTTGCGCACCGAGTCCAGGTCATGGGAGACGATGATGATCGTCACGCCGCGCTTCTTGAGGTCCAGGATGCGGTGCATGCACTTGGCCTGGAACGCGGCGTCGCCGACCGCGAGCACCTCGTCCACGAGCAGGATGTCCGGCTCGGCGTGGATGGCGACGGCGAAGCCGAGGCGCATGTACATGCCGGACGAGTAGTGCTTTACCGGCATGTCAATGAAGTCCTCTAGCTCGGCGAACTTGACGATGTGGGGGTAGAGGTGGTCAATGGTGCGCCGGTCGAGGCCCAGAATGGAGCCGTTCAGGTAGACGTTCTCGCGGCCGGTCAGGTCGGGGTGGAAGCCGGCGCCCAGCTCCAGCAGCGCCGAGATGCGCCCGTCCACGATGACGTCGCCCGCCGTCGGCGTCAGGATGCCGTTGATGAGCTTGAGCAGGCTGCTCTTTCCGGCGCCGTTCGTGCCGACAAAGGCGACGGCCTCGCCGCGCCCGACGCTGAAGCTCACATCGCGCAGCGCCCAGAACTCCTCCCGGTCGTCGCTCGGCCGGAAGCGCCGCACGAGCCACTCCTGGAAGGAGCGCGGGCGGTCGTGGTGCAGGATGAAGCGCTTCGAGACGTGGTCGAAGACGACGGCGGGCGCGGCGGAGGACATCACGCCGTCACCCGCTCAGGCGGTGGTAGAGACGCGGTATACCGCGTCTCTACCACCGCCTGATGGCGGCGCTGGATAGCCATATCCAGCGCGAGCACAATCGAGGCGACCACCGGGTAGTGAACCACTAGATCTCCTCCCCGAAGCGCGACGCCACACTGGTGAAGAACCAGTAGCCGCAGATCAGGATGACCAGCGAGGTGACGGCGGTGCGGATGAGGAAGTCAAACGCGGGCGGGCTGCCCCAGTACAGGATGACGCGGTAGTTGGCGATGATGGACGCCATCGGGTTGAGGATGAACGCGGCGCGGCGCACGTCCACGTCATGCCCCATGATCATCTTGCTCTCGGGCAGCACCATGATGTCGTAGACGACCGGCGTCAGGAAGAACCACGCCTGGAGCAGCACCTCCATGATGACGCCCGTGTCGCGGAAGAAGACATTCAGGGCCGCGAGGAACAGGGCGATGCCGAGGGTGAAGATCAGCTGGACGAGCATGACCACCGGCAGCAGCAATATCCACACCGTGAACGGGACCTGGAACACCAGCATCATGGCGAACAGGGCGGGCAGCGCCAGCAGGAAGTTCACGCCCTGGGCGAGGACGACGGACAGCGGCAGCGCTTCGCGCGGGAAGTAGACCTTCTTGACCAGGTTGGAGTTGCCGATGACACTGGTGAGGCCACCGCTGATGGAGCCGGAGAACCAGTTCCACGGCAGGAGGGCGCACAGCACGAACACCGGATACTTCGGCACATTGTTCGGCAGCATGACCGTGAACACGACGGTGAACACGATCATCATGAGCAGCGGGTTCAGCAGTGACCACAAGAAGCCCAGGACGGAGTTCTTGTAGCGCGCCTTCAGGTCGCGGATGACGAGGTTGCGCACCAACTCGCGGTAGCGCACCAGCTCGCCGACGCGCTTGTCGAGGCGGGGCCGCCGCGCGCGGTTGACCATCACACTCATCGCGCCTCCCTGTCCGTCACCCCTTCTGGCCGTTTCCCCCCCGCATCCATTTCAGCGGGGGGCTGAGGCACGGGGAAACGGCCAGAACCCGGCCCCTCGCCCATATTGGGAGAGGGGGGAAGCCCGATGCCCTCTCTCCCATATTGGGAGAGGGGGGAAGAGCTTTCTTGCCCCGGCTGACCCTGGGGCCGGGGGAGCTGGCCTCTGCGCGCCAGCACCTCCTCGTACACGTCCACCAGGGCGCGACCCACGTCTGCCCAGGGAAAGGCGCGCAGGACGTGCGCCCGCAGGCGCTCGCCGACATCGGCCCGCTGCGGGTCGTCGAGCAGGCGGACGAGGGCCGTCGTCAGGGCCACGATGTTGCCGGCCGGGGCATACACGCCCAGGCTCGACAGGTACTCCCGCGCCACCAGGGTATCGAAGGCGACCGTAGGCAGCGCCATGGACATGTACGTCAGCAGCTTACCCGCGCCCTCCGTCTGGGAGAGCTTGGGCGCGACGGCGACATCGCCGAGCGCCAGCATGCGCGGGCTGTCCTCGTAGGCGACGCGGCCGGTGAACGTCACCCGGCCCTTGAGGCCGAGCGCGTGCGCCATGTCCCGATAGCGCTCGACGTTGGGGTAGCCCATGACCAGGAAGTGGGCGTTGGGGCGGACGGCGCAGATCGCGGCGGCGGCGCGCAAGAGGTGGTCCACGCCCTGGTAGTGGGCCAGCAGGCCGAGGTAGACCACGACGTCGGCGTCCGGCGGGATGCCCCACTGCGCCCGCAGCGCCGCGCGCTCGTCGGGTGGCAGGAGGCCGGGGCGGAACATGTGCGGGTTGACCACGTCGGGGATGGGGCGGGCGTGGCGGCCGGGCGTTGCGGCGTTGTATTGCAGCGCGCCGCGCTCCGTGCTCGTCACGACGGCGTCGGGCAGGCGGTTGATGGCGCTCTCCACCTGGCGGAAGAACCACTCGCGCTTGCCGCCGGGCCGCAGGAAGTGATGGTCCAGCATCTCGGCGGTCATCGAGCCTTGGAAGTCGAACACCAGCGGCGCGCCGCCGGCCAGCGTCCACGGGAAGCCGAGCAGCGCGCCCTCGTGCAGGTGGCCGTGGACGACGTGCGGGCGGAAGCGCCGCGCCACGTTCAGCACCGTCGGCGCGAGGTAGGCGTCGAAGGCGAACTTGTGGCGCGAGGAGCCAACCTCGTAGCTGGCGTGGTACGGCAGCGGCGGCGTGCGGTGGATGGCTAGGTCGGGCAGGTCGCGGCCGCGCGCGTAGGTCACGATGGCGATCTCGTGGCCGAGGGACTGGAGGACGCGCGCCTCTTCCAGGATGCGGACGTGGCAGCCGTAGTCGGCGAAGAAGCTCGTCGGGGCCACCATCAGGATACGGTAGTGAGACTGGGGCATGGGACTCAGCGTTTCTCGCACAGGGCGACCTTCTGGTCGCGGGGCAGACGCCGCAGCGCTGCCTCTCGCCGCAGGGCCGCCGAGCGGTCCGCGGCCGGCTCCCAGTAGACCAGACGCACCGGGCGGCGCGAGCGGGTGTACCGCGCGCCCGTCCCGTTGTTGTGCGCCTGCACACGCCCTGCCAGGTCTGTGGTCCAGCCGGTGTAGAGCGTGCCGTCGCGACATTCCACCATGTACACGTACACCATCACTTCTTCTTGCGCTGACCAATCGAGCCGAGGAACATCTGGCGGAAGCGGTCCTTGCCGACCTCATCCATTGGATTCTCCTCCTCCTTGCCGTCGCTGTCGAGCTTCAGCCGCGCCGTCAGCACGCCGTCGAGCATCTTCTCGATGGCAGCCGCGTCGCCGCTGCCGATCGTCGCGCGCAGGGTCTGCAACTCGGCGATGGTCAGGTCGAGCCAGCGGGCCATGTTGGCGCTGTTGGTCTCGATGAGGCCCTGCCAGTGGGCCGGGTTCAGCGCCAGGGGCGCGGTGAACTCCTTGAAGTTCGCGCCGGCCATGCGCTGCAGCTCGGCCCACGTGCGGCTGCCGTAGACGGTGTTCATCAGACCCGCCGCCAGCAGAATCGGCGCATAGGCGACGCCGGCGACCAGGCCATCGTGCTCGTCCGGGTCGACGAAGAACGGCTGCGCGCCCAGGCCGGAGACAAAGCTCGCCAGGATGTTGATGGCGTCGGGCGAGGCGGTGACGGCGGGCGACAGGCAGTAGACCGCGTTGCGGAACACGTCCGCCGAGGCGGTCGCGGCCGGCGCACCCTCGCGGCCGAGGAGCGGATCGCCGCCGACGAAGTGGGCCGTGTCCGGCAGCGTCTCCTGCGCCCAGCGCATCACCTGGCTCTTGCTGCCGCCGGTGTCGGTGACGATGACGCCGGGCTTGAGGTACTTGCCCATCGCCTCCATCGTCTCGCGCATGCCCTGCACGGGTGTGGCGATGAAAATCATGTCGGCCGTCTCGGTGGCGTTAATGAGGTTCCACTCGATCTTGTCGAACGCGCCGAGCTTCTTAGCGGCGTTGCTGGCCGAGCCGTCCTTGTCGTGGCCGACGATTTCGTAGTTACTCTGGGGGGTGCGCAGCTGCGCCAGCCCCTGGGCCAGGGACGTACCGATGAAGCCGAGACCGATAATGGTGATACGTGGACGATCCGCCATGCGATTCTCCTGCTGTTCTCGAAGAGAAGGTAGTAGCGACTTTAGTCGCTTCCCAGGCCGTAAGAGCGACTGAAGTCGCTACTACAAATCATCGTCTACCCCAGGTCGTCCGCCGTCTGAAGCGCGCGCAGCCAGTCGGCGTGATCCGCCAGGTCTGGCGGCGGGGCGGGCGCGTCGTGGTAGCGCACCAGGGCCACGGTCAGCGGGTCGCTGCCCACGTCGGCCAGCCGGTCGGCGCCCATCGTCGCGTGATAGACCAGGGCGTGAAACGGCTCGTGCCAGCCGGCGTCGGGTCCGGCGATGAGCGCCAGCAGCCACGGAAGGACCACGGCGAGCAGGACGCGGAGAACCCGGTGCAGCAGGTGGACGCCGTGCCCCGCCTTGCCCACGTCGTGCAGCAGCGCCGCCTTGATGAGCGCCGCGTCGCCGTAGCCCGCCTGGCGCACGCGGCGGGCGACGCGCAGGGCGTGGGTGCGGTCCGCCGGCCGCATCTGGTCGAACAGCGCCCGCTCGGCCGGCGAGAGGGCGGCCAGGACACTCGCGTCTGTCGGCGCCCAGCGCGCCGTCAGGGAGTAGCCCACTTGCCCGACACGCACCCGGAGCGAGTGCAGCGTGTGGGACGGCATCATAGACCCGCCAGCGCGGCGGCAATCGGCAATGCGACCCCGCTGATGAGCCGGCCGATGGGGTTGATGCCGATCATCGGCAGCAGGAACACGACGCCCAGGATGATGATGACGGCATACGGCTGGAGCTTCGACAGGGTCACATACCAGGCGTATGGCACAATCCCCAGCAGGATGCTGAAGCCGTCCAGGGGCGGAATTGGGATCAGGTTGAACACGCCGAGCAGGACGTTGTAGAACACCATGGCCCACATGATTTGGCCCAGGGACGGGAAAATCTGTTGGTAGCCAAAGAGCTGCGACAGCGACTCGTTCGCGATGACGTACCGCGCCGGCAGGGCGAACAGCAGGGCGACCAGGAAGTTGGCGACCGGGCCGGCGACGGAGACGATGGCGACGTTGCGCCGCCCCAGGCGAACGGGGTCTATCGGCGTGTACGCCCAGCCGATGCCGGCGTATAGGAACAGCACCGCGCCTACGATGTCGAGCTGGCGGAACGGGTTCCAGCTGATGCGCCCGGCGCGCCGCGGCGTCGGGTCGCCCAGCCAGTTGGCGACGAAGGCGTGGGCGGCCTCGTGGGCCGGGAACGCTACGATGAGCACGATGGCGCGCGAGATTAGCTCGCTGAGGGTCGGGAGATTGAACACTAAAGCCTTACCTTGTCTGAATAGCCCAAGAATGATAGCATACCCGTTAGTATGCTACAAACTTCACGGGACGGGCGGCTCGTGCTATAATCCCGTGCCTGACGCGATGCGACATTTGCGCGGCGAGAGGCTCATGAAGGGCGAGATTCCCCAGTTTGCGCTCGGCGACGTCGTCCGTCTACGCAAGGCTCACGCCTGCGGCGCGACGGATTGGGAGGTCGTGCGGCTGGGCGCTGACATTGGCATCCGCTGCCTCGGATGTGGCCACCGCGTCCTGCTGCCCCGTCCGAAGTTCGAGAAGAGCGTCAAAACCGTCCTGCGGCGGGGAGACTCGTCCCTCATCCCCTAGCCCCTTCTCCCAAAATGGGAGAAGGGGAACCAGAGGGATCAGATGATCCCCCCCCTCTCCCGCTCTAGGAGAGGGGCCGGGTTCTGGCCGTTTCCCCGTGCCTCAGCCCCCCGCTGAAATGGATTCGGAGGGGAAACGGCCAGAAGGGGTGAGGGCGGCGTCAGGACATAGGAGACATCGCTATGCCAGCGCCAACGCGCATCGTATTCTTTTTCTCGGACACCGGCGGCGGCCACCGCAGCGCGGCCGAAGCCATCCGCGACGCCATTGACGAGACGTGGCCGGGGCAGTCTGAGGTGTTCCTGGTGGACTTCTTCCTGGAAGGGCTGCCGCGCCCGCTGAACCGCCTCGGCTCGCTGTACAGCCCCATGGTGCGGAGCGGTTGGGCGTGGAAGGCGGCGTGGGAGATGGGCGAGTTCCGCGTCGTCAAGAACACCGCCTGGCAGCCGTTCCTGCCGATGCTGGTGCCGCGCCTGCGCAAGATCATCGAGTTGCAGAAGCCGGATGTCGTCGTGTCGGTGCACCCCATCGTGACGCACCCGATGGCGCTGGCCGTACATTCCCTACCCCACGCCATGCCCGCCCTCACCATCGTCACGGACCTTGTCTACGGCAGCCGCACGTGGTTCGAGCCGCTGGTCAACTTCACCTACGTTCCGACGGACGAGGCGCGCGAGAAGGCCATCCGCTGCCACCTGCCGCCGACGCGCGTCGAGACCGTCGGCCAGCCCGTCAGCCCGCGCTTCCGCCGCTTCACCGGCGACCGGGCGGAACTGCGGCAGCGCCTGGGCATGCACGCGGACCTACCGGGCGTGCTTATCGTCGGTGGCGGCGAGGGGATGGGCGCGGTGTTCGAGAATGCCCGCGCCATCGCCACCAGCGGCCTGCCGGTGCAGCTCGTCGTCATCGCTGGCCGCAACGAGACGCTGCGCCAGCAGCTGTGCGCCGTGGAGTGGGAAGTCCCGACGGTGGTCAACGGCTTCGTGCGCAACATGCCGGAGTGGATGGCGGCGGTGGATGTCCTGGTCACGAAGGCCGGTCCCGGCACCATCGCCGAGGGCATGATCGCCGGCCGCCCGCTCATCATCTTCGGCTACGTGCCCGGTCAGGAAGAGAGCAACGTGGACTGGGTGGTCAAGCAGAAGGTGGGCGCGGCGGCGTTCAACCCGAAAGCCGTCGTCGCCCGGCTGCGCGAGTGGCTCGCGCCGGGCAGCACCGCCCTGCCCGACATGGCCGAGCGCGCCCTGGCCCTGGCCCGCCCGGACGCCGCGCGCGAGCTGGGCAAGCGCATTATGATGTGGGCCGAGAAAACACCCTAATGGAGGAGCCGTCCATGCCCGCGCCGCTCATCGGCATCACCACCAACCCGATCAACGCCCCCGACCGCCACGCCCTCGACCTGCTCCTGTCGCAGATTGTCAGCGCCGTCGAGCGCGCTGGCGGCCTGCCGCTGCTCATCCCCCTGGAGCTGAGCGAGGACAGCCTGCGCGCCATCTACGCCCGCCTGGACGGCGTTCTCATTCCGGGCGGCGGCGACGTGGACCCGACGCACTACAACGGCGCGTGGCACGAGAAGGTCGGCGGCGTGGACGCCGAGCGCGACCGGACGGAGATGACCCTGGCGCGGCTGGCGGCCGACGACGACAAACCGTACTTCGGCATCTGCCGCGGGGCGCAGGTGCTCAACGTCGCCCTGGGTGGCGCGCTCTACCCGGACGTGAGCGAGCACCCCGGCGTCGAGCGCCACACGTACTACCCCGGCCTGCCGTTCGACCTGCGACCCCACGATATCGAGATTGCGCCGGACTCGACCCTGGCGCGCATCGTCGGTGGCGACAGCCTGGCGGTGAACAGCCTGCACCACCAGGCCATCCGCGACGTGGGGCCGGCGCTGAAGGTCGTGGCGCGCGCCCCGGACGGCGTCGTCGAGGCCGTCGAGGTGGCCGACCACCCGTTCGCTCTAGGCGTGCAGTGGCATCCGGAGGCGCTGCCGGATGCGCCGGAGATGCAGGCGCTGTTCGAGGCGTTCGTCGCTGCGTGCCGCGCCCGGACGAGCGACGGCGCCAAAACGTGAACCACGGAACCCACGGAACAGATGAACAAGGTCAACGGACTCACGCTCATGGGGGACACTGACGCATGAAAGCCGTAGAAGCCTTCTTCCTACCCTTCCTGCAAGGGGCGCAACAGTTCGTCATTCCCATCTATCAGCGGACTTATAGTTGGACGCCGGTTCAGGTGCAGCAGCTCTGGCGCGACATCCTTCGCGTATCCACGGACCCCAACGTTCCGTCCCACTTCATCGGCTCCATCGTCTATATCGCCGACCGCGAGGTGCCCAAGTCGCAGATCCAGGACCTACTCGTCATAGACGGCCAGCAGCGCCTCACCACGCTGACGCTGCTTCTGGCCGCCCTGCGCCGTGCCCTGGCGCGAAGTGATGCCGAGCACGACATCACCGTCGAGGCGCTCGACGACTACTTCCTGCACAACCGCCACGGCAAGGGCGAGATGCGTTACCGCCTCCTGCTCACCGAAAACGACCGCGACACGCTGAAGGCGCTGGTTGACGACCGCGAGCCGCCGCCAAACGCTTCGCCGCGCCTCGTGGAGAACTTCCGCTTCTTTAGCGAGCAGTTGAGCAAGCCGGGCGTCAACCTGGACCAAATCTACACTGGCCTCGCCAAGCTTAGCATCGTGGACATCCGCCTGGAGCGCGGCTCCGACAACCCCCAGCTTATCTTCGAGAGTCTCAACTCCACGGGTCTCGATCTATCCCAGGCCGACCTTGTGCGCAACTACATCCTCATGGACCTGCCGCCCCAGGAGCAGACCGACCTCTACACGGCGCACTGGCGGCCGATGGAGCTGCGTCTGACACTCGCTGATGGCAGCAGCCTGTTCGACCGCTTCATGCGCGACTATCTCACTATCGAGGGTGGGCGCATTCCCAATATCGGCCAGGTCTACACCGAGTTCAAACAGTATGTCCAGACGCGCCGCCCTGAGCGCATGCGCCCTATCGTGGCCGACCTGCACCACCACTCGCACCACTTCTCCCGCCTCGTCCACGCCGACGACCCGGAGCCGGCCATTCGTGAGGCGGTGCAGGACATCAATCGGCTGGAGGTCAACGTCGCGTACCCCTTCCTGATGCAGGTCTACGACGACTACGACCGGAAGGTCATCGGCAAAGCCGACTTCGCCGCGATCCTGCGGCTCATCGAGAGCTACGTCTTCCGCCGCGCCATCTGCGGCATCCCGACCAACTCCCTCAACAAGACCTTCCTCACGCTCTACCGGTCCGTGGAGCCTGACCACTACCTTGACAGCGTCCGCGCGGCGTTTGCGCGCATGACGTCCTATCAGCGCTTCCCGAATGACGAGGAGTTCCGCAACCTCTTTGTTCAACGCGACGTGTACAACCTGCGGCCGAAGACGCGCGGCTACCTGTTCCGCCGGCTCGAACAGTACGACAACAAGGAGGTCGTGGATTCTCAGGCGCTCACAGTGGAGCACGTCATGCCACAGCACATCGAGCAGTCAAGCGACTGGCAGACCATGCTCGGCCCCAACTGGCAGGACGTCCACGCGAAGTACCTCCACACCATCGGCAATCTGACCCTGACCGGCTACAATCCCGAGCTGAGCAACCGACCCTTCCCGGAGAAGCGCGACATGCCGGGCGGCTTCAAGTACAGCAAGCTCGCGCTGAACCGTCGGCTCGCGGAGCTCGACCGATGGGACGAAGCCGCCATTGCCGCCCGCGCCGGCGAGCTTGCCGACGTTGCCCTCAAGGTCTGGCCGTCCGCCGGACCGGCGCCCACCGCGCAGCCGTCGCCGCAGCCGTCCACCACTCCTGAGGCGCTGACACCGACCCAGAAGCTGACGCGCGTCTTCCGCGACTACGACGACCTCGAGGCGGCCCGCGCTCTGGTGCGCGACCTCGTCCACGTGGTGGATGATGCCAACGCCCGACGTCTCCTCGTCGCCACCTTCCGCGACGGCCGCCGGATTGCCCTGACGTTGGGCGGCTGGTACGTTCTGTCCTTCATCCGCCGCTCTAACGGCCTCACCGCCGGCTTCTGCTTTGACTACGGGGAGTTCCCGGCGGTCGCCTCGCTGAGTCCGCGCAGTGTCGAACCGTTCGCGGCCCGCTACTCCGCTGGCCGCGACATTCGCTGGGCCATGCTCTACTGGAACCATCTCAACCAGCCGCCCAATGAGTTTCTCCGCGCCTGGCGCTCGGCCGTGGCGCTTGCGGGCAAGACGTTCAAGGATTGGCAGGCGGCGCAGGTCGCGAGCTCGCATGAGCCGGACCTGCTCGAAGCCCTGCTGAGCGATGCTCCGATCATCGGGGCAGCTGGAACCACCGTGCCGAGCCGAGATGGCTACACACTCGACTCGCACCTCGCCACGGTTTCGCGTGAGACGCGCGACCTCTTCTACCGACTGCGGGAGCGTATCCTGGGGCTAGACCCGGTGGTCTGGGAAGATGTGCGGAAAATGTACATCGCTTACAAGGCCGCCACGAACTTCGTGGACATCACGCCGCAGCAGAAGGCCCTCGTCCTGACGCTCAACATGCCCTTCGCCGAGGTCACGACTCCGCGAGTGCCCTACCGCGACGTGAGCGCCGTCGGCCACTGGGGCAACGGAGATGTCGAGCTGACGCTCACCTCGCCCGGGCAGATTGACGACGCCATGGGCCTGATCCGCCAATCGCTGCTCCGGCAACTCAACCGTCCCTAGCGTCAGTTGAGACACGCGCGTGGAATGGACAGGTCTGTGCAGACCAGATATGCCGGATAGGTCGAGATCTCTGGCTTCCTTTCCCACATGGAGAGGGATGAAGAGAGTCCCCATGGACTTATGTCCACCAGCAGACGGATGAAAATCGCTGTCACTCCAAACGCCAGGCCCGCCCGCCGCTGAAGCAGCGGGCTACGGGTGCAAGCCTGAGAGGCTGCCGCTCCGGCTCCCCCAGCCCCTTGGGCTTGCATGAGTAGCCGTAGGCTTGAGCCTACGGCGGCCGCCCGCCGCAGACGGCGGGGGGATGGCGAAGGCGGTTTCGCGCCTTTCGTGGTCCAGCGCTTTACGCGGGCCTGTCCAGCGTGATGCGGACGACGGCGAAGCCGCGCCGCCGCGCCGCTTCCACGTCGGCCGGAATCGGCTCGCCCTGGGCGTCGAGGCGCACGCCGGTGATGTCGCGGAGCTGGGGGGCGTCGGCCAGGAGGTCGCGGAAGTCTTTCTGCAAGCCCTCGACATCGGTGGTGACGTTTGTCACGGCGGTGTACGACTTGCCGCGCAGCCGCACCTTGACCTTTGCGCCGCCGCGCAGGTTCTTCCACCACGCGCTGTTGGTGGCGGTCAGGAGCGTGGTCGGGTCTGTCTGGACGTAGCCGACGGGAATGCTGTACGACTTGCCGCTCTTGCGGCCGGTGAACGACAGGACGATCAGGCGCTTGCTCATCGGGCGGTGGAGGGGCGAGCGCAGCAGGGTCTTCATCACCGGATTCATGACGCGCATCGCAGCCAGCGGCGGTCGCCGGCGCGGGGTGGGTGTCTGCTCCATCAGTCCTCGCAATATCATCTCATGAGTGAATGGGTGATGGCAAGTATACATTAGAGTGGACATTTGCGCAGGGAACGCTAGAATTGCCTGTGCGAATTCCACGGCGTGAGGTAACCATTTGAGCCGGCGTTCCGCCCTGGCCAAGAACACCGCCATCTTGATGGCGTCCTTCGTCATTAGCCGCGTCCTTGGCCTGGGCCGCGAAGCGGTCATCGGCTACCAGTTTGGCACGAACCCCGATTACGGGGCCTACCTGGCGGCATTCCGCGTCCCCGACCTGCTGTTCAACGTCATTGGCGCCGGCGCGATCGGGTCGGCGTTCATCCCCGTGTTTGCGGGGCTGATCGCGCGCGACGAGGACAGCGACGCGTGGAAGACAGCCAGCGCCATCATGAACATCATGACGGTGCTGCTGGTAGTGTTCGCCCTCGTCGCCGCCTTCTTCCGTAGCACCATCACCACGATGATCGTGTCGGGCTTCTCGCCCGGCGAGCAGGCGCTCACGTCGGATCTTGTGAGCATCATGCTCCTGTCGCCGGTGCTGTTCGCCGTCAGCGGCCTGGTGACGGCGATCCTCCAGTCGTACCAGCGTTTCCTCCTGCCCGCCCTCGCCCCCATCGTCTACAATCTTGCCATCATCTTCGGCGCCCTCGTCCTCGCGCCGCGCGGCTTCGGCGTGCATGGCCTGGCCGCCGGCGTCGTCCTGGGCGCAGCGCTGCACCTGGGCGTCCAGATACCCGGCCTGCTGCGGCTGCCGAGCCGCTACTCGTGGACGTTCGGCATGAGCCTGCCGAGCGTGCGCGAGGTGACCCGGCTCATCGCGCCGCGCACGCTCGGCCTGGCGGCGGTGCAGCTCAACTTCATCGCCAACGTCAACCTGGCGTCGCACCTGGACGACGGTCCGGCGCGGGTCGCCGCCCTCAGCTACGCCTGGATCATCATGCTCCTGCCGCAGGGCATCTTCGCCCTGTCCATCGCCAACGCCATCTTCCCGACGTTCTCGGCCCAGGTGGCACGGGGCGAGCACGACGAGATGAAGCGGACCCTGGCCAGCCTGCTGCGCCTCATCGCCTTCGTGACCATCCCGGCCAGCGCCGGGCTATACGTGCTGCGCACGCCCATCATCCAGCTCCTGTTGCAGCGCGGCTCGTTCAGCGCGGAATCGACGGCCTTGACCGCGGATGCTTTGCAGTTCTACGCCCTCGGCCTGGTTCCGCACTCGATGGTCGAGATTCTGACGCGCGCCTTCTACGCCCTGCACGACACGCTCACGCCCGTCCTGCTCGGCCTCCTGGTGATGGGCCTCAACGTCGTGCTCAGCCTCATCCTCATCGGCCCGATGCAGCAGGGCGGCCTCGCCCTCGCCAACTCCCTGGCGACGGCCATAGAGATGGTCATCCTGGGCGCGATCCTGTGGCGGCGCATGGGCGGGCTGGACGACGGGCTGCTGCGCATGTCCATCGTCAAGACGGCGCTGGCGACGCTGGTGATGGTCGCGGCGCTGGTGGGTCTGCTGCTCGGTCTGCCGCCGTTGCCGGGCGCGGCGCGCGCCGTCATCGAGCTAAGCGTCGGCGCTGTCGCGTTCTTCGTCGCCGCGCTGCTGCTGGGGTCGCCGGAGCTGGCGATGCTCCAGCGCCTCGCCGCGCGCTTCACCATCCGCCTGCGGCCCACAGCTTAAGCCGGCGCGGCCCGCTGGACCACGAAGGCCACGAAAGGGCGCGAAAGGCGCGAAAAGGTCATGGTCTGCTTTCGCGTATTTCGTGGGGTTTCGTGTCTTTCGCGGTCCAAAGCTTGCCCCCGCCAGAAACAGAACGGACTCCCCGGTCGCGGGGAGTCCGTCGGCGGCAAATGCGAGGAGAGACGCGCCCAGGGCGCGTCTCTCCGTTTGTTCGGGTCAATCTGTCGGCTTAGTACTCGGGCATCGGCGGGGCGCCACCGGCCTTTTCCTTCTCAGGCAGGTCGGTCACGAGCGCCTCGGTCGTCAGGATCATCGCGCCGATGGAGGTGGCGTTCTCGACGGCCGAGCGCGTCACCTTCGCCGGGTCAATGATGCCCGCCTTCATCATGTCCGTCATCTCGCCGGTCATGACGTTGTAGCCCATCGTCTTGCTGCCGCTCTCGCGCATGCTGCGGCGCACGTCGTCCACGGCCACCGCGCCGTCCATGCCCGCGTTCTCGGCGAGCTGGCGCATCGGCTCCTCGAGGGCGCGGCGAACGATGCGGACACCGGTCGCGGCGTCGCCTTCGAGCTTGAGGTCGTTCAGCGCGGACTGCGCGTTCACCAGGGCCACGCCGCCGCCAGGCACCACGCCCTCCTCGACGGAGGCGCGGGCGGCGCGCAGGGCGTCCTCGACGCGGTGCTTCTTCTCCTTAAGCTCGGTCTCGGTGGCCGCGCCGACGCGGATGATCGCCACGCCGCCGCTCAGCTTCGCCATGCGCTCCTGGAGCTTCTCGCGGTCGTAGTCGGACGTGGTCTGCTCGATCTGGGCCTTGATCTGGTCAATGCGGCCCATGATCTCGGTTTCCTTGCCCGCGCCGCCGACGACGGTCGAGTCGTCCTTGGTGGAAATGACCTTGTCACAGCGGCCGAGGTCGGCGATGGTGACGGTCTCGAGCTTGCGGCCGACTTCCTCGCTGATGACGAGGCCGCCGGTCAGGGTGGCGATGTCGCCCAGCATGGCCTTGCGGCGGTCGCCGAAGCCGGGGGCCTTGAGGGCCAGGGCGTTGAACGTGCCGCGGAGCTTGTTGAGCACCAGGGTCGCCAGGGCCTCACCCTCGACGTCCTCGGCAATCACGACGAAATCGCGGCGGCCGGTCTGGACGAGCTTCTCCATGATGGGGACGATGTCCGCGGCGGCCGAGATCTTCTTGTCGGTGATGAGGATGTACGGGTTCTCGACGACGGCTTCCATCCGCTCAGGGTTGGTGATGAAGTAGGGGGAGATGTAGCCGCGGTCGAACTGCATACCCTCGACGTACTCCTGCTCGAACGCCAGACCCTTGCTCTCCTCGACGGTGATGACGCCGTCCTTGCCGACCTTCTCCATCACGTCGGCGATCAGGTCGCCGATCTCGCGGTCGCCAGCGGAGATGGTGGCAATGTTGGCAATGTCATCCCGGCCGCTGACCGGGATCGCGCTGCTCTTGATGGCCTGAACGACGGTCTCGCGCGCCTTGTGGATGCCGATCTGAATCTGCATCGGGTTGGCGCCAGCGGCGACGTTGCGCAGACCCTCGGTGATGATGGCCTGGGCCAGCACGGTCGCGGTGGTCGTGCCGTCGCCGGCGATGTCGTCGGTCTTGGTCGCGGCCTCCTTGACGAGCTGCGCGCCCATGTTGGCGAACGGATCCTCAAGCTCGATATCCTTGGCAACGGTCACGCCGTCGTGGGTGACGGTGGGCGCGCCGAACTTCTTGTCCAGGGCGACGTTGCGGCCCTTAGGGCCGAGGGTCGTCTTCACGGCGTTGGCGACGGTATCCACGCCACGCTTCAGCTCGCGGCGAGCCTCTTCCCCGAAAACTAGCTGCTTAGGCATATTCTGTGTCCTCCTTGCGCTGCTGTCGCGGCGATTTACGCGTTCGCTGTCTCAGGCTGAACGACGGCGAGAATGTCCTTCTCGCTCAGGATCAGGTACTTCTTGTTGTCAATCTTGACCTCAGTGCCCGCGTACTTCTGGTAGATCACGCGGTCGCCGACGGCGACCTCCATAGGCGTGCGCTTGCCAGTTTCCTCGTTCAAGCGGCCGTTGCCGGCGGCGAGCACCGTCCCCTCCTGGGGCTTCTCCTTGGCGGTCTCGGGCACGTAGATGCCCGTCGGCGTCATCTCTTCCTTCTCAATCGGCTCGACGATTACCCGATCGCCCAGGGGCTTCAGATTCAAGCTCATACAGCACAACCTCCTTCACGTGTGAGATTCCAGTGAGCGTCTTAGCACTCACTAGGTGAGAGTGCTAAACCGAGGTATATTTTACGCTCATTTTGGCGTTTGTCAAGTCGTTGAGGGGGGATTTGCGCGCGTTTTCGAGAAGATTCTCACTAATTATAGCAAATAAGCGCCAAGAGTGCTAACCGGCGCGGGCGCGCGAAATCCAGGCCGTCCGGTTTTGCCTCGCCCGGCCCCTTGACACCGAACACATGTTCTGCTATACTACATTACGTGAGTAGAACATGAGTTCTGTTCTAGGAGGGGATGTGACAGCACGGACAGATGACTGGACAGATGAGCTTGACGAACGCGAGACTGGCGAGGACGGAACACCGATGATGGGCGAGCCGGCGGCGGACCTGGACGGGGCGGACATGGGCGACGACGTTGCCAGGGGCGACGCCATACCCGCGCCGCACCTCCTGGAAGATCCCCTGCCGCGCATCCTGCGCTTCATCGAGGATTACCTCACCGATCACGGGCGAGCGCCGAGCGTGCGGGAAATCGGCACGGCGCTGCAGATGAAGTCGGAAGACCACGTCCATCGCAAGCTCCAGCTTCTCAACCAGTACGGCTTCATCCGCATCACGCCGCGCATTGCACGCGGCATCGAGCTGCGCTTCTGTTGGGATGGTGCGCGCTACGGCGCTGGCGGGGTGCTGCACGTCCCGTACATGGGCGAGATCGCGGCGGGCAAGCCGCTGCAGAAGCCCGGCGACCAACAGGTGCGCCAGGCGCCCGAGCAGCACCTCGCGCTGACGCGGGACCTCGTCGGCGACACCCGCCACGTCTACGCCATGCGAGTCAACGGGTACTCGATGATTGACGCGCTGATCAATCACGGCGATACGGTGGTGCTGCGCCACGTGGACAGCGCCGAGAACGGCGACCTGGTCGCCGTGTGGCTGGAGACAGAGAGCGGTGGCGAGACGACGCTGAAGCGGTTCTTCCGCGAGGGCGACCGCATCCGCCTCCAGCCAGAGAACGCGACGATGGAGCCGATCTACTGTGACCCGTCGGAGGTCACGGTCCAGGGCAAGGTTGTGGCAGTCATCCGCCAGGTTTGAGACGGCGCGAGCGAGGAGCCTGGCGACCGACCGGCCGCCAGGCTCCCGCTTCGGGAGGCGGTACCCATGAGCAAGCGCATCAATCAACTCCACTACCAGGCCGACCAGATCGAGGCGGTCCTGGCGAGCCACAAGATCGCCGGCCGCGTCACCGGCGGCTCGGTCACGCCCCAGATTGTCCGCTTCCACCTTGTGCCGGCCGTCGGCACGAAGGTCAGCCAGATTACCCGGCTCTCCGAAGAGCTGGCCCTCGCCCTCGGCGTCGCCACCTGCCGCGTCGTGCGCCACGGCGCGACGATTGACCTCGAGTTCCCGCGCGGCGACCGCAGCATGGTGCACCTCTTCGACCTGGTGGACCGCCTGCACCACGTCCCGCCGCACACGGCGATCCTCGGTATGGACGGGGAAGGCACGCCCATCCTGCTGCGTCTCTCCAGCCCAGAGGTGCCCCACGTCCTCATCAGCGGGACGACGGGCAGCGGCAAGACGGCACTGGCGCGCTCGATGATCGCCAGCCTGGCGCACTACAACTCGCCGGCCGATCTGGCGCTCCTGCTGATTGACCCCAAAGGGCGGGGCTACGCTCCGTTCGCCAGCCTGCCGCACCTGGTCGCGGGCGTGGCGCAGAACACCCAGGAGGCCGTGATCGCTCTTCAGTGGCTGGTGCAGGAGATGGAGCGCCGCGACCGCGAGCGCATTACCTTACCGCGCATCGTGACGTTCATTGACGAGCTGGCCGACCTGGCGCTCGTCGGCGGGCCGGCCGTTGAGATGGCCTTGACGCGAATCTCGCAGCGCGGCCGCGAGGCGGGCCTGCACCTGGTCTGCTGCACGCAGAAGCCGAGCAGCGCCATCATCGGCTCGCTGGTCAAGGCGAACTTCCCGGCGCGGCTGATCGGGAGCGTCGCCAGCGCCGAGGATGCGCGCGTGGCGGCGGGGATTGCGAAGAGCGGCGCCGAGCGCCTGGTGGGTCGCGGCGATTTTCTGCTCGTCGTGCAGGGCAACGCGCACCGGCTTCAGGCCGCGTTCGTCGCCGAGAGTGACCTCGACGCCTGCCTGCCGGTCGGCGAGAGTCCGCGGCCGCTCGCGTCACTGGCCCCCACTCCGCCTCAGCCGGTGGCTGTGCCGCGCCGCCGACGCAGCGCGCCCGCAACGTCGGCCCCGCCTCCCCTGGCCGCCGAGCCGCCGGTTGCAGCGCCGCTCCAGGCCGTGTCTGTACCCCCGGCCCCGCCGGCCCCACCCGCGACGCCACCCGCCGGGGCGCAGCAACTTCCCCTGGGCATCGAGGGGGTGACGCCGTCGGCCCCGCCCGTTCCCGCGCCCAAGAAGCCGCGGCCCCAAGGCTGGCAGGTCATCCCAGGCGGCGGACAAAAGAAAGCGTCATAGGTCTGCAACAGGAGGTGCATGGTGAAGTGGCTATTTCGGGGCGCTGTGATTGCGTTTTTCGCCGGTCTGGGCGGCGCGGTCGCGGTGCGCATGGGGTCGGAGGCGATGGCGGTCGTCGTCGGCGTGGTGCTCGGCGTCGCGGGGGCGCTGCCGGTGGCCCTCCTCGTTCTCTACGCGGCGCGGCGTTCGGAGCCGCGCCCGGCGGAGAAGCCGGCTGAGCCGCAGCCGGCGCAGCCGTGGCAGCAGCCGGGCCTCGGCCCCGCCCAGCAGCCGCAAATCATCGTCGTTTCGCCGCCCCAGATGGCGGCCCCGCCGCGCGGCATGGGCGGCTGGTATCCCCAGCAGGCCGCGTTGCCGCCGGTGCAGCGTGAGTTCAACATTATTGGTGAGGACGGTTAGCGAGAACGCGGCCGGCGATCAGGTCGGCCGCGAGACGTGAGCGATACTCCCCACCCCACCCATACTCGTCGGGAGTGCAGGCATGGACATCGGTTTGATGTGGTATGACAAGGATTCCAGGACGCCGTTCGCGGCCAAGGTCGAGCTGGCGGCGGAGCGATATCGAGAGCGGTTCGGCGTCGAGCCGAACCTGGTGCTGGTACACCCGTCGGCGATAGGTGAGGGCGCGGCGCCGGGTTACGAGGTGCGCGCCAGCGCCTACGTCCGCCCGCACCATCTCATGGTTGGGTACGACGCCGACGCGCAGCCGACGCCCCGCCTGGTCGAGGCGGCGGCCGCGCCGGTGGAAGAGGAGCGGCCGCGGAAGAAGCGCCGCGCCGCGTAGCAAGCACTCATCCCCCCATCCCCCTCCTTCCCGAGCCGCACCGGAACACGGCGCGGCTCGCCCATTTATGCTTTATCTCCGTCGTGAGCGAGGCGACACTTCACCTCCGCCGGCGGATGGGACAGGGGGATTTGGAGGGGCATGCCCTCCAAACCTCCCCGACCTATGAAGCGCAAAGATAGAGTCCTATCTATGCAGAGTGTTATCAAAATGTTTGTCCACCGGGCGCGGTGGCGCATAACTTGCTGAGGAGTGATCATGCCACCCCTCCCCCATGCTGACATCCCCCAGATCTTCAGTTCCTTTTGGCTGGCGGGGTTCGAGTCCGGCAGCCAGATCAACCGGGCCGGCGTGCGGCTGGACATGCTTGCCTCGACGCAGCACGACCAGCAGGCGGAGGCCGACTACGCCCGCCTGCGCAGCGTCGGCATCACCACGGCGCGGGACGCGGTGCGCTGGCGCCTCATTGACCGTGGCGGCCGCTACGACTTCGCGTCCTTCGCGCCCATGTTGGCGGCGGCGCAGCGGCAGCGCATCCAGGTGATCTGGGCGTTGTGCCACTACGGCTGGCCGGACGATGTGGACGTGTTCGCCCCGGCTTTCGTGGACCGCTTCGCCCGCTTCGCCCGCGCGACGGCGCGCTTCGTCCGCGAGCACTCGGACGTTGTGCCGTACTACACGCCGATCAACGAGATGTCCTACCTGGCGTGGGCGGCAGGCGACGCCCAGTACTTCCATCCTTACGCCAGTGGCCGTGGCTACGAGCTAAAGATGCAGCTCACGCGGGCCGCGATCTCGGCGATGGAAGAGGTGTGGGCCGTGGACGGCCGCGCGCGCTTCGTCCACGTAGACCCCATCATCCACATCGCCCCGCAGCGCGGCCGCGAGGACCTGGCCGACGAGGTCGAGGCGCGGCGGCTGGGCCAGTTCCAGTCGGCGGACATGCTGGTCGGGCGGCTGGAGCCGCAGCTCGGCGGCGCTCCGCGCTACCTTGACATCGTCGGCGTCAACTTCTACCACAACAGCGAGTGGGAGTATCCCAGCGGGTTGTGGCTGGGGTGGGCCTACAAGCCGCTGGACGACCGTTGGCGTCCGCCGCACCAGATTCTCGCCGAGGTGTATGCCCGCTACGGGCGGCCCATCTTCATCGCCGAGACCAGCCACTACGGCGCGGGGCGCGCGGCCTGGCTGCGCTTCATGCTGGACGAGGTTCAGCAGGCCTGGGCGCTGGGGACGCCCATCGGCGGCGTGACACTGTACCCGATCCTGGACCGCCATGACTGGGACCGCCTCGACCACTGGCACAACAGTGGTCTGTGGGACCTGGCGCCGGACGGGGAGGGCGGCCTGCGGCGTGTCCTAAACACGGAGTACGCCAACGAGCTGCGGCGGCTGCAAGCCGAGCTGGCGGAGCGTCGCCGCATCCCCCTGTAGCGCCGGCGCGACACGTTCGTGACCAATCTTGGCGAACGGCAGGCGCGGGCGTACAATACCTCCCATCCCCCGCACCGAAACGAGAGGAGACCTGCCCAATGCCCGCCTGGGAAGCCTACCTGAACGAGAACAAGCAGCGATTCGTGGATGAGCTGGTGGAGCTGGCAAGCATCCCCAGCATCTCCGCCCTGTCGGAGCACGCCCCCGACGTCGAGCGCGCCGCCCAGTGGGTGGCGAACCGCATGACGGCGGCCGGCATCGAGAACGTCCGCGTCATGCCCACCGGCGGCCATCCCGTCGTCTATGGCGACTGGCTGCACGCGCCGAGCGGGCCGACCATCCTGATTTACGGCCACTTCGACGTCCAGCCCGTAGACCCGCTGAACCTGTGGACGACGCCGCCCTTCGAGCCGACGATCCGCGACGGCCGACTGTACGCGCGCGGCGCGACCGACGACAAGGGCAACATGTTCGGCCCTATCATCGCCGCCGAAGCCCTGCTCAAGACGACGGGCAAGCTCCCCATCAACGTCAAGTTCATCTTCGAGGGTCAGGAGGAGATCGGCAGCCCGCAGCTCGGCCAGTTCGTCGCAGCGAACAAGGAGCTGCTGGCGTGCGACGTCGTGCTCAACGCCGACAGCGGCCAGTTCAGCGAGACCGAGCCGCAAATCGGCGTCGGGCTGCGCGGCCTCGCCGCCATCCAGATTGACGTCCAGGGCGCGCGCTCGGACCTGCACTCCGGGATGTACGGCGGCGCGATTGCCAACCCACTGCACGCCCTTATCGCCATCCTGGACTCGATGCACGCGCCCGACGGCACGATCACAGTCGAGGGCTTCTACGACGACGTCGTTCCGCTGACGCCGGCGATGCGAGAGGAGATCGCGCGAATCCCCTACGACGAGGCCGAGTACGTGGCCGAGATTGGCATCCAGGAGGTGTTCGGCGAGCCGGGCTACACGACCTACGAGCGCCTATGGGTGCGCCCAACGCTGGAGATCGTCGGGATATGGGGCGGCTTCCAGGGCGAGGGCATCAAGACCGTCCTGGCGCGCGAAGCCCACGCCAAGATCGCCTGCCGCCTCGCGCCAAACCAGAAGCCGGAGCGTATCCGCGAGCTGCTCGTGCGCCACGTCGAGACGCACACGCCGCCCGGTGTGACCGTCACTGTCCAGTCCTTCCCGTTCCAGGCCTACCCGTACCTTATGCCCCTGGACCTGCCGACGGTGCAGGTGGTGCGCGAGGTGCTGACGGAGATGTACGGACGCGAGCCGTACTACGTTAGCTCCGGCGGTAGCGTGCCGGTGACGGAGCTGTTCCAGCGTTACCTCGGCGCGTACTCCGTCGGCCTCGGCTTCGGCCTGCACGACGAGCAGATCCACGCCCCGGACGAGTTCTTCCGCCTGTCGAGCTTCGAGAAGGGGCCGGTCGCGTACTGCCTGACCCTGGAGAAGCTCGGCGAAGCCTAAGCCGGACTTTGCCGACTCCCGCTGGAGAGCGGTGGTAGAGACGCGGTATACCGCGTCTCTACGCCACTCGAGCAGGCTGAGGCGCTAGTTCCGCTCGGTTCTTCCGGTCGGCTCCCACAGTAGGAGGTGATCCGCATGCCCCCCCGCGTATCCCCCTTGATGCGCCTGCTGGTGCTGTGTGCGGTCCTCGCCAGCGTCGCCCTGCTCCCAAGCCAGGGCCACGCCCAGTCCCCTTTCTCCCACGACGACAGCGCCTTCGCCGCGCCGGCCGCGACACCCACACCGCCGCCCAGCGTCGGGCCGGCGCTGAGCGTGGACGCCGCGGCGAGCCGCCACGCCATCAGCCCCGACATCTACGGCATCAACTACGCCAGCGAGGACCTGGCGGCCGCCGTGCGCCTGCCGGTGCGGCGCTGGGGCGGCAACGCGACGACGCGCTACAACTACCGCTACGACACGAGCAACCACGCCAGCGACTGGTACTTCGAGAACATCCCGGAGGATAACACCAACCCCGCCGCCTTGCCCGACGGCTCCGCCGCCGATAGCTTCGTCGAGCAGGACCGCCGCACAGGGACGAAGACGATCATGACCATGCCACTCATCGGCTGGACGCCGAAGTCGCGCGCCTACGCCTGCGGCTTCAGCGTGGCGACCTACGGGGCACAGCAGAGCGTGGACCCGTGGCGGACGGATTGCGGCAACGGCGTCAGAACGTCGGGGGCCACCGTCACCGGCAACGACCCGACGGACACGAGCGTGGCGATTGACCCGGCGTTCGTCCAGGGCTGGATCGGCCACCTCATCGGGCGCTACGGGACGGCGGCCCACGGCGGCGTCGCCTACTACAACCTGGACAACGAGCCGATGCTGTGGAACAGCACCCACCGCGACGTTCACCCGTCGCCGACGAGCTATGACGAGCTGCGTGACCGCACGCTCCAGTATACCGCTGCCATCAAGGCCGCCGACCCCAGCGCGAAGACGCTCGGCCCGGTGCTATGGGGCTGGACAGCCTACTTCTGGTCGGCGCTGGACCAGGCGCCGGGCGGGAGCTGGTGGAACAACCCGCAGGACCGCAACGCCCACGGCGGCGTGGCGTTCACGCCGTGGTATCTCGCCCAGATGGCGGCCTACGAGGGACAGCACGGCGTCCGCATCCTGGACTACCTGGACCTGCACTACTACCCGCAGGCGTCCGGCGTCTCCCTCGCGCCGGCCGGCAACGCCGCGACCCAGGCCCTGCGCCTGCGCTCGACGCGCTCGCTGTGGGACCCGACCTACGTAGACGAGAGCTGGATCGCCGACACGGTGCAGCTCATCCCGCGCATGCGCGGCTGGGTGAACGCGAACTACCCCGGCACGAAGCTCGCCATCAGCGAGTACAACTGGGGCGCGCTCGACACCATCAACGGCGCGCTCGCCCAGGCCGATGTCCTCGGCATCTTTGGGCGCGAGGGGCTGGACCTGGCGACGCTGTGGGAGCCGCCCCAGGTCACGGAGCCTGGCGCGTTCGCCTTCCGCATGTACCGCAACTACGACGGGTCGGGCAGCGCGTTCGGCGACACGAGTGTCCTCGCCACGAGCGCCGACCAGGGAACGCTGGCAATCTACGGCGCGCAGCGGAGCAGCGACAACGCCCTGACGCTGATGGTCGTCAACAAGACGAACACCCCTCTGGCAAGCCACCTGTCCCTGGCCGGGTTCAGCCCGGCCGCCGCCGCCGCCGTCTACCGCTACAGCCCGGCGAACCTGGCGGCGATTGTGCGCGAGGCCGACCTGGCCGTCACGGGCAGCGGCTTCGACGCCACGTCCCCCGGCCAGAGCATCACCCTGTTTGTGCTGCCGGCAAGCGCCGCTCCGACTCCGACCGCGACGCCCACCGCGACGCCCACGCGCACGGCCACGGCGACCCGCACGCCCACCGTGACGCGCACGCCGACGCCGACGCCAACCCGGGCGCGCTACAGCATGGGCGACTTCAACCACAACGGGGTGATTGACGCGGAAGATGTGCAGATCGAGGCGAGCCACTGGCCGCGGCGGCCAGCCACCGCCGACGCCGCCGCCTACGACATAGACGGCAACGGCGCCGTGGACATCACCGACATCATGCTCCTCACGCGCGACCTGGGCCTGCCCGCCGGGCAGTGAAGGGCCGCCTTCTGGCCCCCTCTCCCCGTGGGAGAGGCTGGGTGAGGGTCTTCATCCGTGCGCTGCGTGGGTTTCCAGGCCGTGCTATAATTAGCATCATCTCTCGCCGAGTGGAACCCCATGCCATTGTACTCCGAAGTGACCCTGGCGGAGGGGCGCATCCGCCCCTACGTGCGCGAGACGCCCGTCGAGCTGTCCCTGCCGTTGAGCGAGAGGGGGCGGAGCGGGGTTTACCTAAAGCTAGAGAACATCCAGCACACCGGCTCCTTCAAGCTGCGCGGCGCCGTCAACAAGCTGCTAACCCTGTCGCCGGCCCAGCGCGCCGGCGGCGTCGTGACGGCGTCGTCCGGCAATCACGGGGCGGCGGTCGCGTATGCCCTCAGCCGGCTCGGCGCGCGCGGCCTCATCGTCGTTCCGGAAACAGCCTCGCCAACAAAAGTCGCCATGATTCGCCGCTACGGGGCCGACGTCCTCTTCCACGGCGACGACAGCGTGGTGAGCGAGATGCACGCGCGAAAGCTGGCCGACGAGCGCGGCCTGCCCTACATCTCTCCCTACAACGACCCCGACATCGTCGCCGGGCAGGGCACGGTCGGGCTGGAGCTGGCGCGGCAGATCACGCCGATAGACGCCGTGTTCGTCACCGTCGGCGGCGGCGGCCTGATCAGCGGCATCGCCGGCTACCTGAAGGCCGTCTACCCCGGCGTGCAGATCATCGGCTGCCTGCCGCAGAACTCGCCGGTCATGGCCGCGTCGGTGCGCGCCGGCCACATCGTCGAGATGGAGTCGCTGCCGACCCTGTCCGACGGGTCGGCGGGCGGCGTCGAGCCGGACGCCATCACCTTCGACCTGTGCCGCGCCCTGGTTGACGACTACGTGCTCGTGTCCGAGGCCGAGATCGCCGACGCGATACGCCTGGTCGTGGACGGCCACCACATGCTCGTCGAGGGCGCGGCCGGCGTGGCCGTCGCCGGCTACCTCCGCCGCCGCGACGAGTTCCCGGGCGGCAATGTCGTCGTCGTCCTGTGCGGCGCGAACATCAGCCGCGAGGCGCTGCGGGCGATCCTGTAGATGGAATCGTTCCTGCATGCCGAGACCCTGATCATCGAGCTGCTCCTGGCGGCCTCGCTCGTGGCAATCGTCGTGCAACGGCTGCGCATCCCCTACACCGTCGCGCTCGTGCTGGTGGGGCTGGCGTTTACCGCCTTCCCAGACACGCACCTGGAGCTAACGCCGGAGCTGATCCTCGGCATTTTCGTCCCGCCGCTGGTGTTCGAGGCCGCGTTTCACATCAGCCTGACGGAGCTGCGCCACAACTGGCGCGCCCTCACCGTCCTGGCGGTGCCGGGCGTCTTGCTCACGATGCTGATCGTGGGCGGGATCGTCAGCTTCGGCGTCGGCCTGCCGCTGTCGGTCGCGCTGCTGTTCGGCGCGCTGATGTCGGCGACGGACCCGGTGGCGGTCGTCGCCCTGTTCCGCTCCCTCGGCGCTCCCAAGCGGCTGACCCTGCTGGTCGAGGGTGAGAGCCTGTTCAACGATGGGACGGCCATCGTCATTTTCAACCTGATGCTCGTGGCCGCGCTGACGGGCGTGGTCAACCTGCCCCACAGCGTCCTCGACTTCGTCATCATCTCGGCGGGTGGCATCGCCATCGGCGCGGCGCTGGGCTGGCTTATGTCGCGGGCGTTCAGTGTGCTCGACAACTATCTCATCGAGACGACGCTGACGACGGTCGTGGCCTACGGCAGCTACCTCCTCGCCGAGCGGATGCACGTCAGCGGGGTCTTGGCCGTCGTCGCGGCCGGGATTCTCAGCGGCAGCCTGGGGCCGCGCGGCATGTCGCCGACGACCAAGATCGTCCTGTACAATTTCTGGGAGTACATGGCGTTCATCGCCAACTCGATGATCTTCCTGCTCATCGGCCTGCAAATCAACCTGGCGGCCCTCGCCGCCGACGCCTGGCCGATTGCCGTCGCCATCGTGGCCGTCGTCGCGTCGCGCCTCATCGTCTTCCCGCTGACGTGGCTGCTGAACCGCTGGGGCGAGAATATCCCCCCGGCGTACACGAAGGTGCTGTTCTGGGGTGGGCTGCGGGGCGCGGTCAGCCTGGCCCTGGCCCTGAGCCTGCCGGCCACGCTCACCTATAGCAACCTCTTGCGCGTGATGGCCTTCGGCGTCGTCCTGTTTACCCTGCTCGTCCAGGGCACGACGATGGGCGTGGTGTTGCGCCGCCTGGGCTTGATCGAGCAGCCGGCGGCGAACGAGGCGCGCGACCGGCTCCGCGCCCAGGTGCTCATGCTGCGCGCGGCCCGCGACCGCCTGCGGAACCTGTACGGCGAGGGCTTGATGGCGCCAGAAATATACGCGACGCTCCAACGGGAGATCGAGGCGGCCGAGCGAAACTTGCAGGAGGACGTGCACGAGCTGCTGCGGACACGCCCCGACCTGGCGATCGCGGCGGTCAACCGTGCCCAACGCGAGGGGCTGCGCGCCCAGCGCAGCCTGGTGGCGGACTTGCAACGCGACGGCGTCATCTCGGACAAGGTGTACGCTGACCTGGTGGCCGAGATAGATACGCAGCTCGACGCCGAGACCCCGCGCCTGATTGGTCTGCCGCCGCTGGATGGCGGCGACGGGGAGGACTCGGCCACGAGCGCCACGCAGGAGCGCGACGGCTAGTCAAGACGAAACGTACAGACGACGGGTTTGGTACACATGCGGTGTGCGTCTCGTAGTGACGACTTTAGTCGTTCTGCGACCGCAAGAGCGACTGGAAGTCGCCACTACATGTCTCTCATCATATCATAGGTGCCACCGCATGTAGGTTTCGTTGTCACCCCGAACGCAGTGAGGGGTCTGGACTGCGGTTCACCTCGCAACGGATGCGTACGGATTAACGGATGGGCCTCCTCCGTATCCGTTAATCCGTGACCCCATCCGTTGCGAGTACGCCCATTTTGAGGGAAGTACCCCGCGAACGCGCGGTTCGGCGTTGTCATCACTCTGCTCATGAAAGGAACACACCTATGCCGGGACCAAGGGTTGAGGCGCTGGTCGCCAAGCTGGAGAAGGGCGGGCAGCGGACGCAGGAGATTCTAGGCGGCCTGTCACCCCAGGAGTGGGAACTGGTTGTTTACGACGACGCCAGCCCATGGACGGTGCGCGATGTCCTGGCGCACTTCGTCTCCAGCGAGGAGTATCTGCGCGCCATGGCGCAGGACGTGGTCGGCGGGGGGCAGGGCGCGTCCGAGATGCTCGACCTGAACGCCGTCAACGCGGCAGAGCAGGAACGGCTGGAGGACAGGCCAGCCGCCGAGCTGCTGGCAGACCTGGCGACGGAGCGGACCCGCACTATCGCCTGGGCGCAGACGCTGGACGACGACGCCCTGGACCTGGAGGGCACGCACCCGGCGCTCGGCTACGCCAACGTGGAGGGCTTCCTCAACGCGATCTACGGCCACCACATTCTGCACATGCGCGAGGTGCAGCCGGTCATCGCCGCGGCGCGGGAGGGCTGACATGGCGAGCGAGGCGACGCCGGCCAGAGGGCCGCACCAGGGCCAGCCACTGCTCGCGGCGGGTGAGCCGCTGGCGACGGCGCGGGCGGCGATGATCATGGTGCATGGGCGCGGGGCCGACGCCCAGGACATCCTGGCGCTGACGAGTGAGCTGGCGCAGCCCGGCTTTGCCTACCTTGCGCCTCAGGCCCGCCACAACACCTGGTATCCGTACAGCTTCCTGGCCCCGATCCCGAACAACGAGCCGGGCATCTCGTCGGGCATGGCGGCGCTAGACGCGGCGCTGGCGCACGTCACGGCGGCCGGCATCCCCATCGAGCGCACGATGCTCCTCGGCTTCTCCCAGGGCGCGTGCCTGTCGCTGGAGTACGCCGCTCGCCACGCCCGACGCTATGGCGGGGTCGTGGGGCTGAGCGGCGGCGTGATTGGGCCGCCGGGCACGCCCCGCGACTACGCCGGCTCGCTCGATGGAACGCCGGTCTTCCTGGGGTGCAGCGACGTGGATCCGCACATTCCGAAAGAGCGGGTGGCGGAGACGGCGGAGGTGATGGGGCGGCTGGGAGGACAGGTGACAGCGCGCATCTATCCGGGCATGGGGCACACCGTCAACTGGGACGAGATCGAGTTCGTGCGGGGGCTGATGGCAGCGCTTCTCGCCACCGACTGAAGTCGGCGCTTCGGCGCGCGAAGAGCCTTTGCGGCAGAACGCGAGCGGCGGTTGGCCGTGGTGGCCGCGTGGCCATGCCCTCGCTTTGAGCTGACATCAGGTAGCGATGGTGGGGCAGGTTTGAAACCTGCCCCTACCCGCCGCCTGTCGCTGGCGCTGGAGATGGCTCTCCAGCGCCAGCATCATTGTGGCAACAATGGGTCAGCATCATCCGTTAGCGCTACGAAATTGGCTGGGCATGGCTGACTTTAGTCGGCTCCCTCGCGCGCCAGGTCGTCTAGCGCGGCCAGGGCGTCGGCGAGCTGGGCGGTGGCGGCAAGCTCGACCGTGATCGTGACCAGGGCGTATGGCTCGGCCAACACGCGGTAGTCCATCCCCGCCTGCGCCACGCGCCGCGTCTGCCCTACCCCGGTCTGCCGCCGCGCCTGGTAGCGCAGACGCCCGCCGGCGTCTATCCAGATCTCCGCGCCGTCGCGCCGCCGGCCGTGGACGACATGTGGGTCGCCCTCCGCGCCGCGCTCGACCGTGTAGCCATGCGCCTGGAGGGCGACCGTGAGCCGCTGGGCGTCGAAGACGAAGGGCATCGGCTAGAAGATCGCGCGCGACACCATGATGAAGCCGAGGATGATCAGGGGGATGCCGACCGGCGCGGCCAGGAGCGTGAGGGTCAGGAAGAACCCGACAATCATCAGCAGCATGCCTAGCCCGAAGAATGTGACGCGCCCGATGAGGGTGAGCACGATGGCGAGCGTGCGCCACACGATCACAAACGGCCAGGCATACCACGGCGTCCGCTTGCGCACCACGATGTTTGCTTCCACAGCCTGTACTTTTGCCATAAGTACCCCTCTCCTGTTGCACATTTCAGCGGTGGTAGAGACGCGGTATACCGCGTCTCTACCACCGTAAGCGGGATGCAGCTTAGCCGCCGCGTTGCGCCCGATACTCCGCCTCGTACTCCTCCCGGTTCGGCACGAATGCGTCAATAATGTTGCACAGCCCCGTTGTGTACGCTTTGTGGTAGACGTAGGGCGGAATGTAGAGCATCTGCCCCGGCTGCATGGACACCGTGTGATCGTCGAAGATCAGGTCAATGTTGCCGTTGATGGCGATCGCGCACTGCGCGTGCGGGTGATTATGCCGCGGCAGGTCGTAATCTGCGGCGAACTGCCAGTAGACGAACGTCGCGCCGGCGGCCGGCACGACGGCCCAGCGGCAGCCGGGCACGCGCTCCACGTAGTCTTCGGGCGCTGGCTGGCTGTCCGGTGGAGCGATCAGGGTCACGTCGGGCATCAGGGGCCTCCTGGGAAGTAGGAATTGCTAGAAGCGCTCGAAGCGATCCACCTTGACAACGAAGCACACCGCGCCGCCGACCTCGACCTCCACAGGCTGCGGAGAGAAGAACGCCGCCGGCTCGATGATCGAGGGCAAGGCGTTGACGACGTGGGTGCGCGTGCGCGCGTTCTCGCGGATAATCGTGAGCACCGTGTTGACCGACGCCTCGTTCGTTCCGACCAGCACGGTCGCGTTGCCCTGGCGCAGGAAGCCACCGGTGGAGCTGACAACCGTCGCCGAGAAGCTGCGGCGGTTGAGGCCGTCGAGCACGGCGCGTTGATCATCGCCCTGGATGATGGCGATGATGAGATGCGTAATCTGGACAGGTGGGGGTGGCATGGGACCTCCTTTGTCGCTGCCGCGTCGCGGGCAGCGTGACGTGGTTCATTTCGGTCGCCTTCCTACCTCGGCCACGATTATCTTCCAAATGACCCGCCGCGTCAAGCGCGCCGACAGCAATCGGGGTACTCGCGACGGAGTACCCCGATCATTGCTTCCTTCTGCGCGTTGCGGTGGCCGAGCGACGCCTGTGTGCCCGCGCCACCGCCAGCTATAGATTACTTGTTGCCGCGCCCCGTCGCACCTTACTCGCCCGCGCCAGGTGTGGCCGGCGGCTCGGCGGGTGGTGGGGTGGCCGGCGGCTCAGCCGGTGGGGTGATGGTCGCCGACGTGGTAGCAGGCGGGATGCTGACGGGCGGGATACTGGGCAGCCCGACCGTCGCCGAGTCATCGCGCGACCGATACCAGGAGCGGGCATCCTCGAGGATCTGCCCGGCCCACGTCCGGCCGCCAAGACCGAAGGCCAGGGCCCCGGCGATGGCGATGCCACCCAGCGTCAGGCCAAAGGCCAGGACGACGATCTGCTGGCCAAGACCCATCTGCGTCAGGCCCATGGCGGCGAAGAGGATGAAAATCGCGATCTCGCCGATGAGCGCCAGCAGGTTCTTCGACGGCCAGCCACTCGCGCGCACGCCGCGCCCCACCATCGTTGCCAGCCAGAGGCCGAAGCCGATGATGATGAGGCCCAGTATGACCTGGATCGCGATGACCAGGAACTGGCTCAACAGCGCGCCGAGATCGCTCCAGCCCAGAACGAACACGGCCTGCATCACCGCCGTGTAGACGATGAACACGAACACCAGGGTGCCGACAACCTTGGACGGCGTCTGGCCCGACGTCTTTTCCGCGCTGGCAACACCCATCCACTGGAAGATGCGGTTAAAGCCCAGGCCGGTGAGCAGGTCGGTGACGATCTGCCCCACCACGCGGCCGATGTAGTAGGCCACGATGATGAGCACGAGCGCCGCGATGATGTTCGGGATCGCGTTCAGGAACTCGGTCAGCATCGCGGTCAGCGGCGCGGTGAGCACCGTCAGGTTCAGGGCGCTCATCGCGGCGATCAAGGTCGGCACCAGGACCAGGATATAGACGATCAGGCCGACCAGGGCGGACAGGCCTTGGAAGCCGACTCTGCTGCCGAGGCGATCCGTGCCGATTGCCTGTAGAGCGCCTGTCACGATCTGGCGCAAGAGCCGCGCGATGAACACGCCGATGATCAGGATGACGATCGCGGCGATGATCTGGGGTATCCACGCCAGTATGCTGCTAATCAGTGCGTTGAGTGGCTCAAGGATCGAGGTCGCGCCGAGGGCGCCAAGCACGGAGGGGAGGAAGATCAGGATCGTCACCCAGAACACAATCGAGGCGATGATCGCGGTGAGGCCCGGCGAACGCACCCGCTCGTCCAGCCGGAACGCATTGAGGATCTTCCTGATCGCCCAGCGGAGAATGGCCGCGACGATCCAGGCAATGATCAGGATGACGATGGCGGTGATAACGCCGCCCAACAGCTTCCCGAATGTCGCGGTGATGGGGCTGGTAACTTGGTCTATTGGCATGTTACCTGTCTCCTTTTGATGGATGAAGCCGGCAGTGAGGTGCTTCTGGGTTCGATTATACCACAAACTTGGCAGTTGCAAACCTGTGAATTGTGTTTGTCAATCTATACAGATTCCTTTGTAAGGGGCGACCCTGGCAGGGCTTCGCCGCTTCCGTCCGGCTTACCACGGTCCCGGTACGACGGTCGGTTGTGGGCCGGTCTGGGGAATCAGGCCGATGTGGCGCTCGGCGTCGGACACCAGATCGCTGACCGCGACCAACGAACAAACGCACGTCAATCACTCCATCTAGCTCACAAAACTTATGTCACAATCCCCAGGTCCGCCAACTCGGTGCGCAGCGTCCCATGCGCCAGCCGCCCCAGCTCACCCTTGATCTGGAACAGCGGCTCCGCCATCAGCACCGCGCCGACGGCCCGCCCCAGCTGCTCAACGCTCGGCGCGGGGTCGGCTTCGAGCGCCGCCAGCACCGCCGCCTCGGTCTTGCAGCTGGCCTCCAGACTCTCCGCCAGGAACCGCCGCGCGTCGGCGCCGTAGTGGGCGAAGCGCGCCTCGCCGGACCACAGGAAGGGGTGGCCGAGGATGATGGTATCCACGTCGAGGTCCAGCAGCCGCGCCAGGCTGGCGCGGTACTGCCGCGCGGAGTGGAAGTAGAGCGGCAGGCCGGCGCCGGGTAGGCCATAGCCCTGGACGGCGTCGGACACGATGAGCAGGGCGCGATCCGGCTCGTACAGGCACACCATGCCGGCCGAGTGGCCGGGCGCATGCACGACCACGAACCGCCAGCGGCCTAGCTCGATGCTGTCGCCGTCGGCCAGCTCGCGGTCGGGCGGCGTGTCCAGGAGGCCGGCGTCGGCGGCGTGGATCCATGTCGGCGCGCCGCTGGCAGCGCGCAGCGCCGCGTTGCCCTGGACGTGGTCCCAGTGGCCGTGGGTGTTGACAATCAACCCAATATCGGCGAGGGATTGGCCGAGGAACGCGAGGGCCGGCTCGATGGCGGCCGGCATGAACTCCAGGACGCCCGTATCGAAGACGGCGAGGCGCTCGCCCTTGACGAGGGTGACTGCGACCTCGACGTTCCAGCCGGGCGGGAGCGGCGACTGTGCAACCACAAGCCCAGGCATGACGGTCTGGTAGGGGTACAGCATGGGCGCCTCCTGTGACGCAGTCTGTATTAGCAACTCACGTGCCAATGGGGGGAATCAGGCCGTTATGATGCGATGTGGGGGCAGGGTTGAACCTAACGGCAATAGGTTAAGGTTTTCGGCGGTTCGTCAAGCGCTGTCCGCAGCCTCTTGGCCCCAACCCTCTCCCTGTGGGAGAGGGCAGGGTGAGGGTCCGTATCCCTCGCGGAAGGCCAAAGACCCTCACCCCAACCCTCTCCCACAGGGAGAGGGG
This sequence comes from Anaerolineae bacterium, assembly GCA_046328525.1. Taxonomy (GTDB): domain Bacteria; phylum Chloroflexota; class Anaerolineae; order Epilineales; family JAHCIE01; genus JBDHWG01. The sequence continues at coordinate 264,016 of JAXLWK010000005.1, forward strand.
GTTAGATTGGCGGCTGTCGAGGGCCTTGACAAATGCCAAAATCGCTTAACCTTTGAGCACTAGTTTGAACCCGGCCCCTACTTGAGGAACAGCTCGACGACGGGCACGGCGACGGGCGGTTTCTGGACGGGCAGCTCCAGGGTCAGGGTACCCGGCGGCAAGCCGCCCATGGTGATGTTCTGGGCCGCCTGGTGCGGGTCCACGACGACGCGGCGGACCTCGGAGGCGTCGTTGAGGAGCTGGGCGTACTTGACCCGGTCGGCCAGGCCGGCCAGGTGGACGTGGCGGAACGGCCACGCGAACAGGTGCAGGTAGAGGCGGTCGCCGCGCTGGGTGTAGCGGGCGTCGGCCGGCGGGGTGAACTCGCTGGGGCCGCAGCCATAGATGGCGCGGCTGTGAAGGCGCATCCACTCGCCGATGCCGCGCAGGCGCTCGATCGCGCGCGGCTCGAACTCGCCCCGGGCGTTGGGGCCGACGTTCAGGATGAGGTTGCCGCCCTTGGCGACGGTGTCCACGAGCATCCGCACCAGCATGTCCACCGGCTTCCAGTCCAGGTTGTCCCGGTCGTAGCCCCAGCTTCCGTTGAGCGTCTGGCACGCCTCCCAAACGATGGGGCGGCCGCCGGCGGTCGGGGGCAGGTGGGGCTGGTACTGCTCCGGCGTCACGAAGTCGCCGCCGATCTCCAGCCGGTCGTTGACGATGACGCCGGGCTGAAGCTGGCGCACCATCGCCAGCAGGCGCTCGGCCTGCCAGTCGTCCTTGCCCTTGCCCTTCGCCCAGCCCCAATCGGTCGTGGAGTACGAGAAGTCGAACCACATGATGGCGATGGGGCCGAAGCGCGTCAGCAGCTCCCGCGTCTGGCCGTGGAGGTACTCGGCGTACTGGCGGATGTCGCGCTGCCGCGACTGCTGGCGCGCGGCCTCGTCGTTGCGCAGGGGGTGGTGGCCGTCAACCAGGAACTGGGGGTGATGCCAGTCGAGCAGGGAGTGGTAGAAGCCAATCTTGAACCCCTCGCCCCGAAAGGCGCTCACCATCGGCTGGAGCAGATCGCGCCGCGCCGGCGTGTTGGTCGCCTTGTAGTCGGTTAGGGCCGAGTCCCACAGGCAGAAGCCGTCGTGGTGCTTGCTCGTGATGACAGCGTAGCGCATCCCGGCGTTCCTGGCCTCCTGCGCCCAGACCGCCGGGTCGTACAGGTCGGGGTCGAAGTGGTCGAAGTACGGCTGGTAGTCGGCGTCGGAGAGGCACTCGCGGTTCTTGACCCACTCGTGGCGGGCAGCGGCGGCGTAGATGCCCCAGTGGATGAACAGGCCGAAGCGGTCGTGGGTGAACCAGTCAAGGTCGGGCGGCTGGGTAGGCGACATGGGTTCTCCAGTGAGCGTAAACGCCAGCGGGGGCTATTGTCACTTCAGCAGCATGACGAGCAGCTGGGCGATGAGAATCTTGACGATCATCGCCATGGGGTACACCGTGGTGTAGCCAACGTTGGGGATCTCGTTGCCCGTCTGCTCCGTCGCGTACCCCAGGACGGCGGGCTGCGTCTCCATGCCGGCGAGCATTCCGATGAGGAGGCTGCCGGGGATCTTGAATAGCTTGTAGCCGATGACCAGGCACAGCACGGCGGCGGCGGTGGTGATGATGGCGCCGGCGACGAAGAGCGTCAGACCGTTGCCGCTGCTCAGGGTGCGCACGAACTCGTAGCCGGAGCGCGTGCCGACGCCGGCCAGGAACAGAATCAGGCCGGCCTGGCGCAGGGTGAGGTTGGCGTTGTAGGGGAGCGTCCAGACAATCGGGCCGGTGCGCTTCACGGCCCCGAAGATGAGGCCGACGATGAGCGGGCCGGCCGCCGCGCCGAGGCGCAGGGGCACGCCGCCGACGAACGGGATGGGGATCGCGCCCACCAGGAGGCCGATGGCGATGCCCAGGCCGAAGGAGAGGATGTCTACCTCGCTCAGGGCGCGGTAGGAGTCGCCCAGGAGGGTGGTCACGCGGCCCATGTTCTCGCGGCGCGTGACCACGCGCACCCGGTCGCCCAGGTCGAGCACAGTGTCGCGGTTGGCGAGGAACTCGATGTCGCCGCGCCGCACGCGGGTGATGATGGCGTCGTGCTTCTGCGGCAGCTGCAACTCGTGCAGCCGGCGGCCGATGATCTCCGGGTTGGACACGAAGATGCGGCGGAAATCTACCTCGTGGCGGTCCTCGGCCAGCTCCTGCTCGGCCGCCTTGCCGAGAGCGGCGATGACGCGGTCCACCTTCGCCGGGTCGCCGATGACGCTCACCCGGTCGCCCACGCTCAGGCGCATGTCCGACGTGGCGACGTGCATGTGGTCGCCGTGCAGGATACGGACGAAAACGACATCCCAGCTGTGCGTGTGGGTCAGCTCGCTCAGCGTCGCTTCCGCCACGGCCGGCTGGGTCACCTCGATGGTGCGGGTGACAAGGTTGTCGCCGGTGACACCCAGGTGGCGCAGGCTCTCGGCCTCCCGGGCATAGTCGAACTTCCACACGCGCTGGGCGATGACGATGGAGAAGATGACCCCGAGCAGGGCGTAGGGGTAGGCGATGGAGTAGCCGACAACCGGCTCGCTCAGCACGGGCGAGTCGGGCGGGTTGACCTGCTTGAGGAAGTCGAGGACGGCGGCGAGGGCGGGGGTGTTGGTGAGGGCGCCGGCGAACAGGCCTGCCGTTACCGCCGGCGACAGGTGGAACATTACGTAGACGCCGAGGGTGATGAAGGCGCTGATGATGAGCACCAGGCCGATGAAGGCGTTGTAGCGCAGGCCGTTGGAGCGGAACGAGGCGAAGAACGCCGAGCCGCTGGCGAGGCCGATGGTGTAGACGAACAGCACCAGGCCAAGCTGGTAGACGATCTCCGGCAGTTTCAGGGCCGGGTCCAGGGCGCTGATGATCAGGCCGACGAAGAGGACGGCGGCGACGCCGAGGCCGACGCCGCGGATCTTGATCTGGCCGACGGCATAGCCGAGGGCCGCGACGAGAAACAGGAGCACCAGCGGGTTGCTCGCCAGAATTGAGACAAATGTAGACATTGCAGTTTTCCTATACGAGTCAGTGTCAGGTGGCCCAGGAGAATTCTGAATTGGTGAGGGCCGGCGGGGTAACTTTGTGATTTGCCCATCTGATTCTGAGTATAGTCTCGTTAGCGGGCTGGCGCAACTCCCCCGAAATTGCCGCCGTCCCCCCCTTTACAAACGCCAATCTCTATGGTTATAATGGGGAGGAAGCACACGACTCTGTGCGGCTACTTGAAAGGACACGGGACATGAGCGAGCGAACGGAGTGCACACGCTGCCACGGCGCGGGCTACCTCGGCCACGGCATGGCCCCTTGCCCGCTGTGCAAGGGCGCTGGCTGGGTCCTGGAGCGCGATGCCAAGGACGAGGAGGAGTGGGAGGACGACGACGCGTGGGACGAGGACGACGACGATCTGTGGGACGAGGATGAGGACGAGTGGGACGAGGAAGAGGACGAAGAGGAGTGGGACGAGGACGAAGAGGAGTGGGAAGAGGATGAAGAGTGGGAAGAGGATGAAGAAGAAGACCTCGAAGCGTTACTCCTCCAGCCCTCGCTGTAATATTGCCATCTGACGGCAGGTGAAGCTCCACCTGCCGCTATTTGTGTCACTCCACCCGTGACGGATACCGCCATGCGCTCAACCCTTGTCGCCCTACTGCTAGCCCTTTGCCTGGCCGCCGCGGCCTGCACCAACGCCCAGACGCCGCCGCCTCTCGTGGCCTCCCCGATGCCCAGCCCACCCGCCGCGGCCGCGCCGCCGCCGACCGTGCCGGCCGCCGCCCAACCGGCCCCGACGGGCGGGATCGTCGTCGCCAGTCCTGCCTGGGCCAAAGACCTGGTGCTCTACCAGGTGTTCGTCCGCAGCTTCGCCGACGGCAACGGCGACGGTGTCGGCGATCTGAAGGGCATCACGCAGCGACTGGACTATATCCAGAGCCTCGGCGCGAGCGCCCTCTGGCTGACGCCGATCTTCGCTTCGCCATCGTACCACGGCTACGACACCGCCGACTACTACGCCATCAATCCCCAGTTCGGCACGCCCGAGGACCTGGCCGAGCTGACGCGGGAGGCCCACAAGCGCGGCATCAAGGTCATCTTGGACTTCGTCGCGGGCCACACGTCGAACCAGCACCCGTTCTTCAAGGAAGCCTACGGCCACCCCGGCGCGCCCCACAGTGAGTTCTACCGCTGGCAGGACGGCAGGCAGACGCAGTACGCCAGCTTCCCCGGCGCCCCCGACCTGCCGTCCCTCAACCACAGCAGCCCGGCCGTCCAGCAGTACCTTATTGACGTGGCGAAGCACTGGCTCGACCTCAACGGCGACGGCGACGTCACGGACGACATTGACGGCTACCGCCTCGACTACGCCCTCGGCGTGCCCCACGATTTCTGGAAACGCTTCCGCCAGGAGGTCAAGGCGGTCAACCCGAACGCCATCCTCCTCGGTGAGGTGTGGACGGGCAACGCCCTGGAGATCAAGCCGTTCTTCGACAACGAGTTCGACGCCGCCTTCGACTTCCCGCTGTACGGCACGCTGGAGGGCAGCCCCGACCGCACCGGCGACGGCGTGCTCAACGGCCAGGCCAGCGCGGCGCTCATCGCCTTCGACCTGGGCGCGGCGGACCGCGTCTACCCGCCCGGCGCCGTGCGCGTCGGCTTCATCAACAACCACGACACGAACCGCGTCGCCAGCGAAGTCGGCGGCAGCCTCGACCGCGCAAAGACCGCCGCGAGCCTGCTGTTCACCCTGCCCAACCCGCCGATGATCTATTACGGCGAGGAGATCGGCATGGCCGGGACGAAGGGTGGCGTGGGGGTGTGGGACATGACGCGCCGCGAGCCGATGGACTGGTACGCGGCGGGGCGCGGCCAGGGCATGCCGACGTGGTTCCAGGGGCCGAACAACACGGCCAATGACGGCGTCTCGGTGCAGGAGGAGGACGGCAAGGCCGGCTCGCTCCTGGAGCACTACCGCGCCCTGGGCAGGCTGCGCCGCGAGAGCGGGGCCCTGCGCGGCGGCGACCACGAGGAGGTGCGCGTCGAGGGTAACGACAAGGTGTATGCCCTGGTGCGGCGCGCGCCGGAGGACACAATGCTGGGCGTGTTCAACTTCGGCGACGGGCCGGCCAATGTGACCCTGGACCTGGGCCAGACGACGCTAGGGAACGCCACATACAGCGTGACGGACGCGCTGTCCGGCGCGGCCCTGCCGGACCTGAACGGCGCGACGTACACGGCGCAGCTCCCGGCGGCAGGCTCCTTGCTGTTAAGGCTGAAGGCAAAGTAACCCGGACAAGGAGACGTCAGCGCATGATCAAGGGCATAGACCACGTCGTCATCCTGGTGGATGACCTCGACCAGGCCGTCAAGGACTACACAGATCTCGGCTTCCGCGTCACGCCGGGCGGCGAGCACACCGGCGGCGCGACCCACAACGCCCTCGTCGCCTTCCGCGACGGCAGCTACTTCGAGCTGATCGCGTTCAAGAAGGACGCGCCGGACCATCGCTGGTGGCGCTTCAAGGGCAAGCGCGAGGGCCTGGTGGACTTCGCCCTCCTGCCGACGGCCATCGAGGAGGACATCGCCGCGGCGCGGGAGCGCGGCGCGGCGTACACGGGGCCGACGCCGGGCGGCCGCATCCGGCCCGACGGCCAGCAGGTGAAGTGGCAGACCGGCCTGCCGCCCGGCGACGGGATGCCGTTCTTGTGCGGCGACGTGACGCCCCGCAACCTGCGCGTGCCATCGGGCGAGGCGTGGGCGCACCCCAATGGCGCGCATGGCATCGCCACGGTCAGTGTCGTCGTCGGCGACCTGGACGCGGCGGCGGTCCAATATGCCGCGCTGCTCGGCGTCGAAGCCCCGTCCCGCTACGACGACCTGTCGAACGCCTTCCGCCGCGCCCGCTTCCGCGTCGGCGACACCGTCATCGCCCTCGTCGAGTCCACGGCGGAGAACCCCATCGCGCCGGACCTGGCCGACTACGGCGAAGGCCCGTTCGCCCTGGACCTCCTCGGCGCGGCGGGCGAGAACACCCCGCTGGATGTCGCCCAGGCCCACGGCGTCCGCCTGGCCTGGCTGCCGGCATCCGAGGCCGACGCCCGCCCAACGTAGCGCGGCGGGGTGGATCACGACAGACGCGAAAGTAGAGACGCGCCATGGCGCGTCTCTACCAAATGGTAACGGAAAGGCGCAAAGGGGGAAGATCGAGCGTCTTGTCTCCCTTTGCGCCTTTGCGTTTCATTCCTCTTTCACGCCTTTCGTGTTCCGCAAACCTGGCTAACGGCGTCTCGAGCCTCAGCGTCTCCCCCGACGACGAATTAGCTGACCAGCATCGAGGGTATCATCACGCTGCCACAGCGGCGGGGGCGGCCATGTGGTCGCCCCCGCTGCGATTTCGGACGTATCTGGCTGTTTCGCGGCGCGTTACTGAATCAGGCTGCCGTTGACGCTGATGCCATCCACCAGCCCCGGGATGAGCAGGCGCGAGACGGGGCAGCCCGCCGCGGCTTCGTTCACGGACTGGCCGAAGGTCTCAGGGTCAATGTTGGGGACGACCGCGGCAGTGTCGAGGGACATCTTGGTGATGGAGAAGCCCTGCTCGCCCTTGTTCAGGGTCAGCGTTGCCGTGGTCTTGACCTCGTCGGGGACGAAGCCCTTCTGGCTCAGGATGTTGGCAAGGGCCATGCTGAAGCAGGCCGCGTGGGCCGCCGCGATCAGCTCTTCCGGGTTCGTGCCGCCGCCATCGCTGAAGCGCGAATCGAACGTGATGTGCGCGTCCTGGACAACCCCAGTATACGTCGAGGCTGTGCCGCTACCGCTCCTCAAGTCACCTTTCCACGAGCCGCTGCCGGTGCGAAGCAAATCCATTGTGTATAGCCTCCGTTGAGTAGATTTAGCATCTAGAGTATACACAGATTCGGCGCGGTTCTTACCCTGAAGGCTTCTCTTGTCCACTTGTTAAGGTGCATCGCGCTTTATGTTGAGTTCCTTAAGTTAGCGCCTATGGGGCAAAGCCCCTCCAAACCACCCCAACCAGAAAATCCAAAGATAGACCAAGTTGCCATTACGGCGTACCGAATGTGACCGACTGGGGTATATAATACTGGGGCCGATTCGGGGCGCGTCGAGGCACAGGCACAAGGAGGTCAGCATGGCGACGGTCAACGCGGGGGAGCAGGGCCAGGCGCAGCCGGCGGAGACGGGCGCGCGGGTGCGAAGCCGGCGGCGCTGGTGGATCATCGCCGGGGTAGCCGTCGTCGCCTTCCTGGCGCTGGCCTACCTGGGCGTGGGCGCATACATCGCCGATCAGTTCACGCTGACCAACCACAAGCGCGAGACGAGCACACCGGCCAGCGTTGGGCTGGCGTTTGACGCTGTCACCTTCCCATCGCGGGACGGCCTCAATCTCGCCGGGTGGTACATCCCGGTCCAGGGGGCCACGAGCGCGGTCGTCATGGTGCACGGTTACACGTCGAACCGGACGGCGGAGTTCGGCGGCCACTTCCTGGACGCGGCGCGGGCGCTCCACGACCACGGCTACAACGTGTTCATGATCAACATGCGCGGCCACGGCGAATCCCAGGGCGAGCGGTTCAGCCTGGGGGCGAAGGAGCGGCTGGACGTGCTGAGCGCCGTGGACTGGCTCCAGGCGAAGGGTATCTCGAACGTCGGCGTCCTCGGCGTTTCCATGGGCGCGGCGGCAACGGCGGAGGCGGCCGTGGATCCGGACGGCGGCGACCGCATCAAGGCCGTCGTGCTCGACAGCGTCTTCGCCGACAGCTACGACCCGGTGCAGCGGGAGTTCAGCAGCACCACCGGGCTGCCGACCTGGCTGCTGTACGGCACCCGGCTGATGGCGCGGCTGATGTACGGCGTGGACATCGCCGGCGTTCGGCCAGCCGAGGACCTGCCCAGGATCAAAGCGCCGGTGATGCTCGTCTTTGGGACGGCCGACACCACGGTTCCGCCCGACCAACAGCAGATTGTGCTCGCGGCGCGGCCCGACGCCGACGCCTGGGTCGTGCCGGGCGCCCCTCACGCCCGCATCTATGGGGCGCAGCCGGACGAGTACAATAAGCGGCTGCTGGCCTTCCTCGACCGGGCGCTGGGCAAGCCGCAGACGGGCGCGCTGCCCATCGAGCAAACGTGGCTGTCGGGCAACGTCATGTCTGACGTTGTGCTGCGCATCCCATGCCGTGGAGTGGCATGGGCCACCATCAGAACATAGCCTGGTGGTCATTGCGCGACCCCAATACCATGGGGCGGCGCATTTTGATGGCAGCGATACGTCAAGGTGGTAGCTGAAAGTATTGCAATGATTATCCTGAACTCGGCGGTCGCCTACCTGGCCCTGGGCGCGACACTGCTCCTGGGGCTGTACCTGGTCACGCGCAGCCCGCGCCGCGCGACGGCATGGCTGGCGGCGGGGACGCTGTGGGCGCTGTCGGGCTACTTTCTCAACCGTCTGATTAACCTGAACGTCACCACGTATGGCGGAATTGCCAGCCTCGGCGCGATGAGCGCCATCTGGGCCGCGCCGCTGTTCTTCGGCCTGTCCACGCGGCTGCGCGGGGCGACAGGTGGCTGGCGATTCGCCGTGTGCGCCGGCTACGGGCTGGCCGCCGTCTTCAGCCTTCTGATCCTCCAGACCGATCTCGTCTTCCAGGGGCGCGGGCGGCTACCGGCGCTGGCGGGCGAGGACACCGTCGCCGGACCGCTGTACGGGCTGCTCGGCCTGTTCATGCTGGTGTATGGCGCGCTGGGCGTGTGGCTCGTGTGGGGGGCGCAGCGAACCGCCGCGTCCGGCGTGCGCGCCCGGCTGCGGCCCATCTTCCTCTCGTCGCTCGTCGCCGTGGGGGGCGTCGCCTATCTCGTCCTCATCAGCCTGCTCGCCCTGCCCGCCCTCGTCCTCGTCGGCGACCTGTTGCTGGCGGCCGCCGTGACCGGCGTCGGCTACGGCGTGGCGCGCTACAACGCGCTGCTGGAGGGGCGGGCCGCCGGCGACCTGCGCTACCTCGTCCTCGCCGTCAGCCTCATCGTCCTCGGCTACCTGGTCGTGACCTGGGTGTTCTTCGGGCTGTACGCGATCTCCCTGGCGGCGTTCATTCCCGTATTCATTATGGTGATTCTGTCCCACAGCCTCTACGACGCCTTCCGCAATCAGCTCGACCGCCTGTTCTTCGAGCGCAACGCGGCCCGTCTGCGCGAGAGCCTGCGGACGCTGGCGCGCGAGGCGGGGGAGGGGGAGGCGCTCGGTCTGCCGCTGCGTGACACGCTCGGCGCAGCGTGCGCCCAGCTCGGCGCGGGGTCCGGCCTGGTCGCGCTGCGCGATCCACAGGGGCTAAGGGTCGCGGCAAGCGTGCGGCTGCCGTCGCTGCCGCCCCTGCTCCCTGACTTCCCCATTCCCGACGACCCCCAGGCCGTGACCGCGGCGCGGCCCGGCCTGGAGTCACTGCCCCGCGACGGCCTGGCGGCCATCGCGCCGCTGAGTTGGGCGGGCGAGACGCTCGGCTTCATCGCCATCGGCGCGCGCGCCGGCGGGACGAGCGACGCCGACCTGGCGGCCCTGGCCGATGTGGCCGACCGCATCGCCAGTGTCGTCTACGCGGCGCGCGCCGCCGACCGCGCCAGCGCGGAGCTGCATGCCCAGCTCGACACCTACCGCGACCGGCAGCGGGACCTGGAGCGGCGGGTGCAGGGGCTGGCGGCGCCGGCGCCGACGTTGGAGCTGAGCGAGGCGGCGCTGGTGCGGCAGGTCGAGGACGGCCTGCGCCACCTGTACGATTTCCCTTATCTGGGCGAGCATCGGCTGGCGCAATTGCGGGCGGTGGAGGCAGCGCTGCCGGCGCAGAATGGGGCTGTGACGCTGCTGGAGCGGGGGCAGGCGCTGCGGGATGTGCTGATCCGCGCCGTCGAGCGGCTGCGGCCGCCGGGGGCCGCGCCAAAGGGCGACGACGCGGCGGGGCGGCGGGAGTGGCACGCTTACCTGATCCTGCGGGAGAGCTACATCGAGGACATCCCCAACCGCAACACGATGACGCGCCTGTTGTTGAGCGAGGGGAGCTACAATCGGCTGCGGCGGCAGGCGCTGCGCGGCGTGGCGCGCGCCATCGCCGACGAAGAGGCGGCGCTCAGCGCGCAGAACGCATGAAGGGGCGCTTGTGGCGGGCGCCCCTCAGGTTGTTGATGCGGTTGGGCCGACGCGAACCGGCTAGCTTTCCTCAGGCACGAGGTCGTACTGCGGATGCTCAGGCATGTGCAGGCTCGCCTCGGCGACGGGCTTGAGGGCGTCGCGCAGCCAGGTCTTGACCTCGTACACGCTGGGGACGCGCCCCTCGCACATCACGCTCTCGTTGACGACGACGGCCGGTGGCATCAGAATCCGGTATTTGGAAATGGCCACAGGCTCGGCGAGATGCTCAATCGTCGCTTCGATCCCCAAACCGGCGACCGCCTCGCGGACGACTGCCTCGGTCTTGTCGCAGTTCCTGCAATCGGGACCGAGTACTTTGATGACGACCATTATCAATTCTCCTTTACGATTTACCCAGCCGAGATAAACCTCGGCAAAATGATTATCGCGCTCCGAATACTCCGCAAACGGATTGATTACGCCAGGCAGGGCCGCCCGCGTGCGAGCGGCCCCCGTAGACACCCCTATTGTACACCCGATTGCGGGCGAATAGCGTTAAATCGTCTCCCCTCAAGGTGGATAACCCTTCACCTTCGTGAGGAAACGTCACGCGATTCGCGCACTCGCGCGGTCGAGCAGGTCCACCTCGTTCGGCGTCAGCCGTAAGCCGAGCGCCGCTGCGTTGGACGCCGCCTGGCTCACATTCTTCGCGCCGGGGATTGGCAGCGTGCCTTTCGCCACCGTCCACCCCAGAGCAACCTGGGCGGGTGTCTTCCCGTGGGCGTCGCCTATCTGCCGCAACAGGGCCACAAGCGGCTGGATC
>JAXLWK010000005.1:280000-537587 GCA_046328525.1 Anaerolineae bacterium
CATAAAGGCCATGCTGACTTGACGTCATCCCCACCTTCCTCCCGCTTGCACGGGCAGTCTCGTGTGACACCTGAAACACACGACAGGGGTTGCGCTCGTTGCGGGACTTAACCCAACATCTCACGACACGAGCTGACGACAGCCATGCAGCACCTGTGCGCGCTCCCTTGCGGGTCGTCGGCCTTTCAACCTCCTACCACGCGCATGTCAAACCCAGGTAAGGTTCTTCGCGTTGCATCGAATTAAACCACACGCTCCGCTGCTTGTGCGGGCCCCCGTCAATTCCTTTGAGTTTTAGCCTTGCGGCCGTACTCCCCAGGCGGGTGACTTATCGCGTTGGCTTCGGCACGAGGATGCTGTACGCTCCCCACACCTAGTCACCATCGTTTACGGCGTGGACTACCGGGGTATCTAATCCCGTTTGCTCCCCACGCTTTCGCGCTTCAGCGTCAGGTAAAGCCTAGGGGGCCGCTTTCGCCACTGGTGTTCCTCCCGATCTCTACGCATTTCACCACTCCACCGGGAATTCCACCCCCTTCTGCTTCCCTCCAGATGGGCAGTTCGAAGCGCACTCTCCCAGTTGAGCCGGGAGCTTTCACACCTCGCTTGCCCTTCCGCCTAGACGCCCTTTACGCCCAGTGATTCCGGATAACGCTCGCCTCCTACGTTTTACCGCGGCTGCTGGCACGTAGTTAGCCGAGACTTATTCCCTGCGTACCGTCCTTGTCTCGTCCGCAGGAAAAGGAGTTTACGAGCCGAAGCCCTTCGTCCTCCACGCGGCGTCGCTGGGTCAGGCTTGCGCCCATTGCCCAATATCCCTCACTGCTGCCTCCCGTAGGAGTCGGGGCCGTGTCTCAGTCCCCGTGTGGGGGGCCACGCTCTCACGCCCCCTACCCGTCGTCGGCTTGGTAGGCCGTTACCCCACCAACTACCTGATAGGCCGCAGGCTCCTCTGAAAGCGGTGTCGCCACCTTTCGTCTCTCGACGCCATCGGGTATTAGCAGACGTTTCCATCTGTTGTCCCCGTCTTTCAGGCAGATCCCTACGTGTTACGCACCCGTTTGCCACTAGCGCCCGAAGGCGCCCGTTCGACTTGCATGTGTTAGGCACGCCGCCAGCGTTCATCCTGAGCCAGGATCAAACTCTCCGTTGTATCACTCTTCCAACGCTACTTCCGTAGCGCTTAGGCTCTCTTATTGACGGTCTGGCTGCCAGTCCCCCAGTTCCCTGGTGACTAGCTTGCTGTCTCTGTCACTCTTCAGTTGTTAAGGTCGCCGACAAAACATCCGCCGATGATGGTCATCGGCGGAGACAAGACACCCCTAAAGTCGCTCAATTCACGATACGGCTTGATTCGGGGGGGTGTTTGCCTCCTGTCTGATGTTAGGACTGCGGTGCTCTCTGTGAGCGCAAGCAAGTATACCAGAGTTACTTGCTGCTGTCAAGCGCTTTGACGCCAAATCTTGGTGATTCGCCAAAATTCGTCTTCGCTTGCAACAGTACGACGCGCCGCTACCGTCCGATCTTACCGTCTCACTCAACCTGCTAACACTCCACGCGCGCGCGTCGCACAACAATGACTGGGACGCGCGGGCGTCGCCTTTCTTACATCGGCGTCAGAATGCGCGGCGACCTTCGAGCGCGCGGGAGAGTGTCATCTCGTCGGCGTACTCCAGGTCGCCGCCGACGGGCAGGCCGCGGCCCAGGCGCGTCACGGCGATGTTCAAGGGCTTCAGCAGATTGGCGAGGTAGGTCGCCGTCGCGTCGCCCTCCATGTTCGGGTTGGTGGCGAGAATGACTTCGCGCGCCGGCTGTCGCCGCAGGCGCTCCATCAGCTCGCTGATCTTGAGGTCGGCCGGTCCGACGCCGTCCATGGGCGAGATCGCCCCGTGCAGGACGTGGTAGAGGCCGCGATATTCGCGTGTTCGCTCGATGGCGATGACGTCCAGCGGCTCCTCGACCACACAGATGAGGCCGTGATCGCGCCGCTCGTCGGAGCAGATCGCGCACGGGCTGGTCTCGCTGATGTTGAAGCACTCGCGGCACAGGATGATGTTCTGCCGCAGGTCGCGCAAGGCGTCGGCGAGGGCGTCCACCTGCTCTCTTGGGGCGCGCAGGAGGTAGAAGGTCAGCCGCGAGGCGGTCTTCGGGCCGATGCCGGGCAGGCGGCTGAACTCTTCGACAAGGCGCGCGACGGGACGGGCGACAGTACTCATAGCACTTCCCTCGACGAAATCGTTCTCAACTCAGAACAATTATAACACTTTTGCGTCTCAATGCAAGGGAGCATAGTTGCCCGCCGACGCTACAGACTCAAGTCTGTGGCTGATAGAACGCAGCCTGCTCAAGCAGGCTCGCCAGCCCACTTCAGTGGGCTTCGTTTTTTCAGCCTGGCACTTGAGTGCCAGGCGTCGCTGGGGCAACAGCATCGGCTAAAACAGGCCTAGCCCGCTCAGCGGCCCGGTCACCACCTCCATGCGCTTCGACGCCATCTCCTGCGACTTGTCCACACCCTGGTTGACGGCGGCGATGATCATGTCCTGGAGCGTTTCCACGTCCTCCGGGTCTACCGCTTCGGGGTCAATCTTGATGGAGACGACCTTCTGGTGGCCGTTCATGACGACTGTCACCGCGCCGCCGCCCGCCGTCACCTCGACGGTTTCGTTCTCGAGCGCCGCCTGCGCCTTCGCCATCTCCTCCTGCATCTGCTGGAGCTGGCGCATCATTTGCGACTGGCCGCCGCCGCCGCCCATCGGCATGCTGCTGCTGCGGCTCACGGGCTTTCCACCCTTTTTCGACATAGCAATCTCCTTTGTGTATTAGTCCAGGGAAATGCCGGTGATCTTGCCGCCCATCTTGATCGCTTCCTTGACCACCGGGTCGTCCGCCGCCTGCTCCAAGGGGTTCTTCGTCCGCTCGGCGGCGATCTCCTCTTTGGTCTTCGGCGTGAGCTTGCACACCAGGCGGATGTTGCGCCCCAGGGTTTCGCTCACGGTCTTTTCCAGCAGGCCGCGCTGCTTCGGCTCCTCCAGGCGCTTGTGGTGGAACGGGTAGTACACGCCGATGGTCACTGTCTCCGCCGCGGCGTCGAGCGGGTAGCAATCCTTCAGGAGCGCGGCGAGCTGGCGGTTCTGTTGGTGAAGGGTGGCGATAATCGCGTCCCACTGCCCTTGCAGCTCGGCCAGGTATGAGCCGACTTCCGCCGCCGGCATCATGACGTCAGCCGCCGGCTCTGGCTCGGCGGGCATCGCCGCCGGCGCCTCCGCCGTCGCCGCTTCCGCCGTAACCGGCTTTTCGATGCTCGGCGCGGGCGCAGGTGGTGGGGCCGCCGCAGTCGCCGGGGGCGCGCTCGGGCGCGGCGCGGGGGGCGTCTCGCGGACGCTCGGCGCGGCGGGCGCGGCGACGGCAGGCGTGGGCGTCAGGTCGAGGATGGCCTCGACGACGGCCAGCTCCAGCGGGAGCTGCGGCTGCAAGCCGCCGCGCTGCGCCTGGGCCGCGTCGCCGAACACCCGGATCGCGCGCACGAGAGCGGCCGGCGGGATGCGCCGCGCCTGGGCCTCCATGCGCTCCAGCGCCTCGGGCGTGACGTTGAGCAGGGCCGCGCTACCGTGCTGGATGAGGAGCAGGCCGCGCAGATATTCGAGCAGCTGCCCCGTCAGCTGGCGCGGGTCCACCCCGCCGTCAATGGCCTGGTTGACGACGCGTAGAGCGGCCGACGAGTCGCGCGCGGCGATGTGGTCGGCCAGCACCTCGACCGCCGCGTCCGCCGCCGTGCCCAGCACCGCCTGCACCTGGGCCAGCGTGACCGTCTCGCCGGCGAACGCGACCATCTGGTCGAGCAGCGAGATGGCGTCCCGCAGCCCGCCCTGGGCATAGCGCGCGATGGCTTCCAGCGCCGCCGGCTCCACCTGGAACTTCTCCACCGCGCAGATGTGGCTCAGGTGCTCGATCATCTCGCCCAGGGGGATGCGGTAGAAGGTGAAACGCTGGCAGCGTGACAGGATGGTGGCCGGGATTTTGTGGGACTCGGTGGTCGCCAGGAAGAACAGGGCGTGGGGCGGCGGCTCTTCCAGCGTCTTCAACAGGGCGTTGAACGCCGACGTGGAGAGCATGTGTACTTCGTCAATAATGTAGACCTTGTAGCGCGTCTCGGTCGGCGCGAACTGCACCTTCTCGATCAGGTCGCGCACGTTGTCTACGCTCGTGTGGGACGCGGCGTCAATCTCAATGAGGTCCAGGGAGCGGCCCTCGGCCAGGCTGCGGCAGGCGTGGCACTTGCCACATGGGCGCTCGTCGGGCGACGGCGCGGTGCAGTTCACGGCGCGCGCCAGGATGCGCGCAATGGTCGTCTTGCCGGTGCCGCGCGGCCCGGAGAACAAGTAGGCATGCGCCACGCGCCCCGCCGCCAGGGCGTTGCGCAGGGTCTGAATGATATGCGTCTGGCCGACCACGTCCTCGAACGTCTGGGGCCGCCAGCGACGATAGAGGGCTTGCGCCGCCATCCCGACTCCTCTCGCGTGTGCGGCGAAGTGTAGCACCGCGCCGGGCGAAATGCAAGCGTTAGAACGGGTGTACGAGGGCGCGGCGCCGCTTCAGTTCCAGCTCCACACCGCCTGCACCGCGTCGCCGATCCGCTTTGGCTCACCGCTCACCGCGTCCACCACGTACAGCCCGGCGCGGCCGTCCGCGTCGCGCGCCGTGTACACCAGGGACGCGCTGTCCGGGGACCAGATGCGCGTCGAGCGCAGGTACTGGTCGAAGTAGGGGATGACCGACGTGAAGCCTGACGATGGCGTGAACAAGGCCCGCTCCCGCGTCTCCCCCGTCGCCACATCCACGACCGACAGCTTGAGGCGCGCGATGTCCGGGTCGCCCTGGTGGATCGTCAGGTATGCGAGTTTCGTGCCGTCCGGCGACCAGAAGAAGGAGAGGGCGTTGTCGTCGGTCAGTGTGCGCTGGCCGCTGCCGTCGGGGTTCATGACGCCGAGCTTGCCGTAGGCGATCTGGCCCAGGCCCTCCAGCGCCGGGTTGTCGCTCAGGATGTAGGCGATCTGCCGGCCGGTCGGCGACCACCCGAAGGACACCCCGCCGTCGAACGACCGCAGGACGCGCGGGTTCGCGCCGCTCGTATCTGCGGCCACGAGCTGGCTGCCCGCGCCTGCGCGCCGCGCATACACGATACTGGCCCCATCCGGGGACCAATCCGGCGCGAGGAAAAGGGCCGGCGCTTCCTCGACCGGTGCGCCCTCCTGGCTACCCGGCTCGAACAGACTGACGCGCGCATCCGGCGACAGCGTATTGCGCATGCCGCCGACGTGGAAGGCCAGGCGGCGGCTATCCGGCGACCAGACGAAGTAGAACGGTGAGCCTGTCGCCTGGGACGGAGCGTCACCCTGATCGAGGGCGGCCAGCCGCAGCGCCAGGCTGCGCCCGGAGCTTTCGAGGAAAGCGAGCCGGCGGCTGTCCGGCGACCAATACAGGTAGAACGGCTGTGCGTCGCCAGACTTGTGGAGCACCTGGCTCGTTCCCCCGCCGACCGGCGCCGCCACAAGTTGCGAGTCGGTCGCGCCCCCCTGCGCGTTGATGTCTATGAACGCCACATAGCGCCCGTCTGGCGACCACGTGGGGAAGCGGTAGAGGCGGGCGGCCGACGGCCCGGCCTCGCCGTCCGTCGTCAGCGCCTGGGCGTCCGAGCCATCCGGCCGCACTGTGTGGATGTTCCCGTCCATGCCGAGGTACGCGATGCGGTTGACGCTGGCTGGGCGCGTGACGGCGGCGGCGAGGGTGGCGAGGGTCGGGCGGGCGAACAGCCACACGCCCCCGGCGGCCGCGACGCACACGCACACCAGCAGCACGGCGCAGCCGAGCGCCGCCCCCACGAGCGCCCAGGGACGAGAGGAAGGCTGAGAGTCGGTCATGACGCTACTCCTTTGCGCTGGCGTCCGCGAGATGAAACTCCAGTGTGACCCAGGGGGCGCCCCTTAGCGCCGTGCGCATGACTTCATCGTCGGCGAACGTTCCCGTCAGCCGCCGTCCTTCGACCGTCAGTGTGACCTCGCCGGCGGCGAACGGCCACGGCGCGACGGCGATGCGCCCGCCCTCAGCAGGCGTCAGCGTCAGCGTCGTCTCGCTGTCGGCGGTCGGCACGCGCTCGAACGTGCGCTCGCCGCGCAGCCCCATGCCCAGCGCCAGCGACAGCGCGTCCCACACGGCCACAAGGCGGCGGTTGCGCGCAATGGCCGCCGGCGTCACGGCGGCCGCGTAGCGCCCCTCGCGGCGCAGCGCCTCGGTCATCTGCTCTTCGAACGCCGCCTGTCGCGCGACAAGCGCCCGCGCCGCCTGCGCCTCCTCCGCCGTGTCCCGCGCGTAGTTGTGGCGGGCGTAGAGGCCGCTGAAGTGCAGCGACACCAGGAGCGCGGCGTAGCGGCTCTGCGCCAGAACAGCGGGGACGGCGGAGGACCAGATGCGCACGTGGTCGCCGGTAGGCAGCTCCAGGAAGGTGTACGGCCGGCCCGTGCGCCCATTGAGCGTCGGCGCCCCCTCCCACGCGACCCAGCCGATGTCGTGCTGGGCTGCCGCCAGGCACACCTCGTCGCGCGGCGCAACCTCCCCAAACAGGTCGTTGCCCCACGCCGCCGCCATCTGCCCGGCCATCCAGGCGTGGGCCGGCTGGGTAATCAAGATGGGGCCGTCCGGGTCGTCGCGCGTGAGCATGTCAGTCTCCGATGGAAACGTAGCGTGGGCGCCAGGCTGTAGAGCACGCGCCATGGCGCGTCTCTACGGCGCTGAGTGGGCGAAGCCTCGCTGGGGCTTGAGCAGTTCGAAGGGCTTTGTCCTCTCAGCGCCGGGGCTTCAGCCCGCGCCGTCCGAGGCCTTCTGCCGCCACGCATCCAGGAGAGCGCGCTCGCGCTCCCGCGCCATTCCCGCCCGCCGCTGGGTCTCCGGCGGCCGCGCCGCGTCCCACACCAGTGTGTCCTGGATGATCGCCGTCAGGGGGCGGAAGGTGAGGCCCGCGTCCAGGGCGCGACGGATGGACGTGCGCGCCAGCGCCCACGAATCGGGCGTCAGCCACAGCGGCATCTCGACCCACGGGCCGACGTCCTGCTCCAGCAAGAAGCCCGCGTCCACCCAGACAACGCGCGCGTCGCCGCCGGTCACCGCGCGGCACTCGTCCAACACATCCGCGAACGTCAGCGGGTCTTGTGGCCCGGTGGCGTTGTACACGCCGCTGCGGTTCTCTTCCACCATGCGGATCGTCCACTCGGCCAGGTCGCGCACGTCAATGATCTGCACCGGCATGGCCGGGACGGCCGGCGCCAGCACGTCGCCGCCCTGGGCGATGCGACGCGGCCAATAGGTAAAGCGGTCGCTGACGTCGTGGGGGCCGACGATGAGGCCGGGGCGAATGATGAGCGCCCGGCCCGGCAGGGCCGCCTCCACTGCCTGCTCGCACAGCGCCTTCAGCGGCCCATACGTCTCGCCGTTGATCTCCTCCACCGTCGCGTCGGCGAGCACACCCACCGGCGACTCCTCGCGCGGGCCGTCGCCGCTGAAGTCGGCGTAGACCGAGATCGTGGAGATGAAGACGTAGCGGCCGACGTGGTCGGCGAGGGCCTCGGCGGCGGCGCCCACGATGCGCGGCACGTAGCCGCAGGTGTCAATGACGGCGTCCCACTCGCGCCCCGCCAGGGCCGCCAGGCCGCCGTCGCGGTCGCCGCGCAGCTTCTCGATGTCGGGGTACAGCTCCGGGTTGTGCTGGCCGCGGTTGAACAGCGTCACCGCGTGGCCGCGCGCCAACGCCGCATCCACCAGGGCCCGGCCCAGGAAAACCGTCCCGCCCAGAATCAGCAGTCTCACCGCGTCCCTCCATCCCTCGATTGTCGTTGCCTACAGGAGAGTATAGCGAGGGGCGAGGGTGGCGCAAAACGCGAGAGCCGACGTGCGTCGGCTCCGAATCCCAAGAAAGCCGTCGTGGCGTTTACGCCACGGCTACAAAATGGAAGCCCAAGGGGCTACGGCGCATCTCCTTAGCCCCTTGGGCTTCCATTTTGTAGCGGCGGTCTTCAGGCCGCCGCGTTGGTGCGCACCACTAGGCTTCGCCCTCGGCGGCCAATTCGTTGATGACTCGGAGCCAGGTGTCCTCGTCCATCAGCCGGAAGTGCAAACGATTCTCGTCATCCAGATCGGGAGCAAGCTCGCTGCGCGGATGAGGCTGGCACAGGCGATCGCAGAGCTTGAAAAGCTCCCGTTTGTACTCGGTGTCTTCGTTGCCACTCAGGTGCAAGCCCTTCGTTTCCAACACATACACAGTCTTGAACTTCCTGGAGAGCGCAATAAAGTCGGCGTACACCTGGTCGCGCCGCCAACCGGCCAGGCCATAGCCGACATGCGGATCGTTGCGATGCCACCAGTGTATCCAGTCCTGCTTGTCTATATACAGAGCCACGCGACGCTCTAGCGAGTTGAAATCGTCCTCACGATAGTCGAACAGCGACTTCTGAAGATCTTCGTCGCGCTCATTGCGGAGCTTACGACTATCGGCGTTCACTCGAATCTGCTTCGGCACGCTATTCGCCGGGCAGCCTTCGATGAGAACGAACTGGAGTTCGCCGCCTTCGATCAGCTGTTCAAAGACCGCATAGGCCGACCGATCCCGTTGCGCAACGACGCTCTGCTTCATCTCGTTGAGCACAAACGCCATGTCGCGGCGAATCTCGTCGCGTGAGTATCGCTTGCCGAGACGCGCCAACACATCCTGGACGTACTCGTAGGCCTGCCACGGACTCGGCACCACGTCGAGCAACTGCCGGGTCATGAACACCGGGTCGAGCGCCATGTCAGGCGCTCCCTCCACCCGTAGTCCTTGGGCCATGACGTTCTCGATGCCAACCCGCAGCTCCCAGTCCTGCGTATTCTCAGGGTTCAGCTGAAGTGTCTCGAACGCGCCAAATTCCATGTCGGCCCAATCCACCCGGCTCAGCACGTCCATCTCGTAGCTCACGCGACGCAACTCGCGGGTCTCCGGATCGCGCATCAGGAAGCAGGGGAGATAGACCTTGCCGACTTCCGCGATGTACTTCTGCCGGATTTCGAGATCCAGTTGCTCCCCCTTCACGGCGGCGGCCTGAACGCGCATCGTCAGGTCGCCCAGGCCCTCTTCGTTCAGCCCACGCCGCACCGCCTGGAGCATGTCATTGGCTGCGTCCCTGAAACAGAACACGTAGCTCTCGTCTAGCTCCGCAATGCCCGTCTTCCTGGCGTAGGGTTGACGCAGGATGCGTCCGACCAGCTGGGTCACGCCGGTCGACGCGCGAACATTCGTCAGCACCGTCAGGACATACGCGAAGGCGCAATCCCAGCCCTCTTGCAGCGCCGCCTTCGTGATGATGTATCGAATAGGGCAGTCGCGGCTGAGGAGATCAATGTTCTCAATCTCGTCCTTCTCGCTGCTCTTGACCGCGATCTCGTGCGGGGCGACACCGCACTGCGTAATCAGAAACTCCCGCGCATCTTCGGCGTGAATCGGGTTCTGACCGCCGCGCGCCTGGTCTTTGCCCGTGCGCTCCACCTGGATCAGGTTGATGGGGCGAATGTAGACACCCGAGTCCTGCTCGTAGTCGTGGGCGATCTGTTCGAGGCGTTGGCGGAAGAGATGGCTGTCCCTGAGCGGCGCGTGCCAGTCCTGGCTCGGGCTGTTGCGGATGTGGAGGTCGAGCTTGATCATGCCCTCCCGCAGCACCTCCACGCCGCTGATGCTCACGAGCACGTTGCTGCGGCCCTGAGTCGGCGTCGCCGTCAGCTCCAGCACGAAGCACGGGTTAAAGCCGAACAGCGTTCCTTGCGCCACTTCCCCATACGCCTTGTGCCCCTCGTCCAGGATGATGATGGGGCGCAACAGCCGCAACGTGTTGCCTAGCGACGACTTCACCACCGGCGCGAAGAAGCCGCTCTGCGTGCCATACGTGTCCAGGTTCGGCACGCGGCCTAGCAACGCGGCGTGGCCGTCATAGTCATCCTCCGCCGGGAAGAACGCCTCGAAGCCGCCGCGATCCTTGAACATCCGCAGTGTCTCTTTGTTCTGGCGGTTGGCCGAGGGAAGCATAAGCAGCAGCACGCACAGGTTCTCGCGCACGTCCAGCGGCGAGAACGTATCGTCTTTCTCGAAGATCCTGACCCGGTCGGCGCTGGCGAGGTTGAGCTGCTGGCGGTACGGATGCGCGCGGTCCTTGAGCGCGGCGAGGGTTTGGTTGTAGATTTGCGTCGTCGGCACAATCCACAGGACCAGCCCCGTCTGCGACTGGCGGAAGTGGCCGGCGGCATCCACGGCCCGCACCCCCAGCAGCGTCTTGCCGCCGCCCGTCGGAATCTTCAGGCACGCGAACGGCACGCGCTCGTTGTCGCCCGTCCGACGCGGCACGTACAGGCGGTCTGAGACTGCTTTCCAGGCTTTTGCGTCCCAGTCGTAATCCTCGATGCCAATCTCGCGGCCCCGCGCCGCCTTAGCCTGCTCGGCCCGCAGCGCCGACAGGTAGCGGTTCAGCCAGTCCAGCGTGGCTTGCTGGTAGCTCTTCAGCTCCATCACTCACCCGCTTTGAACTTGTAGATGCCAAACGGCAACTGGCAGTATTCCACCCCGTAGCGCTGCATCGTGTCCTCGTCCAGGTACTTCAGCGGCGCGATGACCAGCCGCAGCTTGTCGCCGCGCCTGTAGTCCTCGCCCAGGACGTCGCGGACGAACGACAGGTTGAGCGGCATGTTCTTGAGTGCCTCGATGTCGTCGGTGTAGACCAGGTAAACATTGTAGCGCGCGCTCTCGCCCAGGTACCAGCGGCGCCTGTCCATCTGCGCCGCGTCCCACTGCTCACCCGTCGCCGTAAAGAACACGTAGCGCGCCATCTCTTCGTAGCTCGGCAGGCGGTCGCCGCTCAACAGGCGCTCCTCGTCGTAGGCCTCGCCCAGCTCGACGTAGGTGAACGTCCCGCCCAGTCCCGCCTGGAGCGCCTTGTCCTTCGCCTTCGGCACGCCGCGAATGACGCGGCGGACGCGCTCGGCAGTCAGGCTGTCGGCGTAGTTCTCCTGCTCGACCAGGATGAACTTGCGGTTCCCGCCGTCCTCGGCGTTGAGCGCCAGCACCGCGTGCGCCGTCGTCCCGCTTCCCGCGAAGCTATCCAGGACGATGTCGTTTTTGTCTTTGTTTGTGACGTACTTCACAAGGCGCATGAGCACTTCATGGTCTTTCGGATTGTCAAATGCCTTCTTGCCGAAGAGGTCCTGTAAAACCCTCGAAGCTGGCAAAGCGCTTTTGTAGAAATAGGAACCCATAACCTGAATGCCAATGTCATCGTCTGGCTCATCATTCTCATCATCAGGAGATAGGGAGCGCACAAGATAGGTTTTTCGAATAGGTGGCTCCGTATGATCAGCTCGAAACTGCACAACACCGGCCTTAATCATCTCCTGCATCTTCTCCGGGGTTGAGTATCTCCAACCACCCTCTGGTACGGCGCACGGTCGCCCCGTTAGGGGATGAATCACGTCATAATCTGGTCCTCCACCACCCGGCCAAGACATATTATCATCTCTCCAGACGCCCCGGTCGTCTACACTGGAATATCGAACGTGTTTCTTTGAGGGATGCCCCTTGGGTAATTTGTTGTAAAACTCTCGCAACCCGATGGCGACAGCCGAATTATCGACCCCATGGACTGCTCTCAAGCGTAGGTATTCCTGCTGAATCTCGTAGGCTCCGGGCTTCGCTTCTCTCCAGATAGCATTGTTTGAGCGTAGAGTCTCCATAGAGCGTGAATACACTAGGATATACTCATGGCCCACGGAGAACAGCTTCGCGTCGTTCTTGCGCCCTTTCTCCCACACAAGTTGTGCGATGAAATTCTGCTCGCCGAAGATCTCGTCCATCATCATGCGCAGGCGGTGAGCCTCGTTGTCGTCAATCGAAATGAAGATGACGCCGTCGTCGCGCAGAAGCTCGCGCAGCAGAGTCAGGCGCGGCCACATCATGCACAGCCACTTGTCGTGGCGCGTCAGGTCCTCCTTGTCCACGATCTTGCCGAGCCACTCCTGGTGCATCGGGCTGTTGACGTTGTCGTTGTACACCCAGCCCTCGTTGCCGGTGTTGTAGGGCGGGTCAATGTAGATGCACTTCACCCGCCCGGCGAAGCTGGGCAGCAGGGCTTTCAAGGCGCTCAGGTTGTCGCCGTGGATAATCAGGTTGTCGTTCAGGCTGGGCGGCGCATCGCCCGTCACCGACTTCTCAGCCACCGGCGCCAATTGGCGATACGGCACGCTGAGGTGGTGATACTGGACAATGGACTTTCCCTTGAACTGAATGGACGGCATGTCTCTCTCTGACATTACTCTGTGTTTGGACCGTATGTTCAATTATAACACGGGCTGCAAGGGGAGGCACACAGGTTCCCCCTCTCCCAAAATGGGACAAGAGATAGAAACGCAAAGGCGCAAAGACGCAAAGGGGAAAACCGTGTTGCCTTTCTTTGCGCCTCGGCGCCCTGGCGTTCCTATCTTCTCCGCAGCGAGGGTCTGAGCAGAGACGCGCCAGGGCGCGTCTCTACCACCGCGCGCAGCCCTATTGCACCCTGGGGCCGGTTTAGAACGGGTGCACGCCCTTCGTGCCGTGGCCCTGGAGGGTGACGGAGCGCGGGCCGCCCGCCGCATTGCTCTGGACGACCACGACCGCCGCCGCGTCCCCAATCCCCTTTGGCCGAAACTCGACCGGCAGGTCCATCGCCCCACCCGGCGCAATCGTCACCCCTGACCGCCCCGCCCAATGGAACGGGCTGGCGGGCGGTGACGGGGCGACCGTCACGACGAGGCCCACCGGGCCGACGTTGGCGATGTGGACGCTGCGGTCGGCCACGTCGCCGACGGCCACGTTCCCGAATGCGATGTGGCTCGGCGTCACCCCGATGATGGCCTCCCGCGTCCACGCCGACCCGTTGGACCAGCGGATCATGTTGGGCAGCGTGAGCTGGCCGGTGTACGTCGCGTCGTCGGGGAACGTGACCCGGATGGTCGAGGCGTCGAGAATCTCGCCGTGGGCCGGGGGGCGGTTGTACGCCGACATGTCCACGGTCAGCGAGGTGTACGCCGTCGAGATGACCGGGCCGGGCGCGCCGCCACTCGTCCACACGCCGTTGAGGTCAAGCACCGTTCGGAGGGTGACCCGGTCGTACAGCTTGCGCAGGAACACCGACCGGTCGCCGGCCAGCATCTGCAATCGGCCCGCGTCCACGACGAGGCTGAGGGGCTGGGGCGCGTTGGCGGCAATGCTGAAATCCGTCCCCAGGGGGATCGTCGCCAGCGTGCCGCTGACATGGCGGTGGTCGGCGGCGATCGTGCCCTGGAACACGGCGGCGTGGGCGTCGTTGAGGGCCGCGCTCGCCGCCAGCCACCAGATGTCCGAGCCGACCTGGCGCACGTAGACCGTGAGGCCGCTGTGGTCGGCCCAGACGCCGCTCAGGTCGTCGCGGCCCGTGGCGTTGATGATGTCAATGGCGAGGACGGGGTGAATCTCCTGGTTCTGGTACGTCGCGTCGTCCTCGTTGCAGTCGTGCTCGATGCCGTGCCCGCAGTCCAGCGCCAGGACGCCGGTCACGCGGACGGCGGTGGCCGGGCGGATGGGCAGGCCGCGGATGGCCCCGACGGCGGAGGAGTTCTGGTCCAGGGGCGACAGGCCGAGGTCGCCGGCGATGGGCGCGCCGTTGACCAGGACGCCGTTGCCGCCGCTCTCCTGCCAGCCCGGCAGGAGCGGCGGATCGTTGAAGTGGTCGTCGTCGCCGCACTCCGCCGTCCGCCCGTACATGATGGTCTCGCAGTGCAGGCGGCCCCCGCCGTGCTCCAGCTTCGCCCGGAAGTTGTCCCCCGTCACCCCGTGGCCGGTCTCCCACCCGGCGCTCCAGAAGTCCGGCGGCAGCGACGCCTCGTCCACCTGGATGTCGAAGTTGAGGTCGCCGTCCGGTGGGCTGTCGTTATCGTCCAGGCAGATGAAGTCCTTGTACGTGCGGCCGCTCGATTGGCGGTAGTTGACGTGGGGCGCTTCCTTGTCGGTGCGCACCACGCCGAACACGACCACGGGCAGCGCCTTGGCGGGTTTGAGGTTGTCCAGCAGGGAGTGGTCGCGCCAGGCGTTCTGGTTCTTCATGACGTGGTCGAACACGGTGAAGATCTCGGGCGCCGGGGGGTGGGACGCCGACGCGAAGGTCCACGTCGAGCCGCCGAAGCCGCCGCTGAAGGCCGTCTTGGACAGGCTCGTGACGCGCCCGCTCGCATCGGTGTGGGCCTGGAGGGTCAGCGCGCCGCTGTTGCTGATCGTTCCCCTGGGGACATCCGCCCACCGCCCGGTGATCTGATTGTTGCTGACTGTGCCAGAGAACACGTTGCAGAAGCGCAGGCCGTTGTAGATCTGGCCGTCGCCGCTCAGCCCCGCCCACCAGATGGTGTTCTGAAAGTGGCTGATGTAGTACGTTCCGCCGTCGTCGCAGTTCCAGACGCCGCTCATGTTGCTCATGCCAGCCTCCTGCCCCCGACTCGACCGGAAAAGAAGGGGCAGGATTATAGGCCCCGGCGCATGGGCTGTCAAACGCTGCGTCGGCTTCACTCCCCGGCCGGCATGGCGTTGACGAGCGTCCACGTGTCGTTGAGCGAGCCGACCTTGGTGTCGCCGCCGAAGAGCACCAGGCGGTTGCTGGCCGGTCGGTAGATGGCGCTGGCGGCGACGCGGGACGCCGGGGCGGAGCCGGCCGGCGTCAGCGGCCTCCACGTCGGCGCGCCGCCCAGGCCGTTGGCGTGGGAGAGGGTCCAGGTGTCATTGCGCAGGCCGTCGGCGTCGCCGCCGCCAAAGATGAGCATCTGGCCCGTGGCGTCGTCGTACACCGCCGAGTGGCCGTTGCGGGCGGATGGCGGCGCGCCGACCGGCGCCAGTCGGCTCCAGGTCGGCGTCCCCTGCGCGCCGTTCGCGCCGCTGAGCACCCAGACGTCGTTGAACTGGCCGTCGGCCGCGGCGCCGCCGAACACGATCATGCGGTTGTTCGCCGCGTCATACACCGCGCTGTGGCTGACGCGGCCCGCCGGCCGCTCGCCCGCCGGCGCGAGCTGGATCCATTCCGGCGTCCCGCCCAGGCCGTTGGCGTTCGTCAGCACCCACGTGTCGTTGTAGCGCTGACCGCAGCAGTCGTCGCCGCCGAAGACGATCAGGCGGTTGCTGGCCGGGTCGTACACGGCGGTATGCCCGTTGCGCGGCGGCGGTGGGCCGCCGGTCGGTTGGAGCTGCGTCCAGGTGGGGCTACCGCCCAGGCCGTTGGCATTCGTCAGCACGTACACGTTGTTGTCTATGGGCGTGCAGCCGCCCAGGCAGCCGCCGTAGGTGATGAGGCGGTTGTGGGCGGCGTCATACGCGCCGGCGTGGCTGCGGCGGGGCGGCGGCGTGTTGGCCGTCGCCAGCTCGATCCAGTGCGGCGCGCCAGTCGTGCCGTCGGCGTCGGCCAGCACCCACGTATCGTTGAGCAGCGCGCCGCCCTGCTTCATCCCCCCGAAGACCACCAGCCGATGGGCGGCGGGGTCGTAGCCCACCGGCCGGGCGGCCGAGTCGCCGCGCGGCGTCGGCGGGCTACCGGCGGCGGCCAGGGGAACCCAGACGGCGAAATGCGGCGCGGGGTCCTCGACGACTTTGACCTCGTGGGCGCTGTCGGTGGTGACGTACAGGCGGCCGGTGGTGGACAGGACGGCGGCAAGCTCGGCGGGCGCGGCCAGGGGCACGGTCGCCACCACCAGGTTGGACGCGCCGTCTATCACCGAAACGGTTTTGCTCTCGCCGTTGGCGACGTAGACGCGATTCGTGTTGGGGTTGACGGCGAGACCGATCGGCCCCGGCTCGACGCGGACGGTCGCGGTCACGCGGTGGCTGGCGCCGTCCACAACCGTGAGTGTGCCTTCCGCGCTGTTCGTGACGTAGATGGTGTTGGTCATGGGGTTGACAGCGATGCGGCCGGCCCCTTTGCCGACCGGTACGGTCGTCAGCATCGTGTCGGTCGCGCCGTCAATCACCGTCAGCATGCCGCCGGCGGGCTGCGTGACGTAGACGCGGCCCGTCGCCTCGTTGACGGCGATGCCATCGGAGTCGCACGGCACGGCGCGGCAGTCCGGCGTCGAGCGCGCCCCGAACGCAATCGCGCCCAGGAAGGTGTGCGTCGCCGTGTCGAACACGGCCACGTCGTTGTTGTTGGCGCGGATGACATACAGCCGCCCGGCGCTCGGGTTGACCGCCACACCGCCGAGCGTCTGGACCAGGTCCGGCACGGGCAGATCGGCGACGACGCTGTGGTCTGCGCCGTCAATGATGCGCACGCTGCCGGCGAACTGCTGCGACACATAGATGCGGTTGGCGGCCCCATCCACCGCGATCCCTTTGTGGTAGCCCTGCGTCGGGATCTTCGCCAGGACCGCGTTGGTCGCCCCGTCAACCACGGCGACCCCCGGCATGTCCTCCAGGGAGACGTAGACGCGCCCCGTCACCGGGTTGGCGGCAATGAACGCGGTTCTGTCCTGGCCGAAAGGAATCGTGGCGACGGCCGCCCGCGACGCGGCCCCACGCTGCCGCAGGGCCAGCCAGCCGACGGCCAGGAGCAGGATCACGAGCGCCGCCGCGGCCCACGGCGCGACGGCCCGCCACGGCGCGCGGCGGGCTGGTGCGGCCTGGGCAGGTCCAGGGGGGGCTGCGCCGGCCGAGCCGCTGCCGCTCGCCGCGCCGTTGCTCGGAACGCCTGAATCGTCGGGTGGGCCAGCCGGCGTCGGCGGCCCCGGCTGGCCCGGCTGGCCGTTGGGCGCGGCGCTCTCCTCCTTCTCGCGGAGGATCGCGGCCAGGGTGTCCAGGGCGTCGGCCTGGGCGTGGTGGTAGGTGCTGAGGGCAATGCTCATCTCGCCGGCCAGGTAGCCGGTCGGCTGCCCCTCGATGTACTGCTCGGTGAGGATGATGAAGGGCCGCCAGCGGTCGTCGGTGTAGACCACGGGGCCGCGATCGGGGCGGAGGGAGTCTATGGCTTCCCGCAAGACATCGCGTAAGGCCGTACCACGCCCAATCGCTGTGTCAGCGTAGTTGGCCGCGATGCGCCGCTTCTCGACGATGCACAAACCGGCCAAGGGCTGCTGACCGAGCGTGTCCGCGCGCTTCCAGGCTTGAAGGGCAATCCGAACGGACTTGCGGTTGATCACGCCACTCCCTCGCCAAACCACGTCCAGGTTGAAATAGGTGGCCCGCGCTCGCGCTCGGCATTCTCGCCCGCCACCGACTCGAAGTCGGCGGCGCGGTGAACGAAGCCTGAGACACGTCCCACCCTTGCAGCGTGGCGTCCGTTTGGTGCGGCCTGAGTGTACCTTAACCCCCGCCCGGTGTCAATAGCGACGGGGTGGGGCGCTGCACCGTGACCCCGCGCCGGATCGGCAAAATCGCGGCAGAAATACGGCAGTCGCCGGCAGTCGCTTGTGGCATACTGGCCTTATCGTGGTCGGCGAAGGCATTGGACCGCGAAAGGACTAGAAAGGGCGCAAAAGGCGCGAAAAGACCTCCTTGAGGAGTGTCAGGAAGGGAAACGACTATGCAGCGCAACGTCCTTGGCGGTGTTCTTGTCATCATTCTACTCGTCATCACAGCCCTGGCGCTGGCCCAGTCCGAGGTGGCCGCCCAGGGGCCGCCGCCTGCCATAGACGTGACGCAGGCGGTGGACGGGGCGGCGCCGGACGCGGCCGTGCTGGCCGGCTACATCCGCACGACCAAGCACCCCGGCGCCCTCGATCTCGGTCTGGCCCCGGCGCAGGCGTCGGACGGCCCGGCGGCCGGCGCGATCAGCGGTCGCCTCCTCGCCAACGGGACGCCGGTGGCGAACGCCTCGGTGGTCCTGCGGCTGTGGAACGGCTCTAGCGAGTCGACGGCCTCGACGGCGACAACCGATAGCAGTGGAACCTACACCTTCATCAACCCTGGCGCTCTGGCCTCTGGCTCGACCTACTACGTGCGCTACGGGCCAAACCAGAACAACTCGGCGTACATGTTCATCTGGTTCGGCCCCGACATCACGAGCTATACGTCGGGGCAGACGCTCAACGTTGCGGACATCAACATCGCCGCCGTGCCGCTGCTGCTGCCGCCGGACAACGCCACGGCGAGCCTGCCGACGACGTTCACGTGGACGAAGCGGCCGACGACGGATTGGTATCGCCTGGGGCTGTTCGCGGCGGATACGGGGCAAGGCTGGCTGATGCCAACGGTGTACTACAACGACACGTACACGCTGCAATCGGTAGCGCCGCTGACGGGGTTCCAGTATGGGAAGGGGTACGTGTGGACGGTGGTGGTGTACGACAGCACGGATACGTCGAGCTACGGGGAGGACTTCGACGAGCACCACATCACGTTCACACAGGCTGCGGCGGCCACAAGCACGGCAACCCAGACGGCGCTGCCGCCGACGGCCACGCCAACGCCGACGCGGACGACTGCGCCGCCGACGGTGACGGCCACGCCAACGCCGACGCGGACGACTGCGCCGCCGACCGCGACCGGCACAGCGACGCCGACCGCGACCGGCACAGCGACGCCGACCACCGTGCCCGCGACTGCCACGGCGACGGCGACGGCGACATTGCCGCCGGGCGCGGATACCCCCACGGTCACCGCCACGGCGACAACAGGGCCGTCGGTGACGGCAAGCCCAACGGCGAGCAGGACGCCGACGCTGACCGCGACGCCGAGCAGGACGGCAACGCCGACCATCACGCCGACGCTGACCGCGACGCCGAAGCCGCGCCCGTGCGCGCAGCCGTACTGCCTGATCTTCCCCATCGTCATGCGGCGCGGGTTCGAGGCGCAGGCCCCTGGCGTCCTGTCGCTGGCGTACTCGCTGCCGGTGCGGGACACGATCCGGCTGATGTGGAGCGCGTCGGATCACGCCAAGGCGTATCGGCTGTGGCAGATAAACCTGCCCGACGGGCCGCAGGTGATCTACGCGGGGGCGGAGCGGGAGTATATCCTGCCGGGGCAACCCATTGGGAGCTACGTGTTCTCAGTGGACGCGCTCGGCGTGTGGGGCGTGACGGGGAGCAACACCGTGACGGTGGTCGTCCAACCGCCGCCGACGCTTACGCCGACTCCGACGCTCGTCCCGACGCGCACACCAACCATTACACCGACGCCGTTTGCGACGATGACGCCTAGGCCCCCGGTCTCAAGCCATCTCCGCTGCGGCGCGACATATGACAGCTGGTATCTCACCATTGTGGATGAGACAGGCCCGTTCAACGGCCACTACATCAGTTATCAGTTCTTTGACGAGGTCCGAGGGCTGGTCTTGTATTATGACATGACCCGTACGTACACCGATACCAACCGGACCTATCACATCAACGCTGAGTTCTGGCGTGTGTACGATGGAGGCGTCCAGGGGCGAATCTGGACTGATGTTACTGGCGGTGTCTTCGGGAACAACACTCAGTACTGCCAGAACTACTGACCGAGAGGGGTTCGGACGGCATGGAGGCGCTTCCGCCTGCGATATGCTCGCCGTGAGCGGTGAGCTTTAGGGGTTCGAAGTACACCTGGTGGTTTGGGGAAATCGTCCGGGGTGTACTTTCCCGTAGAACGCGCTGGGACTATGACGCTCCCGGCGCGTTCGCCGTGTGGGGGGGGGAGTTGGACCACGAAAGGGGGAAAGGAACGAAAGACGCGAAAAAGGAAGGGGGCGCGAGAAGCCTCTCGTCGCTAGAGCGTGGGAACAAAGACGAGCTGGCGTGGTTGCACAGCTCCTATCACCTGGGACAGCTCTATCACGAGCGGTCGCAGATCCTCAAGCTTCGTGCTGCGCGCCGCGAGGACGACGATGCCTATTGAGAACATCGCCAGGTTCTGTTGGAATGGCAGATCGCGATCCGCTGTCACGAACACGTCGAAGAGACTTTCGGCCCGACGAAGAAGCTCGCCGTTCTTGATGCCCGACCAACCCACTTCTGGTACGGTTTGGATCTCAAACTCAGGCAGCTCTCGCCGCAACTGGCGCGGCACATCCTCATCGAAGAGGACTCGCTTCATGCGACCTTCTCGAGAAGTGCCTGGGTTGCCTGGTCCAGGAAGGCGATTGCCTGCTCGCGGCGTACGCTTGGAAAGTTGTCGAGGAACTCATCGAGGCGATAGCCGGCTTCCAGGTAATCAATAAGCGTCTGCACAGGCACGCGTGTACCCACGAACACGGGCGCGCCGCTGTGGATTTCAGGGTCGCTATGAACAACGCGCTCCATCGTCGCCGCTCCTTTCTCTGCTACCCATCTCCCGTAGCCAGATTCTACTCTCCGCCCGCTCGCCCGTCAAAGCGCATGCGTTATTTGCGCGTGGCCCGTGTCGTGCTACAATATAGTGCTGTATGAATGTAACTACGGAGGAACTTGAGGTTATGAGTGAGGAGCAAACTGGGGCGGTGGAGCCTGAGGCCCTCGCCCCCGAGACCGGGGACGTGGCCGTGGCGACGGCCCCTGAGAATGGCGACGCTGCGGCCGCAGCGCCCGCGCCTGCCAGGGCGAAAGCTGCCGAGAGCGCGCCCCGCCTTCGGCTGGACCAACTGAAGCCGGGGGAGCAGATCACCGGCACCGTGAAGAACATCGCCCAGTTCGGCGCGTTCATTGACATTGGCGCCGAGCAGGACGGCCTGGTACACATCTCCGAGCTGTCCGACACGCGCGTGCGCCGCGTCGAGGATGTGGTGAAGCCCGGCCAGGCGGTCGAGGTCACGATCCTGGACGTGGACGCGAAGCGCAAGCGCATCAGCCTGTCCATGAAGCCGCGCTACGACGTGTACGAGCCGCAGGCGGCCGATGACGACGGCGGCGACCCGTCGCAGACGACGATGCAGGCGGCGTTCCAGCGCGCCCAGGAGAAGAAAGCGGCGGCCGAAGAGAAGCAGCGCAAGGACGCGGCCAAGAAGCGCACCGAGCAGGATGACATCCTCTCGCGCACGCTCAGCAGTCTCCGCAAGAATCCGTAGCGAGCGCGGGATGGGGTGAGCCACGGCTCACCAGGCCTGCCATTTCTCAAGTCGCGTTTTCCCAGGGAAGATTCAGTCAACCGCGGGCGGCGTCGTGGACGCCGCCGCATGCGAGACGTATGTCTCTTTCTGTTGTCATTCTGGCAGCCGGAAAGGGGACGCGCATGCGTTCCCAGTTGCCGAAAGTCCTGCACAGGGTCGCCGGCCGCCCGATGCTCCAACACGTCCTGGACACCGCGCGCGTCCTGTCGCCGGCCGCCCTTGCCGTCGTCGTCGGCCAGGGCGACGATGTGCGCGCCGCTGTCACCGGCGCGGACGCCGGCGCCAACGGCGCGGCCGTCGCGGTGGACATTGTGGTGCAGGCGCAGCAGCTCGGCACCGGCCACGCCGTCGCGCAGGCGGAAGCCGCGCTGGCTGGCTGCGCCGACACCGTTCTGGTCCTCTACGGCGATACCCCCCTGCTGACCGACGCCACGCTGCGCCGCCTGGCCGACGCCCACGCCGCGTCGGGCGACGCCATCACCCTATTGACGACTCACATCCACAACCCGGCCCTGCGGCCCAACGGGCGCGTTGTGCGCAACCCTGATGGCGCGATTGTCGGCGTCGTCGAGGTGGCGGAGGCGACACCGGAACAGCGCGAGAT
This sequence comes from Anaerolineae bacterium, assembly GCA_046328525.1. Lineage (GTDB taxonomy): Bacteria > Chloroflexota > Anaerolineae > Epilineales > JAHCIE01 > JBDHWG01. The sequence goes on from JAXLWK010000005.1 coordinate 301,706, forward strand.
CGCCGAGTGCAACATGGGCATCTACGCCTTCCGCGACGCCTGGCTCTGGCCGGCGCTGAAAGAGGTGCGGCCCAGCGCGGTCAAGGGCGAGATCTACCTGACGGCCCTCATCCACATGGCGATGGCCGAGGGGCTGGGCGTCGGCGCGGTCTCGACGCCGGACCACACCGAGACCCTCGGCGTGGACACGCGCGCCCTGCTCGCCGAGGCCGAGGCGGTCATGCAGCATCGCATCGCGCGCCACTGGCTCGACCACGGCGTCACCCTCGTGCAGCCCCACACCATCACCATTGACGCCGGCGTGGACATCGGCCCGGACACCACGATCTACCCCAACACGTGCCTCCAGGGCCGCACGCGCATCGGCGCGGGCTGCGTCCTGGGACCGGGCGCGGTGGTGCGCGACGCGGCGCTAGGCGATGGCTGCCGCGTGGAGATGGCCGTCGTCGAGGGTGTCACCCTGCCGGCCGGAGCGGCGGTCGCGCCGTTCACGCACCTGTCGCGCGGTAAGGCGGCTGCGCGGAAGGACATCTAAGTGAGTGCCGTGGGGGGCATTTTCAGGAGGAAAGGCTGTTGGACCCTAGTAGTAGTTATTGGATCGAGCTGATATTCTATGTGTTGTTCCTGGCCGTCGCCGCCCTGGCATCCAGCGGTGAGACGGCGGTCACTTCCCTCAATCGTATCCGCCTGCAAGCCTCGATAGATCGGGGCGATACCCGCGCCGAGGCCATCCGCGGCATCATGGGCGACCCGCGCCAATCCCTGGCGTCGCTGCTCGTGCTCAATACCCTCGCGCTCCTCGGCGGCGCAGTCACGGCCACGCTGCTCGCCTTCTCCCTCGCGTCGTTTGCCAACCCGTACATCGTGACCTTCGCCCTGCTGGCGCTGCTGCTCCTCGTGCAGTTCCTCTCCAAAGCCATCGCTCTGCGCGACCCCGACGCGACGGCCCTGCTCATCGCGCGGCCGCTGCGCATCCTGGCCGTCGTCTTCAGCCCCCTCGTGCGCTTCTTCGGCTTCCTGGCGACGGGCGCGACGAGCGAGAAATCGGTGGACATGCTGGCGCGCGAGGAGGAGCTGCGGCTGCTGGTGGACGTGGGCGAAGAGGAGGGCCTGATCGAGGAGCAAGAGCGCGACATGATCGCCGGCGTCTTCGACCTCGGCGACACCGTGGCACGCGAGGTGATGGTGCCGCGCATTGACATCGTTGCCCTCGACGCCGAGACGCCGTTGCACGAGGCGCTGGACACCGTGATCGCCTGCGGCCACTCGCGCCTGCCGGTGTATGATGACAACATTGACCAGATTGTCGGGGTGCTGTACGCCAAGGACCTCTTGCACGCTTTCCGCAGCATGCGCGGCGGCAGCCCGGAGCCGACCCTGCGCGCCACGCTGCGCCCGGCGTATTTCATCCCGGAGACGAAGCCGGTGGACGACCTGCTCGCCGAGCTGCGGCGCATCAAGGTTCACCTTGCCATCGTCGTGGACGAATACGGCGGCACGGCCGGCCTGGTGACCATCGAGGACCTGCTCGAAGAGATTGTCGGCGAGATCCAGGACGAGTACGACGTCGAGGAGCCGATGAGCCAGACGATCTCGGCCCAGGAGATTATCTACGATGCCCGCGCCAACCTGGACGACCTCAACGAGGAACTTGACCTGCGCCTGCCCACTGGCGAGAATGATACCCTGGGCGGCCTGATCTTCAGCCAGCTTGGGCGCGTGCCGGAGGTCGGGGATGAGGTGCTGGTGGACAACGTGCGGCTCACCGTGCTGAGCATGCACAGCCGACGCATCGGCAAGGTGCGAATCAAGAAGGAAGAGACCCGCCCGTCGGGCGGCGAGCACGACGACGGCCGCGCCGCCGCGTCCGAGGCGGCGGGCATGGATGGAGACGACGACGCATGGCAGACGACACGCAAGATCAACGGGACGGCGTAGCCGAGCAGCTGATCCTGGCGGCGTGCGAGGCGCGCGAGCGGGCCTACGCCCCCTACTCGCGCTACCGCGTCGGCGCTGCGATCCTGACCGCCGACGGCGACGTTTTCACGGGCTGCAACATCGAGAACGCCGTCTACCCCCTGGCGACGTGCGCCGAGCGCACCGCCGCTGTGCACGCCGTGGCCGACGGGCAGCGCCGCTTCGCCGCCGTCGCCGTGGTCACCTCCGATGGTGGGTCGCCGTGCGGCGCGTGCCGCCAGATCCTGCGCGAGTTCGGCGGCCCCGGCCTCGTCGTCTACGTGGCGACGCCGAACGGCCGCTACCGCGTCTACACCCTCGCCCAACTCCTCCCCGACAGCTTCGGCCCGGAGAATCTCGCCGTCGGCTGCGACCCGGCTTAGCGGTCTTTCAATTAAGCGAGCTGCCTGTTATGCGCGCCAGTACGTACGATTTGCACGCGGCCATGAAGGACCTCATCGAAAACTTGAACCGTAGCGGCGAGGCGGCCTGGGCGGATGCTCTCGACGAAGCCATCGCGAAAGGTTCTACCTCGACTGAGATTATGACTCTCGTTCGCGGGCGGCTGCGGTTGTTGGGGGATACTGGTGTGCCGGAGCGCCTTCAGATGCGGGAACGGGTCGCCGAGGCTCTTCGATATCTTGACTCCGTGCTTGGGCCTCCGAAGACATAGGCAGTCTACGTTCGGAGCGGGGCCAACGGCGCAAAGAGATGGGACCACGGAATACACGGAATGTGAGCCAAGAAGACCACTTATTTCTCCGTGTCCTCTGTGCCTCCGTGGCAATCTCCTCTTCGGTCTCTTGGCGCGGGGCGTTACTTGCCCGGTGGCGCGGTGTAGACGCGCAGGTGGGGACCGGCGAGGTCGAGGGGCGTTAGCGGCGCGTCGGACGCGAGCGCGGCGGCCGTGTCGTCGTCCAGCACCAGGAACAGCGGCGCTTCGCTGTTGATCAGGTGGTAGCGGATGGTGTCCGGGCGCACGAACTCGTGAGGGATCTCCAGCGTCGTCATGAGGGTGTCAATCGCCCGCGCCGGGTCGCCGCCGCCGCCCAACTTCGTCCCCCCCATGTTCTTGTCCACCACGACGAGCGCCCCCGGCGCGGCCTGGGTGCGCGCCGCCTCGGCGATGGCGAAGAACGGCGCGTTCGTCAGCCCGCGCGCCCCGCTGTCGCCGTAGAACGCGGCCAGCGCGCCCAGCGGCGCGACAATCATGGCGGCGGCGGCGAGCGCCACCACGACCCGCCCGGCGGTGCGCCAGCGATTCCAGGCGTGGCCGAGGGCCAGGCCCATCGCCATGTACGCCAGGGGCAGGATGGGCGCGATGTAGCGCGTATCGTAGAGGGACTCGAACGAGTGGCTGATGGCGGCGATGACCACGGCCATCGAGAGGGCCGCCGCCGACAGGATGGCCGTCGCGCGGCGGAACGCCGCCCACGCCAGCGCCGCCACGGCCAGGACGATGTAGCCCGGCACGAGGGGCGTTAGCAGGAAGGGCGCGCTGCGGTCGTCCACCGGGACGTAGGAGCCGGCCATCATGCGGCCGAGCTGCGTCCACAGCTGCGCGAAGCGCGCCGCGTAATCGCCGAGGCCCTCCGCCAGGCCGTAGGCGTTCTTGGGGTTGCTGCCCTCCTCGACCGAGACACCCCGCCGAACGACGTTCACCCAGATCATGTTGCTGTACGCCAGGAGGAACGCGCCCAGCGTGAGCCACAGCCAGCGCGTGCGCAGGAACGCCCGCCCCTGCCGCTGGAAGAGCGCCCAGAGGACGACGCCGGGCAGCAGGGCGACGGTCGAGGGGTGCGTCTGGAGCGCCAGCCCCCACACCACGCCCGCGCCGACCAGCAGCCAGCCGCGACCGTCGAGGACGGCGGACAGGGTCAGGGCGATGGCGGCGGTGGTGAACAGCGGCGTCAAGCCGTTGGACCAGCCCAGGCGGCTGTTGACTGTGACCAGGGCGAACGAGGTGGCGGTCAGCAGACCGGCGGCGAGGGCGGCGACGGCAATGCCCGACGTCTCCTCCTTCTCGATGCGCCGCGCCAGGCCGAAGGCCACCCAGGCGACCAGGGCGGCGAGCAGGGCGCCGGCGACGGCCATCATGCCGCGCGGGATCCACGGGTTGACGCCGAAGACTTTGAACAGCAGGGCCATGCTGTAGGGGTAGACGATGCCGTTGTACGTGTCGTTGTGGGTGAGCGGAAACGCCTCGCCGCGCACGATGGGCAGCACCCAGTTGATGTCGCCGGTTTCGTCGGTGGTACGCGGAATCAGGTACAGGTTCGGCCAGCGCACGGCGAAGGCGAGCAGGCCGACGGCCAGCACAATGAGCAGGCGCTGAAAAGGGGAGGACAGACGCATAACGGGCTTATGATAGGCGCAAAGTGGGCTGGCGACAAACCGGCGCAGGCCGCCCGCCAATTCTTTGCCCTGGCCCGGCGTCTATGGTACACTATGGGGTATGCCTTACACAGATAGCTTCGTCGGCCGCAACGTCCTCGTCACCGGCGGCCTGGGATTCATCGGCAGCAACCTCGCGCACCGCCTGGTCAACCTGGGCGCGAACGTGCTGCTTGTCGATTCCCTCATCCCCGACTATGGCGGCAACCTGTTCAACGTCGCCGACATCAAGGACCGCCTGCGCATCAACATCGCCGACGTGCGCGACGAGCACGGCATGCGCTACCTGGTGCAGGACCAGGACTACCTGTTCAACCTGGCGGGCCAACTCAGCCACATTGACAGCATGCGCGACCCGTACACCGACCTGGACATCAATTGCCGCAGCCAGCTCTCCATCCTGGAAGCGTGCCGCAAGGGCAACCCCAAGATCAAGATCGTCTACGCCTCGACGCGCCAGCTCTACGGCCGCCCGGCCTACCTGCCGCTGGACGAGGAGCACCTGGTCAACCCGGTGGACGTGAACGGCATCAACAAGTGGGCCGGCGAGCACTACCACATCCTCTACAACAACGTCTACGGCATCCGCGCCACGGCGCTGCGCATGACCAACACCTACGGCCCGCGCATGCTTGTCAAGCACAGCCGGCAGACGGTGCTGGGCTGGTTCGTCCGCCTGGCCGTCACCGACCAGGAGATCGAGATCTGGGGCGACGGGATGCAACTCCGCGACTATAACTATGTAGACGACGCCGTCGAGGCGCTGCTCCTGGCCGCCCACTACGAGTGCGCCAACGGGCGCGTCTACAACCTCGGCGCGCCGACGCCCGTCAGCCATCTGGAGCTTGTCGAGACGCTGGTGAGTGTCGCCGGGTCGGGCCGCTTCCGCCTCAAGCCCTTCCCGCCGGAGCGCGCCAAGATTGACGTGGGCGACATCTACAGCTCGTACAAGCGCATCCACACTGAGCTGGGCTGGGAGCCGAAGGTGGACATGCGCGAGGGGCTGACGCGCACGGTCGAGTTCTACAAACAATACGGACCGCACTACTGGTAAGCCATGAACCTCGACGAATACGCCCGCATGTACGTGTCGGAGGATACCCATTGGTGGTACGTGGGTATGCGCGACATCACCGCCAGCATCCTGAACGGCCACCTGAGCGCCCCGCGCATCCTCGACGTCGGCTGCGGCACTGGTGGCCTGCTCAACCGCCTGCAGGAGAATGGCTGGGCGGTCGGCGTAGACCTGGCCGACGTGGCGCTCCAGTTCGCCCGGCAGCGCGGCCTGCGCAACCTGGCCGACGCCTCGATTGAGGCGCTGCCGTTCAAGAGCGAGAGCTTCGACATGCTGACGTGCATGGACGTGCTCTACCACCTTCAGGTGCAGGAGGATGTGGCCGCCCTGCGCGAGTGCTACCGCGTCCTGCGCCCTGGCGGCTGGTTCCTCGTCAAAGTGCCGGCGTTCGAGGCGCTGCGCGGCGAGCACGACCGCACCGTCCACACCCGCCACCGCTACACGGTCGAGGAGTTGCGCGGCAAGTGCGAGGCGGCGGGCTTCCGCGTCGAGCGCGCCACCTACGCCAACACCTTCCTGCTGCCCGTCGCCGCTGCCAAGCGCATCCTCGAACCCCTCATCCCCCTGGCCCCGACCGGCTCGTCCGATGTCGCCATGGGGCCGCCCTGGCTGAACAGCATCCTCACGCAGGTCCTCCGCACCGAGGCGCGGCTGGTCAGGCACGTAGACCTCCCCGTCGGGCTGACCGCCGTCGCCCTGGCCCAGCGCCCCCCCGTGTAAGCCATGGCCGAGCGGCCTCTACGAATCGCGGACCCCCCCATCGCGCCGGCCGAGCCTCTCGCGCCGGCCGACACGGGCGCGCGCCTCAAGCGCCTCGGCAGGGCCGCGCTCGCCCTGCTCGTCATCCTCGCCGTCGCCGCCGTCCTTCGCCTGCCCGCCCTCGACCGCGTCCCGCCCGGCTTCCAGTTCGACGAAGCGTACAACGCCATTGACGCCTGGCGCGTCGTCGGGGGCGCGCGCGACATCTTCTTCCCGGCCAACGGCGGGCGCGAACCGCTGCTGAGCTACTGGCAGGCGCTGTTCCTGGCTGCCTGGGGGCCGAACGTCGCCGCCCTGCGCCTGGCGTCGGCGGTTGTCGGCCTACTCACCCTCGTCGTCGTGGCCGCCGCCTTCGCCCGCATCTTCGGCGCGCGCCGCGACGCCCTGCGCCTCGGCGTCCTGTCCGCCGGCGCGATGGCCGTCACGTATTGGGGCGTCCACTTCAGCCGCTACTCCATCCGCGCCATCCTCGTGCCCCTGGCGATGGCCCTCGTGTTCTGGCTCTACTTCGAGGGGACGGGCAAGCAGGCCCCCCGCGCCCTGCCCCTGCTCGGCGCGGGCGTCGCCCTGGCCGCCAGCATCTATGCCCACCCCACCGGCCGCCTGCTCCCCTTCGCCCTGGCCGCGTACACCGCGTGGCTGATGTGGGCCAACCGCCGCTGCTGGGTCGGCTACGTGCTCAGCCTCGGCATCGTCGGCGTCGTCAGCTTCATCCTGTTCCTGCCTCTCGGCCTGTTTTTCCTGGACCACCGCTTCCTGTTCTTCGGCCACCCCAGCGACGTGGCCGTCGTCGGGGCGGCGGGCGAGAGCGCGCCGACGGGGCCGCTCGGCCAGGCGCTCGCCGTGCTGGGCATGTTCTTCATTCGCGGCGACAACTCCCAGTTCCACAACCTGCCCGGCCGCCCGGCCTTCGACCCGCTCATGGCCGTGTTCTTCGTCCTCGGCGTCGTGATGTTGGCCTGGGCCGGGACGCGGGCGCGGGGCTTGAGCCGCGGCCCGTATGTGCTGGTCTTGCTGTGGGCGGTCGTCGCCCTGCTGCCGACGCTCTTGAGCGACGGCGCGCCCAACTTCTCCCGCGCCATCGGTGTGCTGCCGGTGCTGGCCCTCGCCGTCGCCGCCGGCCTGAGCGCCGCGATGGATTGGATTGTTCGGCCCCCCACTATCCCCCCCTCGCTTCGCTCGCTCCCCCCTTCCTCCCCCGACGGGTGGGGGAGGAAGGGGGGTAGGGGGGATGGAGGAGGGGCTGCCCGCGTCGCCGCGTATGCCCTGCCTATCGTCGTCCTCGCCGTCTCCGGCGTCTGGACGGCGCAGGACTACTTCGTCGTCTGGGCGAGCCAGCCCTCCCTCTACTACGCCTACGACATAGACAAGGAAGACGTGGCGCGGCAGATTCGCGCCTGGCAGCAGGACACCGACCACGTCTACCTCGCCCCGCTGTGGGCGGGCCAGTCCACCATCGCGTTCCTGACGCGGGACAACCCGCCGACCGGCATCGAGTTCGAGCGCGGCGCTGTCATCCCGGCCGCCGACGGCAAGGACGCCGTCTACGCCTACGCGCCCGACCAGGAGCGCCGCTACCGCCGCCTGACGACGTGGCTCAACGACGCCGCCGACAAGTCCACGGTCAATGGGCAGCCGGGCCAGCCGCTGCTGACCGTGGTGCGCCTGCCGAGCGCGGCCCGCCCGATTATCGGACCCGGCGGCGTGACGTGGGGCGCGGTGCGCCCGACGACGCTGCTCAACGCGACGTGGCGCGACGGCCCGCAGATCCTCGGCTACGCCTACGACACGGCGACACACCCTGGCGACACCATCCGCATGCCCATATTCTGGCGCGCGCCTGCACCGATGGACACGGACCTGACGCTGTTCGCGCACCTGGTAGACGCCGGCGGCAAAACCGTTCTACAGGACGACCACACGCCCCTGAACACGTCGTACCCCACGTCGCGCTGGGGGCCGAACGAGGTGGTCATTGACCTGGCGCAGTTCTCCCTGCCGGAGGGCCTGCCCCTGGGCGAGTACAGGCTCCAGGTGGGCTGGTACGACCTGACGACCGGCGAGCGGCGGATGCTGGCCGACGGCAGTGGCAACGAGTTCACCGCTGCCACGTTCACGGTGGGGGCGAAGCCGAAATGACGGCACAGCCCCAGGGCGCGCGCGTCTCCCGCGCCGACGGCCTCGCCCGCCCGGCCGACCGCGGCGGCCTGCTTGCGCTGGCGAGGAGCGCCGCGCCCTACGCCGCGATCCTCGTCGCCTTCGCCGCGCGCGTCGCGTGGCTCGGCGGGCAGAGCCTGTGGAGCGACGAGTACATTACCCTGGTGCGCGCCGGCGCCGGGTTCGGGCAAATCCTGGCCGACCTGCCAGTCGAGCACATGCCGCTGTACTTCCTCCTGCTCCATGCCTGGTTCGCCGTCGCTGGCAGCGCGGACACGGCGCTGCGCTTCCCGTCCGTCATCTGGGGTGTCCTCGCCGTGCCGTTCGTCTACCTGCTAGGGAAGCGCGTTTTCGGGCAAGGCGTCGCGCTCGTCGGCGCATTGTTCTTCGCCCTCAACCCGTTCCAGGTCTGGTACAGCCAGGACGCCCGCATGTACAGCCAGCTCGCCGCCCTGAGCATCGCCATGCTGTGGGCGCTGGACGTCGGGCTGCGCGACCGCGGCCCCCGCGCCACGTGGGGCTGGCTCGCCTACGTCGCCTTCGCCACCCTCGCCCTCTACACCCACTACTACGCCGTCCTCGGCCTGGCCGTCGCTTTTGCCTACGCCCTCGGCGGGCTGTGGCTCGCGCGTCGGCCCGCGCTCGGCGACAAGCCGGCCCCGTGGCGCGCGTTCCTCCTGGCCGAGGTCGCCATCGCCCTGTTGTTCCTGCCCTGGCTGCCCCGCGCCCTGGGCATCCTCAGCTTCCCTGGCTGGCGCGAGCCGGTCACGGCGACCGTCTCCCAGTTCGTCGGCCTGTACACCTTCGGCGACAGCGTCCCGCCGCCGGCCGCGCCCTGGCTCAACCTCGGCGCGCTGGCGATCTATCTCGTCGGCCTGGCGTCGCTGCTCCCGCGCCGCGACGCGCCCCCCCGGCGCGGGCTGCTTCTGGCGTTGGCCGCCCTCGCCGTCCCTGCCCTCGCCATCATCGTCCTCCTGCTCAAGAAGCCCGACTTCCACCCGCGCTACTTCATCGCCGCGACGCCGGTCTACAGCCTGGTCCTCGCCCAGGGCGTCGTCGCCGTGGGGCGGCGCATCCGGGTCGCGGGCGTCATCCTGGCGGCGTTCGTCGTCGCCGCGAGCCTGGTCAGCCTGACTTTGTGGTACACCGACCCGGCCTACGCCAAAGCGTACTACAAGAACTACCTGCACCATATCCTCGATCAGGCCGGCCCCAGTGACGCCCTGCTGCTCCAGGGGCCGAGCCAGTTCCTGGCGCGGCGCTACGGCAGCGACAGCCTCAACCGCACCGTCAACCTTCAGAGCAGCCGCCTCAAGGACCAGCCGCCCTCGGAGATCGAGAAGGTCGTCGCCGAGGTGGCGGCGCAGAACTCCGTCGTCTGGCTCTCGGTTGAGCAGCCGCTCACGCCCGGCCTGCCGAAAGCCTGGCTCGACGCCCACGGCTACCAGTTCGAGTCGGGCATGGTCGGCGACATCGGCGTGTTCGGCTATGTCCTGCGCGACGACCTGCCCCCGCCCGCCCCGCCCCAGTCTATTGCGGGCGCGGCCCCGCTCGACCTGGCCTGGGCCGCCGCGCCCGACCCCGCCCGCCCTGGCGACATTGTCGCCCTGCTGCTGCGCTGGACGCCGACCGGCTCCGTTCCGCCTGACCTCAAGGTCTCGCTGCGCCTGGTCGCGCCAGATGGGCGCACCGTCTGGCAGCGGGACCGCGCGCCGGGCGACGGCTCGTTCGCCAGCAGCGGCTGGCACAGCGGGCAGGCGGTGGATGACCGCATCGCCGTCCGCCTGCCCGCCGACCTCGCGCCCGGCGGCTACACCTGGCAGGTGGTCGTCTACGACGCGGCCACGGTCGCCGAGCAGAAGTTGGCGACCCTCGGCCCGCTCAGTGTCGTCAAGCCATGAGCGCCGCCTCGCTATCGTCGGCGACGCCCACGACGGCCGAACCCGCCCGGCCAACCGACCCGGCCGGTTCCGTCGCCGATCTCGCGCCGCCCGGCTGGAACCGCGACGACGCCCTCGCGCTGCTCATCCTCGCCGCGCTCGTCGCGCTGCTGATGGGGCCGGCGCTGCTGGGGCGGGCGGGCTTCCCGTTGGGCGACTTCTTCGACCAGTTCTACGCCTTCCACCGCTTCGCTGCGGGCGAGCTGGCCGCCGGGCGGCTGCCGCTGTGGAACCCGTACACGTTCAGCGGCCACCCCTTCCTGGCCGACATCCAGTCGGGCGTGTTCTACCCGCCCAACCTGGCGATGCTCCTGGCGGCGGCGCTGCGCGGCGGCGACCTGCCGATTCGCGCCCTCTACCTCCAGGTGGCGCTGCACCTGTTCCTGGCCGGCGCGTTTACCTACGCCTTCGCCCGGCGGCGGCTCGGCGGCCGATGGGCAGCGCTCCTGGCGGCGGTGGTGTTCGCGGGCGGCGGCTACCTGACGAGCTACCCGCCGCTCCAGCTCGCCGTCCTCCAGACCGACGCCTGGCTCCCCCTGCTACTGCTGTTGATTGACAAGACCCTTTCGCTCGTAGAGACGCGCCATGGCGCGTCTCTACCGGGCGTTTTGGCGATGGGCCTCGTGTGGGCGATGGCGCTGCTGGCCGGGCATCCGCAGTCGGCGATGTACGTCGGCTACGTCGCGCTGGCGTGGGGCATCTACCGCGCCTGGCAGGCGGGCATCGGGTGGTGGCGCGGCGCGCTGATCGTCGCCGTGTCGGCCCTTATTGGGCTGCTCCTGGCGGCGGCGCAGTGGCTGCCGGGCATCGAGTACGCGCGGCTGTCGGTGCGGGCAGCGGCGAGCTACGACAAGCTCGCCCACGGCTTCCCCTTCCGCGACCTCGTCGGCGTCATCCTGCCCGGCGTCGTGAGCGTGTGGTCGCCGCTGTACGTCGGCATCCTGCCACTCATACTGGCCGTCTACGCCATGCTCCGCTGGTGGCGCGCGTATGACACGGCGTTCTGGGCAGCGTTGGGCGGCGTGGCGCTGCTTCTGTCGTTCGGCGGCGGCCTGTTCGTCTACCCGGTGTTCTACTGGCTCGCGCCGGGCTTCAACATCTTCCAGGGGCAGGAGCGGGCGGCGTTCCTGGTGGCGTTCGCCCTGGCGATGCTGGCCGGGGCGGGGCTAGCGGGCCTCCTTGCCGCTATGGAGGAGAGGAATGAAACGCAAAGGCGCAAAGGCGCAAAGGAAGAAAGATCAGGACTCTCTTTCTCTGCGCCTCTGCGCCTTGGCGTGACCCTTCTCTTTTTGGGGCTGATCATTGCAGGCGTGGCGGGGGTGTGGGCCTGGCGGGGGCCGGTGGCGGGCGAGGGGCGCGCGCAGCTGTGGTCGCTGGCCGGGGTGGGCGCGTGGCTCGCCGCGTTTGCCCTGCTCGCGCTGGCCTGGCTGCGCTGGCCGCGCCGCCGGGCGTGGTGGGTGGGGCTGGCCGTCGCGCTGGCCGTCGCCGACCTGGCGCGCGTGGCGCTGCCGCTGCTGGCCGGACCCGTGCCGCCGCCCGGCCTGGGCTACCCGGTTGCGCTGGTCGAGCCGCTCCAGGCCGCGGGGACGACGCGGGTCGAGAACGAGTACCGCCTGCCGGCCAACTACGGCGTCTTGAACAGCATCCAGGACACGTGGGGGGCCAGCCCGCTGCGCACCCAGCGCTACGCCGACTTCTACGCCGCCGTGCCGCCGGAGCGCCGCCGCCGCCTGCTGAACGTCGGCTACTTCCTGACGTGGCACGGCGACGTGCCGGGCATGACGGAGGTGGCGCAGTTGCCGGTGGTCAACGGGGTCAGCGGCGCGAAGGAGACGACCTATCTACTGAAAACGGAGCCAGGCCCGCGCGCGTGGCTGGTGGGCGATGTTGAGGTCGTAGACGACGCGGACGCGCTGGCGCGGCTGGCCGACCCGGCGTTCGACCCGTGGCAGACGGCGCTGGTCGCGCCGGGGGGGGGTGTAGAGACGCGCCATGACGCGTCTCTACACCCCCCTGCAATGCCGACGCAGCCCACGTACCGCCAGTTCGCGCCCGGCCACGTGGCCGTGCATGTCGAGACGCCGGCCCCGGCGCTCCTGGCCGTGTCCGAGGTGTGGTATCCCGGCTGGCAGGCGACGGTGGACGGCGCGCCCGCCCCGCTTCTGCGCGCGTATGACACGCTCATGGCCGTCCCTGTGGCGGCCGGCGCCCACACCGTCGAGCTGCGCTTCGAGGGGCCGCTGGTCAAGGTGGGGCTGGCGGTGTCGGGGCTGACGCTGGCGCTGGTGGGCCTGGGCCTGGCGTGGGCGTGGTGGAGGCGGGCGTGGTGGAGGTGGGCGTGAGGGCATGGCTCGTCGCGCTGCTCCTGGTCGTCGCCGCGTTCCTGCCGCGCGCCGTCGGCCTGGCTCAGTTCGCCACGTGGGACGAGCTGTTCTGGACGCACGCGACGCTGCGCTTCTGGCGCGCGGTGGACGCCCAGCGCTGGTCGCGCACATACATCATCGGCCAGCCGGGCGTCGTCTCGATGTGGATGGGCAGCGCGCCGCTGACGTGGCGCGGCCTGACCGGCGGTCCGGATGAGTGGGAGACCATCGGGCAGGCGAGCCGGCCACGCTACGCCATGGACGACACAGCGACACTGGCTGCGCTCGCCGACTACTGGCGCGGCCTGCCCATCGCCACGGCGGCGGCCACGTCCCTCGCCGTCGGCGCGATCTACCTCCTGGCGCGGCGGCTGTTCGGCGCGCGCGCGGCGCTGGTCGCGGGCATCCTCGTGGCGTTCGACCCGACTTTCCTGGGCCACTCGCGGCTGATGACCCTGGACGCCGTTCTGGCGTCGCTGATGCTGCTGAGCGTGTTGACGCTGCTCGTCTTCCAGGCGAAGCGGGCGTCGGCGCACGCCGCGATGTCCGGAGAAGGGGAACGCAAAGGCGCAGAGACGCCAGGGGGGGAAGGCCGAACCCGCGCCGTCGCGTGGCTCTATTCGTTCCGGCGGGGGGGCTGGCCGTGGCTCGTTGCGTCCGGCGTCTTGGGCGGCCTGGCGGCGCTCCAGAAGACGACGGCGGTCTTCCTGCTGGGGTATGTCGTGATTGTGATCGTGATTGTTTGGTGGCCGCGGCTGCGTCCCTCACCCCCTGCCCCCTCTCCCAGAACGGGAGAGGGGGTAGGAGGTGAGGGACGGATGAGCGCTCTCGCCGGTCTCGCCCTGGCCGTGCTAGGCTGGGCGGCCGTCGCCGTCGTGACGTATGTCGCCGCCTGGCCGGCGATGTGGTCCGCGCCCGGGGAGACCGTGACGGCGCTGGTCAACACCCTGCGCTCGTATGCGCCCGTCGCCTACGACCCGACCTTCTTCCTGGGCGAGCCGACGGCGGCGCCCGGCGTCCTGTTCTACCCGCTGGTGTTCCTGTTCCGCACGACGCCGCTGACGCTGGTCGGCCTGGCGCTGCTCGGGTGGACGGCGATAGACATGGCGCGCGGGACCTGGTGCATGGCGGATGGCGGACGGGCGATGCTGGCGGCCGGGCTGCTCGTGCTGTATGCCGTGCTGTTCGGCGCGTTCCTGTCCCTGTCGGCGGCGAAGTTCGAGCGCTACCTGCTGCCCGCGCTGCTGCCCCTGGACGTGGCGGCGGGCGTCGGCCTGGCGTGGGGCGTGTCGCTGTTCGCGCCTTTGCAGCGGCGCATCGGGCGGACGGCGGTGCGGCTCGGTCCGGCGATTCTCGGCGTCGCGCTGCTGCTCCAGTCGGCGCTCGTCCTGGCTTCCTACCCCTACTTCCTGGCGTGGTATAATCCTGGGTTGGGCGGGCAACAGGTGGCGGCGCGCGCGCTGCCGCTGGGCATGGGCGAAGGCATGGAGGGGGCGGCGCGCTACCTGGCGGCGCAACCCAATGCCGAGGCGCTCACGGTGGCGGCGTGGGGCGCGGTTGGCCTGGCGCCGTGGTTTGGGGGCGAGGTCATTCTGCCGGAGGCGAAGCGTCCGTGGCAGGACGCCGACTACGCCGTGGTGTACGTGACCGACATCCAGCGCGGCGAGGAGGTCGCGCGGCAGATGGCGGGTCGAACGCCAGTGTTCGTCGGGCGCGTCGGGGGGATGGAGTACGTGTGGGTGTACAAGTTGCGGGGATCACGATGACACGTTCCGGCGCAGTTTTGGCCCGTCCGTGTAGGGGCAGGTTTGAAACCTGCCCCTACGGAGGCGGACCGTGAGCGGCGAGACGGGCGGTGTGTGGGCGCGGATGGCGCGCATCCCCTGGGAGCCGGTGCTCCTGGTGGCGGCGCTGCTGGCCGGCGTCGTCCTGCGCCTGTACCGCATTGACGACCTGCCGCCCGGCCTGCACTACGACCAGGCCCACGACGCCATCCTGGGCTGGGAGACGTGGATCGGGCAGAACCGGCCCATCTACTTCACCGGCTTCACCGGCGCCGAGCCGCTGATGATCTACTCCATCGGCGTCGTCATGGGCCTCCTGGGGCGCTCGGTCGAGGCGCTCAAGGTCACGAGCGCGCTCTACGGCATCCTGACCGTCCTGGCGACATACCCGTTCGCGCGGGACCTGTTCGGCGGGCCGGGGACGTGGCGCGGGCGGTGGGTGGGGCTGTTCGCCACCGGCCTCATGGCGACATCCACCTGGCACCTGGTGAATAGCCGCAACGGGCTGCGCGTCATCACGCTGCCCCTGTTCGAGATTCTGACGCTGTGGGCGCTGTGGCTCGCGCTGCGGTCGGGGCGCAAGGGGTTGTTCGCCCTTTTCGGCGTCGCCCTCGGCCTGACGGCGTACACCTACTATTCCAGCCGCCTCGTCCCCATCGCCATGTTTCTGCTGCTGGCGCTCATCGCCGCGCGCGCGTGGCGCTTCTTCCGCGCCAACCTCGGTGGGCTGGCGCTGGGCCTCCTCGTCGCCGCCGTCGTCGTCGCGCCCCTCGCCTGGTTCTACTACCGCAATCCGGAGTACCTGTTCGTCCGCGTGGACCAGGTGTGGGTGTTCAACGGCGACCTGAGCAAGGGCGACCCGTGGGCGGCGCTGCGGGAGAACATCCCGGCGGTGCTGGCGATGTTCAGCCTCAGCGGCGACAAGAACTGGCGCTTCAACGTCGTCCCGCAGCCGATATTCAACCCGGCGATGAGCGTCCTGGCCCTGGCCGGGCTGGTCCTGTTCGTATGGCGCTCCCTCACCCCCGGCCCCTCTCCCATTTTGGGAGAGGGAAGCGGAGACGGGGAGGCACGTTCTTCTCCCCTTCTCCCCCTGTGGGAGAGGGGGCAGGGGGGTGAGGGAATCCCCCCCTGGCTGCCCTACGCGATGACGCTGATCTTCCTGGTGGTGATGCTCCTGCCGAGCTTCCTGTCGGTCGAGGGGCGGCCCAACTCCAGCCGCAGCCTGGGCGCGCTGCCGTTCCTGTACTTCCTGCCCGCCGTCGCCGCCGTGGACGGCATCCTGTGGCTGACGCGGCGGCGGGCGGCGTGGAACAGCGCCGCCGTGCAGACCGTCGCGGCGGTGATGGTGTTTGTGGCGCTGGTCGGCTGGCAGGGCATCGCCACGGCGCGGGGCTACTTCGACGAGTGGGCCAACGCGGCGGCGACGTACTACTACTTCGACACGCAGTATTCGCAGATGGCGCAGGCGGCTCTGGCCGAGCTGGCCGCCGGGCGCGACGTTGTCCTGTTTAGCCGCGACTACAAGACGACGACCATCGCCTTCGAAGCGCCGGAGACGCTTGAGAGCGCCCATTGGGTGTTTGGGCGGGATGGGCTGGTCGTGCCGGCCGGCGACAAGGACATCGCCTACCTCATCGCCCAGCCGGAGTACGTCCCCGACTCGCGCCTGGTCGGCCAGCTCAAGACCCTGGGGGCGACGTTCGAGGTGCTAGAGAAGGACCCGGCCGGCGAGCCGTCGCTGGTGGTGGCGCGGCTGCCGCGTGACAAAGCCCCGGCCGCGCAGCTGACCGGCGTGCCGAGCCTGGGCGGCGAGATGGCGCTCACCGGCGGCCAGCTCCCCAACGAACACTCCCGCGACGGCAAGCTGCGCATCGGGACGCGCTGGGCGGTGCAGTCGCCGACGACGGAGGCGCGCACCTTCGCCGTGCGCCTGGTGGACGGCCAGGGGCTGACGTGGTCCCAGGGGGACACCATCGCCTACCTGAGCGAGCAGTGGCGCGCGGGCGACGTGGGCTGGCAGTGGTGGGACCTGCGCTTCGACCCGGCCATGCCGGCCGGGCCGTACACGGTGCAGCTTGCCCTGACCGACGCCAACCGCAAGCCGCTGCCGGTGACAGACGCGAACGGTGCGCCGATAGGGTTGTGGGCCGACGTGGGCACGATCCAGGTCACGGCAGAGAACGGCGAGGTCAAGGCGGCGCAGCCGGGGACGGACTTCGGGCCGGGCCTGCGGGCGCTGCCGGCGAACAAGGTGAGCATGACGGCGCCGCCCGGCGGGCGGTTCGAGGCGGCGGCGGCGTGGCAGCGGCGCGCGGGGACGCCGGCGACGGACGCGACGCTGGCGTGGGTGGACGGCGGCGGGGCCGTCGCGGCAAAGGCGGCGCTGCCCATCGCGGCCACGTACCCGCCGACGGAGTGGCGCGACGGCGAGATCGTGCGCCCGCGCTACGCCCTGACCGTGCCGGCGTCCCTCGCGCCCGGCGCGTACACCCTGCGTCTGACGGCGCCGAGCGGCGAGAGCCTGGACCTGGGGACGGTCACGGTCGCGGGCGAGGCGAAGCGCTTCGAGCCGGGGCCGATCCAGACTGAGCGTGCGGCGCGGCTGGGAACCGCTATTGCCCTGCTCGGCTACGATGTCGCGCCGGCGCAGCCGACGGCGGGCGGGTCGCTCGATGTGATGCTCCACTGGCGTGCCGTAGCCGCGCCGGACACGAGCTACGCCCGCTTCCTGCACCTGGTGGACACGGCGGGCCAGATCCGCGCCCAGGCGGACAGCGCGCCGGCCGATGGGCAGCGCCCGACGACGGGCTGGGTGGGCGACGAGGTGGTGAGCGACAGGGTGCGCCTGTCGCTACCGGCGGACCTGCCGCCGGGCCGCTACCGCCTGGTGACCGGGCTGTACGACCCGGCAACGCTGGCGCGGCTGCCGGCGGTGGACGACGGCGGGCGGCCGCTGGCCGACAACGCCGTGGTGTTAGGCGAGATCGAGATCGGGCGGTGAGGGGGGTGTGAGGCGGGCGGCGAGCCAGCGCAGCCCCAGACCGGCGACGACCAGGGCGCCGACGATGCCGTAGGCCAGGCGAATGCCGAGCAGGTCCGCGCTCCAGCCTAGGAGCAGGGGCAGCAGAAGCACGGCGGAGCCGGAGGCCAGGGCGAAGCGGGCGCTGGCCGTCTCGGACTGGCCGGGCGCGACGGCGATGGCCTGGGCCGTGGTCAAGGGGTAGAGGTTGGCGACGCCGAGGCCGGTGACGAACAGACCGAGGACGTTGAGCCAGGCGGTGGGGGCGAGCCAGTAGACCAGGAAGCCGACGCCGGCGACGATGAGTGACGCCAGCAGCAGGCGCAGCGGAGCAAAGCGCGCCAGCAGCCGCACGCCGGCGATCCGGCCGACGAGCATTGCGCCGAGGAACAGGCTGACGCTGCCGGCGGCGAGGTCGCGCGGCAGGCCGACGTGGGCCTCCATGTAGTCGGCGGACCAGTAGATGCTGCACGACTCGATGGACACGCTGCACACGAGCAGCGCCCAGTAGGCCCAGTAGACCGGCGGGAGACGCTGCCCCGTCTTCGCCGCGCCGCCCGCCGGCGGCAGCAAGCCGCCCAGTGTTCGGCGATAGACGGCGAACATCGGGACAACGCACGCGGCGGCCAGCAGCAGCGGGACGCGCCAGCCCAGGCCGCTCCGCTCGGCGAAGCCGATGAGCAAGGGCGCCATGAAGCCGGTGATGATGGCGACGATGTTGGCTTTTGTCAGCGGCACGGTGCGCCCCGCGCCAAACAGGGCGTCTATGACGGCGGGCAGAATCGCCATGATGAGGGAGCCGAGGGCGCCCATCACCAGGACGCTGGCGATGCTGGGGAGAGCGCCGTTCGCCAGGGTCAGCAGCAGCACGCCGACGCCCATGCCGAACGCGCCGAGCCAGTACGCGCCGCTCGCGCCCAGGCGCCGCGCCACCCGGTCGCCGACAAGGCCGCCGCCGAGCAGGCCGACGGCGAACGCGCTAAAGTGCAGACTGCCGGCGGTGTAGGACATGTCGCGCTCGGCGCGGATGAACGGCATCGCCGGGCCGAGGGCGTTGAAGAAGTAGTTGAAGTAGCCCGCGCCCAGGTACATCAGCCAGGCGGCGCGGTTGCGCGAGAATGCCGTCGCGACGGACTTATCGAGGGTTGTCATCGTATCCCTTGACGCCCCGCGTAAGCGCCGGGGCCTGCTCAAGTATACACCCGGCCAGGGAATAGCCATGCCTCGAACCGTTCTCCCCAAAGACGCCCAGCCGCCGCTCATCCTGACCATAGATGTGGGCACGTCGTCGGTCCGCGCCCTCCTGTATGACGCCACCGGCCGCCCGCTCGACGGCGTCGCGGCCGGCGAGAGCTACACCGTGCAGACCGGGGCCGACGGCACGGTCGAGGACGACCCGACGATGGCCCTCGCCCGCATCACGCGCTGCGTGGACGGCGTCCTGGCGCAGGCCGGCCCGCTCGCGGCGGCCATCGGCGGCGTCAGCCTCGACACCCTTGTTTCCAACATCGTCGCCCTGGACGCGGCGGGCCGCCCGCTCTCGCCGCTCATCCTCTACGCCGACACGCGCAACGCCGACGACGCCCTGGCGCTGCGCCGCCAGATGGACGAGCGCGTCGTCCACGAGCGCAGCGGCGCGATGCTGCGCACGAGCTACTGGCCCGCCCGCCTGGCCTGGTTTCGACGCACGCAGCCGGAGGTCTGGAACGCCACGGCGCGCTGGAGCACCCTGGGCGCGGCGCTGGAGCTGCGCCTGTTCGGGCGCGCCCGCGTCAGTACCTCGGTCGCGTCGTGGACCGGCCTGCTGGACCGGCGTCGGCTGGTGTGGGACGCGCCGCTGCTCGAGGCGCTCGGCGTGGCGGCGGAGCGCCTACCGCCGCTGGCCGACGCGAGCGAGCCGATCCGGGGCCTGGTCGAGCCTTACGCGAGCCGCTGGCCGACCCTGCGCGACATTCCCTGGTTCCCGGCGATCGGCGACGGCGCCGCCGCCAACATCGGCAGCGGCTGCACCGGCCCGTCTCGCCTGGCGCTGACGGTCGGGACGACGGCGGCGATGCGCGTCGTCATGCCGGACGTGCCGCGCGTCCCGTTCGGCCTGTGGTGCTATCGCGTGGACGCGCGGCGGCCGCTGCTAGGCGGCGCGACCTCGGAGGGCGGCAACGTCTACGCCTGGGCCAGGCGGACGCTGAACCTGGGCGCGCCGGAGGCCATCGAGACGGCCATCGCCGCCCTCCCGCCCGACGGCCACGGCCTGACGGTGCTGCCGCTGCTGGCGGGCGAGCGTAGCCCGGGCTGGGCGGGCGACGCGAAGGCGGCGATCAACGGAATGACGCTCAGCACGACGCCGGCCGAGATTCTGCGGGCCGGCCTGGAGGCGGTGGCCTACCGCCTGGCGCTCATCGCGCGCAGCATCCTGGCGGACGACCAGGGCACGGCGGAGGTGGTCGCCAGCGGCGGGGCGCTGCTTAGCTCGCCCACCTGGCTTCAGATCATGGCCGACGTCCTGGGCCGCCCCATTCTCGCGTCGGCCGAGGACGAGGCCACGGCGCGGGGCACGGCGCTCCTGGCGCTCGAAGCGCTGCGCGTCATTCCGAGCGTGGACGCCTTGCCCGGCGCGTTCGGCGCGCAGTACGCGCCGGATGGCAGCCGCTACGCCATTTACCGCGCGGCCATCGAGCGTCAGCAGCAGCTCTACAAGAAACTCATCGAGGAATGAATGGAACGACAACCAAGCTCACGCATGTGCTTCTGCTGCGGCCGCGACAACCCCATCGGCCTGCACCTCAAGTTCGACTTCGACGGCGAGCGCGTCTGGACGCAGTTCACGCCCCAGGAGTACCACCAGGGCTACCCCGGCATCCTCCACGGCGGCATTATCTTCTCCATCCTGGATGAGGTCATCGGCCGCGTGTGCCTGGCCCACGACGTGTGGATGGTGACGGCCAAGAGCGAGATTCGCTTCCGCCAGCCCGTGCCGCTGGACGGCACACTCACGGCGGTTGGCGAGATCGAGCGGCGCAAGGGGCGGCTCCTCGTCGCGCGCGGCGAGCTGCGCCTGCCCGACGGCAGCGTCGGCGCGGAGGCGGAGTTCACCTACGTCCAGGCCCCTGACGACATTGTCGAGCGCTGGCGGGCCGAGCAGGTGTACTGGAAGGTGGACGACGAGGCGTAGCCCACGGCGCGGGGGGGCGGACTTGTAACGCGCTCGCACAGGAGTACAATTGTGGCCCTGTGAGTGTCAGGTATCTTTAGGAGAAGACGTATGAAATGCCCGAGGGATGGCGGCGAGCTGCAACCGGCGGTTCGCTACAATATCCAGGTGGATGTGTGCCCGACGTGCAACGGGATGTGGCTCGACCACGACGAGCTGGACCAACTCGAAGATACGGTGTTCGCCGACGACCCCAACAAAGGGACGATGATGCTGGAGTCGCAGATCACGCAGGGCCACTGCCCAAAGTGTGATGCGCTGCTGGAGCAGTTCACCTACCGCTACCACCTCTCGATCCAGCTCGACCAATGCCCCAACGGCCACGGCTACTGGCTGGATGCGGGCGAGGACGCGAAGATCCTCGACGTGATGCGGGAGCGCGCCCCCGACCTGGAGCGCAAGGCCGACGCCGAGGGCGACTTCCAGGGCTTCATGAACAAGGTCTGGCGCTCGGTCAAGTTCAAGTAGGCGGAGAGCCGTCTCAGGCGCCTGGCGACATTGTTGCCGCCTTCAGGCTCGCGGTGGAGCGCCCAATCTACGGCCATTCAAGGCGCTGGAGCGGGCGCTTTGCCGCGAGCGGGAGAGGAAGATACTGACGGTGGCGCTGGCGTTCAACATCCTGGGCCACGGCCCGCGCGACCAGGGACACCAATCACCGTGAGTTAGTCTGGCTCGCCGACGCGCGCCAACAATTCGACGACCGTGAGAATCGGGATGTCTCGATACGCGCCGAGGCTAAGCAAGTGGCTGTCACCCGATACAATCCCGTCCACCTGACCGGCCACGGCGCACGCCAGGACCGCGTCGTCGTCGGGGTCCTCCAATATCGCGGGCGCTATTTCGGCTGGTTCAACGAGGGAAGCAAGCGCAGCATAGCCAATTACGAGGTCGTGAGGACGCAACCCCGCCTGGCGCAAGCGTGCTGTGAACTTGTCACGCCTCAGAACATCCTCAAGCTCCAAAAGCAATGGAACTGTCACGAATAGTTGGATGGAACCCTGGCGGGCTGCGTCTAGGATCAACCGTGGGCGACCGGACCACAAGAGGGCAGCAATCACCACGTTCGTGTCGGCGACGATACGCATTACTGCCGTGAGCGGGTGGCGCGAGCCGCCGCCATCTCCGCCTCGATTTCGGCTTCGGTGGGCGGCCCCCCATCAAGAGCGGCAAGTTCGTCCGCCGCCTGAAACAAACGCTCGACACGGAGGCGACGCACTTCCTCGCGCAGCAGCCGCTCCACGGTCGCGGCGTTCAGTAGGCCGGCTTCTTCAGCTTCTTCTGCCACGCTGTCCGGCAGCACCAGCTCAATCTCGACATATCGCATGGATGTACCTTTGTTTTGCATAGTCCGCCTCGATGCTATAATCCTACGACCATTCCGCCGTATTGCAAGACGACTGTGGGATGACGCTATCGGAGGCTGTGATGCTCGCCGTTGTCAAGACCGCCCCCGGCCCTGGTTTCGAGCTACGTGACGCGCCTACCCCCACGCCCGGCCCGGGCCAGGCGCTCGTCCGCGTGGCGCGGGTCGGCATCTGCGGCACGGACCTGCCCATCTTCAGCGGCGCCGGCCCCGTCCCCATCCCCCTCATCCCCGGCCACGAGATCGGCGGGAGCATCGTCGCGCTGGGCGAGGGCGTCAGCGGGTGGGCCGTCGGCGAGCGGGTCGCGGTCAGCATCGTGTGCAATTGCGGCGTGTGCCCCGCGTGCCGCCTCGGCCGCGACTCACTGTGCGACGCCATCCAGGAAATCGGCATCCACGTTGACGGCGGTTTCGCCGAGTATGTCGTCGCGCCGGCCGCCAACCTCCACCGCCTGCCCGACGCGATGGGCTGGGCGGAGGCCGCCTCGGTGGACCCGCTGGCGTGCGCCCTGCCCGCCGTCGTCCGCGCCAGCATCATGTTCGAGGACGATGTGGTGGTCATCGGCGCGGGGGCGATTGGGCTGTATGCGTTGCAGCTGGCCCGGCTGGCCGGCCCGCGTCGGCTGTTCCTTGTCGGGCGGCGGGCGCAGCGCCTGGCCGTCGGCCGCCGCTGGGCCGACGACGTGATAGACGCCCTGGAAGAGGATGAGGCGGCGGGGGTGCTGGCGCGGACGAACGGGCGCGGCGCCGACGTGGTGATCGAGGCGACCGGCAACCCGGCGGCGGGCGCGGCCGCCCTGGCGATGGCGGCGAAGGGCGCGCGCGTCGCCCTGACCGGCATCTTCACCCAACCGGCCACCGTCCACCTGGACACCATCGTGCGCCGCGAGCTGAACGTCTACGGGACGTTGTGCTACACGCGGGCGCAGTTCGCAGAAGCGCTGCGTCTCATGGCCATCGGCTCAGTGGACGCAGCGCCTATCGTGACCCACGTTCTTCCGCTCTCGGACATCGGCCTCGGGCTGGACCTGCTGGCCCGCCACGAGGCCATCAAGGTGCAGCTCGAACCGCCTACTGCGTGAATTCGTACGTAATCTGAATCTGGCTGGTGTACGTCAACTCGCCACCCTCGATGGTCGGCGGCGCAGCCATCGCCGCGGCCGGCGCAGCCACGGGGCGCGCCGACATCTGCGGCGCCGGGCTGCCGATGACCTCGGTGATCTGGCGCGGCGGGCCGAGGGTGACGCCGTTGAGCTGGGCGAGCTGCGTCGCCTGGGCCTTTGCATTCGCGACGGCGTTGGCGCGCGCCTGGTCCATCACTGGCGCGGGGTTGTCCACGGTGAACGAGATGCCGCCGACGGTATTGGCCCCGGCCTCGAGCGCGGCGTCAATGATGCTTCCGACCGCCGACAGGTCGCGCAGCGTAACCGTAACCGCCGCCTGGACGTGGTAGACGGTCTTCGGCGGCCTGGCTGTCGCCGCCGGGGCCGCGCCGGCCGGCTGCGGGGACGGGCGCTCGTCGGTCGTCGGGTAGACGTTGTACTGCGTCGTCTGGATGTCGCGGTCACTCACGCCCAGGCTCTTCAGTTTGGCGACGATGGCGGCCAGGTTCTTGTTGGCCTCGGCCGTCGCCGCCTTGACCGTGTCCCCCGTCACGTTGACGCCGAGGGTCACGCGGGCCACGTCCGGCGTCGCCACCGCGCGCCCGTTCCCAATCACGGTGATGCTGCCCGCTGTGGCCGCGCCGCCTGCCGGCTTCGCCGCGGCGGCGGTGGGCGTGGCGCTGCCGGCCGCCAGCGTTGCTGTTGCCGCGGTCGTCGCCATGGCGGGGGCGGGGGTGGCGGAGGGGGCCACCGTGGCGGCGACCTGGGCCGTCGCAGCCGCGGCAATGGCGGCCGCCGGCGTCGCGGCTTGAACCGCTGTCGCCGCCGCTGCCGCCGCAGTTATCGCGCCGCTTCCCGCGGCCGCCGCCGGCGTGGCCGCCGCCTTGCTGCCGTTGGCGACGGTCGCCGACGCCGGAGCGCCGGACGTGAACGCGCCGTCCAACGCTGCGCGCAAGGTCGGCATGGCGAGGTCGCGGTTGGCAAGCGCCCACTGCCGCAGCGTGGTGTACTGATCAGGGGCGAGGACCTCGTCCTTGAGGCGCTGCCAGCTCGCGGCGCCGATGGGGCCGACATCCTTGGCCAGCGTTCCCCGCGCCTGTGCCTCGCCCAGGAGCTGCCCCTCGTCCTTGATGACCATAGCCCAGCCGTTAGCCTGCTGGTCGCTGAGGCCGAGGGAAACGAGGGTCGCGGCGAACTCCGGGCTGGGGCGGGCGAGGAAGAACGTGAGCGGCAGCGGCTCCTGGTCGCTGATGCTGATCGTCGGCTGGGCGCTGGCCGACACGAACAGGGTCGCGTTCGGCGCCAGGCCCAGGGCGGTGATGAGGAGCGCGAGGGTCAGGCCGACACCCAGCGCGGCCATTGCGATTCGTCGGAGCATGCCATCCTCCTGGAGCCGTAGCCAGTCATCTAAATGTAGTAGAAACTGTGCATGAACAACCACAATATAGCGTATTTTCGGTCATTGTCAAGAGAGGCGTGTTTGCCTGAAATCGCGGCGCAGCCTAGACTTTAGTCCACGCCCCCCTTGCCCCTTGAAAGGAGCCTGCCATGTCGTCTTCCGTGACCCAGGTCGAGGCCGCCCGGCACCAGATGGTGGCGGCGGCGCGCGCGATCATCAAGTCCGGCGCAATCTCGCGCTCCGGGCATGGCAACATGAGCATCCACCTGCCCGGCACGGATACCATGCTGCTTACCAATGTAGCAAACCTGGAAGACCTCGACGCCGCGCGGCTGCCGCTGGTCACCCTGGACGGCCGTGTCGTGGACGGGGAGCTGGACCCGGTGTCGGCTGAGATCATCGGCATGCACGCCGTGGTCTACGAGAGGAACCCCGACATGGGCGCGGTCATCCACACCCACGCGCCCTACGCGACGGTCTATGCCGTCGCCAACCGCCCTATCGAGTGCTGGTACGAGGGGCTGGCGCGTTTTGGCCTCACCGACCCGATTCCGGTCGCCAAATACGGCCCGCGCGGTTCCCGCGAGTCGGTCACCAACATCGCCGACGTGATAGACGAGCGCACGCGCGGCGTCCTGCTCCAGAACCACGGCGTCCTGACCTTCGAGCACGACGTGATGAGCGCGGTGCGGGTGCTGGTGATGATGGAGGAGGCGGCGGAGCTGGGGCTGCACGCCGAGGCCATCGGCGGGCCGACGCTGATCTCGCGCGAGGCCATCGAGTATACGCAGCAGCGCGCCCAGGAGTTCGCTGCGCGCGGCACGCAGCACGCCGAGCCGCACAGCCACTAAGCGGTTGTGATACGGGCGGGTTTGGACCCCTCCCCCCGTACTGGGCTGGGGGGAGAACAGCCTACTTTCCGCCGGGCGCGCGGATGAGGCGCGCGGTCTGCGCTTCCGGAATCTGGGCGCGGTGGGCGGTGTAGTAGCGGATGCCGACGAGCACGCCGACGAAGCAGATGGCGGCCTCGATGAGCAGCGTCTCGGACACGCCGATACGGTTGGCGAGCCAGCCGGTGATGAAGCCGCCGATGGGCGTCGTGCCGGCGAAGAGCAGGAAGTAGATGCTCATGACGCGCCCGCGCAGCTGGTCGGGCGCGTTGAGCTGCAACAGGGTGTTGGATGTGGCGGTGTAGCTGATGCTGGCAAACCCAAGCAGGATGAGCAGGACGGCGGTCACGGGCAGGACGGTGCTGAGGGCGACGGCGGCCAGGAAGACGGCGAACAGGACCGAGCTGCCCAGGAGCAGCGGGAAGGTCGCCTGGGAACGGTTCGCCAGCAGCAGCGCGCCGATGAGCGAGCCGATGCCCATGAACGAGGTGAGCAGGCCGAAGCCGGCGGCGCTGGTGTGGAGGACGAACTCGGCGATGAGGGGCAGCGTGACGGAGAAGTTGTAGCCGAAGGTGCCGAGGACGGCCATCATAATGACGACGATGAACGCCGGGACGGTGTGGCGCACGAACGACAGCCCCTCGCCGATCTGGCGGAAGACGTTGCCCCGCACCGGCGTCGGGACGTTGAAGAAGCGCTCCGGGCGCATCAGGAGCAGCGCGACGATTGGCGCGATGAAGCTCAGGGCGTTGAGGAAGAAGGCCGTGGCGATGCCCACCACCGCGATGAGCACGCCGCCGACCGCCGGCCCGATAATGCGCGCGGCGTTGAAGAGCGACGAGTTGAGGGCGACGGCGTTGGGCAGGTCCTCGCGCCCGACAAGCTCGACGATGAACGCCTGGCGCGTCGGGTTGTCGAAGGCGTTGATAATGCCCAGGACTAGGGCCAGAGCGTACACCTGCCACAGCTGCACCCGGCCTGTGTAGACGAGGATGCCGAGCACGAGGGCTTGCAGGGCGGAGATGACTTGCGTCAAGAGCAGGAATTTGCGCTTGGGGACCCGGTCGGCGAAGACGCCGCCAAACAGGGTGAACAGTAGGATGGGGAGCGTCTGGAGCGCGGTGACAATCCCGACCGCCAGGGGCGACGCGGTGAGCTGGAGCACAAGCCAGGACTGGCCGATGGTCTGCATCCACGTCCCGGTTAGGGAGACGAGCTGGCCGAGCCAGAACAGGCGGTAGTTGTAGCTGCGGAAAGCGTGAAAAGTGCGCGTCATAGGCAGGGTCTTTCTCGCTCGGCGGGCCGCCCACGCATACGAGGAGGGCGAGCCAAGCAGCTCGCCCCTGATTGCATTGCCGGAGAGGCCGACTCCATTATAGGCTGTATCGCCCGTTCAGGCTACTGCGCCTACTGAATGTCCACCCGGTTCGTCTGCGGGTTGAAGCGCGCCTCGGCCAGCTTCGGGCGGGCCTGGTAGAAGGCGTCCACCGTCACCGCCTTGTCCGGGAACGTCCGCACCATGCCCTGGGTGAGGGCGGTCAGCAGCTGCTGCACTTCGCTCAGCATGACAGCCCAGGCTGATTCTCAAAGGGGACTCAGTAGAGTTTCGCCCCGCCGGCCGTCTATCGTCTCCCAGCGCACGGCGACGCGCGCGCCCGACGACGGCTGCCCCTCGGCGCGGGTGGGGACGAGAACACCCGGCCGGCCGTAGCCGCGCCACCCTTGCCAGCTGGAGCAGAATGTCCCGTCCCACGCCCAATCCACCGCCCAATACTCTACCTCGGCCGGGTCGCTCGCCAGAACGACCGCCGTTGTCGGAGCGGTGGCGGACGTGGAGGGAGGGGCGACCTGTTCCAGGCGGAATTGTGGCGGCAGGCGACCGGCACCGGCAATCGGATCAGCGGGCGCCTCGCCCACGGAGAGGACGCTGAACGGGCGGCTGCCCGCGCCTAGCAGACGGGCGCGGGCGACAGCGACGCCGGCCGCGCCGGCCTCGATGCCGAGCCAGCGGCGGCCCAGGCTCGCGGCGGCGACGAGCGTCGTGCCGCTGCCGGCGAACGGGTCCAGGACCACGTCGCCCGCATTGGACGACGCCGCGATGATGCGCCGCAGCAGGGCCAGCGGTTTCTGGGTCGGGTAGCCGGTGCGCTCGGCCGGCGGCAGGTGCATCACGTCGGGAATGTCGAGCCAGAGATTGTCCAGCGGCGCGTGGTCCACCAGCCGCCCGTCGGCCGTCTCCTCCAGGAAGTATTTCACGCGGTGGCGGCCGTTGCGCGTGACGTGGACGCGGCCCTCGGCCTCGAGCGCGGCCAGGCTGGCGTCGGTGTAGTCGCCGCGCGGCGCGGTGCGGAACCAGCGGCCCTGCGCGGCGTCCCAGCGGGCCGCGCGGCGCGACGCCTCGCGCTCGACGGTCGGGCGGTGGAAGGTGAAGCGGGCGCTCTTGGCGTAGAACAGGATGGTATCGGTGACGCGCCCGAATTGCCCGCTGGCGGCCTTGCGGCCCAGGGTCGCGGCGCGCCGCCAGACGATCTCGTTGCGGAAGTTTTCCGCGCCAAACACCTCGTCCAGGAGCACGCGGGCATACGCGGCGGCGCGCCAGTCAAGGTGAATGTAGAGGCTGCCCGTGTCGGCCAGCAGGCTGTGCAAGAGGCGCAGGCGGGGGTAGAGCATGTCGAGCCAGCGATCGAGACTCGGCCAGGCGTCGCTGAAGGCGTAGCGCGGCGTGACGCGGCCATCGGGCAGGCTCAGGGGCTGCGCGTAGTGGGCGCGGGTGGCGAAGGGCGGGTCCAGATAGACGAGGGCGACGCGCCCGGCCCAGGCGCTCGCCAGGGCGTGGAGCGCGGCCAGGTTGTCGCCCCAAATGAGGCAGTTATCGCCCGCGCCGCCGATCCGCTCCACGGTCGTCACGGAGGGCGGCGGCGACGGGGCGGCCGGCTCGCTGCGGCTCTCCCAGGTTAGGCGGACGGTGGAACGCGGCACGACGCGAGGCTCCTAAGAGTTTGATGAGAAGGGGTGTACCACGGTTCGGAGGGGCTGTCAAGCCTGGCAAACTATTTGGCCTTTTGGCGGAGCGTGACGTAAAATTGAGGCACTGCACACATCCGTGTTCATTCAGGGGCTTGCCTGCGCGGCGAGCCTTCTTTGTGGCTATTGGTATTAGGAGGTATTCGGTGATAAAGCTACAGATTGCGGGGCTTGCGCTCGTCCTGGCCGTGGCCCTCGCGGGCTGCCAGTCGGCGCAAAGCACACCGGCGCCCGCGCCCCAGGCGACTGCTCCGGCGGCGGCACAAGCCGCAGCGCCCGCAGCCACGGCCGCGACATCGGCGACGGCCGCGGTTCCGTCGAGCGCGCCGGCGGCGCAGCCCACGCCGCTCCCCACGCTCGTGCCGATCACGTTCAAGACGACGAACAACGGCGACGCGGCGGCCTCGGTCAACAGCATTCCGATTAAGCTCGGCGACTTCACGAAATTTGCGAACCAGATTCGGAATTCGTATGCCAATTCTGGCTCGGATCCCAATAGCGCCGACGGGCAGCAGGAGCTGAAGCAGCAGTACTCGGACCTGCTCGAGTCCCTTATCATCCAGGAGCTTGTGCGGCAGTCGGCCAAGAACCAGGGCATCACGGTGGGTGACGACGAGGTCAAGACCCAGATTGACCAGATCACGCAGCGCCAGGGCGGCCCGGAGGGTCTGGCGAAGGCGCTGGCGGCCCAGGGCCTGACCCAGGATGATCTGACGGCGCTCATCAAAGACCGCGTCCTGGCGGGCAAGATCGGCGACAGCATCACCAAGAGCGTGCCGACGACGGGCGAGCAGATCCACGCCCGCCACATCCTCGTCAAGACCGAGGACGACGCCAAGAAGGCGGCGGAGCGGCTGGCGAAGGGCGAGGCGTTCGACGCTGTGGCGAAGGACGTGAGCATTGACCCCAGCGCCAAGACCAACGGCGGCGACCTGGGTTGGTTCAGCCGCGGCCAGATGGTGCCGGAGTTCGAACAGGCGGCGTTCGCCCTGGCGGTGAACAAGGTCAGCGATCCTGTGAAGAGCCAGTTCGGCTACCACATCATCCAGGTGACCGAGAAGGACGCGAACCACCCGCTGTCCCAGGATGACATTGACCGGGTCAAGGAACAGAAGATCGGCGACTGGATTGACCAGCAAAAGAAGGCCGCCAAGATCGAGAAGTATCTCTCCCTCGACTAAGGTTCCGTTGAAGGCATGCGAGGGGCCTCGCCCAGGTGGGCGAGGCCCCTCGCGCGTTGCCCAGCCATCCCCGAACTGCGTCCCTGTGATAGGCGGCTTTTGTGGCCCCTGAATTGCTTTATAGGGCAGTGCAGGGCCGAGCGATCTAAACAACGCGACCAACGTCTCAACAGCGGACCGCGCCGAGGGGCGTGGGCAGTGGAGGACCTGATGGCAAAGTCTACCCTGAACCCGAACGTCGAGTACTCGCCCGTGGACACGATCTACATTAGCGAAGCGGAGCTGCGCCAGCCGCTCAACCAGAACCGGCGCTATGACTCCCGCTGGATGGCCGACCCCACGTTCCGCGCCTGGCTCATCTGGCAGCGCCGACGCGGGAAAGACGTGTAGTCCGGCGCTGTGTCACGGTTCGGGTAAGAGAATAGGGTCACGCCGTGTCGGAATCCCGTAGCAAGAGCGAAACGGAGGATGCGGCGTATGGCGAGCGGTGTTCATGGCATTCATCACGTGACGGTGATCTCCGGCGATGCCCAGGAGAACCTGAATTTCTACGTCGGCGTGCTGGGCATGCGGCTGGTCAAGAAGAGTGTCAACCAGGACGCGCCCGACGTCTACCACCTGTTCTACGCGGACGGCGTCGGCTCACCCGGTACGGACCTGACCTTCTTCCCCTTCCCCGGCGCGCGGCCCGGCCGCATCGGCGCGGGCATGACCGTCGAGACGCCTTTCGCGGTTCCCGTCGGCAGTTTTTCGTATTGGCAGGCGCGCCTGGTTGAGCATGGTGTGCCGGTCGGCCCAGTGGAGACGCGGTTCGGCGAGGCGACGCTGCCGTTTGTGGACCCCCACGGTTTGAGACTGGCCCTGGTCGAGAGCGACGACCCGCGACAATTCACGCCCTGGGCCGATAGCCCTGTTCCCGCTGAACGCCAACTGCGCGGCATGCACACGGTTCGCCTCTGGGAGCGGAGCCTGAAGGCGACTGAGGCGCTGCTGACTGGGCGCATGGGCTTTGCCCTGGTTGCCGAGGAAGACGGCTGGCGGCGCTATGCTGTGGACGGTGGCGGCTCCGGGAAGTACGTGGACATCAAAGAGATGCCGCAGGAGCGCGCCGGACTATCGGGCGCCGGCACGGTGCACCACGTGGCATTCCGCGTCGCCGACACGCCGGAGGAGATGGCCGTGCGCGCCGAGGTGCAGGCGGCGGGCATGCAGCCCACGCCCCAGATTGACCGCTTCTGGTTCAACTCGGTCTACTTCCGCGAGCCGGGCGGCGTCCTGTTCGAGCTGGCAACCGACGGCCCGGGCTTCGACCGAGATGAAGACATGGCCCACCTGGGCGAGCAGCTCATCCTCCCGCCGTGGCTGGAGCAATATCGCGCGCAGATCGAGGCGGTCCTCCCACCGCTGACCATGCCTCGCGTCGCGCCGACCCGCTGAGAATTGTCCATAGCGTAGGGGCGGGTTTGAAACCCGCCCCTACGGTTATTTCCCCCGCATCCCCAACCCCCGTTTCCCGTTATATACAGTGAGGCGCGCCGCCCAATCTATCCAATGCGGCGCGCTCGCCAACCAATCTCAATCCCAAAGGTCGCTCTCGAAATGTGAGTGACGGAGGCTCAATCAGAATGCGAGCATCTTTCCCCTGGGCCGTCCTGCTGGCCCTGGCCCTGGCCGTCGCCGCGCAGGTCTCCCCCCGCGTGGCGTTGGCCGCGCCCCAGGCGGCCGACCCTGTCGTGCATGCCGTCCTGTTCTACTCTGACCTGTGCAATCACTGCCACTACGTGATGGCGAACGTCCTGCCGCCCTTGCAGCAGAAGTACGGCGCGCGCCTCGACATCCGCATGGTCGAGGTCTCCGCGCCCCAGAACCGGGCGCGGCTGCGCCAGGCCGGCGTGGCCCTCGGCCTGGCCGCCGACTCGATCGGCGTTCCGCTGCTCATCATCGGCGACCGGGGGCTGGTCGGCGCGGTGGAGATCGAGAATGACCTGCCGGGCCTGATCGAGCAGCACCTGGCGGCGGGCGGCGTGGCCGTTCCGAACCTGCCGGGCGTCGCCGAGGGCAGCGCCGCGTCGAGCGCCAATCCCGCGCCCGCGCCCACGGCAGACGCGCCCGTGTCCAACGGCTTCGCCCTCGCCATTGCCATTATGGTCGGCATGGTCGCTGCGCTGGCCTATGCCCTGTTCGCCATTGGGCGTGCGGTGAGCGGCAAGCGCGTCTCGCTGCTCTCGCCACGCCTCGACACCCTGCTGCCGGTCGTCGCTCTGCTCGGCCTGGCCGTCGCGGGCTACCTGACGTACGTCGAGACGACGAGCGTCCGCGCCATCTGCGGCCCTGTGGGCGACTGCAACGCCGTCCAGAGCAGCCCCTACGCGCGGCTGTTCGGCGTCGTGCCGGTCGGCGTCGTCGGCGCGCTCGGCTACATCGGCATCCTGACGGTGTGGCTGTGGCAGCGGCTGCGCTCGGACTGGCTCGCCGCCTACGCGCCGCTCATCCTGTTCGGCATGGTGCTGTTCGGCGTGCTCTTCTCGCTGTACCTGACGTACCTGGAGCCGTTCGTGATCGGCGCAGTGTGCGCCTGGTGTCTGACATCGGCGGTGCTGATCACGGCCACGCTGCTGCTGACGGTCGGGCCGCTGGCGCGGGCCGTCGCGCCGCCGGAAGCCGCGCCTGCCGCCGAAGCCCCTTCGCCGACATAGGGGGTTTGGCCCGCGAAAGAAGGCGAGAGAATCGTCTAGCGGAGCTTCTTCATCAGTCGAAATCTGGATAGCAACGCAAAGGCGCAGAGACGCAAAGGAAGACAAGGCGCTTTGTCTTTCTCCTTTGCGTCTTTGCGCCTTTGCGTTTCATTCCTCTCCGGGGCGTGCCAGCGCCAGGGCGGCGGCGGCCGTCGGTTGGCCGGCGATGCCGCCGACGGCCCGCGTCGAGAGCGACCCGCACGCGCAGGCCAGGCGCAGGCAGCGCGCCAGCCCCCACCCGTTCAGCCAGCCGTAGATGAACCCGGCGTCGAACGAGTCGCCCGCCCCCGTCGTGTCGGCGACGGCGACCGGGAACGCCGGGGCGGCCGCCGTCGCCTCGCCTCGCTGCCCGATGGCCCCGTCCGCGCCGAGCTTGACGGCGACGGTCGGCGTGCGGGCGGCCAGGGCAGCCAGGGCTGCGGCGAGGTCCGGCGCGCCTGTGATCGCCAGGGCCTCCGTCGCGTTGGGCAGGAAGATGTCGGCGCGGGGGAGGGCATCGCGTAGCCCACCATCCCACGCCTCAGCCGGGTCGTAGTTCGTGTCGAGGGAGACGCTCAGGCCCAGGGCGTGGGCCTGGTCGAACAGGGCGGGGACGTCCGGCCGCAGGCCGGCCAGCAGGAAGTAGCTCGCCAGGTGCAGGTGGCGCGCCCGCGCCACGAGGCCCATGTCTATGTCGGCCAGGCGCAGCGCCGCGATGGTTCCCAGGTGGGTGAGGATGGCGCGGTCGTTCACCAGGGAGAGAATGACGCTCACGCCGGTCGTGACCCGGTCGGTGACCACGACGCCCGACGTGTCTACGCCGCGCTCGGTGAGGGCGGCGCGCATGAACGCGCCGAAGGCGTCGTCGCCGACGAGACCGGCGAAGGCCACGCGCAGGCCGAGACGCGCCGCGCCGCAGGCGAAGATGCCGGCCGAGCTGCCGACGACCACCCGCGCGTCCTCGATGATCTTCTCCGTCTGCGCGAACGCCGGGACGACATCCCCCGTCAGCACCACATCGGGGTTGAGGTCGCCGACGACGACGACATCGAAGTCCTTCATGGCGAAAATCTCCCTGACCACGTGGTTTGCACGCCCCGTTGCCGGTTTCGGAGAGGAAGGAAACGCAAAGGCGCAGAGCGTTGGACCACGAACGGCACGAAACGGGCGCGAAAGGCACGAAAAAGAGGCGTGGGACGTTCCCCTTTCGCGTTTTTCGTGGGATTTCGTGTCCTTCGTGGTCCGAGCGGTAGCTCTACACGATCGCGTGGAGACCCCCCTCTGCTCCCCCCGCCGGCGGGGGATGGGGGGGTGAATTCGGCTCTTCCACGCTATACTGTGGAGCTACCGGTCCGAGCCACTATCCACCGTGTACTCCCGCTCAATCCGCGGCGGGAGAGGCGCTGGGCGCGGGGGAGGTCGTTGGCTCGGGTTCGGGCGCTTCCGCCGCCGGGTGATCGAGGCTGCGCTCGTCGTCGTAGCGGCGCAGCGTCTTGCTGAAGTAGCCCACGGCCACGACGCACGCGACACACGCCAGCCCGCCGATGGCGACCGACAGGGGCGCACCCACCAGCCCGGCCAGCACGCCGGCCTCCATCTCGCCGAGCTGCGGTCCGCCCATGAAGAAGATCATGTTGACCGAGACCATGCGCCCGCGCAGGCGGTCGGGCGTGGCGAGCTGGCGCACCGTCTGCCGAATGACCGTGCTCACGATGTCGGCGGCGCCCGTCACGGCGAGGGCGGCAAAAGTGACCCAGAAGTTGCGCGACAGGCCGAACACAATCGTCGCCAGGCCGTACACCCCCACGGACAGCAGGAGCAGCGGCCCCTGGCGGCGGAGCCGATGGATGAGCGACATGACTACGCTGGCGATGACGGCGCCGATTGCCGTGGCCGAGTAGAGGATGCCCAGGCCCTCCGCGCCGACGCCCATCGCCTCGGCGAAGATCGGTAGGAGCTGCTGCGCCGCCCCGAAGAACGTCGCGACGAAGTCCAGGAGCATCGTCGAGCGGATGATGGGCGTGCTGAAGACGAAGCGCAGGCCCTCCTTGAGCGCGCCGCGGCTGACGGTCTGCCTACCGCCAGCGGGGACGCGCGTGCGCATGAGGAAGAGCGCGATGAGCACGGCGATGAAGGACGCGGCGTTGATCCAGTAGACCGTCGCCAGGCCGAGCCGCCCGATGATGAGGCCGGCGGCGGCGGGGCCGATGATGTTCGCCCCCTGCCAGGCGATGGTGTTGAGGCTGGCGGCGTTGGCGAAGTGCTGGCGGGGGACGAGGTTAGGGACGAGGGACTGGCGGGCGGGGTTGTCGAACGCGACCGCCGCCGCGCTGAGCATCGTCAGCAGGTAGATCATCCACACGCTGACGACGCCTGTGGCGGTGAGAAAGGCCAGCGCCGCCGCGACCGCCATCATGAACACCTGGGTGACGAACAGCAGCCGCCGCCGGTCCAGGGCGTCGGCGATCAGGCCGGCGAACAGGGACAGGCCGATGATGGGGATGACGCGGAACAGGCCGACCGCGCCGAGCGCGAAAGGCGACTGGCTGATGTTGTAGACCTGGTAGTTGATGGCGACGAACTGCATCTGGGTGCCGATGCCGGAGATGAAGGCGCCCACCCATAGGAGCCTGAAATCGTGGGACTGTAGGGCCGCGAAGCGCGGAGGGCGGTTCGCCGTGTCGGCAGGAGCTAGATTTGACATGGGTTCTTTCGCTGCAAGACCTGCGGGGCGGACGTCCGGCCGGTCTGTGAGCCTGGGCCGGGGCCTGTGGTCCCCTAATTGTGCGCCTCTTGCCGCCTTCGGGCAAGAATGGGTCCTACCCGGCGCACGCGGCGCATTGGTCGGGCGGCGGCGGGCCGTCGAGCGGCGCGCCGCACGCGCACACGTAGCCGACGACGCGCGCCGGCGTGCCCATGACCAGCGCGTGCGGCGGCACGTCCCGCGTCACCACAGCCCCGGCAGCCACGAGGGCGAAGCGGCCAATCGTCAGTCCGGCCAGGATCACCGCGCCCGCGCCGACCGACGCGCCACGGCGGATCACCGTCTGCCCCGCGTCCCAGTCGTCCGCGCCCTTCTGGCTGCCGTCGGGGTTGATGGCGCGCGGCACGCGGTCATTGGTCAGGATCGCGCCGGGGCCGATGAACACGCCGTCTTCCAGGATGGCCGGGTGATAGACGAGGGCGGCATTCTGAATCTTGCAGTTCGCACCGACGTGGACGCCGAAGTCAACATAGGCGTCCTTGCCGACGATGACGTTGTCGCCGAGGACGGCGCCCTCGCGCACCTGCGCCCCCTTCCACACTCTGACCCCGTCGCCGAGCACGGCGCGGGGTGACACCTCTGCCGTGGGGTGAATGATTGTCTGCGCCATGTGTCCTCCTTGTTTGCGGGTATGATACTCCTCAGCCATAATATCTACCATCTCTATCTGTGCGCGTCTCGCAGCGGGGTGGTTTGGAGGGACGAAAGTCCCTCCAACTCCCCTTTTCTAGCGTTCGCCGCGCTTATTCCGCCAGGAGACCCGATGCGCCCCGATGTTAAAGTGACACCCGCCGAAGTCCTCGCCACCCTGTCCGACCTCATCGCCATCCCGTCCATCAACCCCGATCTTGTGCCGGGCGCGATGGGCGAAGCCCCGCTCGCCGAGTATTGCGCCAACTTCATGCGCGCCGCCGGGCTGCGCGTGGCCGTCCAGGAGGCGGCGCCCGGCCGACCCAACGCGGTCGGCATCCTGCCGGGAACCGGCGGCGGCCGCTCGCTCATGCTCAACGGCCACATGGACACCGTGGGCGTCGAGGGGATGCCGGAGCCGTTCACGGCGCGGCGCGAGGGCAGCCGCATTCGCGGGCGCGGCAGCGTGGACATGAAGGGGAGCATCGCGGCGATGCTGTGGGCGGCGAAGGCCATCGCCCAGTCCGGCGTGCGCCTCAAGGGCGACCTCATCATCACGTGCGTCTGCGACGAGGAGTACGCCTCGCTCGGCACGGAGGCGATTGCGCGCCAGTACACCGCCGATGCCGCTATCGTCACCGAGCCGACCGACCTGGACCTGTGCCTGGCCCACCGCGGCTTCATGTGGATCGAGATCGAGACCAAGGGCCGCGCCGCCCACGGCAGCCGCCCCAACGAGGGCATAGACGCCATCGCCCACATGGGCCGCGTCCTCGTCGCCCTCGAAGCCTACGCCCAGGAGCTGGCCCAGCGCCCGCACCCGCCCCTGGTCACGCCGCCGTCCGTCCACGCCTCCATCATCGAGGGCGGGCGCGAGTTGAGCGTGTACCCGGACGAGTGCGTGCTCAAGATCGAGCGGCGCACGGTGGCGGGCGAGACACGGGCGAGCGTGATGGCGGAGATGGATGCCTTGCTGGGCGAGCTGGCCGCCGCTGACCCGACGTTCCAGGCGGAGGCGCGCTTCCTGTTCAGCCGCGAGCCGTTCGAGACGGCGGCCGAAGAGCCGATTGCCCAGGCCGTCGCCCGCGCCATCGAGGGCGTGCGCGGCCGGTCGCCGCAGGTCATCGGGCAGACGTTCTGGACCGACGCGGCGCTGCTCCAGGCGGCGGGCATCCCGACGGTGCTGTTCGGGTGCGCGGGCGCGGGCCTGCACAGCATCGCCGAGTGGGTGGACGCCGACTCGGTGGTCCAGACGACCGAGGCGCTCATCGCCACGGCGCTGGACTGGTGCGGCGTCAACGACTGAGAGGACGGAAACGCAAAGGGGAAGACCCGAAGCCTTACAGGCGAAGCACTCCCCCGCCGTCGCCACCGACTCAAGTCGGTGGCTGATACAGCGAAGCCTGCTCAAGCAGGCTGGGAAAGGGTTGAAGGTCGGGCATGTCTGGCCCCTCTCCCACAGGGAGAGGGGGGACAGTCAGAGGATATTTATGCGCGAAGCAATCTACGCCGTGTTGCGACAATTGGATGCGGCGCTGCCGGATGTGTTCTGGGTTATCACCGGCAGTGTGGGGCTGGCGCTCCAGGGCGTGCCGCTGGAGCCGAACGACGTGGACATCCAGACCGACAAGGCAGGGGCCTTTGAGATCGAGGGCCGCTTCGCCGCCCACGTCACGCAGCCCCTCGCGCTCGTCGAGCGGACGTGGGGCCGCTCCCAGTTGGGCAAACTAGAGCTGGACGGCTTGCAGGTGGAGGTCATCGGCGACATTCAGAAGCGCGGCGATGACGGCTGGGAGCCGCCGCCGCACCTGCCGGACCTGGCGCGCACGGTCGAGGTTGAAGGGATGCGGCTGCGGGTGATGCCGCTGGCGTATGAGGCGGAAGCGTACCGCCGCATGGGGCGGCTGGAAAAGGCCGCCCTCATCCAGCAGTACGCGGACCTGCAAA
Organism: Anaerolineae bacterium; assembly: GCA_046328525.1. Lineage (GTDB taxonomy): Bacteria > Chloroflexota > Anaerolineae > Epilineales > JAHCIE01 > JBDHWG01. The sequence goes on from JAXLWK010000005.1 coordinate 339,382, forward strand.
CGTAGTAACGCATAGCCTATGCACTGAGGACTACTGCGGGCCGCCGTGGAGGCGCATCTCCGGCGGGGCGGCGGCCGGCATTGGGGTGGCCGCGACGCTCGCCGCCGCCGACGGTGTAGCCGCCGGGGCCACCGTCGGCGAGGGCCGCGGCGTCGGTGGCGCGACGGCCTGGTAGATGGCCGGCAAGTAGACCTGGTGCTCGCCGCTCGCCGCTGCTTGCGGGGGCGGCGGGGTCGCGGCGGGCGTCGGCGTCGCCGGTGTCAGGTCGCCCAGCTCCCCGCTGACCTCCAGCCACGAGAGCCACTGGTAGAGCGTGACCTGGCTGACGCCCAGCCGGTCGGCGAGGAGCTTGCTGGCCGGCCCGCGCATCTCCGTCGGCAGGCGCATGAGGGCCTGAAGCTCCGGGAGGTGTTGCCGCGCCTGCTCCAACGACGGGATGGCCGCGAGGATGTCCAGGATGGTCGGGGTGGGGGGGCCGGGCGGCGTGGGCGTGGGCGTGGGGGTGCGCGTCGCGTAGGCCGCCGGGGCGCGGTTCTGGTTGGTCGCGGTGAAAGCGTTGATGGCCTCGGTATCGAGCAGGCGGAAGCCCTCCCACGCGAAACCGTCCAGCAGGAACGGCACCTGCCCGACGACGTAGTCGTCGCGCTCGATCTCCCGCTCCAGCCACATGTAGTCCTGCACCACGTCGCCGACGCTCGCCCGGCCCTTCCACCCGCTCCATGTCCCTGTCTCGGTCAGCACGAACGGCTTGTCGTAGCCCGCCGCCAGCGTCGCCGCGCGAATCTTGCGATAGCGCAGGGCGTAGAAGTCGCGGTCGGGACCGTTCATGAAGAAGTCTTGCTGCGAGCCGTAGGCGTGGACGCCGAGATAGTCCACGAGCGGCAGGCTGCGCGGGAACAGGCGCGGGTAGTCGCCCGGCTCCAGGACGCCGACGCCGAAGTTGAAGCCGACAACGCGCCAGCCGCGCTCGTGCATGCGGCGGGCGAAGGCTTCCTGCGCCCGGTCGAACGCCTCGGCCTCGCCCGGCTTCTGGACGGCCGGCTCATTGTAGAAGGTCCACGCCGTGATCGCGCCCTTGAGCGAGCCGAACTTGGCGTCAATCGCGTCGGCGTAGCGCACCGCGCCTTCCGGCGTCACCGCGTCCTCGACGGAGTAGCGGCCGATGATGAGCGTCTTGGGCAGCTTTTCCTTGATCTCGTGAGGCAACTTCAGCGAGGGGTCGTGCATCAGCACGACGGCGGGACGCATCTCAAAGATGGCGTCGCGCGCGGCGTAGCTTTCGAGATACAGGCCGATGCCGAGCTTGGTCGGCGGAGAATCGGCAAAGGCCGCTGGCGCTCCCAGCAAAGACATGAGCACAGCGGCGAGACATGCGAGATAGACAAACCGTCGCGGGCTAAGAGTCATGCGGCTCCCGTCGCCTGTTCCAGGAACGAATCGTGTGGGCGTGCGGCGGCGGATGCACGCAGTCGGATAGGTAGCGCTTCAGAGCGCCCGTGCTATAATTATAGCCGGTTCGGCCCTGCTGCCTAACCCCCAAGTCAATATCTATAACGCGGCAGCCGCGCAGAAGTTACTATGTCGCACGCGGGCCGCGCAAAACTCACCTTTACAGACGCCTGCAAGGAGAACACCCATGCATCGCAGCGAGGCGCAGTGGTACAGCACGCGAATCGGCATTGACATGCCCATCGCCGCCTACGGCCACGCCGGTCCGGCTCTGCTCATGCTCCCCACCGCCACCGCCGACTACCTGGAGTACGAGCGGTATCACCTCATCCAGGACCTCGGCCACCATATTGACAATGGGCGGCTGCGCATCTACAGCATCAACAACGTCACCAAGTGGGCGCTGTTCGACCAGGGGATGCCGGGTTGGCAGCGCACCGCGCTCCTCGCGGCGTACGACGACTACATCGTGTCCGAGGTGCTGCCGTGGATCCGCATCAACAGCGGCGACCCGTGGATTCAGCCGGTCATCTCCGGCATCAGCATCGGGGCGTACTCGGCGGCGAACACCTTCTTCAAGCACCCCGACGTCTTCCGCGGCCTCATCGCCATCAGCGGCACGTACGACATCGCGTACTACCTGGGCGGCTACTCCGACGACAACCTGTACTTCAACAACCCCGGCAGCTATCTGCCCAACCTCCACGACGACTGGCACCTGTCCCACATGCGCCAGCGCGCGATTATCCTGTGCTCCGGCCAGGGGGCCTACGAGGAGCCGGGCCGCACGATCCACCTGTCCAACATGCTCAACGACAAGGGCGTCAACCACTGGCTCGACCTGTGGGGCTACGACGTGGCCCACGACTGGCCGTGGTGGCCCAAGATGCTCGATCACTACGTCCACAAGCTGTACGAATCCCGCGTCTGGTGAGACGGCGGCATGCCCGGCCCCGACTGGCTCACCTTCTTCCAACGCACCTTCCCCAGCGCCAACATGGCGCTGGTCCACGGCCCGCGCCCGATCCTGGTAGACACGGGCTTTGGCAGCGACCTGGCGGAGACGGAGGCGCTGCTGCGGGACGCGGGCGCCGCGCCGCAGAGCCTGGCGCTGGTCGTGAATACGCACTATCACAGCGACCACGTCGGCGGCAACTGGGGCTTGCAGACGCGCTACGGGCTGCCCATCGCCACGCACCGCTGGGAAGCGGCGATGGTCAACACGCGCGACCGCGACACATGCGGGGCGGAGTGGCATGACCAGCCGGTGCAGCCGTACACCATCACGCAGGCGCTCGCAGAGGGTGACACGCTCGACACCGGGCGCGTCACCCTCCAGGTGATCCACACGCCGGGCCACACCCTGGGCCACATCTCGCTCTATCAGGGCGAGGAGCGCGTCCTGCTCGTGGGCGATGCCGTCCACGATGACGACGTGGGGTGGATCAACACAATGCGCGAGGGAGCGGGGGCGCTGGAGCGCGGGCTGGACGCGCTGGACCGCCTGGCGGCGTTGCGGCCGCGCTGGGCGTGCTCCGGCCACGGCGCGCCGATGGAGCACCCACTGCGGGCGATTGACGACGCCCGCCGCCGCTACGACAGCTGGCTGAGCGCGCCGGAGAAAGTCGCGTGGCACGGCTGCAAGCGGATTTTCGCGTACCAGCTGATGCTGCGGCAGGGGATTGCCGAGGCGGATGTCGCGCCCTACCTGCTCGGCTGCCTGTGGTACCAGGATTTCACCCGCCACATCTTCGAGGCGACGCCGGAGGATTTCATCGAGCCGTTCCTGGCCGAGATGGTGCGCTCGCGGGCCGCCACCTGGCACAACGGCCGCCTCGTCGCCCTGACCCCCCACAACCCGCCGCCGCCCGGCTGGGCCGTCGGCCCCACCCGCCCCCGCGACTGGCCCCCGCCGACTGCATTCCACCCACAAGGAACGTAGATACGCTGGATCGAGCCTGTCAATCCCGTTTGCGCTCCTGGATGTCGATTTCGGGCGACGACGAACGACTACTTATCAGAGACGCAGGCAACCGCCGCGATTATGCACCACAAGGAGTGACACATGGCTAAGATTCAGAAGATTACCCCGTGTTTGTGGTTCGACAAGGGGGCCGAGGAAGCGGTTCACCTCTACACCAGCATCTTCCCGAACTCCAAGATCGGCAACGTCATGCGCTACAGCGAGGTCGGGCGGGAGATTCACGGCCAGGAGCCTGGCTCGGTGATGACGATGGACTTCGAGCTAGACGGGCAGAGCTTCACGGCGCTCAACGGCGGACCGCTCTTCCGGTTCACCGAGGCCATCTCGTTCCAGGTGTTCTGCCAGGATCAGGCGGAGGTGGACTACTACTGGGAGCGGCTGTCGGAAGGCGGCGACCCGGCGGCGCAGCAGTGCGGCTGGCTCAAGGACAAGTTCGGCCTGTCGTGGCAGATCGTGCCGACGGCGTGGTTCACGATGCTGAGTGGGGGCGACGCGGCGGGGGCGGAGCGGGCGATGGCAGCGATGCTCCAGATGAAGAAGCTCGACATTGCCGCGCTCCAGAAGGCCTACGAGGGCTAAACTCAGTCGAGCAGCACAATGTGGCGGCAGCGCCGCGTCGCGACCATGTCAATGACTTGTTGGGCTGGCGGATCCGAACGGCATCGTCGCCGTGACGGCCTGTGCGAACGCCTTCGCCGGAATCAGGCGAAACAAAGAAGAGGCACGAGCCAGCTGGGGGGAGGAGCTGACTCGTGCCCAGGCAAAACGCCGATGACTCGGCGCAAGCCACCGTGGGAACATCGCTCGCGTCATGAAACGCGGAGCGCGCTACATGGGCGCCTGATCCGAAACCGGCGCCTCTTCCTGGCTCTCTATGTAGCGTAGGATGCGCGCCGGGTTGCCGGCGACAATCGCACGCGGCGGAACATGGCGGGTCACGACGCTGCCGGCGCCGACGATCGCGCCTTTCCCGATGGTGACGCACGAGAGAATCGTCGCGCCGGTGCCGATGGAGGCGCCTTGCTTCACGACGGTCGGCTCCACCGCCCAGTCTGCCTCGGTCTGGAGCCGCCCCGACGTTGTGGCGCGGGGATAGCTATCGTTGATAAAGGACACGTTGTGTCCGATGAAGACATCGTCTTCGATCGTGACGCCCTCGCAGATGAAGGTGTGGCTGGAGATTTTGCAGTTGCGGCCGACAACCACACCCTTCTGAATCTCCACGAACGTGCCAATCCGCGTGTTGTCGCCGATGACACACCCGTACAGGTTGATGAAGTCACGCACGACCACGTCTTCGCCCAGAATGACATCGGCCGCAATCCGCTGAAACCGCATGGCGGGGCCATCCTTTCACATCGAGCGGTCAGGAAGTCGCATCCGCAGGCCTGGCGGTGGCTAGGCGGACAGGGCGAGCCTCGGCGCGGTCGCGCAGAACGACGCCACGGCCCCGGCAATGCTTGCCACCTCGCGGTCGGTGAGTTCGGGGAACATCGGCAGCGACAGCGCATGGGCGGCGCAGTATTCGGTCGTCGGGAAGTCGCCCGGCGCATAGCCCAGGTGAGCATACGCCGGCTGCAAGTGGATTGGGATAGGGTAATGAACGCCGGTGGCTATGCCCTGCGCTTTCAGGTGGGCCTGCAGACGGTCGCGCTCTTTCGCCAGAACGACATACAGGTGATACACGTGCTCGACGTCCGCGGCGGCGGCGGGGGTGATCACCTCAGCATCCTCGAGAAGCTCGTCATAGAGAGCCGCCCAGTAGCGGCGCACGTCATTCCAGCGATCCAGGTAGCGAAGCTTAACCCGCAAGACGGCCGCCTGAAGGGTGTCCAACCGATGGTTGCCGCCAATCACGATGTGATTGTACTTCTCGCGCTGGCCGCAGTTCCGCAGGATACGCACCTGCTCGGCGATCGCCGCGTCGTTGGTCACGAGGGCGCCGGCGTCACCGTACGCGCCCAGGTTCTTGCCCGGATAGAAGGAGAATGCCGCCAGGTGGCCGATGGAGCCGACGCGCTGCCCCCGATAGCGCGCGCCATGCGCCTGGCAGGCGTCCTCGACGACGAACAGCCCATGCTTTTGGGCGACCGCCATCACGCCGTCCATGTCGGCCGGCTGACCGTACAGGTGGACAGGCAGGATGGCCCGGGTGCGGGGCGTGATGTGGTCCACCAGCAAGCCGGGGTGCATGTTGTAGGAGGTCGGTGAGACATCCACCAGGACGGGCGTCGCGCCCGCGAACGAGACGGCGGTGGCGCTGGCCATGAAGCTGTTGGCCGGCACAAGCACCTCGTCGCCAGGCCCAATGCCGAGCGCCCGCAACCCGAGTTCCAGCGCCGTCGCGCCGTTGTCGAGGCCGACGGCGTACCGCGCGCCGCAGTAGTCGGCGAACTCCTCCTCGAAGCGCACGACATCCGCCCCAAGGATGAAGTCGGTGCGGGCCATGACACGCGCGATCGCTGCATCTACCTCGGTCTGAATCGCCGCGTACTGCCGCTCCAGATCAACGAAATTCACTCTCATGGCAAGCTCCTCATATGGACGTTACTCGGTCTCACGAAGGCCTCAGATTGTCTCCCATAGACACTCTCGGGGTCCGACGCCGGTCAGGCGATGATAAGCGTCCAGCAGTGCCTCGGCCGATTTGTCCCAGGCAAACCGATCACGCACACGTTCCCGTCCGGCGCGTCCCATCGCCTGCCGCACGGCCGGCGCGTCCATGAGCTGGGCCAGCTTCGCCGCAAAGTCGGCGGGGTCGTTCGCGCGGGCATAGAGCGCGCCCGCGCCGGCGAGGAATCGGTTGCCCGGCAGGTCGAAGGCGACGATGGGCTTACCCACGGCCATGTACTCCATCACCTTGACAAAGGTGGCGATGTTGTTGAGCGGGCTGCTCGGCGCCGGCTCGACACAGATGTCGGCGGCCGAGAGATAGGCGAGCAGGGTGTCGCCGAACGGGATTTTGCCCGTGAGCCGCACCGACTGGCTGAGGCCCAACTCTCGCACCCGTCGGGAGAGGCCGTCTTCGTCGTCGGATGGGCCAATGATGAGGCAGAAGAAATCCTGGCGGCCGAGGTCGAACCTTAGATGGCGCAGCGCGCGCAGCAGATACTCGATGCCGTCTTGCGCACTGATGTGGCCGACGAAGGCGATGATATGCGGGGCGAGACGGCGCACCGCCGGGGCCGGTGGGCGCGGCACGAACCTGTCCAGCTTCGGCCCGTTGTGGACGACGGTGATGCGGTGGGCCGGGACGTGGTGGCGGGCGAGTTCGAGTTCACGACAGTATTCGTTCGGAGCGATGATCAGGTTCGCGCACCGGCAGCACAGGCGCTCCAACCCGATCAACGTCGCGTAGATCGGCCCGCTGTCACGGCCGAACTTACTCGCATACAAGTCCGGACTGGGGTCGCGGTGGTCGTAGACGAACTTCTTGCCGAGTAGCCTGGTGAGCAGGCCGATGATGCACACAGTGTCGGGCGGGTTGAAGGCATGCACAACGTCGAACCCGTGCCGCGCCAGGAGATAGACAAAGTAGGCCAGGAGCGCCAGGGTCGCATAGAGATATTCCCAGGCATAGCTGACGACGCCGTGGCCTGCCTGTGGGGCTGCGAACCGATAGACGCTGACGCCGTCCAGCACCTCATGTGGCCTCTGCCCGGTCTCGCCCGGGCAAACGACCGTCACGCGATACCCGGCCGCCGTCAGGCTCTCCGCCTCGGCCCGCACCCGCGTGTCGAACGGGTAGGCGTTGTTCTCGACGAGCATCAACACGCGGTTGGGGCAATCAGCCATGAGGAACTCCTTCGGGACACTGGCGACCGAGACACTGCGGGCGAGGCGCGCCCGATCCTAGGGCTGGAGACGCGATAATACCGAATGTTGAACGCGGCGCGTCACCCGGCTGGGGAGGATGAGCGTGAGCGCCTGGGGTGACAGGGTAGACATGGCGAGGCTGTGAACCACGAACGCGGCGACAATGGTCAGCCTGATCAGGACGCTTTGCGGCGCCAGCCACCAGACCCCCACGGCATAGGCGAGCAGCAGCACGGTTTGCTTCACGAACGGCGACGACGTTACCTCCAGGCCGCTGCGCCGCACGAGCCAGATGGCGACAGGCGCGAGGGCGTAGACAGACGCAAGGCTGGCGTACGCGGGGCCGACAAAGCCGAAGATCGGGATCAGCGCCAGATCGCCCACGACGTTGACCGATGCCTGCACGAGGCTCGCAGCAAAGGATCGTTTCGGGAAGCCCGCCGCCGTCAAGGCGTAGCCGAGCAGATGGACGCTGAACGTCACATGGAACGCGATCATCAGCACGCCGAACGCTTTGCTTGTCACCGCATACCTCTCCGAGAAGACCAGGGTCATAATCTCGCGGCCGAAGACGACGGCAATGAGCGCGGCGACGGCGGTCAAGAACCCCACGAGCTGAAGCGAGTGGTCCACGAGGATGCGCGCCTCATGGCGGCGGTTCTTCTTGAGCAAAGCCGACAGGGTCGGGTAGTAGACCGAGACGTAGGCGTCGGAGAGACGCTGTAAAGCGTCCGGCAGGCGACCGGCCGTCGCGTAGAAGGCGACACTCGCCGGCCCCGCCAGCGCTCCGAGCAACACCACGTCTATGCGCTGCAACGCAAACCACACCAACGTGCTCAGATAGAGAGGGAAGCTGAACCGCAACATTCCCTTGACGACTTGCCACTGGACGGCGAACCGCCGAAGGGCGAACCGCCCGGCGACCGGCAAGACCGAGTACTGTAGCACGAGGGACACGGCAAAGGACAAGACCCACGAGTAAATCAACGCCAGGATGCCGAGCTTGAGCGCGTACAGCCCAACGACGCTGAGGACCACGCGCAGCACACTCCGCACGATCCGCGCGGCGGCCATCTGGCGGTACGCCTGCACCCCTTGAAGAAGGCTGAACAGCAGTTCGTCGAGGCTGGAGGTGCAAAGCATAAGCGGCAGGTAGACGGCCAGCGACACCGTCTCCGTCGCCGCGCCAACCCGCCCCGCGACCGCCAGGCCGAGCCACAGCGCCAGGGAGACGATCATGAGAACGGCGGCGCGGAAGGTGAGCGCCGCGCTCGCCACGCGGCCCTGCTCTTGCGGATCACGGCCGGCCAGGAGCGCCGGCGCGGCGCTCTGAAGCCCGAAGTCAACGGCGGCCACGAGGAAGTTCACCGTGACGACCAGGAGCACGTACACGCCGTAGCTTTCCGTCGTCAGGGCACGCACCGCGATGATCGTCTCCAGAAACAGCGAGACCACCGCGACCACCGTACCGGCGCTGGTGAAGAAGAAGCCGCGTCGAAACCGGGCAGCGCCGCCCATTCCCTCCCCGTCTTCCGCCGGGTGTCCCGCGTCAGGTCGCACAGCGGCCATTTACGCGCGCTCCATGGCGAGCGTCGCCGCCACGGTGCCCACCATGACCCCGACAATCACGGTGCTCTCGGTGCTGAAAAAGTGCGGCGTCGTCAGCGACCACTGGAGAAGCCCAACACCGGCGCAGACGACGGCGATGGCGATTGTCTGCGCTTGGCCATCGCGGAGGGCCTGGGAGTCATGCCAGCCCCATATGAGGAACGCGAAGTAGAACCACAGAAACGTGACCAGTCCGAGGAAGCCCATCTTGACGATGATGTAGAGATAGGCATTGTGGATGAACCGCGTCAAGTCCGCGCTGCCCATCCCCACATCCTGGAATAGGGTCACGTGGCGGTACGCGCCGCCAAGACCGACACCTACAAACGGGTGCTCGGAGATAGACTGAACCGCCGTCTGAGTCTCGTAGAGCCGCCACGACAGCGAGTCCGTCGCCAGGGTATCCGCCGGGGATAAGACCGACACGGCGCGCGACGCCAGCGTGCCAATGAACGGGATGTTGTTGGCCTGTGCCTCGATGCCGCCAAGCGACAGGCCGGCGATGCACACCGCGCCGAGCATCACGACGGCGGCGGATTGGACGGCGCGCTTCTTGTACGCGGAGGGCAGGAGCAGAAATGCCAGCGCAAACGCCGTCAGAGAGGCCAGCCACTGCGCCCGCGTGTACGTCAGAAGGAGGCCAGCGCCCAGAAAGACAAGCTCGAGCGCGCACAACAAACGCACGCGGCGGGACTGCCCGTTGCCGATGAGCAGGCAGAACGCGACGGTCGCCATGAGATACATCAGCACATGGCCCGGCGGCACGACGCGCAACGACCCGAACGCAGCCGTCGCATCGCTTTGCTGGGCCAGGTACCACGCGCCCAGCTGGGTGGGGGTCTCGCTCTGCTGGCCGAGATACCAGGTGGCTTCCAGCGAGACGAGGTCTCGCGTGCGCGGAAACTGTTCGAGAAAGACAACCGCCGTCGTGAGGTTCGCCACCAGAAACAGACCGATGAGCAGCCGCTGGACCTCTTTGCGCCGCACCAGGCCCCAAGCAGCGATGAAGAAAGACGTGTAGTAGACCGCCGTGCGAAGCTCATTGAGGGCGAGGTTGGGCGCAACGTCGGCATACGTCACGGCATACAGCGCCGAGAACAGCGCGACCGCCTGGAAGGCGAGCAGCGGACCGCTCACGCGCCACCAGGGGAGCGTCAGGCGCCTTCGCCACAGGCCGCGAACCGCCAGGAGCGCCAGCATGCCGACGAGCATGAGGTCGCGCAGCTCGATATTCGTCGCCGGAAAGCGCATCTCGGACGGGACGACCGTGTCTGTGAGCAAGACGAGCGTCACCAGCCCGACTTCCGGGTAGCGCCACAGGAGCCACACCGCGGGCAGGCCAAGCCCGACGACCGCCACGGCGTAGGGCGCTGCGTTAGGGGCGACATAGAGCGCGAGAACCAGCAGGCCCAGGGCCAGGGTGGCGACGAGGGCGCCGAAGCGGCGGTGCTTTCGATACGAACCCGGCGGTGGAGCGGCCAGGACCTGAATGCGCTCAGGGTGGGTCAGTTTCATGTGCCTCGCCCTCTCGCGTCGGAGCATGCTGATAACGGAACGGAGCCGAAGCCGCGGCTTACTGGCCGATGGAGGGGAGCGTGGGCGCGACGGGCCGACGGTCGCGCAGGCCGGCTTCCAGCAGGAGCGCCAGCACGACGCCCAGCCCCAGGCTGCCCAGAAGCGTCAGCCCAAAGAGCACGCCCGTGCGCGCTACGACCGGTTGAGCCGGCGCGACGGCCGGCTCGATAACCTGGATGTAGGCCACCGTCCGCGCCTGGCTCTCGGTCACGCCGGCCTCGCTCTGCTTCTTGAGCAACAGTTGGTAGTTGTCGTAGGCCGCGGCGAGCTTCCCCTGAAGCAAGGCATACTGCGGTTGCAGCGTCACCAGCCGCTTCACGTCGGCCTGGCGCCTGGCGACAAGGTCGTCGGCGCTGGACGTCGAGACGCCGGCCAGGGTAGCCTTGTCCTGTCCCAACAGCCCTTGCTGAAGGAGTTGCTGCGACGTCGCAAGCTCCTGGTCGAGCGTTGACAGGCGATTCTCTAGCCGGAACGCTGTGAAAGCGTCTTCGGCGTCCCGGTAGCTCTTCTCGGCCGCCCTGACCTGGTCGTCTAACAGGCTCTTTGTCGCCACCGACGGCTTGGCGCGGATCTCGCCGTAGTACGCGATCGCCTCTGTCGCCAGGGCGTTGGCGATGTCGGCCGCCTGGGTCGGTGAGGCCGCGCGAACCGTCACGTAGAGGAAATCGGAGTCGCGCACCGGGCTGACGTCAAGGCTGTAGGCGGTGTCGAGTGTGGCGAGGTTCAGGCGCTTTGCCGCGCGGCTGTCTATCTCGCGGCTTTTGAGCAGCTCGACCAGGTTGTTGCGCGCGATGGTCATCTCGTCGCGCAGACTGCTCGCTCGGTTCTGGGGAAACACGCTCACGTCCTCTTGCGGTGGAGCGGTGAGCTGAAGCCTGGCCTGCGCCTCGTACATGTTCGGCGCGCTGCGCAGGCGGATGCCCAGAACTAGCGCCGTGACGGCCACAAACGCCAGGATCAGCCACCAGCGACGACGTAGCGCCCTCAGAAGGTGCGACAACTCCATGCGACTCTCCTTCCATATCACATATCCGACGGCTCCACCGTCACCGCTACCTTCGTCAATCAATAAGCTCTCTCTGGCCGCCGCCGAGAAGCGAACGCTGCGCCGCTTCGAGCACCTTCACGACCTGCGCCCCAACCTGGCCGCTACTGCGGGATTCCGCGCCCGATCGGATGCAGGCGTCGAAGTGCATGCACTCGGCGCGAAGCGGTTCCTGAAGGGGGACGACCGGGATGGTGATGTTGCCGTGCTTGTACGAGATCTGGCTATAGCCGGGGCCGAGTTCCAGTCTCTCGACACCCTTGTCGTAGATTCGGAGCTTCTCAACCGCCTCCACATCGTCATAGACCACCATCTTCTTGCTGCCCACGACGGTCAGGCGGCGTACCTTGCACGGGTCGAGCCAGCTCACGTGAATGTGCGCTTGCACGCGGTCGGCGAAGTCGAGCGTCATGCGCGCCACATCGTGGATCTCCTCCTGGAGCAGGCACGCGCCGCTGGCGCTAATGCTCGTCGGCATGCGGCCGAGGGCGTAGAGCAGGATGGAAATATCGTGGGGCGCCAGGTCCCACAGCACGTTGATGTCGCGTTGAAACAGGCCCAGGTTGGTGCGCGACGAATGGACGTAGTAGATCTCCCCCAACTCTCCGCTCTCGACGATGGCCTTGAGCATCTCGACCGCCGGGCTATACACAAACGTGTGGCCGACCATCAGGGTCAATCCGCGTTCGGCCGCCAGCTCGACGAGTGTCTGCGCCTGGGCTGCCGTCTGGGCGAGGGGCTTCTCGACGAGGACATGCTTCCCATGCAACAGGCAGTCGCGCGCGATTGCAAAGTGCGTGGAGACCGGGGTCGCCACCACCACGCCGTCCACTCTGGATGTCAGCAGGTCGTTGATACTCTGTGTCGTCGTAAGGCCGGGGTATCTTTCGGCCGCCTGGTCGAGACGCCGCTGATCGAGATCGGCCAGCATGGCAACGCGCGTCGTGGAAAGCTCACGGAAGTTTCGCACCAGGTTTGGACCCCAGTAACCGTAGCCGACTACACCGATGCTCAGACGCTTCTGCCGCAGAAGTCGCGGCATGATCCGGGTTGAACCTTCGCTGCGAGAGACGACCATGGGTGCAACACTCATAATAGATCCCCTTTCCGAGTTACCGAGCACCTCTTCGTAACAGCACGACTGGGACTGTCAGCATGATGAGCTTCATGTCAAGCGCTAACGACTGATGAGCGATATATTCCAGGTCCATGCGCACCATCTCGTCGAAGCTCACCCGGCTGCGGCCATACACCTGCCACCAGCCTGTCAAACCGGGCAACGCCTCGAGCCGGTGGCAGTGCCACGCCTCATATTCGGCGACCTCGTACGGGAGGGCCGGCCGGGGGCCGACCAGGCTCATGTCGCCGCGCAATACATTCAGGAGCTGGGGCAGCTCGTCCAGACTGGTGCGGCGCAGGACGCGCCCGACCCGCGTCACCCGAGGGTCGTTGACTAGTTTGAACGCGGCGGCGTCGCCGGTCAGGGCGGCGGACGCCGGAACCTGATTGTGGATGAACGCGCGCATGTAGCGCCGGTGCAGCTCCGGATCGGCATTCGATACCATCGTACGGAACTTGTAGCAGGTGAACAGGCAGCCGCGCCGCCCGACCCGCGTCTGCCGCAGCAACACCGGACCCTGGGAATCCAAGCGGATGGCGAGAGCAATGAGGAGCAGGAGGGGACTGGCGAGGGCGAGCAACAGGCCGCCGAGAGCGAGGTCAACCCCGCGCTTGCGGGCGAGGTAGGCTCCGCGGCCTTGCCCTGTGGCTTCAATTGGGGTACAACGGGCGCTTTGCGTCTGCACTGGTTCCCCCCAGGCTGCACGACTCGTTACGACGGATAGGAAGGGTTTGGTGTCCCTCCGTCCTGTGGCGTCTGATTCAGTAGACAAGGCGACAGGCGGTCCAGATACAGCCGACGACCCGCAGACACATAATTGCTGATTTGTCTCCAAGGAATACTGCACTATGTTCTAGATCGGGAAGGCCCTGGGGACGCGAGATACTAGCGGCCTGTGACCCGGGGAGGCGCGTTTTGTAGTAACGACTTCCTACCAATTTCTGATGGTCACTGTGTATAGCCAGAAGGCCAAGACTGTCATGCTTCGCTTCGCTCAGCATCCCGGCGGACACGGGGGCCCTTCGCTTCGCTCAGGGCGACACCTGGCTCATGCACGCTTTGCTCCACCAATTGGTATCAGGTGTAACACGTCACTAGCCCGTGCGTTCGCTGCAATAGTAACAAAGGTGTGACTTGACAAGTAGCCCCAGCAGTGTTATGCTACATATGGTAGGCGAGTCTACCGCTTATGACTTAATGGCGTAATGCGCCCATATAGGCCGCCGCTGGAGGACATCCTCTCGGCCCTGTCAGGAACCGCAACCACACCTGTCAGGGATGTTCGTATACAAATGGGACGTACGTCTGGGGATTGGCGCCGGGGGGTCCCAATTCTGCCGCACTTACGTGATCGGTCTGTAATTGCTCTCAACGCGCCCTGGGGGGACCATGAGCGGCTTCACCTTGTCCTCAGTTCCCGGCGTGACCCACCATTTTGCCAGCCGTCCCACCTACTACCTCCCTCGTCCTCGCCTGGTCACGTCCCTTCTTGACACCCTTGCTGCTAGACAGATAGTCATTTTACAGGCGCCAGCCGGCTACGGCAAGACGTCGCTGCTGCTAGACTGTTTGCAGAGCCTGACGGCGCCAACCGTCTATTTCCGTTTCCGCGCCACCTTTCCGGAGACCCTCGGCGTGTCGTTCGCCGACATCTACCGCGTCAACGCCGCCACGCCCGAAGCTATCGAGGCGGCGGCGCGTGTCTACGGCGAGACGAAGAGTCTAGAGGCAGCTCTGAACGCCATCGCCGCCGCCGCCGCGCACCACGGCCCCGTCGTGGTCATGCTGGATGACTACCCAATCGCCGAGGATGGCGCGCGGCTTTCAGCCATGCCGGCGCTGCTTTCCGAGCTTCCGCCCTACGTACACATCATCGTCGCCTCGCGTGGCCAACCCGATCTTCCGCTCGCCCGCTGGTCGGCCGCGGGCCGGCTGGCGCTCTACACCCAGCACGAGCTTCGCTTCTCGCCAGACGAGGCCACGCGCGTGGTTTCGACGGCGCTGGGTCGGGAGCTGCACCCGCCAGAAGTCGAATTCCTGGAAAAGAACGTCGCGGGGTGGGCGCTTGGCCTCAGCCTGATCGCCGCCGTCCTCGCAGCCCGCGAAGACGAGCGGCCACGCGACCGCCTTCTCCCCGAGATTGGGTTGATCTGGGCGATCAACGAGTACCTGGAGCACGAGGTGATGCAGGTGCAGGCCGTTCCGCCGCCAATGCGCGAGTTCTTGGAGCAGACCTCGGTGCTGCCCGACCTGGGCATTGACATCTGCAACAGCTTCATGCAGCTGGAGAATTCCGGCGAGATCCTGCGCAGCCTGGAACGCCACGGCTTCTACATCTCCCACGTGGATGATGCAGCGACGATCTATGCCTATCATCCGGTGTTCCGCCGCTTTCTCCAGAAGCAACTGCGCGAGCGGGGCGGCGCGGCCGCGCTGGCGGCGGCGCATCTGCGGGCCGCGCGTGTTTTCGAGGGGTATCGCCTCTGGCGTCAAGCCGTTTGGCACTACTTGTTCGCCAACGAGCATGGAGAGGCTGAGCGTCTCATCGAAGAGCACTCGGTCGAGCTGCTAGAGGGGCCAGCCACCCAACCCAGTATTGAGTATGTGAAGGCGCAATCGGTCGTTGATCCCGCGTCGGATGTTCTGGAGCAGCTGAACATGCTGCCCCCCGAAATGGTGGAGGCGCGGCCCTTTCTGCTGATCGTCAAGGCGCGCGCCCTCCTCCTACGTGGGAACGACAGGTCGGCCCGGCGTATCTGGAACATCGTTCTCGAGCTGCTCCAATCGGAGTTGGCCGCCCTGACGGAGGCGCGGAGCGATCTCGCCGGCGCGGACCCTGCCGCCCGGCGCGGACCTATCGAGGGCTTGCTGCAAAAGATGTGGCCGGGCGATCCGCGCGCTCCGGCCGTGCGCGCGGAAGCGCTCCACAGCCTGTCGTTGGCGCTAGGGGATTTCGCCGACACCCTGAAGGCCGTCGCGGTGGAGGCGGCGGCGCTGGCGGTGGCGGGTGAAATCCCCCACGCAGCCACGCGCCTGGAGTCCGAGCGGCGAATTCTTTTTCGCCTGGCTCGTCTCTATCTCTATCGGGCTGATTTTCGAGCCTTGGGGGAAGTCATTGCCCGCCTCTGCAGGATTGGGGCGGACGGGACAAAGGACGACGCCGGCTTCACCTGGTTCTGCAGCGAAGGCCGGGTGCGCCTGGCCATGGTCACCGGCAACCTGGAGGCCGCGAACCACCTGGCGCCGGAGTGGCAACACCAGGTTGGGCAAGACCCGGAGCACACCGAGAGTGGCGATCGGCTCCAGCTGCTCCTCGGCCGGCTGGCGCTCCTTGACGGCGACTATGACAGGGCGGAGACGCATTTCTCAGAGGCCACCTTCTCCCCATTCGACGTGATCCATCTGCGCCTGTTGCAGGGCCGCCTGGAAGAAGCGCTGCACTTGATTCGCCAGGCCCTGGAGTCGTTCCCGGCCGGCGAATGGTCGCTTGAGAGACACCTGGCTCTGACCTGGCTCGGCGTCGTGGAGAGTCGGAATGGGCAGCTTGGAACGGGCGCTCGACGGTTGGAAGCCGAGGTGCAAGTGTTCCGGGAAAAGGAGATGTTCTTCTGGCAGATGGGCGCGGAACTCCATCTGGCCTGGGTCTTGATGCAGCTGGGCGAGGTCTCGCGCGCCACAACCTACGTCGAATCGGCCCTCACCCGCGCCGCCAGCATCCCGACGACGTACTTTGTGTTCTGGCACCCGGCTGTGATTGCTTTCGTGTGCGACGTCGCCGAAGCAAACGATATGCACACCGACTACGTGACGAACGATCTCAGGCGGCGCGCCACCGTCGCGCCAGAAGCCGCCGCCGGCGCGCCGAGCCAGAACGGGCTAGCCCAGAGGCCCGCACAGCCGCGAGACATCTCCGCCGCCAGGACGACCGCTACCCCACCCCGTCCCAGTGTACTCAAGGGGAAATCAGCGCTGCAACACCTCGTCGAGCAAGACTACATCAGCCCCTACGGCATCACCAAACTCCTCGATACGTATCACCTGACGCCCCGGGAGACCGAGGTGTTCGTGTGGTACGTCTCGCCGGACATCCGCATCGGGAGCCAGCGCGTGAACCAGGCCATCGCCGATCGGCTGTTCCTATCCGAGCTGACTGTGCGGGCGCACATCTCCGCCATCCTGAAAAAGCTAGACCTGCCCGGACGGGATCGGCTTCACCTGCGTAGCTGGGCAATCCGCGAAGGGATTATTCCGGAGTAGGACCCGCGTCGCCTCACCACCCCGCCTCTCCGTTTCCCCACCCCCTGATCTAGGTCAGGGGGTTTCTATTACGGCATATGTCGTAGGCGCGGACTCCAGGAACCGCTTCCGGCCCCTTTCACAACGTATTCACAAACTTACGAAAATATGACATATGAGTACTTACGCGCCGCCTAAACTCCTCTATAATGGCTTTGGGTGTCAGTGGGGGAAAGCCAGACAAGCGACTGAGGGGGTATTATGGCTGCATGGACTGAGACCACCCGCGCCAAAACCAGGGACTCCATTCGGACGGGGTCTTTGGGCGACTCCCACACCGAATATCAGCGCGCAGGCAACAAGCGTATCAACAGTCGGCGGGCCGGCCAGACCGAAGATGACCTGGTGCTGGGCTGCCTCGACGGCAGCGAGCGGGCGTGGGAGGAGATGGTCAGGCGCTACAGCCGCCTCATCTACTCCGTGACGCGCCGCTACGGCGTGGCGGCGTCTGACTCGGAGGACATCTGCCAGAACGTCTTTATCAAGGCCTTCCGCTATCTCTCGAATCTGCGTGACCCCAGCCGTCTATCGGCCTGGCTCATCGCCACGACGCACCATGAGTGCCTCACGTTCGAGGCTCGAAGCACGTCGCATGAAGAGCTTGAGGATGACTTGAGCGATGCGGATGCCTCGCCGCTTGAGCACGTGTATCAGGGGGAGTTGCAGCAACTTGTGCGGCAGGCGGTCGGCGAGCTAGACGGGCAGAGCCAGCGGCTGTTGACGGCCCTGTTCTTTGAGACGGCCTCGCCGAGCTACCGCGACATCGCCGACCGCCTGGGCATACCCACGGGGAGCATCGGCCCCATGCGCGCCCGCTCGCTGAAGAAGCTGAAGGAGATCCTGGTCGCCAGTGGTCCGGACCTGGACGGCTGACGAACGGCTCGCCGTCATCGGACAATATAGGGTAGATACAGCCACGCGGGCGCCACTGCCGCGCGCGTGTGCTTCGTCAGCACCGCCATCTGGGGCCGATCCGCGCCATTCTGCGGCTCGACCGACAGGGGATAGGCGTCCCACCACGGCCCCGATGACCAGTAAGCCCCACCCAGAATGACGTCGCTGTTTCCCTCGGCGTAGGTGAGAAAGTTATCGAGGATCACGTTCCAGCGCGGATCGTCGTCGGGAATGCCGTACTCGCCAAAAATGCCGCGCTGGTTGTGGGCGCGCAGCCAATCCACATACGGCTGCGCCAGGGCCGCGCCCATGTCGGGGCCGAAGCCGGGTAGATTGGCAGCGTACCAGTCGTAGTCGTGCGGGTACTCGCCGACCTCGTCCGTGTCGAAGTAGATGTGCGCGTCGAAGATCAACTTGTTGCTCGGGTCGTGCAGCTCCAGCAGATGCTCCGTGCCATACTCGGGGCACGTCCAACACGCCGGCGATTGGGCCGGTGGACTGATGATGATGGGCGTGTCCGTGTCCACCTCACGAATTGCGGCGATGACAGCCTGCGCGGCGGCGTAGTACGTGCAATTGGGGCAGTCGAGCATGATCGGCTCGTTGGCGATACTGTAGGCGTACAGCGCGGGCTGCCCCCGGAAGTGCTCGGCAAGCTTGCGCCACACGTCGGCATACGCCGCGTTGGGGACCTCCGGCGAGCCAAAGGCGTACTCGGTACCGCCCACGAACCGGCCGTAGTTGTGCATGTCGAGGATGAGGTGGAGGCCGTGCGTCTGCGCATTCTGGAGCGCCAGGTCAAGGCCCTGCACATCCAGGGGCGTGAGCGGGCCATAGTAGTCATGCTGGAGTTGCTCCCAACGAAAAGCGTAGCGCACGAGCTTGAGCCTCTTGGAGGCCAGGTAGTCCATCTCGTAACCATATCTGAAGTCGAGGTAGTCAATGCCAGGATAGACGTATTTGTCCCCGTAAGAGCCGGGCTTCCCGTCGGTGAACTCGCCGCCGTTGAGGTTAATGCCAAACGTCTGCCCCACCGAGGTGCTGCCGCGCTGCGCGGCTGAGGTGGAACAAGAACCGAAGTAGATGAGCACGAGGACGGCCAACATTAGCTTGCTCGCTCGAGTAGACCTTCTCACAGACGACACCTCCTGATCAGGATGAGCGGGAACCTTTCCAGCGATCAACCGAGCATGATCGCTGGCGCGGCGCCGCTCAGCACGGATACCGAATCTGCCGTGTTCCCTAAGAGCGTATGATACAATCCAACAACCTTCGCCATCTCCACATCCGCATTGAGGATGGAAGCCGCTTGCCGCGAGGATTCGCGCATTGCGCGAATCTCATCGCTGCTGAGGCGGTTGAGGGCGTCGGCGATGTCGGCCGGCGCGAAGCCGTCGCTCACGACGCCGACGCCGCAGCGCTGCGCGATGGCTACCATGGCCGGCGACGGCCCGACGCACACGGCCAGCCCAGCCTGGATGTACTCGAACAGCTTGTTCGGGAGCATCATCAGGAAGTTGTAGGTCGAAGGCTCGATGACGCACAGCCCCATGTCATACTCGGCGACGGTCGGCACGATGTCCAGCGGGCGGACCGGGGCGCGAAAGAAGACCCTGCCGGGCGCGACCCGCGCCGCCAGCGCCTTCAGATAGCTCAAGTAGCCCCTGTCGTCGTCCATGAGCATAAAGTCCAGCGTAAAGCGCTCGTCCGCGAGCGCCATCGCCTTGACGAGATTGTGCAGGCCGCGGCCGCGCTGCGCGAAGCCGTGGTGAATCAGCCGCACAGCGTTGGAGGGGGCGGCCGGCGCCGAACACTTCACACGCACCGGCTGGGGCGCGTTGTAGACGACCATGGGCGTGATGCCCAGCTCGCGGCGGTAGCGCTCGGCAATCGGCTCACACACAGTGATGAATGCGTCTATCGGAACCTCTGGATCGGATGTGTACTTCACAAGCAGCCGATGGATCGCCGGCGAGACGAGGAGACGCCAGATGAGATTATCCTCACGTTCCAACTCCGCGTACTCATGCTGGTGGAACACGACTCGCGCGCCGGTGCGCCGCGCCACCTCAACGGCGATGGGCAGCGCCTGCCAGTCGTTGGCGTGAAGCGCGTCGCAGCCGCTCGCCAGGGCTGCCGCGTAGGCCGCTCGGAAGCGCGGCGTGCGCCAATACCAGACCTCGCTCAGGGCTGGCATCAGGCGGGCCAGGGCATAGCACACCAGCCGCGTGATCTTGGAAAGCAGGGTCGCCTGGGGGATCGAGCGCCAGGTGACGTTAGCCCAGGCAGGGTCGGGCGAGCCGTGGGCCACGACGGTGAGATCATAGTGGGGCGAGAGGTAGTGAATCTGGCGCAAGACGTGGATGGTGGACCGCGCATCCTTGAAGGCTATGATGCAGATGCGTTTGCGTGTCATAGCTGGCCGTCGCTCTCCGAACGCGGGCGGCGGGGCGACCCATGCGCAGACATGGGTCGCTCCTTCGCCGCGCCTAACTTGTGTAGCCGAGGGTCAGGGGTTGTTTTGGGCAGGGTCGTTGCCAGCCTCGATGCCGAGCCAGACGACGCGGTTGCCGCCGGGCAGCTCGTCCTTGATGCGGTTGCGAATGATAAGCGTTCCCGCGCGGGCGCCACGCGGCCACACGACATTGCCATATTGCCGCGCGAGCCAGTCGCTCTGGTAGACATCCACCACAACGTCTTCCGCCGGCGAATAGGTCTTGATGCGTTTAGCGTCAGGCGGCAGAAGCGCGCTAATTGCCGCGCGAGCATTCGGCAGGGGCAAAGCCTCCGTGTCGCTCAGATGGACATCCAGGTGCCAGATGTTGTTGTTCTTGAACTGTACCCAGTAGCGGCCGTTCTGATAGGTCGTCCAGGCTCCCTGAGACACGCCGCTATTGCCTCGCTCACGCTCCCATTCCCCTCGGCCGCGTCCCAGGCCCACACCCGGGAATTGCGGCGGGACGGCGGCCATCGCTTCGGGCGGACTCGCTGGCGGCGCGGCGGGCGCCTCGATCGCTCCGGCGACCAGCCCAGGCTGTGCGGCCGGGCGCGCCAGGGTGGCGGCGAAGTCCCCGGCTGCGACCCGAAAGCCCATCACTCCCACGGCCAGCACGAGAAGCGCCGGGAGTGCGGCGGCCAGCACGATGCGCCGTACCGAGCGAGGGGTTGACAACAGGCGGCGCGGCCGCCATGGATCTTGCGATGACATTCTTTCTCTCCTCTCCGACGCTCCCAACGTAGTAACGACTTCAGTCGTTTCCCAGGCCCCAGAACGGCTAAAGTCGTTACTACATCATGCGCAATCTATGGGTCACCGACCGTTAGTGCCCCAGGGTATAGTGGTTCTGAACCTGCGTCGCGCTCAGCGCAACGTTGTACACCGCCGGCTCGTCGAGGGCGCCGGGGAAGAAGAAGGCGCCGCCCGCTTCGCCCTGCCCAACGTTGAGCGCGCCGCTCGGGTTCGGCGTGTACGTCGTGATCGCGCCAGACGCCACCTGCGTCCCGTTCACGTACAGGCGGGCCGTCGTTCCGTCGAAAACGCCGACCAGGTGCGTCCACTGGTTGAGCGCCATCGGCCCCCCATCCAGGACGCTCATCGAGCCGACATTGTTGATCCAGAACTGCCAGTCGTTGTTCGACGCGGCATAGAGCACCCAGCCGTTGGGATAGGCGCGGCTGGAGATCACGCCGCGATACGCGCCGGCCCCACCCGTCGGATACGCCCACACCTCTACCGAGAACGGACTGGGGTTGAGGGCAGCGCTGTAGGGCACGCTGACGAACTGACTCGTGCCGTTGAAGCTGACCGCCGTGTTACTGTCGCCGCGGATCGCGCCGGGTTGGCCCAGCGTCGGACTATTCACATAGCTGCCATTGTACGTCGCCCTCGCGTCGGTAGCCGTTGCGCCGCTGGATTCTCCAAGCCGCCAGTACGCGACGGGGTTGTCGTTGAGCACTGCGCCATAGTAGGTCGAAGACGGCACAGTCGGGGTTGGGGTGGAAGTCGGGCCTGGCGTCGGAGTCGGGGTCACGGTCGGTGTGGCAGTCGGGGTAGGCGGTGGCGGAGCGCCGGCGTTGTAGTGGGTCTGCACCTGCGTCGCGCTCAGCGCGACGTTGTACACCGCCGCTTCATCCAGCGCGCCCGGGAACCAGAAGTTCTGCCCAGGCTCTGCCTGGCCGAACACGAGATAGTTGTACGAGTTGGGGCTATAGCCCGCCGACACTCCGGAGCCTGTCAACACCCCATTCACGTACAGTCGCGCCGTCGTTCCGTCGAACGTGGCGACAATGTGATCCCAGCGGCCGGAGCTGATGGCGGCGCCGGTCACGGCGATCATGCCGCTGCCGCTACTGACCCAGAATTGCCAGTGGTTATCGGCGCCGGCGTACACGACCCAGCCCCTGGGGTAGGCGCGGCTCGCCATCACGCCGCGATAGGTTCCCGATCCGCCATTAGCGTAGGCCCACACCTCGGCCGAGAACGTGGCCGTGTTGAGATTGGGGCTGTACGGCCCCTGGACATACTGCCCTGCGCCGTTGAAGGCGGCGGCCGGGTTGGGGTCGTTGGGAATGGCGCCGGGCTGACCGAGGCCGGGACCGCCGACGTACACCGCATTATACGTTCCGCGTTCGTCCCACGCCGCCGCGCCACCGCTCTCGCCGAAGCGCCAGTAGCCCACCGGATTGTCGGCCAGAATGAGGGCGCTATAGACGGTTGCCACCGATGTCGCACGCGGCGTTGGCGTGAGCGTCGGCGTCGGCGTGACGGGCGGCTGGCTGGCGACGAAGTTATTGAGGATGTTGGCCGTCGTCTGCTGGATCCGCGCGTCCACGTAGCCTACCGCGTCCAGCGCCCAACTCCAGGACATCGTTCCGGCGCTGAACACCTGGGCGCCGCTCGGCGCCTGGTAGACGGCGGAGTTGTGGAAGTCCGGCGTCGAGTTCGAGTTGGTGTAGGGCGAGTGGGCCAACAGCGTATAGGTCGTACCGCTGCTTTGCGGCAGAGCGAACTCGCTCATCGAGCGATCTGCCTCGTAGCCGACGATGCCGGCCACGCTGTCGCCGTCGTGCAGGCCGGTGCCGGCGTAGACCCAGTGGCCGCTGTTGGTGACTACGTACGGGACGGTGTTGTCGTTGAGGGTCTGAGACGTGAACTGCGCCCCCTCGAGCGTCTGTTCCGGGCGCAGCAGGGGTGAGTTGCGCCACATCACCGTCTTGAGGGTTGGGTCCTGCATGGGGTCAATGACAGGGTCTTTGTAGCACGTGATGATGCGGTTGGGCACGCTACCCGCGGAAGGGTCCAGACGGATCTGCCAGTAGCCGGTGTTGGCCCCAAAGAACGCGAGGTTCACCCTGGACGTGCGCGCGTACTCGAGCGCATCGCGCGTCGCCTTGGACCAATACTCATCGTGGCCGACCGAGAGGAAGCCCTTGTAGTTCACCAGGCGGCCGCCATTGACGTGCGTGTCTATGTTGGTCGAGTAGGTGACATCGTAGCCTGACTTTTCGAGCCAGTGGACGAAGTTGATCTCCCACTGGTCGTAGTCGCCCAGGCCGCCGCCGGCCGAATACGGCCGGTCGAAAGACACCCTCACGGCGCGTGTCGTGCCCGCCACCGTGTTGGCCCCGTAGCTGTTGTACTCGTACAGACTCTTGCCGGTCGTGCCGTCGTCAGGCCAGTTGTTGTACGCCTGGTACGTCGTGACTGGCTGCTGATACATCAGACTGGCGACGCGCGCGTCGTCGCGCACCACGAAGATGATGTAGCTCTGGTAGTTTTTGGCATTGGTCAACAACGCCAGGTAGATGCCGTCGGTCCACGTCGTCGGAACGTTGAGCGTGTAGCCCGCCGACCAGTTGCACGCGATCAGACCCGTGCTCGCATCGCGCGGGCACGCGGGCTGCGTCACCCCTGACAACGGGCCGATGTGCTGGAGCAGCCGGCCGCCAAGCCCCTGGTACCAGCCCATGCGGTAGATGTCAAGCGTGTAGGTCTGGACAGGCTTGACCGTCACATAGAAAGTGATCGGGCTGCCCTTGTTGACACTCGTCGCCGAGGCGTAGCCCTCAACCTGTTTCCCCACATCGTCGGCGACCCGATAGTTGCCGAGACCAAGCTCCCACTGGTCCGATCCCGGCTGCTGGTTCTCGACCGTGATGGGGTTCGCGGCGAGGGCTGTGTTGAGCGGGATCGAGCCAAACGAGGCAAGCAACACCAGTGGCGCGACGAGCGCCACCCAAAGCAATGCGCGCCGCCCTACCTTCCAGACAAGTGACTTTGCCGACATAGCTACTCTCCCCTCTGAACCTCTACCTAAGTAGACCAGAGCAGGCTCAGGCAAAATACACATATGTCTCGGCGACGCGACCGCATCCCCATGCCCCTGACGCTCGTGCTGCAAGCGCGTGCTGGAGAAGGACTGGGACAAGATCGAGGGATATGGGGCGCTGGGCGACCTGACGCACGCGATCATCGGGACGAAAGTGGACGGGCGCATCCACTACGGCTGGCTGCAGCTAATACTACAACGACCCGATTTATGTTATACTCTTCTATAGCGGTCGTGATATGACCTGCCGATCTTTGCGCGTCGGCCTCAGGTCGGCGTGCCTGATTGGTCGGGGCGCGGTCGTCAGCCCACTCGGCTGCGTGTCCTTGAGGGCGAGCCGACGAGCCAAACGGTTCGTGACTACGCGGCCGCCGTGCCGTCTCTCGCTCTTACGTCAACCGTCGTTGGAGTATTAGCAAGTGCGGTGCTATCCCCGCATCAGCCGGGCTGATGCAAGGCGCAAAGAAAGACAACGGGGGTTTCCTCTTTGCGTCATTGCGCCCTTGCGTTACTGTCCACTTCTTGAGGGAGATGAGATGCACAGCGAGCAGCGCGCCCGGACGCGCGATCTTCTGAAGTCGAAGGGCATCCGCGCCGCCCTGTTCGCCAGCCGCGCCAGTGTGACCTGGCTGACCGGCTTTGCGCCCGCGCCCCAGGTCGGCGTGAGTTTTGCCGCCGGCGGGCCGCCCCTGGTGTGGTACGCCGACGGCCACTTCACCCTGCTGGTCATGCAGCGGCATTTGGCAGAGACGGCGGCCTTCGGGCAAGAGCCGGACGGCTCGGCCGCCGCCTATGAGGGCGCCTCCATTGACACCGCGCTGCGCAGCCCGGCGAACCTGGCCGACCTGCTGGCCGAGACGGTCGCCGCGGCCTCCGTGCGGGCCGGGAAGGTTGGCGTCGAGGAGCGGGACCTGCCAGTGGCGCTGTGGTACACGCTGCGCGACCGCCTGCCGGAGCGCGTGACCCTGACCCCCGTGGACGGCTGGCTGGAGCCGCTCCGCATGGTCAAGACGCCGGAGGAGCTGGTCAAGCTCATGGACAACTTCGCCCTCGCGGGCATCGGCCAGGCGGCGGCGCGGCGCGCGACCCGCGTCGGGCAGCGCGAGATTGACGTGTGGGCGGCGGCGCACTCGGCTATCCAGCGCGCAGCGGGCGAGCGCATCCCCCTCGGCAACGACTGTGTCGTCGGCTACCGCGACGACAACGTTGGCGGCTGGCCGCTGGACTACCCCATCCGCGCCCAGGATTCTCTCATCGTGGACCTGAGTACGATACGTCACGGCTACTGGAGCGACGGCGCAGCGACCTACTACGGCGGCACGCCGACGGAGCGCCAGGCGGCGATGCACCGGACGGTGGAGCGCGCCCTGGCGCTTGGCATCTCGATGATCCGGCCGGGGGCCGTCGCCGGCGAGATAGACCGCGCCATGCGCCGCTTCATCGCCGACGCCGGCTACCCGGTGTACCACCACCACACCGGCCACAGCGTCGGCGTCACGAGCCACGAGTCGCCGCGCATCGTGCCGTACAGCACCGAGATCATCGAGCAGGACATGGTGCTGATGCTGGAGCCGGGCATCTACTTTCCCGGCGAGACGAGCGTGCGCCTGGAAGACGCGGTGTTGGTGACGGCCACGGGCGCGCAGCGCCTGACCCACCACGACAAGAGTCTGCCGTGACACTTCGTCCGTTGCGTAACTAATCGGGGCGTCGGACGGTATTTGATATAGAGCGGTAGGCCCCGATGCGGCTCTGTTCGCGTTTGCCGCGCCCAGCCCCCGTAGGCCCCGCGTATGGCGATAGGCGCGCATTTGTTAAGTGCAATCAGGCAAAAGTAGGGTATAATTAGACCAGACACGAGCGCGCGCTGACCGTGCGCCGCTCGCTGTCGGAGATCGAATGGCGAAACGAACCCCTCAGACCGGCGTAGCGCAACCGAAAGCGGGAAACGGCGGCCCACGCCTACCCTATCTTCCTGGCCTCGATGGTCTGCGCGCCGTGGCCGTCCTCGCTGTCATCGCCTACCATGCCGACATGGGCTGGCTGTCCGGCGGCTTCCTGGGCGTCGAGGTGTTCTTCGTCATCAGCGGCTACCTCATCACCACGCTCCTCGTCGCCGAGTGGGAGGGGAACGACCGCATTGATTTCAAGTCCTTCTGGCTGCGCCGCGCCCGCCGCCTTCTCCCCGCCGTCTTCGTCCTCATCGCCGCTGTTCTGACGATCACCGTCCTGTTCTTACCGGACGAAGTGGCGAGTCTGCGCAGCGACGCAGCGGCGGCCATCGCCTACGTCACCAACTGGTGGCTCATCATCAGCCAGAAATCGTACTTCGAGGCCGTCGGGCGGCCGTCCCTGCTACGCCACTTGTGGTCCCTGGCCGTCGAGGAGCAGTTTTACCTCGTCTGGCCGCTCATCATGGCCGGGATGCTGTGGCTGCTATGGCGCGGTAAGCGGCTCCTGGCGATTGGCCTGGTGGTTGGCGCCGCGGTCGCCTCCTCGATCTGGATGGCGGCCCTCTACCAGCCGGACGTAGACCCCTCCCGCATCTACTACGGGACGGACACGCGCGCCGCCGGCTTCCTGCTCGGTGCGGCGCTCGCCCTGGCCTGGTCGCCCTTCCGCCTGCGCCGCCCCGCCGCCCGCCGCCACCGCGTCGCCCTCGACGTTGTCGGCTTCGCCGCCCTGGCCGGCCTCCTGGTCGCCGGACTGAAGTTCGACGAGTTCACGCCGTTCCTCTACCACGGCGGCTTCCTGCTGGTCGGCCTCATCACCGCCATCGCCATCGCGGCGGTGGTGCACCCCGGCGCGAAGGTGTTCCCGCTCATCCTCGGCTGGGGCATCCTGCGCTGGATTGGGCTGCGCTCCTACGGCATCTACCTCTGGCACTGGCCCGTGTTCATGCTGACGCGCCCGGAGCTGGACGTCACCCTCGGCGGGTGGACGCTGCTTGGCGTGCGCCTCGCCATCACCTTTGTCCTGGCCGAGCTATCGTTCCGCGTTATCGAAACGCCCATCCGCAACGGTGTCCTCGGCCGCGCCTGGGCCGGGTTCAAGACGGCGCGGGGGACGCAACGCCGCCGCCTGACCTTTGGCTGGGCAGCCATCGCCGCGGCGCTGACGATTTTCGTCGCGGCCCTGAGCGTGACCGTGGCGACCGCCCGCGAGCCGGCGCCGCCGCCATACCTGGCCGTGCAGGCAATTGACACGTTCGATGTGACGCCGTCGCCCCCGGTGGTCGTCGCCGCGCCGACCACGCCGGCCGATATGGGAACGGGGGTGAAACCCACACCGACCGGCCTGCCGGCGGCCGTCGTCATGCGCGTGGACGACACGTCCGCGCCGACGTTCGCGCCGGAGACCAGCCAGGAGATCGCCAGCTCCGCCGGATCGGGCAGCGCCCAGCCGACGCCGGAGTTTGTGCCGCCGCCCATCGGCGAAAGCCCGCGCCACCCCTGGGGGACAGCGGGCGGGCCGACGCCAACCGCCACTCAGACGCCCACCCGCGAGGCAACCGCGCGCGTGGCCGTCAATGTGCGCCAGGGGCCGAGCCGCGATTTCGGCGTCGTCAAGGTGCTGGACGCGGACGAGCGCGTGACGGTGGTCGGCCGGACCGCCGACAACGTCTGGTACAAGGTGCGCACGGGAGACAACACCGAGGGCTGGCTTGCCGCTGAGTTCCTCATCCTGGACGGCGCGGACGCGCTGGCCGTCGTCGCCACACCCACCGCCCCCCCGACAGCGCCCGGCGCGCAGGCGAATGCCGACGCTGGCCCGCAGCCGCCCGCGCCGCCGATTGTCCCGGCCAACATTCGCGTGACCGCCATCGGCGACTCGGTCATGCTAGGCGCGGTGGCGGAGTTTCAGCGTGTCATGGGGAGCGTGAACGTGGATGCGGCGGTGGGGCGGCAGGCAAGCCAGGCGGTTGACATCCTGCGCGCTCGCCGCGACGCGGGGCAGCTCGGCCAGGCGGTCGTGCTTCACGTCGGGAGCAACGGCACGTTCAACGCGCGCCAGTTCGAGACGCTCATGGACGTGCTCCAGAACACAAAGCGCGTCGTCATCGTCAACGACAAGGTGCCGCGCACCTGGCAGGAGTCCAACAACCGCATGCTGGCCGAGAGCGTCGCCGCCTACCCGAACGCCGTGCTTGTGGACTGGAATAGCGTCGGCGCGGCGCACCCGGAGTATTTCTGGAACGACGGCATCCACCTGCGGCCGGAGGGCGCGCGCGCCTACGCGACGCTCATTGCCCAGGCCATCATGCGATAGTAACCAATGGTGCTAGTTTCAGAGGCTGAACTCGGCAATGGAGAGATGGACGAAGCCATCATCGTCTGGTGTCAGCCCATGCCACTGCACCAAGACGTTGAAGGCGGCCATGGTCCAGGCCAAGCGCGCCTCAAAGTAGTCCCAGATGCGGTGCGCCACCTTCTTGAAGTGACACACCGTCGTCAGCATCGACAGGACCGTCTCGATAACCATGCGCACGTTCCACTCACCGCGTTGGCAGACCTTCATGTTCGGCGGATCGCCGGCCTGGGCATGAAACCCGTAGTCGGTCAGGACAATCATGACCTCATCGTACGGCGCGATCAAGGCCTGGAAGGTGGTATCATGGACGTTGGCGGTCGCGCAGTCCCAGGCGACAATCAAGCCCAGCTGGTTGAGGACAAAGGCCAGCTTGCCGCCGACGATCCAACGCTTGTTGGACACGCCCTTCTTGCCGATCTGGTGGCGACTGCGACCCTCACGGATGGGATGCAGCAGTTCGATGCCGTAGCTGTCGGCGACGCCCAACACGGTAGGTTGAGCCAGGAAGAAGGTTGTCCAGGCGTGATGCGTTTTCAACAGCCGAAACAAGCGCGTCCGCTCGGGCAGCTTAGGAAACCAGGGTCGCCAATCGCGCGCCAGCCAGCGATAGAAGGCGCGGTTGCCGACGCCCTTGAGGGCGAACAAGAGACCCAGCGTCACAATCTCACTGGGGTACAAGCTCGCTTGGCTGTGCTTGCGGATCGTGGGCATGGCATCATCTACCCGACAGAACAGTTCGATGATAAAATCCTCGGTGGACATCAGGTTCCTCCGGTCTGGTTGGTGTGGGAACCCCAGACTACTCGAACCTGATGTCCCTTGTCAAACTAGCACCATTGGTTAGTAAAGACACACCCTAGCGCGTCCCTCCTTACACAAACTCACATCCGACAGAGATCACATCGAAGCCGTGCCCCAGGGGTTCAACGCCGAAGCTGACGCCCAGGGAGATGCCCATCGCCATGCGCATGTAGGTGTCGCAGGGGATGTCGAACGTCTGCCAGCCGGCGTCGGCGTAGAGCCGCAGGTTGTCGTGCTCCGCGATGCGCCGGTCGCCATCATAGACGTGCACGGTGTTCAGCACCGCATCGGGTGAGTCGGTTCGGAACACCAGGGCGATCCGCGCCGCCCGCAGGCGCTGGCCGTCGGCGATGACCGGCGTCGGGATGGCGAAGTGAATCCAGTTCTCTGTGCCGGGCTGGCCCACCAGGCGGCCGAGAAAGCCCGTGCGCCACAGTTCGACCAGCCGGTCCGGGTGCTCGACTTGCAAGCTGTTGCCGTGCATCCACACGGTATACGAGGGTGTTTGCATGAACTATCCTCCTAGAGGGTAGGTTTTACCGCAAAACGGCCACCCGGTCAAATACCTCCCCCATTGCCCCCGCGATTTGTTGCACTCTATCGCAAACGCGGTAGAATCCCGTCCCTACCACCGGCTATGGAACCATAGGAGCTGACCACAATGGCGACCCCGCAAGTCCCCGCCCCGCTGACCCGCGAGTCTCTGGGCATCCCCGGCGAGCGCGAGCGCTACCGCCTGCGCAAGCGCATCATCCAGGCCAAGCTCAACGGCACGCTGCTGCCCGCCATGCGCCGCCACAACATAGACATGTGGATCATGATCGGCCGCGAGTTCAACGCCGACCCACTGCTGATGGACATCGGCGGCGGGTGGCCCGGCGTCCGCAACGCCTATGTCTTCTTCGACTCCGGCGGCGACACGCCGGAGAAGATCTTCATCGGCTCGCATGAGCAGCGCGAGGACCTGTTCCGCGACGTGTACGACATCGTCACGTACTACGGTTACGACCAGGCCGGGCTGGCCCCCTACCTGCGCGATGTCGTCCACGCCCGCAACCCGCGCCGCATCGGCATCAACATGTCGCCGACGCTGCCCATGGCCGACGGCTTGACGGCCACGCTGAAGGGCTATCTAGAGAACGCCATCGGGCCGGAGTATACGGCGCGGCTGGTGAGCGCCGAGTTGGTGGCGCGCGACTTTCGCGCCACGCGCCTGCCGGTGGAGTTCGGGTCGTACCGCCGCCTGTGCGAGTGGACGGTGGCGTGGCTCGACGAGGGGTTCAGCCCGCGTGTCGTCCAGCCAGGCGTCACGACGCCGGCCGACATCCACTGGTTCATGCGGGCAAAGGCGCGGGAGCTGGGGCTGGAGTGCGAGTTCCTGCCGGGGCTGGTCATCTACCGCGAGGGCGACCCGCTGCCGGTCAACACGCCGGACCACCCGATCCTGCCGGGCGACGTGGTCACGATGGACGCAGGGCTGGCCTTCGACCTCTACCGTTCGGACTACCAGCGCACGGCGTATGTCCTGCGCGAGGGGGAGAAGGAGCCGCCGCCGAGCTTCCGCAACGCCTACGCCGACGCCATCCGCGTGCGCGACAGGCTCATCGCCAACATGACGCCGGGTGAGATCGCCTACAAAGTGTTCGACACGACAATGGCGTGGGCCGAGAGCGCAGGCTACGAGGTCATGTACCCGGCGGCCGGCGGGCGCAAGGGGGCCATCACAAAGCCCCAGGTCGGCATCTACAGCCACTCCATTGGCAACGCGACCCACGGTATCGCGGCGCGCATCGCGGTGAACTGGCCGACGGCCTACGGCGACCGGGTGGGCTACCCGCTCCAGGCGAACGAGTGGTACTCGGTGGAGCTAGGCGTCCACACGCCCATCCCGGAGTGGGGCGGGCGAACGATGTTCGTCGGGGTCGAGGAGGACGTGGCGCTCCTGGACAGCGGCGTCGAGTTCTTCGCCCGGCCGCAGGAGGAGCTGATCGTCATCCCGACGTAGCGGTTGTATCATTTGCGCACCAGGCTTGCCCGTGCCACTCTGTATGACCTGTCCATAGGCTACGACCAACCGCCTCCGCCCCCGCCGCTCCCCCACATAACAGCGTAGGGGCGGGTTTGAAACCCGCCCCTACAAGTCCGTCGTTACGGTGTCGCCGTCGGGTGCGGCATTCGTGTCGCGTCCGGCGTCCCAGGAGGCGGGCCACCGTGGCCCCCGCTCCCCAGCTCGGCAAAGAGCTGGTCCAGGCCCAGGTCGGCCGACAGCTGATCAATCTCGGCCTTCTTCGCATCCACGATTGCCTTCTCGACAACGTTAGGGCCCACGTTCTTCGACTGGGCAATCTGCGACAGGGTCTGGCCGGAGCGCAGCGCCGTAGACAGGTCGGCCGCCGTCATGCCCAGCGCCGTCGCCGCGGCGTTCAGGATCGCCGCATCGCCCGCCGGCGAGCCGCCACGGCCGCCCGGGCCGCCATGCGCCTGCGCGGTGTTCGCCACAAAGGCGGCGCCGAGTAGCGCGGCGATCAATGCCACCGCCAACAGGCCGACGGCCATTCGCTTCGTGATGTGATCCATGCTCCCATCCTTTCTTCATGCCACCAGTTGTATGATTGTCGCACTCAGTCGTGCGACCCAGGATGTAGCATAGCGGACCAGGCTGAAAGGGCAGCGAAAAAAGAGCAAGAGTTTGGCAAGAGCGCGGTTTGCCCAGCCGGCTAGTCCTCGTCCCGCAACACGTAGCCGACGCCGTGTACCGTCTGAATGAGGCGCAGCTCGCCGCCGGCCTCTGTTTTCGCTCGTAGATAGCCGATGTAGACACCGAGGACTTTCCCCGCGCCGCCAAAGTCGTACCCCCAGACTGCCTCCAAGATGGCTTCGCGCGTGACGACGCGCCGCGGCTGACGCATGAGAACCGCGAGTAAGTCGGCCTCGCGGGGCGTCAGGGAGAACCGCCGCTCGCGCCGCCAACCCTCGCCGCTCGCCGGATCGAGGCGCAGGTCGGCGAATGTCAGGAGCGCCGCGCGGCCGGCCCCGCCTTCCGCTCGCTGGAGCAAGACATCTATGCGGGCAAGCAGCTCGGCTGCGACGAACGGCGCAACGACGAAGTCGTCCACGCTCGACGCCAGGGAGTCGGCGCAGCGTTCGACCATGTCCTGCGTCGTCATCAAGAGCACGGGGACCGCGTCGGCGGCGCGCAGGCGGCGCGCAACTTCGATACCGTCCGGGTTGCGCATGTGGCTGTCGAGAACACCGATGGCAGGCCGCACAGCCCTGGCTCGCTCGAGCGCCGCCCGGCCGTCCAGGGCCGTGATGACCTCGTAACCTTTCGCCAGTAGCACGGTTTCCAAACTCTCCACGGTGGAGGCGTCACCGGCCGCGAGAAGCAATGTCGGCACCAGATACTCCTGCAACAAGCTGACAACTGTGGGGTGTGGTCTGGCTTGCACCAAACCGATTGTACAGCCCTGGTGTTTAGACATTGTGAAGAACTGATGAGGAGACTGTGGGGATGTCGGGCGGAGGCGCTGGAGACGGCTCGCCAGCGCGAGCGTCATGGCGGCAACGACGACGCGAATGGGGTGAAACCCGATCTTGCACCGTCGCCGGCTAGGTGGGCCAGGGCTGGTCCGCGAACAGGGTCAGCAGGCGCTGCGCGGCGAGGGCGTAGATGACGGTGTGTTGGTACACGCGCTCTAGCTCGACGGCCTCGTGGGGGCCGTGGGCGACTTCGAGGCGGCCCGGCCCGTAGGCGAAGGCGGGGATGCCCTGGCGCGCGTACCAGCGAATCTCCAGGATGCCGGGGCACATCTCGAAAGGCGGCCGCTGCCCCGTGACAGTCTCGGCCGTCTCCGCCAGCGCCAGCGCCGCCGGATGGTCCTCCGGGACGCCGCAGGAGTAGCCCTCCTGCAACATGTCCACGTCGAGGCGGATGCCCTGCGCGCGCATGTCGTCGAGCAGGCTGAACAGGCGCGCCCGTTCGACGGCCAGGTCCTCCTCTGGATTGAAGCGCCGCTCCAGGGTGAAGCTGCACACGTCGGGGACGACGTTGAAGCTCGCGCCGCCGTGGACCTCGCCGCCGAGCATCAGGATAGAGTGGGCCGCAGCGGCCGGTGTCACGCGGTACGCCGTGCGCCGCGTCTCGACCTCGGCCTTCAGGCCCTGGAGCGCCGCCGCGACGCGGAGCATGTCTTCGAACGCGTTGATGCCCTCGTGTTGCAGGCCCACGTGCGCCGCCTTGCCCCTGGTCGTGACGCGCAGCGTGACCGCGCCGCGATTTGCGTTCCAGATCACGTCGCCGGTCGGCTCCTGGGTCAGCATCGCGATGCCGTCTCGCCCCAGCCGCCCGATGTCCGTCAGGTAGCGCGAGCCGCCCTGGCCGCCCGTCTCCTCGTCTGCCACGATGCACAACTCGACGCGGCCCGGCAGCGCGACGCCCAACTCCTTCAGGAGATAGGCCGCGTAGATCATGCTCGCCAGCCCGGCCTTCATGTCCGCCGCGCCGCGCCCATGCAGCCAGCCGTCGGCAATGCGCGGCTCGAACTGGTCGCGGCGTTGCGCCGGCACGACGTCATAGTGGCCGTGGAAGACGACCGTCGGTTGGCCGTCGCCGTGGGACGCGAGCAGATTGTAGCGCGGGCGGTCAGTGTCGCCGGGCGGGGCCAGGACCTCGTAGCTCAGCCCCAGGCGCTCCAGCTCCAGGCGGATGCGCGCCACACACTCGGCGTAGTAGACGCCGGGCGGGTTCTCGCTGGCGATGCGGACAAGGTCCTCGCTCAGGGCGGCGATGCTGTGTTGGTGGCCGTCGAGAGCCTGCTGTAGAGCGCCTTGCAAGTCCATGCGCCTGTTCTCCCGGTTACATTGACGGTTGCAGGAGCCTAAGAGGAAGGAAACGCAAAGGCGCAAAGACGCAAAGGATGAATGCCAGGAGCCTCTTCTTCCTTTGCGCCTCTGCGCCTTTGCGTTGCTATCCCAATCTTAGGCGGCTGAGGCGCTGGCGGGAGCGGGGGCAGGAGCCTCGCTGCGCTCCAGCCGGTCTATGTCCACCGTCTGCCCGCACTGGCTGCACTTGGCGCGGTTCTTGCCCGACTGGGTGAGCATCCCGCCGCAGTTTGGGCACGGCTGCGGTAGCGGGCGCTGCCACGCGGCGAAGTTGCACGCCGGGTAGTTGGCGCAGCCGTAGAACACGCGCCCGCGCTTGCTGCGCTTCTCGACAAGCTCGCCGCCGCACTGCGGGCAGTGGACGCCGATCTTCTCCAGATAGGGCTGTGTATTGCGGCACTCCGGGAAGCCGCTGCACGCGATAAACTTCCCGAACCGCCCGAACTTCACCACCATCGGCCGGCCGCACTTCTCGCACAGCTCGCCGGTCTCCTCCGGCGCGAGGGCGACCTTGTCAATGTGGGCCTCGGCGGCGGCGACGCGCACGGCGAACGGCTCGTAGAACTCGCGCACCACCGGCACCCAGGCCTGCTCGCCGTCGGCGATCTCGTCCAGGTGGCTCTCCATGTCGGCGGTGAAGCCGACGTCGAACACGTCCGGGAAGTTCTCGACGAGGAGATCGCAGACGATGAAGCCTAGCTCGGTCGGGATGAGGCGGCGGTCCTCGCGCTCGACGTAGCCACGCTGCTGGATGGTGGTGATAATCGGGGCGTAGGTGCTGGGGCGGCCGATGCCATGCTCCTCCAGCGCCTTGACCAGCGTCGCTTCGGTGTAGCGCGGCGGCGGCTCGGTGAAATGCTGCTCCGGGATGAGGCGCAGCAGGTTGAGGACTTCGTCCACGCTGAGGGGTGGCAGGAGCGTGCCCTCGCCCTCCTCCGGCGTGTCCTCCTTCTCGCGGCTCACCTCGTAGACCGCCAGGAAACCCTCGAACTTAATGATCGAGCCAGTGGCGCGGAACGTCGCCACACGCTCCTCGACGCGCGGCTTGCGCGTCTTCTCGTCGGTCGTCGTGTAGCGCGCCGGCGCGGTGACGTCCACGGTGGTGACGTCGAGCAGGGCCGGGGTCATCTGCGAGGCCACGAAACGCTTCCAGATCAGCTCGTACAGGCGGGCCTGGTCGCGGCTGAGATGCTCGCGCACCGACGCCGGCTCGCGGAACAGGGAGGTGGGGCGAATGGCCTCGTGGGCCTCCTGCGCCCCTTTCGTGCGCGTCTTGTAGTGCGGCGGCTCGGCGGGCAGGTAGCCCTCGCCGTAGCGGCGGGTGATGAACGGCCGCGCCTCGTCCTGCGCCTGGCGCGAGACGCTGACCGAGTCCGTGCGCATGTAGGTGATGAGGCCGACCGTCCCGCCCGCGCCCACGTCAATGCCTTCGTAGAGCTGCTGGGCAACGGTCATGGTCTTCTTTGCGCCGAAGCCGAGGCGGCGCGAGGCTTCCTGCTGGAGGGTGCTGGTGGTGAAGGGCGGCGACGGGTAGCGGCGGCGCTCCTTGCGCTCCACCTTGGCGACGGTGTACGTCGCGCCTTCGAGGGCGTTCACGATGGCGCGGGCGTCGGTTTGGTTCTTGAGGTCGGCCTTCTCCGCGCCGATGCGTATGAGGCGGGCGCGGAACGACGGCGCCTTGCCCTTGAAGCCCCGCGCCATGATCTTCGCCAGCTCCGCCTCCAGCGACCAGTACTCTTCCGGGATGAACGACTGGATCTCGCGCTCGCGCTCGACAATCAGGCGCAAGGCGACGGTCTGCACGCGCCCGGCCGACAGGCGGCTGCGTACCTTGTCCCACAGAATGGGGCTAATCTTGTAGCCGACCAGGCGGTCCAGGATGCGCCGCGCTTGCTGCGCGTCCACCAGGTCCATGTTGATGGTGCGCGGGTGGCTGAAGGCGTCCATGATGGCCGAGCGGGTGATCTCGTGGAACTCGACGCGGTGGATCTTCGTCGGGTCAATCTTGGCCGCCTCCATCAGGTGCCAGGCAATCGCCTCGCCCTCGCGGTCGGGGTCGGTCGCCAGGAAGACCTGGTCGGCGCCCTTCGCCATGGTCGTCAGGTCCTTCACAATGTCGCGCTTGTCGTCGGGCACGCGGTACTTCGGCTCGAAGTCGTGCTCCACGTCCACGCTGAGCTGCGACTTGAGCAGGTCGCGCACATGGCCGACGGATGCGCGCACGCGGTAGCCGCCGCCGAGGAACTTGCCGATGGTGCGCGCCTTGGCAGGCGACTCGACGATGACGAGCTTGCCGCCGCGCATCGTCGCGTCGCCGAAGGACGAACTGCCGCGATACGCGCTGCGCCCGCCGCTGCTCGCCGCCTTGCGCCCGCTGCCGGCCTTAGCGCCGCCCTTCGCCGCGGTCTTGCTCGCGGTCGCCTTGCTCGCGGCGGCCTTTGTCGCGGTCGCCTTGCTCGCGGCCGTCTTGCTCGCGGCGGCCTTTGTCGGCGCTGGCTTGGTCGGCGCCTTCTTCGTCGCGCGCTTTGCCGCCTGCCGCGCCGCCTGAGCGGCTTCGGCGCTGGGGTGCGGCAGAAGGACGTGGGCCAGGGTCTCGCCGGGGCGATACAGGGTCGTCCCGCAGACCGGGCAGACGCCCTTCGTGCCGGCGCGGCCGGTGGCCGTGATCTCGGCGCGCGGCTCGGCCATGACGCGCTTCTCGCGGCACTTGACGCAGTACGCCTCGACCGCCTCCCCCGGCCCGCTGACGGTCTCGCCCACGGGGAGATCAGCGCCGTTGTCGGCGGCCACCTTGCGGGTGGCCTTCTTCGGCGGCGTCTCCGTTTTCTCGGGCTTCGGCACATCGGCGTGGGCCGGCGTCTCACCCATGCGATACAGCGCCGTGCCGCACTCCGGGCACGTGCCGCGCGTCACCGGGCGGCCGGCGGCGTTGTACTCCGCCACGGGGTTATCCATCGGCCGCTTGGTGCGGCA
The DNA here is from genome assembly GCA_046328525.1 of Anaerolineae bacterium. Classification (GTDB taxonomy): domain Bacteria; phylum Chloroflexota; class Anaerolineae; order Epilineales; family JAHCIE01; genus JBDHWG01. The sequence continues at coordinate 376,464 of JAXLWK010000005.1, forward strand.
TTTCATGCAATACGCTTCAAGTGACATCGGCTTCCTCTTCCCCGGCAACAAAATCCTGCCCAAGACTCAGACGCCTGACAGGCGAACGTCTTACGCAACGGCCCGCGCCACGCGCTAGTCATAGAGAGGACGCACGCCGCTGGCGAGTCTTCGGACCACGAAAGGCTCGGAAAGGGCGCGAAAGACGCGAAAAAGAGTCCGCCTGTGTGCGCCTTTCCTATAAATGAGCCTGGGCTGTCATGCTGAGTGTAACGAAGCATGCCGACGACCCTGGGGGCCCTTCGTTGCACTCAGAGCTTGCCCTGAGCCTGTCGAAGGGGCGACAGCGATTGTCATCCAACGGTTGGTGAACGTGGGTTCATGGCTAACTTTCGCGTTTTTCGCGGCCTTTCGTGTCCTTCGTGGTCCAAAGCCCTGGCTACGCCGAGATCGGCGGGCGGCGATGCGCCCACGGCCGCGCCACCTCGAGCTGCGACGCCAGGCGCAGGAGCGTCGCCTCGTCGCCAAAGCGCCCGTAGAACTGCACGCCGATGGGCAGGTTCTGCTCGTTCCACATCAGCGGCAGGCTGATGGCGGGCAGGCCGCTCACGTTGGCGAGGGGCGTGAAGGGGACATAGGCGGCCGCGCGGAACAGGCCGAATAGCGGGTTGTCGGGCGGCGAGTTGAATGTCCCCAGGGGCGGCGGCGGCTCGACGAGGGTCGGCGTCAGCCAGGCGTCGTAGCCTTCCAGGAAGTAGCCTAGCTGGCGCGAGATCTGTTGCAGCCCCGTCCACGCCAGCATGTACGTCGGGGCATTGGTGCTGCGGCCCATCTCGTACAGGCCCCAGGTCAGCGGCTCGAACTGCTCCCGCGTCGGCTTCTTCCCGGTGACGAACGCGATCGCGTCAATGTTCCAGCCGATGCCCGACGCCCACACGCCGACGAACGCCTGGGTGAACATCGCGCCGTCAATCGTCGGGCTGGCCTCCTCGACGATGTGGCCCAGGTCGGCCAGGAGCTTTGCCGTCTCCTCGACCGCTTTGATGTTGTCCGGATGGACGGGCACACCGTTGGGCGACCGGGTCGCAAAGGCAATCCGCAACTGGCCCGGGGCGGCGCCGACCTCCTGGCCGAACGGGCGCGCCGGCGGCGGCGCCCAGTACGGGTCGCCCACAGCCGGGCCGGCCGTGGCATCCAGCATGGCGGCGCAGTCACGCACGGTGCGCGTCACGACGTGCTCGGATACAAGGCCGCCCATGATGTCGCCGACCTCCGGGCCGACGGGCGTGCGCGCGCGGGTCGGTTTCAGACCCACGAGACCGCAGCACGCCGCCGGGATGCGGATCGAGCCGCCGCCATCGTTGGCGTGGGCGAAGGGGACAAGCCCCGCCGCCACCGCCGCCGCCGAGCCGCCGCTGGAGCCGCCGGTCGAGCGCGTCGTGTCCCACGGGTTGCGGCTCGGACCGAAGAGGGCCGGCTCGGTGGTCGGCAGGATGCCCAGCTCTGGCGCGTTCGTCTTGCCGACAATGACCACCCCGGCCGCCTTCTGCCGTTGGACGAGGGTGCTATCGTGGGGCGGGACGAAGTCCGCGAGCCAGGCCGAGCCTGAGGCTTGACGCACACCGCCGAGGGTCGCGCCGAGGTCCTTGAGCAGGAACGGCACACCTGTGAACGGGCCGTCCGGCAGGGGGCCGGCGGCGGCGGCGCGCGCCTGGTCGTACAAGGGGGTGATAACGGCATTGAGGGCCGGGTTGACGCGCTCGATGCGCTCGATGGCGGCGTCCACCAGCTCAAGGGGTGTGCAGTCGCCCTTGCGCACCAGCTCGGCCTGGGCCGTCGCGTCCATGAATGTGAGATCGTCGGAAAGCGCCATGTGTGCGACTCCTTTGGAATTGGGATACGAACGGCTATTATAGCAGCAAATCGCATTTGCGTAGCCGCCGGTGTTGGTGCTAATATGAAAGCCTGCTGCGAGCCTATTGACGCTCGCGCTAGAGAGCCATCTCCAGCGCCTCTAGGCGGAACGAAGAAGGGCTTGCCACAGAGACACAGAGGGCATAGAGAAAGACAAATATCCTATTCCTCTGTGGTCTCTGTGCCTCCGTGGCAAGTCTCTATGGCACGTCTGAGGAACGGCCCCTCTACCGTGAGACGGGGACGGCCTGGCGGTGATCAGTGTGACAGGACCGGGAGACGCGGATGACGAACTACGGCTTTGTGATTGACGGACGGACGTGCATCGGCTGCCACGCCTGTAGCGTCGCGTGCAAGATGGAGAACGAAGTCCCCCTCGGCGTGTACCGCACGTGGGTCAAGTATGTGGAGACGGGAGCGTTCCCCAACACCCGCCGTCACTTCCAGGTGACGCGCTGCAACCACTGCGCCAACCCGCCGTGCGTTCGCATCTGCCCCGTCACGGCGATGTACCAGCGCGCCGACGGCATCGTCGAGTTCGATCCGGCCGTGTGTATCGGCTGCAAGGCGTGTCTCCAGGCCTGCCCCTACGACGCCATCTACATGGACCCGGAGACCCACAGCGCCGCGAAGTGCCACTACTGCGCCCACCGCACCGACATCGGCCTGGAGCCGGCGTGTGTCATCGTTTGCCCGACGCGCTCCATCATCGCCGGCGACCTGGACGACCCCACCAGCCAGATTAGCCGCATGGTGGCGCGCGAGGCGGTGACGGTGCGCAAGCCGGAGCAGGGAACCGCGCCCAAGGTGTTCTACGTGGATGGTGACGCGGCGACCCTGACGCCGACGGTTCCCCACACGCGCGACACGTTCATGTGGGCGGACATCGTGAACCCAGCCCTCACCCCCGGCCCCTCTCCCAAAATGGGCGAGGGGGGGAAGAGAGCGCCGAACGGGACGCCGCTGCGCGCGCCCCAGGCGCAGGGGCTGGGCGTGGGCGGGAGCGCGCTCGTGATAGGCGGGCGCGTGGCCGACGGTATGGTACAGACGGGGTACAACGCCCAGCACAAGATTCCGTGGCGCTGGCCTGTCCCCGCCTACCTGGTCACAAAAGCGATTGCCAGCGGTCTCTACCTCCTCCTGGCGGTGGTGGTAGGCTTCGGGATGACCCTGTCGGCGCCACTTTTTCCCATTCCCGTGCTGGCGGTCATCCTGGCGTTTCTCGCCGCGACCGCCGCCCTGCTCGTCTTCGACCTTGGCAAGCCGCGCCTGTTCGTGACGATCCTGACGCGGCCGCAGTGGCGGAGCTGGCTGGCGCGCGGCGCGTTCGTCCTGCTCGGCTTCGGCGTGATCGCCGCCGTGTGGCTCATCGTCGCGTTCGCCGGCGCCGCCGGCTGGATCCGGGCGGATATTGATCTGCTGATCCAGTGGGCGTTGGCCTGGCTCGGCGTCCCGCTGGCGGTCCTGGCCGCCGTCTACACCGCGTTCCTGTTCGCCCAGGCCGAGGGGCGCGACCTGTGGCAGAGTAGCGCGCTGCCGCTGCACTTCCTGGTCCAGTCGGTCATGGCGGGGGCGTCGGCCCTGCTGGTCCTGGCGGCGGTGATCGCCGTGCCCCAGGCGATCCTGCCCTTCCTCGTCAACGTCCTGGTGGTCAGCCTGTTCCTCAACCTGCTGCTGACGTTCATGGGCGAGCTTGGCGTTCCCCACGCCAGCGAGACGGCGGCGCGCGCCGCCGAGGCGATCCGCGCCGGGCGCTACGCCGGCTGGTTCTGGGGCGGGGCCATCGGCGTCGGGCACATCGCCGCCATGCTGCTCCTGGCCGCCGCTCTGCTCATCCCGCGCCTCGGTCTGCCCCTGGCCGCCTTCGCCGGGCTGGCGGTGATCGCCGGGCTGTACGCGGCGGAGGTCGCCTTCGTCATGGCTCCACAAGAGATTCCCAACAGCTAGGTCAGCCGCGCCTGAGATGAGAGACCGCCCCGCGCTTCATCGTTGAAGGCGAGGCGGTCTCGACACGTGACGCGGGTATTCTCTTTTCATTTGGACCAATTGCTTGCTGCAAAAATGGATTGGTCAGGGATGTCGGGCAATCGGCATCACGGCATGCCGGGCACAACCGGGCCGAAGGATGGCGTCGGCAATTGCCACGCCGGTGTGTACATGACCGTGAGCACGAGGGCAGCGACGGCGATCAGGACGATGAGCCAGTTGATGTCAATCTCGTGCGTCCCCATGTGCGTGTGAGTGGTAAACATGGTACGACCTCTCTTTGCGGGCGACCGAGCAGGGGCGATCCACCCGACGTGGACCTTTTCCCATTGCGCACTGCGTCAACCCTATATAAGTCATTATACCCCAAGATTTCGTCAATTTCAAGAGATTTCCGCACATAAGTGACAGGGATTTAGGACCGCGTCTTGACCTGCCAACGAGGCCCCACCCCCCAGGGGGTGGGGCCTAAAATGTAGTGGCGACTCAGTCGCTCTGCTCTCCAGAGCGGTTGAAACCGCCACTACAGGAACGCCAACCGGCGCCAAACGCCGCTACAGCTCGTTGGACTTGCCCTTGACCAGCTCTTGAGCGCGGGCGATGAAGTCCGTGACCGCCACCGCGCCGCGGTCCTCGCCGCTGCGCACGCGCACCGACACCGTGCCGTTCTCCGCCTCGCGGTTGCCCACGACGAGCATGTACGGCGTCTTCTGGAGCTGCGCGTCGCGGATCTTGGATTGCATGCGCTCCGGCCGCTGATCCACCTCGGCGCGCAGGCCCGCCGCCTTGAGCTGCGCCGCGACCTCGTGGGCATACGCCGCGTGGCGGTCGGTGACCGGGATGATGACCGCCTGCACCGGCGACAGCCACAGCGGGAACGCGCCAGCGTAGTGCTCGATGAGGACGCCGAAGAAGCGCTCCATGCTGCCGAGCAGGGCGCGGTGCACCATGTACGGCTGGTGCTTGGCCCCGTCCTCGCCGTCGTACTCCAGCCCGAAGCGCTCCGGCAGGTTGAAGTCGAACTGGATGGTGCTGAGCTGCCACTCGCGGCCGAGGGCGTCGTTCACCTTGAGGTCAATCTTCGGGCCGTAGAACGCGCCGCCGCCCTCGTCTAGCTCGTAGGGCAGGTTGTGGGCCTCGATGGCCTTGCGCAGCGCCTCGGTGGCCATGTCCCATTCGGCCGGATCGCCGACGTACTTCTCCGGCCGGGTCGAGAGGTAGGCGGTGAAGTCGGTCAGGCCGAAGGAGCGCAGGACGTAGAGCGAAAACTCCAGCGCGCGGGCGATCTCGTCTTCCACCTGGTCCGGGCGGCAGAAGATGTGGGCGTCGTCCTGGGTGAAGCCGCGGACGCGGGTCAGCCCGTGCAGCACGCCGCTGCGCTCGAAGCGGTAGACCGTGCCATACTCGGCGTAGCGCCGGGGCAGGTCGCGGTACGAGCGGGTCTTGCTCTTGAAGATCTCAATGTGGAACGGGCAGTTCATCGGCTTGGCGTAGTACTGCTCGCCCTCGATGTCCATGGGCGAGTACATGTTCTCCTTGTAGAAGCCCAGGTGGCCGGAGGTCTCCCACAGCAGAGCGCGGCCGATGTGGGGCGAGAACACCCACTCGTAGCCGTTGTCCAGGTGCGCCTGGCGGGCGAAGTCCTCGGCGATGACGCGGATGAGCGCGCCCTTCGGGTGCCACAGGATCAGGCCGGGGCCGACTTCCTCCGAGACGCTGTACAGGTCCAACTCGCGGCCCAGGCGGCGGTGGTCGCGACGCCGCGCCTCCTCCAGTCGCCAGAGGTACTGCTCTAGCTCCGCCTGGCTGTCCCATGCGGTGCCGTAGATGCGCTGGAGCATCGGGTTCTTCTCGCTCCCGCGCCAGTACGCGCCGGCGATGGACTGGAGCTTCAACCCCGCCGGGTTGATGTCCTTCGTGCTGGGGACGTGCGGCCCGCGGCACAGGTCCTCGAAGTCGCCGTCGCGGTAGGTGGACAGGACGACCGAGCCTTCCTTGACCGGCTCCCCGTACTCGTCCACCTCGCCGGCCAGCAAGTCGCGGATCAGCTCTAGCTTGTACGGCTGGTCCTTGAACAGCTCCCGCGCCTCCTCCGGGCTGACGACGCGGCGCTCGAAGGCGTAGCCCTCGGCGATCAGCTCGCGCATCCGCGCCTCGATCTTCTCGAGGTCGTCCGGCGTCAGCGGGCGCGGCAGGTCGAAGTCGTAGTAGAAACCGTTCTCGATGGGCGGCCCAATGCCGAGCCTGGCCTCCGGAAAGAAGTCCAGGACGGCCTGGGCCATGACGTGCGCGGCGGAGTGGCGCACGCGGTAGAGATGATCAGCCTGCGACAAAGGCGCCTCGGCTTGCGCCGCGACGTCGCTCGATACCTGGCTCATGGACAAACCTCCTCGTGTTCGACAAGTGCCCCAAAAAACAAAAAGCCCCTCGCCCCGCAGGGACGAGAGGAAGACTCCCGTGGTTCCACCCACATTCGGCAGGCGCGCGCCCACCCTTAGAGGCCGCTAACGGGGCCAACCCGCCGGGGTTTACTGACCGTCGAGAGCCGTAGTAGCGACTTTAGTCGTTTCTCCCGATTGGTGTTCTGCCCGAGGCTGGCAGGTGGTTTTCGTCGGGCGCTAGTCGAGCGGGGCTTCCAGTCTATGGCCCCGCCTCCCTGGCGCTGCTCGCCCGAGTACTCGTCCTGCTCCTACGCCGTGTCTATCGCATGTACCTATGTGATGGCTATTGTAGCACGGTCTTACCCAACCCGCAAACCCCTGACGGATGAGACGCCATCCGCCGAACGATGTATAATTTGCCGATGACGCGCTGCTTATGGAGATTAGCAAATTGTTGCCGCAGCAGCTGGCGCTGGAGTAGGGGCAGGTTTGAAACCTGCCCCTACCACCGCGAGCGGAATGCGGCGAAAATTAGCTAAGGATCATCAGCAGGCTTCACCGTCTCAGCCACCGACTGTCCTGCTCGAAACGATTCTCAGACCAGGAGCTATCACGCACCATGAACAAAGCGCGGCCTGCTCAGGCAGGCTACTCCATCTGGTTCGTCATCATCGTCGCTTTCTTCGTCACGTCGCTCATCGTCTCCAATATCATCGCGGTGAAACTGGTGGACATCTTCGGCCTGGTGCTCCCGGCCGCCGTCATCATTTTCCCCATCAGCTATATCTTCGGCGACATCCTGACCGAGGTCTACGGCTACTCCCAGGCCCGCCGCGTCATCTGGCTCGGCTTCCTGTGCAACCTGTTCGCGGTCATCGCCATCGTGATCGCCCAGCTCCTGCCGAGCGCGGGCTTCTGGGACGCGCAGCCGGCCTACGAGCGTATCCTGGGCTACGCGCCGCGCCTGCTCGTCGCCTCGTTCGCCGCGTACCTCGTCGGCGAGTTCGCCAACTCGTTCGTCCTCGCCAAGATGAAGGTGGCGACGGGCGGGCGCTGGCTGTGGACGCGCACCATCGGCTCGACGATCATCGGCCAGGGCCTCGACTCGCTGGTGTTCATCACCATCGCCTTTGTTGGGACGATCCCGCCCGACGCCGTGATGCAGACCGTCGTCACCCAGTGGCTGTTCAAGTCGGCGTATGAGATCATCGCCACGCCGCTGACGTACGTCATCGTCAACTTCCTGAAGCGCGTCGAGCGGAGCGACGTGTTCGACACCGACACTGACTTCAACCCGCTAGCTGTGTCGGAGTAGGAGGTAGTCATGCGCGCACTCGTCACGGGCGGGGCGGGCCTCATCGGCTCCCACATCGCCGACCTCCTCCTGCGCGAGGGCTGGGCGGTGCGCATCCTCGACAACCTCGAGCCGCAGACCCACCGCCTCGGCAAGCCGGCGTGGACGCCGAACGCCGCCGAGTTCGTCCACGGCGACATCCGCGACGCGGCGACGGTGCGCGCCGCCCTCGACGGCGTGGACGTCGTCTTTCACGAGGCGGCCTACGGCGGCTACATGCCGGAGATGGGCAAGTACGTCCACGTCAACAGCTTTGGCACGGCGCAGATGCTGGAGATGATCCGCGACGAGAACCTGCCGGTGCGCAAGGTCATCGTCGCCTCGTCCCAGGTCGTCTACAGCGAGGGCGCGATTCGCTGCCCCGAGCACGGCGTCGTCTTCCCGCCGACGCGCCCGCTGGCGCAGCTCCAGGCGGGCGACTGGGAGGTACACTGCCCGCTGTGCGGGCGCGTCGGCGCGTCCGTCCCGACACCGGAGGAAGCGCCCATCGGGGCGGAGACGGTGTACGCCATCACGAAGGTGGACCAGGAGCGCCTGGTCCTGATGTGGGGCCGGCAGACGGGCATCCCCACCGTGGCCCTGCGCTACTCGTGTACCTACGGCCCGCGCCAGTCGGTGTTCAACCCGTACACCGGTGTCATCGCCATCTTCACCACGCGCCTGCTCAACGGCCAGCCGCCGGTCTTGTACGAGGATGGGCGGCAGACGCGGGACCTGTGCTTCGTCGAGGACATCGCCCGCGCCAACCTCCTGGCCGCGACGAGCGACACCCTGGACGGGCAGGCGGTGAACGTGGGCAGCGGGCGGGCGGCAACGATTCGCCAGGTGGCGGAGATGGTGTCCGACGCTGTGGGGGTGCGCATCGAGCCGGTCAGCCGCGGCGAGTTCCGGCCGGGCGAGATGCGCTACCTCACGTCCGACATCACGCGCGCCGCGGCGATGGGCTACGCGCCCACGGTGGACCTGGCCGACGGCATCGGGCGCTACATGGCGTGGATCCGCACCCAGGGCGACATCCGCGAGTACTTCACCGCCGCCGAGGACATCCTGCGCCAGAAGCGCGTCGTCCAGCGCGTGCAAGCCGACTGAGGCCATCGGCTCCCCTCTCCCCCTGTGGGAGAGGGGCTGGGGGTGAGGGGCTTCACCTCAACATTCATCCAATTGAATGATGTGTGTTCACCCGAGCGAGGGTTTCGCCGCCGCCGGCCTTGTGCTACACTGAACTGATGCAACAGAGGCCGACGGATGAATCTTAACTACTGACTGCCGCAATTTCTGGCTGTCACGCTGAGCGGAGCGAAGCGTCCCCCAGGCGACCGGGATGCTTCGCATTCGCTCAGCATGACAAAGTAGGTACGGCCTCTGGAAGCTGCGATTCACAAGCCGCCGCGACAAGAGCAGTGAAGGAAGCGAGTGCATCACGTCATGCTTGGGATGGATTTTGGAACGACGAACTCCGGCATCTCGCTCTACGACGGGCGGCGCGTCGAGCTGCTGCCCCTCGACCCGGCCAACGCCAACCCCCGCGTCGCCCGCAGCGCCCTGTACATCACCAACGACCAGAAGGTCAGCATCGCCCGCGCCGCGCTCCAGGAGTACTTCGAGCAGAACCTGGGCCGCACGGTGCGCCTCGAGCGCGTCTGGGTCGGCGAGATCGAGCAGGTCTTCGCCGAGCTGCCCGCCTTCATCCGCGATGTCTACGCCTGGGTGGACGCCAACTCGCCGGGCCGCCTCCTCATCTCCTTCAAGAGCGGCCTGCGCGAGGCCGACTACGCCGGCACTATCATCGGCCAGTTCTTCCTGTCCCTCGAAGACCTCATCGGTAGCTACCTGTACACCACGCGCCTGCGCGCCGAGCGCATCCTGGGCCGCCCGCAGCGCGCCATCGTCCTGGGCCGGCCGGTGCGCTTCGCCGCCGACCCCCAGGCCGACCAGATTGCCCAGGAGCGGCTGATCGAGGCGGCGCTGCGGGCGGGCTACGAGCGCATCGCCCTGGAGTACGAGCCAATCGCCGCCGCGTACCACTACGCCGCCGGCGTGCGGGGCGAGGAGAACATCCTGGTGTTCGACTTCGGCGGCGGCACGCTCGACCTGACGGTGATGCGCATCGGGCCACAGCGCCGCGAGGTGCTGGCGACGGGTGGCCTACCCATCGCCGGTGACGTGTTCGACCAGAAGCTCGTCCGCGCCAAGCTCGCGGAACACTTCGGCGAGCACACCGTCTACGGCCCGCGCCAATCGCGCCTGCCCGTGCCGTCCTGGATCTACGACACCCTGGCCGACTGGCAGACGCTGGTGACGCTGCAAAGCCCGGAGAACCGCCGCATGCTCGACGAGATCAAGCGCACGGCCCAGGAGCCGCGCCGAATCCAGGCGCTGGTTGACCTCGTCGCCAACAACTACGGCCTGCGCCTGTTCGAGGCGGCGGAGACGGCCAAGCGCCAGCTCTCGCGCCGCCTGGAGACCGAGATCCTCCTGGCCGGGCCGAGCTTCACCATCCGCCAGCCGGTGACCCGCGTCGAGTTCGAGACCATCATCCGCGCTGAGATTCAGTCTGTGGACGCCCTGATAGACGATACTTTGGCGCGCTCTGGGCTGGCCCCCCGCGAGATTGACGCCGTGATCCGCACCGGCGGCTCGTCCGAGATCCCGGTGTTCCAGCGCATGCTGGCCCACAAATTCGGCGAAGAGAAGGTGCGCAGCATAGACATCTTCAGCAGCGTCACGTCGGGCCTGGGCCTCATCGCCCAGCGCATCGAGGCCGGCGAGATCGAGGCGACGGCGACCAGCCGCGACGACCGCCGCCACGCCGACCTGGCCTTCGCCCGGCCCGGCGTCGCCCAGGCCAACCTGGAGGTGCTGAAGCGCCGCATCCTGGCCCAGGAGGAGCTTGGCGAGGGCGAGGAGGCGGCGGCCGGGCTGGTGATGCTCGGCGAGGGGCGGCTGATGGCCGGGCCGCTCGTCGGCCCAGAGACCGGCGAGACGCCGCTGGCCGAGATTGTGCCGGACGGCGCGCCCGCGCCCCGCGTGGCCCTCACCGCTACCCTGGACGAGCCGCTGCTCGTCGTGACCTCGCGCTACCGGCTGTTCCTGACGACGCTGCGCCAGCTCGCCACGCTCCAGGAGGGCGGCTTCTCGCGCGCTGACCTGCCCGATTTCGCTAAAGGCGAGATTATCTGCGCGGTGCGGCGCTGGAACGGTTTGAAGGACACGGAGCGGCTGCTCATCGTCACCTCGCGCGGCGCGGCGCGGGCGCTGAACATGGCGCGCCTGCGCCCGACCGTCGAGGGGGGGCAGCCGCTCAAGCTCGATTGGCCCTACCCTCACTGGCCGGCCGCCGTGCTGAGCGGCAACGTGAAGGACAGCCTGCTGGTGGTGACCGGCAGCGGCCGGGCGGCGCGCATGGCCGTCGCCGACGTCAGCGTCCAGGGCAGCCAGGTGATTGGGGTGGCATGGGACAAGGGCGAGCGCATCGCCAGCGCCCTGCGCGTCGCCGGCCAGCGCCAGGTGATCGTGTTGACGAGCGACGGCTACGCCCGGCGGTTCCCGGCCGTCGCGGTGCCGCTCGTCGAGAAGGCGTCCCAGGGCGTGACCAGCATCCGACGGCCCGTGGCGGCGGTCGGGCTGCGCGCTGGGGACACGATGCTCGCCATCACGTCGCGCCGCTGTCTGCCGTTCCACCCGGACAGCATTCCCCTGGAGAGCGAGCCGAGCGTGCGTAGCCACCGCCTGTTCAAGCTCGCCAGCGGCGAAACCGTGACGGCGCTCATCTCACCCCGCCCCGCCCGTCCCCCCGACACGACCGACCGCCGCAGCCCTATTCTCGCCGCCGCTTCCCCTCACCCGCGTTCCCGACTATAATCCGCGCCATGGACACAATCAGCATCCGGCCCGGCCGCCTCGACGACGTGGCCGTCGTGGCCGACATCCGCAATGCCCTCTGGCAAGGCCTGGCGGGCCACCCCGTCGCCGCCCCCGACCAGATCCACCTTGAGTGGCAGACGTCCGGCTTTGACATTGCGCGGCGCGTGGGCCTGGCGGTGGATGCCAGGGGCGAGATCGCGGGCTACGTCTGGCTCACGTCCCTTGGGGCGCGTAGCGTGCGCATGGTGCTCGCCGTGCGAGACGGCGAGGGGAGCCGCGCCGCGCGAGAGGCGCTGCTCGATTGGGGCGAAGCGCGCGGGCGCGAGGTCGCGGCGGACGATGCGGCGGATGGGCCGCTGACCGTCTACGTCAGTGTCGCGCCCGGCGACGCGGGGACGACCGCGGCGCTCGAGGATCGCGGCTACAGCCTGTATCGCGTCAGCCTGGAGATGCGCATCGGCCTCGACGCGCCGCCGCCGCCCCAGTGGCCGGCCGGCGTGACGCTGCGCTCCCTGTGCGCTGATGGCATGGATAGCGCCGTCCACGCCGCCCTCAGCGCCGCCTTCGAGACGAACTGGGAGGGGGACCGTGTGCCGCCCTTCGAGACCTGGCGCTCTGAGACGCTGGCCGACGTCGGCTATGACCCAGGCCTGTGGGTCGTGGCGGTGGCCGACGGCGGCAAGGTGGCGGGCGCGATCGGCGGGACGCGGTTCTGGCGCGGGCAGGTGGGCGTCGGCGGACTATTCGACTTCGGGGTGCGTCCGGCATGGCGCGGGCAGAGGCTTGGGCGCGCGATTCTGCTGCAAGCGCTGCGGCAGTTCCATAAGCGAGGCTATCGCACGGCCGCGCTCAGGGTGGATGCCCACAACGCACCGGCGGTCCACCTGTACGAGAGCGTCGGCATGCGGTGCGCCTGGCGTCTCCCCACCTACACCCGCGAGATCCTCCCTGATTAGAAACGCAACGGGAAGAGAAGCGCCACAGAGGCACAGAGGACACGGAGGGAAACCAGAACAGGTCTTCCTCTCTTCTCTGTGCTCTCTGTGTCTCTGTGGCAGTCTCTCTCTGATAGCCCGTTACGGTAGCGCGGGGGCTTTCAGGAGATCGGGCGGGGTGGCGAGGGGGCCGCTGAGCGTGCGGAGGAACGCCTCGAGCTGGCCTAGCTCCTTGTCCGTCAGATTCAGCGGTTTGAGGTCGGTGTGGTTGAACGGGCCGGCCGGCGCCGTGTTATAGTGGTCGAGCGCCTCGCGCAGGGTGGCAAACTGGCCGGCGTGCATGTAGGGCGCGTTCTCGGCGATGTTGCGCAGCGTGGGCGGCTTGAACTGCCCGATTAGCTCCGGGCCGCTCACGGTCATGAACAGTAGCTCCTGGCAGTCGTCCTGGCCCGCGTCGCTGAACTTGCTCAGGCAGTTGAACTCGTCCGCCTGCACGTCCCGCGCCCCCTTCGCGCGCCCGACGTCGCGCGGCAGCCCCGCTCGCGGCGGGACGCCGGTGGCGTGGAAGCTGTTGTTGGTGAAAAGCGGGCCGTTGTGGCACTGGGTGCAGTTGGCGCGGCCGATGAATAGCCGCAGCCCGGCGATCTCGTCGGGCAACAGGGCCTTCTGCGCCGCCGCATCGTCCTGCAGAACGCCGGCGACGTAGCTATCGAAGCGCGAGGGGCCGGGCATGATCTGGCGCTCATACGCGGCGATGGCCTTGCCCATGTTGGCGAAGACGCGGTTGACGGCGTCCCGGTCGGCAGGGGCCATCGCCTCCCACGCCGCCTTCGCCGCCGCGTCATCCACCGGGCCGGCCTGTGGCGGGAAGCGCGCCGGGTCGGAGAGGTCCGGCAGTGGACCGAAGAGGCTCTCGTACTCGGCCTTGTAGTGCTGCGCGATGAGGTGGGCGTACTGGGTGCGCGAGCCGCCGTGCTCGACGGCGTTCTCCAGCGGCCCAAGCGCCTGGGACCACTGGCTGTCCTTGCGCCCATCCCAGAACAGCCACGGGCTGTAGGCCGTCCCAACGACGGTCATCGTCCGGCGGTTCGTCGCGCCCAGGCCGACGCCCAGCGGCCGCCCATCCTGGAAGCCTTTGTCGGGTACGTGACACGAGGCGCACGCAATCAGGCCGTTGCTGCTGAAGCGCGTGTCGAAGAACAGCCTGTGGCCCAGGGCGACGGCGCGCGGGTCGTCGGCGACGGCATTGGATGGGTCGGGCGGCAGCGGCTTGAGGCTGCCGAGCCACAGGGCGCGCAGTGCGTCCTTCTCGGCTGCGCTCCACGGCGTCTCGGCGCGGCAGCTCGCCACGGCCAGCGCGGCGCTGCCGAGGACGACGACGCATAGCAAGATGATGATGAGGCGCGCAACGCGGCGCCGACCGACGACTGGTTCGGGCATACTGTCTTTACCGCAGCGAGCGTGATGCCGTTGGGGGTGTGCTAAGCCCCTTGGGCTTCCATCCTGTAGCCACGCCCTTCGAGGGCGTGGCGGCCCTGCGCTGCTGCCGACCCCGGCTATCCTCGCAGCGCCAGGTTGAACACCACCTGGTCCGTCTGCCCACCCGCCGTCACCCTGAACTTGAGCTGCCACATGCCGGGCATGTTGAAGCGCATCCCTTCCACCAGGTAGTCGCCGTTGCCGAGGTACTTCGTCACCTTGGGCTGGGTCGGCAGGCCGTGGCCATGTTCCGGCATCCCGCCGTCTACGCTCACCTGCGCATTCTCGACCGGCTTGCCGTCGGGCGTCTCGACATGGAGCGTCCAGGTGTGCATCTCGTTGATAGGCGCGGGGTCCGCGCTGGGGGTGATCGTCGCCCGGAAGAGGCCGGCGTCGCTGGCGCGGGTGCGGCTCGTGTCAACCTGGGGCGCGGCCGACGAGGACGCCGCCGGCGCGCCGCTCATGCTGCACCCGACGACGGCTAGGGCCAGCAGCACCGCCAGCGCCGCCAGGGCGAGCCGCCGCCAGCGCCGCAGCAGGGAAAGACGAGAGTCTTGGATCATCATGGCGCGATTCCTTCTGTCCAACCGTATGGGTGGCAGTCTCAATTATAGGCGTCTCGCGGCCTCGGATGAAGTTCGCAACGCGGCACGCCGCCATAGCGGTCAAGCATCCTGGGCTGCGACAGCAGCTTACGGGTGCTTGACAGGGCGGCTTGAGGCTTCTATAATGATGACCGTGAACGGCGCTGGCACACTCTACCCCCCTCGTCCCACGGAGGTGCAGCACCGCTCATGTTTCAGGTGGGTGCCTTGTGCGTGGCGGCCGGGACCCACCTGACCCTGCCTCATTCCTCTATCTGCGGGACGCGAAGCACAACATAGGACCGTCACGCGGCCTCGCCGCTGCTGACGGTCCTCCTTGTTGTCCCCCGGCAACTCTATGCCAGGCGCTGTGTCTGGGCGGCCTCTACCTCAACTTACGGCGTTGTTGTCGCCTTCGGCGGGGACGTCGGCTGCGGTGGCGCCGACGTTGGCTGTGGCGGGACCGAAGTCGGCTGCGGTGGCGCGGATGTCGGCTGCGGCGGCGCGGATGTCGGCTGCGGCGCGGATGTCGGCTGCGGCGGGGCCGAAGTCGGCGGCGGCGGCGGCGGGGCCGTGGGTCGAACCGGCGGCGGCGCAATGATCGTGGCCGCGGGCTTCGGTGTCGCCGTGGCCGGGACGGGCGTCGGCGGCGGCTGGGTCGGCTCGGCGGTCGGCTCCGACGGGTTCGCCGTCGGCTGTGGCGCAGATGTCGGGGCCTGCGTCGGCTGCTCTGTCGCGCGCGGGCCTGAGGACGTCTGCGAGCGCGACGGCGGGACCACCACGGCGACCGACGGCGCAGACGTGGCGGCGGGCGGCGGGGCCAGCGTTGGCGCCGGCGGGACCGAAGTCGGCGGCACGGCGGGCAGCTGTGGCGCAGCCGTCGGCGCGGACGGCACGACAGGCTCGATCGGCGCAATCGGGATCACAGGGGCGGCGGCGGCGCTCGCGGCCCGGGTCGGCGCGGGCTGGGTCGGCGCGACGCTCTGGGCGCTCGCCACGGCGCTGTTGTTGGCCGGCGCCTGCGAGGCGGTCGGCGCGCTGGTCGGCGCGGGCGCAGTCGTTGCCGTCGCAGGAACCGGCGTCGCCGTCGGCACGAGGTTCGCCACGATGCTGCGGGCTTCGGGCGACAGGCGTGGCGTCACTTCCTTCAAAATGACCTGCTCTTGCTGCTGAACGACGTCAATCTGGGCCTCGATACGGTCGCGCTCGCCCTGGGGAAGCTGATTCGCCAGGTCCTTGGCACTGTCGGTGTGGCGCGGGAGCTGCGAGATCGCGCGCTGCGGGTCGCGGCCGGCCGCCGTTGCCGCTTGCACCTCGCGCAGGCGTTCCTGGGCGAAGGCGACGTGGAGTTGGGCGCGGGCCGACGCCGACGAGGTCAGGGCAATCTGCACCTGCTCGGTCGCCAGTTTGACGGGATAGAGAGCTTCATCGGGCAGGCTGTTGGCTGCGGCGCGAGTGACGCCGACCAGCGTCATGCTCAGCATGACGAAGACGGCCATCGCGCCGATGAACGCCTGGCGAACGCCGCTGCGCGGTGAGGTAAACAGGGCAAGCAAGCCCGCCAGCGGCGCCCAGGTCGGCTGCTGCGCTCGGCGGCGTTCCTTCGCTGCGGCCACCAGGCGCTTTTCGCCGACACGCCGCGCTGCCGCATCGGCGGCCGGCGGCGGGGTGTTCTGGACGGCGAGGGCGGCGAAGACCAGCGGCTCCAGCTCGGCGCGGAACGCAGGCTCGGCGGCGAGGACGGTTTCGACAGCCGCGCCGGCGTAGATGCGCGCCAGGGCCGCGTCGAGCTTCTCGGCGACGGCGCGGCTGCGCCTCTCAGCGACGGCGGCCATGAGCTGGGTCCGTCCGGCGGCCTTCGCGCGCGGGGCCGGGACGGGCGCGGGGGCCGACTGCGCGGCCAGCGCCGCCAGAAGCATCGGCTCCATTTCCGCCGCGTGCTCAGGGTAACGCGCCAGGATGAGTCCAATATCCGTCTGGCCGGCGCGCATGTCGGCGAGCGCCTGCTCCAGCGCGGCCTGGAACGCGCGGCGTTCCTCGACCCGCGCCATCAGCCGCGAGCGGCCGACGGCTTTTGCCTCGGCGCTCGGCTGCGGTTGGGGCGCCTGCTCGACCGCCAGCGCGGCCAGGAGCATGGGCCGCAGCGCGGCCGCCTGACCAGGGTAGCGGGCCAGGGCGGACTCGACGGTCGCGCCCGCCTTGACTGCGGCGAGTGTCGCGTCCAGCAGCGGCTCGAGCGCCTTGCGGTCGGCGACGGCCGCCTTGAGGCGAGCCAGGCCGGCGGCCTTCGCGCGGGCGTCAGGTGTTGGGGGCGGGGTGGCGGCGACGGCGGCGGCAAGCGTCACGGCGGGCGCCAGGATCTCCGCCTCGCTACCCGTCTCGGCCAGGACGGCATCGGCCGGCCGGCCGGCCTGCACCTGGGCCAGCGCCCAATCCAGGCTGATGAGGAAGCGGCGGCGCTCTTCGACGGCCTCGATGAGCCGGGCAAGGCCGGCCGCCTGGGCTTCGGGGCGCGCCTGGGGCTGCGGCGTGGCCTCGATCTGCACGGCGAGACTCACCAGGGGCTTCAACTCGGCAGCATAGGGCGAGCCGTCCAGGGCCTCATCCATGCGCGCGCCAGAACGCAGAACGGCCAGCGCCCCATCCAGGGCGTCGGCGGGAAGTCGAGCGATGAGCGCAGCCAGCAGGCGTTGCTGGCCGGCGGCGCGGGCTTCGGGGCTAGGTTGGGGAGTGGGGGCGGTGCGGAAGGCCAGGGCGGCCCGGAGCATCGGCTCCAGCGCATCCCGCTCGGCGGGATACTGCGCCAGAACCGTCTCTAGATCAACGCTCCCCGTGTTCAGTTGGGTGAGGCATAGATCAAGCAAATGCTCCAGGTGAGCCATTGTCAACCATCGTTCCTAATATCCGTCGCTGACAAACCCCTCCAGGACGCGGCCCAGGGAGGCGAGAGCGCGGTGTTGCAGCGACTTGATCGCGCCCTCCGTCTTCCCCAAGATTTGTGCCACCTCAACATTGGACATCCCATCCACGAACTTCAGAATGACCACCTGCTGTTGCTCATCGGTCAGGACGGCTAGCGCCTTCTGAAGCTCCTGTTGGGTAAACCCACGTTCCGTTACATCGTGCGGCACATCCTCGGTCGCAATCTGGGCCTCTTCGAGAGGGACGTAGGTGGACCTTGGCTTCCGCCGGAAGTGGTCAGTCACCATGTTGTTCGCAATCCGATAGAGCCACGCCGAGAACGGGACGCCCCGAAACTCGTAGCCGTCAATCGCTTCCAATGCCTTGACGAAAACCTCGGCGGTTATATCCTCTGCCAGAGCTTCTTCCGTGACGCGGTAGAAGACGTAGTTGAAGATGCCCTGGTAGAAGCGCTCATAGATTTCGGCGAAGGCAGACGCTTCATACGCTTGCGCTCGCTCTATAAGGTCGCGTTCGTCCTGCACAACGTACCTCTTTCGCAATTTCTAACGGAAAACACGGCCAACAGATACGGGCAGTATAAAAAAGTCTAGGGCATGTCACCATAAGTGTACATGCCCGAGCACGGCGGGACGCCAAACCTGGCCTGTCGCGCAGCTTCGGAAGCAATCCCTGATACTGCTCGAGCCTCCCCGGCGCGGAATCCTAGTCAGTTAAGGGGGGTTGGTCAAGCTTCGAGCGATTTCACTCTGTTAGACGCCCAAATGGCGTCGGGGATACGGCGGATTTGGGGAAATTTTCGGCCGGCGCGGCCACGGTGGGCGGCGCGGGGCGCGGCGCCAGCTCGTTTGGCTCCAGCCCTGCGCCCACGGTTTGCGCCCGCGCGCGGTACAGCAGCTCTTCCATCAGCCGGCGGTTGTCGCCCACCCGGTCGGCCAGAATGCCGAACAGGAAGATGACCCCGCCGAGGATCAGGGCCGTCGCGCCGGCGACGAGGGACTGGGTATGGCTGCCGCGCTGCATCTCGCCTTGCAGCCACAGCACGGCGATGCGCGCCAGCAGGACAACGCCGACGAGCAGGAACGGCAGGGCAAGGTAGAAGAAGGTCTTCAGCGGCTCGTAAGTGGCGTAGGTGCGCACGATGGTGCCGGCCTGGCGCTTGACGAAGTTCCAGTTGCCGCGATGCAGCCGCGAGGGCCGCGTGTGGGGGTTGACCGACACGGGCACGTGGGTCACGGTCAGGCGGCGGCGGCGGGCCTGGATCAGCGTCTCGATGGTGTACGAGAACGGGCTGCCGACGAACAGCCGCAGGGCTGCCTCGCGCGAGTAGGCGCGGAAGCCGCTGACGGCGTCGGGAATGTCCGCGCCCGACGCCTTCTTCACTACCCAGCTCCCGAAGCGTTGCAGCAGGCGCTTCAGCGGCGAGAAGTGGGTGAGGCTGTGGGTCTGCCGGTCGCCGATGACCATGTCGGCCCGGCCGCGCAGGATGGGCGCGATAAGCGCCGGAATGTCGCTGCCCAGGTACTGCCCGTCGGCGTCGGTGTTGACGATGACGTCTGCGCCGAGGCGCAGCGCCGCGTCCAGCCCGGTCTGGAACGCCGCCGCCAGGCCCTTGTTGCCGCGATGCCGCACGACCCAGTCGGCGCCAGCCGCGTAGGCGACATCGGCGGTGCCGTCCGTCGAGCCGTCGTCCACGACGAGGACGCGCACGTCGTCAATGCCGGGGATGCGGCGCGGCAGCGCGGCCAGCACAGTCGGCAGGCTCTCCGCTTCGTTGACCGCCGGAATCTGGATAATCAGTCGCATGGGGTCAGGTATAGCCGGAAAGAGGGTGGCTGTCAAAAGGCAGAGTCCCTCATCCCCCCGCCCCTTCTCCCACACGGGGAGAAGGGGAGCCAGACACCGACAAATACAACCGCTCCACCGTGCGCGCGTGGTCCTCCAGGGTGCGCGGGGGCGTGACGCCGGCCTGGAGCCGCGCCAGCAGCAACCCATCCGCCGCCAGCCGCGCCAGGACATCGGCGAGGGCGTCCACGTCGCCCGGCGGCACGAGATGGCCGTTCACGCCGTCCACGACGCGGTCCCGCAGCGCGCCGACGCGGCTGGCGATGACCGGCCGCCGCGCCGCGAACGCCTCCTGCGCCACCAGGGACGAGGTCTCCGGCCACACCGAGGGCACGACGACCACGTCCAGGTCCCGCAGGATGCGCCAGCGGTCGGTCGGCGCGTAGGGGCCGCGGAACTGGATATGCGGGTGGCGCGCCGCCGCCGTGAGCCGACGGGCGTAGTCAGGGAAGGGGCGCGGGTCGCCGTAGACGCGCAGCTCGGCGGCGTCGGGGGGCAGGCGGTTGAACGCCTCAACCAGCACATCCACGCCTTTTTGCCACGCCAGCGCGCCGGTGTAGCCGACGCGGAGACGCCGGTTTTCCGTAGCGGCGGGTTTGAACCCCGCCGCTACGTCCGGCATGTCGGCAACCCAGGCCGGGTACTCAATGCCATGTTCGACAACCACGAACCGCCGCGTGTCCATGCCCTGCTGGGCGAAGCGGTCGCGGACAAAGGCGGTTGGGGCGATGAGAATGTCGGCCTGCGCCAGGGCCGCGTCGAGCAGGCGCGCGCGGTAGGCGAATAGCCCGGCGACGGCGGGGAGACCCGCCAGGGCCAGGGCCTCCTGAGCCGGGCTGCGGGTGACGCCGCCGTGGTGCGCGGCGCAGTCGGCGCAGTTGAGCCACAGGGTTGGACCGCCGCACAGCGCGCCTGTGTGGCGGACGAGCTGGGCGTTGCCGCAAAACGCCCACCAGTCGTGCAGCGTCCACAGCGTTGGGATGCCCGCGCGGCGGGCGACGCCGATGAGCCGCGCCGACAGGCCCTTGAGGTGCTGGACGTGGACGACATCCGGGCGGAAGGCGGCGAGCAGGTCGGCGAAGGCGCGCTCCATCGGGCGGTTGTCGAAGGAGCGCAGGAACAGGTCGAGGGGGTGACGCGGCGGCTGGGGCTGCGCCGCCCACACCGTCACGCCCGCCTCGTCTTCTTGGGAAACGAGCGGCGGCGCATTGACGGCGTCCGCCCAGCCGTGGACGACGCCGACGGTATGCCCCTGCGCCGCCTGCCGTCGGGCGAGCGCTTGGGTGTAGACCTCGACGCCGCCGCGCCGGTTGGGTGGGTACTGGTGCGTCACGTGGAGAATACGCATGGCCGTCACTCGAGGGCGACGCGGCTGACCGCCACGCCGAGCCGCCGCGTGTCGCCACCGCCCGGTGTGAAGGTCGGGCTGGTCAGCCGCACGACCGCCACATCCGACGCGGGGAGGCCGGCAGGCAGGGGCAGCCGGTACTCGGCCAGCCCAGGCGCTGCCTCGATCCGCCCGACACTCACCCCGTTCACGCTCACATCGACAGGTGTAGTGCTCGGCCCCGGCCCGGCCAGGCGCACGCTCAGCGTTTGGGCGTTGGCAGGCAGCGGAACGCGCACCGACGCGTCGCCGTTCGTCCAACGGAACGGCCCGTTGTCGCCGCTTTCGCGCCCGTACCAGCCGCCCAGCACGTTCAACGCATCGCCCCGGCCGAGCGTCACCTCGCCCGACCTGGGCTTGTCGGCCGTCTCGTAAACGTCCACGGCCATGCGGTAGGTGAGCCACTGGGTCGGTGGGCGGTCGAACGGCGCTTCCAGCGTGGGCATGTCGAACTGCGTCCCTCCCGCCGCAACAAACGCGACACCCGTCGGCGCGAAGCCGGCGACCGAGTCGTCGGCCACGACGTACACCTTGCGCCCGGCGGCATCCCAGCCCCGGATCAGCCGGCCCAGGCGCTCAGGATTCGGCGCGCCGAGCAGCAGCAGCGAGTCGCGGCTGTGGAGGAACTGCAAGGGCAGGGCGAGCTGCGCCGCCGCGCCCATTGGGTCAGCCGCGGCGAACAGCACGATACTGTCTGGGGCGATCTGGTCGGCCAGCCGCGCCACCTGCGCGTCCGCCCCCGCCATCTCGCTCGACGCCGTGACGCTGAGCGTCTGCGGCAGCATACCCATGATGAAGGCGACGTACAGCACGAGGGCGAGAGCGGCGCGCAAGGCCCTCACCCCTGCCCCTCTCCCAAAATGGGAGAGGGGGGCGGGGGGGTGAGGGAAAATCGCCGCGATCGCATACCCGGCGTACAAGGCGAAGGCCGGGAACACGGCCGGCACGTAGCGGCGTACCATGTAGATGTGGCGTGGGCTGTTGAGCGGGTTCCACAGGTAGAGAATCGCGAAGAACAGGCCCACCGCCAGGACGAGCCACGCCTGCCGCAGCGGTCCTCGGTAGACCGCCCACGCCGCGCCACCGGCCGCGAGCGCAACGCCCAGGGGCGAGAGATACCAGCCGAGCTGCACCAGGCTGAGATGCGGGTACGCCGTCACGGAGCCAGAGTACCAGTTGCTCCAAGTCAGCGGCTCGCCGGTCAGGGGGCGGATGAGGTAGGCCCACGCCGCCAGGGCGACGATGCCGAGGGCGGCCGCGGCCCGCCACGCTGTGCCACTCACTCGCTTGAAGATGCCGCGCCGCTGCGCCCACCAGAGCGCGGCCGCGATCAGGGCAACCCCCGCCAGCGCGGCCAGCGCCAGGACGGCCAGGCGCGCGACGGCGGGCAGGGCGACGGTCGTCGCGCGGATGTAGGGCGCGGCGAAGAGCAGGGCGTGTAGCCCGGCGGCCAGGGCGAGCGCCACCATCGGCACGAAGAACGCGCCCGTGCCGCGAAAGCGCTGCGAGAGCCACGGTAGAGACGCGCCATGGCGCGTCTCTACCGGAGGCCGCAAGATGAGCCACACGGCCAGGCCGGCCGGGAGCGCCAGGATGAAAGGCGTGTCAATGCGGGTGAGCAGCACCCCGCCGAGGGCCAGCGCCGCCAGCCGGCCGAGGCGTTTCGGCAGGCCCGTGGCGACGTAGACACTGAAGGCGTAGACGCCGGCCCACAGCAGCGCCTGGGTCAGCGCCTCGGATGTGGTGTAACGGCTGAACCACACCTGCGGCGCGAGCAGCGTCAGGGCCAGCGCGCCCAGGCCGGCGGCGACCTCGCCGAAGGCCCACCGGCCGGCGAAGTAGACACCCAGCACGCCGAGCGCGCCCCACAGCGGCAGCATCCACAGGCTGCCCCACACACCGCCGACGTCGTAGGCGATGGCGAGCCAGATAGGGTGCAGCGGGAAGACCTGGGGGACGCTGACGCCGCGCGCCGCGTCCACGACGTAGAAATCCGGGAAGCGCAGGGGCATGCCCGGCGTCTCCGGCACATCGCGCACGAACATGGCGCGGTCGTCCGCGGTCATGTCGGCGAGCAGCGGCTCGCGCAGGGCCAGGCTGCCGTGGCGGGCAATCTGCGCCCCGGCCGCGACGTAGGAGCCGGCGGCCGAAGCGCCGAGGATGGTCTCGTGAGGGCGGCCAAAGACGACGAAGGCGAAGAGGAACAGCGCCAGGGGCAGCGCATCAGCGCGGGTCGGACGCGGGAGACGCGGGCGCGGCCGGCCGGCGAGCAGCCACGCGGCCAGGCTCCCGCCCAGCGCCAGGAGCATAGTCAGGCCGAGCCGGTAGACGCCCAGGTCAGCGAGGACGAGCGCGACGACCCCCGTCAGGACGGCCCCGGCGATGGCAGCGCGCCAGACGGCCTCGACCACGCCGCTGGCGCGGGCGCGCGCGTCGGCGGGCGCGGGTAGGCACAGCAGGGCAGCAGCGCCGGGTAGCGCCATCAGCAGCGGCAGGAAGAGAAGCAGCCACGCCGGCGCCGGGCTTCCCATGGCGGCTAGGCGCTCGCGCCGGGCGGCGCGGGGGCGGCGGAGAAGTCGAGATCAACGCCGACGCGCTCCAGGGCGGCCAGGTACTTCGCGTCCACCACATCCCAGCGGTAGTTCGCGGCGACGTAGCGTCGGCCCTGCGCGCCCAGGGCGGCCCGCAGCGGCGCATCCCGCAGCAGGCGCTCCAGGCACACGGCGAACTCCTCGCTCGTCTCGTAGAACAGGCCGCCGTTGGACGCCAGGCACAGCCCCTTGACCACCTCGCACGCGCCGTTCGCCAGCAGCGGCGCGCCCGTCTGCCACGCTTCGAGCGTCACCATGGACAGGCTCTCGAAGCGCGACGGCATGACGAAGACGGTCGCGGCGGCGAGGGCGTCGGCCTTCTCCTCGTCCGACAGGAAGCCCAGGGCCACAACGTCCGGCCGCTTCGGGACGGGCATGACCGGCCGGCCGACGAGGACGAGGGTCACGGGGGCGCGGCGCTGCGCCTGGTAGCGCTCGAAGAAGTCCAACAGCTCGTCCACGCCCTTGTGGCGGTCAATGCGGCCCACGTACAGGAGGATGTCGCCGCTGAGGCCGTGCCTGGCCCGGAAGCGGGCCGCGTCCCCCGCCGCCGCCTCGACGCCGACGCCTGTGACCAGCCCTGGCACATCGGTGTTGTGGAACAGGCGCTGCACCATCTCGCGCTCAGCGTCGGTGTTGTAGAGGATGACGCGGGGCAGGAAGAACACGCTGCGGTACAGGTTGAGGTAGATGGGCGGCTCATCGTGGGCCGTCGGCACGAGGATGGCGCGGTCGGGTACGAGGTGGAGGCCGAGGAGCGTGGGCGAGTAGAGGTAGGTAAAGAAGATGAAGGCGTCGTAGGTCTCGCGCCCGCGTGCAATCGCGTCGAACAGGCCGGGGGCGAAGGGGCCAAGCTCCAGGTTCCATGCCAGCTCGGCCAGCAGACCCTGCGCCGGCAGCCCGCCCTGTTGCAGCAGGGCGTAGGTGTCGCGCCCGACGGCCTGGGTTGGGAAGCGGTGGACGGTGACGCCGTTGATGGCCGTCACGCCCGGCGGGTAGTGGTTCGGCCAGTGCGAGTAGTCCCTGGCGCACGTCGTCAGGACATCTACGTCCACCCAGCGCGTCAGGCGCTCGGCGACGGCGCGGCAGTGCTGCTCGGCGCCGCCGTTGACGTCAGCGCCGTAGCGCTGCACGACGAAGGCGATGCGCGGCCGGCGGTTAGCCACATTCACTCCGATGCACGGACTCCTGGACCACGAAAGACACGAAGGGGCACGAAAGGCGCGAAAAGGCCCCTCCTGGCGTTAACCTTTCGCGTTTTTCGTGTGCTTTCGTACCTTTCGTGATCCAACGCCTTTCCATAGTTACTCCTCTGCCTCGTTCGGCTGTACGGCTGCTGCTTCCAGCGCCGCGAGTCGCTCCTCCAGCGCGGCCACCTGGCGCGTCAGGTCGCCTAGCAGGCGCACCACGGCCAGGTTAAACTCGTTCTGCTGCTGGAGCATCGGCCGCACATACCACTTGGTCGAAACCGAATTCCAGCCTTCGCGGACGCCGGCGATGGCTGGCCCTAGCACGGGAACCTGCGACAGGAACGGGCGCTCGAACACGGCCGCCTGCCGCTCCAGCACGTCCAGGCGGCGGGCGATGGCGTCGGTGGACGGCGGCGGCGTGGACGGGGCGGGCGCGCGCGCGGCCTGGATCTCGGCGCGCAGCTCGGCCATCAGCGCGGCCACGTCTACGGTGGGCGCTGCGTCATCGGCCATCACGCGCCGTCCTCGACCCGGAGCCGGCCGCGTAGCACCGGCGAGCCGAAATCCTCGAACCACGCCAATCCCTCGGCCACCATGTCGAACTCGACGATGTAGTCGCCCGGCTCCGTCGGCGCTTTGAGATGGATGGCGAGCGTCGCCTGCTCGCCTGGCCCCAGGTCATGGGGCAGCGCGGCGCGGCCCCAGTCCCAGACGCCGATCTCGTCCTCATCGGCCACGTGCGCGCCCAGGCGCACCATGCCGCGCTCGCCCCCGTTCGCGCCCTGGGACGGCCAACGGGTGATGCCGCGATTCTCGACGCCGACCGTGTAGAGCAGGTCATCGCCGGCCGCAGCACTGGTCGGCCCGCCGGCCAGCGTCAAGCGCGCCTCTGTTCGTCCCAGCAGATTGGAGGACACGGTCGCCGGCTTGCGGCATGCCAGGACGGCCCGCGCGCCGATCTCGGCGACCACGGTCACTTCCTCGAATCCGACGTTCTCCAGCATGGCTTTGGCGCACGCCGTCGTCGGGATGAACCAGTTGAAGGCCGGCTCGGAGGCGTCGGACGGGTTCTCGACGTACACCAGGGGGTGCAGGTTGCGGTCAACGCCGCCGAAGGGGATGTGGAGCGTGGGCGGCGCGATCTCCGGCGGGAGGATGGCCGTCTCGACGATGAGCGTATCCTTCGTGACGGCAAAGAGGTTCTCCAACGCCAGGATGAGGTGCTTGAGGTGGTAGATCAGGCCGAGGGCCAGAACGTAGTCGAACTGGCCGACGGTGGCCGGCCGAATGTCGTACACGGACATGCGCTCGAACTCGATGTCGAGGTCCAGCGCCCGGCGCACGAAGCGCGCCTGGGCCACCTCGCGCCGCTGGGAGTCGACGCCCAGCACACGCGCCGCGCCGCGCCGCTTCGCCTCGACCGCGTAGAAGCCGCCGTTGCAGCCAATGTCGAGCACGGTCTTGCCGCTGAGGTCGTCGGGCAGTGCCTGGCGCACCAGCATCCAGGTCGGCATGGGGTGATCCACCGGCTCGCCGGCGATGCTGCTGTCCTTGGTGTAGACGCCGGGCGCCAGCTCAATGCGGTGGAACCACGGGGCCAGGCGCTCCACGCCGGCGCGCATCTCTTCGGGTGTCATCGTTGCTCCTCTCTCTCGCCCGTCGGCGCTACGGTGTCCTCAGATCAATCGAGCTGACCGCGAAACCAAGCTGCCGCTCATCGCGTTCGCCGTAGTTGGCGGGTTGGAAATTGCCTGCTTCGAGCCTCAGCGAAATGTCTTGCGGGCCGGCGACCAGCGCGATGGGGATGGACACTGTCTTGCCGGCGGTGACGGGCACAGACGTGGGCGCGCCGTCGGCGGCGGTGACGATGAGCGTACCCGTCTCGCCCGTTCCGCCGGGCGCGGCCGGCTGCGCCAGGGACACGGTCTTGATGCGCAGCGTGGCGGGCTGCGCCGTGGGCGACACGACGCTGAGGCTCGCCGGTGATGTGGCCCAGCGCGCCTGCCCTTCCCAGGGATACCAGTTGGTCTTCAGGGCCATTGTCAGCGGAACGCTGGCCGTGTCGGCCGGCGGCTGCACCTGATACACCGCGACCTGCTCGTCCTCGTACACTGGCGGCGCGTTGGGGAACGCCGCGCTGACAAAAGCGGCGGCCTGCCGGTCGGCCCAGGAGCCTGCCTCGAAGCCACCCGGCCCCGGCTGGGGCTTGTGGCGCACGACGTAGCGATAGTTGTTCGCGGCGAGGTAGTCCTGGGCATTGGGCAGGCACGTCGTCGGCCGGCCGTTGACGGTGACATCGGGCGTGCTGGCGTCCGAGAGCAGCAGGCACGGAAACAGGGGGTGGCTCTGGTAGCTGCGCGCCAGGTAGCCCATGGCGATGCCCTTGCCGTGGGTCATCTGATACGCCATGTACCGCGCCGAGAAGTCAATGACGCTGTCCTTGGGGTTTAGCGCGATGGGCAGATCGAAGACGCCGTACATCTCCGGGTCCTGGGCGATCTTCTGGTACAACTCGGGCGCGGCCGGCGGGCGGAACTGCGTCCACGGCTGCGGCCAGGTCTCCAGGAAGAGCAGGCCAAACGCGGCCACCAGGATGGCGGTGCTGTAGCGCGGCCACCGCCCCATCAGCCACATCAGCCCGAAGCCGGCGGCGACGGAGAGGGCGCACGACGCGACCTCGACGAAGCGCCCCGGCGTGCGCATGAAGCTCAGGCCCGGCATCTCGGTCAGGATGGCATAGGGCAGCGCCAGCGGCAAACGATACACCGTAAACTCGCGGTGGCCTAGCAGCCGCAGCGCCGGACCGGCGGCGAAGATGAAGCCGACGACGGCGACGATCAGCCAGGGTCGGGCGGCGCGGCGCGCTTTCGCGGCGGCGACGATGCCGAGCAGCAGCCCGACAACGGTGATGGACACGGCCGTCTCGATGTTGCGGTAGACACCGTGGGCGGCCGCCCACTGCGTGGCGGCGGCGCCGAGCAGGGCGCTGAACTTGCTCGGCAGGAAGAACTCGATGGCGTCGGGCTGGAACGTCAGCGCCTCGAGGCGGTTGTCCAGGTTGAACAGCGGATTGCGGCTCGCGCGGGTGATCACCAGCAGCAACGGGCCGTTCAGGACGAGAGCGGCGGCGGCGAGGATCAGGCCCCGCGACGCCACGATGCGCCGCGTCCCGCGCTCCGCCCAGATGAGCGCCGTGAGCCACAGCAGCGCGATGGCAAAGCCTGTGAGAATGTACTGCCAGCCGTGTTCCAGGATCAGCAGCAGCATCACGCCCGCCGTAGCGACGGCCCACCAGGGGCTGCGCTTGGGCTGAAGGGCGTACCACCACGTCAACAGTGCGAGAGGAATCAGGGCCAGGAACGTGCGCTGCAAGTCGCCCAGCAGCCCGGCCAGGTGCATATTCGCCATCACGAAGAACGCGCCGGCGAAGAGGGCTACGTTGCGCGTGAGGCCGACGCCCCGCGCCAGCAGATAGGTAAAGAAGCCGGTCAGGGTGAAGCCTAGCAGGATTGCGCCGTTGTACGCAGCCACAGCGCCCCACGGCCAGAAGGGTAGACCGAGCGCCGCCTGCGCCGGCCCGGTGGCGTTGACGAGCATCGAGATGCCGACCGGGTAATACAACCCAGGAGCGTCGAACAACGGCTGGCGTCCCAGGAGCGCTTCTTTCAGATGCCAGAGTATCCAGAGGTTCTGGTACGGGTCGGCTTCGCTGCCATCGCTAGGTACGGCGGTCGTGAAGTCGCGCGCCAGCGGCCAGGTGACGAGCAGACCTAGCACAAGGAAGAACAGGAGCGGCAGGCCGTAGGCCCACGCCAGCCGCGCCAGGCGTTCGCGGCGCAGCGAACGCGGCGGCGCATCGGCGGCCAAGCCGTCCGCCGCGGTGGGGGCGCGGGACAGGGACGCGCGATTGTCGGCCATTAGCGCTCGTCCACCGGGGGCGACAGCCGCTCGGACACCTGACTCGCGGCGTCCAGGTCCAGGTCAAGCTCGACCAGGCACGCGGCCAGGTCGGCCAGCGGCATCACATCGTCCTCGGTCAGGCCCATGCCGAGCAGCACGTCGGTCAGGGTCTCCAATAGCGTCTTGTTCATGGGATCATCTCGGTCAAGGCATGCACCACGGCGTCCCAGGTGATGCCGTCCACGCGGCGGTAGCCCGCCTCGCCCATCCGCTCCGCCTGCCCCTTGTCCGCCATCAGCCCATCCAGCGCCCGCGCCAGCCCCGCCACGTCCTCGGGGTCGAACACGCAGCCGGTCTTGCCGTCCTTCACGAACTCCAGTGTCCCGCCGCTGTCCCGCGCCGTCACGACGGGCTTGCGCGACAGGAAGCCTTCCAGCGTGACGAAGCCGTAGTCCTCGTCGAACGGCGCGTAGTACACGGCGAGGGCGTGGGCGTAGAGGGTGATGAGGCGCTCTTCGTCCACAAATCCCAGAAACTCCACCCGGTCCGCTACCCCTAGCTCCACGGCCAGCGCCTTGTTCGCCTCCAGCACCGGCCCCGTCCCGCCGATCACGGCGCGGATGCCGCTGCGGGTGTAGGGCATGGCCCGGATGAGCAGGTCGTTGCGCTTCTGGGGGTCCTGGCGGCTGACGGTGAAGACGTAGTCGCCGTAGCTCTCGCAGTGGTAGCGCTCGGCGCGGGGCGGCGGCTGGTACACCGGGGTGGCGCGCAGGCCATTGTAGCGTTGCAGCCGGTCGGCGACGGTGCGCGAGATGGCGTACAGCGCCCGCGCCTCGCCCAGCGTCTGCGTATCCAGGCGGCGGATCATGTCGGCATACGCCTGGTCGGCCGGCGAGTCGCTGAAATCGCTGTACGGCGTCCCCTGGAGATCATACGCCGAGCGGTGCTGGTGCATGAGCCACACAATCTTGCACGGGTGGCGCAGGACATACGACGGATATTGCAGGCAGATGACGGCGTCAATCTTCTGGCCGTGGCCCGGCACGTGGTCGAGGTTGAGCATCCGCCACGCCATCGCGCTCCGCAGGACATTCGGGCGCGGGTCGTCGGTGAACGGCAGGCCCACGTAATCCACGCTGAACCCCTGCTCGCCCAGGGCGCGCACCAGACCCTGCGTCATCATCTCGGCCCCACCGACGGGGATAAACGGCGCTTCGGCGCTGCACACGACAATCCGCTTCATGTCCCCATTCCGTTACAGGATCGGCTCGGTGAGCGCATCAACGACGCGGTCCCACGTAATGCCGACAGCCAGCCGGTAGCCGGCCTGGCCGAGCGCCTGCGCCTGTCCGCCGTCGCCCATCAGCCGATCCAGCGCCGCCGCCAGGCTGGCCGGCGCTTTCGGATCGAACACCAGCCCGGTCTCTCCATCGCGCACGAACTCCAGCGTTCCGCCACTGTCCCGCGCCGTCACCACCGCCTTACCGGACAGAAACGCCTCCAACGTGACGTAGCCGTAGTCCTCGTCGAAGGGCGCGTAGTACACCGCGCGCGCCCGGGCGTACAGGTCGAGGAGCTGCGCCTCGTCCACATAGCCGACGAACTCGACCCGCTCGGCCACGCCCAACCGCGCCGCCAGCGCCTTGTTCGCCTCAAGCTCAGGGCCGACACCGGCGATGACGGCGCGGATGCCGCTGCGGGTGGCGGGCAGGGCCTTGATGAGCAGGTCCACGCGCTTGAGCGGGTCCTGGCGGCTGACGGTGAATACATAGTCGCCGTAGCTCTCGCAGCGGTAGCGATCCTCGTACTGGGGCGGATGGTAGAGCGGCGTCGCGCGCAGCCCGTTGTAGCGCTCCAGCCGGTCGGCGACGTTGCGCGATATGGTGTACAGGGCGCAGGCCTCGCCGAGGGCCTGGGTGTCGAGACGCCGCACCATCTGGATGAAGGCCCGATCGTCGGCCCCGTCGCCCAGGTCGCTGTAGCGCGTGCCGAGCAGCTCGTAGACCTGGCGGTACTGGTGCACCAGCCACACGATCTTGCAGGGGTGGCGCAGGACATAGGATGGATATTTCAGGCAGATGGCGGCGTCAATCGGCGTCGGCCGACCGGGTAGCTTGACCAGGTCCGTCAGCCGCCAGGCCAAGGCGCTGCGCACGACCTCGATGCGCGGCTCGACTGCTAACGGCAGCCGCACCGCCGCCACGTCGTAGCCCCGCCGCGCCAGGGCGCGCTGAAGGCCGTCCGCCAGGATCTCTGCGCCCCCATCCACAAACGGCACCTGGCTGTTGCACACGACAATGCGCGTCATACGCTCTCGCCCGCCTCCAGCTCGGCCAGCCGCGCCTCTAACTCGGCCAGGCGGTCCAGCGCCTGGGCATGCTCCCGCGCCAGCCGCTCCAGGGCATCCGTCAGCAGCGTCACGCTCTCGGCCGACGCAGCGTTGAAGTCATTCTGCTGGGCAACGATGGGGTTGATGTACCAGCGCAGCAGGCGGCGCACGACCTTCTGAATCGCCGCCGTGATCTTGGGCACGAGGCCCGGCGGCCACGTCGGCCAGGCGATGGGGAACTGCGGGTTGACCTCGCGCCGGGCGTTCATCGCCGCCACCGAGGCGCGCAGGGCGCGGGCGGCGCCGGGCGTCGGTGCGGCGTCGGTCACGGCCAGGGCCGCGCGGCGGGCCGCGAGACTGTCGCGCAGCGCGTCGAGCGCATGGGCGCGCCGCGCCGCCACGTCGGGGGAAGGGGCAGACTGAGACATAGGCACTATTTTAGTCCAGGTGACACGGGAACGGGAATCTCGGCAGCGCAGCCCTGGGAGCGACTGAAGTCACCACTACATCCCGTCACCCCGCCACCCCGTCACTCCGTCACTCCGTCACTTCTCCCCGCACGCCGGGCACGTCTCCACCGTCACCGGCTCGCCCGACTCCTCCGCCACATCGTCGCCCCTCTTGTAACCCACCGCGCCGCACAGGCAGGCGTACCAGCCGCCGGCGAACGTGTCCCACGCCCGGCCCGGCCCCAGGTCCGCCACCTCGACGCCCATGCCCCAGCGGGCGTTGGTGATGAGACGGCGGCAGCCGACGGCGCGCAGGCGCTCGACATAGGTGCGAAAGTGGCGGCAGTGGCGCATGAGGAGGACGGCGGCGGTCACGTCCGCCGGAACGGGGATGTCCAGGGCGTTGCCGCAGACAACGACGAGATGGCGCGGCAAGGCGTAGCCGACGCGGGCGAGGGCGTCGGCCAGCAGGCGCGGGTTGACCTCGACGGCGTAGACGCGCCGGGCGCGCTCGGCCAGGCGCAGGGCGAGGCGCAAGTCGCCGGCGCCAATGTCCAGCACAATATCATCCGCCGCGACGGCGTCCAGGACGGCCTGGTACGTTGCGTCGTCGTAGGCGCTCCACCAGCCTTCCCAATCCGCCAGGTCGTGGCGAGCGGCAAACGCGGCGAAGTCCGGGTCGAGCTGCGGGCGGGGTGTGTCGCTCATGGGGCAATACTACGGCGGACGGCGTCGAAGGTCAACACCGCAAAAGGCAACTCCCCCCTCGCGCGAGGGGGGAGTTGAGACGCTATTCCTCTTCACCCCCTCTCCCACAAGGGGAGAGGGGGCAGGGGGTGAGGGACAGGGGGGTGAGGGATTAGCCGACCCAGCCGAACGTGCGCTGAACGGCCTTCTTCCACTCGCCCATCATCTCGGCGCGCTTCGACTCGTCCATCGCCGGATTCCAGGTGTGGTCAATCTGCCAGTTCTGGCGCAGGTCTTCCAGGTTCGTCCAGTAGCCGACGGCCAGGCCGGCGGCGTAGGCGGCGCCAAGCGCCGTGGTCTCGGCAACCTTGGGGCGGATCACAGGCACGCCCAGGATGTCCGACTGGAACTGCATCAGGGTGTTGTTGTACACCATGCCGCCGTCCACCTTGAGGGCCTTGAGCTGGACGCCCGAGTCCTTCTCCATCGCCTCGAGCACCTCGGCCGTCTGGAAGGCGGTCGCCTCCAGGGCGGCGCGGGCGACGTGGCCGCGGGTGACGTAGCGGGTCATGCCGACGATGACGCCGCGCGCGTCGGTGCGCCAGTAGGGAGCGAACAGACCGGAGAAAGCCGGCACGAAGTAGATGCCGCCGTTGTCGTCCACGGTGTTCGCCAGGTCTTCCACCTCAGGCGAGCGGGAGATGAGCTGGAGGTTGTCGCGCAGCCACTGCACGAGGGCGCCGGTGATGGCGATGGAGCCTTCGAGGCAGTACACGGCGGGCGCGTCGCCCATCTTGTAGCCCAGGGTCGTGAGCAGGCCGCTCTTGGACGGGACGATCTCGGTGCCGGTGTTCAGGAGCATGAAGCAGCCGGTGCCGTAGGTGTTCTTGGCTTCGCCAGGGCTGTAGCACGTCTGGCCGACGAGGGCCGCTTGCTGGTCGCCCAGGTCACCCGATACGGGCACGCCGGCGAGGATGCCCTTGGCCGTGCCATAGACGGCGCTGGAGGGCACGATCTTGGGCAGCATGGACTTCGGCACGCCCATGACACTCACCATGTCGCCGTCCCAGTCGAGGGTGTTGAGGTTCATGAGCATGGTGCGGCTGGCGTTGGAGACGTCGGTCACGTGCACGCCGCCGTCCGGGCCGCCGGTCAGCCACCAGATCACGAAGGTGTCAATGTTGCCGAAAATGGCGTCGCCCGCCGCGGCCGCTTCCTTGAGGCCGGGGACGTTCTCGAGCATCCAGGTGATCTTCGGGCCGGAGAAGTAGGTCGCCAGGGGCAGACCGACCTTGTCGCGGAAGCGATCCTGGCCGCCATCCTTCGCCCAGTTGTTCACGAGGTCGGCGGTGCGGGTGTCCTGCCAGACGATCGCGTTATAGTACGGCTCACCGGTCTTGCGGTTCCACACGACGGTGGTCTCGCGCTGGTTGGTGATGCCGACAGCGGCGAGGTCGGCGGGGGTGATGCCGGCCTTCTTGAGGGCGCCGGCGGTCACTTCCTGGGTGCGCTCCCAGATTTCCTTCGGGTTGTGCTCGACCCAGCCGGGCTTCGGGTAGATCTGCTCGTGCTCTTTCTGGTCGTAAGCGACAACTTTGCCCTCATGATCGAAGATCATGAAGCGAGTGCTCGTGGTACCCTGGTCAATAGCGCCTACATACTTGGTCATTCTTCGCTCCTTTGCGAGGTGAGTGGTGGCGGGCGGAACGGAAGCCGCCCCGCCCGCTGGCTTACAGCGTCTCGGCTGCAGTCTTGATCAACAGATAGGACGAGGTCGCGCCCGGGTCCTGGTGGCCCGCGCTGCGCTCGCCCAGGTAGCTGGCGCGGCCCTTGCGAGCCACCAGCGGGATCGTACCCTTCATGCCCTCCTCGGCCGCCGCAGCCGCCTGTTGAAGGGCCTCCTTGATCGGCGCGCCGCCGTCCACGGCCGCCTTGAGGGCGGTCACGGCCGGCGTGAGCGTGTCCACCATCGTCTTGTCGCCCACCTCGGCCTTGCCGCGGACGATGACGCCCTTAAGCGCAGCCTCGAACATGGCGACGACGTCCTGGTCGCTCATCTCATTCTTGCCGGCTTCCGCCTGCCCGGCCTGCATGAACAGCGTGCCGTAGAGCGGCCCGCCCGCGCCACCGACGGTGGACACGAGGGTCATGCCGACGGTCTTGAGGATGGCGCCGATGTCCTTGTCCGCGACGGTGGGCAGCTTGGTCAGAACGGCCTGGAAGCCGCGATCCATGTTCGCGCCGTGGTCGGCGTCACCAATGGCCGCGTCGAGCTGCGTCAGATAGTCGCGGTTCTCGCGGACCACGGCAACGTAGGCCTGGATCCACTCGACAACGTGCTGCCTGTCTACCGCCACGTTCGCCTACCTTCCCCAGCGCAGCCCCGGCGTCTCGACCGGCGCGTCCCAGAACTTGGTCATCTCGTCGTCGAGCTTGAGCAGCGTCACCGACGCGCCCGCCATCTCCAGCGAGGTGATGTAGGGACCAATGAGGCTGCGGGTGATGTTGATGCCCTTGCCCGCGAGGATCTCCGCCACCTTGCGGTAGACGATGTACAGCTCGACCAGCGGCGTCCCGCCCATGCTGTTGACAAAGACGAGGACGTTGTCGCCGCTCTGGAACGGCAGGTCGGCGACGATTGGCTCGACCAGCATCTCGACGATCTCATCCGCGCTCTTGAGCGGCATGCGCTGGCGGCCCGGCTCGCCGTGGATGCCAACGCCGATCTCCATCTCGTCCTCACCCAGATCGAACGTCGGCTTGCCGACGTGGGGGACGGTGCAGGAGGTGAGGGCCATGCCCATGCTGCGGCCGTTGGCGTTGACCTTGCGCGCCAGCTCGGCGAGCTTCTCCAGGGAGTAGCCGTCCTCGGCTGCGCCGCCGACGATCTTCTCCATCAGCACGGTCGTGCCGACGCCGCGGCGGCCGGCCGTCCACGTGCTGTTCTGCACGGCGACGTCGTCGTCCACCAGGACGCTCTCGACCGGGATGTCCTCGCCCTTCAGCAGGTCGGCGGCCATCTCGAAGTTCATCACGTCGCCGGTGTAGTTCTTGACGATGTACAGGATGCCGGCGCCGCCGTCCACCTTCTTGGCGGCTTCGTACATCTGATCCGGCGTGGGGGAGGTAAAGACGGCGCCGGGGCAGGCCGCGTCGAGCATGCCGTAGCCGACGAAGCCGCCGTGCATTGGCTCGTGGCCGCTGCCGCCGCCGGAAATGACCGCCACTTTACCCTGAACCGGCGCATCCGCGCGATAGACGAAGTTCGGGTCGTAGCTGACTTTGACATGGGCGGCATGGGCGAGGGCGACACCTTCCAATTCCTCGCGCACGACCATCTCAGGATCATTGATTAGCTTCTTCAAGAGAGCCTCCTTATTTCTCTGCGCCCCACGGGGCTGGATACGCAACCGTCACACACACTTCCACCGCGGACACGTTGCCACACGGACACTGGACAGAAATATCGAAACGGGGGTAGAGACGCGCCTGAGCGCGTCTCTACGATGGATACCTGTTCGCCTCGCGGGTAACGCGATTAGAACTTGCCGAGAGCGGTCCAGAACAGGGCCGCGATGGTGGCGCCGATGACCGGACCAATGACCGGGATCCACGAGTAGCCCCAATCGCTGCCGCCCTTGGCCGGGATGGGCAGGATGGCGTGCGCGATGCGCGGGCCAAGGTCGCGGGCCGGGTTGATGGCATAGCCTGTCGGGCCGCCGAGGGACATGCCGATGGCCCACACCACGAACGCAACAGGGATGATGCCCAGCGCGCCCATGTCAAGCGGAACGGCCGACGGGGAGTTCGCCGACGGACCCATCATCGCGCCCTTGATCGTGAAGATACCGTACAGCAGCACGAAGGTGCCGACGATCTCAGTCAAGAGGTTCCAGACAGGGTTACGAATGGCCGGGCCAGTCGAGAAGACGGCCAGCTTGGCGCCCGGATCCGGGGTCTCCGCCCAGAACTGGAAGTAGGTCAGCCAGACCAGGATGGCGCCGATGAACGCGCCGATCATCTGGGCAATGATGTAGCCAGGAACCATGGCCCAGGGGAAGTTGCCCGCCACCGCGAGACCGATGGTCACGGCCGGGTTCAGGTGCGCGCCGGAGACCTTCGCCACCGACATCGCCGCCACGAACACGGCCATCGCCCATGCTGTCGTGATCACGATCCAGCCGGCGCTGTTGCCCTTGGTCTTGTTGAGGACGACGTTGGCGACAACACCGTCGCCGAGCAGAATCAGAATCATCGTACCGATGACTTCACCGAGATAAGGTGACATAGATATTCTCTCCTTCGAGATGTGAATGGAAGACGATAAATCCAGTCTGTCCGAAGGGTGGCGTGAACGACGCGGTCCAGGCGTCGCTCACCGTGAGCGGCGGGGTCTATGACAGTAGGCGTCTCCTTTCTGTGCGTGAGGATCAAGCCGTGGCGAACGAGCAGCCGAGAGGCATCATAAAGACAAAAAAAGAGCCAACTCCGCATCCGAAACACGTATCGGCGGGCGTTGACTCAGAATTCTCGGCGGCTCCCCTTCTTGCTGAACATCGCAGTATGGGCATCGTTGAAGCTTGATCGGCTAATGCTACGCCAGGGGGCAGGACTACCGGCTGCGGCTTCTGCGCCACAACCAATACACAGTATATCGCCCTTCAAAACGCATGTCAAGTGGTTTAATGCGTTATTTCTCACTTTACGCAAACGTTTAATCAATTGCAATCTGGTCAAATCTTGTTCGTTTAGTGAACGAAACAAACGCCGCTACCCCATGCCCTGAGGTAGCGGCGTCCCCTATAACCCCTCCCCCCTGTAGCGCCGACTTCAGTCGGCCCCCGCCCCTCTACCGCATCCGCAAGCGATGCCAGGCGACCCCCAGCACCCCCAGGATTGCGCCGAAGCCCAGGATAAGCTCCGTCATGGCCGTAGGCAGGTCGCCCGTGACCGGCATCGTCTGCGGCGTGACCACCGTCGCCGCCGGTTGCGCGGCCGGTGTCGCCACCGGCGCACTGGGTTCAGACGGCACTGTCGCCGTCGCCGCCGCCTGCGCCGCAGCCGCGCCCGATTGCGCGCCGGCCGCCACCGCCGTCGCCGCCAGCGCCGGCCGACTGACCGTCGCCTGGGCCACCGGCGCCGCCGCCTGACCCATCGGAGCGAGCTTGCCGCCCGGCGGCGGCATCGGCATGTTCTCGACCGCTGGGATCGTCTTGAGATACTGCGCGATTGCCAGAACGTCGGCGTCGCTCATCTGGCTGAAGCCAAACCCCTGGAACGCCGGGTGGCCGACACCGACCACTTCAGCCATCAGCCCGCCGACCAGGCCCTTGTTCGGCCGCTGGCCCGTGCGCAGCGTCGTCGCAATCTGCTGCGCCGTCCACGACCCCAGCCCGGTCTTCTGGTCCGGCGTCAGGTTCCACGCCAGCTGATAGCCCTTCGCCGTCGGGACCGCATTGCCGGCCAGGAACTTCGCGCGGTCGGGCGCGCCGTTCGGGCCGGTCGCCGTGTGGCAGTCGCCGCAGCCGGCGACGTTCAACACCAGGTACTCACCCCGCGGCGTGCCCACGGTGGGCGCGGTCTGGGGGTAGGGGCGGGACGGCGGGGCCGGCGGCACCGGGCCGTTGAGCTTGTTCTCCGGGACGCTGTTCTTGACGGCCGGCAGGCTGCGCAGATAGGCGATCAGGTCGCGCATGTCCTGGTCGGACAGGCCGGCGTAGTTGGCATACGGCATGATCGGGTACAGCTGCTCGCCCTCCGGCGTCTTGCCCTCGCGCAGCGCCTTTTCGATGTCCGCGTCGCTCCACTTGCCGATGCCCGTCTCCCCGTCCGGCGTCAGGTTCTTCGCCGTCACCAGGCCGAACGGGCCGCCGAAGGCCTGACCATACGGCGCGGACTCGGGCTGCTCCTGCCCGCCGCCCTCGCGGTAGCCCGCGAGGTTCTGCCCGTGGCATCCCCAGCACCCCGCGACATTGACGAGATACTTCCCCCGCGCCGCGTCGCCCGATTGTCCTACCGGGGCCGCTGCGGCCGAGTACGCCTGCCACCCCACCCACACGGCAAGCGCCAGGACAAACACGACGCCAATCTTCCCACGCATACGGCCTCCTTGAGGAATCGGTTGAAGTCCCCCTGCACTATCTATAACGGCAAAGGGACTCAGGCTGCACACCCCAAACGGCCTAGCGCGTGAATTATGCGTGAATTGTTATGTGAAGAGGGGTTACTCGACCTCGAACAGGCGGAGCTGGCCGTCGCCGGGAGCCTCGCGCAGGCCGACGACCTCGCGCCAGGCCTCCGGGTCGGGCGACGCGCCGAGCCAGCGGTGGAGGCGCTCGGCCACGATGACCTCCAACCCGCCGGCCTCCAGGCGGGCTTGCAGGTGCGGCGCGCGGCCCAGCTTGAGCGCGGCCAGCCGCGCCGCAGCGGACGGGATGACCAGGAGATGCGGAACGGCCAACGGCGGCGCGAGGTGAGCCGCCAGGAGCGCCCCATCCTGAAGCAGGAAGCGCGTCGCGGGACGGCCGCCGGCGAACCAGACGATCTCGGCCGGCGTCAGCGCTGTGCGCTCGTCCACCGACCACGGCATCGGGAACTGCACCGTGTAGCCGAGCGCCTCGCCGAGCGTCACCAGGTCGCCGACGGCGCGGCGCAGCGGCTCGGCCGAGGCCTGCGCCGCCCACATGCCGGGCGCGACCTCGTGGGCGTGCGTCTCCAGAGTGAGGCGCACCATCTCGTTGTCCGGCACGACGATGTCCGGTAGCGCCGCGTAGACCTCGGCAAGGGGCAGGGCGCGGCTATCCTCGTCGGGGTTGCGCGT
Source organism: Anaerolineae bacterium (assembly GCA_046328525.1). Taxonomy (GTDB): domain Bacteria; phylum Chloroflexota; class Anaerolineae; order Epilineales; family JAHCIE01; genus JBDHWG01. Next base: position 415,060 of record JAXLWK010000005.1, read on the forward strand.
CCGCGCCAGACCGCGGATCACCGTCTCTTCGACGCGTTCGCACAGCGGCGGCGTCTCGCGCGCCGCCTCCGTCCAGTAGCGCCCGTCGGCCAGGCGCGATAGCCCCGCGCCGTCGTTGCTCAGCGCGTCGAAGATGCGCCCGCGAATGAAGTCGGCTGCCTGGGACGTGTCGCCCCAGATGCCGACCGCCTCGGCCAGCGCGCCGGTGCGGTGGGCCTCGGCCAGGGCGGCGGGAACAATGCTCTCGATGCCCAGCGGCTCGCCGTGGGCCACGATGAGACGCACCGCCAGCGCCGCCGCCATTTCCTGCACCGCCCGGCCCAGGGTCGCCGCCTGCTCAGCGTCGCCGCGTGGCGGCCGCTGGGGCAGGCGCTCACAGACGAGCTGGGCTTCGAGCCAGCGCGCGCCCGGCCGGGGCAGGCGGAACACCTCGTCGGAGAGGCGGTAGCCGGCGCTCGCCGCCGCCACGTGGACGGCGGACAGTATCGTGTGGTCACCCGCCCAGCGCAGCGCCAGCCGCCCGTTATCCCGCAGCGCCGCCCGCAGCCCGCCTAGCGTCGCGCCGAGCGCGCCGGTGTACCAGTCCAGGCTCAACGCCGCGTCGGCCAGCGGGCGCAGGCCGGCAGCGGCGCGTCGGCTCCACAGCCAGCTGGCCCACGCCCACGACAGCGTCCAGAAGACGGACGTCGTGCGCGGCGGCGCGCCGATGATGAGGGCGGCGCGGCCGGCCAGGCTCTCGGCGAGGGGCCGCGCTTGGAGACGGCCGAGGAAGACATACGGCAGTGCGGCGCCGGTCTGGATGTGGCGCGGCTCCCCCACCCACTCGGCCTCCGGCGCCAGCGGCTCGTCGCGCAGACTGGCGGTGATGGTCTCGAAAGCGTGCCAGACGTTCAGCTCGACATAGCGGCGGGGCGGCTCCAAGCGGCGCGGCGCGGCGCTATCCCACGGGGCCGCGTTGAGGGAGGAGCAGGCGTCGAGGCAGCCCAGGAGCACCATGCGCAGCGCCTCGCTCTCGTCCGGCGAGAGGTCCAGGTGCTCCAGGTGGCGCAGCAGGTCGGCCAGGGCGCGTTGGGCGCGCGGCGTGTACAGAGCGACGATGCGCTCGGCCAGCGGCCGCAGCGCCTCCGCCGGGTCGGCGAGGCGCTCGACCAGGTGCCAGTAGCTCAGGCTCAGCGGCTCCATCTCCGTGGCGCGGGCGATGTCGTCGGCGTCGGCGATGTGGGAGCCGCGCCAGCCGCAGCGCGCGCACGTGAGCGTCTTGCGCGTCGGCACGCCGGCGGCGTGGTCCCAGGTGAAGGACTCGGCCGGTGTCTCGGCGCGGCATTCCGGGCAGCGGGTCATGTACAGGCCCTGGATATGCTCGCGCAGGGGACGGCCGACCTTCGCTACCTCGGACAGGCGCAGGGTGGCGCGGCCAAGCGTCTGCGTCGCCGGCGGCGCGGCGGCAGCGCGCGCGGCCAGCGTCTGGACGGGGTTGAAGTCCGTCGCGGCGACACTGCGGCCCAGGCGCAGGGCGGCGCGCACGACAGCGTCCCCCTGGCAGAACGGATCCACCACGAGGTCGCCGGGGCGCGTCGTCGCCTGGATGACCGACGTCACCCACGCGGCCGGCAGCGCCGCCGCCCAGCGCCGCAGGACGCCGGGGCGGGGCGCAGGCGTTACAAATGGCACAAAAGGGGTCGTCGTTTCGGGCATACCCGTTCTCGCTTCAGAACATACGCTGCGGGGTCATTGCGAGGCGGGCCTTGCCGCCGAAGCAATCTCTCGGTGGGCGACAGCATCGCCGCAGCGGCCTAGACAGCCTTTCGTCGGGGCGGGGGATTGCTTCGCTACGCTCGCAATGACAAGTCAGCTAGGGTAGTATAGCATGGGGACGAATTCGCAACAAACGTTCTGATTCGACTTGCTTTTATCACGCATTTGCATACAATGTAGTGTGCAGGTGCCAGAAAGGAGCGCAACCATGCCCGATCTTGATCGCGAAAAGGCCCTGGAGACGACCCTCTCCCAACTGAAGCGCCGCTTTGGGGACGGTGCAGTGATGAAACTTGGCGAGACGACGCAACTGAACGTCGAATCGATCCCCACCGGCGCTATCGGCCTGGACCTGGCGTTGGGAATTGGCGGTCTGCCTCGTGGCCGCGTGACCGAGATCTATGGGCCCGAGTCTTCGGGCAAGACGACCCTGTGCCTGCACGTGATTGCGGAGGCGCAGAAGCTGGGCGGGATCGCGGCGTTCGTGGACGTCGAGCACGCCCTGGACCCTGTGTATGCGGAGAAGCTCGGCGTGGATGTCGCCAACCTCCTCGTCTCGCAGCCGGACACCGGCGAGCAGGCCCTCGAAATCACTGAGGCCCTCGTGCGGAGCGGCGCGGTGGACGTGGTGGTGATCGATTCCGTGGCGGCCCTCGTGCCGCGCGCCGAGATCGAAGGCGAGATGGGCGACAGCCACCCCGGCCTGCAAGCGCGCCTGATGTCCCAGGCGTTGCGCAAGCTGGCGAGCGCGATCAGCCGCTCCAACTGCTGCGTCATCTTCACCAACCAGATTCGCCAGAAAATCGGCATCATGTTCGGCAACCCGGAGACGACGGCGGGCGGCCTGGCCTTGCGCTTCTACGCCTCGGTCCGCCTCGAGATCCGCCGCGAGGAAGCGATCAAGTCCAGCGGCGACGTCATCGGGAACCGCACCAAGGTGACAGTCAAGAAGAACAAGGTCGCGCCGCCGTTCCGCTCGGTCGAGTTCGATATCATGTACAACCAGGGCATCTCCCGCGAGGGAGACCTGCTCGACGTTGCCACGAACATGGGCCTGGTGGACAAGCGTGGCGCGTTCTTCGCCTACGGGGACACCCGCCTCGGCCAGGGCCGCGAGAACGCCAAGAACTTCCTCCAGGAGAACCCGGCGCTGGCGGCCGAGATCGAGAACGGCGTTCGCGAGCGCGTCGGCCTGCCGCCCAAGGGGGTCGCCCCCGAGAGCGTGCGCGAGCGCCGCTCCACGTCGAGCGTGAAGGAAGAGGAGACGCCGCGCAAGGGTAAGCGCGGCGCGGCGGCCGACCGTACACCGGCCGTCGCGCCGGAGCCAGCGCCCGTCCCGGCGCCGGCCCCGGTCGCCGTCAACTCCCAGTCGGATGACCTGCTGGGTGGCTATGCTCAGGTGGCCCTCGTTCCGCCGGACAACGCGCCGGAGGAATAGGGTTTGTCTCGCGGCGGCCTGGCAGGCCCTCGGAGCCTGCCGAGCCGCACCGCCGCTCAGGGCGGCAAGGCAACAGCTCGTCGCTCGCCCACCCTGACCGCGCTTCCATCGAGAAGCGCATCGCGATCCAATGGGCGCTCAAGAGATAGACAGACGGAGGCATCGCTTCCGCCCCTACTCAAGTCCGGACCGGCCCGCCGGCCCACGATACGATGTAGAGTTAGCTCAACGGAACACGCAGCCCTCGGACGCGGCCACGCGGCGGGGGCGCGACAGAACGCCGGACAATCAACTGGCGCAGGGCAGGGCGTCTTTGCAGGAAGGGAACCTTTCTGCCGGAAGAACGCGCCGGGCTGTGGTGTGACCACCATAGCCCGGCGCTGATTTTTTGGGAAGGGGACACATGGCCGGCGCCATTACGCGGCTGGAGGTTCAGAAGCGGAACAAAGAGCGCGTCAACGTTTACCTGGATGATGAGTTTGCGTTCGGCCTGGCGCTACTGCTCGCCGCGACCCTGCGCAAGGGGCAGCGGCTGTCGGATGCGGACATCGCGGAGCTGCGGCGGCAGGACGGCGTCGAGAAAGCGTACAACCGCGCCCTGCTCTACCTGGGCTACCGGCCGCGCAGCGAGGCGGAGATTCGCCAGTATCTGCGCGGCAAGCAGACGCCCGACGACATGATTGACACGATCCTGGCGCGTCTGCGCCGGGTCGGGCTGGTGGATGACGAAGCGTTCGCCCAGGCGTGGGTGCGTCACCGGGGCGCGACGGCGCCGCGCGGCGCGCGCGCCTTGCGGCAGGAGCTTCGCCAGAAGGGCATCGAGCGCGACCAGATTGATGCGGCGGTGGAGGACCTCGACGAGGCAGAGGGAGCGATGGAGGCGGCGCGGCCCCGGGCGGCGCGGCTGGCCGCCCTACCGGCCGACGAATTCCGCCGCAAACTCAGCGAGTTTTTACTACGGCGCGGATTTGCGTATGATGTAACGCGCGATACGGTGAGTCACCTGTGGCGCGAGCTGCACGACGAGGGGCTGGCGGAGGACGACTAAGCCTATGGGGCGTTTGGGAGTGTGGCGTTAGCAGACGGCCGGGCTGAACCGCGATGTCATGCTGACCGGGGGTGTGGGGGGCGACAGCTCCCCACGGGCGAAGCACCCCGGTGCTTCGGGAGACCCTTCGCTCTGCTCAGGGTGACAGTAGTTCTTCGAACGGTTCAACCCGACCCTCTGCCAACGAGCACAGCGTTGGCAGCGCGGGCGGCCCGAAATGCGTGGGCCTGGGTGGCGGGAGCCACCGGGATGCGGCCGCCCCAGGCGGAACCTGAACCTTACCAACAGAAGAAAGGAGGTGGCGCATGGACGTGATTGGCGTCGTCGCTGCGCTTCTCCTGGGATTGGCGATTGGCGGCCTGGCAGCCTGGTTCTTTGGGATATCACGCGGCAAGAAGCTAGGGTATCAAGTCAAGGAAGCCGAGGACAAGCAGACGATCCAGTCGGCCCAGGTAGAGGCCGAGCGCATCGTGACCGATGCCGATGCAAAGGCGAAGGACGCGGTGTTGCGCGCTAAGGACGAAGCCCTGCGGATGCGTGAGCAGCTGGAGGGTGAGAGCAAGGCGCAGCGACGCGAGTTTCAATTGCAGGAGCAGCAGCTCAACCAGCGCCGCGAGCGCCTCGACCGTCGCTACGACGAGCTTGAGAGCCGTAACCGCAACCTGGACAAGCGCGAGAAGCGTATTCAGAAGTTGGAGCAAGAAGCGGAGCTTGTTCAGCAGCAGCGCACAGCGGAGCTTGAGCGTGTCGCAGCGATGTCGCAGGAGGAAGCGCGTCAAGTGCTTCTGAAGCAGGTCGAGGAGAGCGCGCGGCAAGACACGGCCCGGTTGATCCGGGAGATTGAGTACGCAGCCAAGGAGGAAGGGGAGCGCCGCGCCCGCGAGCTGATCACCATGGCGATTCAGCGGTGCGCGTCCGACCAGGTGTCGGAGGTCGTTGTGTCTACGGTTCCTTTGCCCAGTGAGGAGATGAAGGGCCGTATCATTGGCCGTCAGGGCCGCAACATCCGCGCAATCGAGCAGATCACGGGCGTAGACATCATCGTGGATGACACGCCAGAAGCAGTCATTCTATCGTGCTTCGATCCTATCCGGCGCGAGGTGGCTCGCCTCGCGCTGACTAAGCTCATCAACGACGGGCGCATTCACCCGGCCCGCGTTGAAAAGGTCGTTCGTAAGACCGAGGAAGAGCTGGAACAGGTGATCCGCGAGGCCGGCGAGCAGGCCGCCATCGAGGCGGGTGTCCTCGGCCTTCACCCGGAGATTATCAAGCTCCTGGGGCGGATGAAGTACCGAACCAGTTATGGGCAGAACGTCCTGGCCCACTCCGTGGAGACAGCGCACCTGGCCGGCATGATGGCGACCGAGCTGCATGCCGACATCCAGATTGCGCGCGCCGGCGGTTTGTTGCACGACCTGGGCAAGGCAGTCAGTCACGAAGTCGAGGGGCCGCACGCCCTGATCGGCGGCGACCTGGCCCGCCGCTATGGATTGCCGCCCAAGGTCGTCAACGCCATCGCCGCGCATCACCACGAAGAGGAGCCGTCGTCTATCGAGGCCATCCTGGTGGAAGCCGCCGACGCGATTTCGGGCGCGAGACCCGGCGCGCGGCGCGAGACGCTGGAGCTGTATACCAAGCGCATCAGGGACCTGGAGAACGTCGCCAATTCCTTCGTCGGCGTGGCCGAATCGTATGCCATCCAGGCCGGCCGCGAGATTCGTATCATTGTTAAGCCCGACGAGATTGATGACCTGGCAGCCATCAACCTCGCGCGGGACATCGCCAAGAAGGTCGAGGAGTCGTTGGAGTACCCCGGCCAGATCAAGGTGACCGTTATCCGCGAGACGCGCGCGACCGACATCGCCCGCTAACGCCTCAGGAAGCTGTCATCGCGAGCGTAGCGACGCGATCCCCCGCCGGGAGATTGCTTCGCTGACGCTCGCAACGACACGAGGGCGAAGTGCGTGGAATGCGCAGCTTTCGTCATTTTGTGCGACGAAAATGCGCGAGCCGCCCGTCCCCCGCACTGATGGTGCAGAGCTTGCAGTAAGGGGTCTTTAGTACAACTAGGTCATTAAGCGAGGGATGCGAGGGGAAGATGAGTGAACAGCTAGTCAGCACGCACGGAAGCCACCAAGGAGGTAACCCCATGGCCAACAACATCATCAAAGTGTCGGGTAACTCGCGCACCACAGCCGTCGCAGGCGCGATCGCCGGCGTTGTCCGCGAGCAGCGGCGCGCCGAGGTTCAGGCGATCGGCGCCGGCGCCGTCAACCAGGCCATCAAAGCCGTCGCGATTGCCCGCAGTTACCTGTCGGAGGACGGCATTGACGCGATCTGCGTCCCGTCGTTCGCCGACGTGCAGATCGGCGAGCAGGAGCGCACGGCTCTGCGCCTGGTGGTCGAGCCGCGTTGAGAATGTTTCGGTTGTAGCGCCGACCTTAGTCGGCATCCTGGACAGCGAGCGCAAGGGCGCAAAGGAACGGCAGCGTTCCCTTGCGCCCTTGTTCTATTTCATCCCAGCTCGACACAGAAGGGCTTGAATGCGGCGCGGGCCTCGCTGCCCAACCCGGTGAGAAACGCCCGCTCGGCCGCGGACGCCGCGCCCAGGACACGGACGCCGTCAATGTGGTAAGTGTCGAGCCAGTGGAACACGCAGGCGCGAACGAACTCCTGGGCCGGGAAAAGGCCCGAGCGCTCGTCCCTGTGTTCGTAGTCGAAGCGCGCGGCGCCCACGCTGTTGGCCTCGCCGAGCGGCAGCGCGTACCAGTAGCCGTAGTCAATCTGGGCCAGCGTCCCCAACGGATCACCCTGCCCCGCCTCCATCTCGACAATCACCCGAATTCCGCGCCGATGGCACTCGTCCACCATGTCCTTGAAGCTATCCACCTGGGCGCACTCGCCGGCCGGAAAGAAGGGCCGGCTCACGTCGTAGCCAAGCGCCGGCGTCGTCGCCACGCTGGGGACGATGATCACGCCCACGCCGCCGGCCGCCATCTCGTCCAGCGCCTCGCCCACGGCGCGGCAGGCGGGCATCGCGCCGCCGAAGCATGGGCTGTCGGGCGTCAGGCGCGCCCGCCGCATCGTCTCGTCGAGGGCCAGCGGGGCGTCGTCGTGCCGCCAGATGTAACCGGCGCCGCGGATCTGTCCATCGGCGATGCAGATGGTGTTTGCCGTTCGGTCCGGCGGCAGGCACGGCGAGAGGGGGTCGGTCACCGTGACCCAGCGGCCGCTCAGCCACGGCGTCACCGACAGCACCTGGAAACGGTAGCGATACTCGCCGTTGGGCAGATGCCACGCGCAGCGCCACCACCCGCGCCCATCCCCCTGCATCGGCTGCGGCAGCCAGGCCGTGAAATCGCCCACCAGGTTGACAGCCGCGTTGCGCGGAGCAAAGAATGAGAAGGTCACGTCAGCGCCGGCGGGAGGGGCTTTCGCCAGCCCCGGCCCCCCGCCGCCGCGCATGAGCCGCGCCGCGTTCCTCGGTAGAAGCGCGTCCCACGTCATGGGCCCTCCCTCCGCCTGTCGCATGGCTAGACCTGCCGCGGTGGACGCCTCGTTCGTGATCCAACCCTTCACGCCACCACTCAAGTGAGGGACTTGATTCACAACCACCCCTTGACGCCAAAGACTCAATGCTCGCCTTACTGCACGTCACCAGCGTATCACACGGCGCTCATAGATTCGCTTAGGGATTCGCTAATGTGTCACGCCTGGCGCTATTTTGTAAGGATTGTCTGCCTTGGGGGGCTGGCGGACGAAGGAGCGGCCATGTCGCTAGAAATTGACAAAAGCGCGCGTCGTCACTAAAATCGAGCCACTCGGCCGGTCGCGTCGTCTACGCATCTCGCCACCGAGGCAGGCGCCGCCCTGCTGCGCGCCCTCACTCCCTGTCCACAACCGCTTGCAAACCGATTTTCCATCCCGACGAGGAGGTGTGACCGCCCGAAGGACCCTGCTTCTACCGCGAGCCTCGTGAAGACGTCCTCAACAGACCTGCATTCTCTTGGAGGAGAACAGATGAAACGCTTCGTTGTGGCCCTCGCCGCTCTGCTGATCATTGTGTTCGTAGCCGCGGCGTGCAGTAGCAGTGCCCCGTCCGCTCCCGCGCAGCAACCCGCCCCACCGGCGGCCCAGGCAACCCAGGCGCCGGCCCAGGCCCCCGCCGCCCAGGCGACTCAGCCCGCCGCCGCTAAGGCTGCTGAAGCGCCGAAGGCCGCCGCCAAGGGCGGCCAGATCGTCGAAGTGCGCTTCGCCGACGCCAAGACCCTCAACTCGGCCCTGGTCAACGACACCTCGTCCGGCGACACCCTTGCCCTCATGGGCAACGGCCTGGTCTGGATCAACCCCAAGGACCTGCTGCCCATGCCGCAGCTTGCCACCAAGTGGGACATCTCGCCAGATGGCAAGACCTACACCTTCACGCTGCGCGACGACGTCAAGTTCCACGACGGCCAGAAGTTCACGGCTGACGACGTGAAGTTCACCTACGAGCTGATGCTCAACGAGAAGGTGAACTCGCCGCGCCGCACCGACCTCTCCGTCATTGACAGCATCACTGTCAAAAGCCCCACCGAGATCGAGTTCAAGCTCAAGAACGTCAAGGCCGACTTCCTCGCCAACAACGCGATCTATCAGATCATGCCCAAGCATGTCCTGGAGAAGCTCAGCCCCGAGCAGATCAACACCGCCGACTTCAACACCAAAAGCCCGATCTACACCGGCCCGTTCAAGTTCAAGGAGTGGGTGAAGGACGACCACATCACCCTCGAGGCCAACCCGGACTACTTCCTGGGCAAGCCCAATGTGGACCAGTACGTCCTCAAGGTCGTCAAGGACGGCAACGTCGTCGCCGCCCAGCTCAAGACCGGCGAAAGTGACTTCGGCTTCTACGAGGCCCCCCTGCTCTCCGAGATGCAGAAGCAGGACAACGTCAACAACTACGCCTTCGACACCTTCAACTTCACGTTCTACACCCTGAACCTGGACCCGGCCAAGACGACCCTGTTCCAGGACAAGCAGGTGCGCCAGGCGCTGCTCTACGGCCTCGACCGCGACGCCATGGTTAAGAGCATCATGTTCGGACAGGGGAGCGTCGCCAATGCCTCCGAGCCGGTGCTGTCCTGGGCCTACAACCCCAATACCCAGCCGCAATACCCCTACGACGCCAAGAAGGCCGAGGAGCTGCTCGACGCGGCCGGCTGGAAGAAGGGCGCCGACGGCATCCGCGAGAAGGACGGCAAGAAGCTCTCCTTCCAGTGTTGGACGAACGCCGGCAACAAGGTGCGCGAGAGCTATGTGACAGTCATGCAGGAGCAGTGGAAGCAGATCGGTGTCGAGATGACGCCCAAGCTCGAGGAGTGGAACGCCTTCCTCGACCGGCTGACCAAGACCCACGACTTCGACTGCTTCCTGGTCGGCTTCCAGTGGGGCGTGGACCCGAACCAGCGCACCATGTTCCACTCCGACTCCTACAAGGGCGGCTTCAACATGGCGAAGTACAGCAACCCTGAGCTGGACAAGATCCTGGACGACGCCCTGCTCACGACCGATGTCCAGAAGCGCAAGGACCTGTACTTCAAGATGCAGCAGATCGTGGCCGAGGACCTGCCCGTCACTATCCTCGACTTCCCGAAGAACCTGGGCGCGGTGAGCAAGAAGGTCACGGGACTGGTTCCCAACGCGCCGAACTACCGCTTCGAAGCGCCGAAATGGGGTGTCACGCCGCAGTAAGGGCACATTCCCTCACCCTCTTCCCCCCTCTCCCATTTTGGGAGAGGGGGCAGGGGGAGAGGGAGGAGAGAACGCATGCAGGGTTACATTCTGCGCCGGGTGCTCCAGGCGATCCCCCTCGTGCTTGGCATCACCATCCTGGTCTTCGCCCTGGTTCACGCGGCGCCCGGCAGCCCGCTGGCCCAGTTCGAGTTCAACCCGAACATCAAGCCCGAGGACATCGCCCGCATCCGCGCCAACCTCGGCCTCGACCGGCCGCTGTACGAGCAGTACCTGCGCTGGGTGTGGGGCATGGCGCGTGGCGACTTCGGCATCTCCATGATCACCGGCCGCCCGGTCATCGAGCGCATCGGCGAGCGTATCGGCAACACCCTCATCCTCTCCGCCGCCGCGCTGCTCATCGCCCTCGTCATCTCCGTCCCCATCGGCGTCTACTCCGCCGTGCGGCGCGGCAAGCTGTTCGACCACACAGCGACCATCCTGTCCACCGCCGGCCAGGCCATCCCCGCCTTCTGGCTCGGCCTGGTGTGCATCCTCCTGTTCGCCGTGGAGTTCAAGGAGTGGGGGCTACCGTCCTTCCCCTCCGGCGGCATCATCAGCACCGGCAAAGCGTTCAACTTCGGCGACATGCTGTGGCACCTGGTCTTACCCGCCACCGTGCTGGCGATCGGCTTCATCGCCGCCTGGTCGCGCTACATCCGCTCCAGCATGCTGGAAGCGATGGGCCAGGACTACGTGCGCACCGCCCAGGCCAAGGGCCTGGCCGACTACAAGGTCATCTTCGGCCACGCCCTGCGCAACGGCCTCATCCCGTTCGTCACCCTGATTGGCCTGGCGCTGCCGCTGCTGTTCAGCGGCGCGCTCATCATCGAGGTCATCTTCTCGTGGCCCGGCATCGGCCGCCTGGCTTACGATGCCGCGACCGAGCGCGACTACACGACGATCATGGGCCTGGTTACGATCACCGCCGTCATCGTCATTATCGGCAACCTCGTCGCGGACATTGCCTACGGCATCTTGGACCCGCGCATCCGCTACGATTGAGCGAGGCCCTATGGCGACCACTGAGAACACACCCCATGTAGCGACAGCGCCGGAGGCGCACGTCTTGCCCCACGGCTTCGTCGTGCCGCAGCGCAAGAGCCAGGGCTTCTGGGCCAGGGGCATGCGCCGCTTCCGCCGCAACAAGATCGGCATGGCGGCGACCGTCGTGTTCATCCTCCTCGTCCTCATGGCGATTGGCGCCGACGTCATCTCGGCCAACGTTACGCACAAGAAATACTCCGACCAGAGCCTCCTCAACGCCTTCAAGCCGCCCCTCTCCCCCGGCTACATCCTGGGCGCGGACGAGCTAGGCCGCGACGTGTTCACCCGCATCGTCTACGGCGCGCGCGTCTCCCTCAGCGTGGCTGGGCTTACCGTCCTCATCGCCCTCACCATCGGCACGCTCCTCGGCCTGCTGGCCGGCTTCTACGGCGGCGTCACCGATAACGTCCTGATGCGCTTTGTGGACATCGTCATCGCCTTACCCGGCCTGTTCATTCTGATCCTGATCGCCACGTTCTTCTCGCCCAACGTCGTCGTGCTGTCCATCGTCATTGCGTCCCTGAGCTGGACCGGCATCTCGCGCCTTGTGCGCGGCGAAGTCATGTCGGTCAAGGGGCGCGACTACGTGGACGCGGCACGGGCGGTCGGCGCGTCTAACACGCGCATCCTGTGGCGGCACGTGCTGCCCAACGTCATCAACGTCATGATCGTGTGGGCATCGCTGACCGTGGGCGCGATCATCCTGACCGAAGCCGCGCTGAGCTACCTGAGCTTCGGCATCCAGCCGCCGGTGCCCAGCTGGGGCAACATGCTGTCCAACTCGCAGCAGTACATCTACCGCTCGGTCAGCCTGGTCATCATTCCCGGCTTCTTCATCTTCATCACCGTGCTGGCCGTCAACCTGATGGGCAACGGGTTGCGCGACGCCCTCGACCCGCGCGCCAAAGACTAGCCCCCGCCCTCACCCCCTGTGCCCCCTCACCCTGCCCTCTCCCACAAGGGGAGAGGGTTCTGATCTCGATGCAGACGCTGTCGTAGGGGCAGGTTTCAAACCTGCCCCTACCACCGCCAGCGGTTTGCAGCGATCATTCGGTGAGCGGCATAGGTCGTTACTCCATGCGCCACCGGCGGCGGGTTCGCCCTTCTTGACGCGCGCGCGTATAATACAGGCGAAGTTTTCGTCGTGTTAGAGGGGAGGGTAAGCCCATGGCCCGCCGACGTCGCGAAGCCCTGTCTTCCGTGGATACCGCATGGCTGCGGATGGAAGACCGAGACAACCTCATGATGATCACCGGCGTCATGATGTTCGATCAGCCGCTGGACTACGGGCGCGTCAAGGCGACGCTCGAAGAGCGGTTGCTGCGCTGGGATCGTTTCCGCTCCAAGATTGTCGAACCCAGGTTAGGCTCCCCCTACTGGGAAGTAGACCCCAACTTCGACATCAACGACCATCTGCGGCGGTTCAAGTTGCCGCCGCCCGGCGACAAGGAGATGCTGGAGCGCCTCGTCAGCCACCTGATGAGCACGCCCCTCGACCTCACTCGCTCGCCGTGGGAGTACCATCTCGTCGAGGGTTACGGCGAAGGCAGCGCCCTCATCGGGCGCATCCACCACAGCATGGCCGACGGCATCGCCCTCATCGGCGTGCTCCTCGGCATGACGGACAACGAGCCGGATGCGGCCTGGGTAGACGACCGCCCGCGCCGGCGACGGCGCAAGCCCGGCAACCCCCTGCTGGCCCTCCTCCGCCCCGTGACGGACCTCGTGGACGGAACGCGCAAGGTGACCGAGAGTGTCGTCAACGAGGGCGTGGACCTTATCAGCCATGCAGACCACGCGCGCAAAGCCGCCGAGATCGGCTTCGACAGCGCGCTGACGCTGGGCCGTCTCTTGTCCCTCCTGCCCGATCCGCCGACGTCTTTGAAGGGCAAGCTCGGCCCGGACAAGCACGCCGCGTGGTCGGAGCCGATCCCCCTCGAAGACGTGAAGACAATCGGCCGCGCCATGGGCGGGACGGTCAACGACGTTCTCCTTACCGCCGTCACCGGCGCGCTGCGGCGCTACCTAATCTCCCAGGGCGAAGACATCGAGGACAAGACCATCCGCGCCGTTGTTCCCGTCAACCTGCGCTCGCCTGACGCCCCGTTGACCCTCGGCAACCGTTTCGGCCTGGTCTTCCTCGATCTGCCCATCGGCACAGACAAGCCGCTGGAGCGCCTGTACCGCATCAAGGCGCGCATGGACGAGATCAAGTCCTCGCCCGAAGCGGTGGTCGTGTTCGGCATCCTCAACGCCGTCGGCATGACGTCGCAAGACGTGCAGAGCATGGTGATCGAGATGTTCGGCGCGAAGGGCACCGGCGTCATGACGAACGTGCCCGGCCCGCGCCAGACCATCTACCTCGCCGGCCGCCCCGTGCGCAACATCATGTTCTGGGTGCCGCAGTCCGGCCGCCTCGGTCTCGGCGTCAGCATTCTGAGCTACGCCGGCGATGTCGTGGTGGGCGTGGCGACCGACGCGGGACTGGTTCCGCACCCGGAGGCGATTGTCTCCGACTTCCAGGTCGAGCTGCGCTTCCTGCTGGACATGGCCTCCACGTTCAGCGCCCGCGCCGCCGCGTCGCAGCGCGAGAGCGCCGAGGCGCAGGAGTCCCATCCGACGGAGATCACGGACGCCGAGGCGACAGACCCCTCCGGCACGCCGCATCCGGCCCCGCGCAGCCGCCGCAAGAAATCGTCGAAAGCCCCGCCGCCGGCGACAGACACGGCCAGCCAGGTCACGGCCCAGGCCGCCGCCTACAGCTACCCACACGAGGCCTTCGGGGGCAGCCAGCCGACCAACGGCTCGACCGCGCACTGCCACGCCCTGACGAAGGCGGGAGCGCAGTGCCGCAACAAGCCGCTCCCCGGCTCGACCTACTGCCGCATCCACCAGCCGGAGTAGTGGAAGCCAGCGACAGGAGAACGACGGGCGACGGAGAAGCGCCAGGCTGAAGCGCCTGCGCCCGCTGACCGCTCACAGTAGACATCACCGGCTGCGGATGACGCCGACGCGGTCGCACCACAGGCGCACGGGGCACACCGAGCAGCGCGGCGACGTCGGGTGGCAGATGTTTTGGCCCAGGGCGACGAGCAGCGTGTTGATCTCGATCCAGTACTGCGGCGGCAGCTTCTCCCGCAGCGCCATCTCCGTCTGTTCCGGCGTCTTTGTTTGCACGTAGCCCCAGCGGTTCGTGATGCGGTGGACGTGGGTGTCCACGCAGATGCCGGGCTTGCCGTAGCCCGCTGTCAGCACAAGATTGGCCGTCTTGCGCCCGACCCCCGGCAACGCCAGCAGCGTGTCCAGGTCATCCGGCACCACCCCGCCATGCTCCTCGACGAGAATCCGACTCAGGTCGAGCAGCGTGCGCGCCTTGTTGCGGTAGAAGCCGACCGGGTAGATCGCCGCCTCGATTTGCTCCGCCGTCAGCGCCAGCATCGCCTGGGGCGTGTCGGCCAGGGCAAACAGGCGCGGCGTGACCTGCGCCGTTGTGCGGTCCTGGGTGCGCAGGCTCAGGATCGTCGCCGCCAGCACGCGGAACGGCGTCGTCCCGCGCGCCGCCATCGCGTCCACGAGGGGCGTGTCCCAACCGGGGGCGGCCTGGCGGAGGGCGGCCAGGGCCGCGTGAATGTCTTCGTCGCGCATGGGCTTACCGGAACAAGTAGATAACGCCGACGACGTAGCCGATAATCACGACAATCGTCCGCAGCGTGCTCGCCTTGACGCGGCTCGCTAGCCGCCCGCCCAGCACGCCGCCGAGCAGCGCTCCGATCATCATCACCGGCACCGCGATCCACAGCACCTTGCCGGAGAAGACGAAGAAGAGGGCCGCCGCCAGGTTGACGCACAGCGAGAGCGCCTGCTTGAGCGCGTTGATGCGCGTCAGGTTGTCGTGGATGACCAGGCCGAGGACGGCGATCAGGATGACGCTCAGCCCCGCCCCAAAGTAGCCGCCGTAGACCGACGCCAGGAACACCGGGCCGATGGACCACGCCTCGCTGACCTGCGTCTGCTCCGGCGAGGTGAGGCGGCGAACGACCCAGCCGCGAATGCGGTCCTGAAAGAGCAGCAGCGTCGAGGCCATGATGATGAGCCACGGCACGAGAATGCGGAACAACGCTTCCCCCGTCAGCAGCAGCAGAATCCCGCCGGCCAGGCCGCCGACCACGCCCACCGGCGCCAGCAGCCGCACCCGCCGCCGCTGCCCGGCCAGGTCCGCCCGCTGCGCCATCGTCCCCCCCAGGTAGCCGGGAAAGAGCGACACAGTGTTGGTGACGTTCGCGTTGAGCGGCGGAACGCCCATCGCCACCATCGTCGGGAAGGTGATGAGTGTGCCGCCGCCAGCGATGGCATTGACGGCGCCGGCGCCGACGGCCGCCAGGCCGAGCACCAATAGATTCAATAGACTCAGGTCCATGGGGTAGATTCTCCGGGCGTGGTCATACGCGACTGCGCGGCCTAGAGCATAACCCGCCTCAGGATGCCTGTCAACTCTCGCGGCGCGTCACTCCGTCACCTCGTCACTCCGTCACCCCGTCACCTCGTCACTCCGTCACCCCGTCACCCCGTCACGCCACCACCGCGTCACCCTGCCAGCCCGTCACCTCGTCACCTCGCCACTCCGTCACTCCGTCACCGTGTCACTTCGCCCACAATCGCCGTATCGTCCGCCAGCCGCGCCCCACTCTGCGCCGCCGCCACCCGCGCGCCCGTCGCCGCGTCATACAGCCCGACACCGATGCGGTACACGCCGGGCGCGACCTTGTCCAGCCCCAGGCTGTGTTCGTCGCGCACAACGTCGCCCGCCGCCCACGCGCTCGTCGGGAAGCGCCCCTCCGCCGCCGGGCCGTCGCCAGTCGCGGCGAGACCGTTCGAGCCGAGCAGGTGGACGAACACGGTGTAATCAGCGGGCAGCGCCGCGTCCGCCTGCCACCACAGAGTCACGCCGAGCTTGTCGGCCGCCGGCGCAATCTCCGCGCCCACCAGCCGCGCATCGCCGAACGCCACCGGCTGCGGCAGCCGCGCCGACGGCGGTACGCCCAGGGGCGTTGTCGGGCGCAGGACGATGTGCCCCACCACCACGGCGTCGGCGCTCCGTCCGTCCTGCGCCGCCATCAGGCGCGTCATCGTCGCACTGTCATACAGGCCGGCCACAACGGGCACGCGCTGCGGCTCGTCCACCGACGGCAGCGCCAGGCTGTACGTGTCGCGGCGCGTCTGGCCCGCCGTCCAGCGCTCCCACGGGAAGTAGCCGCGGCCGGGAAGGGTGTCCGCCTGGGCCAGCAGGCCGGGGCCAGCCGGGTTGAGCGCCTGCACGAACACGCTGTAGAGGCTGTCCGCTGGCTGCGTGACCTGCCAATCCAGCGCGACATCCACACGCCCGTCGCGGCCCACCGGCCCAATCTTGGCGTCCTGCAAGGCAAAGCCGGCGTCGAACGTGGCGACCGGGGGCGAGGACGGCGCGGAAACCACGGGCGGTGGCGCGAACGGCGCCGCGACGAACAGCCAGGTGACGGCGGCGGCCAGGGCGAGCCACCCGCCGCTCCACCCCACGACCAGCGCCAACTGACGGCGCTGGGGGACGAGACACCACGCGCCGAGGGCGAGCAGAATCGCCAGCGCCGCGGCGAAGGGGAAGGCGAGCCGCCCGCCGCCCATGAACGTGCGCGTGCGCGTCCCCAGGCTGAGCACGCTCAGCAGGACCACGAGGGCGTAGAAGACGAGGGCGGCGATGGGGAGCCGCCAGTCCGGCCGACGCCGCCAGGCAAGGACGACGCCGACGCCGCAGACGACGACGAGCGCGGCGAGGGCAAGGTACAGCCAGGTCGGGCCGAAGCCGACGCCGCCCGGCCCAACATCGAGCCAGTACGAGCGGCCGATGAACAGCAGCAGCGCGGCCAGGTCGCCCGGCGAGATGATGCCCGACCGCTGCCCCATCAGCGCGAAGACCGGCGCCGTGGCGAGAAAGTCACCGTAGAGCTGCCGGTTGCGGAGGAACCAGGGCAGCGGGATCAGGAGCGCGAGGGCCAGAGCGAGCAGGGCGGCAGGAACCCGGCCCCTCACCCCCTGGCCCCCTCGCCCTCGAGGGGCGAGGGGGCCAGGGGGTGAGGGACTCACCATCATCAGCGGCAGCAGCGCGATGGGCAGCAGGCCGCTGAGCTTGGTCAGCGTCCCCAATCCCACGGCCAGGCCGAACGCCGCCGCCCGCCGCAGGGTCAGGCCGCGTCGGATGCTGCGCAGCGCCGCCCACAGCGCCAGGGTACACCACGCCACCGCTGGCACATCGTTGCTGAGGGACGTGCTGATGACGAGGAACTGCGGGTTGAAGGCGAGGGCGGCGGCGGCCATGAGCGCGACGCCCCACGGGAGGAACTCCAGCGCCGCGAAGTACGTCGCGGCCACGGCCACCGCGCCGAAGAGCAGCGAGACGGCCCGCCCGACGTAGAAGGCGCTTTCGGCGCGGCTCGGTGCGGGCGCCCAGACGTTGAGGTTGCCGCTGTCGGTGGCGAGGAAGTGCGGATTGCGGCGGTACAGGTTGTCGCTGTCGGCCAGGTCAATGGGCAGCGTCGCCAGGGCGACGGCGGCATAGTACAGGGGCGGCTGATGCCCCTCCGGCTCGGCTCGCCCGCGCGCCTCTCCGTTCGGCAGGGTCAGGCGCACCCTCGGCAGTCCGCCGTTGGCGCGCAGATACTCGACGTAGCCCATGTGCCAGGCCTCGTCGGG
Organism: Anaerolineae bacterium; assembly: GCA_046328525.1. Lineage (GTDB taxonomy): Bacteria > Chloroflexota > Anaerolineae > Epilineales > JAHCIE01 > JBDHWG01. The sequence continues at coordinate 432,843 of JAXLWK010000005.1, forward strand.
CTTGATGAAGATGGGCGACCAGAGGATGTGCAGCGCGCCGAGGAGGAGGAATAGCGCGACGACAAGCGTGATGGGCCAACGATTTCGGTGTGATGTCGAGCCGGTGCATCGAGTCATTACGTCAACACCGCCAACCGTCATTGCGAGGCGGGCTTTGCCGCCGAAGCAATCCCCCGCTGGGTGACAGCAACGCCGTAGTGGTACAGACTGCTTTTCGCAAGGGCGGGAGATTGCTTCGCTGACGCTCGCAATGACAGCATGGCCGTGTTCTTGTGTCGGCGCATGCTATTAGGCAGCCTGAAGGTCTCGCAATGACACAACATGGTGCATGTTGTAGGGCAGAAGGTGATGTCACAGGCGGCTAGTGTTTCGGCGGGGCTGCGTGCTTGCCGCTGGCGGCGCGCGCCGGGTGCGGGTCGAGAGAGATGGCCGCGCGCTCGCGCAGCGCCGACGTGCCGAGCGGCGTGAGGACTACGCCGGGGGTCGCGGCGTTGACCTGTTTGAGGTAGCCGCCGCTCACGAGCTGGTCAATCATGCCCTGTAGCTCCGGCAGCGTGCGGTGGGCCAGCGTGCCGAACAGGCGGTGGCGCGACAGGGCTGCGACGGCATCGGTGCGCGAGCCTTTGAGGAACTGGGCCAGCTTCGTCCGCCCGACGCCCTTGGGCAGATTGCGCACCGCCTCCAGGATGATGATCGCCGTCCACTCGGCCGTCGTCTGCGCGCCGCGCGCTTCTGCTGGTGGCGACGCAGCGGCGGCCGCCTGACAGACATCGCAGCACACGTCCGCCGTCGGCGGTGTCGGGTCGCCGAAGTAGTCGAGGATGAACCGGCGGCGGCACGCCGTCATCTCGGCGTACTCGATCATCTTCCCCAGCTTCGCCCGCTTCGCCGTCCGGCGCTGCTCGATCTCGGCCGCGTTCACGCTGAGGTCAATCGTCGGCGCGTCCGCCGCGAGTTCCAGGTACATGACGCCCTGGTCGTCGCCGAGGCGATGCACCGCGCCCACCTCTTCGAGCTGCTGCAAGCCGACGCGCACCTTGACGTCGTTGAGGCGCGCGTGACGCGCCAGGTCCCACTCCGACACGCGCGCCTGACCGTCGTGGCGAGAGGCGCGGCGAATGCTGGCGAGCAGGCCGCGCAGCTCCGTCTCGGATGGCGCGTCGTTGTCAATGAACCACTCCTGGAGGGCGCGGTCCTTGGGGGAGTAGAGGAGGACGCAGCGGGCCGGCAGACCGTCGCGCCCGGCGCGGCCGGCCTCCTGGTAGTAGGCTTCAATGGCGCTGGGCAGGCTGTAGTGAACGACCAGGCGGATGTCCGGCTTGTCCACGCCCATCCCGAAGGCGTTGGTGGCGACGATGACCTGGGCCTGGCCGAGCATGAACAGGTCTTGCGCCTGGCGGCGGCTCTCCGCGTCCAGCCCGGCGTGGTAGTACTGGGAGGTGATGCCGAGGCCCTGGACGAAGGTGTGGACGCTCTCGGCCTCACGGCGCGTGCCGGTGTAGACAATCGCGCTGCCCGCGACGCCTTCCAGCAGCCGGCGCAGCTCGCGCAGCTTGGCCGCGTCGTCGTCCGCCGCCCGCACCTCGAAGGTCAGGTTGGGGCGGTTGAAGCCGGTGACGGTGCGCGCCGCCTCGCGCAGGCCGAGCCGGGCGATGATGTCGTCCTGGACTTCGGGCGTTGCCGTCGCCGTGAGCGCCACGATGGGGGGGCGGCCGATGTCCTCGATGGCGGCGCGCAGGTGGAGGTAGTCGGGGCGGAAGTCGTGGCCCCACTGGGAGATGCAGTGAGCCTCATCCACGGCGACCAGGCCAATGGGCGTCTGATTGAGCGCCCGCATGAACGCGCGGTTGCGCAGGCGCTCCGGCGCAACATACACCAGCTTGTAGCGGCCGGCGGCCATCGCGTCAATGCGCCGCAGCACTTCCTCGCCGTCGAGGGAGCTGTTGATATACGTGGCGGACTTGCCGGCGGCGACCAGGGTGTCCACCTGGTCCTTCATCAAGGCAACCAGGGGCGAGACGACGATGGTCAGGCCGCGGCGGGTGAGGCCGGGCAGTTGGTAGATGAGGGATTTCCCCGAGCCGGTGGGCATGACGACGAGGCTATCGCGCCCGGCGGCGACGTTGGCGATGGCTTCCGCCTGGCCGGGTCGGAACTCGGTCAGGCCGAATTGCTGGGCCAGCGCGCCCGATAAGTCGCTCGGAAGATCGAGGGATGACATGGACCCAAGTATACCTGAGATATTGGGACGCAGTCAAAAGGCGGGCATTATGTCGTGGCGATTACGGGCCGACGCCGGCCTGCGCCAGAATAGTGTCCGCCTGATGAATGGGTACGAAGCCGGTGAGCTGCGTCAGCGCCGGGCGGCCAGGCCGCTGCACCGCCTGCTCCAGGGTCAGGGCCGTCGTGACGATGCCGATGAGCTGCCCCTGGCTGTTCACCACGACGCCGCCGCTGGAGCCAGGCGAGGCCTGGGCGTCGGTCAGGAAATCGTCGCGTTCGCCGGTCGTCGTCTTGCGCACCATGCCCATGAGCGTGCCGGTGCTTCGCGCCAACCCGCCCTCGCGGCGCACCGGGTAGCTGAAGACATACACCGGTGCGCCGAGGTTCAGGGCATCCGAGTCGCCCAGGGGCAGAGCGGCGAACCCGCCGAAGCCGTCTCGGTTCTCGACGCACAGCACCGCCAGGTCCACTGTTGAGTCCGACGCGACGACCGTCGCCTTGAGGGTATAGCCCATGTACGGGCCGACCACGATGCTCGCCGGCGAGAACAGCTCGCCGGTGTACCTGTTGCCCACAACGTGGAAGGCCGTCAGGAGCGTGTGCCCATCTGCGCCGACAACGCTGCCCGTGCCGACGCGGCCACCGCGCGGGGTTGCAACGACAATCTGCACCGTAGCCACGTCCATCCGTTCGCTGAACGGGGCGGGGAGTGCGGGCGGGGCCTGCGGAATGTCGTCCAGGGTATCGGCGGTGTAGTCGGCGATGGAGACACTCGTCACGCCGGGCGGGGCCGCGGGGTGGCAATCGGGAATGGTGAGCGTCTGGCCCGGCTGGAGGCGGCCGCCGCGCGGCACACCGCTGGCGACCTCGGCGGCGTCTACCCCATAGCGGTCGGCGATGCTCTCGACCGTGTCGCCGGGGCGGACGGTGTAAGAACACGTGGCCGCCCAGGCGGTGGGCGCTGGGAGACGCCACGCCAGGAGCAGCATGCCGACCACGGCCAGGAGACCTATCCAGCGATACAGCGGGCGAGACATAGCACAACCTCCGTTCCAACGCATCCTATCCCACCCGCATTAATGCAAGAAGTGTACCGCCTTCACTGCTCTCGAAATAGAAAGCGCCCCGATGCAATGCACCGGGGCAGGCACGACAACCAGGATATTAACGCGAAGTTCTAGAGGTAGTGGCGACTTCCAGCCGCTCCCATAGCCGCAGAACGGCCAAAGTCGTCACTACACGCTGGCCGTTCGGAGTTCTCACCCTGGGATCGGTTCAGGCGGTCTCGTCTGGACGCTACGGCGCGAGGAGCGGGCGCGACCAGTTGATGGGGATGAGCACGGTGGCGTTGTCCACCTGCGGCAGCCCCAGGCCGTCCAGCGTCTCGCGCCGCGTCACGATCGCCGACACAATGCCGATGACCTCGCCCTTCTCGTTGATGGCGACGCCGCCGCTCGAGCCGGGGCTGGCCTCGGCGTCCGTCAGCAGGAAGCGCGGGCCGGCCTCGCTCGACAGGCCAAGCTTGCCGAGCAGCACGCCCCGCGTCGTCGCCAGGCCGCCATGCGCCGCGCCAGGGTAGCTGAGCGTGTACACCGTGTCGCCAAGCTGGAGCGTGTCCGAGTCGCCCAGCGGGGCGAAGGCGAAGCCCTTGAAGTCCGGGTCCTCGTTGACGATCAGCGCCGCCAGGTCGTTCTCCGGGTCGGTGGCGATGACGTGCGCCCTTAGCGTCCAGTCTTTGAACGGGCCGACGCGGATCTCGCGCACCGGGTACAGGCGGCCCGTCGTCGGGTCGCCGACCACGTGGAACGCCGTCAGGAACGTCCTGCCGTCGGCGCCGACGACCGTCCCGGTGCCGCCGGAGGTGAAGCCGTAGCGCGTCTCCGCGACAATGTGTACCGTCGCCCCGACGGCGCGGTCCACGAGGGGTTGCGCGATGTCTTTCGCGTCGGGATGGGTGTCCAGCGTATCAATCTGGAGGCGCGAGCGGGCCGGCGTGGCGCGGTTGGTGCGCGCCTGGGGCGCTGGGGCGTTGGGGCAGTCGGGGATGACGAGGGTCACGCCGGGCTGGAGGCTCTGCGGGTCCTCGATGCCGTTGACCGCCGCCAGGTCCGACGGCGACGTGTTGAAGCGCGCCGCGATGGTGTCCAGGGTGTCGCCCTCGTGGACGACATAGGTACACGCGGCGGCCGGCGCGGCGGCAGTGTGGGGCGCGACCGCCAGGGCCAGCATCAGGACGACACCGGCGAGCAAGGCCAGCCGGAAGGGGCGAGGCATGAGCTTATCCTTCTAGGAGGCGCAGCAGGTCCGCCTCGTCGAGGACGGCGACGCCGAGTTGGCGCGCCTTGTCCAGCTTGCTTCCAGGCTCTTCTCCCGCGACGACATACGTCGTCTTGCGGGTGACACTATCAGTGACGCGCCCACCCCGACTTTCGATACGCGACCTGGCGTCGTCGCGCGTCATCGTAGGCAGGCGGCCCGTGAGGACAAACGTCTGGCCGGCCAGGCGGTCGTCCGCCACCGCCGCCACCTCGCTATCGGCGGTGCGCACGCCCGCCGCCTGGAGCCGCGCGATCACCTCGCGGTTGCGCGGGTTGGCGAAGTAGTCCACGACGCTCTCGCCGATCTGCGGCCCCAGCCCGACGATGGATTGCACGTCGTCCAGGTTGGCCGCCATAAGCGGCTCGATGGCCCCGTACCGCCGCGCCAGCGTCTCCGCAATCGTGCTGCCGACGTGCTGGATGCCCAGGGCGAACAGCAGCCGCGCCAGCGGGCGGTCCTTCGACGCCTCGATAGACGCCAGCAGGTTGTCTACCTTCTTCTCGGCGAAGCCCTCCAGATCGAGCAGGGCGTCGCGCTTCTCCGCCAGGTGATACACGTCGGCGACGTCGTGCACCAGGCCCGCGTCCACCACCTGCGCGACGATCTTCTCGCCCAGCCCCACGATGTCCATCGCGCCGCGCCCGGCGAAATGCTCGACGTGGCGGCGGAGCTGGGCGGGGCAGGCGGCGTTGACGCAGTACGTCGCCGCCTCGCCGGGCAGGCGCACCAGCGGCTCGCCGCACGACGGGCACGCCGCCGGCATCTGCCACGGCTGCGCGTCCGGCGGGCGCAGCTCGACGACGGCGCGCAACACCTGGGGGATGACGTCGCCGGCGCGCTTGATGACCACGGTGTCGCCCTCGCGGATGTCGCGCTCGGCGATGTAGTCGGCGTTGTGGAGGGTCGCCTGGCTGACGGTGACGCCGCCGATGCGCACCGGGTCCATGAGCGCCTGAGGCGTCACGACGCCCGTCCGCCCGACGTTGACGGCGATGCGGCGCAGGACGGTGACGCCCTCCTGGGGCGCGGGCTTGAAGGCGATGGCCGAGCGCGGGGCGCTGCCCACCACCCCCAACTCGTCCTGGAGGGCGAAGGCGTTGACCTTGATGACGATGCCGTCGGCGTCGTAGTTCAGGCTCGACTTGCGGGCCAGCCACGCCTCCGCGATCTCGATGGCCTGATCCAGGCTGGCGGCGCGTTGGCTGTCGCTATTGACCGGGAAGCCCATCTGCTGGAGGTACTCCAGCGCTTCCCACTGGCTGCGCAGGGGCGGCCCGACGACGACGGCGTAGGTGTACAGGGTGAGCGGCCGGGTGGCGGTGATGCGCGGGTCGAGCTGGCGCAGCGCGCCCGCCGAGGTGTTGCGCGGGTTGGCGTATGGCTCCAGGCCCTCGGCGACGCGGCTCGCGTTCAGGCGCTCGAAGGCGTCCTTGTGCATCAGCACCTCGCCGCGCACAACGAGGGTCGGTGGGGCAGGCGTGGCCGCGTCCACGGCAACGGGGATGCGCAGCGGGACGCTCGGCAGGGTGCGCAGGTTGGCCGTCACGTCCTCGCCTTCGATGCCGTTGCCCCGCGTCGCGCCGAGGGTGAAGACGCCGTTGGTGTAGTGGAGCACGACCGTCAGGCCGTCCATCTTCGGCTCGACGACGAAGTCCATCGGGACATCGCCGACGAGGCGGCGCATGCGCTCCCCCCAGGCGCGCACTTCCTCGACCGAGAAGGCGTTGTCGAGGGAGAGCATCGGCGCCGGGTGCTGCACCTTGCGAAAGCCCTCGACCGGCGCACCGCCGACGCGCTGCGTGGGCGAGTCGGGCGTGATCAACTCCGGGTGTTCTGTTTCTAGCTCGCGCAGCTCGCGGTACAGGGAATCATACGCCGCATCGGAGACGAGGGGCGCATCAAGGACATGGTAGCGATAAGCGTGGTAGGCAAGCTGGCGCCGCAGCTCGTCGGCGCGGCCGGCCAGGTCGGGCGGGGCATTGGTCACAGTCACAGTCCCCCATCGGCTCCCCCATGCTGTGTGGGATTAGAGCAATTGTACCACAGATTGCCCTCATCCCCCAACCGCCTCTCTCCTTGCAGTTGTCATGGCAATGGCCTGCCGGAATGCACGCGCCGTCAGTGTACGAGTCTGTCGCCGGCGATAGTCAATTGTGGTCCTAATCTGGTCCAAAATTCGTCCGAAATTGGTCAAGAAATGCCTTGACAAGATGGGGGGGGTGATATAATGTCTGGCATACTCTAGACAGCAAGTGTACTCTCTGCTTCCACCGGCCCCCTGGGTGACCTGGATCTGGTCCAACGCACCGGTCTATAGAAACAAGGAGGACTCTTAACTATGCCTGAGGTCAACTGGAACGTCATGCCAGGTGCAGCAAAGGACATTGGGATCGGCACGGATGGTTCAGTCTGGGTCATCGGGGACAGTGCTGTGCCCGGTGGCTACGGTATCTACCGGTACAACGGAGCCGGATGGGATGGGATCGACGGGGCCGCTGTGAGAATCGCAGTCGATCCTCATGGGCAGCCGTGGGTAGTGAACGACGCGGACCAAATCTTCCGCCGCGGGGCGGCTGATTGGGAGTTGATGCCAGGTGCAGCAAAGGACATTGGCATCGGCGCAGATGGCTCAGTCTGGGTCATCGGGAACAACGCTGTGCCCGGTGGCTACGGTATCTACCGGTACAACGGAGCCGGATGGGATGGGATCGACGGGGCCGCTGTGAGAATCGCGGTTGATCCTCATGGGCAGCCGTGGGTAGTGAACGACGGTGACCAGGTATTTCAGCGCAGCGGCTACGCCTGGCAACATATCGCCGCTGGGGCGAAGGACGTGGGAATCGGCGCGGATGGCACGGTCTGGGTCATTGGAAACAATGCTGTTCCTGGTGGCTACGGCATCTACCGCTGGACCGGAGGCGGATGGGAGGGGTTCAACGGTGGCGCTGTCGCGATTAGCGTTGATCCTCATGGACAGCCGTGGGTAGTGAATGATGCCGACATGATCTTTCAGTACGGTGGAGCGGTGGCTGTGGCAGGACCGACACCGGCACAGACGCACCCGCTGACTGTCGTGGCAAGCAACCAAGTGGGGAACCACAAGCAACTGACAACGTTTGCCACAATATATACGAACGGGCTTCTCGCACTCTCGACGATTTCGGCGTGCCAGCATCTGTCAGAGGGCCTGAGAGGTCGGGTGTTTGTCGTGTGCGTGGACAGCCTTGGGCAAGCCTGCTGGGTTTCGCAGAAATTTGCTTGTACAACCGCAGGGAGTGTCTTGGATCTGACAACTCCGAGCGTCCAGACCGATACTTTCTCGCAGCAGTTCCCAGATGCCGTCGGGAAGTACACAGTCCGCCTTGACATCTACCATAGTGATGGGGACATCGTGCCATGGACTCAGATGCGGGATAACCTCGTCGAGGGGGTTAAGACTGCCACAACGATAGCGAAGGAGATCATCGAGGTAGTAGGCCTGCTCTCGTAGAAAGTGTATTGGGGAGCTTCGGTAGTAATCGCTCCGGCGGGAGACAGTTAGCGTACTTGGAGTACCACCGGATGCAGGCGCGAGTGGATGCTAGGGTGGGAGGGGTGTCACAGCTACCTCCCCCCAGTCGCGGTTATTAGCTGGCCCATTGGAGGCTGTTTGTGGCACCCCATTCGACACTGAGTGCGAATTCAGTTGGGATCCCGATTGTTACCGCCGTTGCTATCGAGACAATGCTGCATGTTGGAGAGCGTGCAATTATCAGTGCCGGGTAGATAGGCGATGAGTTATATGATCTGAGCAGTAAGGCGGGGATTAGGCTGAGGACCTGCCATAAACAGGGTAAGGTCATGTTGCACTGCGCCTGTGCCTCCTAAGTCAGCCCTGGAATATCCACATGTAACACTTCAGCAAAAGGAGCGCCTTGTGGCATCTCAACGGACTCAACAAGTTGGCGGCTCAGGTGGTGCACCGTTTACCGACGACCTCACCAACGTCGTGCGGCTAGCACAGATCATCATTCGTCACGGTGCTTGGGTCGATGCTATCCAATGCTCGTGGGAGATGCTTGGTGGCTCCTTAAGCGTGGGTGTCCAACATGGAGGCAACGGCGGCGTTGCAGATGTGATTACATTGGCTCCTGACGAGAACATTACTCGCATCTCGGGCAGGTCGGGCGTCTACATCGACCAGCTTGTCATAACGACCACCAAGCGTACGTGCGGACCGTACGGCGGAAATGGCGGGATACCCTTCGACCTAAGCCCAGCGCCAGGAGCTACCATCGGCTTCTTCGGCCGTTCCGGGCTTTACCTCGATGCCCTTGGCGCGCTCTTACCAGACCAGGTAGATGTGCCTGACGTTCTGGATAAGAAGAAACTGGTGGCAGAGAATCTCATAGTCGGGGCCGGCTTGGTGCCGAAGTATAATCCGGGTGGTGCCTCTGACTCAAAAGCCACAGTAGTCGATCAAGACCCAGCTGGTGGTACAACAGTATCCCGCGGAACGAGAGTTCTTCTTACCTTGACCGATTTCCCCTGACAGTAACGCGGTAGCCAGCAAGATTGACGATGTTCAGGCTGAAGACCCTAACCAGTTCATTCACGACAAAGAGGAGACACTCATGGCTGGGCCGATTAGAATTGTTCCGACGCTCACGCCTGCCGAACGCGGGAATCTTGCAGCACAAGCTCCACAGGGTCACCTTACGTATCATGGTGGAAGGCTACTCACTTCGGTCGAAGTCTTCACCATCTTCTGGGGATCGGCATGGCAGCAGCCACCTCAGAATGGTCTGGTTCCCCAGTTGAACCAGTTCTTCGACTCCATCCTGACAAGTTCATTGATCGATGTCTTAAGCGAGTACAGCATTGCAGGTCAGACCATTGGTCACGGCAGGCGTACAGGGACGACAACGATTACCACGAATCCCAACCTAGTGGTCAGCGATGGTGACATACAAGCAGCGCTGCAAAGCTGGATTATGCAACTTTGGTTCTGTAAAAGGCCAGGGTGGGCCTTGGTGGATTAAGCAGACTTAAAGGTCAAGTAGGCTTTGCCGGCCTCCCACTCATCGCTGATCTCCATGAGGATGGCACTCGCCAGGCGCAAACACGCCGCCTCGTTGGGGAAGATGCCGACAACACGGGTGCGCCGACGGATCTCTTCGTTGACCCGTTCCAGGCCGTTGGTCGTGCGCAGCAGCCGTCGATGCGCCTCGGGTAGATCAAAGACTGTGAAGCCCTGAGGCAAGTTAGCCTCCATCCACGTCGAGAGCTTCGAGGCGGTCTTGGCGTACTTGAGGACGGTCTTGGCCAGCAGGGCCTCGGCCTCGGCACGATGGGGCGCGTTGAAGATGGCGCGAATGTCGGTGGCCACTTCAGCCTTCAGCTCCTCACGCGGGACATAGGCCCTCGCGTTCTGCTGGAGGTGAAACTGGCAGCGTTGCCACGGCACTCCGCCAAAGACCGTGCGCCTTGCCGCGCCCAAGCCCTCGTGGGCATCGCTGACGATGAGTTGCACGCCTCGTAGCCCACGCGCGACCAAGCTCTGAAGAAAGGTACGCCAGTGGACTTCATGCTCGCCCAAGCTCACCGATACCCCCAACACCCGCCGTTTGCCGTCTGCGCCGACCCCGGTGGCGATCAGCAGCGCCGCGTCCCGCACCGCCCCATCCTGCCGGACTTTCTCATAGCGAGCATCGAGCGTGACGTAGACAAATTCACCCAACGGGCGATTGCGCCACGCCTCCACCACCTTGTCCAACGCGGCCACCGCCCGACTGACCTCCATGCTGGAGACCTCGGTGCCACACAGCTTCTCCAGCACCGCTGTGACCTTGCGCGTCGAGACCCCCTGGATATACATCTCGGCCAACGCCAGCTTCAGCGCTCGCTCAGAACGCAAGCCCTTCTCTAACGCGGTGGGATAGAAGCCCCCTTCACGCACCTGCGGCACGGCAAAGGTCACCTCCCCCACCCGCGTCTTGACCGTCTTGGGCTTGAAGCCGTTGGCGTGGCCGCGTCGCTCCTCGCTGCGTTGGTAAGGTTCAGCCCCCAGGAACTTCTGCCGCTCGGCCGTCATGGCCGCATTGATCACGATGCGCAGCACCTCAGGCAGGGCGTCGAGGCCCTGCGCGGCGGCCAGTTCCACAAGCTCGACGGGTAGGCTATAATTCGGTTGGTAGGTCATGGTCTCGTCTCCTTTCGGTGTTTGGCAACCCGTAGGATACACCCTGACCTACCGCCTTTTCAACTCGGCGGCCAACTCATCTTACAGAAACAATGTTACACTATCCAAAGCTGGAGAGGATCGGGGGCGATACCCCAGCCCAACAACAACACGTTGTACTTCGTCTACCTACCGCCTGGAGTGACCTCAACGGACGGGGGGTTCCAATCGTGTAAGCCAGGTGGATACTGCGGCTACCACAACCACATAGACCAGACTATCTACTACGCCGTAGAGCCATATATCAACTGTGATGGCTGTCAGCTTGACAATATACTCAACAGTCTCACGGAAGTTAGCAGTCATGAGTTGTGTGAAGCGATCACTGACCCTGTGAACGCCTGGTGGGACGACTCAAGTGGTTTCGAGATTGGTGACATCTGCAATTTCCGGTATCAACAGCTCAATGGCTACACTGTGCAACTTGAGTGGTCGAATCGATCCAATGCGTGTATCTTGACCCCATTCCAACGCACCGGACAGGTTGGTGGTTCGGGAGGCGCAGCGTTTGCCGACGATCTGACAGGCGTGCAGCGGTTAACAGGGCTGACGATCCGCCACGGTAAGTTCGTCGATGCTCTCCGATGCTCTTGGCAGATGACGGATGGCTCGACACGTATGGGGGCCCAACATGGAGGCAATGGCGGGACGCAAGATGTGATCACGTTTGCTACCGGCGAGAACATCGTCGGTATCTCGGGTAGGTCCGGCGCCTACATTGATCAACTTGTCATCACAACGAATACTGCCACGTATGGACCGTACGGCGGGAATGGTGGGTCGCCCTTCAACCTTGGCCCAGTGGCGGCGCAGACTATTGGCTTCTTCGGCCGCTCGGGTCTTTATCTTGACGCTTTGGGCGCGATTTCCCTCACCCACTGACGCGAGGGATCTGCCGCAATGTCGACCTGACAAACGGCGCGGACGTAGCGCTTCGGACGCTGAGAGACCGCGGATCCGCGGTCTCTCAGTCAGAAACTGTGGCCGCCTGAGTAGATTCACCATCTCAGCCCTGCCCTGGGAGGTTTCTGTGACCAAGTTCTGGCCTCGGAAAAGCGGCTCCACACCAAGCACGTCGCGAAGATGGGTGTATCTCGGCGTGGCGGCCTTGATGATCATCCTTGCGTTTGCGTTGATCTCCGCGACGTACCGCAATCTGGTTGCCTCACAGGAGAGAATGCCGGGACCTGAGATTATGCTGCCGATAATGCTGATAGTCAGCATTCTGGTCTTGCTTATCGCGATGGCTGCTATAGCTGTACTGTTCGCGTTTGTGCAGCTCGACGACCGCAGTCAACCTCTCGGTCTGCCAGCGGGAAGCATTCAGTCATTGATCGCTCTATCTCTAATCATGATCTTCATGATCAGCGCAGTCTACCTTTTTGCCAGTCTGCGATCGCCACCCGTCATCACATCCAAGAGTATTGGCGTTGATCAAATGGCGCAATTCTCGACTCGAATTGTCACTGTGCGGCTCGCGCAAGCCGGTCCCCCACCCCTTTACGACGTGGACTTGCGTGATGATACGAACCAGGCTGCCGTTGATATGGCGAAACAGATCATGACGATGATTGGAACGCTCCTGGTCACGGTCATTGGGTTCTACTTTGGTACTCGGGCCGCCGCAGCCGGGGCCTCCGCGACCGCACTACAGCCGGCTGCGACTGGCCCATCGATCAAATCCATCGCCCCAGATCATAGCCCCAACGGTCCCGGGCAAAGCGCAGTGCAAGTCGTCGTCACAGGCGCCAATTTCACGAATCCAACTCGTTTTGAGCTGAGACTGGTATCCGCCGGACACAGTGTCGCGGGGACGGTGACAAGCCAATCCGCCTTGCAGCTCACAGCAACCCTCAATTTGACAGGTATGCGAAGTGGCAAATGGACACCGGTCGTCATCAACCCTGACGGTTCCGAGGCCCTGCTGCCTGAAGGCTTCGAGGTCACCACCTAGAGCAACGCTGACGGCGGTCCTCCTGGCTGATATGAGTGCAAGAAGAAGAAAATGAGGTTCCTGCCCAGCTTCATAACTTACCGTTTAGTCTCGATTGCATCAGCCAAGCAATCTATAACAAAGCCTCTGTGTATCCCACCCGTGAACTACTTCGGGGGACTGGTAGGGGGTGAGGGAAGAGTCTGTCTTATACCTCGACCGTCTCGCCCTGGCGCGGCAGCGCCGCGGCCAGGCCGTAGCGCTCCTGCACTTTCTCGGCCAGCGCCTGGCGGGCGCGATCCTCGCCATGGACCAGGACGACGCGCGGGCGCGAGGACGCCATCGCGCCGAGCCAGTCCAGCAGGTCGCTCTGACCCGCGTGGGCGCTGAAGCCGTTGAGGGTGTGTACCTCGGCCTGCACCGCGACGCGCTCCCCGAATATCTTGACGCTCTTCGCCCCGTCTACCAGCTGCCGCCCGAGCGAGCCTTCCGCCTGGTAGCCGACAATCAGAATCGCGGCGTCGTCGCGCCACAGGTTGTGGCGCAGGTGGTGCAGGATGCGTCCACCATTCATCATCCCCGACCCGGCGATGACCATCCACGGCCCCGGCGTCGTGTTGATGGCCTTGGATTGGTCCACGCTCTCCGTCGCGACGACGTGGCGCAAGTCCTTTTCGAGCTGCCCATCCTGCATTAGCTCCTGCGTCTCCGCGTCCATCAGCTCCTCGTGGGCCTCGTAAATCTGCGTCGCGTGGATCGCCATCGGGCTGTCGAGGAAGATGGGGAACGCGGGGGCCTGGCCGTCGCGGAACAGCGCCGCCATGTGGTAGATGATATCCTGGGAGCGCCCGACGGCGAACGCCGGTACGACGAGCCGCCCCTTCTTGTGGGCGACGCGCAGCACGACGTCGCGTAACTCGGCCAGCGTCTCGCGCAGCGAGCGGTGGTCGCGGTCGCCGTAGGTCGCCTCCATGAACACCATGTCCGCGCCGTCGAGCGGCGTCGGATCGCGCAGCCACGGCGCGCCGCGCGGCCCCACGTCGCCGGAGAACACGACGACCCTGCGCCGCCCACCCTCCGCCACCGTCATCCCGATGCTGGCCGAGCCGAGCATATGCCCCGCGTCTACCAGGCGCACCGAGACGCCCGGCGCCACCTCGGTCGTCGCGCCGTACTCGACCGGCCGCATCAGCCGCAGTGCCGCCTCCACGTCGCCGATGTCGTACAGCGGGGCGAGCAGGGGCAGGCGGGCGCGCTGGCGGCGGCGGTTCTCGCTCTCGATGTCCATCGCCTGCACCTTGGCCGTGTCGCGCAGGATAAGATGCGCCATCTCGATGGCGGCCTCCGTCGCGTAGACTGGGCGGCTGTAGCCGCGCTTCGCCAGCAGCGGCAGCCGCCCGACGTGGTCCACGTGGGCGTGGGTCAGCACGACGGCGTCCAGCGCGCCCACGTTCAGGGCGTTGGGAATGCGGTTCAGAGCCTGGAGACGCTTGCCGCCCTGGAACATCCCGAAGTCCACCAGCAGCCGGGCACGGTCGGTCTGGACGCCGTAAGCCGAGCCTGTCACCTCGCCCGCCGCGCCCCAGAGTGTTATTCGCATGGCGCTCCCTCTTGTTGCCGGCCGCAGCAGTGTTCGACAATGACGCTGACCGCCTCTTCGATGGAATCCGTCGGGCGATACAGGCTGATGTCGGCCGGGTTGATGGTGCCGCTGCCCATCATGGACTTGCGGATGAACTCGTTGAGCGGCTCCCAAAACGCTGTCCCCATCGCCACGACCGGGAAGTTTTCGATTTTGCCGGTCTGGATCAGGGTCAGCGTCTCGAACACCTCGTCCAGTGTCCCGAAGCCGCCGGGCATGACCACGAAGGCGCACGAGTATTTGACGAGCATCACCTTGCGGACAAAGAAATGCTCGAACGTGACGTAGATGTCCAGGTAGGGGTTGGGGGCCTGCTCGTGGGGCAGGTGGATGTTTGCCCCGACGCTCAACCCCCCGGCCTCCTTCGCGCCGCGATTGGCCGCTTCCATGATGCCAGGGCCGCCGCCGGTCATGACGGCGAAACCCTCCTCGGCCAGGCGGCGGCCGAGGGTGCGCGCCATCGCGTAGTAGGGGTTGTCGGGCTTGAAGCGCGCCGAGCCGAAGACGGTCACGACGGGCCGGTCAATGGGCAGGGACTCGAAGCCGTGGAGGAATTCGAGATAGTAGCGTGTCGCGCTCTCCAGGTCGTGGCAGCGATTACGCGGCGAGGACAGGAAGCGCTTCTCGACGCCGCGAACGATCTCGAGCAGGGGAGGCTCACCATTGAGACTCGGGGCAGACATATGAATACCTTACGCTCCTTTGCGTGGCACTCGGCTTTTGTTTGTGCCGTACATCATAGATTGCCACATAGTGGAGCGCGCGTCAAGTGCGATTTGCGCAAATAATCGAGTTGGCACGCTCGATTTTCAGCGGGTGAGGAACCTTCACCCCGCGTAGCGAGAGCTTCACCCAGACCGCGCATTTCGTTGCGCGATTCCGCGCGCGGCGGTATAATCCGCCGTAGCGACCACATCTGTTATCCCCCAGATATGCGAAGGAGATACTGTCATGAAACGCCTCGGTCTCATGCTGTCGCTGCTGACGGCTCTGGCGCTCCTCAGCGCGAGCCTCGCCCTGGCCCAGGGCGGCGGCGTCACCATCCCTATCTACCACTTCTCGGACTACCACAGCCACGCCGTCCCCTTCTACAGCGAGGGCAAGCCCGATCAGGCCGGCATCGCCCGCACCGTCGGCTTCCTGCGCAGCAAAGTCCTCAGCGACCCCAACACCGTCGTGTTCAGCGGCGGCGACACCATGAACACCGGCAGCCCGTCGTGGTCGGACAAGTACACGTGCAGCGAGTGGGATTGGTTCAACGGCATCGTCGAGGTGATGGCCGTCGGCAACCACGAGTTCGACTACGGCCCGGCCGCCTTCGAGCAGTGCCGCGCGAAGGCCGACTACCCCCTCATCAGCGCCAACCTGGTCATCTCCGACACCAACCAGCCGTACCTGACCACGAACGGCAAGCCCTACACCATCGTCGAGCGCGATGGCATCCGCCTGGGCGTGTTCGCCGTCGCCGACCCGAGCTACAAGAGCCTCGTCCGCGCCACCAACCTGCCCAAAGGCACGCGCTGGGCGGACGCGACCGAGACGGCGCGGGAGGTTGTGCGCCAACTCCGCGAGGAGGAGAAGGTCAACGCCGTCATCTCCATCGGCCACCAGGAGTTCGACAACGACGTGGCGCTGGCGAAGGCCGTACCGGGCATTGACGTCATCCTCGGCACCCACAGCCACCTCAAGAAGGACTTGCAGCGCATCCCCGGCACGAACACCTGGTACATCGAGCCGTACCAGTATCTCACCTACCTCAGCAACGTCAACCTGCAATTCAACAACGGCCGCCTCGCCAACGTTACCGGCGGCCTGGTCAAGATGGACGAGACGATCCCCGAAGCGCCGGACGTGAAGGAAGGCGTCGCGGCCCGCCTGGCCGACATGAAGGCCGACCCGGTCTACGCGCCCAAGTTCAAGCAGATCGGCTCCGCCGCCGTCGAGCTGTCCAACGACAACCTGTACAACGGCGAGTCGGTCATCGGCAACTTCGTCATGGACCTCATCCGCGACAAGGCCGGCGCGAACCTGGCCCTGTCCACGTCGAGCAGCTTCCGCGCCTCCATCCCGCCCGGCGACATGCTGATGGAAGACTACCTGGCGGCGCTGCCGTTCAAGAACTTCATCATGGTCACCGAGCTGACCGGCGCCCAGGTGCGCGACCTGCTCAACCTCAGCGTGAGCAAGCGCGCCACGGACAACTTCTCGCAGCAGTCCGGCGCGCGCTTCACCATCCGCAACGGCCAGGCGCAGGACATCCAGATCCTCAAGGACCCGGCCGACCCGTCCCAGGGCTACGAAGCCCTGGATGACGCTAAGACGTACAAGGTCGCCACGACGGACTACCAGTCCAACGTCCAGGCCGACTACCGCGCCATCTTCAACGGGGCGGCGAGCAAGGCCAACACCGGCGTGGTCAT
This sequence comes from Anaerolineae bacterium, assembly GCA_046328525.1. Classification (GTDB taxonomy): domain Bacteria; phylum Chloroflexota; class Anaerolineae; order Epilineales; family JAHCIE01; genus JBDHWG01. The sequence continues at coordinate 449,600 of JAXLWK010000005.1, forward strand.
CAACGATGTCGTGATTGACTACATCAGGAACAACAGCCCGGTCTCAGCCCAACTCGACGGCCGCATCAAGTAACGCTGCCACGTTGCCGAGAAACGACAGGCGGGGGAGTGCTTGCTCCTCCGCCTGCCTGTCCCAAAACGCCAATTGACCTACGGCTGTCGTAGGTCTAGAATCACGTCTACAGGAGATAACTTATGAGCGACGTGAAGCAGCTTGAAACAAACGGCGAGTTATCAGTTCGCGTCCGCCAGGACATTGCTCAACATATCTCCGAGATAGCCGCCCAGCGACACCTGGCGGTGGATGCTCTCGTCAATGACATCTTGCAGCAATATGTGGCCGATCAGGGCGACCTACCCAACAGCACTGGCGGCGCGTCTCTCCTCAGTATGGCCGCCATGTTCAACTCAGGCGTCTCTGACACGTCAGAGAATGTACGAGCCGTTGTGACAGACTTCCTCGTCAGCAGGAACAAAAGATAGCTCCCATGCCAGCCCTTCTTGACACGGGCTTTCTGTATGCCACAGTTGATGCCGCCGACAAGAACCACACCCGGGTGATACAAGCTCTGGCCGCGCTGGATGATGTGGTGCTCCTGCCGTCCCTTGTTCTGGTGGAAACAAGCTACTTGCTGCAGGCACGGCTCGGCCATGCTGCCATGCGCCAGTTCATTCAGCGACTGGAGACAAGCCCTATCCCTTTCGTGAGCATTGTTCACGAGGACCTTCCGCGCATTCACGAGCTTCTTGAGCAGTACGCCGACCTCGAGCTTGATCTTGTGGACGCCGCGATTGTGACACTGGCGGAAAGGCTGAATATCCGGCGCATCCTGACCCTTGATCAGCGCGACTTCAGGACAGTACGCCCCCGGCATTGTGACTACTTTGAGATTGTGCCTTAGCCTCCGACGCCCCCTCCCGCACTTGCCAGCCTGTTGTATAATTGTCAGTAGATGCGTCTACCGATTCAGTTCTACAAGGAGGCAGGCATGTACGCGCGTGTGAACCGTATCGAGGGGCGGCCGGAGCGACTGGACGACGCGATTGCATGGTGGCGCGAGCATATCGCGGAGGCCCACAACACACGCCGGGCCGGAGCGGTGCTGCTCATTGACCGGCAGACGGGCGCCGGGATCGGCATCGGGCTGTGGAACTCGCGGGAGGACATGGAGGGCACGGAGGCGGGCAACAAGGAGGACCTCCGCGAGGCTCAGCGCGTCGTCGGAACGGAAGGCGTCGTCATCGAGCACTACGAGGTTGCGGATCGCCGCGGCGCTGAGAAAGGCACAGGCGCAGCGCGCCTCAACTGGTTTGAAGGGTCGCCTGGGCAGACTGACACCGCCATCGCGTGGTGGCGCGAGAACATCGCCGAGTTGTGGCGGAGCCAGCCCGGCGGCCAGGGCGCGTGGCTGCTCCTCGACCGCGACAGCGGTCGGGGAATCTCGATGACACTGTGGGAGTCGGACGAGGCGAGGCAGGCCACCGAGGACGCTAACACGCAAACACGGAGCGCTGCGGCGCAGGCGCTCGACATGCGCATCCTGGGCGTGGAGCGGTACGAGGTCGCCGGCTGGGTATAGCAGGCAACGCTCTGGACTACGAACAGCGCGAAATGATGGAAAGACACGAGAGATGCTCTCCATCCAGCATCTCTCGTGTTTCTATACTTTGTGGCAAGACCAGCGGTGGTATTGCCTTCGGAGGGCTACGAGCGGAATCGGAAAAGGAGGGTTAGTCGGAAACGCCAACCCAGATACGTGAAGATTTCTCCACGATACGTGGTGAAGTCGCCACGCAGATACCGAATTGTCAGAGTATAATAGCACTAGACAAGACATGATAAGACAGTTATTGACTTGTCTACATTCCTGGCGCTGGCCACGTTGGGATAGATGCAGCAGAGTATTGTGTGCGCACGTACTGAATTCGATATGGTTACCAACCAATAGCATCGTTGACCTGCTAGATACGTCGCCTGCTGGAGATCAATCCTACAGCAGCGAACTTCGGGGCCGCACGACTAACCGTTGCCAACCTAAGACGCCAATACTCTGCAGTAGCCGCGAGCAAACCGCGCAACCGTGGCGAATGTATATTGCCAAAGGCCTATCAGCGAGCCAATCGTATCATGGCAAGGCGGAGGGTGGTTTCTAGGCTGGAAAGGGTTGGAACATTGCTGCCATCAAGGGAGGATACGGGAATGCCCGCAAAGAAAACGTCCAAGAATGAGGAGTTTGAGGCCCCAACCGACACCACCAAGGAGGGCACCATGAGCGACGAGAATTGGCAGAATCCGCCGGAAACGGCATCCGAAGGTCAAGGAGCAGGCGCCACAGGCGTCTCGAGCCAAGAGGAACTCAAGTCGTCGGGATTCAGCGACAGCGTGCTGGATACCTTCCATGCTGCAGCGGAGTGGCTTGCTCAGAAACCCTACGGAGAGGGGCAAGCAATGAGCGCCGAGGCTCTGGAGGGCGAGGGCAACATCGTGGGTGTCGGGCTGGGGTATGCTGGGCCAGATGTGGGGTTGGAACCGGGTGCGCCTGCAGTGAATGTCTATGTCCAGTCGCCGATGTCATCGGACGCGGCGCACGCGGTATTCGCGGACGCGATGGGAATCAAGCAGGCGAGTGGCGAGGCCGCGCCGATTAACGTCGTTGTGACAGGGCCACTTGAGGCTCAGTCGTTTACAGCCAGGTTCAGGGCATCACCGTGCGGTGTGTCCATCGGTCACTACAAGATCACAGCCGGGACTCAAGGTTCGTTGGCGACGGGGCGACACGCGCCGCGCAATCAGCGCCTCCTGATCCTGAGCAACAACCATGTCCTGGCAAATCAGAACAACTGCGCTTACGGTGACAACATTCTCCAGCCAGGGCCGTACGATGGTGGCAACAACCCGGCGGATCGAGTGGCGATTCTCGAGAGCTGGATTCCGCTTCGTTTTGGGTCGGGCCAGGTCAACACGGTGGATTGTGCGTGTGGGTGGGCGTGGCCCAACCTTGTGCGGCGCGAGTTCATCTACCGAACGAGCAGCGGCCTGGCACTATTCGGCGTCAATCGGACGCCGAGAGCCTGTGCATACGGTATGATCGTGGGCAAGACGGGGCGCACCACCGAGTTGACGACGGGGCGAATCATTGACTGCAACTTTAGCGGCTGGGTTAACTATGGCAGTGGTCGGTCTGCCTATTTCCGGGACCAGATCGTCATCACGGGGCTTAGCGGCTCCTTCAGCGCCCCTGGAGACTCAGGGTCTTTGATCTGGAGTTGGGATGCTGTGCGTAACCCGGTCGGCCTCCTCTTCGCCGGTAGCACCACACACACCATCGCCAACAAGATCGGCAATGTCCTGGACGCGCTGGACATCAACCTGTATACGTGAGAGCCGTCAAGATGCAGCCGCATATGTGGCAAGGATACCAGCAGCTCTGAAACATGGGGCCACCTCGTCCAGGACAAGGTGGCCCCATCGCTTGAGACCGGGGTGGAGCTTCAGGCTTGATTTGACCGGTTGAAATTGATGTAGAGAATATAGTCATGAAACCAGTGTCTACAATACTGCTTGCATTCGGCATGGCTCTGGTTCTCGTTGCAGTTGCTTGCACTGGCGGCAGCCGAACTGGCGAGCAAGGTGTCGCAACTCCATCAGCGAGACAAACGCCTGCTCCAGTTTCACCTTCGGCAAAGGAGAGTCTCGTGCCACAGACCGATGTAGAGCGTGTGCGAGAAAAATACGAGAGCCAACTGCTGTCTATCGAAGGCGTTGTAGGTGTGGGAATTCAGAGGGACGAGATCGGCAACGACGTGATTGCTGTCTACGTGCGCGATGCTGCTGCAAAGGCGCGAGTTCCCAAGAATCTCGACGGTGTCCCGGTGAAAGTGGACGTCAGCGGGGAATTCTACGCGAAGTAAGCCAGGTTGAGTCGCGGCAGCGCACCGATCAACGCCGGAAACGCGAATAGACGGACAGTCATGTGTGAGCAGAATATCCCCACGAGGCGGGACTTATCCGTTTATCCGTGAGAATACATTGACAGCGGCACGTGCCTCTCGCGTCTTTCGCGCTCCTTTTGGCATACTGCGCGGACCAGAATCCGACTTACGCCAACACGCGTCGAAGGATTAGCCGAACATCCAGCGGGTCATGTTGTGGAGCTGCTCGCCGTCCCAGGCCAGCACCTTCCTCGGCTCGACGCACCAGTACGGCGACCCCTCTTCGACCCCGTATTTCGCCTGAAAGGTCGTGTCCAGACGCCGCCAGCCGTCGGCGTCAATGTCATCGTCCCCGATGATACGCGCGACGCCTTCGAGCATGATGACCTTTTCGCCGTCGGCCAGGTGGACGACAGCCTGCGGGTTGCGCGTGAGATAGCGCGCCCACATTGTCTGCATGCTGCCCTCGAAGTGGAGCCTGTTCTCCACCCAGATGCCCCAGACGGGCACAACATGCGGGCCGCCCATCGGCGACACCGTGCCCAGCCAGTAGTGCCGCGCCGCCGCCATCTGCTCGGCGACGAAGTGCCAGGTCACTAGGTGCGCCTCATCCTCCGGCATGCCATAGCCGGGGATCTTCCGCACGGGCGTTGCTTTCGGGATGACGATTGGGGTGAGCATGCTAGACCCTCTCAAGCGGGCGGTGCGGCTCCGGCGGCAGCTCGACGCGGATCGCATCCCCCGCACGCACCTCGCCGCCCACGATCACGATGCTCATAATGCCCGCCTTGCGCACCAGGTTCCGCTCTGCGTCGCGGTCGAGTACAGCGGCCATCAGCCCCGGCTGGAAGGTGTCGAGCTGGGCGCACGGGTTGCGCAGCCCCGTCACCTCGACCACCGCCTCCGCGCCGATGTGCAGGCGGGCGCCGGTCGGCAGCCCCAGCAGGTCAATCCCCCGCGTCGTGACGTTCTCGCCCATCTCGCCTGCCCCGACGGTAAAGCCCTTGTCGCGCAGCTCGTCGAACAGCTCGGCGTGGATGAGATGCACCTGGCGCAGGTTCGGCTGCGACGGGTCCTGGCGGACGCGGGAGCGGTGCTTCACCGTCGCGCCCATGTGCGCGTCCCCCTCGACACCGAGCCCGGCCAGCAGACAGATGCCAGCCTGCGTCGGCTTGCTAAACGTGTGCCTCGCGCTCCGACTCACCGCCGCCACCACGCCGTTCATCTCAGATCTCCCTTTCTCGTTAGGACTTACCCAGTTGGTAGAGTGTTGGACCCCGAACGGCACGAAACGAGCGCGAAAGGCACGAAAAAGAGCCGTGGGGCGTGTCCCTTTCGCGTCCTTCGTGGTCCGAGCGACCATCTACTGCGCAAGTCCTATCTCTTGTCATTGCGAACGCCAGCCTGAGCCGCTACGCCCTTTCGTCCCCTCATCGTGGGGTTGCTTCGTCAGGCTACCGCCCTCCTGCTCAGAACACAGACTGCGCCGTCGCTGCGAGGACGACCAGGCGTGTTCTTGTGTCGGCGCATGCCGCTACATGGCATTGGGGTCTCGCAACGATAGGAGCCGCTGCCGCGCCGCGTCCCACAGGGCGAGGGCGGCGAAGTGGGGCAGGACGAGCTGCCGCCGCCACCGCCACGGCTCCGTCGCCAGGCGATACGCCCAGCCTAGCCCCAGGTTGTACACCCAGCGCGGCGGAACCGGGCTGCGGCCGGCGATGAAGTTCAGCGTCCCGCCGACGCCGATGGACAGCGGGAGTCCCAGGTCCGCGTTGCGCGCCATCCACGCCTCCTGGCGCGGCGCGCCATACGCGACGAGCAGCACGTCCACCACGCCGGCCGCCTTGATCGCCGCCCGGGTCGCCGGGTCGCCCAGGGGCGAGGCGTCGCCGGCGAATGTCCCGGCGATGCACAGGCCCCCATAGCGCGCCGCCAGGATGTGCCCCGCTTCCTCGGCCACGCCCTCCGCCCCGCCGAGCAGGAACCAGCGGTCGCCCCGCGCTGCCGACCGCTCGGCCAGCCAGGGCGCGAGGTCGGAGCCGGGCACGAGGGCGCGCAAGGGCGTACCGCGCAGCCGCGACGCCCACAGCAGACCGACGCCGTCGGGGACGGCCAGGTCGGCATCGGCCAGGAGGCGGGCGAAGGCGCGGTCGCGCCGCGCCAGCATGACCATCTCAGGGTTGGGCGTGACGACGCGCCGCGGAGCGCCCTCGTCTATCCAGGCGGTGAGGAGGTCCAGGGTCTCGGCGGGCGTCACGTCGTCCACGCCGACGCCCAGGATGTCAATGCGGCGCACGGGCATGGGCGGACATCAGCGCGTCATGGGCGACGCGAGCTGCAAGACGCGGCGGGCGGCCTGCTCGTCGGTGATGAGGACGTTGACCCACTCGCCGCGCAGCGCCCCCAGGATCGCCTCGCCCTTCAGGGCGTCGCCGCCGAGGCCGATGACCGTCGGGATGTGCTTCAGGCTGTCCGGGCTGATGCCGACGATGCGGCGGTTGATGGAGATGTCCAGCGCCGCGCCGTCGCGGTCGTAGTGCTGGCCGACGATCAGCCCGACGGCGCCGGCGGCGCGGATGGCCTCCAGCTCGTCGAGGGCGACGTAGCCGTGGCGGGCGGGGTTGTAGCGCTCTGGCGCCGTCGTCCCGATGCCCACCAGGGCGATGTTGGCGCAGGCGGCCACGTCGAGCGTCTCGCGGATCGAGCGGTCATGCAGCAGGGCGTCGCGCGCGGCCTCGCTCTCCGTCAGCAGGGGCGCGTGGAGGTAGCGGCACGGCGCGCCGATCTGATTGGCAAGGAGGGGCGCGAGCAGCGGTCCCATCGCCGATGAGCGCTCGGTGCCGACGGCGCCGACCAGCTGCACGACTTCCGACTCCGGGTAGCTGGCGGGGCGCAGGGCGCGCACGAGCTGGTACAGGGCGCTGCCCCAGGAGATGCCGACCGTGTGGCCCGCCTTGAGGGCGTTGGTGAAGTATTGCGCCCCCAGCACGCCCAGCCCGATGACCATCTCGTCGTACGATTTGTTGCCACGCACCAGGACGCGCGCCGCCTTGAGCGGGAACATGTCCAGGAGCGCCCGCTCCAGGTCCGTCGAGGTGCGCCACGGATAGTGGACGATGATCTCGACGATGCCGCGCTCGCGGGCCTCGGTGAGCAGACGCGACACGGCGGAGCGGGTGATGCCAAGTTCGTCGGCAATGTCTTGCTGGCTCTTGTTCTGATCGTAATACTTCGATGCCACCTCGGCAAGGTAGGCTACCCGCGCCTCGCGCCTGTCCATCGCGCCTCCTCACCCCGGGACTGGGGTCGCAGCCGGGGGAGATGGAGTGTAGTCCCATTTCCACGCCGCGTCAACCGAGTCGTGGATGAACCGCAACCCTCAGTGGCGCTTCGCCCATGTACGTGATATGGACCTTTCTATGTCAAGCACCGGCTTGACATGATGCAGTGCGTCATGATATACTATATTCAGAAGTGAGTTTGTTTCACAAAGTTGTCAATAATGCTGCTTCTGATGCAGCCATTCATTCGAAAGGACACGTAGTACCATGTTCGGCCCCATCGAGCCTACCATCGCCGTCCTGGCCCAATTTGTGACCCGCCCAGACACGCTCGACGCGTTCATGAGCGAGCTGCAAGAGATGCTGTCGTTGACCGTCTACGAGCCGGGGTGCTCTCGCTGTAGCATCTACCAGGACCTTGACAACCCCAACATTGTCACCATCGTCGAGCGCTTCGACAGCCAGCACTCCTGGGAGGTGCACCACGACATGCAGCATACGCGCCGCCTCCTGGAGCGCGCACCGGACTTAGTGGAGAGTTACACCATCACCTATCACAAGGAAGTGCCGGTCAAGGAGTTGGACATCATCTTCCCCTGAGTCGCCGTCGCTGTTTGGCTGTTTCCGGGATTGTTAGTCGAGGGCGGCGCCCACTGCCGTATCAGTGGCCGCCGCCCTTCGCTATGGCTTGACGGCGCTATGCGAGCGCAAGCGTCGCGGCGAAGCGCACGTTCTCGCGCTCCTGGTACGTCTGCCCGCCCTCGTGGTGGTTGTAGCGCCACACGACGATGCTCTTCGGCCCGGCGTAGTGATTGTAGGCGGCGTAGACGGTGCGCGGCGGACAGATCTCGTCCATGAGACCGACGGAGAACTGGGCGGGGCAGCGGGCGCGGGCGGCGAAGTTGACGCCGTCGAAGTAGCTCAGCGTCTCGAACACCGTGTCCACCTTGCTGCGCTGCACCTGGCAGTATTTAGCGATCTCCTGGTACGGGAAGCCATCGGTGATCTCGGTCGCCACGCGGTAGTGGCACAGGAACGGCACATCGGTCATCGCCCCGGCGACACTCGGCTCCAGCGCCGCCACGGCCAGGGTGATGCCGCCGCCCTGGCTGCCGCCGGTCACGAGTACCTGCTGCGGGTCCACCCGCGGGTGCGTCCGCGCCGCCTCCACAGCGCGCACGGCGTCGGTGAACACGCGGCGGTAGTAGTACGTCGCCGGGCTGAGGATGCCGCGCGTCATGAAGCCGGGGTACTGCGGGTTGCCCCCGTCGGACTCCGGGTCGGGCGTATCGCCCGGCGTCCAGGCGCTTCCCTGGCCGCGCGTGTCCATGACCAGCGTCGCGTAGCCCGCCGCGCTCCACAGCAGGTGATCGTAGGGCAGGGAGCGGCCGCCGCCATAGCCGATGTATTTGACGACGCACGGCAGCGGCTCCGGGCGGCCGCGCGGCGCGATGAACCAGCCCTTGATGGGCTGGCCGCCGTAGCCGCGAAAGGTGACGTCGGCCACGTCGAGGTGGCGCAGGCCGAAGTCGGCCGGCTCGAAGGTGGCGGCGAGGGGGAAGGCGCGCGCCTCGGCGAGGGTGGCCGCCCAGAAGGCATCGAAGTCGGACGGCTCCTCGCGCTTGGGCGTGTAGACTTGCAGCTGGTCGAGGGGAAGGTCAAAGAACATGAGTCAACTCCAGTGTGGGATAGGTTACTTGACGCCCCAGAGGAGCAGATAGCGGGAGACGCACGGGATGGGGCCGGCGCGCAGGTCGCGCTCCATCCGCGCCAGCCCGCGCTGAAATGCGTCCTCCGGGATCAGGTGCAACGACGAGAAGGCCCTGTCGCGGTACGGCGTCGCATCGGTCAACCCATAGGCGAACTCCACGCGCTCTTCGCGCAGCCCTCTGAACCCGGCCTCCCGCATTAGGTCGGTGAGGGCGCTGATGGGCGGGTAGCGCCGCAGCTCGACCTCGACAGACTCCGGAAAGTAGACCGCGAGCGGCTCGCGCCGCCGAATGATGTCCTCCGAGTCGGTCACGGTACACACCAGGCCGCCGGACCGCAGAACGCGGCGCGCTTCGGCATAGGCGGCGGCGCGGTCGGCGACGTGGTGGATGACATCCACGGAGAAGACCACGTCGAACGTGTGGGGCGGGACGTCGAGCCGCTCCGCTCGCCCGACCTGGGCGCGGACCCTGGGCGCGCTTGCCCGCAGCCGCGCCAGCATCTCCGCCGATGGATCAATGCCCTCACAGGTGCAGCCGGTGGCCTCGGTCAGGGCGACCGTGTAGTTGCCCGTCCCGCAGCCGACTTCGAGGACGCGCGACGCGGCCGTCAGCCCGGCGTCGGCGATGAGGGCGCGCAGGACACCGGGGTGGACGCGGCGGTGGCGGGTGTACTCGGCCGCCAGGTCGTTATAATTCAGCATGGCGTGATTAAAGCCCCAACCCCGGTGGCTGTCAAATGAGGCGCACCCAGAAATGCCAAACTACTTTGCCTTCACCGATGTTGGCCGCCGCTACGCCGATGCGCGGCCCTACGTTCATCCGGAGATCGTCGCGCACATCGGCGACACCCTCGGCCTGGCCGCGCCCATTGCCCGCGCCCTGGACGCGGCGTGCGGGACGGGGCATTCCGCGCTCGCCCTGCGCGGCATCGCCGCCTCAGTCGTCGGGCTAGACCCGTCGGCCGAGATGCTGGCCCACGCGCCTCCCGCGTCGGGTGTGAGTTACGTTCGCGGGCAGGCGGAGGCGCTGCCCTTCGCCGATGCGTCGTTCGAGCTGGCGACCGTCGCCCTGGCCTTCCACTGGCTCGACCGGGCGCGCTTCCTGGCTGAGGCGCGGCGGGTCCTGCGGCGCGGCGCGTGGCTCGTCGTGTACAACAATCTATTCTGCGGGCAGATGGAGGGCCGCCCGGCGTTCGAGCGCTGGTCCCGCGAGGTTTACCTGGCGCGCTACCCGGCGCCACCGCGTCAGAGCCAGCCGCTCTCTGACGCCGACGCGGAGGCGGCCGGGTTCCGGTTCGCGGCGCGCGCGGACCTGCGCCACTGGATTCCGTTCGCGCCGGATCGCCTGGCCGACTATCTGATGACCCAGACCAACGTCATCGCCGCCGTCGCCGACGGGGAGACGAGCTACGCCGACATCCGGGCGTGGCTCATGACGGAGCTGCCGCCGCTGTTCGAGGCGGCCGCCGAGCGCCGCTTCCTGTTCAGCAGCTACATCTGGTACTTGCAGCGGGCATAAGATTGCGCGAGTGAGGTGTTACCGTGGGCCGCTGGACCACGAAAGCCACGAAAGGGCGCGAAAACCGCGAAAGGCACGCGCGCCGTGGCTTTCGTGGTCCAAAAGCACGCGGCTAGAAGAAGCGGCGCATGAGCCAGAGGGCGAGGTTGAGGATGACCGTCAGGAGGATGCTGAGGACGAGGCACGAGACGAAGGGGAAGAAGATGGTGACGTTGCCGCGCTGCGCCGTGGCGTCGCCCGGCAGCTGAAAGAAGGGGATGCCCAGGCGGGCTGCTGCTGGCCGCCGCCCGCCGGTGATGGCGAGCACGACCGCGCCGATGAGCATCAGGCGTCCGAGGGATTGCAGGTCAAACATGCTTTTCTCTATGCGAGCGGCAGGCCAGCGCTACCCGCCGAACTCCAGCTCGCCCTGCTGCGGCGGTGGGCCGCCGCGCCGCCCCAGGTGCTCGTAGGCCCGGCGGGTGGCGACGCGGCCGCGCGGCGTGCGGTCGAGGAAGCCGAGCTGGAGCAGGTAGGGCTCGTACACGTCCATGATAGTGTCGGCGTCCTCGCCCACCGCGGCGGCGATGGTGTCCAGGCCGACCGGGCCGCCGTCGAACTTGTCAATGATGGTGCTGAGAACGCGGCGGTCAATCTCGTCCAGGCCGAGCGGGTCCACGGCCAGCAGGTCCAGGGCTGCGCGCGCCACCTCGCCGCTGATGTGGCCCTCGGCGCGCACCTCGGCGTAGTCGCGGACGCGGCGCAGCAGCCGGTTGGCGATGCGCGGCGTGCCGCGTCCACGTTGGGCGATCTCCCGCGCCCCCGGTTCGTCAATCTCGACCTTGAGGATGCCGGCGCTGCGCTCGACGATGTGGGACAGGGTCGGTAGGTCGTAGTAGTTGAGGCGAAAGACCGCGCCGAAGCGGTCGCGCAGCGGGTTGCTGAGCATGGCGACGCGCGTTGTCGCGCCGATGACGGTGAAGCGCGGGAGCTTGAGGCGGATGCTCTTGGCCGTCGGCCCCTTGCCGACAACGATGTCCAGGGCGAAGTCCTCCATCGCCGGGTAGAGCACTTCCTCGACAACCTTACCCAGGCGGTGGATCTCGTCCACGAACAGGATGTCGCCCTTGCGGAGGTTCGTGAGGATGGCGGCGAGATCGCCGGGGCGCTCGATGGCCGGGCCCGAGGTAATCTTGATGTTGACACCCATCTCGTGGGCGACGATGAGGCTGAGGGAGGTTTTGCCCAGGCCGGGCGGGCCGTAGAGCAGCAGGTGGTCAATCGCTTCGCCGCGCCGTTTGGCCGCGCCGATGAGGATCGCCAGGTTCTCCTTGACGCGGTCCTGCCCCGGATAGTCGGCCAGGCGTTGCGGGCGCAGGCTGAGGTCCAGGCTTTTGTCTTCCGGGGTCGCCTGAGGCGTGATGGCGCGCTCGGTCATCCTGTCATCCTCTAGTCGCTTGACATTAGCACATATGTATTATACACCCCCGGCGTAGGGGACGCAAGGCGGCGCAATCGTTTCCTTTTAATACGCAAGTTAGTGGCCGTATCGGGTAAGAAACTCTACCCGTTATACCACGTAATACGCAGTGCAGCACAATGCAATTCAACTTGACGAAGTGGCTCCATGAGGCCTATAGCCACCCTCACCGATGGGCCACGCGCGTCGCCGGGAGGAGCAATGACTGAACAGTTGAGCACCGACGCCTTAGTGCGCGAGCGCGATGAGACCCTGGCCGAGATCCAGCGGCTGGAGCAGTTTCTCGTGGTGGAGCTGGATGAGGCCGAGGACGAGGTCGATTCCAATATCGTCGAGCGCGAAAAGACGCTGGCGCTGATCCAAAATCTCGAGCGCAAAGTCGAGGAATTGGAATACGCGATGGAAAGCGCGCAGAAGGGCCGCTACGGCATTTGCGAGAGCTGCGGCCAACCCATTGACCCGGAACGGCTCGCGCTCCTCCCCGGCGCGACTCTGTGCGTGAAGTGCAAGCAGGCGCGCGAGAAGCACCGCGCGTGGTAGGACGATTTCACCGCAAGCCAGGAGTCTGATACTCCTGGCTTGCGCTATCATGACGCAGAAGGAGGGTGTGTGGAGGACAGCGTCGCCATGATCGGCGAGAGCGTGACGCCTGAGAGCGTCGCCGCCGACAGAGTCTTTGTCTCAACCCATCCGCTGGTCAAGCACAAGCTCACCCTGCTGCGGAGCGCCGCCACCGAGCCGAAGAAGTTCCGCGAGCTTGTCCGCGAGCTTGCCATCCTCCTGGCATACGAGGCGACGTCGGACCTGGCCCTGACCGAGAAACAGGTGCAGACGCCCCTGCGCGAAGCAGGCGGCTGGGAAGTCACCGAGAAGATTGGGCTGGTGCCGATCCTGCGCGCCGGCCTGGGCATGGTCGAGGGTGTGTGGGACATGATGCCCCAGGCTGAGGTGTGGCACATCGGCCTGTACCGCGACGAGCACACGTTGAAGCCGGTGACGTACTATAATAAGCTACCCGTCGAGCCAACCGTGTCCGTCGTCCTCATCCTGGACCCGATGCTGGCGACGGGCGGCTCGGCCGTGGCCGCCGTGGACATTCTCAAGCACTGGGGCGCTCGGCGGATCAAGTTCGTCGGCCTGATCGGCGCGCCGGAGGGGGTGCATCGCCTGCGCGAGGCGCACCCGGACGTGCCGATCCACCTGGCGGCGCTGGACGAGCGGCTGACCGGCGCGGGCGACCCGTGGCCGCCGGGCTACATCATGCCCGGCCTGGGCGACGCTGGCGACCGCCAGTTCGGCACGGGGTGACGGCCCAACGCCGGGTCTCTTGGGAGGGTGACACGTGACAACGCTGACCATCGAGTTGCCGACAGATGTCTATGAGCGGCTGCGCGTGGTAGCTGAGGATCAGGGCAAGCCGATCGAAACGCTTGTCTCTGAGTGGCTCACCGAGCGAACGGATGCCCCCGCGCTGAAGGAACCGACCGAGCGCGAACGCCTTCGATCCGCTTTGCGCGCTGCTGGGATGCTGGCCGAGCCAAGTCAGGAGATGCGGCAGTTAGCCGATGAGTCGACCCTCTCGCTCGAGGAAGCGCGAGCGATTCTGGACCGTGTGGGCGGCAAACCGCTCAGCGAGGTTATCCTGGAGATGCGCGGACCAAAGTCATGACCGCCTACTTCTTCGACTCCAGCGCGCTAGTCAAGCGCTATCTTTCTGAAAGAGGGAGTTCGTGGGTTGGCGCGCTCGCCGAGACGGCGGCCAGGAATACACTCATCATCGCTGAGATCACACGCGTCGAGATTGCGGCAGCGCTCGCGTCTCGTCAGCGCGCCCCCAGCGGAATCACGCAATCCGAGCGCGAGAGGTTGTTCCGATTGCTGGTGCGCCATAACACCGTTGAGTACGACGTCATCCCGATCAGCACTTCGATCGTGGACCATGCGATGGAGCTGACCCAGAGGTATCGGCTACGTGGCTATGACGCTGTTCAACTTGCAACTGCCCTGGATGTGAGGTCAACCGCACTCTCGGCCGGATTGTCCCCGGTGACCTTCGTTACAGCCGATGAAGACCTGATAGCCGCTGCGCTTGCCGAGGGCTTGGCTGCTGACAATCCGAATGATCATCCGTGATTCCACTCGCCGCTATCGTCTTTGGCGCTGCCGCCCTCGTCGCGTGGGCGACGACACCCCTGGCCGCCCGGCTCGCCCGCCGCGCCGGCGCCATTGACGTCCCGCGCCAGCCCAAGAACATCCACACCCGACCCATCCCGCGCTGGGGCGGCCTGGCGATGGCCCTCGGCTTCTTCGCCGCTGCTGCCCTGGTCTACGCTGCCGACCGCCTGGGCATCGTCGCCGCGCCGTTCGACCCAAACGACTGGTGGCGTCTCCAGGGTGTCCTCCTTGGCATGCTCCTCGCCCTCTTGTTCGGCCTGTGGGACGACGTGAAAGAGCTGTCGCCGTGGCCGCAGCTCGTCGTCCAGGTGCTCCTGTCCGTCGTCGCCATTGCCCACGTCGTCTGGATCGAGGTGTTCCCCAACCTCTTCGCCCCCAACATCAACGACCTGATCTTGTTCCCGGCCTGGGTCACGCTGCCGCTGACCGTCGTGTGGATCGTGGGCATGATGAACACGGTCAACATGCTCGATGGGCTGGACGGCCTGGCGGCCGGCGTCGGCCTCATCGCCGCGCTCCTGTTCGCCTGGCACGCCTACACCCTCGACCAGACCACTATCGCCCTGTTCTCCCTGGCCCTGGCCGGGGCGTGCCTCGGCTTCCTGCCGTGGAACTTCCACCCCGCCAAGATTTTCATGGGCACGGCCGGCTCGGCCATGCTCGGCTTCGCCCTGGCAACCTTCGCCATCCTCGCGCCCGCGAAAGTTGCCACGGCCCTGCTCGTCCTGGGCCTGCCCATCCTCGACGTGGCCTGGCTCGTGCTCCTGCGCTGGCGGCAGGGCCGCTCGCCCTTCACGGGCGGCCGCGACCACCTGCACCAGCGCCTCTACGACCTCGGCCTGTCGCAGCGCGCCGTCGTCCTCCTCTATTACACCTTCGCCCTCATCGGCGGCGTCCTGGCGTTCGTCCTGCCGGTGCGCGCCTACAAGCTGTACGCCCTCGTCGTGCTGAGCGTGATCGGGATCATTGGGCTGTGGGCGCTCGGCTCGCCGCGTCTCATGGCGCGCTTCCGCCGCCAGGCGCCCGACGCCTGATCCAGTGCTTCGGGTTCCTCATCTTCTCCGGCCGCCTCGGCCCGTAGCCGCTGACACAGACCTCCGGACCGCGAAGGCCACGAAAGGCCGCGAAAACCGCGAAAGAAAGACGGCGCGACACTCTTTTTTCGCGCCTTTCCTGTCCTTTCGCGCCGTTCGTGATCCGAGGCCTCTCCGCATGACACGGATTCTGGAGATTCTGTATGAACACAGGTCACACTATCGAGTGGGAGTCGAGTCTCGACGCCGCCATCGAGCGGGCGGGGCGCGAGCGCCGCGTCGTCCTCGCCGACTTCAGCAAGGAGCACTGAGCAGGCTGCGTCGCGCTGGATACCGTGACGTATCCCGATCCCACCGTCGCCGCGTTCATCGCCGAACACTTCGTCGCCACGCGCATCATGCTCCACGAAGCCCAGGGCCAGGCGCTCTTCCGCGCCCACCGCGTCCTGTGGACGCCGACGGTCGCCGTCTTCGACCGCCGCGCCGCCCTCCACTACCAGTCCCCCGGCTATCTGCCCCCGCCCCTATTCCTCCAGATGCTCCACATCGGCCTGGCCCGCGCCCTGATGGCGTGGGCGGGCTACGAGCGCGCGGCGGTGCTGCTCGGCGTGGTCGGCGACGACGCGGCGAGCGCCCTCGCGCCCGAAGCGCTGTACTGGCAGGGCGCGGCGCTGTACCTCCAGCATCGCCGCCGCGCGCCGATGATGGCCGTCTGGAACCGGCTCCGCGAGCGTCACCCGGCGAGCGTCTGGGCGGCGCGCATTCCCCCCAACCAGGACGACGGCTCCGCGCCGTGGTAGCTCCACAGTATAGCGTGGAAGAGCCGAATTCACCCCCCCATCCCCCCGCCGGCGGGGGGATGGGGGGGTCTCCACGCTATCGTGTAGAGCTACCCGCGCCGTGACTGCGGCCCAAATAACCGGACATTGACCCCTATTGGGTCATCTTCGTATCCTGCCGGCACGCGCGGCGTGGGGGTGGGCGCAAGCCTGCCCCCACTTTTTGTCGGCTGGTACGCTTCTTGCGTTAGGCGGACGTGGCGGCCTTTGCCTTTGTCCATGCCCTCTCGCGCACGACGTGAGGGGGGTTGTGTTGCCCGGCTGCGAGCGAGACACGGCCTATGTTCATCCTGTCCGACCTTCTCCGCTACACCGTCAGCGACGGCGAGCAGCGGGCGAAGTTAAGCGATTTCCGCGTAGACCCGACGGCGGGCGACAATCCCCCTGTCACGGGTGTCCTCTGGCGCGACCGCCGCGCGGGCCTGCTGTCCCTGTCGTGGGACGCCGTGCGCGGGATGGACCGCCGCGCCAGGGAGATCCGCGTCGAGAGCCTGGCCGCCGGCGCGGTCCTGTCCCCCGACGACCTGGCCCGCGCCGTCCTGCTCAAGCGCGACATCCTCGACGCGATGGTGCTCGACCTCCAGAGCCGGCGGGCGACACGCCTCAACGACCTATGGCTGTCGCTGGACGACGGCCGCTTGCGCCTCGACGAAGCCGACCTCGGTTCCCTGGCGATCCTGCGCCGCGTGACGCGCGGCCACCTCGCCCGGCGCTCCCACGACCGCGTCCCGTGGAAGTACATCGAGTTCCTGCGCGGCGCTCCCCAGGAGGCCCTGGACGCGGGCGACTACCACGAGCGCATCGCGCGGCTGCCGCCAGGCGAAATCGTCCAGCTTCTCCAGGCGCTGCCCTACCTCCACGCCACCGAGATGATCGCCCTCTTGCCCGAATGTGTCGCCGCCAAAACGGTGGAGGCCATGCCGCCGGAGCGGCAGGTGCAGGTCTTCGAAGAGCTGCCGCAGGAGCGCGGCGCGCGCCTGCTGTCGCGGATGCGGCCGGACCTGGCCGCCGATCTCGTCGGCTACCTGGCGCCGGACGTGGCCGAGACGTACCTGGGCCGCCTCGAAGACGACGCCCGCGCTCGCATCGTGGCCCTGCTGCGCTACCCGGAGAATACCGCCGGCGGCATCATGACCAACGACATCGTGATCACCCTGGCAGACCTGACCATCGAGCAGATTGACGACAACCTCCGCCAGCGCCTCAAGGAGCCGGACTTCGTCAACTTCATTTACCTGGTGGATGACGGCGCGACGGGGCGTCTGCAAGGCGTCGTGTCGCTGCGCGAGATTGTCACAGCGCGACCCACCGAGCGGCTGCGCGATCTCATGAACCCGTATCTCATCACCGTGTACGCGCTGGATCCGGCCGATGTCGCCGCGCGCCGCGTCATTGACAGCCAGCTTGTCGCGCTCCCCGTGATTGACCAGGAGGGCCGCATCGTCGGCGCGATCACCGTGGACGCCGCCATCGCCCGCGTCGCGCCCGGGGCGTGGCGCGCCGAAGCGCCAAAGGTTTTCGCATGAGCACACTGACTCGAGACCAGGGCCTGGAGCCGGTCGCCACTGCCACGCCGACGCCCCTGGCCCCGCGCCAGCGCCGCGCCCTTCAGAAGCCCGGCGTGACCGTCAACATCTGGGGCCACGAGGTCATGCTGCGCGGCCTGCGCCGCGCGCCCATCGGCATCTGGCGCTGGCTCCTCATCCTCGGCCCCGGCATCATCGCCGGCGCGGCCGGCAACGACGCCGGCGGCATCGCCACGTACAGCCAGGCCGGCGCCCAATATGGCTACGAGCTGCTGTGGGTGCTGCTCCTGATGACGGTGTCCCTGTCGGTCGTCCAGGAGATGAGCGCGCGCCTCGGCGCCGCCACCGGCCGCGGCCTGCTCGACCTGGTGCGCGAGCGATTCGGCCTGCGGCTGGCCCTGCTGGCGGCGAGCGTCGTCCTCATCGCCAACGGCGGCCTCATCATCAGCGAGTTCGTCGGCATCGGCGCGGCCACCGAGCTTGTCGGCATCCCCCGCTACGTCTCGATCCCCATCGCCGTCGTTCTGCTGTGGGTGCTCGTCGTCGCCGGCTCGTACAACCACGTCGAGAAAATTCTGCTCCTGATGACGCTGGCCTTCTTCGCCTACCCCGTCGCCGCCTTCCTCTCGCACCCGAACCCGAGCGAGGTCGCCCACGGCCTGTTCGTGCCGTCGTTCCAGTGGAACGGCAACTACATCCTCATCCTGGTCGCCTTGATGGGCACAACCCTGACGCCCTACCAGCAGATATTCCAGCAGAGCGCGACCGTCGAGAAAGGCGTGGCGCGGCGGCACTACGGCCCGGAGAAGGTGGACACGTATGTCGGCATGGGCTTCTCCAACCTCATGTCGGCCTTCATTATCATCGCCACAGCGGCCACGCTGCACGTGAGCGGCCAGACGAACATCGAGTCGGCGGCCCAGGCGGCCCAGGCCCTCGCGCCCGCCGCCGGGCAGGCCGCCTCGCTCCTGTTCGGCGTCGGCTTGCTCGGCGCGGCGCTCATGGCCGGCGGCGTCCTGCCCATCGCCACCGCCTACTCCATCGGCGAGGTCTTCGGCTTCCGCAAAGGCGTCAACCTCAGCTTCCGCCGCGCGCGCACCTTCTTTCTCATGTTCACCGCCCTGCTCGTCTTCGGCGCAGCCGCCGCGCTCATCCCCGGCCTGCCCGTCATGCAGCTCCTCGTCGGCGTCCAGGTGCTCAACGGCATCCTGCTGCCCGTCATCCTGGTGTTCATCATGCTGCTCATCAACGACGCGCGCCTGGTCGGCGACCTCAGGAACGGGCGCATCTACAATATCCTGGGCTGGGCGACGGTCGTCCTTGTCGCCGGGTCGGTGGCGGTGCTGCTCGGTACGCAGGCCCTGGGCCTGCTCGGCATCAACATCTTCCCCGGCGGGTAACGCCCCTCACCCCGTGGGAGAGGGTTGGGGTGAAGGTCCTAGAACCTCGCGTAGCCTCAACGATCCTCACCCAGCCTCTCCCAAAATGGGAGAGGGGCCAGACCTGTCCGCCCTGAATCTAAACTGGGCGACCGGTGTATACTTTGCCTATGGCTCAACCCTTTGGTTTCCAGCTCGCCATCCTGGCGATGGCCGTCAGCCTCATCGTCGGCCTTCTGCCGGTCATCCCCACGACTCCCCTCATCCTCCTCGTCGCCGTCCTCTACTACTTCGCCGTCGGCTGGACGTGGGGCGCGGCCGCCGTCATCCTCATCCTGGCCGTCCTGACCATCGTCTCCTCCACCGCCGAGCTGTGGCTGGCCCCGGCCGGCGCGCGGAAGGGCGGCGCGTCGTGGCGGACGACCGCCCTCGTGACCATCGCCAGCATCGTCGGCTTCTTCGTCCTGCCCCTCATCGGCGCGATCCTCCTGCCCATCGGCCTGATCCTGGTGCTGGAGTTCCTGCGCGTGCGCGACGTGCGCCGGGCGACCACGGCGGCCGGCGCGTGGTTCGTCGGCTGGCTCCTCTCCAACGGTCTCGAGCTTGTCGCCGGCCTCGCCATGATCGCCATCTTCTGGCTCCACGCCCGCCCGTAAGTCATCCCTCACCCCCTGGCCCCCTCTCCCAGAACGGGAGAGGGGGAACGGGAGGCTTTTCTGGCCCCCCTTCTCCCCTTGTGGGAGAAGGGGCGGGGGGATGAGGGACAGCCCACCACCGTTTACAAACACTTGACGCACCCTATCCGTTCTGGCCCGCGCACAACATTTGCCAGTATGGTATAATGGAGGCGTACACGCGCCGGCCTCGTGTGAAAGGGCACAGATGCGTAACGCTCCTCCCTCCCGCACAATCGTATGCGCCCTCCTTGTCTTGTTCGCCGCGCTCCTGCTCGGCTGGCCTGCTGTTGCGCGCGCCCAGGGGCCGACGCCGCCCAGCGCGCCGACGCCCGCCCCCATCCCGACCCCGGCCTTCCCGAAAGTCCCCGATAGCAACCTCCAATTCCTGGTGGACCTGTGGCCGTGGCTGACGTCCTACGTCGGCGGCATGGTCGCCGTCGTCTTGCTCATCTTCGCGCTGTTCCTCTTGCTCTGGCTGACAGGCATGTTGAAGAAGCTCCAGGAGTGGCTGACCAACACGACGACCAAGACGGTCGGGGGCTGGGTCAGCCCGCCGCCTGATCTATCCGACGACGAGCGCAACTACCTGGAGCAGGCGGTCAGTAAGGGCTACCGCTACCTGGAGCTGCGCGCCCTGGACGAGCGCGAAGCGGGGACGCAGATTCCTTTGCGCGAGATCTACATTCCCCTGCGCGGGCGCGGCGGCCCCGCGAGCGACGCGAGCCGGGAGGCATGGCAGGCCGCGGCGTGGGTGACGCGGCCGGAGACCCACGCGGCGAAGCGCCGCTGTTGACCGAGACTCTGGCCGAAGCGCCGCGCCTGATCGTGCGCGGCCGCGCCGGTTCCGGCAAGACGACCTACCTCAAGTACGTGGCGACGGCGCTGGCCGACGCCCTGCTTCAGAAAAAACCGGCGCTTCTAGAGGAGACGCTCCACGTCCAGATGGCGCCCATCCCCATCCCAGTCTACTTCCCGCTGGTGGACTTCAACGCCTGGCTCAAGGACGAGCGAAATAAGCCCTCGGAGCTGACGGCGCAGCGCGAGGCCGACGCCCTCTTCGACTTCCTGGTGTACAACTTCAAGGACGCGGGGCTGGACGAGGCCTTCTTCCAGAAGCGGCTCCAGGAGGGGCGCTGCATCGTCTTCCTGGACGGCCTGGACGAGGTCGAGGCGGGCCGACGCCAGCGCGTGCTGGACCTGGTGGACTGCTTCATTCGCCGCTTTGATCCCGACGACGGCCGGCCCCAGAACCGCTTCGTCATCGCCACACGCCCGGAGGCCGTCGTCTCGGTGACGACGCCGGGGCGCTTCGAAGATGTCGAGGTCCTGCCCCTGACGCCGGAGATGGCGCAAGACTTTGTCCGCCGCTGGTACAGCCAGTTCGTTCCGCCCCACACCGACAGCCAGCGCTCGGCGGAGGACTACGCCAGCGAGCTGCTGGCCGCTTTCCAGACCAAACCCCAGGTCGCGGAGCTGGCCGAGTCGCCGCTGCTGCTGACCCTGCTGGCCCTGATCCACTACCGCCAGCGGCTGCCCGACAACCGCCGCGATCTGTACAGGCGCTGCATCCAGCTCCTGCTGGAAGACTGGGACAAGGCGCGGCCGGGCGAGACGGGCCGCCAGATGTACCTGGCGCACGCGCCGGCCGGCGTCCCCCTCGACTGGGAGGGACGCGCCGCCTACCTGGAGCCGGCCGCGTACTGGCTGCTCAGCACCGGCCAGAGCGAGGCCCAGGCCGACGCGTGGACGAAGGAGATCCGCGATCGCCTGGACCTGGACACCTCCGACCAGCAGCGCCAGGAGCTGCGCAACTTCCTGGAGTGGGCCGTCGCGCGGGGCGCGCTCCTGGAAAAGCGCGGCCCGGACGAGGATGTCTACGGGTTCGCTTATCACCGCACCTTCCAGGAGTACCTGGCGGCGCGCTACCTGTCGGACCCGTCCCACTTCCATGAAGCCGTCAACCTGGTGCCCGGCCGCACCTGGGGTGAGACGCTGCGCCTGCTCGGCTCGGAGCTGAAGCCGCCGCGCCAGCGCGACTTCCTGGCGGCCGCCCTGGCGCGCGACCCGATCACCGGCCCGCTGCTCGTCGGCGAGTGCCTGGTGGAGATCCAGGACAGCAGCCTCAAGACGCAGCTCCAACCGGGCGCTTATGCCGAGCTAAAGACAATGATGGGGAACCTGGCTGTCGCCGCCACGGACCGCGCCGCGGCCGGCCGCCTGGTCTCGCGCCTGGGCGACGACCGGCCCGGCGTCGGCGTCCGCCCGGATGGAGTTCCCGACATCGCCTGGGTGTTCATCCCGGCCGGCGCGTTTCGGATGGGCAGCGACCGTGAGACGGATCCAGAAGCCTATGGCGATGAGACGCCGCGCCACCCGGTGCGCCTGGATGCCTTCGCCATCAGCAGATACCCCATCACTGTCGCCCAGTTCCGGCCCTTCGTCGAGAGCGACGGCTACAGCAACGCCGGCTACTGGACGCCCGACGGCCGCCGCTGGAAGGCCGACCGCCGCGCGCCGGCCTTGTGGAATGACCCGACGTGGGCATTGGACAATCACCCGGTCGTGGGTGTAACATGGTATGAAGCGAATGCCTACTGCGCCTGGCTGAGCCAGCGCCTCGGCGCGCGCGTGCGCCTGCCGAGCGAGGCCGAGTGGGAGAAGGCGGCGCGGGGCGTGGACGGCCGCATCTATCCCTGGGGCGACGGGTTCGACGCCAACCGCGGCAACGTGTACGATACGCAGATCACGCGCACGTCGGCGGTGGGCATCTTCCCTCTGCCGGATGGTCCGTGGCCGGACGACAACCCACTGGACATGTGCGGTAACGTGTGGGAGTGGACGCGCAGCCTATGGGGCAAGAATTCCTCGCAGCCCGATTTCACGTACCCTTACGTTCCGGGTGACGAGCGCGAGAACGAACTCGCAGGCGCGGATTTCCTGCGTGTCGTCCGCGGCGGCGCGTGGTACTACAATCTGAGGCACGCGCGCTGCGCCTACCGCCTCAGGTGCGCCCCCGACTACGGGTACTTCGATGTGGGGTTTCGAGTTCTCGTTGCGCCTCCCACCTCTTAGGCCGTTGATTTCTGGCTTCTGGATTTCTGATTTCTGAATCTTTGGGGGAGCCTGAGGGGGCGTGCCCCCTCAGCCGGTCCCGGTTTGTGACAGACTGTAAAGCAAGGTGCGGACCTGTGGACCACGAAAGTCACGAAAGACCGCGAAAAGCGCGAAAGGCACGCGCCGGGCGTTTCCTTCTCGCTCCTTTCACGCCCCTTTTCCAGCTTTCGCGGTCCAACAACTCGCCCCACCGCGCAAGTCCTCTCAGCGAGAGGTCAAATGCCTAGGACAGCGCGCAACCTGTACCCGACGCTTTGCAGCTTCGAGAATCTCTACCTGGGATGGCGCAAGGCGCGGCGGGGTAAACGCGGTCAGCCGGAGGTCGCCACCTTCGAGATGCGCGTCGAGCGCAACCTGTTTCAGTTGCAGGAGGAGCTACAGTCGGGGCGCTACCGGCCGGGCCGCTATCATTCGTTCTACATCCACGAGCCAAAACAGCGCCTCATCTCGGCAGCGCCTTTTCGCGACCGAGTCGTCCACCACGCGCTGTGCAACATCATCGAGCCGGTCTTCGAGCGCACATTCATCCACGACAGCTACGCCAATCGCGTCGGCAAGGGAACGCATGCCGCGCTGGACCGCTGCACCGAGTTCATGCGCCGCCATCGCTACGTTCTGGCGTGCGACGTGCGGCAGTACTTCCCCAGCATCGACCACACAATCTTGCGCGCGATTCTGGCCCACAAGATTGCGGATCGGCGCGTCATGTGGTTGGTGGATACAATTCTGGCGGGGGGCAGCGGCGTTCTGGATACGGAATATACGATGACGTGGTTTCCCGGCGACGACCTCCTCGCGGCGACGCGCCCGCGTGGGCTGCCCATCGGCAACCTGACATCGCAGTTCTGGGCGAACGTCTATCTGAACGAGCTAGACCAGTTCATCAAGCGCGAGCTTCACTGCCGGGCCTATCTTCGCTATGTTGACGACTTTCTGCTTTTCCATGATGACTTGGGGCAGGTGCATGCCTGGCGGGAGGCAGTGATCGAGCGGCTGGCATCGCTCCGCCTAAAGTTGCATGAGGGCCGCGCGCAACCGCGGCCTGTCACCGAGGGCGTCTCCTTCCTGGGCTTCATGGTGTTCCCTACGCATCGCCGCCTGCGGCGCCACAAGGTCATCTATGCTCGCCGCCATCTCAAGCGCCTCTTGTTTGAGTACGCTGCGGGAACCCTCTCACTCGACCAGCTGCATATGCATGTCCAGGGGTGGGTGAACCACGCACGCTACGGCGACACGTGGGGGTTGCGGCGCGCTGTGCTTTCGGCGCATGCTCTCCCGCCAGTGGCAGGCTAGACACGATGCGCGAGTCGCCCATCTTCAGCCGAACCTACGACTTGACCCGCTGGATACTTCAGGCGACAGAGCATTTCCCACGCAGCCAGCGCTTTGTCCTGGCGCAGCGTCTGCAGAGCGCGACGTTCGATTTGCACGAGGCGCTTCTGGCGGCAGGTCTGAGCGCCAGGGGGCGCCAGACCGAGTACCTTGATCGAGCAGACGTGGAGCTTGCGAAAGTGCGACTCTATCTCCGTCTGGCTCTTGACATGCAATGGTTGAGTATGGGACAATATGAGCATGCCAGCCGCATGGCCGACGAGATTGGCCGATTGCTGGGCGGCTGGCGACGACATGACCGCGAGCCATCGCCGACGCCGTGATCGGCTTAGGCGTCATGCTTGGGGGACCAGGCCAAACAACGTCCGCGGCGGCGCGTGGAACAACAATCAGAGGAACACGCGCTGCGCCTACCGCAACAGGAACGAACCCGACAACAGGAACAACAATGTGGGGTTTCGAGTTCTCGTTGCGCCTCACGCCTCTCGGCTTCGGCCAGAAATGTCGCAGGTTGGACATGACCGGCGGCCGCGGCTGGAAGAGGTGGTGGGTCTGGCTCCCGGCCGACCTGCACAGTTGGGTCGGGCGCATACACAACCCGGCCCGCGCCCTCTCGTAGCCGCGAGGCGAGCGATGGCGCGGGCTGCCCTTCAGAAACAAGGCTATGGCTACTCCGGCGCGATCTTCCCAACCCATGCTCGATCCGGCGGCCGTTCGCGCCGCCGTCGCGACCCACATGGCCGAGAGCCACCGCCGTCTGGATGGGCAGACGCAGGCCCTCGGCCCGCTCCTCCTCTACAGCCACCCCGCCTTCGGCTGGGCCTTCTTCAACACCGCGCGCCTGATCGCGCCCATGACCTACGCCGAGGGCGAGCGCCTGCTGCCGCAGGTGGAGCGCTACTTCCACGCGCGCGGCATGCGTCCGGCGTGGGAGATGCTGGCCTCTCTGGCCCCAGCAGACATGGCCGACCGCTTGCAGATCGGCGGCTATATCCTGGAGCGCTACGAGAGCCTGATGGTGTGCGCGCCCACCGCGACCCCCGCCACACCGACGGCCGCGTCGCCGTGGGAGGTGCGCGAGCTGGGCGCGCCGGACGTGGACGTCTTCCTGGACACGTGGCGCGCAGCCTACGGCATCGCCGCCGACACCGACCCGCAGCCTGTGCGGCGGCTGTTCCTGCGCGACCTCGACGCGGGCTGGCGCTTCTGGTGCGCCGGCCGCGGGCGGACGATGTTGGGCACGCTGGCCGCCGTCTCGATTGACGGCGTCGTCGAGATCGCCAACGTTGGCACGATCCCCGCCGCCCGCCGCCAGGGCGTGGCCGGGACGCTGGTGGCTCACTGCCTCGCCGAGGCGCGGCGGCGCGGCGACCACCTCGCCTACCTCTACGCGGCGGTGTACAGCAACGCCGCGCGCCTGTACGCCCGCCACGGCTTCAGCGCCATTGACACCCTGAGCGCCTACAGCCAGGAGACATTCTAGCCATGCCCACCCTCCGCGTCCTCTCGCGCGCCGACCTCCAGGCCGCCCTCGACATGCCCGCCGCCATCGCCGCCGTCCGCCAGGCGTTCGCCCAGCTGGCCCTGGGCGAGGCGCAGGTTCCCCTGCGTTCGGCGCTCACCTTCGCGCCGGACGCCGTTGCCCTGGTCATGCCCGCTTACCTGGCGGCCAGCGGCGGTCTCGGCCTCAAGGTCGTCACTGTGACGCCCGCCAATAGCGCCCGCGGCCTGCCCCTCATCCACGCCCTGGTCATCGTCCTGGACGCCGCGACCGGCGCGCCCATCGCGGCGCTCGAGGGCGGCTGGCTGACGGCGCTGCGCACCGGGGCCGCGTCGGGCGTGGCGACGGACCTGCTCGCCCGCCACAACGTTGAGACGCTGGCCGTGTTTGGCGCCGGCGCCCAGGGCGAGACTCAGGCGCTGGCCGTGTGCGCCGTGCGCCAGATTCGCCGCGTGCGTCTCTATGACCGCACGCCGGGCAAGGCCGAGGCGCTGGCCGCGCGGCTGGCCGGTCAGCCGGGGGTTCCGGCCGACATTGCCGCCGCGCCCGACCCAGCCGACGCCGTCGCCGACGCCGATGTCGTGTGTACCGCGACGACCTCGCCGACGCCGGTCTTTCCGGGCGATATGCTCCGGCCGGGGACCCACGTCAACGCCATCGGCGCCTTCACGCTGGCGGCGCGCGAGCTGGATGAGGGCGTCGTCGGACGGGCGCGGATTGTCGTGGACGAGCGCGGCGCAGCCATCGCCGAGGCGGGCGACCTCGTGATTCCGTGGCAGGCGGGGGAGGCGGTGGGACCCGACGAGTGGACGGAGCTGGGGGCCATCGCGGCCGGCCTGGAGCCGGGCCGCCGGCACGCCGAGGAGATCACGCTGTTCAAGTCGGTCGGCAACGCCGTGCAGGACGTCGCCGTCGCGGCCCTGGCGGTCGCGCGCGCCGCCGACCGCAACCTCGGGACGCTCGTCCCACTGTAGCGTGTCACAGGAGGGGTCGCCCCGACTGAGCCTCTCAGGCTTGCATCTTGTAGCCGTGCGGCTTTAGCCCACGGCGGGCGGCGCCGCGAGAAGGGGGAGTTGACCCGTGACTGATTACTTCTGGCAGGGGGAGAAAGTTCGTCTGCGCGCCCTGCGCCACGACGACTGGGCCGCGATCTACGCCGAAGAGACCGACACCGAGGCCGTCCGCCTGTTCGAGCCGGGGGTGGAGCTGCCCCGCTCGCCGGAGCAGGTGCAGGACCGCCTCGCGGCGTGGATCTCGCGCACCGCCAACGCCGACGACACGGCCAACCTCTCGTTCGCGGTGGAGTCCCTCGACGGTGAGATGGTCGGCACGGCGGGCATCCACACGCGCAACCCGCGCTTCGGGACGTTCGGCCTCGCCGCCCGCATCTATCGCCCGCACCGGCGGCGCGGCTACGCCCGGGACGCGCTGCGCATCCTGCTGCGCTACGGCTTCTGGGAGTTGCGCTACCAGAAAGCGAACTCGGTCACCACGTCGGGCAACGCCGCGTCCATCGCCATGCACACCGACCTGGGCTTCCAGGTCGAGGGCCGCGTGCGGCGCAACGTCTTTACCGACGGGGTGTACCAGGACGAGATTCTGTTCGGGACGACGCGGGAAGAGTTCGACGCCCGCGAACGCCCGGCGCCCAAGGAATCACAACCGCCCACCATGACTCTCGAAGAGGCCTACGGCTCTGTGCAGCCCTTGAACCGTCCGGAGGACTTCAACGACCTGCGGGACAAAGCTATCGAAGAGCAGACGCAAGAAGAGCGCCGAGCGTTGCGGCAAGCGGCCTCCGGTATGTGGCAAGACCGCACCGATTTGCCCGATTTCGATGAGCTGCGACACGAGCTTGACCGAAACACTGATGCGCTTTTATAACCTAGAAAAAGTTGAGCAGCGACAAGAGAAGATCGTCGCGATAACGTTTGGCGGATTTCAATTCCGCGTAGACTCGGTTTCTAAAACGGGCTATAACTGGACGGCGGCATAGGGACAGAATAATGCCCAAGCTCGTTCTTTTCGCTCCCTGCGACAAGGCGATAGTTGATCAAGAAACCAACTCGTTGTCTCTAATCGCGATATTGGAGAATATCCGCGTTCCTATTGTGGACGGCATCACAGTGCCGGCCGACACAAGCGCCCCACTAACTTGGGCATGTGTTTCCATGTGGCAACGTATCGAGGGTGACGCTAACAAGGAATTTGAGCAGCGCATTTGTTTGCTACTGCCAGACGGCCAAGAGGCCATCGAGTCGATTACGTCGTTTCAGATGACCGATCTTTACATGCGCAGCGTCCTGCGTGTGAATGGGTTCCCCGTTGGGCAAGAGGGCGAGCATACTTTACGCCTTGCCGTTAGAGAAACAGGCGCAGAGCCGGTATGGCGCACGGTAGCAGACTTTGTGTTGAATGTGATACATGAGGCAGTGACGTAGCCCGCACCGTTGGATATGATATAATGAGAGTGAATACGGCAGACGGGAATCGAACCCGCAGGCCGGCGGCATTCTTCCATCGCGTAACATCAGGCACTTCCCGTGCTGACAAACGTCATCGTCCCCTACTAACCCCCCGCTACATCGAGATGGACCCTTTGCGGAAGTCGGTGCGGCCGAGGATGGCGTTAATCAGCACCGGCTTCCCACCGGCCGCCGCCGCCTTCGCCTGCGCCAGCGCCTGCGGTATCTGCTCCGGCGCGTCCATCTGGATGCCCACCGCCCCGAACCCCTCCACGACACACTGATAGTTGGTATGGGCGAGAACCGTCGCCACATCGTCGCCGAGTAGCTCCACCTGCTCCCGCGCGATTTGCATCCACGCCGCGTCGTTCCCCACGACGGCGATCACCGCGACGCCGTGGCGCACGAAGGTGTCGAACTCGCTCAGGCTGTAGCCCGCCGAGCCGTCGCCGTAGAGGATCCACACCTCGGCGTCGGGGTGGACGAGCTTCGCGCCCAGGGCGAACCCCGCGCCGACGCCCAGCGTCCCGAACGCGCCCGGGTCCAGCCAGGCCAGTGGCCCGGTCGGGCGCACGATGTACGCCGCCGTGCCGACGAAGTCGCCGCCGTCGGCGACGACGATGGCGTTGTCAGTCAGCGCCCCGTCCACCTGGCGCAGGAGGGCCAGCGGGTTGACGCCCTCTGTCGCCGCCTCGGCCTGCGCGACGATCTCGACGTTGCGCGCGTCGTCGCGCCCGCGCAGGGCCGCGCGCCAGTCGGCCCAGCGCTCGGCCGCCGGCAAGGCCTCGTCCAGGCGCGCCAGAAACACGGCGGGGTCGCCGAGGATGGCGATGTCCGGCTTGCGGTTCTTGGTCAGGTCGGTCTCGCTGCGGTTGGCGGAGACGTATAGCGCCTTGTGCCCAATCTGCCGCCCGTAGTCGAGGCGGAAGTCGGCGGGGACGCCGGCCAGAATCACCATGTCGGCCTCCCGCAGGGCCTCGCGGCGCTTGTGGCGCATCTGGAGCGGGTGGTCGCGGCCGAGCAGCCCACGCGCCATGCCGGACAGGTACACCGGCGCGCCGATGCGCTCCAGCGCCTCAATCATCGGCGCGATGCTCGGCCCGTCCAGCGTCGCCTGGCTGCCGACGAGAATCACGGGCCGCTGCGCCTCCGCCAGCGCCTCGGCGGCCTTCTCGACCAGGCGCTCCTTCGGCTCCAGCGGCGGGACGACAATGATCGGGCCGGCCTTCGCCTTCTCCGCGCCGGCGAACATGCGCTTGACGTGGCGTTGGAGGTAGAGGTTCGTCGCCCGCTGCGCCAGGGACTTGCTCGATCCCTTGACGCCGTAGAGCGACTTGACCGTCGCCTCGTCGTACAGCAGGTCAATCGGCAGCTCGACGAACACCGGCCCCGGCGTGTCGCTCTGCGCCTGGCGGAACGCCTCCTCCACCGTCGGGATGATGTCCCGCACCCGCCCGACCCGCGCCGACCACTTCACCAACGACGCCACAAGGGACATCTGGTCAATGTCCTGGAGCGCGCCGCGCCCCTGGAGGATCGTCGGGGCCGCGCCGCCGAGGAGGACGACCGGCGACTGGGCCATCTGCGCGTTCTTGAGCGCGGTGACGCTGTTGGTCACGCCTGGGCCGGCCGTAACGGCGGCGACGCCGGGGCGGCCCGTCAGGCGCGCGACGGCGTCGGCGGCGAACACTGCGTTCACCTCGTGGCGCGTGTCTACGACGCGGATGCCCCGCGCCTTCGCGCCGACGAGGATCGGGGAGATGTGGCCGCCCACGAGGGTGAACAGGAACTCAACGCGCTGTGCCTTGAGAACTTCCGCGACCATGTCACCGCCGTGCATGATGTTCTTCTCCTCTACCGTAGAGACGCGCCATGGCGCGTCTCTACCGATTGCGTCCGCTGGAGAAAGCGGTGGTGGCGGGCGAGCCGTCGCCGCGCCCCCCACACGCTTAGCCGGCCGAGTGGGTTGTCGGTGCGATTCAGCACATAGGGGTCGTTGATGTCAACGAACACGAGGTGGCCCTGGCCGTCGAGCATGATGTTGGTCGAGTGGCGGATCGAGGGCCAGTTCACGACGAGGCGCGGCGAGTCGGGATGGCCGAACATGTCCGGCAGCCAGCCGCGCTCGGCGACCATGCGCTCCGCGCCGTCCAGGATCGCGAGCTGCTGCGCCACCATGCCCGGTGTGAGCAGCTCTTCATCGCTCATGTCGCAGATGCGGAGCTTCGCCTGGCGCTGGACGCGGATGATGCTCGGCTCGCCGATCGCGTCCAGGCCGTAGACGTACAGTGTCGGCGCGACGGGCAGGTAGTGGGCGGCCTCATCCGAGCCGCGCTTCGCGTCGAGAATCTCCTGCCAGCTGATGACCCCGACGACGCGGCTGTAGAGCTTGACCACGAAGCGGCGGCGGCGGAACGGGAACAGGACGATATGCCGGAACGTGTTGCCCTGGGACACCCGGGCGAAACTCTCTGTCCCGTTCTCGGCGATGCACGTCAGGTTGATCGCGCCGGCGTCGCGTTTCCGCGCCAGGCGCGTGACAAGCTCCTCGACGATGTTCATGGTGTATATTGTGGCGATGCTTCACAAACGTGTCCAATTTCCCCGCGAGCGCCCCCTCTACCTCTCCCCGCCGGCGGGGGGAAAGGGGGGTCCCAGTCTCGCCCGGTAATTCGCCAGCACCCACGCGGTGAACCACAGCGCCAGGCGGCCGAGCGGGTTCGAGCGGCGCTTCCACGGCCGTGGGCTGTTGATGTCAATGAACACCAGCTGCGCCTCCTCGTCCTCCATGATGTTGGTCGAGCGGCGGAAGGACGGCCAGCGCAGGGCGTCCCAGGCCGTCGCGGGGAACCCGAACGGGTCGGGCAGCCAGCCCTCGGCAGCGATCATGCGCTCAGCCCCATCAATGATGGCGGCCTGCTGCGCCACTATGTCCGGGGCGCGTAGCTCCTCGTCGGTCACATCGGCCAGGCGGCGGTGGACGAAGCGCTGGATGCGGATGATGCTCGGCTGGCCGCGATCGTTGTGGGCGTAGACGAACAGCGTCGGCGCAACGGGCAGGTAGCGCGCCGCCGTGTCGGAGGCGCGCCTGGCCGCCACGAGGTCGTCCCACACCACCTGGCCGATAAGGCGGCTGTGGAACTTGGCGACGAACCAGCGCTTGCGGAATGGGAAGCGCAGCACGCGGCGGAAGCTATTCGTCTTCGAGACGCGGGCGAAGATCTCCGTCCCGCTGGCGGCAATGCACGGCGCTGCCGCCGCGTCCACCCGCTTGCCGGGGCTGCCGGCCGGCTCCGCCGTCACAATGATGGCCCGGTCGTGGAAAGCGTCCGTTGTCACATCCGGAAGTGTCGTACGCATCGTTTCTCCGCTATGCTCGTCTGCTTCCTCTACGCAAGGAGCGGGGCCGGGGTTGCCAGGGGAGCCAGACCTTTTGACTTAAACCCCTGACTCGACTATACTTGGGCGAATTAGCCAGCAGTCTCCGGCCCGACTGTTGCGGGCCTCCCAAGGGTTGCCCACGTGGCCGACCCTTGTTTCATGCCTTTTTCGGGAGTATCAACCATGACTGTCAGTGTGACTGAACTTCGCAAAGGTGTTACGTTTGAAGATGGCGGGGACCTGTTCCGCGTCGTCGAGTACCAGCATATCAAGGTGGGCCGCGGCAGCGCCACCATTCGTCTCAAGCTACGCAACCTTCGCACCGGCTCCAACGTGGAGAAGACGTACCCCAACGGCGGTGTCGTGAACGACGTGCGCCTCGACAACCGCGACGTGGAGTACCTCTATACCGACGGCGAAGAATATCACTTCATGGACAAAGAAACCTTTGATCAGTTCGGCTTGCGCGCCGACAAGCTCGGCAACGCGGTCAAGTACCTCCAGGAGGGCATGACCCTGGAGTTGTCGTCCTACGAGGGCGAGCCGCTGGACCTGGAGTTGCCGACGACGGTGGACCTGAAGATCGTCGAGACCTCGCCTGGCTTCAAGGGCGACACGGCGTCGGGCGGCGGCAAGCCCGCGACGCTGGAGACGGGCCTGGTCATCAACGTGCCGTTCTTCGTCAACCAGGGCGACACTGTCCGCGTGGACACGCGCACCAACGAATACGTGACCCGCGTCTAGCCTGGCGGCATGCCCCCCATCTTCTCCGTCGCCGATGTCACCGGCTACATCAAGGAGCTGCTCGAAGCAGACTTCCAGCTCCAAGACGTGTGGCTCACGGGGGAAGTCTCGAACCTGAACCGGTCGCCCGCCGGCCACGTGTACTTCACGCTCAAGGACGACGCGGCGCAGATCAAGTGCGTGATATGGCGTTCCCAGATGCGGCTGCTGGAGCGCGTCCCCGCCCATGGCGAGGCCGTCGTCGTCCACGGCCGCATCACTGTCTACGCCGCCGGCGGCCAGTACCAGCTCTCTGTGGACGCCTTGCAGGCGGCCGGCCGCGGCGTTCTGCACGCCCAGTTCGAGGCGCTGCGCGACAAGCTCCAGGCCGAGGGTCTGTTCGCCATCGAGCGCAAGCGCCCCTTGCCCGGCTTCCCGCGCCATATCGGCGTCGTGACGTCACCCCAGGCCGCCGCGTGGCGCGACGTGCAGACGACCCTCGGCCGCCGCTGGCCCCTGGCCCGCGTCACCCTCGCGCCCACCCCGGTGCAGGGCGCCGACGCCCCGCCGGCCATCGCCGCCGCCCTCGCCCGTCTCAACGCGCTGCCGGATGTCGAGGTCATTCTCGTCGTGCGCGGCGGCGGCTCGCTGGAAGACCTGTGGGCCTTCAACGAGGAGCTGGTGGCGCGCGCCGTCGCGGCCAGCCGCCTGCCTGTCATCACCGGCGTCGGCCACGAGACCGACTTCACCATCGTGGACTTCGTCTCCGACGTGCGCGCCCCGACCCCGACGGCGGCGGCGGAGATGGCGACGCCGGACCGCGGGGAGCTGCGCCGCCGCGTGGAAGATGCCGGCGACGCGCTGGACGCCGCCGTCGAGGACGTTCTGCGCGGCAATGCCCAGGCCCTCGCCCACCAGGCCCGCCATCTGGAGCGCCTCTCGCCCCAGGCGCGCATTGACGGCGAGCGGATGCGCCTGGCCGAGCTGGCGCGGCGAGCGGCGGGCGTCATGCGCCACCGTGTGGCGCTGGCGCGCGCGCAGACGCAGGGGCAAGACGGGCGGTTGGCGACGCTCGATCCCCAGGCGACGCTGCGCCGCGGCTACGCGGTCGTGACCGATGCCGAGACCGACGACGTTGTGCGCGAGACGCGGCAGGCGCGCGTCGGGCGCGGGCTGCGGGTTCACGTCGCCGACGGCGCGTTCGAGGTCACCGTCGGCCGTCAGCGGCGCCTGCTGGGGTAGAGCGGTCATGGACAGTCGTTGCGAGGAGGGCGCTCGCCCGGCGAAGCAATCTCGCCGTGGGTAAGAGCGGCCTATCGCAGTGCTCGATGGCGTTTCGCAAGGGCGGCAGATTGCTTCGCCAGTGGGGAGCTTCGCCCCCCGCACCCCCGAAAGCTGCGCTCGCAATGACAGAATGTGCGCTGCGTACAAGGAGAAGGTTGTGATGGACGAATCGGACGCGCCGTCGGACAGCTTCGAGGCGGCGTTCGCCGAGCTGGAAGCGACCGTTCGGCGGTTGGAAGAGGGCAACCTGCCGCTGGCCGAGGCGCTCGCCCTGTACGAGCGCGGCGTCCACCTGTCGGCGCACTGCCGCGCCCACCTGGCCAACGCCGAGCTGCGCATCCAACAGCTCAGCCTCCAGGGTGCGGGTGACGAGGATGAGGACGATTTCGCGCCGGCCGACGAGGAGGAGGAGCCGTTTTGATTGACGGCATTCTCCGCAACCAGGTACTGTGGGCGGCCGCGGCGGGCTGGATCGCCGCGCAGACCATCAAGGTCATTGTGCACCTGCTGCGCTACCGCAAGATTGACCTGCGCTTTTACATGAGCACCGGCGGGATGCCGAGCGCCCACTCCGCCCTGGTGTCCGCCGCGGCGTGGGCGACGGGCCTGCTGGACGGCTTCGAGTCGCCCGTCTTCGCCATCGCCGCCATCTTCGCCATGATCGTCATGTTCGACGCCCAGAACATCCGCTGGGCCGCGAGCCGCCAGGCGCGCATCCTCAATCAGATCGTGGACGAGCTATTCCAGGGCCACCCCATCAGCGAGGAGCGCCTCAAAGAGCTTCTCGGCCATACCCCGTTTCAAGTCTTCGTCGGCGCGGCCATCGGCATCCTCGTCGCCTACCTCATCATCCGCTGACCATCCCAGACGTAGTAGCGACTTCAGTCGCTCTCCCGCCTGGAGCGACTGAAGTCGCTACTACATAATGCGCGATTATGTAATCGTCTGGCCGCCGTCAATGACGAGGACGGCGCCGGTCGTGTAGTTAGACGACGACGACGCGAAGTATAGCGCCGCGCCCGTCACATCCTCCACCTCGCCGATGCGCCCGGCCGGCGTCTCCTGCAACACGCGGCTGGCGATCTCCGGCGTCTGCCACAGCATCTGGCTGAAGCGCGTCTTGATGACGCCCGGCGCGATGGCGTTGACCTGGATGTTCATGTGGCCTAGCTCGACCGCCATCACCCGCGTCAGCATGATGACGGCCGCCTTGCTCACGGCGTACACGCCCAGGCCGGGCATCGGGTTGAGGCCGGCCACCGACGCCATGTTGATGATCTTGCCGCCACCTGCCGCCGCCATGGCCGGAATGGCCGCCTGGGTCATGCGCAGATAGCCCAGGACGTTGGTGTCCAGGGTCTTGGCCCACACGCCCACGTCCGCCGTGTACGACGGGCCGAAGTGCGGGTTGGTGGCGGCGTTGTTGACCAGGATGTCGAGGCGGCCGAACTGCTCGACCGTCGTCTCGACCAGGGCCTGCACCTGGTCGTCGTGGCCGGTGTGGCACGCGATCGCCAGGGCGCGCCCGCCGGCCGCCTCGATGCCCTGCGCCACCGGCGCCACCCGGTCGAGGCTGCGGGCCGTGACCACTACTGCCGCCCCTGCCGCAGCAAACGCCTCGGCGATCCCCTGGCCGATGCCGCGCGAGCCGCCGGTCACGATGGCGACCCGCCCTTCCAGCGAAAATGACATGCTTGTCTCCCTATTGAGTCTTAATCGTTTGCGCAACCTGGGCGAGCCAGGCGTCGGCCTCGCGGGGCGAGCGCAGGCGGACCAGGCGCAGGTGCGCGACCTGGGGTTCCGCCAGCCAGGCCGGGTAGCGCCGCCGATGTTTGCCGTGCGTCTGGAGCGCCCAGAGGAACAGCGAGTCCCGCGTGGCAAGGTGCGTCCACAGGGTCTCGCGGTTGTCGTTCCATTGAACGATCCAAGCACCCTTCGAGAGCCACCTGTCTCGGCTGAGTCTAGCATAGTCGAATGCAGGGCGCAAACAATGTGTCATGCAGAGGTGCGCGAGTTGTTCCCTTTGGCTAGAAGGTGATAGGCTCCCCTAACATGACGGCGAGGTCTTGCAGGATGTGGATGAGTTGCTCCATGCGGTCGTCGCCCAGGTACTCTCCCCATTCGGCCTCGATCTTCAGCATGGCGTCCCGCGCCGCCAACATAACGCCCCACCCTCGTTCAGTCAGATGAACGATCCTCATCCGCCCGTCAGCGGCGTCGGGTGTGCGCTCAACGTAGCCGCGTTCCTCCAGATAATCCAGGAGATACCCCATGGCCTGCTTGGTCATGTTGGCTCGCTCGGCCAGCTCTGTTGGGCGCGCCCCCTGCCGCTCGATGTACTGGAACACAACCATATGCGGTTGGCGCACGTCGGTGTAGCCGGCGGCCACAACGGCGTTGTGGATCTCCTGAACGATGGCCTGCGAAGGCACGCGCAACAGTGCGCCGAGAAAGCGGCGCTGTCGCGGATACATCTCGCTGCTCATGGGCGTCTGGCCTCCCGCAATGACAAAAATAGATAGCCCCGGCCCTTGACACGGTAGTAAAAATACTGTACTATAATCGTCAAGTATTCTGACTACCTAAGTATACCAACATCCAGGAGAACTTGCCATGTCCCTCGAAGAGAATAAGGAACTCGTCCGGCAGTTGCTCGAAGATGATATCAGCCAGGGGAACGAGGTGGTCGCCGAGAGGATCATTGCGGCCGACTTCTTCGACCATACCAACCCGCCGGGCATGCAACACGGACTGGAAGGCCACAAAGCCATTGTCCGGCTGTTTCGCGCCGCCTTCCCGGACCAGTGGTGGCACATCGAGGACTTGATCGCCGAAGGGGACAAGGTTGTCGCGCGCACGACGATGCGCGGGACACACACGGGCGACTTCTTCGGCATCCCACCGACAGGCCGACGGGTGGAGCTACCGGGCGTTCACATCATGCGCATCGCCAACGGCAGGATCGCCGAACATTGGGGGTCCAACGACGATCTTGGCATGATGCGCCAGTTGGGTGTCATCCCCTCACCCGAGCAGGCGGCGGGCTAATACCAATTGGTGGAGCAAAGCGTGCCTACGCAGGTGTCACCCCGAACGCAGTGAGGAGGCTGCACTAGGGTTTACCTCCTCTGAAAGGTTGCATTGGGCCGCATCGTCGCCGACCGTCGCCACCGCAGCAGGGGCGTTCCGCCCCCGCCCCCCAAAGAGGGCAGCCCCCTGAAGGGGGCTGCGTTCGTTTCGCCTGGCACTTGAGTGCCAGGCGACGGTCGGACGCGGCACGCTCGCCGCTCAAGCGCGTCACACGGCACTTTCATCCGTGAGGATGCGCCGTAGGCGGCAGGGAGGCTGGTCAGAAACTTCACGCCCTGCTGTCATGCTGAGTGTAACGAAGCATCCCCCGGTGCTTCTGGGGGCCCTTCGTTGCACTCAGAGCTTGCCCTGAGCTTGTCGAAGGGGCGACAGCTGAAGTTCCTTGTGTCGGCGCACGCCGTCACATGGCGTGGGGGTCTCGCAACGGATACGCAGCAGACCTATCCGTTCATCCGTGACCCCATCCGTTGCGAGCAGGCTTATTTTCGCAAGAAAGAAGCCGACTCAAGTCGGCGCACCATGTATCTTCACACGGTGTGGGCGTCGAGCCAGTTCAGGATGTCTTGCTGCACCTCGGCGCGGTTCAGCTCGTTCAGCATCTCGTGGCGGCCTTGCGGGTAGAAGATGACCTCCATGTCCTGGATGCCCAGCGCGGCGTAGCGGGCGACGAGGGCCTTGACGGTCTCGGTCGCGCCGCCGACCGGGTCTTGCTCGCCGGAAAAGATGAGCAGCGGCAGCGTCTTGGGGATGAGCGCCTCGTTCTGCGGCTGCCACATCTCGGCCATGCCCGCCATCATGTCCGCCACCAACCGGTTCGAGAAGACGAAGCCGCACCACGGATCGTCCACGTACTTTTGCACCTCGGCCTCGTCGCAGCTGAGCCACTCGAAGCCCGTCTTCTGCGGCGTGAACGGCGCGTTGAACCCGCCGAACATCATCACCCACGCCTGCGAGGGTTGGCGCGCCGCGTCGCCCTGGGCCGCCATCTCCAGCATCGGTAGCATCTCATTCAGGCCGGCCATCGCGCCACTCGTCCCGGACAGAATGCACCCGGCCAGCTCGCCGCCCCACAGCTCGATGCACCGCTGCGCCAGGAACGACCCCATGCTGTGGCCGAACAGGAACAGCGGCAGGCCCGCGTTCTCGCTGCGGGCGTGGTTGGCGACCAGCTTCAGGTCGCGCAGCATCCCGTTCCAGCCGTCTGGCCCGGCCCAACCGGCCGTGTCAAGCGTCCCCGCCGTCTCGCCGTGGCCGCGGTGGTCCGGGGCATACACGACGTAGCCGCCGTCGTTGAGCGCCCCCGCCAGGCGCGCGTAGCGGGCGCTGTGCTCGGCCGCGCCGTGGGCAATTAGCACGACGCCCCTGGCGCTGCCCTCGGCCGGCGCCCAGCGGCGCACGAATACATCCATCCCCTCAGGGTTGCGCAGCCGCAACGTCGTCGCTGTCGTCTCGTCTGCCATTGCATCCTCCGCACACCATGATTGTAGAAAGCTACGGCTATGATAACACGGACCTGGGGGGAGGGCGAAATGGCGGCAAGGCCCATTTGACCCTGCCGCCATCCGCTCTATAATACCCGCTGGAGTCCATGTGGCTGAAAGGACAACCTCACACGCTTAGAAGGAGAGCCGTGCATGGGACCCTGTGAATTCATGGTGGTCGAATTCCCCGGCCGACAGTTCAACGGCGCGCTCGCGCCCGAGCTGGCTAAAATCACGAACACCGGCACGATTCGCGTCATTGACCTGGTCTTTGTCCAGAAAGACGCCGATGGCAACGTGACGGCCACGGAGCTGAGTGATCTGCCGGAGGCGCAGCGCGCGCTATTCGACGAGGTGGATGCCGAGATTGACGACCTGTTCAACGAAGAGGACATCGCTATCGAGGCGGCGAAGCTCGAGCCCAATAGCGCGTCGGTCATGGTCGTGTTCGAGCACGTTTGGGCGATTGGCCTGCGCGACGCGATCGTCGCTTCGGGCGGCCACGTCATTGACGACCAGCTCGTCCCCGCGCCGATTGTCGAGGCGGCGCTCGAGGCTGCTCGGGCCGCTGTAGGCTAACGTGTTCACAATCGGTGGATGAACGACAACAACACGCCAGGCTAACAAGAGGAGTCTAACATGCGAAGACCAGTCGGCCGCCGTGGCCCCGGCCTCGTTGGTACGATGGCGCGAACCGCCGTCATCGCCGGCACAGCGACGGCGACGGCCAAAGTCGTCAGTGGCGCGATGGATGGCGGCAAGCAGCAAGCCGCCGCGCAACAGCAGGCCGCCGCGCAGCAGCAGGCTGCGGCCCAGCAGCAGGCTGCCGCGCAGGAGCAGCAGATGGCGGACCTCCAGGCGCAGCAAGAGCAACTTGCCGCGCAGCAGGAACAGCTCGCCATGCAGCAGGCCGCCGCGCAGGAACAGGCCGCGGCCCCTGCCGGTGATCCGAGCTTTGACGAGCAGC
Source organism: Anaerolineae bacterium (assembly GCA_046328525.1). Taxonomy (GTDB): domain Bacteria; phylum Chloroflexota; class Anaerolineae; order Epilineales; family JAHCIE01; genus JBDHWG01. The sequence goes on from JAXLWK010000005.1 coordinate 488,471, forward strand.
TCGTCCAGATTCAGAAGCTGGCGGCGCTGAAGGACCAGGGCTTGATCACCGAGGAGGAGTTCCAGGCCAAGAAGAGGCAGATCCTCGGCCTGTAGCCGCTCTTTCCCGCTTCTCCCCGTGTGGGAGGGGGAGGCGTTCTCTTGTCCGGCTCCTCTCCCTGTGGGAGAGGCCGGGTGAGGGTCTTAATGCGTACACGAGGTTCTAAGACCCTCACCCCAACCCTCTCCCAAAGGGAAAGGGGGCCAGAAAAAGAGGGAGCCGACTTTTAGCGGCCCATCCAGCCGCCGTCCACGGTCAGGATCGTGCCGTGGACGTAGCGGGCCGCATCCGAGGCCAGGAACACGACCGGCCCCTTGAAGTCGTCGGCCTCGCCCCACCGCCCGGCCGGGATGCGCTCCATGATCTGGCGGCTGCGCGTCGGATCGGCGCGCAAGGCCGCCGTGTTGTCGGTGGCAATGTAGCCGGGGGCGATGGCGTTGACGTTGACGCCCTTGCTCGCCCACTCGTTCGCCAGAGCCTTGGTCAACTGGCCGATGCCTGCCTTGCTCGCCGCGTAGCTCGGCACCAGGATACCGCCCTGGAATGTCAGCAGCGACGCGGTGAAGATGATCTTGCCGTAGCCCCGCGCCACCATCTCCTTGCCCAGCTCGCGGCTCAGGATAAACTGCGCGTTGAGGTTAGTCTCAATGATCTGGTCCCACGTCGCGTCGTCGTGCTCGGCGGCCGGTTTGCGCAGGATGGTACCGGCGTTGTTGACCAGGATGTCTATGACCGGGAAGTCGGCCTTGACCTGGCCGATGAAGGCGTACAGCGCCTGGCGGTCGCCGAAGTCGCACGCGTACCCCTTGAACCGCCGGCCCAGAGCCGTGACCGACCGCTCGACCTCGCTCCCCGTCTCTTCCAGATTGGCGCTCACGCCGATGACGTCCGCGCCCGCCTCCGCCAGCGCCGCGGCCATCGCCTTGCCGATGCCTCGCCGGGCGCCGGTGACGAGCGCCGTCTTTCCGTCCAGCCGAAATTGCTCTAGCGTGTTCATTCTTCCTCTGAGCACTGCATCAGAATCTTCATCACCGCGCCGCCCTGCCCCAGCTGGTCGAGCGCCGGCTTAAGCTCGTCCAGCGGGTAGACCTCGCTGATGAGCGCGTCGAGCGGCAGCTCGCCGGACGCCGCCAGCCTGGCCGCCATCTCAAAGTCCTCGCGCTCGTAGACGCGCGCCCCGATGATGCGCAGCTCGCGCCAGAAGACGCGGAACAGGTCCACCGCCGCCGGCTGGCTGAAGATGCCGACGATTACCAGGCGGCCCCGCGTGCGCGCCAGCTTTGTCATCATCGCCGCGCCCGCCGGGTGTGCCGTCACCTCGAACACCGCGTCCGCGCCTGCCGTGCCCGTGCGCTCCTCGACCAGGGCCGGCAGGTCCACCTCGTTCGGGTTCACCGCGTCGAGGCCGAGATGGCGAAGCAGCTCAAGGCGGAACGAGTTGATCTCGGACACGAGCACCGTCGCGCCGCGGCTCTTCGCCACCAGGGCTTGCAGCGCGCCAATCGGCCCACCGCCCAGAACGACGACGAACTCGCCGGCCTTGACCTCGCCTATGCGCACGTCGTGGCACGCCACGGCGATCGGCTCGATGAGCGCCGCGTGACGCAGCGACAGGCCCTCCGGCAGCTTGACGACGACGCGGGCCGGGACATTCCAGTAGCTCTGCATGCCGCCCGGCGTGTCAATGCCGAGGAACTTGAGATTCTGGCAGATGTGGGTGTGGCCGGCGCGGCAGGCCGGGCATTTCCCACACCAGTCGAGGGGCATGACCGTGACGCGGTCGCCAGGCCCCACGTTGGTCACGCCCGTGCCAACGGCGCTGACGACGCCCGAAATCTCGTGGCCGAGGATTTGGGATGGGGCGACGCGCCTGTCCATCTCGCCGTGGTAAATGTGAAGGTCAGTGCCGCAGATGCCGGTATAGGCGACGTGCACCTGGACCTGGTCGGGGCCGGGCGCGACCTGCGTCCCCTCACCGATACGGATCGTTTCGTTTCGTTCGTAGAATGCAGCTTTAATCACAATGCGTTCTCCCTATCTGTCGTTGCGAGTCGGGTTTTCGGGGGTGTGGGGGGCGAAGCTCCCCACTGGCGAAGCAACCTCCCGCCCATGCGACGGTTTGTCTGGAGCGGCAGTGGCGCGATCCCCCTCCCGCCGGGAGATTGCTTCGTCGTTCCTCCTCGCAAAGAACGGCTGAAGTCGTCACGACACGACACGTTCTTAGCTCGGCCAGTTGCCGCCGTCCACGTTCAGGCATTGCTGCGTGATGTAGTCGGCGTCCGACGAGGCGAGGAAGACGGCCGCGCCCGCGATGTCCTCCGGCTGCTCGATGCGGCCCAGGGGGATGGCCTTGGTGAAGGTCGCCTTCGGCTCGCCGATCTCCATGTTCAGGAGCTTGGCGAACTGCCGGTCCACCTCATCCCAGAACGGCGTGTCCACGATGCCGGGGGCGATGGCGTTGACGTTGATCTTGTACGGGGCCAGGGCCAGGCCCATGGACTGGTTCATGCTGATGACGCACGCCTTGCTGGCGCAGTAGGCGAGCACGAGGGCCTCGCCGCGCCGGCCGGCCTGGGACGCCAGGTTGACGATCTTGCCGCCCCGGCCCTGGTCAATCATGACCTTCGCTGCGGCCTGGCTGCACCACAGCAGCCCCTTGCAGTTGATGTCGAACATCAGGTCCCAGTCTTTTTCGGTTGTCTCGAAGAAGGGGATGATGCGGCCCACGCCGGCGTTGTTCACGAGAATGTCCAGGCTGCCGAACTCGCGCACAGCGGTCTCCACCATGGCCTGCACCTGGTCCTGCTTGCGCACGTCAACGACGACCGCGACAGCCTTGCCGCCGGCGGCCTTGATCTCGTCCACCGTCTTTTGCGCCTGGTCCTGCTGGATGTCGGCGACGACGACGGACGCGCCTTCCTGGGCGAAGCGCAGCGAGATGCCGCGGCCGATCCCCTGAGCGCCGCCGGTAATGATGGCTACTTTGCCTTCGAGCTTCATTGCTAAGTCCTCCGTGGAATGAATGGCCCCTCACAGCGAGGGATGAATGGGTCGCGCCAACGTCCGTTGGCTTTAGAACCGATGTTGCTCGAGCCGATAGCGCTCGACCGTCGCCTGGTTGAGCGTCACGCCGAGGCCGGGCCGATCCGGCAGCCGCACGTTGCCGTCGCCGTCCGGGGTGATTGGCTCCTCGAACAGATCCGAGCGCAGCGCGTTCGGGTTCTGGTCAAACTCCAGCCAGCTGCCATTGGGCAGCGCGGCGATGAAGTGCATGTTGGCGATGGAGCTGACCGCCGACGAGAAGACATGGGGGATGACGGGCATGCCATAGGCCTGAGCCAGCGCGGCGACCTTGCGGCACTCGGTGATGCCGCCCGTCCAGATGACGTCCGGCTGCACGATGTCTACGGCGTGGCGGGTGATTAGCTCGCGGAAGCCCGGCAGCCCGGTCTCCGTCTCGTAGCCCGAGACAGGCGTCGTAATCTGGTGCGCGACGAGGGCGGAGCCGTCAATATCGTCCGTGGCGACAGGCTCCTCGAACCAGTAGATGTCCTGGTCCTCGACGGCGCGCATGAACTTGAGCGCCAGCGACGGCGTGAACGCATTGTTGGCGTCTATGGCGAGCTTGACGTTCGGGCCGATGGCGGCGCGGGCGGCGCGCACCCGCTCCACATCCTCCTCGAACGAGACCGTCGCGTAGTCCGCGGCCGGCATGTCGTGGAGCGGGTTGAGCAGCGCCTCCGGCTGCCGCCCGACCTTGATCTTGACGCAGCGGAAGCCGCGCGCCGCGTAGCCGCCGACTTCCTCGGCCAGGGCCTGGGCGTTCTTGTCGCGGGCGTAGAAGCCGGCCGAGGCGTAGGCCGGCAGGGTGTCGCGGTAGCCGCCCAGCAGCCGGTACAGCGGCGTGTTCGTCGCCTGGCCGATGATGTCCCACAGGGCGATGTCAATGCCGCTGATCGCCATCATGAGCATGCCGCGCCGGCCGCGCTGGTGGGCGCGCGTCGCCATCATCGCCCACAGCTTCTCGACCTTGAAGGGGTCCTGGCCGAGAATGGTGCGGCGCAGCTCGCCGATGATGATAGCCTCCGTGCTCTCCAGGAACCCGCCGTAGGCCGCTGCTTCGCCCAGCCCCACGATGCCCGCGTCGGTATGCACCTGGACGAGGAGCGTCGGGCGGTCGGGCATGTAGTGGATGGCGTCGGCCATCGGGATGTCCATCGGGCAGCGGAGTTTGATGGTGGTGACGTCGGTGATAATCAAGATGCGTTCTCTCTTTCGATAGGATTATGCCGGGGCGAGGCGGGCCTCGGGCGTGGCGCGCGGAACGTAGCCCAGGGCGGTCGAGATTTCGAGCGCCGCCGCCAGCACGCGGCGTCCGAAACGCTCCTCATACGGCAGGATCCGCGCGACCGGACCGGCGACGCTGACCGCCGCGATGGTGACGCCGCGATAGTCGCGGATGGGGGCAGCGATGCACGCCAGCCCCGCCTCGACCTCCTCGTGGTCAGTCGAGTAGCCGCGCACGCGCACGTGCGCCAGGTCTTCGCGCAGCGCCCACAGATCGGTGATGGTGTTGGGGGTGACGGCGGGCAGGCCGGTGCGCGACAGGATCGCCTCGGCCTCGGCCGGCGGCATGGTGGCGAGGAAGGACTTGCCCAGGGCGGTGCAGTGCAGCGGGCGGCGGCTGCCGAGCCGGGCGGTCGTGCGGATAGACTGCTCGCCTTCTTCCTTCATCAGGTAGACAATCTCGGCGTCGTCGCGCACGACGAGGAAGGCCGACTCGCCGGTCTCTTGCGCCAGGGCGCGCAGGCGCTCCGGCGCGACCGCCGTGAGATCGAGGGAGCCGAGGGCCGCGATGCCGAGTTGCACGGCGGTAATGCCAATGCCGTAGCGTTCGGTCGCCGGGTTCTGCTTCACGAACCCCATGCCCTGCATCGTTTCCAGCAGGCGGTAGACGGTGGCGGGACTCATGTCGAGCTGGGCGGCGAGGCTGCGCACGCCGTGCTCGCCGGGATGACGGGACAGATACGTCAGAAGGGTCAGAGCACGCTCAACATTGGACGATCCGGGCATTTCAACTGCGCCCCCCAGCGCACGGAGCATACCGCCACAAGCCGAATGAAACACTGTTCCAGAATAATGTACAGCATCCTGGCGCATCTGTCAAGACCCAGGCCCGTTTTTCTCATTGAGTCCATTTGAAGTCGCCGCAGCACCCCTTCAAATGGACTATGCGCGTGGCGCAATCTGTGCTATCATAGCGGCTGACCGGGTGATTGTGCCTTTTCAACCCCTACAAGCGGGACGAGTGAGCAAATCGTGGCCGATTTCGTTCCAAAAGGTACTTGACAAACGCCGATTTTGATGTAATCTTGAAACAGCGTTTCATATCGCCTCCCGACGCTGACCGTCTTGCCTGGTGTCGGCAGGGGTGGAACGCTGGCGTGCGCTATCACCCAGGTCCCAAAGACGCCTGAGCCGCCGTCCCTCACGCGGCGCGGCCAGGCCCATTATTCCCGTGTAGCTCAAGGAGGAGTTGCATGAAACACACTCGGTTTCTGATTGTCTTGGGCGTGCTCCTCGGCATCCTGTTTGTCGTGGCGGCGTGCGCGCAGTCTGCGCCCACCTCGGCCCCGGCCGCCCAACAGCCCGCGGCTCAACAGCCCGCCGCGCCCGCCGCGCCCGCCGCGCAGCAGGCCGCCCCCGCCGCCGCTGCCAGCGGCGCCCCCCCCCTCGCTAAGAAAGACAAGTACAAGGTCGGCTTCGCGCAGACCGAGAGCAACAACCCCTGGCGTCTCGCGCAAACGGCCAGCATGAAGGACGAGGCCGCGAAGCGTGGCTTCGAGCTGGTCTACACCGACGCCGCCGGCTCGGCCGCCAAGCAGGTTGCCGACGTCGACTCGATGATCGCGCAGAAGGTGGACGCGATCTTCCTGGCCCCGCGCGAGGAAGTCCCCCTGGCCGCGGCGGTGAAGAAGGCCAAGGCCGCCGGCATCCCCGTCTTCCTGCTCGACCGCAACGTGGACGCGAGCCTGGCGAAGCCAAACCAGGACTACGTCACGTTCATCGGCTCCGACTTCGTGGAAGAGGGCAAGCGCGCCGCGGAGTGGCTAATTAAGGCCACCAACGGCAAGGCCAAGATCATCGAGCTGGAGGGCACGACCGGCTCGTCCCCCGCGAACGACCGCAAGAAGGGCTTCGACGACCGCATCAAGAGCGAGGCTGGCATGCAGATCCTCGCGTCCCAGACCGGCGACTTCGCCCGCGACAAGGGCCGCGAAGTGATGCAGACCCTGCTCCAGGCCCACCCGGACCTGACAGCAGTGTACGCGCACAACGATGAGATGGCGATCGGCGCCATCGCGGCGTTGGAAGCGGCCGGCAAGGTGCCAGGCAAGGACGTCATTGTCGTCTCGATTGATGGCGAAAAGGACGCGCTCCAGTCCATCATTGACGGCAAGATGGGCGCCAGCGTCGAGTGCAACCCGCGCTTCGGCCCGTCGGCCTTCGATACGATGCTCAAGTATGCCGCCGGCGAGAAGATCGCCGACAAGATCATCAACCCCGACAACTTCTACGATGCGACGAACGCCAAGAAGGAAATCGCCAACTCCTACTAATTGCTAGTGGGAATGGTGGTGATGCGCAGGGTTCGCCGTCGGCGCGAAGTCGCCTTTGGCAAGCGGGTGGGATGAGTCGGCGGCGGCGAGCTTAACCCGTCAGCGACAGGGGCGCAGGATTGTCCTGTCCCCTGTCGCTTTTTTCCAGAAGGACACTGGCCTTGAGCGAAGAACGCACAGCCCCCCTCCTCGACATGGAGGGCATCACGAAGCGGTTTCCGGGCGTCCTCGCGCTCCAGAATGCTTCGCTCCGCGTCGCGCGGGGCGAGGTACACGCTCTTGTCGGCGAAAATGGCGCGGGCAAGTCCACCCTCATCAAAGTCCTCACCGGCGCTTACCGGCGCGACGCCGGAACCGTCACCTTTGACGGACGCGCCGTCGAGTTCCACTCACCCCAGCAGGCGCAGGCCAACGGCGTCAGCACCATCTACCAGGAAGTCAACCTGGTGCCGTTCCGCTCCATCAGCGAGAACATCTTCATGGGGCGGGAGCCGCGGCGCTTTGGCTTTCTCGACTGGCGGCGCATGAACAAGGACGCCAGCACCATCCTGGAGCGTTTCGGGCTGCGCGTGGATGTGACGCAGCCACTCATGAACCTCAACGTCGCCTTTCAGCAGATGGTCGCCATCGCCCGGGCCGTCTCCTTCCAGAGCAAGCTCGTGGTGATGGACGAGCCGACGTCGTCCCTCGACGACCACGAGGTCGCTACGCTGTTCGACGTTATCCGCCAGCTCAAGGGCGAGGGCGTGTCGGTCATCTTCATCACCCACCGCCTCGACGAGTTGTACGCCGTGTGCGACGCGGTGACCATCATGCGCGACGGGCGGACGGTGGATGAGCGGCCGATGCAGAGCATCACCAAGCTGGAGCTTGTGGCGCGCATGCTCGGCAAGGACGTCAACGAGGTGCGCCGCGCCGGCACGACGGGCTTCGGCGAAGCGGTGCACACGACCGGCAAGGAGGTGCTCGCCGCCGAGAACCTGAAACGCGGCCGCGCCCTCCAGGATGCGAGCGTCACCGTGCGCACCGGCGAGATCGTCGGCCTGGCCGGCCTGCTCGGCTCCGGGCGCACCGAGACGGCGCGCGTCATCTTCGGCGCCGACACGCCCCAAAGCGGCGAGGTGCAGATAGACGGCCAGCCGGTCAAGTTCGATTCGCCGGCCGACGCCATCCGCGCCGGCATCGGGTTCTGTTCCGAGGACCGCAAGACCGAGGGCATCGTGCCGTACATGTCGGTGCGCGAGAACCTCACCCTGGCCCTCCTGCCCGCCCTCTCGCGCTACGGCGTCGTCGAGCGCGACAAGCAGCAGGCGATCGTGGACCAGTTCATCAAGCGCCTGGGCATCAAGACGGCCGGGCCGGACCAGCCCATCCGCGAGCTATCCGGCGGCAACCAGCAGAAGGTGCTGCTCGCCCGCTGGCTGGCCCTCAACCCGCGCCTGCTCATCCTCGACGAGCCGACGCGCGGCATTGACGTGGGCGCAAAGGGCGAGATCCAGGCCCTGATTGACGAGCTGGCGCGCGGCGGCCTGGGCGTGCTGATGATTACGTCGGAAATCGAGGAGCTGACCGAAGGCTGCGACCGCGTGGTGGTGCTGCGCGACGGCCGAACGGTGGCGGAGTTGCCCCACGAAGAGGTCTCGCAGGCGGCCATCATGGCGGCCATGGCCCACGGAGCCGAGGCGGACGACAGCGCCGCCGCCGCGTCGGGGCAGGAGGGCGCGCATGGCTAACGTGTCTACCCCCGCGCCCGGCGCCGCGCGCCGTTTGGCGGCGCCCGACCGCTGGCGCGCCTACATCGAGAGCTATGGCGCGCTCATCGGGCTGATCGTGCTGTTCCTGTACAACGTCTTCTTCACGAACAACTTCCTGACGGCGCAGACGATGTACGTCAACCTGACGCAGGTGGCGACCATCGCCATCGTCGCCACGGGCATGACGCTCGTGATTGCCACGGGCGGCATTGACCTGTCCGTTGGCTCGCTCATGGCGATCAGCGGCGCTGTCGCGCCCCTGGTGTTCCTCAGCCAGATGCGCCAGGGGACCAACGTGGCGCTCGCCATCACCGCAGCGTACCTGATTGCCATCGTCACGACCATGATCTTCGGCTCGTTCAACGGCTTCCTGGTGGCCTACGGCAAGATTCAGCCGATCATCGCGACGCTGATTCTGTACATCGCCGGCCGGGGCATCGCCCAGGTGCTGACGAACGGCAACCTCCAGACGTTCAACAATGTCCCGTTCCAGTACATCGGCATGGGTCGGCCGGGCGGGGTGCCGTTCCAGGTCATCCTCATGCTGGTCATCGTCGCCATCGCCGCCTGGGTCATGCGCTACACGACCTTTGGCCGCTACGTCCTGGCCGTCGGCGGCAACGAATCGGCGGCGCGCCTGGCCGGTGTGCCCATCAAGCGCATCAAGATGACCGTCTACATCATCAGCGGTCTGATGGCGGGCATCGCCGGGCTGATCGTCATCGCTATCAACTCGTCGTCCGACGCGAACCTGGTCGGCCTGAACATGGAGCTAGACGCGATCGCGGCCGTCGCCGTGGGCGGGACACCGCTGACCGGCGGGCGCGCCACCATCATCGGCACGTTCATCGGCGCGTTAATCATGCAGCTCATCCGCTTCACCCTGCTGGCCCACGGGATTCCCGACGCGGCGGCGATGGCCGTCAAGGCCGCCATCATCGTTGCCGCCGCCATGGTGCAGCTGCGCCGCCAGGCCTAAGCCTGCTTTATCCGACGAGGAATTGTCCTATGGCTACTGCCACAGCTAATATCCAGCAGAAGAGCGGGCGAGCCGGCGCGGCGCGGTGGGCCTCGATCATCCAACGCCAGGGTGTGCTGATCGTGCTCGTCCTGCTCATCATCTTCGGCGCGATCCGCTACGATGGCTTCCTGTCCGCGTACAACATCGCCAGCGTTCTGCGCTACAACTCGATGTTCGCCCTCATCGCCCTGGGCATGACCTTCGTGATCATGACCGGCGGCATTGACCTCTCCGTCGGCGCGGTGGCGGCCCTGGCGAGCGTCGTCGCGGCCCTCGTCAGCCCGTATGGGCTATGGGCGGGCCTGCTGGCCGGGCTGCTCGCCGGCGTCATCACCGGCTTCATCAACGGCTGGCTCGTCTCGCGCTTTCGCATCCTGCCGTTCATCGCCACGCTCGCCATGCTCCTGGCGGCGCGCGGCACCGCGCTGATCCTCGCCAAGAATACCTCCGTCGCCGTCTCCTACACCAGCGATTTCACGATCCTGGGCCAGGGCGACGCCTTCGGCATCCCGATCCCGGCCATCATTCTGGCCGTCGCCTACATCATCGGCTCCATCGTCCTGAACTTCACCCGTTTCGGCCGCCACGTCCTGGCGGTCGGCGGCAACGAGGAGGCGGCGCGCCTCATGGGCCTGCCGGTGGCGAACATCGTCCTGGCGGTGTACGTGATGAGCGGCGCTCTGGCGGCGCTGGCGGGCACCATCCTGGCGGCGCAGTTCGGCGCGGGCCAGCCGCTGGAAGGCATCGGCTGGGAGCTGCACGCCATCGCGTCGGTGGTCGTGGGCGGGACGCTCCTGACCGGCGGCATGGGGTCGGTGTGGACAAGCCTCCTCGGCGCGCTGATGCTCGGCCTCATCTTCAACCTGCTCAACTTTGAGAACGGGCGTGGTGTGGTCAGCCTCAGCGCCTACTGGCAGTCGGTGATCCGCGGCCTGTTCCTGCTCGTCGTCATCGCCATCCAGTCGCGCCTGACGCGCCGCCGCGAGACGTAGCGGGCGGCGCGCGGCCGGCCGGACACGACGATGCCCGTTGTGAGGGCCGGCGAGGAATGAAACGCCAAGGCGCAGAGACGCAAAGGAAGAGGAATAGCTATTCTCTCCTTTGCGCCGCTGCGCCATTGCGTTTCCATTGTGCGTCTTGTAGTGACGACTTTAGTCGTTCTGCGAGGGCAAGAGCGACTGGAAGTCGCCACTACCTGCCTCGCAGATGCTCAGGTGGTGAGGCGAATGAGACGCCCCAGTAGCCCTGACTGTCCCGCGAAGCGGCGGCGCAGCCAGTGGTCCGCGCCCAGGTGACGCCCCGCGCCGACGGCGGCGAACAACAAGTTCAGCAGGATGAGGAAGATGTAGGTCCACACCCACTCGTGGGGCACGCCGATGAACCCGATGGCGAGGTTGACGCCCTGGAGCGCGCCAAGCAGCCCGCCAAGACGGGTGAGCAGGCCGAAGATGAGGCTGATGGCGATCGCCAGCTCCATGAAGTAGACACCCCACCCGACGAGCTGGATATTGGGCATGACGAAGCCGGTGAGGAACGCCCGGTACGGCTCGATTGCGCCGTATGTCGCCTGGCGCCCGATGAAATCGCACAGACCGGACGTCGGCTGGGCGATGTCCGTCGTGAAGGCGAAGTTGGCGGTGCAGCCGAAGGTCGGGGGCAGCTTCCAGAGCGTCTGGTTGAACCACATGTAGCCGATCACAATGCGGCTCAGGGCGATGAACCACTCCGCCAATGACTGCGGCCAGAACGACTCCCGCGCGGCTCCCGCCGTCGCAGAGATGGGTTTCGCGGCATCCATCGCAGGCTCCTTTCTGATTCGGCGACCGACCGCCGACACAACGCTCGCCTATTATATCAGAACGCAGCCGCGCTGGGGCGCGATTTCGCATTTGTTACACAAAGTGTAACACGTTGGGCGCGCCCGGCGGCAGGCGTGCCAAAGGTGTAACCTTTTCGCAAGGCGACTTTAAGAACTGTCGGCTACGCTTTGGGCATCGCGGTTGACATGGCGCGCGCTCTGCTCTATCATGCCGCTGTTCGGCTGAGGCGACGGGTCACTGCGCGCAGGTTGTGGGAGAGACATGGTGAGAACCGCGCTCGTTATCCCGGCCTTGAATGAGGCGGGCGCGATTGGCGGCGTGGTCAGGAGCGTCCCGCCAGGGGTCGTGAGCCGCGTCATTGTCGTGGACAACGGCTCCACCGACGGCACCGCTGAGGCGGCCCTGGCGGCGCACGCCGAGGTCGTCGTCGAGCCGCGCCGGGGCTACGGCTACGCCTGCCGCGCCGGGGTCGTCGCCGCCTCGGATGCCGACGTCGTCGCCTTTCTGGATGGGGACGGCAGCTTCGACGCGGCCGACCTGCCCCGCGTGCTCGCGCCGCTGCGCGCCGACGAGGCCGATCTCGTGCTCGGCTCGCGCACCCTGGCCGGACAGGCGGGGGCCGTTCTGCCCCACGCCCGTTTCGGCAACTCGCTGACGGCGGCGTTGCTCTACCGGCTCTACGGCGTGCAGGTGACGGACCTGGGGCCGATGCGGGCCATTCGCCGCGACCTTCTCCTTACCCTCGACATGCAGGAGATGATCTACGGCTGGCCGACGGAGATGATGGTCAAGGCGGCCCGCGCCCGCGCCCGCATCGTCGAGGTGGAGGTCAGCTACCGCCCGCGCGTCGCCGGCCAGTCGAAGGTCAGCGGGACGCTGACGGGGTCGGTTCGCGCGGGCTTCCAAATCCTGCGCACGACGCTGCGCTACGCGCTCACCTGAGAGGAGGACAGATGCGCCGCGCGCTCATCGTCGTCGCCAAACGCCCGGTCAACGGGCAGACCAAGACGCGGCTCACCCCGCCGTTCACGCCGCACCAGGCGACGGCGCTGTACGAGTGCCTGCTGCGCGACACGCTGGAGCTGATGACCCAGGTCGAGGGCGTGCAGCCGATCCTGGCCTACGCGCCGGAGGACGCCGCGCCGTACTTCCGCTCCATCTGTCCGGCGGCCTTCGAGCTTTGCCCGCAGTGCGGCGCGGACCTCGGCGCGCGGCTGCACAACGCCCTGACGCACGCGCTCGCCCAGGGCTATCGGCAGGCGGTCATCATGGACAGCGACAGCCCGACGCTGCCGCCGGCGTACCTGCGCCAGGCGTTTGCCCACCTGGACGAGGCGGGGACGGACGTCGTTCTCGGCCCGTGCGACGATGGCGGGTATTACCTCATTGGCCTGAAAGAGCCGTGCGCCGCTCTGTTCGACATCACCATGAGCACGCCGACCGTCCTGCAGCAAACCCTCGCGGCCGCCGACGCCGCCAGCCGACGCGCTGCCCTGCTGCCGACATGGTACGACGTGGATACCGTCGAGGAGGTCGAGCGCCTGCGGGCCGAGCTGGCCGCGGACCCGGCAGCGTTCGCCCCGCGCACGCGGGCGATGCTGCCGAGCCTGTCCTGGTCGGCTGGCGTGCCATTACCAAGCCTTAACAAAACGGAGTAGCGACGTCCAGTCGCTCTCGCGGCGGAAGACCGGCTGATGAACCTTTGCTATTGATCGCCGCATCCCGCCCCTGGTGGTAGGGGCAGGTTTCATCGTGGTGGTAGGGGCAGGTTTGAAACCTGCCCCTACGCCACCGCCCGTGCGGCCACAATTGGTTGATCTCTCTAAGTCGTCACGATGAGTCGAACGATACGGGATGGAGTCGCATGACTAACTTTTGCGCCGCACCAGAAGCCCACCCCACTCCGGCTGCCCCGGCCGCGTTGTGGAAGCTGTGGCTGTACACCAACTACGACTGCAACCTGCGCTGCTCGTACTGCGTCGCCAAGTCAAGCCCCAACGCGCCGCGCCGCGCCCTGGGCCTAGCGAATGTCCAGCGCCTGGTGGACGAAGCGGTGGCGCTCGGCTTCAGCGACATCTTCTTCACCGGCGGCGAGCCGTTCATCCTCAACGACATCTACGCGATGCTGGCGTACTCGTCGGCGAGGGTTAAGACCACCGTCCTGACCAACGCCATGATCCTGCGCGGGCCGCGCCTGGACAAGCTCGTCGCCGTCGCCAACGACAACCTCGTGGTCCAGGTGAGCCTGGACGGCGGGCGGCCGGAGGAGCACGACGCCTATCGCGGCGCGGGGGCGTGGGTCAAGACGGTCGAGGGCATCCGGCTGCTCCAGGAGCGCGGGTTTCGGGTGCGGCTGTCCACCACGGAGACCCCGGCCAACACGGGGCGTCTCGAGGCGCTGTGCGAGTTCCACCGCAGCCTGGGCATCCCCGACGAAGACCACTTCGTGCGGCCGTTGGCGAAACGCGGCTACTCGAAGGAGGGCCTGGAGCTGGGGATGGTCGATCTCGTGCCGGAGCTGACCGTCAACCTGGACGGCGTCTTCTGGCACCCGCTCTCCACCGACGCCGACATGCAGGTGAGTCGGCGTATATTCCCCCTCGCGGCCGCCGTCGAGCGGGTCCAGCGCCAACTCGACGCCATGGCGCTCACCGGCGCTATGCCGGTCATGACATTCACCTGAGGCTGAGATGTCGGCTCCCGTAGGGAGCCGCTCAGCCCGCCATCAAGCCACAACCCGGAGGATACCCATGATCCAGGCCTACGTGCTGATCGAGGCCGAGCCGACGCGGGTGCAGGACCTGATGCAGGAATTGCCCAACATGGAGCTGGACGGCTCGGTCATCCAGAAGGTGCACGCCGTCACGGGGCGCTACGACATCATCGCCTTCGTCGAAAGCCCCAGTCTCCAATCCCTCGGCAACTGAGTGACAACGGGCATTGCGGGCGCCGTGGGCGTCCGTCGCACTGAGACCTGCCTCGTCGTATGGTGAGCGGCGGAGTTCGACACACTCTGTCCCGCTACTCCGTGCCGCTGCTCGCCGTCGCTGCCATCGGCGAGCTTGGCTTCTACATCCTGGTTCGCTCGTGGGGGGCTGAGGCGCCGCTCGACAGGCTGATGGCGGTGTTCGCCGTCCAGTTTGTCGTGTATGCCGCCGCCATCGGGGTGAGCCAGGCTCGCCCAACCCGACAGCCGCGCCGAGACCTGCGCCTCGTCATCATCCTGGGCGCGGCGGTCGCCTTTCGGGTCGTCATGGGCACGGCGTTCCCGACCCTCTCGTCGGACATGTTCCGCTACGTGTGGGATGGGCGCGTGCAGGCGGCGGGTCTCAGCCCCTACGCCTACTCGCCCGGCGCGCCGGCGCTGACACCCCTCCGCGACTCCAGCATCTGGCCGCTCATCAACCGCAAGGACGCGGTGACCATCTACCCGCCCGGCGCGCAGCTCGCCTTCCGCCTCATCCACGACGCCCTGGGCGATGGCCTGTGGCCGGTCAAGGCGGCTATGGTCGCCGCCGACCTCGCCACGCTGCTGCTGCTCCTGGCGCTGCTCAACGCCCTCGGTCAGCCCCTCAGCCTCATCATCATCTACGCCTGGCATCCGCTGGCCGTGTACGAGATCGCCGGCAGCGCCCACGTCGAGGCGCTGATGCTGGTCTGCCTGGTCCTCGCCCTGCTCGCCGCGCGACGCGGCTGGGACGGCGTGACCGGCGTTGGGCTGGCGGCGGCGACGCTCATCAAGCTGTTCCCGGTGCTCCTGCTGCCGGCCCTGTGGTGGCGGCGGCGCTGGCGTCTGCCGATTGCCTTCGCCGTCACCGTCGCCCTCGCCATTTCCCCCTACCGCGCGGCGGGCCTGGGCATCATCACCTACTACCCGGTCTACCTGCGCGAAGTGTTCAACATGAGCGCCGCCGCCGTCCTGGGCGAGAGCCTGCGCTGGCTCGGCGTCCCCGACCCCTACCGCGTCGTCCAGCTCGTCCTGCTGGCAATCGTCGGCGGTGTCGCAGCCTGGCAGATGGTCCACCCGGCGAAGGGTGAGGAGGCGTATCTCATCCGCTGCTTCACCATCATCGCCCTGCTCACCCTCGGCTCGCAGTTCCTCCAGCCGTGGTACGTCCTGTGGCTGCTGCCATTCCTGGCGACCCTGTGGCCGTGGAGCGAGGCCAGCGTGGGGTATCGCCGGCTGGCGCCGACCACCTGGCTGGCGTGGCTCATCTTCAGCGGGACGGTCTTCCTGTCGTACCACTACTACATCGGCGAGCGCTACAGCATCCCCCTCGTCGCCGCCGAGTACCTGCCGCTGTATCTCCTCCTGGCATGGCCCTGGCTCGCGCGTCTTGCCCGCCGGCGGGCGCCCTAGCGCGGCCGCCGGTCCGCGAGGGCGAGGCCAACGGCTTCCACGATCAGGGCGTGCTCTGCCGCGTGCATCCGCGCCTCGAACGTATCGAGGCTGTCGTCCGCCAGGATGGGCACGACGAATTGGGCGATGACCGGCCCGGCGTCCACCTCCGGGACGACGTAGTGCAGCATGCAGCCGCTCTCGCGGATCTCGCCCGCCCGAAAGGCGTCGAAGGCGCGGCGGATGGCGTCGGTGCCGGGGAACGCGCCGGGGAGCGCCGGGTGCAGGTTGACGACCCGGCCGGGGAAGCGCTCCAGGAACGCCGCGCCCAGGACGTGCATCCACCCGGCCAGAACGACGAGGTCGGGGCGGAAGGCGGTGAGGCGCTCGGCCAGGTCGGCGTCGTAGTCGGCGCGAGCGCGGCCGCTGTCGGTCCAGGGTTTGAGCGGCAGGTAGAGCGTCGGCAGGTTCGCCGCCTGTGCCCGCGCCAGGCCGTGCGCCGCCTTGCGGTTGGAGACGACGAGGGCAATCTCGGCGTCCAGGCGGCCCTGGGCGACCGCGTCCATCAGCGCCTGGAGATTGGAGCCGCCGCCGGAGATGAGGACGGCCAGGCGCGGCGGCATCAGCCGCCCTCCTGGTCGAGGATTGTCACGCCGCGCTCGCCTGCCACGATCTCGCCGACGTGATAGACCTCGTCGCTGAGCGCCGCCTGCGCCACGACCACGTTGCTGCGCGGCACGATGACCAGCATGCCCAGGCCCATGTTGAAGACGCGCTCCATCTCCGCGCCGATGTCGGCCATCTGGCGGATGAGGCCGAAGATCGGCGGCTCCGGCCACGCGCCGCGCCACAACACAGCGCCTACACCAGGCGGCAGGATGCGCGGCGGGTTCTCGATGAGGCCGCCGCCGGTGATATGGGCCATGCCGCGAATGTCCACGCCGGCGTCCCACAGGCGTTGCGCGTGCGACCGATACGAGCGGTGGACGGTCAGCAGGGCATCGCCGATGGAGCCGCCCAGGTCGGGGCGCGGCGTCGTCCAATCGAGGGGCGCTAGCGCGCGCCGCGCCAGGGAGTAGCCGTTGGTGTGCAGACCGCTCGACGGCAGGCCCAGGATGGCGTCGCCGGGCCGGATGCGCGCGCCGTCCACAATCGCGTCGCGCGCCACAACGCCGACGACCGTTCCCACCAGGTCTATCTCGCCGGGCGCGTAGACCCCCGGCATCTCGGCCGTCTCGCCGCCTAGCAGCGCGCAGCCCGCCTCGCGGCAGCCATCGGCGACGCCGCCGACGATGGTGGCGATGCGCTCGGCGTCCAGGCGCGACGACGCGACGTAGTCGAGAAAGAAGAGCGGCCGCGCCCCCTGGACGAGGATGTCGTTGACGCAGTGATTCACAAGGTCGCGGCCGATGGTGTCCCAGCGCTCCAACTGCGCCGCGACCATCGTCTTGGTTCCCACGCCATCCGTCGAGGCGACGAGCACCGGCGCGGCCAATGCCTTGACGCTCGCCGCGTCGTACAGCCCGCCGAATGCCCCAATACCCTGCAACACCTCGCGCCCGTAGGTCGCCTCGACCGCGTCGCGCATCAGGCGCACGGCGCGATTGCCGGCGGTGATGTCCACGCCGGCCTGGGTATAGGCGCTCGACTCACTGCTCACCGATGCTCCTCCCGATGTCGCGCCGGAACTGGCAGCCGGCGAAGTGGATAGCCTCGACGCCCGCATACGCCCGCGCCCTGGCCGATGCCAGGTCGGCCCCCACGCCGCTGACCGCCAGCACGCGCCCCCCCGCCGTCACCACCTGGTCCGCCCGCCGCGCGGTGGCCGCGTGGAAGACGAGCACGTCGTCCAGCGCTGCGGCCTCCGCCAGCCCCGAGATCTCGCGGCCGGTGGGCGACGGGCCGGGGTAGCCCTCGGACGCCAGGACGACCGAGACGCACGCCCCGGCGCGCAGGCGAATGTCCAGGTCGGCCAGCCGCCCTTCGACACACGCCAGCAGGACGTCGAGCAGATCCGTCTCCAGCAGCGGCAGCACGGCCTGGGTCTCCGGGTCGCCCAGGCGGCAGTTGAACTCCAACACCCGCAGCCCGGCCGGGGTCAGCATCAGCCCGGCGTACAGCACGCCGACGTAGGGGTTGCCGGCCGCCGCCATGCCCGCCACGGTCGGCGCCAGCACCACGCGGCGCACCTCGTCCAGCAGGGCCGCGTCCACGTCCGGCGCCGGCGCGTACACGCCCATGCCGCCGGTGTTCGGCCCCGTGTCGCCATCGCCCACGCGCTTGTGATCCCGGGCGGGCGGCAGCAGCGCCAGCGACTCGCCATCGCTGAACGCCATGACCGAGACCTCGCGCCCCACCAGGCGCTCCTCCACCACGACCCGCGCCCCGGCGTCGCCGAACTCCCGCTCGATTAGGATGCGGCGCGCGGCGTCCCGCGCCTGGGCCGCGTCGTCGCACACGATGACGCCCTTGCCCGCCGCCAGCCCGTCCGCCTTGACGACCCACGGGCGCTCGTTCGCGCCCAGGAACGCCTCGGCCTCGGCGTAGGAGTCGAAGACGGCGTAGTCGGCGGTCGGGATGTTGTGGGCGCGCATAAAGTCCTTGGCGAACGCCTTCGACCATTCGAGACGCGCCGCCGCGCGCGGTGGCCCGAAGATCGCCTGCCCCTGGGCGCGGAAGGCGTCCACGATGCCGGCGGCCAGGGGCAGCTCCGGCCCCACGACGGTCAGGGTGACGCCGCGCGCCTCGGCGAACGCCTGCAGCCCGGCGATGTCGTCAGCGCGAATCGCCGCGTTGGAGAGGGTCGCCGCCCGGTCGCCGCCGGCCGTGCCGGCGTTGCCCGGCGCGACGTAGACCCGCTCGACCTGGGGCGAGCGCGCCAGCGCCCAGGCCAGCGCGTGCTCGCGGCCGCCCGCCCCCACCACCAGCAGCGTGTGTCGGTTCATGCGCTCCACATGCCCTCGCTTATGGCCTTCGGCCCGTCACCCTGGAGCCACTGCGGAAGCTCAATCGGGTACTGGCCGGAGAAACAGGCCGTGCAGTGACCGCCGCGCTCTCTGGCCCCGCCCTCCACGGCTTCCAACATTCCTTCGAGGCTGAGATAGGCGAGGCTGTCCGCGCCGATGCGGTGGCGGATGCCCTCGACATCCAACTGGTTGGCAATCAGCTCGTCGTGGGTCGCCATGTCCACGCCCATGAAGCACGGGTGGCGCACAGGCGGCGACGCCACGCGCACGTGCACCTCGACGGCTCCGCCCTCGCGCAGCAGCTGAATGATAGGCCCGCAGGTGTTGCCGCGCACGATGGAGTCGTCCACCAGGACGACGCGCCGCCCGGCCAGGTTGGCCGTGAGTGGGTTGTACTTAAGGTGGATGCCGACGCGGCGCAAATGGTCGTCGGGCTGGATGAAGGTGCGGCCGATGTAGCGGTTCTTGATGAGGCCCTCGGTGTAGGGCAGGCCCGACGCCAGGCTGTAGCCGATGGCGTGGGGCGTGGCTGAGTCGGGGACGCCCACCACGACATCGGCGTCGGCCGGCGCTTCGTCCGCCAACCGGCGCCCCATCGCCTGGCGCGCCTGGTGGATCATCTGCCCATCCAGCACCGAGTCGGGACGGGCGAAGTAGACGTGCTCGAAGATGCAGCGGGCGCGCGGGGCGGGCGCGCAGCCGACGAACGCGCTCAGGCCCTGGCCGTCGAGGCGCACGATCTCGCCCGGCTCGACCTCGCGCACGTAGACCGCGCCCACGGTTAGCAGGGCGCACGTCTCCGACGCGACCACGTAGCCGCCCTCCGGCAGCCGCCCGATGCACAGCGGGCGCAGGCCGTGCGGGTCGCGGACGGCGTACACGGCGTCGCGGGTCAGGATCGCCAGGGAATACGCGCCCTCGGCGGCGGCCATGAAGGCGCGGACGGACGCCAGCCACGGGTCCGCGTCGCCGTCGGGGTCGCCCTCGCCCGCGTCCACCGTCTTTGGCGCGGCGAGCATCTGGGTGATGACTTCGCTGTCCGACGTGGACGAGAGACCGACGCCGCGCTCCAGCAGCGCCTGCCGCAGCGCCTGGGCGTTGGTCAGGTTGCCATTGTGGGCGACGCCGAGCGGGCCGTGGACGGTTTCGATGAGATAGGGCTGCGCGTTGCGCAGGTGGGATGAGCCGGTCGTCGAGTAGCGCGTGTGGCCGATCGCCAGGTGGCCGCGCAGCCCGCGCAGGTTATGCTCGTCGAACACCTGGCTGACCAGGCCCATGCCTTTGCGGATGTACGTGGTGTGGCCGTCGCCGCTGGCGATGCCGGCGCTCTCCTGCCCGCGATGCTGGAGGGCATACAGGCCGAAGAACGCGACGCGGGCCACGTCCACACCGGGCGCATAGATGCCGAAAACGCCGCACGCCTCCTGCGGCCGGTCCTCTCCCCAGGTCTCCACCATTTGCCTCCTTCTGTGCGTCACGCCTGGCTCTGTACCTGGCCGTCGTCCGCCAGCAGGCGCTCCACAGCGGCCCGCTGCGCCGCGACGACGCGCTCCCGAGCCGCCGGCGACGCCAGCCCCAGGATTTTGGCCGCCAGGAGCGCGGCGTTGCCAGGGTCCAGCACCGTCGCCGGCGCGACGCCGCTCGGCATCCGCAGCGACGAGAACACGTCCGCGCCGCCGAACGCCTCGGACGGCGGCGGGCAGGCGATGACCGGCGCCGTCACCTGCGCGTCCACGAAGCCGCTCAGGGCGTTGGAGCGGCCGGCGATGGTGATGTAGACCTTGGGGCGCTCGTCCGCTTCGTAGGCTCGCAGGATGTCGAGGGCGTGCGCCGGGGTCTTGTGCGCCGACGCCACGCGCAGCTCAGCGGTCACACCGAGCGCGGCCAGGGCGCTGGCGATGGCCTGGGCGTGGGCCAGGTCGGCCCGCGACCCCATCAGGATTGGGACAATGGGTTCCATGCCTGGTTCTCCTTGAGGTGGCGGCGAATTCGGTCGACGGCGGGCTGCTCGCCGGGCACGAACGTCAGCCCGGTCAGGCGCTCGTAGGCCTGGATGTAGCGGGCGGCGACGTGGGCGACCACGTCCGTCGGGATGGTCGGCGGCGGGCCGTCGCCGCGATACCCCTGCTCGACGAACCACACGCGCAGGTATTCCTTGTCCAGGTTCGCCGGGTCGCGCCCCAGACCGTAGGAGTCGGCCAGCCAGAAGCGGCTCGAGTCGGGGGTGTGGATCTCGTCTATGAGCGCCAGGCGGCCGTCCACCAGGCCGAACTCGTACTTGGTATCCACCAGGATCAGGCCGGCGCGCTGCGCAATCGCCTGCCCGCGCCGGAACAGCGCCAGCGCTGCCGCCTCGACCTGGCTCCACAGCGCCTCCGGCACGAGGCCGCCGCTCACGATCTGGTCGCGTGTAAGCTGCTCGTCGTGGGCGCCGCCGCTCGCCTTGGTCGTCGGGGTGATGAGCGCCGTCGGCAGCGGGTCGTGCTGGCGCATCCCGTCCGGCAGGGGGATGCCGTAGGGACGGCGCTCGCCCTGGGAGTAGAGATACCACAGCGAGGTCTTGGTCACGCCGGTGAGGTAGCCGCGCACGATGACCTCGACGGGCAGCGCCTCGGCCTCAGCGGCGATGGTCACGTTCGGGTCGGGGACGGCGACGACGTGGTTGGCAACGATGTCGGCCGTCTGCTCGAACCACCAGGCGCTGAGCTGATTGAGCACCTGGCCCTTGAACGGGATCAGCCCGACGACGCGGTCGAAGGCCGACACGCGGTCGGTCGTAATCAGCACGCGCCGCCCATCCAGGCGGTAGATGTCGCGGACTTTGCCCTCGGTCCTGGCCCCCAGCTCCGGCAGGTCTACCCCGGCCAGCGCCTGGGGGATCGCCGCCAAAAGCATCTCCTGACTCAACATGTGATCGTCTCCTCTTATCGTCGCGCGTACTTTATGGCGTTCTCGAACAATCGCAGGCCGCGCTGGCCGCGCTCGCCGCGCCGCCAGCGCGGGTGCTGCCAATCGAAGATGTGGTCCTCCGGGTGCGGCATGAGGCCGAACACGTTGCCCGCCGCGTTGCACAGGCCGGCGATATTCAGCGCCGAGCCGTTGGGGTTGACGGGGTAGCCGCCCGCCGCGCCATCCGCGTCCACGTAGGTCAGCGGCGCCAGGCCGCGCGCGACCAGGCTCGTCAGCGCTGCGTCGTCCCGCGCCACGACTCGCCCCTCGCCGTGGGCCACCGGGCAGTAGATCAGCTCGTCGAGACCCTCGGTGAATACGCACGGGCCGGCCGGGTTCGGCCGCAGATAGACCCAGCGGCACTCGAAGTGGCCGGAGGCGTTGGCCGTCAGCGTGACAGCGCGCCGCGCTGCGCCCGCCTCGTCGAGCAGCCCGGCCTTGACCAGCGCCTGGAAGCCGTTGCAGATGCCCAGCACCGGCCGGCCAGCGGCGACGAAGTCGGCCAGGGCGTCGCCGAGACGCTGGCCTACGTCCAGCGCCCACAGCGTGCCCGCGCCGAGGTCGTCGCCGTAGGAGAAGCCGCCGGGCAGGATGAGCAGGCCGTAGTCGGCCAGGCGCTTCTCACCGCCTAGAAGCTGGTTAACGTGGACGATCTCCGCCACGCCGCCGGCCATCTCCACGGCGTGGGCCGCCTCGTGGTCGCGGTTCGTGCCGTTTGCGTGCAGCACCAGCGCCCGGGGCGGCCGGGTGAGGCCGACGGTTCCCTGTAGCGCCGACTTGAGTCGGCTCTCGCTCACTTCGTCCTCGCCCAAGAGGCCGACTGAAGTCGGCGCTACACCCGTGTCCTCGCCCGGAAGGCCGACTGAAGTCGGCGCTACGGCTGCGTCCTCGCCGCGCCACGCCGCCTCCAGCTCCGCTACCTCGACCGCCAGGGCGTCATTCCCTGCGACGCGGCACACGACCAGCCGCGGCGTCTCCCGCACCGTGCCAATGCAGGCGCATGGGACATCGGCCAGGAGTCTGTCGAAGGCGGCCGCGTCCGACGGCGCGACCTCGACGACCAGGCGCGAGAGGGATTCGGCGAACAACACCGCGTCGTCGCTGGCTATGTCGGCGGCGCCGGGGACTGCCGCGAGATCAATCTCTGCGCCCAGCTGCCCGGCCAGGCACATCTCGGCGACGGCGACGCCCAACCCGCCCTCCGAGGGGTCGTGGCACGCCTGGACCAGCCCAGCCCGCATTGCGCGATGCACCGCCCGCCAACGTTCGAGGGCTTCGGGGACGGGGCGGGGGAGCGCGCCGCCCATGCTGCCGCGCATCTCGGCGTAGTGGCTGCCACCCAGCTCGGCGCGGGTCTCGCCGACGAGATACAGCAAGTTGCCCGGCGTCTTGAGGTCCATCGTCGTGGCGCAGGCCACATCCGGCGCGATGCCCACCGCCGAGATCAGCAGCGTACCCGGAATCGCGTGGCGCTGGCCGTCCGCGCCGGTGTACTCGTTGTTCAGGCTGTCCTTCCCGGAGATGAACGGCGCGCCGTAGGCGGTGGCGGCGTCGTAGCATCCCTGGGCGCAGCGAACGAGCGCCCCCAGCCGGTCCGGAAGCTGCGGGTCGCCCCAGCAGAAGTTGTCCAGCAAGGCGATCTGGTCCGGGTCTGCGCCCACCGCGACAGCATTGCGAATCGCCTCGTCAATCGCGGCCCACGCCATGATGTAGGGGTCTAGCTCGCCGTAGGCCGGGCAGATGCCGGCCGAGAGCGCCAGGCCGCGCCGCCCGCCCGTGTCAGGCGCGGCGGTTTGCAGCGTCTCCAGCGGGAGCAACACCGCCGCGTCGCTCGGCCCGTGGCTCGCTACGCCGACCAGCGGCTTGACGGCCGTCGCGCCCTGTACCTCGTGGTCGTAGCGGCGGATGACCGACTCGCGGCTGCGAATGTTGGGGTGCGCCAGCAGCGCCAGAAAGTCGGCGCGCAGGTCGGCGGATGGGGCATGGCGCGGGGCGGGGAGGGCGGGGGGCGCCCACGTCGCGGTGAGGTGGCGGCGCGGAATGCCGTGGTGCAGGAAGTCCATCGCCAGGTCGCCGACCGGGCGCTCGCCGTAGACGAGGCGCAGGTGGCCGGTAGGTTCGAACACGCCGATGCAGACGGCCGCGACGTCGTAGCCGGCGCAGATGGCCTGCACACGCGGCCAGTTCTCGGCGGGCACGGCCAGCACCATACGCTCCTGGGCCTCGCTGAGCCAAATTTCCCACGGCCGCAGACCGGGGTACTTGAGCGGTACGTCGGCGAGCTGCACCCGCGCCCCCAAGCGCTCGCCCATCTCCCCGACCGCCGACGACAGGCCGCCCGCGCCGCAATCGGTGATGGCGTTGTATAGCCGCTCGTCGCGCGCCTGGAGGATGACCTCCTGCGCCCCCTTCTCGTGAATCGGGTGGCCGATCTGGACGGCGCTGCCGGCGACCTCGGCGGTGGTCTGGTCCATCGCCATGCTGGAGAAGGTCGCGCCACGCAGGCCGTCGCGGCCGGTGCGGCCGCCGATGACCACGATCAGGTCGCCGGCCTGGGCGCCGGTGCGGTGTGCGCCTTGCGGGACGAGGCCCAGGCAGCCGCAGAAGACCAGAGGGTTGGCGGTGTAGCCAGGGTGGTAGAGGATTGCGCCGTTGACGGTCGGGATGCCCATCTTGTTGCCGTAGTCCTCGACGCCGTGGGCCACGCCCTCGGCGACGCGGCGCGGGTGAAGCACGCCCGGCGGCAGGTCGGCGGCGGGCAGATCTTCAGGGCCGAAGCACAACACGTCGGTATTGGCAATGGGCCGCGCGCTTACCCCCAGGATGTCGCGCACAACGCCGCCGACGCCTGTGTTCGCGCCGCCGAACGGCTCCAGCGCCGACGGGTGGTTGTGGGTCTCGACCTTGAACGCCACGTCCCACGTGTCGTCGAGGGCGATGACGCCGGCGTTGTCCACGAACGCCGAACGCACCCACGGCCGCGCCAGGCGCTCGGTGGCGGCGCGAATCGTCGTCGCCAGCAAGCCGTCAATGCGCTGCGGCACACGGGCGCGCGTGTCCAGGCCGGGCAGGGGGCCGAGGTAGTCAATGGCGGCCTTGAATGTCTTGTGGACGCAGTGCTCGCTCCACGTCTGGGCCAGCGTCTCCAACTCGGCGTCGGTCGGGTCGCGCCCGATGCCCTCGAAGTAGGCGCGGATGGCCCGCATCTCGGCCAGGTCCAGGGCCAGGCGGCGCGCAGCGCTGATAGCGAGCAGCGCCGCGTCGTCGGCGTCCCGCAGCCGAATGATCTCGACGGTCTCGTCCGCGCCCTGCGTGGGTACGAAGGGCGGCGCAATCGGGGCGTCCACGGCGTAGCGCCCGATGACCGCGTTGGTCAGTACGTCCGTGGCGAGGCGGTGGAGCGCAGCATCGTCGAGCCGGCCGGCCAGCTCGTACCGCTGGCCTGTCGCGGCAGCGTCCAGGGGAACGCCCAGGCGTCGCGCCGCCTCTAGCAGGCTCTCGGCCGGGGCGTCGGTGACGCCCGGCAGGAGCGTCACCTCGATGGTGTGACAGCCGTCGGGCGCAGCGCCCAGGGCAGGGGGAGGCGGGGCAAGCGCTGCGGTGAGGGGCGCGACGGCCGCCGTCTCCGTCACCGGGTCGGCAAGCAGGGTCTCGGCCAGGCGCAGCGCGTCGCCGAGGGTCAGCGCGCCCTGCAGGAAGTAGATGTGGCCGACGGCGCAGCCCGTCACACCGACCAGGCCCAGGTGGTGCGCCTGGCCCAGCAGGCGGCGGCCGGCGGCGTCGGATGGGCCACGCAGGGCGACGTCAATGCGAAAGACGTTGGGCGTCGTCATGGCCGCTCCGTCACCTGGTAGTTGGGGGCCTCCTTGGTGATCATGATGGAGTGGGGGTGGCTCTCGGTGAGGCCAGCCTGGGTGATGCGGACGAAGATGGCTTTCTCGTGCAGCTCGGCGATGTTCGCCGCGCCGACGTAGCCCATGCCGCTGCGCAGGCCGCCCATGAGCTGGAAGATGAAGTCCGCGAGGTGGCCCTTGTATGGAACCCGTCCCTCGACGCCTTCCGCTACCTGCTTCGCCATGCCGCCCTGCCCCGACTGGTAGCGGTCGGCGGCGCGCCCCTTCATCGCCCCAACCGACCCCATGCCGCGATACTCCTTGAAGCGCCGCCCTTCCAGCAGGATGACGTCGCCGGGCGCTTCGTCCAGGCCGGCCAGCAGGCTGCCGAGCATCACCGCGCTGGCCCCGGCGGCCAGGGCCTTAACGATGTCGCCGCTGTACTTGACGCCGCCGTCGGCGATGATAGGCACGTCGTAGCGCTCGGCCGCCGCCGCGCACTCGGCCACTGCCGTCACCTGGGGCACGCCGACGCCGGCCACGATGCGCGTGGTGCAGATCGAGCCGGCGCCGACGCCAACCTTCACCACATCCGCGCCGGCCTCGACCAGCGCCGCGACGCCCTCGCCGCTTACGACGTTGCCCGCCAGCACCGGCAGGCCGGGCGCGATCGCTTTGACGCGGCGAATGGTCTCCAGCACCTTCGCCGAGTGGCCGTGGGCCGTGTCAATGGCGACGGCGTCCACGTCCACAGCCAGCAGGCGCTGAAGGCGCTCCATCGCGTCGTCGCCGACGCCGATCGCCGCCGCGACCAGCAGCCGCCCGCGGTCGTCCAGCGCCGCCGAGGGGTAGTCGCGCTTCTTGAGGATGTCTTTGTATGTGATAAGCCCCTTGAGGAGGCCGTCAGCATCCACAAGGGGCAGTTTTTCGATACGGTGCGCGTGCAGGATTTCGGTGGCTTCTTCCAGGGTCGTGCCAAGCGGGGCCGTGACAAGGTTCTGCGTGGTCATGTACTCCCGGATCGGGCGCGCAAAGTCCCGCGCAAACCGAATGTCGCGGTTGGTCAGGATGCCGACCAGCTTCCCTTCCGCGTCGGTGATGGGCACGCCCGCGATGTGGTAGCGGCTCATGATCAGCTCGGCGTCGGCCAGGGTGGCGTCGGGCGGGAGGGTGATCGGGTCCACGATCATGCCCGACTCCGAGCGCTTGACCTTCTCGACCTCGCCCGCCTGCTGCTCCGGCGGCAGGTTGCGGTGGATCACGGCCAGGCCGCCTTCCCGCGCCAGGGCGATGGCGAGGCGGGCCTCGGTCACGGTATCCATGGCCGCCGACACGATGGGAATGTTGAGGCGAAGACGGGGGTGAAGCGCCAGGCGCAGGTCCACCGCGGCGGGCAGGGTCTCCGAGTAGCCGGGGACAAGGAGCACATCGTCAAAGGTCAGGGCGGCGCCGCCCGCGCTGCCGACGACGCGCAGCGCCGCGCGTCCCCCAAGGACTTCCTGGATCATGGGTCTATTTCCTCCTCTACGTGACTCGCTCACAACGACGCAGAAAAAACAATAGACCCCCACCCGACGAGACGCCGGCTGGGGGTCTGCATTGACAGCAATCGCCTCGCGGCGACAAGGTTTCCTGTGAGGACGTATTATAGCACAGCCATGCCGCAACGCGCAATTCCGGCCAAAATCAGGTGATGGGAATGTAGTGACGACTTCAGTCGTTCCGAGAGCCGAAGAAACGACTTCAGTCGTTACTACCTGACCCGGACGGGAGGTGTCAGCGCGGCGTGAGCGTCTCCAGGCAGTCTACAGATGTGCATCGTCGGGCAACGCAGAGGTATGGTCAAGGGGCTGCGCGAGACGGCTTTATAAACGCACAGAGGGCGAGTCTAGCACTCGCCCTCTGCCCTATGATTGTCGCGCCAGGGGTGGTGGTTCGATGCCCGCCCTCGCGGCTAACGGCGGAGTGTCTTCGCCGAGGCCGTGTTGGAGTAGCCCGAGTTGCCTACGGAGTTGGACGCGCGCACGCGGTAGTAGTAGGTCGTGTTCGCGGCCAGGCCGGTGCTGGAGTACGAGGTCGTATTCGCCGGCAGCTTGACGACAGTGGGGTTGGTGAACGAGGAGCTGGTGGATCGCTCGACCGAGTAGCCGTCCTCGTTGGAGGCGTTGTCCTTCCACGTCAGGTTGATTTGGCTCTTGGACGCGGCGCTGGCGGCCAGGTTGCTCGGCGCAGCCGGGGCGCTTGGCGGCGTGGTCTCGGTCAACGTGCTCGCGCCCGTGACGACCAGCGCGAAGGGCTGCGGGCCGTTGGGCACGTTGTAGCCCTTCACCTCGATGCTCCACGCGCCCGTGGCGGCCGACTGGACGTACACGTTCTCGACGTTGTTGGTGCGGTCCAGGCTGCCGCCGGTCTGCGACCACCCACCGCTGAAGACGTTGCCCTGGTAGACCGTCGTGCCGTTCGGCGCGGTGACTTTCAGGTCCAGGTCGTTGACCAGGTTCTTGGCCGCGGCGGTGGCCGAGGCGTAGTCGCTCCACACGAGGGTGACCTTGAGCGGCCCGCTGCTCGTCACGTTGGCGCTGTAGGTGCGGCTCGCGCCCGTCGCCAGGCCCGTCGCCTGGTCGGCGAACAGCCCCTGGCCGTTGGTGGCCGTTGCCACATTGATGCGGCCCCAGCCCTCGTGGACGTTGGGGATAGGATATCTGTTGTCGTTGACGCCGTCGTTATTCTCGTCCAGGAGATCCTCGGCGGTGTTGATGAGGGTCGCCTTGACGAGGGCCGCGCTGGCGCTGACGCCTTTGGCCTTCTGGTAGTAGTCGCGCACCACGGTTGCGCCCCCGGCGGCGATGGGGTTCGCCATCGAAGTGCCGCCGAAGTACTTGTAGAACCCGTTCACCGGGATCCCCCAGCCGTCGAGCTGATAGGCATTGTCGCGCGGATTGGTGGTCCCGCCGTAGCCTTCACGATACATGGTCGAGTAGGTGGAGAGGATCCAGGTGCCGGGCGCGACGACGTCCGGCTTGATGCGCCCATCGTCCGCCGGGCCGCGGCTGGAGAAGGCCGCCATCTGCTCTTTGTTGCCGGCCGTCGGGTCATCCTTGATGGGGTTCGTCGTGAAGCCCCAGCGCTGCCCCGGCGTGCCGAGCTGGTTCTGGCCGCCCATATTGCCGCACGTCAGACCGTTCTGATAGGCCGTGTCTTGGGACACATAGCTGAGCGACAGGTCGCACTGGTAGTTGCCCTGGCGGTCGTTCTCGCTCGCGCCCACCGAGATGACATTCTTGGCGGTCGCGGGCGAGCCCATCGAGTCGCTGTCCACGATGCCATCGTTGTTGGCGTCCGCGCCCTCGTTGCCGGCCGAGAACGTGATGGT
Source organism: Anaerolineae bacterium (assembly GCA_046328525.1). GTDB lineage: Bacteria > Chloroflexota > Anaerolineae > Epilineales > JAHCIE01 > JBDHWG01. The sequence goes on from JAXLWK010000005.1 coordinate 517,185, forward strand.
CATGTCGCGGTGGTTCCAGATGAAGTCGTCGGTGTTGGCGCTGTTGGTGGTGTACGCGCCCGCCGCCGCGCTGCCCCACGAGTTGGAGTGGATGCGCGCGCCCTGGTTGTAGGCCTGCTGGAAGAGCTGGCGCAGGTCGGCCGGCAGCCCGGTCAGATAGTAGCCATCCTGGTAGCCGTAGAGCGACTTGCACAGGCTGGACGTGGTCACCCAGTTCTCGGTCGCCTGGAACACGAGCTGGGCAGCTGGCGCGCCGCCCTTGTTGTGGCCGAGAGCGTCGCCCCGGCCGAGGATGGAGCCGGCGACGTGGGTGCCATGCCCGCTATCCACGTCCTGGGCGCCGTCGTCGGTGATCTTCTGGAAGCAGCTATCGGTGACGCCAGGCCAGTTGTAGATCGCCTTCACCGCGTTGGCGAAGGCCGGGTGAGCCACGGGGATCGCGCCGGTGTCCAGGCCGGTATCGGCGACGGCGGCAATCTGCGTGCTGCCATCGTAGCCGTTGGCATTGGCGGTGGCCGTACCGATGATGAGGCCAGCGCCGTACTCATTGTGCTTCTGAGGGAGGAGGAAGTTCTCGACCCAGGCCACGTCGAGCACCTGGGCGATGGCGTCGAGCTGCGCCGAGTCGGCGGCGACCATGAGGATGTCGCCGCCCGGCCGCGTCACCGCCGCGCCCGACTGCGCCACCTCTGCGATGGTCTGCCCCAGCTCCGCGCCTTGCTCCACCTGCACGGTGTACAGCCGCGTGCCGTTGCGAACCAGGTCCGGACTGAGCTTGTAGGCCGGGTGGAAGAGACCGACCCAGGCCACGTTGCTCAAGGCGGCGACCTGGCGCGCCTGGGCCGGGTTCATGCGCACCTTGAACGCAAAGTCGGGGATGTAGTCGAGGATGTCTGCCCCGGCGGCGGCTACCTCGTCCTTCCACTCCTGTTCCACAGGACCGGCGAATTGGACGATGTAGTAGCCGCGCTGCCCCTGGGCGTACTCACTGACCGCCAGGCCCGGCGGTATCTTGGGGGCCTCGCCATACGCCGGGGTAAATTGGACCGCCCGCAACTTGATAGGCGCGGCGCTCTTGCCTTGAGCGGGCTGGCTGGCCTGGGCAGCGCTGCCGCTGAGGAGAGTTAGCGCGAATAGGAGCGCAATCGCGAACGTGTAGCGCCGAACGATCGTAAGCATGTGGTATTGTCTCCTCTTCTGACGATGGCTCTGATCAAATCATCCCATCATTTGTCGAGGATGTCAAAGTGCAGGGCGTTGTGGCTATCACCCGGCCCCGCCGTTCATCCATCAGCCGGTAGCACTGCTCGATGAATTGAACGGCGGCGAGGCGATTGATAACACTGAGCGCGTTGCCAACCTCTAGCAAAACGGCTTCGGTCACCCAGACCTCAGCGGCGGCCTGGACGCGTGGCAGGAGCGCTCTCGCTTGGTCATGGTACTGGTCGCGCCTGTTCAGCAGAGCCTGCACGAACACCGTGTCGAGCAGCAGGCGTTTAGCGCCCATGGTAGTGATTCGGCGTCGCGACGTGGCGTGCCATACAGATAATGGTCATGCTCACCGGCCCAATCTGCCGGCGCCTCAATGGTGCCTGACAACTTTGCGAGAGTATCCCAGACATCACCGGCGTTACTGTCCGCCTCATCCTGGATCGCCAGGATATATCGCTTATTCGGTTCCAGGTCAACAGGCGACTCCGGCCGCAGCACACCATCCTCGAATATCGCGCTGACCGTTTTCGTCATATACCCTCCAGCCCTCCCAACAATTCCTCTTCTACTCGTAAGTATACTGTACAGGCTGCCGAATCGGTGAAGGCGTTGGACCGCGAAAGACGCGAAAAGGACACGAAAACCGCGAAAGGGCCTCGCATGGCGGCTGCCTTTCGCGGTTTTCATATCCTTTCGTGCCCTTCGTGGTCCGGAGCCTCATCCCCGGCGTGAGGCCGCCTACGACTCCGGCGGCTCGGCGCGGGCGGCTTCGATCTTGTCGTCCAGGACGTTGTAGTGGTCGGGGTACTGGCCGGTGTAGCGCAGAAAGCTCGGAATCGGGTAGCGGATGCCGCCCTTCGCCGTCCCCTCCAGCCCCTCGATGATCTCCCCGAACTTCGCCGCCGGGACGGTGAAGCCCATCTCGCCGTCCTCCGTCTGCGCGAACACCCGGTCGCCGTAGCACGGCAGGATGACGTTGGGCTTCTGAGTCCGCATGGTGGTAATCACAGCATCGGCGCAGTCAATGCGCGCGGAGAAGGAGGTCTCCAGCCGGCCACCCGTCTTCCACAGCGCCGCCGTGATGAGCCGCATCACCTGGCCGGAGCTGCCGTAGATCAGTACCACATCCGGCGCGAACGTCGTGCGGTAGATGGGCGCGGAGACGATGTAGCGGTACTCGCCATAGCCGAACTTGTCCGTGCCGGCCTCGGTGATGGCCCCGGCGCCCGGTGTCTCGGTGTACATCCCGGCGCAGGCGTGCCCTTCCTCGTAGAAGTCCACGCTGGGGGCAAAGCCGAAGACAACCTTCGCCAGCGGACACGAGAGGTCCTCGATGCCGATGGCGATGGGCCAGCCGTAGCGGCGGGAGATGGCAAAGCCTTGGCAGATGGCCGTCTGGAAGCCCATCTCGGCGGGGCGGCGCACCTTGGGCGGCAGAGCTTCGCCCGGCCGAATCATCTTGATGGCAACGGGAAACGTCGCGGGGCGAATGTGCTTGTCGATGGCGGCGGCGAACTGGCTCACGTCAACCATAGTTGCGGTCTCACTCATGCGTCCTCCTCGACGGGCTGCCGTTCATTGCCCCTATCATAACACAGACTTGTCACGTGCGCGAATGGATAGCGCGACACGATCACGTCCCCGTTGCCTTCAACTCGCCCAGACGGCGATGCTGTCCCGCCAGATGGCAGGGCGACCGTCTTCCGCTCAGCAGTCAACGACGTTGACCGCAAGCCCGCCCAGGCTCGTCTCTTTGTACTTGGCCTGCATGTCGTGGCCCGTCTGGCGCATCGTCTCGATCACCCGGTCCAGGGGGACGAAGTGCGCGCCGTCGCCGTAGAGGACGGCCAGCCGCGCCGCGTTCACCGCTTTGACCGCGCCCATGGTGTTGCGCTCGATGCACGGCACCTGCACCAGGCCGGCGATGGGGTCGCACGTCAGGCCCAGGTTGTGTTCCATGCCGATCTCGGCGGCGTTCTCGATCTGCGCGTTACTGCCGCCCATGACCGCCGCCAGCCCTGCCGCCGCCATCGAACACGCCACCCCGACTTCCCCCTGACAGCCCATCTCCGCCGCCGAGAGGGAGGCGTTGCGCTTGTAGAGCAGGCCAATCGCCCCCGCCGTCAGCAGGAACGTCCGCACCCCCGCGTCCGTTGCGCCCGGCATGAGGCGGCGGTAGTAGGCCAGCACGGCGGGCACGACGCCCGCGGCGCCATTAGTCGGCGCGGTGACGACGCGCCCTCCGGCGGCGTTCTCCTCGTTGACGGCGAGCGCGAATAGGCTGACCCAGTCCAGCAGCGCCAGGGGATCACTTTCGATGCTGCGCGCCTGGAGCGCCCGATGGAGACTAGGCGCGCGGCGGCGCACGTTCAGGCCGCCGGGGAGCAAGCCCTCGGTGCGCATGCCGCGCTCGATGCAGCCGGCCATCGTCGCCCAGATGCGGTCTAGCCCGGCGTCCGTCTCGTCCGGCGTGCGCCAGGTCGCCTCGTTGGCCCGCACGATGTCGGCGATGGACCACCCCGTCGCCTGCCCAATCGCCAGCAACTCGGCCGCCGAATGGAACTCGTAAGGCAAACGGCTCTGCCCGGCGCTGCCCCCGCCGTCTTCCCCCTCCACCTCACGCTCGCTGATGACGAACCCTCCACCCACCGAGTAGTAGGTCTCCGCCAGCACGACCGCCCCGTCTTCGCCGCTGGCGGTCAGGCGGAGGGCGTTGGGGTGGCGGGGGAGCGTCTCGCGCATGTGGAAGACCAGGTCGCCCGTCTCGTCGAAGCGGATGTCTCGCTGCCCGTTGAGGCGCAGCCAGGCGTCGAAGCGCACCCGTTCGACGAGGGCTTCGACGCTGTCGGGGTCCACGGTGTCGGGCCGCTCGCCCGACAGGCCGAGCAAGATCGCCTTGTCGGTCGCGTGGCCGCGCCCGGTCAGCGCCAGCGACCCATACAGGTCGGCGCGCACGCGCTCAACGCGGTCGAGCAGCCCCTGGGCGGCGAGCGCCTGGCCGAAGCGCAGCGCCGCCCACATCGGCCCGACCGTGTGGGAGCTAGACGGCCCGATGCCAATCTTGAACAGGTCGAAGACGGAGAGGGACATGGCGTGTACCCCGAGGCGGCGGACGTGTGCGCCAAGCATACACCGAAACGCCGCCCTGCGCAATGGGGGCGGCGTCGGTCGTGGGGCGTTGATCAGAAGGGAAAGCGGGTTATCAGGGAACGAGTCAGCGGCGGCGATGGGCGCGCAGCCGGGAGCAGCGGGAGGAATAGGCGATAGCGCCCGTCGCGGCTGCCCGACGCGCCGACGACGACGCGCGTCGGGCCGACCATGCCCAGGCTTTGCTGGCTCGCGCCCACGGCCTCGATTTCATAGAACCACTCCCCCGGCGGCACGTCGGCGTCGGTCAGGGTGTAGCGAGCGCCAGTGGGCGACAGCTGGGCCACGATGAGCGGCGGCCCGACCGGCGCGTATGGCCCATCGGCGGCGGGGCTGCGCCAGACACGGAAGCCGAGCATGGCCGCTTCTGACAGGGTCTCCCAGCGCAGTGTGACATCGCCACCGTTGGCCGTCGCCTCGAGCGAGCGCACCTGGACGGCAGTCGGGTCGGCCGGCTCGAAGTCGTAGGTCGTCACGGTGATGCCATCGGCGCGGCGGATGCCGCTATCGGGCGCGGCCTCCTTCGCCTGCGCCGGCCGGTTGACTCCGATGGTGAAGGCGTCCACATTCGTGGTGAGGGCGGTGGCGAGGGGGCCGGCGGCGAACATGATCTGCCCCGCCCTATCGCCGGGCGACGCATTGCCGACGCGGATGCCCGCATTCGGGAAGGCCAGCAGGAGCTGGGCGAGGGTGCAGGGAGCAGTGGCGGGACACACGCCCAGGCCGGAGGAAGCCGTCGCGTACCACAAGCCGCCCTGGGCGGACCATGTCTGCCACGCGCCGAGGCCGACCCCGCCGTTCTGGGTCGGGTCAAAGACGAGGCGGCCCTGCGGGGCGAGGAGGCCGTCGCTGAGATTGTAGTCTATGTCAAGCTCAAGTGTCGCCGCAGTCGCCCCGTTGCCCGCTCCGGTGTAGGTGTGATAAGTGAGCTGCGTTACCTGGTCGAGACGGACGCCGGCGTACAGCCCGGTGGCGATGGTCTCGCGCCCACCGGCGGTGACCGTCAGCTGCGCGCTGCCGACCTGCGCGGGCGGCAGCGCCGGGCCGGGCACGAACGCGCCGGCGCCGTTCGCGATGTCCTGGTAGAAGCTCCAGCCGCCGCTCGTCGCGTCAACCACCACCGTCGTGTAGACGGGCGTCGGTGTCCGGGTCGGCGTGGGTGTCCTGCCGGGCGTTCGGGTGATGGTGGGTGTCACAGCCGGCGTCCGCGTCAGCGTCGGTGTCGGCGTGAGGGTGGGCGTCAGCGTCGGCGTCGGCGTGGGAAGGCCGCAGGTGTTGATAAGGAGAGCGACATTGTTCGCCTGCCACTCTGCCAGGGCAATGTCGTCTCGCTTGTCGCCGTTCCAGTCGCCCACCGTTGCCGACCACGGCTCGGCGGCGACGGCGACGGGCGCGGCGGGAACCGAGAAACTGCCCTGACCATTGCCGGGCAGGACGATCACGGCGTTGACCCCGCCGCCATTCCCCAGGATATCACTCTCGGCGGCCGTGACGACGAGATCGGCCGCGCCGTCGCCGTTGATGTCCGCCGCAACAAGATACCTGGGATAGTAGGCGATAGGGATGGCGACGCGGGAATCGAAGGTTCCATCGCCGCGGCCATACATGATCGAGACCGTGCCGTCGCCGTTGTCCGCCGTCGCCAGGTCGAGCTTGCCGTTGCCGTTGAAGTCCCGCATGATGACGTCAATCGGGCGCGCGCCGACAGTCACCGGCGGGCGCGCGTTGAACGTGCCGTTGCCGTTCCCATGTAGAATCGTCAGGTGAGTCCCGCTGTTGAAGCCCACGGCCAGGTCCGGCTTTCCGTCGCCGTCCAGGTCACCCACCGCGACGGCGTATGGCCCGACGCCCACGATGATGGGGGACAGCGCTGTGAACGTCCCGTCGCCGTTTCCCATCAGCACGCTGAGCGTGTTCGCCGTCGAGTTGGGAACAACCAGGTCCAGCCGGCCGTCCCCGTCGAGGTCGGCAGCCGCCAGCAGCGCCGACCCGCCCCCGGTGCTGATGGGGCCGCGCGGCTGGATGAACGTTCCGTCGCCCAGGCCGAGCAGGATGCTGACGCTGCCGGCGCTCAGGTTGGCGACGGCCAGGTCCGGCGTCCCGTCGCCGTTGAAATCGCCGACGACCAGCCCCCGCGCTCCCGCGCCCGTGGTGATGGCGATGCCAATCTGGCTGAAGCCACCGCTGCCGTCGCCGCGATAGACGGTCACGTTGCCCGGCACATAGTTCGCCGTCGCCAGGTCAAGGCGTCCATCGCGGTCGAAATCGGCGGCGACGACGGCGACCGGCCAGGTCCCGTCGGTGACGCTGACGGGCGAGCGCGGCGTGAAGCCGAACCCGCTGCACGCGCCGAGCGTGGCCGTCGGCGTCGGGGTGGGCGTGCGCGTCGGCGCGGCCGGCGCGCCAACGAGGACGTCGGCCGAGAATTCGGAGGTGTACAGCGGACTCGGGTTGGGGCCGGCCGTCTGGTAGCTGGCCGTGGCGGAGATGGCGTAACCGAGCAACACGGGCGGCAAACCGACGGCAGTGAAGCTGGCGTTGCCGGAAGCGTCGGTCGCCACACTGATCGCGCCCAGGTACGTCTTGCCTTCGCCATAGCCCAGGGTATCGGCGGCGGGGTTGCTGAAGAACTCGATGGAGAAGCTCGCGTTGGGCGTGCTGTTCAACGCGCCGGCGACCGTCGTCTGCGTGCCGTCTGACGTCGCCGCCGTTAGCAGCGGGTAGTTCTGGAGATGATTGGCGCCCCCGTCGGAGTCCTGGGGGTCATTGGGCGTGACGCCGTCGAGGGCGAGGTCTATGCCCAGCTGCCCGTTGTTGTAGATCGAGTTGCCGAGGATCGCGGCGTCGGCCCCTGTGTCGTCCACCGCGACCCCGATCTTCGCGTTGTCCTGGATGGTGTTCGTCGCGACGGAGACGGAGCGGTTGGGCGTCACAGGCCCGCCGCTGCTATTGAGTAGGGTGACGCCGTTCACCCAGCCGCTGATGTTGTTGCCGCTGAGGCTGAGGGGCGGACCAGCGTTGGCGACGCTCGCGTCAATCCAGACGCCGGACGACGCCGGTAGGCCCGCGCCGCCCGGCCCGCCCACGACCCCACCCGACAGGACGTTGCCGGCGACCGTGAGCTGGCCGAGGTACTGCGGCGCGCCGCTCACGACGGCCCCCCCGGCCGCGATGCCGTAGACGGCGCTGGCGCCGGGCGAGAGGAGGCTGGGTTGGATGGTCACGCTGTTCTGCGTGACCGAGGTCGTGCCGGCGACGCCGCGCAGGTCAATCATGGCGGCGGTGGCGGCGAGGAGCGTCACAGGTGTCGTCACGCTGTTCTGCGTGAGGGTGAGGGTGTCGTTGGCCCCGTAGCCCAGGCCGTCGTCGGCGGCGCGGATGGCCTCGCTGCGGAGACTCTGAAAGACGTTGCCCTTGACAACGACCCGCTGATTGCCGCCGCCGAGGTAGATGCGGCTCGCCCCGCTCGCGCTGCCCTTGAACGAGTTGTTCTGGACCGTCGCGTCCCGCAAGCCATGCAGGAGCATCGCATCGGAGTCGGCGCGGTTGCTCTCGGCCAGGAGGTTGGTGTGGGGCAGATCGTGCGTCGAGAGGTTGGCGAGATAGTTGCCGACGCTGTCGTTCTGGCGGTAGATGGCATTGGCCGAGCCTTGAGCGAGGTAGACGGCGTGGCTGCCCAGCGCGTCGAAGAAGTTGCCCTCGACCAGCAGGTTGTCCTGCTTCGCCAGGTACGCGCCGCCCGGGTCGCTCTGAGCCGCCGCCGCCGGGTTGCCCTGGAAGTGGTTGTAGAGAATCTGAACGCCGCTGAAGCGGCCGCCGCCGGGCTTGTTGCTGGCAGTGATCGTCCACGCGGGTATAAGGCCGGCCATGTCGAACGTGAAGCCGTTGATGGTCACGTTGTCGGCCTGAATATCCACCGCCGCCACCGAGAGCGGCGGCTTGATGACCGATTCAGGGCCGGCGCGGCCCTTCGCCAGGACGTTGGCCCCGTTGCCGAGCAGGCTGATGGGCCTGGTGATGACGAGATTCTCCGGGTACGCGCCGTCCTGCGCCAGCACCGTGTCGCCCGACTGGCTGTCGTCAATCGCGCCCTGAATCGTCGCGGCGATGCGGCGGACGTTGGTGTACGTGATCGCGCCGCTGGTGTACGAGGAGGCGGTGACGACGGTTGGCGGGTTCGCGCCCCCGATCGTGGCCCTGTCGTAGACGTTAGCGTTCCAGTAAGCGGCCCAGTCGAACTGGGTGTTGTCGTAGCTGCCCTGGGCGCGAATGGACTGCGAGGCGGCGTTCTGGAACTGGTTGTTCTGGATGACCGCGCCGCCCACGGCGTAGGTCAGGCCCGGCGCTCCCGCGACTGTGCCCGTGAAGCCGATGGCCGGCCCGCTGCTGCCGGCGAGGTCGAAGACGTTGTTCTGGATGATGCGCCCCGACGTCGGCCCCGTGTATCCGGCGCCGTTGGTCAGGTCCAGATGCGCGCCCAATCCGAACAGGTTGCCGGTCAGGGTGTATTGCTGGATGTAGGACACCGCGTTGGTCGTGTCGAAGCGCGGGTCGTCGAAGCGGACACTGCCGCCGCCAGCCACGGCGATGTCGCAGTTGACGAGGGTGAAAGCGTCGCCGGTCACCGCGATCGTTTGGCCGTTCGATGGGGTGTTGGCCCCGAACCGCAGGCCCGCTAGGGTGACGCCGTCGCCCTCGACGAAGACCCCGCTCGGCCCAAACGTGTCCGTCGCATTCGTGGTGATTGTGGCCTGAACCGCGGCGTAGGCGGTAATCGGAATGCCGGCCGCGTCCAGGCCCTGGAGGGTGACGCCGCTCCTGGCCGCGCCAATGAACAGGCCAAACTGGTACGGGCCACTGCCGTCGAAGAGCAGACGGTTGGCCGCCGTCTCGCTGTACGCGCCGGGATAGATGTAGACCGTGCCGCCGGGCGCCACGGCGTCAATGCCGGCCTGGATCGTCTTCAATGGGCTTGCCGCTGTGCCGCTGGCGCTGTCGCTGCCAGTGGCCGCGTCAACATAACACACCGCGCCGCACGTCGGCGCAGCCTCCGCCGGTGGGGCCGCTGCGCCGGCCACCCCCCACACCGCCATCAGCAAGCAACAGCTCGCCAGCGCAACGATGCGCCACATAGTCCCCCCCACTCACGCGAGTCCGCATGCACTCAGTTCATGAGTAGGACGGCTGCCCGTCGAAACGCATTACGCGGCACAGGGACAACCGGGGCGAGGACGGCGAAACTGTAAGGTTGATTGCGCGCAGCACAGGGCGGAATGGGGCGCTTCTTCCCCATTCCGCCCTGTGGCAGGTTTGGGCGGGCTATCGGAAAGCACCCGGCAAGATATTGAGCAGTGGCAGGAAGAGCCGGTACAAGCCCGACGGCGGACCTGCGGGCACGACGGCCAGCGTCGGACCGTAAGCGCCCGCCAGACTGCCGTTCGCCGCCACCACCTCCAGCCTGTAGTACCACCGCCCGGGCGCCACGTTGGCATCGCTCCAAACGTAGCTGGCTCCACTCGGCGCCAGATCAGCCGGAATCAGCGCCGGCCCGATGGCCTGATAGCCCGTGATTGGTTCGGCGCTGCGCGAGACGCGGAAACCAAGTAGATTGGTCTCGGCGGCCGTCTCCCAGCGCAGTGTGACCGTGTCACCTGCCACCGCGGCGTCGAACGTGCGGATCGTTACCGCCGTCGGCGAGCCTAACTCGAAGTCGTATGTGATGATCGTCTGGTTGCTGGCCTTGAGGATACTCGCCAGGCCGGACGTCTTGCCCGCCAGTGCGCTGCTCACGCCAATGGTGAACTCGTCCACATTGCCCAGGAATGGGATGCCCCAGTCGCCTGCCACAAAGCGCACCTGCCCGGCCGGGTCGCCCACCCCGGTATTGCCGACGCGGATTCCGGCGTTCGGGAAGGCCGCGAGGAATTGCGCCAGCGTGCAAGGGGTTGCCTGCGGGCAGAGGGTGGCGCCGGGGGCCGTGGTGGCGTACCACTTGCCGCCGAGGGCGTTCCACGTCTGCCACGTCCCCACGCTGACCGCGCCGTTGAGGGCGGGGTCGAAGACGAGCCGACCCTGGGGCGCAAGGTTGGCGCCGTTGAGGTCGTAGTTCAGGTCAAGCTGGAGCGTGATGGCCTGGGGCGGTGTACTGGTCTGGGTGAACGTGTGGTAGCTCAGCTGGGTCAGCGCGTCGAGCCGCGTACCGGCAAAGAGACCATTGGAGAAACTCTCGATACCGCTGGCGTTGACCTGGAGCTGGGCGCTGCCGGAGCCAAGAGGCGGCGTCAGGGGGCCGTTCACGAAGCCGCCGATGCCTGTCGAGGCTTCCTGGCTGAATACCCAGCCGTTCAAGCCGCCCGAACTCACGATCACGACGTTGGTGATGGGCGTGGCGGTCGGGGTGACGGTAGCGGTGGGCGTCGCCGTTGCTGTGTTTGTGGTTGTCGGTGTCGGCGTATCCGTCGGCGTATTCGTCGGTGTCGGCGTGTCCGTCGGCGTATTCGTCACCGTCGGCGTATCCGTCGGCGTATTCGTCACCGTCGGCGTATCCGTCGGCGTATTCGTGACCGTCGGCGTATCCGTCGGCGTATCCGTCGGCGTGCTCGTGACCGTCGGCGTATTCGTCACCGTCGGCGTATCCGTCGGCGTGCTCGTGACCGTCGGCGTGTCCGTCGGCGTATTCGTCACCGTCGGCGTATCCGTCGGCGTATTCGTCACCGTCGGCGTGTCGGTTGGCGTGCTAGTGACGGTCGGCGTATCGGTTGGCGTGCTGGTGACGGTCGGCGTATCCGTCGGCGTATTCGTCGGTGTCGGCGTATCCGTCGGCGTGCTCGTGACCGTCGGCGTATCGGTTGGCGTGCTAGTGACGGTCGGCGTATCCGTCGGTGTCGGCGTATCGGTTGGTGTACTCGTGACCGTCGGCGTGTCGGTCGGCGTCGGCGTATCGGTTGGTGTACTCGTGACCGTCGGCGTGTCGGTCGGCGTATCCGTCGGTGTCGGCGTGTCCGTCGGTGTCGGCGTATTCGTCGGTGTCGGCGTATCCGTCGGTGTACTCGTGACCGTCGGCGTGTCGGTCGGCGTGCTAGTGACGGTCGGCGTATCCGTCGGTATCGGCGTATCGGTTGGTGTACTCGTGACCGTCGGCGTGTCGGTTGGTGTACTCGTGGCCGTCGGCGTGTCGGTCGGCGTATCCGTCGGTGTCGGCGTGTCCGTCGGTGTCGGCGTATCCGTCGGTGTCGGCGTCGGCGTTGCCGGGTCAGGCTCGAAGTTGTACGTCGTGATGCTCGGCCCCACCCCGATGCGGAGGTCGTCTACGTTGCCGCTGAACGTCGTCCAGCCCGAACCGCCCTTGAGAGCGAGCATGCCGCTCACGCGGATGCCTGCGTTGGGCCAGTTCTGGAGCACCTGGGCCAGCGTACACGGCGTCGCCGGGTTGCACGTCGCGTTGTAGGGCGCGCGTGTCGCCCACCACCCCTGCTCCGTCAATGGGTTCCAGCTCAGCCATGACCCAGTCGGCACCGCCGCCGGCTGGTAGGCGTAATACGGCTCGAACACCAGCCGCCCCTGCCAGCTCGTGTCGGCGTCCGTCAGGTCGTAGTCCATGTCGAGCTGGAGCGCCATCGCCAGGTTCGGCGGAGTCGTCGCCCCGGCTGTATACGTCTTGTAGCTCAACTGGGTTAGCTGATCCAGCCGCGTGTTCTGGTATTGCAGCGTGCCGATCCCGCCCTGATCGCTCGTCCCACTCACGCTCATCCCAAAGCTGCCCAGCCCCAGCGGCGGCGTCGCCGGCCCGACGACGAACTGCAAGGCGGGCGACCCTGATTCGGCGTACGGGAGCCACCCGTTCAGGTTCGACGGCTGCACCGTCACCGTCGTCGCGACCGTCACCGTCGGTGTTGGCGTCTCCGTTGGTGTCGGCGTATCGGCCGGCGTATCGGTCGCCGTCGGCGTCGCCGTCGCCGGGTCAGGCTCGAAGTTGTACGTCGTGACGCTCGGCCCCACGCCGATGCGGAAGTCGTCCACAGTGCCGCTGAACCCTGGCGCCCACGGGCCGCCCGCCCGGAACATCACCGCCGGGTACACCGTGTGAACGCCGGCGTTCGGGAACGCGCTCAGCACCTGCGCCCACGTGCACGGGTTGTTCTGCGGACATACTGTGTTGCCCGGCGCCCCGGACGCCCACCACACCCCGGTTAGCGGCGACCATGTCTGCCACGTCCCCGGCGTCACCGTTCCCGACATGTACGGCTCGAACGTCAACCGCCCCTGCCAACTCGTGTTGGCATCTGTCAGGTCGTAGTCAACGTTGATCTGGAACGCCAGCGCCAGGAACGGCGGGCTGCCCAACGGCTCGTATGTGCTGTACTGCAAGCTGGTGATCTGGCTCAGGGACGTCCCGCCGTTGCTGCTCAGGTAGAGAATCTCACGCCCCGTCGCGTCCACCGTCAGCTCGGCGCTGCCCGTGCCGAGCGGCGGCGTCGCCGGCCCGGTCACGAACGTACCCGACCCGGTTGCGCCCTCCTGCAGGAAGGCCCACCCGTTCAGGTTCGACGGCTGCACCACGATTGTATTCCCTGTGACCGCCGGGTCTCTGTCGGCGATCCTGCCCCGGGTGAAGGCTAACGCATTCCAGGCGGGCGACGTCGTGGTCGCGCCGGCTTCGGCCGGGTGGGTGGATAACAGCAGCAGACACGCCAGAAGCCCCGCAAGAATGACAGCCAAGAGGATCAGCACCGGTCGTAAGCGTGGCGTCTCATCCTTGAGCATAGTTCCCCCCCGTCGTACACACTCAGACCCCGTTCAACAAACCAGGTTGTCGGGTCTGAAGGAAGCGACAAACTTTCTCATATTTACAACGGTGGGGTGACTGCGGCGTTACGGGTCTTCGCTCGACCTGGGGTTAAGAGAACGCGGCCCAGCGGTGCGAAAGGGGCGCCGGACTTCGACATCGTCCAGCGCCCCCTTTCCTTCTGTGTTGTCGCGGCCGCATTGGATGGCGGCTACCCTTCGAGCAGCAGGCGCTCCGGATCCTCCATCAGCTCCTTGATGCGCACGAGGAACTGCACCGCCTCGCGCCCATCCACGATGCGGTGGTCGTAGGTCAGGGCGACGTACATCATCGGGCGGATGACCACCTCGCCGTTGCGGGCGATGGGCCGCTCCTCGATCTTGTGCAGACCCAGGATGCCGACCTGAGGCGGGTTGAGGATGGGCGTGGACAGGAGCGAGCCGAACACGCCGCCGTTGGTGATGGTGAACGTCCCGCCACGCAGGTCCTCGATGCTCAAGGTTCCGTTGCGCGCCTTCTCCGCCGCCGCCTCGATCTTCTGCTCGATCTGCGCGAAGTTCAGGCGGTCCGCGTCGCGCACGACGGGAACGACCAGGCCGCCCTCCGCCCCGACGGCGACGCCGATGTCATAGTAGCGCTTCAGAACAATCTCGTCGCCCTGGATCTCGGCGTTGAGCTGCGGGAACGCCTTGAGCGCGCCGAGGGTCGCCTTGACGAAGAAGGACATGAAGCCCAGGCGCACGCCGTGACGCTGCTGGAACGTGTCGCGGTACTTCTTGCGCAGCTCCATGACCGCGCTCATGTCCATCTCGTTGAACGTCGTCAGCATCGCCGCCGTGTGCTGCGCCTCGACGAGGCGCTGGGCGATAGTCTGGCGGCGGCGCGTCATGCGCACGCGCTCCTCCCGCGCGTCCGCCGGTGGCTGTGTCAGGGCGGGTTTGAAACCCGCCCCTACGGGGGGCGTCGCGGGGGGCGGCGCTACAACCGTCGGCATCGGCGCGGGGGCCGGCGCGGGGGACGATGTCTCTGTAGGGGCGGGTTTGAAACCCGCCCCTACGGTCGCGGCTCGCTGCTGCTCGATGAAGCGGACCACGTCCTCCTTCGTCGCGCGGCCGCCGGGGCCGGAGCCTGGCACCTGGCTCAGGTCAACACCCTGTTCCTCGGCCAGTTTGCGAGCGACCGGGGTCGCAAGGCCCGCCTCTGCCTCTCCCCGCCCACGGGGGGAGGCATCCGTAGGGGCGGGTTTGAAACCCGCCCCTACCCCGGCGTCCTGCTGGCGGGGGGGCGGGGGGGTCCCGCCCGCCTGCCCATTCGTTGGAGCGGCCGGCGCGGCGCCTGCCTCCGCCAGGACGCCGAGGACATCGCCGATGGCGACGTTATCGCCGGCGTGGCGGAGAATCTGCTGCAAGACGCCGCCCTGGTCGGCGGCAACCTCGATGTTCACCTTGTCTGTTTCCAGGGCCACCAGGACGTCGCCGGCCTTGACGGCGTCGCCCTCGTTCTTGAGCCACTGCCCGACCGTGGCCTCGACGACCGACTCGCCCAGGGCGGGCACCTTGATTTCAGCTGGCATGCTGCACCTCTGTCACGGATGGGATGTCCTTGAGTTCGCGTGTGTCGAAGGCAGCCTCGATGATGCGCGACTGCTCGGCCACGTGCCACGCCGTCGAACCTTCGGCGGGGCTGGCGCGCTCGCGGCGACCGATGTAGACGAGCGGCTCGCCCGGCGTCAGAATGTCCTCGATGCAGCTGCGGATCCACGGCCACGCGCCCATGTTGGCCGGCTCCTCCTGGAGCCAGGCAATCTGGCGGCGCTTGGGGTAGCGGTCCAGGATCTGGCGGATCTCGGCGCCGGGGAACGGGTAGAGCTGCTCGACGCGCACCAGGGCCACCTCGTCGTTCGACTGGCGCGGCTTGCTCGTCGCCAGGTCCACATACACCTTGCCGCTGCACAGCACGACGCGCTCGACGTGCTCCGGCCGCGCCGTCGGGTCGTCCAGGACGGTGCGGAAGCCGCCCGACGCCAGGTGCTCGATGGGTGACACGGCGAGGGGATGGCGCAGCAGGCTCTTCGGCGTCATGACGACGAGCGGGCGCGGGTCGCTCGTCAGGAGCGCCGCCTGCCGCCGCATGAGATGGAAGTACTGCGCCGCGGTCGTCGGGTTGGAGACGCGCAGGTTGTTCTCGGCGGCCAGCTCCAGGAAGCGCTCCAGGCGGGCGCTGGAATGTTCCGGCCCCTGGCCCTCGAAGCCGTGGGGCAGCAGCATGACCAGCCCGGACGTCTGCCCCCACTTCACCTTGCCGGAGACGACGAACTGGTCCACCATGACCTGCGCCGAGTTCACGAAGTCGCCGTACTGCGCTTCCCAGATGACCAGTGTGTCTTTCGACTGCACCGTGTAGCCATACTCGAAGCCGACGACGGCGCTCTCGGACAGGGGGCTGTCGTAGACGCTGAAGGCCGCCCTGGCCGTCGGCAGATTCTGTAGCGGGACGTAGGGCGCGCCGCTCTTGATGTCCACCAGGACGCCCTGGCGGTGGCTGAACGTCCCGCGCTCGACATCCTGCCCCGTCAGCCGGATCGGCGTGCCATCCTCCAGGATGCTGGCGAAGGCCAGCGCCTCGGCCTGCCCCCAGTCAACCCCGCCCTCCGCGCTGCGGTCGAACGCCGCCGCGCGGCGGTCCAGCACGCGCTTGAGCTTCGGGTTGAGGTTGAACTCCGACGGCAGGTGCAGCAGCTCGCCGTTGAGGCGGGCCAGGCGGTCGGCGCGCACCGACGTGTCCACGTAGCCGCGGCGGCGCGGCGTCGGGATCTCCTCGACGGTCTCCTGAGACGTGGCGTTGATGGCCTCGTAGGTCTGGCGCAGCCGCTCCATCGCCCCCTCGACCATCGCGTCGCTTTCCTCGCGCGTGATGACGCCGCGCCGAATCAGGTCCTCGGCCAGGATCTCGCGCACCGTCGGGTGACTGGCGATCTTGTCGTACATCAGCGGTTGGGTGAAGCCCGGCTCGTCGCCCTCGTTGTGGCCCCAGCGGCGGTAGCCAACGAGGTCAATCACGAAGTCCTTCTCGAACCTGGTGCGATAAGCGTGGGCCAGGCGGGCCGCGACGATGCACGCTACCGCGTCGTCGGCGTTGACGTGGACGATGGGCAGGCGGAAGCCCTTCGCCAGGTCGCTGGCGTAGGTCGTCGAGCGCCCGGAGGTCGGCTCCGTCGTGAAGCCGAGCTGGTTGTTGGCGATAATGTGGATCGTGCCGCCGGTCGTGTAGCCGGGCAGGCGGTGCAGGTTCAGCGTCTCGGCGACGATGCCCTGGCCGGGGAACGCCGCGTCGCCGTGGATCAGGATCGGCAGCGCGCGCTCCGGCTCCACGACGGGCGCGCCGGGCCGCTCGGCCCACGTCTGCGCCGCCCGCGCCATGCCGACCACGACCGGGTTGACGTACTCCAGGTGGCTCGGGTTCGGCACCATCTGGCACGTCACGTCCACCCGCGCCCCGCCGCGCACCGCGCGCCGCGCGCCCAGGTGGTACTTGACGTCGCCCGACCAGCCCTCGTCAATGCCGTCGCCGTGAACGATGTGCGGCCGCCGCGACTTGTCCTGGAACTCGGTGAGGATCTGGGCGTAGTCCTTGCCCAGGTTGTGCGCCAGGACGTTGAGTCGCCCGCGATGGGCCATCCCGATGATGACGTTGCGCGTCCCTTCGTCCGCCGCCGCGCCGACGATCTCGTCCAGCATCGGCACCATGATGTCGAGGCCCTCGATGGAAAAGCGCGTCTTGCCGGGGAACGTGCGGTGCAGGAAGCGCTCGAACGTCTCGACCTGGGTCAGCCGCTCCAGCAGCGCCCGCTCCTCAATCGGCTGGCTCGGCGGGCTGAACTGCCCGATCTCCACGACTTCCCGCAGCCAGTCGCGCTCCCCAGGAGCGCGGATCTGGAGGTACTCGTGGCCGGTCGTGTCCATGTACACCCGCTTGAGGGCCTGGTACGCCTCCCAGGCGTTCCGCGCGCCCTGCGTAATCGGGCCGCCGATGATGTCGTCGTCTATCGTGCGCAGATCGTCCTCGGTCAGGTGGTAGAAGTCCGGGTGCAGGTAGGGGTCGTCGAGCGGCGGGCTGCCCAGCGGGTCAATGTGCGCGCCCAGGTGGCCGAAGGAGCGAATCTGGTACGCCAGCTCGATGAAGTGGATGAGCCGCCGCGTCCTTTCTTCGTCCGCCTCGCCCGGCGGCTCCACCTTCTGCTGCGGCGTCGCGCGCGGGCGACCCCCCTCTGTCTCCCCCCGTCTACGGGGGGCGGGTCTCGCCCCGCCCTCTGTCTCCCCCCGCTGGCGGGGGGCCGGTCTCGCCCCGCCCTCTGTCTCCCCCCGCTGGCGGGGGGGCGGGGGGGTTGGCGGGGCGGGCGCAGCCGTGGACGCGACGTTGACCTCCAGCGGTGGCGTCCAAGTCTCGAAAAAGAGGCGCGTCGCCGCATCCACCGACCCTGGATCGGCCAGGTAGCGATCGTATAGCTCTAGCAGATAGCCGAGGTTGATGTCTGTGATCTGATTATTCATACCCTAAATTATAAGACGGCCCGTCAAATAGCAAACTCCGCCACTTCCCGCGATTCTGTGCTATGATTTGTGAGCGGGCGCAGGGCCGCAGGAGGCATGGATGGAAATCTACGAGCTTGTCATCGAGATGAAGTTAATCGAACGTCGCCTGATGCTGTATGAAGAGAAGTATGGCATCCTGAGCGCAGACTTCCACGCCGCCCTGATGGACGGGCAGCTGGAGCGTTACGACACGTTCGATGAAACGCGGGCAGACTTCAGCCGCTGGAAGGGTCTCTATGAGACCTGGCTGCGCCGAAAGCAGGCGTACGACCATCAGATGCGAGACCATGGCGTGACCGACAGCCTGCGTGTCCAGCCAGCCTACTGATGAACGACGCCCGCCTGAGTTCCCTGCACGCCTATAGCCGTTTCGTGGCTGAAGCACTGGATCGTCCAGCCGTCCTTGCTTCGACCCTATCTGTCTGGTCTGTCAGCCCATATACAGGCGTCGCGGAGGGCGAGGTATTCTTCGCGCAAGGCTTTCGACTGCGCATGCGCGAGGAGCTGGACTTCGACGCGGCTCTCATCACGTCCTACGGCTATGAGGTTGACCGGAACGACGAACGGCTGTACTGGTACGATGATTTCCCGCACCCGAAAGACCCAACCCTTGCCTCGACGTTTCCACACCACAAACACGTCCCACCCGACATCAAGCATCACCGAATACCGGCGCCCAGCCTGAGCTTCACGCGCCCCAACCTCCCCTTACTTATAGCGGAGATTGAGGCGCTGATTCAGGCAGCCACGAACCGACGTTAAGCAACAACTGTCTTAATCTGATCGTTCATCGACCGCTGTCGGGGTCTGACTAGCTTCTTGCGCATCCGCTGGCGCGGAAGCGGGAGTTGGCTTTTTTCGGGTTGCAAGGCGATACACGCCGAACAATACGAGCCATAAGCCCGCGACGACCCCAATTGCTGCCAATGGATCGTTCGAGCGCATATTTGTCGGCGCAAGCAGATAGCCAACCACAGCAACGGCGACGACCCATCCCCATTTGGGTTTCCCAAAGCGGTTGGAAGAATCTATCAGAACTGCGGCTACAAGTCCGATGTAACCTAGCCACGCTATTGCCTGTGCGCTTGTCATCCCAGACGACATTTCCAGCTCTCCTTAGAGTCGCTCCGTAGTACCAGAGCCTGTTCGCAACGACGAGCGGCGTAGGGAAGGGGGCTGCGGTCGGAGGCGCCGGCGATGGGGATGCAGTGGGTAGAGCTGGAGACGGCGATGCCGTCGGGGGCGCTGGGGATGGGGAGGCCGTTGCTGTGGCGGAAGGCCGTGTGGCGGTGGCGGGAAGTGGGCTAGGACTTGATGATGGCTGGAAGCTGGTACTGTTGAGCGCCGATATAGTAGACCCCGCTGGTGCTCCTGCCGGGGAAATGGCCGTGCCGCTACAGGAAACGAGAAGTATAGCGAGCGCCGCGACAATCATAGATTGCTTTCTCGGATATATCATGGCTCCCCCATATCTATTTGAAGATGTAACCGTATTGTCAGTGTATCATACCCCCCCTTGTCAAGAGCCTGACTGGTGCATTTGCGGTCGGTCGAGAAGGCTTAACGGAAAGGACGATCTTCACCACGTAAGATCGCTGCCCGAGTTGCTCAGCCTACCAGTTGTGCTATGATTTGGGGCAGTGGCGTTGACGCAGGGCGAAGGAGAGTGCTCGATGAAAGGCATTCAGTATGTGACGGATGAGGCAGGTAAGCGAACTGCCGTCATCATCAGTCTGGCCGAGTGGGGCGCCATCTGGGAGGATATGTACGACATCATTGTGTCCGAGTCGCGCAAAGGCGAGCCGTCGGTAGCGTGGGACGACCTGAAGGCGGAAATGGATCGCGACGAGGCAAACGGTGGCGCGCTACCGGGTTGAGTTCGCAAACTCAGCGGCCAAGGAATTTCGCGGCTTGCCGCCGGATGTGAAACGGCGGGTCAGAACAGCGATTGATCTGCTTGCCGAAACCCCGCGCCATCCCGGCGCTATCAAGCTGCAGGGTCGGCAGAACCTCTACCGTGTTCGCGTTGGCGACTACCGCGTTGTCTACGAAATCCACGACGACATTCTCTTTGTCCTCGTTACCCGCGTTCGCCACCGCCGCGATGTCTAGCAAGACTGAACGTCTCCAAAAACGTAGTAGCGACTTTAGTCGCCCGAGGCCCAAGAACGACTGGAAGTCGCCACTACGTTTCCTCCCTTTGCGTCTTTGCGCCTTTGCGTTTCCTTCCTCTTGGGACCTTGCGGGAGGCGACAGGGAAGGCTAGCGGTAGCCGGCGGCCTGGAGGTTGAACAGGCGCGCATATGTCCCGTCCAGGGCAATCAGCTCCTCGTGGCTGCCTAGCTCCGCAATGCGCCCCCCCTCGATGACGGCGATACGGTCGGCGATGCGCACCGTGCTGAAGCGGTGGGAGATGAGCACCGCCGTCCGCCCACTCGTCAGCTCGCGGAAGCGGGCGAACACCAGCGCCTCGTTCTCCGCGTCCAGCGCCGCCGTCGGCTCGTCCAGCACCAGCACCTCGCTATCGCGCATGAACGCCCGGCTCAGGGCGACCTTCTGCCACTCACCCCCGCTCAGTTCGTGGCCGCCCTGGAACCAGCGGCCGAGCATCGTGTCGTAGCCCTCCGGCAGCCCCTCCAGCACCGGCGCTGCGCCGGAGCGCCGCGC
>JAXLWK010000006.1:0-423065 GCA_046328525.1 Anaerolineae bacterium
CCCTTTCCCTCGTGCGCGAGGTGGCACTTCACCTCCGCTGGCGGATGGGACAAGGGGGAATTTGGGGGGGCATGCCCCTCCAAACCTCCCCGACCCAAGAAGTGCAAAGATAGAGAGAGATTATACCCTTTTGCCTTCTGCCCGCATATGTGCTATCGTTAGCCCAACTCAATACGGCCAGACTACGGTGACCTGAAGCCCGGAGGCTAAGGTCAACAATGGGGGAAGTCGGTGTGAGTCCGACGCTGTCCCGCAACTGTAAGGTCGTCAAGAGCCGGTGACACTGTAGTAGCGACGCCCAGTCGCTCTTCAAGCCGAGGAACGACTCAAGTCGTTACTACACGCGGCCCAGCTCGCCGACCAAGCCAGGATACCCGCCGTGGTCGGAACCGCGCCGACACGCGCGTCGGAGGCCCCCCGCCTCCCACGCTTCGCCCAATGACCGCCAGGATGGTCGGGCAAGTTGGCGCCGGTTCCAGCGACCCTCCTTCGAGAGAGAGGCGGGAAAGCACACGCCATCGCCGGGTGATTTCCCCGGCCTGGCCGTGGCCGGATACACCCGACGGCGTGCTACGAACCGCGTCCACTTCGGACGCGGATTCTGTTAGGAGACCCTGTGCGCCGTCTGCGTTTCGTGTTACCACTGTTTCTATGCCTGGCGCTCGCGGCGGTGGCCCTGGCAACCGCTACCGCCGGCGCCGATGTCATCGTCCACCTCCCCAACGGCAACACCCTGTTCCGCCACGTCACGTTCGACACCCCCACCATTGACGCTGTCCAGGAATTGCAGCGAACCGGCTTGCGCGTCGAGACCAGCGGCGCGGGCAAGGGGACGGCCGTGTGCCGCATTGAGGGCGTCGGCTGCCCCAGCACGGATTGTTTCTGCGCCTGCAACGGCGGCGCGTGCAACTACTGGGCCTTCTGGCGCTCGCAGAACGGCCAGTGGAGCCTGTCCAACGAGGGCGCGGGCGCGGCGCTCGTCGCCAACGGCGCCCTCGACGGCTGGCGCTGGGGCGGCGGGCCGCCAATCGCCGGCGTGAGCGCCGCGCCAAGTCTTACGGGGCCTCAACGCGCCGCCTACGCCGGGGCCGACTGGCTGCGCACGCAGCAGCGGCCCAACGGCGCGTTCGCCACCGGCACGTACAGCGTCGGCCTGACCCTCGACGCCATCCTGGGGGCCGCCGCCGCCGATGCCGCGCCGGAGACCTGGCGCGCAGTGGGGGGCCGCTCCGCCCTGGAATTCCTGGCGACCGAAGGCGCGGGGTATACCAGGAAGGGCGCGCGGGAGACCGGCAAGTTCCTGACCGCCGTCGTCGCCGCGAACGGTAACCCATACGACTTCGGCGGCCGCGACCTCGTCGCCCTCACCCGCAGCACGTACCACAACGGGCGCTTCGGCGCGTCGAACTGGGACCAGGCCTGGGCCATCCTCGGCCTGGCGTCGGTCGGCGAGAGCATCCCGGTCACGGCGACGCGCCAGCTGGCCGCCGACCGCGGCCCCGACGGCGGCTGGAGCCTGTTCCCCGGTGAGGCGGGCGACGTAGACTCAACCGGCATCGTCTTGCAAGCGCTGGCCGCCGCCCATGAGCCGCTCACCAGCACCGCCATTCTCAGCGGGACGGCCTTCCTGCGCGCGCAGCAGAACAGCGACGGCGGCTTCCCTGCCACAGCCGGCGTTCCGTCCAACGCCCCCTCCACGGCCATGGCCGTCGGCGCTCTGCTCGCCATTGGGCAGAACCCCCTGTCGCCCGCCTGGACACGCGGCGGAAAGACGCCCCTCGACTATCTGCTGACGCTCCAGAGCGCCGAGGGCGGCTTCGCCGGCGCCGCCGGCCCCAACGACATCCAGGCGACCGGGCAGGGCCTGCCGTCCCTGATGGGCCGCCCGTTCCCGCTCCCCGGCCGCCACGCCGCCGCCGCGCGCGCCCTCGCCTGGCTCCGCCCGCAGCAGGCCCCCAGCGGCCAGTTCGGCTTCGGCGCGGGCAGCACGATTGACGCCCTGTTTGCCATCTCAGCGGCAGGCTACGATCCGGCGGCGTGGCGCAGCAGCGCGGGCAACTCCCCCCTCGACTACCTGGCGACGCGCGCGATCACGTACACGAACAGCAGCGCCGCGGCGACAGGCAAGCTCATCGTCGGCCTCTCCGCCGCCGGCGTCAACCCGCAGCCGTTCGGCGGCGTGGACCTGCCGGCGAAGCTGGCGAGCTTCGACCAGGGCGGCGGCCGCTACGGCAACGCCACCGACCAGGCATGGGCAGCCCTCGCCCTGCGCGTCCTCGGCCAGCCGACGGGCGCGGCCGGCGCCGAGTTGCGTCACCTGCAACTGGCGAATGGCGGGTGGTCGTCCGGTTTCGATCCCGGCGCCGACACCAACACGACGGCCGTGGCGATGCAGGCGCTCGTGGCCGCGCAGGAGCCGATCACCAGCACGGCCATCGTCAGCGCGACGGCGTACCTGCGCAGCGCCCAGAGCCTCGCCGGCGGCTTCCCGTACACACCGAGTGACGCGCCGGACGCCAACTCCACGGCCACCGTGATCCAGGCGTTGACAGCGACGGGAGGCGCGCCCGGCGGCCTCGGCTGGACGACGCATCTCACCGACACGGCCGCCATCACCCTCACGGCGCAGACGCCGGTGCGTTGGCTGCTGGCGCAGCAGTCGGGTAGTGGCGCGTTCACGTATGGCGGGAGTGACAGCGACTTCGCCACGCTGCAAGCGATTCCGGCGCTGCTCGGTCAGCCCCTGCCCATCGCTCCCACCCGCCGCCTCTACCTGCCCCTCGTGGCGAGGGTGAAATGAGGTTCTCCCGTTTCCACCCCCTATCCCTCTGGGAGAGGGTTAGGGTGAGGGTCACGACAATCCCTCTCCCCCTCTCCCCTTGTGGGAGAGGGGGGCGGGGGGTGAGGGCCTTATCGCTCATCGCCCTCGTCGCCGCCCTCGTCGCCGCCGTGGCTGTTCTCGCTCCGCGCGCCCACTCCGAGGACAACCGCGTCGGCCTGGTCGTTCAGTACGGCAACGGCTCGGTATTCATGGGCTGCTATCCCTGGACGGCCGACCTCACCGGCGAGACCCTACTGCGCCGCGCGGGGCTGGACGTGGAAGCCGACTACGGCAGCGGCATGGGCGCGCTCATCTGCCGCATCGGACCGGACGGATGCTCGCAGCAGGACTGTCTGTGCCAGGCCCAGACACCGCCCCTGCGTTATTGGGCGTACTGGCGGCTGGACCGCGCTCGTGGCGACTGGGTCTATTCCCAGCAAGGCTCCTCCAACCGCGCGCTCCAGGCCGGCGACGTGGACGGCTGGGCGTGGGGCGTTGGCACGGCCGCTTTCGGAGCGAAGCCGCCGAAGGTCACGTTCGAGCAGGTCTGCCCCGCGCCGACCACCACCCCGACGGCAGGCCCGACCTTCACGCTGACTCCCGCGCCAAGCCCGACACACACACCGCCCGCGCCGACGGCGACCAGCGTCCCGCCGCCCGTGGCGCACGCGCTGCCATCGGCGACGCCGTCGCCCGCGCCGAGCGCCGCGCCGTCGGCGACACCCGTCCCCACGGCTACGAGCGCCGCCCCCGCCACGTCGGCTGCCGTGCTGTCGTCCACCGATGCAACGCCGACCACCGACCCTGGGTCCGGTAGGGGCGGGTCTGAGACCCGCCCCTCCACGCCGACCGCCGCCGCTGCATCCGCTGGCGGCGGGTCGGAGACCCGCCCCTCCACGCCGACCGCCGCCGCCGCATCCGGTGGCGGCGGGTCTGACACTCGGCCCCCCACGCCAACCATCGCCGCATCCGGTGGCGGCGGGTCTGACACTCGCCCCCCCATGCCAACCGCCGACCCTGCATCCGGTGGCGGCGGGTCTGACACTCGCCCCCCCATGCCAACCGCCGACCCTGCATCCGGTAGGGGCGGGTCTCAGACCCGCCCCTCCACGCCTGCCACGCCGGACAGCCGCGTCGTGGCGCAGGCCCCGGCCGGCGCGACGGTAGACCTGAGCCGCCTGACGCCGGTCGTCGCCGGGGCAAGCCGGGGCGCCGTCGAGGGCTTCAACAGCGGGGCGCCGGTCGGCTACATCGCCTTCATCGCCCTCGTCGCCGGCCTGGGCGCTGTGCTGTGGCTGCGCCGCCGAGGTGAGCCATGAGCGGCTTCGCGCGCCACCCGCTCGTCTGGTTCATCTGGCTCGCCGCCGCGTTCACGGCGGCCATGACCACGCGCAATCCGCTGTACCTGGCCGTCCAGTTGATGGCGCTGCTGGTCGCCTACCAGGCCATCGCCGCGCACGCGCCCAACGGCCCCGCGTGGAGCACATTCATACGCTTTGGCCTGAGCCTGGCGCTCATCAGCGTCGCCATCAACGCCCTCATGGCCCACGCCGGTGACACCGTCCTCCTCCGCCTGCCGGCGGTGTGGCCCATCGTCGGCGGGAACGTTACCCTGGAAGCCATCGCCCAGGGGCTGATTGGCGTGCTTCAACTCGCCTGCCTGCTCGTGGCGGGTGCGATCATTGGGCTGACCCTCGACTCGGCGGCTTTTCTGCGCCTGACCCCGGCCGGCTTCTATCACGCCGGGCTTGTGCTCACCATCGGCCTCGCCTTCGTCCCGCAGACCGTCGCCGGGTTCCAGGAGATCCGCGAGGCGCAGCGCGTGCGCGGCCACCGCTTCCGCGCCCCCCGCGATCTGCTGCCCCTCATCGGCCCGTTGCTGACGACGGGCCTGGAGCGCGCGGTCCAGCTGGCCGAAAGCCTCGAAGCGCGCGGCTTCGGTTACGTCGAGGACGAGCGCGACGGGGCGTGGGCGGCGCAGCTTGGGCTGCTCGTCGGCGGGCTGCTCATCGGCGGCGCGCTGTTCAGCCTCGGCTACTGGGGCCGCCAGCCGCTCGTCCTCGCCGCCCTCGTCGCCGGGGCCGCGGCGCTGGCGTACACCCTGGCCCGCCTCATGCCGCGCGTGCGGCGGACGCGCTACCGGCGCCTCAATTGGTCGCTCAACGACGCCCTGGTTGGCGGCGCCTCCCTGACGCTGCTGGCGCTCCTTATTGGCATCCTCACGTCTCAACCGGCGATCCTGTTCTACACGCCGTTTCCGCGCCTGACGTGGCCGCCGTTCCTGCCGTGGGTCGGGCTGACCTACCTGCTGCTGCTCGCGCCAGTCGTCCCTGTCCCGGCATTCCTTCCGCTACTGAACTCAGGAGAGCAACCATCTCCGCCCCCACCATCCCCCGCCTCGCTACGCTCGGCCCCCCCTTCCCCCCCCACGCGTGGGGGGAGGAAGGGGGTTGGGGGAATGGAGGAGGGACGAAGCGCGCCCGATCCGCAGCAGGAGCCGCGATGATTGAGCTGCGCGGCGTGCGCTACGCCTACCCCGACAGCCCGCGGCCGGCGCTGGACGACGTGAACCTGAGCCTGCCGGCCGGCAGCTTCACCCTGGCCGTCGGCGCGTCGGGCAGTGGCAAGTCCACCCTGCTCCGCACGCTCAACGGCCTCGTGCCCCATTTCTACGGCGGCTCGTTCAGCGGGACGGTGCGCGCCGCCGGGGTAGACCCGGTGGCCCTGACGCCGCGCCGCGTCGGCCGCCACGTCGGCTTCGTGTTCCAGGACCCGGAGGCCCAATTCGTCGTCTCAACTGTCGAGGACGAGCTAGCCTTTGGCATGGAGAACTTCGGCATCGCGCCGGCCGAGATGCGCCGCCGCATCCGCGACATCCTGCCGCGCCTGGGCCTGGAACGGCTGCGCGCGCGCCGCGTGGACACGCTGTCGGGCGGTGAGCGCCAGCGCGTCGCCATCGCCAGTGTCCTGACGCTCCAGCCCGCCGTCCTTGTGCTGGATGAGCCGACATCGCAACTCGACCCCGACGGCGCGGCGTCCGTCCTCGGCCTGGTGGATGATCTACACACGACGTTTGGGCTGACGGTCGTCCTCGCGGAACACCGCGTCGAGCGCGTCGTCAGCGCCGCCGATCTCGTCCTCACCGTTGACCGGGGACGCGCTGTCGTGGGCGCGCCGTCCGCCATGCTCGGCGGCCACCCCCTCGCGCCACCGGTGACACGCCTCGCCGCCGCCCTCGGCTGGTCGCCACCGCCGTTGACCCTCGCCGACGCCAGGGCCCTCGTGCGTCGTAACGACTTCAGTCGTTTCAGCCAGCAAGAAGCGACTAAAGTCGCTACTACATGCCCTTCATCTCCCGGTGATACGATCCTCGACATGCGCGGCGTGTCCTTCGACTACGCCACCGGCGCGGCGTTGCGCGACGTGGACCTGGCCGTTCGCGGGGGTGAGATTGTGGCGCTCATGGGCCACAACGGCGCGGGCAAGACAACCCTCCTCAAGCTCGCCATCGGCCTGCTGCGGGCGCGGAGCGGCGAGGTGCGCGTGCTCGGCCGCCTCGTGCGCGGCGGCGAGACGGCGGACCTGGCGCAGCGCGTGGGCTATGTTCCCCAGAACCCCGGCGCGCTTCTGTTCGCCGACACGGTGCGCGACGAGGTCGCCTTCACCCGCAAGACCCACGGCCTGCCGATGGACGACGGCATCCTGGACGCCCTCGGCCTGCGCCCCCTGGCCGACGCCTACCCGCGCGATCTCAGCGTCGGCGAGCGCCAGCGGGCGGCCCTGGCGGCGGTCCTGGCCGCCGATCCGGCGCTGCTCCTGCTGGACGAGCCGACGCGGGGGCTGGACAGCGGGCAGAAGGCGGCGCTGGCGAAGCTGCTGCAGGAGCAGGCGGCGGCCGGGCGCGGGGTGCTGCTCACAACGCACGATGTGGAATTGGCGGCGGCGTGCGCGGATCGCGTCGTGATCCTGGACGGCGGTCGTGTGGCTGAGGCCGGCGACACGGCGGTGGTGATGGGGCGCGCGCCGTCGTTCGCCAGCCAGATCGCGCAGCTCTTCGGGGGTCGCGGCTGGCTTACGCCGGAGGATGTGCTGGCAATAGGAGAAGCGAGATGAGTGACATTGTATCGTGCGGCGACTTCTGGACCGCGAAGGCCACGAAAGTCCGCGAAAAACACGCGGCTCTACGGCATAGCGTAGAGACCTTCCTCCGCTCCTCTCACAGGCGGGGAGACCGGCGGACAATACACTCTTCTACCCCAAACAGCGCCGCTGCCGAAAACCACCGCCTGAGCGTACCATTTCGCGCTTTTCGCGCCCTTTCGTGGCCTTCGGGGTCCAATATCCTTATCGAGGCAGAGCATGTCGCCTTCGCAGCGTAGCCACGTGACGCGCTGGCTGCGGTGGGCGAGCCTGGCCCTGGGCGCGCTCGGCGGCCTGGCGGCGTTCCTCTACCCCTTCTTCCTGCCGGACCTCAGCGGCGCGCCGGAGATGTCGGCCCACGCCAACGACGCGCCCATCGCCTTCTTCGGCCTCCTCGGGCTGACGCTCCTCACCACCCTGGCCGCGCTCGAGACCGAGGGCTACAGCGCCAAGACCGTCGCCGTCCTGGGCGTCCTGACCGCCATCAACGCCGCCCTGCGCCTGGTCCCCCATCCGGCCGGGGCGTCGGGGATGTTCTTCCTGCCCATCCTGTGCGGCTACGTCTTCGGCGCGGAGTTTGGCTTCCTGCTCGGCACGCTGAGCATGGCCCTGTCGGCCCTGGCGACCGGCGGCATCGGCCCGTGGCTGCCGTATCAGATGTGGGCGCTGGGCTGGCTAGGCATGAGCGCGGGCTGGCTGCCGCGCTTCCCCGCTCGGCCGCATCTCGAGGCGTGGCTCCTGGCAGTGTTCGGCGGTTTGTGGGGCTTGCTGTTTGGGGCGATCATGAACCTGTGGTTCTGGCCCTACGTCGTGGGCGACTCGTCGCAGTCGTGGCAGGCGGGGGTGGGCTGGCTGGACGGCGTCCAGCGCTACGTCGTCTTCTACGCGGCCACGTCGCTGTGGTGGGACATCACGGCGGCCATCGCCAACTTCGTGATCCTGCTCTTGTTCGCCGCGCCGCTTCTGCGCGTCCTGCGGCGCTTCCGCCGCCGCTTCGTCGTCACCTACGCCCCTAGCGTCACCTCACCTACGCCCGTCGAGCATTAACGCGAACAACCAGAGACAAAACTGCTACAGAGACACAGAGAGCACGGAGAAATGAATTGCAAATCTCTCCGTGTCCTCTGTGCCTCCTGGCACATTTCATAATCCGAACAGAGAAAGCTGGTGGGGGGGGCGCTTGCCGTCGAGCAGGATGTAGGGCAGGGCGCGCTTGACCGAGACGCCCAGCCGCGCCAGGTCCTCCACCGACCGCACGCGGCCGGTGCGCCGCGCCGCCAGGATGCGGTCCGCCGACAGCGGCCCGATGCCGGGCACGCGCAAGAGCGTCTCCCGCGCGGCGCGGTTCACCTCGACGGGGAAGCGGTCGCGGTGGGTCTGCGCCCAGAGTACCTTGGGGTCCCCCTGCGGCGGCAAGTTGCCGGTGGCGTCGAACGGCAGCTCCTCGACGGCGAACCCGTACTGCCGCATGAGGAAGTCGGCCTGGTAGAGGTGGTGTTCGCGCGCGGCGGGCGTCGCCTCGAGGCCGTCGAGGGGCGTGTTCACCACGGGTCGGAAGGCGCTGTAGTAGGCGCGGGCCAGGCCATACGCCGTGTATAGCTCCGAGGTGCGCGCCAGGAGGTCGCGGTCGCTCTCGCCGCCGGGTCCGACGACGAACTGCGTCGTGCGGCTGACGCGCTTCCCCTGGGACACGGCCACGCGGTGGGCGATCTTGAGCGGGTCGAGCAGGCTGTCGAGGTCCTTCGTGCCGGAGAGGCGCTCCAACGCCTGCACCGTCGGCGCTTCGAGGTTGGTGGACACGCGGTCGGCCAACTCCATCGTCCGCTCGATGGCCGCCTCGGACGAGCCGGGCATGAGCTTGAGGTGGAGGTAGCCGCGGAACTCATAGACCGAGCGCAGAATCTCCGCCGTCTTGACGATCTGCTCCTGGGTGTACTCCCCCTTGCCGACGATGCCTGAGCTGAGGAACAGGCCCTGAATCTTGCCGCGCCGATACAGCTCGGCCGTCGCCCGCGCCAGGTCCTCCGGCTTCAGCGCGGCGCGGCGGAAGTCGCGCCCGGCGCGGAACGGGCAGTAGTAGCAGTCCTTGGCGCAGGCCGATGTCTGGAGTACCTTGAGGACGGGGATGCGCTTGCCGTCGCTGCGCGTCAGCAGCTCGACATGACGCTCCAGGGCATCGGCCGGCCTGCCATCGGGCATGGGCCGCCCCGCCCTGGAGCACACATCGAATTGAGCCGCTTCACCTAGCAGGCCGAGCGTGTGCTGGAGATCGGTCACTGCTTCGGCGCGTGGGCGAGGAAGTCGAGCACGACGCGGTTGAACTCGTTCGGCCGGGCCACGTTGACCGCGCGCGCCGTCTGTGGGAACACCGTCCGCCGCGCGAAGGGGATGGCGTGGCAGATCGTGTGCGCCGTCTCCTTGACGCGCTCCGTGTCCAGGTCGCCGACGACGACGAGGGTCGGGACGCGAATCTTGGACAGGCGGTCGGCGCTGGCCGGGGTCGGTGGGTGCGGCCTGGCCCCGTGGCTGCGCCGCATATAGTCCCGGGCGATCATCTCCCGCAGCAAGTCCCGCTGCGCCGGCTCTGTCTCCGCCTTCGGCTGGGTCGGCTCCGCCCCGGACAGCCAGAGCGTCGTCTCTAGCTCAGCCAGCTGCTCGACGTCCTGGGCCTGCTGCGCCTGGACGATGGCCGTCAGCTGCTTCTTCTCCGCCTCCGACGCCGGCGGCTCCACGCCAGGCGCCTCCGGCGAGACGAGCACCAGCGCGCCAACCATGTCCGGATGGGCGAGGGCGTAGTCGAGGGCGATGGATGCGCTCAGCCCGAGACTCAAAAGCACAGCCTTCTCGACGTCGAGCTGACGGAGCAGGTCGTTCAGGTCGCTGACCTGAGAAAAGCCGACCGGCTCAGTCTTGCTCAATCCGTGGCCGCGGAGATCATAACGAATCACTCGGTAATTCTGGGAAAAGGACGGGACCTGGCTGTCCCAAATATGCAGGTCGGCCACCTGAGCCGGAATGAGGACCAGGGTTTGCCCGGCGCCTGCCTCATCATAGTACAGCTGGCCGCCGACGACAGTGACATAGCCCGATGTTGTTTGAATTGCACTGGCCATAGGTCTCCCTCCCGGCAGCCGTCATCGGGCCGCCGTTCGAACGCAGCCTCTACATTCTATTATAGACCATAGGTTCGACGCGTCAAGAGGGGAAATCACCACCATCGCCGACCGCACCCGGGCCGACATTCACGCCTGCCTGCGCTACGCCATTGCCCTCGTCGCCGCTGAGGATGTGCATCTGGCGCCCTCAGCCCCATGAGATTGGAGTTACTCGGTCGGGGGATGTTGGACCACGAAAGGTGGAAAGGGCACGAAAGACACGAAAAAGGAGTCGCCCGGGGTATCCCTTTCGTGCCTTTCGCGTCCTTTCGTATCCTTCGTGGTCCAACAACCTACGCCGCGTCCCTATCTCTGCGCGGTCGCGGTGGTCGTCGGGGGTTGGGCGGCCGGCGCTGGGGCTTTGTGGCCGACGCGCAGCAGGTAGAACAGCAGAAAACCGGCGAGGCGGAACCCTGCCGCCGCGATCAGCGCCTGCACAATCCCGATCCGCGCCGCCATCGTCGTCGCCACCAGGGGCGCGAAGAACATCGCCATGTTGTTCGTTGTCTGGTACAGCCCCACGTAGGTCGCCTGGTGGTCCGACGGCACCGTCCCCAGCAGCACGTCGAAGATGACAAGGTCGGTGCCGGCCAGGAAGAAGCCGGCGATGGCCGCGAACACCACGAGCACGGCGATGTTCCCCGTCAGCGCCGTCGCCAGCGGGTAGACGGCGAAGCCCGCCGTCGAAGCCAGCAGCACCGGGCGAATGCCAAACTTCCGCGCCATCCTCCCCCACGAGAAGTACGCGATGATCAGCACGCCGTTGTAGACCGTGTTGATGACGCCAATGGTGGAGTCCGACAGGCCCAGGGTGCGCACCCAGTAGAGCGGCAGCAACGGCACGGCGAAGGTCAGGCCCCAGCGGAAGACGAACTGGCTGACGATGAACTTCCCGAACAAGGGGTTGTTGCGGATCGTCGCCCAGCCGCCGGCCACGCGCTCGCGCAGTGGCACGCGCGCCGTCTTCTCGTGGACGACGGGGACCTGGTCCGGCAGCGTGATGTGGCTGGAGTAATAGAGACTGATAAGGCCGCCGAGCCAGGAGATGATGAACAGGACCTGGTAGTTGAGCGGGAACTGGTTATCGGTGCGGCCGAGGAACTGGCCCGCCGCGAACACGACCATCGCGTTGGTGAAGCCGAGCGACGACCAGCGGCGGCTCATCAGCCAGAAGCGTCTATGCGGCCCGGCGACACCGCCCATGACGACGGTAAACGCGACGTTGACGATCGTCTGCGGGATCGTCGCGATGGCCCAGATGACGATGATGGCGGTGGGCGCGTTATCCTTGAAGACGAACGGCGCCAGGCCGGTGAGGACGTAGGACGAGAGAACGTAGAAGCGAGCGCGAGAGTACCACGGGACGATGTTGCGCTGGCGTTCCAGGAAGCGGCCAATCGGCAGGGCGAACAGCATCCCGGTCAGCGCCGGCATGGCCGTGATGAGACCCACCTGGAAGTCCGACGCGCCCAGGCGCACCATGAACACCGAGAGGAACGTGCCGATGCCGCTGGCGATGCCCACGCCGACGCCGTCCACCAGGACGTCGCGGGCATTGCGCTCCTCCACCGTCGCCGGGTGTGTGAACCAGCCGGGCAGCCGGAGCCTGGACCTGAGACGAGATGGGAACACTCGCATCTCCTAAAAAAAGGTGCGGCCTCAGCGCCGCAGGCTCAGGATTATACGCCCGCCACTTTCCAAAGGCCAAAAATCCCGATTCCGGCTATACTTATAGAACAGTTATGCTAACCCTGGAAGGCGCCGTCGAGCGCATCACCTACGTCAACGAGCAGAACGGCTACACCGTGGCGAAGCTGACGCCGACCGGCAAGGACTACCTTGTCACCGTCGTCGGCAACCTCCCGAACGTGCAGCCGGGTGAATCCGTGCGCCTCGAGGGCGTGTGGACGACGCACCCGCAGCACGGCCGCCAGTTCGAGGCGAAGCACTGCACCGTCGAGCGCCCCGCGAGCGTCGAAGGCATCCGCAAGTACCTCGGCTCCGGCCTGGTCAAGGGCATCGGGCCGGGGCGCGCCGAGCGCATCGTCGAGACCTTCGGCGAATACACCCTGGACGTGATCGAGCGCAGCCCGGACCGCCTGGTCGAAGTGCCGGGCATCGGGCCGAAAACCGCGTCAAAGATCATGCGCGCGTGGGAGGAGCAGCGCGCCATCAAGGACGTGATGGTGTTCCTCCAGGGCCACGGCGTCTCGACCGGGCTGGCCGTCAAAATCTACAAACAGTACCGCAACGAAGCCCTGGTCATCGTCCAGAACGACCCCTACCGCCTCGCCCGCGACATCTACGGCATCGGCTTCCTGACCGCCGACAAGATCGCCCGCAACATGGGCTTCGCCATTGACGACCCGCGCCGCATCGAGGCCGGCGTCGCCTACGTCCTCAACGAGTTCAGCGACGGCGGCCACGTCTTCGCCCTGCGCCCCGACCTGGTCGCCCTCGCCGTGGAGCGCCTCAGCAACGACGAGACCCATATCGCGCCGGAGGGGGTCGAGGCCGCCATTGATCGCCTGACCGAAGTGGGCGAGCTGAAGATCGAGGACGGCGACGACGGCCCGGCCGTCTACCTGCCGCCGTTCTACCAGGCCGAGGTCGGCGTGGCACGGCGGCTGCGGCGCGCCCTCGACGCCCAACGGGACCGGCTGGCGTCGTTCCGCGACGTCAACTGGGAGCGCGCCCTGGCGTACCTGGCCCGCGACGAGCTAGAGCTGGCCCCGCAGCAGGCCGAGGCCGTCAAGGTCGCCCTGACCCACAAGGTCGCCATCCTCACCGGCGGCCCCGGCACCGGCAAGACGTACACCCTGCGCGCCATCCTCAAACTGCTCGAAGCGCGCCGCCACTCCGTTCTCCTGGCCGCCCCGACCGGCCGCGCCGCCAAGCGCATCAACGAAGCGACCGGCCACGCCGCCAAGACGCTCCACCGGCTGCTGGAGTTCAAACCGGGGCAGTCGTTCATCCGCGACGAGCAGAACCCCCTCGACGCCGACATGGTCATCGTGGACGAGACCTCGATGATTGACCTGCTGCTCATGAACAGCCTCATGAAAGCGGTGGACGTGGGCAGTCACCTGCTGCTCGTCGGCGACGTGGACCAGCTGCCCTCGGTCGGCGCGGGCAACGTCCTGCGCGACCTCATCGCCTCCGAGGTCATCCCCGTCGTCCGCCTGGAGACGATCTTCCGCCAGGCGGAGGAGAGCGGCATCGTCGTCAACGCCCACCGCATCAACGCCGGGCAGATGCCCGTGTTCTCCCCGACCCCCACGGGTGACTTCTTCTGGGTTGAGGCCGCCGAGCCGACCCTCGCCGCCGACCGCGTCTTGCAAGTCGTCGCCGAGCGCATCCCGAAGCGCTGGGGCCTGGACGCGCTGGACGACGTGCAGGTGCTCACGCCGACGCACCGTGGCGAGGCGGGCGTGGCGATGCTCAACCAGCGCCTGCAAGCGATCCTGAACCCGCCTGCCGAGGGGAAGACGGAGCGCCCGTTTGGCAGCCGCGTCTTCCGCGTCGGCGACAAGGTGCTCCAGATCCGCAACAACTACGACAAGAAGGTATTCAACGGGGACGTGGGGCGCATCGAGGCGATTGACCTGGAGGACCAGGTCGCGCGGGTACGCTTCGACACGGAGACGGTGGAGTACGAGTTCCAGGAGTTGGACGAGCTTGTGCACGCCTTCGCCATGTCGGTGCACAAGGCCCAGGGCAGCGAGTACCCGGCGGTGGTCATGCCGCTGGTGACGCAGCACTACATGCTCTTGCAGCGCAACCTGGTCTACACGGGGGTGACGCGGGCGAAGCGGCTCGTGGTCATGGTGGGGCAGAAACGTGCATTGGGGATGGCGGTGCGAAATGCGCGCCTCAGCAAGCGCAACTCGCGCTTGGCGCAGCGCCTCCGCGCCCAGGACCCGATTGACGCCACGGCGCGCGCCTTTGGGCTACGCAAATAGCTCGTCCACCGGAATGCGCCAGCCTGGAACGGCAGGTTCAGCCTCGGCGACGTCGCCCCGACGATAGATGGTCGGCGCATCGGGCGCTGTTGCCCGGTACACGCGGACGACATCGCGGCTGAGCAGGTCCACATCCCAAACGACGCGCGTTCCGGCGGCGAAGTAGTCGCGGCGCTCCTGCGCCAACGCCGCCTCGCCCTGAGACCCGTAATCGCCCTCGCTGCGCACCTCGACCGCAAACACGGGCGCGCCGTCCAGGAACTTCATGCCGGTCGGCGGACCAATGTGGAATGAAGCGTCCGGACTGAACGACTTGCGGTTGGGCAGGTCAACCGTGTAGCCGACGTTATCGGGGTAGGCGCGGCCACCCAGCATCGTTTCCATACGGCTGAGGCTCACGGCGATCTTAAAGGCAGCGCGAGCGGGCATGTCGCCGGTAGGACTCATGCGGAC
Source organism: Anaerolineae bacterium (assembly GCA_046328525.1). Classification (GTDB taxonomy): domain Bacteria; phylum Chloroflexota; class Anaerolineae; order Epilineales; family JAHCIE01; genus JBDHWG01. Next base: position 14,532 of record JAXLWK010000006.1, read on the forward strand.
AATCTCTCCATTGACGATCTCGGCCTTTTCTGTGATGGCGTACAGGTCCTCAATCGTCGCGCCTATATTTGTTTCCATGCGATCCTCCGACGCGCGAGCCGACCACATCTTCAAAATATGTTGATAGTATAGCACGGTTTAGCAAGCAGGTAGCTCTACACGATAGCGTGGAGACCCCCCTCTGCTCCCCCCGCCGGCGGGGGGATGGGGGGGTGAATTCGGCTCTTCCACGCTATACTGTGGAGCTACCTAACCGTCAACCCCTGGCCTTCAGACTAACCCCATAGTCATCTCCCCTTCGGCATGACAGCAGGACGTGAGGTTTCTAACTAAGATAAGCAAACGCAAAGACGCAAAGGAGACACCCCTGTTGTCTTTCTTTGCGCCTCTGCGCCTTGGCGTTGCTACCGTCTTTGCGAGACCCGAAGGCCTCCTTCAGCACGCTGGCTGAGCAAGAACACACCCCTCCGAGCCTGCTTGAGCAGGCTTTGCCCCCTCAGCCACCGACTTGAGTCGGTGGCGACGGCCGGCGGCCTCACTCCGCCGCCGCGTCACTCTCCCGCAGGTCCGGCGGAACACTCTCGGCGTCGAGGCGCTGGAGCAGCCGCCATGCCCACTCGTGCGCCCGCGCCAGCGTCCCCACGTCGAGCTTCTCGAACGTGTCGCTCATCTGATGCCAGTGAACGTTCGCGGCGATGTCCGTCGCGCTGCCGGGCGGGCGCGCGTCCAGCACGATCCCCCGGTAGCCGCGCGTGATCACAGGCCACATGTCCGTGTACGCCCCGCCTTCGTGGTCCGGCCCGAGCAGCCCCTCGTCCGCCAGCCGCGCCGGCCGCAGCAGCCCCGGCGTGTAGTGCACGCGCCGCACCAGCCCCTCCGTCAGGTTCAGCGTCGGCTCGCCCACGCCCACCATGTCGAAGTCCACAAAGTCGGCGTCCCACAGCTCGCGCCCGTGACGGTCCAGAAAGTCGGCCATGCCCTGCGCCGCCACTTCCTCGCAGCCGGTGTTCAGAATCCACACCTGGATGTGACGCAGCGGCTCGCGCGCCAGGCGCTCGCCGATCGCCAGCGCCGTGGCCGCGCCAGAGGCGTTGTCGTTCGCGCCGGGGCTGTAGGGCGTGCGGTCGGCGTGCAGCAGCATCCCCAGCCCCCACGCCTGGAGCAGCGCAGCGGGCAGCGCGAGCCACGAGGGGCGGCGGCCATCGGTACGCACGAAGTGCCCGAACATCGCCGCCCCACCCGCCAGGCTCGCCAACGCGCCCGCTAGGCTGAGCGACAGGACACGCAGCCAGCCGGGGCTGCTATAGAAGATGGGGGTACGGTGGGTGTCCAGGTGGCCGACGAGAACGACGTGGCGGCGCACGTCCGCTGTTGGCGGCGCGACGGCCACCACATTCTGGGAGAAACCGCGTGGCGACCGACGCCGCGCCCAGTTGTCACGCAGCGTTGCCTCGCGGTAGAACGCCCACGCGCCGACTATGCTCAACACTGCCGCCAGGAGCGAGCGCAGCCGACCGCCGCGCCAGCCAACGACCTGCGCCAGCAGCCCCGCCGCCAGCGCCCAGGCGTAGGGGCGGTAGGTCGAGCGGTTGGCAGAGAAGCCCTCCAGGCGCGGGTTGTCCAGCCCGGCGTCGCGCAAGACGCGCCGCGCGTATTGCGCCGCGCGCCACTCGCCGTCGCCGGCCGAGGGGCGCGGGCCGATGTCTACGGCCAGGGCGCGGGCGTGGGCGTAGGCGCGCTCCGCCCAGCGGCGGGCCTCGGCGCTCAACCGGGAGTGTGAAGGCGCTGAGAATTGAGTGTTCATAGGTGGCCTCTGCGCCTCTGCGCCTTTGCGTTACCAACCCGTTTTCGGGGAGTGATGTAACATGACGGCGACGTCGTGCCGCTAGTCCGGCGCCGACTGCTGCAAGTGCGGCAGGAAGATGAAGCTGCACTGCCCCAGGTTCACGTCGGCCGGCGCGCCCGGCGTCGTGGGGAGGGGCTGGGAGGCGGCATTGGCGAGCTGGATGTCGGCCGGCGGAGCGGCGAGAATCAGCTCCCCGCAGACACCGGTGACCTTGAACGGGATCAGTACCAGGGAGCCGCTGCTGCTCGTTTCGCCGGCGAGCAGCCGCGCCCCGCCGAAGATAATCTGGCCGGTGGTATTGTTCACCTGGCGGTTGTCGAGCGGCGCGACGAACGAGCCTTCTGGCAGAAGGCTACCCGGCAGCAACTGCACATAGGGGCGGCTCGGATCGGAGTCGAGCACCTGGAAGCTCGCCGGGTCGAAGCTCATCCGGAGCTGGCCGCCAAAGAAACTCGTCGCGTTATCAATCTGAACCGTCGCCGTCACAACATCCCCGACGCGGTAGCGGGTCTTGACGGGAGCCAGGGTGAAATACACCGTCGCCGGCGGCACGGAGGCCGTCGGCTCGCCCACCGGCGCGGCAGGGTGAGCGGTGTCGAAGGGGGCTGGGGCGCGACTGGCCCAAGCGGGCGTGACGACCGCGAGCAGGGCAGCGGCGAAGAACAAGGCGCTCAGCAGCAGCGCCTGTCGGAGAGGGAACCGAGTCATGAGCCTTCTCTCTTGGGATAGAGCGGCGAGGTCAGACGATGGACAACACCCCCCGGCGCGTCGGCGGTCACTCGCCACCGGCGCGCCGCGCGGTATTGTAGCACAGACGGGGCGCGAACGTCGAACGCCGCCACCTCAGTTGCTTGCCTAAAGAGTGCAGCCGTGCTATGCTTGCGCTCTACGGCATGGCTGCCTCACGGGACAAGGACACACGCATGGACCTGGGACTTCAGGACAAAGTCGCTATCGTCACCGCCGCGAGCCGCGGCCTGGGCCGCGCCGTCGCCCTGGCGTTCGCCGCCGAGGGCGCGCGCGTCGTCGTGAATGCGCGCAACGCGGAGCGGCTGGCCGGCGTCGTCGCCGCCTGCGAGGGGCTAGGCGCGCAGGCGCTGGCTGTGCCGGGCGATGTCACGAACCGCGCCGACGTCGAGCGCCTGGTCAAAGCCGCCGTGGAGCGGTTTGGGACGGTAGACATCCTGGTCACAAACGCCGGCGGTCCGCCGGCCGGCGACTTCAAGTCCCTGACGATGGATCAGTGGGACGAGGCATGCCGCCTGACCCTGCTGAGCGCCGTGGGGCTGATCCAGGCCGTCGTGCCCATCATGGCCGAACAGAAGAGCGGCTCCATCGTCAGCATCAACTCCATGACGGTGAAGCAGCCCATCCCTGGCCTGACGCTCTCCAACTCCATCCGCGACGCTCTGCACGGCCTGGTCAAGACCCTGTCGGTTGAACTGGCCGGCGACGGGATTCGCGTCAACTCCGTCTTGCCCGGCTGGACGCTGACCGAGCGCGTCCAGGAGATCCTGGCGTTCCGCTCGAAGAACAGCGGCCTGCCCATCGAAGAGGTCGAGAAGACCATCACCAGCGACATCGCCCTGGGCCGTATTGGGCAGCCGGACGAGTTCGCCCGCGTCGTCGTCTTCATCGCCTCACCCGCCGCCTCCTACATCACGGGCGCCGCCCTGCCCGTAGACGGCGGCTTCGTCAAGGGCAAGAGCTAGACCGGCTGGGGGAGCATGTGAAGAACCTCGACACGTTGGCCGAGAAAATCCTGGCCGGGCTGGATGCCAAGAACGCCGCCCGCGAGGAAGCGCTGCGCCTCTCCCGCCTCCTGGTGCAGCACGCTTCGCGTACCATCCGCGCCGTTCACCGCTATGAGTGGGACGAGGCGGAGCGCATCCTGGGCGACGCTCAGCGCATCGTCGAGAGCCTCAAGACCGCGACCCAGGCCCAGCCGGAGTTGTACGCCGCCGGCTATGCCCAGGACGCCCTGAAGGAGTATGCCGAGGCGCACATTACCCGCGCCCTGGCCCTGGGGCAGGACCTGCCCGATCCCGATGACCTGGGCGTGGAGTACCCGGCGTACCTCAACGGGCTGGGCGAAGCCATCGGCGAGATGCGCCGCCACTCCCTCGACGTCATTCGGCGCGGCGACATCGAGCACGCCGAGCGCCTGGTCGAGGCGATGGACGAGGTCTACGCGTTCCTCACCACCGTAGACTACCCGGACGCCGTGACCAACGGACTGCGGCGCACGACGGACATGGTGCGCGGCGTCACGGAGCGCACCCGCGGCGACCTGACCACCGCCGCGCGCCAGGAGAAGCTCCAAGCAGCGCTGCGGGACTTCGAGCGCCGCCTGGAGACCGACAGCCGTGAGTAGCCGCCGCGCCGCCGACACGTCGCCGCGCCTGATTCGGGCCAGCGAGGTCGGCCAATACACCTACTGCGCGCGGGGCTGGTGGCTCAACGTGGTGCAGGGGCGGCCCATCGAGCGGATGCGCCTGACCGCCGGAACCGAAGCCCACGCCCGCCACGGGCAGCGCGTGCGGTGGGCCGTCTGGCAATGGCGCGTTGCCCTGCTGCTGTTGGGCCTGGGTCTGGTCACGCTCGCGCTGGCCTGGCTGCGGTGAGAGTCCGTGGGATACGTTCACTTGGGGCCGATGAACACACTACCACTCTAAAGGAGGCGGCGGTTATGGCTGACGCGACAAAGGAGCTTGTGGTCTGCATATTCGACGGGGCGAAGAAGGCCGACGAGGCCCAGAAGGCCATCCGCGAGTTGGACAAGCGGCTCGATGTGGTCAAGCTCGGACACATCGCCGTCATCCACAAGAATGACGACGGCAAAGTCACCCTCAGCGAGACCGGCGACCCCGGCCATCAGTGGGGGCGGTGGAGCATCGCCGGTGGCGCGGCGGCCGCCCTGGCCGTGGCCGCGACCGGCGGCGCGATCCTCATCCCGGCGCTCCTCGGCGGCGGCGCGGTCGCCGTCGCCACCCAGTTCATTGACACCGGCTTCCCTGACACCTCCCTGCGCGAGATCGGCAACGGCCTCGAGCGGAACCAGTCGGCCCTCGTCACCATCGTGGACAACCCTGAAGAACGCGAGATCGTCGAGTCGGAGTTGCAGGACCTGGGCGGGACCCTCGTCCAGGGGACTCTGTCCGACGAGATGATCAAGAAGCTCGGCGCCGCCGCCGCGGCGGCCCTGCCCGCGACGGAGACTGAGGAGGTTGTCGAGGTGGAGTTGGTGGAGACCCTCGCCGCGGCCGCCGCCGTCGCCGCCCTGCAAGAGACGCCGGCCGAGCCGGACGACCTGCGGCAGATCCCGGACATTGGCCCGGTCTACGAGCGCCTGCTCCAGATGCGCGGCGTCCGCACGTTCGCCGACCTAGCCGCCATGCAGCCCGATGAGCTTCAGCGCGTGTTCAGCGGCCACGACCCGGTCAGCGGCTATCCGATTATCACCGCCAGCATGGAGGAGACCGCCGCGATGATCGAGGTCGCCGGAATGCGCGCCCGGGGCGAAACCCCTGAGGACCTCAAGCAGATTCCCAACGTCGGGCCGGTCTACGAGCGCATGTTCATGCGGCGCGGCATCATTCGTTACGCGCAGGTCGCCGCGCTGCGCCCGGAAGACTTGCAGAGTACGTTCACCGGCTACGATCCCGAGACGAACGAAGCGGTCGCGCCCATCCCTCTGGACGAGGCCGGCCTCATGATCATGGACGCGCAGCGCCTGGCGGCCAGCGGGGCGAAATAGGCGCAGGCTCACAGACTGCTTGACGACGCGACACTGTGGTCGAAGTACCAGTAAGGAGAAACACAATGGCAGACAAAGCGCCGCAACACCTGGTTGTGTGTCTGTTCGACGGCGTGAGCAAGGCGGGCGAAGCCCGCGAGGCGATCGAGGCGGTGGACCGCAAGCTCGACGTTGTCAAGCTCGGCAACATCGCCGTCATCCACAAGGACGCCGAGGGCAAGGTGGCGATCACCGAGACCGGCGACGTGAAGCACGAGTGGGGCCGCTGGTCCCTCGGCACCGGCGCTGCGGCCGCCGTGGCCGTCGCCGTCACCGGCGGCGCGATCCTGGTACCCGCCCTCGTCGCCGGCGGGGTCGCCGCCCTCGCCACCCAGTTCATTGACACCGGCTTCCCGGACGCCGTTCTGAAGCAGATCGCCGCGGGGCTGGACGCCGGCCAGTCGGTGCTGATTACCCTGGTGGACAACGAGCAGGAGCGCGAGATCGTGGACACCGAGCTGCGCAGCCTGGGCGGCCACCTCATCCAGAACACTCTCTCCGAAGACACGGTGCATAAACTCGGCGCGACGGCCGCCGCCGCCACCGCCGCCGGCGAGAGCGACTCGCTGGAGCGCGCGCCCACGGAAGCGGAGAGCCTGCCCCGCGCGGCGCGGGACACGACGTATGTCCCGGTCATCGCGCCCAAGGCGGACCAGGTCATGGGCAGCCCAGGGCTGACGATCCTCACCGGGGTCGGTACGGCCATGCCCAGCGACATCCAGCGCTGGGAAGCGCCGGCGGGCGAAGGCGGCGTGGTCAACGCCGGCCCGGCGTCGGACGTGGATGAGACGGATCGCCCGCCGACGCCGGACTGATGCCGACCACCATCACCCTGGAACAGGCGGACAGCTCCGACGCCGTCGCCTTGATCACCGAGCTAGAAGACCACCTGTCCCCGCTCTACGCCGTCGAGAGCCGCCACGGCTTCAGCATCGAGCGGCTGCTGGCCGAGAACGTGGCATTCTTCGTGCTGCGCAGTGACGGGACGGCGGCGGCGTGCGGCGGCGTCAAGCTGTACGGCGGCGAGTACGGCGAGATCAAGCGAATGTACGTGCGCCCCGAATTCCGCGGGCGCGGCTTCGCCAAACTCATCCTCAATCACCTCGCCGACTATACCCAGGCGCAGGGCGTCCACGTGCTGCGCCTTGAGACAGGCATCCATCAGCAGGAAGCCGTCGGCCTCTACGAGAGCATGGGCTTCTACCGCATCCCGCCCTTCGGCCCATACTGGGACGACCCGGTGAGCCTGTGCTACGAGAAGCAGCTAACCAACACGTAGTAGCGACTTCCAGTCGCTTCTGTAGACCGAAGAACGACTAAAGTCGCCACTGCTAGTTGACAATAAGCGATTCTAGAAGGAATTCCCGTGGCTACGATGACACGCCCCCTCCCGCAGTGGGACATGACCCCCATCTTCCCCGGCCTCGACTCGCCCGAGTTCGACGCCGGCTTTCAGGCCGTGCTCCAGGCCATCGCGGGCCTGGCCGCTGAGTTCGACGCCAACGCGATTGACAAGCGCGCCCCGGCAGAGATGGACGACCAGACCGTGGCGGCGTTCGACGCCGCGACGGCCCGCCTCAACGCGGTGACGGAGCAGACGCGTACCCTGTTCGCGTACCTGACCGCCTTCGTCACCACGAACTCCCGCGACAACCTGGCCCAGTCGCGCATGAGCGAGCTTCAGCAGCACGCCGTCACCCTCAACAAGCTCGGCACGCGCTACACGGCGTGGATCGGCTCCCTCGACGTGGCGGCGCTCATCGAGCGCTCGGCCGTCGCTCGCGACCACGCTTTCATGCTGCGCAAGACCCGCGTCGCCGCCGCGCACCTGATGTCGCCGAGCGAGGAGAGCCTGGCCGCCGAGCTGAATGTCAGCGCCGGCACAGCCTGGGCCAAGCTCCACGGCACCGTCACCTCCCAATTGACGGCGGCGTTGGCGGTCGAGGGGCAGCCGCAGACGCTCCCCATGAGCATGATCCGCAACCTCGCCAGCGACACGAACCGCGACACCCGCCGCGCGGCCTACGACGCCGAGCTAGAGGCGTGGCCGACAGTGGCCGTTCCGCTGGCGGCGGCGCTCAACAGCATCAAGGGCGAGGTCAACACCCTCGTGGCGCGGCGCGGCTGGGGCACGGCCCACGACCAGTCGCTGTTCCAGAACAACATGGACCGCGCGACGCTCGACGCCATGCTCGGCGCGGCGCACGAGTCGTTCCCCGACTTCCGCCGCTACATGCGGGCCAAGGCGCGCGCCCTCGGCGTCGCCGCTCTGCCGTGGTACGACCTGTTCGCCCCGATGGGCGCGAGCACGCGCGTTTGGGAGTATGACGAGGCGACGGACTTCATCGAGGAGCAGTTCGGCGCGTTCTCGCCGCGCCTTCGCGCGTTCGCCGCCCGCGCCTTCCGCGAGAGCTGGATTGACGCCGAGCCGCACGACGGCAAGCGCGACGGGGCGTACTGCATGTGGATCCGCGGCGACGAGTCGCGCATCTTTGCCAACTACAAGACGGCGTATCGCGGCGTGGCAACCCTGGCCCACGAGCTGGGGCACGGCTACCACAACCTCAACCTCGCCCGGCGCACCATACTCCAGCGCGACACGCCGATGACGCTGGCCGAGACCGCGAGCACGTTTTGCGAGACGATCACGTACCAGGCGGCGCTCAAGCAGGCGAGCGGCCAGGAGCGCCTGGCCCTGGTCGAGGGTGTGCTGCAGGACGCCTGCCAGATCGTCGTGGACATCACCAGCCGCTACCTGTTCGAGTCGGCGGTGTTCGAGCGGCGGCGGCAGCGCGAGTTGACGATTGACGAGCTGAACGCGGCCATGCTCGACGCCCAGCGGCAGACGTATGGCGATGGCCTCGACCCCAACGTCCTGCACCCGTACATGTGGGCCGTCAAGGGCCACTACTACAGCGCGGGCCGCTCATTCTATAATTACCCGTACATGTTCGGCCAGTTGTTCGGGCTGGGGCTGTACGCCCGCTTCCTGGACGAGGGGCCGGGCTTCACCGACCGCTACGACGACCTGCTCGCCTCGACGGGCATGGACGACGCCGCGACCCTGGCCGCGCGCTTCGGCATAGACATCCGCTCGGCCGACTTCTGGCGCGGCAGCCTGAACGTGCTGCGCGCGGACATTGACCGCTTCGTGGCGATGGTGGACGCGGGAGCCGCGTAGCCGCCCGCCATGCTGCTCCTGCTCGCCGTCCTCCTGCTGGCCGCCGGCGTCGCGCTGCTCGTGCTGAGCCGCCGCGCCCGCGCCGCGACGGGCCTGCCCGAGGGCCGCGTCATCGTCAGCGACACGAGCGGGTGGAAGCGCATGGACGCGCCGCTCGTGTCGCGCCGCTACGGGCTGGTCGGCAAGCCGGACTACATCGTCGAGGTCGGTGGGCAGATCACGCCGGTGGAGGTCAAGCCGAACCGCCGCGCCGAGACGCCCTACCTGTCCGATGTCTTGCAGCTCGCCGCCTACTGCCTGCTCATCGAGGACGCCTGGGGCAAGTCGCCGCGCGAGGGCCTGCTGCGCTATGCCGACCGCACCTTCGCCGTGGACTGGACGCCGGCGCTGCGCCAGGTGCTGATCGAGACGCTGGGCGACATGCGGGCGGACATGCGCGCGCCGAGTGTGGCCCGCGACCACGACGAAGCCGGCCGCTGCGCTGCGTGCGGCGTGCGCGAACACTGCGACCAGCGCCTCGCATGATGGGCGAACGAGAATGTCGCTGCTGATTGACGGGCACAATCTCATCGGCCAGATGAAGGGCCTGTCCCTGGCCGACCCGGCCGACGAGGCCAAGCTGCTCCTTCGGCTCCACAGCTACTACGCCCGAACGAAGGAGCCGATCACGGTCGTCTTCGACCCGGGCGACCTACCCGGCGTCGGGCGGCCGCCGCCGCGCCCTGGCATCACGGTCATCTATGCGCCCCACGGCGAGGAGGCCGACAGCATCCTCATCCGCCGCATCGAGCGCGAGCCGAACAAGAAAGCGCTCACCGTGGTGTCGTCGGACCGCCGCGTATTGAGCGCCGCCCAGACCAACGGCGTGGCGACGATACGGGCGCAGGAGTTCGCGCGCAAGCTGGCGGAGTTGGGCCAGCCGGCGTCAAAGGCGTCGGCGCCGGATGACAAGCCGGCGGCGTCCAGCGGCGACGTGGACTACTGGATGGGGATTTTCAAGGAGCCGCCGCCGAAGCCGCCCAAGCCCACGAAAAAGAAGTGGCAGCGGTAGATTTCACAGAGCCGACTAAAGTCGGCGCTACACTGTGAAACCCTGCCCTTGTGTAGCGCCGACTTTAGTCGGCATCCGGAGGAGGGGATGCGTTTCCAAAGCCCGCGCGGTATGCCGGACGTCCTGCCCGAGGACCAGGCCTACTGGCGCGCCATCATCAAGAATAGCGAAAAACTCGCCCGCACCTACGGCTACGAGCGCCTCGACCCGCCCATCGTCGAGGACACCGGCTTGTTCCTGCGCAGCATCGGCGAGGGCACGGACATCCACGACAAGGAAATGTACCTCGTCGGCCTGGCCCAGCACCCGGAAAAGTTCGGCGAGCTGGCGCTGCGCCCGGAGTTCACCGCCGGCGTCATGCGCGCCTACATCGAGCACGGCTTCCAGAACAAGCCCGCGCCCGTCCGCCTGTACTCCATCGGCCCGGCGTTCCGCCACGAAGCGCCGCAGCTCGGCCGCTACCGCCAGCTCAACCAGCTCAACGTCGAGGCTGTCGGCTCGATGGATCCGGCGCTGGACCTGGAGGTCATGCTCGTCGCGTGGCAGTTCTACCTTGTCCACGGCGTGCCGAACCTGTCGTTCCAGCTCAACAGCACCGGCTGCCCAAAGTGCCGCCCGCACTACGTCCAGGCGCTGCGCGACTACTACCAGGAGCACATCGCCGAGGTTAGCGCCGAGGACCGCCACCGCCTCGAAGTGAATCCCCTGCGCGTCCTCGATAGCAAAGCCGAGAATGCCCAGGCGCTCATCGAGGCGGCCCCGCGCATTCTCGACTACCTGTGCGCGGAGTGCGCCAGCCACTTCCAGACCCTGCGCGACTACCTGGACGCCCTCGGCAAGCCGTACACCGTCAACCACCGCCTGGTGCGCGGCCTCGACTACTACACCAAGACGGTGTTCGAGGTGTGGGGCGAGGCGGGCCTCGGCGCGCAGAACGCCCTGTGCGGCGGCGGCCGCTATGATGGGCTGATTGAGCTACTCGGCGGCCCGCCGACGCCCGCCGTGGGCTTCGCCGCCGGCATCGAGCGCCTCGTCCTGTCCATGAAGGCGCTGAACGCGCCGGTCGAACCGCTACCCGGGCCGCAAGTGTGCGTCGCCTACCTCGGCGCCGACGCCCGGCTGGAGGCCATCAAGCTGCTGGCGGAATTGAGAGGGGCGGGCATCCGCAGCGTCGCCACCTTCGGCGATCGCGGCCTGAAGGCGCAGTTCCGCTACGCCGACCGCATGGGCGTGGCCTACACGCTCATCCTCGGCAGCGACGAGGTCGCCAACAGTCAGGTGACGCTGCGCGACATGGCCGGCAGCGCCCAGACGCAGACGCCCCGCGCCGACATCGTCGCCCTGCTCCAACAGCGGCTATCTGCCGGGTAAGCATGCCCGACTCGTCCCTCCGTCCCCCTGCCCCGTCCTCCCACACGGGGAGGACGGGGGGCTGGACAACACCCTCTCCCCTTGTGGGAGAGGGCTGGGGTGAGGGTCTCCTCCTCGCCCTCATCCTCCTCCTGCTCCCGTGGCTCCTCCTGTGGCGCGTGTGGACGCCCGTCGCCGCCGACCGCCAACAGTTCGCCTACGGCGACTTTGTGGAGCAGTTCTACCCGCTTCGCCGCTTCGCCGCCGATGAGTTGAAAGCCGGGCGGCTGCCTCTCTGGAACCCGCACATCTTCGGCGGGACGCCGGCCCTGGCCGACCCGCAGTGGGCCACCCTCTACCCGCCCGCCTGGATCAGCGCGTTCATCCCGCCCTGGCTGCCGCTCCCGTTCGAGGTGTTACAGGCCGAAGCCATCGTTCACATCGGCCTGGCCGGCGTATTCACGTTCGCCTTCGCCCGCCGCCTTCTCCCCACGCTCCCCGCGTTCGTGGCCGCGCTCGTGTTCCAGATGGGTGGCTACCTGACGAGCTATCCGCCGCTTCAGCTCGCCGTCCTGGAGACTGCCGTCTGGCTGCCCGCCGCGCTCTACGCCGCCGATGCCCTGGCGACGCCGGGCCGGCGTCCCATTGGGCGCGTCGCCCTCGCCGCCGCCGCCCTGGCCCTGGCCTTTCTCGCCGGCCACCCGCAGACCTTCCTGCTCATCGTCTACACCGCCGCCGCCTACTACGTCGTGCGCGCCTGGCGGCGGCTGCCCGTGCGCTCGGCGGTCGCGCGCGGGCTGGCGGCTCTCGCCGCCGCGGCCGGGTTGGCCGCCGCCCAATGGCTGCCGACGCTGGAGCTGGCGCGTCTCGGCCCGCGCCTCGTCCTGCCGTATGCGGAGGCCGCCGTCGGCTTCAGCCTGCCGGAGCTGGCGCAGATCATCTTGCCCAACGCCCTCGGCCCGTGGTCGCCGCTCTACGTCGGCGGCGCGACGCTGCTGCTGGCCCTGCTGGCGCTGGCGCGGGGCCGCGGGCGCTTCTGGGCGGCCCTGGCCCTGGCCGGGCTGCTGCTGTCCCTCGGCGCGCAGGGCGGCCTGTACTGGCTCGCCTACCACGCGGCGCCCGGCTTCAGCCTGTTCCGCCACCAGGAACGCGCCGCCATTCTGTGGAGCTTCGGCCTGGCGATGCTGGCGGGCTACGGCCTCGCGGCCCTGCAGTTGCGCCCCGCTGAGAAAGAAATGGAAACGCAAAGACGCAAAGACGCAAAGGGAGAAGAACCGAGCCTCGTTCTTTCTTTGCGCCTCTGCGCCTCTGCGTTTCTTTCTTCCTGGAATCCGAGAAGTGGCGACACGCCCCCGCCACAGCCGACTTGTGGTTGGCTATTGTGGGTTCCGGCGGTGCTGGTCGCAGCGCTGTCCCTGGCGCTGATTGTCGCCTGGACGGCGCGCGGCCAGCCAGGTGACGGGACGCTGGCAGCGGCGGCATCGGCAAGCGCCTACACGGCGGTGATCCTTGCCCTGGCCGCGCTGATTCTCGGCCGCGCCGGCCGGGGCTGGCTCATCGCCCTGGTCGCCCTCGTCGCCCTGGACCTGCTGTCTACGAGCGGACGAAGCCTGCTGCAAACGCCGCCGCCGGGCGGCTACTTTGCCGCGAACCCGCTGGTGTGGCGCATCCAGGCCGATCCCAACCTGCCGTTCAGGGTGAGTAGCGAGGGGCTGCTGCCGCCAGGCGGTGGCAACGGCGCGGTCATCTGGGACATGCAGGACGTGGTGGGGAACAGCCCGCTGCACCTGGCCGCCTACGACGCCTTGATTGCCGACGTCCCGGAGCTTGTGTGGTGGCGGCTGCTGGGGGTGCGCTACGTGCTGACGAAGCGCGACATCCAGCACGGCGCGCTGAGTGAGATAGACCGCCAGGGGGACACGCGCTTGTATGCCCTGGCCGGCGGCCTGCCGGGGGCGTGGGTCACGCCGGGCGTCGAGGTCGTCGCCGACGAGGCGGCGGTGCGCGCCGCTCTGGGCCGCCCGGACTTCGACCTGCTGCGCAGCGCGGTCACGTCGCGGCCCACGGCGGCGATGCAGGCGCTACCGACGGCGGGCGCTCTCCCGGACGACGCCAGCGTCACCGTGTCACGGCCGACGCCTTCGACCGTCGTCGTTAGCGTGGACACACCGGCGGCGGGGCTGCTCGTCCTCTCCGAAGCCTACGCGCCGGGCTGGGCAGCAACGGTCAACGGGCAGCCGGCTGAGGTTGCGCCGGTGGACGGTCTGCTTCAGGCGACGACAGTCCCGGCCGGGCCGTCCACGGTGGAGTGGCGCTACCAGCCGCAAACGGTGACGGTCGGCTTGACGGTCAGCGTCCTTACGCTTGTGCTATTGCTCGTGACATGCGTGTGGGAGTGGCCCGGCTACTTGCTCTTGGGGGTTGAGCCGGGGTTGGGCTGAGATTTCTCGGTGGGCTTCGCGGGCGGCTGCGTCGGCTTCGGCACTTCGACCGGCGTCCCGTGCGGCTGCGGCTGCGATGGCCTGGTGTTCTCCGGTTTCGGTGTCGCGGGCGGCTGCGTCGGCTTCGGCTCGTCGGCCGGCGCCGAGGTGGCGGGCGGCGCGGGGGGCGAGGTCGGCGGCGCGGGCGGCTCGGCCGGCCGCTGCGGCGGGACGGTGGCTGCCGGCAAGCGCGAATCCTGCGGGTTGGCCGTCGTCGGTTCCGGCGACTGCGCTCCGCTCTCCTGGGCCGAGTCTCCGCTCGACTTGGGCGGCTCCGTCGGCGCGGTAGTCGCCGTCGGTGGCGCCGGCGTGGCCGTAGGCGGAACGGGGGTCCTCGTCGGTGGGACGGGGGTACTGGTCGCCGACGGTGACGCCGTGGCCGATGGGCTTGGCGTCGCGGAGGCGGTTGCGCTCGGCGACGGGGACGCCGTGGCCGATGGCGCGATGGTCGGCGAGGGCGTGGCCGTGGGCGCGAGCATGATGCGGTCGCGCACGGCGGCGGCGGCCTGGACGAACGGGCGGAACGGCTCCGGCGGGAGGCCCTTAGCGCTCGTGACGATCACGGCGCTCAAGGCGGTCACGACTGCCAGGATGAGGGCAGCGGCGAGCAAAGCGATTCGGTGGGCGCGCACCCTGCGCCACCAGCGCGGGTCTGTCTGGGCCAAGATCGCCGGGGCGGCCGCCGGCCGTGCCGCCAACGCGGCGCGCATGCGGTCGCGCTGCGCGTCGAAGCCGTCGGCCGACATCGCCGCGCGCGGCGCCGCGTACAGCTCCTGGGCGACCTTGAGCAAGGGTTCGAGACGCGCCGCGTGGTCAGGATACTTCTGCAGGCACTCTTCGACAGACGCGCCGCGGTGAATCACCTCTATGCAATTTTCCAGCGCCGCGTCGAAATCCGTCATGCCGATGCTTCCCCTGCCAATGCGCGATTCAGCGCCGCCAGGGCGCGATGTTGCAGCGCCTTGATAGCGCCCTCGGTCCGCCCCAACATCTCGGCAACCTCGGCGTTGCTCAACTCCTCGAAGAACCGCAGGATGATCACGTCCTGCTGATCCGGGGTGAGCTGGGCGAGGGCCGCGTGGAGCCTGTTCTCTGTGAGAGTCTGTTCCATGACCCTGGTGGGGCTGTCGTCGGGCGACGAGTGTGTCTCGACCACCATGTCGGTATGCTTCGCTTGCCGTCGCAGAGAGTCAATCATCAGATTGTGGGCGATGCGGAAGAACCAGCCGGAGAAGATCGCCTTCTGGTCCTGCGCGCCAATTCGGTAATTCCCGATGTTCTCCATCAGCCGCAGAAATGCCTCGCCCGTCAAATCCTCCGCCATCTCCCGGTCGCCGACGCGGTGGTAGATGTAGCGGTAGATTGACTGCGCGTACATGTCATACAAACGATCGAAGGCTCCCGCGCGATACGCCTGGGCATCCTCGAGAAGCTCGACCATCTGCTCTTCGCTGACTGCGCGCGTGAGCGTCTGAGTCAGCGGCGCTGCGCCTGATTCTCTGTCTGACATACGTTCAAGAGGGATGTAAGGATACGCCGCCGCATGGTAACGGGTTTAGAACTCATCGGCGTAGGCGTAGAGCGCGGGCGCTCCGCCTGTGTGAATAAAGACGACGTTCTCTTCACGCCTGAACCGCCCACTTCGGATCAACGCCAGTAGCCCGGCCATGGCCTTTCCTGTGTACACCGGCTCCAGCATCACCCCCTCCGTGCGGGCGACGAGGCCGATGGCCTCCAGACCCTCGCGGCTCGGAACGCCGTAGCCCGCGCCCACGTGCCTCGCGTGCAATTCCAGGTCCGGCGAACCGAAGGCCGCCGGCCGGCCCAGAGCGTCGGAGGTCCGCACAGCCAGGCGCAGGATCGAGGCGGCGAAATTGTGCCACAGCCGCCCCACGTCCACGGCAATGACGCGCGTGGGCCGACGAATAGAGCGGAACCCGGCGATGAGTCCGGCGACGGTTGTCCCCGTGCCCGCCGCGACAACCACGTAGTCGAGCGTGATGCCCGCCGCGTCGGCCTGCGCCGTCATCTCCGCCGCCGCCGCCGCGTAGCCGACCGCGCCCAGGGGCGCGAAGCCGCCGACGGGGATGATGTAGTGTCCCCGCCCGGCCAGGCCCGGGTAGACTTGCGCCAGTACGCGCATCTGCCCGATGGCGCTCTCGATAGTGCGCGTCGGGTCGGGCTTGCCGGCCCAGCCCAAGTATAGCATACGTGCCCCCAAAACCCGGTTGAGGAGCAGATTGCCCTGCCGCGCCTCGGCCGGCGGGTCGGCGAACACGACGAGAATGGGGTCGAGGCCAAGCTTGCGGCACGCCATGGCTGTCGCCCGCAGGTGATTCGACTGCGGGCCGCCGGCGAACGTCACGACGGCGCGGGCGTCGTGGGCTAGGGCATCGGCCATCAGGTACTCCAGCGGGCGCACCTTGTTGCCGCCGCCCAGGTCGGTCAAGTCGTCGCGCTTGATCCACAGGCGTGGACCGCCGAGTGCCTCGCTGAGACGCGGCAGCGGTTCCAGGGTCGTCGGCAAGCCCGCAAACGGCACGCGCGGGAACCTTTCCCACCCACCTTGCGTCCTATCCGTAGCCTCGTGCGCCATGCTTCCCCTCAAACTTGCCCGGCCCGATGGCAAGCCTATAATTGACGGCGGCGGCTGCTGGAGGGCCGCATTCGTGACCCTTGAACCTAAGCCCGACCCAACAGACCCATCGCCCCCGGACACGGAGCGCCCGGACGCGCCAACGGCTGAGGCGTCGGCGGAGACTCCGGCGCAGGCCCAGGCCAGCGCCGCGCCAGACGTTGCGAGCGACGAGCCGTCGCTTGCCGCCGCGTCGAGCGCACCTGAACCCGCGCCCGCCCCGCCGACCGCGACTCAGGACCTACCGGTCGCCGCAGCCGCCGCGGCTCCGGCTGCCGTCGCTCCTGCCCCACAGCCCGCGCCAGCGCCGACCGAGGAGGGGCTGTCCCCCGTCGTCAAGACCCTGCTCGCGGTCGCCTTCGCCTGTTTCGTGCTCGGCGGCCTCATCTTCGGCTATCTATTCTACACCACCGTGCGCGACGTGACGGCATACTACAACCTGCCCGCCCCGGTCGTCGCGCAGCCCTTGCCGGCCCAGGGGCCGGCCGGCCGCCCGGCCGCGCCCGGCGCCCCCACACCGACCATCGCTCCACCGCCGCCCCAGGCCCCGGCGCCGAACCTCTCGGCTGCGCCGGTCTGGGACCGCAAAGGGCGCGTTAACATCCTGTTGATGGGGACAGACGAAGGTCGCACGTGCGACGACGGCCTGCCCCGCAGCGATACGATGATCCTCGTCAGCATTGACCCCGAGGCCAAGCGCGCCTACATGATCTCGTTCCCCCGCGACCTGTGGGTCGCCATTCCTGGGCGCGGCATCGCCGGTATTCCCAACGAGGACCGCATCAACACCGCCCTGGTGTGGGGCGACCTGTACCGCTACCCCGGCGGCGGCCCGATGCTGGCGCGGGCGACGGTGGAGAAGAACTTCGGCCAGCCCATCAACTACCACGCCATCATCAACATAGACGGTCTGGCGCGGGTGATAGATATCCTCGGCGGCGTAGACATTGACGTCAAGAACGAAGTTCACGACTTCAACTATCCCACCGCCGACTGCGGTGTCAAGACCATTGACATCAAGCCGGGCATGCAGCACATGGACGGCGAGCGCGCCCTCGAGTTCGCCCGCTCGCGCCACGAGTCGAGCGACCTGGACCGCGCCGACCGGCAGCAGCAGGTCCTGCTCGCCATCCGCCAGAAGGCGCTTCAGCTCGACATCATCCCCAAGCTGCCCGCGCTCCTCGGCGAGTACAAGAACCTTGTCAAGACGGACCTCTCGCCCATCGAAATCCTGGCCCTCGCCAACCTCATGAAGGACATCAAGAGCGACAGCATCGAGCGCCAGGTGATTGACATCAACATGATTCACCCGTGGACGCGCCCCGACGGCGCCCAGGTGCTGATCCCCGACCGGGCGAAGATCCGCGCCGTGTTCGAGAAGATGTTCAACACCCCCTCAGCGGCGAGCAACTAACACATCCCTATCCGTAGGGGCGAGTTTCAACCCTGTAGGGGCGGGTTTCAAACCCGCCCCTACGGATTCCGCTACAGCGTCACCTCACGGCCCTCGGCGGCCGAGCGATATACCCCGTCAATGATGCGCATCAGGGCGACCCCCTGCTCCGGCGGCGCCGGATTGGGCTTCTCGCCCTGCACCATCGCCACGAACTCCTCGATGCCGACAACGTGGGAGATGCCCGCCGTCACCGTCGGGTGGATCTCAGCCCCCGCGCCCGCCATGTCGGTGTAGACGGTCAGCGTGCCGACATCGGCGTACTCGCGCACGTTGATCTGCCCGCCGCCCTCCGAGCCGAACAGGTGGACGTAGAAGTCGTCCTTGTGCTGGCTGTAGGCGGCCCAGCTCGCCTCGAGGTACAGCGTCACGCCGTCCGCGAGGCGGATGAACGCTGCCGCCAGGTCCTCCACGTCGTACGGCCCGCCCGTGCCGCCGAAGACGGGCCGGCCGGGCCAGGTGCCGCGGCCGCGCGGCCCAAACTCGGCATACGTTGCGCCCGACACCGCCACCGGCGTTGGGTAGTCGAGCAGCCACATGCTCAGGTCCAGCATGTGGACGCCCAGGTCAATCAGCGGCCCGCCGCCGGACATCGCCTTCTGGGTAAACCACCCCCCGATGCCGGGGATGCCGGCCCGCCGCAGCCAGCCGGCCCTGGCGTAGTACACGCGGCCCAGCGTGCCGGCGGTCAGGTAGCGCTTGAGCGCCTGGGCATCGGCGCGCAGGCGCCAGTTGAACATGACCATCACCTGGCCCCGCGCCGTCTTCGCCGCCGCCGCGATGCGCTCGGCGTCGGCCAGGTTGTGGGCCAGCGGCTTCTCGATGCACACGTCAAAGCCGCGCTCCAGCGCCGCCAGCACGACATCGGCGTGCAGGTAGTTCGGCACGGCCACGCTCACCATGTCCAGGTCGTCCCGCGCCAGCAGGTTCTCATACTCCCCGTAGATGAAGGGTATGCTGAACTCAGCGGCGACGTCCGCGCAGCGTTTCGCGTCCAGCCCGGCCAGCGCCACCACCTCGACCCCGGCCGCCCGGTAGCCCATGATGTGCGAGCGGCCTACGCCGCAGCCGATCACGCCGGCCCGCAACGGCCGGCTCCTGTCTCGTTCCATCCGGCCCCCCTTCCGCCCGTCAGCCTTCGAGCGCCGGGCGATTGCCGAAGCTGCGCGGGGCGCCCGGCGTCGGGGCGGCCCAGCGGACGGCGTTGGCGATCACCTGTCGAATCTCAGGGTTGTAGTACGTCGGGAAGCTCTCGTGGCCGGGGCGGAAGTAGAAGATGCGCCCCGATCCGCGCGTGTAGCAGCAGCCGCTGCGGAACACCTCGCCGCCGGTGAACCAGCTAATAAAGACGAGGGTGTCCGGCGCGGGGATGTCGAAGAACTCGCCGTACATCTCTTCGCGCTCGAGTTGGATGTACTCGCCGAGACCCTGGGCGATGGGGTGGCCCGGCGTGACGACCCACAGGCGCTCGCGGTCGTTGGCCTCGCGCCACTTGAGATCGCAGCCTGTGCCCATCAAACGCCTGAAAATCTTGGATAAATGGCCTGAGTGGAGCACAATTAGCCCCATGCCGTCGAGAACTCGCTTGTGGACGCGCTCCACGACCTCGTCCGAGACCTTGTCGTGGGCCATGTGCCCCCACCACGTCAGGATGTCGGTGCTGTCCAGCACGTCCTGGGGCAGGCCGTGCTCCGGCTGATCGAGGGTGGCCGTGCGCACGTCGAAGCCGTGCTCTTTGAGGCCGTCGGCGATAGCGCCGTGGATGCCGTTGGGGTAGACAGCGGCGATCTCGGCGTGCGTCCGCTCGTGCACACCCTCGTTCCAGACTGTGACTCGAAGACTCATTCAAAGCTCCTTCTAGATTTCTATATAATCACGCCCTGGAGGCGTCCATGAACCCGTATACGCGCTTCATTCGCGCGCAATCCGAGACTCGAATCCCGACCAATGTTCGCGCCTTTGTGGACCACTGGGACCGCCTGGAGGCCCTGGTCATCAACGTCTACCGTCAGAACGGGGCCGACGAGGAGACCGAAGGGGTCTACGCCGACCTCAGGGCCTGGCTGCAGGCGCACTATGGGGCCATCGCCCCCCTCGTCGCCCCGTACTGGCGCAATGCCCGCGAGGCCGGCGCGCTGCCCGCCTCTGATCCGTTCGAGCGCCTGTTCGCGCCCGAGTCGGCGGCGGCGTTCGCCGGCACGCGCGTCTACATGCAGGCGCTCCCGCCCGCCCGCGAGGCCATCAACACCTACCTGTTGACCGTGGCATAAGGCGTCAGGGCATTATAGGCCCGCCCCCGCCGACCGTCGAGTCTCGCCGGCCCTGTCGGGGGTGACGAGATGACGGCCTGCGCCGACATCGGCATGACAACGGAACGCGACGTTTCTAAGCAAGAGATAGGAACGCAAAGACGCAAAGGGAAGAGCCGAGTTCTCTTCTTCCTTTGCGTCTCTGCGCCTTGGCGCTCCTATCTTGTTCGGGAGGCCCTCAAGCCAGCTTCAGCACGCTGGCTGAGCAAAAACGCGCCCAGGCCAGCCTGCTTCGAGCAGGCTTTCCCGTATCAGACGCCGAATTCCATCCGGCGGCGTCGGCTGGTGACGGGTCTCAACTGGCGTGGAAGCCGGTAGCGGCCTGCCGCCAGCGGGCGTCCTGCGCGCCCGGCTCGAAGCCCATGTAGTACATCACGCGGCTGACCAGCCCGCCGTAGCGCCGCTTGATGATACCGGGCAGGTCTGCCCATCGCCCCTGGACGGCATAGACCTCCAGCATGTCGTCGCTAATCAAGGACGCCATCTCGTCCCACTTCTGGCGAATCGCCAGCTCCCCTAGCTCCGCGCTCACCCAACCCCAGCCGTGGATGTCCAGCACGCTCTTGTACGTTGGCGTCGAAGCGTAGAACGCGATCTGCCGCCGCACGGCCTCGCGCGCCGTCTCCATCTCCTGCGGGTTGTCCTCCGGGATCACGAACACCGGCGCGACGAGGGCGACGTCCTGGGCGCGGCGGCCGGCGGCGGCAGCGCCTTCCTCGATCCAGGGCAGAATCGCCTCGGCCAGGTACTTGGGCGAGTGGAAGGGGTGGACGTGGAAGCCCTGGCACAGCTCGCCGGCCAGGTGGCACAGCCCACGGTTGACGCCGGCGATGTAGACCGGGATGTCGGGGTGCGCGATGGGGGCGGGGGCAAAGAACGGCGTCATCAGGGTCAGGCGGTAGAACTTGCCGCGATAGTTGAGCCGCCCGCCCGTCTGCCACGCCGTCCACAGGGCGCGCATCGCCAGGATGTAGTCGCGCAGGCGGTCCACGGGATGGTCGAAGTCAACGCTGAAGCGGCGCTCGATGTGGGCGCGCACCTGCGTTCCCAGGCCGAGGATGAACCGCCCGTCCGACTGCGCCGCCAGGTCCCAGGCGACCTGGGCGGTGATGGTCGGGCTGCGGGGAAAGGCGACGGCGATGGCGGTGCCAAGCGCGACGCGCTGCGTGTGCTCGGCAGCCAGGACGAGGGGGAAGTAGGGGTTATGGGCGGTCTCGTGGGTCCACAGACCGTCGAAGCCTAGCTCTTCGGCGAGCCGCGCATGGCTCGGCACGTCCGCGAGCCTGTCCATGAGAGTGAGGGCGTCGAATTTCACAGCTCCTCCGTGGCGTTAGCCGGCCTGCTGCCGCAGCTCGCGGATGCGCGCCGGGTCGGTGACAGTGCGCGCATACTCTGGCGGGCGCAGCTCGCCGCCCATGAACACGCGCGGGTTGCGGTACTGCATCGGGCTGTCCACGGTCATCGGCCCGATGACGTGGACTTCGCGCACGCCACTGCGGGCGACGACCTTGGCGACGTTGCGCTCCGTCCCGCCGCCGGGCATGATGATGACCCGGCCGCCAGCGCGCTGCACCAGCTCGGCGATCAGGTCCAGGCCCTCGATGACCGACGGCTCCTGGCCGGAGGTGAGGATGCGGTCTACGCCGAGGGCGACAAGGTCTTCGAGCGCCGCGTAGGGGTCGCGGGTCATGTCGAAGGCGCGGTGGAAGGTGACGCTCATCGGCCGCGCCAGCTCGATAAGCTCGGCGGTGCGCGCCTTGTCCACGTCCCCCTCCGGCGTCAGGATGCCGATGACGACGCCATCCGCGCCCAGCTCCCTGGCGACGGCGACGTCGTGACGCATGATGTCGAACTCGATGTCGGAGTAGCAGAAGTCGCCGCCGCGCGGGCGGATGATGACCTGGAGCTTGATGGATAGATTGGCGCGGGCGATGGCGATGGCGCCGGCGCTCGGCGTCGTCCCGCCCTCGAGGAGGTTGTCGCACAGCTCGACTCGGTCCGCGCCGCCCGCCTGCGCCCCTAGCGCCGACTCCACCGAGTCGACGCACACCTCGATTTTCAGCGGCTCATTAGATGACATAATACTCCAATCGGCCTCTATTTTCCTCTGGCTGTCTCGTTGTCGTTGGGCGTGTATATATACTCTACCGTCAGGCCGCCCGCCGCTAAAGCAGCGGGCTAGAAGTGGAAGCCTGAGAGGCTTGTTGCTCCTGTCCCACAGCCCCTTGGGCTTGCATTCCTAGCCGTAGGCTTCAGCCTGCGGCGGCCACTTCCTCGCTCTCAGTCTGCGCCCGGCAGGGCGATGCGGGCGTCGCCGGCCTTGAGCTTCGCCAGGCCGGCGGTCAGGCGGGCGTGGGCGGCGTCGAGCGTCTCCAGCTTCTTGGGGAAGGCGAAGCGTACCATGCCGCGCCCCATGTCCGGCGTCCGGTAGAACGACGAGCCGGGGACGACGGCGACGCCGACTTCGGTCGTCAGCCAGCGGGCGAAGACCAGGTCGTCGTCGGTCGGGAAGCCCAGGCCGCCGAAATCGGCCATGACATAGTACGCGCCCTCCGGCGTCAGCGCCTGGAAGCCGGTGTCGTCCAGCATCGCCATCATGCGCGCGCGGCGGGCGTGGTAGTCGGCCTGGAGCTGATCGTAGTAGCTGCGCGGGAAGCGCAGGGCCGTGACCGCCGCTTCCTGGAGGGGCGTCGGCGCGCAGATGGTGGTGAAGTCGTGGACGGTGCGGATGGCGTTGCTGATCTCTACGTCGGCGATGGTGTAGGCCAGCCGCCAGCCGGTGATGGCGTAGGTCTTGGACAGGCCGCCGCACGTCACCGTGCGTTCCTTCATGCCCGGAAAGGTCGCCAGGGGGATGTGCTGTCGCCCGTCGTAGATGATGTGCTCGTAAATCTCGTCGGTGACGGCGATGACGTCGAACTCCTGGCACAGGTCGGCGACGCCTTGCAGCTCTTCGCGGGTGAACACGCGGCCGGTCGGGTTGTGGGGCGTGTTGAGGATGATGGCGCGGGTGCGCGGGGTGAAGACCTGGCGCAGCCGGTCCGCATCCAACCGGAAGTCCGGCGCGTGCAGCGGGAAGTACACCGGCACGCCGCCGGCGAACAGGGTCGCCGGCAGGAAGGTCTCGTGGAACGGCTCGATGATGATGACCTCGTCGCCGGGGTCCACGATGGACATCATCGTGGCGAGGATGGACTCGGTGACGCCGACGCAGACGGTGACGTGCTTCTCGGCGTCCACGCCCATGTCGTACCAGGCGTTCAGCTTGTCGGCGATGGCCTGGCGCATGGCTGGCTGGCCCCAGGTGATGGCGTACTGGTTGTGGTCGCTCATGATGGCGTCGGCGGCCGCCTGCTTCAGCTCGGCCGGCGTGGCGAAGTCGGGGAACCCCTGGGAGAGGTTGATGGCGTTGTGGGCGATGGCCAGGCGCGTCATCTCGCGGATGAGCGACTCGGTGAGACCTTTCAAGCGTTGCGCGGGCATCCGCGTGCTCCTTTCAGACCAGAAAAGTGACGAAGTGATGGCGTGACGAGATGACGCTAGATCATCGTGTAGCCGCCGCTGACGCTCAGAATCTGGCCGGTGACCCAGCCGGACAGGTCGGAGGCGAAGAAGAGGACGGCGTTGGCGATGTCGTCGGGCTGACCGATGCGGCGCAGCGCCCTGGCGCGGCCGATGCCCTGCCCCGCGCCGGTGACGAAGGCGACACGCCCGGTAAGGTCGATGGCGACACTCATGTTAGCTCCTTAGCAACTCCTCTCGAAGGCAGTTGAAGGTTCGATAGATCACCCTGTCGCTACTGTTCGTCTCTGCGAAGCTCATCCCAAACCCTACGCACCAGCGCCTGGCTAATCCATATGTCTTCGCGGTCAAGGATCGCTTGAAATACGAGATCGCGTTCCTGGCGGTTCAAGAATCCCTCTCGTGATGCCTTGGCGAGCACCCCCAATGTCCCCGTGACTCTAAGCCCCAGGCGCTGTGCTGCTTCGCGGGCGAGCAGGTCATCCAGTAGCACGTAGTCGACGGCTTCCGTCAATGCCACGTGGATGGCCTGTTTCTCACCCGCACCGAGGGGCAATGTTTCGACTTCCTCTCCCATGCGTGCAGGCACTTGGACGATCTTCAATTCCTCGCGCATAACCGCCAATTGAACCGCATAGGCATCTGCCTGGGCCAACTCGATGCCGCGAGTCACGACTTCATCATAGACGGCCGACGGGACCAGGGCCGAATCGTAGAGCCGCACGAGCAAATGGATAAGGCTGAGCTTGGCGAGAGCCATCAAGGGGCCAGAATTGACCGCAACTTTCACTCAAGCTCCTCGAGTGCCATCTGCTCTGACCAGCGCGGCGAGATGCCGGCTGCTCTCGCTTGACGTATCAATTCCTGTCGAGACACGCCAGCGAGTTCAGTAGCTCGCCCGATAGACACAACGCCGCGACTATAGAGCGTCAACGCCTCTAGTGTCTTGAGCTGCTGAAGGCCAAGCAGGAGCACTTCACGGAGATTGTCCTGGTGCTGTTTGAACTCCTCTACCAGTTCGTCGGGAATCTCGACAACCACTTTGCTCATGCTAACGCCTCCTTACGATGTGAACGCTCGTGACGAATGCAAATTCATCCTTGCTGCCCTTGAACCTTACTTGGGTGCGGCTCCTCGGCTGGCGCGACCTTGACGGTGACGACCTCGATGGTGGCCGTGCCGTACTCGACCTTGTTCTGCATCCGCTCCAGCACCTTCGGGTCGGCGATCTTCTTCTGGACCTTGTCGGCGTCGGCCTCTTTGGTCGTCACCTTGAGCGTGAGGGTTACGGTGTAGGTGGGCATGCTCTCTCCTAATCCACGCTGAAGTTCAGGCGATACCGCCCGTCGCCGACGGCCTGGAACGTGGTCACGCGGAAGCCGACGATCTCGTCGGTGCGCGCGACGTGGCGGCCGCGGCAGGCGCGCGGGTATGGGCCGATGGCGACGACGCGCACCGTGGGCAGATCGGCCGGGATCTCGTCCAGGTTGGGCAACTGGCCCGCCTCGGCGCGGGGGATCTCGGTGATGACCACCGGCCAGTCGGCGGCGATGGCGGCGTGCATCGCGTCCACCGCCGGCTGCACGTCGGCGAGGGCCAGCGGCGTCGGATGGTCGAATTCCATGACGCACTTGCGGCTCTTGAGCCGCGCCTGGTAGCCGCGCAGGCCAGGCAGGCGCTCCTCCAGGAGCGAGGTCAGCAGGTGTTCCGCCGAATGCAGCGGCGGGTAGGCGAGGGGATCACCCATGCGAGAATAAGTCCTTGTGACGGAGTGACGAAGTGACGAGGTGACGAGGTGACGAGGTGATGGGGTGACGCTAGGATGGGGCAAACACACTCCGCCACTCTGTCATCGCTCCCCGTCATCTCACATGATTCTTTGTCCCAGGAGCGACGCGGCCAGGGCGACGGCCATGTCAGCGGTCTGGTTGCCGTGGTCCAGGATCGGGTTGATCTCGACAATGTCCAGCGAGGCGACGCGGCGCGTGTCGGCCAGAATCTCCATGAGCAGGTGCGCCTCGCGGTAAGTCAGGCCGCCGGGCACCGGCGTGCCGACGCCGGGCGCAACGTCCGGGTCGAGGCTGTCGAGGTCGAGGCTGACGTGGATGCGGTCGGCCGCCGCCAGGCGCGAGACGACCGCGTAGGCGACGGCGGCCATGCCGCGCTCGTCAATGTCGCGCATGGTGAAGACGCCCACGCCGCTTTGCTGCAAGGCGCGGCGCTCCTCCGGGTCCAGCTCGCGCACGCCGACGAGGGCTACGAGGGATGGGTCCAGCGCCGGGCCGCCGCCGCCGAGGGTCACGAGCGCTTCCGGGCCGCGACCCAGCAGGGCGGCCAGGGGCATGCCGTGGACGTTGCCGGACGGCGAGGTCTCCGGGGTGTTGAAGTCGGCGTGGGCATCCACCCAGACGACGCCCAGGCGGTCGCGCCCGGTCAGCCCGGCGATGGTGCCGGCGCTGATGGAGTGGTCGCCGCCGAGGAAGATGCCCATCTCGCCGGCGTCGGTGATGCGGCGGCTGACGGCCTGCACCTCGGTGAGGACCCCGACGATGGCGGGCAGATGCCGCGCCGATGGCTGGTCGTGGAGGGCGGGGATGTCGGCGGTCATCTCCGGCACGGGCACGGAGATATTGCCGTCGTCGTGGACGCGGTAGCCGAGGGCGGCCAGCCGCCCGAACAGATCGGCGTAGCGCAGGGCATACGGCCCCATGTCCACGCCGCGCCGCTGCTGCCCCAGGTCCATTGGTACGCCGACGAGGCGCACCCTGTCCCGAGTCAAGGCAGCCGCTCCACGTCGGCCTGCCACAGGCGGCGCTCGTCCGCGTCGCTCAGGTTGCTCTCGGCGATCTGGACGATGGTGCCGTGGGCGGAGCGAGGCGAGATGAACGCTTCTTTCCAGCCGGGGTCGCTGTAGTTCTCGTCCACGACACGGAAGCCGCGCTCGCGCAGGATCGGCGCTAACTCCTCGATGCGGTTCACTTTGAAGGTCATGTGATGGACGCCCTCGCCGTAGCGCGCCAGGAACTTCGCCAGGAAACCGTCCGGACTCAGCGGCTCCAGCAACTCGATCTTGCTGCCGCCGGGGTAGATGAGCTGGAACCAGCGGAACCCCTGGGCGTCGTTGTCGCCCATGGAGTGCGGCTCGCCGCCCAGCGCGTCGCGGTAGAGGGCGAGCGCGTCCTTGATGCGGTGGACGGCGATGGCCGTGTGGTCGAGCTTGACGATGTACTCGCTCAGGTCCGTGTCGAACATGATGCCTCTAGATGACGATGCCGCCCTTGCCCGCCTCGCGGGAGGGGGCGAAGATGACGCCGCTCTGGCCCGCGCCGCTACGCTCGTCCTCGCCTTCCGCCGCGCTCCCCGTCTGGAGCGTCTTGAGCAGCCCGCTCAGGCTCTCGTACTCCGGCGTGGACAGCCCGAACAACGGCGCGTGTTGCAGGAGCGCCTGGGCCAGCGCGGCCTGCACCCGGCGGGCCAGCTCGGCGGCGGTCGTGTAGCTCGTCCACTCGACCTCGACGGCCTTGAGGAATGCCTGCGCCGCCGGCGTGCGCGGCCCCTCGTGGAGCAGGGCGACGGCCTTGACGCCGGCGCGGCGAGCGCTGTCCCACTCGACGCCCATTGGGGCGCGGATGTCTTCGCCCAGGGCCAGGACGTAGACGTGGGCGCGGGCGGCGCTGTGAGGGTCGGCCGCGGTCGGGTCCGCTGCCGGGGGCGTGTAGCTCACCTCCCAGCCGACATCCACCGGCAGGTTCGCCACGGCGCGGCCGATGGCCTCGCGCTCGGCGGCGAGGTCAGGCGAGATGCTCACGTACAGGCGGGCGCGTTCCACAGACAAGCCTCCGACGACAACGAACAGGTGTTGGATCACGAGAGCATTTGGACCGCGAAGGCGTTTGGACCACGAAAGCCGCGAAAGTCCGCGAAAAACACGAAAGGGTGTCACCAGGAGGGCCTTTTCGCGCCCTTTCGCGCGTTCGTGGTCCAATGGGACGCTCGATGTCGGGAGAATGATACGCGGAGTTGGGTTGGGGGGCAAGGCAAATAGTGTCCCCCTCTCCCAAGAATGGGAGAGGGGGGAAGGGGTGAGGGATTGGCTTAGTGTTTGCCGCCGGTCGGGCAGACGATGAGGCGCTGGCCGGGGTAGACAGTGGTCGAGGTCAGGTTGTTGCGCGCCATGATCTCGGCGACGGTGGAGCCGTAGTCGTCGGCCAGCCAGGCGATGCTCTGCCCGGCCGAGATGGTGCAGGTGAAGCAGCCGTTGGGGATGGCGGACTTGATGGGCTGGGCGGGCGCGGCCGGCTGAGCGGGGGTGGCGGGCCGCGCCGGGGCCGTCGAGGTCGCGCCGCAGCCGGGCAGCCGGAGGGTGATGCCGCTCCAGATGACGTTTGGGTTGGTGATGTTGTTTGTCTTCACCAGGGCCGCGACGGTCGTGCCGTACTTGGCGGCGATGGAGTAGAGCGTATCGCCGCGCTGGACGATGTGCGCGCAGGTCGCCGCTTCGAGCGGGTCGGCGAAGAGCGACGCCGGCAGGAAGCCGAGGGCCAGGACGAAGACGATCGCGGCCAGGGCGATGCGCCGGCGCAGGGAAAGATGAGGCAGGCGAATGGCAAACGAGGTCATGGGTCTGTCTCCTTGAGATGACACGGATTATTGCTGGGGCGAATCAGTCGGATAGGGATCAATGACAAGGGTGCGCAGGAATTCCATGAGCGCGCGCTGATCGGTCCTGGGCAGCCCGGCGAACGCGGCCCGCGCCGTCTCCGCCTCGCCGCCGTGCCACAGGATCGCCTCACTCAGCGTCGTAGCGCGGCCGTCGTGCAGCCACGGGCCGACGCTGGACACGCCCCACAGCGGGCGGGTGAGGAACATCTCCGGCGCGGCGTTCCCCTGGGGAAGAGGCTCGGCCAGGGCCTCACCCATGTCGTGCCGCTTGAGGTCGGAGTAGATGGCGATGGGCAGGGGGGCGCCCGCGCTCGCCGGCTGGAGGCCGGTCGTCATCAGGTTGGTGCGCAGCGGCCGCGCGGCGTCCGGCGGTGTGACGGTCATGAGCGGGTCGTTCAGGGGCAGAGCGGCGACGTGGCAGCTGGCGCAGCCAATCTGGTTGAACACGGCCTGGCCGCGCCGCGCGTCCTCGGCGCGCGCAGCATCCTTCGGCGCGACCTGGCGCGGCGTCGGGCGCGTCGCCTGCCACAGCACGAGGGCGGTCAGGTCGGCGGAGGTCAGCTCGCCGTCCTTCGCTGCGCCCTCGACGGTGCGCAGCCCCAGGTGGCGCTCGGCGGCGTCCTGGGTGAATTCGCGCAGGGTGGCGACGGTGCCTTTGGCGCTGAACGGCTTCACGATCAGGTCTGCATCCACGCCCTGCACTTCGCGCGTGTCCAGTGTCCCGTCGGGCTTCACCGTGACGCGGCCGAAGCCGACGCCCTTGGTCAGCAGGTCCACGGTGACTGCGGCGCGACTGCCCTTGGCCTGCGTCCGCGCCGCGTCCACCTGGCGCGCGAGGTCGGCGCTCATCTCCTCGGCCAGCCGCTCCTTGAGGCCGCCACCGTAGATGGCGCGGGTGTGGCGGATGTTGGCGCGCGCGGGGTCGTCGGGCACACCGGCCTGGGAGAAGGTGTTGAGGGCGTTGTCGCCGCTGCCGCCCGGCACATGGATGAGCAGCCCGTCCACCGTTGTGAGTTGGCTGTGGCACGCGCTGCACGACTGGCTCTCCGGGCCGCTCATGCGCGGCAGGCCGCTGCGCTCCTTACCGTTGATGGGGCGGCTGGCCGCGCCGTCGAGCCGGGTGAACATGAAGCGGAACAAGGTGTCGCCCTGGTGCTGGACGAAGATCGAGGGCAACGCGCCGCTGTTCACCCTGGCGGTGTCCAGGTGCGAGGCGACCGGCGCGCCATCGGTCTCGGCATCCACGGCGTCAACGATGACCGGCGGCTTTGTGGGGGCGGGCACGGTGGCCGGCGCGTCGGCCTGGGAGAAGCGCGGGCCGGCGGCGACGGGGCCGATGACGATGGCGGCGAGGATGACAGCGCCCAGGGTGAAGAAACGCCAATAGCGCGAGAAGAATACGAGGAGCATGACGAATGAGTCCTGTACGAGTCTGGCGAAGGGCGGAAGACGTAGCAACAACGAGCAACACTAACCGTAGTATAGCAGAGAAAGAGGCTCGTGTCAAGAGATAACATAACGAAATCGGGGCGGCGGCGCGAATTCCGCCCTTGACACGCCGCCCCCTTTCGGCTATGCTGCCGCTGCGCCGTACCGTGCGCCCGCCTTCTCTGAAAATAACCCTGGGCAGCTCGCGGCGGACGGCCGCCGTAGGCTCAAGCCTACGGCTACCTAATGCAAGCCCAAGGGGCTAGGGGAGCCGTAGCGGCAGCCTCTCAGGCTTGCACCCGTAGCCCGCTGCTTCAGCGGGCGGACCTGGCGCTCCGGGCGACAGCTGCCGTTTCTTGTGTCGGCGCATGCCGTCACACGGCATTCGGGTGTTGCACCGACAGCCGGTGTGTGTTTTGGGTAGAGAGGGCTTGTGGCAAACTCAGACTTGCCCCTGGACACGATCCTCCAGGGGGACTGCATCGAGGTGATGGCGAGGCTGCCGGAGAAGAGCGTGGACCTGGTCTTCGCCGACCCGCCGTACAATCTGCAACTGCGCCAGGCGTTGCGCCGCCCGGATACGAGCCAGGTGGACGCCGTGGACGACGCCTGGGACCGCTTCGACGACTTCGCGGCGTATGACACGTTCACGCGCGCCTGGCTGTCGGCGTGCCGCCGCGTGCTCAAGGACACGGGCGCGCTGTGGGTCATCGGCAGCTATCACAACATCTACCGCGTCGGCGCGATCCTCCAGGACCTCGGCTACTGGATGCTCAACGACGTCGTCTGGGTCAAGACGAACCCGATGCCCCAGTTCCGTGGCGTGCGTTTCGCCAACGCCCACGAGACGTTGCTATGGTGCATCAAGAGCCGCGGCCAGAAACGCTACACGTTCAACTACCACGCCATGAAGGCGCTGAACGACGGCAAGCAGATGCGCAGCGATTGGGCGCTGCCCATCTGCTCCGGCGCCGAGCGCTTGCGGGTGAACGGCCAGAAGGTACACGCAACCCAGAAGCCGGCGGCGCTGCTGTACCGCGTGCTGCTGGCAACGTCGAACCCGGGCGACGTCGTCCTCGACCCGTTCTTCGGCGCGGGCACGACGGGGGCGGTGGCGCGCTATCTCGGCCGCCACTACATCGGCATCGAGCGGGAGACGGGCTACATCGAGGCGGCGCGGGCGCGCATCGCGGCGGTGACGCCGGCGGCGGATGACGACGAGGTGCGCGGGCGGTACGAGACGAAGCGCACGGCGCGGCGGGTTCCCTTCGGCGCGCTACTGGAGACGGGGCTGCTGCGGCCCGGCGATTGCTTGTATTTCGACCGTCGGCCTGATGCTGTGGCGACGGTTCTCGCCGACGGCTCGCTGCGGGTCGAGGGGGCGGGTGGCGCGGGCGCGCGCGGCTCGATCCACCAGGTCGGGGCGCTCGTCAGCGGCCTGCCGGCGTGCAACGGCTGGGAGCATTGGTACTACGTGACCGACGCCGGCGAAATGGCGGTCATTGACGAGCTGCGGGAGCGCCTGCGGCGGGAGACGTCTGGG
Organism: Anaerolineae bacterium; assembly: GCA_046328525.1. Taxonomy (GTDB): domain Bacteria; phylum Chloroflexota; class Anaerolineae; order Epilineales; family JAHCIE01; genus JBDHWG01. The sequence continues at coordinate 45,788 of JAXLWK010000006.1, forward strand.
CCGCGTGACGGGGTGACGGAGTGACGAATAGAGGTAACGCATGAACCTGACTGTTTATCCTGAGGCCAACGCGTTCTTGCAGCGGGCGCAGGCGACGCTGGAGCAGGACGAGGTGCGAAGCAACCTGATCCTGGGCATCACCCTGCGGCTGGCGCGCTCCCCCGCGCCGGCCCTCCCGCCTTACCTGGCGACGGTCGAGGACGGTGGCGCGCTGGCGCTCGCGGCGATCATCACCCCGCCGCGCCACGTCCTGATTCTGGCGTGGGGCGAGGCGTGGAGGGAAGGGGCTGGCCTGGTCGCCGGCGATCTGGCCGAGCGCGGGATGCGCCCGCCCGGCGTCATCGGGCCGGCTGAGGTGGCGCGGGTCTTCGCCGACGCCTACGCCGCGCGGGCCGGTGTGGCCGTGCGCGAGGGGCTGAAGGAGTGTCTGTACGTGCTGCGACAGGTGGTATACCGGCCGGACGCGCCGGGGCGCTTTCGGATGGCCGACGCGGGCGACATCGAGCTGGTGGCGCGCTGGTACGGCGAGTTCGAGGCGGAGGCGCTCGGCGAGCACGGCGACCCGGCGGCGCTGCGCGAGCTGGCCGAGACCAAGATCGCGGCCGGCGACATCGCGCTCTGGGACGATGGCGGGCCGGTTGCGCTGGTCGGGCGGACGCGGCCGCTGCGCCACGGCATCACCATCGCGCCGGTCTACACCCCGCCCTCGTTCCGCAATCGAGGCTACGCCACGGCGTGCACCGCCACGTTCACCCAGGCGCTCCTGGACTCGGGCTACGCGTTCTGCACCCTGTTCACCAACCTGGCAAACCCCACCGCCAACAGCATCTACCAGCGCATCGGCTACCGGCCGGTGGCGTATTTCGACGAGTACCGCTTCGCCTAACGGATTCTTGACGGCGGCTCACGATGCGCTACAATTGCCCAAGATAGTTTCCGTTTCGGAAATCATTTGCCAGGACACAACGATGACGATCCTTCTTCCACCTGTGGAATTCGCGCGCCGGCTCTCTCGCTTTCGCCGCCGCCTGCAACGGCTGACCGACGACGGCCCGTGGCCCTGGCTCGACGTGGACCTGACGATGGCTCAGGCGCGGGCCTTGTACGTGATTGCCACCGAAGGCACAACCCACGGCCGGGTGCTCGCGCAAGCCCTGGGCGTGGGCGCGCCGGCCGTGTCGAAGATTGTGGACCAACTTGTCGAGCGTGGCATGGTGACGCGCCAGGACGACCTGGAGGACCGCCGCATCGTGTGGCTCCAGGCGACCGACGCGGGCCAGACCCTCGTAGACCGCCTCACATTGAGCCAGATGGAAGGCTTGTGCAGCGTCGTCGAAGCCCTCAGCCCGGCCGAGCTGGAGGTGGTGACCGAAGCGTGGCGCATCCTGGACGGCACAAGCCGGCGTCTGCTACACGAGCGCGAGGGCGTCCAGGCCGAAGACGTCGTCGCTGCCATTTCCTGACGAACGCGAGCGGCGGTAGGGGCAGGTTTCAAACCTGCCCCTACTCCATCACCCGTTTAACATTCCGAATGCCTGTTATCGTACGCAGAGGAGTCTCTACAATGTCGCAAAACACCCCGAATATCGCCGCTGTGCCGTCCGGCGCCGCCGAGGGAGCGGGGCAGCCCGGCGCGGGAGCGGGGCAGCCCGGCGCGGGCGCGGGGCAGCCCGGCGCGGGCGCTCGCCCCGGCGCCGCCCCCCGGCCCCAGGCGCGGTCACGCGGCCGCGGCTGGCTACGGCTGCTCATCCTCCTGATTATCTTGCTCGGCCTCGCCGCCGTGGCCGGCTCCTTCGGGCGGCATTACTGGCAGGATCAGCAGATTTACGTGTCCACGGATAACGCCTTGGTGACGGGCGCCCTGGTCCAGGTAGGCGGCCTCAACGCCGGCCGGGTGAGCCAGATCGGCGCGGATATTGGCGACACCGTGCAGAAGGACCAGCTGGTCGCCACCATCTCTGTGCCCAGCTCGGTGGGAACGATGCCCAACGGCCAGCCGCGGCTGGACTATCGCGGCACCGACGACATGCAGGCGCCGGTGCGCGCGCCGATGGACGGCGTCGTCGTGGCCCGCTCCGCCAATCCGGGCGATACGGTGACCCCCGGCCAGTCGCTCCTCACGATCATTGACCCGAAGCAGCTCTGGGTCATGGCGCAGGTCGAGGAGACGAAGGTCGGCCGGCTGAAGGTCGGGCAGCCGGTCGAGGTGTCGGTGGACACGCTGGACCGGGTGCTGCCGGGGCGGGTGGCGGCGATCGGGCGGGCGAGCGCGGCGACGTTCTCGCTCATCCCCTCGACCAACACGTCCGGCAACTTCACCAAGGTCACGCAGCTCGTGCCAGTCAAGATCGCGGTGGACTACGGCCAGCTTCCGCTGACCCTCGGCAGCTCTGTCGAGGTCAAGATTCGCACGCAGGAGTAGCGGCGTGGCCTCCTACAACATCCCCGTCCCCGAAACCAAGACGGGCGGCTGGTCGCTGGCCTACCAGTGGCAGGCGCTCATCGTCGTGGTCATCGGGTCATTCATGGTGATGCTCGACACGACGGCGGTCAACATCGCCCTGCCCAAGATCATCAACGTCTTCGGGGCGTCGGTGGACAGCGCCCAGTTCGTGCTGACCGGCTACATGCTGGCCCTGGCGATTGTCATGCCGACGGCGGGCTACCTGACAGAGACCTACGGCACGAAGCGGGTCTACATGCTGTCCATGCTGTTCTTCACGCTCGGCTCGCTGCTGTGCGGCCTGTCGTGGAACGTGCAGAGCCTGGTGTTCTTCCGCATCTTGCAGGGCTTCGGCGGCGGGCTGCTGACGCCGCTTGGCATGACCATCATCTTCCGCGTCACGCCGCCGGCCAAGCGCGGCATGGTGACCGGCCTCTACGGCCTGCCTTTGCTGCTCGCGCCGGTCATCGGGCCGACCCTGGGCGGCTACATCGTCCAGTACTACGACTGGCGCTTCATCTTCACCATGAACCTGCCCATCGGCATCATCGGCATGGCTATGGCGTGGATGATGCTGCGGGAGACGGAGCGTGTCCCGCATCTCCACTTCGACACCCGCGGCTTCTTCCTGTCGGCCTTCGGCTTCGCCTCGATCCTGTACGCTCTGGCGACGGCGCCGGGCGACGGCTGGACGACACCGCTCAACCTGACGCTGATGGTGACGGGCAGCATCGCCCTGGTGCTCTGGGTGTTCGTAGAGCTGACGGAAACCCACCCGCTGCTCGACCTGCGCGTCTTCAAGAACCGGACGTACTCCCTGGCCACGAGCGTAACGTTCATCGTCACCCTGGGCATGTTCTCGTCCACGTTCCTGCTGCCGCTGTTCTTGCAGGACTTCCGCGGCCTGACGCCGTTCCAATCTGGCCTGCTCCTCTTCCCCCAGGCCCTCGCCGCCGGCATGATGATGCCCATCACCGGCCGCCTGTTCGACCGTCTCGGCCCGAGGCCGCTCATCGTGACCGGGCTGATGCTGATGGCCTTTGCGACGTGGCAGTTGAGTGACATCAGCATGGAGATGTCCAACAAGACGCTGTACGGGATTCTGATGATCCGAGGCGTGGCGATGGGCATGGTGACGATGCCGGCGATCACGGTGGGCATGAACACGCTGCCGCACCACCTGGTGGCGCGCGGATCGGCGCTGACCAACGTGATGCGGCAGCTTTTCGGAGCGTTCGGCACGGCGATCTTCGCGTCGCTGCTCACCAGCCGCATGACCTACCACACGGCGATGCTGAAGCAGGTCGTGACGCCGGATTCGCCCGTCGTGCGCTCGACCATCGCCGCCCTCATGCGCTACGCGACGCACGAGGGCGCCGGGGCGCTCCAGTCGAAGGTGGACGCGGTCTACAGCCTGTACATGCAGCTCATCAACAAGGCGGCGGTCATGTCCTTCGACGACTGCTTCCGCCTGGCGGCCATCATCTGTGCGTTCGGCGTCATCCCCGCCCTGTTCCTGAAGAGCAAGGGCCACAGCCACCAGCCGGGCGAGACGGCCGAAGCCGTGTTGATGGAGTAGTTTCGACTTTTGTGGGCGTCGCGCAATGACCGCCGGTCTCACGCGCCGTTGGCGTGGGCGGCGGCGCGGTGCAGCTCGATCACGCGGCGGGCCGCCGTCTCGTCGGTGAACAGGACGTTGACGTGGCGGCCGAGAAGCGCGCCGAGAATGGCTTCCCCCTTCTCCGTGCCGCCGGCGACGCCGATGATCTTGTCTACCGCCGCCAGCGCGCTCAGCTCGATGCCGACTACGCGGCGGTTGATGCTGATGTCGAGCACCTGGCCGGCGATGTTGTAGTGTCGCCCGCAGACCAGGCCGATAGCGCCGCTGGCGCGAATCTCGGCCAACTCCTCGTCGCTCACGTAACCAAGCCGATATGGATTGTAGATCTCCGCCTGCGTCGAGCCGATGCCGACCAGGGCGATGTTCGCCTGGGCGCCGCGCGCCAGGGTCTCGCGCACCGACCGCTCCTGGAGCAGGGCGTCCCGCGCGACCTCGCTCTCGACGATGAGCGGCGCGTGGAGGTAGCGGCAGCGGCCGCCCAGCAGGTCGGCCAGGCGCGGCGCGAGAAGCGGGCCGACGGTAGACGACGGCTCCGAGCCGGTGCCGCCCACGAGCTGCACGACCTCGACGTTAGGGAAGTTCATCGGCCGCAGCGCCGCCAGCATCTCATGGAGCCCGGTGCCCCACGAGATACCGACACAATCGGTCGGCTGAATGATGCTCGTCAGGTACTCGGCGGCGAGGATGCCCACGTCTACGAGCATGTCGCGGTACGACTTGCTGCCGCGCACCAGGACGCGCACCGCCTTGAGGCGGAACCGCTCGCGCAGCGCCTGCTCCAGCTCGGGCGACGTGCGCCGCGGGTCGTGCACGATGATCTCCACCACCCCCTTGCTTCGCGCCTCCGTCAGCAGCCGCGAGACGGCGGAGCGCGTCAGCCCCATCTCGTCGGCAATCTCCTGCTGCGTCTTGTCCTGGTCATAGTATTTCGTGGCGATCTGCGCCAGATACGCGCGGCGTTCCTCGGCCCTATCCATGACACCCTCCGAGCAGGTCTCGCTGCACAAACGTGACGGTTTACGACCGGCGTGCCGATTTCTATTGACACCCTTAGCCCTTCATGATATACTATATCACGAATGTGCAGCGTAATGCAAGTATGTGCAGCCCAAAAGGAGGCGAATCTCACACAGAAAGTCGCCACGGCGAGAATGTGCTTCACTTGAGGTCCCCATCCCGGTTCCTGACCACCATTCCCCGAATTCACTGTCGAATGCGAGGCCACAATGAAATTCCTGTCATACCTTCCCCACCCCCTGATCATCGGCGTGCTTGCGCTGCTGATGATGTACATCGCGGCCGTGCCGCTGATCGCCCCCTTCCTGATCACGTGGGTCGCCTTCCAGACGTGGGCGCTGTACTTCCTGGCCGGCGGCTCCGTCGCGCGCGGCGTCAAGGCGGCCGCCTGCTACGCGGGCGGAATGATCGCCGCCGTCGTGATCATGCTCATGGCCCCCGTTCTGGCGCCGGCCCTGGGCACGTCTGCTCTGCCCATCACTGTTGGGATCATCGCGACCCTGGTGATCTTCTTCGAGAAGGTGTCGGCGCTCGACTTCATCCCGGCGTGGTTCGTCGGCGCGGGCGCGTACTTCGCCTACTTCGGCGTCACGCAAGGCCAGATGCCCCACCCCGAGGCCTTCGTCTATGTCCTCACCTCGTCCCTGATCGGCTTGCTCTGGGGCTTTTTCACCGTGTTCCTGCGCGGCAAGTACCAGGCGTGGCTCGATCACCGGCCCCACCCGCCCGTCGTCGCCCATCCGGCCAAGTAGCCCGGCGGCCCTTCGCATGGCCGCGCGCCGCTTGCGGGATGTAACAGCCCAAGGAGAATGTCAACCATGATCACCCGCTACGAAGACGAAATCGCGATTGTCGCTCAGTTTACCGCCAAGGACGGCCGCGGCGCGGCGCTGCTGGCCGAGATCTACGAGGTCATGGGCCACACACTGGCCGAGCCGGGCTGCCTGCGCTTCGTCCTGCACCAGAGCGTGGACGACCCGGACCTGCTGACGGTCGTCGAGAAGTTTGCCAGCCAGAAGGACTTCGACGCTCACCTGGCGCAGCCGTATACTAAGAATCTCCTGGAGCAGGTGGTGCCGGAGCTGGTGGCGGTGCAGAACATCACCTTCCATAAGGAAGTGAGAGCGCCCGAGCCTGTGTTTGCGTGAGACGAGCCGGCCGCGACCCTATTCACAATCACAATGCGCCCGATTTGAGAAAGGACGGCCTGTTATGGCCATGAAGAAATTCATCAACAAGCCCGAAAACATCGTCGCCGAGCTGCTGGAAGGCTACGCCCTTGCCTATCCGGACAAGATCCACCTGACCGAGAATCACCTGGTCGTCCGCACCGTTCCGAAGGACGAGGGCAAGGTGGGCGTCGTGACCCTCGGCGGCAGCGGCCACGAGCCGGCGCTGAGCGGCTGGGTCGGCTATGGGCTGCTCGACGTCAGCGTGCCCGGCGAGATCTTCGCCGCCCCCGGCCCGCCGCGCGTCCTGGAGGCGCTGCGGCTGGCAGAGCGCGGCGCGGGCGTCCTGTTCATCGTGCTCAACCACGCCGGCGACATGATGACGGGCAACATGACGATGCAGCTCGCCAAGAAAGAGGGGCTGAACGTCGTCAAGGTCGTGACCCAGGAGGACATCTCCAACGCGCCGCGTGAGGACGCCGACAACCGCCGCGGCCTGATGGGCTGCCTGCCGGTGTACAAGGTGGCGGGCGCGGCGGCCGAGGCGGGGCTGCCGTTGAAGGACGTGGCAGGGATTGCCCAGCGCATGGCCGACAACATGGCGACGATCGCCGTGGCCGCTGCGCCGGCGACGCACCCGGTGACGGGCCAGCCGTTCTTCAGCCTGCCGGATGACGAGATGGAAGTCGGCATGGGCCAGCACGGCGAGGCCGGCACGGGGCGCATGAAGATGAAGACCGCCGACGAGACGGTGGACATCATGCTGAACGCCCTGCTCAAGGACCTGGATGTGAAGGAGGGCGACGAGCTGCTAGTGATGCTCAACAGCACCGGCGCGACGACCCTGATGGAGCTGTTCATCCTCTTCCGCCGCATCAGCCAGGCCCTCGCCGAGAAGAAGATCAAGCTCGTGCGCGCCAGGGTCGGCGAGTTCCTGACGGTTCAGGAGCAGGCCGGCTTCCAGATGTTCGTGGCGCGCATGGATCCGGAGCTGATTCGGCTGTGGGATGCGCCGTGCGACTCGCCGTTCTTCACCGTAGCGCCGGCGGATATTGCGAAGTACACCGCGCCCATCGAGGGCGAGATGACAGCACGGAGGTAGGGCGATGCTCACCGCGGTCGGCTACACCGAGTTCATCCAGATGCTTCACGGCGCGACAAGCGCCGTCCGCGAGAACGCCGCGCGCTTGTCGGCGCTGGACACGGCGATTGGCGACGGGGACCACGGCGTGACCATGCTGCGGGCCGTCGGTCGCCTGGACGACGTGGTAGCGAAGGCGAGCGGCGCGGACCTGAAGGGCCTGCTCTCCGACATCGGCTGGGCGTTGCTTGGCATAGACGGTGGCGCGACGGGGCCGCTCCTCGGCTCCTGGTTCATGGGCATGGCCGATGGGGCCATACCGCCGCCCCTCGACGCCGCAGCGCTGGCCGCCGCGTTCGAAGCCGGCCTGGCCTCGGTGCGCGAGCAGACGAAGGCCAAGGTCGGCGACAAGACCATGATGGATGCGCTCATTCCGGCGACCGAGACCCTGCGCGAGGGCGCCGACCACGGCCTGAGCATTGACGAGGTTCTAAGGCTGGCTGCCGAAGCTGCGGAGCGCGGCGCCGCCTCCACTGCGGAGATGACGGCGCGGTTTGGACGCGCCCGGAACCTGGGCGAGCGGACGAAGGGAACCGCAGACCCCGGCGCGACCTCCATGTCGGTGATGTTCCGCGGCTTCTACGTGGGCCTGACCCAGCCGGTTGCCACGGCGGCCCACTGAACCGGTTCCGTATCGGCCCAGGGCGGGATGGCGAGGCTGTCCCTTTCGCGCCCCTCCCGCCCTGGCGCCTCGAAAGGAAGGGAGACGATGGACTGGGGGATCCAGAATCGTCTAGCCAGGATACTTAAGCCGCCCTACGGCCGCACCGTGATGCTCGCGGTGGACCACGGGTACATCATGGGCCCGACCAGCGGCCTCGAACAGCTGGGCAAGACCGTCGCGCCGCTCCTGCCGTATGCCGATTCGCTGATGCTGACGCGCGGCGCGCTGCGGAATGAGATATCGCCCCTGGTGGATGTTCCAATCGTGTTGCGGGTATCCGGCGGGACGAGTGTGCTGAACAAGGAGTTGCTGCGGGAAGGCATCGCCACGAGCATGGAAGAGGCCATCCGGCTGAACGTGGCGGCGGTCGCCTTCTCCATCATGGTTGGGGCGGAGTTCGAGCGCGACACGCTCCTCAACTTCACCCAGGTCGTGGACGAGGCCGAGCGCTACGGGATTCCCACCCTGGCGGTGACGGCGGTCGGCAAGGAGATGGAGCGCGACGCGAAGTACCTGAGCTTGGCGACGCGCATCGCGGGCGAGCTAGGGGCGCGGGTCGTTAAGACTTACTTCTGCGACGACTTCGAGCGCGTGGCCGGGACGTCGCCGGTGCCGGTCGTCATCGCCGGTGGGAAGAAGCAGCCGGAGGCCGAGGCGCTGGAGATGGCCTACGCGGCGATCCAGGCCGGCGCGGCCGGCGTGGACATGGGCCGCAACATCTTCCAGTCGGAACACCCGGTGGCGATGATCCAGGCGGTGCGCGCCGTGGTGCATGACAACGCGACGCCGCACGAAGCCTACGAGGTCTTCTGCCACATGCGGGAGCTGCTGCCTGTGCCGGCGTGAGCCTGGACGGTGTCGCACTCGTGTAGCGCCCACTTCAGTTGGCGCCTGGGATGCCGACTGAAGTCGGCGCTACAGTTTACGCTCCACGAGCGGTGGTGTGAGACTCGAAGCAACGACGCCCTCGGCTGGGTTCTGACGAGTCAGCCTCGCTCAAACGTTCTGTGTACAAGACAGCCTTATGACGGTGGAGAGCGCTTTCGCTCTCCACCGTCGCCTTTTAGAGACAGGCATAGTCGGCTATAATAGAGTGCGGCGGGGATAGGATCGTGTGCGGAGGGAAGGCTGTGTTGGGCGCACCTCGAGCGCGACTTGGTGGCCCTCTCTAATCCCCACCACCTGAACGGTGACTGACATTGAAAGGTAGAAGCCCGGCGGTGTTGTCACCGTCCGGGCTTCTGTGTTTCGTATCTCCTGGGCTAAGAGCCGCCGACTACCATGCCCAGGCCCATCCGGCGCTGAGCGGGTGGGCCGGCGTCCAACCGCCCGCGTTGTCCTGTGACGCGGTGAACGGGTAGCGCCCCGGCCGGCTGCGGCCGCCCCCGTTGTTCGGCGACGGGCGGGCGCTGGGGGGAACGCTCTGGCTCGGCGCGAGCTGTGTCGGCGCGGCGTTGCGGGTCACGCTGAACCCCGCGCCGTCTTGTGCGATGGCCGAGGGTATGGCGATGGCGTTGCTATACATGTCAATCATCGTGATGGGCTTTCCGCCGGCCTCGGCGATCGTCACCGTCTCGCCATCCTTGACGGCGCTGCCTGCGCTGATCGTCACCGTCCCGAAATTGTCGAGGGGCACGATGCGCCGCCCGGAGACGGGGGCCTCTGTCACCCACTCGGCCGACGAGTGGGACGACGCATACGTCACGTTCGTCTGGTATGTCGCGCCGGTCGAGTTGTTCTTCATGGCGATGAGCCACTGATTGGTCCCTGTCTCGCTGATGGACACGGTCATCGAGTCGCCGGGGCTGACGGCCAGGGCCACGCGGCGCGAGGACTGCGGCAGGGTCTCGACCCAGGCGCTGTACTGCACGGATCCGCCGCCGCTGCTCGTCTCCATCGTACCCGCCTGGATCAGGTCGCGGCTCGTGACGCCGCCGATGCCGACCCATGTCGCCGCCGTCCCGAAGCGCACCGTACCGTCCGATTGCGGCACCGTCCACGTCCCTGTGACCGAGGTGAACTCGCCGTCGGTCGCAGCGTAGCCCGACCAGTTGTGAGAGACGTCGGTGCGGTTGGGGTTGACGCGCGTTGCCGGCGGCGTCTGGCCGGCCGGCGCGGCCGGCGCCTGGCCGGGCGCGCTTGACGCGGCGTCGGGGTGCTCGTCGTTCTGAATCTTCCACGCGCCCCCGTCGAGCACGAGCGTGTACAGGTTGGGGTCGCGGTTGACGTCGGTCGTGCCGTCGGCGTAGGTCGTCTGCCACGTCTCATACGTGGTCGCCGTCGCGGTCGTATCGCCGGTCAAGGTGACGTTGCCCCACTCGATCTTGACCAGCTTGATGCCCTTGACGCCGTTCCGCGCCAGGCCCTGATTCGTCTGAACCATCTGGTTGTAGTAGTCGCCCGCCGCGGTGTCCTTCATCAAGGTCGGGTCGTTGGCGGCGAACGCCTGCTGCTGCTCGTCGTTGGCCCGCTGGATCACCGCCTGAATGGCGGCCGTGGTCGGGTCATCGTGGGCCGGGCTGGCCCAGGCCACGCTCAGCGTGCGGCCAAACGTGGCGAGCAGCGCGAGCGCGAGCGCCAGGGCGAGCGCCCGCCACAGGGGTGTCTTGAGCGCCGCGCGGCGCGAAGCTGTCTCTGTCGGCATGACTATCCTCTCTCACCTGGAAACCTGCGAAGATACAGATAGTTTACAATTGGCGGGTAAGAACGGCAATAGCCTTTCTTAAGAGGACGATAAGAGTAGCATGGTGCATGCCGCTACATGGCATTGGGGTCTCGCAATGACGCTGACCTTGCGGCTCAGATGACCGGGATGAGATCGGCGACTTCGATGCTCCCGCGGGTGACGCGGCACGTGTAGGCGTAGGCCTCGACACCGGCGGCCCGCGCCGCGTCCAGCGCCGCGCCGAAGCCCCCATCCACAGCGCGATTCGGCGTCAGGCAGCGCGCATCCGGCCGCTGGACGAACCACACGATCGCCGCGCGATAGCCCTGGGCGACGGCATCCGCCAGCTCTCGCACGTGGCGCTGGCCGCGCAGCGAGGGCGCGTCCGGCCACAGCCCCAGGCCGTCCATGACATACGTCGAGGACTTGACCTCCACGAGGCACGGGGGCAGGGGGGACGCGGCGCCGTCGTGGGGCGTCAGCGCGAAATCGAGGCGGCTCGCCCCAAAGGGGATTTCGGCCCGCGCCACGCGGTAGTCGGCCAGGGGACTGAGGCGTCCCGCCGCCATCGCCTCGCCGAACAGGCGCGACGGGAAGCGCGTGTCCAGCGAGACCAGGATGTCGTCCACGGTGTAGGCCAGGATGAGGTCGTAGGCCGTGCGGCGGCCCGGCTCCGGGCGTGGCGTCAGGAGGACGCGGGCGCCCGAGTAGAGCAGCTCGACGGTGCGGCCGGGGTTGGGGACGTGGGCGAGCACCTCCGAACCGTTCAGGCGCACGCGGGCGCGGAAGCGGTTCTCCCGCTCCATCAGGAGTCCATCCAGCAACGGTGTTGGCAATAGCATCCGGTCGTTCCTTGTCGGCAAGAGGTCTACCACGGAATACACGGACGACACGGAAAGGACAAAACAGTTCCTGTGCTGAGCCAGGAAGCTCGGCTCGGTGCGTCATCATCCCTGGCTCTGTTTTTTCCGTGTGTTCCGTGTGTTCTGTGGTAACCGTCTTCAGACCGGGCGCAGGCTCACGTCGCCCGCCGCCACGCTGACCACGCTCCCATCCGCCTGTCGCACCAGCAGGCTGCCATCCGCGGCGATGTCCACGGCCACCCCCTCGACCGCCATGCCGCCTGTCACCCGCACCGGCTGACCCACCGTCGCGCTGAGCCGCCGCCACTCGCCGGCCTGCGCCTCGCCCGCGACGAGCGCCTCGTAGCGCGGCTCGATGGCGGCCAGGATGGCGGCGAGCAAAGGGGCGCGCTCGACCGGGCGGCCCAACTGGGCCAGCAGGCTCGTCGGCGTCGCGCCACCGGGCGGCGCGGCCGGGAAGTCGGCCGGCGCCAGGTTCACATTCAGGCCGATGCCGACGATGACCCACTCAGGGCGGCCGTCGCGGAAGCTGGCGTCGCCGAGCAGGCCGGCGACCTTCTTGCCTCCGATAAGCACGTCGTTCGGCCACTTCAGCCGCGCTTCGAGACCCCCCCAGCCCCCCGCAGGCGGGGGGAGTGAAGACACCTCCCTCATGAACGGCTCTACCCTCTCGCTCCCCTCCGTGGACGGGGGGGAAGGGGGGGGGCCGCTCAACGCGACGGCGACACCGGCGGCGGCGGCCAGCCCAACCTGGCCCGGCGTCACTGTGGCCGGCGGGCGGAACAGGAGCGAGAAGAGCAGGCCCGCGCCCGGCGGTGACTGCCACGTCCGCCCCATGCGGCCACGGCCTGCCGTCTGCACGTCGGCGATGGCGAGTGCGCCGTGGGGCGCGCCGGTGGCGGCCTGCTCGGCCAGCCAGTTGTTCGTGGACGGGATGGCGTCGAAGACGGTCGTCGGCCGGCCCAGCCAGCGTGTCGTCAGGGCGACTCGGATGGCTTCGGGCGTCAGCGCCTCACCTGGCATAGTCATGTCCTCCTCAGCGTGCGCAGCGGCACGCCATCTTCACCACAGGCTGGAAGGGGGTTTGGAGGGGCGGAAGCCCCTCCAACCACCCCAACCCGAAAAGCGCAAAGATGGAATCTCACCGTAGGGGTGCATTATAGCCGGTCTCCTCATCAGCGCGCAATGGGCGTATAATTGGGCGAGAAGCTGTGAGCCGGACTGAGTCGTGCGTTGCCACGAAGGTGAACCGTGGACCATCTCTGGACCCCCTGGCGTTTGCAGTACATCCTCAGCGACAAGAAGCGGGCGGGCTGCGTCTTCTGCGAGAAGGTCGAGCACCCGGACACGGACCGCGACGAGCTGGTGCTGGCGCGCAGCCCTTACGCGATGCTCGTTCTCAACATGTACCCCTACACCAACGGCCACCTGATGGCCGTTCCCTATGCCCACGTCAGCAGCCTGGTGGACCTGCCGGTGGACGCCCTGCGCGACCTGGCGGTCCTGACGCGCCTGGCCGAGCAAACCTTGCGCGGCTCCATGTCGCCCCAGGGCTTCAACGTCGGCATCAACATCGGCCGCGCTGGCGGCGCGGGCCTTGATGATCATCTCCACGTTCATATCGTCCCTCGCTGGGGGGGCGACACCAATTTCATGACCGTGGTCGGCCAGACGCGCACCGTCCCGGAGCTGCTCCCGGAGACTCGCGAGCGCCTGGGCAAGACCCTGGCCGACTTCGGCTACCCGCTGCACCCGGAGACCGGGACGGTGTGGGTAGATACTTCAAAGGAGAAGTAGACTATGCCAGGCACGCGCGATGTTGTCATTGTAGGCGCTGCCCGCACCCCGATTGGCCGCTTCAACGGCGCCCTGTCGGGGCTGCCGGCGACCGCGCTCGGTGGGGTGGCGATCCGCGCTGCCGTCGAGCGCGCGGGCATTGAGCCGGCGGCGGTGGACGAAGTGGTCATGGGCCAGGTGGTGCAGGCGGGCGCCGGCCAGGCCCCGGCGCGCAAAGCCCTCCTGGACGCCGGGCTGCCGCCGACCGTGAGCGCGACGACCATCAACAAAGTGTGCGGCTCCGGGATGAAGGCGGCCATGCTCGCCGCGCAGGCCATCCGCGCCGGCGATGCCGACGTCATCGTCGCGGGCGGCATGGAGAACATGAGCCGCGCGCCCTACCTGCTGCCCGGCGCGCGCCAGGGCTACCGCCTCGGCAACGGCCAGGTGGTCGATTCGGTCATCCACGACGGCCTGTGGTGCGCCTGCGAAAACTGGCACATGGGCAGCGCCGCCGACTACATCGCCCGCGAGTTCGACATCAGCCGCGAAGCGATGGACGACTTCTCCCTGGAGAGCCACCGCCGCGCCGTCGCTGCCCAGGACGCCGGCAAGTTCGACGCCGAGATCGCCCCGGTCGAGGTCGCGGGCAAGGGCGGGCCAACGCTGTTCAAGGTGGACGAAGGCCCGCGCCGCGACACGAGCATCGAGGCCCTGCGCCGCCTCAAGCCGGCGTTCGCGGCGGATGGCCTGGTGACGGCGGGCAACGCGCCGGGCCTGACCGATGGCGCGGCTGCGCTGACCATCATGGGCGGCGACGTCGCCGAGCGCCTGGGCCTCAAGCCCCTGGCGCGCATCACCGGCTTTGCCCAGGGCGCGCTGGAGCCGAAGCGCATCTTCGCCGCGCCGACCATCGCCATCCACCGCCTGTTCCGACGCACGGGCATGGGCCTGGACGATTTCGACCTGATCGAGGTCAACGAGGCGTTCGCGGCCCAGATTCTCGCCAACGGCAAGGAAGTCGGCTGGGACTGGAACCGCGTCAACGTCAACGGCGGGGCTGTCGCCCTCGGCCACCCCATCGGCGCCAGCGGCGCGCGCATCCTAGTCACCCTGATCTACGCTCTGCTCGACCGCGGCCTGCAACGCGGGTTCGCGGCGGCGTGCCTGGGCGGCGGCGAGGCGGTGGCGCTCTCGCTGGAGGTCATCGCGCCGAAGGCGGCGCCGGCGGCGCGGGCAGAAGCGGCGCTGCCGGCCTAGTACCGGTCAGAAATGTAGTAGCGACTTCAGTCGCTCTTTGGCCTTTCATTAGTTGCCACTCAGGTCGCTCAGCAGTCTAGCGTGGAACGGTAGGGCCGACTTCAGTCGGCATTTTCTTGGAGCCGACTGAAGTCGGCGCTACAGGCTCAAATTGATGCGGCGTCCGCTGTCGCCAGGTAAAGTGTTATGCCCGAAATCTTCACCATCGGCCATAGCAACCGCTCGCCGGAGGATTTCCTGGCGACGCTGGCCTGCTTTGGCATCGGAACCCTGGCCGATGTGCGCACGCGGCCCGTCAGCCACTTCCCCCACTTCAAGGGCGAGGCCCTGGCCGAGATTCTGGCCGAGGCGGGCATCGCCTATGTTTGGCTGGGGCCGCAGCTCGGTGGGCTGCGCCCCGGCGGCTACGGCGCGTGGATGGCGACGCTCGAGTTCGTGGCGGGCATCGAGCGCCTGGAAGCGCTGGCCGTCACGCGCCCGACCGCGTTCATGTGCGCGGAGCGTGACCCAAGCCACTGCCACCGCCAATACATCGCCGCGACACTCAAAGGCCGGGGCTGGACCGTGCGCCATCTGATTGCGCCGGGCCAGGAGCTGCCGGCCGCGGAGGAGATAGGTGTCCAACTCGGCCTCGGCTTCGATTAACTTCGACTGGGCGGCGGATTTCTACGACCAGACGCGCACCCTCTCGCCCGAGATGGCGGAGGCGATGCTCAACATGATCCGCGAGCGCGTGCCCGCCTCGTCGCCGCGCTTCCTGGAGCTGGGCGTTGGGACGGGGCGTATCGCCGTCCCGCTCCTCGACGCCGGCTTCGCGCTCGTCGGCATTGACCTCTCGCGCGCCATGATGGCGCGCATGCAGGCCAAGCTTGCCGCCACGCAGCGCGCCGCCCTCGTCCAGGGCGACATTACCTGGCTGCCGTTCCCCGACCACGTATTCGACGCCGCGCTCGCCGTCCACGTGTTTCACCTGGTGAGCGGCTGGCGGACGGCCCTGGCCGAGACGCAGCGTGTCCTCAAGCCCGGCGGCGTTCTGTTCTACGACGCGACCCAGCGCGCGTCCGTCGGCCTCGACAACGAGATCCGGCGCAAGCTGCGCGAGCTGGTGCGGGCCAGGGGCAGCGAGATGAAGCGCCCCGGCGGCGAGCGCGACGACGTGCTGGCGGCCCTGACCGAGCGAGGCGCGACGGTGGAGACGGTCGAGGTGGCCCGCTGGGAGCGCACCCACAGCATCCGCGACATCATTGACCAGCTCGCGTCACGCAAGTACTCGACGACCCAGATGGTCCCCGAAGATGTCCTGGCCCCGGCGGTCGCCGAGCTACGGGTGTGGGCCGAGGAACGCTGGGGCGACCTGGATGTCCCGCACACGGAGCCGGGCGGGTTCACCTGGCAGGTCGCCCGCTTCCCGTGAAAATGAGCCTGGGCTGTCATGCTGAGCGAAGCGAAGGGCGACAGCCGCGCTATTTTCATCTCAGCGAAGCCATCTGGGTCGCTACTGCTCGCAGTCCAGCCCCCTCACTACGTTCGGGGTGACAGCGCCGATGATCCGTCCGCCGTGGACCTGCGTTTCTATTCTATTTTCACTGAGAGGTCACTGCCATGCCGATCCTCCTGCACGAATCTGACGTCGAGCGCCTGCTCAGCATGCCCGAGGCCGTCGCCGCGGTGGAGCGAATGTTTCGCGAGATGGGCGAGGGCCAGGTGCTCAACATTCCGCGCCGCCGCACCCGCCTGCCCAACGGCATGATGCACGTCATGGCCGCCGCCAACCCGGCCCTGGGCTACCTGGGCCTCAAGTGCTACACCGTGTTCCAGGGCAAGGCGCGCTTCGTGGTCCTCCTGTTCAGCAGCCAGACGGGCGAGCTGCTGGCGATCCTGGAGGCGGACACCCTGGGCCAGCGGCGCACCGGCGCGGCCAGCGGCGTCGCCACGAAGTACATGGCCCGCGCCGACGCCCGCGTGGTCGGCATCTACGGCACCGGCTGGCAGGCGCGCAGCCAGCTCGCCGCCGTCGCCGCCGTGCGCCGCCTCGAGCGGGTCTACGCCTATGGGCGGAACGCCGAGCGCCGCGCCACGTTTGCCCGCGAGATGTCGGAGGGCCTGGGCGTCGAGGTCGTGCCGGTGGACCGGCCCGAAGCCGCGGCGGAGGGCGCCGACATCCTGGTCACCATCACCTCGGCGCGGGAGCCGGTGCTGAAGGGGGAGTGGATCGGCACGGGGGTCCACGTCAACGCCGCCGGCTCGAACTCCCTCATCCGGCGCGAGATAGACGAGGAGACGGTGCGCCGCATGAGCCGCATCGTCACCGACGACCTGGAGCAGACAAAGATCGAGGGCGGCGATCTGCTGCCGTCGGTCGAGCGCGGGCAGATCCACTGGGGGCAGGTGCATGGCCTGGCCGAGGTCGTGGCGGGCTACTACCCCGGCCGCGCCGATGTCGAGGAGAACACCCTGTTCAACTCGCTCGGTCTCGCCGCCGAGGACATCGCCGCCGCCGCCGTGGTGTACGAGAAAGCTGTCGCCCAGGGAATCGGCGAGCGCGTCCCCATGTTCGAGTAAGGGCCGGTAGAAACGCAAAGGCGCTAAGGCGCAAAGGAAGAACACACCTCTCATCTCTTCCCTTTGCGTCTCTGCGCCTTTGCGTTTCATTACTCTCTGCAGCCGCATTTTGCTATTTGCTGCTCGCTATTGACACGAGATGCAGAGTCGGGTATACTATGGGCAGGTTATGGTAGGTTTTCCTCCAGGAGTGCGCCATGTCTGCCCGCCCGCCTCTGTCCCAATTCTCCGTGCGCCAGGTGCTGATTGTCGCGGCCCTCGTGCTCGTGTCGTCGTTCGGCGTCGGCCTGGCGCGGCTGGCGTGGACGGCCCATGCCCTGCACGACATCGAAGTCGAGGAGGCGGGGCGCGTCCAGGCCCTCCAGACGCAGACGGCGGATGTTGAGAAGCAGATCGCGCTGGCGAAGACGGACGACTACGTGCGCACGTGGGCGCGGGAGACGGCCAAGCTGACCCTTGCCGGCGAGGTGCCAATTGTTCTGGTCGTACCGCCGGCCCCGGCCGCCGCCGCCCCCCCGACGGCAGCGCAGCCCGCGCCGCCGCCCCCGCCCCAGGACGACGCCGTGCCGCGCTGGAAAGCCATGCTCGACGGCTTCCTGAGTGGCCAGTAGAAATATAAGTGAGACGAGGCCGGCGCACGCGCCGGCCTCGTTTTGTTTCTATGGATGGGGACTCAGGGGGTCCAGGTGAAGTGATTTGGGGCGCTTGTCGGGCTGAGGGACGGGCCGCTCACCGGCTGCCCGTCCGGCCCGCGTGTATCGCACTTGCGCACCGTGACATCCCAGGTGTAGCTGGCCGGATCGGCGCTCTTGTCCGGCGGGCGGAGGGCGTCGGAGACGCGCCAGCCGGTCGCCTTCACCCATGCTTGCTCGGTGTAGGGCTTGCCATCGCGCGTGGTCGTGACGCGCACGACGTAGAACTCATCCGGGGCGAGGATGCCGACGGAGGTCCAGTTCAGGAGCAGCGGCGTCGCCTTGCCCTGCACCGTGGCCTGGTCCGGCGCGCCCAGGAGCACCGGCGTCGGGTACTTGCCGCTGGGCGCGGCATCGCTCGACGCGGGAGCAGCCCCACCGGCCGATGCGCTAGAAGCGCCAGCGGCGGCTGCGCCAGCCGCGGCTGCGCCGGAAGCGGCCGCCGCAGTGTTCCCTGCGCTCCCTCCGCCCGCGTCGCTTGCCGCCGTGGGCGCCAGAGCGATGGCCGTCGGCTGCGTCGTCGGGGATGGGATGGCGGTGAACGTCGGCTTCGGCGTGAGGGTCGGCGGGGGCGCCTGCGTCGCGGTGGGCGGCGCGGCGGTCGCTGTCGCTGGGGCCGGCGTCGTGGTCACGCCCGGGTCAATGACGACTTCCTGACCGATGCCCAGCCCGTACTTGTTGGGCTCGAAGCCGTTGTACTGCATCAGGTCGTCCACCGACACGCCGATGCGCTGTGAAATCGTCCACAGCGAGTCGCCAGCCTTGACGACGTATACCTTGCGCCCGACGACCTGTGGCTCCTCAGATGCAGGCGGATCGGCCGGCGTGGCGGTCGGGTTGGCCCCCGCCGCGCTGTCCGCCGCCGGTGGGTTGGTCGGCGCTGCCGTGCTGCTCGGCGTCGCCGCGTCAGCCGCCGCCGTGTCGCTGTTGCCGGGCAGGCGGAGCGCGTCGCCCGGATGGATCATGACGTTGGCGTTGGTGAAGTTGTTCGCCTTGAGCAGGTCTTCCAGGGTGACGTTGAAGCGGATCGCAATGGCGAGCAGGGTGTCGCCCTCGGCGATGATGTAGCTCTCCTTATTCACCGTGGGTGAGCCGCCGGTCTGGGGCGCTGGTGTTCCCGGCGGGGGCGTGAGCTGCGCGCGGTCGCTCGTGGCCGTGGCGCTGGGCGCTGGCGTGGCGGTCGGCGGAATGGGTGTGATCGTGAACGTGGGAATGGTGGTCGCGGTGCCACCCAGGGCGAGTTGGCTCATGGCGGGCATGGCGACGGGGTTAGACAGGGCGATGGCTGCCTCTGGCGGCGACGCGGGCCGGCTGCGCAGGAGAGCAATCGCGCCTATGATGAGGGCGACGATGATGATCCCGCCGACGATTTCCAGCGCCCGCATCCATCGCGGGGGCAACGCCGGGCGGAGAGAAGCGTGACACATGTCACATGTCGTCGCGCCGGGGATAACAATTGCGCCACAGTGAGGACAGTGTCGGCGCGAGGAGCGCGACACCTGCTGGTGGCAGTGGGGACATGTTTTATCGGCGCGTGTAATTTCCGCGCCACAGTGCGGACATTGCATATCTTCGCCGAGGCCGTCTTCCGGTCTGGGCAGGCAGATGGAGGTAACCAGCCGCTCAGCCCTGTCCACGCGCGTGGGAGTGGGTTCGATGCAATCGCGATCCAGACGAGACGAACTTTACCGAGCTAACGATGAAGCACGCCGACCGTACAAACGACGCCGCTTTCGCCTCCGTATCTATGCGCTCACAACGCTGCTACGCCAAAGTGAGCCGCTCTAACCATCCCACTCGACGAACAAGGGGGCAAATGGCAATAGGCCCGCGCCACCTGGGCTGCGGCTCTCCCTTCCCCCCTACGAAACGGCATTTTACTCCTGAATTTGTGACGGAGCAAATCCGGACAAGTTGGGGGGGGCCGTAGGGCTACAAAAATAGACCGGGGCCTCGCTCATGTTGAGCGAGGCCCCGGTTGATTCAACTATCGCAACTTCTCGAACGATTAGCCCTGGCTGCCGGACGCCGGCGCGTCGCCGCCGCTCTTGGCGCGGGTCTTCAGGGCGGCGAGCTGGGCCTCGATGTCCGGGTCCTCCAGCGCCTCGAATTCCTTGTCCACCGACGTCTTGTTCTCGACCATCTCCGCCGAGGCTGCGGCGCGCGCTTCCTGCATGCGCACCTTGTCCTCCATGCGGCTCATCTCGCCACTATAGTCGGGAACCTGCCCCATCTGCGCCTGGGCCTGCGACATCTGTTCCTTGGCCTTGGCCGCCCGGCTGCGGGCGATCAGCGTGTCGCGCTGGCGCTTCGCGCTCTCGTACTTCGACTCCAGCTCGTCGAGCTGTTCGCGCAGGCGCGCGACGAGCGCTTGCTGGTCGGCCAGCTGTTGCTGGTAGACGGTCAGCTGCTGCTGGTAATCGCGGGCGCGGCGCAGGGCCTCGCGGGCCAGGTCGTCGCGGTTCTGCTGCACGGCCATCTCGGCCTTGCGGTTCCAGTCGTTGACTTCCTTCTGGGTATCCGCCACGCGGGCTTCGAGGAGCTTCTGCTGCGCCAGCATCTCGGTCGTCTGGCGGCGGGCCTCCTGGATCGCGTCTTCCATGTCGCGGATAATCTGGTTGATCATCTTCTCCGGATCCTCGGCGTGATCCAGCATGTCGTTGATGTTGGCGCGGAGGATGGTCGAAATGCGCTCAAAAATCCCTGGCATCGTGGCGCTCCTTTTCTATGCTATGCGCGTCTCTGACTCGTGCTTTCCCGTGTATTATAGTCGTCCGGCTCTCGCGGCGCAACGGCGCTCACCACGCTATACGCCGCCGCGCGCGAATGGTTGCAGTCTACGCCGGCACTTCCTCCTCGATGGGCATCGCTGGCAGCCACACCGTGAACACGCTGCCCTTGCCCGGCTCGCTCTCCAGCGTGAGGCGGCCGCCGTGGCTCTCGACGACCCACCTGGCGATGGGCAGGCCCAGGCCCGTCCCGCCCGGCCGGCCGGCGCGCGGCCGCGCGTCGGGCACGCGGTAGAAGCGCTCGAAGACCTGCGCCTGGTGTTCCGGCGCGATGCCCAACCCGGTGTCGGCGACCTCGACGCGCACCCACTTCGGGTCGGCGACCAGGGACAGGCGCACCTGGCCGCCGTCGGGCGTGTACTTCAGGGCGTTGTCTACCAGGTTCAGGATGACTTCCTTGAGACGGTCCGCGTCGCCCGCGACCATCGCCACGTCCAGGTTGCCCAGGCTGATGGCGACGCCGCCGGCGAGCGTCTTCGCCTGCTGGTAGACCTCCAGCACCAACGTCGTCATCTCGACCGGCGCGTGCTGGAAGCCCTCGCCCGCGTCGGCCTGGGCCAGCAGCAGCAAATCGCCCACGACCCGCGACAGCCGCCGCGTCTCCTTGCGCACCGCCTCCAGCGCCACGCGCTGCTCGGCCGGGTCGGGCACGCCCTTGAGCAGCAGCTCGACGTTGCCCTGGATGGCCGTCAGCGGGGTGCGCAGGGCGTGGGAGGCGTCGGCCAGGAAGCGCTGCTGCGCTTCGAAGGCGCGCTGAATCCGCTCTAGCATGCGGTTGAACGTCCCGGCCAGCTGACCGACCTCGTCGTTCGGGCCGACGTACTCGATGCGGCGGTGCGTGTCCTCGGCGCGCTGAATCTTGTCCGCCAGGGCGGTGATCTCGGTGATCGGGCGCAGGCCGCGGCGGATGATCATGGCGCTGACGACGGCGGCCAGGAGCAGGGTGATCAGGATGCCGAAGACGAGGACAAAGCGCAGGCTGCGCAGGGTTGTGTTGATTTCGGTGGTGAGGCGGGCGACCTGGACGATGGCGAGGGGCCGGCCGCCCATGGGCGACTTGACCGGGACGCTGTACAGGCGGATGGGGTAGCCGTCCACGACGGTGAACACGTAGCGCGGCTGGCCGCGCAGGTTGTCCAGCAGCATCGAGTCGTCAATGGGGAGCTGGCGGTTGCGCAGGTTGTCCGAGCGAGTGACGATCTGGCCGTTGGGCTGGAGAATCTGGACGTAGGTGTCGTCCCAGGCGAAGGTCTCAGCCGCCGGCAGGACGAGCTGGCCGACGCGCGTCAGGCCGATGGTGTCGCTGACGTTCTCGGCGCGCAGCCGCAACGCCTCGTCCACGCCCTGGAGGGCGAGGCGCGCCAGCAGGAAGTACGTGGCGACCGAGAACACGATCAGGGCCGAGGCCAGAAACGCGATGTTCCACAGCGTCAGGCGCAGGCGAATGGACACCCGTCAATCCTCGCGCAAGATATAGCCGACCTCGCGCACGGTCTGGATCAGGTTTGGCTCGCCGAGCTTCTTGCGCAGGTAGCGCACGTAGACCTCGATGACGTTGGACTCGCCGCCGAAGTCGTAGCCCCACACCCGGTCGAAGATGACGTCGCGCGACAGCACCTGGCGCGGGTGCTGCATGAACAGCTCCAACAGCTCGTACTCCTTCGGCGTCAGGTGGATCTTGCGCGGGCCGCGCCGCGCCTCGCGGGTCGAGGTGTCCAGGGTGAGGTCCGAGAATTGCAGGATGGCTTGCGGCTGGGCGCGGGCGCGGCGCAGGAGCGCCTTGACGCGCGCCAGCAGCTCGTCGAAGGCGAACGGCTTGACGACGTAGTCGTCGGCGCCGGCTTCGAGGCCCGCCACCCGGTCGGGGATGGCGTCCTTCGCCGTCAGCATGAGCACGGGCAGGTCGGGCGAGGCGGTTCGCAGCCGGCGGCAGACTTCCAGGCCGTCCAGGTCGGGCAGCATGCGGTCCAGGACTACGAGGTCCGGCGGGTGGTCGCGCGCCAGGGTCAGGCCGCTCTCGGCATCCATGGCGGTGTCCACGGTGTAGCCAGCGTAGAGAAGCCCCCGCTGGACGAGGCTGATGACTTCGGGTTCGTCGTCAATTACCAGGATGCGCATGCTCCCTCCGACTCTAATGATAGACCGATTGAGACGCCGGGGCAACTGCCAGGCGAGGCATTGGAACGCTTCTTGCTTTCTCGGCAAAGAGTGTTGAGCAGACTGTTTGCGCACCAGGATGATTGACCTATGGAGTCTCCTTCGTCACCGTCGCCCGTTCCCCTCGATTCGCTTCTGTGGCACATTCGATGGTGTCTCAGCAAGAGGTGTCGTTTCGATATGTTTCACGTCAAGCGCGTGCCAGGGTATGACGCGATGTGGTGGGTGACGGCGAGCCAGAGCGAGCGGCCGATGACCGTCGCCTCGGATGTGCCGCTGTGCCCCCGCTGTGGGCAGCCTCTGGCGGCGGCGTGCGAGATCGAAGAGGGGTTGAGCGCATGCACCGAGGCAGAAGCGCGGCTCCTCCATGCCTGGCTGTCCATTGACCTCGACGCCGCGTAGTAGCTCTGGACCACGAAAAGCGCGAAAGGACACGAAAGGCACGAAAAGAAACGAGCTGACGCGTCCTTTTCGCGTTTTTCGTGCCCTTTCGCGTCTTTCGTGATCCACACCCCTCCCCATCCAACGATTCGCCGCCGACAATGCAACTTCAGGCGGATGCGCCCCTGACAAGAAATGTTTATACTATGAAGGGCATCTGAATGCCGGGAGCAACCCCGGCATTGAGGGTGCGTATAGCAAGAGGGAGTTCAAACGGACCGACGCACAGGAGAGGCCCGTTATGTTACGTTGGTTTCAGCGCGGAAAGACACAGCGCACAGATGGTTTGTACAAATACGGCAACGAGCGCCTGATCGAGCTACAGGATGTCGTCAAGACCTTCGACACGGCGGCGGGCAAGTTCAGCGCCCTCAAGAGCATCAACCTCAAGGTGGACGACGGCGAGTTCGTCGCCATCGTCGGCAAGTCGGGCAGCGGCAAGTCCACGCTCATCAACATGGTCACCGGCATTGACCGGCCCACATCCGGCGCCGTGTACATCGGCGACACCGCCGTCCACGAGCTGAACGAGGGCCAGCTGGCCCAGTGGCGCGGGCGCAACGTCGGCATCATCTTCCAGTTCTTCCAACTCCTCCCGACGTTGACCGTCGCCGAGAACGTGATGTTGCCGATGGACTTCTGCAACATGTACCCCCCGCGCGAGCGCCGCGCCCGGGCCATGCGCCTGCTGGAGCAGGTGGAGATGGCCGAGCACGCCGACAAGCTGCCCTCCGCCACCTCCGGCGGCCAGCAGCAGCGCGTCGCCATCGCCCGCGCCCTCGCCAACGACCCGCCCATCCTCGTCGCCGACGAGCCGACGGGCAACCTCGACTCGCGCACCGCCGAGTCGGTGTTCGAGCTGTTCGAGAACCTTGTGCAGCAGGGCAAGACCATCGTCATGGTCACCCACGACCAGGACCTCGCCAAGCGCGTCTCGCGCACGGTGGTCATCTCCGACGGCCAGATCATCGAGCAGTACCTGGCCCGCGTTTTCCCGTCGCTGACGGAGGAGCAGCTGGTCGAGGTCACGCGGGAGATCGAGCCGCGCAAGTACTCGCCCGGCCAGGTCATCCTCCACGAGGGGGACAAGGTCGAGAAGTTCTATATCATCATCTCTGGGGCCGTCCAGGTGGTCATTGACCAGCCCCAGGCCGGCGAGATCGTCGTCGCCTCCATGGGCCCCGGCCAGTACTTCGGCGAGGTCGAGTTGCTCCATGGCGGCCACAGCATCGCCAGCATCCGCGCCGACGTCCACCACGGCGTCGAGGTCGTCGAGCTAGACGACGAGGCGTTCAAGCGCCTGGCCGCCGAGTCGTCCGAGATGCGCGCCAACGTGGACCGCGTCGCCCACGAGCGCGCGCGCGAGAACCTGACGGCGCGCGGGCGAAAGGTGCACCATGGTTAGCCCCCGCTGGCGCAAGATATTGCGCGACATGGGGAACAACAAGACGCGCACGATCCTGGTGGTGCTGTCTATCGCCGTCGGCGTGTTCGCCGTCGGCGTGATCGTCAGCGCCCAGATGATGCTGGCGAGCGACCTGAGCGCCAACTACGAAGCGACGCAGCCGACGAGCGCCGTCGTGATCATGCCCCTGTTCGAGCAGAAGCTGGTGGATACCGTCGGCGGCATGAAAGAGGTGAAGCTGGCCGAGGGGCGGCGCAGCGTCACCCTGCGCATGAAGGCGGGCGCGGACGAGTGGCGCAACCTGGAGCTGGAGGTTATTGACAAATTCAACGACCAGAAGGTCAACAAGGTTGTCTCGGAGGGCGGCGCGTGGCCGCCGCCGGACAAGCAGATGCTCGTCGAGCGCTCGTCCCTCGGCCTGACCGGCGCGCAGGTCGGCGAGACGGTCACGGTGGAGATGCCCGACGGCAAGCTGCGCGACATCCGCGTCGCCGGCCTGGCGCATGACCTGTTCAAAGCGCCGGCCCAGTTCACCGGCACGCCGAACGGCTACATCACGATGGACACCCTGGAGTGGCTCGGCTACCCCAAGGGCTTCAACCAGATCCGCTTCGTCGTCAACGGCGATAGCTGGGACAAAACGCATATCGAAAATGTCGCGGAGGAGGTACGCAAGAAGATCGAGAAGGGCGGGCAGGAGGTCACTTTCATCTGGATTCCGACGCCCCACAAGCACCCGGCCGACGACGCCGTGCAGCCGATGCTCATGATCCTGGCGGTGATGGGCGCGCTGTCCCTGTTCCTGAGCGCCTTCCTGGTCATCAACACCGTCTCGGCGCTCCTGGCGCAGCAGATCCGCCAGATCGGCATCATGAAGGCGATTGGCGCGCGCACGCCCCAGATCGCCGGCCTCTACCTGGGCGCGGTGTTCATCTTCGGGCTGCTGGCGCTGTGCGTCGCCATTCCCCTGGGCGCGCTCGGCTCGTATGCTTTCGTCGCGTACATGGCGAGCCTCATCAACTTCAACCTCCAGGGCTTCCGCATCCCCATGACCTCCCTCGTGCTCCAGATCGCCATCGGGCTGCTCGTCCCGATCCTGGCCGCCCTGTGGCCCATCACGTCGGGCGCGCGCATCACCGTGCGCGAGGCGCTCAGCACGTATGGCATTGGCAAGGGGCGCTTCGGCGCGAGCTGGACCGACAGGATGGTCGAGCGCGTGCGCGGCTTCTCCCGCCCGACGCTCATCTCCATCCGCAACACGTTCCGCCGCAAGGCGCGCCTGGTGCTGACCCTGTTCACCCTGACCCTGGGCGGCGCGGTATTTGTGGCCGTGCTCTCGGTACACGCCTCGCTGTTCAACACCCTGGACGACTTCTTCCGCTACTTCAACTATGACATGGATGTGAGCTTTTCGCGCCCCTACCGCATCGAGGTGGTGCAGCGGGAGGCGCTGAGCGTGCCGGGCATCACGGCGGCCGAGGTGTGGGGCGGCGGCGGCGCGCAGCGCGTGCGGCCCGACGGCAAGGAAGGCCGCAACATGGAGATCATCGGCCTGCCCGCCGACACGCAGCTGCTCCAGCCGAAGCTTCTCGAAGGCCGCTGGCTGCTGCCGGGCGACGAGAACGCCATCGTCATCAACACCTCCGTCACCGACGCCGACCAGGAGCCGGATGTCAAGGTCGGCGACGAGATCAAGCTCAAGATGAACGGGCGCGAAACGACGTGGAATGTTGTCGGCAAGGTGCAGGGCGTCCTCACCGGCCCGCTGCTCTACGCCAACCGCCCGTACTACGAGCGCGTCACCGAGTCGGTCGGCCGCGCCCACAGCATCCAGGCGGTCACGGCGCAGCACGACCTGGCGACCCAGAACCGCCTGGCCGAAGCGCTGAAGGCGCACTACAAAGACATCGGCATCAACGTCAGCAACACCCAGACCGTCGGCTCGATCCGCCAGACCATCGAGTACCAGTTCAACATCCTGGTGGTGTTCCTCGCCATCATGGCCGTCCTGCTCGCCATCGTCGGCGGCCTGGGCCTAATGGGGACGATGAGCATCAACGTCCTGGAGCGCACGCGCGAGATCGGGGTGATGCGCGCCGTCGGCGCGAGCGACGGCTCTGTCCTGCGCATCTTCCTGTTCGAGGGCGTGTTCATCGGCCTGCTGAGTTGGGCGCTCGGCGTGCTGTTGGCCCTGCCCATCAGCCAGCTGCTCAGCGCCGCCGTCGGCATCGCATTTCTGAAAGCGCCCCTGAGTTACGTGTTCTCGGTGCAGGGCGCGCTCATCTGGCTCGGCCTCGTCATCGTGCTGGCTGCGATCGCGAGTCTCCTGCCGTCGTGGAACGCCTCGCGGCTGACCGTCCGCGACGTTCTCGCCTACGAATAAAGGAGCAACACATGTACACCGTCCTGGCAATCATCCTCGGTGTGGTCCTGGTCGTGGCCGTTATCTTGTGGTGGCGCAACCGCCGCGCCGAGAAGAGGGAAGAGGCTGTGGCGGAGACGGGCTACGTCGCGGCGCAGACGAGCGAGCCGCCGCCGGCGGTGGACGCGGCGCCGCCCTCAGCGGAGGAGCCGGCCCCCCGCCCGTAGAGTCGCGGCGAGCCTGCGGTCGGCAGGGTCGTTGGACCACGAAGAGCACGAAAGGACCGCGAAAGACGCGAAAGGGGTTCGCCACGCGAGTCCTTTCGCGTTTTTCGCGCCCTTTCCATCTTTCGCGATCCAGCGCTTTCGTGCCCCAAGAATCCCCCACGTAAGAAATCTCTACAAACCCTACTCAAATACGTGACGAACAAAAATTAGGTAAATCGCTTGGTGGAGGGTAAGGACTTTGGAGGTTCTGTCCTCCGATTATTGACGAACAAAAGTTAGGTAGCGAGGCAACGACGTGCTCGATATTGGAACGAGTGAGGCGCGGGATAGGGTGCTCGACACGGCGCAGCGGCTTTTCAGCGAGCGCGGCTACGCCGCCGTCACCCTGCGCGACATTGCCCGCGAGTTGGGCATGCGCCAGGCGTCCCTGTACTACCACGCGCCCGGCGGCAAAGAGGAGCTATTTGTGCTGGCGACCGAGCGCTCCATGGCGCGCCACAAGCGCGGCATGGAGGCAGCTATCGCCACCGCCGGGCCTGAGCTGCGGGCGCAGATCAAGGCGGCGGCCCACTGGCTCTTGTCACAGCCGCCGATGGACTGGTCGCGCATGATGCGGACGGATATGCCCGCCATCGCGCCGGAACACGCGGCGCGGCTGACGAACGCGGCGTACGAGGCGCTCTTGCAGCCCATCGCGGAGAGTCTCGCTCGCAGCGAGTACGCCGGCCACCTGTCGCCGGCGCAACTCAACGTCTTCCCCGGCACGTTCATCGCCGCAATCAGCGCGCTCCACGACGTGAACTATATTGTTTCGATCCGCAAGGAAGACCTGGCCGACCAGATCGTGGACATGTTGCTGGATGGGATTCGGCCGCGAGAGTAGACATCGCTGCTGCCTCGTCGAAGGCAGAAAGGACGTACAACAATGCAGTTTGGCTTGGCGACATACCTGGCTTCCAAAGAAATCTGGCGCAACCGGCTTCGCTTCCTGCTGGTCAGCATCTTCATCGCCCTCATCGCCGTCCTGGTGCTGTTCACGGCGGCCCTCGCCGAGGGCCTGGGGAGCGGCAACCGGCAGTTTATCGAGAAGCTCAACGCCGACCTCATCGTCTACCAGGACCGCGCCAATCTTCAGATTCCGTCGAGCCGCATGGACCAATCCACGATCCGCTCGCTAAGGCGCGTGGAAGGCGTGAGCGCCGTCGGGCCGCTGGCGTTCAGCAATGCCTTCATCATCCGCGAAGGCAAGCAGCCGCTCCAGTCGGCGATCATCGGCATCGTGCCGGGGGAGGTCGGCGAGCCACCGATCGTCGAGGGGCGCAAGATCCAGCGTAGCAACGCCGACGAGGCGATTATTGACGCCAACGTGGCCCGGCAGGCGGGTCTCAAAGTCGGCGATACCCTGACGCTGCGCTCGGTGCAGGGCACCGAGGAGAAGTTCTACGACCTGAATATCGTCGGGATGACCGACGCGCGCTCCTACGGCCTCGCCCCGTCTGTCATCCTGCCGTCGCAGACGTGGGACAAGGTGCGGCCGAAGGGGGCGAGCGAGACGGGCAACGCCGAGGTCGAGTACAACGTGGCGGCGGTCAAGCTCGATAACCCGGCGCGGCAGAAGGAGATGGCGAAGATCCTGGCGAGCCAGGTCGCCAATGTCACCGCCGTGGACAAGGTGACGGCCTACAGCAACACGCCCGGCTACGAGGCGCAGCAGAGCACGCTGAACACGCAGCAGTTCTTCGCCTTCCTCATCGGCGCGCTGGTCATCGGTGGCTTCTTCCAGATCCAGCTGATGCAGCGCGTGGCGCAGATTGGCATGCTGAAGGCCATTGGGACGAGCAACGGCGTCATCGGCATCGCGTTCCTGCTGCAAATCATTATCATCACCGCCCTGGGTGTGTTCATCGGCGGGGCGGGGGTGCTGCTGGTCGCCCAGTTCCTGCCGCCGGTCGTGCCCATCGTCTTCTCGCCGAAGACGCTGCTGACGGCGGTCGGCGCGCTAATGATCATCGGCCCTCTGGGCGGCCTGGTCGCCGTGCGCTCGGCGCTGAAGGTCGAGCCGCTCACCGCGCTGCGCCTGGCGTAGCCCATCAACAACACCCTGCGCGGATTTCAAGAAGCGTGGAAACGCAGAGCCGCAGAGCCGCAAAGGGAACTATCAGAATATCTTTTCTCTGCGCCTTTGCGCCTTTGCGTTACTATCTTCTTCTCAAGGGGCATGGCCGCCAGAGCCTGGCATAGCAGGAGAGTTGTATGACGATTGCCGTAGATGTGCGGGATGTGAGCAAGGTGTTCGGGACGGGCACGAGCGCGGTCCGCGCCGTGGATAAAATCTCTCTGACGGTGAACGAGGGCGAGTTCATCGGGCTGGCCGGGCCGAGCGGCTCCGGCAAGACGACGCTGCTGGCGATGCTGGCGGCGCTCCTTAAGCCGACCGAAGGCGAGATCTGGATCGAGGGGCACGACCTGGGCAAGATGAACGAGGGCCAGCGCACGCGCTTCCGCCGCGATAACATCGGCTTCACGTTCCAGGCCAACAACCTGGTTCCGTTTCTCAACGTGCAGGAGAACGTGGAACTTATGCTGCGCTTGACAGATCAGTATAATAAGGGCAATCGTAGCCGGGCCACGGAGATCCTGCAACGCCTGGGCCTCGGCGAGCGCCTCACCGCGATGCCCTCCCAGCTCTCCGGCGGCCAGCAGCAGCGCGTCGCCATCGCTCGCGCCCTCATCCACCGCCCCAGCGTGGTTCTCGCCGACGAGCCGACGGCGGCGCTCGACACGGAGCGCGCCTTCCAGGTTGTCGAGACGTTCGCCGACCTCATCCACGAAGAAGGCCGCGCCGGGATCATGGTGACGCATGACTTCCGCATGATGCGCTTCGTGGACCGCATGATCCACATGCAGGACGGGCAGATTGACCGCATCCTCAGCGACAGGCACGAGATTGATGCCCTGGCCTACGCCGATGCCATGACAGTGGCGCCGGCCGTCGTCACGGCCGGCGCCCAACCGGCCGCCGCGTGAGGAGAATCGCGCTTGAAAGTGGGCATGAACTGTCATGCTGAGCCGCAGGCGAAGCATCCCGGCGGACTGGGGGTCCTTCGCTCCCGCTCAGAGCTTGCCCTGAGCCTGTCGAAGGGGCGACAACGATGTCCATTCGGGTATTGGCCGGTGCCGGCCCTGGGGAGCTCGTTTCAAGCGAAACTCCTGTAAGGGCGCTGCGTAGTGCGTTATAGGCCCTGATTCGCGCCGCCAGAGCGCGATCCACGATACAGAATGAAGGAAGCGGCGGCTGCGACAATGCGCCGCTGGCGAGGAGAACGGAAAATGAATAAACTGACCAAGGGCCTCCTGATACTGGTCCTCTTTGTGATAGCCGGCAGCGCTGCCGCATGCAACCGTGGGGGTGACACTGCGCCGACGGCCCAGGCCACGCCCGCGCCGGCCAAAGCCAGCGGGAAGATCGTCGCCGAAGGCTCCGTGGTGCCGGTGCGCTACTCCCGCCTGGGTTTCAGCGTACCCGGCACTGTGGCGGCCCTGAACGTGCAGCAGGGTGACAAGGTCAAGAAGGACCAGGTGATCGCCAAGCTCGACACGACGGATTTCGAGACCGCCGTGCAGAAGGCGCAGGCCGGCGTCAAGACGGCCGAGGCCAACCTGGCGAAGATCAAGGCCGGCCCGCGGACGGAGGACGTGGCGGCGGCGGAGTCGAAGGTCGGCGTTGCCGAGGCCGCGGTCAAGGCGGCTGAGGGCCGTCTGAGCGCGGCGCAGGGCCAGGCGTCCGAGGCCCAGGCCGGCATCACGTCGGCGCAGGGCGGGCTGCAAGCGTCCCAGGCGGCGTTCGACAAGGTGAAGGCAGGCGCGACGAGCGAAGATATTGCCATCGCCCAGCGCAAGGTAGAGCAGGCCAAGAACCAGGCGTGGGGCTTCCAGGCGCAGCGCGACGCCCTGTGCGGCCGGGCGACCGGGGTCAAGGTGTTTGACCAGGCTGGGTGCGACCAGGCGCAGGCCAACGTGCAGGCCAACGACGAAAACATCCGCCTGGCCGAGCTGGCCCTGGAACAGCTCCAGAACGGCGCGCGGGAAGAGGACGTGCGCTCGGCCCAGGCGGCGGTCACCCAGAGCCAGGGCGGCGTCGGCAGCGCCCAGGCCCGCTCCCGCACCGCCCAGGGCAACGTCCAGGCCGCTCAAGGCGATGTCGCCAACGCCCAGGCCAACCTCGAGTCGGCGAAGGCGGAACTGGAGCGCGCGAAGGTGCCGTCGCGGCCGGAGGACATCGCCGTGGCGGAGGCGCAGCTCAACGAGGCGAAGGTGGGGCTGGCGAGCGCCCAGGCCGACCTGGAGAAGGCGTCGTTGAAGGCTCCGTTTGACGGCATCATCACCAACCTCGACGTCAAGCAGGGCGAGCGCGTGCAGCCCAACACCCCGCTCATCACCATCGCCGACACGTCGAAGTGGCAGATTGACACGACCGACCTGACAGAGCTGAACGTCGTGCGGCTGAAGGTGGGCGACCCCGTCAGCATCACCTTCGACGCCCTGCCGGACGTGACGCTGCCCGGCACGATCACCCGCATCAGCGACCAGGGCGAGAACAAGCAGGGCGACATCGTCTACACCGTGACCGTGACCCCGACCCAGTGGGACGACCGCCTGCGCTGGAAGATGACGGCGTCGGTGGCCTTCGAGCCCAACAAGTAGGCAGCGGCCACACCATCGGTGGGTGTGAGGCATGCAAAGGGGCTGGCTCCGTATCGGAACTAGCCCCTCACTTGCACCTCCGGAACGGGTAGCTTGACCAGTGGTAGGTGTTGCCTAAACTTGGATGAGTTGGGATGCATGACCACCCTACCTCTAAGCGTCGCACAAGGTATTGAGAAGGAGGGCTGACTCTAGAATAGCGCCTGCGACAATTTGTTGCGGTACTCCCGCGTCAGCGGGTTGTCCTCGCCCATCAGGTCGAACAGGCTGAGCATCGCCCGGCGAGCCGCGTCGTCGTTCCAGCGGCGGTCGCGGCGCACAATGCCGAGCAGCAGTTCCAGCGCCTCCCGATACTCCCCATCCGCCGCCAGCGCCATCGCCAGGTTGTACTGCGCCCCGACGCTCTTCGGCTCCGCCGCCAGCTTCGCCCGCGCCTCCTCGACACTCCCCGCCGCCTGCGCCTGGGACACGACGTTCGCCTCGGCCAGCAGGGCCGCCGCCGCCGCGCCGTAGGTCGGGTCGTCCACCGCCTGCTGCAGCGCCGCCACCGCCTCGTCGGCCTGGCCCTGGGCGAGCAGGACGCGACCCAGGCCCACCAGCGCCTGCGCCAGGTCGCCCTTCTTCTCCAGCGCCGCGCGATACTGGCCCGCCGCCGCCTCCCACTGCTCAGTGCGCTCGAGCGCGTCGCCCGCGTCCGCCAGCACCTCGGCCTCACTCGGCGCGAGGCCGGCCAGGAACTGCCGCACCATGCCTTCCGGCTGCGCGCCGACAAACTCGGCCACGACCTTGCCGTTGCGGAACGCCTTCACCGCCGGGATGCCCTGGACACCGTAGGCGGCGGCCAGGTCGGGCGCGTCGTCCACGTTCACCTTGACCAGCGCCCACGCGCCGTCCGCTTCCTGCGCCAGCCGCTCGAGGGTGGGGCCGAGAACGCGGCACGGGCCGCACCAGGGCGCCCAGAAATCCACGACGACGGGCAGTTGATGCGACCGCTGTATCACCTGGGACGGAAAATAGCGCTCTGTGACTTCCATGATGGCTGTTGATGCTGCCATGTGACCCTCCATAAAAGCACTTGACTATGCCAGAATTCTAGGCCGATTCGACCCGTGCGCCACATGCGTGCGTTGTCGCCCTGAGCAGCGCGAAGGGCCCCCAGTCCGCCGGGATGCTTCGCTTCGCTTAGCATGACTGCTATTGAAGGGGCAAACTGGACACGCGGCGCGCTCTGAGCCAAACTAGTGGGCGCTCCGGCGCGGAGTGACACCGTTGAGATAGAGGATACCCCTATGCGCCTTCAACCGTCCCGCGAAGACCTGATTGAGATGACCAGCCTCTACACCGAGGAGCGCTTCCCCGATGGCCGCCCGCGCGTCGCCGACGACCTGCTCGAGCGCATGCGCCGCCTGACCACGGAGCAGCCCTGGGGCGTACTGCGCCAGCACGGCTACGACCGCCAGTTCGAGGGCAACTGGATGGAGACGCATCCGGGTACGATCCTCGTCGGCCGCGCCGTCACCGCGCAATTTGTGCCGCACCGCCCCGACTTCCACGACGCCATCCAGCGCACCGGCCTCAGCGAGGGGCGCGGCCAAATCGGCGGGCAGAACTCGTGGGTCATCGAGACGCTTCAGGCCGGCGATGTGATGGTCGTGGACATCTTCGGCAAAATCAAGGACGGCACGGTCGTCGGCGACAACCTGGGCACGGCCGTAGCGCGGCGCACCGGCGTCGGCGCGGTCATTAACGGCGGCATCCGCGACTACCAGGGGCTGGTCCAGCTCAACAACGTCAACTTCTTCGTGCGCGGCGTAGACCCAACCGCCATCGCCGACGTCACCCTCGCCGGCCTCAACATCCCCATCCGCATCGCCGGCGTCACGGTGTTGCCGGGCGACATCATCCTCGGCACGCCGACCGGCATCATCGTCATCCCGCCGCACCTGGCGCGCGAGGTCGTCGAGACGAGCGAGAACGTCGCCATCCGCGACGTCTTCAGCAAGCAGCGCCTCGCCGAAGGCACGTACACCAGTGGCGAAGTGGACGTGACGGTGTGGCGCGAGGACATCGAGGCCGACTTCCAGGCGTGGAAGAAAGCGCGCCAGGGTTAACGGAACTCGACCACCTCCGCGCCCTGCATCAGGATGCGGCGGCCAATCTTCGCCAGCTCGTCCAGGTTGTCGTCAATCTGCCCGAAGACGTTGACCGGCTGCTTCGCGTCCACGGTCAGGCCGCGCGAGATGAAGATGCCGTAGGCGATGTAAATCTCATCCGGAACGAGCACCGGCTCGTCCTTGACCAGGAACGACAAGGCCCCGGGGTAGATGCCGGCGACGCGCTGGTTCTCCCGGGGCATCGTCATGTCCGGCGGCAGGGTGACGACGGCCTGGCCGGACACGATGCTGTGGTGGAAGCGGTAGGCGAAGGGCAGGCGCTCGCGGATGATGGCGCACGACCTGGGCGCTTCGGTCTCCAGCAGCCGCGCCGTGAACACGCCGCCCTTCTCGAACTCGATGGTGATAGTGGTCATGGGGGATGTCTCCTCGGTGTTAGCCGACCCGCATTTTCATCCAGGCGGCGGAGTTGTGGAAGTTGGCGACGGCGCTGCCCGGCGGCACGAGGGCGTCGCAGGCGGCTCGCAGATCGTCGCTCAGGCGCATCTCCAGCACCGGCAGGATGTGCTCCAGTTGGGCGACGGTGCGCGCGCCGAACAGGGGGGCGGTGACGCCCGGCTGGTCCTTGACCCACAGCAGGCCGAGCTGCGCCGGCGGCCGGCCGGCGTCGGCGGCGAGCTGCGTGAACGCCTGCCCCACCGCGACGGCGTGGGCCGACACCCGGTCGCGGTACACGCCGCCGCGCAGCGCCGCGCGCGAGTCCGGCGGATAGTCGCCAGGGGCGTAGCGGCCAGCCAGGATGCCCATCCCCAGGGGCGACCAGGGCAGGATGCCCAGCCCGTGCGCCTGGCACATCGGGACAAGCTCGTTCTCGATGCGGCGGTCCAGGAGGTTGTACGGCGGCTGCTCGCTGATGGGGCGGACGTAGCCCTTCAACTCGCTCACCATGATTGCCTCCATGACCTTCCACGCCGGGTGCGTCGAGGTTCCGATGTAGAGGATTTTGCCCTGCCGCACCAGGTCCGTCAGCGTGCCGAGCGTCTCGTCTACGGCAACATCGGGGTCGGGGCGGTGGATCTGGTACAGGTCAATGCGGTCCGTCTGCAAGCGGCGCAGCGACGCCTCGCACGCCTGGACGATGCGCAGGCGCGAGCCGCCGCGGTCGTTGGGGCCAGGGCCGGTGGGGTAGAACGTCTTCGTCGCCAGCACTGTCTCGTCGCGGCGGCCGCTGGCGGCCAGGGCGCGCCCGATGAACGCCTCGCTCTCCCCGCCGCCGTAGGTGTCGCCGGTGTCTATAAGATTGATGCCGGCGTCGAGGGCGCGGAAGAGGATGGCCCGCGACTCATCTTCGGGTGTGGGGTCGGCGAAGTTGGCCGTTCCCAGGGCGATGGGCGCAACCTTGACGCCGGTGCGGCCTAAAACTCGATACTCCATGGGCATTTGTCTCCATTGTAGAGACGCGCTATGGCGCGTCTCTACGCCGTGGCCTGTCTCTACACTCCAGCAATGAGCTGCGCCAGGCGGTCGGCGCCAACGTTGCCGCCGCTGATGATGGCGACGACCGGCAGGTTCGCGTCGAACGTCGCCGCTCCGGTCAAGAGCGCCGCCATTCCCGCCGCGCCTGACGGCTCGGCCAGGAGCTTGGTGCGCTCCAGGATGAGCACCATCGCGTCGCGGATGGCCGTGTCATGCACCAGCACCACATCGTCCACGTACTGCCGCACGATCTCGAAGTTGGGCGCGCCGGCGTAGGGTGGGGCCAGGCCGTCGGCGATGGTGGCGACGCTCTCCAGCCGAACCGGGTGGCCGACGTCCAGGCTGCGCCGCATGGACGGCGCGCCTTCCGGCTCGACGCCGATGATCCGCACGCGCGGGTGGAACGTCTTGACCGCCACGGCGACGCCGGCGATGAGGCCGCCGCCGCCGATACCGACGACAATCGTGCCAACGTCGGGCAGGTCCTCGACGATCTCCAGCCCCGTGGTCCCGGCCCCGGCGATAATGGCCGGGTCGTCGAACGGCGGGATGTACGTCAGGCCCTGCTCGTCGGCAAGCGCCTTCGCCCGCTCGATGACGCGCATCACCGTGCTTTCTAGGACGACGGATGCGCCGTAGCCGCGGACGGCGGCGAGCTTGGCGGGCATCGCGGACTCGGGCATGACCACGGTGCAGGGGACACCCTCGGCCTGCGCCGCCCACGCCAGGGCCTGGGCATGATTGCCCGCCGACGCCGTCACCAGGCCCCGCGCGCGCTCCGCCGGCGTCAGGGTGCGCAGCTTGTTCAGCACGCCGCGTACCTTGAACGAGCCGGTCTTCTGCCAGTTTTCGAGCTTGAGATAGAGGGGAGCGCCGACGCGCTCGGAGAGGGCAGCGCTACCTACCAGGGGCGTGCGGTGCAAGCGCCCGGCGATTGTCTTCTGCGCCGCGACAACATCATCGAACGTGACCATAAACCCTCGCCGTGTCGGGAGTCGTGTAGACGGGGATGATACACGCGCGCGGCGCTTTGTTCAAGTCAGACTTGCATTACGGGGCGACCTTGAGCGTGCCGAGGGTCGCGCTGAGCAGCTCCTGCTGGTGTTGCGGCTCGTACAGGACGACGCGCAGCGTGTAGACACCGGGCGCGAGGTCGCCGGGGATACCCAGCGCCAGGCGGTCCACGATCACGTCCCCGGGCCGCCAGTCCTGCGTAGACAGCGTGCCATCATCCGGCTCGCGGTCGCGCTGCC
This sequence comes from Anaerolineae bacterium, assembly GCA_046328525.1. Taxonomy (GTDB): domain Bacteria; phylum Chloroflexota; class Anaerolineae; order Epilineales; family JAHCIE01; genus JBDHWG01. The sequence continues at coordinate 82,589 of JAXLWK010000006.1, forward strand.
AGACGAGCTTGCCGGCGGCGTCGTACAGGCGCAGGGAGGCCTTGCTATCCGCGGGCAAGGGACCGCCGGGCAGCCAGTTCAGGCTGACGTCCACGACGTCGTCCGGCTGGGCGGGGTTCGGGGCCGCCGCCCACGTCAGCGAGACGGGCGCGGCGCTGTTGACGGTGGCGGGCGGGGCGGGCGTCACGGTCGCGCGGGGGAAGGAGTAGGCGTAGACCGAGTAATCGTCGAACTCCTCGCGTAGCGCCTGGAACCCGTGGGTATCCAGCCACGCCTTCACGTCGTCCGACTGGTTCGGCGGGCGGGTGATGAGCCACACCAGCTCGTGCTCCGCGGCGGCCTCCTGCACGGCCCGTATCTCCGCCGCCGCGCCCTGCTGCCGCACGCGGCCCCGTAGGTTGATCACGCTGTCGAACTCGTCACTGCCGTAGCGCTCCAGGGTGCTCAGGCGCGGGCCGTCGGCCAGGATCGCCGAGTCGGCGGGGCTGTTCTCCTCGATGAGCGTCATGTACTCCTTGTCTACCGACTTGGCGTAGTGGTCGTCGCCGTACCACAGGCTCAGGCTGTACCCGGCGCCGACGACGAGGAAGACGACGGCGGCCGCGCCCAGGGCCAGGCTGCGCCGGTTGAGCGCCAGGACCGCCTGCGCCAGGATGAGGCAGTAGACAGGCGCGGCCATGATGAAGTAGCGCGGGTGGAACACCGAGCCGCGTCCCAGGAGGATCGCCCCCATGAGGAGCGGCACGCCCACGGCGATCCCGGCCAGGGCGAAGCCGGCGTACTCGCGGCGGGCGCGCGCGGCGCGGAAGAGCGCCGCCAGCCCAACCAGCCCCAGGATGGCCGCGCCCGGGCCGAGCCAGGTGAACGCCTCGTCCGGCAGCGTCGTGCCGAAGGCGTATATGGCGACGTACTCCAGCGGGTTGGACGACGACAGCGCGAGGGGGCTGGTGTACTCGCGGATGTGGACGACGCGGGCCAGCCACGGAATGCCCAGGAGGGCGATGGCGACGTAGCTCAGGAGCAGCGTTCGCGCCTGGCCGCGCCGCTGCCTGCCAGCCAGGGCCAGCCGCGCGATGGCCCACAGCAGGCCGAGGAGCGGAATGAGCGCGCCGTAGTAGTGGGCATACATGGCGGCGGCGCAGGCGGCCACGTAGATTGCCGCCGCGGGCAGGCGGCGGCGCGGCTCGGTCAGCGCCACGTCGAGCGCCAGGAGGGCGGTTAGGCCCAGGGCGGCGAGCATGCTATACATGCGGGCTTCCTGGCTGTACCAGACCTGGAACGGGTTGACGGCGAACAGGAGCGCGGCGAGCACGGCTACGGAGGGCGCGACGAGACGGCGGCCGACCGCGTAGAGCAGGGGGACGGTCAGCGTTCCGAAGACGACGGACGCGAAGCGCAGGGCGAAGTCGGACGCGCCGGCAAGGAGCGTCCAGGCGTGGAGCAGCCAGAAGTAGAGCGGCACGTGTTCGACGGGCAGGTTGGCGAGCAGCTCGCCGGGGGCCATCATGGCCCGCCCGAGCGAGAGATACTCGTCGCTCCACAGACTCTGGGCGTCCAATAGAATGACGCGCAACCCGAACGCTAACAGGCTTACTGCCAACAAAACGACTCGTGTTCGACTCAAACTCCGCTTCATCATTGCCCCCAACGACAAACCTAACTGTTTAGACCGACAATTGGCTCCGCAGCGCCCGCAACGTCGCCAGGGCATCGCCGAGCCGCACCTGGTTCGCTGGATCGTTGTGCCAGCGGCTGACACCCGACGGGTGCGGCAAGGGCAGAATGATCCGCGTCCGCCCGGCGATCTCGCGCTCCAGCGGGCGGCCGATGATGTCGTCCAGCCGCACCTTGCCCAGGATACGTTCGGCGGCTGCCGCGCCGAGCAGGATGATAAGCTCCGGGTTCACCAGCGGCAGCTCGCGCTCCAGGTAGGGCGCACACAGGCGCACCTCGGCCGCCGAGGGCCGCCGGTCGCCCTGGCCGCTGCGCGCCGGTCCGGGGTAGCACCGCGTCACCGCCGTCATGTACGCCAGGGCGCGGAACTCGTCCTCCGTCCAGCCGGCCTCTTCCAGCCAGTCCCAGAGCTTTGGGCGCGGCCGCCCCTCGCGCCAGGCAAACGGGCGGTCCTGCTCGGCGCCGGCGAGGGATGGGGCCTGCCCGATGAGCATCACCCGCGCCGGGCGGCGGCCGCCGACCACCGCGCCGCCGACGAAATAGCCCGCCTCGGCGCAGCGTCGGCAGGCGTAGACCTCGGCGCGGAGGACGGCCAGGGCCGCGACCGCGTCATCGGATGCTGGCGGGTCGGCGCCGTCCAGTTTTGGCGACTGCCCTTCCTCTACATACACTTCTTTTCTACCCATAAGTTTCAGAGTCTGGCGCTTATCTGACGCGAACACCATGCTTCATCCCGACGCCGACAATCTTGCCCTGGACCTGCGCACGGCGATGGCCGGCGTGTTCGACGTGCGCGACATTCGCCGCGGCCACGATGGGCGCATGTGGGAATTCTACGGCCATTTGACAGTTTCGGCCACCGACGCCATCCACGCCCTGGGCGACGCCTTCGGCGCGCGGGGCTTCACCCCGTTCCTGTTCCACGACGGCCAGCGCGACGTGGTGATCGCCTACCCGTTCGCCGCCACGCGGCCCGCGCCGCCCCGTTGGGGTCTCAGCCTGTTCCTGTTCCTGGTAACCCTGGCCCTGCTCACCGTCACCGGCGCGCTCGTCCAGGCGGCCCGCATCGGCGCTCAGGCGACGCTCTCCGTGGCGGCCGTGTTCGATGCTCTCGCCGACCACGGGGCGGCGGGGTTCACGTTCGCGGCGTCGCTGATGCTCATTCTCGGCGCCCACGAAATGGGCCACTACCTGACGGCCCGCCGCCGCCGCATGAGCATCTCCCTGCCCTACTTCCTGCCCGCGCCGCCGCCGCCGTGGGGCCTCGGCACCCTCGGCGCGTTCATCGCCATGCGCGGCCCCGCCCCCAGCCGCCGTGCGCTCTTCGACATGGCCCTCGCCGGCCCCCTGGCCGGTCTCGCGGTCGCCCTGCCCCTGCTCATCATCGGGCTGCGCCAGGCGGCGGTCGCCTCCCTGGCCGTGCCGGTCACGCCGCCGCTCCTGGCCGGCGGGCTGGCCTGGCTCTTGCGCGGCGGGCAGGCCGCTGGCGCCGGCATTGACTGGTTCGACCCGGTGTTGTTCGCGGCCTGGCTGGGCGTTCAGCTCACGGCCATCAACCTGCTCCCGATTGGGCAGCTCGACGGCGGCCACGTGGCCTACGCCGCCCTCGGCCGCCACGCGATCTGGCTCGGCCGCGGCGTGTGGGTCGGCCTCGTCGCCCTGGTGGTCCTGTCGCCGACCTGGGGCCTGTACGCTGTCATCCTGGCGGTCGTCGGCCTGCGCCACCCGCCGCCCCAGGACGACATCACGCCCATCGGCCGCGGGCGGTGGCTGTGGGCGGCCGCCGCGCTAATCCTGCTCATCCTGACCTTCTCGCCGCGCCCGCTGCCCTAAGCGCCCCAGCGTGGGATTGCCTCGGCCGGTGAATGATTGGAGCGCGACAGGCGGGAGAGGACGCAAAAAAGCGCGAAAAGGACCCGCCTGGCGAGTCCTTTTCGCGTTGTTCGTGGTCTTTCGCGCCCTTCGCGGTCCGAGGCCCACCCGCCGCAGCGACGGTGGCATGACGCCGCCAGGCGGCGGGCATGATGCGTCCGGCCGTCGCCTGGCACTCAAGTGCCAGGCTAAACGAGCGAAGCCCCCTGAAGGGGCTGCCCTCTTTGGGGTGCGGGGGCGGAACGCCCCTGCTGCGGTGGCGGCGGCCAGCGACGACGCGGCCCAGGCGCGTTAGCCGGCTGCCGCCGCAGCCGGTTCTTCCTCACTGGCCGTGGCGATGGCCTCTGCCGCCTGGTCCAGCGCCTCTTCCGTAACCTCGTGGGTCTCCGCCTTGCCGCCCAGCTCCGCCAGCTTCGCCGACACCGCCTCGGCGTCGTCCGGTTCGGCCAGGATGCCGACGGCAGCCTTGCCGCCGCTCAGCTCGCCGTCCATGCGCGCCAGGTCGTCCTTAGACAATCCCAGCCCCTTGCGATAGAAGGCGCCGACAATACCGCCGATGATCGCGCCGCCGATGAATGAGATGCCGGGGATCAGGATGCCGGCGATGACGCCGAGAATGACGCCCGTCCCCGTGTGGCGCTTGCCCAGCTTGTGCGTCTTGATCTTGCCCTTGTCGTCCTTGACAAGCACACCGATCTCGCCCAGCTTGACGTTCTTGTTGGCCTTGCCCCATACCTTCATCGCTTCCACGGCGCTGTCAGCCGTCGCCTCGTTCTCGAAGAAAGCCAGGACCAGTTGTTTCTTCGCCATACTTGCTCCTTTTTGGGTCAGCCTTGGGGTGGGATGGGAGTGTTTCGCCTCGCGCCGGCCGGCGTGGCGCCGACCGAGGTCAGGCCCCTGGACGGGCAGCAGCGGCGATTGCAGGCACGTCATGGCGCGAGGAAGCTCTTGCGAAGTTTACTTCATGCCAACAGGTTACACAAGCGCCTCAAGGGTGTAGATTCGGAGTATTTGCCGCTCGACGCCCGCCGCCGGCCGCCAGGTGGGGGAGGACGTTGACGGGCGGGCTGCACCCGGCTATATTTCACCTTCGACACCACACCAACTAGGGCAAGGGAAAGCATGACCGAAGAAGAGCCTTTGACGGCCAAAGACATCGCTGTTTCCCCCGACGGCCACGCTGCGCCCGCGCCGCCGAAGGGCAACCTGGCGGAAAGGCGCGCGTACTGGCTTGCCTGGGATACCATCGCCTGGAACCTCCCCCAAACCGAGGCGGCGGCGGTGCGCCTCTACTACGCGCCAGAGGGGGGCTTGACCCTAACCGACGAGGGCTTGGCGGGCGGCGATTTCATCCTCCTGGTCTACGACCAGGCCGGGCTGGATGAGAGCCTCCGCGCGCGCTTTCCGCATCTCCGCGACCACGCCGCCTATAAGATCCGCGCCAGCGACATCCTCAAGGTGACGGCCATTCTCAAAGGCCAGGCAGCCGTCGCGGCGCTGGACGACGCGGGCCGCCTCGCCGACGCGACATCCCTCCAGATCGCCGGCGTCCTCGATGACCTGTACACGTACTACGGCTCGCTCGGCGTCATCTACGACGGGGCGACGCCCAGCCTCAAGCTGTGGGCGCCGACCGCCCGCGATGTCAGCGTGCACCTGTTCGAGACCTCGGCCGCGCCCCTGGGCGAGACGCTGCCGCTGACGCTCAACCCCCAGACCGGTGTCTGGAGCGTCGAGGGCGAGCCGTCGTGGACCGGGCGCTACTACCTCTACGAGGTCGAGGTGTGGACGCCGACGACGGGGCGTATCGAGCGCAACCTGGTCACGGACCCGTACTCCATCGGCCTGTCCACCGACGGCACGCGCAGCCAGATCGTGGACCTGAGCGACCCGGCGCTCCAGCCGCCCGGCTGGCAGGACCTCCGCAAGCCGCCCCTGGCCGGCTTCGAAGACATCGTTATCTACGAGCTGCACGTGCGCGACTTCAGCGCCAACGATCCGTCCGTCGCCGAGGCGTATCGCGGCACGTACAAGGCGTTCACCCTCCCCGACAGCCACGGAATGCGCCACCTGCGCGACCTGGCAAGCCTGGGCCTGACCCACATTCACCTGCTGCCCGTCTTCGACATCGCGACCATCGAGGAGAACCGCGCCCAGCGCCAGGACCCCGACCCGGCCGTCCTGGCGAGCTTTCCGCCCGACTCCCCGAAGCAGCAGGCGCTCGTCGGGGCGACGCGGCACAGGGATAGCTACAACTGGGGCTATGACCCGTTCCACTACACCACCCCGGAGGGCAGCTACGCCACGCAGCCGGACGGGGCGGGACGCATCCTCGAATTCCGCGAGATGGTGATGGCGCTCAACAAAGTGGGGCTGCGCGTCGTGATGGACGTGGTCTACAACCACACCTCCGCCAGCGGCCAGAATCCGCAGTCCGTCCTGGACAAGGTTGTGCCCGGCTACTACCACCGCCTCAACGCCGTCGGCCACGTCGAGATGAGCACGTGCTGCGACAACACCGCCACCGAGCACGCGATGATGGAAAAGCTCATGGTCGATTCCCTCGTCACGTGGGCCACGGCCTATAAGGTGGACGGCTTTCGCTTCGACCTGATGGGCCACCACATGCGCCGCAACCTCCTCAAGGTGCGCGACACGCTGCGCACCTTGACTCCGGCGCGGGACGGCGTGGACGGCACGAAGATTTACATCTACGGGGAAGGCTGGGACTTCGGCGAGGTCGGCTGGAACGCGCGGGGCGTGAACGCCTCCCAGGGCAACATGGCCGGCACGGGCATCGGGACGTTTAGCGACCGGTTGCGCGACGCGGCGCGCGGCGGCAGCGGCTTCGGCGACCCCCGCGAGCAGGGGTTTGTGACCGGCCTGTGGTACGAGCCAAACGGCCACTGGCAGGGCCGCGAGGAGAATCTGCGTACGCACCTGCTCTATCTCACCGACCTCGTCCGCCTGGGGCTGGCTGCCAACCTGGCCGACTACGAGCTGGTCACGAGCTGGGGGGCGCGGCTGCGCGGCGACCGGATTGACTACAACGGCCAGCCCGCCGGCTACGCCCGCGAGCCGCATGAGACCGTGAGCTATCTCGAGGCCCACGACAACGAGACCCTGTTCGACGCCATTCAGATGAAGGCCGCGTCTGAGGCCAGCCTCGCCGACCGCGTGCGCATGCACAACCTCGGCGTGAGCCTGGTCATGCTCGGCCAGGGCATCCCCTTCTTCCAGGCCGGCCAGGACCTGCTGCGCTCCAAGTCCCTGGACCGCAACAGCTACGACTCCGGCGACTGGTTCAACAAGGTTGACTGGACCGGGCAGTCGAACAACTGGGGCGTGGGGCTGCCGCCGGCGTGGGACAACGAGCACCACTGGCCGCTCGCCGCGCCACTGCTCGCCGACCCCGCGCTGCACCCCGGCCCGGCCGAGATCGCCGCTGCCCGCCAGCACTTTCGAGAGATGCTGCGGATTCGGAAGGGATCGAAGCTGTTCCGCCTGGGCAAGACGAGCGAGGTGCAGCGGCGCGTGTCGTTCCTCAACACCGGCCAGGCGCAGTCCCCGGCCTTGATCGCCATGCGCCTCGACGGCGCCGGCTTACCGGCGGAGGTTGCGCCACACCAGAACATCGTCGTTGTGTTCAACGCCGCCCCCTACTGGCAGCACTTCAGTGTCGCCTGGCCGGATACGCCTGTGTTCTCCCTGCACCCGGCCCAGACCGAGTCCGCCGATCCCGTAGTGGGCGACGCCCACTACGACGGCGGTGCGTTCATCGTCCCGCCGCGCACCACGGCGGTGTTCGTTTCTCTGTGGTAAGGAGCTGGTTCACTCAGGTTGACAGTGCCTGAAGTGACACCTACAATGACGTGCTGAAAGCGATAACACCCAGCCGGGGAGCCTTTATGAACGACATAGTGACCGCCACCAGCGTCTCCTATGACGAAGCTGTCGCGCGCATCACCGCCATCCAGAGCAAGGAAGGCGCGGACATAGATGATGTCTGCCATACCCGCCTATGGACCCATGGGCAGAAGACGGAGCGGGCCCTCGTCTATTTCCACGGCTACACCAACTGCCCGGCCCAGCTCGACCAGCTGGGAGAGACACTGTATCAAAAGGGCCTCAACGTCTTTGTTCCGCGCATCGAGTTTCACGGCCTGAAGAACCTGATGAACGACGACCAGGCAAAGCTGACGTCCGACATGCTCGTGCGCCTGACGAATGAGTCCATTGATATCGCCCACGGCCTGGGAGACGATGTCACGGTCATGGGCCTCTCGGCGGGCGGGGTGATGGCCGCCTACGCGGCCCAGTTCCGCAGCGACGTTGACCTTGCCGTCGTGGTGTCCCCCTCACTTGGCCTGCCCTTCGCGCCTGCTTTTGTCTCCGGCCTTGCCAAGGCCATCGTGCCACACATCCCCAACATGTTCATCTGGTGGGACCCGCGTGTCAAGGAGAAAATCCAGGGGCCGCCCTACGGCTACCCACGTTTCTCCACCCACGCCCTGATAAACATTTTCAAGGCGGGCGATTCCGTGCTGGCGGCAGCGAAACACAGGCCGCCCGCCGCCCGCCGCGTCGTCATGATTGCCACTGACGCGGACACGGCGATCCACTTGCCCACGGCGTACAAACTCGGCCGCGAATGGAAGGCTAACGCGCCCGAGCGGGTCCAAGTGCTCAGGTTCGCGAAAGACGACAGCATCATCCACGACATGATCGACCCGTGGCAGACGGCGCAGCGCATTGACTTGGTCTATCCTATCCTATTGAAATCCCTGGGAGTTTAGAGAATGCAACGCATATGTGTTTTTTGCGGCTCCAGCACGGGCGGTGACCCAATCTACAACAACGCGGCCCGTTACCTCGGAGCGCTCCTCGCCGAGCGCAAGCTGGGCCTCGTATACGGCGGCGGCCACGTTGGGCTGATGGGCGTCCTGGCTGACGCCGTGCTGGCGGGCGGCGGCGAGGTCATCGGCATTATCCCCACGCACCTGGCGGAGAAAGAACTGGCGCATCAGCGCCTGACCGAGCTGCACGTGGTTGGCTCGATGCACGAGCGAAAAGCCATGATGGCGGACAAGAGCGACGCCTTCGTCGCTCTGCCCGGCGGTTATGGGACGTTCGAGGAGTTTTTTGAGAGCCTGACGTGGGCGCAGCTGGGCTTGCACGAGAAGCCGTGTGGCCTGCTGAATGTCGCCGGCTTCTACGACGCCCTGCTGGGGCTGGTGGACCATGCCGTGACTCAGGGCTTCATCCGCGCGACTCACCGCGACATGCTCCTGGTCGATGACGATCCGGCGCGGCTTCTCGACCGCTTCAAACAGTATCGCCCTGTCGCCGTTCCGAAATGGATTACGTCGAGCGACCTGTGAATCGCTAAGCCGAGGGCCCTATGACATCCGCTCACGCCCTAACGAGCGAATGGCAGCAACGGGCGCCGAGCCGCGTTGAGGCATTCGAGTTCCCGGCGGCTCTGAAACTACATCACGATCTCATTGATCAGTATCAGAAGTGGCAGCGCATCGAGATAGTCTATCCGGTGCTGCTAGACTATCTCGCGCCCTGATATAAGAGCGCGCGAACCGCCCTGGTCCACGCGCTCTCATAAGGAGAACCTACTGGTCGTTGAGGGCCTGAGCTGCCTTCGACGGCCCGCTCGTCCAGGCCGGCGGATCGCTGGCAGGGAACGACATCTCGCTGGCCTTGTCAATGTACTCGTCGCGCGGCGCTTCGGACGCGCCCGACGCCGCCTGATGGCCGAGGCGGCTCGAGATCGCGGACTTGATGCGGCTAGGCGTGTCGCCCGATTGGGCCGCCGCGTTCGGGCTGCGGAACAAGTTCCCGCCCCTGGCGACATCCCGCGGCTCCCCACCCCGGCCGAGATACTTGCGAAGCGCGAAGAGGGCCGCGACCCCCAGGCCCAACGCCAGCGCGCTCACCCCAATCTTCAATACCACCCCGACCCAGGACCCGCCTGAGGTCTCCATCGTCGCCTGTCCTTGCGTCGAAGGGAATCTTGACGGCATATGCTGCTCCTTTCTTGGTCTCCGCCAACCCAGGGCGCTCGCACTGTCGGCGTGCGCCACGAGACTGGATGCAAGTTACATGCCAACCCTCGAGCCTGGCACTCAAGTGCCAGGCTCAGGGTGCGAAGCCCACTAAAGTGGGCTGGACAGCCTGCTTGAGCAGGCTTTGTTGTCCTAGCCACCGGCTTGAGTCGGTGGTGTCAGCGGCAGAGCGGCGGCTGTGAAGCGCTTCCTAGGGCTGGCATGAAACTTGCACCCCCTGTGCCAGGGCCAATGTGGCCTACGCGAAGTTAGCAAGTAACAGTTACGAAGGAGCTTGACACATGGATAATACGTTCACCAATAACCCTGGTAACACCCGCAATCTGACCGGCCGCGACGTCGTCGCCGGCCTGTTCCACGACAATGCCTCGGCGGAGCAGGCTGTGCGCGCGCTGCGCGACGCCGGTTTCGCCCAGGACACGATCGGCATCGCCGTCCGCGAGCGCGACGCCGAGGGCAACATGGTCGCCGATGCCAGTGGCGGCGCGACTGCGGCTGGTCTGGTCGGCGGCGGCGTGCTGGGCGGCCTCGTCGGCTATCTGCTCGGCATCGGCGCGCTGGCGATTCCGGGCATCGGCCCCATCGTCGCCGGCGGCATCCTGGCGACGACCCTGGCCGGCGCGGCCATCGGCGCGGGCGCCGGCGGCCTCATCGGCGCGATGACCAGCATGGGCATCCCGGAGGAAGAGGCGTCCCACTTCAACACCGGTTTCGAGCGCGGCGACACCCTGGTGACGGTCCGCGCCGGCAACCGCGTGATGCAGGCGCTCCAGATTCTTGAGCACTACGGGGCGGACACCGGCCCTGGCGGCACGCACTACACGTCGGGTCACAACGGCGACGAGACCGGCGCGACGACGGCCGGCGCTCTCGGCGGTGGGGCGGCGGGCGCAGCCACGGGCGCGGTGATCGGCGGGCCGGTCGGCGCCGCGGTCGGCGGCATCGTCGGCGGCACCGCCGGCGCCATCGCGGGCAAGGCGTCGGAGGACGCGCAGCGCCGCGAGCCGAATGAGGGTGACGAGGGGACGGCGGGCGGCGCGCTCGCCGGCGGCGCGGCGGGCGCGGCTGTGGGTACGGCAGTAGCCGGGCCGGTCGGCACGATCCCCGGCGCGCTGATTGGCGGCACGGCCGGCGCGGCCGCCGGCCACGCGGCGGGCGGCAAGGTGCCGGAGGATCGCGACGCGGCCGACTACAACGGCGACGATGTCATCCACCGCAACATCGTCACGCCCGACGACGAGGACACGACGGACCTGCACGGCAGCATCGACCGGGCTTCCCATCGCTAACCGTTTCTGAGCGAGACCGACAGGGCCGCACGATGGTGTGGCCCTGTCTCTATGGACGAAGTTGGCATGCCTCTTGGGCGCTGGCATCAAGGTCGAGAGCTATGAGATCGCGTCCTACACCGCGCTGGTTGGGAGGCTGTGGAATACACGCGAGGCGAGGAGTAAGGATATGGCTGTGTTGGGACGCTTGGGGCTGGGGCTGGCGGGTGGCCGAGCGAACGTCGAGCTTGACTACCGCCGCGTGAAATTGGGCGACGTCGTCATCAACTACGCCGTGACCGGCGCGGGCCATCCCATCGTCCTGGTGCATGGCCTGGCCGGCTCGCACCGCTGGTGGCAGCGCACCGTCGAGGCGTTCGCGCGCCAGGGCCGCGTCTACTCCGTGGACCTCGTCGGTTTCGGCGAGAGCCGCAGCGGGGACGGGTTCGATCTCGAAAAAGGCGCGCACTACCTGGCGGCGTGGATGGATTACCTCGGCATCCGCAGCGCGACGGTCATCGGCCACTCCATGGGCGGCTATATTGCGGCTGAGCTGGCCGCCGACTACCCCGACAAGGTGAACCTCCTCGTCCTCGTGGACGCGGCGACGACACCCCTCGGCGTCAACATGGTGCGCAATGCCATGTCCATGGCTCAGGAAGCGCGCCGCGCCCCGCTCACCCTTCTGCCGACCTTCTTCAGCGATATGCGCCGGGCGGGGGTCAAGACCATCTGGCACGCCGGCATGCAGCTCTGCACGGCGGACATCCGCCACAAGCTCGCCCGCATCCAGCAGCCGACGCTCCTCGTCTGGGGGGAGCGGGACATGCTCACGCCGATTGACTTCGCCCACAGCCTGGTGCAAACCATGCCCAACGCGCGGCTGGTGACGTTCGAGGACTGCGGACACGCTCCGCAGTGGGAACGCGCCGAGGAATTCACGGGCGCTATCCTCACGTTCATCAAGTCCCACCGCGCCCGCCCGCAGCGAATGGCCCTCGCTTCCTAGCCCTCTGAGAGAAAGTAACGCCAAGGCGCAGAGGGGGGCTTGGACCGCGAAGGACACGAAAGCGCACGAAAAACGCGAAAGGGACGCGCCGCCCGGCTCTTTTTCGCGCTTTTCGCGTCCGTTTCGTGCCGTTCGTGGTCCGCGCGACCATTCGCCGCATTCCAAAGCGTCGAGAGAAGGCAACGCCAAGACGCAGAGACGCCAAGGAAGAAGGGGTCGAGTCTTTCTCCTTTGCGCCTTGGCGTTTCAATAAGGTTTGGCTCAGGTCCTACGCGGCCACGTCGGCCATGTGCAGAATCCCGCGCTCGGCGACGACGGCCAGCGACAACGTCTTGTAGCCCGCCGTCTCGAACAGCACCGTCACGACGTCGCCGTTCACCCGCTGCACCGTCCCCTCGCCCCACGATGTGTGGACGACGCGCTGGCCGAGGGCGTAGCCCGGGCCGCCGTTCCCGTGGCCGTTGGCATCCTCCTTGCCGATCTGGATTGTCTGGGTTGTGGGCTGCGCCATGTCGTTGTCGCACATCTCGCAGCGGTCGGACTCGTGATCCTCGCCGAAGTAGTTGAGGATGTAGCGGCGGCGGCAGTCCCGCGTCTCGACGTAGCCGCGCATCATCTCGATGCGGCTGCGCTCGTAGGCCCGGCGATAGTCCTCCTCGTCGAGTGAGATGGCGTTGGGGTCGAAGTCCGGCTCCAACACGCGGAACCGTCCCCGCCGCTCGGCCAGGATGCCGTCGCGCTTGAGCAGCGTCACCAGGCGGCCCAGGTCGGCCTTGCTCAGGCCCGTCACGTGCTTGAGGTCGCGCAGCGTGAACGTGTCGTCGCCCCAGGCCTTGAGGCGCGCCTGGGCCTGTTGCACTTCCTCGCGGGTGAGCTGGCCGCTGGAGGCCATGAACGCCGCCCGGCCCAGGTCCTCCGCGCGGTAGATGAGCGTGCAGCGCGCCAGATCGCCGTCGCGCCCGGCGCGGCCGGCCTCCTGGTAGTAGGCTTCCAGGCTCGTCGGGATGTCGCGGTGGATGACGAAGCGCACGTCGGGCTTGTCCACGCCGAGGCCGAAAGCGTTGGTCGCGGCAATGACGCGCAGCTCCCCCGCCATGAAGGCCTCCTGCACCCGGTCGCGGTCGGCCTTCTTGCGCTGGCCGTGGTAGTAGTCGGAGGGGATACCCATCGCCGCCAGCCACTCCGCCGTCTCCGTCGCCCCCTGGCGCGTGGCGGTGTAGATGATGCCACTGCCTGCCATCGTCAGCGGCAGGCGCTCGGCCAGCGCCGGCTCGTACTCGCCGTTCTCGCCGAGCAGCAGGTCCTGGATCACGCGCCTGTCCTCGGCATCGGAGCGGACGCGGCACACCTCGAAGAACAGATTCGGGCGGTCCACCCCGCGCACCACAAGCTCCGGCGAGCGCAGGCCGAGCCGGTCCATGATCTCGGCGCGCAGCCACGGGGTCGCCGTGGCCGTCAGGGCGAGGACGGGCGGGCGGCCCAGCTGCTGCGCCACGCTCCCCAGGACCAGGTAGTCGGGGCGGAAGTCGTGCCCCCACTCGGAGACGCAGTGGGCCTCGTCCACGACGAACAACGAGACGTGGGTCTCTTTGACGGCGGCCATGAACTCCTCATCGCTGAACCGCTCGGGCGTCACGTACAGCAGCTTGAACGCGCCGCGCCGAATGTCGCGCAACTGGTCCGCCGTCTCCCCGGCCGTAAGCGCGCTGTTGATCACCCCCACGGACATGCTCAGGTCGGACAGCGACTCGACCTGGTCCTTCATGAGCGCGATAAGGGGCGAGACGACGAGCGTGGTACCCGGCAGCACCTGGGAGGTGAGCTGATAGGTCAGGGACTTGCCCGCGCCGGTGGGCAGCACCGCCATCACATCGCGCCCGTCGAGCAGGGCGCGGATGATGCGCTCCTGCCCCGGACGAAAAGCCGCGTAACCAAATCTCTCGCGCAGAACTCGATGCAGCTCCGCCAACGACACATCTACCCCAGCCATGCCTGACACTCCTCCCGAACCAACTGGACCGCTTCATCGGCCGCCCGGCGCTTCTGGCTCCGAACCCAACATGCTACATGCTAATCTGGCCGTACTTGAACAACGCCACAAACACAACGCCGCCGACCGCGTTCCCCAGGGTGGTAGCTCTACACGATAGCGTGGAGACCCCCCTCTGCTCCCCCCGCCGGCGGGGGGATGGGGGGGTGAATTCGGCTCTTCCACGCTATACTGTGGAGCTACCCCCAGGGTGGCGAAGGCCAGGAACACGGCGATTTGCGGCCGCGACACCGCCTGGCCGGCTTCTTTGCCGGCCAGGGCCTCGATCGTTCCCCCGATGGAGTGGTGCAGGTGCGCCAGGCCGATGGCGAACGTCACGACCCAGACGCACACGACCTGGCCGATGGTGTCACGTCCGGCGACGACGCAGCCAGGACAGACTGTTCAGCGTCTAGCCCGCGTCCTGGGACAGGATGACAGCGGTGTATGGGCCGAGGCTCACCTTGCCCTTGAACGGCTGCCCGTCCTGGGGTTCGGCGATCGCGGTCACGTCGAAGCACGGGTGATTGGTGAACTCGGGGTCGTAGACCTGGGCGTCGCTACACAGGCGCACTGTCCACAGCCCCTCGGCCGGCAGGCCGACCCAGTACTCATCCCACGGCTGGCTCGTCAGGTTCACGACGACCACCACGCTATCCTGGGGGCCACCCTGGTCATAGCGGTGATAGGCGATGATCCTGGCCTCGGCGTTGACGCGGTACATGTCCACGAACTGCCCGCTCAGCCCGCGCGTCGTATTGTGATAGTTGCGGCGGAGCTGGATCAGGTCGGTGTAGAGGCGCTGAATCCCCGGATACTGCTCCAGCTTGCTCCAGTCGAGCGGCTTGTCGTCCTTGAACCACGAGTCGGTCAGGAACTCCTGCCCCTGGAGGATCATCGGAATGCCGGGCGACGTGAACAGCAGGCACGCGCCCAGCGTCGAGCGCTTCCGCGAGTACCAACTCCCCGCGTTGCCGGGCCAGATCTGCTCCGGAATCCGCGCCAGGCCGTTGCCGACTTCGTCGTGGGACTCGGTATAGATGACACGCTTGAAGGCGTCGTTGTTGTAGCGGTTGGTCACCGCCCCGGCGACCTCCTCCGCGTTGCGGTCCGCGTCTTCCTGCCGGATCATGTTCTGGTTGACCGGGTAGTGGAAGCCGGCGTCCCACTGGGCATCGAAGCCTGCGCCGCCGTCGGCGACCGGCGTCGTGATGGCCTCGATGTGGCGCAGGTCCTCGGCGATTGTCACTTTCCACGGCTGTCGCGTGTCAATCTCGGTGTTGATCCACTGCATCAGTTCCCAGCCGGCGGGCAGGTCGTGCTCCGGGCTATCGTCGCCGACATAGTTGCGGATGTAGGCCACCGCGTCCACGCGCAGGCCGTCGAGGTGGTAGTCCTCCAGCCACATCAGGACGTTGTCGCGGATGTACTGCCGCACCTCCGCGCGCCCATAATCTGGCCGCGTGTCGCCCCACGGCGTGTTCGCCCGCTCGTCCTGGTAGAAGTAGATGCCGCCGCGCTCGTTCTCGTACCACCCATCGAAACGCCACAGGCTGAGGTCATTCGGGCCGAAGTGGTTGTAGACCACATCCAGGATGACCGCCATGCCATGCTCGTGGGCCGCCTTGACGAAGCGCTTAAACCCCTCTGGGCCGCCGTAGTCGCTCTCGATGGCGAACGGGTGCGCGGTACTGTAGCCCCACGAGATGCCGCCGGGGAACTCCTGGATCGGCATCAGCTCGATGGTGTTGATGCCCATGTCGCGCAGGTAGGGCAGCTTCTCGATGGCCTGGTCGAAGGCGCCGGGCATGTGCGCCGCGTCGCCGTTGAACGTCCCGATGTGCATCTCGTAGATGACCATCTCGTTCCAGGGCGGCGTGCGATAGTTGTCGGCATCCCAGTCGAACGTCGGGTCGTAGATGACAGCATCGCCGGTCGAGTTGGTCACCTCGCGGGCGTAGGAGTCAATGCGCCACAGCTCGTCCTTGCCGTTGACGATGCGATACTTGTAGTGGTCGCCCGCCTTCGCCCCCTCGACGTCGCCCGACCAGTAGCCGTTCTTCTCCGACACGAGCGGATTGCCCATCGGGGCCCAGTCGTTGAACGTACCGGCGACGAAGACGGCGTTGGCGTTGGGCGCCCAGACGCGGAAGGTCGTCCCCGTGTCATAGGGCAGCGCGCCCATCCCGGGGCGGCGCGAGGGCTTCGGTTTGGCGGTGCGTGTGGTAGCGCGTCGGGTCGGGCGCGCGACTTGGGTAGCCATGTGGTAACGCTCCTGTTCGTGCAATCATGCTGGCTGCGAAGCGCGGCAAGTCGCCCGTCACAGGGACCCTGTGACCCCTGGACGAGAAAACTGCCTGACATAACGGTTAGCAAGAAGCATGCCATTTTCAGGCGCACAGCGCGCCGCGCTCGGCATCATTATTGCGGAGCGAAGCTGAGTCCTGCCGATGGCCTGGAGCAAGGGCCTTTCGACGGTTTTCGACTATAATGAACGCAAAAGACACAAGCAGTCGGCTCCAAGGAAATGCCGACTGAAGTCGGCGCTACCGTTCCACGCTGTGGTGGGGAGCGACCGTCCGCGCGACTATCCACCGCGTAAGGGCCTATGAGTTTCTCCGAATTGGGAAAGGAGTGTGGCAATGCGCCTCAAAACAATTCTGTGTCTCGTCATTTTTGGCCTCGTCCTCATAGCTGCGTGCGCCGGCCTGTTCTACCAGACGCCGGGCGCGCCGATCCCCTACGTCACCGTGCGCGGCGAGCAGGCGACGTTCTACGGCGCCGGCCTCTACCGCTACGACCCCGTGTCCGTGGCGCGGGAGGGCAAGGTGTGGGACGCCATCAACCTCATTCTCGCGCTGCCCATGTTCGCCGTCGCCATCTACCTGGATTGGCGACGGTCGCTGCGCGGGCGGCTGCTCTTGAGCGGCCTGCTGTTCTACTTCGCCTATCAATACCTGCAATACGCGGCGATGCTGGCCTTCAACCCACTGTTCCTGGTCTACGTGACGATCTTCGCCCTCAGCGCCGTCGCCTTCTTTATCAACCTGGCCGACATTGACGTCGCGCGCCTGCCGAGCCAGATTTCGGCGAAGTTCCCGCGCCGCCTGTTCATCGCGTTCACCTTCGTCATGGGCGCGGCGCTCATCCTGCTGTGGCTCGGCCGCATCATCCCGTTTACGCTGGCAGGCCGCTTCCCGGACGAGCTAGCCGGGATGACGACCCTGGTGACGCAGGCCCTCGACCTGGGCATGGTCGTGCCGCTCATGCTGGCGACGGGCATCCTGCTGTGGTGGCGCTCGGCGTGGGGCTACTTCCTGGCCGCCGTGAGCCTGACCTTCGGCTTCATCATGTCGGTGACTCTGCCGGCGTGGATCATCGTGCCGCTGGTCCAGGACGGCGTCGTCAATCTCGTCGAGGCCAGCCCGCTGCTGGTGCTGTGCGCGATTGGGCTGTACGTGGCGGTGCAGTTCTTCCGCAGCATCCAGCCGGGCGAGACGCCGGCGCGGGCCTCGGCGCTTCAGTCCTGCAGCGCCGACAGGTAATCGGCATCGCTCAGCCTGTTGGACCACGAATGGCACGAAACAGCCGCGAAAGGCACGAAAAAGAGGCGCGAGGCGCGTCCATTTCGCGTTTTTCGTGCGATTTCGTGTCCTTCGTGGTCCGAGTCCCCATCCGCCGCGTAACGCCTAACAATCTATTGAAACAGCGCTCAATGGGTGCTACAATCAGTGTCCCACCTGTTGAGACAAGCGAGGACAAAGACGACCGATGCCCCAACTGACCTATCCCACCACGCCCACTGTTGAGCAGATAGACGACTACCACGGGACGCCCGTCGCGGACCCGTACCGCTGGCTCGAAGCGACCGACGCCCCCGATACGCGCGCCTGGATCGAGGCGCAGAACGCCGTGACGTTCGATTTCCTGGGCCGAATCGAGGGCCGCGACACCATCCGCCGCCGCCTCACCGAGCTGTGGGACATGCCCACGCGCTGGGCGCCCGTCAAGCGCGGCGGCCGCTACTTCCAACTCCGCAACACCGGCCTCCAGAACCAGGACGCCCTCTACGTCATGGACGGCCTGCACGACGCCGGGCGCATCCTCCTGGACCCTAACACCCTCTCCGACGATGGCGCCGTCGCCCTGACGAGCTGGTCGGTCAGCGACGACGGGCAGTGGCTGGCGTATGCCACGAGCGACGGCGGCTCCGACTGGCTGACGTGGCGCATCCGCGACGTGGGCAGCGGCGAGGACCTGCCGGACGTCGTCGCGTGGAGCAAGTTCTCCGGCGCGGCGTGGCGACCGGACGGCAGCGGCTTCTTCTACAGCCGCTACGACGCGCCCGCCCCCGGCCAGGACTTGCTCGGCGTGAACTACAATCAGAAGGTGTATTTCCACACGCGGGGAACGCCCCAGATAGAGGATAGCCTCGTCTACGAGCGCGCGGACCAGAGGGAGTGGGGCTTCGGGGCGGTCGTCAGCGATGACGGGCGCTATCTCATCCTGCACGTGTCCCAGGGCACCGACGTGCGCAAGCGCCTGTTCTACAAGGACCTCGCCGCCGACGGGCCGGTGGTCGAGCTGATCCCCGACCTGGAGGCGGCCTACTGGTTCGTCGCCAACGACGGCCCCGTGTTCTACGTCCAGACCGACCTCGACGCGCCGCGCGGCCGACTCATCGCCATAGACACGACAACCCCGGCGAAGGCGCACTGGCGGACGGTCATCCCGCAGAGCGCCGACACGCTGGAACACGTCGAGGCGGCTTACGATGGCTTCGTCGCCGTCTACCTCCACGACGCGCACCACCAACTGGGCCGCTTCGCCAAAGACGGTGCGCCCCTGGGCCACATTCCGCTGCCGACCCTCGGCGCGATCCCGCTCTACTTCAACACGCTCCAGCTCGCCGGCCGGGCGCATGACGACGAGCTATTCTTCGCCTTCTGGTCCTTCCTCTTCCCGGTCACCGTGTACCGCTACGACTTCGCCCGCGCCGAGAGCGACGTGCTGTACGCGCCGCCGATCAAGCTGGACACCAGCGGCTACGTTACCCGCCAGGTGTTCGCCACGAGCCAGGACGGCACGCGCATCCCCATGTTCCTCACCCACCGCGAGGACCTGCCGCGCGACGGCCAGAACCCGACGCTCCTCTACGGCTACGGCGGCTTCAACATCGCCCTGACGCCGAGCTTCCAGGCCGGCCGCCTCAGCTGGCTCGCCCTGGGCGGCGTGCTGGCCTGGGCCAACCTGCGCGGCGGCGGTGAGTATGGCGAGACGTGGCGCCGGGCGGGGATGCTCGACCGCAAGCAGAACGTGTTCGACGACTTCATCGCCTGCGCCGAGTATCTCGTCCAGCACCAGATCACCTCGCCCGCGAAGCTCGCCATCCAGGGCGGCTCCAACGGTGGGCTGCTCGTCGGCGCCGTCCTCAACCAGCGCCCCGATCTGTTCGGCGCGGCGCTGCCGGCTGTCGGCGTCATGGACATGCTGCGCTTCCAGCGCTTCACCATCGGCTGGGCGTGGGTCAGCGACTTCGGCTCGTCCGACGATCCGGCCCAGTTCAAGACCCTCTACGCCTACTCGCCGCTCCACAACATCCGGCCGGGGGCGCGCTACCCTGCGGTACTCGTGACCACCGGCGACCACGACGACCGCGTCGTGCCGAGCCACTCGTTCAAGTACGCCGCCGCGCTCCAGGCAGCGCAGGCCGGCGATGCGCCGATCCTGATCCGCATTCAGACGCGGGCCGGGCACGGCATGGGCAAGCCAACGGCGATGCTGATTGAGGAGACCGCCGATCAGTGGGCCTTCCTGGCCCACGCCCTCGGCATGGAGGTGGGGCGATGACCGACAAGGCGGAGGTTCTGGCGGGGCTGGACGACGTGTTCCGGCGTTGGGAGGCGTTGCTGGCCGATCTGACAGAGGCCCAGGTGGCAGCGCCCCTGGCGCCGTCCGACTGGTGCATCAAGGATGTGATGGTTCACCTGTGGGCGTGGCAGGGGCGCACGGTTGCGCGGACGGAGGCGGCCGTGCGCGGCGGAGAGCCGCAGTTCCCTGCCTGGCCGGCCGGCCTCGATCCGGAAGATGAGGCGGACGTCCAGCAGATCAACGCCTGGGTGTACGCGACGCACCGCGACCAGCCCTGGCCGAGCGTCCACGCGGCGTGGCGCGACGGCTTCCGCCGGCTGCTCGACCTGGGCGAACAGGTCGCGGCGCAAGACCTGGCGGCGGTCGGGCGCTACCCGTGGCTGCCCGACTACTCCCTCGCCGTCGTTCTCGATGCGTCACGCGAGCACCACGAGGAACATATCCAGGACTTGCTGGCCTGGCGCGAGCAGCAAACGCGGGCGTGATGGCTCGCAACGGATAGCGAGACGGGTAAGCGGATACGCTGTCGCTAGCGCCGATCGAGCAACGCGGCGATTTCACGCATCTGCTCCGGCGTCAGTGGGCCAAAGTCCAGCGCCTTCGCATTCTCCTCGACCTGCCGCACGGTACGGAAGCCGGGAATCGGTATCGTCTGCGGGCTGCGCGCCCACACCCAGGCCAGCGCGCCCTGCGCGACCGTTCTCCCGCCGCTGGTGAGGATCTCGCGGACGGCGTCGCGCTTCGCCAACCATTCGGGATTGGGCCGGCCGTCCACGAAGTACTTCATCCACTCCGGGCTTTTCTCGCCGCGCACGTCGTCGGCAGACGGCTTCGTGTCGGCGGTGTATTTGTTGGTCAGGAGGCCCATAGCCAGCGGACCGCGATTGATCGCAGCCAGGTTGTGCCGCTCGCAAATCGCCAGCACGCTCTGGTTGTCGTCCAGCACGTTGAGCTGCAATTGGATGGCCGCGCAGTGAGGCCCCTGGGCGAACACCTCGGCCCGGTCCGAAAAATCGGTGCTCCAACCATAGGCGCGGATCTTACCTGCCGCGACGAGCGCCTCGAGCGCCTCCCGCACCGGCGCGGCCTTCTCGGCCGGGAACCCGTTGTCATGGAACTGGTACAGGTCAATATAGTCCGTGTTGAGGCGGCGCAGAGAGTCGTCACACGCCTTGTGGATGCCCTCCGGCGACGTATCCGCTCCCGTCACCTGGCGAGTGGTCTCGTCGAACAGGGCATTGAACTTGGTAGCAATGACGACCTGCTCGCGGCGGCCCGCCAGCGCGCG
Organism: Anaerolineae bacterium; assembly: GCA_046328525.1. GTDB lineage: Bacteria > Chloroflexota > Anaerolineae > Epilineales > JAHCIE01 > JBDHWG01. The sequence continues at coordinate 103,677 of JAXLWK010000006.1, forward strand.
GCCGAGCACCCGCTCGCTATGCCCCGCCCCATAGACATTGGCTGTGTCGAAGAAAGTCACACCCCGGTCGAGGGCGGCATGGATGGCGCGGGCCGATTCCTCGTCATCCACCTCGCCCCAGCCCAGAGGGGTTTCCCCGGCCCAGAAGGGGCCGCCGATGGCCCAACATCCCATGCCAAGCGCGCTCACTTCGATTCCCGAACGTCCGAGGTTGCGTTTCATTGAATTCCTCTTTGATTGTGTCTCACATGGCGGTCAGCCCGCCGTCCACCGGCAGGGCGACGCCGGTAATGTAGGATGAATCGTCGCTGGCAAGGAACAGGGCTACGCGCGCAAGCTCCTCAGGCTGCGCCACGCGGCCTAGGGGGATGCGCTCCACGAGACGCCGCCGGGTGTCTTCGGGATCCGGCGACTCCGCGATGAATCGGCGTTGCAGGGGCGTATCTACCTCACTGGGGCAGATACAGTTGACGCGGATGCCGTCCCGCGCGTAGTCCACGGCGACCTGCTTCGTGAGCATGACGACGCCGCCCTTGGACGCGCTGTAGGCGGCCTGGCGGGGCGACGCGACCAGGCCCAGCATCGAGGCGGTGTTGATGATCGCGCCGCCGCCGGTGCGCAGCATGGCGGGGATGGCGTACTTGCAGCCGAGCATGACCCCTTTGAGGTTCACGTCGAGGCTGCGCGACCACGTGGCCTCGTCGGTCTCGGTCACGCGGGCGGGCAACGTCAGGCCGGCGTTGTTGAACAGAATGTCGAGGCGGCTGAAGGTGTCGAGCGCCGTCTGCACCATCGCCGCGACCTGGCCGGCGTCGGCGACATCCACCCGCGCGAAGCAGGCCTGGCCGCCCTGGCGCCGGATCTCGGCCACCGTCTCCAGCCCGCCCCCCTCGGCCATGTCGGCGACGACGACCCGCGCGCCCTCGTCGGCGAACAGGATGGCGGCCGCCCGCCCAATGCCGGACGCGGCCCCGGTGATGATAGCCACCTTGCCGTCGAGTTTCACGTCGGCATCCCCCTATCCTATATGGGAACGCAAAGGCGCAAAGACGCAAAGGGGAAAACCGCGTTGCCTTTCTTTGTTGCGCCTTTGCGCCTTTGCGTTCCTATCTTCTTCGCGAGACCCTCCAGCCTGCTGAAGCGCAGCAGGGGCGGCAGACGGCAGCCGACGACGCGGTCTAGACCCCGCACTGCGTTCGGGGTGACAGGCGCGTCATTTTCATCTCAGCGAAGCAATCCCACGACCTTGCGATGGACGGGCTGGCGCGGCGAGAGCGGGCAGTTCGCCGGCCGGGGGATTGCTTCGGCGGGAAAGCCCGCCTCGCAATGACGCCGCAGTCTGTGTTTTGAGCAGCCGCTAGAGCATTCTAGTGGGGCGCCGACGCGGATGCAAGTCTGCCATCGCTGTTGTCCGCGGACGCAGGTTCTGCTACAATGGGGCCACCCCATCCCCCCGGAGGATACATGCAATTTGGCCTGTGCCTGCCCAACTTCCCCTTTGGGGTCCAGCCCACGCCCGATGCCCTGGTCGGCGTCGCGCAGGCCGCCGAGCAAGGCGGCTTCCACTCGGTGTGGGCGACGGACCACATTCTCGTGCCCAACGACAAGCCGCGCTACGGCCTGATCTACGAGGCGTTGACGACGCTGGCGTACCTGGGCGCGCGCACCGAGCGCGTGCGCCTCGGCACGTCCATCCTGGTCATCGGCCTGCGCGACGCGATCCTCGCCGCCAAGCAGACCGCCACCATTGACGCCCTGACCGGCGGCCGAATGATCCTCGGCCTGGGCGCGGGCTACATGCAGGGCGAATTCGAGAACCTCGGCCGCGATTTCCACCGCCGGGGGGAACACTTCGACGAGGCGATTCGCGTCATGCGCGCCCTGTGGACGGAAGACTCGCCCGCGTTCGACGGCCAATCCTACCACTTCCAGGACACCCTGTTCGGCCCGAAGCCCGTCGGGTCGGGCGGCATCCCCATCTACGTCGGCGGCAACTCCGACCGTGCCTTGCGTCGGGCGGCGGCCCTCGGCGACAGCACCCACTTCGACGACTTCACGGCGGAGCAGGTGCGCGCGGCGGGGGACAAGCTCCGCCGGCTCACCGAGGCGAACGGGCGTCACGTCGCCCTCAGCGTGCGGCGGACGGTGGACCTTCGCCCGGCCCTGGCGCTGAGCCAGGGGCAGACGCCGCCGACGGCGGGGGCGGGCGCGCTCGCCGGCTCAATCGAGGAGGTGCGCGCGGCGCTGGCGGCCTACGCCGACGCCGGGCTGGACCACTTCATCTGCCAGTTCGAGCACGACACCCAGGCGGAGCACCTGGCGCAGATTGCGCTCTTCGCCCGCGCCATCATCGCGGAGGGGTGACGCCGGCATCACCCGCACATTGCCAGATTCGAGCGTGGCGGTTATAGTATTTGGCAAACCATTTGCAATCCTTGTACACGCGAGCGAAGCAAGAGGGAGCCGATGACCGACACCAAACCACCCGCGGGGTTGGCCGGCATTGTGGCCGGTGAGACCGCCATCAGCACTGTTGGCAAGGCCGGACTCGCGTTGACCTACCGCGGGTACGATGTGCGCGACCTGGCGGCGCACGCCTCGTTCGAGGAGGTCGCGCATCTGCTCATCTACGGTTGGCTGCCCAACGCGCTCGAGCTGGCGCGCTACCAGCAGCACCTGACCCAGATGCGCGGCCTGCCGAACGCCCTGAAGACCGTGCTGGAGACGATCCCCGGCGCGACCGATCCCATGGACGTGCTGCGCAGCGGCTGCTCGATGCTGGGGACGCTGGAGCCGGAGGGCCGCTTTATAGACCAGCACCACATCGCCGACCGGCTCATCGCGGCGTTTCCGAGCATGCTGCTGTACTGGTACCACTTCCACACCCACGGCGTGCGCATCGAGACCACCACGGATGAGACAACCCTGGCGGGCCACTTCCTGCATCTGCTCCACCGCCGCAAGCCGCTGACCCTCCCCAGCGAGGCCCTCAACGTCTCGCTCATCGTCTACGCCGAGCACGAGTTCAACGCCTCGACGTTCGCGGCCCGCGTCACCATGTCCACGCGCTCCGACATCTACTCGGCGGTCACGTCGGCGATTGGCACGCTCAAAGGCCCGCTGCATGGCGGGGCGAACGAAGCGGCGATGCTGCTGATCGAGGGTTTCAGCGATCCGGACGAGGCCGAGCGGGGTGTGCTGGACATGCTGGCGCGCAAAGAGCTGGTCATGGGCTTCGGCCACCGCGTCTACAAGAAGTCCGACCCGCGCTCCGACATCGTGAAGGGCTGGGTCGAGCGGCTGTGCGCGGAGGCCGGGGAGTGGCGGCTGTTCGCCATCGCCAACCGCATCGAAGAGGTGATGTGGCGCGAGCGCGCCTTGTTCCCCAACGTGGACTTCTACTCCGCGCTGGCCTATCACTTCTCTGGCATCCCGACGGCGATGTTTACGCCGCTGTTTGTCATGGCGCGCACGAGCGGCTGGGCGGCGCACGCCTACGAGCAGCGCCGCGCGAACAAGCTCATCCGCCCGCTGGCCGAGTACATCGGCCCGGACCCGCAGCCCTACGTCCCGCTCGACCAGCGGTAGAGGGGGATTATTCATGTCCACTCACACATCGAACGTTCGCCCGCAGCCTGACGGGGTGCTCGTGGACATCGCCGACTATGTGGCGGACTACCAGGTTGCCAGTGAGTTGGCCTACACTACGGCGCGTTACTGTCTCACCGACTGCCTGGCGTGTCTGTGCATCGCCCTTCGCTTCCCGGAGTTCACAAAGCTCCTCGGCCCCCTCGTACCCGGCGCCATCGTCCCCAACGGCGCGCGCGTCCCCGGCACGAACTACTGCCTCGACCCGGTCAAGGCGGCGTTCGACATTGGCCTGCTCATCCGCGCCGTGGACATCAACGATACCTGGTTGGCCGCCGAGTGGGGCCACCCCAGCGACAACTTTGGCGCGATCCTCGCCGTGGCCGATTACCTGGGCCGACGGCGCGCGGCCGACGGCGAGGCGGGCGTGACCTCTGCCCCGACGGTCCGCGATGTCCTCACGGCGGCCATCAAGGCGTATGAGATTCAGGGCGTCCTGGCGCTGGAGAACAGCTTCAACCGCGTCGGCCTGGACCACGTTATCCTCGTCAAGGTCGCCTCGACGGCCGTCGCCACCCACATGCTGGGCGGCAGCCGCAGCGATGTCATCGCGGCCGTGTCGAACGCCTGGATTGACGGCCACGCCCTGCGCACCTACCGCCACGCGCCCAACACCGGCTCGCGCAAGTCGTGGGCGGCCGGCGATGCCACCAGCCGGGGGGTGCGCCTGGCGCTGATGGCGCTCAGTGGCGAGATGGGCTACCCGTCGGCGCTTACCGCGCCCCGCTGGGGCTTCAACGACGTGTTGTTCCAGGGGAACAGCCTGAAGCGGTCGCGGCCCTACGGCTCGTATGTCATGGAGAACATCCTCTTCAAGGTCGCCTACCCGGCCGAGTTCCACGCCCAGACGGCGGTCGAGTGCGCCCTGCAGCTGCACCCGCTGGTGCGCGACCGCCTCGACGACATCGAGCGCATCGTCATCACCACCCACGAATCCGCCATCCGCATCATTGACAAGACCGGGCCGCTCTACAACCCCGCCGACCGCGACCACTGCCTGCAGTACATGGTCGCCGCGCCGCTCATCTTTGGCCGCCTCACCGCCGAGGACTACGAGGACGCCGTCGCCGCCGACCGGCGGATAGACGCCCTGCGCGCGAAGATGGTCACCCAGGAGGACACGGGCTACAGCGCGGACTACCTCGACCCGGACAAGCGCTCCATCGCCAACGCGCTCCAGGTGTTCTTCCGCGACGGCTCCGCGACCCCGGTCGTCGCCGTCGAGTACCCCCTCGGCCACCCCCGCCGACGGTCGGAGGGTATCCCCCTGCTAGACGCGAAGCTCGCCGCCGCCCTCGCCACGCGCTTCCCCGCCCGCCAGTGCGAGGCGATCGGGGCGCTGTGCGCCGACACGGCGCGCCTCGACGCCATGCCCGTGCGCCAGTTCATGGACCTGCTCGTGACGCCATAGCCATTGCCTCGCCGCCCTCCTATGAAAGTTCGCCTGGGCCGCGTCGTCACCGGCCGTCGCCACCGCAGCAGGGGCGTTCCGCCCCCGCACCCCAAAGAGGGCAAAGCCTGCTAAAGCGCAGCAGGGGCGTTCCGCCCCCGCACCCCAAAGAGGGTAGCCCCTTCAGGGGGCTTCGTTCGTTTAGCCTGGCACTTGAGTGCCAGGCGACGGCTGGACGCGTCATGCCCGTAGCCTGGGCGGGAGATTGCTTCGCTGACGCTCGCAATGACAGTGTGGCGTGTTCTCGTGTCGGCGCATGCCGCCACATGGCGTGGGGGTCTCGCAACAGATGCGCACGGATGAACGGATACGGGGCACACCTACCCGCTAACATGTAGTGACGACTTTAGTCGTTCTGAGGCCTGGGAAACGACTAAAGTCGTTACGACGTTCCGATCACTTCAGGTGTAACAGGCGCTAGTACGCGCGGGGGTCGCGGAAGAGCAGGGGGATGGTCTTGAGCATAATCTTGAAGTCGAGCCAGAGGGACCAGTTCTCGATGTAGTAGATGTCGTACTTGGTGCGCTCGGCGATGGACGTGTCGCCGCGCAGGCCGTTGATCTGCGCCCAGCCGGTCAGCCCGGCCTTCTCGCGGTGGCGCTCCATGTAGCGCGGAATCTGGCGGCGGAACTGCTCGACGAACGCCGGCTGCTCCGGGCGCGGCCCAACGACGCTCATGTCGCCCAGGAGGACGTTGATGAACTGGGGCAGCTCGTCTATGGAGGCCCGCCGCAACAGCCGGCCCAACCGGGTGCGACGCGGGTCGTTGGCGACGGTCCAGCCCGGCTGCTCGGCCTCGGGGGCGTGGCGCATCGTGCGAAACTTGATGACCGGGAAGGAGCGGGCGTCCAGGCCCATGCGCTCCTGGGTGTAGAACACGGGGCCGGGCGAGTCGAGCTTGATGAGGAAGGCGACGAGCATCAGGATGGGGGAGAGCAGCACCAGGGTGGTGACGCTGAGCGCCACGTCTACCCCGCGCTTGAGCGTCAACTTCCAGCCGCGCAGCGCGACGTCGCGCACGGTGAGCAGAGGTAGGCCGTCCAGGTGGCCGATGGTCACTTCGGACGCGATGATCTGGAACACGTCGGGCAGAACCTTGATGCTGACGTTGCCCCGGTGACAGCGCCCGATAAGGTCGAGCAGCTGGGCATGCGTCGCGTCGGACATGGCGATGATGACCTCGTCCACCCGCTGCTGCTCGATGATCTGCTCCAACTCATCGGTCTGGCCGAGATAGGGGACGTCTTTCCAGCCGTAGCGGTTCGGCCGGTCGTCCACGCAGCCGACGATCTTGTAGCCCAGGTTTGGCGCGTCCTGGACGCGGTCGGCCACCAGCTTGCCGGTTTCGCCGCCGCCGACGATCAAGATGCGCATGGTGTCCACGCCGCGCTCGCGGAGGAACGTCTGTATCCCCGATAGCACGAGCCGCCCCAGCGAGATCAAGAGGATGGAGTAGAGCCACGCCAGGACGATGATCCAGCGCGAGTAGTCCAGGGTCGGGAAGAGCAGGGTTGTAAAGGCGACAGTCGTCACGACGCTGATGGACACTGCGCCGATAATGCGCGTGATCTCGTCGAAGTGGGACAGGCCGCGCGGGCGGTGATAGAGGCGCGAGAAGAAGAACACAGCGACGGTGGCGCCGGCGGCGATGAATGCCATGACCATGTACACGCGGAACACCGGCGCGACGCGGAAGTGGCTGTACGTGGTGTACGATAGGTAGAACGCCAGCCACGCCATGCCCGCATCCACGAGCAGCGTCGCGACGTTGAAGATGGCGTCTACGCGGCGGCTCATGCCGTCGCCTCCGTCCCGCGATACGCCTCAAGCACCATGCCCCGGCCGCCGCGCACGGTGAACCCGGCCATGACCACCCAGTGCAACCAGGGCGGCGTGGTGGGTTCGTAGTGCTTGCGGTAGAACAGGATTTCGGCGCGCTTGAACTCGCGGGCCGCCCGGGCGCTCTGCCGGCTCGACTGGCGCTTGTAGTGGCGCACGGTGACGGCCGGGTTGTACCAGACCTGCCAGCCGGCGCGGCGGAGGCGCAGCGCCCAGTCGAGGTCCTCGCCGTACATGAAGAACTGCTCGTCCAGCAGGCCCACTTGCTCAATCGCTGCGCCGCGCACCATCATGAACGCCCCGACGACAGAGTCGACCTCGGCGAGCTGGTCCTCGGGCAGGTAGGTCATGTTGTAGCGGGCAAAGCGCGGGCTGTGGGGGAACAGGCGGCTCAGGCGGCTGAAGCGGTAGAAGCTCACCGCCGGTGTCGGCTCGCCGCGGCGGCACGCCAGGTCCAGCGAGCCGTCGGCGAGGACGAGGCGCGGCCCGGCCGCGCCCGCGTCCAGGTGACCGTCCATGAACGCGAGCATGTCGCGCAGCGCCGTGGGCGGCAGCAGGGTGTCGGGGTTCAGCAACAGGGCGTAGCGGGCGATGGGGGCCGTCGGCGCCGCGCCGGCATGGGCGGCGGACAGCGGCGCTTCGCCGCCCCGCGGCCGGAAGCCGGCGGCGCGCAGCCCCAGGTTGTTGGCGTAGGGGTAGCCGCCGTTCACGGGCGTGCGGATAAGGCGCACCTGCGGGAACTCGGCGGCGACCATGTCGGCGCTGCCGTCCGTCGAGCAGTTGTCCACGACCCACACCGCGTGGCTGAAATCGCCTTCGCTGGCGAACACGGAGCGCAGGCAGTCACGCAGCAGGTCGCGGACGTTGTATTGCACGATGACAATGGCTAGGTCAATCACGTCCCTTACTCTTCAGGGTCGCGCCCCGGCTCGTCCCTCAGCCGCCATCGGACGCCGACCGGGTAGCCGATCATCTTGGCGATGTCGCCGGTGACGCGAATGAGCGGGATCCAGGCCCCCGCCTGGGCTTTGCGGCCCACCGGCCAGCCCCGCGTCATCGAGCGCAGCCGGTGCACCGGCCGCCAGATCATCGCCGCCAGGCCGAGGGGCAGGAGCGCCCACCACAGCGGATTGCGCCGGCCGAGCAGGAGCAACGTCGGCAGCAGCCCCAGGTAGGTCGCGTAGCGAATCGCGTGCCGGCGCGGCCACAGGTTGGCCTTCCCGTCGCCCCGCGCATAGACATAGTACTGGCGCGCGAAGGCGCGCAGCGTGGGACGGGGGCGGAAGTGGGCCAGGGCCGCCGGCGCCCAGGCGAAATTGCCGAAGCGCTCGCGCAGCGCCAGGTCGAACACCACGTCCTCGCAGTAGTCCAGCCACTCCGGATAGCCGCCGACCGCCGACCAGGCCGACTTGCGGAAGGCCGCCGAGCGGCTGGAGGGGATGAAAGTGTCGAGACGCACGTCGTCCACGGAGGGCAGAGTCGTCGCGCCGAGGGCCGTCTCGAAGACGGTCTGCGGGTCGGGGACGAAAAAGCCGCTGACCCACTGGACGTTGGGGTCGGCGAAGGGGGCGATCATGGCTTCGAGCCACCACGGGTCGAGCCAGACGCCCGCGTCCGTCGAGGCGATGATGGCGTGGCTCGCCTGACGCACGGCGCGGTTGCGGCCGGCCGAGATGTTCGCGCCCGGCGCGCTGTAGATGCGCAGGGGCCACGGCGCGCGGCGAGCGAACTCGCGCAGCACCGTGACCGTCCCGTCGAGGGAGCCGCCGTCGGTGACGACGACCTCGTCCGGGGGGCGCGTCTGCGCCAGCAGCGAGTCGAGCAGCCGCTCCACCGACGCCGCTTCGTTTTTGACTGTGCAAATGACTGTGACGTGCATTGTGTCCATCCGAGAGTTCATTATAGAGAAGGTGACGCCGTGCGGCAAATACACGCTCAGGGTTAGACTGTCGGCCCCAAACGGCCTATAATGTCGAGACGAATGACGCCCGGCGAAACTGAATGGATGACGCGCGATGATCGCCTCCCTCGAGGGTACTCTCCTGGCGCAAGATGATAGCAGCGTCGTGGTCGGCGTTGGTGGCGTTGGCCTCCGCGTTCGCGTGCCGACGACCGTCCTCGACCGCAGCGGGCCAATTGGCAGCCCGATTCGCCTGTCCACGCACCTGCACGTGCGCGAGAACGAGCTGGCCCTGTACGGCTTCGTGTCGGAGGCGGAGCGCGAGCTGTTCGAGCAGCTGCTGACGGTCAAGGGCGTCGGGCCGCGCATGGCCCTCGCTGTCCTGTCGCGCATCAACCCGGACACCCTGCGCGCGGCGATTGCCAGCGGCCAGGTAGACGTGCTGACCCAGGTGCCCGGCGTCGGGCGGCGCACGGCGCAGCAGATGGTGGTGGACCTGAAGGGCAAGCTCGATCTGAGCGCCGTCGGCGGGGGCGTCTCGCCGACCGCCGGCTTCAGCTTCGCCGACGCCGAGGTGATCGAGGCGCTCACGGGCCTGGGGTATAGCGTCGCCGAGGCGCAGGCCGCCCTGCGCGCCCTGCCCACCGACGAGCCGCTTACGACCGAGGAGAAGGTCTTCCTCGCCCTGCAATCCTTTGGAGCGCCGCGATGAGCGCCCTCTCGGCGCGGCTGGGGCGTTCCCTCAGCCTTCTGGCGCTGGCGCTCTTCCTCCTGGCCGCGCCCGCCGTGGCCGACGCCGTCCGGCCCAGGGACCTGTACGCCGGCCCAGACGCGCTGACCGTCTACCCCATGCCGGCGGTCAGTGGTGACGTGGTGAGCGTGCGCGTCACGGCCCACAACGGCAGCCGCAGGCCGCTGATGAACGTTCCGGCGGCGGTGTTCCGGCGCGACGGCGACAAGGACATTCAGATCGCCCGCGTCACGATCAACTACATCCCGCCCGGCGGCCAGGGCAGCGCCACGGCCGAATGGGTGTGGGATACGAAGGGCCTTGTCGGGCCGCAGCCCCTCGTCGTCCACGTTGACCCGGACAACGCCATCGGCGACGGCGACGAGAACGCCGCCGACAACGTCGCCGCCAGTAGCATCTCGCTCGACCCGCCCTCCCCCGGCGTAGCGCCCCACTGGGCGGCGGTGGACACGGCGTGCTGCACACTCCACTACATCACCGGCTCCGCCGCCGAACGCGACCTGGCCTCGCTCATGTCAGAGACCGACGCCTCGGTGGCGTCCGTCCAGCAGACGCTCAACATCGCCACGGCCCCGCGCTTGCAGATCTACCTCGTCCCGCGTACCCTCGGCCAGGGCGGCTTCACCGCCGGCCACATCGTGCTGTCGTACCTCGACCGCCAGTACGCCGTCGGGTTCGCGCCCATCGTGATCCGCCACGAGGCGACCCACGCCCTTCAGAGCGCGTGGACGCCGGGCGAGTCGCCGCTGATGCTTTCGGAGGGGCTGGCGGTCTGGGTGGCGGGCGGCCACTTCAAGGCGGAGCCAATCCGCGAGCGCGCCGCCGCGCTCCTGGCCCTCGACCGCTATCTGCCCCTCGACCAGCTCGTCGAGAACTTCTACGACAAGCAGCACGAGACGGGCTATCTCGAAGCCGCCGGGCTGATCCAGTACCTTGTGGAGACGCACGGGCAGGACCGGCTCAAGACGCTGTTCAGCAACTTGCAGCGGCGGCGCGGTGACCGCGACAAGCAGGTGCTGGAACATGGCTTCCAGGCGGCCTACGGCCAGTCCATCGCCGACATAGACGCCGACTACCGCGCCTGGCTCGCCGCGACGCCGCCGAACCCAACGCAGACGCGCGACCTGACCAACACCGCGCGGCTGTTCGACCTGATGCGAAGCTATCAGCAGACGCTCGATCCGACGGCGTACTTCCGCACGCCGTGGATGCCCCCGATTGAGGAAGCCGAGCGCCGCGGCCTTGTCGCCGACTACCTCCGCCACCCCCGCAGCGACGTCAACCAGGCGCTCGAGGCGCTGTTCCTGCGCGCCGCCGACGAACAGGCGGCGGAAGACTACGACGGCATGGAGCATACCCTCGATGTGGTGGACGGCATTCTCGCCGCCCACGCCAGCGCGCCCGACCGTGATTGGACGGACGCCTTCGCCGACCCCCTCGCCGCCGCTTACCTGGATGCCGTTCGCGCGCTCCAGGAAGCCGGATTTGAACCCCAACGCATCCTGATGGACACCGGTAGCGCCCAGGTTTGGGCAACGCGCCCGAATGCGGCATCGCTGTACCGCCTGACGATGACGCAGGAAAGCGACGGCTGGCATCTTCTGGAGTGGGTAACGAAGGAGGACGTATGGCTCCCCGGGTAAGAGACTGGATGACTCGCTTCCCCATCACGGTCAACCGCCGCGTCTCGCTGCTGGAAGCGCGCGAGCTTATGGACGAAGAGCAGGTGCGCCGCCTCCTGGTGACGGACGACGACGATGCGCTGCTCGGCGTGGTCACGTCGGGCGACGTGCGCGAGATGTGGCCCTCGCCCGTCTCCAGCCTGTCGTTCTTCGAGCGCCGTGACGCCCTCGACGATATTCCCATCGAGGAGGTCATGCACCAGGAGCCGATTACGATCCACCCGGATGCGACGATTCAGGAGGCGGCCGACCTGATGTTCCAGAACAAGATCGGCGGCCTGCCAGTGGTCGAAAGCGGCGAGCTGGTGGGCGTCATTACACAGTCGGACCTGCTGCGGGGATTGGTGCGCATGCTGGACGAGATGGAGAAGAACAGCTCGCGCACCCCTGCTGCGCCCTAGATGGCGAGTTCACTTTTACGAGGAGACACCGTGATCCGCTGGACCCAGCGCGCCGAGAAGGCGCTCGACGACTTCCTTGCCCTCGTTCCGGACGATTCGCGCGCCAGCATGCGCGAGGCGGGCCGCCGCGCTGCCGTCACCGAAGCGCGCCAGGCCGGCGTGGATGTTGTGGATGTTGACCAGGTCGTCCTCGGCCTCGTCAACGTCACGCCCGCCGCGCTGCGCCCGAATCTGCGCGTCGTGATGGAGCAGGCGGGCCTCAACGTGGCCGCCTACCGCTTCTAGCGACGAAACAGGCCTGGCGGAACACACCCGCCAGGCCCCTCTCCTACGGCCGGCGCGGGACGTACCACGCCCGCTCCATCTTCTCCATGCCGATGTGGGGGTAGTACTCCATCGCGGCGGGCGCCGACACGAGCAGGAGCATCACCTCCTCGCCGATCAGCGCCTGCATGCGCGCGATCAGCTCGCGCCCAATCCCCTGCCGCTGATACTCCGTGTCCACCGCCAGGTCCGATACATAGCAGCAGAAGCTCCAGTCGGTGAGGGCGCGGGCGATGCCGACGAGCCGCTCGCCGTCCCACGTCGTCAGGGTCAGGTTAGCGTGGTCGAGCATGCGCTGGAGGCGCGCAGCGTCGTGGATGGGCCGCCGCTCCGCCAGCCCGCTGGCATACAGAATCCCCTCGAACTGCTCGCGGGTGATCGGGACGTTGACACGATAAGAAAGAGACAATGGGCTTCGCTCCTATTGACTGTCCCAGACGTATCCAGTTTCTCGCTACGGTCTTTCGATACTTCCGTCATCCGGCGCTCAAGTGATGCCGGATGTAGTTGTATCCGTCCTCGAAGCTGAATAGCATCCTGCAGTTCCTGCTCGCCAGGCTTGCAACGATATCCGGGTCATCGAAGTCACGACTGTTCCGGTTGATGAAGCAACTATCGGCATTGTCCGTCAGCGATAAGTGGCTGATGACCGAGGCGTAGACGATGGCGTCCTGAGGTTGAAACTTGTATCTATCTCGAAAGTCGGTTGCGTTCAGGACAATAGTGGCTTCGAGGGGAATCGTGCTGGCAACCGCGAGAATTTGCCTCAAGGCATCTACCAGCCGGCGGTCTTCCTCCTGAAGACTTCTCGCAAGCAGGCCCGTCATGCTTTGGAAAGCGTCCATCTCCTGACGGTAGGGCCTGGATCGGCCGAGCTGACGCAACTCAGCCGCCAGATCATTCGCGATCTGAGTCCGCCGCTGGGCGCGACGAATGAGAGTTTCGTATGATTCGGCAATACAAAAGGCTGGAAGCGCAAGATTTGCGCCTCCAGTCGTGCACAAAGCGAGGATACCTTCACAACTCGTGTGCTGTTCCTGCAGCAGAGCAAGCTCTAACACGAAGTTGGTCTCAACATATACGTTCATACGAACATGCTTACCCGAGCGTTGCGACAGCCACGCTTCCGCCCCTCAGGGCTTCCAGTAGCCCGGACTCTTCTAGAAATCTGTGCGCGTCGTCTGAAAGGTTCGCAGGCCCCGCATCCTGTAGTAGCTCATTCAACCATGAAGCGACAATCAGCCCGAAGCTCTGGCCGCTCAGGTTTTCCGGACTTACCTGCGCCCTTTCGTAGTATGGCCGAAAGAACGGCGTTGCGTCAACTTCATACATGGGCGCGACAAGCTCAGGTGACGTTCCACTGTTCTTCCAAAGGTAGAGACGATTGGGCATAGCTAACAGCAGAAACGGGGCATTGGGCAGCATGCCGTGAGCCAGGATGTTGCGCCGCATCTGGGTGGCCCAGTTGCGGGATGTATCTAGCTTGCTCTTCGTCTCGACAACAAGCGTAATCTGCCCGTCGGGATCGTACACGACAAAATCAGCTGGCAGCATCCCTTACACTCCTGGCGCCGGGTTCGGCGGCGGGTCGGTGGCGGCGGGGGCGGCGGTGGGGGCGGCGGCCGAGGTCAGGCCCGCCATCAGCGCGCCCAGGCGCTCGCGCGTCGCTTCCTTCGCCGACAGGGTGGCGATGATCCCGCCGTGGTACATCACCGCGATGCGGTCCGACAAGGCCATGATCTCGTCTAGCTCCGCCGACACGAGCAGTACGGCCGCGCCGCCGTCGCGCGCCTGGACGATGCGGTTGTGGATGAACTCGATGGAGCCGACGTCAATGCCCCGCGTCGGTTGCGCCGCGATGAGCAGCTTGATGGGGCGGCCGAACTCCCGCGCCACGACGACCTTCTGCTGATTGCCGCCGGACAGGCTGCCGACCGGCGTGTACACGCTGGGCGTGCGGATGTCGAACTCCTCGACCAGCCGCGTCGCCTCCGCGTCCACCGCGTGGGCGTGGGTTACCAGCCCCGACGCGAACGGCGACATATAGTACGTGTCCAGGACGAGGTTGTCAGCGATGGTGTAGCTCAGCACGACGCCGTACTTGTGGCGGTCCTCGGGGATGTGGGCCGTGCCTTTCTCGGTCACAACGCGCGGCGGGCGATTGGTCACGTTCTCGTCAAGGATCGTCACCGTGCCGCCCTCCGATGTGCGCAGGCCGGTGATGGCCTCGACAAGCTCGGTCTGGCCGTTGCCCTGCACGCCGGCCACGCCCAGAATCTCGCCGGCGTGGACCTGGAGCGACGCGCCGTTCACGGCCACCGCGCCCCGGTCGTCCTTGACCTTGAGATTGTCCACGGTCAGCACCGCGCCGGCCGGGCTTGCCTCCCCCTTCGCCACCTGGAGCACGACCTCGCGCCCGACCATCATCTCCGCCAGGTGCTCGCGCGTCGTCTCCGACGGCAGCACCGTGCCGATCATCTGGCCGCGCCGCATTACGGAGATGCGGTTGGCGACCTCGAACACCTCGCGCAGCTTGTGGGTAATGAAGATGATGGACTTGCCCTGAGCGACGAGGGCGCGCATGATGACGAACAGCTCGTCGGCCTCCTGGGGCGTGAGCACCGCCGTCGGCTCATCCAGGATGAGGATGTCCGCGCCGCGATAGAGCACCTTGACGATCTCGACGCGCTGCTGCGCGCCGACCGGCAGATCGGAGATCGTCGCGTGGGGGTCCACGCTCAACCCGTACTGCTCCGAGAGCTTGCGCACCTTCTCGGCCTCGCTCCCCGTATTCAGGGGCGCGAAGCGGCCGAGCCACTTCCAGCGGCTCTTGACGGTCTCGTCGCCGAGGACGATGTTCTCGGTGACGGTGAGCGGCTCGACGAGCATGAAATGCTGGTGCACCATGCCGATGCCGTGGTCAATCGCGTCGTGGGGGCTGTGCATGGCGATGGGCTTGCCGTTGACCAGGATGTCGCCCGACGTCGGCTGGTACAGCCCGTAGAAGATGTTCATGAGGGTGCTCTTGCCCGCGCCGTTCTCGCCGAGCAAGGCGTGGATCTCGCCCTTCTCCAGCGTAAACGACACGTCATCGTTTGCCAGGACACCCGGGAAGCGCTTGGTGATGTTGCGGGCTTCGAGCACGGGAACGCTCATACACTCTCCTTGTGGGACACAGCCGTCCTGCGATTATAATGCAGCCGCGCCCGAAGTCAAAGCCCCTTTTGGCTGATGCCTGGCTCGCACCTATAATTGAAGCATGAATTTCTGTGTTCAGCGTGCCGCGCCGCTGCTTCTGGCGGCGTTCCTGTTTCTAGGCGGCTGTCAGCGCAGCGCCGCCCCGCCGGCGACCCCCGCGCCCGCCCGCGTCACGGCGACCCCGTCGGCGCTGGCGGAGAGGGCGCGGCCCGCGTCGGTGACAGCGCCCACGGCGACCGCGCCTGCGCCCACGGCGACCGCGCCAGCGCCAAGTCCGGCGCCGACGGCGGAGACGGCGACGGCGACCACCGCGCCCCTCTCGCCAGCGCCGACGCGCCGCCCGGTCGGCCCGCTGACGCTGAGCGAGGCCATCGCCCGCCAGAAGGTCGGCGACTATGATGCGGCGGCGAGCGCCTACCGCGCCCTGCTGGCGGGCAGTCTGTCGGCGGAAGAGACGAAAGACGTGCGCTTCCGGCTGGCGCAGACCGAGATGCTCGGCGGCAATCTGCTCCAGGCGGGCGCCGATCTGACTAAGTTCGTCCAGGACTACCCGGACGACGTCCGCGCCGCGGCGGCGTCGTTCATGCTAGGGCGGTTGCTGTTCGGGGCGCAGCAGTGGGATGCCGCCGCCAACGCCTACGCCAACTACGTGCGCCTGGGTGGGCCACTGGCCGACTACGCCCAGAACCGCGTCGGCAACGCCTACTTCGCGGCGAAGAAGTACGACCAGGCGGCGCAGGCCTACGAAGCCGCCGCGACCCGCTCCGATGCGACGCAGCCCGTCTTGCGCGCCGCCTGGAACGGCCTGGGCGATACCCGCCTGGCGCAGGGGAACATCGAGGGAGCGCGCGCGGCGTATGAGGCAGCGTTCCAGGCGGCGGACGACGACGAGGATCGCGGCGCGGCGGTCTACGCCCTGGCGCAGCTCTACGCCAAAACAGGCGATGTGGCGGCGGAGAAGGCGCAGCTTGGGCGGCTGTGGAACGATTTCGGCAAGACCCAGGCGGCGTATGCAGCGGCGCAAGCCGACCCTCACAGCGACGACGTGGCGCTGCTATATGGCAAAGGCATGGCGGCCTACAACCACGGCGACAACCGCCTGGCAGTCACACTGTTCAACCGCCTGGCGGACGAAGACCCGAAGCATCCGGCCGGGCTTCACCTGTACGCCGGCGGCGCCTACCGCCGTCTGGGGCAGCCGACGCAGGCCATCTTCCACTACGATCAGCTGATTGACACCCATCCGGGCGATCCGCTGATCCCGGACGCCCTGCTCGGCAAGGCGCGCGCGCTGCGGAGCGGGGACGCGAAGGCGGCCGAGGTGGTCTACGCCGACCTGGTCGCGCGCTTCCCGGACCACGCGGACGCGGCGGACGCGGCGCTGGAGCGGGCCGAGCTTGTCGAGCAAGACGAGGGCTGTGCGGCTGCCGTGGGCGCATACCGCGCCGTGGCCGACCGCGTCCCCGCGCCGGCCAGCCTCGACGCCCGCCGCCGCCTGGCCCTGTGCCAGGCGCAGACCGGCGACACGGCTGGGGCGGCGGCAACGTGGCAGACGCTCACCATGAGCAGCCAGCCCGACCGCCAGGCCGAGGGGCTGTACTGGCAGGCGAAGCTCAGCGGGGGCGACAAGGAGCGCGCCGCCTCCCTCTACCGCCAGGCCATGCTCACGGCCCCGGCCAGCATCTACGGCGCGCGGGCGGCCCAGGCCCTCGGCGAGTGGCCGATGCTGGCGTTGGACGAGCGGAGCGAGGCGGCGGCGGAAGCGTGGCTGCTGGAGAATACCGGCCACAGCGCCGAAGACATGGTGGCGGCGCGTCAGGCAGTGGAGAACGACCCGGACGTTGCCCACGCCAGGGCCTTGTTCGAGCAGGGGCTGCGCGATGTCGCGCTCAAGCACCTGCGGCTGGCCCGCGACCGCGCCCGCCACGATCCGCTGCGGCTGTACCAGGTCGCCCGCGTCGCCAGCGCGATGGGGGGCGAGGCGGCGGGGACATCTGCCGCCGATTTGCTGGTCGCCGACCTGGGAACTTCTCCGGCGTCTCTGCCGTTTGAGATTCTAGCGCAGGTCTATCCGCGCCCGTACTCGGACCTGGTCGCCCAGGCCGCGTCCGAGCAGGGCGTGGACGCCAACTTGTTGTACGCGATCATGCGCCAGGAGAGCCGCTTCGAGCCGTCGGTGGTGTCGGCGGCGGGGGCGCGCGGCCTGGCCCAGGTGATGCCGACGACGGGCGAGAGCGTGGCCCGCGCGATGGGGATGACGGACTTCGACGCCGCGGACCTGTTCAAGCCGTCGGTCAACGTCCCGATTGGCGCGGCGTTTCTCAGCCAGCAGCTCAAGCGGTTCGACGGGGAGGTCTGGGCGGCGGTGGCCGCCTACAACGCCGGCCCGAACGCCGTGCCCCGCTGGCAGAAAGCGTCATCCGACCCCGACGCCCAGATCGAGGCGGTTGACTACCCGGAGACGCGCACCTATTTGCAGCGCGTCCTCGGCGCCTGGGCCATGTATCACATGCTCTACAGCCAACGGTAGAGTAGAGACGCGGTATACCGCGTCTCTACCGCTGCCCGTCGAAGGCGCTGGAGATGGCTCTCCAACGCCAGCGCCGCACACATGCTCTACAGTAAGTTGTAGCGCCGACTTCAGTCGGCTCCCAGTCGTAACGACTTCAGTCGTTTTCCGGATGGAGGAGTTTTCGTGAGCACCATACCACGCTGGGGCGCGGCGCTCGCCGTCGCCCTGCTCTTGACTCTCGCAGCCTGCTCGCGCCTGCCCGGCCTGAGTACGCCCGTCGCCCTGCAACCGACGGCCGCGCCGACCGCTCTCCCGACGCGCGCGCCCGCCGCCGCGCCGACCCGCGCCCCAACTACCGCCCCAACTACCGCCCCGACCACGCTCCCGACCCGCGCCCCGACGGCCGCGCCGACGGCTCTCCCGACGCGCGTGCCCGCCGCCGCGCCGACGGGGGCTGCCGCCGCGCCGACACCCGCGTCGTTGGCTGCCGTCGTGCGCCAGCCGACGACGCCGATGACGAAGGCGGCGCAGGGCGACCTGGCGTCGCTCGGCGCGCTCCCGCGCTACACCCTGGACCTGACGGTGGACCCGTTCAACGAGACGTACACGGGGCGGCAGACGGTCGTCTACACCAACACCGACAAGACGCCCCTCGCCGACATGGTCTTCCGCGTGTTCCCCAACTCGTGCCCCCTGTACGGCTGCGGCGCGCTGACCGTGGACAGCGTGCGCGTGGGCGGCGCGGCCGTCACGCCGAAGAGTGAGCTGGACAACACCGCCATCCGCTTTGCGCTGCCCAAGCCCGTGCCGCCCGGCGGCAAGGTCGAGGTGGACGTGGAGTTCAGCGGCCGCATCGCCAGGGACTTCGGGCCGAATCAGCAGGGCTACGGCATCAACAATTTCGATGACAACCGCCAGATCATGATGCTCGCCAACGCCTACCCCATCGTCGCCGTGCGCGACAACGGCCGCTGGGTCGCGGACGCGGTGTACAGCGACGGCGACGCCGTGTTCAGCCCCTCCGCCTTCTACGATGTCACCCTGCACGTGCCCGGCGGCTGGAACCCCGTCGCGACGGGCGTCGTGACGGCGGAGAGCGGCACGGACACGCAGCGCACCGTGCGCTACACCACCGGCCCGGTGCGCGACTTCATGATCGCGATGGCGCCCGGCTGGCAGCGGGTCAGCCGCCAGGTGGGCGACACGGTCATCAACTCGTACTACGTCGGCGACACGCGCGTCGCTGCCGAGAAGGCGCTGGACGTGGCCGCCGAGTCGTTCCAGGTGTACACGAAGCGCATCGGCCCGTACCCGTTCACGCAGCTCGATATTGTCCCTGCCCCGCTCCACCGCGCCGCCGGCGTGGAGTATCCGGGGGTCATCCTGGTGGAGCGCAACTTCTACGACAAGCCGAACGAGCCGTTCTTCGAGACGGCGACGGCCCACGAGGTCGCACACCAGTGGTTCTATAGCGTCGTCGGCAACGACGTCATCGCCAACCCGTGGCTGGACGAGTCCTTCGCCCAGTACCTGACGGCGCTCTATTTCCAGGACCGCTACGGCCAGGAACGCTTCGACCGCGAGATACAGGGGTGGCAGCGCACGGTGGACCAGATGGTGCAGAAGGGACAGGACGACATCGTCGGCGCGGGCCTGCCCCACTTCAAGGGCAACGACCGCTACGCCGTGACGATCTACATCAAGGGGCCGCTGTTCCTGGACGCGCTGCGGCAGCGTGTCGGCGACGAGAAATTCTTCGCCGGCCTGCAAGAGTACTACCGCCGCAACAAGTACGGTATCGCAACGCCGGACGGGTTCCTGAAGGTCATGCAAGAGGTCAGCGGCCAGAACCTCCAGGACCTGTACGACCACTGGATCACGAAGGCCGAGGGCAGATAGTGATCTTTGATAAAGGCGCTCCCTGAGTTATAATCGTAACTTGGGTGACGTTCGAACGACGTTAGGGAGGCCAGGGTATGCTGACAGACTATATTCGGGCTGCCATGCAGCGGGCAACGTACAAGACATATCCGGATGGCACGCTGTTCGGCGAAATCCCTGGCCTCCAGGGCGTTTGGGCGACGGGGCCAACTCAAGACGCATGCCGCGACGAGCTCCAAGAGGCGCTGGAGGACTGGATCACCGTTGGTCTGTACTTGCACCACCCTCTGCCCGTCATAGACGACATTGATCTGAATGTCAAAGAACAAATCTGATGCCTCGTTTTGGCCCGATTAGCCGACGCAACCTCAGATACTATCTCCGACTGCTCGGCTTCGAAGGCCCATACGCCGGCGGCAAACACGAGATGATGGTCAAGGGCGAGCTGCGCCTGAGGATTCCGAATCTACATACGGGAGACATTGACAGAAACCTGTTGGGCGATATTTTGCGACAGGCAGGCATTAGCCTAGATGAGTGGGAGAACCTCTAGTCTTGCCCTTCCGTCGCCTGCTCTCCCTCGACTCGCTGCTGCTGCTCGTCAGCGTCTTCCCGATGCTCTACCTGCGCGAGTCCTACGTCGATTCGCAGCGGTTCGTCCTCCCGTCGTCGGCGATCTGGGCCTTCGGCGACGTAGCCTACTGGCTGCTATTCGCCTACCTCCTGGTGGATTTCCTGGGCCGCCACCGCGACACGGCCCGCCTCCGCCTCGGCCTGCTGGCGCTCCTGATCGCCACGATTGTCCTCGCGCCGACGGTCACGTCCATGCTGCTGCGCTACAGGTCGGGCGACCCGGCCCGCTACGCCCACGACAACCCGGTGCAGATCGAGGCGGCCGTGGACTACCTCCTGCGCGGCGTCAACCCCTACGGCGCGGACTACTTCGCCACGCCCCTCGCCCGCTGGAGTGGCTACACCGGCGCGACGTACAGCAACAACCCTAATGACGTGCCGCCGCCCGACTGGACGGTCAACCCGGCGTTGTACCACGTCGTCAGCCTGCCGGTCGGCCTGCTGGCGGCCGTCCCGTTCGACATCCTCTCCAAAGCGGTATTTGGCTGGTTCGACGCGCGCGTCCTCTACCTGGCGGCGTATCTCCTGTCCCTCGCGCTGGTCGGCATGGTCGTGACGGACCCCACGCGGCGGCTGGCGGCCCTCATCGCCGTCGGCCTCAACCCCCTGCTCGTGTCCTTCCTTGTCGAAGGCCGCAACGACATCCTGGTGTTCAGCCTCGTCCTGGCGTCGGCGGTGGCGTGGCAGAAGCGCCGCCTCGACCTATCCGGCGTGCTGCTCGGCCTGGCGATCATGACCAAGCACATCGCCATCCTCTTCCTGCCGTTCTACGCGCTGCTCGGCTGGCAGGCGAGCCTGCCGCTGCGCCGGCGCGTCCTCCAGCTCGGCCGGCATCTGCTGCCCGTGTTCTGGATCGCCCTGCTGGCCGCCGTGCCGTTCCTCATCTGGAACTGGCGCGCATTCTACGACGACACGTTTGGCTATCTGGCCGGCTCGGCGGGCCACGCCTACCCGCTGTCGGGGATGGGCTTCGGCGGGCTGGTGGTGACGTGGGGCTTGGCGCCCAACGCCGGCGTTCCGTTCCCGTCGCTGCTCTACCAGATGGCGTTTGGCGTTCCGCTGCTCCTCGTGCTGCTGTGGGCGCAGTGGCGGCAGAACAGCATCCGCGTCGCCCTGGCCGCCTACGCCATCTTCCTCCTGGTCTACATGTGGTTCGCGCGCTTCTTCTTCGATAACTACCTGGGCTACATCATCATGCTCCTCGCCGCCGCCTATTTCTGGCCGTCCGACGAGCCATCCCTTGCGGAGGCCGAGGCGGCATGACGGACCGGCGGCGCGACATCCTCATCGGCCTGGGCCTGCTGCTCCTACCCTTCGGCGTCTTCTATGCCCAGGCGCTCGGCCAGGCGGTGTTCTACCACCACGACCTTCAGTACTACTTCCACGCCTATCACAAAGCGGTGGTGGACCTGGCTCGCCAGCCGGGCCTGCCGCTGTGGAACCCGTATGCCTTCAGCGGCATCCCCCTGCTCGGCGACGGCCAGACGGCGATGTTCTACCCGCCCAGCTGGCTGTTCTGGGTCTTGCCGGCCGCCCACGCCCTGACCCTGTCCATCCTGGCCCACTTCAGCATCGCGGGCCTGGGGATGTATCTCTATGCCCGCGTCCTTCGGCTGTCGCCGCTGGCCGGGCTGGTCGCGGCCCTGGCGTTCATGTTCAACGGTTTCCTCGTCGCGCGCGTCGTCCATCCCTCCATCATGGCCGGCGCCGCCCTCGTGCCCCTCGTCTTCTGGAGCATCGAGCGCATCCTCCAGCGCGGGAGCCGCGGCGCGTTCGTCGTGGCGGCGCTCGTCCTGGCGCTCCAGCTCCTGGCGGGCCACCCGCAAATCCCCGTCTACACCGTCCTGGCCGTCGGCCTCTACAGCCTGGTCATCGTCCTGTGGCGCTGGTGGCGCGCGCGGGAGGTGCGCGCCTGGCTGCCGCTGCTCCAGGTGGCGGGCGCATACCTCGCCGCCGGGTGTCTGGCTGCCATCCAGCTCGTCCCCTGGGCGGAGCTGGCCTCGTTCTCGCCCCGCGCCGCCGGCGCCAGCTACGATCTTGTGACCAACGAGTCGCTGGTCGGCTTCGACTGGCTGCTGTACCTGTTCCCGTATGCCTACGGGGCGCTGCGCCTGTCACCCCTGGAGACGTTCATCGAATGGCTCAACCCCATCGAGATATGGGAGAAGCACGCCTACATCGGCATCCTGCCCCTGGCCCTCGCCCTCGTGGGCGCGGCCGAGGTCATTCGCCTCGTGCGGCTGGGCCGCGTGCGGGCGCGGGGCGCGGCGCGCGCGGACGACAGCGGCGCGGAGACACGGGAACGCTTCCACGCCGCGCGAGGGACGGCGCTGCTCGCGGTGCTGGCGCTGATGCTGCTCATCGCCGCCGGCCGCAGCACGCCGTTTGCGTGGGTCGTCTATGCCGCGCCGGTGCTGGGCAAGCTGCGCGGCTACGTGCGCGCCGTCGCCGTGGCCGACTTCGCCCTGTGCGCCCTGGCGGGCCTGGGCGTCGAGCGGCTGGCGCGTGTCCCGCGCGGCAAGTGGGACTGGGTCGCGGCGGCGGCCGGCGCCGTGATCCTGGCGCTCATGGTGGCGGCGCTGGCGCTGAACGCCGCGGTCTGGTCACCCAACCCGACGGCGTATGCGGGGACTGTCGTGCAGCGCACGATGCTCACGTATGGCCTGAACATTGCTCAGTCGAGCGCGTGGGTCCCCCTGGCCCTGGCCGTCGCCGCAGCCCTCCTGCTGCTCGGCCTGAGCCGCGGGCTGCCGGCGCTTGGCGCGACGCTGCTCGTGTGCCTGGTCGCTGCCGACCTGATTACGTTCGCCACCGTCTTCAACCCGACCACCGACCCCTCGCTGTTTAGCCAGGTCCCGCCGGCGGCCGAGTTCCTGAAGCGCGACCCGTCCCTCTACCGCATCGCCGTGTTCGCGCGCAACGACCACCTCTCGCCGCCGGTGCTTCAGCAACAACTGGCGTATAGCTGGGCGATGCCCTACGGGCTGGAGGACATCAACGGGTTCAACTCGCTCCAGCCGCGCCGCTACACCGATGTCCTGTTTGGGGCAGACGATAACGATGTCTCCTACGCCAACCTGTGGGACGAGCGGCTGCTGCGCGCCGACAACCCCATCCTGGGGCTGCTGAACGTCAAGTACGCCGTTGTGACGCCCGACGCCTACGTGGACCCGCCGCCGGCGTGGGAAAAGGTCTTCGCGGCGCCGAACGTCGCCATCTACCGCAATCCGGCCCCGCCGCCCCGCGCTTTCTTCGTGGAGCGCGTGATTCCAGAGTCGTCGCCGCAGGTCATTCTGGATAACATTACACGCCAGGGCTTCGATCCGCGCGCCACGGCGTATGTCGAGGGCGGCATGGATCAGGCGGCGGCCGACCGGCTCGCCGGCGGCGGAGCGGCCGAGGTCGAGGTCGAGCGCCTGTCGCCGACGGAGCTGCGCCTGACGACGCGCACGGCGGCGGAGCGCTTCCTGGTGTTGAGCGAGATGTGGTTCCCCGGCTGGCAGGCGGAGCTTGTCGGCCCGGACGGGCAGAGCCGCCCGCTGCCCCTCTACCGCACGGACTACCTACTGCGCGGCCTGGCCGTGCCGGCGGGCGAGCACACCATTCGCGTGGTCTACCGCCCACTGTCTGTCTTGCTCGGCGCGGCGTTGACGGCGCTGGCGGCGTTGGCGCTTATCCTGCTCCTGGTCTCGAAGAAGGCGCGATTGGCCGCAAAGCGCGCACAGCGTGTACAATCAAGTCGTGGTTAGTTCCACGCTATCTCGAACGGAGGCCGCATGTCGAAAGTGATGGTGTGTATGCCCGCGTATCGCGCCGCAACGACCCTGGCCAAGACGTTGGAGGCGCTCCCTCCGGGCGCCGCCGACGAAGTCCTGGTCGTGGACGACGCCAGCCCCGACGATACCGTCGCCGTTGCCCAGGGCCTCGGCCTGCCGACCGTCGTCCATCCCATCAATCGTGGGTACGGCGGCAATCAGAAGACGTGCTACGATGAGGCGCTCAATCGCGGGGCGGACATCGTGGTCCTGCTGCACCCGGACTTCCAATACGACCCCGGCTCGGTGCCGGCGCTCATTGAGCCGCTCCAACACGGTCGCGCCGATTTCACGTTCGGCTCGCGCTTCGCCGGCGGCCGCGACCCGCGCCACGGCGGCATGCCGATGTACCGCTATCTCGGCAACAGGCTGACGACGAGCGTCGAGAACATGGCGCTGGGGACGCACTTCACCGAGCTGCACAGCGGCCTGAAAGCCTACACACGGCACTTCCTCGAGAGCATAGACTACCACGCCTACTCCGACGACTTTGTCTTCGACAGCCAGATGGTGATCGAAGCGATTCGGCGCGGCGTCCGCATCACCGAAGTCCCGATCCCGACGCGCTACGCCGACGACAGCTCCTCCGTCAGCGTGACGCGCTCGCTCAAGTACGTCTTTGAGACGCTCATCTGCCTCTGGCAGACGGACGCCCGCCTGCGCCGTGAGGGCGCCGACTGGTCCGGCTCGCCGTTCCTCAACCGCCAGGGCCAGGAGGAAACCGGCGGATGAACAACGGTTACCCGGCGTGCAACCTGTGCGGCGCGCGCGACGCGCGGCTGCTGTACCACGCCACAGCGATCCCGGGCAGTGACGTGCCCAGCGCCGAGTTCGCCTGCACCAGCCCCTACCTGGCGCAGTACGACGACATCGTGCGCTGCCCCCAGTGCGGCCTTATCTACTCCGTCGGCGGCCTGCCCACCGACGCCATCATGGACAACTACGAGGAGGTCGAGGACCCGACCTACCTGGTCGAGGAGGAGCGCCGCCGCGAGGCGTTCGGCGAGTCCCTCGCCCTCATCGAGAAGTACGTCCGCAAGGGACGGCTCGTCGAGGTCGGCGCGCACGTCGGCCTGTTCCTGGACGTGGCGCAGCGGTGCGGCTGGGAGGTCATGGGCGTCGAGCCGTCGCGCTGGGCCGTCGAGACGGGCTGCCGCCGCTTCGGCGTGGACCTGCGCCAGGGCGACCTGGCGTCTCAACACCTGCCCGATGCCAGCGTGGATGTGGTGGCGACGTGGGACGTGTTGGAGCATTTCAGCGACCCGCTGGGCGAACTGCGCGAGATGCGCCGCATCCTCAAGCCCGGCGGTGTCGTCGTGCTGACCACCGTCAACATTGCCAGCGTCCACGCCCGCGTGACGCGGGGCCGCTGGCCGTGGCTCATGCGGATGCACCTGTTCTACTTCACGCCCCAGACGCTGGGCGCGATGATCGAGGCAGCCGGCTTCCGCGTCGAGCGCATGGAAACGCAGGGGCGCATCTTCAGCCTGGACTACCTGGCGTGGCGGCTCGGCCAGCACATGCCGGTCATGCAGGGGCTGCGGACCGGGGTGCGCGCCGCGCACCTGGGCAACCTGAGCGTCCCGGTCAACCTGGGCGACATCCTACTCGCCGTCGGCCGCGCCGTGTAGCCCGCCAGCCCGTCATTGCGAGCGGAGCGAAGCAATCCCCCGCGTGGCGAAAGACGGCCTAGCGCGGCACAAGCGGGCCTTTCACCCACCGCGAGATTGCTTCGGCGGCAAAGCCCGCCTCGCAATGATCGCGCGGTCCGGTGTGCATGGGGCGAGATTAGTGGGAGGGACAATGACACGCGACGAAGTCGTCCAGCGGGCCAGGGAGGCGGGCGCGCGCTTCATCCGCTTCCAGTACTGCGACAACGCGGGCATCATCCGCGGCAAGGCGGTACACCTGGACGTCCTGCCCGACCGGCTGCGCTCCGGTGTCGGGCTGCCGGTGGCGATGCAGGCGCTCAACATCCTGGATCAGCGGCAGCCCATCGAGAACCTGGGGCCGGTCGGCGAAGTGCGCCTGATGGCCGACCCCGACACGTTCCGCCCGCTGCCCTACGTCCCGCACCAGGGCGCTCTCAACTGCGACTTGCTCACGGCCGACGGCCAGCCGTGGAAGCTCGACCCGCGCTCGGTGCTCAAGGAGCAGATTCAGCGCGCCGCCGACCACGGCCTGGGCCTGCAAGCCGCCTTCGAGGTCGAGTTCACCCTCATGAACCGCACCCCGGAGGGGCAGTACCTGCCGGTGGACCAGTCCCTCGGTTACAGCGGCCTGGGCATGACGGCGGCGGCCGGCTTCATTGACGACCTGGCCGCGACCCTGGAAGCCCAGGGGATGTCTGTCGAGCACTACCACCCCGAACACGGCCACGGCCAGCAAGAGCTGACCATTCGCCACGCCGACGCCCTGCGCGCCGCCGACCAGCAGGTCACGCTGCGCGAAACGGTGCGCGGCGTCGGCCACAAGCACGGCCTGATCGCCTCGTTCGCGCCGAAGCCGGTGCCCGACCAGGCGGGCAACGGCGCGCACATCCACTTCAGCCTGTGGGACGAGCACTTCATCAAGAACTTGCTCTACGACGAGGAGGGCGTGTACGGCCTGTCGGCGCTGGCCCGCCACTTCATGGCCGGCGTTCTCGCCCACCTGCCCGCGCTCATGGCGCTGACCTGCCCCACCTACAACTCCTACCGCCGCTTCCAGCAGCCGAGCAACTGGACCTCGCCGTTCAACGCCTGGGGGCCGGACAACCGCGAGGCCGCCGTGCGCGTCGTCGCCGGCCTCTGGCGCGTCGACGCCCGCTCCGTGAACCTCGAGTTGAAACCCGTCGATTCGAGCTGCAACCCGTACCTGGCGCTGGCCGCCCTGATCGCGGCCGGGCTGGACGGCGTCGAGCGCTGCCTCGATCCGGGCGAGCCGGTGCAGACGGACCCGGCGCTGCTGTCGCCCGACGAGCGCGCGGCGCGCGGCATCCAGCGCCTGCCGATAGACCAGATGGAGGCGTGCCTGGCGTTGAGCGCCGACCCGGTCATCATGTCGGCGCTGGGGCCGGGGTTGGGCAACGCCTACCTGGCGGTGCGCAAGTCGGAGTACGCCGCTTTCCGCCGCGAGACCACCGGCTTCGAGCTGCAACACCACCTCTACAAATTCTAGCGCGTTTGGCATTTGCCTCTCGCGCCGCCATAATTTGCGGACCGATCACTAACCCTGTAGTGAGGTCCGTCCATGCGTGTTGCCACCATCTTCGTGGGAGTCGCGATCGTTCTGGCCCTGATGGCGCTGAGTTTTGTCGGCGGCGTCGTGGTGACCGCCCAGACCCTCCAGGGCGACCCGTCGCGCGTCCTGGCCGCGAGCAGCCTGTTCGTGGACGGACACGGCGCGCAGCCTCCGGCTGAGGAGACCGACAGGTTCAAGGTCTTCTGGGAGGCGTGGCGCATCGCCCACGATCACTATGTGGACGCAACGGCCGTGAACGACGAGCGTATGACCCGGGGGGCCATTCAGGGGATGCTGGACGCCCTCGGCGACCAGGGCCACACACGCTTCATGACCGCCGCCGAGGCCGAGCGGCAGTCGCAGGTGTTGTCCGGCGTCTTCGTCGGCATCGGCGCGGAGATCACCCACAAGGACGGCAAGGCGGTCGTCGTCACGCCCCTCGAAGGCTCACCGGCGGAGGGGGCCGGCGTCAAGACCGGCGACATCGTCCTGAGCGTGGACGGCGAGGACATCGCCGACCACGACATGGACGAGGTTCTCAGCCACTTGCGCGGCGCGGAGGGCGCCGACGTGCGCGTGCGGCTGCTGCGCCCGTCCACCGGCGACACCCTCGACCTGACGATCACGCGGGCGCGCATCCTCGTCCCGACGGTCACGTGGCAGATGCTGCCGGGAACGAAGATCGCCGACATCCGCCTGAGCCAGTTCGGGATGCGCGCCTCGGCCGAGCTTCAGCGGGCCGTTGACGCGGCGCGGGCCGCCGGCGCGGACGGCCTCATCCTCGATTTGCGCAACAACCCGGGCGGTCTGCTGAACGAGGCGGTGTTCGTCACCAGCCAGTTCATTGACCAGGGCAACGTCCTGATCCAGCGGGATCGGGAGGGCCACGAGATTCCCTACTCCGCGCGCCCCGGCGGCCGCGCCCTCGACCTGCCAATGGTCGTCCTGGTCAACCAGGGTACGGCCAGCGCCTCGGAGATCACGGCGGGCGCGCTGCAATACGCCGGCCGCGCCAGGCTCGTCGGGCAGACGACGTTCGGCACGGGCACTGTCCTGTCGAGCTTCAAGCTCTCGGATGGGTCGGCGCTGCTGCTGGGAACGGGCGAGTGGCTGACGCCGGGCGGGCGGATGATCCGCCGCCAGGGCATCGAGCCGGACATCCACGCCGAGCTGCCCGCCAACATCGCCCTGCTGACGCCGGCGAGCGCCGCCAAACTCTCCGCCGCCGAGTTGCGCGCCACCTCGGATACGCAGCTCCTGGCCGGCCTTCAGGTCGTCGAAGCGCTCACGCGGTAGCTCGTCCCCTTCATCCCCCTGCGGCAAGCCTGAGAGGAAGGGAACGCCAAGGCGCAAAGACGCAAAGGGGAAAAACCCGTTGCCTTTCTTTGCGCCTCTGCCCTCTTGGGAGTCCTATCTTTTTCGCAAGACCCTCCCGCCGGCTGAGGCGCAACAAGGGCAGCAGAGCATGGTGTCCACCTCGCCCGCCCGCCAGTGGCGCCGCCCCGACACGCTCAACACACTCGCGCTGAAATGACGGACAGCTTGACCGCCCTCGGACTCGCGCTATACTATACGCTCCCGTTGACGTAAACCACAACGCCTCGCCCGAAGGGGAGCGCCATGTCTGACCCGGCCGTCAGCCCTCTGACTCCAATCCTCGCCGAGTTCGCGCCGCTCGGCCGCACCGGCCTCCTGCCCGCGCTCCAGGCCGCCCAATCCCTGACGGGTTCCCTCTCAGAATCTACAACCGCCCAGATTGCGTCGGCCCTCGGTGTCCCCCTCGCCGATGTCCACGGCGTCATAGACTTCTACGGCCTGCTGTACCGCGAGCCGCACGGCCAGACCACCGTTCGCGTGTGCGCCGACCCCGCGTGCGCCCTGCGCGGCGGCGAAGGGGTGCTGGCGGCGGCGCAAGAGCGCGCCGCGGCGGCCGACGGCGCGGTCAGTGTCGAGCGGGCGACGTGCCTGGGGCTGTGCAACACCGGCGTGGCGGCGAACGTCACGCGCTGGAACGAGGCGGCGGGCGCGTTCCAGAACTCCATTGCGACGCACCTCACGCCCTCCGCCCTGGACACCCTGTTGGCCGGGCAGACTGTCGCGGCCGAGGACTACGTCGGCGGCGACCTGTCCATTGTGTCGGTGCTGTGCGGCAAGGGGCGGGTGGCGAGCCTGATCGAGTACGAGTCGGCCGGCGGGATGCGGGGCATCCGCAGGGCGCTGGGGCAGCTGACGCCGGGCGATGTGATCGGGGAGATCATGCGGTCGGGGCTGCTCGGGCGCGGCGGCGCGGCCTTCCCGACGGGCATCAAGTGGGAGAGCGCGGCGAACGCGCCCGGCGCACCCAAGTACTTTGTGATTAACGCCGACGAGTCGGAGCCGGGGACGTTCAAGGACCGCATTCTAATGGAGGGCGACCCGAACCGCATCCTGGAAGGGGCGATCCTGGGCGCGTATGCCATCGGCGCGCACAAGGCGTACTTCTACATTCGCGGCGAGTACCCCGTCGCCATTGCCCGCGTGCGCCACGCCATCGCCGAGTGTCACGCGGCGGGCTACCTGGGCCAGAACATCCTCGGCTCCGGCTACGACCTGGACATCGAGGTGCGCACCGGCGCGGGGGCGTACATCTGCGGCGAGGAGACGGCGCTGTTCGAGTCCATCGAGGGCAAGCGCGGCTTCCCCCGCGTCAAGCCGCCGTTCCCGGTGACCCACGGCCTGTTCGGCAAGCCGACGGTGGTCAACAACGTCGAGACGCTGGCGAAGGCCGTCTACGTGCTGAGCCACGGGGCGGCCGCCTTCCGCCGCTTCGGCACCGAGCAGTCCAGCGGGCCGAAGCTGTTCTGCGTCTCCGGCGACGTGGTGCGGCCCGGCCTGTACGAAGTCCCGTTCGGCGTCACGCTGCGCCACCTGGTCGAGGACCTGGCCGGCGGCGTGACCGGCGCGGGTTTGCAGGCGATCCTCATCGGCGGGGCGGCGGGCGCGTTCGTCGGCGAAGAGGCGCTGGACGTGCGGCTGAGCTTCGAGGACCTGCGCGCCGCCGGCCTGCCCCTCGGCTCCGGCGCGGTGATGGTGTTCAACACGTCGCGTGACCTGCGCGATGTCCTCGCGCGACTGGCGCGCTTTTTCGCCCACGAGTCGTGCGGCAAGTGCTACCCATGCCAGATCGGGACGCAGCGCCAGTACGAGATTCTGACGCGCGTCGCGGCGGGCGAGGTGCGGCCGGACGACGCCCTGGCGCTCCAGGACATCGGCTGGACGATGACCGAGGCGTCGCTGTGCGGCCTGGGGCAGACGGCGGGCAGCGCCGTCCTGAGCGCCATGCGGCTGTGGCCGGAGCGGCTGGGATTGGGGAGGTAACGGATGCCAGATGTCACCCTCACA
This sequence comes from Anaerolineae bacterium, assembly GCA_046328525.1. Classification (GTDB taxonomy): domain Bacteria; phylum Chloroflexota; class Anaerolineae; order Epilineales; family JAHCIE01; genus JBDHWG01. Next base: position 134,314 of record JAXLWK010000006.1, read on the forward strand.
ATAGACGGGCAGGCGGTCACGGTTCCCGAAGGCACGACCATCCTGCAGGCGGCGCAGAGCATCGGGCACGCCATCCCGACCATCTGCTACCACGAGGCGTGCACGCCGAACGCGGTGTGCCGAATGTGCGTCGTCGAGGTCGAGGGGGCGCGCTTGCTCTCGCCCGCGTGCGTCGCCCTGGTGCGCGAGGGGATGGCCGTGCGGACGCGCAGCGAGCGGGTGGAGCGCAGCCGCCGCACCATTCTAGAGTTGCTCGCCTCGGCGGTGGACCTGACCGAGACTCCGGACATCCAGGCGTACAGCTGCGACTACGACGCGGACTCGGCGCGGTTCGACGGGGAGCGGCGGACAAGTCCCGTCTTGGACGACAACCCGATGTTCATCCGCGACTACGCCAAATGTGTGCTGTGCTGGCGCTGCGTCCAGGTGTGCGCCGACGACGCCCAGTACGCCTTCGCCATCAACTTTGGTGGACGCGGCTTCGAGACGACCATCGCCACGTTCTTCGACCGGCCCATGCCGGAGACGACGTGCGTGTTCTGCGGCCAGTGCGTGGGCGTTTGCCCGACCGGCGCGCTGAAGCCGCGGCGCGAGTGGCTGCTGCAACAGGGACACACGGCGGACGAGATCATTGGGATGAGCCGCGCGGAGCGGCGGCGCGCGAAGCGGCGAGGAGACTGAGATGCTGGCATCCGAGAGAGTCGTCTCCACCACCTGCCCGTACTGCGGCGTCGGCTGCAACCTCCACCTGCACATCGCCGCCGACTTCATCTACAGGGTCACGTCGCCGTTCGACGGCGTCGTCAACCACGGCAATCTGTGCGTCAAGGGGCGCTTCGGCCACGACTTCCTCTATCACCCCGACCGCGTGACGACGCCCCTCATCCGCAAGACGCCGCAGACGCCGGGGGCGCGCACGCAGGCGTTCGACCGCGCCCAGTGGCGCGAGGTGTCCTGGGATGAGGCGCTGGACTATACGGCGGACCGGCTCGTCGAGATCTACGTGCGCGACGGGAGTCGGGCGCTGGCCGTGTTCTGCTGCGCGAAGGCGACGAACGAGGACAACTACCTGTTGCAGAAGCTCTTCCGCGCCGTCTTTCGCACCAACAACGTAGACCACTGCACCCGCCTGTGCCACGCCGCGTCCGTCGTCGCGCTCCAGATGGCCGTCGGCTCGGCGGCCATGAGCAACACCGCCGCCGAGGTCGTGGACAGCGACGTGTTTATCGTGACCGGCTCCAACACCGCCGAGACGCACCCCATCATCGCCCTTCAGATGAAGGCGGCCGTGGCGAAGCATGGCGCGAAGCTCATCGTTGTGGACCCGCGCCGCGTCGAGATGTGCAACTTCGCCACGCTGTGGCTGCCGGAGAAGCCGGGCACGGACGTGCCGCTGTTCTCGGCGATGGCCCACGTCATCCTGGAGGAGAAGCTCTACAATACGGCGTTCATCCGCGAGCGCACCGAGAACTTCGACGCCTTCGCCGCGTCCATGCGGAAATTCACGCCGGAGTACGCGGAGGCTGTGTCGGGCGTGGATCGCCACCTCATCGTCCAGGCGGCGCGCATGTATGCCACGGCGAAGAACGCCGCCATCTACTGGGCGCTCGGCATCCCGGAGCACACCCACGGCACAGAGAACGCGATGGCGCTGATCCACCTGGCGCTGCTGACCGGCCACATCGGGCGGCGCGGGACGGGCCTCAACCCGTTGCGCGGCCAGAACAACGTCCAGGGCGCGTCGGACGCGGGCGCGATGCCGTGGCACTATCCCGGCTACCAGCGCGTGGACGACGAGGCGCACGCCGTGAAGTTCGAGGGGGCGTGGAACGTCGAGCCGGGCGGCCTGAACCGCCATCGGGGCCTGACGACGACGGAGATCGTCTCGGACATCGGGCCGGGCGGGGTGCGCGCGCTCTACATCATGGGTGAGAACCCGATGATGTCCGAGCCGGACCTCAACCACACGCGGCGGCAGGTGCAGGGGCTGGAGTTCCTGGTCGCCCAGGACCTGTTCATCAACGAGTCGGGCGCGTTCGCCGACGTCTTCCTGCCGGCCGCGTCGTGGGCGGAGAAGGACGGCACGTTCACCAACACCGACCGCCGCGTGCAGCGCGTCCGCTGCGCCGTCGGGCCGCGTGGGCAGGCCCGCCCCGACATGGCGATTATCTGCGACCTGGCGCAGCGCATCGAGGCGCGGCTGGGGCGAGCGACGGCCGGCTGGCGCTACGCCGGGCCGTGGGAGGTGCTGGAGGAGATGGGGGGGGTCGTGCCGGATTACGCCGGCGTCAAGTACCACCGCATCGAGGACGTGGGGCTGCAAACGCCGGTTCCCGACGACAACCACCCCGGCACGCCGTACCTCTTCGCCGACACGTTCCCGCGCGGCCGGGCGAAGTTCTTCCCGCTGGAGTACAACCCGGCCGTCGAGATGCCCAACGACGAGTACCCGTTCATCCTGACGACCGGGCGCGTGCTGGAGCACTGGCACGGCGGGACGATGACGCGCCACTCCCACCTGGACGACCTGTACCCGGAGGCGCGCGTCGAGATTCACCCCGTCGACGCGGCGCACATCGGGGTCGAGGATGGGCAGGCGGTGCGCGTGACGTCGCGTCGCGGCGCCGTCGTGGTGCGGGCGTGGGTCACGCAGCGGGCGACGACCGGCGTGGTGTTCCTGCCGTTCCACTTCGCCGAGGCTGCCGCCAACCTGCTGACCATTGACGCGGTTGACCCGCAGGCCAAGATTCCGGAGTTCAAGGCGTGCGCCGTTCGCGTTGCCCCGGCGCGCGAGGACGAGCTGCCGAACCCGTCGGCGCAGCAGGCGCGCGGACGGTATTGAGTGGGGTTTGAGTCTTCGCCCCCTCATCTCCCTGCCCCTTCCCCCACGGTGGGGGGAAGGGGAGAAATCCTTCTGGCTCCCCTCGCCCCGTGTGGGAGAGGGGATGGGGGTGAGGGGCGGATGGCGTGACCCGCTCGATTCGCGTGCTCCCCTGGAGCGCGGCGCCCGCCGACCAGGAGCTGGCCAGCAGCGCGGCGCTGCTGGCCGGGCTTGAGGCGGTCGGGCAGCCGGCGATGCGCTGGTACGAGATGGCGCCGCCGGCGCTCGTCCTCGGCAGCGGGCAGCGCCCGGCCGACGTCAACATGGCGACGTGCCTGGCGCGCGGCGTGCCGGTCGTGCGGCGGTCCAGTGGCGGCGGCGCGGTGTTCAGCGGCGTCTCCCTGAGCCTGGATATTGCCCTGCCGCCGCTGGACCCCCTCGACAGTCACGACATCACGGAGTCCTACCGCTGGCTCGGCGAGACCTGGGTCGCGGCCCTGGCGAGTCTGGGCGTCGCGGCGCGGCTGGTGAGCGTCGCCGAGGCGCGCGCCGACGCCCAGGCCCTCTCGCCGCTCCTCAAGCGCGTGTGCTACGCCGGCCTCTCGCCTTATGAGGTGGCCGTCGGATCGCGGAAGGTGGTCGGGCTGGCGCAGCGCCGCCGCCGCCAGGGGGCGCTCCTCCAGGGCGGTGTCTATCTGCGCTGGCCGTCGGAGGAGACGGCGGCGCTGGTCGGGGTGACGGACGAGGAGCAAGCGGCGCTGGCCGAGGCGCTGCCGAAGAAGGTCGCCGGGCTGGACGAGCTGCGGGTGGGCGGCGCGCCCTCGTTAGCGGCGCTGCGGGCGGCGTTCGAGGCGGCGCTGCGGGAGCGGGGTGTCACGCCGTCGCCGGCCGAGTGGACGGCGATGGAGCGGGTGGCGCGGGACGCGGCCCTGGCCCAATACGCGCCGCTCTCAACCGACAACTGAAATAGGAGATAGGAGTTACGCAGTTGACGATAACGCGAGTAAACTTGGGCCATGAACAAGCCAAAATGTGACGAACTCGACTACATCCACTTTCTGATCGCCGCGCAGAAGGTCTACAGTAACGTCGAAGCCGCCAAGTGCCACCCCGACGCGGACAGCGATGGCCCAGCGCATGACGCCTACACGCGGCTGCTGAAACGCTGTCAGTCCGATGGTGAGGCGCTGTGGCAAGAAGTGCGGCCCTGCGTATCGCGGCAGGGCGGGTGTCTGGTCATCGACGACACAACCCTGGATAAGCCCTACGCGCGGGCGATGGACTTGGTCACGCGGCACTGGTCGGGCAAGCATCGGGCGGTGGTGCAAGGCATCAACCTCATCAGCCTGCTGTGGACTGACGGTGACGCGCTGTGGCCGTGCGACTTCCGCCTGTACGCCAAGCACGACGATGGGCTGACCAAGAACGACCACTTTCGCGCGATGGTCGCCACAGCTGCCACCCGTGGGCTGTCGCCTGAGTTGGTGGCCTTCGATAGTTGGTACGCCAGCCTGGACAACCTCAAGGCCATTCGCACGCTGAACTGGCACTGGCTGACCCAACTCAAGAGCAATCGTCAGGTGAACCCAGATGGCTCAGGCAATCGGCCCATCCGTGAGTTGCCGATCGCCCGTGGGGGCGCCATCGTGCATCTGAAAGGCTACGGCGTGATCAAGGTGTTCAGGACGGCTGACCCACACGGCGGCGTTGAACACTGGGCGACCTCGAACCTGGCGATGACGCTGGAGCAGTGTGCCGAGTATGCTTACGCTGCTTGGGGCATCGAAGTCTACCATCGCGGTCTGAAGCAGTTCTGCGGTGTGGAGCGCGCTCAACATCGTGGGCAGGCGGCCCAGCGCAACCACATTGGCTTGGCGATCCGCGCCTTCTTGCGTTTGGAGAGCCAGCGTTCGGTTCATGGCCGCTCGTGGTTTGAGGCCAAGACCGCCATCATCCGCGACGCCGTCCGCGCTTATCTGGCCCAACCTTTCTATCAGCTTATGCCAACTGCGTAACTCCTATAGGAGACATGAAACGCAAAGGCGCAAAGGCGCAAAGAAAGACAACAGCGCGCCCTTCTTCCTTTGCGTCTCTGCGCCTTTGCGTTCCTTTTCCTCTACTCCTGGACGCGGGTGGACGGGTCGGCCAGGCGCAGGCGGCGGAACAGGTACGGCCCCAGGCCGGCGACCCACGCGCCGACCAGGGCGTAGCGCATGTAGCGCAGGCCGTCGGCCAGCAGCGACGTGTCGCGGGGGGAGACTGCGCCTAGCCCCTGCCACAGAATCACCAGCCCGACCAGGCCGACGAGATAGCGCAGCGCCCGCCGTTGCCACGGGCCGCCCGCCGAGAAGCCGCCCCGCCGGTCGAGCCACGCCCAGCCCACGATCAGCCCCACCAGCGCCCCCGCCGTCGTCAGCGTCCCCTCGATGCCCAGCGGGGCAATGTCCACACCGCTCGCCGCCCGGGCGTTGCTGAACCAGGCGTCCGGCAGCGGGGTCGCCCCGCGCCACGCCGCCAGGAGGGCCGCCCCCACCACGAACGCCAGCGAGATGGCAAGCCCCACCAGTATCTGCGCGCCGAAGCCCTGGCCTTTGAACCACCGGCCAACGGGCTTCTCCCAGCGCAGGAACGCCGCCAGCAGCAGCGCCCCGATGAGCCAGCCGAGGACGACATCCGAGAGAAAGTGCGCGCCGAGGTAGACGCGGGACAGGCCGATGAGCGCCATGAGGACGATGGCGGCGGCCCAGGCGACGCGCGTGCCAATGGCCGAGGCGATGACGCCCCACACGGCGACGGCGTTCTGGGCGTGGCCGGAGGGCGCGCCGAAAGTCGGCTCCGGGCTGAGGGCGCGCACGGTCGGGTCTACCCAGTAGGGGCGCGGCTGGGCGAGGGTGATCTTGAGCAGGTCGTTGAGGCCGGCGCTGAGCAGGAGGATCAGGCCGACGCGGAGGCCCAGGGCCGCGCTGACACACCAGTAGAGGATGGGCAGGAGGAGCAGGTAGAACTCCACGCGGCCCATGAACGTGAGAAGCCCCATCGGCGCGGCGAGCCAGCCGCCCAGCGCCTGGAAACCCTGTACGATGCCCAACTGACTGCCCAAGAATGTGTCCATCGAATCCCCCTTTGGTCGCAGAGGGATTCTAGCATGGACGCGGCGCAAGGCAACTCAGGCGCTATCGCATGACGGTGGAGAGCGAAAGCGCTCTCCACCGTCGCTATTTTTGACGCGGCGCATCCTCGGATATACCCCATTTCTACACCCTTAGGGAACTGGCGGCGGGCCTGCCGCCGCCCTATCATATGTCTATCCAATCATCTTGGAGTATCCTGCGGGGAAAAGCTGATTTGACGGCTCGCCAGGCTGAGCGGCTAGACGCGCTCTAGCGGCCTCGGCTAACACCGGACGAGCCGCTTTGTGCTATCAAACCCACGTCGGCCCCAAGTCGGCACTGCGGGGGAGTACGCTTTGGCCGATCACGAGAGCCAGGCGTCCGCGTATTCGGCGGATGATAACCTGATCCCACGGCAGGAGACGCCGGCAGCCGCTGCGGATCGCCGCGCTGGGCCGAATTCGCTGCTGCTGGTGAAGCTGCGCCCTCCGTCGCTGCCGCCGGATAGCGTGTCGCGGCCTCGCCTTGTCAAGACCCTGAAACGCGCGCTCAACCACCCCTTGACCCTGGTTTCGGCGCCTACCGGCTTCGGCAAGTCCACCCTCGTGGTGCAGGCGCTCGCCGAGTTGGACGCCCCCGTCGCGTGGCTCACGGCGGACGAGTACGACGACAGCTTGCCGCTGTTCCTCGCCTATCTGATTGCCGCCATCCAGCCCCAGTTCCCTGACGCCTGCTTGCAGACGCAGCGGCTCCTCGAAGCGGTCCAGATGCCGCCCCTGGAGCATGTTTTCGCGTCGCTTCTCAACGAGCTGCAAGCGATCCTGTCCCCCATCATCATTGTCCTGGACGATTTCCATCACCTGACAGACCCGGCGATCCATCAGTTCTTCACGACGCTCCTGCGCGTCCCGCTCCCCAACGTTCACCTCGTGGTGATGACCCAGGTGGATCCGCCCTGGCCGCTGGCCCGCCTGGCGGGGCGGGGGCAGCTGCTGGAGATCCGCGCCGGCGACCTGCGCTTCCGCCGCGACGAAGCTCAGGAATTCCTGAACACGGTCACCGGCACGCCGCTGCCCGCCGATCGGGTGGAGTCCCTCGTCGAGCAAACGGAGGGGTGGATTGTGGCGCTGCGCCTGGCTGCCCTCGCCATTGCGAGCGAGACCGACCGCGCCAGCAGCCTGGCCGAGCTGACAACCGTGGACGAGCGCCTTAGCCCGCGCTTCCTGGTGCACGAGGTTCTGGCCCGCCAGGCGCCCGGCGTGCGGGAGTTCCTGCTGCGCGCCTCGATCCTCGATCGCATGAGCGTGCCGCTGTGCGCCGCGCTTATGCGCGCTTTCGAGGGGGACACAGCCAACGGCGAGGGCAACAACCGCGTCGAGGCGTTGCTGCGCAACACCAACCTGTTCATTGTGGCGCTGGATGAGACAGGGGAGTGGTATCGGTTCCACAACCTGTTCCGCGAGCTGATGCGCTACGAGCTAATGACGCAGTGGGACAGCGAGAGCATCGCCACCCTGAACCGCTGCGCCAGCCTCTGGTTCGCCGAGAATGGCTACATCGAGGAGGCGCTGCGGTATGCCCTGGCGGCCGGCGACACCTGCCGCGTGGCGGACATCATGGAGCAAGAGGTTCACACACGCCTGAACCGCGAGGACTGGCGCGGCGTGGAGCACTGGCTGTCCTTGCTGCCCCCCAACGTGGTGCGCCAGCGGGCGGGGTTGCTGCTCGCGCAGGCGTGGGTCCTCGTCATCCAGGACAAGGCGGAGTCCCTGCCGCCGCTGATTGCGACGGTGCAGGCGATGCTGGCCGATCCCGACACAGGGTTGACGGAGGAGAGACGGCGCACGGCGCGGGCGGAGATAGATGCGATACAGTCGTACAGCTTGTGGTGGCGCAAAGGGCAGCCGGAGGTGTGCCTGAGACACACGCAGGACGCGCTGGCCGACCTGCCGCGGGACTACTCATTCGCGCGCAGCGTTGCCATCCAGTATGAGGCGCTGGCCTTGTACGTCAGCGGCTACCATGTGGAGGCCATCGAGCGTCTGCGGCGGGTTGTGGACGCCCCGGATGAGCCGGCGGCGGTCAAGGCGCGGCCGCTACTGTCGCTCTGCTCGATCTATCGCGTCGCCGGCCCGGTGTACGAGCTAGAGCACGCGATCTCGCTCTACTGGAAGATCTCACAGGAACACGAGTTGGTCTTGAGCGGCCTGTGGGCGCGCTATCTGCTGGGGAGCCTGCATTACGAGCGCAACGAGTTGGAGCAGGCTGTCGAGTACTTCGAAGGGGTGGTCGCGGAGCGCTACCTGGCGCACGTCTTGTGCGCACGGGATGCCCTTCTGGAGCTGGCGCTGGCCTACCAGGCGCTGGGCCGCACCCGCGAGGCGAACGGGGCGGCGCGCACGATGGCCCAGTTCTGCCTGGAACGCAGTGTACACAGCGGCCGCGAGAGCCTGGCGCTGCGGATACGGCTGGCCCTGGCGCGCGGCGAGACGGATGAGGCGGTGCGGGCGGCGGCGCACCTGGGCGCTACCCTCCCGCACACGCCCATGTTCCTGACGTTCGTGCCGGCGATCACCCGCACCCAGGCGCTGCTTGCCGGCGGCGGCGCGAAGGAGCGCCAGCAGGCGTTCGAGGCGCTGGCGGCGTTGGAGGGTATCGCCGCTGCTTCGCACACGCTGCGCCCGCTGGTGAGAATCCTGGCGTTGCAGGCGCTGGGCCTGGCGGCCGAGGGACGCGAGGCTGAGGCGTTGAAGCCTCTGGAACGCGCCGTGGGTCTCGCCGAGCCGCTCGGCCTGATCCGCACGTTCGTGGATGTCGGCCCCCCGCTCGCGCCCCTGCTGGAGCGCCTGCTGGAGGCCGACATTGCCGCCGCCTACTTGCGGCAGATCCTGGCGGTCTTTCCTACGGCATCCCAGCCGCCGCCGCAGCCGACGTTGTCCGGCGTCGAGCCGCTGGAGCCGCTTACCGACCGCGAGCTGGACATCTTGCTGTTGCTAGGGGAGCGGCTCTCGAATAAGGAGATTGCGGCGCGGCTGCACCTCTCCCCGTTGACCGTCAAGCGCCACGTCAGCAACCTGATGGGCAAGCTCGGCGTCCACGACCGGCGGGAGGCGGCGGCGAGAGCCAGGGCGATGGGGTTGTGGCCGCCCAGCTAGTCAGGCGGTGGCGGGATGTAGCCCTGGGGATGCCGGCGCATACCCCATGAATGGTACTCTATGGGCCATGCAGGATGGGGCAATGTGCGCTACAATGACAGTAGACGGGCGCTGACCCGAAGCGCCCTCTTTACAACGTGAGTGGCCGACCCTGGTGAGTGAGGCGCCAGGGGCCGGTTTTCTCTCTACAGGCGGCGCTCCCTCCCCTGCTTCTTGCTTCATCCTACCCCGCAGGGCGGAGCGCCGCCGTGTGTTTTGCATGCTGTTCACCGACTGATGAGCGGCAGGTGCAGCCGCGGCCCTGGCGTCGGCGTGCGTGTTGGCGTGCCGGTGATCGTCGGTGTCGCTGTTACCGTGGGCGTTCGCGTCACTGTGGGCGTCGCCGTCACCGTGGGCGTCCGCGTGGCCGTGGGCGTCCGCGTGACCGTGGCCGTCGCCGTCGGTGTCGCCGTCGCCGTCGCTGTCGCCGTGGCTGTGGGCGTGACGTTCAGATTGAACGGGAGCGAGAACTCCGACGTGTTGCCGTGGGTGTCCGTGGCTGTGGCCGTCAGGAACGGCCCCGCCAGCCCCGACACCTTCGACATGGCCCACAGCCCTTCCGCGTTAGCGCCCGCAATCCCCTCAAAGACCGCGCCCTCGTCCCCTGCATCGGAGAACACCTCGATCAGGCATCCCGCGCAGGCTGAGCCAGACACTTGCGTTGTCGTCGCGCTGGTGATCGTCGGCGCGGCAAGCTCGGCGTTTCCACCCCGCACCGTCGCGATCCCCTTGCCGCCGTTCTGGGTGATGCGGTTGCTGGCGAGGGTGTTGCCGACCGTGCTGGTGAGGCTGCCCGCACCGTCCACCAGGATGCCGTGCGACGCGTTGAAGGCGATCAGGTTGTCTGTCCCGACGTAGTTGTCGCCTGGCCCGCCAATCAGCGAGACGCCGTAGCGGCCATTGGCGAGACTGCCCGCGCCGGTCGCGTTTACGCCGATCTTGTTGTGTCGGGCGGCGTTGCCGTTCGTATCGGCGTCGGTGAAGCTGATGCCGTCCCAGATGTTCCCGGCGATGAGGTTATAGTCAATGACGTTGTTACGCGCCCCTTTCTCCACGACCACGCCGCTGTAGTGGTTGGGGACGGGCGCGAGGCCGCCGGCGTCGGTTCCGATGCGGTTGTTGAGGATGCTGTTGCCGGTTGTCGCGCTGCCCGAGATGCGAATCCCGTTTCCCCGATTGCCCGACACGAGGTTATGGTCTATGGTGTTGCCCTCGGCGCCGTTGATGACGAGAATGCCGTCATAGTTGTTCCCCGGCGCCGCCTGGCCCGTCGCGTCCGTCCCGACGTAGTTGTCGGCGATGACGCTATCGGCGCGGGCCACCCAGATGGCGTAGGCGAAGTGGTAGATCGCCAGCCCACGCAGGGTGTTCGCGCTGCCGAGCCAGAAGCCAGAGTACCCCTCAGCCCCCATCGTCCCGCCGTCAATCGCAACCTCCGGGCCGAGTGGGTTCGTGTCGCCCTGGTGCGCCGTCTGCGTTGTGGCGTCTATGGTGGTCTCGTTGGCGAGCGTTGGCAGGGGCGCGGTGGCGAGGATCGTCCAGATGCCGCTGGCGGCGTTGTACCCCGGCGCGGTTTTGGGAATGTTGAACTCTATGACGTCAGGACCTGAGCGCTGGCTGGCCGTCATCGCTTCGCGCAGCGAGCAGTGCGCGGCATTGCAGACGCCGTCGTCGTTATCGTCCGTCGTGTTGACGGTCAGGCGCGGGCCGGGCGTGGCTGTCGTCGTCGGCGTGGGCGTGCGGGTGGGGGTGGCGGTCCGGGTCGGCGTAGGTGTCCCGGTGGGGCCGCCGGCCGCCTCCGGAATCGTCCAGAACCCGGCGTTCAACTGGTAGCGCGTGTTCCCGGCCGATGCTGTGAGCGGCTGGCCCGCGCTGCCGTCAAGCCTGTAGGCCAGGGATTGCGCGTGTCCACCGCCGCCCGCGATCACTCGCCACGTAAGGTCGTAGCCGGCTGCCGCGCCAGCCACCGACCAGGACAGAATCAGGCAGGCGAGCAGGACGCTGCTGATTTGGAGGACTCTCCGCCGCTGCATGGCGCACCCCCTACTGCCGCGCCAGCAGCACCCACAGCAGCCCGCCGCTGCTCGGCGCTGGCTCTAGGGCGTAGCCGACGACGCGAGACGGCGAGCCGGATGGCCCCAGCGCGCGCGCCCAGGCGCTCTCACTGGTTAGCGCGACCGGGTCGCCGACGTTGAGGCCAACCGTCACCTCGACCTTGACCCTCGCCATGCCCTGGTACACGACCACCAGGGTGTCGCCCTTGGCGGCTGCCTCCTCGGTCAGATAGCCGTCCTGGATGACGTCACCGGCCGCGTTGACCGTGCCGCCGGCATAGCGGCCCCGCGCCGCGCCGAGTACGGCGCCCGGCGCGCCGCTGCTCGCCCGCCGCACCGCCACGACAGGGACGCCGACGCCGGGTGTCAGGGATGGCGCGAGGCCGGCGATGGTGACAACGTCGCCCGGCGCGATCGCTTCGCTGCCGCTGTTGACGGCAATCAGCGCCATGCTACAGCCGACGCAGTTCCCGCCGACAAAGAGGTTGTCGTTCGTGTACAGGCCGTATCCCCCGGTCTGGGTGCTATTCCCGAACACACCCGTCGTGCCCGAGCCGTACACGCCGCGGCTGCTCGTGCTTAGCCCATACACGCCGTAGTTGGTGTCGCTCGAACCGTACACGCCGTAGCTGCTGGCGCTGTCGCCATACACGCCGCGGCCACTTGTGCTCGACCCATACACCCCGCTGCTGCTGGCGCTGGTTCCGCTGACGCCATAGCCGCTGGCGCTGCGGCCGGTGACGCCCATCGCGCCCTCGCCGCTCACACCCGGGCCGAGATGGCTCGTGCCTTTGACGCCAATCTCGCCATCGCCGATCACCCCTGTGCCGAAGGTGGAGTGGCCGTACACACCGACGGATGAGTAGTCGTCGGCGAAGCCGGTCACACCGCGCGCCCCCCGCGCCGTGGCGATGCCGACGATCCCGGTCAGGACGCCGCTGGCCTCGATGCCGCGCTGGCCGGTGGCATGGATCGCCAGCCCGCCGGCGTTGTTGGCTTCGACGCCGATGCCGCCGGCGCTCGTTCCCAGCACACCGATGCCGGTTGTGCTGTCGCCGCGCACGCCGACCTGCCCTTCGCCTTTCACGCCCACGTCACCTTCGGCGCTCAGGCCGGTCATGCCACTGGCCTCCACACCGATGGCGGATCCCTGGACCTTGAGGGCGGTTCCGAGGCCGGTATTGGTGACGGTGAGGACGGCGGTCGCGCTGAGGGCTTCGATGCGCGCGCCTGGCCGCAAGCTGAGGGCATACGGTACGGCCAGGATCTGCTGGCGCGGCGAGAGCCACTGGCCGTTGACCTGGATGGCGAGCCACAGGGCCTGGCCGTACACCCCGTTCTGGGGCAGGGGCAACTGCACGGTGAACAGGCCGGCGCGCACCGGGACGCTGCCTAGAACAATGTCGCTGCCGACCTGGCCGCCGCCGACGTCGCTGGTCCAGAACTGAAACAGCATATCGTAGGCGCCGTTCAGGGGGCTGCCGGTCAGGTCGGTGACCCGCCCCTGGTAGCTGATGCTGCTGGGAACCGTCGCCGGCGGCGCAGCCACCTCCTGCGGCGCGTCAGGCGCTTGCGCGGTCGGCCCGGCGGCCGCCGACTGGACGACGAGCGCCGCGATGACAATCAACACAGTGGGGACTACCGACATCTTTAGACGCTTCCGCGCGCGGTGGGTTAGCATGGCAGGTATCCTTCTGGCTGTCCGCCGGCCCGCGCGGCGATGGGGCGGCGGCCGTCGGCAGACGGCGCGAAACAAACAGGGCGGATGGGCCATATCCGCCCATCCGCCCGTTATGGCCCGACCCTCAGCGTTGGAGGCGACCACGACACTATGCGTCTACTCCAACTCTATCCCCATCATACACCTGGGATACGTCTTAAGGATGGTAATAGGTCCACCTGCGGTTAAGGTTTGACCACGATTGTCGGGTGTTCCGGCGGATATGCGCCGTGGCCCATAAGGGGCGTCCACTGTGTAGCCAGTGTGTAGCCAATGTGTAGCCAGCGCCGTGATATACTGGATAGAGGACGAGACGGCGCTGGGGCGCGTACCTGCTGGATTAGCGCGCTAGAAGCGCTGTCTCGATAGGGTGGGGCGACGCTCGTTCCCACCAAGGAAGGCGCAATGAACAGGCGCTCGTTCATGCTGGCGGCGCTCATTGCGGGCGCAGCCATTGGCGCGCTCGGCAATCTGCCGCTGTTCAATCTCATCAACTGCTTCCTCTGCATCTGGGTATGGGTCGGTGGTTTCCTGGCGGTCTACCTCTACCGCCGCTTCGAGCACGGCGTGTCCGTGTTGTCGCCGGGCCAGGGGGCGGGCGTCGGCGCGCTCGCGGGGCTAATCGGCGCATTCGTCGGGATCGTTGTGTACAGCCTCACGAGCTTCATCTCGGCGCCTCTGTTCGGGGCTGTCGAACGCGCCCTTCAGATCGAGGGCGATGTGCCATTCCAGTCCGGCGTGGCGGGCGTGCCGGAGATCATCGGATCGGCGCTCGTCTTTCTGCTCCTCGATGTCGTGCTGTACCCGCTTTTCGGCGCGATCAGCGGCCTCATCGCCGCCAGCATGGGGACGAAGCCAGCGCCGGCATGAGCCGTCTCGTGCCTGGGCAATACGCGACCCCATCGGCGTTGCGGGCGCGAAGCCAGCGACGCCGATGGGGCGCTGCGTGCGGGACGCAGATGAGACGGGGGCGCGGCTAGCTGCCGCCCTCATACTTGAAGGAGACCTTCACCTTCGCGCGGTAGGCGATAACCTTGCCGTTCTCGATCTGCATGTCCAGCTCGACGACCTCGGCGATACGCAGGTCGCGCAGGCTCTGCGCCGCGCGCTCGACGGCGGCGGCGGCCGCCTTCTCCCACGAATCGGGGCTGGTGCCAACCAGCTCAATGACTTTGTACACGCTCTCGGCCATGTCGCACTCCTTTGTGCCTGCTTGGGTGGACTCACAACGCTGGAACAAGCTCGTTGAGCCTGACTCAAGTATACAGAATTCCCAGGCCACTATCGTTGAGAAATCGCAACTATATTAGACACAAAGTCGTGTATACTTGCCAGTGATCACCGGCGCACTTCCCTGGGACACGACTCATGACGACATCCAGCACTTACCGCCTGGGCTTTGACATCGGCGGCACGTTCACCGATTTTGCGATGCTCGACGCGGACACCGGCGAGTTGCGCATCTACAAGTCGCTCACGACACCGGCTGCCCCGGCCGTCGGCGCGTTGAGCGGCATGCAGGCGTTCCTGGAGCGCGAAGCCGTCGTCGGCGGCCAGGTCACCCACGTCGCCCACGGCACGACCCTCGTCGCCAACGCGCTCATCGAGCGCAAGGGCGCAACGGTCGGCCTCATCACCACCGAGGGCTTCCGCGACATCCTGGAGATTCGCACCGAGCAGCGCTATGACATCTACGATCTGTTCCTGAAGTACCCCGACCCCATCGTTCCCCGCCGCCTGCGGCGGGGCGTGCGCGAGCGCACCGACCGCGACGGGCGCATCCTGGCCGCGCCCGACATGGTTGAGATAGAGGCGGTGGTCGAGGACTTCCGCGCGGCCGGCGTCCAGGCGATTGCCGTGTGCTTCCTCCACGCCTTCCGCAACCCGGCGAACGAGCGCGCCGTGCGGGGCATCATCCGCGCCGCGTGGCCGGAGATCCCGGTCTCCCTCTCGTCCGATGTCGCGCCGGAGATCCGCGAGTACGAGCGCACCTCGACCGCGGTCGCCAACGCCTACGTGCAGCCCGTGATGCGCGACTACCTGGGCCAGATTCAGGCGGGGCTGGCCGACATCGGCTTTCGTGGCGCGTTCTACCCCATGCTCTCGTCTGGCGGCACGGCGTCGGTGCAGACAGCCTCGGCCATCCCGGTGCAGCTCGTCGAGTCGGGGCCGGCGGCGGGGGCAATGGCGGCGGCATACTTCGGCGAGCTGAGCGGGCGCAGTGAGCTAATCTCCTTCGACATGGGCGGGACGACGGCCAAGATCGCGCTCATCCAGGAAGGACGGCCGGGCATCGCGCCGAGCCTGGAGGTGGCGCGGGTCGCGCGCTTCAAGAAGGGCAGCGGCATTCCCCTCCAGATACCGACCATCGAGATGCTGGAGATTGGCGCCGGTGGCGGGAGCATCGCCTGGCTGGACGGCCTGGGGCTGACGCGCGTCGGTCCGCGCAGCGCGGGCGCCGATCCCGGCCCGGCGTGCTATGGGCGCAGCGGGACCGAGCCGACAGTGACCGACGCTGACCTGCTGCTCGGCTACCTTAACCCGGACTACTTTCTCGGCGGGGCGATGCCGCTGGACGTGGCGGCGGCGGCGGCGGCGCTAGGCCGCCTGGGCGAGACGATGGGCCTCGGCGCAGTGGAGACGGCGTGGGCCATCCACCAGATCGTCAACGAGAACATGGCCGGCGCGGTGAAAATCCACGTCATAGAGAAGGCGCAGGACCCGCGTCGCTACGCCCTGCTGGCCTATGGCGGCGGCGGGCCGCTGCACGCGACCGGCGTCGCGAAGGCCCTCGCCATCAAAACGGTCATCTGCCCGCCGGCGGCCGGGGTCGCCTCGGCAGTTGGGCTACTGGTCGCGCCCAATGCCTTGGAGCTGGCGCGGTCGTACCCGGTGCTCGTCGATGGGCTGGACTGGGGCGAGATCGCCGCGCTCTATCACGACATGGAAGCGCAGGCGCACGCGGCGCTGGCCGAGGCGGGCGTCAGCCCGGAGCACGTGCAGTTCGAGCGCAGCGTGGATGGCCGCTTCGCCGGCCAGCTCCATGAGATCAACATCGACCTGCCGCCCGACCTGCTCGGCGACGGCGACGCCGGCCCGCTGCTCGACCAGTTCCGCGAGCGCTACGCCGTCCTCTACGGCCACCTGCCGCGTGGGATTCCCGTCGAGTTTCTGAGCTGGCGGCTGACGGCGCGCGGCCCGCGCCCGCCGCTGCGCCTGCCCCACGCCGAGCCAGGCGGCGAGGACGCGAGTCCCGCGCTGAAGGGCCACCGCAACGTCTACTGGAGCGACCACGCGGGCTTCGTGTCTACCCCGGTGTACGACCGCTACGCTCTGCGGCCCGGCATGCGCATCCCCGGCCCGGCGATCGTGGAGGAGCGCGAGTCGACCACGGTGATCGGCCCGACGATGCGCGCCGAGCTAGACGCGGCGATGAACCTGCTTGTAAATTTGGAGTGATGCTGCCATGATCAAAGGTTTCGATCCCCTTACCCTGGAAATCCTGTGGAACCGCCTGATTACGACGGCGGACGAGATGGCGGCCATCCTGGTGCGCACGTCGTTCTCGACGGTGGTCGGCGCGGCCAACGACTTCGGCTGCGAGATCATGGACGGCCGCGGCCGCTCCCTGGCCCACGCCACGCGCAGCATGCCTGTCTTCAACCGCACCCTGCCGACCGTCACCGATGCCTTCATCCGCAAGATCGGCCTGGAGAACATGCGCCCCGGCGACGTGTTCATCACCAACGACCCGTGGCTGAGCGCGGGGCATAGCCTCGACATCGCCGTGGTGACGCCGTTCTTCCGCGGCGATAAGGTCATCGGCTTCACGGCCAGCATCGCCAACGTCACGGACATCGGCGGCGTGCTCAACGACAACCTGGCGTGCGAGTCGTACGAGGAAGGGCTGATCATCCCGATGACCTACCTCTTCCGCGAGGGCCAGGTCAACGACCTCGTGCTGGAGTTCGTGCGCTGGAACGTGCGCGTGCCGGACATGATCATTGGCGACATCTACGCCGAGGCCGCCGCGAACGACGCGGGCGCGCGCAAGGTACTGGGCCTGCTGGACGAGTACGGCCTGGACAGCCTGGAGGAGCTATCGCGCGAGATCCAGGGCCGCACCGAGACGGCGATGCGGCGCAGCATCGAATCCATCCCGCCGGGCGAGTATAGCTACGAGGTCGAGTTCGACGAGATCAACGTGTGCCACCTGAAAGCGACGGTCATCTTTGACGGGCGCGAGGTGACGGTGGACTACGCCGGCTCGTCGCCGCAGCAGCCGATGGGTGGCATCAACTGCACCGAGGTCTACACCCGCGGGCAGACGTACTACGCCATCAAGTACCTGTTGCTCCCCGAAGCGCCGGAGAACGAGGGTTGCTACAAGCCCGTCCACGTCAAGGCGCCGGTCGGCAGCGTTCTCAACTGCGTCTTCCCGGCCTCCGTCCGCACGCGCACCCGCTCCGGCTGGTACATCCACTCGGCCATCGCCGGCGCCCTCGCCGAGGTGCTGCCCGACCGCGTCATGGCGCCCAATGGCCTGCTCGGCAGCACGACCGGCTACGGCCAGACGCCGGACGGCCGCTCGTACTACGCCCACTTCTTCAGCGGCGGCGGCATGGGCGCGGGACGGAACAGCGACGGCGGCCACGCCCTCATCTTCCCCAGCAGCGCGTCGAATGTGCCTGTCGAGATGTTCGAGGTGGCGACGCCGCTCATCGTGCGCGAGAAGGAGTTCATCACCGACTCGGGCGGCGCGGGCGAGCACCGCGGCGGCGCGGGCGTGCGCGTCTCGGCGTCGCGGCTGCCCGGTTGGACAATGCCCGTGGTCGCCAACTTCATGTCGCACCGCATGCACGTGCCGCCGTTCGGGCTGCTCGGCGGCGGGCCGGCGACGGCGGCGCGCATTCTCATCAACGGGCGCGAGCTGACCCGGGAGGAGTTCCTGCATCAGAGCGAGGGCCGCTCCCTGACCGACGACGAGACCGTGGGAACGACGGAGCTAGCGGGGGGCGGGGGCTTCGGCGACCCGCGCAAGCGCCTGGCACACAAAGTGTTGGAGGATGTCCTGGATGGGCTGGTGTCTATGGAGAGCGCGCTGACCGACTACGGCGTCGTCATCGACCGCGCGACCATGACTGTTGACGAGGCGGCGACGGCGGCGCAACGGGCGAGTCACTAGGGATTAGCGAAGCAATCGTGCCAGGATGGGTGGGCCGTGCCCCGCGCCGGCGCTGAGAGGGCGAAGTCCTGCGGACTGAACTGGAACTTTAGGATTTCGCTCTCTCGGCGGTACTGAGTTGAACTGCGTTCCTTTCCTGCTAGTTCATGGTAAGAGTTGCAGTTCTGTTTGTTGATCTATTAGCGGGAGATAGATGTGGTACCGCCATCCTCCGTCGGGAGTCGAGAAAGGAGTGACGGTAGGAGTCGAGGTGGGGGTCGGTGGTAACGGCGTGATTGTGGGCGTAAATGTAGCCGCAGGGGGTGACGTGGTTGTCGAAGTTGGCGTGGATGTGGGCGTAGATGTAGCCGTGGCGGTCGCTGATGGCAGGATGCCATATTCCCACGTGTCGTCGAATAGGACCCAGGCGTGCGTATTGGTGTCGAAATATCCTCCGCTAAACAGAACAGTTCGATCACGGCCGCTGTCATAGGCTAGGGCATGATCCGCTCGAGTTGATGGTCGCTGGGCTGGGTTGAGCTCTACCCAATCGCCTCCGTCATATTCCCATGTATCATTCAAGAGTTGCCCCCCTGTTCTACTTCCACCGAACAGCAAAACACGTTGTCGCGCTCTATCAAAGGCTAAAGCAGAATCGGAGCGCTCGGGAGGGGCATGTGGTGTAGATATCTGAGCCCAGGCGCTGCCATCATATTCCCAGGTATCATTGAAAAACTGGCTCGCATTATATCCACCAAACAGGACGATGCGCTTCCGCTGATCATCATAAATCATCGCGTGGGCATAGCGGGGAGCAGGTGACGGATTGCCAATAGCCACTTGTGTCCAATTCACACCATCGTATTCCCACATGTCAGCCCACACTCGAGTTGTTCCGCCTGCGGCAGAGGTTCCACCATACATTATTACTTTACTGCGATTTGCGTCGAAAGCCATGGCATAGCCTGTTCTACGCGTAGGGCGGTTGGGCGTATCGACCAGTACCCAATTTACACCATCATATTCCCAGGTATCATTACCGTAAACGCTATCCCCAAAATACCCGCCCCAGATCACCATTCGTTGTCTTGCCGCATCATATACCATCTGAAAACCGCGCCTCGCTCCAGGACTCGCTGCCGTGTTGATTCTCGTCCACGATGTACCATCGTACTCCCACGTGTCGTTGAGGAAAACATTGTTACCAGACACGAATGTATGTCCTCCAAATAGAACGACGCGCTGGCGGACGCTGTCGTATGCCAAGGCAAATCCTACCCTTGGAGCAGGTCCTGTTGCGGAGGTCAGGAACCAATCACCTTCCACACCATCAGATGCGGCCATACGATCGACTGGCATAAGTAGAAACTGTGCCGCATACAGAACAAAGACGGATAGAGGGAGAGCAATTAGGCGCAGCCAATGCCACATGAGATTGTCCCTTTCTCGGCAATGATGGTCATTAAGATTACCGCCAGTATACTGGGCGGTTGTCGCTCGGTCAATGGGTAAGAACGCGCTGCGCAGTGACGAAATCGCAACGGAAGAGGCTGTGTCGTGATCCAGGTTCCCGATGGTAGAGGTTATCTAGTTACTGCTCGTCCGATGACGGGCAAGGAGAGACTGCGCTACAGCCAGTTGAGAAAGTGATGATCCCTCAGACCGATTCTATTCAGGAGTTTGCCCAGTTCTGAGATGCACACGCGTAACAACGAAGTGGCGTTGGTGCCTGATGGGTACTGCTTGGCTATTGGGCGTACGCAGTCTCGGGGCCGGCCTGTGCCACCGACAACGATGATGGGCATGCGGGGCCGTCGAGCCTGCTGTATCCATCCGTCTCCCTAGCCGTAGCTGCTAGAATGGTAGCGCTGACGTTGCTCTGCTTGGCTCTTGATAGGAGTTATGCAGTTGGTGGGTCTGCGGACCACGAAGGACACGAAAGAACGCGAAAACCGCGAAAGGCATATGCCGCGCAGTTCCTTTCCGCGCTTTTCGTACCCGTTTCGCGTCTTTCGTGATCCAACACTTCATCCAACCGCGTAACTCCTATCTTGATTCTGCCGCAATAGCGCCTAAGATTTGTGGTTACCAGATATGAGGAGGTTTCGATGAGCGCAAAGAAAGACACGCAGGAGTTAGCCAAGAGCACGGCGGCGAACGGCGAGACGTCCGACGGATTCACCGACGACGAACGAGCCGCGATTCAGGAGCGCGCCAAAGAGATGAAGGCGTCCTCGCGCCGCGGCTCGAAGGCGGCCAAGGCGGACGGGGAAAGCGACGTGCTGGCGAAGATCGCCGAGATGCCTGAGTCGGACCGCGTCATGGCCGAGCGGCTGCATGCGATCGTCAAAGCCGCCGCGCCAGACCTGTCGCCGAAAACCTGGTACGGGATGCCGGCGTATGCCAGGGACGGCAAGGTCGTGTGCTTCTTCCAGGCGGCGGATAAGTTCAAAACGAGGTACGCGACGCTGGGCTTCAGCGACACGGCGACCCTGGACGAAGGCGCTATATGGCCGGTCGCCTACGCGCTGAAGGAGCTGACCCCCGCCGACGAGGCACGGATCAGCGAGCTTGTGAAGAAAGCGGTGAGCTAAGGGCCGAGCTTGCCAGTGGACGTGGGCAATGCCCTTCAGGATAACCTAGACGGTAGACAACAGTGATAAGCTGCCGCATCAACAGGAGGCGAACGATAAATGCAGATTAAGATCGCAAGCGTTTTTGTGGACGACCAGGAAAAGGCGCTCAAGTTCTATACCGAGGTGCTGGGCTTCGTGAAGAAGCAGGATGTCGCCAACGGCGCGTATCGCTGGCTGACCGTCGGCGCGGCGGACGGCGCCAACGAGACGCAGCTATTGCTCGAACCCAATGCGCACCCGGCGGCCCGTCAGTTCCAGCAGGCTATCTACGCCGACGGTATCCCGGCTACCGCGCTGTTCAGCTCCGACTTCCAGGCCGACTACGAGCGGCTGCGCCAGCGCGGTGTCCGCTTCAAGTCCGAGCCGATGAGCTACGGTTGGGGCAGCAGCGTGCTCTTCGACGATACGTGCGGGAACTGGATCAACATGGTGCAAGTTTGAGGACGGGTATCGAGAGCGCGGCGGCCTGAAGACCGCCGCTACGAATGCAAGCCCAAGGGGCTAGCGGAAGCTTGTCAGCCTCTCAGGCTTGCATTTGTAGCCGTGGTGTTCACGCCACGGCGGCCTGCTCCAGGTGTGACTTTGCCCCCAACGGTGTTCTTGCCCAACCATCACTGTTGCCCTCGGCAGGTCGCGGGCGCGGGAGGAGGGGCCGACGAGGATTTCGAACTCGCCAGGCTCGACCACCTCCGGCCTGCGTCACGATCTCGAAGGACTGCCACGGCAGCTCGACCGTCACGGTCTTTGTCTCGCCCGGCGCCCAGCGACGCAGGCGAAGCCCTTGAGCGCCTTGACTGATCCGCGCCGAGGTCACCACGTCGCTGACGTAGACCTGGACGATCTCCACGCCTCGCCCCCGACGTTCGCCACGTCCACCAAGACCTGCGCCGTTTCGCCGTGGGCCAGGGTAGGAGAGGCCAGGCGCAGGTTGGAGTAGGCGTACTGCGTGTAGCTCAGGCCGTGCCGAAGGGAACAGCGGCTCCTGGGTCAGGTCGGCGTAGCGGTCGCCGTGGCCGCGCACCTGGCTGTAGAACACGGCTGCTGGCCGACGTGCGCGGGAATGAGATCGTGAGCTTGAGGACAGGTTCAGCGGCCCGAACAGCGCCTCGGCCAGCGCCCCGGCCGCCTTCCATGCCTGGGTTGAACAACTCGACGATGGCGGCGGCGCGGACGGTTGGCGGCGGGGCAGGGCCAGGGCTTGCTGTTCACCAGCACCACGACGGTAAAGCACCCGTCTTCTCCGGCGCTTCCAGCGCGGTTGCCCGCCTTGCAGCTCCAGTGTAGCGGTGCTGTGCGTCTGCTGATCGAGTCAGGTGATCGCCGATCACGGCTACGGCGACGACGTCGCTCGTCTGGGCTGCGGCCACAGCGGCCTCGCCGGAAAGGTCATCGTCCGGAAGTCGAGCAGCCGCGTTCGTAGCGCACGTCCAGCCCGTGCGGGGCCAGGGCGCGGATGCCGTCCCGGCACGGTGGTCGTCTTCTCGCGCGGGGTGCTTGCCGGCCTCTGGCGGATGCTGCGACGCGCCGAGGGCCAGTCCCCCAGCTGTTGCAGATCGTCGTTGGCATTCGAGCCGATCACCGCGATGGACGTCAACTGCGCGGGTCCCGGGGCCGGCAGGCCGTTGTTCCTGGAGGAAGGACCAGGCTCTGGCGCGCGGCGTCCAGGTTGGCGGCGCGGTGCTCGGACAGGCGATCTCCGATGCGGCCCGTTCCAGGTCAGGCTCGCGCCCGTTCTCGAACAGGCCCATGCGGAACTTGAGCGCCAGCAGGCGGCCGGGCGCAAGGCGCGTCAATTTCGGCCTCGGCCAGCTTGCCGGTGCGAACCGCCTCGCGCCCCTGCGTAGAACTGGGGGGTGGTCATCATGATGTGTTGCCCGGCGCGCACGGCGGCGACCGCCACGTCGGCATGGCTGCGCACACCCTCTGCTCCGTCACCAGCCGCCCCACGTTGTCCCAGTCCGTCACCACCACGCCCTTGAAGCCCCACTCGTCCTTTAGCACCTCGGTCAGCAGCCAGTGGTTGCGTGGATGGCACCCTCTATAGACTGGTAGCCCGTCATGAAGGTCATGGCCCCGGCCTGCGCGGCGCGTTCAAGGGCGGGAGGAAGTAGCTGCGCAACACCCGGGGCGAGGAATCGAGCCTCGAGGACTGCTCGCGCCCGCCCTGCGTCTCCAGGCCGGCGGCGTAGTGCTTGGCGGTCGCCAGGATGCCGGCGGGTCGTCCAGCCCCTGGCCCTGGTAGCCGCGGATCATGGCCGCTTCAGCTTCGCCGATCAGGTAGGTCTCGCCGAAGGTCTCGCGGTGCGGCCCAGCGCAGATCGCAGGTCAGGCACAGGACGGGCGAGAAGGTCCAGTGGATGCCCGTCCGGACGGCTTCTCGGCCGTCACCCGTCCCACCCGCTCCAGCATGGCTCGGGGTTCCAGCTGCACGCCAGCGCCAGCCAGGTTGGGAAGATGGTCGCGCCCTTCCAGAAGGAGTGCCCGTGGATGGCGTCCTCGCCGATGAGCAGAGGATGTGGCCAGTTCTGGGCGGCCAGGCACATGGCGGCGCGGGCCTTTCGCCCAGGATGTGCAGGATAGGCCAGGCTGGCGCGTGGTAATGAAGGACAGGTCATCGGGCCGCGCGTCCACATGATCATCTGCCCGACTTTCTCCTCCAGGGTCATGCGGCCGAGCAGGTCGGCGACGCGCTCTTCGACGCTGAGGGATGAATTGCGGTGGTGGGGATTGGCTCGGACATTCGGGTTTCCTTTTCAAAGCCTGGCGAAGCGACGTTCGCCAGGCGGCGCATGCCATTGGATTTTCTCACGGGGTGACGCCGCCGAAGCTGAGCGCATGCGGTTGTTGCGGATGAGCTGGCCCTCGACGAGAGAACTCGCGGCTTCCCGCGGCATGTACATGACCTTCTGGGCGATGGCGTCGCTCAGAAGGGCCGTCGTATCTATCAGCTCGGGAAGCTCCCGCAGGTGAACAGATCCCCCGTCCGGGTACACGGATTTGACCTCTTGCGGCAGTTCGGTCTGAGAGAGCACTCCATCATCACATCGCGGCGTTCGCGGTGAATATCGCAGATCAGCCCGGAGGTGCGCGTCGTACAGGCCACGGTTGAAGAACTCGGCGCACAGGGCCTGGCTAATCAGGCTGGCGTGGGAGTTGGTGGCGAGTCTTGGCGTCGCCTGGCTTGCGGACGATGGATCGTCCGCGTAGACGTACCCCAGGCGCGAAGCGGCACGGAAAATCTTGGAGAAGCTGTTGGCGAAGATGGTGTAGGCGGTCTGGTCAAGAACTTGACGGCGGCCTTCTCGCCGCTGTAGCGCAGCTCGCAATACGGAATCGTCCTCCAGGATGATGACGTCTATGCCGGCTGCCCGAAGCCGCTAAGGCCTTGCGGCGCTCTCGGCTCATGGTGCGCCCGTAGAGTTCTGGAAGGTCAGGATGACGTAGATCATCTT
Source organism: Anaerolineae bacterium (assembly GCA_046328525.1). Classification (GTDB taxonomy): domain Bacteria; phylum Chloroflexota; class Anaerolineae; order Epilineales; family JAHCIE01; genus JBDHWG01. Next base: position 158,465 of record JAXLWK010000006.1, read on the forward strand.
GGGAGAGTATTGCCGGATCAGCTTCGACATCCTCGATAACCAGGCCGTGCTCGTCGATCATCGGCGTTGGCCGCGCCTCGAGGCTCCAGCAGGTACTTCTGCGCTTGCAGGTAGCGGGTTCGACCGGATGACGCCTTCGCCGGGTCGAGGTAGGCGGCGCGAAATCCAGTTCGGCGCCTCGGTACTTCTTGCCTCCTGATCACCTCCGCCGATCGCGCGCCGAGGCCAGCACCGAGCAGCAGCAGGCTGCTCGGCAACCGCCTGGCGCAGTTCTGGGATGCCGATGGGGTTGCCATGGAGGGCCTGCACCCCGCGTTTCTGCGCGTGGTACGTCATTGGCGATCTCGTAGACCTGCTCCGCGGCAGGGCTTCCCGCGGCAGCACGCCCGCCGAGATGGTGTCGGGTCCGTCATCGATTCAAACAGGTAACGGATGACGTCGGCCGTGCCCTGCATGTACGCCATTCCAGCTTGCTTGGCAAACCTGGTCATGGTAGCGGTGTTGCAATGAGCCTGGGCCGTCATGCCGAGTGCAACGGAGCATCTGGGCCACAGCCCAGACCCCTCACTTCGTTCGGGGTGACAGCGATTTCATGTCACAAATCCTGCCCGTAGCCGATGGGGGAGGGGCGGGTCACGCGCGCGCTTCCTGGCCGACAGCGTCACTGACAGCGCGGAAGCCGTCGCGCTGCGGCGATTGAAGCGAGGCCGCGCAAGGTCGCGCTGACCAGGGTGGGGCCTTCGTAGATCAGGGCGGTGTAGAGCTGGACGAGGCCTGGCGCCGGCCAGGATTTTGGCGTAGGCGCTCTCTGGCCCGTCCACGCCGCCGACGCCGATGATGGGCAGGCGTCCGCCGAGGGCGCGGTACAGGTGGCGCAAGACGGCGGTCGAGCGCTCGAACAGCGGCCTGCCGCTCAGCCCGCCCTGCTCGTTTTGCCGCGCGCTCCGCAGGCCGGCTGCGCGCTCCGTCGTGGTGTTGGTGGCGATGATGCCGTCCACGCCCACGTCCAGGATGACTTGTAATGCCGCGTCGAGCGCTCGGGCATGCTCATCGGGCAGAGAGCTTGACGAAGTCAGGACGTGGCGGCCGCCGCGCACCTGGCAGTCGGCGTCCCGCGCCTCCCGTAGCGGGGCCAGAAGCTCGCCAGGGCGACGCCCGCGCTTGGAAGGTCGCGCAAGCCGGGGGTGTTGGGCGAGGAGACGTTGACGGCGATGTAGTCGGCCAGGGCGAGGGTGGTGAAACCAGTCGAGGTAGTCCGCCGCCGCCGGCTCGGGCGGCGTCGTTTTGTTCTTACCGATGTTGACGCCGATGGGAACGCGGCGTTTCGTGAGCACCAGGTTGTGGGCCATCGTCTCGATGCCGCCGTTGTTGAAGCCCATGCGGTTGATGAGCGCCCCGTCCTCGCGCAAGCGGAACAGGCGCGGGCGCGGGGTGCCCGCCTGCGGCGGGGTGTCACCGTGCCGACCTCGATGAAGCCGAAGCCGAGCCGGGCGAACGACTCGATGTAGCGCGCGTCCTTGTCGAAGCCGCCGGCCAGCGGGTTGGCGAAGGGGATGCCGGCGACAGTGACGCGCAAGGCGGGGTGGTCATAGCGCAACGGCGCGGTGGCAGAGCCTGGGCGGGGACACGCGCCAGCGCCGCGCAGGCGTGGTCACGACGGTGTGGGCCACCTCCAGGGTCGAGACGAAGGAGTGGCGTGAGGCGGCGGTAAACGTTCACGGTCGCCTCGGCCCTGGTAGCCGCCGGGTTGTCGGACTGCCAGCGCCAGGCTTGTCGGCGCATCTCGTCCACGCCGCGCTCGGCGCCAGCGCAACTCGCGGTTGTAGGGTCGGGTCGGCGTAGGCGGCGGCCACGTCGCGGGAGCGGCGCTCGACGATGCGGTAGGGGATCGTGCGCCCCGACGCTTTCTCGAACGCGGCGACCATCTCCAGAACGCTGCTCCAGCGCGGCCCGATGCCGAGGTTGTACGTGACGACGCCGGGCTTCTCCGTGAGCCTGGCCGAACAGAGGTGGCCGAGGGCCAGGTCTACGACGTGGATGTAGTCGCGGACGTACTCCGTCGGGCGTGGGGGTAGTCGGCGCCCGAAGACACGCAGCTCGGGAGTTGGCCGACGGCAACCTTGGCGATGAACGGATCAGGTTGTTGGGGATACCGTTGGGGTCCTCGCCGATGCGCCCGGCTCGGGTGCGCGCCGGCCGGATTGAGTAGCGCAGCAGGGCGATGTTCCAGCTATGATCAGACACCCACAGGTCGCGCTCGATCTCCTCGATCGCAGGCTTGGTGCGCCCATAGGGGTTCGTGGCGTGCAGCAGCATGTCCTCGGTGATGGGGACGCAGGCCGGGTCGCCGTAGACCGTCGCCGATGGCCGAAGACGATGTCCTTGACGCCGCGCTCCCGCATGACTTCGAGCAGGATAGGGCTGCGGTGATGTTGTTGTGGTAGTAGCGCAGGGGAATGGCGACGGACTCGCCGACCGCCTTCAACCGGCGAAGTGGATGACGGCGTCCGCGGCGCTTCGTCGAACACGGCGGCGGCCCGGCGCGGTCGAGCAGGTCGCGGGTGGAAGGCCATCTTTCGGCCAGCCGAAGAACTTCCTCGACGCGCTGGATGGCTTCCGCGCTATATTGCTTAAGATTGTCCACGACGGTGACGTCGTAGCCCGCGTTCGGCATTTCGACGCACGTATGGCTGCCAATATACCCCCGCGCCCGGTGACTAGAATACGCATTGACCCCTCCACGCTGTGTTCTACTTCACTAACGCTCTCGGAGTGGCTCAAGTTTCAGGCCCTGGGGCCCAGCGTTTTTGTCATGACGTTGGTGGCGGTGTAGCCGAGTTTCTCGTGCGGGCGATGGCCGAGCGGTTGTGGCCGAAGACGTGGAGCTGGATTGTGTGGAGGCCCAGCGCGCGCACCTCCGTCCTCCATCGCGCTGAAAGCCTGCTCGCCGTACCCCTTGCGCCGCTGAAGGTCTCGTCCACGCCGAAATCATACACAGAAGCGATCAGTCCCTGTCGCCTCCTGGACGACGGCGAACCACAGGAAGCCGACCTGCTCGCCGGCGTCGTTGACGATGGCGAAGAGGTGCTGGTTCGGCGTAGTGAGGCCCTGCGGCAGGAGCTTCAGGAACTCCTGGCGGGCGCGCGGCAGCGCATCCTCGGCGCTCCAGTTGCCTGCCTGGACTTTCTCCTCGGCATAGCCGGCAATCGCCGCATCGAGATAGCGGTCGAACTGCTCTTGCGTCATTGGAGCAAGGTGTGTTGCGCTACCCGGCTTCATGGCTCACTCTCCGAACACGGGCCGACACCATAGCCAGTATTATAAGAGGAGCGGAGGCGTCACACAAGCTCGACGGTGATGCCGTGGGCGCTGCTCGGCCACCATCTGCGGCGGGGCGTTGTCGTCGGTGATGACGCGGTCAATCTCGTGGGGGAGGGCGAAGGCGCTGAAGCCTAGTGCGCCGAACTTGCTGGAGTCGACAGTGCCGACGACCAGCGCCGACGTGCCGACCATCAGCCCCTTGAGCTGCGCTTCCTCCATGTCCAGAACTCCATCAGGCCGTCGCGGGGCGTCACCGCCGCGCCCCGAAGCCGATGTCCAGGCGCAGACGCTGGAGCGAGTTGTAGTTGAAGCTGCCGACGAGGGAGCTGGAGCGGCGGCGCATCGTGCCGCCAACGACGATGGTGGTGATGCCGTCGCAGAAGTTCAGCTCGAAGGCGGTGTAGAGGCCGTTGGTGACGACGATGAAGCCTGCTCGCGGTCCTTGATAGGCCGGGCGACCTGCGCCGTCGTGCTGGCGTCGAGGAAGATGCGCTGGCCGGAGCGAACAAGGGCGGCGGCTGCCTGGGCGATGCGCCGCTTCTCCTCCAGGTGCTCCTGCTCGCGGGCGGCAGTAGCGCTCCTGGCCCATGCTGGCCGGAGACCACCGCCCCCGCCGTGGACGCGCTCCAACACGCCCTGGGTCTCCAGCACATCCGGAGTCACGGCGCACTGATGACTTCGGAGACGCCAGTACCTGGCTCGAGCTCCCCCGACGGTGCTGCGGTCGCGCGCTTTTCATCGAGAATCTCTGGCAAGCGCCCGCTCCGACGACATCCCCTGGTCTAGCTGAGACATACGCACTCCTGCGCCTGCGAACATGCCCGTGATCTGCGCATCAGCCCTTTTTTCATTATACCGCCAGTGTGCGCGAAAATCAAGCGATTCGGAACGAAAATTCGTAATTGAATATGACAACTTCTATTGACATTGCGCGCAAATGGCGGTATAATGACGAAAACGTAACGATAACGGTTCAGAAACGTTTCAAGAGTTATCCGCGTCCTCCCGGACGGAGCTTGAGCCATGGTGAGCGCCTCCCCGTCTTCCAGGCGCAGCACATCTCGAAGTCTTCGGCGATTGTGCATGCGCTGCAGAACGTACGCTGAAATCGTTTGGGCGGTCACGCTCTGCTCGGCGAGAATGGCGCGGGGAGAATCCACCTGATCAAGATCATGGCCGGCGTCTACCAGCCAGACGCTGGGGAGATGGCCCTGGACGGCGCGGCGGTGCGCTTCGGCACGCGCGAGGCGCAGAACGCCGGCATCGCCGCCATCTACCAGGAGCCGAGCCTCTTCCCCGACCTGGACATCGCCGAGAACATCCTGGTCGGGCGGCAGCCGCGCGGCCGCGGTGGCATTGACTGGAAGCGCATGTACGGCGAGGCGTCGGCGCTGCTCGAGCGCGCCAGGCTGGCCCTCGACCCGCACACCAAAGCGCGAAGCCAATACCAGCGTGGCGCAGCAGCAGGTGGGTGGAGACGTCGCCCCGCGCGCTGTCCCTCAACGCCCGCATGCTCATCATGGACGAGGCCGACCTCGTCCCTCCCCAGAACGAAGTCGAGGAGCTGTTCACCATCGTGCGCCAGCTTCGCGCCTCCCGGCACAGCGATCATCTTTATCTCGCACCGTCTGGAGGAGCTGTTTGCCCTGGCCGGCCCGGGTGACGATCCTGCGCGACGGCCAGTACGTTGCGACGCGCCCGGGTGGCCGAGGTCACGACGGAGGACTGATTCGCATGATGGTCGGCCGCCACCTGGGGCTGTTCCCGAAGCAGGATGTCCCGGCGACGTGGCCCTGGCGGTGGAGGGGCTGACCGTCGAGGGCAGCTTCTCCGACGTGTCGTTCGAGTTGCGCAGGGCGAAATCTGGGCATGGCCGGGCTGGTCGGCGCTGGCCACCTGGCGTTGCCCGCGCCATCTTCGGCATTGAGCCGGCGACGGCAGGGGTGATCAAGCTGGACAGCAAGCCGGTGACGATCAAGAGCGACGCGGCGATGGCGCTGGGCATCGGCTACGTGCCGGAGGGCCGCAAGGAACACGGGCTTGTCCTGCCGATGAGCATCGGCGACAACATCACGCTGCCGGTGCTCTCCTCCTTCGGGCGCTTCGGCTGGCTCGACCGCAAGCGCGAGGCGAAGGCGGCGGCGGTAGCGTCGCAGCAGTTGGAAGTGAAGATGACGGGGATTGACCAGCTTGTCGCCCAGTTGTCCCGGCGGCAACCGGCAGGGTCGTGCTCGCCAAGTAAAGCCGGCTTGCCGAAGCCCCGCGTCCCTCATCCTGGACGAGCCGACGCGCGGCATTGACGTCGGCACGAAGGCCGCCGTCCACCGCCTGATGAGCAGCCTCGCCGCCGAGGGCATGGCGATCCTGATGATCTCGTCGGAAGCGCGCGGGGTCTGGGGATGAGCGACCGCATCCCTGGTGATGCGCGAGAGGCGGCTGACCGGCGAGTTCGCCGCTTCCGACGCGACGCAGGAAAAGATCATGGCGGCGGCGACGACGGCGTAGGGCGAAGCGCCGCCAGCGGTACTCAGAAGATAACCTTGCGCTGCTCGCGGCGGGCGGCGCTCAGGGCGACAGCGATTTTCATCGTTGGATTGATAAAGGGACACTCTGGATGGTCACACAAGCACAAGTCGGTCACCCTGGAATGAGCCTGGCGCAGACAATCGTCGGGTTCCGCCGTGGGCATTCTGGTCTTCATCCCGCAGCGCTGGGCGCGATCGTGACGCTGCGCAATCCCGGCGTTCCTGACGCCCCGGAGAACTTCCGCGACATTCTGCTGAATATCTCCATCCTGATCATCGTGGCCTCCGGCCGACAGTGGTCATCATCACGCGCGGCATTGACCTGTCGGTCGGCTCGATGATCGGCCTCCACGGCCATGATGGTGGCCTTCTTCGTCGTCGGCCTACGGCCTGGCCATCATCACGCTCCCGCTGGGCATCGCGATTGGGGCGCTCGGCGTGGTGGCTTCAACTGGCCTCATCATCGCCCAGTTCGGCGTTCCGCCCATCATCGCCACCCTCGGCACCCTGAGTATCTATCGCGGGCTGGTGTTCCTCTACAGCAACGGGCAATGGATCAACGCTTACGAGATGCGCCGGCCTTCGGCCAGCTGGCCGGGCGAACCCAGTGCTCGGCATCCCGAACCTGATCCTGTTTGCCATCATCGTGGCGGCGGCGTATACCTGCCCCACGAACTACACGCGCGGCCGCGACATCACGCCGTGGGCAGCAGCGCCCCGACGCGGCGCGCCCGGCGGCATCCCCATCACCCGCATCGACGTCTGGTGTACTTGATTGCGGCGCTCTGTGCGGCCTCGCCAGCGCGTGCTGGGCGTCGCGCGCTTCGAGGCCTGGACGAACACGGCGCTCGGCTTCCAGCTTCAGACCATCGCCGCGCCGGTCGTGCGGCGGCGCGTCAACATCTTCGGCGGGAGCGGCAGCGTGCTGAGGTGTATGGGCGCGTTCCTGCTCGGCATTATCAGCAACGGCCTCACCCTGGTGCGCATCTCGCCGTTCTGGGAGCTGGCCCTGGAGGGCCTGCTCATTCTGCTGGCGGTGATCATGGACGCCGTCATCATGCGGCGGTTGGCGCGCACCAAGACGCGGCGCAACCGCTAATCTGGCGCACACGAGGGGACTCTTCGATGGACACCCACACGGGCTCGACTCGCTTTCTGCTGCGCCGGGAGTCGCTCTGGTCATCTTGATTATCATCATCGCGACGCTCAACGCGCGGCTGTCGCCCTTCTTCCTGGACACCGACAACCTGTTGCGCGTCGTCCGACTTCATTGAAATCGGCATCATGATGCTGCCGATGGTGTTCATCATCATCACCGGCGACATTGACCCTGTCGGTCGCCTCGATCCTGGGCCTGACGGCGTCTCTCATGGGCTGGCTGTTCATGGGCGGGTGGAATATCTGGCTCGCCGTCGCGGTCGCCTTTCTCGTCGCCCTGGTGTGCGAGTTCGTGAACGGCTGGCTCATCGCGCGCATGAAGCTGCCGGCCCTGGTGGTAACTATCGGCACGCTGTCCCTGTATCGCGGCCTGGCCTGCGTGCTGCTCGGCGACCAGGCGGCGCGCGGCTACCTGGTCGTTCACCTATCTTGGGCGGGGGACGCTCGGCGACAGCAGCGTGCCGTTCGGCCTGCTCCTGTTCATCGTCCTGGCCGTGGTGTTTGGCCTGGTGCTGCACCGCACGACGTTTGGGCGCTGCCTGTACGCCATGGGCAACAACGCGAACGCCAGCCGCTACTCTGGTGTCGAGGTGGACAGCATCAAGCTCTCGCTCTTCGTGCTCTCGGCGGCGATGGCGGCGCTGGCCCGGTTTCATTCTCGCCGCCCGCTTCGGCAGCACCCGCCCGGACATCGGCACGGGGCTGGGGCTAACGGTCATCACGGTCACGGTGCTTGGCGGCGTCAGCATCTACGGCGGCAGCGGAACGATGGTGGGCGCGGTGCTGGCGCTCATCCTGGTCAGCATCCTGCGCTTTGGCATGGGCCTCATCAACCTTCAGGGCCAGGTGCAGGACATCGTCATCGGCGCGCTGCTGATCCTGTCCATTCTCGTGCCGAAGCTCGGCGGCCTGCGCCAGGCCGTGGCGTCGCCGCAAAAGGGCAGCTGGCGCGGCCTGGCCGTCGGCGCGAGCGTCGCCGTTCTGTTCGTGTTGTTCTTCTTCTGGTCGCGCTCGCTCGCTCGTTCTCGCGCCCTTGAAAGATTGAGAAAGGAGCCGCTTATTCGGACGATTGCTCCCTGTTCACGAATTCGCGCCTATCCATATCACCATCGCCCACATGAACCATCAAGGAGGAACTGTTGCTTCATGGCTCGACTTATCGCCCTGCTGCTCGTGACCGCTCTGCTCGCCGTCCTCACGGCGTGCGCTCGGCGCGGGCAAGCCCCGACAGCATCCCAGGTGCAGCAGGCGGCGCTGACTGTCGCCGCGGTCAAGCAAGGCGCCGAAGCCGCCCCGACCGTGGCCGCCGCTGCCAAGGCTGTCGCGCCGACCGTCGCCGCGGCGGCTCAGCAGGCTGCGCCGACCGTGGCCGCTGCCACCGCCAAGGCCGCTGCCCCGACCGTCGCCGCCGCCGCGCGGCCGCGGCTGCCGCCGCCGAGAACTGCCACAGGGAGCGAGGAAGACCTACGTTCTCGTGCCGAAGAACCTCGGCAACCCGTACTTCGACACCGCCAACAAGGGCGCGCAAGGAAGCCGCCAAGGAACTCCACGGCGTGACCGTCACCTACCAGGGAGGCCCCGGCGACCGCCGATGCGACGCAGCGAATTCAGCTGCTGAACTCCCTCATCGCCCAGAGCCGGGCGGCCTGGCGATCTCGGCGGATGACGCCGATGCTCCTCGTCCAGTCGGCAAGACGGCCATGGGCAAGGGCATCCCGGTGGTGAGCTTCGACTTCGGCCATCGGCCCCGGTGGCCGCACCGTTCCGTGAACCAGGCGAACTCCGAGGACATCGGCCAACGGCCAGATCCCAGCTCGTCAACAAGCTGCTGGGCGGCAAGGGCAAGATCGCCATCCTGAGCTACCTCGACCGCGCTTCGAACCAGAACAAGTGGATCGAGTACATGAAGGACGAGCTGAAGAAGCCGAGAACGGCGGGCTGGAGCTGGTGGCGACCGTGTACGGCGGCGACCAGGATGAGAAGAGCTACAACGAGGCCCAGGGTCTGATGAAGACCTACCCGGACCCTCAGGCGATCATCGCGCCGACGACCGTCGGCATCGCCTCGGCCCGCGCCGTCACCGACGCCAACAAGATCGGCCAGGTCGCGGTGGCCGGCCTCGGCACGCCGAACCAGATGCGCCAGTACGTCAAGAACGGCGCTCCGCCCGCACGCTGTGGAACCCGGCCGACCTGGGCTACCTGACGATCCAGGCGCTCAACGCCATCTCCAGCGGCAAGATCCAGGGCAAGCCCGGCGACAAGTTCACCGCCGGCCGCCTGGGCGACTACACCATTGACGCGGACGGCAACGTCCTGCTCGGCAAGCCGACCGTTTTCGACAAGTCCAACATAGACAACTTCAACTTCTAGCCACTCGTCCCTCACCCCTACCCCTCTCCCATTTTGGGAGAGGGGAGCTTACTGCCTATCCCCCTTCCCCCCTTAGTGCCTATCCGAATAACGGAATATGACGTATACTTTTAAGTATGAACACAGAAACACCCGCCCAACGAACACGAGCACGAACGCCCAACAACCGCACGACGACCGGTTTCTGCATCTCTGACGAACTGTGGGCCATGCTGGAGCCGCTGCTGCCAGAGCATGTCAACACCCACCGCTTCGGCGGCGGCCGCCCGCGTGTCCCCGACCGTCGCTGCGCCGATGCCATCTTCTACGTCCTGCGCACGGGCTGTCAGTGGGAGGCGCTGAACCAGACGGAGTTGTGCGCCAAGTCCACCGCGCATGACCGCTTTCAGGTGTGGGCCGCAGCGGGCGTGTTCCTGAAGCTGTGGCAAGTCGGCGTCCAACGCTTCGACGAGTTGAAAGGCATCGACTGGGACTGGCTGAGTATGGACAGGGCGATGACCAAAGCGCCGCTTGGGGGGAAAAAGACGGGGCCGAACCCCACCGACCGCGGCAAAGGCGGCGTCAAGCGCAGTCCTGTTGACCGAAGGGTCGGGTGTACCGATTGGCCTGGCAGTGGACGGCGCAGATCGGCACGACGTAGAGCTGGTGCGTGAGACGCTTGAAAGTATCGTCGTGGCGCGACCTCAGCCCACGGATGAGCAGCCGCAAGGGCTGTGCCTGGACAAAGGCTACGACTACGACGAAGTGCGTAAGACGCTGGCCGAGTTTGGTTTCACCGCCCACATCCGCTCGCGGGGCGAAGAGGCGCAGGATCTCAAGCGCGAGGCCGGCAAGAAGGCGCGGCGCTGGGTCGTCGAGCGCAGCCACAGCTGGCTCAACCGCTTTCGACGTATTCTGGTGCGCTGGGACAAGAAGCCCGAACACTACTGCGCCTTTCTGCACTTCGCCTGCGCCCTCATCGCCCTCCGTGCCACAGGGTTATTCGGATAGGCTCTTAGTGGGGGAAGGGGCCAGGGGATGAGGGGCGAGGCAAGGGGCGTCGCATGAAGCGCGTCGGATTTATGCTGAAGGTGAAGCCGGAGCGGCTCGCCGAGTACAAGCAGCGCCACGCGGCGGTCTGGCCGGAGATGCTCCAGGCGTTGCGTGAGACCGGCTGGCACAACTACTCTCTGTTCCTGCGCGACGACGGGCTGCTGTTCGGCTACTTCGAGACGCCGGACAGCCTCGCGGCGGCGCAGGCGGGGATGGCGGCGCGGGACGTCAACACGCGCTGGCAGGAAGAGATGGCGCCGTTCTTCGAGTCGCCGAACAATGCGCGGCCCGACGAAATGTTTCTCGAATTGACCGAGGTGTTTCACCTGGATTAAACCCACAAGGGGCGACCGATGATAGATACATCTCCTTCCACCGCGCTGCTGAGCCAGGCGTATGACCTGGCGCGCGAGCGCTACGCGGCCCTGGGCGTGGATACGGATCACGCGCTGGCGACCCTGGCCCAGATTCCCTTGAGCCTGCACTGCTGGCAGGGCGACGACGTCGGCGGCTTCGAGGCGCCGGGCGGCCCGCTGACCGGCGGGATCGCCACGACCGGCAACTACCCGGGCAAGGCGCGCACCGCCGACGAGCTGCGCCAGGATCTCGACCTGACCTACCGCCTCATTCCGGGGCATCACCGCCTCGCCCTCCACGCCATCTACGCCGAGACGGGTGGGCGCAAGGTCGAGCGCCCCGACTTGCGGCCGGAGCACTTCGCGGCATGGGTAGACTGGGCCAGGGCCAACGGCCACGGCCTCGACTTCAACCCGAGCCTGTTCTCGCACCCGCTGTCGGAGAGCGGCTTCACCCTATCGAGCCATGACCCGGCCATCCGCCAGTTCTGGGTGGACCACTGCATCGCGTGCCGCGAGATCGGCGCGTCATTCGGCGAGGCACTCGGCACGTCGTGCGTGACGAATATCTGGATTCCGGACGGCATGAAGGACACGCCAGTTGACCGCGCCGCCCCCCGCCGCCTGCTCAAGGAGTCGCTGGACCGCATCCTCGCCGTGCCGGTAGATGCCCAGTACAACCTTGACGCGGTGGAGAGCAAGCTGTTCGGCCTGGGGTCGGAGAGCTACGTCGTCGGTTCCCACGAGTTCTACCTGGGCTACGCCGCGAGCCGCAACGACGTCCTGCTGTGCCTGGACGCGGGCCACTTCCACCCGACCGAGGTCATCTCCGATAAGCTGTCGTCGGTGCTGATGGTCGTGCCCGGCGTCCTGCTGCACGTCAGCCGCGGTGTGCGCTGGGATAGCGATCACGTGGTGACGCTGACGGACGAGCTGGCCGCCATCATGCGCGAAGTCGTCACCAGCGGCGAGATGGACCGCATCCACGTCGGCCTCGATTTCTTCGATGCCAGCATCAACCGCGTGGCCGCGTGGGTCATCGGCGCGCGCAATGCCCTGCGCGCCGCGCTCCTGGCCTTGCTGGAGCCGACGGAGTGGCTGCGGGAGTTGGAGCGCGCGGGCGACTACACGTCGCGCCTGGCGATCCTGGAAGAGCTGAAGGGCCTGCCATGGTCCGCCGTCTGGGACGTGTTCTGCGAGCAGCACGGCGCGCCGGTGGGCCTGGCCTTCCTGAGTGAAATCAAGGCGTACGAGGCGCGGGAGATGGCGAAGCGGGCGTAGTGGTCTTTTACACGCGAGATGATAGGAATGTAGTAACGACTTCCAGTCGTTTCTCAGGCCGCAGAACGACTAAAGTCGTCACTACATAGCACGCAACTCGTGTAACACACCATTAGCAGCGAGGACGACGCTGCCTCTATCGAACCCTACACGGATCTGGACGAGCTGCTGGCGGCGATTGGCGAAGGCCGGGCAGCGGGTGAGCAGCATCGAGGCCAGCGAGGGCGGCCCGGCAACATCTCCATCTACATTGGGTGGAGCCTGGAAGTCCACCGCCACTTCCCACTCGTCGAGCCGCTGGCGCTGCCGCAGCCCGGTGCCGGCACTGGCCGGCTTGAGCTGGTCATCGTCCGCGGCTCGGCCGCCGCCTGCGCGACATTCGCTCCGACCCGCGGCGAACCTGGGCGCGGTCGTGATTGACGCCGACAGGCGCAACGCGCAGCCGCACGTCAACGCGGCGCTGTTCGAGCAGGTGACGAGCAGGTCAACTCGCACCTCGCCGTCCACGACGACCAGGTCACGCGCACGGGGACGAACTTTCACGCGCTCATTCACGCCCAGCCGCCGCGCCTGACGTACCTGAGCCACATCGACCTACCGCGACCAGGCGGAATTCGAAAATGCCGGCTGCTGCGCTGGGGCGGAGACGATTGTGAACCTGCTGGAAGGCATCGGCATCTTGCCGTTCATGCTGCGGCTCGGCGGAGCTGATGGCGGCGAACGTGGCGGGGCTGCGCGAGCACCGCATCGTGGTGTGGAGCAAGCACGGGGTGATGGCGCGCTCGGATGTCTCGGTGACGCGCGCCGCCGACCGCATTGAGTACGCGGAGACGGCGGCGCAGTACGAGTACATGGGCCTGGTGAATCACGGCCAGGGCGAGGGGCTGACGCTGGGAGGAACTGCGCGCCGTGGTCAAAGCGTTCAACGTCCCCGGCGCTCGTGTGATGCGGTCATTCAGCCATTGCTCTTGACAACCCGTACACCCGTGAGATATGATATACGATGTCGCCCGCGACATCGAACGCCAATATTCATGGAGACTGACTATGAGCCGTGCCGCGTTGAACCTGCCTGAGCAATTGAAGCACGATGCCGAACACTGGGCGGACATAAGGCATCTCGCGCGCCAGTTTATCCTCTGGGCGGTCGCGGAGAAAGTCGGCGCGTTGAACCAGCAACTAGATGACCCGATTTCCCTGACATCACCTATCGGCGTGGTACTTCGGGCTACCCGCGCCGATTGTTCGCGGGACAGGGATTCGCGTGCAGACCCTGGTTGTGGCCCGGGCGAGACTGGAACTGGTCGCAAGCCCAGATTGCCGATAGTATGATCTGACGGAGCGCCAGGTCACGAGGCACAGGCCTTCTATGATGCCCACAAGACAGAATAGACCTCGGCATCGCGAGGGCGAGACTCGTTGAGCCAGAAGCATGGCTAGACCGAGAAGCTTCATCTGGATGCGGACACGTCCATCAAAGGCGCCTCAGAGCGGCGCTTCTGGCGCGCGGCCATGACGTGACGCGGACACCGAATGAGTGGATGCCCCTGGATGCGAGCGACGGGGCCGCAACTGCTGCGCGCCTCGTCGCATGGGCGGTAATATTCACCTTCAACATCCGCGATTTCGCGGTTCTCGCGGCACGCCACCCACTCATCATGGCGTGTTGTTGGCGGTGCAGCGCGACTGGACGCTACCCGGCGCTGATCGCTGCGCTCGACCACGTGCTATCACAGACGGAGGCCGACGGCTGGGTCGGCCAGGTAGGGTGGTTAAGCGAGTGGAGGCAATCATCCGCCTGGCGACGACCTCCACTGTTGTACATTGGCGGCTCGACCTTGATGTTGGGGTCGTAGTCGAACATCTGCGTCGTCGTGCTCTTGCGGCCGGCGAATTCGCCCATCACCTCTTCCTTGATAGGCAGGTTGTCGGAAGGCCGCGCCCACACCTTCACCGCGCTGTTGACCGCCTGGTCGCCGACTTTCGCCGACGAGTTGTACTGGAAGACGGTCGCCTTGATGCCGTTCACGTCCTCTGTCCCCACGGTCTTGACGTCGGTCATCTCCACCGGCAGCGTCTTGAACTCCTGGAGCATCGGCTGGAAGATGCCGGCCAGCGCCGCGTTCTCGCTCCACTTGCCGTTGGCGTTCTGATACACCTTGTTCCCAATGATGATGACTTCCGCCGTGTCCGTCTTCATGTGGTAGCGGTCCGGCGCGACATACTCGATCGTGCGGTGGCTGGTCTTGCCGCTGCTGTCCACCGTCTGCGTAGCTCGCCATGCCTTGGCCGCCTGCTGCGCGGCGAACACCTTCAGGAGGGCGTCCTTCGCGTCGCCGGACACAATCGGCGTCGGCATCGCGGACGCGGCTGACGGCGCTTTGGTGGGCGCGGTGGTCGGGGCGGTCTTGGCCGGGGCCGTGGTCGGCGCGGCGGTGGGGACGGCCGCCTTCGGCGCGGGCGTGGGGGCGGGGGGCAGCCCCGACGACTTCGCGGCCGGTGGGTTGGTGGGGGCAGCGGTCGGCGCCGACGCTTGCTGCCCGCCGGATCCGCCGCCGCACGCGGCGAGGGCCGCCGCCACGAGGGCGACGAGGGCGAGGACGATGAACTGCCGCTGGACGGGGCGCATGCACATGACGTGGCTCCTATGGATGAGACGATGAGGCGCTGCAGGCGCGGGCTGCGCCGCGTCCTGGATGTCACCCACAAGACGCGGCTCGGACGGACGGCCTTTCCCTGGGGGGCGGGTCAAAGCCAGCTAGAATTCGTCGGTCGGATGAAATCCAACCGACGCTATGGAGTGTTATAATCAGAGACTCTTCGAATCGCAAACCCGCCTGGAGGCTTGATGGAAACTCATCCCGCCCAGTCATCTGTGGCTGAGCGCCTGGCACGCTACCCCCTTCTCGACGCTCTGCGCGGCCGCCGCTCGCGCCGCTTCGGGGTCGGCATGGCGATCCCTAGCGGCCCATTCGCCTACACCAGCCAGCGCCCGCCGCAGGCCCTCGCCGAGGCGGAGGAAGCCGCGCTGGCCTTCGCCGCGTGCGGCGTGACGGGCTACGCCCTCGCCGACCTGGCCTACGGGCGGGGGGACGGCGGCAACATGCTGGCCGGGCTGCTCGGTCGCACGGTCGGCAGCGCCGACGCCATCAACACGGTCGCCGTGGTCGTGACCAACGACGAGGCCACCTATCTGCTCAAGCGCCCGCAGGACTTCGCGCCCGACGAGTACGCCGCTCTGGTGGCGCTCTCGGAGCAGGGCGACCTGACGGAGATGTACCGCCGCAGCCGGATCCAGATCCTGGATGGGCGGGCGGCGCCGCCGGTCGAGCCGAGCTACAACTTCAACATCAACAAGTGGGCGCTCTACGCGGCGGGCGGCAGCTACTTCGTCCCGATCATCGAGAACACCGAGGTGTACATCAACGCCCTGCTCGAGGCGTTCAGCCCGGAGATGGCGTATTTCGTGCGGGACGAGCGCAACAACTTCCAGCCGGCCGGCATCGCCAGGTTCGGGAAGACGAAGGGCGGCCACCTGGACGATGCGCCGCGAGCGGGCCACACCGCCACGGTGCAGGCTATCGAGTCGTCCCTATCCCAGGCGGGGGCCATCGAGGAGGGGATGATCCTGCAAAATCTGGCCCTGATGAGCCAGGCGCTCGGCATCGGCGGCTACCCCAATTTCGCCCGCCACGACTGGGGCTGGTTCGAGGCGCTAGGGTTCCGCATGGGCCACATGGCGGCGAGCCAGTACCTGGGCGCGCCGGCCCTGATGTCCACGCTGCTGAACCTGCTGCACCGCAACCAGCCGGTGCCGTACCCGCTGGGCCTGGAGCGCGACGGTCAGGCGCTCCTCAAGCCGTACTGCCCGCCGTACTACCCCACGATGCGCGATGCCGTCCTGGCGTTCGTGGCGAAGAAGTTCGGGCCAGAGGGCATCTGGCGCGGTGGCGCGGCGCACAGTGGCTGGCAAGACCCGGCCGGCGCGGCGGCGCAGATTCCAAGCCTCAGCGACGCGGCGGTCGAGGCGACCATCGCCTACTGCGAGTACATCTACGGGCGCTACGGGCGCTTCCCGGCCTACGCTGCGCCGTTCACGACGGTGCTGGGCTACCAGGCGACCCACGTAGACGTGGATTTCTACGACCGCTTCTATCGCCCCGAGGCCCTGACGGAGACCCAGCGCCAGCACACGCACTAGGAGAAGGAAACGATGTCACTGCGAGACCCCAATGACATCGTGGCGGCGTTCTTGTCGCTGCCCATGGCAGCGAACTCTACTTGTCTGGCAAAAGGTCATCGTAGTGGCAGCGGACGGCTTCCATCTCGCCGCTCTCCGCCAGGCGCTCTAGCGCGTACTCCCGGATCGTGTTCAGCATAATGAAGCGGGTCTCCGCGTGCCCGGCGCCCGGCGCGGGTTGCAGCAAGCTCATGTCCACCAGGGCGACGAGGCCGTCGAGGACGGCCGGCTCCGGCGCGTCGCCCATCACCCATACCGCCGCGTCCAGGGTGAATGTGCCGGCGCACACGGCCAGGCGGCGGAACAGGACGCGCTGCGTCTCGTCAAGCATGCGGTAGCTGCCGGCGATGGTATTCCGTAGCGTCTGCTGGCGCAGCGGCAGGTCGCGCGGGCCATCGGTAAGCAGGCGCAGGCTCTCCGTCAGGTGGGTCATCAGGGCGGTGGGAGGGAACGCGAGGACGCGCGCCGCGGCCAGCTCGATTGCCAGGGGCAGGCCGTCGAGGGCGGCGCAGACCACCCCGACGGCGGCGGCGTTGTCGTCGGTGAGGGCGAAGGTCGTGTCCACGGCCTGGGCGCGCTCGACGTACAGGCACACGGCGGAGTATTGGCGGGCCGACGCGGCATCGAGTCCGTTGTCGTCCCGGCTCTGGGTCGTTGTCGGCGGATACGCCAGCGGCGCCACGATGTACTCGTGTTCGGCGCGGATGTGCAGCGGCGCGCGGCTGGTGACCATAATCTTGAGCAGCGGATCGTTGGCCAGCCAGGCGGCGATGGTCGGTCCGGCGCTGACGACGGCGTCGCAGCCGTCCAGGATGAGCAGGAGCCGTTGGCCGGACAGGCTCGCCATCAGCCCGTCGGGCAGGGCGTCCTCGGCGCGCGCGCCGGGGCGCAGGGCGTGGGCGACGGTGGGTACAAGCTGGTTCGCTTCGGTGAGTGACGTCAGATCAATGAAACGGATGCCGTCGGCGAATTCGCCTCGCGCCGCGTCGGCGGCAGCCAGCGCGAGGCGCGTTTTGCCGACGCCGCCCGGTCCGGTGAGCGTGACGAGGCGGATGTCCGCGCGGTGGAGCAGCGCCACGACGTGGCTGATGTCTTCGTCGCGGCCGATCAAGGGTGTGGGCGGCGCTGGAAGCCGGCCAGGCTGCGAGCCAGCGGGCCAGGGCGCCTGGACAGCGGGCAGGGGAGGCGCATCGGGGACGCCGGCCGAGCGGGCGAAGTGGATGAAGGCGGCGCGCTCGGCCGGCGGAATGTCAAGGCCCACGGCCAGTCGCTCGGCGAACTGGCGCGACGGGCGCAGCTCATCGGTCTCGACCTTGTGCAGCGCGGAGACGGAGTAGCCAATGCGGCGGGCAAGCATCTCCTGCGTCAGGTCAAGCCCCTTGCGCCGCCGTCTCACCCATCGGCCGAACGAGACGCGCTCCGCCATAAGCCCTCCGCTGGAGCTTATCAACGCGAACGATCCGCTTCCGAGTCCTCCTACTGTCATTATACCACCGTTTCCGCTCCCTGGATGTGCCGGCTCTATCTTTGCACTTTGTCTATGCGGGGGCTGTGGGTTTTGGCGGTTGCCTGCCACATATCGCCCAACGAAGTGGAGCTACGCGGCAACCGCCAAAAGGGGCCGCAGGCCCCCGCGATCCTCCCCCTTTTTCGTGCGCAATGGCACGCGACCGTCACCAAGGGCTGAAAAGAGAAGAACTTGGAGGGGCTTTGCCCCTCCAAACCACCCCAACCCGAAAACTGCAAAGATAGAGTGCCGGTTATTGTGCCAGAAATTCGGGCGGAAAGTGGCACACGTCCGTGGGGCTGATGTGCTTTACTGGAGATAGGACAATCGTCTTCACCGCGTGAGCGGAGCCAGTCTCGTAGAAAGGAGCGCAGGCCATGTACGCGCCGCGTGCCGTCCGACCCCACCGGCCTCACATTCCCGCTTTGCTGGAGCTGCTCCTGGCGCTGACGCTGGTTGTCCTGTTACTGGCAGCGATTCCCCACATTATGGACTACCGGGATCACGTCGCGGACATTCAGGCGCGGGCGCAGCAGATGGCGATTTCCGCCGGCTGGATGGCGCTGCCAGTGACGCCGACCGCGCGCGACACCTGGTATGCCGAGATGGCCCCGTCGGCCGTCAGCTACCAGCCGTTCGTCCGGGATAGCTGGTACGCTGAGGCACGGCCCATCGCCAGCGGCCAGCCGTTCGCGCGGGACAGCTGGTACGCCGAGATGGCCGTTCCGTCCTCCATGAGCCGGCCCTACGTGCACGACGCCTGGTACGCCGAGGTCGCGTCACCCGCGTTGACTCCGGCTGAATGGCAGGCCAAGGCGGAGCAAGCGGTAGAGTACGCCGTGAGTGCGCACGAAGCCGCGATTGCGGCCGCGTCACCCGCGTTGACTCCGGCTGAATGGCAGGCCAAGGCGGAGCAAGCGGTAGAGTACGCCGTGAGTGCGCACGAAGCCGCGATTGCGGCCGCCTCTGCTGAGCTGCCTTCCCGCGTCCCAGGGCAGCGGACAGGACCATATTGATGTCGGGGTGAAGCGTTTAGAGAATATCTGGAGAAGCGACAAGCAGAGCGACTGAAATGTAACGTTATGAGGCCTGGGGTCGGACAACAGAGCGGAGGGTGTCGCACATGGCGCATCCTCCGCTCGCTTTGGGCGACAGGCAGCCGACAATTCATAGTGCTCGCGCTGGAGAGCCATCTCCAGCGCCTCCGACGGCTGGCGGTAGAGACACGGCAAATGAGTAGAGACGCGGTATACCGCGTCTCTACTGTGCTACGGGTTTTTGGCTAACGAATCTTGACGTCGAAGGGCATCATTGCCAGGGCGTTGCCGCGAAACAGCAGGCCCAGGCTCTGCTTGCCATACTCCACCCAGCTCTGCGGGTCGGCCAGGCGGGCGGGGACGGTGTAGCCGCGGCCGGCATGGACGGCGGCCAGCGGCACGGTGCGGTCCGTCGGCAGGCCGGCGAGCTGGGTCGCCTTGCGCACGGCGGCCTGGAAGTCGCCTAGCTCGTCCACCAGCCCCAGCTCCAGCGCCTGCTTCCCCGTCCACACCTTGCCCTGGGCAATCTCCTCGACGTGCGCCGGGTCGAGCTGCCGCCCGTTGATGACCCGCGCCTTGAACATGTCGTAGATGTCGAACAGGAGGCGGTTGAGCTGCTCGCGCTCGCGGTCGGTGAAGGGGCGCTCGCTGGAGAGCATCGTCGCGTTCTCGCCGCGCTGGAGAGTGACCGGGTTGGCGCGCAGCTTCTCGAAGACGCCGCCGGTGACGAGCTTGCCCATGATGACACCGATGGAGCCAGTGACGGTCAGCGGCTGGGCGACGATGTAGTCGGCCTGGCTCAGGACGTAGTAGCCGCCCGATGCGGCCACGTCGCCCATGTAGCCGACGACGGGCTTGGTGGCGCGGATGCGCTGCACCTCGCGGCAGATGAGGTCCGAGGCCACGGCGTCGCCGCCGCCGGAGTTGACGTAAAAGATGATCGCCTTGATGCGGTCGTCCTTCTCGGCGTGGCGGAAGGCGCGCAGCAGCGTCTCGGAGCCGGCCGTCGCGTCGGGGAAGATGGGCAGGGGCGTCGGGAATGGCGGGCGGCGGCTGTCACCCTGGACGATCGCGCCCTCGAGACTGATGATGCCGATGGCTTCCTGCGTGTGCTGCTCGTAGGGCTGGTAGAGGAGCGGGAACGACTGCGCGAGCGGCAGGACTTTGGGGACGCCGCCCAGGAACTCGCCCAGGTCATCCTCGTACAGCACGCGGTCTACCAGGCCGGCATCGGCGGCGCGGCTCGCCAGCATCGGCGCCGTGTCGAGCAGCTCGACGACGCGGTCGCGGGGCATCTTGCGGCCCTCGGCGATGCCGTTCACGATCTGCTCCCAGTTCACGTCCAGGATCCAGTTGAATTGCTGGCGGACTTCTTCGGACATGTCGGAGCGGACGATCTGGTCGGCGGCCGACTTGTACGGTGAGACGGCGAGGAAGTCGCCCTGGATGCCCCAGCGGGCGAGGGTGTCCTTGAGGTAGACGACCTGGGCGGCGAGGCCGAGGACGCCGAACTCGGCGCTCTCCGGCGCGACGATCTCGTCGCACGCCGTCGCCAGGTAGTACGTGCGCACGTCCATCTGCGGCAGGTAGGCGACGACGCGCTTGCCCGACTCGCGGAAGCGCTTGACGGTCGCGCGCATGCTCTGCACGGTCGCCAGCGCGACATCCAGGTCGCGGATGCGCAGGACGACGCCTTTCACGTCGGGGTCGCCGGCGATGAGGTCCAGGATGTGGTTGAGGCTCTCGATGGTGGGGCGGCGGGCCTGGGGCAGCAGGCGCAGGAGCAGCGGCTGCATCTCGTTGCGCTCAACGAACGCGCCGTGCAGGTCCAGGATGACGAAGTCGGGCGGCGCCTGGTGGGGCAGGTTGCGGCGGCGATTCATCAGGAAGCGCGCTGAGTTAGCGACAAGGTCAGACACTTCGGTCTTGTTGGGCAAAGCCTGGGACGCGATGTAAATCATATATCCTCTAGCCGGTGGAAGTTACTCTCTGTAATTCTAGCCGGGCGCTGCCCTTCCGACAAAACCTGGGCCGGTCGGGGGAGATCGGGTAGGGGCGGGTTTGAAACCCGCCCCTACATGACCCTGGGGCGACAGCCGCGACAGGTGGCTGCGCGAATGTTTGCCGGTGGCTGCGGACCGTGCTAACATTCTGGCGATTCTGTGATAGGAGCCACGCATGTCCCGACCCAGCATCTCGGCCTGCCTCCCTGCCTACAACGACGGCGGCACCATCGCCAGCATGGTGGTCATGGCCGACTTGACCCTTCGCCAGGTCTCCGATGACTACGAGATCATCGTGGGCAATGACCACAGCGCCGACTACACCGGCGAGGTCCTCGACGAGCTAACGCGGCATATCCCGCACCTGCGGGTGTACCATAACCCGGAGAATAAGGGCTATGGCGGCAACCTGCGGTTCCTGTTCTCCCACGCGACGAAGGAGTACGTCTTCTACACCGACGGCGACGGGCAGTATGACGTCCGCGAGCTGGTCAAGCTCACGGCGCGGGTTCGGCCGGGGGTGGACATCGTCAACGGCTACAAGATCAGCCGCAACGATCCTATCCACCGCGTCATCCTGGGCCGCGTGTACCACCACATAATGAAGATGGCCTTCGGGTTCAAGATCCGCGACGTAGACTGCGATTTCCGCCTCATCCGCCGCCGCTGCTTCGAGCTGGTGGCGCTGAAGGAGAAGGACGGCACGTTCCCGCTGGAGATGGTGACCAAGTTCACGCGGGCGGGGTTCGTGTTCGACGAGGTGCCGGTGCATCACTATCACCGCGTCTACGGCATTTCGCAATTCTTCAACTGGCGGCGGCTGGCGCGCGTCGTGCGCGACATCGGGCGCATGTGGATCGAGCTGGTTCTGCTCGGTGGCGCGGATGTGTCCGTGCGGCGCATGGAGACGTCGTTCTATCCGAGAACCAACGGCGAGGCGGCGGGTGGCAACGGCGCGGAGCCGACGCCAGCCGCGAAGGAGTGGGTGTGACCACGATTCCCTTCAATACGTTCGAGCGCCAGGTGGCCCGCCTGCGGCCGGAGATAGATGCCGCAATGGCCCACGTGCTCGACGGCGGCTGGTTCATTCTCGGCCCGCACGATGAGCGCTTCGAGGCCGAGTTCGCCGCCTACGTCGGCCTGCCCTACGCGGTCGGCTGCAACTCCGGCACGGATGCGATCGAGCTGGCGCTGCGGGCGCTGGGCGTCGGCGAGGGGGACGAGGTTATCACGGCGCCGCTGACGGCGGCGTTCGGCGTGTTCGCTATCACGGCGGCCGGCGCGATGCCGGTGTTCGTAGACATTGACCCGCGCACGTATAACCTCGACCCCAATCTCATCGAGGCGGCGATCACCGGGCGCACGCGGGCCATCATGCCGGTACACCTGTACGGGCAGCCGGCCGACATGGGGCCAATCCTGGAAATCGCCGAGCGCAACGATTTGCTCGTCGTCGAGGATTGCGCCCAGGCCCACGGCGCGCGCTATCGCGGGCAGCGCGTGGGCAGCCTGGGGGACATCAGCGCCTTCAGCTTCTACCCCACCAAGAACCTCGGCGCTTACGGCGACGGCGGCGCGATCCTGACCGCGTCCCAAGCGGTCGCCGAGCGGCTGCGCATGCTGCGCCACGGCGGGCAGCGCTCGCGCTACGTGCACGAGATGGTCGGGCTGAACAGCCGGCTGGACGAAATGCAGGCAGCGATTCTGTCGGTGAAGCTGCGCCACCTGGACGAGGACAACGCGCGGCGGCGGGCCATCGCGGCGCTGTACGATCGGCTACTGGCCGACGCAGATGTGCAGACGCCGGCCATCGCGCCGGGTGTCGAGTCGGTCTATCACCTGTACGTGGTGCGCACGCCGGCGCGTGATGCGCTCATGGCGTCCCTGAAAGAGCAGGGCATCGGGGCGATGGTGCACTACCCGACGCCGGCCCATCTTCAAGGCGCGTACCACGACCTGGGGTTCGGGCCGGGCAGCTTCCCGGCGAGCGAGGCGGCGGCGCAGGAAGTGCTGTCGCTGCCCATGTACGCAGAGCTGACGGATGAAGAGGTGGCGCGGGTGGCGGCGGCCGTCGTGTCCTTCAGCCTCCAGCCTTCGGCCGCGAGCTGACCCACCATGAACGCAGTCAAGAAGTCGGAGTTTGTCATGAGTCCATTTGTGACCCTGTTGATCGCCATCAGCATGAGCGTGTGCGGCGAGCTGATGCTCAAGCACGGCATGAACAATGTCGGGACGCTCGACCTCACCGGGTGGCACGCGATAGGGCAGCTGTTCCGCACCTTCACCAACCCGTTCGTTCTGGCGGGGCTGGTTGTCATCTTCGGCGGCTCGATCTTCTGGCTGTCGGTGCTCTCGAAAGCCGAGCTGAGCTGGGCGTACCCGATGCTGAGCCTCAGCTACGTCGCCGGCGTGTTCCTCTCCGCCGTTCTGCTCAATGAGACCGTCACCGGCATCCGCATTGCGGGCGTGCTGGTCATCGTCTTCGGGGTCTTCCTGGTCTACCGGAGCTAGGCGTGGCGTCCCACGAGAGTGGCTGGGGGGCGGGCCGCGCCCGGGCGTCGTCGCTCCTCTCGCCGCCCGTTCTCCTCGTCCTGGTGTGCGCCGTCCTCGGCATCGTGGCCGGCGCACTGGCGGCGTGGCTGCCGTCGGTCATTGTCGTCGCCGCCGTCGTCGCCGTGATCGCGGCGGCGATCCTCACGCAGCGCGTGCAGTGGGACATCTGGCTGCTGGCCGTCGTCCTGACGGTGATCCCGTTCGGCACGCTGCGCCTCGGCATCGGCTTTAACCCCTCTTTCCTCAACCTGGCGTATCTCCTGATTATCGTGGCGTGGGGGCTGTGGCTGCTTGGGCAGCGGCTGAACCCTCACCCCCCGGCCGCCTCTCCCACACGGGGCGAGGGGGAGAAGGCGGCCCTCACCCCCCCGGCCGCCTCTCCCACTGCGGGGAGAGGGGCAGGGGTGAGGGACGCGGCCCGTCCTGTCGCGCTGTGGGTGGCGGTCCTGGTGTACGTGGGGCTGGCGTGCGTCGCATTCCTGTGGGGCAGCGAGAACGCGCTCCTGGGGCGCGACATCATCCGCCGCTTCGCCGAGTTTCTGCTGGCGGTCAGCCTGGTATGGCTGCTGCCGGCCGTCCTGGGAACGTACCGCGATGTGCGCAACGCCACGCGGGCGCTGCTCTTTGGCGGCGGCGTCGCGGCGGCGCTGGGCATCCTGCTCTACGTCATCCCGCGCGCCCTGGCGACGACGCTGCTGTCCGCGCTGCGCGTCTTCGACTACCCAAGCGGCCCGAATGTGCTGCGCTTCATCAACAATGACCCCAGCCTGCCGCAACGCGCGACAGGCACGTCCATTGACCCGAACGCCTACGGCGGGCTGCTGATCGTCGTCGCGGCGATGACCATTCCCCACATCTTCGCGCGGCGGCCGATGATCGCGCCGCGCCTGGCGTGGCTGCTGGTGGGCATGATGGCGCTGGCCCTGTTCATGACGCGCTCGCGCGGCTCGATGCTGGGGCTGCTCGCCGCCGTCGCGTTCATCGCCTTTCTGCGCTACCGCCGCGTGTTCATCTGGCTCATCGTCGCCGTCGCCCTCATCCTGGTGCTGCCGTGGACGCAGGATTACGTGGCGAGCTTCTTCGCCGGCGCGCGCGGCCAGGACCTCTCGACCCAGATGCGCCTGGGGGAGTACAAGGACGCTCTGAACCTTATCAGCCGCCACCCGTGGCTGGGCGTCGGCTACGCGGGGACGCCGGACATTGACCTGTACATCGGCGTGTCGAGCCTGTACCTGTTGCTGGCGGAGAACGTCGGGCTTATCGGCGTGGCCGCGTTCGGCGCGGTGATCGCCGCGTTCTTCGTCCTGGCGCGGCGCGGCATTCGCGCCGACGATGGGCGGCTGGAGCCGGTTATCCTGGGCGGCGCGGCGGCAATCTTCGGCATCCTCGTGGCCGGCGTGTTCGACCACTACTTTGTCAACATCACCTTCCCGGCGTCTGTGACCCTGTTCTGGTTCATCATCGGCCTGACGACGGCGGCCGTCGCCGTGGCGCGGCGTCGCTAAACGAAAGGAACGCAAAGGCGCAAAGACGCAGCGACGCAAGACTAGCGGCCTGTCAAGCGTGAAAGGGTGGTAACGTAGTGACGACTTCAGTCGTTTCCCAGACCCTCGAACGACTAAAGTCGTCACTACATAATGCGTAATCTATGGGTGGCAGGCCCCTAGAAGCTGTTTTTCTCCTTTGCGCCTCTGCGCCTTTGCGCTTCAATTCCCTTGTCAACCGAAGCGACTTTCTATTCGCCAACTCCTACCCCAGGACGCCAGCGCATCCCGTGGCTGCTGCGGCGCTTCTGGCATGGCTACGGCTTTGCCCTGGCCCTGTACGCCCTGCTGAGCCTCCTCCTGTCGTGGCCGGTGGTCCGCGACTTCACCCGCGCCATCTCCAGCGACGGCGGCAACGATGCGCGCCTCAACATCTGGATTCTGTGGCACACGCAGCAGTGGCTGCTCGGCCGCCAGCCGCTCCTGAGCGCGCCGACGCTCTACTGGCCGCAGGGCACGTCGCTACTGACGCAAAGCCCGGGGCCGCTGATGGGCGTGTTGGCCTTGCCGTTCTGGCCGCTGGGCGTCGAGGCGACGTACAACGCCACGCTGATGATCGGGCTGACGCTGACCGGCTTCTGCATGTACCTGCTGGCGCGGGAGCTGGGGCTACGCCGCTCGGTGGCGCTGTTCGCGGGCGTCGTCTACATGACCGTGCCGATGGCCCTCGGCGGCCTGCTCCAGCACATGGACAAGACGTTCCTGGGCCTGCTGCCGCTGACACTGTGGGCGGTGCTGCGCGCCTTCGACCCGCGCCGCGCCCTGGGGTGGGCGGCGCTGCCGGCCGTGCTCATGGCGCTGACGATTCTCCACGGCGGCTGGCACTTCGTCCAGGCGCTGTTCGCCGTCGCGTTCTTCGTGGCCGTCTTCTGGCTGACCAATCCGACGGGCGACCGGCGTTTCCTGTGGCAGCGGACGCTTGTGCTGGGCGTGAGCAGCCTGGTCGTGGTCGGGCCGTTCCTGGTCGGTATTGCTCGCGCGTCGGGGGACCCGGCGCTCCACGTGGATAACGG
Source organism: Anaerolineae bacterium (assembly GCA_046328525.1). Classification (GTDB taxonomy): domain Bacteria; phylum Chloroflexota; class Anaerolineae; order Epilineales; family JAHCIE01; genus JBDHWG01. The sequence continues at coordinate 184,407 of JAXLWK010000006.1, forward strand.
CCTGCAATCCTACGAGCACCACCCCGACCTGGCCGAGTTCTTCCTGCCGAGCCAGTACAGCGCCCTGTTCGGCGCGGCGGTGCTCGACTTCCTCAAGCGCTTTGGCATCACGCCGAGCGTCGAGACAGCGGTCAGCCTGGTCTACACGGGGCTGGTGCTGGCGGTGATCGGCGTCGTGCGCGGGGGGCGGCGCGCCATCGTCTGGCTGGTGTTTACCCTGTTCTTCTTCGCGCTGGCGCTTGGCCCGGTGCTCAAGGTGCTAGGGCAGAAGGAGTTCACGCTCTACAGGCTGCCCATCATCCTGCCCTACGCCCTGGTCAGCGACCTGCCGGGCATGGCGTTCATGCGCACGCCGGGCCGCTTCATGATGATGGGCTTCGTCGGCTTCGCCGTTCTCGCAGCGTTCGGCCTGCAGTGGCTCCTGACGCGCTTCCCGTCCTGGCGGCGCGGCCTGGCGGCGGCGGCCATCGTCCTGGTGCTGATCGAGGTCTGGCCGCAGCCGTGGCCGACGGAGGTCATGCGGCCGACGCCCGAGTTCTACAAGCAGATCGCCGGCGACGGGGCAATGTACGGCGTGTTCGACCTGCCGCAGAAGCCGCGCTCTGATGCCTCCGCCGCCGGCTACTCGTCGTTCTATCAGATGTACCAGATGACGCACCACAAGGGCATCGCCACCGGCTTCCTGTCGTTCACGCCGCCGCGCCACCCGCTGTTCCCCGGCCTGTTCCAAGCTGACCCAACGCCGCCGGATGTGCTGGTCAACGGGCAGAAGATCAGCTCGTACACCAACGCGGCCTACGAGCTGGCCGAGCAGGGCTACCGCTACGTCGTGCGCCACAAGCCGGACAAGAATTACGCCGAGTTCAAGCCCGGCTCGCGGGGCGACAAGATCGCCGACGATTTCATCCGCAACGCATTCCCCAATGCGTCGCCCATCGTGGACGACGACCTGACCACGGTTTACGCCGTGCCGGCGGTGGCCGACCCGTCTGCCCTCAAGCTCACCATGGAGATGCGCAACGGCTGGCAGGAGCGGGAGGACAAGTGGCGCTGGACCACATCGCCGGCGACGCTCTACATCCTCTCGCCCACGACGCAGGCGGCCACGCTCCAGATCACGCCGTCGTCCATCCACGACCCGTCGGGCGAGGGCGGCGTCGGCAAGGCGGGGGTGCTGACGGTCGAGGCGAACGGCGTGACGACGCGGGTCCCGATCCGCGTGGACGAGACGACCGACGTGCCGCTGAACCTCGTCCCCGGCGGCCAGACCATCACCCTGTCCCTCGACGCGGGCAACTTCCACCCCAGCGACTACGGCGTCGGCGACACGCGCGAGCTAAGCTTCGCGGTCAAGACGCTGAATCTCAAGACCAGGTAGACGACAATCCATCGCCGGGCCGGTCCAATTCCGGTCCAAAATCGGCCTTGACACGCCGCCCCCTTCGTGGTAGTATGTCTCCACACTCCCATTTACCCTTCACGCAAGCGGCCCGTTGTCCTCGCAGCCTGTAGCCTTGCGGTGAGGCACAGTCCGCCGGTTACGACCCTGGGTACCTCCATAGCCCCGGCCACAAGCGCGGCTCCACGCATGGGTCGGCGCGGCTTGTGTTGTGCCGTAGCGCCACCCGTCTCTGACCCGTCTTTTACCCTGCTCCTGGCAGGGTGTCGGTCAATACAAGGTTCCATACAAGGGCGGGGAGGTGCATGATGTCTCGTTCCCGGATCCGCGTCGCCTTTGAGGCCGACAACACCTTCGTGTTGCAGATGGATTTGCGCCTGGCTCGGCTGTGTGTTATCGCCATGCTTCTGGCTCTGGCGGCCGCCGGCGTGGGGGCGCTGATATTGCCGGCCCAGGCCGCGCCGAACGCGCAAGGCCCAACAAGCCCCACCATCGAAATAGCGGTGTCCGGCGCTGGGAGCGCAGACAGCACGTCGGACGAGAGACCGGCAAACACGCCGCCCTGCGCCGGATCGCCTCAGAGCTACAGCCTGCCCGTCGGCTCAGGATTGGCTTACACCTACTCGATCAACCCCGGCTCGGGGACACCGTCCTCGGCCCTCTCGTTCTCCGTCTCCGCGACTTTCAACCCCGCCTTCTTGCATGTCGTCAAGATAGACAAGGGCAACTTCCCCGGCATCACCAATTTTCAGTCGAGCTACAACAACACGACCGGCGTCTACCAGGCCAGCGGCAGCATCAGCCCACCCTCACCCCCCTCGCCGCCCAACAACACGACGGTCGTCGTCACGTTCGCGACCGTCGCCGCAACGCCGAGTACGCCCCTCGACAGCACGCTGGTTACCACGGACACCTCCGGCACATATAGCTGCGAGGCCATCCTGAATCTCACCATCACTGCGCCGACCCCAACAGCAACCCCTTCATGTACTCAAACCGCCAGCATCTCCACCCTCAGCACCGACCGCACGTGCTACCCGCCGGGCAGCCAGATGGGTGTGTTCGTCGGTGTCGGAACGACCCTGTCGTCCCAGTCCGTGCTGGTGCGGGCCTTGCTGTTGAGTGGTGACATCGGTGTGGCCTCCGCTGAGCGCACGTTCACGGCTCCGAACGGTCAGGTTATTCCGCTGTCAGTGCCGATGAGCCTCGCGGCGGGTGACTACACAATTCTCGTTGATGTCTACGACGCTAGTGGTAGTTGCCCACAGGCGACGCAAACGACGCAGGTCCACATCAATCCGGCGTGCGGCACAGTCACGCCCGTGCTGAGCGCCACCCCTACTCGCACGCCAACCTACACTCCCTCCGCGACACCTACGCCCACGCGCACCCCCACACGCACCGCGACGCCAACCCCGGCGGCAACCACTGCCTGTATACCGCCGCGTCCGGAGGTGACACCGTCGTGCGCCGGCTCGAACTACGTGCGCAACCCGGGCTTCGAGGCGTTCAATCGGAGCTGGGGCGAGCTGAACACGACCGGCCAGGAGATTGTGAGCAGTGTTAATGCCTACAGCGGCTTCTACTCGGCTTACTTCGACGGGCCGGCGGGGCTTGCGAGCCACCAGCTCCTCTATCAGTTCATGGACATCCCGTCCGACGCCACGAATGCGAGTTTCTGGGCCGAGGAGAAAGGCTATGGCGCGGCAACCTCGCTCGGCGCGCCGCCCCCATCAGGGCTTGACTACTTCCGTGCATCGCTGTACGACGCGACGCTCTCGACGGAGTTGGTTCGCCTGTGGCAGTTCAACCCGCTGATTCCACCCGACTGCCATCAAGACCCGGACGGCTACAACCTTTCTCCGGCAGACCTGGACCTGGTGCGGGGCAGAACGGTGGCGCTGGTGTTCGAGTTTCAGAAGGTGACAACGACCGGCTGGTCCGCGTTCGTCGAGCTAGACGATATTCATTTCGACGTGTGTGCGCCGTCACCGCCGTGCGGCGTGGGCGACGACAAAACGGCCAGCCCCTCGGTGGTCCAGCCGGGCGGCGACGTGGCCGTGACCCTCAGCCTGACGGGCCTCGGTTCCACCTGCGGTAACAGCCATCCGCCCGCCGATGTGATGCTGGTTATAGACCGCTCGGGCAGCATGGACGGTCAGAAGATCGCCGACGCCCGGGCCGCGGCGAAGGGATTCGTTGACCGGATGGATCTGACCACAGGCCAGGTCGGGCTTGTGTCCTTCTCCGACACGGCCAGCCTCGACCAGGTGTTGACGCAGAATGCGGGGCCGGTCCGAACCGCGATTGATGCCCTGGTCGCCGATGGGTCCACCAACATCGCCGACGCTATCACCCTGGCTCAGGGTGAGCTTGTCGGGCCGCGCCACCGGCCGGCCAATCAGCGCGTACTGATCCTGATGTCCGACGGCCAGCCGACGGCCGGGGGAGACCCGCGCGCTGCCGCGACGGCGGCGAAGGCGGCAGGGACACGCATCTTCACGATTGGCTTGGGCGGGGACGTAGACCCCAACCTTATGCGCGACCTGGCCTCGTCGCCGGCGGACTACTACTTCGCCCCCGACAGCAGTCGGCTCGACGCCATCTATCAGCAGATCGCCGGCGCGATTGGCGGCGCGGCTGCGACCAACATCACGGTCATTGATCGGCTGTCGCCGAACGTCACTCTCGTGCCCAACTCATTCTTTGGCCTCCCCGCGCCCGACATCAGCCCCGATGGGCGCACCCTCACCTGGCGCATCCCTCGCTTGGGTCTTGAGACGCTGCGCTGGGGGTATCACGTCACCATGACGCAGACACCCGGCACGTGGCCGACGAACACCTCGGCCACGGCGACGTACACGAACTCGAACGGACAGTCGTCGGCGCTGACTTTCCCGATCCCCAACGTGACGGTACTACCCGGTCAGACGGGCCACCCGCAGCTTCTCTGCCGCGACTACGAGAGAGACACGGGCTTCGTGCCGTCCAACTTGAACCGAGAGGCGTGGTGGGAAAGCCCTGATATTTGGGTACGCAACCAGCCCGACGGCATCCCGGCTCAACAGAACCCAATCGCCGGCCAGACGAACTATGTTTACGTGCGGGTCCACAACACGGGCGACGTGACGGTGAACAACATCATGGTGCACCTGTACAACACGGCGGCTTCGGCAGGGCCGCGCTGGCCCGACGACTGGACGCCCGAAATCGGCGAAAGGAGCATCCCGAACCTGGCGCCAGGCGAGGACGCTGTCGTCTCGATTCCGTGGACGCCGCTGGCCCAGGGCCACTACTGTTTCCTGGCGCGTATCGAGGCGTCCACATCGCCGATTATCAACGACGGCTGGGTCCCGTTCGACCGCCAAGTCTGTCAGAAGAACGTGCAGATTATCGGCGGCGGCTCGTCCACGACAACCATAGATGTCGCCAACCCAAACCGCGACCCCAACTACGGCGCTGTGAGCGTGTCGTCAACCTCTATTCCCACTGGCAGCACGAGCGTCGTGAGCATGCCGCCCGATCTGTTCCAGCGCTGGCAAGGCGCTGGCGGCACGGTGACCGGCGGCCACGTCGTCCCCGGTACAAGCTCTATCCAGCTCGACGTGACGCCGCAAGCCGGCACTGGTGCGGGAACGGCGCAGGCGGTCATCAACCGCATCCCCCTCCAGGGCGACGAGACGCAGCCGCTCACGTTCAAGGTGACAGGCGCAGCGGGAAGCCCTGCGCCCGTTCTGGACGTGCGCCAGGTGATGAATGGGCAGGTTGTGGGTGGCAACCTCATCAGCCCACCGCTGTCATCGAATCGTATCTTCTTGCCCCTCCTGGCTCGCGGCCTGGATTGACGGAGGCATAGTCCGGCGAAGCGCTCCCGTCGTATGAGAGTGCCCTGGGCAAATCCGCCCAGGGCATCGCGTTCCTCTAGGATGTAGCGTCAAGGGTTGATATTGGTGTTATCTGAAGTCAATGCGCTGGTGGGTGAAGAAGCCGATGATGAGGAGGAGCAGCCAGATGACGACGCCCATAATGACGTCTACAATGAGGGTCAGGGCGAAGGCGAAGGTGAGGTAGTCCAGGGCGCGCTGCGCCCACACGACGGCCCCCTCCGGGATGCGCGGGATGCCGACGAGCAGGAATACGATGGCGGCGAGGATGCCGATGTAGATGGCGACTTCGAGCCAGCCGCGACGGTCGGACTCGCTGGGCATCATGCTGTTGCTGACGCTGAACACGAGGTAGACCCACAGCCAGACGTCGGCGACGGCGAACAGCGTCGGCAGGGCGGTGAAGATCTGCCGCAGGCGCATCGGTGCGGGGAGCCAATCGCCGAGGCTCTGGTGGAAGCCAAAGCTTGCCAGGAGGAGGATAGCGACCGTGCCGAAGAAAAACGGCGCGGCGCCAATGAGACTGGCGCGGAACGGATCCGAGCGGCCGACCATGACGTAGCCCATCGTGACCTGCACGCGGTTGCCGCGCCGCTTGAAGTCGGAGGGGCCGAGGGAGAACTTGCCCGTGGCTACGCCCAGGAGCTTGGCCGTCAGCCAGTGGCTGAACTCGTGGAGGAAGATGCCGGGGGCGAGGATGAGGAAGCGCAGCCAGATGGCGCGCTCCGGCGTTCCCAGCGCCAGCAGCCCCAGCCCCTGGAGCCGCCGCATGACCCACTGCTTGACGGCGAAGACCAGGAACAGGAGGACGCCGAGCACAAGCATGGCCGTCCAGAGATCAGTCATGCCCTCCCCCGGCGCGATGCCACTCGGCCCGCGCTCCTGCCGAGTCTCCTCCAGGCTGCCCGCTCATGCCCCAGATTATAGCACATGCCGCCCCTTTTGCGCGGGTGCGGTAGAATTAGCCTTGGCGTATAGCGGATAGGATAGACAACGCCAAGGCGCAAAGACGCAACGTCGCCAACAGACTGAAGACTTATTTCTCTTTGCGACTCTGCGCCTTTGTGCCCTTGCGTTACCGCCTTGTTTCCAAGGGAGGAGCACATGGTGGGTGGCAAACAAGGCAGCACTCGCGCCCCGGCGGTCGCGGTGTTGACGGGGGCCGGCGTCAGCGCCGAGTCCGGCGTGCCGACGTTTCGCGGCGCGGGCGGGCTGTGGCGGACGTATCGCCCCGAGGACCTGGCGACACCGGCGGCCTTTGCGCGGGACCCGCGCCTCGTCTGGGAGTGGTACGACTGCCGGCGGCAGACGGTCGCCGCGTGCGAGCCGAACGCCGCCCACTGCACCCTCGCCGAGATGGAGCGCGCCTTGCCCCACTTCACCCTCGTGACGCAGAACGTGGACGGGCTGCACGAGCGGGCGGGCAGCCGCAACGTGCTGCGCCTCCACGGCAGCCTGTGGAGCTTGCGCTGCACCCGCGACGGCCGCCGCGTGCCGAACAACGACGTGCCGCTGGCCGACATCCCGCCGCGTTGCGCGTGCGGCGCGCTGCTGCGGCCGGATGTGGTGTGGTTCGGGGAGACGTTGCCGGGCGAGGTCGTCGAGGCGGCGTGGCGGGCGGCGGAGGAAGCGCGCCTGGTGCTGGTGATCGGCACGTCGTCCATGGTCTACCCGGCCGCCGCGCTGCCCCTCGTGGCCCTGCGGCGCGGCGCACGGGTTGTCGAATTCAATATCGAGGCGACGGATCTGAGCGGCTACAGCCAGCTCATCCAGGGGCCGGCGGCGGAGACGCTGCCCGCGTGGTGGGCGGCGAACCGCGCGCATCTCATGGGCGTTTAGCGGCGGTAGTGTATGATGTAGGGCTATTGGACCACGAAGGGCGCAAAAAAGACGCGAAAGACGCGAAAAGGAAACGGCCTGACGTGTGCCTTTCGTGTCCTTCGCGTTGTTTCGCGTCTTTCGTGGTCCGCAGACTTACGCCTGGGAGGGCTGGAAGGGCCGCTGGCGCTGGCGCAGCCACAGGAAGGCGACCACGGCGACGGCGAGGGCCAGCAGGACGAGCTGCACAACGCTCGTCTCGATGGTCGGGAAGACGCCTAGCACGCCCAGCGTCGGCAGGTACGGGCGCGATGTCGCCGGGATGACGCCGGCCACCTGGAGCGAGTGCAGGCCCATGCCGACGAACTTGAACGCCATGTAGTACAGCAGGATGCTGGTGACGAGGAAGAACGGCCGCAGCGGGATGCGCAGGCCGAAGCGCAGCATCGCCACGCCGACGACGGCGAGGATGGCGACGCCGACGCCGACACCCATGAGCAGGTCGTTGAGGCTGATGGACGGCGCGACGCCCATGTAGAAGATGACCGTCTCAGCGCCCTCGCGGTAGACGGCGAGGAAGGCGATCAGGGCCAGGCCGATCAGGCTGTTGCGAGCCAGGGCGGAGCTGCTCTTGGCGCGGATGTAGTGCTGCCACGCGCCAATCTGCGACTTGCGGTGCATCCAGTAGCTGACGTAGACGAGCAGGCCGGCCGCCGTCAGGCCAACCACGCCCTCGATGACCTCGCGGTTCGCGCCGGCGAGGGGGCCGGCGAAGAGCTGCTGCACCAGTACCGCCGTGACAACGCTTGCCGCGATGCCCACCGCGCCACCCAGCCAGATCCAGCTGCTCTTGTCGCTGTTGCCGGACTTGCTCAGGAAGGCCAGCAGGGCGGCCATGACCAGGAGCGCCTCCAACCCTTCGCGCAGCATGATGACGGCGGCGTCGAACACGCCGTATTGGGTCGCGGCGGCGAAGGGGGCCAGCTCGGCGCGCATGCTCTCCATGACGGACAGGGCTTCGTTGGTCGAGGGCGGCGACGACGCCAGCAGGCCGACAGCCTGCGCCATGGCGTTCTCGGTCGAGGCGTAAACGTCGGGGGAGCGCGCAGCCACGGACGTTTCGACCGCCGGCCAGGCGCGCTTGAACTCCGCCATCGCGGCCGCCGCCCCCGCCGCGTCGCCACCGCGCGCCTCGGCAATGGCCCCGTCCAGCGTGGCGACCAGGGCCGCGACGCCATCCTCGCTGCCGACCACCGGCGCTGCCGTCGCTGCGCCAGAGGTCCGTCCGCCGATAAACGCCTCATTCTGGGCTTCGAGCGCCTGAAGCGCCGCCTTGACTCGGGCCGCGTCGAACGGCTCGGTGGCGAACGCGGCGCGGGCATCGCCCATCGCGTCCTCGATGGCGAGATAGCCGGCCTTGGAGGTGAGGCGCACGCCGTCCTCGACACCCGCCCAACCGTCGGTGAAGGCGCGGAACTCGGCCATCGCGGCGGCGCGGTTGCCGTCGGCCAGGCTGTCGAGCGCCTTCTCGACGTGGTCATTCAGAGCCACCATGCCCGTTACGGCGTTCGGGTTCGCGTTGGGGGCGACGCTCGATGCGGCCGCGGCCGCCGGCAGCGCCGCGAGTAGATCGTCAATGCTCTCGTCAAGGGTGTGCGCCGCCTCGCCGATGCGCGCCGCGCTATACGGCTCGGCGCGGGTCGCCGCCTTCAGGTCGCGCAGGTGGTCCTCGATCTTCTCATAGGCGTCCGGCGACTGGGCCTTCACCCGGTCCTCGATTGCCGCCCACGCATCGTGGATGCTCTTGTAGTCGGCCTGCGCCAAGGCAGCGTTGCCCTGGGGGAGCCGGTCCGCCATGTCGTCAATCTGGCGCGTGATGGCCTTGAGGCCGTCGGCCAGGGGCGGCCCGTCGGCGAGGGCGGGGGCGGCGCGCCAGCCGAGGGCGAGGGCGAGCGCCAGGACGGCGAGCAGAGCGGCAGCGCGGGCGGAGAGACGGGGATAAGAGCATGCGGTCACAGGCGGGTGGTTCCTTTCACGGCCAGGAATGGCTGGCGAGCTGCGATTTTACCATTCTAGCGATGCCCCAAACATGTGTCAATGGCCCGAAGCCTGCTCCAATCATGTAATTTAGAATTCATGGTTCTGAAGGCGCGGTTTCACCATGCTTAACTTTATGCCGACAGTCTGCGGATGCCGCCGCATGGCATTGGGGTCTCGCAATGACGGGTTCTTGCAGTACGCATGGCTCCCATGATACAGGGGACGTGTTAGCGGCGTGTCAACGGGGTGTAAGAAGAGTGTTAAGCGGGTGGGTTGGCGCATGGGCGCGGGACGTGTTACAATGGCGGCGCATCTGCGTGGGGCGCAGGCCAGGGGCTGGCCCTGGGGAGGCTGGGGCGGCATGGGTACTATCGTAGGCGATCTCCTCTTCATCCTCGTCGTGATCCTCATTCTCATCGTGGCCGCCGGCATCATCGCGCCGTTGGAGACGCTGAGCTGGTGGGCGGGCTGGGACCACGATGTCCAGGGGCCGGCGGAGATGCCGACGCTGTCCCTCGACCCTGACCCGACCCACGGCGAGGTTCCGCGCTACTACGTCGTCTACCTCTCGGGGATCGGCACGTCGGACCCGAACTACCTCACGGACAAGGAGACCCAGTTCCTTGACGCCCTCGACGCGCGGCTGCCCGGGGCGATTCTGATCCGCGACATCTTCCCCTATTCGTCCACGAACACGCCGCTGACCGAGAATCGGCCCCTGGCCCGTTTCTACCGCTTCTGGTCAAAGGTCGTGCGCCGCCTGCCGCTGATGCCGCTCCTGGCGGTGATTACCGTGCGCAACCTGTTCCAGGTCGCCACGTCGGCGGATGGCCGCTACGGGCCGCTGTATAACTTCGGCATGGCGCGGCAGATTGCCCTCAGTCTCGTGCGCCACGGTTACAGGCTCGGCGACCCGGAGCCGGTGGTGTTGATGGGGCTGAGCGGCGGCGGCCAGATCGCCGTGGGCGCGACGCCCATCTTGCGCGGGCTGATTCGCGCCCCGGTGTGGGTTGTGTCCATCGGCGGCGTTCTCACCAGCGATACGGGCATCGCCACGGCCGAGCACGTCTGGCACCTGTCCGGCTCCGGCGACAACATTCAGTACATAGGCCGCCGAATGTACCCTGGCTGCTGGCGGATGTTCCCGAACTCGGCGTGGAACCAGGCGGTGCGCGGCGGGAAGATTACCTTCATCCCGATGGGGCCGATGAAGCACATGGGCCACGGCGACTACATGAGCCGGTCGGCGAAGCTGCCCGACGGCGAGTCCCACGTCCACAAGACGGTCGAGGTGATTGCGGCGAGTGTCGAGAGCATCCCATCGCCCGTGCAGGCGGCGGCGTGAGGCGCACCCGGCACATAGCCGCCCAGATCGAGCGGACGTTCTTCACGCCGGCGACGTACATCGCGGCGACGCATCGCGGGCTTCAGCGACGACTGCCCGGCGCGCTGTGGATCGGCGACGGCGCGGAGCGGAGCATCGCCCTCACCTTCGACGATGGGCCGTGGCCGCGCGACACCGGCGACCTGCTGGAGGTGCTGGCGCGGCACGAGACGCGGGCGACGTTCTTCAGCATTGGGCTGCGCGCCCACAAGTACCCCGATCTCGTGCGCGCCGCTGCCGAGGCGGGCCACGCGCAGGGCTTGCACGGCTACTATCACCGCCCGTTTCCGCTGCTGACGACGCGCCAGATGGAGACGCACCTGTTCCACGCGCAGCGCGTGGTCGGGGAGGCGGCGGGCGGGCCGCCGGAGTCATACGTCTACGTGCGCCCGCCCTTCGGCTGGTTCACGCCGCGCGTCTTGCGGCAGCTGAGCGATTGGGCGTACCGCACCATCATGTGGACGGTAGTGCCGACGCACTGGCTCCAGCCGGCGGCAAAGACCTACACGGACGTGATGCGGCAGGTCAGCCCGGGCACGATTCTTGTGCTGCACGAGAGCCTGCCCGGCCCGCCGGTCGCCGCCTTAACCGACGAGCTGCTACGGCGGCTGAAGGACGACGGCTATCGCTTCGTCACCGTCGCGGAGATGTGGGCGGCGCGCGAGATGGGGGCCGCCTCTATCGCCGAGGGAGGGGAGAGTGGATAGCCTCGCGGACACCGTTGCCGTCTACCTCGACCAGTTATGGCGCGTCATCGTCCTGTCCCTCGGAGCCAACCCGGCCGCCGTGGCCGTGGTGCGCGCGTCGCCCACCTCGGCGGCGCTCGTCCTGGGCGTCGGGGCGCTGGCCGGCATCTCGCTGCTCCTGGGGCAGAGCGCGGTGCTGTTCGCCAACCGCGTGTCGCCCGGCCGCTTCATGCTGAGCCTGGGGCTAAACGCGGTGCTGAACGTCATCAACCTGCTCATCTGGGGCGTAACGGTCAGCGTCCTGGCGTGGCTCCTCTATAGCATCAGTATCCCGATCTGGAGCGCGTGTGTCATCATCCTGCTCGGCAGCGCGCCTCTGGTGTTCGCGTTCCTGACGCTCCTGCCCTACCTGGGTGTGCCGCTGAGCTGGGTGCTCGAAATCTGGAGCTTCATCATTGTGATCGTGTTCCTGGGTGACCTGGTTGCCCTGACGCTGCCCCAGGCGTTCGTGATCGCGGTCTGGGGGTGGCTGTTCATCGAGGTGCTGAACCGGGCGCTGGGCGACCGTCTCGGCGGCATGCGGAACTGGATCTGGCGCACCGTCACGGGGACGCGGTACGCCGAGGACACGCGCGATCTCGTCGCCGACGTGACGCGGCGGCTCAGCGGCGAGCTGGCCGGCCACAGCGCGGAACACAACGACGCGGCTCACTGACCCATCCGAAAGGCAACTATGGCGACCGTACTGATCATCCACGCGACTCTGGGCAGCGGCCACGTGACCGCCGCCAACGCCATCCGCGACGCCTTCGCCGAGCGCGGGGTGCACGACGTTGTGACCGCCGACGTGTTCGACTTCGGCAACAAGCTGTTCAAGCGGGTCGTTACGAAAACGTATGCCGGTCTCAGCGAGCAAGCGCCGATGCTGTGGAAGACCGTCTACGACTCGACGGATCTCACCGATATGAAGCAGGTGACGGCGGCGAACCGTCTGCGCGTCGCGAGCGAGCGGCGCTTCGTGACGAAGCTCGACGACTTCGTTCGCGCCCACGATCCCCAGGTCGTCATCGGGACGCACTTCCTGCCGGCGGAAGTGTTGCTCGGCGAGCGCAAGGCGGGCAAGATCGGCCAGCCCATCTACGAGGTCATCACCGACTACATGGCGCACAGCAACTGGATCCACGCCGGGATGGACGGCTACTTTGTGGCGAGTGATCTGACCCACGCGAGCATGAGCGCCATCGGCGTGCCCCGCGAGACGATTCACGTGACGGGCATCCCCGTGTACCCGACGCTCGCCGCGCCCAAGACAATGGCCGAGACGCGCGCCCGCCACGACCTTGCGCCGGACGAGCAGGTCATCACCCTCTTCGGCGCGGCGCTCACCCCGGCGAAGGTGCGTACTATCGTGACCCAGCTCCTGGCGAGCGACATTCGCGGCACGCTCTTCGTCGCCGCCGGGCGCAGCGCGGACCTCATGCAGGCGCTCGAGGACCTGGGCGATGGCGAGACGCTGCGGCTGCGCAAGTTGGGCTTCATCAACTACGTGGACGACCTGGTTGTGGCGAGTGACCTGGTGATCTCAAAAGCTGGTGGGCTGATTACCAGCGAGGTGCTGGCGCGGGGGACGCCGATGGTGGTGTTCGACCCGATTCCGGGCCAGGAGGAGTGGAACGCCGACTACGTGGTGGGCGAGGGGGCGGGGGTGCAGGTGCGCATCGCCAACATGGTGGCGCCGGCGGTGCTGTCCATTCTGCATGATCCGCAGCGCCTGGCGGTGCTGCGCCGGAACGCCGAGCGCATCGGCCGCCCGCGCGCCGCCCTCGACATCGCGGACTACATTCTCAGCCGATTGGAGTGACTCTCTTTTGCCAGAAAGAGATACAATTCTCACCACGCTCATCCGGTGCGAGTGTAGGGCTGGATCGTTCTCAATTCCGAGACGACGGCGTAGTGTTTCTGGTTGAACGTGTGCAGAGGTCGATCGAAGAGTAGGGCCGTGTGTGCGATGAGAGCATCGATAAAGCCCAGATTGTGATTCGAGCCAGGCAAGGGCTGGAGGGAAGCGCCGCAATACGTCTATCATGACGTCGGTATCGAGTAGAAGCATATAGGACTATCGCTCACGGTGTTGGGCTTGATTACGCAGTTGGCGCGCGTAGTCCGCGCTGTTGTCAATGTCAGTGCGATCCTGCCACATACCGGCCAAATCAGAGGCTAGCAGAGCACCTGCAGTTAGAGAGGTTTTGGGCGTCTCGGCAGGCCCGATCAATATGCTAAGCTCAACAACTTGGCCGCGCTTAACCGGAAGATTTGCCAGATGGACCTCGCCATCGTGCTCGACGATGGTGTGGACATAGATAACCTCTGCCATGTGTACTCCTAACTGGGCCTCTATCCAACAAGACGCCAGAGCGCGGGGAAGCTCGACAGAGGATTTCCGCCGCGTTTTGGCGTCTCTATATGATTCGCGCCTGAAAGCAACCCGCTGCCTACTGCATACGTAGAATAACCGGGGCGTTCTTCCAGAGCTGCTCTAGCTTGTAGAAAGCGCGGGACTCAGGATCGAACAGGTGGGCGATGACGCTGCCGTAGTCGAGGATAACCCAGCCGGAGTCCGGCTTTCCCTCGACGCGGAGCGGGCGAATGCCTTGCTTCTGGAGCGTCTCGCTTGTAGTGTCAATCAGGGCCTGCATCTGGCGGCGGTTGTCGGCGCTGGCGATAATGAAGTAATCGGCCAGCAAGGACACCGCGCGCAAGTCCATCAGGACAATGTCGCTGGCCTGCCGGTCTTCGAGAATATCCACAATCGCGTGGGCCAGGTCCGCTTCGTTCTGTGCCGCCGGCTCATTGGCTCGTGTCACGGGAGCCTCAGGAATCGAGGACATACACCTCCTGTGTCATTGGGATGACCCCATTATAGCACAAAATGGGCCGCCGGGTAAGGGTCTCTATCTTTGCAGTTTTCGGGTTGGGCTGGTTTGGAGGGGCAAAGCCCCTCCAAGTTCTTCTCTTTTCAGCCCTTGGTGACGGTCGCGTGCCATTGCGCACGAAAAAAGGGGGAGGATCGCGGGGGCCTGCGGCCCCTTTTGGCGGTTGCCGCGTAGCTCCACTTCGTTGGGCGATATGTGGCAGGCAACCGCCAAAACCCACAGCCCCCGCATAGACAAAGTGCAAAGATAGAGTAAGGGTAATAAAGTCGCGGTGAGACCCACTAATGGTGGCGCTGCTTGATTTGGATGAGGTGTCGTTAGCTTTAGCTCAGGGAGATGCGTGTGAGAAACAGACAGGCCGGCCTCGTATTCATCTTTGTGACGTTGCTGATAGACGTTCTGGGGTTGGGGATCATCATCCCCGTCCTGCCGCAGCTGGTCGGCGACCTGGTCGGCGGCGATCTCAGCGTTGCCGCTTACTACTACGGCTGGCTGCTGGCGGCCTATGCGGCGGCGCAGTTCCTGTGCGCGCCGATCATGGGCAGCTTGAGCGACCGCTACGGCCGCCGCCCGGTGATCCTCATGGCGCTCTTCGGCGCGGGCGTGGATTACCTGTTCATGGCCGTGGCGCCGACACTGGCGCTGCTCTTCGTGGGCCGCATCATCGCCGGCGTCATGGGCGCGAGCTTCACCGCCGCCAACGCCTATATCGCCGATGTCAGCCCGCCGGAGCAACGCGCGCAGAACTTCGGCCTCGTCACGGCGGCCTTTGGCATCGGCTTTATCATTGGGCCGGCGCTGGGCGGCATCGTCGGCATGATCGGGCCGCGCGCCCCCTTCGTCGCCGCCGCCGTCCTGACCCTCATCAACTGGCTGTACGGCTTCTTCGTCCTGCCGGAGTCGCTGAAGCCGGAGAACCGCCGCCCCTTCACCTGGTCGCGGTCGCACCCCGTCGGCTCGCTCATGGCGTTGGGCCGCTACCCGGTCGTTCTGGGGCTGACGGCGACGATTGTGCTGGTCAGCCTGGCGGGACAGGCGCTCCAGAGCACGTGGGTGCTGTACACGACGTTTCGCTACGACTGGACGACGGCGCAGAACGGTATCTCCCTGGCGGTGTTCGGCGCTGTCTCGATTGTGGTGCAGCTCTGGCTGTTGCGTATCCTCTTGCCGCGCCTGGGGGAGCGGCGCGCCATGGTCATCGGCCTGCTGTGCAACGCCGTGGCGTTCTTCCTGTATGGTCTCGCCAGCCAGGGCTGGATGCTGTACGCCGTCATGATTGGGACGTGCCTGGCGTTCATGACCAACCCGGCGGCCCAGGGTCTCATCTCGCGGCAGGTTGGGCCGACCGAGCAGGGCGCGGTGCAGGGGGCGCTGACCAGCCTGGTCGCCCTGACGGGCATCGTCGGCCCGCCGCTTGCCACTGAGATGTTCGCGCGCTTCACCCACGACGGCGCGCCCGTCATCATCCCCGGCATCGCCTTCTACATGGCCGGCCTGCTCTCCCTGGTCGCGCTCGGCCTCGCCCTACGCGCTTTCCGCACCCTCCCGGCGACTGAGGAGGTAGCGGCAACGTAGACTTTTGGACCACGAATGCCGCGAAAGACGCGAAAGGCCGAGATCGCCGTGGGGGTCTTGTAGTGACGACTTCAGTCGTTCTGCGACCGCAAGAGCGACTGGAAGTCGCCACTACATATCTCTCATCATAGCTGTGACAGCATATGGATTTCACCTTGGGAGTCGTTTAGTCCTTATCCGCGCGCCCAGGCGATGCGGCTGTCCACCATGCGGTTGAGGCGGTAGGCGACGGACACGAAGCCCTGGCGCGGGAAGAAGCGTGACGACAGAAGATTCGTGCTGCGCCAGTCGGCGAGGCAGACGCGAAAGCCCGCCTCCCGCAGCGCCGCCAGCCCGCGCTGTGTCATCGCCCGACCGATGCCCCGCCCCCGCTGGCCCTCGCGCGTGCCGGCGACACTCAGCGCCGCGCACGCCGCTGGAATCAGGAGCGCGTCGTCGCCCTCCTCCTCTGGGTGGTAGCCCTGGATGCCCACCGGCTGCCCGTTATAGAACGCGAGCCACACGCGCCAGCCCGGCTCGTCCACCAACTCTGCCCAGCCGTCGCGCTGGTCCTGGACCGTTTCCGGCAGCATCATGCCCCACACGGGCGCCTGCGCCTGGTGCCGCCAGATGATGTCGGAGAAGTCGGCCAGCAGCGCCCGGTCGTCCGGCTCGGCGAGCCGAATCTCAACGCCGGCCGGTAGGGCAGCGTCGGCGCCGGCCAGGCTATCCAGGGGATTCAGGGCGTAGACCTGCTGAATGCCGAAGGTGAGGCTATGCCAGGCGTGGCGTAGGGCCGGGTCGGCCGTCGGGACGACGGCGTAGTGCGAGAAGCAGCCAAAGTCCACCCAGCGCTCGCCCAGCGCCGCGTACAGGTCCCGCACGATGTCCACGTCCTCCTCCGGGGCCGTGGCGAACCCCGGCAGGCGCACCCACCCCGACCGCCCCCAGATCTCCGCGATCACCATGTCGCCGAGGATGTAGCCCACCAGTCTGCCGCCCCGCACGGCGGCGAAGCCCTGCGCCATCGGGCGGTCCAGGACGGCGCGAACCGCCGTCTCGGCGACAGTAGCGTCCTCGAAACGGTCGGGCAGCAGCGGCAGCGCTGCGCGGTCGCGCCTGTGACGCAGGGCCAGCAGTCGCCCCGCGTCGGGCAGCATGGCCTCCTCGAACGGCACAATCTCAAGACGCATGTTATCCCCTAAGCTCTTCTTGGAGTGACGACTTCAGTCGTTCTCTGCCGTCGGAGCGACTGGAAGTCGCTACTCCATTTCGGTCACTTCTTCCCGACAAAGACATAGGTCGAGCCGGCCGGAACCTCGCTATGCTCGAACGGGACGGCGTCGGCCTGGAAGCCGGCCTCGGCGAGCCAGCGCAGCCAGTCGTCGTGGCCGAACAGGCCGCAGGTATGCCGGTCGAGGATGACCTCCGGCTCGCCGGTCCCCTCCCGCAAGATGTAGACCATGTCGGAGATGTAGCTCGTGTCGCTCGAGTCGGGGTCCCACGTCCAGTCGAGGTAGCGCAGGTGGCGACCGCCCACGTCGTGGCCGCCGTGATCCGTTGAGGGGGTGAAGCTCTCGCGCACGAAGTCGGGGCAGAACACGGCGACGCCGTCGGGCCGGCAATGTGTCCACGC
Organism: Anaerolineae bacterium; assembly: GCA_046328525.1. GTDB lineage: Bacteria > Chloroflexota > Anaerolineae > Epilineales > JAHCIE01 > JBDHWG01. Next base: position 201,741 of record JAXLWK010000006.1, read on the forward strand.
CGTGGCGATGGCGGCGCGCAGATCGGCCTCGGTGGTCATGTACTCGATGGCGTCATGGATGAACACAGCGTCGAACTCGCGGCCCAGGCGCACCGTGCGCATGTCGCCCTGGATGTGCTCGCACTCTGGGTTGAGGCGCTGGCTGACGGCGAGCATCCCCGGCGAGAGGTCCACCAGGGTCATGGCGAAGTGCTGCTTGAGGTGCGCGGCGTTGTTGCCGCCGCCACTGCCTAGCTCCAGCAGCGTTCGCGGGGGCGTGTCTGACGCGCCGACGATCACGCGGCGGTAGAACGCGGCCTCCTCGGCGTAGTCCTCCATCACGGACAGCACCGGCCACCACTCCGTCAGGTCGCGGTAGAGCCGGGGCAGGCCAGGGGATGTGTCCATATTTGAACCTCCTGGTCACATGAAGATGCCGCCATTGACCATGAGTACCTGGCCGGTAACGTAGTCCATGCTGACCATGCTCATGACCGCGTCGCTGACGTCCTGCGGCGTGCAGACGCGCCGCAGCGGCGTGACGCGGGCTGTGTTGTCGCGGTTGCGCGCGGCCTGCTCTTCGCCCACGCCGCGCGCGTGCCAGGTCGTGTCCACGAAGCCGGGCGAGACGCAGTTGACGCGGATGTCCGGCGCGAGGGCGCGGGCGAGGGACTTCGTCAGGCTGTGGACAGCGGCCTTGCTGGCGCAGTAGGCGATGCTGCTGCCGTCGCCGGTGACGCCGGCCACCGAGCCGATGTTGACGATGACGCCGCCGTCGTCCTTGCGCATGAGCGCCGCCCCAGCGCGGGCGCACCAGAACAGGCCCTTGACGTTGATGGCGTACAGCGTGTCCCACATGTCGTCGGTCAGGGCGTCTAGCTCGGGGAAGGGGACGAAGTACGTGATGGCCGCGTTGTTGACGAGAATGTCCAGGCGGCCCCACCGCGCCTCGACAGCGTCCAGCATGCGGCGTACCGCCGCTTCGTCGGCGACGTCGGCCTGGGCGAGGATGCCCTCGCCGCCGAGCGCCTCGATCTCGGCCAGGACGGCCTGGGCCTCGGCCGCGCTCGATCGGTAGTTGACGGCGACGCGCGCGCCGCCCCGCGCCAGGTCCAGGGCGACGGCCCGCCCGATACCCATGGACGCGCCTGTCACGAGAGCAATTTTTCCGTTCGGGTCCATTCGTATCCTCCAAGATGAAGCGTCATTGCGAGACCTCCATGCCGGGTGGCGGCATGCGCCGACACAAGAACACTGTCAAGCTGTCATTGCGAGCGGAGCGAAGCAATCCCCCGCCCTTGCGACAGACGGTCTAGCGCGGAGAGAGCGGGCCTTTCACCTGCCGTGAGATTGCTTCGGCGGCAAGGCCCGCCTCGCAATGACAGCCAGGACTCTGCGGCCCCCTTACCGCAGGCGGAAGAGGCGGCGGCGCCAGGCCGGGTAGCGGTCGCTGCTCCAGGGCGCGGGCGGCGCCATCAGCAGCAGCGCCAGCGACAGCAGCGGCACGTCGTAGTTGACACGCCAGCCGCGGTAGTCGCGCCACGCCGCGTCGCGGTCCGGCTTCAGCGGGACGTCATTGGCGGCCAGGAAATCATACAGCTCATCGAACTCCTGGCGCGAGATGCTGATGGGGTCATCCGGCCTGGGCGTGGCGTTGTAGGGAATGCCGAAGAAGTCGCAGATGCGCTGCAAGGCCAGGTAGCCGGCGCGGATGGTCAGCGCGGCCTGCGGTTCGTAAGGGATGTCTACCGCCGCGAGGGTGAGCGCGGCGGCGTCGAGGATCGTTCCCGCCGCTGTGATCCACGAGTGGTCGGGCTGCGGCGAGCGAAAGTACGACAGCGCCGCCAGCGAGGTGTGGGTCTCCTCCAGGTCGGCGAACCACATCTCCCACGTCTCCCATAGCTTCCCCAGGCGGTCGAGGCCGTGGATGCGCCAGTAGCGCCAGAGCAGCGTCTGCGCCGAGGGCGGCGTGCCGGCGCGCACTTCGAGCATCGTCACGTCGCGCTCGCGGCGCGAGAACGCCGAGTACATCGTCGGCAGGTACGAGATGAACAGCGCGACGACGATCAGGCCGATGGCGGCCTCGGAGAACGCCAGGAACGTAACGAGCAGCGTCTTCGGCGCGTCGAAGCCCAGGGTGAGCATGGACGAACCGCTGAGCACCAGGGTTTCGGCGACCGGGCGGACGCCCATCCCCCAGTACATCAGCCCGTAGCCGACGAAGATGGTCACGAGCCACACGACGGGCAGCAGCAGCAGGCCGATCGGCGCATACAGCGCCATCGCCGCATCCTTCGACTTGTAGCTGCGGAGGAGCGCGGTGTAGCCGTCGAACACGAAGCGCAGCAGGATGAACACCATCGCCGTGATCCCGCTGCGCGAGCCGCGCGGCAGGACGAAGGTGATGATGACCGAACGGAACGTGACGAGGACCAGGCCGAGGCCGACAACAAACGCGAGGCCGTGCCCCACGGCGGTAACGCTCTCCATGCTTTTCTCCGCAACCTAACTAGACCTTAAAATTCTACCACGAGATGCAAATCGGCAGAGCGCGGTCGGCGCGGCGGGGCAGTTGTGTGCTATAATAGCTCTGGCTGCGACCTGAGAAACGCAATATAAACCCATCGCTTTATCCACAGCCTCTATATATTGTGTCGTTCGTTTGTTCTAGGCACACTTCCTCCCGGTTGTTGACAACCGGCGGCGTTCTACGTGGGACACTTGCGCCATGACCGATTTCGTCCATCTCCACTGTCACTCCGAGTTTAGCCTCCTCGACGGCCTCGCCTCCGCCAAGGCGCTGTGCGAGACCGCCGCGCAGCAGAACATGTCCGCCCTGGCCTTGACGGACCACGGCGTCATGTTCGGCGCGGTCGAGTTCTACCGCGCGGCGCAGGCGGCGGGCATCAAGCCCATCCTCGGCTCGGAGCTGTACGTCGCGCGGGGCAACCGCTTCGAGCGGGCCAGCGGCGTGCGCGGGAGCAACGCCTACCACCTCACGGTGCTGGCGAAGAACGAGACCGGCTACAAGAACCTCATGCAGCTCGCCAGCAAGGCGCAGCTCGAGGGCTTCTACTACAAGCCGCGCGTGGACAAGGAGCTGCTGGAGCAGCACGCCGAGGGGCTGGTCGTCTTCAGCGGCTGTCCGTCGGCCGAGGTGCCGCGCCTATTCCAGGAGGGCAAGGACGACGAGGCGTACCAGATGGCGGCGTGGGCCAGGGATGTCTTCGGCAAGGAGAACTACTACGTCGAGATCCAGAACCACCCGCTGGAATTCCTGCCCGACCTGACCAAGAAGCTCATCGAGATGTCGCGGCGGCTGGACATCCCCCTCGTCGCCACCAACGACGTGCACTACGCCCGCAAAGAGGACTCCTACGCCCACGAGGTGCTGCTGTGCATCGGCACGCAGACCACGATGAAGGACACCAACCGCATGCGGCTGGGCGAGACCTTCTACATGCGCGGGCCGGACGAGATGGCCGCGCTGTTCCCGGAGTTCCCCGACGCCATCCGCAACACCGTCCGCATTGCCGAGATGGTGGACTTCAAGATGACGTTCGGGGAGTACCACCTGCCGGTATTCCCCGTCCCCGACGGCTACACCGCCGAGACCTACCTGCGCGCCCTGTGCGAGGAGGGCTTGCAGCGGCGCTACGGGGCGCGCGTCAACGATCCCATCGTGCGCGACCGCCTGGAGCACGAGCTGGCCGTCATCCACCAGATGGGCTTCGACGCCTACTTCCTCATCGTGTGGGACCTGTGCCGCTTCGCCCGCTCCCAGAACATCTGGTACAACGCGCGCGGCTCGGCGGCCGGCTCCATCGTCGCCTACACCCTCAACATCACCCTCGTGGACCCGGTGCACCACGACCTTATCTTTGAGCGCTTCCTGAATCCGGGCCGCCTGGAGATGCCGGACATTGACCTGGACTTCCCGGACGACCGCCGCGAGAGCCTGATCAACTACGCGATGCACAAGTACGGCTCCGACAAGGTCGCCCAGATCATCACGTTTGGAACGCTCGGCGCCCGCGCCGCCCTACGCGACTCGGGCCGCGCCCTGGACATGCCCCTGGCCGAGGTGGACCGCATCGCCCGCATGATCCCCGCCGTCCCCGGCAAGCCCGTCACCATCAAAGACGTGATGACCGAGGAGCACGAGTTCTTCAACCGCGAGTTCAAGGACCTGTACGGCAGCGACCCGACGGCCAGGCACCTCATCGAGACGGCGCAGTCCCTCGAAGGCGTCTCGCGCCACGCCAGCACCCACGCGGCGGGCGTCGTCGTCGCCGACCGCCCGATCGTGGAGTACTGCCCGCTGCACCGCCCCACGAAGGGCGACAACGAGAACGCGCCGGCCGTCACCCAGTTCCCGATGGAAATCATCAACACCATCGGCCTGCTCAAGGTGGACTTCCTGGGCCTGGCGACGCTGACGGTCATGCAGCGGGCGGCGAAGCTCATCGAGAAGTACCACGGCGTGTCGTACAACCTGGACACCATCCCGACCGACGACCCCATCGCGTTCAAGCTCCTGGCGAGCGGCGCGGTGCAGGGCGTGTTCCAGGTGGAAGGGCCGGGGATGCGGCGCATCCTCCAGGACATGAAGCCAACGCGCCTGGAGCACATCATCGCCCTCGTCGCCCTCTACCGCCCCGGCCCACTGGAGTTCATTCCCAACTACATCCGGCGCATGCACGGCAAGGAGGAAGTCACCTACCTCGACCAGGGTCTGGAGCCGATCCTGAATGACACCTACGGGATTCTTGTCTATCAGGAACAGGTCATGCGGACAGCAATTGACTTGGCAGGATACACGGCGACCGAGGCGGACAAGCTGCGCAAGGCCATCGGCAAGAAGAAGAAGGACGACCTGCTCAAGCAGCGGGACAAGTTCGTCGCCGGCGCGGTCAAGCGGGGGATGCGCGAGAAGACGGCGAACGAGATCTTCGACTACTTCGAGGCGTTCGCCCGCTATGGCTTCAACAAGGGCCACGCCGCCGACTACGCCGTGGTCACTGTCCAGACGGCCTGGCTCAAGGCGAAGTACCCGGTCGAGTACATGACGGCGCTGATGAGCGTCGAGCGCGGCGACACGGAGAAGATCGGGGCGCTCGTCGCCGACTGCGTCACCCTGGGCATCAAGGTGCTGCCGCCGGACCTCAACCGCTCCGGCCTCGACTTCGACATCGAAGCCCTGCCCGACAAGGAGGTGGTCGGCAAGATCACCCACCACCGCGCCATCCGCTTTGGCCTGACCGCCGTCAAGAACGTCGGCGAGGGGCCGATTCAGACGATCCTCGACGCGCGGGGCGACAAGCCGTTCGCCAGCCTCGACGACTTCGCCCGCCGCGTGGACCTGCGCCAGGTGAACCGCCGCGCCCTGGAGTGCCTCATCAAGGCCGGCGCCTTCGACAGCTTCGGCAACCGCGCCCAGCTCCTCGGCAGCGTCGAGCCGCTGATGAGCATCAGCAGCGAGCACCACCGCGCCCAGGATGTGGGCCAGATGAGCCTGTTCGGGGGGCTGGGGGCGTCGGCGGGGCCGTCGGCGGGCAGCGGCAGCCTGTTCGCCTTGCCCCGCGCCGACGAGCCGTCCCGCCGCGAGACGCTGGCCTGGGAGAAGGACCTCATCGGCTGCTACCTGGGCGAGCACCCGCTCAACCGCCTGGCGATGACCCTCGACCGCCAGGTGACGCACTCCCTGGCCGACCTGTCGCCGGAGATGAAAGGCACGCCGGTGCTGGTCGCCGGCATGATCAACTCGGTGCGCGTGCGGCAGACGAAGAAGGGCGACCCCTTCGCGTTCATCACCATCGAGGACTTGCAGGGGCAGGTGGACGTGACGCTGTTCCCCCGCGTCTACGATGGCGTCCGTACCCTCCTCCAGACCGACACCCTGGTCATCGTGCGCGGCAAGGTGGACGAGTACAACGGCAAGGCCAACGTCCTGGCCGACGAGGTGCGCGAGTATAGCCTCGACGCCCCGGCCGATGTCCCCGCCGACGCCTACGTCGCCGCCGAGGAGTTCGACGCCGGCCCGGCCGTCTACGACGAGGAGTGGTCGCCGCCGCCCCCGACGGACATCCCCTCGGACGCGCCGCCACCGCTGGAGCTGCGCGCCCCGGAGCCGCCCGCCGCGCCGACTCCCGCGCCGACGTACAGCAACGGGAACGGCAACGGGAACGGCAGCGCAGTCAAGATCGCCGAGACGAACGGCGCAGGGGCCGAGGGCGACATGAGCGCCGAGCTGCTGTACCACCTGGAGGTCACGCTGCCGCGCAGCGGGAACGTCGAGGAGGACATCCGCCGCGTGGGCGAGGCGCACCGCCTGCTGACCAGTTACTCCGGCCGCGACACCTTCTGCCTGCTCGTGCCGAGTGGCTCATCGCGGGTGCAGATAGACTTCCCCAACGACACGACGAAGTGCAACAAGCTGATGATCAAGCAGCTCGAAAAGATGCTCGGCGAGCACGCCGTCAAGGTCATCAACAAGACCCCGCCCGACCCGCGCGAGAAGTACCGCCAGGCGCGGACCTAACCCCTCACCCCTGCCCCTCTCCCACGAGGGGAGAGGGGAAAGAAGGCGTTGTCTTGCTCCTCTTCTCCCATTTTGGGAGAAGGGGCTGGGGGATGAGGGAGGTAGACCATGGACATCCTCGCCGACATCGCGCTGCAACACTTTGGGACGACCAACAACATCCTCGTCTACCACAATGTGCCGCTGGGAGTTGATGGCCAGGTTGCCGTCGTCATGGTCAAACACCCGCCGCTGCGTTTCGAGGTCGAGGATTGCGTGATGGTGGAGTTCTCCCCTGTGGACGGCTCTATCGCGGTGGTGCACACCGGGGTCGAGGCAGACACGCTGCGCTCACTTGGGCTAAATATCCCCCCATTAGGCACGGGTGTCGACGTCTGGCAGCCGACGGCGACGGGACGGAGACGCCGGCGCGCGGAGTAGGTGGACCGCGAAACCTTGAAAGGGCGCGAAAGGCACGAAAAGGGATGAACCCGCGCGTGCCTTTCGCGCTTTTCGTGGCCTTTCGTGGCCTTCGCGGTCCAAAGACCCGCGCCGCCCTCACCTCCCAACAACCCGCATCACAAACACAATCCCGAGCGCAGCCAGTGCGACCCAGATGGCGGCGATGACGATGGCGGCGACCCGGTTGACGGGCTTGCCCTGGCGCATCACCTCCTGCGCCTGCGCCCGGCACTCCGCCATGACCTCGGCCGGGATCATCTTCAGCGCCAACATGACCCCTAGCGGGACGATGATGAGATCGTCCAGGTAGCCCAGCACCGGGATGGGGTCGGGGATGAGGTCAATCGGGCTGAAGGCGTAGCCGACGACGCACACGGCGAAGACTCGCGCATACCACGGCACGCGCGGGTCGCGGTACGCCAGGTACAGCGCGTACACCTCGACCTTCAGCCGCCGCGCCCACCCCTTCCACGTCTCGATCCAGCCGGGCATTGATTTGTCCTCAGTTGACCAAAAAATTCACACATTAGCGCTTCTAAAGCGAATCTATAAGCGTCACATTATATAATGACGCATAGGGGATCGTCCATGCGCGTCTAAACTCAAACGGAGACAATTGTGGTGCGCAAGCTCACCTGGTTCATGGCCCTCATCCTGCCTCTTGTGGCGCTGCTCGCCCTCGCGCCGCCGACGCTGGCCCAGGGACCGCCGCCGCAGGCGACGCGCGACATGGCCGCCGAGCAGGAGATACTGGGCCGCCTGGCCCAGGTCAACCCGGCGGCGGCGCCCGTGTTCAAGGCGGCGACGGAGGCGATGGATCGCGGGGACCTGGCGGCGGCGAAGGCCGGCTACGCGCAGGCGCTGTCGCTCGCGCCGGACTTCCCGGATGCTCTTCGGCGGCTGAGTTACGTGGAGCTTGGCAGCGGGGAGGCCAAGGCCGCGCTGGAGCACGCGGGACGCGCCTACGACAAGGAGCCTTCGCCGTGGAACGAGCTGGCGCTGGCCGATGCCCTGCTGGCTCAGCCCGATCGCGCTCAGCGCACCCTGGCGTTGCCGCACGCCCGGTGGGTTGCCGACCAGGCGCTGCTGACCAACTTTCACGCCCAGTGGACACTGTTCCAGGCGGCGGCGGCGGCGAACGATGAGCCTACGGCGCGCACCGCCGCCGACCGCATGCTGAGTGTGGACCCGAACCAGCCGGTCGGACACTATGCCAGGGCGATAGTCGCGCTGGCCGCCGGGCAATCTGCGACGGCGACGGCGGAGCTGGACCGCGCCGAGGCGCTGGGGCTGCCCGCGTCGGCCCTGGCGCCGCTGCGCGCCGAGATGGACAAGGGGCCGCTGGGCATCCGGAACAGCTGGTATCGCCTGACCGTCGCGGCGGTTGTCCTGTGGCTGCTGGTCGGCCTGGCGCTGTTTGTCGCCGGCGTCATCCTGAGTCGCATGGCTCTGTCTGCGATCAACCGCTATCAGACGAAGGGAGAGTTCGATCTCGGCCCGGCGGAGCGGCGGATTCGCTCGGTTTACAAGTGGGTCATCACCGTGGCGTCGGCGTACTTCTACGTCTCGATCCCGTTCCTCATTCTGACGGTGCTGGCCGTGTACGGCGGTATCTTGTATGTGATCCTGCGGATGGGCTACATCCCGGTGTATTTCTCCCTGGCCCTGATCGTGGGCGCGGTCACGAGCGTGATCGCCGTGGTGCGGAGCCTGTTCGTGCGCATCCGCGACACGGAGCCGGGCCGTCCGCTAACGCGGCAGGAAGCGCCGCAGCTGTGGCAAGTGGTGGAGGACGTGGGGCGGCACGTGGATAGCCGCCCGGTGGACGTGATCTACCTCACGCCGGGGACGGAGATCGCGGTCATGGAGCGGGGCAACCTGTGGCGGAAGATGCGCGGGACGGCGCGGCGCTGCCTCATCCTGGGGCTGGGCGCGCTGCCCGGCATGCCCTTGCCGCAGTTCCAGGCGATCCTGGCCCACGAGTACGGCCACTTCAGCAACAAGGACACGTCGGGCGGGACGCTGGCGAACCAGGTCCAGGTGTCGCTTATACGCCTGGCCGAGGGGCTGGCCCGCCGCGGCCTGGCGAAGTGGTACAACCCGGCGTGGCTGTTCGTCAACGGCTTCTACCGCCTGTTCATGCGCGCCACGCGCGGCGCGTCGCGCTTGCAGGAGGTGCTGGCCGACCGCTACGCTGCCCTCGCCTACGGCGCGGACAACCTGATCGCCGGGCTGCTGTTCATCATCCGGCGTGATCTCAACTTCGAGTGGGAGGCCGACTACCAGATCCGCCTCGCCCTTCAGACGCAGCGGGACCTGGCGAACCTGTACGCCGTGGCGGAGCCGACGGTGAACAACGCGCAGAAGGAGATCAACGCGGCGTACGAGGCGGTGGTGAACCGCAAGACGGCGCTGTACGACACGCATCCGAGCGTCAAGGACCGCATTGCCCTGTTGGAGAAGCTGCCGAAGAGGCCGGCCGAGGCCGGCCAGGAACGCGATGTACAGGATTTGCTCCCCATCTATGACGCGCTGGCACAGGAAATGACGCACACTGTTGAGCAAAGGGTCATGACGGCGGAGCTACGCAAGCTGAAGCGCGAGGCGTAAGGATTCTACCCCCGGCGCGTCCCAATCTCGGACAAAGGGACGCGCCGGCTGGGCGTCCCTAAGTTTGACTTACAAGCCCCTCACACCTATAATTCAGTGTCGCGGATAGATAGGCGGTCCGCGCCGACGTAGCTCAGCCGGCAGAGCAACCGCCTTGTAAGTGGTAGGTCGTGGGTTCAATTCCCACCGTCGGCTTGTGAGGCGCGCGTGGAATTCACCATCAGGTGAGTGCGCGCGAGCATCAATTGCATAGATGGACGGGTACCCAAGCGGCCAACGGGGTCTGACTGTAAATCAGATGGCATACGCCTTCGGTGGTTCGAATCCGCCCCCGTCCACTCAAGCATGAGGGCATCAACTGCATAAATGGACGGGTACCCAAGCGGCCAACGGGGTCTGACTGTAAATCAGATGGCATATGCCTTCGGTGGTTCGAATCCGCCCCCGTCCACCTTGACAAGACAATCGTGGCAAGGGGCGATGACAGATGCGTCCGCTGTCACGCCCCTTGTCACTTTTTGTGTCCTCATGCTGAATTGTTATTCCCTTCGCTGTTCTGAGGAGGATGAGGTTACCATGGCGAAGCAGAAATTCGAGCGGACAAAGCCGCACGCGAACGTTGGGACGATCGGGCACGTAGACCACGGGAAGACAACGCTGACGGCGGCGATCACGAAGGTGCTGGCGCTGCGGGGCGGGGCCAGCTTTCGGAGCTTCGATAGCATTGACAACGCGCCGGAAGAGCGGGCGCGGGGGATCACGATCGCCATCGCCCACGTGGAGTACGAGACAGAGCAGCGGCACTACGCCCACGTGGACTGCCCTGGGCACGCGGACTACATCAAGAACATGATCACGGGCGCGGCGCAGATGGACGGGGCGATCCTGGTGGTGAGCGCGCCGGACGGGCCGATGCCGCAGACGCGGGAGCACATCCTGCTGGCGCGGCAGGTGGAAGTGCCGGCGATGGTGGTGTTTCTGAACAAAGTAGACATGATGGACGACGAGGAGCTGCTGGAGCTGGTGGAGCTAGAGCTGCGGGAGCTGCTGTCGAAGTACGACTTTCCTGGGGACGACATTCCGATCATTCGGGGGAGTGCGCTGGCGGCGTTGGAGAGCACGTCGAAGGACATCAACGCGCCGGAGTATGCGCCGATCCTGGAACTGATGAAGGCGGTGGACAGCTACATACCGCAGCCGGAGCGGGCGGTGGACAAGCCGTTCCTGATGCCGATCGAAGACGTGTTCTCGATCAAGGGGCGGGGGACGGTAGTGACGGGGCGCGTGGAGCGCGGGATCGTGAAGGTGGGAGACACGGTGGAGATCGTGGGCATCCGGGAGCAGACGCGCTCGACGGTGGTGACGGGGGTGGAGATGTTCCGCAAGCTGCTGGATCAGGGGCAGGCTGGGGACAACCTGGGGCTGCTGCTGCGGGGGATTGAGCGGACGGACGTGGAGCGGGGGCAGGTGGTGGCGAAGCCTGGGTCGATCAAGCCGCACACGAAGTTCATGGGTGAGGTGTACGTGTTGAAGAAGGAAGAGGGTGGGCGCCACACGCCGTTCTTCAACGGGTATCGGCCGCAGTTCTACATTCGGACGATGGACATCACGGGGACGTGCGAGTTGCCGAGCGGGGTGGAGATGGTGATGCCTGGGGACAACGTGAACCTGCAGGTGGAGTTGATCCACCCGGTGGCGTTGGAGCAGGGGTCGCGGTTCGCCATCCGCGAGGGTGGCCGCACCGTCGGCTCTGGCGTCCTCACCAAGGTCTTGGAATAAAGACGGCGAGCCAGGGCCGCACAAGCGGCCCTGGCTTCTGTAGAGGTGACGCATGGCGAAGAAAGCAAACCGCATGGTAATCACTCTCGAGTGCACGAAGTGCAAGGAGAGGAATTACACGACGGAGAAGAACCGAAAGAATGATCCGGCGCGGCTGGAGCTGAAGAAGTATTGCCCGCGCTGCCGCGAGCATCAGCCGCACCGCGAAACACGCTAGGCGCGGGAGGGAGGCATAGTGAGCACATCTGAAGCCAAACGACCCGCCGACGACAACGGCATCGTCCAACGCACGCGCCGCTACCTGGAGCAGACTCGCTCGGAGCTGCGCAAGGTGGTGTGGCCGACGCGCGACGAGGCGGTGAACCTGACGGTCATGGTCGTCGTGGTGCTCATCGTCATGGCCGTGATCCTCGGCGTCGTGGACGCGGCGTTTACCACTCTCTTCCGCGGCCTGCTGGGCTAAGGGAAAGCGGTGCCCCGTATGGATGATCGCATGGATGAGGTAGCCCCCGGCGGCCCGGCCGACGAGGTGGTGGATGGGGAGAAGACCGAGCCAAAGCCCGACGCAGCGCGGGCGTGGTACGTTCTCCACACCTACTCAGGCTACGAAAAGAAGGTCAAGCGCAACCTGGAGCGCCAGATCGAAGAGCGCGGCCTGCAAGACATGATCTTTCAGGTCATTGTGCCCGTCGAGTTGGAAGTGGACATCAAGGACGGCCAGCGGCGACAGGTCGAGCGCAAGATTTTCCCGGGCTACGTTCTCGTCCAGATGATCATGGACGACGAGACCTGGTATCTTGTCCGCAACACGCCGGGCGTGACCGGGTTCGTTGGCTCCGGGTTGCGGCCGACGCCCCTGCCGGAAGCTGAAGTTGACAAGATCATGAAGCGGATGACGGCGGAAGCGCCGAAGGTGCGCATCACGTTCCACCCGGGGCAGAAGGTGCGCATCATTGACGGGCCGTTCACCGACTTCAACGGCGTCGTCGAGGAAGTGGACGCGGAGCGCGGCAAGATCCGCCTGACCGTATCTTTCTTCAACCGCGACACGCCGGTCGAGCTGGATTTCCTCCAGGTCGAGCGCATTTAGCGGTGTATCAAGCGTCAAATGGTGGCAACGTAGTAACGACTTTAGTCGTTTCCCAGGCCGCCAAACGACTGAAGTCGTTACTACATCTAGGGTGACGCCGACTTCAGTTCGGCATATGGTGTAGCGCCGACTTCAGTCGGCCCAACGGAGTGTTCCCTACACGAGGGAGCTTCACGCGAGGCGAATTCATACCTCGGTAGAGAGAGGATACAATGGCTGCGAAAATCAAAGCGATCGTCAGGCTACAGTTGAACGCTGGCAAGGCCACCCCGGCGCCGCCGGTCGGTACGGCCCTCGGCCCCCACGGCATCAACATTCCCCAGTTCGTGAAGGACTACAATGCCCGCACGGCCCCAATGGCCGGGCAGGTGATCCCGGTCGAGATCACTATCATGTCCGACCGCTCCTTCACCTTCGTCCTCAAGACCCCGCCGGCCCCCGACCTCCTCAAGTCGGCGGCGAAGGTGGACCGAGGCTCGGCGCGGCCCAACACCGTCCCGGCCGGTACGGTCACCCGGGCGCAGGTTCGGCAGATCGCCGAGACCAAGATGAAGGACCTGAACACGACCGACATTGACATGGCTATGCGCATGATCGAGGGCACCGCGCGGTCCATGGGCATCAAGGTCACGGACTAAAGGGGGATAGACATGGCAACCGATAGCGGCAAGAAATATCAGGCGGCCAAGGCCAAGGTTGACCGCGACAAGACGTACAAGCCGGCCGAAGCGATCCAGCTCGCCAAAGAAGCGTCGTTCACCAAGTTCAATGAGACCGTGGAAATCCACTTCCGCCTGGGCGTGGACCCGCGCCACGCCGACCAGCAGGTGCGTAGCGTGGTCGTCCTCCCCCACGGCACCGGCCGCCAGGTGCGCATCGCCGTGTTCGCCGAGGGCGACGCGGCCCGCATCGCCGAAGAGGCGGGCGCCGACATCATTGGCGCCGACGACCTGATCAAGCGCATCCAGGACGGCTTCACGGATTTCGAGATCGCCATCGCCACGCCGAACATGATGGGTAAGGTGGGCCGTCTCGGTAAGGTGCTTGGCCCGCGCGGCCTGATGCCCAACCCCAAGTCGGGCACGGTCGTTCCGGCCGAGGACCTGCCCCGCGTCATCAACGAGGCGCGCGGCGGCCGCGTCGAGTTCAAGCTCGACAAGACGGCGAACCTGCACGTTCCCATCGGCAAGCGCGACTTCAGCGAGGAGCAGCTGATGGAGAACCTGTCGGCCCTGGTGGACGCGGTCAACCGCGCCAAGCCGTCGGGCGCGAAGGGTGTCTACATCAAGAACATGGTGCTGACGACGACGATGGGGCCGGGCATCAAGCTCGACCTGTCTGAGGCGGCGAACCTCAAGGCCAGCTAACCCTGTCACGCTGAGCAGCGCGAAGCGTCCCCAATACTATCGGGATGCTTCACTTCGTTCAGCATGACAACCAGAAAGATATCGAAGGGCGGAGCGCACGACGGTGCGTCTCCGCCCTTCGTTGTTGGCGGGAGTCTGTCGGATGGGCGTGGCTGAGATGTGGGGAAGCGCGGGCGGTTTTCGCGTAGAATACGTTTGCGAAACGTATGCCGAAGGTCATCCAGGGTCAGCCGGGATCGGCTATGATTCTTGAGTGGGAGACTCTGGTGGCCGGGCCGGCGCTTGCCGGCGCTGTCGTTGTCGAAAGGAGGGGACTCATGACGCTGCTCGTTGGCGTGGGCGCGCTGATCGTCGCGCTCCTGGTCGGCTACCTTATCCTGCACATCATTCTGCCGTTCCTCCTGCACCTCATCGCCCACCTGGTGACGCTGGTGTTCATGCTGCTCATCGGCGGCGCGGTTGTCTTCCTCCTCATGCTGGCCTACGCCCGCCTCTTTGGCTAACCCTGGGCCGTATCCCCCGAAAACTTGCGCGCGGCGTGGTTTATGGTATACTTACCCTCTTTGGATAGGCACGTTCGCCTATCCACCTTTCTGCTCCGCTGGCTGCGGGGCATATCCCATAGAAAGGAGGTCACCAGTCATGCGTGAATACGAGTTTGCGATGGTTGTCAACCCAAGCCTGGACAACGACGGCGTTATGGCGCTCGTCGAGCAGGTCGGGGCACTCGTTACCGGCGCTGGTGGCCAGGTCAATGAGGTCGGGCAACTCGTAGATGGTACGGGTCAGCTTGCGGCCACTGAGACCTGGCGCCGGCGTCGTTTAGCGTACCCTCTCGACAGGAATCGCGAAGGTTACTTTGCTATCTACCGTATCCAGGCGCCCGCCACGATCTGGCCGGGCATCGAGCGCCAGCTCAAGCTGAACGAGAACGTGCTGCGTTACATGATTATTCGAGCGGACGAAGAGTAAGGTTAGTGCGCCGACGAGGCTAAGGAGAGGATGATGACCAGGGGCTTGAATAAGGTCATGATAATCGGCAACCTGGGCCGCGATCCCGAGATGCGTTATACACCGAGCGGCAAGCCGGTGACGTCGTTCAGCGTGGCGACGAGCCGCAGCTGGGTGACGACCGACGGCGACCGGCGCGAGGCGACGGAGTGGTTCAACGTCGTCGCCTGGCGCGACCTGGCGGAGATTTGTAATCAGTACCTGACCAAGGGATCGAAGGTCTACATCGAGGGCCGCCTCCAGACACGCAGTTGGGAAGGCCCGGATGGTCAGAAGCACTTTCGCACTGAGGTTGTTGCCGACGAGATGATCCTCCTGGATAGCCGCCCTCGCGACGCCTACGGCGATACGCCCGTGGACGAAGATCAGGACGCAGAAGAGTACCCGTTCTAGGGACAGGAACATTTCGCAGCGGCTCTGGCCGCTGTAAGGAGTTTGCATGGACGAGCAGAGAGAAGCGCCCCAGGCGCCCGCCGAGGACACGGCTGCGGCTGTGGCGGCGGTGGAGACCGCGCCGTCGGCCCCCGTCGCGGAGGCGGTCGCGCCTGCGGCAGAGGTCGTCGCGGCGGAAGCGCCGGCCGTGACAGCGCCCGCGCCTGCTGCGGAGGCGGCGCCTGCGCCGGCGGAAGCGCCCAGCGAAGCCGCGCCCGCGCGCCCGCCGCGGCCGGCCGGCGGCCCCCGACCGGGGGGGCCACGGCGTGGTCCCGGTGGTCCCGGTGGTCGCGGCCGCGGCCGGCGGCAGCCGTTCCCAAAAACGATCTCGCCGCTGGACTACAAGAACGTTGACCTGTTGAGCCGCTACATGACGGAGTCGGGCAAGATCAAGCCGCGCCGCAAGACGGGCGCGACGGCGAAGCAGCAGCGCATCCTGTCGAAGGCGATCAAGCGCGCGCGGCAACTCGCGTTGCTGCCGTACACAGGCCAGCACATCCGCGGCTAGTAGAGCCGCGCCATGGCGCGGCTCTACGGAATGCGTCAATAACACAACGAACAGGGATTGACCAGGCACGGGATGCCACGAGTCCCGTGCCTGGCGCCTTGTGTCACCCCCAATCATTTCGTGGCTGGTGGAGTTTGTCATGAGCAAGCGAAGCCGCAAGGCGGCTGCGCAGCCTGCTGCGCCGACTCAGAAACAGATGCACATTTCGCGGCGCGCGCAGCAGCGTCAGCGCCAGCTTTGGATTATCTTCGGCAGTATCCTCGCCGTGATCGGTGTGGTCCTCGTCGCGGCGCTGGTGCAGCAATACTGGCTCAAGCCGCGCGCCCCCATCGCCACCGTCAACGGCGCGGCCGTTACGACCTCGGCGTATCAAGACCGGTTCCGCTACGAGGACTACCGTATTCTTCAGCGGTTCGGGGCGCTGGCCGGCAGCCCCCAGATTGCGCAGCAGATTTCCCAGTACGTCCAGCAGCAGCTTCCGAACCAGGTGTTCGAGAGCATGATTACCGAGGAGATGCTGCGGCAGGAGGCGGCGAAGCAGAACTATGCGCCGACCGACGCCGAGGTGACGAAGGCGCTCCAGGCGCAGTTCGACTATTACCCGGCCGGTACGCCGACGCCGACGGTTGGCGCGGCGACCTCGACGCCGCAGCCGTCGCCCACCGCCGGCGCCGGCACGGTCGTTCCGACGCCGGGGCCGACGGAGACGCCTGCCATCGTCACCGCCGACCAGTTCAAGAAAGACTATGACCAGTATCTGAGCGACCTGAAGGCGCAGACCGGGCTGACGGAGAGCTACGTCCAGGACTACACGCGGACCCAGCTCATCTACGACCACTTCCGCAACCAGGCTATCGCTGACGCCAAGATCCCGCAGACGACGCAGCAGGTGCGCGCCAAGCAGATCGTCCTCGCCAGCGAGGATGACGCCAAGCGCGTGGTCGAGCGCCTCAAGGCCGGCGAGGACTTTGCAGCTGTGGCGAAGGCCGTCTCGACGGACACTCAGACGAAGGACAGCGGCGGCGACCTGGGGTGGTTCGCGCAGGGAACCTACGACGCGGTGATCGAGAAGGCCGCGTTTACTCAGCCGGTGGGTCAGATCAGCGACCCGATCCAGAATGCCGGCAAGTGGGTCGTCCTCGTCGTGACGGATGCGCCGCAGCAGCGGCCCATCACCGACACGGACCGCCAGAAAAAGGAGCAGTCGGCGGTGGACGCCTTCCTGGGGCAGCTCCAGGCGAAGGCGGCCATCGAGCGCAACTTCCGCGCCGACATCGTGCCGAGTGTCGGGCAGGCGGCGACGAGCCAGTCGGCCCTCCCCGTCCCCGTTCCGACGAGCCGCTGACCTGTTGATACCCCGCAGCCCCTTCTGATGCCAGAAGGGGCTGTTTTGCATGAAAAAGGATACTTCAATATGCGCATCGGAATCATTGGCTGCGGCAATATCAGCGCCATCTACCTCAAGAACCTGCCCACGTTCGAGGGCCTGAGTGTCGTCGGGTGCGCCGACATTCTGCCCGAGCGCGCCCAGGCCCAGGCCGCCGCGCACAACGTCCCGTGGGCCGGCAGCGTCGAGGACATGCTGGCGCGGCCGGACGTGGAGCTTGTGGTCAACCTGACGATCCCCGCCGTGCACGCCTCGGTGAGCCGCATGGCGCTGGAGGCCGGCAAGCACGTCTACTCCGAGAAGCCCCTCGCCATCGCCGGTGAGGATGGCCGCGCGCTGCTGGCGCTGGCCGCGGCGCGTGGGCTGCGCATCGGCGGGGCGCCGGACACGTTCCTCGGCGGCGGCCTCCAGACGTGCCGCAAGCTGATTGACGACGGCGTCATCGGCCGGCCTGTCGCCGCGACGGCGTTCATGCTGAGTCACGGGCCAGAGACGTGGCATCCCGACCCGGCGTTCTTCTACGAGGTGGGCGCGGGGCCGCTGTTCGACATGGGGCCGTACTACATCACGGCGCTGGTGACGCTGCTCGGCAGCGTCCAGCAGGTGGCGGCGGCGGCGCGCATCTCCTTCCCGGAGCGCGTCATCACCAGCGAGCCGCACGCGGGCGAGGTCATCCACGTCAAGACGCCGACGCATGTCGTCGCCAATATGGGCCTGGCCGGGGGCGCGCTGGCGACGATGATCACGTCATTCGACGTGTGGGGCAGCCAGGTCCCGCGCATCGAAATCTACGGCTCGGAGGCGACGCTCGGCGTGCCGGACCCGAACACGTTCGGTGGGCCGGTGCTGCTGCGCAAGGCCGGGGAGAAGACGTTCAGCGAGGTTCCGCTGGCGTATGGCTACACGGCCAACAGCCGCGGGCTGGGCGTGGCCGACATGGCCGACGCGATTCGGAGCGGCCGACCGGCGCGGGCGAGCGGCGACCTGACGTTCCACGTCCTGGACACGATGGGCACGATCCTGGACGCGGCGGAGGCGGGGACGTGGCTCGACGTGGGCAGCAGCGTCGCGCGCCCAGCGCCCCTACCGCCTGGCCTGGCGCCCGGCCGCGTCACGGTATAAAGCTGCTAGGTACTTGACAATCCGCATCTGATGCGCTATCATCAAACATCAGATGCGGATTTGCGTGAAGGAGGACGAGTGCGCACAACCGTAGACCTGGACGAGGATGTTCTGCTTGCAGCCAAGGAACTAGCCCGGCAGCGAGGTACAACGATCGGCAAGGTGATCTCCGAACTCATGCGCAATGCGCTGACCCGCGAGGTCGTCGCCGAGACCCGACACGGTATCCCGCTGTTTCCGGTTCAGCCCGGTGCGGGCATTGTGACGCTCGAACTGGTCAATCAGCTTCGGGAAGAAAGCCCGTGACAACCTACCTGCTTGATGTCAATCTATTGCTCGCGCTAAGCGACCCCCGGCACATTCATCACGAAGCGGCGCACCTATGGTTTGGGCGCAAGGGGCAGAACGACTGGGCGACGTGTCCCCTGACCGAGAATGGCTTTGTCCGTATCGCAGGCCATCCGAACTATCCCAACCGGCCCGGAGACGTGCGTATCGTTGCAGCGATCTTGCAGCGGATGTGCCGGCTGGCAGGGCATACATTCTGGGCAGATGAGGTCAGCATATTGGACGTTCTCGAACCGTCAGCACTGGTGAGCCACGCGCACGTCACCGACATCTATCTTCTGGGTCTTGCTGCCAGCAAAGGCGGAAAACTGGCAACCTTCGATCAACGCATTCCTGTGGAAGCGGTGGAAGGCGGTTCCGAGGCTCTTGAGCTTATCCGTGCAGAACCTCGCGCATCCCTATCGTGACTCTTGGTCTGTGGCGAAGTAGTGGGAACGCCGTCGTGACGACTGATAAAGATCAACTCATCATGGCCGCCACAGGGCTGGCGCTGGAGAGCCATCTCCAGCGCCTCCGCCGAGCGATGGTAGACATGCGGTTGCGTCAAATGGGGACCTCGAACACGCGCGTAGTCAGCACGCCGTCGTCTATCGTCACCAGGCGGTAGTGCGGCGCGTCGAGCACCAGGGTGGGGTGCGGCGTCGGCGCGAATTGGAACATCGTCGCGCGCAGGCCGAACACGGGGATGCCCTCCACGTACTGCTCATACGTCATGTGGACGTGGCCCGTGAAAATCCCCAGGACGTTGCGCCCGGCGATGGTGTCCCAGAAGGTGTCCAGATCGTCGGCCAGGAAGTTGTCGAGCCAGGCCGCGCCGACCGGCGTCACGGCGTGGTGGCAGAGCAGGACGGACGGCTGGGACGCGCGCAGGGCCGTGTCGAGGAAGGCCAGCATCTCCGGACTGGCGACGGCCTTGACGTCCGGCCCCCAGTCGAGGCACACGAACTGCACGCCGCGATGGAGAAACGCCGCGTTGAGCAGCCCGTCGCGCTCGACGCCGAAGATGTGGCGGTAGAACGTCGCGCGGGGGTCGTGGTTGCCGCCCAGGAAGTAGATCGGGCAGCGCTGCAAGCCTTCGGCGGTGATGCGCTGTGGCCCCGGCGGCGGCGACGCCTGTTCTAGCCCCACCATGCGCCCAAAGTTGGCGTACTGGGCATCCTCGCCCGTGTTGACCAGGTCCCCCGTGCTGACAATGAAATCGAATCGCCCACCGACGGTGTCGGCGATGTGGCGCAGCGTCTTGCGGAACGAGTAGGCGGTGTTGAAGCCCCGCGCCAGGTCATCCTCCGACGCCAGAATGTGGTGGTCGGTGATGTGAACGAATGTGACGCGCATGGCTACTCCCAACGCACCTTGAAGCCGGCCAGTATCTTGTCCATGCCCTGCATGTCCCACATGGTTTCGCCGGCCAGGATGCGGGCGCGGGTCGAGGCTTCGCGGTCCACGATGGCCTGCGCCGCCTGGGCCACGGCCTGCCAGTCGGCCTGGGGAACCACCACCACGCCGTCGTCGTCGCCGACGACGATGTCGCCGGGGTTGACGACGACGCCCCCGCAGGCGATGGGGACGTTGACCGCGCCCGGGTCGGCCTTGAACGGCCCATTGGGGACGGCGGCGCGGGCGAACACCGGCCATTCCAGCTCGCGCATGCCGACCTTGTCGCGGATTGCGCCGTCTATCACCGTGCCGGCCAGCCCCTGGCGCTTCGCCGACGCGGCGACCAGCTCGCCCATGACGGCGGTGTCGGTCAGGCCGTCGGCGTCAATCACCAGCACGTCGCCCGGTTTGGCGAGCTTGACGCCGAGGTGCACCATCAGGTTGTCGGCGGCGAAGGTCTTGACCGTCGTGGCGGCGCCGATGAACGACAGACCGTCGGCGATGGGCTTGATGCCGGCGTCCATCGCGCCGTAGCGGCCGAGGGCGTCGGACAGGACGGTGGTGGGGAAGGGGCGCAACGCCTCGATGGCTTCGGCGGGCGGCCGCGGGGTCTCGCGTCGAACGGTGTACATAGGGTCTCCAGGTGGTTATGCCCTGGCAAAGCGCTCAGGCCTGAACAGGGCGATGGGGTAGCGCGTCTTGCCCTCGGTCACCAGGTCGGCCATGATCTCGCCCACCACGCTGGCGAACTTGAAGCCGTGGCCGGAGAAGCCGGCGGCGACGGCGACCTGGGGGTAGGTCGGGTGCAGGGCAATCACAAAGTGCTCGTCGGGCGTGTTGGTGTACATGCACGTCTTGGCGTGCAGGAACTCGCCGTTGAGTGACGGCATGCGCGCGGCGACGGCCCCGCGCATCGCCGCGACCTCTTCGGGGTACACGGTGCGGTCAATGCTGTCAGGCGTGCAGACATGGTGCGGGCCGGGCGCGCGGAAGAAGGCGACCTTCGCGCCTTCGTCGGGCGCGCCGTAGGCGGGGAAGCCGTAGAACTGGATGTTGCCGCCAATATCCCAGATGTAGATGGGGAAGCGGTCAGGGCGGTACGGCTCGATGCCGCCGACGGGCGCGAACCAGTAGAGCACCTGGCGCTCGACTTCCAGGGGCACGCCCAGGTCGGCCAGGATGTCCGGCGCCCACGGCCCCGGCGACACGGCCAGCCGCGCAGCCTGGTACGTTCCGCGCGCCGTGGTGACGGTGACGCCCTCGCCCGACGGCGACGCCGCCCAGCCCGTCGCCGGCTCCTCGAAGCGCAGGTCCGCGCCAAGCACGAGCGCCTGCTTGAGGTGGGCCGCGACGCTCATCTCTGGGCGGACGTAGCCCGCCTTGCCCTCGAACAGGGCCACCTCGTCGGGCGCGGGCTGGAGCGGCGAGTAGCGGCGGCGGATCTCGGCGGCGTCGAGTACCTCGTGAGCCAGGCCGTGCTCGCGGGCGCTGCGCAGGCTGCCGCTGACGACGCGGCTGTCCGGCCGCCCCATCATCAGGCCGCCGGTGACTGTGAGCAGGTCCTCGCCGGTTTCGCGCTCAATCTGCTCCCACAACTCGTAGGCGCGCAGCAGGAGCGGGACATAGGCCGGGTCCTCGAAGTACGCCTGGCGGATGATGCGCGACTCGCCGTGGCTGGAGCCTTTGTCGTGGGCTGGCGTATGCCGCTCCAGGCCGAGGACGCGCTGCCCGCGCCGGGCAAGCTGGTAGGCGGTCGCGCTGCCCATGCCGCCCAGGCCGATGACGATGACGTCGTAGATCTCGCTCATAGGGACTCCTCGCGTATGCGCCCGGTTAGCTCCAAGCGGTAGACGAACCGCCACGCCGCGTCCTCTGGCCCGCGCAGCATCAGCCACAGGTGGTCTATCAGGGCCTGGCGCCGCTCCGTGTGCCAGGGCGTTCGCCGCAGCTCGTCGAGCGCCTGTTGCGTCTGTCCCTGGCTCAGCCGCATGGTCAGCGTCATGTGCGGGTGGAACGCGCGGTGCTTGTCGCGGCCGATGGCGGCGAGCAGCGCCTCGCGCGTCGCCAGCAGCGTGGGCGTGGCGGCCGCCGCCAGGTAGACGACCCGGCTGTGGGGCAGGAACGACGCCACGCCGCCCAGCTCCAGGGCGAACGGCGCGACCGCCACGCCCACGCCCGGCAGCCGAGCGATGAGCGCCGCCTCGTTGTCGGGCGTCGCCGGCCCGCGCCGCCAGTACGTCCCGGCCAGGGTGACGTGGGGCGGCGTGATGCGCGCCGTGACAGGATCGAGGCGTTGGCGCAACGCCTGGATACGCTCCGCCAGGTCGCCGCTGGGGAACGCGCCCACGAAAATGCGGTAGTCGCCGGGCACGGTGGCGGCCTAGTCTTGCACCTCGAAAATGATCTCGATCTCGACGGCGTAGTTTGCCGGTAACTGGTACAGGCCAACGGCGGAGCGGGCGTGGCGGCCGGCCGGCCCGAACACGTCGTTCAGCAGGTCGCTACAGCCGTGGATGACGGCGGGTGTCTGGGTGAAGCCCTCGGCGGCATTGACCATGCCGAGGACTTTGACGACGCGCGTGACCCTGTCCAGGTCGCCGACGATGGCCTTGACCGCGCTGAGGCAGTTGAGGGCGCACAGCCGCGCCGCGTCGTACCCCTGCTCGACGGTCAGGTCGCTGCCGACCTTGCCGACATAGGCGACGTCGCCGCGAGCCGAGACCTGGCCGGAGGTGTAGACGAGATTGCCGGTGCGCACGGCCGGCTCGAACTTTCCGCCGCCGAGGGTGGCGGCCTGGACATCGTATCCCAACTCTTTCAGCCTGGCTTCAGCGGACATGCGCCTCTCCTTCGGTGGTTTGCGATGCCCTGACTATATCGCCCCTGCCGGGCCGTGTCAACTTCGGAACGGGGTCAGGTGCGAATGAACGGCACGTCGTTGACGTACTGCTGATATTGCTTCAGGCCGTCGGACACATTCACTGTGCCGACCTCGACTGCCGTTTCCAGCCCTTCGAGCCGCGCCAGGCACAGCCGCGCCGTGGCGAGGCGCATCGCGGTATCGGGCGACCCGTTGAGCCTGTTCAGGATGGCGATGCCCACCGAGATGAGCAGGGCTGCCAGGCAGAGGGCGCGCCAGACGAGGGAGTCGTCGGCGACGCTGAGGAGCTGGGCCATGCGCGTGGTGAACTTCTCTCCGCCGAGGCCGGGGCCAACCATCAGGGCGGCGGCGAGGGAGGAGGCGATGATCGTGGCGTTGGAGATGCGCGAGGTGCGCCGCTCGTTCTGTCTGAGCCACGCCGCGACTTGCGCGCGCTTGCCGCGAATCCGCTCCAGGAGCTTCTGCCGCTGCTCGACGTCGGTGCTGACTACAGTCTCTGGGCCGTCCATGCTCTGCCTCCCGCGCGTATCGCTCTACGTCCCCATCCCGAACCGGGTCTACCTGCTGTTAGGAGCGCAAGTATAACACCTTCTGCCTGGGATGCAACGTCGCGCCTGGCTGGGGTCGGTTGACTTGCCTGCCGGTCCGCGTTACACTAGACCGCCAGACTCAGGAACACGCATCACCACTTTTTACGCTGGTCCCGCCGTGACGCGGAGCGGAGCGCATCGCCTCAGGGGTGTCGGGCGGCTTCGTTTCACTCAGCATGGCATACCGGAGGAGACTCACATGACGACGCCGGTCACTTACGCCCAGGAGATCATCGAGCGCTACATTGACGCCACGCCGCTGTCGCGGGAACTGTACGAGCGGGCGGTGCGCGCCCTGCCCGGCGGCAACACGCGCACGACAGTGTTCATCCAGCCCTACCCGTTCTACTTCCGGCGCGGCCAGGGCAGCCGCGTGTGGGACGTGGACGGGAACGAGCGCCTGGACTTCATCAACAACTACACCTCCCTGATCCTCGGCCACGCCCACCCCCGCGTCGTCGCCGCCGTCCAGGAGCGGCTGACGGAGGGCATGTCGGTGGCCGCGCCCACTGAGCTGGAGGTGGCGCTGGCGGAGCGACTCAAGGAGCGCCTGCCGAGCATGGACCTGCTGCGCTTCACCAACTCCGGCACCGAGGCGACGGCTCTGGCGATCCGCGCCGCCCGCGCCTTCACCGGACGCGAGAAGCTCGCCAAGTTCGAGGGCAGCTACCACGGCAGCCACGACTACGCGGCGGTGGATGTGGCGGCGGGGGGGGCGGTGGGCGCCGGCACGGTGACGAAGAACGCTGGCATCCCCCAGGCCGTGGCCGACACGATTGTGATGCTGCCGTTCAACGACGCTGAGCGGGCGGTGGCGATCATCGAGGCGCACAAGGACGACCTGGCGGCGGTCATCATCGAGCCGGTGCTCGGCTCCGGCGGCGTCATCCCGGCTCACCCCGACTTCCTGCGCGCCCTGCGCGAGGTGACGGCCCAGCATGGCATCGTCTTCATCTTCGACGAGATCATCGCCTTTCGCGTCGGCTACCACGGGGCGCAGGGCCACTACGGCGTCACACCGGACCTCACGACACTCGGCAAGATTATCGGCGGCGGGCTTCCCGTCGGCGCCGTCGGTGGGCGCGAGGACATCATGCGCCGTTTCGACCCGCGCCGCGCCGACCACATCGGCCACGGCGGGACGTTCAACGCTAACCCGCTGACGATGGCCGCCGGCCTGGCGACCCTCGACGAGATGACGCCCGCCCAGTACGACCGCCTGGAGGGCATGACACGGCGGCTGGCCGGTCAGCTGTGCGACCTCTTCGCCGGTCTCGGCGTCCCGGCGCAGGTGACGCACATCGGCTCAGTGTTCAACATCCACCTCACCGACCGCCCGGTGACCGACTACGCCTCGGCGAGTGCGGGTGACCGGCAGTCCCTGGCGCAGCTGTACCTGGCGGCGCTCAACCACGGCGTCGCCTTCACGGGGCGGGGCATGGGCTGCCTGTCCACGCCCATGACCGACGCCGACCTGGACACGTTTGTGGCGGCGATGCGCGCGGGCATGGCCGACCTGGGAGCCGCCTAGACTATGGACATGGTAGAGCTGAAGGCGCGGCTGCTGGCGTTGGACACGGCGAGCCTATGCGATGCCAGCAAGAGCCTGCGCGTGATGGATGCGGGGATACGCCCGCTGCAGCGGGGGCGCAGGCTCATCGGCGTGGCCCACACTGCGACGTGCCACGAGGACTTTCTGACTGTGATCCAGGCGCTGCGCGACGCCGCGCCTGGCGAGGCGCTGGTCGTGGACACGCGGGGGAGCCTGCGCGCCGTCGCCGGTGAGCTGTTCTCGACGGAGGCGCAGCGCAAGGGGCTGGCCGGGCTGATCATTGACGGGCCGGTGCGCGACACACCGCGCGTGCGCGAGCTAGAGCTGCCCGTCTACGCCCGGGCGATCACGCCCATGGCGGGAACGACGGCGCGCCTGTTCGCCACGCAGACGCCCGTCCGCTGCGGCGGCGTGACCGTGTCGCCGGGCGACATCGTGTTCGGCGACGACGACGGCGTTGTCGTGGCGACGGTTGAGGAGCTAGCGCCGCTTATTCCGCTGGCAGAGGCGATTCAGGCGCGGGAGGCGGCGATCCTGGCGCGCATGGCGGCCGGCGAGAGCCTGCTGGACATGCTGAACTTCGACGAACACACGCAGGCGCTGCGGGCGGGCCGCGAGTCGCGGCTCACGTTCCTGGTCTAGCGCGACCAGGCTTTGGACCGCGAAAAGCGCGAAAGAGCCTCGTCTAGAGAACTCTTTCGCGCTCTTCGCGGTCCAGGCCCTTTGAGTTAATCCCCGTCGGCCGCCTGCGTCTCCACGGCCTCGCTCAGGGGCGCGTTGGCGTACTTCTCAACCCACTCCACGACGCGCGTGCTGTAGTCCACGCGGTGGCTGGGGCGGCCGTTGCGCAGGAACATGTGGCTGCCGCCGGGGTAGCGCACGAACTCGGTGGGAACCTTGCCCGCCGCCACCAGCCCGACGAAGAACTCCTCGCCCTGGCCGATGGGGCAGCGGTCGTCGGCCTCGCCGTGCAGGATCAGGCACGGCGTCGTCACCCGATCCACGTAGTTGACGGGCGACAGGCGGCGGAACGTCTCCCGCGCGTCGCTCAGCGAGCCTCCCATCTCCCACGCCCCGAACCACAGCCCGATGTCCGACGTGCCGTGGAACGACTCGAGGTTCGTCACCGGCGCGCCGATGACGGCGGCCTTGAAGCGGTCGCTGTGGCCGACGATCCACGACGTCATGTAGCCGCCGTAGGAGTAGCCCGTCACGGCCAGGCGCGCCGGGTCGGCCACGCCCTCGGCGACGAGATCGTCAATCGCCGCGTTCTGCTCCGGCAGGTCGTACTCGCCCCACTGGCCGCGAATGTTCAAGGCGAAGTCGCGGCCATAGGAGCCGGAGCCGGTCGGGTTGACGGTCAGGACCGCCCAGCCGCGCGACGCCAGGACGTAGCGGTAGAAGGTGACGGCGAAGAAGGCGGGCATGTGGAAGGCGTGCGGGCCGCCGTGGATGTCCACGAGCAGCGGGGCCGGTCCCGCGCCTGTCGTCGGGTACGTCACCCAGCCCTCGACGGTGTGGCCGTAGGGCGTGGCGAAGTCGCGGCGCTCAACGCGGGGCAGCTGCATCTGCGACAGCGCATCGGCGTTGATCTCGGTCAGCCGCTGCTCGCCCCCATCGTTCCAGTCGGCGGCGAACACATCGCTGGGGAACTCCATGCCCGCCGCGGCGAAGGCGAGGCGGCCGGCCGCCGGGGCGTAGCTGGCGGCTGTGACCTGGCGGACGCCGCCGACGATGATGCTCACCTCGCCGCTGGCGACGTTGACGCGCCCGATGTGGACATTGCCACGGTCGGCGAGGGGATAGGTGAGGGTCTGGCCGTCCGGCGACCACGTCGGCCCGGCTGTGACCGTCGGCGGCGGGAACTGGGCGACGCTGCGGTCGTGCTCGGCGGTCAGCTTGCGCGCCCCGCCGCCCTCGGCCGACATGCTCCACACCAGCCAGTCCGGGTCGCCCAGCCCCTCGATCTGCTCGTGAGCGCCGTAGCAGGCGACCCACTTGCCGTCGGGGGACCACGTCGGCGAGACGGCGCGGCCGATGTTGCGCTCCAGGCAGCGGGCGTTCTTGCCGTCGGCGTTGGCGACCCAGATGTCGCTGACGCGGAAGTCGCCCGCGCCCTCGCGGGTCTGGGCGTAGGCGATCTGCGCGCCATCCGGCGACCACGCTGGCGTCAGGTGCTCGCGGTGGCCGTGGGTGATCTGCGTTGGCTCGCCGCCGTCGGCGGAGATGACATAAATCTGCGTTGCCGCGTCGAAGGTGTAGCCGCTGCCGTCGTCCTTGTAGTGGGCGCGGGTGACGACCTTCGGCCGCCCCTCCCAGCGCTTGCGCGCGTCCTTGTCCTGGGGCGCCGGGTCGAAGGGCGGGCGGGCCGTGAACAGCAAGCGCGCGCCGTCCGGCGACCAGGCGGCCGGCCCCGCGCCGTAGTCGAGGGCGGTGAGCTTGCGCGCCTCGCCGCCGTCCACGGGCAGGACGTAGAGCTGAGGCCTGTCGCCGTCGCGGTCGGAGAGGAAGGCGATATGCCGTCCGTCGGGCGACCAGCGCGGGTACATGTCCTTCTTGGGGCCTTGCGTGAGGCGCGTCGGTGGGCCGCCGTCGGCCGCTACGACCCAGATGCTCATGCGGTAGTCGTCCGCCTCGGCATCAATCTCGGCCAGGGTGTAGGCGACGCGGCGGCCGTCGGGCGAAATCTGGACGTCATTGACGGCTTTCAGGGACAGCAGGTCCGCCGGTGTCACCGGGCGGGGGGAAGCATCAGTCATGGCAGTCGGCTCCTATCGGTGTCGTGAATCTCAGGCGCTCCACGCGCTTTGAATCTTGGCGGCGGCGGCGGCGATGTCTTCCATGTCACTCTCGTCGCCGAGCAGGGCGAACTGGAAGAACCAGATGCCGTTCGCGGCGGCGGCCTCGGTGACGGGGTAGAGCGCGGCCCAGGCGTCGGCTGGCGGCGTGTCGGGGACGGCGTTGCGGATGGCCGCCTGGCGGTACAGCGGGACGTAGCCCGGGCTGACCGGGGTGATGCCCTCGGCGCGCAGGGCGGCGATGAACTCCTCGCGGGAGTGGCCGCCGAAGGCGTCGGCGTCGTAGCGCACCAGGAACAGGTGTCGCCCGTGGGAGGTGACGCGCCCATCCTCGGGCAGCGGGCGCAAGCCGGGGATCTGGCCCAGGAGCTGCCCCAGGCGGCGGGCGTTGGCTTCGCGCACCGGCATGTGTTCCTGGAGCCGGTCGAGCTGGGCGAGCAGGATCGCGGCCTCCCACTCGGCCATGCGCAGGTTGCCGCCTAGCAACTCGTGCTGATACCAGCCGCCGCTGCGCACGCGCCCCACGTTGTGCAGCGACCACAGTATTTCGGACAGCTCCTCGTCGTTGGTGACGACGAGGCCGCCCTCGCCGGCGGTGATGTTCTTGCTGCTCTGGAAGCTGAACGTGCCCAGGTCGCCGATCGCCCCGACGCGCTGCCCGCACCACTCTGCGCCCCACGCCTGGGCCGCGTCCTCCAGCACTTTGAGGTTGTGGCGGCGGGCGACGGCCAGGATGCCCTCCATGTCGGCCGGGCGGCCGGCGACGTGCACCGGGATGATGGCTTTCGTGCGCTCAGTGATCGCCGCCTCGATCTGACGTGGGTCCATTAGGAAGCTGTCTGGCTCGATGTCCACGAACACCGGCCGCGCCCCGACGGTCAGGGCGGCGCTCGCTGTGGCGATGAAGGTGTAGGGCGAGGTGATGACCTCGTCGCCGGGGCCGACGCCGATGGCGCGCAGAGCCAGCTCCAGGGCGAGCGTGCCGTTGGGGACGCAGACGCCGAAGCGCGCGCCCTGGAACGCCGCGAAGCGTTCCTCGAACGTCTTGACCTTGCTGCCGGCGAACATGCCCCACTTGCCAGAGTGCAGCACCTCCAGCAGCTCGCGCTCCTCGCGCTCGTCCCAGACCGGCCAGGCGGGGAAGGGGCGGGTGCGCACGGGCACGCCGCCGTCAATTGCCAGTTTGTGCATTTCTCACTTCCATGTACTGACCACTAGCCGTGCAGCGTCATAGGGGCCTGCCCGGCCAGGTCGTCGAAGCGGGCGCGGCGAAACGCGGCCAGCGGCAGCGACGAGTCGCCGGTCGTGGCAAGCTCGCGGATGATGCGGCCAGTGATTGGCCCCAGGCAGAAGCCGTGGCCGGAGAAGCCCGCCGCGATCACCAACCCGTCTATCTCAGGCGCGCGCTCCAGGATCGGCAGGGCGTCTGGCGTCATGTCAATGAGGCCGCCCCAGACGCGGGCGATGCGGGCCTGGGCCAGCGCCGGCAACACCTCGACGGCGCGAGCCAGCACAGCGGCCACGTCGCCCATTGGCGGCTGCACCGCGTCCGCCGTCAACCCACTCGCCGGCCACTCCCAGTCGCCGCCACTGCCGGTCATGCGAAATCGCCCGTCCACCTGCTGCCGGCCGGCGAAATCGCCGTTGCCGACGCCGAGCACCTGGCGCACCAGGGGCGGCAGGGGTGTCGTCCCGATGGCCGAAACATGGCGGACGGCGATGGGCAGGTGGATGCTGAGAGGGGCCAGGAGCCGGTCCGAATAGACGCCGGCGGCGACGACGACGATATCGGCAGGGTAGAGGCCGCACGGTGTGCGCACGCCTCCCACCCGGCCGCCCGCGACTTCGATGCTGAGCGCCTCGGTGCGCGTCAGGATGGCCGCGCCGCGCCGCTGCGCGGCTGTCGCGAACGCCTGCACGACCTTGAGCGGGTTGGCGTGACCGTCGGTGGGGCAGGAGGAGGCGGCGAGAATGGACGGGGCGAGGGCGGGGGCCAGCCGCCGCGCGTCGTCGCCGTCGAGATACGCCAGCGGCAGGCCCAGCGCTCGCCCCTCGTCCACGACGCGGGCGATGGCCCCGACTTCCGCCTCGGTGCGCGCCAGGCGCAGGTTGCCGTCCTGGCGGTACTCCACGTCGGCGTCTAGCTCGTCGGCCAGGCGCTCCCAGCGGCCCACGGCGGCAACGGCCAGGGGGATCTCGGACGGGTCACGGCCGGATTGGCGCACGCCGGCGAGCGTCCAGCCGGACGCCATGCTTGCCAGGTCGCCCTTCTCGACGAGTGTGACCGACGCGCCGGCGCCGGCCAGCTCGTACGCCGCCGCTACGCCGCTGATGCCTCCACCAATAATGACCACATCCCTCGGCTGCATCAGTCCATCCTGCTTTCTCGCTCCATCCTGGGAATGGTTTTGTAACGCAAAGGCGCAAAGGAAGACGAGATGCGCTGCATTACGGCGCCGCCAAAGCGCGGGCGATCTCGCGCCCGATGGCCGGGATGGCGGCCGCGCCGAGGAAGCCGTGCAGCATTCCGTCGAGGCGCATCGTGGCGACCGGGACACCGGCCTGGCGCAGGCGCTCGGCGTAGGCCGCGCCCTCGTCGCGCAGTGGATCGTACTCCGCCGTCACGACCAGCGCCGGCGGCAGGCCCGACAGGTCATCGGCGCGCAGCGGCGAGGCGTAGGGGTGCGCGCCGTCCTCCGGCGCGGCCAGGTACTGCGCCCAGTACCAGACCATCGCGTCGCGCGTCAGGCCGTAGCCCTCGGCGCACTGCGTATAGGAGGCGGTGTCAAAGCTGTGGCTGGTGACCGGCACGATGAGCGCCTGGTAGGCGATGGGGGGGCCGCCGCGATCCTTCGCCATCAGCGACACCACGGCGGCGAGATTGCCGCCCGCGCTGGCGCCCGCGACGGCGATGCGCCGCGGATCCTCGCCCATCTGCGCCGCGTTCTCCGCCACCCACGTCACGACGGCGTAGGCGTCCTCGGCGGCGGCGGGGAAGCGATGCTCCGGCGCGTGGCGGTAGTTGACCGAGACGAGGACGGCCCCGGCGCTGCGGCACAGCTGACGGCCGCGCACGTCGTCGGTGTCCAGGTCGCCGACGACCCAGCCGCCGCCGTGGAAGTAGACGATGACCGGCAGCGCGGGATGCCCTGCGCCGACGCCGGGCGGGGCATAGATGCGGACGGGAATGCCGCCGCCTGGGCCGGGGATCGTCCGGTCGTGGACGCGGCCGACCTCGTCATCCGGGCCGGGTAGCGGGCTGAAACGAATCGCCTGGGCGCGCGCGTCCTCGATACCCATCTCGTAGTAAGGGCGTAGCCCCAGACTCTCGCGCAGCGCCAGGAACTCAGCGGCTTCAGGATGCAGGGGCATGGGAGGTCTCCTTGACTAACGCCCAATGACGGGCAGCACAATCCGCGACGGGCGGAGGGCATCGTGGAACACGGTGTTGCGCTGAACGCAGAACGAGCCGCCCTCGGCCGGGACGCCCCAGGCGCCGAGGTTGCGGTCGAAGCGCGGGAAGCTGCTGGAGCAAACAGCGACGCGGATGCAGTGTCCCGCCTTGAACGTGTTGGCCGTCGCCCACAGGTCCACGACGAACTCGACCACCTCGCCCGGCGTCAGCGGCGACGGCTCGGTGTGGGAGGCGCGGTAGCGGGCGCGCAGGATGCCGTCGCACAGCAGGCGCGAGAAGCCGTCCTCGTCCACGTCGGTCAGCCGCACGGCCCAGTCGGTGTCCACCGCCGACGACGCGCCGAGCAGCACGCACGACACCGGGCCGATGATGGTGAGGTCCTCCTCCAGCGGCGCGCTCGTGTAGGTCAGGCCCCAGGCTTCGGCCGGCGTCTGGTCCAGCGGGCCGGCGGGCATGTAGAGCGTGGGGCCGCCGAGGGTCGGTGTCGGGTCAGCGGGGTCGTAGACGAAGCTGTCCGCCGGCTCATCGCCGGTTGGCGGGGCCGGCGCCAGGGCGCCGCCCGTGCGGAAGTGCCAGGCCTGGTAGCGCGTCCCTGGCAGCGGGTAGGTGTCGGCGGTGCGCCAGCGGTTCTCGCCCATGACGAAGAGCTGCACCGGCGGCTCGTCCATGACGCCGTTCGGGATGCCCTTGAGCCAGTGATCGAACCACGGCAGGCGCATCTCATTATAGTCGCGCACGCTCGCCGCGCCGAAGTTGACCTCGCCCTGCGTTGGCTTGAGCATGTTGGCCGGGCTGTGGATCCACGGGCCGACGAGGAGGCGCTGGGCGTCCCGCGCCGCCTGGCTGCGGGCGTTGGCGCGCAGGCCCATGAAGTTCTTGAGCGTGCCGGCGATGAAGATGTCGAACCAGCCGCCGATGTGGAAGATGGGGGTGTCAATCTCGCGGTGCTGGCGGGCGATGCTCCACTGCTGCCAGAACGGACCGTCGGTGGGGTGGGCCAGAAACTCGTTGTACCAGTCCTCCAGCCCGACGACCAGGGGGTCGGGGGCGAGGGGCAGGCGCTGGTAGAGGGCGGGCATGTCCTCGATGGCGTCGGCGAGCGCGGCGCGATGGCGCTCATGCTCCTCGCCGCTCACCAGGTGGGCCAGGTTGAAGAACTGCCAGCGCAGCGTCCAGTGGAGCATGAACCCCAGCTCGAACGCGCCGCCGTGGTAGACCCACTCCGCCCAATAATCGGCGGCGGACTGGCGCGCGGCCATCGCCCGCAGGTGGGGCGGGCGCGTCGGGGCCATGCGGTACTGCGTCGCGCCGGCGTAGGAGCCGCCGATGGTACCCACCCGCCCGTCACACCACGGCTGCGCGGCGATCCACTCCACGGTGTCGTAGCCGTCCCGATTCTCGCCCCAGCCGTCGTCCTTGAAGGGGTAGAAGCGCCCCTCGGACTGGAAGCGGCCGCGCACGTCCTGGATGACAACGGCGTAGCCGTGGTCGGTGAAGAAGCGCGGCGCGTCAATCTGTACCTCGATGGAGGCGTCCTTGCCGTAGGGCGTGCGCTCGACCAGGGCCGCAACGGGGGCGTCGCTGCGCGGCAGATACACGTCGGCGCGCAGGCGCGTGCCGTCGCGCATGGGAACGACGACGTTGCGCAGGACGTGGCCGCTCATGCGTCTTTGGCCCTCGCGCGGCGCAACTCTTTGGGCATCCAGGCGACTTCGGCGGCCTCGCGGATGTAGCGCGCGAACACGTCGGGGCGGATGTCGTCGGGGCGGCGCACGGTGATGTAGCGGAGTTGGCGGCCGTCGCCCTCGAGGATGCTGGCCGGGTCGGCCATGTGGATGCCATGCTCGAAGCCGAGGACGACGTGGCTCTCAGTGGGATACACGAGGGCGAAGTAGACGCTGCGCTTACCTTCGACGGCGCGATAGCCAATCAGCCCCCAGCCGGTACGAACAGCTTCCTGGACGCCGGGCAGAGACTCTTTCACCAGGCTCCGAAGGGCGTTGGCAAGCGCCTGAATGTCCGGCGGGAACTTCGCCAGGAACTCCTCCGGCGTGGGCGGCGGCGGTTTTGGTGTCTTAGTTTGCGCCATCGCTCTTTCTCTAAACAGGGACCAGGTGGAGGAATGTGTCTTGCGCGCCCGCCAGATCGGGAATGTCGTCGGGCATGCTGACCCAGAAGTGCGCGTACTCAAGCTCGGCCACATCCCCCTCTGACGGGCTTCGCTCCCAGTGCCGCCACGTGTCCGGCGCGTCGCTCTCGAGGACGAGGTGGAAGAAGTGGCGGCGGTGGATGATGTTGCGGCCCCAGCGCCGCAGGTCGAAATCCTGCGTGCCGAGGAAGGCGGCAATGCGCAGGTCACGCAGCCCCGTCTCTTCCTCGGCCTCGCGCAGCACGGCCTGCGACGGTGTCTCGCCTGGCTCCATCGTCCCGACCGGTACCTGGATGCCCGCCTCGGGCGACGCCGGCTGACGGAAGACGAGCAGACGCCCGCCCCGCGTGATGTATGCCACAACCTTGCCGACGATGCGCGGTTCGTCCATGCTGGTTCAGCGCAGCGGCTGCTGCTCGATCAGCGCGCCGGCCACCCACGTCGGCGGCGGCGCATTGTACATGTCGGTCGTGTCGGTGTAACTCATGTCCAGGATATGACCCTGGAGCGGCCCCAGGAGGTAGCGCACGACCTGGCCGGCGTCTCGCGCGTCGCTCTTGGCGACGACGCAGTGCCCGTTGTAGCCCCAGTAGTCGCCGTCGCGCAGGAGGTCCAGCCCTTCCTGGATCGTCTTGCGCGCCAGGTCCAGCCCACCCCTGTCGGGGTACAAGGCGCTCGCCGGCGGCTCGCCGTAGCCGATGCCGTGGTGGAATGCGTCGGCGGTGGAGACGACGACGGCATCCTTGACGATGGCCTGCAGCTCCTCGATGCCGGGCAGAATCTCGGGTTTGCCGCCGGCCAGGTATGGGTAGCGGACGATCACCTGAGGAGGCTGGACGCCGCGCCGCCTGGCTTCCTCCTCCAGCAAGAAGAGGAAGTGGCGCAGGGAGTATTCGGTCTTCCAGTTGTCGTGGCCGGGCAGGCCTGGCCCCTGGATGCCCCAGGTCGCCTCTTGCGTGACGTCGGCCCCGTTGGCGACGCGGACGCGGGCCTCTTGAAGCTCGTCGGTCAGGGCGTGCAATACGCCCACGGCCAGGACGCGGTCGGCGCCGGAGTCGAGGCACGCCTGGGCCGCGGCGGCAATCTGGTGGCCGCAGTCGGCGATGCCGGCGTGGGGGAAGACGATGGAGCCGCCCTGGCGCAGCGTGTCGCCCAGGGACCACTGCCGCCCGCGCTCCAGAAGCTCGGTGACGCCAGCCTCGCCGAGGGCATCCTGTTCATCCTGCACCATCTGGTTCACGTAGTCGCTGAGTTTTTGCCGATCGAGTGACATATCTCCTCGTAGGGTCACGCGCATCCGATGTCGTACCGACGCCAGGCGTCACGACGATCCAAAGAATAGCAGCAGGATAGGCTACGCAGGGCTGCTTGTCAAGCCGGAATAGACGGCCAGCGGCTTGCCAACGTGGTACAATGCTGTAGAATACATTGTAGCATTGTCGTTACGGCGGTTCGACTCGGAGAGACCCCCTATGCAGCGAACCTGGTCTTATGGACGCATATTCCTCGCCACCCTGACGATTGTGGCGGCGTTGGTCATCGTGTCGGCCACCTATCTGGCGCGCGACACGCTGATCACGGTGTTCATCGCGATTCTGTTCTCTCTAGCGATGAAAGCACCGGTGGATTTCCTGGAGCGGCGCCGGGTGCCGCGACGGGTTGCCATGATTGTGGTGCTCGTCGTCTTGCTGGCCTTGTTTCCGCTGGTCATTGCTCTGCTGATCCCGCCCCTGGTGGACGAGGTGCCCGTACTGGTGAGCACGCTGGTGGATCAGTACGAGCGGATCGTCGTCGCGCCAGAGCAGCTCCAGATTTCTAACCCCGTCGTGCGCCAGATTATCACCCAGGTTGTCGAGCAGGCGAAGGCCATCAACGTCATCACGTATCTGCGCGACAATGCTGAGACGATCGCGTCCACGGCCGTCGGGTTCGCCTCGACCATCGTCAGCTCGGCGTTCATCTTCGTGTTCGTCGTGACCATCGCCTTCCTGTGGCTCGCCGACGCGGCGCGCGTGCGGGAGTGGGTTGTGCGCCTCGCCCCGCCGCCGGACCGGCCGCGGGCGCGCGGCATCTGGGACGACATCGAGCGCCAACTGGGCGCGTATCTTCGCGGGCTGCTCGTGCTGGTGTTCCTGGTCGGCATCCTGGCCGGCCTGGGCTACCTGGTCATGGGCCTGCGATTTGGGACGGTCCTGGCGCTGCTCATGGGCCTGCTCCAGATCGTGCCTATTCCGGGGGTTGCGCCGCTGTTTGGCGCGATCCTGGTGTTCACGCTCACGATCAACCAGGGACTCGCGTTGGCGATCATCGCCGTGGTGTGGACGCTCGTCATCATGAACGCGGTCAACTTCTTCCTCGTGCCGCGCGTCCTGGGGCAGGCGATGGGTGTGAGCGCCATGACCATCCTGATTGGCCTGCTCATCTTTGGCAGCATTCTCGGTCCCATCGGCACGCTGTTGGCGATCCCGCTCCTCGCCATCGTTCAGATCATCATTGACCAGATCGTCACGGCGCGGGATGCCCGCTACTACCAGCGGGAAGCCGCTCAGAGCGTGGACGGCCCGCAGCACGCGGCCGCGGCGATCTCGACGGAGCTGACCGAGCTGCGGGCGTTGCTGTCGTCGTCCGAACCGCTGCGGCCGGACGACCGCGACAGGGCCGTGGCGCGGCTGGATGATGCGCTGCGCCACCTGGAACCGACCCCCGTGGCGAAGACGACGGAGAGTGCGGCGGGGACGCCCGCCCGCGCCGACGACCGGGTGGCGGCGTCGAGCTAAGGGAAAGGAAAAGCTGGCATGCTCAAGGCGATTGAGTCGGCGACGCGGGTGCTTCGGCTGGGGCCTACCATCGCCCTGACCCCGGCCCAGTTCTACGACATGTGCCGAGCCAACCCCGACTTGCAGCTAGAGATGAACGCCGAGGGGGAGATCATCATCATGCCACCAGCCGGGGGACACTCAAGCGCCAGGAACGCGAAGCTCACGGCTCGTCTCGTCGTTTGGGCGGAGAAGGATGGAAGCGGCCAGGTTTTTGACTCGTCCGGCGGCTTCGAGCTTCCCAATGGCGCGGTTCGCGCGCCCGACGCTGCCTGGGTTCTCAAGAGCCGGCTGGCTCGGTTCACGTTCCAGGAGCGGGAGCGCTTCCTGCCCCTGTGCCCGGACTTCGTCGCCGAGCTGCGCTCGCCCACCGACGCGCTGGAAACGCTGCAAGACAAGATGGCGGAGTACATCGCCAACGGGGCGCGCCTGGGCTGGCTGCTGGACCCGTTCGACCGCCGCGTGTACGTCTACCGCCCCGACGCCCAGGTGGAGGTGGTCGCCGACGCCGAACGCATCAGCGGCGACCCCGTCCTGCTCGGCTTCAGCCTGGAGCTAGAGCGGATTTGGGAGACGGATCGTTAGCCATGAGAGTGATCTACGATCCTGAGACAGACACGCTGAGTGTTATTCTATCCGGCGCTCTGGTCGTGGAGAGCGACGAAGATAAGCCGGGCATCATCCTGGACTACGATGACGGGGGCAACCTGGTATCGCTCGAAATCCTGGATGCCTCGCGTCGAGTCTCGTCACCGCACCATATGGACTTCCAGGTCACGCCACAGCCGTCGTAGCCCTGAGGAGAGCGAACAAAAACACCCGGCCCTCGCAAGAGGGCCGGGTGTCTTCGTTTCAACCCCCTCTCCCCTCGTGGGAGAGGGGCCAGACCTATCCTCCCCCTCTCCCACGGGGGGAGAGGGAAGGGGTGAGGGGCGGGTCTTACTTGTCGCGGGTCCTGTCGCCGAGGGCCGCCTGCGCCGCCGCCAGCTTGGCGATCGGCACGCGGTACGGGGAACACGACACGTAGTCGAGGCCGACCTTGTAGCAGAACTTCACCGACTCCGGCTCGCCGCCGTGCTCGCCGCAGATGCCCACTTCCAGGTCGGGGCGGGTCTGGCGGCCGAGCTTAACGCCCAACTCCACCAGCTTGCCCACGCCCTTCTGATCGAGCACCTGGAACGGGTCGTCCTTCAGGATCTTGCGCTCGACGTACAGCGGCAGGAAGCGGCCAGCGTCGTCGCGGCTGAGGCCGAACGTCGTCTGGGTCAGGTCGTTGGTGCCGTAGGAGAAGAACTCCGCTTCCTTGGCGATCTCGTCGGCCAGGAGGGCGGCGCGCGGCAGCTCGATCATCGTGCCGACCTTGTAGTCGAGCTTCTCGCCCGTCTCTTCCTGCACCGACTCGGCGATGGCGCGCACGCGGGTGGCCTGGTCCGTCAGCTCGTTCAGGTCGCCGACGAGCGGGATCATGACCTCGGGGATGACCTTGATGCCTTCCTTCTGCACCTCGGCCGCTCCCTGGAAGATGGCGCGGGCCTGCATCTCGGTGATCTCGGGGTAGATGATGCCCAGGCGGGTGCCGCGGAAGCCCAGCATCGGGTTGAACTCGGCCAGGGTCTCGACGGTCTGCTGCACCTTCTCGGTGGACACGCCCATCTTCTTGGCAAGCTCCGCCTGCTCCGCCTCGGCGTGGGGCAGGAACTCGTGCAGCGGCGGGTCGAGGGTGCGGATGATGACCGGGAAGCCGTCCATCTCGCGGAACAGGCCGGCGAAGTCACTCTGCTGCATGACGGCCAGCTGGTCGAGCGCGCCCAGGTACAGGCGGCGCGGCTCCTCGATCTGCTTCTCTAGATCGGCGAGGCGGGCCTCGTCCTTCGCCGCCTGCGAGGCGATGATCTCGCGGTCGAGGCGCTTGTAGTCGAGGCCGGACAGGATCATCTGGCGCACGGCGTCAATGCGGTCACCGCCGAAGAACATGTGCTCGGTGCGGCACAGGCCGATGCCCTCTGCGCCGAAGCTGCGGGCCACCTGCGCGTCACGCGGGATGTCGGCGTTGGCGCGGACACCCATCGTGCGGCACTCGTCCACCCAGGTCATGAACTCGGCGAAGTCGCCGCTCAGGCTGGCGTCCACCAGGGGCGCCTGGCCGAGGATGACGCGGCCGCTGGAGCCGTCCACCGTCACCCACTCGCCTTCCTTGACGGTCGTGCCGTTGGCGGTGAACTGCTTGGTGTTGTAGTTGACGCGGATGTCGCCCGCGCCGGCGACGCACGGCTTGCCCATGCCGCGCGCGACCACGGCCGCGTGGGAGGTCATGCCGCCGCGCGCCGTGAGGAACGCCTGGGAGACTTCCATGCCGTGGAAGTCCTCGGGGGCCGTCTCGGTGCGGACGAGGACGACTTTGTGGCCGTCCTTCGCCCAGCGCACGGCCTCGTCGGGGTCGAACACGACCTGGCCCGACGCCGCGCCGGGGCTGGCGGGAAGGCCGGTGGTGAGAACTGTCACCTTGGCCTTGGGGTCAATCATCGGGTGGAGGAGCTGGTCCAGGGCGGCCGGCTCGACGCGCAGCACGGCCTCTTGCTTGCCGATGAGGCCCTCGTGGACGTGGTCCACGGCGATCTTGACCGCTGCCGGGCCGGTGCGCTTGCCCGTGCGGGTCTGGAGCATGTAGAGCTTGCCGCGCTCGATGGTGAACTCCAGGTCCTGGATGTCTTTGTAGTGCTTCTCAAGGCGCTCGGCGTACGTCTTGAACTCCTGGTAGGCGGCGGGCATCTCAGTCGCCAGGTCGTCGAGGTGGCGCGGGGTGCGGACACCGGCGACCACGTCCTCGCCCTGGGCGTTGACCAGGTACTCGCCGTACAGCTTGTTCTCGCCGGTCGAGGGGTTGCGGGTGAACGCGACGCCCGTCGCCGAGTCGTTGCCCATGTTGCCGAAGACCATCGTCTGGACGTTGACGGCGGTGCCGAGGTTGTCGGCGATCTTGTTGACGCGGCGGTAGTCAATCGCGCGGCGGCCCATCCACGAGCCGAACACGGCGCCGATCGCCATGCGGAGCTGCTCGTAGGGGTCGTCGGGGAAGGTGACGCCGCTGTCGGCCTGGATGATGTCCTTGAACTTCGCGCTGATCTCGTCCAGCTCCTCGGTGCTCAGGTCGGTGTCCTGGCGCATCTGGCCGCCCTGGTGCTTGTACTCGTCGAGGACGTGCTCGAACTTGTCGCCCGACACGCCAAGCACGATCTTGCCGAAGAGCTGCACGAAGCGGCGGAGGGCGTCAGCGGCGAAGCGCGGGTTGTTGGTCAGCTTCGCCAGGCCCTGTTTCGTGTCCGGGTTGAGGCCCAGGTTGAGGACGGTGTCCATCATGCCAGGCATGGAGAACTTCGCGCCGGAGCGCACCGACACCAGCAGCGGGTTGCTCGGGTCGCCGAACTTCTTGCCGGTCAGGCTCTCGATGACCTTCATCGATTCGAGCACCTGGTCCCACATGCCGTCCGGGAACTGCTTCCCACTGTCATAGTAGGCGTTGCAAGCTTCGGTTGTGATCGTGAAACCTGGCGGCACCGGCAGGTCTGCGCGAGTCATGTCGGCGACGCCGGCGCCTTTCCCGCCCAGGAGGGAGCGCACGCCGTCCCACGACCCCGTTTTCTTTTCGGCCTCAGCCACGTCCGTGAACAGGTAAACGTACTTTGTCATTTAAAGCTCTCCTTGAGACTGGTTCCCCTTGACGGGGGTTGGGCGCGCCTCGCTGTGCTCCTTTTCTCTCGCTCCACATCGGAGGCCAGCAGGACCAGACTGGGCGCGCTGAACCGCTAGAATTCCTCGACCTTGCTCAGGTCGGCCCAGCGCTGAGGTAACGCGGCGATGCGCTGCAGGAGGGCGCGGCGGTTGTTGCGCACGGCCTCGTCCGCCACTTCCACCATCACGTCGTCGAAGAACGTGTTGACCACAGGCACCAGGGGCAGCATCGCCGTGAACACCTGGTCCAGGGTCTCGGCCCGACTCACCTCGTCGGCCACGGCCTGGTAGGCGCTGTAGAGCGCCGTCTCGGCCGGAAGCTGGAAGAGGGCCGGGTTGAGATCGTACAAGTCGGGATGATTGCGCACGAGGCGCACGCAGCGGGCATAAGCCGTCAGGAATGGTGTCCAGTCGGGGCGCGCCGCCCACGCGGCCAGCTCCCGCAGCGCCTGCCCGACGCCGGCCGGCGTGTCGGCCTGGGCGCTCAGCACGGCCTGGACGAGATCGTAACGCGCGCCCTGCTCGCGCAGCCACTGCTCCAGGCGCGCGCCGATGAAGTCGCGCACCGCCGCCTGCGTCGCCTCGTCCACCTCCACTGGCTGCGCCGCCGCCGCGTCCGCGACGAGGCGCGACACGGCGACTGCCGGCAGACCGAGGGGCTGCGTGCCTTCCGCCAGCAGGCGGGCCACGCCGAGCGCCGTCCGCCGCAGGCCAAGCGGGTCCTGGTTGGCCGTGGGCTGCTGGCCGACGGCGAACAGGCCGACGAGGGTATCGAGTCGGTCGGCGAGGCTGAGGGCAAAGCCGACGCGGCCGCTCGGCAGCCTGTCGGTCGCCGACTTCGGCAGGTATTGCGCATAGATGGCCGCCGCGACGGCGTCCGGCTCGCCATCGGCCAGGGCATAGTCGCGGCCGATCGCGCCCTGGAGGCTCGTCAACTCGGTTCCCATCTGGGTGGCGATGTCGGCCTTGCTCAGGTGCGCTGCCCGCGCCAGGTCGCCGGCCTCCGCGGCCGACAGGCCCAGGCGCTCGGCCAGGCGAGGGGCCACGCGCTCCAAACGTGCAGTCTTGTCCAGCAGCGTGCCGAGGCGGGCGTGGACGGTCATGCGCGACAGGTTGGGGACGAAGTCGGCCAGCGCGCGCTGGCGGTCACGCTTGACGAAGTAGGCGGCGTCGGCGAAGCGGGCGCGCAGTACGTCCTCGTTCCCCTGGCGGATGTTGTCCACGTGGCCCGCGTTGCCGTTGGCGACGGCGATGAAGTAGGGCAGGAGGCGACCGTCCTGGAGGACGGGGAAGTAGCGCTGGTGCTTGCGCATGACCGTGATGAGCACGTCCTGCGGCAGGTCCAGGTACTCGGCCTCGAAGCGGCCGCGCACGGCAACCGGCTGCTCGATGAGGTTGACCACCTCGTCCAGCAGGCCCTCGTCCGCCGGCATCGTTCCGCCGACTTCGGCGGCGAGGCGTTGCCCCTGCTCCAGGATCAGCGCGCGCCGCTCGGCGCTATCGAGCACAATGCCCGCCGTGCGGATGACCTTGAGGTAGTCCTCGGCCTGGGCGATGGGCAGCTGGGGCGAGCCGTGGGGCCGCAGGCCGCGCGTCACAGCGCCGCTCGGCGCTCCGGCGTATTCCAGGGCGACGACGCTATGCCCGTGAAGGGCGACGACCCAGCGCACCGGGCGCGAGAAGGCGACGTTGGTCGGGTTCCAGCGCATCGCCTTGCCAAAGGTCAGCCCGCCGATGAGCCGGGGGAGAACCTCGGCCAGCACATCGCGGGCCGGGCGGCCGGTCTCGCTGCGCACGACGGCGGCGTAGCGCTTGCCCTCGCGCTCGCGCACCTCGATCGCCTCGACCGCTGCGCCCTGGCTCCTGGCGAAACCGATCGCGGCCTGGGTCGGCTGGCCGTCCTTGAAGGCGGCGGCGGCCGGCGGCCCGAACACCTCGACTTGCCGGTCGGGCTGGCGCGGAGCCAGGCCCTTGACCATGATGGCCAGGCGGCGCGGCGTGCCCTCGATGGTGATGCCCTGGTGCGCCAGGCGCGCCTCGTCGAGCGCTTTCGGGGCGGACGCGCGCAGCGCGGCCAGCGCTACATCCAGGTCGCCGGCGGGCAGCTCTTCCGTGCCGATCTCAAGCACGAAGTCGGCGGGCGCGTCGGGCGCGGGAACGTCCGGCCGCTGGTCCACGACGACGGGCGTGGCGGCCAGGGCCGACGCCATGCGCAGGAGCGGGTAGCCTTGTTCCTCGCGTTGGGCCAGGTAGGCCTGCCCGATGCGCCGCGAGAGGTCGCGCATGCGGCCAAAGAAGCGCGGCCGGTCGGTCACGC
This sequence comes from Anaerolineae bacterium, assembly GCA_046328525.1. GTDB lineage: Bacteria > Chloroflexota > Anaerolineae > Epilineales > JAHCIE01 > JBDHWG01. The sequence continues at coordinate 243,980 of JAXLWK010000006.1, forward strand.
CGACGGCGCCGCGCGAGTCCAGGACGTTGAAGGTGTGGGACATGCGCAGAACGTAGTCGTGGGCGGGCAGGACGAGGCCGTTCTTGAGGCAGTACTCGGCCTGGGCGGCGTAGATGTCCCACAACTGGCGGTGAACCTCGACGTCGGCCACGTCCAGGTAGTAGCGGCTGTGCTCGTACTCGGCCTTGAGGTTGACGTCGCCGGCCGAGATGGTGTCTGTCCAGCAGATTTGGGTGAAGTGGCGGACGTGTTGCAGGGCCATGGCGATGCGGTCCAGGCCGTAGGTGATCTCGACGGACACCGGATCGAGGCGCGAGCCGGCGGCTTCCTGGAAGTAGGTGAACTGGGTGATCTCCAGGCCGTTGAGCCAGACTTCCCAGCCGAGACCCCACGCGCCGAGGGCGGGCGACTCCCAGTTGTCCTCGACGAAGCGGATGTCGTGCTCCAGGGCGTCAATGCCCATGGCGCGCAGGCTGTCCAGGTAAAGCTCCTGGGGGTTGCCGGGGTCGGGCTTCAGGATAACCTGGTACTGGTAGTGCTGCTGAAGGCGGTTCGGGTTCTCGCCGTAGCGGGCGTCGTCGGGCCGGATGGACGGCTCGACGTAGCCGACGCGCCACGGCTCCGGGCCGAGGACGCGCAGGGCGGTGGCCGGGTTGCCAGTGCCGGCGCCGACCTGGACGTTGTACGGCTGCCAGATGAGGGCGTTGTGCTTCGCCCAGAATTCGCTCAGGCGCGCGATGGCGTCCTGGAAGTTCAATGCAGTCATAAGGTAATCGCTCGCTCGTTATGAATATTGCCCCAAATCGTCGTGCGGCTGTGGATCGCTTGCGCTGGCGCGGGTGTCAGGCGGTAGAGACGCGCCATGGCGCGTCTCTACTTCAAATAGCAGCGGCGGTTGGGCCGCGATCTGGGCGCGGCGCAGCCGGTCGCGGGCGCCGGCCACGAACCCAGGCTCCTGCTCGATTCCGACGTACACGCGGCCGAGCTGCGCGGCGGCGACCGCCGTCGTCCCCGACCCCATGAACGGGTCGAGCACGACGTCGCCCGGCTGCGTGAACAGCTTGATGAACCAGGCCGGCAGGGCGACCGGGAACGTGGCGCTGTGGTTCTTGTTGCTGCACTCCGTCGCCATGTGCAGGACGTTCGTCGGGTAGGCCATGTCGCGGCCGACCCAGTTCTCGACCTTTTTGCCGAAGCCGCTGCGCACGCGCGAGTTGTCGCGCTTGCGGTCGGTCTCGCTCAGGTTGCGCAGGCGGGCGTGCCGCCACTCGCCCATCGGCACCATGACGGCGTCCTGGTACATGGCGAACTGGCGCTGCTTCGTGAAGTGCAGGCAGCGCTCCCACGAGTCGCGGAAGCGGTTCGGCCACTTGCCCGGCGCGGTGTTGCGCTTGTGCCAGATGTACTCCTCGGTCCACAGCCAGCCCGTCTTGCGCATCTCGATGATCAGCTCCAGCACATAGGTGTGCCGCTCGCCGTTGGCGACCCGCTCCTTAATATTGAGGATGAAGGAGCCGGTCGGCTTGAGGACGCGCTGAAGCCCCGCCGCGATGGGCAGGAACCACGCGACGTACTCGTCCGGGTGGACGCCGCCGTAGGTGTGGCGGCGCTGGTCGGCGTAGGGCGGCGACGTGACGACGAGGTCAACGCAGGCGTCCGGGAGGCGGGCCAGGATGTCGCGGCAGTCGCCCTCGAGAATCTGGTTACGCCACTCGAAGGCGGGTGGTGTGTGGCTCATGCGGCAGCGCGCGCGTCCTTCGTGAGGATGACCTGGGCAACCGGCAAGGCCGAAACGTCGAGACGAGTAAGGTCTATCAGTTTGCTCGCATCCTCAATCTCGATCCCCAAAACACGGCCGTTGGCATCAAAGTCCAGGACGATTCCAGGAGCCACTTCCTGCGACTCGGTGCTGACACCCTCACCTAGCCCAACGTACATCATATCCGAGTCCGGCTCGTACTCGACCCTCATAGCTGGCCGCCTCTTCTCACGGCTTGAATCCACGGTCAGGAAATGCGTTGTGAACCGTCTCGCCGTCCGGCTCAGTAACCACTCTCAGATACTTCCCCAACTCTGGGACGTATCCCCACTGACAGATGCGACCGTTATCCTGGACGACAGTGCGGATTGGTGCTCGCAATACCCGCTCAATCCAGGTCTCTTCCAGGTATGGGCGGCGAGCCATTACGCTTGTTCTGAAGTAGTACGTCGTTTTCACTTATCCCCGACGAGAGGTTGCGTACTTGATCCAGGAATTCGACGGACTTGAGCTGCCGCTCCAGGACATGCGTCAGGTAGCGCAGGAGCAAGCGCTCCAGGTCGCGCTGCACGTCCGGACTGAGGGCAATGGTGCGCACCTGCCCGTAGTCCCGCGTCTGGATGAAGCGCGCCACCTTCAGCGTCGTCAGCGGTAGCGGGATCGCGTCGGCTTCGAGGGAGCGGCAGTTCGGGCACAGCGCCCCGCCGGCGATGGCCGAGAAATATTGGTCCTCGGCCGCCAGGGGCGACTGGCAGTGAGCGCAGTGGAACAGGGACGGCTGGAAGCCGACCAGCCCCAGCAGGCGCAGCTCGTAGAAGCGCATCAGGAGCGCGATCTGCGCGTCGCTGCCCTCGGCGACAAGCGCCGCCAGGCTCTCGCGCAGCAGATCGTACACCTCGCCGTGGGCGTCTTCCTCTTCCAGGAACTTGTCTACCAGCTCGGCCATGTAGCTGGCGTAGGTGTAGCGCAGCAGGTCGTTGTACAGGCTGGGGTAGCTCGTGACCGCCTGAGCCTGGGTCACGATGTCCATGTTGCGCCCCTTCGCCAGGAGGAGCTGGCTCTGGCTGAACAGCTCGACGTGGCCGGCCTTGCGGCTGGACGTGCGCCGCGCTCCCTTGGCGATGACGCGCAGCTTCCCGCGCTCGCGCGTCAGGATTGTGAGGAGGCGATCGGCTTCCCCGAAATCCTGGCGCTTCAGGACAATGGCTTCAGTTCGATATAACCGTTCACGCGCTTGACGCATGACAACAACCTGTCTAGGTCCAAAAAACGTCAAAAGCACAGCAGATAATTATACAATGGGGCGCACTCTGAGGCAAGCATTATGCGGAAGGCGAGCGCGGGCCATACGTAAACTTTCCCTGCGCCGGGGAGTCCGTATAATGGCACTCATGCAATAGTCTACAATGCGATCCACAGGAGAATGACCCTTATGTTCGAGCTGCCTTCGCCCGATGCCCCTCTGACCAAAGACGACCTGCGCGCCTGGACGAACAAGATGATTGACCACCAGCGCGAGCAGATCGCCGGCTGCACCGACGCCGACGTCGTCTTCCAGCCGATTGACCCGAAGGCCGACGATCCGTATGCCGCGGACGCCGCCGACGTCAACCTGCCGTGGACGCTCGGCCACCTCATCGTCCACATCACCGCCTCGTCGGAGGAGTCGGCGGCGCTGGCGGCGGAGCTGGCGCGCGGCGTGGCCTTCCACGGGCGCTCCCGCTCCGAGGTTCCCTGGCAGACGGTGACGACCATTCAGCAGTGCGTTGACCGCCTGGAGGAGAGCCGCCGCATGCGCCTGGCGAGCCTGGACATGTGGCCGGATAACCCGGATGCGGAGAACGGCTACACGCCCTGGGAGGGCGCGCCGTTCAACAACTGCTACCGCCGCTTCATAGGCGGGCTGCGCCACGACAACAGCCACCTGGACCAGATTGAGGATGTGGTCGGGCAGGCGCAGGCCGCCCGCGTCCAGGCGTAGTCTTGCGCTCAGCGCACGTTATCCTGCGTCACTGCGAGACCGCTATGCCTGTGTCGGCATGCGCCAACACAAGAAACTTGCGCTGTCGCCCTGAGAATTTCATGCCTACGACGGCATGCGCTAACACCAGGACACGGCCTAGCTGTCATTGCGAGCGAAGCGAAGCAATCCCCCGCCCTTGCGACAGACGGTCTATCGTGGGGAGGGCGGGCCTTTCACGCACCGGGAGGCTGCTTCGTCGCGCTGGCGCGCTCCTCGCAGCGACAGCACTGTCTGTGTTCTGAGCAGCGAAGCGAGGGGTCTGGACTGCGATCGAATGCGGCCCAGATGCTTCGCCTTCGGCTCAGCATGACAGCGCGGCCTGAGGTTTCTGAGCAGCCCCGCGGCCGCCTACGGCGCATCCTCACGGATGAAAGTCGCGGCAGCGTCGCCTAGCACTCAAGTGCCAGGCTAAATGGACAAAGCCCACTGAAGTGGGCTGCCGAGCCTGCTTGAGCAGGCTTCGCCGTATCAGCCCCAGACTTGAGTCTGGGGCGTCGCCTGGCGACAACAAGCTGGCAGGCAACTGTCATAGCGGGGGCCAGGCGGCACGGAAGGCGAGTATCTCGCCTTCCGTGCCTGTTTGTATCTATCGCACTCACGTGGGAATGAGTTATTAAGGTCCGCCAAACAGTCCCCTATACTATACCGCGCAAGCTCCCCCCGTTCCGTAAAGGTTTGAACACCCGACTGCGCAGAATTCACCATCTGCAATTTGCCTTTGCCCGTATCGCCGGGGCATCCGGCGCGTTACTCTCTTACGGAGTGTAAGACTGCCGGAAAGAGGTGTTCCAACCCGATGCCCACACGAGTGAGCCTGTGGTGTAGCCGCTTCATCGAGGCTGGCTGGGTGGCCGTTCTGCTGGTCACCCCGTTGTTCTTCCAGACGGCGACGGTTCGCGTCTTCGAACCCGATAAAATGATGCTCGTCCGCACCATTGCCCTGGTGATGGGCGCGGCCTGGATTGTGCGCGTCATCGATTCGCGCCTGCGTCCGCCGGCCGGCGAGCCGGGGCGCATGCCGCGCGCCTTGCTGTGGCCCATCCTCCTGCTCGTGGCGGCCTATGTGCTCGCCACGCTCGTGTCTGTCACGCCGTGGGCCAGCCTCTTCGGCTCCTATCAGCGCGGCCAGGGCCTGTATTCATTCCTGGCGCTGGTCGTCATCTTCGTCCTGATCCTGAACGACTTGCGGCGGCGGGACCAGGTCGAGCGCCTTGTCACCGCCGTTGTCCTGACGAGCATTCCGGCCGCCTTGTTCGCCGTCATGCAGGGCCTGGGCATCCAGCCCGGCGTGTGGCGCGGCCTCTACGGCGGGCGCGTCTTCGGTACGCTCGGCAACCCGATTTTCCTGGCCGGCTACCTGCTCATGGTCATCCCCGTGACGGTGGCGCGTCTGCTGATGCCCGCGACCCCGTCGGAAGGCGAGGAACAGGCGGGGGAGGGCGTGGTCGTTGTCGCGCCACTGGTGCGCCAGGTCGTGTACGGCATCGCCCTGGTGCTGCAACTGGCGGCGTTCGCCCTGGCCTACAGCCGCGGGCCGCTGCTCGGCCTGGCGGTCGGGCTGGTGTTCTTTGCCCTGACGCTTGTCGCGGTGCGTGGGCGGCGACAGCTGGTCGCCGGTATCAGCGTCGCCGCGCTCGTCGCCGCCGTTCTGCTGGGGACACTCAACCTGCCGCCGGTGCAGGCCGCGTTCGCCGGCGCGCCCGCGCCCCTGGCGCGTCTCACGACGCTCATGGACGTGAGCCAGGGCAGTACGGGCGCTGTGCGCCTCCTGCTGTGGGAAGGCGCGGCGCGGGCGGCGGGCAGCCAGGCCGCGCGCATCCCCATCGGCTTTGGGCCGGAAACCGAGATCATCACCCTGGGCGCGAACGTCTCGCCGGCCATCCACTACCAGGAAAGCCGCGATCTCCTGCCGGACCGCTCCCACAACGAGAGCTTCGACAGGCTGATCGAGACAGGCGCGCTGGGCCTGGTGGCCTACCTGTGGCTCGTCGCGTCCGCCATCTACCTGGTCTTCCGCCGCCTGGGCCTGGCCGCGCCCGGCCCGGACACCATTCTGTACGGCGTGGTCGTGCTGCTTGGCACGGCGGGAGCGGCCTTGCTGCCCGTCGTCCTCGGCCTGCCCCTCTACCTCGGCTTCGGCTCCGCCCTGGGACTGCTGGTCGGCGTGTGGATTTTCCTGCTCATCCAGTCATTCAGTAACCGTAGCGGCGCCTCGGTGAGCCGCGAGGGCCAGTGGCTGCTGGCAGCGCTGCTGGCGGCGCTTGTCGGGCACCTGGTGGACATCAGCCTCGGCCCGGCTAACCCCGTCAACCGCGTCATGTTCTGGGCCTTTCTCGCCCTCATCGGCGCCCTCGCCGCCCGCCCGAGGCTCGTCGGCGCCGTGGACGCCGCGCCCGCGCCCGCGCCGCCCCCAACCGTGAAAGCCGCGGCCAGGCCGTCTTCGGGCGGGCAGTCGGCGCCGACGCCCGCCGGGAAGTCTACTCTTGCGCCTAAAGCGCCCCGGCCGCTGCCGCCGCCCCTGTTCCTGCCAACATCGGCCGCGGCCTACGGCGTCATGGCCGCCATCGTCATGGGGGTGCTGACCTACGCCTTCGTCCCGCTCGACGGGTTCCGCGTCGAGGCGAATGGGTTTGCCGTCGCCTGGTTCATGCTCTTGAGCATCGCCCTGGGTAGCGCCCTGCTCTGGTTCGAGACGCGCACCGAGGCGACGCGGGCCGGGCGCGTGCCACGCGCCTTCTGGGCCATCCCGGTCGGCGCGATTGTCGGGCTGGTCGTCGTGCTGGCGGCGCGAACGGGCATCTACCTCGCCAACGGCGACTCCGTGCTGCTGCTCTACCTGTTCCTGGCGCTGCTGCTGGCCGCGCTGGCCTTGCTGGCGACGTGGCTGCCCAAGCCGCCCGGCCCGGTCGGCCAGATAAACTCCACCGCGCTGCTCCTGTACGCCGCCCTGGCGCTCGTCGTTCTCGCCGTGATCGTCTTCGGCAACGTCCTGCCCATCCAGGCGGACATGTACATGGCGAGCGCCGACGCCTACGCGCGCAGCGGCGATATCGGCTCGGCCCTGATCCTGGGCCAGAACGCGATGACGCTCCAGAACCGCGAGCCGGAGTACGTGCGAAAGATGGTCGAGTACGTGGCGGCGGCGTCGGGGGCTGTCACGAGTCCGGCGGACCGCGACGCGGGGTTTGACAAGGCCGTGCAGCTCGCGGAGTACGCCGCGTCGCTCACGCCGGCCGACGGCAACGCCCGCTTTAACGTCGGCCACGCCTATCTGCTGTGGGCGCAGGCGACGGCCGACCAGACGCGGCGCAACAACCTGCTGGCGCGCGCCGCCCAGAACTACCAGCGGGCGACGCAGATCAACCCGAACGCTCCCGACTACTACGTCGAGTGGGCGCTGGCCTCGCAGCTCGCCGGCCAGTCCGACGATGTGGTGAAGGCGGCGCTGAACCAGGCGCTCCAGCTCGACCCGCGCAACCCGGACGCCTACTTCGGCCTGGGCCGCATGTACCAGGCGCGCAACGAGCTGGACAACGCCGAGCAGGCGTACCTCAAGGGCCTGGCCGCGGACCCGAACTCAGCCCGCGTGGCCCCGGCCTACGCCGCGTTAGGCGAGATCTACGTCAAGAGCAACAAGCTAGACCAGGCGCTCCAGGCCAGCAAGCAGGCCGCCGACCTGGCGCCGACCAGCTGGGTCAACCGGCTCAACCTGGCGCTGGTGTACCAGCGGGTTGGGCGCGGTTCCGAGGCCCTGACTGAGGCGCAGACGGCGTACAACCTCGCGCCGCCCGACGCCAAGCAGCGGGTTGTGGACATTATCTCCCAGATTCAGCAGCCCAAGCCCAGTACGCCGTAACCGATAGCCCCGCTTGGCGTCATACATCACGGTCATATGCGGTGGCGTGGGATTTCCCCCATCAACCCCCGCCCGGCTACGCTCGACACCCCCTTCCTCCCTCACCCGTGGGGCGAGGAAGGGGGCATGGGGGGATAGAGGCGGGGCCTCAGCCCGCCTCCCATCGGCATTGTCGCAGACATACTCCACCGTGAGATGAAGGTTTGCCGTGAAGAAGTACATCACCATAATCTGGGCCGTCGCTCTTGCCGCCTGCGCGGTGGCGATCCTGACGTTCGGCGACGCCGTAAACGCAGCGTTCAACCCGAACGACGTCACTCCGCCGACGGCCACCGCCGTCAATCCCCCCATCGCGGCGACGGGCGGGCCGACGCCGACGCTGGACTCGCATCAATCGGCCGGCCCCTTCATCTGGGTGAGCGCGCAGCCGCTGGGCGCAGCGCAGAGCCAGTTCCCCGAAGGCACGACCCGCATCTACGTCAACATCTGGTTCAACGGCGATGCGGGCTTTCGCATCGAGACGTTCAACGACTTTGGCGCGCCCCAGGCGCCGCGCCTGGAAGGCTCGTACCAGGCGGCGTGGGGCATCATCTCGCTGCCGTGGGAGCCGGCGACAGGCTCCCTGCCGGCGGTCGCCGGGCCATACCACACGCGGCTGTCGTATCAGCTCGCGCCACCCAACGGCTCGTGGACGCGCTACGGCGACGCGGAGTGGGACATCGGCGCGAACATCAAGTTCAACGACACGACTTACTACGGCTACGGCCCCAACTCGCCGGCGCGCGTCGAAGTGTACGACAAGTCCGCCAACCTGAACATCAACGGCGCGGACACGGTGACGGTCCACGTCTGGTCCGAGAATGGCACGCCCAAAGGCATAGACATTCGGCTCAAGGAGACGGGCTTCAACACCGGCCGCTTCGACACCGGCTTCACGGGCTTCCCCGACCTGACCTTCTGCGATCAGCCGGACTGTTCCAACGGAACGACGGCGACGCTCTACGTCGGCGCGAACGGCGACACCATCCACGCCTCATATGCCGCGCTGGGCCTGGAGACGTCGGCGTTGTGGCGGCCGGGCAGCAACCCCGGCACGCCCGGCGCGACAGTCCCCGCCGGCACGTCTACGCCGACACCGACTCCAACCGCGACCTTCCCCGTCGGCGCGCAGACGGCGACGGCCACGCCCGCCCCGGACAAGATCGGCTACGTCACCGGGCCGAAGAACGGGACGGCACAGCTTGGCTCGAACGGCATCCCGATGTTCGTCGGATACCGCGAGTCCGACGCGCCGGTGTTCCTCGGCATCATGCAGTTCTCGCCGACGCTGCCGGCCGGCGCGCGCCTCGTCAACGCTGACCTGACGCTGACCGGCTCGTTCCCCGATCTGCTGGACTCCTCGCCGGGCGGCAGTTGGAAAGTCGAGCTGGTGGACTACGGGAGCCACACTGTCGGCGCGACCATGGCGTTCAGCGACGTGTTCACGGCCAATACCCTCTCGACCCTCTCCCCGTCGCTTCGCTCCTCCGACCTCGCGGCCGGCCAGCCGAACAAGCTGTTCTTCAGCGCGGACGCCGTCAATGCGGTTGGCGCCCAGATCGCCAGCCAGGGCCGCGTCGTGTTCCGCGTCAGCGGCCCGCTGACGTGGTCGTTTGGCAGCAATGTCTTTGGCTGGAGCACCGGCACCCAAACGGGGCCGTCCAGCGCTTACCCGGCGCCGGTGCTGAAGCTGAACTACGTCATCGGCGCGCCGGCGACCGCGACGCCGAGCGTCACGGCCACCGCCGCCGCCAGCCGCTCGCCTACGCCGACGGCCACAGCCACGGCCACGGCCACGGCCACGACACCCAGCGGAACACCCCAGGTGCTGGCGCAGGGCGTCGTCCAGAACTGCGCCGGGCAGCCGGTGGACAATGCCCAGGTGACACTCGAGGGCGTCTCGCCGCCGCGCTCGAACACGACCGGCGGCAACGGGCTGTACAGCATCGGGCCGATCTACGCGCCCTTCACCGAGGGTGACTACACGATCAGCGTGACCGCGACGAACTACGCGACGCGCAGCCAGCTCGTCCATTTGCTGCTGCGGCCGGCGCCCTTCGTCGTTGATTTCAAGGATACGACGTGCCTCGTGTCCACGGCGCCCACCTCAACGCCGACCGCCACCCTCGCCGCGTCGGCGACCGCTTCGCCATCCGTCACAGTGACGCCGACGGTGAGCCGCACGCCGACGCTCACGCCAACGCCGACGCTCACGCCAACGCCGACGCTCACACCGACACCGACGTTCACAGCGACGCCGACGCCCACGCTCACGCTGACGCCGACCGACACCTCGACCCCCAGCCCCACGCCGACCAGTCTGTCGCCGGAGGTGCGCTTCGACAAGCCGTACTACGTGGGTTTGGGGGACGTAGCCCGCATCTCGATCTACGACCCGACCGTGAGCGGGACGAGCGTCGTATACGCGAAGGCGACGACCGTCGGCCCGTGGGGCGGCGCGGCCATTCTGACGTTGTACCAGGACCCCAACACGCCGAGTCTCTTCGTCGCCAATGAGGAGCTGGCGTTCTGCTGGGAATCGTGCAATCAGAGCGGCAACGATCCGTCGCCGCGTGTGCGCGTCTACCCACCGTTTACGACCATCAACGTACAGTACCCGTCCGTCAACCCGCGCTACACGGGCGTGTCCATCTGGTACGAGGTCGCGCCGGCGGACACGCCGACGCCGACCGCGACCATCACGCCGACCTCCACCGCGACGGACACGCCCACCACGACGGCCACGCCCACCGCCACGCCGTCGCTTACGCCCACGGCCACGTCGAGTGCGACCGCCACCGTGACCGCCACCTCGACCCTGGGGCCGACCGTGACGGCCACGCGAACGGCGGCGGCGACGGCGACCGCGACGGCGACGCCCACGACGACCGCCACGCGCACGGCGACGGCGACTCCGACACCGCCGCCGGCGTTCAGGCTATATCTGCCGCTGCTGTTCGCGGGGTCGCGCGGCTGACGCGGGCAGACTCCGTCCAAGTTCTAGAAGGTGACCGCTATGCTCCGCCGCTTAATTGCGCTGGTTGTAACCCTGGCCTGTCTGGCCGCCGTCATCACCGTGCCGCCGCATCCTCTGGCCGCCGCCCCGCCGCCCCAGGGGATGCCGACGCTGCCCGGGGGCGGGGGGACGCTGCCGCCGCCTGGCGCGACCGCTACGACCGGCCCGACTGCGACCGCCACGACGACCGCGACGGCTACCCTGACCGTGACCCCGTCGGTCACGCCGACGGCGACGGCCACAAGCACGCCGCCCGTGACAGCGACGCCCAGTCCAACGATCCAGCCCGTGGACTGCCCCTACCCCGTGCCCGGCACGCCGAGCGAGATGGCCCGCGTCTGGATGAGCCAGGAGCGCGGCGGGCCGCCGCAGCACGATTTTCCGCCCGAGTACCAGAACAAGAAGCTGTGGGTCAACCTGTGCCAGAACACGCTGCCCGGCAGCGCGCCGCCGTACCCGTACCAGGTTGAGATCCGCGACTTCTACAACTTCGAGCAGCCGGTCGGCGGCGGCGCGGCCGGCCAGCACCCTGGCGTGGGCATCACGTCGTTCCAGGTGGATGTCTCGAAATTCAACGGGGACGCGAGCCAGCCGTATCGGACGCGCCTGCGCCTCCCGACCATCTTCCCCGGCGTCGTGGGCGAGTGGGAGTGGACGGTGGGAACCGTCGTCCTGTTTGACCGCAACCGCTACGAGGGGGTGAGCGATCCGGCGACGCTGACCGTCGTGGATCCATTCCTGCGCGACGCGGGTGTGCCGAGCGTGGCGGTGCAGGTGACCAGCTCGAAGGACGGAGTCGCCATCGCCACACAGTGGGTGCAACTGACGCGCACGTCACCCCGCAGCCCCTACTTCACCGCGACGGTACCCTTCCGCACCGCCCAAGACCCGCCCTCGAACAGCCTCCTGGTATCCGACGGCGCAGCGCTCACCGCCGCTTACACGCGCCCGGAAGACCCGGGGCCGATCATGACCCTGCCGGCGACGGCCGCCTCGACGTGGGCGCAGCCGCCGACGCCGACGCCGACCTCGACCGCGACGGCGTCGCTGACGCCGACCCAGACACCGACGCGAACGGCCACGCCGACGCTGACGCTCACCCTCGCGCCCAACGTCACCCCGGCGACCTCGACGCCAACGCTCACGCCAACAATCACCCAGACGCCGGGGCCGGGCAGCCCAAGCCAGACGCCGGCGCCGACGTGGACGCCGCAGGCCGGCGCGACGGTCATCTACGCCAACAGCACCGACGTTGGCTACGTCAGCGCGCTCTCGAACCAGATACCGGGGGACCTGTGGACGGGCGTGTGGGCCACAGGGGCGAATATCCATCACGGCCTCGTCCAGTTCAGCCTCGCCGGCCTGCCCGCCGGCGCCGTCGTGACGGACGCCTCGGTGTCTCTGTCCGGCCGCATTGACTACACCTCCGACGTGACGGCGACGTGGCAGCTTGGGCTGCTGGCGCCGAAGCCAGGGCAGCCCTTTGACGACCCCGTTCCGCTCTCCGCGGCGACCTTCGGCGACATCCACGCCGCCGCCGTCATGCTCTCGCCGACGACGCTCCAGACCAGTGACTTGAACGTCGGGGCGGCCAACACCTTTGTCCTGGACGCGGCTCAGCGCGCTGAGATCGTCCGGCGGCGCGGGGCGTCGGGGCGCGTCACGTTCAGGCTCGACGGTCCCCAGGGTAACACCAACATCGTTTTCGCCTGGTGCGGTCTGCTCGCCACGCCGACGTGCGGCAACGCCCAGCGGCCTGTACTGCGCCTGTCATACGCCATACCGGCGGCGACCTTCACGCCGACTCTGACCCCGACGCCAACGAGCACCCAAACGGCGACGGCTACGCCGACGCGCACGCCGACGCCGACGAGCAGCGCGACGGTCACGCCAACCGCCACGCGCACGGCGACGCCGGGTAACACCCCGACCCGAACGCCGACGCCGACCCAGACCGCGACACTGACGCCCGGCCCGAGCGCGTCCCCGTCGGCGACGGCCACTAGCACAGGCACCGGGACGCCGACGAGCACGCCCACGGCGACGCCGACGCCCGGCATCGCCTTCCCCGGCCACGAGCCGGACGGGGTGTTCTACACCGAGGCAGACTATCTGACGGTCGAGCTGTTCGTCACGTCGTCCTCCGCCAGCATGGTGGCCGTGCGCAGCGACAGCACGCCGCTGGGAACAAGCCCGCTGTTCGTGCCGGTGACCGCCATCAGTCCGACACACCTCGTCATGACGCCGGCGGTGCGCTTCTGCACGGCCTGCGCGGGCAACGACGTCGGGAACTATGTCCTCAAGGTGAAGGACGGCGATCGGATTATCGTGCAGTACCAGGACCTGATACGCATTGCCACCTGGCGCGCCCAGGCTCCGGCTGCCACGGCGACGCCCACCGCGACATGGACCCCAACCGCGACGGCGACGCCCACGGCGACGGCTACCGTGCCGGCCACGGCCACGGCCACAGCCACGGCGACGGCCACGGCCACGGCGACGGCCACGGCCACCACCCCGCCGACGCTGACCCCGACACCCACCCTGACGCCGACGCCGACCGTGGACCTCTACTTTGACCGCAACGGCGGCACGTATGTCGGCACGGCCGGCTCGGCGACGCTGTACCTGTTCGACGTCGAGCTGCCGGTGCACTATGACCAGTATCCAACCGTCCGGGCGCTCATCTCCAGCACGACCAGCCCCTACGCCTTCCAGGTGGACCTCCGGCCCGTCGTGCCCGGCTCGGCCGTCTACAACACCCTGGCGTCCGGCCAGAACATCCGCTTCTGCACCGACTGCGCCGCCAGCGACCCGGCGACGAAGACGCTCAAGGTCAGCGATGGCGATACGGTCGAGGCTGAGTACCTGGACGTGCTGCGAAACGGCGCCCAGCACCTGGCCCGGGCGACCTGGCGCATCAACGCCCCAACCACCACACCGACCCCGACCGCCAGTGGCACGGCGACGCCGAGCGCGACGCTCCCCGCGAGCCTCACGCCGACGGCGACGCCGAGCGCGACGCTGACGCCCACCGGCTCGGCGACTGTGGCGGTGACGACCACGCCGACGGCGACAGCGACAAGGACGGCCATGCCGACAGCGACGGCGACGGGGCTAGTCGGTACGGCCACGCCGACGGCAACCGCGACACCCACGGCGACAGGGACGCCGGCGACGGCGACGCCGACACCCACGCCGACGCCGACGACGTGCTGCGGGCCGACGCACCGTGTCTACCTCCCGCTGCTGGCCGTCGGCTGGGCGAGCGAGTAACGCGCGTTAGGAGTCAGCTAGACAGAAGGGGGCCGAGTAGAGACGCGCCACGGCGCGTCTCTACTCATTGTTGCCGCGTTCTACTCGCGGCGGTAGGGCAGGTTTTGTAATTTCTCGCATCCCATGCCTGGCGCGCGGGGACAAGGGCGCAAGATTTGTCGGGCGGCGGCTTTGCCCGTATCTTGATGCAGCCCGGTGCGTTTTAGAGGATGCTAGCCGCCGTGCAACCTCTCGGGCCGCCGCTGTACCTCCGGGACTGCGCGTGGGTAGTTTCATTCGGCGTTCCCGGACGACGGGAATTGCCCGGACACATGAGCCAGGGGGGGGGCTCCCGCAGAGCTTCCCCCTCTCCTTGTGTCTCGAAACCACCCTCCGTTCACAATCTTCACAATTTCGTGCAGGTTAATCGTCGGCTAAACCCGTCTTAATATAACTTTAAGGAGTCGCGTGTTTAGTTAGGGCAGAGCGGCAGAATGAGCCTGGCGCTGCCCACACACAGAGGAGGACACAGACACACATGCGCCACCGAGGGATCACTCTGCTGTTAACCCTTGTCGTATTAGCTCTGGCCGCGTCGGCCACGCAGGCGGCGCCTGCGGGCCAGCAGGACGGCCCCGTGCGCTCGATCCAGAAGATATGGATGAGCGCGACACCCAACGGCACCCCGCTGGAAGTGTTCCCGACCGGGAGCAAGTCGGTCTACGTCGTGTTCGACTACAAGGACGCGGCCGATACCGAGATCCAGATCAAGGTGTATGACCCCAAAGGCCAGACGATCTACGTCGCGTCCAAGAAGTACTCCGGCGCCGGGCGCGAGAACATCGAGATCAAGCCTAGCGATCCGCTGCCGGACGGGGCCTACGTCACCAACGCCTCTATCGGTGTTCAGGGTCAGTTCTTCCTTTCAGAGACAAACGAGTGGTACGTCGGTCAGCCGCCTGCCATTCCCACGGCCGCGCCTGCCGGCGCAGCCCAGGCGAAGGCGGCCAACCCGGCCAACCCGGCTAACCCGGCCAACCCGGCCAACCCGGCTAACCCGGCCAATGCGGCCAGCGCCGCCAACCCGGCTGCGCCCGCAGGCGCTTCTGCGTCGCCGGCGGCCGTCAACCCGGACGCCGGGGTGTCCATGCCGCTGTTGATCGGGGCCGGGATCCTCGCCCTCGGTTTGCTGGCGCTCGTGATCTGGGCTGTGCGCGGGTTCATGACCGCGCCGCGCCCGGGCGAGTGAGCGGGTAAGCCAGGCGGGCCGGGATGTGACGTGGTGACTGAAAGGAGACTGGGTACGTGAAGCGTTTGTTCGCGTTAGCGATTGCGATTGCAGCAGGATTGGTCTGGACGGGCGTCGGCCAGGCCCAGGGCAACCTGATCAGTAAGTTTGAGATACAGAAGTCGGATGGCAGCAGCGTGTGCACAGGCCCGGCAGCGCAGCGCGTATGCACCGTTCCCACGGGCACTAAGGAATTCAATATCGTCGTGGACTTCCAGAACCTGCCGGCCAACACGAAGGTGCAGGTCGAGCTGGCCGACGTGGCCGGCAACAAGTACGCGACGTCGGCCGAGACGCGCAGCGGCAACGGCACGCTCACGTGGAAGGTGACGGGCGACCAGCTTCTCGCCAACCTGCGCACGCTGGCCGATCCCGACCAGCAAGGTCTCGTGAGCAAGGTTCAGGCTGTGCCGGCGAACCCGACCTCACCCCAGGACCGCGAGGCCCTGTCGGAGGCGCAGCAGATCGTGAGCGCGATGCGCAAGCCCATTCAGAGCCTTCAGCGCTATGGTGGTCTCCTTCCGGAGACCTACATTCCGCTCGACGACGCTGACCAGTTTCTCAGCCAGGCGTTGCAGGCGCTGTCCGCCAGTTCGCCCAACACGGCTCAGGCCAACACCGCCGTGAGCAATGCTGCGGCCCAGATCAAGACGGCATTGAGCAAGTTCAACGGTCAGACCAACATCGTCCTGGCGGATGACGTGCCGTTCTCGTCCTCGACCCGGACGGCCAACATCGAGCTGAACGGCGATATTGCCCAGACCCTGGCGTGGACGGTGAGCAGCGTCGCGCTGCCAACCCCCACGACTCAGCCAACCAGCCGCCCGACGGCGACCGAATCGCGCCCAGGCAACGTGCCGACGCGCACACCGACGCCGACGCCGGCCCCGACGCAGAGCAACGCGCAGCCGACGGCGACGACCGCGGCGCAGAGCAACACGCAGCCGACGGCGACGACCGCGGCGCAGAGCAACGCGCAGCCGACGGCCACGGCCGCGGCGCAGAGCAACGCGCAGCCAACGGCCACGACCGCGCCGGCTCAGACCGATCAGCAGCCGACGGCCGCCCCGGCGGCGGCTCAGGTGGCGGCGGCGCGGCCAGCCGGACAGTCCGGCGGCGCGAGTGTGGTGACGGCGGCGGCCCCGCCGCCCCAGGCGACGGCCATTGCCCTCGGCGGGCAGGCGGCAGCGGCGGCGGCAGGCGGCGCGACCCCAACGCCGGCGGCGGCGCAGAAGGCGGTCGGCGCGGCTCCGAGTGGCGCGACGCCGAATGCGACGACACGCCCGGCCGGCGGCACACCGGCGCCCGGCGCGCAGGCGACGGCCACGGCGGCGAAGCTCGCCGGCGGCGTGGACCTCTCGCGGCTGACGCCCGAAGCGGGCGGCGCGTCGCGCGTGCTCGGCCAGGCGGAACGCGGCGGCTTCCCGCTGCTCGTGGTCGGCCTGGTGGTTGTCGCGGCGGCCCTCGGCGGCGCGGCGCTATGGATGCGCCGCCGGACGTAGGCTCGCCTATCGAAAGGATTGTGGAGACCAGTTGTTGGTTCTCGGAACCCTCGCGGCCGACAGGGACGGCGCGGGGAGACGGGCAGAGGCGCTATCGCCGACGCCCAGACATCTCCCCCGCCGGAGCTGTTGGCCCGTTGGCTGACTCGGCCCCCCCGCCGGCCAGCCGACTGAAGGCTCCGCCCAAATATCCCCATTCACTCACATGTTAGGAGGATTGGACAAATGCGAGTAGCTGCATTCGCCGCGCTGACCCTTGGGTTAGTGTTGGCAGCCCTATGGCTCGCGCTCGGCGCTCCGGCGTCGGCGCTGGCGGTGGGGCCGGCCCAGACCGTTGATGTCGTCAAGATCCGAATGGTCCAGGGCAATCAGCCGGAGAGCCTTTTTCCGCGAGGCACGAAGGTCGTGAACGGTGTGGTCGAGTACAACATTCGTGGGAACGATAACGTTCCGCTGGCGCGCTCGACGACGATCTCCGTTCTCGACCCGGTCGGTCTGGAGGTCTACAGCCGAACATTCCAGACGAGCACGTCCTACACAGGCAGCGCCACAGAACCATTCTCGGTCAGCGGCGACCAGATGATGGCGACCTATCGCACGATCGCCACGACTCAATCGCAAAAGGCGGCGACGGACGCCAATGCCATTCCGGCGGCAACGGACCGCATCGAAAGCACAACGCTGAATAGCGTGAGCGCCGTGAGCGCCGAGGCGACCCAGGCGAAGCTGGCGGCGGACCGGATTCTGCTCTTCCCCGAGATTCCGTCCTCGACGCGGCCGCTGCTCACCCAGGCGTCGGCCGACCTGGCGGCGGCCATCGGCGCCGGCAAAGCCATCGTGGACGCCGGCGCGTGTACGCCGGGCGGTACCCAGAACTGCAGCACCGCCGTCACCACCTTCAACAACAACCTGCAAACGATGAAGGACAAGACGGCGAGCGCCGCCACGGCCATCACCACGGCCAACGGCGAGCTTAACGGCCTGTCCAACCTGGCCGTGCCGGCCATCGAAGGCTGCGACAAGAACGCCCAGGGGCAGGACATCCCGCGCACCTACACCTCGGTCGTTCTCCAGGTCATGACACCGGGCGCCACGGCGAGCCGCCGCGACACGTGGGAGTGGCAGGTCGGCGACGCCAGCCCCATCGCCGCCCACGCCGTCACCACCGCCCTGCCGTCCACCATCTACACCCTCGACGTGACGGTCGCGCCGACCCACACCTCGCAGCTTCGGGCGGTCGTTCTCGACGTCCAGTGTCTGCCGGTACCGGACGGCCAGAATGTGACCTTTGCGACCACCATCGGCACGCTCAGCCCGACCTCGACCACGACCAGCTCCGCCGACGGCCTGCACGGCCTGGCGTTCTCGTCGCTCCAGGCCGGTAACGTGTCGGGCAGCGCGGTCGTGCGCGTGACAGGGCTTATCGGCTCCGATGCGCCCGCCAACGTGACGATTGTCGGTCCGGCCACCACCCTGGCCTTCCAGATTGCCAGCAAGCCGCTGATTATCCAGCGCGACGCGGCGAAGGACCTCCAGGTGCACGTGACGGACTCGAAGGGGAACGCCGTCGCCGATGGGACGCTGGTGCAGTTCACCGTGACCAACAGCGCCGGGACGTTCAGCCCGACGTCTGCGCCGACGGTGAACGGGAACGCCAGCACGACGTTTACCGCCGGCTCGACCGGTGGGAACGCCACCATCACCGCCCAGGTGCCGGGCACGTCGGCCCAGGACCAGCTGCCGGTCACCATCGTCGGCGCGCCGGCCTCGATCAGCCTGTCCGTGTCCGAGGGCTACAGCACGACGCTGTACGTCAACACCAATCAGCCGCCGTACCTCCCGTACACCTTTGTCGAGGCGACGGTGAAGGACGACCAGAACAACCCGGTGGCCGACGGCACGCCGGTCAACCTCAACCTGCTCCAGGCCAATAAGGCGGTGTGGGACCAGCCCAGCCCCGGCAGCAACGGGCTGAGCACGCAGGTGATCACGTCGAACGGCAAGGCGAAGGCCAAGCTCACCGCGATCCAGAGCGGCGCTGGCAGCACGGTCGGCGTCACGGCCAACGTCCCGAACACCATTCCGCCTGTGATCATCCTGCCGCCGGACGCCCTGGAGATCACCATCAAGGACCAGGGGCCGGTGACGAAGACGTATAGCATCTACATGCCGGCCATCTTCAAGACCGTGCTGTGCGGGAGGCAGAACCCCGGCGGCGGCTGCCAGGCCAAGCCGCCCGTCGCCGCAGGCGAGTAGGTAGATCGGCTGTCACCCCGAGCGGAGCGAGGGGGCTGGGCTGTGGGCTTCATGCGGCCCAGATGCTTCGCTTCGCTCAGCATGACAGCGACAATGACACCAGCATCCAAAAGAAGAGCGCGCCACGGGACACCCGTGGCGCGCTCGCTATTGCTTGTTGGGCCGCTTGCCCGCCGCCGGCATGGAGTAGTTTACCGTGAGGATTGGCCCGGCGCCGTCGGCGCCGCTGTTCCAGCTGAAGAGGTTGTCGGCGCCTGCCGCTGGCCCTTCGAGCCGGAACGACAGCCGCCGCGTGCTCCCGGCCCGCCGTCCCAGCTCCGATAGCGCCCCAGGGTCGAAGAGGTAGAAGTACGCTGGGCCGACCAGCAGGTCCGCGCCGTGGAGCAGCGGCGGCAGCGTCACGCTGGCCGGCGCAGCCTGAAGGGCGCTATACGTCACGCCCGGCCAGAGGGAGTCGGCGCTGCTTGCCAGGAGCGTCGTCTGGAAGTCGCCGCCGGCGCTCGTGTAGCGGTTCGAGCGGCCCATCAGGAACAGGGTCGCCCAGTTCACCTGGGCGCCCGGTGGGATGGCCGAGAGATCGAATTGCAGCGCGCCGAGGTACTGCGCCCCTTCGTAGACACCCACGTACATGTCGTCGTCGCCCAGGTGGTTGCCGCGCGCCTCGTAGCTCACCACCCAGCCGGCGTAGGCCGGCAGCGGCGGAATCTGGACGGTGACGTCGCGGTTTGGCCCCAGCGTCGGAACCGCCGTCGGCGCGGGCGGTGCGGGCGTCCTGGTCGGCGCGGGCGTGCGGCTCGGCGTGGGCGTGGGCGTGGCGGGGGGCGGCGGCCCGTCGAGGCTGTAGGCCACCCACAGCACCGGACCGGGCTGCGTGCTGCCCGCGCCGTGGCCGGTGTCCCAGCTAAACAGGCTGTTGCCGATGGTCGGGCCGTCAAAGCGGAACGACACGCGCTGGGTCGAGACGAGGCGCGCATTCAGCTCCAGAATCTGCCCCACGCTGAACTCCAGGGAGTTGGTGACGCCCTCGCCGATGTCGCCGCCGGAGAGTGCGCCCAGCGGGCTATGCGGGGCGAGGCCGTGAAGCACGGTGTAACCGTGGGTCGCCCAGCCATAGTCGGCGTCGGGACCCAGCAGCTGGATCGTCCACGTCCCTCCCTGGCGGTTCTGGGCATCGCGCCCAGTGAGATGGAGCTGCGCGCGCTGGATGCGGGCGTTCGGCGGCAGGCTCGACAGGTCGAACTGAACAGCGCCGTGGAACAGTCGCCCGCTCAGGCCGCCGGTGAAGGTGTCGTTGTCGCCGAAGAAGTTGGTGTCGGGCGCGTCGCTGCGCACCCAGCCGACACTGTCGGGCGCGGGCGAAATCTGTTGGGTGAACAGGCCCTGGGGCGTGGGCGTGACGGTGGGCGTGCGCGTCGGCAGCGGTGTGACGGTGGGCGAGGAGCTGCCAGGCGCCGGGGTGGGACACAGGGGCTGGACGGGCGTGGGCAGGGGGGCGCTCGGCTGGTGGTTGCCCAGGGTCACGGTCCAGAAATAGTAGTAGTCGGTGTCCGGCTGGGTGACGAAGCCGATGCCGACATCCTGCCACGTGCCGAGCACGATGCCGCGATAGTCGCTGCCCTTGGTCCAGAGGTCCACCAGGTTGCGTGCGCTAGGCTCCGCGCCGGCGACAAGCTCGCTGGCGGAGGACATGGGATAGCCGGCGGCGACAATCCGGTTCTGGAGCGAGGAGCCGTCGCTGCCCGTGTGCGTCAGGCGGTTGTGGGCGGCCATGTCCTGGCTGTGCCGCTCGGCGGCCGCGGTGAGGCGCATGTCCAGGTTGAGCACCGGCATCCCGGCGGCGATGCGGGCTGCGTTGATCGCGTCGAGCAGCGCCTGCTCCTCCGTCCCTAGCCCCGGCAGGGGACACGTGGTCGGCGTCGGCGTCGGGCGTGTGGTTCCCGGCGTCGGCGGCGCGATGTCGAGGCCTACGGCTTGCGCGGCGTTGACCAGGCCGTAACCGTACTCGAGGTTGTGGCCGTTGGGATCATAGATCGAGGTTCCGAGGCGCTCGGTGGTGCTAATCAGGCGGTCACGCACCTGGGCGTTGGTCAGGCTCGTGTTGCGCGACCAGAGTAGCGCCGCGACGCCGCTGACGAACGGCGCGGCCATGGACGTGCCGGGCCAGGCTTCGTAGCGGTTGCCGGGCAGCGTGCTCAGGATGGCGACGCCGGGCGCGACGAGGGAGATCGTCGGCCCGTAGTTCGAGAACGGGGCGCGGGTGTCGTCGGTGTTGAGCGCGCCTACGGAGATGACATTCGGCCACGCGGCGGGGTAGCTCGGCTTGTCGGTGTTGTCGTTGCCGGCGGCGGCCACGACCAGCGCGCCCACCTCCCAGGCGTGGTCAACGGCCTGCTTGAGCGTCTGCGACGGGGTGTCGCCGCCCATGCTGAGGTTCAGGATGCGGGCGTTGTTGCGCAGGGCGTGCTCGATGCCCTGGGCGATGACGAAGTGGCTGCCGTTGCCCAATGCCGACATGACCTTGATCGGCATGACGCGGCTGCCGGGGGCGACGCCGCTGATGCCCAGGCCGTTGTTGGCGGCGGCGGCGATGATGCCGGTGACATGAGTGCCGTGGCCGTTGTCGTCGTCCGGCGTGCGGGTGTTGTGCACGAAATCGTAGCCGTCCACGAGCTGGCCGCGCAGGTCTTCGTGGTTGGCATCGGCGCCCGTGTCCAGGACGGCGACGACGACGTCGGGGCTGCCGCGCGTCAGGTCCCAGGCGGACGGAATACCGGTGCGCACCAGGCCCCACTGATCCTTGAAGAAGGGGTCGTTGGGCTGCCAGGCGCTCGGCGGGCTGAAGAAGCGCACGACGGGGTCGCGCTCGGCGAACGCGATGCTTGGGTCGGCCTGGAGCGTTGCCAGGGCGCGGTCAAAGGTATCTTCCGGTACACTCACGGCGTCAATGCTGAGGGTGGGCAGGCTGTCAGTGACCTTGCCGCCGACGGCCTGAACCGCCGCACGGCCCTTGGCGGCCGCGGCAGCCCGATAGCCGACGAGGATGCGGCCGGGCACAAAGCGCTCGGCGGGGGCCGCGTCGGGGGCTGCGGAGACGTCGGTGGTAGAGCCGGACAGACCGATCACCAGCCATACCAGGCCGGTCGCCAGCAAGAGCCAGATGAGGATGCGTCGCATGGCGTGTCCTCCTACCTACATAGACGTGAAAATCCTAGTCTAATTACGCGCTTCGGTCAACAAGACATTTTTACAGTTTCACGCAAGGTGCGAGTAGGCTGGCGAGAGGCGGTTATCCGCCGCTCAACCTACGGCTACTCTACGCGAACAACGTAGGGGAGCATTGACCGGGCGGGGCGTTGCGGGTATACTTGGGGCGATCAGGCCGAGACGTAGGAAGGCGGGGTGAGGGCCGTTGACTGGATCAGACCGAGGCAACAGGCGCGCGAAGACGGCGGGGCGCAAACAGGGCTGGCGCATGGCCGCCACTCGTCTTGGGGCGGTGTTGGCGGCGCTGGCCGTCCTCGCCCTGGCGACTCGCGCCAGCGTTCAGGCGCAGGGCAGCGTCGAAGAGTCCCTGGTCCAGGGCATCATCAGCCGCATGAGCGTCGAGGAGAAGGTCGGGCAGCTCTTCCTGGTCACGTTCCAGGGCAACGACGTCGGCGCGGCCTCCGACATTGCGGGTCTCATCCGCGACTACAAGATCGGCGGCGTGGCGATCAGCCCGGCCAACGGCAACTTCCGCAATGAGGGCGACACGCCGCAGCAGGTCGCCCAGCTCACCAACGCGCTCCAGAACCTCGCCCTCCAGACGAACCCGGCCAACCCCGTGGCGCTGTTCGTCGCCGTCGAGCAGACTGGCGACGGCTACCCCTACACGACGTTGCGCAACAACTTCACGCCGCTCCCCTCGCCGATGGCCCTCGGCGCGACGTGGAGCGACGTCTCCAGCATGGATGTCGGCCGCATCGTCGGCCAGGAGCTGGCCGCGGTCGGCGTCAACATGCTCATGGGGCCATCGCTCGACGTTCTGGCGATGCCGCGCCCTAACCAGAGCGGCGACCTGGGGGTGCGCGCGTTTGGCGGCGATCCGCAGTGGGTGGGGCGGAATGGGCGCGCGTACATCCAGGGCGTCCACCAGGGTAGCGTGGCGCGGGTCGCCACGGTGGCGCGGCACTTCCCCGGCATCGGCGCGAGCGACCGCAGCTCGGACGACGAGGTGGCGACGGTGGACCGGCCGGAAGCGGACCTGCGGCGCGTGGACCTGGCCCCGTTCCTCCAGGTGACCGCCTCAGCGCCCAACGGGGCGACGGAGATCACCGACGCCCTCATGTCGGCCCACGTGCGCTACGGCGCGTGGCAGAGAACGCCGGGCCAACCCATCAGCCTCGACGCCCAGGGCGGCTTGCAGCGGCTGCTCGACTCGCCGGACATGAAGGCGTGGCGCGAGCGCGGCATCATGGTCAGCGACGCGCTGGGCGCGCCGGCGGTGCGCAAGCTCTACGACCCGAAGCAGGAGACGTTCAACCAGAAGCGCATCGCCCGCGATGCGTTCCTGGCCGGCAACGATGTCCTCTACCTGGCGCGCTTCAGCGCCCACGATCAGTGGTCGGAGCAACTCGCCAACACGCGCCTCGCGATTGAGTTCTTCCGCGACCAATACCGCACGGACCCGCAGTTCCGCGAACGCGTGGATACGTCGCTGCGGCGCATCCTGCTCCTCAAACGCCGCATGTACTCCAGCTTTACGGCGTCCAATCTGCTGGTAGACGACCGCCGCGTCGGCGAGCGTGTCGGGCGCGACGAACGGGTGGTCAACAACGTCGCGCGAGACGCGGTGACGCTGGTATCGCCGACGCGGGAGAACGCGGCGCGCGTGTCGCGGCCGGTCGAGGGCGACCGCATCCTGGTCGTGACCGACGGGCGCGCGGCCAGCGACTGCGCCGGCTGCCCGGCCGCGCCCCTCATCGCGCCGACGGCCATCCAGGACATCATTCTGCGCCTGTACGGTCCCAGCGGCGCCAGCATCATCAGCCCCGATCGCATCAGCAGTATTTCCTTTGCCGATTTGAAGGCATACCTGGCCGGCAGCGGCCTGACGGACGAGCAGCGCCGCGACCTGGAAGGGCGGCTGCAGGCGGCCAACCTGCTCGTGTTCGGCATGCTCGACACGGCGCAGGACCCCAGCGCCGACGCGCTGCGCATGTTTCTACGGGATCGCAGCGCGGTGCTGGGCGACAAGAACGTCGTCGTCATGGCGTTCGGCGCGCCCTACTATCTCGACGCGACAGAGATTGGGAAGCTGAGCGCGTATTTCGCGCTCTACGGCAAGACGCAGCCATTCCTCGAAGCCGGCGTGCGCGCCCTATTCCAGGAGTTCGTGCCGCGCGGCGCGCCGCCCGTGAGCGTGCCCGGCATCTATGATCTGCCGGTGATGCTGGAGCCGGACTCCAGCCGCCCCATCCCGATTGGCGCGCTGAACAAGACATCGGGCGACAAGGCGCAGGTCGGCGAGACGGTCACAGCGCGCGCCGGGCCGATCCTGGACCGCAACGGCCACCCGGTGCCGGACGGCACGCGCGTCAATCTCCAGTTCTTCTACCGCGCTGCCGCCGTCTACCTCCCGAACCAGGAGATCGGCACGCGCAACGGCGTCGCCGAGACGACGGTGTTCCTCGAGCGGCCGGGCCAGCTCGAGATCAGCGCCGCCGCCGGCCGCACTTCGACGACCACGCCGTTCGTCCTGGCGGTGCAGGGGGAGGGGCCGGTGACTGCCGTGCCCACGCCGCAGCCGTCGGCGACACCCCAGCCCACGCTCACCGTCACGCCCTCGCCGACGGTCACGGCGACACCCGCTGCCGCCGCTCAGGCTGCCACGCCCCTGGCGACGGGCGGCGGTTGGGCCGGGCTGGCGCTGTCCCTGGCGACGGTACTGGGCGTCGGCGCCCTCGGTGTCGCCTGGCAGCGCGGGGCGACCCTCGCGCCGAACGACTCGGTGCGTCTGCTCCTGCTCGCCACGGCGTGGGGGCTGGTCGGCTACCTCATCAATGTCGCCGGCGGGAGCACACTGCACGCGGGCGCGCTGTGGATCGCGCCCCTGGTGAGCGGGGTGTTCGCGCTCTTGCCCGCCCTCTGGCTGTGGCTCCAAAAGCGCTAGGGGCGAGTGGTTGCGATGGGGGTGGGGGTGGCGGCGGCCGGCACGGCGGCGGTGCGCGCCGTGGCGAAGATGGCGAGGCCGAGTAGCAGCGCGACGAGGACGACGAGATAGAAGTTGTCGCGGAGGGCGCGCAGCCAGACCTCACTGCGCCCCCTGCCATCGCGTCGGCCCGCGTCCGGCGCGAGTTGCGCCCTTAGCTCGGCGACGGTGGACGGGCGCTGGTCCGGGTGCATGGACATGGCGCTGAGGATGACCTTCTCGACGTCCGGGGAGATGGCCGGGTTCAGGCTGCGCGGCGCGATGAGGCTTTGGGGTTCGAGGAAGCGCTGCTGCGCCGTGACGGGGATGCGGCCGGTGAGCAGGTGGTAGAGGGTTGCGCCGACGGCGTAAATGTCGGAGCGCGGCAGGGTGTGGTCCGCGCCGCCATACTGCTCCAGCGGGGTGTAGGGCAGGGAGCCGACGCCGCGGACGACGGTGATCGTGCGCGGGTCCTCCGGGTCGAGCGGCTTGACCAGCCCGAAGTCCACGAGCTTGATGCGCCCCTGGGGCGTGAGCTTGATGTTCGCCGGTTTCACGTCGCGGTGGATGACCGGCGGCGATTGATTGTGGAGATACTCCAGGGCGTCGAGGAGCTGGGATAGCCAGTCCAGCACACTCGCTTCGCGCAGGAACTCTTCGCGTCCCCGCGCCTGGTCCACGATCTGGCGCAGGTCCGGGCCGTCCACGTAGTCCATCACGAGGTAACTGCGGCCATCCTCGACAAAGAAATCATACACTTTCGGGAGGTTGGGGTGGTCGAGGCGGGCGAGGATCATCGCCTCGCGGCGGAACTGCGTCTGGGTCTGGGACATCTGGGCGGCGGTGGCGTAGGGATCGGGGCGGATCTCCTTGATGGCCGAGAGACGCCCGCCGAGGCGCATGTCTTCGGCGGCGTACACCGCCCCACTACCCCCCTCGCCGATAAGTTGGACGATTCGATAGCGGGCGCGTAGAATCCCCCCTACCACAGTCGCATTGCTCACACACCCTCCCGGCGGTTGCCGTGGGAAGGATAGCCCGCCACGCAGGTGGAGTCAAATGGGCTGGGCGGGCGTTTCACGTGTCTGTTGGTGGTGAGAAGAAGGCATGCCGATTAAAGACATTCCGATGCTGATTCTGCGCGCGGGCCAGGCCGGCAGCGGCCGCGAGTGGGCGCTGGACAGGTCCGTCGTCACGATTGGACGAACGCCGGAGAGCGACATCGTGCTGGAAGCGCGGGAGGTCTCGCGCCGCCACGCGCGCGTGGAGCGCCACGGCGCGCAGTACGTTCTGTACGACGAGGGCAGCAAGAACAAGACCTATGTGAACGGGCAGGCCATCAGCGAGCCGCACGTCCTGACCGACGGCGACGAGATCAGCATCGCCATGCGTTTCAAGCTCCTGTTCGTGGATGCCGAGTCCACCGCGCCGCTCCCGCCGTCGCCGGCCCACCGCCGCGGCATCTACGTCCACGAGAGCACCAAGCGCGTCCTGGTCAACGGCGTCGAGCTGACGCCGCCTCTCTCGGCCCCGCAGTACACCCTGCTGGGGCTGCTGTACGCCCGCCCCAATACGGTGTGTCCGCGCGACGAGGTCGTGCGGGCCGTGTGGGCGGATGCCGTCGGCGGTGTGACCGAGCAGGCGGTAGACGCGCTCGTGCGCCGCCTGCGCGACCGCATCAAAGAGGTGGACCCGTCCCACGAGTACATTGTGACCGTGCGCGGCCACGGCTTGATGTTGGACAACCCCGACGAATAGCCCCGTCTAGAGCCCGCCAATTTGGGCCGGTGGCGTATCTGCGCGCCTTTGGCGGCGTCTCCATAAATAGACATCGGTGTGAGCGGTGGGGTGCTGTCTCGGCCGATGCGCTGAATTGCCGAATTCCAGGGCGTTAGCTACAATTGGCCGCCGCTCGCGGTGCGGGGTGCACAGCGCGAGCAGGGGACAAGACTGTTGGAGATAACCAAGATGTACAAAGCCGTGTCAGGGCTGCCACGTGGCTTCGCCGCGCTCGTGGCAGTTTGCCTATTGTGTTTGCCACTCATTGCGTCCGCCGATCTTCTTCCTCAAGCTGGCAAAGACGCGGCATTCGGCGTCGTCGCGGGTCAGGTTCTTGTCACTTTCCGCGACACCGCCGACGCGGGCGCGGTCGCCCACATTCTTCGCGCTTACCCGCCGTTGAGCGAAACAGCCGGCCTGTACCGCCTGGCGGCGCCGGTGGGCGCGGAGGCGCAGACGGCGACCCAGCTCCTCGCCGACCCCGCTGTCGCCTCGGCCTCAGCGAATCCGGTCGGCCGGTTCATTGTGCCCGGCGCGTCATCCGTCGCCCGAGCCGACCTGGCCGCAGCCCACGCTGCGGCCTCGAAAGCCACGCCGTTGTCCGCGAACGTGGCCGACTCAGCCGCATCGAGCGCGACGGACAGCGCCACGCCGAGCGGCCCTGTGGCCAGCCCGCAGGGCGGCCTCATCCGCAGCTTCTGGCTCAGCGACCGCCAGGCCGGCCCCGACCCCAGCCAGGATGCCCCGTTGCCGCTGATTGGCGTGTGCGAGGGGCCGCGGTTCAATGCCGGCAAGGCGATCTGGGCCAACATCCGCTACGAGAACATGGACGCCCAGGTGCTACGGGTGCAGGTGTACTCCCTGGGGCCATTTAAGGACCGGCTGGCGCAGGAGATGCTCGGCTACGGCTGGTCGGTCTCGGTCAGCGGCTTCAACACCGCGTCCAACATCCTGCCCAACGGCAACCGCCTGGCGGCGGGCTGCTACGAGGTGCGCCTGTATTCCTCCCTCGACGGCAACTCGGGCGCGACGCCTTTGAAGACCATGCGTTTCCAGGTCGTGACCACTTCGCCGGAGTTGCAATCAAGCGCGTCGCAGCTGTGGCACCTGGATCACTCGCGCACCGCCGACGGCTTCGCTTCGCCCAAGCGCTGGGTGGACATCAAGGCGACGGGCGCGTGGAACATCACCACCGGCAGCGAAACAACGGTGGCAATTGTCGGCTACGGCGTGGACATCAACCACGCCAAGCTCAAGGGGCACATCTGGAGCGACCCGGCGAATCCGGACCTCCACGGCTGGAACTTTGACACGAACAGTGGCGCCAACGGACAGTTGTTGGACGATTGGGGGGAAGGGACGTTTCTGGCGGGGCTGATCGCCGCCGAGCCAGACGGGGCGACGAGCAACGGCGGCCTGGGGGTGAACTGGGGCGCGAAGATCATGCCGCTGCGCATCACCCGCCCTCCGTCCCAGTGGGCAACGGAAGGGGTGGCGGAGCCGGCGAATGTCATTAGCGCGGTTCGCTGGGCGCGGCAGAAGCACGCCGACATCATTTTCGTGAGTCTGCCGTTCAAGCTCGGCGCGTCCGGGGTGGTCGAGCAGCAGTTCAGAGAGTCGCTGCGGCAGGAGATTGTGCTTGCCAAGCAGCAGGGCATCGTCGTCGTCGCCCCTGTGGGCGATGTTGATCTGAACCAGCCCGGCGATCAGTATGACGATGAGATTTACCCGGCGTCGTTCCCGGAGACCCTGACGGTCTCGACCACGGACCAGAGCGACAAGTGGTACGATCATGCCTACCGCAACATCAACGTGGACGTGGCCGCGCCGGGCCTGACCTACATGCTCAGCATCAACAACCCCAACCTCCCGTGGCTCGACGTGTCTCAGCGCATTGATCCGGCGTGGATCTACGGCGACACGACGTTCTCGGCCGCGCTGGTCACCGGCGTTGTGGGTCTCATCAAGTCGGTTAACCCATATCTGCCGCCTGACGACATCCAGAACCTGCTCCGGAATTCGACCGAGAAAGTGGATACCGCTGGCCACAGCTATGACGACCTGACCCAGTGTAACGGATGGAATGAGTACCTGGGTTGCGGCCGCATGAACGCCGAAAAAGCGCTTCTCAACACACCTCACGATTTGCGGGGCGCTCTAGTCTATTCGCCCCTCAACACGACGACGTCCGGCCAGCAGTGCGTGCGCCTCGAGAACAAGCGCACCGGCGCGCTCACCTGGAAAGTTGCTGTCGCACCGGCCGACCAGGACTGGGTGACGGTGAGCGGCCCCTTCTCGGCCAAGAGCACCGACCAGGTCGTAGATTACCAGGGGACGCTGCCGTCGTACGCCAAGGTGTGCGTGAACCTGGGAACAGGTTCCGGCCAGCGCTCCGAGCGCGTTCTGAAGACAACGCTCACCGTGTCTAGCACCATGAAGAGTTACGGCGCGCCGTTGACGGTCACTCTGCCAATCCTGTATGCTCCGAGCATATCCACCGTCTACCTGCCCGCCGTCTCCCAGGCGATGTCGCTCTCGGGGCAATGATCAGCGTCGCTGTGCCGTGCTACAACGGCGCGCGCTGGATCGCCGAGACCGTCGCCGCGCTCGGGCGGCAGACGCGCCCGCCGGACGAGCTGCTGGTGATTGACGACGGCTCGACCGACGACTCCGGCGCTCTCGCCGCCCGGGCCGGCGCCCGCGTCATCCCCCACGCCGTCAACCGCGGCCTGGCTGCCGCCCGCAACACGGCGCTGGCCGCTGCCCGCGGCGAAATCCTCGTATTCGTGGACAGCGACGCCTACGCTGACGCCCGCATGATCGAGGCGCTGCTGGCCCCTTTCACCGCGCCGGACATTGCCGGCGTGGGCGGCGGCGGCATCGAGGCGCACCAGGTGACCCGCGCCGACGCCTGGCGCGCGCGCCACGCTCGCCAGTGGCACGGCCCGCAGCAAGTCGCCGACGCGCCGTATCTCCACGGCCTGTGCGCCGCCTACCGCCGACGGGCGCTGTTCGCCGTCGGCGGCTTCGACACCACGCTGCGCACGAACGCTGAGGATGTGGAGATGGGGACGCGGCTGCGGCAGGCGGGCTACCGCCTCGTCTACACGCCGGCGGCCGTCGTCTACCACCAGCGCGCCGATACCCTCCCGTCTTTGGCGAAAATGATAGACCGGTGGTACTATTGGGCCGCGCGTGTGCGCAAGGCGCGGCGCGACCGGCCCCTGCGCCTGTTCGCCGGCGTCGTGCGCAGCGCGACGGTGCAGCCGGCCCAGGACCTGGGCGAGATGCGCCCGGACCTGGCCGGGATCAGCCTGATGATGGCCGGCGTCAAAGCGCGGGCCATCGTGCGCGGCTTGAGGTCCGCGGAGAGCGGGTGATGGGAGAAGACGTGGCGACAGCAGCATCCGCCCGCGCCGCCCTTGTGACGGGTGGCGCGGGTTTTATCGGTAGCCACCTGGCCGAGCGCCTGCTGGCGGCGGGCTACACGGTCCACATCCTGGATAACGAGACGACGGGGCTGCGCGCCAACGTGCCCCTGGGCGCGACGTACCAGCGCGGCGACGTGAGCCGGGCGGAGGATGTCGAGGCGGCGTTCGCCCGCAAGGCTTCGTCGGCCCCGCCCTACGCCGTCGTGCTCCACGTCGCAGGTCAGGCGTCCACTATCCGCTCCTTCGCCGATCCGGGCGGCGACTTCGCCACGAATGCCCTCGGCACGATGAACGTCGTCCAGGCGTGTCTGCGCCACCGCGTCGGGCGATTGCTGTTTGCCTCGTCCATGACCGTGTACGGCGCGCCGTCGCGTGTCCCGACGCCGGAGACCGAGCTGTGCGCGCCCGTGTCGTACTACGGCATCTCCAAGTACGCGGCGGAGCGGTTTGTCCTGGCGACGGCTGCGCGCCCCGATCTGGCGGCCCCGTTCCACGCCACCGCCTTCCGTATGTTCAACGTCTACGGCGAGCGGCAGCGCCTGGACAACCCGTATCAGGGCGTCGCTGGCTTCTTTATCGGCTCGGCGCTGGCGGGCGCGCCCATCACCATCCACGGCACAGGTGAGCAGTCGCGGGACTTCGTGCACATAGACGATGTGGCGCGCGCCTGGCTCGGCGCGATTGACGCGCAAGGGGCCTACAACCGCGTGTTCAACGTCGGCGAGGGGCGGCGGCGCAGCATCAACGAGCTTGTGGATACCGTTCTGGCCGCCGTCGGCCGCTCCCGCGCCGATTACCCGCTGCTGTCCGGCCCGCGCCGCCCCGGCGACCAGGAGCACATGCAGGCGGACACGCAGGCGCTGCGCGCAGCCATTGGCTGGTCGCCCCAGGTGTCATTCGCCGAGGGGATGCGCCGCACCATCGCCTGGGCGCGCGCCCAGGCCCACGCGAAGGAAGAGAATGCTCGACCTGGGTGAGCCGGCCGTCTACCTGCTCAACGCCCTGACGCCCGCCTTCCCTCAGAACCAGCGCCTCGTCGAGGTGATGTCGGACGAGGACGGGCACTTCGCGTGGGAGTATAGCGAGGGCGAGGCTATGCTGGCCGAGTGGCGGCCGCCGCTGGATCCGGCCGGCTGCCGCGTCCTCGACGTGGGCAGCGGCTCCGGCGGCAAATCCCTCCTGTACAGCCGTCTCGGCGCGGCCGAGGTCGTCGGGCTTGAGCTGGACCGTCGCCTGGTCACGCGCTCGGCGGCGCGGCTGGCGGCCCTGGCCGAGACCGACAGCGCAGCAGGGCGGGTGCGCGTGGTGCACGGCGATGCGACGCGGATGCCCCTGCCGGCCGCCACCTTCGACCTTATTGTCTCTATCAACGCCCTGGAACACATCGTGCCGCCGCAGGCGGCCCTGGCGGAGTGCGCGCGTGTCCTGCGGCCCGGCGGCCGCGCTTACCTGCGCTTCCCGCCCTACTGGAGCGCGTGGGGACCGCACCTGGAGCGGTGGATTCACTTCCCCTGGCCGCACCTCCTGTTCTCCGAGCCGACACTGATTCGCGCCGCCAATCACCTCGAAGAGCAGATGCGCCTCAACGAGCGCATGCCCGACTTTGAGCGCCTCGACATGCGCGGCCAGACCGAGTTCTACCACGTCAATCGGCTGACCATGGCCCAGTTCGATGCGGCGCTGCGCCGCTTGCCATTCCGTATCATCCGCTTGAATATGCTGCCGACCGGCTACAAGTTCCTGCCTCGGCTGGCCGACAGGTGGGGCGCGTTCGGCTGGCTGCCCCGCGCCGGCGCCGACCTGCTGGCTGCCGCCGCCCACTCCCGTGCTGGCCGCGAGGTCATCGCCACCAAGGCGGTCGTCGTCCTGGAGCGGACAGGCGAGGGCGCATGACCTACCACCGCCTCATGCCGCGCCTCTCGGTGGCGGCGCTGATCATCGTGCTGGCGCTGCTGGGGACGTTCATCTACCGCGACCGCGACCAGTTGAGCGCCTACGCCTGGCAGCCGCAGCCGGTGTACATCGCCCTGGCGTCCATCGCCCACAGCATTTCCCTCGGCTTCACGTTCTTTGCCTGGGACCGCATGATGCGGCGGATTGCGCCGAACGGCGGGGGGAGCCTGCGCACGAACTTCGCCGTCTACTACACCACGTCCCTGGCGAAGCGCATTCCCGGCACGGTCTGGTACGCGGCCGGGCGTGTCGCGCTCTATGAGCGGCTGGGCGTCGGGCCGTCGCTGACCATGGCCGCCATCGTCTACGAGTCGGCGCTGGTGTTCCTGAGTGGGCTGCTGGCGATCCTCCTGCTCATCCCGCCGGCCCTCCGCGCCGGCATCGGCAGCCTGCTGACCCTGCCCGGCCCCACGGCGCTGGCCGCGTTGGCGGTTATCCTGGCGGTGATGGTTGGTCTGATGTGGCCGGGCATGCTGGAGCGGCTCATCAACCTGGCGCGGCGCGTCCTGAAGCGCGAGGCCATCGCCGTGCAGGCGAGCCACTGGGACATCCTGTTCTGGATGCTGCTCTACCTGGCGGCGAACCTCATCGGCGCGGCGGTCGGCTTCTACTGCATCGTCAACATCGTCTACCCTGTCCCCCTATCCCAGTTCGCGCCCATCGCCCTGATCGGCACGATCTCGGTCATCGTCGGCCTGGTCAGCTTCCTGGTGCCATTCATCCCGCTGGCGCGCGAGGCGTCGGTCACGCTGCTGCTCACGGCCTACCTGCCCTTGCCCGTCACCCTCATTGCCGCCATCCTGTTTCGCCTGGTGTGGACGGTCAACGACGCGGTGTGGGCGATGCTGGCGTACCGCATCGGGCTGGTTGACGCGACCGTCGTCCCCGGCCGCGACACGCCTGAGCCGTATCCGGAGATTTGACACCCATGCCCCTGTGGATGGACCTGGCCCGCCGCACCCCGCTACGCCTGCGCAGCGCCATCATGCGCTCGCCCCTGGGCGGCCTGGCGCACCGCACGATGGACCGCGCCGTCGGCGAGGGGCTGGCCGTCGTGGACCTGGCGCCGCCTCTGGCGGGCCACCGCATGCGCCTCGACCTGGCGTATCATCGCGGCATGGCCTACGGCGACTACGAGCTTCCCGTCACCCGCGCCATCACGGAGATCGTGGAGCCAGGCTGGCTGGTGGCCGACATCGGCGCGCAGATTGGCTACATGACGCTATTGATGGCAAGCCGCGTCGGCCCGGCCGGCTGCGTCCTGGCGTTCGAGCCGATGCCCGCCAACTTTGCCGTCCTGGAGGAGAACATCCGCCTCAACGGCTACACCACGGTGCGCGCCGAGCGCCTGGCGGTTGCCGACTGGTCGGGCACGACGTTGCTGCGCCGTCTCGACGACCGCGCCCTGTCAGCCACAGCCTCGATTGTGGCGGCGGACGGCGGCGCGGACGGCATCGCCGTGGCGACGGTGAGCCTGGACGAGTACCTGGCCTCCCAGCCGGACGCGCTGCGTTTCGCCAAGATTGACGTCGAGGGCGCGGAGGACCTGGTGCTGGCCGGCATGGCCGGCATCCTGGCCCGCTCCCGCCCAATCCTTCTGGTCGAAATCCATGGCGAGCCGGGCGCGGATAGCCCGGCCCTCGCGCGCCTGACCGCCCTCGGCTACACGCTGTCGGCCCTCGGCGGCGACGCCCCGGGCGCTGTCGGCCTGGGCTATCGCGGCCACGTCCTGGCCCGCCCCACCTAGCCCATGTCCACTAGCAACCCTTTCCCCTGTCCCGCCTGTGGCGCGACGGCCACCCGCCCGTGGTACTGGAAGCCCGCCGACGGCGAAATCTCGTTCCCCGGCGTGAAGCCGGCTGATGTGGCCGGCTACCAGATGGTGCGCTGCGTCGGCTGCGGCCTGGGCCGCGTGGACCCGCTGCCGGGCGACGCCGAGCTAAAGGAGCTATATGCCGAGGATTACTTTGGCGGCAGCGACTTCAGCGGCGGCATCAGCGACGCCCTGGTGCGCTACCGCCGCTACAGCGGCCCACCCGCCCTTCAGGCTCTTCGCGCCGCCAACGAGCGCGCCTACGAGGCGGCCCACGCCGCGCACCTTGGGGCGTGGTACGGCCAGCTGGGCGGGCAGGCGGCGCCGCCGCGCTTCCTGGACGTGGGCTGCGGCGCGGGCGGCGTGCTGGCGGCCGGCAAGGAGCGCGGGTGGCGCGTCGTCGGCGTCGAGCTGTCCCAGGCCGGGGCCGCGCTAACGCGCCGTCGTGGTCTGAACGTCATCAACAGCGGGCTGGCGCACGCCGGCCTGCCGGACGCGAGCTTTGACATCATCCACATCCGCGAAGTGCTGGAGCATGTCGTCGCGCCGATGGCGATGCTGCGCGAGGCGCGGCGGCTGCTGACGCCGGGTGGCATGCTGTACGTCCAGGTTCCGAATGACATCGAGGGCTACAGGGCGCGGCTGTTCCGCCGCGTGTGGTGGCTCATCCCGCCGCTGCACGTGTGGTACTTCACCTCTGACACACTGGAGCGCATGCTGCGCCAGGTGGGGCTTACCGCGCGCGTGACTGGGACGCTCGGTCTCGGCGTGGGCTACGATGGCTACCGCTACCTGGCCGCCCGCGCCGGCGTCCTCGCCTGGCTCGACGCCCACGAGGACGGCCCGGCCGGTCTCGCGCCGCGGTCTGCGCGGGCCGCGTTCCGCGCCGCCGGCGCGCCTGCCGACCGTGCTCTGGATCGGGCGCGTCGCCATTCCAGCCTGTGGGTGTGCGCGACGGCGACCCGGACGGAAGAGATGTGACGGGGTGACGAGGTGACGAGGTGACGAGGTGACGAGTGACGGGGTGACGAGTGGCGGGGTGACGAGTGGCGAGGTGGTGGAAATCCGGGCGCTGCACGGCCGCGTCTGATAAGGTGAGACGGGTAGAGGGGCAGGAACAGTAAGTTTGGACGCCCGGCTGTCACCGCGAGACCTCCATGCCGTGTGACGACATGCGCCGCCACGAGAACACTGTCAAGCCGTCATTGCGAGCGGAGCGAAGCAATCTCCCGCCCTTGCGACAGACGGTCTAGACAGCAACGGCGTGTCTTTCATCGAGCGCGAGATTGCTTCGGCGGCAAGGCCCGCCTCGCAATGACAGTCAGTCCTGTGTGTTCTGGGCAGCGGAGCGAGGGGTCTGGACTGCGGCCGACCTCGCAACGGATGGCTAACGGATGAGCGGATGTGACCACCTGGCGCTCCGTCTGTCGAATCGCGGAGCGTATCCGTTAATCCGTGCCCCTATCCGTTGCGAGAAGCCGTCAAGTTTCTCAGCAGCGACAGCGCAGTTTGTGTTCTGAAGCCCCAAATCCCCGGCATCGCAGCCTCACCCGAAAGTAGTAGGGGAGAATTGGGGGCGAAATTCACCCCTGGGGGTGATGACAGACGGCGGCGTTTCGAGTTTAATGGTCACAGAGACGTTCATGCTTGAGCAGCAACACGGAGGAAGACTCACTATGTACCGAAAACTCTTGATCGGCCTGGTTACGGCGTTGATGCTTGTCGCAGTTGTCAGCGTTGGCGCATACGCTCAGGGCAACCTGAAGGAGTACACAGGCTACCAGGTGATGAACCTGGCGACGTGTAGCGGCTGTGATGCCCACGTGCGCGTGGACTACTACGGCCCCAGCGGCGGCGCGCCGGCGAAGACCCAGAACCTCACCATCGCTCCTGGCGCTTCCGCCAACGTGCAGCAGAAGACGGAGACCGACCTGCCGGCAGGCGTGTACTCGGCCGTCCTCAGCTCCGACCAGCCCATCGCGGCCGTCGTCGGCCAGATCGAGTCCGACCCTAGCTCCAGCGCCCTGGTGTACCAGACCCCGTTCTCGGACTACACGGGCATCAGCCTCGGCTCGACCACGGTCAGCCTCCCCTCGATGGAAGTCAACTGGTTCGGCATCGACTCGCTGGCGCGCATCCAGAACGTGGGTGATGCGCCCGCGACGGTGACCATCCAGTACAAGGCGGCGAGCATCGGCGGTACCCTGGCCGGCCAGGCCTCGATTGCCCCGAAGACCGTCACCATCGCCAAGTACGCGGCCTACACCCTCGACCCGACCCAGGACGCTGGCTCCCTCGTCGCCAGCAGCGGCTCGTTCCAGAACCGCTTCTTTGGCTCGGCGGTGGTCACGTCTGACCAGCCCCTGGCGGCGATCGCCAACGAGACCGACGTGACCAAGCGCACGAAGTTCACGTACAACGGCTTCGGCGATGCGGACTCGGGCACGGAGCTGCTCGCGCCTGGTATCTTCTGGCAGTGGTTCGGCACGTTCACGTCGCTGGCCGTCGCCAACCCGACCAGCTCGACCTGTAGCGGCACCATCACCTACACGGCCGGCGCGAACAGCAAGCTCATCGGCGGCGCCGATGGCGCGGGCCAGACCAAGCAGGTCACTTTCAGCTTGGCTCCTGGTGAGTCCCGCACGGCCTACGAAGGCGCGGCGAACCAGAGCGACCTGGCTGACAAGTTCCAGATCTTCGGCGGCGGCGCTCGCATCACCTCCAGCTGCAAGCTGGTGGCGAAGGTCAACCAGACGCAGTACAGCGCTAACGCCGACGGCCAGATCCCGTCTGGCTCGTTCAACGCCCTGCCGGTAGCGACGCTGACCACCAAGGTCGCGGTCCCGCTGATCCAGGCGGACTTCTACGGCTACTACACATCGCTGACGTGCGCCAACGCCGATGCGTCCAACCCGGCCAGCGTGGCGATCACCTACACGTCGGACAGCCTCAGCGGTGTGCAGAACACCCCCGGCACCGTGAACCATACCATCCCGGCTGGCGGCACGCTTATTGTCTACGAGGCGGTGCAAAACGGCGCGCTGGCTGACATCAACAAGACGACCAGCCCGTGGTTCAGCAACGGCACCGCCAAGTTCAACGGCTCGGCTTTCGTTAGCTCGACCGGCACGCAGAAGATCGCGTGCACGGTCAACGAAGTCGGCGGCACCGTCAAGCCTGGCGACAACATGAACTCCTACAACGGCGTCAACGTCAACCCCTAATCGGGAACCTGAGCTGCTCAGCATAGTCAGTAGCCGGCGCACTGTCGCCGGCTACTGGCCTTTTGTGTCACGGAAGAGTCGTTTATGCGTGTGATTGCCGGCCGCGCCAAGGGCCGACGCCTGATGATGGTTCCCGGCGAGGGAACGCGGCCGATTACCGACCGCGCCAAAGAAGCCCTGTTCAGCATCCTGGGCACGACGATCATGAACGCCCGCGTCCTGGACCTGTTCGCCGGCACCGGCGGGGTCGGCATTGAGGCGCTGAGCCGCGGCGCGGCCCACGTGACGTTCGTCGAGCGGGCGGGGAAGGCGGTGGACATCCTGCGCCAGAACCTCAGCCTGACCGGTCTCACGTCGGGCGCAGAGGTTGTGCGCGCCGACGTGTTTCGGTTCCTGGAAGGCGCGCCTCGCGCCCCCTACGACCTGATCTACGTCGCACCGCCGCAGTACCAGGGGCTCTGGCTCAAGACGCTCCAGGCCCTCGATGCGCGGCCGGACTGGCTCGCCGCCGACGGCGAGGTCGTGGTGCAAATCTTCCCTAAGGAGTACACCGAGCCGGCGCTCCAGACGCTCGCCCTGGTGGACGAGCGCAAGTACGGCAGCGTGCTCTTGTTGTTCTACGAACGCGGCGGGGGGATATCCTAGGGCGGGTGCGCGATAGGGTAGGGGCGGGTTTCAAACCCGCCCCTACGGCATTTCACTACGGGTTTCAAACCCGCCCCTGCGGCATTTCACGTGGTGGGGATGATGCCGAGCATGGCCGTCGGGCCGGTCAGCACGCGCAGGATCGTCTCTGGTGTGCTGCGGCGGATCGTCTGCTGCAACTCGATGGGCGTGAGCGGCGCGTTCCCATGCGCCAGGAGCGCGCGGAACACGGCGGAGGCCAGCGGAAGCTCCGGGCTGAAGAAGTCCGGGTCGCTGCTGCAACGGGTCACGAGGCAGCCCCACATCGCGTTGAGGCGGCGCACCTCGCCCGTGCGCGGGTCAATGTAGTCGGCCTCGGCGACGGGGGCGTCGGCGGGGAACTCATTGCGACACTCGGCGCATAGCGCCTCGCGCAGATACGAGTTGAAGTCCTGGGAATTGCGGCGCCACCAGTCGAGGCTAATCGTGAACGGGGTCTCAACGGTGGGACGGATGAGGCGGCGGACCTGGCTCATGATGACGATGCTCCTCGCAGCGCCCAGCGTGGCGCGTCGGCCGTTCCTTCGTTGATGAACCGCTCCTCGTCGTCGTGGGCCAGGGCGTAGTTGAGCGCGAACGCCCGGGCGGCGGGCGCGGCCGGCGGCAGCTCAACGTCGGCCAGCAGGGTCTCGGTGGGCTGGGGCTCGCCGGCGACGTCAATCAGCGCCTCGGCGATGTTGAGGTGGCCGACGTGGACGTCGAGCATCAGGTCGCGGCGGAACCAGTCATCGCCGAAGACGATGTACTCCGGGTTCTCGACCAGCTTCTGCGCCAGGACCCGACTCACGTGCCCGACCCAGTCGCCACCGCTGGCCGGGGCGCTCACTGCCTGCTCGACATTCAGTGGATGCTCGGCGGCATAGTCCGCCGCGAATTCGCGCTCGGTCTTGCTGCTCTCGAACCGCACACGGATGACGTTGAACGGCGGTAGGTCCGCGTTCTCGCCGGGCCGAACAGCGACGACCTCCCCGACGGCGTTATGCAGCGCCGCGAAGCGCAACCGTTCGCCGACCTGGTAGCTGTGTTTGGGTTGGTAGAGTTTCGCGCCGGCGTGCCGCGCAGCCTCGGCCGCCGCCTCCTCGCGCCGCCCCTGGATGACGCGCTCGGCCAGCACGTCGAGGGGATGGGGCAGGCCGTCCTCGTAGAACATCTCCTCAACCCGGTCCAGGTCGCGTTTCGTTGCCGAAAATGATTGCCAGTACTCAGGGGAATCAATAGCGTGGGCCACCAGGAATCGCCTCCCAATCTGGATTTCGCCGCCTAATTATAAGGCATGACAGGGGGCGGCGCAAGACGCGGCGCACTATGGCACGATTGTCAGTCCCGGCGCCGTGATCCGCCCCTGGTCCGGCTCCGCGCCGACCCCCGCTGTTGGAAGCCGCTTGCCGTCTGCGGCGTACATGCCCACTTCCAGGCTGTACTCGCCGGGTGGGATGTCGTCGGGCAGAACGAGCGGATGTCGGTCGCGCACCACCGTCCGCCCATCCCACCACGACGTCGGGTAGGCGCCGCCTGCCGGTGGGCCATCGTGGCCGGCCCAGACCGGGCCGCCGCTCGCCGGATTGAAGGCTGCACCGAGCAGGTGGACGAAGGCGGTGTAGTCGGCCGCCACAGGCGCGTCAGCCGCCCAGTAGAGGTCCACGTAGACGGTCTCGCCGGCGCGGGCCTGGCTGATCTCGCGGCCGTTGGCGCCGACCAGGCGGAGACCTTGCAGCCGAGTATTGTCGCCGACACGCGACTCGCCGCGCAGCGGGGGCAGGCCGGGGGTCTGGCTGCCGCTAATGCGGAGCTGGCCGAACGCGGCGCGCTCGTCGCCCTGGTCTACGGCGACCACATACTGCGTCGGCTGCATGAACGGGAGCACGGGTAGCTCGACCTGGACGCGCGCCGGACCGGCCGGCAGCTGCACCGGGCGCGCCACCCACGGAGCGCAGCGCGGGTCCTGGGGCGCGCAGGCGCTGCGCGTTGGGACAAGGCCGACCCGCACATCGGCGGCCGGACCGTCCCAGTAGAGGCCGACGCGCACCGTGTCGCCGGGGCGATACTCCCGCGCCGGGAAGTCGTAGCCTGTGATGCGCCCATCGCCCAGGCGGAGGTCGAGGGGTTGCGTCGGCGGCTGGCTCAGGGGCGGCGTCGCGCCGTCGGCTGTGAACAGCGTCAGGCTGTTGTGGTCGAAGCCGTAGCTCAAGGCGGGCTTGTAGTGCTGATGCAGCCAGGTGTCGGCCAGGCCGTTCGGGTCCTGGAGCGGGCCGTTGACCGAGGCGAGCCACACGCGGTCGTGGCCGCGCGTCGCCGCCCGCATCTCGCGCTCGACGTTGTCGGCGGTCAGGGAGAGGGCGTTCTGGGGAACCTGTTCCACGGGCGGGCGAGCGTCCATGCCGCGCTCGTAGTAGTAGAGGAACACAGGGTAGCGGTTGCCGGACACGAGCACGATGGCGTCGTCCGGCTGCGCGTAGGCGCGCAACACCTGGATCATGCCCTGCAGGTCGTCGTGCAGGTAGCGCGGGGCATAGTACTGCGGCAGCGTCCAATATATCGCGGCGACGACGGCGATGGCCGCGATCCAGCCGGCCGCGCGCCGCCACTGCCACAGCGCCCACAGGCTCCACGCGAAGAGGACGTAGACCGGCGGGGCGAACGGTAGAAAGTAGCGCGCCTCGACGCGCGGGTTGTAGAACAGGCCGCGCGGGAGCGCCAGGAGGAAGATGACCAGGCACGGCAGGGCCAGGACGAGCAGCAGCAGGGCGACGCCGGGC
This sequence comes from Anaerolineae bacterium, assembly GCA_046328525.1. Lineage (GTDB taxonomy): Bacteria > Chloroflexota > Anaerolineae > Epilineales > JAHCIE01 > JBDHWG01. Next base: position 284,783 of record JAXLWK010000006.1, read on the forward strand.
CGGGCGGCGGGCCGACGCAGCAGCAGGACGACGCCGACGGCAAAGATGAGCGACAGGAGGAGCGCCGGCAGCAGGACGCGATCAATGTCGGTGGAGATGCCCAGGGTGAGTAGGGTTGCCTGGAGCTGGGCGACAAAGGCGAAGTTGATCGGCTCGGCCACGGACCAGCTGCTCATCTTGCCCACGGCGTAGACCAGCCACGGGACGAACAGCACCAGCACGAGCGCCTGGGCGACGACCCACGCGACGAGGCGGCGGCCCACCCAGGTTTCCCTACGGCGCCAGGCGGCGATCAGCGCGCCCAGCACCCAGAGGTTGGCGGCGAGTAGCATGACCACCGACAGGTAGATGGTGTACAGGCCGCCCGTGGCGGCGAGGATGTAGCCGAGCCAGGCGCGTCGGCTGCCCGACGCCCACCAGCGCAGCATGGCATACAGCGCCAGGGTCAGCAGCAGCCCGGCCAGGGCATACATGCGCATCTCTTGCGACCACCAGATGTGGAAGCGCGCCGTCGCCAGGAGGAGGCCGGCGAGGACGCCGACGGACGGGCCGCCGATGATGCGGCCGAGCACGATGACGGCGGCGATGGTGAGCGTGCCGACGACGACGGTGAGGAAGCGGAAGGCAAACTCGCTCTCGCCCATCATGCGCACCCACGGCCACAGCGCCCAGAAGTAGAGCGGCGGATGAACGTCGCCGGCGGTCCAGCGCGTCGTCGCCAGGAAACCCTGGCGCACGGCCCACGTCGCCAGCCCCTCGTCCCACCAGATGTTGGCGTCCCCCAGGCGGACCACGCGCAGCGCGAAGCCGAGTAGCAGCGCCGCCAGCGTCAGCCAGCGGTTCCAGCTCCCCAGGCGCGGCTGGAACCGGAAGCGCCGCGTCGCGGTCGGCGCGGGCAGCGTGTCGGTCGGGCGGGGCGGCGCGGAGGAGGCGGGCGCGTGCATCTAGCGTACCGTGTCCTCGCCGTCGAACGACATCGTCAGGATGCGATCAACGCGGAAGGTGCGCCGTTCCTGGCGCAGATGGCAGTAGGCCGAGAGGTAGACCGTCTGGCCCTTGACGTGGACACTAAACGGCTCGACGAGCCGGTCGGTCACGCCGGCCGACGACTCGTAGACCAGGCGCACGCAGCGGCGCTCGCGGATCGCCTGGACCAGCGGCGTCGGCACCGGGGCGACGTCGAGGGGCAGGCCGGCGATGCTGGGGTCGAGGTCGGCCAGGTACGTTGCCCTGGTATCGTGGATGATGCGCTTGAGCAGCGCCCGCGTCGTCTGGACGTCGGCCAGGGCGCGGTGCGCGCCGCGGATCTCGATGCCGAGCCGCGCCGCCAGATTGCCGAGGCTATAGCTGGGCAGGCGGTAGCGCGAGCGCGCCAGCTCCAGGGTGTCCACGCACATGTTGCCGAGCGGGTGATAGCCGGCCGCCATCAACTCGGCGTCCAGGAAGCGCAGGTCGAAGGGGGCGTTGTGGGCGACGAAGACCGCGCCGTCGAGCAGGGCTGCGACGCGCGGCGCCAGCGCCTCGAAGAGCGGCTGGCCGCGCACGTCGGCGTTGGTCAGCCCATTCACGGCCGCGGCAGCGGGTGAGATCGGGCAGCCTGGGTCCACCAGGCTCACGACGCGCTCGATCTCTTGCTCGCCGACGGTGCGAACGACGGCGATCTCGCACACTTTGTCGCCGAGGGCGGGACGCAGCCCCGTCGTTTCGACATCCACGAACGCGAACACGGTTTCGCTCAACAGCCGATTACACATGTCTGCCGCCCCATACCCGCCACGCCGCATAGCTCACTCCTACGGCCGCGAACAGAACTGACAGGCCGAGCAGACCCATCCGCAGCCAGACTTCGCCGTTGCGCTCCACGCCCACACCCTCGACCACCGCCGCGCCGCCGACACCCCGCAGCATGACCGTGTGCTGGCCCGGCAGGGGCTGCTCGGCCAGGACGATCTCGCGCCGCGCCTCGGCCGGCGCGCGCAGGTCTACGCGCCGCGCTGGGCCGCCGTCCACGCTGATCTCCAGGCTGCCCATGGTCGGCCCCTCGCGGGTGACGAGCGTCGCCGCCGTTCCCGCATACGGAAAGGAGACCGTTGCACCGTCGGACCCTTGCATCCAGCTTCCCAGGAGCGCGTCCTGTGTCGCCACTTGCCGCCACGCGCCGTCCCAGCGGAAGGCCGGGGCGGTGACGTGCTGGAAGCCGCTGTGGAGCACGGGCGGCGCGGTTGCAGCGGCGGCGAGGGCCGTGTACGAGGGTTGCGGCGTCCAGTCCGGGTTCACCAGGCGGAAGTAGCCCTCCGGCCGATTGAACCACTCGTCGTTGGGGCGGCGGAAGAACCACAGCATCGCCGCGCCCACCCAGGGGTAGTCGTCCTCGATGCGGCGGTAAGCATCCACCACGTAGCGCGCCTGCTGCTCCTCACTGACGCGCCCGAACGGGGCGGCCAGGCTCTCCGGCACCGCGCTCCAGCCCATCTCCATGATCCAGGCCGGCTTGTCGCCCGCTCCGTTGCGCACCAGCATGTCGCGCAGGAGCTGCGGCCGCGCGAAGTTGGTGCGGTGCCAGACGACGCGGTGGTCGTCGGGGCTGCTGCCCAGGCCATAGGCGATGATGCCGAGGATGTCGAAGTTCTTGGCCGCGCCCGCCTGGAGCATCCGCTCCAGGTAGGCCAGGTCGTACATGGCCCTGTCGTTGTGGTCGAGGGTGGGCGCGAGGGGGGCGCTGATGATGGCGACGCTCGGGTCCACGGCGCGGATGCGACGGGCGGCGACGTCGAGCAGCCGGGCATAGCCTTCGGGGTCGGGCGCGTCCAGCCCCCACTCAGGGTAGATGTTCGGCTCGTTCCAGACCTGGACGTAGTGCAGCCGGCCCTTGTAGCGGCGAACGACGGCCTCGACGAAGTCGCCGAAGTCCTCGTAGTTATCGGGCGGCCCGAACGTCTCGTCGGCGGCGCGGTCGGCGCGGCTCCACGTGGGCGGTGTGTCGAGCCGGGCGACGACGGTGATGCCGCGCGCCTCGGCCATGTCCATGATGGTGTCGTACTTGGCCCAGGCGGAGCGCGGCGGCGCGTTGCGGCGATCTTCGAAGTCGCCCTTGCCGTGGATCTCGATGTCGGCCCACGGGAACTGCTGCCGAATGGTGGTGATACCGGCGGCCTTGAGGGTGTCCAGGCTGCGGGCGACCGCGGCCGGGTCGGCCTCCTGTTCCAGGAAGACGCTGACGCCATACGGGCTGCGGCTGGTGTAGGGCAGGGGGCGGTCGGCGTCCAGCTGGAGCGGGCGCTCCTGGAGCCAGATTTGCGCGAGGGCGACGATGCCACGCATCTGGGCCGCCGGCTCCTCCTCGCCGGTCCAGCGGACGAGCTGCGAGACGGTGGGCCACGCGAGAAAGACGATGATCGCCGCGCCGATCACAAGCGCGGCCAGCAGCACAAGCGCACGGGTCAAGCAACCCGTGAACCGTTCCCGACCGACTCGGTTACTCGTAGACATCTTTCCGATGGGCCACTCTGACAATCTCGATAACGAGCGCCGTTTCCTCGACGTTGTAGACCACTCGGTACACGTTCATCCAATGGCATTAGTATAGCACACTTGCGCTGTTGTGGAGATTCTGAGAGCTTTGGGCCTATGGGGATTCTCGGCGGTATACGCGCAGGGAGATGATTCCGTCAGCGTCAACCTCGACGGGGGCGCCGAAAGAGCGCGCCAGGGCTGCCTGCAAATCGTGGAGCCGGGCGCCTTTTTGTTGCGTGACGATGTCATCACGAGCGAGGAGGAACACAGCGCTCGCGCCGGGCGCTGCGGCAACCTGCGCCAGCCGCCTCTCTAGCTCCGGTTCCGTGGTCGGTTGATCGAAGTCATAGGCCAATGACACGATGTTCTCCTGGGGGAGTTCAGGCGCACCGTACAGAGCGGGGCCTTCGATGTAGGATGGATAGATGACGAGCAAGCTGTTCGCTTGCCACTCGCTCTCGACACGGCGCATGTATGGGCTGTACGGCTCCACGGGGCGCCACCCGGCATAGACCGCCCAGGTCAGCCCGGTGACGAGACATACGCCGACGATGCCCGCGAGCGCGGTGCGCCGGATTTCGGGAAGCTGAATGGTGCTTGTCTGAACCGCCACGAAGGCAACCAGGGGGATCAGGCTTGGCAGCAGCGTTCGAGACCAGAAGATGTGCCGTCCCAATAGCGTGATGAGTGTGACCATGCCGACGTAGGTCGCCGCCGAGAGGGCCAGGGGAACCGTCTTTCGCCACTGCCCGAACGGCAGCCCGACGAGAACCAGCACCAACAACATCTTGAGGACGAAGTCAATCACGGGCGCGGTCTGTGGGGCCACGAGCTGAGCCTGGCGAACCAACGCAAAATAGGTGTCCGTATCGAACAGGCCGCGGGTGACGTCGAGCACGAGGTCGAGCGAGAGCGGCGGCATCCACCAGCTGTCGAAAGTGCGCTGGCTGAAAACAAAGTAGTGGTAAAGGAAGACGGCAGCCGGGATGAGGATGGCGGCGCCCAGCCATGCCCGTCTGACCCGCCGCCGGTCGAGGCCACTCGCAAGCATGTAGACCAGGGCCATGATCACCACACCCGGCCCCACAAGCTGGCTCATGACGGCCAGGACGAACGCGCAGGTCAGCCCCAGGTAGTGGCCGAGGCGCGCCGGCTCGGCGACAATCGCCATGGCGAAGTAAAAGGCCAGGGCCGTGGCGAGCAGCAGGATCGGATATGAGCGCAATTCCTGGGAAAAGCGGAGTAGGATGGGGGCGGTTGCGCCGATCAGACCGGCGAGGATGCCCGCTGTCAGCGAATAGCGACGCACCCAGACCATGAGCGTGAACAGCGTCAGGACGCCGAATACCACGGACAGGAGGCGCGCTGCCGGTTCGGAGTCGGCTGCCGACAGCACCAGGCGCAGGAGAACGTAATAGAGCGGCGGATGATCGTCCAATCGAATGGCGGCCAGGAACGGCTCATGCCGCGCCAGCATGAGCGACGTGTATTCGTCCAGCCAGATGCCCTTGTGCAGCCCGATGAGGCGCAGCGCGGCCCCGAGGCCAAAGATCACCCAGAACAACGCCGAGAGAGGTGCTGTGATGATGGGGTGCGGCGCGGACCGCGCGGCTCCCGGTGTGGCTGTTTCCCTCATGCTCCTGTTGCCTTGTGCTGGCGCATCACACATTCCCGAGAGCGGCTTGTCTTCAGCCGAAGACAGCCTGGCGGGGAGTGGGATGGCCGTGACGAGTTGTCCGAGCGTTGTGGAGAACGGCGGGCGTGAGGGAGTCCGCCTACCATGATAGACGCAGAAATCGGGCGGGAGATACTCAATTAGTGAGAAGTTGACGGGCTTACCGAATTGTCCGTTCCGGAGGGAAGCGAAGGAAGGTCGAACAGGAGGGCGGCGGCCCCCGGCGCGGCGATGCGCTCCGCCAGGTGAGCGCCGCGACGCGTGAGCGCGTGGGCAAGCCCCTCCTCTTCATCCGGCTGCGCATGGCTTACGATGACCCACAGCCGCGGCCTGTCGCCTGCCGCGGCGAGGGCGCGGTCGGCCTGAACGCCGACCCGTCCGGCGAACCACCCCATGTGCAGGTAGGCGTCGGTGGGGAGCAACCCAAGCTCCTGGTAGTGAGCCGCGGCGGCCGTCGCGCCGTAGCTGATATATGTCGCGTCGGTGGCGAGCCGGTCGTGGGCGACAGCCTCCAGCACAGGCCGCATCTCCTCCTGGGGCAGAGTCGCGCGCCACGGCACGTCGAGACCCAGCGTCGGCCAGCCGCTGATGAGAACGACGATGAGGGCGGCGGCGGCCAGGCCGCGCAGAGGGACCGGGCGCAGCGAAAGGAGGCCCGCGGCCAGCACGGCATACACGGCCGGCGCGACGAATAGGAGATGGCGCTGACTGAAGGGGTAGACGCCGAACCCGCTGGCGACGTAGGCCAGGCTCATGGGCACGAGCCAGCCGAAGATGGCCCAGGCGGGCCGCCGCCACGCGCCGAGGGCGAATAGGGCCGTGAGCAGGAGCGCCAGCCAGGGCGGGACCTGGGCGTAGGGGAACAGCGGCCCGACGATACCCTCCGCCACCAGCCCCGCCCCGTAGATCGGCCAGCCCGCCCAATCGCCGAGGACGGCGTAGCTGCCCGCCCACGCGGCTACGCTGCCGGCGCTGCGCTCGGCGGCGATGGGCAGGAGGGGCAGCACGGCGGCGCCGACGACGGCCAGGCCGACGCCAATCGCCGGCGGCCTCGGATGCGCGCGCGGGCGCAGGGCCTTGAGATACCGGCGTAGGGCGACCGTCGCTAGCCAGGCGGCCAGGCCGGCGAACAGGAAGGCCAGGCCGTAATAGGTGTAGGCGCTCACGACGGCGAGGACGGTCAGCGCCGGCCACGCCCACCGCTCGCCCCGCGCCGCTCGCTGGGCCGCGACGAAGAGCAGGGCGCTGAGCAGGGCGACCAGGGCGTAGACGTTGGCCTGCTGGGCGTGGTAGACTTGGGTCGGGGCGACGGCAAAGATCAGCGCGGCCAGCCATCCCTCACCCCCTAGCCCCCGCTCCCATAAGGGGAGAGGGGGGAACAGGACGTGCGTCTTGCTCCCCCTCTCCCGCCACTGGGAGAGAGGGACGGGGGGTGAGGGAGTCGTCAGGCGCGACATGACCGCTACGGCCAGGACGCCGAAAACCACCGAGGAGAAACGGACGAAGGCATCCGCGATGCCCATCGCCGTCCAGGCGTGGAGTAGCACGGGGTAGAGCGGCGGCGCGAGGTCGGTTTTGACCCGACCCACGACCGCCGTCCACCAGTCGGCGTGGGCGCGCGCGAGCATCATCGCCTCATCCAGCCACAGGCTCGGCCCGCCCAGGTTCCACACGCGCGCCGCGAAAGCGAGGAGGACGATGACAACGCTCGTAGAGACGCGCCATGCTGTGCCAGAGACGCGCCATGGCGCGTCTCTACGGGGCATGGCCTGCCTCCATCACGCGCTGTGCCGCCGTGTACACCTGCTCGACGCTGACATTCTCTGTCGTCAGAGTCTTCTGCTCTTCTTTGCGTCTTTGCGCCTTTGCGTTTCCAATGTCTTGCTTGTTTGCTAGATGGAGCGCGACATAATCTTCCGGGCGGGCGTCGGGCGGGCAGGCGGCGGCGACGGTGGCGGGCGCGGTGGGGCGATACGGCCCGTAGCGGCGCGGGTCGGTCGGCCCCATGACCATGACCGTCGGCGCGTCCATCGCCACGGCCAGGTGCGTTGCGCCGGTGTCGTTGCCGACGTAGACGGCGGCGCGGCGAATCAGCGCGGCCAGCGCGCCAAACGAGAGCCTCCCGGTGAGGTCGAGGGCTGCGCCGCGCATCGCCCCGACGACCTGGGCGCTGACTCCCGTGTCGTCGGGGCCGCCGACAAGGACGGCGACGGCGTCGTGCTCGCGGATGAGGCGGTCGGCGAGGGCGGCGAACCGCTCCGGCGGCCAGCGCTTGCTGAGCAGGGTCATGCCGGGGTTGACGCCGCCGGCCGCGTGCAGGATGGCGAGGGGACGCCCGCCGGGGTCAGGGAGCGCCGCGCCCGCCGCCGCCTCGTCGTCCGGCGCGGGGAAGAACTCCAGGCGCGGGGCCTCGGGCTGGACGGCGATGGCGCGCAGGGTGTCCAGGTAGACCTCGGCCTCGTGGCGCGGCGCATCGGGGAGCGCGGGCACGCGGAGGGTGTGGGGGAAGCCGCGTCCGCCGCTGTCGAGGCCGATGCGGCGCTGGATGCCGGCGAGCAGCGGGATCATGCCGATGAGCGGTGAGCGGTCCAGGGTGATGGCCGTGTCGTAGCGGAAGGGGCGCAAGGCCAGGGCGACGGCGGCGAGCGAGCGTCGCGGCGCGCCCGGCAGGCCGACGCGGCCGATGTCCACGCGGTGAGTCAGGCGCTGGTTGCCGCGCGCGGCGATGCCGGAGGCTCCGGCGGCCATGTCAATCATGGCGTTGGGGAAGGCCAGGCGCAGAGCGCGCAGCGTCGCGGTCGCCAGAATGAGATCGCCCAGGCAGCACGGCTTGAGGACGAGGATGCGTCGCGGGGGCGGCGTCAGCGCGCCGCCGGCCTGCCTGGGGAAGATGTCGGCCAGGACGCCGGCGGCGGCGGTAATCGTGTCGTCGCGCAGACGGGCGGAGGTCACGTCGCTAGGACCGCGCGCCTCCGCGCCGCCGCCCACCGGAGCCAGAGGATGAGGCACGGCGGACGCCGCGATAGGCGGGGGCGAGGATGGCGAAGACGGTGCAGCGGCTCGTGTCGAACAGGCGCGTGGCGAGGCGCTCGTCCATCTCCTCCGGCGGCGTCGAGGTGGTGATGACGGTCGGCAGGCGCGCCGCGTAGCGGTGGTTGACGAGCTGGAACAGCTTCTCCCGCGCCCACGGCGTCGCGCTCTCGGTGCCGAGGTCGTCGAGGACGAGGAACGGCGCGTTGCGCACTTCCTCGAAGCGCTTGTCGTAGGTCGTGGCGCTGGTGGGGCTGAACGTGGCGCGCAGGTGGTCGAGCAGGTCGGGGACGACGACGAATAGGGCGACATCGCCCTGGTCCACGCGGGCGTTGGCGATGGCGGCGGCCAGGTGGGTCTTGCCGCTGCCATACGCGCCCATGAACACCAGCCAGCCGCGCGGGTCGTCGGCGTACTGCTTCGCCCAGCGCAAGGCGCGCGCCAGGCTCTCGGCTTCCTCCTGGGGCAGCTCGTTCTGCCGCAGGTCGAAGCTCTCGAAGGACTGGTCGCGGTGGATGTTGAGGGTGCTCAGGTCGCCGCCGAGGCGGTCCGTCCCGCTGCGCCGATAGTCGGGGGCGAGGATGCGGATGCTGCGCACCAGCGTCTCGTCCTGGAGGCGCGAGCGCAGCCGCTCCTCGATGTCCTCCATGCGCATGTTGGTCGTGATGACGGTGGGCAGCCGCGAGGCGTAGCGGTGGTTGAGAATCTGGAACAGCTTCTCCTGCGCCCACGGCGTGCTGGACTGCGCGCCCAGGTCGTCCAAGATCAGCACCGGGGCGGTGCGGATGGTCTCGAAGCGTTCGTCGTAGCTCACCTGGCTGCCGGGGCTGAACGTGGCGCGGAGGTAATCCAGGAGGTCGGGGACGACCACGAACAGGGCGGCGCGGCCGTGGGCGAGGCGGTCGTTGGCAATGGCGGCGGCCAGGTGGGTCTTGCCGCAGCCGAACGTGCCGGTCAGGACGAGCCAGCCGCGCGGCTCCTCGGCAAACTCCTGCGCCGCCTCATACGCCAGGCGCAGGCTCTGGCGCCGCTTCTCGCTCAGCTCATACGGCTCCAACTCGAAGCGCTCGAAGGTCATGTGCTCCAGGGCAGCCATGTTCCCGGCGCTGCGCAGCTCGCTGCTGCGGGCCAGGGCCACGGCGTCGAGCTGGCAGATGCAGTGCAGGGCGCGGCCGAAGTCGGGGTGGCCGAGAGGAACGTCGCGACGCACGTAGCCGAGGCCGCCGCAGATGGCGCACACGCCGTCGTCGTGATTGCCGTTGCGACCGTTGGGCGGCAGCGGTGGACGCCCGTCCTCCTCCAACTCAGCGTTGGATAGAGTCGGCGTATTTTCCTCGAATGTACCGGGACCGATCCGCTTCAGGATCTCGCCGATTGGCTTCATCACTCTTGCCTTCTACGGCCCAGCGCTCCAGGATGGCGCGCACGTAACTCCACTTGCGAACGTTGTTCTCGACGGCTCGCTTGAATGCTTCCGGTAGCCACTCCGCTGGGTACTGCTCCTCCGCCTCGCGCAGCTCTTCGGCGATGAGGGGCTGGAGGATGCCGATGTTCTGCTCGTAAAGCGTGTAGATCGAGGGGCGGTCGGCGGGGGCGACGCGCTCGACGCGCCGCGCCTCCGGTAGCGCCACAACGCCGCTCTCGATGTCGGCGGCCAGCTTGCGCCCGCTCTCACTGTTGGGCAGGAGCCACTGATCCGTGCCGTTGTCGCCGGCGATGTCCAGGCGGAGCAGTGTCCCGCGCCGCACGCCGCGCGCCAGGGCATCGTCCAGCGCCTCGACAACGGACTGCCCGCCGCCGGCCAGCCCCTGCGCCAGCGCCCCGTCGGCCAGCATGTCCGACCGCCGCACGAGGCGCAGGCCCGTCGTGCGCTGCACTTTGTGCAGGACGTAGAGCGTGACTTTCAGCTCGCCCAGGTGGTCAATCTGCGGCAGCAACTCGCTGAAGAACAGATCGGGGATCGGCGTTACCTTGAGCTTGCCGGCCGGGAACCCATCGAAAGGCATGCAGCGTTACCTTGCTCCGCTCACCACGGGCCAGAGGGCGCGAACTCGTCACTCACCGTCGCCAGGTCCACGAACTTCGCCTGCTCCTTGATGAAGAACAGCTCGACCATGCCCGTCGGCCCGTTACGGTGCTTGGCGATGCTGATCTCGGCGATGTTCTTCTTCTCAGTGTTCTGGTTATAGTACTCGTCGCGGTAGATGAAGATCACCACGTCCGCATCCTGCTCTATCGAGCCCGATTCTCTCAAGTCCGACAGCATGGGACGGCGGTCGTGGCGGCTCTCGACGGCGCGGGAGAGCTGCGAGGCGGCGATGACCGGCACGTCCAGCTCGCGCGCCAGCTCCTTGAGCGAGCGCGAGATGTGGGAGATCTCCTGGACGCGGTTCTCGCTGCGTCCGCCGCCGTGCATCAATTGCAGGTAGTCCACGACGATCACGCCAATGGGGTGCTCGGCGTGGAGCCGCCGCGCCTTCGTCCGCATCTCGAGCGCCGTGATGCCCGGCGTGTCGTCAATGTAGATGCGCGCCCCTTCCAGGCGTCCCATCGCGCGAGTCACCTGGGGCATCTCGTCGTCGTTGATCATCCCCAGGCGCAGGCGGTGCTGGTCAATGCCGGTGTCGCTGGAGATGAGGCGCTGGACGAGCTGCTCGGCCGACATCTCCAGGCTGAAGATGGCGACGCAGTTATCCTTGACGGCTGCCCAGTGCGCGAAGCTCAGCAGGAGCGAGGTCTTGCCGATGCCGGGCCGCGCCGCGACGATGACCAGGTCCGACTTCTGGAGGCCGCCGAGCAGCTTGTCGAGGTCCACGAAGCCCGTCGGCGTGCCGCTCACCTGACCGTGGTGCGCCTGGAGATACTCGATCTTGTCAAAGTACTGGTTGAGCACCTGGCTGATAGGTACCAGGTCCCGCGCCAGGCTGCGCTGCGAGACGGCGAAGATGATCTGCTCCGCCTTGTCCAGCGTCTCCTCGACCTCGTCCTGCTCGTCGTAGGCGAGCTTGGCGATGTCGCTGGCGGCGGTGATCAGCCGCCGCCGCGTCGAGGCGCGCTCGACGATGTGTCCGTAGTGCTCGATGTGGACGGCGGTCGGCACGACATTGATGAGGGAGGCGAGGAAGCTCGCCCCGCCCACCTCGTCCAGCCGCCCACCGCGCTCTAGCTCGTCGCGGACCGTCAGGAAGTCAATGGCGTCGCGGCGCTCGTACAGCGCCAGAACGGCCTCGAAGACCCAGCGGTTCGTCTCGCGGTAGAAGTCGTCGGGCTTGAGGAAGGCCGCAATGCGGACAATCGCCTGGGGGTCGAGGAGAAGCGACCCCAGGACGGCTTCCTCGGCCTCGATGTTGAAAGGGACGATCCGATCGGCGGGTACACTCATGGCTCAAGTTCCCAGCCCTGGGCCGCTGCCCAGAACTTATGTTCTATTATAGAACGCGCGCGGTGTTTTGTCAAGAGAACAGCCGTAGGGCAAGTCAAACTGCGCGTCGGACAGGCGGCCGACGGCATGAACGATGGAGCCGGCCGACAACGCGGCCGGCGTCCACGGCGGCAGGCAGGTCGTGTTACTTCCGCTTGCGCGGCTCGTCTCCCTCGCCGCCCAGGTCATCCAGGTCCAGGCTCTCGAGGAATTCCCTGAACACACCCAGCTCATCCTCGGACTTCTGCTGCGGGGTCGGCTCCTCTTCCTCGGTCGGCGCGATGCCGGCTTTGTCCATGACGGCATCGGCGACGAAGATGGGGGCCTGGGCGCGAATCGCCAAGGCGATGGCGTCGCTCGATCGCGAGTCGATTTCCAGCCGGCGGCCCCCCGCCTCAATGACGAGGGTCGCGTAGTAGGTATCGTTGCGCAGATCGTGAATGTAGACGTGGTCGAGGGCGCCACCCAGGGCCTCGATGGCGTTCTTGAGAAGGTCATGGGTCATGGGGCGCGGCACTTCCTGGCCCTGCAGCTTGAGGGTGATGGCATCGGCCTCAGCGTGCCCGATCCAGATCACGAGATGGCGGTCGCTATCCTTCTCGCGCAGCACGACGATACGCTGCTGATTGATGAGACTCACGCGGATGCTGTCGACGACGACCTCGATCATCCCCGGCTCCTTTCCAGCCGCTCAAGCAACTCCGAATAGTGGCGAAATTCTAGCACACTCCGGCGAGGCGCACAAACTACACCGGCAACGCCCGCCGTCTGCATCTTGCGGGCCGCCGCGCCCCATGCTATCATGCGGGTGAAATTGCCGCGCCGGGGTCGGCGTGACACGAGTGATAGGGTGTCCCATGCAACAGCTTCTAGACGGGCTGGTGGACGTGACCGCGTCCGCCGTCTTCAGATTTGTGCTTCCGCTGATGATCATCGTCGTCCTGACGCTGGTTGCCCTGCGGTTGGTCCGCATCGGCAGCCTTCGCGCCCGGGCGCGGTTGACCGGCCCCAGCGTCGAGCCGCAGCGGCGGGCGCGGCTGGAGACCCTCATCAGCACGAGCGTCCATACCGCCAATGCGCTCATTCTCGCCATCGCCGTGATGATGATCCTGCTGACGTTGGGCATCAACCTGGGGCCGATCTTCGCCGCCGCCGGCGTCGCCGGCCTCGCCCTGTCCCTGGGCGCGCAGACGATTATCAAGGACTACATCGGCGGCCTGCTGATTCTGCTGGAAGACCAGTTCCGCGTCGGAGACACCATCCAGGTGGACGACGTCACCGGCGCCGTCGAAAGCATCACGTTGCGGACGACCATGATCCGCGACATCAGCGGCCGCCTGTCCATCGTGCCGAACGGCGACATTCGGACGGTGTCCAACCTGAGCCGCGAGTGGGCGCGCGCCGTCGTGGACCTGAACCTGTCCTACGACACGGACATCTCGAAGGTGACGCCCGTGCTGGACGAGGCCATGCGGCAGGCGGTCGAGGATGCGGCCATCCGGGAGGATGTACTGGGGCCGGTCGAGGTGCTTGGCTGGAACAGCCACAACGACTTCGCCGTCCAGGTGCGTATCATGGTGAAGACGGCGCCCGGCAAGCAGTGGGCTGTCGCGCGCGTCCTGCGCCGCTATGCTCTGGCTGCGCTAGAGGCGAGCGGCTTTCAGGTGTTCATTCCCCTGGATGCCTTGCGCAGGGGCGCGAGCTAGTGGCCCGTGAGAAATGTCGTAGCGATTTCAGTCGCTTTCGCCGGCCACAAAACGACTGAAGTCGTCACTACAAGACATGCAACGCCTGTGCCCGGTGTGGGACAAACCCGAAGGAGCCATCCATGCGCATTCTCAAGGAAATCGGAGCCGGGGTCGTTCTCGTGCTGGCTGTCATCGGATTTGTCGCCTGTGTCGCTGCGCTCGTCGCGGTGTGGGGGTTCCGCGAGCCGCTGAAGGCCGGCGTGACCGGCTCGCTGACGACGAACGTGGCGACGCTGCAAACGGTGGAGCAGGGACTGCGAGAGCAGAGCGCGGCGCTGGCGACCGCGCGCGAGGGATTGTCGCGCGTAGACGCGGCCGCCGCCCAGGCGAACCCGGCCGGCGCCGCCTCGGCCCAGATCGCCCGCAGTGTCAATGACGACTTGCTGCCGAAGGTGAGCAGCGCCCTCGATCTCGCGGCCGCTGCGAAGGACAAGCTCGCCGCGCTCGCGCCCGCCCTCGACGCCCTCAAGCGTATCCCGTTCATCACGGTGCCTTCGCTGACCGACGAGATGGACGGGCTGTCGCAGCGCATCACCGACGCGCAGCAGTCAGTGCAGAACCTGCGCGGGACGCTGGCGCAGATGTCGGCGGACCCGGCCATCACCCCGCGCATCACCACTGAGACGGCGCGCATCTCGACGACGGTGGCTGGGGCGCAGACGGCGCTCGACGGCTACGCCGAGTCTGTCGGCGCGACGCGGGTCAGCCTGATGCAGACCAGCGCGTCCATCACGACGTTTGTGGACCGCATGACGCTGTTTCTCAGCGTGCTGCTGCCGATCCTGGCGGCGGGCCAGGCCGTGCTATTCCTGAGCGCGCTGCACTACCTCCAGCGCCTGATCCATCACGGTGAGTGATGTTGTGGGCCGCGAAAGTCGCGAAGCGAAGAGAGAAGAGGGGGTTAGGAACGCAAAGGCGCAGAGACGCAAAGGGAAGAAAAGGTACTGAGCTTCTCTTCCTTTGCGCCTTTGCGTTGCCGAACTCTTAAGCTGTGGCTTTCATCGCCAACACGCGCTGGCGCTCGTCGGCGGTCAGGCGGCCGGCTTCGACGAGGGCGTCGAGCACGTCGCCCAGCCGCAGCACGGCGTGGGTGCGGTAGCCCTGGGCCTCGATGGCTTCGCGCCCGCCTTCCTCGCGGTCAATCAGCACGACGATGTCCCGTACCGTCAGCCCGCCCGCTTCCAGCGTCTTGATCGCCTCGATCTTTGAGCCGCCGGTCGTGATCACGTCGTCGAGCACGACGGCCGTCTCGCCCGCCTCGAAGCGCCCTTCAATCGCCCGCCCCGTGCCGTAGCTCTTAGCCTCGCGGCGCGGGTAGATCATCGGCTGCCCCATGTGCAGCGAGACGGCGGTGGCAATGGGCATCGCGGCGTAAGGGATGCCGGCGATGCGGTCGTAGGTCAGGCCGGCCAGGACACGGCCGTAGCCCGCCGCGGCCTGCTGGAGCAGCGCCGGGTACGTCACCAGGAGCCGCAGATCGAAGTAGAACGGCGACACGCGGCCCGACGCCAGGGTGAACTGCCCGAAGCGCAGGCAGCCGGCGTCGGCCAGTGCGACGGCGAGTGCTTTCAGCTCCGGCGACACGCCGGCGTCGGCCGCTGTATTCTGCCGCGCGCTCGCCCGCGCTGTGTTCACGGCAGCGCGGAGGGCCGTCGCGGCGGCGCGGGGGTCGGCGGCCTGGGCGATGCCCCGCGAGACCGGGATCAGCAGGCCGCCGCCGCGCCCGTCCAGCCCGGCCGCCAGGGTTGCGGCCAGGTCGCCGCCCTGGGCGCCGACGCCGGGCGCGAGAATCGGCACGTCAGGCGCGGCGGCGCGCACTTCCCGCAGGGCGGCGGGCGCGGTGGCGCCAACGACGAGGCCGACGTTGCCGTAGGCGCTCCATGTGGGAATTTCGCGCGCCAGGCGCAGGTAGAGCGGCTCGCCGCTCACGCGCACTTCCTGGACGGCGGCGGCGCCAGGGTTGGAGGTGCGGTCCAGGATGAACACGCCGCGCGCCGGGTCGGCCAGGAACGGGGCGAGGGCGTCCGGGCCGAGGTAGGGATTGGCGGTGACGGCGTCGAAGCCCCACTGCTCGAAAGCGGCGCGGACATAGGCCGCCGACGTGTTGCCGATGTCGCCCCACTTGGCGTCGAGGATACGGATACTCTCTTCGGGCAGGCGGCGGAGCGTCGCCTCCATCGCCGCGACGCCGGCCGAGCCGAGGGCGACGTAGAACGCCAGGTTGAGCTTGTAGGCTGATACCAGGCCGGCCGTCGCTTCGATGAGGCTGGTGTTGGCGGCAACGATGGCGTCGGCGTCGGCGCCGGGCGGAAGCTCCGGGTCGAGACCCAGGCAGATGAGGCTGTTGGCGCGGGCGGTGGCCGCCTCGAGGCGTGCGCGGAAATCCATGAGCGGTCTCCTTGCCCTACAGCTTGCCGAGCACGGCGGCCAGCAGCGCCATGCGGATGTACATGCCGTTTTCCATCTGGCGGAAGTAGGCGGCGCGCGGGTCGTCGTCCACGGTCTCGCTGATCTCGCCGACACGCGGCAGGGGGTGCATGACGATCATCTTGTCCTTCGCCTGTTTGAGCAGCTCCGGCGTGATGATGTAACTGTCGCGCACCGACTCGTACTGGCTCAGGTCGCCGAAGCGCTCCTTCTGGACGCGGGTGACGTAGAGCACGTCGGCGATGTCAATAATGTCGTGAATGTCCTCGCCCTCGCGCATCGGCACGTCCTTCGCCCGCAGCTCGTTGGTGAGGCGCATGGGCATGCGCAGGATTTCGGGCGAGATGAAGTCGAGGGACACGTCGTACAGGGTCAGGAGTTGGGTGAGGGAGTGGACCGTGCGGCCAAAGCGCAGATCGCCGACCATGGCGACGTTCAGCCCGTCAATCTGCCCCAGCTCTTCCTTGATGGTGAAGATGTCGAGGAGGGCCTGCGTCGGGTGCTCGCCCACGCCGTCGCCGGCGTTGATGACCGGGACGCCGGCCGCTTTGGCCGCGACGGCCGCCGAGCCGGTTTCGGGGTGGCGCAGGACGATGATGTCGGCGTAGCATTCCAGGGTGCGGATGGTGTCGGACAGGGACTCGCCCTTCGAGACGGAGGAGTACTGCACGCCCTGGGTGATGGGGATGACGCTGCCGCCGAGGCGCTCCATGGCGGCGATGAACGAGCTGCTCGTGCGGGTGGACGGTTCGTAGAACAGGGCCGCCATCACCTTGCCCTTGAGCAAATCTGTCGCGCCGTCGCGTCGCACGATGTCGCGCATCTGCTCGGCCAGATCGAACAGCGCCTCCAGGTGCGGGCGGTTGAACTGGGATACCGAGAGCACGTCCTGGCCGGCCAGCTCGCCGAGCAGGGCGGTGTCGTTGTCCGTGAGCTTGAGGTGGGTCGCAATCATTCTGTCCTCCTGTGTATCTTTCTCGGCAGAGACTCGGTCTCGTGCTTAACCTGGGGTGACGAAGCGGCCGACGCCCGGCGCGGCGAGCACCCGGCCGTCCTCGAAGGCGGTTTCGCCGCGTAGGACCACACGCCGCAGCCGGCCGCGCACGGGGTAGCCGGCAAACGGGCTCCAGTCCACGCGCGTCTGGAAGCCGGACTCGCCGATGGTGTGGCGGTCATACGGGTCCACTTCGATGTACGTATGCGGCTGCTGCGGCAGCCCGAAGATGCGGTTGGGGTTGGTGTGCGTCAGCTCGACCAGGCGCTCCAGGCTGAGGCGGCCCTCGCCCAGGGCGGTGAGCATCAGCGGCAGGGTCGTCTCCAGGCCGGGGACGCCGGGCGGCGGCTCCGGCCGCGCCTTCTCTTCCAGGGTGTGCGGGGCGTGGTCGGTGGCGATGCAGTCCACCACGTCCAGGTTCGCCCACAGCGTCTCGCGGTCCCACGCTGTCGCCAGGGGTGGCCGCATGATGCCCTGCGCGCCCAGGCGCGGGAGAACGCTGTCGTCGAGGAACAGGTGATGCGGCGTCACCTCGCATGTGATGGGCGCGCCCTTCTCTTTCGCGGCCTTGATGTAGAGTATCTCCGTGCCGCGACTGACGTGGGCGACGTGCAGCCGCCGCCCGAATGCCCAGGCGAACCCGACGGCCATCGGCAGGCTCAGCTCCTCGGCGTGGACGACGATGGGCCGATGGGCGGGCCACGCCTGGAAGTGAGCCAGCAGCGGCAGCCAGTCGTTGACGCGCAGCGGCCCGTAGGTCGCGTCCAGGTAGATTTTCAGGGCGATGGCCTGGTCGGCGAGCCGCGCCGCCGCCTGGGCGTTATCCGCCGACGCGCCGACGTAGACGCCGACGTCGGCGCGGGCCGTGGCCTCGGCGCGCTGTCGGGCCAACAAAAAAGCCGCCTCGTCAATGAGGGGCGGCTTGGTGTTGGGCATGGCTAAAACGGTGGTGGCGCCACCGGCCAGGGCGGCGGCGGTGCCCGTCGAAAAATCCTCTTTGTGGACCTCACCCGGCTCACGCAGGTGAACGTGGACATCGGTCAGGCCGGGCATGCGAACCAGGGACATGGAACCCTCCTTCGCGGGGACGGAGAGGGCGCAAAAAAGCGGGCGCCCAACGCGTGGGAGCCCGGTGGTAGACACGATGTTTGCCTGAGCCGTCATCCGAACCCAGAATCAAATGATAGCACGGCTTGCCCCGGCGGGCAAATTGCGCGGAGACTGACCGGGTAGGCAGTTGACCTAAGGGGCATCGTGGAATATAGTTCCACCATGCTATTTGCTCGCCAACTCATGATCCGCGTCCGTACTTCGATATGAGTGAAACCTTCCAGCAAGTCCTCGCCCTGATCGTACGAGGTGAGGGGCAGCCGATACACGTGGCATGGGGCAGCCCGTAGGGCGCAATCGGGCCGGCTATGGTTGTGACGGCGTATCGTCCAGACCCCAGGCGATGGTCAAGTGATTTCATGCGGAGAAATGAATGAGCAATAGACGCCAGTTGAACGCGAACCGGAGGGCAGGGTCATGTACCACGAATACATACAAGCAGAGCCGTCTGTGATGATGGGTAAGCCCGTGATTGTCGGAACGCGTATCACGGTCGAATCCATTCTGGACAAGCTGGCTGCCGGCGAAACCTACGAGCAACTGCTTGATGCACACCCGCGCCTGACAGTCGAAGCTATTCATGCAGCGTTAGCTTTCGCTGCCGATGTGCTTCGCTCTGACATTGTCTATCCCCTACCTGACAGGGCCGCATGAACCTCGTCGCAGATGAGGGCGTGGATCGGCAGATTGTCGCCGGTTTGCGCGCCCTGGGCCACGAAGTTGTCTATATCGCTGAAGTCACCCCAAGCGTTGCTGATGAGGATGTACTCCGACTTGCGAACGAGCAGCATGCCATACTTATTACGGCAGACAAAGACTTCGGCGAACTGGTCTACCGGTTGAGGCAGGTCGCCGAAGGGGTTGTACCACTGCGGCTGGCTGGTGTAGAGCCAGAGACGAAAGCCCAGATAGTGGCCAGGGTATTCCGCGATTATGGTGACGAGATGCAGAATGCTTTCACAGTCATCTCTCCGGGGCGCCTGCGTATCCGTCCTGCGCAGCAATCTTGATAGAATTAGAGGATACCCTAGCCCACGGCGATGATGATGCCCTCGTTGGGGCGCAGGGTCAGCGCTGACAGGCTTGCCGGTCCTTCGCGGTCCAGGCGCGTGGACAGGAGTACGTCGCCCGACAGCGGCTCGGCGCTCACCGCGACCACACGCTCGTCGCCCGTGAAGTTCAGGGCGACGACGACCCGCTGTCCCTCGTGGGCGCGCTCGTAGACGAAAACGCCGTCACCCGACGCATCCAGCGACCGATAGTCGCCCACCCCAAGCGCCGGCGTCGCCCGGCGCAGCGTGGTCAGGCGGCGGAACAGATGCAGCATGGAGGCCTGCTCGCCTTCCTCGACGGCGATATTGACCTGGCGGTAGTCCGGCGCGAGGGGCAGCCACGGCTCGACGTCCGGCGGGCAGAAGCCGGCGTTCGGGCCGGCGTCCCACTGCATCGGCGTCCGCTCCGGGTCCCGCGACTCGCCCTGGATGTCCTTTTGCTGCAAGCCCGCCGGGTCCTGCCACTTCTCCACCGGAATGTCCACGTCCACCATGCCGATCTCGTCGCCGTAGTAGCACGTCGGCGTGCCGCGCAGGGTGAGCAGGAGCATCATCGCCACCCGCGCCTGCTCCCGCCCGGCGCGCGTCCCGATGCGCGATCGGTCGTGGTTGCCGAGCACCCAGTTCGGCCACCCGCCTGCCGGGAGGGCCGCCTCATATGCCTCGACTACCCCGCGCACGATCTCCGCGCCCCACTTGCTCTCGATGAGCTGGAAGTTGAACGGCATGTGGCACTCGTCCATGTCGGCGCCGTAGTACGTCATCAGGCGCTCGTAAGGCAGGTAGATCTCGCCGACCATCATGCGCTCCTCGTAGCTGTCGAGGACGCGGCGCATGGCGCGGATGATGTCGTGGACGAGGGCCTGGTCCTCGGTGTAGATGTGTTCGTGGCGGTGGCGGTCGGGGCGGCCGGGCTGGTAGGTCGGGCTAGGCGGCTCGTCGCGGAACTCCTCGTCCTTGATCATGAGCCAGATAACGTCCACGCGGAAGCCGTCTACGCCGCGGTCCAGCCAGAAGCGCATCGTGTTCAGTAGCGCCTCCACGACGGCCGGGTTGCGGTAGTTCAGGTCGGGCTGCGCCTTGAGGAACAGGTGCAGGTAGTACTGGCCGGTCGCCTCGTCCAGCGTCCAGGCGTTGCCGCCGAAGAAGCTCTGCCAGTTGTTGGGCGGGCCGCCATCGGGCGCCGGGGCGCGCCAGATGTACCAGTCGCGCTGGGGGTTGTCGCGGGCGGCGCGGCTCGCCTGGAACCAGGGGTGCTGATCCGAGGTGTGGTTCGGGACGAGGTCCAGGATCACGCGCAGGCCGCGCGCGTGGGCGGCCTCGACCAGCCGGTCGAAGTCGCCCAGCGAGCCGAACAGCGGATTGACGTCGGCGTAGTCCGAGATGTCGTAGCCGAAGTCGGCCATGGGCGAGGGGTAGATGGGCGAGAGCCAGATGGCGTCAATGCCCAGGGAGGTGAGATAGTCCAGGCGCTCGATGACGCCGGGAATGTCGCCGACGCCGTCGCCGCTCGCGTCCATGAAGCTGCGCGGGTAAATCTGGTAGATGACGCCTGTTTGCCACCAGTGGTGCATGTCTTCTCTCCTCCGTGGATTGTGATTGTGCGCTTGACAAGCCCTTTGTGCTGCGATACGATACGCCCCCAATGATAGCATAAGTGAGGACACCCATGCCTAGCGATCGCTCCGCTCCCATGCCGTCCCTCGTCGGCGTCAACCACGTTGGCTACGCCGTCCCCGACATTGTCGAGGCCCGCGACTTCTTCGTCAACGTCCTCGGCTTCGAGATCGAGTCGCAGCCAACCCTGCTGCAATCGGTGGACGACGACCGCATGGCGCGCTTCTTCGACATCCACCCGCGCGGGACGCTGACGGTGTGTTTCCTGCGCGCGCCGGACGGCGGTCGCGTCGAGCTGCTCCAGCCGACGGCCCCCGATGCCCAGGCGACGATGCCGAAGAACAGCGACGTGGCAGCGCGGCACCTGGCGCTGAGCGTCGCCGACCTGGAGGCCGCTGTCGCGTTTCTGGCGACGCAGCCCGGCGTGCGGCTGATGGAGATGAACCCCGGCGTGCAGCTCGGCGACCGCCGCACCGGCCGCTTCGCCTACTTCGCCACGCCCTTTGGGATGTACATCCAGCTCGTCGCCGTCTAGGAGTGGTTGCCACAGAGGCACAGAGGACACAGAGAAACAGCCTTTTATCCTCCGTGCCCTCTGTGTCTCTGTGGCGAGTCTCTTCTTCCGCTAACCGCTCCACCCCCGCAGCAGCCCAACTGCGACGCCGACGAGCGCGCCGCCCGCGATAAGCCACACCGAGTTCACCCGGAAGCGTATCAGCAAGATGAAGGCGATGACGCCGATCGCCACGGTGATGGCGTCTATCAGCGCGGCTCGCGCCAGCGTGATCTCGACGCCGGCCATGAGGCCGACGGCGGCGACGTTAGCGCCGTCCAGGATGCCGCGCACCCACGGCGACCCGCGCAGGCGCGGGACGAAGGGGTTCACGATGGCGACGTAGACGAAGGCGGGCAGGAAGATGCCGGCCGTGGCGAGGACGGCGCCGGGGAAGCCGCCGACCAGGAAGCCGACGAATGTCGCGGTGGTGAACACCGGCCCCGGCGTGAACTGCCCGACGGCGATGGCGTCGAGGAGCTGCTGCTGCGTCAGCCAGCCGTAGGTGTCTACGAGGCTGCTGTTGAGATAGGCCAGCAGGACGTAGCCGGAGCCGTAGATCGTCGCGCCGATGACCAGGAACTGCCAGAACAGGAGCCACGGTGTGTAGGGAACGGCGGCCTGCGCCTGGAAGGCTAGTCGCTGGAGCGTCGGGAGCCAGGGCAAGAAGATGGCCGCAAGACCCCCCTGCCCCCCGTTGACGGGGGGTGGAGGATCGGCCGCGTCGGCGGGGGGTAGAGTTCCCTGCCCCCCGTTGACGGGGGGACTAGAGGGGGGTCTCCGCCGCCGCCGCACATTCGCCACCAGCATCACGAGCGCCGCTGCGCCGACGAGCAGCGCCAGGGTCGGCGCGCCGAGCAGGTAGAGCGCGAGGACGACGGCGGTGACGATGCCCAGGAAGACGCTCTTGATCGCCGTGCGCGCCAGGTTCCACAGCGCCTGGAGCACGATGGCGATAATGACCGGCTTCACGCCGTAGAGGAACCACGTGCCGGCCGGCGTCGCGCCATAGTGGACGTACAGCCAGGCGAAGATGAGCGTCAAGGTGAACGCCGGGAGGATGAATAGGAAGCCCGACACGAACAGGCCGCGGCGGCCCTGGACACTGTAGCCCGTGGCGAGGAACATCTCGGTGGAGTTCGGGCCGGGCAGGAGGTTGGTGACGCCCAGCAGGTCGAGGAAATACTGCGCGCTCATCCAGCCGCGCCGCGTGACGACTTCGTCGCGCAGCATGGCGATGTGGGCGGCCGGTCCGCCGAACGCCGTCAGGCCGAGCCTGACGGATAGCCCGGCCAGTTCGCTCAGACTGACCGGACGCAGAAGAGCGCCGTGAGGATCGTGGGTCTCGTTCAAAAGTACCTCTCACTTCTCACAGAGTCAGTTACTCAGTGGCTCCGGCTTGGAGCGCGCGGCGGGCCACAGGCAGATACCACACGAGCGTCGCCATTATCCCGACGGCCAGGAACAACAGAGCAGCGCCGTAGGCCGTCGGTGGATAGCGCCCGGCGGCGTCCGAGGGGAACAGGCCGATGATGGCCCCCATCCACCACTGGAGAATGAACGAGCCGCCGATGGCGAACAGGTTGGTTGCCGACATGGCGCGGCCGGCGAGGGCTTGGGGGAACAGGCCCCGCGCCTGGGCGATGAGCATGATGTGGGGCGCGGCGGTGAGGCCGTAGATGACGAAGGCGACACTGACCACGGGCAGCGGTGGGCGCGAGATGAGGACCAGCTGGTCGGCGACGAGAATGGCCGCGCTCGTGACGACGATGCGGCCCAGGCCAAAGCGGTCTGACAGCCAGCCGGAGGTAAGGAACCCGACGATGGCTCCCACGGCCAGGAGGAGCAGAATGTCGCTGCCCTCCATCTTGCCGAGGCCGATGGCGTCGAAGAGGTAGGGGCCGGCCCACAGACCCTGGAACGCATACAGCGCGCCCGACATGAAGAAGATGAGCGGCGCGATGCGCCAGAAGCGGCGGTCCACCAGGACGGTGCGCAGGCTGCCCGCCGCGCCGCCGCCGCGCCAGTCCACGCCGGGCGGCGCGTTGCGCGCCCAGAGCATGATCGCGGCGGCGACGGCGGCGGTCACGAGGGCGCCGAGGATGAAGACGGAGCGCCAGCCGACGCTGGTGGACAGGAGGGCGAGGGGCCGGGTGGCGAGCAGGGCGCCCGTGGCGCCGAGGCCGACGAACACCCCAGAGATCGTGGCGAAGCGACGCGGCGGGAACCACATGCTGAACGCGCGGAGGGCGCCCATGAGGATGCCCGCCATGCCGACGCCGATGAGCGCGCGCCCCAGCGCCGCCATCCCAAAGGACGCCGCGGACGCGAAGAGCAGGCTGCCGCCGGCGCCGACGAGCATCAACAGGGGCGTGACCCAGCGCGGCCCGATGCGGTCGAGATAGACGCCGAGGGGAAGCTGAACGGCGGCGAACGCGGCGAAGAACAGGCTGGTCATGAGGCCGAGCTGCGCCGCGTCCAGGCCCAGGTCGCGGCTCAGGTCGAGCGCAATGACCGCGTTGGCCGAGCGGAAGAAGTACGAAAGGATGTAAGCCAGCGTGAAAAGCAGGAAGATCAGGGTGCGCCTTGACATGAATGGGAGTATAATTGCATGAAGGAGGGCCGTCAACCATTCGCTTGGTGTTGGCTTCCCTCCCGCGGCGCGTCATGGCCAATCTTCCCGTTTCGAAGGAGAGATGCCTTTGGAAGCACAAACTCGTCAGAGGCCAATGTCGGTCACCGTAGCCATTCTTGTGTACAGCATCGAAGTGGCCGTCGTCGTCGTCAGTGCCATCGGTTACCTGATAGAAGCGGGTTTGAGGCTCGATGATCTGAGAGGAACTTACGCCGCCGCGACCGCTTCACCCAAGAGTGCTGCCGAGTTGCAGATAGCGTTCATGCTTCTGCTGGTGGCAATCGTCGGTCTTGTCTCGATTTATGGTCTGCGGCGTCTCCAGCCGTGGGCATGGCGGCTCGCGATCGGATTGCTTGGCGCGCGCCTGCTACTCGGGCTATACGCCTTCTTCTCCGGCAACGGGGTGGCATATGGCCTGTTCGTGCCGGTCCTGGCCGTCTTCCTACTCAACCAGCGCGAGGTGCGCCGGGTCTTCAAGCAGATGGAGGTCAGCGATGCTACAGCAACCGTTATCCATCCGGACTGACCTGGACGACTACGCCCTGCTGCGGAAGTTCGAGCCTGTTCTGCGGTTCACGAAAGGAGAGCTGTACTATCCCACGGATGTGGAGGGATACGTCGCCCACGCGAGTCTGTGGGCGTCGGCGCCGAACCACTCCGACCAGGTGCTCATCCCGGAGGGCCATCTGACGCTTGAAACCCTGGCGCAGCCGCGGTCGTTTCCGTTCGGGACGGTGGAGTACATGCGCTTTGTGCAACCGCTCTCGCTCGGCGATGTCGTCGGGCGAGCGCTCAAGCAGGGTGATCTCCAGTTTCGCGCCCTCTCGAGTGGATTCGATCCGGGCATCGGGCGGCTTGCCCGCGTTGGATTGCTCCCGCGCCTCATTGACGCTGGCTTCTCGTTAAGCATGATTCTGCGCGGCAAGGTGTCCGGCGCCACGGCGGCGGTGGCCGAGGAGCAGTCGAAGTATATCCAATCGGGCGGTCAGAAGTTCGTCTATTACGGACGCGTCGTTCGCCAGCAGGGCTGGATCGGGCTGAACTACTGGTTCTTCTACCACTACGACGACTGGCGCTCGAGCTTTGACGGCGTCAACGACCACGAGGCCGATTGGGAGAACGTCTGGGTGTTCCTGTACGAGGACGAGGACGGCAGCGTGAAGCCCGAGTGGGTGCTCTACGCGGCCCACGACTTCACGGGCGACGACTTGCGGCGGCGCTGGGATGACAGGGAGCAGCTCGACATCGTTGACGAGACGCACCCGGTCGTCTACATCGGCGCCGGCTCCCACGCGGCCTACTATCGCCCGGGCGAGTACCTCATTGAGTCCGAAGCGCCGGGCACCGAGTCGCTCACGCGCTATCTGATGGCCGCGCGGCGGCTGTGGAATCGGGCGTTCGGCCAGGGGGACGAGGTTGAAGAGAGCGCGCCATTCCTGACCATACCCTTCGTCGAGTACGTGCGTGGCGATGGCCTCTCCGTCGGCCCGGGCCAGGATCATGAGTGGAAGCCGGTGCTCCTCGACCCGCCGCCGGCGTGGCTGACCGACTACCACGGATTGTGGGGCCTGTTCACCCGCGACCCGGTCGGCGGCGAGAACGCGCCGGCCGGTCCCATGTACAACCGTGACGGCACGCCGCGCTATGTGTGGTACGACCCGCTCGGCTTCGCGGGGCTTGACAAGGTGCCGACCCCGTTGGCTGAGAAGTCGGTGCTCCATGAGGAGATAGACAGCGTCGCCGCGCGCCAGAAGGAGATCGAACGGGAATTGGAGGCGAAACAAGGGGAGATGGAGAAGCAGGGCGCCGAGCGGGCGGCGCTGAACGGCTTCTCCTACCTGGCCAAGGACGCCAGGGGCGTAGACGGGACGATTGTCGCGCTCGGCGACGAGATCCAGGGTCTGCGCCTCGAACACGCGCGCAACAAGACGCTATTGAGCGCCCTGGCCGTGCGCGTCCAGCGGCTCAATGCGGGCATCAAAGACGACCCGCGCGCCCATATCGGCTTGATGCAAGCGCCGATGACCACTGAGTCGATGCGCTTCGCGCGCGCAGGCGAGATCTGGTCCGCATTGAGCATCGGTCTACTCCTGGTTGTCTTCGTTGTGCTGCTGTTCCTCGGCGTCGCCAGCTGGATCAATGCCCTGATCTCGGTGATCGTGCTCTTCGCGGTCATTGAGGCTGTGTTCCAGCGGCGCGTCGCCAATGTGATCGCGGTGATTACGGTCATCCTGGCGCTTGTCACCCTGGTGCTGCTCGCGCTGACTTACTGGCGTGAGATGCTGGTTGTCGGTGTGTTGGCCGCGGGCATCTATCTGACGTGGCAGAACAGCAAGGTGGCGTGGGCGGCTCTGCGCGCCGGCGACCGCAAGAAGGCAGCGGCTCTAGCGGCAAGCCCAGACAGCGGCTTGAGTCAGGACGGCGCGGGACAGGGTTCATGACAGAAAGCGTTGGCGCAGGATGTGTGGTAGAATTACCGCATCCTGCGCCAGCCTTTTCTTGCCAGAAAGCCATCATCCACCATGTCGGACGTCCAACCCGGTCAACCGTATCCTCTCGGCGCGACCGTCTACCCCCACGGTGTCAACTTTGCCCTGTTCTCGCGCCGCGCGACGGCGATCGAGCTGCTCCTGTTCGACACGATGGAGGACCACGCGCCCGCCCGCGTCATCCGCCTCACCCCCGAACTGAACCGCACGTTCTACTACTGGCATGTCTTCGTGCCGGATGTGCGTCCGGGCCAGCTCTACGGCTACCGCGTCCACGGCCCGTACCGGCCCGACGAAGGCCTGCGCTACGACCCGTCGAAGCTCCTCATTGACCCCTACGCCCGCGCCGTCGCCTACACCAACTACCGGCGCGGCGCGGCGGCGTGGTACGGCTTCGACAACATTCCCTACGGCATGAAGAGCGTCGTCGTTGATCCGACGGCCTACGATTGGGAGGGCGACCGTCCCCTCTACCGCAACGGCAGTCCGTCGGTCATCTACGAGATGCACGTCCGTGGGTTCACGGCGAATCCCAACTCGGGCGTGGCGGCGGAGCGGCGCGGCACGTATGCCGGGCTGATCGAGAAGATCCCCTACCTGGTGGACCTGGGGGTGACGGCGGTGGAGCTCATGCCCGTCCAGCAGTTCGACCCGCAGGCCGCCCCCTACCCACGCCCCAACTATTGGGGCTACCAGCCGGTCGCCTACTTTGCCCCCCATCGCAGCTTCAGCGCGCGCCTCGACTCGACGGGGCCGGTGGACGAGTTCCGCGACATGGTGAAGGCGCTGCACCGCGCCGGCATCGAGGTCATCCTGGACGTGGTCTACAACCACACCGCCGAGGACGACCAGAACGGGCCGACGCTCGCGTATCGCGGCATGGCGAACTCGACGTACTACCTGCTCAACCCCCACAATCGCGCCGACTACATCAACTACAGCGGCGTCGGCAACACGCTGAACGCCAACAACTCCATCGTGCGCCGCATGATCATGGATAGCCTGCGCTACTGGGTCGAGCACATGCACGTGGACGGCTTCCGCTTTGACCTGGCATCCATCCTGTCGCGCGGCGTGGACGGCCAGCCCCTGAGCGACCCGCCCATCCTGTGGGAGATCGAGTCGGACCCGGTGCTGGCCGGCACGAAGATCATCGCCGAGGCGTGGGACGCCGGCGGGCTATACCAGGTGGGGACGTTCATCGGCCTGAAGTGGGCGGTGTGGAACGGGCAGTTCCGCGACACCGTGCGCCGCTTCGCCAAGAGCGACCCCGGCATGACGACGCTGCTCGGCGACGGCATCAGCGGCAGCCCGATGCTGTTTCAGCAGCTCGACCGCGACCCCAGCCGCAGCATCAACTTCGTCACTAGCCACGACGGGTTCACGCTCAACGATCTCGTGTCGTACAACGAGAAGCACAACTGGGCGAACGGCGAGGAGAACCGCGACGGCACGAACGACAACCACGGCTGGAACTGCGGCATCGAGGGGCCGACGACGAACAAGGACGTCGAAATCTTGCGGGCGCGGCAGGTGCGCAACCTGCTGACGCTGCTGCTCATCGCCCAGGGGCGGCCGATGCTCCTGATGGGCGACGAGGTGCGGCGGACGCAGCACGGCAACAACAACGCTTACTGCCAGGACAACGAGACGAGCTGGTTCGACTGGGAGGACGTGGAGCGCCACGGCGACGTGCTGCGCTTCGTGCAGCTCCTATTGCGCTTCCACCTTCGCAGCCGCCTGTTCCGCGACGAGACGTTCTGGGTGTCGCCGGGCGGCACCGAGGTACACTGGCACGGCCAGCACCTCGGCCACCCCGACTTCGGCCCGAACGCGCGCTACCTGGCGTTCGAGCTTATCAACGCCACCGAGGGCGAGCACATCTATGTGATTCTCAACGCTTTCTGGGAGCCGTTGGAGTTCGAGCTGCCGCACCTGGCGCCGGGGCAGACGTGGCGGCGCTTCATTGACACGTGCAACCCGAGTCCCGACGACATCAGCGATCCGCCGGTGGCGCTGGCGGCGAACACCCGCTGGTACGTCGCCGGCGCCCGCTCGACGGTCGTGCTGGTCACGGGTATGGGCGCGCTATTGGGTTAAGGAGTCGCGCCAATCCAGCGCACCCATACGGCGTTGCGCTGTTGGGCCGCGCGAGCCAACCGTTGGTCGGCGGTCCAGAACTCTGCCTTCAATTCCTCAGCAAGAGCGCAGTACAAGCCATCATAGGCCCGCGCTTGACCGAGGCGTTCAGCCCATTCCAGAGCTGCTAGCGATTGGCGCTCTGTTGTCGGCACAATCTCGACGTCGAGTGCGAACAGGTCCTGTATCGCCACGCGGCCTTCCGCATCAGAGACAATGCGACGATATACAGTCCGCCGTATCGCTGAGACGCATTCCGCAACCCAATGATCAGGGGCGACAATCCTGGAACCATGCTTGCGCCACTCAGCGAATTGAGCAGTCACATCCGACGCAGCGACGACAGGTAGCACTGCCCAGACTGCGACACTTGCGTCAATCACGATCGTCGGCACGCGCTCCTCAATAGCGCTCATCCTGCTCTTCCCGCACCTGCCGAATCGCTTCCACTACGTCGAACTCAAGAGGCTTTCCTCCGTGTGCTTCCAGTATCGCGGCTTTGTGTTGGCGAATCCGTTCCAGCGCTTCGAGTTGGTGTTGCAGGCGCGGTTCGGTTACCAAGTCGTCCTGGCCGAGCTGCTCCTGTACGCTCTGCTCGATGATCTCGGTGATCACGGCCTCCACCGTCGAGCCGCGAGCGTTTGCCAGGCGCTCAACTTGGTGCAGCACATCCTTGTTCAGATGGAGCTCGATACTCGCCATACGATCTCCCTGCCCTGGCATAACTCCAGTTCCATTCATCTGCTCCCACTGATAATGCAATTATAACATACCTGGGCTCGTTCGGATTGAGCACTTCGTAGTCTAACCTCTACCTGACATTAAGAACTCAAAGGCTACGCTGGGCCTCTCCCCCGTCGGTTTACTTCATCAAACTATGACGTGCCTACACGGCGTGGATGAGAGCTTCTTCAATCGCTAAGGGCAACTCCAGCGGGAAGAAGCGCTCTGCCGAATAGGCATAATCCTCGCCACTTTCATCGACGACACGAATATAGCCGTGTCCAGCCGCATCGGCGTCTGCAATGATGCGGTAGAGCTTGCCAACAACGAGGGATACGAAGTGTCCCTCGTTGTTGATGCACAGAGCGAAGTGATGGGCCTGCCCGGGTCGTTGTTCCATACGGTTGAACTCTCAGTCTAGCAAAGGTCGACATTACCGCGCCGACAGGCCCTGTTAGCCCTCAAGCTCGCATGCGAGCTTGAGGGCTTTGTGATAGACGACGTCGGAGAGGTAGAAGCCAGCAGTCTGTCGCAACGCGTCTAGCTCAGGAAGAATTGCGCTTAACAGGCCTGCACTCTTTGCCTGTAGCAAGACACCTACGACCCCGAGGACGTGCAGCCCTAGACGTTGGGCTGCGTGTCTTCCCTCGCGTTCGTCCAACAGCACAAGGTCCGCGTTCAGTTCGACCGCCAAGGCGATACTCTCTGCCTCTCCCCGATCGAGATCTCGCGTCAGTAGAGTGATCAAAGGGCGATTGGTACACTCTGCGCGGCGAATCCATGCTGCATTGGCCACTTCATCGCGTCCAGGCCAGGCCCTCCCGCCGGCGTTTAGCTCGTCCCAGACGGCGACGGGTATATGTAACTCGCCATAGAGCTGACGCAGCAGGTCAAACCTATTGATGGCAGCGAGATTGGTGAGGGGAGATGTGTTGCTGACGACAATCACGACTGGCCCAGGTCTCGGAGGGTAGCCATATCTTTGTCGAGATCGCTTTCGTCATAGTGAGGCGCAATCCGGCGCACTCCCAACACCTGCCGGAACTCCCAGATGGACATGCCCGCGAGTTCCCGCGCCTTGCTGAAGGAGAGTCGCCCTTGTGCGTACAGATGCACGGCAAGCTCGACCTTCAGTTCGGGTATTGTCAGACGTGCCGAATCGAGGATATCCTGTGATACCTCAACTATCGCATGACCTGTCATAGACTGCTCCCACCCAATAACCAATACCTTTTCACCTATCACCAATTATAGCATATCTCCCCCCAGATGGTTTGAGCCGCCTTCGTGGTCAAGTCTCTACCTGGCGTTAGCATGTCTTCATGACGGGGGGGCATTATGTGATAGACTGACCAGTATGGCAGCGGTGTGTTCGACAAGACAGGGCATTCTGCAATTGCCGATACTTCTCTTCCATTGAAGATGTGGATCAAAAGGGGGAAAACGATGTCTGGTCGCTGCTTCTCGGGCACGATTTGGAGTCTCCTCTTGGCCTTCACACTGCTGGGGTGCGCAACTCAACCGTCACCTCCATCTGCTCAGGCGCCTTCAGCACCAGCTGCGGTTCAGCCCACCGCAGCAGTCGCTGCACCACAACCTACTGCTCCACCACCAACGGCGGTCGCAACACAAATTCCTACCGCAGCGCCCCTACCCACATCACAGGTCCCAGTTGGCAAAATCGTAGCCGTTCTGATCAGCAAGACGACCGGCAAACCAGTGGCAAATGAGAAGTTTGGGGCTGTCATGGTATTTGGGTCGGACATGGTTGACGATGCAACTTGTACGCTGAAGAAAGGAGCAACGTTCCCGGCGCTAGAGGCTGTCGGAGGTGGCAGAAGCTCTGGCATGGATCAAGTCGCCATTACGGATGCCAATGGTAAGATCTTGCTTCCTGGTAAAGAGCGTGATGACGAGATGAAGATCCCGGCCGACACTGTCAAAGACAAAACGTTCTATGTGATGCTTGCTGCGGCCAACAAAAAGTGCTACTTGCTGCGAGATAGGGACGGGAACCCTATTGGAATCCGGATGGGGACACAAAGCGGCGTTGACTTGGGCGAGGTGTTCTTGCCTTATTGATGGCATTTATGCGATGCGAAGGTGATGGACCACGAGAGCCGCGAAAGAACCGAAAGCCACGAAAAGGGGATTCCAATTTGCGCAGCTCAGGGCTTCGGCATTGCCTAGAACACACGTGCTGTCATTGCAAGACCCCCAAGCCGTATGGTGGCATGCGGGCCTCAGGGTCACAGCGGTTCTCATGCGACCGCTAGCCAGCGCAAGTTTGTGGCTGACTTTCGCGGCTTTTCGCGCGCTTTCGTAGCTTTCGCGGTCCAGGCGACTACTTTCCCCCATCCACCGAGAGCACCTGGCCGGTGATCCAGCCGGCGTAGTCCGACGCGAAGAACAGCACGCCGAAGGCGATGTCGTCAGGGGAGCCGAGGCGTTTCATGGCGATGCGCGCCACCAGCGCCCGCTGCCCCTCTTCGCCATAGGACTCCCACTGGCGCTCCGTCGTCGGGTTCGAGCGGACGAAGCCCGGCGCGATGTTGTTGACGGTGATGTTCCACTCGCCTAGCTCGTGGGCGAGCTGCCGCGTCAACCCGATCTGCGCCGCCTTCGCCGAGGCGTACGCCTGGATGCCGGTCAGGCTCACGCCCAACCCCGCGCCGCTGGAGATGTTGACGATGCGCCCGGAACGCGCGGCCTTCATGCTCGGCGCGACGGCCTGGCAGAAGTTCCACGCGCCCGTGACGTTCACGTCGAAGATGGCCTGCCACTGCTGGGGCGTGACTTGCTCGATAGGTTGCCCCACCTGCCCCAGCACGCCGCCCGCGTCGTTGACCAGGATATCCACGCGGCCGGTCGCCGCCAGGGCTTCGGCGACGAGGGCGTTCACCGCGTCCCGCTGCGTCACGTCCACGATGCGCGTCTGACACGTTCCGCCCGCCTCGCGGCAGATGCGCTCTGTCTCGGCCAGCTCCTCGGCGACGATGTCGCACGCCCAGACCGACGCGCCGCGCTCGGCCAGGCGGTGGGCGATGGCGCGGCCGAAGCCGTGGGCCGCGCCGGTGACGATGGCCGTCTGACCCTCGAATGAGATGTTCATACCGCGCTCCCTCCGCTGAGATACAGGTCGCTGTACTTGGTTTCCAGGTAGGTGAGGTAGGGGTCCACGTCCAGCCCCCGGCCGGTCGTGCGCGTCAGCAGCTCGTTGACGCCGAAGGCGCGGCCGTGGCGGTACATGTTCTCGGTCAGCCAGGTGCGCAGCGGGACGTAGTCGCCCGCCGCCAGCGCGTCGTCCAGGCCCGCCACCCCCTGCCGCGCTGCCTGGAAGAGCTGCACCGACATGACGTTGCCGACGGTGTAGGTGCAGAACGAGCCGACGTTGCCCGACGACCAGTGGATGTCCTGGAGCACGCCCTGGCGGTCGTCGGGCGGCGTGACGCCGAGGTATTCCCCCATCTTTGCGCGCCACACATCCGGCAGCTCGGCGACGCTCACGCGCCCGTCCAGCAGCGCCATCTCGATCTCGACGCGCAGCATGATGTGGAAGTTATACGTCACCTCGTCGGCCTCGACGCGGATGAGGCTCGGCCGGACGGTGTTGACGGCGCGGTAGAACTCCTCGGCGGTCACGTCGGCGAGCTGCGCCGGGAAGACCTCCTGGAGCCGCCCGAAGTGGCGCCGCCAGAAGACCCGGCTGCGCCCGACCAGGTTCTCCCACAAGCGCGACTGCGACTCGTGCGCGCCGAAGCTCGCCCCGCCGACGGCGTAGAGGCTAACAAGGTCCGTGGTCAGCGCGGAGCGCGTCAGCTCCGGTGCGACGCCCTGCTCGTAGAGAGCGTGGCCGGTCTCGTGGAAGGTGCCGAAGGTCGCGGCGGGCAGGAAGCGCTCGTTGTAGCGCGTCGTCATGCGGACGTCCTCGCGCGTGAACGAGATCTCGAACGGGTGGGACGACTTGTCCAGCCGCCCGCGCCGCAGGTCGTAGCCGAAGAGCTGCGCGATCTCCAGCCCGAACGCGCGCTGCTTCGCTTCTGGGTACTCCCGCGCCAGGAAATCCGTGCGCGGCGTCACGCCGCTGTCCACGATGCGCTTGAGGAGGGGCAGGCTGCGCGCCTTGAGCGCGCCGAACAGGTCGGCCAGGCGAGCAGCGGTCATGCTCGGCTCGTACTTCTTGAGCAGGGCATCGTAGGGGTGGGCGTCGTACCCGATGGCGTCGGCGAGGTGGCGCTGAAGCGCGACAGTGCGCTCCAGGTACGGCGCGAAGCGGGCAAAGTCGTTGGCCGGCCGCGCGGCCTCCCACACGCTCTGGGCGATGGCCTCGTGGGCCGCCATCTCGCTGACCAGGGACGACGGAATGCGGCGGGCGATGGCGTAGGCCTCGCGCGTCTGCCGGACGGCGCGGACGCGGTACGAGTCGGGGTCATCCCCCTGGACTTCGGCCTCGGCCGCGTCGAGGAGGCGCGCGGTCTTCTCGCCCGCGAACTGGTCGGCGGCGAGGGCAGACAGCGTTGCCATCTGGTGGCCGCGCGTCTCCGAGCCGCCGGGCGGCATCTGCGTGCGCGCGTCCCACTGGAGGACAGAGAGGGTGACGAGCAGGTCG
Source organism: Anaerolineae bacterium (assembly GCA_046328525.1). Classification (GTDB taxonomy): domain Bacteria; phylum Chloroflexota; class Anaerolineae; order Epilineales; family JAHCIE01; genus JBDHWG01. The sequence continues at coordinate 318,518 of JAXLWK010000006.1, forward strand.
TTGATGGAGGCGATGTGCGCCTGGAAGTCTTGGTAAGCAGTCATTGTTCCTTCTACTGGGAACTACTGAAGACGCCGGTTGAGAGATTGCCACGGAGGCACAGAGGACACGGAGAACAGAAGTCAATAATCCTCTTTTCTCTGTGTTCTCCGTGTCTCTGTGGCAGATTTGCTTCAGGTCTTGGCCGGCAGGAGTGCCGCCAACTCGTCGAGGTTGGCGCGGCTCATCGCGCGGCGGCCGTCCTCGATGTCGTGAATCATCTCGATGGTGCGCGCCACGAGAGGCGCCTGCACGCCGATCTCCGCGCCAAGCGTGACAATGGGGCCGAGCTGAGGGTCGGCCTCGGTCTTGCGCTTGCGCACGGCCAGGTCGCGCCAGATGCCGCTGTGGCTCTTGGCCGACTTGCGGTTGAACGCTTCCATGTCCTTCAGCGATTGGGTGGACACGGCGCGCGGCGTGTCGGGCAGGAAGGCCGACGGGTCGAAGCCGTTGAAGCCCATCGGCGTGACCCCCCGCGCCAGGGCGATGCGCATCACCTCCTGCGCGACGGCGATGTACACGTCCTGAGTGCGCTCGTCGGCCAGGGCGTCGGCGATGGAGTCGTTGGTCAGCGCCGTCACGAAGAGCTGCGCGCCGTAGGCCAGCTTGCCCCACAAGTAGCCCCAGATGTTATCGGTGACGATGGCGTTTTCCTCGAACTGGCGGAACACCGCGTGGAGCGCCGTCAGGCGCGGCGTCATCGCCCCATCCAGCTCGCCCAGGACGACCGCCCCGCGCCCGGCATAGATGATGAGGCCCGGTTCCAGGTAGTCCGCGCCGAAGTTGACGAAGCAGCCCATCGTGCGCGGCTTGCCGACAACCTCGGCGATGACTAGCTCATTCAGCCCGTTCTGCGCCGAGACGACATAGCCGTCGGCGGCCAGGTGCGGCGCGAGCGCCTCGGCGGCCGCGCGCGTGTCCTGCGCCTTCACCGCCAGGACGATGGTGTCCCACTGCCCCTTAAGCTCGTCGGGCGTGTACGCCGGCGTCTGGACGCTGAACTCGGCGATGGGGCCTGTGATGCGCAGTCCTGCCCCGCGAATGGCCGCGACGTGCTCAGCCGCCCGGTCCACGAAGGTGACGTCATGTCCGGCCCGTGCCAGGTATGCTCCCAGCGTCCCGCCGATAGCGCCCGCGCCCCAGATGAGCAATCGCATGGCTTACCCCCACGCCTCGGTCAGCAGGGCGCGCGTCTCCGCGACGCCCGCGTTCCAGATGGCGAGCATATCGTCGTCGGAGCGTTGGTAGAGGCCGCCGTAGTTGCCGTCCTTGAGGTACTCGCGCAGCGCCTGTGGGTGGAGCTGGCGCAGCCGGTTCAGGTCGGACATGGGCTTCTGGGTCTCTGGCAGCGCGACGTCGGCCAGGCGCGTCCAGGGGAAGTTCTCCATCCACGAGGCGTGGGAGGCGACGGGGTCAATGCGCTGTACCTCGGCCCAGGCTTTCGGCGCGTTCCACCAGTTGTGGAACTTCACGATGATGCCGGGGTTGTCGGCCATCCACTCGCCGAGGTAGGCCTGCGCCGGCGCGTTGCCGCCGTGGCCGTTGACGATGAGGATGCGGCGGAAGCCCTGGGACGCCATGCAGTCCAGGATGTCCCTGACGACGCCCAGATAGGTGCCGATGCGCAGCGAGATGCTGCCGGGGAAGGCGCGGAAGTAGGGCGTGACGCCGTAGGCCTGCACGGGGAAGACGGGGATACCCAGGGGCGCGGCGGCCTCGATGGACAGGCGCTCGGCGAGGATACTGTCCACGCTCAGGCTCAGATAGCCGTGCTGCTCGGTGCTGCCGAGGGGCAGGACGGTGCGGTCATCGTTGCGCAGGTAGTCCTCTACCTGCATCCAGTTCATGTCAGCGATTCTCATGCTTGCTCCTGTGGGGTGACGACAGGCCGGCCGGCCTGATAGACGCTATGCACAGATTGGAGGCAGCGGATGTCCTGCGCCACGGCGCCGCGCGCCAGCAGCAGATCGGCGGAGCGTCCTGGCTGCACCGTACCGACGCGGTCGGCGATGCCGAGGGCTTCGGCGGTTCGGCCTGTCGCCGCGTGGACGGCCTCGCCAGGTGACAGCCCGCAAATGACCAGCTCGTCCAGCTCTTTCCAAAACGTGTCAAAGCGGGTGGCGCGCCAGCCAGCATCGGAGCCGGCCAGCAGCGGGACGCCCAGGTCGTGGAGCCTGGCGATCTGGGCCTCGTGGGCCTCGCGGCGGGCTTGCCAGCCATCGCGCTCCGCGCCGGGCGGCAGCAGGTCCACGAGGTCGCGGAACACCTGCAGCGTCGGGGTCACGCGGATGCCCGATCTCGCCAAAGCCTCGGCGACGCGCGGGTCGTAGTGACTCGGGCCGTCTGGCCCTGTGAACATGGCGTGTTCAATAAAGTCCACACGGGCTTCTACGGCGTTGGCGATGGCCGCCGTACACGTGCAGTGGGTGGTGACGGTCTTTCCCAGCTCATGCGCCGTGCGCACGATGACCCGCAACTCATCCACGGTGAAGCTAGGGTAGGCCGGTAGGCTGCCCGGTGTGCCGCCGCCGGATGCCATGACCTTGATGTAGTCGGCGCCGCGGCTCACGAGCCGGCGCACCATCTGCTGCAACGCGAGTGGGCCGTCAGCCTCACCGCCGAAGTTGCGCGTGTGGCCGCCGGTGATGGTGATGGTCCAACCGCAGGACACGATCCGCGCGCCCTGAAACACGCCGCCGGCCTGGGAATTGCGGGCGTCAAGGATGATGGCCTGGCGGCCGCCGCAGTCGCGGACTGTCGTCACGCCGGCGCGCAGCGAGATGTCGGCGTTGTGGGCCGAGCGCAGCGCCAGGGTCGCGTCACTCAGCTCGTTCATCTCGAAGAAGGCGCTATTGTCGCCGGGCAAGACAAGGTGGACGTGGTGGTTGATGAGGCCGGGCAGCAGGGTCACGCCGGGCGCGCGAATGACAACATCGTCTGCGGCGGCCTCGACTTCGCCGGGGGTCACCGCCTGGATGACGCCGTCGGCGATGACAACCGCGTGTCGTTCGAGGGTCGAAGCGCCCGTGCCGTTGATGATCCACTCAGGGTAGAGAATTGTTCGCATCGTTCGTCCATTACATTTTCAGGCGCGGGTCGAGGGCATCCCGCAAACCGTCGCCGAGGAGGTTCATCGCAAGGACTGTGAGCATGATCATGATGCCGGGGAACGTGGCGATCCACCACTGGTCCCGAAGGTACTGGCGGCCCTCGCTCAACATGCGGCCCCATTCGGGCGTCGGCGGCTGGCTGCCGAGGCCGACGAAGCTCAGGGCGGCTGCGGCAAGGATCGCCCCGCCGACGCCGAGGGTCGCTGCGACCAGGACGGGCGCGAAGATGTTGGGCAAGAGGTGGCGGGTCAGGATCGTGTGGTTGGGCACGCCAACCGACTGCGCCGCCTCGACGTACAACTCAGAGCGGGCCGCCAGGACCGAGCCGCGGGTGAGCCGCGCGTAGAGCGGGATGGACGCGATGCCGACGGCAATCATCAGGTTAATCAGGCTTGGCCCCAGCATGCTGACAATGACCAGGGCCAGCAAGATGCCGGGGAAGGCGAGCATGACGTCAACACCGCGCATGAGGCCGGTGTCGGTCCAGCCGCCATAGTAGCCCGCCAGGAGACCGGTAGTCACCCCAACGGTCGCCGCGATGGCAACCGAGATCAGGCCGATGATCAACGACAGGCGCGCGCCGTAGAGCACGCGGCTGAAGATGTCGCGGCCATAGGCGTCGGTGCCGAAGAAGTGCTGTGCGCCCGGCGGCGTCAGCACGTCGGGGCCGATGTCAATGGGATCGTAGCGCGCCAGCGCCGGCGCGAAGACGGCGGCGAGGACGAGGAGTAGCAGAATCAGCGCTCCTGCCTGGGCGCTATGGCTGCGGCGGACGCGACGCCAGAGGGTGCGACGGCGCGAGCGCGGCACAGCCGGGCTGACGCTCACTGGTCGGAGATCAGTTGCCGTGGTCGAGGTCGTCATTCTGCCTTACCCGTGGCGAATGCGCGGATCGGCCACGCCATAGATGAGATCCACAAACAGATTGACGATGACGTAGCTTGTTGCGACCACGAGGACCACGCCCTGAACGACCGGGAAGTCCTTGTTGAGGATGGCGTCCACGATTAGCCGGCCCAGCCCCGGCCGGCTGAACACGGTTTCGACGATGACGGCGCCCGCGAGGAGCTGGCCGAACTGCAAGCCGATAATCGTGATGAGCGGGATGAGGGCGTTGCGCAGACCGTGACCCAGGATTACGCTGTGTTCCTTGACGCCCTTGGCCCGCGCCGTCGTCATGTACTCCCGCCCCATCACTTCGAGCATGCTCGACCGCGTCAGACGCGCCACAATCGCGGCCGACGCCAGGCCGAGGGTGAGGGCGGGCAGCACCAGGTGCTGCAAGTCACCCCCACCCGTGGCCGGGAAGAGACGGAAGCGCAGGCTAAACAGGAAGATGAGCAGCAAACCCAGCCAGAAGCTCGGCATCGAGACGCCAAGCAGGGCGACGCTCATCGCGCCGGCGTCGAACCAGGTGCGGTGCTTGATCGCCGAGACCATGCCCAGCCCCACCCCGACGAGCATTGCGACGAGCAACCCCGCCACGGCGAGCTGTAAGGTGGAGGGCAGGTTCTCGGCGATCTCCGCGGTCACCGGCCGCTTGCTGCGGATCGAGTAGCCCAGGTCGCCGCGCAGGGCGTTGACGACGTAGCGCCCAAACTGCACCGGCAGTGGGTCGTCGAAGTGGAGCTGCGAGCGCAGCAGGGCGATCTGCTCCGGCGAGGTCTGGAACTCGCTCAGCATCAGCTTGACCGGGTCGCCGGGCACCAGGTGCAGCATCGAGAACACCAGGAGCAGCACGGCGAACAACACAGGGATGGTCGCCAGCAGCCGCCGGCCCAGATACGCATACATCGGAGTCTACTTCGCGCCCGCCATCTGCGTCACGATGGGATACGTGAAGCCATCGAATGCCAGGCCGCGCACCCCCTGGCCTTGCGCCCACACGGACAGCTCGTCGGCCAGGGGCACCATGTACGCGCCGTCGAGGAGCTTCTTTTGCAGGGTCAGGTAGATATCCTTGCGCTTGGCCGGGTCGCTCTCTGCGCGGCCCTGGTCCAGCATCTTGTCAATCTCTGGGTCCTTGAGGCAACTGAAGTTGAAGTTGGAGCCGACGTTGGCCGAGGAGAACAGGGACGTCAGGGCGTCCGGGTCGCCGCTCCGCAGGAAGAGCACCGGGCCGTTGGTCGCGCAGCGATAGTTGTCTTCGTACCACGGCGCGCGCGCCTGGGTCTTGAGCTTCACGTCGGCGCCAATGTTGCGAAGCTGGCCCTGGAGGAGCACGTCCAACTGCTGCGGCCCACTGCCGAGGTCAATGTCGTTAATCAGGATTTCGAGACGTTGGCCGTCCTTCGCGCGGACGCCGTCCGCGCCGGCCTTCCAGCCCGCCTCGTCGAGGAGTTGCTTGGCCTTCTCGACGTTGAAGGGATAGTAGGCGCGCAGCGCAGGATCGTCCATCATCGAGGCGGCCAGGGGCGCAAACCCCTTGGTGCCAATGCCCTTGTACAGGGTATTGAGAATGGCGTCCTTGTCCACCGCGTAGTTGATGGCCTGGCGTACCTTAATATCGTCGGTCGGCGGCTTGGTGACGTTCAGCGCCCAGTAGCGCGGCGTCCCGACCCACGGCTTCTTGACGACGCTGTAGGCTGAGTTGCTCTCAAACCGGGGCAGGTCCTGGGATGGCACAGCCGCCGCGACCTGAACCTCGCCGGACTCGGCTGCGGCCATGCGCGTTCCGTTCTCAGGGACGAACTTGAAGACGATCTTGTCGGCGAAGCCAGGGCCGGTCTGGGCGGCATAGGGGAGCTGGCGGTTGTAGTCGTCCCATCGGGAGAGGGTGGCGTGGTCCTTGGCGACCCACTCGTCAATCTTGTATGGGCCGGTGCAGATGGGCGTCTTGTTGACCTGGTCGCCCTGCTTCGGGGTACCGGTTGGCGAGATCATCGCCAGCGGGCCGCCGGCGGCGTTGGTCAGGAAGGGGGCATAGGGGTTCTTGAAGCTGATCTTGATCGTGTAGTCATCCACGACCTCGGCTTTGTCAAAGCCGCTGAGATAGGTCAGCGCGCTGCCCGCCTTGTAGGCGGGGTTGACGATGCGGTCCAGGTTCCACTTCACGGCCTGCGCGTTGAACGGCGTGCCGTCTTGGAACTTGGCGTCCTTGCGTAGCTTGAAGGTGAAAGTCTTGCCGCCGTCGGACACCTCCCAGGATTCCGCCAACCAGGGCTTGAGCTGGCGGTTCTCGTCCAGATACAGCAGTGACTCGCACGCCTGGTTGGTGATGTAGAAGCTGACGGCCGACGGTGAGGCATGGGGGTCGAGCGTCGGCGGCTCCGAGTCCAGGGCGATGGTCAGGGCGCCGCCCTTCTGCGGCGCGGCTGCTTTGGCCGCCTCTTTTGGCGCCGCCGCGCCGCTGGCCGCCGTCGGGGCGCTGGACTGAGCGCTGCCCGACGGCGCGGCGGGCGCCTGGGCGCAGGCCGCGACGGCGAGGGCCAGGGCGAACAGGGCAACGAGAACTGCGCGGTACGTAGGTCTCATCGTCGTCTCCTCCTTGGAAATGATGTCGGTGGTTTCGGGTCGGCGAACAACGGGAACTGCGGGGTGACTCGTAAGGCAACCTATGCCGGGCGTGCAAGGTAGGGCGCTGAGATGCGCCAGGGGGTAGCTCTACACGATAGCGTGGAGACCCCCCTCTGCTCCCCCCGCCGGCGGGGGGATGGGGGGGTGAATTCGGCTCTTCCACGCTATACTGTGGAGCTACCCGCCAGGGCCTGTCGATTGCCAATTGTCGACGAGATTTGTGTCAGAGTCAAGCTAGAGCGCATGCGCACCGGGGACAAAGGGGGCGCAATGTTTGCAGGACATGGGCGGCAGGGGTATAATGCCGGTATCTATGAGTGAAGGATGTTCGGATGCCTCAGATTGATATTGATATTCCAGGAATACTCGAGCGCGTCAGCGCTTTCTTGCAGCTTGCTGGCCTGTGCATGGGCATCGTCCTGACGGCGCTGTGGCTGGCGATTATCGTGTGGACCTACCAGGACATCCGCAGCCGCAGCCGCGACTGGCTGCTCATCATCCTGGCCGTGGCGCTTGTGACGTTCGTGCCTGTCCTGGGGCTGCTGATGTACCTGCTCATGCGCCCGAAGCAGAGCCTAGCCGAGCAGTACGACCGCGCGCTGGAGGAGGAGGCGCTGCTCCAGGCGCTCGAAGAGCGCGTCACCTGCCCGAAGTGCCACAGCCGCGTGGAGAAGGACTATGTCCTGTGCCCGACGTGCTACACCCCGCTGCGCAAGCCCTGCCCCGAGTGCAGCCGCCTGCTCGCCCTGGAGTGGGACGTCTGCCCGTACTGCGGCCATATGTCGGAGACGGCGGCCAGCCGGGCCGCGCCGCAGCCGAGCGCTGCGCCCCCCGACGCCGCGCCTAGCGGCTAATCCCCCGACGGGACCCTCACAGGTCCCGTTTTTGTTCCCCGACCACCTGAATCTGGAGTGAGTTGGTGCGGCCGGGAATCCCCACCGGCATCCCCGACGTCACGACAATGGTCTCCCCATCGTGAATGTGGCCCGCCGCGCACGCGCCGGTGATAGTCCGCGCCACGATGTCGTCGCTGGTGTCGCACCAGCCGATGACAATGGGAATGACGCCGCGGACGAGCGCCAGCCGCCGCGCGACCCCCTCATCGTGGGAGGCGGCGATGACCGGCATTGGAGGGCGCCAGCGGGCGACGGCGCGGGCCGTGGTGCCGCTGGCCGTGGGCGCGAGGATGGCCGAGGCGTGCAGCTCGGCGGCGATGTCAATGCTGGCGAGGGAGATCGCGTCGGTGATGGAAATGTTGCCGCCGCCGCGCCACTGGGTCGGCACGAACTGCTCCCAGTGGAGCGTTGGCTCCGTGACGCGGGCGATGCGGCTCATCATCTCCACGGCCTGAATCGGGAACTGCCCGATGGCCGTCTCTGCCGAGAGCATGATGGCGTCCGTGCCGTCCAGGATGGCGTTCGCCACGTCGCTGGCCTCGGCGCGGGTCGGGCGCGGGCTGTGGATCATCGATTCAAGCATCTGCGTGGCCGTGATGACGGGTTTGGCGGCGAGGCGCGCTTTCTGGATGAGCATCTTCTGGATGACGGGCACACGCTCGGGCGGCGCTTCGACGCCCAGGTCGCCGCGCGCTACCATGATGCCGTCGGCGGCGGCGATGATAGCGTCAATGTGCTCCAGGGCTTCCACCTTCTCGATCTTGGCGATGATGGGGATGCGCGCGCCCCGCTCGAGCAGGGCGTAGCGCAGCTCCTGGATGTCGCGCTGATGGCGGACGAAGGAGAGGGCGATGTAGTCTACCCCCTGCGCCACCACGAACCCCAGGTCGCGGCGGTCTTTGTCGGTCAGGGAGCTGAGGCTGGTCTCGACGCCGGGCAGGTTGACGCCCTGGTGCGAGCGCAGCGTGCCGCCGTGGACGACCTCGGTCTCGACGGTCGTGGGCGTGCTGCCCGTCACCACCAACTCCAGGTTCCCATCGGCGAGCAGGATGCGGTTGCCCGGTTTGGCGTCGTGGACAAGCTCCGGATAGGGCGCAGTGGCGCGGGCGGCGTCGCCCACAATCGGCTCCGTGGTCAGCGTGAATCGAGCGCCTGTGAGCAGCTCCGCTTCGCCGCCGGCCAACTCGCCGACGCGCAGCTTGGGGCCTTGCAGGTCGGCCAATAGGGCGATCATCTGGCCGGTCTCGGCGGCGACCTGGCGGATGCGCGCGATGCGCGCCGCGTGCTCGGCGTGATCGCCGTGGGACATGTTGAGGCGCACGACGTTCACGCCGGCGTGGACGAGGGCGCGGAGGGTGTCGAGGGTATCGGTGGCGGGGCCGAGGGTGGCGACGATTTTCGTGTGGCGCATGCAATCTCCTCGCGGCAAAGGAAGGGCCTGGTGGTCCACGACCCATCTCAGGCCCGGTTGGCTTTTGAGGTCCTGCTACATATTATAGAACAGCTTCGCTGTTTGCGCGTCCTGAGGCTTTCGACTATACTGACACAAATTGCTCTCGCGCCCAGCATCCAGGAGAACCCCATGATAGATCCCAGGTCCGGCGAGCCTTCGCAAAGTGCGCCCAGTGACGGCGACAACCTGCACGAGGAGATGATCGAGGAACCCGTTCTAATCGGCGGCATGCCGCTGGAGGACTTCGTTCCGGAAGGCCATGCGCCGCACGCGCCCACGGAAAGCGTGGGGACGCCGCCGGGTGGCAAGGGCTGTTTAGGGGTTCTTCTCCTCGTCGGCATCGCCGCCAGTGGCCTCCTTATTGCCATCACCGCCAGCTCCTTCAGGAGAAACCGATGATTGACCCCGCCCCGCGTCCTGACGAGCCGACCGAGCCTATCCCCCAGGTTCCACCGCTGAACGAGCCAGTCGAGCCGACGACGGTCGGCGAGATGCCGCTCCAGCCGGGCGAGCCGCCGGCCGCGACCCAGGCCCCCGCCGAGATGGCGCAGACGCCCCTGCCGCCCGTCGAGCCGCCGCCCGCGCAGCCGCTCCCGCCTGTCGCACCGCCGGTGCAGGGCGCTGGCGCGCCGCCCCCGCGCCGCCGCAATACCTGGCTGTGGGCGCTTGTCGGATGCGCCGTCTTGCTCGTGTGCTGCATGTGCGTCGTCGGAGTGGGGACGACCGCGGCTGTGCTGAACCCGAGCAGCCCCTTCCGCCGCGCCCTGCCGACCACCCCGCCCCGCCCGGCTCAGCCGCAGCGCCCGTCGTCGGAAATTGAGCCCGCGCCTTCGGCTGCCGCGCCGAGCGACAACCCGGCGGTGAGCGCCGCGCCGGCCAACGGCTCGCCCGCGCTCGATTTCACGCTCAAGACCGTGGATGGCCAGGAGGTGCGCCTGAGCGACTTCCGCGGCCGCCCCGTCATCGTCAACTTCTGGGCGACGTGGTGCGGGCCGTGCCAGATCGAGATGCCGATGCTGTCGAAGGCGGTCGAGCAGAACCAGGACAAGGGCCTGGTCGTCCTGGCCGTCAACCAGATGGAGCCGGTCAACACGGTCAAGTCGTGGATAGACAACAAGAAGTTCCCATTCACTGTCGTGATGGATTCCACCGGCCAGATCGGCCAGTCCTATCGCGTGCGCGCCTACCCCACGACGTACTTCGTGGACGCCGACGGCGTCGTGAAGAGCTGGCAGGTCGGCTCGCTGACCCAGGTGACCCTCGACCGCCACCTGGCGAAGCTGTTCGAGTAGGCGCAGCGCCAACAGAAACCGCACGAAGATCATGTACGAACAGTATGCCGAGGTCTTCGCCGCGTCGTCGGGCCACCGCGAGTATAACGCGCGGCTGGCGGCGTTCCTGCCCGATTTCCTGGCGCGCATGGGCGAGACGCCGACAACGATCCTGGATGTGGCGTGCGGCGTGGGTGACCTGGCGCTCGGGCTGGCGCAGCGGGGCTATGCCGTGACCGCCGTGGACCTGGCGCCGGCCATGGTTGCCATCGCGCGGGAGAAGGCGGCGGACGCCGGCCTCGCGGCGGCGTTCGAGGTGGCCGACATGCGCGCGCTGCCCTATCGCGACACCTTCGACCTGGCGCTGTGCTTCGGTGACAGCCTGAACTACATGCTGACGCCGGCGGACGTGCGCAAGGCGCTGACTTCGATGTACCGCGCGCTGCGGCCGGGCGGCCTGGTCATCTTCGATGTCCTGACGGCGTCGGCCATCGAGACATTCTACGCGGGCGAGGCGTACATCCTTCAGAACACGGACGACGTGTTCGAGGCGCACGAGAACGACTACAACCCCGATACCCAGGTCGGGACGCTGACCGTGACGGCGTTCGTGCGCCGCCCGGACGGCGCATTCGAGCGCGTCCGCGAGACGCACTACCAGCGCGGCTACCCGCCGGAAGCCGTGGATCGCTGGGTCGCCCGCGTCGGTTTCGTCGAGCCGACCTGGTTCACCGACTGGGAGATCGCCGACACGTTGGAGGATGACAGTGGCGAGGCGACGCGCGTCTTCTGCCTCGCCCGCCGCCCGCTCGCGGAGAAAGCCGTCAAGGCGTGACGGCCGGGTTCCCGCGTGGGACGGTCGGCCTCTCGACGGCGGCCCTCTACCCCCACACGGCGACGGAGGACGGGCTGCGCGTGGCGGCTGAGGCGGGCTTTGGTGTGGTCGAGGTGTTCTTGCAGACGGTCGGGGAGTACCACCCGCGTTTCCTGGCCGAGCTTCAGTCGCGTTCCGCCGACCTGGACGCCCAGGTGTACGCCATTCACGTGCACTCGCGTCACTACTCTTTCTGGGCGCCGTATCGCCGGCAGCGCGAGGAGGCAGCGGCGTTGTTTGCGGAGGTCGTCCACATGGCGGCGAGCCTGGGCGCGGTGTGCATTGACTGGCACGGCCTGCGCGCCGTCGAGGCCGAGACAGTCAGCGTCGCCGAGTTCTTCGAGGTCGCCGGGGCGCTAGGGGAGCGGGCGGCGGACAGCGGCGTGGTGCTGAGCATCGAGAACGTGAGCCACTGCTGGATGCGCGGCGCGGCCGAGATCGAGCGCGTGCGGCAGGCGCAGCTGCCCGTCGGCTTCACCTTCGATCCGTTCCAGGCAAGCGAGGCCGGCGTGGATCCGCTGGCGGTGGTAGCGGCGATGGGCGACGGCCTGACCAACGTCCACGTGAGCGACTACGCCCCCGGCCGCCGCCACCTGCCCGTCGGCGAGGGCGTCCTGGACTGGCCGGCGCTGCTCGGAGCGATTGACGCGACGGGCTACGGCGGGCCGCTGTTCCTCGAAGCGCCGCAGACGGACCCGGCGTCGTTCGTGCGCCAGCGCCAGTTTCTGGCGCAAGTCCTGCCGGTACAGAAGTCCTGAGTTGGGTGCGGGAGTATGGAGGCAGCACATGGACAATACTTACACAGCTGTGGTTAAGCAAGACAATGGCTGGTGGATCGGCTGGATCGAGGAAGTACCAGGCGTCAACTGCCAGGAAGCGTCGCGCGAGGAACTGCTAGAGACGCTGCGCATTACCCTCCTGGAGGCGCTTGAGTTCAACCGTCAAGAGGCTCGCCAGGCAGCCGGACAGGACTACGAAGAAGAACGCATTGCAGTATGAAGCGTCGAGAGTTTCTGCGCTATTTACAGCGTCACGGCTGTGAGTTGTTGCGGGAGGGATCGCGGCACTCCTGGTGGCATAATCCGGAACTCAATACGCGATCTGCTGTTCCAAGGCATACCGAAATCAACGATGATCTCGCCCGGAAGATATGCAAAGACCTCGGCATACCTGTTATCAAATGACACTATCCAGCCCTGTGATTTGCTGGAGGAGGCGCTATGCCAAACGTTTATCATGAAGGCCGCAGTGTCAGCTACGCGCAATTCTACACCGGCCCTGTCCCCGTGCTGTTCCTTGCCCGCGCCGACGATTTCTGGCACAAGGTGGCGAAGCTCATGCCCTGGGACTACTACAGCGTCGCCCTGACGTGGCCGGACAGCGAAGCGCGCCTGGCCGAGAACGTGTTCACGTTCGCCGACGGCATGCAGATGAAGAAGCTCCACCTCGTCGGCCACGCCGACGGGGGCCGCGCCGCCGTTCGCGCCGCGATTGCGCAGCCCGACCGCATCACCTCGCTGACGCTGCTCGCGCCCTTCGCCGGTGCGCGGAGCCTCAACGACGCCCTGCCGTGGCAGGCGGTGCAGGGGCTGAAGTCGCCGACGCTGCTCCTGGAGCCGGCGAGCGCCAGCCAGAACATGCAGATCGCCGACGACCGCCTGGTGAACAGCCTGGTCAACGTTCAGCCGGAGATCGTGAACGACTACCGCGAGCCGCTAAGCGATGACCTGGCGCGCCGCCTGGCGTCCACCATCGTCCTGCACCTGGTGCGCGGCTACGCCGGCATCAGCACGCGGGGCGTGCTGGACATCCAGCGCCAGCCGCTCCAGTAACGTTATGCGCGTTGCCCTGTTCATCTCGTGTCTGACCGATACCTTTCTCCCCCAGGTCGGCGAGGACACTGTCCGCATCCTGCGCCGTCTCGGCGTCGAGGTCACGTTCCCACGCGGCCAGACGTGCTGCGGCCAGCCCTCCTTCAACAGCGGCTACCACCGCGACGCCCAGGACCTCGCCCGCCACTTCATCGAGGTGTTCGAGGGCAGCGAGGCCATTGTGACGCCGGCCGGCTCGTGCGCCACGATGGTGCGCAAGGAGTACGTCGGCCTGTTCCAGCACGACCCGCGCTGGCAGCGCCGCGCCCAGGCCGTCGCCGCGCGTACCTACGAGCTGAGTGAGTTCCTGGTGGATGTCCTCGGCGTCGAGGATGTCGGCGCGACGTGGCCGGGCCGCGTGAGCTACCACGACGCCTGCCACGCCTTGCGCAGCCTCGGCGTCCGCGAGCAGCCGCGCCGCCTGCTCGGCCATGTCCGCGGCCTGGAACTTGTCGAGATGACGCGCTCGGACTGGTGCTGCGGCTTCGGCGGCAGCTTCGCCGTGCGCATGCCCGACATCTCCGGCGCGATGCTCCAGGAGAAGATCACGCGCATCGCGGCGGCGGGCGCGCCGACCGTCGTGACCACCGACGCCGGCTGCATCATGAACATCGGCGGCGGGCTGCGCAAGCTCGGCCTGCCATTCCAGGTGGTGCACCTGGCGACAATCCTGGCCCAGACCGAGGCGAGCCATGGCTGAGCACGGCTACCCTAGCCAGCCGTTCCCCGTGCGCGTCCGCGACGCCCTCGCCAAGCCGTCCCTCGGCCGGGCGCTGGACCGCGCCACGCAGCGCTTCTACTTCGGGCGCATCCTGACCTGGAAAGAGCTGGGCGACTACGAGACGGCCCGACACACGGCCCGCGCTGCCCGCCGCCGCGCCGTGGATCACCTGGACGAGTCGCTGCAACGCCTGGCGGAGAACGTCGCGGCGAACGGCGGTCACGTCCACTGGGCAGCCGACGCCGCCGAAGCCAACGCCATCGTCCTCGACATCTGCCGCGCAGCCAACGCCCGCGTCGTCACCAAGTCCAAGTCCATGCTCACCGAGGAAATCGCCCTCAACGACGCCCTCGAAGCGGCGGGCATCGCCGTCGTCGAGACCGACTTGGGCGAGTGGATCATCCAACTCGCCGGCGAGACGCCGAGCCACATCATCGCCCCGGCCATCCACAAGACCAAGGCCGAGGTCGCCGAGCTGTTCAGCCGCGTCCTCGGCCGCCCCGTCTCACCCGACGCCAGCATCCCGGAGCTGACGCGCATCGCCCGCGAGCAGCTCCGCCAGCGCTTCCTCGACGCCGACGTGGGCATCTCCGGCGTCAACTTCGCCATCGCCGAGACCGGCACGGTCAGCATCGTCACCAACGAGGGCAACGGGCGCTACGTGACCGGCCTGCCCCGCGTGCACGTCGCCATGATGGGCGCGGAGAAGGTCATCGGGACGTGGGAGGAGTGGGCGGCGACGCTCAAGATGCTCACGCGCTCGGCGACCGGCCAGCTCATCTCCTCCTACGTGAGCACCGTCAGCGGCCCCCGCCGCCCTGACGACGCCGACGGGCCGGAGGAGTTCCACCTGGTCATCCTCGACAACGGGCGCAGCCGCATCCTCGGCACGACGTTCCGCGAGGCGCTGCTGTGCATCCGCTGCGCGGCGTGCCTCAACGCCTGTCCGGTCTACCACGAGATCGGCGGCCACGCCTACGGCGGCGTCTACACCGGCCCCATCGGCGCGGTGCTCAGTCCGCTGCTGTTCGACTTCGACCGCTTCAAGGAGTTGCCCCACGCGTCGAGCTTGTGCGGGGCGTGCCGCGACGCCTGCCCGGTGGAGATTGACCTGCCCCGCATGCTGGTGGAGCTGCGGCGCATCGAGGCCGAAGGCGAGGACGGCGAGCGGCCCCGCGCCCCGTGGACCGAGCGCGCCCTGTTCGCCCTGTACCGCCTCGGCGCGCAGACGCCGGCGCTGTACAACCTGGCGGCGTGGGGGCGGGCAATTCTAAAACCGTTCGCGAAGGGCGAGCAAGTTCCCGACGCGCCGCTGCCGGTTCTGGACGGCTGGACGAAGTACCGCGACTTCCCGCTGCCCGCCGCCGAGCCGTTCCACGCCCGCTGGGATCACCTCGCCGTCGAGCCGGCGAGAGACATGGAACGCTAGGGCGCAAGGGCGCAAAGACGCAAAGGGAGATGAATCTTCAGCTTCTTGGCGGCCTTGCGTCTTTGCGCCTTTGCGTTTCAATCGATTTCATAGGGAGACGTTCAACGCATGACGACAACACGGGCGCAGTTTCTACAGCGCGTGCGGCAGGCGCGGCAGGCGTGGCGCTGGCCGTGGAACCCCGGCGCGGACCTGCACCCGGCCCCGCCCACCGACGCCGTCCCACCCCTGGATGAGCTGGCCGCGAAGTTTGCCATGGCGCTGACCGCCGTTGGCGGCGCCGTGCGCTGGGCGGACACTGACGCCGCGATCCTGGCGGCGGTGATGGAGCTTCTCCCGCGTGTCGCCGCGCCCTCGGTCATCGTCACCCGCCACCCGGACGCCCTTCCCCTCGCCGCGCCTCTCTCGGACGCCGGCTACGCTGTCACCGTCGTGGGCTTCGAGCCGGGGACGGCCCCGTCCGCTAACGCGCGGCGGGCGCAGCGCGAGGTCATGGCGCACGCCGACGTCGTCCTGAGCGGCGCCGACTACGCCATCGCCGAGACGGGCACGCTGGCGATGCTGGCCGGGCGGCACAACCCCCGTGTGGCGACCCTGCTGCCGCCCATCCACATCGCCGTCCTCGACCCGGCTCGTCTCCTGCCGACGATGCCGCACCTCGTCGCCCGTTTCAAGGCCGACCACGTGCGCGAGGGCCGCCCCGACATCAGCGGCCTGACGTTCATCAGCGGGCCGAGCCGCACGGGCGACATCGAGCAGACGCTGTCTGTCGGCGTTCACGGCCCCGGCGAAGTCACCGTGATCCTCCGCCACCCCGCTCCCTGAGAAAGAGTTGAAACGCCAAGGCGCAGAGAACGTTTCGTCTCAGCAAAGAGACCCCCCACTGCCCTGCTGGCATATTACACGTGAGGCGGCGATAACACCGCTCCGCGAGCGTCCGCCGTGGCGTGAACACCACGGCTACAAATGAAAGCCCGAGGGGCTTCAGAGACACACCCTAGCCCCTTGGGCTTCCATTTTGTAGCGGCGGTCTTCAGGCCGCCGCGAGCGTGCGGGACGACAAAACGCACATCGCATGTGTAACACACCACTACCTATCTGAGGCACGAAAGAGCGTTTCCATCTCCCCGCAATGCTCTTCCTCGTGCTCGACCTGGTAGATAAGCTCATGCAGCATGGAGACTGTGCCCCGGGTCTCATGCACACCGGCCCGCTGCCAGTCATCGGGCGCGAGCCGGCGCAGGACGCTGACCAGCTCCGCGCGACGCATCGCAAACACGTGCAGGCTTGACGGGAAATCGGCGGCAACGTAACCGGCGACATCTGCCCAGCGGTGCTCGTCGTACGCGGGCAGGGGCGGATTGTCGCGCACAAGCATCCCATAATACCGGTAGGCCATGATATCATCGCTGGCCCGGACGTGCGCCAGGATGTCGGCAGCCGACCAGCCGCCTGACGCCGCGACCTGGCGCAAGGCCGCCTCACTCTGACCCGCCACGGCGCGGGCGATTCGGTCGGGGACCATCGCCAATCGGTTGACCCACTCTTGTGCGTTCATCGCTCCTCCCTCCCATCAGCCTGTCATCTGCCTGGCCGAATGATGTCCTCGGTGGCGTGCGCGATCGCCTGCTTCAGCGTCCACGCCGAGCTTGCGGCCCACGCCGCCGCGAAAGCTGCCTCGCCGAGCGCCGCCCGCGCCGCCGCCAGGTTGCGCTCGTGTTCCGGCTGATCCGCCGGGTCGATCACCGACCCGATGGGCGTCCGCAACGTCGCCGCCGCCGACCACAGGCGCACCGCGCGCTCCGCGTCGCCCAGGGTGAGCGCCATGTCGGCCAGCCGCTCCAGGCACCACGCCGCCCCGCCCATGTCGCCAAGCTCTTGCCGTACTGCCAGGCTTTCGGCCAGCCTGGCCCGTGCCGTTACCCAATCCTGCTGTTCTAGCGCCACCCAGCCTAGACTGCCGAGGGTCGCGCCGATCCCCCACCGGTAATTGAGCACGCGGCGAAGGACCAGACTCTCTTCCAGCAGTATCCGCGCCCGCTCATACTGCACTTCCCGTGCAGCCAGCTCGCCCAAACCCGAGAGACAGAAGGCCACTCCGCCCGCATCTCCGAGCAGGCGGCTCTTAGCTGTGGCCTCCTCCAAGCGCGATTCAGCCAGCGCGTAGTCGCCGACCCGCATCGCTGCCCAGCCAAGCTGCCGCAGCATGCTTGCCGTCTGATGAGTATCGCCCATTTCGCGGGCAATGTCCAGGGCCTCCTCGAACAGGGCAGTGCCGGTGACATAGTCGCCCATCTCATTGGCAGAATCGCCCATGACGTCCAGGGCTCGCGACTCGCCGCGCCGGTTGCCCAACGCGCGGTACAGGGCGAGCGCCTCGCCCGCCTGCGCCTGGGCAACAGCGTAGTTACACTGATGGTAGGCCAGAACGGATGCCCAATCGAGAGCGCGCGCATGGGTGAGGTCCGGCCCATGCGCCGGGGCTGCCGCGAGCGCCCGCGCTAGACGCATGCGCCCTTCGTCGAGATGGGCGTGCAAAGCCCAGAACTCGCCAAGCGCAGCGGCTAGCCGTAGGCCTAACTCGGCCTCGCCAGCTCCCATGCACCAGTCCAGCGCGGTGCGCATGTTGTCGTGCTCCCGCGCCAGGCGATCCAGCCACTCTTGCTGCCGCGGCCCTGTCAGATGCAGCGATGCTTCGTCGGCCAGGCTCAGGCACCAGGCGGCGTGGCGCCGCCGCACGACGTCGGCCCCGCCGCTCTGCTGAAGCCGCTCCTCAGCATACTCACGGATCGTTTCCAGCATCCTGAAGCGCGGCTCACCGTCCGGCTGCTCTGCCTGCGTCACAAGGCTCTTGTCCACCAGCGAGATCAGGCCGTCGAGCACGGCCGGTAAGTCCCCCTCGGCGTTGCATACCTGCCCGGCGGCGTCAAGTGTCCAACCGCCGGCGAAGACCGCCAGCCGCCGAAACAGCGTCTTGTCATCCTCCGTTAGCAAGTCGTAGCTCCACCCGATCGCGTCCCGCAGCGTCTTGTGGCGCGCCGGCCAGTCCCGCGGGCCGCCTTTCAGCAGGTCGAGCCGCCTGGGCAGCTCCTGCAGGATGGCTTGGGGCGTCAGGATGCGGACACGCGCAGCCGCCAGCTCGATGGCGAGGGGCAGACCGTCCAGGCGGCGGCAGACCTCGACGATGTCCGGTAGATTGTCGTCGCGCGGAGCGAACTTGATGTTCGCCACCTGTGCCCGCTCGATGAACAGGCGGACCGCCGGGTAGTGCGCCTGCTCCAGGAAGGGCAGCCCGGCGTCGTGCGGCAGCGCCAGCGGCGGCACCGGGTAGACATGCTCGCCGGACACCCCCAGGACCTCGCGGCTGGTGGCGAGCATCTTGACGCCGGATGCCGCGCGGAGAAGCTCGGGCAGGATCGCCGAGCCTTCGGTCACCTGCTCGAAGTTGTCGAGCAACAAGAGAAGGCGCTTTTCCTGCAAGTAGTTCTTGAGCATCTCCAGCGGCGACTGGGAGGAACGATCGTGGAGGCGCAGGGTCTCCGCAATGACGGATGGGACCAGGTTGGGATCGACGACCGGGGCCAGGTTGACGAAAAACGCGCCGTCGGGGAACTCGTCCACCAACTCCGCGGCGACGTGAAGGGCGAGGCGCGTCTTGCCCGTGCCGCCCGGCCCCGCCAGCGTCAGCAGACGGAGATCGTCCCGCAGGAGCAAAGCGCGGACGGCAGCGACCTCCTGCTGGCGGCCAATGAGGCTGGTCAGCGGCGCCGGTAGATTGGTGACGCGTGCGGGCGAGGCAGGAACGGCGATCGCCGACTGGACGGGCAGCGGCGTGCTCTCGATTGCTAAGTCATCGCGAGCAAAGCTGAAAAAGGCGGCGCGTTCTTCAGGGACGATGGCCAGATGCTCGGCGAGGAGCTGGGCGAATTGGAGAGACGGAGTGCGCTCGTCGCCTTCGACTTTGCGCAGCATTCCAACGGAGTAACCGATGCGGCCGGCCAGGTCTTCGCGGGTCATCCCCAGTGCCTGGCGGCGCCGCTTCAGCCACTGCCCGAACGTGAGGTCGTTGGTCATCGCTCCCCCTGCTGACGTGCGGCCCCGTGTATGTCCCCATGTGGCACTGTTGGGGTACTTATTGTAGCACAAAGTGTCTCTCCTGCAAGACAAGTACGTGATTTAATGGGGACAGTCAGAGAGAACGCACGCTACAGTGACCACAGAACCAGGGACAACCCACACAAGGAGAAAGCAATGGACACGTCTCGTCGCTTCCGGATCGTCGCCCTGTTCAGCACCGCCGCCGTCGTCATCGCCATTGCCATCGCCGCGTATGGCGGTGACCCGCGCCTAGACGCGGCGACTACCCGGCCGAGTACGGCAGTCGCCCCGATGAGTGATCGGTGGTACGTGGAAACTCGCAACCGGCCCACACAGCACGATAGCTGGTACATCGAAGCGGCGCCGGCTGTCTCGCCAGCCCTGGCGCAGGCTGTGTGGCAGGCGCGGGCCGAGGAAGCCGTCGAACACGCTGTGCAGGCCCACCAAGCCGCCATCGCAACGTCGCAGACGCAGCGCGACCGCTGGTACTTGGAGGCGAAGGCGCAGACGTCCGCGCGCGACCGCTGGTACCTGGACATGCCAGGCGCGCGAGAACATTCCATCCTGACTTCCTACGGCCAGGCCGACCGTCCGTAGTTCGAGCTGAGCCGGGAACCTATCAGTTGCGGGACAACATTATCCCCTCCCCATTCACACACCAAAAGGAGACACACGCGATGCCACTGTACATGGACGTTCATCATCACGTCGAAGGGCTGACGGCGGAGGCGGTCGAGGGGGCGCACCAGCGCGACCTGGAAGTGCAAGAGAAGTACGGGGTGAAGTACCTGAAGTACTGGTTCGACGAGGCGACGGGCAAGGTGTTCTGCCTGGTGGAAGCGCCGAGCAAGGCAGCGGCGGAGGCGGTGCACCGCGAGGCGCACGGGCTGGTAGCGGACGAGATCACGGAGGTGCAGGAAGGCGCGTAGGGCACGGGGGCGGGGAAGCGAGCGGAGGACGCCCGGACTGCGGGATCCTCCGCTCGATCCTCTGAAAATAAGCCTCGGCTGTCATGCCTCGTTCCTCGGCATCTGAGCTGCCGCAGCGCCGGGCTAAAGCCACGGCGCTAAAAGGGCGAAGTCCTTCGGACTGTTCCAGCCCCAGCGGGGCTTCGCCCTCTCAGCGCCAGTGCTTTAGCCTGGCGTCCGCTCCGGGTGACAGCGATTTTCATCCGTCTGCTGGTGGACACACGTCCATGCGGACCTCTCCTGAAAATAAGATGGCAACGCCAGGACGCCACGGCGCAAGGACGCAAAGGGAAATAAGGCTTCAGTCTGTTGGCGGCGTTGCGCCTTTGCGCCCTTGCGTTCTCCTTTCGCTCTGCAACCTGCGGGGCGACGCCAGCGATTTTCATCCGTCTGCTGGTGGGCGCACCTCCATGAGGAACTCCTCTGCTCAGCGGCAAGTGCGGCCCGTAGCTGTTGACACGCCGAACCCGTGTGATATACTGGACGCGGCGGTGGGGACGCGCCGGATATCACACGCGGAGGGTGGCATGGCAATACCGTCATTTCGGATGGATGGGCAGGTGGCGTTGGTGACGGGGGCGGGCAGCGGGTTGGGGCAGGCGTTCGCCGAGGCCCTTGCTGCCTACGGCGCGGACGTGGTGATTACGGAGCTGCCGGGCAAAGAGGCGGCGGCCGAGGGAACGGCGGCGATGGTGCGGGCGCAGGGGCGGCGGGCGATGACCGCCACCCTCGACGTGACGAGCATGGATAGCATCGGCGCGCTGGTGGAGCGCGTGGTCGGCGAGTGGGGCCAGATTGATATCCTGGTCAACAACGCCGGGCTGAACGTGCCGAAGTGGGCCGTAGACGTGACCGAGAGCGACTGGGACCGCGTGCTCGACACCGACCTCAAGGGCGCGTTCTTCATGGCCCAGGCCGTCGGGCGGCACATGATCGAGCGCGGCGCCGGGGGACGCATCATCAACATCACGTCCATCATGGGCCAGGTCGGCTTCTACTATCGCGCTGCCTACTGCTCGGCGAAGGCGGGCCTGGCGAACGTGACGCGCGTGCTGGCGGTGGAGTGGGCGAAGCATGGCATCAACGTCAACGCCATCGGCCCGTCGTTCATCCTGACGCCGCTGACGAAACCCATGTTCGACGACCCGTGGTTCCACGACCTGGTGATTGACCGCACACCCCAGGCGCGCATCGGCGAGCCGGAGGACGTGGTGGGGGCGGTCGTGTTCCTCGCGTCGCCGGCGTCGCGGCTCGTCACGGGAGCGGTGCTGATGGTGGACGGCGGCTGGACCGCGTGGTAGGGCCTAACCACGCCGCTTCCTAAGATAAAGGGAACGCAAAGGCGCAGACGCAAAGGGGAGAGAGCATCACGGCTTTCTCTGCGCCTTTGCGCCTTTGCGTTGCCAACCGTCTTCGAGAGGCCCGATAGGTGACGGTCAGGCCGGCACGAGATCGGCGTCGGCAGCCATTGGAGGCGGGGCCGCCGACGCCCATTGCGGGCGGGCCAGCGGCGCGGGGCAGATGGCGTTGGCGGCCAGCGTGCCGGAGATGATCACCGCCTCGACGCCGGCGCCGGGGAACACCGCCGACCCGACGAGGTACAGCCCGGCGATGGGCGTCTTCATCGAGATGCGCGCCTGGCCCGCCGCCGGACCGTAGATCGCGCCACTCGTCGTCCAGGCGTAGCGGGCGCAGCTCGCCGGCGTCCCGTCCTGGCGGTAGACGATGTGCTGGCGCAGGTTGGGGATGGCGTCCTCGGCGAGGGCGATGAGCCGGTCGCCGAACTCGCGCTTGCGGCGGGCATAGTCGGGGGCTTTGCGATCCCAGGTCGCGGCCTCGGCGGCCGGGATGAGCGTGAGCAGGGTGACGCTGGCGTGGCCGGGCGGCGCGATGGACGGGTCTACCTTCGACGGGGTCATGATGCCGACGCCCTGACCGTCCCGCTCCAGCATCACCATCGGCGCGATGTCGGGGACACAGTCCAGCCCCAGGAAGACCTCAAAAGCGGACGCCGACGGTTCGAGCGCGTCCAGCCGGGCGACGTAGTCGGCGGGCAGCGCGTCGTGCCCGACGAGGTCGTCCACCGTGCGCTTGAAGTCGGCGTTGGACACGACGACCGGCGCGGCGTGGGTCTCGCCGTTGACGAGGACGACGCCGCGGACCCGGCCATCCTCCACCAGGATGCGCTGGACGGCGGTGCGCAGGCGCACCTGGCCGCCGCTGCCCTCGATGACGCGCACGAGCGCGTCGGCCAGGTTCTGCGAGCCGCCCGCCGGGTAGTAGCCGCCCTCGAAGTAGTAGCCGAAGATGGGCGCCATGTGGCCGACGGTCAGCGCCGCCGCGTTGTCGCTGAGGTAGCCGGTCAGCGCCGACAGGAACTCTTTCAGCTCGGCGGCCTGGAAATAGTGGTCGAGCATGGCAAGGAACGGCCTGTCCATCCAGTGGTACGCGGCGGGGTGATCCTTGGGGTAGGCCAGCATCCCGTCCACGGTGGTGGGCGCGCCCGCCTCCATGTCGTTGAAGATGCGGCGCATCTCGTGGAAGAAGGCCGCGATGTTCTCGCGCTCGGCCGGGAACTCGCCGCCCAGGAGCGCCGCGAACTCGTCGGCATTCTCCGGAACGCGCAGGTGGCGCTGCCCGATGAAGTACTCGTGGGTCATGCGCCGCCAGTCAATGTCGTTCTCGATGCCGAGGGCGCGCAGCAGGCGGCGCGTATTGCCGCCCTCGTGCAGCCCGCTCACGTCGTGAACGCCGGCGTCGAAGACGTAGCGCAGGCGCGTGTCGCCGCGGCGCACCTGACGCTCCCACGACGTGCAGTAGCCGCCGGGCAGGTAGTGCTGCTCCAGCACCAGGAGCTTGAGGCCCCGCTGGGCCAGGAGCGCCGCCGTCGTGAGGCCGCCGATGCCGGATCCGACGACGATGCCGTCGTGCGCGTTGTCGGCGGCCGGCGGCGGGCCGTCGAACGTCGGCGCGGACCAGGGGTACGGGTCGGCGGCGGCCAGGCGGCGGCGGATGCCGGTGCGAAGGAACCAGGTGGGGAACCGGGCGCTGAAGACGATGGCGGCCACCATGCCGGCGACGGGGATGAGCACGGTTAGCCAGAGGTAAGCGGCGGGCGACACGCCGCCGAACACGGCCAGCGCGCCCAGCGTGGTGTTCACGGTGAACACCACGCCCCAGACGCCGCTGATGATCTGGTTGATGAGGCGGAAGTAGGGATCATCCCAAAACGCCTTGTCCCAATCCTCTCGCGCGTACTCGTAGGTGAACGGTGAGCCGGCCAGCAGGCTGCCCCAGGCCATGAGCGCCAGGGTGCCGTTGACAAGCACGGGGCCGTAGGTGACGAACAGGCTGGAGCCGAGGACATTCGTGAACAGGAAGGCGACGGCGAAGAAGGCCAGGGTGACGACTTCCAGGGTCTTGAGGCTGTGCTTGCGCCAGCGGTAGGCGTTGAAGGCGATGGCCGTCACAAGGCCGGCCGCGATGCCAAGCTCGCGGTCGCCGAAGCCGGACAGCGTCCAATACAGGATCCACGGGATGAACGAGACGAGCACGAACACCATAGCCGGTGGCTTGCGAGACATGGTCGTATACCTCCTCTAGCACTATCCAACCACAAGTCCGACGCGATTCATATCCGCTTTGCGGCACAAAAAGCGGAATGATCCATACCAGGCGGTCCGCTCAACTGGCCGGCGCAGCCGCCTCTTCTTCCGCGATACCTTCGAGGGCCGCCAGCGACTCGTCGCACCATGCCAGGAGGCCGCGCGCCCAATGTTGGCCGAAGCGCACGGTCATCAGCCAGTACGGCTGCTCAGGATGGCTTGCCATGTCGTGGCGCAGCCAGGTCTCGATGCCGTCGTATGTGTCGAGGACGGCGAGGAGCTGCTCGCGGAAATCAGCGATGTGGCCGATCATCACCGGCGTCGGGACCTGCTTGCCGAAAAAGAGCTTGAGCAGCAGCTCGCTACGTGGCATCTCATGCTCAATGGGCAGCGCCAGCCAGCGTTGCAGCTCGTCGCGGCCGCGCTCGGTGATGGTGTAGACGTGGCGGTCGGGCTTGCCGTCGCCGCGCATGACCTCGCGCGTGGCCTGGCCCTGCTCTTCGAGAACCTTGAGCGTCGGGTAAATCTGGCCGTAGCTGATTTTCCAGAAATGGTTCGTACCCTGGTCGAGCACCTGCTTGATGTCGTACCCCGACGCCGGTCCCAGGCTGAGAACGCCTAGAATCACAGCGCGGCTTCGATTCTCCTGTGGCATGTCTATCTCCAATACATCACTCTGATATGGCTCTGGTACTAATATATCATAAAGATATAGAGATGTCAAGGGGTTTGGGGTGGACGTTTGGAGGGTCTTTCGGAGGAGTTCCTCATGGACTTGTGTCCACCAGCCCACGGATGAAAATGGCTGTCGCCCTGAGCGCCAGGTCCGCCCGCCGCTGAAGCAGCGGGCTACGAATGGAAGCCTGAGAGGCTGAGGCTCCGGCTCCCCCAGTCCCTTGGGCTTCCATCCGTCGCCGTAGGCTTGAGCCTACGGTCACGGTCGGCGACGATGCGGCCCACGGCGAACTTTCAGAGGAGGCGCTCCCGGAGCCACTGGGCGAGGGCGGCCTGGTTGGAGTCGAAGGCGATGGGGGGGAGGGCGTCGGGGGCGAAGAAGCCGACGGCGTCGGTGTCGTCGCCAGCGGTGAGCTGCCCGCCCACGACGCGCCCGCGATACAGCACCATCGTGCCGCAGCCGCTGGCCGCGTCACCGAAGGGGAAGACGCCGAACAGGCCGGTCAGCTCGACCTCCAGCCCGGTCTCCTCGGCCAACTCGCGCACGGCGGCCTCGTCCACGCGCTCGTCCCAGTCGGCGTAGCCGGAGGGGATGTTCCACAGCCCGCGGCCTGGGTTTTGCGTCCGCCGGGCGAGGAGGATGCGGCCATCGTCCTCGACGATGACACCGCCGGTCGTCTTTGGCTCGCGGAAGTGCACCAGGTCGCAGGCGGGGCAGACCGGGCGCAGCCGCCCGTAGCGCTCGCGCATTTCCGTGGGCGTTCCGCAGCGCGCGCAGTGGCGCACCTCGTCGCCGCCCCTCTGGGCTGCCTCCCGCCACGCCAGGAGCGCCGCCGACTGTCCGGCGCCGACGAGATCGGCCGGGAGGGCGTCGAGGCGCGTCCAGCGCGCTTCGCCCTCGTCGCCCGCGCGCAGCTCGCCCCCGACAGGACGCGCCAGGTGCGCCAGGAGCAGGCCGGCGCCGCGCGGGTCGTCGTCGAACGGGTAGACGCCGAGCAGTGGGCCGACGGCGACGGTCAGGCCGGTCTCTTCCAGCGTCTCGCGGGCCGCCGCGGCGGCGGGCGTCTCGTCCGCTTCGACGTAGCCGGCCGGCAGGCCCCACGCGCCGGCGTAGGGCGGGCGGGCGCGGCGCAGCAGCAGCACGGCGTGCCCCTGGACGACGACTGCGCCGACGCACACCTTGTGCTGGACGTAGTGAACCCAGCCGCAGGCCGGGCAGACGGGGCGAACACGGTCATCCTGGCTGCGCGTTTCCAACGGCGTGGCGCACTGCGGGCAGAAACGGGGAGAAGGCATAGGCGTCTCCGAAAGTAGGATTGCTATTCTGAGAACTTGCACGCCGGGTCATTGCGAGGAGGACGAGAGGACGACGAAGCAATCTCTCGATGGGTGAAACGCACGCTCTGCGCGCACCAGACAGTCATTCGTGTGAGCGGGAGATTGCTTCGCTGCGCTCGCAATGACTCGCCTGAAACACGCAGGCCGCCGGTGCATCCGGCGGCCTGGCGTGTTCGAACGGTAGCGCGAAGCGCGAGTGTTAGAGGAAGAGGGGCGCGAGCACGAGCGTCAGCGTCGCCAGGAGCTTGATGAGCACGTGCAGCGACGGGCCAGCGGTGTCCTTGTACGGGTCGCCCACGGTGTCGCCGACGACGGCCGCCGCGTGGGCATCGCTGCCCTTCTTGTATGGCTTGCCGTCGGCGCCCATCATCTTCCCGGCTTCAATGAACTTCTTGGCGTTGTCCCACGCGCCGCCGCCGTTGTTCATGTTCGTCGCCATGAGGACGCCGGCGATGGTGCCGACCATCAACAGCGCGGCCGTGGCCTCATACTTGAGGATCAGACCGACGAGGATGGGGACGCCGATGGCGAGAGCGCCGGGGAGGATCATCTGCTTCAGCGCGGCGGTGGTGCTGATGTCCACGGCCTTGCTGTAGTCCGGCCGCTCGGTACCCAGCATGATGCCAGGGTGGTCGCGGAACTGCTGCCGGACTTCGGAAATCATCTGCTCGGCGGCGCGGCCGACGGCGCGAATGGCGAGGCTGGAGAAGACGAACACCAGGCACGCCCCGGCCAGAGCGCCGACGAACACGGGGACGCGGCCGATGTCAACGCTGTGGAACATCTCAGCGGGGGACATGCCGCGAATTTCCTGGGCGAGACGCACCTTATCAATGTAAGCCTGGAACAGGAGGAACGCGGCCAGGGCGGCCGAGCCGATGGCGTAGCCCTTGGTGAGGGCCTTGGTGGTGTTGCCGGCCGAGTCGAGGGCGTCGGTGCCTTCGCGGACCTCGGGCGGAGCGTCGCTCATCTCCACGATGCCGCCGGCGTTGTCGGCGATGGGGCCGAAGGTGTCCATCGCCAGGACGTAGGCGGCGGTCATCAGCATGCCCATCGTGGCGACGGCGGTGCCGTAGATCGCGGCCGTGCCTGTCGGAACGTTGAGGATGGGCGCGGCCAGCGAGCCGAGCCAGGCGGAGGCGAGCAGGGAGATGGAGATGGCGATCACGGGCAGGCCGGTGCTCTCCATGCCAATGGCGAGGCCGGCGATGATGTTGGTGGCGGGGCCGGTCAGCGAAGCGTCGGCGATGACCTTCACGGGCCGGAAGTTACCAGAGGTATAGTATTGGGTGATGTAGACGAAGACCACCGAGTTGAGGATGCCTACCAGGCCGCACGCGAAGTAGTACGGCCAGGCCCCGCCACCCATCAGCCAGACGCAGGAGACGAGCAGGCCGACGACGGAGATGGCGAGGGCGACGTAGTAGCCGCGGTTGAGGGCGCTCATCGGGTCTTCGGTGTTGTTGCGCATTCGCGCGAAGAGCACCCCGAAGAAGGAGGCGAAAATACCGAAGGAGCGCAGCACCAGGGGGAACAGCACCCAGGCGATATTCTGGGTGGCGAGAGCGATGAACGATCCGAGGATCATCGCGCCGATGTTCTCGGCGACGGTGGACTCGAACAGGTCGGCGCCACGGCCCGCGCAGTCGCCCACGTTGTCGCCCACGAGGTCGGCCACGACAGCGGGGTTGCGCGGGTCATCTTCGGGGATGCCCTGCTCCACCTTGCCGACCAGGTCCGCGCCCACGTCGGCGGCCTTGGTGAAGATACCGCCGCCCAATTGAGCGAAGAGAGCGACGAAGCTCGCGCCGAAACCGAGGCCGACGATCAAGTAGGGCGTGGCCTCGACCCAGTCGGCCCCGCCGTACCACATGCCGTACAGGGCGAACATCACGGCGACGCCGAGCAGGCTGAGGGCGACCACGAGGAAGCCGGACACAGCGCCCGCGCGCAGGGCGACGACCAACGCTTCGCTGACGCCGTTGCGAGCGGCGGCGGCAACCTTCACGTTGGACTTCACGGAGACCCACATGCCGATGATGCCCGAGGTGGCGGAGAGAGCCGCGCCGACGAGGAAGGCGATACCGGTCATTAAGCCGATCTGGACGGGGGTAATGCCTCTGACTTCGACATATTGACCGAGGAAGCCAATGAGGATGCCGATGACGATTGAGGTGACGACGGCGAGGATGGCGATGGTACTATACTGGCGGCGCATGAAGGCGATTGCGCCCTCGTAGATGACGCCCGACACCTCCTGCATCTGCTGGGTGCCGCTCTCCCGACTCAGGACGCCACGAGCCAGATACCAGGCAAAACCGATGGCGAAGAGACTGGAGAGGATCACGAAGAGCAATAACGTCCAAGTCATAATGTTCCTCCAAAGCCCGATTGGAGCAGACGATTAGTCCGCGAAGACGCCGCCGCAGTCACTACTTGACCGCGTCGGCGTTGACGCAGGTGGATACTGAGCCTCCTCGTTGGTGTGATATTTGGTTTCAAGGAGGTCCTTGTGTGGAAGGTAATCGGATTATACCAAACACCTGTTTGGGACGTCAAGTGGTCAGGGCGGCTGGGGGGTAGAGGTTCGTTCACCTTTCAATGTGATTTTCTCCGTCTTGAGCTTGGGCTTTCGTTGGCCGTGTGCTACAATCCAGTGGGCACATGCTGAAGGAGGCGGTATGGCGCAGACTGGTCCGCAGATCCTGTATCTGTCGGCGCTCGTGGGCAGGCCGGTGCGCGGCGCGAGCGGCGAGATGGTGGGCAAGCTCACCGACCTGGTCGTCCGCATGCACGAGAGCGAGACGTTCCCGCCGCTGTCCGGCCTCGTGACGACGGTGCCGGGGCGGCGCGGCTTTCGCTTCTTCATCCACATCTCCGATATCGCCGAGATTACGCGCCAGGGCGTGCGGCTAAAGACGGACAAGCTCGATCTCGCGCCCTTCGCCCGCCGCGACAGTGAGGTGCTCCTCGGCCGTGATGTGCTGGACAAGCAGCTCGTGGACATCAACGGGCGGCGGGTCATCCGCGTCAACGATGTCACCCTGACCCTCGACCCGGTCAGCAACAGCTACCGCGTCGGCGGGGCCGATGTCAGCACAGCCTCGCTTCTGGAGCGCCTCGGGCTGCGCGGCCTGGCGCGCAACATGACCCACGAGGTCATCCCCTGGGATAGCGTCCAGTTCTTCGCCAGCGAAGTGCCCGTGGTCAAGCTCAAGCTGAGCTACGACAAGCTGGCGCGGCTGCACCCGGTCGAGCTGGCGGAGATCATCAACGACCTGGGCTACCAGCAGGGGGGCGAGATGATCGCGGCCCTGGCCGATATCCAGGGCGACGCCGTGGCGGCGGACACGGTGGAGGAGCTGGATCCGGAGCTTCAGGCAGCGGTCATCGGCACGCTGAGTGTCGAGGACGCGGCCGACATTCTCGAAGAGATGGAGCCGGACGAAGCCGCCGACCTGCTGTCCGAGCTACCGGCCGAGCAGGCGGAGGACCTGCTGCAGGCGATGGAGGCGGAGGACGCCGCCGACGTGCGCGAGTTGTTGCAGTACGAGGAGGACACGGCCGGCGGCCTGATGAGCAACGACTACGTGGCGTTTGGGCCTGAGATGACGGTGGGGGAGGCGCTGGCCCAGATGCGTCACGCCGAGTTGCCCGAGTTCGTCTACTACATCTACGTGTGTACGGCGGACGAGGCGCTGGCCGGTGTCATCAGCCTGCGCACCCTGCTCCTGGCGAACGACGCGCAGCCGCTGGGTGATCTGATGAGCCATGCCGACAGCCTGATTACGGCCAACGTCGGCGAGCCGGCGCGCGACGTGGCCGAGGAGATGATTCGCTACAACCTACTCGCCATGCCCGTGATCGAGGATGGGAAGCTGGTCGGCATCATTCACAGCCACGACGCCCTGGAGCGCGTCCTGCCGGAGCCGGGTCAGAGCGGGGTGTTTGGGGGCAACCTGTGAGCGAAGCGCAGACGACACTGGAGCGGTGGCGCGAGCGCATGCGCAGCCGCGCCGACGGCCTGGACCGGCGCGGCATGTTCCGCTTCCTGGCGATCCTCGGCCCTGGCATCATCGCCGCCGTGGCCGGCGACGACGCCGGCGGCATCGCCACCTACGCCACGGCTGGCTCCCGCTACGGCTACTCGCTGCTGTGGGCAATGGTGATCATCACCGTGGGCCTGTTCACCGTGCAGGAGATGGTGACGCGAATGGGGGCGGTGACCGGCAAGGGGCTGTCGGACCTGATTCGGGAGCGGTTCGGCGTGCGCTGGACGGCCTTCGCCATGCTGACGCTGCTGATCGCCAACGCCGCGACGACCATCTCGGAGTTCGTCGGCATCGCCGCTGCCCTGGAGCTGTTCGGCGTCAGCAAGTACATCTCGGTGCCCCTGATGGCGGTGGTGCTGTGGTGGCTCGTCGTGCGGGGGTCGTATCGGCGGGTGGAGCGCGTCTTCCTGCTGATGAGTACCGCGTTCCTGGCTTACATCATCTCGGTGTTCCTGGCGAAGCCGGATTGGGGAACGGTTGTTCGCAGCACGGTGTTCCCGGTCATTCATCCCGAGGCGGCGTTCCTGGTGATGCTCATTGCGTTGATCGGGACGACTATCACACCCTACATGCAGATCTTCCAGCAGTCGGCCATCGTGGACAAGGGCGTCACCGTGCAGGACTACACGGCGGCGCGGGCCGACATGATGACCGGCGTCTTCCTGGCGAACGTCATCGCCTACTCCATCATCATCGCCACCGCGGCGACGCTCTATGTCCACGGCATCCAGATCGAGACGGCGGCGGACGCGGCCATCGCCCTGGAACCGCTGGCCGGCTCCTACGCCAAGATATTGTTTGCCATCGGGCTGTTCGGCGCTTCGACCCTGGCGGCGGGCGTGCTGCCCCTCGCTACGTCGTTCTCGGTGTGCGAAGCGTTCGGCTGGCAGAGCGGTCTGGACGAGGACTTCGCCAACGCCCGCATCTTCTACGGCCTGTTCACCGGGCTGCTCATCCTGGGCGCGCTCGTGACACTCATCCCCGGCCTGCCCCTGTTCCAGCTCCTGGTGCTCGTCCAGGTCATCAACGGTATGCTGCTGCCCATCGAGCTGGTGTTCATCATGCGCCTGGTCAATGACCGCGACATCATGGGCAACTACGTCAACAGCCGCGCCTTTAACCTTCTGGCGTGGGGAACGACCATCATCATCGGTACGCTGTCGGTGTCCTTGATTGTCATTGGCTTCATTCTGCCACTGTTCGGGGTCAGCCTGGGTGAATGAGCCGCAGACAGCGCTAGAGCGCTGGCGCGACCACATGCGCGGCCGCGTGCGCGTGTTCCACCGCAGCGGCATCATGCGCTACCTGGCGATCCTCGGCCCTGGCATCATCGCGGCGGTCGCGGGCGACGACGCCGGCGGCATCGCCACCTACGCCTCCGCCGGCGCGCAGTACGGCTACGCGACGCTGTGGGTCATCGTCGTCATCACCGGCTGTCTGCTCATCGTGCAAGAGATGGTGACGCGGATGGGGGCGGTGACGGGCAAGGGGCTGTCGGACCTGATTCGAGAGCGGTTCGGCGTGCGCTGGACGGCCTTTGCCATGCTGACGCTGCTGATCGCCAACGCCGCGACCATCGTGTCGGAGTTCGCCGGCATCGCCGCCGCCCTGGAGCTGTTCGGCGTCACGCGCTACATCTCCGTCCCCCTCTCGGCGGCCATGCTGTGGTGGCTGGTGACCAAAGGCTCCTACCGCCGCGTCGAGCGCGTCTTTCTGCTGATGACCACGGCGTTTCTCGCCTACATCATCTCCGCGTTCCTGGCGAAGCCGGACTGGGGGCAGGTCGCGCGCAATACCGTCATCCCCTCCATCACGCCGGATAGCGCCTACCTCGTCCTCATCATGGCCCTGATCGGGACGACCATCACGCCGTACATGCAGATCTTCCAGCAGTCGGCCATTGTGGACAAGGGCATTACGGCGCAGGACTACGACGCGGCGCGGGCCGACATGATCACGGGCGTTCTGCTGTCGGACATCATCGCCTACTTCATCATCATCGCCACAGCGGCGACGCTGTACGTGCAGGGGATTCAGATCGAGACGGCGGCGGACGCGGCGCTGGCCCTGGAGCCGCTGGCCGGCCCCTACGCCAAGATACTCTTCGCCATCGGGCTACTCGGTGCGTCCATCCTGGCGGCAGGCGTGCTGCCCCTCGCCACGTCGTTCTCGGTCTGCGAGGCGTTCGGTTGGCAGAGCGGTCTGGACGAGGACTTCACCCACGCCCGCATCTTCTACGGCCTGTTCACCGGGCTGCTCATCCTGGGGGCGCTGGTGACGCTCATCCCCGGCCTGCCCCTGTTCCAGCTGCTCATCCTGGTGCAGGTCATCAACGGCGTGCTGCTGCCCATCGAGTTGGTGTTCATCATGCGCCTGGTCAACGACCGCGACATCATGGGCGACTACGTCAACAGCCGCCTGTTCAACCTCGGCGCGTGGGCGACGACCCTCGGCATCGGGGCGCTGTCGGTGTCGCTGCTCGTCATCAGCTTCATCCTGCCCCTGTTCGGCATCAACCTGGGGGGAAACTAGCGGGGGGAACATCCGGCGCCGAACTCGTAGGGGTGGGTTTCAAACCAGCGGTCATAGGTTATGGCTTTTTGCGGCTCGTCAACCGCCGTCGAAAGCCTTCTGTCCGAAACCCTTTCCCCTTGTGGGAGAGGGTAGGGTGAGGGTCTTCATGCTCCCACGAGGTTTCAAGACCCTCACCCCAGCCCTCTCCCACGGGGAGAGGGGGCGGGGGGGAGGGCCTGCTCTCTATTCGCCGCCGCCGTTTGGGTCCACCGGCGGCTCGCCCGGCAGCTCCACGGGGCCGGGTGTCGCGCTGACCAGCCACGGCGGGAGCTGGCGGATCTCCGTCTGGTACAGCCGCATGGCGTGGGTGATGGCGCGCTTGGCCGACGCCGCGTTCTCCCAGCCGACCGGCGTGACCTTGACCCCTTGCAGGTCCTTGTAGACCGAGAAGAAGTGGGCGACCTCGTTGAGGTAGTGGCGCGGGATGTCGCTGATGTCGTGATACGCCTCGTAGAGCGGGTCGGAGTGCGGGACGGCCAGAATCTTGTCGTCCGGCTCGCCGTTGTCGAGCATGCGGAACATTCCGATGGGGCGGGCGACGATGAGGGCGCCGGGGAAGCTCGGCTCGCCGACCATGACGATGACGTCCAGCGGGTCGCCGTCGTCATAGTACGTCTGGGGGATGAAGCCGTAGTCGCCGGGGTAGTACATCGCGGAGAACAAGACGCGGTCGAGGCGAATCAGCCCCAGGTTCTTGTCGTACTCGTACTTGTTCTTGGAGCCGCGTGGGACCTCGACGACAGTATAGACCAGGTCGGGCGCATCAGGGCCTGGCGGCAGGTCATGCCACATGTGGATGATTTGACGGGTGACGGTCATGGGAGGAATCCTTTCTTCAAGCGACCTGGCTGCAATCTCATTATACCATATCTCGCGCGGCGGCGTCTCCCCTACTTGACGGTGAGTGTCCCCACCATGCCCGCCTCGGCGTGGCCGGGGACAGAGCAGTAGTAGCGATACTGGCCGGGCGGCAGCGCCGGCAGGCTCAGGGAGGCGGACTGGCCCGCCGCGACCCCCTGGCCGGTCGCCCAGCCGGCCGGCACGCCGACGTCGCCGGCCTTGTCGTTCGCCGGCGGCAGATCGAAGACGAGGGAGTGCGCCAGCGCGCCGCTGTTCGTGAAGTTGATGGCGACGGGTTGGTTTGCCGCCGCCGTGAGCTGGGTCTCGGCAAAGGCAATGTCCTTGCCGGTGACTTTCAACGCCCCGCCGCCGCCCGCCTGGCTGCACGCCGCGAGGCCCACCACGGCCAGCGCGAGCGCGGCGATCAGGCTCACACGATGCCACGTTTTCATGAGCGCCTCCCTGCTCGTCTACAAGTTTCAAAGATATTATAGGCGCGTCCAGTGGATTGACACGCCGCGCCGCCCTCTCTATACTCCCCACAGCGAGTCTCACCCCTGGAAAGGCGACACATGCCTGAGCTACCCGAAGTCGAGACCTATTCCGCCGCGCTGCGCGAGCACCTGCGCCGGCGGACGTTCCGGGGCGCGCGCGTCTACTGGCAGCGCTGCGTCCCGACAGGCGATACCCTGCTGGGGCCGCGCCTCGCCGGTCAGACCGTCCTGGACGTGCGCCGCCGTGGCAAGTACATCGTGTTCGACCTGTCGGATGACACGCTGCTGGTGCACCTCAAGATGAGCGGGCGGCTCGACGTTGTGGGCGCCGACGCCCCCCCCGACCCCTACGCCCGCGTGGTGTTCGACCTGGATGAGGGCGAGGAGCTGCGCTTCCACGACCCGCGCAAGTTCGGCCGCGTCTACCTGGTGGCCGATTCGGCCGAGGTGACGGGCAAGCTGGGGCCGGAGCCGCTAACGCTGGAGTTCACCGCCGAGGCGCTGGCGGCGCGCCTGGCCGGGCGGCGCGGCCGCCTCAAGCCGCTCCTGCTGGATCAGACCTTCCTGGCCGGCCTGGGCAACATCTACACCGACGAGGCGCTGCACCGCGCGGGCCTGCACCCGCTGCGCCACGCCGCCACGCTGACCGCCGACGACATCGCGCGGCTGCACGCAGCCATCCGCGAGGTGCTGGCGCAGGCGGTTGCCAATCGCGGCACGAACCTCGATTGGGCGTATACCGAGGGGACGAACCAGAACGTCCTGCGCGTCTTCCACCGCCACGGCCAGCCGTGCCCCACGTGCGGAACCATCGTCGAGCGCATCGTCCTGGGGCAGCGCGGCACCCACTTCTGCCCACAGTGCCAGCCGCTGTGAGGGCGTGACGCGCTTGTCAAAACGCCGCTCCTAGTGTATCCTAACTGCCTGCCCATCCCGGCGAGGCTCCGTCGCACGTGGATGCCCCGCTCTGTCCCTAGAATCAACGTGCCCAGAGGAGGTAACCGCATGAAACGCTCGATGTTACTGTTGGTGGCCCTGGCCCTGTTCCTCGCGGCGGCGCTCGGCGCCTGCGGCGGCGCGGCTCCCGCAGCCCCGGCTGCCCAGCAGGCAGCGCCCACCGTCGCAGCCGCCGCCCAGCCGGCCGCGCCCACCGTCGCCGCGGCCGCCAAGCAGGCCGCCCCCACCGCCGCAGCCGCGGCCCAGCCGGCCGCGCCCACCGTCGCCGCGGCAGCGAAGGCCGCGCCGACAGCAGTGGCGGCGGCAGCCGGCGCGGCGAAGGCCCTGTCCGGCGATCCTGTCAAGATTGGCGTTGGCGTCGCCCAGACGAGCAACGTCGCGCTGTTCGGCCAGGAGCAGGTTCTCGGCGCGCAGATCGCCGAGGACTACTTCAACCAGAAGGGCGGCATCAACGGTCGGCCGGTCAAGCTCGTGTTCCAGGACACGGCGGGTGACGAGGCCGGCGCGATCAATGCTTTCCAGCAGCTCATCAACAACGACAAGGTTGTCGGCATCATCGGCCCGACGCTGTCGCAGCAGGCGTTCGCCGCCGACCCCATCGCCGACAAGGCCGGCGTGCCGGTGATTGCGCCGTCGAACACGGCGGCGGGCATCCCGCAGATTGGCGAGTTCATCTCGCGCGTGTCCGCGCCCGTAGCCGTGGTCGCCCCCAACGCGGTCAAGGCGGCGCTCAAGGGCGCGCCCGACGTCAAGAATGTCGCCGTACTCTACGCCCAGAACGACGCCTTCAGCAAGTCTGAGACCGGCGTCTTCCAGAAGACGATCACCGACACGTTGAAGCTGAACCTGGCGACGGTGCAGACGTTCCAGACCACGGACACCGACTTCACCACCCAGGTGACCAACGTCCTGAACAACAAGGCCGACCTGGTAGTGATCTCCGGCCTGGCGGCGGACGGCGGCAACCTGGTCAAGCAGCTCCGCGAGCTGGGCTACAAGGGGCCGATTGTCGGCGGCAACGGTTTCAACACGCCGAACATCTTCCCGGTGTGCAAGGATAAGTGCGACGGCATCTACGTCGCCCAGGCGTATAGCCCGGAGGCGCCCGGCGCGATGAATGAGGCGTTCAGGGCTGCGTTCAAGGCGAAGCAGAGCAAGGACCCGGGGCAGTTCTCCGGCCAGATGTTCGCCGGCGTCCAGGTGTTCATCGAGGCGCTCCAGGCGCTCGACAAGGCGGGCAAGCTGCAAACGAACGACCTGCCGAAGCTGCGCGCGGACCTCAACAAGCAGCTGCTCAGCGGCAAGTACGAGACGCCGCTGGGGCCGATCTCGTTCACGCCTGAGGGCGAGATCAACCAGCAGCAGTTCTATGTCGCGCAGATCAAGATGAACCCGGACGGGCAGACAGGCCAGTTCGTCCTCGTCAAGTAAGCGCGCCCCCCATCAACCCCCGCCTCGCTACGCTCGGCTCCCCCTTCCTCCCCCACTGGTGGGGGGAGGAAGGGGGGTAGGGGGATGGAGGAGGGGGCGATGTTCCTGCCTTAATCGACCTGTCCGCGCCGGAACCCTTTCGAGAGGGAACGGGGTCTAGTCGGGGGGTAAGTGACTCTCATCAACGTCTGGCAGAACATTCTCAACGGCCTGGCTGTTGGCAGTGTGTACGCTATCTTCGCCGTGGGCTATACCCTCGTTTTCTCCATTCTGCGGGTCATCAACTTCGCCCACGCGGCGGTCTTTACCATCGCCGCCTACTTCACCTATCTCCTCACCGGCTCGGCCATCAACCCGAACGGCGTTCTCAACCAGTGGTTCACGAGCGGCTTCGGCGCGCCGGCCCTGCCCGTCAAGCTGCCGTTCATCCTCGCGCTCCTCGTCGGCGGCCTGCTGGCCGGGCTGGTCAGCATGCTGATAGACCGGGTGGCGTTTCTCCCTCTCCGCCGCCGCGGCGCCGACCCGCTGCTGATGCTCGTCTCGAGTCTCGGCGTGGCGGTCGCCATGGTCAACATCATCCAATATTTCTTCGGCGCGGAGATCTACTCCTACCCGGCGAACCCGTTCGGCAACCTGCCGGCGGCCATCAACTTTGGGACGGCTGACGCGGTTGCGCCCGTGCGCACAATCCAGGTCATCATCTTTTTCGTAGCTATCGTTATAGTCGTGTTTCTCACCTGGCTCATCAACTCCACCAAGCTGGGCAAGGCGCTGCGCGCCGTCTCTGAAGACGCGATTACGGCGAGCCTGCTGGGCATCAACACCGACCGCATCATCATGTTCACGTTCTTCCTGAGCGGCTTCCTGGGCGGTGTCTCTGGCACCCTCGTCGGCGTGAGCGTAGGCGTGGCGGGGCCGTACTTCGGCATCGCCTTCGGCCTCAAGGGCCTGGCCGTGATCGTGCTCGGCGGGCTAGGCGACATCCCCGGCGCGATTATCGGCGGCATCGTCCTGGGTCTGGCTGAGGCGTTCGTGCCGCCGCAGTACGTCGCGTTCAAGGAAGCGGTCGCCTACCTCATCCTGTTCCTCGTGCTCGTTGTACGTCCCCAGGGCATCCTGGGCCGCGCAACCCAGGTCAAGGTCTAGCCGATGGGTGACTTCTACACGACCTATGGGTTTCTCATTACCTCGATGGTGCTGGCGGCGGCCATGGCGCTGAGCCTGTATCTGCCGCTCATGGCCGGGCAGCTCTCCCTCGCCAGCCCCGGCTTCTACGCCATCGGCGGCTACATCGCCGCCGTGCTCTCGACGCAGGTCTTCCACCCGGAGGGGCCGTACCCGCTGTACCTGGTGGGAGTCGAAGTGATCGTGGCCGCCGTCGTCTCGGCCGTCCTGGCGATTGCCGTCGGCGTGCCGGCGCTGCGCCTGCGGGGCATCTACCTTGCGCTGGCGACCATCGCCTTTGTCGAAATCGTGCGCATTCTCTCGCTGAACCTGCCCATCCTCGGCGGCGCGATTGGCATCTTCGGCATCCCGCAGCCCTTCACCACCCAGGGCGAGTACCTCTGGCTGGGGCTGCCGCTGCTGATCTTCGCCATCGTGTTCATCTACCGCCTGGAGCGGACGCGCATGGGCCGTGCCTTCAGCGCCATCCGCGAGGACGAGGTCGCGGCGGATGCGATGGGCATCAACACGACGTTCGCCAAGGTGGTCGCGTTCACGATGGGCGCGGTGCTGGCCGGGATGGTCGGCGTCGTCGCGGCCCACTTCCTCAACACCTGGAACTCGCGCCAGGGGACCTTTGAGTCCAGCGTCAACTACCTGGCCTACGTCCTCATCGGCGGATCGTGGACGGTGTTCGGGCCTGTGGTCGGCGGGCTGCTGCTGACCGCGCTGCCGGAGGCGCTACGCGGCCTGGCGAGCTTCCGCTTCATCCTGTACGGTATCCTCATTGCCGTGGGCGCGGTGTTCTTTCCCCAGGGCATCATCACGCCGGAGCTACTGAAGCGGCTGCGGGGCGGCAAGGGGCCGTCGCAACCGGCCGCCGGCGGGGCGCAAGCGAGTCGAACGCATGGATCAGCTCAGTAACAGCGCCACGGCCACGGCTGCTCCCCCCGACGGCGCTCTGGCGCTGGAGGTGCGCAGCCTGACGCGGCGGTTCGGCGGCCTGCTGGCCGTCAACAACGTCTCCTTCGACGTCAAGGACGGCGAGATATTCGGGCTGATCGGGCCGAATGGCGCGGGCAAGACGACGCTGTTCAACCTGATCACCGGGCTGACGCCGGTGACGAGCGGCGAGGTGCGCCTGCGGGGCCAGAGCATCGTCGGGCAGCGGCCCTACCAGATCGCGCAGCGCGGCATGGCGCGGACGTTCCAGAATATCCGCCTATTCGGCAATCTCTCGGCGCTGACGAACGTGGAGATTGGCCGCCACACGCATACGGGCAGCGGCATCGTCGCCGGCGTGCTGGGGCTGCCGAGGGCCAGGGCGGAGGAACGGCTGACGCGGGAGCGAGCGCTGGCGCTGCTGGCGCTGGTGGGGCTGGCCGACCGGGCCGAGGAGAAAGCGCGCAACTTTCCGTATGGCGACCAGCGGCGGCTGGAGATCGCCCGCGCCCTCGCCTTGCAGCCCCGGGTGCTGCTCCTGGATGAGCCGGCGGCGGGTATGAACTCGGGCGAGAAGGCTGAGCTGAGCGCCTTCATCCGCCGCGTCAAGGCGGAGTTCGACCTGACCATCCTGCTCATCGAACACAATGTCCCGCTGGTGATGGGGCTGTGCGACCGCATCGCCGTGCTCGACTTCGGGCATCTCATCGCCCTGGGTACGCCGGACGCCGTTCAGAACGATGCGAAGGTCATTGACGCCTACCTGGGAGCGGCCGAATGAGCGCGCCTGCGGTGGCGACGCCTCAACCGGGCGGGCGGGCGGCGGCCGAGGGCCAGCGCCTGCTCGAAGTGAGCAATCTCCACGTCAACTACGGCGGCATCCAGGCGCTGATTGACCTCAACCTTGTCGTCCACGCGGGCGAGGTGGTGACGCTCATCGGCGCGAACGGCGCCGGCAAGAGTACGACCCTGCGTGCCATTTCGCGCGTCGTTCGGCCCCGCAGCGGCAGCATCCGCTTCGACGGCCAGGATATCCTGCGGCGGCGGGCCGACGAGGTGGTGCACCTGGGCATCGCCCAAAGCCCGGAGGGGCGGCGCGTGCTGACGCGGCAGACCGTCCTGGCGAACCTGGAGTTGGGCGCGTACACGCGCAGCGACAGGGACGGCATCGCCGCCGACATCGAGAGCCAGTTCAAGCGTTTCCCTCGCCTGGCCGAGCGCCGCCACCAGCTCGCCGGCACCCTGAGCGGCGGCGAGCAGCAGATGCTCGCCATCGCCCGCGCCCTCATGAGCCGCCCGCGCCTCCTCCTCCTGGACGAGCCGAGCCTGGGCCTGGCGCCCCTCGTCGTCCGCGAAATCATCGCCATCATCCGCGAGCTGCACGCGGCGGGTGTCACCATTCTTCTTGTCGAGCAAAACGCCAGCCTGGCGCTCCAGAACGCCGATCGCGGCTACGTGTTGGAGGCCGGCCGCGTCCTGGTTGAGGGCGTGGCATCAGACTTGCTCGTTGATGAGCGGGTCAAGAAAGCCTACCTGGGCTGACCGGCTCATCGGACGGTTCGGCGTCGCATAAGCGAGCATAGACAGCGCCTTATACGACGCCGTCGGCGTTGCCCACCCTGTGTGATCCCCCCTGGAAGGAGGTGCCGCCTCTCCGCATTCCTCACTCGTGGCTTCCCCGCATGCGTCATGTGTCGTTTGTGTCCCACTTGCTCAAGGAGGTACCGATGTTTGATGGCTTGTTAGGCGCTGGCCGCCGCCGCCTCGTCGCCCTCACGCTGCTCAGCGTGGCGGCTGTTGCGTTGACGGCGGTGGCGCTGGCGCTGGCGATCCCGCCGAGCGCGGCCGAGGCAGCCCACGCCACGATCCAGATGGCCGATGCGAGTTCGCTCCCGCGCAGCGTAACCGTCCCCCTGGGCGGCAAGGTGAGCTGGGTCAACCAGGATAGCCAACCGCACGCGCTGGCGGCCCTCGACGGGAGCTGGGCGTCTGGCCTTGTGCCGCCGGGCGCGGCCTACGACCGCGTGTTCACCCGGCCGGGCGTGTTCAACTATCGCTCGGACTTCGCCGCGCAACCCGGTGGCGGGTTTGTGCAGGCCCAGGTCGTCGTGCTGGCCGCGCCCCAGGAGACCGCGCAGCCGGGCAGCACGCCGGATCCGAGCATGGTGCAGGTGCCGAGCGGTTACACGGTGGACGTGCTCGCCGCTGGATTCGCGGCGGCGTCGGCGATGACCGTGGACGACCAGGGCCGCGTCTACGTCGCGGAGTCGGGCGTCTTCGGCGCTCCGGCGCGGATCGTGCGCATCAACGCCGACGGCTCGCACACGGTCGTCGCGCCCACAGGCGCAGATGAGTTCATTCCGCCCCTGCTGGGGGTGGCCTGGGGGCCGAACGGCTTCCTGTACGCCTCGGACTATGGGCGGGTCGTGCGCGTGAACCCTGACGGCTCCCTGACCCCGGTCATCACTGGGCTGCCGGTGGGCGGCGACGACTCCAACAACAACATCGCGTTCGGGCCGGATGGCAAGCTCTATGTCGCCGTCGGCAGCCGCAGCGATGTGGGCGTCATGCAGCGTAACGAGCGGGAAACCTCGCCGAACGCGACGCCGGCCCCGCCCCCCGCCATCCACGACATCCCATGCCAGAATCTCACCCTCGTGGGGCAAAACTTCACTGATCAGTACGGCGTCACCACGGGCGCGTACCAGAACTACGGTGTTCAGTCCACGCCGGGCCAGACGGTGGCCGGCGCGGTCATGTGCGGCGGCGCAGTTTTGCGCGCCAACCCCGACGGCAGCAACCTCGACGTGGCGGCGTGGGGTTTCCGCAACCCCTACGGCATCGCTTTCGTGCCGGCGACCTCGGCGCTGGCCGGCATGCTGCTCGTAGACGACAACGGACCGGACGGGTTCGGCGTGCGCCCCATCTACGCGCCCGACTCGCTCCACGTCGTGCAGAACCCGTCGGTGTCAACGGCGGCGTCGGCCCCGTGGTACGGCTGGCCCGACTACTTCATCAACCATCCGGTGACGGACACGACGTACTTCAGCCCGACCACCAGCCTCGTGCTCCAGACGCACCCGCCCCTCAACATGCACACATCCTCGATGGGCTACAGCACGGTGCCGACGGGCATGGCGATGAGCACAAGCGCCAGCTTCGGCTTTGTCAACGACCTATTCATCGCCTTCTTCCAGGGCGGGCGCGGGCCGGGGACGGGGCCAGGGCCAAGCGTGCAGCGGCTGCATCCGAGCATCAGCGAGACCGGCGTCATCAGCTGGACACAGACGACGTTCGCCAGCTCGCCTATGCCAGACATGGGGCTTCAGCACCCGATTGACGTGAAGTTCAGCCCCAGCGGCAGCGCGATGTACGTTCTCGACTTTGGCGCGGAAGCGCCCGGCCCGGCGATGGGCGCAGTCTTCCGCATCCGACAGAGCGCGGCGGTGACGGCGACACCGACGGCGACGGGCGCGGCCGGCACGGCCACGCCTACCGCAACCGCGACCGCCACATCGGAGACGTGTCTGACCGGTACCGTGGATGTGGCGATCCGCAACTTTGCCTTCGACCCGACGCCCATCACCGTCTGCCAGGGCGCGACGGTGCGCTGGACGAACTTCGACACGGCTCCCCACACGTCCACCTCCGACACCGGCGTGTGGGACAGTGGCATTCTAAGCACGAACCAGTCGTTCTCGTTCACCTTCAACACCCTGGGTGAGTTCCCCTATCATTGCACCGTGCATCCTGGCATGCACGGGCGGGTGCGGGTTGTCGCCGCCGAGACGGGCACCCAGACGCCGACGGCAACGGCTACGGCGACAACTAGCCCGGCGACCGCGACGTCTACCGCGACGGCCACGGCGACGACTAGCCCGGCGACCGCCACACCGACCGCTACGGCGACGACTAACCCGGCAACCGCCACGGCAACCGCCACGGCGACGACTAGCCCGGCGACCGCCACGGCAACCGCCACGGCGACGACCGGCCCGGCGACCGCCACACTGACCGCGACGGCGACGACCAGGCCAGCGACCGTGACGCCCACCGTCACGAGCACGCCGCGGCCCACCTTGCCGCCGGTGGACTGTAGCCAGGCAGGCAGCGTCTGCGCGGGCATCATCTTCGTGCGGACGTACATTGACCGCTACTGCGACAACATTTTCGACCTGCCCCTGCCCGGCACCACCGTGACCGCGACGTTCCCGGACGGTACGACGCAGACGGCCGTCTCGGACGGCAACGGCTACGCCTACTTCATCGGCGTCTTCCTGTCGCCTGGCCAGACGGTGACGTTGACCGCCGATAGCCCGCCCGTGCCGACCTGGGTTCAGGCCGCAGGCACCGAGTTGATCCCGTGCGTACCGAGCGAGCAGACGATCTCGACGGCGCGGTTCGGCATCAATGGCGGCGGCACGACGGTTGACTTCCGCTGGAACCTGGCGTCCCTCGCGCGTCCGACGGTTCAGCCGTAGGCTGCGCGAACGCGACGCCCCGCTTGACACGTGGAGCGAAGCGTCCTGGCGCGGCCGGGACCCTTCGCTCCACGCCACCGAAAGAAGCGCATCCATGACCGACACCCACGCCGCAGCCCGGTGGCGCGAGAGCTTGCTTCGCTGGACGGTTCCACCCCCCGAAGTTCCCCCGACGCCTTCCTCAGATGGCTGGCGAACCCACGCCGACCGTTTCCGCGCTCTGAACGAGCGCCAGCGTGGGCGTGACGAACCCTTTCTCCAGTTTTTGGCTCCCCGACTGACGCCCGGTGTCACCGTCCTGGACGTGGGCGCCGGCGGCGGCCGCTTCGCCCTTCCTTTGGCCGAGCGAGGCGCGCGGGTCGTCGCCGTGGAGCCGTCGCCGGCGATGGCGGCGGTGCTGCGGGAGGCGGCCGAGGCGCGCGGCCTGGCGGTCGAGTTGGTGGCGCAGCCCTGGCCCGCCGCGCCCGCGCCGTCCGCGCCCGTCGTCATCTGCGCCAACGTCGTCTACGACGTGGCCGACCTGGCTCCGTTCGTCGCCGCCCTGGACCGCGCCGCCGAGCAACTCGTGGCGATCTACCTGTCGCTGACCCACCCGGTCGGCCAGCTCGCCGAGCTGTGGCGGACGTTCCGCGGCTGGCAGCCGCCGGATGGGCCGACGTACCTGGACGCGGCGGCCGTCGTCTACGCGCAGGGCATCCCGTGCAATGTGACGCTGGTACCGAGCCACCCCACGCTCACCTTCGCGGACTGGGATGCGCTGGTCGCTTTCTACCGCAACCGGCTGGGTATGCAGCCGTCGCCGGCGCGAGACGCGGCGCTGCGGGCAGCCCTGGCGCGGGGTGTGGAGGAGAGCGACGACGGGCTTGTGGTGCGCCCACGCCAGCGGTGGGCGGCCGTTATCTGGTGGGAAAAGGGATAGCCGACAAAAAGAGGAGGCGGAGGCCAGCTGGCCTCCGCCCTATGTTTAGACGCGCATTGTGGTCACGGCTCCGCCGGGGGAGCGTAATCTTCCTCCTCCGGCTCATTCGCCATTTCGGTCGCCATGGCGCGGCCGACGCTCGGCGCGCGGCGTTTCTGCTCGTAGCGCGTTTTGCGCTTGCGAAGCTCCCGCTCCATCTCGTCCACGGCGTGGCTGACCGCCTCAGTCGGCGAAGCGCCGCTGTCCTCCGTGACGAGCGTCGCGCCGGGAATCCCCACGCTGATAAGCGCG
Organism: Anaerolineae bacterium; assembly: GCA_046328525.1. Taxonomy (GTDB): domain Bacteria; phylum Chloroflexota; class Anaerolineae; order Epilineales; family JAHCIE01; genus JBDHWG01. Next base: position 362,527 of record JAXLWK010000006.1, read on the forward strand.
TGGGTCGTCCGGTTGCGCGCCTGGTCCTGGCGGAGGGCGACGCGGATCCATACCGTGTCGTCGTCCCAGTGAGTGAGCAACTTGTCCAACTTGGCGACCTTGCGCGCGATAGTCTGTCGGTCCGCGTCGGTCAGGTCAATGTCCGGGGCCATGAGTTGATCAATCATACGCTCTCCTCTCGCTGAAGCTCGATCTACGCCGCTCCCCGGACCTGCCCACCTGCCCGTACAACCAGGCGCTGCAGGAGGGGACGGTGGCCTCAAGAAGGCTTCAAGCCTCGTGTGTCACGTCGCGTCGCCGGTGAAGCGCGACATGATACACGAAGCTTGAAACGACAGAGGCCCCGCGCGGGGCGGGCCTATGTCAGGCGGGGCGGTCGCTCTGCGGAGAGGGACGATTGCTAAGGCGATAAACGATGCGTCCACGGGTGAGATCATAGGGTGTCAACTCCACCCGAACCCGGTCGCCGAGGAGGACGCGAATGTTGTTCTTGCGCAGACGACCCGCCAGGTAGGCGAGGGTCTCCACGCCGCCGTCCAGGGCCACGCGGAACGAGGCGTTGGGAAGGGCCTCGATAACGACGCCTTCCGTTTCGAGCTTGTCAGACTGAACCGGTTTCCTTGCCATGTAGTCTCCTTCTAGCAATGGGCCGCAACTGGCCCTGACCGATACACAGGAAAGGTATATAATAGAGGACGTTGACACCAAAGATAGGACTATTATGACCCCAGTGGTATCAATTGCGCAAATCCAGCAGGCGCTCACGTTGCAGTTGCCGGGCATCGAAGCCTGGATGCGGATGGCCCCGCGCCACCGCAACCTGGCCCCGCCGGAGGAGGCGACGCCGCGTCTGGCCGGCGTACTCATCCTGCTCTACCCATTGGATGAAAGCCTTTCTATGGTCCTTACGCGGCGCACGGAAGACCTGGCGACTCACAGGGGCCAGATTTCGCTGCCGGGCGGCGGCCTGAAGGCGGGGGAAACGCCGGTGGACGCGGCGCTGCGAGAGGCCCACGAGGAGCTGGGGATCGCCATAGATGATGTCACCGTGATGGGTGAGCTGACGCCCCTGTACATCCCGCCGAGTAACTACCTGATCCACCCCATCGTCGCCCATCTGCCGGGCCGCCCCACCTTCGCGCCCGACCCGGGCGAGGTGGCCGAGCTTCTCGAAGTTCCGCTGTCGGTCCTGTTCTCAGCCGAGACGCGGGCGGAGGAGACCTGGGACATCCGCGGTCTGCCGACGCTCGTGCCGTTCTACCGCCTGGCGGGCCACAAGGTGTGGGGCGCGACGGCGATGGTGCTGGCCGAGTTCACAGCGCTCCTGGAGGCCGCCGCGCACAGCTCATCCTCGCCGTAGGCGCTGCTCTTGCCCTCCAACGACCCTGGGCGAGCGAGCTGCTCTTCCACGCCTCCCTATTCACCAGCCGTTCTCACCGAGGGCGAAGGAGACCTCTATGTCAAGACGCCATGCCTTTCTCGCGGCGCTGCTAACGCTGCTCGCGCTCGGTCTCCTGACCGGCGTTGCGAGCGCCGAGCCGCCGGCGCCAAGCAAAGCGCCGTCCGATGCGCCGGTGACGCGCGCGCCCCAAGCGCCGCCTGTGTTCGGGGCGGGCGGCGCAGTCGGCGCGGTTCCGCGCGACTTCGGCGAGTTCACCGCCGCCAGGGATAGCTGGATCGCGTCGGGCCTGCGCTACCAGAATGCGAACTATGGCAGCAGCACGACCCTGTTCGTCGGCTACGACGGCACCGGCCCGCAGGCGGAGCGCAGCCTGTTCGCCTGGGACATCAACAGCCTGCCGCCGGGCACGATCGTGCGCGACAGCGTCATGCGCCTGACCCTGTCCACGGCATCCGGCAGCGCGCCCATGCGGATCGTCGCGCGCCGCATCACGTCCGACTGGGGCGAGTACAGCGTCACCTGGAACAACGTGCCCAGCTACGACAACGCGGTGGACTGGGCATCGCCGTCCATCGGCTCGTCGTCCGGCCCCTACGACTGGGACATATCGGCCCTGGTGCGGCAGTGGGTTGGCGCCGACCTCCCCAACTACGGCGTCATCCTGATTGGGGATGAGACGCCGACGTCGGGCATCTACGATCGCGGCTTCTGGTCGCGCGAGGCGGGCAACTCCTCGGACCGCCCGAAGCTGCGCGTGAACTACACCGTCGCCCAGGTCAACCCGTTCCCCAGCACCGTCACCGGCACGAGCTTCAACGTGAGCTGGACTGCCAACGGCTCGGACGACCTGGTAGAGCGCTGGGACGTGCAGTATCGGCAAAGGCCAAGCGGCGGCGACTGGGGAAGTTGGACGTCGTGGCTGGATGGGGTGAAGCAGACCTCGGCCACGTTCACCAACGCGCAGAGCGGCTCAACGTACAGCTTCCGCGTCCGCGCCGTCTACAAGACAACCGGCTCGACGACGTGGAGCCAGGAAAGCAACTGGGTCACGGTGCAGGCGGTTGCGCCACCCACAGTTGTCATGAACCCGCTGCCGCCCTACTCTGGCACGACGTTCACCGTCTCGTGGTACCCGGTCGGCTCGACGGCCAACCTGGCGAACTACCAGCTCGAAATCTACGACAACGGCGTTGGGCAGCAGACCGTCCCGGTCAGCGGCACCAGCCAGCAGTTCACTAACGGACTGAACGGTCACCAGTACAGCTTCCGCGCCCGCGCCCTCGGTCTGGATGGGCAGGTCGGGCCGTGGTCTGACTTCGCCGCCACCGTGGTGGATAGCGAGCCGCCGACGGTCGCCATGAACCCGCTGCCGCCCTTCTCAGGCGCGTCGTTCATCGTGTCGTGGAGCGGCGAGGATCCCATCAGCGGCATCCAGTCGTACGACTTTGAAGCGTATGACAACGGCCTGCCGCTGACGGCGTTCAATACGGCCGCCAACAGCTGGCAGTTTAGCGGCGGCGTGAACGGCCACCAGTACTCCTTCCGCGTGCGGGCGCGCGACAACGCCGGCAACATCTCCGACTGGACGCCGCTGGTGCAGACGACCGTGGAGACGACGACGCCGACATTGATCGTCTCGGCGCCGGCCCGCTATCAGTTGGCGACCGACATTCGCGTGTCGTGGCAGGCCGAAAACGCCACCAGCGGTGTGAAGGGCTATGCCATCCAGGTGAAGGACGGCGCCGGCGGGTGGACGGACTGGCTGACCAACACCACCCTGACGACGGCCATCTACCCCGGCATCGTCGGCCACACCTACAGCTTCCGCGGCCGCGTGACGACGAACGCCGGCAGCACGAGTGACTATAGCCCGGACAACGCGGCGGTTGTCACCATCGTCGCGTCGGCGGTGCGCGGCCAGGTGCTCGGCAATCTCGGCCAGGGCATCGCCGGCGCGGCGCTGTCCAGCACGCCGGGCAACCTGAACCTGGGCGCGACCAGCCACGGTAAGGGCGACTACGCCCTCGGCTGGGCGACCGTCGAGGCGCATACCATCAACGCCTATCCGGTCGGTAACTTGCTGAACCTGTACCTGCCCTTCGCGCCCCTCACCGCGCCCGCCGCCTCCGGCGTCACCGACGGCGTGAACATCTACCTGCGGCCGGCCAATGACGCGGTGGTCAACGGCGGATTCGAGCAGGGGACCGGCGGCTGGACGACGACGGGCAGCGTGGCGACGAACGTGCCCGGCCACTCCGGGCAGGCAGGCGCGCGCCTGTCGGTCGGCGGCAGCCTGAGCCAGAGCGTCCGCATCCCGCTCGCGCCGTCGCCGAGCATCCTGGCGTTCCTCTACCGCGTGGACACGGGCAATACCGGCACGCTCCAGGTGACACTCGACAACATCTCCCCGCCGCATCCGCCGGTGACGTACTCGCTGCCCCTGACGGGCGGCAGCGTCTGGCAGCACGCCTCGTTCAACCTGGCCGAGGTGGCCGGGTCACAGGTGACGCTGACCTTCGCCCTCAGCCCGGACGCCAGCGGGACGGCGGTGACGCTGGACGAGGTCAACCTGGGCGCGGCCCAGCCGACCACGTTCTACACGTACATGCCGCTCATCGCCCGCGAGGTGACGCCGCCCGCGCCGCCACCGGGCGCCGCCCGCGTCGCCGACCTGGACCGCCGCGCCACGAGCGCGCCGCGCGTCGAGGTGCGGCCCTCGGCGATTGATCTGAGCGCCTCGGCCCGCTAATTGCAGTCACACCGACCACGGGCGCGAGGGCTTCCCGCGCCCGTGGCGTGTTTCACGGAAAGGTGGTTCTGACGGTGGACGAGCATGTCTGGCTAGGGACGACGGCGTGGGCGTTCGACTCGTGGGTTGGCTCGTTCTACCCACCGGAGACGAAGCCGGCCAACTACATCACGGAGTACGCGAAGCAGTTCCGCGCTGTCGAGATTGACAGCACGTTCTACGCCATCCCGCGCGAGAGCGTCGTCTCCGGCTGGGACGCCAAGACACCGGACGGCTTCTTCTTCTGCCCGAAGTTCCCGCAGCTCATCACGCATCAGAAGCGACTGACGGACTGCGCGCTGGAGACGGAGCTGTTCCTGGAGACGATGCGCATCCTCGGCCCCAAGCTCGGCCCCCTCATTCTGCAATTCGACTACACGTTCCACGGCGATGGGCTGCCGCTCCTGACCAACTACCTGGACAGCCTCCCGACCGACCTGCGCTACGGCGTCGAGGTGCGCCACCGCAGCTGGCTCAACGACGGCTACTACGAGGCCCTGCGCGCGCGCAACGTCGCCTTCGTGATGTCTGACCTGTACTACATGCCGCGCACGACCGTCCGCACCGCTGACTTCGCCTACATCCGGCTGCTCGGCGACCGGCGCAAGATACCCGGCGACATGGGCGAGATCGTGCATGACCGCACCCAGGACTTGCTGCGCTGGCGCGACGAGGTGGTGGCGCTGCGCGAGAACGGCGCAGAGGTGTTCGTGTTCGTGAACAACAAGTACGAGGGCAACTCGCCCATCACCGTCCGCCGTTTCGAGGGACTATTGCAGGAGACTTCGACATAACATAGCCTACAACGAGATGTGGGTGTGCCCCATTCCCCCCGCCGAGAACCGCCTCACCGCCGCTATCCGCGCGGGCGAAAAGACGTTCGAATAGCACTTCAAGAAATCAGCAACGCAAAGGCGCAGAGACGCAAAGGGAAAGAAGACTTCTGTCTTTCACCTCTGCGTTTCCTTCCTGTGAGTCGCCAGTGGCGCATTACGAGTGAGCCGCGTGTTTCGTCGTCCCGCACGCCCGCGGCGGCCTGAAGACCGCCGCTACAAGATGCAAGCCCAAGGGGCTAGGTCGCGTCTCTGTAGCCCCTCGGGCTTCCATCTTGTAGCCGTAGCGTTGACGCTACGGCGGACGCCCGCGGAGCGGCGGACTGTCACCCCACGTGTGACACACCATTAGCGCGGGGCGGTCTGCACCGTCGTGACCTCGACGGCGTTATCTGTGACCGGCGTGGTAGAGGACGTCACCATCAGCCGCGTTGTGTCCGGCCAGGCGTAGAGGCCGACGCGGACGCTGAGTGGGCCGGGCGGCAGGTCGGCGGGCAGGGCGATGGCGCGGCGGTCGGTGACGGTCGCGCCGGGGGTCCAGCCGGTGGTCGGCGCGCTCCCGCCGGCCGGCTCGCCGTCGAACCCGGCGACGAAGCGGCCGCTGCTATCGAGCACCTGGGTGAACACAGTGTAGCGTCGCTTCGGCGTCGCGTCGGCCTGCCAGAACAGCGTCACCAGGAGCGTGCCGTCGGGCTGGACCATCGTCGGCGTGACGTCCGCGCCGACCAGGTGGACGCCGTCGGCGAAGCGCGCATCGAGGGGGATGGTTGGCTTCGCGGGTGGCGGGGCGGTCGCCAGAAGGTACTGCGTGACCTCGAAGCCCTTGCGCGACTCGAAGCCGGCGCGGTAGCCGTGGGCCGACAGCCACGCCTCGGCCGGCCGCTGCGGGTCGTTGACCGCCGCGCCGTAGGTCACCAGCCACACCCGCGCCTTGCCATCGGTGGCGCGGGCCAGCTGCGGGTCGAGGCGCTGCGGGTCGAGGACGACGCTGGGGATGCCGGGCGGGGCGTAGAAGTCGAACAGCGCCGTCTGCTCCGGATTGCTCAGGGCGATCAGGTCGCCGGACGCGGCGCGCGCCGCGATCGCGGCCATCGCCTGGCCGTAGTCGCTCTTGATGTATTCCGGGTTGGCGTACCAGTTATACAGGGCGACGGCGCTCATCGCCAAGACGACGGCCAGGACGCCCAGGGCCGACCAGCGGCGGATGCGCCATAGCGCGTCAATGCCGCCGGCCGCGGCGATCAGGAGCGGCGCGGCGCCGACCATGACGAAACGCTCGTGGAAGAAGGGCATGGCCGGGTCCACCAGCCAGCCGAGGACCAGCGGCGAGAGGACGCCGAGGCCCAGCAGGGCGAGCGCCCACCCGCGCCCGCGCTGATAGAGGCCGACGAGACCTACACCGGCCAGGACGAGCCAGATGACGACGGCCAGGTTCGCCCCCCACGGCAGGGTCAGGCCGACGGCATACGAGTCCAGGCCGCGGTCGAAAATCGTCCAGAACTGGCCGAGGCTCCACGCCCACGGCTTGCCGCTGGAGTGGCCGAGCAGGAAGCCCGCGTGGCCGACGACCCACGGCAGGTATGCCAGCGCCAGGAGCGCCATGACGCCCAGCCACAGCCATAGCCGCCCCTCCCTCGATGCGCGCCCGGCGGATCGCCCGTTTGACACAGCGCCATGTTCGGGGGCGTGACCGTTTGCGGAGCTGTGCCCGTTGCTGGCGATGGCGGCGGCGCTCGGTGCGGCATACACGAGGGTGGGCGGGGGCGGGGGACTCGGCTCAGCGCGGCGCGGCCGCCAGGCGATGAGCACGGCGACGGCCTGGGCAGGGAGAATGTAGAACACCTCGTAGTGGGTGTACATTCCCAACAGCGTCACGACGGCGTAGGCGACCCACCACCGCGCGCCGCGGCCGCGGATCAGGCCGATGAGCAGGACGGTGGAGGCGAGGGCCAGCATCGCCGCCGCCGCGTACATGCGCAGCTCCTGGGCGTAGACCACCTGGAGCGGGGCTAGCGCCATGAGCCACGCCGCCACGACGCCGGCGCGGCGGTCGAACAGCCACGCGCCCGCCAGGTAGGCGAGGGCGAGCATGGGCAGCGAGAGGGCGACGGACAGGAAGCGCAGGCTGAAGACGTTGAGGCCGAGCTGGCCCCAGGGATGCAGCAGCGCGTAGTAGAACGGCGGATGGGTGTCTATGCTGGTCGAGAGGGCCTGGGCAAACGGCAGGCGGATCACCGACAGGGTGAACGCCTCGTCGCCCCACAGGTCCTGGCCGTCGAGCAGATAGACGCGCAGGGTGAACCCCACCAGGAGCGCCAGCAGGGTGAGCAGCAGGTAGCGCGGCTGCCGCCGCCGAAACCGTCTCTTGAGCCATGCCGGCGACAGATCATCTCTGACTTGGGCCGTCAGGGAAGAGAAGGAGCGCCTAGGGGGCGTGCTCATCTCAGTCCAGAGCGACCCAGACCGACTTGGTCTCTGTGTACAGGTCGAGGGCGGCGCGTCCCATCTCGCGTCCCCAGCCGCTCTGCTTGTAGCCTCCGAAGGGCGCAGCGGCGTCGAACTGGTCGTAGCAATTGATCCAGACGGTGCCGGCCTTAAGGGCGGCGGCCGCGCGGTGAGCCTTGCCGATGTCGCGCGTCCAAATGCCCGCCGCCAGGCCGTACTGCGTTCCATTGGCGCGAGGGATCAGCTCATCCATGTTATCGAACGGGGTGACGACAACGACGGGGCCGAAGATTTCTTCCTGAACGATGCGCATGTTGTCGTGGACGTCGGTGAAGATCGTCGGCTGGAGGAAGTAGCCGTCGCCAAGCTCGGCCATGCGCGCGCCGCCGGTGTGGAGGCTCGCGCCTTCCTCGACGCCGCTGCTGATGTAGCTCTGCACTCGATTGAGTTGTTCCTGGCTGATGAGTGGACCAAGATGGACTTTCGTGCTCAAGCCCGGTCCCACGCGCAGCCCGCGGGCGCGCTCGGCCACGCGCTCCACGAACTCCTCACGAATGCTGCTTTCAACGAACAAGCGCGAGCCGGCGATGCACGACTGGCCCATGTTGGAGAATATGGCGAACACTGCGCCGCGCGAGGCGGCGTCCAGGTCGGCGTCGGCGAACACGATATCGGGTGACTTGCCGCCCAGCTCGAGGGAGACGCGCTTCAGGTTGCCGGCCGACGCCTGGACGATCTTGCGTCCGACCTCGGTCGAGCCGGTGAATGCTACCTTATCTACGTCAGGGTGCGCGGTGAGGGCGGCGCCGGCCGTGTCGCCGTAGCCGGGGCACACGTTGACGACGCCGGGCGGGAAACCGGCTTCGAGGAACAGCTCGCCCAGGCGCAGCGCGGACAGCGGCGTCTGCTCGGCGGGCTTGAGGATGACGGTGCAGCCGGCGGCGAGGGCCGGCGCGAGCTTCCACGCCGCCATCATGAGCGGGAAGTTCCACGGGATAATCAGGCCGACGACGCCGACCGGCTCGCGCAGGGTGTAGGTGAGGCGGTTCGGGATCGAGACGGGGATGGTGTCGCCCTGGAGCTTGGTCGGCCAGCCGCCGTAGTAGCGGAACCACTCGGCGCTGAACGGCACGTCGCTGCGGCTGACGCGGATGGAGCGGCCGTTGTTGAGGGTTTCGAGCTGCGCCAGCTCCTCGCGGTTGGCGTCCATCAGGTCGGCGATGCGCCAGATGAGCTTGCCACGCTGGGCCGGCGTCATGCGCCGCCACGGGCTGCCGTCGGCGAAGGCAGCGCGGGCGGCCCGAACGGCGCGGTCAATGTCTTCTGCGTCGGCTTCGGCCACCTGGGCGAGAACCTCGCCCGTCGCCGGGTTGTAGGTCGGGAAGGTCTTGCCGCTGGCCGCCTCGACCCACTCGCCGCCGATGAGCATCTTGCGTGGCTGTGACAGCCATGTTTCCAGCCCTGGCAGAACCGGTTCCAACTCGTACATCGCGCCTCCTGACGGGTCGTTCACTGACTATGCCAGCCGTGAATTCTAGCACCGGGCAGGCGTTTGCGCAAAGGAGTTCCGGCCGCCTAAGCGGCCAGGGCCTTTGACACGGGCGGGGCGCGGGCCTATAATCGAATTCGCGGCCCGCCGCCTACCCTGGAGTGAGCATGGTTACGACGGCAGTCGAAGACTATTTGAAGGCAATCTACGAGCTGGTGCGGGAAGAGGGCGAGGCGACCACTTCGGCGATGGCCGAGCGCCTCGACGTGGCGCCGGCGTCGGTCAGCGGGATGGTCAAGAAGCTGGCCGAGATGCGTCTCGTGGAGCACACGCCGTATCGGGGCGTGATTCTGACCCCCGCCGGCCGCAAGATCGCGCTGGAAGTCATCCGCCACCACCGCCTGGTCGAGCTGTACCTGGCGGAGGCGCTCGGCGTGCCGTGGGACGAGGTGCACGACGAGGCGAACCGCCTCGAGCACGCCATCTCGCCGTCGGTCGCCGACCGCATGGCCGCCGCCCTGGGCAACCCGCGCGTTGACCCGCACGGCGCGCCGATCCCCGACAAAGACGGCTCAATTGCGACCGAGCCGACCCGCCGCCTCTCGAACGCCCTCGCCGAGCAGCGCGTGGTGGTGGCGGAGGTGATTGACGAGGACGCCGAATTGCTGCGCTACCTGGCGTCCATCGGCCTGGTGCCGGACGTCGTCGTCGAGGTCGTCGGGCGCGAGGCCTCCGGCGCGCTGACCGTGCGTATCGAAGGCGCGCCCCACACCATCAGCCGCGCTACAGCCGAGCGCGTGTTCATCCGCGACGGCTGAAACGCTCCTCTACCCCCACCAGTATGACCGCGGCCGTCCCCGCCACTTCAGCAGAATACCGATGACGACCAGCAGGATGCCGATGATCGCCACGTAAAACAGCGGCTCGCGCATCAATGGCGGCAGCGGCAGGTTCACCTCGCCGACGCGCACCGGCGGCAGCGGCGCGGCGGCCGCCCCATCGGCGCGGAATTCGATGTCCAAGTAGGCGGCGACGCGGTTGCCGACGATGCCCGGGTTATCGCCGACGGCGACGACGCCTAGCGCCGGCGCGCCCTCCGGGTAGACGTTGTCGCGGTGGTCGGCGTTGAACGCGGCCACGGTCAGGCGGAGCGTCGTCGGTGGGCGGACGCCGATGTCGCTCCAGCGGACGCGCATCTCGATCGTCTTCTGCGTGGGGGACAGGATGGCGAGATTGTCCTCGGCCCCGATGTCGTTGAAATTGGCGTCGAGCACGGCCGGCCGCGCCTGGTTCTTGCCGAAGGACGTGCGCACCAGGCGTTCCCACGTGGCGACGCTGGGCATGAGCCGGGTCGAAGTCAGGCCGGCGAAGACGGAAGCGCCGGAGTTGGGCTGCCTGTCGGTGTCCACGGCGATCTGCACCTGGGGCGCGCCGTCGCCGGTGTTGGCGCGCAGCTCGGCCAGGCGCACCAGGACGTAGAGATAGTTGGCGTCGCCCGTGGCGCGCATCTCCTGGATGGCGTCCTTCGACGACGCCGCGCGCCAGATCCACTCGCCGCTGGCCGGGTCGTAGCCAGTAGTCGGCGGCTTGCCCACCCAATCGGCGGGGTTGCCGTCCACGGTCACGCCGTGGGCGTCCGCCGCGCGGGGAGCGAGGCAGAGGGCCAGTAGCAGCAGCGCGAAGGCGGCGAGGAGGAGTCGGCGAAAGAAGTGGGTTCGCATAGGCCCCAATTGTATACCGGGATGCGGCCATCGCTCAAACGCCGCGATGGAAGTACGCTTGACCTGAGCGCCAAAGCCGAGTAGACTCTCGAACGGTTGTTCAAGTACATGGAGGCGACATGGGTCGAGTGGTGAATACCGATAGCGCCGGCGCCGAGCGGAGTCGGCTGCGACGGACGATTGCGGAGGCGTTGCGACTGCTCGGGCAGAAGCAAGCTATTGACGACGAGGCGCGGGACCTGGCGGCGCTCATTGTCTACTGCCTGCGTGGCATTGCGCAGGGTGTGGATACAAGCGCCGCCGCGTGGGAGAAGCGCGACTACTACATGAAAGCTGAAGGATTCTCACCGGTAGGGTGATCGCATTCGCTAACCGCTGCCATCTGTAAAACGGTCGGTAGACGTAAACCTGTCAGCTGCACGCCCGACAAGCCGCGACTGACCAGGCTCTGCAGGAAGGTGCGCCAGTGGACTTCATGCTCGCTCACCGAGACCGAGACGCCGAGGATACGCCGCTTGCCATTGTCCCCGATACCGATGGCGACGAGCACGGCGGCATCGCGGGTATGGCCGTCTTGACGCACGGTCTCGTAGCGGGCATCCAGGATGAGATAGGGACACGTGCTCAAGGCACGGCTGCGCCAGGCCGCCAACGTCTCGTCCAACTGAGCGGTGGCGCGGCTCACCTGGCCGCTGGACACCTCGGCGCCACACATGGCCTCCACGATCCGCGCCACCTTGCGCGTCGAGAGGCCGTTGACATACATCTTGGCCAAAGCCAGCGTCAGCGCCCGCTCGCTGCGTAGCCCTTTGGTCAGCCCCTTGGGGTAGAAGTCTCCCCGCCGCACTTGCGGAATATCCAGCGTGATCTCGCCCAAACGCGTTTTCACCGTCTTGGGCTTGAAGCCATTGGCCTGGTCGCGCCGCTGTTCGGAGCGTTGGTAAGGTTCGACGCCGAGGGACTGCTGCCGTTCGACCTGCATGATGGCATTGAGCACCACCCGCATCAGTTCGGGCAGCGCATCCAACCCGCCTTCGCGGATGGCTTCCACCCAGTCCTTGGGCAGTGTATAATTCGGTTGGTAGGTCATGGTGTGTCTCCTTTCGGCTTAGAGAACCTGAGGATACACCCTGACCTACCGCCTTTTCAACTCGGCGGTCCGTTCCATTCTACAGAAAGCATTTTACACTAACCGCTGCGGGCTTCAGCTTGGAATCGGTATAGAAGTTACTCGCTCGCCGTAAACCTATCACCAGGTGAGGCAGTTTATCACGCCGGTCGGCGCGACCCAAAAACAGAAGAGATCGAGAACGAAGCCGTCGCCACAATCGTGAAACAAGCTCTTCGAGGGCTTCCGAAGCACAGAAGGAGGTCATTGGCGACCTTCCGCCGCGCCATGTTGCGTGTGATAAGCTACGACAGCTGCACGCACCGATGGATAGAGGTTGTCCTGGCCTAGCCGTTTCGTCAGCCCTGTCACCTGCAACAAATGGCGCAGCGGCTCGTTCGCACGCGCGATCCATAGTTCAACGCCGATCCGCTCCAGGTCGGCATCCAGGGTTTCCAGCGCCTCAGCCGCCGTCGAGTCGAAGTCGCTGATGGGCTGCGCGTCGAGAACGACACATTTCAGGCCTTCTCCGGCGTTGCTGACCAGCTCTCCCAAGCGCTCGCTAAAGAACCCCGCATTCGCAAAGACGAGGGGCGCATCGAAACGGTAGACGATCAGGCCAGGCTCCGTCAGCGCCGTCTCCTTGTCGGTAACGCCGCGGTAGACTGTACCGCCCTGTTCGTCTACCTCGTCTAGAAGCGCATCGTGCGGGCGCGAGATGTGGTAGATGACGTTCACGAGGGACAGCATCACCGCCACGAGAATGCCCTGCAATACACCGACGGTGAGCACACCGAACAATGTCACCACCGCAAGCCAGAACTCGGCGCGCCCCACTTGCCGCAAGAAGCGGAACGCCGCTACGTCGAGCAGCCCAACACAAGCGACGATGATGACAGCGCCTAGCACGACGGTAGGCAGAGGCGCGAGCAGCGGTGTGAAGAAGAGCAGGAAGATGATGGTGAGCGCTGCGGCGATGAGGCCGACCCACTGGGATTTGCCGCCCATCTGATCGTTGACAGTCGTGCGCGACGCGCTCGTCGCGGCAGGAAAGCCGGTTAAGAGACCGGCGCCGATATTGGCCATGCCGAGAGCGACGAATTCCTGGTTGGCGTCGATCTTCTGGCCGTGCTTGGCCGCAAAGGCGCGCGCGGTCAGGATCTCATCAGCATAAACCAAGATCGTCAGCGCAAGCGCGCCGGGCAGCAGCGCAAAGATGTCTTGAAGCGTGACCGCCGGAATCGCCACATGGGGCAGCCCGGCCGGCACCGGGCCGACGACCGCAACACCCTTTGCTTCGAGATCGAAGACGGCCGAGGCAACAATGCCCAACGCCACGACAATGAGCGGGCCGGGCAAGGCGCGATTCGCGCGGCGAATGATGAATAGAGTCGCCATGCTGACGATGCCAATGGCGACGGTGAGCAGGTGCGCTTCGTCAAGGCGGCTGATAAGCTCTACAATCTGCTGGAAGAACTTGTCGGCTTCGAGCTTGATGCCAAACATCTTGCCCAGTTGGCTGCCGATCACAATGAGCGCTGTGCCAGCGATGTAGCCGACGAGAATTGGCTTCGAGAGGAAGTCGGTGATGAAGCCGAGCCGCGCGACGCGGGCGAGCAGCGCCAGGACACCAACGAGAATCGCGGTCATGGCGGCGAGCGCGGCGTAGCGCGCGGCGTCACTGCCTGCCAGCGGCCCAACAATGGAGGCGGTCAGGATCGCGGCCGTCGCCTCGGGCCCCATGATCACTTGTTTGCCGGTGCCAAAGAGCGCATACATCACCATGGCGCCGAGAGCGACGTAAAGTCCTGCGACAGGCGTGACGCCGGCGAGGTCGCCGTAGGCCATCGCGGATGGCACAAGCACCGCAAACACCGTGACCGCCACGACGAGTTCGGTGCGGACCAGCGCGGAATCGAACCTTTTTACAAGAGCTAGACCCGGAATGAACCGCGTGATGCCTGTGGAGGTGGGTTGTACTGGTTGCATAGGGCCTCTTTTTGTCAACGGGAGAGTACGGGCAGCGTCGCCTCTCGTTCCGCCCCGTTCAGTTTCAGCAGCAAAGCCTCGCATCTGTGCTGAATGCGCTGCCGGTCCTGCTCGATCAGTTCCCCGGCCTGGCTTTCCGTTTGGATAAGGCTGACCTGACGCAGTAGCTGCTGGCGCGCTTCCGGCTCTTTGGCCTCCTGGCTAATTACGGCGACCACCTCCACCATATGCAACAGAACGGTGGCATTGTCGCAACTGGCGTGGCGGAGCATATCGAAGGCGGCGCTGAGCAACTTCTCGAACGTCACCGGTTCCAGAATCAAGCGCAGCTTGCCATCGCGGTCGTAGTAATGGGACCCTTTCTCACCTTGCCGGATGAACTTCGCCAGGCCGTCAGCCATGTGATCCAGGCACGTCATGGCCGTGAACGGGTCGTTGATTGCCGGCGACATGGCTCGGACCGCCATTTCGGTGAGCTGGTTGACCGCGTATTCGATATCCTGGCTGGGGGTACGCACGTTCCCAATCTCGAAGGCGCGGCGAATTTGCGTCTCGAGTTCCCCGTCGACGCGAGTGGCGGGCCAGGCCAGGGCGACCACCGCGCCGGGCCAGACAAAGTGCCCCGGCGTGTGCAGCAGATGGATGACCAGGTCCTCTTCCCGGGCCAGGCTCAGCATGATTTCCGGATCGATGTATTGGATGTAACCGGCGTGCGTTACCCGAACGGGATAGGCCTCTGTGTCCAGCAAGGTCGTCGGCGCGCCCTGGACGGTTTGATTGGTGATCGCGACCGCACCGTCGCTACCACTCGTGACTTCAGGCGAGATCTCAGCGCTGACCACTTCCAGCAGCTCCGCGCCGGCCGCGGCTGCGATATTGGGGGCTTGCAGCATGGTGCTGATGTGCTGGACCAGCACGATGAGCGAGGCAAAGGTCCCCAGCATCAAGTAGACTCCCAGCGTGGCAGTCAGCTGCGGCCCCTCATGTTGTACGTCGGCCGGAGGAATGGAAAGAGCGCCGGCCATGCAATAGACGAACGTCGCCACGAACATGCCCAGCACGAGCTGGGTGGTGCGATCGCCGAGGAAGACACGCAGCAAGCGCGAGCCGTACTGGGCCACGACAGTCGAAAGCGGCAAGGTGAGCAGCGTGAAGACCACTCCAGCGGTTGCCAGGACGGTGCCGGCCATGCTTAGCAGGGCACTACGCAGTTCATTAGCACTTCCCGCCAAGACAAAATGGCTACTCGCGAGGGCCGCGTTTGGAACGAGACCATCCAGCCAGTACATCGCCCAGGCCAGCAGAACCGCTCCGAGTGCCATAATCGTCGGAGCGAACCAGAAGCTTACCGTCAGGCGATCCCAGGTCTTGCGAGCTGTGAGTCTTCTCATCGCGCGGGTTCTCATGTGGCCTCCTCGGCGCATGAGCTACTCTGTCCCTGAAACGGGTTGCGTCTGATTCGCGGCGCGGCGGGCGAGCCACAATGTCAGCAGCGCTGTCAGCAGAGCGCTGACAACCACTGCGACGGCCGCTACCGCTGCAGTCTCCTTTTGCACCAGGACTATCGTAAAGAGCACAGCAAACAAAGGCGCTCGTAGAGCCGTGACGAGCGCGCCGGCCATGGTCGCCGCGACGGCGACCGCAACTGGAATACCGGGAAACAAGAGACTCACCGCCAAGCCCAGGGCAGCGCTGGCGAACATGATGGGGAAGATGTACCCGCCCTTCCAGCCGGTGGCCAGCAGCAGAGAGGTAGCCAGTAGCTTGACCAGTCCCATTACGATCAGCATCGCCACGCCGATCTCCGCCGCATGAGTGATCAGGTCAGCCGTCTCCGACTCGCCGGAGAACAGCGTCAGCGGCAAGAGCGCGCCGATGATCCCCATGCCCAGGCCACCGAGCAGCCCGCGCAGCACCAGATGCGCCTTCAAGGGCTCGAATAGCCGTTGCAGGCGTCTGAGTGAGAGCATGAACAGCAGGCCAACCACCCCACCGATCAGACCCAGGGGCGCGGCGTAAAACAGATCCGTCAGATGGGGAGTATAGGCCGGGAACTGGTACAACGTCTCGAAGAATGTTCCGCTCAGCAAGACGAAAACCACCGTAGACACGGCCGACGCCAGCAGGCTGGGAAACAGTATCCAGAAATAGGTCTGCTTACCGCCGGTTCCGCCCTGCGCCGCTTCCAGGCCCAGGAGCGCCCCGCCGACTGGCTCGGTGATGAAGGCGGCGAGCATGCCGCTGACGCCGGCATAGCCCAGCGTGCGCGTTTCCTGCTCATCGAGTTTGAGCCGGTCGGACAGCAGGGTGCCGATGCCGCCGCAGGCGTCGGCAAGCGGCGCTTCGGGGCCGAGGCTGCCGCCGCAAATCAGCGACACAAAGGCCGTGATCACGATCCCGGGGGCATTGCGATAGTCGAAGCGGCCAGTTTTGCCGAATTCCTGCATCAGTTCGGCAAAGATGGCGTTGTGGTCGCCAAAGAGTTTGACCAGCAGCCCGACCGCCAAGCCGCCGAGGGTGCAGACCAGGACGGTGAATAGGCGCGTATCCATACCCAGCGCCTGTGCGGCTTGTTCCCAGATCGCGCCCGTTCCCACACTGACAAGGGCCACAAAGGCGAAGGTCACCAGGGCGCTGATCAGACCCAGCAGAGCGACAAACACCATCAGTCTGATGTAAGGCCTCGGTCTGGCTTGTGGGTCGATCATAGCAGGTCCTCCTTGCAGCGCTGCGTCGCGCTGCGTTGTGCATGCTTTCGCCGCGCCCCTCTAGCGCAGCAGCCCGCGGCCGTTGCGACGCCCGCCGACGCCACCGACAGACCAGACTAAAGCGACCACTGCGCCGGGCCAGACAAAGGGCCCCGGCGTCAGCCGTTTTCGTCTAGCGCCGTGTGCTCCAGTACTCGTCTGCCTCGTTCTCAAGCTTGTCGAGCCTCGTATAGTAGTCGGGGAACTCCTTGAGATGCGCCCACGCAATCTTGCCAGTCAGGATGGGATCGTCGTTGGTGACGTTCGTCTCCGGGTCGCGGGCGCCGTGTTCCAGCTCGACCTCCAAGCCGCGACGGAACTCCTCCCGATCGATCTGGCTCCAGTCGATGCCCAGTTTGTCACCGATTTGCTGGGCTTCCTCCAACGTCATTTTTCGCTTGCTCGACATTTCAGTGTCTCCTCTGATTTGGGGCGCGGCGTTCGCCGCGCCCCTCTAGCGAAGCAGCCCGCGGCCGTTTCGACGTCCGCCGACGCCGCCAACAGGCCCCGGCGGATTCGGCCCACGGCCAACACCACCGACAGGTCCGGGCGGGTTCGGCCCACGGCCAACACCGCCGACAGGCCCGGGCGGATTCGGCCCACGGCCAACACCGCCAATAAGCCCGGGCGGATTCGGGCCACGGCCAACGCCGCCGACAGGCCCGGGCGGATTCAGCCCTCTTCTGCGATACATGATGCTACCTCCCGCCTGATGGCGAAGCTTGACGGACGATGAGCGACAGCCAGTTTGTTGCGCTATTCCGCGGCCAGGCCCTGTTTGAACGCCTCGACCACTTCGGGAGCAATCTGTGCGCGCTCCACGAGACGGCCGCCGGCATCCAGGATAGCTTTGCCGAGATCCGCAACCCACAGGTTCTCCCACAAAAAGAGCATCGCCGCCGAATTGTCGGAGAGCCTGCTCGCCGCGATCTCCAGATCGTTGGCCGTAAAGAGGCTCGACACGTGCTCGCCCATGGGGACGAACATCTCGTACGTTTCGGGGTCAAGATCGTTGAGTTCAACGGTGCGTGTGCTGCCGTCCGCGTCCTTCTGGATGAAGACGATGTCCACGAAGCGCACGATCCCGCGCTCCGCCAGACTCAGCAGCTCAGGCACGATCTTGCCCGAGGGCTTGCCGCCCTCGAACGTAATCAGGGCGTACTCCAGGGGAAGTTCGAGCATTGTCTGACTCCTTTGCATGGTTATTGTCCTGATCCGGCTTGCGCGTCGGTCATTTTGGCGGCTTCTCCTCTTCAGGCAACGTAGCCGTGGAGTCTCTGCCGATGATCGTCGCCAGCCACAGGGTACCTTCGTTGTTCCTAAACACAAGCAACAGCAAGACCGTGATAGGCATGGATAGCAAAGCGCCAACCGGGCCTAGCAGCCAGCTCCAGAAGAAGACGGACAGAAACACGATCGTCGGCGACAACGAGAGGCGCTTGCCGGTGTAGCCCGGTTCCAGCACGTCCTCGATCAAAAGGTTGATGCCCGTCACCCCGATGACGACGATGAGCGCCTGCACCCACCCAAACTCGGCGAGGGCTAGAAGGGTCGGCGGGATCATGGCGATCGCCAGACCGATGTAGGGAACAAAACTCAAAAAGAAGGCGAGCACGCCCCACAAGAATGGATAATCCACGCCCAAGAGCAGGCAGATGAGCGTGACCCCTGCGCCGGTGATCAGGTTCAGACGGGCGCGAATACCGAAGTACCTGACGGCTGTCTGGCCGACTGCCGGCAGTTGGCTGAGCATCGGCCGATCCTTGAACGCGCCCGTGCGGACGATGCTCAAGAACCGTTCCGATTCCAGCAGAAAGAAGGCTACGATCACCAGGCTGACCATGCCATTGCTGATGATAGCCACGAGCGCGCTCAAAAAACCGGCCAGCACCGCAGCACTGAGCGCCGCTAGTTGTTCGGATATGGCCGCAAGGTCCACCCCCGAACTACCCAGCGCGGCGGAGAGTTCAGCCATTTTCGCGCTCAACTCCTTGTTATAGGTCTCCAGGCCGGATTGAAGACTCTCGACGCTGGTGAGCGCCAGGAGGAGCAGGCCGAGACCACCCGCCAGGAGCAATGCAACTAGCAGAAACAGCGCCGGGCCCCGCTTGACACCCCGCCTCTGTATCCATTGGAAAACGGGTAGAGCCAGGGCGATCAGAAAAGCGGCAAACAGGATGGGCACCAGCACCGGAGCAGCCAGGTGCACCAGGATCAGATAGAAGCCGACGAGCGCGATGCTGGCCAGAGCCCGAGTGATAGGTGAGATAGTCAAATTGCTGACGTTCATTTCATCCTGCGCCTCGGCCGCGGGGGTCATCTCGTTAGTCTACAAGATCATCCCCGCCGGCCTTGATTTCTATGCGATACAATCGGGCCAGGGATCTCTCGATGCCGTCCTGCGCCCTCAAGCGTAGAATCTCCACAGGGCGCACTTGCTCCAAAAGAACTGGTCCTCGAAGCGCCCTACGCGCTGCCTGGCGACGGCGATGAACCACAGGAAGAACAGCCCTGCAAACAGGATGAGTCCCAGAGCGAGTTCGAGGGACGCCAGGCTGCTCTCCAGCGATGGGCTCGTGCCACTCTCCATCCAAGCCACCGTGGTCATCATGATGATCATGCTCACGCTGAATAGCACAGCAAACAGCATCCCCGCGATGGCGCCCGCCACCGGGGTCGCCGCCTTGCGCTCCACTTGCCCGGCAGTCTCTTGGTTGAGTTCGGTGCTCATAGTCACTCGTCTGCTTTCATTCGATGAGATCGTTCGACGTCACGTCTGAGGAAGCACAGTCGCCGCCGGGGGCGCCTCTTGCTTCCCGCCCATCCGCTTCGCGGCCGGCATCAGGATCAACAGGCCCAGGATTGCCGCCACCAACGTGAACGGGAGCGTGTCGGTCCCGGCGAAGTTCTGGGTGATCACCACGATGGCTGCGGAGATGTTGCGCTGCGCCGTGATGGGGCTGGACACGGCGCGTATCCCCGGATCGCGACCACCCAGCAGCATACCGATGAGCAAGGACCCAACCAGGAAGAGCACCATTGCCAGCAGGCCCCAGGAGCTGATGAAGCTGATGATGTTGGACAGGTTCAGTCCGAGCGCTGTGACCATCATGATGAGCATGGCGGCGTCGGCGATCGCGAGCTGGACGCCCTTGGCCTGGCCGTTGAACGCGTTGCCCGTGGGGCCAAAGCAATGATCTCGAACTCACTTCTGTGGAATTATTTCCGGTGGTGTGAATAGGGCTTTATCTTCTCCGATCTCCGCAGCGATCAGACCATTCAGTTTCTGGTTCATGGTCGATAATAATTCTTCGCTGTACTTAGGATGGCGCGGGTTGGCCAGGTTATCCATTTCCTCAGGGTCCAGCAACAGATCGTAGAGCGCGACGTCATTGTCGGCCAGCAACTGCTCGACCGATTCCGGCAGGTTGTAATGACCCAAGCCAAAGTAGCGGACCAGCTTGTAACGGCCATCGAAAACACAGCGGAATACCTCTCGCTTTTCAAGGTCCGGCACGCCGATCTCATCCAGCATGGCCTTGAACGAGTCCATACCGCGATGGAACTCTTGGCCGGCCTGCGCTGCGGCTGCGTCAAACACCTTGGTCGCGTTGCGGCTGAACCATTCTGCGTCGACGGTGGCGATCATGTCGTAGGTCAGCAGACAGCCCTTGCCGGGTTCTCTGCTGCTGCCACGCGGTCCGACGGAGGAGGGATCTTGCACGATTCCTGATAGGTCATGTCCTTTCAGGAATGGGTAGCGCTGTTGCCGTTGAGCCTCCGGCAGGCCGGCATAAGCCAGGATAGTGGGAACCAGGTCGAGATGGGAACCCACCGCATCCGTTCTGCCTCCGCCAGGGTGGCGCGGATCGACGATCACCAAAGGCACGTTGACGGTTTCCCGGAAAGCCACGCTGCCTTTTTGGCGCAGGTGATGGGCGCCGCCCATCTCGCCGTGATCCGAGGTGAAAATGATGATCGTATTATCGGCCTGGCCGGACGCTTCCAGGGCATCCAACACCACTCCGATGTGCCGGTCTACGTCGAGATGGCAGTTGAGGTAGTAGTTGACATGGTTGTGCCACATATCCCGGCGATCCATCGGAATCCGGCCATAGTACACGTCACACAGGCGCTTGTAATTGCGGACGGCCGGCGGCTGTCCCTCCAGGTCATCAAAGAAGGAGGCCGGCAAGGTCGTTTGCCATTTCTGGTGGTAAAGCGGCGTATCGGGCGCGTCAAAGATCGGGAACAGGCCCTTGACCTGGACCATCTCTTCCGCGTCGGTATCGAAAAACATCACATCGTGAGGGTTGACAAAGGTCACGGCCATGAACCAGGGTTGAGAGGCAGCCACTTCAGGGGCGTGCTTTGTCAGCCAGTCAACGGCCTCATCCGCAATCTTTGGATCTTTGAGAAACCCATCCATCGGCGCGCCGTAAGCATCGCCCCATTCCTGGTAGTCCGAGAAACCGTAGGGTTCCATCGCGTCCCGGGTGTCTCCCGCCGGAAACTCGGAGAGGTGCCACTTGCCTTTCAAGACGGTATAGTAACCCTGGTCACGCAAAAGATGACCGATGGTGGGCAAGGCTTCCGGATCGGCCTTCATATCGTCGATCCAGGCAAAGTTGGTATTGTCAAACATGCCAGTGTGCGGTGTATGCCTGCCGGTGATCATCACCGAGCGGGAAGGGGTGCAAACCGTCGTGGTGGCGTGGTGATTGTCGAACGTCACCCCGCGGGAACGAATACGATCCCGGTTGGGTAAGACACATCCCGCCGGCAGAGACTGGTGGGCATATTCCTGATCAGTCACAATCATAAGGATATTGGGTTGAGTGGTCATAGTTATTCTCCTTAGTCTTGGATTCGTTGTTCACAGACAACTTCTTGGTTTCTTCGAGATTGTTTGAAATGCGGTTTCAACCGCAGGCTTCACGCCGTGTCTGCCAGCTTCACCCGTAGGGCCTGGCCGCGCAACTGGATCGCCTGCCGATCCTGCTCGATCAAGTCGCCAGCCTCGCTCTCCACATATCCTTGACCGTACCGGCTAACGGCCGATGGCCGCACCGAATCCCGGCCATTCACGACCTTTTCTGCATCTTATTGCCGCACCGCCACGATGTCATCGAGCTTCCACGTCTGGTCGAAATACGGCTCGGTCGGGCCGTAAAGGCGGATTCGGTCCCCCCGATCTTCATGCTGGCTGGGTTGATGGCGCCGGCCCCGGCGGCGGTGTCCCAGGCCAGCGCCTCCTCGATGGCTTCGACAAAGTGCCGCGTGCCCAGGCGCGGTTCGGTCCCGCTGGGGCCCCACACCCTGACCGGCCCGTCCGCCCGCCCCACCTTGGAGTAGCTGCCGGAGAGCGTGATCAGGTCAGCCGTGTGGTCGGCGTGCAGGTGGGTAAAGAACACCTTGTCCAGCAAGTTGACTGGCAACTTCAGGCTCGCGTAGTTGGCGAGGGAGCCGCTTCCGAGGTCAAGAACCAGGAGATCGCGCTCAGGGTTGCCGATTTCGACGAGGATGCTGCCGGAGGCCTGGCCGCGCGTCGCCCACGGATTGCCACTGCCCAGCACCGTCACCCGCATCTCCCCGTCCTCGAGTTCCTCCTCGCCGGGAATGAACATCTCAGCGTATACCCGCCGCGGTGTGCCGACGACGGGAGTCAGGGTAATCGCCTTTGTTCCGCCCGCAAACGCCGGTACCGGCAGGGCCATGGGATTGTTGTTCGTCATTGTCATTCTCCTTACCTACTCTGAGTTGATTCCGAGCCCGGCGCCTTGAAGAAATCAGTTCGCGGGCCCCCTGTCGAGTACTGACGCAGCGCCGCTATTCTTGAACTCCATGCGCTGCTCACCGCCAGGCGTTTCGAGCGCCAGGCCGCCCTGGCCGTCGGGGCCGCCGGCCACGACTGCGCCCAACAACTGGAGGAACTGCTGGTCGGCCGAGCCTTTGGGGCAGGCCGCCAGAGTGGACCCACCGAGGGTGATGATGAGACCGCGCTGTTGTGTGTATGTGCCGGTGAAGTTGTTGCAGTCCGCCTTGCCGCTCAGTGTGCCATCCTTCCGGAAAGTGATAGTGTACTTCTCGGGGGTCGACACGGTCGTCGTCTCGTTAGTCGGCCTGTTCTTGACGCTCGTCCACTGCCAGACGATGTCGGTGATCGCATTGCCTGGCGTTGCGATGGCGGCGGGCGCTGCAGTAGTAGGTGCAGCCGCGGGCGGCGCGATCGGTGCGCAGGCGGCAGCGAGGAGCACGATGCTCAGGCATGCCAGCAATACGAGCAAATGGGTGCGTTGACTCATTTCCTTCCTCTTATCTAGCTCGCTTCCAGGCTCCGCACCGCGAGATCCACTGTCGGAAACACATGATCCTCCCCAATCAATTCGAGCAGCCCCATCTTGCGGCCATACTCGAGAACGGGCTTGTGCACCTCGGCCAGGTACACCTCGATGCCCTTCCCGTGCAGGTCCTTCACCAGGGCCGTCATGACCTCGACGCTGGTCAGGTCAATCTGGTCCCAAGCGGCTGCGTCGAGGATCACAGCCCGAGGCGGTGTCGCCAAGTCAGTAATCATGGCTTTGACACGGTCCCTGACGGTGAGCGCGTTGGCGTAGTACAACTGCGCATCGACGCGCACGATCAACATCCCTGGGATGGGGATGTCCTCGGGATGCCGATCCAGGTCCGCGTAAGCGCCGGGCACACCGGGAACCCGCCCGAGCGAGGAGATATGCGGGCGGCTCGTTCGGTAAATCACGAATACCAGAGAAGCCACCACCCCGATGATCATGCCCTCCAGAACGTCGATCAACAGCACGCCGGCAAAGGCCAGCGCGCCAAACCAGAACTCGACCGGTGACGCCAGGCGGATGTTTTGCAGCTTGCGCGAGGCGATGATGTGCCAGACAGCATGAATGATTAGCGCGGCGAGCACGGCTTCGGGCAGCGTCGCAAACAAGGGCGTGAGGAAGAGCACGGTGATGATCGTCGCCACCCAGGTGACGAGATTTGTCACCTGGGTGCGGGCGCCCGCGCCTTCTTTGACCGCCGAGGCCGACATGCTGCCACCGGCAATCATGCCCCCGAACAAGGCACTCACCAGATTAGCCACGGCATGCGCGTTTAGCTCCTGGTCCGCGTTCACCTCATAGCCATGTTTTTCGGCAAACTCGTGCGCCACGCCCAGCGCCTCACTGTACGCCACCAGCAACACGCCCATGGCCGGCAGCACCATCGCCAGATACGTCGTGAACGGCGCCTGCGGAAACCGCAGCGATGGCAGTCCCTGCGGCAATGTTCCCACAACGTCCACGCCGTATTTGCCACTGAGATCGAGCGCCGCGCTCACACCGATGGCCCCAAACAACACCACCAGACCGGCCGGTAACTTCTTGTTCCAGCGCGGCAGCAAGAAGAGCAGCGCCAGCGCGCCGGCTCCTACAGCGAAACTCGCCCAGTTGGCCTGAGGCAGCTCTTTGATGATTCCCAGCAACTTCTCCAGCGTGTTGCCCTCGGGCTTGGGCACGCCAAACAGCTTGTTGAGCTGTCCCACCGCCACAAAGATGGCGAGGCCCGTCACGAAGCCGTCCATCACCGGTTTGGAGAGGAACTGCGTGATGAACCCCAGCCGCGCCAGGCCCGCCGCCAGAAAGACCAGGCCGGTGACCAGGACGAAGGCCGACGCATATGCCTGGTAGGTTTCTGGATCGGAAGCGTTCGCCGCTGCTGTCGCCACCAGCGCCGCCGCCACCGCCGAGGCGAGGAGCGCGGCCGTCGCCGAGGTGGCCTGCACCACCAGATGGCGCGACGTGCCCAGTAAGGCGTAGACGAGCAGTGCAGCCAGCAGCGTATAGAGGCCCGCTTGTGGCGGCAAGCCGGCGATGCCCGCATAGGCCATCGCCTCTGGCACCACTAACCCCCACAGCGTCAGGCCGGCGATCGTGTCTACCGTCAGCCAACTGCGATTGTAGTCGGGCAGCCATGATATGATGGGGATATCGCGCTTAAGCCAGGATGTGTTCATAAGCCCTAACTTCTGATATTTCCAGCGCCCATTTTCTCGAGCATCTCGCGCATGACAGCCAGCTCTGCCCTGACGGCTGCAAGTTCTTCTTGGACAGATGAGGTCGGCTCGGCGGCCGCCGGGACCTCCTCCTCCTCTTCAGGAGAAGACCCAACCAGGAGGCTGGCGAGAATACTGGCTAGAGCACCGATGATTCCGACGCCCATGAACATGATGAACACGGCTGTCACTCGTCCGCCAGGCGTGACAGGGTAGAAGTCGCCATAACCCACGGTGGTGATGGTCACCAACGAATACCAGAGCGCGTCCCCACCCGTGGTGATATTCGCATTCTGCGATTTGCTTTCGAACTGGAGCACGAGCACGCTGGCAACGGTCAGGACCAGGATCGTCAACAAGATGGTCAGAAATGCCGCGTACTGGCTGCGGTGATCGAGGACATCCTTCACCAGCGTCTTCTTGTTTTCACCGCGCAGCAGGCGAGTGATGCGCGCCAGGCGGCTCAAGCGGGCGAGGCGGAAGAGGCCGACAAATTTGCCAGCATTTGCTACAAGTCCTAATGAAGGGATCGAGCCGAGCAGGTCCAGCCATCCCCGCTGACCGATAAAGTAGTCGGATTTCTTCGCTGCCCCTCTCAAGTTGAGGAAGAAATCGATGAGGAAAATGACGCAGATCAAGTTGTCATAGACGGTAAGCAGCTGGATGGTTGCGTCAGACAGGGGCAGCAGTAATAGCACCATCACGCCCAGGGACAGGACGGTAAGGACGAGGATAAAGATGTTGTAGGCATTACTCGTCTTGCGAAGTTGGGCCATTTCCTGTGTCATGGTAGTCCTCCTAACACAGCCGGTCTGCAACCCTTTGCGACTGTCCGCGAATTAGCATGGACGGTACAGGCCTTTGCCCCGTACCCGTACCGTCCATCCGTCCATTCAGGGTTACTGCCGGCCCATGGCAATCTTCATGTCAGCTTCACTGTCCTGGATGAGCTCGCCGGACAGATCGATCGTGACACGCTTGATGGTTCCGGTGAAGCGGAACTCACCGCTGTACTCTTCCGGCGCCGCCGGGTCGCCGGCGTCATAGCCGCAGGAAAGGCCCTGCGTCCCGAACATGAACAGAATCGAGAAGGGCATGTCGGTGCTGCCTACCAGCTTGCGGTTGATGTAGAGTTGGAGGCGGGCCGGCACCCCGTACCCCTGGGCGGGGTCGGGCTTGCCGGTCGGCTCAAACTCATAACGCAGCTCGACTTCACCCGTCGGGATTGTGTCGTTGGAATGCACCCAGAACTTGTCGCGGCCGATGAAGTTGTACAGGAAGTGGAGTCTCTGGTCTTTTACAAAGAAGACGTAACCACCGGTGCGCCCTCCCTGGGCCAGGATCACCCCCTCTGCGCCGTCCGGTGGGATCACCACATCGGCCGTGATGCTCCAGGGCCGGTTATACACCTTGGGTGTGGCAGCGAAGGGGATCGACGAGCCACCGGGGTAGAGGACGATCTTGTCCCTCGGCTTGGAGATGGTCGGGCGTTCTACGGCAAGCCGGCCTCGGACATCCCCGTCAAGCGGGAGAACGTTGTACTTGCCGGCCTCTGCCCACCAGCGGCCGATCATTTCGATCAGCTTGTCGCGGTGCTCGGCGGCCAGGTTGTGGCATTCGGAGTAGTCCTCATCCACGTGATACAGCTCCCAGTCGTGGGTCTCGAGATCTACAAGCACCTGGTTGGGAATGGCCATACCGAACGCGCGACCCTTCTTGGCGGCCTCGGTGAAGCTGGGTCCCGGCCACGGGCAGACCGCGCGCCAGCCGTCGTGGTAAAGCGAGCGGTGGCCGAACATCTCGAAATACTGCGTGTGGTGACTGGTAGGCGCGGCCGCCGCGTTGAAGGCGTGGGCGAAGCTGACCCCATCGATCGGCGCCTGGGTGACGCCGCGGAGGCTCTCCGGCGCTTCCATGCCCAGGGCTTCCAGCACTGTCGGGACCATGTCGATGATGTGGGCGTACTGCGTTCGCATCTCGCCGCGCGCCTGAATGCCCTTGGGCCACGACACAATGAACGGGTCGGTTGTGCCGCCGCGGTAGGTCTCGCGCTTCCAACGGCGGAAGGGCGTGTTGCCGGCGTTCGTCCAGCCCCAGGCGTAGTGGTTGAGGGTCTCGACGCCGCCTAGCTTGTCGATCATCTTGAGGTTGTCTTCGAGTGATTCCTTGACATTGTTGAAGAAGAACATCTCGTTGAGCGAGCCCACCGGCCCGCCCTCGGAGCTGGCGCCGTTGTCGGAAATGACCATGATCAGGGTATTGTCCAGCTCCCCGATCTCTTTCAGGAACTCGAGGATACGCCCGAAGTGGTAGTCGGTGAAACTGACGAATCCGGCATACACTTCCATCATGCGCGCAAAGAGCCGCTTCTCATCAGCAGACAGCGTATCCCACACGGGCACGTCGGGGTCGTGCGCGGACAGCTCGGTTCCCGCAGGAAGGATGCCCATCTCAAGCTGGCGCCGGTGGACGATTTCGCGGTATTTGTCCCAACCCATGTCGAACTTGCCCTTATACTTATCTGCCCACTCCCTCGGCACATGGTGCGGCGCGTGGCCGGCGCCGGTGGCGTAGTACAGGAAGAAGGGCTTGTCCGGCGCGTTGACCTGCGCATCCTGGATGAACTCGATGGCCTTGTCGGCGAGATCGATGCTCAGGTGGTACCCCTCCTCAGGCGACTTGGGCTGCTGCACCTCGTGGTTGTCGTAGACTAGCTCTGGATACCACTGGTGGGTTTCACCGCCCAGGAAGCCGTAGTAGCGCTCGAAGCCGCGCCCAAGCGGCCAGCGATCGTAGGGCCCGGCCGGAGTCGTGTGCTCGGGGGGCGTCAGATGCCACTTGCCGACGCAGAAGGTGTTGTAGCCCTTCTGCACCAGCATCTCGCTGAGCATACCCCGGTCGAAGGGGAGCATGCCGTTGTAGCCAGGGTAACCGGTCGAGGTCTCGGTGATCGAGGCCAGGCCGATCGAGTGGTGATTGCGCCCTGTCAGGATGCAGCCGCGCGACGGCGAGCATAGCGCGGTGGTGTGCATATTGGTGTAGCGCAGGCCGTTGGCGGCCAGGCTGTCGAGCACGGGCGTCTCGACCAGCCCGCCGAAGCTTGATAGCTGCCCATAGCCGACGTCATCCAGCACCCAGATGAGCACGTTAGGCGCGCCTTCTGGCGGCCGCGGCGGCTCCGGCCAGGCCGGCGAGGATTCTTCGGTGGTGCGTCCGATCACGCCGGTAAAGGGAGTTCCATCTTTGTAGGTTTTGAGTGGCATGCGAGTTCGCCTTTCGACTGAGTATTCAATGCTATTGCGGGGTCGTAGGCGGAGCCGTCGGCGGGGTCGTCGGCGGGGTCGTCGGTGGTGCCGTCGAGCCAGGAACGCTGGCCGGCAGCCGATTACGATTGGCGTAGCCGGCGCTGGCGAAACCTGCCAGATCAATGAAAAACGCCAGGGCCAGCCACAGCCAATCCAGACCCTGTATGCTGCCGACACCCTGCACGAGCCACACGTACATCAGGGTCGTGAAGGGGATGAACAGAAAGCCCAGGCATGGCAGGACGAAGCCGCTGAATGCGGCCTCCCACTGGATCGGCCGCGCAAGCCAGAACATGATGAGCATGAGGCGGGAGAAACCGGAGACGAATGCGGTTAGACAGCCGGCGTTGTTGGATCTCATTTGCGGTACCTTGTCCTTTCGTAAGGCATAGTGATGGCTTCCATGCCGGGATGGCCTCAACTCAGCCGTCCTGGCCCTCGGCGGTGCGCGGCGTGCCAAGTCGTTCGACTTCGAGGAGGGGAAAGCCCATGTCAAACAGCGCGATTAACACGCCCATGAGCGCCGCTTGATCTCTCACGTCACCGGTCAATATCGTGACTGCCTGCTGGCCCCTCTGCTGGTGTGTGGCAATTGCCATATCGCTCAGCCGGACGGAATAACTCGCGCTCACGCAACCCTGAACGCGAATTCGGTAGTGGCCAGGCAGATCAAACAGAAAGCCTTGGCTGCTTCGGTTCATTATGGCGCCTCTCAGCTAGCGGATGTCTGCCGTCCCTGCTGCCAGCATACGTGCGTCTGGAGCGGGTCGCTAGTTCGAAAGGGTGTATTCAGGATGTACGAAAGAGGAAGGGGGGCCTACAGTAAGCCGAGGCGGATCGCAGTGGCGACAGCATTGCGCCGGTTAGCAGCCTGGAGTTTCTCTAGAATGTTGTGGGTATGCCGCTTGGCCGTCGGCACCGAGATCACCAATACCTGGGCGATCTCCTTGTTCGTCAGCCGCTGCGCCAGGAGCGCCAGGACCTCGCGCTCGCGTTCCGTCAGGGGTTCGATCAGCACCGCCTGCCCGTCGGCTGAGATAACTGCGCCGTTGGCCGGTTCGCGACCTGGAACCGCCCTGGGAATCTCGCCGAAGGCTTGAAGAATTTGGCCCACATACTCGCGCCTAACACCCGTTTCCTGCAGCCGCGCCAGCAAGCTCGCCATGCGTGGCCCCAGGTCGACGAACAGGCGAATGAAGCCGCTGGCTTCCGCCAGGCACACGGCCTGCTTAAGGAGAGCGAGCGCCAGCCGCCCGTCCCCTTGCGCGTCGTGGAGGAGCGCCTGCAGAGCCAGCGTCTTGATGGTAAAGCGAGTGTTGTGGGTGGTCGTGACGAACGCGCGCAGACGCGACAGCACCGCGGCGGCTTGCTTTCGGCTGGCCGATGTGTCTTGCAGCAGGAGAATCTTCGGCAGCGTCAGCTGTGGGGCGTAGAAAAACGGCATCAAAGCGAGGGGGACGAACGGCCCTATCGCGGTGGCCCAATGGCTGGCGAAGCCAAGATCGCCCTGCCGCGCCGCCAGCTCCGCCTGGAACGCTTGCGCTAGTGGAACGAGCCCGGTGCTGCGGGTCTCTCTCAGGTACTCGAAAGCCAGATCGAGCTTCTGACGCGCCTGGTCGGGCTGACCACGCGCCTGGCAGATCGAGGCGTAGATCAACGCGCTTTGCAAGGAGGTCACCGGCCGGCTCAAGTAGCGCATGTCCTCGATGGCGCGCGCGTGCGCCTCAGCGGTCGGCAGATCGTTCATCGCGTAGGCAACACTGGCAAGGAGGTAATGCCCCCAACCTAGCGATTCGGGGTGGTGCTGCGCCTCGCCGACGGCGCGCATCTGCTCTGCAGCCTGTGGTATCGCCCGCAAGTCCCCGGCGATCCACATAACAAAGCAGCGGAAGCCGGCCAGCCGCGTGCGTACCATGCCATCCTGGTCCACGTCCTCTAGCTGGCCTTCCACCAACGTGCTATAGGCGCGGCTGAGCCGGCCGGCCATCTGGTGCGCGAGAGCCAGGCGCAGCCAGGTGACCTCGCGTACGTAATGCCACGCGCGCGGCATGGCCGCGAGCGCCCGCTGGGCGAGAGCAACCGCGTGTTCGGGATCGGCGGCGCTCTCAGTGGCCGCTACGGCGCGAAAGGCGTCAATCTCACCGGCGAGCTGCGCCGCCCGCGCCGGCTCATCCGCCATCTGCGCCACGAGCTCCGCCGCACGCTCGACAGTCTCCTTGACCTGCTGCCGAGGAGCGCGGCCGAGCTCGATAAGCGCGGCTTGTGCCAGGAGCAGATCCGGCTGGCTGGCAATGGTCTCAGCCGAAAACATGCTTAGGAGGCGTTCGAGACGTTGCCAGTCTTCGGCGTCAAACAGGGCGTGACGGTGCTCCACCATCACGCGTACGGCCGCCGCCGTATCCTGACCCGCTAACGCATGCCGTAACGCCTCCTCGAGGTATCCATGCTGGGCGAACCACGCGCTGGCCCGACTATGCAGCGCCGCGGTCTCTTCCGCGCCGGATTGCCGCATCAACTGCTCGAGCAAGAACTCCTGGAACAGGTGATGGTAGCGATACCACTGACCCTGGGCGTCCAGGGTCACGGTGAACAGCGCGTTCGCCTCCAGCCATTCCAGACAGGCCCGCGGATCGCATTCGGGGGCAGCCGCGCCGATCACCGCCTCGCACAGCGGCGCGGACATCTGGTCGAGAATGGCGGTCTTCAATAGGAAGCCCTCAATCGCGGGCGGCACGCTTGCCAGCACCTCGCGCATCAGATAGTCAATCACGTAACGCTTCTCGGCATGCAACCCGACGATGTAGCTGTCTACGTCCCCGCCGTGGCGCAGCGTCAGTGTCGCCAGGCGCAGCCCGGCGGCCCAGCCCTCGGTTCTATCCGCCAGCACGGCCACAGCCTCCTCGGCCAGCGGCGCACCCAGCGTCCGCTCAGCAAATGCGGCCACCTCCGACACCGAGAACCGCAGATCGTGGGCCCGAACCTCGGCGAGCTGGTTCCGCGCACGGAGCAGCCCGAGTTCGAGCGGTGGGTCCCGTCGGGTGAGCATAACCAGGCGCATACCGTGCGGCGGATGCTGCAACAGCAGGCTCAGCAAGTCGTGGATCGCCGGGTCGCGGATGGTGTGGAGGTCGTCGAGCACGAGGATGAAGTCGCGGTCGAGTCCGTCCATCTCATTGATCAGGCGGGCGGCCATCGGGTCCACGGGCGGGAGGTTGATGCCGGATAGAGACGCCTGTGTTTCCGCCATTGAACCGGGGAATATGGACTGGATCGCACCGAGGAAGTAAGCCAGGAAGACGCTAAGGTTGTTGTCGCCGTCGTCGAGGGAGAGCCAGACAGAGGGGAGGCCGCAGGTTTCTAGCCAGGCGCTCACAAGGGTGGTCTTGCCGAAGCCGGCAGGCGCAGCGACCAGGATGAGCGGGTGATCCAGGCCCTCATTGAGCAACGCGTTGAGCGCCGGCCGCTGAATCAGATCGGGCGTCACTCGCGGCCGATGAAACTTTGTTTGCCGCAGGACCTGGCTGCCAATATGAGTAACCATCGGGCCTCGATACGGTGACACAACTTGTGAGGGCAGCGGGCAACGTGGCTGGCGCGTGAGCAGAACACCACTGCCAGCGTATTGTAGCAGGCTTGAAGCAATGAAGCAACCTGGCTGCGAAAGGGACGCCTGACTACCATGCGCTCACTTCGGAGAATCGTACCCCATCAGGATGTCGTGCGATCACATGGAACCCGTCTACATCCTTTGGGATTATGTTCCCGCGCGCTACCTGGAGTACACTCCTGATAGGCGCCCTTACAACTGGCGTCCTGGCAAACCCCGCGGAGGTGATGCATGAGCGATCTGATTGTCATTGTGTTTGATGATCTCGAGGAGGCACGGCAGGCCCGCGATGCGGTGCGGGCAGTCCAGAAGGAGAAGAAGCTGAGTCTCGATGATGCCGCCGTCGTCGTCAAGGATGCGAGCGGCAAGGTACACGTGGACGGCGAAGTGGATCGTGGAGTGAAGTTCGGCCTGGGCGTGGGGACGGCGATAGGCTTAGCCCTCATGCTGGTGTTCCCGCCCTCCGCCCTCATCATCGGCGCCGTGACCGGCGGTGTCGTCGGGAGGCTGGCGGGCGATCACGTCGACAAGGAGTTCGTCAAGGAGGTCAGCGACTCGCTAAAGCCAGGCTCGTCGGCGCTATTCTTGATCATCCGCGACGATTCCCCCGCGGCGCTGCGTGATGCCCTGGAGCCGTTCAAGGGCGAGATCTACCAGACGAACCTATCACCCGAAGTCGAGGGGACACTGACCGAGGAACTCTCGTCCTAGCGCATAATCAGACGGTGTGTTCGGCATATCTGTAGGGGCGATCCCTCGTGGTCGCTCAGGGTAGCCACGAGGGCTACCCCTACTTGACGAGATGACAGGATACGTTCAGAACTCTGCGGCACTCTGCCAACAATTAGCAGCGCACTCTAGTGTTACGGAGGAAGCGTGAAACGTCTCAGGGTCCGCGTCGTTCAGTCGGCCATCGTCTTTGTTGTTGAGGCGATCACAATCCTCATTCTGGCCTATTTCGCGCCCAACATCGAGGTCGATAGCTTCTGGTCGGCGCTCGTGTTTGCCGTCATTCTGTCCGCCGTCTCGTCGCTTGGCTGGTGGCTGTTCATCCAGTTCATCGGGCGGCTGCCGGCGGTCCTCTATCCGATCATCATGTTCGTCGTCGCGCCCATACTCGTGAAGGTATTCGGCGACCTGATACCGGGCATCCACATCTACAATGTGTGGGGCGCGCTCATGCTGATTCTCGGTCTGACGATCGTGAACGTGATCCTGGGCGGCCTGCTCAGCCTCGACGAGGAGGACAGCTTCGACCGCAACGTGACACTGAAGATGGTGCAGAAGTACGGCAAGCCCACCAAGACCGACGTCCCCGGCTTCCTCTTCCTCGAGATCGATGGGCTTGGCCACGCTATCTTCCAGAAGGCGCTCAAGGAGGGACGCATGCCGACCCTCAAAGCCTGGCTGGATAGCGGCTCCCACAAGCTCATCGGCTGGGAGACGGACTTCAGCGCCCAGACCGGCGCCATGCAGAGCGGTATCCTGCTGGGCAACAACGACAACATCCCGGCCTACCGCTGGTGGGATCGCGCCCAGCAGCGCATCGTCATGACCGGCAACCCCAAGGACGCGAAGGCGCTGGAAGCGCAGCTTTCCCACGGGAACGGAATTGCTTCCGACGGTGGCTCGTCGCGCGGCAACATGTTCTCCGGTGATGCCAGCGAGAGTATCCTCACCTTCAGCACGGTCATGGATCGAAGTCGCGACCGCGGCCCGGGCTTCTACGCCTTCCTGTTCACTCCGTTTGTCGTGTTTCGCATCCTGACGCGCTACTTCACCGAGGTCATCAAGGAGTGGTACCAGCAGATCCGGCAGCGTATGCAGAAGGATCCGTATCGGGTCAGCGCACGCAACATCCCCTATGCTTTCTTCCGCGCGCTGATGGGGCCGTACATCCAGGAGTTCGTCACCTACGCGGTGATCACCGACGTGATGCGCGGGTTGCCTTCCATTTACGCGCTATATGCTGGCTATGACGACCTAGCGCACTTCGCGGGCATGCTGACCGACGACGCCCTCGAAGCGCTCCATGAAACCGATCGCATGTTCGCGCGCATCCAGCGGGCGCTCAAGTATGCGCCGCGCCCGTACCACGTCATCGTCCTCTCGGATCACGGACAGAGCCGCGGCGTGACGTTCAAGAACGCCCACGGCGTCTCGCTGGAGGACCTGGTCAAAGGCCTCATCAAGCAGGATGAAGCCATTCTCTCGCTGAGCGATACGAACGAGGCGTGGGACAACATCAGCGCCTTCCTCAACGAGTCGGCCAACGGCGACACGCGGACGGCCGGCGTCTTTAGGCGGGCGTTGAAGTCCAAGACGGAAGAGGGCGGTCTCATCGAAGTTGGCCCGGACCGCGACCCGAAGAAGGCGGAGGAGGATGCGGCGAAGGCGAAGGCGGCCAGAGTCGTGGTGATCGGCTCCGGCTGCACGGGACTGATCAACTTCAAGGACGCGACGGAGCGCATGAGCTACGAGCAGATCCAGGATGCCTATCCGGAGCTGATTCCCGGGCTGGTGAGGCACCCCGGTATTGGCTGGGTGCTGGTAAAGTCCCAGACGAACGGCTCGATGGTGATCGGCAAGGCCGGCATCAATTACCTCGATGTTGGTACGGTGGAAGGGGCCGATCCGCTGGCGGTGTATGGGCCGGGCGCAGCGGCCAAGGTGAAGCGCGAGAGCAGCTTCCCTAACTGTCCTGACATCCTCGTGAACACAACATACGACCCGACCACACAGGAGCTATGCGGCTTCGAGAACCAGGCGAGCCACCACGGCGGATTGGGCGGCCCACAGAACCACCCGTTCATTTTCTATCCGGCCGAACTGCCGTACGATGGGACGCCGGTCATTGGGGCCATGAACGTCCACCGGCTGTTGCGCGGCTGGCGCGAGCAGGTTCAGGCGCTGCCGGACATGCTCTCCTTGCCTCCCACCACCGTGGCCGAGCCGAGCGCGTGAGGGCCATCTAGCTCGGCGCCCGCAGAATCCTGCGAGCGCCGGACGAGCCATTGAAACATTGATCTTCATTCACCAAGATGAGCCACTCACCATGACCATGCTACTCGTTGCCAACTCCAATCTCATCCGCGACTCTGCCTTCACCCTCTCGACCGGCGGGAACACCGCCCGGTAGCTAGAGTTCAAACTGGACTTCGGCGTTGGTTTTGTCCACCCCTCGATTGTTGCCTTCGTGCTCAATGCTCAACGCGGAAACCTCAGTCCGACGTTGAGCATCAAGGTCAACGGGGCCGAGCCGCGCAGCCTGAAGCTGCCGGACGGCGCGTTCGTCACTGGGTTGCAGACAGTGATTGGGCCGCGGCATCTGCACCACGGCGTGAATACCATCGAGTTCTCGATTGCGGGGGGGACGGGTACGCTCGAAGTCTCCGACGTGGTCTTGCACTACCAGCGCGAGATGTAGCACCACCGGTGTCCCGGCCCGCCCATCTTTGTTGCCGGCCGGGCACCGGGCTTGCTGGTACACCGCATGCCACGGCAGGTCGTCGGGCATGAAGCGTTACCGGCTTCACTGACGCCACGGGGATAACATGAGTCATCCCGAAGTTAAGGTGAGGAGCCGAGATCGGGGTGGCGGATAGGCGAGCCAGAGACAGCTCAAGGCTGAACGGAGACGGTAGAGCGGGGTCGGCGTAGTCTGGCTCCGCCTGCCGTTTCTGTGACAAGCGAGACGGAAAAGCCAATGCCGTAGGCGCTCAAGTGTGGGATGCAGCAGGAGGAGCAGGAAGGCGTAGGCGAGGGAGGCCATCAACAGGAGCTTGAGACGATCCTCCCAGGTGTGCAAGCGAGGACTTTGCATCGCCAAGTCGCTCTTGGTATAATGCCAGGTCAATTCGATCTGCCAGCGACGGGCATAGGCCAAAATGACCTGCCAAGCGTCGTCGGTCGAGATGACGGGCTCGCGGGTGAGGAGGTACCAGGGCGTTTGGCCGGGGGCCAGGCCGCCAGACGACAAGGGAGATGGGATAGGGATGATCGGGATGACGGACGGTGACAGCGAGAACACCGATGGTGCGCCAACAGCGACGACGACCGTCCCAGAGTTGGCGCTGATCCCAACTGCGCTTGCCGCGCGTGATCTCCCAGGCCTTGCGCCGTTGTCCTGAGGGATCGATCAGCTTGTAGTGCTTCGGCCAGCGCAAGATGAAGCGCACAGATGAGCTGAGGGACCAGCGTAGCCGTTTGTCACAATCTTGTCTGCGAACCTGTTTTCACCTTATTCTCTTGCCGCAGGCGGTCGTAGCAGCCGGCCCAGACATCGGGAGTGCGCGTCATCCTTGTGAGCTTGATATCGCTGAAGCGGGGCAGCAGCAGCGCTAGCACTGTCGGCAGGTCGTTCCAGCGCCCCCGCACAAGCACGACCTCCAATTGTCGCGCCATCGGCTCCACCCACGCCCACTGGAGCCGAAAACGGTCTGCCTTCATGTAGTAGTCTCGCTTCTCCCACGCGGCGGCACTCGTATCTACACCCTGCTCGATACCGCGCAGCGAGTAGACGATGAGCGCCGCGAGATCCCGCGCCTCGTCATCAATGGCTTGCTTCTGCCCGAGCAGCCGCAGCGCTTCAGCAATTGTCCGTCGCAGCCGATTGCGCTCGGCGCCTGCACTATCGGTATTTATCACCCGACCCATATGTCGCCTCCATGTACTTGAACAACCGTTCGAGAGTCTACTCGGGTTGGACGCCTAGGTCAAGCATAAGGAGCGAGAGTGGAGCGGCCGCCCTTTAGAAGGGATTTATCAGCCTCAGGCGGCGCTAGGCGTCACCAGCGTCGAGAGAACCTGGAGGAAGTCGACGGGCGAGAGCGTATACCTATTGTGGCGGAACGCTGATCGTTTTCGCCAGGAGTGGGCGTGGGTCGAGCCAATGGCGCGGCAGATGGAGGTCGTTCTGGTGCGCGAGCGGTGGAACGACTTGCCGACGCTCCTGGCGCTGCTGCTGCCGCGCTTCAGCGACATCACGCTGACGAAGATGACGCGCACGCCTGACCTGTGGGCCGGCTGCTACGAGAAGCTGCTGAAAGAGGACAAAGCCAAAGCCGTCAAGCTGGGCGACACCCACAGCATCGCATAAATCTCTACTCATCTCTCATCAAGACGTGCAACGGTATCTGGGGTTCCACCTGGGGATCCGTCTCGTCACCGTCTCGCCCTGGGCTTCGCGCGTCAAGCGTGGGCTGAGGCGCTGGCCTCCGCCGCGCCTTCGCGGTATAATGGGTCGCAAGATGTCCAGGAAGCCCAGGAGGAACAGCATGGACGAGTCGACAGACCGCGCACTCGGCTTCGCTACGGAGCGCCAGCGGCAGTCCCTGGGCGAGCTTATCCAACTGCTCGAGGTGCCGAGCATCAGCGCCCAGCCTACCCATGCGTCAGATGTGCGGCGCGCCGCCGAGTGGCTCGCGGCGCACATGCGGACGATCGGCCTCGCTAATGTGACCGTACACCCTACGGCGGGCCACCCGATTGTCTACGGCGAGTGGCTGGACGCGCCGGATAAGCCCACGCTCCTGATTTACGGCCACTACGACGTGCAGCCGATTGACCCGCTGAACATGTGGAGCAGTGACCCGTTCGAGCCGCTCGAGCGGGCGGGGAACCTGTATGGGCGCGGGGCGGCCGACGACAAGGGCCAGGCGTTCGCCACACTCAAAGCCGTCGAGGCCTATCTCAAAACATCGGGCGCGCTACCGCTCAACGTCAAGTTTCTGCTCGAAGGCGAAGAGGAGATCGGCAGCGTCCACCTCTCCCCGTTCATCGAGAGCCACACGGCCCTGCTTGCCGCCGATGTCGCGCTCATCTGCGACTCGGCCTGGGTCGCGCCGGATGCCCCGACCCTGATCTACGGCTTGCGCGGGCTAACCTACATGGAGGTGGAGGTCATTGGGCCTGGGCGGGACCTGCACTCCGGGACCTTCGGCGGGCCGGTGCAGAACCCGATCCAGGCGCTGTGCGACATTTTCGCCCGGCTCAAGGATGACCAGGGGCGGGTGACGATTGCCGGGTTCTACGACAGGGTGCGGGCGCTCAGTGAGGAGGAGCGGCGCGAGCTGGCCCGCATCCCGTTCGACGAGGCGCAGTTTCGCAAGGACGCCGACGTGTCGGCCACGGGCGGCGAGGCCGGCTACACCATCGTCGAGCAGATCGGGGCGCGGCCGACCCTCGACATCCACGGCATCATCGGCGGGTACACCGGGCCAGGGGCGAAGACGATCATTCCGTCGCGCGTGGCGGCGAAGATTAGCATGCGCCTGGTGCCCGACCAGGACCCGGACGAGATTGCCGACCTGTTCGCGGCCGAGGTGAAGCGCCTCGCTCCGCCGACGGTGCGCGTGAACGTGCGCCGCTATCACACGTCGGCCCCGGCCATAGTGGACCGCAGCACGCCCGCGCTCCGGGCCGCCGCCCGCGCTCTGGAGACGGCTTTCGGCCGGCCGGTGCTGTTCGCGCGCGACGGTGGCTCCATCCCCGTCGTGACCGACTTTGCCCGCTGCCTGGGCGCACCGACCGTCCTGATGGGCTTCGGCCTGCCCGACGACAACATCCACGCTCCCAACGAGAAGTTTGCCCTGGCTCAGTTCTTCGGCGGCATCCGCGCCATCATTCATTTCCTGGGGGCGCTGGGTGAGCAGGGCGGTTGAGCGCGGCGCTGTGTTCGACGCCAGCGGCCTGTACCGCTATCGCCTGTGGCGTGTGTGGGGCGCGGGACGGACGGTCGCCTTCGTGATGCTCAACCCCAGCGCGGCGGATGCCGAGCGGGACGATCCGACGATTCGCCGCTGCATGGGGCTGGCGCAGGCGTGGGGCTACGGGCGGCTGGAGGTCGTCAACCTGTTCGCCTATCGGTCGCCTTCGCCGAAGGCGCTCCGCCGCGTGAGCGACCCGGTTGGCTCCGACAACGACCGTCATCTCCGCGGTGTCGTGGCCGACGCGCCGCTGGTAGTTGTGGCGTGGGGAAACCATGGCGCGCTGCTCGGGCGCGACCGCGCCGCGCTGGAAACGCTCACGGCGGCCCGTCTGTACTGCCTGGGCGTGACGTTGCGCGGCCAGCCCCGCCACCCCCTGTATGTGCGCGGAGACACTCTCCCACGGATATGGAACGCTTGAAGATCAACCCTTTGTTGCCGCAACAGGGCTGGCGCTGGAGAGCCATCTCCAGCGCCCCGCCGCGCGGTATAAGTAGGGGCAGGTTTCAAACCTGCCCCTACCGCCACCACCGGGATGCGGCAACAATGAGCAACGATTCATGAGGTTTACACCAGTCCCGTCACGGCGTGTGGTACACACCATTCTCTATCGTTACGGGGCGGGGACGACGATCTGCACGGCGCGCGGAATCACCTTGATGGCGAGGGCGGTCGGGTCCAGCACCTCGCCGTCCACCTGGAGCGATTGCAGCGGCGTCGGAACGATGCTAATCTCGCTGCCCTGCCAGTGGTGAAGCGGGCCGTCCGGGCCTTCGCCCGGCTCGCTCCCCACGACGACCGTCGTGAGCATGCGCATGAGCGACGCCAGGTCCGCCTGACGGATGACAAACACGTCGAGCTTGCCGTCGCTCACGTCAACGCTCGCCGGTAGGTTGATCCCCGACTGTCCCAGGCTGCGGACGTTGGTGATGATGCACGACAGCCCGTCGCTCTCGACGCTCTGGCCGTCAATCGTCATCGCGTAATGGGCAGGCTGCGGGTCGCGTAGCGCCTGGAGGGCCGACAGAGCATAGGCGAAAACGCCCATGCGGTCCTTCTTCTCGCGGTCTGCCCCCTCGACCATCTGCGCCTCCAAGCCCAACCCCACGCGCAGGATGAAGCGCTGCCCGTTCACCTCGCCGACGTCAACCCAACGGCGCATCGTCGGCTGGCTGGTGAGCATGGCCGCCGCCGCCTCCGCGGACCCAGGGATGCCTAGCTCAATCGAAAGCACGTTGGCGGTGCCGCCGGGGAGGATGGCGAGCGGGACATCGGAGCCGGTCAGCCCGCGCGCCGCCTCCATCTGCGTGCCGTCGCCGCCATACACCGCCACGCAATCGGCGCCGGCGGCCACGGCTTCGCGCGCGAAGCGCTCCGCGTCGCCGCTCTGCTTTGTGACATGAATCTCCCACTCGACGTCCGCCGCCTGGAATACGCGGTTCAAGGCCGACAGCACCGGCTCGTCCTGGCCGGCGGCGGGGTTGATGATGGCGTGAATCCGCTTGTAGGGTGACGCCGCCGGCGGCGCCTCGGCGTCGGGAACGTCGGGCTTAGGGACGGCCGGGGACGCGGCCGCGCGACCATCGCCGGCGCCCGCCCTGTTGTTTGTTGTCACCGCGTCGGCGACGCGCCTGTCTCGAATCTCGCTCACGCTGGCCTCCATGCGTTGTGTGTCTAGCGCCTGAAGGGTCCCTTCGCAAGATTCTTGCCAGGCGCTATTCGGTCGTGAACGGCTGACCGTACCGCTCCCGCGACGCCACGTCGGCCAGCGGTTTGCGGTTCTTCTTGCCCTGCCCGACCGCTTGCGCTGGATAGCCGAAGGGCAGAACGGCGAGAATGTCCATGTTGTCGGGGATGTTCAGGAGCGACTTGTTCTGGGTCAGGTCCGTCGGGCTGACCCAGTTCGAGCCGACCCCGTCGGACCACGCTTGCAGAAGCATGGACTGGATGGCACGGCTGCCGTCCATGGTCCCCAGGCGTGTCTGCTCGACCAGCACGACGATGGCGAGCGGGGCCTGGGCGGTGTACGGCCCGGTCTTTGCCAGCTCGCCGAGCCTCCGCAGCATCGCTTTGTCCTGGACAACGATAAAGTGCCAGGGCTGGCGGTTCATGCCGCTGCCGGTCAGCCGACCGGCCTCCACAATGCGCTCGACCACGTCGGCCGGAACCGGCGTGTCCTGGTAACTCCTGACGGCCAGCCCCGTCCGAATCGTCTCGAATACGTCCATCATGCCTCCCGTGGGTTCATATCTATCTTTGCGCTTTTCTGGTCGGGGTGGTAAGGGAGGATTGTGGGGGCCGCAGGCCCCCACAGGTAGCTCCACAGTTTAGCGTGGACGAGCCGAATTCCACCCCCCCATCCCCCCGCCGGCGGGGGGAGCAGAGGGGGGTCTCCACGCTATCGTGTAGAGCTACCCCCCCACAGCCCCCACACAGGCAAAGTTAGGGTTCACATAGAGCGAGTATAGGCGGGCGGTGGGCGACAGTCAATCACGGTGCGCATTGCGCCTGAGATTGCGGGATGGGAGACGCGGAGACGCGCATTTGCCTGTTGACCTGCGCCGAAACCTGACGTAAACTAAGGGAGGGTAGTGGCATCTAGTGAGGTGGCAGGTCATCCCGCGACGTTGACCCCAGCGCGCCGATCGTGTTCTGCGACTGAACGAGAGACCCCTGGCCTATGAACACCGCGCTCGAAATCTCCGCTGCCAAGCTGAGGACGCCGCGCCTCGGCGCCGACCTGGTGCCACGGCCGCGGCTTGAGGGCTTGCTGGACAAGAGCCGCCGCGGCGCGCTGACGCTCGTGTGCGCGCCGGCCGGCTTCGGCAAGACCACGCTGCTGGCCGAGTGGCTGGCGGCGCGCTCCCTGCCCACCGCCTGGGTCTCCCTCGACTCCGACGACTCCGACATCACCGCGTTCACCCGTCTGTTGATTAGCGCGATTCGCACCGTATTCGACGGCGCGTGCGAGGCGACGCTCGGCGTCCTCCGCTCGCCGCAGCCCCTGAAGCCGGAGGCGCTGGCGATGCGTCTTTGCAACGACATTGACGCGCTGCCCGGCTTCTGTGTCGTCGTGCTGGACGACTACCACACCATCGCCGATGGCGCCACGCACCAGATGCTGGCGGCCCTGCTCGACCGGCTGCCGCCGACGCTGCACCTGGCGATCGCTACCCGCTCGGACCCGCCCCTGCCCCTGGCGCGGCTACTGGCGCGCGGGCAGATGACCGACGTGCGCGTCGCCGACCTGCGTTTCAACCGCGACGAGATCGAACAGTTCCTCGCCCACGCTGCCGCCACCGCGATAGATGCCACGGCGATCGAGACGCTGGCGCAGCGCACCGAGGGCTGGGCCGCCGGGCTGCGCCTGGCGTCGCTCTCCCTGTCGGGCGAATCGGACTACGCACGCCTGAACCGAGGGCTAACGCCGCGCGCCAACCAGTACATCATGGAGTACCTGCTGGACGAAGTGCTGTCCAGGCAGCGGCCTGAGATACAGGATTTCTTGCTCACGACCTCGATCCTGGAGAGCTTCAACGCCTCACTGGCGGCGGCGGTGTGCGGCGACCGGGATGCCAGGGCGCTCCAGGACCTCATCGAGGAGATTGACCACGCCAACCTGTTCCTGGTGACGCTGGATGAGACCCAGGCCTGGTATCGCTATCATCATCTGTTCCGCGACTTGCTGCGTCACAAGCTGGGTCAGACGGTTGACTCCGCCTGGATCGAGGGGCGGCATCGGCGGGCCAGCGAATGGTTCGCCGCGCATGGGGCGATCACGGAAGCGATTCACCACGCGCTGCAAGCCGGGGATGAGACGCGGGCGGCGCGGCTGGTCGAGGCCAACACGCACGGGGCGGTGCTTCAGCAGGACCGGCTCGCCATCAAGCACTGGCTGGACATGCTGCCGCCGCACCTGGCGCAGCAGCGCCCGGGTCTGCTGGCCGCGCGATGCTGGGTGCTGGCCGCCCGGGACAACCAGGACGCGATGGCTCCTGTACTTCAACAGGCCGATGCGGCCCTGGCGCAGCCCGACCTCGACTTGAGTGCGGCGGAGCGGCGCTCGATCAGCGGCGACATCGCCCTATTCTGGGCGCAGTACTGGCTCTACCTACTGCGGGGCGACCTGGCGCTCGCTGCGGCCGAGCGGGCGATGGCGGACATCCCGCCGGAGCACGGCTACGCGCGGGGCTACGCGACGCTCTACCGCGCCATGGCCTTGCAGACCGTGGGGCGAAAGGATGAGGCCCTGGGCCTCCTGCAGGCGACGCTCGAGCGCCACCCGGCCATGCCGTTCGCCCAGCGGACCATGATCTACACCGGACTGATGGTGGTGAATTTCGCCCATGGCGACCTCGCGCGCGCGGCAGAGGCGGCCCGCGCCGCGCTGCCACCGCCCGACGAACGCGACCGCTACCGCCACATGATTTCCCACGTCTACCCGGTGCTCGGCCACATCTACTACGAGCTGAACAACCTGGACGCCGCGATCGAGGTCTGCCTGGCGTGCCCGAAGTTCGAGCGCAGCGGCCACCTGTGGGGCGAGTATGAGTCGGGCGTGGCGCTGACGCTGTGCCACGCGGCGCGGGGGGAGATGGCGGAGGCGCGGCGAATACTGGATGAGCTGCTGGCCCTCGTCCACCAGTTCGACGACCCGGCGTTGCTGGACGAGGCTCAGGGGCTGACGGCCCGCCTGGCGCTCATCGCCGGCGATCTCGATACGGCGCTCGCGTGGGCGGACGCGCCGTCGTTCAAGCAAAAAGGATTGCTGCGGCTGGAGGCGGCGGACATCACGCGGGCGCGCATCTGGGTCGCGTCGGGGACGCCGGGCTACGCCCGGCGGGTGATCGAGGTGCTGCGCGAGCCGATCAGCGCCGCCGAAATGGCACATAGTAGTTGGCGGCTGGCCCTGCTCCTGGCGCTGATAGCCCTGGCGCTGGAGACGCTGGGCGAGTGGGACGCGGCGCTGGACGCGATGCGCCGCTCGGTCAGCATCGCCGCGCCGTACCGCTACGCCCGCACCTACCTTGATCTCGGCTCCAGGGCGGCCGCCCTTCTTCACCGCCTCGCCGAGCAGGGCGTCGAGCGCGACTACATCGGCCGTCTGCTGCCGCTCTTCCCGCCGGTTTGCCCTACCATGGCCGCCTCGGCCGCGCCGCCGCGTCACGCCGCGCTGATCGAGCCGCTCACGACGCGGGAGATGCAGGTGCTAGAGCTGCTCGCTCAGCGGCTCTCAGACAAAGAGATCGCCCAAACCCTGGTTATCTCGCCCCTCACGGCCCGCAGCCACGTCAGCCACGTCTTTGACAAGCTCGGCGTCAACAACCGCCGCGCCGCCGTCGAGCAGGCCCGCCGCCTCGGCCTCCTCCGGTCCTCGTGACGTCCGCGCCCCAATCTACTGCATTTCTACTACATTCTTGAGGATGCGCCCGCGCCATCGTTGCGCTATGCTAGACGCATCAAATCCGTGGCGTAGCCTGAGCGCGGCCCCTCTCGCGGTCAGGAGATCGAGACGATCCTATGTCGCACCCGGCGCCGTGCCATCTCCGGCTCACCATCAAGGGCATTCTCGACGAGAGCTGGGCGGACTACTTCGGCTCGCTGACGATTGAGTCGCGGGCAGACGAGGGCCGCGAGCCGATTACGGTCATCGCCGGCGATCTGCCGGATCAGTCGGCCTTTGTCGGCGTTCTGAACAGCCTCCAGGTGTTCAACATGACCGTGCTCCGCGTGGATTACACGATGCAATCTGCCTGACCGCATCGAGTTGCGTGTATAATTGGCAGCATCGTTGCTGCCAATTGTCACACACACAAAGAGGGGAACAACCATGCGCACATTCAAGCGCGTTCTCGCGGTCATCGTCATTATCATCAGCGCCGTGTTCCTTCTGGTCAACATCGCGGGGCTGGTGGGGGTCTGGTGGGGGCAAAGGACGGCGGTCGGCGTGGTGGCCGACGTTGTGCAAATCACCGATACCATCT
This sequence comes from Anaerolineae bacterium, assembly GCA_046328525.1. Taxonomy (GTDB): domain Bacteria; phylum Chloroflexota; class Anaerolineae; order Epilineales; family JAHCIE01; genus JBDHWG01. Next base: position 406,717 of record JAXLWK010000006.1, read on the forward strand.
TCCAGCGGACGCAGGTGCGCGTTGACCAGCTCAACACGCGCGTCGTGGAGGCGCAGCAGAACGTCCAGAAGCTCGATAGCGTGATTCGGAGCACAGGCGAGAAGGTGACGGATACCAACCTGGCCCTGGCGACCATCAACGCCTTGACCGAGCAGGATGTAACGCCGGCCGTGGAGCGTCTTCAGACCGCCAGCGACAACTTCAACGAGACCCTGGACGACCTCGATAGGACGCTCAGGATGCTGGATCGGCTGTCCGTCGGGCCAAGCCGCATGGGTGACGCCGTGGATAAGCTCCGCGCCGTCCTGGCCTCGATCCGCGACTTGCAGCAGGACCTCCGCGACATGCGCCAGGCGCTGCAAGAGAAGAAGGCTGACACGGTAGCGCAGATTGTTCAGCGCCTGACCGCGCCCGTGGAGCGGGTTGACAACCGCCTGACAACGGTCCAGGGGCGGCTGAACACCGTCAGCGCCGATATTACGCAGGGGCGAGCGCGCCTGGTGACCATCCAGTCGGAGATCAATACCGCGCTCCTGCTGCTCGCGCTTGGGCTGACGTTCGTCATTTTGTGGGGCATCCTGGCGCTCATCGCGTTGATCCTGTACGCGGTGGCGTTCCTGACCGGGCGCGATCCTATCGCCGGGTGGTACACCGTCAAGGCTGCGCCCGCCGCATAAGGGTATTGAGCGCCGGCGCCTGACCGGGGCCGGTAGACATATCTGGGGCGAAAAGGGGAGGAGCAGGCGCTGCGCCGCCTGCTATACGGGGGGGGTTATGCTGCAACGTACCAAAAAGACACACCATATCCAGTATGGCGTACTGGGGCTGAACCCGACTTTGCGGATGGCCGTCGTCCGCGGCCAGGCGGTGCGCCTGACGCCCATCGAATACCGCCTGCTGTACAACCTGGTCGCCGAGGATGGGCGCACCATCAGCGGCGACGAGCTGCTGGACCGGGTGTGGGGCAAGGGGTATGATGGGTGCGACGACTACCTGTGGGTGCACATCTCGCGCCTGCGCCGCAAACTGGATGCGCCCGGCTATCCATCGCTGATCGTGACGGAGCGCGGGGTCGGCTACCGCGTTCGGAAGCTGGAGGGCTAGGCCCTAGCGCTCGCTGTGGCCGACAACGGCTCGGAGCTCTTCGATGCGCGCGAGGAGGGCGCCCGGAATGGGCGCCTTCTTCTGTGTGCGGTAGTTGTAGGTTACAATGACCCCATCGCCTTCGGCGGCGACGCGCTGGTGGCGCTGGCTGACGACGATATGCCGCAGCGTGAAACGGTCTTCGGCGATGTCCGTGACGCGCGCGGCGGCCCAGAGGGTGTCCGGGTACGTCACCGGGAACTTGAAGTGGCAGCAGATCGAGCCGAGGATCGGCCCGACGCCGGTCTGGTCCATCACCTCCAGGTAGCCGAGGCGCTCGAAGAGCGCGATGCGCGCGCTCTCGAAGTAGCGCAGGTAGACGGTGTTGTTGACGTGGCGCATGGCATCCATGTCGCCCCAGAAGACCGGCACCTCGATGATGACCGGGTAGGCGCGTAGCTTCTCGTGCATGGGGAACCTCTCTCCTGCAATCGGCGTTGCTGGCGCTTATTGTACACCCGCTTGGAGGGGAACCACCAGAACGGACGCCACCCAGGCAGGCGCTTCTTAATTTTACATCTGCGACGCTTCGGGGGAGACAATGAGCATCATGCGAAGCTGGATGGTGTGGCCGCTGATTCTCGCCGGCGTCATGGCCGTGGCCCTGGCGCGGCCCGCCTGGGCGCGTGGGCCGCGCCCGACCGGCGGTCTGGACGTCGGCTGCCGCGAGGAGGGGGCGGCGGGAGCGCTGCGTCGTGCGCCAGGCCGCGCCCATGACGAGAATTGGACGAGCGTGGCGGATGGCGTCAATGACACGGTGTTTGCCCTCGCCACGAGCGGCCCCGGCCTGTACGTTGGTGGGCAGTTCGAGGAGATGACCGACGACACGGGCACGACCGAGGTGGACTTCATCGCTAAGTGGAACGGCAAGGCCTGGGAATCGCTCGCCGACGGCGTCAACGAGCGCGTCTGGGCGATTACGCCCGATGGCTCCGATATGCTCGTCGGTGGCTGGTTCACCCAGGCGACCGATGAGCAGGGTATCCATGTGGTCAACCACATTGCCAGGTGGAGCGGGGAAGGCTGGACGCCTCTCGGCGGCGGGGTGGACGGCGGCGTGGCGGCCATTGCGGTGAGCGGGAGCGATGTCTACGTCGGGGGCTTCTTCAGCCAGGCGATGGACGGCAATGGAGACAAGATCGCCGTGAACAACATCGCCAGGTGGGACGGCCACACGTGGTCGGCGCTGGGCGAGGGCCTGAGTGGGCCATCGGACCGCTACGTCTCGGTCACGAGCATCGCCGTCAGCGGCGCAGATGTCTACGTCGGCGGCGCGTTCACGACGGCGACCGATGCCGACGGCACGAAGACCGTCAACAACATCGCTCGCTGGGACGGCCGCCGCTGGTCGGCCCTGGGCGGCGGCACGAACGACTACGTGTACGCCGTGGCGACGCAGGGGACGGACGTGTTCGTCGGCGGGCAGTTCACCAGCATTGCCGAAGCACTGGGGGCGACGCCGGCAAAGGGGATCGCCCGCTGGAGCGGCAGCGCGTGGCAGCCGGTCGGCGGCGGGCTGACCTTTGGCATCGCCCCCGGCCGCGTCTACGCGCTGAAGGTGGAACGGGACGGCCTGTACGTCGGTGGGGATTTCACGCAGGCGCTGGATGGGGCGGGCGCGAAGGACGCCTATTTCATCGTGCGCTGGGACGGCGCGGCATGGCAGCCGCTCGCCGGCGGCGTCAACGGCAGCGTGATGGCGCTGGCGACGCGCGGGGTGACGGTGTACGCGGGCGGCGCGTTCAACGCGGCGGGCGCGGAGGAAGCGCGGTGCGTGGCCCGCTTCCGCCCGGCCGGGGTACACGCCGACTATGCCCTCTACCTGAGCCACATCGCCGGAGGCGCGTCGCCCGCAGCGCGCTTCAGATGAGCGCGATGCGGTGGGGCGTCTTGCCTCCGAAACGCTCTCGCGTGGCGCGTCTCTAGTCGTCTGTCAAAGTTGAGTTGAGCGTTATGTAGTAGACTTTAGTCGTTGTACGCCCTGAGAAACGACTGAAGTCGTTACTACGTTCCGACCACTTCTAGTGTAGCGGACCCCTAGCCCTCGTCGTCGCCCATGGGCGAGGCATTGAGCGCGTCGCTGCGCGTCGAGGGGCTGGCCGCTGGTCGTCTCCGGGTGAACTTTGTTGTCGCTCATGCGCTCCTCCCTGTCGCCGGGTATCTCTATTGGCTACAGGCAGGGGTGCAAGAGACATGCCAGGGCGACCGAGGCTCTCAGCGTCGGCGATGGGGAGGGGAGAGCGGGAGGTGCGACGGGCGGTGTCGCGGGGTGGCGTCGTTGCCGGGGTGAGGGAGGCTAGAAGGCCAGGGTGATGGCGTTCTGGCTGGCGAATTCGAGGAAGGTGGCCGCGCCGCCCAGCTCGACGTAGGGCAGGAGGTCGTCCTTCTTGACGCCCATGACATCCATCGTCATCTGGCAGCCAATCAGGCGCACCCCGGACTCGCGCGCCACTTCGAGCAGCTCATCAATCTTGGCGACCTGGGCCTTGGTCATCCAGCTGTTCATCATGTTCGTCGCCACGGTGGTCATGCCCGGTAGGACGCCGACGATGTTCGGCACGGGCATCGGCATCGCCGGGTTGGCGAGGGGCGCGACCTGGAGGGGGCGCGAGCGGTTGCGCTTGATGATCTCCAGGCCGTAGAAGGTGAAGAAGACGGCTGCTTCCATGTCCATCGCCACCGCCGTGGTGGAGAGGATCAGGGGCGGGTAGGCGGTGTCCAGGGTTCCGTGGGCCGCGATGATCGCGAGACGCTTCTTGGGTTGCTCCATGGGCTGGCTCCTGTGTGCGGGTTACTTCGCCTTCTGAATGTAGAATACGTACTTGCCGCTCTCTTGCTCGCTGGCGAGCAGGGTCTGGCCGGTGGTTCGTGCCCACGCGCTGACGTCGTTGACGGAGCCAGGGTCTGTGGCGACCATCTTCAGCACCTGGCCCACTTGCAGCCCGTCCACGCTCTTCTTGGTCTTGAGGATGGGCATCGGGCACGCGAGGCCGCTACAGTCGAGAACCTGATCGGGCGTTATCGCCATCGTTCCTCCTTGAGAGACGCTATTCGGGATATTATACGAGTTTCCAGGGCTGCAACGAAGCGCCGCATGGCGACAAAAAGAGGGGTGCAGCGCAAGCCGCACCCCTCTCGTTATTTCATTGTCGGGTTAGTAGGTTCGACGCGAGCCGCCACGGCCGCCGCCGCGGTTGTAGCCGCCGCCACCGCCGCCGGACTGTCGTTCCTGCGCTTCATTGACGCGGATCTGTCGGTCGTCGAGGGTGTAGCCGTCGAAGCGACGAATCGCCTCCTGGGCCTCGCTCTCGCTCCCCATCTCGACGAAGCCGAAACCGCGCACGCGGCCGGTCTCGCGATCGGTGGGAAGGTAGACGTCTGCGACATCGCCGGCCTCGCTGAAGAGGCTGCGCAGCGTCTCGGCGTCAGTTCGGTAGGACAGGTTGCCGACGTAAAGTTTCTTGTTCACAATGCTCCTTTTGGGCGGCGTGGCCGCGCCGATGGCGGAAGAGGGTCTGGGCGACCCGCTCCTCGCCTTAGTACCTGCTGCGCGTCGAAGCAGCGTCCAATACCACGACATCCGCAGCCGCAGGGCCTTTGGGGCCGCTGACCACGGAGAACTCGACATTCTGGCCCTCTTCCAGGTTGCGGTAGCCCTGACCCTGGATGGCGCTATAGTGGACGAACACATCGCCACCATTGGCCTGGCTCAGAAAGCCGTAGCCCTTCGTCGCATTGAACCACTTCACCGTACCCGTGACTCGTTCGGACATTGAAACATCTCCTGATGCAATAGCTGTAGATCCGCGTGTCCAACCGAGCCAACAAGAAAGCCGCCAAGGTGAGAACCTCGGCGGCCTGTCCAGCAAGGATAAGGAGCAACTTCCAAGAGCGTTCTACGAGCGCTAGTTTACAACAAAAGTGAAATCATGTCAAGTCCGCAATGACCGCCTATAATTCACGAACGTTGAGCTATCCACGATCATCACACACCTGCACGCGAGGCCCGTGAATGTCATCTTCTCCATCCCAGTCCACCCCTGAGTTCATCTTCGGCGCGATGTCCACCGACGCCGGCCGCGTCAAGCGCGCGCGCACGCTGGCGTCCGGCTTCGTCCACGACATGGCGCTCAGCCCGGCCGACCCGCGCCCCGGCGACGCCGTCACCATCACCGCCCGCGTCGGCGCGGACATCGCCATCAAATCCGCTACGCTGACCTACACGACCGACGGCTCCGCTCCGACAACGGACGAGGGCACGAGCCTTCGGATTCCCATGACGCGGACGCGAATCGTGTGGGACACCGTGTCGTGGGGCTATGTCGAGGAGTGGGCGGCGACGATCCCGCCGCAGACCGACGGCGTGTGGGTGAGCTATATCATTGCGGCAGTGACCGACGCCGACCAGGTGATCTTCAGCCCCTACTTCCAGCTGGGTCAAGCGAGCAGCCGCGACGATCTGGACACGTACTTCATCCGACAGATGGAGCGCCGCGCGCCCCACGGGCGGCCGCAGGTTTACGGGTTCCGCGTGGACGAGGAGGGCATTCCGGGCTGGCTGCGCGAGGCGATTATCTACCAGGTCTTTGTGGACCGCTTCGCGCCCGCGCCCGGCGCGGCGCTGGCCGCCCACGACGACCTGTCGGGCTTCTACGGCGGGCATCTCAACGGCATTCGCGCCCGCCTGGATTACCTGAGTGACCTGGGCGTCAACGTCGTGTGGCTCACGCCCATCTTCCCCAGCCCGTCGCACCACGGCTACGACCCAACCGACTATGCGAGCATCGAGCCGCGCTATGGGACGGAGGCGGACTTCAGGGCGCTACTGGCGGCGGCCCACGAGCGCGGCATCCGCGTCCTGCTGGACGTGGTCGCCAACCATTTTTCGAGCCAGCACCCGGCCTTCCTTGCCGCCCAGGGGGCCGATGAGTCCCCGTCGCGCTCCTGGTTCTACTTCCGACGCCACCCCGGCGTCTACGACTCCTTCTACGACGTGCCGAGCCAGCCGATCGTCAATACCGACCACCCCGGCGTGCGCGCCTACCTCGTCGAGGCGGCGCAATACTGGCTCGGCCTGGGGGTGGACGGCTTCCGCCTCGACCACGCCCACGGCGCGACGCACGCGTTCTGGTCGGCGTTCCGCGCCGGGACGCGGGCGGTGCGGGCGGACAGCGTGACGGTGGGCGAGGTGACGGACACGCCGACCGTCATGCGCTCCTACGTCGGGCGCATGGACGGCGTCCTCGATTTCCAACTGTTGGAGCTGCTGCGGGGCTTTTTCGTGTTCAACCGGCTGACGGCGAGCCAGTTCGACCTGGCGGTCAGCAAGCACCTGGCGTATTTCGGCCCTGATCTGACGCTGCCGAGCTTCCTCGACAACCACGACATGAACCGCTTTCTGTGGAGCGTCGGCGGCGACAAGCGGCGGCTACGTCTCGCGGCGCTGTGCCAGTTCACGCTGCCCGGCCCGCCCATCATCTACTATGGCACCGAGGTGGGCCTGAGCCAGCAGCGCGGGGTGGGGCGGCTGGAGGAGGCGCGGCTGCCGATGCCGTGGGACGACGCCCAGGACCGCTCGCTCTTGCAATTCTACCGCGACCTCATCGCGCTGCGGCGGCAGATGGGGGATGTGGGGGCCTTGCCGCGCCGCCCCGTGGTGATTGACGACGCGCGCGGCCTGTACGCCTATGCGTGGGGCGACGCGATCGTGGCGCTGAACAATAGCGGGGCGGCGGTTGACGTCACGCTGCCGGGGCGGGGCAAGCTCGACGTTGCTCTCAGCACAGACGCGGCGGTCGGCCTGCAGCGGCAGCGCCGGCTCCACCTGCCGCCGTTCGCGGGCGCGGTGTGCCGGAGGATGGCAGGTTAGGCGGTAGAGACGCGCCATGGCGCGTCTCTACCATCGGTAAGGGTTAGCCGAGGATGATCATGCCGGCCGGCGGCAGGTCAACGCGGACGCTCGACCGGCCGTCTGGCTCGCGCTGGACGGTCACGGTCTGGTCCGTGGGCGGGTTGCGCAGCTCTTCATCCGACCAGTCGCTGCGGTACAGGACGGTCAGCGTCGAGCCTTCGGGGTGCGTGTAGGCGTCCACGGTGACGAACGCGCCGCGTCCTTCCGATGCGTTCTGATTGAGCGCCATCACGACTTCGGTCTGCCAGTGCACCTGGGACCACGCCACAATCTCACCCTGCCTGGGCATCCCAAACGGATAGCCCAGGTAGCGCGTCTCGCGCGGGTACATGTGGCCGCGGCGCAGGGCGCGGCCGATGGCGTCGCGGTCGTTGCGCAGGCGGGCAATAGCGGCGATGCGCAGATACGTCGGGTGGTTCGGGTTGAAGAAGTGGCAGCCGCTGGTGCCGAACGCGCCGAACGCGCCGCCGAACATGGCCTCCCGCACATAGCGATCCTCGGCATAGCGCTTCGGCTCGACGCTGAAGTCGTGGTAGTCCTCGTTGCCGTCGAGGGCCTGCTCGGTGCCGTAGTAGATCGCGGGCATGCCCGGCATCGTGAGCTGGGTGGCGACGACGTGCGCCGCTTGGAGGTGGCCGATGGGCAGTGGGTTGTGCGCGGCGAAGCGGGCTTTTGTCGCCCGGGATGACATGTCGTGGTCGTCGAGCACGGAGACGATGTAGTGGCCCTGCTGGCGGAACATGCCGAACGTGCTGTTTTCATCGTATAGGGCGAAGAAATCGTGCGGGTCGCACTGCCCCTTGACGAACGCGCCGAGCAGGTTGGGGTAGGTGACAATGCCCAGCACGGCGTCGAGGTTCCCGCCGAGGATATCCACGTAGCCGGGCGCGAGGCTGCCGTCGGTGATCTCGCCGGTGATGAAGAAGTTCTCCTTGCCGATGGACTCCGCGAACTGGTGAATCGCCGTGCAGAAGCGCGCCGACGCCTGGGGGGAGACGTGCTTGACGGCGTCGGCGCGGAAGCCGTCGCAGTCGGACAGGGCGATCCAGTACTCGTAGACGCGGGTCAGGGCTTCCATGACGCCGGGATGCTCCAGGTTCCAGTCCTTCAGGTCGAAGAAGTCGCCGCGACGGTACTCGACGTTCGGGCTGAGGGGGTCTTCCCACGACGCAATGTCCCAGTGTCCAATCGAACCGGAGCGCGTGTACCACTCCAGGTTCTGAAGCTCCGCCGGCCAGACGCCGTCGTCCAGCGTCAGCGGCTGCGGGATGCTCTCGCCCTGGGCGGAGCGGTAGCCGTGCACCGGGTACGGCGGCTCGAAGCGGTACGCCATCGAATCCTTCGGCTCGCCGGTTTCCTCGTCGCGGTAGAACCAGTTGTTCCCGCTGTGGTTGTAGATGACGTCGAGGATGACGTACATGCCCCGGTCATGCGCCGCGTCCACCAGGTTGCGCAGGTCCTGCCGCGTGCCGAAGCGCGGGTCAATGTCCATGTAGTGCTGGATGCCGTAGCCGTGGTAGGTCTCCAGGTCGCTGCGCTGGCGCCAGGGCGGGTTGATCCACAGCGTTGTGACGCCGAGGCCCTGGAGATAGTCGAGCTTGCTCAGCGCGCCCTTCAGCGTCCCGCCCACGAAGCGGGTGCCGGCGGACATCCACGCCGCCTTGTCGGCGGCCTTGAACTGATCCGGGTGGCCGGGGTCGAACATTGGCCGCGTGTCTTCGTGGCCGTCGCTGAAGCGGTCCGGGAGGAGCTGGTAGAAGATCTGGTCGCGCCAGCGGAACGGGCTGGGAAACACCCGGCCGCGCGGCGTCAGGTTGGCCTCGGCGAGGGTGCGGGGTGGCTCAGTCTCGATGGGGGTCTGCGTTGTCATGCCAGCCTCTCTGGTAGATGGGGGCGAGGGGCGCTTGGCCGCCGCCACTTACGTGTGTTGGGGGAAATTATACTCCGCCGGCCCCAGATTGCGTCAGACACCTGGCTGCCCGGCCGGCGAACGCCTTTGCCCCCGATTTCCCAATTTGCGCGAGATAGATCATAATGGCCCGGCCCGGTTGTCGCTCTGGGTACAGAGCCACGGGCACGGGCCAACGACAGCATGCGAGGAGCGAACGCCGCGATGGAACACCAGGTCGCCTACAAAGTCTACTATGAGGACACCGACTCCCTCGGAGTCGTCTACTACGCCAACTACATGAAGTACCTGGAGCGCGGGCGCACCGAGTTCATCGAGCACTACGGGCGCCCGGTCTGGGAGTGGAATGCCGAGGGGTACTACTTCGTCGTCTACAAGCTCACGGCGACGTTCCGCAAAGCCGCCGTCCTCGGCGACATCGTGACCGTCGTCACGCGGTTCGAGCTACCCTCCGCCTTTCGCGGCCTCTTTCACCAGCGCATCGAGCGCAACGGCGAGGTCCTGATTGACGCCGCTGTCGAGATCGTCTGCCTCGACCGAACGCGGAACGTCGTCGAGTACCCCAACATGTTCAAGCGAACGCTGCCTTGATTACTCCTCCGCGAAGACGTTGTTGCGGATGCCAAAGATGTTGTTCGGGTCGTCCGCCTGCTTGATGGCCTTGAGCAAATCCACCGTCGTTGGCGAGATGGTGTCGGCCATGAAATCCTTGCGCAGTTTGCCCACCCCGTGATGGTGCGAGATCGTGCCGCCGTGGGCGATGATCGTCTCGCGCAGGCTGTGCTCGATCTCGCCGAACACGCGGTCGGGGCGCTCGATGCCCTTGGTGCTGAAGCCGTGGGTGAAGTAGATGCACACGCCCGTGTGGTACATCTGCGTGATGCGCGGGGACACGAAGGGGCGGCCCGGCAGGCCGTACTCCTTGTGCTTGCTCGCGGCCGTCTCCATCACCGCGCCGATGACATCGTGAATCTTGTCCCACGGCACCGTTGTCTCGTAGGTCTCGCCGATGATGGAGTAGTCGGCCAGGAAGTCGCGGATGTAGGCGATGGCATAGGTGAGCATGTAGCCGCGCTGACCGTTCTCGGAGCCGCCCGCAATCGCGCCGTACTTCTTCGCCAGGCGCGCGATCACCTTCTCCTGGTACTCGACCTCCTCGGCCGAGCCTTCCATGACGATGGTGGCGGCGCATAGCTTATGCGCGTCGAAGCGCTTGATGCCCAACAGGTAGAGCTTCTGCGCCTGCCCCACCAGCGCGCCGGTGGCCGACGGGCGCGGCTTGAGCGCCTGCCCCATGCGGAACTGCACGTTGTCCACGAGGCGGATGCTGGCGGGCAGAGCGCCTGAGCGCGTCAGCTCGTACAGGAAATCGGTGCCGGTCTTGAAGTCGGCGAACACCAGCGACCCGTACTTCTTCACCTCCGGCAGCACGTGAATGCGGATGACGGCGCGGGTGATGAGACCCAGGTTGCCCTCGCTCCCGAACAGCAGAGTCTGGACGCGCATGCCCATGGACATGCGCGGCGACGCGACGACCTGCTCGATGACGCCCTTCGGCGTGATCATGGTCACGTTCTCGACAATGTCCTCGATGTTGCCGTAGCGGTTCTTCTTCATGCCGCTGGCGTTCGTCGCAATCCAGCCCCCGACGGTAGACAGCTCGATGCTGTCGGGCTCGTGGCCGCAGGTGAAGCCTTCCTTCGCCAGCGCGTCCTCCAGGTCCTGGCCGGTCATGCCCGCCTGGACGCACGCCCGCTGGTTCTCGCGGTCAATCCACTCGATCTTGTTCATGCGCCGCATGTCCACGACGACAATGACGCGCTCCTCGTTTGCTGGCAGCTGGAGGGCGCAGCTCACGCTCGTCCCGCCGCCATACGGCACGAGAACGACATTGTGCGCCTGGGCCAGGCGGACAAGCTCCGCCGCCTCCTCCGTCGCCTCCGGGTAGAACACCAGATCGGCGACGCGGTCGAGCTTGTCGTACAGGACGCGGTAGACCTCGTCGGCCGTCGTCTGGCCGTGGCTGTGCAGCAGACGCAGGCGGTCGTCGGTGGTGTAGCGCGACGCTGGGAAAGCTGCCGCGAGGGCCGCATCGAACGGCGGGTTGACCCGGGGCGGCGGGATCGGTTTGTCCGTTCGCTCCGGCACAACGTCCTTCGGGTCAATCTTGATGGCCATCTCCTTCTCGGCGAACGGTAGAACATCTGGCATCTCCTTGCCAGAGATGGCGTAGCGATCCCCCGTCACGAAAACCGAGCGGTTGGGCAGCACCATGAAGCGGGTGTCCTTATACCCCCACTTGTGGTCCCAGACGGCGTTATCAAGGTGGCCGTTGGACTTGTTCAGATTCTTGTCCGCCATGAATGCACTCCTCGTTGCGGCTGCGCGGACGCGCTGCACGCTCGCCCGATGGGCGGCGCTGGCAGCGGCCCGACCGAATTTGCTAACGCGGGATTATGATGCAGTCTGTGAGAATGTGCAATTCCGAGCGGTGTTCGCATTGACAAATCATGCAAGCGCCTTTGACAATGCTTGGGCTTGACGCGGCGGCGCTTTTGCTTTATATATTGAGTACGGATTTCAAGACGGCGTCTGTGGATGTCATAGTTAGTCGTGCGGGTTGGTGTGCGAGGTTGTATGGACATAAGTGATGGCTGGGCGCGTCGCCTCATAGAGGGGCTGCCGGTGTTCGCCGCGATGTTGACGCCGGATGGAACCCTCGTCGCCGCCAATCGCGCGGCGCTCGATGCGGCTCGCCTGGCGCCGCCGGAGGTCCTGGGGCGACCCTTCGAGGACACCTATTGGTGGTCGTACTCGCCGACGACGCAGCAGACGCTGCGCCAGGCCATTGGCCGCGCAGCTGGCGGCGCGGCGGTGCGCTACGAGACGCTGGCGCGCATCGGCGATGAGCGTTTCATCTGCCTGGACTTCTGCATTGCCCCCATCCTGGACGACCACGGGGCTGTCGCCTACCTCGTGCCGTCGGGCGTAGACATCACCCAGCAGAGGGCGGCGGAGAGCGCATCCCGCGACCGCGAACGCTTCCTGACGAGCATCGTTGACACCACCCCCGGACTGATCTACATCTACGACCTGGAGCTGAACCGGAACGTCTACGTCAACGATCAGCTCGGCGCGTTGTTCGGCTACACCCTGGACGAGGTTCAGGCGGATGGCTTCTTGCTGCGCTCCCTGCATCCCGACGACCTGGGCGCGGTCCACGACGAGATACAGCGCATCCGGACGGCGGAGGCCGGCGAGGTGATGGAGCTGACGTACCGCATGTGCCACAAGTCCGGCGAATGGCGCTGGATCCATGGCCGCCAGACGGTGTTCAAGCGCGATGCCGACGGCCGCGCCACCCAGGTGCTTGGCATCGCCGAGGACATCACCGCGCGCAAGCAGGCTGAAGAGGCCTTGCAGCGGGCGAACGTGTTGTTCGAGCAGGCGGAGACGGCGGCGCGCGGCTTCGTGTACGAGTGGGACCCGCGCACCGAGATGGTGCAGCGCAGTGGCGGCATAAAAGCGATTCTGGGCTACGACCCCGACGAGCTTGGCGAGCGCGCCGACGGCTGGCGGGAGCTCATCCACCCGGACGACCTCGCTCCGCTCGAACGCCTGCGCCCGATCGTTCTCGACACGCGGGACCAGGTCAACAGCGAGTACCGCGTTCGCCACAAGGATGGGCACTATGTCTGGGTGTGGGAACGCGGTATCATTCAGCGGGACAAGGACGGGACTCCGATTCGGGTCATCGGCAGCACTGTGGATATCACCGAGCGCAAGCAAGCCGAGGAGGCGATCCGGCAGAGCGAGCGCCGCCTGCGCGCCCTGCGCGACGCCAACATCATCGGTATCATCCACACCAACTTCGATGGGCGGATCATCGAGGCCAACGACGCTTTCCTGCGCCTGCTCGGCTTCACCCGCGAGGACCTCCGCGCCGGCCGCATTGACTGGCGCAAGATCACCCCGCCGGAGTGGCACGAGCTTGACATCGCCGCCCTGACCGCGATGGAGAACACCGGCCGCGCCGCGCCGTGGGAAAAGGAATACTACCGCAAGGACGGCAGCCGCACGCCGGTGATGGTCGGCGCCTCCCTAATCAACGACCAGACGAAGGACGTGATGGCCTTCATCCTGGACATCTCGGAGCGCAAGAAGCTCGAGCAGCGCAAGGACGACTTCATAGCCCTTGCCAGCCACGAGCTGAAGACGCCGATTACCAGTCTCAAGACCTACACTCAGGCGCTGCGCCGCCGCTTCGAAAACACGGGGGAAGCAGACGCCGTCCGCCTGGTGTCGCGTATGGAGACACAGATCAACAGGCTGGTCGAGGTCGTCCAGGACCTGCTGGACGTGGCGAAGATCCAGGAGGGCCAGCTCCCCCTTAGCGTGTCGCCGTTCGTCATGGACGACCTGGTGCGCGAGCTTGTCGGCGAGATGCAGCCGATCACGGCGCACGAGCTGTGGATCGAGGCCGACGCGGGCGATGTCATACTCGCCGACCGGGAGCGCATCCGTCAGGTGCTCATCAACCTGATCTTCAACGCCGTCACTTACTCGCCCAAGACCGAGCCGATTCTCGTCCGCACGTGGCGCGACGCCGAAGGCGCCCACGTCAGCGTCGTAGACCACGGCATCGGGATTCCGCTCAGTGAGCAGACGCGGATTTTCGACCGCTTCTATCAGATCGATTCATCGTCCGGCAAAACGTATCCGGGCCTGGGGCTGGGGCTGTTCATCTCGGCGGAGATCATGAAGCGCCATCGGGGGACACTGTCGGTCGAAAGCGAAGTTGGGAAAGGCTCGACATTCACGCTCACGCTTCCGCGCAGCGCGACCCAGCAAGGAGAACGGGCCAATGAGTGAGAGAATTTTGGTGATTGACGACGACCCGGGCATCGTGGACGCCGTCGAGCTGATCCTGACCGATGAGGGCTACGAGGTCTCCACAGGCTTTAGCCCCAGCTGCCTCGACGACCTACACTCCGGCAACCTGCCCCACCTCATCCTGCTGGACTACCTTCTCTCCGGCGTGGATGGGCGCAACGTCTTGCAGCGGCTGCGCAGCCAGCAGATCACGCGCGACATCCCGGTCATCATCTTCTCCGCGCACCCGGACGCCGAGCAGGTCGCCGCCGACATTGGGGCGAACGGCTTCGTCGGCAAGCCGTTCGAGATTGACACGCTCCTCGGCGCCATTCAGAAGAACATGGGCTTCCCGCGCTAGACGCATATTCTTCGTGTGAGACACCGCGTAAACCCGTAGGGGGAGGTTTCAAACCTGCCCCTACGGGTTTTTGACGTTCTATACCTCTTCGGCGAAGTCGCGGCGCGGGCGCGCCCGGCGCTCTGCCTTTCCCTGATCCTCCCGCCGCACCGACTCCACATCCCGCCGCGCGCGCTCCAGCGCCTTCACCACATCCAGGTCGGCGCCGCCCTCCCGCGACTCGCGGGGGTTGATGCGCACCATGACCGGCACGCGCACCAGTGGACCGAGAATCACCGCCTCGCCCACGTTGAGGCCCGGCAGGTCGGCGAGCAGGCCCTCGGAGATGCCCTCGGCTGCCTGCTTGATCGCGGTCTGGTCCTGCGGGTTGGTCAGGCGCATGATGATCTGCGAGTTGCACTGGCTCAGCACATCCGAGTTTACCTTGTACGGGCGCTGCGTGATGAGGATGAGGAAGATGCCGAACTTGCGGCCCTCGGCGGAGATGCGGCGGATGATCGTGGCGGCATGCCCCGGCTCACCCTTGTTCTGACTGCCGGGGATGAAGTTGTGGGCCTCCTCCAGGACGAAGAACGCCGGGCGGCTCAACCCCTCGCCAATCGCGCGCCGCCACGTGTCGTTGAGCACCTTGGCGACGACATAGTCGGCGACCCGGCTGTCCATGCCCGCCAGGTCAATCGCCGACAGCGTCATCGGCTTCAAGAGATTGTCCAGCGGCACATCCTCGAAGCCCCAGATGTCCATCTTCTCCAGCGCCTGGATGTACTTGACGGCGCTCTGTGCCCCGGCGATTACGTCCGGCGGCAGGTTGCCCTCGGACGTCGGGTCCGCGCCGATGGGCACAGTGCGCGCCGGCGTGTCGTCCTCGTCGTCGCTTCCGCTCGATAGCTCGTCCCACCCAATCGGCCCGGCCGACGGCTTCGGCTCGTAGTCCACGCCGGATTTCTGCGCCCAGCGCTTGTGGGCGAAGTCGCTGAACGAGTCCTCGTCGTCGAACGCCTCGCTCAGCGGGCGCTGGCGCGCGTTCGATCGCTTGCCGTTGTCGCCGGGCGACCCCATGAAGTTGCTGATACGCTCCAGCTCTTTCCGCAGTTGCGTGGGCGTGTAATCCGTGCCCTGGATGCGCTTGTAGGCGAACTCAATGGCGGTGCGAATCCTGGCGAAGTTTTCGGGCAGGCCGCACAGGGCGAAGATCTCCGACAGCTCGAGCTTCGAGAACTGCACCTGGAACTTGCGGCTAGGCCCCGTGTCGGAGTCCGTGTACCGCCCCTTGATCTGGGTCGGCAGGCGGTAGACCTCGACGCGGTCGGCGAACGACGTTGGCTGGTTGTGGTCGTCTTTGCGCATGAGTACGTAATCGGAGTTGGGGTCGAACACGATGACCGTGCCGCCGAGCCGGAGGAGCTGCTCCAGCAGGACACCGACGGTGTAGCTCTTGCCCGCGCCCGTCTGGGCGATGACGGCGAGGTGTCGCCGCAGGCCGTTCGGGTCACAGGCGACGCTGACCTGGGGGCGGTTGATGAGTGCGCCGATCTCCAGGCCGGAGGTGTCTACGCGCGAGAAGAAGCGCTTGAGCAACTCGTCCGACGCGGTGTGCGCCTCGGCGCCCGGCGACGCCGCGCCGCGCGGAAAGCGCACGATGTTGCGCTCGTCCAGGTAGCCGAGCACCTTCGCCGTGCCGACGATGATCGGCGGGGCCGAGCGCAGGCGGTTGAGAATGGCCTCGACCTCGCCGTGGCTCATGTCGGAGCTGAGAAGGCGCGATGAGACGGTCAGGCCCGTCACCTGGGCCAGCACGTCTATGGTCTGGACGCCGCCGCCGCTGCGCTCGCGCAGGCCCGGCAGGACGATGTATTCCAGGCGGGGCGGGGCAATCTCGGTGTTGGTGACGAAGGTGAATTCGTCGGTGCGAACCTCGCCGACAACGTAGCCAACGGCGGACATAGAGCCTCCGGAGAAGGGCTTTGGCGCCGCAAAGGCGCAGAGACGCAGATAAAGAACAACCTATCTTAACCCTTTGCGTCTCTGCGTCTCTGCGATCCTTTCATCATTCGCAACTCGCGCGCGGCGGCACGTCACCGCTTCAGAACGCGCGTAGTATACTGCAAAACAGGCCATCGAACAAATGAGCCAACATCGTATATTGGTGTAGC
>JAXLWK010000007.1:0-400669 GCA_046328525.1 Anaerolineae bacterium
ACGCGCGTGTGGGGGCAGCTGGGCGTGGGGACGCTGCCGGTGGACCTGAGCGTCGAGGGCGGGCGCGTGACCCGCGTCACGATGACGCAGGCGAAGCCGCAGTTCATGGCCGAGGTGGACGACGTAGGGCCATTGGCCGCTGCCCTCGGCCTGACCGCCGCCGACATGACGGTGCCGAACCTGAAGCCCCAGGTCGTCTCGACGGGCGCAGTGCAACTCATGGCGCCCGTCGCGTCGCTGGATGCCATGCAGCGCATCCGCGTGGATACGCCGGCGCTGGAGCGCGTGCTGGACGGCCTGGGCACGTTCCTGGTGATGCCGTTCACCTTCGAGACCGTCTCTAGCGCGGCGGCCGTCCATACCCGCGGCTTCCCGATCCACATGGGCATCCCGGAAGACGCCGCGACGGGCAGCGCGACCGGCGGCCTGGGGGCGTACCTCGTGCAGCACGGGGCGCTGCCGCGCGATGGCGCGCTGACGCGCTTCGTCACCGAGCAGGGGCTGGAGATGGGCCGGCCGAGCACGCTGAACGTCGAGGTCGAGGGGACGCCGGGCGCGGTCGAGACAGTGCGCGTCGGGGGAACGGCGCTGACGCTAATCGAGGCCGAGCTGCGGCTGCCGTAATCGGTAGACGAACATCGCTGTCACGCTGAACGCCCGGTCCGCCCGCCGCTGAAGCAGCGGGCTACGGGTGCAAGCCTGAGAGGCTGCGGCTCCGGCTCCGCCAGCTCGTTGGGCTTGCATGAGTCGCTGTAGGCTTGAGCCTACGGCGACCGTCCGCCGCGAGTAGTGCAAGGTGATTCTCAGAGGAGGGGGCGTGCCTGCGCCGACGACCGTGTTGGAAGAGTTGCGCGCTAGGGATGGGACGCTGTACCAGCTGACGTACTCGCCGGGCAGCGTCGCGCCGTGGCGGCTGGTCATTGACGGCGTCCAGGAGCGCAGCTACGATGGCTTCTCGGACGCCATGTACGACTGGCGCGAAGTGGTTCGGGAATTGGAGGACGTAGATGAATGACCTGACCTCGGCCGAGATTATGGCGCTGGAAGACGCGCACACCTCCGGGTTGTATACCAAGCGCCCGATTGCCATCGTGCGCGGCGAGGGCGCGCGCCTGTGGGACGCCGATGGGCGAATGTACATTGACTGCGTCGGCGGGCAAGGCTCGGCCAACGTCGGCCACGCCAACCCCCACGTCGCCGACGCCATCGCCGAACAGGCGCGCCGCCTGGTGTCCTGCACCGAGATCTTCTACAACGACCAGCGCGCTCTCCTCCTCCAGCGCCTCACGCAGATTGCGCCGCCCGATCTCGACCGCGCGTTCCTGTGCAACTCTGGCGCGGAGGCGATCGAGGCCGCCATCAAGTTTGCGCGCATGACGACCGGCCGCAGCGGCATCGTCGCCACCATGCGCGGCTTCCACGGGCGGACGATGGGCGCCCTGTCGGCGACGTGGGAGAAGAAGTACCGCGAGCCGTTCCAGCCCCTCGTCCCCGGCTTCAGCCACGTGCCGTACAATGACCTGGACAAGCTCGCCGACGCCATCACCGATGCGACGGCGGCGGTGCTGGTCGAGCCGGTGCAGGGCGAGGGCGGCGTGCGGCCGGCGGCGCCGGGCTACCTGGAGGGCGTGGCCGAGCTGTGCCGCGCGCGAGGCGCGCTGCTCATCGCCGACGAGATTCAGACCGGCTTCGGGCGCACGGGGCGCATGTTTGCGGTCGAGCACAGCGGCGTGACGCCGGACCTGATGTGCCTCGCCAAGTCGGTGGCCGGCGGGATGCCCATGGGCGCCGTGCTGCTGGGGCCGCGCGTCGGCAAGCTGGAGCCGCTGACCCACGGCACGACGTTTGGCGGCAACCCGCTCGCCTGCGCCGCCGCCCTCGCCGCGATTGACTATATTGTCGGGTGCGACCTGCCGGCGCGCGCGGCGAGCCAGGGCGCGCATGCCCTGGAGCGGCTCCGCGCCCTGGACGCCGCGGAGGTGCGGGAGGTGCGCGGGCTAGGGCTGATGATTGGCGTCGAGCTGCGCCACAAGGTGACGCCGGTGCTCCAGGCGCTCATGGCGCGTGGCGTCCTGGCGCTGCCGGCCGGGCCGACCGTCCTGCGGCTGCTGCCGCCCCTGGTCATCGAACCGGACGATCTGGACACGGCGCTGGACGCGGTGGCCGCCGTCCTGGCCGAAGTCGCGGAGCCGACAGCGTGACCGTCCCTCTCTCCGACGCCGACGCGATGGATTTGCTCGAGGGCCTGGTGCGCATCGAAAGCTACTCGACCCAGGAGGAGGCCGCCGTGCGTTGGCTGGTCGAGCGCATGGCGGCGCTGGGGATGCGCGCCGAGCGCGACGCGGCGGGCAATGCCGTCGGCGTCATCGGCGACGGCCCGCGCCAGGTGGTTCTCCTGGGCCACATAGACACCGTGCCGGGGGTCGTGCCGGTGCGCCGCGAGAACGGCGCGCTCTACGGGCGCGGGAGCGTGGACGCCAAGGGGCCGCTGGCGGCATTCGTGTGCGCGGCAGCGCGGGCGGCGGTTCCCGACGGCTGGCAGGTCGTGGTTGTGGGCGCGGTCGAGGAGGAGTGGGCGACGTCGAAGGGGGCGCACTTCGCCGCGACGGGCTACCGTCCGCAGTGGTGCATCATCGGCGAGCCGAGCGGCTGGGACCGCGTGACCCTCGGCTACAAGGGCCGCCTGCTCGCCCACTACAGCCTGCGGCAGCCGGGCGCCCACTCGGCCGGGCAGACGCCGAGCGCCGCCGAGCAGGCGGTGGCGTTCTGGAACCAGGTGGCCGCCGTGTGCGCCGAGATGAGCGCCGCCGAGGCGCGGGCCTTTGACCAGGTGACGCCTGGTCTGCGGAGCATCAACACGGGTAGCGACGGGTTGTACGAGACGGCGGAGATGGTCATCGGCTTTCGCCTGCCGCCCGCTGTCTCGCCCCACGCTGTCGAGGCGCGGGTGGCGGCGCTGGCGGGTCTGGCCGAGGTGCGCTTCACCGGCCACGAGACCGCTTACCGCGCGGAGAAGAACACCGAGGTCGCGCGCGCCTTCCTGCGCGCCATTCGCGCCGAGGGCGGGATGCCGGCGTTCAAGGTCAAGACGGGCACGTCGGACATGAACGTCGTCGCGCCGGTGTGGCAATGCCCCATCGTGGCCTACGGCCCCGGCGACTCGGCGCTGGACCATACCCCCCATGAGCACGTCCCGATTGAGGACTTCCACCGGGCGGTGCGCGTGCTGACCGATGTGTTGAGCGCGCTGCCCACCGACGCCTGACGCCACCGATCTGGAGACCTGGCCCATGCTCTCACGCATTTTCGTCGGCTTCCGCTACATGTTTCTCATCGCTGTCATCAGCACGCTCATGCTGGCCCTCGGGCTGTTCGTCTACGGAGCGGTGGCCGCCGGCGCTGTGCTGTTCCAGGCGCTGGACTTCCGGGACTTCGTGCGCAAGGAGGCGAAGGATGTGGTCGTCGCCGCCATCGAGGTGATTGACCTGTTCCTCATCGCCACTGTCGCCTACATCACCGGCCTCGGTCTGTATGAGCTGTTCGTGGACGAGAGCCTCGAGCTGCCGAGCTGGCTGCAAATCCACTCCCTGGACGACCTGAAGAGCCGCCTGGTGGGTGTGCTCGTCGTCGTCATTGCCATCACCTTCCTCGGCTTCATCGCCACATGGAAGGGCGGCGACAGTGCTCCGCTCATGCTCGGCGGCGGCGCGGCGCTCATCATCGCGGCGTTGACGTTCTTCGTCTGGAAAGCCCACGATTAGAGAGTCCGCTGCCTGGCTGATGGTCCAATCCTTGCTGCTCATCGCCGGTGACGGCAACGATGGCCGGCTGGAACCAACCTGCGCGTCGTTCGTAATGTGAATAGACTTTAGGTGTGACCGATTCGGTGATATAGGCTTTCGAGGAGACAAGCGATGAAGGTACGATGGCTGCTTGTGAGCAGTGTTCTCGCGCTGGCGTTGCTGGGCTTGTCGGCGCTGGCGGCGGCGGCTGACACGCGGGCGGACAATATCGGGCAGGCCGTGCCGCTGACCGCCGAGCCGACGCAGGGCACGCTAGGGCCGAACCAGTCCGCGTGGTACATGTTCTATGTGCCACAGGAGTATCCGGCGAAGCAGATTCGGAAGGACGCGGACAACGGCGTGATCATCACGCCGCAGCAGATTGTGATGACGTTCGAGGACGCCTCGAACCCGGAATTGGCGCTCAACACCGGCTTCCGGCTCTACACGCCGACGAATGTCCGCCTGCTGATGCGCGGTGAGCTGCCGCCCTGGACCAATGACAGGAATGACCACCCGGTGCGCGGCCCGTGGTATTTCGCGGTTAGCTCGCCGGAGCCACGGGAGGGCGACACGCCCGCCGACGCTTCCCAGGCGATTGGCCGGCCACAAGTCTGGCAGGGTGTGCTGTCGGACCAGGGCACGTACTACCTTGAGGTGTACAACGACTCGGCGGAGCCGCTGAACTACACGCTCAGTATCGCTGGCCCGAATCTCGACCTGTCGCCCGACGCGCCATCGCCGCCGGACCTCGGCCCCGGCCCGATGCCCAAGGTCATGCCGCAGCCCATTCGGCGCGCGCCGACGAGTAGCGGCGTCAATCTCAATCCGGGCGGGTGAGGGTAGGACGCTCCAACGCGTGGAGCCTCTCGGCGCACCAGATCTGCTCGTCCCCTGACCGCGCCGGCTACGACTGCGCCCTGCAGCCGTAGCCGGCGCGGTCGTAGAGGTGGGGTGCGCTGTCGGTCCTGATCCGAGTGACCATTCACCGCGTCGGTCCTAAATAGTATTAGGTGTTTTCCTCGCCGAAGATGTAGCGGTCCAGGAAGGCGTTGCGGAACTTGCCCCGGGGATCGAGGGACTGCGCCAGGCGGCGGAAGTCGGGTAGTCGCGCGTAGAGCGCCTGGACGCGGGCCGTCGGCATCGCAAAGAGCTTGCCCCAGTGCGGCCGCGCGTCGAACGGGGCGAGGCTCGCCTCGAGCGTGGGGAGGAACGGCGCGACGCCGGCCCAGTCCTTCCACCAGGTGAAGTGGATGGCGACGCACGGCTGGCGGTAGCAGGGACTCAGCCACAGTGTGTCGGCGGCGACGGTGCGAATCTCGGAAATCTGGAGCAGGGGGGCCAGTCCCTCCCGCAGGTCGGTCACGGCCCGTAGCGCCGCCACCGCGTGCTGGCGCGGGACGAAGTACTCCGTTTGCAGCTCCTCGCCGTTGCTGGGGGTGAAGCCCATGCGAAAATGCGGCAGGCGCTCGTGCCACGGGCCGGGGACGCCCATCTGCGGCGTGCAGTTCTCGGCGGATAGCTCGGCGATGGGGTGGCGGTCGGCGGCGGCGAGCGTCGCGCCGAACATCTGCGGCGCGACCTCCGGCGCTGTGTCCGCCGTGACCAATCGCTTGAGCCAGACCAGGTTCACCCGGTCTGGTTGCCAGTCATTCAGCAGGCTGACGCTGTATGCGCTCGACATAATCTCGTCGAGGTGGGCGTCTAGCTGCGCGCGGGGCAGGTTCTCGTAGACCTCTTGCCGCACGGCGAACGTCGGCACGACATCGAGCGTCATCTTCGTCACCACGCCCAGCGCGCCCAGCCCGACGACCGCGCCCTGGAAGGTGTCGCCGTCGCCCTCGCGCGACAGAGTGACCACCTCGCCCTCGCCCGTGACAAGCTCCAGCGCCGCGACGGCGGTCGCCAGGTTGCCGTTCTGGTCGCCGGAGCCGTGGGTTGCCGTCGCGCACGCCCCGGCGACGGAGATGTGGGGGAGCGACGCCATGTTGTGCAGCGCGTAGCCGGCGCTGTGCAGGTAGACGCCGAGGTCGCCGTATTTCATGCCGGCTTCAACCGTGACGGTGCGGCGCTCCCGGTCGAGCGCCACCACCTGGTTGAGGCGCTCGAGCGAGATGAGGTCGTCGGGCGTGTCGGCGATGGTGTTGAACGAGTGGCGCGTGCCGAGGGCCTTTACCTTGCTGCTGTTCTTGACGATGCTCTGGATCTCCTGCACCGTCGTCGGCCGGTGCGGCTGCGCCGCGCTATAGGTCAGGTTGCCGGCCCAGTTCTGTTGTGCGTCCATCGTCTTCCTCCCGCCGACTGTTGCACGGCGCGGTTACTCGGTGCGGTCTTCGATCTCCCAGGCGTGGTCGAGGGTGTGCCACCCGACGCGGCGGACGAAGTAGCGCGGCGACCAGATCGCGCCGCCGCGCGGCCCGCGCTCGGGCAGGCCGTCTCGGACGGCATGCGCCAGGGCATCGAGAACGGCCTGCCGCGTCTGCGCGACTTGCGCGCTCAAGGGGATCGTGTCATGGGTTTTGAGCTTCCAGGCCAGGCGATTGAGATAACCGCCTTCTGCACCCATCACGTGGCGTGTGATGCCTTCGACATCCCGCCCGCCGCCGCGCGGCCCCTTGCGCAGCTCCTTGCTGACCGCCGCGTCCGCTGCTGCATCGAACGCCCCCCAGTATGCTTGCAACAGCGCCTGCAAGCGTGTTCGCTCGGCCTCGTCTATCGGCCGTGTGTCGCTCGACGGCGCGATGTCCGGCGCGCCGAAGTCCGTCGTCGCGTTGCCTTCCAGCCGCTCGACGACGGTGAGGTGCGACACCGAGGTCGGGGCGTCGAACGGGATATGGGCGACATGGAGGGCGCGGCCGTAACGCCCGGCGTAGTCCAGGAGAGCCGCGAGGGCCGAGTTCTCGTCGCGCCCAATCCGCGCCCAGCCGGGCCAGTCCAGGGCGCACGCGAACACGCGCTTCTTGCCAATCTCAAGATAGACATCAATGATGTGCGCTGAGGCTGTCATGGCGGGTCCTCGATGCCGGGTATCAAGCCAACGTCAGATCGGCGACGGCTATCCGGGCGATGCTGTCGCGCACGAGATCGGCGTGGCCCAGGCGCTCGGGCGGGAATGTCTGGGCGACGGCGACGCAGCGCATGCCGGCCGCCTTCGCCGCCTGGATGCCGTTGACCGCGTCCTCGACGACGACGCACTCGGCCGGCGTCACGCCCAGCTTCGACGCGGCCAGCAAGAACAGGTCCGGCGCGGGCTTCTTGTGCGTGACTTCTTCGCCCACGACGACCGCGTCCCACGCCTCGATGGGCAGCCCAATCTGGCGCAGGTTGGCCGTCACCTTGACGCGGTCGCCACTCGACGCCACGGCCACGCACAGGCCGGCGGCGCGGCAGGCGGCGACGAGGTCGCCGACGCCCGGAAAGGCTCGCAATTGCTGCGGCACGAGATCGAGGTAGATTTCGTAGGTGCGGCGCTTGGCCGCCACCAGGTCCATCGGGACGTGGTACTTCTCCGCGACGCCGCCGATGTAGCGGTCCTCGCCCATGCCGACGAAGGGCAGGAAGTCGTCGGGCTGGACGGCCAGCCCGTTCTCGCGGAACATGGCGACGGCGGCGGCGTTGATGAGCGGCTCGGAGTCGGTCAGGACGCCGTCCATGTCGAAGATGACGGCGCGGATGGTGGGTGAGGCGCTCATTGCGGCGGCGCTCCGTGGTCGAAGTTGTAGTACAGCGTCTGGTATTGGCGGCGGAACTCGACCACTTCCCCGACGACCCTCTCCGGCGGCTGCCGCTCGACCAGCACGCGCGCCATGAAGTCGGCGATGAGGGCCATCTCTGGCTCGCGCATGCCGAAGCGCGTCACCTCGATCGTGCCGAGGCGCAGCCCACTCGGCGTGTCCCAATCCGCCGCGCCGTCGTTGGGGAGGAGATTCTTGTTCGTCACGATGTTGGCTTGCGCCAGGAGGTGCGCCACGTCCAGCCCACCGCCAAAGGCGCGCACGTCGGCGATGACCTGGTGCGTGCAGGTGTAGCCCTTGTGCGCGCCGAGCACGGGGATGCCGCGCTGCTCCAATGCCGCGCCGAGGGCCTGGGCGTTGCGCACGATCTGCGCCATGTACGCCTGTCCGAACTCGATCATCTCGGCGGCGGAGACAGCCAGGGCGGCGACGCGGTTGACCTGGTGCGTGGCCGCCAGGACGGGGAAGATGGCGTGGGTGATTGGCTCGGTGAGCGCCGGGTCGTCCCAGACGATGATGCCGCTCTGGGGGCCGCTGAACGTCTTGCCAGCCGAGCCGGTCATGACGACTGCGCCCTCGCGCAGAGGGTCCTGGAACTGCCCGCCGGCGATCAGGCCGATCTGGTGTGCCCCGTCGAAGTAAATCTTGCCGTCCCACTCCGCCACGATCTCAGCCATCTCGGCCAGGGGGAAGGGGAACAGGGTCATGGACGCGCCGAGGGCCACGAGCCTGGGCCGCACGAGGGGCGCGACCTTCCGGAACAGGTCCAGGTCAACGACCAGCTCGTCCGGGTCCATGGGCACGTCCACGATCTTCAGGCCGCGAACGCCGGCCGGCCCGTCGAGGCGGTTGCTGGAGTGGCCGCCGAAGGGCTGCGTCATGCTCATGATGACGTCGCCCGGCTCGGTCAGCGCCGTGTAGACGGTCAGGTTGCCGATCATGCTGGCGACGAGGCGGTGATCGGCGTAGCGGCTGCGGAAAGCCTGCTTCAGCAGCTCGACGCACAGGGATTCGACCTCGTCAATGTGCTTCGTGCCGGCGAACCAGCGGTTGACGCGGCCGATGTGGCCCTCGGCGGCGCGCGTGCCCACCTCCGACGACAGCAGCGCGCGCACGGCGGGGCTGGTGGGCGCTTCGGGCGCGAGCAGGTTGATGCACTGCTCGCCGCGCCAGATTTCATTGCGCTTCACCGCCGCGATGACGGCGTCCTGCATCTCTCGACCCGACTGGCAGGCGTCGAGGATCTCTCGCGCCTGGGCCAGCGCTTCTGGATCATGAACCTCAAAGCGAGAATCGCGTGTGATCGTGGTGGACATCGGACGTTCTCCTCTACCTATTGTGCTATTTGATCCTGAAATTGTACTTGCCGATCCACGATTCCCCTTGGTGGCCGTTGACGGTCACTTCCAGCATGTACGCGCCGCTTCGTATGTCCATGGGAGGTGAGCCGTCGTCACTTTTGCGCCACTTCAGACCTGGCGTCATCTGTAACGTCCGGCACATCGTGCCGCTTGCCTCCTGGAAAGCGCAAAAGGGTGCGCTGTTCTCTTCATGCTGATAGACGTCGTTGTCCTGGCTGTCGCGGATGACGAACCTCACATTGTCAATGCCGCCGCCGTCGTGGTTCTGCCCTTTGATGCGCGCGAGCATCTGCAACGTGAGAGCAGTCACAGCGCCCGGAGGGTGGGGGTCGCGGAGACCAATGTTGGCGAACCTGTCAATATGGTTGCCGTCTATCGTTGACGGGTTCCAGATCGTCGGCAAGGTCGGCGTTGGTGGTGGGGATTTCGGCACGGCGGTTGGCGGCGGCGATACAGGCGTGTTGGTGGCCGCTGGCTGCTTCGTCGCTGATGGTACGGCTGTCGGCAGTTCGGTTCGCGGTGGTACGGGAGTCTCCGAAGGGGCAGCCGCAGGTGTGGCAGAAGGCTGCGCCTGCTCAGCGACAGGGGCAGTGGTCGCCGTCAGCGGCGGCGTAGCGCCGCCGGGCGAGGCGCTACGGCACGCGCTCAACACGGGAACCAGGGCCAGGACGAGCACGAGATAAGAGAGGGTTCTGAACATGTTTTCCCTCACTCCAGACTCTTCAATGCCTGGTTCACAAGCTCAGACCGTGGTGAACATACGCAGCGAACAATCGCAGCGATATCCGAATCATCCGGGCTGGACGCCCTCTGAATCGTACAGTCGTTATAGGCTTCCAGCGCTTTCTGATACAGATCGCGCGCCTCTTGTTTCGCCCCTGGTTTATCGGTCTGGCGCTGTCGGCTGGCCGCCGCTTCCTCGTAGGCGATCCCTAGCGTGGAGAAGCCCTGGACGAGCAGCCGATACTGCCCGCCCAGGTTTTGCAACGGCTGATTTATGCGCTCGATCGCTTGGTCGAATTCCTTGTCAGCGTCCGCGTAGTTCTTCTCCATGTGCAGGATCGCGTCGCCGCGGATCTGGTGAGCATTGCCCAACCCAAGATTTGCCATGACGGCGATCTGGGTATCCCCGGCCGCTGTCGCCATTTCGAGGGCCTGGGTGTAATTAGCGATGGATTGATCGAGCGCCTCTCCGGACTTGAGACGCTCCGCCGGCGTCTGTGCCCGCGCTTTCTGGTAGTTCACGCCCGCTAGACCGATGTAACCCCGCGCATACTTCGGATTCTGCGCGAGCGTCTTCTGAAACCACTCTTCCGCAGCCTTTCTATTCACCTCGGGCGAAGCGTCGGGCGTTGGCGTTTGAGCAGACGGCGTACCCGAGCAAGTTGCGGGTGAGCCATTCGCCAGGAACAGATACTCGCGTCCGATGAAATACTGCAGGACGTCTTTCCCTTCTGTCTCAGACCGGTCTTTCACCTCTTCCCACGTCTTGGTCAACACTTTTTGCGCCTCAGCATGCTGACCCAACAAGTCGTATAGCAGGCCCAGGGTAAACCCTGTTAACAGTTTCTGCCGGTAAGTGAGCGTGACATTAAGCTTCAGCATGCCATCATCGGTGAGCGGCAGGCGCAGCGGGAGCGGCTCACCCAGGCTATGGCGGCCGACCATTTCCTCGGCTTCCCCCCGCAGCTTGGAAACATAAAAGCGTGGCGCCAGGCTCGCCGGCGACTGCCCCGCCGTCAGGTTCCCGTAGACGACGGCGTGTGCATGGAGTTTCTGGGCAAGCTGCTCCGCGGCGATGTCGTCGCGGACAAGCCCGAGGTCGCCAAATTGCACCCTCGGCTTGAAATCCTGCTGCAGGTTGACATCGAGATGGTTGAACTCCAGCTTCAGGGAGTCGGAGAGCGCCTGGGCGATTCTTTGGCCATCCTTAGACGGCTGGAGCTGCCCGCTGTCATCGAATTGGCCAAAGTCGGCGACGGCGACATTGAAGAAGCTGGCCACTGGCGACTGAGCAGTAGGTGTGCCAGGTGGGAACGTTGCCGGTGGTGGAGCAGTCGCGAGCGTCGCTGGTAACGGGGTAGGCGCTAGAGTCGCTGGTGATGGGGACTGCGCCGAAGACCAGGGACGAAATAGTACTGCGGCTACAACGACAACTGCGAGAAGCGCCACGCCGAGGTAGAGAGCGGCGATCGGAACGCGGGGACCTGGGGAGGGGGAGATAGGCGGCAGCGGCGATTCGTCGGGCGCCGTCGCCGTGTAGGTCCAGTCCATGTTCGGGCGAAGCTGCTTCGCGCGAGCTAGAAGGGCCGCGATCTGATTGCGCCGCTCGAAGTAGAGGATGATCTGGCTGATCCAGTAGGTTTTGCCTTGCTCCTGACCCGGAATGTCAGCCGGGTCCATCCCAAGATCGTCGCAGAGGAGCTTCAGCTCTTCAATACTGAAGGCCCTGTCGAACTTCTCACGCAATTCGGCCCGCGATTGCCCTGCGGACGATCTTGAGTCGCCGTTCATCTACCCATCCCGCCCTCGCCAGCGCAACCCGTTGCGCGTTAAGGGGCCATAGTATATAGCGCTCGACAAGCAGGAGTCAATCGTTGCAGTTCAGGCTATGCTCAAGCGTTCATCCTCGTTGGCTTTCTACTATGTCGAGTCAGCCGCCCTTGCTTTCGCGCAGCGCCTCGCTCACGGCGTGGGTCAATCGCTGGAGCAACTCCCTGCGCTCGCTGCTAACGGTGATGCGGTTGCCCTGCTCATCGGTGACGGTCAGATAGTAGTGGCCGGCGGCGTCACGGCCGGCCAGGATTTCGGGATTATTGGTGGCGATGTTGAGATGCGCGCCGGGGGTTACCATTTCTCTCGCTTCCTTCCTATACGTTCATACAACTATGCTTATCCAACTGCGCTTAGTCTACGGCATCTAGTGCGGCATCGGCGAAGTCAAGCAGGTCTGACAGGCGGCGCTCGATGACGTCTACCATGACATCGAGGCTGAGCGCCTGGTAGTGGTGGACCAGTGTGTTGCGGAAGCCCACCATCGCCTACAACCCTCTCAACTGCTCTGTCCCAGCCCTGCCGCAGATTATACCATACCTTGCCCGCGAACCGGCTCCATTGCCTGCCAGTTGACGCAGAGGTGATTCTGAGTATGCTGTGGGCAGGAGCGTCTACCGGGCGTGCGGCCGGCGGCGCTCCCCCGTCGTCAGAAGCGTTGCTCGTCTTGCGCTGGAAAGGCTGGTCTATGGCAGACACGCCTGGTGGGCTGAACCCGTTTCGGCGTCAGCCTCCCACGGGTGGAGTCGCCCGCTGGGTTCCCGGTATCAAGCTGCTTCGCACGTACCGCCCCACCTGGCTGGGCAAAGACATCGGCGCGGGCCTTGTTCTCACGGCGGTCCTGGCGCCCGTGGGCATGGGCTACGCCGGAGCGGCGGGGTTGCCCGCCGTCTACGGCCTGTATGCCACGATGATGGCGCTCGTGGCGTACGCGATCTTCGGGCCGAGCCGCATCCTGGTGGTCGGGCCGGACTCGGCGGTGGTCGCCATCATCGCCGCGACCATCGTGCCGCTGGCCGCCAGCAACATGGATCAGCGCGTGGCGCTGGCGGGCATGCTCGCCCTCCTGTCGGGGGGGTTGTGCCTGATTGCCGGCCTCAGCCGCGTCGCCTTTGTCAGTGCCCTGCTGTCCAAGCCGGTGCGCGTCGGGTATCTCAACGGCATCGCCCTGACCGTCTTGATCGGCCAGCTGCCGAAGCTGCTCGGCTTCCCGGTCAGCGGCGACAACCTCATCGCCGTGATCGTTGGGCTGGCGCAGGGAATCCTGGCCGACGAGACCAACCGCGTCACCCTCTTCATCGGCCTTGCGAGTCTGCTCATCCTCTTTGGGTTCAAGCGCTGGCTGCCGCGAGCGCCGGGCGTGCTGGTCGCGGTCGTGGTGGCGACGGCGGCGACGCGCGTGTTCGACCTGGCGGCGTCGGCGGGGGTGTCCGTCGTCGGCCCCTTGCCCCAGGGGCTGCCGTCGTTCCAGCTCCCCCTGGTGGCGCGTGGGGACCTCGGCGCGTTAGCCGCCGGCGCTGCCGCTATTGCTCTCGTGTCGTTCGCGGGGACCAGTGTGCTGTCGCGCGCCCTTGCCGTGCGGAACGATTACCGGGTGGATGAGAACCAGGAGCTGGTCGCGTTAGGCGCGGCGAACATCGTCGTCGGTCTGTTCCAGGGCTTCTCCATCAGCAGCACTCTATCGCGGACGCCGGTGGCCGAGGCGGCCGGCGCGAAGACGCAGGTCACAGGCATTGTCAGCGCGGCGTGCATCGCCGGGCTGCTGATCTTCGCCCCCGGGCTGCTCCAGAACCTACCGAACGCCGTGCTGAGCGCGGTGGTCATCGCGGCGGTGGTCTCGTTCATTGACCTGCCCGCCGTTGCGCGGTTCTATCGCCTGCGCCGCTCCGAGTTCGTGTTCTCCCTGGTGTGCTTCCTGGGGGTCGCGTTCATCGGCGTCATCCAGGGCATGCTGATCGCCATTGGGTTGTCCCTGCTGGTCTTCATCTGGCACGCCTGGCGTCCCTACAACGCGGTGCTAGGGCGCGTGGATGGCTGGAAGGGCTATCACGACGTCTCGCGGCACCCCGAAGCCCGGCGCATCCCCGGCCTGGTGCTCTTCCGCTGGGATGCGCCCCTGTTTTTCGCCAATGCTGACATCTTCCACGAGCAAGCGTTGCGCGCCGTAGCCGACGCGCCGACGGCGACCCACTGGCTCGTGATTGCCGCCGAGCCTGTCACTGACATAGACATCACGGCGGCGGACGTGCTCTCGAAGCTCGACGACGAGTTGCAGGCGGCCGGCATCGAGCTGGCCTTCGCCGAGCTGAAGGGGCCGGCCAAGGACCGTCTGAAGCAGTATGGGCTGTTCACCAAGCTGGGCGACGATCTGTTCTTCCGCACCATCGGCCAGGCGGTTGACGGCTACCTGGCGGCCAACCCCGTCGAATGGCGCGACTGGGAAGACGACAGACTGATCCTGTAGCGCGGCTGCCCGCCAAAACAAGACCCCACTCAGGCAATTCGCGTGACTATATGTCTCGCATCCCGCGTGTGGCGGCATGCGGATTTCACCCAGGGACACGTTTAGACGGTGGCGAGGTAGCGCTCGCCCATGAGGCGGAGAACGTCGTCGCCGGGCGCGTTCCAGATGGCGTGGTTGAAGATCTCGACCTCAATCGGGCCGGCGTAACCCACGGCGTCCACCGCCGCGCGGATGCGCCGAAGCTCGATCACCCCGTCGCCCATCATGCCGCGCCCCATGAGCAGGTCGGGGGTCGGGACGAGCCAGTCCGAGACGTGGAAGGCGAGGATGCGGTCGGCGGCGCGGGCAATCTGAGGGTATAGCTCCGGGTCCCACCAGATGTGATAGGCGTCGGCGACGACACCGACATGCGGGGAGGCAAAGCGTTCGGCCAGGCTGGTGGCCTGCCCCAGGGTGACGACGACCGAGCGGTCGGCGGCGAACATCGGGTGCAGCGGCTCGATGCCGAGGCGGACGCCTCGCTCGGCGGCGTAGGGCAGCAGGCGGGCGAGGCCGTCCTCGACCATCCCCCGCGCCGCCGCGATGTCGCGGTCGGGGGCCGGGCCGCAGACCAGGACGAGAAGGTCGGTTCCCAGCGCCGCCGCCTCGTCTATGGCGCGGCGGTTGTCGTCAATGCGGGCGTCTCGCTCGGCGGCCGTCGCTGCTGGGAAGAAGCCGCCGCGGCACAGACTCGACACGCGCAGGCCGGCGTCGCGCACGAGCCGCGCGCCGGCGGCGGGTCCAACCTCGCCGAGCTTGTCGCGCCAGACGCCGATCCACGGGACGCCGGCGCGGGCGCAGCCCTCGACGGCTTCGCGGAGGCTCCAGCGCTGCGTGGTGTACTGATTGAGGCTGAGGCGGCTGAGATCGCGGAAAGGCTGCATGGCTCACCCCTGCTCGACGCCGGCCAGGGCCAGCGCCAGGCACATCCGCTCGGCGGCCAGCCCCGGGTCGCGCCACAGCCCGGCGCAGTCGGCCAGGACGAACAGCTCGCTGAGGTGGACGATGGAGCGGGCGCTCTCCATGCCGCCGACCATGCGGAAGTGGGACTGGTGGCCGTTGAGATAGGCCATGAACACCACGCCGGTCTTGTAGTAGTAGGTGGGCTGCTGGAAGATGTGGCGCGACAGGGGAACCGTCGGCGCGAGAATCGCATTGTACTCGTCGAGGCGCCCCGCGTCGAGCGCCTGGAGCGCGGCCGAGGCAGCGGGCGCGATGGCGTCGAAGATGCCGAGCAGCGCGTGGCTGTAGCCCTGCTCGTCGCCCTGGATGAGTTCAGGGTAGTTGAAGTCGTCGCCGGTGTACATTCGCACGCCGTGCGGCAGCCGCCGCCGCATCTCGATCTCGCGCCGCTTGTCGAGGAGCGAGATTTTGATGCCGTCTATCTGCGACGGGTAGGCGTGGATGATGTCCAGGCAGGTGTCCATGGCGGTGGCGATGTCCCGCGTCCCCCAGTAGCCGGCGAGGGCCGGGTCGAACATGTCGCCGAGCCAGTGCAGGATCACCGGCTGCGACACCTGGGCGAGGATGCGGCCGTAGACGCGGGCGTAGTCGTCCGGGCCGGTGGCGCACGCCGCCAATGCGCGGCTTGCCATGAGGATCACCCGGCCGCCGACGCCCTCGACGAAGCCCACCTGCGTCTCGTAGGCGGCTGCTACGTCGTCGAGGGTGACGTGAGCGTCGGGCGCGAGATGGTCCGTTCCGGCGCCGCACGCGATCTCGCCGCCGACGGCGCGCGCCTCCGCCACCGAGCGGCGGATGAGTTCCTGCGTCGTGGGCCAGTCCAGCCCCATGCCCCGCTGCGCCGTGTCCATCGCCTCGGCGAGACCAAACCCGAGTGACCAGAGATGGCGGCGGTAGGCCAGCGTCGCGTCCCAGTCGAGAGAGGCCGCCAGCGTTGGCGAGATGTCTGCCAGGGGATCACACACCACGTGGGCGGCGGCGAAGGTGATGCGGCTGTGCAGCGGCGCGGCGGGCGGCGCGAAGGTCGAAGGCGGGCCTGGCGTGTAGGCGACGATCGAGCCGTCGCGGCGCGGCAGGCGGAGTGTCTGGGGCATGGGGCGCTCCTAGTCGGCCATCGCCGGCGCGGGAGCGTGGCTCAGCGCCGGCACAGTCACCCAGCGCCGCTCGCGCCAGGATTGCAGGGCGCACTCGGCGAGCTGCACCCCGCGCGCGCCGGCGAGAAAGTCCCAGTGGTACGGCGCATCCTCGGCCACGTGCCGCAGGAACATCTCCCACTGCACCTTGAACCCGTTGTCGAACTCGCCGTTGTCAGGCACCTCTTGCCAGTCGGCGTAGAAGTCAAACGGGTTGGGGATGTCCGGGTTCCAGGTCGGCCGCGGCGTGACGACGCGGTGCTGCGCCTTGCAGCTCCGCAGGCCGGCGACCGCGCTGCCCTCTGTGCCGTCCACCTGGAAGCTCACCAGCTCATCGCGGTACACGCGCACCGCCCAGGAGGAGTTGATTTGGGCGACGATGCCGCCTTCTAGCTCGAACATGCCATACGCCGCGTCGTCGGCGGTCGCCGCGTATGCCTGCCCCGCTTCGTCCACGCGCTCGCCAATGTGCGTCGCGCCGAGGCAGCAGACGGACTGCACGTTCCCGAAGAGATTGTCCAGGACGTAGCGCCAGTGGGTGTACATGTCCACGATGATGCCGCCGCCGTCCTCGGCGCGGTAGTTCCACGACGGCCGCTGGCTCGACTGCCAGTCGCCCTCGAAGACCCAGTAGCCGAACTCGCCGCGCACCGAGAGGATGCGCCCGAAGAAACCGCTATCCACCAGGCGCTTGAGCTTGAGCAGGCCGGGCAGGAACAGCTTGTCCTGGACGACGCCGTTCTTGACGCCCGCGTCGTCGGCGCGCTGCGCCAGGTCCAGGGCCGAGGCCAGGTCGGGGGCCAGGGGCTTCTCGCAGTAGACGTGCTTGCCGGCGGCGATGGCCTGACGCACGGCGTCGGGGCGCTGGGCCGTCGTGAGGGCGTCGAAGTAGACGGTATCCTCGGGGTTGGCGAGACACGCCGCGAGGCTCGTGCTCCAGCGCTCAACGCCATAGGCTTCGGCCAGGGCGCGCAGCTTGCTCTCGTTGCGGCCGACGAGGATGGGGTCCGGCATGAGGGTGGAGCCGTCCGCCAGCGGGATGCCGCCCTGGTCGCGGATTGCCAGAATCGAGCGGATGAGGTGCTGGTTGGCGCCCATCCGCCCCGTCACCCCGTTCATGATAATGCCGATGCGTTGTGATCCCACAGCGACCTCTTTCTGCTGACTCAGCGCGTGCTCAGGGCAGCCACCCCGCGTAGTATGGATGATCGCTGCCCAGCGGCAGCGCGACGGCTTCGCCGCTGCGCGACGAGTAGTACATGGCGGCGAGCAGCTCGATGGACGCCCGCGAGTCGTCGAGAGTGACCGGGAGGGGCGCGCCGGTGGTGACGGTCTGATAGAAGCGGTAGAACTGCCCGGCGTAGTGCTCAGGCAGCGGCACAAACTCTTGCAGCGCCGCCTCGATGTCGGCGCTGGCCGCTGGGGTTGCGCCGCTGAACGTCCAGGGATCGTGGGAGTTGCGGTACGCTTCGGTGTTGCTCTCAGCGGTCAGGTTGCTGAAACAGAAGCGGTGGCGGGTGATCTCGACCGCCGACCCCAGGGTGACGGACATGGCCGCCAGGGAGCCGTCGGCCATCTGGAGCGACACCGACGCGCAGTCCTCCACCTCGATGGGGTTGACGCGCGTCGCCGTGCGGGCGAAGACGCTCTCGATGGGGCCGAGGATGTACGTGACCATGTCGTGGGCGTGAATGGCGTGGGTCATCAGGGCGCCGCCTAGCTCCGTCTGCCACTTGCCGCGCCAGGGAACCGCGTAGTAGTCGGGGCCGCGCTTCCAGGCCGTGTCAACGCTCGTGGTGTACGCCTTGCCCGCGAGGCCCCGCTCCACCAGGAACTTGAGCTTCTGGAGACCGCGGCCGAAGCGGTACTGGAAGATGGGCATGATGATGCGGCTCGACTGCGCCTGGATCGCTTTCAGCTCGTCCACCTCCCGCAGCGAGCTGACGAGGGGCTTCTCGCAGATGGCGTGCTTGCCCGAGGCGAGCACCTGCTCGATCTGCGCCCGATGCAGGTAGGGCGGCGTGCAGATGTCAATCACGTCCACGTCGTCGCGCGTGCATAGCTCGTCCAGCGTCGCCACGTAGTCTATCTTCAGCGCGTCGGCGACCTGCCGCCCTTTGGTTGCGTCAATGTCGCAGACGGCGACGAGGTCGTACTGGTCGGGGACGGTGAGGAACGCGCTCACATGGGACATGCCGATGCCGAGGCCGACGACGGCTGCGCGTAGTTTGTCAGCGCTCATTGCAGATACCCCAATCGTGTCGCCTGGGCCTCGGCCTTCAGCGCCAACTCGGAGGCCAGGAAGACGTGGGCCTGCGGCATCGCCGTTTCGGTGCGGTTCAGCACGTCGGCGACGAGCTGGCGGCCGTAGGGCAGCTCCACATCGTTGCAGTCTATGTAGCGCATGCCCTTCTGATCCACGAGGAAGAGGTGATTGCCGCCCGGGCGGCCCTCCACATCCACGTACTTGCGCAGCTCGATGTACCCCTCCGTGCCGAGGATTGTCAGGCGGCCGTCGCCCCAGGTCGGCAGTCCGTTCGGCGTGTACCAGTCCACGCGGACGTAGCCTGTGCCGCCGTTGCCGCGCACGATCACGTCGCCAAAGTCCTCCAGCTCAGGGTACTGGGGATGCTTGTAGTTGGCGACCTGGGAGGCTACGACCTCGGCCTCCGTCGAGCCGGTGAAGAAGAGGAACTGCTCCATCTGGTGCGAGGCGATGTCGCCCAGGATGCCGCCGTAGCGCTTGCGCTGGAAGAACCAGTCGGGCCGCGTCGGCAGGTTGGTGCGGTGCGGGCCGAGGCCGACGGTCTGGACGACGCGGCCAATCGCGCCCGACTGGACCAGCTCGCCCGCCTTGACCGTCGCCGGCACTTCGAGGTGCTCGCTAAAGCAGACGGAGTAGATGCGGCCGGTCTCAGCCTGGACGCGGCGCACGTCGGCCAGCTGGTCCAGGGATGTGAAGCCGGGCTTGTCCACCATGTAGTCTTTGCCGTGCTGCATGACGGCGACGCCGAGCGGCGCGCGCTCGTTGGGAATACCGGCGCTGACGACCATGTGCAGCGTCTCGTCGTCGAGGATCTCCTGGGCGCTGTGCGCCAGGCGCGCCTGGGGGTAGAGGCTGCCGAAGGGTCCGGCCAGCTCCGGCTCAGGCGCGTAGAAGGCGACGAACTCGGCGCCGCCGCGCAGCAGGAGGTTGACCTGGCCGAAGATGTGATTGTGGTTGAGGCCGATGACGGCGAAGCGGATCGTGGGTTGTGTGGTCATTTGAAAATGTCCGTGCCCGTTAGCCCTTCAGGCCGGTGGTGCTGATGCCCTGCACCAGGTAGCGCTGGAACAGGACGAAGATGACGAAGACAGGCACCAGCGACAGGGCCGACATGGCGAATATAGCGCCCCAGTCTGTCTGCCCCGACGGGTCGGCGAACGACCGCAGGGCGAGGGAGACGGTATAGAGCTTGGGCGCATTGAGGTAGACCAGGGGGGTGAGGAAGTCTTCCCAGGTCCAGTAGAACGAGAAGATAGCGGACGTAATCAGCGCCGGGACGATGAGCGGCAGGATGATGCGGAAGAAGATGCCGCCATGCCCGCAGCCGTCAATGCGCGCCGCCTCGTCCAGCTCCTTCGGGATGCCGCGAATGAACTGCATCATCAGGAAGATGAAGAATGCCTGCCCGAACAGACGCGGTAGCAGCAAGGGGACGAAGGTGTTGAGCAGGCCGAGCTTGCTCCAGATGATGTACTGCGGGATGATGGTAATCTGCACCGGCAGCATCAGCGTCATGAGCATGCACGCGAACCAGAACCCGCGCCCGAAGAAGCGGATGCGCGCGAAGCCGTAGGCGACGACGGCCGAGGAGAGGACGACGGCAATCGTGCCGAAGACGGCGTAGATGAGCGAGTTCTGGAAGAACGTCTGGAAGGAGATGCCGCCGAAGCCGGCCCAGCCATTGCTGTAATTGCTGAGGGTGAACTCCTGCGGAATGAGCGACGTGATGTGCGTCCAGATGTCGGACGGCCCCTTGAACGAGCTGGCGAACAGCCACAGCAGCGGATAGATCATCACGAAGCCGAACAGGAGGACGGCCCCCTGGTAGATGAGGGTGCGGACGTGCTTGCGGCGGGCCGCGGTACGATGAGCCTGCGCGGTGACAGTGGATGTGGTCATGGCTAACGGCCCTCCTCAGTTTCGTAGAACACCCAGCGCGACGACGACCTGAATATGAGCGCCGTGAAGAGCGCGATCACCAGGAGCAGCACCCACGACATGGCCGACGCGTAGCCCATCTGGAATGTCTCGAACGCGCGGCGGTAGACGTACAAGGCGTAGAAGAGGGTCGTGTCGAGCGGCGCGCCGCCTGTAACGATGAACGCCTGGGTGAAGACCATGAAGCCGGTGATGATCTGCATGACCAGGTTGAACAGGATGACCGGCGTCAGCAGCGGCAGAGTCACGCGGAAGAAGTTCTGCCACGGGTTTGCGCCGTCAATCGCTGCCGCCTCATACAGCTCGGTAGGGATCTGCTTCAGCCCGGCCAGGAAGATGAGCATCGGCGAGCCGAACTGCCAGATTGCCAGAATGATGAGCGTCCAGATGGCCGTGCGCGGGTCGCCGAGCCAGTTCACAGACGGGATGCCGAAGAACGACGTGAAGCCGTTGAAGACGCCCTCGGAGCCGAAGATTTGCCGCCACATCACCGCGACGGCCACGCTGCCGCCGACGACCGACGGCGCGTAGTACATGGCGCGGTAGACGCCGACACCGCGGCGCGGGGTGTTGAGCAGCATAGCCACCGCGAGAGCGAACGCCAGGCGCAGCGGGACGGCCACGAACACATAGTACAGCGTCGCCTGTACCGACTTCCAGTAGCGCGGATCCTCGAAAAACATGCGCTGGAAGTTCGCCAGGCCGACCCACTTGGGCGGGCTGAGGAGGCTGTAGTCCGTGAAGGCGAAGTACAACGACGCCAGCATCGGAACCAGGGTGAAGGCGAGGAAGCCTATCAGCCAGGGGGAGATGAACAGGTAGCCGGCGGCGTTCTCGCGCCAGTCCCGGCGGCGCGCGGTCACACCACGCTTCGTCTGGGCCGCCGTTCCAACCGCCGCGCTGCCGCTGACGGCAGGGTCAGTTACACTCGCCATGTCCGCTCCTCTCTTGCCGGATGCTGTGGGAGGTCAGCGCCGGCGGGCGCATCCGCATCCGCCGCCGCAGCCATCCCATCCGCCTTGACTCACCGGGCGTCACGCCGTGACGACTCATGAAGCCTGACTCTTGAGTACCGCCATCGAAATGTCATGCTGAGTATCGTTGGGTTTCATAGGTCGCCACGACGTTCCACGCTCGCACGTTCTGCCAGTGGTCTGTCACACATGAATCGCGCGTTACTACTTTCTCACCATTTCATGCCTGACAGACCACCAGGCTCACGTGCGGGCGTGGGCGAGGCGCTACTTCTTGTTCGCCTCGAGAATCTTCGTGGCTTCGGTGCGCATGAGCGCCGCGCCCTGCTCGGGCGTGATTTGCCCGTACAGAACCGGATCGGCGACCTGGGGGACCCAGACGTTCTTGACGATGTCGGGATGGCCCTTGGGGTCGGGCGGCTTGATGGGCTGGACATCCTTGCTGACGCGGGCCAGGAAGTCGAAGGTCTCTGCCTGCGCCTTGCTCAGCTTGGGCTTCAACGCATCCTGGATCTTGGTCGAAATCGGCACACCGCGCTCGGCGCCGAGAATCTCGTTTGCAGCCATGTCATTGGTGTAGAAGTCGAGCCACAGCGCGGCTTCCTTCGGGTGCTTCGACTGGGACGTGACGCTCCAGAACATGGCCGGCTTGATGTAGTTGGTGGACTTCCCGCCCTCGGCGCGCGGCAGCGGCAGCAGCTTGATGTTGCGGTTGTCGCCGGCGGCCTTCCAGTAGGCGACGAGCTGGTTGCTATTGAAGTAGTCCATGGCGGCCTTGGCGGCCACGCCCGCCTTGGCCTCGACGCTCTTGCCGCGATACTGGGCGACTTCCTCCTGGCGTGAGGGCATAGCGCCGCTCTTTTGCAGGCGCTGGACCAGGGCCAGATGGGCCGCGAGTGGCTTGTCGTCGGTGTAGCCGAGCTTCGTGCCGTCGTCGCTGTACGCCCACTGCCCCAGGGTGAAGTAGGTGTTCTTCCACATCTGGTCGTTGGCCAGGTCATCGCCCATGCCCCAGATGCCGAGCTTGTCGTGCAGGGCGGTTGCCGTCTTCTCGAAGTCGGCCCACGTCCAGTTATCCTTCGGAACATCAATGCCGGCCTTCTTGAAGGCATCCACGTCAATGGCGATGTTCTGGGTGTTGGAGCCGGCGTTGAGGGCGACGAGCTTATCCTTGATCTTCCCGCCGGCGAGATAGGCCTCCGGGACATCGGCAAGGTTGATGGCGCCGGCCTTCACCTGATCGTCCAGGGCGCTGATCAGGCCGCGCGAGTACCACTCGTCAATGTAGGCGTAGTCCTGCTGCATGACGTCGGGCAGGCTGTTACCGGCGGCCTGCGTCGTCATCTTGGTCCAGTAGTCATCCCAGCCGGCGAACTCGTAGGTCACCTTGATGTTGGGATACTTCTTCTGGAAGGCTTCGATGGTCTTGATCGTCCGGTCGTGGCGGTCCTGCGAGCCCCACCAGGCGATGCGCAGCTCCACGGGCTCCTGTCCGGCGGCATTCGCGGCGGCCTGCG
Organism: Anaerolineae bacterium; assembly: GCA_046328525.1. Classification (GTDB taxonomy): domain Bacteria; phylum Chloroflexota; class Anaerolineae; order Epilineales; family JAHCIE01; genus JBDHWG01. Next base: position 22,725 of record JAXLWK010000007.1, read on the forward strand.
ACGCCGGCGCGGCCGTCGCAGCGGCCGGCTGGGACGCGCCGGGTTGCGCGGGGGCGGGGGCGGCGGGCGCGGCTGCGCCGCCACAGGCGGAAGCGGCCAGCGCCAGGGCAAGCAGCAGGCCGAACACCGAAAGCAACGTCCTTGTTCTCATGGCACCTCCATCGGGCTATGAATCTGGTTGGTTGGATCAACAAATGGCCCCCTCACAAGGAGGGGGTGGGCTAACGGGGCTGGGGCTGGAGCGCCGCGCCGTAGCGAGCCAGGGCGTTCTGGTTGTGCTCGCGGGTGAGGGTTTCGAGGCGCGGGAAATTCCGCGCGACCATGGCCGAGACAATCGCTTCGTGCTCGACCTGGGTCTGCCGAATGTAGGTCGCGGGGACATTGGGCAAGTAGGCGTGGCGGATACGCTGCCAGCGATCGAGGACTTTGGCCGTGAACTCAATCAGCAGCGCCATGTCGGCGATGCGGCAGACTTCCAGGTGGAAGTCGCGGTTCAGCTCGGTCCACTCGCTCATGTCGCCGGCGGCGAGAGCGTCATCCATCTCGGTCAGAATCGCGCGCAGACGATCTTCGTCGGGCCGTGTCATCCGCTCGGCGGCGACGCGTGTCCCGATCACTTCCAGGCTTTCCAGGAGGGCGAAAATCTCACGCACTTCGGCGGGGGACACAGACGTCACGACGGCGCCGACATGGGGCACGAGCGTCGCCAGGCCCTCGGCGTGCAACTGCTGGATCGCCTCGCGTACCGGGCTTGGACTGACGCCAAGTTGGTCAGCCAGATCATTGATGATCAGGCGCGAGCCAGGCCCCAACTCACCCTGGAGAATGGCCGCCCTCAGGCTCTCGTAGACCATGGCCTGCTTCGTTCGGTATTGGGCTTGGGGCGCTAGGATTGTCATGGGCCTTGCTCTTCAGTCTTGTTTTGGGACTAGGCGGCCATATATAATCTGTGATAGATTATATATAATCTTTTTGTGTTTGTCAAGAGCCAGGGCCACCGAAATCTTCATCGAGTAATTTCTGCTTCCGAAAGCGGAGATAAGGTAACGCAAAGCCGCAGAAACGCAAAGGCGAAACGCCAGGTCTTATTCTTCCTTTGCGCCTCTACGCCTTTGCGTTTCAACAAATGGCTGCGGGTGGGGGTTAGCCGAGAATATCGGTGACGACGTCTCGCGCCCAGTAGCGGGTCTGACCCTGGCGCGACAGACGGCGGATGCCGTCCAGATGATCCCCCAGGGTGATAATCGCTGGCTCTTCCGCCGGTGGGCCGCCGTGCCGCGCTGTGACTTGGCCCAGTCCCACACAGGCAAGGAGGCCGTTGCACAGGCAGCGCCGTTCTTCTGTATTCCTTTCGAGACCGCGATTATGGATGTAGCCGTCTACAGGACCGGCTCGTCGCCGTCAGCCATGCCGTTGAAGCGTGGGGGACATGAGAAGCTGTTGAGACAGGAGCCAAGATGAGTACCAAACAGGAGACCGGGACCCTGGTCGGGCGGCGTGTCGCCGCTCGCGTTGACCTCAACGTCAAGAGCAAGGGCGAGCGAAACGGCAGCATCCGCCAGGGAACAAAAGGCACAATTGTGAGTGATGACGCCGGCCCAGACGGCGTGGCGCACCTGCGTGTCCGCTGGGACGACGATCCGAACCGCGCCCTCCGCCTCAAGCGCGAGCACTACATGCGGGCGCTTGTTGAGATCGAGGACTGACAACGCGCTGTGTCGGCGGTCGCCATGCGAACAGAATCGCCATCGGTCAGCCGAGACTTGACATCTTTGCCATAACGGCTTAGGCTTTCCCTTCTTGTTCTCTAGGTGCCGCGTCTGCGAGCGATCCCCATGTCCCGCCCCCGCGTTACCCGAATCCGCGCTCAGGACTACCTTTGTCAGCCGTGCCTGCTCGTGTGACTCAACTGTGCTGACTCCCAGCGGCCGCGCCGCAGAACCCAGAAGGATCTATCATGAGCAACCGACTGTACATTGGCAACCTGTCGTATAACACTGGTGACGCCGCCCTCCGCGAGCTGTTCAGCCAGGCGGGCGAGGTGGTTGACATCCACCTGCCGACCGACCGCGAGACCGGCCGCCCGCGCGGCTTCGGCTTCGTCGAAATGGCGAACAGCGCCAGCGCCAAGGCGGCGATCGCGCAGTTCGACGGGTACACCCTGGACGACCGCCAGCTCCGCGTCAACGAGGCGCAGGAGAAGAGCGCCAGTGGTGGCAACCGTGGTGGTAATCGTAGCTACAGCCGCTACTAAGCCTTTCGCTCACCACAAGACTCCCAGGTGCAGACTGTCTGCCCTGGGAGTCTTCTTGTTGCGTCCGCTGCGTTTGACCGTCTCCCGCGCCGCGTTATACTTTCCTTCGCGCTCGTGGACGCGCAGAATGTGCTGATGACCGGGCAGAGGAGCCGTGGTGAGGGATGACGATGGCCTCGTGGGGCGGACGGCGGAGCAAGAAGCGCTGAGTGAGGCGCTCGCCGCAACCCATCCGCGCGCGGAGCGGGTGGCGCTCCTGGCCGGCGAAGCGGGTGTCGGCAAGACGCGCCTGCTGGACGTATGCCTGGCGGGCACGAGCCGGCTGGCGCTCCGCGCCTACACCAGCGAGAGCGCGACCCCGCCCTACGGCCCGATTGCCAGCGCCCTGCGGGCCTACCTGCGCAGCCATCCGGCGGGCCTGACCGACTGCGGCCCTCTCGCGCCGTACCTTGCCCTGCTGCTCCCCGAGCTTGGGGTGGCGCCGCGCCCTGCCGATCCACCCGTATTGAGAGAAGCCATCTGCCAGGCCTTTACCGCCATCGCCCGCCAACACCCGACAGCGCTCGTCCTGGACGACTTGCAGTGGGCCGACCACGCAACGCTGGAACTCGTGCCGCTGCTGGCCCACGCCCTCGCCCACGAGCGGATGGTCATCGTCGGCACTTACCGCAGTGACGAGGTGGGACGCGGGCACCCGCTGCGACGGCTGCGCAACGAGCTGCGCCGGGCGCGCTTGCTGCGCGAAATCGTCGTCAACCCGCTCGATCCGGCCGAGACCGCTGTGCTGGCTGCGCGCATCCTGGGCCAAACGCCGGCCCCGGCCCTGGCAAGCCTGCTGTACGAACGAACCGAGGGTGTTCCGTTATTTGTCAGGGAACTCACCAGCGCCCTAGCCCTCGGCGGCAGGCTCCGGCCGGGTACGGGCGGGCTGGAGCTGGCGCCGGGCGCGGACCTGCCCATTCCCGACACCCTGCGCGACGCGGTGCTGCTGCGCCTGGACCGGCTGCCCGATTCGGCGCTGCATCTGCTGCACCGCATGGCGGTGGCCGGCCGCGAGTTCGACCTCGCGCTTGTGGCCGACCTGGCGGGCGCTACGGACGGGTTGGACGATCCGCTAGAGAGCGGCCTGCTGGTCGAGGTTGCGCCAGGGCGGGGCGCTTTTCGCCACCCGCTCATTCGCGACGCCATCTACAGCGATATGTCCTGGGCCTGCCGCCGTCTCCTGCACCGCCAGATGGCCGAGCGCCTCCAGGGGGATGGCGCTCCGCCCCTTACCATCGCTGGTCACTGGCTGGCGGCGCACGAGCCTGACCACGCCCGCTGGGCCTACCTGGCCGCGAGCCAGCAGGCGTGCGCTATTCACGCCTACCGCGATGCCGCCGAGGCGGCCCGCCAGGCGTTGAACCTGTGGCCGAACGGCGTTGACGAGGCGCAGCGGCTGGACGTGCTAGACCAGTTCGCTCAGTGCGCCCAGCTCAGCGGCCAGCTCTCCGAAGCCGCCCGCGCCTGGCGCGAGGTGGCCGAGGGCCGCCGGCACGCCGGCGATGCGCGAGGCTATGCCCTGGCCGAGCGTCAGCTGGCGAACGTCGCCGAGCTGCAAGGGCATTGGGAGACGGCATTGACGGCGCGCGAGGCCGCCGCGCAACACTTCGCCGCGAGCCACTGGCCCGCCGAGGCCGCCGCCGAGCGCCTGTCCGCCGCCGCCCACCTGCGCTCCGCCAGCCGCTATCGCGCAGCCCTGGCGATTCTGTCCACAGCCGCGACGGAGGCGCAGCAGGCGGGGCGTCCCGATTTGCAGGCCCGCATCCTGGGCCTGACTGGCAATGTCCAGGCGCGAATGGGTCAGGCGGCGGACGGTCTGGCGCTGGTGCAGCAGGGCCTGGCGCTGGCGCTGGAGAACAACCTGGCGGGCGCAGCCGCCGAGATCTACCAGCGGTTGGCCGACTCGCTGGAGCACGCCGGGGACTATCGCGGCGCGCGCGAGACGTACCTGATAGGCTTCGACTTCTGCCAGGCCAACGCCGTCCCGGCCACAGCACAACTCTGCGTCGCCTGCCTGACCGTCGTGCTGCGCCACACCGGGGAGTGGGATCGCGCCGTGACAATGTGCCGCGAGGTGCTGGCCTCCGGCGACAGCACGTCCCACGCGCAGACAGTTGCCAGCGGCATGCTCGGCTCACTCTATGCGATGCGCGGGCAGCCGCGCCTGGCGCGGCCGCTGTTGCTTGAATCGGCGGCGCTGGCCCAGCGCATCGAACTGGCCGCCATGCAGCTGCTGTCCGCCTGGGGGCTGGCGCTGGTGGACGAGCTGAATGGGGCGCTGGACCAGGCGGCTGAGCGCGGGCGCTTCATCCTCGATCGCTGCCAGCAGATCGAAGACGTCCACTACGCCGTGCCGGCGCTGCGCTGGCTGGTCACCTTCTTCGCCCTGACCGGCGCTGACGTGGAGGCTCGCGCCTGCGCCAGGGCGCTGGCCCACATCGCCAGCCAGACCGGCGAGCCGGAGGCCCTGTCGGCGCTCGCCCACGCCCTGGGCGAGATTGCCCTCCTCGACGGCGACTCGACGCAGGCCGCCCAGCAGTTCACCCACGCCCTGGACCTGCTGACCGATCTCCCTGTGCCGTACTGTCAGGCGGGAACCGGGTTTCGGGCTGGGGTGGCTTGCGCGGCGGCCGGCGAGCGGGAGGCCGGGGTGCGGCATCTGACGAACGCCTACCGCATCGCGCGCCAGCTCGGGGCGCGGCCCCTGGCGACCCACATCGCCCAGACCCTGGCCGCGCTGGGCGAGCCGCTCGTCGAGCGCTTGGGGACAGGCGCGGCGAGCCGCTTCCGCTCCGGCCACCTGACCCGCCGCCAGCGCGAGATTCTCCAGCTCGTCGCCCAGGGTCAGACGAACGCCGAGATCGCCAGGGCGCTGGTGCTCAGCCCGCGCACCGTGGAGATGCACGTCGGCGCTATCCTCGCCACTCTCGACAGCCGCTCGCGCGCCGACGCCGTGCGCCGCGCCGCGGAGCTGGGCCTGCTCGAAAACTACCGTACCACCCCGTAGAAAATACAGTACATTTCCGCAGGCATCGCCCGCCGGCGCGGCGTATACTCCTGTTCACTGGCGGCGACGAGAGCCGCCCGATGAACAAGGAGACAGGACGAGTGGACACCCTATCCCTCATGCCGCCGGTGGGCGCGTCGTTCCTGGACGCCCTCGGCCGGCGCGACTTTGATCGCTTGGGCGCGTGTTTCGATGCCGCGCCGCGCGCTCGCTTGCTAACACCCTCGGCGCTGGCGATGCCGTCCAACGCGGCGGGCGTGGGCGACAAGTTCCGCCAGTGGTTCGGCGAGGCCGACGTGTTCGAGGTGGAGCACGCCGAAGCCAACCTCGTGGGCGGCTGCCTGAGTATCCGCTACCGCCTCCACCTGCGCGAACACCGCGTGTGGTACACCTGCGAGCAACAGGTGTACTGTCGCGTGAAAGACGGCCTGGTCGAGCGGATTGACCTGCTATGCAGCGGCTTTCAGCCGGTTCCACCACCGGCCCAGGAGTGAGGACGATGAGCAAGAGTCCTGACACGTTCGACGAGACTCCCCATCCCGATGCTGTGATCGAGATGCTCGGCACACCGCAGATGGACGGCAGCACCTGCGCGCTGCTTACGCCGGCGATCCGGGCGAGGCTGCGCGAGATGGCGCCGGGGCAGGTGTTGGAGGTGCGGGTTGACGACCCGGCGGCGCGGGACGACATGGCCGCGTGGACGCGGCTGGCCGGGCATGAGTTGGTTCAGACGACCCAGACGGGCGAGGCTATTCGTTTCTTCGTGCGGAAGCGCGGAGCGTGATGCAGAAGGGAGATTGCGAGATGACCACTCTGACGGTACACTGCACGCACGGGCAGGCGGATGCCGAGCGGGCGACGCTGGCGTTTGTTGTCGGCAACGTGGCCGCGTCGGCCGAGCAGGACGTCGTTGTGCTGCTGACGATTGACGGCGTCTGGCTGGCGACGAAGGGCTGCGCCGACGGCATCCACAAGGAAGGGTTTCAGCCGCTCAAGGACGTGATTCAGTCGTTCACGGACAACGGCGGCCAGATCTGGGCGTGCGGCGCGTGCGCCAAGCCACGCGGCATCACCGAAGCCGACCTGATTCCGGGGGCGCGGATCGTCACGGCGGCGATGGCGGTCGAGCGGCTGGCGGGCGGCAGCGCCTCGCTGAGTTTCTAGAAGAACCTGTCAATAGACTATTGGGACTGTGAGGGGCAGAAAGGTGAGCGGGACCGCTTCGCAGCAGTCCCGCCCTGGGATCGTATCGGATGGGAGTGTCTGTGCTACTCGTAGCGCAGGGCCTCGATGGGGTTGAGGCTCGCCGCGCGGTTAGCCGGATACGCGCCGAAGAATAGGCCTACCCCTACCCGAAGGCGTCGTACTCTGGCGCGACGGCCGCCACGGCCGGGGCTGCGCCCGGTTCGGCGAGAGCCTGGGCATCGGCGTATGTGAGTGTCTGGGCCGAGCCTTGCGCGGTACGGACACCGCCCTGCTGCGTCGAGCCGGGCCGAATGTAGATGAGATTGGTGCCGTTCGACTGGATTTGGGCCTGGATGCTCGCCTGGGCGCCCCGCCCGATGCCGAGCATGACAATCACCGCCGCGACCCCGATGATGATGCCTAGCATCGTCAGCACCGCCCGCATTTTGTTCGACACCAGGCTGTCCACTGCCATCTGCAACAGTTCGATGATGCTCATGAGAGTCCCTCTTCTCCGTAGGCCTGCCCATCGAAGATGCGGATGCGGCGGTCGGCTTGCTCAGCTATGGATGGGTCGTGGGTGACCACGACCACGGTCAGCCCACCCTCGCGGTTGAGCCGCTTGAAGATCCCCATCACCTCCGCGCCCGACTTCGAGTCGAGGTTGCCCGTCGGCTCGTCGGCCAGAAGCAGCGACGGCTCGGTCACCAGGGCGCGGGCAATCGCTACCCGCTGCTGTTGGCCGCCCGATAGCTCGTTGGGCTTGTGGTCGAGCCGTTCCGCCAGCCCAACTGCCGCGTTAAGGACTGATTGGGAGACTCTTGGAAATGACACCAGGCCCGCCGTTCTGGCGAGCCTGGCAACGAAGCGACATCCGGGCGGCCATCACCCGATGGGACTGACCTTCGAGGTATAGTGGAATACCACAATCACGTCCTCGACGGCGTCGGCCAGCGGCGCCAGCGCGTCCCGCCGGGCCGCGAGCAGCCACCTACCCAGCAGTGGACTCGACACGTCCTGGGCCGCCATGAGCAGGCCGCGCAGGCGCGGGTTGGCCTTCAATGCGACCTTGTCCTCGTCGGCGCCAGGGGCCTGAGCGGGCGACGGCGGCGCGAGCCAGAGATCGAGCGCGTTCGCGGCGTCGGCCGGCTGGCCGTCTTTGAACTTCAGGAATAGGGTCGCGCCCTCGGCGTTCATCTTCGGGCCGCGGTAGGCGAACTGGAAGCGCTCCAATCCCAGGTCCAGGGGCAGCGACGCCATCGCCGGGTGATCGGCGTCGGGCGTCGTGCCGAACAGGAAGGCGTGCCACTGGGTGGGGAACTCGTGGCGCAGGCTGAACATCCGCACCAGCGGCGCGCCGTCCTGGGGGGCGGCGGCGGCGCGCAGGGCTTCAACCGCCGCCCCCTTCAGCAGGTCGCCTCCCTCGCGGGCGGTGTAGCGCAGGGTCAGGACGACGTCGGAGATGGTGTCGTAGTCGAAGGCGCGGAAGTCGTCCGGGAGCGTCAGGCGCCAGGTCGAGATGGCCCCCGCGCCCTCGAAGGGCAGGTATCGCTCGTCGTTGAAGCTCAGCTCGAACAGCCCACTCTCGCCGAGGGCCTGGCTGGCTGCGATGGACTGAATCGCGACAAAGCCGTGCTCGAAGCGGTTGTCCGCCTCGTCCAGGTTCTCGGGGTACGGCTGGCCGAGCGGGCTGATGCGCACCTGATTCTTCAAGAGGGTGAGGGTCGCGTTCAGGCTGGTGTACGGGCCGACCACAGCCGGCACGGTCAGGCTGACCGACTTGATGCGGCGGAAATAGTGTCCCGGATAGTCAAGGTCGAACAGTGTCTCGGGCAGACTGAACTCGCACGTGCCGGTCTGCTTGAGGCGGATGAGCGCGACCGGATCAAGCTGCACCAGCGAGACGTGCCGGGTGATCTCGTACTCCCGCTTCGCGCCGTCCAGGTAAGCGCGCTCGAGCTGGCGGAGCTGCTGGGTGAGCCGCTCGCCGGCGAGCAGCCCTTTGCGGGCGCTGTCCCAGGCGTCGCCCTTGATGAAGCTCGACGTCTTGAGGCCGTACTCGAAGCGGTAGCACCGCTCGGCCTTCTTGGCGAGGTCCACCGCGACCTGGTAGGTCTGGAAGAACGCCTCACTCAACCGCCCCTGCATCCATGAGTATAGCTCGTCATTCGTGTACTTGTTGCGCAGGAAATCCTCGACGGCCTCGGCGTGAGCGATGGCCTGCTCCTGGTTCTTCAGCTCTTGCTTGGCGATGTCAATGCGAATCTTGGCGGCGAGAATCTGCTTGTCTATCTGCATGATCTCGCGCGCCGCCAGGTTCGACTGGAGCACCCACTCCTGCTCGCGCCGCACGTACTTCGCCATTGCGCCGGCGTGCGTGGCGCGGTACGAATCCTCCTCGCCCAGGCTCCTCTGGTAGCGAGCGATGGCGGAGAGCGCCGGGCCGGCGTACTTGCCGCCGAAGCTAAGCTCGGTGTGCGTCCCCGCCCCTTGCGGCGCGCTGACGATGGTCAGGGTCGGGATGTAGAACGAGAGATTGGCGAGAATCTCCATGCGCGACGAGATGATCTGCCAGTCGCGGGCGGAGTGGCTGGAGGCCAGCTCGCTCTGCTCCTCCTCGATGAGGTGCGCTCCCCCCTGGGCAGCCGCCTTCTTGCGCGCGCTCTGCATCGGGAGGTTGGCGCCGGGCGGCGGGGTCGCCAGGCTGTCCGCGCCGAGCAGCTCCTGGTAGTACAGGTAGCGCGTCACGGCCGTGTCGCGCGACTTCTGTAGCGCCTCCAACGCCGTGTTCGCCTCCTCAATCTGCATCTGGCGCACCGTCCGCACCAGGTCGAGCATCGTCCGCTCGTGCTGCTGGCGCATGAGGGCGAGCGCCTCGGCGTCGCGCTTTTCAAGGGTTGACAACATCAGCGCGCCGAGCGATTTCAGATCGTTGGCGACATCCACGGCGCGCTGGAACATCGCCCGGAAGCGGTAGGACGGCAGCGGCGCGCTCAGGTCGGCCAGGACGCTGCCCAGGTCCAGCCCCTGGGCGACCGCCTGGACGAGCAAGGCCGGGTCAATGGGCGGGTCCCACAGCGGCAGCTCGCGCACGACGCCTTCGATGTTCATGCAGTGGCGGATCTTGAACAGGCGGTCCGCGACGAGGTCCCAGTAGCCCAGGAGCTTGTCGTTCTGCGGGATGCAGAAGTAGGACGAGCGGGTGAGGCCCAGCACGGTCGCGGCCTCCTTGCTACTGGCGAGGGAGCTGCTGCTGTAGAGCGGGAAGCGATTCTCGAAGTCCACGAGGGCGTTACCGAAGGCGTCCAGGCCGCTTCGCAGCTCGGCGAAGGTGCGCGGCTGGGTGTCGCCCCGCGCCGGCATCTGCTCCGGCCGTGGCCCCAGGAGGTTGGCGGCCATCACGTAGTACTGCGTGGCGATGTTGATGCTCTCGATGCTATCCTGGCGGAAGTAGTAGTCGCCGCAGGCGCACAGCACCTCCACGCACTTCATCACGACGTGCTTCATGTAGGCAATCGGGCGGCGGCGGGCGATGAGATGCGGGCGGAAAGGGTTGTCGCGCCATTCGGCCAGGGACTTGGTCGCGTCGGCGTTCCGGGCAGTGATGGCGGCGAGAAGGTCGTCAATCTGTTGCTTTGGTGTGCGGCGGAACGGGAGCACTTTCCAGAAGTCGCCCTGGCCGTCGGTGAAGTTGAACACGTATTGCAGCCAGCGGATGGCCTCAGGGAAGTGGAAGTTCTGGGCCAGCCGGCCGGCGATCAGCATTGGGGCATGGAAGACAAGCTCCATGTTGTACGTGGAGTAGGCCGTACTGTGGAGGATGGGCGAGTCGGCGGATTGGCCGAAGTCAACGCTTTCGACGGGGTAGGGCTGCGCCACCAGCTGCGCGTTGGGCTGGTAGCGCGACTGGAACAGCCAGTTGAGTGTGAGCCGCTGGTTATCGAGGTTGAGCAGGCCAGGCACGCCGTCCCGCCGTAAGCCCTTGATGAACTCGCAGACGAACGGGTGGAACAGCGTCTCGTACCGCAGCGTCGCGTCGGGGCTGGTGACGTAGGCCCCGAAGTCGCGCGCGAAGGCGTAGGCGGGGTCTTTGGCGATCCGCGCCACGCCCGCGCCTGCGCCGGCGTCTGGCCGCGGCCCTGCCATCACGCTGACATCGCCCGGCGCCTGGAGCGACAGGGCAGCGATCCGGGCGTTTGCGGTGGACCAGGCATGCCCCCCCAGGGCGGCGGTCTGCCCGATTTGCTGGAGGTACGGCCGCCCAAGGTCTTTCGTGACGTCGTAGCCCTTAGCTTTCGCGCCCACGTCAAACACGAGATCGGGCCGGATCAGCTTGCCGTCCCCGATCTGCCCGAACCGGCTGTGCCACGCCTTGTCCATCCGCACGAGATAGGTGCGGCTACCGTCCTCGAACAGGAAGTAGTCGTGGCCCGGATGGGCGCCGCGCTGCTCGACGAGCCGCGTGTCAAGCCCGGTGTCCGGCAGCCTGTCTAAGACTGACTGGCCGCAATGGAGGCCGTCGCCGAGAACCGCGAGGCTAGACGGGCCGGGCAGGCCGAGGCCGTCCTTGTAGACCTGAAACCACTTCGTCGTGTCGCGGCGCGGACGGGCGTGGCAGTTGTCGAAGACAAACGTCCCCTCCGCCTTTTCCTCGACCGCCGACCGCGCGCCGGCGGGACGCGGCTTGCCGGTGAGCAGGTCAATGCTCGGTTCCAGGCACACCAGCTTCACCGCCGGTTTGCTGTACACGAGCGTCAGCGTGTCGCCGCTGAGGTAGGCGTGCAGCCCGCGTCCTGACGGTTCCGCCGACTCCAGCCGCAGCGTCTCCTCCGGATCGCTCACATTCTTGGGCGACCACTTGCCGTTGGAGTACTCGCTCCAGCCAATCTGTAGCTGGCTGTACGGGGCGTGGGGCGCTTCCTCCTCGCGCTTGTTGGCGACGATGGGCCAGAACAGGTACAGCCGGCGGTTCCAGACAACGGGCGCGATGCGGTCGCCGCGAATGTCCAGCTGCACCTTCTCCCACGGCGTCCACGTGACCAGGTCGTTGGCGCTGACAATATACCGGCGGTAGTAGTAGTTGTAGGGCGGGTTCGGGGTGCGCCCAAACAGGTGGACGATCTCCTTGAATTTCTCCCCCGCCTCGAAGTCGTCTTGCAGCCACAGCCCGCACATCTGGAGCTTGGCGACCCCGTCCAACTTTTCGAGATACGTGAGCAGCGCCTTCTCCGCCGTCTCAGCGGTCAGGTCATTCTGGAGCAGATCGCTTTCCAGCTCCTTGAAGAATGGCGTCTTGTCGTCGCGCCAGTCCTGCTCCAGCAGGTTCTCCGGATAGAGGAACACCTGGCGGTTGGCGGCCCAGATGGGCAGCCGCGCCATCCACTCCCACTGCTCCGCGTCAATGGCGCTCGGCGGCACATCCGGCTCGAGGTTCATCAGGCAGCGCTGGATGAACATCTGCACCGACGACACGGCTTGCTTGACGCGCGAGGTCATCATGCACGGACTCATCTCGACGTCAATGAGCAGATGCTCGTAGAGCTTGTCCGCCGTCTCGATGCCGAGGCGCGGCAGGAGGTAGGCGATCAGGGCCGACTTCTGGCTGTCGCGCACCGGGTCGCTGAGGGACCGGGCGAGGTCCGCCCACGTCGCTTCGTCGTAACTGGCGCGGGTGGCGCGCTTGATGTCGTCGGCTGCGGCATGATCAAGCGGCCCCGTCCAGGCCAGGGCTTGCTCGGCTGAGATGCCCAGCCGCTCAAGCAGCCGCACCGCCGAGGCGAGGCGAGCGAGGTTGGCCGGCGCCTGGAGATCGGCCAGCCCCCAGCCGAACCCCGTCGGCCCGGCCAGCGTCGTGACCACCGCCTCCGGCCAGCCGGTCGCGGCGGTGAGCGTCGTGATGGCTGCGCCGTCGTCCGGCGCGGCGAGGACCCCGGCGAGGGGCGTCAGGCTCTTGGGCAGGCGGCGTCTCACGCTGGCGTAGCGCGCCAGGTTGGGCCAGCGGGCGAACGGAGCCGTGTCGTCGGTCGCCTCGACGGGCAGGGCGTTGAAGTCTACCCAGCGGCCTTGCGCCAGCCGCACCTCGGCCTCATTGAGCTTGAACGCCGTGATGAGCAGCGCAGCCTTGTGCAGGCGGACGTAGGCCCTGGCCGCTGCGGCCGTGTCGGGCGCATCCACCAGGGCCAGGAAGACCTGGATCATGGGCTGCGCCGCGTCGTCAACCGCGTGCAGCAAGGCGGCGGCCGCTGCGTCGCCCTCGATCAGCCGCGCCATCGTCGCCGCATCCAGGGCCAGCGCCTGGGCCAGGGTCTGCTTGACCAGGTCCCGCTGGCGGGCCTGGCGGAGCGCCGGCGAGATGGCAAGCAGGATGAAGTGGAACTTCGCGGCGACGGCGGCCGGGTCGGGCGCGCCCTGCGCGTCGAACGAGCTTGTGTCGAGCAGGGCCGCCTCGGCGTCGGGCAGAACGAGCGGGACGGGGCCGGCGTGGGCGAGGGCGGCGTTGAGCGTCTGCCGCGGGCCATCCGCCAGCGCGGCAAGCGCGGCGCGGTAGTCGGCGTCGGCCGAGAGCGCGTCGAGGGCGTCCTTGTCGGCCATCGTCAGCGCGCCGCGCACGGTCAGCCGGTGGGAGGCAGTGTCATAGACCAGACGCGCGGCGTATGGCTCCGCGAACACCAGGCCCGGCGGCAGGGCGCGGAGCGGCTGGCTGTAGCTGGCCGAGCCGTCCATGATCTGCCGCAGCCCATTCGCCAGCGCCGCGTCGTCGAGGGCGGCCGTCAGGCGCGCGGTCGTCAGGTCGCCGGTGGGGTCGTCGGTGACGGCGAACTCGTCGGCGATGCGGCCCAGCCCGCCGCGCAGATCGGTCACTAGATTTTGCACCACGTCCGCCGGTGGCGCGATGGGCGAGCCGCCGACGCCCTGGCGATAGATGTAATCGAGCTGGGCGATGGAGAGGTCGCTGCCCTCGACCAGCGCCGCCAGGTCCGCGAGCTGGAGCAGGGGCCAGTCAACGCTGGGCGGGACAAACGGCTGTTGGCCCCACAGCCTGCGCAGGCGGGTCAGGTCGCGCGGGCGCCGGCCGAGCGCGCGCGCCAGGGTAGCGTAGCGCGCAATCCGCTGGAGCACGTCGGCGGTGAGGTCGGCGTCGGCCAACTCGATGTCGGTCAGGATTGCATCCAGGTCCAGCGCCTTGAGCCGCAACCCGGCGAGGATGGCCGGCGTGTGGTCGGCGAGCTTCGCGCCGATTAGCACATCCCCTTTCCAGTCGGGAGCGAAGACCCTGTCGTGGCGCAGCGCCGCTTTGCTCAGGAAACGTCGGCGGTAGAGCGAGCCGGGGCCGATATCGAGCGGCGCCCAGAGCGACACGACATCGGCGATGCTCACGTCGAGCAAGGCGGCGGCGCGGCGAATCTGCGCCAGTTGCACGAGAACGTCAGGGGTCAGCTCGGCCGCGCCCAGAGCGACGAGGGCGCGATCCAGGTCGGGCAAGGCCCAGCCTGTGCGCCGCCAGAGGCGAATCAGGCGGTTGAGCCGCAGCCACGTCGCGTCGTCCACATCGGGCTGGGCGCGCTCCCAGCGGCGCAGCGTCGTGTGCTCCAGGTCGCAGGCGTCGTTCATCGGCGCGTCGAGCAACAGCGTCGCCTGCATCCGCGCCCAGCCGTCGGCATCCAGGTGGGTGCTGGCCCAGGCTGTGAAGTCTTCGACGCTCACCTTCGCGTCCGCCAACGCGCTCAGGAGGTCGGCGCTGGGGTTGATGAACCCGGCCGCGACGAACGCGACAAGGTCGTCGTAGGGCATGCGCAGGGTCGTCAACACGTCGAAGGTCGGGCCGGCCGGGTTGACGTAGCGCGCCTGCGCCAGGCTCAACAGCTCCGCATAGCTCACGCCGGCCCGCGCCAGGAACTCGCGCGCGCCCGGCAAGACGACGGCGGCGACGCTGGGGGCCAGGGGCGCGAGCAGGCGCCACTCGGCGATCTTCACCACGCCGTCATCGGGCAGGGCGTTGGCCTGCTGGAACGCGCGGACGGCGGCGGTAGTTGCCGCGTCGAAAACCTCCTCGCCTGGATCGGCGGCCAGGGCCAGCGCCGCGCCGCCGGCGTTGAGCTTGCGCTTGAGCGCCGCGACGTAACGCCCGCGTGCGTTCTGCTTCAGGGCGGGCAGCAGCTCCGGCGTGAGGCCGAAGGCCGCGTCGGCATCCAGGGCGTCGGCCGGGCCGCCCGTCAGCTGCTCGCCGGTGATGACGGCAAAGTCGGCCGGGGACAGGCCGAGCATCTCCGCCGCCCACCGCCGCCCGTCCTGCGGGACCAACAGGGAGAGGACGTCGCTTAGCTCGGCGCCGAGCTGTTTCAGGTAGACGCGCGCCGTCTCGAGCGCCTGGTCGTATGGCAGGCTGAGCGGGTAGACCGCCCTGTCCAGGCGCGCCCGCGTCGCCCCATCGGTGCGATAGGCGTCGAGGGCGGTGTACTGCGGGTTGGCCTGAAGCTCGGGCGTGGTGGCGTTGCCCGTGTCGTAGGCGGGGATGGCCGCGTAGTCCACGGCGATGTGGCCGTCCTGCTCGGCGGTGTTCGAGTACGCAATCGCCAGGCTCTCCAGCGCCTCGTTCACCAGGTCAACGTAGGGGATGGCCGTGTTGGTGTTCTCGCACGAGAGCTTGAGGTGCGCCAGGTCGGGGCGGCGGCCTATGACGCCCTTCCCACCGGGCGGCGCGGGCTTGCCAATGAGCACGTCGAGCGGGGTGAACCCGGCCGCGTTGGGCTTCGAGCCTTCAAGGAAGTGAAGCACGTCCACCAGGTACGCCGCCGGACTGGTCACGGAGCGGCAGTCCTGGCACTCGCACAGCTCCGGCGCGCCGAACAGCTCACGCCAATTCGGGATGTGCTTGCCGACGACCTGCTGCATCCCCTCGCGCGGGTCGGCCTCACCGACGTGGACGGCGTTGGGGAACAGGCCGTAGAGGGCGTCGTGGAGCGTCGTGTAAATCTCCAGGGACGACGTCGTAATGCCCATCGCCCGCGAGTGCATCAGCATCGTCTGCTGCTCGCCCAGGTCGGGGGCGAAGCGATCCATGAAGGTCGCCAGCGGCATGGAGGCGATCTCACGCGCGGAGCCGAGGCCGCTCGTCAGCAGCGTCTGGAACGACGCCGGGTCCGCGCTGACATTGAACAGGCGCTGCGCCCGCATGAGGTGCGGAACGGCGCCCGCGCGCTCCTCCGCCGCGATCCCCTCGAACACGGTGTCGCCATGCTGGGCGAGGTACTCCTGGATGTTGGTCGCGCCGATGTCGAAGGCGGTTCCGGCGTCACGCATGGCGGCGCCGGTGGCGCGCTCGAAGAACCCGGTCAGCGTGGCCTGGGTCGCGGCGTCGCCGACGGCCTCGGCCGGCGCCGCGCCGACGAGCCGCGCCACGCTCTCTGTCGGGAGCGCCAGGTGAAGCGCCCCCATGACGCTCGCTACATAGGCCGCCGCTTTCGCGGGGCCATCGTCGCCTGGCACGCCGTCGGGCACGCCGATGTCCTCGCGGCCCACCATCTCGCGCAGCGTGTCCTCGCCTAGCGCCAGAAGGTCGCGGGGCGCCGTCACGCCATGCTCCATTTGGAGCGCGGTCATCAGCGGCACGTGGCCCTGGGTGAGCGTATCGATCTGGAGCGCGGCCTGCACCCGCTCGATACGGCCTTCCTCGGCGAAGCCCGGCGCCGCCTTCAGGGTATCCCAGAGCCTGGCTGCATTGGGGCCGGCCTCGGCGGCAGTGCGCAGCAGAGCGGCCTGCTCATCGGCGTTGAGACCCGCGCCCCGAATCCGCTCGCCGAACGCCGGCGTGGCCGCGTCGGGCGGCGCGTCGGCGGCTTTGGCAGACGCGAGCGCCCCTATCCGCTCGATGCTCGACGCCAGGAGATCGGCGTCGAGCGGCGGGATGACCCCGTCGTCGGCCGACTGAAGCAGGATCGCCTTCAGGTCGGCGGCGCTCGTCGCGGCGAGATCGGCCCAGGTGGTCAGGCTGCGCCAGTCACGCGCCAGTCCATAGAAGACAGCAGTGGGGACGGCATGGTCGGCTTCGCCGGCGCGCTGGCAGGCCCCGGCGAACAAGGCCACGGTCGAGCGGTCCCACTCGATTTCCCGCGCCACGAACGAGATGTCGCGGTACTTCGCTTCGTCGAACACGGCGGCAGCCGCGCCCACGCGGCGCTCGCGCGCCTCGACGCCCTCCACGGGCGGCGTCGTGACCATCGGCTCAATCGCCTGCCATAACCGCTCGTACTCCGACGGCCCCCTGGGCGGCGTCCCACCCGGCAGAGTGATTCGCACCTCCTCGTCAGGTCGGGCCGGGATGCCCAGCACGCGGTCCTCGTCCGAGACACTTGTCTCCGTCGGCGGCCGCCCATCGGCCGACGGGTAGAGCCGCACGACCTGGAATCCATCGAGGGCCGCGCCGTCGCGGGCCACCTCGAACAGCAAGTCGGCGATTTTGCCGCGCGCGGGCGGCTCACCCTCGCCCGACTCGAAGTCCGCCGGGCCGTAGCGAATCTCGAAGCTGCCATCCGCCGCAGTGCGCGCCGGCTGGCCGTCGCCGAGCTGTTGGCGCGTGTCGCCCAGGTCGCGGTCGAACACGCGCACCTCAACGCCCGCCACCGCGCCGCCGGCGTCCACCACGCGGCCGCGCACGACATACGGGCGCGGTGGGGGCCTCTCGCCTTCGCGCAGGTCTACCTGCACCTGGCGGTCGGGGTCGTGGATGGGCGGCGACTCGGCGAGGGTCGTACCCGCCGCGTCGTAGACCTGCACGATGAGGTCAATGACGTCTTTGACGCGCAGCACACCTTCGCCCGGTTGGGCGTAGAGGCGGGGGTCGTAGAACATGGCATACGCGCCGTCGGCGTTAGCGTTCGCCTGGCCCAGGTACGCGCCGCCGACGTTGTCGCGGTCGAAGGCGAATAGCAGGTTGCCGGCCAGCGGGCCGCCATCGGCCCTAAAGGCGCGGCCGGAGACCCTTCGGAAGACGCCCCGCTCGAACAGCAGCTTGTTGATCGCTTCGGCCGTCCGCTCGTCCACAACTCCCGGCTGGGCGTCGTGGAGGCCCACCTGCGCTTGCACGCGCCGCACGCTCTCGGTCGTGCCCTGCCCGTACTTCCGAGCGTTGCGCTCGTCGGGCGGGATAGGGGCGCCAAAGCCGAGCGCGTCGAGCGCGGCCTGGAGGTTGGCGATGGTCGCGGCGTCGCTGTCGCGGGTGATCTTGGCGTTGATTTGCAGCATCGGGCGTCTCCTTCGCTACTTGAACGGAAAGACCTGGCGGCTACCCTGCCAGAAGACGGTCTTCTCGAATAACGCGGGGTTGCGGAGGATCTCGAGTAGCTCGGTCCGGGTCACCAGACCTGACCCCCACGGGTTTCTCCAGGCCGGACCGACGCCGCTCATGACCCGCTCGACGCTCGTGACGCCCTCCAGGTTGAAGTGGATCTTGTCAATCTTGGATGGGTCGCGCAGCGCGTCGTGGAAATAAGATGGGAAGTCCTCACGATACTTAGGCACGCTCATGTCGGTTAGCCCGGCCTCTTTCCATTCGCTGTAGATGGCCGCGTTGCGCTCGCGCGCGAATTGCTCCAGCGTCGAGCCCATCGGTGTCTCCGCTCGCCCGAGCGCGATGGTGACGGGCTGCTTGACGGTGTTCGCCTCCGCCGCCCACGCCTCCGAGAAGCCGACGAAATCCTGCGCGACCATGCCTAGCCCGCCGGCCGGCTTGGGCAGCTTGCTCGCGGCGAGCTGAGCGCCCTCCGCGATCTCGCCGACCGGTACCAGACTAACGGCCATCACCGCCGTGTGGGTCACGATCTCCCCACCCTCGAAGCTCTCTTTAAGCTCGTAGTCACGCACAGCGTCCCCGGTGGCGGCCGGCGCCGCGAACTTGGCGCGCTCCTTCACCGAGTCCGGCAACCACATTGGCACGGCGATGTCCACCGCCGCGTTCCACATGCCCTTCTGCGCCACCTTCCAGTCTTCCTCGCGCTTCTCCTTGATGCGCGCGAGGGACGGCGCGGTGCTTTTCGGTTTCGGCGCCGGGCGCGGCGTGTGGCTGTTGATGGCATCGGCGCGCATGTTCAGTGTGCGGCCGGTGTCCCGCGCGATCACCTGGCGGTCGTGGATATGCCAGTAGCCGCCCTCGCCCGACTTCACCCAGGTCGCCTCGCCGGTGTAGAAGATGTCGCGGCCGGCGAACATCTTGCGCACCTCGTCCTGGCTCTCTTTCCCGGTGACGTTGGCCTGGTAGCCTTCGCGCGGCCGCTCTTGCCGCCCATCCGGGTCGTGGAGGATCGTCGGGCGGTCCTCGCAGTAGCTATACAGGTTGATGTGGCTCGCCGGGTCGCAGCTTGTCCAGCGGCCCAGCCACGGCGCGTAGTAGCGCGCGCCGTGGTACGTGAAGCCCGTCTCCTCGTCGCGCTCCTTGCCCGTGTAGCGGTAGCGCTTCGGCGTCTCGGTCTGGCTGCGCACCGCCTGGTAGGATGTGCTGCCGTAGGGCGTGTACTCCTCGTACGAGATAATCTTCGCCTGCTCGTCCAGCTCCAGACTGGCGGAGCCTAGGTGGTTGCCGAACTGGTAGCGGGTGAGCCGCGCGGGCCGGCCCGGCTCGTCGCCCCGGGTGCGCGTCTCGACGACGGCAACGGGCCGCGTGCCGTCCATGATGTGCAGCGTCTCGCGCTCCAGGGTGACGGCGTTTCCGCCGCCGTCGTACTCGCGATAGACCTCGAAACCGCCGAGGTAGATGCGCTCTGCCCTGCGCGTGCCATTCTGCCGCTCGGTGACTTTGCGCGCGCGCTGGCCGACGGCGTCGTACACGTACCAGGTCCGCTCACCCGCGTGCTGCGCGCCATCGGCATCGTCAGCGTTTACCGCCTGGCGGCGGGTCATCCGCAGCTGGTCCTGAAAGTCCCACTGCATGGCCTGGAGCTGTGGCAGGCGCAGCATGTTGCCGTGGGCGTCGTAGCCATCCCCGCCCGCGCTGTACGTCTCAGTTACCGCGCCGACGGTGGCGCTGGTCAGGCGGTTGCTCCGCCGGGCGGGTTCGATCAGGCTGGCCTCGCTGTAGGCATACGTGCGCGTCCAGCCGGGGTTGACGGGGTCACTGCCGCGATGCTGCATCGCCAGGATGTTGCCGACGGCGTCGTACAGGTAGCGCTCCACGTATGTGCCCACGGCGTTTCCGTCGCCGGGGTGGATCCGACCGACGCGGCGGGCATCATTGTACGAGTACGGGACGGGCGTGCCGCCGGCCTGGCCGAGGTGCTCGCGGCCCGTCGCCTCGATGAGGCGGTAGACGGCGTCATACGTGTAGTCGGCGCTCGGCTCGACGCGCTTATTCTTGAAGTAGATGGTCTGCTGAGCGTCGTCGCGGATGTGGGTGACGTTGCCGACGGCATCGTAGCTGTAGGACAGGTTCTGCGCCTGGCAGCCGGGCCAGCCGGCCGGCGGCGGAGTCGGGCAGTCATCGGGGAACGCCGCCGCGTCGCGCCGCGTGAGCAGCCGCCGCAGGCGGAAGGTCAACGGATCGTACTCGTAGGCCGTGGTGACGCCGTTGCCGTAGGCCATCAGCGTTCGCTGGGACCTGGCGTTGTAGTCAATGTCGGCGACGGGGCGCAGCGTGGCGGTCGCCGGATCGAGCCGATTGGCAGGCTCGGCGACCTCGTCGAGCCAGACGTGGAGCTGTTCGAGAAGGTTGGCTTCATTATACATGGGCTGAACCACGGCGACCCTGGCTCCCGGCCAGTCGCTGTGCGGCGCGATGAGCTGGATCGGGCGGTTGAGCGCATCGTAGCGGGTTCGGCGTGCGAACGTCTCAGGCTCAAGCGCCACCGGCGCGGACCAGTTGAGGGTCGTCGTGTAGGACTGGGCGAACTGCCGCCGACTGCTCAGGAGATTGCCTTTGAAGTCGAAATCGTCCGTAGTGACGACGCCGGCCTGGTCGCGCACCTCCACCACCTTGCCGCACAGGTTGTTCGCCTCCGGGTTGGCGCGGCTGTCGCCGTAGACCGTGCGTTCCACGAGCGTCTCCGCGTCCGCCCCCTCGCTGACGAACGAGTCTGTCGGGCGGCGCAGCGCGTCGTAGGCCGCTCGCAGGCGATGGCCCCGGCTGTCCCAGGCGCGGATCGGCTTGCCGGCGACATCGGTCAGTATCCAGCGCCTGCCCGCCTCCATGCTGAACTGAAACAGCGGCGTATCGAGCATGTCGTACGCATAGCGCATCACGACGCGTCCGTGGGAGTCACCGTTCTGGACGACGGCGTCGTAGACGGCGCGCCGGTTGCCTTCGATGTCTAGCTCGACCCGCGTCGGGTATGTTTCCTCGCCGACCGCGCCGTCGCGCTCGAAGCGGTTGTGGGCGAGGGTGAGGAACGGGCGGCCCAGCGTGTCGAGGTAGGCGACGCTCGGCGTCTGCCGGTGCAGGGCGGCCTTGTCGGCGGCGACCCGCTCCGGGTCGTTGGCCGCCCGGGCCACGCGCGCCGCGTACCACGTGGGCAGGTAGTCGGCGTCCGGCAGGCGCGCGAAGAAGCCCGCGACATCCGCGTCCAGTTTCGGGTCCGTCGAGCCGTCGAGGTTCAGCACGGTGTCATTCACGTCGTAGCTCGCCTGCCGCCACGGATCGAAGACCACTTTCTCCCACGTGTGATCCGGGTGCAGCGTCGCCACCACGCGCTCGGCCGGATCATAGAAGAGGGTGGCGCTGACGCCGATCCGGGCATCGGCCTCGAAGCGGTGGGTATCGGTGAAGAACGGCTCGTACTGGCGCACCGCCTTGCCCTTGTTGTTGAGCACCGTCCAGCCGCTCCCCACCCAGCGGGGGCTGACGGGGGCCGGCGTCATCTGCGGCTGCCCGTCCGCGCCGACGACGAGTCTCCCGTCGGCGTCTCGCCTCGGCGCCGGGCCAGCCTCGGCCTGGATTTTCTTCTGAATCTGGCGGCCAACGCCGTCGAAGTAGGCAAAGCTGTGCTGCACAGGGGGTTGCTGGCCGGGCAGCAGGTCGGCGGCGTGGGTTTCGCGCACCAGGGTATAGACGACGGCAGGTTGCGGATTGGGCTGACCCCGGCTGCGCTGGTAGGCGAACAGGTCATACACCTGGCATGTCGTGGCGCGGCCCAAAAGGGCGTGGGGATCGGCGAGGGGGTTCTGGATGTGGGCGAGGACGGCGGCGTCGGTCAGGTCGGCGTCGAAGCCATCCAGGGAATCGCCGAGGGTTTCCTCGGGCTTGCCCATGATCGCCGTTCCCACCACCATTCCCAGGGCGTCGAAGGCGACCATTGAGCGGTTGCGGTTCGGCTCCATCAGCCGATACGGTTGCAGCACGCGGTAATCGGCGCCTGGCCTGGTAGGGTCCAGGCTGCCGTCGGGCCGGCGCTCGCCGACGGTGACGCGGTTGCCTAGGGCGTCGCGGGCCTCGACCATCAGCAGGTCATGCCTGTCGTAAGTGACGCTGCTTTCGGCGCTCATCGTGGCGGTGTGGAACGGGGCGCGGAAGCGGCGCGGCAGGAAGAAGTGCTGGCGAGCGTAGGCCAGCTCCTGGCCGGCCGGCTCGTCGGGTGTGGGCGACAGGAAGACCCGACCGCTGGGAATCCACCAGTGGCCGTCCGCGTCGCTCCGCGTCCACAGGGGATCGGCGTTGTTGGCAGGCAAGAGGGCCTGACTCCTCAGCGCCTCGCTGCTGACATACCCGCCCCCATCCGGCCCACGGCTGCCGAGAACATCGCTCAGGTTCGGCAACAGAGGCTCACCATCGCGCTGGAAGACCGCCGCCAGCAGCCCTGGCGTGAACGCCAGCCGGTAGCTTTCGCCGGGCAGCGCCAGCGACCCTAGCTCGCCGAGAGGGAGGAGAGCCGTCAGGTCGTCGCGGCGGTACAGGGTGCGCACGTGCTCGATCAGGCGGCGCTGGCGGTGGGCGTTCGACGTATCTTCGTAAGCGATTTCGCCGGCGAAGATGTGTGCCAGGCGCGGCGGGTGGGCGGCATCCGGTTGCACGAAATCGTCGCTCCGGAAACGCCCTGCGAGGCCGGTCGGCGCGTAGCCCGATAGCTCGTAGGTGCGCGTGTCGGCTGGCAGCGGGGCGCGGCGCGCATCGTCGCCGTCAATCGCGTGGGTGAAGCGACTCTCGGTGTAGGTGACAAGGGTCTGCGTCTGCCTGGCCTGATCCGCCACCGACAGCGCCGGGTCCGGCCGCCGGCGCCCATACCCCACAGCGGCCGACTTCAGCACATTCCCGAACTCATCCACTTCGAGCGTCAGTGTGTGGGACACGCGCGGGTCGTCGGGGACGCGCTCGTAGTCATAGGCGATCGCTTCGGAGGGGTGGGCAAAGAAGACGGCGTGGCGGTTGCCGGCCCTGGGTTGAACGCGGCGGAGGGTGAAGCTCTGCTCCGTGACGGTATACGGATGCGCGGCGCGGGGCGTGCCATCCTCGGCGTAGACCTCGGTGCGCAGCGCCATGCCCTTGAGCGCGCGGCAGGCTTCCCGCGCCTCGTTCGCCGTGAGACCCGGCGGCAGAACGGTGTCTGGCAGCAGCAGCGCTTCGCGCTCGGCCTGGCGGGCGGCGGGGCGCAAGGCCGGTTCGACCCAGTACTCGTGGCCATACTGCCGTGAAACGGCGGCGGCCTCGAATGCGCCGGTGTGGAACCACGTGCGGGTGCGTATCGGCGGCGTCCACGAGGTTGCGTCCCAGTTGGTTGCCTCCCCCTGGGGGAAGGCGTCGTCGTGGCGGTACTCCTCGGTGTCCCACTGCTCGACGCAGCCGAAGCCGCGAAACTCGCGCTCGTAGCCGTCGAAGTCGCCGTGGTGATAGGCGTAGCGCGTGACGAAGCGGCTGCGGCTGATCCAGTCGAAGACCTCGACCCGCGCGACGACCGGCGCCGGGAACGGCAGACGGGTCCGCCAGGGCTGGCCCGCCTGCTTGTCGGCGAGGTAGAAATGGGTAGACGATGCGTAGCTCAGGCGCGTCTCAGCGCCCAGGTTATTTACGACGCGGACGAGCAGATGCGGCTTGCCGTCGCGCATCAAGTCAATGTAGCGCATGGGACGGCCCTGGTCGGCGGGCAGCGGCGACGACCACACGAGGCATGCCGTGCCGGCGCCGAACAAATCCACCACGTTCACCAGGGCGAGGCTCTCGATGGGCGGCGACTGGGGCAGGCGCGTCGGCTCGCTCCAGCGGTTGCCGGACTGGTTGAAATAGAGGCGCACACCGTCGCGGCCAAGATAGACCAGGTCCGTGGCGCCGGAGCCGTCAATGTCGGCCAGGCGAACGCGGGCCTGGTCGAACCACTCAGCCTGATCGAGCCACGGCGCGTCGTCCATTGTCACGCACGCGCCGAAGCGGCCATAGCCCAGGTTGGGCCAGTAGGCGACCTCGGCGTTGGCGACGCGCACCAGATCGAGCAGGCCGTCGCCGGCCATGTCGGCCAGGTAGACGGACTGGCTCCCGTCGGCGAACACCAGGCGCGGCCCCTTCTCCTCGTCGAGGGCTTGCCGCACACTCTCGCCCGGACCGAAGCCATCCTCGCCGCGCGACGGGTGCCAGGTGAACACGTCATGCTCGGTGATCAGCACATCCGCGAGGCCGTCGCCGGTGAGGTCCACGAAGCGCAGATTCGGGTCGTTCCAGTTGACGGTGGGCCGCTCGCCGAACGGGACGAACGCCTCCCAGTCACCGGCGGGGGTTCGCTCGTGGAAGCCGGCGAGCGCGCCCAGGTGGACGAGATCGAGCTTCCCGTTGCCCCCCAGGTCCAGCAGGCGCTGCTGTCCGCCGCCCAGGTTGCGAATCGCGGGTACGCTCGGCACGACCTCGGCCGGGCCGAAGCGCGCCGTCGCCCCACCCTGCGCGCCGTCGCCGGTGGGGGCGAGGGGGCTGAGGTTGCGCTTGTAGAGCCAGGCGCCTGCCTGTTCGGTCAGGATGCCGGCAGCGCCCTCGCCGTCCAGGTCCACCCATTGGTAGCGGCTGCCGTCCACGCCCGCGGGCAGGTTCTCTAGACTCGCCGCGGCCACGTCCCTGATCTGGTCCTCAACCACCGCCTGGCTGTACGCCAGGTCGAGGGGCGGCAGGGACTGGCGCAGGTAGCTCCCATCGGCGCGGCGGGTGTAGCCGGACTGGGTCACGCGCTCGATGAACGAGGCGACGGGACTCTGGGCATAGGTGAACTCGGTCGAGCGCACGAGGTAGTCTTCCGCGCCTAGCTCGTCGGGGAAGTGGTGGAACATCAGAATCCGGCGGCACAGCCGATAGGTACGCACCTCGAAGCCGGCCCGATAGCTCGAAAAAGGGTCGAGTCGGACAGACCAGTCGCGGGTTGCGGCCGGGCCGGCCCGCACGGCCGGCCGGCCACCGTCGTCGGGCAGCTCGGCGTAGTGGCCCTCGTCGTAGTCGAACACGACCTCGAAACACCACTCCCGCGCGGCCTGATCCAGCGCCACCAGCCGCGAGACACGGTTGCCATAGAGGATGCGTTTGAGGTAATGGGCGGCGGGCGGCTGGCCGCGGCGGTTGCGCTCGTGCGCCTGGGCGTCGTCCACCCCGCGCCGGTTTTCGCGGGCGTATTCGTAGCGGATGACATTGCCCCGGTCATCGTAGCTCTCGCAAAGCGACCAGGCGAAGACCCGGCGGCCTTCGGTCGGGTCGGCGATGCGGCTGTCCGCGGTCTGGCCGTAGAGCGACGTGATGTTGTCGCGGCTGATGGAACGCCAGTGTGTCATGCCACTGGCGACGTCCGTCCAGCGCTCGATGCGCGCGAATAGCCCCTCGATGCGCGGGCGATAGCTCTCGACACGATACGTGACGGGGCCAACGGCGACCTCTCGCGGCGCGGCGCGGTGGAACGGCGCGGCCTCGTCCAGCACAGGCACGAGGTCCTCGGCGCCGGACAGGATGAAGACGTCGGACTCCTCGCCGTCGTTGTAGCGGGGTAGCCCCTTGTCGGTCTTGCGGGTGATCGCGGGGAGGGCGAGGCTCCAGCCCAGGCCGAACGCGCCGTTGCCCGCCCCCGAGTCGTAGGTCAGGGAGAGCTGAGGGCCGAAGCCTGACCGACCTGGTGTGGTGGGAATCGGCACGGTCAGCGAGCCTGTGCCCGTTACAGGGTTCGCGGCGAACTTCTCGCCGATGCCGCGTATCGCGCCACCGCCTTTGGGCAGCGAAAGGGTCGGCGCGGCGAAGGGAGAGGCTGCGGTATCCCCAGTCGCCGCCTCGGTGGGTTCACCACGGGTGGGGGGCTTCCCGGCCGGACCCTGGGCCGGCCAGGTTTGGGTGTCGAGGTCGCCGGGGGCTTTCGATTGCCTGAACATCGGCTCTCCCATCAGTGTGAGCGTGCCTTAGCGGGGCCATGCCAGCGCGCCGACTCTCGCGCGGTCAGACCGACCGGTGTGGGCGCTCCTTGCCAATAGACGGGGGAAGGGAACGGAGGCTTTCCAGCAGCAACGGATTTGCAATGTATCATAACATACGAGTCAAGTCAACAGCCGAATGGATGATTATCCTCTGGATTGGTTCAGCGGGCGGCCGTTGCGTCGCGGCGAGAGGGTGTCCGCCGGCAGCGATTGGGCGAGGCTGTCGAAAGCGAACGTGGTAGGCCGTCGGCGCGCTAGATCGCAGCAACTTCTTCGTGTCGCCGCTGGACGACCAGCGCCAGTGGTATCGCTATCACCACCTCTTCGCTGAAGTCCTCTCCGCTCACTTGAGGGCCGAGCAACCCGGTCAGGTGTCTGCTCTGCATGGGCGTGCCAGTGTGTGGCATGAGCAGCACGGTTCAGTGGCCGACGCGATCCGGCACGCGCTCGCCGCCGAGGATTTCGCCCGCGCGGCGGACCTGGTCGAGCGGGCGTGGCCTACCGTGCGCCGCAGCCGCCAGGACGCCACCTTGCTTGGCTGGCTGAAGGCGCTCCCCGACGAGGTGTTCCATTGCCGGCCTGTGCTCAGCGCGGCATATGCCCATGTGTTGCTGGCGAGCGGCGAGGTCGAGGGTGTTGAGGAGCGGCTGCGGAACGCCGAGCGGTGGCTGGACACGACGGCGGAGATGCGTGGACAGCCCGAGTCGCCGGCGGAAGTCATGGTCGTGGTGGACGAAGAGGCCTTTCGCCGCCTGCCCGGAACGATCGCGATTGCCCGCGCCGGCCTGGCCCTGGCGCAAGGCGATGTGCCGGGGACGCTGACGCATGCCCGGCGCGCACTTGACGTCGCACCGCGCGACGATTATCTGACACGCGGCGGGGCCGCCGGAGCGAGGAACTGGGGGAACACGCGGGCTTCCCACAGAACCGCTATCGTTGGCGCGTCGCAATGGCTCGCCTACGGGAGGTTGAAGGAGATTTGGACGGCGCCCTCGCTTTGCTCGATGAGGCAGAGCGCCTGTATATGAGTGACTTCTCACCCAATGTGCGGCCTATCGCCGCGTTGAGGACACGGGTGTGGATCGCGCAGGGGCGATTAGGCGAAGCCCTCGACTGGGTTGGCGAGCAGGGCGTGTCGGCCGACGACGACCTCAGCCCGGCAGGCTTGTTGAACCACGCGCCGGGGCTTTTTCGCGCCCTCGCCGTCTCCCCCTGTGAGACTCACCCTGTCAATCACCACATCTGGTTTCGGTCATTCGGGTTGAGTTGGAACAGGTGAACGGGCCGGATGTTAGCGCGGACACAGATCACAGTGGTTCATACAACGAGACCAGGCGATGAACACTATGCCTCGAACCGCAGTATGCGCTCGGCGGCCTGTTGTTTGGCGTCGCGACGTTCCGCGCCCGTGTCCTGCCGCGCTGGCCGGCCGCCCTGCTGACCGTCGGGGCGATCCTGACCCCGGCGGCCGCGCTGCTGCCGCACGAGATGCAGCGGTTCGCGGCCGTGCCGGTGGCGGTCGCTCTCGCCTGGCTGGGCTACGCGCTGTGGTCTGAACGGCCGGAGGTGGCGGCGGAAGCCGTCGCCGGCCGAGAAAGGCCCAGTCTCGCCTAGCGGAGCCGAGCAGGGCGGCTGGAAACGACAGGGAATGGACGAGCGGCCACAGGCGCGCTTGTCCATTCCCTCGAAAGGAGACCAGCATGACGGCCACAAGATGGGGCCGACGATGCGGCCGAAGTGTTGGTGGAAGCAGCGGGGTCTAGCTGCGCCAGATGACGGAGTCGAGGTCAGCGATGTGGGCGATGTAGCCGCCGGGGTTGATGGGGAGCCGCACGCGGCGCGACACGATGATGCCGTGGACGGGCGAGGTACACTCTTCCCTCACCTCGCTGGTCAGCGAATCGACGATGCGGCCCAGGAGCTGCCCCTTCTGCACCTCGGCGCCGAGCACAATGTCCGGCTCGCCGAGATAGAACCCGCCGGCCAGTGAGCGATAGACGACATAGTTGCTCACCATGATCTGGCGCGCGGGCTTCGCCGGCTCGCCCGCGACCATGCCCAGGTGTTTCATGACGTTGTGGATGCACACCGCGCCCTGGTCAATCGTGTGATCCACGATGCCCATGCCGCCGCACTCCGCCACCAGTGTCACAATCCCGTTGATGTTGGCCTGGCTGGAGACCATCACCGGGTTGAGGTTCTCTTCGCGCCACCAGATGATCTCCGAGCCGAAGGCAATCGCCATCTCGCGGATCTTGCGGTTCATCTCCTCGGCGAACTGGCGGCTCACGCCCGCAGTGGAGCCGCCGCCGGTGCCGTCGGCCGCGCCGACCTGCATGATGCCGGGGCCGTTGAGATCGAAGGCGTGGGGGAAGGCGACGGGGATCTCGTCGCACGCGCCCGTGCCATCGTGGAAGTCGAGAAGATAGTCGCACTTCGTGATGATCTGGTTCCACATGACATATGCCATCTGCTCGCTCAGCCAGGCATTCTTCTCCTTGCCCGGCCACACGCGGTTCATGTCGAGCTGGTCGGCCGGGTTGACGCGGCCGCCGGAGCTTTCGATCTGGCCGCTGAACTCGATGGAGAACGGGTTGGCGATCGGCAGGCACAGCACCGTTCCGCGCAGGCTTTGCGGGTCAATGTCAAGCATCGCCCGCCGGATGATCTCCGCCCCCATCGGTTCCCAGCCGTGGAGCACCGACTCCAGCCCCAGCGTGGGGCCGTCCTCCGCGCCGTGAATCACTTGGAACGGGATGCGCACCTCTGTGCCCGCCGCCAGGTAGCCGACGTGGAGGAACCCGAAGGCTTTTTCACCCGGCGCAACGGTCAGGCCACCGACTTGAATGCTGTTGCGAGGCATGTGGACAGTTCTCCCTTGGTCAGTTTGGATGATGGAAGGATCGTGGGGCCGGCGCAAAATGACCGGGTAATCTCGACAGCGCGGTGGCCTACGTCTCCAGCCAGCCGGCCTGGAGCCAGGCCAGATAGTCGGCCAGGCCGGCGGCCAGGCTGAAGCGCGGGACGAAGCCGCAATCGTCGCGCAGCCGCGACATGTCAAGATTGCCGCGCACCGACGGGGGCAGCGTCACGACCTCGGCCGTCTCAGCCTCGGCCTCGACCCACGCGAAGCCGGGCACGAGGGATGTCAGGGCATCCAGCGCCTCGATCACGCGGTAGGCGCGGTCGCCAGCGACGTTGTAGACATCCCAGGAGAGATGGTCGGCCAGGGCCAGGCGCACGAAGGCGTCGGATACGTCGTCTATGTAGCAGAAATCGCGGTGGCGCTGCGGCGCGTGGACGCGCACCCGCTCGCCCCGCAGCGCGGCATGCACCAGCGCATACGCCGCCGACATGCCGCTGCGCGAGAGCGTCGCCCGCTCCATCGGCCCATACGCCGTCCCCAGCCGCCCTACAACCGTCGAGAGGCCGAACAGCTCCGTGTAGCGGCGGCACATGGCCTCGGCAGCCTGCTTGCAGATGGTGTACAGGCTGGAAATTGCCAGCGGCCGCGTCTCAACGATCGCCTCGGTCGGGTCGGCGGGCGCGCCGTAGACGGCGGTCGAGCTGATGAACACGCAACGGCGGGCGCCGGCCAGGCGAGCCGCTTCCAACGCATTGAGTGTCCCGCCCAGGTTCACATCCACAATCGCCGCCGGATCCGCCTTCTCGACGGGCAGGGGGGCCGTGATGGTGGCCGCGTGGACGACCACCTCGACCGCATGGTCGCGGCTGACCCGAATGAGGCCGTCCCGGTCGCGCACGTCCACGTTGACCCACGTCACGCGGTCTGCGACGTTGCCCAGGAAACGCAGCGCTGCCGCGTCGGGCGGTCGGCGGGCGAGGGCGATGACGCTTTGGCCGGCCTCGGCGAATCGCCGCACGAGATTGATTCCGACGAACCCGGCCGCGCCGGTGATCAGGACGCTCATGCCAGGCCCGCCTTGCGCAGCTTTTCCTTGTGGGCGATGTACTCGCTCACGGGCGGCGACTCGCGGCCCCCGGAGAAGCGCAGGCTCATGGTCAACGGGTCGTGGCTCACCAGGTCTAGCAGACGCCGCAACTCGCCGACAGCCTGCGGGTGGTCGTCAATGCGCAGGTCGGCGTAGGGGGCTTCCTCGCGGTAGACGACGTACAGTGCCGCCGATTGCTGCCCGCGCCGGTCGCCGCCGGCCGCGTGGCCCGCCTGGAGCGCGGCGACGAGGCGCAGCGGCAGCGGGTCGTCGGGGTGGCTCTCGAAGTAGTCCACCATCGCCGCGACGGTCTCGCCGTTGACGAGCATGTTGCCCGCTGCCGCGCACTGCGCGCCGAGGCGGTGGCCGCTCCAGCCCTCGGTCTCGACGCCGGTATGGCCGGCCAGGCGACCGGCGGCATCCACCAGGATGACCTGCCGCCAGTCGCGGCCCGGATCGGCCGCCAGCACCGTTTCCAGGGCCTGCGGGCCGGACACGCCCTGAGTCTCGATGAGACGAAGCGCGTCATAGCCCAGGTAGGGTTGGGCGTACGCCTGCACGGCGATGGCGGCCGCGCCGGCGCGAACGTAGGGAACGCGCGCGCCCACCGCCGTGTGCCGGGTGGCGACGGCCACGCCCATCATGCCCGTGGCCGGGTCGCGGCCAACGACAGAGAAAGTCATGGCGAAACTCCGTGAGAAAGGGGACGCCGCGTCTCAGCGCATCATGCGCCAGCGCAGATTCCAGTCGCCCGCCAGGCGCTCGATCCCGTTCTCGGTAATCAGCACATCCTCGTTGATGCCCGGCAGCCAATCCGGCTTCGGCCTGACCGCCCGCCGCGGGTGATACGAGAACACCATGCCCGCGACAAGCTCGCGGTCCTGGGACGCGCCCCACCCTGGCGCGGCCGCGTACCAGGGCAGCTCGATGGTGTCCATGCCCTGACCGTGGAAGTCGTAGTGATCGGTCGGCGGCCCCAGCTCCCAGCCGTCGTCGAGCAGGACGCGCTCGAACGTTCGCGCCATGTCGCTCAGCCGCGCGCCGGGCCGGGCCATCTTGCGCACCTCATCATAGGCGCGCAGCTCGCTATCCATGAGTCTCTGCGCCAACGCGCTCGGCTCGCGGTACGCGCAGTGGACCGTAATCTCCGCCCAGTGGCCGCTCTCGCCCGACATTTCCATGTGATACGTGACCACGCCGTCGCACTTGAGCGGCGTGTCCTCCGGCGGCGACGCGCTGCCGTCCTCGCTGATGAAGATCAGGATGTCGCGCGCGCCGCCGGCGAGCAGCACCCTGGCCGCCTCCGCCGACAACTCGCGCTGCGATCGCCCCGGCTCGACGATCTCGACGAAGCGCTGCATGGCCGACTTTGCCAGGCTCCACAGCTCGCGGATCTGTTGAATCTCCAGCGCGCTCTTGACCATGCGAATCTCGTTCAGCAGGTCATCGGCGTTGACAAACTCGACATCGGGCAGGCCGTTCCTGAGCTGCTCGAACGCGCCGACGGGGAGAATCCATTGCAGACCGCAGACGCCGACGCGACCCCGGCTGACCTCGCGCTCCCGCATCGCCGCGACCATGTTGGGAACGAGGTAGACGTCGCCGCGACAGTCGGTGACCCAGCCGCGCTTCGCTACGCGCTCGGCGAGGGCGTAGCTGGTGATGGTCAGCAGCGGCTCGCCGTCGAGCGGGAACAGGACGAGACAATCGTGCGCCCACATGTGAAAGTCGGTCAGGTAGCGCACGTAGCCGCGCCCGGTCCACCAGTGCCCCTTGCCGGCCACGAGCAGGGCGTCGAGACCCTGGGCGGCCATCGCCTGGCGAATCTTGTTGTAACGCGCGTCTCGCTCGTCGAGCGTCGCCTGTGTGCCCATGCAATCCTCTCGCAGCCCCAACGCGGACGGCACGCAGCCGGGGGCTATTTCTTGCGCCGCGGATCCAGCACGTCCCTGAGCCAGTCGCCCAGGAAGATGATGCCGAGGACGGTAATGGTGATGGCGAGGCCGGGGAACGCCGCCAGCCACCATGAGGTGGCGATGTGTTCGCGCCCGTCGGCGAGCATCAGGCCCCAGGTCACGGTCGGCGGCTGCACACCCAGGCCGAGGAAGCTCAGCGACGACTCGGCGATGATGGCGACACCCACGTCGAGAGTCGCCAGGACGATGATCGAGCTGGTCACGTTCGGCAGAATGTGGCGCGTCAGAATCCGTCGGTCGCGCTGGCCGACGGCCTGCGCTGCCGTAACGTAGTCGCGTGTCCGGGTCGTCAGCACCTCGCCGCGCACGACGCGGGCAAAGCTGACCCAGCCGGTGATGCCGAGCACGATGATGAGGTTGAGCAGATTCGGACTCAGCACGCTGACGACGGCCAGGGCCAGAACGATGAAGGGGATGGACATGAAGCTGTCAATCCCGCGCGAGATGAGCGTGTCCATCCAGCCGCCGAAGAAGCCGCTGATGAGTCCCAGCGTCACCCCGATGACTGCCGCGATCGCCACGGCCGCGATTCCGACGACGACCGAGATGCGCGAGCCCCAGATGAGGCGGCTCAACATGTCGCGGCCCAACTGATCCGTGCCCAACACGTAGGCCGGGTCACTGCCTTCGATCCAGAACGGCGGCAGCAGGCGCTTGCCGAGTTGCAGCCGCGTCGGATCGTGGGGCGAGATGACCGGCGCTAGAATCGCAATCAGAACGACAAAGACGATGATCGTGAGGCCGATCAGACCCACCGGACTTTGGCGCAGCCGGAAGACCCAGCGCGGCAGGCGGCGAGATCGCAGCTTGGTAGATGTAGGCAGGGAGTCAGCCCCGGTAGCCAAGATCGTCCTACTCCTGTTAGCTGTAGCGGATCCGCGGATCCACCACGGCGTACAACACATCCACGATGAGCGTAGTGAACATTACAATCAGCGCGAAAACAATGACGCCGGACTGAACGATGGGCATGTCTTTGGACTGGACGGCCTGGATCATCAGCCGTCCCATCCCCGGCCAGGCAAAGACCTGCTCGACAATCACGGCGCCGCCGAGCAGCCACGCCATCTGCAAGCCGAGGATCGTCAGGATGGGGATCAGGGCGTTGCGGACGCCGTGCCGCCCAATGACAGTCCACTCGCGCAGGCCCTTCGCGCGGGCGACGACCATGTACTCCTGCCCCACCACATCCAGCATGCTGGAGCGCAGCAGGCGTGTCAGCGTTGTCGCAATGCCCAGCGAGAGGGTCACAGCGGGCAGGATGATGGACCGGGGATTGTCGGAGCCGGACACGGGCAGCCAGCGCAACTCGACGGCAAACAGCAGGATGAACATGATGCCAACCCAGTAGTTCGGCATGGCGCGCCCCAGCGTCGAAAGCGTCGTCGCAATCACGTCTATGAACGAGTTGGGATAGAGCGCGGAAAGCAAGCCCAGTGGTACTGAGATGAGGATGGCTATCAAGAGGGCGGCGAAGGCAAGCTCGGCGGTCGCCGGCAGGCGCTCAAGAATCAGCGGCATCGCTGGTGTGCGGTAGCGCATCGAGCGCCCGAAATCGCCACGCGCCATGTTCACAATCATCGCCACATATTGCTCCGGCAGTGGACGGTCAAAGCCATACGCTTGCCGCACCAGCTCGATGTCGGCGGGGGTCATCTCCGGCGTGATGTACGCCGCGAGGGGGTCGCCGCGCAGACGGAGCAGCGCAAACAGGATGAGCGTGACGCCGATCAGCACCGGCGCCATCAGGAGCAAACGACGAATGAGATACTGAGTCACAGATCGTCCTCGCGCTACGTGGTCAGCCTCCCCTCCCTCGCGCAGAGAGAGGGGAGGCGGGCGACGGACCTACTGCGAGAGCTTCGCGTTGCCGAACCAGAGGAACCCGTCGAGCGAGGGCTTCCAGTTCAGCTTCTTGTTCATCCCGAACATGTCGTACTGCTGGTAAAGGGGGACCATGACCGGGTCTTGGACCATCAATTCCTGGATGCGCTGGTACTGCTTGGCGCGCTCGTCCGGGTTCATGTTCACGGCGGCAGCGCGGATGAGTTTGTCGGCCTCGTCCGCCTGAGGGCCGGACCAGCCGCTGCGCTCGCGGCGGTCCGACTGCTCGGAGAGCACGGCGATCCACGGGTCGAAGAACGAGTTGCCGAGGGACTCGAAATACAGCTCTTCGTTCTTGTACGGGACGTAGATCTTCTCGCGGAACGTGGTGAGGTCCATGACGTTGAGGTCAACCTTGAAGCCCACGTCCTGGAGCATCGCCACGATAGCCTGCGCCACGTCGCCCTGCTTGAGCAGGTAGTTGGCGGTGTGCATGCGCAGCGGCGTGCCGTCGTAGCCGGCCTCCTTCAGGAGCTGCCGCGCCTTGTCGGGGTTGTACTCACCGTACTGCTTGTAGAACTTGTCGCTCCAGCCGAGCGTCGGCGGCGTGATGCGGCTCAGCGTCGGGATGCCCATGCCGTCAATCAGGTCAATGATGGCCTTGCGATCAATGGCATAGGAGATGGCCTGGCGGATCTTCGGGTCGGAGGTGACGCCCTTCCAATCCGTGTACTTCGACGACGGGCCGGCGCGCAGGAACAGGATCATTGTCTGCGTGGTGAGCGCCTTGTCGAGCTTGAGATTGGGGTTGTCCTGGATGCGCTTCCAGTCCTGCGGCGGGATGCCGATGGTCAGGTCAATGTCACCGGAGAGCAGGGCCGCCGTGCGCGTCGCGGCTTCGGGGATCGCCCGGATCTCGATGGTGTCAATGTCGGGCTTGCCACCCCAATACTTGTCGTTGGCCTGGAGGATGACGCGGTCGCCCTTCTTGTACTCGACCAGCTTGTAGGGGCCGGTGCCGACGGGCTGCGTCGCCACGTCCGCCCCGACCTTCTTGCCGTGAGCGGGCGCCTGGATGCCGCAGCCGGTGCCGGCCATCTTGCTGAGGAAGGCGGGTTCGGGCGTCTTGGTCACGAACTCCACCTCGTAGTCGTTGATCTTCTTCATTTCCTTGATGAACGTCCACTGATTGTACGTGATCATCTTGGGGTCATCCAGGATGCGCTGGTACGTCCACAGCACGGCGTCCGCGTTGAACGGCTCACCATTGGCGAATGTCACGCCCTCGCGGAGCTTGAAGCGCCAGGTGGTGGGGTCAATGTTCTTCCACTCGGTCGCCAGGTAGGGCGCGAACTCGTTCGTGTCGCGGTTGCGCCAGACAAGGCAGTCGAACAGGTTCATGTGCACCCAGGTCGCCTGAATCGCCCAGTCGGTCGGCGGGTCGAGGGACGTGGGAAGCTCCGCCTGTCCGACCACGATCTTCTTCTGGCCGGTCGTCTTGGCGGCGGCCTGAGCCGTCGGTTGCGCCGCCGGCGCGCTGGTCGCTGCCGGGGCCGCCGCTTTCGCGGCCGCCGGCGCGGTTGTGGGAGCCGCCGCTTGGGGCGCTGCGGTGGGCGCTTCGGCTTTCGGGGCCTGTGGGGCGGCGGCCGGCTGTTGAGCCGCTGGCGCTGGAGCGCCGCCGCACGCCACGGCAAGCAGGGCCACCGCGAGCAGGACAAGCCACAGGATGCGTCGCATGGCATTTCCTCCTTGAAGGTTGAACGGGTGGGCAGGGACAAGCTGTGACAGTTTTTGCCGACTGAAAATTGTCGACAATATACTGTTAGCACGCATGATACTCTATTTACCCGGACTTGTCAACAGGCAAATTAGACGGCGGCCACGGTGTACTTACTGAGCTTGTCGGGGTCGAGTTGGACGCCGAAGCCGGGGCGCTCGGGCACGCGCAGCAGCAGCCCGTCCGGCTCGAACGGCTCGGTCAGAATGGTGTCGGCGAGATAGGTGTGGGGCGAGGGCCAGGTGACGCAGGGGGTGGCCGCCGCGATGTGGGCGGCCGCCACGGCAATGAGGTCGTAGTAGATGGCGACCGACAGGGACAGCCCGGCAGCCTCGAAGATGGCGGCAATCTTGTGCACCGTCAGAATGCCCCCGTGCTTGGTGATCTTCATCAGGGCGATCTGAGCGGCGTTGTGGCGGACAATCTCGATGGCGTCCTCGACGGGGTAGATGGCCTCGTCGGCCATGATGGGGGTGGAGAGGCGGCGGGCGAGTTCAGCCAGGTCGTGGAGGCGCGCCACGGGCTGCTCGACTGCGCCGAGGCCGCCGATCCGCTCCATGGTGGTGAGGGCGGGGACGGCCTGGCCGAGGGTGTACCCGACGTTGCCGTCCACCTGGATGACCGCTCGGCCGGCGACCGCCTCGGCGACGGCGCGGTAGCGTCGGATGTCCTCGTGGGGGTCAAGGCCGATCTTCATCTTGAGTACGGGGTAGGGCTGCTCGGCGAGGGCGTCTCTGGCGTGCTGGGCCATCGCTTCGGGGGTGTCGTGGTGGACGAAGCCCATGATGTCCACTCCGTCGCGCACCTTGCCACCGAGTAGCTGGTAGACGGGCACGCCGAGAGCCTTGCCTTTGAGGTCCCACAGGGCGAACTCGACGGCGGCATGGGAGGAGGGGTGGTGGGGCAGGGCCTTGTGCATCCTGGCGACGAGGCGCTCGATGTGGCGCGGGTCTTCGCCGATGACGGCGGGCGCGACGTGCGCCAGGATGTTCGCCATCATCCCTTCCGCCGTCTCGCCGTAGAAGGGCATGTCCATCGCCGATTGGCCGATGCCGACCAGCCCTTCATCGGTCTCGACCTGCACCAGGATGGTCACAGCGTCGGCGACGCTGCCGTAGGATGTTGTCAGGGTCGCCTTGCGGGGAATGGCGATGACTGAAGGCTTGACGGCTGTGATCTTCATAGGCTCTCCTTGCGCACGGTGTACTTACTGAGCTTGTCGGGGTCGAGTTGGACGCCGAAGCCGGGGCGCTCGGGCACGCGCAGCAGCAGCCCGTCCGGCTCGAACGGCTCGGTCAGAATGGTGTCGGCGAGATAGGTGTGGGGCGAGGGCCAGGTGACGCAGGGGGTGGCCGCCGCGATGTGGGCGGCCGCCACGGCAATGAGGTCGTAGTAGATGGCGACCGACAGGGACAGCCCGGCAGCCTCGAAGATGGCGGCAATCTTGTGCACCGTCAGAATGCCCCGTGCTTGGTGATCTTCATCAGGGCGATCTGAGCGGCGTTGTGGCGGACAATCTCGATGGCGTCCTCGACGGGGTAGATGGCCTCGTCGGCCATGATGGGGGTGGAGAGGCGGCGGGCGAGTTCAGCCAGGTCGTGGAGGCGCGCCACGGGCTGCTCGACTGCGCCGAGGCCGCCGATCCGCTCCATGGTGGTGAGGGCGGGGACGGCCTGGCCGAGGGTGTACCCGACGTTGCCGTCCACCTGGATGACCGCTCGGCCGGCGACCGCCTCGGCGACGGCGCGGTAGCGTCGGATGTCCTCGTGGGGGTCAAGGCCGATCTTCATCTTGAGTACGGGGTAGGGCTGCTCGGCGAGGGCGTCTCTGGCGTGCTGGGCCATCGCTTCGGGGGTGTCGTGGTGGACGAAGCCCATGATGTCCACTCCGTCGCGCACCTTGCCACCGAGTAGCTGGTAGACGGGCACGCCGAGAGCCTTGCCTTTGAGGTCCCACAGGGCGAACTCGACGGCGGCATGGGAGGAGGGGTGGTGGGGCAGGGCCTTGTGCATCCTGGCGACGAGGCGCTCGATGTGGCGCGGGTCTTCGCCGATGACGGCGGGCGCGACGTGCGCCAGGATGTTCGCCATCATCCCTTCCGCCGACTCACCATAGAACGGGCCGTCCACCGACGCCTGCCCAATGCCTTCAAGCCCCTCGTCCGTCGCCATCTGGACGAGGACCGTTGTGGCGTAGGAGCGCGTGCCGTAGGCGGTGCGCAAGGTGTCGCGGCGGGGAACGGCGATGAGCGAAGTCTGGATGCCGATAATCTTCATGGCGCCTCGTTTCTGGGAACCACGCCCGGTGTTGCTGTCTTGGTCAGGGGACGGTGTGCCACTGCTCCCGCGCCGCCAGGGCGATCATCACGAAGTGGGCGCGGTACGCCTCGCAGATGTCGCCGGCCGTGAAAGATACGCTGTAGTTGGAGGTGCGCACGGCGCCGGGCATGAAGTAGGCAGCGTCGGCCAGGGCCGTGTCCTTGAACGTCAGCTCGATGGTCGTCGGCTTGTCGAAGGTGACGGGCGTCATGCGGTCGAGGCGGCTGAGGGCGCGGCGGACGGTCGCGCGGATGATCTCCTGCTCAACCGCCGGCGCCAGGACGCGGGCCGCGTACATACCAATCGGCCACTTGACGACGGCTACCTCCATCTCTGGCACGAACTCCTTGATCTCGGCCATCGCCGCGGCGTCGCCCGACGCCATCGCCACCGGCACGCCGAACTCGCCGGCGATTCCGGCGTTCATCTCTAGCTCGCCGATGGGGCGGCCGTTGATAGTGGACGCCGTCAGAACGCCGCTGTTGGTGGTGTGGTTGAGCGTACTCGGCGTGCCGACCCGGGCGTGGAAGCCGATCTGGAAGACGGCGTCGAAGCTGTCGTCAATGCCCTCCATCTGGCCCAGGCGTCGGCCAGAGCGGCCAAAGACGACGGAGGCGGCCGGGTGCAGGTCGCTGATGAGGATGTTGCGGCCGCTGCTATGCCCGTCGCAGATGACCACCTCGGCCGCGCCCATCTCGACGGCGGCCTCGACCGCCGCGTTGACATCGGCGGTGAGCCACTGCCGCGCCTCGTGGTGCCGCCGCCCGTCCCAGGCGGTATGCTCCGGGTGAACGACGCCGCTGACACCCTCTAGATCCGTTGCCATGAAGATTTTCACGCGCGGCTCCTCTGGATGATAGTCAGGCTGACCTTACCCCAGGATGACGCTCCCACTGTGCCGTCCGCCCTTCTCGGACACTGCCTCGATGCTGAGGCGCGCGCCCTGCGGGGCGTGGACGATCCACTGCACCTGCCGCGCCGGTTCCTTCCACGGCCGGCGCCACGCATCCCACGCCATCGTGCGCTCCACGCGGCCGCCGAGGTGACCGATGTCCGTCTCCGCTCCGCCAATAACGAACTCGACGGGCCTATCGGCGCTGACGCGCACCGTCACCGGCGCGGCGATATCAATCGTCAGCGCCCGCTGCGTCAGGTTGGTGGGCAGATAGCCGTGATTCTCGACCAGGGCCGTCAACTTGTAGAGACCATCGGCCAGCGGCTCGGCCTCGACGCGGCTGACGCGAACCAGGGGCGAGGCGGCCGCGTGGCGCAGGGTGAACAGGGCGTTTGGCTCGCAGACGGTGTGCAGGAACTCAGGCGGCGGGTTGCGGTGGATGAACATGGGGTCCCAGCCGCCGATCTCGATGCGGCCGAGCTGGGGGTGGTCGAAGGCGCGCCAGTCGGTGTACGCGCCGGGCGCGTGGCGGTCGGCCCAGTCCAGCAGGCGCAGCTGCTCGTCTTCGTTCCTGGACCGCTCTGGGAAGAACTGCGGCTTCTTGATGCCGACCTCGGTCTCCACGTCCCACAGCTCCGTCGAGAACGTGACGATGCCCAGGTGCTCGTAGACCCACTCGCCGAACCCGCCGTGACGCGGCTTCGCGCCCAGTTCGGTGAAGTCCTCGTAGATCGAGACGACGGGGTAGCCGGTTAGCTCCGTGCCCATGCGGCCGAGCGTCTTGAACAGTTGAACGTCCTGGAGGTCCAGCTCGTGGTCGCGGCGGTGCGACGACGGGCGCAGGATGACGCCGCTGTGGCTGTGGTAAGCCTGGACGCCGGTGATGTTGGGGTGGTCGAGGACGAAGCGCGCCATCGCAGCCGCCTCCGGCTCGTTCAGGGGAAGCTCGCCCGCCCCGTACTCGCCATACTCCGGCGTCCAGTTGACCGGAAACTGGCGGTTGAGGTTGCCGTGGCGCGGCTTCATGATGGGCTGCGTGATGCCGTCCCACTCCCGAAACACCCCCTCCGGCAGCATGCGGTAGTACTGCCCGCCCAGGTCGCCCGGCCGGCGCAGTGTCAAGAGACGCGGGTTCGTCTCGGACACTTTCCACTCGCCCTTGGGATCGGGGATGCGCATCTGGAGGATGTGGCCGTCGCCGTCAATGTCTTCGAGATGCAGGCCGCGCGGCTGCTCCTCCGACGGCAGGTAGTGGCCGTTGCCGACGGTCTGGTAGGGCGTCGTCAGGCTGATCTCGGCCCCGTCGGGGTTCACGCGCGGCAGGATGTAGAGCGCGCGCGTGTCGAGTAGCTCGGTGACGAAGGGGTCCGCGCCATAGCG
Source organism: Anaerolineae bacterium (assembly GCA_046328525.1). Classification (GTDB taxonomy): domain Bacteria; phylum Chloroflexota; class Anaerolineae; order Epilineales; family JAHCIE01; genus JBDHWG01. The sequence continues at coordinate 62,674 of JAXLWK010000007.1, forward strand.
CGCCAGCGCGTAGCTGATGGTGAAGAAGGCGACGGCGGAGGTGACCACTTCCTCGCCGTGGTTGTTGCCGTCAATGTAGAAGGCCGGTTTGGCCTCCGGCTCTCCCGTGGCGAAGTTGGTGATGGTCATGCACCACAGGTCGCGGCCGCGGTGGCTCGTGCCGATGGAGGACAGGCGCGCCAGGCGCGGGTATCGCGCGGCAAGGTCGTGGAGGTGGGCGGTTAGCTCGTCGTGTAGATAGTAGCGAAAGAGGTCAATGCTCATGTTGGAGCCCTCCCTTGAACGAAACCCTGGGCTGCTCGCGGCGGACGGCCGCCGTAGGCTCAAGCCTGCGGCTAAGGATGGAAGCCCAAGGGGCTGGGGGAGCCAGAGCCTCAGCCTCTCAGGCTTCCATTCGTAGCCCGCTGCTTCAGCGGCGGGCGGGCCGGGCGTTCGGGGCGACAGCGATTTCATCCGCCTGCTGGTGGACACAAGTCCATGAGGACCTGTGATGGATGTGGGCACAGGTCGGGACACGCAGCCTAACAGGGAATGATCAGGCTTTCGAGGTCACGCGGATACGTCGTCAGGATTTCGCGGCCCGTCTCCGTCACCACGACGGTTTCGGAGTGCCGGAAGCCGCCGACGCCGGGAACGTACAGCCCCGGCTCGCAGCTGAAGCACATGCCTGGCTCGATCACGGTCTGGTCGCCCGAGTCCAGGAAGGGGCTTTCGTGAATCTCCATCCCCAGCCCGTGGCCGGAGTGGTGGCGGACGTAGGGCTGGAGGCTGTGGGCGTCGAAATAGCGCTGCACCGCGTCGTTCACCTCGCTGCATGGGATGCCCGGACGAATCGCGTCGAGGGCCGCCTGCTGCGCTTCCAGCATGTGCTCGAAGAAGTAGCGCTGCCTGTCCGACGGCTTGCCCAGGATCATCGTGCGCTCTAGCTCGCTGTGGTAGCCGCCCAACTGGCCCGACCCCCAGGGGATGAGGACATCCCCGACGGCGAGGGGCGTCGCATCGTCAATCGGGTGGGGCAGGGCCGTTTTGGGGCCGCCGACGAAGCCGCCCCGCACCGGGATGCTGCCGTTGTCGTAGCCGCGGTACTCGGGGCCGAGCTGACGCAGCGCCTCGGCGCTGGCGTCGGCCATCGCGCGCAGGCTGACCGCAATCTCGTTGACGCCGGGCCGCACCGCCGCGCGAATCATGTCCACGACCAAGTTGCCGAAGGGCACGCACTGGCGGATGAGGTCAATCTCGGCCGGCGACTTGATGCAGCGCAGGCTGTCCAGCCAGTCGCGCATCGGCTCCAGCCGCGCCTCCGGCAGGAGCGCGCTGAGCGTCGAGCCGCGGTAGCCATAAGTTCCGCCGTAGCCGTCGCTGTCAACGCCCAGCGGTTTGCGCGCCAGCCCCATCTCGGTCAACAGCTCCTGAAGCCACAGCATGGGGTGGCGCAGGTCGGGGTACTCCGGGTAGACCTTGAGGCGCTCGATCTCCGGGACGTGCTGGCGGACGTGATCCTCCTCCAGGAGCGGGAGAAGGGCAGCGACGGGGCCGTCTACCGGCAGCACCAGGGCGATGGGGCGCTCGGTCGTGCTGTGGGCGAAGCCGGTGAGGTAGAAATTGCGCAGTGCCCCAAACTGGACCAGCGCCGCCAGGCCACGCCGCTCCAGCTCCGCCCGGACGCGGACGCGGCGTTGCGCGTACTCGTGGGGTGTGATGCGCAGCTCGCGGGACATTTGCCCCCCTTAAGCCAGGGTGACGAGCAGGTTGAGGTACTCGTCAATCGTCGCGGTGGCGTTCGGGCCGACGACCGCCGTCGAGTCGCGCTCCTCGACGATGGCGGGGCCGGCGAACGTCGCGCCGGCGCGCAGGGCATAGCGATCGTAGACCGGCGTGGCGACGAAGCCGCCCAGGCTGGCGAAGTAGGCCTGGCGCTCCCCCTTCAGGGCGCGCGCCGTCGAGTCAGGGTCGCACTCGACGCGCGGCATCTCGACGCGGGGGCGCGGGCCGGTCGCCGTCAGGCGGCACGTCATGATCTCAAGCTCCAGGTGGCGGTGGGCGTGGCCGTAGATGCCCTCGTAGATCTCGTAGAAGGTCGGCTTCACCTGGCCCTCGATGGATACGTCGGCGAGGGCGCCGCCCGGCAGGGGGACGACGATCTCGTGGCCCTGGCCGATATGGCGCAGGTCGGCGCTGCGCAGGAACTGCATCTGGTCTTCCGGCACGCCGGCCGCCGCGAGGGTGGCGCGGCCCTCTGCTTCCAGCTCCGCGAAGGCGTGGTCTAGCTCGGCCAGCGTGGCCGGGGTGAGGCGCGCCACAAAGGTGCGGGCGAAATCAAATGCCGCCGGCGCGGTGAGGAAGCCCAGGGCGCTGGCGACACCGGCGCTCGACGGGCAGATATAGCCCGGCATCTTGAGCGCGCGGGCAATCTCGTGGGCATGCACCGGGCCCGCGCCGCCGAAGGCGATGAGCTTGAGCCGGCGGGTGTCGCCGCCGCGCTCGGCGACATGGACGCGGGTGGCCGAGATCATGTTCTCGTTGACGAGCTGGTAGATGCCCCGCGCCGCCTCGATCGCGGTCATGCCCAGGGGCGCCGCGATGGCCTGCATCGCCCGCTCTGCCGCCGCCAGGTCGAGCTGCATGCGGCCGCCGAGGAAATAGTCAGGGTTGACGTAGCCGAGGAGGGCGTCGGCGTCGGTGACGGTCGGCTCGCTCCCGCCGAAGCCATAGCAGGCGGGGCCAGGCGTCGCGCCGGACGACTCCGGCCCGACCTTGAGCAGTCCCATCTCGTTGACGCGCGCGATGGAGCCGCCCCCCGCGCCGATTTCGATCAGCTCAATCGTCGGCACGCGCACCGGCATGCCGCTCCCGCGCTTGAACCGGTGCACGCGGGCGATCTCGAAGGTGTTGGCCTTGGTCGGCTGGCCGTTCTTGATGAGGCAAATCTTCGCCGTCGTCCCGCCCATGTCGAAGCTGACCAGGTTCGGCTCGCCGATCATGTCGCCGAAGTAGATGCTGGCGAGGACGCCGGCCGCCGGGCCTGATTCGACCAAGCGGACGGGGAAGCGCGCCGATGTGCGCGCGTCGGTGATACCGCCGCTGGAATTCATCAGGTAGAGCTGGCGCGCAAAGCCCTCGTTCGCCAGCTCGCGCTCCAGGCCGCCGATGTAGCGCTCGGTCATCGGCTGGACATAGGCGTTGCAGACCGTCGTGGACATGCGCTCGTACTCGCGGATCTCGGGCGCGACCTCGCTAGAGATGGACACGCTGGCCTGGGGCAGCGCCTCGGCGAGCCAGTCGCGCATGGCGTGCTCGTGGGCAGGGTTCTTGAAAGCGTGCAGGAAGCAGACGGCGACGGCTTCGGCCCCCTCGTCGAGGAGAATGCGTCGGATGCCGTCCAACTCGCCGGGATACAGCGGAACGACGACCTCGCCGCGGCCGTTCAGCCGCTCCGCGACCTCCAGCCGCAGCGTGCGCGGCACCAGCGGCTCCGGCAGGACGAGGAGCAGGTCGTAGATGTCGTAGCGCATCTCCTTCGCCATCTCCAGGATGTCGCGGAAGCCTTTTGTCGTAATGAGCGCCGTGCGCGCGCCCTTGCGCTCGATCAGGGCGTTGGTGATGAGCGTCGTGCCGTGGATGGCGCTGGCGACGTCGCCTCCGTCGGCGCCGACGCGGCCGAGCAGCGCCCGCCACCCCTCGATGACCGCCTCGGCCGGGGTGTGGGGGGTGGTCAGGGCCTTGAAGGTCTCGATATGCCCGGTCTGGTCGTCGCACAGCACGAAGTCGGTGAACGTGCCGCCGATATCGAAGCCGAAGTGGTAGGTGTGGGATGCGGACATCGCAGGTCCTTGATGTGACAGTCGAAGTTGGTTTGGAAGGGTCGAGCGTTCAACGTGTTGGCAGTATATCAAACGTCACGCGCACTGTCAAGTATATTGTCGACAATTGACATTATTCAGTTTGGTGATATACTGAGCTTGCTGTCGCCCTGAGCGCAGCGAAGGGTCTCCTGTCCGGGGGATGCTTCGCTTCGCCCAGCATGACACCAAGCGCTCATCTTTCTAAGGAGGCTATCGTGTCCACGCAACCCCACATCGGCGAGATGGATCCCATCGCCCTGGAAATCCAATGGCAGCGGCTCATCGCCATCATGGACGAGATAGACAACGCCACGGTGCGCACCTCGTTCTCGACGATCGTCGGCGAGAGCCGCGACTTTGCGTGCATCCTGCTGGACCAGGACGGCCTCTCGCTCTGCCAATCGTCGTTCAGCCCCCCGAACTTCTGCGTGATTCTGCCGCGCACGGCGCGGGCCATGTTCGAGAAGTACCCGCTGCACACCCTCCAGGAGGGCGACGTCCTCATCAACAACGACCCGTGGATTGGGACGGGCCACCTGCCCGACTATGTCCTGGTGACGCCGGTCTTCTACAAGGGCAAGGTCGTCGGGTTCATGGGAACCGTGGCCCACGTCTCCGACGTCGGCGGCCACATCGGCGACATCGAAGCCCCCGACGTGTTCACCGAGGGCTTGCGGCTGACGCCGTGCAAGATCTTCGAGGCCGGCAAGCCGAACGAGCTGCTCGAAGAAATCATCGCCAACAACTGCCGCGTCCCGAACATGGTACTGGGCGACTTGCACGCCATCATCGGCACGCACTGGATCGGGGCGCGGCGGCTCCAGGAGTTCCTGGAGGATTACGAGCTTGACGACCTGGTGGCGCTGTCGGATGAGATTCACACGCGGTCAGAGGCGGCGATGCGCCGCGCCATCGAGGCGCTGCCCGATGGCCGCTACGAGTTCGGCCTGGACATTGACGGCTACATTGACCCGGTACACCTGCACGCGACCGTCGAGATTCGCGGCTCGGACATCTACGTGGACTACACCGGCACGTCGCCCCAGACGCGCAAGGCCGCCATCAACTGCGTCTACAACACGACCTTCGCCTCCACGCTGTACCCCTTCAAGTGCGCCCTGGCCTCGCGCATCCCCAACAACGAGGGCCTCTTCCGCCCCGTTCACGTCACCGCGCCCGAAGGCTGCATCCTCAACTGCACCTTCCCGTCGCCCGTCAAGGCGCGCGCGAAGAACACCAACAATATCAACCAGGTGCTCTTCGGCGCGGTGTGGTCGGTGCTGGGCGAGCACGCCCAGGCCGGCGCCGGCTCCATCTGGCCCTTCCACGTCTCCGGCTTCGAGGACGGCTACGGCCGCTTCAACGCCCACATGCTGCCCCACGGCGGCCGTGGCGCCATGCAGGACCTGGACGGAATGATCCCCGTGGCGTTCCCGCACAACTCGACGGTCACGCCGACGGAAATCATGGAGACCGAAGCGCCCATCATCATGTGGCGCAAGGAGTATCGGCCAGATGCGTGCGGCGCGGGGCGGCGGCGCGGCGGCCCCGGCCAGATTATCACCGTCGAGTCCATCGCCAAAGGCCCGGTGACGCTCTCGCTCCGCCCGGACAAGATGTTCTTCAATCCGCCCGGCCTGAACGGCGGCCAGCCAGGGCAGGTCGGCGAGGTCTACATCAACGGCGAGAAGATCACGCGGTTCCCGCCGATCCAGTTCAACCCTGGCGACATTGTCGAGCTGCGCCTGCCGGGCGGCGGCGGCTTCGGCGACCCCGACCTGCGCGAGCCGGAGCGTGTCCGCGAGGACATCGAACGCGGCTACATCACGCCCGGCTTCGCGCAGCGGTGGTACGGCTTTAGTGAAGAGTGACGATCAGGTTCTGATACTCGTCCACGCGCACCGTGGCGTTGGGGCCGATGACGGCGGTCGAGTCCTTCTCCTCCACAATCGCCGGCCCCTCGAACGTCGCGCTCGCCTTGAGCGCGGCGCGGTCGTACAGCGGCGTGTCCACGAAGCCGCCCAGGTCGGCGAAGTAGGCCCGCCGATGCCCCTTCATCGCCGCCGCCGCCGAGGCGGGGTCGCACTCGACCTGGGGTAGGGCGATGTTGGGGACGCCGCCGCTGGCCGTGATGCGCAGCGTCATCACCTCCAGCCCCAGGTGGCGGTGGGCGTGGCCGTAGACAACCTCATACTGCTCGTAGAACATTGGCCGCAACGCCTCGTCCAGGCTCACGTCGGCCAGGACGCCATCGGGCAGCGGGACGGTAATCTCGTGGCCCTGGCCGACGTGGCGCAGGTCTGCGGCTTTGAAGAACTGCATCTCGTCGTCGGCAACGCCCGCCCGCGCCAGCGTCGCCCGCCCTTCCTCGATCATCTCGGCGAAGACAGCGTCCATCTCGCCCAGGCTCGCCTGGGTCAGCGGCCCCATGTGGGTGCGGGCAAAGTCGAAGGCGATGGGGGCGGTCAGGAAGCCCAGGGCGCTGGCGACGCCGGCGCTGGTGGGGCAGATGTAGCCCTGCATCTTGAGGACGCGCGCGATCTGGTGGGCGTGGACCGGGCCGGCCCCGCCGAACGCCATGAGCTTGAGGCGGCGCGGGTCCTCGCCGCGCTCCGATAGGTGGACGCGCGTCGCGGAGATCATGTTCTCGTTGACGACCTGGTAGACGCCGTGGGCCGCGTCGGTGACGCTCATGCCCAACGCATCGGCCAGCCCCTGCATCGCCCGCTCGGCCTGGGCGATGTCTAGGGACATGCGCCCGCCCAGGAAGTAGTCAGGGTTCAGGTAGCCGAGCAAGGCGTCGGCGTCGGTGACGGTGGGCGACGTGCCGCCGAGGCCGTAGCACGCCGGCCCAGGATCCGCGCCGGCGCTCTCCGGCCCCACCTTGAGCAGGCCCATCTCGTCCAGGTGAGCGATCGAGCCGCCGCCCGCCCCGATCTCGATCATCTCAATGGTCGGGACGCGGATGGGCAGGCCGCTGCCCTTCTTGAAGCGGTGGACGCGGGCGACCTCGAATGTGTTGCCTTTCGCCGGCTGCCCATCCTTGATGAGGCACATCTTGGCCGTCGTCCCGCCCATGTCGAAGCTGACCAGGTTTGGCTCGCCGAGCTTGGTGCTGTAGAAGGCCGTGACGAGAGCGCCCGCCGCCGGTCCCGACTCGACCAGGCGCACCGGGAACCGCGCTGCCGTCTGGACATCCGTGATGCCGCCGCTCGACAGCATCAGGTAGATGGTGTGTCCGAAGCCCTCGCTCGCCAGCTCGTGCTGCAAGTCGCCCAGGTAGCTTTCGGTGAGCGGCTGTACGTAGGCGTTGCAGACGGTGGTGGACATGCGCTCGTACTCGCGGATCTCAGGCGCGACCTCGTGGGACAGAGAGAGGCTGACGGCGGGGAAGCAGTCGCGCAGCCACGCCGCCGCCGCCTGCTCGTGGGCGGCGTTGCGGTAGGCGTGCAGGAAGCACACGGCGACGGCCTGCGGGTCGAGCGCTCGGACGGCTTCGACCAGGGCGTGCAGCTCGGCGTTTTCCAGCGGCGTCACGACGGCGCCAAAGGCATCCAGGCGCTCGTTTACCTCGACGCGCCACGCTCGCGGCACCAGGTGGAACACAGGCGGCGCGTGCAGGTCGTAGATGTCGTAGCGCATCTCCTTCTGCGTGTCCAGCGTATCGGCAAACCCGCTCGTGGTGACGAGCGCCGTCCGAGCGCCCTTGCGCTCGATGAGCGCGTTCGTGATCAGCGTCGTCCCGTGGATGGCGTTCGAGACCTGATCGCCGCCCGCGCCGACGCGCGACAGCAGAGCGCGCCAGCCGTCAATGACGGCCTGCGCCGGCGCGTGGGGCGTGGTGAGCGTCTTGTAGGTCTCAAGCTGCCCGGTGCTCACATCGCACAGAACGAAGTCGGTGAAGGTGCCGCCGATGTCGAAGCCGAAGCGGTATTGGGGAACTGTGGGCATGATGCAATCTCCCGTGGACGACCGATGTCACTCTTCCGTCGGAACGCCGTATACGTCGCGCGCGGCTTGCAGGCTCACCAGGCCGTCGGCGATGTCTTTCAGCACCCGGTCGTGTTCGCGCTCGCGCGGGTCGCCAAAGCCGCCGCCACCGGGGATGTGCAGGATGCAGACCTCGCCGGGGTTGAACTGGATCGGGGTGAAGCGGGTAATCTTCTGCCCGTTGAGATAGACCGCGCCGGGCGCGCCGGGCAGGCCACCCATCAAACCAGGGGCCGGGTTATAGAGCAGATCGGGGCGCACCTGGAGCGTGATTGGCTTCTCGGCGACGCACTTCAGCATGTACTCCACGCCCGGGCCGCCGCGCCGCCGCCCGGGGCCGCCGGAGTCGGTAAGCATCCGCTTGCGCAGCATGAGCACCGGCGAGCGCGCTTCCATCATCTCCGTGGGCGTGATGGTCGAGTTGTGGGGATAGGCCGTCGGCAACAGGCCGTCCGCCTCGCGCGTTGCGCCCAGGCCGCCGTGCGGCAGAACGTGCACCGCGAAGGTTCCGTAGCGCGAGTCGCCGCCGACGAAGTGGAAGGGGAAGATGCCGCCGGCGGCGGCAATCGTCTCGCCGGGCATGAGGGGGGTCAGCGCGCCGAAGATGAGCGGCGGGATGTGCTTCATGACCTTCGCCCGCGCCTTGACCGGCGCAGGGAACGTGCAGTTGACGATCGAGCCTTCCGGCGCGGTGATGGTCAGGGGCCGCACCAGGCCGTCGTTGTTGGGGATGCGCGACGCCAGCATGCACTTAATGGGGTAGACGGCGGTCGAGTACGTGATGTTGAACGCGGCGTTGATGGCCGAGTGCCACTGCTGGGGCGAGCTGCCGGCGAAGTCCATGGACATCTCCGACCCCTGGATCTCGATGCGCAGCTTGAGCGTGAAGGGTTCGAGGTAGCCGTCAGCGGTCAGCTCGTACTCCGACACGCCGTCCGGTAGAGCCGCGATGGCCTTGCGCAGCGCGGCCTCCGACTTGTCCAGGATCGTGTCGGCCAGGAGGCGCACGTCGTCCAGCCCGTAGTCGTCCATGAACTCGCCCAGGCGCTTGGCGGCGACGCGGTGGGTGCCGACGATGGCGTGCAGGTCGCCCAGCACCATCTCCGGCACGCGGCAGTTGGCGCGGATGAACGTGTGGACAAGCTCGTGGGGTTGCCCCTGGACGAAGAATTTGCAGGGCATGAGGCGCGTGCCTTCCATGAACATGTCCTGCGCCTCGAGGTCGCCCAGGTGGCCGCCGACGTCCGAGACGTGGGCGATGGTGCCGAGGAAAGCCACGATCTGACCCTTGCGGAAGACGGGCGTCACGACGTTGTAGTCGGGCAGGTGCGTGCTGCCGATCCACGGATCGTTGGTGATCAGGACATCGCCTTCCTGGATCTCGGACTTCGGAATCCAGTCCCGCAGTATCTCGCGCGTTGTGCGCGGCATCATGGTGCAGAACTGGGGCGGGCTGAAAGCCGCCTGGGCCAGTCCGCGTCCATCCTGGTCCATCATGACGCAGCCGAAGTCATGGCTCTCGCCCACGATTGTCGAGAACGACGTCCGGATCGTGGAGTTGTCCATCTCGTCGGCAATGGCAATCAGCCGCTGCCACTGAATCTCGAGGGTGATAGGATCAAGCGCATCCATGTCAGTTGCCTCACCTTCAGTTGATTGTCGACAATATTCACTTGTACGTATCATGTTAGCACGCTCAGGCAGCGGTGTCAAGTCCCATCGCTTGATATTGTAATACAGTTGATTGTCGACAGATTTGACACATGGCGCGAGGCGTGTAGAATGGATGGGACCGAATGACAGCCCAGGCTTATTCTAAAGGGAGCGACTATGGCAACCACATCCCTCACAACCGGAGAGCGCTGGTGGTCCGAGCGCGCGCGGCGCGTGCGCAGCACATTCCCGCGCCAGACATCCATCCCAACCCCCGGCCTGATTACCCTGTCCAGCGGGACGCCTGATTTCCCGACGCCGCCCCACGTTGTCGAGGCGGGGCAGCGCGCCCTGGCGCAGGGGCAGACGAAGTACACCGCCTGGACGGGCATGCCCCAACTCCGCGAAGCCATCGCTGAGAAGATGGCGCGGGTCAACGGTGTCCAGGTCAACCCCGACACGGAGGTCTTGGTCACGACGGGGACCCAGGAAGCGCTCATGGTGATTCTGCTGGCGTTCCTGGACCCCGGCGAAGAGATGCTCATCGCAGCGCCCTTCTACGACGAATACAGGCGCGACGCCTTGCTGGCCGGCGGCGACCTGGTTCCAGTGCCGACGCAGGCGGAGAACAGCTTCGAGCTTGACCCGGCCGAGGTCGAGGCGCGGATTACGCCGCGCACGAAGGGCATCATCCTCGTCTCGCCGGCCAACCCGACCGCCGCCGTCTTCCGCCGCGACACAGTCGCGGCCATCGCGCGCATCGCCCAGGCGCACGACCTGCTCGTCGTCTCGGACGAGCTGTACGAGATGTATGTGTACGACGACGCGAAGGTGACGAGCATCGCGTCCCTGCCGGGCATGAAAGAACGCACGATCACGATCAACGGCTTCTCGAAGGGGTACTCGATGACGGGGTGGCGGGTCGGGTACGCCGTCGCGCCGACCGATCTCCTGCAAGCCATGCTCCCGCTCAAGCACGGCATGACCATCTGCGCCCCGTCCGTCTCGCAGTGGGCGGCGCTGGCCGCGATCAGCGGCCCCCAGGACTGGTTCGCCGATGTCCTGGCCGAGTACGACCAGCGGCGGCAGACGTGGATGGCCGGCCTCGACAAGATGGGGCTGAGCTACGCGCGGCCGCGCGGGGCGTACTACATCCTGGTCAGCACCCGTTCCACCGGCCTGGATGCCGTCGCGTTCAGCCGCCTGATGCGCGAGGAAGCGAAGGTGGTGATCGGGGGCGGTGGCGGGGCGATTGACCCCACGATGCAGTACTACGTGCGCGGGGCGTTCACTGCGCCGCGCGACCAGCTCGAAGAGGGCCTCGAGCGGATGCGCGGTGTCGTCGAGCGCCTGCACGCGGAGGCGCCGGCCGCCCGATAACCTGAGCGGATATGGAAAGGGGGCGGTTTGGCGGAGCGAAGCTCCGCCAAACCGCCCCTTCTGAAAAGTCCAAACCTGGAAATATGTCTGCCGGGGGATAGGGATTACTTGGCCGGCGCCGTCTCGAACGACAGAGGGCCTGTCGCGCCATCCACGGGTGCGAGTGGCCGCACAAAGCGCCCATCGCCCGGCGATCCGACAACCTGGCCGTCCTGGAAGACAACCTTGCCGTTGACGACGGTCGTCGTCACCTGACCGCGCATAGTCATGCCGTGATACAGGTAGTCGCAGCCCCGCGCCCTGGTGAAGAGGCGCGCCCGGTCCACGGTGACGGTCGGCCGGGGATCGTAGACCGTGACGTCAGCGTCGGCGCCGGGCTGCAATACGCCTTTGCGCGGATAGAGGTTGAAGAGCCGCGCGCCGTTGGCGCTGATGAGGTCCACGGCCTGTCGAATGGGTAGCCGGCCGTTGAGGGCCTGCGTCATCATCGCCGGCACGAGCATCTCCACGCCCGGCGTCCCGGATGGCGCGACCCAGATGTTACGCTGCCCTGCTTCTTTCTCCTCGACGAGGAACGGCGCGTGGTCGGTCGTCACGCACGTGATGCTGCCGTCGAGCACCCCCTCCCAGAGCGCGTCTACATCCGACGGCGTGCGCAGCGGCGGGCTGATCTTGGCGTAGGGGCCGGCGGCGTCCGCGTCGGCCTCCGTGAACAGGAGATAGTGGGGACACGTCTCCGCCGTCAGCGGCACGCCATCACATTGGCTGCGGCGGACGATGCGCAAACCGGCCGCCGAGCTAAGATGCGCGATGTGGATCGGCTGGTCCAGGTCCTCGGCGATAGCCGCCAGCTCCGCCACGGCGAGCGACTCGACCAGGGGCGAGCGCGATGCCGTGTGGGCCGGCATGTCCATGCGTCCCTGCCCCTGCATCTGGGCCGTCAGGTGCTCCAGGAGATTGTTGTTCTCCGAGTGAACCGTGCAGCGCAGGCCGGTCTCTTTGATGAGCCGAAACGCCTCGTACAGGTCGCCTTCGTTGGGCAGGCAGATGCCTAGGAACTCGTCTTCTCGCTGCGGCGGCGCGGCGTGGGTGAACACCTTGAACGCAATCGCGCCCTCGTCGGCCATCCCCAGGATGTAGTCACGATCCAGCAGGCCCGGCGCCCCAAACAGCGCGAAGTTCACGTAGACACTCGCTTCGCCGAGGGCGCGTCGCGCGCGGAAAATCTCCGGCGTGGCGCAGCCGGGCTTGGCGATAGGCATCTCGAACACGGTCGTGACGCCCCCAGCGGCGGCGGCGCGCGTCTCCGTCGCAAAATCGCCCCGCGCGGGGTGGGCCGGCGCGCGGCAGTGGAAATGCACGTCAATCGCGCCCGGCATCACAATCTGACCGGCGGCCACGATCGTCTTCCTGGCGGTGGGCAGCTGCCCGTGTCTAGCGATAATGGCAATCTGGCCGCCTTCAATTCCGATATCCGCGTCTTCGACCCCTGATGGCAAGACCGCCCGCCCGCCGACGATGGCGAGATCTAGCATGGACACCCTCTTCTTGTGCTCAGTTAGACGAGACGCTTTCCGGCCAGAAAGGTCATGCGGACGCGAGAGATGGCATCCAGGTCATCTAGCGGGTTGCCTTCGACGACGATGACATCGGCGAGCTTGCCACTCTCTAGCGTGCCGAGCTTCTTGTCTAGCTTGTTGATGCACGCGGCGACACTCGTGGCCGCTCGGATGGCCCCGTAGTTGTCGCGGACCACGCCAACCTTCACCATGAACTGCATCTCTGGCGCGATGACATCGTGGCCGACGACGGGGCTGCCAGCGTCGGTGCCGAAGCCGATGGTGACACCGGCCCTGGCCGCCGCCAACAATCCGGCGTAGCGCTTGGGGTCGGCGACGGCGCGCTGCCGCTCCTCGATCTTCCATTCCGGAATGCCGAACTTGCGCGCGATCTCAGGCTGGCTCTGCATCAGGATCGGCGCAAACGTGGTGACGATGGGGATCTTCTTGTCGAGCAGAAGCTGGATCGTCTCGTCGCTCATGCTCCCGCCGTGCTCGACGCAGTCCACGCCAAAGCGGGCGACGCGGTTGATGCAGGCGTCGAACGTGGCGTGGGCTGTGATCGGCAGGCCGTTGCGGTGCGTCTCATCAATGACGGCGGCCAGCTCTTCGTCGGTGAACTCGCACAGGTCGTGGCACGCCATGATCTTGATGAGATCGGCGCCGCCCCGCACCTGCTCACGGACGGCGCGGCGCATCTCGTCAGGGCCACTCGCCTCGCGGCAGCACCAGTAGGTATGGCCGCCGGTCTGGATAATCGCCTCGCCGCAGATGAGCACACGCGGTCCGGGGAAGATGCCCTGCTCGACTGCTTGCTTGGCGAAGAAGTTGCTCTTGTTCATGCCCAGGTCGCGGACGGTGGTCACGCCCGACCGCAGGCTGATGAGCATGTTGCCGGCGCTCTTGTAGGCGCTAATCTCCGGCGCGTCGTCCATGGACTGCCGCGCCAGGTCGTGGATGCCGTCCCAGGCGAGATGGGCGTGGCTATTGAACAGGCCGGGCAGGAGGGTCGCGACGGTCTCGATCACCTCGGCGTCCGTCTGGCCCAGCTCGGCGCGTCGCCCGACGGCCTTGATCTTGTCGCCCTCGATCTCGACGAACCCATCCTCGATCACCTCATCGCCGACACAGGTCAACACGCGGCCGGTCAGGATGCGGTGGCCCGTCGGATAATCGAACATGGGGCGGGTGATTTTCTGGTAACGCCAGGCAGGTGGTTCGGGCATGGGGCCTCCAGTGCGGTGGGACGTGACGGGCGCAGGGCGCGCCTGGGTTGGCTAGAGAAAGTCCTCAGGGTATCTGCTCGACCTCGACCCAGCGGCGCTCGGCCGAGGAGCGGCGGATGGCGTCGAGCACGGCCTGAATCTGCGCGCCGTCGCGGAAGGTCGCCACGCGCGCCGGGAAGCGCTGCTCGCGGATGGCGGCGACCACCTCGCGGGCCAGGTGGACGAACGAGCGATTCCAGACGTTGGCGGCGATGCCGGGCTGCCCTTCGAGCGGGTCGGCCACGGTCAGCTCGACCGTCGTCTTCTCGCTCGCCTGGTAGCCCCACAGGCGATCCTGGGAATCGAGGGTCAGGCTGCCCCGCTCGCCAAAGACCTCGATCTGCGTTCCGCGCCCCGGCTGCGCCACATAGCTGGCTTCGACCGTGACCCGCTCGCCGCCGGCGAACTCGCCTTCGAAGAAGTAGTAGTCGTCGGAGTCGACCGGGCGCGGCTTACCCGTCTGCCCATTCGGGCGCTGGCGCACAAAGGTTTCGACGCGGCCGGACACAGCCACCAACTCGCCGAGCCACCAACGCAGGAGGTCTACCTGGTGCGAGGCGCTCGCGCCCACGCCGCCGCCGCCCTGCGCCAGGGACGACCACCAGCTCCACGGCTGCGTCGGATCGGCGCGCAGGCCGCTGAAACTCTGAACCACGACGTGATAGACGCGGCCGACGTAGCCCTCGGCCAGCAGCGCCGCCAGCCGCATGCGGGTCGGGTTGAACCGCAGCTCGTGATCTATGACATGGATGACACCGACCTCCTGCGCGCGGGCATACATCTCGCGCGCTTCGGCAAGGTTCAGCGCCATCGGCTTCTCACAGATCACGTGGCAGCCCCGCTCCAGCGCGGCGAGGGTCATGGGGTGGTGGAGATAAACCGGCGTGGCGACACACACAAGGTCAAGCTCGACCTCGGCGAGCATGGCCCGGTAATCGTCGAAGGCGTGGGGGATGTTCGCTTCGCGCGCTGCGGCTTCGGCGCGCTCCCGCCGCCCGCTGCAAATGGCGACCACGTCGGCGTTGGGAGTGGCCCGAAAGCCGGGGAGCATGGCTCGCTGACCAAAGCCAGCGCCGATGATGCCGACTCGAACGGTGTCTGCTGCCACGGGACTCCCCCTTGAAAATAACCCTGAGCTGTCATGCGGAGCGGAGCGAAGCATCCCCCGGTGCTACGGGAGGCCCTTCGCTACGCTCGGGGCGACAGCAGTTTTCATCCGTCTGCTGGTGGACATAGGTCCATCAGGAACCTCTCTACCACCGGCCAAGCTCTTTGAGCGCCTCACCGACCGCCGCCATGTCGTCGAGCCGGGCTTCTGAGTAGTTGCGGGAGATCAGGACGCCACTCGCGCCGCCCTCGTAGGCCGCAATCACCGCCGCTTTGGCCTCGGCGGGCGATATCTGCTTGCCGCCCGGGCCGCTCGGCACGCCGACGCCGATGCCGGGGTAGACCTTGCACTGCCCCTGGGTTTCCGCGATCAGCCGCGCCGTCTCGCGGCGCACGTAGTCGGCGCCGAAGCCGGCCGTGGGGAGGTCGGCGAGCGGGGCAATGTCCAACTGCAGAAGCGTCGCCATGCCGTCGAGCGCCGCTTCCGGCGTGGCGTCGCGCAGAATCGTCTGCTGCCAGCCGCGCACGAACTTGGCGAACCGCGCGCCGGCCGGCACATCGTACAACACGGGCTTGAGCCAGTCGGCGTGGTGGCGCAGATCGGCGAAGTCGTACTGCGCCCGCAGATACGGATTGAACGTGTTGATGACCTGCCAGATGCCGTAGCCCATCTCGAGCTTCGGGTTGAAGAACTTCACCATCCCGCCGATGCCGTAGTAGAAGCTCTGGTGGGCGTCGAGCCACATCTTCTCCCACTGGAACACTTCGGGGTGGTGCAGGAGCAGGCGCAGGAAGGTCACGAAGAAGCCGTCGGTCGGCGTCTGCCCGCGCCGCACGTCCGCCAGCCACTCTTCCACGGCGCAGTAGCCCTCGATCGCGCGCTGGATGTCAATGTTGCGGCGGTGAGCCTCTTCCTTGAAGTAGCGGTCGAAGCCGGTGGTCGTGTCACCGCCCAGCAGGTCCATGAGCGGACTCTGGCGCTCGATGCCCCAGAGCAGGCCGTCCAGCTCGTAGTTGTGGAACCAGTCGTCGAGGACGGAGCGCCACCAGGCCATGTAGTCGGGGTTCAGAAGCGATGGCCGCGTGGCGACCCGGCCGCGGTGGTCCACGTCGAGGAAGTTATGCCAGCCGGGCTGCCAGAGATGGCGGATCGTGGATTGCGCCGTCTCACAGTAGTACGGGTAGACCTTCATCCCACGCTTGCGCGCCTCCGGAATCACGTCCCCCAGCGTGTCGAACCCCTGGTACAAGGGATCGGGGGCAGTGAACTCCTTGACGGTCGTGCCCGCGTAGTACTCAGGATGGATCCGATACATCGCGCCGCCGCGCAGATGGTCGGGTTCGGCTGCGCCATGATCGGGGTAGCCCTCCGTCGCACGGCCGGCGTTCCCGCGACTCCAGGTCAGGGCGGAGATGCACAGCGCGTTGACGCCGGCGCGTTCCTGGAGCCAGTCGAGAACGGGTGCGACGCCTTCATCCACGAAACTGATCGCGCCAATCTGAATCCCGATGAAATCTGTGGTCACATGCCCTCCGTTGAGGTGATGGGAGCGTAGGAGCGACGTTTGTTACACACACTAATTTGCTTCGTGGAGGGCCGTATAGCGGCGGCCGTTGGCACGGGGCGCAGGCTCGAGCGCGAGCAGTTCCTTCCAGGCCATGCGGGCGCGCCGCTCGGCATCCACGAGGTGGTCGAACAGGCGCTGCTCCGCCAACGGCAGATCGTTGGCCTTGATTGCATCCAGGATGCGCTGGTGGAATTCCCTGGGATCATCGGGCGTGCCAGAGTGGGTGCGGCTCGTCAGGCCAATCAGCAGCCACGTCTGGAGCCGCATCGCCGCCCAGGCGGAATAGAGGCGGCTGTTGTCGGCGACCTCACAAATCGTGCCGTGAAAGCTGGTGTCCAGGACGATCATGCGCCCCGGATCCGAGCCGCTCTGCGCCTCCTCACCCATGCCGTCCACAATCCGTTGCAGCGCGGCGATGTGGTCGGGCGTGATGCGCGGCATGGCCCGCTGCAACGCGCCGACTTCCAGCAGCCGCCGCAGGCTGTAGATCTCTTCGATGTCCTTGTCGGCGAAGTTGACGACGAAGTAGCCTCGGCGCGGGATACTCGTGACAATGCCCTCGCGCTCAAGGGAGGCAAGGGCCTCGCGGACCGGGGCGCGGCTGACGCCCAACTGGTCCGCGATCTGCGCCTCCTTCAAGCGGCCCCCAGGCTTGAACACGCCGCTGAGAATAGCGTTGCAGACCTCACGCTTGATGTGCTCACGCAGGTTGACGACGTTGAGCGGCTCCAGGTGGGTTGAGTAATTCGACATAAGCGATATTCCTGTAGAGACTTGGTGTGAGACCGACGACGCGGTCGGCCTGTTTCGCATTAATTACTGTACTGCCGATTGTCGACAAAAATCACCATTGGAGTTTAGCACGACCTGGATGTCTTGTCAAGACCGAAATCGTTGTGTCTGTCACCACCTTGCCTGTTGCGACGGGTTGGGTCGCACACGACAGACGTCGGTCAGCAGGATGCTGAACCACGAGGGGCAGGCAACGGACACGAACGGTACGAAGACGAGGGGGGTTGTTACCCGGGAGATGCGTGTTTCGTAGTACCTCGATTTTGCCCAAAATAGGGCAGGCTAGAGCAGGCGCTCCTTAATAACTATAGACAGGTGTGCTTGCTTGGGTAGGATAGAGTCTCTGACAGGAGACACCCCTCCCCAGGAGAGCACAGCTATGGACCAGCACATCGTCCAATCCACCCAGACCTACTATACTCCTCGCGCGGGCTTGTGCGCGCTGGGAGCGCTGCTCACGCGTCGGGGGTTCTTCGATCCCCTGGCGCGCCAGGTGCATATCCCCCAGAAAGTGCGGCAGCATACCCCCCTGGATAAACTCACCGATGCCTTCATTGGCATTCTGAGCGGGGTGAGCGGGCTGTATCTGGTGGACAAAACGGTGCGCCCGGATGTTGCCCTGCAACGTGCCTTCGGCCGACAGAGTTGCGCCGAGCAAGCCACCATCCACGACACGCTCTACGCCGCTGAAGCCGAGAACGTACTCCAACTGCGGGCCGCCTGGCGTGACCTCTTCCGCCAGTACAGCCGAGCCAGCCAGCATGACTACCAGCAGACCCCGTTGGTGATCGACCTAGATCTCAGCGGCGAGCGAACTGGACGGCGGGCAGCTCAGGCCAGCACCGGGTACTTTGTCGGGCAGCGCGGCGCCTACGGACGACAACACGGGCGCGCCCTGGCAGCAGCGTATGATGAAGTCATCGTGGAGCGGCTCTACGTGGGCAACATCCACCTGGCGGCCGTCATGCGACACTTGCTGGAGGATGTCGAAAACGTCTTGCCCCTCACGCCGCACCAGCACTCCCGCGTCATCGTGCGCATGGACGCCGCTGGTGGTCGTGTGGATGACATTGCATGGTTGTTGGCACGCGGCTATCACGTTCACCTCAAGCTGTACTCGTGGCATCACGCGGCGGCCTTAGCCCAGAGTGTTCGGGTGTGGCGGACGAGCCCCCTCCATCCCAAGCGCCAGGTGGGCTTGGTTCACCGTCCCTACGCCTTCGGGTACCCGACGACCCAGATCGCGGTGCGGACGGTCAAAACGTCGGGCCACGTCTCCTACCATGTCATTGTCTCTTCGGTGCCGCCCGAAGATGTGGTGGCTCTCGTCGGGCGTTCGCCCCAGGCGGCCTGGGATGCCGACGCTCTCATCTTGGCCTATGCCGACCTGTATGACGACCGCAGTGGCCCGATTGAGCACAGCTTCGGCGAGGGACACCAAGCTCTTCCGCTGACCAAGCGCCACCGTCGCGCCTGGGTGGCGCAAGAAATCGCTCTCCTGCTGGTCGGGTTGGCCCACAACACCCTCGTGTGGTTGCGGGAGTGGTTAGCGGAGGGCTGGGCAGCGTGCCGTGACTTAGGGTTGCTGCGTCTGGTTCGCGATGTCCTGACGGTACCCGGCTATGTGACGCTGGACGCGACCGGTCGTCTGCTCGCCATTCACTTCAATGCCCTCGACCCGTGCGCCAGCTCGTTTGTCCAAGCATGGCAGCCTTTACTTCGGCCACATGCCATTGACGTCGGCCTTGCTCCCCTGTCTATAGTTATTAAGGAGCTGCTGCTCTAGCCTGCCCTATTTTGGGCAAAATTGAGGTAGTAACGACTTCAGTCGTTGTACGGCCTCGAAAACGACTAAAGTCGTTACTACATTCCGACCACTTCAGGTGTAACACACCACGAGCCGTAGGACGTGCCCGAACATGAAAAGAGACGACCGATTCTATCGAGTCGTCTCTTCTAAAAATAACCCTGGGCCGCTCGCGGCGGGCGGCCGCCGTAGGCTCAAGCCTACGGCGACTCAGGCAAGCCCAAGGGGCTGGGGAGCCGGAGCGGCAGCCTCTCAGGCTTGCACCCGTAGCCCGCTGCTTCAGCGGCGGGCGGACCTGGCGTTCGGGGCGACAGCGATTTTCACCTGGCGATTAGGCGGGCTGCATCGCCTGGAGAACTTCCTCGGCGTGGCCTTCCGGCTTCACATTCTCGAAGATGTGGGTGATCTTGCCGTCCGGGCCGATCACGAACGTCGTCCGGGCGGCCCCTAGATAGCGTTTCCCGTACATGCTCTTTTCCACCCACACGCCATACGCCTCCGCGATGGCGTGGTCGGCGTCGGCCAGCAGAGTAAACGGTAGATTGTACTTGGCCTTGAACTTGGCTTGCGCCTTCACGTCGTCCGGGCTGGCGCCCAAGACAACGGCGTCGCCGCCTGTGAAGCGCGGGAAGCTGTCGCGGAACGAGCACGCTTCCTTGGTGCAGCCGGGGGTGTCGGCGCGGGGGTAGAAGTAAAGAATAACGGTCTTGCCGCGCAGATCCGATAGTTTGAGAGGCGTACCCTCGTCGGTCAAGACATCGAAGTCGGGCGCTGCATCGCCAGGTTTCAGCATCACGATCCTCCTCATAACAAAACTAGACGGGTGACTACAATCTAGTCGCCCCACTTTCCGTCTTCTTACGCGCCGACCTGGGACACCCTCCATCATCGCCGATCTGACACTGCCGGCGTGACGCCGCAGGATGACAGCGCCGCGGCGGGTCTGGCAGCGGATCAAGCACAACTCGTGGCGTACTACGTTAGCGTCTGTGGAGCGTCTAGCACGTGACACCTTCGTGCAAGTAGGTTCGCCGCTCCTGACAGGTCAACCCGCGCTGTACCGTCGCTCCCCGACGTGGCAAGGCGCGTGCCGGTTGGGTCAAACACGATGTCGGTGACGAGGCTCGTGTGGCCGAAGAGGCTAAAGAGCGCCTGGCCGGATTGGATATCCCATACGCGCGCGATTTGCCCGCGCTCCGCCGAGGCGAGACGTTGTCCGTCGGGGCTAAACGACAGCCCGTCAATGCCTAACATGTTCCCCGGCAGCGACTTCAGAAGTCGCCCGCTTGTGGCATCCCACACGCGCACCCCGCCGTCGCGCGTCCCACCTGTGGCCACCTGGGCGCCGGCCGGATCAAACGCGACTGCTGTCATCTCCGATGGGTTTCCGTCCAAGGTCAACAACTCCTGCCCGGTCGTCGCATCCCAGATTTTAGCCGTCTTGTCCGCGCTGGCGGTAGCCAGACGTCGGCCATCCGCACTGAACGCGACCGCGTTGACAGCCGCTGCGTGGCCGCTGAGCGTGAGAAGGGGCTGACCCGTCGCCACATCCCAGACGCGCGCCGTTTTGTCCCCGCCAAGCGTGGCGAGGCGGCTACTATCCGGGCTGAGCGCCATGCTGCGGTTGAAGACGTTGTTGGCGAGCGGCTTGACGGAGAAGCGGGCCGTCTCCTGACCGGAGATAGCGTCCCAAACGGTCGCGCGCTCATCGTTGGAGAGCGTGACGAGCCGCGAGCCGTCCGCGTTGTAGGCGACGGCGCGGACCCCCGCCGTCATGCCCCCTAATGTCCGCTGGACGCGCGACGCCCCAACCGCGCGGCGGAGCGCATCCTCGGCCTCCGGCAGCACCGGCCTGCTGCCCGCCGTACTGACCCGGATCCCTTCGAGGGCGAGAAGGATGCTCCGCTCGGGGTCAATTGGTAGGTTGCTGACCGCCGATGCCGCCAGTTCGCGCGCCGTAGCAAGCTGGCGCTGCTTCTCGGCCTCCACGCGACGGGCCTCTGCTGTCGCCTGCGCCGACACTGCTGCTGCCTGGGCTTCGAGCGCCACTTGCGTTTGCGCCTCGGCGACCTGTTGCTGGGCTCGTGCGTAGAGCGCCAGCGCACCCATCACCAAGAGCAGCGCCGAGAGGCCGCCGATGAGCCATAGTGCGCGGCGGAACTGCCTGGCCCAGTTAATCGGCATATGCTCCCGAATCCATTCGTCGTTGAAGACCGCGTTGTAGATCCGGTTTCGCACACGCAGGTCTTCCCGCTCGCGCTTTACCACTCCGGACAGCTTGAGGTGCGACTTGGCGATGGAATGCTCTTCGTCGGGCACCGGCGGCCGGCCGCGTCGAACCGTTTTGTAGGTGGTCAGCACTCCCAGAGGGTCAGGCGCGCGTCGCGTCAGCATATCGCGCACGAACTGAACATTGTGGTCCTGCTCGGTCGCGGCCTCCATGAAGACAGCGCGGGCCAGCGCCGTGACGTCAGCCTCTTTCCAGGTCTGCTGAGGCTGGTCGGCAACCGCCTGACACAGGCGCTGCGTGAGATAGGGATGCCCCCCCGTCCAGTTCAGCACCCATCGCAGCACCTCGCGCGCTTGATCGGGTGGTAGGTTTAACCCCTCAGCGAGTGGCAGCGCTTCATCCAGCGTGAAGTCGGTGAGTTCCACGCGGTGGCCGATGTTGAACGGCGTGCGCCTGGGGTCGCTGATGAGGTCGCTGGGCGTCGCCACACCCATCAGGACGAACGACAGCCTGTTGAGCGCGGGCTTCTCCGGCCGCGCCATGTACAAGCCGCGGATGGCGGCGTAGAAGTCGTCCGTGAAGTCCAGGCTGAGGGTGGTGTCAATCTCGTCTACGAAGATGACGATAGGCTCCTTGATCTCGCCGAGCACCACCCCCTCGAGGAAGAGGGTGAAGCGCTGGGTCAGGCCTAGTGAGGCGTGGGCCTGCCACCACTCCAGCACGTCGGTCTTGAGGCGCAGCTGGCGGCGCATCTCGAAGATTAGCCCGAAGTACCAGGCTTCCGCGTCCACATGAGCCCCAATCAACGACAGGTCGATCTGGACCGCCCGGATGCCTTCGGCAGCCAATCGTTCCGCCGTCCGCATCATCAAGCTAGACTTCCCCATCTGTCGCGCTGTCAGGACATACGCGAACTCGCCCGAGCGGCAGAGACGCAGCAGGTCCGCGTCGGCCCGCCTCTCGATGTAGCGGCTTGTTCCGGACTGGACGGTTCCGCCAATCGTGTAGACCTGTGTGTTGAACATGGACCTTGCCTCCTCAGTAGCGTCACCCCTTCACACACGTCCAGTGTAACACGATCACAGCCGAGCCACATCTACAGGACTGGTAGCTCCACAGTATAGCGTGGAAGAGCCGAATTCACCCCCCCATCCCCCCGTCGGCGGGGGGAGCAGAGGGGGGGCTCCACGTTAGTGTAAAATGCTTTCTGTAGAATTGACGGGACCGCCGAGTTGAAAAGGCGGTAGGTCAGGGTGTATCCTCAGGTTCTCTAGGCCGAAAGGAGACACACCATGACCTACCAACCGAATTATACACTGCCCCAGGAATGGGTGGAAGCCATCCGCGAAGGCGGGTTGGATGCGCTGCCCGAACTGATGCGGGTGGTGCTCAATGCCGTCATGCAGGTCGAACGACAGCAGTACCTTGGCGTCGAACCTTACCAACGCTCGGACCAGCGGCGCGACCAGGCCAATGGCTTCAAGCCCAAGACGGTGAAAACGCGGTTGGGCGAGATCACGCTGGACATTCCGCAAGTGCGGCGGGGAGACTTCTACCCCGAGGGGCTGACCAAAGGGCTGCGCAGCGAGCGAGCGCTGACGCTGGCCTTGGCCGAGATGTATGTCAACGGCGTCTCGACACGCAAGGTGGCGCGGATCGTGGAGGCCATGTGTGGCGCCGAGGTGTCCAGCGGCCAGGTGAGCCGCGCCACCGCTCAGTTGGACGAGACGTTGGCGGCCTGGCGCAGCCGTGCCTTGAGCACGTGTCCCTATCTCATCCTGGATGCCCGCTACGAGATCGTGCGTCAAGACGGCCATACCCGCGATGCCGCCGTGCTCGTCGCCATCGGTATCGGGGACAATGGCAAGCGGCGTATCCTCGGCGTCTCGGTCTCGGTGAGCGAGCATGAAGTCCACTGGCGCACCTTCCTGCAGAGCCTGGTCAGTCGCGGCTTGTCGGGCGTGCAGCCGATTGCCAGCGATGCCCACGAGGGGCTGGGCGCAGCTCGCCGCGCTGTCTTTGGCGGAGTGCCGTGGCAACGCTGCCAGTTCCATCTGCAACAGAATGCCCAAGCCTATGTCACCCGTCGGGAACTGAAAGCCGAGGTTGCCGCCGACATCCGCGCCATCTTCAACGCTCCGAATCGGGCCGAGGCCGACACGCTGTTGAGCAAGACCGTCCAGAAGTATGCCAAGAGCATGCCGAAGCTGGCCCAGTGGCTCGAAAACGCCATACCCGACGGCTTGACCGTGTTCGCCTTCCCGAATGCCCATCAGCGGTTGCTGCGCACCACCAATATGCTGGAGCGGGTCAACCAAGAGATCCGCCGCCGCACGCGGGTGGTGGGCATCTTCCCCAACGACGCGGCGTGTCTACGCTTGGTCAGCGCCGTGTTGATGGAGATCAGCGACGAATGGGAAGTCGGCAAAGCCTACCTCACGTTCAGTTCAGCCTGACGCGGCTGCCGTCGTCGTCGGGGCTGGGGGCCTGTGGGCAGGTCGGAGAGCTGCCCACAGGTCCCCAACCCTCTGGCCCGCTACCTTAACAGTTGACTTCAGGATACCCCTGACGCTTTTACAGAACGCACTTGACACGATCACGGGCCTTTGGACAGTACCCGTTGATATTATAGCTCCCTTCGTTCAGTATTCGGTCACTTTCCAAGCTCTTTCCAGGCACTTTTGAAGCGTGCGAGCCAATTAGCGAGAATTGCACACAGGGTTGGCCCGTCTCTGCTACGCGACATCGTCGTAGAGCAAATATAGGCTTTGCCGACTTCCAGGCTAACAACAGAACATCCCCGGCGGTTCCGGTTCGCCCGGGCTGTTCTTGTACGGGCCCTTCATGGCTCGGCTATGTTGTAAGGCGAACGAAACGCGCTACCAGCCCCGCCTCGCCCTCGAAGCGTCGGCGAAGCCAGTGGTCAGCGCCCAGGTAACGTCCCGCCGCCACAGCGACGAACATCAGATTGAGCAGTACCAGGAAGATGTAGGTCCAGACCCACTCGTGGGGCACGCCGATGAACCCGATCGCGAGGTTAATGCCCTGCAGAGCGCCGAGCAAACCGCCCAGCCGCGTGAGGATTCCGAAGATCAGGCTGATGGCGATGGCCAGCTCCATGAAGTAAACACCCCAACCAACCAGCTGAATGTTGGGCATCACGAAGCCGGTAAGGAACGCCTTGTACGGCTCAATGGCTCCGTACGTGGCCTGGCGGCCGATGAAGTCACATAGACCAGATGTCGGGTGGTCAATGTCCGTTGTGAAAGCGAAGTTCGCGGCACAGCCGAATGTGGGAGGCATCTTCCATAGCGTCTGGTTGAACCACATATAGCCGATGATGATCCGGGTCAGGGCAAAGAACCATCCGGCCAATGATTGCGGCCAGAAGGACGCTCGATCAGCCTGTTTCTCGGTCGCTGTAACAGGATTCGTTTTCGCGGCATCCATGACGGACTCCTTCCTCGCTTGGCGCTGGGCTGCTGGCGCGCCGACGTTTTCAGTCAGGCGGTGTTTCTTCCAATACTGCACTGTCTCGCACGCCGGCTCAGGCGTTACGCTATGCGCTCAAGTTGGACGAACTTGCACCGCAAAGAATGCATGGGCCAAGAATCCCGGTTGGCTCTCAGGCTCGTGGTGCTGGGCCTCGCTTCCAGTCGCGAAAGCGTGCCAGGAGAGTGTCCCTGGCCTGCGAGTTGATCGTCTCCTCGGACAGCCTCCCTACGGTCCGGATCGTCTGCCGCATCTGTTCAAGGTAGTTTCGGCAGCCGCGGCAGTTAGGCAGGTGCGCCTCGAACCGCTCCCGATCGGTCGGGGAAAGTGTGCCCTCGAAATAGTCTGTCACAAGCTGTACGAGCTCCTGACACGTCATTTCCGTATCGATCGTATCCATTATCTACTTGTTTCCTTATGGGGTAAGTGCTACGCCGATATTCACGTTCTTCTAGAGCGTAGCGGCTCGCTCTGATTAGTCTCAGGTATTACGAAATCGTTACAGTGTCCTGACATCTCATATACCTGCTCCACGATGTGCCGTAACAAACAAGAATACCCGAGGCTGCCAGGCTCGTCAAGAAGTTTGTCGTCGGCTAAGCCCCGCCTGTAACAAAGCCGCCCGACGGCGGACTGTGACATCAGACGTTGGTAAACCCACCTGTACAAGCGAGACCGGGGGTGGATGCTGCTATGCTTCCGCCGTTGTCTTTCTCGAATATGCTTATTGTCGCCGCCATCGCTTTCACCGTCCCGTTGATCCTGGGCTTCTTGCCTGGCCTGCGCGTTCCCTCTATTGTGGTCGAGATCGGCGTTGGCATCATCCTCGGTCCATCAGGCCTGGGGCTGGTGCAGGTTGACGTACCGGTTCAGATGATGGCCTTGATTGGATTGACGTTCGCGCTCTTTCTAGCGGGGTTGGAAACTGATTTTGGCAAGCTTCGCGGGCCGCTGCTACGCGTCGCCGGCCTCGGCTTCCTCTTCTCGCTCGGTCTGGCGTTGCTGGTTGGCTACGGCCTGCAAGCCGCCGGTCTCGCCGAGACGCCTCTCTTCATTGGCATCATTCTGGCCGCGACTGCGCTGACCGTTGTTGTGCCGGTACTAAAGGATGCAGGCCGGACGACCACAACTTTCGGCCAACTCATGCTGGTCAGCGGCACTCTTGCCGACGTTGGCACAATTACGTTGATCTCGCTCCTGTTCTCGCGCCAGGCAAGCGGCCCGGCCATGCAGATCAGCCTGATTGGCGGACTGGCCCTACTGGCCCTCGTGGGGGCTCTGACGCTCACACGCCTGAGCAGTTGGGGGTGGTTCTCGCCCGTGTTCGTCCGGCTCCAGGATTCGAGCGCGCAAATCCGTGTGCGGGGCGCGTTCGTGCTTCTGGCGGTGTTCGTCGTCCTCGCCGACCGGCTGGGTCTCCAAGTGACCCTCGGCGCGTACATGGCGGGCGCTATCCTCAACCTCGTTGACCGTGAACAGATGATGACGCATTCCCACTTCCGTCTGAAGCTCGAAGCCATCGGCTTTGGGATCTTCATCCCCTTCTTTTTCATCGTCAGTGGCCTGCGTTTCGACCTGCACGCGCTCACCAATCCCGCGGCCCTGGTTCGCATTCCGCTCTTCCTGGCTGCCATGCTTTTCGTGCGCGGTGTACCCGCCCTGCTCTACCGCCGCCTCATCGGCGATCGACAGGCGATAGCCGCAGGCCTTCTTCAAGCGACGACTCTCGGTTTTGTGGTCGTGGCGTCTCAGCTCGGCATGGAAATCGGGGCAATCAGTTCTGCGACAGGCGCAGCCCTGATCGCCGCAGCCCTCCTATCCGTCCTCATCTTTCCATCCGCCGCTCTCGCCGTCCTTCGGCGTGACAAGACGCCGGCGAGAGCGCAAGGCCCTATCCCTGAAGAGGCTTGACACAGAAATGGGTCGCGTTGTCATGGATATGGCTTCCGGTCGTCCCGGCGGGCGGCGTCAAGATGCCGTAGCGCCAACAAAAGAGCCGCCGGGGCAAGCCCCCGGCGGCCTTTTTCTTTTCGAACCAGGGCTCATTCCGACGACCAGGGTGAGGCGAAGCTCGGATAGAGCGTCAGGCCACCATCCACGAAGATCGTCTGGCCGGTGATGTAGGCTGCCTCCTCGGAGGCCAGGAACGCGGCGACGGCCGCCATCTCCTCGGAGGTTCCGGCGCGGCGCATCGGGATGTGGCTCTCGACCTGGGCGCGCTTCTCAGGGTCATCCACCCAGGCGCGGTTGATGGGCGTGATGGTCGCGCCGGGGCCGATGCCGTTGACGCGAATGCCCTTGTCAGCGTACTCCAGCGCCAGCGTCATGGTCATATTTTGCATGCCGCCCTTGCTCATTGAGTAGCCGATGTACTTTGGCTTCGGGATAATCTGGTGAACGCTGGAGATGTTGAGGATGACCCCAGGCTTGCCCTCGGCGAGGAAGTGCTTGATGGCCTCGCGCGCGCAGAGGTAGGCGCCGCGCAGGTTCACTGAGAGTACACCGTCAATATCGGCGGTGTTGGCTTCGTGAGACGCCGCCGAGACCTGGTAGCCCGCGTTGTTGATAAGAATATCGAGACCGCCTAGCTCCCGAATCGTCTGCTGCACCAACGCCACGACTTGCTCTTCGGACGATATATCCGCCTGGACGAAGATGTGGTGGGTGTGCACATCGTCCATATCGTGCGCGAAGTGGTCCTCGTGGCCGTGATGCTGGCTGTTGGCGCCACCATGAATGAGGTCGTCCGTCATCGTTGCTTCCTCGACCTGACGACGGTAGTTGATGGCGACATTCGCCCCTTCCTGGGCAAAGCGCAAGGCGATGGCCTGGCCGATACCGGACGTACTGCCGGTCACAAGAACGTTCTTCCCCGCGAGACCTTTCATGGTTGACCTCCAATTGTTCGAAAAGACAGCGAGCAACGCCAGTTGCTTGTATAGACTCGGCGGACGGGCTGGCGTTACAGTTCCGAACTGGTGGCTTATCTGTGTAACGTCACTCGCTTCCCTGCATACTACATGGCATGCGGACACCGCATCGTCCATTGCATGTTATTGGAGGCCAATCATGACTAAGCACGCCGCATGGTGGCCCTCGCGTTACGGCGAGGGCGATGAGCGAGGAAGCCTCAACGAGATTTCGCCGGCCAAAGTTGCCGACGCCGCGCGGCTCGTGCGCGCAGGCACGGTCTACGACCTCGGCCGCACGCTCCACGCCAACGTCCCTCGCTTCGAGGGCCGCTATTGGCAGCAAACTCTCGTCACGAGCGCCCACATCATCAACCCCGCACGACAGGGGAACGGCGCGAAGGGCTGGGGGAAGAACGAGATCAACTGGGTCACCGAACTGGTCACCGGGACGATGCAGATCGGCACCCACCTTGACGGCCTCAATCATCTTCAGATCGGCGACCGCTTCTACAATGGGTGGCGCGCCGAGGACATCGTCGAGGAGTGGGGGACGAATCGGCTGGGCATCGAGACGGTTCCCCCCATTATCACCCGCGGCGTCCTGGCCGATGTAGCCCGCTACCGGGGCGTCACCCGCCTCGACGCCGGCGACGTCATCACGGTCGAGGACCTGGAAAGCACGCTTCAGATGCAGGGCGTATCGGTCGAGCCGGGCGATGTGCTCCTGTTCCACACGGGTTGGGGGGCGTTATGGGATACCGACCCCGAGCGCTACACCGCCGGCGAGCCGGGCATCGGCATGGCGGTGGCCGAGTGGCTGGTCCAGCGCCGCGTTGCCCTGACGGGGGCCGATACGTGGAGCTACGGGGCAGTGCCGGGCGAAGACCCGGAGCGTCCCTTCGTCGTGCCCCAGACGCTCAACGTGCGCCACGGGCTGTTCATTATGGAGAACCTGGCGACGGAATCCATCGCCGAGGCCCAGGTCTACGAGTTCATGTTCGTCCTGACCCACGCCAAGACACGCGGCTCGACGGCGGCCGGTATCGCGCCGGCTGCCGTTGTGTAGGTTCGGGTGTAACGAACAACCATCATTCGGAGACAATCAGAGCAGTTGAGACCCGAACAAACGGACTTGACGACTACAGGAGGTTGGCATGAGCGAGCATCATCAGTATGACGTCATCATCATCGGCACCGGCGCGGGCGGCGGCACCCTGGCCCACGCCCTCGCGCCGTCGGGCAAGCGCATCCTCGTTCTCGAGCGCGGCGGCTGGCTGCCGCGCGAGAAGGAGAACTGGGACCCGCGCGCCGTCTTCGTCCACGAGCGCTACCACACCACCGAGATGTGGTACGACACCCAGGGCCGCCCATTCCGCCCCGGCACGAACTACTACGTCGGCGGCAACACCAAGGTATACGGGGCGGTCCTCCTGCGCATGCGCGAGGGTGACTTCGGCGAAATCCGCCACTACGACGGCATCTCGCCCGCCTGGCCGCTAACCTACCAGGACTTTGCGCCCTACTACACCCGTGCCGAGCGCCTCTACGGCGCCCATGGCGAGCGCGGCACTGA
This sequence comes from Anaerolineae bacterium, assembly GCA_046328525.1. Taxonomy (GTDB): domain Bacteria; phylum Chloroflexota; class Anaerolineae; order Epilineales; family JAHCIE01; genus JBDHWG01. Next base: position 91,844 of record JAXLWK010000007.1, read on the forward strand.
CCCGACTGAGCCGCCCGCCGACGGGCCGTACCCGTTCCCGGCCGTCAAGCACGAGCCGCGTATGCAGGAGGTCGTCGACGGCCTGAAGGCCCAGGGCCTCAACCCGTTCCCGCTGCCGGTCGGCGTCCGCTTGGACGAAGAGTACCGCCACATGAGCCTGTGCATCAAGTGCGACACGTTCGACGGCTTTCCGTGCCTGGTGGACGGCAAGTACGACTCCGACACAACGTGCATTCGCCCTGCGCTCCAGCACCGCAACGTCACGCTGCTGACAAATGCCCTCGTCACACGCCTCGACACGGACCCGAGCGGGCGTCAGGTGACGGCGGTTCAGGTTCAGGTCGACGGCGAGATGCAGCAGTTCTCAGCCGACATCGTCGTCGTCGCCTGCGGCGCGATCAACTCGGCTGCGCTCCTCCTGCGCTCTGCCAATGACATGCACCCGAACGGCCTCGCCAACAGCTCGGACCAGGTCGGCCGCCACTACATGTGCCACAACAACTCGGCCATCCTGGCCGTGTCGCGCCGCCCCAACCCTGCCAAGTTTACCAAGACCATTGGTCTCAACGACTGGTACTGGAATGGCAATGGGCCGGACAATCACAACAAGGACGGCTTCGACTTCCCGCTCGGCCACGTCCAGACGCTCGGCAAGTCGCTGCCGGAGCAGCTCGAAGGCGACGCGCCCTCGCTGCGCATCCCTGGCGTCGGCCTGACCCTCGACTACGTCGCCAAGCACGCCGTGGACTGGTGGATTACCACCGAGGACCTGCCCGACCCGAACAACCGTGTCACGCTCACGTCGGCCGGCGACATCATGCTGAGCTACACACCGAACAACACCGAGCCGCACAAGCGCCTTCTTGAGAAGCTGAAGCACGCCATGGAGCACGTCGAGGGCGGCATGACCCACTTCATCCCGCAGGATGTCTACCTGTCCAAGCGCATCCCGCTGGCCGGCGTCGCCCATCAGTGTGGCACGGTAGGCTTCGGCACAGACCCTGCCACCTCGGTACTTGACGTCAACTGCAAGACGCACGATCTTGATAACCTGTATGTCGTGGATTCGAGCTTCTTCCCGTCCAGCTCGTCCTGCAACCCCAGCCTGACGGTCATCGCCAACGCCCTGCGCATCGGCGACCACCTGCTGGAGCGCCTGGGCAGCGGGGCGACGGCCGCGCACGACGAGCCTGTGATGGCTGGTTAGGAAGGATCAGACGATGATTGACACACCTGAGCATCAGCGCCTCGAAGCCGACCGGCGCGGCGACGGCGCGTGGAAAAAGTGGGGGCCGTACCTGAGCGACCGCCAGTGGGCGACGGTGCGCGAGGACTACAGCGCCGACGGCAACGCCTGGGACTACTTTCCCCACGACCACGCGCGTTCCCGCGCCTATCGTTGGGGCGAGGACGGCCTTGCCGGCATCTCCGACGATGAGCAGTACCTCTGCTTCGCGCTGGCGCTGTGGAATGGACGCGATCCCATCCTCAAGGAGCGCCTGTTCGGCCTGACGGGCAGTGAGGGTAATCACGGCGAGGACGTCAAGGAGGTCTACTTCTACGTCGACTCGACGCCGACGCACTCCTACATGAAGATGCTCTATAAGTACCCACACGCCGCCTTCCCCTATGGTGATCTTCTAGAGACGAACCGTCGGCGCGGCAAGCTAGAGCCGGAGTACGAGCTGCTGGACACGGGCGTTTTCGCCGACAATCGCTACTTCGACGTGTTCGTCGAGTACGCCAAGGCGGAGGCCGAAGACATCCTCATCCGCATCACGGCCGCCAACCGCGGGCCCGACGCGGCCGAACTGCACCTGCTGCCGACCCTCTGGTTCCGCAACACATGGAGCTGGGACGGCAATGGCTCGCGGCCGAGCCTGCACCGTCTCGACACGCCAGCCAGCGACCCTCGGCACAGCCAGTTGCCCTCCGCGCTGGAGGCCGAACATCCCATCCTCGGCCGCTACGTCCTGGCGTGCGACGGCGCGCCTGACCTGCTCTTCACGGAAAACGAGACCAACGTCGAGCGCCACTATGGTCTGCCGAACCCTTCGCCGTTCGTCAAGGACGGTATCAACGAGACGGTGGTGCATGGCCGTCGTGACCGTATCAACCCGGCCGGCGTCGGGACAAAGGCCGCCGCTCATTACGGCCTGACGATACCGGCCGGCGAGACTGCTGTGGTGCGGCTGCGGCTGACGAAAACGGCGGCGGCGCACCCGTCGCCCTTCGTCTTCAGCGACTTCGACGCATTGTTTGCCGAGCGCAAGGCCGAGGCCGACCTGTTCTATGCCGAGCTTCAGCCGAAGAGCCTGACCGACGACGAGCGCAACGTTCAGCGGCAGGCGTTCGCCGGCATGCTGTGGTCCAAGCAGTTCTACTACTACGACGTCGAGCGCTGGCTGGACGGGGACCCGGGCCACACGCTGCCGCCCGCGGAGCGCCTTCAGGCGCGGAACAGTGACTGGCGGCACCTCAACACCACCAAGATTATCTCCATGCCCGACAAGTGGGAGTACCCCTGGTTTGCGGCGTGGGACCTGGCCTTCCACTGCGTGCCCCTCGCGCTCGTGGACCCAGAGTTTGCCAAGGACCAGCTCGTCGCCCTTGGGCGCGAGTGGTATCAGCACCCCAACGGCCAGATACCGGCCTACGAGTGGAACTTCGGCGACGTGAACCCACCGGTGCTGGGCTGGGCGGCGTGGCGCGTGTTCAAGATCGAGGAGAAGATGCGCGGGGAGGGTGACGTGTTCTTCCTCGAGCGCGTGTTCCACAAGCTGCTGCTCAACTTCAACTGGTGGGTCAACCGCAAGGACGCCGAGGGCCACAACATCTTCCAGGGCGGCTTCCTCGGCCTGGACAACATCGGCGTTTTCGACCGGAGCGCCATGCTGCCGACCGGCGGCCACATTGAGCAGAGCGACGGCACGGCGTGGATGGGGATGTATTGCCTCAATCTGCTAACGATTTCGTTGGAGCTGGCGTGCCGCGACCGCGTCTACGAAGACATCGCCGTCAAGTTCTTCGAGCACTTCCTGCTCATTGCCGACGCGATGAACAACATCGGCGGCGAGGGCATCGCGCTGTGGAACGACGAGGACGAGTTCTTCTACGATGTGCTCCACCTGGAGGAGCAAGGCCACTCGATCCCGCTCAAGGTGCGCTCGATGGTGGGCCTCATCCCTCTCTTTGCCGTCACGACTATAGAGCCGTCGCGGCTGGATAAGCTACCGGAGTTCAAGCAACGCCTGGAATGGTTCCTCGCGAACCGCCCCCACCTGGCGCGCCTCGTCTCGCGCTGGCAGGAGCCGGGCATGCGCGAGACAAGGCTGCTCGCCATCCTGCGCGGCCACCGCATGAAGCGTGTGCTGCGGCGCATGCTCGACGAGGCCGAGTTCCTGTCACCCTATGGCGTGCGTGCCCTGTCGAAGTACCACGAAGCGCACCCGTACTGGGTGCATTCCGACGGCATGGACTATACCGTGCGCTACCAGCCGGCCGAGTCGGATAGCGGGCTGTTCGGCGGGAACTCGAACTGGCGTGGCCCGATCTGGTTCCCGGTCAACTACCTCATCATCGAGTCGCTCCAGCAGTTCCACCACTACTACAGCGACGACTTCCGCGTCGAGCATCCGTCCGGCTCGGGGCAGTTTGTTTCCCTCAACGATATCGCCGACGACCTGTCCGAGCGCCTCATCCGCATCTTCCTGCAGGACGAGCACGGCCGCCGTCCGGTCTTCGGCGCGCAGGAGGTCTTCCAAAGCGAAGCGCACTGGCGCGGCTACGTGCTATTCCACGAGTACTTCCACGGCGACAGTGGCGCGGGCGTCGGCGCCAGCCACCAGACGGGCTGGACGGGCCTCGTTGCCAAGCTCATTCAGCAGCAGGGCGAGCGCCGTGACCAGGCTGAGATGCGCGAGACCAAGATGATGAGCATGCAGAGCGGCTGACGCGCCGGGTGGCCCCGCATTCCTCGCGGTAGCTCCCTTATCTTGAAGCCCTGTGGAGGCAACGCATTCCGCAGGGCTTCACCTTTTGCACGAGTGCTGCATGAACCACGACCCTCCGGACACGTTTGCTGTCGCGCCGAAACGAAAGCCCCTCGACAACTGCCCGTAGAACTCCCTGCCTGAGCGGGCGCGTGGGCTGAGCAGGCGATAGCCGCATCCCAGACTCCTGGAATGCGGCTATCGTGTGTTGCTCGTGCAGGTGAAACAGATGGAGGGCGCTAGAGGATCACCGGCAGGAGGACGCCGAGGGCCAGCAGGAACAGCCACACGGCCGGGGCGGGGGTGCCAGCAGGGGTAAACCGGCGGGCTTCCCGGGCGGCGAGGCGAGGGTCGAGGCGCAGCCAGGCTTCGTGGCGAAGCTGCAGTCCCATAAACACCGCCGCCGTCACGCCACCATAGAGCAAATGTCCGATGAGCGACGGCAGGAGCAGATCCGCCGCTTGCATGGTCCAGGCAAACGAGCCACCGAGGAGGATCGGCATGAGGGTCAGCGGCCCGATGAACCACCACATCAACCCGTACACCAGCCCCCAGGCGATGCCCGCGCCCGCTGTCGGCGCTTCATAGTGGAAGAGAACGCCGAAGGTCCCGCCGATCAGCGCGCTGATGGCGAGGTGCACTATGAAGCCGAGCGCCGGGGAAGAGCCGTGCGCCAGGGCCGCCACGCGCGGAAGAAAGCCGACCTGCACCATCACCAGGCTGAACACCAGACCCCCTGCGAGGGCGGCGAGAGCGCCCCAGCCGAGGGTTTGGAGCGTGCGCGTCCCCGGGCCTTCAGCCTCGCGGTTGAGGGGATCGGAATCGTGGAAGAAGGCGACCCACAGGCGGTCAATCAGGGCGTAGATGAGGCCGACTAGCAGGCCGTAAATGATGTGGCCGACGAGCGAGCCGAACAGGTCACTGGCGTGGGCGTACGACCAATCCGGCCAGTGCAGAGTCAGCAGCGGGAGCAGTGTCAGCGGCCCCAGGAACCACCAGAAGATGCCGTACGCCATGCCCCAGCCGAGACTCGACCCGGCGTGGCGCACATCGCGTTGGAAGAGGATGCCGAAGCTTGCCCCGATGATGATGGCAATGACAAAGTGTAGACCGACGCCGAGCGACCGGTCGCTCGAGTTGAAGATGCCCGCGATGAGGGGGTAGAAGTTGACCTGCTCCATCCACTTGCCGAACGCCCAGCCGCCGATGACGCCCGCCACGCCGCCGACAATGATGGCGCGGGGCCAGCTAAAGGCAACGCGGTCCACTGCCGGTTGAAACGTGCCCCAGGTCCCCAAGGCGATCCCGAGTGGCAAGCCGAGGCACAGCAGGTACGCGACCAATTCCGGAAAGTGAGCGCGGGCGGTGTCGAGCATCCCCATCTGGGGCATGCCGCCTAGCAGCGGGAACAGGCCCGCCGGCCCGGCGAGCCACAGCAAGAGCGCGAAGCCAAGCCCCCACAGCAGGCCCGCGCCCGGGCTGCTGGCGCGGGGTCGGGCGAGCAGAGCGAACACGAGCCCATACACCGCGCCAAGCACGACGCCTGTCAGAATCGACGCCAGGCCCAGGCCCATCATGAGCGCGCCACCGAGCGCGCCGACGATCACGCTGACCACGATGCCGCTTTTACCGTTCATAGACATTGCCAAATCCTCCGTGACACTGAGCCCAGGCGGTCATGCCGAGTGCAACGAGGCATTGGGGTTGGTGTTGCCTACCGCCGCATCCGTTGCTGCGCTCGTCTGTCGCTCGGGGTCGCGGTTCCCGAAATCGATCGTCTGCACGATGTCGCGGGGGAAGAACAGCTCGATAATCCAGTCCGACAGAACCCGCACCTGGCGCTCAAGCCCGGGCAGCTTGCTCAGGTAGATGCCGCGCCACATGAGCCACGCGAATAGCCCGGAAAAGCGCAGCCCCTTGATCTCGGCGCACGCAGTGTGGTGGCCGACGACGGCGAGCACACCGAGCGCGTCGAAGTGGAATGCCTTGAGAGGCTGGCCGCGTAGTGTGGCGTGAATGTTGTGCGCCACGGTGTACGCCTCGCGCAGAGCAAACTGGGCCGTCGGCGGGCATGGCTTGCCGGTCTTGGCGTCGGTCACGGCGGCACAGTCGCCGAGCGCCCACACTCCCGGCTGCCCTGGTACAGCCAGCGCCATGTCCACCACGACCGCGCCGCGCTTGCTCAACTCCACGGGCAGCGCTTGCACCACCGGATTGGGACGTGTGCCGGCAGTCCAGACGAGCGTTTCGGTTCGAATCTCCTCGCTAGGATTGAGGACGACGATGCCCGGCCGCGCATCCGCAACCCGCGTGTTCAGCTTGAACGTGACGCCGCGCGCCGCCATGCGCTCGAGCGCATATTTCCCGAGGCTCTCGCTCAATTCTGGAAGGATCCGGTCGGCGGGATGGACTACTATGATGCGCACGTCCTCCGGCGCGAGATTCGGATAGTAAGCGAGCATCCCCCGGGCAAAGTCGTTTAGCCCGCCTGCCAGCTCGGCGCCCGAGAAGCCTGCCCCCGCGATCACAAACGTCACCATTGCCCGCCGCCGCTCCGGGTCGAGCTCGCGGCTGGCCCGGTCGAACATGTCAATGACATGGTTGCGGATGCGAATGGCATCTCCCAGGGACTTGAAGTCGAAGGAATTCTCCTCGATGCCCTTGTTGCCAAAGTAGTTCGAGACAGCGCCGAGGCTGAGCACCAGGTGATCGAAGGGCAATGCTTGATGGACGACCATCTCGGGAGCGTCCTGGTCAGACTCCAGACGTACTTGCTTCGCGCCTAGATCGATGCTTGCCACGCGCCCGCGAATCACCTCCGTCCGGTGGAGGGATGTCCTCAAGGGAGTGCTTATGTGCGTCGGCTCGAGGCTGCTCGCTGCGACCTCCGCCAGCATTGGCGTGAACAGCAGAGCATTGGTCTCGCTGACGAGCTGGATGGCGACAGCCGGATCGGGACCAAACAGTTTCTCGAGGCTCTGCGCCGCCGTGACGCCTGCGAACCCGCCGCCCACGACGACAATTCGGGTGGGCGTCACCGACGGCTTCTTCGGCTTAAGCTCAGGCCCGAGGCGCCGTACCGCCAGGTCACTCAGCGCCTGCACCATCAGCCCGAGGGTCGCCCCAAAGATGACCCAGCCGACGAGATACGGGAACTGAGCGCGCATCCCCGCCGCCGTCCACTGCGGTGGTTGCCCGTTGGCGACCGGGAAAATGATGATGTCGAACAGCGTCCAGAGCGGGACACCCATCGCTGCCCCGCTCATAATGCTATCGGCGTAGCCACCTGCCGCTATCCGAAAGACGAGGGCATAGCCCACCCCGACGAGTAACGCCAGCGCGATATGCGGCGCGTCTTGAAATGCCGCTACCACGATTACACTGCTGACAATACCCGCCAGCAGACCAATGACGGCACGGCGCAGGAATCGGTTCGTCATGTCGTCCTCCTCGCCTGTCCAGATAGACTTACTTACCAGAGTATGGTCTGTTGGAGCGCGTGGTACGTTACATCCGGTGGAGCAAGCTGCAAAAACGTCTTCAGGGCGGCCCCGTCATAGAGCCGCCCCGACTGTCAATCTCGCCCAACACTAATTTGTGCCCAGGTAATCTGCCATGGCCTGCCTCACCTTCGAGCGAGCGCGGTGCAGAAGCACTCGCTGGTTGCCCTCGCTGATGCCTAGCGCCTGGCACACTTCCTCGGACGTCCAGCCTTCAATGTCGCGCAGCGTGATGACCTCCCGCTGCGCCGGCGCGAGGGCTTCGATAGCGCGCTCGACATACTCGCGCATGATGCGCGAGGCCAGCACATCGTCGAGGTCGGCCCAGCTATCGGGCGCGATGGCCCAGTGGTGCGGCCACTTCGGATGGTCAGCGGGAAGAAAGCGGCTCGGGTCCACCGAAGGCTCGTCGGCCGTGTCGTCAGGATGTTCAAAGCTCGAGAAAGGAATGCTACGCCTCTCTCGCACCCCGCGTGTCTTGGCCGTGTTTAGCAGGATGCGAAAGATCCAGGTCTTGAGCGAGGAGCGGCCTTCGAAGCGGTCGAGGCCCTGGAGCACGCCAAGCCAGGTCTCTTGCGCGACTTCCTCGGCTGTCGTCCGGTCAGAGACGTAGGGGAGGGCGACATGCACAAGCGCGGCATGATAACGCTCTACCAGGGTCACGAAGGCAGCCTCATCGCCGCGCCGCAGCGCTAGCACCAGGGCCATTTCCTCGGGTGAGGTCGTCGTGGAGCTGGCGCTTGATTCTTCGCGTTCCGGCGGAAGGCCGAGCATAGCAGGCACACCTCCAACTGGTTAGTGTCTATATTATATGGTCATTTCCATCAGGGCAAAGCCCTTTTGGTGTGCTGGACATGGTGGGCAACGCATCCGAGTGGGTGGCTGATTGGTACAACTGGAGCGACTACGCCAAGATGCCGACTGTTAATCCGCGCGGCGTGGGGCCACCGTGGAACCACAGTCGACGGGGCAGCGCGGTCGGCCGAAGCTCATCGCGTGGCCCGATCTGGCCTTGGGGCAGGTCGTCAAGCACATCGAGCGGCGGATCGTCCAGGGAACGCAGGTGCTGGTGACGCGCTTGCTGCACATCTCCCAGGCCGGGGGCGTTCTCAACACCGCTTACATCGAGCGGCTCAATGGCATGTTTCGCGCCTCGTTCGCGCCTCTGGTGCGACGCAGCCGCGCCACCCCTCGCCTGACCGAGACGCTGATGGCGGGGATGTATCTGGTCGGCTGTGTCTACAACTTCTGCCGCTGTCATGAGAGCCTCGCCGTGGAACTTGTCCTGCCACGTGGACGGCACTGGCTCAAGCGCACACCCGCGATCGCGGCAGGCGTAACGGACCATGTGTGGAGCGTCCATGAGTTGCTGTGTTTCAAGATCGCGCCGCCGCCGTACCCGACACCCAAACCACGCGGCCGCCCCACCAAAGCCGAGGCGCACGCTCGTTCACTGTTTGCCGAACCTCCACGCTAATCTGTGGAGCTACCCAAATACTTTGCCGCTCATAAAACCGACCCTTGACAGGCAGGGGAGGTCATTGTACAATGGGAAGTAGCTTTGGCATGGCGCTTCCCAAATGGCAACTTCGCCCATGCAAGCCCAATTGACCCGCAGCATAGATGCTGCACAGGACAAACCGCTATGTTCTAGCTGAGATGGTTCTACGGCCAGCATCCCTTCTCGACGTATGTCGAAAGGCGCTGGCCGTTGTTGATTAACATCCTAGCCCATGAGGTCACATGCCTTCACGGGATGGCATGTGTCATCCCAAGATCAAAAGGGAGAATCGCCGTGAGACAAAGCAGAATAGTGGGTCATTCGCGCGTTGCAGGACTGTCTAGACGACGAAGTGCCGTCGCCTTTTCCCTGTTGCTCCTGTCACTTCTCATACTGGCTTCGATCAGTATATCGCCGCCTTCCGCCCAGGCAACAGACAATGCTCGTGTGGGTGAGTACGTGCCTGACCAACTGATTGTAAAGCTGAAGCCAGGTGTCATTGTTGACGCGGGAAAAGCGACCACAAGTTCCAATTCCCTCAACGCTCTCCTCCGAACGCTTCAGGTCAATACACTTGAACCCCTCTCCACACCCGCAAATCAACAGATGTCGAAGGAGGAGAGCGAGCTAAGTCGGTATTATCTAGTTCACGTCGCAAAAGACAGCGATATACCGGCGCTGGTTAATACTCTGGCACAAAATCCGGAAGTCGAACTTGCAATTCCCAATCGTTGGCTGACTATTGATCGCACACCGAATGACCCGTTATTCTCCAATCAATGGGCGCTAAACGGCTCAAGGCAGGCCAACCTGCATATCCGCGAGGCCTGGGATATGACGACGGGTAGCTCGGACGTGATAGTTGCCGTGCTTGATACAGGTCTGGATTTGACTTACTCGCCTGAGATCGGCAATAAGGACACTTACACAGGTTATGACTTCATCAATAATGATCAGGGCCTTCAGGACGATCAAGGACACGGCACCGCGGTTTCGGGAATTATCGCCGCGAGAGGCGATGATGGGATAGGCGTAGCAGGCATATCCTGGGGCGCGATGATTATGCCGGTGAAGGTCTGTGATAGTGGGGGCCATTGTTCCACAGCAGCCATATGGAAGGGTATCGAATGGGCCGCCAGGCACGGGGCGCGCATCGCCAACATGAGTTTCAGTGGTCCAGCCTCAAGAGATGAACAAACCGCGTATCAACAATGGGTGGATTTCGCATATCAGCAGGGCGTTGTTATGATTGCCTCGGCGGGAAATGATAGACAATATCTGTCGCCGAATGATACGACTTACAACCTGCCGGCTGAACTAAACCATGTCATTGTTGTCGGTGCGACAAACGATAGAGACGAGGACTGTACGCCGAATTTCACAAACGTTGCTGTGAATTGTGGGTGGGATGCGGGACTCCTCGGTCTCTTAGGTGGCAGCAAGGGTACCGGGTATGGGCCGCTGCTGGATGTGATGGCGCCGGGAAGCGCAAATATCTGGACGACAAAACTGGGTGGCGGATATAGACCGAATTTCGCCGGGACATCGGCCGCGGCGCCTTTCGTGTCAGGCTTGGCCGCGCTGGTGTTATCGGTGAATCCAGGGTTGAGCCCGGACCGAGTCGAGACGCTCATCAAGCAGAACGCTCAAGCTCTTGATCCTTATGCAGAGGGATACCCAAACGAGTCGTTCGGTTGGGGACGCATTGATGCAGAGCGAACGGTCCGCGCAGCTCGGTCTGTGACTTGTCCAGGTCAGTACCGCGCCGAGTATTTTAACAACAAGAACCTGGCAGGCGATCCGGTGTTTGTGCAGTGTGAAAATGCGCCTATCAACCATGACTGGGGCTATCGTGGCCCTGATTACGGCGTTGGCCCCGACAACTTCTCTGTGCGGTGGACGGGCCGCTTCAGTTTCAACGCGGCGACCTACATCTTCAATGCCCGAGCCGACGACGGGGTACGAGCGTACATTGATGGCGTGACCCTGCTCAACGAGTGGCGGCCACAAGCGCCAACATCCTTCGCGCAGCCCAAGGCAATGACGGCAGGCGAACACGAGGTCAGGGTCGAGTACTACGAGGAAGGGGGTGGCGCGACCGCGCAGTTCAACTGGCAGCAGGACCCCACGACCGTCACTTGTCCGAGTGGCCAATACAAGACGGAGTACTACAACAACAAGATGTTGAGTGGCAGTCCAGTGTTCACACGGTGCGAGAGTGCGCCCATCAACTACGATTGGGGAGGGGGCGGTCCCGGCAATGGGGTAGGTTCTGACAACTTCTCTGTGCGGTGGACGGGCCGCTTCAGTTTCAACGCGGCGACCTACATCTTCAATGCCCGAGCCGACGACGGGGTGCGAGCGTACATTGATGGCGTGACCCTGCTCAACGAGTGGCGGCCACAAGCGCCAACATCCTTCGCGCAGCCCAAGGCAATGACGGCAGGCGAACACGAGGTCAGGGTCGAGTACTACGAGGAAGGGGGTGGAGCCACTGCCCAGTTCAACTGGCAACAGGGCGCAACGCCCGTGACTTGCTCGGGTGAGCAGTACAAGGCGGAGTACTACAACAACAAGGATCTGGCAGGCACACCCGTCTTCGTCCAGTGTGAGAACTGGCCCATTAACCACGACTGGGGTAACGGTGGGCCTGGTAACGGGGTAGGCGCCGACAACTTCTCTGTCCGCTGGACAGGTCGCGCGCATGTCGCCGATGGTAACTACACCTTCATCGCGCGCTCGGACGATGGCATCCGTGTCTGGATGAACCAGACTCAGATCATCAATGCGTGGTATGATCAGGGGGCGCAAGATCATACCTTCTCAGACCATGTCGCCGACGGCGTCTACGAGTTCAAGATCGAGTACTACGAGAATGCAGGCGCGGCGTCGGCGCGCTTCCGATGGGAGCAGAGCGCGAGCGCGTCGTGTCCGAGTGGGCAGTACAAGGCGGAGTACTACAACAACAAGACATTGAGTGGAACGCCCATTCTCACTCGCTGCGAGAGCGCGCCCATCAACTACGATTGGGTAGGTGGTGGCCCAGGCAATGGCGTCAACAACAACAGCTTCTCGGTGCGATGGACCGGGCGCTTCAGCTTCGACACTGCCACCTATGACTTCACGGCCCAGACAGATGATGGAATGCGCGTGTACATTGATGGCGGCGAGCTACTCAATGAGTGGCGAGCGCAGGTCGAGACGTATGTCCGCTCGCGACCGATGACGGCAGGAGAGCACGAAGTCAAGGTTGAGTACTACGAGGACGATGGCTGGGCGACCGCTAAATTCAGTTGGCAGCAGGGATCCAGTGTGGACCCAATGTGCCGTGGTATCGTGCCGCCCGACTATGGTGTCACTTACTATAACAACGTGTTCCTCAGCGGCAATCCAACGTACACCACGTGTGGCAACTGGCCGATCCACGTGGACTGGGGCGCGGGCGGGCCTGGGCACGGTGTTGGGAATGATTACTTTTCAGTCCGCTATCAAGGTACGGCCTATCTCGAGGCCGGCACCTATACGTTCACAGCGCGGGGCGATGATGGGTTCCGCGTGTGGATTGACGACACCCAAATCATGAACGAATGGCGAGATCAGGCTCCTTTCACGAAGGCGGTGAATCACTCGGTAAGTGGTGGCTACCACGACATTACGATTGAATACTACGAGAAAGCCGGCGGGGCACTGTTCGAATTCGACTGGGCGCGAGCTGACCGATATGTGAGGGTTGTCGAAGCTTTGCATCTCTCATCCACGAACCCACAACCAAACCAGACTGTTACTGCGCGATTCAAAGTGCGGAACACGGGCACACAGCGCATTACCATCCAGGGCCTGGCCGCAGGAGCGCGACGCGGGACAGACTGGAGCGGTGAGCAGGTAGACTTCCCGCACGTGAGTCTTTCGTTGGACCCCAACCAGGAATACCTGTACGAGCAACAGCGCTCGTTCTCTAGCCCCGGCAGCTACTTCGCTGAGCCTGTATTGAACCTTGATGGCAACTGGGGCGGCATTGATGGCGCTACTCGGGTCAGTTTCACTGTGGGAAGCGCCTCCAGTTGTCAGGGGGCCGCACTTGGCTTTGAGCAGACAGTCAGCGGCTCGATGTCCAACTCCTCTCCCACGCAGAACTATTGCTTCACGGGGGCCAGTGGAACCTGGGCATCTATTCGCATGTTTGCGATAGACGGCTCATCGCTGGATACTATCGTAGCACTGTATCGCCCCGATGGCTCCCTCCTGAGCCGAGATGATGATGGCGCGGACGTCGGACACAACTCTTTCCTCGTTGCGCAGCTCGATCAAACGGGCGTGTGGCGAGTCGAAGCGACACGATGGGGTTCGACCTCTGGCCCGTATCGCCTGCGCATGGAGCGCGGGCGCGAGGCTGCCTTGGGCGACCTCGACCGGAATTGCGTTGTCAACGAGGCGGATCGCCAGCAAATCGTGCCATACCTTGGGACACGCCCAGGCGACTCCTTCGACGCGAATTGGAACCGAGACCTCAACCTCGACTCCATCGTAGACGCCCAGGATCATTCGCTCCTGGTCGCCCGCATGAATCGGTCGTGTAGTTCAGCTGTAATGGAGCAAGACAAAGCCGAGAGTATAGACTCATCTACGGACGACACCTCGCGCTGAACCTTACTCACGAAGTTGACGTAGAGAACCTGGTCAGGCTCGCAATGCCCGACCAGGTTCTCTTTCAGTGGTGGTGACAGCCGACTCGCGTTCGTGCTCTGCCCGCTGCTGCAGTCGACGGGCTCGGCTCCGTGCTTGCACAATTTCGCAAGTCGTTCCACAACACATCCAGAACCAGTACCCCGCGCCGCTTGCGCACGCGCTCGAGCGACCTGCTTGAAGTGTCGAATTCTGCAGTATGCTTCTTCGGACGTGTTGTGTACTTTGAGCACAAAGACGTGGCGAGTGACAGAGTGCTGTCGCGCGATCGAGCATCACAGAAAACCAATGGTGCTATAGTGTTTCAGAAAAGAGGGGTGGACCTAACATAAGGCGGTGCTGGGAAGTGGCACAAAACATAAGCGGGGCGAAGGGGCGGCGGACGGGGTTGAGGGGGGTGTTGAGGGGCGACCAACGCGGCTTGGGGTGGCGTTCAGCGGCTGAAACAGGGGATCGGCCAGCCAGAGCGGTGGGAGCAAGGCGTCGTCGGGCGGCGGAGACACACGAGGGCCTGCTTCGCGCGGGCAAGGGCCGCCGAAGGGTGTTGGTTTCGGATGGGGTTGAGAGGTATCAGCCTGACGGAGGGCGGGCGCCGCGCGTGCGACACATCCCCACGACCGCCCGTTGACGAAGCGAAGCGGCGTCCGCCCGTTGGGTCAGGCTATTCTAACCGATGCGACGCGCAGCCGCCTGAGCCTGCGCGAGGTTGTGAGCGCGGACGCGGCCCAGCGCCCGCAGGTTGATCAGGACGTAGATGAGCGTGTTGAGATTAGTGATCGAGCGCTGGTTGCGCAAGAAGGGGCGCTCGATGCCGAGTTCCTTGGCCTGGGAGTTGATGCGCTCGTCGGCGGTGCGCTGCTTGTAGACGGCCTTGAAGGCGTCGGCGTCGCGGTCGAGGGTGTAGCGGAGGCGAGCGCCGAGGGAGGTACCGAGGGTGGTGACGCAGCCGCCGCTGGCCCAGTGGGTGTTGGCGATGGGACAGACCTCACCGGTGGGTGAGGGGAAGAGCAGCGGGCAAACGTAGCGACCCTTCTGGTGGGGAACGAGGCTGGTGCGCTCGACGAAGGTGGCCTTGCGGGGCATGGCGAGGCCGGCAGCGCAGAGCGGCAGTCCGTGGTCGTCGAAAGTGCGGCGGGCGTGCTTGCCCCGCTCGACGAAGGGGACGACGGCGAAGCCACCGGCGTCGTGGAAGGCATCGTAGACATTCTTAGGGGGTGCGGGGGCGCGTCTTCGCGCCCCTGCTGTCAAAGGCAGCGTCGAAGGCGCCGAAGTAGCGCAGGCGGCACAGGTGCGTCGGCGTGTTGCGCAGGCGCTCGAGGTACTCTTCCCTGGTTTCGGGCCAGTCCACTGGCGGCCAACTGGGGGTAAGCGGCTCCGGCTCACGGTAGGCATCAATGTAGCAGAACTGGCCGCGAAACCGAACATCGAGGTGCGTAAAGCAACCGGCGAAGTGCGCACCGGCATAGCGGCGGATGCGTTCCTCGGTGCGCCGTTTCACCGCGTCCGGGACTGGTTTCCCGCCGCTATCCGGGTCGAATATCCACCGGCGTCTAGACGGCATAAGCGCGGGTTCTCCATGCTCCATGTTCTGCCACAACACAGTCCTCTCACGCGACACCGCCTGCTCTTGCCGCTTGGGTAGTCTGCGGGAGCATTATACCGGCTCGGTTGCACGTAGTCAACGCAGTGCACATCATTTACAAAGAACTCGGTGTTCTCTATGAGAAACGCTCTTCGCGCGTATAGTCCCCGTGGCGCTGCAATAGGAATAGTTCCGGGACGTGGGTATTCGTCGAGGCGCTTGGCGTGTTCCTCCAGCACGTCGCCGCCTAGCTGTAATCTCTCCCATCCTCGCTCTACATAATTCTCGACATGACGATCTGGGCCGTATGAGACTGGGCGTTGGACAATACGCGTTGATATTATACCTCGCGTCGTTCACTATTCGATGACTGTCCACGCCCTATCCAGGCACTTTTGCGGGGTGCGAGCCAATGAGCGAGGAGGATGCCGCAGACGGTCCGCTTGGCGGTTGCCTGGCATGGCTCACTCGTCGAGAGAGCCACGCGGCAACCGCCAGGACCTGCCCCCGCGTAGACGCACAGCTTCGAGGGGCAGCGGGTCGTCACCTCGCTTCCGTCAACGCCAGGTGTTACGACGGCTAGCTCGGCTCCGACAGAAGCGCCTGGGGATCGTACCACTGGATGCCGCGCTTGCGCAGCTCGATCTGGCAACGCAGCCGCTCAAACAGGTCCACGCCCAGCTGCAGGCACAGGTCTACCATGTCAATCGGCACCCAGTTTTCAATGATCTGGTCGCCCTCGCGCTTCCACCAGTCGAAGTCGCGCATCCGCATGAGCTTCTTCGTGGCCGGGATGCCCGCGTAGTCGCCGTGATTCACTGAGAACACAGTGTCCCACACGCCGCCACAGGCGTACTTCCCTTCGCCGATGAAGCCCATCACCCGACCGCCGCCATCGCGGGTCAGGTTGCGGTCGCCAAAGCCGTGCAGCCACGGCCGCTGGTGGAAGTCCTGAAACTCTTCCAGGTTGAGACAGGCGCCGATGCCGGACGGGCCGTACCACTTCATCTGCGGGTGCCAGTAGCGCCACTGCTCCATGCTAGTCATGTCGCCGCCGTCGCGGCTGCGGACGTAGCGCTCCAGCCCGCGCCCCATCGCCTCGACCAGCTGTAGGCTCTTGCGGCCCTCGAGCGCGTCCTGCTCCGTCAGGAGGATGCCGTCGCCGGCGACAGGCGGCGGGATCTTGCCGCCCTCGCCACCCGGCGCCGGCGGCAGTACCTGGAAACCGGCCTGCCGGATCACGGCCAGGATATCGAACTGCACGTAGCACTCGGCGATCTTGCCCTCGCGCATCACGTAGAACTGCCCGAAGTGGATGTTGGTCTTCTTGCCAGTCGCCGGGATGCCGAGCCAATCCTGGACGAACGTGCCGGTGAGATAGCCGACGCCGGCGACCCACTCCTCGCCGCGCTGCTCGCCGTAGACCGTCTCGGTGTCTATCCCGCCCATGAAGATGTAAGGGTTGCGCTTGATGTCCGGGAAGGAGCGGCGCAGCGGCTCCCAGAAGTCGGTGATGAGCGCGTCCACGCCGAGGATCTGGTTGATGGGCGCCGAGGCATTCCAGTTGACGTCCGGGTGGATGGCCTCCTTGACGATGCCGGCGACCTGGCCGGGCGTGGCATAGTTCATCTTCTGCCAGTACGCCCAGACAATCTCCTTGTTCCGCTGATTGCTTCTCGATGTCACTGTCGTCTCCTTGTGATAGGTGAAAGGGCAGCGGCTCTGCTATTTATCGGTGACGCCGCTGATCTGACGGTGCGTGCGCGCAGAAGAATGCGATATCCCGCTGGACGGCGGTCTCGTGAGCATCATTCAGGCTCAGCTCATGATCGTTGCCTTCGTACAGGTAGAGGCGGCTCGTCTTACCGAGCCTGGCCAGCTCAGCGTGCAGGTTCAGGCACCACTCGGTGGGGATGGCGGGGTCGCGCGTCCCCTGGTGGATAACAAGCGGGGTAGAGAGATCAGCCAGAGAATAGTAGCCGTTGAGCGCAGCGGCATCCGCGACGCAGAACGGCTCCGCTGCGACGGTCGAGGCGATGGCGGCCAGCTTCGCCTCGACCGTGGGCGCCGCTGGAGTGCGCGAACCCTCATGCGCGGCGTAGAAGCGTGTGACATCGCGGATGTCGGCGCACACGCCCGCCCAAATGCTTGCCGCCTGAACCCGCTTGGTCACGGTCAAGACGATTAACGCCACGTCGCCGCCCATCGAGTGGGCTACCAGGTACAGGGTGCGCTCGTCTACCAGCGGTTGGGGGGGCGCCGACGGCCCGCAGTCCCCCCAATCTATCTCGGCCAGGGTCGGCAGGCTGGCCACCAGGTTGAGAACGTCAATGGCGTAGAAGGGCGAGGTCAGGTGCAGCTCGGCATAGCGCTCTCTGACCTCCGCGCCGTCGGCGGTCTCCCCGTTGACGATGCCATGCCCGCGATAGCCGGGCGCGATGACGACGAAGCCAGCCTCAGCATACGCGTCGGTCCAGCGTTCGTAGTAGGGGCGCTGGAAGTAGTCCGGATCCAGCGGCTGCGGCGAGAAGCCGTGGGCGAAGACGATGACCGGGAAGCCAGCCGCCGGAGGTTCCGCGCGCGGCACGTTCAGCCGCGCGAACACCTTCAGCCCGTCCGACATATAGGTGAGCACGAACGAGCGGAACGGCTTGCCCTGGACATGCAGCGCTTTGACGAGTGATAGCCGCGCGCCGTAGGGTCTATCCCGCAGCCCCGCGATCGAGAGTGACTTGCCGTGCATTGTGTTCGGCATTCTGGGATGGGACGCAGCCGCTAGCCCTTGACGGCCCCGGCGCCGAGGCCCTTGATGAGGTACTTCTGGAAGAAGATAATGACGAAGATGATGGGAATCGAGATGGACACCGAGGCCGCCGCGGCGACGGTGACGTAGCCCGGATCCTCGCCACCCGTGAACTGCACAATGCCGACCGGCAGCGTCCAGCGGGTGAGGGTCAGCATAAGGGCGAAGAAAAAGTCGCTGTACGCCAGCAGCAGCGAGAAGAGCGCCGTGGTGATGATGCCAGGCCACATGATGGGGATAATGACGCGCACGAACGCCTGAAGCCGCCCGGCCCCGTCAATCATCGCCGCTTCTTCGATTTCGCGTGGAATTTCCATGAAGAAGCTGCGCAGCAGCCAGATAGTGAAGGGTTGGTTGACGGCCACCAGGGCGACGATGAGCAAGAAATACGTGTCATACAGGCCCGACAGCCGGCCGAGATAGAAATAGGGCAGGACGAAGGCCGAGCCGGGCAGGGCGCGGAAGGCGAGAGCGACGACGAGGATGATGACGCCTAGCACACCGGCGTACCGCGCCAGGCCGTAGCCGGCCAGGCAGCCGATGGTGATCGAGATAGATACCACCCCCAGGGCGACGACTATGCTGTTCTGGAAGTAGCTGTAGAACTCGGCCATCATGAAGAAGTTGGGCAGCAGGAAGATGATGCCGAGCACGACGGCGACAACCAGGAGGTATGGCCCGGCCTTCGACCTCCGCCGCCCGGGCGAGACCCGCTCGGCATTCGCAGCCAGGATGGCAAGGAACACGAGGATGACGAGGATGCCGATGCCGAACGGCAAGAAGTCTTCCGACGGCCCCTTGAGCCAGAGCTTGGCGTAGTTGTCGCCGGTCGGCGTGAAATTGAAGATCTTGGGGACGCGCGAGAAGGCGTCAATCGGCACCTTGATGGAGCTTAGCACGGTCCAGAACAGCGGGAGCATGCTGAAGAACACCCATACCAGGAGGAAGAGGTAGATAAAGACTTGGATGACCCAGTTCTTCTTGCGCATGGTCCTTATCTCTCCTGCATCTGGTCCCGATACGTGATGACGAGGTAGGGGATCAGGACGATGAAGATGCCAATCACGGTCAGGATCGCCATGGCGTTGGCGCGGCCGAGATTGCCATACGCCATCGCTGTGCTGTAGGTGTAGAAGATGATGGAGTTGGTGTTGAACGCCGGATTGCCGCGCGTGATCACGTAGATACTATCGAACACGCGATAGGCGTCCATGATGGCGATCAGGGCGATGAACACGAACAGGGAGCGCAGCTGGGGCGTGACGACGTAGACGAGGCGCTGAAACCAGTTGGCGCCGTCCACCTGCGCAGCCTCGACGATCTCCATGTTCTGCGTTTGGAGTCCGGCAAACAGGACAATCATCGGGAAGGTCACGCCGACCCACAGCGTGTGCAGAATGATGAGCATGGGCGCTGTGGTGGCGTTGAGGACAAAGGAATAGCCGAAGATGACATTCAACCAGTACGTGAACAAGCCCGTGTCACTGAACATGTTCCGGAACATCAGGGAGGTGACGACGGGGGTGATCACCATCGGCAGGAGCAAGAGCGTAATCAGAAGACCCCGAAAGCGGTGAATCTCGTCCAGCATGAGCGCCAGCGCGTACCCCAGCAGAATCGTGGCGGGCACGGTAATCGCGACATACGTGAGCGTGAATTTCAGGGAGCTCCAGAAGGCTGGGTCTGCCAGGGTCGCCACGTAGTTGTCCAGGCCGGTCCAGCGCGGCGTCAGCAGATTGCGGAACGTAATCAGGTTGAAGCTGAGGTAGATCGAAGCCAGCACAGGCAGGATCATCAGCAACGTCATGATGACGACGCTAGGGCCAACGAAGAAGAAGAAGGTGCTCCGTTTCACGACTGTCCCCCTGATCATCGCACAGCTGACTTTGCCCAGCTCCCCCTTCCTTCCCCACTTGTGGGGAGGAAGGGGGTTGGGGGGATGGAGGAGGGGCGGAAATCACCCACATCCAAGTAGCCTATCCGCTCTTGAACCTTATAGGAGAGAGGCCGCGGCCGATGGATCCGTCCGCCGCGCGTTACTTGATATAGCCGGCGGCCTTCGCCTGCTCGATGTACTCATTCGCCGCCTTGTCCAGCAGCTCCTGCGCCGTGTACTTTCCGGTCGTCGCCAGCGGCAGGTTGTTGCCGAGGGCGGTGCTGGCCAGACCGCTGGCCGGGTTGTACTTGGAGGGAATCCCGCCAGAGATGGTCGCCAGGGCGGCCGGATAGTAGCGTGCGGTGGCGACATCGCCGACGGCCTTGCGGCTGGCGATGCCGAGCTTGGCAGCTTCCACCTGGCTGTCGTACGACGCGGCTTCCATGATCATGCGGAACAGCAGGTCCTGATCAACCTTGGAGCCTTTCATGATCGAGAAGGAGGCGCCCCCGCCATAGGCCCCGTAGGGGCCGCCGGGCGCGAAGCGCGGCGCGGGGGAGAAGTTGATGCCGCCGACGTGCTGCGACTTCTGGGGGTTGTCCATGTTTGCGCCGCGGCTGGCCCACGTGAAGCCGAACGCCAGGCTGCCATTCTCCAGACCGACTTCAGTATCGTCAATGCTGTAGGTCAGGCCCTTGTCGCCCATGCACGCGTTGGAGATCTCCACCAGCTTGTTGAGCGCCTTGACGCCTTCGGGGCCGTTGAAGCGCGGCATGTTCTTGTCGTCCAGGTACGTGACGCCCTGGGCGCCGAGCATCTGATTGAACTCCAGGTCCCACGCCCAACCCTGGTACAGCGTCACCGTGCCCGGCAGGGTGACGCTCGGGTCTTGCTTGAGCACCTTGCACGCCGCGATGACATCATCCCACGTCTCCGGCGGCTTCAGCCCGTGCTTCTGGAAAATGTCGGGGCGGTAGAAGAAGAACTCGGTGTTGTTTTCCAGCGGGATCGCGTACTTCTTGTCCTGCCAGGAGGCATCGGGCCAGCCGACGATGTCGCTGATCTTGTACTGAGACTCGTACTTCTTGATGAGGTCATCGAGCTGCACCAGCGCGCCTTGCTCGGCCAGCTGCTGCACGTTCCCGCCGGAGTTCAGGATGATGTCGTACGTCGCATCCCCGCCGGCGGCTGCCGCGAGCTTGATGCGCTCGTGCGCCGTGCCTGAGTCCAGGAGCTGGGTGTTGACCGTCAGGTTCTTGACGCCGTTGCACTTCTTGAGCTGGTCGAAGTAGTAGTTGATGATCGGGTAGGACCAGCCGATGACATTGACAGTCGTCGGCTTGTCGGGGGCGGGGATGCGGCAGCCGGGCACACCAATAGCGTTGGCATCTGCCGCTTTGGCTGCCGCTTGAGCCGCGGTGGGCTGAGCGGCGGGCGCGGCGGCCTTCGCGGCGGCCGGGGCGGCGGTGGGTTGGGCGGCGGGGGCCGCGGCCTGGGGGGCGGTGGCCTGGGCCGGGGCGTTCGGCTGAGCGGGCGCGGCGGGCTGAGAGGCGGCGCCGGGGGGAGTAGACGAACAGCCAAGCAACACGGATGTCACCAGGACGACGAGCAGGGCCACGGTTGCGATCTTCATTTCACGGCCTCCTCTTGCCGGGGTTGGGTATGAGTAGCACAGGTAACACGTTCAAGCCATGTGTGTGGGCAGGCTCATCTCCTTTCGTCGCAAGAATCGTTGAACACCACATCCCCTACTCCCTCCAATGGGAGCAGGCTTCGGGCGATTATGAATTCACTTTACCACTAGGGAGTCGCGCTAAGGATAGATCGCCGTGTTTGCACGCCGAACACTACGATTACAGGGGAATTGATTGGGGTTTATGCATTCGTATGCACGGATTATATCACGGAAAGCGGAGTTGTCAAGACCCTGGCGCAAGTTTTTTCTCGGATTTAGCTCTTGACAGGCGGCGGGCAATCTGATATACTGGGTAACGCATACGTATGCAAAGATTGGGTCATCCAGCGCGATCCTGCGATGCGCAAAGACGACATGGTTGAGGAGCGCAGGTGAGTTACGAGAGTTCACGGGAATTTGTCAGAGCACGGCTCCAGGCCGACCTAGAGCAGGTTCTTGCCTGGCTGACCGGCAAGCCCGTGGATTTGTTGGCCTACGACGAGGTGCGGCGGCAGCTACGCGTCGAGGGCAGCGAGCGGCGCGTCTTGAAGGACATTCCGCTGGATGCCATCGTCGGCAGTGTCGGCCGCTACGCAGACTTCACCCGCCGCTTCATGCCGCTCCACGACAGCGATCGTTACCGCTGGATCCGCGTCAGGCAGCAGGCGGAGCGCGCGGAGGGGCTGCCGCCGATTGAAGTCTACCAGATTCGCGACGTATATTTCGTGCGCGACGGCAACCACCGGGTCGCCGTCGCGCGCCACATGGGCCTGACGCACATCGAAGCCTATGTCGTCGAACTGCATACCCGCGTGCCCCTGACACCGGGAGTGGACGCCCACGACCTCCTCGTCAAAGCGCGCTACGTCGAGTTCCTCCAACACACCCGCCTAGATGTGCTGCGCCCCGCTGCCGACCTGACGGTGACCTCGGCCGACGTCTACGATGCGCTAGAGCAGCATATCGCCCTGCACCAGTATGTCCTCAGCGTAGAGCAGGCGCGAGACGTGCCGTTCGAAGCCGCTGTCACCGACTGGTATGACGCGGTCTACATGTTGATCGTGCAGGTCATCCGCGAGATGAACGCTCTCGCGGATTTCCCCGGCTGCACCGAGACCGACGTTTACGCCTGGGTCTCCGGCTATCGAACCTTGCTTGAGGAAGCGCTGGATTGGGAATTCGAGACCGACTCCGTCGCGCCGCAGCCGGCCGACGTCCCAAGCTTCGTCGGCCGCGTCGTCGGTCGCGTTCGGTCGTTGGTCGCCGGCGATGCGTCTTCCGCCGACGTGCTGCCGGGCGAGTGGCGGCGGAGGAAGGTGCTGGCCGGTTTGACTCCGCAGCGCGGCCAGTCCTTCGCCCTGTTTGCGACGCTCCTCGTTCCGCTGAGCGGAGACGAAGCCGGCTGGAGCGCCCTGGAGCAGGCCTTTGTCATCGCCCGCCACGAGCATAGCCGCGTGCTGGGGCTGCATGTCGTCGAGGCGGCCGCGCAGCGTGATACAGTCGTGGTCGAAGCCTTGCGCGACGAGTTCCGCCGGCGATGCGCCGCAGCGGGCGTGGTGGGCGCGCTGGCCGTAGACGTCGGCCCTGTCGCGTCAACCATTTGCGGGCGCTCCGGCTGGGTGGACCTGACGGTCGCGCGCCTCTCGTACCCGCCACCGAGCCAACTGCTGCCTGGTCTCGCCTCCGGCATGCGCACCTTGTTGCGACAGTGCGCCAGCCCGCTGCTGATGCTGCCAAACGCCCCGCTCTCGACGCTTGAGCGCGTTCTCGTGGCATACAACGCGAGCCACCGCTCCGACGAAGCCCTTAGCATCGCGGCCTACCTCGCGCTGCACTGGAACGTCGAGCTCATCATTGCAACGGCGGTCGAGCCTGACCACGACGATCAGCGGATCCTGAATGCGGCGCGCCAGGCGCTTGAGCCGCACTCGATCCAGGCGACCTTCGTCGCCGCCGAGGGCTTTGCAGCCGAGGCTATCCTATCGGCGGCCCGGACCTACGATACCCAAGTCGTCGTGATGGGCGGCTATGGACATCACCCGCTTGTGGAAGCCGTCGGCGGAAGTGTGGTAGATGCCGCCCTGCGTCAGACCGACCGCCCCGTACTTGTCTGCTAGAGGAACACACAATGGCTGAAGGCAACATCCTTGTTCACGCGAATGCCCTCGAAAGCTACGCCACTTCCCTACTCGCCGCCGCCGGGCTGACTGATGAGGATGCGGCCTTCACCGCCCACGCCCTCGTCCAGACCAACCTGTGGGGCATCGACTCCCACGGTGTCTTGCGGCTGCCCCTGTACGTCAAGCGTCTGCGCAATGGGGCCATGAACCCGCGCCCGCACATCCAGCCTGTCCGCGGCGCCCTCGCCTTGCAGGTGATTGACGGCGACGATGGCCCCGGCTTCATCGTCGGCCGCGAGGCCATGCGCAAAGCCATCGCCATCGCCGAGCAATTCAACGTCGGCGTCGTCGGCGCCATTCGCAGCAACCACTTCGGAGCGACCGGGTTGTACGCGCGGCTGGCCGCCGAGCGCGGCATGGTCGGCATCGCCATGACGAACGTCGTGCCGAACATGGTCGCGCCGGGTGGCGGCAAGCCCATCACCGGCAACAACCCCATCGCCATCGCCATTCCAACGTTTGCCGACTTCCCCTTCGTCCTGGATATGTCGCTATCCGCCGTCGCCGGCGGGAAGCTGCTCCTAGCCAGCAAGCAAGGCGTCAAGATTCCCCTCGACTGGGCGACGGACCGCGACGGACGACCGACCGACGACCCCGACAAAGCCTTCGCCGGCTCCCTGCTGCCGATGGCCGGCTTCAAGGGCCTGGGCCTGTCCTACGCGGTGGACATTCTGTGCGGCCTGATCACCGGCGGCGCGTTCGGCGACGCGATGAAGGGCATGTACACCCATCCCAACGAGCCGAGCCAGACCGGCCACATGATGATCGCCATCAACCTGGCCGCGATCATCTCCGAGGACGAGATGCGCGAGAAAATGCGGGCGTTCTACACATCCCTGAAGAACTCACCGATGTGGGACTCGTCCGCGGAGATGTTCATGCCCGGCGAGATTGAATATCGGCTGGCGCAAAAGCGCCAGGCCGAAGGCATCCCCCTGCCGGCGCAACTGTACGCGGAGATGGAGGCGCTTGGCGCCGAGCTGGGCATACCCGACGCTCTGGCGCGAGCCTGATTTCACCCAATCAAGCCTGAGGAGGACACGAACATGAAAGAACGGCGGCATTTGTGGTGGTCTGAATTGACGGCGCCCGAGGTCATCCAGTGGGCGAAAGAGGAATGCGACATCGCCCTGCTGCCGATTGGCGCAACCGAGCAGCACGGGCCTCACGCCCCCATCGGCGTGGACAACTACAATGCTATCGGCCTGGCCGAGCTGATCGCGAAGCGCACCGGCGTCATGCTTCTCCCCTGCCCCATGTATGGGTCACACCCGTACCACCACTGGTACATGCCGTGCAACATCCCGCTGAGCTACGAGACGCACATCGGTCTGCTGACCGACATCGTGCGCGGCGCGTCCCACGCCGGCTACAACAAGTTCATCATCCTGTCGGCGCACGGCCAGGTCTCGACAACCCTCGTCGCCGTACATAAGCTCGGCCTGGAAGGCTACTTCACCCTGTCGCTGCACTGGTACGACTTCCTGCGCGACGACCAGACGGCGCTGGAGGACCTGATGTGGCACGCCGACGAGGCCGAGACCTCGATGGGTCTGTACCTCTACCCGCAGTACATTGACATGAGCAAGGCGTCGAAGGGCGGCGGGACGCCGCTCGTGGACCGCCGCTTCATCATCGCGCCCGGCCAGCGCCCGCGCCCCGGCATGATGTACCACTTCGAGGGTACGTTCGCGCGGCCGGAGTACAAAGAGCTGGAGAACGGCATCATCGGCGACGCGACCAAGGCCACGCGGGAGAAGGGCGAGCAGATCGTCATGGGTGTCGTCAACGGGGTCAGCGACCTCATCTTCGACATCATGGCGCGCTATCCGGTGGGCGTCAAGCCGCCCGTCCAGTAAGGGGGCGCGCATGAAGCTCCAGGATCGAGTCGCCATCATCACCGGCGCGGCGCGGGGCATCGGCCTGGCCTGCGCCCGGCGTTTCGCCGCCGAAGGCGCGAAGGTTGTGCTGGCCGACGTCAACATGGCCGCCGGGCAGGCGGCGGCGGACGGGATTCGGGCTGCGGGAGGCGACGCCGCCTTCGTCGCGTGCGACGTCAGCCAGAAAGCCCAGGTCGAGACTCTGGTCGCGGCGGCGGTGAGCGCCTTCGGCCGGGTGGACATCGTGGTCAACAACGCCGGCCTCAATCACAAGGCCGAGTTCCTGGAGACGACCGAGGAGGACTGGGACCGCGTCATCGCCGTGGACCTGAAAGGGACGTTCCTGCTCAGCCAGGCTGCCGCGCGCCAGATGATCTGGCAGGGCGGGGGCGGCGCGATCGTGAATCTCTCCTCGGTGATGGCGGTGCTGGCGCTGGCCGACCAGGTTCCGTACTGCGCGGCCAAGGGCGGCGTCAACCAGCTCACCAAGTCCATGGCCCTCGCCCTGGCCGACAAGGGCATTCGCGTCAACGCCATCGGCCCGGGGCCGGTGATGACCGAGCTGATGGCGGTCGTGGTGGATAGCGACGCCAAGCGCGACGTCCTGCTAGAGCGCATGCCGCTCGGCCGCTTCGCCGAGTGCGACGAAATCGCCCGCGTCGCCGTGTTCCTGGCGAGCGATGACGCCAGCTTCATCACCGGCCAGACGATCTACCCGGACGGCGGCCGCATGATTCAGGCGTTTCCACGCAAGATGGAAGCGTAGAGGGACCTCCGATGTCGAACCCGAAAGTTGGCCTCATCACATTTGGTGACGAGCGGCCCCACGAGTGGGAGAAGCTGTTTCGCGGGCTGACCGAGCCGCGCCACGCCCAGGCCGTCGCCTACCTCGCGACGCTTCCTGTCGATCTGCATGCGGCGCCAACCGTCGCCCGCACCAAGGACGAGATAGACGCCCAGGTGGATGCTTTGCGCGCGGCGGGCGTCGAGGCGCTGGTAGCCCACGTGCCGTGCTGGACGGCGCCCAACCTGGTGGTGCGCGGCATCCAGCGCCTTGGTCTGCCGACCGCCCTGCTCTCGAACAAAAGCCCGGCGACCCACGGGACGGTGGCGCTGCTCGGGGCGGGCGGGGCACTCGACCAGATTGGCTACCCGCACCTCCGCGTGCGCGAGGATTTTGAGACCGGCCGGGTCGGCGACCGTCTGCTGCCGTTCGCCCGCGCGGCGGCGGCGGTGCGGCGGTTGCGCGGCCAGGTGTTCGGCCTGTTCGGCGGCCGCTCCCTGGGCATTGACACCGGCACCTTCGACCCGATGCAGTGGCGCGAGCTGTTCGGGGTGGACGTGGAGCACATTGACCAGCTGGAAATTATCCGCCGCGCGGAGGCGATGGCCGAGGCGCCGGCCGCCGAGATAATTGGCTGGCTGGAGGCGAACGCCGCCGGCGTCGCCTACAACGGGCAAGGACTGACGCCGGCGCGGCTGTCCTTCCAGGCGCGCTGCTACCTGGCGACACGGCAGATCGTCGAGGAGAAGGGCCTGGACTTCGTCGCCGTCAAGTGCATGCCCGACCTGTCCACAAACTATGTGCCGCAATGCCTGACCGCCGCTTTCCTCCCCAGCCCCTACGACGCGGCGGGCGCGAAAGAGCCAATCGCCATGGCGTGCGAGGCGGACGGCGACGGCGCGCTGACGATGCAGATTCTCAAGCACGTCTCAGGCGGCAAGCCGGTGCTGTTCGCCGACTTGAGCTACCTCAGCGACGAAACCCAGACGATCTATCTGCCTAACTGCGGGGCGATGTGTTCCTGGTACGCGGCCCGTTCCGACACCCCGGCTGACAACCTGCGCCACATCGAGCTGCGGCCGGCTATGCGCCCGGGCGGCGGCGCCATCACCTACTTCCGCGCTGCCCCCGGCCCGCTCACCCTGGCGCGGCTGTCGCGCAAGCGCGGCCAGTACAGCATGACGATCCTGCCGGGCGAGGCCGTCGCGCCGACAGCGGCGGAGTACGACGCGTTCGTGCAGGCGCGCGGCCGCCACCAGCTTCCGACGGCATTCGTCAAGGTGGGCGTCAGCTTCGACCGCCTGATTGACGAGTTTGGCTCTAATCATATCTCCGGCGTCGCCGGTACGTACGTCGAGGAGCTGCGGCATGTCTGCCGCCTGCTCGACATCACGCCGATTGTGATGGATGAACCATGACCCCACGCGAACGCTTCCAAGCCACGCTGAGCCACCGCCAACCCGACCGGGTGCTGGTGGACTTTGGCAAGCACGTCGGCTCGTTTCACCGCGACGCCTACGCCAATCTGCGGGCGTACTGGCCGGATCTGGATCTGCCGGCCGAGCCGCGCATCCTCGACCGCATGGCGCAAAACGTCCGCCTCGACGACGTCCTGTGCCAACGTCTCGGCATAGACTTCCGCTGGCTCGTTCCCAACTGGGTCGGCGTGCGCGATGTGGAGATCGAGGGCGAGCCGGGCTACATTGACATGTGGCAGACGCCCCACAAGTGGACCGACGTCGGCCGCTACTATGCCATTCACAGCCAGCCGCTCGGCCGGGATGACCTGACCGCCGCCGACATCGCGGCGTTCGACTGGCCCAACCCGCGCAACCCGGCGATGTTCACCGGGCTGCGGGAGCAGGCGCGCGACTGGTTCGAGAACAGCGACGTGATTGTCGGCGCCGATGGCATCAAGGTCGGCATCCTTCAGACGGCCTCCCAGCTTCGCGGCTACGACGCGCTGTTCACCGACTTCGTGGAGGACCCCGACCTGGCGCACGCTCTCCTGGACACGCTCTCGGAACTGATCAACGCGATGTACGAGGAATACATGCGCGCCGTCGGCCCCTATGTTCAGGTCGTCGTGATTACAGATGACCAGGGGACGCAGAAATCGCTCATGGTCTCGCCGGCGATGTTCCGCGAGTTCATCAAGCCGCGGCTGAAGTCCCAGATCGAGACGATCAAGCGCGCGGCCGACGTCAAAGTGCTGATGCACTGCGACGGCGCGATTCTGCCCATCGTCGAGGACCTCATCGAGATCGGCGTGGACATTCTGAATCCCATCCAGACCGTCGTCAAGGGCTTCGAGGATACGGCGGCGCTCAAGGCGCGCTTCGGCGACCGCGTCTGCTTCCACGGCGCCATTGACGTGCAGCAGGTCCTGCCCAACGCGACGCCAGACGACATCCGCCGCGAGGTCGCCCGGCGCATCGGCGACCTGGGGGCGGAGGGCGGCTTCATCATCGCGCCGTGCCACAACATCAACGTGGACACGCCCGTGGAAACCGTCGCGGCCATGTTCGAGGCCGCGCAGCAATACGGGACGCACCGCGTTGACCCAGTTGCCGAACGAGAAGGCTAACGGCGTGTGACCCGGGAGCGGCGCACCCTGTAGTGACGACTTCCGGTCGTTCTGCGCTGAGGGAGAGCTAACATGGAACCTGTGCTTCAGGAAGTCTACGATGTGATTCTGAACGGGCGGGCCAAGCTGTCCGCCGCGAAAGTCCAGGCCGCGCTGGACGCCGGCGTCGAGCCGTCGCGCATTTTGAACGAGGGCATGATCGCGGCGTTGGGCGAGGTGGGCCGGCTGTTCGAGGAAGGCGAATACTTCGTGCCGGAGATGCTCGTCGCGGCGAAGGCGATGCAGGCGGGTATCACCGTCCTGCGGCCCCATCTCATGCGAACGAACGTCCAGGCTGTCGGCCGCGTGGTCATCGGGACGGTCAAAGGGGACCTGCACGACATCGGCAAGAACCTCGTCACCATGATGCTCGAAGGCGCGGGCTTCGAGGTCAACGACCTGGGGATTGACGTGCCGCCGGAGAAGTTCGTGGAGGCGGCCGGCTCGGGCGCGTGCGACATCGTCGCGCTCTCCGCCCTGCTCACGACAACCATGCCGATGATGAAGACAACCATTGAGGCCCTGAAACAGGCCGGCGTGCGCGACCAGGTCAAGGTACTCGTTGGCGGTGCGCCGGTGACCGACGCCTATGCCGAGCGCATCGGCGCGGACGCCTACGCGCCCGACGCCAACCGCGCTGTGATCGTCGCCAAAGCCCTGCTGGGCAACGGTTAGCGATGTTGTCCCACCAGCCGAGGGAGGAAGCCCATGAACACAGTGCTTGAATCGCGCACCCAAACTACTATTATCGGGCCTGATCAGCCCTTTGTCATGATCGGCGAGCGCATCAACCCGACCGGGCGCAAGAAGCTCGGCCCGGAGATGGCGGCGGGCGACTTCGCGCGCGTCATGCGCGACGCGGAGGCCCAGGTGGCCGCTGGCGCCCAGGTCCTCGACATCAACGCCGGCTATCCCCTGGGCGACGAGGTCGAGATGCTGGTCGCTGCAACGCGGGCGGTCACGAGCGTCGTGGAGGCGCCGCTGTGCTTCGACTCCTCCGTCGTGGATGCCCTCGCCGCCGCCCTCGCCGCCTACGACGGCAAGGCGCTGGTCAACTCTGTGACCGGCGAGGATGCCCGCCTGGAGATCGTGCTGCCCCTGGTCAAGAAACATGGCGCGGCGGTCATCGGCATGGCGAACGACGAAGCCGGCGTCTCCAACGACCCGGCTGAGCGTCTGCGCGTCGCCCGCAAGATTGTCCAGCGCGCCCAGGACCACGGCATCCCGCCGCAAGACGTCATCATTGAC
Organism: Anaerolineae bacterium; assembly: GCA_046328525.1. GTDB lineage: Bacteria > Chloroflexota > Anaerolineae > Epilineales > JAHCIE01 > JBDHWG01. The sequence goes on from JAXLWK010000007.1 coordinate 122,174, forward strand.
CCCTTGCTCCTGGCGGTGAGCGCCGACCCGAGCGCGCCCCGCGTCACGCTGGAGACCATCCGACTTATCCGCGACGAGCTGGGCGTGAACATGTCGTTCGGCGCCGGCAACGTCTCGTTCGGTCTGCCGGACCGCGGGCCTGTCGGCGCGGCCTATCTCGCCATGGCCATCGAGGCCGGCTTGACGTGCGCCATCATGGACCCGACCAACCCGCTCCTCCAGCAGGCCGTCCTGGCCGCCGACGTGTTGCTCGGGCGGGACGAGGATGCATTCGCGTGGATCCGCGCCTACCGCCAGCGGCAGAAGGCGCTGGCGCCAGCGTGAAACACCGCCTGGAGTTCCGTCCCCAGGGACTTGTCGCCCACGCGCCGGACGGCATGAGCCTGTTCGACGCGGCCAATTGGGCGGGGCTGGCGATTGACAGCACGTGCGGCGGGCGCGGCACCTGCGGCAAGTGCCGCGTGCGGGTGCTTGAGGGCGCGAACGGCGTTACCTCCGCCGATAGGCGCTTCCTGACAGCGGCGGAGATTGACTCAGGCTGGCGCCTGGCGTGCCAGGCCGTGGTGCGCTCTGAGTGTGTCGTCGAGGCGCCGCGGATGATGGGCGCGCCCAAGGCCGCCCTCCTGGGATACGGGCGGCACGTCGCCCTCGCCCCGAACGTCAAGAAGGTCTACCTGGCGCTGCCCGCGCCCGCGCTCGAGGATGGGCGTTCTGATGCGCGCCGCCTTGCGGACGCTCTGCGCGACGAGGGGTTTGAGGCGTGCCTCGCCCCATCCGTCTGGCGCGCTCTTCCTCATCGGCTGCGCGAGAGCTTCTTCCAGGTGACCGCCGTGCTGTGCGGCGATGAGGTGATTGACGTCGAAGTGGGCGACACGCGCGGGCAGAGTTTTGGCCTCGCGCTGGATGTTGGGACGACGACGGTCGTCGCCGCGCTCGTCAATCTCGACACGGGCGCGGTTGCCGCCGTCGAGTCGGCCCTCAACGGCCAGGCGGTCTACGGTGCCGATGTCATCAGCCGCGTGGCCCACACGATGGAAGCGCCGGAGGGGCTGGCCCAGCTCCAGGCGCGGATCGTCGAAACCGTAACCCGGCTGGTCGAACGGCTGCTGGCGAGCGCCGAGGCGCCGCGCGAAAGCGTCTACGAGGCGGTGGTCGTCGGCAATGCGACGATGCTGCACTTGCTCCTGGGTATCCCGCCGCAAGCCATCGCCGTGTATCCTTTCATCCAGGCCGTTGGAGATGCCCTGACGCTGCGCGCCGCCGACCTTGGACTCCCTCTCCATCCGGGGGCGCGCGTGGCGACAGTGCCCTCCCTGGGCGCGTACGTCGGGGCGGACGTGGTCGCGGGGATGCTGGCGACGGGGCTGGCGCGGCGGCGAGACGGCAAGCTGCGGCTGTACATCGACGTCGGCACCAACGGCGAGATCGTGCTGAGCGGTCCTGAGACCACCCTGGCGACAGCGGCCCCGGCCGGTCCGGCCTTCGAGGGCGCTCAGATTCGATGCGGTATGCGGGCCAGCGCGGGAGCGATTGAGGGCGTCGCCATAGACGACGACATTCGGCTGCAAACCGTCGGCGGCGGCGCGGCAGCCATTGGCATCTGCGGCTCCGGTCTGATTGATGCTGTGGCCGAACTGCTCAGGGTCGGCTTGCTCTCGCCATCCGGCCGACTGGCGCGGCCGGAGGAGGCGCGGGGCCGCTTGCCCGATGCCCTCGTCAACCGACTTGTGCCGATTGACCGGACGCGCGCCGTCTTGCTCAGCTCACCCGACGACGGGATCGTCCTGACGCAACGCGACGTTCGCGCGCTTCAGTACGCCAAAGCCGCCATTGCGACAGGCGTCAAGGCGCTGATGGAGCGGCTCGGCGTCGCGGAGAGCGACCTCGACGAGGTATTGCTGGCGGGCTCGTTCGGTTCCTATATCAACCCGGCCAGCGCGCGGGCGATTGGCCTCGTGCCGTGGGTCCCGCTGGAGCGCATCGTCGCCGTGGGGAACGCGGCCGGCGAGGGCGCGAAGATGGCCCTCGTCTCCTTCCGCGAGCGGCAGGCCGCCAACCATATCGCTGAGGCAGTGGAGTACGTCGAGCTGTCAGCGCGGCGAGACTTCAACGCCCTGTTCACCCAGTCCCTCGCGTTCCCTGACCCTGGAGGGTTGACAGTATGAAGCCGTGGCTCAAGGAGGATTCGGGGCTTGCGCGCTGGGCCGCGCATCTCATGATCCCCATCGAGAGATGGAGCAAGGGCGCCGCTTTTGGCTGCCAGATGTGCGGCCAGTGCATCCTGCATTCGACCGGCATGACCTGCCCGATGACCTGCCCGAAGAATCTGCGCAATGGGCCATGCGGTGGCGTGCGCCCCAACGGTCACTGCGAGGTCTACCCTGAGATGCGCTGCCGCTGGGTGCAGGCCATCGAGACCGCGCCAAAGCTGCCCCTCTGGCAGGAGCATCCCCATCACCTCCAGCCGCCAGTCAACTGGCGGTTGCAAGGCACCTCCTCCTGGATCAACCTCTTGACCGGCAAGGATCGAATCCTTCCCAAAGCCTGGGAGGGCGCGCCTGATGACCACCACTGACCATGGCCCTACCGCGTCGCCTTCACCTCGCCCGCCGCTGCACAGCGAGGGCGGGCGGCTGGAGCGTGTCTTGCGCGCTGGCCTTTTTGCTGTCACGGCCGAGCTGAACCCGCCCGACACGGCCGACCCGCAAGCGGTCTACGACGCCGCGCTGCCCCTGGCCGGGGTGGCCGACGCCATCAACACGACCGACGCATCTGGGGCGCACGTTCACATGTCGAGCCTGGGCATGGCGGCTCTGCTGACCCGCGTCGGCTACGAGCCTGTATTTCAGATGTCGTGCCGCGACCGCAACCGCATCGCTCTGCAAGGCGACCTGCTCGGCGCCGCCGCTCTCGGCGTCAAGAACGTCCTGTGCATTACGGGCGACGACGTGACCGCCGGCGACCAGCCGGAGGCCAAACGGGTCTTCGACTTCGACTCGATCAACCTGCTGCGGACGGTTCGGACGCTGCGCGACCAGGGCATGTTCCTGAGCGGGCGCCGGCTACAAGCGCCGCCGCACGTGTTCATTGGCGCCGTCGAGAACCCGTTCGCCCCGCCGCTCGACTGGCGGCCGCACCGACTAGCGAAGAAGATCGCCGCCGGCGCCGAGTTCATCCAGACGCAGTACGTCTTTGACGTGGACATCTTCCAGCGCTTCATGGCCGCTGTGCGGGACCTGGGTCTCCATGAGCGCGTCTACATCCTGGCCGGCGTCGGTCCGTTGCGCTCGCCGAAGGCCGCCGAGTACATGCGCACCCGTGTGCCGGGCGTCTACATCCCCGACTCGGTGGTCGCCCGCCTGAACAAGACGCCCAAAGCGCGCTGGCAGGACGAAGGCATGCGCATTTGCGTCGAGATCATCGAGCAGGTGCGCCAGATCGAGGGCGTCCGGGGCGTTCACGTCATGGCCTTCCGCCAGGAGGAGATGGTCGCTGAGATCATCCGCCGCGCCAACCTTCTGCCGCGCACCCAACGGCCGTCGCACGTTCCGCTGTAAGTGTGTTTGACGAATTCGACGAGAAGCCGCGCCAAAACCCTTGACAGGCTTAGCTATCTCTGTTATAATGGCTCGCATACGTATGCAGACGACCATACTCACGGGTTAGCTACTCAGTCGCATCAATCACCCGTCTTCAACACACCGCTATCTCATAAGGAGTCGCCGATGGATCAGCCGACAGCCAGGCCGCAGACGGCCAGCGCCGCCCCCAATCATCCCCGCGTCACACGGGAAGAGATGGAGAAGCGCGTGGCGCGCTTCGAGGACATCAAGCAGCGTCCGATCCCCGTGATGTTCATTGATAGCGTGCTGCCCGGCCACTACCGCATGAACTACGCCGTCGTCGGCGACACCGCCAGCGAGAACCCGGACTTCGACCCTGCCTTGCCGCAGCCGCACAGGTTCCAGATCGGCATGTTCATGTGCCCGCCCGGCAATGGCCCGGCTTATCACACCCACGACTACATTGAGCTGTTCATGCCGCTGACCGGCCGCTTCCGCTTCTTCTGGGGAAACGACATGAACGCGGCGCCGGAAGGCTACATTGACATCGGGCCGTGGGATGTCATCTCCCTCCCGCCGGGGGTCTGGCGCAAGTTCGAGAATACCAGCAACGAGGATGCTTGGTGCTTTGCGGTGCTGGAGGCGCACCAGGTCTTCGCGGGCAAGGACCCGTACTGGGCGCCGGAGGTCGAGCGGCAGGCGGCGGAGCACGGCTTTAAGGCCGACGAGCGCGGCAAAATGATCATGCCGGATAACTACCAAGAGGTTAAGCGGCAGATTCAAGATGCACTGGAACACCGCGCGCCTTTCCCCAGCCGGTGACAGCGGGGGCGCTCACCGCCATCGCCAAGATCGCTCACGTTCCGTCGTATCATCCAGTGCGCGAGGAGCTTACAGGCCATGAAGCACAGCAGCGACCGCATCCTCACCACTCATGTTGGCAGCCTGCCCCGCCCGCAGAATGTCGTGGACATGCTCTTCGCCGAGGATCGGGGCGAGCTGCTGGACCGAGCCGCGTACGATGAGACCATGCGCCGCGCCGTGGCGGACGCCGTCCAGAGGCAGCGCGAGGTCGGCATTGACGTCGTCAGCGACGGCGAGATGAGCAAGATCAGCTATGCGACATACATCCGCCACCGCCTGACCGGCTTCGAGCCAGGCGAAGTGCCCCGCGCAACGCCGAAGGACCTGGACGCCTTTCCCGAGTACCGCGACAAGCTCGCGCGCCAGGGCGGAACGCCGCAGTACCAGCGGCCCATCTGCAACGGCCCGATCGCGGTGAAGAGTCTCGCCCCCCTTGAGAAAGACATTCAGCATCTCCAGGCGGCGGCGGCGGCAAGCGGCGTCGAAGAGAGCTTCATGAACGCGGCCTCGCCCGGCGTCATCGCCGTGTTCCAGCCCAACGCGTATTACCCGTCTCATGCAGCCTACCTCCAGGCCCTCGCCGAGGCTATGAAGTCCGAGTACGAGACGATTGTCGGCGCGGGTCTGCTGCTTCAGGTGGACTGCCCCGACCTGGCGATGGGGCGGCACATCAAATTCCGCGACGCGAGTGACGACGAGTTCCTGACGGCTGCCGAGCAGCAAATTGAGGCGCTGAACTACGCCCTCAGCGATGTGCCGGCCGACCGTGTGCGGATGCACGTGTGCTGGGGCAACTACGAAGGCCCGCACGTCTACGACATCCCGCTGGTGAAGATTGTGGACACGGTGCTGCGGGCCAAGCCCCAGGCGATCCTGTTCGAGGCGTCGAACCCGCGCCATGCCCACGAGTGGACGGTCTGGAACGAAGCGCGCATCCCTGACGACAAGATTCTGATACCGGGCGTCCTGGATAGCACGACCAACTTCGTCGAGCACCCTGAGCTTGTGGCCCAGCGTATCCAGCGTTTCACAGACATCGTTGGCCGCGAGCGCGTCATGGCGGGTACAGATTGCGGTTTCGGCACCTTCGCCGGTTTCGGCGCGGTGCATCCCTCGATTGCGTATGCGAAGTTGGCGGCCCTGGCCGAGGGCGCGGCGCTCGCCTCCCAGCGCGCTTGAGTCTGACGGCGAGCGCGCGCTCACGGCGATTGACAAGGACGACGAATGCGCGAGAACAGAATCCGTTCTGTCTGGCAGACCGGCGGAACGGCCATCAACGGGTGGCTGCACATTCCCAGTTCCTACGCTGCGGAGCTGATGGCGCACCAGGGGTGGGATAGCCTGACGGTGGATCTTCAACACGGGCTGGTGGACTACTACACGGCCGTGCCGATGCTTCAGGCCATCTCGACGACGAACGTCACGCCGTTGGTGCGCGTGCCGTGGAACGATCCGGGGATTATAATGAAGATGCTCGACGCGGGCGCTTTCGGTGTGATCGGTCCGATGATCAACACTCGGCAGGACGCAGCGAGCTTCGTAGGAGCGTGCCGCTATCCGCCGCAGGGCTACCGAAGCTACGGGCCAACCCGCGCTGCTCTGTACGCAGGCAGCGACTACGGCAGCCGAGCCAACGAGACCATCCTCACCATCGCGATGATAGAGACTGCTGAGGCGCTGGACAATCTGGACGACATCTTGAGTGTCCCCGGTCTCGACGCCATCTACATCGGCCCCAACGATCTCAGTCAGAGCCTGGGGGAGACTGCGCGGCTGGACAGGATGGACGACGGTTGGCTGGAGCGCCTGGAGCATATCGTCGCCGCGGCAACGCAGCATGGGGTTGTGGCCGGTATCCACACGAACTCGAGTGACTACGCCCTGCTCATGATCGAGAAGGGCTTCCGTTTCACAACCGTGATGACGGATAGCCGATTGCTCTCGTGGGCTGCCGGCGAAGCTGTGAAGGCCATGCGCGCCGGGCAAAGCCGGGCCGGGGCAGCCGCCGTGTATTGACAGAAAGCCGCTATGGACCTGGAATTGCGTAACCCGCGTCTTCACAGCATCGTTAAACCTGACGCCGAATTGGAGCAAATTGCCGCCGGCTTCATCTTTACCGAGGGGCCGGCCTGGGATCCCCACGCGCAGCGCCTGACCTTCAGCGACATCATCGGCGACTGCATGTATCAGTGGCGCGAGGGTGAGGGGGTGAGCGTGCTCCGCCGGCCAAGCCACATGGCAAACGGCAACACCTACGACCGTGAGGGCCGTCTCCTGACCTGCGAGCATGCCACCAGCCGGGTGAGCCGCACGAGCCGCGACGGCGCCTACGAGATCCTCGCTTCGCACTACGACGGCAAGGAGCTGAATAGCCCCAACGACATCGTCGTCAAGGGCGACGGCGCCATCTACTTCACTGACCCCACGTCGGGCCGCAGCGCCCGGTACGGCGTCCTCCGCGACCAGGAGCTGCCTTTCCAGGGTGTCTACCGCCTCGAAGGGGACACGCAGGCGCTGACCTTGCTGGTTGACGACTTCTCGAAGCCGAATGGCCTTTGCTTCAGCCTGGACGAGAGGCGTCTCTTCGTCAACGACACCGACCGCCTGCACATCCGCGTGTTCGACGTGTTGGCTGACGGGACGTTAGCGACCGGCCAAGTCTGGGCCGAGACTGTCGGCGAGGGTGTCGGCCGGCCGGACGGCATGAAGCTGGACGCCGAAGGCAATCTCTACTGTTGCGGCCCCGGCGGCATCCACGTGTTCGATCCCGACGCCGTCTGTCTCGGCGTGATCCGCATGCCCGAGCACACGGCCAATTTCCAGTGGGGCGACGCCGACCTGCGCAGCCTATATATCACCGCCTCGACCAGTGTCTATCGCTTGCGGGTAGAGCGCCCCGGCCCGGCGCCGGCCGCGCGGGCAGAGCCTACCCGGCCGGAGGAGACGAGAGGATGACGATGCCATCGGACAACAAGAGCACGCGCGACATGGGCGACATCGAGAAGCTGCTGGCGCCCCACCAGGAGCGCGGCCAGAGCTTCAACGGAGTTGAGGGCAAATATGCCGACGTCGTGGACTTCATCATCCGCGTGACCCACGAGATCTGGGAAGAGAAAGGCGTAGGCATCATCTACGACGCTTACCAGCACAATACCCTTGTACACGCGAGCGGCGGTGACAGCTACGGGCGCGAGGAGGTCGTCGCGGGCACGCTTCAGACCATGTCCATGTTTCCGGACCGCAAGCTGTTCGCCGACGACGTCATCTGGACCGGCAACGAGCAGGACGGCTTCTACACCTCGCATCACATCACCTCGACGGCGCGCCACACAGGGCCGGGCGTCTACGGGCCGCCAACCGGCAAGAAGGCGATGTATCGGGCCATCGCGTTATGCTATGTGCGCGAGAACCGCATCGTCGAGGAGTGGCTGCTGCGCGACGACCTGGCGATCATCCACCAGCTCGGTCTGGACGTGCAGAAGATCGTCGAGGGCCTGGCGCGGCAAGACCTGGCGCGCCCGAAGCCGCCGCAGACGGCTGGCGCGGTTGAGCGCTCTCTCGGGCAGCTGCCGCCCCGCCCGCTGCCGCCCCGAGCGTCGGAGGGCTTCGACGTAGAAGACTTCGTGCGCCGCAGCGTCCACGACATCGTGAATCGGCGGCTGTTCAACCTGGTGCGCGAGTACTACGTCGAGAATTACAGCTGCCACACCGCCTCGGAGCGCCATCTCTACGGCCAGAGCGATCTCACCGCCTTCCTCATCTCGCTCCTGGCCGCGCTGCCCGACGGCCGCATCACAATTGACCAGGTGTTCTGGCAGGGGAACGACCGCGATGGCTACCGCGTGTCTACGCGGTGGACGCTCGCCGGCTCGCATACCGGCTGGGGGCTGTACGGCCGACCGAGCGGCGCGCATGTCGAGATCATGGGGCTATCGCAGTACCTGATCCAGGGCGGAAAGTTCGTGCGCGAGTCGACGTTGTTCGACGAGATTGGACTGCTGCGCCAGATTGAGGCGCTGCGCCTCGCCGCGCAGGGATAGCGGCGTGTTTTGTTGTCGCAATCCGCTCGCGATGGAGTGCCAACTCCACCGCCTGTCGGTGGCGCTGGGAATGGCTCTCCAGCGCGAGCGCGACGAAGCTGCGCATCGTGTAGTAATGACTTCAGTCGTTCGCGGCCTCTGGTCTCCATGACAAACGGCCCGATTGCCGAAGGAGGATTATCCGCATACACTATCGTAAGCTGGCACATTCGCCAGCCAGGGAAACAGTTCAACAAGGAGAAGGCCGATGGCTCGTCGCAGGGCAACATCGGTGGATGTGGCAAGGGGCGCGGGCGTCAACCAATCTACCGTATCGCGCACGTTTAGCGATGACCAGAGCATATCGTCGGAGACGCGGGCGCGGGTGCTCGAGGTGGCGCGGAAACTGGGCTATAAACCCAACGCCATAGCGCGTAGCCTCATCACACAGCAGACAAACATGGTCGGCATCGTGATGGCCGGGATCACTAGCCCGTTCCAGCCCTACGTTCTGGAGAAGTTCATCGAGAAGCTGCAGGGCATGGGACGCCAGGCGCTCGTGTTCAGCGCCGGACCTGACCAGGAGGTGGACGATATCCTCCCGTCCGTGTTCGAGTATCGCGTGGACGCGCTCATCATCACGTCGGCTACGCTCTCGTCGCCGCGCATCGAGGAGTGCGCCCACTATGGCATTCCGGTCATTCTGTTCAACCGCTACTTGCCCGGCGAGAACGTGAGCGCCGTGTGCTGTGACAACAGCGAGGGCGGCCGCCTGATCGCCGATCTGTTGCTCGACGCCGGCCACCAGCGCATCGCCTACGTCGCCGGAAACCCGTACGCCTCGACGAACCGGGATCGAGAGAAGGGGTTCACGGATCGGCTGGTGGAGCGCGGGGTGACGCAATGGCTGCGCGAGCAGGCGCAGTTCAACTATGAGAGCGGCGCGGAGGCGGGGCGTCGCCTGCTTCAGCGCGATGATCCGCCCGATGCCGTCTTCTGCGCCAGCGACGTGATCGCGCTCGGCCTGATTGACCAGGCTCGCGACCTCGGCGTGAAGATACCCGACCATCTCTCGGTCGTCGGCTTCGACGACATTCCTATGGCGGGCTGGTCCGCCTATTCATTGACGACGATACGGCAGCCCGTCAATCGCATGATTGACACGACGCTCGAGATGGTCGTCGAGCGTATCCGCGAGCCGGAGACACCGCCGGTGATCAAGATGCTGCCCGGCCGCCTGGTGGTGCGCAACTCCGCCCGCCTGAAGTAGAGACGCGGTAATCCGCGTCTCCACCACCCGCGCCGGTTATCTTCGAGGAGCAACGTCATGACGTCCACGGTCACACAGCGCAACAAGGAAACTGTCTGGGATCTCTGGCAGAGCCTGCCGGGAACGCCGGCGGACGGCCTGGCGGACGTGTTGCGGCGCTACGTCCGCGAGGACATCGCCTGGCACGGGCCGCATCCTATCAACGACCTTGCCGGCGTAGACGCCCTGGCCGCCGGGTTCTGGCATCCTCTGCTGCGCTCCTTCCCAGACGCGCGGCGCGAGACAGATGTCTTTCTGGGCGGGCCGTTCGAGGGCCGAGAGTGGGTCGCGGGTACCGGGTACTTCGTGGGGACATTCGCCGAGGACTGGCTGAGCATCCCCGCGTCGGGGGCGCCGACTGCCATTCGGTTTGGTGAGTTCTGCCGCCTGGAGGATGGGCGGATCGCCGAGGTGTACATCATCCTCGACATCATCGGCGTCATGCTCCAGGCGGGGCAGCGCGTGCTACCGCCTAGCCCCGGCGACGAAAGCAAGGTTCCTGGGCCGAGCGATGGCCGCGGCGTGCTCCTGGCGCCGCAGAACGACGCGGCTGGGGCCGAGAGCCGACGTCTTGTCGAGGCGATGATTGCGGGGCTGGGCCGCTTCGACCGCCAGAACCTCGCCTCGATGGATATGGCCGACTTCTGGAGCCGCGACATGCAGTGGTACGGGCCGATTGGCATTGGCACAGCGCACGGTCTCGCGGACTATGAGCAGGTACACGCCGGGCCGTTCCTACACGCCTTCCCGGACCGCAAGGGGGGCCACCACAAAGCCCGCCTCGCCGAGGGCGACTACGTGGCCTCCACAGGCTGGCCGAGCGTCTACGCCACGCACACCGGCGACTACCTGGGGCAGCCGGCGACCGGCAAGGCGATTGGCATGCGCGTCATGGATTTCTGGCGGCGCGAGGGTGATCTGCTGGTACAGAACTGGGTGTTCATTGACCTCATTGACCTGTTCCGCCAGTTCGGGGTTGATCTGTTCGAGCGGCTGGGAGAGCGCGTGGCTTGACCCAGTCTTGTCGTATTCACCGCCTAAGGAGGATCGCATGGTACGCTACCTGAAGGAGGGCATCAGCGAGGCCGATGCCCACGCCCTAGACGTCAAGGTTCGAAGCACCGTTGAGCAGATCCTAGAACATATCCGGCTAGGCGGCGATCAGGCCGTCCGCGAGCTGTCGGAGCGCTTCGACAAGTGGTCCCCTGCTTCGTTCCGCCTCACAGCGTCCGAGATTGACGCGCTGATGAGTAGCCTGCCCAGGCAGGTTATCGAGGACCTCGAGTTCGCTCAGGCGCAAGTGCGCCGTTTCGCTGAGGCTCAGCGTGAGGCAATCCGCGATGTCGAGGTCGAGACGCTGCCAGGTGTCGTCCTCGGCCACAAGAACATCCCGGTCAATAGCGTCGGCGCGTACATCCCCGGTGGCCGCTACGCCATGGTCGCTTCCGCCCACATGTCCATCGTCACAGCCAGGGTGGCGGGGGTTAAGCGCATCGCCGCCTGTACGCCCCCAATGAACGGCAAGCCGCCCGCAGCCACCGTCGCGGCGATGGTGCTCGGCGGCGCCGACGAAATCTATATCTTGGGCGGTATTCAGGCCGTCGCCGCCATGGCCCTCGGCACCGAGACTTTGCAGTCGGTGGACATGCTGTGTGGTCCTGGCAACGCCTATGTCGCCGAGGCAAAGCGCCAGCTCTTCGGGCGCGTCGGCATTGACCTGCTGGCCGGTCCGACCGAGGTGCTGGTCATCGCGGACGAGACGGCGGATGCCGAGGTCGTGGCAACGGACCTTCTGGGGCAGGCCGAACATGGTCCCACCTCGCCGGCCGTGCTCATTACCCTGAGCGAGCAGCTCGGCCATGACACCTTGCGTGAGATTGACCGTCAGCTCGAAACCCTGGCGACGGCGGACGTGGCGGGCGTGGCGTGGCGCGACTACGGGCAGGTCATCGTGGTGGACACGCTCGACGAGGCGGTCCAGGAAGCCGACCGTCTGGCGATGGAGCACGTCGAGATTCTCACCGCGCACCCCCGCTACTTCCTGGAGCACATGACAAACTACGGGGCGCTCTTCCTGGGCCAGGAGACCAACGTGGCGTATGGCGACAAGGTCATCGGGACCAACCACACGTTGCCGACGAAGCGCGCGGCGCGTTACACCGGTGGGCTGTGGGTCGGTAAGTTCTTGAAGACCGTGACCTACCAGGAAGTAACCCGCGACGCCAGCTACATCGTCGGCGAGTACTGCTCGCGCCTCTGCGAGTTGGAGGGCTTCTGGGCGCACAAGGCCCAGGCCGACCTGCGCGTCCGGCGCTACGCGCCCGAAGCTGTCGCCGAGGGCTAGATGACCACCCTGCGAGGGCGCGTCGCGCTCGTTACAGGAGGCGCCGGCGGGATCGGCTCGGCCATCTGCCGGCGCCTGGCGGAGGCGGAGGCGCGGGTGATCGTGACGTACAACAGCAATGCGACCGAAGCCGAGGCGCTCGCCGACTCGCTGCCAGGCGCCGACCACCTGGCAGCGTACGCCGCCGTGGACGATAGCGCGGCCCTGTCGCGGCTGGCCGACGCCGTGCATGCGCGTTACGGCAAGCTCGACGTGCTCGTCAACAACGCCGGTGTGACGCGCTTCGTCCCGCACGACGATCTGGACGGCCTCGACGACGATTTGATTGACCAGATCTTCCGAGTCAACTGGCGTGGCGCTTTCGCTTGCGTGCGCGCGTTCAAGGGCCTCCTGGCGAGTGGCGACGGGGGCGTCGTGGTGAATATCTCCTCCATCGCCGGTGTCACGGGCAATGGCAGCAACGTCGCCTACTGCGCCTCGAAAGCCGCCATGGACTCCATGACCCGGTCGCTCGCCCGGGCGCTGGCCCCGTCGATCCGCGTCGTCTCCGTGGCGCCGGGGCTGGTCAAGGGCAAGTACGCCGCCAGGTTGGACCCAGCCTGGTATGAGGAACAAGCGGACAGAACGCCACTCAAGCGCCTGGCGACGGCCGAGGACGTCGCCGAGGCTGTTCTGGCCGTGGCCGCCCTGTTGCCGTTCACCACCGGCACCGTCATTCCCGTAGACGGCGGCCGCCCACTGGCGTGAGGCGCGCGGTAACGTCACTGAGGGTCGCGCACAACGGAAACGGGCGAGCGAGCATTCGGGACGACCGAGCACTCGACCTCGCCCGTCTCCATAGAGGAAACCCGCTTCTAAGCTTCGGGGCGTCAAGAACGGGGTAGCTCCACAGTATGGCGTGGAAGGTAGGTAGCACTTTGACAAACGTGGGTCATGGGGCAGACTGTCAGATGAAGACGGCCAAGTCTCATCTAGAAAGTAGCTCCCATGAACCCACAAGCACAATTCTGCCCCAACTCGGCGTGTTCGGCAAGAGGGCGTGTCGGGGCGGGCAACATCCGCATCCACTGTCGTGCCGACGGTCGGTACTACTGCACGGTCTGTCGGCAACGGTTCAGCGCGACAGAGGGCACGCCGATGCATGGTCTGCACACGCCTGCAGCGGTGGTGGTGCAGGTGCTGACCTTGTTGGCGTACGGCTGCCCGATGCAGGCCATCGTCGCGGCGTTTGGCTTTGATGCTCGCACGGTGGCGAGCTGGCAACAGCGTGGGGGGCAACACTGTCAGCGCGTGCATGAGCAGCTGGTGCTGGGCACCCCCCACGACTTGGGGCAGGTGCAAGCCGACGAACTGCGGGTGCGGCTGCAACGTCGGGTGGTGTGGCTCGCCAGCGCCATCGCTGTGCCGACCCGCTTGTGGCTCGGCGGGGTGGTGAGCCAGCGGCGGGATAGCACCCTGGTCGAGGCCCTGGCCCGCCAAGTTCGCGCCGCCGCCTTGTGTCGGGCCATCCTGATCGTTTTTGACGGGTTCGTAGCCTCCATCGGCGCCTTTCAGCGGGTGTTTCGCCTCGCCGCCGCTCCCCGAACGCGCTGTAGCGCTCCCGCGCCACCACCTGCCCACTGGCGTCCGTCAACGTCGCGCTCGACCCCAGGTGGTCGCTCTGCACGTACCGCAGTGTCTGCGCATTCGGGTTGGCGTTGGGAATGCTCCGCGTCGCCAGCAGCTTCCCCTCGGCGTAGTATCCCCGCCGAAAAGCCACCACCAATAACGAGATCGGCGGACGTTAGGTTAGTACACGGAGAAACAGGGTTTTCTCTCCTACGCTCGCTAGTCTTCAAACTTGTCGCGCTGAACACAGTCTGCGAATGCTGCATGCCATGCATTTGGCTCCAAAGTTCCAATCAATGCGATCCGGTACGTGCCTGACTGAGCAATGCTATTAGTGATTACTACTTCAGAGTGATCATACTTACGACTACCGTAGAAGAACAAATCGTCAATACTGTCTTGATTAACACAAACCTGATGGTACCAACTGTCAACGCTGAGAACTTGGATAACATCTTCTCTGGGCATACCAATAGGCACTAGCTCCTTAGCGCGCACAAGCGGGTCTGTGTGACAAGCCGCGAGAGAAAGGCATAGACATAGAGCGACCCCGATTAGCTTGACGGACACCATTTGCTTCAGTAGTGAAAGAGGAGACAATCTCTTGTCTATCGCCACAACGACCTCCATTGACCTAGCATATACGCATTCCACGTTTGTCTCATCTGTTGAGGTTGAAGTCCCATCAGACGTTGGTTATTCTCATCGTAGAAGGCGTCCCAGCCGGTCTGTTTCCATTCTTCTGAATAGGCCAGTGAAAACAGACGCACAAGGATATCTTCCGCAGTTGGTTCTTGCCGCCCGGTCCGTTCCTGGATATCGCTTTGCCATGCTTGATCAAGTGGATCATGACCACCTGGATCTGAGTAATTGAGTGGGCTGTTATATGCATAGGCATAGCGGTTGAGGGGGATACTGCCCTTGCCCGGTGTGATGCTGTCCGCCATGATGAACCGCGCCAGGAGCGGGTCGTAGAAGCGGCCGGCGCTCTTGCCATCGCTGTAGTGGTACAGCCCGCTGAGGCTGTTGTACTGCTGGCCGGTGTAGAGTTGATCCGTCGTCAGCGACGCCTCGCCGCGCCGCCGCTCGCCAAACGCGCTGTACCGCTCCCGTGCAACGACTTGCCCATTCGCGTCCGTCAGCGTGCTCGTCGAGCCGAGGTGATCGCTCTGCACATACCGCAGCGTCTGGGCATTCGGGTTGGCGTTGGGGATGCTCCGCGTTGCCAGCAGCTTGCCCTCGGCGTAGTACCGCTTCGTCTGCACGTTCGTCGCGGCGTCGTACTCGTAGTGTTGCCCCGCCACCCGCACGTCGCTGGCTTTCGCGCTCGGCTTCCCCTCCTAGTAGTTGTCCAGGGACGTCACCGTGCTCCCGCTGCCCCAGGCATGGAAGCGCCACGTCTGCTGCCCCGTCGGCATCTCCCAGCGCATCTCGTATCGCACGCTCGGCGCGCTCTCCGCCCACACTGTCGCGCGGAACCCACTCGCGTCGTCCACCGCCAGCTCCAGCACGTACCACGTGTTGGCCGTGACCGCCGGCAGCAGCACCGTCCGCTGCACCTCAGAGGAGTTGCGGAACAGGTGCAGCAGCAACTGACCGTCCTTCTGCCACACTCCGAAGCGGTGGTACGTCCCGCTGTTCCAGTCGCCGGTTTCGAGGCCGAAGCTGGCGTTGGAGGTGGTGGCGCCGACGCCGAAGGTCATGCTCACGACCTGGCCGCTGCTGACGGTGTTGCTGCGATAGACCTGGGCGTTGGGCTGCATTGTCAGAATGTGGGGGTGACCTGTGCCGCCCGGTTGCCGGGTAGCATACGTCCCGCTGCCCGTCCACCAGGACGTGTTGAGGGTGGCGACGTTGAAGGTGTCGCTGAACTGGAGGCTGGCCGCGACAGGCGTGCTCGTACGCCGCCGCATCGCCCCGTCGCCGTCGTAGGCATAGGTCTCCGTGCCGGTCGTCCCGCTCACGCTCGTCAGTCGGTCTTCGGCGTCGTAGCCGAGGGTCTGCGGGCATGTGCGGGGGAAAGGCGGGACAGGCGCCTGGTAGCACCCGCGCTCAGTCATGTTGCCGGCCGTATCGTAGCCGAAGCGCGGTTCGACCTCGGGGCCAAGCTGGTTCACGGCGTGGGGCTTGCCCGCTGTATACTGGTAAGTCTGCCCGTCGCGCTGGGTCAGGTTGCCCAGGTTGTCGTAGGCGAAGGTCTGGGCGAAGGGACCAGTCACCGTCGTCAGGCGGTTGAGGGTATCGTAGCTGAAGGCCTGGTTTAGTGTCCCGTCCTGCTTTTCCTCGATGAACGCGAGATTGCCAAACGCGTCGTGACTGTAACCGAGGTTCGAGTCCAGCACCTGCGCGCCGCCGGTGGTCTTCACCCAGGTCTGCAACTGGGTCAAGCGCTGGGTCGCCGCGTCGTACCCGCTGTCGCTGTGGGCGCCGTTGCCCAGGGTCGTGTCTTCCGGTTGGCTCGCGATATTGTACGTCTGGCTCGCCAGATATGCGCTCGTCCCGCTGACGTTCGTGATGCGCCCGGCGTTGTTGTAGGTGTAGGTGACTGTTTCGCCGTCGGGGTACGTCTGGCTCATCACCTTGTCGGCGCTATTGTAGAGGTAGCCCGTGCCGTAGTTCACGCCGGCGATCGTGCGCGGCTCCTGCGCCACTCGCCCCCGCGCGTCGTAGGTGTAGGTGACGCTGTCGCCCCCGACACTCATCTGCCAGCGGCGGCCCTTGCGGAAGGCGCCGACGGTCGCGTCGTCGTACGTGTACGTCGCCGACGGCGTGCTCGCGTCGCCCGGATAGCTCTTGCCGATGAGACGGTCGAGGCTGTCGTAGCTGAACACAACGCGGCTGCTTGCGGCGCGCGAGTCCGTCCGCTCTTTGACGTTACCCTGTGGGTCGTACCAATACTCCCACTTCCCCCGATCTGGGTCGGTCACCGCCAGGTAGTTGAGCCGGGTCTTGCTGTTCGTTGTGTCCAGCCGGCTGGAGGTCGTCTGGTTGCCGTTGGGGTCGGTGACCTTCGTCACTCGGTCCAGCGGGTCATAGGCGTACTGGGTCGTGAGCCAGGTCGTGGTGTCCTTTCGCTCCGCCACCGCCGCCGTCCGCCCCAGCCCATCCGCCGTCTCTACCCGCTTGCGCACGTCGCCCCACGTCAGGCGCACGTTGTCCACCTCGTAGGCGACCCCGCTCGGCGTCTGGAAGCTGATCGCGATCTGCTGATTGCCGCTTGTGGTCGGCGCCTGGAACGTCCAGTGATACACCGCCCACTGACCCTGGGTCGTCGCGGTCACGCTCGCCGTCGCCGGACTGCCGTTGACTGTCACCGCGACGTTGTTCACAGTCACCCCGGTCGTCAGCGCTCCCGAAGTGCTCGACGTTCGCCGCGCCAGCCACGACAGGCTCAGGGTGGCCCCGCTCGGGATCGTACCCGGCCCATAACTGGCCGCCGCCGAGGCGCTCGTCCCCGTCACCCGCAGAGCGTAGCGCCCGTCCACCCCGGTTCCTACGCGCTCCGCCATCCCTACCGCGCACGTCCAGCCCTGGGCGCACGTCCCGCTGCCCGCCGTCTCGAAGCTCTGGTTGAAGGCGGTGGGCAGGCCAAACTCAGGCCCCCGCTCCGCCACGCTCGTCACACGCCCCTCGCGGATGGGCGTCACCAGCGAGATCGTGCCGTCGGCGCGCGTCGTTCGCGCCACCTCGCCCGCCCAATCGTAGGTGTAGATCAGGCGCGGCGTCGTGAAGTCGGCCGTCAACGTCGGCCGGGTGTAGGTGTCATCCTGCGCGCCGCTGGACGGCAGCGTCTCCGCCGTCTTCAGGCCGCGCGCATCCGTCCCAAAGCCCGTCGGGCCGTAGTACGTCGCCACGACGGCGGCGGCCCCACTGCCGTTGGGGTCGGGCGTCTTGCTTAGCACCACGCGCCCTAGCCCGTCGTAGAAGGCACGCGAAACCAGGGTGCGGTTCGCGTCCAGCCGCTTCGTCGCCCGAATGACGAGCCTGGGGATCACCCCCGCGCTGTAGACGTAGTCGTAGCGCTCCGTCGCGCCGGCGTCGCCTGGCCGCGTCACGTCCAGCAGCCGCCCGAAGTCGTCGTAATTGTAGCTCACCCGTGCGCTGCTGCCGTTGGCGTCGTCGATCCAGTTCGGCGCCTGGCGGCGGTAGGCGCCGTTGTCCCAGTTCGCCGTCTCCGCGAGACCGCTGGGGCTGCGTGACCTGGGTCACGAAGGTGTGCAGCGTGGCGTCGTAGGTCGTGGTGACGGTGCGGGCCGCGCCCTGCGGCGTCCCACTCACCGAGAACGCCGCCCACGTCATCTCGGTCGTGCGGTTGCCGTAGCTGTCGTAGCCGTACTGGGTATCCGCCGTCGTCTCGCCCGCGCACTGCCAGCAGTCCACGCGCCGCACCCATGTCAGCTCGCCCTTCGTCGTCGGCCCGGCCACGCCGGAGACGAAGGCCCCGCCGCTCCACGGGATGGCGCTCCGCCCGTCATAGCTGTAGTACGTGACCTTCGGCCACCATGTCCCGGCGCTCCCGTCGCCATCCACCGCCTCGATCACCGCCCGATCCACGATGTAGCGGCGGCTGTCGCGGGTCAGCCCTGGCTGCCCCGGCCCCGTCCCATCGAGCGGCTCGTACCAACGCTGGGTCTGGCGCGTCCAGCCCGAGCCTTCGCAGTTGTCCGTCGCGCTGGCCTTGTTGGGGCACTCTACCTCGCGCACAGTGTTGCCGTAGCCGTCGTACTGGTAGGTGTGGATGTCCACCGCCCCGGTCACGAACCCGCCGGGGTCGCGGGCCGTCGCGGTGCGCGTGACGCGCACGTGACGCGCTTTGCCGCTGGTGATGGTCCACGGCGTCCGGTACTGGGTCGCCACCCGCCCCTTGACGCCGTTGCCGCCACTGCCGGCGACGCTCGTCTCACTCAGGTACTCCCGCCCGCGCAGGAAGGGGTCAATGTCGGCCCCTGTCATCGCGCCGAGGCTGTAGGGGTAGTTCGGCAGCAGCGTGGTCTGGTTGGTGAAGAAGCCGTGGGTGACCGTCGTGCCCGCCGCGTCGGTAACGGTAGCCCACTCGTGGCCGAGGATATGCTGGTCGGTGTGGTTGGGGTCGTCGTTGGCGTCGGGGTTGACGTGGTAGCGCGCCTGGCCGTAGGCGTAACTCCAGGTCATGGCGGGATCCGGCGCCAGGCCGGCGTCCAGCGTCTTCTGGCTGACGTGGTTGCGGTCAATCTGGGCGATGAGGTTGCCCTGCAGGTCGGCGCGGTACGTGGCGTAGGTGTAGCTGACCGTGCCGCCGAGGGCGCTCTGGATGCGCGTGAGCTGCAGGTGGCCGAGGGTCGTCTGACCCGGCGTGTCGTAGTCGAAGGTGTAGCTCGCCGTCCCGCTGTAGAGGGGCGTTGTGAGGTAGTCGTTGTCCGGGCCGGGGGTCGCGCCCTTCGCCCACTCGCTAATGCCCGTAAGGAGCAGCTTGGGCTTGGCGTCCATGTTGGCGAGCTTGTTCTTATCATCGCGCCGCTGGTAGGCCTGCCAGGTGGGGGCGCGGTCGTCGCGGTAGGTGAACGTATACTTGCGGAACGGCTCGAGCGTGCTCCCGCCGAGGGCAATGTACATCGTGACGGCGTCGAGCTTGTCGCGCTGGACGTAGCAATGGTGCGACTCGCAATAGCCAGCCGGCACCTGCGGGTAGCGCCACTCCTGGCGGTTGTGGGCGTTGGGGTCGCCGTTCCACTGACCCTGCCAGATCGTCGGGTCGCCATTCACCCAGCGCTTCTCGTTGAGACGGATCTCGCGGTAGACGGAACTGGGACTGCTACCAGCGTAGTAGCGGATGCGCGCCGGATAGGCGGCGATGTCGGCGGCGCGCTCGTTGCCCGTCACCCCTGACTTGTCCTCGTAGTACTCGACCGTCATCTCGTTGCCGTGGGTGTCCACGACGCGATCCAGCCCCAGCCCCCACGCCGAGTCGTAGGCGCGATTGCCGCTCACGAAGCCACGAATGTGCTCCGAGTGGGCGTAGTACCCGAAGCGGTAGTACGTCCCCGACCTATCCCAGACCTCAAAGTAGACGCCATAGCCATCGCTGGGGTTCTCGCCGGTCTTGGTCGCCGTCGGGCTGCCGCCGCGGCGGATAATCTTGAGGAAGGTGTCGCGCTCGGTGCGGTACTCGACGTCGTTGTCCTTGATCTTCCAGTCGTCCAGCGCGCCGTCCACGCGGGCCAAACGCTCCTGGACGCCGTTGATCTCCAGGTGGTACTCGCGCAGGCATTGGGTCTGACTTTCACCATTGACGACGACCGTCGTCTCTTTGACGCCCTGGGTGATCTGGCCGACGCCGCCCAGGCTCCAGCCCAGACCGACCCAGTCGGCCTGGGTGCCGGTCGAGTTGTTGTCGACCGGGTTGTCTTCCCGCGCCAGGGTGTCGTTCATCTGGTCGGCGATGGCACTGGAGTACGCGAGGTTGAGCTTAGGGGCCAGGCCGTTCGTCCCTTGTGGCGTGTCCAGGGGGATAGAGAACATCGCCGCCCCACTGAACACATCGGTGTCGGCGGCGTCCATCTTCGCCGTGGGCAGCCAGGGCTGGCCGTAGCTCGTCGCCAGGGCGTACGCCGAGAACTGATCCACCGCGGCGACGAGGTCGTTGCCATCGCGGGTGGCGGGGACGCGCTGCCAACGCCGCGCCGCCTCGTCGTAGTGGTAGAGGCCCACGTCGAGGGCGGTGCGGTCGGCGCGGAGCAGGGGGCCGAGGTTGACGCGCAGCTCCCCCGCCTGGGCCAGCCCGTGAACGGGCCGGCCATCCGCCTCGTCGGTGAGGTCAATGGTGAAGAGGAGGTGCGGGTCAACGCCCGGCGGCAGGACGCGGTAGCGGTCGGCTGTTCGGAGCGTGAGGCCGAGGGCGCGGCCGTGGGCCTGGGGCGGCAGGCTGAGGCGCACCGCACCGGAGGCGACGCTGCCGCCGAGGCCAGGCTGGTGGCGTCCGTGGGCCGGCGTGAGGCGCGGCAGCAAGGCGATCTCGTCCGCCGGGTAGAAGCCCGGCCCCAGGCTGACAGGCGTGGTGATGACCGCCGTGGGCGCGAGGGTGGGGATGGGGGTCGGCAGGAGCGGCGTGGGAACCACGGGGAGGGTCTCGACCACGACGACGGTGGGCGGCACGAAGGGTGTCGCCGTCGGATAGGAGGGCGCCAGGACGGTGGGCGCGCCGATGGGGTAGGCCGGCAAGGCGGTGGCGATGCTTATTGGGAGGGGCAAGCGTGGGGATGTTGTTGGGGTGGGGCCATTCAGCGGAACGGCGGTGGCAAGGCTGCTCGAGTCGGGGGACGCGGTTTGAGCGGAGACAAAGGCCCTGGAAGCCAGGAGGGCCACGAGGAGCACAGACAGCGCGAGGAGGATGCGCACGCGCCCGGCGGCGAAGGAACGCGACATGATGGAGTCTCCGATTTGGCAATTGTGAGCCAGGCGCGGACGCAGGGGCAGCCAACGAGGAAAGTCGCGCTTAACCGAATGATCGAGAAGGACGAAATAGGCAGCGTCTGCCAGAGGCGAATGGGTTTCAATCTAGTATACGCTGAGCCACTGCCAATGGTTACGGCTTGTCTACATATTGGGAAACCTAACATGCTCGTACACCCTCCTCTGGTTGCCGCTGGGAGCAGGTTGGGGGGCTGTGCGAAGGGGTACGAAGTGGATGTCGATGTGGTCGAGAAGTGGGTCGGAGATGCGCTTTTGGTGGCGAGCAATTGGTACCGGCCTCACGTGCATTCGCGTTGCGCATCCCCTTCCATCCGCAAGGATACGCCTCCGGTCATTACCACTCTTGGCAAAGCACACGCCCCAGTTGCAGGACCAGGGAACGCTTCTACAGGCTTGTCCATGTATTGGGGGAGCAGCCAGTACGGCAGGTCGAACGCGCTACATCTGTCGCCTCGGCCGGTATTGCAACGCCTCTGCCAAATGATGCGTTTTGATGGCGTCGCTGCCGTCGAGGTCGGCGAT
This sequence comes from Anaerolineae bacterium, assembly GCA_046328525.1. Classification (GTDB taxonomy): domain Bacteria; phylum Chloroflexota; class Anaerolineae; order Epilineales; family JAHCIE01; genus JBDHWG01. The sequence continues at coordinate 143,852 of JAXLWK010000007.1, forward strand.
GGTGCGGGCGAGCTTGAGGATGCGATGGAACGCGCGGGCGCTCAGTTGGAGCTGCGTCATCGCCGCCTTCACGAGTGCCTTGCCCGGCTCGTCCAGCTTGCAGTACTCGCGCACCTCGGCCGGTCCCATGTCGGCGTTGGACTTGTTCAGCAAGCCCCCGTTGCGCTGGGCTGAGAGGGTGTCTTCGGGCAAGGGCCTGGCGAGGCGGTCGCGCTGGATGGCGCGGGCGGCCTCGACGCGGGCGCGAATGGCGCTGCTGGGTTCGCTGAGCCGGTCGGCGAGGAGCTTGTCGTAATCCACGCGAGGGACGTCAATGTGGATATCAATGCGGTCGAGGAGGGGGCCGGAGATGCGCTTCTGGTAGCGGGTAATCGTGCTTGCACTACAAGTACATTCTCTCTGATTGTCACCAAACCAACCGCAAGGGCAGGGGTTCATGGCGCCGATGAGCTGGAAGTTGGCCGGGAAGGTGAGGGAGCCGTTGGCGCGGCTGATGGTCACGATGCGGTCTTCGAGGGGCTGCCGCATGACCTCCAGGGTGCGCGGGTTGAACTCCGGCAGCTCGTCCAGGAACAGGACGCCCTGGTGGGCCAGGGTGATCTCGCCGGGGCGGGGGATGCCGCCGCCGCCGACGAGGCCGGCGTGGCTGATGGTGTGGTGCGGGGCGCGGAAGGGGCGCTGGCGGATGAGGGGCTGAGACGGCGGGAGGAGACCGGCGATGGAGTAGATCTTGGTGACCTCCAGGGACTCGTCGAGGGTGAGGCGGGGGAGGACGCCCGGCAGGGCGCGGGCCATGAGGGTCTTGCCGGCGCCGGGCGAGCCGGTCATCAGCAGGTTGTGGCCGCCAGCTGCCGCGACCTCCAACGCTCGCTTGACGTGCTCCTGCCCGCGTATCTCCCGGAAATCGGTGGCGTAGATGGCCTCGTCGTCGTCGAGGGCGAAGCGCGGCGCGGTCGGGGTGAGCTTGCGCATCCCGCGCAGGTGCGCGACCAATTCTGGCAGTGTTCCCACACCGTACACGGTCAGCCCGTCTATGAGCGCCGCCTCCGCCGCGTCCTGCGTAGGGACGAACAGCATGCGGACGCCGCGCTCCCGCGCCACCGCCGCCATGGGGAGAATGCCGTCGGTGTGGCGCACCGAGCCGTCCAGGGATAGCTCGCCGATGAAGGCCATGCTCTCGACCGGCCAGACTTGTTGGATGGCGATGAGCAGGCCGACGGCGATGGGCAGGTCATACGCCGGGCCTTCCTTGCGCACGTCGGCCGGGGCGAGGTTGACGGTGATGCGGCCGCGCGGGAACGGCAGGCCGCTGTTGGCGATGGCGGCGCGGACCCGCTCCTTGCTCTCGTTGACAGCGGCATCCGGCAGGCCGACGATGACGAGGGAGGTCATGCCCTGGGAGATGTCCACCTCGACATCCACCAGTTGACCTTCCAGGCCGACCAGGGCGCAGCTCACCACTTTCGCCAGCACAAGCTCCCCCTTGTCTTGACTCGCATGAACCCGCTCCCGCTAGGTTAGCAGCGTGGCGGCAGTTCGTCAAGTTACCATCATCGGCTGTTCGCGGTATACTATCGCTATCAACCCCACCCCACAGGAGGCACTGACATGGCGATAGACCGAAGTCACCCGAAGTACGCGCACGTCGAGCGGCGGCTGTATGCCGAGCCGGTCATCTGGCTCAGCAGCGTTCGCCCGGATGGGCGTCCCCATCTGGTTCCTGTATGGTTTCTGTGGGACGGGAACGCGATCACGATCTTCAGTCAGCCCAACAATCAGAAGATTCGCAATTTGCGCGCGAACGCCCACGTGGCGCTGGCCCTGGAGGCTGCCAACGAGGGGGAGGACGTCGCGATTCTGGAAGGCACGGCGGAACTCGTCGCCGTAGACGATGTGGCGACTATCCTGGACCCCTATCGGGAGAAGTACGCGGCCAGCATTGCTGAGATGGGGTGGACGCCGGAGACGATGCTGGCGAGCTACAGCCAGCCCATCCGCGTGACGCCGACGAAGCTCATCGCCTGGTAGACCGCCGCGGAGGGACGATGCAGCTGACGACCGAGCGCCTGATCCTGCGCGATTTCGTGGCGGACGACTGGCGCGACGTTCTTGAATACCAGTCCGACCCGGCGTATCTGCGCTACTATGCCTGGGAGGAGCGGCGGCCTGAGGAAGTGCAAGCGTTCGTGGCAATGTTCCTGGGGCATCAAGCGGAGGAGCCGCGCATCAAGTACCAGTTTGCGATTGTGCTGCCAGAGACCGGGCGCGTCATCGGCAACTGCGGCGTGCGGAGACGGTCGGTAGAGGCGCGCGACGGCGACATGGGCTACGAGCTGTCGCCGTTGTACTGGGGACGCGGCTATGCGACGGAGGCGGCGCGCGCGGTCGTGGCGTTTGGCTTCGAGCAGTTGCGGCTGCATCGCATCTCGGCCTGGTGCATCGCGGAGAACGTGGCGTCGGCGCGGGTGCTGAAGCGGTTGGGGATGCGGCAGGAGGGGCATTTCCGGGAGAATGAGTGGTTCAAGGGGCGCTACTGGGACAGCCTGGTCTACGCGATGCTGGACCGCGAGTGGGCGGCGCAGCCTCGCCACGCGACACGATAAAGGCCATCCCGGTTGGGGATGGCCTTCGCGGATGGGTGGCTTTCACGAGGGCAGGAGATTGCCTCGCACCGCTCGCGACGACGGTTAAGTCGTTATGACTGGGCCGTCTGCGGCGTGAGCTTCTTCTGACGCTGCTTCAGCTCGCGGAACGAGATTAGCTCGCGCCGCTCCTCGTCCCAGAGCGTCAGCGTCATCATCTTGAGGCTGGTCGGGATCGTCAGCACGGTCGCATCCTGGAACATTTCGTTCTCGTTGTGGCACTGCTCGAGCTTGTAGTTCGGAATGCGCGGGCTGAGGTGGTGGATATGGTGGAAGCCGATGTTGCCGGTGAACCACTGCAGAATGCGCGGTAGCTTGTAGTACGACGCCCCCTGGAGCGCAGCCAGGCCGAAATCCCACTTCTCCTCGTGGTCCCACTGGACGCCCTCGAACTGGTGCTGGACGTAGAACAGCCACATGCCGGCGCCGGCCGCGAAGAACATCACCGTCAAGACGGTGATGGCGACGGCCTGCCAGCCGACGAGGAGGGCCAGCGCGCCATAGAAGATGAGCAGGGCCAGGTCGGTCCACCAGACGGTGTGCGCGACTTTCTTCATGGCCGGTTGGCTATAGCCTGGGAAACGATGGATCACAATGAACATCAGCGAGGGGCCGATGATGAACAGGACGATGGGGTTGCGGTAGAGGCGATAGCGGAGCCTGCCCCACCAATTCTGCGCCTGGTACTCGTTCACGGTCATCAGGTAGATGTCGCCGATACCGCGGTGTTCGAGGTTGTTGGCGTGGGCGTGGTGGATCGAGTGACTGCGCTGCCAGTAGTGGTAGGGGGTCAGGGTGAAGATGCTGCAAATCATGCCCACGCTGTCGTTGAGCTTGCGCGACCGGAAGAACGATCCGTGGCCGCAATCATGCTGAACGATGAACAGCCGCACTAGGAAGCCGGCGGTGGGGATGGCAAGCAGCACCGTCAGCCAGTACCCGATATTGAGGCTGTACATCGTCAGCGCGGCCATGCCGAGGAACGCCGCGAGGGTCACGCAGAATTGTTGAATACTGGCCGAAACATCCGGTTTCTGGTACTTGGCGACCAGGCTTTTCCAGGGCGGCGGTTTCGCCGCTGCGCCCGACGCGGGCTTTCTGGGGGCAGCGCGTGAGGGGGTCGTCTCCATACGTAATCTCCTTGGGTGTCGCGTGCGAGGTGCCTGAAGTATAGGACATCGCGCGAGAAACGCGAATCTTGCGAAGTCTTCCTGAATAGAATCGAGGGCGCGACAGATGCTTGTGCTCGGGTTGGATTTCGGCGGCACCAAGCTGGCCGCTGGCGTGGGGCGCGTCGGCAGCGGCGCGCTGTTGGCGACGCGCCGTCGGCCGACCGACGTGGCGGCGGGCGCGCGGGGCGACCTGGACGCGATGCTGGCGATGAGCCACGACCTGCTTGCCGCCGTCGGCGGCGCGGGCGAGCTTGCTGCTGTGGGCGTGTGCTTCGGCGGGCAGGTGGACGCGGCGCGGGGCGTGGTAATCGTCCAGATGCACGTGCCCGGCTGGGAGATGTTCCCGCTGCGCGATGCCCTCGCCGCGCACTTCGGCGTCCCGGCCGCCGTCGAGAACGACGGCAACGCGGCGGCCCTGGCCGAGCACCGCTTTGGCGCGGGGCGCGGTCGGCCGTCGCTCCTCTACCTCACAGTGAGCACGGGCGTGGGTGGGGGGCTGGTGCTGGATGGGCGCATCTTCGAGGGCGCGCATGGCCTGGCCGGGGAGATCGGCCACATGCTCGTCGCGTCCGGCGGGCCGCCCTGTCCCTGCGGCCGGCGCGGCTGCCTCGAAGCCGTCGCCGCCGGCCCGGCCATCGCCCGCGCCGCGCGCGCCGCGCTTGCTGCGGCCCCGGAGCGCCAGAGCGCGTTGCGCGCCCTGCCAACGATCACGGCGAAAGACGTCGCGGAGGCGGCGGCCGTCGGGGATGGGGTGGCGCGGGAGGTGTTGGACGTGGCCCTGGACTACCTGGGGCTGGGCGTCGCCAACGCCGCCGTGCTGCTGGACCCGGGCTGTGTCGTCCTTGGCGGCGGCGTCACCCGCATGGGCGAGCCGCTGTTTGCGCGCGTGCGCGGGGCGGTGCAGGCGCGCGTCTTCGCGCCGTGCGACGTCCTGCCGGCCCAACTCGGCGACGATGTGGGCATTTGGGGCGGAATCGCCGTCGCGCCCGGTGTTACGGCTGACTGACGAGGGCGGCGGACTTCAGACGCTCGCGGAAGGCGTCCACCCAGTAGTGGCACACGGCCAGGTGGATGTTCTCGATCAGCCCGTAGTCCATGTCCGGTACGTCAATCGCGGTGTGGCACAGGGAGGCGCAGCGGCCGCCACCGCGGCCGAGCAGCCCGACGGTGGCGCCGGCGTGCGCGTTCGCCCACTCGACGGCGCGCACGACGTTGGGCGAATTGCCGCTGCCGGTGATGACGAGCAGCACGTCGCCACGTCGCCACAACGACGCCAGCTGTTCCTCGAAGATGCGGTCGTAGCTCGTGTCATTCGCCCACGCGGTGAGCGCGGCGATGTTGTCGGTCAGCGCGATGCAACGCACGCGCCGGGCGTGGGCGTCGGGAACCGGGTTCTTCGAGATGTCGAGGGCGAAGTGGGTCGCGGTTGTGGCGCTGCCGCCGTTGCCGATGACGAAGATGGTGGCGTCGCGCTCGTAGGCGTCGAGAAGCACGCGGGTGCTCTCGTCTACACTCGGCTGTGGAATCCGCTGCATGACATCGGCCATGACTGTTGCGTAACTCTTGAGGTCTAGCATCTCAACTCTCTTCTATAGCGTGACTATCGAACCATGCCAGGGAGAGGGTACACATTATACCCTGGCTGGCGACTGAATGGCAAGCCCTTTCATGGCCCGCTGCGCTTTGGTCTTGACAGCCGCGCCATCCTCAGGCAATATATGGGCATCTTCCTCACCCTAGCGCTGCGGAGGCTCGAAAGAACATACCCGGATGCCGGCGTCTGCCATGAGCCTGTCCGCTTCGCCCAGCACAAACTCAAAAGGAAGTGCCGAAATGCTGCAACCAATGACGATCGAGCCGATGTACGTCGTCTTGTTGGGTGGCCCCGGCGCTGGCAAAGGCACCCAGGGCGCTCAACTGAACACGTATCTTGGCATCCCCCGTATTTCTTCCGGCGACCTCTTTCGTGAGCACGTCCGCTCGCGCACCGAGCTTGGCACACAGGCCAAAGCGTACATGGACCGGGGCGAGCTTGTGCCGGACAGCATCACCGTCGCAATGGTGATGGAGCGGTTGGCGGCGCGCGACTGCGCGCGCGGCGCGATTCTCGATGGCTTCCCCCGCACCCTGCCCCAGGCGGAGGCGCTGGAGCAGGCCCTGGCCGCCCAGGGCAAGCGCGTCTGCCTCGTCGTGGACATCCAGGTTCCGCCGGGGGTCATGGTCGAGCGGCTCGGCGGGCGCTGGATGTGCAGCGTGTGCGGCGAGGCCTTCCACGAGAAGTTCCGTCCGCCCACGGATCCGGGCCGCTGCGACTACTGCGGCAACACCCTCTATCAGCGCGACGACGACAAGCTCGAAGCCATCACCCGCCGCGTCCAGGTGTACATCAGCCAGACCGCGCCCCTGGAAGACTTCTATCGCCAGCGCGGTGTCCTGGCCGAGATCAACGGCGATCAGGCGGTGGACGCCGTGTTCAAGGCGGCAGTCGCCGCCTTCCAGCAGCGCCAGCTCGCCGGGGTGAAGAGCCTCGCGTGACCGAAGCCACGGGCGGTGACGCGGTCTCGACCCCTGTGACGCAGGCGCTGGATGACCTGGGCATCCCGTACCGCACGTTTCGCCACCCGGGTCCAGTCAACTCGCTGGAGCAGGCGGCGCGGGAACGCGGCCAGCGCCCGGGGCAGGTGGTGCGCAGCATCGTGTTCCGGGTCGCCAGGGGCGAGTACGTCATGGTGCTCGTCGCCGGGGCGCAGCAGGTGTCGTGGCCGGTGCTGCGCCGCACGCTGGGACAGTCGCGCCTAAGCATGGCCCAGGAGAGCGAGATGCTAAGCGTGACGGGCTACCCGGTCGGCGCCGTCTCGCCCTTCGGTCTGCCATCGCCCATGCGCATCCTCGCCGACGAGAGCGTTTTCCGCGAAGACGAGATCTCAATCGGCTCCGGGGTGCGCGGAACAACAGTCATCATGCAGAGCGCGAGCCTACGGGATGGTCTGCCGGGGCTGGAGATTGGCAATTTCGTTGACGACGCCGGGGAGGTTGGTAAGTAGATCACGCTGCGCCTCTAGCGGGCGTATAACACGATTCATGCCACGCTTCAAAAAGACGCAGACACGCCGCAAGGGAAAGCCCTCTTGCGGCGTGTCTGCGTGTATTCCTCTTGCGGCGCGCTACAGGTAGCGCAACTCGTGGGCCTTGCGCTCCAGCTCTTCGCGGAACTCCGGCGCGGCAATCTCGATGAGCGACTTCGCGCGCTGCTTGATGCTCTTGCCGTACAATTCGGCGACGCCGTGCTCGGTGACGACATAATGCACGTGGTTGCGGGTGGTCACGACGCCCGCGCCGTGGTTGAGCATGGCCGTGATGCGGCTGATGTTCGCCCCGTCGCGCTTGACGAGCGTGCTGGGCAGGGCGATGATCGGGATGCCGCCTTTGGAGCGCGACGCGCCGTAGATGAAGTCCACCTGGCCGCCGACGCCACTGTAGAAGCGCGGCCCGATGCTATCGGAGCATACCTGTCCCGTCAGGTCTACCTCGATGGCCGAGTTGATGGCGACCATCTGCGAGTTCTGGGCGATGGTGAACGGGTCGTTGACGTAATCTGTGGGGTGCAGCTCGACGATGGGGTTGTCGTGGACGAACTCGTACAGGCGGCGCGTGCCGAGGAGGAAGCCGGCCACGATCTTGCCGGGGTGCAGCGTCTTGCGCTCGCCGTTGACGATGCCGCGATCCACCAGGTCAATGATGCCGTCGGCGAACAGCTCGGTGTGAACGCCCAGGTCCTTGTGGTTGGTCAGGCGCTTGAGGACGGCGTCGGGAATCGCGCCGATGCCCGTCTGGAGCGTCGCGCCGTCGGGGATGAGGCCGGCGACGTGGTCGGCGATGCGCTCGGCGACGGGATCCGTGGACGCCATGCTGACTTCGGGCAGCGGGTAGTCCACACACACAATCGTGTCGAGCTTGGAGATGTGGATGAACGAGTCGCCCAGGGTGCGCGGCATCTCCGGGTTCAACTCGGCGATGACGTGGCGGGCGGCTTGCGCCGCCGGTTTCGTGACGCCGACCTCGACGCCGAACGAGCAGAAGCCGTGTTCGTCGGGTGGTGAGACCTGGATGAGCGCGAAATCGAGGGGCAGGATGCCGTTGCGGAACAGGGAGGGGATCTCGGAGAGAAACACCGGCGTAAAGTCGGCGCGGCCCTCGTTGACGGCGCGCCGCACGTTGTCGCTGATGAACGTCGTGTTCACGCGCAGGTGGCCGGCCATTTCCGGCGCGACGTAGTCCGCCGAGCCGATGGTCAGCACCTGCACGATCTCGACGTTGGTCAGGGCCGGCGCCCGCTCCGTCAGCGCCGCAAGCACCATCTGCGGCACGGAACAGTTCCCCGTCAGAAACAAGCGCGTGTTGGATTTGATTTGGAGGACGGCTTGCTCGGCGGTGAGCACCCTATCCCGATACGTCTCGAGCCAGTTCATGAAGGGTTCTCCGCCCGCAAAGCCGGGGACACAATCTGCCCGTCGTGCATCGCCACACCCCGGGCTACGGTCATGCTGTCGTTGATGGTATTGGTGATGCCGTTGTCGGCCAGCATCTGCACGAAAGGCCAGATGGCATTGTTGAGCGCGTGTGTCCCGGTTCGCCCGAGGGCGCCGGCCATGTTAGGGACGCAGTAGTGGATGACGTCGTCCACCAGATAGGTCGGCGTCTCGTGGGAGGTCGGCCGCGCCGTCTCGATCGAGCCGCCCATGTCAATGTCAACATCAATGATAACCGACCGCCGACGCATCTCGCTGACCTGTCGCCGCGTGACGAGTACCGGCGTCCGCTGGCCCGGCACGAGTACCGCGCCAATCAGGACATCGGCGAAGCGGCAGACTTTCTCGATGTTGTGCGGGTGCGCGACCATCGTGATGATGCGGTTGTCGTGCAGGTAGACCCGCTCGAGCTGATCCAGGTCCCTGTCGAGCATGTACACCGTCGCGCCCAGCCCGACGAACGCGCGCGCCGCGTTCAGCCCGGTGGTGCCTGCGCCCAGGATCACGACCTCGGCCGGGGCGACGCCCGGCAGCCCGCCGAGCAGCACGCCCTTGCCGCCGTGGTCGTTTTGCAGCAGGGTCGCGGCCACGTGGGCCGACATGCGGCCGGCGATCTCGCTCATCGGGCGCAGCGCTGGCAGGCGTCCGTCGTCCGTCTGAATCATCTCGTAGGCGATGACCGTGATCCGAGCGTCAACCAGCTTCTCGATCTTCGCGTGGGCGGCGGAGGCCAGGTGCCAGAAGGCCATCACGCCCTGGCCCGGCCGCAGCCAATCCAGCTCCTCGGCGGTGGGGCGGGCCACTTTCACCACAAGATCACTGCGGCCATACAGCTCATCGCCCGAGTAGACGATGCGCGCGCCGGCGCGGACGTAGTGGTCGTCGTGGTGGCCCGCGCCGACCCCTGCGCCGCGCTCGACGAACACCTGGTGCCCGGCGTTGGCGAGAAGCTGGACGCGGGTGGGTGTCAGGCCGATGCGGTATTCGCTCTTGCGGCGCTCCTTGGGAACACCGATATTCATTCTCGTTCCTCCAGAATTGGAATGGGCGTCTTCGTCAAGGCGCTTGTCGTCACGCCTCCAGCCGTTTCTCCGAATGGCAACGACTGAAGCCGTTACGACAAGCGCCCTTGCGTGTATTATAGTCCTATTTGGCTCTAGACTCGGTGTGGACGCGCGCCAGGCACACCCAGCGCGCGGCGCGCTCCAGCTCGCCTTCGACGAGCGGCCCCTCGCGTCCCTCGACATAGAAACTCTCGACGGGGAGGAATACCTCCGCGCCGAGGCGATGCAGGCGCTTGACAATGCCCTGCGCCGCCGAGCCGGAGATAAGGCTCGGCAGGCGGTAGCGCGTGTCGAAGGCGACGGCGATGACGCCGCGCAGTGAGCGCGGCGCGAGACCGTCGAGCCACTGGTGCAGGCGCGGGCTGACGCCACGCCGCTGGGTCGGGCCGCCCACGACGAGCAGCCCGACACCGCGCACGTCGCCGGCGGTGACATTTTCGACCGGCTTGACGGCGACCGTCGCGTACTCCGTCAGCGCATCGCCGACCGCGCGAGCCACCTTCTCCGTGTTGCCGTATGTCGACTCGTAGACCACTAGAGCCTTCACACGACTCCCTCCCGACGTCAGGCAGGAATCAGCACACTCAAGTCTTCGGCCACCTGCGGCGCGCCCGGTTTCTCGTGGGCAATCAGCACCGGGCACGCAGCCTGATGCACGACCTTGTTGGAGACGCTGCCGAGCAACGCCCGAACGCCGCCGATGCCCCGCGCGCCCATGATGATCAGGTCCACATCCCGCGCGGCGGCCACACGCAGGATCGCGTCGGCCGGCGGGCCTTCCAGCAGTTCCTGTTCGGGCGCAAGATTGGCCACCAGCGCCGCCGCTGCGTCTATGACCTTCTGGCCCTTGTCCAGGTGCTCCCGCAGCGAACGCCGGTAATGGGGGGCGTCAATGCTGGGGAGCTTCTCAAAAGCGTGAACGAGAATGAGTTGAGATTTGGAGCCGCGCGCAATTTGCGCAGCCATGTGCAGGGCCTGCTCAGACTCGGCTGAGCCGTCCACGGCGACGAGAATTCTGGCTAACATGTATTCTTCTCCTCGACGGAGCCTAATGTGGCTCCGGGAGCCGTAAGGCTCCGTCGCGTCTTTGCGAAATAGGTTTGACTCAAGTATATAGGGTCTTTGGTTGTAGCGCGTTACGATTTCGCCACGCAGCGGGGAAGTCCCTTCTCCTCAGAAAATGGGATAGTAACGCAAAGGCACAGAAACGTGTCACAGCGCGGGCGTGGAGACCGACGGCGCCAGGACGTACAAGGCCCAGCCCAGGTATTCCCGCCCGTAGCGCGTGTACTCGGCCTGGCTCTCGCGCAGATGGGCCGCCACCTCGCCATGCTCGGAGGCGTCCGGGTTGTCGCGCAGCCATGCCAGGAAGCCGCGCCAGTTGTCGGCCTCGTAGCGGTCCCAGTCCTCCTCGCTCGACCGAACCAGATACTCGACGTCGAGACCCTCTTGCCAGGCCATGTGGAACAGGTCATGCTCGGTGTGAATCATCACGCGCTGGGCATAGGCGGGCGGAACTTGGGGGCGGCGCCAGTACGGCTCGCCGATGACCATGCGGCCGCCGGGACGCAGCGCCTGGCTCAACGCCTGGAGGGTCGGCCGCCACCCACCCCAGATGAAAGTCGCGCCCATGCACACCGCCACATCCCAGGCGTGGCGCTCGAAGGCGTACTCTGACGCGCTCATGCACACGATCTCGATCCGCTCGGCCAGACCGCGCTCGGCCAGCTTGCGCTGCGCTCGCTCCGCCGATTTCGGGCGCAGCTCGATGCCGACGCCCGAAATCTCGAAGGCCTCCCCCCAGAGTGCCAGGGTCTCGCCCATTCCGCAGCCGAAGTCTATCACGCGGCTGGCAGGGCTGAGGTCAAGGACACCGCCAACCTGCATGACCTTCTCAGGCGACGAGGGGTTGACAAGCTCGATGTAGCGTTCCGAAATGTCTTTGAGGTCCAAGAAGTTCATGGCCTTTCCTCACGATGGGCGCGACCCCGCCGCTTTCGCCTCGGCCTCGTGGCGCCCTTGCCGCGCCAGCCCGCTGCGCCACTGCGAGATCATCTGCATCGGCAGGTCGTACACGATGGGGGGCAGGACGTCGCGCAGGACCTTGAAGGCGAGATTGTAGATCGTCCCGGGCACGCAGATGCCCGGGCCGGCGGCCAGGCCCTGGAGCGACTCGGATACCAGGTCGTCGGCCGACAGCCACAACGCGCTCGGAACCGAGGAGCGCCTGAAGTGGCGAAACTCCGGCTGGTCATGGAACTCGGTGTAGGTGTAGCCGGGCAGCAGCGCCTGAACCTTGACCCCGCTGCCGGCCAGCTCGCGGTTGAGCGCCTGGGTGAAAGGAATCATCCACGCTTTTGTGGAGGCGTACATGGTGTTGCCCGGCAGATAGGCCGCGACCGACGACACGTTGATGATGCCGCCGCAGCCGCGAGCGATCATGCCGGGCAGCGCGGCGCGCGTCAGGCGCGTGGTGGCGACGATGTGGACCTCGACCATGTCCACCTGGCTCTGCGGGTCCTTGGTAACGAACTTGCCCGTCGAGCCGAAGCCGGCATTGTTGACGAGCAGCGCCAGGTCTGGCAGGGCCTCGATGCGCGCGACGACGCGGTCCACGTCTTCGCGCAGCGAGAGGTCAGCCGCCAGCGCCTCGGCCGTGATGCGGTTCGCGGCGCTCAGCTCGTCGGCGAGCGCCCGAAGCTCGGCCTCGCGGCGGGCGACGAGCACCAGGTTATAGCCGCGCGACGCGAGCTGGCGCGCGTACTCCGCGCCGATGCCGCTGGACGCGCCTGTGATGAGCGCGGTGCGCCCGTTACGGTCGGCGCAGGGCAGCTGCGCGTGGCGCGCCTTCTGCCGCTGAATGCTGACGGCCACAGCCGTCCCTATGGCGGAGCCGGCCAATGCCAGGACAACGCTTTTCCGCATCCCTCTCTCCTTGTGCGCTGCTCGCCGTGGCGTGACAACGCCACGGCCTGTCAGGGGCGCTGGCGATGGCTCTCCAGCGCGAGCATGCGCTTACTGAACGATCGTGTAGCCGGGCGGCGTCGGCGCGGCGCGGTCGGCGGTGTCCCGAAAGATCAGGAACCACAGCGCGACAATGCCGACGATGGTGCCGATGGGAATCGCAGGGAGCAGAATGATCGCCGCGATCATCGCCATCAGCCTGCCCCACCGCTTCTGCCCGCTTAGGCCCCACGCCGCCACGAACAGTAGGGCGGCGAGAGCGGCCGTCACCAGGATGGCGAGGCCCAGGCCGAAGAACGGGTAAATGATATTGATGTCCCACGGCACATTCAAGGCGACGGCCGGCACGGCGAAGAGGATGATGGCGAGGGCGCCGAGCAGCGGGAACATGCCCATGACGATATAGGCGGCGGCAATGGCAGTCCGCCAGTTGGCTCTTGTCTGATCAGACATCATACCTCCGTCGGTAGCATAGCCGGTCCAAAACACCTGCACAACCCGGTCAGATATGAGATGACAACGCAAAGGCGCAAAGACGCAAAGGAGGAAACGCGTCTTCGTTCTTTCTTTGCGCCTTTGCGTTTCAATCCTCTTTCGATCAGGCATAGGTAATACATGCGGAGCTGCTCCGGCTGCTTCGCATGTCTCACCCTATTGTACGTCAACCTCTTGCCCGCAACGTTGAGGTTCTGTCACCAGGGGTTGAGAAAACCGTGGGGCGCGCCGCGCGGGCGCGCCCCAGGCCATCACTCAGGAGACGCAGATAAAGTCGCTAGAGAAGGTAGCCCTTGTCAGGGCAGACGGTTGTCGTAGGAGCTGAGCACGCGCATGTAGTTCGCGCGCTCGAACGCCGCCGGCTCGGCCACGGCCAGCTGGGACATGCTGCCGCGCATCTGCGAGATGGACTCGTACTCGTGCTCCACCATCCACGCTTCGACGCCCGCCAGCACGGTCCTGGCGTAGTCGGCGCCGTACTCGATGAGCGCGGACGCCGTCATCGCCACGTTCGCCCCGGCCATGCACGCCTTGAGGACGTCCTCGGCGGTGTGAACCCCACTCGTCAGGGCAAAGTCGCACTGCACGCGCCCGTAGAGGATGGCGATCCAGCGCAGCGGCAGACGCATCTCGTGGGAGTTGCTCAGTACCAGGTTGGGCACGACCGACAGCGTTTCCAGGTCCAGGTCGGGCTGGTAGAAGCGGTTGAACAGCACCAGGCCGTTGGCGCCGGCCTCGACCAACCGCCGCGCCATGTTGGGCAGCGCCGTGAAGAAGGGGCTGAGCTTGATGGTGATCGGGACCTGCACTTTGGCGCGAACCGCGCGCACCAGCTCGACGTAGGCGTCCTCCAACTCCTGGGCCGTGACGTCGGGGTGGATGGGCAGGTTGTAGATGTTCAGCTCGATGGCGTCGGCGCCGGCCTGCTCCATCATGTGGGCGTACTCGACCCAGCCGCCGCTGGAGATGCCGTTCAGGCTGCCGATGACGGGGATGCGCACCGCCTGCTTGATGTAGAACAGGTTCTCGATGTAATCCTCGCCGTTGATGCTGTATGTCCCCATGTCCGGCAGGTACGTGAGCGCCTCGGCGAAGCTGTGGCTCGAGCGCTCCAGGTAGTGGTCCAGGGCCAGGCTCTCGTGGATGATCTGCTCCTCGAACAGGGAGTACATGACCACCGCCGACAGCCCGGCGTCTTCGAGGCGGCGGACGCGATCCACCTTCTTGGACAGAGGCGAGGCAGACGCCACCAGCGGGTTCTTGAGTGTGAGACCGAGATAGGTCGTGCTGAGATCAATCATCGTCGTGCTCCTACTTGGCGCCGGTGGTGTGGGCGGCGGCCATCTGTTCGTACAGCGCCCAGTGCTTCTTGACGTCCTCGGTCGCCTGCTTCATGAGCGCCTCGGCGCGCTCCTCGTCCGCCTGGACGAGCATGCTGTAGCGCGTCTCGTTGTAGGCGTACTGCTGGAACGGGATGGAGGGCGCCTTCGAGTCCATGCTGAGCGGGTTCTCGCCCTTGTCGGCCAGCTCCGGATTGTAGCGGTACAGCGGCCAGAAGCCCGACTGAACGGCCAGCTTCTGCTGCTCCAGGCCCTTCTTCATGTCAATGCCGTGGGCGATGCAGTGGCTGTAGGCGATGATGAGCGACGGGCCGTCGTAGGCTTCGGCCTCGATGAAGGCGCGCAGCGTGTGCTGGTCGTTCGCGCCCATCGCCACGCGGGCGACGTAGACGTAGCCGTAGGACATCGCCAGCAGGCCCAGGTCCTTCTTCGGGATGCCTTTGCCGTTGGCGGCGAACTTCGCCACGGCCGCGCGCGGGGTGGACTTGGACGCCTGGCCGCCGGTGTTGGAGTAGACTTCGGTGTCGAGCACCAGGACGTTGACGTTGCGGCCCGAGGCGAGGACGTGGTCCAGGCCGCCGTAGCCGATGTCGTAGGCCCAGCCGTCGCCGCCGATGATCCACACGCTCTTCTTGACGAGGGTGTCGGCCACGCTCAGCAGGTGCTTCGCCAATTCCAGGTTCTCGTCGGCGATCCTGTTCTCGCGGGCGGCGATCACCAGGCGGTCCTTGAGCAGGGCGACGCGCTCGCGCTGCGCCTTGATGCCCGTCTCATTCGATTGGTCCGCGCTGACCAGCTCGGCGACGAGGTCCGCGCCGACGGCGTCGGCGAACCGCGGGAGTAGCTCCTGGGCGAACTCCTGCTGCTTGTCGAGGGTGAGGCGCATGCCCAGGCCGAACTCGGCGTTATCCTCGAACAGGGAGTTGGACCAGGCCGGGCCGCGCCCGTCGCGGTTGATGGTGTAGGGCGTGGTCGGCAGGTTGCCGCCGTAGATGGAGGAGCAGCCGGTGGCGTTGGCGACGACCATGCGGTCGCCGTACAGCTGGGTCGCCAGCTTGATGTAGGGCGTCTCACCGCAGCCAGAGCACGCGCCGGAGAACTCGAACAGCGGATCGAGGAGCTGGGAGTTCTTGATGGTGCCGAGGCTCATCCCGGTGCGGTCCGGCTCCGGCAGGGTGATGTAGAAGTCCCAGTTGATGTTCTCG
Source organism: Anaerolineae bacterium (assembly GCA_046328525.1). Classification (GTDB taxonomy): domain Bacteria; phylum Chloroflexota; class Anaerolineae; order Epilineales; family JAHCIE01; genus JBDHWG01. The sequence continues at coordinate 159,263 of JAXLWK010000007.1, forward strand.
CGCTCGCGGATCGGCGCCTGCTCGACCATGTTGATGGCCTTGCGCCCGACCTGCCGCTTGTCCTTGACGGGGCACGCTTCGACGCACAGGCCGCAGCCCGTGCAGTCTTCCGGCGAGACGGCCAGGGCGTACTTCATGCCCGGGAATTCCTTGAACTTCGCGTCAATGCTCACGAAGGTGTCCGGCGCGTTCGCCAGGAGGGCCGGGTCGAACACGGTGTGGCGGATGACCGAGTGCGGGCAGACGAAGATGCACTTGCCGCACTGGATGCAGATGTCGGGCGCCCACTCCGGGATCTCCAGGGCGATGTTGCGCTTTTCCCACTTGGTCGTGCCGGAAGGGTACGTGCCGTCGGCCGGCAGGAGGCTGACCGGCAGCTCGTCGCCGCGGCCGGCGATCATCGGGGCCAGCACGTTCTGCACCATCTCCGGCGCAGCCTCGGGCACGGTCGGGCGCATCTGCATGCCTGTGTCGGTCACGGTCTTGCCCGTCAGGTCCACCTGGAACAGGTTACCGAGGGTCTGGTCCACGGCCTCGAAGTTGCGCTGGACGACGGCCTTGCCGCGCTTGCCGTAGGTTTTCTCGATGGACTTCTTGATCTGGTAGATGGCCTCGTCGCGGGGCAGGACGCCGCTGATGGCGAAGAAGCACGTCTGCATGACGGTGTTGATGCGGCTGCCCATGCCCGTCGCCCGCGCCACGTCGTAGGCGTCAATGACGTAGAACTGGAGGTTGCGGTCCAGGATGCCCTGCTGGGTTTCCTTCGGCAGCTTCTCCCAGACCTCGTTGGGGCCGTAGGGGCTGTTGAGCAGGAAGATGCCGCCCTGCTCGGCGTAGCGCAGCACGTCGAGGCGTTCGAGGAACGAGAACTGGTGGCAGGCGACGAAGTGCGCCTGGTTGATGAGGTACGGCGCGCGGATAGACGTTGGGCCGAAGCGGAGGAACGACGTCGTTACCGAGCCGGACTTCTTCGAGTCGTAGACGAAGTAGCCCTGGGCCTCGTTCTCCGTTTCCTCGCCGATGATCTTGATGGAGTTCTTGTTCGCGCCCACTGTGCCGTCGGCGCCCAGGCCCCAGAACACGCACTGCACGATGTTCTTGGGCAGGATTTCGAAGTTGGGGTCGTAGTCGAGGCTGAGGTGCGTCACGTCGTCCTTGATGCCGACGGTGAAGTGATTCTTGGGGTCGGCCTTGCTCAGCTCGTCGAAGACGGCCTTCGCCATGCCGGGCGTGAATTCCTTGGACGCCAGGCCGTAGCGGCCGCCAATGATGGTCGGGGCGTGGCCGTTGCCCGCCACCTTCACCTTGCCCTCGCTGACGGCGGTGACCACGTCCTGGTAGAGCGGCTCGCCGGCGCTGCCCGGCTCCTTGCAGCGGTCCAGAACGGCGATGCTCTTGACCGTGGGCGGCAACGCTTCGAGCAGATGCTTCACGGAGAAGGGGCGGAACAGGTGAACCTTGACCACGCCGACCTTCTCGCCCTGGGCGTTGAGGAACTTCGCCGTCTCCTCGACGGTCTCGCTGCCCGAACCCATCATCACGACGACGCGCTCGGCGTCCGGCGCGCCCACATAGTCGAACAGGTGGTACTGTCGGCCTGTCAGCTCCGCGAAGCGGTCCATCGTCTTCTGGACGATGCCCGGCACCGCGTCGTAGTAGGGGTTGACCGTCTCGCGCGCCTGGAAGTAGACGTCCGGGTTTTGCGCCGTGCCGCGAATGAAGGGGCGGTCCGGCGAGAGGGCGCGCTGGCGGTGAGCGCGCACAAGATCATCGCTAATCATGGCGCGCAGGTCGTCGTTTGTCAGCTCTTCGATTTTGTTGATTTCGGAGGATGTGCGGAAACCGTCGAAGAAGTGCAGGAACGGAAGGCGCGCTTCCAGGGTCGCGGCGTGGGCGATGACGGCCAGGTCCTGGGCCTCCTGGACGGAGTTGGACGAGACGAGCGCCCAGCCCGTCTGCCGCGTCGCCATGACGTCGGAGTGGTCGCCGAAAATGGACAGACCCTGCGCGGCGATGGCGCGGGCGGCGACGTGGAAGACCGTCGCGGTCAGCTCGCCGGCGATCTTGTACATGTTGGGGATCATCAGGAGCAGGCCCTGGGACGCGGTGAAAGTCGTGGACAGGGCGCCGGCCTGCAACGCGCCGTGGATGGCGCCGGCCGCGCCGGCCTCGGACTGCATCTCGATGACCGTCGGGACTGTGCCCCACAGGTTAGGCCGCTTGGCCGCCGACCAGGCGTCGGACAGCTCGCCCATGGCCGTCGAGGGCGTAATCGGATAGATGGCAATGACCTCGCTCAAGCGGTGAGCGATATTAGCCGCGGCTTCATTGCCTTCGAGCGTAATCTGCGTTCTCTGCATTCCTTCCTCCAAGAGAGTTCATCTCGCCATACGGGGTAGTATAAGGCGAAAACCGGCCAGTGGGGTGAATATCGCACCACCTGTCATGAAGGGTTCGTTACCTGACTGTCGAGTGCGTCGCGGCGCTCAGAAAAGCGGAAAGGCCGCGGCCTATCCGTCGCCCAGGTGGACGGGGATAGGCGCGAGCCGGGTGGATAGCGCTGTTCGCCGCAGCAGCGCGGCGTCGTGTCGCTTCACGAGGCTCGTGGTACGGCCTTTCTTGCCTTGAGTTGCTTTAGTATCGAACACGATGCGGCGCGGGCCGAACGACCTCGACCGAGCAGCCGGCGCGGGCGGCGACGGCGGTGGAGACACTGCCCAGGACAAGGTAGCCCAGGCGCGTCAGCCCGCTCGCGCCGACGAAGATGCAGTCGGCGTTCCAGCGGGCGGCCTCGGTCACGAGGATTTCGCGCGGGTCGCCGTCGCGCACCGCCTGGGAGACGCCCAGACCGGCGCGGCGCAGATCACCCGCCGCCCCATCCACCACGTCGTGAATCCAGTGGTGGGTCGTCTCGTCGCTCTCGTGGACCCAGCCCGCCGACGGTGGCACGAAGGGAGCCATTGCGATGGAGACCCGGGAGTCAGCCGACGCGACGATGCGCACTTCGCTCCCGTCGGGCCAGCGGCGCTCGGCGATGATGCGCAGCGCCTCATCCGCGCCTGGCGAGCCGTCCACGCCCAGGACGATGCGCACTGGGGCCGTCGGGTCGGTGGCGTTGGGCCGCGCGATGCGAACCGAGCAATGAACCTCGGTCAGCACCTTCTGGACGACCGTGCCGAGGATGAACTGGCTCAGCGCCGTCTGGCCGTGGGAGCCGAGGACGACCAGGTCGGCCTTCCAGTCCTCGACCTTCTTGATGATCGCCCACGCCGGCGCTTCGGCGACGCTCTCGGCCTCGACCTTCCACGTCGGGAAAAGCTCGCACACGCGGCAGGCGGCTTCGGTGGAGAGGTTGCGGGCTTCTTCGACAGCTTCGAGCGCCTGCACGCGCGCCATCTTCAGGGCCACCGGCAAATCTTCGGGCAGCTCCGCGCCCGGCTCCATGTCGGTCGGCGGCATCCAGACGTCGGCTACCGAGAGAACGACGGCCTCGACGTTCTCGGGCAGGCCCGCCCGCAGCAAATCAAGAATCGCCGCATCTGAGGAACTCGACCCATCATACGGTATCAGCACTCTCATTCGCAAACTCCTCTCACGCGCGGCCCTGGCTGTTTGGTCGCAAAGCACAACGATAGGCAGAGCCAGCCGGCCGTCGTCTCTCAGTATACGGCAGTTTGCGGCTCTTGTGGGTGAAGGTAGGACAACCCCTCATGAAGGCATCATGACCTTTCAAGGAATGGGGGTAGAGCCGCGCCATGGCGCGGCTCTACCCTATGACCTAATACCGCAGGATGGCCGCCAGCGGCGTCGTGTCCGGCATCGCCTCCGCCGGTACGACGTAGACCGACGCGCCGTTGAGGTAGGCCGCCAGCGCCGCCGCGTCGAGCAGGTCCTCATCGCCGGCCACCGCCGCCTCGTGAATCGTCACCGCCCCTGTCGCGGGCGCGACGAAGCCCGGCTGCACAGCGTCGCGGCTCACGAACAGGGCCTCAACGCGGCCGCGCGCCGCCGCCGGCACAACCTCCGCGACGGCGTTGGCGGTGCGGCCCGTGCCGGCGAGCGCCTGATAGCGCTCGGCGTCGGCCTGGCGCTCGCGGTCGAACAGCGGCGCGACAATGGGCCAAACGCGGGCGTGGAGGTCGGCCGGTGCGGCTCGCTCCGGATTGCCCGCGATGCCGTCGTCGGCCAGGTAGGCGTAGCTGTTGGCCTCGCGGTAGATGGGGAACAGGTAGTCTACGCCGGCGAGCAGCAGGGGCGCCGTCCCGTCGCCGATGGCCGCCACGATCCCCTTATTCAGCTGCTGGAAGAACGCGAGGGCCTCGTCCTTCAGGATGTCGCTCTTGATGCCGCGACCGTAGGAGATGGCGTCGCCGCCCCCGCTCGGCGCGACGGAGAAGGACAGATGCTCCTTGCCTAGCTCGCTGTAGCGCAAGGCCTCGTCCAGGCTCGTGGGCGTGTCGGCCAGCTCGACCTCGGCCAGCGTCTCGCGGTTGCCGCGATACAGGCGCGTCTGATTGAGGCTGAGCGCCAGGACGTAGAACTGCGGCGGCGGGGTCAGCAGGGGCAGGAGCGGGCGGATTGCGAATCGAGGCCCCACGACGACGCGCTCCGGTAGGGGCGCGCCGACGCGGTAGACGTAGGCCAGCGCCGAGGACAGGAACACGGCCAGGCCGTCGCGCTGCTTCAGCCAGAAATGGCTGTCGGCGACGAGACGCTGGGCCGGCGCCAGGAAGGCCGCCGCGTCGGGCGCGCGCACCCCAGCCGCTACCAGCATTTCGTTCGCCTGCGTCAGCAGGTTGCGGTAGCGGATGGGGTTCTGCTCGGTCGCAGCGCCGGACGAATACGTCGGTATGAACAGCGAAACATGCCAGCCCTCCTCTCTCTGCGTCAGCCGCTTCAGGTCGGCCCTGAGCTGCGTCACGTCACGTTCCTGCAGGCGAGGGGGGGCTGTCTTCTGAGTCAACATGTCGCATCCTCCGATTCGTCAGTGCTTTGAATGTCCTGATTACGGGTAAATGCCGCGGATCATTGTGGCGCGGGCGACCCTGTCAATTGCGCGAATATAGGCCGCCATGCGCATGTCCACGTTCTTCTGCCGCGAGACGGCGAGCACCTCGCGGAAGCTGCGCACCATGATGTCCTGGAGCCGTTTGTTGATTTCGTCCTCGTTCCAGAAGAAATACTGGAGGTCCTGCACCCACTCGAAATACGACACCGTCACGCCGCCCGCGTTGCACAGCACGTCCGGGATGACGAACACGCCGCGGTCGCGCAGGATGTCGTCGGCCTCCGGCGTCGTCGGCCCGTTCGCGCCCTCGGCGACGATCTTCGCCTCGATGTGGGGCGCGTTCAGCGCCGTGATCTGGCCCTCCAGCGCCGCCGGCACGAGCACGTCGCACGGCAGCTCCAGCAACTCGGCGTTCGTGACGCCATCGGCGCTAGGGAAGGCGACGACCGAGCCGGTCGCTTTGACGTGCGCGTCCAGCGCCGCCATGTCCAGGCCGTTGGGGTTGTAGATGCCACCGCGCACGTCGCTCACGGCGACGATCCTCGCGCCGGTCTCGGCCAGTAGCCGCGCCGACGCCGCGCCGACGTTGCCGAACCCCTGCACGACCATCGTCGCGTCGCGGATCGGGATCTCCATCACCTGGAGGGCTTCGAGGGTGGTATACATGACACCGCGGCCGGTCGCGTCGGAGCGCCCGACCGAGCCGCCGATCTCGACGGGCTTGCCGGTGACGACGGCCGGGGCCGTGTAGCCCTTGTGCATGGAGTAGGTGTCCATCATCCACGCCATGATCTGGGCATTGGTGTTGACGTCGGGCGCGGGAATGTCGCCCTCCGGACTCATCAGGATGCTGATCTCTGTGGCGTAGCGGCGGGTTAACTTCTCCAGCTCTGTCCTGGACAGCTCGCTCGGCTCGACGACAACGCCGCCCTTCGCGCCGCCAAACGGCAGGCCGACGGTGGCGCACTTCCAGGTCATCCACATGGCGAGGGCGCGCACCTCATCCAGCGTGACATCCGGGTGGTAGCGGATGCCGCCCTTGCTCGGCCCCAGGACGGTGTTGTGATGCACCCGATAGCCGTTGAAGATGCGTACCGAGCCGTTGTCCATCTGCACGGGGAAGTTGACCGTCAGCTCGCGCTTGGTGTTGCGCAGCATCTCGCGCACGCCGGACTTGAGGTCCAGGAACGCGACGGCGCGGTCGAACTGCTCCCGGGCGACATCCCAGGGGTTGACCTTCTTTTCCAAAACCGTATCTCGAAGCATGAACGTTCCTCCTTGAACGCCTCCGGCGCCGTGCCGGATAGGAATGTATTGAGAATGGGTGAAGAAACGTGGGGGATTCACCACGAAGGTGGCGAGTGTAGGTGGAGTACCATAGTGTTGCGGTCCATAGTCTCGTCCGCCATTGGACGTGGCCCCTGCGCCCCTGCGTCATGGCAGAGGTGGCCTATTCTTACCTCAATTCTAGCCCGAAACGCGGCGCGCGGCGTGGAGAGAGCGCAACCAGGCATGAAGGTGTCTGCACGAACTCTCCTTCTGAAGGGGAGTATAATGGAAGAGAACAGGCTTATTTGTTAGGGGAGCCTAACTTCAGGCTTGACATCCTGCCCCTTATGGTGTATAATTTAGGCTTGCCTAAATTATGGTCTCGCGTGCGAGGCAAAGGCGATGATTGTCACGAATCTCCCGCGTCATGAGACACGCACTCTTCTGACCGTCTTGGGCATCATTATTGGCGTCGCTGCCGTTTCTCTCGTGCGGCTTCCTCCTGTTCGATCCGCGACCGTCTCTCAGACATCCCTTGCGCGCTTGCCCCTCTACTTTGTCGAGAACCACGGTCAGATCGATCCGCGCGTTGTACTGTACGTGCAAGGGCGTGACAAGAGCGTGTATTTCACCGACAATGGGGTGACTTTTGTGCTGACAGACGCGGGGGCGATGACCGAGCAACAAGCGAACGCTCCTGGTGCAAGAAGCGCTCGGGACAGTCAGCCGGGTGAGACATATACCCTCAAGCTCAACTTCGTTGGCGCCAGTGCGGTTGAGCCGGTGGGCCGGGATCGCACTGAGGCAGTGGTGAGCTACTTCAGAGGGAATATCTCTGAGTGGAAGATGGCTTTGCCGACCTATAGCGAAGTCGTCTATGAGAACCTGTGGCCTGGCATCAGTCTCAGTTACCGCGGCACGCAGGACCGTCTAAAATACACGTTCGTGGTACAACCTGGAGCAGACCCGTCGCAGATTCGGCTGGCGTATCATGGCGCGACGCGCCTTGCGGTGAACCATGCGGGCGAACTGGACGTAGAAACGCCGGCTGGGGGGTTCCGCGATGATGTGCCGGTCGCGTACCAGCAGATCGAAGGGCGACGAGTAGCGGTAGACGTGGGCTATGCGCTGTCGGGGCCAGGGCTCGTGCCTGCTCCGATGGAATATGGTTTTGGGTTGGGTGCGTACAACCCGGGCTATCCCCTGGTCATTGACCCGTCGGTGTTCGTTTACGCCGGCTTCATCGGCGGCCGCTCTGGGGCGAATGGGAACGCGATCGCTGTAGACCGGGTCGGTAATGCCTATATCACAGGCTCCACGCCTTGCCTGGATACGACGTTTCCCGATGGCGCCGGCTTTGGCTCGTTGCCGGGATTCAATCACTCGTGCGGCTTTGCGGGCGATGCCTACGTTGTGAAGGTGAATGCCGAAGGAACCGGCCTGGTCTATGCAGGGTATATCGGCGGGAACGGCGCGGACCGCGGGAACGGCATTGCCGTGGACAATGACGGCAATGCTTATATCACGGGCTCGACGACCTCGAGTGAAGCGTCGTTCCCCGGCGGAAGCAACATCGGCTCGCTTCCCGGACCGGACCGCACCTATAATGGGCAAGGCCCGATGACCCGGGCTATTGGCGATGCTTTTGTGGTGAAGGTAAACGCGGCAGGAACTGGCCTGGTGTACGCGGGCTACGTCGGTGGAAGCGGCGACGACGAAGGCGATGGTATCGCCGTGGACGGCGAGGGCAGCGCGTATATTGTCGGGACCACCAACTCAGCCGAGACCACTTTTCCAAACGGCCAGGGCTTCGGCTCCCTGTCTGGCGCGGATCGGACGTACAATGGTGGCTTCGACGATGCCTTCGTCGTCAAAGTGAACGCGTCGGGGACTGCGCTTGTCTATGCAACTTATATTGGTGGGATCGATGATGATCGGGGCGCCGGTATTGCTGTGGACAGCGAGGGCAACGCTTATGTGACCGGGGGCACAAGTTCCAACGAGGTCACTTTCCCAACGGGGACGGGGTTCGGGACAATACCGGGGTTGGACGAGACGTACAACGGTGGCAGCCGGGATGCGTTCGTCGTGAAGCTCAATTGCGCCGGGACCGCCTTTGACTACGTCACTTACATCGGCGGCAACGGCGACGACCGTGGGACAGGGATCGCGGTGGATAGAGTCGGTCATGCGTATGTGACAGGGATCGCGGGGTCAACGGAAGCGAGTTTTCCGAATGAGCACGGCTTCGGCGGGGCGCCGGGGCCTGATCAGACATTCAATGATACCAATCCATTGCCAGGCGTCAATGTTGTCTGCGATGCATTTGTGGCAAAGCTAAACGCGCAGGGTACAGCCCTTGTCTATGGTGGCTACATCGGCGGGAATCAATGTGACATGGGCTACGGCATCGCCGTAGACGGTGCGAGCAACGCCTACATTGCAGGGCAAACTTACTCAAACCAGTTCAGCTTTCCCAACGGTAGTGGCCTCGGCACTTTGCCCGGACCCAATAGGACCTATAGCGATGGGAGTGACGCGTTCGTAGCGAAGGTCAACGCGGCAGGCACCGCGCTCGTCTATGCTGGCTACATCGGTGGAAATGCCTTCGACGTCGGTCACGGAATCGCTGTGGACACGCTAGGGAATGCCTACGTGGTCGGAGAGACGCGGTCAACCGAGGCTACGTTTCCCACCGGCTCTGGCTTCAGTTGGTTGCCCGGGTTTGACCGCACAGCGAATGGTGATATTGATGCTTTCGTCGTGAAGATCAGCGCATTTCCCGATACAATCGCCGCTTCCCCTACACCTACCGCCACAGCGTCGGCGATCGCTATATCCACTTTAACTTGGACAGCGACGCCGACACCCAGCCTGACTATCTCGCCCACCGCGTCAGCGCTTGCCAGTGCTACGGCTACGCCGACGTTCACTGCCACACCGACGGCAACCGACGCACCGATTGTCACGCCCTCGTTGACCCCGATCCTCACTCCGACTATGACTGAGACACCACCACCAGCCGCGACCCTCACTGCCACGGCTACGCCGACGGTTGCACCTACGTCGTCTCCGGAGACATACAGTGTTGCGCTGCCTCTCATTGTCGTGGAGGACGTTGTTGAGGCTGCCAGACCATGATCCTCAAGAACTTGTGGCGTCGAAAGACACGCACGCTGCTGACCATCCTGGGCATCGCCATCGGCGTCGCCGCCGTTCTGGCGCTCTCGGCGTTCGGCGAAGGGATGGCAAGCGGCCTGGAAAGTATGATGTCGCCGACGAAGGCGGACTTCATGGTGGCCCAAAAAGACGTCATGATGGCAATGCTCAGCGTGGTGGATGAGGAAATCGGCGATGAGATTGCTGCGCTGCCGGGGGTTGACGCTGTCGCGGGTTCTATTATCGCCATGGTTCAGATGACCGACGCGCCTTACTTCCTCGTCGCGGGCGAGGACTCCAAGGGCTTCCTCATTCCTCACTATAAGCTGGTGACCGGCGAGCCGCTGAGCGGTCGGCGGCAGATCATGCTCGGCAAGGTCGCCGCCAAGAACTTCAACAAGGACGTCGGCTCGACGTTCAAGATCAACGACGCGACCTACCGCGTCGTGGGTATCTTCGAGACCGGCGTGAGCTTCGAGGATGGCGGCGCGGTCATCAGCCTGGCCGATGCCCAGCGTAGCTTCGACCGAGTCCACAAGGTGAGCTTCTACAACGTCCGCCTGAAGGACCCCCGCCGCGCCGACGAGGTGCGCAAGATCATCGAGACGCGCTGGCCGGACCTGAGTGTCACGCGCTCCGGCGAGCCAAGCCGCCAGAACGAGATTTTCGACCTCTATCGTTCCTTCGGCCTGTTCCTCGGCCTGTTCGCCGTTCTTGTTGGCGGCCTGGGGATGATGAACACCACGCTGATGAGCGTGTTCGAGCGCACGCGGGAGATTGGCCTGCTGCGGGCAGTGGGCTGGCGGCGGCGCCGTATCGTCGTCATGATCTGGGGAGAGTCTCTCGTTCTGGCCGTCGTCGGCGGCGTCTTGGGCATCGGACTGGGCATCGGGCTGACGATGCTGGCGCGGCTTTCGCCAGCCGTGGACACCATTCTGCGCGGTGTGTTCACGCCGATGATGTTTGTCGAAGCTTTTGGCATCGCCCTGCTGCTTGGAACCATCGGCGGCCTCTACCCGGCCTGGCGGGCGTCGCAGCTTACGCCTGTGGACGCCATGCGCTACGACACAGGGGCCGGAACGGTCGTGGGCCGCGTCGCCCAAACCCTGTCACGCTTCGGGAGCGCCGCGCTGCGCAACCTCTGGCGGCGCCCGACGCGGACACTAATGACGGTGATTGGCGTCGGTATAGGGATTGGGTTCATCGTCTCGATGAGCGCCATGACCGAGGGCATGATCAGCTCTTTCAATGTGATCACCAGCGCCGGCCAGGTGGACCTGCTGGCTGAGGAAGCTCACGCCTCTGACATCACTTTCTCCAAGATTGACGACCGGACAGCGGCTCGCATCGCCATCCAGCCCGAGGTAAGGTCCGTTTCGCGCCTCGTGTTTGCGGCGGCGGCGGCCCCGGACATGCTGTACTTCCTCGTGTTTGGCATCGACCCAGACGAGGAGTGGATCAAGCACTACAAGATTCGCGAAGGCCGCCTGATCGATCGGCCACGCGAGATCATGCTCGGGCGCCAGGCTGCCAGCAGTCTCAAGAAGGGCGTGGGCGACTCTATGCTGCTGGGCGGGTCGAGCTATCAGATTGTCGGTATCTACGAGAACGGGTCGAGCTACGAGGACGGCGGCGGGGCCATTGCGATCGAAGAGGCTCAACAGAAGTATGGCAAGCCGCGCCAATCAACCTTTCTCGCCATCCAGGTCCAGGACCCCAGCCGCAGCGACGAGATCGCCAGGGAGTTGGAGGCGGAGTTTCCCGACGTCATGATCAGTCGCGCATCCCAGGCGACGGACCGTATGCAGGACTTTGCTTCGACCTATGCCGTCCTCAACGCGCTGATTGTCCTTACGGTGATCGTCGGTGGTATCGTTATGATGAACGCGATGCTGATGAGTGTGTTCGAGCGCACCCAGGAGATCGGCGTCTTGCGCGCCCTGGGCTGGCGCCGGAGACGAGTGATGCGTATGGTGGTCATCGAGTCGCTGGCGCTGAGCTTCCTGAGCGCCCTGGCCGGTATCGGCGTTGGCGTTGCCATCGGCTACGCCTTTACGCTGATACCGGGCGTCGGCATCATGCTGACACCCGCCTACTCACTGCCGGTGTTCATGCAGGTTATCGTTCTGGCTCTGATCCTGGGTGCGCTCGGCGGGCTCTACCCGGCCTGGCGCGCCTCCAATATGCAACCCATTGAGGCGCTACGCTATGAATAAGCCAACCCTCGATGTTTACCCTGTCTTGGACGGGGCGCCCGTTGTGGCCGCCACTGTCGCGCCGCTGCCGAACGGTGAGGTTCAGGAACCGGAAGCGCCAATCGTTGTCGAGACGCACGCCCTGACCAAGATTTACGGCAACGGCCACCAGGTGCGCGCCCTGGATGGCGTTGACCTGACGGTGCGGGCGGGGGAGTTCATCGCCATTGTTGGCCCCTCCGGCTCCGGCAAGTCCACGCTGCTCAACATGCTCGGCGCGCTGGACCGCCCAACCTCCGGCGAGGTCATTGTCAACGGCACGCCGCTCTCGAAGGTGCGCAACCTCGACCGCTTCCGCAGCCATGCCGTCGGCTTCGTCTTCCAGACCCACAACCTCATCCCGACCCTGACGGCGTTGGAGAACGTCGAGGTGCCGATGTACGAGACGGGGTGGCGCGGCCGGAAGCGTCGCGTCCGCGCCGAGGAGCTGCTGGGGCTGGTCGGCCTGGGCGCGCGGATGTCGTTCCTGCCGAGCAAGCTGTCCGGCGGCGAACGCCAGCGCGTCGCCATCGCCCGCGCCCTCGCCAATCACCCGGCCATCATCCTGGCCGACGAGCCAACGGGCAACCTGGACTCGCGCAACACCCAGGACATCATGGGTCTACTCGACGAGCTGAACCGCAGCCAGGGGACGACGCTACTGGTCGTGACTCACAACCACGAGGTCGCCCGCGCCACGCGCCGCATCATCACCATCCGCGACGGTAAGGTTCAGCGCGACATTCGCCTCAAGACGGTGTTCGACAGCGACCTGTACGACCTGAAAAGCTCGACGCTCGGCGAAGCCATCATGACCGGCGACGGGCTGCCGGACGATCTGCGCGACATTGCCCCGCAGCTCCGCGCCGCCCTGGAGCGCGTGTAATACCGACTCTTCGTAGAAAGACTGTCATTGCGAGGTAGCTCTACACAATAGCGTGGAGACCCGCGCTGGCGGCGGAGTGACAACTCCGCCGCCTCTGGGAGGCGCTGGAGATGGCTCTCCAGCGCCAGCACGATATGCTCTTCCACGCTCTACGGCTCCGCCAGCACCGTCCTCTGCCGGGAGATTGCTTCGTCGTCCTATCGTCCTCCTGCTCAGAACATATAGGACATGCCGTCATTGCGAGGAGCGCGATAGCGCGACGAAGCAATCTCGCGGTGGGCGAACGCTCCGCTATTTCTCGACTAGACTACCTGATGCAAGAGTGGGAGATTGCTTCGCTAACGCTGCTCAGAAACTTGAGTACTGAAGGACATATTGTGCGTTTGGAACAGACCGAGCGAACCAGGATGAGAGTGGCAGTCGCAGATAGGCTAGGTCGGTGCGGCTATCTCGACCACTTGTCGCCCCAGCTTGGCGGCCCACTTCTCCAAACGCGCAATGTCCCGCTCCTTGGCAGACCGCTCGAACGCCATCGCGCCCACATCGTGAAAGGGCGTCCGATGCTTCAACAGATAGTAGACGGTGCGCGCGATCTTGTGAGCTAGGGCTACCAGGGCTTGCTTCGGCCCCAATCGCCCTCGGATCCGCCGATAGTAGGCACCGAACTCGGTATCGTGGCTGCGACTGGCCGACTGGGCCGCCAAGCGAAAGGCTTGGCCCGCGCGCGACCGTGTCGGCAAGGTGCGACTGCGCAAGACGCGCCCGCCCGAGACATCATTGTGGGGCGCCAGCCCCAGCCACGAGCAGAAGTGCTTCTCGTTAGGAAAGCGCGACATATCCAGACCCACTTCGGAGATGATCGTTTGCACTGTCAGAGCACTCAAGCCGGTCACCGCCACCAGATCGACACCCGCCAGCCGATAGAGCAACGTGCGCGCGTCGTAGCTCGGGCCGTTCTTGCTGTGGGAGTTGCGCTTGTCCGTGTCATCCAGGGGCGGCAGATCGTCATCGTTGTCGTCGGCCATCGCTTGCATCTGCTGTTCAATCGCCGCATCGCAGTCTTGGATCTGCTGGGTGTAGGCATCATACAGCGCCAGCGCCTGCTTCAGCGCGAAAACATGCTCGGCGCGATAGTTGCCCGTCAGGGCTTTGGCAATCTCATCTTCCGCGTGGGCACAGCGCTTGTCGCGCAGTTGGGCCAACTTCACGGCGTCACGCTCCCCCGCCACGATTGCCCGAATGATCGCCATGCCCGTAACGCCGGTGATGTCGCTCAAGACCTGGGTCAATTGGACGTTCATCTGCTGCAACGCCTTCTGCATGTGCAGAATGTGGGCCGCTCGATGCTCAATCAGGGTCGCACGCTGACGCAGGTAGGCGCGCAAGACACACATCTCGCCCTCAGGCCGAAACGAGCCATTGAGCAAGCCCACGGTATGCAGGTACTGCAGCCACTGGCAGTCGGCGAAGTCGCTCTTCCGACCCGGCACGCGCTTGAGGTGCTGCGCGTTGACCACCCGCACCTCCAGCCCGCGCGCTTCCAGGATCTCATAGATCGGGATCCAGTACACCCCGGTCGACTCCAGCGCGACCGTCTGGATGTGACACGCCACCAACCAATCCGCCAGAGCCTGCAAGTCGGGCGTGAAGGTGCCAAACTGGCGCACACTCTCCCCGTCCCGATCAGCTGGCACGGCGGCCCAGATCTCCGTACTGCCGATATCCAACCCGGCAGCGTCCAAGTGCACCTTGGGCAACTGCGCCAACGTCGAGGTATCCGAGGAGCGCCGCAACATTGTCAACCCTCCAATCAAAACTGGGACGCCCAGACCCGATCCAACCTTTTCTCTCTACGCTGCTCAACGGGGTCGGCGCCCAGCCCGAGCGACCGCCACCAGTCGTTACATCATCATGGATCGGAACCAGTCTCGCAATCGGGCTGTGTTCACACCAGTGAACTCACGGTCTTAACTGTCTGAGCATCTTCTTCCATGATACCGATATCCGTCACCCCAACAAGTTTCTTGTGTCGGCGCATGCCGTCACACGGCTTGCGGGTCTCGCAATGACGCCGCTCCGCTCACAATGACTGTTTTAGATCGGGTGCAGGCCGGGGAAGGTCAGACCGGCGCGCTCGTCGAAGCCGCACATCAGGTTGAGGCATTGCAGCGCCGAGCCGGCCGCCCCCTTGCCCAGGTTATCAATCGCGGCGATAGACACGACGCGCCCGCTGTCCGCGTCGGCCTCGAAGCCCACGTCCGCCCAGTTCGTGCCGGCCAGCAGCTTCGGCTCCGGGTAGCGGTAGATGCTCCCCTTGTCCTTGACCAGCCGCACGAATGGCTCGCCCTTGTACGCCTGGCGGTACACGCCCCACAGATCCTTGTCGGTGATCCCCGGCCGCGTCCAGACGTGGGCCGTCGCCAGGACACCGCGCACCAGCTCAATCGAGGTGATGGACAGGTGGACGTTCGCCAGGCCGAGCGCCTGCTCGACTTCGGCGGTGTGGCGGTGGCCGGTCGGCGCGAACGAGCGCACCGCGCCGCTACGCTCCGGATGGTGCGACGCCAAGCTGGCCTTATTGCCGCCCTCCGACGAGCCGACCTTGAGGTCCACGACCACCGGCCGCGTCGTGTCAATGAGGCCGGCGCGCGCCAGGGGCAGCAGCGCCAGGATGCTGGCGGTGGCGTTGCAGCCGACGCCGCTGGCGTAGCGCGCCTCCTTGAGCTGCTCGCGCGTCACTTCCGGCAGGCCGTAGACGAATCGGTCCAGCCAGGCGGGCGCGGCGTGGGCCTCGCCATACCAGCGCGCGTACACCGCCGGGTCCTTCAGGCGGAAGTCGGCGGACAGGTCAATGATGCGCGGCGCGAGCCGGGCGAACTCCTCGATGCGCCGCTGCGTCTCGCCGTGGGGCAGCGCCAGGCACAGCACATCGGTCTCGGCCAGGGCGCGCGCCGACGTGAACTTGAGGTCGGTCACGCCGCGTAGGTTCGGGTGGACGGCGTGGACGGGCTTGCCGGCGTTGCTCTCCGACGTGACCTGGGCGACGGTCACATCCGGGTGGCCGAGCAGCAGGCGCAGAAGCTCGCCACCGGCATAGCCGGACGCGCCGACGATAGAGACTCGAAGCATGTTTTCCCCTCATCCAATCTCATAGCGTTGACAAAGGCGCGGCGTTGGGCTATACTGCCAGGCCGCGGCCCGTCACGAAATATACCACGCAACGCGACCGCGTGAAAGCTGTCTCAACGAGGAGGCACGGTGCGCGAGTTTCACCCTCAAACCATCATCGAGCCGTTCCGCGTCCGCTCGGTCGAGGCCATCCGCTTCACCACGATGGCGCAGCGCGAGCAGGCCCTGGCCGAGGCGGGCTACAACCCCTTCCTACTGCACGCGGACAACGTGCTCATTGACCTGCTCACCGACAGCGGCACCGGCGCGATGTCGTCGCGCCAGTGGGCGGCGATGATCGCCAGCGACGAGTCCTACGCCGGCGCGACGTCGTTCTACAAGTTCGAGGCGGCCGTCCGCGACATTACCGGCTTCAAGCACGTCATCCCCACGCACCAGGGCCGCGCCGCCGAGCACATCCTGTTCACCGCCATCGCCCGGCCAGGCGACGTCGTCCCCAACAACACCCACTTCGACACCACCCGCGCCCACGTCGAGCACGCCGGCGCCGAGGCACGAGACCAGGTCATCGCCGAGGGCCACCAGCCCCGCCTCCTCCACCCATTCAAGGGCAACATGGACCTGGACGCCCTCGAAGCCACGGTCCGCGAGGTCGGGCGCGAGCGCATCCCGGCCATGATGCTGACCGTCACCAACAACTCCGGCGGCGGCCAGCCCGTCAGCATGGCGAACATCCGCCAGGTCAGCGAGATCGCCCACCGCCACGGCATCCCGTTTTTCCTCGACGCCTGCCGCTTCGCCGAAAACTCGTGGTTCATCAAGACCCGCGAGGACGGCTACGCCGACAGGGAGCCGATTGACATTGCCCGCGAGATGTTCAGCTACGCCGACGGCTGCACCATGAGCGCCAAGAAGGACGGCATGGCGAACATCGGCGGCTACCTGGCCCTCAACGACGACGACCTGGCCGCGAAGTGCCGCAGCCTGGAAATCCTCACCGAGGGCTTCCCGACCTACGGCGGCATGGCGGGCTACGACCTGGAAGCTATCGCCGTCGGGCTGTACGAGGCGCTCGACCCCGACTACCTGCGCTACCGCATCCGCTCCATCGCCTACCTCGGCGACAAGCTGACCCGCGCTGGCATCCCCATCATCCTGCCGACGGGCGGCCACGCCGTCTACCTCGACGCCCGCGAAATGCTGCCCCACATTGGACCACTGCAATACCCGGCCTGGTCCCTGAGCAACGCCCTGTACCTTGTCGGCGGCGTGCGCGGCGTCGAGATCGGCAGCATCATGTTTGGGCTGCAACCCGACGGCACGGAGCGCCCGGCGGCGATGGAGCTGGTACGCCTGGCCTTCCCGCGCCGCGTCTACACCCAGAGCCACGTGGACTACCTGGCCGAAGTCATCCAGGAGGTGTACGCCCAGCGGGAGCGCCTGCCCGGCTACCGCATCGTGTGGCAGTCGCCGACGCTACGCCACTTTACCGTTCGATTGGAGCCAATCCCGCAATAACGGCCAATCCCAAAGGAGATTCATTCATGCTTATTCGCATCTTTCGCGCCTCTGTTCGCCCCGGCGCCGAGGCCGACTATGACCGCATCCTGCGCGAGGTCGCCATCCCGGCGCTCCAGAAGCAGCCCGGCCTCGTTTCCCTGCACGTCGGCCACGGCCTGCCGTCCTCCCTCGACGAGTACGTCATGGTCTCGGTGTGGAAGGACTTCGAGGCCATGAAGGCGTGGACCGGCGACGACTGGTGGCACGCCGTCGTCTTCCCCGGCGAGGCCCGCCTGGTCGTCGAGTCCCACGTGGACCACTTCGAGACGTTCTAGAAGCCGCCCCATGTTCACGGCGCGCGCCTACCAGAGCCGCGACGACCTGTTCGCCACCGCCGCCCTCATCCGCCGCGTCTACGCCGCCGACCCCGGCTGGAACGCCTGGAATTTCGCCTGGTTCGACATCTGGGCGCAGCGCAAGCTCGCCGACGCCGAGGCGTTCGGGAACACCGCGTGGCAGCAAGACATCCGTCTCTGGCACGGCGACGACGGTTCGCTGGCCGGCATGGCGGCGTTCGCGTTCGGCTGCGAGGCGCGGCTGGTGAGCGACCCGGCGCAGCGAGAGGTTCTATCGCCCATGCTCGCCTGGGTCGAGGGTCACTACACGGTCAAGAGCGACGACGGCGAGGAGTTGACCGTCCACGCGATGGAGAGCAACCCCTTCCTGGAAGGACTGCTCCAGGCGCGCGGCTACGCCCAGCCCCCCGAACACTTCATCCGCCGCGTCCGCCGCCTCGACCCCGACGCCCGCGAGCCGCTGCGGCTCCCGCCCGGCTTCACCCTCACGACGCTGGCGACGCCCGACGACCTGGCCGCGCAGTTCGCCGCCGTCAAAGCCGTCTTCCACATGCAGGACTCCACCGCAGCGTACCGCGCTATCCAGCAAGCGCCGTCCTATGTCCCTGACCTGGACCTGCTCATCTTCGCGCCGTCGGGCGACGTCGCCGCCTTCTGCACGGTCTGGCTCGACAAGGACAACGACATCGCCGAAATCGAGCCGCTCGGCACGGTGGCGGCGTACCAGAAACGGGGCCTGGGCACGGCCCTGATCGCCGAGGCGAGCAACCGCCTGCGTGCCCTCGGCGGCCACCGCCTGCGCGTCCACTCGTGGAGCGAGTCAGTCGGCGCGAACAGGCTCTACGAAGGAGCGGGCATGAAAGCCGTCAACCGCCTCTACGCCTGGTCCTGGCAGGGAGCGTAGCCATCTAGCTCTACAGTTGTTAAAGGACGGACAAAAGACAAGACTGCCACAGAGGCACAGAGGACACAGAGGTTATCATGTACCTATTCGGCTCTGTGCCCTCTGTGTCTCTGTGGCAATCCTCTCTCTGGCTCTTACGCCAGGCCGCGTTGCCGCGCCAGCAGCGCCGCGATGACCAGCGCCACATCCACGATCTCGCCGGACACCGCTCCCCGCAGTAGCTCCTCGAACGGCACGCGCACGATCTCGATGAACTCGTGGGCGTCGCGGCCGGCCGACGGGATGGCCCGCAACCCTTGCGCCAGGAAGATGTGAATCTTGGCGTCAATCGCGCCGCTGAACGCGACGGTCGTGGTCAGCCGCGTCAGCTCCCTCGCCTCGATGCCCACCTCCTCGGCCAGCTCTCGCGCCGCATACACCGCCGGGTCAATCCCCTTGGGCGAGCCGCCGCCGGGCGCTTCCAGCGTCACGGCATCCAGCGGCGGGCGGTACTGGCGCACAAGAGTCACCGTGCCGTCGTCCCACAGCGGCAGCGCCACCACCGAGTCCCAGCGCGCCTCGACCGTCGTCCACGTGATCTCGCCGTCCGGCGTCAGGCGCTGCTCCTCGATAATGTTGAAGCGGCCCTGGTAGCGGACGTGGCGATCGAGGACGGGCCACGGACCGAAAGGCCCGGCCGTCTCGCTCATGCCGACGCCGCCGCGGCCGCCTTCACCTCGCCCTTGCCGACGGCGATCACGTAGTCCACGATGCGCGCGGGGATGTCTACGCCGGTGGGAGCGATGGAGTTGCGAAACTCCATGGTGTAGTTGACCTCGTTGACCAGCAAGCCTCGGTCGGGGTCCTCCAAGACGTCAATGGCGACCGCGCCGCCGCCGACCGCATTCGCGGCGCGCACGCACATGTCGTTTAGCTCCGGCGTGACCGGGCAGTTGCTTGCCTTGCCGCCGCGCGCCGTGTTCGTGATCCAGTGCGCCGAGTCGCGGTAGATGGCGCAGATGGTCTCGTCGCCGACGACGAACGCGCGGATGTCCCGCCCCGGCTTCTGGATGTACTCCTGGACATAGAAGATGGAGTGGTGGTAGCTGCCGAGCACTTCCTTGTGCTCCAGGATCGCCTCGGCTGCCTCGCGGTCGTTGACCTTCGAGATGAGCCGCCCCCATGAGCCGATGGCCGGCTTCAGGACGGCGGGATAGCCCAGGCTCTCGATGGCGGCCAGCGCCGACTCCGGGGTGTAGGCGATCTTGACGCGGGGCGACGGGATGCCCGCCCGCTCCAGCGCCGCCGTGGTCTTGAGCTTGTCGCCGCACGTGTCGGACACGCGGTAGGAGTTGACGCACGGCACGCCGAAATCCTCCAGGATGCGCAGCGAGTACAGGGCGCGGGAGTGGTTGATGCACCGCTCCAGCATTACGTCGTACCGGCGCCACGGCTCCGGGTCCCAAAGATCGAAGACGATGTTGCGGTCGTCCACCAGCTCGTAGCCGATGCCCTTCGCCTCCAGAATCTCGAACAACAACTTCTCCTCGACGCGAACGCGGGAGTAGAGAACACCGATGAGCATCTATTCCCCCCAGTCCTCTTCCTCTTCCGGCGCCAGCTCCAGGGTCGGCGGGTCGAGGTTCACGACTTCCAGCTCGACGCCGCAGTCGCCACAGGTAATGATCTCGCCCTTGACGGTCTTCGGGCCAAGCTCGATCTCAGCGCCGCACTCAGGGCATTCAGCAGTCACAGTCGCCATGGTTATGTCCTCCTAAGGGTTGTGTTCCACGATTGCCGTTTATCTCGGCTGTCACCCCGAACGGAGTGAGGGGTTTGGGCTACGGCCCAGATGCCCCGTTCCACTCGGCATGACGCTGCACGCTGTCACCCTGAGCATAGCGAAGGGTCTCCCGGCAGGGGATGCTTCGCCTTCGGCTCAGTATGACAGGCCACGGTTATCTTCGGCAGAGCCTCTGTTGGTCACGCTCGACGGTCGGGCAGAAGCGCCCACACGCCAAGCGCGCAGAACACGCTGGCCGTTAGCCAGCGGAAGCGCCGCGCCATTGCCTGTTCCCGCAAGAGCCAGTTGCCCATCGTCCCCGAAAAGTACGCCACCGTGCCGTAGATGCCCAGGGTCAGCAGCATGTACAGGCCGCCCAGGAAGAACATCTGCGGCCCGACCGGGCCGAGCGCCGGGTCCACGAACTGCGGCAGGAACGTCAGGAAGAACAGCGCCGTCTTGGGGTTCGTGATGCTGGCCGCGATGCTCTGGCGCACTATGGCCGTCGAAGGCGGCGGCGCAGTTGGCGCCCCCAGCGTCGGGGCCTCCCCTGACAGGAAAGCGCGGATGCCCAGGTAGATGAGGTAGCCGCCGCCCACGAACTTGACGATCGTGAACAGCAGCGCCGACGTGCGCAGGATCGCCGAGAGGCCGAGGGCCGCGAATGTCGTGTGGATGATCACGCCGCAGCACAGGCCGACGACCGCCAGCAGCGCCGCCTGCCGCCCCTGGGTCGCGCCGCGCGTCAACACATAGATGAAATTGGGGCCGGGTGTCGCAATCAGCACCGCTGCCGCCGTGACGAACAGGAGAAGATGCTGTGTGTCCACCTACCCGTTCCTCACCCGCGCCGCAATCGCCTGCGTCACCTCGGCCGTCGTGGCGTTGCCGCCCAGGTCCGGCGTCCGGGCGCCGGCCGCCAGCGCCGCCTCGACCGCCGCCTCGACGCGAGCCGCCGCCGCCGTTTCGCCGAGGCGCGTCAGCAGCATGGCCGCCGACAGCGCCGCGCCCACGGGGTTAGCGATGCCCTGGCCGGCGATGTCCGGCGCGGAGCCGTGCACCGGCTCGAACACGGCCACATCCGGGCCGAGGTTGGCCGACGGCGCGACACCCAGGCCGCCGACAAGCCCAGCCGCCTCGTCCGACAGGATGTCGCCGAAAAGGTTCGTCGTCACAATGACGTCGAAGCGCGCCGGGTTCTTGACCATCACCATTGCCGCCGCGTCTACCAGCATCTCGTCCACGTCGAGCATCGGGTAATCCGCGGCGACGGCGCGCACGGAGTCGCGGAACAGGCCGTCGCTGATACTCAGGACGTTGGCCTTGTGGACGATGGTCAGGCGGGCGCGGCCCGATGCGCGGGTCGCGGCGCGGCGCGCGGCCATCTCGCACGCAGCGCGGCCGATGCGCGCCGACGCCGCTCGCGTGATGACGCGCTCGGCGATGGCCGTGTCGCCCTCGCGGCGTTCGCGCCCGGCGTACAGGCCCTCAGTGTTCTCACGGAAGATGACGAAGTCGAGGCCGGGGCGCGTATCGGGCACGGGCAGCGAGCGCGTCGGCCGCACGTTGGCATACAGATCGAAGGTGCGGCGCATCGCCAGGATGGGGCTGCGGTAGCCCTCGACCTTGCGCATGGGCGACTGAGTCGCGCCGAACATGGCGACGCCGCAGGCGCGAATGGCGGCTACCGTGGCGTCGGGCAGGGCGGCGCCGGTGCGCTCGAAGCACGCCCAGCCCGCGTCGGCCCACTCGAACGCCAGCGGCAGCCCGGTGGCCTGGAGGACTTCGGCGGCGGCGGGAATCACTTCCTGGCCGACGCCGTCGCCGGGGATGAGGCAGATATGGTATGTCATGGCGTCCCCCATCGAAGAGGATGGCAACGCAAAGGCGCAGAGGCGCAAAGGGAAGGAGGGGCTTGCGAAGTCATGCGGTCTTCCGCGCCTTCCAAATGTTTTCGACCGGCCACTGGCGCGCCCACGCGAGGTTCCGGGTGTAGGTGCTGGTGGCATCGTCAGGGGGCTGAAGCTCGATGAGGTCCTCGACGGCCAGGCCGTTGGCGCGGAATAGGCGGATCCAGTCACCGTAGGGCAGGTTGTAGCTCACACTCTCGCCATCGTCCCAGCGCCGCCAGCCGAAGTACGGTCGCTGAAGCTGCGTGTCCAGGTCGTCCGTCGCCTCGTTGTAGCACACCTCCCACCAGATGGTGCTCATGTTGAATGCGAGCAGGCCGCCGGGCCGCAGCAGCCGCGCTGCTTCTGGCACGGTCTTGAACGGGTCGCCCCAGGTCATGCCGCCGTGGTCGCAGAACACGATGTCGAAGCTCGCGTCGGGCAGCGGCACACCCTCGGCCGGCGCGTGCACCAGCGGGAAATCCACGCCGTGCTCGGCCATGAGCTGCCGCGCGTGCGCCAGCTGCCGCGCCGAGTTGTCCAGGCCCACCGGCCGCGCGCCGCGCTGCGCCAGGAAGATGGACCACTGGGCCGCGCCGCAGCCCAGCTCCAGGATGTCCCTGCCGGCCACGTCGCCCAGGACGTTCAGCTCGCTCTCCGGGATCGCCCACATGCCCCAGACGCACTCCAGCTCGTTGAGCTGCGCGGCGTGCTGCGCCTGGTACTCGTCGGCGCGGCCGTCCCAGAAAGCGCGGTTCTGCTCGAAGCTACTGCCCGCCAACTCACTCATGTCGCCGCCTCCGCCGCCAGCCGGGCCTTGAGCATGGGGATCAGGCCACCCGCCGCCAGAATCGCGTTGATGCTGGGCGAGAGCGGCGGGAAATCGAACTCCCCGGCGGCGCAGCGCACGACATGGCGCTCGGTGTCAATCTCCACCGTCTCGCCCGCCTGGATCGCCGCGACAGCGTCGGGGCAGATGACCGGCAACAGGCCGTTGTTGACGGCGTTGCGGAAGTAGATGCGGGCGATAGAGACGGCGATGACGGCGGTGACGCCGGCGGCGCGCAGCGCGACCACCGCCTGCTCGCGGGAGCTGCCGTTGCCCCAGTTCTTGCCGCCGACGACGATGTCGCCCGGCTGCACCTGCCCGGCGAACGACGGGTCCAAGTCCTCCAGGGCGTGCTTCGCCATCTCCTTCGGGTCATTGACGTTGTAGGTATACTTGCCCGGAAAGATGACGTCGGTGTTCACGTCGTCGCCGTACTTCCAGGCGCGTCCGCGTAGGATCATACGCACTCCTGTTGGCGTGTCATGCTGAGTGAAACGAAGCATCCCGGCGCGGCCAGGGACTCTTCGCTGCGCTCAGAGTGACAGCTCGCTCGGCCAATCATTCTAGCTCGCGCGGGTCAACGATGTACCCCGCGATGGCGGTCGCCGCGACGACGGCCGGGCTGGCGAGGTAGATCTCGGCGTCCCGCGTCCCCATGCGGCCCTGGAAGTTGCGGTTGGCCGAGCTAATGGTGACCTCGTGCGGGGCCGGGATGCCCATGTGGTTGCCCATGCACGGGCCGCAGCCGGGCGTGCCGATGCTCGCCCCCGCTTCCATCAGCGCCTCAATCGCGCCGGAGCGCAGCGCCGCCAGGTAGACCTCGCTCGACGCCGGGATGACCAGCAGCCGCGTGCCCGGCGCGACGCGCTTGCCACGCACCACCCGCGCCGCCGCCTCCAGGTCCTCCAGCCGCCCATTCGTGCAAGTCCCGACGAATGCCTGCTGGACGCGCGTCCCGCGCACCTGCGACAGCGGCGCGACCTTGTCCACGCGGTGCGGCAGGGCGAGCATCGGTTCCAGCGCGCCCACGTCGTAGCGGTAGACCGAGCCATACCGCGCGCCCGCGTCCGGGTACAGCGCGCCCGCGACAATCTCTTCCCGCACCGCCGCGACATCCGGCCGCCCCGTGCGGCGGGCGCGGCGCGGGGCCAGGTAGTCGAAGATGGCGTCGTCGGGCGGGAGGTAGGCGTTCTTCGCGCCCATCTCCGCCATCATGTTGGGGATGACGGCGCGGCTGTCGAGGCTCAGGGCGGTGATGGCCGCGCCGTGGAACTCGACCGAGAAGTACAGGCCGCCGTCTGCGCCCAGGTCACCGATCACCTTGAGGCAGAAGTCCTTCGACGTCACTCCTTCGGGCCACTGGCCGTCGGCCTCGATGCGCATGCTCTCCGGGACGCGCAGCCATAGCTCACCCGTCGCCCAGATGGCGGCCATCTCGCTGCGGCCCACGCCGGCGCCGAACGCGCCGAGCCAGCCGAAGTGGGGCGTGTGGCTGTCCGCGCCGAGGATAGTCTGCCCCGGCAGGACGATGGCCTCCTCGCTGAGCACCTGGTGGCAGATGCCGCGCCCAACCTCGAACACATTGGTGACGCCCTGCTCGGCGGCGAAGCGCCGCGTGTCCACGTGGTTCTGGGCGTGGGCGGTCGTCGGCGCGGGGACGGCGTGGTCCATGGTGAACGCCAGGCGCTCCGGGTAGCGCACCTTCTTGATGCCCAGGCTGTAGAACGTGCGCGAGATGGGCGCGGTGTTGTCGTGGCTCAGGGCCACGTCGGGCCGCGCATCTACGATCTGCCCGGCGACGACCTCGGATAGCCCGGCGGCGCGGGCCAGGGCCTTCTCAGCGAATGTCTTCACGTGTATCTCCCCAAGGACGCTATGCCCCGCTCACGCTGACGACCGACTCCGGCGAGACATAGGCCGCCCAGCGGCGCAGCACGTCGTCCACGTCGTTCAGCTCCAGGGGCTTCTCGTCGGCGAGGGCCTTGATGTGGCCGGTCACAACCTTGATCTGCTCGTCGGTCAGGTCCAGGCCGAGCTGCTCGGCGCGGTCCTTGATGGCGTTCCAGCCGGTGAGGCGGTGGGCGATGCTGACGTAGCGCGTCAGGCCGAAGTCCGTCGGGTCCAGCGCCTCGTAGGTCTCCGGGTTGTTGAGGATGGCCTTGGCGTGGATGCCGGCCTTGTGGGTGAACGCCGTGATGCCGGTGACGTAGTTGTTGAACGGAATGCCGATGCCGACCATGTCGGCGACCATCGCATCCAGGTCGTGCAGCATGTCCAGGCGGTACTTGGCGCGGACGGCGGGGCGGTCGAGGGTGTACATGCGCGCGACGAAGCCGCCCAGTGGCGTGATGCCGTTGCGCTCGCCGATGCCCAGGATGGACGTGTCAATGTGCGTCGCGCCGCCTTCGAGCGCGGCGTAGGAGTTGGCAATGGCGCAGCCGGAGTCGTTGTGGCCGTGGAACTCGATGTCGCAGCGCACCAGGCGGCGCAGCGTGCTCACCAGGCGGTAGACCTGGGTCGGCGTGGCGACGCCCACGGTATCGGCGATGCCGACGCGATCCACGACGCCGAGCCGATCCACGGCCAGGTAGACGCGGAACAGGTCGGACTCGTCACTGCGGAAGGAGTCCTCAGTGCTGAAGCGCAGCTCGACGTGGGGAGCCTGCTCGCGGATGAACGTCAGCACCTCGGCGGCCAGGTCCACGATCTGGTCAATGGACTTGCCGTGACTGAACTGACGCAGGTAGGACGACGTGCCGATGACGGTGTCAATGCCGTCCACGCCGGTGTCCAGGGCGCGCAGTGCGTCTTCCTTGGCGCAGCGGATGTGGGTCAGGGTCCGCGTGCGCAGGCCGAGGCCGGCGATGGCGCGGGCGTCGGCCTCGCTGCCCGGCGACGCCAGGGGCGAGGTCAGCTCGATGTACTCGACGCCGAACTCGTTGAGCGCCTCGGCGATGCGGATCTTCTGCTCGGTGGTGAAGTTGGCGCCGACAAACTGCTCGCCCTCGCGCAGGGTCGACTCGATGATGTTCCAGTGGTCGAGAGGCATGAGTCCCTCCTATGAGGCTGTGCGCCGCCTGCGCACGATAACAAAAACGCCTGGGCCATGAGAGCCAGGCGCGCAACAAAAACTGGCTCCCCGAACCGTCCGGGGAGCCAGGCATGCGACTCTGTCAAGCCACGAGGCAGGGACTACCCAGACGGAAGCAACGCCGCTTTTTTAGCGCCGTGAACGTTGGCTTTGAGCTGGGCAACCGCGAATGAGTGCATCGAAAGGGCCTCGTGATTGATTGCAGCCAGTATATCGCGTTCCACGCGCCTTGTCAAGTTCTAGCAGGTGGAGATTCCTTACCCCTGCGGGATCAGAGTTCAATGTTCGTAGGCCAAAGTCGGGGTATCATAGGGCTATGTCTTGTCACGCTGAGGCGGCGCTCCCGCTGAGCGCCCTCGACCCCCTGATTATCCTGGCCGGACACCCCAACGTCGGGAAGTCCGTCCTGTTCAAGCGGCTGACCGGCCGCTACGTCACCGTCTCCAACTACCCCGGCACCACCGTCGAGGTGTCCCAGGGCCAGGCCGTCCTGGATGGGCGGCGAACGCTCGTCGTGGACGCGCCGGGCATCAACAGCCTCACGTCGCTCTCCGACGACGAGCGCGTCACCCGCGACCTGCTCCTCCAGCGCCGGCCCGACGCCGTCGTCCAGGTCGGCGATGCCAAGAACCTGGCCCGCGCCCTGTTCCTCACCCTCCAGTTCGCCGAGATGGACGCGCCCCTGGTGCTCGACCTCAACATGACCGACGAGGCGCGACGCCAGGGCATCCACATTGACTATGACCGGCTCGGCGAGCGCCTGGGCATCCCGGTCGTGCCGACGATTGCCACCCGCGGCGAGGGCGTCGGCGACCTGGTCGCCAGCCTCCCCCACGCCACCATCCCCCACCTCCGCGTCACCTACGCTCCGACCATCGAAGCGGGGCTGGCCGCCATCGAGAGCGTGCTGCCCGGCGACCTGCCGGGGCGGCGCGGGCGGGCGGTCATGCTGCTGGCCGGCGAGAGCGACGCCGCGCTCGGCCTGGCCCTCGACGCCGAGGCGCTGGCGGTGGTCGAGGGGGCGCGAGAGGCAGCAAAGGCGCACTTTGGCCGCCCCCTCTCCCACGTCATCACCCAGGAGCGCTGGCAAGCCGTGACCGACATCGTCGCCGACGTGTGCCTACGCGAAGACACGGCCCACGCCTCGTGGCGGCAGCGGCTGGACGCCTGGACCGTGCATCCTGTCCTGGGCTGGCCCATCGTCCTGCTGATCGTCTACCTGGTCTTCAAGTTCGTGGGCGAGTTCGGCGCGGTGACGATGGTCAACTGGGTGCAGGGGACGGTGTTCGGGCAGTGGATCAGCCCGGCGGTCACGTCGTTCCTTGAGACTTATGTCCCGATTCCGCTATTACAGGACTTCCTCGTCGGCGAGTACGGCCTCGTCACCGTCGGCCTGGCCTACGGCTTCGGCATCGTCCTGCCCATCGTCGCCACGTTCTTCCTGGCATTCGGCGTCCTCGAAGACTCCGGCTATCTGCCGCGCCTGGCCGTGATGGTCAACCGCGCCTTCCGCGTCATCGGCCTCAACGGCAAGGCCGTCCTGCCGATGGTGCTCGGCCTGGGCTGCGTCACCATGGCGACGATGACGACGCGCATCCTCGGCACGCGCAAGGAGCGCCTCCTGGCGACGCTGCTCCTCGCTCTCAGCATCCCCTGCTCGGCGCAGCTCGGCGTCATCCTGGCCCTGGTGAGCTGGCTCACGCCGGGCGCGGTGGCGATCTGGGCCGCCGTCATGCTCGGCGTGCTCCTGCTCGTCGGCTGGCTGGCGTCGCGCCTCATCCCCGGCAGCCGCTCCGACCTCATCCTGGAGCTGCCGCCGCTGCGCCTGCCGCAGCCCGACAATCTCCTGCTCAAGACCGTGATGCGCGTCGAGTGGTATCTGAAGGAAGTCGTGCCGCTGTTCCTCCTGGCAACGGCGTTCCTCTGGGTCCTGGCGCGCACCGGCGTCCTTGCCGCCATCGAGACGCTCATGTCGCCCCTCGTGGTCGGCTGGCTCGGCCTGCCGCCCCAGACGGCCAGCATCTTCCTGCTCGGCTTCCTGCGGCGCGACTATGGCGCGGTCGGCCTGTTCGAGATGGTGCGCGGCGGGACGATGACGTCGGAGCAGGTGCTCGTCAGCCTGGTCGTGATTACCCTGTTCGTCCCGTGCGTCGCCACCGTCCTGATGATGATCAAGGAGCACGGCTGGCGGGTTGGCCTCGCCATCGTCGCGTTCGTCTTCCCGTTCGCGTTCCTGGTCGGCGGCATCGTCCATCGGATTGTGGGAGGCTAGAATGCGCTGCGCCATGTGCGGCTACGAGTTCGACACCACGGACCTGGCATGCCACGCCTCATGCCCACTCAGCCCCCACTGCGCCGTCGTGTGCTGCCCCCGCTGCGGCTACTCCACGGTGGACCCGCAGCGCTCGACGTTCCTCGGCTGGGTGCAGCGCCTCATCGGGAAGTGCGAGACGCCGGTCGAGGCGCGGGCGGACGGCGCGATTCCGCTGCTCCAGCTGCGGCCGGGTCAGGAGGCGCAGGTCGTCAGCGTCGGCGAGAGCCACCCGGAGCAGACGCTCCACCTCAGCCACTTCGGGCTACTGCCGGGCATGACCGTCCGCCTGCGCCAGACGAAGCCCGTCCCCATCGTGCGCATCGCCGAGACGGACCTGGCCCTGGACGCCTCGGTCGCGGCGGAAATCTTCGTCGCCACAAAATTCACTCGCCATTCCCTTGACAAACGCTAACGTTTCGCGGATAATATACCCATCGTTCCAGGCACACCGACAATTTATATCGTTCGCGGATTATCCTCTGCTATCCTAAATCGCAGGAGGTGATGCTCATGGAATACGCCAGTAGTACTCGGAGCATCACCGCTCGGTTCGCCTAGTCGGTGATGCCTCCGCGAGCACTGCGCCTCGGCCTCGGCCGGGGCGTTTGTGCTTTAGAATGGCAACGCCAGGACACAACGGCGCAATGACGCCAAGAGACAGAAATCTTGAGCCTGTTAGCGCCTTTGCGTTTCCTTCCTCTTCGTACCCTCCAGCAGGGGCGCGTCCCCGTCCCGCTTTTTCCGTGTATTCCGTGTCTTCCGTGGTCACCTCTTGGCGCCCGTCTGAAGGGTCGCGATCACCCGATGGATGCTGCGCTTTCCTCCACTGGCGCCCCATGCTCGCGCAGGCCGCGCACCGGCGAGAACACCAGCCACAGCACCGACAGCATCGAGCCGGACATCGCCAGCAGCAGCGCCGTCCGCATCCCAATGCGCTCGGCCAGCAGCCCGGCGATCAGCGACCCCACCAGTGTCATCCCGCCCAGCACGACGTTGACGCTCGCCGTCGCCCGCCCCAGCAGCTTGTCCGGCACAATCGTCTGCCGCAGGCTGATGGCGACGATGAGGTAGATCGTCAGCAGGCCGTCGCCGAAAAGCTGCGCCGCCGCCAGGAGCGGCACGGCATACGTCGTCAGCCAGCCCGCGAGCGGCACGCACAGCCCGAACACCCCGCCGGCCAGCAGCGTCCACATCATCGCCGGCCCCTGGCCGAGCCGCCGCACTGTCGGCCCCACCAGCAGCGCCCCAATCAGCGCCCCCACCCCGCCCAGCCCAATCAGGAAGCCGAGCGGCCCCGGCTGAATCCCCAGGTCGCGGATGGCGAACAGGCTGTAGAGCGTGCCGAAGAACGCGCCGAAAAAGGCCCGCGTCGCCCCGGAGCCGAGGAGCGCCCGCAGCGTCGGGTCATGCACCGTTACCGCGATGCCCTCGCGGATCTCGCGCACCAGGTTCGGCTCCTCGGTCGGCGCGCGGGGCGGCTCGGTCACGCGGATCATCCACACGCTCACCGCCGACACGACGAACGACAGGGCGTCGAACAGGATGGCGATGGGCGCGGTCAGGAGCTGGATGAGGACACCGGCCAGCGGCGGCCCCCCCACCTCGGCGACGGCGCTGCTCGCGCCGAGCTTGCTGTTCCCCTCCACCAGCTCATCGCGCCCCACTAGCGACGGCAGGAACGAGCGGTACGCCACGTCGAAGAAGACGGTCAGCACCCCGACGAGGGCCGCGACGATGTACACCTGGGGCATGCCCAGGATGCCGAACAGCGCGGCCAGCGGAACCGTCGCCAGCACCAGGGCGCGGCCCACATCGCTCGCAATCAAGATGGGGCGGCGCGGCAGGCGGTCCACCCACGCCCCGGCCAGCAACCCGACGACGAGCATCGGCGCGGTCGCCACCGCCGCGAGGACGCCCATCTGCACCGGCGACGCGCCGAGCGTCAGCACCGCCGTCAGGGGCAGCCCCTCCCGCGTAATGCGCGACCCGAACTCCGACACCGTCTGCCCGACCCATAGCTTGCCAAATTCTTTGTTGAGCCACAGCCCCGTCAGCCTCAGATTCATCCCCTCGCCCCCCATCAGAGGTCTCGACAACGGAGCAATTCTACCGGGAATTGCAGCAGCGCGCATCCGACGGATGGGGGATAGCCAGCGAACGATGTGTTGACTCGGGCACAACCCGCAACATTTCGACGTTGGGATTCGAGGAATGACGGCAATCGAATCTCGTAGAGGGGCGGGCGACGTCGTGGACTTACAGCCGACCGAGAACCGTGGCGGGGGTCAGACGCCCACGATCTGTCCGATCGAAGTGGGCGTCGAAGCTGATCAACCCGGCATTCTCCCGTAAAGCAACGACGTACTGATAGCCGTCGTCGAAATCCAGGTTGAACGCTTCCATGGCCGCCACCACGTCTGCCATCGCAGGTGGCGGCAGGCCAATGAGCGCGACCCCGCCATCGAGCAAAACGTCCTGGACGAACGCCACAAAAACGGCATGACGGCGCAGCCGGTGCAGAATCACGCCGAGCGAATGCAGCGTGAAATCAGTCAACAGCACTTGGTCGAGTGGCAGGCGGTCGAGCAGCTCGCCTACTGCCGCCGATTGTTCCTGGCCCAGCAGGCGCTCGAGCCAGATGTTCGTGTCGAGGGGATACACTATTCCGATCTCCACTCCGTGGCACGGTGCTGCAAATCAACGGCCGAGAGCGACGGGTCAACGCCTTTGAGCGCTTCGGCCCAATCCTGTCGGAGACGACGACCGCTCGTGCGGGCATGCTTAGCCAGCAGGAACTCGACAAAGTCGCTGACCTCAGCCCGTAGGTCAGGCGGCAACTCCTGGATCAATTCTTCAAGCGATCGGGCAGCCATTACATCAAGCCTCCAGGTGCAGATGAGGACAATGGAATTCTATGTCTTGCCAGTGGTCGCGTCAATTGCGTTCCACGTTTTGATGTCACGTCGCGTGCGTTCACCCGTCTCATCCTTGAACTTGTAGAACCCCCTCTACCCTCACTCGAAATTGTTGTCGTCTGTTTCCACAGCTTCCCAAATTCTTTGTTGAGCCACAGCCCCGTCAGCCTGAGATTCATCCCCTCGCCCCCCTATCCGAGTCTCGACAACGGAGCAATTCTACCGGGAATTGCAGCAGCGCGCATCCGACGGATGGGGGATATGCGGCCGACGAGGCCCTGTACGCGCCGAAACCCTACGCGGATTCGCTTGTCGCGGCGAGCCATTCGCCCATGACCTGGTTGAACCGCTCAGGCTGCTGAAGCGTTACCCAGTGGCCAGTGTCGAAGCCGACCACCCGGCTGCCCGGCTGCGTCGCGAGCCAGTCCGTCCAGGCCGTGGCCTGGAACATGACGAGCTTGCGCTGGCCGTAGACGTAAAGCATGGGGCAGGCCGGTTTGAACGGCTGCGTCTGCCGGCTGAAGGACTGCTGGCCGCCAAACAAGGCGAGGTAGTACGGGTAATTCATCTGCGAGCGGATGAGGCGCGGGTCGAGGCGGGAGCCGAGCAAGCGCGCCATCTTGAGCGTCATCCACTCGCCCAGCCGCCCGCGGAGTTTCCACGCCAACGCGAGCCACATCTGGTAGGCGACGACATAGACCTTGTCGCGCGTCGAGAGCGCGTGCAGCAGTGTGTGCGCGTCGCCGATGTCCACGCCGACGATGCGCGCGACGAGGGCGGGGTTGCGCATGGTGAACTCGTAGCCGTACATGCAGCCCCAGTCGTGCAGCAGAAGTGTCATCTTCTTCTGGGGACTGAGATGGAGCACCACCTGTCGGATGAAGCCGGTCACTTCGTCCACCGTGTAGAGTCGGCGCGGCTGCGTTGCGTCGAACCCGGGGAGAGTGAAGCGGATGCAGCGGTAGTTCGCCTTCAGGTACTCGACCTGCGCGTCCCACAGCCGGTACGTGTCCGGCCAGCCGTGAACCATTACGATGGGTTCTGCGTCCGCCTCGCCTTCGACATGCACGTCTATGCCGGCGATGTTGATGATCATGGGCGTTTCGCTCCCCGTTCCGCCTGCCGCCGCAGGCTCAAAGGATAGACCGGCTGTGACATGAGTTTCTCCCGCTGGTTGTGAGTGTCGCGCCCACCCTGGGCTTCGGCCACGCCCGGCCGCAGGATGGCGAATGAACCGACGGAGCAATTTTACCGTTGATTGCCCCGGCGTGCATCCCACGGCTGGGGGAGAGGGGGCGCGCTAAGTCCGCGATTCCCTTTCACGCCCTTCGTGGTCCAAACGACCGGCCAGCCACGACGGCAAAGGAGAGCCATAATGATCCCAGAGGACAAGCAGGCGGCGGTGGCGCGGGCGCTGTCGGAGGCGTTCGGCGTGACGGACGTGGAAGACATGCGGCCTTTGAGAGGCGGCCTTAGTCCGTCCCTCGTCTTCCGCATCGTCGTGCGCGGAACACCGTACCTCCTGCGCGTCGTCGTGCGCCGACAGGCGATGTACGACCCGACGCGCGAGTTCACCTGCATGCGCCTCGCCTCCGACGCCGGTATCGCGCCGCGCATCTGGTACGCGGACCTGGACGACCTGGTGCTCATCACCGACTTCGTGGCGGCGGAGCCTTACCCGACCGATGTCGCGCCGCTGGTGGCCGCAACTATCCGCCGCGTCCACGCCCTGCCGCGTTTCCCGCCCCCGGTGACGGGCAGCTACCTCGACACGATGGACGGTCTCGTGCGGCGGTTCCAGGCGGCGAACCTGCTGCCAGAGAGCGCGACCGAGGAGATGTTGCGCGGCTACGCCGAGGTGAGGCGGGTGTACCCGCGCAACGAGGGCGAGATGGTTGCCAGCCACAACGACCTGAAGCCGCAGAACATGGTCTACGACGGGGCGCGCGTCTGGCTCGTGGATTGGGAGGCTGCGTTCCTCAATGACCCGTATGTGGACCTGGCGGTCGCGGCGAACTTCTTTGTCAAGGACGAGGCTGGCGAAGAGGCGTATCTGCAGGCGTACTTCGGCGAGCCGGCCGGGGACTATCGCCGCGCGCGCTTCTACCTGATGGGGCAGGCCATGCACGTGTTCTACGTCGCGTTCCTGATGCTGATCGTCGCCCCGTCGGGCCTGGCGATGGGGGCGGACACGACGGCGCCGGGCTTCCGTGACTTCCACGCGCGCCTCATCTCCGGCGAGGTGGCCCTGGTAACGCCGGAGGAGCGGCTGGCGTATGCGAAGGTTCACCTGAACGAAGCGGTGCGCGCCATGCGCACGCCACGCTTCCGGGAGGCCGTGGCCCTGGTTGGGGCCGCTCACCCCAACGGCTAAGCAATGCGGCTGCGAGCAGCGTGCAGAAAGGTCCCCGTACATCACTGCCCGGATCGGGCGTCAGGCAGTGAGAGTGATGGTGGCGGTTGCCTCGCCGGTGTTGATCTGCTTGACAGTCACAGTGAATCTCCGCTGGCTGAACACCGCGCCGTCAAGAAGCTCCGGGCTGCCCGAAGTTTGCTGCAGGTACGAGTGATTGTCCGGCTTCCACTCGTGGGCCAGCACAGTGTCTCGCCGAATGCCGCGGTCAAAACCGCTCTTTTGGCGGAATTCGACACAGAAGTAGTGCTCGCCCGCGCTGTCCTGGATCGGTATCTTGACGGCGAGGTAGCCGTTGGCCTCCGGGCGGTTGAGGGCCGCGAGTGTGATGTCCTGCGTCTGCGGGTGGGCGGTATCGGGCGTCACGGTCAGGACGCGGCTCGCGGGCAAGTGGCCCAGGTACAACCGATGCGGGGCGTTCAACTCAGGCCCGCTCGGGTTCGTCACGTCGCCAGACGCCGTCGAGGTCGCCGTCCCTTCGCCGCCGAAGCCAGTGAATGACCAGGAGTTCAAGGCGCTCATCACATCCCACAGGTCGCCATATTCTGTCCCTCTGTCGTCGCGGGAGTGATTCAATCCATACTCGTGGTGCATCTCTTGGGCGGCTGTGCTGACGTCCCACCCATTTGGATCCAACACGACCAGTCCGCCCCCGCCGCCGATGCCCGTGCCGGGACATTCAGAATGACGACGGCATCGAAGTAGGTCATGCCACTTGTGGCATCCTTGTACTTATGCCGGCCACTGTCCAGGCGCGTCAGGCCGCTCGCGGTGACGCCGTCGGCGAACAGATCAATGCGGCTGTCGTGGGTTGGGTTGGACTTGGGGCGGTCGGCCAGATTATACGGCAACTTGAACCAGCCTTTGACCTGCGTCTGACTGATATCCCGAGCGCCGTAGGAGATGTCGCGGACGTAGTCCGCCATGCCTCCGAGACCGACACCGGCGCCCGTGAAGAACTGCTCGAAGAATCTGCGGCTGTCTTCGGGTTTGGCGTTAGGCGGCTCTTGGCTCTGGTCCTTGAACTTGCACAAGAGGATCGCCCAGGGATCGTGCTGCAAGGCCGGCCAGTCGTTTGCGACCGACGTGTTTTTGGTGTAGGCCCACCAGTAGGTGAAGTGGGAGCCGTCGTAACGTCCGTCTACCCGCGTCATTTGCCCCGTGCGCGTGTTGCAGAAGATCGCATCGTCGCGCCTCGCACCCCGGCTCATTGCGTAGGTCGGCTTCCTTGACGCGGGCAAAGACGAGGCGGCCCGCGTCGCCCACTACGGGCAGTTGGCCCAGGTTCACGCCGCCCAAGGGAGCGAGGCGTCCATTGTCGAACTCAGCCCTGCGAAAGCGGTAGGCGCCCGTCGCTCCGTTCCGCAGCACAAGGCCGTCCTTCGCCCCTCCATCGACGTTCGCCACAGCCACCCGTTCGTTGCGCTGGATCGCCCCGCGTTGGTCGTGAAGGCCCACCAGAAGGTGCGCTTGCCCGGCCTGATCGGTGGCGGAATCGTACCGCGACAGCTGCCCGTTGGGGTAATCAATGAGCAGGAGGTCGTCGCGCCCGACCGTCTGACCAAACTCGCCCGCCAGAATGGTCTTGTGTATTCTGTTGGCAGCCGAGAGATTGCCCAGGTCGAAGTTGGGCATAGGCGCGAAGTAGCCCGTCGGGATGCGGGTCAGCATGCGCAGCGCGCCGTTCGCCGGATTGTAGACCAGGATATCGTCGGCCCCGTCGCCGTCAAAGTCGCCAACGATGGCGTGCTCGTCGGGCGCAATGAAAGACGGCTGAGTAAACACCACCAAAGCTCGGTCAGATCACGCGTCTGGCTCGTGGATTGGGAGGCGGCGTTCCTCAACGACCCGTATGTGGACCTGGCGGTCGCGGCGAACTTCTTCGTCGAGGACGACGCCCAGGCAGAGGCGTATCTGCGCGCTTACTTCGGCGAGCCGGCCGGGGACTATCGCCGCGCGCGCTTTTACCTGATGCAGCAGGCCATGCACGTGTTCTACGTCGCGTTCCTCATGCTAATCGTCGCCCAGTCGGGCATATCTGTTGGCTCGGACATGACGGCGCCGGATTTCCGAGATTTCCACGCGCGCCTCATCTCCGGCGAGGTGGCGCTGGTGACGCCGGAGGAGCGGCTGGCGTATGCGCGGGTGCATCTGAACGCGGTGTTGGCCAATATGCGCACGCAGCGCTTCCGGGACGCGGTTGCCCTGGTCGCCGCCGCCCGCGCCACTGAGTAGCAGAAGCGGCGAGAGAACAATCGCCTCTCGCCGCTCGTCGGCGTTGCCGTATTCGATTGAGGATGGAGTGGTTGCCGTTATTCGGCGGGCTTGGCCTCGGCGGCGGGCGCTTCGGCAGCCGGGGCCTCAGCGGCGGGGGCCTCAGCAGCGGGAGCCTCAGCGGCGGGAGCCTCGGCAGCGGGGGCCTCAGCAGCCTCAGGCTCGGCGACTTCGGCAGCCTCGGCGGTCTTGTCGGCCACGGCGGCTTCCTGCTCGCTCAGATCATGGGTCATGACGGCCAGCGGGCTGGACGCCTGGACGGCGGTCTTGAACGCATCGTCGCTGCCGTAGGGCACGCTGGCGATGATGGCCGCCTGGCCGGGCTTCATGCTGCCGACGACCTTCGCCACGTACTCCTTCGACTCACCGCGCTTGCTGAACGCGCCGATGATCAGGCCCAGGCCGCCCATGCTCGCGACGGCAGCCAGGCCGATGCCCGGCAGCAGCGCGACGACGAGGCCGAGGACGATGCCCCAGCCCAGGCCCCTGCCCGGCTGGCGCTTGCCCTCGCGGTGTTTCTTGAACTTGCCATCCTCGCCCATGACGACGAGGTCGGCGGCGTACACCTTCTCGACGGCCTTCAGCGCCTCGAGCGCCGCCTCGGCAGATGCCTCATCCGCGAACGTTGCGGCGACTACGGTGTACTTTGGCGTCTTCTCTTTTTTCTCTTTCTCACTCATGTTCCTGCTCTCCTTCTGTTCTGGTGGCGTAGGCGACCAGTGGCGGCGTTGCATTGGCGCCGAAAAGGAGCTGTTTGTGAGGTGAACAACCCCTGGCAATTGGGGACCGTGACTCGCCGAGCGCGACGCGCACGGGGCGCCATTCGCATTATATGACCCACGACTCGCGGCGTCAATGGGTTTGCCCCGTCCACGCCCCAGAATACCCCATAGATGCGCCTTTTGGGTGTAACGAAACGCCCGCCGCTGAAGCAGCGGGCTACGGGTGCAAGCCTGAGAGGCTGCCGCTCCGGCTCCCCCAGCCCCTTGGGCTTGCATGAGTAGCCGTAGGCTTGAGCCTACGGCGGCCGCCGGCCGCGAGCAGCCCGGGCTTGTTCTCAGAGGCCATAAGCGCCCTCCCATCGAGAACTTGCCTATCCCCGGCGCCGCGCCTATCCTTCTGCCTAGTATGTCGAAGTTAGTCCCAGGCGCCGTCTCCAGCGCGGATGGCGTCGGCGCGAGCGCTTTGCTCCGCCTGAATACCCGCTGGCTGTGCGCCCTGATCGTTGTGGGTGTCACCGTCGCGGCGCTGGCGATTCGCTGGCCGTACCTCCTGCTCGTCCCGCGCCTGACCGACGAAACCCGCGAGGCGCTCTGGGCGCTCCAGGTGACGCGCGGCGAGAACTACCCCCTCACCCTCTTTCACGCGCACATCGGGGCCGTCCATACCTACCTTCTCGCCGCGCTGTTCCGCGTGTTCGGCCAGCACGCCGGTCTGCCCCGCGAGGTCTCGGCGGTGTTCGGGGCGCTGCTCGCCGGCCTCACCGCCTGGCTCGCCTGGCAGTTTGTGGCCCGCGACCCACGCCTGGCAGGGGCCAGGGCGACCGGGGCGGCGGCCGCCGCGCTCGCCGGCGGGCTGGTCGCCACGTCCTTCCCCCTGGTCGCCGCCAACGGTCACATCGGGTGGGCTAACTGCCTGACGCCCTTTTTCGCCACGTTGGCCCTCGGCCTGACCTGGCTTGGCGTCGTGGATGAGCGGCCCTGGCGGCTCGTGGCCGCCGGCTTCGCGTGGGCCATCGCCCTGCAAACACACCCGACGGCGCTAGGCGTGCTGCCAGGCGTCGCCGTGTGGTTCGTGCTGCACCCGACCGGGCGCCGCTGGCTGCGCACGCGCTGGCCGTGGCTGACCGCGGCCGCGTTCGCCCTCGGCTACGCCAACATGATTGTGTACAACGTGATGACCGGCGGCGGGTCCATGGCCGCCGCCCTCGACGCCGGCAACGCGTACCGTATCCCGCCGGCCCTGTCGGAGCGCGCGGCGGCAGTCGCGTCGGTCTTTGTGCAGCAGGGACGCATGATGGCGGGCGCGTACGTCATCCAGCCCGATGGCGAGTTCCCCACGCTCATCACGCCGGCGGCGCTTCTGTGCGCGGCCCTCGCGTTCCTGGCGCTGATCTGGGCGGCGCGGCGCATTCAGACCGCCATTCTGCCCCTGGCCGTCGTCTCCGGCGCACTCACCCTGCCGCTCATCACCGACAACTTCGAGGGTTTCTACGACGCCCGCTACACCGACTTCATGCTGCCCCTCGTCTACCTCGCCCTGGCGCTCGGCGCGGTGAGCTTGTGGCAAGCCTGGCGCGGCGGCGCCATCGGGCCACGGCGGGCGCTGGCAGACGCCGGTTTCGCGCTGGCGGCGGCCGCGCTCGTGGCGCTGCCACTCCTGTCCGTCGCCAGACTCTACGCCGACAGCGAGCGGTACGGCCTGACGAATGCCCCGTTCCTCGAGACGGCGGCGGAGGCTCGCCGCGAGGCGGACCAGAGCGTCGCCGTGCTGCTCGACCGCGAGACGAGCCACATCTCCCTGTCCGGCGGCGGCAACGCCCGCCGCGCCCTGGAATATCTGCTCACGATGAACGGCGCGGACTTCAGCGTCGAGCCGGTTGACAACATGAGCTGGCTGCTCGACAACAGTCAAGCGCCCATGTTCCTCATCCTGTCCGACGAGAGCTACGCCGCCCTCGCCGCCAAGTCCACCCTCACGCCGACGACCTGGCGCGGCCCCGGCTTTGCCGCGTATACCGCGCCCGCCGCGCACTGACATGTTACCGAGTTCCCTTGCGGACTCTGCCAGGCCGACTACTTCTCCGCCTGGTCCAGGTCCTGGCGCGTGTCGCGGTTGAACTCGAGCGTGAGATAGTCCACGCTCATGGGGAAGGACATCTCCAGCGCGTGGATAAACTGCACTCCGGTGCGAATCTGTCGCGGCCGGCACTCCAGGAGGTGGCCGCCGTGCTGGCGGTCGGCGGAGAGGAAGTGGAGGTGCAAACCGGGGACGCTGACGGAGCTCATGAACGCGGGGGTGTAGAAGCCGGCCAGCGTGCCCTCGATCTCCGTGAACTCGAAGATAGGCTCCTCCCGCGTCACCTCGACCAGCGGCCGATAGTTGTGCTGCTTCGGAACGGAGCGCACCTTGAGATAGGCGAACACGCCGTCAATGCGAATCGCGTAGAAGATGTTGGGAGACGGCAGGAGCCACTGAAGCCAATCGAGAAAGGCCGCGTAACTCTGCTCGCCCACCAGTTGGTCGTGGCTGACAGGCTTGTAGAAGGTGACGCAGGCGAAGGGCGTCAACGCCTCGTCGCCGACCACGCTCACCCGGCCATCGGCGGCAATCTGGTAGACGGCCCCGTCAATCATAACCATCTCGCCGTCCAGGTGGTCGAACGTGCCGAGGCCAAAATCGCCGTGCCGCTTGATGTCCTTGAAAGGGATATTCTCTTCGTAGAGACCCTCGACCAGCGCGTTGACGGGCGCGCACAGGTAGATGGCGCTCTTGTGCGCCGTCGGGCGTTCCCTGGTCGTCATGCCCCCCCCTTTGCGCCGCGATCTACTTCACCTCTTCGGCGACGACGATCAGGCGGTGTGTGTTCGTCCAGGCCGGCCAGCACGTCACAAGCGTGAGCCGACTGTCGTCCGTCGGGTCCATCCAGCGGGCGTTGGCGAGGCGCGTCGCCAGCGGCATGCCTTCCTCGCGCAGAATCATCTTCTGCGTCACCACGTAATCGTGCTGGACGCCGCCGGCGAACACGGCAATCGGCGCGCCGACCTCGATGTTCACAAGGTCGCCAAACACCTTGCCGTAGATGTTGTGGTGCGCCGACATGACCGTGTTGCCCTCGCCGGGCCGCGCGCTGTCGTTGTGCCAGCCGGCGGCGTAGGGCGGCACATACTGCTGCAAGAGGTACTGGCCCGCGATCCACGCCCTGTACTTGGCGGAGGGTGTCACCTGGGTGTCCAGGTCAATCGAAGGGATGACAAGGCGCGACGGCGCCGGGGCCTCCGGCGCTGCGACGACCGGGGCGGGCGCGATTGGTGCAATCGGCGCGATCGGTGTGTCCACCGTGACCGCCTCCCCATTCGCCTGCGTCGCCGGCGCGGCGCTTAGGGCGGCGGCGCCGGGGATTCGCAGGTTCTGCCCCGGGTAGATAACATTCGCGTCGGCCAGCCCGTTGATCTGCACGAGTGCGTCAATGCTCACACCAAAGCGAGCGGCGATGCCGGACAGGCTGTCGCCCGACTGCACGACATACGGGCCGTCGGCGACGGCGGACATGGCCGCCCCGAAGAGCAGGATGCCCACGACCAGCAGCACAGCGAACGGGCGGAGGACACGGCGATAGCTCATCAGACGCATGCAAGGCTCCTTATCCAGGGCCGGTGGGACTACGCGCATTGTACAATACTGCGCCCGGTTTGTAAAGGGTCGCACAGGCCAGCAATCCCTGCCTATATATGAGACGCCGGACGGCCCACAAAGGCTACGGCCGGCGGCGAAGCGACTTTTTCTTGACCCGGCCATCCTTAGCGCCTATCATTATGTGTCGCTTTCCTCGACGACGAGGCCCCGATATCGTGCGGGGCCTTTGCCTTAGTCTCGTTCTTATCCCTGGAGGCTGCGTGCTCCGTACACATACCAACGGCCAGCTCCGCCGCTCGGACGTTGGCCTGTCTGTGACACTCTCTGGCTGGGTACACCGCCGCCGCGACCACGGCGGCCTCATCTTCATTGACCTGCGCGACCGCGACGGCATCACGCAGATTGTGTTGAATCCGGCCAACTCGCCCGAGGCCCACGCGACGGCCACCCGGCTCGGCTCGGAGTGGGTCATTCGCGTTCACGGCACAGTGGCCGAGCGGCCTGAGGGCCAGCATAACCCAGACCTTGCCACGGGCGACATCGAGGTCATGGTGGACAGCGTTGAGGTGCTCAACCCCGCCAAGACGCCGCCCGTGCCCGTCGCCGTTGAGCAGGACATTGACGAGGCCCTGCGCCTGCGCTACCGCTACCTGGACCTGCGCCGGCCCCGCATGCAGCGCAACCTGCGCCTGCGCCACAAGATGATCAAGGCCATCCGCGACTTCCTCGACGACCGCGACTTTGTGGAGATCGAGACGCCGATTCTGCTCAAGAGCACGCCCGAAGGCGCGCGCGACTATCTCGTGCCGAGCCGCGTTCAGGCGGGCAAGTTCTACGCCCTGCCTCAGTCGCCGCAGCAGCTCAAGCAGCTCCTCATGGTCGCCGGCATAGACCGCTACTACCAGATCGCCCGCTGCTTCCGCGACGAGGACCTGCGCGCCGACCGCCAGCCCGAGTTCACCCAGCTCGACCTGGAGATGTCGTTCATCGAGCGCGAGGACATTCTGCAGCTGATCGAGGCGCTGGTCATCCAGCTGGTGGAGAAGGTCGGCGGCAAGACCGTGATGCGCAAGCCCTTCCCGCGCCTTACCTTCGCCGAGAGCATGGCCCGCTACGGCAACGACAAGCCCGATCTGCGCTTCGGCCTCCCCTTCGCCGACCTGTCCGACATCGTCGGCGGCAGCGCGTTCGGCGTCTTCCGCGACACGGTCGCGGGCGGCGGCGAGGTCAAGGCGGTGCGCGGTCCGGGCCTGGCCGAGTACAGCCGCCGCCAGATTGACGAGATCGGGGTCATTGCCGCGACGGGCGGGGCGAAGGGCCTGGCGACGGTGGCCTTCACCGCCGACGGCGTCAAGTCGCCCATCGCCAAGTTCCTGACCGACGCCGAGATCGCCGCTATCCGCGAGCGCGCCGAGGCGCAGCCGGGCGACCTGCTGATGATCGTCGCCGGCCCACCGAAGGTCGTCGCCGAGTCGCTCAGCCGTGTCCGCCTCGAAGTCGGCCGCCGCCTCAACCTCATGGACGAGAACGTCGTCGCCTGCGCCTGGGTCATTGACCAGCCCTTGTTCGAGTGGAACGAGGACGAGAACCGCTGGGACTCGGTGCACCACCCGTTCACCTCGCCGCGCCCTGAGGACGTGCCGCTGCTCGACACCGACCCCGGCGCCGTCCGCGCCCAGGCCTACGACGTCGTCATGAACGGCTACGAGGC
Source organism: Anaerolineae bacterium (assembly GCA_046328525.1). Classification (GTDB taxonomy): domain Bacteria; phylum Chloroflexota; class Anaerolineae; order Epilineales; family JAHCIE01; genus JBDHWG01. The sequence goes on from JAXLWK010000007.1 coordinate 201,262, forward strand.
CGGCGGCGGCAGCATCCGCATCCACCGCCGCGACGTGCAGGAGACGGTGTTCGGGCTTCTCGGCCTGACAATGGAGCAGGCGCGCGCCCAGTTCGGCCACCTGCTCGACGCCTTCGAGTACGGGGCGCCGCCCCACGGCGGCATCGCCCTGGGCATAGACCGCCTGGCAATGCTCCTGTCCGACGCGCCCAACATCCGCGAGGTGATCGCCTTCCCGAAGACCCAGGCGGCGGTAGACCTGATGACCCAGGCGCCGTCGCCGGTGGATGAGCGCCAGCTGCGCGAGCTGCACATCGCCGTGGTGGACGAGGAAGCGACGCGGCCAGCGTAAATGAGAGTTCGGGGCGCACCCTATCTACGCCCCGAATTGCATTTGCCATCTCGGACGATGTATGCTAATATTACGGCCAGCAGCCCTGCTGAGTTTGTGATGCGGCTTCGGCGTTTACTGCCAACACCCACCCTTCGGGAGGCGCTTTCCGTGGAAAAGGCATTCGGGAAACCGTTGACTTTCCAGGTAGCCGCCCACCTGCGCAAGCAGGCTTTAAACTCACTCGCACACGACTCGGCGGGGCCTCGCTTTGACCAAACTGCTCTCGCTCCTGGTGGAGCGAGAGTTTTTGTAGGCAACTGCATCCGTGTGGAGAAGGTAACATGAGCGACAACACGGCCGACGCCATCATCATGGAGAAGATCAACCGCCTGTCGAACGAGCGCCAGACGATCTGGCGCAAGGGCAGCCTGGGCGCTATGGAGCGCCGCCGCATTGACGAGATCACGCGCGAGCTGGAGCAGCTCTGGAACGAGCGCCGCATCGAGATGGCCGCCCGCCACCGCAGCGCCGCGCCCGGCGAAGGCGAACGCCCGGGGATGTAGCATCGGACTAGGCTGAGCGTGTCAGCTCGCGCCAGAAGGAGAGCTGAATGACTCGCGGCTCACCGCGCCGGACGGACTGTCCCCGTCCGGCGCTTCGTATTTCGTCCGGGTCGAGGCCAAGCTTCTCCGCCAGCGCTTCCCGCGCCCGCCAGCGGTCCGGCAGCCGCTGGAAGCGCTGGTAGAGCGTGATCACGTCGCCCCGCGCCCCGCAGCCGAAGCAGTAGAAGTGGCTGCCGTAGTCCTGGAACGACGGGCGGCGGTCGTCGTGGAACGGGCAGCGCGCTTTGCCGGTGCGGCCGACCGAGATGCCGCGCTCCGCCATGAGCTGCCGCACGCTCGTCCGCGCGTAAATGGCCTCGGTCAGGGGCGAGCGCTGCCCAGGCTCCAGCGGCTGACGGCGCGTGAGCGGCTCGATCGGCGCAGCCGCTGTCTCAGCCGGGGCGAGGGCGGTCAGGTACGACGGGTCGGCGGCGGGAGCACGCAGCAGCGTCGCCAGGCCGCCGCGCAGCGTTTCGCCCGTCGCCTCGTCGCGCCGCAGCACCGGGAAGATCTCGCCACCGACCTTACGATGGCGGCCCATGGGCGCGCGCACCAGGGAACCGTAGCCGTCCGGCGCGATGGAGTCGTGCTTGGGGAAGACTTCCAGCACGCCCGGCTCTACCGTCCAACCGAGCGACTCCAGGACGGCCAGGATTCCTCGGCGCAGCGGGGCGGCCGGCGTCGGCGTGTCGAAGAACAGCCAGAGGTGGCAGCGGCCGTGGGCGCTCAGCTCCACAACCGAGGGTAGACCGTCCTCCGCCAGCGTCGCCTGGAGGTGCTGCCCGCGCTCCAGCCCGTCGTCGGTGTCGAAGTCCACGCACACCCAGCGCGTGTTCCCGTCCAGATCCGGGGCGTAGAAGCCGACCGTCACGCCGCCGCTCAGGTGGGCGCGCAGGACTTTGTCGGTCACCGGCGCGGCGACCCGCGACCAGCCCGCGCCGTCAGCCCACTGCTGAGCGTAGACGTCATCGCGGTTCACCAGCCGCGCCCGAAACGCCGCCAGATCCGCCTCACTCACCTTTCGCACTGGCCGCAACATGCTCTCCTCCGCAACTCCCACCAATAGCACACTTGTTCATATACAGTATACGCCACTCCAGGTGTTTTGTCAAGAGAACGGTCTTTTATATTAGAAAACGACATGGCGGCAAATAGAACGGGGCGTGGAGCCAATGGCCCCACGCCCCGCCCCAAGGCCTGCGCCCTACGGGTTAGCGCAGCTCTTTACTTGTATATCCGAGGATACGGCGGGCAATAACCAGGCGGTTAATCTGCCCCGTTCCCTCAAAGATATCGTTGATCTTGGCGTCACGCATCCACTTCTCGACGAGGTAGTCGCGACTGTAGCCCAGCGGCCCCAGGATCTCGACCGCCTTCTGCGTAATCTTGGTGACGGCCTCGCCGGCCTTTACCTTGCACTCAGAGGCTTCGAGCGTGTTGGGGAGACCCTGGTCCATGAGCCAGGCTGCCTTCTGCGTCAGCAGCCAGGCCGCCTTGTGCATGGCTTCCATGTCAATGACATCGCGCTCCGCCGCCGTCAGCTTGTGACGCGCCAGGTGGTAGCGAATGTCAATGTTCTCCTCTTTCTTGAGGACTTCCTTGACGTACTCGATAGCGGCGCGGGCGATGCCGAGGGCGCTCGCCGCGACGGCCGGTCGGGTGGCGTCGAAGGTCTTCATCGCGCCCTTGAAGCCCTCGTCCTGGGACGTGCGCTCCACATCTGGCTTGCCGAGGATGTTGTCGAGGGGGACCTTGACGTCCTCGAAGACGATCATCGCCGTGTCGCTGGCGCGGATGCCCATCTTGTTTTCGAGCTTGATGATGGACACGCCCGGTGTGCCGGCCTCGACGACGAAGGGGCGCATGCCGGCGCGGCCGGCCGTCGGGTCAATGGTCGCCCAGACCACGACGAGGCCGTTGGAGTCGCGCAGGGCGCGGCTGCCGGAGGTCACGTAGATCTTCGTGCCGTTGATGATCCAGTGGCCATCCTCGCGCTTGGCCGTGGTGCGGATGGCCGACGTGTCGGAGCCGCACTGCGGCTCGGTCATGCACATGCCGCCCCAGGTCGGCTTGTCGCCGGCGAAGCGCGGCAGAAAGCGCTGCTGCTGCTCTCGCGTGCCGGCCGCCTGGATGGCGGCGGCGGCGAGCTGGCCGCTGGGCAGGTTGAGGTAGATGCCGGCGTCACCCCACGACAGCGCCTCGATGATGTGGATGAGGCGCATGTTGGTGGTCTTGGCGCGCTTCGGCTTGCCGTTCTCGCCGCTATCCTTCGGTTTCTTCAGCGCCTCCAGGTCCTTGCGGCCCTGCTCGGCCATCATCGGCCACATGGCGTAGATGAAATCCCAGGGGATCTCATGCTCGTGCTCATCGTAGTAGCGCGACTTCGGACGCATGATGTGCTCGGCGGCCATCTGCGCCATCGCCACCTGCTGCGCTATGTTGTCGGGAAGGTTGAAATCAATCATATGCACTCCTCTGGCGTATTGCGTGTTGTTTCAGTCCACCACTCGCGCATTACGTGTGCTGGCACGCAATACGCCTAGACCATGCCAAGACCGTCGAGCACGGCAAAGCTGCGAGCGTTGCGCAGCCACAGCTCGACCGGATGGTCGCGGACGTAGCCGTGGCCGCCCAGGATCTGCAGCGCGCGGTCCGTCACCATCAGCGCCATGTCGTCGCAGAACGTCTTCGCCAGGCGCACCTCGCGGCTCGCCTCGTACCCCTGGTCCATGCGCCACGCGGCCTCCCAGACCAGTAGACGCGCGCCGTCAATGTCGGTGCACATCTCGGCCAGCATGAAGGCAATCGCCTGGCGCGTGGCAATGGGCGCGCCGAACGTCTCGCGCTCCTTGGCATAGTTGAGCGCATACTCGTAAGCGCCCTTAGCCACACCCACAGCCATCGCAGCCAGTCCGATGCGGGAGTAATTCAGAATCTGCGTGAAGTCTACGCCGTCCTCGCCGCCCAGCTTGCACTTCGGGCTGACGTGGACATCCCGCAGCGTGACCTTGTATGTCGGCAGGCCCTTGATGCCCATGTTCTTTTCGCGCTCGCCGATCTGCAAGCCTTGAGCGCTCATGTCCACCAGGAAGCCCTGCGTCTTGCCGTTCTCGTTCGCCCACACGAGCATCATGGCGGCGTCGGCCGCGATCGGCACATACGCCTTCACCCCGTTGAGCAGGTAGACATCGCCGTCGCGCACCGCCTTCGTGTCCAACTCGAGCGGGTCGTAGGTGATGCGCGGCTCGAGGAGCGCGGCCGTCGCGGGCACGAACTCCTCGCCCGTAAAGCGGGGCAGATACTCGGTCTTCTGCTCTTCCGTGCCGCCGAGGAGGATAGGGATCGCCACTGACAGGGGCGACGTGATAAAGAGGGCCGCCGACAGGTCGCCCCACGCCAACGTCTCGGCGACGAGGGCGCCCGTCAGCGCCGAGTGCTCGCTGGCGAACCCGCCGTACTCCTCCGGGATGTTGGCCGGCACGATGCCCAGCCCCCAGCCTGTCTGGATAATGTCGCGCGGGATCTCGCCGGTCTCGTCCGCCTCGCGCATGATGCTGCGGAGCTGCTCCTGGGCAAAGTCATGCACCGAGTCCACGATCATCTGTTGTTCTTCGGTCGGAGCAAATGACACCATTAGACCCTCCAATCAGGCCATGTTCTCGTAGATGATGGCCGCTCCCTGGCCGCCGCCGACGCACATCGTCACCATGCCGTAGCGCGCATTGCGCCGCTTCATTTCGTTCAGGATCTGGACGGTCAGCTTGGCGCCCGACGCGCCGAGCGGGTGGCCTAGCGCAATCGCGCCGCCATTCACGTTGACCTTGTCCATGTCCATGCCCGTTTCGCGGATCACGGGAAGCGCCTGGGCGGCAAAGGCCTCATTCAGTTCAACCACGTCAATATCGTTGATTGTCAGTCCGGCGCGCTTGAGCGCCTTTGGAATAGCGACCACCGGGCCAATGCCCATGATCTCTGGCGGAACGCCGCCCACCGCGAACGTGACGAAGCGCGCCAGGGGCTTTAGGCCCAGCTCCTTCGCCTTCTCCGCCGACATGATGACAACCGCGCCCGCGCCGTCGCTTGTCTGCGACGAGTTGCCCGCCGTCACCGTACCGCCTTCCTTGAACACCGGCCGCAGCTTGCCGAGCGCCTGGACCGAGGTGTCCTTGCGCGGCCCCTCGTCCACCTTGAAGACGCTCGTCTGCCGCTGCACGCGGCCCTCGTCGTCCAGGTACTCGTACTCCACCTCCAGCGGCACGATCTCGTCTACGAACTTCCCGCTCTCGATGGCGTTAATCGCGTTCATGTGGCTGCGGTAAGCGAAAGCGTCCTGGTCCTCGCGGGTCACGTTGTACTTCTCCGAGACCGCCTCCGCCGTCAGGCCCATGCCCATGTAGATTTCGGGCTGGCACTCGACCATCCACGGGTTCGGCTCGAAGCGGTGGCCGCGCATCGGCACCATGCTCATCGACTCCGCGCCGCCCGCCACGACCACGTCGTAGATGCCGGCCTGGATGTTGGCGGCGGCCAGGGCGATGGTCTGCACGCCCGACGAGCAGAAGCGGTTCACCGTCTGCGCCGGCACGCTGTCGGGCAACCCGGCCCGCAGCACCGCGATCCGCGCCATGTTCATGCCCGACGCGCCCTCCGGCATGGCGCAGCCCAGGATCACATCGTCAATCATCGCCGGATCGAGGCCCTCGGCGCGGCGCACGGCCTCGCGGATCACGGCCGCGCCCGTGTCGTCCGGGCGCGTGTTGCGGAGCGCGCCTCGCGGCGCCTTCCCAATAGCGGTTCGAGCGGCTGAAACAATCACAGCGTCTGTTGACATGAGGCATCCTTTCATCGAATAAAGCGCAGCGGTGAGGAACTCTCGCTCACACGGTTAGTTGCGGAGTGGCTTGCCGGTCTGGAGCATGTGCGAGATGCGGTCCAGCGTCTTCTGCTCGCCCAGGAGCGACAGGAAAGCCTCGCGCTCCAGGTCCAGGAAGTGCTGCTCGCTCACCCACTGCCCCTGGGACAGGGAGCCGCCGGTCAGGGTGTAGGCCAGCTTGCGCCCGATCTTGGCGTCGTAGTCGCTAATCTGCTTCGCCTCGACCATGGACCAGATGCCCAGCTCCAGCGCCGCGAGCACCGGCTTGCCGGCGGCGTACACATTCTTGTCGTTGACCGGCGGCTGGTAGGTTTCGGCCAGGTCCAGGGCGAACTGCTTCGCCTCGCCGATCAGGAACTCCGGGTTCATCACGATGATGTCGGCGTCGTCCAGCAGGCCCATATTGCGCGCCTCGACGGCGCTCGTGGCGACCTTCGCCGTCCCGATCTGGAGGAAGATGCGCTCCAGGAAGGGCAGCGGGTCCACATGCGGCGTCTTCATCGCCGGCGAGAGGACGCGGCGCACCATCTCCTTGCAGCCGCCGCCGGCCGGGATCAGGCCGACGCCGACTTCCACCAGACCCATGTAGGTCTCGGCGGACGCTGCGACGCGGCTGCTCGCCAGAGCGACCTCGGCCCCGCCGCCGAGCGTCATATTGAACGGCGCGGCGACGACGGGCTTCGGGCTGAAGCGCATGCGCTGATGGATGCCCTGCAAATCGCGGATCATCTTGTCCAGCGGCCCCCACTGCTTCGCCATGGCGTTCATGGCGACGATGGCGATGTTCGCGCCCGCGCCGAACCACTCGCCCTGGTTGCCGATGACCAGCCCGTTCCACTGGGACTTCTCCAGCTCATCCATGGCCCACGCCATCATCTGGCCGATCATGTCGTCCAGGGCATTGGCGCGGCTGTGGAACTCGACGCCTAGGATGCCGTCGCCCAGGTCAATCACGCTGGCGCTGTCGTTGCGCTTCAGCTCCTTGCCCACGCTCTTGAGCGCGGCGAGGGAGACCTGGCGCTTGTCTGTCACGACCGGCAGGTATTCGCAGGTCAGCGGGCTGTAGACCATCGGCTGCCCGCCCTCGGTCTTGTAGAACGACGTGTAGCCCTTCGCCAGCATGTCGCGCACCCACGGCGCGACCTCGATGCCCTCGGCGGTCATGCGCTCGACGGTCTGCGGCACGCCGAGCATGTCCCACGTCTCGAACGGGCCGCTCTCCACGCCGTAGCCGGCCTTCATGGCCGTGTCCACGCTTACCAGGTCGTCGGCGATCTCCGGAACGCGGCGCGAGGAGTAAGCCATGTACTGCGCCGTCGTGTTCCAAACGTAGTCGGAGCCGCGCTCGCCGGGCTGGTTGACGACGGCCTTGAGGCGCTCGCCCAGGGGTTGCACCTTCTTGACCTTCTCGATCTCCGGCATGGCGACCTTGGTCGGCGGCTTGTACTCCATGCTGTCCAGGTCCAGCACCCAGTAGTCCCGCTTGCCGTTCTGGCGCACTTCCTTATAGTAGCCCTGGCTGGTCTTGTTGCCGAGCATGCCCTTCTGGAGCATCGTCTCGACGACCGGCGGGTTCTTGAACAGGTCGCGGCTCTCGTCGTCCGGCACCAGGTCGTACAGGTTGCGCGAGACGTGGGCCATCACATCGAGGCCGACGAGATCGCTGAGGCGGAACGTCGCCGTCTTCGGCGTGCCGATGAGCGGCCCGGTCAGGTAGTCCACCTCCTCGACGGTGTAGCCCTTGTCCAGGGTATAGGCCAGGCGGTAGTTGCCGATGAACACGCCCAGGCGGTTGGCGATGAAGTTCGGCGTGTCCTTGCAGATAACGACCGTCTTGCCCAGGATGTCGGCGCCAAACTGCGTCACGAACGAGACAACCTCCGGATCCGTGTCCGGAATGGGAATGATCTCCAGGAGCTTCAGGTAGCGCGGCGGGTTGAAGAAGTGGGTGCCGAGGAAGTGGGCCTTGAAGCCCTCGCTCCGCCCCTCGGCGATGGAATGGATGGGGATACCGCTGGTATTGGTGCTGATGATGGTGGCGGGCTTGCGAATCGCGTCAATGCGCTCCATGAGGTTGCGCTTGAGATCGAGGATTTCGACAATCGCCTCGAGAATCCAGTCGGCGTCGGCCAGGCGGTCGAAGTTGTCGGCCAGGTTGCCCAGGCGCACGCGGTCGGCCAGCTCGGCGCTGAAGAGGGCCGCCGGGCGCGCCTTCTTGACGCGGTCCCAACCGCCGTTGACGATGCGGTTGCGCACCGCCGGACTCTCAAGGGTCAGCCCCTTGCGTTCCTCATCCGGCGTGAGCTTGTCAGGGGCGATGTCCAGGAGGTCCACGAAGTAGCCGGCGTTGGCAAAGTGGGCGGCGATTGCGCCACCCATGGTGCCGGAGCCGATGACCGCGACGCGCTTGATAATGCGACTCATAGATTGTCTCCCTCGCTTTGAAGGTTAAGAATAGGCGCGGACAGGCCAGGAAATACGAAGGACCAGGCCGGAACGCTCGTGTCGTCCTCCAGCAGGCCCCAGGCGCCGGCGCGGAGACCGGCCAGGAAGAGGTCGCTCACGATCTGGCCGATCGCGTCCGCCGACAGGCGGCCCTCGGGGCGATACCAGATCACGAACCAGTTGTGAACGCTGAACAGGATTTTGGTGACGATGGACACGTCAATCGGGCGAAACAGCCCGGCCTGAATCCCATCGTCAATGATAGACGCGAAAAGGCGCTCCATCTCGTCGCGCTTGGAGGTGTAGACCTGGCGCTCGGCCGGCGTGTCGAGGATGGCGCGGGCTTCGAGAATGGTGACCAGGGCGACGTCGGGGTGCGCGGCGATAGCGCAGAGGTAGGCTCGGATGGCGGCAGAAAGGCGGGCGTCGGGCGGGAGATTGGGCAGTGTCGCGCTGGAAACAAAGAGGGTGAGGCGCTCCAGGCCCTCGTTGACGAGGGTCAGCAGCAGGGCGCGCTTGCTGGGGAAGTAGTGGTACAGACTGCTCTGGCGCAGACCCAGCTCGTCGGCGATGAGCTGCATCGTCGCGCCGTGATAACCGCGCAGCCGGAAGACACGAGCGGCAGCGAAAAGAACGTCTTCTCGGCTTACAGTCTGGTCTGCGGGCTTGCGCGCCACGCTCCCTCCATCGGGAACAATCGAATGAGCTATTGATTCTATACACCTAATTATAGCGCACTGCGTCACGAGAGTCAACTCTTTGGAGCGCTGCGTTATGAATTTGCTGCGTTATTCCTCCCCTTTTGTGGTCCCAGCGAGCCGATGCTATACTAGCCATGACAAACGTTCGACTCGGTCGAGGAGGTGGAAGCATGCTCAGCCGAATCAAGCGCGTGCCGGCCGGAGACCGTATGACGGTCGCCGGGTTCTTCGAGAGCGCGCCCGAAGACCGCAAAGCCGAGCTGATTGATGGGGTCCTTGTCATGCCCAGCCCCGCATCTACATCTCACGAATTGCTCCAGGGCTTCCTTCTCGCCGTCCTTCGCATCTATGTCCATGCGGGCGGGCTTGGCGCAGTGCTCGGCTCGCGCACGGCCCTCGACCTGGGCATCGAGTACCAGGCGTATGAGCCGGACATTCTGTTCGTGCGCCGCGACCGGGCCGACATTATTCACGAGCAGGGCGTCGCGGGAGCGCCCGACCTTGTGATCGAGATTCTGTCGCGCGGGACAATGAGCGTGGACAGGACCGTCAAGCGCCAGGTGTACAACCAGGCGGGCGTGGGCGAACTGTGGCTGATAGACCCGGCCGGCGCCAGAGGCTCGCGCTTCTACCAGCGGACGGCAGGCGGCGAAATGGCCGAGGTCGCGCTGGTGGACGGCGTGCTGCGTTCCACAACCGTTGAGGGCTTTTTCGTCAAAGAGGAGTGGCTCTGGCCGCCCGAGGACCGGCAGCACGACGAGCTTGTGGCGCTCCGCGAGCTGGGTGTGCTAGGGTAATGCGGATAGGCGAGCGAGACGAGATCAATCGGATAGACGAGGGGAGCACCCTCACGGGGCGCGTGCGAGCGACTACCCCGGCGCTCCGGGCCGACACAGCGTCAACGCTCGCGGTCGGCATCGTCCTCGTCGGCATCGCGTTGCGGCTGTGGCTGTATCTACGGGGCGCTTCGCTCTGGCTGGACGAGGCGATGCTGGCAAACAACATCGTCAACCGCGCCTATGCCGGCCTCCTCCAACGCCTCGACCATGACCAGGGCGCGCCGGTTGGCTTCCTCCTCCTGCAGAAGCTCATTCTCCAGACGCTCGGCAACGCCGACTACAAGCTGAGGCTGTGGCCGCTTGTCGCCGGCGTCGCCGCTCTGTGTCTAATGTACCCGGTCGCGCGGCGCGCGTTGGGGGCGTCGGGCGCGCTGGCCGCCACTGCCCTGTTCGCCCTCTCCCCGGCCTTGATCACCCACAGCGCCACCGTCAAGCAATACTCGACCGATGCCGTCGTCGCCCTGCTCCTCCTCCTCGCCGGCCTTACGGCGCTGGACCGCTATCCCGCGCGCCAGCCCCTGGCCGTCCTGGCCGTAGGCGGTGGGCTGGCGGTCTGGATGTCCCACCCCTCGATTTTCGTTTTGATGGGCATCGGGGTCGCGCTCGCACTGTTTGCGCTGTCGCGCAAAGACTGGCGGTGGCTGGCGTACCTGCTGGCAACCGTGGCGGTGTGGGGCCTGGCGTTTCTGGCGATCTACGTCGTCTCGTTGCGAACCCTTGCCGCGAACACCTTTCTCACGTCGTTCTGGCAGGACAACTTCCTGCCCATGCCGTTCTGGCAGCACCTGGACTGGGTCGGCCCGGCGTTCCTGGGGCTGGTCGCCAATCCCGGCGGCCTCCCGGCGACGTTCGGTCTGCTTCTCGCCGCTGTCGGCGCTGGCTGGCTGCTCTGGAGACGTTGGCCTGTCGGCCTCATGCTCACGCTGCCGTGGCTGGCGACGCTTGCCGCGTCGGCCGCGCAGAAGTACCCGTTCGGCGACCGGCTGGCGCTGTTCCTCCTGCCGAGCCTCTATCTCCTGGTCGGCGGGGGCATCGAGCTGGTGGGGTGGCTGGCGGGCCGCGCGCGCCCATCATGGGCGATGCCCGCCGCCGCCGCGATCGCCGTTGTCCTGGCGGGCTTCCTGCTGATCGGCGACTGGAACGCGGAGACGCACCCCAGCGGGGTGGAAAACGTTAAGCCACTGCTGGCCTATGTCGCGGAGCACAAACAGCCGGGCGATGTCCTGTTCGTCTATTACGGTGGCGAGCCGGCAGCCCGCTACTATGCGCCCTTCTACGACCTGGCCGGCGTGCGGCTGGACCTAGGCGACCAGCATCGCTTCGAACCGGCGGCGTATCTCAAGGAAGTGGACCGCTTTGTGGGCGAACCGCGCGTCTGGGTACTCTTCTCGCACACTTGCGACTGGTGCCAGGTGGATGAGCAGCCGTACATCCTGCAGCATCTGGACACGGTAGGGCGACGGCTGGACGCGCGGCAGGTAGAAGGCGCGGCCCTGTACCTCTACGACCTGCGCTCATCCCCGTAGCGCCACCATTTGCGATCCGGCGCGGAGATAGCAGCAGGGACGCTCGCGTGAGCGTCCCTGGAGTGGGCGAACCCTATTCAGCTAGGCTGGCGCTGCGGCCCTCTAGCGCCGACTTCAGTCGGCTCTTTGTTGGCCGCCCGCGCACCGATCAATGGAATTGCTCGGCCTCGGTCGAGCCGGCCAGCGCTGTCGTGGAGGCGAGGCCGCCGGACACAACCGTCGCGACCTTGTCGAAGTAGCCCACACCGACCTCGTGCTGGTGGCGGGTCGCTGTGTAGCCATCGTCCTCGGCGGAGAACTCGCGCGCCTGGAGGCGGGTGTAGGCCAGCATGCCTTCCTTGGCATAGGCGTGCGCCAGCTCGAAGGAGTGGTAGTTGACCATGTGCCAGCCGGCCAGGGTGATGAACTGGAACTTGTAGCCCATGCGGCCCAGCTCGCGCTGGAAGCTCCACGTCGTCTCGTCGTCGAAGTGCTGCCAGTTGAAGGACGGCGAACAGTTGTAAGCGAGCATCTTGCCGGGGTAGCGCTGGCGGATGGCGTCAGCGAACTGGCGGGCCTCCTCCAGCGAGGGATGCGAAGTCTCGAACCAGAGCAGGTCAGCATACGGGGCGTACGCTAGGCTGCGGGCGATGGCGGCGTCGAGGCCAGCGCGCACGTAGTAGTAGCCCTCGGAGGTGCGCTCGCCGGTCACGAACGGCTGGTCATACGGGTCCACGTCGCTGGTCATGAGGGCGGCGCCCAGGGAGTCGGTGCGCGCGATGAGCACCGTCGGGACGCCCATGACGTCGGCGGCGAGACGCGCCGACTTCAGGGTGCGGATGAACTGCGAGGTGGGGATGAGCACCTTGCCGCCCAGGTGGCCGCACTTCTTCTCGGCGGCGAGCTGGTCCTCGAAGTGGACGCCGCCCGCGCCGGCCTTGATCATGGCCTTCATCAACTCGTAGGAGTTCAGGACGCCGCCGAACCCGGCCTCGGCATCGGCGACGATCGGCGCGAAGAAGTTCGTGTCGCCCTTGCCGTCGAGCCACTGGATCTGGTCTGCGCGCACGAAGGCGTTGTTGATGCGCTCGACAATCGCCGGCACGCTGTTGGCCGGGTAGAGGCTCTGGTCCGGGTACGTCTCCTGCGCCAGGTTCGCGTCACCCGCCACCTGCCAGCCGCTCAGGTAGATCGCCTTCAGCCCCGCCTTGACCATGTTCACAGCCTGAGCGCCGGTGTAAGCGCCCAGGGTGTTGATGAACGACTCCTTGGTCACCAGGTCCCACAGGCGGCGCGCGCCCATGTCGGCCAGCGTGTGTTCGACCACGACCGAGCCTTGCAGCTTGACCACGTCTTCCGCCGTGTAGTCACGCTGAATGCCGGCCCATCGCGACTCATTGTCCCACTGGCTCTGCAGAGCCTCCACTCGCTGCGCGAAATTCACACCAAGCATTATATTACCTCCTAGAATTCAGGTCGTCGAGAAGATTGTTGGAGTACCCATACTCCCGCGGGGGAACGCGCCCTCGCCGGAGAGATTCCCGATGCGAGATGATAGTTGGGGTGTCGGGGCAGGCGGCAAACCCGCCCCGACCGCCGCCGTTATTCGAGGCGCTGGTAGCCGGGCAGCGTCAGGAACTCGACGAACGATTCGTTGAGCGCCAGCGAGTCCAGCAACTCCACCGCCTGCGCGAAGCGGTGAGCCGTGCGGTTCGCCACCAGGCCGGCCACCTCTTCGGTGCGCACCTGGGTGTACAGATCGGGCGTGATTGGCATGCCGTCGTTCATCTTGCTGTTGTGGTGGATCCACTGCCAGAGCTGCGAGCGCGCGATCTCAGCCGTCGCCACATCCTCCATCAGGTTGAAGATGGCGACGGCGCCGCGGCCGCCCAGCCACGCCTCGAGATACTGGAGCGCCACGTTGACGTTGTTGCGGAACCCGGCCTCGGAGATGTCACCCGACGGCACGGTCAACAGGTCCTTGGCCGTCACATTGGCGATGATGATCTTGTCGAGCTGGTTGTGGCCGTCGAAGGCCTTGTCGAAGATCTCCTGCACCACGGTCACCAGGCCGGGGTGCGCCACCCACGCGCCGTCGAACCCCTGGCCCGCCTCGCGGGTCTTGTCCGTCTGCACCTGGGCGAAGGCCTTCTCGTTCACCGACGGATCGCCGCCGCGCGGGATGTACGCCGACATGCCGCCCATCGCGTGAGCGCCACGGCGGTGGCAGGTGAAGGTCAGCAGCTCCGCCGCCGAGCGCAGGAAGTGCGTCGCCATCGTGACCTGGGCGCGGTCGGGGAAGACCAGGTCGCCGCGCTTGTTGAAGACCTTGATGAAGCTGTAGATGTAGTCCCACCGGCCGAGGTTCAGGCCGCTGCTGTGGTCCTTCAGCTCGTAGAGAATCTCCTCCATCTCGAAGGAAGCGAGGATGTGCTCGATGAGCACGGTGCCGCGGATCGTGCCGCGCGGGATGCCGAGCGCGTCCTGGGCATAGTTGAACACATCGTTCCACAGCCGCGCTTCGAGGTGGCTCTGCATCTTGGGCAGGTAGAAGTACGGCCCCGTTCCGCGCTCGATGGCGGCCTTGGCGTTGTGGTAGAAGTACAGGCCGAAGTCGAAGAACGCGCCGGTCAGCGGCCGCCCGTTCACCAGAACGTGCTTCTCCGGCAGGTGCCAGCCGCGCGGGCGGACGGCCAGGGTCGCCGTCTTGTCCTTGAGATGGTATTCCTTGCCGCCCTCGCTCAGGGAGATGGTGCGGCGGACGGCATCGTACAGGTTGATCTGGCCGTCCACCATGTTTTCCCACGCCGGGCTGTTGGCGTCTTCGAAGTCCGCCATGAACACCTGGGCGCCGGAGTTGAGGGCGTTGATGACCATTTTGCGGTCGGTCGGGCCGGTAATCTCGGCGCGGCGATTCAGAAGGTCGTGCGGGGCAGGCGCGACGGTCCAATCGGCGTCTCGGATTGACTTGGTGGACGCGAGGAAATCGGGCATCTCGCCCGCGTCAATCGCTACCTGGCGTTCCTTGCGCGCTTGAAGGAGCTCTCGCCGCCGCGGCCCAAACTCCATCTCTAACGCGGCCACAAAGGCCAACGCGTCAGGAGAAAGAATATCGGACCATTCAGACTTGACTGGCCCGATGATTTCGATGTTCTCCGTCTTGATCACCTGCCCCTCCTATGCAATGTGGGGTTGAGCGCTCCAATGCGCTAGCGGATGAATTGTTGTAGACAAACCGGCTGTAATTCTAATATAGCGCAGCGCGTCACAAAAGTCAACTGTCAAAATGCAATACATCGCCGCCGCCAATGAACCCGCGCGCCCATAGGATACCACGGCGCTGGCGGGGCGAGAACGGGCATGCGCCTAGTCTTGCGCAATCGTTTGGCGAGTTATGCGGCCGCCCCACCTAGCCGAATTGTGAGGTCAACAATCTGCCTTGACCTTCCCTCCACCTCGGCATACAATCCGCCTGAGGAAGCCGCCATGCTGGAGCCTGTCAATGCCGCTGTCCAGGCCGTCCTGGACGAGATTGTCGCCGAGGGCCACGAGATCGGCGTGCAAGCCGCCGCCTACCTCGACGGCGCGCCCATCGTCAGTGTCTGGGCCGGCGTCGCCGACCGCGCAACCGGCCGCCCCGTGGACGGCGACACCCTGTTCTCGGTGTTCTCGACGACTAAGGGCATCACCGCCGCGTGCATCCACATGCTCGCCCAGTGGGGCTGGCTGGAGTATGACGCGCCCGTCGCCGACTACTGGCCCGAGTTCGGCGTCCACGGCAAGAACCGCGTCACCGTCCGCCACGTCCTCCTCCACCAGGCGGGCCTGCCCGATGCGCCGCGCGGCCTGACCACGCGCGACTGGGGCGATTGGGACACGGTGGTCCAGGCCGTCGCCGCCGCGCCCCTCGCCTGGGAGCCGGGGACGCGCACCGAATACCACGCCCAGACCTTCGGCTGGATTCTCGGCGAGGTCGTGCGCCGCGTAGACGGCCGCCCCATCGAGGCGTTCATCCAGCAGGAGATCGCCGCGCCCCTCGGCATCCGCGACCTGTACCTGGGCATCCCCGACGCGGCTCTCGGCCGCGTCGCCACGCTGGTGGACGCCCTCGCGCCGAACGCTACGCCGATCTACAACCGCCCGGCAGTGCGCCGCGCCGTCCTGCCCGGCTCCGGCGGCATCATGAGCGCCAGCGCCCTGGCCCGCGTCTATGCCGCCCTGGTCGCGCCGGTGGACGGCGTCCGCCTGCTCACCCCGAAGACCCTCGCCGCCGCCACCGCCCTGGAAGCGGCGGGCTACGAGCCGGCGTGGGACATTGGGGTGCGCCGCAGCCTGGGCTACCTCCTCGGCGGCCCGCTGCCGCCACGCCGCGCCGACGCCGGCCCCGCGTACTACATCGTCTACGGCGTCCTCACGGCGATGGGGGAGCGGGAGACAACCTTCGGCCACGGCGGCGCCGACGGCTCCGTGGGCTTCGCCGACCGCGAGACCGGCCTGGCCGTTGGCGTCGCCAAGAACCTCATGGCGAGCGCCCTCGACCGCTCCGCGAGGCCTGCCGCCTATCGTATCGTCGAAACCATTCGCAAAGAGCTAGGCATTCCATAAAGGAGATACAGCATGGACGGGTTAGTACAGGGCAAAGTCGCTATCGTCACGGGCAGTGGTCGCGGCATCGGCGCCGCCGCGGCGCGTCTCCTGGCCGAGCATGGCGCGCGCGTCATCGTCACCGACATTGACCCCAACCCGGCGAGCGAGGTCGTCGCGGCCATCCAGGGCGCGGGCGGCAAGGCGCTGGCCGCCCCGGGCGACATTACGCGGCCGGACTTCCCGGCGCAGCTCGTCGAGGCGGCGATCACGGAGTATGGCGGGCTGGACATCATCGTCAACAACGCAGGCTACACCTGGGACGGCACGCTGCACAAGATGACCGACGAGCAGTGGCAGGCGATGCTCGACATCCACCTGACCGCCCCGTTCCGCCTCATCCGCGCCGCGTCGAACTACTGGCGGGAGACGGCCAAGCGCGAGGCGGCCGAGCTAGGCGCCGCCAGGGCGCGCAAGATCGTCAACGTCAGCTCGACCAGCGGCACGCGCGGCAACCCCGGCCAGGCCAACTACGCCGCCGGCAAGGCCGGCATCATCGGCGTCACCAAGACGCTGGCGAAAGAGTGGGGTCAGTTCAACATCCAGGTGAACGCCTGCGCCTTTGGCTTCATCGAGACACGGCTGACAGCGGCGAAAGACAGCGGCGAGCACGTCCAGCGCGGCGAGAAGGACATCACCCTGGGCATCCCGGAGCAGATGCGCCAGATGGCAAAGATGATGATTCCCATGGGCCGCGCCGGGACAGTGGAGGAAGCGGCAGGCGCGATCCTCTTTTTCGCCTCGCCCCTCTCCAACTACGTCTCCGGCCAGGTGCTGGAAGTGACCGGCGGCAGCTAACGGAAGAAAGGTACACATGAGCGAGAGTACTTTCAACGACTTGTGCGCTGTCATCCAGGCCGCTATGCAGCGCCTGAGCATCCCGGGCGTCGCCGTCGGCGTCATCCACGCGGGGCAGGAGTATGCCGCCGGTCTCGGCGTGACCAGCGTCACCAATCCCCTAGCCGTGGACGGCGATACCCTGTTCCAGATCGGCTCGACCACCAAGACCGTGACCGGCACGGTCGTCATGCGCCTGGTGGAGCGGGGCATGCTCGACCTGGACGCGCCTATCCGCGCCTACCTGCCGGCGCTGCGCCTCGCCGACGAGGACGTCGCCGCGCGCGTCACCCTGCGCCACCTCCTGACCCACACCGGCGGCTGGGTCGGCGACTTCTTCGTTGACACCGGCTGGGGTGACGATGCCTTGCAACGCGCCGTCGAGCGCATGGTCGAGCTACCCCAGCTCACGCCCCTCGGCTCGACCTTCCACTACAGCAACTCTAGCTTCTACCTGCTCGGCCGCATTATCGAGGTGGCAACGGGCCAGACCTACGAGGCCGCGACATGGGACCTCGTTCTCGCGCCCCTGGGCATGACCAACTCGTTCTTCTTCCCCCACGAGGTCATGCTGCGCCGTTTCGCCGTCGGCCACATCACCCTCGGCGACAAGACCAGCGTCCTGGAGCCGTGGCCCATCGCCCGCGCCGCCAACGCCGTCGGCGGCCTGACGTCGAGCGCCCGCGACCAGCTCCGCTACGCCCGCTTCCAGATGGGCGACGGCGCGGCCGAGAGCGGCGAGCGGCTGCTGAGCGGAGCCATGATGGCCGAAATGCAGTCGCCCCGCGTGCCGATTGACACGTATGGCGGCTGGCGCGGCCTCTCGTGGATCGTGCGCGATGTCGGTGGCGTCAAGACCGTGGCCCACGGCGGCGCAACCCTGGGCCAGCTCTCGGCGTTCATGTTCGCCCCAGAGCGCGGCTTCGCCCTGACCGTCCTCACCAACTCCCAGAGCGGCAGCGAGCTGAACACCGAGGTCACGCAGTGGGCGCTGGAACACTACCTCGGCGTCAAGGAGCCAGAGCCGGCCGCCCTGGACCTGAGCGCGAGCGACCTGGCCGCCTACGCCGGGTACTACGAGGGCCGCCTGTCGGCGATCGAGATGACGGTCAGCGATGGCAGCCTCGTCGTGCAGGGCTACCCGAAGGGTGGCTTCCCCGACGAAACGTCGCCCCCGCCCCCCGCGCCGCCGCCCGCCCGCTTTGCCGTCATCGGCCCGGACCAGGTCATCGGCCTCGAGTCGCCGGTCAAGGATCTGCGCGGCGAGTTCCTGCGCGGCCCCGACGGCGCGATTGTCTGGTTCCGCTGGGGCGGCCGCATCCTCCGCCGCCGCGCTTAGCGCATAGTCAAAGGACATGTTTCGGCCTCGTTCTGCGGGCAGGCGGGCCTGGGTCGCCTACGAGGCCGTTGTTCTTGCGCCAGGCTGCGGCCACGTTCGCCGTGACCATGCGTTCATCCAGAAAGAGGCAATAGATGAGATACTTTGTGACCGGGGCGACGGGGTTCATCGGGGGGCGGGTGGCGCGGATGCTCGTCGCGGCCGGCCACGAGGTGGTCGCCGTCGCGCGCAACCCGGCGGCGGCCAGCGACCTGGGCAACCTCGGCGTGGAGGTTGTGGCCGGCGACGTGACGGACAAGGAGAGCTTGCGCGGCCCGATGACCGGCGTGGACGGCGTCTACCACATTGCCGGCTGGTATAGGGTGGGCGTCAAGGACAAGAGCCAGGCGGTCAAGATCAATGTAGACGGTACGCGCAACGTTCTCGAAGTGATGCGGGAGCTAGCGATTCCACGCGGCGTCTACACTAGCACCCTGGCCGTCAACTCCGACACCCACGGGCGCGTCGTGGACGAGACCTACCATACCACCGGCCCGTTCCTGAGCGAGTACGACCGCACCAAGTGGGTCGCCCACTACCAGGTGGCCGAGCCAATGATCGCCGAAGGTCTGCCTCTTGTCATCGTCATGCCCGGTGTCGTCTACGGCATCGGCGACACGAGCAGCATCCGCACGACGTTCCTCCAGTACCTCGAGCGCAAGCTGCCCGTGATTCCGCAGCGCACGGCGTTCTGCTGGGCCACGGTCGAGGACACGGCGCAGGGTCATCTGCTGGCGATGGAGAAGGGCAGGGTCGGCGAGAGCTACATGATCTGCGGCGAGCCGTACACCCTGGTCGAGGCGCTCGACCTGGCGGAAACGGTCACGGGCATTTCACGGCCAACCAGCGTTCCGCCGTTCGTCCTCCGAGCCGGGTCGAGCGTGATGCGCCTGGTCGAGAAGGGCGTCTCCGTCCCGGAGCAGTTCTCCAGCGAGAACCTGCGCGTCACGGCCGGCGTAACGTACCTGGGCAGCAACGCCAGGGCAAAGCGCGAGCTAGGCTTTGCCCCGCGTCCGCTCGAAGAGGGCCTGCCGGAGATGCTGTATCACGAGATGGGGCTGCTTGGCCTGGAACCGAAGCCGCGGCAATCGTAGGCATAGTGGGCGAAGCCCCGGTAGGGCTTGAGCAGTCCGAAGAACTGTGTCCTCTCAGCGCCGCGGCTTCAGCCCGGCGCCCGCTCTGCATGTGTCAAACTACTGCTCTTTAGGGCGCACGCCCAGGCCCGGCGCCGTCGGCAGGAGAAGCCGCGCCCCGTCGTAGCCCATGCCCTGGAAGGGGTCGTTGGCGATGAGCAGCGGCCCATCCAGGTCCGCGTGCTCGCACAGCGGGGCCAGGTGCGCCGCCGCGCTCACGCCCAGCGTTGACTCGACCATGCAGCTCAGCATCACGCCCAGGTCCAGGGCGTGGGCCAGCTCAATCGCCCGCCGTGCCTCCCGTATCCCCCCGAACTTGGCGAGCTTGACCACGACCCCATCCACCGCCCTCGCCAGCCGCGCCACGTCCGACGTCGAGCGCACCGCCTCGTCAGCGTAGAGGGGTAGGGGCGAGCGCTCGCGCAGCCAGCGCAGGCCGTCAGTATCCTCGGCCGCGAGCGGCTGCTCCACGAACTCGACGCCCAGGTCCGCCAGGCGCGGGATGAGCGCCGCCGCCGTCTCGCGGCTCCAGCCCGCGTTGGCGTCCACGCGGATCACGGCGTCCGTCACGCCGCGGATCGCCCGCACCAGGGCCAGGTCATCCGCACCGCCGAGCTTCACCTTGAGAATGGGCATACCCAGGGCCTGCGCCTGCGCCACCATCGCCTGCGGCGTGTCTATTCCGATGGTCACGGAGGTCAGCGGGGCGCGGGCCGGGTTCAGGCCCCACACTCGCCACAGCGGCTGGCCGAGGCGCTGGCCGAGGATGTCGTACAGCGCGGAGGCGATAGCCGCGCGCGCCGCCGCCGAGCCGGGCGGCAGGGCGTCCAGGATGTCTTCCACGAGCCAGGCGTCGCCGCCGAGCATCGGGGCGCACGCCTCGAGCGTCGCGATAACGCCCTCGCGGCTCTCCCCCAGGTACGGTACAACCGCCGCCTCGCCCAACCCGACCGCGTCCCCCGCGTCCAGACGCACCAGGACGTTGTGGCGCTCGGTGTAGCTGCCGTGGGCGATGTTGAACGCCGAAGCCAGGCGGAGGGTCAACGGCTCCCAGGTCAGTCGCATCGGAACCTCCTCGCCCCCAGGTACGTTTCGACCAACCCGCGCCGATAGACCGGCGACGCCGGGTCGAGGCTATTGCGCGTCACGCTCCACACCGCCCCGGTCGCGTGCAGAATGTCCCAGCCGCCGAGAGAGATGGCGACGTGGTCCACACCGGCGGCGCGCGCAATGCCCGACGCGCTGTAGCCCGGCCGGCCGAAGAACAGCAGGTCGCCCGGCTGCGGCACGCCGTCTACCTCGTCGCCCTCCTGGAACTGCTGGTCCGCGTCGCGCAGCACCGCCACGCCCATCGTGCGCATCGCCGTCTGGGCGAAGCCAGAGCAGTCGTAGCCAAAGGGCGTGCGGCCGCCCCAGAAGTAGGGCGTCCCAACGAAACGCGCCATGCGCGCCACCGTCACTGCCATGCCCGCCGCGTCCGGCACGGGCCGGTCGTCCAGCGGTGTCAGCTCACCCGCTCGCGCCCACCAGGTCTGCCCGTCCGGCGCGGCGATAGCCGCCCACTCCCCGCCGCCCTCGATGACCGCCACGGCAACGTTGAACGGGAGCTGCCCCACGACCTCGCCGCCATCCGGCCGGCGAAAGCACGCGGCCAGGTTCGCGCTCACGAAGTGCGAGGGGCCGGGGAGGGGCTGCGGCGCAAGCGCATGCTCGGCGACCCAGCCCAGGTAGCCGTCGGCGACGACGCGCACAAAGGACCAGCCGGGCGCCGGGCGCAACACCTCGATCAGCTCGCCGAAGAGCGCCTGGGTGACGACCTCGGATTTCGACGTCGCCTCGGCGTAAACGTTGACGACGGCGCGGCGAATGGTGGACAGGGCCGCGTTCTCCCGCAGGGGCGTGATCTGGTCCACCAATGTGACACCGGGCAGGTGGAGGCGCAGCGACGTCATGAGCGACTGCCGCGCCTGCCCGTCCAGCGTCTCGCCGCTGAGGACGAGGCCCGCGTCCGTCTCGGCCGCGCGAACGTTCCAGACGTGCAGGCGCGAGTCCAGCCCCTCGCCCGCCGCCCAGTCCGCGATAAGCTCCTGAATGCTCTCGATCATAGCTCAGTTCCTATTCCAGGTCTCAGCGGCCGAAGTCATTCCAGGGCCACTACTCGAACACCACCACGCTGTCATTGCGAGCGGAGCGAAGCAATCCCCCGCCCTTGTGAAGGTGGGGTTACGCCGCCACAGTATGGTTTCATCTGCCGAGAGACTGCTTCGTCGTCCTATCGTCCTCCTCGCAGTGACAGACAGCGACGATGTCAGTATAGCCGCGCCGGGGCGGGGCCGCAACTGTGGCCTTGCGCCAGGCGCGCCTCCATGATAGAATTCGTTTAGAATGGTCTAAACGACATGGGCCGGTGGGATACACGCACAGGCGAGGCATAAGAACAGCACACACGAAGGCAAGGGGGATCGTATGGCCAGCCCGGCCAACATACAGGGGCCGCCGGCGGAGGGCCTGGAAGCAGCCAAGCAAACACTGATTCGGGGCAGCGGGCGCATCAGCGCGTTCTGGGGGCTGAATCGCGCGATGGGCGAAATCTACGGCCTGCTCTACATGACCCCCGGCGCCGTCAGCCTCGACGACATCGCCCACGCCCTGTGCATCAGCAAGGGCAGCGTGAGCATCCACATTCGCGGCCTCGAACGCCTGGGCATGGTGCACAAAGTCTGGAACGTCGGCGACCGCCGCGACTATTACGAAGTCGAAACCGATTTCTGGGCCATCGCCAAACAGATTTTCAAGGAGCGCGAGAAGAAGGAGTTCGAGCAAGCGCTCGGCTCCGTCAAGGAGAGCATGAGCCTCGTCGAATCGGTAGACCCGGCGCACACCGACCCAACGGCCCAGTTCTACCGCGAGCGCCTGGCCGAGATGCAGGACTTCTTTGTGACCCTGGGCAAGCTCGTGGACGCCGTCCAGGCGCTCACCGAGCTGCGTCTGAGCGCCCTCGCCGCCCTCGGCCGCGACGCCCAGGAGGAGTAGCGCCGCGCGTCAGCCATTCGGCGGACGACGCAATCCACCGCCTGGCAGTTGACTCGCCGCGCCAATTGCGATATACTGATGCCACGAACATGTACTGGCGATGAACAGGGGCAAGTAAGCGTCCCAGCGGGGCCACAGAGAGTCGGGCAAAGGTGAGAGCCTGACGCCAGCGCGGATGCCGAATGGACCTGGGAGCTGCCGGCTGAACCCGCGAGCGCGGTAAGTAGGCCCGGCCGGAAGGCGACCGTTATCAGCGCACAGGGCGTCATGGGCGCCCGCAAAGAGGGGGGCGACAGCCTCCAAGCACGGTGGTACCACGTGGGTTATTCCCCCGCGTCCGGCAAGGGCGCGGGGGTTTTTGTATTTCAAGCGAGCGAGGTCTTCGTTCAGGAAGGAGCAAGCGACATGTCGAAACCACGAGTGCTCAGCGGCGTACAGCCGAGCGGCAATCTTCACATTGGCAACTACCTGGGGGCGATTCGGAATTGGGCTGCCGAGCAGGACCAGTTCGAGAACTACTTCTGTGTCGTGGACCACCACGCCATCACCGTCCCGCAGGACCCGGATGAGCTGCGCCGCCGCACCATCAGCCTCACCAACGCCTACCTGGCGGCGGGCCTTGACCCGAACAAGGTGACAATCTTCATCCAGTCCCACGTCCCAGAGCATACCGAGCTGGCGTGGATTCTGAACACCTTCACCTACTTCGGCGAGTTGCGGCGCATGACCCAGTTTAAGGAGAAGGCAGGCAAGCGGCAGGAGGAGGTTAACGTCGGCCTGTTCGACTACCCGGTGCTCCAGGCGGCGGACATCGTGCTCTACGACGCCAACTTCGTCCCCGTCGGCGAGGACCAGCGGCAACACGTCGAGCTGACCCGCGACATCGCCCAGCGCGTCAACTACCGCCTGGGCGAGGGAACGCTGGTCGTCCCGGAGCCGCTGATCAAGGTCGAGGGCGCGCGCATCATGGGCCTCGACGACCCGACCAAGAAGATGAGCAAGAGCGCCCCGACGCCGCGCAACTACATCGCCCTGACGGACGACCCGGACACCATCCGCCAGAAGATGCGCGCCGCCGTCACCGACTCCGGGACGGAGATTCGCGCCGCCGAGGACAAGCCGGCCCTGACCAACCTCCTGACCATCTACTCCCTGTTCACGGGGCTGCCGCTGGCCGAGATCGAGGCGCGCTACGCGGGCAAGGGCTACTCGGACCTGAAGCGCGACCTGGCGGAGGTGATCATCGAGGGACTGGCCCCGTTCCAGGAGCGCATGGCCGAGCTAGAGGCGAACCCGGACTACACGGTGAGCGTCCTGCGGGAAGGCGCGGCCCGCGCCCAGGCCCAGGCATCCACCGTTCTGAACCGCGTCAAAGAGCGCATGGGTTACGTGCTGCCGTTCACCCAGCCGGCCAGCACCCTCGCGCGCTAGAGATCATGACATGACAGGAATGCAGTAACGACTTCAGCCGTTTCCCAGGCCGCACAACGACTGAAGTCGTTACGACAAAACGCGAAGCGTCGAGCACCCGTCACCGTACCATCCAACCCACAAGGAGGAATTGTGGACCGAGACCAGGTGAAGTTCACCCTTTCCGAAGACGATCTGCCGCGCCAGTGGTACAACGTCCTCGCCGACCTGCCCTTCCAGCTCCCGCCGTCGCTGCATCCGGGCACGGGGCAGCCGCTCGGCCCGGACGACCTGGCGCCCCTGTTCCCGATGAGCCTCATCTTGCAGGAGGTCAGCCAGGAGCGCATGCTAGACATCCCCCAGCCGGTACGGGATGTCTATCGGCTGTGGCGGCCGACGCCGCTCTACCGCGCCCGGCGCTGGGAGCAGGCCCTCGATACCCCCGCCCGCATCTACTACAAGTACGAGGGCGTTAGCCCCTCCGGCAGCCACAAGCCCAACACCGCCGTGCCGCAGGCCTTCTACAACAAGCAGGAGGGCGTCAAGCGCCTGGCGACGGAGACAGGCGCGGGGCAGTGGGGCAGCTCCCTCGCGTTCGCGTGCGGCGTCTACGACTTGGAGTGCAAGGTATACATGGTGCGCGTGAGCTATGACCAGAAGCCGTACCGCCGCATCATGATGGAGACGTATGGCGCGTCCGTCGTGCCCAGCCCCAGCCCCGACACGAACGCCGGGCGCGCGATCCTGGCCGCCTCGCCCGACTCGCCGGGCAGCCTGGGCATCGCCATCAGCGAGGCCGTCGAGGACGCCGCCACCCGCGACGATACCAAATACTCCCTCGGCAGCGTGCTCAACCACGTCCTGCTGCACCAGACGGTCATCGGGCAGGAGGTCATCAAGCAGCTCGAACTGGCCGACGCCGACCCGGACATCCTCATCGGCTGCGTCGGCGGCGGCAGCAACTTCGGCGGCTTCGCCCTGCCCTTCATCCCGGACCAACTCGGCCCGCGCAAGCGCCGCATCATCGCCGTTGAGCCGACGGCCGCGCCGAGTATCACTAAGGGCAAGTACGCCTACGACTACGGCGACACGGCCAAGATGGCGCCGATGGTCAAGATGCACACCCTCGGCCACGACTTCGTGCCGGAGCCGATCCACGCTGGCGGCCTGCGCTACCACGGCATGTCGCCCATCATCTCGGCCCTGTACGAGCACGGCCTCATCGAGGCCCGCGCCGTCGCCCAGCGCGCCATCTTCGAGGCCGCCGTCGGCTTCGCCCGCGCCGAGGGTATCATCCCCGCGCCGGAGCCGTCCCACGCCATCCGCGTGGCGATGGAGGAGGCGCTGCGCTGCAAGGAGAGCGGCGAGGCCAAGACCATCGTCTTCAACCTGTGCGGCCACGGCCACTTCGACCTGGGCGCGTATGAGCGCTACCTGACCAACCAGCTCACCGACCTGGACTACTCGCAGGAAGCCGTCGAGGCGTCCCTGGAGAAGCTCCCGCAGGTGTAGCCGCGCACTCGGTTCCTTCACACGCCCGGCCGTAGACGCGAGCCGGGCGTGTTTGTATCGCACAGGCCTTTTGCGTTGAAACGGATCGAACGTACAATTCAGCGATTGGCGTAGGTAGACACCGCGCCGGAACACGCGAGGGTACATGGCGAGCCAGTGGAACGAGGAAGTGAAAAGCAAAGACATCCCGGACGTTCAGCGCTTCATTGAGATCCTGCACTCTGCGCTTCCGTCCTTGGCAGAACATTACTCGGTCAAGTCACTGGCCGTGTTCGGTTCCTATGTTCGCAACGAGCAGCGTCCCGACAGTGATCTGGATGTGCTGGTGGAGTTTGAGCAAACGCCTACCCTTTTCGACCTGGTTCACTTAGCCGATGAGTTGAGCGAGAACCTTGGTGTACAGGTTGACCTCGTACCCAAGCAAGGCCTACGGCGCACAATTGGCAAGCATATCCTTGCAGAGGCCGTTCCCGTATGAACGATGAGCGAAGCTACGGCGACTACCTGGGCGATATGCTCGACATGGCTCAAGCAGTCCAAGCGTTCGTTGCGGGCATGAGTTACGACGAATTCCTTGCGGACCTCAAAACGCAACTCGCAGTTACGCGAGCGCTCGAGATCATGGGCGAGGCGGCTAAGCATATCCCACCTGAACACACCGTATGTTGAACGTCGAGTCCGTGACGGGGCGCAGGCCGCCCAGCGCAGGGCGCCGCCTCATTGAGCGCGCATCGCTGCTGTTGTCTACCCGCGTCGGCGAAGCGCTCCTGGCGGCGCTGGTCTTCCTGGCCGCCCTCCTCATCCGCTGGCCCTCCCTCCAACAGATCCCCCGCTTCAACGACGAAGTCACCATCTGGCGCACCGTCGTCGGCGTCGTCAACGACGGCGCGCGGCCCCTCGTTTTCGAGGACACCGGCTACAACGGCCCGCTGGTCATCTACCTGCTCGCCGCCGCGCGGCTGGTGTCGAGCGCCCTCCAGACGCCGCGCATCCTGACGGCCCTGCTCGGCAGCGCGGGCGTCCTCGCCGTCTACCTGTTCGGCCGCGCCCTGTACGGCCGCGCCCTCTGGCTCATCGCCGCCGCGGCGCTCACCGGTCTGGCGGTGCAGACCCACCCTCTGTGCGCCGCCTTCGTGCCGGGCCTGGTCATCTGGCTGTGGCTCCAGCCAAAGGGGCGACGGCTGCTCTGGGGCCGCTGGGGTATCCTAGCCCTGCTCACCCTGTTCCTCGCCTACACCCCCATCCTCCTCTATCATCTACCGGCCCTCCTCGGCGGCTCGCGCTCGCGGCTCGTCGGGGCGTCGAGCAACGTTGCCGAAGGCTGGGGGGACACGCCCTACCCGGCCGGTATCGTCAACCTGGCGCTGTCCTTCGTGGACGTACTCAGCAGCGCGCGCCACAGCGCCGAGGCTCCGTGGCAGGCCGACGCCTTCGCCGTACTCGTGGCAGCGGTGGCCGTGGCAAGCCTCATCTACACAGCGCGCCGCCAGTCTCTACCCCTCTGGCTCGTCGGCTCGGCGCTGGTCTGCATGCCGGTGCTCGTGCGCGAGTACAGCAACACCCTCCTGGGCCGCTACAGCGGCCTGGCCTTGCCCGCGATGAGCGTCGCCATCGGCGGCGCGGCGGCCATGCTCCTCCTGCGCCCTGGCGGGCAGCGGGGCGCGTGGGCGACCGCGTCGCGTATCGTGGTCGGGTTGCTCATCGTCATCATGCTCATCGGTCTTTCGGCGCGCCTCGTGGGCTACTATGCCGCCGAGGGAGCCGCGAACCGAACCAACGATGCCTTCTTCGCCGTCGTCGCCGACGTCGAGCGCACGGGACAGCCCGTCGTGCTCGACAGTGCCATCAAGCGCACCAGTGGCGAGGGCACCGGGCCGAGCAGCGTGCTGGATGGGATGTTCGCCTGGCGGGGGGTCGAGGTCAAGCGCCTCGGCTCAGCGGAGAAGCTCGACAACTACCTGCGGGCGATCTCGTGGCCGGTCCAGGTCATAGTCGCCGACGAGACCCTGAGCGAGATGGCGACCCGACCGAAGCTGAGCGGAGGACAGGCGCGCAGCATCGCTCCCGTGTCCGACGTCAACGCCTGGGGCGTGTACCAATTCACGCCCTAGCGTGGCGCGATTGACTGATTCACGAGCGCCGGTATAGAATTCCCTATTGGCGAGACGGCTTGAACAGGACGCGCTAGAAGGACAGGAGCATGGACTGGGAGAAGCTTTCGGCGACTTCGCACCTTCAAACTGCCCTGGCAATTCGAGACGAGCTGCGGCAGCAACACATTGAGGAAGCCTCAAACGGCCTCGAGGAGTTAATTGACGCCTTGGGACGGTCAGAGCGGCGCGCGCTGCGTAGCCAGTTGACGCGATTGATGATGCACATTCTCAAGTGGAAGATTCAGCCGGAGCGGCGCACTCGAAGCTGGGTGGCCTCCATCACTGAGGCGCGCATCGAGATTCAGAGCCTCCTGGAAGACGAGCCGAGCCTTCGCGCTGAGCTGCCCGCGCTGTGGGACAGGTGCTTTGCTGCCGCGAAGCGCCTCGCCGAGGATGAAACGGGCATCGAGCCGACAATGACGACCCTCACCGAGGACGAGGTCTTTGCCGCCGAGTACCGCCTCACCGATTAGCCCATCAGGTGAGGCCGGCCCAGTATCGGGGGTGTTCAGATGTCCCCAACAGAACAGGCCGCTGGACGAGGAAGAGTGAGCGGCCCTCTCGTGTGGAGAGGGCCGCTTCTGTTTTCCGTCAGCGAAGCTTTAGTACAGGAACATCGGCTTGCCCATGACGTGAGCCACCTTCGGGCGATACGCCTCGACGTCGTACAGCTCGTGCACGTCCACGCGCTTGACGCCCTGGGTCACTGTCTGGATCGGGATGTTGGTGTACTTGCCCTCTTGCAGCGCGACCAGGCGGCCCGTGACGCCGCGCGTGAGCAGCTGCGCCGCCAGGTAGCCGTAGCTCGTCGCCACCATGCGGTCGAGGGCGTCGGGCGCGCCAGAGCGCATCAGGTACGCCACCTGCTGATAGATCATGTCGCTCTTCGTCAGCTCCTTGAGCACGTCGACCGTGAACTGACCGATGCCGCCGAGCTTCTTGTGCCCATAGGCGTCCTCGATGCCACGCTCGAACACGTCGCCGCCGATCATCTGCCCACCCTCGGAGATGGTCATGATGGCGTACTGGCTCGGGTTGCGCTTCTTGTCCTCAATCAGGAGCTTCGCCAGCTTGTCCGGATCGAAAGGAACCTCGGAGATAATGGCGCGGTCCGCGCTGGCGAGATAGGCGGCGATGAGGCTGGTCTCGCCGGAGTTGCGGCCGAACAGCTCGACCACGGCGATACGCTCGTGGGAGCCGGCCGGCGTGCGCAGAGCGTGGATGAACTCGACGCTGCGGGTCACGGCGGTCGAGAAGCCGATGCAGTAGTCCGTGCCAAAGACGTCATTGTCCATGGTCTTCGGGATGGCGACGACCGGAATGCCTTCCTTGTGCATGCGCACGGCGTAGCTCAGGGTGTCGTCGCCGCCGATCGGAATGAGCGCCTCGATGCCCAACTTGTTGAGCACGCGCAGCACGTGCGGCGTGAAGTCGTAGCGCTTGTCAGGGTTAGGTTCCTCGACGGTGAGGAACGAGGGGGCTTCCTTCAGGCGCACGCGCGCCGGGTTCGTGCGCGACGTGTGCAGGAAGGTGCCGCCAGTGCGGTCAATCGTGCGAACGATGGCCTTGTTGAGCGGGATGGCCCACTCGTCTTGCGGCGCGGGATCGTCCGGGTTGTAGTACAGCAGACCGGCCCAGCCGCGGCGGATGCCGACCGCCTCATGGCCTTCGTCAATGAGGTGATCCACCACCGCTTTGATGGCCGGGTTCAAGCCCGGAACGTCTCCGCCGCCTGTCAAAATTCCTACGCGCATATTCTTCCTCCATTCAGGCTTTCACGATATCCGCGACCTGACCGTTTGTGAGCGTAATCAGGCGCGACAAGGGGATCGCAAAGATCGCGTTCGACGCGCCCGCCGCCGCGTAGACCGTGACGTAGCGTTGCAGGCTGGCGTCAATGACCACGGGCACCTGCGTGGCGTGGGCGACGGGTGGGACGCCGCCGACGCTATAGCCCGTGACGCGCGTGACTGTCTCCGCATCGGCGATCTTGACCCGCGACTTGGACACGCCGAAGAGCGCGCCGAGCTTGCGGTCATCCGCCTTCATGTCGCCCGCCACCAGCGCCACGACCGGCTGCCCGTCCACCACGAAGCACAGCGACTTGACGATCGCGCCGACCTCGCAGCCCACGGCCGCCGCCGCCAGGGGCGCGGTCGCCGTGCTCACATCGTATTCGATGACGTTCAGATCCGGCGCCGCCGTGTGTAGATAGCCGCGGACGCGATCCACAGGATTATCAGACATGCTCCCCCGTGACAACGCCTACATTGTACCGCAATTTCCCCGTCAAGAAAACTCCGCAATCGTTACACTTGTGCCATCCGCCACAAGATATGCTACAATGAACCCACGCACGATACAACGTTCACCGGGACCACGGCATGGACCCCTTCGACGACAAACGCATCGAGGACGTTCGCGGCGAACCGGCCGACGAGCTGCTCTACATCACCCGCTTCATCCTGGAAAAGCTGTTCACCGGCCTCCCCCGCGAGTTCTGGCGGCATCTGCGTACTGCGCGCCGCGAGGTGCGCATGGCCGTGGTCGTGCTGCTCCGCGCCCTCGCCGACCTGCTCGAACACATTGACGAGCTAGAAGAAGCGGCGCGGGCCGAGAGCGTCAGCAAGCAGCGTGGCAAGATCAATCTCGACATCTCGCCTGAGCCGCACGACCCAGACGCGCGCCCTCCGTGGGAGGAGCCGCCGCCCCCAACCCCACCCGCCCAGCCACCGAGCCGCCAGCGCGGCAAAATCTCCCTCGATTAACCGCTTTCTTTACGATGCGCCGCGCCTGTCATTGCGAGAACGCCATGCCCCGTGATGGCATGCGCCGACACAAGAACACTGCCATACCGTCATTGCGAGCGCAGCGAAGCAATCCTCGCCGTAGCAAGTGACGGTCTATGCGGTGAAAGCGTGTCCGTCACCTACCGGGGGATTGCTTCGGCGGCAAGGCCCGCCTCGCAATGACAGTCTACTCTGTGTTCTGAGCAGCGTCAGCGAAGCAATCTCCCGCTCCTGCAAACGCCTGCCTAACCAGCAATAGAGTGTCTATCACCGACCGGGAGGCTGCTTCGTCCGTGGGGAGCTATCGCCCCCCACACCCCCGAGGTCATCCTCCTCGCAGCGACGCGGCCGCCGTGTGTTCCCCTGTGTGCAATGCGTACAGTGTCTCCCTGAGTTGCGCTGCCGCCGCCGGCCAGGTGAAGCGGGAGGCCTGGCGCGGCCCGGCGTCGCGCAAGCGCGCGCGTAACGGCTCGTCGTGCAGCAGCCGCGCCAGCGCCGCCGCCAGCGCGTCCACATCCGTCGGCGCGACCTGCAACGCGGCGTCGCCCACCACCTCCGGCAGCGATGACACGTTTGAGACCACGGTCGGCGTCCCGCACGCCAGCGCCTCCAGCGGCGGCAGCCCGAACCCCTCGTATAGCGAGGGGAAGGCGAACGCCTCGGCGGCGCTGTAGAGCGGCGGCAGGTCGGCGTCGGGCACGAACCCCAGGAAGCGCACCCGGTCCGCCAGCCCCAGCGCCTGGACGCGCTCATAGATCGGCCCGTAGAGCCAGCCCTGACCGCCCACCAGCGCCAGGGCGTGCGGCTCGCCGGCGGCGACAAGCCGCCCGAACGCTTCGATGAGCCGCTCCAGGTTCTTGCGCGGCTCGATGGTCCCCAGCCCCAGGACGAACGGCCCGGCCAGGCCATAGCGGGCGCGCACCTCGGCCAGCCGCTCTCCCTCCTCGACGCGGCGGAACGCCGGCGAGACTCCAGAGTAGAGAACGCTGATTTTAGGCGCCGGAGTGCGCAGCAGACGCGCCAGGTCTTGCCGTGTATGCTCCGAATCCGCCAGCACGTGGTCGGCGCGGGCCACCGAGCGCGGCACGGCGTCGGTCAGGTACGCCCGCAGCCCGGCGTCGGCGGCCTGGGGCACGGTCAGGAACGACAGATCGTGCACCGTGACCACGGCCCGCCCCCGCCGTAGCGGCGGCAGAATGTAGTCCGGGCTGTAGTAGACATCGGACGGGCCGGCGAGCCAGTCGGCCGGCAGTGGGACGCGCAGCCGCCAGAGCCGGGTCAGCGTGCGCTCGGAGATCGGGCTGCGCCGAACGCTGAAGTTCGCGGAGAAATCGGCGAGGCTGTCCGGCACGGTCGCGTCGCCGCGCACCAGGAGGGTGTAGGCTGTCTCGGTATCTAGCTGAGCCAGAGCGCGGATCAGCTCTCGGGTGTAGCGTCCGATACCGGCCTGTTGGCGCGCGGCGGGCGTGTAGTCAATCGTGATGCGCGGGCCTACTGCGGGATCTCCTTCGGGCGCTGGCGGAACGTCCATAGGCGGTTGATAATGAAGTTCCAGAACAGCACAATAATCGTCGCCGACGCCTTGGCGAGGTTATAGCCGAGCACCGCGCCGAACAGCGGCTCGAACAGGAAGGTGTCGAGACCAATGAAGCACACTTCGTTGATGCCCAACCCGACGAGGTTGACCAGGGCGAATTGCCCCAGCTGCGGCCACATCGGCTGATGCCGCGCGTGCTCGAACGTCCACAGGCGGTTCCAGGTAAAGTTGCTCAGAACGGCGACCGTGAACGAGGCGATGTTGGCTGACGCCTTGGGCCAGCCAAAGTGGAGCACCAGCAGGTTGAGCACCGTGAAGTCAATGATCGCGCCCAGCGTCCCGACGAGGGCAAACTTAAGGAACTGCTTGACCTCTTTGCGGTGCGTGTACAGGCGGTAGCGGAGGCGCTGAATGGCCCCAGCGCCGTTATCCGGCGCGGGTACCGGCGGTATCAACCAGGCTGACAAGGATCGCAAGGTAAACTCCCATAGCGTGAACATAGAGATTGTCAAAGATATTGTGGACGCCCACGGCGACAAGCACGCCGACCGTTCCCACGGCCAACGCCCGCGTCAGCCAGTCCGGATAGTCGGACGCCACGCGAATCGCGCGCCAGAGGGCCGCGACGACAAGAAACAGATAGGCGAGCAAGCCGACGAACCCGGCCTCCGCGCCCATGTTCAGGTAGTAGTTGTGGGCGTGGCCGAGGGGATCGGCCCAGCGCGGCACGTTGTACTCAGGGTACGCCGCAGCATAGTTGCCGATTCCGACGCCCGTCCAGAAATGATCGGCCCACATGTTGGCGGCGGCGTACCAGTGGGCCGCGCGTTCCACGACGGCGAAGTTGTCGTCGTTCACCTCGACGTTCAGCACGTCCAGGCCGCCGCTGTACTCGGTGACTGTCGCCAGGCGGTCGGTCACGCTCGACGGGATCACGTTGGCCGCCCCGGCGAACACCAGCACGAGCGCCACGGCCACCAGCGCCCACAGCGCGGCCACGGCGCGGCGTCTCGCCTCGGTCGCCCGGTCGGCCGGCGGCCGCGCCAGGATCAGCACAATCCAGGCCACGACCATCGCCGCGACGCCCGCCACCACGCCCAGCCATGCCCCGCGCGACCAGCTCAGCGCCAGCCCCAGGCCGACGACGCCGGCCACGAGCAGCAGAAACAGCGTCGCCAGCGGGCCAGGGCGATAGCCATTCTCCGCCGACGGCCACCAGCCGCGCCGGGTCAGGCCTGCGCCCAGGGCGATGCCGACCAGGCCGCTCAGCGCCGGCAGCAGGGCCATGTTCATGAACCCGCCGAACGGATTCGGCTGGCCGAACTCGCCGAACGCTCGCCACAGCGCGCCACCCAGGATCGCGTAGCTCGGCGGCCCCTGCCGCCCCACCGACTGCCGGATGCCCGACGCCGCTTCCAGCGCGCCCGCCGCCAGGAGCGACGCGCTCATCGCCGCGACGAACGCCATGCGGCCGCCGGGCGTCGCCTCGGCGGCGGCCATGAGCACAACCAGGTACGTGACGGCGAACTCCAGCCACTTCGCCAGCTCCTTGACGGCGGCCGGCATGGAAAACGCGCCGGGCAGGGACACCAGCAGCGCGCCGAGAAAGACCAGCAGCGGGACGAGCAACGGCGCGCGCGGGATCACCAGGCGCTGCCGCGCCAGCCCGCGCGCCAGGAGCGACACGACGACGGCGGCCAGGATGACCTCCGTCCCGCCGACCGACAGGCCGCCCAGGCTCAGGGTGCGAAGCTCGCCAAACGGAACCGCGAACGGCAGCGCCAGCAGCGCCCAGCCGGGCCGCAGCAGCACGACCAACAGCCCCGCCGCGGCCAGCAAGAGCAGCGCCGCATTCTGCGGCGAGAGCATGACCACGGCCAGCCCCAGCAGAACGGCGGCCACCAGGCCGGCCAGGGGCAGGTCGAGAGAGAACAGTCGCCGACCGCGAAACCCTTGCATGGCGCTACGGGTTGGCGTGGGGCAGCGCCTGGCGGAAGAACTCGATGGTGCGGCTCATGCCATCGTCCAGCGCCACCCGCGCCTCCCAGCCGAGGATGCTCCGCGCCCGCGTGGTGTCCGGCTGGCGCTGCTTCGGGTCGTCCACGATGCGCTCGTTGGGCGGTGTCACCAGGATGATGGGCGACGACGAGCCGGTGAGGCGCTTGATGACCTCGGCATACTCGAGCATCGAGATCTCGGCCGTGTTGCCGATGTTGACCGGGAACATCTCGTCCGAGAAGAGCAGGCGGTAGATGCCCTCGACCAGGTCGGAGACGTAGCAGAACGAGCGCGTCTGCGCCCCGTCGCCATAGACCGTGATCGGCTCGCCGCGCAGCGCCTGGCCGATGAAGTTCGGGACGACGCGCCCATCGTCGAGGGCCATGCGCGGGCCGTAGGTGTTGAAGATGCGGACGATGCGCGTTTGCAGGCCGTGGACGCGGCTGTACGCCATCGTCATCGCCTCGGCGAAGCGCTTCGCCTCATCGTACACGCTGCGCGGGCCAATGGGGTTGACGTTGCCCCAGTAGCTCTCCGGCTGCGGGTGCACCAGGGGGTCGCCGTAGACCTCGGAGGTGGACGCCAGGAGGAAGCGCGCCTTCTTGGCGCGGGCCAGGCCCAGCGCCTTGTGCGTGCCGAGGGCGCCGACTTTGAGGGTCTGGATGGGCAGGTCGAGGTAGCCAATCGGGCTGGCCGGCGATGCGAAGTGCAGGACGGCGTCCACGGAGCCGTCAATATACAGATATTCGGTCACATCTTGCTTGATGAAGCGGAAGCGCTCATTCCCGGCCAGGTGCTCAATATTCTGGACGCGCCCGGTGGAGAGATTGTCCAGGGCAACCACGCTGTGCCCTTCCGCGAGGAAACGATCGCAGAGGTGAGAGCCAATGAACCCGGCCCCGCCCGTGATAACGACACGCATAAAAAAGCTCCCCTTCCAGCCCGACTTGCGGCGCACCTGTAGAAACGTGGCCGCAAGCCCGAATTATACGCTGGTGAGAAGAGACTTAGCAAGAAATGAGCCGATTAGAGCCGTTCTAGAAGGCGGAAATACTCATCGCGTGAGATGCCTGCTGTCTTGAGATTGTTGCGGATGATGGGAACCGGCACTTCATCGTACATCGGGATAACAATTGGCCGCGCGAGGCCGGGCCGCGTGTACGAGCGATGGCTGCTCTCTTAGCGTGCAAACGTAAAGCCGGCGGCCTCTCTTGCAGCACATCATCCAGAGTACCCATATCGGCAGCTGTAACGAGGAAGAGATGGACAGCCTCATCGAGGGCTTTCCGTGCCTCGTCGGGCGTTCGCCCCGCACTCATGACGTCCAGCGGCATCGCATGGGCGACGAACTGATCGCCCTCCTGCCAAATTTGCGCTGTGTATTCGACATTCATTTCATCCATTCCTTGTGATGATCCATGTAGAGGCGCAGGTGCGGCCACTGGACTTCCTTTCCCCACAATCCTGCCTGTTTGACACTGACCCTTTCGATATTGTACCATAGCGTCGCTCAGGAGTCATCGGCAGGAGTCATGCCCTCAAGGCTCTCACAATCAATCGGGTTGACTCGAACGTAAACGCCTCGCCGTCCCACTCGCCCCACGTGTCCAGCGGCTCCAGCCCCGCCCGCCGCAGCATCGCGTGCATCTCCGTCGCCGTGAACACGCGGATGTTGTGGTAGCGCTCGCCTTCGTTCCCGTCCGCCGTCCGATACCGCTCCAGCACCGTCGTCCGCCCCTTGACCGCGTCGAACAACCGCAGCACCCACACCAGCGTCTCGCTCTCCGTCTCGTACCAGTCGTGCTGCTGATACTCGCGGACGATGTAGTCGCGGTGCATCGTCTCGATGAGGAACTGGCCGCCGCTCTTGAGCACCTTCGCCACCTCGTGCAGCACCGCCTCGTTCTCCGCATCCGTCGGGAAGTAGCCGAACGCCGACGTGATGTTGATGACGGCGTCGAACTCCTCCCGCCAGGGCAGCTCCCGCATGTCGCCCTCCCGCCAGGCCACGTCCACGCCGGCGTCGGCGGCCGCCTGGCGGGCGTGAGCGAGCAAGGAGGACGACAGGTCCAGCCCCGTCACGGCGTACCCCCTCTGCGCCAGGGCGATGGCGTGCCGTCCCTGGCCGCACGCGAGATCGAGCACCTTTGCGCCACGGGGCAGGTCCAGGAAGTCGGCGATGGCCGCCGCCTCGCGGGCGGTGTGCTCCTCGGTGAAACTGTCGCCGAACACATCCAGGTATCGCTCGTCAAAGTAGCTACTCCACCATGGCATGGCCCCTCCCGCTTGCTCGTCCGCCTCATCCTGGACCAATGTTACACCACTTCTCGCCGGGAGGTGTCATGCAGCGCCGCAGGCAACGACACTGTAGCGCCGACTTCAGTCGGCATCCTAGAGAGCCGACTAAAGTCGGCGCTACACGGCGCCCGTCGAGACGTTGACCTTTCGCCTCGCTTCGGCTATCCTCCTGCACAGCCGCTTCGCGCACTCTGTCACGCTGAGAGGAACGAAGCACCCCCTGAGGAGGAAGCACCATGAGCCATGTTGACCGCGTCGCCATCGTCACCGGCGCAGGAACCGGCATCGGGCGGGCCGTCGCGCTCGCCTTCCTTGCCGACGGCTACCGCGTCGCCCTCGCCGGGCGGCGGGTCGAGCCGCTGGAAGAGACCGCCGCCGCCGGCCCGCACGCCGCCCGCGCCCTGGCCGTGCCGACCGACGTCAGCGCCCCGGCCTCCGTCGCCGATCTCTTCGCCAGGACGAAGGCGGCGTTTGGGCGGCTCGACGTCCTGTTCAACAACGCCGGCGTCGGCGCGCCGCCCGTCCCGCTGGAGGACCTCGCCTACGAGCAGTGGCAGACCGTCGTCGCCATCAACCTCACCGGCGCGTTCCTCTGCACCCAGGCCGCCTTCCGCCTCATGAAAGAGCAGACGCCGCGCGGCGGGCGCATCATCAACAACGGCTCCATCTCCGCCCACGTCCCGCGCCCCAACTCCGCGCCCTACACCGCCACCAAGCACGCCATCACCGGCCTCACCCGGTCCACCGCCCTGGACGGCCGCGCCTACGACATCGCGTGCAGCCAGATTGACATCGGCAACGCCGGCACCCCCATGACACAGCAGATGGCGGTGGGGATGCCGCAGGCGAACGGAACGGTCGCGCCAGAGCCGACGATGGACGTGGAGTACGTCGCCCAGGCCGTCCTGTACATGGCGAACCTACCCCTGGAGGCCAACGTTCAGTTCATGACCATCATGGCGACCAAGATGCCCTACATTGGCCGCGGGTAGACGCCGCCCAACAAGCCGCGCCCCACAAGGTTAGCCTGTGGGGCGTTTCGGTTCAATAGGGCCGGTGTCGCGGTAGCCTAACCTGAACTATCTGCCTGTCCCGCCAGAGTTTTCAGAGATAGACAATGACGTAGTCGCCTGCTCGCATGCCCAGGTATGCGTCGCGGTATTCAAATGGCTCGACGACCACCTCGCCTGTCTCAGCCAAGGTTTTCCAATCCAACGGGTTTTGCGCATCAACGGTGGACGCCCACCAGAACGAGGGCGCGGCTTGTGCTGTAGGCGGCTCAGTGCGGGCTTTGTCCTGTAACGTCTGCCGGGTTTGCGCATCGCCCTGTGTGTATGCTTTCCAGTATGCCTCGGCCTCGACGGGCGCGTGGTTGTGCCACAGCAAGAAGTAGTTAGCAAAGTGGTTGACGAGCCACGTCTTGCCGGTGCCCGGCGGCCCGTAGAGCAGGATATTGCACGTGTCCTGCGTCAGTTCATAGATACGAGCGAGCTATGCGGTGAAGCGGCTATTCCAGCGCGATGCGGAGGCGCTTGTTGATCTTGCCCTTGCTCTGGTAGTCCACGACGCGGATCGTCCCGACTTCGCGTGTGTTGGCGACGTGCGTCCCGCCGTCGGCCTGCAAGTCGAGGCCCTCGATCTCGACGACGCGCACCTCGCTGATGCCCGCTGGCAGCAGGTTGATCTTGGTGCGGATGAGGTCGGGAATCTGGAACGCCTCATCGCGCGGCAGGATGCGCGACGAGATCGGCCGCGCCGCCGCGACTTCCCTGTTGGCGCGCTCCTCGATCTCCCGCACAAGCTCCTGCTGCATGCGCTCGAACTCGAAGTCCATGCGCGCCGCGCCAGGCTCCATGTTGCCGCCGGTCACCTGCGCGCCGTAGTCGCGGAAGACGACGCCGCACAGGATGTGCAGCGCGGTGTGGGTGCGCATGAGGTTGTAGCGGCGCTCCCAGTCCACAGCGCCGTGGACGGCCGTGCCGACGGCGGGCGGGTCGCCGTCCACAGAGTGCAGGACATCGCCGCCGTCCTTCTTGACCTTCGTCACCTGCCAAACCTGCCCGTTCGCCGTCAGCGCCCCGACGTCGTTGGGCTGGCCGCCACCGCCGGGGTAGAACGCGGTGCGGTCCAGGATGACCGCGCCGTCGGGGCCGTGGCCGGTCACGACGGCGTCGAACTCGCGGGTGTAGGCGTCATCGTAATAGAGAAGTTGGGTCATGGTGTGTCTCCCTCCGGCGGATAGTGTAGCGTCTCTCCCCGATTCTGTCCACCCGCCGTCCCCCCACCTTACAAATTGACTTGGCAGGCAAGGGGGTATAGCATAAGCCCGCTCCACCATGCCCATCTCGTCAATTGAAACCCGGGGGGGGGGACGATGACGCGCTCTTTCAAGTCGGCAGCCGGCAAGCTCCCGTCTCTCATCCTGACTCTCATGGCTTGTTGGGCGCTGACGAGCGCGACCCACGCTGCGCCCGGCGCCGCCACCGCGCCCGGCGTCTGGCAGTGCGACACCCTGGCCGGTCCTGCCTGTGGCTACTCCCTGTATTCCGTCGCCCTGGCCGGATCGTCCGGCTGGGCCGTCGGCGCGGGCGGGGTCGGTCTGCGCCTCGTCAACGGCGCGTGGGCGCGCGTACCCCTGCCCACGGCCGAGGACCTTAACGGCCTGGCGCTGCGCAGCGACACGGAAGGCTGGGCGGTGGGCGGCAACGGCGCGATCCTGCGTCTCAGCAGCGGCGCGTGGAGCGCCGCGAGCAGCCCCACCGCCCAAAACCTCAATGCCGTCGCCCTCAGCGACGCGGCGAACGGGTGGGCGGTCGGGGACGAGGGAACGATTCTCCGGCTCAGCGCCGGCGCGTGGACCACCGTCGCCAGCCCCACCCCCTACCCCCTCGCCTCGCTGGCGCTGAGTGGCCCGAATGATGGCTGGGCCGTGGGACGCTACGGCGTGATCCTGCGCCTGGCAGGCGGGGTCTGGAGCCTCGCCACTACCCCGACCAGCGAGGCGCTCACGTCGGTGGCCCTGAGCGGGACGAGCGCCGGCTGGGCGGTCGGCGCCAACGGGACCATCCTGCGGCTGACGGGCGGGGCGTGGAGCCTCGCCACCAGCCCCACCACCGACTGGCTCAACGCGGTGGCCCTGAGCGGCCCGAACGACGGCTGGGCGGTCGGCGGCGGGCGCATGATTCGGCTCGTGGCAGGCTCGTGGAGCGTCGTGGGCAGCATCACTAGCGGCTGGTGGACGGCCATCGCCCTGAGCAGCGCCCCGAACGGATGGGCGGTCGGGTGGGACGGCGCGATCCTGAGCATCACTAGCGGCGTGGCCGCGATAGTCGTCACGTCGAGCACGCCGAACCTCAACGCGGTCGCCCTGAGCGGACCCGACGAAGGCTGGGCGGTCGGGGATGACAGCCGGATTCTGCGCCTCACCGGCAGCGCGTGGGCCTCGGTTGCGTTTTCCAGCCCGGGGGCGATCCGCGCCCTCGCATTGAGCGCGGCCGGCGACGGCTGGGCGGTCGGCGACGACGGGCTGATCCTGCGGCTCAAGGGCGGCGCCTGGAGCGTGGCCGCCGGCCCAACTTCCCTCTCGCTGGCGTCCGTCGCCCTGAGCGGCGACGGCGACGGCTGGGCGGTCGGCGACCAGGGCGCGCTCCTGCGTCTGCACGGCGGCGCGTGGAGCGTGGCCGCCAGCCCGACGACACAGGGGCTGCTGGCGCTGCGGTTGAGCGACGCCGCCAACGGTTGGGCCGTCGGCGCGGACGGCGTCATATTGCGCCTTAACGGGGGAACATGGAGCGTCGTCGCCAGCAGCCCCACGAGTGAGTGGTTGACGGGGCTGGCGCTGAGTGGGCCAAATGATGGCTGGGCGGTCGGGTGGAACGGCACGATCTTGCGGCTCAGCGGGGGGGCATGGAGCGTGGTGGATAGCCCCGTCAGCGACTCCCTGACCTCTGTCACCCTGAGCGGCCCAAACGACGGCTGGGCGGTCGGATCGAGCGGGACGATCTTGCAGCTCAAGAATGGGGCGTGGAGCGCGGCCGCCGGCCCCACGCCGGAGTCTCTCATCTCGGTCGCGGCGAGCGGGGCGGGCGCGGCGTGGGCCGTCGGCAACGGCGGGGTCATCCTGCGCTACTGGGGCGGCGCGGGGTATGGCACGGTGGCCGGGCGCATCGTGCGGCAGGCGGCCAGCGCCCACATGGGCACGACGGTCGCGGTCGGCGCCAGCCAGGTGTTGACCCTCCCCGACGGCTCGTTTGGCCTGTCCGTGCCGCTGGGCGCGGGGACCGTCACCGCCCGCTATCCCAGATATCTCGCGGCGAGCGCGCCTGTGGTCGTCGGCGCGCAGCCCACGGCCCTGCCCGGTGGGCTGCTGGTCGCCGGCGATATCAACGGCGATACGGTGATTGACCTGTTCGACCTGGTCACCCTCGCCAACGGCTACGGCGTTCAGCCGCCGCCCAACCCCAACTGCGACCTGAACGGCGACGGCGTCGTGGACCTACTCGACCTCGTGATCCTCGGCCTGAATTACGGCAAAGGCAGCCCGCAGCCGTGGTCCGCTGTCAGCGCGTCACCCTAGCAAGTCGGCCAGCGCGCTCTTCGCCTCGCCGTACTTGAACGTGTAGCCCAGAGACTGGGCCTTGACGGGGATGACGTTCTGGCCCGTGGTCAGCATCTCCGCCGCCTCGCCAAGCGCCACGTTCAGGGCAAACTTCGGCACAGGAAACCACGACGGACGGTGCAGCGCCTTAGCAATCGCGGCGGAGAAGTCGCGGTTGGTCAGGGGGTGCGGCGACGTCGCGTTGATCGGCCCCTGCCAGCGCTCGTCCATGAACGCCTGTAGGAGAATGCCCAGCTCATCGGCGATGTGGATCCAGGACAGCCACTGGGTGCCGGGCTTGATCGGGCCGCCGCCATACAGGCGGAACGGCAGCGCCATGAGCGGCAAGGCCCCGCCGTCCTTGTCCAGGACAATGCCCGTGCGGAGGATGACGGTGCGCACGCCGAGGTACTGGGCCGGGCGGGCCTCGGCTTCCCACGCCACGCACACCCCGCCCAGGAAATCGTCGCCCGGCGGGTCGCTCTCCGTCAGGCCGACCCTGTCGCTCGCGCCGTAGTACCCCACCGCCGAGGCGTTGATGAACACGCGCGGCCGGACGGTGGCCTTGCGCATCGCGTTGACCAGGCCGCGCGTGCCTAGAACCCGACTATCGAGGATCTGGCGCTTATAGGCGTCAGTCCAGCGGTGGCCGATGAGGGACGCGCCGGCCAGGTTAATGACCGCGTCGGCCCCATCCACCGCCTTCGCCCACGGTCCGTCCACCTCGGCGCGCCACGCCACGTAGTCGGCGGCGTTCGGCACGTCTTTGCGCGCCGCCTGCGGGTCGCGGGCGAGGACGACGACGCGATACCCCTGCGCGTGAAGCCGGCGAGCCAGGGCCTTGCCGATCAGCCCCGTCGCGCCGCTGATGACAACTCTCTTCGCATCTGCCATAACGTCCTCTCGCGCTTACGACTCCAGAATCATGTCAGCCGCCTTCGCGGCAATCATCATGGCCGGCAGGTTGGTGTTGGCGTTGACAATCGTCGGCATGATGGAGGCGTCCGCGACGCGCAGCCCGGCCACACCGTGCACGCGCAGGCGGCTGTCCACCACGGCCATCGAGTCGCTGCCCATCTTGCACGTGCCGACCGGGTGGTACAGCGTCTCGGCGCGGGCACGCGCATACTCCGCCAGGTCCTCGTCGCTCTGCACGGCGTCGCCCGGCAGATACTCCGCGCCGCGATAGCGATTGAACGCCTTCGTCGCGGCGATGCGCCGCGCCAGCTTGACCCCTTCCACCAGGCACGTCACGTCCGCCTCGTCGCTCAGGAGATTCGGCTGGATGAAGGGCTTGTCGGATGGGTTCGTCGAGCGCAGCGTGAGGTAGCCCACGCTCTTCGGCTGCACCAGGGTCGGCGCAA
Source organism: Anaerolineae bacterium (assembly GCA_046328525.1). GTDB lineage: Bacteria > Chloroflexota > Anaerolineae > Epilineales > JAHCIE01 > JBDHWG01. The sequence continues at coordinate 243,223 of JAXLWK010000007.1, forward strand.
TCGTGAACCCGTCGCCGGGGGGGTTGTCGAAGCCGTGGCGGATGAACCAGGCGGGCGCGAAGTGGAACTGGAGGTCCGGCTCCGGCGCATCCTGATTGAGGTACGTGAAGCCGCCGGCCTCACCGACGTTGGAGGTGAGCATGCCGCGATGCCGCACCAGGTACGCCGCCACGTTGCGCACACTCTCGGCGTGGGCCAGGCTGACTTTGCGCTTGCAGGCGTAGTAGATGCCCAGCGCCAGGTGGTCCTGGAGGTTCTGGCCGACACCGGGCAGGTTCTTGACGACCGGAATGCCGAGCGCCTGGAGCTGCGCCGCGTCGCCGACGCCGGAGAGCATCAGAATCTGGGGCGAGTTGATCGCGCCGCCGCTCAGGATGACTTCCTTCGCCGCCGCCGCCGTCTGCTCCTTGCCCTTGCGGTTGTACGCCACCCCAACGCAGCGTGTCCCCTCGAACAGCAGGCGCGTGACCTGGGCCTCGGTCTCGACCTTGAGGTTCTTGCGCTTCATCGCCGGCTTCAGGAAAGCGTCGGCGGCGCTGTGGCGCTGCCCGCCCTTCTGCGTCACCTGGTACAGCCCGAAGCCCTCTTGTTTCGCCCCGTTGAAGTCGTCGGTCAGCGGCAGCCCGGCCTGCTTGCACGCGCGGACGAACGCCTTCGACAGCGGGTTGGGCGAGCGCAGCTTGTTGACGTACAGCGCCCCGTCGCCGCCGTGATACTCCGACTCGCCGCTGTAGTAGTTCTCCAACCCCTTGAAATATGGTAGGACCTCGCGGTAGCTCCAGCCCGAGTTGCCCAGGCTTGCCCAGCGATTGTAGTCGGCGGCGTTCCCGCGCTGGTAGATCATGGCGTTCATCGAGCTGCTGCCGCCCAGCAGCTTGCCGCGCGGCCAGTACAGTTGCCGCCCGGCCGCGTGCTCCTGCGGCTCGGTCTCGTAGTCCCAGTCCAGGGGCGTCTTGAACAGCTTGGAGAAGGCCGCCGGGATATGCGCCTCCTGCTTCTTGTCGGTCGGTCCCGCTTCGAGCAGCAGGACATTCGCCTTGCCATCTGCCGACAGGCGGTCCGCCAGCACGCACCCGGCCGAGCCGGCGCCAACGATGATGTAGTCGTAGTTCATGGTGACCTGCCTTTTGGCGCAGACGCTTGTCTACGCTCGTGTGACGCCCTCCCTCAGAGGACGGGCGCGTGATCTGTTCTTACCTCATTCCTTCTGGAGCTTCTGATCGAGCGCCGCCTGGGCCTCCCGCGCCGCCCCGGCCAGGGCGTCCTTCGCCGCCGCGCGGCCCGTGATGGTCTGCTGGATCGCCCGGGCCAGCGGGGCCTGGCCCGTCTCCGCCCACCACGCCGTCGTCGCCGCGGCGCGAGGCTTGACATAGGGCAGCTCGCCAAGCCACACGGCCGCAGCCGGGTCACTCGACGCGCCACCGCTCCCCGCCGCTGCCAGCGTGGGCAAACCCCAGTCCGCCCACACGTCGCGGCTCGGCGGACCGGCCAGCGCGCACAGGAAGCGCCCGGCAGCCTCCGGGTTGGCGCTCGACGCCATCAGCCCCAGGCCGTCCCAGAACAGGACGTTCGCGCGCTCCTTGCCGGCCGGCAGCCCGACGATGCCCAACTCGATGGCCGGGTTCTTCCGCAGCGCCGCTTCGAGCGAGCGGTCGCCGAAACGCATCGCCGCCTCGCCGCTCTCGAATTGCGTGTTACCGCCGCCCACCTGGCCCGCGTCTATCGGCGCGGGCGCGACCCTGTGCTTCTGGTACAGGTCGGCGTAGAACTGGAGCGCTCCGGCGACAGCGTCCGAGTCCATGTAGCCGACATACTGCGTTCCGTCCTCGCTCACCAGCCGCCCGCCATTCGCCAGCGCCAGCGCCTCGAAGCCATCGGCCCACGCCGCCGGCAGCTCGACGCCCCACAACTGCTTGTTGTTCGCGCTGCGGCGGGTCAACGCCTGCGCCGTCTTGAGGAAGTCGTCCCACGTCCAGCCGTCCTTCGGCTCGGCGACGTTGAACTGCCTGAACAGCTTCTTGTTGTAGTAGACCACCAGGGGGGTATAGCTGTGGGGCAGCAGATACAGCTTCTCGCCCAGTCGCCCAGGCAGGGTGACGTTGGGCTGATACGCCGCCGCATCGAGGCCGCACGCCGCCAGGGTCGGCCCCAGGTCGGCCAGCGCGCCCTGGGCGGCGAGCCTCTGAAGCATGCCGTCGCTCACCTGGAGCACGTCCGGGGCAGCAGCCGTGTCGCTGCCCAGCCGGGCGAGGTAATCGCCCTGGGCCGTTGCCTCGAGATACACGACCGTATTGGGATTGTCTTTTTCGTATTGAGCGATAATCGTCTGGTAGGGATTGAGTTTTGCGCCGCCGTCAAACGCCGCCAGGCGGAGGGCTGTCTGGCCGACGGGCGTCGGAGCCGCGCCGACAGGCTGGCCTGGGGCGGGCGCGCGGCTCTGGCGACAGCTTGCCGCCAGCAAGGCGAGCAGCAGCGCGAGCGAGACCACGTATCCACGCGACACCGGTGTCCCTCCCTTCGGCCGGCCGGAGGCCGGCGCGTGTTGTTCTGCCCGCGATTATCGGCCTGTTTCACCGCTGTGTCAATACAGACACACATTTCTGGACAACGGCGCTCAATCGGGCTAGAGTTTCAAGGGACACTTGCGAAGGAGAGTGGGGCATTGCCGTGAGACCACGACCAAGAATGACGATCCAGCTCAAGAGCGCCCGCGAGATCGCCGCCATGCGCGAATCCGGCCGCCTGGTCGCCGAGCTGTACCAGGCCCTCGACACCGCCGTGAAGCCGGGTGTGCGGCTCAAGGAGCTGGACCAGCTGGCCGAGACGCTGCTGCGCGAGCGGGGCGCCGAGCCGCTGTACAAGGGCTACAAGGGAAGCCAGGCCAATCACCCGCCGTTCCCCGGCGTCATCTGCGCCTCGGTCAACAACGAAATCTGCCACGGCCTGCCCAATGGCCGCGTCCTCAAAGAGGGTGACATCGTGGGCATTGACGTGGGCCTGAAGTACAAGGGGTGGTGCGGCGATGCGTGCGTCACCTACGGCGTGGGGCAGCTCACGCCGCAGACCCAGCGGCTGCTGGACGTTGCCAGGGAATCGCTGAACGTCGGCATCGGCGCGGCGCAGGCTGGCGGGTTCCTCGGCGACATCGGACGCGCCATCAACGACTACGCCGACAAGCAGCGCGTCTCGGTCGTGCGCGAGTGGGGCGGGCACGGCATCGGGAAGGTGCTCCACGAGCCGCTGTCCGTGCTGCACATTCGCCAGCCCCACAAAGGCCCCGAGCTGCGGCCCGGCATGACGTTCACCATCGAGCCGATGCTCAACCTGGGCAAGCCCGACTGGGTGCTGCTGCCGGACGGCTGGACGGTCGTCACGAAAGACGGCTCGCTGTCGGCGCAGTTCGAGCACACCATCGCCATCACGCCCCACGGCCCGGAGATTCTCACGTTACTGTGAGCTAGTGAATACGCTTCTCCTGCCCGCTCCACTCCTGGTCGCGCAGACGGAACTTCTGCACCTTGCCCGTCGAGGTCTTGGGTAGGTCGCCGAACGTAATCGCCTTGGGCGTCTTGAAGCCCGCCAGGCGCTCGCGGCAGAACGCGATCAGCTCCTGCTCGGTCAGCGCGTGCTCTGGCTTCAGGGTCACGAACGCCTTCGGCACCTCGCCCCACACCGGATGCGGTACGGCGATGACGGCCACCTCCATCACCGCCGGGTGTTGCGCGATGACCTGCTCGACCTCAATCGTCGAGATGTTCTCGCCGCCGCTGATGATGATGTCCTTCTTGCGATCCCGCAGCTCAATGTAGCCGTCCGCGTGCATCACCGCCAGGTCGCCGCTGTGGAACCAGCCGCCCGCGAACGCCCGCGCCGTCGCCTGGGGGTCGTTGTAGTAGCCCTGCATGACGTTGTTGCCGCGCATGACAACCTCGCCCATCGTCGCCCCATCAGCCGGCACGTCGCGCATCTCGTCGTCCACGACGCGCAGGCCCACCGCGTGAATGTAAGCCACACCCTGGCGCGCCTTCAGCCGCGCGCGCTCGGCCGGCGGGAGATTGTCCCACTGGGGCTGCCACTCGCAGATGGTGTGCGGGCCGTAGGTTTCGGTCAGGCCGTAGACGTGGGTGATGTGCGCGCCGAGGTCCTCGACCGCCTGGATAATCGTCGGCGAGGGCGGCGCGCCCGCCGTCACCACGCGCAGAGGCTTCGTCAGCGTCAGGTCGGCGATGGCCGGGCTGTTGACGAGCATAATCAGCACCGTCGGCGCGCCGCAGAAGTGGGTGACCCCCTCATCCTTGATGAGCCGCACCACCACCGCCGGGTCAATCTTGCGCAGACAGACGTTCGTCCCGCCCACGCCGATCACGCCCCACGTGAAACACCAGCCGTTGCAGTGGAACATGGGCAGCGTCCACAGGTAGACCGTGTCGCTGTTCAGCCCGACTTCCAGCCCCTCGCCGATGGCGTTGAGGTATGCCCCGTGGTGGCTGTACATGACGCCCTTCGGCCGCCCCGTCGTCCCACTCGTGTAGTTGATGCTGATGGTGTCCTTCTCCGACTCCAGCCACCAGGCGACCGGGTCGGCGCTGCCGCCCGCCAGGAACTCCTCGTAGTCCGGGCCGGGCAGGCGCACGCCCGGCGTTCCCGCCTGCGCGTCTACGATGGAGATGACGGACTCCAGCGTCGGGATGCTGGCGTAGCCGGACGCCACGGCGGGCGCCAGCTCGGTATCCACGAACAGGAACTTCGCCCCGGAGTGCTCCAGGATGTACTGAATCTCGTCGGCGGTCAGGCGCGTGTTGATCGCCACCAGGACGCCGCCGGCCAGCGGGACGCCGAAATGGGCTTCGAGCATCGGGGGGATATTGGGGCAGAGGAACGCGACGCGGTCGCCCTTCTGCAAGCCGGCCGCGCGGAGGGCGCTGGCGAGGCGGCGGACGCGCGCGCCAAACTCAGGGTAGGTGAAACGCTGCTCGCCGTAAACGACGGCGGCCTTCTCGCGGAACACATACTCACTCCGCTCCAAGAGGCTGAGCGGCGTCAGCGGGGCCAGCCAGACGTCCTCGAACGCGCTCTCGGTCGTGGGAGCGCCAACAGGTGTCGCCATGCGATGTATTCCCTCCTGAAAACAACACACGACGCCCCTCTCGACAGGAGCGTCAGAAGCGGTCGCTGCGCGATTATAGCACGGCGGCGCGCATAGTCAACTACAGCGTCGCCAGGACGTAGTAGCCAACATCGCGCCAACGCGCCGTCTCGCCATCGCCCTCGCGCCGCAGACCGCGCCCCAGGAAGGCCCCATCGCTAATCTCCACCACTTCCTCCAGGTCCAGGCAGCGCTCCGAAGCTGACACCGCCGAGTGGTCGAAGCACAGGACGCGGCGGCCGGAGCGAACGCTGCTGCCCCACGACACGCCCACGGGGTAGATGCGCGCCACATCCGACGGCGCGCGCTGCGTCGGGCCAACGGCCGCCGAAAGCTCACTGGCGTGGCTGAAGATGTGCTCGGCCTGCCGCGCGCCCGGGTCGAGCAGCACGCCCCACCATTTGTTGCGCATCTTGTGCAACAGGCTCGCCGGCGACAGGTCCGGCGCGAGGGCCAAGACGTAGCCACGCAGCAGGCCATAGGGCGCTGGCTCCGGCGGCGGCAGGCTCTCCACCAGGCGGTCCAGACGCCCGAACCCGTCGCGCGCCCCCGCTGCCGCCCACGCGCCGAGGACGAGGAGCGTCTCGACAATCGAGGCGCGCGCAATGACCGACTCGCGCGCCAGGAGCGTCGTGTCCACCTCCACCCGCGTGCCGGCCAGGACGCGCGCGGCGGCGAGCTGCCGCGCCACTTCCCGCCACTCCGCCAGCCCCTCCCAGGGCGAGGTGTGGGAAGCGTGGCGGGCGCGCTGGAACCGCGCCTGAGCCAGCCAGTATGCGCTCACGCTGCCGGGCGACTCGGCGTGGGCAACCTCCAACGCCCTGACCGCCTCATCCCAGCGCCCATCGTCCAGCAGGCTCAGCCCGCGTTCCAACCTGTCGCTACCCCGCATGTCGTCCCTCACTCGGCGCCGTCTCAGAGATTCAGCATCGCCAGCACGGTCGGCCCGTGCCACACGCCCACCTGCGCCAGCGCCTGGAGCGTGATTGCCAGGCCCACCAGGGTGATGATCGCCGCGCTGACGGCCGGGAGGACACGCAGCAGCGGCCCGCCGACGCGGCGGCGCTCGACGAAGCGGCCGGCATAGACCAGCGCCAGACCGATGGCGACGAGGACGCTCGCCAGGCCCAGGCTGAACGCGACGATGAGGAGCAGCCCGAACCCAACGCGGTGCAGCGAGATGGCGCTGAGCAGGACGACCAGGGCCGACGGGCAGGGCAGCAGGCCGCCGGACACGCCGAGGGCCAGCAGGCTGCGCCACGTCACCGGCCGCCCGTCGTCGCCGGGAATGTGGCTGTGGGTGTGCCCGTCCGGCCCGTGGCTGTGGATCAGCCAGCCGGTCGCCCGCCCCCAGACCGAGCCGCCGTGATGGTGGTCATGCGCGTGGCCGTGGTCATGGTCGTGGCCGTGGTCGTGGTGATGGTCATGGTCATGGTCGTGGCCGTGGTGATGGTCATGGTCGTGTGGGTGATCGTGGTGATGGTGCGCGTGGGCAGCCTCGGCCGCCGGCGTCATCGCGCCGCGCAGGCGCGTCACTACCAGGCTCGCGCCGATGAAGACCACGAGGAGGCCGGAGGCGACGCTGAGCCAGGGGTAGAGCTGCTCCGGCAGAATGTACTGCTGGGCGTACAGCGTCACCAGGCCGAGGGCAAATACGCCCGCCGTGTGGGTCACAGTGACGGTCAGGCCGAGGAAAATGGCGTGCTTCCACGTTCCGCGCGCCCCGACCAGGTACGCGCCCACCATCGTCTTGCCGTGGCCGGGCGACATGGCGTGCAGCGCGCCCAGGCCCAGCGCCGCCAGCAAGGAGAACAGCACGACCGTCAGGCTCAACTCGCGCTGGCTGACCAGGTCGGCGAAGGCGTCGTTGGGGCGGGGCAGGCCGGCCGGGGCCGCGGCCGTCGCCGCCGCGCCGCTCGCCGCGCCGGTGAGCATGTAGGTGACGCTGGCCTCGCGCATGGTCAGGGGGCTGGTGAGCATGTCCTCCGGGTAGGCCAGCAGCTCGTGGCTCACGTCGTCGGTGTGGGCCGTCGTCCCATCAATCCGCACCCCATCCGCCGCCGCCACGACGATCTCGCTCCAGCCAAGACGGTCAGGGTAGTTGCCGTCGCGGTAGACGACCTGGCCCGCGCCACCGAGCGGCGCTTCGAGCCACACGCTCAGGCGCAGCGTCTTCAGGCCGCCCTGTCCGTCGGGGAAGCTCAGCTCGTGGGCGGTGGGCTGGAGGGCGACCGGCTGGCCGCCGACGGTCAGCGCCAGGTGGCTGCGCAACTCTTCGACCTTGCGCGTCGCGTATGCCTCGCGCTCGGCATCGCTGAGCTGCCCGTCGCCGCTGCCGTCCACCTTTGGCAGCTCCTGGAACGTCGGGATCTCGGCCATGTCGAGGATGTACTTGACGCGCACGCGCTCCGGCGCCAGCTCGAGGCGGCTGTAGCGGTTGGTGGTGAAGTTCCCCAGGGGGTGCGCCGCCGCGATAATGGGCTGCGCGAAGGATGCGAGCAAGGACAGCAGAACCGCTGCCCCAATGAAGAGCGACAGGCGGCTACGGGAGCGTGGGGTCAAGCTAACAATATTCATCATCACCCCTTTTCTCTCACCCGCGCGTGGTGGAGGATTTGGCTGTGCGCAGGCCGTCCAGCGTCTTCTGGGCCATCGGCGCTTGAATGACGGAAAAGTGCGGATTGATTTCCAGGGCGTGGGCCAGGTACGTCTCCGCCTGCGCCGTGTCGCCGTTCGCCAGGGCGATCATCCCGGCGTGGTAGAGCATCAGCGCGTCCCGCGTTCCCAGCCGCAGCGCCTGCGCCATCATCGGCTGCGCCTCGGCCGGCTGCCCCGCCTTCAGCAGCGTCCACGCCAGCACGTCCGCGCCGTGGATGCTCGGCCGGTCGGCGTAGCCCTGCCGCGCCCGCGCCAGGGCGTTCGGTAGGTCGTGGTCGTGGTCGGCGTCGAACAGCGCCGTCTCCAGGTCCACCTCGACCCCGTTCGCTTTGTAGAGCTGCTGGATGGCGCGCACAAGGTCGTACTGTTGCGCCGCCTCGGCGTCGTGGCCGGCCGCCGCGTAGACATCGCCGAGCAGGATCACGACCTCCGGCATCGGCATCGCGTCCACGGCCTGGCGCAGGACGGCGATGGCATCGTCGTACTGCCCGCGCGCCGCCAGCACACGCGCCTGCCCGACGCGCGCCGGAATGTACCCAGGGTAGCGGGCCAGGGCCGCCCCGAACAGGGCGTCCGCCTTGTCAAGCTCGCCCTGGTTGAAGTACAGCAGGCCGAGCTGCACCGTCGCCCACGCGGTGTTCTCGGCGTTCGGGCCGCCGGAGATGATGGCCTGCTGCATGGCGTCAATCGCGCCCCCAATGTCGCCATGCAGCTCGCGGACATAGGAGACGCGCGAGAAGGAGCTGAGGTCGGGGCGGCGGTCCATCATCGCCTGAATCGCGTCGGCCGCCTCGGCATACTCGCCCAGTTCCACGTGCGCGTCGCCCAGGACGCCGTAGGTGTACGCCCGCTCCGGGCTGACCGCCCGCGCCTTCTCGCCCCATTGGAGCGCCTCGCGGAACTGGTGGCGCGACAGGGCCAGGGACCCCATGAAGCCCAGGGCGTCGAGGTCCGACGGGTTGCGGGTGAGCGCCTGCTTGAGGACGGCCTCCGCGCGCCCGTAGTACGACGGGTCGCCGGTCTCGCGCGCCTTCTGGAGATACGCGCCGCCGAGCTGCGTCAGAGACCGGGCGTCGTCCGGCTGCTGCTTCAGCCGCGCCTGCAGGCGGGCGATTGTGCCGTTCGTGTCCGTCGCCCAGGCGCTGGCGTCGGCTACGGCGGCGCTGGCCGCATCCTCGCGGCCGAGCCACCGCTGCGATAGGGTGAGCAGGCGGCGGCCGTCCACGACTGTGGCGACGAGCAAGACCAACAACGCGGCGAGAACGATGCGGAGCGGGAGTGGAATCCTGGACATGGCAACCTCGGTGGGCGGGGACGGCCCTGGAACAGCGCCCGGACCGTCCCTCACCCGTCAGCAAGCGATTAGTCGTGGTGCGTGTGGCTGAAGCCCTGGTGCGGGGGCGCCAGGTAGGGGAAGTTCGCCATGAACGGCACGTCGTTGGCCGGAATGCTCTGGCTGAGCGCGGTCGCGTTCGGCACGCCGATCAGGGCGCCGGCGGCCACTTGCAGCTCGATGTCCACGACATCGTCGCTCAAGCGCCGGCCGTTGGGGAAGCCGCCGGTGTCGCCCGCCAGGACGCCGAGGCGATTGCCCCACGCGCCGTTGCTGTACGCGCTCGCCGGCGTCGCCAGGTTCAGGCGCAGCATCTCCGACGGCCGCACGTTCTTCGGCTGATTGAGGCCCGGCACGCCGGTGAGGAACACCGTCACCAGGTCGTTGCGCGGCGTCGCGGGAACCGTTGGGAACAGGCTGGGGTAGAGCAGCGTCAGGAGCTTCGGCAGCTCAGGGTTGGTCACGTACTTCAGGAACTGGCCGTCGTCCTTCGGCTCGGAGGTGTTGAAGCGGTCCTTGTCCTGGAGCGCGATCACGACTTCGTTGACCAGCGGCATGCCCAGGCGCGACACCTGGGTGAAGGCGCGGGGCAGGCGCGGGAAGGGAATGTAGCCCGGCTTGGCAGACGCGGCGTCGGCCTTGACTTCATCCACGGCGCTCGGGGCGCTGAAGATACCGATGGGCTGGCGGCTGGCCGTCGCCCACATCCCGATGACGTCGTCCGTCGGATCGGCGCCGTGGACGCGCTTGATGGGCACCTGGATGGCGATAGAGTGGACGTTGAAGCCCTTGAGGGTGTCCACACCGGGGTTGCGCAGCGCCAGCAGGTCGAACACGCCCAGGTCTACCCAGAACGGGTCGTCGGTCGGGCCGGCGAACACCTTGCTACCGTCCGGCAGGTTGTAGACCGCCTTCGAGTAGATGTCGGCGTTGTAGTTGGGGGCAGAGCGCGGGCCAATGTTGTACGGCGGCACAAGCAGGTCGGTGCCCAGGATGGTCGGCGTCCCGAAACGGCGGCCGGTCGTGGATTGCCAGTCCACGCGGATGACCGTCATCGTCTGGCGCAGGTTGTAGTTCGGGTCGTTGACCGAGGTCATCGGCCCGACGTTGTAGAGGAAGGTATTGCCGTTCTGGAAGCCGGTGCGGAACTGGAACTGGTAGGTGATGTCGGGCAGGCCGTCGCCGTTGTTGTCAATGTTCATCTCGTACAGGGCGTTGTCGGCGAAGCGGTAGTAGTTCGGGCCGCCCATCGGCTCCTCGAACGGGTTCCAGCACGAGATGAGGGTCACGGTGTCGGGGTTGTCGGGGCTGCGGAACATGTAGACGTCGGTGGTGTCCACCGCCGGGTCCTGGGAGATCAGGGGCGCTTCGCGGTGGCTCGACGCCTGGCTGCCGCCGGGGCCGAGCACGACCGACAGAGCCAGCCCCAGGGCGAGCAAAGCGGTCAGGACGATGATCTTACGCATGTCAGTTTACCTCTCTTGGTGTGTCACGCTGACTGTTTCAGCACACAGGGGAACATAACGGTTCAAGCAACAGGGTGTCGTTCCAACCCATCAACTTGCAGGGATGCGCGGTCAGCGATTCAGCCGGGGCCCTCGGCGACAGATGCCCGCAACGCCTGCTATTCTCTTCGGAGGCCTGGCCGCTCAGTGTCGCGCCGCCGGGCCTTCTGTCAGGCTAACGCACAGCGACAGGCCCTGGATGTATCCAGGGCCTGGGTAGGGGCGATTTATGAGGGTTTGTCGGAGTTTGACGGGAGGGTCAGGGGGTCGCGGTCAGGTGGGCCAGGTCCCACGTCATGTCCAGGGCGCTGAGCAGAGCGGCGGCCTCGGTCAGATAGGCAGCGCCGTCGCGCGCCTGGCCCAGGGCATGCGCCACGCGGCCGGCGGCGGCCAGGGCGCGCCCAAGCTCAGGCTGGAAGCCGTACTCGCGGCTGATGGCGATTCCCGCGCCGAGATGCGCTAGCGCCACCGGCGCGTCGCCGCCGGCCGCCAGGGCTTCGCCCAGCACGCGGTGCGCCAGGGCCTCGTCGAAGCGCGCGCCGCACTCTTGCGCGATCGCCAGCCCCTTCGCGGCCGCCACCCGCGCCGCGGCCGCGTCGCCCGCTTCCAGATGCACCTCCGCCAGCCAGGCGTGGGCGCGGCCCATGAACACCTGCGAGCGACACTCCGCGCCCAACTCAATCGCCCGCTCCAGGGCCTCGCGGCCGGCGGCAAGATTGCCGAGACGCGCCAGGGGCAGGCCGAGGAAGAGGTAGACGTTGCGCTCGTAGACGATGTTGGACGCCTGCTGCGCCAGGGTTTCTGCGCGCCGCCCCCACGCCTCGGCCTCCGCCCAGCGCCCCCACATCTGGTACACCGCCTCCAGGAAGTTGGCCCCGGCTGCAATGGCCGCCGGATCCGCCTGCTTCGCGCTATCGGACCAGACGCGCTCCGTAATGTCGAGCGCCGCCCCAAACTCGCCCAGGTAGGCCCGCTCCGCGCCGATCATCCCCTGGGAGATGAGGGCGTCGTTGTGCGCACCCACCATGTCGAGCCGGGCGGCGCCTTCGGCCAGCACAGGCAGGCCGGGCTTCACGTCGCCCATGAACACCATCAGCCGGCCGAGAATGTTCACCGTTCGGGCAACGAGCAGGCTGTTGCCTGTGCGCTCGGCCAGGGGCAGCAATGCCTCCAGGAGCGGGCGCGCCACTTTGAACTGGCCCTGGATGTAGTGCGAGCCGCCTTGTGCCAGGCCGACCATTGCCTGCAACGTCTCGTCGCCCAGCTCGCGCGCCGCCACCTCGGCCGGCGCGAGCCACTCGTTCAGCCGACCGGGGTAGATATAGAACGCCACGCGGGCCAGGCTCAACCGGACCCCGACGCTTTCCCGCTTCACGGCGTCGTCCAGCGGCAGGTGTTCGAGGGCATCCAGCGCCTGTTGGTAGAGTAGCGTCGCCGTCGCAAACGCGAACACGCTCGCCGCGTTCTCCGCCGCCAGGGCGCTCCACGTCGCCGCCTCGCGCCACATTCGGCCCAGGTATGCGTGATAGGCCGTGCGCTCGGCGGCGCGGCCATCCCTGGGCGGCCCCAGCACGGCGACGGCGCGGCGGTGGAGCGCGATGCTGCGGGCCTGGCTCAGCTCGCGGTAGACCACCTGGCGCGCGGTGTCGTGGCTGAAGTCGTACAGCGGTTCGCCGCTCGCGCTCGTCTCCTCCACGAGCAGGTGGGCCTGGAGAAGCTCGTCCAGGGCGTCCAACGCCGTACCCTCGGTCTGACCGCTGACGGCCTGCGCCAGGTCGAACTCAAACGGGCGGCGGAACACCGACCCGGCGGCCAGCAGCTCGCGCGCCGACGGGCTGACGCGCGCCAGGCGGGCCTGGATGACGGCGACGATGGACGGCGGGAGCGTGAGCCTGACCGGGTTGGCGGGCAGCCGCGAGTCGCCCAGCTCGTCCAGGAGCGTACCCGCCTCCATCAAGGAGCGCATAATCTCGACCGAGAACAACGGGTTGCCGGCGCTCTCGCGGTGGAGCCACGCGCCCAGGCGCTCGACGCGGTCCTGCGGCCCGACCATCTCCTGGATCAAACTGGTCATGGCCGTCGGCGACAGCCGATCCAGGGTCACGCGGGCGAGATAGCCCTCACGCTCCAGGTGCCACAGCGTCGTTTTCAGCGACTCGTCCGTGTCATCGGTGCGCAGCGCGGCGGCGAAGAGAATCGGCTGGTCGGCCAGGTGGCGCACAAGGTAGGCCAGCAGGCGCGCCGTCGCCTCGTCGGCCCACTGCAAGTCGTCGAGGATGACGAGAACGGGCGCGGGCAGCGCCGCCAGGAAACGCATCACACCTTCGAACAGGCGGCGGTGGTCCTGCGCCGCGTCCTGGCGCGGCGTCAGGATGCCGGGGCGCGCGTCCAGGATGTCCGGCACCAGGCGCGCCACCTCGGCCAGCCAGATGTCGGCGACCGGCAGGGCCGGCAGGTCCACGGTCGGGAGAATGGAGTTGAGCGCATCCACAATGGGGTGGTAGGGCAGGCTGCGCTCCGCCTCGTGGCAGAACCCCTGGAGAATGGTGAAGGTCGGCTCGCCGCGCCGGGCGAGCTGCCACATTAGCTCGGCCAGGAGGCGCGATTTGCCGATGCCCGCTTCGCCCTCGACGAGGACGAGCTGCCCGCCCGGCCCATCCCCGTCGGCGCGCGCGGGGCGGCGCCGGGCGGCGCGGGCGGCGTGGGCCAGTAGGGCGTCCAGTTCCGCCTGGCGCTCGAGCAGCGGCATGGCGGGGAGGCGCGGCAGGCGCGGCGCCGCCACGACACGGGGGGCCGCCGGCGCCACCGCGCGCGGCAGATCACCGGCCCGAATCTCCTCGAACAGGCGGGTCGTCTCGGCATCCGGGGCCGCCCCGAGTTGCGCCTTGAGCGTCTCGACGCAGGCGCGGTACTGCGCCAGGGCCGCCGCGCGGTCGCCCATCTGATACAGCGCGACCATCAGAACGCGGTAGAACCGCTCCTGGAGCGAGTCCACCGCCAGCGCCCGCTGCGCCGCGTCCCGCGCCTGCGGCCACTCCCGCAGGCCGCGCGCCTGCTCGGCCAGCCGGAATAGCAGGTCCAGGTAGCGCGTCTCCCACTCGGCGCGCTCGATGCGCAGCCACTCGTCGTAGCCGGCGCTGTCGCGCACCTCGAACCCGTCGAGCAGAGGGCCGCGCCAGAGGTCGGCGGCCGCGCCCAGGTCGGCCAGGGTCGGGCCGGCGGCTCTGAAGGCGTCGGTGTCCACCCACGCCGCGTCGCCGGGCCGCCACGTCAGGGTATCGCCTTCTGCGGCAACGGGGAAGACGGGCAAGGCTTTGCGCAGCCGCGTGAGCACCGTGCTCAGGCTGTTGCGCGCCTCCGTCTCACTGCTGTTCTCCCACAGCAGAGCGCACAAATGCGAGCGGGAGAACGGGTGGCTCGGCTGTACGGCGAGGTAATAGAGCAGCGCGTGAGCCTTGACGGACGGCAAATGCACACGGTCTTCGCCCGCCTCAACGACAGGCGGGCCTAGCAAGCGGAGAATCAGCGCAGCCACAGCAGCCCTTTCCGGTCGCCTGCTTTAACTCTCGCGCTGGAGAGCCATCTCCAGCACCTCGGACGGGTGGTGGTAGAGACGCGCCATGGTGCGTCTCTACTGCGCCGCCAGCGGAATGCGGCAATCAATAGTAACGGTTCATTAGTCGTTTCCCAAGCCGCAGAACGACTGAAGTCGTCACTACAGACACGCACCTCACGGGTCACACACCGTTAGCGGCCCTTCCACTGCGGCGGCCGCTTCTCCAGGAACGCGCGGAAGCCTTCGAAGGCGTCTTCGCTGGCGAAGATCTCCCCCTGGTAGATCGCTTCCTGGGCGAGCGCCTGGTCGAAGGTGCTCGCCTGGGCCGCGTAGACCGCTTTCTTCGCGCGCTGCATGGCAAGCGGGGCCTGGGCGGCCAGGAGCGCCGCGTACTCCAGTACCCGCACCTCGAAAATGTCGTAGGCGTAGACCTTGTTCGCCAGCCCGATGCGCAAGGCTTCCTCGGCCGGCACCGACTCGCCGGTGAGAATCAGCTCCAGGGCGCGGCCGAGGCCGACGAGGCGCTGTAACGACCACGTTCCGCCGCCGTCCGGCACCAGGCCGCGGCGCACGAACAGCTCGGCGAACACCGCGCGGTCCGATGCCAGCCGGATGTCGCACGCGAGGGCGAGGTCCAGCCCAATGCCGGCGGCCGGGCCGTCAATGGCCGCGATCACCGGCCAGGGGCAGGCGCGAATGGCTTTCATCGTCGGGTGGTACACGTCGGTGAGGATGCGGATCGCCGACTCGCGATCGAGGGCAGCCTGCCCGGCGGCGGACAGGTCGGCGCCCGACGAGAACGCGCCGCCCGCGCCGCGGATGACGACGACGCGGCTCTCGGCATCCGCCGCCGCCGCCTCGACACCCTCCCGCAGCGCCGTCATCGTCTCAGGATCCACGGCGTTGCGGACCTGTGGGCGGTTGATCGTGAGGAGCCAGATCGGCCCCTGACGATCCACCAGGACTTTATCGGTCATAACCCCTCTCTCTGGGAAGACCCCGCCGCCCCCGCGGCGCTGTGGGTCTCTCCTATTATACAACGCTGCGCGGCGTGTGGCGAAAGGAATTGTTGCCGGAATTACCTACGCGACGCATAATTGTGGACTTCTTGCAGCCGGAGCGAGTCCGTGAAGTTCGCAGTGATCTCAGACATCCACGGCAATCTGCCTGCCCTGGACGCCGTCCTCGACCATATCGCGTCCCGTCATCCAGACGAAGTCGTGGTGGCCGGGGACCTGGTGAATCGCGGCCCGCAATCCGCTGAGGTTGTGGCCCGCCTGCGCCCCCTCGGCTACCCCACGGTCAAGGGCAACCACGAGCGCTACGTCCTGGCGCAGGCCCACGGCCACCACCACGAGGAACACGGCGACGACTACGCGCCATCGCGCTGGGCGGCGCGGCAACTCGACGAGGACGCCATCGCCTACCTGGATGATCTGCCGGCGACGCTGTGCGTGGGCGACTTCCTGGTGGTACACGGCAGCCCGCGCGGCGACCAGGACGGCATCTTCCGCCGCCACACCGACCACGATCTGCAAGACCGCCTCGCCAGCCACCCGGCCGTCATCTGCGGCCACACCCACGTCTCCCTCGTGCGCCACTGGTCCGGCGGCATGGTTGTCAACGCCGGCTCGGCCGGTAACACCTTCGAGGGCGACACGCTGGCGCGCTACGCCTGGCTGGAGAACCGCCACGACGGGTGGCACGCCGAGATCGTCTCCCTCGCCTACGATGTGGACGCCGCGCTCCGCGCCTTCGACCAGGGCGACTACCTGGCGGAGGGCGGCCCGATGGCGCGGCTGTTCCGCGTGGAAATCGCCAGCGGCCGCAACCACCTCATCCCGGCCTACCTGGCCCACCGCGAGGCCGTCGAGGCGCGGCAGATGACCCTGACCCAGGCCGTCGCGTTGTACCTGGCGAGTCTCGAGCACTAAGCCATGGCCAGGCACGCATGGCTCGTCGCCCGCCGTCCAGGTGTCGCCGTCCTCCTCGTCGTCGTCACCCTCATGTTCGGCGGCTTCTTCATGCTCATCCCCTTCGTTTCGGTGTACGGGACGCGGGAGCTTGGCTTGAGCGCCGCCGCCGTCGGCAGCATCCTGGCGATGCGCGTCGTCGTGCAGCAGGGGTTAAGCGTATTTGGGGGCGCGTTCGCCGACGAAGTCGGCTACAAGCCCGTCCTGGCGCTGGGCATCTTCATCCGCGCCGTCGGCTTCACCCTGTTCGCCTTTAGCCATAGCTTCTGGAGCCTGATGCTCGCGGCCCTCGTCGCCGCGCTCGGCGGCGTCCTCTTCGAAGCCACCCACAAGGCCGCCCTGGCGTCGTTGGTGCCGGCGGAAGAGCGCGCCGTCGCCTTCTCCCTCCTCGGCACCGCCGGGCGTGTCGGGACGATGCTGGGGCCGCTGGTGGCCGTAGTGCTGCTACCCATCGGCTTCGCCACCCTCAGCATGGCTGCGGCGGGCTGCTTCTTCGTCGCCTCCGCCGCCGTCCTGCTGTTCCTGCCCAGGGTCCACGCGCCGAAAGTCGCGGACAGGCCCTCCATCCCGGCCATGCTCGTCCGGGTGTGGGCTGACCGTCCCTTCGTCACGTTCACCGCGCTCACCATCGGCTACTGGTTCCTGTTCAACCAGCTCTTCCTCTCCCTGCCCCTGTACGTCAGCTACATCACCGGCAGCGACGCCGTCGTCGGGCAGGTACTCGCCGTCTACTCCGGCTTTGCCCTGGTCGCCCAGTACCCCGTCGTGGCCTGGGCGAGCCGCCGCTTCGCGCCCTTCGCCATGATGACCGTCGGCTGCGGCCTCATGGCCGTAGGCATGGCCGGCCTGGCCTTCCTGCCGCCGGCCCTCGCCCCCTGGGTCGGCCTGGCCGTCCTGCTGTTTGCCGTCCCCCTCGTCGTGTACACCCTGGGCGACCTGCTCGTTCAGCCGACCATCGCCGCCATCACCGGCGACATGGCGCGGCCCGAGGCGCTCGGCAGCTACTTCGGCTTCAGCGCCCTCGGCCTCGCCATCGGCGGCGGCCTGGGGAATGCCCTCGGCGGCGTCCTGTTCGACCAGTCGGTCGCCCTGGGCGTGCCGTCCGTGCCCTGGGTCGCCTTTGCCCTCGTCGCCGGCAGCCTGGCCGTTGCGTTCCGCTGGTTCGGCCGACGCATCACCCTTGTCCCGGTCGCCTCTGCCCCTGAAGGAGCAACATGAGTATCACCCCCCGACCACAGCGCCGCGCGCCTCGGCCCCATTGGGCCGTCGCCGCCGTCTTTTTCCTTCTCGTGACCCTCGCCGCCAGCAGCGCCACCCTCGCCGCCGATCAACCCCAGGCCCCTGCGCCCATCGCGCCCGACGTGCGGCAAGCCGCCGGCGCCGGCGCGCGCACCGTGAGCGTCATCCTGGAGCTTCAAGGCGCGCCGGTCGTCGCCACCTACCTGGCGGCGCAGGCCGGCGGCGCGGCCAAAGCCGACGCAGTGGCGGCGCAGCAGAGGCGGCTGGCGCAGATTCAGGCGCAGCAGGCGCGCGTCGAAGTGGCGGTGCAGCGCCTCGGCGCACCCGTCCTCCAGCGCTACACCAATCTGATGAACGGCCTGCTCGTCCACGCGACGCCCGACCGCCTGGCGGACCTGGCGCGGATCCCAGGCGTCGCCGCCATCCGCTCCGCGCCGGTCTACAGCCCCGCCCTCTCCCACTCCGTCCCGTTCATCGGCGCGGACACCGTGCGGCAGACGCTCGGCCTGGATGGGCGCGACACGACCATCGCCATCATTGACACAGGCCTGGACTACACGCACCGCGATTTCGGCGGCCCAGGCACGACCGATGCCTACCTGGCGGCCAGCGCCGACCCGACTGCCTTGCCGTCGCTCTACAAGGGCCAGCCGCTGTTCCCGACGCTCAAAGTCATCGGCGGCTACGACTTCATCGGCGAGCGCTACGATCCCTACGCGACCTGCTCAACGGCGCAGCAAGGCGCTGGCGAGTGTTCCACCGTGCCGGAGCCGGACCCGAACCCGATTGACCTGGGCGGCCACGGAACCCACGTCGCCGGCATCGCCGCCGGGTTCGGCGTCCCCAACGACTCCGTCAACGGCTCCATCCCGTCCACCTTCGGCGGCGCAACGGTCTACCACGGCGTCGCCCCCGCTGCGCGCCTCTACGCCTACAAAGTGTTCGCTTCGGGCGGCGCAAAGTCGGACCTGATCGCCGGCGCGGTGGACCGCGCCATGGACCCGAACGACGACGGCGACCTGAGCGACCACGTCAACGTCATCAACATGTCCCTCGGCGCGCCGTTTAGCGGCAGCGACGTCCTCAGCCAGATGTCCGACAGCGCGTCGGCGGCCGGCGTCCTGGTCGCGGCGGCGGGCGGCAACGACGGCGACATCCCCTACGTCTCCGGCGAAAGCTCGGCCGGGCGGTTCGGCCTGTCGGTGGCGTCGAGCTACGCGGCGGGCAGCGTCGCCAGCAGCACCGACTACGCCGACGTCGTCTCCGGCTTCAGCTCGCGCGGCCCGGACGTGGAGGGCACGCGGCTGAAGCCCGACATCGCCGCGCCCGGCTCGTCCATCGTCTCGGCCGGCATGGGTCGCGGCACGGGCGCAACCACGCTGAGCGGCACCTCCATGGCGACGCCCCATATCGCCGGCTCCCTCGCCCTCATGCGCCAGCTCCACCCGACCTGGACGTCGCAGGAAGTGGCGGCGCTGCTCACCAACACCGCCAAGGCGGACCTCTACCTGGACTCGTCGCACAGCCCGTCGTCCCGCGCGCCCATCTCCCGCGTCGGCAGCGGCCGCGTGGACCTGGTGCACGCTGCCACGACCCAGACCGTCGCCTATGACCCGGACGGCCTGGGGAGCATCTCCTACGGCTTCCAGGCCGTCGCCACCGACGCCTACACCGCCACGCGCACCCTGCGCGTCGCCAACAAGTCCAGCGAGACGCGCACCTACGCCCTCACCTGGGGCTGGGCCATCACCCCCACCAACGCGGCGCAGGTCAGCCTGAGCCTCATCCCGCCAAGCGTCACCCTCGCGCCCGGCGCGGCCGCCGACGTTCAGGTGACGCTGGCCCTGCCGGCGAGCGCCCTGCCCGCCTTCGGACTCAGCGGCCTGAACACCGGCAGCAGCGCCACCCTGAGCGCCTCCGAGATGGGCGGCTATGTTTATGTCACGCAACAGGTTGTCGGCGGCGACAGTCTGCACGTGCCGTTCTACTTCCTCGGCCGCCGCGCGTCGAGCGTGACCACCGACAGGACAGCGCTGGGCCTCGACGGGCGCGGCGCCGACCACGCTGCCACGCTCACCCTCACCAACACATCCGGCTACACCGGCACGGCCGAGGTGTTCGCGCTCATGGGCGAAGACCCGGCGGAGACCGGCGGCGCGAGCGCAACCGACGTGCAGCGCGTCGGCGTCCGCGCCCGCAACGGCCTGCTCGACTTCGCCGTCCAGGCGTACACGCCGCGCGCCGTGCCCCTGGCCGCCGTGTTCATCGTTCACCTGGACACCAACGGCGACGGCGGCGCCGACTGGCAGCTGTTCAACTTCGACGACGGCGCGGCGACGCGGGGCGGCGTGTCGGGGCGCAGCCGCGCGTACCTGTGCCCGGAGAGCGTCAAGCTCGACATCGTCGCCCTCAACTCGCCGCCGCTGCCGAGCGGCTGCGTGGCCGAGCTGCCAACCGACTTCAGCCTCAACAGCGGCGTGACAGTGCTGAGCGTGCGCGCCGCCGACGTCAATCTCACCGCCAACACGGCCTTGCGCTTCTACGTTACGACGCTCGACTGGATCAAGGACTACACCACGTTCTCGGACCGCGCCCCGGATCGCGGCTGGTACGCCTACGATGGCAGCCACCCGCGCCTCCTGACCGACAGCCTGACGGCGACGATCCCGCCGCGCAGCGCGGCCACCGTTCGGGCCTGGGCGAGCGCGGCGACGAATGGCTACACCAGCGGGAGTATCGAGCAGGGCCTGCTCCTGTTCCACCGCAACAACGCGCCCGGCGGCCGCGAGGTGGACACCGTCGCCGTCGCCGCGCCCGCGCTCTATCTGCCGTACCTCGTCGGCGGCCAATAACGTCTATAGATAACGGGACTATAGGTTACGGCGCATGGTGTAGCGCCTTTCGCGTTTTTCGCGGTCTTTCGTGCCTTTCGTGGTCCAACGACCCACGGGAGGAGTGGTCTAGACTGCCAACGGCTCGCAACGGATACGCACGGATAAACGGATACGGAGCAGACCTATTCGTTCATCCGTGACCCCATCCGTTGCGAGCAGGGTTATTCTCAAAGGAGTGCGTGCTATGCACTTGAAGATACACCGACTGCTTATCGCCAGTCTCGCGGCGACCGCCCTTGTCGCCGCCTTGCTGCTCGGCCTGGCCCGCAGCGCGCCCGCCGACGCCCAGGGGCCGGCCGCCGGCGAGGCCGCCGCGCGCGGCCTACAAAACCCATCCGCCAGGACGACGACCGGCGAAGACGACGCCCTGGCGCGCCTCAGCCCGCGCCTGCTGCCCCAGGCCCGCAGCGGCCGCCCGGAGACCGTCTACGTCAGCGTCCTCGCCCGCGACGGGACATCCCTGGACGGCGTCGCCGAGCGCTGGCGCGCCCTCAAGACGCCCCTCGGCGCGAACCGCATCCTCGCCGCCCAGGTGCGCCAGGACCGGCTCATCAAGCTGGCCTCGCTGCCCGGCGTCGTCGGCGTGATGCCGACCGCGCTCACGGCGGCGGAGCGGGCGCAGATCCGCAACGCGGCCGCGCAGCGCAGGGGGCAGGCCGCCGCCGCCGCGCAGAAGCCGTCCACCACGCCGATGAAGGCGGACGCGCCGGAGCTGTGGTACTCGACCCAGGCGCTCGGCGTCAACCGCGCCGCCGCCAACGGCTATGACGGCAGCGGCGTAATCGTCGGCGTGAACGACGACGGCGTGGACTTCGGCCACCCCGACCTCCAGGGTACGTTCGCCACCGACCCGCACCCGGAGTCGCCCTACTACGGCTTCCCCCTAGTGTACGACCACGAGTCGGCGGCGGCCTACGTCCTGAGTGGCGGCGACCCGGCGGGCACGAACTACGCCGCCAGCGCCGCGACGTTCACTTCTCCCGCCGCGTATGGCATGACCGGCACGATTGAGATTCAGATACCGGCCTACGTCGGCGACGCCACGATTCAGCCGATTCTCACGCCGACAACCGTCACCGAGACGATCACCTTCCGCAACACCAGCCGCTCCGGCGTCATTCACTACGGCGCGCACCCCGACTCCACCCTCTGGCGCGTGGAGGATATCGGCGGCGAGACGTTCACCGTTCCCGCCGTCTTCCTGCTCTCCGACGACGCCACCGCCGGCGACTACGACAGCGTCTACGTGGACCTGGGCCGCCAGAGCCGCAGCCACCGGATCGAGGCGACCTACGATTTCACGGCGATCCGCCCGGCCCGCCTCGGCCCCGGCCAGGACCCCACGGTCGCCAAAGACCTGGACGGCGACGGCCTGGCCGACATCTCCGGCGGCATCATCTACTTCATCGCCGACGGCCACAGCCAGATTCCCATCCTCGACTGGCTGTGGGGCGCGTCGGACAGCTTCCCGCCGCCGCCCGCCGGCGCCCTCGTCGCCTTCTTCGGCGACTTCGGCGGCAACGAGCATGGCACAGCGGTCGCGTCTCAGATCGTCGGTCAGGGGCGCATCCGCAGCCGCTTCGGCCAGGGGTCCAGCGTCCCCGCCCTGCGTGGCGTCACCGACGGCGACGCGGTCATGGGCGGCGAGACGCCGGGCCTGGCGCCGGGCGCGAAGATATTCGCCTCGACCTACCTCGGCGACTACCCCCAGTGGGTCGCCATGACCTACGGCTACGACGGCCACCCGGACAGCGGCGACGACGCCCAGATTCTGTCCAACTCGTGGGGCGACACCGGCTTCCCCCAGAGCCTGGACGCCGGCGGCTTCGCCACCCAGCTTAACGCCCTCGTCCCGAACGTCCTCATCATCGCCTCGGCCAGCAACGGCGGCGCGGGCTACGGCACGCTCAGCGCGCCCGGCACGGCCGGCACAGTCCTGGCCGTCGGCGCGGCGACGCAGTTCGGGACGACCACCGACTCCTCCATCATCAGCTCGACCGTTCAGCTCACCGACGGCAACCCGGCCTCGTTCACGTCGCGCGGCCCCGACCTGCGCGGCCGGCCCGGCGTCGCCGTCGTCGCCACCGGCGACTCGGCGTCCGGCGCGTTCCCGCTCAACCTGTCCATCGGCCCGGACGGGCGGCTCAACGGCGACAGCGCCTGGCTCGCGTTTAGCGGCACCAGCCAGGCCGCGCCCCAGGCCGCTGCCGTCGCCGCCCTCGTCTACCAGGCGTACCACGAGCGCACCGGCGCGACGCCGACGTGGCGCACCGCGCGGGCGCTGCTCCAGGGCACAGCGCGGGACGTCGGCCAGAACCCGGCGATCCAGGGGGCGGGCGAGGTGGACGCGGACACGGCCACGGCCGCCGCCGGCGGGCTGCACGCGGCAGCTGTCGCGCCGGGCGAGTGGCAGGTCGGCGACTATCGCGGCACGGAGTACCTCGCCTTCCCCAACGTCGCCCACCGCGGCCAGAGCTACAGCCAGGTCTACACCCTGACAAACAGCTCGCCCGTCAGCCTGACCTACGAGCTATCGGGCGACACCCTGACGCCGATGGATAGCCAGGAGTGGACGCTCCAGACGGACAAGGCCAAGGAAAGCCGCTACAGCCCCTACCGGCCCGACTACCTGATCCTGCCGGAGAAGATTAGCATCCCGCCGGGCACGGACATGCTGCGTGTCGCGCTGGCGCAACCCTTCGCCTCCTTCTGCAACGAGGACCCAGCCGGGCTGCACATCGGCTGCGGGCGGGCGGGCAAGAGCAGTTGGAGCCTGTCGGCGTACCAGTGGCTCGACTGGAACCACAACGGCCGCGTCTGGACCGACCGCAACGGGAACGGCGTCGTCAACACAGGCGAGTTGGACCTGCCCGCCGCGCTGCCCGGCCAGCTCACGCCCGACCCCAACACTTCGCGCGAGCTGAACCCCCTGGGCGTGTCCTGGCTCGGCGGCAACAGCCAGGACCTGCGCATCTTCCGCCCGACGGAGCAGGGCGCCGACGGCCTGATGCTCGGCGTCAGCCACCAGCGCTACCAGACCGGCGCCCCGCCCACCGACATGCTCAAGCTCAAGGCGACGTACTACAAGCGGCTGCCCTGGTCGCCGCTGACCCTGGACAGGGCGAGCCTCGTCCTCGCGCCCGGCGAGACGGCGACGTTCCGCGCCACGTTCAACGTCCCCAACGACTGGCCCTACGGCTACTACGAGGGCAGCATCCGCGTCAAGGCCACGCCGCCCCGCAGCCACGACGCCGGCGTGCGCATCCTGCACGCCGCCGCCGGTGTCGGGCCTGTGGATGTCTACGTGGACAACAGCGCGACGCCCGCCGTGTCCAACCTGGCCCTGGGCGACATCGGCCCCAGCGCCTACCTCGACCTCTACCCTGGCTCCCACGTCATCCGCGTCGCGCCCCACGGTAACCCGGTCTCAGCCGCCGTCCTCTACCAGGACGTGACCGTCGCCGAAGGCACGGAGTACACCCTGGCCGCCGTCACCACCGCCGACGGGCCGGCGCTCCAGACAATCGTGGACGGCAACCGCACGTTGCCGAGCGGGCAGAGCCGCATTCGCTTCGGCCAGCTCTCGCCCGACCTCGGCAAGGTGGACGTGTACGCCAACGGGCGCAAGCTCTTCGCCAACCTCGACTACCACGACATCGCCCGCTACGCCACACTGCCCGATGGGACCTACACCCTGACCGTCACCCACGCCGGCGGGGCGACGCCGCTCCTCACCCTCGGCCCGACGCCCCTTAACGGCGCGAGCCTGACCGTCTACGCCGTCGGCCCGGCCGCCGCGCTCCAGGGCGTGACGGTCCCGGGCCGCCCCCGCGCCCACGTCCCCACCCACACCAGCGAGCTCCCCGTCGTCGCCAACGTCGCCGCCGCGAGCGACCTGGGCATCGGCCACGCCGTGCGCCTGGGCGGAACGCCACCCACAGACGCCCCGTATGACAACGGCCGCGTCTTCGGCCTGACGGACTGGCTCGGCAACGGCGACGCCACCCAGGGCGACTGGCGCTCGTTCTACGTGGACGTGCCCGACACGGCCGCGACGAGCGGCGCGCAGGCCCTCGTGCACTCGGTCTGGCAGAGCTTCCCCACGGACATTGACGTGGCGGTCTACGGCCCCCAGGCGCGGCGCATCGAAAACGGCCAGCCCGTTGACGACGTGGGCTATCCGGTCGACCCGGCCGTCGCCGGCCCGTATGACCTCGCGCTCAAGGCGCGCAGCGTGGACACCCTGCACGACGCCGACGGCAGCAGCGCGACGCCGGGCCAGGCATACAGCTTCCAGACCGCCACCGGCGGCACGGCGGAGTGGCTCAGCGCGCCCCTGACGAAGGGCCTCAACCTCTTCGCCATGCAGAATGTCTTGTACGGCGGACAGTCGCCGGCCGGCGTGCCGTTCACGACCACCGTCGGCTCGGCGGTCATCTCGCCCACCGCCGTTGCCTTCACCGCGCCCGGCCCCAGCGGCTCGTTCCAGGTCGGCCTCACCGCCTCCCTGGACCTGGACGGCCTGGCGGCGCAGGCGTATGGCCTCAGCGCGCCCGAAGTCCACCGCGACGCGGTCGGCCAGGCAAGTCCGGCCGGCAGCCTGTCGGACCCGAACGGCAACAAGACGTACCCCGTCACGGTGCGCAACAGCGCCCTGCTCGACATTGACCTCCAGCCCAACGGCAGCTTCACGGGCTACGACCTGGACCTGTACCTCCAGGTGCGGAACCCGAGCGGCCTGTGGGTGACGCTCACGCAGTC
This sequence comes from Anaerolineae bacterium, assembly GCA_046328525.1. GTDB lineage: Bacteria > Chloroflexota > Anaerolineae > Epilineales > JAHCIE01 > JBDHWG01. Next base: position 268,288 of record JAXLWK010000007.1, read on the forward strand.
GGCGAGCGCCTCGGCCCACGAACACATCGCCATGCCCATGCCGGCGGCCGGCGAGTACCGCGTCCTGGTCAACGGCTACAGCGTCCCGCCCGGCGCGACCTACACCCTGACCATCCTCAACGTGGACGGCGCGGACTTGCAGGTCAGCGGCGTCACCGCCGATCCGCTGCCCGCAGGCGCGGCGACGCGCTTCACAGTGCGCTACAACGCCAACTTCATCGGGACGCGCCAGGGCATTATCTACTTCGGCCCGAAGGACGCGCCGACGACGTTCCGCGTGCCCGTCACGATCACCGCCACGCGCGCCTACCTGTTCATGCCACTACTGCAACGGTAGGCGGGGCTGCTCGACCCCCATCATCCCCCCAGCCCCCTTCCTCCCCCGCCGGCGGGGGAGGAAGGGGGAGCAGAGCGCAGCGAGGCGGGGGATAGAGGGGGTGAGGGACGTAATTCACGCCTTTTTGCATGCGTCGTCGTCTGGGTGTACAATCGGCGCGTCGCCGCCATCCCCTCAGCCAACATGTCGTGGTCTGCGATCGCATCACCAACTGACAAAGGAGTCCTGGATGAGCCGTCCGCCCCCCTGAGCGACATCCCTCACATGTCTGCCCCATCACCCTGACACGCGCCTCCCTCGGCGCCCGGCCGTCGTTGAGCCGCCGGCCAATATCCATATGCCGGGGCTATGAAAGCCCCCAGAATCTGGAGCCTCAGCATGAGAAATCTCAGACGTCTCGCGCTGCCCTTCGCAGCCGCGGCAGCCATCGTCGCCGTCCTGATGCTCTCCCTCGCCCTGATCCGTCCCGCCACCGCCCAGCCGCCGGCCCCCGGCGACAAGGCGGCGGAGAAGATCAGCACCACGACGGATGCCGCCTACGACAAGATGTCGCCCACGGTGCGGGACGCCGCCAAAGCCGGCGGCAGCGCCGTGATGGGCGTCGTCATTGACGCCAACGTGGGCGTGGATGTGACGCCCTACGCCGTCAAGGCCGTCTCGGCCAGGCTGCCGCTCCTGGACTCCGAGGTCATCCTCGCCCAGGTCAAGGGCAGCAGCCTGACCAAGATCGCCGCCCTACCCGGCGTCAACCGCATGAGTCCGGTCGTTCCCGGCGACGCCGAGAAGCAGATGCCGCCCCCCGACCCCGAACGCAAGGCCAGGCCCTCGATCGAAGAGCAGCGCGCGCGAATCGAGCAGCTCCGCAAGGCCAACAAGACCGGGGACGCTTCCCAGGCCCAGCCCGCCGCCAAGCCCGCGGCGTGGTTCGACATTGGCCCCGACCACGAGAGCCAGCGCGCCTGGATGAAGGGCTTCCAGGGCCAGGGTGTCAAAGTCTCGGTCGTTGACAGCGGCGTGGACGTGGCCCACCCCGACTTCTGGGGCACGTGGGCGACCGTGGAGGACTCGGCGTCGCCCTACTACGGCTGGCCGATGGCCTTCGACCCCTACTCCATCCTGCTCTACGTGAACGACGCCGCCTTCGGCACGGACTTCGTCGCCACCGGCGCGGCGTGGTACGCCGACACCACGACCACCCCGCAGGTCTACCGCTCCTACGAGGATGCGCAGAACGGAATCGCGCGGGCCAGGTTTGCCCCGTTCGCCGACTCCCAGGGCCGCGGCGGCAAGGTTCCCGGCGTCAGCCACGAGTACAAGTTCAAGGACACCAGCAAGAGCGGCGTCTATCACTTCGGCAGCCACCCCGACCTGAACCTGGCCCACGTCTACGGCCAGTCGCCGGCCATTCTCCTGGTGGATGAGCACCAGGCAGGCGTCTACGATACCGTCTACGTGGACCTGGACAACGACTACGACTTCACCAACGAGAAGCCCGTCACCCAGGCGTCGCCGCTGTCGTACCGCGACATGGACGGCGACGGCAAGCCGGACATCTCCGGCGGCGGCGTCTATTTCATCGCCGACGGTCAGCACCCCATTCCCGGCAGCCAGACCCTCTACGGCAGCCTGGCCGCCGCGCCGGCGAGCGCCTCCCTCGTGGCCTTCATGGGGTCGTTCGACGATTGGGATGGCTCAGACCACGGGACGCTGTGCGCCTCCAACGTCGTGGCTCAGGGGGCCATCAACGGCTTCGCGCCGCTGTTCCAGGATCTCCCCAACGGCATACCGGGCATCACCCTGGGCGGCGCGCCCAAGGCCAGGCTTGTCCCTATCGGCGACATCTACTTCAACTTCGACACCTCGATCCGCAATGCCTGGATCCTGTCCATGCTGGGGTATGACGGCCGCGCCAACACCAAAGATGACATCCAGATCACCAGCAACAGCTATGGAGAATCGGACATCGTGAATGGCGGTTGGGACTACAACAGCCGCTACCTGGACCGCTACCAGCGCCGTCTCAACCCGACGACGACGCATCTCTTTGCCAACGGCAACGGCGGCTCGGGCTATGGCACAGTGACCTCTCCCCTGCCCAGCGTGGCCGTCAAGGTGGCGGCGTCCACTCAGTTTGGCTCGACCGGCTGGGACTCGATCACCCGCACGACCCAGATTCCCTTCGGTAGCTCCAACTGGTTCACCAACCGCGGCCCGGATGCGCGGGGTACGGTCGGCGCCGACATCGCCGCCAACGGCGACCGCGGCTCCGGCGACGTGCCCATCAACATCGGCTTCGACGGCAACTACGCCTGGGAGACGTGGGGCGGCACGAGCCGCTCGACCCCCGTCGCCGCCGGCAACCTGGCGCTCGTCTACCAGGCGTTCAAGCAGAAGAACGGCCGCTGGCCGACGTACCAGGAATCGCGCGCCTTGCTCAAGGCCGGCGCTATCACGACAGGCAGTGACATGTTCACAGGCGGCGCGGGCCGCGTGAACGCGGACCTGTCCACCGACATCGCCTCGGGCCGCCAGGGCGTCTACGCCCTGCCCGACGAGTGGCGCGTGGGGAACTACCGGGGCCACGAGTACCCGGCCTTCGCCAATATCATCGCCCCCGGCGCCAGCGACACCCAGAACTTCACGCTGAACAACCCTAGCGACCACGCCGTGGACGTGACGCTCTCAGCGGATGTCGTGCGGCGCTTCGACCAGCGCGACTTCACGTTCACCAGCAAGCCCATCAGCGAAGAGAGCGTGTACAACTTCTTCGCGCCCGACTACCTGATGCCGCTGGACAACATCCCGGACGACACCGAGATGATGCAGGTATCGCTCATCTACCCGCTCAGCTCGATGGATCCGACCGGGACGTACAATGCCGAAAACCGCTGGAACCTGTACATCTACGACTGGACCGACATCAACGGCGACGGCAAGCTATGGACGGACACCAACGGCAACGGCGTCGTCAACCACAAGGACCTGGTTCCGTTCCAGCCGGCCAATATTGATAATATCGCAGCCCTGGATTGGCCCCAGACCGAGATCGAGCGCTGGGAGTACGAGCGCGTCGGCTACAGCCGCCCGGCGGGCAATGCCCTCAAGCTTCAGATGCGCGATCCGAAGCTGCACATGCACAACGGCCTGTTCATCGGGCTTCAGCACCGCGATCGCACCCCTGACGTTCCCACGACGACGATGCAGATCAAGGTCGAGTTCTTCAAGCGCGAGCCGTGGCAGTGGGTCAGCTTCGCCTCGGACCACCTGACCATCCAGCCCCGCTCGACGGCCACCGCCACGGCGACCATCGCCATCCCTGCCAACACGGCGGTCGGCGAGTATGACGGCGCGATCCAGGCCACCTACGCCGGCCGCGCGCCGTACAGCGTGTTCATGCCCTTGATCGCCTCGGGCGTGCGCCTGGCCCAGCCGTCGCCGACGAAGGCCGGCGGCAGCGGCGGCCTTCAGATCCCGGACCGCGTCGCCACCATCCCGGTCGTCGCCAGCGTCGCGGCGCAGTACGACTACAGCGGCACAATCACCCTGGGCGGCCCGAACGCCAACGACCCGCGCGACCCGTACAACAACGGCGTCGTGCGCGGCGACATTGCCTGGGACTGGCGCGCCGAGTCGGGCGACTGGCGCCTCTTCTTCTTCGACTCGACCCAGTCGCCCATCAGCGGCACGAAGCTGCTGACGCGCAACGTCTGGAACGGCGCTGCGCCGCCGACCGACATTGACACCATCCTCCTCGGCCCGACCAGCGACCGCTTCAGCGACCCGAACAACCCCGGCAACTCGACCAGCAACTGGGCCGACCCGGCCTACTACGGCCCGTATACCCTCGACCAGGTAGGCCGCAGCGTGAACCGCAATACGGGCGCGGGCGTCTGGCGCTTCCAGACGGCGACGGGCGGGCCGGAGGAGTGGGTCGCCGGCGAGGCCAGGGACGGCCTGCACGCCATCCGCCTGCACAACGTCCTGTTCGACGGCGACAAATTCGACGTGCCGTACACGACGACCGTCGGCGCGGCCACCGTCTCGCCGTCGGCCATCAACGTGACGACCAACGTCACGGCAACGACGACTATCAGCAACTGCACACCGCTGACGTTCAGCGCGACCATGGACCTGCCCGGCCTGAGCGCCGCGGGCTTCGGCCTGAGCAAGCCGCTGGTGCGCAACTCGGAGACCGTCAACCAGGACGACCCGAACGATCCCAGCACCGCCAGCTACAAGTACCCCTTCAGCGTCACCCACGCCTCGCGCCTGACGGTGAGCATTGACGGCGGCGCCGGGCCGGACCTGGACCTGTTCCTCCTGCGGGACAGCAACAACGACGGCAAGTTCACCTACCCCGACGAAGTCGTCGCCTCCAGCACGACCTCGACGGCGCAGGAGACGGTCAGCCTCACCCGGCCGCTGGACGGGAAGTACGAAATCCTGGTGCACGGTTACAGCGTGCCGGGCGGCAGCACGACGTTCAAGCTGACGCTCGACCTGGTGCAGGGCTACGACGTGACGGTGCGCAACGTACCGAGCGGCCCGCTGCCCGCCAACACGCCGGCCCATCTGCAAGTGTGCTACCAGAAGACCGTCAGCCCCGGCGATGTCCTGCAGGGCGACGTCCTGCTCGGCCCGTCGGTGGCCCCGTCCACCTTCACGGTGCCGATCCTCATCCGCGCGACGGCGCCGCCCACGGCCAAGCCGTAGCAGAGACGCGCCACGTTGTAGAGACGCGCCATGGCGCGTCTCTACAAATCGGCACAAAGCCCCCGGCAGGAGCAATGACGCTCCACCGGGGGCTTTGTGTTGGACGGGTGAACCTTTGGACCGCGAAGGTCACGAAAAGAACGCGAAAGACACGAAAAGGTACCGCGTGGCGTATGCCTTTCGCGTCTTTCGTGGGCTTTCGTGTCTTTCGCGGTCCAATTTCCCTGTGACAATTTCCCTAGGGTGCGTCACAGGTCACGAGGCGCTGGCCCTGGGCGTAGTACGTGACCTCGCGCCCCCCTGCTCGCAGCACGATCTCCACCGCCATCACGAGCGCCGGCTGCGTGTAGGGGGCCTTGTCCGGTGTCCGCCGCGCCGCACAGTTGAGGGCGCCAATCGGTACGTCACCGCGCGTCACGCTAACAACCTCGACCGCGTCCGGCGCGAGCCTCAGCCGCTGCGCCAGGTCTGCCCGCGCCCGCTCGCCAAACGCCGCGTCATCCATGAACTGCCAGGGCGTCGGCAGGATGACGACGTGCGGCGCCGCGCCCGTGGGCGCGGGCATGGGGGTGCGCGGCGCAGGCATGGGGATCCGCTGGACGGGCTGCGTGGGAAGGATAGGCGGCGGACTGGGTGATGGAGTCGGGGGTGGTGGCGGCGAGGCGGGGGATGTGGGAGTGGGGACAGTCGGAGAGGGCAGGCGTGTCGCCGTCCTTATCGGTGTCGGCAAGGGTATCGTGGACGGCGCGGCCGTCGCCATGTCGAGCGCGGCCGGCGTTGGCGGCGCCGGCGCGCAGCCCCCCAGCGCCGCCAGCACAAGCCCCAGCACCACGGTCACCCACAGCCATCGCACCATGAAGCTGATCCTCTAGCGGATTAAAAGCCCTCTCCAGGGTAAAATCAGTCCGTAGGACTTTGCCCTCTCAGCAGCAGGGGCGCGAAGGCGCGCCCCCGCGCCCCTAAAGAGCGCTTCAGCCTGGCGCCCGTGCGCCAGCGCGGCCCCCAACAAGGTTGGACCACGAAGGTCACGAAAGGGACGAAAGACGCGAAAGGCTTGGGCGCCAACGTCTCTCTCCGGACATGGGATGGGCAACGCAAAGGCGCAGAGACGCAAAGGGTTGAAGAGAGGCTGCCACAGAGGCACAGAGAACACAGAGGCACATCATATCTGACTTTTCTCTGCGCCCTCCTTGCCTCTGCGGCAAATCCCGTCTCAAGCGCCAGCACGAGGGCGGCAATAATGCGGTCATCTCCATCAGTTCGCGCCGCGTCTCAAGAGAGAGGACGTTGTGCGGGCGGCGTTTGTTCCGCCTATACGGCAGCCGGCTCTATGTCCAGCTCGGCCAGCAGGCCGCGCAGGTCCAGCGGCCGCGTGACCATCTGCAACTCGCCGTCGCGGCGCGGCCAATCCGCCGGGTCGCGGTCGCGGTAGATCTCGATGCCGTTGCCGTCGGGGTCGCGGAAGTAGATCGCCTCGCTGACGCCGTGGTCCGACGCGCCGTCAATGACCACGCCGTTCTCCAGGACGCGCTTGAACGTGCGCGCCAGCTCGCGGCGGTTGGGCAGCAGGATGGCAATGTGATACAGGCCCGTCGTGCCGGGCGCCGGCGGACGCCCGCCCTGGCTCTCCCACGTGTTCAGCCCGATGTGGTGGTGGTAGCCGCCCGCCGACAGGAACGCCGCCTGGCGGCCATAGTACTGCATGACCTCGAAGCCGAGCGTGTCGCGGTAGAAGCGCACAGCGCGGTCGAGGTCGGACACTTTCAGATGCACGTGCCCGATCTTGGTGTCGGGATGAATGCTCTCAGCCATTGTAACCCTCCTGGACTGCTAGAGTGGCCGATAAAAGATGACCGTCGGGTCGAACGAGCCGTCCGCGTTGCGCGCGTAGCCGGGGATGCTGCCGAGGCGCGTATAGCCGATTCGCTCGTACAGCATCTCCGCCGCGTCGCCCTCCCGCGTGTCGAGCACGAGGAGCTTGCGGCCGTCGGCGCGCGCCGCGTCCTCGACGGCGGCCATGAGCGCGGCGGCGATGCCCTGGCGGCGATACGCCGAGTGGACCAGCAACTTCTGGACCTCGGCGCGGTGCGAGCCGTTCGGGCGCGTCTCCAGCCCCAGGGCCACCGTGCCGACGATGCGGTCGTCGCGGCGCGCGACCAGCAGCAGGCGCTCGCCCGCCGCCACCTGCTCCAGGGCTTTCGTCCAGTAGGCGCGCGCCTCGTCGGCCGATAGCGGCGGCATGAACCCGACCGACGCGCCGCTGTTGACGCTGTCCTGCAACACGTCCACAAGCCCCTCAATCACCGCCGGCCCCGGCTCGCGAGTCACGCTGGCAATGGTCACGTTCGCCCCCATCGGTCGTCCCCCCTACTCCGCCCGGTCTGTCGCAACGTCGGGCTGCTCGCCCAGGAACTCGTACCACTTCGCCTTCGTGCACGGGTAGTGCCTGGCCGCCTCCACCAGGTCCATGAACCCGACGATGTTCTGCTCGAAGCGCTCGGCGAGCTGCGGGTTGGCGATGCGCCCGTCGGCGTCGAACGCCTGGTGCGCCTGCGCCAGGGAGAACATCTCCGGGAAGACGCGCGCGCCCAGGTGCTCCAGGGGGATGCGCAGCGCCCACAGGCCGCGATTGCCGCCGGCCATAGACGGCGAGGCCGACAGCAGGAGGCCGTGCATCATGTTGAACGGCTGCGGCCGGTAGCGCGAAACCCAGTCAATGGCATTCTTGATGACGCCGGGCATCGAGGCATTGTACTCCGGCGAGGCGATCACGAACGCATCGTTTGCTTCCAGGCGGCGGCGGAACTCCTGCGTGCCAGCCGGGAACTCGCCCTTCCTTTCGACATCCTGGTCGAAGGACGGCGCATCGAACTCCTCCATCGAGGCGAAGTCCACGATCCCGCCGTGGCGCTCGATGACCTGGGCGGCCAGGCGCGCCAGGCGCACATTCAGGGAATCGTCGCGCAGCGACGCGCCAAACACCAGGAAACGCACCGTCTCCCGCGGCTGTCCATTGCTCGTACTATCCAACAACGCTGACATGGCATTCTCCGTTATGCGCGGCTCGGAATGAGATACACCCTAATTGAAGCCTACCTACACTCTACACCCTCGCCATCCCGCCGATTGTCCTTGCCAGCGTCCTTTGTTGGACAGCCGCCCCACTCCGCACGAAAGCGAACGGCAGACGCCGGAGCATTGCGGTGGCCCGAAACTTGCTGTCGCCCCAGCGGCGCTCCTGTCTGCGCTTTATCGTCGTGCATCAACGAGGAGGACCCGTGAAAACCTTCTTTGAGACGCGGCCTGTCGTGGGGTCGCTCATTCTGTGGGCCGCGTGGCTCGTGTTCGTCATGCTGAGCGCGCTCGTCCTGGCCGCCCTCTTCCCCGGTCTCGCCGGCTACGGCTCGGGCGCGAGCGCCAGCCTTGTCATCATCCTCGTCGGCGTCGTTCTCGTCGCCGCGCTGCTCGCCGCCTTCCGCTGGTGGCGCATGGCCGGGTTTGTCGGCCCGTCGCAGTGGCGCAACCTGCGCCTGCTCTGGCTGCCCGCCCTCACCCTGCTACTGCCCCTGCTCGGCGGTGTCCGCCCGCTCGAGCCGGCCGTGATCGGCACACTGCTCGTCGGCTACGTCGCCACGGGCTTTGTCGAGGAGGGCCTGTACCGGGGCGCGATTCTCGGCCTGCTGCGCCCGACTGGCATCTGGCGCGCCGTCCTCATCTCGTCGCTCCTGTTTGGGTTGGCGCACCTGGGGAACATTCTGCTGCGCGGGACGCCGGGGCTGATCGCCCTGCAGGCTCTCGGCTCGGCGACTGGTGGCGTGGGGCTGGCGGCGCTGCGGCTGCGGACGCGCACGATCTGGCCGCTCATCGCGCTGCACGCCCTGGCGGACCTGTTCATCCAGATGGGCGGGCTGCCCATCCCGCTGGCAAGCGCCGCCCACGACATCTTCCTGCTGGTCTACGGCATCTATTTGCTGCGGCCGAGCATCCTGCCGCAGGTTGAGGCGGAGCCGGAAGAGAGGCGCGCGCTCGAACCCAGCCGCGCCTAGATGCGTGTCCCGCCGAGGTCCACCGCCGTCCCGACATCGCCCGCCAGCGCCTTAAGGTAGACGTGATACCCGGCCGCCAGGTCCTCGACGGCCAGGCCGAGCGACTTGAACAGGGTGATGTCCGCCGGGCTGCGCCGCCCCTCGACGCGCCCGATGAGCAGGTCGCCCAACTCCCCCTGAATGTGGCTGTCGTCCACAGCGCCCTCCTGCTTTGGGAACAGGAAGTCGCCGGCTTCGTTCAGCGCCGACTCGCGGCGGTCCACGTACATGCGCGACCGCGCCACCGCCTGCGTATCCAGCTCGCGGGCAAACGGCACGCTCGACCCGACGGCGTTGACGTGCGCGCCCGCCGCGATCCACGCGCCCTGGAGCACCGGCGCCGCCGCCGAGGTCACGGTGCAGATGAGGTCGGCGCCGTCCACGGCCTCTTGCGCCGAGTCGCTCACCTCGATTTCGACGTTGTGCCGTTCCCCCTCGCGCTGGGCGAACTCCTGGGCGTTGTCGGTGGTGCGGCTCCAGACGCGGATGCGGCGGATCGGTCGGACGCTGAGCATGGCGGCCAGGTGCGTCTCCGCCTGGGCGCCGGAGCCGAGGATCGCCAGGTCGCCCGCGTCCTCCCGCGCCAGCGCCCGCGTCGCCACGCCCGTCACCGCCGCCGTCCGAATGGCCGTGATCGCGGTGGCGTCAATAATCGCCAGCGGCCGGCCGTGGCTCGTCTCGAACAGGATGACCGCGCCCTGGTGCGACTCGTAGGGCGTGCCGCGATTGCCGGGGAACACGCTCACAACCTTCAGGCCCATGACCGACATCTCGCCCCCGACGAAGGCCGGCATCATGCCGAGCGCGCCGAGGCGGTCCGGCAGCCACATGACCGGGCGTAGCGGCAGGATGGCGTCGCCCCGCGCCAGCGTTTGCAGGGCGTCGGCCATGACCTCGATCGCGTCGGACATGGGCAGGAGCGCCGCGACCTCGGCGCCGTTGATGAGCAGGACGTTCATCGGCAAGCCTCCTGAGGGCAATAAAAGACCCGACACGTCCTTTCGGGCCTGTCGGGTCTGGCAGGTGCGAGACTACAGGATTTCCAGGTAGTGGTCCACTTCCCACTGGCTGACCTGGGTGCGGTACTCGTCCCACTCCTCCGTCTTGGCGCGCAGGAACGCCTCGTAGGCGTGCGCCCCCAGCGCCTGCTGGATCAACTCGTCCTTCGCCAGCTCGTCCAGCGCCTCCCTGAGCGAGCCAGGCAGCGTGGCGACGCCGCGCTCCATCAGCTCGTCGGCGTCCCAGTGGAACACGTCCTCCTCGACCGGCGGCGGCGGCTGCAAGTTCTGGTTGACGCCGCTCAGGCCGGCGTGGAGCATGGCGGCGAAGGCCAGGTAGGGGTTGCAGCTCGGATCGGGGCAGCGCAGCTCGAGGCGCGTGCTCTGCTCGCGGCCCGGCGAGTAGCGCGGGATCCGGATCAGGGCCGAGCGGTTGATCTGCGCCCAGCACACGTAGACCGGCGCTTCGTAGCCCGGCACGAGCCGCTTGTAGGAGTTCACGGTCGGCGCGACCAGGGCGGCAAGGGCGCGGGCGTGCGCCATCTGGCCGGCCATGAACGAGTAGGCCATCGGCGAGAGCTTGTACGGGTCGTCGGCGCGGTAGAACAGGTTCTGACCGTCGCGGAAGAGGCTCTGGTGGGTGTGCATGCCGCTGCCGGCGATGCCATAGATCGGCTTGGGCATGAACGTCGCGTACAGACCGTGGCGCTGCGCAATCGCCTTCACGGTGTACTTGAACGTCACGGCGTTGTCGGCCGAGGTTAGGGCGTCGGCGTAGCGGAAGTCAATCTCGTGCTGGCCCGGGCCGACCTCGTGGTGGATCATCTCCACCTCCAGCCCCATGTCTTCGAGGGCGCGCGTAATGTCCTGGCGCACCAGACTCGCTTCGTCGCGGGGCGAGATGTCGAAGTAGCCGCCGACATCGTGGGGAGCGGGGCGGATGCGGCCGTTCTCGGGCGTGAACAGGTAGAACTCCAGCTCGACGCCCGTGTTGTAGGTCAGGCCCTGCTGGGCGGCGAGGTCTACCGCGTGGCGCAGGATTCGCCGCGGGTCGCCGTCGAACGGGTCGCCGTTCGGCGTGAAGATGTCGCACACCAGGCGCGCCACCTTGCCCGCCTGCTGGCCCCACGGGAGAACGCGGTAGGTGTCGGCATCCGGCACGAGGAACATGTCGGATTCCTGGATGCGCGTGAAGCCCTCGATGGACGAGCCGTCGAACCAGATGCCGCGATCGAAGGCCTCCTGCAGGCGCTCGACAGGCAGTGTCACACTTTTTGTAATGCCGACCACGTCTATGAATTGGAGATTGACAAACTTCACGTCGTCGGTCTTGGCGCGCGCCAAGACATCTTGTTGTTCAGGCGTCAGGGCCATATTCCGTTTTCCTCCGTGTTTGGCAAGAAGAATGGCCGCGTCAGGCGGCCATTGCCCAGGTGGTATGACCGCGATTGTACCTTAAGTCGCCAGCCGTGTCAAAAGGCGGCGAACCGGCGGTTGTGCCGCGCCATCCAGTCGAGCAGAAACAGCACGCCGACGGCGCATGGGATGCCGGCGATGAGCGCGTAGACCGACCACGGGAAGCGCCCCCACGCCGACGCCACGTACCAAGCGGCAAACCCGATGAGCGCGACGCCCGTCAGCCAGCCCCAGCGCCACGAGACGGCCAGGAGGGCGAGCAGGAACCACGTCGGCAGGAGGTGCATGAACAGCGCGACGAGGGTTTCCCAGACACCGTACCCCTGACCGAACACGTCCAGGGCGAACAGGCTGATGAACGCAATGAAGAGGGCCAGCAGCGCCCTGGGCGTCCAGAACAAGACCCGCTGCCACACGCCCGGCATGTCATCACCCCCTTTCGAGCCTGCCCCCCTCTTCCATTGAACACCCGTCGGCCGCGCCTGTCAATGGGCAATCGGCACGCCAATCGGGGGCCTGTTCCCTGGAAGGAACGGCCCCCGATTCAGTGTCATTCGCCTGCTACGCGACTTACGCGACTACTGGTGTGTCACAACAAGCCACGTCTTCCGTAGTGACGACTTGAGTCGTTCTGCGGCCGTAGGAAGCGACTGAAGTCGCTACTACGTTCTCGTCATCTTTGTCATAGACCACTACTACTGTGTCGGCAACCCGGCCGTCTTCCAGGCCGCCCAGCCGCCCAACAGAGCATGCACGTTCTTGTACCCCTTGCCCATTAGTGTGTCCGCCTCACGGGCAGACTCTTGTTCGGACGGTCAGGCACAATAGACGATGAGTTCCTTGTCCTGCGGCAAACGGCTGAGATACTTGTCTACGTCGTTCACCGGCACGTTGATCGCGCCCTTGATATGCCCCTGCGCGAACTCCTGGGCCGAGCGCGCATCCACGAACAGAACGTTGGGGTCGGTGAGCTTCTGCTTCGCCTGGTCCAGGTTGATGCGCGGCACGTGGGCCAGCTGGGCGTTCGCGGCGGCGGCCACGGTCACGTCGAACTGCGGTGTCGGGAGGGCCTGCGACGCCGGATTCTGCGCCTGGGCGGGCGATTGGGGCGCGGCGACCTGGGTCGAACTGGACGGGTTGACGGCCTTGCCGAGCACAAAGCCCAACCCAAGCACAGCCAGGACGGCCACCACGCCGAGGATGCCGTATAAGACCCGGCGATCCATCCGAATGGTGATCATGCACTTCTCCTTCCATGCGACCCCGGTGTGTTCCGACGGCCGCGAATTGCTCTGTAACTATAGGCCAATCACGTCAAAACGCTAGTTTTTGCGCATCCCCTATCCCCCGCCGGCGCCCCCCTCGTCTCCCCCCGCCGGCGGGGGGATGGGAGGTTCTCCGTCACACGCCGATGCCGAGGAGGGGGTCGCCGTTGTTCATGGCGAGGGTGCTCACCAGGAACATGACGACGCCCGTCACCGGCGATGTCGCCACCTCGACGGTGTTACCCAGGAAGTCGTCAATATGCCCGATCTGCTGCCCCTGCACCACCGTGTCGCCGATGTTCACCGCCGGATACCACAGCCCATCGTGGGACGCGCGCATCCAGACGAACTCGTTGAGCACCCGCGCCGGCGCGGTCGCGGGCGGCGCCGGCGCGCGCGTCACACCCAGGTGCGCCACGGCGCGCTGCAAGCCGTCGTACATCTCCTGGCAGTCGGCCGCCGACCACAACCCCTGCCCGCCCACCTCGGCCAGCACCGCTGGTATGCCCGCCTCCGCCGCCGCGGACGTGGTTGAGCCGCCTACCACGCTCACGATGATGTTGGGCAGGCCGAACGCCTGGGCCAGGGCCATCGAGCGCTCATACACGTCCGTGCTATCCGTCCGCCGCAGGATGCTGAACGGAACGAGCGCCTCGTTGAGATCGCCGCCGTGCAGGTCAATGTAGGCATCGGCGCGGCGAATCAGGTTCTGGAAGATCCAATCGGCGAGCTGCTGGGCATAGGAGCCGTTGGGATCGCCGGGGAACTGGCGGTTGAGGTTCTTGTCGTCCGGCGGCGCGAGGTAGATGGCGCGCTTCGCAAACGAGGTCATGCTGACGATGGGCGCGATCACGACCTGGCCGTAGAGCTGCGCCGCGTCCAGCTCGCGCGCCAGTCTGTACGTCGTGTGAATGGCAACATACTCGGCGGCGTGTACGCCGGAGGTCACGACCAGGGTCGGGCCGGGGTACGCGCCGTTGAACACGAACAGCGGCATCTTTGTGGCGACACCGGCCAGGGTCAGCTCCAGGACGGTTTTCGCAGACTGCCCCGGCTCGACGCGCAGCCCCAGAATCTCGAACGTGTCCTTCATGGCACCTCTCCGTGGGGTTGTACCCTATTCCGTCCGATTACATGGGCCGCAGGTACTGATCGAACCAGCCAAGCATGTCGAGCCACATCTGGCGCGTGCCAGCAAGTGATGTAACGTAATAACCCTCGTTAGGATACGCCTTGAACTTCACCGTCTTGTACTCTTTCTCCAACGCCGCCGCGAACAGCCGCGACGCCTCCGACTTTGGCAGCAACCCCTCGCCCTGGATGACGAAGGTGGGCGTGGCCGCCTGCCGCGCGTCATGGATGGGCGAGCAATGGCGGTAGACCGGCTCGTGGGTCTCGAACGGGCCGAACTCGTACTCCAACAGCTTGATGTGCCGCAGCTCCTGCTCGTGGTAGGCGTGGACCCAATCGGCGTAGCCGGACATGGGGATCGCCGCCTGGAACGCGCCCGGCGCCCAGCAGACCGCCGACATGCTCATGCAGCCGCCGTAGCTCGTGCCGGTAATGCCCAGGTGGTCGGGGTCAACGAAGTCGAGGGTCTTGAGGTAGTCGGCCCCGGCCAACACGTCCTTCAGATCGTCGTGGCCCCAATCGCTGTTATTCAGGTCCTCGAAGTACTTGCCGTAGCCGGAGCTGCCCCGAATGTTGGGCAGCAGGACGACATACCCTTGCCCGATGAAGAACTGGGCGTAGGACGTGAAAGCGTCAATGTACTGGCTCGTCGGCCCGCCGTGGATCCAGAGGATGGCCGGCAGGCGCGCGCCGGGCGCGATGGCCGGCGGCCGGTAGAGATAGGCCGGGATGGGCAGACCGTCGAAGCTCGGATAGACGACCTTCTCCGGCGCGGCGAGCCGCGGGCCAACGTTGCCGCCCGGCATCGAGTTGGTCAGCCGCCGCGCGTTCGCGTCGGCGACCGTGACGACGTAGAGATCCAGTGGCTCGGTCGGCGACTGGAACAGATAGGCGATGGCCTGGCCGTCCGGCGACCACTGCGGGTAGGCGCACACGCCCTGAGCCGGCTCCACGAGCCGCCGCAGACTGCCGCCGTCGGCCTCGACGACGCACAGCGCCAGTGTTCCATTGTAGTTGGCGATGAACGCGACGTGGGAGCCGTCGGGCGACCACTGGGCCTCGCTCTGATCGGCTTCGGCCGCGCACAGCGGCTGCGGCTCGCCGCCGTCTATCGAGACACGCCAGTAGTTGATCCAGTTGTTGCGATGCGAGCGGAACAGCACGCTGCGGCCGTCCGGCGCGACGAGGGGGTAGCCGAACGTCTTGCCGTAGTGGTAGTCAAAGAGGTCCTCGTCGCGGGCGAGGAGCATCGCATTGCTGCCATCACCCTCGACGACCACGATCTCGTGCGCCGCCCAGCGCTCGTCCAGCCGCACGTAGACGATGCGGTCGTCGGCCGGCGTGAACACGGGGTAGACGTCGTTCTGCGCGCCCCACGTCAGGCGGCGCGTATGTCCGTCGGTCACGTCCACGCGGTAGATGTCGAAAGCGCCGTAGCGGTTGCCGGAGAATACGATGGAGCGGCCGTCCGGCGACCAGGAGAATGCGTTGAGGTTGTTGCCGCCGTGGCGCGTCAGCTGGCGGCTCTGCCCGTCGGCCGCCGACCACAGCCAGATCTCCGCCGTGCCACCCTTTTCCGAGAGATAGGCGAGGGACTGCCCGTCCGGCGACAGGCGCGCGTTGGGCGTGCCGAGGAAACGCACCACACCCATCTCCGACGTGAGGCGCTGCGGGAAGCCGCCCTCGCGCCCGATGCGCCAGATGTCCTGGGCGCCGCCGAGGGTCGAGACGAACGCGAGGCTTCCGCCGTCGGGGAACCACTGGGGCGGCTCGAGGTTGACGGCGGGACGGATGGCGAGAATCTGGTCAATGGTCAGGCGCGGATCGGGGCCGGGCATGGGATGCTCCTTGTGGGCCGACAGGCAGCAGGGCCGGTCGCGGTCGTGACATTCGAATGGGGAGGGGTATAACACACGCGGGCGCGTTCGTCAATTCTGGATTGCGTCGAAAGATTGACCCAACGCCTTGCGCCGCTATAATGGTGCCGGAGGCAAGAGCGGCCCATGCGGAGAAGCGAGTCACGCGCGTGTTGAGAGACGGAGACGCCGGCTGGCGGCCTGGCGCCGACGCGATTCTGGTCGTCGCGCTGTTCGTCGGCCTGGCCCTGCTCTACAGCGTGGTCACGCCCGTCTTCGAGGGCTTCGACGAGGTATGGCACTACGCCTTCGTCCAGCACGTCGCCAGCGGCCAGGGCCTGCCGCGCCAGCCGGCCGCGCAGTACCCGCATCTGGCGGCGCAAGAGGCGAGCCAGCCGCCGCTGTACTATCTGCTCGGCGCCGCGCTCACTTTCTGGGCGCCGACCGACGATTTCTCGCTCTATCGCCGCCAGAACCCCCAGTTTCGCCCCGTCCCGACGCCCTACAAGGACAACCAGAACTACATCGTCCACCCCACCGCCGAGACGTTCCCCTACGCCGGAACCGCCCTCGCCGTCCACCTGACCCGCCTCCTGTCGGTGCTGCTCGGCGCGGGAACCGTGCTGTGCGCCTACTGGGTCGGCCGGCGGCTGTACCCCAGGCGGCCCAGCGTCGCCCTGGGCGCGATGCTCCTGACGGCCCTGACGCCGGGCTTCATCTTCAGCAGCGCCCTGGCCAACAACGACATTCTCGTGACGTTCCTGTCCAGCCTGGCCCTGGCGCTGCTGCTGGACTTCGTCGGCCGGCCGCCGTCGTACCGGCGGGCGGTGGTCCTGGGCATCGTGCTTGGCGGCGCGGCGCTGGCGAAGCTGAGCGGCCTGCTGCTGTGGCCGTTCGCCGCCGCCGTCATCCTGTCGGCCCCTCTCCGCCGTAATATCGTTCCGTCGGGAACTACGGAGAGAAATGAAACGCAAAGGCGCAGAGACGCAAAGGGAGACAGAAGCAAGGCATCTTCTTCCTTTGCGCCTTTGCGCCTTCGCGTTTCCCATCTGTTCTCAGACAAGCGCGGGCCGAAGACGGTTGTGGGGCAGCTCGCGGTGGTGTTCGTCGTGGCCGCGCTCGTGTGTGGCTGGTGGTTCGCGCGGAACTGGCTGCTGTACGGCGACCTGAGCGGCCTCACCATGCACCTGGCGCTGATGGGGCGGCGGCCGGACGGCTTCGGGCTGCGTGACGCGCTGGGCGAGGTGGAGGGCCTGCGCTGGTCATACTGGGCCATGTTCGGCTGGTTCAACATCCCCATCCCCACGGCGCTCTATCACGCCTTCGACATCGTCGCCCTCATCGGCGTCGTCGGTCTCGCCGTCTATGTCGCGCGCGCGTGCGTGGGGCGGCGCTGGGCGCGGCTGTGGCCCATCGCCTACCTGGGCGCGTGGCTGCTGCTCGTCGCCGTCGGCGTCGCGCGCTGGACGCTGACGACGCCTGGCAGCCAGGGTCGGCTGCTCTACCCGGCGATCGTGAGCGTCTCGACGCTGCTCGTCGTCGGCTGGCTGGCGCTCGTGCCCGGCGGCGAGCGGGTGCGGCGGTGGGTTGTCGTGGGCGTGGGCGTCGTCCTATTTACCATCGCCGCAGCCGTGCCGTTCGCTGCCATCGCGCCCACATACGCGCCGCCGCCGATGCTCTCGATGAACGGGGTCAACGCTGCTGTCGCCCCCCAAACCGACGCGATGTTCGACAACGGCGTGCGCCTGCTGGGCTACCGGCTGGACGCGGACACGGTCGCGCCCGGCGGGACGGCGTGGGTCACGGCGTGCTGGGAGGGAAGGCGGCCGTCCAGCGACGATGTCTTCGTCTTCGTCCACCTGCTGAACGAGCAGGACATCATCGCCGCCCAGAAGGACACCTACCACGGCCTCGGAACGTTCCCCACGTCCCACTGGCCGGCCGGGGCGCGCTTCTGCGACCGCTACCCGCTGATCGTGCCGGACACAGCGCCGCCGGCCGCGCGCACAACCCTGGCCCTCGGCCTGGTCAACGCCGACGGCGAGCGCATCGGCGTCACGAAGGCCGGCGGCCCGACTTCGGCGGACGAGGTGCGGTTCCAGGGACCGGCGATGAGCGCGCGGCCCGAGGACAGCCTGACTTACACCTGGGGGCATCAGATGGCGCTCGTCGAGTATGAGCTGGACCGCGCGGCGGTGCGGCCCGGCGAGAGCGTCGGCCTGGGGCTGCGCTGGCACGCGCTGGACGCGATGTCGAAAGACTACGCCGTCACCGTCCAGGTGTTCGACGCCGAGGGGAACAAGGTCGCCCAGAGCGACGAGCCGTTGCGCACCCGCGGCCAGCCGACGTCGGCGTGGCGCACCGGAACGACGATGAAGGACACGCGGCATATAGACATTGCGGCGGACACACCGCCGGGTGTCTACGAGATTCGCGTCGGCGTCTACGACTTCGATACCAAGCGCAACCTGCTGGCCGCCCGCGACGGCGAGACGCTCAACGCGGGGTTGGTCCCGCTGTGGAAGCTGCGCGTGCAGCCATGAGCCACGTCCGCCGAGGCCGTTAGCCCGGCCCACAACCGGATGCGCCGGTCCTTCGTAGACAGCCAGTTCACCGCTCCCATCTTCAGAACAGTACCCACAACAATACTTTAGTATCTGGCCGCCGATACCATGTCGGCGGTATATTGTGTGTAGACGGGTCTCGGTCCATTGCATCGAAGCAGGAGAGCAAACTCATGAACACTTACCGAAAGACTGCGGTTCTCGTGGGCGTCCTGTACATTATCGGCACGGTCGCCGGCGTGCTCAGCGTCGTCGTCACAGGCCCAATTCTAGGCGGCTTTTCCGAGCCGGGTGCCGACTATCTCGCCCGAGTCCCCGCCGGCGCCAATCAGATCATCCTGGGGGCCTTGCTCGTGCTGATCATGGGCCTCGCGCTGGCGATGGTGCCGGTGGTGCTGTATCCGCTCGCCAGGAAGTACAACGAAACCCTGGCGGTGGGGTACGTCGTTTTTAGGGGCGCTCTTGAGACCGTCCTGTACATGGGACTGGTCGTTAACTGGCTAGCATTGATCGCGCTGGGGGGGGAATTGGCAAAGGCAAGCGTCGTGGATGCGTCGTACGTCGTGACCCTCGGCGCCCTGAGTCTGCAATGCCAGGCAGCGATTCGAGTGATGACGGGGATTGTGTTCCCCCTGGGCGCGCTGATGCTGTATAGCCTGCTGTATCAATCGCGACTGGTCCCGCGCTGGCTATCCGGCTGGGGCCTCCTCGGCGCTGTCTTGTCCCTGAGCGCAGCCATGCTGCTCCTGTTCGGCCAGATGACCGGCGCCTCGACAACGTACACGTACCTGGTGCTGCCGCTCGCTGTGCAGGAAATGGTCATGGCCGTGTGGCTGATCGCCAAAGGCTTCAACCTATCCGCCACCGCGTCCGCGCGGCCGTCGCTGTCGACTCAGCCGGGGCAGGCGTGACGGTCTCCATTCCGATTGGGCTGTTCGAGTTAGCCATCGGCCTCTGGCTGCTGCTCAAAGGTATCAAGACCGGCGTCGAGATAGGCCATCGCGGTGCACAACCAGCGCCGCCCGCCGTCGTATAGGGAGTAGGCCAGGGTTCAGCCCACCGATTGCTTAACCATTCCTCTGGAGGTACAGCGTGGCAAACAGGTTTCGAGTTGGCGGCCCCAACTCCAAATACGCCGAGCCAGAGTCCAACCCGGCTGGGTTCTGGGTCGGGATCTGGCACGGCATCATCGCCCCCATCGTCCTGCTCGTCAGCATCTTTACGCCAAAGGTTCGTATCTACGAAACGCACAATCGCGGCAGACTCTACGACTTCGGCTTCCTCATCGGGGCCATGCTGATCTTCGGCGGGAGCAGGGCGAATCCGCCGCGCAAGAAGCTGCCGGACGCAGCGTCGAGCGTTGCAACGGACACATCGTCATTCGTCTGACGCCCCGTTGAATGGAGCCTCGCCGAGGCACACCTCCTCAGTGGCGCTCGCAACAAGGACACGCATTCATGAACGCGACAACGAAAACCGGAATCTCGTCGCTCGGAACCATACGCACGTTCCTCAGGGAAGGCACCTGATCCGAGACCCTGTTGAGCGTCGTTGACCGCTCGTTCAATCATCCTCTTGAGCGCGAGGAACACGCCTCCATGTCCCTGGCCGGTGGAATCGAGCAGATGGGCTTCCAGTGCGGCATGCTGTGGGGGGCCGCCCTGGCCGCCGGCGCGCAGGCTCACCAGGTCTTCGGAGCAGGCCCCCAGGCTGAGGCCGCCGCTGTTGTCGCGGCCCAACGCCTCGTGGAAACCTTCCGCGCCAAGTACAAGGCCATCAACTGCCTCGAGCTGACAGGTACCGACTGGAAAAACCCGACGGGGCGCACAATGCTGAAGTTCCTTGTACGGGGCGGGCCTATCCAGTGCTTCGGCATGGCCGCCAGCTACGCCCCGCTGGCGGCAGATGCGATAGACTCTGCTCTGGCCGAGGAGCCGGCGGCTCCCCCGTGTCATCCCGTGAGCTGTGCTGCGCTGCTGGCGCAGCGGATGGGCGCGTCGGAGCTGCACACAGTCATGGCGGCCGGGTTGGCCGGCGGCATCGGCCTGTGTGGGGGCGCGTGCGGGGCGCTAGGCGCTGCGATCTGGCTCGCCGGTCTCGGCAGCAGCGACGACGAAACGACGAAACTCAATTTCAACGACCCCAAAGCGATGGATACGATTGACCGATTCGTGGAGGCGTCGGGCGGCGAGTTTGAGTGTTCAGCGATCGTCGGACGCAAGTTCGAGGACGTCGCCGACCACGCCGGCTATCTGCGCAGCGGAGGTTGCGGCCAGATTATCGAGGCCCTGGCGGCTCAGGCAGGCTAGTGGCTCGCCACAGAAAGGGCGACAGTCAAGGTCAGCGCCCGCCCCCCTGACCCTGCAAGGCAAAGTCATCCAGGACGAGGGCTTCGCGCGGCTGGAGTGTGACCGTTCGGTCTGCCAGCCGCCACGTCGTCGTCCCCCCCTCGCCACCGTCGAACCACACCTGGATTCGGTGCGCGCCCGGCGTTAGCGGCCACTCCTCCATGACCGCCGGCGCGCGCCCGGCGTACACGTCGGCCGGCGCGAGCGCCTCCTGGAGCACCGTTTGGCCGTCCACGGCCACCGACAGGCGCGTCGGCCACGTCGGGGCGGCGCCGCCGGGCAGCCTGGGGGCCGCGCCAAAGAACGCGGCCGGGTTCGGCAGCACCACAGCCAGCCGCGCCTCGTTCGCGCCAAACGTCGGCATCGGGATGGCGCTCAGCGCCACCAGCGCGAGAAACGCAGCGGCCACCAGGCCGAGCGCGGCAGCGATGTTGCGCACCGTGAGGCGTGGGGCCATGCGCCCCGGCAAGGACGGCGGCACGTCGCCACTGCCGACGCGGGCCGGTGGCGGCGGGAGGGCGTCGGCGAAGCGGTCCGGCGCGAGCCAGAACGTCGTAATCGGCGCGTTGGCGTAGGCGCGGCGCAGGCGCGGCACGCGCTGGCGGCTCAGACGCCCCTCGGTCCAGAGATTCCCCTCGCGGCGGCTACAGTCATCGGGCGGGCAGCCGACGACGCGCACATCCGCCGCGCCCATCTCCAGGGTATCGCTGACCAGGTTGGGCGACGCCGTGGCGACACACGGCAGGGCGATGACCTCGACAGCACGCGGGCCATCCCCGGCCACCGGAGCGGCGTCCGCCAGGTCGCGGTCGGCGCCGAACAGGGCGTGGCGCTCGCAGGTGTAGACGACTGTGATGGGCGTGTCCGGCGCGCGGCGTTTCGCCCGCTCCAGGCGCGTGCGCGTGGCGTTGGGGATGGCCTGGGGCGCGAGGACGCTCAGGGAGACGGCCATCAGGTCGCACGAACCGAGGCACACGCCGCACGCGACGCACATGGCCGGGTCCTCGATGGCGATGTACTTGTGCGGCTTGCCGTCGTGGCGCTCGACCATCGTGATGGCCTTGTAGGGGCAGTCCATGGCGCACTCGGTGCAGCCGGTACACAGATCCTTGTCAATGGCGATGGGCGGCGGCCCCTTGTGGCGGCGCGGCAGCCAGGGCAGGGCGACGGACAAGCCGAGCAGGACGCCCAGCCCCGTCCACAGCCACCAGGCATCGGCGTTGATTTCGGGCGGCAGGAAGAACAGGTAGAAAGGGTCCACGCGGATCGGTGGGGGGAGGGCGCGGAAGTCGGCCCGCGCGAGCATGCCGACCGGGATGACGATGGCGAGGACGAGGACGATGGCGAACACGCCGGCGAGCCACACCCGCCCCGGCAGAAACTTCGGGCGGCTGAGGCGCACGATGTGCAGCCAGAACATCACGGCGACGAGCACGAACAGCAGGATGTGGACGAGCAGGAGCAGGCCGATGAGGATCCAGCCGCGATCGAGGCGCTCGGCGCTCAGGATGAACCCCTGGAACGACGGCCCCCACGGCGTGAGGGTGTCCAGCCAATTGGTGAAGCTTGCCGTGATCAGCTGCGAGCGCTCGTCCCAGACGAGCCAGTAGCCAATCACGCCGTCCACCCACAGCACCACCATCATGAGCACGCCCGTGACCCACGCCAGCCAGCGCGGCCCGCGGAAGCGGTCCATGAACAGCAGGCGGTAGCCATGCAGCAGGCTGACAACGAGGGCGAAGACCGAGGCATAGCGGTGCATCGCCCGAATCACATGCGCCAGCGGGTGGGCCTCCATGCGCGCAATGGCGGCGAAGGTGCTCTCGAAGCCGAACTGCATGAAGAATGTGAGGTAGAAGCCGGTGACCGCCACGATGATCCACAGCCAGACCGCGATCGTGCCCGTGTGGTAGAACGGGTTGAGCGTCTGCGCGCCGATCAGCCGATTGACAGGCGTCTCGACGGCCAGGGCGGCGCGCTCCAGCGCCCGCAAGATGCGGTTGCGCTGCGGCGCCCAGACCTGGCTCTCTGGCTGGGAGGCGAGGGTATCGGGGGAAGCGCCGCCGGCGTCCGGGGGAAGGCAGTCCTTGTCCTGATCAACGCCTTCCAGCAGCGCCGGCGCCTTGTCGCGCCGGAAGAACACGAAATGGTCCTCGTTTCTGCAATTCGATGGATAGAGGTGTCACTGCGAGGAGGGCGTCAGCCCGACGAAGCAGTCTCTCGCTGGATCACAGACACGCTTTCGCTGCACACACCGTCCTCTACAAGGGCGGGGGATTGCTTCGCTCCGCTCGCAATGACAGCGGTTCTACCCGTTAGATGCAGTTTCGCGCCGGATGGATACATGCGTCCACCGGGGGCGCTGACGGCAACCCCCGGTGGATACGCGCACACATGGAAGCGACGGAAACTTACTACCAGACCTTGAAGCCGGGCGAGACCCATTGGGCGTTGGAAAGCATCTGCACCAGGATCGGGCCGTAGCTCAGCAGGATCAGCACAACGGTCGCGCCAAGCCAGGGACCCCAGTTGCTCAACCAAGCCGGGATGGCGAGCGGCTGCTCGTAGGCCTCGGCGACGGGCATCTCGACCTGCACGCGCTCCTTCGAGAAGAAGGCGGTCATGACGACAACGACGACGAAGATGAGCAAGGAGACAAACATGATCACGCCGCCGGTCGCCGTGAGAAGCGTCCAGATGCGCGTATCGTTGCTGCCATAGGCCTCCATCGCGGCGCCCAGCATCGTCCGGCGCGGCGCGCCCAGCAGGCCCAGGCGGTGCATCGCGGTCGAGAAGATCGCCACGCCAATCGTCCAGACCCAGGCCTGGGTGAGCGCCCAGCGGCGGCCCCACAGCTTGCGGCCGGTCAGGTACGGCAGCATCCAGTACAGGATGCCCATGAAGGTCAGGGTCACGCCAGTGCCGACCGTCGTGTGGAAATGGCCCGGCACCCACGTCGTGTTGTGGACGACCAGGTTGACGTTGTACGAGGCATTGATGAGACCACCGATGCCGCCGAAGGCGAAGACGATCATCGCCAGCAGCTGCGCGGCCACCGAGGGGTCGCCCCACGGCAGCTTGGGAATCCAGCCAAGCACGCCCTTGCCGCCCCGCGCCCGCCCACCGAGTTCGAGCGATGCGATGACGTTGAAGGCGGTCAGCAGGCTGGGGAAGAACACGCCGTAGGTCAGCAGGGCATGCACCCACTTCCAGAAGTCGGGCACGCCGGGGTCCACGTACTGGTGGTGGAAGCCGACCGGCGTCGAGAAGACCAGGAACAGCCAGAAAGCCAGGTAGGCCAGGGGCATGCTGAAGAGCTTGCCGCCGACCTGCTTGGGCATCATGCCGTACCAGGAGACGTAGGCGGGGAGCAGCCAGAAGTACACCAGCGGGTGGCCGGTGAACCAGAAGAACGTGCGCGCGATCTGGGAGTCAATACCGGGCAGGATATTCAGCGTCCACGGCACGATGAGCACGAGGATTTCGACCGCCACGCCCAGGGTGCAGATCTGCCACAGCACCAGGGTGATGATGGACGCCAAAGCCAGGAACGGCGTCGTCTGGCCCTTGTTCGCCGCGCGCCACTTGAAGTACGTGCCGTACATGCTCCAGCCGGTGATCCAGCTGCCGACGACGAAGATGACCAGGCCTATGTAGTAGTACCACGGCGCCTGCATGGGCGGGTAGAACGTGTACAGCACGGACGCCTGGTTGAGCAGGAGCGGCACCGCTGCGATGAGCAGGCCGATGACCATGGTTGCGAAGGCCAGCCAGCTCATCCACGGCCAACGGATCGGCGTCTTGAGGCTGTTGACGATCACCAGGGTCAGGAAGCCTGTGATGAAAACCGTAGTCCAGACGAGAGCATTGAGAACGCCGTGCAGGCTGAGGCCCTGATAGTAGGATTGCAGCAGCCCCGCATCCATGAGGGGGGTGTAGAGGTCAACCCCGGCGTGCTCTAGCCCTTGCATCGGTCCGAAGAGGCTGCCGACAAACAGGGCCAGAATCGCGACCACCATGTGCCAGCCCACAAGCCTCTTTTCAGAAGCAAGCATTGCTGTCTCCTTTCGAGACGACAGTCACATGACTGCCGCGATTATTCCACGATGAGTGTCCCGAACATGTACTGGTGACCGAGGCCGCAGTATTCGGTGCAGACGTAGTGATACGTGCCGGGCGTGCGGAACGTGTGGGTCAGTGTCGTCACCCGGCCGGGCAGCAGCATGGCGTTGATGTTGGTGTTCTCGACCAGGAAGCCGTGTTGCACGTCCTGGGAGGTCACAATGAACGTCACCTCCGAGCCGACCGGCACCTTCATCTCCTGGGGTGTGAAGACCCAGGGCCGCGCCTGAGCGCGCACGACCGCCTCATACTTGCCCGGCGCCAGCTGCCGCAGCCCCGGCTCGGCGAACGGCCCGGCTTTGGCGACGGTGTTCGGGTCCACCTGCACCGAGGAGTACGGCAATTGGAAACCCCAGGCGACGGATGAGATCGTGATGGTGAGGAAGAAGACCACCAGGACGGCGACGCTGATGGCGATCCACCACTTTTCGTATTTGTCTATGTGAATCATCCTGTCATCCCTCTTCCTAGCAGAATCAGGTACACCCAGCTCCACAAGATGATGAGCGTAATGAGGAAAATCAGGGTGACTGTGATTGCGCCGATTGGATGTTGCGGTTGGTCCTTATTGGGTGCTTTCTTGTCCATAGACGTCTCCTCCAGACTAAACGGGTGGTGCGGGTCACCGGCTGAGCAGGTAGGACAGGTCGTCCGCCATGTCCTCGACTGAGACACCGAACGGGAAAATAAGGCGCAGGTAGCCATCGCGGTCCACGACCATGACCGTCGCCGTGTGGTCCACCAGGTAGCCGAGCGCCGAGGTCACCGGGTGGGCGTTGTAGTAGACACCGTAGTACGTCGCCGTCTCGGCGATCTTCTCCGGCGTCCCGGTCAGGCCGATGAAGCTGGGATCATAGCGCGCGACGTACTCGCCCATGATCTCGGGCGTGTCGCGCTGCGGGTCCACCGAAACCATGATGACCTGCACGTCCTTCGCGTCGGCGCCGAGGGACTCGCGCGCCTTGTTGACGACGGACAGCGTGACCGGACACACGTCCGGGCAGGTCGTGTAGCCGAAGAACAGCATGACGAGCTTGCCGCGAAAATCATTCAGCGACACCGGCTGGCCGTGCTGGTCGGTCAGGGTGAAATTCCGCGCCGGCTGCGGCGATTGCAGGATCATGCCGTGGTAGGCGTGGGGGCGAAGGTAGCTCCCCACCTTCCACCCGGCCACACCTATCAGGGCCACGGCGACGACGCCGACGACGAGCAAGACAGGCCATCGGAGGGCGAGAGGCCGCCGATGGGGTACAGGAACATCGGTCATTGGTAGCACCTGAACACGTGCGCGGCCTCGTAGGCGACGTGCGCCAGGCCCGTGCTGTTGCGGGCCTCATCGGCCAGGGATTGCAGGTCGCGCATCACGATACTCTGGTCGAGCTGCGACGTCCGGTAGTCGGCGCGGATAATGCCCCAGCCGTCCACCAGGACGAAGTGCGGCTCGAAGCGAAGGGCCGTTGGGTTGTCGGGCCGCTTGTCGTAGTACACGTTGAAGCCGCCGCCCACCGTGTATTTGGTCTTCATGGGCTCCCCGGTCAGGAAATCCCAGGGGATCGCGCTATCGCCCGGGTACTTCGCCGCAAAGCGCGCCAACGCTTCGGGCGTGTCGTGCTCTGGGTCCACGCTCACCGTCACCAGCGCCACGTCTATGTCCTGCGGCTTGTTCTCGGACAATCGCTGCCGCAGCGCCGCGACCCCGTCGGCGGTCTGCGGGCAGCCCGCGCCGCAGCCCGTGTAAGCAAAGCTGTACAGCGTGATCTTGCCGCGATAGTCCTCGCTCGTCCGCACCATGCCGTTCTGGTTCGTGAACGCGAAGCCCGGCGCGAGACTGATGCGCGGCAGCACCCGCAGCGGCTTGCCGATGGCGAAGGCCAGCACCGCCACGACGACGAGCGCCACGACGGCGTAAGCCAGGCGCAGCGGCCAGGCCGACGAGCGAACATGGCGGCGAACCGACGAGCCAAGCGTGTGCGTCGTCATAGGCCGTCCGTCGCCTCCTCGGACTGGCCCTGGTGGGGCGAGCGCAAGATACCGATAAGCTCCGGAACGGAGATATCGGACACCTGGCGGAGGTCATCCACCACCGCGCGGTTCTCGTCGAGGGTCAGGTGGATGATCCTGAGCCGGCGCGGCGGATCGCCCAGCAGCGCGTAGACGTTGGGCGTGCGGCTGCCGATCGCCGCCTGATCCACGATGAGCACCTCCGGCTGCGTCTGGACAATCAGAGCCTCGGCCTCGCGCCACGAGCTTGCCGAGCCGACGACCGACAGCGACGGCTCTTCCGCGAGAACACGGGCCAGCCCGTCTCGAAAAAGCCCTCGGCCGACAAGAAGGATGCGTGTAGGCATAGGACCAGTATACAGGCCGCGCCGGGCTGTGGCGTCGCCCGGATGGGTACACTGGGGCTAGAAAGGGGTTAGGGGGGACTAGTCCATTTGGGGGGGATAGAAGCCGGGGCCTGGAAACGTCGTCGCGAGGAGGACGGTAGGACGACGAAGCGACCTTACGGTTGGAGGAGGCGACGCTATTGCCCGAACGGATAGTCGTGTGCCTTGTCGGGAGATTGCTTCGCTGCGCTGCTCAGAACACATAGGACATGCCGTCATTGCGAGGAGGACGATAGGACGACGAAGCAATCTCTCGGAAGGGGGGAAGACACGCCGCCGCCGCTCAGACGGCCTTTCGCACCGACGGGGGATTGCTTCGCTGACGCTCGCAATGACAGCTTGACAGTGTTCTTGTGTCGGCGCATGCCGTCACACGGCTTGGGGTCTCGCAATGACGGCCATCAATCTAAATGGTGTTAGTCCGGCGCGCCCCGTGTGAGGCTGTGGCGCGTGGCCCACGCCGCCGCTTCGGCGCGGCTGCGCAGGTGGAGCTTGTCCAGGATGTTGTGCAGGTGCGCCTTGACGGTGTGCGGCGAGAGCGCCAGGGCTGCGCCGATTTCCTTGTTGGTCATGCCCTGGGCGATGAAGCGTAGGACGGCCCGCTCGCGCTCCGTCAGGTCCTCGCCGCCATTCTCGCGCCGCTCGCTCTCCGCCGAGAGCGCGGCGAACTCGTCCAGCAGCTTGACAGCCATGTTGGGCGCAACGATGCCCTCGCCGGCGGCCACGCGCCGAACCGCGTCCATCAGCTCGTCGCTGCCCATGCTCTTCAGCAGATAGCCGCGCGCGCCGGCGCGAATTGCCGCGAAGAGGTGCTCCGAGTTCTCCGACACCGTGAGCATGAGGATGTGGGTTTGGGGGCAGGCCAGGTGAATCTGACGCGCCGCCTCGATGCCGTCCACGTGCGGCATGTTGATGTCCAGCAGCGCAATATCGGGCCGCAGCTCGGCGGCGCGCGCAATCGCCTCCCCGCCGTCGGACACGCTGGCGACGACGCTCATGTCCGGCGCGTCGTTGAGCACCCGCGCCAGCCCCTCGCGGAACAGGCGATGGTCGTCGGCGATCAGGAGACGGATCATGGGCGGCCTCGGCGGGGTACGGTGACGATGACGCGCGTCCCCTGGCCGGCGCCGGTGACAATGCTGAGGCGGCCGCCGAGGCTCTGCGCCCGCTCGCGCATCGTCGCCATGCCGTGGCGTTGATAGTCGCCGTCGGCCGCCAGGGCCGGGGGCAGCCCGACGCCGTCGTCGGTGATGGTCAGCTCGATCTCGTCGCGCGGCGCGACGAGGCGCACCTCGACATGCTCGGCGCGCGCGTGCTTGCGAACGTTCGTCAGCGCCTCCTGGGCAATGCGCAGCAGCTGGAGCGTGACTTCCGGCTCGACCACAAGGTCGGGCGGCTCCGCGAAGAACGTCGCCTCGGCGCCCGTCTGCTGGCGGAAATGGGCGACGTAGTCCGCGAGCCGCGCGGCCACTTGCTCCGGATGCTCGGCGGCCAGGCGCAGCCCGTCAATGGCCTCGCGGGCGTCCACATAGGCGGCGCGAATCGCTTCGCGCATCTCGCCCATCTCCAGCACCGCCTCCTCGTCCCGGCCGACCCGCACGAGCTTCTCCAGGCGTTCCATCTGTAGCCCCAGGTAGGCCAGGGTCTGCGCCAGACCGTCGTGAATCTCGCGTGACAGGCGGTAGCGCTCCTCGAACACCGCCATGTGCCGCACCTGCTCGTACAGCTGGGCGTTGCGCACGGCCAGGGCGACCTGGTTCGCCGCCGTCGTCAGCAGGTCGGTGTGGCGCGGGGCAAACGCGCGCGGACGCCTCGCCCCCAGGAACAGCGCGCCGAAGACCTGGCCCTCGGTCACGAGCGGGGCGGCGGCGGCAGAGAGCACATCACCGGCCGGCTGCGGCAGGGCGCTGGCGATGACCGGCGCACCGGCCAGCGTCTGCCGCGCCATGTCCAGGGCCAGCACGAAACGGGCGTCGGTGATGCGGTTGCCCAGGCCCCGCTCGGCGCGGCACGCCCACGTGTGGGACGACGCCTCGTAAAGGAACAACGCGGCGGCCTCGGCATCCCAGCCCGACGCCGTAATCTGCAACACCTGGTCGGCGAAGCGGTCCAGGCTCGCCTCACTCGCCGCCGCCTGGTCCAGCGCGCTGATGGTTGTTATCTGCCGCGCCCGCAGCCGACGGCTGTCCAGCATCCCCGCGATCTCGCCCTGGACGACGTTCAGCAGGCGCACCTGCGACTCGGCGGGGCCGTCGGCCGACGGGAAGTAGGCCAGGATCGCCCCGACGCGCTCCTTCTCGCGCACAATCGGCATGCACACCGCCGACGCAATGCCCTCCGCCTCCGCCAGGGACTCCAGCCCAACGAACAGGGGGCAGCCGTCCCGGGTGCGCACGCGGGTCGTGGCGCACGACCGGCAGCGCGTCGCGTCAATCCCGGCGTCCATGTGAGCGCGCATGGCGCGCACGTACTGCTCGCTCAGGCCCCAGGCCACGTCGAGCTGCACGCGGTTGGCGGCGTCGTCGAACGTCACGATGCTCGACGCGCTCGCGCCCATCAGCTCGATGGGCGCCTGGGCCGCCAGTTCCAAGACGGTCTCTTCGCTGTCCGCCGCGGCAATCTGCTCGCCGATGCGGTTGAGGGTCAGCAGTCGGGTGTGGTTCGCCTCCAGCTCATCGTAGGCCATCTGGAGCCGCCGCTCGGCCTCGCTCCGCCGCTCCAGGGCGTTGGCGAGCAGCGTCAGGCCGATCCAGGCGGCCACGCTGCCGACGACGCCCAGGATGAGGATGTCGAGGGTGTCACTTAGGGAAAACGCGCTCGGCCCCCACCATGTCACCACCAGGGCGCGCTCCACTGCCGCAACGGCAAACACCGCGAGCGGCACGAGCCACCGCAGGCGACGCAGCAGGACATGGAGCGGAACACGCGAGACGTAGGACATGATCAGGCCATCCCGGCCGAACGTGCGAGACAAACGCACATGACATAGAGTGCGGACAGACAACTACCTATTCTACCGTATCCCGCAAACGATTGCAAGGTTACGACAAGTAGCGCCGCGGCGGGCCGGTTGCATTGTCTCGCCGTCTATTCTATACTCACGTTCTACGCCGTTGTTAGCACGGGTCACGGGTTGCCCCGTCTGCCACGTTACCCGGAACGAACGCGCAGGAAAGAGCCGCGATGCTTGCCAACGTCAGAGGCGCCGTTGTCTACCTCCTGCGGCCGGCCGACATTGTTCGCGCCGCGCCCCTCCGTTTCCTGCGCTTCGATGTCGTCGCCGGCCTGACGGTGGCGATCGTCGCGCTCCCCCAGGCCATCGCCTACGGCGTCGCCGCCGGCGTCGGCCCGTCCATGGGCCTGTACACCGCCATCGTCGCCCCCATCGTCGCTGGCCTGTGGGGCTCCTCCAACCAGGTCCTGACCGGGCCGACCAACGTCACCGCCCTGCTCGTCTTCACCAGTCTGTCGGCCTTCGTGACGCCGGGCACGCCGGACTTCCTCCTTGCCGCCGGACTGACGGCCGCCCTGGCCGGAGCGGCGCAGCTGGTCATGGGGCTGGCGCGCCTGGGCATGCTCGTCAACTTCATCTCCGACTCGCTCATCGTCGGCTTCGCCGCCGGCGCGGGCATCCTGCTGGCGGTCAACGAGTCGCGCTACTTGCTCGGCCTGAGCTTCACCAGCAGCAGCGTCATCGAGACGGCGGTGCGCGAGTGGCAGGGCCTGCCCCAGGTCAGCCTGCCCACCCTGGCCGTCGGCCTCGGAACGATCGTGCTGATGGTCGCCATTCGGCGGCTGCGGCCGCGCTGGCCGGCGACGGTCATCGCCCTCGCCGCCGTGTGCGTCGTCGTCTTCGTGTTCGGCCTGAACAACGCCGGCGTGAAGGTCATCGGCCCCTTCCCCCAGAGCCTGCCCCCATTCCAGCCGCTGCCGATCTTCAACCTCAGCCTCGTCGCCACGCTCGCGCCAGCCGCGCTGGCAATCGCCGCCGTCGGCCTGATCCAGACCATGTCTATCGCCCGCTCCCTCGCCATCGCCACCGACCAGCAGATAGACAACAACCAGGAATTCGTCGGGCAGGGGCTGGGGAACATCGCCAGCGGCTTCCTCAGCGGCATTCCGGCCTGCGGCTCGAACTCGTGCTCGACCATGAACTACCAGTCGGGCGCGCGCTCGCCGATTGCGTCGGCCCTGGCCGGCGCGCTCGTCCTTGTGTTCATGCTGCTCCTCTCGCCGGTTGGCGCGTACCTGCCACGCGCAGCCCTGGCCGGCGTGCTGATCGTCATCGGCGTCGGCATGGTAGACCGCGCGCAGATCGTCCACATCTGGCGCACCAGCCGCGGCGAGGCGGTCATCATGCTGGCGACGTTCCTGGGCACGCTCTTCCTGCGCATTGACTTTGCCGTCCTGGGCGGCATCCTGATGTCGCTGGCGTACTACATCCTCCAGACCAGCGCGCCCAAGGTGACGCCGGTGGTGCCGGACGACGATTTCCGCCACTTCGTCTACGAGCCGGAGCGGGCGCAGTGCCCGCAGCTCGGCATCCTGGACATCCTGGGCGATCTGTACTTCGGCGCGGCCAGCAACGTCGAGCGGGCCATCCGCGACCAGCGCCACGCCCACCCGGCGCAGCGCTACCTCCTTCTGCGCATGCACAGCGTCCAACGCTGCGACATCACCGGCATCCGCGCCCTGCAAAGCATCGTGCGCTACTACCGCCAGGACGGCGGCGACGTGTTCATGGTGCGCGTGCAGTCGCCCGTCCTGCATTTCATGCGCTCCTACGGTTTCTTCGCCTACCTGGGCGCGGACCACTTCCTGGCCGAGGATACTGCCATCGAGTACCTGTTCTACCACGTCCTGGACCCGGCGGTGTGCATCTACGAGAGCGACGTGCGCGTCTTCCGCGAGTGCCAGAACCTGCCCCGCTCTGTCTCCACCATCGAGATTGCCCTGCCCAAAAGCGCCACGGCCGTCAGCGTCCCCACCGTCGCGCCGCCGCTGCTGTGGCGGCAGCTCCACGGCGACACTCCGCCACTGGTCATTGACGTGCGCGAGCCGCGCGAGTTCCAACAAGGCCACATCCAGGGGGCGCAGCTCCTGCCCTTGCCAACACTGGTCGCCGAGCAGCCGCCCCTGCCCCGCGACCGCCCGCTCGTCTTCGTGTGCCGCATCGGACGCCGCAGCACGCGCGCGGCGCAAATGTATCTGCAAAACGGCTACACCAACGTCGCGGTGCTCGAAGGCGGCATGCAGGGCTGGGCGGCGGCCCGGCTGCTGGAGGCCGTCGGCTAGATGACGCTGAGAGGCACGGACATGCACGACCACACCAACCGCAATTGGGGATTGGACCTGGTGCGCGCGACGGAAGCGGCGGCCATCGCCGCCGGCCGCTGGATGGGCTTCGGCCAGCGCGACACCGCCGACCGCGCCGCGGCCGAGGCGATGCACACGATGCTCGACACCTTCGACATGGACGGCACGATTGTCGTCGGCGAGGAGGGGCGGCTGGGCAGCGCGTCACCCCTGGCAACGGGGCAGCGCATCGGCCAGGGCGGGCCGGCGCTCGACATTGTCGTAGACGCCGTGGACGGCCTCAACCTCCTGGCCCTGGGCCACGCCGGCGCCATCGCGGTCGCCGGCGCGACGGCGCGCAACGCCATGTGGTCGCCCGCCCCGGCCATCTACGTGGAAAAGATCGTGGCCGACCGGGACCTGGCGGGCGCGCTCGTCGCCGAGTGCATGGACGCGCCCGCCGCCTGGACCCTCGCCCTGGTGGCGCGGCTGAAGCGGAAGGAGGTGCGCGACCTGGTGGTGTTCGTGCTGGACCGGCCGCGTCACGCCAACCTGATCGAGGAGATTCGCAGGGCCGGCGCGCGCATCATGCTGCGCCGCGACGGCGACATCGCCGGCGCGCTGCTGGCGGCATCGCCGGACCGGCCCGTGGACCTGCTCATGGGCATCGGCGGCGCGCCGGAGGGGGTCATCGGGGCGTGCGCCGTCAAGGCGCTGGGTGGCGCGATGGTGGCGCGGCTCGCGCCCCAGAGCGACGCCGAGCGGGCGGCGGTCGAAGCGGCCGGCCTCGACACGCGGCGCATCCTGACCTGCGACGAGATCATCACCAGCGACCAGGTCTTCTTTGCGGCGACAGGCATCACCGACGGGACGCTCCTGGATGGGGTGCAATATCGCGGCAACCAGGCGCAGACACAGTCGCTCGTCTTGCGCTGCGACAGCCGCACGCGCCGCCACGTCTACACCGAGCACTTCCTCTAGATGTAGACCTCCCGGCGTTTCAAGACGCACTGCGGCATTTTCTGGCACTCTAGACAGGGGCATTGTATAATGAGGGTAGCGCTCGAATAGGCGGGCCGACGGCATTGGAATGCTCGGCGCTGAGTAGCCCCGGGTACGTCGGCCTAGCGGGATTCAACCCGAGGCATTGCAAGGAGGCATACAAAATGAAAATACGGGTGCTACTTATTCTTTCGGCGCTCTTGGTAGTCGCCGTTGTCGCTGCGGCCTGCGGCGGGGGTGGCGGGGGAGCGACGTCGTCTTCGTCCGGCGGACAGGCGGCGGCCAAGTCAGCGGGTGATGCCGCCCACGGCAAGACCGTGTTCACCCAGACGTGCGCCTCGTGCCACGGCCCGGCCGGTCAGGGTATTCAGGGCCTCGGCAAGGACTTCACCAAGAGCGAGTTCGTCAAGAGCCAGAGCGATCAGCAGCTCGTAGACTTCGTCAAGAAGGGCCGCCCCGCGTCTGACCCGGCGAACACGACCAAGGTGGACATGCCCCCGAAGGGCGGCAACAACGCCCTGACGGACAAGGACCTGCTGGACGTCGTCGCTTTCGTCCGCACGCTCCAGAAGTAAAGTTTCGCAGCAAACAAAAGGAGGGGTCGCCGGCGCGCGCCGGCGACCCTCCCCCTGTGTGTCCCACGTGCCAGCATGCCGTAAAGGAGATGTAGTGGCGACTTCCAGTCGCTCTTTCGGTCGCACAACGACTAAAACGCTTGCTGTGAATTAGAGATTGGCCTACCAGTCAACCAAGTCGGCGAAGGCGAGTGCGGGCCGACCGTGCTTGTCGTTCAACCAGATGCAGAAGTTGTGCAAGGCGACCTTGGCCGCCAGGCCCATGCGAAAGCCCGCGACAGTATGGCGGCGATCCTTGTCCAGCCGAAAGTCATTCAGCAGACGGTCGTGAACGGTTTCGACGATCTGCTTCAGACGGGCAAGCCAGCGGCGCAACGCCTCGGGCCAGGGGTGACGACTGCGGCGTTGGGGTGGACTGATCACCCGCGCCCCATAGTCCTCGGCCCAATGGGCATGGTTCGCCTGACCGCAGAAGCCGTTGTCGGTGATGTACTCGCCCAGGGCCGGGCGGCCCACTTCAGGCAAGCGCGGGTCGGGAAACGCGCGCACGCCCAAGAACGTCTCGGCAAACGGCTGTTCTTTGGTCGACGCCGGGCGCGAAGCCGAAGCCAGTGATGACACCTTGCGGGGTCACGGCATCCAGGACATGAAAGCCTTCATACCAGCCGAGGCGGGTGCAGCGTCCGATGTTGGCTTCACCGGCCATCCAGCCCGCGCCGCGACGTTGATAGTTGCGCGTGCGCGCCCCAAAGCCGTCCATCACTTCGTAGGGGCACCGCCGAGCGTTCAACTGCGTCACCAGATGCTGACTGAAGGCGATGATCGTCTGGGTCTGTTGACGCTGAAGCCGATTGAACTGCCCGTAGTCGGGCAACGTCGGGAACGCCGAGCGCAAGCGCACCTCTGCCCAGCGGTAGAAGTCGCGTTCGCTTTGGAAGCGCGCCCATTGTCCGACCAAGGCCAAGGTGATGACCTCACCCGGGCTGAGGGACGCATGGGGGCCAGGGCGCGGCGCGGGCGTCGGTTGGCCTTTGACGAAGTCATCGGCCATGACGTACAATTCCAATAGGAAGGTGTCGATGTCCACCATGAGTTAGCTCCTGTTCATTGAACGGGTTAGGCACGCTAACTCTAGGACATCGTCACCTCCTTTGTCAATTCACAGCAAGCGTTAAAGTCGTTACTACCTCAATTTTGCCCAAAATAGGGCAGGCTAGAGCAGCAGCTCCTTAATAACTATAGACAGGTGTGCTTGCTTGGGTAGGATAGAGTCTCTGACAGGAGACACCCCTCCCCAGGAGAGCACAGCTATGGACCAGCACATCGTCCAATCCACCCAGACCTACTATACTCCTCGCGCGGGCTTGTGCGCGCTGGGAGCGCTGCTCACGCGTCGGGGGTTCTTCGATCCCCTGGCGCGCCAGGTGCATATCCCCCAGAAAGTGCGGCAGCATACCCCCCTGGATAAACTCACCGATGCCTTCATTGGCATTCTGAGCGGGGTGAGCGGGCTGTATCTGGTGGACAAAACGGTGCGCCCGGATGTTGCCCTGCAACGTGCCTTCGGCCGACAGAGTTGCGCCGAGCAAGCCACCATCCACGACACGCTCTACGCCGCTGAAGCCGAGAACGTACTCCAACTGCGGGCCGCCTGGCGTGACCTCTTCCGCCAGTACAGCCGAGCCAGCCAGCATGACTACCAGCAGACCCCGTTGGTGATCGACCTAGATCTCAGCGGCGAGCGAACTGGACGGCGGGCAGCTCAGGCCAGCACCGGGTACTTTGTCGGGCAGCGCGCGCCTACGGACGACAACACGGGCGCGCCCTGGCAGCAGCGTATGATGAAGTCATCGTGGAGCGGCTCTACGTGGGCAACATCCACCTGGCGGCCGTCATGCGACACTTGCTGGAGGATGTCGAAAACGTCTTGCCCTCACGCCGCACCAGCACTCCCGCGTCATCGTGCGCATGGACGCCGCTGGTGGTCGTGTGGATGACATTGCATGGTTGTTGGCACGCGGCTATCACGTTCACCTCAAGCTGTACTCGTGGCATCACGCGGCGGCCTTAGCCCAGAGTGTTCGGGTGTGGCGGACGAGCCCCTCCATCCCAAGCGCCAGGTGGGCTTGGTTCACCGTCCCTACGCCTTCGGTGCCCGACGACCCAGATCGCGGTGCGGACGGTCAAAACGTCGGGCCACGTCTCCTACCATGTCATTGTCTCTTCGCGCCGCCCGAAGATGTGGTGGCTCTCGTCGGGCGTTCGCCCCAGGCGGCCTGGGATGCCGACGCTCTCATCTTGGCCTATGCCGACCTGTATGACGACCGCAGTGGCCCGATTGAGCACAGCTTCGGCGAGGGACACCAAGCTCTTCCGCTGACCAAGCGCCACCGTCGCGCCTGGGTGGCGCAAGAAATCGCTCTCCTGCTGGTCGGGTTGGCCCACAACACCCTCGTGTGGTTGCGGGAGTGGTTAGCGGAGGGCTGGGCAGCGTGCCGTGACTTAGGGTTGCTGCGTCTGGTTCGCGATGTCCTGACGGTACTCGGCTATGTGACGCTGGACGCGACCGGTCGTCTGCTCGCCATTCACTTCAATGCCCTCGACCCGTGCGCCAGCTCGTTTGTCCAAGCATGGCAGCCTTTACTTCGGCCACATGCCATTGACGTCGGCCTTGCTCCCCTGTCTATAGTTATTAACCAATGGTGCTAGTTTCAGAGGCTGAACTCGGCAATGGAGAGATGGACGAAGCCATCATCGTCTGGTGTCAGCCCATGCCACTGCACCAAGACGTTGAAGGCGGCCATGGTCCAGGCCAAGCGCGCCTCAAAGTAGTCCCAGATGCGGTGCGCCACCTTCTTGAAGTGACACACCGTCGTCAGCATCGACAGGACCGTCTCGATAACCATGCGCACGTTCCACTCACCGCGTTGGCAGACCTTCATGTTCGGCGGATCGCCGGCCTGGGCATGAAACCCGTAGTCGGTCAGGACAATCATGACCTCATCGTACGGCGCGATCAAGGCCTGGAAGGTGGTATCATGGACGTTGGCGGTCGCGCAGTCCCAGGCGACAATCAAGCCCAGCTGGTTGAGGACAAAGGCCAGCTTGCCGCCGACGATCCAACGCTTGTTGGACACGCCCTTCTTGCCGATCTGGTGGCGACTGCGACCCTCACGGATGGGATGCAGCAGTTCGATGCCGTAGCTGTCGGCGACGCCCAACACGGTAGGTTGAGCCAGGAAGAAGGTTGTCCAGGCGTGATGCGTTTTCAACAGCCGAAACAAGCGCGTCCGCTCGGGCAGCTTAGGAAACCAGGGTCGCCAATCGCGCGCCAGCCAGCGATAGAAGGCGCGGTTGCCGACGCCCTTGAGGGCGAACAAGAGACCCAGCGTCACAATCTCACTGGGGTACAAGCTCGCTTGGCTGTGCTTGCGGATCGTGGGCATGGCATCATCTACCCGACAGAACAGTTCGATGATAAAATCCTCGGTGGACATCAGGTTCCTCCGGTCTGGTTGGTGTGGGAACCCCAGACTACTCGAACCTGATGTCCCTTGTCAAACTAGCACCATTGGTTATTAAGGAGCTGCTGCTCTAGCCTGCCCTATTTTGGGCAAAATTGAGGTACTACAAAACGCACGACAGGGAGGCGAAACGCGCGCAACCTCGGCGCGCGACGCAGCCTTCAGGAATCGTGCGCTTCGGGGGCTGGGGCGCGTGTTCCCTCTGTCACGGGACGTGTCGCAACCTGGGCACGGGGCGACGCGGCGGCCCCCGCTCGCGCCGTGCCTGTCAGCCGTTGGCGCGTCAGCACGATCCTGTGGCGGATCGGCGGGATGCGCACGAGCAGCAGCAGCGCCAGGATCGCGCCGTACAGCAGCGGGTCGCCCCGCGCGCCGACCTTAGCCTGCCAGGCGAAGTGCAGCACGGCCAGCACGCCGGCCGCGTACACGAGCCAGTGCAGGCGGACCCAGTTGCGCTTCAGCCGCCGCTGCCAGCCCCGCGTCGAAGTCACGGCCAGCACCGTCAGAATGAGGAGCGCCGCCAGCCCCGCGACGATGTACGGCTTGTTGAGCAGCGCGTCCTGGAGGATCTGCGACAGGTTGAAGAAGTAGTCCAGGCCGACGAAGTTGGCGAAGTGCAGAACGGCGTAGAAGAAGGCGTACAGACCCAGGGCGCGCCGCACCGTCAGCGGCTTGCGCCAGCCGAAGACAATGTAGATCGGCGTCGCCGCCAGGCTCAACCCCAGCAGAATGATGGCCGCCCGCCCGGTGAACGTGTAGAGGGCGCGTATCGGGTCCACGCCCAGGTCGTGCTGCGTGTAGCGCCACACGATCAGGGCGAGCGGGTACAGCCCGACCAGGTGCGCCAGCAGCCACAGCCAACGGTCGGCGAGCCAGGCGCGGGCCGAGGGTCGCCCCCGCGCGGCGTGCGATGTCGCCACTAATAGTTCTCTTTCAGGTCCATGCCCTGGTACAGCGCGGCGACATCCTTCTCGTAGCCGTTGAACATCAGCGTCGAGCGCCGCCCCGGCTCGCCGATGCGCCGCTCCGTCGCCTGGGACCAGCGCGGGTGATCCACCTGCGGGTTGACGTTGGCGTAGAACCCGTACTCATTCGGGTTCGCCGACGCCCACGCCGTGTCCGGCATCGTGTCCGTCAGCTCGATCTTGGCGAGGGACTTGGCGCTCTTGAAGCCGTACTTCCACGGCACGACCAGGCGGATGGGCGCGCCGTCCTGGTTCGGCAGCGGCTTGCCGTACATCCCGGTGGCCAGGATGGTCAGCGGGTGCATGGCCTCGTCGAGACGCAAGCCCTCGGTGTACGGCCACGGCAGAATCGGGGCGCGCTGCATCGGCATCTGCTCCGGGCGATACACGGTCACGAACTTGACAAACTTCGCCTGGGGTGTCGGCTCGACCATCTTGAGCAGACTCGCCAGCGGGAAGCCGACCCACGGGATCACGAACGACCAGCCCTCTACGCAGCGCAGGCGATAGATGCGCTCCTCGTGCGGGAACGTGGCGTAGATATCCTCCATCGAGAACGTGCGCGGCTTCGCCACCATCCCCCCCACTTCCATGTTCCACGGCAGCGGTTGGAAGCCCTTCGCCCGCTCGGCCACGTCCTCCTTGTTCAGCGAGAACTCATAGAAGTTGTTGTAGTTGGTGACCTGGCTATACGGGTTGACGACGGCCCCCAGCTCGTCCGTCTTCGCGCTGACGAACGGGTCGGCGTGGGCCAGCTCCGCCGGCAGCTTCATCGAAGGCGGGGGCGGGAGAGGTGTCGGGGTCGGCGGCGACAGGTCCACCAGGGGCGCGCTGCACGCCGCCAGCGCGAACGCCGCGCCAGCCAGCAGCGCGCCGCGCATGAACTGACGGCGATTGATATACAGGGACTCAGGGGTAATCTCGTCACGCGGGACTTCGCTCATCGCCAACCCTCCTCCGAACTCGCCTCAGCCGAGGCCGACAACTGCATACGTCTCAAGTATAGATACGTGTTCTCCTTGCTACAAGGACTTATACCCGCCATTGCTTTCACGCGTATTACGCTTCCCTTAACAACTGGCGCCAAAGCACCGGACCACGAACCTCACGAAAGCCCCGCGAAAGGTGCGAAAAGGGACGCCGGGTTAAGCCCTTTCGTGTCTTTCGCGGCCTTTCGTGTCCCTTCGTGGTCCACCGCCTCGCCTATGCCGCGTCAATGTCGCTTCACAATCCGAGACGTTTGCCCACCCCCAAAAGAAACGGTCTGACACACCTTTTTGCACAATCGTCCCTGGGTTCACGCGATTTTCTCGTTGTCGCCGCATTTTCCCCATTCTCCGCGTATCGTTCAGGCCTCCTTCACGTCATTTCTTGTGAACAAGTCGCATCACTGAAGAGAGCATCCTATGCGCCCACGCTTGCATCGCGTCCTGCCCTTGCTCGCCCTCCTGGCCCTCGCCGCCCTCGCCCTCTGCCCACCGCCACCGGCCGCCGCTGCCGCTTCCTCCGCCTTCAAGACCTTCCCCCCCTCAGGCGGCGATCGCGTCATCCCCCTCCCCGCCGACTTCGACGGCGACGGCGCCGCCGACCTCGCCACCTTCGACCCGGCCACCGGCGTCGTCGCCTTCCTCCCCTCCACCACCGCCTTCGACGGCCCTCCCCGCGCCATCGCCACCGGCGTCATCGCCGCCGACGCCCAGCCCATCGCCGCCGACTTCGACGGCGACCTCTCCGACGACCCCGCCGCCGTCTTCTTCAACGGCCGCCGCTGGGTCGCCGCCCTCCACACCTCCCGCGACGGCCTCACCCACTACTATTCCTTCCCCTTCGGCGCGCCCGCCTTCACCGCCTTCACCGCCGACGTGGACGGCGACGGCCGCGCCGACCCCCTCGTCTACCGCCCGGCCACCGGCGCCCTCTACGCCCTCCTCTCCTCCCACGGCTTCGCCGCCGACGCCGACAGCCTCTTCGCCGTCTACACCGGCATCCCCAACGGCAAGCCCTTCGTCGTGGACTACGACCAGGGCGTCGGCGGCAAGAACGACACGCGGGGTGCGTATGGGCGGGGCCGCGACTTCCTCGACGACCTGGCGGTGCTGGGCGAGAACGGCTCGATCTACATCGTGACGTCGCACTATGGGCTGTACAACGCCATGGCGCGGGTGGACGGGTTCGCCCAGGGCGGCGACACGCCGGTTGTGGGCGACTTCGACGGCGATGGGATCAAGGACATCGCGGTGTATCGGCCGGGGGCCGGGGAGAACGGCGG
Organism: Anaerolineae bacterium; assembly: GCA_046328525.1. Lineage (GTDB taxonomy): Bacteria > Chloroflexota > Anaerolineae > Epilineales > JAHCIE01 > JBDHWG01. Next base: position 309,140 of record JAXLWK010000007.1, read on the forward strand.
GCAGTTTCGGGCGCTGCTGTCGAGCAGGGACTTCAGCCAGGACCAGATGCTGACGACCGGCCTGGGGTCGAGCGACGGCGGGGCGGACGATGTGCCGGTGGTGGCGCGCTACGACCTGGACTACAGGGCGGACGTGGGGGTGTATCGGCGCGGAACGGCGGGCGCTGGGGAGTGGCGGATCGCGTTCAGCGAGGGGAGCCTGAACGTCGCGCCGACAACGTACCCATCGCCGCGCTACGGCATGGCGATGGCCAACTGGGACGACAGCCTGAAGACGTGCTACGCCGGCGGGATGGGCGTCGGGGACGTGAACGGCGACGGCCACCCACCCGGCGACGTCATCCCATGTTCCCGCGAGCTGTACTACGAGGCGAACGGCGTCTCCGAGATGGCGCAGACGATGACGCGGAACGGCGTCACCTACCGCCTGCACCCCTACGCCATGAACGTTGCCTGGGGCAACTACCTTGACCCGCGCGCCAACAACCTCATGTTCATGTTCAAGTACACCGGCGCGACGGCCTCGATGACCGACGCCCAGCGCGCCTCGTACCTCAGCTACCCGCAGGATGTCCCCGGCAGCATCCAGGTGCAGTTCGACCTCGGCGCGTGCCGCCCCAATAGCGAGGATCACTGCCAGGACCCCGATGGCGGCCGCCGCCTCGTCCTGACCGACCACTCAGCAATCTGGAAGCGGGCCGCGTTCAAGCAGTGGCTCATCGCCAACCGCCAGGGCCCGGCGCGCGACCCCCGCCGCTGGTATACGTTCCTCGTCGGCTCCGAGATGGACTACTACGCCCAGACCAGCCCGGACACCTACGCCCGCATCCTGCGCGACTACACGCGCTTCCTCGCCGAAGTGCGCGACGAGATCAGGGCGCAGTACGGGATCACCGTCCACCCGACGCTCGTGCTAAGTTCCGCCGCCGTCGGCTGCAACTACAACCCCCAGGCCCGCGACCATCTAGACTGCAACTACCGCCACGCCTACACGCCCGGCGAGGACACGTGGCGGCCCACGGCGGCGTACTACATCGCCGTCCTCCAGCGCATGACCCGCCCGGTGGACATTGACTTCGACGGTGACGGCAACACAACGGGCGACTTCGAGCGCTGGAGCCAGGCCGACGCCGACACCTTCGCCGAGTTCTTCACGTCCTTCTCCCTGGACCCCTTCCTCAACCACCCCATTGACGGCGACGCCCTCCTCGGCCAGCCGGGCCACCTCGGCGTCGCCGACGTTCAGACGTATGGCGTTGCCTTCGCCGGCGTCGTCCGCCAGACCGCCGACCGCTTCTACAACCTGCCGGGCTGCTGGAACGCTTCCTCAGGCCAGTACGAGGCGTGCCGCCGGCCGACGGTGCTGCCTCAGCTTGGCACACACTACTACAGCTGGCCGGGCCAAAGTTGGGTCGGTCTCATATGCCCCACGGAGCCATCCGACCGGGTGTGCGCCGATACCGACACGCCGCCCTACGATGACGTGCGCTACACCGTCGTCTACAACGTGGCGCGGCTGACCCAGGCCGCCGTCGCCGACCTGGACCGCACGCCGGGGCACGTCGCGGCATGGGCCTACTGGGACGGGGTAGACGCGCAGTACTCCCTCGACCCGGTCTCCCACATGCTCTGGGGCAGCCTGCACGCCTCGGTGGAGCCAATCGTGGACTGGGACCCGGTGTGCGACGGTGGCGGCTGCCGCAAGGAGAACGTTCGCCTGACCCCTCTGGGCGAAGTGTACTTTGCCCTCGCCGCCGGCGACCCCGATTTCCGGCCCGGCCCGTTCACCTACGTCGGCAACAACGACCCGGTGAGCGGCAAGATCAGCGTATCGTTGACGCGCCCCACGGCGTGGTGGCCGGCCGCGTCGAACGTCTCGCGCAACAAAAAGCCCAGGGGCTAACCCCTGGGCTTCCACCTCTCACACCGCCCCGACTGATGGATGCAGCCAATCAGTACCCCGTGTAGCCGGGGACGCGCTTGCGCCCGGCGCCGCCGGTGTACGTCGCAATATCGGCCGCCAGCCCCAGGCCAATCCAGAGCCAGGCAAGCCCTTCGATGCCGCCGGGCGCGATGAGGACATACATCAGAGTGGTCCAGGGTAGGAAGATGATGCCCAACAGCGGCCACACCCAGAAGGCGCCGGGCCAACTACTGAACGTCACCTGCCAGCGCGCAGGCTGAATGAGCCACCATAGGATATCGAGAGCACGTGGACCGAGAACGACGAGGATCAAGAACGCGCAACACATAGCCAGCCTCCCTTCAAGGCGCCCAGAGTGATGAAGACGCACGAACCGACGCTGAGTGAGGTAGGCAGCGCCCCGAATGGGCCGGCAGCCTCAGCGGGTTGTCATGGGCGCATTATACACGCACGAGTCGGGAATGCAAACAGGGCGCAGACCCCGCGTGGACCGCATAGTCTGTACAAAGCCGTCATAATGTGGCATACTGCCTGCAAACGACGGCGGACAATCACTTTTCGGAATTGGTGGGAGGTTTCCGACAATGCCAGACTGGGCCTACGATCTGCCGACCTGGCAGCTCGGCGCAGCCATCCTGATCTTCTTTGAGGTCGCGGGTCTCGGCGGCCTGTGGCTCACGCGGCGATTCATCTTGCCACATCTCAAGATGGTAGACGGCAACAACGACGCCGTCAGCGGAACCGTCCAGGCCATCGGCGTCTTCTACGCCATCACCGTCGGCCTCATCGCCGCTGGCGCCTACTCCAACTATCAAAACGTCGGCAGCATTGCCACCCAGGAAGCTGCGAGCATCGCCAAGCTCTACCGCGATGTGAGAGACTACCCGGACCCGCCGAAGTCCATGCTCCAGGATGGTCTGAAGAGATACACGGAGTTCATCATCAACGAGGCGTGGCCCGCCCAGCGGCACGGCGTCATCCTCGATGGCGGGACGCTCATCCTCAACGACTTCCAGGATGAGCTCTATACCTTCGAGCCGAGAACTGAAGGGCAGAAGGCTATCCACACCGAAGCGCTCCGTGCCTACAACGAGCTAATCGGCTTCCGACGGCAGCGCATTGACGCCGTGGGCAGCGGCCTGCCGGGCGCCTGGTGGGCAGTGATCTGGTTCGGCGCCGCTATCAGCATCTTCGTCGGCTACTTCTTCTACCTGGAAGACCCACGCATACATATCATTCTTGTCGCGCTCATGGCCGCCTTCATCAGCCTGGTCATCCTGGTCATCGCCTCCAGTGACAACCCCTACCGAGGCAGCCTGAGCATCGGCCCCGACTCCTACAAGCTCATCCTGGACACCGTCATCAACAAGATCAGGTAGGCGGAGTTCCAGCGGCCGTCGTGGACGTAGTTTGCCAGTATCGTCTCATTACGTCTACAATTAGCGCAATAGTGAACACACGTTTCGATGTATAGAGTCTATGCTGAATTTCAACCCTCAGAACCCCCTGATCGTGCAGGGCGACAAGACCGTCCTCCTCGAAGTAGATAACCCGGCCTACGAGGATGCGCGCGATGTCCTGGCGCGCTTCGCCGAGCTTGAGAAAAGCCCGGAGTACATCCACTCGTACCGCATCTCCCCGCTCTCCCTCTGGAACGCGGCCGCCGCCGGCCTAACCGCCGATGCTATCCTGGACGGCCTCGACCGCTTCGCCAAGTACCCCGTGCCGGGCAACGTCCGCGTAGACATCGCCGACTATGTCTCCCGCTACGGCCGCGTAAAGATCATCCGCCGCGATGGGCAGCTCCTGCTCACCTCGGAGGACGCGCTCCTCATCGTGGAGCTGACGCGCCGCAAGGAACTGAAATCCTACATCCGCGAGTCGCTTGACGCCCACACCCTGCGCGTGGACGCGGCCATGCGCGGCCACCTCAAGCACGCCCTGGTCAAGGTCGGCTACCCCGCCGAGGACCTGGCGGGCTATGTCAGCGGCGAGGCGCTGGCGCTCCAGCTGCGGGACACGACGCAGGGCGGGCGCTCCTTCGTCCTGCGCCACTACCAGCGCGACGCCGCCGACGTCTTCTACGCTGGCGGCGCGGCCCACGGCGGCTCCGGCGTCATCGTCCTGCCGTGCGGTGCGGGCAAGACCATTGTCGGCATGGGTGTCATGAACGCGATGCAGACGAGCACACTCATCCTGACGCCCAACACGTTCTCGGTGCATCAGTGGGTCGCCGAGCTGCTCGACAAGACGACGCTGTCGGAGGACCTGATCGGCGAATACACCGGCCAGCGCAAGGACATCCGCCCCATCACCGTGGCGACTTACCAGACGATCACGTACCGCAAGCGAGGCAAGCGGACGGGAGACGGCCCGCTGCGCGACGAGTACCCCCACTTCGATTTGTTCGACCAGCGCGACTGGGGCCTCATCATCTACGACGAGGTACACCTGCTCCCCGCGCCCGTCTTCAGCATCACCGCCGAGCTTCAGGCGCGGCGGCGGCTCGGGCTGACGGCGACGCTCGTGCGCGAGGATGGCCGCGAGGAGGACGTCTTCTCGCTCATCGGCCCGAAGAAGTACGACGTGCCGTGGAAAGACCTCGAAAAGCAGGGCTGGATCGCCGAGGCCGACTGCATCGAGGTGCGCATCCCCCTGCCCGACGATTTGCGGATGGAGTACGCCCTGGCCGAGACGCGCCAGAAGTATCGCGTCGCCGCCTGCAACCGGGCCAAGCTCGACACGCTGGACGAGCTGCTCGACAAGCACCCGACGGAGCAGACCCTCATCATCGGGATGTATCTCGACCAGCTCGACGCGGTGCAGCGGCGCTATGGCTTCCCCATCATCACCGGCGACACGCCGGAGCGCGAGCGGCGCAAGCTCTACGGTCAGTTTCGCAGCGGCGCGCTTCAGCGCCTCATCATCTCCAAGGTCGGCAACTTCGCTATTGACCTGCCCGACGCCAGCGTGATGATCCAGATTAGCGGCACATTCGGCAGCCGCCAGGAGGAGGCGCAGCGCCTGGGGCGCATCCTGCGGCCGAAGGCCGAGGGCCAGATGGCCCACTTCTATACCCTGGTCAGCCGCGACACTCAGGACCAGGAGTTCAGCGCTAACCGCCAGTTGTTCCTCACCGAGCAGGGCTACCAGTACATCATCCTGTATGCCGACGAGGTCGCGGCGTTCCAGCCCCGCGCCCTTGCCACGCCGCGCCTGTGACCATACCCTCCCATGCCTACCCTTGACACCCTGACCGAAGCCGACTTCCAGAGCGATTTTAGCGACAGCGCCTATCGCAATGCCCACGGCCTGGTGTCTGCGGTGCGCAACCCCGAGCGCATTCGCGACTCACTGCGCGCCCAGGTGCAAGACGGCAGCCTGTACGATGTCGCCATTGACGTGACACGCGGCGGCATCATCGCCATCTGCACCTGTTCCTACCCGTGGGAGGGGAGCTGCAAGCACATCGGCGCCGTGCTCCTCAAGTGGATCTACGAGCGCAATGCGTTTACGTGGGGGACATCCGACTCCTCCGACGAGACCACGCTCACCCTCGTCGGCCAGCCGTCGCAAGTCCCCCCCTGGGTGAGAAAGACCGCCGCCGAACTCGAGACCGATTATCGAGGGCATCTTGAGAACTGGCTGGACCTGTACAAGCTGAACGACCTGCGCAGCATGGCGAAGACTCGCGGCTGGGTCGTGCGCGGCACACGCAAAGCGGATGTCGCCGCCGCGATCGCCGAGCAGATGATCAACCCCGCCCGCATCGCCCAGGTCGTGGGGCCGCTGGACCGCGCGGCAAAGGCCGTGCTACGCGGCGCCGCACTCGTCGGCGATTTCCCCGGCCAGCGTATGAGCGATGTCTACCGCGTCGCTCGCCTCTGGGCGCCGTCCGAGAGCGACGCCGGCTTCGGGCAACACGTCACGCGGCTGACGGCGCGCGGGATCATGTTCCCCGCCGATGTGTACAGCACGGAAGGCCCACAGGCCGCGTTCATCCCTGAGAGCCTGGCCCGCTGGTACCCGCGCCTCCTGGCCGACGTCGTCCCCCATAGCCCCGCCCTGCCTTCGGACGACCCGGCGATCGAGGTGCGCCTGGCAAACCCCGCGCCATTCCTCCGCAGCGCGATTCAGGTCTTGAGCGCCCTTGACGCCCTCCAGCCCCCGCTGCGGCAGCGCGCGCCCGACTATGCGTTCGAGGCCGCGCACCCCTTTGTGCGCGGCTGGGACTATGATCAGGGGGAAATCGAGCGGCTGGAAAAGAAGGGGAGGATCGGGCCTTATTCGCAGACGCCAGTGAAAGTCCTGCCGCCCGGCCCCCTCCTCTCCGACGACTACATGGCCCGCCTGGCGTCCATTGCCGGCGGCGACGATCGGCTCACGGTGATCTACGGCCTGCTGCTGGCGGCCCGAGTCCTGCTGCCCGGCAGCCCGCCCCGCTCGTGGGAGGAGGTCAAGGTCGCGTTCCTGAAGCGGGACGAGGCCGCGCAGCACACCATTCTGAGCCGCGCCTACCTCCTCATGGACACGTGGCTTGAGCTGTGGCCGGTGCTGCGCGCAAATAGCGACCTGACGCTGTTGCGCCTGCTGCATCCCAATTACTCCCTCGTTCTGTCCCCCAGGAACCTTCGGGCCGAGGTAGCCCTTGCCCGCCGGCTCGTGCTGCGCGTCCTGTCCTACCTCCCCGACGACGCCTGGATCAACCTCGACGACCTCTTCTCCATCTTGCGCGTCGTGTGGCCCCAGTTCAACCAGGCGTTGTGGCTGCACTATCGCACAACCGGCGGCCAACAGGGCGCCTGGTACGTGGCGCGCGACGGCACTCCGCTGGCGCCGGACAGCGATCGCGATTGGCGGCTCGGCCAGGGCGCTTTCATTCAGGAGATGCTGAGCGGCCCGCTCCACTGGCTCGGCCTGGTGGACCTGGCGGTGTCCGCTGACCGGATCACCCACGTCCGCTTCCACGGCCTGGCCGACGTCATCTGGATGCGGGGGGAACGTGTCTTGGAGGCCGCCTTCGCCGCCGCCGCCGACGCGCAGAACGTCGCGCTCGCCGACGCGCTGCGCGTGGAAGGCGACGTCATCCGGCTGGATCCGGTGCTGGGCGCGGCGGGGCAAAGCGTGATCGAGCGCATCGCGCAGCTGGACAGCGCCCGCCCCCACGAGTTCGTCTACCGCCTGGCCCCGGCCGTCGTGCATCGGTTGTTCGAGAGTGGCGCACACCCGGACCAAATCGAGGCCGACTGGCTCGCCGCGTTTGGCGAGCCCCTTCCGGCGTCCATTCACGCGCGCCTGGCCGAGTGGTGGGCGGGCTATGGCCGGCTCCGCCTGTACCAGAACGCGACGGTGATCGAGTTCAGCGACGACTACGCCCTCGCCGAGATGAAGGCCGTCACCTCCCTGGAGAAAGTCATGATCGCGGAGGTTTCGCCGCGCCTGGTCATCATTCCGCGCGAGGCAGCCGACATCCTGGCGGCGGAGCTGACCAGGGCGGGCTACACGCCGCAGCGAGCCGATGCCCATGCCTAATCCCCTCGACGCTCTCCTGGCGAGCTACAACGTCAATACCCTGTACGCCCTGGCGGTCGAGGCGGGGATATTCTCGCGCAAAGGCCCGAAGGCCCCCAAAGCCGAGTTGGTCAGCGTCATGAAGAAGTATTTCTTCACCGAGGCGCGCGTCCAGGCGTCGCTTGCCAAGCTCGATCCCCACGAGCGCGGGGTGCTGAATCGTCTCCAGCTTCGCGGCGGCGCGGCGCTGACGCGCTCGCTGCAGCGCGAGGTCGTGCGCGTCGGCCTGGCGTCCACGCCGCCAGAGGTGAAGGGATCGGCTTATAACACGACTTACGTTGCATACGCTCAACCAGGCGAGTACACCGGCTCACTGAACAATCCCAAATCAACGATCTTCCAAGACATTGTCGCCCGCCTGACGTTCCACGGCCTTGTCTTTAGCCGCGCCGAAGCGGGCAGCTACGCTTCCACCTACAAGTTCCAGTATCACCCGGCCGCCGAGGTGTTCATCCCTGCCGAGGTCCTCCGCTACCTGCCCGCGCCGACGCCCGATGCCAGCCGGACCGAGGACTGGCAGCCTCCCCGCGTCGTCGCGGGCGACATCGGGTCGTTCCTGCGGGACCTGTACCTCTACTGGGACCTCGTGCGCCGCGCGCCGATTGCCCTGCTGAACAACGGCATGGTGGGCAAGCGTCAGCTAAAGACCATCAACGAGGCGTTGCTGACGCCGGACCCCAGCGTTGAGCGCGCCGGGAACGAGACCGACGCGCGCCGCCTCTACCTGCTGCGCCAGCTATTGGAGGCCCTCAAGCTGGTGGAAGCGCGGGATGGGCGGCTCACGGCCGTTGCGCCGGACAGCACGAGTCTGCCCCAGTTCTTCACCCTGGACACGCCTACCCAGATCGCGCGGTGCGTCGCGGTGTGGCTTTCCCTGGACGAGCGCGCCCTGGCGTTTTCAGGCGAGTTGAGCCGCGCGTATCCCCAGGTGACAAACGCCCGCCAGACGCTGCTGAAGACCCTGCGCGGCATGGGGGCGGACCTCTGGTTCGACATGGAAGAGATCATGGAGCGGCTCCAGGACGCCGACCCCAACTTCCTCTTCTCCAAGCGCCGGGGGATGGAGCACAACTACAGCTCAGGCTACTACTACTACGGCGGCTCGCAGCGCAGTTCCCTCGCCGAGCTGCGCAGAAAGTTCGACCGGGCCGAGATGGAGTTCGCGCGCACCGCCCTCACCGGCTTCCTGTTCGAGATGGGCATCGTCGAGCTTGGCTACGCCGATGCGAAGGCGAAGACCGCGTCGTTCCTCCGGATCGGCGCCAACGGCGCGCAGATCCTCGCCGGTCTCACCGTCGGCGGCCAGGGCGGCGTGAGCGCGACGCTGCCCCCCCTCGCGGCGGAAGACGCACACGAGGGTCGCGTGGTGCTCCAACCGAACTTCCAGATTCTCGCCCTGGGGCCGGTCAAGCTCGACATCCTGGCGCGCCTCGACCTGTTCGCCGACCGCCGCAAGGCCGACCCCAACGCCTTCGAGTACCACCTGTCGCGCGAGTCGGTCTACCGCGCGCAACAGGCCGGCTTTGGTGTGCCGGACATCGCCGCGTTCCTCCGCCAGGTCAGCGGCGCCGACATCCCGCAGAACGTGCAGCGGACGATGGACGAGTGGGCCGCGCACCACGAGCGGATCGTCTTCCGCGCGCCGGTCGCCCTGCTCCAGGCCGCCGACGAAGCCGACCTTCCTGCGCTGCTCGCCCACACAGAGCTTGCCCCCCTTCTCCGCGCCGTCAGTCCCACCGTGGCCGTCGCCGCGACCGACGGCGCCGACGTGCTGAAGCCGCTGTTGGGCATCGGACAGTTCCCGGCGGTCGCGGAGGTTGACCCAACATCCGCTGACCATAGCGTATCGGTGGACGACGACGGCGTGTTGAGCGCCGCCCATGCCGTCCCGAGCCTGTTCCTGGAGCGCCGCCTGGAGCGCGTGGCCGAGCGGGTGGAGGGGGCATGGCGCGTCACGGCCGACGTTGTGCGCCGCGAGGGGACAGGCCGCGACGCCGTGAACCGCTACACAATGGAGCTTGAGCGCCTCGCGCGCGGCCCGCTGCCAGCCCCGGTCGTCGAGCGCATCCGACGCTGGGGCGGCTACTACGGCGCTGCCGCCATCGAGACGCTGACCCTGGTCGAGATGCGCGACCTGCAAGCGCTCGCCGAGCTGCGCCAGGACGCTGTCCTCCGCGATCTGCTCACGCCGTTCCCGGCCGGCGACCGCGCCCTGGCCGTCGTCCCTACCGAGCGCATCGCCGCGCTTGAGGCGCGGCTGGCCGAGCTAGGTGTCGTCGTCAGGCGCGGCCTGGCCGGACAATAGGTGAACCGATGCGCGACCACGAGCTAATTGCCAAATACATGCGCCTGCGCGAACGGGGGGGCCGCATCGTGCTGGAAGTCGCTATCGTCATGTGGGAGGGTGCGCACACCCCCTACCCGGAGTGGCAGGTCTTCCGCCGCTGGCTCAAGTGTCCGTCACCCGGCCGCCTATGTGTCGTTTAGGGCAAGGCCCTCGCCACGCCAGGCCTGTTTGCGCGCTGCCTCATCTGCGGCAAGCGCAACAATCGCGGCCACATGTTCTCGCCCGTGCTGCGCCACGGCTGCGCCGAGCGCACCCTCGGCATCGTCTTCTAGAGTCATTTCGCTAACTCTATCTTTGCACTTTGCCCATGCGGGGGCTGTGGGGGCCGCAGGCCCCCGCGATCCTCCCTCTTTTTCGTGCGCAATGGCACGCGACCGTCACCAAGGGCTGAAAAGAGAAGAACTTGGAGGGGCTTTGCCCCTCCAAACCACCCCAACCAGAAAACTGCAAAGATAGAGGCTAACTTATCAGGCGTAGGTCAGCGCTAATGGGCAATTCCACGAGATCGGAGCGAAGCAGGCGCGTCGAGAAAAAGAGGATCTCCAGGGTCTCAACCTCCCCTGTTGTTGGGTTCAGACGCGCAATCACATCGTCACCCAGCTCTTCCGTCTCTTGCTCCGCGTAGGGCGTCTGCTTATCTATGTAGAGAATGTCAGCCTCACGATCGTACTTGAACATCAACTTCTCTGCCATTCGACTTCTCCTTCCGACAACTTTCGAGCAAGATACGCGGTAATGATCCAGTGCCTCGTAGGCGGCTGTGCATCAGACACAACGACCACAACCACGTACTTACCACTCCGAACGTCATCGAACCACCGCGTGAATAGCCGTGCATTAAGAAAACGAGTACTTCGTCGCACTTGGTCCGGTTCAGCAAGAACGTCCCGGAGATGGTCGCAATACTGGGGAAGCAGATCAGGGTGGCGCTCCGCAATATGGGCTTCCCGTTCTGTCGTCAGTTCCACCTCTGCATTCAGGTAGGGGCAATCATAGTACATACGAGCCAGCCTGGGCAGTTCTCCCTGTGGAGAGCCACCAATATGTAGATTTGGTAGATATTATACACCCTTTGCCAGCCTCATTTCGCCTCTATCTTTGCAGTTTTCGGGTTGGGGTGGTTTGGAGGGGCAAAGCCCCTCCAAGTTCTTCTCTTTTCAGCCCTTGGTGACGGTCGCGTGCCATTGCGCACGAAAAAAGGGGGAGGATCGCGGGGGCCTGCGGCCCCTTTTGGCGGTTGCCGCGTAGCTCCACTTCGTTGGGCGATATGTGGCAGGCAACCGCCAAAACCCACCGCCCCCGCATAGACAAAGTGCAAAGATAGAGTTCGCGTTGTTGGCGGCCTTTCGTGGATTTCGCGGTCCAGAACCGCTTCCACAAGGTAAGACCCGGCGCGGGGGCGCGTCCCACTAAGGGCAGGCGGAAAGTTGCCTTCCGCGAACGTTCGCGGTATACTTAGTCCCTGTTCGGGGCTGTAGCTCAGCTGGGAGAGCGCTTCAATCGCACTGAAGAGGCCAGGGGTTCGAATCCCCTCAGCTCCACCTTCCAGGACAGGCCGACGGCTTGTCCTGATTCGTTCACAACCCAATACTGCATCGGCGGTGAACAGGAGTAGTAAGCCGTCCCACCAGCGAGCCGGGGAGAGTGCAAGCCTGGCGATTGCGCCCCGTGGGAGCGCGAGGGCCGAACTCGCCTGGAAGCCGCGCCGTTGACCCGAGGTTTCTGCGCCTGTCACTCTGAGCGCAGCGAAGAGTCCCCCAATCCACCGGGATGCTTCGTTCCCCTCAGCAGGACATGGACACCTCGCTCAGGCGGCGCCGTCCCCTCCACGTTACGGAGATGAGTGGTTGGCACGGGGCTGTAGCTCAGCTGGGAGAGCGCTTCAATGGCATTGAAGAGGTCAGGGGTTCGATTCCCCTCAGCTCCACCTTCAACCAGGGTGGTACCACGGAGAAACCCTTCGTCCCTGTACGGACGAGGGGCTTTTTTATTTCCGCGGAAGAAGGAGTTTGCGATGGACACGACCCAGGCGAAGCCGACGCAGCGTACCGAGCGTTACAACCCAGGCCAGATTGAGGCGAAGTGGCAGGCGCAGTGGGAGGCGGATCGCCTCTACCACGCCGAGATGGACGACTCGCGCCCGAAATTCTATTGTCTGACGATGCTGCCTTATCCCAGCGGCGATCTTCATGTCGGCCACTGGTACGCCATGGCGCCCTCCGATACCAATGCCCGTTATCGCCGCATGCAGGGATACAACGTCGTGTTCCCCATCGGCTTCGACGCCTTCGGCCTGCCGGCTGAGAACGCCGCCATCCGGCGCAAGATTCATCCCTACACCTGGACGTACGATAACATCCCGCGCATGCGCCAGCAGCTGCGCTCCATGGGCGCGATGTGGGACTGGGAGCGCGAGGTCGTCACGTGCGACCCCGAGTACTACACGTGGAACCAGTGGTTCTTCATCAAGATGTACGAGATGGGCCTGGCCTACCGCAAAGCGGCCATGGTCAACTGGGACCCGGTGGACCAGACGGTGCTGGCGAACGAGCAGGTCATTGACGGGCGCGGCGACCGATCGGGCGCGCTGGTCGAGCGCCGCCTGCTGGAGCAGTGGCACCTGAAGATCACCCACTACGCCGACGAGCTGCTCAACAACCTGGACACGATGGACTGGCCTGAGCGCGTCAAGACGATGCAGCGCAACTGGATCGGCCGCTCCGAGGGCGCGCAGGTCACGTTCCACACCGAAGCCGGCGACCCCATCGAGATCTTCACGACCCGGCCGGACACGCTGTGGGGCGCGACGTTCATGGTGCTGGCCCCGGAGCACCCACTGGTCGAGAAGCTGACCACGCCGCCGCAGCGCGACGCCGTGGACGCCTACATCAAGCAGGCCTCGCACCAGAGCGAGATCGAGCGCATGGCCGAAGGCAAGGACAAGACCGGCGTCTTCACCGGCGGCTACGCCATCAACCCGGTCAACGGCGCGCGCATCCCGGTCTGGATCGCCGACTACGTCCTGATTACCTACGGCACGGGCGCGATTATGGCCGTCCCCGCCCATGACCAGCGCGACTTCGAGTTCGCGCGCAAGTTCGACCTGCCGGTCGTCGTCGTCATCCAGCCGGCGGGCGCAGAGACGCGCCATGGCGCGTCTCTACTCGATGGGGCGACGATGGCCGAGGCCTACGACGGCCCCGGCATGATGGCGAACTCTGACAGCTTCGACGGCACGCCCACCGACGTCGCCAAGAAGGTCGTCACAGCGTGGCTGGAGGAGAAGGGACTGGGCAAGGGCCACGTGCAGTACCGCCTGCGTGACTGGCTGTTCGGCCGCCAGCGCTACTGGGGAACGCCCATCCCGATGGTCTACTGCGACACGTGCGGCGTGCAGCCGGTGCGCTACGAAGACCTGCCGGTCATCCTGCCCGCCGACGCCGAGTTCCAGCCCAACGGCCAGAGTCCGCTCCAGTATCACGCGGCCTTCCTGAACACGACCTGCCCGAAGTGCGGCGGGCCGGCGCGGCGCGAGACGGACACGATGGACACGTTCGTCGACTCGTCGTGGTATCAGTACCGCTACCTGAGTCCGCACTACGCGGACGGGCCGTTCGATCCGCGCCAGGGCGACTACTGGCTGCCCGTGGACCAGTACACCGGCGGCATCGAGCACGCCATCCTGCACCTGCTGTACACCCGCTTCTGGACCAAGGTCATGCGCGACATCGGGCTGGTGGACTTCGGCGAGCCGATGACGCGGCTGTACAACCAGGGCATCATCCTGGGCGAAGACGGCGAGAAGATGAGCAAGTCGCGCGGCAACGTCATCGCGCCCGACGAGCTGGTGGAGCGCTACGGCGCGGACACCGTCCGCCTGTACCTGATGTTCATCGGGCCGTGGGACCAGGGCGGGCCGTGGTCGTCCACCGGCATCGAGGGCGTGACGCGCTTCATGAACCGCGCCTGGCACATGGTCCTGGAGCCGAAGCCGACGGCGGCGACGATAGACCCGGCCGCCGAGCGCGACCTGCTGCGGCGGATGCACCAGGCGATCCGCGAAGTGACGAGTGACCTGGAGGGCTTCCGCTTCAACACCGCCGTCGCCGAGCTGATGAAGCTCAACAACGAGATGCTGAAGGCCAAGGACGCCGGGCTGTACGGCACACCGGCCTGGCACGGCGCGGTCGAGGCGTTCGTGTTGATGCTGGCGCCCTTCGCGCCCCACGCCGCCGAGGAAATGTGGGCGCGGCTGGGCAAGCCGTACAGCATCCACCAGCAGCGCTGGCCGGCCTACGACGCGGCGCTGGCCGCCGAGGACCTGATCGAGGTGCCGATCCAGGTCAACGGCAAGGTGCGCGCGCGCATTCAGGTCCCGCCGACCACTGACGAGGCGGCGCTGCGTGAGGCGGCCCTGGCGAACGAGGCCATCCAGAAGGCGCTGGGCAGCAATGCGCCGCGCAAGGTCATCGTCGTCCCCGGCCGCCTGGTCAACATCGTGGCGTAACCTCGTCATTGAACCGCAAAGTAGGGGCAGGTTTGAAACCTGCCCCTACCGCCGCCAGCGGAACGCGGCAACAATTAGCTGAGGATCGTCAGTCGTTCTGCGACCGAGGGAGCGACTGGAAGTCGCCACTACATGTCTCTCCCCGCATGCGTGACAGAATGTAGATGCCACGGCGGGACCCGTTTGGCCTACGGCTTGAGCCGGACGTTCCGCGCGACGAGCGGGAGGTAGATCCTCGCCGCCGGCGTGGCCGTGGGCGTCTCAGACGTAGTCGTAGGCGTTGCCGTTGCGGTCGCAGTCTCCGTGGGAGTCAGCGTTGCCGTCGGCGTCCCCGTTGTCGCCGGCGGCAGTTCCGTTGTGGCCGTGGGCGTCGCCGTCACGGTTGGCGCCTCCGTCGTCGGTGTCGCGGTCCCAGTCGGTGGGAGCGGGGTAGCCGTGGCCGTCTGGGTGGGCGTCACCGTTGCAGTCGCTGTCTCCGTGGGCGACACGGTATGCGTCGGAGTCGCCGTGGCGGAGGGTGTGACGGTCGGCCTGGATGCCTGCACCATGGCCCACGTGGGAGGCCATCGCGATCCCTGTGACACCGGTCCAAAACCCAATTACGAAGGCGATCACAGGATACAACTGCACATGGTCTTTTGTTTCCCTATACGATGCCAACGGAAATTCCTACCTTGATGGGAGCCCGGCGCCCGGCATGGATCCCATATGTCAGGCCACTATGTTTCCCTAATGGATCGCGGAAGAGCTAGCTTGATAGCGCGAGAGAACGACGGGCGGCGCAGACGCGCCGCCTGTTTGTTGTCCCTCCCCCCCCTCGCCCGCTCTGGGAGAGGGATGGGGTGAGGGTCTTCGTGCGCTCGCCAGAATTCAAAACCCTCACCCAGCCTCTCCCATACGGAGAGGAGCCAGACCTTTCTGCCCCGCTCGCCTCTTTTGGGGAGAGGGGCCGAGGGTGAGGGGCGTCTCCTCCATTCGGATGACCCGCGCCTAGCCGAACGTCGGGTTGACACGCGGCTCACAACCGGCTATTATTTAGCCTATCAAAGTAATTTTTCGTGCGTCCGAGTGTTTGAGAGGACACAGCATGAAACCTCTATGGCGGGTCATGAAGTACCTGCGCCCACATTGGCTGGACGTCACCATTGCCTTCGTCAGCCTGATCATTGTGACGGCGGCCTCGCTCGTGACGCCGGCGCTCATCGGGCGCATCATCAACGACGGCATCGGCCAGCAGAACATCCCCCTCATCGTCGGGCTGACGTTGGCGATCCTCGTCTTCGCCGTCGTGCGCGGCCTGTTCCAGTTCTTCCAGAGCTATCTCGGCGAGCGGGCGAGCCAGGGCGCTGCGTTCGACATGCGCAACGACCTCTACACCAAGCTCCAGCGCCTCAGCTTCAGCTACCATGACCAGGCCCAGACCGGCCAGCTCATGACGCGGGCGACGAGCGACGTGGAGATGGTGCGGCAGTTCACCGGCCTCGGCCTCATCCAGCTCCTCAGCTCCATTCTGATGCTCATCGGCACCGCCATCCTGCTGGTCTACATGAACTGGCGGCTGGCCCTGGCGGCGCTGTCGGTCATGCCCATCACCTTCCTCGTCATCGCCAGTTTCGTCCGCCGCATCCAGCCCATCTTCAAGAACGTTCAGCAGAAGCTGGCCGACTTGAACACCATTATCCAGGAAAACCTCAGCGGCGTGCGCGTCGTCAAGGCGTTCGCCCGCGAGCCGCTGGAGAAGCAGCGCTTCGAGAGTTCCAACCAGGGCCTGCTGGACGAGAACATGAAGGCGTCCTACGCCGTCGCCTACAACATCCCCCTCGTCTTCACCATGTCCGGCCTGGGCAGCGTCATCGTCATCTGGTTCGGCGGCTGGCTGGTCATCTACGGCTCGATGAACCTGGGTGAGCTTGTCGCCTTCAACACCTACCTGGCAATGCTCCTCTTCCCCATCTTCGGCCTCGGCATGGTGTCTGCCCTCATCTCCCAGGCGGGGGCCAGCGCCGACCGCATGTTCGAGATTCTCGACGCGCCGGACGAGACGCGCGACAAGCCGGGCGCCGTTCCGCTGCCGCCGGTGCAGGGGGATGTCGTCTTCCACAACGTCTCCTTCCGCTACGCCGGCGCGACGCAGTACTCGCTGACCGACGTGAGCTTTGAGGCGAAGCCGGGCCAGACTATCGCCATCCTCGGCCAGACCGGCTCCGGCAAGAGCAGCATCATCAACCTCATCCCGCGCTTCTACGAGCCGACCAAGGGCCAGATCACGGTTGACGGCCACGACATCGCCGACATCACCCTGGCGAGCTTGCGCACCCAGGTTGGCATCGTCCTCCAGGAGACGAACCTGTTCACGGGCACGATCCGCGACAACATCGCCTTCGGGCGGCCGGACGCCACGATGGACGAGGTTGTCGCCGCCGCCCGCGCCGCCGCCGCCGACGAGTTCATCGAGGCGCTGCCCGACAAGTATGAGACGAAGGTCGGCGAGCGCGGCCTCGGCCTGAGCGGCGGCCAGCGGCAGCGTATCGCCATCGCCCGCGCCCTGCTGCTCAACCCGCGCATCCTCATCCTCGACGACTCCACCTCGGCGGTGGACGCGGCGACGGAGGCGCGCATCACCGCGGCGCTGGACGAGCTGATGAAGGGGCGAACGAGCTTTGTGATTGCCCAGCGCATCAGCACCATCCGCAACGCCGACAAGATTCTGGTCATGGATCATGGCCGGCTTGTGGCGACGGGCACGCACGACGAACTGCTGGAGAGCAACCCGATCTACGCCGAGATCTACTATCTCCAGTTCCACGGCCGCCAGGAGAACCGCCTGGACGAAAGCGAAGGCGCGGAGGCGGCCCTGGCCGCGGCTCCAACGCCCGGCCCGGCTGCGGCGGAAAGAGGGTAACGCTATGATAGGCCGTGGTCCCATGGGAATGATGGACATCCAGGAGGAGAAGGCGCACGACACGCGCAGCTCGGCCCTTCGCCTGTTCGAGTACATTCGGGTGTACCCGCTTCACCTCACCTGGATTGTCCTGTCTGTTATCGTCACAACCATCACGCGCCTGGCGCAGCCCTGGCTCGTCGGCGTCGCCATTGACCAGTTCATCAGCGCCGGCAACGGCAGCGGCCTCAACGCGATCATGGTCGCGCTCGTGGCGACGTATGCCATCGCCTACGCCGGCAACGTCGTCGGCTTCCGCCAGATGGCGTGGGTTGGGCAGCACGCCCTCTTCCGCATGCGCACCCAGATCTTCGATCGGCTCCAGCGCCTGCCCCTGGGCTACTTCGACACGCATGAGATCGGCGACCTGATGAGCCGACTCACCAACGACACCCAGACCATCAGCAGCTTCCTCGGCGCCGGTCTCAACCGCGTCGTCGGCGACCTCCTGTCCCTTGTCGGCATCGTGATCGTCATGCTGTTGCTGAGCTGGCAGCTGGCCCTCGCCAGCTTCCTCGTCCTGCCCGTGATGTGGATTGTCACAGTGCGCTTCTCCTCCCGCGCCCGCACCGCGTTTCGGCAGACGCGGCGCGAGTTGGGCCGCGTCAACGCGGAGCTAGAGGAGAACATCGCCGGCATGCGCGAGGTGCAGGCGTTCTCGCGCGAGCGCGTCAGCCAGGAGCGCTTCAGCGAGATCAACGCCCGCAACCGCGACGTCAACGTCGGCGCGAACGCCATCACCAGCGCCTTCAACCCGGCGGTAGACTTCCTGAGCACCCTCTCGATGGCGATCGTCATCGGCTACGGCGCGTACCTGGTCGTCACCAACCAGATTAGCGTCGGCGTCGTCGTCTCCTTCCTGCTCTACGTCCAGCGCTTCTTTGAGCCAGTGCGCTCCATCTCCCAAACGTGGACCCTCGCCCAATCGGCCCTGGCCGGCGCCGAGCGCATCTTCAACCTGCTCGACGAGCCGGTCGAGATGGAGGACGCGCCCGACGCGAAGCCCATGCCGCAGATCAGGGGCGACGTGCTGTTCGACAACGTGACCTTCGGCTACAAGCCCACCAAGCCCGTCCTGTTCGACGTGGACCTCGAAGCGCAGCCCGGCCAGACGATCGCCCTCGTCGGGCCGACGGGCGCGGGCAAGACGAGCATCGTCAACCTGCTCATGCGCTTCTACGACCCCCAGGAGGGCGCGGTGATCGTGGACGGCGTTGACATCCGCACCGTGCAGCGCGCGAGCCTGCGGAAGCAGATAGGCATGGTGCTCCAGGAAGCGTTCCTGTTCTCCGGCACCATCGCCGACAACATCCGCTTCGGCAAGGCCGACGCGACAATAGACGAGATCGTCGCCGCGGCCACGCTGGTCAACGCCGACGAGTTCATCCGCGCCCTGCCCGAGGGCTACAACACGCCGATCCTGGAGCGCGGCGCGAACCTGAGCCAGGGGCAGAAACAGCTCATCGCCTTCGCCCGCGCCGTCATCACCCAGCCGCGCATCCTCATCCTCGACGAGGCAACGTCGAGCGTAGACACGCGCACCGAGGCCATGATCCAGGACGCGCTGGGGCGGCTGCTCAAGGGGCGCACGAGCTTCGTCGTCGCCCACCGCCTGAGCACCATCCGCAACGCCGACCAGGTGCTCGTCATGATGCACGGGCGGATCGTCGAGCGCGGAACGCACGACAGCCTGATGGCGCAACGCGGCGTCTACCACGACCTGGTGAGCAAGCAGACCGGCGCGCAGCAGGCGGCGGTCAACGGCAAGGCGCGGGTCGAGAGCATCACGGCGAGCTGAGACGTAAGATTGTCGCTGCCACGATGCTCTAACGAGTGATGAATGAGCGTAGGTTGAATCAAAGCATGATTGCGTTGGCCGACTCTACCGAGTCGGCTTTTTCTGTGGCGCGTGTGCGCCACCTTAGAGTATGAGTGAGGTTTGTTTGGGTAAGGGTAAGAACGTATTGAGGATTGTCCCCCTCGGCGGCCTGGGGGAAATCGGTAAGAACATGACCGCGATTGAGTATGGCCGCGATATTATTGTGATTGACTGTGGTGTGATGTTCCCCGACCCGGAGCACCTGGGCGTAGACCTGATTATCCCGGACTACACCTGGGTCGTCGAGAACCGCGAGCGCGTGCGCGGCATCCTGGTCACCCACGGCCACGAGGACCATATCGGCAGCCTGCCCTTCCTCCTGGCGGAGGTGGACGCGCCGGTGTACGCCACGCCCCTGACGCGCGGCCTCATCGAGGTCAAGCTCAAGGAAACCGGGCTCCTGCGCAAGGTCAAGCTCCAGACGATCAAGCCGCGCGTGAAGTTCAACGTCGGCTGCTTCGCCGTCGAGCCGTTCCACGTCAACCACTCCATCCCGGACGCCGTCGGCTTCGCCATTGACACGCCGGCCGGGCTGCTCGTCCATACCGGCGATTTCAAGGTAGACTACACCCCGGTGGACGGCCAGCCGACCGACTTCGCCAAGCTCGTGGAGCTGGGCGACCGCGGCGTGCTGGCGCTCCTATCGGACAGCACCGGCGCTGAGAACCCCGGCCCGACCCCGTCGGAAGCCGTCGTCGGCGAGACGTTCAAGCGGCTGTTCGGCGAGCTTCAGGGGCGCATCATCGTCGCCACCTTCGGCTCGCACATCAGCCGCGTGCAGCAAGTGGTGGACGCCGCCGCCGCCCACGGGCGCGTCGTCATGCCGGCCGGGCGGAGCATGGTCGAGAACACCGCCATGGCGCAGGAGCTAGGCTACCTGAAGGCCCCGGAGGGCGTGCTGCGCTCCCTGGACGAGCGCGCGAACATTCCGCTCAACAAGACGGTCATCGTCGCCACGGGCGGCCAGGGCGAGCCGACGGCGGCGCTGGCGCGCATGGCGGCCGGCCGCCACCGCGAGCTGGACATCGAGCCGGGTGACACGGTCATCTTCTCGTCGTACCCCATTCCGGGCAACGAGCAGGCGGTGCACCGCATCATCAACCAGCTCTTCGAGCGGGGCGCGAACGTCATTTACGGCAGCCAGGCCCAGGTACACGTGTCGGGGCACGGCGGGCAGGATGACGAGCGCATGATGCTCAACCTGGTACGGCCCAAGTACTTCATCCCCGTCCACGGCGAGGCGCGCCACCTGGTGCTGCACGCCCGCCTGGCCGAGAGCATGGGCGTCCCGCGCGAGAATATCTGCATCGCCCGCAACGGCGCGATCATCGAGCTAAAGGATGGCGTGCGCATCGCCGACAAGATGCCCAGCGAGGATGTGTTCGTGGACGGCAACAGCGTCGGCGACATCGGCCCCGTGGTCATGCGCGACCGCCACATCCTGGGGCGCGAGGGCTTCGTCGTCGTCTTCCTCCACGTGGACGGCAAGACCGGTCGTCTGCTGGACGCGCCGGGCATCGTCTCGCGCGGCTTCGTGTTCATGGCCGACGCCGACGAGCTGATGAGCGAGGCGGCCAAGCGCGTCGTCGAGGCGCTGCGCAAGAACGGCAAGGCCAACCACCGCACCGACGTGGCGCGAGAGGTGCTGACGAAGTTCCTGTACGAGGAGACCGGCCGCCGGCCGATGGTGCTGCCCGTCGTCGTCGAGGACTAACGCCGTAGTCGAGAACGGAATAGCAACGCAAAGACGCAGAGACGCAGAGGAAGAAAAGAGTCTCAATTCTTCTCTTAGCGTCTCTGCGCCTTTGCATTTCCCTACTCTTAGAGACGGGCGGCTTGCCTCAGCTCGGCTGGCTCTTGGCGGGGGCGGGGGCGACCTGGGCGCCAGCCTGCTCGATGGCCTGACGCTCCTCGTCCGACAGGGGGTACGTCGAGCGCCCGCGCGTTACCGGCTTGGCGTACAGGCGCACGCCGTTGCGCCCGTGCATCCCCGTCATCACCAGCCCGTCGCTGTGGGCGTCGAGCATCGCAATGGCAAAGCTGTGGTCGCCGCCCGTGTCATGGTACGGGTTGAAACGCACGACGCCGACGTGCTGCACGCAGTACTTCACCTGCTCGTTGAGCGCTTTGGCGGACACCTCGAGCTGATCAATGCGGTAGCTCGCGTCGTTCAGCCCCTCGATGTTGCGCTCCAGCATCGTCTGGACATCCGACGACGCCAGCGTCTCCATCTGCCGCCGCCACCGGTCGGCCGCGGTCAGCCGCCGTTGCAGGATGATCACCCAGATCAAGGCGATCAGGGCGAGGAGAAACGCGGCGATGGCGACGAGGCTCAGGGCCGGCGCGTAAGCGATGAGATAAGGCGTGAGATCCGGTATGTTGTCCACGGTATCCTCGGGCGGTGAAAGGTCTGGCGCGAAATTCTAGGCGTCGCCGGTAGCCTTGTCAATCCTAACCTTAATTTATCGAAAGTGACGCCGGATTGAGGCGGCCTACCCGTTACTCTTCACACTCTGTTCACGTATTTAACCTAGAGGGAGCGCGCGCCTGACCATGCGCCGCGTCAACTCATGGGACGTCGTGGTGGCTGCCAACCGCCATGCTTGAGGGGGAATCTGTTACGGGAGGTACGTGCTTCTGAGGAATTAGCTCGCCTGGAACCCAAGCTGCCGGAGCGCCGCGCCTGCGTCCGTCTCTTTTGGCGCCGGCCGCGCTCTTGCGCATAGGGGTTCATTGCGGCTGCGCAAATCCAGTCGCAGCCCTGTTACCATAAGCGTATCAACGCTGCAACCCTCTAGGCCCGGCTCCTCCCCGGCCGCCGGCCAGGTCGCACGGTTGCTGTATAGTCTATTCCCAACCATCCTTGTCTCGCCGCACCGGCCACATCTGTGGCGCCCGGCGCCGTCTCCCGGCGCTGTGTGTGCTGCAATGTTGTGATGCTTGAACGTCGCCGGCATGCACGGTGTGGCCTCATGGAGGAAACTATGCAACGTGTCAACCTCGGCCGCTGGGGCCTCCTGCTCGGTCTGCTCATCGCCCTCGCCATCACCCTCGGGGTCATCATCCCCGCCCCAGCTTCTGGACAATCGCCTGCCAACGGCGCTTTCACAGTCTTTCTGCCACATCTCGCGCAGTCCCTGTCCGCCGCGCCGACGGCCACGCCGACCGGTCCGCCGCCGCCCATCAGCGTGTCCATCGGCGAGCCGTACAGCCGGCTCGGACCGGCTGAGGCCGTCCCCGGCCGCGCCCTCGTGAAGTGGCGCGAAGGGGTGGACATCAGCGCCATCGCCCAGATCAACGCCCAGACCGGCGTCCAGGTCGTCGGCATGGTGAACGCCGTCGGCGCTCAGATTCTATCGGCGCCGTCCGGACACACCACCCAGGACATCATAGACGCCTACGCGGGCCTGGACGAGGTCGAGTACGTCGAGCCGGACTTCATTGCCTCCGTCGGCGACAGCCAGCCGACCGGCCCCGTCTTGACCGCCGACGACCTTCGCACGGCGCAGCAGACGACCAACGACCCGAAGCTCAGCAGCCAGTACCACATCCCCAAGATGAGCGTCCCCGGCGCGTGGGACGTGACCCACGGCGACAATGTGGTGATCGGCATCATTGACACCGGCGCCGACTTCACCCATCCGGACCTGAGCGGCAAGTTCGCGTCGAACGGCTGGGACTTCGTCAACAACGACAACAGCCCCCAAGACGACCAGGGCCACGGCACCCACGTCTCCGGCATCGCCGCCGCCGCGACGAACAATGGCGTCGGCGTGGCAGGTGTTGGGTACAACGCCAAGATTCTGCCGGTCAAGGCGCTCGACTCCAACGGCTCAGGCTCCTACTCCGCCATCGCCAACGGCATCACCTGGGCGACGGACAACGGCGCTAAGATCATCAACATGAGCCTGGGCGGATCGTACCAGTCGCAGACCCTCGACGCGGCGACAACCTACGCCTGGAACCACGGCGTCGTCGTCATCGCCGCCGCCGGCAACAGCAACACGTCGTCCCCCTCCTACCCCGCCATGTCGCCCTATGTCATCGGCATCGGGGCGACAGACGAGAACGACCAGCGCGCCAGCTTCTCGAACTACGGCCAGAACGCCGATGTCGCCGCGCCGGGCACTAACATCCTGAGCACCATCATGGGCGGCAACTACCAGGCGTGGAACGGGACGAGCATGGCCTCGCCCAACGCCGCCGGCGTCGCCGCCCTAATCGCGGCGTCGCACCCCACCTGGACCAACGCCCAGATCCGCAGCGCGATGGAAACAACCACCGACAACACCAACGCCGGCGCGGCCATCCCCCTCGGCTACGGCCGCCTCAACGCCGCGCGCGCCGTCGGCAGCGCCGGGTCGCAGCCGCCCCCCGCCGCCACCCCCTCGCCCACCGCAACGCGCGCCCCAGTTCAGGCGACTCTGACCCCGGCCCCGGCCAGCGGCTACGTCGCGCAGCTGATTGACCTCATCAACCAACAGCGCGCGCAGAACGGCCTGGGGGCGTACCGCACCGACAGCCGCCTCAACGCCGCCTCAGACTACCACAACACGTACATGCGCGACAACAACTGCTTCGCCCACCAGTGTTCGGGCGAGGCCGACCCGTTCCAGCGCATGAGCAACTTCGGCTACCCGCTCTCGGCCGGCGGCGAGAACATCGGCAAGGGCTACCAGACGCCCCAGGACATGGTCAGCGGCTGGATGGGCTCCTCCGGCCATCGCGCCGCCATCCTGAGCACAACCTACACCGACATCGGCTGCGGCTATCTCCTCGGCCCATCGGGCAATGCCTGGGATAGCTACTGGACGTGCGACTTCGGGCGGCCGAGCGGCTCCACCCCGCCGTCGAGCAGCCCCACGCCGACGGCGACGCGGACACCGCTTCCCGCCGGCCCGACCGCGACACCCACGGCCACGCGCACACCGCTTCCCGCCGGCCCGACGGTGACGCCGACAGCCACCCCGACCACCGGCGGTGGTGGCCCGAACTCCCTCGTTCTCAACCCGGTGTCGAACGGTGTGGCGTGGCTGACCAACAGCGGCGTGCGGCGGACGGACAGTCACGTCTACAGCGGCCCGTATGGCAGCTACGACTACATCGCCGTCCTCCAGTTCGCGCTAGACAGCCTGCCGGCTAACGCCAGCATCGTGTCGGCTCAGCTGGAGCTACCCGGCCAGAGCACGGCCTACATGACCGTCGGCAGCGGCGCGCAGTGGTACGTCACCCTGCTCGACTCGGGCTTCGACAGCCGCTTCGCCGGCGCGTACAGCGTGCTCAAGAACGCCAGCGGCTCGGCAGCCGGGAACGCCGTCACCTCGACCGCTGTCGGCGCGGGCGTCGTCAACATCTTCCCGCTCAACGCCGCGCAGATGGGGGCGTTGTCCGGGCGCAAGACGGCCACCAGCCGCGTCACGTTCCGCGTGGACGGCTGGCCGTCGGCCGGCTACAACGTGATGGACTGGGCCAGCGGCGTGGGAACCGCCGCGCAGCCCGTCCTGCGCATCACCTACCGCTAACCCCCTCGGTTCCGCGGTTCCCCGGCGGCCTCCTTGCCACTCGCGCAGGGAGGCCGCCCTTTTCTTGAGCATCCTCCGCTTTTGACCTAGAATTCAGCCGTTGCGTTGCAGAGCAAGAGATGGAAACGCAATAGCGCAAAGACGCAAAGGAAAAACCCTCTTGTCTCCCTTTGCGCCTCTGCGCCTTTGCGTTCCTATCTTCTTCGCCAGACCCCAAAGCCGGGGGATGCTTCGCGCCGCTCAGCATGACAGGCCCGACTTACCATTCAGGAGGAGCATGAAGCTCGTCACTGCCGAAGAGATGCGCCGCATCGAGGCCGCCGCCGAAGCCGAAGGCACGCCGATACCCACGCTCATGCAGCGCGCCGGTGGGGCCGTCGCCGAGACGATCCTGTCGGACTACAGCCTGGCGCGGGGCATGATCCTCATCCTGGTCGGGCCGGGCAACAATGGCGGGGACGGCCTCGTCGCCGCGACCCGGCTGCGGGAAGCGGGAGCCGCGGTCAGCGCCTATGTGTGGCGGCACAAGCCCGACGACCCGGTGTACGCCGACGCCGTCGCCGCCGGTGTCCCCATCGTGCGCGCGGAAGATGACGCGGGCGGCGCGCGGCTGACGGACCTGGCGCGCGGGGCAGCGGTCATCGTGGACGCGCTCCTCGGCACGGGCGTCACCCGCCCCATCAGCGGCGAGCTGGCCGACATCCTGGCGCGAGTGCGCGAGAATCGGCCGCCGGACACGAGCGTCGTCGCCGTGGACCTGCCGAGCGGCGTCAACTCCGACACAGGCGTGGCCGACCCGGCCGCCCTCGCCGCCGACCTTACCGTCACTTTCGGTTTCGCCAAGCGCGGGCTATACCAATACCCCGGCGCTCGCCTCGCCGGCCGCCGCTTGACGGCCGATATTGGACTGAACAACGCCACGGCACAGGAGGTTCGTGTGGAACTGATGCAAGCCGGCTGGGTGCGCGACCGTCTGCCGGCCCGCCCCGCCGATGCTCACAAGGGTACGTTCGGCAAGGCGCTCATCGTCGCCGGCTCGGCCAACTATACGGGCGCGGCGTACCTGGCCGGCGCCGGTGCGATCCGCGTCGGCGTGGGTCTGGCGACCCTGGGGGTCGCCGGAATGCTGTACCCCATCCTGGCAGGGCGGCTCGTCGAGACGACATGGCTGCTGCTGCCCCACGACATGGGCGCTATCCGCGTGGACGCCGCGAAAGTGATCCTGGAGAAAATCGAGGGCTACACGGCACTGCTCGTCGGCCCCGGCCTGGGGAAAGAGAACGGCACGCAGGAGTTCGTCCACAGTCTGCTGGTCGGCAAACAGGCCGAGGCCAAGCGCGCCCGGCGCATCGGCTTTGCCACCGAGACGACGACCGAGGAGACGGAGCCGGAGTCGCCGAAGCTCCCGCCGACGGTCATTGACGCCGACGCCCTGAACGCCCTGGCGGAGATCGAGAACTGGAGCGCGTCCCTGACGGCGGCGAGCGCCGTCCTCACCCCGCACCCCGGCGAGATGGCGCGGCTCCTCGGCTCGACCACCGAGGCGGTGCAGGCCGACCGCGTGGCGACGGCCAAGAGCGCGGCGGAGACGTTCGGGCAGGTGGTTGTGCTGAAGGGGGCGAACACCGTCATCGCCGCGCCTGACGGCCAAATCGCCGTCAGCCCGTTCGCCAACCCCGCCCTCGCCACGGCGGGGAGCGGCGACGTGCTGGCCGGCGCGATCGTCGGCTTCCTGGCCCAGGGGCTTTCGCCGTTCGACGCGGCGGCGTGCGGCGTCTATATACACGGGCTGGCCGGCGAGCGTGCGCGGCTGGAGATGGGCGACGCGGGCGTGATTGCCGGCGACCTGCTGCCCCAGCTTCCGCCGGCAATCCAGGGCATCCGGCTGGAAGGCGAAATGTAGTCACGCATGGAGTGGACCACGAAGGACACCCAATGAACGAAAGGCGCGAAGAGGGAATCAGTGACCGATTCCCTCTCGCGCCTCTTCCAGTCTAGACTCATCTCAAGGTGAAACCCGCAGACGACCGGTCTGTGACACCTGCGGTACGGTCTTGTAGTGACGACTTCAGTCGTTCTGCGACCGCGAGAGCGACTGAAGTCGCGACTACAGGTCTCTCAGCTTGGGACCGCTCTAGAGACTCTGAGACACACGGAGCGTTTAGCGCGGCCCGCCGGGTATGCGGAACAGGGCGCGCATCGTCTCCATCGCCCCCGTCGCATAGCTCTGCGTCTTGATGACCGGGTTGACGGCGGTGTCCCGCAGGAAGCCACTCGTGTCCTTCATCGTCGTCAGCGTCACGTTGACGTTGTCCAGAACGGGCTTCACCTCCGTGTTCATGTACAGGAGGAGCGAGCGCACCTGGAACATCAGCCAGGTCACCAGGCCCAGCACCACTATCGACTCGATCGCCAGCAGGATGACCAGCAGATCGCGCACGATGGGCGTCGGCAAGAGCCGGAACGGCTGCCCGAAGACGAACAGCACGATGACCAGCATGAGCAGAATCACGATGACGGCGACAAGGGTAAAAACCAGGCGCAGGTTCTGCTGCGGCGTCTGGACGTAGCGCGAGTACGCCGCCTGCGTCATCTCATCGTACAGTGCGGCAGTGTCCACCGCCCCTGGCGCGCTCGCCCCGCCCTGCGCGGACGACGCCTGCCCGGCCGACATGGCCGCCGCCACCGTTTGCTGTGCGGCGCGCGATGCCTCGGGCGTTCCTGCCTGGGGAGGAGTTCTAGAGCCGTTCGGCCCGACAGGTGGGGTGCTGCCGGGTGAGGTCGGATTGTCCACGGTGTGATCTCCTGCGATGGGAGCAAGATGGCTCGAATTGTATCATATCTTGAGGCGGGCCGCAACCAACAATGCAGCCCAGGCGCCCAGGGTCCCTGCCAGCACAGGGGCAGCGCCGATGCGTCCCCAGTCCCAACCGAAATAGATCGCCAGACCGGCGGCAAGCGCAAACCCTAGCCACCCCGCGATCCAGTAGCGCGGCATGTCGCCCCACGACCGACCGAACAAAAAGTGTGCCAGAGCCGCGTAGGCTCCGGCCAGCAGGACGGACAGGAGCAGGGCGGGGATCATGCCCCGGCCTCAGAGGGCTGACTGAAGTCGGCGCTCCTGTTGGCCGCGTCGTCAATGATGCCACCACCGAGCGCCTCGTCGCCGCGATAGAAGACCGCGCCCTGGCCCGGCGTGATCGCCCGCTGCGGCTCGGCCAGCGCGACCTCGACCCGCCCATCGGGGAGCGGCGTCACGACGCCCGGCGCCGGCGTCGCCTTGTAGCGCACCTTGATTTCAACGGCGGTCGGCTCGTCGGGCGCTCCGTTCGTCCAGCTCACATCCCGGACAAAGAAACGGTCACGATACAGCCGGCTGGCGTCGCCGACGATGACGGCGTTGCGCGCCGCATCCGTGCCGACGACGTAGAGCGGCTCGCCCGCCGCGATGCCCAGCCCCTTGCGCTGGCCGAGGGTGTACAGCGGTAGGCCGCCGTGCTCGCCGAGGGTCTGGCCGTTGGTGGACACGATCGGGCCGGGCACGAGGGCGTCGGGCGCGTGCTGTTGAAGAAAACGCCGATAGTTGTTGTCGGCCAGGAAGCACAGCTCCATGCTATCGTGCTTGCTGGCGACGGGCAGGCCGCGCGCCTCGGCCATGCGCCGCACCTCGGGCTTGGTGAAGCCGCCAATGGGGAACATGACGTGGGGCAGCTCGCGCTGCGTCAGCATGTGGAGGACATACGACTGGTCCTTGGCGACGTCCACGCCCTTGAGCAGCCGGTAGCGGCCGTCCACCTGGTCCACGCGGGCGTAGTGGCCCGTCGCCATCGCCGCCGCGCCCAGACTCAGCGCATGCTGCAGGAGGAAGTGGAAGCGGATGTGGCCGTTGCACGCCAGGCACGGGTTGGGTGTCCGTCCGGCAGCGTACTCCTGGGTAAAGAAGTCCACCACCCACTGCTTGAATACCGTCTCGAAGTTGAGCAGGTAGAACGGGATGCCCAGGCGGTGCGCGACGTGGCGCGCGTCGTCCACCGCCTCCAGGGAGCAGCACTTGTTCTCCGCCGTCGGGTCCGGCTCGGACCACAGGCGCATCATAATGCCGATGACGTCGTAGCCCTGCTCCACGAGCAGCGCCGCCACCACCGAGCTATCCACGCCGCCGCTCATGGCGACGACAACCCGCCGTCCGTTCCCCTGCGACATCATTCTCTTGCTCCGCGGCCTGTCCTAGCTGTGCCATCCCCTTACAATTATAGGCAACTTGCCGATATTCAGACGCGCAGCGCCCCAGCAACTTACTTGCGCGGCCCCGCTGCCGCACCTCTGCCCAGAAACCACACGCCCCGCTGCCATGCTGAGTGCAACGAAGCATCCCCCGGCGCTCTGGGGGCCCTTCGCGCTGCTCAGGGCGACACCGGTGTTCCCCTTTGCGTCTTTGCGCCTTTGCGTTTCCATCTTCGGCCCGGAAACCCCCGCCGTCATGCCGAGTATAACGAGACGCTCAGGCTGCCCGTGGCCGGCAGCCCGAGATTCACCAATCCCAAAAAAATACCTTGACGTAAACGTTTGCTCAGCGAAAAGGCGGTTGACACACTCCGCGAAACTCGTATAGTCACTGGACGCGTCGCAGGCCCTAGACCCGCCCCCACGGAGGTTGGACATGGCCGAGGGACTCAACGGCAGCCGCCTGAAGCCAGGTGACCGACAACTCGAGGTCAACAACATTGGCCTGAACTTCGGCGGCGTCGCGGCGCTGAGCGGCGTCAGTCTCATCGCGCGCCAGGGCGAAATCCTCGCCATCATCGGCCCCAACGGGGCCGGCAAGACGAGCCTGCTCAACTGCATAAGCGGTCTCTACCATCCCCAAATCGGCAGCATCCTGTTCCACAACGGCGCGACCTACCACCTGACAAAGATGCACCCCAACCGGATCGCCGCCGTCGGCATCGCGCGCTCGTTCCAGAACATCGAGCTGTTCCGCGCCATGACCGTGCTCGACAACCTCATGCTCGGCGGCCACGTCCACATGAAAACGAACTTCGTGATGGACATGCTCTACTGGGGACCGGCCCAGCGCGAAGAGGTGCGCTACCGCCGCTTCGTCGAAGACATCATAGACCTGCTCGAAATCGAGCCGATTCGGCGCAAGCCCGTCGGCGCGCTGCCGTATGGCCTCCAGAAGCGCGTCGAGCTGGGGCGCGCCCTGACGCTGCGGCCGGCCCTGCTCCTCCTCGATGAACCCATGGCCGGGATGAACGCCGAGGAGAAAGAGGACATGGCGCGGTTCATCCTGGACGTCAACGAAGAGCACGGCGTCACCATGATTCTGATCGAGCACGACATGGGCGTTGTCATGGACGTCTCGGACCGCGTCGCCGTCCTCGACTTTGGTGTCAAGATCGCCGACGGCACACCGGACGAGGTGCGCGCCGACCCGGCGGTCGTCAAAGCCTACCTGGGCCAGGAACGGTAGCGCCATGCGTGACACATTTCCGCAGCTGCTCGTCGAGAATGCTGCCCGTTGGGGAGACACGCGCGTCGCTCTGCGCGAGAAGGAATTCGGCATCTGGCAAAGCGTGACGTGGGCCGAGTACCTGCGCCACGTGCGCCACTTCTGCCAGGGCCTCGTCCGCCTGGGCCTGCGCCGCGGCGACACCGTCGCCATCATCGGCGACAACCGCCCGGAGTGGGTCTACGCCGAGTTGGCGGCCCACGCCGCCGGCGGCAAGAGCGTCGGCATCTACCAGGACTCGGTCACACGCGAGGTCGCCTACATCCTAACCCACAGTGACGCCCGCTTCATCGTCGTCGAGGACCAGGAGCAGGTGGACAAGATCCTGGAGATATGGCCCGACCTGCGCGGCATTGAGTACGTCATCTACTATGACCCCAAGGGGATGCGCGGCTACGGCGAGCCGTTCCTGATGGACTTCCGCACCGTCGAGAACCTGGGGCAGGCGTGGGAGGCCGACCATCCGGATTGGTTCGAGACGAGCGTCGCCCAGGGCAAGGCCGACGACGTGTGCATCCTCTCGACCACGTCGGGAACAACCGCCGAGCCGAAGCTCGCCATGCTCACCTTCGACAACCTGCTGAGCGAGGGGCGCAATCTGCTCGCTATAGACCCCCTGTCGCCCGGCGACAACTTCGTGAGCTTCCTGCCGCTCGCCTGGATGGGCGAGCAGATGATCGCCCTGGCGTGCAGCCTCTACGTCGGCTTCACCATCAATTTCCCGGAATCGCCCGAGACCGTGCCGGAGAACATCCGCGAGATCGGGCCGCAGGTGATGTTCAGCCCGCCCCGCATCTGGGAGAACATGGTCAGCCAGGTGCAGGTGAAGATCGCCGACACGTCCGCCGAGAAGCGCCGCCTGTACGAGTGGGCGCTGGGCGTGGGCTACGCCATGGCCGACGCCCGCTTCGACGGCCGCAAACCCTCGACCGCCCTGGCGGCGCAATACCGCATCGCCGACGGGGCCGTGTTTGCCATGCTCCGCGACAAGCTGGGTCTCGGCCGCGTGCGCCGCTGCTACACCGGCGGCGCCGCCCTCGGCCCCGACGTCTTCCGCTTCTACCACGCCATCGGCGTCAATCTCAAGCAAATCTACGGTCAGACGGAAATCAGCGGCATCGCCGTGGTTCACCGCGACGGCGCGGTGAAGTTCCAGACCGTGGGTGTGCCGATCCCGGAGACCGAGATGCGCATCGCCGACAACGGCGAGATTCTGCTCAAGTCGCCCGCCGTGTTCGCCGGCTACTACAAGCGGCCTGACCTGACGGCGGAGGCGTTGGAGGATGGCTGGCTGCACACCGGCGACGCGGGCTACCTCGACGACAGCGGGCAGCTCATCGTCATTGACCGGGCGAAGGACGTCATGACCCTGCACGACGGCACGAAGTTCAGCCCGCAGTTCATCGAGAACAAGCTGAAGTTCAGCCCGTACATCAAGGAGGCGGTGGTCTTCGGCGGCGACTGGCCGTTTGTCACCGCCATGATCAACATTGACATGCAAAACGTCGGGAAGTGGGCCGAGCAGCGCCAGATCGCGTACACGACGTACACCGACCTGGCCCAGAAGCCGCAAGTCTACGCCCTGGTGCGCGAGGCGGTGGAGCGCGCCAACGCCGACATACCGCCGGCCGCCCAGATCCGGCGCTTCCTCTTGCTGCACAAGGAGCTTGACGCCGACGACGCCGAGCTGACCCGCACGCGCAAGGTGCGGCGGCGCTACGTCGCGCAGCGCTACGCCGACATCGTCGCGGCGCTGTATGGGAGTGACGAGTCCCTGGACGTGGACACAACGATCACCTACCAGGACGGACGCACGGCCCAGATCAAGACGCGGCTGAAAGTCGAGACCGTAGACGGCGTAGCCGAACGCGCGCCGCACGCCGTCGCGGGGTAGGCAAGCGGCCGCGGCCGGGGCTTTGCGCAAGGTGACGAACACAATCGCTCGGAGGCCCGCATGTCTCTGTTCCTCCAACTGACTCTGACAGGGCTGAGTAACGGGGCGATCTACGCCCTCATGGCCCTGGGCGTCGTCGTCATCTACAAATCGAGCGGCGTCATCAACTTCGCCCAGGGAGCGTTCCTCCTGGTCGGGGCCTACGTGACGTACTGGGCCGTGGGGCAGGTCGGCCTGCCGTGGCCCGTCGGCGTTCTCGCCGCCATCGTCACCGCCGCCATCCTGGGCATCCTCGTCGAGCGCCTGGCGCTCCGCCCGCTCATCGGCGAGCCGATCATCTCCATCATCATGGTGACCATCGGCCTCAGCTCCCTGGTCGCCGCCATCATCAGCCTCATCTGGGGCACACAGTCGCAGCCCTTTCCTGCCTTCATCCCCAACGCGAACGTCACGATCCTCGGCGCGGTCACACCCATGGACCGCATCTACGCCGTGGCGCTGTGCGGCCTGTTCCTGCTCGGCTTCATTCTCTTCTTCCGCCTGACCAGCGAGGGCATCGCCATGCGCGCCGTGGCCGACGACCAGCAGGCCGCGATGAGCATGGGCATCAGCATCCAGCGCATCTTCGCCGTCGCCTGGGCCATCGCCGCCGTCACCGCGGCGGTGGCGGGCATCCTCGTCGCCAACATCGTCGGCGTCAGCACCGACGTCGGCCGCATCGGGTTGCAGGTCTTTCCGGTCGTCATTCTCGGCGGCCTCGACTCCATCCCTGGCGCGATCGTCGGCGGCGCGATCATCGGCCTCCTCCAGGCGTACACCGGCGGCTACATCGGCGGCGGCACGGAGCAGGTCATCCCCTTCATCATCCTGGTCATTATGCTGATGGTCAAGCCCTACGGACTGTTCGGCCAGCGCCGCATCGAGCGCGTATAGCAAGGGGGTCCCATGGAAAGCGGCATCTTCCAAACTACTTACCAGAAAGACATGGCGCTGCGGCGCACGCCGGCGCAGTTCATCCGCCTCGGCCTGCTGCTAACCTTTGTCCTTATTTTCCCCTTCTTCGCCGACAACTACTGGCTGACCCTCGCCAACCAGATCGGCATCGCCGCCATCGGCGCGATTGGCCTCAACATCCTGGTCGGCTACACCGGGCAGATTAGCCTGGGGCAGGGGGCGTTCCTGGGCGTCGGCGCGTATGCCACCGGCATCCTGGTCAAGCAGGTCGGCGCGCCGTGGCCTGTGGCCGTCGTCGCCGCGTGCCTCATCACCGCCCTCGTCGGCATGGTGTTCGGCATCCCGGCCCTGCGCCTCAAAGGGCTGTACCTGGCGATTGCGACCCTCGCCGCCCAGGAGATCATCGAGTGGGTCATCATCCACAGCCCGAACCTGACCGGCGGCGTCGAGGCCATGGTGATCCCCGCGCCGACGCTGTTCGGCCTGCGCATCAACACCGACGCCCGCTTCTACTGGGTCATCCTGGTGTGCCTCATTCTCACCATCATTCTGACGAGCAATCTGTTCCGCACCCGAACAGGGCGCGCCTTCATCGCCATCCGCGACCAGGACATCGCCGCGTCGGTCATGGGCGTCAATCTGTTCCGCTACAAGTTGCTGGCCTTCGCCGTGTCGTCGTTCTTCGTCGGCCTGGCCGGCGCGCTGACGGCCGAGTACCGCACCATCATCTCGTGGGAGCGCTTCACCCTGGACACGTCCATCCTGTACCTGGCGATGATCATCATCGGTGGGCTTGGCTCCGTCAGCGGCGCTGTGATGGGCGCGGCGTTCATGACGCTGCTGCCCGCCCTGCTCCAGCTGCTCGGCCGCACGGCCGGCGGCGCCGTGCCTAACATATTGCAGCAGATCCCGTTCTTGCAGCAGGCGTTCTTCGGTCTCGTCATCATCCTGTTCCTCGTCTTCGAGCCGGAAGGGTTGGCGCGCATGTGGCGCAACATCAAAGACTACTTCCGCCTGTGGCCGTTCAGCTACTAAGTGCCTATCCGAATAACGGAATATGACGTATACTTTTAAGTATGAACACAGAAACACCCGCCCAACGAACACGAGCACGAACGCCCAACAACCGCACGACGACCGGTTTCTGCATCTCTGACGAACTGTGGGCCATGCTGGAGCCGCTGCTGCCAGAGCATGTCAACACCCACCGCTTCGGCGGCGGCCGCCCGCGTGTCCCCGACCGTCGCTGCGCCGATGCCATCTTCTACGTCCTGCGCATGGGCTGTCAGTGGGAGGCGCTGAACCAGACGGAGTTGTGCGCCAAGTCCACCGCGCATGACCGCTTTCAGGTGTGGGCCGCAGCGGGCGTGTTCCTGAAGCTGTGGCAAGTCGGCGTCCAACGCTTCGACGAGTTGAAAGGCATCGACTGGGACTGGCTGAGTATGGACGGGGCGATGACCAAAGCGCCGCTTGGGGGGGAAAAAGACGGGGCCGAACCCCACCGACCGCGGCAAAGGCGGCGTCAAGCGCAGTCTGTTGACCGAAGGGTCGGGTGTGCCGATTGGCCTGGCAGTGGACGGCGCGAATCGGCACGACATGAAGCTGGTGCGTGAGACGCTTGAAAGTATCGTCGTGGCGCGACCTCAGCCCACGGATGAGCAGCCGCAAGGGCTGTGCCTGGACAAAGGCTACGACTACGACGAAGTGCGTAAGACGCTGGCCGAGTTTGGTTTCACCGCCCACATCCGCTCGCGGGGCGAAGAGGCGCAGGATCTCAAGCGCGAGGCCGGCAAGAAGGCGCGGCGCTGGGTCGTCGAGCGCAGCCACAGCTGGCTCAACCGCTTTCGACGTATTCTGGTGCGCTGGGACAAGAAGCCCGAACACTACTGCGCCTTTCTGCACTTCGCCTGCGCCCTCATCGCCCTCCGTGCCACAGGGTTATTCGGATAGGCTCTAAGCCCCACACACAAAGGAGGAGATCATGCTGCGGAAACTGCTTCCCTGGATCGTCATCGTGGCCGTGACTTTGCTCATCGTCGCGTGCGGCGGCGCCCCCGCTGCCCCTGCCGCCCAGCAGCCCGCCGCCCAGCAGCCGGCCGCCCAACAGCCGGCCGCCCAACAGCCCGCCGCCGGAAAGGCGACCGGCGAGCCGATCAAGATCGGCGGCATCTTCGACCTGACCGGCGCAACCGGCGACGTCGGCACGCCCTACGCCAAGGGGGTGCAGCACTTCGTGGAGTGGAAGAACAACAACGGCGGCGTCAACGGCCGCCCCATCACGCTCATCGGCCAGGACTACGGCTACAAGGTGCCGAACGCCGAGCAACTCTACAGCCAGTACACCACCCAGGACAAGGTGCTGGCGATCCAGGGCTGGGGCACCGCCGACACCGAGGCGCTGCGCCCGAAGATCGCCGAGGACAAGATTCCCTACATGTCGGCCTCGTACTCCATCAACCTCGCCAATCCCAAGGAGACGCCGTACAACTTCCTCGTCGGCACGACATACTCCGAGCAGCTTCAGGCGGCCATGCAGTGGATGCTCCAGGACTGGAAGGCGAAGGGGAAGTCCGGCGTACCGAAGATCGCCTATCTGCACAGCAACAGCGGCTTCGGCCTCTCGCCGCTGGACGACGGCGACAAGTTCGCCACCGCGAACGGCCTGGAGAAGGGCCTGCGCATCCCCATGCCCGCCGCGACCGCCGACATGACCCCGCAGCTCACCCAGGCGCAGCAGTACGGCGCCGACTACATCTTCATCCAGAACACGTCGGGCGCGGGCGCGACGGCGCTCAAGGCGGCCAAGTCCCTGGGTCTCCTCCCCAAGACCCAGGTCGTCTGCCTCAACTGGTGCACCGACGATCTGACGATCAAGCTGGCCGGCGACGCCGCCGAGGGGTTGGTGGGCGCGTCGCCGTTCGCCTTCCCGGACTCGAGCGCGGCGGGCATGAAGGACATGGCCGAGTTCGCCAAGTCGAAGGGCACGAGCATCGAGACCGAGGGCCTGCACTACGCCCAGGGCTGGACGACGATGGCCGTGATGGCGGAGGGCCTCAAGCGCGCCCTGGAGAGCGGCAAGCCGCTGTCGGGCGAGGGCCTCAAGGCGGCGCTGGAAACGATGAAGGACTTCGACACAGGCGGCGTGACCACGAAACTGACCTTCACGCCGGACGACCATCGCGGCAGCAAGGCCCTGCGCCTGTACCAGGTGAAGAGCGGCAAGTGGACGCCGATGACCGACTACCTCCAGACCAACCTGAGCATTGCCAAGTAGGAGCCGATGCTCACCCTGAACAACGTGGAGGTGATCTACAGCGACGTGATCCTCGTCCTCAAGGGCATGTCCCTCAAGGTAGACGAAGGGCAGATCGTGGCGCTGCTCGGCTCCAACGGCGCGGGCAAGTCCACGACCCTCAAGGCCATCTCCGGCCTGCTCAAGCCGGAGGATGGCGAGGTCGCCGACGGCGAGATCCTCTTCCTCGACCAGCGCATCCACCACATGGACGCGGCGCGAATCGTGCGCCAGGGCATCTTCCAGGTGATGGAGGGGCGGCGCGTGTTTGAGCACCTGACCGTCGAGGAGAACCTGCGCGCCGGCGCGTACAGCCGCCGCGACGGCCGCACCGTCAACGCGGACCTCGACCTGGTGTATCGCTACTTTCCACGCCTCAAGGAGCGGCAGCGCCAGAGTGCCGGCTATCTCTCCGGTGGCGAGCAGCAGATGCTCGCCATCGGCCGCGCCCTCATGGCCCACCCGCGCCTGATGATGCTCGACGAGCCGTCCCTGGGCCTCGCGCCGCTCCTCGTCAGCGAAATCTTCGACATCATCCGGCGCATCAACCAGGAGCAAGGCACGACGATTCTGCTGGTCGAGCAGAACGCGCGCCTGGCCCTGTCGGTCGCCCACTACGCCTACATCATGGAGAACGGGCGCATCGTGCTGGAGGGCGCGCCGGCCGCCCTGGCGCACAACCCCGACGTCCGCGAGTTCTACCTCGGCCTGACCGACGTCGGGACGCGCAAGAGCTACCGCGATGTCAAGCACTACAAGCGCCGCAAGCGCTGGCTGTCGTGAGCGCCTGAACGCGAGGCGGTTTCCCATCGGGAGCCGCCTCTTTCCATTTCAGAACACTTGTGCTTGCTTCTACGCCCGATTCGGAGTAGAATCGGACAAAACGTGTTTGCTTTGCGAGGAGCCGTGCTAGTCGAGCTGAGCATCCGAGATTTTGCGATCATTGACCGGCTGGACCTGCGCCTCTCGCCGGGCTTCAACGTCCTCACCGGCGAGACGGGCGCGGGCAAGTCCATCATCATAGACGCCGTGAGCATCCTCCTGGGGGCGCGCGCCGATAGCAACTGGGTGCGCGCCGGCGCCGACCGCACCCGCATCGAGGGCATCTTCTCCCTGACCGACGGGCAGCGCGCCGCCCTGGCCCCCATCCTGGCCGAGTACGGCCTGGACGAGGACACCGACGATCTCATCTTGACGCGCGAGATCACGGCGACCGGCCGCAGCCAGGGCCGCGTGAACGGCCGCGCCGTTACTGCCGCCATCCTGAGCGGCGTCGGCGAGCTGCTAGTAGACATTCACGGGCAGACCGAGCACCTCTCGCTGTTGCGCGTCCGGCAGCACGTCGAAATGCTGGACCGCTACGCCGGCCTCGGGATGCCGCGCGCCCGCGTGGCCGAGCTTGTGCGTCAGATCCGCGCCGTGCGCAACGAGCTGGCCGCGCTCCACCGGGACGAGCGCGAGCTGGCCCGCCGCCAAGAGATGCTGCGCTACCAGGTGGACGAGATTGACGAGGCGGCGCTGGAGGTAGGCGAGGATGAAGCGCTGCTCCAGGAACGCGTGCGCCTGGTCAACGCCCAGAAACTCATGGACCTGGCCGAGATGGTGCACGCGACGCTCTACGAGCCGGGTGACGAGGGGCGCGGCGCGCTCGATCTGCTGAGCGAGGCGGCAGGCAGCCTCCACGCCCTCATCAAGCTCGATCCGCGCCTGGCCGCCCAGGAAAGCGCCCTGCTCGCCGCCCTCGACAACCTCGAAGACGTCGGCCGGGCCATGCGCGACTACCGCGACGAGATCGAGGGCAACCCCGACCGCCTGGACGAGGTCGAGGAGCGGCTGACCCTTATCAACGCCCTCAAGCGCAAGTACGGCGACACCATCGCCGAGATCCTGGCCTTCGCCCAACGCGCTTCGACCGAGTTGGAGAGCATCGAGCACCGCTCCGAGCGCCTCGAAGCGCTGGCCGCCCAGGAAACCCGGCTGCTCGATCACATCGGCCAGGCGGCGGAGGCATTGTCGGCGGCGCGGCGCGAGGCCGGCGACCGCCTGGCGCAGGCGGTGGAGGCCCAGCTGACGGAGCTGCGCATGGAGCGCACCCAGTTCTATGTCGCCCTGGGGCGCAGCGAGGCCGACGACGGCTGCCCCGTCGGGAACGCCCGCTACGCCTTCGACGCCACTGGCATTGACCGCGTCGAATTCCTCATCTCCCCCAACCCCGGCGAGCCGCTGCGGCCGCTGGTGAAGATCGCCTCCGGCGGCGAGACGTCGCGGCTGATGCTGGCGCTCAAGTCGGTGCTGGCGTCGGGCGATGCCGTCCCGACCCTGATCTTCGACGAAATTGACCAGGGCATCGGCGGGCGCGTCGGCGAGATCGTCGGCCGCAAACTGTGGGGGCTGACGGTCGCCAACGGCCACGTAGACCACCAGGTCATCTGCATCACCCACCTGCCCCAGATCGCCACCTACGGCGACGCCCACTACAACGTCAGCAAGCGCGTCGTCGGCGAGCGCACCTCGACCCTCATCCGCCCGATTGACGGCGAGGAGCGCGTCGCCGAGATCAGCACGATGCTGGGCGCGGAGACGGACCTGACGAGGCAGACGGCGGTGGAGATGCTCGACCATACCACAGCGGTCAAGACCGGCGCGTCCCAGGGGTCGCCGGCATGACCGAGCCAAACGACGAGATGTGCTTTCTGCCCCTCGTTACCGGCGGGCTGCTCCTGCTGCGCTGGGTCGAGTACGACGTGGACCAGGATGCCGTCCGTCTCACGGAAAAGATGGACGACCTGGCCCAGGCGCAGGAAGCCGAGACCATCGGCCAGCTCGCCTTCCAGGGCCTCGCCGCGCTCCAAACCGTCAAGCTCGTCCGCGACACCCCACCCTACACGCGCCTCGTCCGCGTCACCCTGCGCCCGGAGAATGACATTCGCTACGCCCTCATCGCCGACAGCCAAAGATGAGATTTGCCGCAGAGGCACAGAGGACGCAGAGGGAAGAAACAGAACAGAAGCGCACACAACTCTCCTTGTTCCCTCCTTCTACCTCTCTGTGTCCTCTGTGCCTCTGCGGCAAATCTCTTGTGTGCTTGCGGATGCTTGAAGCGCAGGATTATTCGTCAGACTCTACCGGCGCTGGTAAAATAGGGGGCTGACCACGAAGGGGGCCTGGCGGGGGTGGCGACCCTCGCCGGGCCGCTGCATTTCCAGGCAGGCTCATACCCATGTCCGAGGCTTCACAAACCTCCCTCAACCTCACCCGCCGCGCGATCCTCGCCTACCAGGCCGGCCACCCTGAGACGGCCCGCGAGCTGCTCGCCGAGGCCATTCAAGACGACCCGCAGAATGAGCTGGCCTGGCTCTGGCTCGCGGCCCTCGCCCACACCAACCACGACAAGCGTTACTGCCTGGAACGGGCGCTCGAAATCAACCCCAAAGGCCCGGCGCGCGACGCCCTCGTCGCTCTCGGTGACGTCACCCCCACCGTGCCCACCTACGTCGCCGGCGCGGACCAACTACCGCGGCCGGACGAGATCATGGACGTGCAGGAGAAGAAGGTGCGCGTGCGTTCGCGCCGCCGCCGCATCCTGTACAGCGCCCTGGCGGTCATCGCCCTCGTCGCCCTGGTAAGCTTCGCCGCCGCGCGCGTGCGCCTGCCGAAGGACTCCGTGCGCCTCGCCGTGGCCGCACCTGTGACGGGGCCGAGCAGCGCCGTCGGGCAGGAGCTTGTGCAAAGCGCGCGGCTGGCCGTGGACCGCCTCAACCAATCAGGCGGGATCAACGGACGGAGCGTCGAGCTGGTGGTGTACGACGACCAGAATGACCCAGCCCTCGCCCGCCAGCGCGCCGAGGAGATCGTCAAAGACGGCCGCGCGCTGGCCGTGCTGGGCCACAACTCCAGCGCCCCTACCCAGGCCGCGAGCGACGTGTACAACGCCGCCGGCATCCCCATGATCACAGGCACGGCCAGCGCCGACGAGGTCACGAACAACAGGCCGTGGAGCTTCTCGACCACCTTCAACAACACGGCCCAGGGCGCATTCCTGGCGACCTACATCGCCCAGGTTCTAAAGGCACCCCGAGTCAGCATCGTGGCCTCCGACGAGGTCTACGGCAAGTCCCTGTCCCAGGCGTTTCGCCAGAACCTGCCGCCCGAGGTTGCCGTCGCCGACGTCTGGCGCGTGGACATGCGGCCTGAGAAGCGCGACGGATCGGTCCAGGCGGCCATAGACGCCGTCGCCAACGCGGCGGAGCCTGGCCTCGTCCTCCTGGCCGTCCCGCGCCTGGAAGCGAAGGACCTCCTGCTCGGCATGCGGCGCGCGAGACCGGATCTCCAGGTCATGGTGGCCGACGCCGCAGGATCGAGCGCGTTCGCCGACCTGTTCAAAGACGAGCCGGAGGAGCGGGCGCAGCCGGGGTTCTTCACCAACGGCGTGTACGCCGCGACCCCCCTCATCTACGACAGCGCGCCCTTCGCCGCCCAGGAGCTGGCCGCCCAGTACCAGGCCACGTATGAGGCGGTTCCCTCCTGGCGCGGCGTCAAGGTCTACAACGCCGCCCTCGCCCTGTTCGATGCCATCCGCCGCGCCGACGTGCGCAACACCGCCGACAGCCGCGCGGAGGACCGCGACCGCATCCGACGCAACCTGACCATGCTCCAGAGCCGCGAGAGCAGCATCGAGGGCCTGGACGGGCCAATCTACTTCAATAGCGAGGGCGTGGCGGCAACGCCGGTCTCCGTCGGCATCTTCCAGGACCGCACGCTCCTGTCTGCGCCTGTGC
Organism: Anaerolineae bacterium; assembly: GCA_046328525.1. Lineage (GTDB taxonomy): Bacteria > Chloroflexota > Anaerolineae > Epilineales > JAHCIE01 > JBDHWG01. The sequence continues at coordinate 350,261 of JAXLWK010000007.1, forward strand.
AGCTCCAACCGGCCGAGAACCTGGGCCGGCTGGACCTCCAGGCGGCTCTGGGTCGCGGCGACCTGTTCCGGGTCAACGGCCAGTATCTGCGGCCGACGCGCGTCGTCTACACCGGCGCTTCCATCAACGAGCTGAGCGACCTGGACGCGCGCGCCGGCACGGCGAAGCTCGACTTCTACGTCTGGTTCCGCTATCGCGCCGACGACGACGCCACCAACATCACCTTCATCAACGCCACCGACAACAATCTGAAGCTCGGCGTGCCGATTGAGCAAACGACGATAGACGGCATGAAGTACAGGCTCTACCGCGTGCGCGGCAACTTCAAGCAGACCCTCGACTTCCACGACTACCCTTTCGACAGGCAGACGATCGGCGTGCGCTTCCAGAACGCTCGCCTGCCACGCGAGGAGGTCATCTACGTGGTGGACACGACGGGCATGGCGCGCGATGCCGCCAAAGCCGACGAGCAGGCGCGTGAGATCGTCAACATAGACAACTGGCACATACGCGGCCCGGTCGAACTGTTCCAGGCTACCGTCGGCCAGAAGTCCAACTTCGGCGACCCGCGCCTGTTCAACACCAACAGCAAGCTTGAGTTTTCGGAGTTCTCCCTCGGCGTGGAGTTGGGGCGCGACCTGCTCAGTTTCCTGGTGCGCAATCTCCTGCCGCTGGCCCTCATCCTCATCATCCTCTACATCTCCCTGTTCTTCTCCCACGAGGACCAGACCACCGACCGCGTCTCGACCGCCGTCACCGTGCTACTCACGGCGGCCGTGTTGCTGGCCGCCATCTACGGCAGCCTGCCGGAGGTCGGATACACCGTGGCGATTGAGTACGGCTTCTACGCCTTCTTTGGGCTGACGCTCGCCGCCGTGTTCCTGGCGCTCATCGGCAGCCGCCTGTACAAGCAGGGCCACGAGGAGATTCTGACCCGCGTGGACGTGGCCGCGCGCATCATCTTCCCCCTGGTCGTCCTTGCGTTCCTGGTCTGGTACATTGTGCAGTACGTGCCGCGCCTGCGGATGTAGACGCGCTACTACCACCCGACGAGGCGTTTCCGCCCTAGCGCCGCTTCAGAGAACGTGTTCGGATACGGGTAGGGGTAGCCCTCGTGGCTACCCACATCCCAGGGCGACCACAAGGGATCGCCCCTACCGAAATGCCGAATAGGTTGTTTGATTATGCACTAGCGGAGGTCAAAGAAGGGGAATTTGGAGGGGCGAAGCCTTTCCAAACCACCCCCTACGAGAAGTACAGGGATAGTGATAGCATCAACAGGAGGAGTCATCGTTATGACAATCGAAGTCTCGACACCCAGCGCCGCCGGCATTCGCTGGGACCTGAGCGACCTGTACGCCCGCCCGGATGACCCGCGCCTCGCCGCCGACCTGGACCAGGTCACCGCCGACGCCGAAGCCTTCGCGGCGGCATATCGCGGCAAGCTCACGGCCGAGGGTGGGCCGAGCGCCGAGCTGGTGCTGGCCGGGCTTGAGGCCCTGGGCGCGCTGCACGACCGCTCCGCGCGAATCAGCTACTACGCCCACCTCGCGTTCGCGGCCAACACCCAGGACAACAACCTCCGCAACCTCATCCAGCGCGTCGAGCAGCGCCTGACCCAGGTCCAGAACACGACCCTGTTCTTCGGCCTGGAGTGGCAGGCGGTCGCGGACGATGTCGCGGACGCCCTCATGGCCGATGCGCGCCTCGCCGACTACGCCCACCACCTCCACGTCTTGCGTCTCAACCGCCCGCATACGTTGAGCGAGGCCGAGGAGAAGGTGGTCAACGAGAAAGACGTGACCGGCGTCAGCGCGTGGCAGCAGTTGTTCACCGAGCAGACCGGGGCGCTGGCGATTCCGGTCGAGCGCGCAGGCCAGACGGAGCGCCTGACCCTGGACGCCGCGCTGACCTTGATGCGCGACCCTGAGCGGGCGACGCGCAAAGCGGCCCACGATGCCGTCTACGACGTCCTCGCCGGGCAAGAGCAAATGCGCGCCTATATCTACGACACCATCATTCAGGATCGCCTGACGATGGACCGGCTGCGGCATTTCGCGGACCCGATGGCGGCGACCCACCTGGATAACGAGATCGCCGGCGAAGCGGTGGCCCAGATGCTCGACGTGGTCGAGGCGAACTATGGGCTGGCCCACGAGTACTGGCGGCTCAAGGGGCGGCTCCTCGGCATTGACCGCCTCACCATCTACGACCAGTACGCGCCGCTGCCCCAGGCCTCCGGCCGGCTGCCGTATGCCGAAAGCAAAGCCATCGTCCTGGAAGCCCTGGGCCAGTTCTCGCCCCGCTTCGCCAACATCGCGCAGCGCTTCTTCGACCGCAATTGGATTGACGCCGAGGTGCGCCCCGGCAAGCGCGGCGGCGCGTTCTGCGCCGGTGTGACGCCCAGCCTGCACCCGTACATCCTGTGCAACTACACGGACACGCAGCGCGACGCCCTGACCGTCGCCCACGAGCTAGGCCACGGCATCCACGATGTGTTGTCCGGCGAGCGCCAAAACATCTTCAACTACCACCCCAGCCTGCCGGTCGCGGAGACGGCCTCGGTGTTCGCGGAGATGACGGTGTTCGACTACCTGGTCGAGCGCCAGGCGACGCCCGCCGACCAGCTTGCCCTGCTGGCCGGCACCATCGAAGACATCTTCGCCACGGCGTTCCGCCAGACCGTCCTGACCCGCTACGAGCAGAAGGCCTACGCGGCGCGGGCCACGGACCGCCTCACGCCGGACATGCTCAAGACGTTCTGGTGGGACGCCAACGCGCCGTACTACGGCGACGCGCTCCAGATGACCGACGGCTACCGTTGGGGCTGGTCGTACATCCCGCACTTCATCGGCACGCGCTTCTACACGTATGCCTACGTGTTCGGCGAGCTGCTCGTCCTGGCGTTGTACCGGATGTACCGCGAGCAGGGCCAGGCCTTCATTCCCGGCTACATCGAGCTACTGTCACGCGGTGGGAGCGCAGCGCCGGCCGAGCTGGTCGAGCCGCTGGGGGTTGATTTCCGCGACCCGGCGTTCTGGCAGAAGGGGTTCGACGAGCTGGCGCGGCTCGTTCACTGGGCGACGCGCCTCGCCGACGAGGTGGCGGCTTCATAAGGAGTTGTCATTGCGAGCGAACGCGAAGCAATCCCCCGCTCTTGCGTCAGACGGGCTACGACTGCGCCAGCGTCACTCTTGCCCACCGGGAGATTGCTTCGTCGTCCTATCGTCCTCCTCGCAATGACGCAGAGACGCGGGTATCTCGAACCACGAACCGTTCCGGGTGACAGCCGGGGATTCTTTTTCATGCTTTTCCTGCCCTTTCGTGCCCTTCGTGTTCCAAAGGCTCTGACTTGTGTGTGGAGGCTATGTTTGAGGGAGGTACCCATGCCGCTGCGGCTTGATCAGACACCGGACATCGGCGCGGCCGCCTTTGTCGCGCCCAACGCCACGCTCCTCGGCGACGTGGCGCTCGGCGAGGACGCCAGCGTGTGGTTCGGCGCCGTCGTGCGCGGCGACTCCGACGCCATCCGCATCGGGCCGCGCACCAACATCCAGGACATGACCATAATCCACGTGGACGCCGGCGTCCCGTGTACCATCGGCGCCGATGTCACCATCGGCCACCGCGCCATCATCCACGGCGCGGCCATCGCCGACGGCTGTCTGATCGGCATGGGCGCGATCCTGCTAAACGGCGCGCGCGTCGGCGCCGGCTCGATTGTGGGGGCGGGGGCTGTGGTGCGAGAGGGATTTGAGATACCGCCGCGCTCGCTCGCGCTGGGTGTACCGGCCAGGGTCGTGCGCGGACTCAGCGACGACGAAGTGGCAAGCAACCTGGCGTCGGCGGCGCGCTACGTCGGCTACGCCCGCGCGTATCGTGAGAACGGGCTAGAAACGCAAAGGCGCAAGGGCGCAGAGGCGCAAGGAGAATAGAAGAACTGAAAGACATATAGCCAGGCGAATGTGCCTGGCTTGTGTCTGTTCTATGGGAAGCGTTGAAGGCGGCGCCTGGCCTGGCGGGGTTAGCGGCCGTAGAAGAGGGGCAGGATCATTGCGACGATCATGCTGATCACGACAAGGATGCCGATCACGAACATGATGGTTTCGCTCCGCGAGCGCTTGCGAGGCTGGCTGTTACGCGCCATGGGTCTTCCTCCTCAAACCGAGTTGTATCGTCGGGAAAGTATATCATAGCTTCGAGCGTGCGGCAAAGTCCGGCAAGGCGGTCCTTATCCCCTTTTTGAGATTTTGCGCGCCGTGTCAGATGGTGTACAATGCTGTGCGGCGCGAGACGAACAGCATAGCGGGGCGCGTGCTCCTGGATGAGCGCGCAGGGTGTGAAGATTCTCTTAACACCCTGCGCGCGTTTCATTTTGGTGGCAATTGTGGCGGGGTTTCGCCTTGACAAATCAAAGTGACTCTACTACAATGACGCGCCAACCCGCGCCAACAGCGGACTAACAGGTCCAACAATACCACGTGACACTTGAAGGAGAAGAAGCCCAATGAAACGGATGCAGTTCCTCGTTGTGCTGGCGGTGATCGCCGTCCTGGCTATAGCCATCTCGGCGTGCGCCGGGGGTGCGCCCAGCGGCGCCGCCGTTCAGCAAGCCGCGCCCACGGTAGCCGCTGCGGCGCAGAAGGCCGCTGAAGCCGCGCCCACCGTCGCCGCCGCCGTCAAGGCCGCCGCGCCCACCGCCGCCGCGGCCGCGGGCGCCGCTGCTGCGCCGGCTGCCGGCGCGACCACCGTCAAGATCGTGTCGAGCCTCCCCATGACCGGCAGCTCGCTCGGTCAGACCCAGACGGTCGTCAACGCGGCCAAGCAGGCTTTCGAAGAAGCCGCTTACGCCGCCTGCGACGGCAAGGTTAAGATCGTCTACGAGCCGTGGGACGACGCCACCGCCGCCGCCGGCAAGTGGACGCCCGAGGCCGAGACCGAGAACGCCAACAAGGCCGCCGCCGACAAGAGCATCATCGCCTACATCGGCACGTTCAACTCGGGCGCGGCCAAGCTCTCGATCCCGATCCTGAACCAGGCCGGCCCCCTCGTCATGGTCTCCCCGGCGAACACCTACCCCGGTCTGACCAAGACCGCCGGCGCCGCCCAGGGCGAGCCTGACGTGTACTACCCGACCAAGACCCGCAACTACACCCGCGTCGTGCCGGCCGACGACCTCCAGGGCGCGGCGGGCGCGAACTGGGCCAAGCAGCTTGGCGCCAAGAACGTCTACATCCTCGACGACCAGGAGCTGTACGGCAAGGGTCTCGCCGACGTGTTCGAGGCCAGCGCCAAGAAGCTGGGCCTGAACGTTCTCGGCCACGAGGGCATTGACGGCAAGGCGTCGGACTACAAGGCCCTCGCCAACAAGATCAAGGGCGCCAACCCCGACCTGATCTACTACGGCGGCATCACCCAGAACAACGCCGGCCAGCTCGTCAAGGACATCCGCAGCGTCGGCATGACCCCGGACAAGGTCAAGATCATGGGTCCCGACGGCATCTACGAGCAGGCGTACATCGACGCCGCCGGCAAGGACGCAGCTGAGGGCACGTACGTGACCTTCGGTGGCGTTCCGGCTGAGAAGTTGACCGGCAAGGCCAAGGACTGGTACGACGCCTACAAGAAGAAGTACAACGCCGAGCCTGAAGTGTACGCGGTGTACGGCTACGAGGCGGCCAAGGTCCTCCTGAACGCGCTCAACAAGATCTGCGCGAACCCAACCGACCGCAAGGCGATGCGCGACGCCGTGTTCGCCACCAAGGACTACGAGGGCGTGCTTGGCAAGTGGAGCTTCGACCAGAATGGTGACACCACCCTCACCACGATGTCGGGCGGCCAGGTCAAGAACGGCAAGTTCGAGTTCGTCTCGACGCTCGCGGCTCAGTAAGATGAACCATTGGGCGGATGTGGGCCTGTTCCCGCATCCGCCCTCTTTGTTCCTGTCGGACCCCACCGTGCCTATCAGGAGACCCTATGGCTACAGCAGCCGTCAAGCCGCGACGCGGGCAGCCCGTCTCATGGGGACGCATCGTCCTCGCGGCTATCGTTCTGTACGCGATCTTTCTGTTCGGCCCCATCGCCGGTCTTGACATCCCCCGCATTGGACGCGACATCGCTGCCAACCCCACCCTGCTGGTGCAGCAGCTTATCGTCGGCATCACCAACGGCGCGATCATCGCCATCGTCGCCCTCGGCTACACCCTGGTCTACGGCATCATCGAGCTAATCAACTTCGCCAACGCCGACGTGTTCATGCTCGGCGGGTTCATGGCGCTCTCGATCATCGGCAACATGGGTGTGGGGGCCGACAGCGGCGCGGGGCTGAAAGTTGCCGGCCTTCTGCTGGCCTTCATCGGCGCGGGGCTGCTGGGGGCGCTCCTGAACGTCACCATCGAGCGCTTCGCCTACAAGCCGTTACGCAACGCGCCGCGCCTGGCTCCGCTCATCTCGGCCATCGGCGTATCCTTCATGCTTCAGAACATCGGCCTCATTTGGGGCGGCCTGCGCCCGATTTTCCCCATCATGGGCCTGAACGCCGCCTCCCCCAAGAGCATGCCTGAAATCCTGCCGCGTATCCCGCTCCTCCCGGCGGCCAGCGGCATCGAATTCGGCACCAAAGACCTTATCGTTGTCGTCACCGCGCTCACTCTCTGGGTGGCCCTGCGGCTGTTCATCCAATACACGACGCTCGGCAAGGCCATGCGCGCGACCGCCCAGAACCGCGACGCCTCCAAAATCGTCGGCATCCACGTGGACCGCGTCATCGCCGTCACCTTCCTCATCGGCGGCTTGCTGGCCGGCGCGGCCGGCGCCCTCGTCGGTCTGTACAACAACACCATCGTGTTTACGATGGGCTTCACGTTCGGCCTGCGTTCCTTCACCGCCGCCGTCCTCGGCGGCATCGGCAACGTCACCGGCGCGGCCCTGGGTGGGGTCCTGATCGGCGTCGTGGCGGCGTTCAGCGACCAGTACCTGTCCTCGCGCTGGACGAACGCCTGGATCTTCACCATCCTCATCATCATCCTCATCTTTCGTCCCCTTGGCCTGCTCGGCGAAGCTGCAGGCGAGAAGGCGTAATGCGCACCGCATTCCGGAGGACGTATGTCTAATCCGATCAAGGCCGGGCTTGCCATCGGCATCGCGGGCGGTTTGGTTATCGCCTTCTTCGGCGGCCTGTCCGGTATTCTGGTGGCCCTCATCGGTGGGGCGGCCGTTGGCCTGATCCTCAGCAGTTGGGAGCATTTCACCAAAGCCGACCTCGCCATCCGCCAGAGCGCGATCGCTGGCGTTCTCGCCGGTGCGCTCATGGTCGTCGGCCAGATCATCTACCAGTTCGTCATCGTTCCGCTGTCCGGCAAAACCGGCGTCGAGCTGGACATGTATACCTGGCTTGTCGCGCTCCTCACCTTCGTGATCTGCGTGGTGCTCGCCATCTTCATCGGCTACACCTCCACGCTCGAGCTTGGGCGGCGGCGCATTGCCCTGTTCGGCCTGCTGATCATCTTCCTGCTGATCTACCCGTTTCTTGACAGCGGCATGAGCGTGCTGTACAAGGCGCACCCCGCCGACAACCCGTTCATCGGCCAGCCGCTCCTGAACCAGGGCCTGAACCTCAACTGGCTCGGCACGATGATCACCATCCTGACCTTCGTCGTGCTGGCGCTAGGCCTGAACATCGTCGTCGGCTACGCCGGCCTGCTCGACCTGGGCTACGCCGCGTTCTTCGCCATCGGAGCCTACACGACCGGCCTGCTCTACTCGCCGTACATCTCGTCCCAGGTCGGCGCCGACTGGCCCTGGCTCCAGTTCGTGTGGACCTTCTGGCTTGTCATCTGGATCGCGGCGGCGGTGGCGGCCATCTTCGGCCTCATCCTCGGCTCGCCGACCATTCCGCTGCGCGGCGACTACCTGGCGATCGTGACGTTGGGGTTCGGCGAGATCGTGCCGATCGTCTTCCGCAACCTCACCGCCGTCACGCTGACACTGCCCTTCACGAGCATCTGCATCGTGGGCTGCATCAAGCCGCTGAACTTTACCGGCGGCGAATCCGGCGTCAACCCCATCGGCCGTCCCTGGCTGCCACTCATCAACTACTTCCAGACGGGCGACTACCTGCCGTGGTACTTCCTGATCCTGGCGATCATCGCCCTGACCGTCTTCCTCATCAATCGCCTGTACCAGTCGCGCCTCGGCCGCGCGTGGACCGCGCTGCGTGAGGACGAGTTGGCGGCGGCGTCCATGGGCATCAACACGACCAACACCAAGCTGATGGCCTTCGCCATGGGCGCGACGTTTAGCGGCTTCGCCGGCGCGTTCTACGGCAGCTACATCGGCGCGATCTTCCCCAGCGTCTTCGACTTCACCGTCTCGGTCATCATTCTCGTGATGGTGATCTTCGGCGGCCTGGGCAACATGGTCGGCGTGATCGTCGGCGGCATGATCATCATGATGGCCGACCGCCTGCTCCTGCCCCAAATCGCCGGCACGTTGAAGGCCATCATCAACACCACCATCGTGCCGACCATCCAGGACCCGCAGATGAAGGAATTCGTCAGCACCTCGGTGGACCCCCTCCAGTGGCGTCAGCTTCTCTTCGGCCTCACCCTGGTCGTCATGATGCTCGTGCGCCCCGAGGGTCTCATCCCCAGCGCCCGCCGCCGCGCCGAGCTTCACTCCGAAGCCGGCAGCACACCCCTTAGCATCCAGGAGGCCGACGCGGAATCGCAGCTGATGTCGGTCGATTCCGATCCGCTGGACGCGCCGTCGCAATAGGGAGATAGACTATGAGTGCTCAACCATCGGTTGATATGGCGGCGCCCTCTCTGAGCAACGAGCTGGTGCTCGAGGCGAAAGGTGTCACGAAGCGGTTCGGCGGCCTCGTGGCAGTCAACGCCGTGGATTTCACCGTCCCCCGCGGCGCCATCGTCAGCGTCATCGGCCCCAACGGCGCCGGCAAGACGACCTTCTTCAACATGATTACCGGCATCTACGAGCCGACCGAAGGCGACATTATCTTCAACAGCGCCTCCATCGCCGGGCTGCGACCCAACGAGGTCACTGCCGTCGGCATCGGGCGCACGTTCCAGAACATCCGCCTCTTCGCCAATATGACGGCCGTGGAGAATGTCCTCGTCGGGATGCACAGCCGGCTGCGCGGCGGCCTGATCCGCACGATCTTCCGGCCGCCATCCATACGCCACGAAGAAGCGGAAGCGCGGGAGAAGGCCCTGGGCCTCCTCGACTACGTCGGCCTCGGCCGCGATGTCGCCGACGAAACCTCCCGCAACCTGCCCTACGGTCTCCAGCGCCGTCTTGAGATCGCGCGCGCGCTCGCCACCGAGCCGAAGCTGCTCCTGCTCGACGAGCCGACGGCCGGCATGAACCCGCAGGAGACCGCCGACCTCACGGCGTTCATCCGCAAGATGCGCAGCGAGCGCGGCCTGACCATCCTGCTCATTGAGCACGACATGAAAGTGGTCATGGGCATCTCAGAGCGCGTCAGCGTGCTCGACCACGGAACCAAGATCGCCGAGGGGACCCCCACCGAGGTGCAGCGCAACCAATCCGTCATCGAGGCCTACCTGGGCAAGGGCGGCGCGGAAGAGGACCTGGAGCGCATGAAACAAGAGATGCGGAGGAAGTGAGACACAGCCATGGCCGCAATGTTGGAGCTTAAGAACGTCCAGACCTACTACGGCAACATCCAGGCCCTCAAAGGCATCTCGTTCAGCGTCAACCCGGGCGAGATCGTGTGCCTCATCGGCTCGAACGGCGCGGGCAAGACCACCACCTTGCGCACCATCCAGGGCCTCATCCGCCCCCGCGCCGGCACGATCACCTTCGAGGGCAAGGACCTGGTCAGCATGTCGAGCGATCAGATCGTGCTCAACGGCGTCTCCCAGTCGCCCGAGGGTCGCCTCGTGTTCTCCCGCATGACGGTCAAGGAAAACCTGGAGATGGGGGCCTACTCGCGCAAGGACCGCGCCAATATCAAGCAGGACGTTGACCGCGTGTTCGGACTGTGGCCCCGCCTCCAGGAGCGCGCGTCCCAGAAAGCCGGCACCCTCAGCGGCGGTGAACAGCAAATGCTGGCGATGGGCCGCGCCCTGATGGCCCGCCCGCGCCTCCTCCTCCTCGACGAGCCGAGCATGGGCCTCGCGCCGATGCTCGTCGAGCAGATTTTCCGCACCATCATTGACATCAACGGCCAGGGTACGACGGTGCTCCTGGTCGAGCAGAACGCCGCGATGGCCCTTTCGATTGCCGACCGCGGCTACGTCATCCAGACCGGCCGCATTCTCCTGGAGGACAGCGGCCAGAACCTTCTCCGCAGCGAGATGGTGCGCAAAGCCTACCTGGGCGAGGAGTAAGCCTCTATCTCCCAGCGCTCGCCGATCGCGACTGACCCCCGCGGCCTCCTCCTGGTAGCCGCGGGGGCCATCTTGTGGGGAACCATCGGCCTGTTCTTCAAGGCGGGCCTGGCCTATGGCCTGACGCCGTTGGGCCTGGCGTTCATGCGCTCCGCGCTGACATTCGGCCTGCTGGCCCTCGGCCTGGCCCTCTGGCGGCCGACCCTGTTGCGCATCCGCCCGCGCGACCTACCGTACTTCGCCCTGTTCGGCGGGGTCTCCGTCGCCCTGTTCTACTGGGTGTACATCGTCGCCGTGGACCTGACGACGGTCGCTACCGCCGCCGTCCTGCTGTACACGGCGCCGGCGTGGGTCACGCTCCTGGCGTGGCGGCTGTACGGCGAGCCGCTTCACCGCCGCCAGCTCCTGGCCCTGGGCCTGGCGTTCCTGGGCTGCGTCCTCGTCGCCCGCGCCTACGATCCCGCCCAGCTGCGCGTCAACTGGGTCGGGCTGCTGGCCGGGCTGGGCGCGGGTTTCACCTACGCCATGTACTCGGTGCTGGGCGTGCCCGTTCTGCGGCGCTACCCGCCCACGACCGTCGTGGTGTGGGCGGTCCTGTTCGGGGCGCTCCTGCTCGCGCCCTTCGTGATGCTCGGCGGCCTGGCGCAGCTCGCGCCGGTAGCCGCGCCCTCCGCCCTGTGGCTGTGGCTTCTCGGCCTGGCGGCCATCCCGACGGTGGGGGCGTTGCTGCTGTACACATCCGGCCTGAAGCGCGTGCCGGCCGGCGTCGCCAGCGTGACCGCGACCCTGGAGCCGGTCGTGGCGACCCTGCTGGCGGTGCTTGTCCTCAAGGAGAGCTTCGCGCCGTGGCAGATGGTCGGCGGCGCGCTCATCCTGGGCGGCATCCTGCTCCTGGCCTGGCAGCCCAGACGCCAACGGCGAACGCAAAGGCGCAAAGGCGCAACGCCGCCAACAGACTGAAGACTTATGTCTCTTTGCGTCCTTGCGCCGTTGCGTCCTGGCGTTGTAATTCTGTTCTCGCGAAACGCACGCGCCAGGTGGCTCGCTTTCGCGCCTTTCGCGCCCTTCTCGTGCTTTTCGTGGTCCGCGCTTTCCCCAATCGTGTACATCCGATCAAAGGAGAATAGGCATGTCGATACGCCCCAACCCCATCCGCGCCGCCTGGGACGCCGGCCGGCCCGTCCTCGGCACGTTCGCCTGGAGCGCCTCGCCCCGCTGCGTCGAGATCATCGGCCACGCCGGCTTCGACTACGTCATGTTCGACGCCGAGCACAGCCCTATCGAGGCCGACCGCCTGGAAGACCTCATCCGCGCGTCCGAGGCCGTCGGCCTCCCGCCCCTCGTCCGCATCCCCTACCTGCACCCGAGCTTCATCACGCGGACACTGGACTCCGGCGCGGCCGGCATCATCGTGCCCCAGGTCAACTCCCTGGCCGACGCGCAGATCGCCGTCGCCGGCGCAAAGTACCACCCGCTCGGCCGGCGGGGCATGGCCGTCGCGCGGCCGGCCGGCTTCGGCCTGCTCGCCGGCGGCGACGACTATCGCGCGGCCGCCAACCGCGAGACACTCCTGATCGTCCAGGTGGAGACGCGGGACGCCGTGGAGCACCTGCCGTCCATCCTAGCGCTGCCCGGCATTGACGGCATTCTCATTGGGCCGAACGACCTCTCGCAGAGCCTCGGCTACCCCGGCCAGCTCGATCTGCCGCTCGTGCAGGGGGTGATTCACAGCGTGGTGGAGCAGTGCGTGGCGGCGAACGTGCCGGTGGGGATGTTCTCAGGCAGCGTTGCGACCCTGCGCCACTGGCGCGACCACGGCTGCCGCCTGCTGCTGCTCGGCACAGACCTGGGGCTGCTGGCCGCCGGCGCCCAGGCCGCCCTCGCCGTCTGGCACGACGGCAATTGATGGAAAACAGAGGGCATCTGAGCCTGTAGCGCCGACTGAAGTCGGCGCTACCGTTCCACGCTGTTGTGTGCAGCTACCGTCACCCTGGACGGCGACGCTGTCTTTCGTGCCTTTCGCGGTCCGCGACCTTTGCGTCTCTGCGCCTTTGCGTTTCAATTGTCTTAGCCTTCCTCGGCGGGGACGATGAGGACGGGCTGGTCGGCGCGGGTCAGCACCTGCCGCGTCACGTCGTCCAGCCCGAAGAACCCGCGCGAGGGTGAGTGGCGGCCGACGATGATCAGGCCGTAGCCGCTCTGCGCCTGGGTCAGGATGCCCTGGGCCGGCGTCGGCGCGGCAGCGATTTTGATGCTCGCCGGCACGTCCAGGGAGCGCAGCGTGGCGGCGGCGCGCTCCAGGTGGCTCTGGGCCACGGGGCCGGCGTCCCCCGTCGGGCGCGCGACGTAGAGCAGCGTCACCGCCGCGCCGATGTTGCGGGCCAGCCGCCCGCCGACGCGCACGTCGCTCTTGCCCGGCTCGCCGCCCGCCGTACACAGCAGGATGTTCTCCAGCGGAACCTCCTGCCCCTTCACCACCCACACCGGCGTCTTGGCGCGCTGCAACACGTGCGTCACGACATCGCCCGGCCGCTCGGCGTCCGGCTTGCTGCCGCCAATCCCCATGATCATGTAGTCGTAAACGCTCTCGCTCTGCTCGGCGAGAAGCTCGTCTGCCTCGGCCCCATAGCGCACGCGGATCTCAGCCTTGGTCAGCCTCGCCGCCTCGGCCCGCGCCGCCAGGGTCTCGCGCAGCGCCGCCATCTCCTCCGGCTCGCGGCACACGCCGAGGACCGTCACCGTCGCCCAGAGACGCTCGGCCAGTCGGCGGGCGGCTTCGAGCTTCGCTGTCGGCCCCTCGCCAGGGTCGCACACCAGCAGGCGCTGCGGCATCGGCGCCAGGATGTGCCAGCCGCGCAGACTCACCCACCAGTCCGGCTGAGTCAGCGGTATGTCGGCCGGCACCGTGGCGTCCACCAGCAGCCCTTCCTCGCCGAAGGGTGCGGGTGGGGCGACCTGGCGCGCGCCGGTCAGGCGCGGCAAGCGCAGCCGCACGCGCCGCGTCGAGCCGCTGAACGTCTGGTCAATGATCGCACCCGTGCCGAGGATGGGCGAGCCATCGGTGGGCGGCGCAGCGCCGAGGACGACATGCTCCGGGCGGAAGAGGACGCGGACGCGGCTGCCCTCCTCGTGGGCCGCCGCCTCGGGGATGGGCAGGGCCAGCGAGCCGAACACCGCCTGGCCGTCCTGGACGCGGCCCGCCAGCACGACCCCCGCGCCAAGGAACGTGGCGGTGAACAGCGTGCGCGGTGTGTGGTACAGGCTTTCCGGGTCGCCGACTTCCAGCAGCAGCCCGCGGTCAATCACGCCGATCCGGTCGGCCAGCTCGAACGCTTCCTCCTGGTCGTGGGTCACGAGCACCGTCGTGATGCCCAGGCGGTCCTGGATGTCCTTGAGGTTGCGGCGCAGTTGGGCGCGGATCTTCACGTCCAGCGCCCCGAACGGCTCGTCGAGCAGCAGCACCTTCGGTTCGTAGGCCAGGGCGCGGGCGAGGGCGACACGCTGCCGCTGGCCGCCGGACAGCTGGTCGGCATAGCGCGCCCCCAGGCCAGCCAGGCCCACCATGTCCAGCAGCTCTTCGCGGCGGCGAATGCGCTCGGCCGTCGGCGCCTTGCGGATCTTCAGGCCGAACTCGATGTTGTCCGCCACACTCATGTGGCGGAAGATGGAGTAGTTCTGGAAGACGAAGCCCGTGCCGCGCTGCTGCGGCGGGAGGGCGGTCACGTCGCGGCCATGCAGCAGGATGCGGCCGGCGTCCGGGTCGGTCAGGCCGGCGATCATGCGCAAGACGGTGCTTTTGCCGCTGCCGCTCGCCCCGAGCAGGACGAACAGCTCCCCCTCGGCGATCTCCAGGTTGATATTCTCGACGACGGGCAGGTTGCCAAAGCGCTTGGTCAGACGCTCAAGAAGAATGGACATGTCGCTTTCCTATGCATCCTTGGACGGCTGGCGGGCAAAGCGCAAGAGCACGAAGAAGATGATGAACGAGAGCGTCGCCAGGACCGCCGCGACGGCGTTGGCGGCCTCGATGTTCCCCGCCTCGAACTGCGAGAAGATGTACAGCGGCGCGGTCTGGGTGCGCAGGCGCAGATTGCCGGAGACCAGCACCGTCGCGCCGAACTCGCCCAGGGAGTGGGCGAAGGTCAGCAGCGCCCCGCTGAACAGGCCACCGCGCAGAGCTGGCAGAATGATGTGCCAGAACGTCTGCCAGGGCGACGCGCCGATGGTGTAGGCCGCCTCTTCGTAGGTCGTCTCCAGCTCGTCCAGGACCGGCTTGACGGCGCCGAGCATGTACGGGAAGGTGACGAACAGGTGCGCCAGGAGAACGCCGGCCGGCGTGAACATGGGCTCGAGGCCGAGCGGCTCGACGATCCGCCCCAACAGGCCGAGCGGCCCCCACAGCAGCAGCAGCGACGTGCCGACGACGACCGTGGGGATGGCGACGGGCAGGTTGACGACGATGTTCAGCGCGCTCGCGCCCGGGAAGCGATACTTGTTCAGGACGTAGGCGGTGTACGTCCCCAGGACGCCGTTGATCACCGACGTGGCGACGGCGATCATAAAGCTGAAGCGCAGGGCGAACTGGGCATCGGGCGTGCTGAGCGAGACCCAGAACGCCGTCCAACCGCCGCGAAAGGCGAAGATATAGACCGCCGCCAGCGGCATGAACAGAAGCGGCGTCAGGACCAGGACGAGTAGCCCAACCGGCACGAGGGCCGACGGGCGGGACGAGCGCGGGCGGCTGGGAATGTCAATGGCTTGTGAGGTCATCGGCTTAACTCCGTGAGGACGCGCCCCTTCCAGATGCCATCAATAATCTGAGGCTTGACGCGGGACCATCCACCATAGTCCGCCACGCGGAACGGGTCTTCGATCTGCCCGAAGTGGGGGTTGGCGGTGTCGAAACGCGAGTCGACACTGCGGAAGCCGTTCTCGGCATATAGACGCTGCGCCGTGTCGCTCCACAGGAACGCGATGAAGGCTTCGACAACGTCGCGCTCGCCGGCGCCGATGTTGCGGTCGAGAACGACCAGGGTATGCTCGCTGAGGACGGTGCTGCGCGGGTAGACGATGTCGGCGTCTAGCTCACCGCGCGCCGCCGATGAGAGAGCTTCCTGCTCATAGGTGATGAGCGCGTCGCCGAAGCCGTTGTCGAACTGGGAGCGGGCGGCCTGGGCCGACGGCGCCTGGGCGACGACGTTGCGCCAGATGCCCCGCAACAGCGCCTCGCCCGCCGCCGGATCGCCGCCGGCGGCACGCGCCCCGGCCCCGTACTCGGCCAGGATGGCCCAGTTGGCGCCGCCCGACGTCAGCGGGTCGGGGTGGACGACGCGCACCCCCGGCCCGGCCAGGTCGGCGAAGTCGTGGATGCCCTTGGGGTTCCCCTTGCGCACCAGGATGACAAACGGCGTGCGGTTGACGACCCCGCCGTGCGGCAGGCTCTGCCAGCTATTCGGCGGGATCGTACCCTGGGCGGCGAGGCGCTGCGCGTCCGACTCCAACGACAGGAGGGCGGCATGGGCCGGCACGCCCATGATGAGCTGGTTCGTTACCGTCCCGGAACCGCCGAACGAGCTGATGAACTCGACGCGCTCGCCGGTCTTCGCCTCCCATTCCTTCTGGAAGGCGGGGAATATGCTCTTGTTCATCGTGTCGCCGAGGATGCTGAAGCCATAGAAAATGATGGTGCGCGGCGGCGCGGCGCGCGCCGGCAGGGGTAGCCACGGCCAGACGACATACACCAGCAGCGCCAATCCCAGGGCCACAGCGGCCAGGGTCGGCAGCCGTCGGACGAGCACGTCGCACTTCACGATCACGGCTCCTCCCAATTGGTGGGGTGCTATTGACGGTTCAGAAGCAAGGATGGGACCAGGGAAAAAGGCCTGCCGCGCGGCAGGCAGACGTGTGGCTATCAGGCTTGCGCTATGGGGCGGAATTATACACGTAAGCCGGGGAGACCCAAAAAAGAAGGCTGCCCGATGGTGTCGGACAGCCTCTTTCTAGTGAAGAAACGCGGGTCGGGGCGGGGTGTCCCGCTTAGCCCCCCTGCGCCATGCGGGCGCGGTGGGCGCTGCGACGCGCCTTGCGGTCGCGGTCCTGCTGCTTGAGTGCGTTGGCGCGGGCAGCCACATAAGCCATGATCTCTTCCTCGAGCTGCTTGCGGCCCTCGGGGCTGAGATTCTGGTCGTCAACAGCGTTGGCAACGGCGCGCAGCGCAGGGTGCATGAGCGGGCCGCCGCCGTCGGCGAGCAGACGGTCCAGGTCACCTTCAGGCAGGTGCTGAGCGCTGGCGAGCAGACGATCGGTGTCCTCGGGCGATAGCTCCATGGCCTGCGCAATGTCGAGCACCACGCGACGCGACGGGCGGCGGTCATCCATTTCCAGGCGCGCGATATAGCTACCGTCAACGTTTACGGCGTCGGCGAGGGCTTTCTGGGAAAGGCCATGCTGCAAGCGGAACTCCTTGAGCATGCGGCCAAATGACGTGAGCATTGTCTCATCTACCTCCTGGCGGGTCCAATGTAGGGATGGTTTGGGGTGGAAATCCTTCTAATTATACCTCATCTTTTCCATTATGTCCATACTTTATCCATGCAAATTGTGTCACACCGACACATTCTCAAGAAACTGTAATGTTTGTGCGCCTTTTCGCAAGGTTCATGGGAGCGGTTCCAAGACGCAGTGCGTCACCCGCACGCGCCGCCGACGACCAGGAACCCGGCCCAATGGCGCGGCGCGACAAACGGCAGCGCGCCCACGTCCATCGCCGCCAGCGCTTCGGTCACGTCGGGCAGGCTGCCGCCCGCCAGCCGCGCCAGGGCGAGCGCCTCACCCGCCGTGAGCGAGCGCAGCCACGCCTGCGCGTCCCTCAGCGCCGCCGCCGGGTCCGCCGTGTCGGCGGCGCTGAGGCTCTGGTAGAAGCGCCGCATGAGCAGAAACGTCGGCAGGTCTTCCACCGGCCACAGGCTCACCAGCGCCGCCCGCGCGCCGGCGTACAGAAACGCGCGCACCAGGCCCATCGGCTCGTCCCCGCGCAAAATCTGCGACACCCCGGTCTCGCACGCGCTCAGCGTGACGAGGTCGGCGCGCAGCCGCCACCCCTGCAACACCTGGAGCGCGGTAAGGCGCTCGCCGGCCCCGGTCTCCAGGAACGACTCCAGGGGCGCTTCCGGCCGAAACTGGCCGTGGCAGGCGAAGTGCAGCCAGCGCGCGCCCGGCGCCGCCTCGGCCAGCACAGGCGACTTGGCGTCGGCGCCGACGTGGGCCACGCCGCCGGTCAGCTGGGCGATGAACTCCGCCTCGGCCTCGGTATGGCGCAGCGCCGACGCTTCGAGCGGGCCATTGTAGCCGACGGCCAGGCACGCCAGATCTGGCGCGGGCAGGGCGCGCCTCGCCCGGCAATGGTGGACGAGGACCGTCGCGCTGGGCATGACAGCCAGCCTCGCCCCTCCGGCCCGCGCCAGAGGCTCGCCGTCGGGCAGCGGAATAGCGGCGAACGGCAGCGTGTGCAGCGGACCGTGGGGGATGATAAACAGGCGGCGTGAGCGCAGGGCCGCCTGGGCCGGGGCGAGCAAGAAGGTGAAGAGGCGGCGCAACACCTGGGGGGCCAGGAAGCGCTGCGGGTCGTTCCCCCGCGCCGATGTCGGCGCCAGGGCATTCGGGTCAATTGGGCAGACGCTGGCGGCGACGGCCTGCCGGGTCACGGTGAACAGCAGCGTGCGCGCGGGTGTCACCAGGTGCTCGCGCAGGGCGCCGCCCTGGGGCAACACCTGCAAGAGCGGGATCTCGCGCGCCATGACGCCCGTCGTGAAATAGCTCAGCAGGGTCACATCGTCGGCCAGCGCCTCGCGCGCCTCGGCCGCGCTCGCCACCGCGCCCGCGCCCCACGGGGCGTCGGTCAGGGCCGCGCCCCGCTGACTGGCGACAGCATCGGCGAAGGCGCGGGCGCGGGCGCGCTCGGACCAGGCGAAGGCGTCCTCGACGTGATCCAGGGCGAGGCACTGCAGGACCAGCGCCTCGTACACCTGTTGCCAGCGGCCGAGCAGGCTAATCTTCAGACCTTCGTCCTGCATCGGCTCCCGCGCCGCCTCAATGACCTCGGCGGCAGCGGTGAACCGCGCCAGCGCCCCGACGGCGTCTCCCTGCCGCCGCGCCGCCTCCCCCAGCCGGTAGTAGACTTCCGCGAGGATGTCCCGCCGCCCAATGGCGAGGGCCGTCTGGAGCGCCGCCTCGAACGCCACCTGCGCGCCGTCCAGGTCGCCGGCCACCTGGCGCGCCAGGCCCATGTTGAGGCGGGCGTCCACGGCGAAGTCTGCCGTCTGCATCGCCGCCAGGGCGTCGTTGAAGGCACTCTGCGCTTCGACGAGATGCCCCTGGAACAGCCGCACTTCGCCGATGTTGTTGAGCGCGCGGCCAAGCGAGTCGAGAGCGCCATCCGCGCGGCGGCGTTCGGCGACGGCCTCGAAGCACGCCAGGGCATCCTCCCAGCGTCCCTGGTCGCGGTAGACCAGGCCCAGCTCGTTCTGCGCCGAGGCGATGTGCTGCGCCGAACCGACTTCGCCGAACGCGGCGACCGCCTGCGCCAGGCTGCTCTCCGCGTCGCCGTAGTCGCGCAGGTCGTAGGCCAGGATGCCCAGGTTCAGCAGGGTGATGCCCTCGCGCAGACGGTTGCCCGTCGCCCGCCACAGCGTGAGGCACGCCCGGTAATCGCGTTGCGCGTCCTCCAGGCGGCCCGTCACACTGTTATAGTAGGCGCGGGCGTTGAGGGCGCGGCCCGACACCTCGTCGTCCAGCCCCGGCGTGGCGAGCAGGGCGTCGAAGGCGGCGACGGCGTCATCCGGCCGGCCGTCGAGGCCCTGCGCCAGCGCCGCGAAGAAACGGCGCGTGTCGGCGTCGCGGCCCGGCTGCGCCGGCACATCCCGGACGCCCTCGATCAACTGGCAGAAGGCCACGGGGTCATCCGTCAGCAGGCGATTGGCAAGGCGGAGGAGGGCGGCGTCGAACGCCGCCTGCACGCGGCCGTCCCCGCCCCGCAAACGGTGCGCCAGGTGGGCGACGGCGCGCTCGTGGAGGGCACGGTAGCGCGGCGCGTCTGCCGTCTCCAGCGCCATCAGGGCCTCGGCGGCGGCGGCGGGCGCGGGCGCGACCCCACCCGCCTGGGGTGTGACGTCGGGCCGGGCGGCAAGCTCGGCGAGCAACTCGCCGGCGTTCCCGTCGTCGAGAAGCGCAGCGAGCGCTGACTCATCCCCCCAGCCGAGAACCGCCAGCGCGAGAAAGCCTTTAGTCACCTGCGCATCTGGCAAACTCATGTAGATTTGTCTACAAACAGGCTCTTGAACTGGCTGACAGAGCAGATCACCGTCTTCAGCAACGATTGCGCTTCGACGAAGTCCGAATCACTCGTAATCAGGTAGTCGGCATTCGCGGCGACGGCACACGTGAGGAATTTGGCATCCTTCTGATCACGCACAAACGAGATATCAGGGGGCACGGCAACGAGCGTGACGAAGACCCTCAGGAGGCTCTCCCATTCGCGAACGACGGATGGTGCAAGGCCAAACTTGGGGCGACCCAGGACTTCGACATACTCGGTGAGGATATCAGGCGAGGCAATCCATTCGAAGTCGGGGGAGCGAACTATGAACAGAATGATTTCTTCGGGGGTCCGGTCTCGAAACGCGGCCGATACGACCACGCTCGTGTCAATGACCACCTTCACCGCCCGCTCCGGTACGCCTCGATTTCCTCCGATATCACGGGGTCTGTGATACCATTCGTTTCGCCTAGAGCCTGCGTATCCTGCAATACGCGCTCCAAACGGAGGATCGCAGCTTCGCGATCCTCGCCATCGGCAAGTACCAGCACTTCAACGCGCTGTCCCGGCTCGAATGGTAGGTCGTCCACTACGATTTGCTTCGCGTCAGTGACCGTCAGGTAGGTGCGGTAGGCTTTCATGAGTCCTCGATCAATGTTGACTCCACGAGGCGTGAATTATACCAGGCTACCAGGCCCACGCCAACCAGGCCGGCGAACGTCAGCTCCAGCCCTGGCGGTGGAAGTAGAGCAGCATCAGCGTCGGCGCGAGGATCATGCACAACAGGGCGAACACGAACGTCGCCGGGCTGTCCCAGTGAATCGCGTTCGGGAAGTTCATCCCGAAGAAACCGGTGATGAAGGTGAGCGGCAGAAAGACGACGGAGATGATGGTCAGGCGGCGCACGATCTCGTTGAGCTGGTTGCCCTGGACCGACAGGTAGGCGTCGAGGGCGCTGGACAGCAGGTCGCGGTAGGTGTCAATGCTGTCCAGGATGCGCAGCAGGTGGTCATAGATGTCCTGGAAGTAGACCGAGGCGTCCGACGGCAGGATGGGCGGGTCGCGGCGCAGCAGGACGTTGATCACGTCGCGCTCCGGCGCGATGATGCGGCGCATGCCGAGCAGGTTGCGCTTTAGCTGGAAGATGTCTTCGAGCGCCGAGCGGTCGAATTTCTCGAACACCTTGTCTTCCATCTCATCCACGCGGTCGGCGACGGCATCAATGAGCGGGAAGTACTCGTCCACCAGGGTATCGAGGATCATGTAGAGCAGCGTCCCGATGTCGGAGCGCATGAAGTGCTCGTTGCGCTGCCACTGGTCCAGCACGGTCATGAGCTGCGGCATGGGTTTGGTGTGCACCGTCACCAGGTAGTTCTTGCCGGCGAAAATGCCGACTTCCTGCGACACGAGGCGGTCGTTATCGGGCGACCAGGCCACAGACACGGCGACGAGGAAGTAGTACGTCGGGAACACCTCGATCTTGGGGCGCTCGTGCGCCGTCGTCACATCCTCCAGGGATAGTGGGTGGAACTGGAACTCGTCGCGGAGGGTCGCCATGTCGTCCGCCTGCGGGTTCTCGATGTCTACCCACAGGATCGTCGCCGGATCCAGAAGATAGTCACTAATCGAGGCGTGATCGCTGACGATCTCGAAGCGGTCCTCGCGGTGGACAACTGTGTGAATCATGGCAGCCTTTGTGGGTGAAGCGCGAAGCGGGCTTAGCGTTTGCGCGCGACGATGGAGAACACGTGCCAGTGCTTCGGCTCGCCCAGCCGCGTCTTGCCGTCCTCCTCGCGCTCTTTGAGATGCTCGATCTCAAATGGGCTAAGCAATTCCTGGACCTGCTGCGCCGTCTGGAATGTCATCGTCGGGTCGCCGGCGTACTCGTCGCGGTCGCCGAACAACTGCCCGACGAACCGCGCGCCCGGCGGCAGCGCGGCGACGATGGCGGCCCACAACGCGGCGAAGTGCTCCGGGCGGCAGAAGGGCAGCGCGAAGGCCGCGTTGATCAGGTCCGCCTCGGGCAGCGCCGTGATTTCCTCGAACGCCGCGACGCGCCCCTCGAGCCGGCCGCGCAACTCCGGCGGCGTGGCGCGTTCGATATGCTCAATCGCCTCCGGCTGCTTGTCTATGGCAAGGACGCGCCAGCCGCGCCGCAGCAGCTCCAGGGTATCGCGCCCGGCCCCGCAGCCCAGGTCAATCACAAAGCGCCCCTCGATGCCCGGCGTCTCGGCCTCGACGTGCTCCAGCGTCGTCACCAGCGCCGGCCAGGCCGGTGTTCCCTCCGATGCCTTGTAGAAGCGCACCCACCGCTCTTCCCGCGTCTCGCTCATGAGGCCCTCACCCCTGGCCCCTCTCCCAAGCTGGGAGAGGCGAAAAAGAAGGGACAATCTCGTGCGCCAGGATGCCGTCGAAGACGCGCGTGGCCGGTCCGGTCATCATCAAGTCGCCGCTATCCGCGCACCAGTCTATCTCAAGCTGGCCGCCCGGCACGTAGACGGTCGCCCTCCGTCCGGCGCGCCCCGTCAGCGCCGCCGCCACGGTCGAGGCCGACGCCCCCGTCCCGCACGCCAGCGTCAGGCCCGCGCCGCGCTCCCACGTGCGCATGCGCAGGGTCTGGTGGTCGAGCACCTGGACGAAGTGGGCGTTGGTGCGGTCGGGGAACGCCGGGTGCGTCTCCACCAGCGGGCCGAGCCGCGCCACGTCCACGGCGTCCAGGTCGTCCACGAACACCACAGCGTGGGGGTTGCCCAGGCTCAGGCAAGTGACGCGCAAGGGCGGCTCCGTGTCCAGGAGCGCGTCCATGACAGGTTCACCGGGCGCGTGGGGCAGCGTCGTCGGCACGGCGGCGGCGGCGAGCAGCGGCGGGCGCAGGTTGACGCGCACGAGGAAGTTAGCCGGGTTCGGATCCACAATCTCGGTCGTGCGCAGGCCGCTCGCCGTCCGCACCACCAGCTCGCCCGCGCCGCCCCAGATGCCCTGCTCATAGACGAAGCGCGTCAGGCAGCGAATGCCGTTCCCGCACATGCGGGCGACCGTGCCATCGCTGTTGTACAGGTGCATCGTGACGTGGGCATCAGCGGCGGGTAGGACGAACAGCAAGCCATCGCCGCCGATGCCCTGGTGGCGGTCGCACACGGCCACCGCGAGCGCGGGCGCTTCGGCCAGCGCCGGCGTCTCCCGCGCATCCACAATCACAAAATCATTGCCCAGCCCGTGGTATTTCGTGAAGGGCACGCCCGAAAAACGATAATCTAATACAACCCGCTCTGGCATTAGGTTCTCCCTCGAAACAGCAGTCATTCTCCCTGATCTCCATTGACGGTATATTCTACAAAGGGGACTTCCAACAGCCGAAGCTGCTCATGACCTTTTGCATGCGCCTGCGTAACCTGAAGCACGATATTGGTAATCAGGGCCTCAAGCATCGCATGCCGCAAGTCCTCATAGGACCCGACATGGTAATAATGTGGTTTGGTCAACAGGTGATACTCTTGGTAGCTCCAATCTCTGCTTAGAACTGGATTGATACGAAACTCATTACTGTGCCACGTCGAGAGAATGAATTTAGCGGAGAGATTTTGCAAGCTGCGAATAAGGGCATCTTCGTCAGCATCGGACCATGTATTGAAATAATCCGCATGTCTTCCCGTATAAGGAGGATCCGCATATACCAGATCGGTGGGTTTAACCTGAGTCATTACGGCCCGGAAATCGGACACAGCGAATTGCCAGTCGTTCGAGTGTATAACTGTGGCAACGGATCTAACCTGATTCACTATCTTAGTTACATACGCTTTGGAGAAACGATCGGTTTTGTGGCAAAAAGGAACATTGAAGTGGCCCTTACGATTGAATCGCATTACACCATTGAAACATGATCGGTTAAGGAAGAGAAAGTCGTAAGAATTGGGGCTATGATTGAAACGATCTCGAACCTGATAGTAGTAGGCTTCACCCTGGTTTCGCAGTCGTTCTCCCTCTTCAGCCAGAAACTCCTTGATCGTCCCGGCTGAGATGACTTTCGTCTGAACATCTCTATAGAACCGGATGATATGGGTATTGGTATCCGATAGCAGCGCCTTTTTCGGTTGAACATTCAGCGCAACAACGCATGAGCCACAAAACGGTTCAACCCATCGGGCATACTCCTCCGAGACCGCGAGAGCTTTTATTTCTGGGACCAACTTGGTCTTGATCCCCTGGCACTTAATCGGAGGAACCAATAGCACATTCGTCATTGGTCGTCTGCCCCCTGCTTGTCAGACGTGTCTTCTGGTAATTTCTCGAGGCGATCTTGGTATTCTCGCAGTTTTTCGCTGCCCCGCTGCTTGTACTCAAAATAGGTCTTCAAGTCGGCATATGGGCGCTCAACCTCGGCTGCGCGTGCCATGTCGCCTGTGAGGTAATACATCCAGTAATCATCATACACTTCCTCTCCGAGAACGGAAAATGGCCCGGTTCCCTTCGTAAGCTGCTCGATCTTGGTCACGGAACCAATATTTCGCGTGTTGCCGCTTCCTGGTCGCGCTCCCGCAATCCGGTACTTCGGTTGGGCAAAGAACTCGAAGTCCCGGATCACGGAGGGGATTCGGGGAAGATCTTCTAGCGTAAATTGCTTGCGTTCATCGCCTGTCTCGAGACTCTTGGAGTAAATGACCCCCAGAACGAAGTGGCCCGAGTATTGACTATACGGATACGTTGTGTTCTTGGAGCTGTCACGCCTCCGAAAATATCCGGTGAAAGCACCCAAAGTCATCCCGTTCACCTCTGTGCTAGAGGTCCGGTAAGTGCTTTTGACATCGACCGCAAACTTCGCGGAAGTGGCGCGATCAATAAATGTTAAGTCTGGATAGGAGTTACGCAGTTGGCATAAGCTGATAAAAAGGTTGGGCCAGATAAGCGCGGACGGCGTCGCGGATGATGGCGGTCTTGGCCTCAAACCACGAGCGGCCATGAACCGAACGCTGGCTCTCCAAACGCAAGAAGGCGCGGATCGCCAAGCCAATGTGGTTGCGCTGGGCCGCCTGCCCACGATGTTGAGCGCGCTCCACACCGCAGAACTGCTTCAGACCGCGATGGTAGACTTCGATGCCCCAAGCAGCGTAAGCATACTCGGCACACTGCTCCAGCGTCATCGCCAGGTTCGAGGTCGCCCAGTGTTCAACGCCGCCGTGTGGGTCAGCCGTCCTGAACACCTTGATCACGCCGTAGCCTTTCAGATGCACGATGGCGCCCCCACGGGCGATCGGCAACTCACGGATGGGCCGATTGCCTGAGCCATCTGGGTTCACCTGACGATTGCTCTTGAGTTGGGTCAGCCAGTGCCAGTTCAGCGTGCGAATGGCCTTGAGGTTGTCCAGGCTGGCGTACCAACTATCGAAGGCCACCAACTCAGGCGACAGCCCACGGGTGGCAGCTGTGGCGACCATCGCGCGAAAGTGGTCGTTCTTGGTCAGCCCATCGTCGTGCTTGGCGTACAGGCGGAAGTCGCACGGCCACAGCGCGTCACCGTCAGTCCACAGCAGGCTGATGAGGTTGATGCCTTGCACCACCGCCCGATGCTTGCCCGACCAGTGCCGCGTGACCAAGTCCATCGCCCGCGCGTAGGGCTTATCCAGGGTTGTGTCGTCGATGACCAGACACCCGCCCTGCCGCGATACGCAGGGCCGCACTTCTTGCCACAGCGCCTCACCATCGGACTGACAGCGTTTCAGCAGCCGCGTGTAGGCGTCATGCGCTGGGCCATCGCTGTCCGCGTCGGGGTGGCACTTGGCGGCTTCGACGTTACTGTAGACCTTCTGCGCGGCGATCAGAAAGTGGATGTAGTCGAATTCGTCACATTTTGGCTTGTTCATGGCCCAAGTTTACTCGCGTTATCGTCAACTGCGTAACTCCTATCTGGATAGAAGTTCTGCTGCGGCGAGAGTTGGATGATGCATTCGTGCTGTTCTGCAAATTCGACAAACATCGGAAACAAAAGAAGTTCGAGGACTTTAGAGACGAGTTTGGTGTCGATCGAGATAGTGTAAATGCGTTGATAGATGTCTATGAAACCCTTGACTATCCACTCACCCTCGTTCGTGGACACGGCTTTAGCGAATGAAGATGAGTGCTGCTGCAATTGCTCAAGGAATTCTTGTGCTGTCACTTAGCTCCCTCTGGACGCCGGACCACGAGCATCTCGAGATGATTCGCAGCTTCGGCTCGTCATTATAGCACAACTACAAATGAGCCAGGCGGCGCCGGCGGCGAGGAGACGCCGCTCTCGTCACCCCGTCACCCCATCCCCCCCCCTCACTCCGTCACCTCGTCACGTCGCTCCGCCCCGCCGTCCCGCGGCAGGTCTATCGTGAACGTCGTGCCGCGCCCGACCTCGCTCTGCACGGCAATGCGCCCACCATGCGCGGCGACAAGCTGGCGCGCGATGGCGAGGCCGAGGCCGCTACCCGCGCCGCGAGCGTGGGAGCGCGACGGGTCGCCGCGCCAGAAGCGGTCGAAGACGTAGGGGAGGTCGGCGGGCGGGATGCCCTCGCCGGTGTCGGCGACGTTGAGGCGCACACCGTCGGCGGTCGGGGCCGCGCCCAGGGTGATGCGGCCGCCGGATGGCGTGTGACGCAGAGCGTTGGCGACCAGGTTGCCGAGTACCTGGTCCAGCCGCCCGGCGTCGGCGGAGATCGTCAAGCCGGGGTCGCCGGGCGCGGTCTCGACGCGCAGGTCTACGCCGGCCTGCTGCGCCGACGGCCCAAACCCGGTAGCGACGTCGGCCAGGAGGTCGGCCACGTCCACAGGCGCTTTGGTCAGGGGGAGACGGCCGGCCTCGGCCAGGGCCAGGGTGTTGAGGTCGTCCACCAGGCGCGCCAGGGCTTTCGTCTCGCCCAGTGTCGCCTCGATGTGCTCAGTGGTCGGGGCGTAGACGCCGTCGAGAACGCCCTCCAGGTTGCCCTGGATCACGTGCAGTGGGGTACGCAGCTCGTGGGCCACGTCGGCGGTGAGGTTGCGGCGCTGCTCGTCGGCGCGCTCCAGCTCCGCGGCCATGTGGTTGAACGAGCGGCTCAGTGGAGCAAAGCCACCGCGTCCGCGCACAGGGACGCGGACGCTGAGGTCGCCGCGAGCGACGGCGTCCGACGCCGACATCAGGTCGGCCAGGGGCAGGGCGACGCCGCGGAAGCCGAGGCGGGCGACGGCGAACGCCAGCAGGGGGAGCAGTAGGGCCACGCCGCACACGGCCAGCGAGACGGCGGCCGGCGGGGGCGTGTCGCCGGCGAGCAGGCGCGACAGCAGCAGCAGCGCCGTCGCCACCGACGCCAGGAACAGGATGACGAAGACGCCGAAGATGGCGGCCAGGCCAAGGAAGACGAGGGGGCCGCGCTGCCGCCACCAGGCGTGCCCACGGCGACGCCCCCAGCGCGGCGGCCCGCCCCATTCTGGGACTCGTTGCTCCGACGATTCTGTCACAATACCCCGTCCTCCTCGGTCAGGGCGCGAGCGCCCCGACCTGGCAGGGGTCATAGAGGGAGGTACTCTACACGGTTCGAGAAGTCTTCGAGGTTCGCCGTCGTATCCGCACCGCCGATTGCACTCACTTGACAATCCTCCGTCCCTCGGCTCGATGTGCCGAATAGCCAGGCTTTATTCTTGGCGACGCAGCAGGATCCGCACCTCTTGCTCACCATAGCCTGTATTGTGGATTTCGGTCGGGAGGCCGGTGCGCTCGATCATGTAGCGCACGCGCGCATTCTCGGAAGATATCGCCGCCGTAAACGCCGCGATCCCATGCGCGCGGGCGTACACCGCCAGTTCCTTTAGCAACACCGTGCCGAGGCTGCGGCCCTGGTAACCATCCTCGACCACAATCGCAATCTCGGCGTGATCTGCGGCGTCGCCCGGCAACGTCGCGTAGCGCGCCACGCCCACGATGGTTTCATCCTCTCCGTCGCCGGTTGTGGCAATCAAAGCCATGCGGCGATGGCAGTCCACGGTCGCCAGGCGGCGCGCGTCCCGATCGGAGAGGGTCTTCATCGGCACGAGGGTACGTAGAAAGAGCGTCTGCGGCGAGAGACGCGCGACGAACGCTTGCAAACGGGGCGCGTCGTCCGGCACGATGGCGCGCAGTCTCAGTGGCGCGCCATCCGGCAGCACAATCTCCTTCGGAGCGTAGAATTCTAGCGCAGGCGCAGTTTGCATGCTGGCTCCTTGGGCGGAGGGCTGTTCCTCAGCGATGACCCTCAGCCACCTCATGCTCAAGCATATCCGCCGCGACTAGTCACGTCAAGGCCGACGCCGCGCCGGTGCATCTCAACGCAGGTGGGCGCGCAGGCCAATGAACGCGGCGTAGCGATTTGCAACGTCGGCGAGTGCGTCTCTCGCCGCATCGTCGAGCGGAACGCAGGGCTGCGTGGCGATGGTCACAACGTCTTTCCGAACCGTCCGCCGCCACACGCCGGCGAACTGCCCGTCTACCAGGATCGTTGGGCCGAGAATGGTCGCGCTAGGGGGGGCCAACCCACCCGCCGCGGCGGCGGCCAGCGCGGCGCTGCGGTCGCGGTAGGCAACCATGTACTCATCATACGCCGGCAGCAGGTGGATCAGTGGCCGCTGCGCACCGACGGACGGCAGGCCGGACGGCAACCAGTAGCTCTGGCCGCTCACGCGCTCCTCTACAAGCTCGCCTTTCGCCGCCTCAAGTCCGGCCCGCGCGTCGGCCACCGTCAGCCCCGACCACCACACAAAATCCTGGAGAGTCGCCGGGCCGTGGCTCGTGAAGTAGCGCCGCGCCAACTCGGCAAGCGCGATGTCCCGCGCCAGCCGCTTCGCGTTCGGCGCCCACTCGTCGAGGAGCACGAAGGCCGGCTGCTTCCCCTCGTGAGGGCCAAAGCAGATGAGACCCTCCTGCGCCAGGCGGCCCAGGATGTGGAAGCCGCGCTGCCCCTGGGTCGAGACACCAGCCGCTTCGAGCGTCGCGTACATCGCCGGGCGCGACAATCGCCGACCGCCCTCCAGCGCCGCGGCAATCACCTTCCGGCTGCGGGCGAATGTGGCCTCGTCCAGTTCGAGCTGGCGGTGACGGCCCGCCGCGCCCGCCACGACACGCGGCGTCAGGGCCTCGAGCATCCAGCGAACGTCCTCCGCCGCCACGAAGTGCAGCGTGCCGCGCATCGGCCAGGTGCGGATAATCTGGCGGTCGGCGATGGCCTGCTCCACGTCCGCGTCCGTGGCATTCGCCAGACGCAGGCCAATGGCCCACTTTCCCCCAGGGTAGTCCTGGGACTGAATCGCGCCGAACCACGCCGCGACCTGGGCCGGGGTACGGAATTGTGAAACGACGAGTTGCTGGTTGTGCAGCCGATGGGCGACGATGTCCACATGACCCTCTCTACTGAACAGCGTATTTCGCGGCGAGTTTCCGCACGGTCGTCACGTTGCGCAGGGTCGTCGGCATGCCGAGAGCCTTTTCCAATGTCGCGCCGGAGACTTGAGCGCGGCCCATCCCCGTCTGACTCAGCCAGTAAAGCTCGCGCCCGTGAACGTGGAAGTCATCCACGGCGCTCCGCAGGCCCAGCACCTTGACCTGCGCTTCGTCGCCCGGCGGGGCCGGCAGGAACCCGATGTACAGCGACGGCCCGGCCTCGGCCGTGTCGGCCACCGCAAATGGCTGGTAGCGCGCCACGGCAGCAACCTCGGCCGGCGTGCGGATGAACGTGGCGACCGGGTAGCCGAGGGATTGCTGGAGATGACTCGCCACCGCCCTTTCGAGCGTCTCGGTGTCCGCCGCTTCTGCGTCGAAAATCACGTTGCCGCTGGCGATGAAGGTCTCGACATGGGCGAAGCCGAGCGCCGCGAACAGATTTCGCAGCTGGTCCATCTTCACGGTGTGTCCGCCCACATTGATGGCGCGGAGGAAAGCGATGTAGCGCGTCACAGTATCCCCCTCAGAGGTTTCGCGGCCGGCCGGCCCATCTTGAGTTGGAAGCGTCGCCGCCGCTGCCTATACTCTACCTGGATAGCTGTTCACATTCACCGATCCGGGAGACCGACATGACAACGCGCGCCCGTGGAACCTTTGATGTGAAGCTCACTCCGCAGCCGTTGGCCGACCCCGACGCCGACCCCGCCCTCGCCCGGCTGTCCATCGAGAAGCAGTTCCACGGCGACCTCGACGCCACGAGCCGGGGTGAGATGCTGTCGGCCGGCGGCGCCGTCCAGGGGTCCGCCGGCTACGTCGCCATCGAGCGCGTCAGCGGGACTCTCCACGACCGCAGCGGGACGTTCGTCCTTCAGCACAACGCGACCATGACGCGCGGCGCGCCGTTCCTCAACATCATCGTCGTGCCCGACTCGGGCACGGGCGACCTGGCCGGTCTCAGCGGCCAGATGACCATCGCCATCGCCGACGGCCAGCACTTCTACGAGTTCGAGTACACCCTCGCGCCGGATGCCGCGTAGCCGACAACCCCCACAGGAGCACCATCGTTGGCCGACAGCATCCTCAGCGCCGTGCCGCTGCGACGCGGCCATTTCCGCCTGGAGTCGGGCTATCATACCGATCTCTGGCTGACCCTGGACGCGCTCTTCGTCTCACCCGCCGCCATTGCCCCCCAGGTCGCAGCTCTGGCCGAGCTGCTGCGGCCCTATTCCGCGACGGGCGTCTGTGGGCCGCTCCTCGGCGGCGCTTTCCTCGCCCAGGCCCTGGCCGCCCACATGGGTCTGCGCTTCTACTTCAGCCAGCCCGTCGCGGCGAACGCCGAGGGCGACCTGTTCGCGGCTGAATACGCCTTGCCCACCGCGCTGCGCCACCACCTCGCCGGCGAGCGCATTGCCATCGTAGACGACGTCATCAGCGCCGGATCGTCGGCGCGCGCCACGGCTGCGGCGCTGGCAGACGCCGGAGCCACAATCGTCGCCATCGGTTCGCTCCTACTTCTCGGCCGCCAGGCTGAAGCCCACTTCTCCGCGCTCGGCGTGCCCGTGGTGGCGCTCGCCCGGCAAGAGTTCAACCTGTGGCTGCCGGGCGACTGTCCGCTCTGCGTGGACAAAATGCCCCTGGAGGATCCGGCGCTCTGACGCTCAGCGTTGCACAGTGTCAAGCCAGCGGCTGGTGAACGTCACGTAGGCCCCATCGCGCCGCTTGACCGCCGCCAAAACAGCCCAGCGCATGGAGAGGGGCAGGTTCCGCCCATTCACCACGACCTCCAGGTCGCGCACCAGGTACGGCTCTGCTTCGTCCAGCGCCCACTCGATCGCCGTCCAGATCAGGGGCATCGGGTTGCCGAACGCGCCGCCCCCGATGAGCGTGAGCGCCACCCAGGTGCGGCCCAGGGCGATGGCTGCGAGAAGCGTGCTAAGGTAGGCGGCGCGCAGGCCGACTGGCGTGGTTGAACACGAGATCGAGCGTATCGCGCATGATTTCCACCCCGAAACGTTTGTCGTCGCCTTCATTGTAGCTGGAAGCCCCATTCCCGTCTATACTTAGGCTCTGGTTCGCCGACCCCGATGGCAACATCTTCTCCCTCGCCGGGCCGCGCGTGCCGTCCCGCCGGTAGGCGCACCAGAGCGAGTCGCAAGAGTGGAGGTCCCATGCCTGAGAACAACGGCCAACACTACCTGGAAGCAACTCAAGAGGCGGGGCGTGCCTTCGTGATGCGCGGCATTGCCGGGCCAGTGGTCATGCTCAACCTGCTCCGCTTCCGCGAGATCGCCGACTACTCGGCCACGCCCCACCTGGCGCCGCCCACGCCTATCAGCGGCGAGGCCGCCTACCGGCGCTACATGCACCACACGCTGCCGCACCTCAGCGAAGCCGGCGGCGAGACCATCTTCCTGGGCCGGGGCGGGGCTTACCTGATTGGCCCGGCCGACGAACGCTGGGACGCTGTCCTCCTTGTTCGCCAGCGCAGCGTCGCCGACTTCCTGGCATTTGCCTCGGACGAGGCATACCTGGAAGGCATGGGCCACCGCACCGCTGCCCTGGAGGATTCCCGCCTCCTTCCGCTCGTCGAGGAAGATCTCGGCGATATCCTGGAGTGAACCCACATGCTTGAGCCGACCACCTCGCAGCTTTCGTCCCTTCGAACCTCTCTTGAGGCTGCCCGGGCCAGTGCCGGCCTGTCTGGCCTGGCGCTGGCCGTGGCCTGGCCGCTCCACGGGACGAAGTCAGCGGCAACAAATTGGCTCAGCGAGGGCTGTTCGATTATCGGCAAAGCCGTCTTAGCATCGGCCCAAGACTGAGATGCCGGTGGCCAATGTTAGCGTGGCGACAGCATGCCTGACAGGCTGGTTTGACGGCGATATTGTGAGGAGAGTGCATGACCAAGACGGTTGCCGTGTTCCTGCACCACGGCTCGCGGTGGGACCCTGCCCGGGGGGTCCGCGAGCAAGAGCACTGGGACGCGCATGCGCGTTTCATGGATGCGCTGTTCGACGCGGGTCAGGTGGTCCTGGCCGGCCCATTTGCGGACGACAGCGGCTCCATGGTCATTCTCGCGGTGGACAGCGTCGAGATAGCGCGGGCGATCTTTCAGGAAGACCCCTGGGCGCGCCAGGACATTCTGCTGACAGCCGACGTCAAGGAATGGACGATCTTCATGGACTCGCGTTAAGGTAGACATGGCCGCGAAAAAGATGCACGCCGACGAGGTAGACACGGACGAGGCTCTCGTGCGGCGGCTGCTCCAGTCGCAATTTCCGCACTGGGCAGAGCTGCCCATCGCGGCGGTCGAGTCCGCCGGCACCGACAACGCCCTCTACCGCCTCGGCGGCGACATGGTCGTGCGGCTGCCGCGCATCCACTGGGCAGCCGGGCAGGTGGAGAAGGAGGGGCGCTGGCTGCCGCGCCTGGCCCCGCGCCTCCCCCTCGCCGTTCCCCTGCCGCTCGCGCTAGGTACACCGGGCGCGGGCTACCCCTGGCATTGGTCGGTGTGCCGCTGGCTCGAAGGCGAGAACGCGACCGCCGCGACCCTCGCCGACCCTCGCCGGGCGGCGGCCGACCTGGCGCAGTTCATCACAGCGCTACAGCGCGTGGATGCCGACGGCGGACCACCCCCAGGCCCCCACAACTCTGAACGCGGCGTGCCGCTGGCGATGCGCGACGATGCCACGCGCGCCGCCATCAGCGCCTTGCGCGGCGCCATAGACACGGACGCGGCGGCGGCAGCGTGGGGGGCCGCTCTGCACGCCCCTGAGTGGCGCGGCGCGCCGGTCTGGATACACGGCGACTTGCAGCCCGGCAACCTGCTGGTGCAGCACGGAGCCCTGTCGGCTGTGATTGACTTTGGCTGCCTCGGCGTCGGCGACCCCGCGTGCGACCTCATGGCCGCCTGGACCCTGCTGACGGCTGACAGCCGCGCGGTGTTCCGGGCGGAGCTGGCGGCGGATGACGCGACGTGGGCGCGGGGCAAAGGCTGGGCGCTGTCCTTCGGCCTGATCGCCCTGCCCTACTACCAGATCAGCAACCCGGTGCTCGCCACCATCGGCCGACGCGCCATCGCCGAAGTGCTGGCAGACCGCACGTCCCAATAACCATTGCAGGGAGGGAGCATGACGATACGAGTCTGTCTCGCGGGTGGAACAGGGTGGGCCGGCTCAGCCCTGGCGCGGGGTATCGCGCGAACCGAGGACATCGAACTTGTCGCGGCGGTCTCCCGCACACACGCCGGGCACACGTTGGGCGATGTGCTGGCCGAGCCTCACCTGGCGTGCCCCATCTACGCGACTGCGGAAGAAGCCCTGGCCCACCCCTGCGACGTCTTCTTCGAGTACACCAAGCCTGAGGTCGCAAAGGCCAACGCAATGGCGGCATTGCGGCATGGCGCGCATGTTGTGATTGGCACATCGGGGTTGACGGACACCGACTATGCCGACATCGCAGCGGTCGCTGAACAACAGCGCCTGGGCGTGTTGGCGGTAGGCAACTTCGCGTTGACCGTTGTCTTGTTGCAGAAATTCGCCGAGATGGCGGCGAAGTACGTCCCCCAGTGGGAGATTATTGACTACGCCCACGATGGCAAGAAGGATGCGCCGAGTGGAACCGCGCGCGAGCTGGCCGCCCGCCTGTCCCGTATCCGCCCGTCCGAGCTAACCGTCCCGTTGGAAGAGACCCAGGGCAACGTGGAAACGCGGGGCGCGCGGCTCAATGGCTCCCAGGTCCATTCTATTCGGCTGCCGGGGTATACCATCTCGGTCGAGATCATCTTCGGGATGCCCGACCAGAAGCTCACCCTCCGCCACGACTCCGGCAGCAGCGCCGAGCCTTATGTGGATGGGGCGCTCCTGGCGATCCGCAAGGCAGACTCGCTCGTCGGTTTGCGTCGCGGCCTCGACACCGTCCTCGACCTGGAATAGGCGCGTCACGCCCCGTGGCTATACGAGATGACGATCTCGGCGGGCCGACGGAGTGTCTGATACACCACGCAGTAGCGCTCCGTCAGGCGGATGAGCGTCGCTTGCTGCTCCTCGCTCGCGTCCGTGTCCAGGTCAAAGGTGAGTCGAATGTGCTGGAAGCCGACGGGGGCGTCCTTCGCTACGCCTAGCGTCCCACGGAAATCCAGGTCGCCCTCGGCACGAACGACAGCGTCGCGCAGCTCGACGCCGATTGCCGTCGCCACCGCGCCGAGTGTCACGCCGGCGCACGCGACCAGCGCTTCGAGCAGCATGTCCCCGGAGCACAGGCTGAGGCCGTCGCCGCCCGTCGCCGGGTGCAGGCCGGCCTGCGCGAGGGCGCGCCCCGTCTCGACGTTACACGTGACACCCTCGCCAATTCGCCCTTTGGCCTTCAACGTAATCAGCGCCGCCCCAGGCTCGTCGCGATAGCGCTCTTTCAGCGGCGCCTGGAGGGCCCGCAGATCGTCGGTCTTCATGTCTAGACTCTCCTAATTCTCTTCGGCGGCGAACCTGCGAAGAGCCTGCACCGAGGGTACGAAATAGTAAGCCCCGCTGCCCTTGACGCAGTCGCCAATGAGTGTATTATTCGCAACTCATGCGCGACAGGCAAGCTGTCACGATCGTCAGCGTCGGAAACGTTCTACGAACGACCGGGTGATGAGCGCGGGAACCGCCCGCCTGCGCGCAGATTGTCGAGCGCGGTCAGTATCCGCTGGAAGAGGTTGTGGATCTCGCGGAGCGCGCGCTTCGCGGGACTTATGGGGCCGGCCCGATTCGGGCAAAGATGCAGGCATTCGTGTTCAAGGCCTACCTGGGCGCTGCCCCGCCTGAAGCAGGCTCTCGATCTCGTCGAGGTGAGCGTTGCGGTGGAGGCTGCGGTTGGGGCGAAACCACGAGCCTGACGCCTGTATCTCGCCGAGCAGCTCGTCCGTCAGCGTCTCGACTTCGGCGTCCACGGCCTCGGCTGCCGCCAGGCACAGGGCGCCGGCGGCGCGCGGTTCCAGGGCCAGGCAGATTGGCTGCATGGCGTCGTTGATCGCGTCCGGATCCAAGGGCGAGAAGTCCACACCCCGCGCCGTCCAGCGCTGGAGAAGGACCAGATGCCGCCGATCGTGGAAGGCCATGTGCGCCAGGAGCGCAGAGACCGTCCAGCCGTCGGCGTTCGAGCGAGTGAGGTCCGCAGGGGAAAGGGTGGGCACGAAGGCCGCCAGCCGTTGCCTGGAAGCGTTGTTATCCTGGACGAACGAGTCTATCATCAATACCCCCCTGCGCGAGCATGATCTCCTCTGGGTCTTCGTCTTTCAAGGCGTAGGCGACGGCCTGCTCCAGCGTCATCGCCTTGCCCTCGGCCGACGCCCGCGCCAGCGCCCGCGCGTCCAGCTCGCTCCGCACGCTCGCCACCGTGCGCTCGAACGCCGCGCGGTAGCTAGGCGGGAGCGGGGACTCCATCTTGACGCGCAGGTTCTCGGCGGCCGCCAGCAGGTGCGCCGCCCGCTCGGGCTGGTGGAGCGCGGCGGCCACGCGGGCCAGCCCCTCCAGACACTTCGCCTCATTCCGCCGGTCGCCCAGCTGGTGGAACAGGACGAGGGACTGGGCAAATCTCTCGCCCGCCAGCGGATAGACCCCCTGATCGGCGGCCAGGAACCCGAGGTCGTGCAGCGTCCGCGCCCGACCATACTTGTGGCCCAGGCGCTCGAAAATCGTCATCGCTTCCTGTAGCAGCGCCTCGGCCTTTGGATCCGCCTGGAACGCCGCCGTCGCGCCGAGATTCATGAGCGAGTCGCCCAGGGCTTCGTCGTCATCCAGGGTGCGGCGCAGCGCCAGGGAGTCCTCGAAGCGGGACCGCGCCGCGTCATAGTCCCCGCGCTCCCGCGCCACCGTGCCGAGCGCGCCAATCAGTTGCGCAATCAGCCACCTGTCGTTCACCTCCCGCGCCAGGGCGAGGGCATCCGTGACAAACCCCTCGGCGCGCGGGTAGTCCCCCTGCATCCACGCCGCGCTGATGCGCGAGTAGAGGGCGCGCACCATCCCCGCCTTATCCCCCAGGGCCTGGAACAGGGCCAGGCTTTCATCGGATTGCGCTTCCGAGCTAACATAGTCGTTCTGGTAAGCCGCGATCACCGCCGACTGCGCCAGGATGTCCGCCCGCATCGCCCGCAGGCGCGGCTCTCGCGTGCCCGGCAGCGCCAGGACGGTATCGGTGTTGGTGCGCGCCTCGTTCACCTGGCCTTCGGCCGTCCACACCGGCCACAGGGCATTGACCAGACGCAACGCCGGCTCGGCGTCGGAGCGAGCCACGGCCGTGCGCAGCGCCACGCGGGTGTTGTCAAGCTCGACCCTGAAGTGTTCGAGCCACTTCGCGCGCGCCGCCGGCTTGGCCGGCATGGCTTCCAGTTCGCCGAGATAATAGAACATGTGCGCCTCGCGCACGGACTCCTGCTCCCCGCTCTCGGTCAGCCGCTCCAGCGCATACTCGCGGATGGTCTCCAGCATGGTGAAGCGCATATCATCCGTCGTCGGCTCCTGGCGGATCAGGCTCTTCGCCACGAGCGAGTCCAGGCCATCAAGCACGTCATCGCCGTACAAACTCGAGACCGTCGGTTGCGCCGACTCGGGCCAGCGGTCGTCAGGGCACACGGCCTCGGCCGCCTCGATGGTCCAGCCGCCGGCGAACACGCCGAGCCGCCGGAACAGCGTCTTTTCGCAGTCGTCCAGCAGGTCATAGCTCCACGCGATTGCCCCGCGCAGCGTCTGCTGGCGGGCGGGCAGGTCGCGCGGACCGCCCGTCAGGAGCTTGAGCCGATTGCTCAGGCGCTGCAACAGAGCCTCCGGCGGGAGCACGCGGATGCGCGCCGCCGCCAGCTCGATGGCCAGGGGCAGACCATCCAGGCGATAGCAGATTTCGGCGACGGCGTGGGCGTTCTCGTTGGTGACCTTGAAATCCGGCCGCACGCTGACAGCCCGCTGGACGAACAGGGCCACGGCGGCGTACTGCGACAGGGTTGAGAGAGGCGGCAGCCGCCGCGGGTCCGGCAGGGGCAACGGCAGCACCGGAAACTCATGCTCACCGCGCAAGCGCAGGATGATGCGGCTGGTCGCCAGCGCCTTGACGTGGGGAGCCGCATCGAGAAGTTCGGCGATGAGCGGCGCTTCGGAGACAACCGCCTCCATGTTATCGAGCAGGAGCAGCATCTGCTTCTCTTGCAGGTAGTCCTTGAGAATCTCGCTGACCGGGCCGGCCCCCAGGTCGCGGATGCCGAGGGCGTGGGCGATGGTGGACGCCACCAGGCGCGTGTTCGTCGTGGGCGCGAAGTCAACGAAACAGACGCCGTCGTCAAACTGGTCCAGCACGCTGGCGACCACCTGGAGGGCCAGGCGCGTCTTGCCGGTGCCGCCCGGCCCTGTCAAGGTGACGAGCCGGGTGTCCGCCTGCCGCAGCAGCATTCGCAACTCGCGCAGCTCGGTCTCGCGGCCGATGAACACCGTCGGCTGGATGGGCAGGTTGTTGGCGTGGGCTTCGAGGCTGGTCAGGGGCGGGAAGTCGGCCGGCAGGTCCGCCGCCACGAGCTGGTAGACGCGCTCCGGGCGGGCCAGGTCTTTCAGGCGATGCTCGCCCAAATCGCGCAGGGCGACGGCCAGGGGCAGATGGTCGCGCACCAGCTCAGAGGTCGAGCGCGAGACGAGGATCTGTCCCCCATGCCCGACGGCCATCAGCCGCGCCGCTCGATTCAACGCCGGCCCGAAGTAATCGCCATCGCGCTCCTCGGCCGGGCCGGTGTGCAGCGCCATGCGCACCCGCAGCGGCCCGCTCTCAGGCCAGGTGGCCGCGGCCAGGCCGCGCTGCGCGTCCAGGGCGGCGGCGACGGCATCCTCGGCCACGGCGAAGGCGGCCAGGAGGCCCACGCCGGTCGTCTTCACGACGTAGCCTCCGTGATCCGTCACAGCCTTTTTCAGGATGGCATCATGCAGGGGGACGGCCACCTTCATCGCCGGGGCGTTCTGCTCCCAGAGGCGCGAGATGTCTTCGATCTCACTGAACAGAAACGTGACCGTCCCCGATGGATGCTGAGGCATGATCGTCTCCGCGCGCATCGGTGAGTCAATTATAGGGACGCGCCCGCCAATTGCCCATAGAGAGACGCAGGACGGGAGTGGGCAGATTTCGGAAGACCGAACGGCGCGTGTGTCAGCACGAGCCGTGGCGCGGCTATCCCGCGCTCGGCGTCTCTGTCAGGGCGTACGCGAGGGCCTCGTCCGGCGTCATCGCCCGCCCCTCCCGCATCAGCATTGCCAGGCGCTCGTCGCCCAGGCGCTCCCGCGTCCGGTTGAGCGTCATCTCGTGAACGACCTCCTCCAGGGGCACGCGCGCGCCGCCCAGGGCGTCGAGCAGCGCCTGCGACGCCCCCATCAGCCGCGCCGCCCGCTCCGGCATCGTCTTGGCCGCTAGAGCCGCGTATCCCCCCAGGACGGTTACGGTCGTCCACGGCTCCACGAAAAAGCGCGCCTCGCGGGTCGCTTCCCGCAGCCAATGGGCTGCCTCGCCGTCTCGCTCCTGAAGATGCGCGAGGAAGGCCAGCAGGATGAGAACGAGGGACACCTCACGATGGCCGCCTCCCGCTTGCACCGCGGCATAGGCCTCACGCGCAAGCCTCTCCGCGCGGGCATAATCACCGCGCAGGCCCACCAGCAAGCCTAGCTGCACGAGACTCATGGTCAGCAAGCCCGCGTGTCCGATGTCCCGCGCCAATTCAACGCTCTCTTCCAGGAGCACCTCGGTGCGCGCGTAGTCCCCCAGCACCACTGTCACGTGGGCCAGATACTGGAGCACGTTGGCGATTTTGGCTTTGTCGCCCAGGGTGCGGTACAGCTCCAGCGCTTCTTCCCCATAGGTCTGTGACCGGGTGTATTCCTGTCGCAGCGCCAACAAATTCGCGAGACAAAACACAGCGCCGGCGCGGGCGCGGGGTGACCCGCCGCTGCCCCACGCCAGAATGCCCTCGATCCAGCGGCAGCCCTCGCTCCAATAACCGCGGAGATACCAGAAACGCCGCAGGGCGCCGGCCAGCCGCAGCGCCGTTTCCTCGTCCCGCGCCTCGTCCGCCCAGGCCAACGCCGCCCGCAAATTGTCGTGCTCCGCCTCGACCCGCGCGAACCACTCCTCCTCGCCCGCGCCGTACAGCCTCGGCTCGACGTCCTCGATCCACGCCAGAAAGTGGGCCGCGTGCGCCCCGCGCAGCATGGGCGCTTCGCCGCTGGCCGCCAGCCGCTCGCGGGCATACTCGTGGATGGTCTCGAGCATGACGAACCGCGCCTCGCCCCCCGGCCCGCGCTGCTGTGTCAGCAGGTTCTTGTCCACAAGCCCCGATACACCGTCGAGCGCATCCACCTCCAGGTCGCCCAGCGGGTTGCACACGGCCTCGATGGCTTCGAGCGTCCGGCCGCCGACGAACACCGCCAGCCGCCTAAACAGGGTCTGCTCCGGCGCGCTCAGCAGGGTGTGGCTCCAGTCAATCGTGGCGCGCAGCGTCCGCTGCCGCGCCGGCAGGTCGCGGTCGCCCGTGGTCAGGAGCTTGAGGCGGTCCGGCAAGCGCGCCAGGATGGCCTGCGGCGAGAGGACGTTGGTGCGCGCCGCCGCCAGCTCGATCGCCAGCGGGATACCGTCCAGGTGGCGGCAGATGTCGGCCACGGCCGGCGCGTTGTCGTTCGTCACCGCGAAGTCTGGCCGGAGGGCGACGGCGCGCTCGACGAACAGCTCGACCGCCGCGTACCGCATGATGGACGACGCATCGTGATGGCGAAGCGCCCCATCGTCGGGGATCGCCAGGGGCGCTACCGGGTAGACATGCTCACCTTCGAGGTGAAGCCGCTCGCGGCTGGTGACCAGGATTTTCGGCCCGACGACGCTCAGCAACGCGGCCACGTCGGGCGCTGCGTCCAGCGCCTGCTCGAAGTTGTCGAGGACGAGCAGGTGCGCCTGTCTCGACAGGGCGGCCGTGAGACCATCGAGCAGCCCTCCGCTGCCGCCCTCGCGCACGTCCAGGGTCTGGGCAATCGTGGAAACGACCAGCGCCGGATCCGTGATCGGCGCGAGGTTGACGAAGGTGACGCCCTCCGGAAAATCCGCCACCATTTCGGCGGCCACTTCCAGCGCGACCCGCGTCTTCCCCGTCCCGCCCGCGCCGGTGAGGGTCACGAGTCGGATAGCGGCGTCGCGCAAGAGGCGCTGAACCGTGGCGACCTCGATGGCGCGGCCTATGAGGGGCGTCGGGGGCGTGGGCAGCCTCACCCGGCCCGTCGGCGCGTCGCCCGGACGCGGGGCTTTGAGGGTTTGAGGAGGGATTGGGAAATCCCCGCCACCCTGATCGCGCGCGAATCGGATGAAGGCCGCCCGCTCGCCGCCCGGGATCTCCAGGGCCTGCGCCAGCCGCTCGGCCAGTTCATGCGACGGGCGGCGGTCATCCGCCTCGACTTTGCGGATCGTCTCCGCCGAGTAACCCGCGCGCTGCCCAAGTTGGGCCTGCGTCAGGCCCAGGCCCCGCCGGCGGCGCTTCACCCACTCGCCGAATGTGATGTCAGTCCCCATGCTGCCCCCACACCTTGCCCTGAGGATATGCGCAACACAAACTGCTTATACCGCTTTTTGTCCCGCTCAGCGGTCGCGGTCGTCACGTGGGGTGTGCTTTAATGGAAAAGAAGATGTTGATGAGCGAAGCCTTGTCACAGCCCTCAGATGGGCCGAAAGGAGTACAGGACAATGCACACGATGAGGCACACCCCGCACTGGTTCCATCCCCGAGCCGCCATTCTCGTCGTGCTGGCCATCGCGGCAGTCTACGTCGTCTGGATCGGCCTGAGGGCACAGGCCCAGATTCCGGCGGTCAGCGCTCCGGTCGCGGTCCAGGCTGTGGCCGTGACAGGCCCGCAGGCCAGCGTGCGCTCGGCCACGGAGTACGCCAGCCAGATGGCGCGGCTGCGCGACCTCAACACCAGCGGCGACCCTGCCCTCGACGCCGGGCTGGCGCCGATCGCCCTTCGCTCGGCCACCGAGTACGCCAGCCAGATGGCGCGGCTGCGCGACCTCAACACCAGCGGCGACCCCGCCCTCGACGCCGGATTGCTGCCCCTCCGCGCAGCGGGGCAACAGGGCGGCCCGTACTAGCGAGCCGCCGGGGGCTTCCATAGCGCTATTGTACGTCTCGCCAGTGGTCTGTCAAGCGTGACATGGTGGTAACGTCGTAACGACTTCAGTCTCACGACACGGGCGGCGGCGTTTTCGCCGCCGCCCGTGGTCTTGACGAGATCGTTGCCGTGAGCCTCGATCCGTTGGATGGGGACAGCCCTGCCTAGAAGGTGAAGCGGGTGCTGTGGTTGACCGCCCCATTGTTGGTGTCGTACACGAAGACTTTTCGCAGGGTCATTTCGTAGACGTCATAGGGCGCGGGGCCCGTGGTTGGAGCGTGATACGGCGCGTCGAGCGCCCCGCCTTTGACTTCGACGGGCCAGCTCACCGACTGGCAGAACGCTGCGAATTGCTGAATTGTCGCTTCGTCGCGGGTGATGGCGGCGGTTCCTTCGGCGACTATGTCGTAGCCATCGGCGCGGAGGCAGATGCTGCAACTTGGGTTCTGATCCAGGTTGGCGCGCTTGCGGGTGCCCTGGCCGCTCGTGAAGTAATACGTCCCGTTGACGAAGAAGGCGCCAATCGGGGTGGTATGGACCTGGCCCTTGCTGCTGACGGTCGAGAGCCAGCGTGTGCCGGCAGGGTGGCTGGCGAGCAGTTCCACAATTTCACGCCAGCCGAGCGCGCTGACGTGGGCGTAATTGCCCATGACATCGGCCTTAGGGTCGTGATGACGCATGGTATTCTCCTGCTGTTGTTTTCTTTAGGATTTGCGCAGTTGGTAGAGTGTTGGACCACGAACGGCACGAAACGAGCGCGAAAGACACGAAAAAGAGCCGGTGGGGCGGGTCCCTTTCGCGGTTTTCGTAGCCTTTCGTGTCCTTCGTGGTCCGAGCGACCCTCCACTGCGCAAGCCCTATTCCTGTACAGTAGTCGCTATGGAGACACCGAAATCAACACACCCGGCCATAAAAGTTGGGGATACCTGAGAACCTGTTGTCGAGCCAGGCGGTATTACAGCCGAGCGAGAACCTGAGCGGGCGTCAGTCGCTCACGATCCGTGCGATCGAAGTGGGAACGGCGGCAGATTGCTCCTGGCCGAGCAGGCGCTCCAGCCAGATGTTCGTGTCGAGAAGATACACTACTACGTTCTCCACTCGGACGCACGATGCTGGAGAGCAACCGCCGACACGGGTGGGGTCACGTCTTTGAGCGCTTCGGCCCAATCCTGCCTGAGACGGCGGCCGCTCGCGCGGGCCCGCCTGGCAAGCAAGGACTCGACGAAGTCGCTCACCGTAGCCCGCAAACCGAAATCCTTCCGATAGAGATGACGATGGCGCTGTTAGGCTGTT
This sequence comes from Anaerolineae bacterium, assembly GCA_046328525.1. GTDB lineage: Bacteria > Chloroflexota > Anaerolineae > Epilineales > JAHCIE01 > JBDHWG01. Next base: position 392,798 of record JAXLWK010000007.1, read on the forward strand.
ACGGCGTCCAACACATATGCCACCGCCTCATCCAGCGTCATCGCCTGGCCCTCCGAGAAGGCCGCAGCGAAGGCCGCCTCGCCCAATGCAGCGCGTGCGCCATCTGCATAGCGCTCGTATTCTCCGTATGCGAAAGGGAATAAAGAATCCCAATGGGGGTGGCTCACCTCCTTGGTAGCACCCAGGAGGCGCGCAGCCGGCTCCGCACGGCCTTTCTCCAACCAGACGCCGGCCATGCCGATCAAGCCGGCGCTGATCGTCGCCGAGCGAACTGGCTCCTGCCCGCGGAACAATTGCTCTCTAAACAGGGTTTCCGCCCGTTCGATCTCACCCTGGCGCAGGCTAACGTACCCCAGAAGGGCGATTGTCTCCGCCGTCTCGCCGCCCATGCCTAGCTCTCGCTTGAGCCTCAAGCCCTCCTCGCCTAGCGCTCCTGCCCGAGCGTAATCGCCCTGAGCCAGAGCAACCACTCCTAGCAATGCAAGCAACTTCGCCATACCGCTCCTATCGCCCACTTTCCGCCGAATCTCTAGAGACTCCCGCCAATAACGACCCGCAGCGGCATAGTCGCTGCGGCACATAGCCACTTCGCCCAACCCCATGAGTGGGAAGGCGGGTCCTAGCTCGTCGCCTGTCTCCCGAAAAAGGGCGAGGCTCTCCTGGTACATTGCGTCCGCCCCGGTATAGTCGCCCTCTTGCACGGCCAGGTTCCCGAGAAAGCGGAGCGCCATAGCTGTGGGCCACTTCTCCCCGCGCGCGCGGCCCACAGCGATGCTCTCCTCGAGAACGGCGCGTGAGCTCGACGTATCGCCAATCAAGAAGGCCACAAAACCCAGTCTGGCCAGAGTGACGGCAAATCCCGCCTTGTCCTCCACAAGACGGTATATGGCTACGCTCTCCTCAATCCTCTCGCGCGCTGCAGACTCGTCGCCCTGCCAGTGAGCCAGCCATCCTGCGCCGGCGGCTAGTCTTGCGCTCAGCACTGGAAGGCCGAGGGCTACGATGTGCGGACGCAGCTTCTCCAGCAGCTGACGTCCCTCATCAAAATGACCTCGACTGGCCCAAAAGTCCACGAGCGCACACGCCAGACGCGCGCCCACCTCGAACTCGGTCGTCTCCTCTGCGAAGCGGTCCGCTTCGCGGAGGTTATCATATTCCGCCTCCAGCCTGTCCAGCCATTCTCCTCGGTCTGGCCCGATGAGCTTGCGGTCGGCTTCCTCGGCAAGTTGCAGAAAAAAGGTGCAATGGTTTCGCCGCGCAACATCCAATTCACCGCTTTCGCGGAGGCGCTCCAGTCCGTATGCTCGGATCGTTTCAAGCATAGAGAAGCGTGGCTCCCCACGATGGCGCTCTTGCCGCAGCAGGTTCTTGTCCACCAGCGAGAATATGCTGTCCTCAAGGTGGGTCGTTCGCCCTTCGTCTGAGCATACGGCCTGCGCAGCCTCCGGCGAGCAGCCGCCCGCAAACACGGACAGACGGCGAAAAACAGCCTTCTCGCGCTCGTCTAGCAAGTCGTAGCTCCAGCCAATCGTGGCCCGCATCGTCTGCTGCCGTGCCGGGAGATCGCGAGCGCCACCCGGGAGGGGCTTCAGCCGATAGTCGAGCCGGGCCAGCAAGGCTTCCGGTGGCAGCAGCTTGATGCGTGCCGCCGCCAACTCAATGGCCAGAGGGAGGCCGTCGAGCCGACGACATATTTCGGCTATGACGAGGCCATTCTGTGCTGCCAACGCGAAGTCGGCTTTGGCTGCTTGCGCTCGGTCGACGAATAGCTGCACAGCGGCGTAGTCCATCAGTCGGTCCACGGCCGGTGGCGACTTAGGATCAGGCACGGGTAGCGGTGAGACTGCGAACTCGTGCTCACCCCGCAGGTGCAGCGCCTCGCGGCTAGTCACCAGCAATCGCAAGTGCGGGCCCACGACCAGCAATTGCGCAAGAGTTGACGCCCCTCCCACAACCTGCTCGAAGTTGTCAAGCAGAAGCAGCAGTTGTTTCCCACGCAGGTAGTCCTTGAGACGATCGAGAAGGGGACGCCTGCCCTGCTCACGCACGCTGAGTACATGTGCTATCGTCGAGAGTACGAGACCAGGATCACTTATTGGCGCGAGATCGACAAAGAACACACCATCGGGGAAACGGTCGAGGAGGTACGAAGCGACTTCCAGACTAAGGCGTGTCTTGCCCGTTCCACCGGGGCCGGTCAATGTGACGAGGCGGACACCTTCCCCTTCCAGCAGGCTAGTGACGGCCGCAATTTCCCTCTCACGCCCGATCAGAGGTGTAGGTGGTATCGGCAGATCAGTAGCGCGCTGTGATATCGTCTGTGAGCCAATCAGACGGGGAACTGGGAAGGAGGGTGGAGACTCGTCATCTATCTGCTTGTCTCGCGCAAAGCGAACAAAGGCGGCACGCTCGTCAGTCCGTATGCCGAGCGCCTCAGCCAGCCGCTCGGCGACTTGCCGGGAGGGCCGTAGCTCGTCTGCCTCGATCTTGCGAATGGTGTCGCCTGAGTAACCTACCTGTGCGCCGAGCTCGTTTTGGGTCAGGTCGAGACTCCGACGCCGACGTCGTAGCCACCGTCCGAAGGATAGTTCGCTGTCCATGCGCTGCTCCCACCCCGTCTTATCCGATTTCTCTCCGCTTCCTATGCCGCTGGGCGGCTTACCTCTGCCTTCGCAATGTGGTTCAATGCTAACACAGCGAGAATGCGGCGGGACTACCAGACACATCGAGAGATGCAACAGACAAAAGGAGCACAGACCCATGTCCACAGAGAATATGTCTGCATTCGGCAGGCTGCGACGACGTACGTCGGCACTAGTGCCGCTCTTGGCTCTTGCGGTCATCTTTGCCGCAGTCTTCGTGGCGGTGAGGACCGAGGCTTGGCGGCTCCAAATGACCGTCGTTCCAGCAGGAGGCAGAGCTGCATCAGCGCTATCGAGCGTCGCTCTTGCGGATACCAGGTTCACTTCAGCGACGACACCGTCCGAAAGCGACTCCGACTATCGCGTGGATAGAGCGTATTTCCGTGCCCTTCGGTCCGCCGATGTCTCTGACTATCGCGCGGATAGGGCATACCTCCACGCACAAGGCATCGAGAAGTAAGCATCCACCGTGAAAGGAAAGGAGATCTGATCTATGACTACCATCGCCTCAACGACACGCAGACCCAACCGTCGCGTTTGGGCCGTTGCCCTGGTGGCCTTGGCCATCGTCGTCATCGCGTTGGCCGCCTGGCTGCTGTGGTCGACAAGCCGCGCCCCGCTGCCCGCTACTAGCAGTGGCGTCGAGCCGCGCGCCGGGTCATGGCAGACGTTTGTGATTGCCTCGGCCAAGGCGCATCCGGTGCCAGCGGCCCCTGACAAGGCAGCGACCCAGGCCGAGATTGAGCAGTTGAAGGCGCTGGTCAGCCAGCGCGATACGGCGGCGCTCGACCAGATCGCCTATTGGGACACGGGCGCGCCGTCGTATCGATGGAACGAGATTATACTCCGACAGGCGGTCAAGCGCAACCTGTCCTCCCCGGCCTCAGCGCGTCCGCTGGCGCTGCTCCACGTCGCCATCTACGACGCCATGGTCGCCGCGTGGGATGCCAAATACACCCACAACCGCCCCCGCCCCAGCGAGGTCGATACGCGGCTGACGACGGCCATCGCCAATCCGCGCAGCCCCTCCTATCCCTCGGAGTACGCCGTCACGGCCGGCGCGGCTCAGGCCGTGCTGAGCTACCTCTTCCCGGAGGATGCGGCATTCTTCGCGCAGCAGGCCGCGGCTGCCACCCGCTCGCGGCTTCTCGCCGGCGTGGAGTATCCCAGCGATGTGGCGGCGGGGCTGGAACTGGGCAAGGCGGTGGCGGCGGAGGTCATCGAGCGCGCCAAGACCGACGGCGCAGCCGCGCCGTGGACAGGCACCATACCGACAGGGCCGGGACTGTGGACTGGGACGAACCCCGGCTTGCCCCAGATGGCTACCTGGAAGACCTGGGTGCTCAGCGGCCCCAACGAGTTCCGTCCCGGCCCACCCCCTGCCTACGATTCGCCTGAGAAGGCGAAGGAGATGGACGAGGTGCGCGCCTTCCAGCGGACGCCGAAGAGCAACGCCGACGCGCTGTTCTGGGAATACGGGGCTGGCGGCCAGCGGGGCTTCCAGTGGTGGTTCGAGCAGGCCGCTCGCGAGACTCTCGAGTACCGACTGGACGCCAACCCGCCGCGGGCCGCGCGTGCCCTGGCCGTGCTCAGCGTGGCCTACTACGACGCTTTCGTCGGCTGCTGGGACGCCAAGTACACGTACTGGGCGATGCGGCCCTTCCAGCTCGACCCGAACTTCAAGCCCCTGTTCACTACTCCCAACCACCCGAGCTATCCATCGGCCCACAGTTGCGCGTCCACGGCGGCCGCGGCGACCCTCGGCTACCTCTTCCCTCGGGACGCCCAGACGCTGAACGCGCTGGCCAAGGAAGCCGGTGAGTCGCGTATCTGGGGTGGGATCCACTTCCGAAGCGACGTTGTCGCGGGGGAGGCGCTTGGGCGAGCCGTGGCACAGAAGGTCATCGACCGCGCCAAGCGCGACGGAGAGTAACAAGTCATCGATCATGGCAAATGAGAAGGAAGACCAGGGCGACCCCCTGGCCTTCCTTGTGGCCTACATCGCCACAATCGCGTCCTCGCTCATCCCCTCGTTCCTGGCGTCTGGCGTCCGAGCGGTCTCTCGCTTGCGGCACGCCGTTCGCCAGGGTACCGCATTGGCGCCTATTGCGCCCCAAGGCCACCGACCGTCAGTATGTCTCATCCGCAAACTTGTAGCCCACGCCGTACACCGTCAGGACGTAGATGGGGTTCAGTGGGTCGGGTTCGACCTTGCGCCGCAGGTTTTTGATGTGGCTATCAATGCTCCTGTCGAAGCCGTCGTAGGCGATGCCGTGGGTGCGGTCGAGGAGCTGCTCCCGCGTGAACGTCTGGCCCGGGTTCTGCGCCAGCACCGCCAGCAGGTTGAACTCCGTTGGCGTCAGGCGCAGCGGCTCCCCGCCCCGCCGCGCCGTGTGGCCGGGCAGGTCAATCTCCAGGTCGCCGACGCGGATGTGGCCGGGTTGGCGCACGCCGCCGCGCACCCGTCGCAGGACGGCGCGCACCCGCGCCACCAGCTCGCGCGGCGAGAACGGTTTTGTGATGTAGTCGTCGGCGCCCAGCTCTAGCCCGATGAGGCGGTCGGTCTCCTCGACGCGGGCCGTGAGCATGATGATGGGCACGTCGGACTCGCGGCGCAACGCGCGGCACACATCCAGGCCGTCCAGCCCCGGCAGGTTCAGGTCGAGGATAATGATGTCCGGGCGCTCGTGGCGGGCGGCGGCCAGCCCGGCCGGGCCGTCGCCGGCGGTCAGGACGCGAAAGCCGCCGTTCTCCAGGTAGTCGCGCGCCAGCTTCGCCACCTTCGGCTCATCCTCCACCACCAGCGCCAGCTCGTTCACCCCTCCGCCGCCGCGTCGTCGTACTGGGCGTAGAACGCGCCCAGGTGTTTGCGGATGCGCCGCTCCAGGTAGCCCGTGGCGAGGCCATGCTCGATGACGGGGATGGCGTAGGCGTTGGCCTCCTGGAGGATGACGTCCTGGGTGACACCCATCTCCTCTAGCAGCGAGCGCAGGTCCGTCTGCCCATAGCGCTCGAAGAACCCCTCGACGACCTGGGCGACGAGGGCGTGGAACAGCGCGGTCTGGCGGTAGTGGAGCCAGAACCCCCGCGCCACGTCTATCGCCGCGTCCACCGCCGCCTCGTTGATGTCGCCGCATATCTCCGCCATCGTCTTCGAGGCGTTGGCGTTCCACATCTCGTCGCCGAGCTTGCGCATCGTCGGCGGGTCGAGGGTGTTGTCGAGGAACGTCTCGCTCTGGGTGATGGTCGTCTGGATATTGGCGTTGATGAACTTGACCAGCTGCCTGTCTATGCCGGTCTCCAGCTTGGGCGCGGCGACGTTGAGGGACTTGCGGCCGAGCTTGACGAGGGACGACGCGCCGGGGATGTTCCGCGCCAGCATGTTCTCCGTGAGCACGAAGTCCTTGATGCCGTGGTAGAGCACGTCCGAGATGAGCATGGAGTAGACCGAGTTGGTGACAACCTGGTGGGTGATTTCGAGCCGCAGGTCCTTGAGGCCGATGAGGATCTCGACGACGCTGTCATAGATCTCGCGCGGCAGAACCTCGTCCACTCGCGTGGCATCCGCGAGCAGGAACTGGTACACCAGCCGGGCGTTCGCCTCGATGTACGCCACGAACTCGTCGGGCAGCGGCCGCTCGATGACGTTCCGCTCGATGCTCCCCATGACCTGCGCAGCGCTCGCCACATCGCCGACCTTGACCTCGGCGAGCCAGTCAAGCGCGGCCACAACCTCCTCGCGGATCGTGCGTTTCACGTTGCGGCGACTCAGCCGCTTTAGCTCGTACTGGACGTGGGCCTCCAACATCGCATCTCTGGTCATCGGGCGCATCCTATCTTCACGGGTCCCATCGGCGGTCACGGTTGCCCGTAAGTGTAGGCCATAGCCACGCCTGGCGCAACCGTCAACGCCCTTCCCTCATCCCTCAACCCCTTCTCCCATTTTGGGAGAAGGGGAAAGACAGAACCCTCTCCTCTTGTGGGAGAGGGCAGGGTGAGGGCTGAGTCTACTCCGTCGGGCGGTCGCTGCTGCCCGAGCTGGGCGGCGGCGGCGTCTGAGGCGGCTGCTGCCACTGCCCCCACGGAGGCTGCTGCCACTGTGCCCACGGCGGCCCGCCCTGACCCCACGGCGGCGTCTGGGGCTGGCCCCCCTCCGGCGGCCCCTGGGGCTGATCCGGAGTCTGTGGCTGCGCCTGCCCTTGCGGCGCGCCCTGGCCCTGCGCCCACGGCGGTGGGCCGTGGCGATGCCAGCCGCCGGGACCGCCGTGGCCGTAACCGTGCTGCCAGGCGCGGTAGCGCATGAACTTGCCGACGCCCACGAAGAACAGGAAGCCCAGCGGGATCAGGAGCAAGAACCCGAACCCGCCGCCGAAGCCCGGACCGCCGCTGTGCATCATGTAGGGCGCGAGGAGCGCCGCCGCCCCGGCGTCTTTGCCGCCGGCGAGCTGCCCCATCAGGTAGCCCTGCATCCAGGCGTCGCGCTGCATGTTCGGCGCGACCACGAACAGCAGGCCGAAGAGCAGCAGCGCGCCGATCGCCATGCCTATGAATCGTCTCGGAAACATGTGAACCTCCACAAGTGGGTGGCAACCGGGGTTGCCGTACTGGTTAACTGCCACCAGTATCCTACCCACCTGTGGAGGAATTATGGAGATGTGGGGGACGTGTGATGGAGGGCGCCCTCTCAGGGCACTATACTCGCAGCGCCGAACTGTCGGAAGTGATGATCGAATGAAAGGGCCTGGGTGATCTGCAGCTTCTCCATCACGACCTTACTGGTGCAGTCAGTGAAGCTCCAGGTCTTGTCCTCGTGATGGCTGAACGTTCGCCATGCGTCTTGGACATCACGCTCCGTCAAATAGTAGATCCGAGCGACCCCGCCATCGAAGAACGCCTGACCAAGTGCTATCGCTCGCTGCCTTTCACCGCGAACCCGCATTAGCGTAAGGGTCTCGTCGATCACGAAATCAGTCGTAATGAGTGGCTGCCTGTTCTGACGGAGCCATTCGCGGATAGCGAGGTGATTTGCATCCGATGGCACTGTCCGTGCAAACCAGGCGCCGGTATCCACGAAGATCAAGGTATGTCCCCCTCGTCGGGGTAGAGAATGGATTCGTATTCCTGCGAAGTCTTCAATCCTGGGTTATCCTCCAGCGGTAACGCCGCGATGCGATCCAGGATCTCCGCAGATGTCTCATTGTTCTCGGCAGTAGCAGAGGTCAGAATCAGC
>JAXLWK010000008.1:0-318857 GCA_046328525.1 Anaerolineae bacterium
CGACCTGAGCATTATGTAGTGAGGACTTCAGTCGTTCTGGGGCCTGGGAAACGACTGAAGTCGTTACTACGTTACCACCCTTTCACCCTTGACAGACCACTGGGCAGCGACTCAAGAAATATGCCAATCCCTCACACCTGATACCACAATACGGGTGATAGTGGACCTGGACTTGCTGAGTCCGAAACCATCACGCGCCTCTCTGCGAGATCAAACCACTTTTCCAGGACGAAAGGGTCACACGATATGCGGCTACAGCGTTCCCTCGCCGGGCGATGGCAGTTCCAGCTGGACCCCTCCGGAACTCTGACCGTCGAGACTCTCTCCCCCGATCGAGCAATCCCCGTTCCCATGCCCTGGCAGGCGGCCTTCCCAGACCTCGAAAAGTACTCCGGCTATGCCTGGTATCGCCGCGCCGTGGACGTGGACGCCGATTGGCTGGCCGGGGAGCTGCTTCTGCGCTTCGGCGCTGTGGACTACTGGTGTCAGGTTTTCGTGAATGGGCAGCTGGTCGGCGAACACGAAGGCGGGTATACCCCGTTCACCATTCCCATCGCGCGCCACGTGCAGCCCGGCCGCAACGAGATCGCTGTGCGCGTCTACGATGCGGCACAGACGGGCATGACCATCGAGCGCTGGCCGTCTTTTGACCCGCGCATGGGCGCCGACGGCCCGCCGTTCGACCCCGTGCACGTGCCCCACGGCAAACAGGAGTGGTACATCAACGTCGGAGGCATCTGGCAGGATGTCACGCTGACGGCGGTCCCGCGGCCCTATATTGACAGTGTGCAGATTACGGCCGACATGCGCGGCCACGCGCGCCTCGCCGTGCAGCTGGCCGGCGCCTCGCCGCCGGCCAGCGCTCTGCGGGCGCGGGTCGAGGACGGCGGCGGTGGCGTGTGGGAAGCGGGGGAAGCGCAGCCCGTTCTGCCGAACCTGCACGAGATGTCGGTGGCCGTCGAGAACGCCCGCCTGTGGGAGCCGGAGACGCCCAACCTGTACACGGCGCGCGTGAGCCTCGGCGACGACGAAGTCAGCGTGCGCTTCGGCTTCCGCGAGGTGTCCACCGCGAACGGGCAGATTCTCCTCAACGGCAAGCCGATTTTCCTGCTGGCCGTGCTGGACCAGGACCTCTACCCGGACACCATCTACACCGTGCCGTCGGAGGCGTTCCTGCGCGACGAGTTCGAGAAGGCGCGGGCGCTCGGCCTGAACTGCCTGCGCTGCCACATCAAGCCGCCGGACCCGCTGTACCTTGACCTCGCCGACGAGATGGGCTTCCTCGTCTGGACCGAGATTCCCTCCTGGCGCACGTTCCACCGCAAAGGCACCCTCGACCCGAACGAAGTCGCCCTGGACGACGCCATCAAGCGCCGCGCCGAGCTTCTGCTGGAAGAGATGGTGCGCCGCGACTTCAACCATCCCTCGATCATCATCTGGACCATCATCAACGAAGACTGGGGCACGGCCCTGCCGTTGAGCGCGAGCGACCGAGCGTGGGTCGCGCAGATGTACGACCGCTGCAAGGGGCTGGACCCCACGCGCCTCGTCGTGGACAACTCCGCCTGCCCGCACCCGTGGGGGCCAAACGTCCACGTCAAGAGCGACCTGGACGACTTCCACATCTACGCCAGCATCCCCGACCACGCGCCCGGCTTCAGCCAGACGCTGGAGCAGTTCGATCTGCGGCCGCTGTGGACATACTCCACCCACGGCGACACGACGCGCAGCGGCCAAGAGCCACTCGTCCTGTCGGAGTTCGGCAACTGGGGGTTGCCTTCGGTCGAGAAGCTGCGGCAGCCGACGGGCAGCGACCCATCCTGGTTTGGCCTCGGCGCGTGGTGGTCGCCGTGGGATGGCGAGGCCGGCTGGCCCGCCGGCGTCGAGGAGCGGTTCCAGCGCTTCGGCCTTGACAAGATGTGGCCGACGTATGAGAGCTTTGCAGAGGCGAGCCAGTGGCGCCAGTATGAATCGCTGAAGTTCGAGATCGAGACGATGCGCCGCCTGGCCCACCTGCGGGGCTACGTGATCACCGAGCTAACCGACGCCTACTGGGAGAGCAACGGTCTCCTCGACTTCTTGCGCAACCCGAAGACGTACTTCGACGTATTCCACACCATCAACGCGCCGGACGTCATCGTGCCGCAGGTCAACCGCTACGCCTACTGGGATGATGAGAGTGTCGAGTCGTGCGTCCATGTCGCGCGTTACAGCAACGCCGACTGGGACGGCGCGACGCTCCGCTGGCGGCAGGATGGGGCGGAGTGGGGGCAGCACACCCTCGGAACGGTCGAGCGCGGAAGCGTACAGGCGCTCGGCTTGCTGCGCCAGCCGCTGCCCAGCGTGGACCGGGCGACGATGCAGCGCACGACACTGACCCTGGCGGCGGGCGCGCGCGAGCTGGCGCGCAACACCCTCGACGTGCTGGTTCTGCCCGCGTCCGCCCGCCAGGCGGCCTACCGCGAGCCAGTCGTCGTGGTGACACAATCGGGCGCCACCCCGCTCGACCTGCCGCTGCCGACTCTGGCCCAGGCGCCGGGCGAGACGATGGGCGCGCCGGACGACGCGCCGGCGCTGCCCCGTGGGCGGCGGCGGCACATGCAGCGCAATCTGGGGGAGATGCTCGGCGAGATCGGCTACACGACGGTGGACAAGCCGTCCCTCGACACACGCCTTGCCATCGCCGATTACGCGGACGCGGAGCTGCTGGCCTGGGTACGCAACGGCGGGGCGCTGCTGTATATCGGCTACGGCCCCAGCCCGTTCTTCTGGATCGGCGGTCGCAACGGCCCGTACAGCGGCAACTGGATCACGAGCTTTAGCTGGCTCCACCCGGCCGCGCAGCGGCGGCTCGCCGGCGTGACGAACCCGCTGGGGATGCCGTTCATGCGCGCTATGCCGCAGCGGATCATCCTGGGGCTGCCGTTCGACGACCCGGCGATCCAGGGCGATATTCTGGCCGGCATGGTGTCCGGTTGGGTGTCGCAGCCGGCCGCGCACACGGTCCAATTCCGCTATGGCCGCGGCCGCGTGATCATGAGCACGTTCGGGTTCCGCGAGGCGCTGCCCACGGACCCGGCGGCGGTGGCCCTGCTCCACGACCTGGTGGACCACCTGATGTCGGACGCCTGCCAACCGACCCTGGCCGCGAGCTACTAACTCGGTCAGTTAGGAACGCAAAGGCGGTAGCTCCACAGTTTAGCGTCGAAGAGCGGAGTTACCCCCGTTGGCGGTGGTAGGGGCAGGTTTGAAACCTGCCCCTACTCCAGCGCCAGCGCGATATTGTTCTGCCACGCTAAACTGCTGAGGGACCACAGAGATGGAGAGAAAGAAGGATTTCTTCTCCCACCTTTGCGTCTTTGCGCCTTTGCGTTTCCTTTCTCTTCGACGCGCACCGTGCACGGGCGCAGCTACGCGAACTCTAGCACGCCCTCCATCAGCAGCGGGCCGACCGCTTCGTCGGCGTGGCCGATGTAGTGGCGCATCAGGCCGACGAGGGGCGTAGCCCGCCAGCGCGAGCCTCCGTCGTCGGCGCAGTCGTCCAGGGTATACAGCCCCAGGTCCAGGTAGTAGTCCTTCAGCGGCCCCTTCTCAAAGCGGTAGCGCCAGTCAATCATGGTGTAGAGCGGGAACCAGGTGTAGCCGATGACGGGTACGCCCTCGGCGCGCAGGCGCTTGATGACCGCCACCGATGATTCGAGCCACTTCTCGCGTGTGGCGTCGCTGCCGACGGCGCTCGTCTCGCTGATGATGACCGGCGCCCTGTAGCGGTTGTAGTAGTCGCGGATGAGCATGGCGAACCCTTCGCCCGCGAGGTCTTCCCAGTTACTGAAGCTGACGCGCCCCGACCGTTGGACATCGAGCCGCTGGCGGGACCACTGGGGGTAGAAGTTCATGCCCATGATGTCCAGCTCGATCGGATTCGTCCACAGCGCGGCCAGGTCGTCGAGGGCGACGCCCTCGCGCAGTAGCCAGGCGAACAGCGGGTGGTCCGGCGTGACCCGCCCCGTGATGAGATCGTAGCACAGGTAGCCGCGCCGCGTCTCCTCGACGGCGAGGGCCTCAAGGTCCTGGCGCATGGCGCGCGTTAGGCCCGTCGCCTCGACGTGCACCATGATCGCGGCCGGGTCAATCGCCTTGATCGCCTCAACCGTGTTGACGATGCCCCGCGCGAGCTGCACCAGGATGCGCAGGTAGTTGCGGTCGCCGCGCAGGTACGGCGGCCACGCGCCGCGCTGCCCGCAGAACAGCGCGTTGACCAGCGGCTCGTTCAGCGGCGTGTACCAGCGCACCAGGCCCTTGTAGCGGCGGGCGAAGGCGCTGGCGTAGTCGGCCACGAAACGCGGGTAGCGCGGGTTGGCAAACTCGCGCTTGAGCCAGAACGGGCAGCCGTAGTGCATCAGGTCAATAATCGGCGTGATGCCCAGCTCCTCGACGATGTAGGGAATAACCCGGTCGGTCCACGACCAGTCGAACTGGCCGTGCGCTGGCTCGACGCGATACCAGGGCACACCCCAGCGCACGGCGCGCGCGCCCAGGTCCCGCGCCACCGCCAGGTCCTCGCGCCAGTGCTCATAGTGCCCCATCAACTCGTACTCGTCCAGGGCGCGATGCCCGTTGCGCGTCTGCGGGACGAAGGTATCCTCGATACCTGTCGCCCAGATAAAGTCCTTGGGGTCCGCAGTGATGGGCAGGGTGATCGTAACGCCTCCTCCTCGGCTACGTGGTTGTCCCCTTTTGACCGTCGGGTGAGGAGGAATGGGCGCCGGGCGACGTAGGCGCCCAGATGTCCTGCACGCGCCGTCGCCGCCAGGTCCGTGGCGTCGCGGTCGAGCAACGCGACCTTCGCCCCTTCCTTCGCAAAAAGGCGCGCCGTCGCCTGGCCGATCCCCGATCCGGCGCCGGTCACAAGCGCCACTTTGCCCTCCAGCCGCATGACTGTCTCCTACACGTTGTGGGATGATAAACGGATAGAGGGTCAATGTATGCGGCTCGCGGCGCAATAATGACCCCGTATCGTCAAGGTGTCGCTAGGGGAAATTGAGCAAGCTGTATGCCAAAGCGAAGGGAGGGGGAGAAGAACCGCCCTATCGCTTGCGCGATAGGGCGGCGAGACGCGCCATGGCGCGTCTCTACTTATTCGCGGCCGGCAGCGCGCCGCCGCCTGGGACACGCTCGACGACCGGCGTCTCGGCGCGTTGCGGGACGGCCAGCGCCGCCGCGCTGAGCAGGACAATCGCCACCCACGTCAGGTCGGCCAGCAGCAGGTGGACAAGCTGCATCCACACCGGGGCCAGCAGCGCGACGTTGACCAGCCCCGCGACCCATTGGGCCAGCACGAGGAGCTTGACGGCGTTCGCCGAGCGCCGCACCCACACCCCCGAGGATTGCTTTTCGGCGTAGTAGGCCAGGGCGATCAGACCGAGGCCGATAAGCACCGCGAAGATGGGGTGGATCAGGCGCAGGCGTACCAGGAAGTGGGCCGTCGGGTCCAGGTCCTGGGACAGGCCCGCCGCCAGGGACTCCGGCGGAAACAGAGTGTCGCCGAGGGCGACGATGGCGCCGCTCGCCCCGATCCACATCATCCCCAGCAGGCCGAGGCCAAGCGCGGTCGTCAACGCCTTGTTGCGGCGCAGGTCGAGACGGCCGCCGCCGCCACCCCACCACGCCGTCAGCGTCAGCGCGCCGAGCAGCAAGAAGGTATTGATGAGATGAACGGCGATGGAGACAGCGCGCGCCGCCGACTCGTCGTGGGCAACGAGCTTGAACAGCACCAGGCCCGCGCCGACGAGCGCCTCGCTCACAATGAAGAGGGCGGACAGCGTCGCGCCCAGCCGCACGGGACTCCCCTTAGGGTAGGCGCGGAAGGCCCAGACGACGAGGACGGCGACGGACACGAGGGCGAGGCCGCTGGACAGGCGGTGCGAGAACTCCACCAGGGTCGTTACCTGGGGGTTGAGCGGGACGATCTCGCCGTTGCACAGCGGCCAGTGCTGGCCGCAGCCAGCGCCAGAGCCGGTGGCGCGGACATACGCGCCCCACAGGACGACGAGGATGTTGAGACCGAGTACGAACCAGGCGTATTTGGCGAAACGATTGAGAGACATATATGAATTCCTAACCCTTCTGGACGGCTCCCGAGCGTTCACGGGGCGGTTGCCCCGGCCGCGCCGTCTTGGGGCGATTATACTCCAATCGCGCCAGGTCCTCAAGGCGCGACATCGCTTCCTTGACCTTCCAGGGTAACACGGCTACTATTTGCGCCTGTAAGACGCTGAAGGGCCAGACATCGAATAGGCAGGCGGGCGTGGCGAAATGGCAGACGCGCAGCACTTAGGATGCTGTGTCTTCGGACGTGAGAGTTCGAGTCTCTCCGCCCGCACACCGAGAGGGGCGCTTCCACAAGCGCCCTTTTTGCATGCCTGAGAAATTGGTGAGACTTTCTCGCCCCGCGTATTCGTTGCCCCCTCTCCGGCGTCATGATGTGCAGTAGCCGTTTCTGAAAGGAAGCCCTCTGTGCGTTGGACTCGCATTCTCCTTCCGATCCTGGTGTTCATCCTGGCCCTGGGGACCGCGCAGGCGCAAGGGCCGACGCCCAGCGGCGCATCCGCCGGCGGCGTGGGGTGCGCGAGCGTTAAGACCGACAGCGCGACCGGCGCAATCCGCCAGCTCACGGACTGCGGCATCGTGGACACGCGGCGCGACCCTGAGACTGTCGCGCGCAGCATCCTCGGCGGCCTCGCCCCGCAGCTCGGCTTGCAGCGCGACGGGCGCGACCTGGCGCTCAACACCGTCCGACAGACCGATGTCGCCACCCACGTCCGGTTTCAGCAGATGCACAAGGGCGTGCCGGTCTACCTGGGCGAGGTGCTGGTGCAGTACACACCCCAGGGGAAGGCGCAGTGGGTCCTCAACCAGACGATCCCCAACCTTGACGTAGACGTCACACCACGCATCGAGGAGAGCCAGGCGCTTGCCATCGCGACGGCCGCGACGCCGGACGCCGCGCGGCTGCGCGCTCCGGCGACGGCGGAGCTGGTCATCTATGCCGAGGGCATCGCGCCCCTGCTGGCCTGGCACATCCTTCTGCCGACGGCCGCGCCCATGGCCGACTGGCACGTCATGGTGGCCGCCGGCGACGGCAAGATTCTGCGCCAGTGGAACAGCATCGTGCGCGACAGCGGGTCGGCGCTGACCTACGACCCCAACGCAGTCCAGGACAGCGGGAACACGAGCCTGCGCGACAACAATCACCAGACGAGCGCGGCGCTGGACGCAGCGCGGAGCCTCGTCACGCTGACCGACCTCAACCCGGCGGTACGCACGCTCAAGGGACTCTACGCCGACATGACGGCGCTCGGCGTGCAGGGGTGCGATGGGCTGACACATCCGCCGTACACGCAGCCGTACACGCCCGGCCTCGCCAATGAGCCGAGCCGCGTCTACAGCTACGCGCGCAACGACATGCGCTTCCAGGAAGTTGTCGCCTACTACGCCATCACCGCCACGCAGCGCTGGATCCAGTCGCTCGGCTTCGCCAACGTCAACAACCGCTCCATCCCGGTCAACGTCCACTGTTTCGCGGACGACAACTCGAACTACACGTCCGTGGACGGCGGCCTGCACTTCGGCGACGGCGGCGTGCCGGATGCGGAGGACGCGGACATCGTCGTCCACGAGTACGGCCACGCGATCCAGGACAACCAGGTGCCGGGCTGGGGGCCGGTCAAGAACACGCCGCAGCGGGCCATGGGCGAGGGATTCGGCGACTTTCTGGCCGGCATGGCGAGCATCAGCAAGGGCAACCCCGGCTACCAGGCGGGCGGCAAGTACTGCATCGGCGACTGGGACGCGACGGCCTACAACCCGGCCGTCCCCAACGCCGGCGGCGGCTGCCTGCGCTGGATCAACGGGCGCAACGAGAGCACCGGGCGGGACGTCGGCCAGTACGCCGGCCGCGTCGCCGAGGAGCACGACGACGGACGCTTCTGGTCGGCGGCGCTGACGTGCGTCTACGAAGGCATGGGCGGGACGGCTCAGGCGCGGGACGACGTCATGAAGCTCGTGCTTCAGCACCATTTCAGCCTGCTGCCCGATTCCAGCAACAACGCTTTCGACACGGCTGTGAACGCCCTCCAGATCGCGGACACCAACCTGTTTGGCGGCGCGCACAAGCTACTCATCCGCAACTGCATGCTTCAGCGCAACCTGATACAGCTTCCAACGGCGACGACGCCGACGATTACGTACCCGGCCGGCGGCGAGATCATCCTGCCCGGCTCGACGATTGACGTGACGTGGGCAGCCAACGGCGCTCCGTCGGACACCGCGCACCGCGTCGAGTACACCAGCGAGTGCCAGCCGCGCGGCGACTTCTTCGACAACGTTGAGAATGGGCCGGACGGATGGTCCACGCAGCACGCCCAGGGCCAGAGCAACTGGCGCATTGTCAGCGACAACGGACACGACTCGCCCCATAGCTGGTTCTCTCCGAGCCAGGCCTCGGTCAGCGACCAGTACCTTATCAGCCCCCCGATCCATGTGCAACCCGGCTCACTCCTGTCGTTCTGGCATAGCTACAATCTGGAAGGCGGCGGCATCACCGCTTACGACGGCGGCGTGGTCGAGGTCAGCGCCGACGGCGGCGCGACGTGGACCGACCTGGGACCGCAGATGACCCAGAACGGATACTCCGGCGTCATCGGCGCCAGCGCGAGCAACCCGCTGGCCGGCCGCTCCGTCTTCAGCGGCGACAGTGGCGGTTGGATCGAGACGCGGGCGACCCTGGGGCCGTGGGCCGACCAGGTCATTCGGATTCGCTTCCGCCAGGCGACCGACAACACCGTCGCGCGGCCCGGCTGGTGGGTGGACGACATTCTCGTCGGCCAGCCCTTCTCCATCTCGTGGCAGCCGGTCGGCGTCGCGGCGCCCGGCGCGTCCAGCCTGCGCTGGACGGCGCCCGGCCAGAGCGGCGACAACTACTGCGTGCGGGTGCGCGGCGAGGGCGAGAACTACAAGGTGTCCGCGTGGTCCACGAGCCGGCCCTTCGCGCTCGCGTTCCTGACGGACCTCCAGCCGCGCGTGTTCCTGCCGCTGGTCGTGGGCGGCGGCAGCCAGAGCGCGCCGACGCCGACGCCCGTGTCCAATACGCCGACGCCGACGCTGACGCCACCGCCGACGTGGACGCCGCTCCCGACGCCCTTACCGACCATGACCCCCACCCCCTCGGCGACACCATCGCCAACGCCGTCGCCGACGCCGCAGGGCGCGAACGCCCCGAAGCTGACGTATCCGATGGGCGGCGAGACACTGACGGCCGGCAGCGCCGTGACCGTGACGTGGCAGATGCCGCTGCCCCAGCCCGGCGCCAGCTTCCGGCTGGAAGCCTCAGCGGCGTGTGTCCCGTCCGACGGCTTCTACGACAACGTCGAGAGCGGGTCGGCCGGCTGGACCACGCTCCACGGCCCCGGCGTGAGCCTGTGGAGCCTCAGCAACGCCGACGCCCACAGCCCCAGCCACAGCTGGTTCGCCAGAAATGTCGACTCGGTGAGCGACCAGTTTCTCGTCAGCCAGCCCATCACGCCCACCACCGGCGCGGAGCTTGCGTTCTGGCAGCGCTACGACCTGGAAGCGTCCGGCTACGATAGCGGGCGCGGCTACGACGGCGGCGTCGTAGAGGTCAGCGTTGACAACGGCGTGACGTGGTCCGACATGGGCGCGAACTTCACCCAGAACGGCTATAACCGCACGATCTCCGACAGCTTCAACAACCCATTGGGCGGGCGGCAGGCGTTCAGCGGCGACAGCGACGGCTGGATCGAGAGCCGCGCCGATCTCGCGGCGTGGGCGGGGCAGCCGATTCGGCTGCGCTTCCGCCTCGGCACCGACTCGTCCACCGCGCGCACAGGCTGGTACGTGGACGACATCCATGTGGGCGCGCCGTTCACGACCACCTGGACGCCGGTGACGGTGACACCGCCGGATGTGTTCTTCTTCGCCTGGACGACGCCGAGCCAGCCGAGCGACACCGCGTGCGTGCGCGTGCGCGCCGAGGTCGGCGGCCGGCCGCCGTCGGCGTGGAGCCAGAGCAACCCGTTCCGGCTCGTCGCGCCGTAGCCCCTCACCCTCTTCTCGCCCCCTCTCCCGTTCTGGGAGAGGGGGAAGGGGGTGAGGGACGAACCGCACGCTTGACGTAACGGCGGGGCCGGCGTATAATGGCTTTGCGAACAAGTGTGCGATTCCGGAGGCGCTCATGCCCGATTTCCTGGACCAGCTCGCCCGCCGCATCGAAGCCAAGGCCGACCGCCTCGGCGGCACCTTCTCCGACAGCGCCAACAGCATCGAAGCCGACATGCGCGACCTGGTGCGCGCCAACTGGCGCCCGCTGCCCGCCGACACCTTTCGCGGGCGGCGCCGCCCGGCCTGCGCCGTGGACAGTTCCATCAACAGCGCCGACCTGGCGAACGGCGCGACGCTATTCGTCTCCCAGGCGCTGTGCCTGGGCCACGGCGCGACGGTGTACGACGGCATCGAGTGCAGCCGCGTCGAGGTCGAGATTCTGCCCGGCGCCACCGGCGAGGGGAAGCTCAAGCGCTTCAACGACCTGCTCATGCAGACGCTGGAAGTGGCCGTCGCGCGCGAAGCGCTGGAGAGTCTGCCGGATGGCAGCGTTCTCTACATGGACGGCGCGCTCTACTCGCGCCTGCCGCAGCTCTACCCCCTGGACATCGAGGGCATTGACCCGCTGCACGCGCAGATCGCCGGCGACTACCTGTGCCTCTTCGACGCCTGCCAACGCCGCGGCCGCGCCGTGGATCTCGTGTGCGTTGCCAAGACCAGCCGCACCGACCAGCACACCCAGATCTGGGCGCGCGAGGTGGGGCTGAACGTCCACGCCCACATGAGCGACAGCGAGGCGATCTACCGCTGGACCGAGGGCCGGGCGGGCTTCTCCACGCCGGTGGTCCTGGGCCACGTCAGCTTCTCCGGTGGCAACGACTACGTGCTCACCGACACCGGCCTGGCCGACGCGCCGGCCGTGGTAGCCTTCTTTGTGCGCCTCGCCGACTACGATGACCCGCTGCTCATCGAGCTGCCGTGCGCCTGCCTCGGCCACAGCGGCACCCTCAGCAACCTGGAGGCGCAGCCCCTCGACATGGGCCGGTTCGACGTGCTGCCCATTCTCCAGGCGCTCGCTTCCGACTACGGCGGCCTCGAAGTCTACAACGCCCTGCTCTACAGCGTGGACCGCGAGGTGCGCCTCAAGCACAGCACCATGCAAGAGGTTTACATTCCGCTGGTCACGCGCGTCATCGGCCACGAGGTGCGCCTCGACCGCAGCGATCGGCGCTGGTATTGACGCGCGTGGCCGACATGGTTCTCGTGGCGGACGTACTTCTATGAAGAATCCATCTGAGACGGCGGCCGGCGTATCGGCCGCGCCCGATCGCAGCGCAACCCCGCCGCCGGTTATCAGCGCCGCGCGGCTGACCCTGTGCCAGTTCTACGATGTCGGCTTCAGCATTGACCTCGACCGCGCCCAGGAGCTGCTCACCCGCCGTGCGGCCAGTCGTCAGCCCCCCGCCCCGGCACGGCAGTCGGGCAGCATCCAGATCGCTCAGCCGCCCTTGCGCGTTGACCTGGGCGACGAAAGCGCGACGCTGGGCGGGTTGACCGGCCACGGCCGCATGCGGGCGGGCATCTATGACCTGGCCGTCGTCGTGCTGAACCTGGAGATCGAGCTGCCGCCGGACACGACGTGGCGCACGGTGGCGCAGGTTCTCAACGCCTGGCAGGAGCCGCCGGCGGCCCTGCGCGACCTGTTCGCGCGCACGGTAGACCGCCTTGCAGCCGAGATTCGCCCGGCCATTACGCGACCCGAGCGGTCGAGCATCGTCGAGGACTACTCGATCCTGACGGTGGACCGGATGGCCGACGGGACGCCGGCCGAGCTTGCCGCCCACCCGCTTGTCCTGGCCGCGCTCCTGGGCGAGGAGCGCCCGCTCAGCGCGACGGCGACGCGCCTGGTCGCCAGCCTGAGCTACTTTCCGGAGGACCTGGCGCTGCTGAGCTGGAACGGCGCTTTGCTCATCGAGCCGGACCCCGCCGCCGCACAGACGGCGCAGGAGCTGATCGAGTTCGCCAACGTCGAGCTGCTGCTGATGCGCTCCTACGACGCGGAGATTGACGCCGAGCTACCCAGGGTCTACCGCCGCATCGAGAGCGCCAGCGACCGCTTCCACCTGCCGCTCGTGCGCCGCTATAGCCGGCTGATGCACGACGTTCAGCGCCTGGTCATCGAGGTCACCGAGGTGACGGAGCGCGTTGACAATGCTCTGAAGGTAACGGACGACGTATACTGGAACCGACTCTATAGCGCGCTCATGACGGTGTTGCGTGTCCAGGTGTGGCGGCAGGGCGTGGAGCACAAGCTGGCCTTGCTGCGCGAGACCTACGGGATGCTGCACGACGAGACCGATGTCGAGCGCGCGACGACGCTCGAGGTGGCCGTCATCATCCTGATTGCAATCGAGCTAATCCTGGCGCTGCTGCGCGCCCATTGAGGCAGGGGGTGGCTCCACGGTATAGCGTGGAAGAGCCGAATTCACCCCCCATCCCCCCGCTGGCGGGGGGAGCAGAGGGGGGTCTCCACGCTATCGTGTAGAGCTACCGCTATCCGCGGTAGCCGCCGAAGAAGCGGAACCCGAAGCGGCGGCTCACGAACACGTAGAGGAGGAGGACGGGCAGGGCGTAGAGCAGGGCGAAGGCCGACGTGAGGGGCAGGCGGGCCAGCCCACCCTCGTCGCGGTAGCCATAGATGACGAGGGGCGCCGGGTACATCTCCGGGGCGCGCAGCAGGACGAACGGGACGAAGAACTCGCCCCACGCCGAGACGAACACCCAGACGGCGACGACAGCCAGGCCGGGCCGGATCAGGGGCAGCACGACATCGCGCAGAGCGCGGGTCGGCGACGCGCCGGCCAGGATCGCCGCCTCCTCGCACGAGCGGGGGACGCCGCCCAGGAAGTCGCGCACGAGGAACGTGGCGGCCGGGAGGATGAGTGCGGCCAGGATCAGGATAACCCCCAGGTGGCTGCCGAGGAGATTCATCTGGGCGGCGATGAGGTAGAGCGGGATCATGGCGACGGGGCCAGACACGACGGCGGCGACGAGAATCAGGGCATAGAGGATGAGGTCTCGCCCCTTGACCGCGCCCCGCGTGATGGCGTAGGCGGCGAGCGCCGCCGCGACCATGACCGCCAGCGTCACGCCCACGGCGATGATCGGGCTGTTCCAGAACAGGGCGCTGGCGGCCAGCGGGTTGGCGAAAATCAGGCGGAAGTTCGCCAGGGTCGGCGGCGCGGGAATCTCCAGCCGCAGGCTGGCGCGCGAGTTGAACGGCGTGAGGATCACCCACAGCAGCGGCGTCGCGTAGAAGATGACGACCGCGGCCAGAAAGATGGCCCGCCCGGCCCGCCCGGCCAGGCTGAGAGGATTCATACCCGCAGCCTGTTGCGCCGCACGTAGGCGAGGAAGACCAGGCCGAGCAGCAGGTTCAGGATGAGTACGACAATGGAGATGGCCGCGCCCTGTCCGAAGCGGAACGGCGGCACGAACGCCGCCAGGTAGATGTAGATCGAGAGCATCTCGGTGCGCTCCACGGGGCCGCCGCCCGTGAGCAGAAACGGGGTGAAGGTATTGAGCGTCCAGAGCATGACGAGCAGCACGTCGGTGATGATGTAGGCGCGCAGAAAGGGGAGGAGTATGTCGCGGAACTTCTGCCAGCCCGACGCCCCCGCCACGGTCGAGGCTTCGAGGTACGACGGCGGGATCGTCGCCAGCGCCGCTGAGAACAGCAGCATCGAGAACGCCGCGCCGCGCCAGGCGTTGAACACGATCACCGACAGCAGCGCGTAGTCGAGCTGCCAGTCGGGCCGGCCCAGCCCCAGCCAGGCCAGGGCCGCGTTGAGCGCGCCCGCGTTGCGGTCGAGGACGGCGAACCAGGCGAAGGCGACCACGGTGTCGGGCAGAATCCACGCCATGATCGCCAGGCTTAGCACAAACTCGCGCAGCGGGCCGCGCCAGCCGTACAGCGCCCAGGCCAGCGCCAGGCCCAGGCCGACCTGCCCGAGGATGGCCGAGCCAAAGACGAACTGGGCCGTCACCCACAGCGACCAGCCGAAGCCGCCGCGCGTCAGCCACCCGTCCGACGGCAAGAGGCGCGCGTAGTTCGCCAGGCCGACCCAGCGCAGATCGGCGGCCTCCGGCCCCAGGAGCTGCGAGTTCGTCAGGCTGATAACGAGCGTCCAGGCGAAGGGCAGGACCAGGAAAGTGGCAATGAGCAGCATGGCCGGCAGAAGCATGGCGGCGCTGGTGCGCCGCGGCAGCCACGGCCGCGCCGGCTCCGGCCGCTCGAAGACGGTCACCGCGCGGCGCGTTCCACGCGGTCGGCGCCGACGATCTCGATCAGGCGCTTCTCATACGCGGCGGCGGCTTCCTCGGGCGTTTTCTCGCCGGCGATGACGCTCTCCGTCGC
Organism: Anaerolineae bacterium; assembly: GCA_046328525.1. Lineage (GTDB taxonomy): Bacteria > Chloroflexota > Anaerolineae > Epilineales > JAHCIE01 > JBDHWG01. The sequence continues at coordinate 14,537 of JAXLWK010000008.1, forward strand.
CTGCTGAATCGCCAGGGACACCGCCGGGTAGGCCGGGTCGGCGGGCCGCGTCGTCGTGAGCGGCAGAATCTTCTGCGCCAGCGCCGTCATCACCGGGTTGTCCGGCACCGGCACGTCATCCCGCACCCGCAGGCGCGGCTCGCGCTTCTGGTAATCGTCCAGGGCTTCCTTGCTGAACATCTCGGCCAGCAGCGCCCACGCCTCGGCCGGGTGGGCCGTGTTGGGGTTCAGCACGTAGCCCGTGCCGCCGGACACCGTCACGTAGTCCTGGCCGCGGATGCCCTTGCCCGGCCCCATCGCCGGCATCGGCGCCCAGCCCACGAGCGCCTCCTTGTTCGGCAGCGCCGTGTCGCCCTCAGTGAGCACCCCGCGCCAGAGGTAGTCGCCCTCGGCGTAGATGGCGATCTTGCCGTCGCGAAAGTCGCGCTGTGACTGCTCGCGCCCGCCCTTGACAAGCTGGAGGTGGGCGTCGCCCAGCTTTTCGTCCACGTAGAGCCGCTTGTAGAAATTCAAGGCGTCCACGATGGCGGGTCCGCCCCCGATGTACTTGTTCGTGTCGAAGTTGTAGACGTTGACGCCGGCGCCGAGCACAAGGGGATACCAGCCCTGCATCGTCGTCGCCTCGCCGTTCACCGCCCCGCCGATCACCTGGAGCGGGGTCACGTCCGGGCGCTTCTGCTTGATGAGCCGCGCGGCGGCGAAGATGTCGTCCCAGCTCTTCGGCTGCCAGGGATCCGGCAGCCCCACCTCTTTGAAGATGTCCTTGCGATACCATAGCACGCGGGCGTCGGTGCCCTCGGCGAGACCGTAGCGCTTCCCCTGGTAGCCCATGATGCGCTGCAGCGGCCCGGGGATGTGCTTCCAGCCCTCCCACGTGTTCACGTCGGAGCCGGCCAGCTCGTCCAGCGGCTTGAGCAGCCCGGCGGTGACGAACTCCGGCGTCCAGAACCCGTCGAACGCCAGGATGTCAGCCCCGCGCCCGGCTTTGAGGTCGAGGGCGTACTGCTGCTTCAGCGCCTCATCGTCTACCGTTCCCTGGATCACCTTCACCTGGACATTCTTGCCCTGCTGCCGCATCCTCGCCTCGTAGCGCGGGGCGACGTCGTCGGTCAGCCAGCGGTAGCTGTTGTCGCCGTCGCCGCCCTGGACGCAGCCGCAGTTGATGGCGACGGTCACGGGCGCCGCCGCGGCCGACAGGGCGGCGGTTGGGAGGGCGGGCGCGGCGGTAGGCGCGGCCGGCGCAGCGGCCCGGGGCAGCGTCGACGCTGGCGGCGGGAGGGCGCCGCAGCCGGCGAGAAACACGAGTATCGCCGTTGACACAATAGTGAGACCGGTCGCAAGACGGATCATAATGCACTTCCTGGCGTTGGCGCTTCATCCATGCGTTCGCTATATCCAGTATCCCACAAGCCGTCCAAGACTCTTGCCGAAGTTATGCCGAAAAATTGCCGACTCCGACGGCGGTCATATCTCTTCGCCGGCGCGGAGCCTCTGATACAGCGCCGTCGTCTCTGCCTCCAGGCCGATGCCCTCCCGCTTCCGGGCAGCCGCCAGAGCCTGGTAGTGGCGCACCGCCTGGCCGCGCTCTCCCTGGCGCGCGTGGCAGCGCATGATGCCGCGATGGGCAGCCTCTTCGTAGTCGTCGTGTTCGGCGGCACGGCGGAACATCATCGCGGCCTCGGTGTAGCGGCCGGCGTCGAAGTCCAGGCGGGCGAGGGTTAGCAGCGCCCGGAGATACGTCAGGTCCAGCGCCTGGCGCATCTGCGTCGTCCACGGGCTGTCCACGTCGTTCAGGAATGGGCCGCGGTAGAGGTCAACAGCGCGTTCCAAGTGTACTGCCGCCTCGGCCGGCGCCTCTGCGGCGAGGCGCTGGCCGGCCGCCGCCTCCGCCATGAGCGTCTCGACGTCGCACCAGTAGGGCAGGCTGTGGTTGAACTCGTACTCGTCGCGCGTGCAAACGACCCACGTTTTGCCGCCGAGCGCCTTGCGCAGGTTATGCAGCGTGTTATGGAAGCGGCCCCGCATCTGCTGCGGGGTGGCTTCGGGCCAGATCGCCGCGCCGATGGCGTGGAGCGAGCGGTTCGGCTGAGTCAGCAGGTAGAAGAGCATCTCGAGGGCGCGCGTGTAGGTGTAGTCGGCCGGCTGCACCTGGTAGTCGCCACGCGAAAGCTGGGCGTTCCCCAGGCCGATGATGCGAACAGGCTCAACGCCCGCCACCACCGCCCCTGGCGGCGCCTTCTCGACGGTCTCCGCCTCCACCGCCTGGGCCGTCTCGGCAAGGGCGATGGCGTCGTAGGGGCTGCGGCAGACCGCCTCGACCACCGCCTCCAGCGGCAGCGCCAGCCCCGCGTTCCACAGCGCGGCGAACTGCCGCTCGCCCAGCGCCGCCCGCGCATTGGCGAGGAACTGGTTGTGCTGGGGTAGGTAGCGCGCGGCCAGTGGCGCTTCCATGCGGTCGCGCGCAGTCTTACAAACACCCAGGAGCTTGACGCACGCCGCCATCTGGCCCTGGGCGTGGGCATTCATGCCCACGATGACCAGGGTATCGGTCATGCCGCGGCGGTCGCCCAACTGCAAGCGCATCGCCAGGCTCTCGTTGTAGAGCCGGTGCGCCAGGGCATAGTCTCGGTTGTAGATGGCGACGATAGCGCGGCTGACCAGGAGCGAGGCCAGCTTGTAGCGGTCGTCCACGCGCCGCAGGGCGTCCTCACACTCCCGCAGCACATCGTCTACCCCCTCCGGGCCGCTGTTCAGGAGATCGAGGAAGGCCAGGTTGTGCCTGGCCCAGGCGATGCCGCCGGGGATGTTCAGGCCCTGCCACAGGTCGAGGCTGGCATTGTACAGGCGGCGCGCTTCGTCGTTCTCGTCCAGGGTGAGCGCCACGTCCCCCATCTCGCTCAGGGCAATGGCGAGCGCCCCTTTGTCGCCCAGGCTCCGATACAGCTCAATCGCTTCCTCGAAGCATTGCCGCGCCCGATCGTAGTGCTTCTGGCGGAACGCCGTCAGGCCCAGGTTGGTGAGAACGAACGCCGTGTGCCAGCGGTCGCCGTTGTGCCGAAACGTGTCGAGGGCTTGCTCGAGACGCTGGCGGGCGCGGCTGTAGTTCGCCTGGCGCTGGTCGAGCATGCCCAGCAGGCTCAGGGGCATGGCCGCGCTAGCCTCGTCGCCGATGGCGTGGAACAGCGCCAGGCTCTCTTCGAGCTGCCCACGAACGGTCGTGTAGTCGCCGGACACCAGGGAGGACATGGCGAGGTAGTTGAGCGCCCAGGCGAGGCCCCAACGGTCGCCCACGGCGCGGAACATCTCGACGCTCTGGGGCTGAACCTGCCGCGCCCGGGCGTAGTCGGCCTCAAAGTCGGCCTCCAGGCCGGCGAACATCCAGGCATACGCCAGCCCGCACTGGTCCTCGACGTTCTGGTAGATGGCGATGCACTCGTCGAAGTAGCGCCGCGCCTCGGCGTAGTCGTCCTGGAACGCGGCCAGGACGCCCGCCCCCAGCAGCGCCTCGGCGCGGGCGCGGTGCAGTGCGACGGCCTCCTCGCGGATACGCGGCGTGTCGTGGGCGTACCACCGCGACTCCTCTTCGAAGTCGCAGTGCGGGCCGCGCTTGAGGATCGCCTCCAACCAGCCCCGCCCTTCGGAGGTGAAGCCGCGCAGATACCAGAACCAGAAGAGCGCCGCGCCCAGCTGCGTGGCGTCACCCTGCGCCTCGGCGTCGTCCAGACTCCACGCCAGGGCGCTGCGCAGGTTCTCATGTTCCAGCTCCAGGCGATCCAGCCATTCCCCCTGCTGTGACCCGCGCACGCCGACGGCGGCCTGCTGCGCCAGCGCCAGGAACCATCGCAAGTGCCGCCGCTGCGCCGCCTCGGTCTCGCCCGCCGCCACGAGTTTCTCGCGCGCGTACTCCCGCACGGTCTCCAGCATCCGATAGCGGGCCGCCGCGCCCTCCACGCGCTGGTGGCGCTCCAGGAGCGACTTGTCCACGAGACGCGACACCAGGTCGAGTACGTCGTCGGGCCCGAGGGGATCATCCGTGAACAGCCCGGCGGCCACCGCCTCGACGGCCTCCAGGGTGAAGTCACGGGCGAAGACGGAGAGGCGGCGGAACAGCACGCGCTCTTCCGGCGACAGCAGCTCGTGGCTCCAGTCGAGGGCCGCGCGCATCGTGCGGTAGCGGGGCAGAGCGGTGCGGCTGCCGCCCACCAGCAGGTGGAAGCGGTCGTCCAGGCGCGCCGCGATCTGCTCCACGGACAGGACTTTGACCCGCGCCGCCGCCAGTTCGAGGGCGAGGGGGATGCCGTCGAGGCGCTGGCAGATGTGGGCGACGACGGGGGCGTTCGCGTCGGTCAGGCTGAAGTCGGCGTCGGCCACGCTGGCGCGTTCCACGAACAGGCGCACCGCCTCGGACGCGGCGATCTTGTCGCGGCTCACGCCCGGCATGCCGTTGCGCAGCGGCGGCTGTTCTGGCACGGACAGGGACGGCACGGTGAGGGGGGTCTCGCCGGAGATGTTGAGCAGCTCGCGGCTCGAGGCGAGGATGGTCACGTTGAGGCAGGCGCGCAGGATGGTTTCGGCCAGGCGGGCGCTGGCGGCGGCGACGTGCTCGCAGTTGTCGAAGATGAGCAGGACGCGCGCGCCGCGCAGAGTCTCGATAAGGACATCGGTGACATCGCGGCTGAACTCGCCGCGCAGGTTGAGGGACGCGGCGACGGCCTGGGGGACGCGGCTGCCGTCATCCAGCGCGGCCATCTCGGTCCACCACACGCCGCCAGGGAAGTCGTCCAGGCAGTCGAAGGCCACTTGGAGCGCCAGGCGCGTCTTCCCGCCGCCCCCAACGCCGGTCAGGGTGACCAGGTGGGCGGTGGCAAGGTGCGAGCGCACAAGGGTACGCTCGCGCTCCCGGCCGACGAAGCTCGTCAGCTGAAGCGGCAGGTTAGTCGGCGAACGGGCAGACGATGGGCCGGTGGCAACAGTCCCAGACCCCTCGCGCGGCATCTCCTCGTGCATTCACTCCCCAATCGCACGTTTCGAAGAGGATGAGTCCGCGTCTCGCAGCACAGCGCAGCGCCCAGATCTCATCCTGGGCAGGCTCTTTCCCCCGCGAGCCTGCTCGGTTGCTGCGCGCGCTACGCAGTAAATGGAAATGATACCACAAATGCGCGCGGAAAACACCTCTTTCTGTGCGCACTTTCGCGGCAACGCGCGGCATTTGATTTGACATCGGCCCGGGCGGGGGCTAGAATCCCCGCTGTGCCGCGCCAGCCGCCCCTGGATGGGCCGGTTCACGGGCGGGCAGGCGCAGGTTTCAAACCTGCCCTGGTTGGGCCAGTCGGAGGTGTAGGGGCAGGTTTTAAACCTGCCCCTACCGTCAACGAAGGAGATCCCATGCAAGTGACGCAGCCTGCGCCCCGCGCCCTGTCGGCTACCGACGCCCGTGCGCGCGCCGCGCGCCACCGCGCCCGGGAAACGCGCAACTTCCTGACGGCACTCGCTTTCCTTCTTCCCTCGCTCTTCATCTTCACCGTCTTTGTCTTCTACCCCCTGGCGAAGTCCGTCTACCTGAGCACCTATCTCACAGACCCGCTGGGGCGGCCGAGCGTGTTCGTCGGGCTAGACCTGTACCATGACCTGCTGACGGACCCCGATTTCCAAGAAAGCATCTGGGTGAGCTTCAAGCTCGCGCTGCTCATCGTCCCGACCGTCATCCTGCTGGCCCTGGCCCTCGCCGTCCTGGCGAACCAGCGCGTGCGCGGAATCGGCGTCTTCCGCCTGTTGTTCGCGTCCACGGTCGCCGTCTCGACGGCCATCGCCTCCAACATCTTCCTGATGCTGTATAGCTCCCAGTCGGGCACGATCAACTGGCTGCTGCACCTCGTCGGCATCCCGCCCGTGCCGTGGCTGCTCGACCCCTTCTGGGCGCCCATCGCCGTCGCCATCGCCACGGTCTGGATGAGCCTGGGCTTCACGTTCATCGTCCTGCTGGCCGGCATGCAGGGCATCCCGGATGAGCTGTACGAGAGCGCTGCCCTCGACGGGGCCAGCGGCTGGCCGATGTTCCGCCACATCACCGTTCCGCTGCTCTCGCCGACGCTCTTCTTCGTCGCCGTTGTGACCACCATCGCCGTCTTCCAGGCGTTCACCCAGATCTATATCATGACGAAGGGCGGCCCCAGCAACAGCACCAACACCATCGTCTTCTCGCTCTACCTCGACGCATTCCAGCGCTTCCAGTTTGGCATCGCCTCGGCCCAGGCCATGATCCTGTTCGCCATCATGCTGCTCCTGACGCTCCTCCAATTCCAGGTCCTCGAACGAAGGGTACACTACGGATGAGAAGCACTTCTATGACGCAGGCCATGATCTATGGCATGCTGTTCTTGGCGGCGATGGGCGTCATGCTGCCGCTGTGGGTCGCCGTCAGCAGCAGCCTGGTGCCAAGCTCCGACGTGTTCAACCCGCCCCTGAACATCATTCCGCTGAACTTCCAGCCGCAGAACTACGCCGACGTTCTGCGCCAGGTGCCGGTGGCGCGTTTCCTCACGAACAGCGTCATTCAATCTACCGTGGTTACCCTCGGCCAGCTCATCACCGCCAGCCTGGCCGCCTATGCGTTCGCCTTCATCGAGTTTCGCGGCCGCAACGTGCTGTTCTTCGTGTTCCTGGCAACGCTGATGATCCCCTGGGAAGTGACCATCATTCCCAACTACCAAACCGTGCGCGCGCTGCACTGGACCGACACCTTCCAGGGTCTGACATCGCCGTTCCTGGCGACGGCCTTCGGGACGTTCCTGCTGCGCCAGAGCTTCATGACCCTGCCGCGAGACCTGTTCGACGCGGCGATCATGGACGGGGCGAGCCACCTGCGCTACCTGCTCACCATCGTCCTGCCCCTGTCGCGGCCCGCCCTCGGCACGCTGGCGATCTATGCCTTCGTCAACACCTGGAATCAGTTCTTCTGGCCCTTGCTCGTGACGAACGAAGTCAGCATGCGCACGGTGCAGATCGGCATCTCGATGCTGCAACAGGAAGAGGCGACCCAGTGGAACATCGTCATGGCCGGCGCGGTGCTGGCGCTCATCCCGACGTTCGCCCTGCTCATCCTGGGCCAGAAGCAGCTCATCCGCGGCCTGACCGCCGGTGCGCTCAAGGGGTAACTGCGAAGGCCGTCGCGACATTGTGGTTCTAGCATAGCACAGGTGTATCGCTGGTGGGGGCACAAAAGCGATACAAAAGCGGTACAATGCGCCGCCCCGCTCGTTAACCGCGGTAGCTCTACACGATAGCGTGGAGACCCCCCTCTGCTCCCCCCGCCGGCGGGGGGATGGGGGGGTGAATTCGGCTCGTCCACGCTAAACTGTGGAGCTACCTTAACCGCCGTTAACGCCGCAACAATCGCTGTTTAACGCTGCGGTGATAGACTTCTGAGATGGATAGATCCTTTCTGTTCACTGTATCGCTCTCACTAAGGAGGAGAACGAGTCATGCAAAAACGAAGATTGGTGTTCATGGCGCTGGCGCTGCTGGTTGTCGCCCTGGTCGTCGTGGCCTGTGGCGGCACGACCGCGCCCGCCGCCCAGCAGCCGGCGCAACAACCGGCGCAACAGCCGGCGCAACAGCCGGCGCAGCAACCCGCCCAGCCGGCAGCGCAGGCGACCCAGCCGCCGGCGGCCGCGGCTCAGCCGAAGGCTCAGCCGGCCGCCCCGACGGACGCGCCGAAGGCCGCGGCGCCAGCCGCCCTGCCGACCGGCGTGACGAAGAAGGTGGACGTCAAACCCGGCCAGACCAAGATCACCTTCTGGCACGCCATGGGCGGCACGAACGGCGAGGCCGTCCAGAAGATGGTGGACGACTTCAACGCCTCCCAGGACAAGTACGTCGTGGAAGCTACCTTCCAGGGCAACTACGACAACTCCCTGGCGAAGCTGCGCGCGGGCCTGCCGACCGGCGACGTGCCGACGCTCATGCAGGTGTACGACATCGGCACGCGCCTGATGACGGACCTGGGTGTGACGACGCCGGTGCAGAAGTTCATTGACGCCGAGAAGTACGACACCTCGGACCTGGAGCCGGCGCTGTTGAACTACTACCGCCTCAACGGCTCCCTCAACTCCATGCCCTTCAACGCCTCCAGCCCCATCCTGTACTACAACAAGGACGCCTTCAAGAAGGTCGGGCTGGACCCGGAGAAGCCGCCACGGACGTGGGCGGAGGTCGCCGACGCGGCCAAGAAGTTCAAGGGCGTGGACAACTTCCAGTGCGGCCTGGCCCTCGTGGTCTACGGCTGGTTCTTCGAGCAGTGGCAGGCGACCGGCGGTAACTTCTACGCCGACAACGAGAACGGCCGCGCCCAGCCGGCGACCAAGGTCGCCTACAACACGCCGTACTCCGAGGCGCTGCTGAAGTGGGCGAAGGACAACGTTGACAACAGCGCGTTCTGCAACGCCGGCCGCAACGCCGCCGGCGGCAGCGACAACGGCCAGGCCCTGTTCGAGCAGGGCAAGGCCGCGATGTACATCGAATCCACGGCGCGCTTGCGCGGCGTGGTGAACAACACCGAGGGCAAGAACCTGTTCAAGGTGGGCACGGCGTACCTGCCGCGCCAGAACGAGGACGACTTCGCCAAGGCGGGCATCATCCCCGGCGGCGCGTCGCTGTGGATCCTGAAGGACCGGCCCGAGGCGGAGCAGCAGGGCGCGTGGGAGTTCATCAAGTACGTGGCGGCGCCGGAGCGCCAGGCTTTCTGGCACACCGCCACCGGCTACTTCCCCATCCGCAAGTCGGCCTACGACCAGGCGCTGGACAAGGAATGGCGCGCCAAGTACCCGCAGTTCGAGACGGCCATCCAGCAGCTCCAGAAGACGCCGCAGTCCAACGTGACCTCCGGCGCGCTGCTGGGCGTCTTCCCGACGGCCCGCCAGACCATCGAGACCGGCTGGGAGGATGTCATCCTGGGCAAGAAGCCGGCGAAGGACATGCTGGACGCGGCGGCGGCCTCGGTCACGAAGGAAATCGAGACCTACAACAAGACCGTCAAGACCCGATAGGAGACGCAGGCAGGAGTGTCATTGCGACCGGGGTGCTCAGAACACAGGACTTCGGCGTCGCTGCGAGGAGGACGATAGGACGACGAAGCAGCCTCCCGGCGGGTGACGGACACGCTGTCGCCGCATAGACCGTCTGATGCACGGGCGGGGGATTGCTTCGCTGCGCTCGCAATGACGGGTTGCTGGTGTTCTTGTGCCGGCGCGCGCCGACACACGGCTTCGCGGTCTCGCAATGACAGCTTGCCGGAAGTCCGCTTCCCATTGAGAGGCTTACGTCACAGTCCCCCACCTGTAACCATTCGGGTGGGGGATTGTGTTTTGCCCACAAGCCGCGATCGTCGAGGTGACAGTTTCTATACAATCTGTGAATTTCCCTTCATATCCCCAGCTTCTGCCGCCCCCAAACGATACAAGCCTTGTGAACGCGGCGTGAACGTGCTATGATAGGCCAGGCCGAACACACTCGCCGCAGGAGCTTCTCAGAGGGGGATGCAGCTGTGAGACGTTCCACCTACATTGCCCTGGCTATCGCCGCCAGCCTGATCAGCGTTCTATCCTTGCTCTTCGTCCTGCCGACGTCCGTCGCCGCGCCGCTTGCCCAGGGCGCGACCCCCGGCAGCGGCACACCCGCCCCGACCGGCGCCGGCCCCGGCCTGCGCTTCGCCGTAGACCCGCAAGGCACGCCGGCCATCCTCGTCCAGCCGTGTCCGGGCATCGGCCCCCAGGGCTGCATCGGCACGAATGGCCGCATCGCCGGCGTCATTTGGGAGGATCTCAACCCGAACGGCCAGCAAGACCCCGGCGAGCCGGGGCTGGCCGGCGTGGCTGTGGATCTCTACCAGGGGACGGCGGTGGACCCGAGCAAGCTCATTAGCTCCCAGACCACCGGCATCACCGGCGGGTGGGAGTTCCTCGGCCTGCAAGCGCCGGAAACCTACGCCGTCAACTTCACCTATCCACCCGGCTGGCGCGGAACCTACCCCAACCCGCTCGTCGTTGACGCCGAGAAATTTAGCTGGTGCTGCACGGTATTCTACTACCTCCCGGCCAGGTCGGCGGCACTCCCGCCGACGGACACGCCCACGAACGCGCCGCCGGCGTCGAACACCCCGACGAACACACCGGCCGCGTCGAACACACCGACGAACACACCGGCCCCGTCCAACACACCGACGAACACACCGGCCGCGTCGAACACACCGACCAACACGCCGGCCCCGTCCAACACGCCGGCCAGCACGCCGACGAATACGCCGGCCGCGTCCAACACCCTGACCAACACGCCCGGCCCATCGAACACGCCGTCCAGCACGCCGACGAATACGCCGGCCGCGTCCAACACCCCGACCAATACCCCAACCGGCACGCTTGCGCCGACGCCTACCGGCACGCCGACACCCACGCCGACCCGCGCGGCGACGGCGACAAGTACTCCGACGCCGACCAGCACCCCAACCCGGACGCCGACCAACACGCCGACGCCGACGGCGACGCGCACGCCGACACCCACGCGCACGCCGACACCCACCCCAACTGTCACGCCGACCCCCAAGCCGAAGCTCCCGCCGACCGGGGCCGACCTCTCGCGCCTGCCCCAGTACCGCTCGGCGCTGCTGCCGCCGCCATCCCTGCGGCCCGCCACGGCGATTGGGTGGATCGAGATCGGCAACCAGCTCACGCCGCTCGTGTCCGCTGCGAGCCAGATTGACGCCGACATTGACGCGCCGGGGCGGGCCGCGATTAGCCCCCTCGGCGGGCTGTACATCCCCATCCATACCGCGCGCTACGAAGCCGTGCGCGACCTGCGCGAGGGCGACGTCGTCACCCTCGCCTACAACGGCTCGCTGCGCCCCTACCAGGTGTACCGCACGACGTTCATGTGGGGCGCGCGGGCCGCCGACACGTGGACCGCTGTGCCGCGCGATGACATTCTGCTCTCGGTGCCGCTGATCGAGGGCGGGCAGGGCCGCTATCTCGTCTGGGCGACGCAGCAGTAAGCGTTCTGTGACCCTAACCGATGCGCACGGCGACGAGAGTCCCGTCGCCGGCGGGGTAGATCGTCGCCAACACGCGCTCATCCTCCGCCATGCGCCGCGTCAGCTCTCGGATCGCTACGGCGCCGCGGCGCTCGTAATTCGGGTCCTTTGGGTCGAGTACCGCGCCCCCACCCAGGGCATTGTGCGCCGCGATGATGCCGTTGAGGCGGACGTGGCGCACCGCCCACTCGTAGTAGGCCGGGTAGCCCTCTTTTTCGGCGTCAATAAAGACGAAGTCGAAGGGGGCATCCGCTTCGAGCGCGGGGAGCATGTGCCGCGCGTCGCCCACGCGCACCTCGACGCGGTCGGCGACGCCGGTCGTGGCGAAGTTCTCGCGGGCGACCTCGGCGTGCTTCGGCTCCTTCTCGACGGTGATCAGGCGGCCGCCCGGCGCGAGGCCGCGCGTGATCCATGTCCCACTGTAGCCGCCGAGGGTTCCGAACTCCAGGGCCTTCGCCGCGCCGCACGCCCGGACGAGGAACTGAAGGAAGCGGCCCTCCTCCGGCTGGATGCCGATATCCGGCAGTCCGCGCTCTCTGGCTGTGGCAAGGATGCGGTGCAGGGCGGCGTCCTCCGCCGCGAACAACTCTGTGATATACGCCGCCACCTGATCGTTGTAGAGGGGCATCGGGTCTCCTTTGTCGGCGCATGCTGTCCCACGGCATGGGTGTCTCAGGGCGCTGGCTAGACCGCCACGGCTTTCTGCGCCAGGGTTCGCAAGTCCGGCACTTCGAGATCAGGCTGCGCCTGGGCGGGCGGCGTCGCGCCGGCGCCACCCTTGCCGTGGCGGCGGTTGACCCAGACGGTGGAGAGACCCAGCGCCTTCGCCGGCACGATGTCGTGGTAAAGGCTCTGCGCGACGTGGAGAATCCGCTCGCGCGGCACGCCGATGCGCTCGAACGCGATCATGAAGTTGTTGAACGATGGCTTGTACGAGCGCGCCTGCTGCGCCGTAATTACCCAGTCGAAGCGCACGTCGAGGCGGTGTGCCGAATACGCGAACAGGTCATCGTCCACGTTGGAGATGACGGCCAGCTTGTACTTGCGCTTGAGCGCCTTCAGGGCGGACGGCGAGTCGGGGAACGCGGGCCAGTCGCGCACCGACCAGGCGAAGGCATCCAGCTCCGTCTGGGTCGGGTGGAAGCGGAGGCGCGTCCCAAACCCCTGCAAGACCATGCGCAGGATGTCCTTGTAGGGGTGGTAGCGCTCGGCCTCGGCCGCCGACTCTAGCTCGCCGAACAACTCCAGCGCCACCTGGTGGCTGATGTCAGCGCGGTGAGCGGTCAGGACGGGGCGCAGTGCGGCCCAGATGCCGCTCTCCCAATCAATCATTGTCCCGTAGCAGTCAAACGTCAATACGTCGAAACTGTTGAAGTCGAGCATGGTGGCCCGCCCCTTGCCGGCGTCAGGGCCGGCGTCGCAGATGTGGAATGGCGTGTCCTTGTTCTATTATACCGCTCTTTTGCCGCGCGCGACTACGACTTGTACACCCTCAGCCATCATTGCCGCATCCCGCTTCCGGTAGTAGAGACGCGGTATACCGCGTCTCTACTACTCGCCGGCGCAAGCGTCATTGCAGCCAAGATGAGTCCCCATCCATAAGTCCTCACGACACGTCGGCCCTGATCACTAGCCGTGAGCGGCGAAGTCGGCTAGAATAGGGGCATCTCCGTTCGCTCGTCAGAGAAAGGCAAGGGTGTATGTCCGTGCTGGCCGAGCTGCAGCAACTCCTGAGCGACCGCGTCACGGTCAACGTGACCGAGCGCGAGCGCCACAGCCACGACGAGTCGTCGTACACGTCGGCGCCGCCCGACGCCGTGTGCTTCCCCTGCACGACCGACGAAGTCGCCCACATCGTGACGATCTGCCGCGCCCACCGGCGGCCGGTCATCCCCTTTGGCGTCGGCAGCTCGCTGGAGGGCCATACCCTGCCCATTCGCGGCGGCGTGTGCGTGGACATGTCGCTCATGAACCGCGTGCTCGCCATCCGCCCCGACGACATGGACTGCACCGTCGAGGCGGGCCTGACACGAAACGAGCTGAACGAGGCGGCGCGGCGGCACGGGCTGTTCTTCCCGATTGACCCCGGCGCGAACGCGACCCTCGGCGGCATGACCGCCACCCGCGCCAGCGGCACGAACGCCGTCCGCTACGGCACGATGCGCGACAACGTCCTCGCCCTCACCGTCGTCCTGGCGAGCGGCGAGGTTATCCACACCGGCAGCCGGGCGCGGAAGTCGTCGGCGGGCTACGACCTGACGCGGCTGTTCGTCGGCTCGGAAGGCACCCTCGGCATCATCACCGAAGTCTCGCTGCGCCTCTACCCCGTCCCCGAGGCGATCTCGGCGGCGGTGGTGTCCTTCCCCGCCCTCGACGCCGCCGTCGCCGCCGTCACGGAGACGATGCAGACAGGCATCCCCGTGGCGCGCATCGAGCTGCTGGACGAGACCATGCTCGGCGCGGTCAACGCCTTCGCCGGGTTGAGCTACCCCGTGCAGCCGACGCTGTTTCTGGAGTTCCACGGCTCAACCGAGGGCGTGGCGGAGCAGGCGCGGCAGACGGGGGAGATCATGCGCGCCCACGGCGGCGGCGACTTTCACTGGGCCACCCACGAGGAGGACCGCCAGCGGCTCTGGAAGGCGCGCCACAACGCCTATTTCGCGGCCCTCGCCCTCCGCCCCGGCGCCCGCGCCATCAGCACCGACGTGTGCGTGCCTATCTCGCGCCTGACCGAGTGCATCCACGAGACGAAGGCGGACCTGGCCGACACCTTCCTCCTGGCGCCCCTGGTCGGGCACGTTGGCGACGGCAACTTCCACCTGCTCATCCTGATTGACCCGTCGAACGCCGTTGAGGTCGCCGAGGCAAACCGCCTCAACGAGCGCCTGGTGCAGCGCGCCCTGGCGATGGAGGGGACGAGCACCGGCGAGCACGGCGTGGGCATCGGCAAGGCGAAGTTCATGCGCGCCGAGCACGGGGCGGCGGTCGAGGTGATGCGCTCGGTCAAGCTGGCGCTCGACCCGCTCAACCTCATGAACCCCGGCAAGATTCTGCCGCCGGCGTGAGGCTCTTGCCAGGCCACCGACACGCGCTGTCGCCTCTTCGCCAGGCTCAGGGCAAGCTCTGGGCGCAGCGAAGGGCCTCCCCCGGAGCGCCGGGGGAGGCTGAGCGGAGCGAAGCATGACAGCCGAGGGCTATTTTCAAAAGGGAGGGACGCATGACCGACGACAAGTCACCGCCCAAGTCACCCGCCGAAATCCAGGCGGAGATCGCCCGGCTCCAGGCCGAGACGCGCAAGACGGACGCCGAGGCCCAGAAGACGGCGGCCGAAGCGCAGCAGACGACGCTGAGGACGCTCATGCCCGAACCACAGACAAAGCCGCTGGAGGGAACCGTTCAGGGGGACGACAAGTTCGGCTACCTGGCCGAGCTTGTCGCGCGGCGGATGCTGGAGCGCAGCGCCGGCGTCATCGCCGGCCAGGTGGATGCGGCCCTGGCCGCGTCCGCCCGGAGCGACACGACGCACGTCGCCGCGCCCGGCGACTCGCGTCCGGCGGCCGTCGTGCTCCTCGTGCGCGACCTGAACGCGGCGGCGAGCGATATCGTCTGGGCGCAGGTCAGCCTTCAGATCGAGGTCTTCCAGCGGCTCGTCGCCGCGCATATCAAAGCCTGCGAGACGGCGTTGGGGCCAGCGCAGGGCGCGGGGCCGGCTACGGGGACGACCGGGGACATTCTGCTCGGCCCCGACCGCGGGCTGGAAGCTGTGGGCGGCGCGATCAGCTCTGTCCTCTCGACCATCGGTGTGGGGCTGGCGGCGGCCGGCGGCGGCTCGCCCATCAGCCTGGCGGGCGCAGCGCTGGCCGCGCTGCCGCCGCTGGTCGGCGCGGCGGGCGACATCGTTGGCTACTTCAAAACCAACCTGGAGGTCAAGGGCAAGAAGTTTGGCCTGGGGTGGGAGAGCCTGGCCGCCCTGGTCGCGGCCGACATCAAGGCCGCCGCGGCTCACGTCGAGGGGCTGGACCTGCTCGCCGCGCCCAGCCTGCCGGCCCAGGGCGGCCCGCCGCCCGCCGACCTCATGTCGCGCTACGTCGTCCTCTGGCGGGACACGCTGCGCCTGGAGGAGTGCAAGGCGGCGATCAACGCCCTGAAGCTCGCGGAGCTGGACAAGCGGATGGCCGCGCTGAAGGCGAAGATCGAGAAGGAGCAGATGCACGAGCCGGCGGCGCAGAGCCAGAGTAACATGAACGACTTGAAGGCCTTGCAGGCCGAGCGCGACAAATGGCAGAAGCTCGTCGCCGAGGCCGATGTTGTGCTGACGGCCTTTGCGAAGTTCACCGAGACCGCCGCCCGGCCGGGCGATAGCGGCGGGCTGTCGGCGCTGGCCCAGGCCGTCCTGCGCGACGCCGTGCGGCGCAAGGGCATCACCCACCTGCTCTGGCTCAAGATCGCCAGCGACGGCGGCGACGTCATTACGGAGAAGAAGACGTTTAGCCGCGGCGGCGACACAGCATTCACCGGCGGCCACGCCGTAGACTACATGCTGGCCGACAGCGGCGGGCGCATCCTCACCGCCGGCTCCGAGGCGGTCATCGGCTTCATGTCCGCCGACCTATCCGACGGCTCGACCTCCGGCATCCACCTGGTCAACCTGGACCGCGAGGCCGAGCGATAATCCCTGTGTTGGAGGCGCGATGCGCATTCGTCCATTTACCCTGGAACGCTACTTCGCCAAATACGAGTTCAACGTCCGCCACCTCCTCAGCCCATCGGACTGTGAGGCCCTGTCACTCGCCGAGGTGATGAGCCTGGCCGACGCCGAGGGTCGCGTCCTGTGGCGAGACCTCACCCTGGGCTACACCGAGTCCCAGGGCCACCCGCGGCTGCGCGCCGAGATCGCCGGCCTGTACGAGCGGGTGACGCCGGAGGGCGTCGTCGTCGCCGTTCCGGAGGAGGCCATCTTCGTGGCGATGAACACCCTGCTCGCGCCGGGCGACCACGTCGTCACTATCTCGCCCGCCTACCAGTCGCTCTACGAGATCGCCCGCGCCATCGGCTGCGAGGTCACGCCCTGGCCGGTCGAGGTGCGCGACGGCCGCTGGGCGATTGACGTCGCCGCGTTGCCGGGGCTGCTGCGCCCGAACACGAAGCTCATCGTCATCAACTTCCCCCACAACCCGACCGGCGTCCTGGCGTCCCGCGCCGAGCTGGACGCGATCGTGGCGCTGGCCCGCGAGCGCGGGGCGTATCTCTTCTCCGACGAGATGTATCGCTGGCTGGAGGGGGACGATGGGCAACGCCTGCCGGCGGCCGTGGACCTGTATGAGAAGGCTATCTCCCTGGGCGGGCTATCCAAGAGCTTTGCCCTGGCCGGGCTGCGCGTCGGCTGGCTGGCGGTCACAGATAGGGCGCTGGCCGAGGCGTTCGTCACGTTCAAGGATTATACGACGATCTGCCACGGCGCGCCGAGCGAAATCCTCGCCATCATCGCCCTGCGCGCGCGGGAGACGATCCTGGCGCGCAACCTGGGCATCGTGGCGCAGAACCGCACCATCGCCGAGAGCTTCTTTGGCAGCCGCGCCGACCTGTTCGAGTGGCTGCCGCCGGACGCCGGCTCGACGGCGTTCGTGCGCTGGCTCGGGCCGGGCACGGTGGGTGAGTTGGCCGCCGCACTGGTGGACGCGCAGGGGCTGATGATCCTGCCCGACAGCGTCTTCGACGTGTCCGGCAACTACTTTCGCGTGGGGTTGGGCCGCCTCGACTTCTGGGAGGCGCTGGAGGCGCTCGGCGACTACGTGGACGAATGAATCACAAGCCCCCCTCTACTCCCCCCGCTGGCGGGGGGAGTAGAGGGGGGCTTCCGCCGGCGGGGGGAGTAGGCGGGCGCGGATGGCCGCTACAGGCGGGGCAGGACGATGCCCTCCTGCTTCATGTACTTGCCGGCCTTGTCGGCGTAGCTCGTCGCGCAGATCTGGCTCGCCCGCAGGAATAACACCTGGCCGATGCCCTCGCCGGCGTAGATGTAGGCCGGCAGGGGCGTCGTGTTCGAGATCTCGATGGTCACCTGGCCTTCCCACTCCGGCTCCAGCGGCGTGATGTTGATGATGATGCCGCAGCGGGCGTAGGTGCTCTTGCCCAGCACGATGCACAGGATGTCCCTGGGGATGCGGAAGTACTCCACGGTGCGCGCCAGGGCGAAAGAGTTGGGTGGGACGATCACCGCCTCGTGGTTGGTGACCGTGATCTCGTCGAAGCTCGTCGGCGCGAAGCGCTTCGGGTCTACAATGGGCATGAAGGTGGACTTGAACACCTTGAACTCGTTGGCGACGCGGAAGTCGTAGCCGTAGCTCGACAGCCCGAAGCTCACGACGCCCTGGTTGTCCACCGCCTTGATTTGCTGCGCCACGAACGGCTCGATCATGCCGTGCTGGACGGCGCGCTCCGCAATCTCCCGGTCGCTCAAAATCATCGGTAGCAACTCACTTTCTGAGTGTCGCGTCTCAGCGGTAGAAATCTACCCAGCTGGCGGTAAACGCCGTCGCGCCGCTCTGGAAAAAGGCCGCCGGCGCTTCCACCTCGATGTACCCACTCGCCAGCGGGATCTGCGTCGCCGCGCCGCCCTGGGGCGCGAGCGACACTTTCATCCAGTACGGGCTGTTCGGACCAATCGGCGCCTCAGCCGCCGCCGTCGTCGCCACGCTCTCGCGCGGAACCGGCGGGCTGTGGCTCGGCAGCGCGGCCTTGATCACGGTGTCTTCGTACTGGAAGCGCAGCTCCTCCAGGCCCTTCAGGTGCAGGCGCAGCACGACGCGCTTCACCGCCTGCCGGCCCAGGTCCACCGTCGCCCCGCCGATGCCGCGCTCGCTGCGAATGTCCACAATCGCCGTGTCGCCCTCAATTGTCGTCGTCACCATCGCATCCGATCCGGCGACCGCCGCCGCCGTCACGCTCGCCGCGCCGCGCCCGCCGCACGCCCCTAGCAGCCACATAAGCGCGAGCACAACCGTCGAGAGGGCAAGCCTTTGAACCACTAAGGACACGAAAGCACGCGAAAGGCGCGAAAGGGTCACACTGGGCGCCATCTTTTCGCGTTTTTCGCGCCCTTTCAAATCGTTTCGTGGTCCAATAGCCTTCATCTTCATATCATGCCCACGCTCCAGTGTTCGCGGAACGCGGCGTGCGTCCAGGGTAGCCGCTCCGCGAACACCTCCTCCATGATCGCCGCGTAGGCGCGGATCTCGGCCTGGGCGTGGGGGCTGTTGCGCAGGTGGAGAAAATTCATGAGGCTCAGGGCGTTGACCGTCCAGATGAACGTCGTGTACTGGGCGACGGGCAGCACGATGCGGGCGTGCTCGCGGGCGACGCCGGCCGCCAGCATGTCCTCGTACAGGGCGCGGGCGTCGCGGTAGAGAGCTTCGATGCGGGCGATGAACGCCGCGTTCTGCGCCGCGTCCATGTCGGCGTAGGTGTAGTCCATCGCCTTGCCGACGCGCACGCGCAGCTGCTCCGGCGCGTAGAACTCGTCCTGTAACTCGACATAACGTCCGGACTCTTCATTCAGGCTCGAAAAGCGATGGCGAAACCATTGGCGCGCCACGAAGATTGGGGCGCGGACGCGCCACTGGAACACGACCGACTCGAACGGGCTGGTGTGGCGGTCCCGCATCAGGCGGTTGATGAGGCCGCGGTCGCGCTCCGCCTGCTTCTCCGACTGGTCCGTCAGCGACGCCAGCTCGCGGTGCAGGCTCACGCGCGCCGAGGCTGCGATGGTCTGGTCCGTTCCCATCATGTTCCACAGCTCGACGAAGCCGTGGTCCAGAACGGGGAAGTGCGCCAGGGGGGCTGCCGCCGGGGACGTCATAGCCAATCTCCGTTTCGATAGGGGGGGCGGTCTTCGCTGCCGGAAGTATATCGTACTCGCTCACCGAGGGTCAAAGATGACGAAAGCCGTGCGTCAGGTTTCGCGCAACGCGGCCCGCCGGCTATAATTGGGGGCTGACGCCGAGGAAGGGCGCTTCGGCGCGCGTGCCACGCCCGCCGCCGTGGCTTCCTGACGTGGTATCCATCTTGCTTTTCTTCAGCGCGAGGGGCTGCGACGCACGGTCGTAGCGCCTCGTGCGGCATTGGCGGCCTGAGCGCGGGCCTCAATCCGCTCTTTCGACTACCATAGAGGGTTCTCCATGCTACTTGCATCTAGCCCGTCGGCCACGACAGCGGCCGACATTCACTTCGGCACCGACGGCTGGCGCGCCGTCATCAGCGACCAATTTACCTTCGCCAACGTCCGCCACGTCGCCCAGGCCATCGCCCAGTGGGTGCTGGAGCAGACGCCGCCCAACGGCGAGCACAGCGTCGTCGTCGGCTTCGACACGCGCTTTCTCTCCGACCGCTACGCCATCGAGGTCACCCGCGTTCTCGCCGGCAATGGCATCCACGTCTACCTCACCAGCGGCAACTGCCCCACGCCGGCCCTGTCGTGGGCCGTGCCGAGCCTCAAGGCCACGGCCGGCGTCATGATCACCGCCAGCCACAACCCGCCGCGCTACAACGGCATTAAAGTGAAGGCCAGCCACGGCGGCAGCGCCATGCCCGCCGACACGGCCCAGATCGAGCGCTTCCTCCAGGAGAACCTGGCCCAGGGCCGCGCCCCGGCCTACACGACCTACGACGCGCCCGGCCACGACCGAGGCGACTCGCCAGACCACCCGCGCATCAGCCGCTACAACACGCTGCCCGGCTACCTGGCCCACCTCAAAACCCTGGTGGACTTCGACGCCATCGCCGTCCTCAACCCGCGTGTTGTCGCCGACCCGATGTACGGCGCGGGCCGCGGCTACCTGCGCGCCATGATCGCGGCGATGGGGGTCGAGGTGCACGAGATCCGCCACGAGCTGAACCCCGGCTTCGGTGGCGTCCACCCGGAACCCATTCCCCGCAACCTGCGCGCCCTCGTCCACACGGTGCTGGAAGGCGAGTTTGACGCCGGGCTGGCGACGGATGGCGACGCCGACCGCGTCGGCGCCGTGGACGACACCGGTCGCTTCGTCAGCCCGCACATGATCTTCGCCCTTGTCCTGCGCCACCTGGCCGAGCGCGGCCAGCGGGGTGACGTGGTCAAGACCGTCTCGACGACGCTGCTGGTGGACCGCCTGGCGCGTCACTACGGCCTGACGCTGCACGAGACGCCGGTCGGGTTCAACCACATCGCCGACCACATCCTGAAGGGCAACGTCCTGATCGGCGGCGAGGAGAGCGGCAGCCTGACCATCCAGGGTCACGTGCCGGAGGGCGACGGGCTGCTGATGGGGCTGCTGCTGCTGGAGGTCATGGCGAAGCAGGGGCAGCGCAAGTTGAGCCGGGTTATTGACGATCTGCTGGCCGAGCAAGGCCCGGTATTCTACGACCGCCACGACCTGCGCGTGCCGCCGTTCTCCAAGCAGGAGATGGTGGCGCGGCTGACGGACAATGCGCCGGCGACGCTGGGCGATGTCGGGGTGGCGCGCGTCAACAGCATGGACGGGGTGAAGTACCTGCTCGAGGACGACGCCTGGCTGCTCATCCGCCCGTCGGGGACGGAGCCGGTGCTACGCATCTACGCCGAGGGCCGCAGCCCAGAGCAGGTGCAGGCGCTGCTGGCGGCGGGGCAGTCCCTCGCCGGCGTCTAGCCGCAGGGCACGCATCCCCCCCCCCTCGCTATGAAAGTTCGCCGGGGGCCGCATCGTCGCCGGTCGTCGCCACCGCAGCAGGGGCGTTCCGCCCATAAGCGCTAACTTAAGGCGTGGTAGGTGTCGCACGTTAACAAGTGACAAGAGACGCTAACCACACACGGGCAGCCGCCGCGTGCTGACGACGGCGACGTGGCGCGTCGCATAGGAAGCGCCGCAGCTTGGGTAACGCCGCCAGCACGTCGGCAAGGGCGAGCGAACCGCGCACGCTACTGCGCAAGGCATCCCAAGCCAGGACTGTCCAGCGCCAGGCGCTCAAAGGTCGCTGCGCATCGGCTAACCAGTCATCCAGGGGCGTCGCGCCACCTGCCGTCACCGCCTCCAAGCACAGCGCGGCCAGCAGCTTAGCCAATAGATAGCTCTGGGCCATCTCTGCATCGTGCGCTCGCAGTTCATCCAAGTCGAGCACGCTCTTGAGACGCTTGATCGCCAGTTCGATTTGCCAGCGCAGCCGATATAGCGCCAGGCATAGCGGAGCGCTGTAGTCCGCAGGCGGCAAGTTGGTCAGCAGCATCACAAAGCCCGCCGCATACAAGCTATCCTGGCTGGGAGTGTAGCCCTTCCGACTGGCGATGCTGCGCACCCGTCGGCGCGCTCGCTCGGCCGCCTCGGACGGTACCGCCGCAACAATCAGCCGTAGCGGCATGACATCGGGCGCGTCGGTCAGCCTCACCCCACACTCGCGGTGGGTCGCCGTTGTCTCACTCCGCCGCAGCCACGCCAGGACATCTAGGCGGACGCCCTGGTCGTCGTCCAACCGACAGCGCCCGACATGCCAGCGCACGATCAACGGCGCCGCCACGTTCAAGGCACTCTCCAGGCTGAACCGATAGCTATAGCCCCCATCGGCGATCTGGATGGCCTGCGGATCCGGGGAAAAGCGAACCAGGCTTTCGGCGCCATGCGCGTCCGTGACGTCGATGGCGTCGAGACACAGCCGACCGAGATCCAGGCTCAGATGCACCCGCCAGGTGGTGCCCGAGCTCCCTGGCCGACTGAGGCTCGTGGCATCGATCAAGCGCAGGCGGACGGCCGGCAGGGTCTGCACCATCAGCCGTCGCTGGCACAGGACTGCTACGACTAACGTGCCCAACCACCGTCGGGACTGGCGCACACGCTTGCGCAGCGCCACATCGCTCAGGTTGCCCAGCCCGCGCAGGACGCACCAGACGCCCAGCAGGCGCAGCGAGAAGTCACACACGGCATACGCCAGCACGATCCGCAGCAGGTCGGAGGCGCAGCGTACCTGCCGCCGTCGGGTCAGCGCACCAGTCGCCCGCGCCGTCGCCTCCAGGTCGACCGACAGAAGCTGTCGGATACGCTCCCACTCGGCGTCTGTCAGAGTCGGCGTGGGGATCGCTGCCCCGTCTTCCCTTGTCGGCTCAGGTGTGCTAGACTTCATGTCGGCCTCCAGAGTAGGGTGGGTGGTGGTACACCTTTATCCTACTCTGAAGGCTTCTCTTGTCCACTTGTTAAGGTGCACGTCGCCTTATGTTGAGTCCCTTAAGTTAGCGCTTATGGGCGTTCCGCCCCCGCACCCCAAAGAGGGCAGCCCCCTTCAGGGGGCTTCGCTTGTTTAGCCTGGCACTTGAGTGCCAGGCAACGGCTGAACGCGTTATGCCCGCGGCTTGAGGGTCTTGCGAACAAGGTCGGAACGCAAAGGCGCAGAGACGCAAAGAAAGGCAGCACGGTTTTTCCCTTTGCGCCGCCGCGTTCCTATCCTATTTTCGAGCCAGGGTCGTCGCGGGAGCGGGTTTCCTTTGCGTCGGCGATGGGGAGAGTGAACCAGAAGGTGCTGCCGGCGCCAGGCGCGCTTTCGACGCCGATGTCGCCGCCCTGCGCCTTGACGAGTTGCCGCGCGATCGCCAGCCCCAGCCCAGAGCCGCCCTGCTCCCGCGCCCGCGAGCGGTCCGCGCGCCAGAAGCGGTCGAAGACGTGCGGCAAGTCCTCAGGCCGAATGCCCGCGCCTGTGTCGCTGACGCTGATGTGGGCGAAGCCCGTCGTCGCCGGCCCCGCCGCCAGGGTGATGCGCCCGCCTGGCGGCGTGTAGCGCATGGCATTGGCGACCAGATTGTGGATGACCTGGCGCACGCGGTGGGCGTCGGCCAGGACGGGGCTGAGGCGCGGCGCGACGGCGACGTCGAGACGAACCGCCTGCCGCCGGACGGCCTCGGCGAACAGCGCAGCTTCCGCGTCGAGCAGCGGCGCGAGGTCCGTCGGCCCCAGCTCGAGGCTGAGCTGCCCCGCCTCGGCCTGCGCCAGCTCGCGCAGGTCGCTCACCAGGCGGTTCAGCACCAGCGTCTCGTCGTAGACGGCGGCGATCTCGCTCTTCTCCAGCGGGTACACGCCGTCGAGGATGGCCTGAAGGTTGCCCTGGATGACGCTCAGCGGCGTGCGCAGCTCGTGGGCAATGTCGGCGACCATGTTGCGCCGCAGCCCCTCCGCCTGCTCCAGGTCAGCGGCCATGCCGTTGAACGCCTGGGCCAGCGCCGCGATCTCGGCCGCGCCCTCGACGGGCACGCGCTGACCGAACTCGCCCCGCGAGATGCGCCGCGCCGCTTTCGCCAGGCGGTTGAGCGGCGCCGCCACGCCGCGCGCGATGATCAGCCCGAGCAGCGTGCCGAGCACACCGGCCACCAGGCCCGCCTGGAGCAGCGCCCGGTTCACCTGCTCCAGGAATGTCTGAGCGGGCACGTTATTGGCGACCCAGCCGCCCGGCATCGCCAGCAAGTAGCCGACGGTGCGGTTCTGCGCGGAAATCGGAACGGCGTCGGCCAGATCGCCTCGCTCTAGAGCCGTCCCCTGGCGGCCAAAACGGTCGTAGACGATGCGGCCGTCGGCGTCGGCCAGGGCCAGGGGGGGGCCGCCGCGCCCCATGCCCCGGCCCGCGCCCGCCCCCGGTCCGACGCCGGGGCCGCGCCCCGCGCCCAGGAGGGCGTCCACTCCGCTCCATTCCCCCGTCCGGGTGTAGAAGTCACCCAGCTCGGTCAGGAGGTCGGGATCGGCTACCTGCGTCCGGGCCACGTAGCGGCCAAACGACGCGCTGACCTGGCGGTCGGCGAGCCAGGCCGCGGCCAGGATGCCGACGACCGTCACCAGGGCGAACGCCAGCGTGAGGCGCACCCAGAGCCTGTTCACGCCCCGCCTCGCAGCCGATAGCCGACGCCGTGGACGGTCTCGATGTACGTCGGGTGGGACGGGTCCGGCTCAATCTTCCGCCGCAGATTCTTGATGTGGCTATCCACCGTGCGCTCGATACCGCCGTATTCGTAGCCGAGCGCCTTCTCGATAAGGTCCGTCCGCGTCAGAACGTGGCCCGGGTTCTCCATGAACGTTTTCAGCAGGTCGAACTCGGTGGGTGTCAGGACGATCTCCTGCCCGCCGACGTCCGCGATGCGGCGGTCGGGGTCCAGGGACAGCGCGCCGACGCGAAGGGCGCGGGCGGGCGCGGGCAGGCCCGACGTGCGGCGCAGGACGGCGCGTACCCTGGCGACGACCTCGCGCGGATTGAACGGCTTGGCGATGTAGTCGTCGGCGCCCATCTCCAGGCCGACGATGCGGTCGGTGTCCTCGACCCGCGCTGTCAGCATGATGATGGGGCGGTCGGCCAGGGCCGGGTCGGCCCGCACCAGCCGCGTGATCTCCCACCCGTCCTTGTCCGGCAGCATCAGGTCAAGGACGATCAGGTCAGGCCGGTCGCGGCGGATCGAGTGCAGCGCCGTCTCGCCGTCGTAGGCGACAAGCACCCCGTAGCCCGACTGCTCCAGGTAGGCGCGGACGAGCCGCACAATTTGCCGATCATCATCCACCACAAGAATCGTTTTCCCCATGACCCCTGTCCCCTCAACGCCATGCGCCGACTGATGGATTGTGACTCCTGGTTGCGGCAATAGGGCTGGCGCTGGGGTAGGGGCAAGTTTGAAACCTGCCCCTAGCACGCCACGCCGACTTCAGCCGGCTTCTTCGGTTACGGCGTGCTCCAGCGCGGCCCGCGCGGCGCGTTCGTCCCGTTGCGGCCCTGGTCGGGCGTCATCGGCCCCTGGCCCTGGCGCGGCCCGAACGCCGGGCCGACGCTCGTGCGATCCACCATCGTCGGAACCTGAGACTGCATGCGGGCCAGCATGAGGCCCGCCTGGGCCTGGGTCAGCTTGCCGTCCGCGACGGCCTTGTCTACGTCCGCCTTCTTCTCCGCCAGGATCTGGCTGACCAGTGTATCCCTGGTAACGCCCTTCGCCTGAGCGATTTGCGCCAGCGACTTGCCCGCCGCGCGCTCGGTGTGGAGCTGGCTATCCGTCAGACCCAGGAGTGCCTCGATCTCGTCGTCCATGCCGGCCCACGCCGGGCGGTTCTGTCCGCCCATGCCCGGCCCGCGCCCCGGCCCCACTCCGGCCCCGCCCTGCCCTTGCGGCCCCAGGCCGTAGGGACACACGCCCGCCGCGCCGCCGGCCGGCCCTTGCGCCAGCGCCGACCCGACGACCACCGCTGTGAGCGCCACGACGAGAACTGCCACACCTACCAATCGCTTCAACATTGTCTTCTGCCTTTCTCTATTGGATGCTATCGTTTGGCTTACCGTTTCAGAGGACCGTCCGTCCTGCTGTCTGTACGCCAGTATAGCAGCCAGATATGGCGGTAGGGCGCAGAAGTCATGGATTTTGTGTGCAGATGTCTTGACCCGCTCGATGGACGGCGGTACAATGCAGCCGTCTATTCGGTTCAGCAGCCACAAACAACCAGGGCACCCCAAACAAGGAGCATAAACATGGACCCTAAACACACGGCGCTGGTCCTGATCGAGTACCAAAACGACTTTGCGTCTGAGGGTGGCACATTGCACGAGGCGGTCCGGCCGGTCATGGAGAGCACAAACATGCTCGCCAACACCGTCGAGACCATCGAAAAAGCCCGCGCGCTCGGCGCAACGATTGTCTTCGCGCCCATCACGTTCACCGACGATTACCACGAGTTGACGCCGCAACCCTACGGCATCCTGAAAGGCGTCGTGGATAGTCAGTCATTCCGCAAGGGCACCTGGGGGGCGGAGATCATTGATGTTCTCAAGCCGCAGGCGGAGGACATTGTCATTGAGGGGAAACGCGGCCTCTGCGGTTTCGCCAGCACCAACCTGGATTTCATCCTGCGTAGCCGCGGCCTCTCGACCGTTGCGTTGGGCGGCTTCCTGACGAACTGCTGTGTCGAGTCGACCATGCGCACGGCGTATGAGAAAGGGTACAACGTCATCACGCTGAAGGATTGCACGGCGGCGTTAAGTGAGGACGAGCAGCGCCTCGCTGTCGAGAAGAACTACCCCATGTTCTCGCGGCCGATGAATCACGATGAGTTTCTGGCCGAGCTAGGCGGCGAAGCGGCGGTGGCGACTCAGAGCCGCGGATATAGCGCCTAGAGCCGCCATTCGACGGCACACGGGCTTTGTGGCGGTCCCCTGCGCTTTGGCGCGGGGGACCTTTTTTGCGCCGGTTCGCCGTGGTTTCGCGGTGTACTGGCATGTAAGTTGCCTGTTGCTCCTGGCCGGCGTTGCCGTCGCCGTCTACCGCCCGGCTGCCCGCCGCAGCTAAAGCCGCTCCTTCACACAACCGCATACTGACAACGACCACGCGGTACGCGACGCAGGCGTACCACGTTCTTCGTTTAGATAGGAACGCAAAGGCGCAGAGACGCAAAGAAAGACAACGGGGTTTTCCCCTGCGCGTCTTTGCGCCATTCGCGCCCGTTGCGTGGCGTTCGGGGTGCAGCGCGCGGGGGCTACGTCAGTTGCCGGCCTTCAGGTGGCCGTCGAAGAAGGCGATGCTCCGCGCCATCATCGCGGTGTAGGCGGCCCCGCCCAGGCCGAAGCTGTGCCCCGCGCCGGGGTAGATGAACAGCTCCACGTCCTTGCCGTGTTCCCCCAGGCCGGCGGCCAGGCTTGTCGCCCAGCGCACGGGCGCGGTGTCGTCCGCCGTCCCGTGGTGAATCTGAATCGGCGCCGTCACATCGTCGAGGAAGCTACTCGGCGACGACAGGCGAAACGCCTCACGGTCGCGCCACGGGCTGAACGGCCCGTCGAATAAGAACCACCCGCCGGCCCACTTGGTGTTGATGAGGTTCCAGTTCTCCCAGGCGTCGGCGCTCATCGAGCCGTACAACACGGCGGCGCGGATGTCGGAAGTCGCCACCAGGGCGCGCAGCGCCACCTCCCCGCCCATGCTATGCCCAAACAGCCCGATGGCGTCCCCGCGCACCTCCGGCGTTGTCTTGAGGATGGCGACCAGGTTGAGCACGTCAATGGCGTAGCCGGAGCGCATCGGGTTCGGCCCCTGCCCCGACGCGCCGTAGTTGCGGTAGTTGGGGTGGACCACGAGATAGCCGGCGCGGGCCAGGGCATCGGCGTAGGGCGCGCTATACGGCAGCAAGGTATAGCTGGCGGGCGGGACGAAGCCGTGGGCGACGACAACCGCCGGGTACGGCGGCTCGACGCCCTTGGGCACGTCCATGAAGCCGGCGATGCTGATGTCGTCGCTGGGGTAGCGGATGGCGTAGCGGGTGAAGTCGGCGTTGTCCTCGACGACCCGCAGCCGCTCGATGCTCCCGCCGCCGTAGGCGCGGGCGCGCAGATTCTCGATGAACGAGATGCCGGTGGGGTCGCCGGCGACAGGGCCGGCGCTGTGGGCGGCCGTCGCCGCGTCGCCGGCGGCGTCATCCCCCGCCCCCGCCGGCCCCTGGGCCAGCGCGGCGGAGGTGACAAACACACTTGCCGCCACAAGACAGACCGTCATTGCGAGGAGGGCGATGGCCCGACGAAGCAATCTCCCACTGGGCGATGGCGACTCGGTTCCGGCCCTGGACGGTCTTTCGCATGGGGGAGGATTGCTTCGCTGCGCTCGCAATGACGGATCGTCGGTGGTGCCCATAGCGTGTCCTCCGCGATGAAACTCCGCGTAGTATACCCGCGTGCGGGGGCGGCGGCAAGGCGGCGCGATGTGGTATAATGGGAAGGAGAGAAGGAGGACAACTATGCAGTCCCGTGAGTTTGCGGCCCAGCCGCCGGACGTTGTTCTCAACCAACCGCCCCCGCTGGAAGACTACAACCTGTACGCCGACGATACCCCCTTGCGCGAGGCCGTCCAGCGCGAGGGCGGCGGCTGGATCGAGGCGCAGGCGTGCGAGTTCGGCGCGCTGCTCGGCCGCGCCGAGACCCTGGCCCTGGGGCGGCTCGCCAACGAGGTCACGCCCGTTCTCCACAGCCATGACCGCTTCGGGCGGCGCATTGACGAAGTCGAGTACCACCCGGCATACCACGCGCAGATGCGCATGGGCGTCGAGTGGGGGCTGCACGCGCTGCCGTGGACGAGCGACCGGCCGGGCGCCCACGTCGCCCGCGCTGCCCTGGACATGCTGCGCCACCAGATTGACGAGGGGCCGAGCTGCCCCCTCACCATGACCTTCGCCGTCATCCCTGCCCTGCGACTCCAGCCCGACGTCGCCGCCGAGTGGGAGCCGCGCGCCCTCTCGACCGAGTACGATCCTCGCTTCGTACCCGCCTCCGAGAAGCGCGGCGTCCTGTTCGGGATGTCCATGACCGAGCGCCAGGGCGGCTCCGACGTGCAGTCCAACACGACCCGCGCCGCGCCGACGGACGCGCCCGGCGAGTACCGCCTGACCGGGCACAAGTGGTTCTGCTCCGCCCCGATGTGCGACGCCTTCCTCGTCCTGGCCCAGGCCCCCGGCGGCCTGTCGTGCTTCCTCCTGCCGCGCTGGACGCCGGACGGCGAGCGCAACGCCTTCCACATCCTGCGCCTCAAGGAGAAGGTTGGCAACCGCTCCAACGCCTCCAGTGAGATCGAGTTTCGCGGCGCGTGGGCGCGCATGATCGGCGAGGAGGGGCGGGGGGTGGCGACGATCATCGAGATGGTGCGCCATACCCGGCTCGACTGCGCCCTCGGCTCCGCCGCCACCCTGCGCCGCGCCGTGGCCGAGGCGACGCACCACGCCGCCTACCGCTACGCCTTCGGCCGCCGCCTGATTGACCAGCCGCTCATGCAGAACGTCCTGGCCGACCTGTGCCTGGAGTCCGAGGCGGCGACGGCGCTGGCGATCCGCCTGGCGCGCGGCTTCGACCAGGCCGCCACCAGCGAGAGCGAGGGCCTGTTCACGCGCATCGTCACCGCCGTCGCCAAGTACTGGGTGACCAAGCGCGCCATCGCCGGCGTGACGGAGGCGCTGGAGTGCCTGGGCGGCAACGGGTTCGTCGAGGAGTCGCCCATGGCGCGGCTCTACCGCGACGTGCCCGTCAACGCGATCTGGGAGGGGTCGGGCAACGTGCAATGCCTGGACGTGCTGCGGGCGGCGCGCAAGGAGCCGGCGACGGTCGAGGCGCTGCTGGCGGAGGTGCGCCTGGCGCGGGGCGCGAACGCCGACTTCGACAGGCGGGTCGGGCGGCTGGAGCGCGACCTGATGCACGCGGCCGACGCCGAGGTCCGCGCCCGCCGCGTCGTCGAGGACATGGCCCTGGCCTTGCAGGCCGCGCTGCTCCTGCGCCACGCGCCCGCCGCCGTCGGCGATGCGTTCTGCGCGGCGCGTCTGTCCGAGGACGCGCGGCTCGCCTTTGGCGCGATACCGCCCGGCATAGACTTTGCAGCTATAATTGAGAGGTCGCGGCCCAAACTTAACTAACAAGGGAGAATGTTCATGGCACTTAGCGCGCGCAATCAGCTGAAGGGCACCGTTAAGTCGGTCAAGGAGGGCGTCGTCACGGCGGAAGTCGTGGTCGAGCTGCCCAGCGGTGAGGAAATCGTGTCGGTGATCACGGTCGACTCCGTCCACCGCCTCGGCCTCAAGCCCGGCATGCCCATCACTGCCATCATCAAAGCCACCGAGGTTCTGCTGTCTAGCGAGAGCTAAAGCACACTGGAGACTACATCGTGGAACGCACCCTGTTTCTCATCAAACCCGACGGCGTGCAGCGCGGGCTGATCGGCGAAATCATCGGCCGCATGGAGCGGCGCGGCCTCAAGCTCGTCGGCATGAAGTTCATGCAGGTTCCCCAGGCCCTGGCCGAGGAACACTACGCCGTCCACAAGGGCAAGCCCTTCTATGCGGGCCTGATCGAGTACATCACCTCATCGCCGGTCGTCGCATGCGTGTGGGAAGGCCCGCGCGCCATCGAGATCGTGCGGCAGACGGTGGGCGGCACGCGGCCCCACGAGGCGGCGCCGGGCAGCATCCGCGCCGACCTGGCGGTCATGGTCGGCCGCAACCTGGTGCACGCCTCCGACGGCCCGGAGACGGCCCAGGCCGAAGTCGCCCTGTGGTTCAAGCCAGAGGAGCTGACCGACTGGGAGCGCGCCCTCGACACGTGGATTTTGGAGTAGTCGAGGGTCAGGCGGGATTCACTTCCCCTGGAAGGGGTTGGCGAGGGTCTTGATGCCAGGCGCTGGCATCAGAACCCTCGCTTCGCTTTGGAGCGGCTTGTCCTGGGTCACGCCCATTGGCGAAGCCACGAGCGCACGAGTCTGTCACTCTGCGCGAAGGTAAGTGTTCGCCGTTTCCAGACATCTATTCGGATGATCGGTGAATCATCCCTGGGGCGGTTGTGAGCTGTCGTACACTTGTGCTATACTCATAGCAATGAAGAACGTTCCACCTCCAGCGCCGGCGCTCGTCGGCCTTTTGTTTCAGGAAGCGGTATCATGCAGGAACAGTTAATCATTCGCGGCGCACGCGAGCACAATCTCAAGAATATTGACGTCGAGATTCCCCGCAACAAGCTCGTGGTCATCACCGGCCTGTCCGGCTCCGGCAAGTCCACCCTCGCCTTTGACACCATCTTCGCCGAGGGCCAGCGGCGCTACGTCGAGTCCCTGTCGGCCTACGCCCGCCAGTTCCTCGGCCAGATGGACAAGCCGGACGTGGACTCCATCGAGGGCCTGTCGCCGGCCATCTCCATTGACCAGAAGGGCGTCTCCCACAACCCGCGCTCGACCGTGGGTACAGTGACCGAGGTCTACGACTACCTGCGCCTCCTGTTCGCCCGCGTTGGCATCCCCCACTGCCCCATCTGCGGCCGCGTCATCAGCCAGCAGACGCCGCAGCAGATGGTGGACGACATCCTCAACCTGCCCGACGGCACGCGCATCCTCCTCCTCGCCCCGCTCATCCGCGAGCGCAAGGGCCACCACCAGCGCGTGTTCGAGGATGTGCGCAAGGCGGGCTTTGTGCGCGTCCGCGTCAACGGCGAGATGCGCGACGTGAACGAGGACATCGAGCTGGACCGCTACAAGCAGCACACCATCGAGGCCGTCGTGGACCGCCTCATCGTGCGCCGTGGCGACGACCCGCAGGGGGGGGACGACCATCGCGGCCGCCTGACCGACTCCGTGGAGACGGCGCTCAAGCTCGGCGGCGGCGTCATGATCGTCAGCGTCCTGAGCGACACACCGGAGGACCGCCTCTACAGCGAGCACTTTGCCTGCCCCGAGCACGGCACGACCATCGGCGAGATCGAGCCGCGCACCTTCTCCTTCAACACGCCCCACGGCGCTTGCCCCACGTGCCAGGGCCTCGGCACCAAACTCGAGATTGACCCGGAGCTGATCGTCCCCAACCCCGACCTGTCGCTCATCGAGGGCGCGGTCGCGCCCTGGTCGCGTAGCGACGGCGACAACGAGGGCTACTACGCCCAGCTCCTGGCCGGCGTCGCCGAGCACTACCACTTCTCCGTTGAGAAGCCGTGGCGCGAGCTGACCGAGGAGCAGCAGAAGATCGTCCTCTACGGCAGCGGCGGCAAGACCATCCGCCTGAACTACCGCAACCGCGCCGGGCGGCAGCGCATGTACGACACGACCTACGAGGGCGTCATCCCGAACCTGGAGCGGCGCTACGGCGAGACGGACTCCGACTGGGTGCGCTCCGAGATCGAGGAGTTCATGAGCTCGCGCCCGTGCCCGACGTGCAACGGCGCGCGGCTGCGGCCGGAGGCGCTGGGCGTGACCGTGGACGACAAGAACATCGTCACCGTCACTCAGATGTCCATCCGCGAGGCGCTGCCGTGGGTGCGGCGGCTGCGCGGCTCCACCCCCCCGGCCCCCCCGTCTACGGGGGGAGCCAGCCGCGGCGGCGCCTCCGCCACCCCGTCACCTCTTCACCTCGTCACCCCGGCGCCTTCTTCAGAGAACGGTTACGGCCCGTCGCCCCTCTCGAAGCGCGACAGCATCATCGCCGAGGGCATCCTGAAGGAGATTGACGCGCGCCTCGGCTTCCTGGTCAACGTCGGCCTCGACTACCTGACCCTCGACCGCCGTGCCGGGACCCTGGCGGGCGGCGAGGCGCAGCGCATCCGCCTGGCGACGCAGATCGGCTCGCAGCTCATGGGCGTGCTGTACATCCTGGACGAGCCGAGCATCGGCCTGCACCAGCGCGACAACACGCGCCTCATCCAGACGATGCTGCGTCTGCGCGACGTGGGCAACACGGTGCTGGTCGTCGAGCACGACGAGGAGACGATGCGCTCGGCCGACTGGATCATTGACCTGGGGCCGGGCGCGGGCGAGCATGGCGGCGAGGTCGTCGCCGCCGGCCCACTGGACGACATCCTCCACAACCCGGCCTCGCTGACGGGGCAGTACCTCAGCGGCGAGCGCGAGATCACGATTCCCCGCCGCCGCCGCCACGGCAACGGCTACGCCCTGGAAGTGCTGGGGGCGCGGGAGAACAACCTCAAGAACGTGGACGTGCGCTTCCCGCTGGGGACGCTGACGTGCGTGACCGGCGTCTCCGGCTCCGGCAAGTCCACCCTGGTCCTGGACGTGCTCTACCGCGCTGTCGCCCAGAAGCTCTACCGCAGCCGCGAGAAGCCCGGCGACTTCGACGGCCTGCGCGGGCTGGAGCGGCTGGACAAGGTCATTGACATTGACCAGTCGCCCATTGGGCGGACGCCGCGCTCGAACCCGGCGACGTACACGAACCTGTTCAACCAGATCCGCGACCTGTTCGCCGGGCTGCCGGAGTCGAAGGCGCGCGGGTACAAGCCGGGGCGCTTCTCGTTCAACGTCAAGGGCGGGCGCTGCGAGGCGTGCCAGGGCGACGGCATCATCAAGATCGAGATGCAGTTTCTGCCGGACATCTACGTCCCGTGCGAGGTGTGCCACGGGGCGCGCTACAACCGCGAGACGCTCCAGATCACGTACAAGGGCAAGAACATCGCCGAGGTGCTGGACATGACGGTGGACGAGGCCATCGAGTTCTTCGACGCCCTGCCCGCCGTGAAGCGCAAGCTCCAGACGCTGTCCGACGTCGGCCTGGGCTACATCCACCTCGGCCAGTCGGCGACGACGCTGTCCGGCGGCGAGGCGCAGCGCATCAAGCTCGCCAAGGAGCTGTCGCGCGTCGCCACCGGCAACACCCTCTACATCCTGGACGAGCCGACGACCGGCCTTCACTTCGAGGACGTGCGCAAGCTCCTCGGCGTGCTCCAGCGCCTCGTGGACAACGGCAACACTGTCCTGGTCATCGAGCACAACCTGGACGTCATCAAGTCGGCGGACTGGATCGTTGACCTGGGGCCGGAGGGCGGCGCGGGCGGCGGCCGCGTCATCGCCGAAGGGACGCCGGAGGAGGTCGCCCACGCCGAAGGCTCCCACACCGGCGAGTTCCTGCGCCGCGTCCTCGATGGGCGCTGGCAGCCCGAACGGGTAACGCTGGAAGCGTAGAGCACCGCCGGGGCCTGTCGCCCCGGCGTTTTGTTATGCGACTGTCATGGCAAGGTCCCCAGGCCATGTGGCGGCATGCGCCGACACAAGGAACGTCAGATGTCGCCCCTTCGGCAGGCTCAGGGCAAGCTCTAAGCAGCGCGAAGGGCCCCCAGAGCGCCGGGGGATGCTTCGTTTCACTCAGCATGACAGCAGGACGTGAAGTTTCTGAGCAGGGGCGGGTCACTCCGCATCAATTTGCGCCTGTAGCGCCGACTTCAGTCGGCTCCCAGAGGCCGTGGTAGAGACGCGCCGTGGCGCGTCTCTACTTTGCTAAACTGTGGAGCTGCCTTGTCCGTTGACAGGGGGCGCAAAGCTCGTGTATTATTGAACGCATCGCCAGTTTGTTTTCGCGGAGGGCCTATGCCTCGCTACTGGATCGTCACCACTTCGCCCGACAACATGGCGCGCACCGCCGCCCACGGCTGGCGTGTCCAGGGCTTCAAGAGCCGCCAGCGCAAGAACGTGATGGAGAAGATGGCGTCGGGCGACCGCCTGGCGTACTACTTGAGCGGCGCCAAGAGCATCGGCGCCCTCGCCACCGTCACCTCGGCCGGCTTCGAGGAGCACACGCGCATCTGGGTCAGCGAGGGCAAGCCCGATGAAGACTATGCCTGGCGCGTCGAGATCACGTCGGACCTGGCGCTGACGGAGAGCGACTGGGTACCCGTCGAGCCGTTCAGCCAGGAGTTGGCCCACATCCGCAAGTGGCCGGCCGCCAACTGGACGCTGGCCTTCCAGGGCAACCTGCGCGAGGTCAGCGCCGACGACTTCGCCATTCTCGAGCGCCACGCCCGCCACGCCGCCGAGACAACCGCCTGACGCCTACCCGGAGGCCCCGCATGGTCACTGCCATTGTTCTGATCAACGTCGAACACGGACACTTCGACCGCATCGCCCAGTCGCTCGTCGCCCTCAAGGGCATCACCGAGGTCTACTCGGTGGCCGGCGACTACGACCTGGTGGCGGTGCTGCGCACCCAGTCGAACGAGCAAATCGCCGACCTTGTCACGCGCCAGATTCTCGCCATCGAGGGTATCACCCGCACCGAGACGCTCATGGCGTTCAAAGTCTACTCGAGCTACGACCTGGAGCACATGTTCTCGATTGGCGATGAGGAAGTCTAGGGGTCTGGGAAACGACTGATGAACCGGGACTCGTTGTTGCTGCATTCCGCTGGCGGCGGTAGGGGCAGGTTTCAAACCTGCCCCTACGCCACCGCCCGCGCGAGCAGTGTACCCCTAGCCCTCGAGGAACGGGCATGCCTCAGAAAGTGACGATGGAGGATGTCGCTCGTGAGAGCGGCGTCTCGCTGGCGACCGTCTCCCTGGTGATCCGCGGTCGGCCGGGCATCAACGACGAGACGCGGCAGCGCGTGTTGGAGACGGCGCGCCTCCTGGGCTACCAGAAGCGCTCCCCGGCCGACGGCCACGCCGCGCGCGCCGCCCAAACCGTCGGCGTGCTCATCAAGGGGCGGGCCGACGACGCGCCCCTCGCCAACCCGTTCTACGCGCCCCTGCTGGCGGGCATCGAGGCGGCCTGCCGCAAGTCGCGCCTCAACCTTCTGTTCGCCACGATTCCCGTCAACCTGGACAACCACCCCATCGAAGTGCCGCGGCTGCTCGAAGAGGGCGACGTGGACGGCATCATGCTGGTCGGCGCGTTCGTGGACGAGACCGTCACGCGGCTGATCGAGCGCCGCGCCCTGCCCCTCGTCCTGGTGGATGCGTACACCGAGGCGTGCTACGACATCGTTGGTACCGATAACTTCCGCGGCGCCTACCAGGCGGTGACCTATCTCCTCGACTGCGGCCACCGGCGCATCGGCCTGGTCGGGACGCAGCCCGACGCCTACCCCAGCCTGCGCGA
This sequence comes from Anaerolineae bacterium, assembly GCA_046328525.1. Taxonomy (GTDB): domain Bacteria; phylum Chloroflexota; class Anaerolineae; order Epilineales; family JAHCIE01; genus JBDHWG01. The sequence goes on from JAXLWK010000008.1 coordinate 49,951, forward strand.
GCGCCGACGCGGCTACATCCAGGCCCTCGAGGACCACGGCATCGCCGAGGGCTACTTTGGGGATTGTCGGATCGCCAGCGACGAGGAGCTGGACGCCGCCGTGCGGCTGCTGCGCGAGCAGCCCGACATCACCGCCATCTTCTGCGGCAACGATCACGTGGCCGTGCGTGTCTACGAGGCGGCGCAGGCGCTGGGGCGGCGGATACCCGACGACCTCTCCGTCGTCGGTTTCGACAACGTGGACCTGGCGCTGTACCTGACCCCGCCCCTCACGACGATGCACATAGACACGCCGAGCCTGGGCGCGCTGGCCGTGGAGGCGCTGGCGCGGCGCATCGAGTCGGCGGAGGCGAGCTGCATGACCACCCTCGTCCGCCCGCGCCTCGTGGAGCGCCAGTCGGTGCGCTCGCTCGTTCCGATGCAGGCGGTCAGCCCGGGGTAACGTGCCGTCGTTCGTCATACCAATTCGAGTGGAAGAGCTTGCGTGAGTAGAGCCTCTCGTACCCTCTCCCCTAGCGGGAGAGGGTCGGGTGAAGGTCTTCACGCCAACGCCAGGTTTCAAGACCCTCACCCCAACCCCTCTCCCACTAGGGGAGAGGGGCAGGTCGCCTCGATTCTGATTCACCCCTCTCCGCCCTGCCAATCACCGTCCGCGCTACCCGCGCTCGAACCCGTAGCGCAGGAAGAGGTGGCTCTCGGCGCGCTTTACCCCCAGCAGGGTTCCCCACAGCGGATCGTTCGGCGCGAAGAGTCGCCCCATCACCAGGCCGGGGCGGTCGTTCGCGGCGTCGCGGCCCGCGACTTGGGGGGCCAGCGTCAGGAATAGCTCGTCCAGGCAGCGCGCGGCGAGGAAGTCGCCCATCAGGCGCGGCCCCGCCTCGACCAGGATCAGCGCGCCTGGCCGGACGCGCCCGACGCTGTCGAGGATGGCGCGGGCGCTGAGGCGGCCCTCCGCTTCCACCACGGCGACCTGTGTCGCCTCCGACAGCTCAGCCGACGGAAGCGCGCCCGCGCCGTGCGGCGTTGTCACAATCAGCACCGGCGCCTTCCCCGACCGGAAGACCGGCCGGCTGAGGTCCACGTCGCCCCGCGCCGTGACCACCACGGTCAGTGGCGGCTCCGCTTTGCCGAGGCCGGCTCGCAGCTCAAGAAACTCCTCGGCGAACGCGGGATAGATGGACTCGGCCGTCCACAGGCCGCGCGGGATAGCGCGCAGCGTACCCGCGCCGACGATGACGGCGTCCGCCACCGCCCGCAGCAGCCCCATCAGCAGGCGGTCGTGGCGGTTGGCGCCGCTGATCTCGGCCCCGCCCGACTTGCCCGGCGTATTGAAGGCGACGACACCGTCCAGCGTGGTCACGAAGTTGCCGATGGTGACCGGCAGCGGCTGGCGTTGCGGCAACCGCAGCTGGCCGTAGATCGCCGCCAGGGGCGGAGGGAGCGGGAGCGCCTGTCCGCCCTCGGCCTCGTACAGTGTCTGGAATGGCGCGAGGGCGCGATTCGGATTTTCCGTCATTGTGACCCTGTCCAAAAGCGTGGCTCCTCGGCCGCCCGTCTTCGACCGTCGGCGCATCCGCCGCCGTTTGCCCGCGTCGTGCATTGCCTCCCCGGCAGGTGGTCAACCCTTCACCGGACGGCGCGAAACCTTACCGTATCCAGTATACAACGACCTGGAATCAGGGTATAATAGAAATACGCGCCTGGCGAACAACCGCGTACCGAATTTTGGAGACATCCAATGGACATTACGACACAAGTCACTAACACCAAACTCATCGAATGGGTGAACTCGCTCGTCGAGCTTTGCAAGCCTGACCGCGTGCACTGGTGCGACGGGTCGCAGGAGGAGTACGATACCCTCTGCGAGCAGATGGTCGCGGCGGGGACGTTCATTCGCCTCAACCCGGAGAAGCGCCCGAACTGCTTCCTGGCCCGCTCCGACCCCTCGGATGTTGCCCGCGTCGAAGACCGCACGTTCATTTGCAGCCTGAGCCGCAACGACGCCGGCCCGACCAACAACTGGGTCAATCCCAAAGAAATGAAAGAGACGCTGACGCGCCTCTTCGACGGCTCGATGCGCGGGCGGACGATGTACGTCATTCCGTTCAGCATGGGGCCGCTCGGCTCACCCATCGCGCAGATTGGCGTCGAAGTGACCGACTCGCCGTATGTCGTGGTCAACATGCGCATCATGACCCGCATGGGCCAGAAGGTGCTCGAGGTGCTGGGCGACGGCGACTTCGTTCCCTGCCTCCACTCCGTCGGCTATCCGTTGGAGCCGGGCCAGGAGGACATTGCCTGGCCGTGCAACAAGGAGAAGTACATCGTTCACTTCCCCGAGGAGCGCGCCATCTGGTCCTACGGCAGCGGCTACGGCGGCAACGCCCTGCTCGGCAAGAAGTGTCTCGCCCTGCGCATCGCGTCCGTCCTGGCGCGGGATGAAGGCTGGCTCGCCGAACACATGCTGATCCTGGGCGTCGAGGACCCCAAGGGCCAGAAGACTTACGTGGCCGCCGCGTTCCCCAGCGCCTGCGGCAAGACGAACTTCGCCATGCTCATCCCGCCCAAGCCGTTCGAGGACGAGGGCTGGAAGATCAGCACCGTCGGCGACGACATCGCCTGGATCAAGCTCGGCAGCGACGGCAAGCTGTACGCCATCAACCCCGAGGCGGGCTTCTTCGGCGTCGCGCCGGGCACGTCGTACAAGTCCAACCCGAACGCGATGGAGTCCATCAAAGACAACACCATCTTCACCAACGTCGCCCTCACCGACGACGGCGATGTGTGGTGGGAGGGGATGACCAAGGAGAAGCCGTCCCACGCCATTGACTGGAAGGGCAAGGACTGGACGCCCGAGGCCACGACGCCGGCCGCGCACCCCAACGCCCGCTTCACCGCGCCCATCAGCCAGTGCCCGTCCATTGATCCGGAGTACGACAACCCGCGCGGCGTGCCGATCTCGGCGTTCATCTTCGGCGGCCGCCGTACCAACGTCGTCCCGCTCGTCTACCAGGCGTTCAACTGGAACTACGGCGTCTATGCCGCCGCGACGATGGGCTCCGAGATGACGGCGGCGGCCTTCGGTACCATCGGCCAGGTGCGCCGCGACCCGTTCGCCATGCTGCCCTTCATCGGCTACCACATGGCGGACTACTGGAACCACTGGCTCGACTTCGGCCGCCAGATCCCCAACCCGCCGCGCGTCTTCAACGTCAACTGGTTCCGCAAGGACGATCAGGGCAACTTCCTATGGCCCGGCTTCGGCGAGAACATGCGCGTGCTCAAGTGGATCGTCGAGCGCGCCCGCGGCCGCGCCGTCAGCGTCGAAGGTCCGATTGGCTGGATGCCGCGCTACGAGGACCTTGACTGGCGGGAGCTGGACTTCTCGCGCGAGCAGTTCAACGCCCTGATGACCGTGGACCGCAAGGTGTGGGAGCAGGAAATCCTCTCGCACGAGGAGCTGTTCATCAACCTGTACGACCGCCTGCCGAAGGAGATGCTGTTCCTGCGCCAGCTCATTCTGTCGGGGCTGTGGCGCTCCCCCGACCACTGGGACCTGGCGACGGACCACGCCTGAGCGGGGGCGCCCCCACAACCCTGCTCCGGCGTCGGATAAGTCTATCCCTCACCCAACCCCTCGCTCCCCAGATGCCCCAGCGGCGTCTGGGGAGCTTTGTGCGGAACGCTCCCCGCGCCTGACAGCAGGTCTCGCAGCAGCCCCACGGCGACGGCCAGCAGGGTCAGGGGGACGGCGGCGGTCAGGAGGGCGACGCCGACGCCAAACTGTTGATAGACCCACACGAGCCATAGGTCAATGTAGCGCCCGGCCAGGAGATCGGCGGCGTGGGTCGGGATCGCCGAGATCTGGGGGACCCACAGGTAGGCGTCCTCCGGCACAAGCCCCATGCGAATCCAGTCGAAATACACCTCGTTGTAGTTCAGCGCGATGCCCAGAAACGCCACACCCACGCCCAGCGCCGCGAAGACGGCCACAGCCAGGACGCCGCGCCAGGAGCGGAACAGGTAGGCGAGCGGGATGATCAGGAAGGGCAGCGGCGTGAAGAGATAGCGCGGTCCATACGACCACCCGCCGTGCCAGTACTGGTAGCTGCTGAACACGAGCAGGTAGATGCCGCCGATGGACAGGAAGAGAAGGCTCTCGCGGCGAAACCCGCGCCAGAACTCGACGAAGGCGAACGCCGCTAACGCGAGGGGTGGGGAGTAGAGGAACACGCTGCGGCCCGGACTCAGTAGGTAGCCGTACAGGCCCACCCACAGCGGCGTCGAGAAACCGGGCGCAACCTGCGGCCCGAAGTTCAGCGCGTGTCCGTACTTGATCCTGTTGAGGGCGAGCAAGACGGCCAGGGCGGCCAGGAGGGGCAGGCCGAAGGCCACCAGGGAGGGGAGGCCAGCGGTGGTTCGCCGGCGCGCCCAGTCCACCGCGCGCCACGCCGCAGCCGGCCGGGCCGCGTCGGCGGCGGGCGTCGGCACGAGCAGCCACAGGTACACCAGGACGACGGGGACGAGGATGAGGACGTTGGAGCGGGTGAGGATGCCGACTGCCAGCGCCGCGCCCGCCGCCAGCGCGTGCCCCGGCCGCAGCCGCTCGCGGTTGGCGAACAGGACGTAGACCGCGGCCAGCACGGCCAGGGTCTCCAGGGAATGCTGGAAGTATTCCCGCGCAATCACCCAGCACAGTGTGCCCAGGCCGAAAACGAGCGCCGTGCCCACTGCCGCCCGCCTGGAGAAGCCCATCTGCGCGCAGAACAGGGCCACCAGGACGGCGATGAGGGGCGTGATGAGCTGGTTGAAGAGCGACACGAAGAAGATGGGCACGGCGCCGGCATAGTCGCCGTCGCCGGGGCTGGCGAGATACCGCTGCACCGCCGGCGGGGCGACGGCGCCGACGAACCGGCCCAGCAGGTACAGCGGGATGGATAGGAGCGATTGGGCCGGGACGTAGGGCGAGTAGGCCAGGCCGCCCGGCGCCGGGACGCTGTTGCCCAGCGGCTTGATCGCCAGCGACCCGCGCTCCACCAGGCTCTGCGTGGTCAGGTAGACATGGACGTGGTCCACACTGAAGAAGTGCCCTGAGGCGGACAGGAGATAGACCGAGAGCAAGAGCAGGTAGAGGGCAACGAGGGTGTGTCTGGGCAACATGACCGCCAAAGTGGTGAGCGACTCTGATAGGCTCCGGGCGGCGCGGTTCCGGCGCTGCGCCAGCCGTGACAGTTTACACCCTCCGCCGCGATCCGACAAGAAACCCACCGGCCGCGCTGCCTGTTGTGGACGATGGTTTGCCCGGCGTCGGCGTTCATGCTAAGATAACCGTCCGTGTATCGTTTGAGTCGGCGGGGTTTTCTATGCACCTGCGCACAGTTCATGCCGTCGTTCGGCGGCGGCAGCGCCAGCGGAGCGGTGGCGTCACCCACCCCTTGCGCTGGCTGGTTCTCGGCGTCCTGGCCGTCCAGCCCGCCGCCCTGTGGCTCATCCTGTCCACGCTGACCACGCTGGGGCTGGCCGCCGGCGCCGTCGGCGGGGCCTACGCCGCGTATAACGCCCTCGTCGCCTCCCTCCCGTCGCCGGAGAGCATCGGGCAGCAGACGGCGCAGGGCTTCAAGACGACGCGCATCTACGACCGCACCGGCCAGACCGTGCTGTACGAGATCTACGACCCGCAGGGCGGCAACCGCACCATGGTGCCCCTGTCGGACATCCCCATCACCCTGCGCCTCGCCACCATCTCCCTCGAGGACAAGGACTTCTACACCAACCCCGGCTTCGACGTGCGCGGGCTGGCGCGGGCCGAGATCAACAACCTGCTCGGCCGGCCGCTCCAGGGCGGCAGCTCCATCACCCAGCAGCTCGTCAAGAACGTCGCCATTGACGCCGACCAGCGCGTCGCCCGCAGCTACGAGCGCAAGCTCAAGGAGATCGTCCTGGCGTGGGAGCTGACACGGCGCTATCCGGGGCCGGGCGGCAAGGACCAGATTCTGGAGTGGTATCTCAACACCGTCTACTACGGCAACCTGGCCTACGGCGTCCAGGCGGCGGCGGAGACGTACTTCGGCAAGCCGGTGTCCGAGCTGACCCTGGCCGAGGCGGCGATGCTGGCAACCCTGTCGCGCTCGCCGGCGTCGAACCCGATTGACAACCCGGCCGAGGCGCGGCGGCAGCAGGCCATCGCCCTCGACGAGATGGCCGACGACGGCTACATCCCCCGCGCCGAGGCCGAGGCGGCCAAGACCGCGCCGCTGGGTACGCCGCGCCAGCGCACCGAGACCACGACGCTGGTCGCGCCCCACTTCGCCGTGTGGGTGCGCCAGCTCCTCGAGGCGCGCTACGGGCCGCAGCGGCTGTACCGCGGCGGCTTGCAGGTCATCACGAGCCTCGACCTGCGGCTGCAAAACGCCGCCGAGACCATCGCCCGTAATCAGGTCGCCGCGCTCCAGGCGCAGAAGCGCGACGCCAGCAACGCCGCCCTCGTGGCCATGGACACGCGCACGGGGCAAATCCTGGCGATGCTCGGCAGCCTTGACTACTGGGATGCCTCGATCCAGGGCCAGGTCAACGTCACCCTCAGCCCGCGCCAGCCCGGCTCGGCGTTCAAGCCTATCACCTACCTGACCGCCTTTACCCAGGGCTACACCCCGGCGACCGTGCTGCTGGACGTGCGCACCGATTTCGGCGCGCCCGGCGCGCCCTACATCCCAGAGAACTACGACCGGCAGTACCACGGGCCGGTCTCGCTGCGCACCGCCCTCGCCAACTCGTACAACATCCCGTCGGTGCGGCTGCTGGACATGGTCGGCATCGCCAACGTCCAGTCCATGGCCCACCGGCTGGGCGTCACCGGGCTGAACGGGCGCTATGGGCTGGCGCTGACGCTCGGCGGCGGCGAGGTCAGCCTGCTCGACCTGACCTACGCCTTCAACACCATCGCCAACGACGGGCGCATGGTCGGCGCGCCCGTGTCGCCGCAGAACCGCCGCCTGGGCTACCGCGAGCTGGAGCCGACGCCGATTCTGCGCGTCACCGACGCCAGCGGCCAGATGCTCGACGACTTCACGACGCCGGAGGAGCGCGAGGTCGTTGCGCCGACCGAGGCGTTCCTGGTGACGGACATCCTGTCGGACAACAAGGCGCGCGAGCCGGCCTTCGGGCCGACCAGCCCGCTGGTCATTGACCGGCCTGCGGCGGCCAAGACCGGGACGACGAACGACTACCGCGACAACTGGACGATTGGCTACACCCCGCAGCTCACCGTCGGGGTGTGGGTCGGCAACTCCGACGGCCACCCGATGCGCCAGACGTCCGGCGTCGAGGGCGCGGCGCCCATCTGGCACGACTTCATGCAGACTGTGCTGAGCGGCCAGCCGCCCAGCCCGTTTGAGCGGCCGGCGGGCCTGGAGTGGGCCGAGGTGTGCGCCCTGTCCGGCCTCAAGCCGACGCCGCTATGCCCGCAGCGGCGCGGCGAGTGGTTCGTGGCCGGGACGGCCCCGACGCAGCCCGACAACGTCTACCAGAAGGTGCGCGTATGCCGCGCCAACGGGCGGCTGGCCTCGACCCTCTGCCCGCCGGAGGACGTGGAGGAGCAGGTATTCGCCATCCTGCCCCGCGAGGCGGCAGACTGGGCGCGGCAGGCGCACATCCCGCAGCCGCCGCTGGACGAGGGGGACGCAGTTATCGCGCCGAGCGGCGCGGCGGCGCTCATCAGCCCCGTGCCCCAGAGCTTTGTCAAGGGCATCGTGCCCGTCGTCGGCATCATCACCGGCGCGGACGTCCAGCGCTACCGCGTCCAGGTCGGCGAGGGCGTGGCGCCGCGGGAGTGGTACCCGCTGGCCGAGGATCGCGGCACGATCAGCGGCGACTTGATGCGCTGGGACACGCGGGGCCTGAACGGCGCGTACACCGTGCGCCTGCTGGTGGACCGCGCCAGCGGCCAGACCGACGAGCTGCGCGTCCCGCTGACGATTGACAACACGCCGCCGCAGCTTGCATTTAGCGGCCTGGGAGCAGACAATATCTTCAGCGTGGACGGCGACGAGCTGGTCAACCTCCAGGTGACGGTGCAGGAGAACCTCTCGATGGACCGCGTCGAGTTCCTACTCGACGGCCGGCTGTTCGGCGCGTCCACGGTCGCCCCCTACGGCGTGCGCTGGAGCCTCTCCCCCAAGGACGTCGGCACGCACTTCGCCGAGGCCGTCGCCTATGACCGCGCCGGCAACTCGGCGACGGCGGCGCGCGTCCGCATCCGCATCATACCCCACAAGGACGGCTCATGAGCGAGGCCCCTTTCATCCTGTTGAGCAACGACGACGGCGTCCACAGCCCGGCCCTGCTGGCGCTGCGCCAGGCCCTGGCCGCGATCGGCGAGGTCGTCGTCATCGCGCCGGAGCGGCAGTGGAGCGCCGCCGGCCACGGCAAGACGATGCACAAGCCGCTGCGCGTGACAGGGGTTACGCTGGCCGACGGCAGCGAGGCTCTGGCGTCCAACGGCTCGCCGTCGGATTGCGTGGCGCTGGTGATGCTCGGCCTGCTCAAGCGCCCGCCGGCCCTCGTCGTGTCGGGCATCAACCTCGGCCCGAACCTGGGCAACGACCTCATCTATAGCGGCACGGTCTCGGCGGCGCGGGAGGGGGCGATCTTCGGCGCGCCGGCCATCGCCGCCTCCCTGGCGACGTTCGAGACGCCGCAGCCGGACGCCCTGCGCGTTGGGGCGCTGTTCGTCGCCGACCTGGCGCGGCGCGTCCTGGCCCAGGGCCTGCCCCAGGGGATGCTGCTCAACGTCAACATCCCCAACGTGGCGCCGGCCGCTCTGCGCGGCGTCGCCATCACGCGCATGGGCAAGAGCATCTACAAGGACGTCCTGATCGAGCGCGCCGACCCGCGCGGCCGCGCCTACTACTGGATCGGCGGCGACCCGCCGACGGGCGAGCCGACGCCAGGCACCGATTTCGGCGCGGTGGCGGCGGGCATGGTGAGCGTCACGCCGGTGCAGCTCGACATGACGGACGACACGTTTCTGGATCGGCTACGGGGCTGGGAGCTGTCCCTCCACCCGGAGATATTGACGAAAGGATGACGAACACGATGAGCACACCCCTGACGGCGGCGACCGAGGCGGTCCAGAAGACAGGCGCCGAGTACGCCTTCTTCAAAGGGCAGTTCGTCCGCATCGAGGACGCGAAGATCAGCGTCATGACCCACGCCCTCCACTATGGCACGGCGTGCTTTGCGGGAATTCGCGGCTACTGGAATAACCAAAAGGAGCAGCTGTACGTCTTTAGACTCAGGGACCACTACAAGCGCTTCCTGCAGTCGTGCAAGCTGCTCATGATGGAGCTGCCGTACTCGCAGGATGACCTGATGGACATCACCCTCGAGCTCATCCGCCGCGAGGGCTACCGCACGGACGTTTACATCCGCCCCCTGGCGTACAAGTCCCTCGAAGGCATCGGCGTGCGGCTGCACGACGTGCCGTCGGACTTCACCCTGTTCGCCAACCCGTTCGGCCGCTACATCGCCAACGAGGAAGGCTGCCACGCCATGGTGTCGTCGTTCCGCCGTGTGGACGACAACGCCATCCCGGCGCGCGGCAAGATCGCCGGCTCCTACGTTAACTCGGCGCTGGCGAAGTCCGAGGCGGAGCTGGCCGGCTTCGACGAGGCCATCGTCCTGACCCACGACGGCCACGTGTCGGAGGGCAGCGCGACGAACATGTTCATCGTGCGCGACGGCGTCGCCATCACCGCGCCCATCGTGGACAACATCTTGGAGGGCATCACGCGGCGGACAGTGATGCAGATTCTGGAAGACGACATGGGCGTGCGGGTCGTCGAGCGCTCCATTGATCACACCGAGCTGTACGTGTGCGACGAGGCGTTCTTCTGCGGTACGGGGGTGCAGCTCTCGATCATCACTCGCATCAGCCACCGGCCGGTCGGCGATGGAATGCCGGGGCCGATCGCCAGCGAGCTGCGGGACCGCTACTTCGATGTCGTGCGGGGGGCGAACGAAAAGTATCTAGACTGGTGTTTCCCCGTTTATAAGTAGAGACTGCACGAGCTTCGGGCATGCGTAGGGAAGGGCGCAGCCGCCCTTCTCTACGCATTTCTGTGTCTGCCGACCAGCGAACCGCCCAGAACGACGCACGGGCCTTGACGCATTATTGCCGCCCCGCTCGCGGTGGAGCGGTCGGGGCAGGTTTCAAACCTGCCCCGACCTCACCATTTGACGGTGTGGCAACAATCAGCACATCGTCTTGAGTCATTCCCTGCGGTTCCCATGAAGGAGGAAACGGGTGTCTGTCAAAAAGCTGAGCCTCCTGCTCGCAGCCTTGCTCCTGGGCGTCGCGCTCCTCACGGGCGGCGCCCTGGGCGTCGCCGCTCAAGGCCCCTTGAAGCTGCCGCCGTGGCAGCCGGGCGGCGCGCCGTTCCAGGTGACCAACGCCAGCACGTCGGAGTACGCCCCCGACGTCGCCTATAACCCGGCCCGCGACCAGTACCTGGCCGTCTGGCAGGATGAGGACGTCGTCTCGGATCGCAAGCCGACGAGCGTCAAGGCGCGGGTCGTGAACGCCGCCGACAACGCCCTCGGCGCGGTCGTGACGGTGGCCCAGGGCAGCATCGTCGGGCTGCGCAGCGACAGCCACGCCAACCCGGTCGTCGCCTACAACGCGGCCACCGACGAGTACCTGGTGGTCTGGATCCACAGCCAGCTCAACACGATCAACGGGCCGGAGATCCTGGCGGCGCGGGTCTCGGGCGACGGCGCGGCCGTCACGCCGGCCGTGGCGCTGTCAACTCTGCCGGCCCAGACCAGCCAGTTCAAGAACGTCCGCGTCGCCTTCAGCCCCTACAACGCCGCCAACGCCCCCCAGCGCAGCTACCTGGTCGTCTGGGAGGAGCGCAGTTACTCCGGCACGATCAAGGGAACGATGGTCAGCCAGGCCGGCCAGGCGTCTGGCCCGCTGCTCCAGATCGGCTTCCCGGACGTGGACACCGGCCACAGCTGCGTGGACCAGCAGCAGCCAGACGTGGCGTGGTCGGACACCACGGCCAAGACGTTCATGGTGGTGTGGAGCAAGTGGACGAGCGCCGTCCCCGCGCCCGGCGTGGGCTGCACGCCCGGCGCCGACGCCGACTACAAAATCTGGGGCCGCCAGATCTCGGACGGCGGCGCGTTCCTGGAGGACTCGCCATTCGCCGTGTCCGACGTCGCGCCGGAAGCCCACAGCCACAGCTGGCCCGCCGTCGCCTTCAACACGGTGGCGCAGCTCTGGCTCGTCGTGTGGCAGGACAACCGCACCGGCCAGTCCCTCATCTACGGCCAGAACATCGCGCCGGCGACGCCGGACCGCCTCGACAAGGACGCGCAGATTCCCAACACCCAGACGACGAGCGCGCGGCCGGCGCTGGTGTGGGCCGACGTGGCGCAGCAGTTCTTCATGGGCTGGTACGACAAGTCCCTGGGCCAGCAGTACCGCGCCGTGACGTGGAGCGGCGTCGGCCAGCCGACGACCCAGTCGTTCCCGATCTACACCGTCGCCAGCGCCAACCAGGACCTGGGCGCCGGCGTCGGCGACGCGCCGGCGGCAGCCTACAACAGCGGGCGCGGTCAGGTGCTCGCCGCCTGGGACATGAACGTCCCCAACACCGCCAACTTCGACGTGTGGGCGCAGGCGGTGAGCTACATCCCGCCGACGCCGACCACGACGCCGACGCCCACCGACACGGCCACGCCGACGGCGACTGGCACCGCGACCGCGACGGCCACGCCGCAAGGCCCGCCGTTCGTCGAAATCGAGGGGGTCGTCCAGACGTGCACCGGCGCCGCGCTGCCCTACGCCGACGTGCGCATCCTGAACACGCCGTACCGCGACGTCACGGAAAGCGACGGCGCCTACTCCATCGGCCCGCTGCTGAACTTCCCCAGCGGCCAGTACACGATCCAGGCGTCGGCCGACGACCGCGCCACGGTGACGCAGACGGTGATGCTGTCGCCGCGCGATACGCCCTACCAGATCAACTTCACCGGCACCGCGTGCCTGGGTCCGGCGCCGACGGCGACCGCCACCGCGACCGCGACGGCGACGGCCACGGCCACGCCGACCGCGACCGCCACCGCGACCGCGACCGCGACGGCCACGCCGACGCGCACCCCGACCCCCTCGCCGACGCCGGTGGTGCACCGCGTGTACCTGCCGCACCTGGCGCGGGCGTGGGCGGCCGCCACGCCCGCGCCGTGAGGGAGAGGGCCTGGCCGAACGAGACGCGGGATTTGCCGCGACGGATGAATCGGACTAGCATTTGACGCTATGAACCGACTTACCCAAGTGATCCTGACCACGGGCGCGGTCATCGCCCTCGTGGCTGTCCTCTTCGCCGGGACGCTGCGCTGGCTCGCCCTGTCCTGGCTCGGCAACGACTACTACTCCCACGGCGTCCTGGTGCCCCTCGTCGCCGTGTGGCTGATGTGGCGGCGGCGCGACGCCCTGGCGGCGGCGCGCCCGACGCCCCTGGCGCTGGGCCTGGTGGCCGTCGGTGTCGGCCTGCACCTGGTCGCGCTGCCTATGCAGATGGCCGTGGTGTCGGCGGCCGCCCTGGTGTTGGTCATCATTGGCCTGGTGTGGACGTTCGCCGGCTGGCCGGTGGTGCGCGCCTGGGCATTCCCGCTGCTCTTCCTGGCGGCGATGATCCCGCTGCCTGGCATCGAGCGCCTCAGCCCGCAGCTCGAGGCGTTCACGGCGACGTGGGCCGCGCGCGCCGCGCAGATCCTCGGCGTGGCCGCCGTCAACGTGGGCGGGCAGGTGGCCGTCAACGACCAGGCGTTTACCGTCGGCGCGCCGTGCAGTGGGCTGCGCTCCGTGGTCGCCCTGGGGACGCTGGCCGTCCTGTTCGCGTACAGCGTGCGCGGGCCGTGGTGGGGGCGGGCGCTAATCGTGGCGAGCGCGCTGCCCATCGCCCTGGCCGCCAACCTGGCGCGGGTGTCCTCGATCTTCTGGGTCGCCCAGACCCTCGGCGGCGAGGCGGCGCTGGGCTTCTTCCACACCCTCGCCAGCCCGCTGCTGTTCCTGGTCGCCCTGGCGCTGCTGATCTTGCTAGGGCGGGCGGTGCGCTGCGGCCAGCTCCGCCCCGAGGCGTGGTAGGCGGGGCGGACCACGAAAGAGGCGAAAGGGGACGCCGGGGCTGTCACCCGAATCGTCACCTCGTCACCCCGTCACATCGTCACTCAGTCACTTCGTCACTGTATAAGAGATTGCCTGTGCAGAGAGTATGGGCCTGGCTGTGGACCACAAGAGAGCGACTCGACAGCCGAGGCTGGCTGGCGCTGGGGGTCGCGGCGCTGCTGATCGGCGGCATCGGCGTGGCGTGGCGGTTCCAGCCGCCGCCCCCCCCGACTGCCGCGGCGTCGGCGACGCCCCCGGACGGCGCGGCGTCGGCGAGCGCCGACCACGTCCTGTTTGCCGACGTGGACGGCTGGTACCACGTCACGCGCTACGAGCGCGTGGTCGCCAGCCCGTATGACCTGTGGCTCGATGACCTGCCCGCCGCCCTGCCAACGCACATTGGCGCGTGGACGGCGACGGACCTGCCGGTCAACCCGCAGCTCACCGACGCCTACCAGAACCCCGAGCTAGTCCTCCAGCGCGCCTACCGCAATGCGGCCGGCGACGTGGTCTGGCTCACCTTCATCGGCCACCGCGGGCCGCGCAGTTTCCGCCTGTTCGAGCACACCCCGACGATCTGCTACCCGCTCCAGGGCTGGACGATGCTGGAAGACCGCGTAGACACGGTTCCGCTGGACGGCGGAACGCTCAACGTCCAGCGCGGGCTGGCGCGCAACGAGGACGACGGGCGCGAGATCGTGGTGCTGTACTGGTATCTGTGGAACACGCCCGGCCGCGACCCGAAGGACGGTATCCTATCGGTGCGCCTGAGCGCCTTCGTGACGACGAGCGAGGACGACGCGGCGACGCTGCTGAAGCGCGATTTCATCCCGGCCCTCTTCCCGGCCGTCGTTCCGACGTGGCACAGGTTCTAGCATGGTCTTCCGGCCCCTGCTCTCCCGCCTGATTCCCCTATCCCTGCTGGCCGCCATCCTGGCGCTGCTGGGGATTGACGCTGCCCTGGTGGTCGGCATGGCGCGCGTCGGCGTCGGCCTGATGGCCTTCGTGGCCGGCGCCCTGCTGCTGCTGAGCCTGCCGGCGCTGGCCGTCCTGGTCTACTGGCTGTGGGGCGCCCTCAGCCTGCGCTATGCCATGGACCGCAATGCCGTGCGCATCCACTGGGCGGCGACGACCCACGTCATCCCCCTGCCCAACATTACGGCCATCGAGGACGGCGCGGACTTCTACGTCGAGCGCGTCCACGGCTACCACTGGCCGGGGCTGCTCGTCGGGCTGGGCCACCTGGACCGCCTGGGCAGCGCCGTCATCTGCGCCACGCGGCCCCTGCCGGAGCAGCTGATCCTCGTCACCCGCCGCGGGCGCTACGCCGTCTCGCCGGCCGACCGCGTCGCGTTCATCGAAGCCCTGGGCACCCGGCAGCGCCTCGGCCCGACGGAGGCCCTGGCGGAGACCGCCTGGCAGCCGCGCTGGATGCGCCTGCCCATCTGGCGCGACCGGCTGGTCTACGCCCTGTTCGGGGCGGGCATCGTCCTGTCGCTGCTCCTGTGGGCGTGGGTCAGCCTGCTGTACGGCAGCCTGCCGGCGAGCCTGCCCATGCGCGGCATCGCCGCGACGCCTCTGGCGCGCGCCATCGCCCTGTGGCTGCCCCTGGCCGGCGCGGCGGCCCTGGTGGTCAACAGCACCCTCGCCGTCGCGGTACACAGGCGCGAGCGCTTCGCCGCCTACCTCTCCCTCGGCAGCGCCGTCGCCGTGCAGGTATTCATCTGGATCGCTCTGCTCCACGCCGTCCTGTGAGGCCAATCGCGTAGCCAGCCCCTGTTCACGTCTTTCGCGTCCCTTTTCGCGCCTTTCGTGGTCCAAAGGTTCCTGCGCCTTTGCGTTTCAAATCACCCCTTTGCTCGCCAAAGGGGTAGCTCCACAGTATAGCGTGGAGCTACCCCATCCCCCCGCCGGCGGGGGGATGGGGGGTCTCCACGCTATCGTGGTGAGCTACCGCCAAAGGCGGCGCGTGCAAGGAAATCCCTACGTCATCGCTCCTCTCACGTAGACTCTATCTTTGCACTTCTTGGGTCGGGGAGGTTTGGAGGGGCATGCCCCTCCAAATTCCCCCTTGTCCCATCTGCCAGCGGAGGTGAAGTGCCACCTCGCGCACGAGGGAATGGGGGAGAATTGTCGGGGCCTGCGGCCCCCACTGCCCCGGCGAACGCAAAGTGCAAAGATAGAGGTAGACAGCTCGCATAGTGACGCTTTTCGTTCTACAGCCGCGGGAGCGACTGGAAGTCGCTACTACAGTCCTGTCCTTACGCGCGACGGACTTCTAACCTCCGTGTCCTCTGTGCGTCTGCGTCAATCTCAGAAGGGGGGGGAGAATGCGCCTCGGCTGCGGGCCGACGCTCCTGGCGCGGCCCGGCCTGCGCTGCTACGATGGGCGGCGGCCACCCGACACGCCCCACCTCAGCGTCGGGCTGCTCTACTTGCGCGACAGCCTAGCCTGGCTCGCCCGCGCCGACATCCACCTGTTCCGGCTGCACTGGCGGCTCCTGCCAGGGCCGGCCGAGGACGCGACGCGGCAGCTCGGCGAGGCGGCCGCCACCCTGGCGTGGGTCGGCGGCCTGGTCGGCGCCGGCGATGTCCGCCTGACGGTACACGCCCCGCTGAGCGTCGCCCTCGGCAGCCGCGCCGACGGCGAGGCCGCCCGCGCCGCCGCCACGCTGAGCGCCCTGGCCGGTCTGCTCGGCGCGCTGGGGGCGCGGGACGGCGTGGTGGAGTGCCATGTCGGCGGAGGCCTGGGCGACGCCGCTGCGACGCGGGCGCGCTTCGCGCGGCGCTACCTCGCCCTGCCGGCCGAGGCGCGGCGTGCCCTCGCTGTGGAGCACGACCTGACCCACAGCGCCGCCGACCTGGTCGGGCTGCACCACCTGTGCGGCGCGCCCGTCATCTTCGACAGCCTGCACCACCGCCTGCGGGGCGATGGGCGGGCCGGGCGCGAGGCCCTGGCGGCGTGCCTCGCCACCTGGCCGCCCGGCGTCGCCCCCCTCGTCCACGTCGCCTCGCCGCGCACCGAGGTGCGCCCACTGCGGCGGCGGGGCGTGCGCGTCGCCCGCCTCCCTCGCCCCGGCGAGCACGCCGACCTGATCCACCCCTTCGAGTTCCAAGACTTCCTCGCCGCCACCTTCGGGCTGCCGCCGTTCGACATCATGCTCGAGGCGCGGGCGTCGGACGTGGCCTTGCTGCGCCTGCGGGCCGGCCTGCGCCGCGCCGCCCCTGACCTGGCGGCGGCCGTGCGCTGAGGCGCTATGCCCCGCTCACGGCACAGCGCCGCCCCGGCGGCCGCCTGGCCCGCGCCCGACACCGCCGTGCTCGTCGCCGTGGTCACGCGGCCGGCCGACCTGGCCCGCGCCGCCGACGGCTGGTATCGCCTGCCCGTCGCCCACGCCCCGCCGCGCCTGGGCTGCGAGGCGCTGGCGTTCTACCAGACCGGGGCGTTCGGGCCGGACGGCCACGCCGTGCGCCTGTGGGCGGCGGTGGAGCGCGTCAGCCTGGCGCGGCGGCGCGAGCTGCTGCCCGATGAAGCCCAGCACCCGCGCGCCGACGCCCTGTACTACCGCTTCGCGCTGGGGCCGCTGGTCGCCCTGGCGCGGCCCATCCCGGCGCGGCGGCTGCGGCGGGTGACGTTCATCCCGACGACGTGGGCGCGGCTGGCGGCGGCGCAGGACGTGGCCGACCTGTGGCTGCGCCCGCCCAGCGGCGCGCCTCTCCCCACGGCCGGCGACGACGAAGACTTTTCGCACCCTTCACGAATTATTCGACGCGCATAACACTTTAAGGTTCGCCTTCGTTACTTCATATGACGAATGAGGGGGACAGGGCTGCCATATGTTGCAGATCAACGCTGACACGGCGCTGCAGTCCGCGGCTCAGCACGTCGTCGCATTGAACGGCGCGCAAGCGATTGGGATTGCGTGGTACGAGCCGGCGCGTCGGGACGTGGTGTGGGGGGCACTGGTTGGGCCGAGCGAGGCCGAAGCGACGCTGGCAGGGTTGGCGCAGCGCGTCATCCACAGCGACGCGCCGCTGCGCGAGAGTGACGCCGACCAGGGGTGGGCGTGGGGGGCGCCGGTGAGCGGCGCGACGCTCCACGGCGCGCTGGTCGCGGTCGGCAACGGCAGTCAGCCGGTGCAGCCGGCGCTGCTGGTGCTGCTCGGCGAGACGGCGGCGCTGGCCGCCGAGCTACTGGCCGAGCGTCAGCGCAGCGCGCGCCTGCAACGCTGGTTCACGGCGAGCGGCCGCGAGATCGCCGGCAGCGCCGCCGTGGCTGGGCTGGCCCAGCGCATCAACAACCCGCTGACCACGGTCATTGGCGAGGCGCAGCTATTACAGGCGGAAGCCACAGAGACGGGGATGCTCGCCGGCCTGGCGGCCATCGAGCGCGCCGGCCAGCGCATCCGCGACGGGGTCGAGACCATCCTGGACTTCGTGCAAGGCAACGGCGCGCCGGAAGCGATGGATGTGAATGGGACGATCGAGGCGGCCCTGCGCTTGGTGACAAGCGAGCTTGAGGGGGCTGGGGTGCGCCTCAGTGCGCGGCTGACGCCGAATTTACCG
The DNA here is from genome assembly GCA_046328525.1 of Anaerolineae bacterium. Classification (GTDB taxonomy): domain Bacteria; phylum Chloroflexota; class Anaerolineae; order Epilineales; family JAHCIE01; genus JBDHWG01. The sequence goes on from JAXLWK010000008.1 coordinate 67,688, forward strand.
GCGGTGCGCGCAAACGCATCGGACATGACGGAAGCCTGGGTTCACTTGCTGGCGAACGCGCGCCAGGCGCTGGCTTCGACCGAGGAGGGGCAGATCCGCCTGGCCTCGGTCGTGCGGAATGGGTACGTCCTGGTCACCGTGGCCGACAACGGCCCGGTGACGGTGCGGCGGCGGCGGTTGCTTCAGCCTTTCGCCCCCGACACGAGCGGCAGCCTGTTTCTGGCCTGGAATCTCGTGACGCGGGCGGGCGGACAGGTGCTCGTCGCCAGCCGGCCCGGCATTGGAACCACCATAGGGGCGCGCCTGCCCGTGCCGAAGTAGGGCGCCAAGCGAGGTACACGTGGCTACAATTCTCGTCGCCGACAATGACTCGGACGTGCGCGGCACCCTCAGCCGCAGCCTGGTGCGCAATGGGTACGAGGTGCTGACCGCCAACAGCGGCGTGGAGGCCCTGTCCGTGACGCGCCAGATGATGCCGGACCTCGTCGTCCTGGACATGGCGATGCCGGGGCTGGATGGAATCGAGGTGTGCCGACGCCTGCGGGCCGACCCGACGGTGTCGGACACGCCGGTGCTGTTTCTCACCGCCCAGCACCGCCTGCCGGACCGCCTGCGCGGCCTGGACGCCGGCGGAGACGACTATCTCACGAAGCCCTTCGATCTGCAAGAGCTGACGGCGCGGGTGCGGGCGCTGCTTCGCCGCGCCCAGCGCAGCCATGCCCAGCCGCTCTCCCTGGGGCGGCTGCGCCTCGACCTGGGTGGGCGGCGCGCCGAGGTGGACGGGCGGAGCATCCCGCTGACGCCGACGGAGTTCAAGCTCCTGGCGTACCTGCTGCGCAATCCGGGGCAGGTCGTGTCGTCGGACCGGCTGCTCCAGGATGTGTGGGGCTACCCGCCGGGCGCGGGGCAGCACGCCCTGGTGCGGGCGCACGTGAAGAACCTGCGCGCCAAGCTGGAGCCGACGCCCCACAGCCCGCGCTACATCCGCACGGTGCCGCGCCACGGCTATACGCTCATCGCGCCCGACTGATTCGCCGGCAACGCTTATAATCTTCCTGAGCAACGCGGGGGACGGCCTTTTACAAAAGACCGTCCCCCGCCTGATTCTTCTAGCGGACGGCGACGGCCTTGGTGAAGAGGGCGTAGCGCTCCGGCTCGTCGGGGCTTTCGCGGGGCAGGACGATGAGGGTGATGCGCAGCGTCGCCGGGCCGCGGTCCAGGGGCTGCTCCAGGTAGATCGGCTCGACGATGTTGCGGATGGGGACGGGCGCGCCGTCCTTCTCGCCGACCACCTCGGCGATCTCGACGCGGACGCGGTCGTACACAGCCGGCGGGAACGGCCCGCGGGCGACGATCTGCCCGGTCGGGCCGACCGCGCCCAGGTCCACGACAGGCGCGATCAGGGGGATGTCTACCCAGCCCTCGTCGCGGGGGGCGTCGGCCGGGTGCATGGCGGCGTCGCGCAGGGTGACGACGACGCGATCCAGGCCGGCCAGGCCGTCGGAGCCGTCGGCGACGCGCACCTGGGCGACGCCGCCGCCTGGCCGCGCCGCGCAGCCGGCCAGGAGCACGACCGTCAGGGTGAGAAGAATGAAGCGACTCAAGAATTTAACCACGACGAATTCCTGGTAGGGGTAGCCCCCCGTGGCTACCCCGTGGGCGGCCACAGGGGGGCACGCCCCAACGGGCGGCCACGGGGGGGCACGCCCCAACGGGCGGCCACAGGGGGGCACGCCCCAACGGGCGGCCACAGGGGGGCACGCCCCAACGGGCGGCCACAGGGGGGCACGCCCCAACGGGCGGCCACGGGGGGCACGCCCCAACGGGCGGCCACGGGGGGCACGCCCCAACGGGCGGCCACAGGGGGGCACGCCCCAACGGGCGGCCACAGGGGGGCACGCCCCAACGGGCGGCCACGGGGGGCACGCCCCAACGGGGCCGCGATCCGGCTTTAGCTCTTGGTGGTGGGGTAGCCCTTGTCCACCCAGCCGAAGTAGCCCTCGTCAATGGCCTTGACCTTGGTGTAGCCCTGCTTCATCAGCTCGCGGGCCGCCTGCTCGGCCTCGGCGTGGGGGCAGGCGCAATAGGTGATGATCCATTTATCCTTGGGTACTTCGCTGTAGCGCTTGGCCATCTCGTAGTAGGGGATGTTGACGGCGCCGGGGATGTGGCCCGCCGCAAAGTCCGACGGGGCGCGGGCGTCAATGAAGAGCACGTCGCTCTTGTCGTCGAAGGCCTTCTTCACCGTGTCCACCGGCACGAACAGCTTGTCGGCGCCCGTGGCGACGGCGTTGAAATCGGGCGCGGGTTTGGCTGCGGCCGCCGGGGCGCTTTGGCCGCCCGCTGCGGTGGGGGCGCTGGGGCTGGCGCCGCCGCAGGCCGCCAGGGCCAGCATGACACAGGCGAGAAGGGATACACCAAGCATCTTCAGGACAGTACGCATCGCCAGTCTTCCTCCTTAAACAGCGTGGCTAAGAACCATAATTGTAGAGCGGTCGGCGCCGAATCGTGAAATCTGAGCGGCGCTACGGCGCTAAGCGCTCGCGCAGGTGGGCGGCGGTGGCCTCATCCAGGTCGGCCAGGCTCATGCCGAGCACCTTCTGGAGCGCCTCGTCGGTGAGGCTGCGTTGGAGGGCGCGGAAGCGCTCCGGCGAGACGGTCGCCCCGCCGCCGGCGGTCTGGCGCACGCGCGCCATGTCCACCTCGGCGAACGCGCGGTACAGCGCCAGGAAGCGCTCCTGCCCGGCGCGCTCGACGATGGTCTCGGCGGCGGCCGTCGAGTAGGCGTAAGCGACGGCGAGGGGCAGCGGCGCTCCGTCCAGCGTCTCCAAGCCGGTCATGTCGGCCAGGCGCGGGCGGCGGGCGTCCGGCTGGCGCAGGTGCTCGGCCAGGGCGGGGAAGTTGGCCTCGCCGGCGAAGACGCCGGCCGCGCCCTCGATGAGCCAGGGCGGCGTCCACGGCCGCGACCAGCGCGCCAGGGCCAGGTGGGTCAGCTCGTGCTGGATCGTCTGGTTGCGGTTGTTGCTCACCGCCCCATCCTGGAACGCGGCGTCGTTGATATACAACGCGCGGCTGACGGTCTGGATACCTGTTGGCGTCAGGAGATTGTCGAAGCGGGCGGAGCCGACGAAGCTCTCGCCGCTCTGCTGGGCCAGGCGGCTGAAGTCGTCGCGGGTGTCGGCGACGATCATGACGCTCACATCGTCCACCAGGTCGCCGAGCTGGGCCTTGAGGGCGATGTGGGCGGTCTCGGCCGCGTCCCTGAGGCTGCCCATGTCCTGGTCGGGGCGGTGGAACACAAGGAAGTGGGGCCAGCGCGTGACGCCGGTCAGGCCGACGGCCCAGAAGGGCGGCCGGTCGGGGGTCAGGCGGGTGATGCGCCAGCCGTCGGGGCCGCGGGCGAAGTCGCCGCTGAGTACCTGGCGGAACACCTCGTTCGGGGCGTCGTCGAAGGTGTAGACGGCGACGACGGTGGCGTTGCGCAGGCCCGCCGGCCGCCCATCGTCCAACTCGACCTGCCCGGCCGCGCCGTCGGCGGCGAACACATCCAGCTCGAAGCGGCGGAACGGGACACTGCGGGCGAAGGCGAACGGGTCGGCGGGCGGGCCGAAGAACTCGACCGGATCCGCGACCGACGCGGCCAGCGTCTTTTCGTCCGCGGCGAGGACGGCGCGGCCGACGCGGCCGAGCAGAGCGCGCACCTCGGCTGCCGCCTGAGCCGCGGTATCCGGCGTCGGCGAGGGGAGGGGGCCGCCGTCTTCGGCCAGGGCCACGGCGGCGCCGGCGCGCAGGTCGAGCTGCACCGGCGGGAAGCCGGGCAGGCGCAGGGTGGCGGCGTCGCCGCGGGGGCGGTCGAAGACCAGGTCGCCGGTGTTGGCGCTGCCCGCTGTCCAGGTGCGGGCCGGAGCGATGTCGTGGGCCAGGCTGGCCCCGACGCTGCGCGGGGTGAAGGGCGCGCCGTCGGCGACGAGGACGGCGTCGGCGCCGCTGACGCCGCCACTGCTGAGCAGGTCGCGGCTGCCGACGTTGCGGAACGACACGCCGAGGGTCAGGGTGTCGCCGGCGAGGCTGGCCCGCTCCAGGCGCATGATAATGGGCTGGCGGCGGGCGGCGACGGAGAGGTCCAGGGTGAGCAGGCGAGACACGGCGGTGGCCGTGGGCGCGGGGGTCGCGGTGGGGGCTGCGGTCTCGGTCGGCGCGGCAAGGGCAGGCGAGGTCGGGGCGGGTTTCAAACCCGCCCCGACGGAAAGGGACGGGGCGGGCGGGCCGGCGCTGCACGCGGCCACGCCGACCAGCGCCCACACGGCGAGGCCGAGGGCGCACAGGCGGAGCATATGCCGATGGGACACGACGGGCGACACAGGCAGCCTTTCGACAAGCGGCGCAACAGTCGCCCAAAGTGTAAGCATCGCCCGCGATAGGGTCAAGCCGCAACCCGCCGGTTGGAAAGAGGCAGGAAACGCAAAGGCGCAAGGCCGCAATGGGAGACGAGACGGAGCCGTGTCTTCCTTTGCGCCTCTGCGCCCTGGCGTTCCTTTACAGTCCGTCGGGCTACGGCCGGGCGGCCAGGATGATGGCGGTAAAGTCGGCGGCTTTGAGGGACGCGCCGCCGACCAGAGCGCCGTCAATGTCCGGCTGGCCGAACAGGCTGCGGGCGTTGTCCGGCGTCACCGACCCGCCGTACTGGATGCGGATTTGCTGCGCGACCTCGTCGCCATACAGCTCTGCGAGGGCGCCGCGGCAGTAGTCGCGGCACACGGCGTTGGCGCCCTCCGGCGTCGCAGCGCGGCCGGTGCCGATGGCCCACACCGGCTCGTAGGCCACGACGGTCTTGAGTGCCTGCTCCGCCGTCAGCCCGGCGTAGCCGCCCTTCATCTGGCGCGTGACGACGGCGCCGGTCTGGCCGGCCTCGTTCTCCTCCAGGGTCTCGCCGACGGCGACGATGGGGGTCAGGCCGTAGGCCAGGGCGGCGTGTACCTTCTTGTTGACGGTCTCGTCGGTCTCGCCGAACAGCTTGCGCCGCTCGGAGTGGCCGATGATGACGTAGTCCACCACACCCTGGAGCATGAGCGGCGTCACCTCGCCGGTGTACGCGCCCGACTTCTCCCAGTACATGGTCTGCGCGCCGACGCGGACGTTGGCGCCCTTCAGGCGCTCGGCCACGGCGTAGAGGGCGGTGAAGGGTGGGACGACGACGATCTGGACGTCGGCGACGTCGGCGACGTTCTTCGCCAGGGCGTCCACCAGGTCGAGCGCCTCCGGCACGGTCTTGTTCGCTTTCCAGTTTCCGGCCACGATGGGGGTACGCATGTGTCATTCCTCCGTTTGGTGTTAGGGTTGTCGTTTGATGACGATCAATGCAAAGTCGTCGTGCTGCGGCGCGTCGCCGACGTACTCGGTGACGGCCGACACAATGGAGCCGATGATCTCGCTCGGGTGCTGCGCGTGGCAGCGGCGGATCACGTCCGCCAGGCGCTCCTCCCCGAAATCCACCTCTTCCAGGGTGATGGCCTCGGTCACTCCGTCAGTGTACAGGGCCAACACGTCGCCCGGCCGCAGCGTGACCACCTTCTCCTCCAGCCGGATGTCCTCGATCGCGCCGAGGACGATGCCCTTGCTCGACAGGTACTCGGCGCGGTCCGCACGGGCGCGGTAGATCAAGGGCGGCATGTGGCCGGCGTTGACGTAGATGAGCTGGCCGGTGGACGGGTCCAGGACGCAGTAGCACAGGGTCACGAACATGTCGGCGCGGGTGTCGCGCAGGATCAGGGCGTTGGCGCGGGTGATGGCCTCGACCGGCGGGCGGCGGCCGAGGACGGAGGCGCGCACCATGCTGCGGGTGGCGGCCATGAACATGGCGGCCGGGATGCCCTTGTCCGACACGTCGGCGATGACGAAGCCCCAGCGCCCCTCGGTCAGGGTCACGAAGTCGTAGAAGTCGCCGGCCATCTCCAGGGCCGGCCGCCAGAAGGCGGCGACCTCGTAGCCGGGGATGACGGGCACGTGCTCCGGCAGGAGCGACGCCTGGATCTCGGCGGCCAGCACCAGCTCCTGCTCCAGCCGCTGCCGCGCCAGCGCCTCCTGGTACAGCCGCGCCTCCTGGATGGCGATGGCGATCTGGTCGGCCAGGGTCTTGAGGACGAACAGGTCGTCTTTGTCGAACGCGCCGACGCGGTTGCTCTGCACGTCCAGGACGCCCAGGACGCGCTCCTCGATCTTGAGCGGGACGGCTAGCTCGGAGCGCGTGGCGTGGAGCTGGCGCTCGGGGTCGAGAATGTAGCGCGGCTCCTCGGCGATGTTGTTCGCCAGGATCGGCTCGCCCTCGGCGGCGACCCAACCGGTGATGCCCTGGCCGAGGGGGATGGTGTAGCTGTCGGCGCGGCGTGTCTCGTGCAGCTCGCCGGTGCTGGCGCGGAACAGCAGGTTGTCATCCTGGAGCGTCAGAATCTGGACGAAGTCGTAGCCGAAGCTGGCCTGGATGAGGTGCACGACGCGGCTGAACAGCTCGTCCAGGTTGACGATGGCCGCGACCTGGCGGCTGACCTCGCTGATGGCGCTGAGCTGGACGGCGCGCTTCCACTCGCGCTCGTACAGGCGGCCGTTCTCGAGGCCGACGGCGACCTGGCTGGCGAGGCTTGTCAGCAGGCGCAGGTGGGCGTCGCTGAAGTGGTTCCGCGCGGGATGCTCCACCACCATGCCGCCGATGACTTCGCGGCCGGCCATGAGCGGGACGAGGAGCGCCGACTGCTCGTCGGGGTCTACGACCTCCTGGAGCTTGGGCGGGGCGTCGCCGATGCTGGCGATGCGCTCGCTCTCCCAGGCGTTGGTCAGCCACAGGCGCAGGCCGTCCAGCGGCATGGCGTCCGGCGTCTGACGCTCGCCGTGTACCACCCACAGCACCGGCCGCAGGGTCTCGCGCTCGGCGTCCAGCAGCGCAAAGCGAAAGTCGGCCGGGCCGACGATGCGCGTGGTGTAGTCGTAGGCTAGCTCGGCCAGGCGTTTGATGTCCATCTGGGCGTTGATGATGGCCTCGCCCAGCTCCTCGAACGTCGTCAGCTCGACCAGGCGGTCGTTGAGCTGGCGGGTGGTGCGGGCCAGGCGGTGTACCAGGCTGCTGGCGACGACGACGCCGCCGGCGACGATGAGGAACAGCAGGGGGCTGATGTCGTAGGCGATGGCGAGGACGGGGGCGATGGGCAGGGGCAGCAGCTCGACGCCGAGGGACTGTCGCCAGGCGCGGCGCAGCCACTGGGCCGTCTGCTGCGCCCCACCGGCCAGGGCGGCGCGGATGAGCCAGATGAGATTGTCCAGCACGAACCAGGTCACGAACAGGCCGACGAGGGGCACAATCTGGCCTATGGTGAGGTCGGTTGGCGCGAACGCCCCGCCCAGGGCGCGGTAGACCCAGGCGCTGACGAGGGCCACGATGGCCTTGACGGCCGCGCCGTAGACAGGGTAGCCGAGGGTGGTGGACGGGCTGAACGGGAAGCGGTAGACGGCGCGGCTCACCAGGTAGATCAGCTCGCTGGCGGCGGCGACGCACGCGCCGGGCACAGGGCCGAAGACGAGGATGGCGGCGATGTCAATGACGCCGAACAGGCTGTGGGTCGCGTCGGGGATGACCTCGAAGCCGGCGCGCTTGACGATGATCGAGAGCAGGACGAACAGAACCAGCCCAAGCGCCTGGACGGGGGCGTCGAGGGAGACGAAGGCGTCCGGCTGGCGCGCGCTCAGGATGAGCAGCGCGATGCCCAGCGCGGCGACGACGACCTGCCAGATGCGCGTGGAGAGGTTCATGCCTTGAACGCTTCGACCGCCTGGCGCTCGGTCTCGTAGAAGCTGAAGATGTTGTCGAAGCCGGCCATGCGGAAGATTTTTAGGACGGGCGGCGTGAGGCGGCACAGCTTGACGTCGCCGGCGTGGCGGCGGCTGCGCTTGACTGCCGCCAGGAGGACGCGCAGGCCGGTCGAGCTGATGTACGTGACCTGGCTGAAATCCACCACGACCTTCCACTGCCCTCCGTCCGCCAGACTCGCCAGCTCGCCGTCCAGGTACTGGGAGCCGCTGGCGTCGAGACGGCCGCGCGGGGCGACGACCAGGACGTCGGCAGCGTAGCGCGACGCGGCGCTGGCGATGACGCGGCGGCGGCGCGTCATGATGACTTCGTTCCAGCCGTCGGGATTGAAGCGGAAGGTCACGTTGTCCATGAGCCGTCGCATGAAGAAGAGGCCCAGCCCGCCCGGCTCGCGCTCGTCCAGGGGCGCGTCCACGTTCGGCTCCGGCACGCTCGTCGGGTCGAACGGGTCGCCCTGGTTGCGGATGGTCACGACGAAGGTGTCGCTGCGCCGCTCGACGATAATCTCAATCGGCCCCTCGCCGCCGCGGTAGGCGTGCTCGATGACGTTGGTCACCGCCTCGTCCACCGCCATCTGGGCGTAGTAGGCCTCCTGCTCGGTCAGCCCACAGTCCGCCGCCGCGCTGGAGATGAACTCCGCGATGCTGGCAAGGTTCTCCGGTCGGCTCGTCGTCTTCAGCGTGTAGCGGTCGGGGGCGGACATCCTAGTCTCCCAATCTTTTCAGCACCACCAGGGTGATGTCGTCGAATTGCGGGTGGCCGGCGGCGAACGCGCCGACGGCGTCCACGATGCGGGCGGCGAGGGCCTCGGCGGGCAGGTGGCGGTGCGCGGCCACCACCTCGACCAGGCGCGTCTCGCCGAACGCCTCGTCGCGGTTGTTGATCGCCTCGGTGACGCCGTCGGTGTACAGCACCAGCGTGTCGCCCGGCGCCAGGGCGACGCTCCGCTGGGGCCAGCGGTACTCCAGGACGATGCCTAGCGCCGGGCCGTGGGCCTCCTGCCCCAGCCATTCCACCGCGCCGTCGGCGCGCACGACGAGGGGCGGGTTGTGGCCGGCGTTGACGAAGTCGAGGCGGCCGCCCTGCGGCTCCAGGGCGAGCAGGAACGCGGTCACGAACATGCTCGAGTCGGCGTCGGCGGCGATGAGGGCGTTGGCGTGGTCCATCGCCTCGACGGGCTGCGGGTAGGCCATGACGCTCGCCCGCAGCAGGCTGCGCGACACGGCCATGAAGATGGCGGCAGGGGCGCCCTTGTCCGACACGTCGGCAATCACCACGCCGAGGCCGCCGTCGTCCTGGGGCACGAAGTCGTAGAAGTCGCCGGTCACGATGCGCGCCGGCTCCCAGCGCGGGGCGATGTCCCAGCCGGCGAGCGTTGGCGCCTGCTCGGGCAGGAAGCTGCGCTGGATGTGGTGGGCCATCTCCAGCTCCTGGGCCAGGCGCTCCGCCTCCAGCTCCGCCCGCCGCAGGCGCTCGTTCTCGATGGCGACGGCAGTCTGCGACCCCATGCCGCTGGCGATTTCCAGCAGGCGCGGCGTGTAGCGCTCGGTCTCCGCCGACGGGTCCAGGATCATGACGCCGACGAGCAGGCTGCGGGCGACCAGGGGCACGACCAGCAGGCGGTCGGCGTCGAACACGTCGAACAGATCGGCGCTCTGGGGCGCTTCGGGGCGCAGCACGAGAAACGGCTGGCGGTCGGCCAGCACCCTGTCGAAGATCGGGCCGCTCTGGGGCGATTTCAGGGCGGCGAAACGCGCCTGCCGCGCCGCCTCGTCCACGCCGCCTTCGACGACATACGGGGTGAAGGCGGCCGCCGCGCCGTCCCACAGGAAGAAGCCGCACGAGACCGCGCCGAGGAACATGGGGGCCAGGCGGCCGACGGTCTCCACGATGTCTTCCATGCGGCTCAGGTTGCGGATGTTCTCCGACACCTGGAGCAGGGCATTGCGGTGCCAGGCCTCCTGGGCCTTCTCCTCGTACTCGCGGGCGTTGTGGATGGCGAGGGCGGCCTGGGCCGCGATCAGCCCGAGCAGCCGCGAGTCCTCGTCGCTGAAGTGGTCCGCCGCGCCGGCGTAGACCGCCAGGACGCCGATGACGTCGCCGCGAATGGCGACCGGCACGGCGACACCGGCCCGCCAGCCGTGGGCGCGCACGATGTCGGAGCCGGCGGAGGGCGACGCCTGCATGTCGGCTTCGATGATCGTGTCGCCCTCGACGTAGGCGCGGTGGGTGAGGCCGCCGGGCAGGGCGCGAAATGCGTTCCCCTCGAGCCACTCCGGCTGCCAGCCGACCGTCGCCACGATCGTCATCGTGTCGTCGTCGCCGAGCAGCGACAGGGCCGCCGCGTCGGCGTCGAGAATGTGCGCCGCCTCCTCGACCACCAGCTGCGTCACCTGGCGCGGATCGAGGCTGGACAGGAGCTCGCGGGAGAGGCGCAGCAGCGTCTCTTGCTCGCGGACGCGGCGGCTGCGGGCGTAGTCTATGAGCCGCGCCCGCTCGATCGCCATGCCCAGGGCGTCGCCGACCGCGCCGAGCACCTGCAAGTCGGCGCCGCCGAACACCTCCTCCGATGCCCCGGTGACGTTGAGGATGCCCAGGGTGCGCTTGCGGGCGCGGATCGGGATGCTGGCGTGGTAGCGCAGGCCGCCGGTGTCCCCGGCCGCCTCCTCCAGCCGGCTGCACTGCACGATGTTGACCGCGCGCTTGAGCCGGCCGGTGCGGAGCTGCCACTGGCACTCGCACTCCGGCTCGCGCCGCAGCTCGCGGCGGTCGTCGTCGGCGAGGGCGGGCGGGAGGCCGATGTCGGCGACCGGGACGAAGGCGTCGTCGTCGTCGAGCAGGAACACCCAGCCCGTGTTCAGGCCCATGAGGGAGGTCAGCGCGTGGAGGATGGCGGCGATGGCCTCCTGGAGATCCGCTGCCTGGTTGAGCGTGGCGGAGATGTGGGTGAGGGTGTTCAGCTCCTGGACGACGCGGGCGCCAGCGGCGGCCTGGGCGTCGCGGTCGAGCCAGGCGACGAAGCGCTGGACCGGCGCGGCGCGGCGGCGCAGGGCGTCGCGGTCAAGACCCTGGGCGACAAGCTCGGCGCGGTACTTGAGAACCGCCGCGCGCGATAGAACGGCTGGCTGACTCATCGCGGCCAGCCAGCCCTCGAAAGCCGCTATGGCATCCCAGGCGTCTGCCGCTTCCTGGGGCGATAACTCCTGGCTCTCGACGTAGCGTGGGAAAACGTCTCGATAGTCCATCTCACGTCGCTAACGGGCAGGAATCATGCCGCGCACCATCGTTGAGTCGTCTGTGTCGCGGCGCTGTCGCCCGCCGACGCCACCGACTCAAGTCGGTGGCTGATTCAACAAAGCCTGCTGAAGCGCAGCAGGGGCGTTCCGCCCCCGCACCCCAAGACGGCAGCCCATTTGAGGGGGGCTTCGTCTCCTTAGCCTGGCACATGAGTGCCACGCGTTCTCGACGGGGTACGGCTTATTCTACGCAGCCCTGCATTTAGAAGCTGCCGACGGCTTCCACCGTGTCGTCGTACATCTCGAAGATACGGGTGAAGCCGACAAGCTCCAGGGTGTCCTGGACGAAGGGCTGGACGCCGGCGAGGCGCAGGTCGCCGCGGTTCCAGCGTTTGACACCTTTGCGCGCCGCCAGGAGCACGCGCAACCCGGCGGAGCTGATATACGTCACGTTTTCCATATCCACGACGATTTTGAAATGGCCGCTTTCGATCAGCTCGTTGAGTACCTTCTGAAGTTCGGGGGCCGTCTGGTGATCAATGCGGCCAGATGGAGCGACCAGAACGACGCGCTTCATCTCGCGGGTGGTAATATCCATGAATGAGTCCTCCTCGGGGCGCGTGTGCGGGTTCGTGTGGCCGTGATTATATCATGCCGCCGGAGGGAAGGCAAAGGGAATTCGCGCTTGTGATTCCCCAGGCTTTGGGCTAGAATACCACAATTCGAGAGCTTGTGAAACATCTTTGTGTAGCGCCGACTTCAGTCGGCATCCCAAGAGCTGACTGAAGTCGGCGCTACGGACTCGTTCACGATAGGACTCAACCCATGGCTATGCTCCTCAGCGATTCGGACCTGCGCGTCGTCCACGCCGTTTGCCCGCACGACTGCCCCGACACGTGCGCCATGAAGGTCACGGTGCGCGAGGGCCGCGCCGTCAAGATCGAGGGCGACCCGACGCACCCGACGACGCGCGGCTTCCTGTGCGGCAAGGTCGGCCAGCACTACCTGGAGATGGTCTACAGCCCACGCCGCGTCCTGACCCCGCGCCGCCGCGTCGGGTCGAAGGGTAGCGGCCGGTTCGAGGCGATCACCTGGGACGAGGCGATCGCCGAGATCGTCGAGCGCTTCGGGGGCATCATCGCCGCGCACGGGGCCGAGGCCATCCTGCCGTACTCCTACTCCGGCACCCTGGGCCTGCTCAACGAGGGCAGCATGGACCGCCGCTTCTTCCACCGCCTGGGCGCGAGCCAGCTCGAGCGCACCATCTGTTCGGAGGCCGGCGCCACGGCGTGGAAGTATACCTACGGCGCGTCCCTGGGCACGGACCCGGAGGCCTTCGCCCACGCCCGGCTCATCATCGTCTGGGGCTCCAACCCGGCCACGTCCAACACGCACCTGATGCCGTTCATCACCGCGGCCCGCAAGGCCGGCGCGCGGCTCATCGTCATTGACCCGCGCCAGACCCGCACGGCGCGCCTGGCCGACTGGCACATCGCGCCGCGGCCCGGCACGGACGCCGCCCTGGCCCTGGCGCTCATGAACGTCATCATCAGCGAGAACCGCCACGATGCCGCGTGGCTGGACGAGCACGCCGTCGGCTTCGACGCTCTCAAGGCGCGCGCCGCCGAGTGGCCGGTCGAGCGCGCCGCCGCGACGACGGACATTCCCGCCGCCGACATCCTGGCCCTGGCGCGAGAGTACGCCTCGACGCGCCCGTCGGTGATCCGCCTCAACTACGGCCTCCAACGCCACACCAACGGCGGCATGATGGTGCGCGCCGTCGCCTGCCTGCCGGCGGTCGTTGGGGCGTGGCGCGATGTGGGCGGCGGGGCGCTCCTGAGCACGTCCGGCGCGTTCCCGATTGACTTTGCCGCGCTGAACCGCGCGGACCTCAAGCCGACGCCGGAGCCGCGCTGGGTCAACATGAACCAGCTCGGCGACGCCCTGCTGACTCTGAACGATCCGCCGATCCAGGCCTTGTTCGTGTACGACGCGAACCCGGCCGCCAGCACGCCCCACTCGTCGCGCGTCCTGGCCGGCCTGCGGCGCGAGGACCTGTTCACCGTCGTCCACGACCCGTACTTCACCGACACGACGGATTACGCCGACATCGTCCTGCCGGCGACGACGCAGCTCGAGCACACCGACCTGCACAAGGCGTATGGCAACTACTACCTCCAGGTGAACCAGCCGGCCATCGCACCCCTGGGCGAGTCGGTGTCCAACGTCGAGCTGTTCCGCCGCCTGGCGAAGGCGATGGGCTTCGGCGAGTCGTGCTTCGACGACACGGTCGAGGACATGATTGACCAGGCCCTCGCGCTACCCCACCTCCACCTCCAGGGCATCACCCGCGAGCGGCTGATGGCGGAGGGGTGGGCGCGTCTCAACCTGCCGACCGCCGAGCCGTCGGCGCTGGCCGTGGACGGCCCGGCCGAGGGGCCGGCCGACGCGCCGACGCCCACGCCCTGGGCGCCCTTCGCCCACGGCGGCTTCCCGACGCCCAGCGGCAAGGTCGAGCTGCTCTCTGAGGGCATGGCCGCCGCCGGGCTGGACCCGCTGCCGCGCCACGACCCCATCGCCGAGAGCGCCGAGGCCGACCCGGCTCTGGCCGCGCGCTACCCGATCCATCTCATCACGCCGAGCGCCCACTTCTTCCTAAACACGTCGTTCTCCCACGTGGACAGGCTCATCGTCAAGCAGAAGGAGCCGTTCATCGAGCTGAGCCACGCGGACGCGGCGGCGCGGGACATCGCCGACGGCGACTGGTGCCGCGTGTTCAACGATCGGGGTGAGGTGCGGCTGCGCGCCCGCGTGGGCAGCGCCGTGCGGCCCGGCGTCGCCGCGTCGGAGACGATCTGGTGGACGAAGCTCAGCCCGCAGGGCCAGGGCATCAATGGGCTGACTTCGGACGCTCTGACGGACATGGGGCGCGGCGCAACGTTCTACACCAACCTGGTCCAGGTGGAGCGGGCGTAAGTGAACGCGGCTCCACTGCCCTGGCTGCTCGAGCCTGTGAACCCATCGGTCCGCTACTGGACCCTGGTTGATGTTCTGGGCTATCCTGACGGCGCGCCTGAGGTCCAGGATACCAGGGGGGCGATTGCCGAGCAAGCTCTGGTGAAAGAGGTCTTCGCGCTTCAGCATCCGGACGGCCATTGGGGTGAAGATGCAACCAAGCCGTACACGGCGCAGGGAGCTGTGGCCGCGCTCGGCCTGCTGCACATGCTGGGCGTCGCGCCGGACGAGCGCACGGCGGCCGGCTGCGCCTCGTTCCTGCGGTTCTGCCAGAGCGAGACCGGGGGCTTTTCGCTAACGAGGACACTCCCCAGCGGCGTCTTTCCCTGCACCACCGGCGAGCACAAGCGTTGGCTGACCTTCGGCGTGCCGCGCGCATGGGACTTGCTCAGTGCGTTGAAAGCGCTCGCCGCGCACGGCTACGCCCACGATGCGCGGTTCGCGCCGCTGCTCGCGCTGGTGTTGGAGTGTCAGGATGCTGAGGGGCGGTGGGCGTGCGGCTCGGTGTCGAAAACCTGGCCGCTGGAAAAGCGCAATCAGCCGAGCAAGTGGGTCACGCTCGACGCGCTGCGCGTGCTGAAGCAAGCGGCCCAGACCTGACAGCGCCCCGATTCTCTGTGTCCTCTGTGTCTCCGTGGCAGGCTTCTTGAGAAGCGATGGATGACGTTAGACTTCAAGGAGGATAGCATGCTGTTGGATGTTTTGGCCGAGCACACGCGTGTAGACACCCAGAACGGGACGAACGACCAGAGGGCGCAGGGCGGCAAGTCGTCGCGGGACACGGACCAGACGCACAGCTCGCCGACCGCTCGCCCCGACGGCGATAGCCTGGAAAGCACCGGCGGCAGCGAGGGCAACACCTCGCGCACCGGCCGCACCAACGACATCCCAACCCCTTAAGAGGAAGGGAACGCAAAGGCGCAGAGACGCAAAGGGACGAGATCAGACGCCTTTCTTTGCGTCTCTGCGTTGCGATACATTTTTCAAAGGACACTCACAATGACCGCTCCAATCGCCCTACAACTTTATACACTCCGCGCCGAGCTGCCGGCTGACTATGCCGGCGTCATTCGCCAGGTCGCCGCCATGGGCTACGCCGGCGTCGAGCCGGCCGGCTTCCCCGGCAGCAACGTCCACGACGCGGCCCGCCTGTTCGGGGCGCTTGGCCTTGCCGTCCCGGCCGCCCACGTCAACATCTTCGCCGACGCCAACGCCGCGTTCGAGGCGACGGCGGCCCTGGGCTGCGGCTACGCGGTGAGCGGTGGCGGCCTCGGCCGCGACAACTTCAATACCCTGGATGACGTTCGCCGCGCGTGTGACACGGCCAACGCCCTGGCGCAGACGGCCAAGGCCAACGGCGTGCATCTCGGCCTGCACAACCACTGGTGGGAGTTCGAGCCGGTGGAGGGGCAGGCGCCCTTCGATATTATGCTGGAGCGCCTGGACGACTCCATCATCTTCGAGGTGGACTGCTACTGGGCGCAGGTCGCCGGCGCCGACCCGGTTGCCTTGATCCAGCGCCTTGGCACGCGCGCGCCCCTGCTGCACGTCAAGGACGGGCCGGTGCAGAAGGATGTGCCCCAGACGGCCGTCGGCCAGGGGAAGATGGACTACCACCGCATCCTCGCCGCCGCGCCCCACGCCGAGTGGCTCATCGTCGAGCTGGACTACTGCGCCACCGACATGCTGACCGCCGTGGGCGAGAGCTACACCTACCTTGTCAGCAGCGGCCTGGCGGCAGGCAAAGGGTAGACGACCCGGTCACCGAGAGGCTGTTGCCCGCCGACGCCTGGCACTCAAGTGCCAGGCTAAACGAACGAAGCCTGCTTCAGCAGGCTGGCAGAGGCACGTCATGCCCATCCGAGCCTGCTGAAGCAGGCTTTGCCCTCTCAGCCCCAGACTTGAGTCTGGGGCGTCGGCGCGCGACAGTCGCCCACTCTATCGAGAGTGACCCACTAGCGTTTCAGGACTCAGGAGACTCCCATGCTCCGCTCGCGTTCCGCCGACATCACCGACCTGGCGCGGCAGCATATCCCCGGCGGCGTCAACTCCACCATTCGCGCCATCGAGCCGCCGATGGTCATCACGCGGGCATCCGGCGCCATCCTCTACGACGCCGACGGCCAGCGCACCATTGACTACCACGCCGCATTCGGCCCGGTCGTCCTCGGCCACTGCCACCCCGCTGTGACGCGGGCGGTGGCCGAGACGGCGGCGACGCTGGACCTGATCGGCATCGGCGCGACGGAGCCGGAGGCGCGGCTGGCCGAGGCCGTCTGCCGCCACGTGCCGAGCGCCGAGCGCGTCGCCTTCTGCAACAGCGGCACCGAGGCGACGCTCAGCGCCATTCGCCTGGCGCGCGGCGTCACCGGGCGGCAGAAGCTCATCAAGTTCCAGGGCTGCTACCACGGCCACCACGACGCCGTGCTCATGAACGTCGCCACGCCGGCGGAGCGCTTCGGTGAGCGCGACGTTCTCTCAGCCGGGCTGAGCCAGGCGGTGGTGGAGAACACCATCGTCCTGCCCTACAACGACCTGGACGCGGTGGAGGCAGCCGTCGCCGCCGAGGGCGACGCCATCGCCGCGATCATCGTCGAGCCAATCGCCCACAACGTCGGCTGCATCCTGCCGGCGCCGGGCTTCCTCGAAGGGCTGCGCGAGATCACGCGGCGGCGCGGCATCGTCCTCATCTTCGACGAGGTCATCACCGGCTTCCGCCACGCCCTGGGCGGCTACCAGGCGATCTGTGGCGTGACGCCGGACCTGACAACGCTGGCGAAGGCCATGGCGAACGGCTACCCCATCGCCGCCGTCGCCGGCCGCGCCGACCTACTGGACCACTACACGACCGCCGGCGGCGACGTCTACTTCGCCGGCACGTACAACGGCCACCCGGTGAGCGCGGCGGCGGCCCTGGCGACGATCGCGGCCCTGGCGGACGGCAGCGCCCACGCGCGCATGGCGGCGCTGGGCGAGGGCCTGCGCCAGGGGCTGGCCGACATCATTGCGCGCGTCGGCCTGCGGGCGACGGTCGCGGGCTACGCCTCGATCTGGGTGGTGTACTTCATGGACGGCCCCATAGAGACCTACGCCGACCTGCTGCGCAACGACACGGCGCGCTTCATCGAGTTTCGCCGCGAGACGACGCGGCGCGGAGCGTTCCAGCTCCCGCTGAACCTCAAGCGCAACCACATCAGCGCCGCCCACACGGAGGCGCACATCGCCGAGACGTTGCAGATCGCCGAGGACGTGTTGCGGGAGATGGCCCGCTGAGGTGGGTGAGTCGGGGATCACGAACGGCGATGAAGATCGCTGTCCCCCGAACGCACGGCCCGCCCGCCGCTGAAGCAGCGGGCTACGGGTGCAAGCCTGCGAGGCTGAGGCTCTGGCTCCCCAGCCCCTTGGGCTTGCATCAGTAGCCGTAGGCTTGAGCCTACGGCGGACGGCCGCCGCGAGTCCGCCCAGGGTTATTTTTAACGGAGCAAGAGATAGAATGCATACCGCGTGTGTGACAAGCCAGTCGCTTGCTTCGCCGACGCTTGCAATGACCGAATGACTGAAGGATAAAGAATGCACCTGAAAGTGTTTGATCCCCACGCGGCGAGCGATGCCGAGTGGGCGGCGCTGAACGAGTTCGAGAATCGAATGCTGGCCGAGACCTTTCCCGACGACCCGCCCCGCCCTCTCGCCCTCACCATCCGCGAGCAGACCCGCACCCCGGCCATTCTCCTCCGCACGCGCTGGGCGGCGTGGCGCGAGGATGGCGGCGCGATCCTGGGCCAGGGCGTCGTGGACATGTGGCAGGTGCAGGACAACCAGCACCTCGCCTTCGTCCAGATCGAAGTGCGGCCGGAGGCCCGCTGCCAGGGCATCGGGACGGCGCTCCTGGCGCGGGCGGCGGCGACCGTCCAGGCGAGCGGGCGCTCGACGCTCATGGGACGCGCCCTGGCGAACGTACCGTCCGGCGCGGCGTTCGCCGAGCGAGTCGGCGCGAAGGCGGGCCTGCCGTCGCGCCGCAACCAGTTCGACATGCGGGACCTGGACCTGGCGCGGATGCGCGCGTGGGTCGCGCGGGCGCAAGAGCGGGCCGCCGGCTTCAGCGTCGGTTTCTGGGGCGAGACCTATACCGAAGAAGCGCTGGAAGCCGTCGTCCACATGCTGAGCGCGATGAACGACGCGCCCCACGATGACACCGTGGAGGAGGAAATCTGGACGGTGGACGAGCTGCGCGACCTTGAAGCAACGTACAAGGAGCAGGGGCTTGTGCGCTGGACAATGTACGCGCGAGAGACGAGCAGCGGCGCGTATGCCGGCTACACCGAGGTGTACTGGAACGCGCTTCAGCCGACGTTGCTCCAGCAGGGCGACACCGCCGTCCTGCCAGCGTACCGCAACCTGGGGCTGGGGCGCTGGCTCAAGGCGGCGATGATCCTGCGCGTCCTGGCCGACCGCCCCCAGGTGCGCTTCGTCCGCACCGGCAACGCCGACGCCAACGCGCCGATGCTCAACATCAACCACGAGATGGGGTTTCGCCCGTTCCACCTGCGCACGTCGTACACCATCGAAGCAGCGCAGGCCCTCGCGTATACTGAAAATGCGGCAGCTCACAAGCAAGAGGGAGCGCCCGAAGAGTTGCGACAGAGCCACAGAGGGCACAGAGAATAGAGTGGATAAAGGATGACCTATGCAGATTTTACCGTTTGACCCGACCACTGCGACGGATGCCGACTGGGTGGCGCTCAACGCCTTCGAGAACGGCATGGCCGCCGAGATGTGGCCGGATGACCCGCCCATCGCCGTCGAGCGCACCATCACCGGCCGCACGCTGCACTCCGCCTGGATCCACCACTCCGTCTGGCTGGCGTGGAGCGACGACCGCCGCGAGGTGTGCGGCCTCGGCGGGGTGAGCGTCTGGGATGTACAGCACAACCGCCACATCGCCCGCGTCGAGCTGAATGTCCTGCCCGCGTATCGGCGGCAGGGCATCGGCTCGCGCCTGCTCGGCCTCATCGCCGACGCGGCGGCGGCGGCGGGCCGCACGATGCTCCTGGGCTATACCGAGAGCAACCTACCGGACGGCAACGCCTTCGCCGAGGCCCTCGGCGCGAAAGCCGGCATCCCTAACAGCACCAACCAGCTCGACATGCGGGACCTGGACCCGGCGCTGATGCAGCGCTGGACCGAGCGGGCGCAGGCGCGCGCCGCCGACTTTCGGCTTGGCTTTTGGGAGCGGGCGTACCCCGACGAGGCGATGGAGGGCATGCTACGCATGCTGGGGGCGATGAACGACGCGCCGCGCGACGAGGACTATGAGGAGGAGACGTGGGCGGCGGAGGACATCCGCGAGTGGGAGCGCATCCTCCAGGCCGAGGGGACGATCCGCTGGACGGCCTACGCCCAGGAGGCGGCGACCGGCGCGTACGCCGGCTACTCCGAGATCTTCTGGCGGGCGGACCGCCCGACCATCGCTCACCAGGGCGACACCGCCGTCCTGCCGGCGTACCGCAATCGGGGGCTGGGGCGCTGGCTCAAGGCGGCGATGATCGAGCGCATCCGGGCCGAGCGGCCCGAGGTGCGTTTCATCCGCACCGGCAACGCGGACTCGAACCAGCCCATGCTCAATATCAACTACGAGATGGGCTTTCGCCCGTATCGCTCGTGGACGACGTACATGCTGGACGTGTCCCAGGCCCTCGCCAAGATTGAGGCACGCCACAGAGACACAGAGAGCACTGAGAAGAGACAATAGATATTCTCATTCCCCGTGTCCTCTGTGCCTCTGTGGCAATCCGCTGCCCGCTGCTGGTAGAGAACGTCGCCATAGCGGAGACAGCACGTGCGAACGCTGTGACTTGCCTCGCGTAAGGTTTCGTAGTAGATTAAAGTCATGTTAATAAAGGCCATCATTTTCGACTACGACGGCGTCCTGACCAATCGCGGCGCGCGGCCGCAGCAGTACGCCGCCGCCGCCGCCGCCCTCGGCCTGACCGTGGAGGAGCTGGAGAGCCGGCTGTGGGACACCGAGCCGTGGCAGCTCGTCAAGCGCGGCCAGATCAGCGACGCCGAGTTCTGGCGGGAGGTTCTGCCGCTGATTGGCATGGCGGGGGCCGACGCTCCCTACGGGCCGCTGGCCTTTCTCCTGGAGGAAGACCTGGACGAGGCCGTCGTCGCCATCGCGCGGCGGCTGAAGGGTCGCTACCCGCTCGCCCTGCTCAGCAACGCGACGCTGGCCTACGAGCCGCGCTGGGTGCAGTTCGAGCTGACGGACCTGTTCGACGTGGTGATCAACTCGGCGCGGGTCGGCCTCGCCAAGCCCGACCGAGAGATTTACGAGCTGGCGCTAGAGAAGTTGGGCCGCGCGCCGAACGAAGTTCTGTTCATTGACGACAAGGCCCGCAACACCATCGCCGCCGAGGCCCTGGGCATTCCGAGCCTCGTGTTTACCGACGCTGCCACCCTCGCGCGCGACCTTGAAGCGCGTGGTGTGCTGGCGTCGAAGGAGGATTAGAAAACGGACACACACATGATCGGGGAGAGCCGCGAGGCGCCCCAACAAGGAGGGCAGCGAGTTGCAGGTAGCGCACGTACTGGAGACCGGCATTGAGACGGTGCATTCCGGCACCGTCATTCGCGCTCAGAGTGGCTTCTATTACATCCGAACGCCGGACGGCGATACCGTTGAGGCCGTCGCCCGCGGCAAGCTGAAGTTAGTGCGCGGCGACGCGCGCGTTACAAGCAAGACCCTGGTCGTCGTGGGCGACAACGTGACATTCGAGATGGGCGCCGACGGCCGCGGCGTCATCACCGAGGTGGACGAGCGCCATTCGAAGTGGGCGCGGCGGGCCGTGCGTGGCGGCCGCAGCGCCGGCGCATCGCCCGACAAAGAACACATTATCATCGCCAACCTGGATCAGCTCGCCGTCGTCCTGGCGGCGGCCCAACCCCCACCCCGCCTGCGCGGCCTGGACCGCTACCTTGTCCTGGCCGAGCAAAACGGCGTAGACGCCCTTATCATCGTCAACAAGGTTGACCTGGTCGAGCCATACGTCCCCGACGAGGTCTTCTCCATCTACCGCGACATCGGCTACCGCGTCATCTACACCAGCGTCAAGGCCGGCATCGGCATGCACGAGCTGCGCGAGGCGCTGGCCGACAAGGTCACTGCATTCGTCGGGCCGTCGGGCGTCGGCAAGTCGAGCCTGCTCAACCGCATCTACCCCGGCCTGGGCCAGGTGGTGAGCGACATCAGCGAGGCTACGGGCAAGGGCCGCCACACCACGACGGCGTCGCAGCTCTTCCCCATCGGCGACGGCGGCTACGTCGCCGACACCGCCGGCATCCGCGAGGTCGGGCTGTGGGACATGGATGAGGGCGAGATCGCGGCCGGCTTCCGCGAGTTCCACCTGTACATCCCGCTGTGTCGTTTCAGCGGCTGCACCCACACCCACGAGCCGGGCTGCGCCGTGCGCGCCGCTGCCGAGAGCGGCGACATCGCGCCGCAGCGCTACGAGAGCTACCTGCGCCTGCTCGAGGAAGACGCGTACCGCGACCCATGGGAAAAATAGTCCGCGCCACCAGCCTCCACACTCACAGCCGCTATTGCGATGGCGAGGGCGACATCGAGGACTACATCCGCGCAGCCCTGGACGCGGGCCTGCCGGCGTTCGGCGCGTCGGCCCACATGCCCGTGCCGTGGCCGACCCGCTACGCCATGCCCCTGGACGCGCTGCCCGCCTATGCCGAGGACGTGCGCGCCCTGGGCGAGAAATACCGCGACCAGATCGAGGTCTACCTGGGCCTGGAGCTGGACTATCGCCCCGGCATCGAGGGCTTCGCCGCCGAGCGCCTCGCGCCCCTCGCCCCGGACTATCTCATCGGCTCTGTGCACTACATTGGGGAGCTGGACGGCGCGCCGTGGAGCTTCGAGCACAGCGCCCAGACGTTCGCCGACGGGTTCGAGCGGCTATACGACGGCGACGCGCGCCGTCTCGCCGAGGACTACTACGCCCTGGTGCAGGGGGCGGCCTGCGTGCCCGGCGTCGTCATCGTCGGCCACATGGACCGCATCAAGCTCTACAACGCCGATAACCGCTTCTTCGACGACGCGGCCCCGTGGTACACGGAGATTGTGGACGCGACACTGGCCGACCTGGCCGCGCTGGGCGTCGTCGTCGAGCTGAACACCGCCGGCTGGCGGCGCGACTGCCGCTCGCCGTTCCCCGCGCCCTGGATCGTGCGCCGCTGCGCCGAGCGCGGCATTCCCATGACCCTCAGCGCCGACGCCCACACGCCGGCGCAGGTGGCGTTCCGCTTTGCGGAGGGCGCCGACGTGCTGCGCGCCGCCGGCCACGACGCCCTCGCCGTCCTGCGCGGGGGCGCATGGACCCAGGAGGCGCTTTGACACGCCTGTTAATCTCCCGGAGGCGATGTGTTCGATCCCCGCATTGAGAAAATGGCCGAGGTCATTGTGGATTTCTCTCTCGAGGTGCGGCGCGGCGACCTGCTGCGTATTCGCTCCACCACCGCCGCTGAGCCGCTCATCCTGGCCGCCTACCGCCAGGCCCTGGCGCGCGGCGCGAACGTCGTCACAACGGTGGATCTGCCGGGCCAGGAGGAGCTGTTCTACCGCTACGCCGACGACGAGCAGCTCACCTGGGTTTCGCCCGTCGAACAGCTGCTCACGGAACGTTGCGACTGCGTCCTGCGCATCAACGCTCTGACCAACACCCAGGCCCTCGCCGCCGTTGACCCGGACCGCACGCGGCGGCATCAGTCGGCGCTCGCCGGCGCGACGAGTCTCTTCGGCCAGCGGGCGGCGCGGGGCGAGCTCCGCTGGACCGGGACACTGTTCCCAACCGCCGCCTTCGCCCAGGCCGCCGAGATGTCGCTGTCGGATTACCAGGACTTCGTCTTCAACGCCTGCCGCCTCAACGAGACGGACCCCGTCGCCGCGTGGAACGCCCAGCGCGACATGCAGCAGCGCCTCATTGACTGGCTCACGCCGCGCGACGAGGTGCGCATCGTCGGCCCGGATACCGACCTGACCCTGTCCATCCAGGGCCGCAGCTGGGCCAACAGCTACGGCAAGCGCAACTTCCCCAGCGGCGAGGTGTTCACCGGCCCCATCGAGACATCGGCCAGCGGCACGATCCGCTTCACCTACCCGGCCCTGGTCGGCGGGCGCGAGGTGCAGGATATCCGGCTGTGGTTCGAGAACGGCGAGGTGGTCAAGGCGACGGCTGCGCGCAACGAGGAGTACCTGCTGAAGATGCTGGCGAGCGACGACGGCGCGCGGCGGCTGGGTGAGCTGGGCATCGGGGCCAACTTCGGCATCACGCGCTTCACCAAGAGCATCCTGTTCGACGAGAAGATCGGCGGGACGATTCACCTGGCGCTCGGCCGCAGCTACCCTGAGACCGGCGGCGTGAACCAGTCGGCGATCCACTGGGACATGGTGTGCGACCTGCGCCAGGGCGGCGAGGTCACTGTGGACGGCGAGGTCTTTCTGCGCGACGGTAAGTTCCAGGTGTCATGAGTCTCTCTCGTTCGCGCTCCCACACCGTGGATGTGGCGGGCGTCGCGCTCATCATCACATCCGCCGCCGGCTTCGCCACCCTCGCCATCTTTGGCAAGCTCGCCTTTGCGTCGGGCATGACCCTGCCGACGATGCTCACCCTGCGCTTCGCCGGCGCCGCCGCCCTGTTCTGGGCGATGCTCGCCGCGACGGGCGCGGCGGCCGCGTTTCTCGGCCGCCGCAAGATCGCGCAGCTCCTGCTCATGGGCGGGCTGGGCTATGCCGGCCAGTCCACGCTGTACATGATCTCGGTGGCGCTGCTGCCCGCCGCCGTCGTCGGCATGTTGCTCTATACCTACCCGATGTGGGTGACGCTGATGGCGTGGTGGCTCCACGGCGACAAGCCGGACGGACGCCGCTGGCTCGCCCTCGGCCTCGCCCTCACCGGCACGACCCTCATCGCCGGCGCGCCCGAAGGGCAGATCAACCCGCTGGGCATCGTCACCGCCCTGCTGGCGGGCCTCTGGTACGCGAGCTACATCGTCTTCGGCAACCGCATCATCAAGGGCGTCGCGCCCCTCGTCAGCAGCGCCTGGATCCTGCTCGGCGCGGCCATCAGCTTCAGCCTGGCCGGGTGGCTCCTGGGCCAGATTCAGTTCACCTTCGCGTCGCCCCAGGGGTGGCTGGCCGTCGGCGGGATGATCCTGATGTCCACGGTCATCCCCGTCGTGACGTTCCTGGCGGGGTTGCAGCGCGTCGGGCCGACGCAGTCGGCGCTCCTCAGCGCGCTGGAGCCGGTGTTCACGGTGGCGTTGGCCGTCGCGTTCCTGGGCGAGCACCTGGCCCCACTCCAAATCGCCGGCTCCGTCCTCGTCATCATTGCCGTCGTCCTGTTGCAGCTGCGCCGGTAGCCGGCGGCGGGATCTGGACCACGATAGGCGCGAAAGGGACGAAAGACGCGAAAAAAGAGGTGGCTGCGCCGCCCGTTCAGGCCGCCGCACAGCCCTTTCGCGTCTTTCGCGGGTTTCGTCGTCCAACGGCCCCGGGATGCGATACGCAAGGCGCTAGAACTCGGCGACGGCCGGGATGATCTCCTTGCCGAAGGTTTCCAGCGGCGTGATGTCGGAGACGTTGGGCATGTTGAAGATCATCTGCTGGAAGCCCAGGTCAGCCATCTGGCGGCAGTAGGCGATGACCTCGGCCGGTGACTTCCCGCCCTCGCCGAGCCGCACCGTGTCCAGCGCCGTCTTCTCGATCTCGTCGTACGGGCGGCCCAGGTCGTCGCAGTGCTGCTTGAGCACGTCGAGCTTGTGCGTCAGGACCTCAGGCCCCATGCGGCCGAACAGGTTGCAGGCGTCGCCGTACTTCGCCACGAGGCGCAGCGTCTTCTGCTCGCCGGCGCCGCCAATCAGGATCGGCGGGTGCGGCTGGCTCAGCGGCAGCGGGTGGTTCATCGGCTCGCCGAGCTGGTAGTGCTTGCCGTCGTACGGCGCGGTGTTGTCGGCGAACATGAGGTGGGCGATCTCCAGCGCCTCGGCCAACATCTCGAAGCGCACCTTTAGCGGCGGGAATGGGACGCCCAGGCCCCGCGACTCCACCTCGTTCCACGCCGCGCCGATGCCCAGGATGGCGCGCCCGCCCGATAGCACGTCGAGCGTCGTGACCGTCTTGACCAGGACGCCGGGGTAGCGGTAGATGACGCCGGTGACCATGAGGCCGAGGCGGGCGCGCTTCGTGAGCGCGGCCATGTACGCCAGGGCGGAGTAGCCTTCCAGCATCGGGTCCGAGGCCGGGCCGACGTACTGAATCTGGAAGAAGTGGTCCATGCACCAGATGGTGGCGAAGCCGGCGTCGTCCGCCGTCTGGGCGATCTTGCCGAGGGTCGGGCCGATGGCGGCCGTCCCGCCGGGCCAGGTGAATGAGGGGATCTGCAAACCGATGCGCATAAACTGTGTCTCCTGTGGGTAGCTTGTCACCACCCCAGAGTCTAGGCCCATCGGCGACCGATGGCAAAACGCGGCTCGCTTTGTCGTCTGGCCGCGCCCGGCGTATAATCGTGCCTCACACGACTGCGCGAGACACGGAGAAGACGCATGATCAAAGTATTGTTTGTCTGCATGGGGAACATCTGCCGCTCGCCGATGGCCGAGTCGGTCTTCCGTCACCTGGTGGAGCAGGATGGTCTCGCGGACCAGTTCGAGATCGACTCCGCCGGCACCCACGATTATCACATCGGCTCGCCCCCCCACCCCGGCACGCAGCGCGTCCTGACGGCGCAGGGCATCGAGGTCGGCGGCCACCGCTCCCGCGAGGTCACGCCCCGCGACCTGCGTGAGTTCGACTACGTTGTGGCGATGGACAGCGACAACCTCGCCAACCTGCGCAGTATGGCCCCCCAGGGCGTGCCCATCTACCGCCTGCTCGACTTCGCGCCGGAGCAGCCGCTGCGCGACGTGCCCGACCCGTACTACATGGGCAACTACGAGAACACCTACGAGCTTGTCTCCGCCGGGGCGCGCGGCCTCCTGGCCCACATCGAGCAGGCGCACAACCTGCGCGCGCCGACGCAGCCCTGACGAAAGCTCGATGCGAGGCGAGCCATGACGATCGCAGCCCAGAGCCGAACCCTGACCCGCGACGACCTGCACACCCTCCTGTACTGGATGCGCCTGACGCGCCTGTTCGACGAGCGGGTGCGCCTGCTCTACAATCAGGGGCGCATCCCCGGCGCCGCTTTCTCGCAGCGCGGCCACGAGGCTATCTCCGTCGGCGCGAGTTTCACCCTGGCCCCGGACGATGTGGTCGCGCCGATGCACCGCGACCTGGGCGCGTACCTGCTGCGCGGCCTCACCCCGCGCCGCGTCATGGCGCAGATGATGGGGCGGGCGACGGGCGTCAGCCGCGGGCGCGACGTCAACACCCACGGCATGGGCGACCTGAGCCTGGGCATCATCGGCTTCATCAGCCCCTTGCCCGACTCGATGCCCCTGGCCGTCGGCGCAGCGATGGCGTTCCAGTATCGCGGCGAGGCCCGCGTCGCCATGACGTGGTTCGGCGACGGCTCGTCGAGCCAGGGCGGAGCGCACGAGAGCCTCAACCTGGCCGCCGTCCTGCGCGCCCCCGTCGTCTTCATCTGCGAGAACAACCAGTACGCCTACTCGACGCCGGTGTCGAAACAGATTGCGGTGGAGAACCTCGCCGACCGGGCCATGGGCTACGGGATGCCCGGTGTCGTCGTGGACGGCAACGACGTGCTGGCCGTGGTCGAGGTGACGCAGGCGGCGGTGGATCGGGCGCGGCGCGGCGAAGGCCCGACACTGATTGAGGCGAAGACGATGCGCATGCTCGGCCACGCCTACCACGACGACGCCTCGTATGTGCCCCCGGCGCTCATCGAGGAGTGGGCGGCGCGCGACCCACTGGCGCACTACGAACGCCAGCTCCGCGAGGCGACGATGCTGGACGACGACGATCTGGCGGCCCTGGACGCGCGCATCGCCGCCGAGGTAGACGACGCGGTGGAGTTCGCCGAGAACAGCCCGTGGCCGGAAGGGCCGGAGACGCTGGAAGGCGTGTACGCGGAGTAAGCCATGCCAGAGATGACGTATCTGCAAGCGATCAGCGCGGCGCTATGGGAGGAGATGGAAGCCGACGACCGCGTCTTTCTGCTAGGCGAGGACATCGGCCCGTTCGGCGGGGCGTTCAAGGTCACGAAGGGCTTCGTGGAGCGCTTCGGGGAGCGCCGCGTCGTGGACACGCCCATGTCCGAGGTCGGTTTCGTCGGCGCGGCCATTGGCGCAGCGATGATGGGCCTGCGGCCGGTCGTCGAGATCCAGTTCGCCGACTTCATCGCCACCCCGTTCGACATGATTGTCAACCAGGCGGCGACGTGCTACTATCGCTGGAAAGCGCCGGCGCCGCTGGTCATCCGCGCGCCGAGCGGCGGCGGCATGCGCGCCGGCCCGTTCCACTCCCAGAACCCGGAGGCGTGGTTCGTCCACCGGCCGGGCCTGAAGGTCGTCGCGCCCGGCACGCCCTACGACGCCAAAGGGCTGCTCAAGGCGGCCATCCGCGACAACAACCCGGTCATCTACTTCGAGAACAAGTACCTCTACCGCAAGCTCAAGGCCGACGTACCCGCCGACGACTACACCGTGCCGATTGGCGTGGCGAAGGTGCAGCGGGCGGGGCGGGACGTGTCGGTCATCACCTACGGGGCGATGGTGGACGAGGCGCTCCAGGCGGCGGACACCGTCGCGGCGGAGGGCATTGACGTCGAGGTGCTGGACCTGCGCACGCTCGCGCCCCTGGACCGCGATGCCATCCTCGCCTCGGTGGCGCGCACCGGCAAGGTCGTCATCGCCCACGAGGCCAACCTGACCGGCGGCGTGGGGGGCGAGGTCGCGGCGATCATCGCGGAGCGCGCGTTCGAGGTGCTCGACGCGCCGCTGGTGCGGCTGGCCGCGCCGGACACGCCGGTGCCGTTCAGCCCGCCGCTGGAAGACTTCTTCCGCCCGAATGCGGCGAAAATCGCCGACGCTGTACGCAACCTGGCGGCGTACTAGCCCCTCATCCGCGTCCCCCAGCCTGCGCGGCGGGGTCGCTAACTGACCTCACGCGGCGCTTCGTCCGCCGCGCGCGACTCCAGGCGGTCGAGGACGAACGTCGCGGCGGCGCCGAGGGCATCATTCCCGAGGTGGATGCCGGCGTAGAGCCCGTCGGTGATCGTCTGCTGCACGCCCTCGATGGCGCGCACCGACGCGCTGAGGCCGCTCGCCTTCGCCAGCACGGAGTACGTGCGGTGGACGACACCGCGCTGCGCCTCCTCAATAGACGTCACTGCCGCGTCCACCGCGTCGTGCAGTAGGTCCGCCGTACCCCGCGCCTGTTTCAGTGTCTGCTGATCCATCCCCCGCCTCCTCCATCGTGAAAATAAGCCTGGTCTGTCATGCCGCGATCCCTATGCCGTGTGACGACATGCGCCGACACGAGACACTCCGAATGTCACCCCGAACGCCAGGTCCGCCCGCTGCTTCAGCAGCGGGCTACGGGTGCAAGCCTGAGAGGCTCCCGCTCCGGCTCCCCCAGCCCCTTGGGCTTGCATGAGTCGCCGTAGGCTTGAGCCTACGGCGGCTGCCCGCCGCGAGCAGCCCAGGGTTATTTTCACAGCGGCCGGGTGTCGTCGGCGCACCAGTCGCGGATCTGCGCGTACACCTCCATGTCGCGCGTCAGGCGCAGGTGGCTCATCTGCGGCATGAAGCGGACGTGGTGATTCGCCGGCCGGTCGCCGGCGTGGGCCGACTTCGCGTGGGCCGCCGAGATACTGACCAGCCCATCGCCCAGGATGATCGAGGCCGGGTGCGTCGGGTCGCTGCCCAGCGAGGCGACGATCATGTGGTGGCTGGCGTGCGGCAGCCACGGCGCGGTCAGCGTATCGGCGGTGGCCGTCACATCGTCGGCGGCCAGGAATGCGCCCTCGCGCAGGTCCTTGATGCCCTGGCTCGTCACGGCGATGACGTCGCCGATGAGGCGCGTGATCGGGTCCGGGATGGTGTGGAGCGCGCCCATCACGGCGTGGCCGATCTTCACGAGTGGCGCGCCCTCGTGGGGCGTTCCCAGGTAGAAAACCTGGCGCACCTTCTGCACCCACGCCGCCCCGTCTTCGGCCCCATAGTGGCAGGCGCTGCGCAGTACCAGGCCGCCCATGCTGTGGCCGATGAGGGCGATGTCGTCCACGTCGGTCGGGTAACTCGCCGTGAGCGCGGCCAGGAGCGCGGCCAGGCGCTTGCCGTTGTCGGCGATGGGCAGGCCGGTGTTGTAGCGCAGCGCGAACGGGGTGTAGCCCAGGTCGCGCTGGAGAAGCGCGCCGTAGGACGTCTCCTGCGCCGGCGCGTCGGGGTCGGGGAATAGCCACGTGCGCTCGTTGCACGCCAGGCCGTGCACCAGGACGCAGATTTTGGGCGTGGCGTTCGGGTGCGCGCGGCGCAGCGCGGCCGGGGTCAGGGGGAGCGGCCGGCCGGCGTGGTAGAAGGCCATCTCGATGGCGAGACCGTTATCGCGCGCGCGTAGATAGTCGCCGACGTAGCCGTTGACGACGCTGACACCCCAGGTCGCCAGCCGCCGCGCGCGGCCCGGCCGCGCGGGCTGCGCCGCGCTCATGGGCTGCCCGTCACAACGTTCCACGGCCGCACCTCCCACCCGGTGACGACGCCGCTGGTGACGTAGGGATCGCCGCGGGCAAAGTCCTCGGCGACCGAGCGGTCGGCGGCGCGAAAGACCAGGAGCGCGCCGTCCGGCGGGTCGCCCAGAGCGCCGGCCATGACCAGGTCGCTGCGCCCGTGGGCGTCGGCCACGAGCTGGAGATGGGCGCTGCGGTAGGGGGTGCGGCGCTCGACGAAGTTGTCTACGACGGTGTACAACAGTGC
The DNA here is from genome assembly GCA_046328525.1 of Anaerolineae bacterium. Taxonomy (GTDB): domain Bacteria; phylum Chloroflexota; class Anaerolineae; order Epilineales; family JAHCIE01; genus JBDHWG01. Next base: position 97,733 of record JAXLWK010000008.1, read on the forward strand.
ATAGTAGGCCATGTCAGCCCCTTTCTCCTGTGTCGGGCCTCGCCAATGGCAGGACGACGGTGAACGTCGAGCCTTCGTCGGGCGCGCTTGTCACCTCGATCTGGCCGCCGTGGGCATCCACGATCTCGCGGGTGATGTACAGCCCGAGGCCGATGCCGCCGTAGGTGCGGGCCGACGTGGCGCGCTCGAACCTGTCGAAGATGCGCGGGATTTGTTCGGCGGCGATGCCGATACCGTAATCTCGCACGCTGAGCCGCGCTGTGTCGTCGCCCACGTCCAGGAAGATGTCAATCGGCCTGCCCGCGCCGTACTTGATGGCGTTGGTCAGCAGGTTGGTGACGACCTGGTCCAGGCGGTGCGGGTCCCAGTCGCCGATGGGGGAGGCGCGCGCGTTGAAGCTGATCTCGCTCCCCCGCTCGATCGCCTCGCCGGCGTAGCGCTCGATGACGGACGCCACAAGCTCCACCAGGTCGGTTGGCTCCCGGTCAAGCTCGAGGCGGCCGGAGCCGATCTGGGAGGCGTCGAGCAGGTCGGCGATGAGCGAGGCCAGGCGCTTCACCTGGCGCTCATTCGTTTCCAGCATTTTGGCGACGCGCCCTGTCGGCAGGCTCGCCAGACGCTCCTCGCGGGCGTAGCGCTGGAGCATCTGAACGTGGAGGAGCATGGAGGTCAGCGGCGTCTTCAGCTCGTGGGAGGCGACGGACAGGAACTCGTCGCGGACGCGAATCGCCGTCTGCGCCTGCTGGTAGAGGCGCGCATTCTCGATCGCCATCCCGGCCCGCCGCCCCAGCGTCTCCGCCACCGCCAGGTCCTCGGCGGTGTACGTGCGTCCGGAGGGGCCGTAGACCATCACGAGGGTGCCGAACACCTGGCCGCGCGCCGTCAACGGCACGATGATGTAGGAGCGCGGCGCCAGGCGTGCTATCACGTCCCGCAACATGGGGTCGTCGCTCGGCGCGAGCGTCTCGGCGGAGATGCTTTCGACCAGGATAGGTTCGCCGGTGGTCACGACGCGAAGCGCGCCAATGCTGGCCTTGGTGTCCGGTGGGTAGCGGCGCCATATCTCCCAGGCGATCTCTTCCATCGCCGGGTCTACGTGGGTCAGGGCGACGCGCTCCAGCGTGCCATCCTCGCGCAGGATGTCAACGCCGCACCAGTCGGCCATGCGCGGCACCACCATGCGCGCTGTCTGCTGGAGCCGCGCTTCAAACTCGAGGGCCGTCTCCAGAAGGACGCTCGCCTCGGCCAGGACGCGCAGGCGCCGCTGCGCCCCTTCGGCGGCCAGGCGCGCGGCGCGCTCGGCCTCAAACAGACGGGCGCGCTCCAACGCCTGGGCGGACTGCTGGCCGAGGGCGATGAGGAAGCGCTGGTCATCGTCGTCGAAGGTGCGCGCCGTGGCGAAGCTCATGCCCATCACGCCCAGGACGCGGTGGTCGGCGAGCAGGGGAACGGCAATCCAGGCGCTGCCGATTTCGAGCCGGTTGGCGAGACGCGGGTAACGCGCTGCCAGGTCCTGCGGACTCTCGACGATAACCATGCGGCCTGTCTGAGCGGCGTCCGTCAGGGGGAACGACACGTGCAGCGGCATCCGCCGCCAGCGGTCAATCACGTCGGAGGCGTAGCCGACGGCCTGGTCAATCTCGAGCGCCCCGCCGTCGTCGCTGAGACGCAGCATCACGCCGCCGACCGCGCCCAGGGCGTTCATCGCCTGATTGACCACCACGCTGCCGACCTGGGCCGGGGTGAGCGCCTGGGAGAGCGCCGAGGCGACGTCCTGGAGCCGCGCCATGCGGTCGGCGGCGCGCTCGGCCATGCGCCGCGCCGCCTGCTCCAGGGCCAGCAGGCGCGCGCGCTCACTCTCCGCGTTCTTGATGTCGGTGATGTCCTGGAAGATGACGACGCCGGCGGTGATCGCGCCGTCGGGGTCGCGGATGGGCGCGGCGCTGGCGAGCATGACGCCGCGGCGGCCGTCGCCGCGCATGAAATCAATCTCCTCGTTGGTGACGATCTCGCCCGTGGCGATGGCTCGCGCCAGCGGCCACTCGTGCCCGGCGTAGGGGCGGCCGTCGCGATGGAAGCCCTGCCACGCGGCGTACTGGCCGATGTCCTGGGAGCCGAGGAGCGGGTGCCGCCAGATCTGCTCGGCCTGGCTGTTGCCCTGCACGAGCCGGCCGGACGGCGCTTCGGCGATGATGACGCCGGCCGGCATCTGGCTAAGGATCGTCTCCAGCCGCGCCCGCTCCGCCTCGACCTGGCGCATGAGCTTCTCGCGCCCCTCCTCGGCGAACGTGCGCTGCGTAATGTCTACCGCCGAAGGGATGAGAAACGTGACCTGGCCGTGGTCGTCGCGCATGGGGCTGAGCATGAAGTCAATCATCATCAGCGTCCCGCCGGCCATGCGCACCGGCACGTCGTAGCGCGACATCTCGCCCCGCGCCGCGCGGGCGCACGCCTGGCGGAGCTGATCCTGCACCTGCGGGTCGTAGTTCCACCAATAGCAGTCCCAGAACTTGCGGCCAAACACGTCTGCGAAGGCGATGCCGGCGGCCTCCAGCGGGGCGCGGTTCGCGGCGATCAGCGTACCGTCCAGCGTCAGGACGCCGACGAACGCGAACAGACTGTCGAGGACGCTGCGTAGGTCTATGGCAACCTGGTCAAGTGGGCTTTTGGCCTGCTGAAAGGGCTGGGGTGGGGTCGGGAACTCGCCGGCACTCGAACCACCAGTCATGGCTTAGTCCTACGTTGCCGCTTATCCGGCTGGTCTGCTAACAGTGGCCGCGAGGGAGATGAGCGAACGATGACGCGCTAGAAGATTAACATATAACGGCCACCCGGTCAAAAGCGTCGAAGCAGTTGCTCATCCAGCGCATTTTCTGATAAAATAGTAAGTGTCGTCGCCGTTTCCGCGACCCCTTCGGCGCGGCTTGCGCCAGGAACGCGCCCGCGCCGGCTAGATTGACTGTATCGAGGCGACTGTGCCCGACAGCGTCGTCAACTCACCCGCAAAGTACATCAGCGCCCCCACTGACCTGAGCACGGCCCTGGCCGAGTGGACGGCTGTCCCCGCCCTGGCTGTGGACACCGAAGCCAACAGCCTCCATTCCTACACCGAGCACACGTCCCTGGTGCAGGTGTCCACGCGCCACGGTGACTACATCATAGACCCCATCGCCGTGCCCGATCTGTCGCCCCTCGCCCCGCTGTTCGCCAACCCTTCGATCGAGAAGGTGTTCCACGCCGCCGAGAACGACATTCTCGGCCTCAAGCGCGACTTCGGCTTCGAGGTCCACGGCATTTTCGATACCATGCTGGCGAGCCGCATCCTGGGCATGCCCCGCGTGGGCCTGGCCGACCTGCTCCAGGAGGCGTTCGGCGTGACCCTCGACAAGCGCATGCAGCGCTACGACTGGGGGACGCGCCCGCTGGACCCGGCTGCCCTGGCCTACGCCGCCGAGGACACCCACTATCTCCTGCCGCTGCGGGACAGACTGACCGAGGCCCTCGTCGCCGCCGACCGCTGGGAGGAGGCGCGCCAGGAGTTCGAGCGCCTGGGCCGCGTCTCGCCGACGCTGCGCACGTTCGACGCCGACGGTTTCTGGCGCGTCAAGGGCGTGTACGAGGTCGCGCCGCGCGAGCGCGCCATCGTGCGCGAGTTGTACCGCTTCCGCGACGAGCAGGCGCGGGCCGCCGACCGCCCGCCGTTCAAGGTGCTGTCGGATAGCATCCTGATTCGCCTGGCGCAGGCGCAGCCGCACAGCCTCGACGAGCTGCGGCGGGCCGAGATTCTCACGCCCTATCTGCTGCGGCGCTATGGCCAGGGTGTTCTCGCCGCCGTGCGCGCCGGCCAGTCGGCGCCAATCCCGCAGCGCCAGCGCGACCATGACCGGCCGGACGAGGAGACGCAGGGGCGCTTCGAGGCGCTGCGCGTCTGGCGCAAAGCGACGGGCGCGGAGCGGGGTGTGGACCCGGACGTGATTCTCTCGAACGCGGCGCTATGGGCCCTGGCGCGGCGCGCGCCGGCGACGCTGGCCGCGCTCCAGGCCCTGGACGTGATGACCGATTACAAGTCCCGCGTCTACGGCGAGCAGATTATCGCCGTGCTCGGCCATCCGTTGTCGGGAGACACGCATGTCAACCGCTCCGCAACCTAGCGTCACACCCCCCGACCCGCCCACGCCCCCGCTGGACCCGGTGGACGGCGGCCAGCCGGCGGCGACGCCCGCTGCCACGCCGGCGGTCACGCTGCCGCCGACGACCATTTCGCCCAACGACAGGTTCTACACCGAGTACCCGCTCTCCACCGCCAGTCAGGACGAGTTCGAGATCGGCGACCGGGATGTGGGGATCGTCCTGACCCAAGGGAGAAAGTACGGCCCGTTTCCCCCCGGCGTGTATACCGCCCCGGACCTGCTGCCGACCGGCGCCGACGCCGGGACGCTGTGCGCCGTGCGGTCCGGGGGGCTGATTGTGGATGTGCTGGACCTCATGGTTCAGAGCCTCAACCGCGTGAACATCAAGCTGGCGTTGTCCTGCGAGGTGCAGGTCGTCGCGTCGGAAGAGCTGGCCGACGAGCGCGACCCGCACGATAAACTGAAGATCCTGGTTGATTCGGCGGCGCGCAGCGTGTTCGGCCGCTACACGAGCGAGCAGCTGCGGGGCAGCGGCGCGAACCCGCCGAGCAGCGAGACGCTGATCAAGGCCATCCGCGACACGTGCGACACCGATTTCCACGACGGGCGCGGCGTTCGCGGGTTGAGAGTCCTGCGCATTGACTTCGCCGGCGGCTGGGTCATGGCGGAGGCGGAGAGAGAGCAGCCGCAACCCGCGCTGCAACCCGCGCCACCGCCCGACGACGAGCAGCTCGTAGAGCGACTCCTCGGAAAGACGGAGCTGCTCAAGGCCGTGGCCGCCGCGTGCCTTGCCGAGGCGACACGCCTGGGCATGCTGCCAGCCGACGCGGACCGTTTCGACGCCATTCTGGATGCCCAGGCGATCCTGCCCCGGGATCAGGGACAACGCTTACGGCAGGCGATGCGCACCGTCGTGCCCGACTTTAAGGGGGGGACAGGCAGTGGCACGCCGTAGCGGTGGCAGCGGCTCATCCTCGTCGCGCCAGGGGCGGCTCACGATCCGCGCCAGCGAGGCGTTGCTCAGGGTGCGTCCCCAGCCCCGAAAACAGCGCGCCCCCGCGCCTCCTCAGCCGCCCGCCACCGCGCCGGGCACAGGGCCTGTCGCCCCGCCCACCTCGGCGCAGCCTTTTCAGGCCACCCAATCGGTCGCTGCGACTCCGCCGCCGAGCGGGTCATCGCCTCCGCCAGGCGCCCCCCCAACGGCCACCCCCGGCGGGACGCCGCCTTCGTCCGGCGGCGGCTGGGGCAGGTGGCTGCCCTTCGTCGGCGCGATTGTCGCGCTCGTCATCTGCATGTTCGTCCTGGGGAATGGCGCGCGGCTCGCGCTGCCGAACAGCCCGCTAGGGGGGTGGCTCGGCGGTGGGACGGCGACTATGACGCCCACCACCGCCCCGACCGTGCGGAGCGGACCGTCGCCGACACCCCAATTCCCGCCGTTTCGCGGGCCTGGCCCGCGCCCGACGCTGCCGGTCTTCCGCTGATAGGAAAAAGCCCGTTGCCGTCATGGCAGCGGGCTTGCATCATTTTCTCCCTCACGTCGAGCGCGATGGAGCGCCGTCGAGAGGGTGTTGTATGTTCAGCGCACGTGAGGGGGTTAGCGCGGGCGGCGGCGCTGAGGACGGGAGTCGACGGGCACAGGCACGGGCACGGGCCGAGGTTGCGGGGCAGGGCCGAGAAGCGCCTTTAGGGACTCCAACAGTTGCTTCAGCATTCCAGGTTACTCCTTCTGGGCACGGCCAAATCGTGGTCCAACACTTTTTAGACGCTGCGATGTCGCCTGTTTATACTCCCGCAGCAGAAACTCGAGGCCGTCTGGAATGTTCGCGGTGATGTGAGCCGGAAGTATAGGCCAACACCGGAAAATGTCGAATCCGGCCCAACACGCTCCCCTTCCCCCGCTACCGCCGCGCCATCAGCCACACGCCACGCCTTTGCTTATATAGACGCAGAATGTGTGCCGCGAGTTTCGCCGGATCGTGGCGAGTTGGGCGATTCAGGTCGAGCAAATCGGCGCTCACCACCGGGATGCCGAAGGTGGCCGCCGCCGGCTCTGGGCCAACCTGCGTCACGCCCCACTCCGGCGGCAGGTCTACCAGGCGGCCGTTCACGAGCACGCAGTCTATGGGCAGGCGGCCGATGTGGTGTTGCAGGGCGCGCAGGTAGTCGCTGAGGGCATAGCCGTCGGTTTCGCCCGGCTGGCTGGCGACGTTGACGACATACACGCGCAGGGCGCGCGCCTCGCGCAGCGCCTCGGTCAGCCCCGGCACGAGCAGGTTGGGCATGATGCTGGTGTACAGGCTGCCCGGCCCGATGATAATCAGGTTGGCGCGGCGAATCGCTTCCGCCGCGTCCGGATAGACCGGCGGGTCGGGCGGGCGGAGGAACACGTGGTCAATCGCCTCGCCGCTATGCGGAACCGCCGACTCGCCGTGTACCACGGTGGCGTTCGCCAGCTCCGCCGAGAGTGTGACGTCGCAGACGGTCGCGGGCAGAATCTGTCCGGCGACTTTGAGAACGCGGCCGGACTCCTCCAGGGCCTTCTCGAACGAGCCGGTGATGCGCTGCATCGCCGCGATGAAGAGGTTGCCGAAGCTGTGCCCTTCCAGCTCGACGCCCTCGTCGAACCGATACTCGAACAGCTCGGTCATCAGCGGCTCGGCCTCGGCCAGGGCGGCGATGCACTGGCGAAAGTCGCCCGGCGGCAAGACGCCGAGCTGCCGCCGCAGCCGGCCGCTGCTGCCGCCGTCGTCGGCGACGGTCACGATGGCGGTCAGGTTGGACGTGTGCTGTTTCAGGCCGCGCAGCAGCGTCGAGAGGCCGGTGCCGCCGCCGATGGCGACGATGCGCGGGCCGCGCCGCGTGCGCTGCCGATACAGAACGTCCACCAGAGAGGCATTGCTGGTCGTGCGCGTCGCGGCGGCCAGGAGCGTCGCGCTGAGCGAGGCCAGGGCGACGACCGTCACGCCGATGCCGAGCGCCCCAAACAGCACGGCGCGGCCGAGGCGCGGGACGAATTGCAGGGTGAGGTAGTAGAAGATGCCGGGGAGAGTCTGGGTACGGTAGACGTCCACGAGCAGGTAGGCGAGGCCGAAGGCGAGAAAGGTGACGCCGATGATGAGAGCGACCAGCCAGCGCTTCACGTTCAGGCCGGGCTGAAGCCACTTACGAAGGGATGTCATCAGGAAAGCGGCGCGTTCCCCGGGCGCGTGACGGGCGTGGGCGGCCCACGCCGCGCCGTCCGACCCCGGGGCGAGGGGTTAGCCTTGCAGGTAGTCGCGCAGCTTCTTGCTACGCAGCGGGTGGCGCAGCTTGCGCAGCGCCTTGGTCTCGATCTGCCGCACGCGCTCGCGGGTGACGCCGAACGCCTGCCCGACCTCCTCCAGGGTGCGCGACTGGCCGTCGAGCAGGCCGAAGCGCATCTCGAGCACCTGGCGCTCGCGCTGCTCCAGCGTCTCGAGGAGCTGGTCCATCTGCTCCTTCAGCAGCTGTTGCGAGGCATGGTCGCCGGGCATGGGCGTCGTGTCGTCGGGCACGAAGTCGCCCAGCTCGCTGCTGCTCTCGTCGTCGCCGCCGCCAATCGGCTCGTCCAGGGAGCGCGTCTCCTGCGCCATGCGAACGATCTTCTTGACCTTGCCGGCGGCGAGCTTGAGCTTGCGGTCGAGGTCAATCGGCAGCCGCTCGTCGCGCGCCATGTACGCCTCGATGGCTTCGATCTCGTCCTGCGGCAGGATGCGCATCTGGAGCGCGATCTCCTCCGGCAGCGGGTCGCGCCCCAGCTCGAGGGTGAGCTGGCGCGAGACGCGGTAGTACTTGTTGATGGTCTCGACCATGTGGGCCGGGACGCGGATCGTGCGCGCCTGGTCCGCGATGGCGCGGCTGATGGACTGGCGGATCCACCAGGTGGCGTAGGTGCTGAACTTGTAGCCCATCTCCGGGTTGAACTTCTCCGCCGCGCGCAGCAGGCCGAGGGTGCCTTCCTGGATCAGATCCGAGAGACTGATGCCGCGCCCGACGTACTTCTTGGCGATGCTCACCACCAGGCGCAGGTTCGCCTCGGTCAGGCGGTGCTTGGCGATCTCGCCGTCGTCAATGATGCGCTGGAGGGCGACGGCCTCGTTCGCGCCGCCGTTGCGCAGCTTGGCGCGCGCCGCCTCGCCGGCCAGGATGAGGCGGGCGTATTTCTTCTCTTCGTCCGATGTGAGCAGCGCCACCCGCCCGATGTCGCGCAGGTACATGCGCACCGGGTCATCGCCCAGGCCGGCGAAGTCCAGGTGGACCTCTGGCTCTTCGACTTCTTTGACCAGCTCCGCCAGGGTTTCGGGGGTCGGCTCGTCGTCCTCGATGATGTCTATGCTCAGCTCGGCGAGCTGCGTGCGGAGCAGGTCGAGGCGGTCAAGGCGCCGCTCGCTCTTGGGCAGAGCTTCGCGCAGGTCGCGCATGGGGATGGCGGTTTCGCCAGCGTCAATGCGCTCCTGAATCTTGCGGGGGATCCCCTCTGTCTCGGGCGTTTTGTTCATGACCCTTCCCAACTGAGTTCCCATGTCGAGCTCCCAAACGTTGCGCTCTCCGCAACTCTCCATTAACCTCTATCTTTGCACTTTGCATTGGCGGGGGCAGTGGGGCCGCAGGCCCCCACAAGCCCCCCCTTTCCCTCGTGCGCGAGGCGGCACGCCACCTCCGCCAGCGGATGGGACAGGGGGAATTTGGAGGGGCATGCCCCTCCAAACCTCCCCAACCTGAACAGTGCAAAGATAGAGCATTAACGAGGGCTGGCCTGGTATCGCGCGTTCATGAGCCGCACCACCTCGGATGACAGATACTTCATGCGCAGCTCGTACCGTTCAGCCGCAATCGTATCGCCTTCGCGCCGGGCTTCGGCAATGAGAAATTCTAGCTGTTGGACTTCTTGCTGGCGCTTCGCCTGACGCAGGCGGAGCGCCACTTTCGCTGCCGTCTCGACCAGCTTGTCGCCGGCCAGGTCGGGCATTTTCCCGACGTACGCGGCGACGGCCTGCGAATGATTGCCGAGGGGCGTGTCGCCGCTCAGGTCGCGGGCTTCGACGAGCGCCTGGAGCAGAGCCTGGTTGTCGCCGGCGTCGAAGTCGGCTGCCGCCAGGGCCGCCAGCCCCTGCCCGGCCAGCGCCGCCTGGAGCGCGTCCATCGCCGCCGGCTCGCGCATGAGCAGGCCGAGCAGATACTCCTCCAGCCCGAACTGCCGCCGGCTTACTGCGGCCGCCGGCGTCTCCCCAGCATCCCCATTGCGTGGCGCATCCCCTCGTGGCGCGGGCGGAACGCTCGGCTCGGCTCGGCGGCGGCGTAGCGCCTGGAAACGCTGGTTGAGCTGCCGCTCGTCCACCCGGGTCAGGCGCGCGAGCCACTGTAAGTAGTGGCCCTGCTCCACTGGGCTGTCCAGCTCATCGCGGATGACGGGCATCAGGCGCTCGGCGGCCTCTTCCTTTCCGGTAGACGTGTTGAGGTCTAGATCGCTTACCAGGGCCGAAAAATAGTATTCCGGCACCGGCTTGCTGGCCGCGACACGCCGCTCCCACTCGGCCGGGTTCTGCTTGACCAGGTCGTCCGGGTCCAGCCCGGCCGGCAGGACGGTGATGCGCAGCTCGATGGCGCGCTTCTCCACGGTGCTGAGGCGGCCCCCCTGCCCCGGCAGCCGCCGCTTCTGCGTCGCCACGGCCCGCGCCGCGACTTGCAGCCCCCGTAGCGTCGCCGCGTTGCCCGCGCTGTCGGCGTCGAGCGCCAGGACGAGGGTCGAGGCGTGGCGGGCGGCGAGAGTGACCTGGGCCTCGGTCAGCGCCGTCCCCAGCGAGGCGACCACGTTCTGGAAGCCGCGCTGGTGCAGGCTGACGACATCCATGTAGCCCTCGACGACGACGACACCACCACTGCGACGGATGCTCTCCCGCGCCAGGTCGAGGCCGTACAGGCCCGCGCCCTTGTCGAAGAGGGGCGTTTGGGGTGAGTTAAGGTACTTGGGGAGGGCGTCGCCCAGGCTGCGCCCGCCGAAGCCAATCGTCTGGCCGCGCTCGTCGCGGATGGGAAAGATGAGGCGGCCGCGAAACCGGTCGTAGTAGCCGCCGCCCTCGCGCTCCACCACCAGTCCGGCGGCGGCCAGGTCGTCGGTGCGGTGATTTCGCGCGGTCAGCGCCGTCAGCAGGCTATCCCAACTGTCGGGCGCGTACCCCAGGCCGAAGCGCTCGCCGCTGGCTGCGTCTACCTGGCGCTTTTCCAGGTAGGCGCGGGCCGCGTCGCCGGCCGGGGAATGGAGGAGTTGGCTGTTAAAGAATTGCGCGGCGGCGCTGTTGACGGCGTAGAGGCGCGCCCGCGCATCGTCCTCGGCCTGGGTCGCGGGGGTGCGGGGGGTCATCTCGACCCCGGCGCGGTCGGCCAGCAGGCGCAGAGCGCCTGGGAAGTCAACGTTCTCAGCCCGTTGAATGAAGGAGAAGATGTCCCCGCCTGTGCCGCACGCTCCAAAGCAGTGCCAGGTCTGGCGCTCAGGGTTGACGAGGAACGAGGCGGTCTTCTCGCTGTGGAAGGGGCAGAGTCCTTTGAACGTGCGGCCGGACTTCTTGAGCTGGACGTAGCTTCCTACCACATCTACGATATCGAGCCGAGCCTTGATCTCGTCAACGACGCTCATGAGCAATAAGCCACCAGGGAACGAGAGACAGGCGATGAGGGTTGGCGGGGGAGGCGCGTGGCTGAGAAGAACCAGGCCGCCCGATGTCCGCAGTGTAACGCGCTAAAGTGTAGCACGAAGTCGAACCGGGTGCAAGAGGTCGAGAACGAAAAAGGGCAACCGGGCCATCTTTGTCCCGACACTTATCCGACATTTACCCGACATCCATCCGACAATTTTGTCTTAGATAGAAAAGGGGCGCGGAGGCAAGTCCCCCGCGCCCCGCCAGGTCTCGCGCCACCGCCCGGGTCACGGGACGGGGAACTGCTCGGTGAGGGCGTGCACGTCGGCCCGCACCGCCGCCTTGAGGTCGGCGTCGTTCGGGGTGCGCAGGGTCTGGGCGATCCAGTCGGCGATGTGCAGCATCTCCGGCGCGCCGAAGCCCCGCGTCGTCACCGCGGGTGTCCCGACGCGGATGCCGCTGGTCACGAAGGGTGTGCGCGTGTCGTAGGGGATCATGTTCTTGTTGACAGTGATGGAGACCTCGTCGAGCAGCTTCTCCGCCTGCTTGCCGGTGACGTTGGTCGAGGTCAGGTCCACCAGCATCAGGTGGTTGTCGGTGCCACCGGACACGATGCGCAGGCCGCGCTCGCCGAGGGCCTGGGCCAGCAGGTGGGCGTTGTCCACGATGGCCTGGGCGTAGCCGCGGAACTCCGGCTGCATGGCAAGGTGCAGGGCGACGGCCTTGCCGGCGATGATGTGCATCAGCGGGCCGCCCTGGCTGCCGGGGAAGTTCATCTTGTCCACCGCCGGCGCGTGCTCTTTGCGGCACAGGATAATGCCGCCGCGTGGGCCGCGCAGGGTCTTGTGGGTGGTCGAGGTCACGATGTCGCAGTACGGCACCGGGCTGGGGTGCGCGCCGCCGGCGACGAGACCGGCGAAGTGGGCCATGTCGCACATGAGGTACGCGCCCACGCTGTCGGCGATCTCGCGGAAGCGGGCGAAGTCCCACAGGCGCGAGTAGGCCGTCGCGCCGGTGACGATGAGCTTCGGGCGGTGCTGCTGCGCCAGGTCGGCGACCACGTCCATGTCAATGGTCTCGCTCTCGCGGCTGACGCCGTAGTGCACCATGTTGAAGAGCTGGCCGGAGAAATTGACCGGGCTGCCGTGGGTCAGGTGGCCGCCGTGGGCAAGGTCCATCGCCATAATCGTGTCGCCCGGCTTGCACATCGCCATGTAGGCCGAGAAGTTGGCCTGGGAGCCGGAGTGGGGCTGCACGTTGGCGTGCTCCGCGCCGAACAGCGCCTTCGCCCGCTCCCGCGCCATGTCCTCGGCGATGTCTACGAACTCGCAGCCGCCGTAGTAGCGCTTGCCAGGGTAGCCCTCGGCGTATTTGTTGGTGAGCACGGACGAGGTGGCTTCGCGCACCGCCCGGCTGGTATAGTTCTCGGATGCGATCAGCTCGATGTTGTTGCGCTGGCGGTCCTCTTCCAGCTGGATCGCGCGCATTAGCTCAGGGTCAATCTCCGACAGCGACGCCGTCATGCTCGACGCCACCTCAGTCCGAACGGGTGTAGCCATGCTTATTGCCTCCTGTAACAGCTTTCAGAGTCAAGTATAAGTCGCCGGTGGTAGTTGTCAAAAACACCGTCGAGGGTATAATCGGACATCATGCAGGACATACTGGCGGTCGAGGCGGCGGCGCGGGGCATTGCCCTGTCGCCGGCCCAGCTCGCCCAATTCGAGACGTACTACCACGAGCTGATCGAGTGGAACAGCCGCTTCAACCTGACGCGCATCACCGACTACACCGCCGTCAGCGTGGAGCACTTCCTCGACTCGCTCATGCCCCTGGCCCTCTGCCCCGACGCATTCCCCGACGCCGCCCGCGTCGTGGACGTGGGCAGCGGGGCGGGGCTACCTGGCGTGGCGCTCAAGATCGCCCGACCCGACCTGCGCCTGACCCTCACCGATGCCGTGGGCAAGAAGGTGCGCTTCCTGGACCACCTCATCGCGCGGCTGGCGTTGGCGGACACGGCCGCCGTCCATGCCCGCGCCGAGGACATGGGCCGCGACCGGGCCTACCGCGCGGCGTTCGATGTCGCCGTCGCCCGCGCCGTCGCCGACATGGCGGTGCTGGCCGAGTACCTGCTGCCGCTGGCGCGTGTCGGCGGGGTCGTCATCGCCCAGAAAGGGAGCCAGGTCGAGGCGGAGTTGGCGCGGGCCGGGCGGGCGGTCCAGACGCTGGGCGGGGCGGCGCCGCGCCTGGCGGCGTACACATTGCCGGGCCTGGATGCGCCGCGCGTCCTGGTCAGCATCCCGAAAGCGCGCCGGACGCCCGACGCCTACCCGCGCCGCGCCGGCGTCCCATCCCAGGAGCCGCTCTGACGGAGAACGGGATCATCTATGAACACATGGCTGAAACGTCTTGGTATCGCGCTCCTCGTCGTCGTTGGTGTGCTGCTTGCAGTCTACGTGGCGATGGCCGCCGTCGCGCGCCCGGCGCCCGTCCATCCCTGGTTCGCGCTGCGCTCCGGCGAGCACCGGCCCCTCGTCTTCGCTCACCAGGGCGGCGGCGGTATTCGGCCGGAGAACACGATGGAGTCGCTGCGCCACGCGGCGGACATCGGGGCCGACGTGCTGGACTCCGACATGCACCTGACGAAGGACGGCGTGCTGGTGCTCATGCACGATGAGACAGTGGACCGCACGACGAACGGCCGCGGCGCGGTCGCCGATCTGACGCTGGCGGAGATCAAGGCCCTCGACGCCGGCTACACCTTCACGACCGACGGCGGCCAGACCTTCCCGTATCGCGGCCAGGGCCTGACCGTGCCGACGGTGGAGGAGGTGTTCCAGGCGTTCCCGGACAAGCGCCTGGGCCTCGAAATCAAGGAGAGTCCCGCCGGGACGCCGGAGGCGTTCTGCGCCCTCGTGCGGCGCTACAACATGGGGGACAAGGTGCTCGTCAGCAGCTTCAAGACCGAGAGCATGGACGCCTTCCGCCGCGCCTGCCCGGAGGTGGCGACGTCGGCGGTGGAGGACGAGGTGCGCCCGTTCTACATCCTGAGCCAGCTCTACCTGGAGCGGCTCCTCACGCCGGCCTACAACTCGTTCCAGGTGCCGGAATACAGCGGCAGCACCCACGTCCTGACGCCGCGCTTCCTGGACGCCGCACGGAATCGCAACCTGCCGGTGCAGCCGTGGACGATTGACGAGGTGGCGGACATGCAGCGCATCCTCGCCATGAACGTCGCGGCCATCAACACCAACTACCCCGACCGGCTGCTGGCGCTGCTGAAGCAATAAACGCTCCGCCAGGGACGTTGGACCACGAGAGGCGCGAACGTTAGCCACTCCTGCAAGTGACGACAGAGGGCGTGCCCGTGCGCATTCTATTCACATTCGCCGGCGGCAGTGGCCACCTGGAGCCGCTCGTCCCCATCGCCCGCGCCGCCCAGGCCGCCGGGCACACCGTCGCGTTCGTCGGCCGGCCCTGGATGGTCCCGAAGGCCGAGGCGCTGGGCTTCCAGACTTTCGCGGCCGGCACGGACCGCGGCCTCGCGCCGGTACGGCGGCCGCTGACTGCGCCCGACATGGCGCGGGAGATGGCGGACCTCGGCCAGGGCTTTGGCCGCCGCATCGCCGGCGAGCGGGCCGCCGACATCCTCCCCTTGTGCGCCGCGTGGCGGCCCGATCTCCTGGTGTGCGAGGAGGTGGACTTCGGCGCGATGGTCGCCGCCGAGCGCCTGGGCCTCCCTCACGCCACCGTGCTCGTCATCGCCGCCGGGGGCTTCGTGCGCCCCGAGTTCGTCGCCCCGCCGCTGAACGATGTCCGCGCCGCCCACGGCCTCGCCCCCGACCCAGACCTGGCGATGCTGGCGCGCCCTCTCGTCCTCTCGCCGTTCCCGCCGAGCCTGCGCGACCCGGCGTTTCCCTTGCCGCCGACGGCCCATCCCTTTCGCGGCGACAGCGGCGGGGACAGCGCGCCACCGCCGTGGATTGCCAGTCTGGGCGCTGCGCCAATCGTCTACTTCACCCTGGGCACGGTCTTTCCGATGGAGTCGGGCGATCTCTTTGGCCGCGTCATTGCGGGGGTGCGCGGTCTGCCCGTCAACCTGGTCGTGACGGTGGGGCGGGACTTGGACCCGGCGGAGCTTGGCCCGCAGCCGCCCAACGTGCGCGTCGAGCACTATATTCCGCAGGCGCAGATCCTGCCCCTTTGCCGCCTGGTTATCTGTCACGCCGGATCGGGCAGCCTGATGGGGGCGCTGAGCCACGGCCTGCCGATGGCGCTGATTCCGATGGGCGCGGACCAGCCGCTCAACGCTGCGCGGTGCGAGGCCATCGGGGTCGGGTGCGCCCTCGACCCGCTGGCCGTGACGCCGGCGATGGCGCGTGAGACTGTCCTGGAGGCGCTGGAGAACCCGGCCTATCGCCGGGCGGCGGAGCGCGTGCGCGACGAGATCGCGGCGTTGCCGCCGGCGGCGACAACTATCGCGCTGCTGGAACGCCTGGCCGAAGCGACCTGAACTCGGTCCCCGTCATTGCGAGACCCCACGCCGTCTGTCAGCAAGCGCCGACAATCGAAGACGGGTTGGGAAACGCAAAGGCGCAAAGACGCAAAGGGAAAACACCTCTGTCTTTCTTTGCGCCTCTGCGCCTTTGCGTTCCTATCGTCTTGGGAGCGGCGAAGGCGCCCACCCCTGGTTGCCCAGGGATGAACGCCTTCTACCCACCACCAGCCTGAAGGAGGAAGACTGCTTAGCGAACACTACCTCGGCGGAAGAGATTCACGATGCCGAGGAGGATAACGGCGCCGACGAACGAAACCAGCAGCGCCGGGAGGCTGAAGTCAGGGCTGTTGATGTTCGAACCGCCCAGACCCAGCATGCTGAAGATGAGACCGCCCAGGAACGCGCCGACGACGCCGACGACGATGTTGAGGATCGCGCCCTGCTGCGCGTCCGTGCGCATGACGATGCTGGCAAGCCAGCCGATCAACGCGCCAAACACAAGCCACAGAATAAGGTTGATGATCATGGGGTTAACTCCTCTCCGTCACAGTTGCGTTAACTTCGATGTCACTTGTCTACTACTGGCCCCCCAAAAGGGCCGTCTACCGCTAACATACGCAAGGTGCGTGCCACGGTTGCCCTGGACCACCCGCAGTGGCGGGCACAACTTCATCGGGCGCTACTCTCTATAGAGCAAGAGGCGTGCCACGGAGGGTGTCACGCGGCGCGGTCCGGCGCTGGCTGTTGCAACCGCCGCGCCTCGACGAGGTCCGCGGCCTGCTTCGCCTCGGCGTCGCCCTGCTCGTAGGCGATGCCCTGGATCTCCGTCGCTGCCGTCATCAGCACCTCCCGCGTCTCGCGGATAACCTTGTTGACGTCCTCGATGAGCGTCGGATCGCGGCGCGCCTCCTCCGGTGACACTCCCACCGCCGACGACTTGTCGCGCACTTCCGCCTTCAGCGCATCCACCTCGGCGAGAGCCTCCTCGATTTCCTTGACCACGCCCGTTTCCACGCGGTTTGGATCCTGCGTCGCCTTGCCGATGGCGGCCTCGACCGCCTCGACGATGCGGTCAATGCGGTGGTCCACCGCGTCGAGGCCGGTGTCCACGTCGAGGTACTCGTCGCGCTGGCGCATTCGCTCGCGCAGGCTTTCTTGCAGCGCTTTGAGCTGCATGCGCGCCGCTTCGAGCGGTCTCGACTCCGCCGCCACCTCGGCCACGAGGCCTGGCTCATCCTTGATCAGGGCGTAGTCCAGCGCGACCTGGATGATGGCGGCGAGGGGAATCGCCATGAACGCGCCGATGGCCCCGAACAGCGCGCCGAAGACGAACAGGGCGAGCAGCAGGATGAGCGGGCTGAGGCCGACCGAGTTGGACATGACCATCGGCCAGATGAAGAAGTGCTGCACGACGCGCAGGATGACGTTGATGAGAATCACCATCAGGACGAGCTGCGGCGAGACGGTCATGGCGACGAGCACCGCCGGCACCAGTCCAATGATGAAGCCGACGACCGGAATGAACTCGCCCAGCCCGGCCAGAACGGCCAGGAACAGGGCGAACGGCAGGCCGATGACGGCGTAGCCCAGGCCCGTCAGGACGCCGATGAGCAGGGCGACGAAGATCGTCCCGCGCACGTAAGCGCCCATGCGGTCTTCCATCTCCCGCCACGCCGTCAGCGAGCGCGAGCGATGGACGGCGGGCACGAGCGAGAAGAGCCAGCGCTCCAGGCGGGGCTGGTCGAGACTCCAGTAGAAGGCGACCAGGATGATCGTGGCGAAGGCTTCCAGCAGCGACGACAGGCTATTCGCCATGTCCAGGAGGAAGCTGCCGCCCATCATTCCCCCCAGCGACGCGACGAGCTGTGGCCCCGACGGGATGCTCCCGCCGAGCGCCCGCAGCAGGCCGCTGTCCGAGTTCTGCAGGCTGCTCTGCAATTCGGCATAGCGCGCCGGGCTTTCCTCGGCGAGGGTCACGACTTCGGTGCTCATCGTCGGCATCATCACGGTGAAGCTCGCCAGGACCAGCCCGACGAACACCAGGTAGACGATCACGACGCTGGCGGCTTTCGGGAACCGCCGCCGCTGCACGCGCAGGATCAGCGGGCGGAAGGCCGCCGCCATGACGATGCCGACGAGGAACAGCAGGACCAGGTCCCGCAGCCAAAACAGGAGAAACATGAGCGCGGCTACCAGGATCGCGGTAGCCGTCCACAAAGCGATCTGCCGCGTGGAGATGGCGACATTGTTCGGTGCGATAGGCTCCATAGGGGGCCGCCTTTCCAGACTATGCTTGGCGTAAAGGGCGCCCCCCTCCCCTCCGTGGGGAGGAAAGGGGGGCGTAACCTAGAACCGGACCCGCCGCACAATGCCCGGCTCTAAGGATGAATGGGTATCAACCCAACCCACTCCAATAAGAGCAAGAAGCGTGCCACGCGGAAGGCCCCAACCGTAGGGGCAGGTCTCAGACCTGCCCCTACAGCATGTCACATATGGGTATGCGAACAACGAACCAGTCTACCGCAGGGAGGAGGGGGGGATTTGCTGACGGGCGCGATACTTGGCGACCGTGCGCCGGGCGATGTGGTAGCCCTTCGCGGCCAGCTTCTCGACCAGCTGGGCGTCGGTCAGCGGCTTCGGCTCCTGGGAGATGATCTCCTTGAGCACATCCTGGATGCTGAGAGCCGGCTGGAAGAACGTCTCGAACGGGATAACCTGGCGGTCGGGGAGCATGACGTACTTCTCAGCCGTGGCGCGGCTGATGGTCGATTCGTGCATGCCAAGCGCCTCGGCGACCTCGGCGCGCGTGAGCGGCACGAGGTGGCGCGGGCCGTGCATGAGGAAGCCTTTCTGCCGCTCCACGACGTAGCGCGACACCCGCGCCATCGTCTCGCGGCGGTCCCGCAGGCGCGACATGAAGTCCCGCGCGCGGCTGAAGTAGCCCTGGATCACTTCCTGATCCTGGGGCCGCAGCGCTGGCATGTCCGCCTTCTTGGTTTTGACCGGCTTCGCCAGCTCCTGGTACAGTGGGGTAATGCGGAGGTTGTAGCGGCGCGACTCCACAACCTCGACCTCGAACTCGTCCGGGGCCTCCGGCCGCGTCCGAATCACGATATCCGGCGCGATGTACGGCGTGTCGGTCGGCTGCGCCCACGACCCCAGCTCCGACAGGTCCGGCACCGGGTAGGGCCGCAGGTAGCCGCGGATGAAGTCGCGCGCCGCGTGGACCGTCGCGGTATCGGTCTTGAGCGCGCGGGCGATATAGCTATAGCGGCCCTCGCCCAGGTCCGACCAGTAGTTCTCGATGATCGGGCGCACCAGGGGATGCGCCTTGCCGCGCTCTTCCCAGCGCTGGAGCTGCATGAGTAGGCACTCGCGCACGTCCCGCGCCCCAACACCGACCGGTCCGACCGTCTGAATGCGCGTCAGGATGGCCGCGACGCGCGTGACCTCGATGCCCAGGGTGGCGGCGATGCCTTCCACGTCCTCATCGAGGAAGCCGTGTTCGTCGAGGCTGCCGATCAGGTAGTCGGCGATGAACAGGTCTTCGTCCGCAATCTGCGCGCTGACATCCCGCATCAGATGCTCGGCGAGCGTCACCTGGCCGGCGACGGATGTCAGGACATCGTACTCATCATCCTCGTCGCTATCCTGAAGGTGCTTCGGCTCCATCCACTCGGAGGCGACGGGACAGTGGCACCGCGCCAGCACCTCGCCGCACAGCGGGCAAATGTCGTGCTCTTCCACCTCGAGCGCGGGGTTCTCCTCGACTTCCTGCTTGATGGCTTGCTGCAACTGCATGCCAGACAGCTGGAGCATCTGGCTGAATGCCACAAGCGTCGGAGATGGCCGCATCTCTTGAACGTGGAACATCTCCATGTCCATCATACGCCAACGCTCCTCATTGCTAAATCGTCGCCTATAACGTCACTGTAGGGTTAAGTTGCGTGTCGCCTGGGGCGCGAGCACGCGGGCGGAACGGACGGGGCAGGCGCGGCGGCCGCGTTACGTGGCGAGGAGACGATCCACAATTTGCACCAGGCGGTCCAGGTCGAACGGCTTGAGCAGATAGGCGCTCACCCCCAGTTGTCGGGCGCGCCGCACCTTCAGCGAGTTGCTTTCCGCCGTCGCCATCACCACCGGCAAGTCGTAGCCTTCCAGCCGCAGGCGTTCCAAGACGGATAGGCCGTCCTGGTCGGGCAAGCCGATATCGAGGAGAACCAGGTCGTATGGGCCGGAGTGCTTGAGCAGGTAGAGGGCC
The DNA here is from genome assembly GCA_046328525.1 of Anaerolineae bacterium. Classification (GTDB taxonomy): domain Bacteria; phylum Chloroflexota; class Anaerolineae; order Epilineales; family JAHCIE01; genus JBDHWG01. The sequence goes on from JAXLWK010000008.1 coordinate 117,272, forward strand.
TGGCGCGCAGAGCTTGCTTTGGTCACCAGGAGCCCCTTGTCCTCCAGGTAATCGTGCAGGATGTCCGTCAGCTCTACGTCGTCATCTACGAGCAAGACACACTTATCCCCCATAATGTTTGCGGACCACAGTTCGTGTCCTGGTCCTGTCCTTTCGTTTCGCCCCCGCAACATATTCAATTCAGACATAGCAAGACCCGTGCCAAGCGCGCGACTAGGCACCCTCCTTTTGACGTAGATTGGCAAGATTGTATTCTTCCATCTTGCTCTGCATATGAGCAGAATCAGTGCCAAGAAGGCGCGCTGCCTCGGCGACGTCGCCGCCGGCCACATCCAGCGCGGCCCGCAGCATCCCTTGCTCCACCTGGGCCACCGCCTGCCGCAGGGTGACGCCCCGCCGCAGCGCGTCGGTGAAGTCCAGCACCCGCAGCGCGAACGTCGGCGCGCTGCCCTGGGCCGCGCCCATCGGCAAGTCCTCGCGGGTAATCATGCGCCCCTGGGAGAGCACGACGCCGCGCTGGATGGTGTTCTCCAACTCGCGCACGTTGCCCGGCCAGTCGTACTGCAAGAGCGCCTGGAGCGCATCCTCGGAAATCTTGATCGGCGGCATGTCCGGCGTGTAGCGGTACTTGTCGAGGAAGTGCGCCACCAGCAGCGGGATGTCGTCACGGCGGATGCGCAGCGGCGGCAGGTCAATGCGGATGACGTTGAGGCGGTAGTAGAGGTCCTCGCGGAAGGTGCGCTTCTCCACCTCGGCGTACAGGTCTTTGTTCGTCGCGGCGATGACGCGCACGTCCACCTTGATGGGTGTGCTGCCGCCGACGCGCTGGAATTCGCCCTCCTGGAGCACGCGCAACAGCTTCTTCTGCGTGCTCAGGCTCATCTCGCCGATCTCGTCCAGGAAGATCGTCCCGCTCGACGCCAACTCGAACACGCCCTTGCGCTGGGCGACGGCGCTCGTGAACGACCCCTTCTCGTGGCCGAACAGCTCGCTCTCCAGCAGCGTCTCCGGCAGCGCCGCGCAGTTAACCTTGATGAACGGCCCGCGACGGCGCGGTGAGTTTTGCTGGATGATCTCGGCGACCAGCTCCTTGCCCGTGCCGGTCTCGCCGATGATGAGCACCGTCGCCGAGCTGCCCGCCACCCGCCCGACAACCTTATACACCTCCTGCATCGGCTCGCTGAGGCCGATGATGCGGTCCCGGGCGTCGCGCGTCGAAAGCTCATCCTGGAGCTGACGCACTTCCTCGGCCAGCTGACGGTGCTCGAAGAGGCGGTCAATCAGCAGGCCAACCTCGTCCAGCTCGAACGGCTTGATGACGTAGTCGTAGGCGCCGAGCTGCATGGCGCGGATCGCCTGCGTCGAGCTGCTGTACGCCGTCATCATAACCACCGGCACATCGTAGCCGCCGGCCTGGATCAGCTCCAGCACCTCCAACCCGTCGAGGTCGGGCAGGCGCAGGTCGAGGAAAACGAGGTCGAACGGGCCTTTGCTCCGCAGGAGCTTCAGCCCCTCCTGACCCATGCCGGCCTCGACGATCTCCAGCCCCTTGTCCTCCAGGTATAGGCCCAGCACGTCGCGCATGTCGGCGTCGTCATCAATGATCAGCAGTTTCCGGTCAGGCATGGTGTCCTCTCTAGGTGCGTTCCCCCGCGCGTCACACGCGAAAGTTGCCTGCACCGAGCGCCCTTCTGTTCGCGCTCGCGGCATGCTTCTTGCTCTTATTTCATCGGGCCGGCCGCGTCCAGCCCACAAGGAATGGGTGCGTTAGAGTTAGTGTAGCAGGATTCGTAGCTTTTGTGTAGGGACTTCGGCCGAGTTTCCCGTGGTTAGTGACGCGTCGCGCAAGTGATGACAGTGTTAGTCCCCTTCGCTCCGCTCGCGTCTGAACTGTTAGCGTCGGGGTGGCCTGGAGCGTTTGCCGCGTCTGTGTCGTGGCGTTTTCCCGTAGCGTTAGCTCTCGCCCGAGTCTCGATTGTTTGTCCCCGATTGTGAGATGTATCGTTAATCCTGGCGTCCGGGCATGATCGGAGTTTGATGGCTGCTTTGAGAGCCGACGGCCGCCGCGTCCGCGAGTCGGCCGCTGGCTCTCAAGGGCAGCAGCACCGTAAACGTCGAGCCGACCCCCACCTCGCTCCTGACCTCAATCGTTCCCCCGTGTTGTTGGACAACGTGCAGCGCCGTCGCCAGGCCAATGCCTGTGCCTCGGAAGTGGCCTTCGATATTTGAGCCGCGGTGGAAGAACTGGAAGATGTGCGGCAAGTCCTCCGCCGGGATGCCGACGCCTTCGTCGCGCACCTCGATAGCCGCGCACTCCGCGCCCTCGCGTCGCTCTCGCCGCACCGCGACCTCGATGCGGCTGCCTTCGGGGCTGTACTTGATGGCGTTGCCGATGATGTTGCTCAGGACGCGCTCGATCTTGACCGTATCCACCGTGCTGTGCAGGCTCGGCGTCTCCACCGCCAGCGTAATCTGGTGGCGCTTCGTCGTCTGGCGCTGCTCCTCGACCACCTGCCGCGTCAGCATCACCAGGTCTATCGGCTCCGTCTGAATGTCGAGGGGCTGGCCGGCCTGGATGCGCGAGAAGTCCACCAGCTCGTTGATCATGCTGTTCATGCGCATCGTGACGTTGTCAATCTTGCGGACGCGCTCGATGAGCCGATCCTGCGACACACCGTGCGGCGACTTGAGCGCCGTCTCCAACAGCGCCGAGTAGCCTTTGATCACGGCCAGCGGGTTCTTGAGGTCGTGGGAGACGACGGCCAGGATCGCCTGACGCGCCGCCACCGCATCGCGCGCCTCGCGGTAGAGCCGCGCATTGTCGAGGAAGACAGCGGCGCGGCGGGCCAGCTCCCGCGCCACCTCCAGGTCCTCGCTGTCGAAGCGGCGGCCGCCGGTCATCATCAGGGCGATGCCGCCCAGGAGCTGTCCCCGCGCCAGCAGCGGCAGCACCATGTAGGCCGTTGCGTTCAGGGTGCGCAGCATCTCGGCGTGGCGCGCATCCACCGCGCCGGCGGCGACGCTCGCCGCCGTATCCGGGATGAACACCACCTCGCCCGCCTCCAGCGTCGTCTTGATCCGCTCCACCTCGTGCAGGTCGGAGGGATAGCGGCGGCGCATTTCCCGCGCCAGCGCCTCCATCTGCGGCTCGCGGTGGGCCACAACATACTGCTCGCCCCACCGTCCGCTCGCCAGCAACTCGATGACAACCCAATCGGCCAGCGCCGGCGCGGTCAAGCGCGCCAGGGTGTTCAGCATCGTCGTCAGGTCCAGGGTGTCGGCCAGGCGGTTGCTGACCTCGTACAGCAGACTGATGCGCCGCGCCCGGGCATCGGCGTCGGCGCGGGAGCGCTGCTCGGCCTCGTACAGCCGCGCCCGCTCCAGCGCCTGGGCCGACTGCTCGCCGAGCGTCGTGAGGAACGCCAGGTCCTCGGCGCTGAAGGCGCGGGGCTGTGCGAAGGCGAAGTCGAGCGCGCCGATGGCCCGGCCGGCGGCGACGAGGGGCACGATGGCCCACGCCTGGAAGCCGCCGTGGCTTGCCCCTAGCTCCGGGTAGAGCGCCAGGGCCGCTTCGGGCGACTCGAGCGTCATGATCTGGCGCGTGCGCACCACCTCCGGCGTCGGCGCGTGGGCGTCGGCCGGGAAGCGCCGCCACGCCTCCATCACCGGCGTTGGGTAGCCTTCGGCGCGAATGATCTCGAACTCTCTGCCATCCGGCGTGAGGAGCACGAGGGTGCCGCCTCCCGCGCCCAGGGTGTCGAGGCCCTGGTGGATGATGACGTCGGCGACCTCGTCCGGCGTCACCGCGCGGGACAGGGCCGCCGTCACCGACTGGAGCCGCGCCACGCGGCGCGCGGCCGCCTCCGCCGCCGCGTGCGCCTCGCGTTCGCGGTCGAACAGGCGCGCGTTGTCCACGCGCACGGCGACGCGGCGCGCGACCTCTTCGGCCAGGGCCAGGTCCTGGGGCGTGTAGCGGCGGTCGGACTCGGTGATATAGAAACTCATCGTGGCCCCGCTGCCGACCCGGGTAATCAGCGGCACGACCATGAGCGACTTGACTCCAAGCGCCTCGGCCAGCGGACGGTCTTCCGCATGCTCGGCGAAGCGCAGCCTCGTTTCGTCGTCTACCTCGGCGTACAGGAGCGGACCTTCACTGAGCGCCTCGCGCATGCCGTCCAGCGCGACTGCATCGGGCCACTCAACCCAATGCCGATGCACGAGCGTGCGCAGCAGGCCCTCTTTCACCGGATCCACGTGGACGACGGCGATGTTCTCTGGGTGGTTGCCGTCGGCGGGGAAGCGTATCACGCAGCCGTCGGCCATGAACGGCACGACCATGTGGGCCACGGTCTCCAGGCGCGTCTCAACCTCCAGCGGGCCGGCGAGGGCGGCGCTGACACCGGCGACGAAGTCAACGCGGCGGCGGGCATTCTCGGCGCGGGCGCGCGCCTCCTGCTCCGCCTCGTACAGCCGCGCCCGCTCCAACGCCTGCCCGGACTGCTCGCCGAGGGTGCGCAACGAGGCTAGCTCGTCGTCGGTGAGCGCGCGCGGCTCGGTGAAGGAGAAGCCGAGGGCGCCGAGCGTTTCGTCGCCGGCCAGGAGGGGCGCGACCGCCCACGCCTGGTAGGACGTTCCCGTCCACTCGAGCGCCGGATACTTCTGCGCCGCTTCCTCCCGCGACGGCAGGACGATGACCTGGCCGCTGCGCACGGCGTCGGCGATGGGCGCGGGCGCGTCCAGGGGGAAGACCCGCCAGGCTTCCAGCGCGTCCGGCGCATAGCCCTCGGCGCGCCGAAGCTCCATGTCGCGCTTGTTGGCGCTGACGAGGGCGAGCGTCCCACCCTGGGCGTTCATCGTGTCTACACCCTCGTGGATGATGACATCCATGACGTCTTCGGTGGTGACGGCGCGCGACAAGGCCGCCGTCGTCGCCTGCATTCGGCTCATCTGGCGGGCGGTGCGGCTCGCCGCCTGGTGCGCCGCGCGCTCGGCCTCGAACAGCCGGGCGTTGTCGAGGGCGATTGCCGCCCGCCGCGCCACTTCTTCCGCCAGGAGTACGTCGTCCTGGGTGTAGTACCGCTCGCCCTCGGTGGTGTAGAACGTAATCATGCCGGTGACGCCATCGTGGGTCACCAGCGGCACGTACATCACCGACCTGGGCGTCAGCTCCAGGGCGGCGTTGAGGTCGTCCGGGTTGTCGAACATGCCCTCAAGAAACGAGGAATCGAGGCGCTCGATGAGCACAGTCCTACCCTGCAAGAGAATCTCGCCCATGGCGCGCGAAGCGTCATTCTCCACGGGCTGCTCGCGCTGGAGCGCCCGCGACTTCGCTTCTTTCACAGGGTCTACGTGGGCCAGCGCCCCGGTGATGACCGTCCCGTTCGGGCCGGGTAGCGACACGATGCAGCCGTCGGCCAGGTAGGGCAGGACGCTGCGGGCGAGGTTGCTCAGCCAGGTGTCGTAGTCGAGCGAGCCGGACAGGATGGCGCTGATGCCGGCCAGGAAGTCTACGCGGCGGCGGGCGTCCTCCGTGCGGGCGCGCGCCTGGCGCTCGGCCTCGTAGAGGCGCGCCCGCTCCAGCGCCTGGGCCGACTGCTCCGCCAGGGTAGAGATGTAGGTGATCTCGTCCTGGTCGAAGACGTGCCGCTGGTCGAAGGAGAACTCGACCGCGCCGAAGACTTTGCCGCCGGCGATCAGCGGCGCGCACGCCCACGACTGGAAGCCGGACTGGCTGGACACCAGGTGCGGGTAGAGGTGCGCCGCCTCCTCCGGCGACGACACCGTCAGGCTCTCCTGCCACCGCACGGCGTCGGCCAGGGGCACCGGCGCGTCAATGGGGATGCGCTGCCACTGCTGCACCAGGTCCGCCGCATAGCCTGCCGAGCGCACCAGGTCCAGCGCCTGCCCGTCCTCCGTCAGCAGCGCCAGGAGACCGGCCCGCGCATCGAGGGCGGCCTGTCCCTCGTAGATGATGACGTCGGCGACCTGGTCCGGCGTGGCGGCGCTGGAGAGCGCTGCGGTCGCCGCCTGCAGGCGGCTGATGCGGCGGGCCGCTTGCTCGGCCGCTCGATGGGCGTCCCGCTCCAGGTCGAACAGGCGCGCGTTGTCGAGGGCCACGGCGGCGCGGCGGGCGACTTCCTCGGCCACGGCTACGTCGTCCGCCGTGTAGCGGCGCTCCGACTCGGTGCTGAGGAGGACGATGATCCCGTCGAAGCCACGCCCGGTCATGATGGGGACGACAATCACCGACTGGACGCCCAGCGTCCGCACAGCCTCGACATCCGCCGCGTCGTTGAGGAGCGAGGCCATGACGGCGTCGTTGAAGTCAGCGAACAGGACCGAGCGACCGGCGGCCAGTTCCGCCACGAAGGCGCGGTAGCCCTCGGTCTCGCGCATCGGCAGGTATTGGAGGCGGCGCATGACGGCCATCTTGTCCGGCAGAAGGTGCGCGGCGGATGACATGTCCACCGTGCCTTGCGGCCCCGGGCGTTGCACCATGCAGCCATCGGCCAGGAAGGGGATCACCACCTGGGCGAGCCGGTCGAGCCGCGTCTGGTAATCGAGGGGGCCGCTGAGGACGGTGCTCACCCGGGCGACGAAATCTACCCGCTGCTGCGCCTCCTCGGCGCGGCGCCGCGCCGACGTCTCCGCTTCGTAGAGCGAGGCGGCGCGTTTCGCGGCGTCCTCGGCCTCGCGCTCGGCCGCGCGCGCGTTCATCTCCGCCCGCAGCCGGCCTTCGCCGAGACTCGACACGATCACGCCGCACAGGACGAACAGGAACAGGCGCACGCTCTCGTCTGACTCGTAGAGCGGGCCAGTCGCGATCGGCATGAACACGGTGGGGATGAGGATGAGGGTGGCAAGAACGGTGGAGAGGATGCCGGGCCAGAGTCCGCCGTACCACGCGCTGACGGCGATCGCGGTAATGGGCAGAATCAGTGGGCTACGCTCGCGGATGACCGGCACGGTCAGCGTGACGAGCATGGCCGCTGTCGTGGCCGCAACGGCGAGGATGCAGGCGCGAAAAGTGCGCCCGCTCAGTCTCGATGGTATCAACTTGCCCCTGACCTTCTACACGACTAACTTCGACGACGCTTAACAAGGATGGCGAGTCAATTATACACACGTTCGGGGCGCTTGGCTAGTGCGTCGGCGCCGCCAACGCGCAACACGGATAAAGGCGGCCTTATGCGACTCTCATATATCTCTCAGCCGTGCTTCAGCGTCGCTTAAGGCGCACCAGATACACTATCATCAAGCAAGCGAGAGACAAAGAGTTGGACGCGGCAGACGAAACTTACAGGTAGTGAGACGCGGAAAACGAGAGCGGCGGATAACCATAGACGAGAGTGACGCGATTGTAAGTGCGTGGGGAAGCGAAACAGACGGTATCCGTTGGGTTCGGCGATAAAGTTAGTGCGGCTGAGGCGGTTAGGGAAGCGCTGGTCGTGTTAGTTGGATGGCACTCGGAGAGCATGGGGCAAGCGACGGAAACATTAGCATATTCACCTGGCAGAAACCCCTCCCTTCTTCTGTGCGGGACGCGCCGGATCCAATCGGATACCGGCGCGCTCTCGTTTACAGCCCAGGCTTATTTTCGAGCGGGTGTCACTCTCTCCGGACGACGCCCTCGCGCCAGGCGTAGATGGCGGCCTGGGTGCGGTCGGCGACGTGGAGCTTGCTCAGAATGTTGCTCACGTGACCCTTGACCGTCTTCTCGCTGATGACCAGCCGCTCGGCGATCTCGGCGTTGGACAGCCCCTCCGCAATCAGGCGTAGAATCTCGTGCTCCCGTGGCGTTAACTCGGTCAGCGTGTTGTCGGCGCGCCCTCCGCGCAGCTCCTGCGCCAGCCGCGCCGCGACCTGCGGGTGCAGCACGGCCTCGCCTCTGGCCGCGACGCGGATCGCCTCCACCAGCTGGGCCGGCCCGATGTCCTTCAAAAGGTACGACTGGGCGCCGGCCTTGAGCGCCGGGAAGATATGCACGTCGTCGTGGAACGACGTCAGGACGATGACCTGGGTGCGCGGGCTGATGCGCGTAATCTGCCGCGTCGCCTCAACGCCGTCCATGCCCGGCATGATGAGGTCCATCAAGACGACGTCGGGGACGGCGTCGGCCACGACCTGCACTGCTTCCTCGCCCGACGCCGCCTCGGCCACGACCTCGATGTCGGGCTGCGTTGCCAGGTAGGCGCGGATGCCCTGGCGCACCACGGCGTGATCGTCTACGATAACGACACTCGTCATCCTCTCCCCCCTTCCCCGTGCAACGCCGGCTGGCCGAGCGGCATGACCGCCTCGATCCGCGTCCCACGCGCGCCGCTCGCCACGTCCAGCCGACCGCCCAGCGCCTCGACGCGCTCGCGCATGGAGCGCAGCCCTACCCCGGCGCTTGCCGCGTCGGCGTCGAAGCCGACGCCGTTGTCCTCAATCATCAGCACCAGGGTGTTGCCCTGCTGGCCGGCGCGGACCGCCGCCCGCGTTGCGCCGCTGTGGCGGGCGACGTTCGACAGCCCCTCCTGGATGACACGGTAGAGCGCCTCCTGGAGCGCTACCGGCAGCACGGCCGGCAAGCGCACATCGTTGCTCAGCCGGATGCCCGTACTCTTCTCCCACATCCCGAAATACTCCCACAACGCCTGGGACAGCCCCTTCTCCTGCACCGGCTCCAACCGCAACGTCTGGATGATGTCGGTCAGCTCTTTCTGCATCTGCCGCGTCAGCGTCACCGCCGTCTCCAGGTGCGTGCGGGCCGCGTCGTTATTCTGTCCCCACAGCGCCTCGGCCGCGCCCAGGTTCATGCTGACGGCAAACATCCCCTGCTTGACGCTGTCGTGCAGGTCCCGCGCCAGGCGCTGCCGCTCCTCCAGGCTCGCCAGCTCCTCCCGCGTCTGAAGCAGGCGCTGGAGCTGCTCGGCCATGCCGTTGAGGTCCCGCGCCAGCTCACCCAGCTCGTCGCCGGAGCGATCCTGGATGTTGGCGGAGAAGTCGCCCTGGCTCCAGGTCTCCGCCGCCCGGGTCACGCTCTTGAGGCGCTGCGCCAGGGGGCGCGTCGTCAGCCAGCCGAAGATCGTCCCGACGATGGCGGTCGCGGCGATGACGAGGAGCGAGAACGGCAGGAGGAGGCGAAACACCTCGCCGATGTAGTTCTGGACGGTGGGAGCAGGGTATGTGCGGACGAACGCGCCGAGGACGTGCAGGTCGGATGTGAGGATGGGGGCAGCGACGTAGAACTCCTCCCCGGCGCGCTGGACGTACAGCCGGCCGGGGTCGCTCTCGCCAAGCAAAGCCAGGCGCAGCGCCTCGCCGGCCTGGGGGTAGACGCTCGTCGGAAAGACGCGGCCGACGGGCAGCGTGGGCGAGGCGGCCAGGACGGCGCCCTCGGCGTCCACGACCGCCGCGAAGTCCGGCGCCGGCAGAGCAAATCGCCCACGCAATGCGGGGCCTGGGTCGGATAGGGGCGGCTCCGGCCCGGCGTCGGGTGACGTGACCTCCTGGAGGGCGAGGGCCACGGCCGGGGCGTCGTAGGGCGTGCGGTCCACGACGGGGGCGAGGCGGTTGGCCGCCTGGCGCGCGTCCAGGCCCATGAGACGCGGAAGCTGATCCGAGCGCACCAGGAGCGGGACGAGCGCGACGATTAGCACCGCCGCGCTCGTGACCACCGTGTACGACAGGGTCAGCTTCCACTGAATGCGATTGAAGCGGCCGAGCCATCGGCCAATCGTCTCGCCCATACTGCTTAGTATACCCCTTTTTGGGGCCTATTCATACCGCAGCGCTTCAATCGGCCGCAGGTTGGCGGCGCGGTTGGCCGGGTACGCGCCGAAGAACAGCCCGACGCCAATGGAGAACATCGTCGCCAGCATCACCGAGTCGAGGCCGATGGACGGCGACAGCTTGAACGTGCCGAGGTTCAGGCCGCCCAGGGCCTGGCCGGCTACGAAGGCGATGGTGACACCGATGAGTCCGCCGACGACGCTCAGCAGCGTGGCCTCGGTCAGGAACTGCGCCATGATGTCGCGCTTCCGCGCGCCGATGGCCTTGCGCAGACCGATCTCGCGGGTGCGCTCGGTCACGCTCACCAACATGATGTTCATGATGCCGATGCCGCCGACGAGGAGCGAGATGGCCGCGATCGAGCCGAGCAGGATGGTGAACACGCCGGTGACGGTGGACGCCGTCTGCAGAATGTCCTCCTGGCTCAGAATGCTGAAGTCATTGTCCGCCGTCGTCAGGCTGTGGCGCTCCCGCAGGAGGTCCGTCACGCTTTGCTGCACGGCCTTCGCCTGGTCCTCGCTCGCCGCCTGGACGTTGATCGTCGAGACAACCTTCGAGCCGCGATACTGGGTCGGCTGGAACAGGCGCATCTGGGCCGTGGTGATGGGGACGAAGACCTGGTCGTCCTGGCTGCCGAACCCGGAGCCGCCCTTCGACTCCATCACGCCGATGACGCGGAAGGTCTGGTTGTTGACACGCACACTCTGGCCCACCGGGTCCACGCCGGGGAACAGGTTCTGGGCCACGTTGGCCCCCAGGACGACGACCGAGGCGTTGCTCTGCACCTGGGCGGCGTCAATGAACGCGCCACTCGCCACGTTCATGTTGCGCACCGCCGTGTACTCCGGCGTCACGCCGGCCACGCGCGTGTTGACGTTGTTCCCCTGGTAGACCACCTGGGCGCGGTTGTCATACTCCGGCGCGACGGCGGCGACGCCGGACAAGCCGGCGATGGCCGTGGCGTCGGCGGAGGTCAGGGTTTGCGCCGAGCCGGTCGCCGTGCGGACGCCGCCCTGGTTGGACGAGCCGGGGGTGATGAACATGACGTTCGTCCCCATGGAGCGGATCTGGTTCTCGACGCTGACCTGCGCCCCGCGTCCGATGCCGACCATCAGAATGACCGCCGCGACACCGATGATAATGCCGAGCATCGTCAGGACGGCGCGCAGCTTATTCGACTGCAAACTGTCCAATGCGATGTTGAATGATTCTAGGAAGTTCATCTTACGCCACCTTTCGCTCGCGCGCGCTCGCATCCGGGAACGGGCGGCTATCGGCGTCGTGGACGGCCATGCCGTCGAAGACGCGGATGACTCGGTCGGCCTGCGCGGCCACCTTGGGGTCGTGGGTCACAAGGATGATGGTCAACCCCTGCTCGCGGTTCAACGTCTTGAAGATGTTCATGACTTCTGCGCCGGACTTCGAGTCGAGGTTGCCCGTCGGCTCGTCGGCCAGCAGAATTGCCGGCTCGGTAACCAGGGCGCGGGCGATGGCGACGCGCTGCATCTGGCCGCCGGAGAGTTCGTTGGGCTTGTGGTCAATGCGGTCGCCCAGGCCCACCGCCGCCAGCTTCTCGATGGCGCGGTCGCGGCGGCCGTCGGCGCCGGCGTAAATCAGCGGCAGGGCGACCTGCTTCCAGGCGGGCATGCGCGGCAGGAGGTTGAAGCTCTGGAAGACGAAGCCGATCTTCTGGTTGCGCACCGCCGCCAGGTCGTCGTCGTCCATCTCGCTCACGTCAATGCCGTCCAGGCGGTAGACGCCGCCGGTCGGCTGGTCCAGGCAGCCGAGAACGTTCATCAGGGTGGACTTGCCGGAGCCGCTTGGCCCGGTGATGGCGATGAACTCGCCCCGATCCACAGCGCAGGAGACGCCCCGCAACGCGCGCACTTCCATGTCGCCCATCTGGTATACTTTTGTCACATCGTGAATTTCGATAACGCGGTCGTTCATGTCGTCTCCCCATCGAAAAGCGGGTGGAACCGGGGGCTGCCCGGCCCCACCCGCAGAAGTGTCTTTCGTTTGGTGATGCTGTCATTGCGAGGAGGGCGCTAGCCCGACGAAGCAATCTCCCGAGACGCGAAGGAGAGTCTATTCTTGAAACGAGTGTCTCTGACACCGGCGGGAGATTGCTTCGCTACGCTCGCAATGACGCGCCTGTTAGCAGGAGCTGCTTCGGCAGCAGGGGCGGCGTACCGCCCCCGCACCGCGATCGCAATGACGGGGCTATTCTTAGAACCCGGGGCCGCCGAAGCCGCCTGGCCCGCGCTGGCCGCCTGTCGAGCTGGCCGTCGTCGTGATGACCACCTGGTCGCCTTCCTTCAGGTCGTTGCTCGTGATCTCGGAGTTCGTGCCGTCGGTCATGCCCACCTGCACCGGGATGGTGATCTGCTGACCCTCGTGCATGACGGTGACAACCTTCTGCTGGCCTTGCGAGCGGATGGCGCGATTCGGCACCACCAGCGCGTTGTCCTTCTCATCCACGATCACGTTCAGGTTGGCGGTCATGCCGGGCTGAATGGCCGAGTCCGGGTGAGTCAGGGTAATCGTGACCGGGTAGTTCACCACACCCTGGGACAGGGTGCCCGCCGGGCTGATGCTGTCCACCTTGCCCGTCGCCGTCACATTCGGCAGCGCGTCGAACGTCATCTGCACACTCTGGCCGGCCTTCAGCTTCGCCCGGTCCAGCTCGGACACGTTCGCCACTACCTTGAGGGTGGTCAGGTCCGACAATTGCACAGGGTTCGCCGCCGCGCCGATAATCTGGCCCTTGGTCACGCTGACCGCCGTCACGACGCCGTCGAACGGCGCGGTCAGGGTCGTCTGGTCCAGCTTGAGCTGCGCCTGCTGCAAGGCGACGTTCGCCTGGTCCACCGCGGCCTGCGCCTGCTGAACCGTCAGGTCATCATTGCCCGCCTTAACGGCATCCAGCGCCGCCACCGCCGAGGTCACGCCCGCCTTCGCGTTCGCTACGTCCGCCGCCGTCGGACCCTGGCGCAGCTTCGCCAGCGACGCCTGCGCCTGCGCCAGCTGCTGCTCGGCCACAGTCACATCATTCGCGTTCGGCCCGGCCAGGAGCTTGTCCAGGTCATTTTGCGCCATCTGCACAGCGGCTTCCTGCTGCCCAACCGACGCGCGGTTCGACTGGCAGTTCGGGTCGTTGTCGGGGTTCTTCGTGCGGCCGCAGATAGCGTCGCGGTTCGACTGCGCGCCCCACAGGGCGTTCTTCGCCTGCTCCACCTTCTGCTGCGCGTTGGCGATGTCCGTGTCCGTCGCGCCGGCCTTGACCTTGTCCAGGCTCGCCTGGGCCGAGGTCACCTGCGCCTGGGCCGACGCGATGTCGGCTGGCGTCGTCGTCTGATACAGCTTGTTCACGGACGCCTGAGCCTGGTCCACCTTGGCCTGCGCCTGGGCGATGTCTGTATCCTTCGGCCCCTGCTGGCTCTGTTGCAGCTTGAGCTGCGCCGACTGGAGGCTGGACTTCGCGGACTCGACGGCGAGTTTCGCGTCAGTGTTGTCGAGCTGCACCAGCGCCTGGCCCTGCTTCACCACATCGCCTTCCTTGACCTTGACGTCCGTCACCGTGCCGCCGGTCTGGAAGTTCAGATTGACCTGGCTGGACGGCTGGAGGTTACCCGCCGCGTTCACCGTGGCCACCAGGTTGGTGCGCGTCACGGCCGCGGTTGGCACACTCACGGCCGCCGCCTGGCGCGACGTGTACTGTCGGTACCCAAAGAAACCCAGAACGGCTACGCCGAGGACGACCAGCGCCATCGCCAGCCAACGGCGGTTGTTTGTCTTCTTGACCCGGCCCACGGCCGGCAGGCTTGTTGTTGCCATCTCTAACTCCGTTCAAGATAGGCTCTGGCTGTCATGCTGAACGCAGTGAAGCATCCCGTCACGGTCGGGAACTCTTCGCTATGCTCAGAGTGACAACCCAGAGGAAGTATTGCTGAGGGTATTGTACCGCCGCTCAGTGTCGCTGTCATGGGGCTGGAGGCGCGAATGGACCAGGACTTTAGTCGGGTATGACAAGCATGGTGCGGACATGAATCGAGAGGGGCGCTCATCGGAGCGCCCCTCTCTTCCCCCACCTTCCCCAGGTTTCCTGTCATTGCGAGCAAAGCGAAGCAATCCCTCGCCCAGGCCCAGGCAATCTAGCCCTGGAATGGCTCACTCTCGCTTAGGGGAGATTGCTTCGTCCTCCTATCGTCGTCCTCGCAATGACAGCCCTGGGAGGTTCACTTGCGGCAGGTCTGGTAGTCCGCGCCCAGGACGACGACCGCGTCCGGCATGTCCGACTCGCTCTGCCGCACGAGCTGCACCGGCACGATGCCGAAGAACTTCGTCAGCGACGAGATGGTCTCTGGCGGCGCGCCGTAGTTCAGGATGACCGTCTTGGGGTAGTCGGTCGTGTAGGCGATGCCCGTGCCGGCGACGGGCAGGCCGCCCTGGTTGCGCAGCGCCTCCGCCGCCAGCTCGGCCAGGTTGGGCCGGTTGGTCCCGTTCCAGATGACGACGCGGCCCACGTCGCCGCCGTCGGCGCTGGCCTTCGTCCCCACGGGGGCGGCGCCCGGCGTTCCCTTGTAGAAGTCCGCGATCATCCTGCGGTAGCCCGCCTGGTCCAGCTGGAGCACGGCGGCGCCTTCGCTCGTCGTGAATGGGCTGAGGTAGGGGTAGGTCAGAACGCGGGTCTTGATGTCCTCCGAGTGCAGCCGGCCGAGGAACTGGCCGAGCGTCAGCAGCTCGCCCAGGTTCAGGTCCGTGTCCACCGAGTCCTTGTACGTTGCCCAGAGCTGCGGGATCTTCAGGATCAGCTCGCTGCGGGGCGTCTGCTCCCAGAGGGCGCGCAGCACCTGCTGCTGGCGCGCGGCGCGGCTGAAGTCGCTGGTGGAGTAGCGCGTGCGGGCGTAGCGCAGCGCCATCTCGCCGTCCAGGTGGTGGCGGCCGGCCGACAGGTTCACCCAGTTGCGGTCGTACAGCCCACACGGCACGTCCACATCCACGCCGCCGAAGTCGTCCACCACCTTCTTGAAGCCGTTGAAGTCGGCGACGACGAAGCGGTCCACGCGCAGCCCCAGGTTGTGCATCAGCGTGGCCTTGAGCGTGCCGATGCCGCCGCCCGGCAGCTTGTAGAGCTGGCCGAACAGGTAGGCGGTGTTGACGCGGTTGTAGCCGACGCCGGGGATGTAGACCCACAGATCGCGCGGGATGGACAGCAGGTGGATGTTCTCGTGTACCTTGTCAATCGTCGCCAGGAGGATGACGTCCGTGCGGCCGGGGTCGGTCTTGTAGCGGCGGTCAGAGCCGAGGATGAGGATGTTGGTCACGTCGTCGCCGGGCAGGTCCGTCACCGCAATCGGCACCGGTTCGGCGTTCGGCGCGACCGTCACCGTCTTCAGGATGGCGTCCTCACCGGGCGCGCCGTCGCTACTCGCGGCGGCGGCATCGGGCGCAGCCGCATTAGGCGCGGCAGGCGCTGAGGCGGGAGCGGCAGGCTTGTCGCCGGTGGCATTCGACGCGGCGGCCGGCGCTGAGGCCGGGGGAGCGGCGGCGGACGTCTTGCCGCCCGAAGCCCCGTTGGCCTGCGCCGCGCTCGCCGCCTTCGACCCGGCCGGCGGGGCCGACGCTGCGCTCGCCGCTGAGCCGGCCGCGGGCGCGGCAGCGGGCTTGTCGGTCGCGGGCGCGGCCGCCGGGGCAGCCGGGGCCGGCGCGGTGTGGGCAGCGCTACTCGCGGCCGGGTTCGACGCGGCCGGGGCCGGGTTCGCATTCTCCACAGCCGCCGCCACGCTCGGCTCGCTCGCTGCCGGCGGCGCGACCTCCGGCGCTGGCTCGGCTGGCTCGGCGATGCTGGCCGGCGCCTCCTGAGCCGACGGGCCAGAATTCGTGGGCAGACTGACGACCCCGGCGCACCCACTCAGGTATAAGCCGAGGATGATGAGAAATCCGACAAGGACAAAGAGAGCGCGTCGCATACCAAACTCCTCTAGTGGATAAGGCCAGGATAAATGCAGGCGTGCGGTCGGCCATCGGTCGAGCCGCATTATGTAGAGGTTACGTGACCAGTATATCATAGTCACGAGGGAATTGCAAGCATCATGTAGCAACACGTAGCAGATTTCCCGCAAATAGGATGTATAATAGCCGCGGCGTCGTTTGTGATGACATCGAACACCAAGGAGAATTCGTGATGCCAGACAAAAAAGCGATTATCACCGACATGGACGGCGTGCTGGTGCGGGGCCGTCAGCCCATCCCCGGCGCACCGGAGTTCATCGGGCGGCTTCTCGCCGAAGAGCGGCCGTTCCTGGTGCTGACCAACAACTCCCTCTACTCGCCGGTTGTCCTCAGCCACCGCCTCCAGCGCAGCGGGCTGGACATTCCCAGCAATCGCATCCACACCTCGGCCCTCGCCACCGCCCAGTTCCTCGACTGGCAGCGGCCGCGCGGCACGGCCTACGTCATCGGCGAGGAGGGGCTATACGAGGCGTTGGAGGATGTGGGCTACACCTTCACGGACCAGTCGCCGGACTACGTCGTCCTCGGCGAGACCAACGACTACAGCTTCGAGAAGATTACGCGGGGCATCCGCCTCATCCAGGGCGGCGCGCGCTTCATCGCCACCAACCCCGACGTGTCCGGCCCTAGCGAGGATGGCATCGTCCCGGCCACCGGCGCGGCGGCGGCGGTCATCGAGCGCGTGGTCAACATCGCGCCGTACTACATCGGCAAGCCGAACCCGCTCATGATCCGCACGGCGCTGCGACGCCTGGACCAGCACTCGGGCAACAGCATCATGATTGGCGACCGCATGGACACCGACATCCTGGCGGGGATGGAGAGCGGGCTGGAGACCATCCTGGTGCTGACGGGGGTCACGACAATGGAGATGGTGGAGCGCTTCCCCTACCGGCCGTCGCGCATCGTGGAGTCCGTCGCCGACCTGCCGTAATGGACGGTTCGGCGTAGGGATGCGAATGGTGTAGTAGGGGCAGGTTTCAAACCTGCCCCCACCGCCGCCAGCAGAATGCAGCGATAATTCGTTGGGATTCATGAGGCGGTACACCGAGACCGCGCTGCGAGACTTCAAGCGTAGGGTTGGGCGTTGGGTACCCGGTGGGTGACAAGAGGGCAACGGTCAAGTCGCAGAGACGAAAGTGATGTATAAATAAGACGGTTTCTCCTCCTCCAGGGAAGGGCCGCGCGGGATGGGCTCCGCGCCGGCCCTTCCTGAGTTTTTACCCCCCTTGCGTGCGATACGCGGCTGTGATATACTGTGGGTCAAGAGTGGCGCGTTGCATACGTTGTCACTCTGAGCGTAGCGAAGAGTCCCCTGCGTCGAGGGATGCCTCGCTGCGCTCAGCATGACATTGCGGCGCTGCCGCCAGCGGCGTCATATGCCCCCCCTCGTTCCGAGGAGCCTGCCATGTCCAGCCGCGACCCGCAGCCTACCCGCACCCTCCGCCTGACCCAGACCCGCGTCGGCGCTGATACCTTCCGCGTCGAGATCGCAGTCGAAGGCGCGGGCGTCGCCCGCCGCACCGCCGAGTCCACATTTACCTTCACCCTCACCGCCCAGGAGCGCGAAGACGTGCGTTGGTACCTGGAGGACTACCTCCAGTTCCCCGCCGACCCCGCGCCGGAGATCGCCGCCCGCATCGAGCGGCACACGGACGACATCGGCCGCGACCTCTTCGGCAAGGCCTTCGACAGCAGCCGCGACGCGCAGCGCGTGTGGGACCAGATGCTCGATGCCATGAACCAGACCCGCGTCGAGATCGTCACAACCGTCGAAGACGCGGCGGCCATCCCCTGGGAGCTGCTGCGCGACCCGCAGACCGACCACGCCCTCGCCCTGTTCGCCCAGTCCTTCGTGCGCACCCAGCCTAACGCCGCCCTGAACCCACGCGTGCCGCAAAGCGAAGGCACCATTCGCATCCTGCTCGCCATCTGCCGGCCGGGCCGGGACGACGACGTGCCTTTCCGTTCCGTCGCCAGCCGCATCGTCAAGGGCTTGGGCGACCGCGATGACTTCGACCTGCACGTTCTGCGCCCGGCGACGTTCAAGCGCCTGGGCGAGGCGCTGCGCGAGGCTAAGCAGCGCGGCGCGCCCTACCACGTCGTCCACTTCGACGGCCACGGCGTCTACGGCAGCAAAGCGGCGTTCAAGCGCGATGTTTTCAGCGACAACCGGCCCGGCGATCACGGCTACCTGGCGTTCGAGAACCCGGGCCAGAAAGCGAACATGGAGCTGGT
Organism: Anaerolineae bacterium; assembly: GCA_046328525.1. Classification (GTDB taxonomy): domain Bacteria; phylum Chloroflexota; class Anaerolineae; order Epilineales; family JAHCIE01; genus JBDHWG01. The sequence goes on from JAXLWK010000008.1 coordinate 135,302, forward strand.
GTCCGGGCCGAAGCTGGGCAAGCTCCTGGCCGAGACCGGCGTTCCCGTGCTTGTCCTCAACGCCTGCCGTTCCGCTCACGCCGAGCCGTCCGCGACGCCCAAGCCCGCCGACGGCGATGTCTCCGCCGCGGCCCCCGCCGCGTCCGCCCCGGCCGACCCCCACGCCCAGGTGCGCGCCTACGGCTCGCTGGCGCAGGAGGTCATGGACGCGGGGGCGGGCGGCGTCCTCGCCATGCGCTACAACGTCTTCGTCGTCACCGCCGCCCAGTTCGTCGCCGACCTCTACACCGCCCTGGCATCCGGCCTCACCTTCGGCCACGCCGCGACCGACGCCCGCAAGGGCCTGGCCGAGAAGCCGCTGCGCGAGATCTCCGTCCCGCGCGAGCTGCAAGACTGGCCCGTGCCCATCGTCTACGAGGCCGCGCCGATTCGGCTCTTCCCGCCGCGAGGGGCGGCCGACATTCTGCGCGTTGACCTGAACGCGGGCCAGGTGACGCCCGGCGCGCGGCTCGACGCCGACCTGCCCAGGCCGCCGGACGCGGGCTTCTTCGGCCGCGACGACGCCCTGCTGGACCTGGACCGCGCCTTCGACAGCCAGTGCGTCGTCCTGCTCCACGCCTACGCCGGCAGCGGCAAGACCGCCACCGCCGCCGAGTTCGCCCGCTGGTACGCGCTGACCGGCGGGCTGCGCGGGGAAGTAACGCTCCCCAACCGCCTCGGCGAGGGCGTGGTCTTGTTCACGAGCTTCGAGCGCCGCCGTACGTTGGCGGACCTGCTGGCTCAGCTAGCCGTCACCTTCGAGCAGGTGCTCCAAGCCAAGTGCATTCCCTGGGATGCGAAAAGCCCAGCAGAGAAACGCAACATCGCCTTGCAGATCCTGCGCGACGTGCCTGTCCTGTGGGTGTGGGACAACGTCGAGCCGGTGGCGGGCTTCCCCAGCGGCGCGGCCTCGGCGTGGAGCGGCGAGGAGCAGCGCGAGCTGGCCGACTTCCTCCGCGACGCCAGGGACACCCGCGCCCGCTTCCTGCTCACGTCGCGGCGCGACGAGCGCGGCTGGCTGGGCGACGTGCCGCGGCGCATCACCCTGCGGCCGATGCGCTGGCAGGAGCGGAGTCTGCTCGCCCGCGCCCTGGCCGAGCGCCACGGCCGGCCCATTGTGGATGTGGACGCGTGGCAGCCGCTGCTGCGCTACAGCCAGGGCAACCCGCTGACGCTGACCGTCGTGGTCGGCCAGGCGCTGCGCGACGGCCTGAACAGCAAAGACCAGATCGAGGCGTACGTGGCGCGGCTGCGGGCGGGCGAAGCCGCCTTCACCGACGAGGCCGAGCAAGGGCGGGCGAAGTCCCTCGGCGCGTCCCTCGGCTACGGCTTCGACGCCGCGTTCGGCGAGGACGAGCGGCGCGTCCTGGCCCTGCTCCACCTCTTCCAGGGTTTTGTGGATGTGAACACCCTGGTCTTGATGGGCGACCCTGGCCTCCCGGCGCCCGCGCCCGAGGTCGCCGGGCTGATCCGCGAGACGGCTATCCGCCTGCTGGACCGCGCAGCGGAGATCGGCCTGCTCAACGCCTACGGCGGCGGCTACTACGCCATCCACCCGACCGTGCCGTGGTTCCTGCAGAACCTGTTCGAGCGGTATTACGGCAGTCCCTCCTCCATCCCCCCAACCCCCTTCCTCCCCCCACCAGTGGGGGAGGAAGGGGGTGCCGAGCAGAGCGAGGCGGGGGATAGAGAGGGACTCCCTCCCGCCCTGCGCGCCGTCCGCGCGTGGGTCGAGGCCGAGGGCGCGCTGGGCGACTACTACCACAACGCGTACGGGGCCGGGAACCGCGGCGTCATCGCCGCGCTGGCGGAGGAGGAGGACAACCTCCTTCGCGCCCGCGCCCTTGCTCGCCGTTACGGCTGGTGGGGTGGCGTCATCTCCGCGATGCAGGGACTGGACCGGCTGTATGACCACCGCGGGCGGCGCGAGGAGTGGCGGCGGCTGGTGGAGGAGATCGTCCCGGACTTCGTGGACGCGGCGACGGGCGGCCCGCGCCCCGGCCGGGAGGAGGAGTGGAGACCGGTAATGGAGTACCGGGTGCGGCTGGCGCAAGAGGCGCGGCGGTGGCAGGAGGCCGAGGCGCTCCAGCGGGTGACCGTCGAGTGGGACCGCCGCCGCGCCGCCGACGCCCTGGCCGCGCCGCCCGCCAGCCTGGACGACCGGCAGCGCCACACCGTCCGCAGCCTGGCGGTGACGCTGCACGAGCTGGCGCAGATCGAGCGCGAGCAGGGGCAGTCTGCGTGCGTCGCGCATTATGAGGAAGCTCTGGCGTTACTCGAGCGCATAGCCGACAAACCGGCGGCCGCAAGCGCGGCCTTCAACCTCGGCCACGCCTACAAGGACCTTCCCGCGCTGCGGGACCTGGCCCAGGCCGAGACGTGGTACCGCCGCAGCCTGGCCCTGACTCCCGAAGACGACCGCCTGGGGCGCGGCCAGTGCCTGGGCCAGCTAGGCCTTGTGGCCCGCGAGCGCTTCGCGGAGGCGCGGGCGGCCGGGCGGCCCGCGCAGGAGCAGCGGACGCACTTCAACGCCGCGCTGCGGTCCTACCTCGACGCCCTGGCGATGTTCCCCGCCGACGACGTGGCCGACCTGGCCGTGACCCACCACCAGATTGGCATCATCTACGGCGACGCCGGCGACCTCGACCAGGCGCTGCCCCACTACCGCGAATCCATCCGTTACAAGGAAAGCATGGGCGACCTGTACCTCGCCGGCACGACGCGCTACAACGTCGCCCTGGCCCTCGCACAGGACGGCCGCCTGGGCGACGCCCTGTTGTACGCCCAGGCCGCCCTGCGCAACTTCGAGCCGTACGGCGCAGGCGCGGCGGACATGGCGCAGAAGACGCAGGAGTTGATCGCGCTGATTGAGGAGGCGGGGAAGACTGGCAACGGATAGAAAACGGATAAACGGATATGTCATTTGGTGTAGCTGCGTCTCCCAGGCAGTCCATCCGTTTATCCGTGACTGCATCCGTTGTCAGCTCTGGCGGCGTCACGGCGTTGGGGTGACGAGGATGATGCGCGTCGGAGCGGGCGGCGGCGCCGACGGCACGACGGCCAGGAAGAGCACCAGGACGACGACGGTCAGGAAGCTCAGGATGAGCACGGCCTGGGAGAAGTGCAGCCAGCGCAGCTTCTCGCGGCTGACGCGCTGGTAGGCGTCGCGCAGCCTCAGCCACGCCGCCGGGCTGTAGTCGTTGAGGTCGGCGTCGCGCGGCCGCGGTACGAAGACGAACGTCGCCAGCATCATGCTCACCAGCCACAGCAGCACCGGGACGACGAACGGCAGCAGCCACAGCCCACTGATGCGGTCCTTGACGTTGCCGAAGGCGAACACGGCGAAGGTGATGCCCTGCAGCGCCCCGGTCAGGGTGATGAGCTGCTTCGCGGCGTCCTCGATGCGCTTGATGGCCTCGACGGGCGCGTCGTTCTGCACCTTGCGCCAGCTCGCAGCGGCATCGTCGGCGATCTTCTGCTGCTCCGGTGTCGGCGGCCGCGACGGCACGACGATGGGCTTCTCTCCGGGCGGCTCGCCCGGCGGCTGCGTGGCCATCTACGCCTGCCTGCCCTTGAACACGGGCAGCTTGCCGCCGACGCCGGGGAGGCGGCCCAGGACGAGGTTGGCGTAGCCCCACGCCGCGGGCACGGTCAGGATGTTGGTGTGGCCGCGCTTGCAGTCGGCAATGATGTCCTTCGTCTTGACCTCGTCGTCGTCGTCCGCGGGCTTGTCGGGGATGTCGAGGGCGATGGTGTTGCGCGGGTCGTCCTTGCAGTCCGGGTGCCAGCAGTCATACTCGATGTTCCGTTCCGACATTCGCGTCCTCCTTGAGTCAGGCTCACTCCACAATCGCCTGATACACGGCCACGCGCACCTCGCGCCGCAGCGGGTAGAACATCGAGGGCGCGAACTGGGTGTAGAACATGGCGATCAGGTCCTCGGCCGGATCGTTCCAGAACACCGTCTCGAACGCCCCGCCCCAGCCATACGCGCCGGGCGAGCCGATGATCTGCGCTTGCGTCATGTCCACCTGCACCGAGACGCCGAGGCCGAAGCCCTGCCCCGCCGTGAACTGCGCGGCGGCGGGGAAGATGACCGGCGGCATGAGGGCGGCGGGCAGGTGGTTCATCGTCATCAGCTCGACCGTCTTGCGCCCCAGCAGCCGCACCCCGTCCAGGTCCCCCTCGTTCAGCAGCATCTGGCAGAAGCGCAGGTAGTCGGCCGGCGTCGAGACCAGGCCGCCACCACCGGACAGCAGCACCGCCGGCCGGGCGAACTGGCTTGCGCCGGGCGCCTCGACGAGGGTCAGGCCGGTGGGGCCGAGCGTGTACAGCGCGGCCAGGCGATCCAGGGCCGACGGCGCAACCTGGAAGCCGGTCTCGGTCATGCCCAGGGGCGCGAAGATGCGCTCGCGGAAGAACACGTCGAGCGTCTGCCCCGACAGCACTTCCACCAGGCGGCCCAGCACGTCGGTCGAGAGGCTGTATTGCCAGCGCGTGCCCGGCTGGCTCGCCAGGGGCAGCCGCCCCAGGCGCACGATCTTCTCGGCGAGCGGCTCGTCGAACGCGGTCATCCTCGCCGCCGCGTACATCGCTTCGATCGGGGAGAGTTGCGGCAGCAAGCCGTAGGCCAGGCCGCCGGTGTGGGTGAACAGGTCGTGCACCGTGACGGGGCGCGCCGTCGGCTCCAGCAGCGGCGCTTCGGGTGTCCCGCCGACCATGACCTGCATCGCGCCTAGTTCGGGCAGGTAGCGCGAGATGGGGTCGTTGAGCTGGAACCGCCCCTCCTCGTAGAGCATCATCACCGCCACGCTCGTGATGGGTTTGGTCATCGAGGCGATGCGGAAGATCGTGTCGAGCGTCATCGGCGTGCCCGCCTCGATGTCGCGCTGGCCGACGGCCTCGGCGTAGGCCACCGCGCCGCTGCGCCAGATGACGCCGACCAGCCCGGCCAGCTTGCCCTCGTCCACGTAGCGCCGCATCAGATCCGTGACGCGGCCCAGGCGCGCCGACGACAGGCCGACGGCCTCCGGCGTCACCGTTTCCAGCATCGTTATGCTCATGGTGTCCTTCCTTGGGGTTCGTCCCTCATCCCCCAACCCCCTTCTCCCACAAGGGGAGAAGGGGGCCGGCGTTGTCGCTACCCTAGGCAAACTGCGGGATGACCTCGCGCGCGAAGAGGCGCACGGCGTCGGTGCGCGGGAAGTCGGCGAAGCGCAGCATGAAGTGGGTCACGCCCAGGTCGGTGAAGCGGCGCAGGTGCGCGGCCACTTCGTCCGGCGTGCCGACGACCGAGCCATCCGGCTGGCAGAACGGGGTGGCGTCGGCCATGCGCCGCGCCTCCGCCGTCGTCGGCGCGACGGCCACGCAGTCGCACGCCCAGGTCTTGACAATGCTGTCGTAGTCGCGCCCCACGTCGGCGCAGTGGGCGCGCAGGGTCGCCAGGAGGTCGGCGTACTTCTCGACACTGCCGCCGGGGAAGTTCCACCAGTCGGCGGAGCGCGCGACGAGGCGCAGCATGAGCTGCTTGCCGCCGCCACCAATCATGATCGGCGGCAGGGGCGCAGGCTTCGGCTCGCAGATGGCGTCGCGCACCTGGTAGTACTTGCCCTCGAACGTCGTGCGCGGCTCCGTCCACATGCGGCGGATGATCTGCACGGTCTCGGCAAGCTCGTGGATGCGCTGCGCCGGCGGTGGGAAGTCGTAACCGTAGGCGAGGTACTCATCCTTCTTCCAGCCTGCGCCGAGGCCGAGCACCAGCCGCCCGCCGGATAGCTCCTGGAGCGTGGCCGCCATCTTCGCCGTCAGGGCCGGCGGCCGATAGGATTGCGAGAGGACGATGTTGCCGAACAGGTAGTCCTTGTGAGCGCCGGCCAGGTAGGTCAGGGTCGTCCAGCACTCGTAGGTGGCCGTCATGGGGTCCTGGAAGTTGGCCCACGGCACGAAGTGGTCGGCGACCCAGGCGGACACGAAGCCGCCGCGCGCCGCGTCCAGCAGGTCGTCCATCTGCGCGACGAACGCCTGGCTCGAGCTGCCGTCGGTCGGAAAATCGGGCATTCGCAAGCCGAAATCAATCATGGAAAGCTCCGGGGTGTGTGAGTATCTGGGTCGGATGATAGCCCCGGCGGGGGTGACGGTCAAGCCTCCATCGGATTTCGAGAAGCGCACCACGAGGACTTGACAAACTAATAATATTAGTCTAAAATATATTTTAGTTAGTTAAATCGCTATGAAGACAAGGAGAGATTGATGAGCACACAGTATCTTGAGCACGACGGCGGCCGCATCGCTTTCGACGACACGGGCGCTGGCCCCCTGGTCGTCTGCGTGCCCGGCATGGGCGACCTGCGCGCCGAGTATCGCTTCCTGACCCCGCAGCTTGTGTCCGCCGGCTACCGCGTCGCGACGATGGATGTGCGGGGACACGGCGAAGCAAGCGTCGGCTGGGCCGACGTGTCCGTCGCGGCAATAGGCAGCGACATCCTCGCCCTGATCCGCCACCTCGACGCTGGCCCCGCGACTATCGTTGGCACGTCCATGGCGGCGGGGGCGGCCGTCTGCGTCGCGGCCACAGCGCCGGAGGCCGTCGCGGGGCTTGTGCTCATCGGCCCGTTCGTCCGCGACACAATGCCGCGCTGGCAGCGCTCGGCGATATTCGGCACAATGCTCCTGCGGCCGTGGGGCATCAGCGTGTGGTCCCGCTACTTCGCCACCCTGTACCCGACGTCGCGCCCCGCCGACTGGGAGCAGTACACAAGCGTGCAGAACAACAACCTGCGCGAGAAGGGACGGCTGGAAGCGCTACGCGGGATGATGCTCGCCACGAAGGAGGCATCTGAAGCGGCGCTGAGCAAGGTCAATGCGCCGACGCTCGTCATTATGGGCACAAAGGACCCGGACTTCAAGGACCCCGCCGCTGAAGCAAAGCTTGTCGCCGACAGCTTGCATGGCGGCGTGCAGATGATCGAGGGCGCCGGGCACTACCCGCACGCCGAGATGCCGGCCCCAACAGGTTCGGCCCTTCTCACGTTTTTGGGCACGCTCCAGGAGGCCGAGCGTCATGTCGCGTAGAGCGGGTCTGGACCAGCAGGTGGTCATCCAGGCGGCTGCCGAGCTGGCCGACCGGGATGGGCTGGACGCGCTCACATTGGCGGCCCTCGCCCAACACCTTGGCATCCGCACGCCGTCGCTCTACAATCACGTAGATGGGCTGCCGGGCGTCAACCGCGATCTAGCTCTGCTCGGCCTGCGTGAGTTGGCGGCGCAACTTGGGCGCGCGGCGATCGGGAAGAGCGGCGACGCGGCCGTCCTGGCAATGGCCGACAGCTATCGCGCCTTCGTTCGCGAGCATCCGGGCCTCTACGCGGCGACCGTGCGCTCGCCGCGCCTGATCGCCCCGGATGACCGGGAGTTACAGGCGGCCGAGGCGCAGTTAATGGAGATTGTACTGGCGGTGCTGTCCGCCTATGGGCTTCAGGGTGAGGAGGCGGTACACGCTGCCAGGGGGTTGCGCAGCGTCGTCCACGGCTTCGCGACACTCGAGGCGGGGGGCGGGTTCGCGATCCCACTGGATATAGACGCCAGCTTTGCCTGGCTGATGCGCGTGTTTCTGGCAGGGCTGCGCGGCGTGACGGCGCAGGAGTCGGTGGGGTTCCGAGGAGAAGGCGGGGACCATTCTTGACAGAACCGCGCCGGGTGCGTAGAATGGCCCATCTCTCAACGAGCGCCCATGACGAATACCACTTCAACCGTGACTGCCGCCACCGACCGCGCCGCGCCCATCCTGGTTGCCGCGCTGCTCATGGTGGACGGGCTACACTTCGTCTTTGCCCGCAGCCTGGCGAACTACCTGCCGCCGCCCCTGTCGGCGTTCCTTGTGATCGCTGTGGCGACGATCGAGGTGGCGGCCTTTGCTGTGGCGCAGGGTAAGTTCCAGCTGGCCGGTTTCCGGCGCAACTTCCGCTTCACCCTGACTATCGGCGCGCTGGCCGGGGCGGCCACGGTCATCAGCTTCGCCGCCGTCGAGTACATTGACCCCGGCACGGCGTCGCTGCTGAACGAGACCTCGATCCTGGTCGGCATCCTGATCGGCGTGTTCTGGCTCAAGGAGCGTGTGCTGCGGCAGCAGATGATGGGCATCGCCGTGGCCCTGGTCGGGGTGGGCATCATCACCTTCCAGCCCGGCGACTACCTGCGCATCGGGGCGATCATGATCCTGGTGTCCTCGACGCTGTACGCCCTGCACACCGGGGTCGTGAAGCGTCACGGCGGCCACATCGAGTTTGTGGAGTTCTTCCTATGGCGGCTGGCGTCCATGGCCGCGTTCCTGGCGGTGGGCGTGACGGCGTTTCGCGCCTGGCAGTGGCCCAGCCCGTCGGCGTGGCTCGTCGTCATCGTCGCCGGCTCGGTGGACGTGGTGTTCAGCCGCTCACTGTACTACCTGGCGCTGCGGCGGCTGCCGATGTCCATGTTCTCCATCGTGCTAACGGTCAGCCCCGTGGTGGCCATCCTGTGGACGTGGGGGTTGTTCGGCATTCAGCCGACGTTGCAGCAGCTCATGGGGGGCCTGGCCGTGGTCCTCGGCATCGCCATCGTCACGACGGCGCGCACAGGCTAACGCGGCGCTTGAACGTTCCAGCGATTGGCCGTATACTCGTAGACAGGTTCGCAATCGTGGAGGCACACACGTCGGCAGCTGCCGTCACCTACCTGACGCCGGAAGAGTATCTGGCCCAGGAACGCCGGGCTGAGCACAAGAGCGAGTATGTGGACGGGCAGATGGTGGCAATGACGGGAGCGACTCGCCAGCACAACGTCATCGCGGGCAATCTGATCGCCGAGTTGAACCGCCAGCTCGAGGCCAGTCCGTGTGAGGTGTATCCGGGTGGCATCGCGTCTGCGTGGATCGGCGCGCTTACCTCTACCCCGATGCCGTGGTGGCTTGTGACGAACCCCAGTTCGATGACGCCGAGCTAGACACGTTGCTGAACCCCACGGTGATTGTTGAGGTGTTTCGGCTGTGATCTGCCCCTACGCCGCCTCTACGCCAAGGTGAAGTTCGAGAAGGGCTAACGCGGCAGAAGTAGTCCCTTATGAGGTCTAGGCCGAATCCCTTGCTCACGGCACTCAGCAATGGCCTGTCTCGTAACCTTACCCTTGGACAGCGTCGACTGGAAGTGCGCCGTTCCGAGCAGCTTTTCTTTGCTCCAACCAGCGCTGGAGAGATTGAGGACTCTCCCCTTGCCCCCGCCCGAGCAGGAGCGTGGGCAACCCGATATCCTCATCCAGGTCGGGCCAGTGAATAGTGTCGCGGGCGAAGACGAAGTTGCTCCGCTCTTGAGGGTTCCCGTAGAAGAGGCGCGGGAACCAGAGCAAAGGCGCTGACACTGTACGCCCATCCATCAAGGCGACGACCAGTTCGTCATCCGTGACGCGCACGTCGCTAATCTCCGCCTGCGCCAATTTCAGCTTGATCATCTCAAGCTCCGCCGCAATGCTCATCCCACTTCCTCCTCAAAAGATCCTGGTGTTCCTCGATGACCCGCTCAATATCACCCAATTCCTTTGGCCGAAAGCCGTAGCTGTCTGCCAACCCGACCGGAGCAAGCCAGAATTTGGCGCGACTTCGGTCTCGTTGAACGTGAATATGCCGCGGCTCCGAGCAATCATAGGACCAGAAAAAGAAACGGTAGGGGCCGACGGTTAGGACCGTGGGCATGAGGCAACTCGCTTGGTGTACGGGTGTTATCAGTATGGTCTGTATTATATGCGCATTCTCCCCAGACGTGAACGGGCTCGTGGATTGCAGCTATTTCGTCTTTCCCCTCTCCCCGCGCGCCGGCGCGACCGCCGTCTGGTAATAGTCGCACAGGTCGTTGACGACGCACTCCTCGCACTTAGGACGGGCGTAGGTGCAGATCTTACGACCGTGGGTGATGAGAGCGACATGGTAGTTGTAGAGAACGTCGGGGTCGGGCGGGAGCAGCTGCAAGAGGTCGTGGTGCGCCTGTTCGGGAGTTGTCTTCGGCCCGATGAGGCCGATGCGCTGGCTGACGCGGTGGACGTGGGTGTCCACCGGCATGATATCCTTGTGGAAGTTGAACAGAAGGACGAGCGACGCCGTCTTGATGCCGACGCCCGGCAGCGACGTCAGCCACGCCAGGCCTTCGGCGGTCGGCAGGTCGGCGAGGAAGTCAATGGTGTACGTCCCGTGGGTGCGTTCGCCGATGATGCGCAGCGTCGCCTTGATGCGCGGCGCTTTGCTCTCGGCGAAGTTGACGCCTTTGATGCACACCTCGATGTCGGCGACGGGCGCGTCGGCGATGGCGGCCCACGACCCGAAGCGCGCCCACAGCGCCTCCATCGCCGCCCACTCCTGCTCCGATGTCGTACGGTGCGACAGCATGGTCGAGATTAGCTCGGTCATGGCGTCGCGGCGCGGCTTCCACACCCGGTAGCCCCAGAAGTCCACCAGGCGGCGGTAGACCTCCATCGTTTTGTCGCGTAGGAAAATGGGGTCGCTCATGCTATGATTGGGGCGTCGCCGATCTGCCAGCCGCGAAAGGGCCTGTGCCATGCCGAAGGGCTACCACCGCATTCTCTCCGTTCTGTGCTATGCCGTCCAGGACGGCCACGTGCTCATGATGCACCGCCGCAAGGAGCCGAATCTGGGCCTGTGGACGGCGCCGGGCGGCAAGCTGGAGTGGGACGAGTCGCCGTCGGAGACGTGCATCCGCGAGATGCGCGAGGAGACCGGGCTGGAGGTGGTCCGGCCGGAGCTGCGCGCCGTCATCACGGAGGTTTCCCCCGTCGAGCACTACCAGTGGATGATGTTCGTGTATGTGGCGGAGCAATTCACGGGCCAGGTCGGCGCGTGCGTCGAGGGCGACCTGGCGTGGGTTCGCATGGATGGGCTGGCCGATCTGCCGATCCCTGAGGCCGACCGCATCTTCGGGCCGCGCGTCCTGCGCTGGGACGGCAAGGTGGCGCAGCTCAAGTTCACCTACGATGAGACCATCCGCCTCGCCCGCTGGGAAGAATTGTAGCCCTTCCCCCGGACCGAAGAGGATAGCAACGCAAAGCCGCAGAGGCGCGAAGAAAGAAGACCTGTCTGATATCTTCCCTTTGCGTCTCTGCGCCTTTGCGTTTCCTTCTTCTCGGAATCGCCGTCGGGTGTGCCTACGCCTGGTACAGCACGTCCAGGAGCATGCCCAGTAGCTCCTTCACCATCGGCCCCATCTCCACCGTCGCGCCCATGCCGTAGAGCGGCCCCAGCCCCGCCGACGCCTCCGGGTGCGCTCGCACATACGCCACCGCCTCCTGCAGGTCGGCGATGAAGCGCTCCTTGACGCCCGGCTGCGTGTGGCGCAGGGTCACGCACAGGTGGACGGCGTCCGGCTGCGTCAGGCCGTTGAGATTCCAGCCGCGCCGGGCCATCTGGTCCGACACCTGGTAGATGCTGAAGGCATCGGCGCGGAAGGCGACGAGGAACAGGCTATCCCCGATGATCTCGATCTCGGGGATTTGTCGCATCTCCGCCTTGAGCCAGGCCGTCGTCTCCAGGATGCGCCGCGCCGCCTCGGTGTAGCCCGCCTCGCCCATCGCCGCCATCGCCGCCCAGCACGCCGCGATCACCGCGCCCGAGCGGCTGCCGGCGAACGTCGGCGTGAAGTACAGGCCGCCGGGCCAGTCGGTGATGGCGAAGAACTGGTGGCGGCGCAACTCCGCGTTGCGGTACAGGACGACGGACGTTCCTTTCGGCGCGTAGCCATACTTGTGGGTGTCGGCGGAGATGGAGGTCACACCGGGCAGACGGAAGTCGAAGGCGGGGACATGGTAGCCCAGGCGCTCGGCCCAGGGCAGGATGAAGCCACCCAGGCAGGCGTCGGTGTGGAAGCCGATGCCGCGCGCCCGCGCCAGCTCGGACAGCTCCGCGATGGGGTCCACGATGCCGTGGGGGAAGCCGGGGGCGGAGCCGACGAGGACAGCGGTGCTGGGCGTGATGGCGCGCTCCATCGCCGCGACATCCGCGCGGCCGTCGGCGCCGACCGGGACGCGGACGAGCGGCATGTCGAAGTAGTGGGCGGCCTTGGCGAAAGCGGCGTGGGCCGTCGTCGGCGCGACGATCTCCGGCTCGGCGATGCCCTTCTCGGCCCGCGCCCAATCGCGGTAGGTCTTCATCGCCAGGAGGATGCTCTCCGTGCCGCCGGACGAGACCGTCCCGGCGACGGCGTCGTGGGCGACATCCGCGCCGAGCATCGCGGCAGTCATGGCGACGATCTCGGCCTCGAACTTGGTCGCGCTCGGAAAAACGTCGGGGTGGAGGGGGTTGCTCGCCATGTTGAGGGCGTAGGCGCGGGCGAGGAAGTCGCTGAAGCCCTCGTCGCCATTGTAGACGGCGCCGGAGACGTAACCCGCCTTCCAGCGCGCCGCCTCCGCGGCCTTGAGCCGCTGCATCGCCGCCAGGACCGTCTCGCGCTCCAGGCCCTGCTGCGGCAGGCGCGTGAGACGCAGCGCGTCGTCGCCGTAGGGCTTGAGGACGGCCACCACTTCCTGCATCACATCCGCGAGCGTATTTGGGTCCATGGCATCTCCTTGCGATGGCAAAGCGAATGGGATGGATTCTGGACCACGAAGGCCACGAAAGGCCGCGAAAAACGCGAAAGGCTCTCGTTGTGAAAGTGACATTTCGTGTCTTTCGCGCCTTTTTCGAGCCTTTCGTGGTCCAAAGACTCACCCAATCGCTCTCATGCCTCGGCGGGGGGCGGCGCGTTGAGCCGCCCATAGATGGCGCGCAGGGCCGGATAAACCTCCTGGAACGCCGGGTAGAGCGAGGCGTAGACGGCGCGCGTGTCCTTGTTGGGCGTGACGACGTGGGTCGGACGGACGACGCCCCCAATGGCCGGCACCGAGGGGTAGATGCCCAGGCCGACGGCGGCCAGCAGCGCTGCCCCCACCGCCCCGGCGTGGTGCGGGTTCTCGACCACTTCCAGTGTTCTGTTGGTGACGTCGGCGATGATCTGAAGCCAGGGCAGGCCGCGCGCCCCGCCGCCGACGGCGCGCAGTGTCGCCGGCCGGAACCGATACATCTCCGCCATCGAGTCCATCACCCAGCGCAGATTGTAGGCGACGCCCTCGTAGATGGCGCGGGTCATCTGCGCTCGCGTGTGATTCGCGCCGAGGTTGATGAACCCGGCCCGCAGGCGCTCGTCGCCGATGGGGCAACGCTCGCCGTATAGCCAGGGCGTAAAGAGCAGGCCGCCCGCGCCCGGCGCGCTCGCCGCGACCTCCGCGTCCATCTGCGTGTAGATCGTCGGGTCGGCGTCGTCCGCGCCGTATAGCTCGCGCGCGGCCCAACGCAGGCACTCGGCGCAGGTTTCGTTCTGGCCGATGAGCAGCAGCTTGCCGGGGTCGGCGGATTGGAGGGTCGCCATGCCGCGGCGGCCAACAACGCGGCGAGCGGTCATGATGCTCACAAAGCCCGACGTGCCGAGGCAGATGTGGCCCTCGCCCTCGCCCAGGGCGCCCGCCCCGACGGCGGCGGTCATGGCGTCGCCCGCGCCGCCAAAGACCGGCGTCCCTTCCAGCAGGCCAAGATGGGCGGCGGCCTCCCGCGTCAGGCCGCCGATGCGGGCGGTCGAGGGGGCTGTGTCGGGGAATTTCGCGCCGTCCAGCCCGAACAGGCGCATCAGCATGCCGTCCCACGTCTTGCTCTTGAGGCTGAAGAGGCCGGTAACGCTGGCGCTGGTCCACTCGTAGGCCAGGCGGCCGGTGGCGCGGTGGAGGAGGTAGCCGCTGGCGTCCACGAACGCGGCGGTCTGGGCGTAGACATCGGGGGCGTGCCGCTTGAGCCAGAGGTACTTGGGGAGGAGGTCCTTGCCGGTCAGGGACGCGCCGACGATCATGGCGAAGGCGCGCGGCCCGCCGAGCCGCCGCATGACCCACGCCGCCTCCGCGCCCGCCCGCCCGTCGAGCCAGCTAATCGCGGGGCCGATGGGCTGCCGCTGGCGGTCGAGGCAGACGACGTTGAGCATCTGCGTCGAGAACGCCAGGCCAGCGACCGACTCCGGCGTTGCGCCGCCGCCGTCGAGCACCTGCCGCGTCGTCTCGCCCACCGTGCGCCACCAGTCGGCCGGCGCCTGGTGCGCCCACGTGGGGCGCGGGTAGACGGTGGGGTAGGGCGCGAAGGCCGTCGCCACGACGCGGCCTTCGGTCGTGGTGAGGACGGCTTTCGCGCCGGATGTGCCGACGTCGTAGGCGAGCAGGTGGTCCATTGAGTCCCTCCGAGGTACAGACGCGCCATGGCGCATCTCTACCTCTGGCATCCACCGCGCCTAGATCTCCGGCTGGCTGAACTTGCGGGCGGCGCCCATGTTCTCCCACATCAGCGCCTTGCTGATGTCGAGGATTTGCTGGATGTGGATGCGGTCGTGGTAGATCCACTCGTGCAGCACATCGCTCACGCTCAGCTCGCCCACGACCGGGTGCTGGCCGACGCGCGCCAACTGCTCCGGCGTCAGCCCCTCGACCAGGGCGATGCCGTCCTCGCGCAGCGACGTGAACTCCTCCAGCAGGGCGAAGCCATCCTTCTCGTCGTCGCCGCGCTCGCGGGCGACCTCCTCCTGGTCCCACGCTTCGAGCTTGGGGTTGTCCTTCGTCGTCAGGATGACGATGCGGCCATAGAAGCCGCGGCGGTCGGCCTCGATCAGGTGGCCGATGACCTCGTTGATGCTCCACGCGCCCTCGGCGGGCCGCCAGGCCATCAGATCCGGGCCGAGGGCGTCGGCTTCGGACTGTATGATTTCCAGCGAGGATTCGAGCAAGTAAGCCAGCTCTTCAGGGGTCATGGGATTCGATGCAGTCATGGTGGTTACTCCCTTACCATTTCTGGCGAAGATAGACGATCATGTCCAGGTCGCCGGGCGAGTGGCCGAACTCGGTGAGGAGCGCGGCGACCTCGCTGCGGTGCTGCGTGCCGTGGTTGGCAAGGTGCGCCAGGAGACGCCACAGCGTCTCCTCATAGGGCTGGCCCTTGGTGGTCTTGTAGTGAACCGTGGCGTCCAGGTCCGCCTGCGTCAGGCCGGCGATGAAGGCATGCAGCGCGACGCTCTGCGCGCGCCAACGCGCCCGTAGCGCCGCCAGCGTCGGAACCTCGGCGACCGTGAGCATGGTCGTCGGCGAGTTGCCCTGCATGCGGGCGAGCCAGAGCATCTCGGCGCCGAGGGCGTGGGTCAGGATGTGGCGCAGGCTGGGCAAACGCCACGGCTGGGCGTCGAGCTGCGCCTCGTCCAGCGCCTCCGCCGTATCCAGGAGCTTATTCCACGCCCACTCACTGTAATCAAACAGGAACTCAACATCGTTTGGAGTCATGACGGCCTCCTATTGCCGCTCGCGCTCGTAGATGAGCAGGTCCAGGTTGCCGGGCGACTGGCCGTAGTGGGTGAGGATCGTGGCGACCTCGGAGCGGTGCTGGATGTTGTGGCCGTAGATCTGGAGCAGCAGTGTCCAGAGCGGCAGGGTAGACGTCACGCCGTCAATGCTCGTGCGGAACGTGAAGGTCGCGCCCAGGTCATCGTCGGTGAGCGTGGCGAGGTACGCGCGCAGGTCCGCCTCGTGGGCCTGGAAGCGCGCGGCCAGGTCGCCCGGCGTCGGCACCTCGTCGGTCTGGACGCGGGAGGTTGGGCTGTCGCCGAGCCAGCGCGCCAGCCAGATCGTGCTGGCGGCCAGGGTGTGCGTCATGATCTCGTGAATGCTCGCCGTGTCCCACGGGTGGCCGTCGTACTGCTCCGGGGTGAGCCGCTGGGTCGAGTCGAGTATCTTGTGGGTGGCCCAGAAGGAATGGTCGTACAGGTGGCGGATGTCGTCGGCTTGCATGGTACACTTACTCCTCGCCCTTGAGGGCGGCGCGGATGCCGGCCCACGCTTTGACCGGCGCGTCCAGGCCGAGGCGGGCCAGGACGCGGCTCGCCGTGTCGTTCACGATGTCGTCCACGGTCTGCGGCCGGTTGTAGAACGCGGGCAGCGGTGGGAATATGATAGCGCCATTCTCGGTGGCGGCCAACATCGCCTTGATATGCCCCACGTGCAGCGGCGTCTCGCGGAACAGGAGCACCAGCGGGCGGCCCTCCTTGAGATGCACGTCGGCGGCGCGGCCGATGAGGTCATCGGCCAGGCCATAGGCGATGGCCGACAGGCTCTTGACCGAGCATGGCGCGACGACCATGCCCCGCGTGCGGAACGAGCCGCTGGCGATGGTCGCGCCGATCTCGCGGTGGCCGTGGACGGCGTCGGCGAGCGCCTCCACCCCCTTGACCGACAGCTCCGTCTCGCTCTCGATAGTCTGCCGCGCCGCCGGGCTGATGACCAGGTGCGTCTCGACGCCGCCCATCGCCCGCAGCGCCTCCAGGAGACGGATGCCGTAGATCGCGCCGCTGGCGCCGGACATGCCGATGACGATGCGGTCGGGGGCGCTCATGCCTTCTCTCCGATGTGCAGGGCGACGGTGTTGAGCATCAGTTTCGTGTATTGGACGTGGCGCAACCCGACCGCCTCCATCTCGCGCTGGAGCGTGTCGGCGTCCACGAAGCGGTCCACCGAGGCCGGCAGGTAGGAGTAGGCGTCGGGGGCGCCGGCGATGACGCCGCCGATGCGCGGCACGATGCGGTAGAAGTAGAAGCGGAACAAGTCGCCCCACAGCGGCGTATTTACCGGCGTGATCTCCAGGATGACGACGCGCGCGCCCGGCTTGATGACGCGGCGCATCTCGGCGAGGGTCTGGCGCAGGTCGGCGACGTTGCGCAGGAGGAAGCCGTTCACCAGGCCGTCGAAGGTGTCGTCGGGGAAGGGCAGGCGCAGGGCGTCGCCCTGGACGAAGGCGGCGCGCCCGTTGGCCTCGGCGAGCTTGGGCGAGCCATAGGCCATCATCTCGAACGTCAGGTCCACGCCGACGGCGCTCACGCCGGGCGCGGCGTGCGCCAGCAGGGGCAAGAAATCGCCGGTGCCGGTGCCGACGTCGAGGATGACGCCGCCAGGCGGCGGGGCCACCTCGCTGACTGCCAGCCGCCGCCAGCTCTGGTCGCGGAAGCCGGTCATGATGCGGTTCATCGTGTCGTAGCGGCCGGCGATGCGGCCGAACATGGCGCGGACGTAGCGCGCCTTCTCGTCGCCGGTCAGGGTGGTCATGAGGCCGACTCGAAGCGCAGGATGGTGAGGGGCGCGATCGGCTGGCCGCTCGCGTCCACGGGCGGTGTGATGCCGAGGCGGCGCATGAAGTCGAACATCACCCGCGCATCCCACAGATCGTAGCGGTCGTCGGGGCTGACGCGCGCGTCCGTGTCCAACATCTCCAGCGCCAGGTTCACCTCGTCGTACTCGTCGCTGACCTCCGGCGCGTCGCCTAGCTCCCGATGCAGATACGGCGCGATGGTCTGGGGGTCAATGCCCAGCGTCTCGCCGATGAGCCGCGGCTTCCCCTCCGACTGCTCGGCCTGGGCCGGTAGGTCGCTATCCCAGTACTCCGGCAGGGAGTCGAAGTGGTCCATCTGCCGGCCGTTCAGGTAGAACCAGTACAGCCAGGTGTCGCCCTCGTGCAGGTGGAACAGGAACGTCGGCGCGCCCAACAGGTGCGACAGGTCGGCGCTGAGGGTCTCGAACGGTTCCGGGGTGATGAGGGTGACCCAGTCGCCGCCCGGCCCGACGGCGTACTCTAACCGGCCCTTCGGCGTCTGGTTCACATCGGTCAGAACATCGGCCAGCTTCAGGCGTCCGCTCTGGGTCATCAGGTGGACGAGGCTGCCGGTCACGGTCGCGCGGCTCGGGCCGCGAACGCTGACAAAAGTCATGGTGTCGCTGTTCATAGGTCTAACTCACAAACATCCACGGCGCGAGCCGCCGTTCAAGCCCGTCCAGGGCCAGGTAGAGGCCCAGGCCGAGCAGGCTCATGGCAAGGACGCCGGCGTACATCTCGCGGTACGCCAGGCGCGACAGGGAATCGACGATGATGTAGTAGCCGAGGCCCGACGTCGTGGCGTAGGTCTCGGCGAAGAAGAGCACCGCCACCGCCGTCCCGACGCTGATGCGCAGAGCCGTGATGGACGCGGGCACGGTCGCGGGCAGGTAGACGAAGCGGAACAGGGCGCGCCGCCCGGCGCCGAGGGAGCGCACCGACGCGATCAGCTCCGGCCGCAGGGTGCTGGCGCTGTCGCGCACGACGACGAGCACCTGGAAGAACAGGATCAGGAAGATGATGAACACCTTCGACAGCTCGCCGATGCCCAGGAACAGGAAGATGATGGGCAGGAAGACGATCTTGGGGATCGGGTACAGGACGTAGATGACGGGCGCGAGGAGGCGGTTCGCCAGCTTGCTCTGGCCCAGGATCAAGCCGAGCGGCACGGCGACGACCACCGACAGCAGGAGGGCGGCGACGACGCGCATCGCGCTGATGAAGAAATGGCGGCCGAGGGCAACGGGGAACTGGGCGGCGAACGTCAGCATGACCTCGGTCGGGCCGGGCAGGATGTCGCGGTGCAGGGCGAGGGCCGCCGCCTCCCACACCAGGAGCAGGACGGCGGCGGCGATGAGGATGTCACGCCACCGCACGGTCGGCCTCCGGCGCGCCCAGCGCGGCGCGCAGCTCGACGGTCTTGGCGAGGAAGTCCGCCGCGCCGCGATAGCCTGCCTGCCCCATGCCGGGGTTGGCGATGACGTGGGGCGCGCGGGTCGGCGGCTGGCCCAGGACAAGGATCGGGTTGCCCAGGTAGACCGCCTCCTCGATGCTGTGGGTGACCAGGATCATGGTGATGCCCGTCTCGGCGCGCAAGTCTCGGGTCAGTCGCTGCATGTCCTCCCGCGTCAGGGCGTCGAGGGCGGAGAAGGGTTCGTCCATCAGCAGCACATCCGGATCAATGGCGAGGGTGCGCGCCAGGGCGGCCCGCTGCCGCTGACCGCCGGAGAGCTGGTTGGGGTACTTGTCGCGCTGGTCCGCCAGGCCGACGCGCTCCAGCCAGAAGGCGGCGCGCTCCTCGGCGTGGCGCACGTCCGTTTCCTGGTTGTAGAAGCGGCGGATGCGCACTCCCAGCGTGACGTTCTCCCACACCGTGGCCCACGGCAGCAGGCCGTAGTCTTGCAGGACGAGGCCGGTCTTGCCGCGCTCCTTCTTGCGCGGAACGCTGTCGCCGGCAACCGCGATGACGCCCGACGTTGGCCGCGTCAGCCCCTCGATCAGGTAGAGCAGGGTGCTCTTGCCGGAGCCGGACGGCCCGATGACCGCCCACGCTTCGCCCCGCTGCACCTGCCAGGTGAAGCGGTCGAAGATGGGCGGCTGATCGCGGTAGCCAAACGTCAAATCCCGGATGTCAATGATTAGATTGACGGGCTGCTTCGCTGCGCTCAGCATGACAAGTGTCTGCTTACTTGATGAACTGCGTGCTCACCGATGTGTTGTAGTCCACGGCTTTCTTGATGATGCCCTTGTCCAGCGCCCACGCCGACACGTCCTTGAACTCGGCCTCGGTCGGGACGGTGGGGTCGGGGTAGCGCGGGATCGGGAAGGACTGCTGGAGCTGCTCCGGGACGCGGCCCTTCTCGATGAGCAGCTTGCGGTACTTCTCCGGGTTGGCGCGCAGCTCTGCCACCGCCTTGTCATACGCCTGGAGGAACTTCTTGACCGCGTCGGGGTTCTGCTGGAGGTACTCGGTGCGGAAGTCAATCACGCTCTGCCCCAACTCCGGGTACTTCGTGTCGTCCACGACCACCGTCGCGCCCTGCATGATCGCCAGGGACGCCAGCGGGTCCGGCAGCGTGCCCGCCTTGAGCTGGCCCTGGCCGAGGAGCTGAGCGCGCTGGACGATGTTTGGCACGGCGGTCGTCTTGATGTCGCCCTTCGCCAGCCCTTCCTTCTGGAGCGCGCGGTCGGTGAAGTAGGCGATGACGGAGTTGTCGGAGATGCCGATCTCGACGCCCTTGAGGTCCTGGACGCTCTTGATGCCGCTGTTCGGCGCGGCCAAGATGCGATACTGGGCGGCGTCGGGGAACGCCTGGCGCGCTTTGCGCACGACCGTCAGGCGCGGCTGCTCGGCGTTGAACAGCGTGGTCGAGATGAGGTCGGTCAGCACCCCGTCGAGCTGGCCGCCCTGGAGCAGCTGGTCGCGCTCGGCGGCGCTGGCCGTTGGGACGAGTTGCACGTCGAGGCCCGCGTCCTTGTAGTAGTTGTTTTGCTCGGCGACGTACATCGGCAGAACGTCGGTGATGGGCAGCAGGCCGATGCGCATCGTGCCGCTGCTCGCCTTGGCCGCAGCCGCCGGCGCGGCGGTCGCCGCTGACTTGAACGCGCCCGAGTCGCTGCCCTGGGCCGGCGCCGTGGTCGGCGCGGCGGCGCTGGGCGCGGCCGCGGGCGCGCTCGCGCAGCCGGCCAGAAGCACGAGACTCATAAGTAGCCCTGTGAACAAGATGAAAGCCCGCATCGGAGGGGGCTCCTTTCCAAGAGGAGTAGCTCCACAGTCTCGCGTGGAAGAGAGGAGTCACCCCCGCTGGCGGTGGTAGGGGCAGGTTTCAAACCTGCCCCTACTCCAGCGCCAGCGCGATATGGCTCTTCCATGCTAAACTGCTGAGCGACCCCGAGAGATGTGATGACTGGCATAACTGATAGATTGTAGCCGCGTTCATCGCCGCACACAAAACGCGCCCTACTTCACGACAACGCCCAGCCACGCCGCGACGAAAACGATCACGCTGATGTAGCCGTTGATGTTGAAGAAGGCCAGGTCGAGGCGCGACAGGTCATTCGGCTTGACGATCATGTTCTCGTACACCAGCAGCGCCGCCGCGACGGCCAGCCCAACCCAGAACGGCCAGCCCAGCCCGAGCAGCACACCGGCCCACGCCAGCAGCGCTACGGTGGCGACGTGGTTGATCCTGGCGAGGGTCAGCGCCGCCGCGATGCCGAAGCGCGCCGGCACCGACTTCAGCCCCTCCTGGCGGTCCACATCCACATCCTGGCAGGCGTAGATGAGGTCGAAGCCGGCGATCCACGTCGCTACTGCGCCCCACAGCACGAACGCGGGCAGGTCGAAGCTCCCGGTGATTGCCGCCCACGCGCCGGCCGCCGCCGCGCCGTCGGTGATGCCGAGCACCCAGTGGCACAGCCAGGTAAAGCGCTTGGTGTAGCTGTACCCGACGAGGAACACCAGAGCCAGCGGTGCGAGGCGGAACACGAACGGGTTCAGCATCCACGCGCTGAGGAAGAAGATCGCCGTGGCGACAATCACGATGACCCACACGAACCCGACCGACAGCCGCCCCTGGGGCAGGGCGCGGGTGGCCGTGCGCGGGTTGCGCGCGTCCAGGTGGCGGTCAATGGCGCGGTTGGCGGCCATGGCAACTGTGCGCGCGCTCACCATGGCGACGGTGATCCAGAAGAAGGGCCAGCCGCCCGGCCAGCCGCCCGCCGCCAGCACCATGCCCAGGTAGGCGAAGGGCAGGGCAAAGATCGTATGCTCGAACTTGATCATGTCCAGGAAGGTGCGGAACGCTTGCCCGGCCTTCATGGTCGCTTCCATAGTGTTGTCCGCCTCCACGTTACGTCACTCGCGTCCAATACTTGAGGCAATTCTCGCCCGCGTTTCTTACCCACGTCCCGTCCCTCATCAACGTCCCTAAAAGCGAGGCTCGTCCCACACCGCAGCTCAGGGACTAGCCACAGAGACACAGAGAACACAGAGGGAAGGATAGACCATTGTCTCTTTTCTCTGTGTCCTCTGTGCCTCTGGGTAGCTCCACAGTTTAGCGTGGAAGAGCCGAATTCACCCCCCATCCCCCCGCCGGCGGGGGGAGCAGAGGGGGGGTCTCCACGCTATCGTGTAGAGCTACCTGCCTCTGTGGCGGCCGTGATTTATCCCGGCCCGGCCAGGGCGGCGCGCAGCCGCGCCATGTATGTCAGGAATGTCGGGTCTTCCCGCGTCGCCGCCCCGCGCGGGCGCGGCAACTCGATGGGGATCTCGGCGCGGATCGTGCCTGGCCGCGGGCTGAGCACGGCGACGCGGTCCGAGAGAAACACGGCGTCGGCCAGGTGGTGCGTCACGAAGAAGATGGTCAGGCCCGCCCGCGCCTGCACCGTCAGCAACTCCTGGGTCATGCGCTCCCGCGTCACGTCGTCCAGCGCCGCGAACGGTTCATCCATCAGCAGCAGCGGCGGGCGGTAGGCCAGGGCGCGCGCCAGGGCGACGCGCTGCTGCATCCCGCCGGAGAGTTGGTTCGGGTAGGCGCTGGAGAACTCGGCCAGGCCGACCAGGTCCAAGACCTCGGCCACCCGCGCCGCCCGCTCCACGGATGAGTAGCCGACGATTTCCAGCGGCAGGGCGATGTTCTGCGCCACGGTGCGCCAGCCGTACAGCGTCGGCGACTGAAAGACGATGCCATAGCCCCGGTCGCGGCGCACCTCGTCCGGCCCGCGGCCGTTGACGAGGACGACGCCGCTCGACGGGGCGATAAGGCCGGCGATGATGCGCAGCAGGGTGGACTTGCCGCTCCCCGACGCGCCGACGAGGCTGACGAACTCGCCGGGGGCGACGGCCAGGTTGACGTGGCGCAGCGCTTCGAGCGAGTCGTAGACTCTGGCGACGTCGCGGCAGTAGATGGCGAGAGGCTGACTCATATCTCAAATTATAGTGCAAAGGGACGTAATAAACTGGTTTGTCGCGCGTCGTATGTATGCTGGTGATATGAGCGGCAGGGATACACCCGGTCCCATCTCGAACCCGGAAGTTAAGCCTGCCAGCCCCGATGATACTGCTCGGGTAACTGAGTGGGAAAGTAGGGCATTGCCAGCGCCCTTGTCTCCGTAGCTCAGCGGATAGAGCGTTAGGTTGCGGACCTAAAGGTCGCAGGTTCAAGTCCTGCCGGGGATGCTCTCCCTGCCCCTGCAGAGCAGGCTGGAGTGCTCATCACACTGTCAATGTGAAGATCGCGGGTTCAAGTCCCGTCGGGGGCGCCTGGGCCACCTCAATCGAGGTGGCCCTTCCCGTTGAGTCAGCACGGAGGGGTACAGATGGCATCGAACAGAGACGCGCTTCAGGAGCAGATTGACTACTACCGGGCGCGGGCGGCGGAGTACGACGAGTGGTTCCTGCGCCTGGGCCGCTACGACAAGGGCGCGGCGCTGAACCGGCTGTGGTTCGACGAGATCGGCCAGGTCGCCGACGCGCTCGAGGCGTTCCACCCCACGGGGGACGTGCTGGAGCTGGCGTGTGGGACGGGCTGGTGGACGGAGCGCCTGGCGCGCCACGCCGCCCACATCACGGCGGTGGACAGCTCGCCGGAGGTCCTCGCCCTCAACCAGGCCCGCCTCGGCAGCGACCGCGTCGAGTACGTCCAGGCGGACCTGTTCGCGTGGCAGCCGCCGCGCGCCTACGACGTGGTCTTCTTCAGCTTCTGGCTGTCCCACGTGCCGCCGGAGCGGTTCGCGCCGTTCTGGGCGATGGCGCAGGCGGCGCTTGCGCCGGGCGGGCGGGTCTTTTTCATCGATTCGCTGTTCAACCCGACCGGCTCGGCGTTCAACCAGTCCTTCGGCGCTGTGGACGAGTCGCTCCAGGTGCGGAAGCTCAACGACGGGCGCCAGTTCACCATCTACAAGGTCTACTACGACCCGGCGCAGCTGCCCGCGCGCCTGGCCGACCTCGGCTGGGACGCGCGCGTCTACCAAACCGCCAACTACTTCCTGTATGGCGCAGGCTTGCCTGAACCGGAGTGACGGGTGACGGATGGCGAGGTGACACCGCCAGGCTGTCATTGCGAGCGGACGCGAAGCAATCTCCCGCGCTTACGACAGATACTTTAACGCGGGATAGCGCGCCTATGACCCGCCGGGAGATTGCTTCGGCGGCAAAGCCCGCCTCGCAATGACGCCGCTTCTATGAAAGAATTGAAACGCAGAGGCGCAGAGAAAGACATCTTGATCTTCCCTTTGCGCCTCTGCGCCTTTGCGTTTCTAAACCGTCTCAGAACACACCCCTACCAAGCATGCCCAGCTGGCCGCGCAGGCGGTTGACGTCGTAGGCCGGCTGGCCCATCGCCCGCCGCGCTTCTTCGGCGTCCTCCAGCATCTCCAGCCACAGCTCGACCCGCGCCCGCCCGCGCTCGTCGGCCATGAGCTGCCGCGGCGAGCGGTTGCTCCAGCCCTCGACCGGCTTGTCCAGGAAAGCGCTATAGTGCTGGTCCAGTGTGCCGACGATGATGCCGCTGTGGAGCTGACGCACCAGGCCGCGCGCGATCTCCTGATCCCTGTCCTCCTGCGCCTGGGCGACGCGGGACGGCGGCGGCGCGAACTCCGGGTCTTCCAGCAAGAAGTACGTCACCAGGTAGCTCTCGTCGCGCATGAACGTGTCCCACGTCGCGCCGTAGTGCTGCGCCTGGTAGGCGGCGAAGCGCGGCTTGAGCCACTCCGCCAGCGCCTGCGCCTTCTCGGTCAGCAGCGGCATGGCAAAGTCGCGCACCAGGTAGGGCTTGCCGTCGCGGGCCAGCCGCCCGATGAGCGCGACCGTGGGCGACGCGAGGGGGGGCGGCAGGGGGATGTCAAGGGTCAGCTCGCCGCCGTGGAGCAGGTCGTTGACCTGGGCGCTGAAGGCGTCGGCGCGGGTGATGGCGAAGACGCCGATGGCTGCCTTGCGCCACTGGCCGAGCACCGTCCGCTCCTCCGCCGTCAGCCGCGGCCCCGCGTCGGCGAGCCGGTCAATGACGCGGCCGTCGTCCGAGAGGCGGTAGTCGTGGAGGAAGTAGTCGAAGAAGCGCTGGCGTTGCAGGGGAGCGACACGTTCGAACTGGTCCAGGGGGATGCGGTTGTCCCAGAACAGGTCGAACGCGGCGGCCATCTCCGGCGCGAAGCGCCCTGCCTGGGCGAAGGCGACGAGCTTGTCGTTCAGGGTCTCGCGCGCCTGCTTCAGCAGGGCTGGCCCGACGGTGGCCGCCTGGTCCTGCTGCATATGGCAGTTCTTGTACTTCTTGCCGCTGCCGCAGGGGCAGGGGTCGTTGCGCCCCACGCGGGGCATGGGCCTGGGCTGCATAATACCACCTGAAGAGGGAATTGCCACGGAGGCACAGAGAACACAGAGAAGGCCTTATATCCTAATACTCTGTGTCCTCTGTGCCTCTGTGGCTAGTTCTATCTGCCAGACGCGACGATTGGAGACTTACTCGTTGTCGTCGTCGCTGGCGTTGAGGGCGTCTTCGAGCTGCGAGACCGCGCCCTCGCGGCGGTCGAAGACCAGCTTCTCCTTGCCATCCACCTCGGCCACGTCCACGATGACCGTGTCGCCGGCCTTGAAGTGGCCGGCCAGCACCTCGCGGCTCAGCGGGCTTTCGATCTCGCGGGCGATGACGCGCTTCAACGGGCGCGCGCCGTACTCCGGATCGTAGCCGGCCCTGGCGAGCCAGTCGCAGGCGGCGTCGCTCAGCTCGAGGTTGAAGCGCTGCTCCGCCATGCGCTCGGCCAGGTAGCCGACCTGGAGGTCCACGATACGGCGGATGTGCTCCGGCGCGAGGTTGTGGAAGACGATGATCTCGTCAATGCGGTTGAGCAGCTCGGGGCGGAAGGCCCGCTTCAGCTCGTCCACGACGTTCTCGCGGAAGCTCTCGATGCTCGCCACGTTGGCGCTGTCGGGGCCGGTGCGGAAGCCGATGGTGCCGCCGCGCGCGCCCTGCTGCGCCATGCGCGTGCCGATGTTCGAGGTCATGATGATGACGGTGTTGCGGAAGTCCACGGTGTTCCCGTGGCCGTCGGTCAGCCGCCCATCCTCGAGCACCTGCAACAGCACGTTCCAGACCTCCGGGTGAGCCTTCTCGATCTCGTCGAACAGCACCACCTGGTACGGGCGGCGGCGCACCGCCTCGGTCAGCTGCCCGCCCTCGTCGTAGCCGACGTAGCCGGGCGGCGCCCCAATCAGGCGCGACACCGTGTGGGCCTCGCGGAACTCGCTCATGTCCACGCGCACCATGGCGTCGTCCTCGTCGAACAGGAACTCGGCCAGGGCCTTCGCCAGCTCGGTCTTGCCAACGCCGGTGCTGCCCAGGAAGATGAACGAGCCGATGGGCCGGCGCGGGTCCTTCAGGCCGGCGCGCGAGCGGCGGATGGCGTCGGCCACGGCCGCCACGGCCTCATCCTGGCCGATGACGCGCTCGTGCAGCGCCTCCTCCATCTTCAGGAGCTTGGCGCTCTCGGCCTCCATCATGCGCGAGACCGGGATGCCCGTCCACGAGTGGATGATCTGGGCAATGTCCTCCTCGTCTACGATCTCGTCCAGCCCCTTCTCCTGCCGCCACTCCTCGACAAGGCCCTGGTACTCCTGCTCCATCTGGATGCGCTGGCTCTTGACGCGGGCGGCGCGCTCATAGTCGCGGCTCTGCCACGCCTCCTCTTCCTCGCTCATCAGGCGGGCGGCCTCGACGCGCATGTCGCGCACGTCCTTGGGCATGGAGTAGATGTCAATGCGCGTCTTGGCGGCGGCCTCGTCAATCAGGTCAATCGCCTTGTCCGGCAGCTGCCGATCGGTGACATAGCGGGATGAGAGGTGCACGGCGGCTTCCAGGGCCTTCTCGGTGATCCTGACACCGTGGTGCTTCTCGTAGCGGTCGCGCAGGCCGCGCAGCATCTCGAGGGCCTCGCTCTCGCTCGGCTCGTCAACGAACACGGGGGCGAAGCGGCGCTCCAGCGCCGAGTCGCTCTCGATGTGCATGCGGTAGTCGTCGAGGGTCGTCGCGCCGATGACGTGCAGCTCACCGCGCGACAGCGCCGGCTTCATCATGTTGGAGGCGTCAATCGCGCCCTGGGCCGCGCCCGCGCCGACGACGTTGTGCAGCTCGTCAATGAAGAGGACGATCTCGCCTTTGGAGTTGCGCACCTCTTCCATCGCCGACTTGAGGCGCTCCTCGAACTCGCCGCGGAAGCGCGAGCCGGCCAGCATGCCCGCCAGGTCCAGCTCGATCAGACGCTTGCCTTCCAGCGTGCCGGGCACGTCGCCGATGGCGATGAGCTGGGCCAGGCCCTCGACAATCGCCGTCTTGCCCACGCCCGGCTCGCCCACGAGCACCGGGTTGTTCTTGGTGCGGCGGGCGAGAACGCGCATCGAGCGCAGAATCTCATCCTCGCGACCGATGACCGGGTCCAGTTTGCCCTCGCGGGCGAGCTGCGTCAGGTCGCGGCCATACTTCGCCAGGGTCTGCCCCTTGGTCTCGGCGTTGGGGTCGGTGACTTTCTGCCCCTGGCGCATCTCCTTGATGGTGGCGAAGATGCCGTCCTTGGTGATGTTGATCTCGCGCAGGAGCCGCGCCGTCGGGCCGTCGCGGTCCTCGGCGATTGCCAGGAGGAGGTGTTCGGTCGAGATATACTCGTCTTCGAGCTGCTGCGCTTCCCGCTGCGCGTTCACGCCGACGTACTGGAGGCGCGGCGTGACGAAAATCTGCTGCGGGGTGCTGCTACCAGGCGCAACCGTGGCCTGGGCTGTCTTCAATATGTCTTCCGTGCGCTTGCGCAGCGACGGTGTCGAGGCGCCCAAGCGCTCGAGGATCTTCGGCACAAGCCCGTCTTCCTGCTCCAGGAGGGCGAGGAAGAGGTGCTCGGTATCCAGCTGCGTATGGCGATAGCGCAGGAGAATCTCCTGAGACCGAGCGATAGCGTCTTGCGCCTTCTCTGTGAATCGGTCGAATCGCATCATAGCGTGTCAAGCCTTTCGTCAGGGAACTAACTGTCCATCATACGGGCGTCGTTCACGCAAAACCCGACAGGGCAATTCAACACCTGTCGGGCCGCCTACGTCAGCTCACCCAAAGTTGAGCGTACTCGACTCACGTATGTTGATTATCTCAACCGTTTAGAGATATTGGGCGCATGATTCCTTACCTGAGCTTACGGACGGCGCACATGCGTTCGACAGAGCATAACCTCACCCCGCGCCGCTGGAGCCGCCGCCCGCCGCGCCGCCCGCCGCCGCTGCGCCGGCCGCCGCGCTCGACGCGCCGGCGGAGCTAGACGCCGCGTGCATCACCGCCGTGAACGCCAGCCACTCGGCCCCGCTGCTCCCGCCGCCGCTGGCGTGGAACCAGGCGGGCGTCGGGGCGTGGGCCAGCTCGAACCGCTTCGCCCACTTCTTCTCCAGCCCGAAGGCGGCGGCATACGGCAGGTACGGCTCCATGATCTCCGGCTGCTCCGGCGTCTTGCCCTCGGCGACCGCCTTCAGGTGCGCCTCGAACCCGCGCCACGCCGCCGCCTCGCGCTGGCCCGTCGCCGTGCGCTTCGAGACCGACGCGCCCATGACCACGGCGACCATGCCGAGGATGAACAGCGTCGCGGCCAGGATGAGCGCCGACGGGCCGAACAGGAACACCATCGCCACAGCGACGACGATGAGGACGAGCAGCACGACGCCGACGAGCATCATCCACCGCGCGACCTTCTGGCGCGTTGGGTCGAGCAGCCCCAGCTGGGTCAGGCTCTCTTCCACTGCCTTCTTGATGGCGCTCTGCCCCGACTGGAGGCCCTTGCCGAGGTCGTGGGAGAGGACACGCACTGGATTGTTGGCCTTCGCGTAGGCCGCCTCGATGACGGCGGCCTCGAACGGCGCGAGGGGCGCGTCGGACTCCTCGCGCACCAGGGCGAAGTCCGCCCTGTCGAAAATGCCGTGGCCCTTCGGCAGCTCTTCCAGGCGCAGCACGCCGCGCTCCGCCAGGTCGAACAGCGTCGCCAGAGGTGTGCCGGGCGCGTAGCCGCCGCGCACGATGGACGCGGCCAGCGCCGGCGGGAGATTGTCCGGCGGGGTGTAGCGGGCCTCCTCGGCGGGAACGCGGGGCAGGGGCGGGAGTTGCCGCCACAACGCCAGCAAGCCCAGCGCGCCCAGTAGCAGCGTCGCGCCGGAGAGGAGAAGCATAAGCATCAGGTTGACCGGCTGCCGCGCGGCTGCGGCCTCCTCGGCGCGCTGCCACGCCGGCGGAACGTTGCTGAAGGCGGCGGCCGGCGCCCACACGCCCACGACGAACTGCTGGTTGGCGCCGATCTTCGTCGCGTCGAACGTGGCGACCGAGCCTTCCACCTTGACGTCGGCGTCGTGTTCCCACGTCTCGGTGTGGCCGATAGGCGCGTTGGCCGGCAGGCGCACGGTCACGCGGCTGGCGGCGATGGGGTAGTCGTGGTTCGGCGGGACAGCGCCCCAGCGCACGTTGGCCTGGCCCTCGTCCAGCCGCACCAGGTCCTTGACGCGGTAGCGCAGGGTGAACGTGCGGCTCGCGTCGGTCGTCGGGTCGAAGAACCAGCGCACCTCAGTACTGGTCTGGGCCACATCGGTGGCGAAGTGGCCGGGGCTGTTGCCCGGCGTGTAGGCGACGCCGTTCTCGCTGACCTCGAAGTTGCTCAAGCCGCCGGTGAAGCGGGTGGGGACGCCGCGAAAGGCGTAGGTGAACGGCCCGCCCTGGAAGCGGAGCGTAATCGTCTCGGTCACGTCGGCCGAGCCGTCCGGCGCGACGACGATGTCCACGTCGAAGCGGTCCGCGCCGTAGGTCTTGGCGGCGGCCGATACCGTAGAGACGGCGGCCAGCGCCAGGGCGAAAAACACAAGGACGTCCAGCCAGGGTTTTACGTAACGCATAAAGCCTCTCAATACAAACAGCAACCTCGTTGAGTCGCCAGGGTGTCGGACCACGAAAGGCGCGAAAAGCACGCGAAAAGCACGAAAACAATCTCTGACCGTGTGCCTTTCGCGCCTTTCGTTCCTTTCAAGCCTTTCGTGGTCCCACATCTTCGTGTGCGCTCAAAAGAGCGCGCAGCGAGACCCCGGGGGAATCATCGCTGCGCGGTGTGGGCGACGTAGGGCTCGAACCTACGACCTCCTCGGTGTAAGCGAGGCGCTCTGACCAACTGAGCTAGCCGCCCCCGGTATGAATTATGGTGTGGCCCCGCGCCGTCCCGAGCCATCGCGGCCGCTACAGGGCTTTGAATTGCTCGAAGGGCTGCTGGCACGAGTTGCAGTAATGCAGGGCGCGGCACAGCGTCGGCCCGAAGGGGTTCTCCATTACTGTGTCTGACGAGCCGCAGTAGGGGCATCTTACCAGCGGCAAAAGCTCCAGGTCCAACTCTCCGCCGTGCTTTGCCGGCGGCGCCAGGCCGATGGTCTTCATCCGCTCCCGCGCCGAGGCCGCGATGCGGTCCGTCGTCCAGCGCGGCGTCAGCGAGATCGTGACGTCCACGTGGTCCGCGCCGAGGGCGCGCACCCGCTCCACGATGCCCTCGCGCATCACGTCCATGGCCGGGCAGCCGGAGAACGTCGGCGTGATGGTCACGCGCACCCCATCCGTCGCCACCGCGACCGTCTGGATGATGCCCAGCTCGACCACCGAGACCATGGGAATCTCCGGGTCCTTGACATCCTCCAGCGCGCTCCAGACCTGTTCCTCTGTAATCGCCATCGCCGCCTCCTCGCGTTGCGGCCCTCGCGCAGCAACAACTTCCTTCCCTCATTATACCACATCCGGCAGCGTTGCGCCTTTGTGTTGACGACGTAGAACGCCAGGACGCAAACGTGTCAAGGCGCCCGGGCGTACCATGTCTGATTATCCATCTCCCCTAGCGTCTTTGCGCCGTTGCGCCCTCGCGCTAAAAAGTTGGAACGCAAAGTCGCAAAGACGCGATGGCGCTAGAAGACCAAAGACTTGCTTCCTCGCGCCCTTGCGTTGGGACACTAGAACGCAATGACGCCAAGGCGCAACGGCGCAAAAAGTCTGAACATCTAAGTCCCTCAGCGTCTTTGCGCCCTCGCGCCCTTGCGTTGAAACACTAGAACGCAATGACGCCAAGGCGCAACGGCGCAAGAAGTCTGAACATCTAAGTCCCTCAGCGTCTTTGCGCCCTCGCGCCCTTGCGTTGAAAAGATTGAACGCCATGACGCAATCTCGAAGCGTTTGGGCGTCTTGTGACTCGCCACGACTTGCCCGATATGGTATACTCGCGGTCACCCATAGCGTAACCATAAATGTCTTATCTCGTTCTGAATGACAGAGGAAACCCCTATGCCTGTAGAACTCCGCTGGGATGGCAAGTACAACGCCGACGGCGCACGCTCGGCGCCACTCCGGGTGGCGCTCCCGTTTCAGACCGTCGAAACCGTCAACGAGAGCGCCCAGGAACGCCAGAGGATGCTCGACCTCTTCAGCAACGGTCGGCCGTCGGACTGGCGCAACCGGCTGATCTGGGGCGACAAGAAGTACGTCCTCCCCTCCCTCCTGCCTGAGTTCGCGGGTAAGGTCAATCTCATCTACATTGACCCGCCGTTTGCTACAGGTGCTGACTTCTCGTTCCAAGTCGAGGTAGAGGACGAAAGTTTCACGAAGCAGCCCTCGATTATCGAGCAGAAAGCCTACCGCGACACTTGGGGGCGTGGAGTAGAGAGTTATCTTCAATGGTTCTACGAGGCGGTAGTATTGCTGCGCGATTTGTTGGCAGAGAACGGAACGATTTTTGTCCACCTAGATTGGCACGTAGGCCATTATGCCAAGCTCATTCTGGACGAGGTATTTGGGCGCGACAACTTTGTGAACGAAATCGTCTGGTGGTACTACAATAAGTTTCAGGGCAATGTCAATCACTTCGCAAGCGATCACGACATCATCTACTGGTATCGCAAGAGCGAAGCGTTTACGTTCTATCCTCAAGCAGAAGAGCGTGAACGTCCAACACGACAGATAAAGCGCGTTTGGGACAAGGAAAAGGGCAAGATCGTAAACGCAAAGGACGCTGATGGTCACGTTTTATACCAAGAAGCCACCCATAGAACGGTTGATGATGTATGGCGCATCTCGATGCTTCAGCCTGCCGACCAGACGGAAAACCTTCGCTATCCTACTCAAAAGCCCGAAGCTCTTCTCGAACGCATCATCAAAGCGAGCAGCAACGAAGGCGATCTTGTTTTGGACTGCTTTTGTGGTTCCGGTACAACTGCTTCTGCTGCCGAGAAGCTAGACCGGCGCTGGATTACCTGCGATCTCGGACGCTTTGCCATCCACACGACCCGCAAGCGGCTGCTCAATATTCCCCACGTCAAGCCGTTCGTCGTCCAGAACCTCGGCAAGTACGAGCGCCAGCTTTGGCAGACTGACGAATTTGGGCCAAACGCCGCGCAGCGCATCGCCCGCTACACCCGGTTCATCCTCGACCTCTACCACACGCAACCCCTCAGCGGCTACACCTGGCTGCACGGCGTCAAGGGGGGGCGCGTCGTTCATGTGGGAGCGGTGGATAGCCCGGTGACCCTGGCCGACGTGAGAAGCATCATCATCGAGTGGCGCAAGAGCCTGGGGAAGACCGGCGCGACGAACGCCGGCATTGATGTGCTAGGCTGGGACTTCGCCTTTGAGCTGAATGAGACGGCGCGGCAGCAGGCCGCCGAGTCCGGCGTCGACCTGCGCTTCCTGACCATCCCCCGCGAAGTGCTGGAAAAGAAGGCGGTCGAGCAGGGCGACATTCAATTCTTCGAGCTGGCCGCGTTGTTCTTGGAACACCACGTCGCCGGTCGAAAGCTCACCCTCAAGCTCACCAACTTCATCCCGCCGCTAGAGTACGTGCCGCAAGAAGTCCGCGGCAAGATTACGAAGTGGGATGCGTGGATTGACTACTGGGCCGTGGACTGGGACTTTAAGGGCGACACCTTTCACAATCAGTGGCAGAGCTACCGCACCCGCAAGGACAAGTCGCTCCACACCAGCGTTGTCCATCAATACGACACGCCGGGCGTCTATCAGGTCCAGGTCAAGGTGATTGACATTCTCGGCAACGACACGACGAAGACGATTGAGGTGCACGTCGAACGCTAACAACCTGGACATCTGCACTGAGGAATTGGAACGCAAAGACGCCAAGACGCAATGGCGCAAGAAGTCGAACAGGTATGTCCCTTAGCGTCGTAGCGCCGTAGCGCCCTTGCGTTGCAGGGTCTGGAACGCAATGACGCCAAGACGCAAAGGCGCTAGAAGTTTCAACATTTATGTCCCT
Source organism: Anaerolineae bacterium (assembly GCA_046328525.1). Lineage (GTDB taxonomy): Bacteria > Chloroflexota > Anaerolineae > Epilineales > JAHCIE01 > JBDHWG01. Next base: position 168,360 of record JAXLWK010000008.1, read on the forward strand.
TAGCGTCATAGCGCCGTAGCGCCCTGGCGTTGAGAAGGCAGAACGCAAAGACGCAATGACGCCAAGGCGCTAGAAGTCGAACAGGTATGTCTCTTGGCGTCATAGCGCCGTAGCGCCCTGGCGTTGAGAAGGCAGAACGCAAAGACGCAATGACGCCAAGGCGCAAGAAGTCGAATAGGTATGTCCCTTGGCGTCATAGCGCCGTAGCGCCCTGGCGTTGAGAAGGTAGAACGCAATGACGCAAAGGCGCAAAGGCGCTAGAAGTCGAACAGGTATGTCTCTTGGCGTCGTTGCGTTGAGAAGGATCCCTCCATGACTGAGAACGAAGTCAGCCGCCATCTCGTGGCTGCCGCGCTGGAAGTGCATCGGACACTGGGCGGACCGGGCTTGTTGGAAAGCGTGTACGAAGAGGCGCTGTGCTACGAGTTACTTCAGCGAGGTCTGCGGGTGCAGCGCCAACTCGAAGTCCCGATCGTGTACAAGGGCTGTCACCTGGCGGCCCCGCTGCGCCTAGACCTGCTGGTGGAGGGCAAGGTTGTCGTCGAGGTCAAGGCTACGACGCAGTATCAGCCCATCTACGAGGCTCAGGCGTTGACCTACCTGCGCCTGCTCGACCTCAGATTGGCGCTGGTCATCAACTTCGGTGAGCGCCACGTTCGGGGCGGTATCCATCGAGTGGTCAACGGTCTGGAGGAGTAAGCGCCACGACGCCAGGGGTCTGACCAGTAAATTCCCTTAGCGTCTCTGCGCCCTTGCGCCTTTGCGTTGAAGAGCTAGGAACGCAATGACGCAACGACGCCAAGGCGCTAGAAGTCTGAAGATTTATGTCCCTTTGCGCCCTTGCGCCTTTGCGTTGAAGAGCTAGGAACGCAATGACGCAACGACGCCAAGGCGCTAGAAGTCTGAAGATTTATGTCCCTTTGCGTCCTTGCGCCCTTGCGTTGAAGACTTTGGAACGCAATGACGCAACGACGCCAAGGCGCTAGAAGTCTGAAGATTTATGTCCCTTTGCGGCTTTGCGCCCTTGCGTTAAAGAGCTAGGAACGCAATGACGCAATGACGCCAAGGCGCTAGAAGTCTCAATGTTCATGTCCCTTAGCGTCTCTGCGCCCTTGCGCCTTTGCGTTAAAGAGCTAGGAACGCAATGACGCAACGACGCCAAGGCGCTAGAAGTCTCAACGTTCATGTCCCATAGCGTCTCTGCGCCTTTGCGCCTTTGCGTTAAAAGGGGCTAAAGATTGCGTTGACAAGGAGTGGGGATGGCAAAGAAGACCGCGCCCAACACGCAGCAGCTCGACCTGCTGGACGTAACAACTCGGTTGAGGACTGCGCCGTGCGTCCCGGCGATACGCCAGGAAGTCGAGCAGTGGCAGGCGAAGGGACGGCCGGGCGTCACGAAGACGACGAAGCGCCTGCTGGCGTGGTGGTTCGAGAACGACCACCGAACGCGGGACGGCGGGAAGTTCACGTATTATGACGCCCAACGCGAGGCAATTGAAACCCTCATCTACCTCTGGGAAGTGAAGGGGGTACGCCGGCGCGGCGAGCTGCTCCTGACATACGCGAAGGGCCAGAAGATCGCCCTGCCGCCGAATGATGACTTTGGCCGCTATGCCTTGAAGATGGCGACCGGCAGCGGCAAGACGAAGGTGATGGCGTTGGCGATGGTGTGGCAGTATTTCAACGCCGTCCGAGGGGAGGGCGACGACTACGCCACGACCTTCCTGCTCATCGCCCCCAACGTCATCGTCCTCGAACGCCTCATGGCCGACTTCCAGGGGGGCCGGATCTTCAAGTCTGACCCGACGATCCCGCCCGACTTCAAGATTGACTGGGACTTCGACGTGTACGTGCGGGGCGACTCCGAACGGATGCGGAGTGAAGGCGCGCTCTACCTCACCAACATCCAGCAGCTTTACGACAAGGGCGAGGAGGACGAGGACGACAACCCGGTATCGGACCTGCTCGGCAAAGTCCCGCCGGCGACATTGCAGCCGGTGGAGAGCTTCATAGACCGTATAGCGCGCCGGGGGAACTGTCTCGTCATCAACGACGAAGCCCACCACACCCACGACCCTGGCAGCGCGTGGAGCAGTGTCATCACCGGCCTGCATCAGAAGCTCGGCGACATAGGGCTGACCGCCCAGCTCGACTTCTCCGCCACCCCGCGTGACGCCTCGGGGCAGTTGTTCAACTGGACGGTCATGGACTACCCGCTCAAGCAAGCGATTATTGACCGGGTGGTGAAGCGCCCCTTGAAAGGCGTGGCGCAAGGGATTACCGAAGCCCAGAGCGACCATGCTTCGGTGCGTTTCGAGGGCTATCTGGTCGCCGCCGTCGAACGCTGGCTCGAATACAAAGACCAACTCCAAAACCTCGGCAAGAAGCCGATCCTGTTCCTGATGCTCTACGACACGAAGAGCGCCGACGACGTCGCCCACTGGCTGCGGCAGAAGTACCCCGGCTACTTCGAGGGCGACAAGCTGCTCATCATCCACACGAACAAGACCGGCGAGATCAGCAAGAACGAGTTGGACGAGGCGCGCAAGGCGGCGCGGGAAGTAGACGACGACACGAGCCAGGTGCAATGTATCGTGTCGGTCCTGATGCTGCGGGAAGGGTGGGATGTCAACAACGTAACGGTGGTCGTCGGTCTGCGCCCGTTCAGCGCGAAGGCCAACATTCTACCGGAGCAGGCGGTCGGGCGTGGGCTGCGCTTGATGTTCCGCGGCCAGGGCGACTACTACGAGCACGTAGACATCATCGGCAACGACAACTTCATGCAGGTCGTGGCAGATTTAGAAAAGGAAGAGGGCCTCAAGCTCGACACCTTCGACTACGGCAAGAAGAAGACGGCCCTGGTCATCCAGACGATCCAGGTGGTGACGGAGCGCATAGACGACTACGACATTGCCATCCCGATTTTGACCCCTAGGGTGGAGCGCAAAAAGGACATTCGCTCCGTCATTGACGACCTCGACATTGGCAAGATCAAGCTCGCCTACCCCCTGAAGCTCGATACGTCCGTCGTCCCGCCGGATAGCTTCACCTACGAGGGCCGCGACGTGATTGACGACCGGGTGATCGTGAGCCGCGAATACAAGATGCCCCAGGCGCATACGTCGGGGGAGATCATCGCCTTCTACGCGCAGATGATTGCCCAGGCGCTCAAGCTCCCGACGCAGTTCGCGGCTCTCGTTCCCAAGATCGAGCAATTCCTGCGCGAGAAAGCCTTCGGGCAGGAGGTAGACCTGGATAGCAAGGTCGTGCTGCAAAGCCTCAATCGCGCCAACGTCCTTGCCTTCACCGAGCGAGTGTTCCTGAGGCTCCTCCGGCCCCGGCTCACGGAAGAGAGAGAAGTAGTTGTTGGAGGCGAACAACGCTGGCTCTCTACAACGCCGCCGTTTCCCTGGTCCGGCAAAGTGGCTGACGTGGGCAAGACCCTCTTCAACGTCACGCCCTGCGCCAACGACTACGAGATGGCCTTCGCCCACTTCCTCGCCAAAGCGCCGGATGTCGCGGCGTTCGCCAACGTCGGCAACCTGACGCCCAACCTCGCCATTGAATACCTGGACGCCGAAGCCAACCTGCGCTACTACGAGCCGGACTTTGTGGCGCGGGATAGGGCCGGCGTTCACTGGCTGTTAGAGCCGAAGGGACGCGAAGACCTGGACGTCGCGGTCAAGGAGACACGGGCGCGGCAGTGGTGTCAGGACGCGACAGCGTTGACCGGCATCCATTGGGAGTATCTGAAAGTGCTTCAGGACGACTTCACGACGTTCAAGCCGCAGACACTCGAGGAGCTAGTGGGTAGCGTCCGCGCCGGTGGGCCACTACTCATGGACGATTGAAGCCGAACCCAGGAACCGAGGACGCGCGGTTGACTTTAGCCCCTCTCTTCGCTACTATCAGTGCTATCACGCGCATGGCCGTCGCCCTGGCGTGGGTTTTGCTGAGGGCCGAGTGGCCTCTGAACCCTCTGTTTGCCCCGGAAGGATGCCCCGATGGATGTGAGCGTGCGCCGCGCCACCCTGGAACAACTTCATGCTGAGATCAAAGCCTGCGAGCGCTGCGATCTGTGCAAGACGCGCACCCAGGCGGTGCCCGGCGAGGGGCCGGTGACGGCGCAGATCATGCTCGTGGGCGAGGGGCCGGGGCAGCGCGAAGATCAGCTGGGCCGCCCGTTCGTCGGGGCATCGGGCCAGTGGCTCACCGAGCTGCTAGGGCTGGCCGGGCTGAAGCGCGAGGACGTGTACATCACCAACGTCGTGAAGTCGCGCCCGCCGGGCAACCGTGACCCGCTGCCGGACGAGATCGAGGCGTGCCGCCCGTGGCTGGAGCAGCAGCTTACCATCATCCAGCCGAAGGTGATCATTACCCTGGGCCGCTACAGCATGGCCTGGTTCTGCGGCGCGGGCCTCAAGATTAGCCAGGTGCACGGGCGGGCGCGGCGCTGCGGCGACCGCGTGGTCATGACCATGTACCACCCGGCGGCGGGCCTGCGCAGCCCCGATGTCAAGCGGCAGATCGAGGAGGACTTTGCCAAGATCCCGCGCCTTCTCGCCGCCCTGGAGAGGGACGAGGCGCAGCCGAAGGCGCAGGACGACCAGGGGCCGGACGAGACGCCGCCGACTCAGTTGTCGCTGTTCTAACCTACATTTCTGCTGATGAACGCCCTCGAACCCGTTTACCGCGACATTGACGCGGGAGTCCCGTACGACTACGAGAACGTCCCCCGGCTCAAGGCCATCGTCAACTTCGGGACGAACCTCGAGCACCCCATCCACGGCTGGTACTACTTCAAAGAGGGCTTCGCGCCCGGCATCGTTCATTGGGCGTTCCAGCGCTTCGCCAACCCCGCCTTCCCCGATCACGTCGCCCGGCGCGGCGCGCGCCTTGTCCACCGCGCGGAGTCGGCGTATGGCCCTCTCGTCCTCGACCCGTTCAGCGGCTCTGGCACGACGGCGCTCACGTGCCAGTTCGCCGGCATTGACGCCCTCGGCATCGAGCACAACCCGTTCCTGACCTTCGTCGGGCAGACCAAGCTGGCGTGGCCGCGCTACGAGCCGGACACCCTCGACGCCCTGCTGCCCGACCTGACCGCGCCCGGTGGGACCCCCGCCATCGAGCCGCCGAACCTATCGTCGTTCGGCCGCCTCTACACAGCCGACGCCCTCGCCGATCTGCTCCTGGTCAAGGAGCGTATCGCCAGGCTGGACGAGCCGCTGTCGCGCTGCTTCTTCCACCTTGCCCTGGCCGCCATCGTCGAGCGGACAAGCCTGGCGCGCAAGGACGGCAAGGGGCTGAAGGTCGTCCGCCGGCCGATGACGCCGGCGCCGGTGCGCGAGGCGTTCACCGGGCAGGCGCGGCGCATGATCGAGGATCTGCGCAAGCGGGCGGACGTGCGCGAGCGGGCGCGGCTGGCCGACGCGAGCATCCGCCAGGGCGACGCGCGGCGGCTGGCGGGCGTGACCGACAAGAGCGTGGACATGATCGTCTACTCGCCGCCCTACCTCAACTCGTTCGACTACGCCGAGGTCTACAAGCTGGAGATGTGGCTGCTCGACTTCGTGCAGACGGCGAGCGAGTTCCGCCAGGTGCGCGGCTCGTCGCTACGCTCCCACGTGAGCGCGCCCATCTCGCCGACGGGCTACCTCAACTACCCGCCGCTGACCGCGCTCATCGAGGCGATTGACCAGGCGAACCTGTGGAACCCGCGCATCCCGGCCATGATCGAAGCCTACTTCGACGACATGTACCTGGCCCTGGCGGAGCAGGCGCGCGTGCTGAAGCCGGGCGCGTACCTGGTGTGCGTCGTCGCCAACTCGGCCTACGGCGGCGTCCCCATCCCGACCGACGCGCTCCTGGCGCGCATCGGCCAGCGCCTGGGGCTTGTGACCGACGGCATCTACGTCGCGCGGCGCATGAACACCAGCGCCCAGCAGCTCGCCCGCTGGGGCGGCAGCCGGACGTATCTGCGGGAAAGCGCGGTCGTGATGCAGAAACTATAATCGTCTTCTAGAGGTCCTCATGCCTGAAAGAATCAATATCATTCCCCTTGGCGGCGTCGGCGAGATCGGCCGCAACATGACCGTCATTGAGTATGCGGGCAAGCTCATCGCCATTGACTGCGGCCTGATGTTCCCCGAGCGCGATATGCTCGGCATAGACCTCGTGATCCCGGACTTCACGTTCCTGCGCGAGCGCCGCGACGACTTTCTGGCCCTCTTCGTGACCCATGGCCACGAGGACCACATCGGCGCGATTGCCTACCTCCTGCGCGACCTCCAGGGCACGCCGCCCGCGCCCGGCGGGCCGGACGAGGCGGAGACGCCGGCGCCGACGCCCTACCGCGTGCCGGTGTACGCCACGCCCCTGACGCGCGGCCTCATCGAAGTCAAGCTCAAGGAGCACAAGCTCCTGCGCGACGCCGACCTGCACACCATCGCCCAGGACTCGCGGGTGACGCTGGGGCCGTTCGCCGTGGAGGCGTTCCCCGTCAGCCACTCGATTCCCGACGCCGTCGGCTATGCCATCACGACGGCGGCGGGCCTCGTCGTTCACACGGGCGAGTACAAGTTCGACTACACGCCGCGCCACGGCCGGCCGACGGACGTGCAGAAGCTGGCGGAGTTCGGCGCGCGCGGTGTCCTGGCCCTGCTGTCCGACAGCACCAACGCCGACCGGCCCGGCCACACGCCGTCGGAGGAGGCCGTCAACGAGACGTTCGACCGGATCTTCGCCACGGCGGAGGGGCGCGTGATCGTGGCGACGTTCGCGTCCAACATCTCCCGCGTGCAGCAGGTCATAGACGCGGCCTACCGGCATGGGCGCGACGTCGGCGTCGTCGGGCGGAGCATGCAGGACAACACGGCGATGGCGCGCGAGCTGGGCTACCTGACCGTCCCGCAAGGGCGGCTGCTGCGCGTAGACGAGCTGGACCGCCTGGCCGACGACCGCGTGGCGATTGTGTGCACCGGCTCCCAGGGCGAGCCGACCTCGGCCCTGACGCGCATCGCCAACGGCGAGCACCGCCAGATGCGGATCAAGCCCGGCGACACGGTCGTTCTGTCGGCGACGCCCATCCCCGGCAACGAGGAGATGGTCTACCGCACCATCAACAACTTGTTCCGCCTCGGCGCGCGCGTCTTCTACCAGTCGGCGCCCCTGCCCGGCGGCGCGGTCGGGCTGGTGCACGTCTCCGGCCACGCCGCCCGGGAGGAGCAGAAGCTCATGCTCAGCCTGACCCGGCCGATGTACTTCGTCCCCATCCAGGGCGAGTACCGCCACCTGGTGATGCACGCCGAGCTAGGCGAGGCGCTGGGTGTGCCCGCCGAGCGCATCTTCATCCTGGAGAACGGCGAGGTGCTGGCGCTGGGCGAGGAGGGCGGCGAGATCATTGACGAGGTGCCGGCGGTGAACGTGTTTGTAGACGGCCTCGGCATCGGGGACATCGGCCAGGTTGTGCTACGCGACCGCCACCACCTGGCGAAGGACGGCTTCCTGGTGGCGATCGCGGTGCTGGATGAATCGGGGGAGCTGGTGGACACGGAGCTGGTGTCGCGGGGGTTCGTGTATCGGCCCGACGCGGAAGAGCTGCTCGACGAGGCGCGCCAGGTCGTCATCGAGGCGATAGGCGGCCAGTCGCACCGGATCCCGGAGGGCGTCGAGGAGATGATCAAGGCGACGCTGGGCGAGTTTGTCTATGGGCGCACCGGCCGCCGCCCGATGATCCTGCCCGTCGTCATGCGGGTGTAACATCAGCCGGAGTACAGGTAACGCAAGGGCGCAAGGGCGCAAGGGCGCAAAGAGAGATAAGTCTTCAGTCTGTTGGCGGCGTTGCGTCTTTGCGCCGTGGCGTTCTCCTTCCGCTCTGGAACCTGCGTCGGGGTTACGGTCTATGCGCCGGGCTAAAGCCACGGCGCTAAGAGAACAAAGTCCTTCGGACTGCTTTAGCCCCGGCGGGGCTTCGCTCTCTCAGCGCCGTAGTAGAGACGCGCCATGGCGCGTCTCTACCGCCTGGCGTCCGATCAGGGTGACAGCGATTGTCATCTGCGGCCGCGAACCGGCGGTTCGTGCATGATTCTGTGGCGGTGTTCGTCTCAGGCGAAACGGAGATAGTTCGCCGTCGAGAGATACTGCTCTTCGTTTGCCTCGATATGCAGCTTGTGCATGAGCGTCACGTCCCCGCCCGGCAGCCATTGGGTCGGCTGGACACACAGACTCATGCTGAAGCGGTTGTTGTCATACACGGCGACGCGGCCCGGCCCGTAGGGGATGCGGTACACGCGGCCCGGCGTGCTTGGGCTGGGAACCTCCAGGTAGCCGCGCTCTTCCATGAGCTTAAACTCGTCGGGGCGCAGTGTCTGACGCAGCAGACGACGCGCCGTCTGCTCTGCCCGATACTGCGCCGCCACGTGGTCAACGAACTTGTCCCACAGACGGACCAGGTGTTCTTGTGGAACACAGCACACCACCGCCAGGACGACGAGGGCGGCCAACGCGAGAACGACGACGGGAATCAGCACAGCCGGCATAGGGAATTACCTCGACCTCATCCGCCCAGGATGCGGGGAACGACGACGACCTTCTGGTTCGCCTGCGGGTCGAACTCGTCCATGACCCGCGCCGGCTCGCCTTCCTTCACGATGAACGCGGTCGCGCCTGTCGCGCGCGCTTCGGCCAGGATGCGCTCCGCCTCGGCAATCGCCGCCAGCGCTTCGGGGTCGCCAATCTTGACCGCCTCCGGATCCCAGTCCACTCGCACGTCACCGACCTTGGACAACATGTGCAGGGAAGCCATCTTTACTTACTCCTTCCAAACGATTCTCGGTTGTTCTTGCGGATCAGACGGACATCGAGAGGGCAGAAGCGAAGATCACAATGCGCCTGGGGCGGCGGCCCCGGCGGGGTAAGGAAGATGGCCTGGCTTAGCCCTCCGCTCGCAACACAAGCAAGTTTCGTTCCCCGATGGCGTGTCGTCCCCCCTCCATCAGTGGGCGCGCCGCGACCGTAGCATGTGGCGCAGGCGTTCCCAGCTTCGCCGCGGCGTGCGCGTGTCCTGCGGCGTTACCAGACGGGCCGAGTAGCGCGCCGCCTCGAACGCCGTGGTCAGGGTCTCGACATCCGGCGCGCCGTCTGGCACAGTCGCCTCTAGCCGCTCGGCATACTCCCGCGCCGTCTGGCTCGGCGCGCGCCCCACGCCAAGCTGTGCCGCGCGCTGCGCCGTCGAAAGGTAGAAGTAGACAATCATCTCACGCGGCGACAGGCCGCCCAGCCGCAGCCAACGCGGCGGCGTTGGGAGAGACGTCGGCGCGGCGCGGGCCATGCGTTCGCGCACGGCGTTGGCAACACTCCGGCTTGTGCCCCGCAGCCATGCCCACCACGTCGCCAGCAGGCGCATCAGCCGCCCGACACCCGGCCGCCTGGCCGCACCCGCCAGCCACTCCCGCCGCGTCCGGGCGAATTGAACCAGCGCGTAGCCGACGACGAACAGCAGCACGGCCCAGAAGATGATGCCCCGCAGCATGGCGAACCAGTCGTTCTCGCCTGTCTGCACCATGGGCGGCGCGGCCGGCAGAGATGGCATGACCGGCGGCAGAGGCGGCGGCTGAGCCTGGCCGAACAGGAGCGTCAGCAGCCAGTTGATGAAGGCCCAGACAAGGTACGTGATGATCAGCCAGGCATAGAACAGGACGGATACGACGAAGCTGAGCAGCCAATTGAGTACCGTCAGCAGCCCGATGGTATAGCGCGTGGGTAGGAAGGAGACGGCGACGGCGACCAGAACCAGCGTCACCCCGGCCAGGAGCGCCCAGCGCGACGCGAGGTTCTGGGCGGTGGGGATGTCGTTGAAACGCCACCGCGTGCGCAGAAGCTCGAAGCGCGCCTGGCTCAGAAGCAATAGACCGGTCACAAAGTATAGCAGAACATTGAGAATCAGGCCACCCACCGGTGGGCGGTCCAATTGCAGGAGCGTCGCCACGCCCACGTGCGTCAGCCCGGTTGCGATGAGCAGGACGATGCCGCCGTTGAAGAAAAGCCCCTGTAGCTCGGTCAGGCTCAGGGATGGGTCGAAGAAGCCGCTCTCCGGCGCTTGCTCCAACTCCTCGAAGTTGCGCGACACGTCGCCGGCGCTGAGCCACGTGAAGTACGCCAGGACGACGACGATCATGAACTCGATTGTGACGATGTTGCGCGGGTCTTCCCGCCACAGGGCCAGGTCGGTGAGAAACGCCTGCGGGCCGCGCGCGATGTAGCTCACGAGCTTCAGCGTCACCAGGATGACGACCCACTCGGCGAAACGGAACGTCCACCACTCGCGGCCCCACATTCGCTCGCGCCGCACCTTCTGCCGCGCGTAGAACGCCTCGAGGCTGACCAGGAACACGCCGACCACCATGTAGACGGCGTTCCAGTCGGGCACGAAGGCGTTCACGAACTGCGCGACGCTCACGGCGATACACGCGAACATGAGCGCGACGAGCAGCGGGCGCAGGACACGCAAAGCGCGGGGCGGAGCAAGCGACATTGCTTATACCCTCAAGTTCGCAAGTTCAGAGACCTCGGTCTCCCACTGAATGCGCGTGACCGGGATGCCCAGGCGCTCGGCGGCGCCGCTCGGCGTCCCCTGCGTCAACACCAGGACGACGCTGAAGCCGGCGCGCTGGAGGTGCAGGAGCAGGGGCGTCAGGTCGTCTGGCTCGGCCGGCAGGACGAGCACAACCGTGCTGCCCCACCCCAGCCCCGCCGTCACCCGCCGCGCCCACTCTACCACTGGCTCCGCTTTGCCCATCTCGACGCGCGCCAGGACATCCAGCGCTCCGATGAGGTGCGCCTGCCCCTTGCCGGGCGGCAGGGTCAGGGGCGCTGTGCCGCTCAACGGGTCGTGGCCGTTCGCCGCCAGACCGACCGCCTGCTGCATGCCGGCAAGATGGCTCAGGACTGAGGCCGCGACGGTCACGGCGACCTCCGAGGCATTGTAGCGGCGGTGAAGGGCGTAGTCATCCTCGGCCATGTCGAGCAGCACCATCGTCTCCAGGGCGATTGCCGGTTCGTACTGCTTGAGCAGCAGCTCTCCCGTTGCCGCTGAGGCCGTCCAATGGATGCGGCGCGGCGAGTCGCCGGCCTGGTAGGGGCGGACGCCGCGCACCCGCGACGGGTCCTCGAACAGGCGCTGCCGGCTGGGCAGGCTCACCGAGGGCGACCGCGACGGCAGGCCGAGGCGCGTGAGCGGGACGATCTTAGGGTAGACGGTCAGGTAGCTCTCGCGGTCCTCCCGCGCCTGGTCTTCGCCGAAGCCGAAGACGTCGCCCGCCGACAGGTTGGTCGGCCCCAGGCGGTAGTAGCCCCGCCGCCGGCAGTCGAGGGCGTAGGTCAGGGTCGCGCTCTCGCCCGGCCACAGGGAGACGACGCGCCGCACGAACGGCGGCGACGCCATCTCAATCGGCACGCCTTCCTGGATGCGCAGCCAGGGTACGGGCAGCCGCCCGGCGTTGCTGACCTTGAGCGTCACCTCGACCATCTCGCCCAGGAACGCCCGATCCTCATACGCCCGCCGCACCGTCACCCCGCGCAGCCCGCGCCGCGTCCACCAGTGGGTGACGACCGCCAGCACGGCGAACAGGTAGAAGACGTAGAAAAAGAGATCTACCCGCAGCAAGATGGCGATCAGGAAGACGAGCAGCAGGAACCCCCAGAAGTTCTTCATGCTTATAGTCTAGCAATTATCGGCTCACCTGGCGAACGACGCTCAACGATGACGTATTGCCTCACATAAAAATCTAACCGGGGATGCTACGCTGCCTCACGAGAGAATCTAACCGTGGCGTGTTGCCAGAGGGTGTCCTGGAGGGCGTCAATCTGGCGCTTGAGGGCGGCCGGGTTCAGGCCGCGATAGGTTGCTTGGAGATCGGCGCGACGCTCGGTGTCCAGGATGCCACTGTCGAGGACACGCTGGTAAGGCGTCTTGGCGGTATCATACTTCTTGTGCACCTTGCCGTCCACTCGGTGCTTACTGACGAGCTTGAGGTCGGGCAAGAAGAAGTTGAGGTACAACCGCAAGGGGGCATACAGCGTCAGTAACGCCCGATGCGCCGTGGCGCTCTCGAAGCGGTCATAGCCGACGTAATGACGGACGACCGACCAGTTCTTCTGCTCGACGTACGCCTGGTCGTTCTTCTTGTAGGGCCGCGAGCGGGTGAAGGTGAGCTTGCGCTCTCGACAGTAGCGCAGCAAGAGGGCATTGATGAACTCACTCCCGTTGTCGGAGTCAATACCCAACAGCGGGAAGGGGAAACGCTGGCGCGCTTGCTCGATAGCCGCCACAACGGCCTTCTGGGAGCGATTGAGCAGGGGAACGCATTCCGTCCAGGCGGTGGCAATGTCGGTGAGCACCAGGGTGTAGAGGAACTCGCCCGCCGTGCTGTCATCACAATGCGCCACCAAGTCCACCTCGACGAAGCCAGGGCGAGCGTCATCCCAGTCGGCGAAGGTGCGCACCTTGATCTGCTGCTTGAGGAGGGTACCCGGTTTGGTGGTCGCCCGACCATGCCTCTTGAGCTGGCGTCGGTCGTCCTTCACCAGTCGATCGGCTGTGGCCGGGCTGATCGCCAGGAGCAAGGCTTTGGTCTCGGCATCCAAGCGGAGTTCATCGTGGCGCTCCAAGGCGTCAATGAGGCTGGGCAAGCCGGGCACCAGGCGCTTGCTACAGATGCCATCGGCGATGCGCCACACCTTCAGCAACGCCTCTTTGACCTGCGGCGTGTAGCGTCGCGCCTTGAGGCGTTTCTTGCGCGGTTTGGGGGTCGGTGGATGATTGAGAACTTGGATGGCATACTTGCGCTCGTAGCCCGTCGCCGCTACGAACTCGTCGAGAATGCGGCTCTTCTCGTTGCGGCGGGCGGCGCGATAGCGTGGCCCGACCACGGTGACCAACTCGCGTTTGCTCAATAAGCTCATCATGCCTCACATCTCCCCAGCCGCCCCATCGTCGTGAGCGACTGGGTTGGATTATTCTGTGAGGCAACGTTTCGGCCAAAGTTAGATTTTTAGTGAGGCAATTCGGATGATTGACTCGCGTTGGAGACTACGCCATAATTGGGCCTTGAATGTGAGAGGTGAGTCCTATGCCGAACGGAGACACAGAGCGTCTGGATATCGAGATCAATGCGCTGCGCCCGCGCCGCCTGCGTCTCGCGCTCGCTCAGCTCAACACCACGGTGGGCGACATTGACGGCAACTGCGCCCTCATCCGCCAGGGCCTGGCCCGCGCGCGCGAGGCCCGCGCCCAGGTCGTCGTGTTCCCAGAGCTGACGATCCCCGGCTACCCGCCGGAAGACCTCCTGCTCAAGCCAGAGTTCATCCAGGCCAACCTGGCCGCCCTGGAGTCGCTACTGCCAGAGACCGTCGGCCTGACCGCCATCATCGGCTTCGTAGACGCCAATGTGGACATCTTCAACGCCGCCGCGATCTGCCACGATGGGCGGCTGGCCGGTATCTATCACAAAACGTACCTGCCCAACTACAGCGTGTTCGACGAGGACCGCTACTTCCAGGCGGGCAGCGCGGCCTCGGTGTTCGTCCTGGGCGGCGTGACGTTTGGCGTCACCGTCTGCGAGGACATCTGGTCGCCGACCAGCCCGGCCGAGACGCAGGCGCTGGCGGGTGGCGCCGAGCTGCTCATCAACATCTCTGCCTCCCCCTACTACGCCGGCAAGCGCGCCAACCGCGAGCGCATGATCGCCACCCGCGCCGCCGACAACGTCGCCATCGTCGCCTACTGTAACCTTGTCGGCGGGCAGGATGAACTGCTCTTCGACGGGTCGAGCCTGGTATACTCGGCCGGCGGCGAGCTAATTGCCCGCGCCCCGGCCTTCGAGGACGACTTCATCGTCGCCGACCTGGACATTGACGACGTGTTCCGCCGCCGCCTGAAGGACCCGCGCCGCCGCAAGGACCGCCTCGTCTACGCGGGCGACGACGCGATCGAGGTTGTGCGCCTGCCGGACATCGCCAGCCGCGCCGATCCGGAAGCCCTCGTGCCCGTCTCCCGCGGCCCCATCGCGCCGGCCCTCTCCGACACCGCCGAGGTCTACCGCGCCCTCGTCCTGGGCGCCCGCGACTACGTTCAGAAGAACAGTTTCAAGAAGGTGGTCATCGGCCTGTCCGGCGGCATCGATTCTTCCCTGACGGCGGCTATCGCCGTGGACGCCCTCGGCGCGGCGAACGTCGCCGGCGTCGCCATGCCCTCGCGCTACTCCTCCACCCACAGCCTGGAGGATGCCGAGGCGCTGGCGCGCAACCTGGGCATCGAGTACCGGCTCGTCCCGATTGATGGGACGTTCCAGGCGTACCTGGAAACGATGGCCCCCGCCTGGCCGGGGACGGAGCCGAACGTCGCCGAGGAGAACCTTCAGGCGCGCATCCGCGGCAACATCCTGATGGCCCTGTCCAACAAGTACGGCTGGCTCGTCCTGACGACGGGCAACAAGAGCGAGGTCTCGGTCGGCTACAGCACGCTGTACGGCGACATGGCCGGCGGCTTCACGCCCATCAAGGACATCTACAAGACGGCGGTATACACCCTGTCGCGCTACCGCAACACCCTCGGCCCGGTCATTCCGGAGCGGTCGCTGACGAAAGCGCCGTCGGCGGAGCTGCGGCCGGACCAGACCGACCAGGACACGCTGCCGCCCTACGACGTGCTGGATGGGATTCTTGAAGCGTATGTCGAGGACGACCGCTCCCTGGCCGAGATCGTCGCCCTGGGCTACGACGAGGCGGTGGTGCGGTGCGTGATCCGCATGGTCAACATCAACGAGTACAAGCGCCGCCAGGCCCCGCCGGGCATCAAGATTACCCAGCGCGCCTTTGGCAAGGACCGCCGCCTGCCCATCACGAACCATTTCCGCGGCTGGAACGGGGGCGGCCGGCCGGCGGGCGCGTCGGGCCGTGGCAGCTGACAGAAAAAACCGCCACAGAGGGCATAGAGGGAAAGAAAATAATTAGTCATGTCTCTGTGCGCCGGCCGCCCGGGATTATGCGGCGGATGGCGACTCGGACCACGAAGGACACGAAATCGGACGAAAAACGCGAAAGGGGACGCGCCTCCGGGCTGTTTTTCGTGCCTTTCGCGCCCGTTTCGTGGCGTTCGTGGTCCTAAGATTCGGAGGATAGAGGCCAGTGTGATGGAAAGTGGCGTTCTGGAGCGCGAGATTAAGCGCAAGCGCGTGCAGCTCGACGCCCTGCGCGAGATCGGCAAGGCCATCAACTCGGCGTGGGGGCTGGAAAGCAGCCTGGAGCTTATCACCCGCCGCACGTCGCAGGTGATGGGCATGGACTCGTGCTCCATCTACCTGCTCGGCGACAACCCGAAAGGGCTGGTGCTCAAAGCGTCCACCGGCCTCAACCGCGCTGCCATCGGACGCGGCTTCCTCCACCTCGGCGAGGGTCTGACCGGCTGGGCGGTGCTGCACAACCAGGCCGCCTGGTCATCGGAGGCCCACCGCGACCCCCGCTTTCACTACGTGCCGGGGACGGACGAGGCGCGCTTCTCGTCGCTCCTGGCCGTGCCCCTCGTCAACCAGGGCCACGTCGTCGGCGCAATTAACGTTCAGACGCGGCCGCGCCACGAGTGGAGCGAGGAGGAAATCGAGCTGCTGGCGCTCATCGGCGATCTGGCGGCGGGCGCGCTGGAAAAGGCGCTCATGGCCGAGCGGTTGCAGCGGCAGGTGGCGGAGATGACGGCAGTCCAGGAAATTAGCCAGACCATCACGTCGTCGCTGTACCTGGAGGACATGCTGGGCGTCATCGTCGAGATGGTCGCCAAGACGATGAAAGTCTACTCGGCGTCACTCCTGCTCATCGAGCAGGGGGAGGGCGAGCTTGTCATCTACGCCACGGCCGGCGGCGCAGCCGAAGCGATTCACCGCCCGGCGCGCGCGCCCGGCGAGGGCATCGCCAGCGTTGTCGCCCAGACGCGACGGCCGGTCGTCGTTGAGGATGTGCGCCAGGACCCGCGCTTCCGCGACCCGGAGCGGGCGCGGCGCGAGGGGCTGTGCTCGCTGCTGGCCGTGCCGCTGATGGTGCGCGACCGGGTGATCGGCGTCCTGCGCTGCTACACAACGACGCCGCACACGTTCAGCGACGACGACATCGCCCTGCTGGCGACGCTGGCGAACCAGACGGCCCTCGCCATCGAGAACGCGCAGCTCTCGGTGCGGGCGGCGGTGGTGCAGGAGATGCACCACCGGGTGAAGAATAACCTCCAGACCGTGGCAATGCTCCTGCGGCTCCAGATGAACGACCCGCGCACGGCGGCGGCGCGGCCCGCGCTCCAGGAGAGCATCAACCGCATCCTGAGCATCGCCGCGGTGCACGAAATTCTGGCCGGGGCGTCCATCGGCCGCGTGGATGCCCGCGCCCTCGTCGAGCGGGTCGCCGGCCTGGTCACGCGCAACATGCTCCAGCCGGGCCAGGCTATCGAAGTCACCGTGGGGGGCGCTGCGCCGACGCTGCCCTCGCAGCCGGCCACATCCCTGGCCCTGGCGGTGGCGGAGCTTGTGCAAAATAGCCTGGAGCACGGGTTCCCCGGCGAAGCGTCGGGCCGCGTCCACATAGACATCGCGGACACCGGCGCCGAGGTTGTCGTCACGGTGACGGACGACGGGCGGGGGCTGCCGCCCGACTTTGACGCAGCCGTCGAATCGAATCTGGGCATCCAAATCATCCGCACCCTGATCGAGGAGGATCTGGGGGGCACGTTCCGGCTCGCCAATGGCGCGGCGGGCGGAACAGCGGCCACACTGATCATCCTGAAAGCAGGGAGCTGAGCATGGGCTTGCGAATCTTGATTGCCGACGATGAAGCCATCATCCGCCTGGGCCTGCGGGCGATGCTGATTGACCTGGGGCACCACGTGGTCGCCGCCGCGCGCGACGGCCAGCAGGCCGTGGAAATGGCGCGGGAGCACCAGCCCGACCTGGCGTTTCTGGACGTGAAGATGCCGCGCAAAGACGGCCTGGCGGCGGCGGCGGAGATTAGCCAGGAGCGGCCGATCCCGATCATCCTGCTGACGGCGTACTCCGACGCGCAGACGATCAGCCGGGCGCGGGAGGGCGACGTGCTGGCCTACCTGGTCAAGCCAGTGAAGGAGTCGGACCTCGCGCCGACCATCGCTGTCGCCCAGGCGCGCTTCGCCGAGAAGCTGGCGCTGGGCGGCGAGCACGCCTCACTCGTCGAGGCCGAGCAGACTCGCGCCACGGTGGACCAGGCCAAAGCGCGCCTCATGGCCGAAGCCGGCATGACGGAGCCGGACGCCTACAAATACATTCATTTCACGAGCCGCCGTGAGCGGCGCACGATGCGCCAGGTTGCCGAGCGCATTTTGCAAGCGCCGTCGGTGGCAGAAATCAGCGCGCCCTCGACAGATGGGGCGTAAAGGAGAGAATCTCATGGATCGCAAAATCCGCGTCCTCGTCGCCAAGCCCGGCCTGGACGGCCACGACCGTGGCGCGAAAGTGGTCGCCCGCGCCCTGCGCGACGCCGGCATGGAAGTGATCTACACCGGCATCCGCCAGACGCCGGACATGATCGTCGAGGCGGCCCTGCAGGAGGACGTGGACGTTATCGGCCTGTCCATTCTCTCCGGCGCGCACATGGCTCTCTTCCCGCGCATCGTCGAGCTGATGCACGAGAACGGGCTGGACGACGTGCTTATCATCGCCGGCGGCATCATTCCCGACGAGGACGTGCCGCAGCTCAAGGCGCTGGGCATCTCGGGCATTTTCGGGCCTGGCACGTCCACCCAGGACATCGTCGCCTTCATCAACGCCAATGTCCGTCGCACAAGCGCGGCATGATGACCCGGTGTGGGCGCGCGCGCGGTCAGCACTCAGCCCGGCGCTCCCACGCCTCGCTCTTCTGGATAGTCTCCTCGCGGCGCTGCTGACGGCCCTGGCCGCGTGGGTACGCCTGGATACTCTCCAGCTCGTTCCGTCCTTTACCGACGAGATTGGCGAGATTCAGTTCGCCAACGAAATCGCGACTGGCCACATCCTGCCCATCGTGTCGAAGGATACGTACATGGGCCCGCTGTATCATTATCTCCTGGCGGCCGGACTCTGGGCCGGCGGGGACGCGACGTGGCCGCGCACATTCTCCATGCTCCTGGGGGCGCTGACCGTCGGCCTGACCTACTTCCTCGGCGTGAGCCTGGCCGCGCTCTATCGTCCAGGGGCGCCGGCCCGCGCCAGGCTCGCCGGCCTCATCGCCGCAGCGCTGATGACCGTCTCGTTCGTGCCGGTCGTCGTCAACAGCCACATCGCCTGGTCGAACACGACGTCGCCCTTCTGGGCGACGCTGTTCTTCCTGGCGGTCAGCGAGACGGTGCGGCGGAACAATCCGCGCCTGCTCCTACTAGACGCGATTCTCGGCGGGCTGGCGCTCCAGACCCATCCCTCTGTTGTCGTGTTCGTGCTGGGGGCGGCGGTGTGGTTGGTCGCCATGCGGCCCGCCTGGCTCAGGACGCGCTGGCCGTGGCTCGCCGTGGTCGTAGGCGCCCTCAGCATTGCGAACCTGATCGGCTATACCCTCGCCAGTGGCGGTCAGTCTATCGCCCTGGCGTCCTCGCGGAATTACGCCTGGTCCAGCAGCCTGACCATTGGAGCGTATCTCCAGAATGCCCGCGGCTTCCTCCTGACCGCCTATGAGATCGTCGGCTCGACCTTTCCGCGCGCTCTCCCGCCCGAGGCGGCCATCCTCCTGTCGCCGATGCTTGTCGTCTACGGCGCTCTGGGCATCGCCGCCCTGCTCGTGACGACGCGCCGCGCCGGCCTGCCGCTGGCCCTGTGGCTCGCCGCCCTCGCGCTCATCCCGATCTTCAACCGCCGCTACGAGGCCTACATCGAAGGGCGCTACCTGGCCCCGCTCCTGCCGCCGACGTTCGCGGCGGTAGGGATTCTGCTCGCGAGTGGCCTACTGGCGTGGGGCAGCGCTCCCCGACGCCGGCTTGGCCGGGCGGCGGCTGTGGCGTCGGCGGCCGCAATCGCGCTGTGTCTGGCGTACTCACTCGCCCGCCTCGACCAGTACTACGCCTACCAGATGGCCGCGGGCTACTCGAATGCGCGGCTGTGGCAGGTGATCGAGGCGGTGAACGAGTCGAAACAGGATGGCTCGATGGTGCTGGTGGACCGCGGCCTGAAAGACCTCCGCAACGGCAACGGCGTGAATGTCTACCGCTTGCTGGACGGGCTGCTCGAGCTGGAGCGGACGGGCACCGACAAGCAGCGGGTCGAGAAGCTGCCCTCGGCGCCGGTGGGCGCGTACATGATCCTCACCGACGAGCAGCGCGACGCGCTCGCTGGCGCGCTCAACCTGGAGCCGCTCGATGTTGGCACACCGCCCGCCGTCGCCGAGCCGGGCGCGTACTGGGTGTACCGCGTCCGCGCCCACCTGTCGAGCGCCGCGCCATAGAAGAGCCTGGTTCCTTACTACAACACAGGAGACACCCCATGACTGCACCATCAAGCCCCACCATTGACCCTCAGGAGGCCCTGGAGATCGGTATTGAAGGCTACGTCTTCCTCTACCCACTGATTACGATGGACGTCACCCGCCGCGTCATGACCAACGTGCCGGCGGGACAGATGCCCGGCTTCGGCCCGCCCGGCGCCTTCTCGCATATGCGCGCCTTCCCCGACGCCGACTTCAAAGAGGTCGTGCGGCCGAACTTCGATACCCTGTACTCCATAGCCTGGGTAGACTTGACGGGTGAGCCGATGATCCTATCCGTCCCGGACACCGAAGGACGTTACTACCTGCTGCCGATCATGGACATGTGGACCGATGTCTTCGCCGCGCCCGGGGCACGCACGTCGGGTACGCAGGCCGGACACTTCGCGCTTGTCGCCGAGGGCTGGCAGGGCGACCTGCCGGCGGGGATCGAGAAGATCGAAGCGCCGACGCCGTATGTCTGGATCATCGGGCGCACGCAAACCAACGGCCCGGCCGACTACGGCGCCGTCCGCAAGGTGCAGGACGGGTATAGTCTCACGCCCTTGTCGCAGTGGCCCAATCCGCCTCAGCCTCCGTCGTTCACCTTCGACCCTACGGTGGACATGAAGACCCCGCCGCTGCGCCAGGTCAACAACATGTCGGCCAGGGACTACTTCACATATGGCGCGGAGCTGATGAAGCTGCATCCGCCGCATAAGACGGACTGGTCCCAGGTCGCCCGCCGACGCTTGATTGGCTTGAAGCCGGGTGAGAGCTTTGACTGGGACAGGCTCGACCCGGCGGTCCAGGGGGCGCTGGAGGGGGTTCCGGCGGCGGCGCTGAAGTCCATGCAGGCCAAGCTGCCGACGCTGGCGCGTGTCGTCAACGGCTGGCAGATGAACACCGACACGATGGGGGTCTACGGCGACAGCTATCTCAAACGCGCCATTATCGCCATGATCGGTCTGGGCGCCAACCAGGCCGTGGATGCGATCTACCCGTTGAGCATTGTTGATGCGGAGGGCAAGCCTTACGAGGGCGTCGGCCAGTACGTCATCCATTTCGACAAGAGCGAGCTGCCGCCGGTCGGCGCCTTCTGGTCTATCACCTTGTATGACGCCGAGGGATTCCCGGCGCCTAACGAGCTGAACCGTTGCGCCATCGGCGACCGCGATGCCCTGACGTACAACGCCGACGGCTCGCTGGACATCACCATCCAGCACGAGAACCCCGGTCCCGACAAAGTCGCCAACTGGCTGCCATCGCCATCAGGCGCCTGGAACCTGTGTATGCGCCTCTACGCGCCCAGGTCGTCGGTGCTGGACGGGAGGTGGACTCCGCCGGGTGTCAGGCGCGTCGGCTGACGAGTATCGCCATCACCCACGCGCGACGAGGAGTTAGTGGCGTGTTACGCGTAAGGTGCATGTTTTGTAGTACCTCAATTTTGCCCAAAATAGGGCAGGCTAGAGCAGCAGCTCCTTAATAACTATAGACAGGGGAGCAAGGCCGACGTCAATGGCATGTGGCCGAAGTAAAGGCTGCCATGCTTGGACAAACGAGCTGGCGCACGGGTCGAGGGCATTGAAGTGAATGGCGAGCAGACGACCGGTCGCGTCCAGCGTCACATAGCCGGGTACCGTCAGGACATCGCGAACCAGACGCAGCAACCCTAAGTCACGGCACGCTGCCCAGCCCTCCGCTAACCACTCCCGCAACCACACGAGGGTGTTGTGGGCCAACCCGACCAGCAGGAGAGCGATTTCTTGCGCCACCCAGGCGCGACGGTGGCGCTTGGTCAGCGGAAGAGCTTGGTGTCCCTCGCCGAAGCTGTGCTCAATCGGGCCACTGCGGTCGTCATACAGGTCGGCATAGGCCAAGATGAGAGCGTCGGCATCCCAGGCCGCCTGGGG
The DNA here is from genome assembly GCA_046328525.1 of Anaerolineae bacterium. Lineage (GTDB taxonomy): Bacteria > Chloroflexota > Anaerolineae > Epilineales > JAHCIE01 > JBDHWG01. The sequence continues at coordinate 189,764 of JAXLWK010000008.1, forward strand.
CGAACGCCCGACGAGAGCCACCACATCTTCGGGCGGCACCGAAGAGACAATGACATGGTAGGAGACGTGGCCCGACGTTTTGACCGTCCGCACCGCGATCTGGGTCGTCGGGTACCCGAAGGCGTAGGGACGGTGAACCAAGCCCACCTGGCGCTTGGGATGGAGGGGGCTCGTCCGCCACACCCGAACACTCTGGGCTAAGGCCGCCGCGTGATGCCACGAGTACAGCTTGAGGTGAACGTGATAGCCGCGTGCCAACAACCATGCAATGTCATCCACACGACCACCAGCGGCGTCCATGCGCACGATGACGCGGGAGTGCTGGTGCGGCGTGAGGGGCAAGACGTTTTCGACATCCTCCAGCAAGTGTCGCATGACGGCCGCCAGGTGGATGTTGCCCACGTAGAGCCGCTCCACGATGACTTCATCATACGCTGCTGCCAGGGCGCGCCCGTGTTGTCGTCCGTAGGCGCCGCGCTGCCCGACAAAGTACCCGGTGCTGGCCTGAGCTGCCCGCCGTCCAGTTCGCTCGCCGCTGAGATCTAGGTCGATCACCAACGGGGTCTGCTGGTAGTCATGCTGGCTGGCTCGGCTGTACTGGCGGAAGAGGTCACGCCAGGCGGCCCGCAGTTGGAGTACGTTCTCGGCTTCAGCGGCGTAGAGCGTGTCGTGGATGGTGGCTTGCTCGGCGCAACTCTGTCGGCCGAAGGCACGTTGCAGGGCAACATCCGGGCGCACCGTTTTGTCCACCAGATACAGCCCGCTCACCCCGCTCAGAATGCCAATGAAGGCATCGGTGAGTTTATCCAGGGGGGTATGCTGCCGCACTTTCTGGGGGATATGCACCTGGCGCGCCAGGGGATCGAAGAACCCCCGACGCGTGAGCAGCGCTCCCAGCGCGCACAAGCCCGCGCGAGGAGTATAGTAGGTCTGGGTGGATTGGACGATGTGCTGGTCCATAGCTGTGCTCTCCTGGGGAGGGGTGTCTCCTGTCAGAGACTCTATCCTACCCAAGCAAGCACACCTGTCTATAGTTATTAAGGAGCGCCTGCTCTAGCCTGCCCTATTTTGGGCAAAATCGAGGTAGTAACGACTTTAGTCGTTGTGCGGCTTGGGAAACGACTGAAGTCTACTACCTTGTTTGCCTAACTCTCAATCCTCTGCTACAATATGCGTACATGCGTTCTATATCTAGAACGACACGCTACCTCTATCTTTGCATTTTGCCTCGTGCGCGAGGCGGCACGCCACCTTCGCCGGGGGATGAGACAGGGGGAATTTGGAGGGGCATGCCCCTCCAAACCTCTCCAACCTAAAAGAGCAAAGATAGAGGCTACTCTATAGGCTTATGAGAGAGGCGCTATGCCGAAGCTGAAGACGCGGTGGGTGTGCCAGCAGTGCAACGCATCCTTCCCGAAGTGGAATGGTCGCTGCACCGAGTGCGGCGAGTGGAACTCCCTCGTCGAGACCGTCGTGGACGAGAGCCGCGCCGGCCGCAGCAAAACGATCTTTGCCGCCACCGGCAACGGCAGCCAGCCGGAGCGCCTGGGCGACATCGCCGCCGACTCCCTGGCCCGCGTCGAGCTACCCATCGAGGAGTTCAACCGGGTGCTAGGCGGCGGCATCGTGCCCGGCTCGCTGGTGCTCATCGGCGGCGACCCCGGCATCGGCAAGAGCACCTTGCTGCTTGAAGTGTCGGCGATGATGGCGCAGCGCATCAAGCCCGTGCTGTACGTCTCCGGCGAGGAGTCGGCGCGGCAGGTGAAACTCCGCGCCGACCGCCTGGGCGTGAATGCCGACGATCTTTACCTCCTGTCCGAGACGAACCTGAACGCCATCATTGACCAGGCGCGGCAGCTCCGCCCGCGCCTCCTGGTGGTTGATTCCATCCAGGCGGTGTACCTGGAGGAGCTGGAGGCGACAGCCGGCTCGGTGTCGCAGGTGCGCGAGTCGGCGGCGCGGCTGATGCACCTGGCGAAGGGCGACAACATCCCCATCTTCGTCGTCGGCCACGTCACTAAGGCCGGCGCTATCGCCGGGCCGCGCATCCTGGAGCACACCGTGGACACCGTCCTGTACCTGGAGGGCGAGCGCTTCCACTCCTACCGCCTGCTGCGCTCGGTCAAGAACCGCTTCGGCTCGACGGACGAGGTGGGCGTGTTCGAGATGCGGCGCGAGGGGCTGGTCGAGGTGGCGAACCCGTCGGAGGCGTTCCTGGCCGAGCGCATGGTCGCCGTGCCCGGCTCCACGGTGGCCGTTACCGTCGAGGGGACGCGCCCGCTCCTGGTGGAGGTGCAGGCGCTGACCACGGCGACGGCGTCCCAGGTGCCGCGCCGCACGGCCAACGGCATTGACCTTAACCGTCTGCTGCTGCTCACGGCGGTGCTGAGCAAGCGCGTCGGGCTGAAGCTGGCGGTGCAGGACGTGTTCGTCAACGTCGTCGGCGGCCTGCGCATCACCGAGCCGGCGGTGGACCTGTCCGTCGCCGTCGCCCTGGCGTCGTCGCAGCGGGGTGCGCCGGTCGCGCCCGATCTGGCCGTGTTCGGCGAGGTCGGCCTGTCGGGGGAGCTGCGCTCCGTGGGTCACACCGAGAAGCGGCTCAACGAGGCGGCCAAGCTGGGCTTCAAGCGCGTCCTCATGCCGCGCCACCCGCGCAACAGCGAGCTGAACACACCCAACGGGCTGCGCGTGCTCGAGGCGCGCTCGGTGGGTGAGGCGCTGGACCTGGCGCTCCAGCCGCCGCGCCCGGCGCTAGAGCGAGACTCTGCAGAAGAGCAAAGTATTCATGATCGGCTAAGGTAGGGTTAATCGGGGCTTAATCGAAGCCATCTATACTACTGAGCAAGGTGGCTAACCTCCCACCCTACCTCTCAGGGACAACGGCCTGCGCGTGACTCTCACACGCTCAGGCCGTTGTTTCGTGTGGGGATGCTGCGATGGGGTGGCTGCGAATCCACCTGTTGATGGATGATTTCTTGCCTCATTTGACGGTAAGCTTTATCATAATCCGCGAGATCATGGTCCGCGTCTTGTAACTGAGGTGAGCCAGGCGTAGTGGCGACTTCAGTCGCTCTTCGGCCTGGGCAGCGACTGACGAACCTTGACCAAGTATTGCCCCATTCCGTTCGCGGCAGTAGGGGCAGGTTTCATACCTGCCAGTAGGGGCTCGCCACGGCGTGAGAGAAGTTTCTGAAGCGGGACCAATTGGCCGACAGAGACGCGCGAGCGGACTGTCGGCGTAACTTTTTTGTGGGGATTGCATGAAGCGTGTGTTGACGTTGTGGCCGCTGCTGTGGCCGTTGAGCCGAAGAGCCGCCATCGCCGGCGAGGGCGTGAGTGGGCATGTCAACCGCATGGCCGGCCCGGTCATCGTCGAGAACCTGCTCCAGACCCTGATGGGCGTCGTGGACATGATCCTCGTCGGCGGCCTGGGCGCGGACGCGCTGGCCGGCGTTGGTAGCGCGATCCAGGTACTCTGGGTCATCCAGTCCGGCTTCGCCGCGATCACGACCGGCACAACGGTGCTCATCGCCCACAGCACAGGCGCGGGCAAGCGCGACGACGCGAACTGGGTACTCAAGCAGTCGGTGACGGTGGCGACGGTGCTCGGCGTGCTCATCGGCATCCTGGGCTGGTATCTCGCCTTCCCGATCATTGCCGCGATGGGCGGTGAGCCGGAGATGGTGGTGGACGGCGCGATCTATTTCCGCATCACCGCGACGATGAGCATCTTCATCCTGGGCATGTTCATCCTTGGCGCGGCGCTGCGCGGGGCTGGCGACAGCAAGACGCCGATGAAGGTCGCCGTGGTCGCCAACATCATCAACGCCGTCCTCGCCTGGGCGATGATCAACGGCCACCTCGGCTTCCCGGCGCTCGGCATCATCGGCTCCGCCTGGGCGACGGCCATCGCCCGCGCTGTCGGCATGTTCCTTCTGCTCGGCGTCCTGATCTTCGGCCGCGGCAAGCTCCACCTGAAGCTACGTGGCAGCTGGCGGCCGGACTGGTCCGTGCTGCGGCGCATGTTCAACATCGGGCTGCCCTCCATGGGCGAGCAGCTCATGATGAGCGTCGGCATGCTGCTGTTCGGCGTGGTCGCCATCCGCATGGGGACGGAAGTCTATGCCGCGCAGCGGGTGGTCATGAACATGATCTCCTTCAGCTTCATGCCCGGCCTGGGCTACGCCATCGCCGCGACGGCCCTCGCCGGCCAGTACCTCGGCGCGCGAGAGCCGTACACCGCGAAGCGCTCGACCGACTACGCGACGCTGGCCGCCCTCGTCATCATGTCGGCGGTGGCCGTGGTCATGTTCTTCTGGGGCGAGCCGCTCATGCGCATCTACACGTCGGACGCGGTGATCATCGCCATCGGCGTGTCGGCGCTCAAGGTGCTGGCGCTGACGCAGCCGTTCCAGGCCATCGGCCAGGTGCTGGCCGGCGGGTTGCGGGGCGCCGGTGACACGCGCTACCCGATGGTCATCACCAGCGCGTCCATCTGGCTCATCCGCCTGCCGCTGGCGTTTCTGTTGGGGCCGGTCATGGGGCTAAGTCTAGCGTGGGTGTTCGTCGCCGCCGTGCTGGACGGGGCCTTCCGCGCGGTGATGATGTGGGTGCGCTACCGCCAGAACAAGTGGATGCACATCAAGGTGTAGGGGAAGCGATCGCCGCCTCCAACGACGCCAGCGTGGCCGAACTGTATTCCCCCGAGCCGCGCCATACGACGCGCCCTTGACGGTCCACGAGCAGCAGGGTGATGGTGCTCTCATCGGTGACGCCGAGGGGCGCGAGGAAGCGCCGCTTGTCGGTGTAGATGGTCAGCGTCCGCTCTCGCGCCTCTCGGCTGGCGATGCCGGCCGCCATGCCGCCGTCAATGAACCGCTGCACCATGCGGTAGCGGTTGGCGAGCGTCGGCAGCTCGTAGATGCAGACGCCCGTGTGGCGCGCGGCCAGCGCGTCGAGGTGCGGCGCCCAGACGTCAATGATGTCCTGCTGCCAGCGCTGGAACGCCAGGATGATGATGTTGAGGTCGCCCTCGAAGTCTGTGGGCAGGCGAAATGCCCGCCCCTCCAGGTTGCGCGTCTCGATGGATGGGAACGTCCCGGTCTTGCTTTGCATCGCGTGACTTCTCTCCTCCGTCGTTCCATATGACGGCCAAGGCTTGTTTTCTGAGGGGTTCCTCATGGACAGGTGTCCACCAGCAGACGAATAAAAAGGGCTGGCACCCTAATGCAGGTTCCGAGAAGGAAGGAGAACGCCAAGGCGCAAAGACGCAACGCCGCCAACAGACTGAAGACTTATGTCTCTTTGCGCCTCTGCGCCCTTGCGCCCTTGCGTTACCGGCTTGTTTTCAGGAGAGACGGATGAGATACATTCACGTCAGATGGATTCACGAGCATCCAGATGAGCCGGTTGATCTCTACAGCGAACTGACAGACGACGGATGGGAAGTGCGAAAGGTCGAGATCTTTGCCGATGGTAGTGCGACCTTCGCCAACCGGACGAGCCGCCGTGGAACGAGCCGCCTAGGCCAAACGCCAACCCCTTCCCTCGCCGAAATCAACGCCAATCCTCAGTTCCAGGGACGGGCCATCGACAAGGATGAATTCGAGGCGGTCTGGTCGAATGCCGTAGCGCAATAGCTCTTGTCCTCGCCCGCAGCCGCCCGTAGCTCACTGCACCAGGCCCCGCGCCGCGACCGGCCAGACGACCTCCACCCAGTCGCCGCGCACCCCATACGCCTGGTTGTGCAGGTTGACGGCGACGCACACGTGGTTGGGGATGACGTGGACGCGGTCGCCGATGCGCGGCTTGATCGGACACGCCGAGACATCTACGTAGGCGTGCTCCTCGTTGAGCTTGTAGATGCGCGCCTCCGACAGCTCCACGATATGGCCGAAGGGCGGCCCGCCCTCCGTCGTCAGCGTCTTCGAGCCGCCGTCGAGGATGACGCGGTCGGGCGTCGGCGCGCTGACCACAGTACACAGCAGCGTCGCCGCGCAGCGGTCGAGGCTGAAGTAGCCACCGCGCACCCCCGTCATGTCCTCGAAGATGTACGTCCCGATGCGCACCTCGGTCAGGCGCGGAACCTCGTGCTGCCGCCGCATCGAGGGGCTGCCGCCGCCGCTCACGACCGTCGGCGTCAGGCCGGCGGCGTCCAGCGCCTCGCACACCGCCTGCAGGTGCGCCGCGTTCTCGGCGTTGCTTGGGTAGAGCATGATGCCGCGCCACTCCAGCCCCGGCAGGCTCTCGATCAGCTGCGCCAGGCGCACGACCTCGTCCGTCGAGACGACGCCGGCGCGCTCGATGGTTGTCGCCACCTCGATGAGCACGCCCACCGATGCCCCATGCGCCGCCATCGCCTCGCTCAACCCCCGCGCTGCCACCTCGGAGTCGACGGCGACGCTCATGGCGACCTGGCGCGTCAGGCGCGCCAGCCGTTCCAGCTTGGCCCCTCCGATGATGTTGTACGGGATGAGGATGTCGGGGATACCGGCGGCGGCCATGACCTCGGCCTCGCCGAGCTTCTGGCACGCGATGCCGACCGCGCCGGCGCGCATCTGCCAGTGGGCCAGGGCGGGGATTTTGTGCGTCTTGATGTGGGGGCGAAACGCCAGGTGATGCTCGTCGCAGTACGCCTGCGTCTCGGCGATGTTGCGCTCGACGCGGTCGAGGTCGAGGACGAGGGCGGGGGTCTCGATGTCGGACACGTGCATGAGAGGGTCTCCTGCTGGGCGCGGACACGCGCGCCGCGAATGGCGCTTCAGCCCTGCATTATAGCACAGAGGGCGCGACGGCGATGGTGTCGCGCCGCCTTACAATCACTGGGCGCGGCGGTGTTTCGCTAGAAACCGGGTTGGAAAAACGTTCGACATCGTGTATAATGCAGGATGGCGCGGAGCGCCACCCTCCCCTGCCAAGCCACTTTCAGCCGAAAATGAGGAGAGTATCGCCATGCCAAAGTTCGATTACGAAGAAGAGATCAGCGCCAGCTGGGAGACTGTGTGGGGCATCGTCAGCGACCCCAACGCCTGGCCGCAGTGGTTCCCCGAGATCGAGAGCATGTCCAACTTCACCGGCCTGGCCGAGGGCGGGACGTTCAACTACCAGTACCAGGGCATGGAAGGTGACGCCAAGATCACCGCGTTGCGCACCGACCGCGAGACGAAAGAGATCGAGATCAACACCGACATTCGCAACAACCGCGCCTGGCACTGGTTCCGCGTGGGGCCGAAGAAGGGATTTGGGGCATCCGACGGTGTGTCGTGGCTGAACTACCACATGGAGTACAGCGCCGCGATCCCCATTCTGGGTGAGATTGTCGAGCACGGCAACGACGCCGACGAGAAGGTCGTGCGCGACACCGTCTACAAGGTCAAGTTCATTGCCGAGGGCGCCGGCAAAGGCTCCCCCAGCGTGTGATGGTCGGTGAGTCGCCGCGGCCCTGTCACAAAGGGGTTCCCCCATGATCGAGGCGGAAGCCGCCCAGATGCGAGACGAAGATCTGGCTATCGGTGAGAGCGATTCGCCGGCGGAGGCGCGGCGGAAGATAGATCATCTGAACGATGTGGCCTGGGCGCTCAGCGACACCGATCTGAAGCAGGCGCGGGCGTTGGGCGAGACCGCGTGTCGGCTCGCCCAGGCGCCCGGCGATGGCGCTCCGCCGTACGATCTCGGCATCGCGTATGGCCTGCGCACGCAGGGCTATGTCGAGCAGCGCCTGGGCAATCATGCCTTGGGCTTGCGCCAACTGTTCCGCGCTCAAACCTTGTTCGAGATGTTGCATACTGATGACGGATTGGCCGACGTCTTTGACGGCATCGCGGGCATTTATTACCAGATTGGCGATTTTGCCGAGTCGCTGAGCTACGTCCAGAAGCAGCTAGACGTCGCTGAACGCATTGGCGATCAGCGACGCGTCGCCAACGCCTACAACAATCTAGCCGGCATTCTCTTCGAGACCGGCGATAACGACCAGGCGACGCGCCTATACAATCAGAATCTAGCCAGCGCCACCGAGATCGGCTACAAGCGCATCGAGACCATCTCGCTCCTGAATCTGGCCCTAATTTGTCTTGGACAGGGCGACTATGGGCAAGCGTCCTCGTATGCCCGTCAGGGGTTGCACGTCGCTCAAGCGGTGGGCTACCAGGTGTTCGCGGTCTACGCCTACGATATTCTCGGTCGCGTTTCCCTCGATCTGGCTGAACCGGTGGAGGCCATCGGCCACTTCGAAAACGCACTGCGCCTGGCGAATACGATTGAATCCAAAGCCTCCGGCTCACTCGCACTCCTGCACGTGGGCGAGGCGTACCGCCTCATGGGGCAGCTCGATCGGGCGGCGGCCTGTCTCGAGCAAGCGGTAGCGACAGCCGAGGCGATCGAGGCCAGGGCGGAGCTTCTCGAAGCGCTTGTGCGCCTGTCCGAAGTCTACGAACAACAGGGAGACCTGGCGCAATCGTTCGCCTACTTCAAACGGTATGCCGCCGTCAACGAGCGTGTCCTCAAGGAGAGAGCTGATCAGCGCCTGAAGGTGCTCCAGGTGGCCTACGATACCGAGGGCGCGAAGCGAGAAGCAGCCATCTTGCACACCGCGAATGATCGGTTGGAGCAAGAGGTCCACAGCCGCACCGTCGAGCTGAGCGACACCGTCGCACTGCTGCAGAGCGAGATCGCCGAGCGGGAGCGGGCAGAGGCCGAGATACGCCAGCTTGTCGCCTCGCTGGAGCAGCGGGTGGCGGCGCGCACCGACGAGCTGGCGACCTTCTTCGACCTGACCCTGCTGGCCGGCCAGGCAGGCCAGTTGTCGGAGGCGTTTGCCCAGGCCCTGCCGCGTATCCTGGACGTGATGCGCAGCCAGGCCATCAGCCTCTATCTCCTCGATGAGGACCGCGCGACCCTGCGCCTGGTCGCCCAGCTCAATCTGCCAACCGATTGGCCCACAACCCTACCATTCGCCGCGCTCTCCGAGCGATTCCGACGCTGGATGTCTCATCCCGCCGATCCCTTGCTTAAGCTCGACCTCGCCGCGGACACGAGCCTGCCGATGGTGTTCCGCGAGCCAGGGTTCCAATCCTATCTCGGAGCGCAAATTCAGCTCGGCGCTCGCGTTGAGGGCGTGCTGAGCTGCTACCGGGTCTCTGATCGCGGCTTCGGGCTGGACGAGGTCGCCCTGGGGACGGCCCTGGCCGAGCAGATCGGGATGATGCTGGCAACCCAGCGTCTGCGCGAGAATGCGCAGACTATGGCCGTCGTGGAAGAACGGCAGCGCCTGGCCCGCGACCTGCACGACTCGGTGACCCAGTCCCTCTACAGCCTCTCCCTCTTTGCCCGCGCCGGACGCGAGGCGGCGGAGGACGGCGACGCCCAGCGCCTGAAACTGAGCCTGACCGAACTGGAGCGAAACTCCCTGCACGCGCTGCGGGAGATGCGTCTCTTGCTCTACGAGTTGCGCCCCGCCGACCTCCAGCGGGAGGGCTTTGTTCGCGCCATCCATCTGCGGCTGGACACGGTGGAGCGCCGCGCCGGTCTGAAGGTGGCGGTTCAGATTGGCGGGCTGCCCGATCTGTCGTCCCAGGTCGAGGTCGAGCTGTACCACATCATTGTGGAGGCGCTGAATAACGTGGTCAAGCACGCCGCGGCGGCCAACGTGACTCTCCGGCTAGCCGAGCACGCGGACCGGGTACACCTGCTCATTCGCGACGACGGCCAGGGCTTTGACCTGGAGCGGACACGCGGCGGAATGGGTCTGACCAATATTCGGGAGCGAGTCGCTCGGCTACATGGTGAGCTGACGCTGGTCAGCGCGCCGGGGCAGGGGGTCCGACTGGAAGTCGTGTTTCCGTATCAGAGGGAATACAGCCGATGAGCGAGCTGATTCGAGTCATGATCGCCGACGATCACTTCGTCGTGCGCCAGGGGTTGGCAACGCTGCTTGTGCCGCGCAATGGAATGCAGGTGGTGGGCGAGGCGGCGAACGGGCGCGAGGCGGTCGATCTGGCGCGCACGCTTCGGCCCGACGTCATCTTGATGGACATGCTGATGCCGGAGATGGAGGGGCCAGAAGCCATAGCCCTCATTATCAAAGAGAATCCGCAAGCGCGAATCCTGGTCCTAGCCAGCTTCGCTGAAACAACACGCCTGTCGGCCGCCATTCAGGCCGGCGCGCTCGGTTACCTGCTCAAGGACTCTTCGCCGGATGATCTGCTGCAAGCCATCCGCAGCGTCTATCGGCGCAACCTGTTTCTGCCGCAAGACCTCGCCGTCAAGCTGATGCAGCCTCAGCCGGCCGCGCCGGCGCTGGATGACCTCACCGAGCGCGAGCTAGACGTACTGCGGCTGCTTGCCCAGGGCCAATCCAACCTGGAGATCGCCGCGACTCTCGGCATCAGCGCCACGACGGTGCGTTCCCACGTGAGCAGCATCCTCGCGAAACTGAGTGTCACGAACAGGACGCAAGCCGCCCTGGTGGCCCGGGAACGCAACCTGCTCTGACACAGCACCTGGCGAGACGTACCAAGGGGATGTCCTGGATGACCTCCTACAAATGTAGGGGGTCGTTTGTTCTCGGAGAATCGTCTATTGCTCTGTTGCGGTGGGGCGGATTGTCTGAGACAATAGCGAGGGCGAGACAAGTGATGTTACAAGGCAATGGATCGAGTGTATGCCAAACTCTGGCCCGATTCCCACAGTTGTGATTTCTCGGCCCGGCGTTATGCAGCAGGCTCTTCGCGCGTCGCTGGCCCTGTGCCCGCGTATCTTGGTGGTCGCTTCGGCCAGCGACGGGCCGACGGCCCTCGATCAGATAGGTCTCCTGGAACCGTCCCTGGTGGTCATCGACTCCCACTTGAGGACGGACGAAATTGCCGAGGTGCTGGCTGCCCTGGGAACCAGGGGGCGCCGCCCGCGCTGCCTGGTCCTGGTGCAGTCGAGCCAGGATGAGCGCGCCATGTTGGCCGCCGGCGCCGACGCTGTTCTCTGGCGCGACAGCTCAGGCTACGAAATGCAGACGCTGTTGACCAAACTGGCGCAGATGTAGAGGGCAACCCTATGCTTCAGCCTATCGAGACACACAGTCAACTGCGGTATGGCATTCTTGAGCTATCCCCAGCGCTGCGGAAGGTGATTGTTCGCGGGCAGGCTGTTCGCCTCACGCCCATCGAGTACCGCCTCCTGGCGAGTCTCGTAGCGGCGAACGGGCGGATTGTGAGTGCGCGACAGCTGCTTACCGCCGTGTGGGGCAAGGAGTATGCCGACTGCGAAAACTATCTATGGGTGCATTTGTCCCGCCTTCGGCGCAAGTTTCAGAGCGCCGGTCTCCCGTCATTTGTCGAGAACAAGCGCGGTGTTGGCTATCGTGTCTGCGACGCCGACGCTCGTCCATCGCCCACCGAGCCTGGACCACGCCTACTCAGACCCTGATAAGGAACACAACCAATGTCAAGAACACGAGTGCTTCTACTCACACTCTTGTTAGCCTTTGCGCTCGGCGCATGTTACCGTAGTGGGGATTCGTCGGCGCCCGAGGCCTCAACCACCGGCGCGGCGCCGACTGCAGCGGCCAAAGCCAGTGGGCCGGCCGCTGCCCAACAACCGCCTGCCCCGAAAGCTGCGGCGCCGGCCCCGGCCAGCGCCTCCGCCCAGGCTGCGCCCACGGCGGCCGCCCAGCCGGTCCAGCCACTGTACATGCCTCGCAACGTAAAGGCTGCCTATGATAGCGGCACGCGCAGCCCTGACGGCAAGCCGGGGCCGAAGTACTGGCAGAACCACGCTGCCCACGACATCACGATTGATGTGACGCCGCCGAACCGCACCATCACCGGCACCCAGGTGATCACTTACACCAACAACAGCCCAAACGCGCTGCCCGCCGTGCTTGTCCGGCTGTATCAGAACGCCCGCCTACCGCAGGCGGTGCGCGAGCAGAACTACTCGCCGGACTTCCTGACTTCCGGGATTCACATTGACGAGTTCCGCATGAACGGTGAAGCGGTGCCGTGGGAGCCGTGGCAGGCGCTACCATTCGAAACCGTCAAGGCCATCATCCTCCCCAAGCCGATACAGCCCGGCGAGTCCGCTCAGTTCTCGTTCAAGTGGCACTACGATCTTGGGCAACAAGCCGCGAAGGAAGGGGTCATTGATCCAACGACCTTCTTCATCGGCTACTTCTTCCCGCGTATCTCTGTGTACAGCGATACAGACCAATCCATCCTGCCGGGTTGGGACGTGGAGGAATTCACGTATCGCAGCGGCCGAGAGTTGAATAATGACTTCGCGGACTTCAACGTCGCGGTCAGCGTGCCTAAAAACTACGTCGTCTGGGCCACGGGCGATCTCCAGAACCCAGACGAAGTACTCCAGCCAACCTACGCCGCGCGCCTGAAGCAGTCCTTCACCAGCGATGCGGTCACCAACATCGCCCAGCCCGAGGACATCAAGGGGGGCAAGGTCACCGCTCAGACGGACACGGTCACCTGGCGGTGGAAGGCGGAGAACGTCCCCGACTTCGTCCTCGGCTTGAGTGACCACTATGTGTGGGATGCGGGCAGCGTCGTCGTTGACCCGGCGACGAAGCGCCGCGCCAGCGTGCAGGCCGCGTATGGAGCGGACGCGACGCGTTGGACGGAGATGGTCAAGGTCGCCAAGGAGGCCCTCGCCTTTGGCTCGACGGAATGGCCCGGCGTGCCATACCCCTACAGCAAGACCACAGCCTTCGTCGGCGGCGCGGATGAAGAGTATCCGATGATGATCAACGACTCCGCCGAAGGACCGTCCCAGGCGAATGGCAGCATCCGCTTTGTCGCCGCCCACGAGCTGCTGCACAGCTATTTCCCCTTCTACATGGGCGTTGACGAACGGCGCTATCCGATGTTGGACGAAGGCTGGACGACGGCGTTTGAGTACCTGTTCAACATCAAGGACTTGGGCGAGGGGGTCGCAACCGATCTCTTCAAGGAATTTAGAGTCAAAGAGCTGGTGCCGCCCCGCAATGACCTGGATATCCCCATCATCACACCGGCGGATGCCCTGCGCGGCCCGATCGCGAGCAGCAACGCCTATGGCCGGGCGGCGCTAGGCTACCTGGCCCTCAAGGACCTGATGGGCGAGGAGGCGTTCAAGAAAGCACTCCGGGAGTTCATGGCGCGTTGGAATGGGAAACGCCCCCTGCCCTGGGACATGTTCAACACCTTCAATAACGTCTCCGGCCAGGACCTCACCTGGTTCTTCCAGAACTGGTTCTTTGAGACCAACTACATGGACCTTGGCATCGGTGAGGTGAAGAAAGCTGGGAACGGCTACGCGATCCAGGTGAAGAACGTCGGCAATACGCCCATACCGTTTAACGTCATCGCCGTCTACGACGACGGTACCACCGAGACACTCCACCAGACCCCCGCCATCTGGAAGGGGTCGCCCAGATTAGCAACTGTTACGCTGAATAGCTCCAAGCCGCTGAAGTCGGTCACCCTGGACGGCGGCATCTTCATGGACGCCACGCCGGCTGACAACGTCTGGAAACCCTGAACAAGCTCGACTGACCCCAGGAGAACTATCTCATGAAAGCTATCGTCCTGACCGTTCTCTTCGCAGCCACCCTGCTCCTGTCGAGTTGCAGCCTGTTGGGGGGGTCGTCCCAGCAGGCGGCGTCTCCGACAGCGGCGCCCACCCAGGCGGCCGTTGCCCAACAGCCGACTGCCTCGCAAGCCGCCGCGACAGCGCCGGCAGCTGCCGGTAAGGCGGCGCCCACAGCCGTCGCAGCCGGTAAGGCTGCTCCCACGGCTGCGGCAGCTGCGGCAGCGAAGGCGACGGACGCGCCTAAGGCGGCCGCACCGACCGCGGCGCCGGCCGCCAGTGGCCCCACACCCGCCCCGCAGGCGAAAGCCACCAACACGCCGCGCCTGCGCCCGCTGGACTTCGCGCCTTTCGAACAGGCCCTGGCCGGCTTCACCCCGGAGCGCGCCGCCAAGGTCGAGATGGTGGTCAAGGACGGCGACATCGCCAAGGTGCAGGCCGCGATGAAGACCGGCGGCCTGACGTCGGAGGAGCTGACGCTCTATTTCCTGTCGCGCATCAAGCAGTATGACGACACGCTGCGCACCTACGTCGAGCTGAACCCGGATGCCTTGAAGGAGGCCCGCGCCGCCGATGCCCTGCGCAAGCAGGGCAAGAACGTCGGGCCGATGCTAGGAATTCCGGTCAGTCTGAAAGACAATATCGAGACCAAAGCGCCCCTGCACACCACCGGCGGCGCCGAGATCTTGCTGAACAACGCGCCGAAAGCCGATGCGCCGCTGGTCAAGGGGCTTCGCGACGCCGGCGCGGTCATTCTCGGCAAGGCTAACCTGTCGGAGCTGGCGGGCGGCATCGCTCTCCTGCCGCCCGGCGCCAGCGCTGTCGGCGGGCAGACCAGGAATCCCTACGGCGATTACTCGGCCGGCGGCTCAAGCTCCGGAAGCGGCGCCGGCACGGCCGCTTACCTGACGATGGCGAGTGTCGGCTCCGAGACCGCTGGATCCTTGATCGTGCCGGCCACGTGGAACGGCGTGGTCGGCATGTATCCGGGCAAGGGTGTTGTGAGCGGCGCCGGCGTCATTCCGCTCATCAAGAACAACGACTCCGCCGGCCCCATCGGCCGCAACGTCAGAGACGTGGCAACGCTGCTCGGTGTCATTGACACCAAGAACGTGGACTACACCACGGGTCTGGATGCCAAGGCGCTCAACGGGGTGAAAGCTGCTTTCCTCAAGGCCGATGTCCTGGCGAAACCGACAAGTGACTTCGAAGACACGACCGATAACGCCGCGGTCGCGCAGCTCGTTGAGAAGAGCCTGTCAGGCGCCGGCGCGACGGTCACGGACATCGCGCTCAAACCCGACGGGATTGGCAGCAAGCTAGATGGCGTACTGATCATCATGATTGCCGGCGGTGTGCGGCACGATATGCTGCCCTACCTGACCGCCGCGGGCGCCCCGGTGAAGACCATCGAAGAGTTGGCGGCTTACAACCTGAAGGACCCCAATACCCGCATCCCGTGGGGACAGGCCATGGTAGACGCTGCTGTGTCGGCCGACCCGGTGAAGGACGCAAAGACGTACCAGGGCATTGTCGCCGATGTCAAGTCCGCGGCCACCACCGCGCTTGACACCGCGTTCGCCGAGAACAAAGCCGACGTCCTGGTCAGTGTCAGCAACTATCACTCCGGGCTGTACGCCACGGCGAATTACCCCGCGATTACGGTGCCGCTTGGCAAGCGCGCCAACGGCATGCCGGTCGGCGTGACCCTAATCGGGAAGCCGGGGCAGGAAGCCAAGCTACTCGCCTACGCCTACGCGCTGGAGCAGGCGACCAAGCTGCGCGTCAATCCCGACCTCTCAAAGGTCACATCCAAGTAGCGCAAGCCTAGCGGCAACAGAGAAACAGCGGGACCCACACGAGGTCCCGCTGTTTGTCTGGGCGCGGATGTATGCTACTGTCGGGCGGGGCGCGTGGAGCCAGAGCTTTTGCCTGGCCGTGGCTGCGCCGCATTTCGACCGCGCGTATCGCCCGCCTCCCGCGCCCGAATGACGGGGATGTCGGCGACGAGCCGCTGGTAGCTCCGCTCGCTGGACAGCGAGATCTTGATGCCGGCGCGGTCAATCTCGACGTGCTGCGAGATGCTGGAGACGATGTCGTCCTTGAGGGTTTCGAGGAGCGCGGGGCTGATGTTGCTGCGGTCCGTGGTGAGCACGACCTGGAGGCGCTCTTTGGCGACGGTGCTGCTGCTCGGTTCCGGGGCGCTGAATAGTCTGCGGAAAAAGCCCATGCCTATCCCCCTTCCACGCGGAACAGGTTCTTCAGCCACCCCATGAAGCCGGTCTGCGTCTCCAGCGTCATGAATGGAACGTCTTCGCCCAGCAGCCGCTTGGCGATGTTGCGGTAGGCGGTGCCGGCGGGCGAGTGGTTGTGCAGCGCGACGGGCGTACCTTTGTTGGTCGAGATGATGATCGCCTCGTCGTCCGGCACGATGCCGATGAGTTCGATCGCCAACACGTCCAGCACGTCTGTCTGACTGAGCATGTCGCCCCGCTGCACCATCGTCGGCTTGAGGCGGTTGATGATGAGGCGCGGCGGGGCTTTCTCCTCCGCTTCCACCAGGCCGATGATGCGGTCGGCGTCGCGCACCGCCGAGACTTCCGGCGTCGTGACGATGACGATGTCGTCGGCGGGGGCGACGGCGTTCTTGAAGCCCTGCTCGATGCCGGCCGGCGAGTCGATGAGGATGAAGTCGAAGTCCTTGCGCATCTCCTCGACGAGCTGCACCATCTCGGCCGGCGTGACCGCCGACTTGTCCCGCGTCTGGGCGGCGGGCAGCAGGCACAGCTCCGGCAGCCGCTTGTCGCGGATGAGCGCCTGGCGCAGGCGCGCCCGGCCCTCTACCACGTCCACGATGTCGTAGACGATGCGGTTCTCCAGCCCCATCACGACATCAAGGTTGCGCAGGCCGATGTCGGCGTCAATGCAGGCCACGCGCAGCCCACCGAGCGCCAGGGCCACGCCGATGTTGGCCGTCGTTGTCGTCTTGCCCACGCCCCCTTTACCCGACGTTACAGTAATGGCTCGCGCCCCCATAAAATCCTCTCCTACGGTTCGTCCCAGGCTTCGACAACGATTTTTCCATCGCGGATGCGCGCGACTTCGGGGAGCGCGTGACGCTTCGGCTCGCCGACGGCGTCGGGCGCGCGGCTGAAGAGGTCGGCGATACGGAGCTGCGTCGGCGCTAACTGGAGGGCGCACACCCAGGCGTCCGGATCCCCCGTCGCGCCCGCGTGCACCAGACCGCGCAGACGGCCCCAGACCACCACGTCGCCACCCGCCACGACTTCGCCGCCGGGGTTCACGTCGCCGATGATGACGACGTGGCCCATGTGGCGCACCGACTGGCCGGAGCGCACCGTGCGCCGCACCACCAGGCCGCTACGCGCCTCGCTCTCGCTGCGGGCGGGGGCGGCGAGCCGGGCGCGGGGGGCGCTGGCGGTGAGGCCGAGGGCGCGGGCGGCCGCGCGGGTCGTGCCGTCGGCCGCGACCAGGCTCCGCAACGTGCCCCCTTGCTGCCCGAACAAGTCGCGCAGCCGCGCAATCTCCGCCGCATCCAGGTTACGCGCGCCCACGTCGAGGGTGGCTTGAGCGCCGCTAAAGAACTTGGCCGAGGTGGCGATTCGATCCGTGAGAGCGGCGAACTCCGCATTCCACTCCCCGTCACCCAGTGTTACGACGAGGCCGTCGGCCGTACCCTTGATTGTGACAGTCACCACATCTCCCGCGCCCACTACATCTAGTAGGCAACCCGGCCAGAAGGCTCTTATGTAGTATACCTGTTTATGAGACAAGTGTCAATGGGGTTAGTCGCCGGCCTTCTTAGGCACAACCGGCTTTTCGGGCGGCGGCAACTTGAAGATGGCGCGCAGAATTTCCGCGGCGATGGGCGCGGCCGCCTCTGACCCCTGCATGACCGTGGGCGGCCCCTGCACCGAGGAGCCGTCCACCATGACGAGGAGGGCGATCTGGGGGTTCTCGAAGGGCGCGAAGGCCGTGAACCAGGCGTGCGTCGGCCAGTGGCCGTCCTTATCCTTGAGGCACTGCTGCGTGGCGTCGTCCCACAGGCAGAACTCCGCTGTGCCGGTCTTCGCGCCGATGGTGACTTCCGTCGGCAGGCCGGCGCCGGAGGCGGTGCCCAGCGGCGGCACGGTTGCCTGGCGCATGCCCTCGCGCACGAGCGCCAGGTTGCTCTCGCTCACCGGCACCTTGCGCAGGACTTCGGGCTGGAACGCTCGGACGACCTGGCCGTCGGCGGTGGCTTCCTGGTACATCACTTGCGGCTTGTAGAGGGCGCCGCCGTTGGCGACCGCCGCCGTCGCGTTGAGCATCTGGAGCGGCGTCGCGTTGAAGAAGCCCTGGCCGATTGCCATGTTGTACGTGTCGCCGACGTACCAGACATCGGCATAGTTCAGGCGCTTCCAGCGGTCCCAGGCGTCGCCGTCCTGCGCCATCAGCCCCTTGGCCTCGCCGGGTAGGTTGATGCCTGTCGGTTGGCCGAACCCGAACGCGCGGGCGTACTTGGCGAAGCGGTCAATGCCGAGGCCGTTGAGCTTCGTCGGCTCGTACCCGCCAGTCACCTCGTAGAAGAACACGTCGCACGACTGGGCAATGGCGGAGATGACGTTGACATCGCCGTGCCCCTGGGGCTTCCAGCAGTAGAACGGTGTGCCTTTGGCGGTCGGGTCGCCCTTGATGGGCAGGTAGATGGTGCCGGGGTCGTGGACGCGCGTGTTGACGTCAATGACGCCCTCTTGAAGCGCCGCCGCCGCCGGGACAATCTTGAACACGGAGCCGGTGGGGTAGATGGCTTCGTAGGCGCGGTTCATCAGCGGGCGGCTCTTGTCCTCGCTGAGCCGGACGTACTCTTTGACGTTGTCGGCGTTGATGCCGTCGGAGAACACGTTGTTGTCGTAGCCGGGGATGGAGACCATCGCCAGGATTTCGCCGGTCTGCGGGTTCATGACGATCGCCACGCCCCGCGTCGCCCGGATCTGATCCAGGCCCTTTTGCAGCAGCTCCTGCACCTTCTTCTGCAGCTCCAGGTCCAGGGTCAGCACGATGTTGTGGCCGGCCGTCGGCGGCGTGGCCTCGCCGATAACGCCCACCTCGCGGCCCGCCGCGTCCACCTCGACTGTCTTGCGGCCCTTGCTCCCGCGCAGGGCGCTCTCGAACGACGCCTCGGCGCCGGCCAGGCCGATCTTGTCGCCCGATTCGTAGTCGCTGCCCGACTTGAAGAACTCGCTGCTCCGCTCGGCCGGGATGTTGCCCATGAAGCCGAGGATCTGCCCCACGCTGCCGCCGCCGAGATACTGGCGCTCCGGGGTGACGCCGATGGTGACGCCGGGCAGGTTCAGGCGATCCTGCTCGATGGTCAGCGCCAGGTCGCGCGACACCTGCGACTTGACGCGCACCTGGGTATACGGGGCGCGGCACGCCTCGGCGATGTACTCCTTGACGCCGTGGGTTACGGTCAGGCCGGGCGGGACATAGGTCGAGGTCGCGCGGCAGACATCGGCGGCCGTGGTCTTGATCCACGCGGCGGTGGGCTGCGCTTCGCCGCCCGCCTCGCCGCTGGCGTGCAGGTCGAGCATGTGCGCCAGGCGCTCCAGGACGGCGGCCTGCTTCTCTTCGTCGTCGGGAAGGTCGGCGTAAGTGATGTAGACCGAGAAGCTCGGCTGGTTGCGGACGAGGATTTTGCCGTTGCGGTCGTAGAAGATGCCGCGCTCGGCATCCACCGTGCGGACGCGCAGGCGGTTCACGTCGGCGCGCTGGCGGTAGACGGCCGAGTCGAACATCTGGAGCTTGAAGAGTTGAGCCAGCAGACCCACGAAGACGATGATGACGATGATGCGCAGCGCCAGCAGGCGCGGCCCGGCGGGCGGCGGCGGCGGGGGGGGCGGCGGCGGCCGCTGCCCCCAGTGCTGTGTCTTGGGGTCGTCAGGGATAAAGTCGTACATGCTCTCACACGCTCACAGGCGTCGGCGCGGTCCGCCGATGCAGCCACGACAGCGGCGGGAGCAGCAGCAGGAGCAGGGCCACGTTCCAGATCAGCAACGGCACGATGACCCCGACCACAGCGCTCCACGAGACTGAGAAACCACCCAGGTTGAGAATTGCCAGGTAGATGGGATGGAAGAGAAGAGTCGTGGCAATCATGGTCGCGGCGGGCCAGAAGAACCCGGACGTAAACACCGTGCGGTGAACGATGCCGCCGATCAGCGCCGCCAGCAGCAGGCCGACGGTGAACCCGCCGAACGGTCCGGCGGACAGCAGGTCCAGCAGAACGCCGCCGATGAAGGCCCACAGCAGTCCTTCTTCGACGCCGCGCAGCAGGCTCCACGCCACCACCAGGACGAGCATCAGGTCCGGGCGCACGGGCAGCCGCGGCAGCCAGGTGACGTGGATGACGGCGGCGGCGACGACGAGGGCAATCAGCAGGTAGACGTTGACCGGCACGGCGAACAGGCCGCGGCGCTGGCGTCCGTTGAGCATTACGGCGCCTCCGGCGGCGTCGGCTCGAACTGCGTCACGACCAGGACGTTCTCCAGCCGATTGAAGTCAACCGTCGGGCGGATCTCGGCCTCCTGGAACAGCTCGATGTCCTGCTGGCGCACGCTCGTGACCTGGCCGATGGGCTGGCCGCGCGGGAAGACGCCGCCCAGCCCGGTCGTCAGCACGATGTCGCCGACCTTGATGTCGCCGCCCTGCTCGATGTAGCGCATCAGGAGGCGGCCATCGCCGGTGCCCTGAATGACGCCTGTGACGCGCGTTCGCATCACCTGGCCGTTCACTGAGCTGGATCGGTCGGTCAGGAGCAGCACCCGCGCCGTCCGCTCGCCCACGTCCACGATGCGCCCCACCAGCCCCAACGGCGTCACGACCGCCTGCCCCTGCTTCACGCCGTCGCGCTGGCCCAGGTTGATGGTCATGACCGAGAGGTACGGGCTAGGGTCGCGGCTCGTGACGCGGCCCGGCACCAGCCCGGCGCTCCCGTGGCTGACGACTTCCGCGCCGCGAAGCTGCAAGGACGGGTTGGTCTGCTTGTAGCCCAGCTCGTCCCGCAGCCGCCCGTTCTCGTTCGCCAGCTCGGTCAGGCGCACGTTCTCCAGGGACAGACGCTCGACCTCCGCCCGCAGGTCCTCGTTCTCGGTCGCCAGCGATTGGAAACGGCGCACCCCGTCTACCAGGGACGCGGCGCGCGCGGCGAGGGCGTTGGACGGCTCGCCGATGGGGGAGGAGATGTCGGAGAGGGCGCGCTGAACCGGCGCCAGGCGGCCGGTTTGGTACAGAACGGCGCCGACAATCGTCAGGGCGATGAGGGTGACGAACAACCAGGATCGCTCAAGGAGACGGCTCATCATGTACGCCAGGCGGATGGGCCTTTAGCGCGACAGGTTCGGGCGCTGGGTCGCGGCCAGAACCTTGTGCAGGCCATCCAGGTCTTCGAGAACACTGCCCGCGCCCTTGGCGACGCAGGCCAGCGGATCGTCGGCGACGTAGACGTGCATCTTCGTCTCTTCGCACAGCCGCTGCGCCAGGCCCTTGAGGAGCGCGCCACCGCCGGCCAGGGCGATGCCGTGTTCCAGGATGTCGGCGATTGGCTCAGGCGGCGTGTCGTCCAGCGTGTCGCGCACCAGGTCCACGATGGCGCTGACCGGACCGGCCAGGGCCTCGCGGATCTCGACGGAGCTGACCTCGACCTGCTGCGGCAGGCCGGTGATGAGGTTGCGCCCGCGCAGCACGCGCGTCTCTTCCTTCTCCAGCGGGTACGCCGAGCCGATGGCGATCTTGACCCACTCGGCCATGCGCTCGCCGATGAACAGGTTGTACTTCTGCCGCGCGTACTGGATGATGGCTTCGTCCATCTCGTCGCCGGCGACGCGGATCGAGTTGCTGACGACGATGCCGCCCAGGGCGATCACCGCCACCTCGGTCGTGCCGCCGCCGATGTCCACGATCATGCTGCCCATCGCCTCGGTGACGGGGAGGCCTGCGCCAATCGCCGCCGCCATCGGCTCCTCGATAAGGTAGGCCTCGCGCGCGCCGGCGGCCAGGGAGGCGTCGTGGACGGCGCGCTTCTCGACCTCGGTGACGCCGGAGGGAATGCCGACGACGACGCGGGGCTTGGGGATGGGGCGGTACTTCTCGTGCACCTTGTGGATGAAGTACTCCAGCATCTTCTGGGTGACATCGAAGTCCGAAATCACACCGTCGCGCAGGGGGCGGATGGCGATGATGTTGGCGGGGGTGCGCCCCACCATCTCTTTCGCCTCGGCGCCGATGGCGAGCACCTTGCGGGTCTTTTTATCAATGGCGACGACGGATGGCTCGTTGATGACGATGCCCTGGCCGCGCACCATGACGAGGGTGTTTGCCGTTCCCAGGTCAATGCCGATGTCGTGGGAGAAGAGGCCCAGGAAACTGTTGATGAGGCTGACCACGGTTTAGCATGCCTCCTGCGCACCATGCGGACAGCGCGCGCTGGCGACTCACGATTGCTCTCTAGTGTAAATACGGGTTCGCCCCGCAAACGCTACGCGGCAGGTAAAAAACGAGGGCGAAAGGGCGCAGCCTGCTCTACGACCAGCCTCGCCTTTCGCCCAGCGCTATTCATGCCCCACTTAGAGCCTATCCGAATAACCCTGTGGCACGGAGGGCGATGAGGGCGCAGGCGAAGTGCAGAAAGGCGCAGTAGTGTTCGGGCTTCTTGTCCCAGCGCACCAGAATACGTCGAAAGCGGTTGAGCCAGCTGTGGCTGCGCTCGACGACCCAGCGCCGCGCCTTCTTGCCGGCCTCGCGCTTGAGATCCTGCGCCTCTTCGCCCCGCGAGCGGATGTGGGCGGTGAAACCAAACTCGGCCAGCGTCTTACGCACTTCGTCGTAGTCGTAGCCTTTGTCCAGGCACAGCCCTTGCGGCTGCTCATCCGTGGGCTGAGGTCGCGCCACGACGATACTTTCAAGCGTCTCACGCACCAGCTTCATGTCGTGCCGATTCGCGCCGTCCACTGCCAGGCCAATCGGCACACCCGACCCTTCGGTCAACAGACTGCGCTTGACGCCGCCTTTGCCGCGGTCGGTGGGGTTCGGCCCCGTCTTTTTCCCCCCCAAGCGGCGCTTTGGTCATCGCCCCGTCCATACTCAGCCAGTCCCAGTCGATGCCTTTCAACTCGTCGAAGCGTTGGACGCCGACTTGCCACAGCTTCAGGAACACGCCCGCTGCGGCCCACACCTGAAAGCGGTCATGCGCGGTGGACTTGGCGCACAACTCCGTCTGGTTCAGCGCCTCCCACTGACAGCCCGTGCGCAGGACGTAGAAGATGGCATCGGCGCAGCGACGGTCGGGGACACGCGGGCGGCCGCCGCCGAAGCGGTGGGTGTTGACATGCTCTGGCAGCAGCGGCTCCAGCATGGCCCACAGTTCGTCAGAGATGCAGAAACCGGTCGTCGTGCGGTTGTTGGGCGTTCGTGCTCGTGTTCGTTGGGCGGGTGTTTCTGTGTTCATACTTAAAAGTATACGTCATATTCCGTTATTCGGATAGGCACTTAGTCTTCCGCGCGCTCGCCTCGGCGGCGCTCGGCCTCCGTCTCGGAGATGACCTCAGGCAGCTTCGGCGACTCGCCCGCCTCGGCCCCTTCCTCGTCTTCCGCGTGGACGCGCGGCGGCGTGACCTTGGCGACAAGCTCGTCCGGGTCGTTGAGCACTTCGACGTTGGACGGGACCTTGAGGTCGGACACGTGGATGGCCGCATCAAAGTCGGTCAGGACGCTGATGTCCACGGCGACCGAGTCGATCAGGTTGGCCGGCAGGGCGCGGATCTCGAGCGCGCTGAGCGCGTGGAGCAGCGTGCCGCCATCTTCGACGGCCTGGGATGCGCCGTCCAGCACGATCGGCACCGACGTGGTGATCGGCTCGTCCATGGAGACGGCCTGGAAATCCACGTGGGTCACGCGCTGCGTCATCGACTCGCGCTGGATGTCCTTCACCAACGCCACCAGCGCATCGCCGTCGGCGACCTGGATGTTGAGAAGATGGGTCATGCCCGCCCGGTGCAGGGCCTGGTTGAGGGCGCGCTCGTCAACCTGGATATTGGTCGCTGCGACGTGGTGGCCGTACACAACGGCCGGAATAATTCCTTCACGGCGGAGCTGATTTACTTTCTTGCCCGTGACTGTCCGGTTTTCAGCCGCGAGCTGGATCTGCTTCGACATAGCCATGACTCCTGATGAACTTTGCAAGCGGTTATTATAACACGCGCCCTGGCAAAAGGCAAAGAATCGCGCGCGCCCTCGATTCATGCTATCATGATGACTCATGCGAACGCCCTCTCATGCCTGGCGCTGGCTCTTCCTGGCCGCGCTCCTCGCCCTGGTGGCCCTCGTCTTCGCCGCCCTATTCTTCCGTACCCTGGCCCGCGCCGGCGTCCCCAGCGGCATCGAGACCGCGCCGCGCCCGGCGACCCTCGCCCTGGGCGCGAACGTCGCCCTGCTCACGCGGGACGACGCCGAGATCGCGGCGCAGCTCGACGCGGCGCGCGCCGCCGGTCTGGGCTGGGTGCGGCAGCCGGTCGCCTGGGCCGCCGTCGAGCCGACGCCGGGCGCATACGACTGGGCGGCGCTGGACCGCGTCGTGGATGCGGCGTCGCAGCGCGGCCTGGGCGTCGTTCTGACCCTGGCCGGCGCGCCAGCATGGGCCAGGAAGCCCCTGGACGCGGGCGCGCCGGGCGCACTGCCCGCCGACCCGGCGACCTACGCCCGCTTCGTGGCCGAGGTGGTGAGCCGCTATCGCGGGCGCGTGGCAGCGATCCAGGTCTGGGATAGCCCCAATCTCTCTATCGGACCGAACCGCGAGCACGTCCAGCCGCGTCAGTACGTCGCGCTGCTGAAGGCGGCCTACGCGGCGGCGAAAGCGGCCGACCCGGGCGTCATTGTCCTGGGCGGCGGCCTCGCCCCGACCACCGAGAACACGTCCGCCAACCAGGATGACGTGCGCTACCTGGAAACGCTCTCCCGCGCCGGCGCGGGGCAGTATTTCGATGCCCTGGCGATCAAGCCGTATGGCTTTTGGAGCGGCCCGGATGACCGCCGCGCCGACGATGGCGTGCTGAACTTCTCTCGCGCCGTCCTCCTACGCGACATCATGGCGCGCTACGGCGACGCGAACAAGGGGGCTTGGGCCGTCGAGTGGGGCTGGAACGCCCTGCCGCCGGACTGGCAGGGCCGGCCGGCCGCGTCGGGCAGCGACACCGAGGCGGCGCAGGCCCCCCGCGAGGGCGAGGCCGTGCGGCGCGCCCGCGCCGAGTGGCCGTGGCTGACGGCGATGATTGTCACCCACCTCCGCCCGGAGGCCCCGCCCGACGACCCCATCTGGGGCTTCAGCATGCTGGACGACAGACTTCAGCCGCGCGCGCTGCTGACGGCGATCGAGGCCGCCGCCCAATCGCCGGCCCCGCCGCCGCCGCCGCCGCCCAACCCTCTGCCGCTCGACCTCGCCCTGGCCGGCCTGGCCCTCGGCGCGGTCGTCGCCGCGGCCGGCGCGACCCTGGCGGCGCGGCGGGCGCCGTGGGCGGCGCTGTGGGGGGCGCTGGACACGGCGGTCGGGCGGCTCCCGGAGGGGGGCGCGATGGCCGCCCTCGCGGTGTCAGCGCTGGCTTTCATGCTCCTGCCCTGGCCGCTCAACGTGGTGTTCCTGCTGCCGCTTGCCTTGCTCATTGCTGTGCGCCTCGATCTTGCCCTGGCCGCCATCGTCGTCGCCGCGCCCTTCTTCCTCCGCGTGATCCGCGTCGGCCCGCTGCAAGTCTCCCTGGTCGAGACGCTGACCCTGTTGACGTTCGTCTTGTGGGCCGTGCGCCGCCTGTCGCAGCACGGCCTGGCCGCGCTCAAGGCCCATCTGGGGTTCAACCTCCAGGATGTGGCGGTTCTCTCCCTACTGGCCCTAGGCGGGCTGTCGGGCCTGTGGGCCTTGCTGCCCGGCGTGGCGACGCGCGAGTTCCGCGTCGTCATCCTGGAGCCGATCCTGTTCTACGCCGCCCTCCGCGACGCCCGCCTGGACCGCCGACAGACCCTGCGCCTGGCTGACGCCGCCGTCATCGCGGGGGCGCTCCTGGCGCTCTACGGCTTCGCCACGTACAGCGGCAGCGGCGCTGTCGCCGCTGAGGGCGTGCGGCGGCTCAAGAGCGTCTACGGCTCGCCCAACAACCTGGCGCTGATGCTCGGCCGTATTCTGCCCATCCTCCTCGCCCTGGCCCTGTGGGGCGAGTCGCGGCGGCGGCGGCTGGCCTACGCCGTGGCCGGCATCCCCATCGTCGCCGCCCTATTCCTGACCTTCTCGACGGGCGCGTGGCTCCTCGGCGTGCCGTCGGCGCTGCTCGTGCTAGGCGCGGGGCGGAGCCGCCGCGCGTTCCTCGCCATGCTCGGCGCGATCGGTGTGGCGGCCCTGGCGCTCATCCCCTTCGCCCGCACCGAGCGCGTGGCGCGCCTGGTGAACGTCGGCGAGGCGGCGACGTGGGAGCGGCGGCAGCTGCTGTGGCAGGCGACCCTGAACATGATCCGCGACCACCCGTGGCTGGGCGTGGGCCTCGACAACTTCCTGTATGAGTACCGCGACGCCTACTACCTGCCCGGCGCGGAGGTCGAGCGCAACCTGTCGCACCCCCACAACATCCTGCTCGATTTCTGGTCGCGCCTGGGCATCCTGGCCCTGGCCGCCCTGGTCGGCAGCCTGGCCGCCTTCTTCCGCGGCGCGTGGCGGCTGTTCCACACGCTGACCGGCGACGGCCGCTGGCTCGTGCTTGGCCTCGCGGCCAGCATGGTGTACGGCCTGGCCCACGGCTTGATAGACAATTCGTTCTTCCTGGTGGACCTGGCGTTCTTCTACATGCTGACCGTCGGCATCGTCCGCATGATCGAGCGCGAGGGAAAGATGTGACCGGGGGCGTTTCGCGTCTCGGCGGGCCTGGGGTATAATTGACGCACCGGGGGGTGAGCACAGTTGGAGGGATTCATGCGCCGACTTCTGGCAGCCCTGGCGGCAGCCGTCTTGCTTTCGACGCTCGCCACTCTCGGTGGGCAGGCCGCCCCGGATGCGGCCACGTTGCAGTGGTCTCCCGCATCCGTCACGTTGGCGAATGTGGGGGCCAGCGCCACGGTGGACTTGTGGCTCAACGCCGCCCAGAACCTCGGCGGCTACGAGCTGGACCTAAGCTTCGACCCGGCCGTCGTTGCCATTGACAAAGTTGACCAGCTCGCCGCGACGCCCGGCCGCACCTGGGCAAGCCTCCCCGCGTCCGGCGACCCCAACGTCACCTTCGTGACCCTACAGTCCGGCGTCATTAGCTTTGGCGCGTACAGCTACGGCACACAGACGCAAGGCTCGACCGGCAACGTTCAGATCGCCCGCGTCACCCTGCACGCCGTCGGCGCCGGCGCGACCAGCCTACAGGTCTCGCGTGCCCTGGCTGCCGCCGCCGACGCCGCTACCTCGTCGCCGACCCTCGCCAGCGCGCCCGTCACCGTCGGCCCCGTGGTGTCCGTGACCGGCCGCGTTACCCTGCCGTCGCGCACCGACTTCAGTGGCACCCAGGTGGCGACGGACAACGGGAGCACCGTCACCGCCAGCGACGGCTCCTTCACCCTCTCGACCACCACCGGCCAGCATCGGATTACGGCGAGCCGCTCCGGCCACCTAGCGCGCTACATAGACGTGACCGTCGGCTCGTCCGGCCTCGCCCTGCCCAGCGCCACCGTCCTCCTGGCCGGCGACGCCAACAACGACGGCGCAATTGACCTGTTCGACCTGACGCTCATCGCCGGGCAGTACGGCCAGACCATCCCGCCCGGCAACGCCCTGGCCGACCTCAACGGCGACAACAAGGTGGACCTGACGGACCTGGTGCTGGTCGCGGCCAACTACGGCCGGCAGGGGCCTGTTGCGTGGGCCGCCGCCCTGTCGGCCAGCAGCAAGGTGTCGCCGGACGCGCCGGAGCGCCTGGCGCGGCGCGCGCCTGCCCTCTGGGTCGCTGCCCCGAACACGGTCACGGCGGGCGAGGAGTTCGAGGTCGAGGTGCGCGTGTCGGGCGCGCGGGACCTGACGGGCGTGGACGTGCGGCTGGCGTTCGATCCGGCTGCGGCTGAGGCGATCAGCGTCGCGACGCCGGTCCAGGACGTGGGCGCCGTCTTCGATCCGGCGCGGGTCCTTGTGGCGCAGAGCGACATTGACGCGGCCGGCGGGGTGCGCTACGTCGCGGTCCAGGTCGGGGCCGACGCAACAGCCGCGCGCCAGGGGGCGCTTGTGACGGCGCGTTTCCGCGCCTTGCGCGACGGCGCGCCGGGCATCCGCATCGCCGAGGCGCGGCTACTCAACGGCGACGGCGAAGACCTGGCGGCGAAAACGGCGCGGTAGGGGCGGCGCAGGCGGTAGGGGCGGGTTTCAAACCCGCCCCTACCCAGGACGCGCGGCGCGGTTTCGTAAGCGCCTTGTAAGTCTTTCGTCAACAGGACGTAATCCCCTCCATGTATCATGCTCGCCAGGCCAACCGGCCAGCCAGGATACAGGAGGCGCGGATGCAGCGGATAGATGTGGGCCGACCCAAATGGAGCCAGGGACAGAGCGATCTGGGAGCGCCGGGAGGCTTGATGGGGGGAGAACTCATCCTGGTGGTGGACGATGAGCCGAACATCCGCGAGGTCGTCACCCTGTATCTGAGCCAGGAGGGCTTCCGGGTGGCGACGGCGACGACGGGCGCGGAGGCCCTCGACGCCGCGCGCCGCCAGCGCCCGGACCTGGTCATCCTGGACCTGATGCTGCCCGGCGGCCTGAGCGGCTTCGAGGTCTACAAGGCGCTGCACAATGACGACGGCCGCTCGCCGCCGGTCATCATGCTCACGGCGCGCGGGAGCGAGACGGACCGCGTCGTGGGGCTGGAGCTGGGCGCGGACGACTACGTGGTCAAGCCGTTCAGCCCGCGCGAGCTGACCGCCCGCGTCAAGGCCGTGCTGCGCCGCGCGGCGGCGGTCGGGCCGGGCGGGCAGGCCGCGCTGACCTTCGGCCGCCTGCGCATTGACCCGTCTACCCGCGTCGTCACGGTAGACGGCTCGCCGATTCTGCTCACGGCGCGCGAGTTCGACTTGCTGCTGTTCCTGGCGCAGCACCCCAACCAGGTCTTCACCCGCGACCAGCTCATGGACCGCGTGTGGGGCTACGAGGTCGCCATGGACACGAGCACCGTGACGGTGCACGTGCGGCGGCTGCGCGAGAAGATCGAGACTGATCCGGCGGACCCGCAATTCGTGGTGACGGTATGGGGAGTCGGGTACAAGTTCGACGCCGCGGCGTAGGCATGCGCCGCTGGCTGGTGGTCACGGGCGCCGTCATCCTGGCGTTCGCCCTGGCCCTGGCCTTCGCCAGCCTGTGGATGCAGGCGTCGCGCGAAGCCCTGGGCGACCTGATGGCCTTCCTGGGCCTTTCGACCGTCCTGTCTCTGGCCCTGGCGACGTGCCTCTTCTGGCTGAGCCGCAGCGCGCCCTCCCTCTGGCTCAAGGTCATGATCGCCTACAGCCTCGGCCTCCTGGTCGCCCTGGCTAACATTGCCGTCACTGCGCGCCTGATGTTCCTGTCGGAGCACGACCTGGCGCTGCTGGCCCTCCTCCTCCTCTTCAGCACCGTGGTGTCTCTGGGCTTCGGCGTCATGCTGGCCGGCATGATCAGCGCGACGGCGCGCCGCCTCGCCAATGCGACGGAGAAGGTGGCGGCGGGGGACCTGTCGGTGCGCGTGGACATCGAAGGGCGGGATGAGCTGGCGCAACTCGGCCACGACTTCAACCGCATGAGCGAGCGGCTGGCCGAGGCGGCGGCGGAGCGCGAGGGGATGGCAGAGGCGCGGCGCGAGCTGCTGGCCGCCGTCTCCCACGACCTGCGGACGCCCCTGGCGTCCATTCGGGCGATGGTCGAGGCGCTGGCCGACGGCGTCGTCCAGGACCCGGCCACGGTGCAGCGCTACCTGGTGACGATTCGCGGGCAGACGGAGAGCCTGAGCGCCCTGATTGACGACCTGTTCGAGCTGGCGCAGCTCGACGCCGGCGTGATGCGCTTCGAGATGCAGCGCGCCTCGCTGGGCGACCTGATCTCCGACACGCTGGAGAGCATGCAGGTGCAGGCCGGCGGCAAGGGCGTGGGCCTATCCGGGCAGGTGGACCCGGCCGCCGACCTCGTGCGCATGGCTCCCGACAAGGTGCAGCGCGTGTTGTACAACCTCGTCCAGAACGCCATCCGCCATACCGGGCCGGGCGGCGCGATCTCCATCACAGGGCGGCCCGACGGCGGCTTCGCCCGCGTGGACGTAGCCGACACGGGCGAGGGCATCGCGGCCGAAGACCTGCCCCACATCTTCGACAGCTTCTACCGCGCCGAGAAGTCGCGCTCGGCGGA
Source organism: Anaerolineae bacterium (assembly GCA_046328525.1). Taxonomy (GTDB): domain Bacteria; phylum Chloroflexota; class Anaerolineae; order Epilineales; family JAHCIE01; genus JBDHWG01. The sequence continues at coordinate 219,759 of JAXLWK010000008.1, forward strand.
CTACGGCGGCGCGGGGCTGGGCCTCGCCATCGCCCGCAGCATCGTCGAGGCCCACGGCGGCCGCATCTGGGTCGAGAGCCAGGTCGGCCAGGGCACGCGCTTTAGCTTCACCCTCCCCCGCGCCTGAGGCCCGAAGACAGCGACCACGGAACACACGGAATACACGGAAAGGATTGCCCTTTCCCTTTGCGCCTTTGCGTTCCAACGCTCTTCGTCTACTGGCCGCACCAATGCGACACAACATCGAAGTAGATGCGCGTGCCGAACGACAGGTTGGCGACGCTCACCCGCTCGTTGTGGTTGTGGGCCAGGCCCGACAGCGCCGGCCCCTCGTAGCGCATCGGCACGAACCCCAGCACCTTCGTTCCCAGCCGCACCACGCTCTTGGCGTCGGTGCCGCCCGTGATAAGCGCCGGCACCACGACCGCGCCCGGCTCGTGGGCCGCCACGACCTCCTGGATGAGGGCGAACAGTGGCGAGGAGGGGTCCGCTTCCAGGCCCGGCGACACCGGCTCGTGGAACTCCAGTTCCACGTCGTCGCCCAGCGCCGCCCGCAGCTCGGCCATGAACCCGTCGCCAGTCTGACCCGGCAGAATGCGCCCGTCCACCAGCGCCTCGGCCTCGGCCGGGATGACGTTGATCTTGCTGCCGGCGCTCAGGATGGTCGGCGTGGCCGTGTTGTGGGTGGCCGCGAACAGCCGCCGCTTGCCCACGTCCGGCAGGGGCAGGCGCGCAATCGCCTCGGCCTGGACGGCGGGATCGTCGCTCAGGACGTTCAGGAGATTGGCGCGCTCCTGCGGCTCCAGGTGCGCGGCGATGGCCTCGACGTGGGCGCGCACGGTCGGGATGACGTGCATTGGCAGGGTCGTCGCGCCGAGACGCTGGAGGGCCGCGCCGAGCTTCAGGATGGCGTTGTCGTTGTGGGGCAGCGAGGCGTGGCCGGGCGCGCCGCGTGCCCGTAGCGTGAAGCGCGCCGTGCCTTTCTCGGCAGTCGAGCAGGCGAAGAATGTCTTGTCGCCGAACACAATCGCCGTCGGCCCGCCCTCGTTGATGGCGTACTCGGCGCGAATCAGCTCCGGGTGGGTGTCCACCAGCCAGCCCGCGCCCATGCTGCCGCCCACTTCCTCGTCGGCCGTCGCCATGAAGATGAGGTCGCGCTTCAGGGGCAGTCCGAGGCGCTTGACGAGCAGGAACACCATCAGCTCCATGGCGACGACGTTCTTCATGTCGGTCGCGCCGCGCCCCCAGATTTCGCCGTCCACAAGCTCGCCGGAGAACGGCGGGTAGCGCCACTTGTCCGGCTCGGCCGGCACAACGTCAATGTGCCCCATCAGAAGCAAGGGCGGCGCGCTGCCGTCACCCTTCAGTCGGGCGACGACGTTGCCGCGGCCTGCCGCCGACGACAGGACGGTCGGCTCGATGCCGTTGGCGCGCAGGATGTCGGCGATATACTCGGCTGCGATGATCTCATTGCCCGGCGGGTTGGTCGTGTCGAGGCGCAGCAGACCGCGCAGCATCTCGACGACCTCCGTCTCCACCGCCGCCCAGTCCACATCGCGTGTATTCACAATCATGATGGCCCTCGCATTTCCTTATGCAATTTCACCTAATCGCTGCCTTTCATGATTTCATGGGTAACATGGCACTACCACGCCGGCAGGCGATTGTCGAACAGCCAGCTATTGTTCCAGTTCTGGTCCGGCGGAATCGCCTGACCGGGTGGCGCTTGCCACGGCTCCGGCGGCGCCCCCGGCGCGGCTACCGTCACCGCGCCGATGCGCGCCGAGTCCGCGCCGTTGGCTGCGCGCAGCCGCGCCGCGCCGTCCGTCCCACTCGGATACCACCCGATCTCGACGATGTAGCGGCCCGGCGGCAGCTCCGGCGGCAGGTACACCGAGCGCCACATGACCGTCTCGCTGCCGGCCTGCCACTTGCCCGTCGGCGGCGTCGGGGTGGAGTCGTAGCCGGTCACGTACTGCCCCGCCTCGTCCAGCAGGTGCAGGAAGAGGGTGTAGTCGCGGCGCGGCGCGCTCGCGGCCTGCCAGCGCAGGCCGACCAGCAGGCCGTCGCGGGGCGTGAGCGGCGCGGTGGGCAGGCTGACCGCGGCCAGGGCCAGGCCGTCGTCGAACGCAAGGTCCGACGGCTGCCAGGTCGGGTTCGCCGGGGGCGGCGTGAAGTGGTAAATGAGCGTCGGATTGCCGCCGCCCTCGATCTCGTGGGTCAGGTCCAGGCTGGCCGCGCCTGAATAGGCCGCCAGCCGCGGGCGCCACGCCTCGATCTCGTCGCGGAACCCGACAAGCCATGTTGGGCGGCTGAGGCTCGCCTTCGCCGCGTCGCCGTCAGCGGGCAAGGGACGCGCGCGCTTTACCATGTCGGGGTAGAAGGCGCGCAGCTCGCTCCACTGCCACGGCGCGGTGAAGAGGATGTCGTCGTTCGCGCTGGCGTGGGCGCGCAGGAAGTCGTACATCGCGCGCCGCTCCGGCGGCACGGGCGTCACATTCTCATACGCCCAGACGAGGCGCTGCTGGCCGTAGACGGCGGCCAGGAGGAGCGCCGCCAGGAGCGCGTAGCGCCAGGGCGGGCGCAGCGCCACAACCAGCCCGGCGACGGCCAGCAGGAAGATGGGCAACGCCGGCGCGAAATAGCGCGCGCTGTAGAAGGGGTAGCGCAGGACGACCAGGGCTGCCAGCACGACGTAGGTCAGCCCGACGCCCACGACGAGCAGAGTGAGGGGCCGGGGGGGGCGGACAAGCGCCAGCGCCGCCAGGAGGAGCGCGATCAGGAGCAGGGCGCCGGCGGCGGCGACGCGCAGGTCGAGCGCCAGCCCGACGGTGTACGCCATCGCCGCGTTGGCCGTCGCCTGGAGTGGGTTGGGGTGGTGCTGGAAGTTCTCCCACACCTGGGCCGCGATGGGCGCTTGCTTGGGCAGGGCATAGGCCAGCCACGGGAGCAGGGCGAGGATCGGCAGCGCCGCCACGGCCAGCGCGCGCCCCAGGCTCGCCCACGCGCCGCGCTGCCGCCAGCCCAGGATCACGACGTAGACCGCCTCGGCGATGACGAAGAACACGCCGTAGTAGTGGACGTACACCAGGGCGATGTTGACGGCGACGACCAGCGCCAGGGCGGGCCAGCCGCGCCCGTCCTCGCACCGCACGAGGAGCAGCAGGCTGAGCACGCTGAGCATGATCATCAGGGAGTAGCCGCGCGCCAGCGGCGACAGGGCGACATGGAACGGGCTGACCGCGAGCAGCGCCATCGCCACCAGACCCACGGCCGGCGACGCCAGGCGGCGGCCGAGCTGATACAGCAGCGGCAGGGTCAGCAGGGACGCGGCCAGGGACAGCAGCCGCAGCCCCCACAGGCCGTCCGCGCCGAACGGGCCGCTCCAAACGGCGGCCAGCATGGGGTAGAGGGGCGGGTGGCTGTCGTTCAGCAGGCGGCCGATGCCCTCCCTCAGCGTCGGCGCGAACACAATCCACGCCGTCACGATCTCGTCCGGCTCCAGGTAGAAGGGGAGGAGAAGGAACGACCGCAGAATCGTGGCGATGACGAGAATGACGCCGGAGATAGCGAGAACGTGGCTCGTCGTCAGCGATGCTCCCCAGGCCGCCGAGGGCCGGGGGACGGGCGACAGTTCGCGCGTCGGCGAGCTTTCTAGGGACTTTCCCATTGAGTCCTGAACACCTATTCGCCTGCCCTCATGGCAGTCTTGTAGCCTGGCGTTGCGAAAGGCGAACGCCAAGGCGCCAAGGCGCAACGCCGCTAACGGGTCAATGCCTTATCTCTCGTTGCGTCCTTGCGCCGTTGCGCCCTGGCGTTGCCATCTTGTGTTCAACCAGAGAAGATCGGCCATGTCATCAGGCAGCCGTCCTTGCCTACTTCTTCGCCCAGGCGCGGAGGCGTTCCGCCGCCACCTCCAGCGTCGCCTTTTTCTTGCAGAACGCGAAGCGCGCCAGGCCGCGCCCGAAATTACGATGCCCCTCGGAGTAGAAGACGCTCGGCGGGATGGCCGTGACGCCGGCCTGGATGGTCAGGCTGTGGCAGAAGGCGATGTCGTCCGGGTAGCCCAGGTCGCGGATGTCGGCCAGGGCGAAGTACGTCCCGCGCGGCGCGAACGCCGGCAGGCCGATGTCGCGCAGCGCTGCCAGCAGAATCTCGCGCCGCTCGGCGTACTCGTGGCGCAGCGTGGCGTAGTAGCCCTGGGCGTCGGCGTGCTCGAGCGCGGCGGCGATGCCGAGCTGGAGCGGCGCGGCCGAGCAAAAGACAATGAACTGGTGCGTGCCGCGGATGGCGGCGTTCAGAGCGGGCGGGGCGATGACCCAGCCCACCTTCCAGCCTGTGAGGCTAAACGTCTTGCCGGCGCTGGAGACGGTGAGGGTGCGCTCCCACATCCCCGGCAGGGTGGCGATGGAGATGTGCGACGCGCCGTCGAAGGTGATGGCCTCGTAGACCTCGTCGCTCAGGACGAGGGCGTTCCACTTGTGGCACAAGGCGGCGATGAACTCCAGCTCGTCGCGCCGGAACACCTTGCCGGTCGGGTTGTGGGGCGTGTTGAGCAAGACCAGGCGCGTGCGCGGCCCGAAGGCGTCGGCCAGCTCGTCCGCGTCAAACCACCACTCGGCGTGGGTCTTGTCGGGCTGGCGCAGCGGCACGTAGCGCGGCACGCCGCCGGCGAACGTCACCGACGGCACGTAGGAGTCGTAGAACGGCTCGAACACGACAGCCTCGTCGCCCGGGTTGAGGAGGCCGAGGCACGCCGCGAACACGGCCTCGGTCGCGCCGGACGTGACCACGATGTCGCGCTCCGCGTCCAGCGCCTGCTCCAGCGGAGCGCTGTAGTGGCGGGCCAGGGCGGCGCGCAGGGCGGGCGCGCCGTGGGAGACGGCGTACTGGTTGACGTCGGCTTCGATTGCCCCCTCGGCCGCCGCCTTGACCCACGCCGGGCCGGGGAAATCGGGGAAGCCCTGGCCCAGGTTCACCGAGCCATACTGCGCGGCCAGGGCGCTCATCTCCGAGAAAATGGATGTGCCCGTCCCGGCGAGGCGGAGGGCGAGGGGGGACACGGCGTCTCTCATGGGTAGTCGTCCGGTGTCGGCCAGGGGCGGGTGCCTTCGATGGCGCGGCCGATGCGCAGGAGCGTCGCTTCGTTCCACCACGCGCCGATGAGCTGGACGCCCACCGGCAGGCCGTCGGCGGTGAAGCCGCTGGGGATGGACAGGGTCGGCAGCCCGGCCAGGTTGAACGGGCGCGTGTAGCGGGCGATGGCTTCGCGCGCGCCGACGGTTTGCCCGTCAATGTCAACCTCGCTCGCCCCGATGGGGGGGGCCGGGACGGCGCAGCCGGGGGCGATGAACGCATCGGCGGTCTCGAACACGTTACGGAAGTCCACCATCAGCTCGGCGCGGACGCGCAGCGCCCGGGCCACGGCCAGCCCGCTGACCCCGAAGCCGAGCTGGAGGCGCACGCCGACGTCCGGCTGGAACCTGTCGAGCTGGGTCTTGAGGCGCTCCTCGTGCAGGGCGGTCGCCTCGGCGTTGAGCAGGTCGAGGGCAGCGCGGTTGGCTTCGGCCAGGCGCGGGAGCGAGACTTCGACGATCTCCGCGCCGAGGCGGGTGAGGGTGTCGAGCGTCTCGTGCAGCCCGTTGAGGACGTCGCGCGACGCGCCCACGAGCGAGTACTGCGGGTCGAGGGCGACGGTGATGCCGCGCACGCCCTTGTCGAGGTCGGCGGTGAACGACGGGACGGGCTGGTCTATGCTGGCCGGGTCGTCCCTGTCGTAGCCGGCCAGCGCCTGGAGCATGACGGCCACGTCGTACACCGAGCGCGCTATGGGGCCGACGTGGTCCAGGGAGTAGGACAGCGGCAGAACGCCGCGCTTGCTGACGCGGCCGTAGGTGGGCTTCAGCCCGACGACGCCGCACAGCGCCGACGGAATACGGATCGAGCCGCCGGTGTCCGAGCCAGTGGCAGCCGCGCACAGCCGCGCTGCGACCGCCGCGCCGCTGCCGCCCGACGAGCCGCCGGGCATGCGCGTCGGGTCCCACGGGTTGCGCGTCGGCCCGAAGGCCGAGCTGTCGCCGGAGACGCCGAAGGCCATCTCGTGCAGGTTCAGCTTGCCGAGAATGACGGCGCCCGCCGCCCGCAGCCGCGCCACGCTCGGCGCGTCCTCGGTCGGCACGTTGTCCAGGAAGAACGTCGAGCCGGCCGTCGTCGGGATGCCGGCCACGTCGAACAGGTCTTTGAGGGCGACGGGGATGCCGTGCAGCGGCCCCCGGTACGCCCCGCGCTGGATGTCCTTTTCCGCCGCCCGCGCCTCGGCGAGCGCGGACTCCGGTGTGACCCGGATGTAGGCGTTCAGCGCGGGGTCGTGGGCGGCGATGCGGTCGAGGTACGCCCCGGTGACTTCGGTGGGGGACACCTCGCCCGTTGCCAGGCGAGGCGCCAGATGTTCAATGGTGAGGCGTGTTAGCTCACTCACCGCACGTAGACCTCCTGGCTGTCGCCGATCTCGTCGCCGCTGTTGAGCTCCACGAACGCGTCGAGCCACCACGTGTGCCACGCCTGGACGCCGTTGTACGTCGGCTGCGCGTCCTCGGGCAGGGCGAAGGAGCCGTCGAAGGAGCGCGTCTCGCCCGGCTGCATGGTCAGGTCGCTGGTGAGAACAAGCTCCTCGCTGTACGTCTCGTTGGCGATGTCCTCTTCGTCCTCCTCCGCGTCGAACTCGTCCTCTTCGTCGTCCAGGTCGGCGCCGTTCAGGGGCGCGTCCACCTCGCCGTCCTCCATCTCCTCCTCGTCCAGGTCTTCCTCGTCGCCGTAGATGTCCAGCTCCTCGACGCCGACCAACTCGGCGACGAGGGCGACGCCGGAGATGCGCTCGTTGGCGGTGACGTTGACGCTGAACGAGACGGTTCCGCCCGGAGCCACCTGTTCCTCATTGATGGTCAGGCGGATATCCACAGGCTGACCGGACGATGCTTGTGCGTTCATTTTCGATGCTCCTTGTGGCAATCATATGGGTTGTCGGTGTAAAGTATAGGTAGAACGGTCAAGACTGCCCTACATATGGGTAGGGGTAGCTCTCGTGGCTACCCTGGGCGCCCACGGGGAGGCGCCCCTACCGCACCTCGACCGTGCCGATCTCGACCATGTCGCGCCCGTCGTCGAGGCGCAGCCGCTCGCCCGTCGCCGGGTCGTACAGGCCGACGCGCAGCGACAGCTGGCCCGCTGCGTCTGGTGGCAGCATCAGGCCGTGGAAGTCCGGGATGCTGCGCGTCGTCGTCCAGGTGGACGTGGGGCGGCCGCCGCCCTGGGGCTGGCCGTCGTGCTGGGCGACGAGGCGGCCGCTCACGTCGTACAGGTGCGCGAACACGACGTAGTTCTTGTCCATCGGCCGCGCTGCGCGCCACTTCAGGTCTATCGTCACGTTCCCGCCCGGCTTCGCCTCCGATGTGACCATCGCGCCGTCGAGCTGCGGCCCGGCCGGCCACGTCGCGCCGTGGGCCACTTCGACGCGCGGCCCGGCCTCCGGCAGGTACAGCGCAAAGAGGGTCGCGTCGCGCCACGCTCCGCCGGCCGGGTACAGGTTGCGGTCCAGCCAGCTCTTCAGCTCGGCGTTCGGCCCGACGGCGCCCTGGTACAGCGACGCCCAGATGCGCGGGTAGCGCGGCGCGTCGGCCGCCAGGCGGTCGCCGATGCGCCGCATGTCCTCGGTCACTGGGTCCCAGCGCTGGGCGAACGTCCACGCCGGGTCGGTCGGCGCGCGATAGGCGTCGTACACCCCGGCGAGACTCAGCACGTTGAAGACCACCAGGTCCTCCGGCCGCGCTCCAACGGCGTGCAGCGATTGAATGTCCAGCGTCGGGTCGAACTCCCCGGCCCGCTCCAGCCCCTTGGCGTACACCGCGCCGACCCACGTCGGCCAGAGGGTGGTCACGGCGACGAGGACGATGGCCGCCGCGCCCAGCCAGCGCGCCCGGGCGCTCAGCACGGTCACGGCGAAGGCGACGGCCAGGGCGATGAACGGGCTGGCGGCGATGAGGTAGCGGCCGGCGAACATGTGGGCCTGGGTGCCGACGAGGACGCCGCCGACGGTGAACACCACCGCCAGGCCGGGCAGGAGCAGGTCGAGGGGCGACAGGTCGGGGGCGACGCGGCGGGTCAGGCTGACGATGAGACCGGCGGCGACGACGGCGGCCAGCGTCCACACGACGAACCAGCCGGCGTCGTAGGCGAAGATGACGCTGTAGATGGCCTGCGGGAGCAGCCGCTGCACCTCCGACAGGGTGAGCGTGTCGTTCTCATGCGTCGCCACGCGCTGGAGCACTGGGCCGACCGCGTAGACCACCCACGGCAGGTACAGCGCGACAATCGCCACCGACGCCAGGGTGACGCGCCGCAACGCCCGCCGCCCCCTAGTCGAGCGCGTCAGCGGCAGCCCGACGAACACGGCGTAGAGGGCCAGGGCGGCCAGGGCCAGGGCGCTGTAGTAGAACGAGTAGAGCGCCAGCAGCGCGCCGACGACCCAGCCGGCCACGGCGACCGTTCGGGCGGGCCGGGCCGGGTCCAGGCTGTCGAGCAGGCCCCACACGGCGAGCAGAACGCCGACGACGCACAGGGCATACATGCGGGCGACCTGGGAGTAGTAGATGAGCAGCGGGGCGAGGGCGACATACGCGGCGGCCAGCAGCCCGACAAGCTCGGCGTGGGGGCCGCGTCGCACCCAGACGCGGCCGGCCTGGTACGCCAGGGGGACCGCGACGACGCCGGCGATGAGGGACAGGTAGCGGATGACGTACTCCGGCCGCCCCAGCGTCAGCCAGGGCCGCAGTAGCAGGTAGTAGCCCGGCGGGTGGACGTCAAACGCGGTGATGTTGAACAGGTCGCCGAGGGGAAGCTGGCTCAGGGCCACGCTCCAGCCCTCATCCCAGGCGAGGGTCGGCGTGTGCAGTTGGTACGCCCGCACGGCGAAGGCGAGCAAGACGAGGGCGGCCAGGATGAGCCGCCGCAGCCACGAGTGCGCCATCAATTCTCTCTACTCAAGCTCCAGTATCCGCCGCAATCCAGTCATCCTCATCGTCGTAGTTCGCGTCCTCCTCAATCGTCTGCACTTTGATCTTGACCGCCGACGTCCCCGGCTGGAGCTGCGCCAGCATGTCACGCACCGCTGCGACTGCCGAGGCGGCGAAGTTGTGGGCCGGCTCGTCCTCTCCCGCCACCCACAGCCGCAGGTGGACGGGGGGGGGCGCGCTCTTCGCGGGGGCGGGGGCCGGCTTCGCGTGCGATTTACCCGTCGGCGCGGCGGTCGCGGTCGCGGCAGTCGGAGTCGAGGGGGCCGCGCCCGCACTGTCGCCCTTCTTGATGCTCTTGACCGTGACGGTCAGGGCCGGGTATTTGCCGGCAACCTGGGACAGCAGGGTCTGGAGCGTGCCCATGATCGCGTGGGACGAACCCGTCGCCGGGGATGGGCCATCGAGGGTGAGCGTCACCTGAAGCTGCGCCGCTTTCTTCACGCGCCCCTCCTACTTCTTCTTTGCATACTCGTCCAGGGTAATCCACTTCCCGCCGTCCTGCACCTCAATCTGCATGATGGGGTGGATCTCCCACAGCGTGCCGCGCGTCTGCCCCAGCTGCTCCGGGTGCTCCTGGTCCAGCATGGACCAGCCGCTGATGCGCACCTTGTTGTCGTTCTTCACGATCTGCCCCAACGCTGCCGTCGTCCAGGCCGGATGCTGGGCGCGAATGCGCGGCGTGACCTCGACGACCACCGACTGGGCCCGGTCGCCGTTCGCGCCGCCGGTGAACCAGACATGGAAATCCACCATGTCGGCATCCGAGCCGTGGCAGTTCGTGGACTCCGGGCCTTCGGCGCGCGATCCGGCCAGGTAGCCCTCGACGACGACGGGCACGCCCTCGTACTTCGCCACCTCGGTCTTCTGCGCCGTGGTGAAGTTGGCGCGCTGCTTCCGCCCCACGCCGTCCGGCGTCGGGAGATGGAGGAAGGTGTCGAAAGCCACCGAGTAGTAGCTCGCCGCGTTGTCGTCGCGGTTCTTGAGTTGATTCAGTCCGGTCGAGTTGTCGTCGCCGTCCGGCGGGCAGCCCTGGAACGTGGACTCGTGGGGCTGCGGCTTGGTCGCCAGCGCGGGGAAGCTGCCCGGCTGCGTCGGCGAGAGGGTGGCCTTCGCCGCGGCGGGCGGCGTGGCGGCTGGCGCCGACTTGCCGACCACGGGCGGCGCCGTGGCCGTTGCGATTCTGCCGGAGACGGCGGTCGGCGCGGACTGGGTTGACGTTTGCCCGTTGCCCCGGATCAACAGCAAGACCAGGCCGATGATCACACAGGCCAGCACGACCGCGAGTATCCACATCCAGATGGGCGGCCCTGAGCGTTTCATTCTCCCTCTCTCGTCACTTCCTCATTCTGAGCGCCTGACGATAGGCCAGGTAGAGCTGGTCCGTCGTCAGGCGCGGGTAGGCCGCCCGAATCTCTTCCAGGGAGTAGCCCAGGTCGAGCGCGGCGCGGATGTACTCCGCCAGAATGTGCGTGTCGCGGCCCGTGGGCGGCGGCGGCAGCGGCGGCCGGTCTCCGACTCCCTCGGTCATGCCTTTGACGCGGTGAACTCGTCGCGCACCGCCTGGGCGAGCGCCGGCTCGGTGAGCACTTCCAGGGCGGTGAGGGCCATCGCCTTGGCGGCGCGCAGCATGTTCTCGCGGCCCATGTCCGACGCCGAGCAGGCGACGACCTGGGGCGAGTGGCCGGGGATCGGCTCGTCGCTGATGGCGAACTGGCAGCCGGACGACGGCGCGGCGTAGCTTACGTTGCCGAAGTCGGTGGAGTACATGCCCACGCCCGGCTCGCGGTCGCGCAGCGACAGCCCGACGCGCTCGAGATTCGCGGCGTAGCGCTGTCCGAGGGCGTAGTTCGGGCGCATATCGTAGTACATGTCGCCGGTCTCGCTGATCGTCGTCGTCGTCTCGGTCATGGCGGCGGCGGCCTCGGCGATGCGGTCCACCTTGCCGCACACCTCGATGACGCGGGCCGCCTCAGGGGCGCGCACCAGAATCTCCGCCGACGTATAGTGGGGGACGACGTTGGGCGCGTCGCCGCCGTGGCGGATGATGCCGTGGATGCGCACGTCGTCGCGCAGGTGCTGGCGCAGGGAATCGATACCGAGGAACAGGTGGATGACGGCGTTGAGGGCGTTCGCGCCATTCCACGGGTCGGCGGCGGCGTGGGCCGTTTTGCCGAAGAACTCGTAGCGGCGGTGGGAGACGGCCAGGCAGCGGCCCGTCCCCGCCTCGGTCGGAACGCTGGTCTCGTCGCCGCCGTGGTGCACCATCATCACCGCGTCCACGTTGTCGAACAGGCCGTCCTTCGCCATGGGAATCTTGCCGCCGCCGCCCTCCTCGGCCGGCGTGCCGAAGATGATCAGCCGCCCGCCGGCCTCGCCCAGGATGGCCTTGACGCCGACGCCGGCGGCGACGGTCGAGGCGGCGATGAGGTTGTGGCCGCAGCCGTGGCCCAGATTGGGCAGGGCGTCGTACTCGGCGAGGAAGGCGACGGTCGGGCCGGGCTTCCCGCTGTCCAGCTCGGCGGTGAACGCCGTCGGCATCCCGGAGACGCCGCGCGTGACCTTGAAGCCCTGCTCCTCGAACGTGCGCGTCAGAAGGTCGGCTGCGAACACCTCCTCGAACTGCAACTCCGGGCGGTCGTGGATGGAATCCGAGACGAGAAAGATCAGCGGCCGCTGCTCGTCAATGGCGGCAAGCAGACGCTCGTCGAGACGCTGGTCAATGTTCAGCATGGGACGGCTCCTCCTGGGGGTAGTCACTTCCACAGGGCTTGATTATACCACCAGTTGCCTCAAATGGGGCCGCGCCGAAAAATGACGGCCCGAAACTTTGACATGACCCGCAAAGCATGATATAGTAGAAGCATCCTATCACCCGACTGAACACGACGAGGACCCTGTGCTCCATCCAACGGCTTCCGCCCCTGCTTTCGCGTTTCCCCGCTCCCGTACGGTGCGCGGGACGCGCTTGTTTGGGTCTGGGTGACGCCGTGGGTTTACCACGTTGAGTGGCGTTCTTTTCTGCTCCCAGACACATCGTCTGGGAGCTTTTTTGTTAGCCCCGGGCCGTCATTGCGAGGAGGACGGCAGGACGACGAAGCAATCCCGCGATAAGGCAATGGCATCGTTCCTGGGCTAGACCGCCGTTGACAACGGCGTGGGATTGCTTCGCTACGCTCGCAATGACAGGCAGGGAGGAGATGTATCATGCTCCGCGTTGGAATCTACGGCGCGACCGGCTACACCGGCTTCGAACTCATCCGCATCCTCAAGCGCCACCCGCAGGCACAAATCGCGTGGCTGACGAGCGAGCAATCGGCGGGGCAAACCCTCGGCGACACCTTCGCCACAGTCTGGGACGACCCGCTCATCAAGAGCGAGGACGCGCCGCTGGACAACGTGGACGTGGTCTTCCTCGCCCTGCCCCACGGCGCGTCCGTGCCGATGGTCAAGAAAGTCGTGGACGCCGGCGTCCGCGCCATTGACCTCTCCGCCGACTTCCGCCTGCGCGATGTGCCGACCTACGAGAAGTGGTACAAGACGCAACACACCGCGCCGGAGCTGGCCGCCGAGGCGGTGTACGGCCTGCCGGAGCTGTACCGCGCGCAGATCGGCGCCACGCGCCTCGTCGCCAACCCCGGCTGCTACCCGCAGACGGTGATCCTGGGCCTGTACCCGCTCGTCAAGTGCGGGCTGATGGCCGAGGCCCGCGCCATCGCCGACTCCAAATCCGGCGTCTCCGGCGCCGGGCGCAAGCCCAACCTCACGACGAGCTTCGTCGAGGCCCACGACAACTTCTCGCCCTACAACATCGGCCACGTCCACCGCCACGTACCGGAGATGGAGCAGGCGCTCAGCGAGGTCAACGGCGGCCCGTTCACTGTCACCTTCTCCCCGCACCTCCTGCCGACCAACCAAGGTATCCTGACGACGCTCTACGTCCGCCTCAACCGCCCGATGACCACCGACGAGCTTGTCGCCGTGTTCCGTGACGTGTACCGCGACGAACCGTTCGTGCGCGTCCTCGCGCCGGGCAAGCTGGCGACCCTGCGCCACGTCGTCGGCACGAACTGGCTGGTCTTCTCGGCAACGGCGGTGGACGACGAGGGGAACGCCATCATTGTGGCGACCGAGGACAACCTGGTGCGCGGCGCGTCCGGCGTCGCCGTGCAGTGCATGAACATCATGTTCGGCCTCGACGAGACGATGGGGCTGGTGTGAGGCGCGATGCCTGAGTACGACCTGTACGCGACGGTGTACGACTTCGAGTACGACGACGTCGTGGACGACATTCCGTTTTACCGCGACCTGGCTGTGCGCGGCGGCGGGCCGGCGCTCGAGCTGGCGTGCGGCACGGGGCGGGTGCTGATTCCGGTCGCGGAGGCGGGCGTCGAGGTCGTGGGGCTGGACATCTCGCGGCCGATGTTGGCCGTCGCGCAAGACAAGGTGAGTCTGCTGCCCCAGGCGGTCCAAGACCGCATCACTCTCGGCGCGGGTGACATGCGAGATTTCGACCTGGGCGCGGGCCGCTTCAGCCTGGTCTACATCCCGTTCCGGTCGTTCCTGCACCTGCTGACCGTCGAGGAGCAGCTTCAGGCGCTGGCCGCGATCCGCCGCAGCCTGCGCCCGGCGGGGCGGCTTGCCCTGGCCTTCTTCAATCCGCGCCTGGACACTATCGCGCCCCGCCTGACCTCGCGCGGCGCGACGACGTTCCTGGAAGACACGTACGATCTCCTGAACGGCGAGCGCCTGCTCCAGTGGGCCTGCACCCGCTACGACGCCACGACCCAGGTCTCGCGCACCGAGCGCATGTACGACCGGGTCGGCGCGGATGGCCGCCTCATCGAGCGCACCCACCGCCAGATTACTGTGCGCTGGCTCTACCGCTACGAGGCCGAGCACCTGTTCGTCCGCGCCGGGTTTGAGGTCGAGGCGCTGTCCGGCGACTTCGCCGGCGGCCCATTCGATGGGAACAGCGAGGAGCAGGTCTGGGTGCTGCGGCCGGCCGGCGGCCAGCCGGCGGCGCGGCGGCGGCCCCTGCGCCGGAGCCGCCCATGACGAAGCCGACGGCGTGGCGCGAGGCTGCGCGCGCGGCGGCCTACGCGGCGGCGATGGTGGAGGGCGCGGAGCGCGGCGAGGGGCCGTTCAACTACCGCTGGGAGCACGTGCGGGCGGTGGTGCGGCTGGCGGGCTGGCTGGCGCGGGGGCTTGACGCCGACGCCGACGTGGTCGAGGCGGCGGCGTGGCTGCACGACGTGCGCAAGGCCGAGCCGCAGCACGCCCTGGCCGGCGCGCGCGAGGCGCGGCGCATTCTGGCCGACACGGACTTTCCGCAAGCGCAGATTGGCCGGGTGGTGGACGCCATCGAGAAGCACGAGGGGCTGTTCCGCGAGACGCCGGTCGAGCCGCTGGAAGCGGCCATCCTGTGGGACGCCGACAAGCTCTCGAAGCTCGGCGCGACGGCGTTCCTGCACTGGCTGGCCGTCGGCTACCTGTCCAACGCCAGCACCGAGGCGCTGATGGCCGAGAACGAGCAATGGCTGCGCGAGGTGCAGCCGCGCATGGCCGCCAGCATGAACACGGGGCCGGCGCGGGCCGAGGCGCGGCGGCGGCTGAGCGTTATGCAGGATTTCCACGCGGCGTTGGCGCGCGAGCTGGCCCTGGAGGCCCATGTCGGCGATGTCCATGCAAGCGCCGACGACGAGGAGTGACACGGCGATGGCACAACGCGTGTTGAAAGTGGGAGGGCACGAGCTAGACGACCCGGCGTTCGTCGCCGGGCTGATCGAAGCGCTCAAGGCGATGCCAGAGCGGCCCATCCTGGTGCACGGCGGCGGCAAGGAGATCTCGCAGCTCAGCCTGGACCTGGGCTTGAGCGCGACGTTCGTCTCCGGAATGCGCGTCACCGACGCCGCGACGCTGCGCCTGGCCGTGATGGTGATGGCCGGGCTGGCGAACAAGCGGCTGGTGGCGGCGATGGCGGCGGCCGGGCTACCGGCGCTGGGGGTCAGCGCCGTGGACCTGGGCCTGGTGCGGGTCACACGCTGGAGACACGCCAGCGGCGACCTGGGCTACGTCGGCCGCGTCGTGAGCGTCAACGCCGAGGCGTTCGAGCGCCTGCTGGCCCTGGACGCGGTCATCGTCCTCTCGCCCATCGCCGCCGACGATGCCGGCCAGCTCTACAACGTCAACGCCGACCATGTGGCCCAGGCCGTCGCGCGGAGCCTGGGCGCGGGTGAGCTTGTGTTTGTGACCAACGTGCCGGGCGTCCTGCGCGATGGGGCGCTCGTGCCGCACCTGACGGCGGCGGCGGCCGAGGGCCTCATCCGCGACGGCGTTGTCGCGGGCGGGATGATCGCCAAGGTGCGCGCCGCGCTCGACGCGATCCGCGATGGTGTCGCCACGGTGCGGATCGTCAACCTGGCGTCCCTCGCCGACGGCGGAACGGCGATTACGGAGAGTGACGAGGTGAGAGGTGACGGGGTGACGGGGTGAGAGATGACGGGGCGGAGCGTTCCCTCGCCCTATGGGAGAGGGCAGGGTGAGGGTCTGAGGCGCTCGCGGTGGATTGAAGACCCTCACCCCAACCCTCTCCCACGGGGCGAGGGGGGCAGAGATGGGTGAAGCTACACAGGAGGATTTCATGTTGGTGAACTACACAACCGACGAGCTTATCGAAATGGAGCGCCAGTACGTCGCGCCCACCTACAAGCGCCCGCCCTTCGTCCTGGAGCACGGCGACGGCGTGTGCCTGTTCGATACCGAGGGCCGCCGCTACCTGGACTTCGTCGCCGGCATCGCGGTCAACGCCTTCGGGAACGCCGACCAGGAGATCGCCCAGGTGATCGGCGAGCAGGCGGCCGTTCTCGGCCACGTCTCCAACCTCTACTACAGCGTGCCGATGCTGGAGCTGGCGCGGGACCTGGTGGAGGCATCGTTCGCCGACAAAGTGTTCTTCTGCAACTCGGGCGCGGAGGCCAACGAGGCGGCGTTCAAGTTCGCCCGCCGCTGGGCGCTGGACCGCCACGGCGAGGGCAAGTCGCGCATCGTCGCCTTCACCAACGCCTTCCACGGGCGCACGATGGGCGCGCTGGCGGCGACGCCGCGTGAGAAGTACCAGGCGCCGTTCCGCCCGCTCATGCCCAACGTCCAGTTCGCCACGTACAACGACCTGGAGTCGGCTGCCGCGACCATCGGCGACGACGTGGCCGCCGTGATCGTCGAGCCGGTGCAGGGCGAGGGCGGCATCTACGTGGCGACGCCGGAGTTCCTGGCCGGGCTGCGCGAGATCTGCGACCGCCACAACGCCCTGCTGATTTTCGACGAGGTGCAGTGCGGCCTGGGGCGCACGGGCAAGCTCTGGGCCTACGAGCACTACGGCGTGACGCCGGACATGATGACCCTGGCGAAGCCCCTCGGCGGCGGCCTACCGATGGGCGCGGTGCTGGCGACGGACAACGTCGCCCAGGCGCTGCACCCCGGCGACCACGGCACGACCTTTGGCGCAAACCCCGTCATCTGCCGCGCGGCCCAGGTCGTGCTCAAGCGCATCAACACCCCCGCGTTCCTGGCGCACGTTACCGAGGTCGGCGACTACCTCAAGCGCGGCGTCGAGTCGCTTGGCACGCCGCATGTCAAGGAGGTGCGCGGGTTGGGGCTGATGGTCGGCGTCGAGATGGACACCGCCGCCGCGCCGCTCATTGACGCGGCCTACGCCCACGGGCTGATCATCACCAGCGCGGGCGAGAACGTCCTGCGCTTTGTGCCGCCGCTCATCCTGGAGACGTGGCACGTGGACGAGCTTCTGACAGGGTTGAAGGAGATTTTCGATGGAGTCGATGCCCAGGGTGTATAGTCAGGGGCGGCCTGCTGCCAGCGCCGTCATATTTCCGGCGGATATCGCCGTGTTGGAGCCACAGCCGGAGCCGATCGTGCGCGGGGCGCGCGTGGCCGACGTGCCGCAGATTGCCGAGCTGGTCGCGTACTACGCGCACCAGCGCGACCTTCTGCCGCGCTCCATCAGCGACATCTACCAGTCGGTGCGCGAGTGGGTGGTGGCTGAGCTTGACGGCGAGATCGTCGCCTGCGGCTCGCTGCTCATCATGTGGGCCGACCTGGCCGAAGTGCGCTCCATCGCCGTCAAGTCCGGCTTCCAGGGGCAGGGTCTCGGCCAGGCGGTGGTGCTGGCGCTGGTCGAGGAGGCGCGGCGGCTCGGCATCCCGACGGTGTTCTGCCTGACGCGGGCGGTGCCGTTCTTCGCGCGCCTGGGCTTTGCGGTGACGGAGCGCGACCGCTTCCCGCGCAAGGTCTGGAAGGACTGCATCCACTGCCCGGTGTTTGCGAACTGTGACGAGGTCGCCATGGCGCTGCCGGTCACGCGGGAGTAGAGACGCGCCGTCGTGCTGCCGGCCACGCGGGAGTAGAGACGCGCCATGGCGCGTCTCTACTGGTATCGTAGAAAGATAGTGTCATGGAGCAGGAGTCTTTTTCGGCAGCCGCGCCGGTGGCCGAGCCGCGCGCGGCTGCGCGCTTTACCACCCTCGATCTCGCCATGCTGGGCGTCGTCTTCATCTGGGGCCTGAACTTCGTCGCCCTCAAGGTCGGCCTGGCCGAGATCAACACCCTCGCCTTCGCCGGCATCCGCTTCCTCATTGCGACCCTGACCATGATCGTCTTGATGCGCGTCACGCGGGAGAGCTTCAGCATCCTGAAGGGCGACTTCTGGAAGATCATGGGCATCGGGGTGATGGGGCAGGGCGGCTACCAGGTCATCTTCATGAGCGGCATGGCGCGCTCGTCCGCCGGCACGGCCTCGCTCATCCTGGCGACGTCGCCCATCTGGGTTGCGCTCATGGGCCGCGTGGTGGGCGAGCGCATCAGCCGCTGGGCGTGGATCGGCATCCTGCTGTCCTTCGCCGGCCTCCTCCTGCTCATCCAGGGCGGCGCGGGCGTCGGCCTGGACGCCGAGCATCTGGTGGGCGACTTTCTGCTGCTGCTGTCGGCGATTGGCTGGGCGCTGTACACCGTGATCTCGCGCCCCTTCCTCCACCGCTACTCGCCGCTCAAGCTCACGGCGCTGACGATGGTGCTCGGCACGTGGCCGCTCTACCTGATCGCCCTGCCGTCGGCCATGCAGCAGAACTGGGCGGCGGTCACGCCGGTCGCCTGGGGCAGCCTGCTCTACTCGGCGTTTTTTGCCATTGTCGTCGCGTACATCATCTGGTATGTCAGCGTGCATCGTGTCGGCAGCGCGCGCACCTCGGTCTACAGCAATCTGACGCCGGTCGTGGCCCTCATCCTGGCGTCGGTGCTGCTGGGCGAGCGCATCACCGCTGTGCAGCTCGTCGGCGGCGCGGTCGTCCTCCTCGGCATCGCCCTCACCCGCAAGAAGTAACGGCGGAGGCGCGCTCGGCCGGCAACGCTTTGGACCACGAAGGCCACGAAATGCCACGAAAAACGCGAAAGGGAATCTCGTGGCGTGTTCCTTTCGCGCCTTTCGTGCCCTTTCGTGGCCTTCGCGGTCCAGAGTCTCACGCCTGGGTGGGGGGCGCGGAGCGGGGGCGGCGGAACTCGTGGCGGTGGCGCCAGACGAGGATGAGGAAGTTGCCGAGCCACGCGCCGAGCAGCGGCGGGGCGGCGTGGGTAACAAGCAGGACGGCCAGCAGCGTCAGCATCCCCAGGGTGATGGCCCATGCTTCGACCTTCAGCACCAGCACCCAGAAGGTGAGCGCCAGGCCGAGCGTGATGGGGCCGAGCCACGTCGTCAGGGCCAGCCAGACGCCGAAGCTGACCGTGATGGCCTTGCCGCCCTGGAAGCGCAAGAACGGCGTGTAGCAATGCCCCAGGATAGGCGCGAGGGCAACCGCCGTCAGGTCCCACCCGGCGATACCGCCGATGCCCATCGCCAGCCACAGCGGAATCGCCCCCTTGAAGCCGTCCAGCAGAATCGCCGTCATGCCCCAGAAGCCGCCGCCTGCCTTGAACACGTTCGTCGCGCCCGGGTTGCCGTCGCCGTAGTCGCGGATGTCCACGTGCAGCGCCACGCGCCCCAGCCAGTAGGACAGGGGCAGCGCGCCGAAGAGGAACGCGACGGCGACCCAGAACGGGGTGGTGGGGTTCACTCGTTGACCTGGGGCGTGGACTTGCGGATGGAGAGCCGCTGGCGGATCTCGCGCAGGCGCTCACCGCCCTCTTGCGACATGACCAGGATCGAGCCGAACGTGATGAGGGTGTTCGTGGCGAGGAAGAACACGAACTCCTCGACCGGCAACACGCCGCCGATGAGGATGGGCAGCGAGGTGGCCGGCGCAATTGTCCACGTCCCACCGCCGATGGCAATCGAGTCGACGGCGGCGAGGTATAGGGTCAGCGAGGCAATCGCCAGCAGCGTCAGCCGGCCGTAGCGCCGCAGGATGTCGCCGCCGAAGCCGACTTGCAAGGCGATGGGCGGCAAGGCCCAGGCCAGGATGAGCGCGAGATACGTTCCCGGCGCCCAGCCGGCCGTCAAGATGATCACGCTGGCGAGCCACACCACGCCGATGATCGGCAGGGGCGCGTAGCGCCAGGCCGCGCGTAGCGGCGCCATCTGGCGCGGCAGCCCCACGTGGCGCATGAGGAACAGCAGCCACAGCCCGGCCAGGATCGTCTGGACGACGAAGAAGGTGTACTCCTCGATGGGAACCCAGCCCAGGGTGATGCCAATCACGAGCCGCGGGTCATAGACCCAGACGCCGGTCGCCACGAGGTAGTTATCCCACGGCGTGGTGTACACCACAGCCAGGACGATATGGAGCAGCGTGGCGGCCCAGATGGGCCAGTTACGCAGGCTCGACGGTACGGTCTTGCCCCGCCGCCCGTCCACGACGGCCACAACCGCCAGGATGAGGGCGGGAATCACGATAAAGCGAATCAAGAACACGAAATACGTCATCCTTGTTATACCCTTCGGCCACGCCAGTGGATGCCGCCGCCCACAACTTTGCGGGCCATGCCCCACAGGGACGCGGCGAACACCACGCCGCCGCCCACCGGCCCCAGTAGGGCCAGCCACGGCCGCCCCCGCCGCGCCGTCCAGGGCAACATGCCGAGGGACGCCGCCCCCCACGACAGCAGCAGCCAGCGCGGGTGAACCTTGCCGGTCAGGACGCCGAGAACGGTCATCAGCGGCGTGACTTGCGCCGTCACAAACAGCATAGTAATCAGGCTGCGCAGGCCGATGTGCTGCATGGAGCCGGAGGCGAGGCGCGCCATGCCGTGCCACATCTGCCGCGTGTCGGCGTACATGTACACCTTCGCCGCGTTCTCGCCGCGCATCATCGGCGTCTCGAAGCCCTCCCGCCGCAGGACAGCACCCAGGGCGACATCCTCGATCATCTCATCCTTGACGCTCCCAAACCCACCGGTCCTTTCGTACACCTCGCGGCGCAGGAGAATGTACTGCCCGTTGAGTATGCCCGCGTCGCGTTGCAGCCCGGCGAATAGCCCGGCGTAGGCCACGTCGAGGGTCAGCCGGTCAATCAGGCCGAAGGATTGCTGGTCGAGGAACAAGCTCAGGCCGTCCCAGCCCCGCGCCATGGCCGTGCGCACCGCCTGGGCCGGGCCGTCGGGCGCGTGGGCGGTGTCGGCGTCGGTGAACAGGAGCCACTCGCCCCGCGCCGCCAGCGCCCCTTTGTGGCAGGCATGGGGCTTGCCGAGCCAGCCGAAGGGCAGCCCATCCAGGCGGATGACGCGGGCGCCGAACGACCGCGCGATGTCGCCGGTGTCGTCGGTCGAGCCGTCGTCCACGACGATGATCTCGACCTCGCCCGGATACTCCAGCGCCGTCAGCGTCGGCAGGAGACGGCGCAGATTAGCGGACTCGTTGCGCGCCGGCACGATAATGGACAGCGACGGGAACGGCCCCTCGACGACGGACCAGGCCAGGCGCGGCAGGCTGTCGTAGACCTGCTGGGCGCGCAGGCCGAGGGGAACGGCGAACAGGCCCATCGCGGCGTTCTGCCGCCAGTTAATGAGCATGCGGCGGCTCCCGTCGGGTCACACGCATCATCACGCCCGGCTTGGGTTCCAGCGTCGCGCCCATGTACGGCTTGATCTGCGCCCCGTTGAGCAGCTCGAAGCTGAACCGCTGGAGCAGGCGGCCCAGGACGACCTTGCCCTCGATCTGGGCGAAGATCGCGCCGATGCAGTTGCGCGGCCCGCCGCCGAATGGGATATAGGAGAAGGCCGGCCGGTGCTGCTGCGGGTCGAAGCGCGCCGGGCAGAAGCGCTCCGGCTGCGGCCACTCCGGGCCGTCGCGGTGGGTCAGGTAGATGGAGTACATGACGCGCGTCCCGTGCGGGATGTCGTAGCCGTGGACTTTGAGATCTTCCCGCGCCATGCGGTTGCCGACGTGAATGGGCGGGTACATTCGCAGCGTTTCTTTAGTGACCTGCTCCGTGTAGGTCATCCGATCCAGCCCCTCCGGCGTCGGCGGCGCGTCGCTCGTCCCCAGAACGGCGTCCACCTCGGCGACCACTCGATCCAGGATGTCGGGGTGGCTGCCGAGCAGGTACAGCGCCCACGCCAGGAACGCAGTGCTGGTGTCGTGGCCGGCGATGAGCATGGTCAGGAGCTGGTCGCGGATAAGGTCGTCGGTCATGTCGGGCGCGGCGATGAGCTGGCCGAGCAGGTCGCCGGCGTCCGGCGTCTCCCCGCTTGCGGCAAGCTCGGCGCGTCGCTGGCGGATGATGCCGTAGAGGTAGTCGTCCATCTCGCGCTTCGCGTGGCGGTACTGGGGGCGCGGCATGTTCGCCCACAGGATCCAGGGGCCGGGCGAGATGTAGGACAGGATGCGCATGATGGTCGGCCAGAGGCGCTCCATGTCCGGCGTGAAGTCCACGCGGAACAACGTGCCGACGAGGATGAGCAGGGCAATCTTGCGCATCTCGACCAGCATGTCGCGGCGTTCACCGGATGCCCAGGCGTCGGTCACCTGGTCGGTGTAGCGCCACATCGCTTCGACGTGGCGTAACGTCTGGCGGCGTTGAAGCGTTGGCTCCATTGTAGCGCGCAGGCGGTCGTGCTCCTCGCCGTCGACGACGAGAACGCCGCGCCGCAGTAGCTTCGTCACCGGGTCGGTCTCACTGCGCCACTGGAGCTTGTCGCGGTCCGTGACGAGGACCTGGTGGGCGGCCTCGCGGCCGATCACCACGGCGGGTTGGAAGCGGGGCATGGTAATCTGGAAGACGTTGCCGACGTGCGCGTGCATCAGGGCCAGCGCGGTCAGCAGCGACCGGTCGCGGGCCAGGCCGCGCAAGACTTTGAGACCGGTCGGGCCGTCGGCGACCGGCAGCGGACAGGGTGACACCACGCCTCCTTACTCTGCGTCCTCGATGTTACAGCTAATCTATGGATTTTGCGGCCGGCGGTCAAATTGAGATGGCGGCGACGCCGGAGTTTAGGAAAACGGGGGCGGGGCGGGTATAATTCTTCAGTTATGTGGTAGGGTCGCTGGCGGCTGGCGCGTGCCTATCGAGGACCGGCCGCCCGGAGGACACGGTGAGAAGTTGGCGTTTCTGGTTAGGCATAGCAGTTAGCGCGTTCTTCCTCTATATTGCGTTGCGGGGCCAAAAACTCGACGAAGTGCTGGTTGCCTTGCGCCACGCCGACTACTGGTGGCTCATCCCGGGCATCGCCGTCTACTTCCTGGCCGTGGTCGCGCGCACGTGGCGCTGGCACTACATGCTGCGCCCGATGAAGTCTATCCCCATTCCTCGCCTGTTCCCCATGGTCGTCATCGGCTACATGGGCAACAACATCTACCCGGCGCGGGCGGGCGAGATTCTGCGCTCATATGTCCTGCGCCGCAGCGACGGCGTCCCGATGAGCGGTAGCCTGGCGACGGTGCTCATCGAGCGCCTGTTCGACGGCCTGACCATGCTCGTGTTCGTATTCCTGACCCTGCCGCTCCTCACCATCAGCGACACAATGCGGCGCTTCGTCATCCTCTTCACCATCCTGTTCCTGATTGGGCTGGTGTTCTTCCTCTACCTGGCAAGCGCCCCTTACCGCGCCATGTGGCTCTACACTCTGGTGGTCGAGCGGTTCGTTCCGCAGCGCTTCCGCGGCGCGGTCAGCGACGGCCTCGACCGCTTCATGGGCGGCCTGTCGTCACTACGCAGCGGGCGCGACGTGGCGATCATCTTCGGCACGTCCATCGTCATCTGGCTGTTGGAGACGCTGAAGTACTGGTTCGTGATGCACGCCTTCCCGTTCCAGGTGAGCTTCTTCGTCCTTATGCTCATGAACGGCATCGTCAACCTGTTCACGACCATTCCCGCCGCGCCGGGCTATGTCGGCACGTTCGACGCGCCCGGCATCGAGATTCTCAAGAACGCGGGGGTGGATCCGGAGGTCGCCACCGCCTACACCCTCGTCCTGCACGCGGCCTTGTGGCTGCCCATCACGCTGCTCGGCATCTTCTTCATGTGGCGGGCGCACCTGTCGTGGCAGGGGGTGCAGGAGGAGCTGGCGCAGGAAAGCGATGGGCCGCTCGCGGCCCAATCAACGAGTACCGGCGGCTAACATGCTTCTTAGTGTACTTTCTGGCTCTGTCACGACCTCTGTATTGTTGATACGAAGGTGATTGGTATCGTCAATGTATGAACTGAGCAACACAACACTCGACAGCGCCGACCGTCCGCAGCGCATCGCCATCATCGGCGCGGGGATCGCCGGGCTGGCGGCCGCCAATGACCTGACGAAGGCCGGCTACCGCGTCACCGTCTACGAGGCCGCGCCGCAGGCCGGCGGGCTGGCGTCGGGCTTCCGCGACTCATCGTGGGAGTGGCCGCTGGAGCGCTTCTACCACCACATTTTCCAGACGGACAAGGCGATCCTCGACCTGGCGAAAGAGATTGGGTACGCGGACAAGACCTTCTTCCGCGCGCCCGTCACCGCCCAGTGGTGGCAGGGCAAGGGCTACCCGCTGGACGGCCCACTGCCCGTCATGCGCTTCCCGGCGCTGCCGCTGGCCGACCGGGCGCGGTTTGGCGCGGCCATCGCCTATCTCAAGTACGGCGTGCGCGACTGGCAGCCCCTGGAGCAGACGACGGCGGCCGCGTGGACGCGGCAGGCGATGGGCGACACAGTCTACCAGACGCTCATCCACCCGCTGCTCGAAGGAAAGTTCGGGCCATACGCCGAGGACGTCAACATGGCGTGGCTGTGGGCGCGGTTCAAGACGCGCAGCTTCAAGCTCGGCTACTTCGTCGGCGGCTTCCAGGGCTTCTCCGACGCGCTGCTGACCCACGTTCGCCGCGCCGGCGTCGCGGTCACGCTCGGCACGCCCATCCAGGCGTTGACGCCGCTGCCCGACGGCCGCTGGCAGGTTGTCGCACCGGCGACGGACGCAACCGCGCCAGGAGCGACCTACGACGGCGTCGTCGTGACCGGCGCGCCCGGCCTGCTGAACCGCCTTGTCCCGGCGCTGCCGCCGGAGTATCTCGGTAAGCTCAAGACGCTGCGCTCGATGGGCGCGGTGGTCATGACCATCGCCCTGCGGCAGCCGCTCACGAAGGGCCTGTACTGGGTGAACATGCCCAAGGACCAGTTTCCGTTCCTGGCCCTCGTCGAGCACACCAATTTCATCGAGCCGGCGCGCTACGGCGGTGACCACCTGGTCTACTGCGGCGACTATCTCGACCCGTCCCACGAGTACTTCCGGCTCAGCCAGGACGAGCTGTTGCAGCGGTTCCTGCCGGCGCTCAAGCAGGTCAACCCGGCGTTCGACGCCTCATGGGTGCGGGCGGCCTGGCTGCACCGCGAGCCGTACGCCCAGCCCATCGTGACCGTCGGCCACTCGCGCAATATCCCGCCCCTGAAGACACCGCTGCCGGGGCTGTTCTGGGCAAGCATGAGCCAGGTCTACCCCTGGGACCGCGGCACGAACTTCGCCGTCGAGATCGGCCAGCGCGTCGCCCGGACAGTTGTGGCGGCCGCCGCCGTCCCCGGCCAGGCCCAGGCCGTGGCGACGATTTGACATAGGGCAACCGATATTATAGATTTGTGGCTCTCAGGCGGCCGCAACGGCGCCGGCCGCCTGGCACAGTAAGGAAGTGAAAGTCTATGAAAAACATCTCCGTGATCGGGACAGGGTATGTCGGCCTCGTGACCGGCACGTGCCTGGCCGACCTGGGCAACAACGTCACCTGCGTGGACATTGACCCCAACAAGATCGAGATGCTGCGCAACGGCATCATGCCCATCTACGAGCCGGGCGTCGAGGAGCTGGTGCGGCGCAACGTCGCGGCCGGCCGCCTCACCTTCACGACCTCCTACGAGGAGAGCGTACCCGACTCCGACTTCGTCTTCATCTGCGTGGATACGCCGTCGGGCGCGGGCGGCGAGGCCGACCTGAAGTACGTGCGCAGCGCCGCCGTCGGCATCGCCCAGGTCATGCGCAAGCCGCTCATCGTCATCAACCGCAGCACCGTGCCGATTGGCACCGGCGACTTCGTCCACGATGTCGTGCGCGCCCACGTCAAGGGCAACATCGCCTTCGCCGTCGTGTCCAATCCGGAGTTCACGCGCGAGGGTACGGCGGTGTGGGACTTCCTCAACCCCGACCGCGTCGTCCTCGGCTCGGCCGACCGCGACGCCGCCGAGGCCGTGGCGCAGCTCTACCTGCCCCTGCGCGCGCCGATCATGATCACAGACCAGCGCACGGCGGAGATGATCAAGTACGCCTCGAACGCCTACCTGGCGGCGCGCATCTCGTTCATCAACGAGATCGCCACGATCTGCGAGCAGCTTGGCGCCGACATCAAGGAAGTGGCGACGGGGATGGGCTACGACAAGCGCATTGGGCGCGCGTTCCTCGACGCGGGCATCGGCTGGGGTGGCTCGTGCTTCCCCAAGGATGTCAAGGCGCTGGAATACATGGCCTCGGCCTATGGCGCGCACCCGCAACTCCTGCGCGGCGTCATCGAGATCAACCGCACGATGCGGCGGCGCGTCGTCCAGCGCCTGCGCCAACTCCTCGGCAAGCTCAACGGCGCGACCGTGTGCGTGCTCGGCCTGTCCTTCAAGCCCAACACGGACGACATGCGCGAAGCGCCCTCGGTGGAGATCATTCACCTGTTGCAGAACGAGGGTGTCAACGTGCGCGCCTACGATCCGGTGGCGATGAAGGTCGCGCAGCGCTTCCTCCAGGATGTGACCTTGTGCGAGGATGCGTATGAGGCGGCGCGGGACTGCGACGCGGTCGTCGTCGTTACGGAGTGGAACGAGTTCAAGCAGCTCGACATGCCGCGGCTGAAGAGCGTGATGCGCCGGCCCATCCTGATTGACGGCCGCAACATCTACGATCCGGCCAAGATGCACGCGTTCGGCTTCGTCTATCGCGGCATCGGGCGCGGCCATGGGGACGATGCCCACGAGGAGTCGGAGGCGCACCCCGCCGTCATCCAGACGCCGGTGCCCTAGCCGTGTTGGCGACGGGGGTGGACATGATCGAGGTGGAGCGTGTCGCCCGCTCGATGGAGCGCTTTGGCGAGCGGTTCCTGAACCGCGTGTTCACACCCCAGGAGCGGGCGACCCTCGGCGACAGTGCGCCGCGCCTGGCCGCCCGCTTTGCCGCCAAAGAGGCCGTCGCCAAGGCGCTCGGCACGGGCATTGGGGTGTTCGCCTGGCGCGACATCGAGATCGGGCGCGACGAGCGGGGCGCGCCCTTCGTGATCCTTCACGGGCCGGCGGCGGCGCGGGCCGCCGAGTTGGGCCTGCGGCGGTTCGCCCTCAGCCTCAGCCACACCCACCAGCACGCCATTGCCTTCGTCGTCGCGACGTGACCGCGTTGAGTCGGGGCAGGTTTGAAACCTGCCCCGACAGCGTTTTTGCGCCTCTGCGCCTTTGCGTTTCAAACCTCTTGGCGGCGACGTGAGGCGGTGCGGCTAATACTGGAGCACGGCGTAGACGTCGTATTTCGACAGGTTCGCCCGCCCCCCCAGGTCCACCAACTCAATCAAGAACGCCAACCCAACGACGTCGCCGCCGAGCCGCTCGACAAGCTCGGTCGCCGCCGTCGCCGAGCCGCCCGTGGCGATCAGGTCGTCCACGATCAGCACGCGCTGCCCCGGCGCAATCGCGTCGGTGTGCATCTCCAGCGTCTCCGCCCCGTACTCCAGCAGATACGAGACGTGAATCTTGTCCGAGGGGAGCTTGCCCATCTTGCGGATGGGGACAAACCCCGCGCCCATCTCGTACGCCAGGGGCGCGGCGAAGATGTGGCCGCGCGACTCGATGCTGGCGATGACGTCAATCGGTGTGTCGCGGTAGTGGTCCAGCAGGCTGTGGATGGCCGCGCGGAACGCGGCAGGGTCCTTGAGCAGCGTCGTAATATCCCGGAACAGCACGCCCTTGACCGGGAAGTCCGGAATTTCGCGGATGCGAGACTTGAGGTCCATAGAAGCCCTTCTCCTCGAAGCAGTGTCGTCGCAGCCCATATTGTAGCGTTCGGGACGGGCAGCGGCAAGCCTGGGAGAGGGAGTGAGGTCGCGGCGCAGCCCCTGGACACGCCGCCGCCCCTTCGATATACTCTTGACTGCCGGCCCATTGCGGGTTGGCGGCCTTTTTGTGTTGCGCTGCTCCAGCGGCAGCAGAGGAGGATGAGAATGAGCGGTCCGCGTGTGGCCGAGTCGAAGGTCGTTGACGCGCCGCCATCGGCGGTGTACGCGCTGCTGTCCGACTACCAGGTCGGGCACCCACAGATTCTGCCGAAGCCCGCCTTTCAGTCCCTCGTCGTCGAGCAGGGGGGCCAGGGCGCTGGCACCGTGGCGCGGGTGACGATGCGCGTCATGGGCCGCGAACAGACGCTGCGCCTGACGGTGACGGAGCCGCAGCCGGGCCGCGTGCTCCAGGAGGAGGACGCGGCCGAGGGCGTGACGACGTGGTTCACCGTGACACCCGTGGACGGCGGCGCCGGTAGCCGCCTGGAGATCGCGACGGAGTGGCGGGCCAAGCCGGGCATCAGCGGCTGGATCGAGGGGAAGACGGTCCCCTTCTTCGCCCACCGCCTCTACCGCCAGGAGTTAGACCTGATCGCGGCGCACTTCGCGGCCCCATCGAAGTGACCGACGAGTCGGCGGAGCGCCAGGCGATTGCGGCCCCCGCGAACCCGTGCTAGAATTACACACATAATCACCGATACACGTGTTGCGCTCGATTCCGTCGTTCTCGCCTTCCTAGATGGCCTGTCGCCCGAGACAATCGCCGCCGAGTGCTTCCCGACACTGACTCTGGAAGAAGTCTACGGCGCTATTACCTACTATCTCGCGCATCGCTCGCAGTTTGATGCTTATCTCAAGCAGAGCGAGAGCGACTTCGAGGCTTCGCGGCAGGCAGGCAACAGCACCGACACTGTGTTCTCGCGGAAGCTGGCTGAAGCACGCCGTCATCTGCCAGCGGCCCAATGATGAAGGTCCGCTTTCAGGCTGACGCCGATCTGAATCACATCATCGTGAAAGCGGAAGAATTGCTGCTCATTGGGATGGCAACGGAGGCTGAAGAGTGGACGAACAGAATTTACTATCTGCCGCTATAGACAGGTCAGGCAGAGGCCAGATCGTGGCAGTCAATGTGGGACGACCGCGCGAGATCGAGTGGCAGGGGCGGCGGGCGCTCAGCGGCATCTGGAAAGCCCCGGTCGAGGGCCGCGTCGCCGTGCGCGGCGTCAACGTCGCCGGCGACGCCCAGGCCGACTTCGAGGTACACGGCGGACCGAACCAGGCGGTGTACGCCTACGCCGTCGAGGATACCGAGTGGTGGGAGGAGCAGCTCGGCCGGCCCCTCGGCCCCGGCGTCTTCGGCGAGAACCTGACGCTGCGGGGCATTGACGTGACCAATGCCGTCATCGGCGAGGTGTGGCAGATTGGCAGCGTGGAGTTCGAGGTCACTGCCCCGCGCTACCCCTGCTGGAAGCTCAGCGCCCGCATCGGCGACGCCGGCTTCGAGAAGCGTTTCGCCGACGCCCGCCGCCTCGGCGCGTACCTGCGCATTCGCCGCCCCGGTGAGCTGGAGGCGGGCGACGAGGTGCGCGTGGTGTCGCGGCCGGAGCGGGGCATGACCATCAAGATGGTCGGCGACCGCCGCCTGGGCCACCGGGACTAGCATGTCACCCCGAACGCCGTGCGGGGTCTGGGCTGCGGTTCACCTGCTCAGAACACAGCCTGCGCCGCCGCTGCGAGACGTCCACACCGAGTGACGGCGTGCGCCGACACAAGAAACTTCCGAATGTCACCCCGACGAAGGAGGGGCTGGACTGCGGCGGCCCAGATGCCGAGTGCAACGAGGCATGACAGCAGGACGTGAAGTTTCTGAGCAGGACGACGATTTCCGGGGGTGTGGGGGGCGAAGCTCCCCACGGACGAAGCAGCCTCCCGCTTAGCAAGTGCGGTGCTATTCCCGCATCAGGATGGGCCGATGCAAGAGCGGGAGATTGCTTCGCTGACGCTGCTATGAAAGTTCGCCTAGGCCGCGTCGTCGCCGGCCGTCGCCACCGCAGCAGGGGCGTTCCGCCCCCGCCCCCCCAAGAGGGCAGCCCCCTTCAGGGGGCTGCGTTCGTTTAGCCTGGCACTTGAGTGCCAGGCGACGGTCGGACGCGTCGTGCCCGTAGCCCAGGCGTGTCACGCGTCACTTTCATCCGTGAGGATGCGCCGTAGGCGGCAGGGAGGCTGCTCAGAACCCTCACGCCCCGCTGTCATGCTGAGTGTAACGAAGCATCCCCCGGTGCTTCTGGGGGCCCTTCGCGCTGCTCAGGGCAAGCTCTGAGCAGCGCGAAGGGGCGACATCTGATGTTTCTTGTGTCGGCGTATGCCGTCACTCGGCCTGGGGGTCTCACAATGACGGCTTGGCGTGTTCTGGTGGCGACATGCGCCGACACATGGCATTGGGGTCTTGCAATGACCGCTTACGGTGTCCCTGTCACGTAGAGCGTGTCCACGCCGCACTCGACCAGGCTGCGGCCCCTCGGCTCGGCGCACTCGACCTGGAGCTGCACTGTCTGCCCCTTGAACGCGCTCAGGTCCACGCGGTGGATGCTCCAGCCGGCGTCCTGGTTGGCCGCCGCGCCCCGCTCCTCATACACCACGGTCGTGGCCGCCCCCACCACCTTCACCCGAAACACATCGTCGGCGGTGGCGTCCGCTGTGTGGGCGAAGTAGCCGTAGAACACCAGCGTCTGCGTGCTGAGATCGCTCGCCAGGCTGAACGATGGCGAGCGCGCGGTCGTGACGCCCAGGACGCTGTTCGCCCGCGCTGTCGCGCCCGCCTGGGCGCCGGTCACGAGGGCGTTCTGGCCCCGGTGCGCCGCGCCGGGCTGCTTGACGCCATTCTCCTGGGTCTGCTGCGGCGTCCCGATTTCCCACCGCCCCTGGGTCGCCGTGTCCGTCCCATCCGGGTCGACGCTCCAGCCTTTCGCCGCGCCGTCGAAGCTGTCGCCCCAGACGTAGGCGATGGGCGGCGGCAGGGCGGGCAGGGCCGTCGGTGTGATCGTCGGCGTCTGAGTCGGCGCGGGGAGCGGCGGCGGGAGGTTCGGCGTCTCGCTCGGCGTCGGCGTGGCGCCCGGCGTGTTCGGCGTGGCCGTCTGGGTCGGCGCGGGGAGCGGCGGCGGGAGGTTCGGCGTCTCCGTCGGGGTCGTCGTCGCGCCCGGCGTGTTCGGCGTGGCCGTCTGGGTCGGCGCGGGGAGCGGCGGCGGCAGGTTGGGCGTCTCGGTCGCTGTCGGCGTGGGCGCGGCGGCTGCGCAGTACTGCGCCCCCTTGCCGATGGTGCGGTACGGGCAGTCGGCGTTCTGGATGAGGTAGAGGATCGCCTCTTTGTTGCGCGCCGTCTCGCGGCCGATGACCGAGCCGGGCGGGTAGAAGCCGCCGCCGGCCTGGGAGGTGGGGTACATCTCGAAGGTGAAGTTGATGATCTTGTACGCCGCGTACTCCCAGTCGTCAATCGAGCCGTCGGTGATGTAGAGCTGGCTCGACTGCTCTGGGGTGTAGCCGTTGGTGGCGGCCATCGCCCGGCCCATCGTGACCAGGACGTCGTGGTCGTCCTGGGTCATGTCGGACGGCACGGCGGTGTAGGTGTAGCCGTAGGGCCAGAGGACCAGCTCACTGTAGGTGTGGAAGTCAATGGCGCTGGTGATGCGCTGTTTGCCGCCGACCACGCGGCTAGTGATGAAGTCGCGCACGACCTGCGTCTCCGGCGCGGAGAAGCCGGCCGGGCCGTGGTACGTCTCGCTGCTCGTGCTGCCGCTGCTGCCGCCGCAGCACGCGAACTTGTAGCCCCAGTTGCGGTTCAGGTCCGTCCCCACGTAGGGCGAGCCGGCGTTGGGCTGGCGGTTCTTGCGCCAGGACTGGTACGCGCCGCCGGCGATGTCGTACTCGCCGCCGTCGGGGTTCATGTCGAACACGATCCAGACGGTCCGGCTGCTGACCAGGTTGGTGATGCGCGAGTCCGCGCCGTAGTTGTCCACCAGCAGGTGCATGGTATAGAGCGCCTGCTCGACGGTCAGGTGCTCGCGCGCGTGCTGGTGGTGGGTCAGCAGGACTTCCGGCTGGTTCTTGTCAACGTCCACATCCGTCGCCACCTTGCCCGCCCAGATCGTGCGCCCCTCGAAGGACTGCCCAATGGGGATGAGCTTGAACAGGGTGGGGTGGCTGGCGGCCTCCGCCTGGATCTCGCTGACCATCTCGGCGTAGTTGTGGTAGGCCGCGTCGGGCGGCGGAAAGTCGAGGGCGACGGCGTCGCTGACGGTGTAACCCAGGGCGCGGATCGCGTCGGCCTCGGCGGGCGTGGCGTCGGCGAGCACGTAGTCGTGGCCCACCTCAAAAATGAACGCGCCCTTCGCCGCGATGGCCGAGCGCGCCTGAACCCCCAGGACGGGCCGAATCTCATACGCCCGGCTGTCACTCGCAATGCCCGCTTCCGGGCTGGCCGGTTGGCTCGCCGCGCGCGCCAGGCTTGCCAGGGCCACAAACAAAACGGCGGCCACGGCGAGGCGCAGCCACCAGGACGTGATAGTACGCATGACACCCTCCCCGGTGTGTCGGTCGGTGATGCAGTCCTTCACGCATTATGTTACGTGAAATTGTGAAGGTGTCAAGACCGGGGCGATGTGGCGCGGCTAGTGCAGCCATCTCCAGATCTCGGCGTACATGAGGAAGCCGAGCAGGGGAACCGCGATGAGGAGCGGAACCGAGGTGCTGATGAGGGAGGCGTTCTGGTAGCTCTGGTAGTAGCACCACCAGGCGGTGGCGATACAGACGAGGATGAACACCGGGTAGGACCAGATGAGCGCCACCAAGAGCAGCGAGGCGAAGGAGACGCCGGCGTCAAAGGCCCCGAACGACAGGCCGACGACCGCGAACCACGGGAGTAGCGAACTGAGGGTCAATATCTGAGACACGATGAGCCAGAAAAGCACAGCAGCCGTCCTTGCTAAGTATGGGGGGCAAAGGATAGCACAAAGACGGCCGACTCGCTAACTTCTACCCCCCCAATGCCCACCGCACCGCGTCCAGGACGTGGGGCCAGGCGGGCGATAGCAGGTCCACCACCTCGAAGTGGCCCATGCCCGGCAGCGGCAGCAGCATCACATCGTCGCCCGCCGCCCGCGCCGCCTCGGCGTAGCCCTCGCTCAGCGCCATAGGAACCGTGTCGTCCTCGACGCCGTGCACCAGGGCCTGGCGCACGCCCAGGGGCAGCATCGCCATCGGCGACGCGGCGGCGTAGCGCTCCGGATACTCATCGGGCGAGCCGCCGACGAAGCTGGCGATGACACCCTGCCCCAGATCGCGCCGCCAGCCCTCCCGCAGGTCCACGACGCCGCACAGCGACACCGCCCCCACCAGTCGAACGCCCCCCGCCGCGCCCCGTGTAGCGCCGACTTCAGTCGGCATCCCCCCCGCTGCCCACAGCGCCAGGTGTCCCCCCGCCGAGTGGCCCAGGGTAATCACGCGGTCTAGGTCCAGGCCGTACTGCGGCGCGAGGACACGCAGGTAGTCAATCGCCCGCGCCACGTCCTGGAGCGTGCCGGGGTAGCCGCCGCCCGGCTGCCCGATGCGCCGATACTCGATGTTCCAGACGGCGTAGCCCTCGTCCGGCAGCGCCGCCGCCACATCCTGGATCTCGCCCAGGTTGTACATCGAGCGCCAGAAGCCGCCGTGAATCGTGACGACGACGGGGTTCGGCCCGGCCGCGTCCGGCAGGTATAGCTCGCCGAACTGGCTCGGGTCTGGGCCGTAGGCAATCGGAATGAAGCCCCGGGATGGGGGAACCGCGCACGCCATGTCGTTCTCCTTGTATTATAGCCGCCAACTCATGCCCAGGAAGCCCACCCCGATGCCCCGCGCCCGCAGCCACGCCCGCTCCTGGCTGTCGCGCAGCAGCGGGTTCGTGTGGTTGAGGTGGATAATGACCGTCTGGCCCGCGCGCCCTTCAAGTCGGTTTGCCGTGTCCACCACCATCGGGTGGGGTATCTGCGACAGGTCGCGGCCCGGCAGCTCGTCGGGGCTAAAGAACGTCCCGTCCAGCAGCGCCACGTCCACGTCGGCCAGGAACGGGGCCAGGTCAGGGCGGAACTGCGCCCAACTGTCTATGTCGGGGCAGTAGAGCAGCCGCGCTGAAGGCCCCGCCGCCAGGTAAGCCACCGTGTCGCTGAACTCCGCCCGGTGTGGCACGCGAATCGGCGTCACGGCCAGGGCGGGGCTGAGGGACAGGAGCGTGTCCGGCGCGGTCTCGCGCGCCTCGATATTGTGCACGGCGACAAGCTGCGACCACGGCGCGTTGCTCGCCAGGAAGCGGCAGACGGCCGCCGTCGCGTAGACGGCCATGCCCTTCGCGTTCATCCCCTCGCGCCCCAGGTACGCCAGCCCCAGGTAGTGGCCGATGTGGGCGTGGGTCAGCAGGATGCCCTGCACCGGGCAGTCGGGGGCGTAGGCGCGCAGCCAGTCGTACTGCTGCCCAAAGTCCGGGGTCGCGTCAATGATCCAACTCGCCCGCGCCGCGTGGTCCACCAGGGCCAGGCTGACCGCCCACTGCCGCATCGCCGGCGCGTCGCGGGCCGCCCGGCAGTTCGGGCAGTCGCAGCCCACCTGCGGCACACCGGCGTCCTGCGCGACGCCCAGGAGCACCGCCTCGACGCTCATTCTAGCCTCGCCATATCGGCCGCGTCAGGCATGTCGGCCCGCCGCCGCCCTTGATGCAGATGTTCGCGCCGGGAAAGACGTGCACTTCTGCCCCTGCCTCCTCCAGCCGCCGCCGCGTCAGCGGGTTGCCGTCCAGCATCACGCACACACCCGGCGCGACCGCCAGCACGTTGCAGCCGAAGCTGTCGTACTCCTCGTCCGGCACTTCGACCAGGCGGACGCCGCGCGCCAGCAGCCACTCGCGGAACGGCACGGGCATCAGCCGCGAGTAGACGACGGCCAAGTCGTGATCCACCAGGCTGATGAACGACATCAGGTGCAGGCAGTCGGCCGGCCCGGTCCAGTGGGGCAACGGCACGGGGATGATCTCGTCTACGTCGCCGCCCAGCATCGCCCGTACCTGGCGGATGCCCTCGGCGTTGGTGCGGTAGCCCTGGCCGATGGCGAGAGTGCGCTCATCCATCCAGATGACGTCGCCGCCTTCGAGCTTACCCGGCGCCTCGACGCGGCCCAGGATGGGCACGCCGAGCGCTTCCAGGTACGCCCCCGCCGCCGCCGGCTCCGGCGTCCGCGCTGCCTTGCCCATCTGCCCCAGGATCGCGCCGCGTCGGGCGACGATGAGCGGGTCGTGGGCGTAGACCGAGTCCAGGCTCGTGGCGTCGTCGGACGGCAGCCACGCCAGCTCCATGCCGAAGCGGGCCAGAATTTCGGCCAGGGCGTCGTACTCGGCCAGCGCCGCGTCGAAGTCGGGGCGGGCGAGGTAGTGGAGCGCCGGCCACTGGGCGTCTACTCGCGCCTGGCTGCCCCACGCCGCGCGCGGGTCCTTCAACAGCATGCGCCGCACCGGCGTCACCATGGACTGGCAGCCGTAGGCGGTTACAGTCGTTGTGTTTTCCATGTTGCAAATCTCCTGAAAAGAGCCTGGGCCGTCATGCTGAGCGAAGCAAAGTATCTGGACCGCATTCAACCCCAGTCCGCCCCCTCGCTTCACTGCTCAGGACACACACTACTGTCATTGCGAGGAGCGCGTCAGCGCGACGAAGCAATCTCCCGGCAGGTGAAAGATCCGCCCTCCAAGCGATAGACCGTCTGTCGCAAGGGCGGGAAATTGCTTCCCCTTCGCGGCGCTCAGGGCTTCGGCGCGCTGCTCAGAAACTTCACGCCCTGCTGTCATGCTGAGCCGAAGGCGAAGCATCTGGGCCACCTTCAACCCCAGTCCGCCCCCTCGCTTCGCTGCTCAGAACACACACTACTGTCATTGCGAGGAGCGCGTCAGCGCGACGAAGCAATCTCCCGGCAGGTGAAAGATCCGCCCTCCAAGCGATAGACCGTCTGTCGCAAGGGCGGGGGATTGCTTCGCTGACGCTCGCAATGACAGCCAGGCGGTGTTCTGCTGTTGGCGCATCTCGTCACATGCCATGGCGTTCTGGGGGTGACAGCGATTGTCAGGCGTCTGGTGGTGGAGACCCGTCCATGGGGAACTCCCATCGCATCAGGTAGGATTTGCCGCCGACGCGGTTCGTGATCTTGCGGACGACAACGAACCCGGCGCGCTCGTAGAGCCGGAGGGCCGGGTTGCCGTCGCGCACGCTCAGGTAAATGCGCCCATAGACGCCCCGCGCCTCGTCCAGCAGCCGCGCCAGCATGGCGCTGCCCACGCCCCGCCCAATCCGGTCCGGGAGGACGGCAATCGCCATCTCCGGGTTCTCGCCGTCGGCGACCGGCAGGACGCGCACCCAGGCCGCGCCGATGGGCGTCCCGTCGCCATCCTCGGCAATCACGCCCAGGTCGTCGGGCCGCCCCCAGCCCTCGACGAAGCGCGCCAGGTAGGGGTGGGTTTTGGCGTCGTCGGGGAGTGCGACGGCGTCCTTGTCCATGTGGCTGGCGTAGTAGAGCATCCGCCACAGGAAAGGCTCGTCCGCCGCCGTCGCGCGCCGCAAAGCCAGGTGCGGCTCCAACGTCACATCGCCTATCACATCAAACTCCATATGCCGAAGAGGATTGGAACGCAAAGGCGCAGAGACGCAAAGGGAGATAAGCGTATGAAGGCTCGAAGAGACTGACCACGGAACACACGGAAAGCGTTAAGAAGAGGTCCCTGTTTCCCTCTAGCGTCTCCGAGAGGGGTGGACGGTCTGGCCCTCTCCCTCTGGGAGAGAGATGGGGTGAGGGTCTTGAAAGGCCTTCTAGGGTTCAAGACCCTCATCCAGACCAGCCCAGATTTCGTCGCCTGACATCCCGCCAGTCTCTCGGATACTCCGGCGCGATTTCTCGAGCATGGCTTGAAAACGGGGCAACTCAGCGAGCAGCTTGCTGTCGTCGTCCTCTGCGGCGGGAACGGGTTCAATATCCATGTCTCGACCTCCCAATGCCGGCTCACAAGTATGCCAGCCTTCAATCGGGCTGTCGCCCGAGCGCCAGGCTTCAGCCCGCCGCCTTCCTAGCCCCCCGTTCTAGCCTGCCTGGATTTCGGTGATGGCTTCGGCCAGGCGGTCTATGTCCTCCTCGGTGTTGTAGAAGCCGGTCGAGGCGCGGTTCAGGACGGGGTCGGGCGTGTGGCGGATGGAGATGCCGCGCTGCCCAAGTTTCTCGGTCAGGTCGGCCGGCTCGATGCC
The DNA here is from genome assembly GCA_046328525.1 of Anaerolineae bacterium. Lineage (GTDB taxonomy): Bacteria > Chloroflexota > Anaerolineae > Epilineales > JAHCIE01 > JBDHWG01. Next base: position 256,608 of record JAXLWK010000008.1, read on the forward strand.
GTCCACCGTGAAGTGGATGAGACCGGCGAGGCCGTCGTAGCTCGGCATGTACATCTGAACGCCGGGCAGGGCGGCCAGGGTGTCGTAGCAGTAGCGGCCTAGCTCGCCGATGCGCCGGTACACCCAGTCCCAGCCCAGGTCGCAGTCAATCCACGACATCCCCGTGGCGAACGCCTTGACCGCCGGCGTCGAGTGGCTGATGGCCTGGTAGCGTAGGGCGCCAGGGCGGGGCGTGAACTCGACGCCCTCCTTCGCCTGGCGCGGCGTGACGGCGCCGTAGCCAACGTAGGTCTGGAGAATCTGATCCATGCGGTCCTCGCGCACGAACACCGCGCCCGTGCCGTCCGGCCCGCACAGCCACTTCTGCCCGGACAGCCCGTACACATCCACGCCCATGTCGTACACCTTCGATGGCACCTGCCCCGCGCCCTGCGCCGCGTCGCAGATGACCAGCGCCCCGGCGGCGTGGGCCATGTCGGAGATTTCGCGCATCGGCAGCACCAGGCCGCTGGCCCAGGAGACGTGGGAGAGCATGACCGCCTTCGTGCGCGGCGTCAGCGCCTTCTCCAGCTCGGCCAGCGTGTCCACGCCGCGCAGCCCGATGTCGGTGAAGCGCACGGTGACGCCGAAGCGCTCGCGGATGACGGCGATGGGGTTGAGGCCGCCCTCGTGCTCGCTGCCGGCGGTGACGATCTCGTCGCCCGGCTGCCAGTTGATGCCGAACAGCCCGATGTTCATGCCCTCGGTCGTGTTGTGGGTGAGGACGACTTCCTCCGCCTTGCAGCCCAGGATGCCGGCGACGCAGACGACGGCCTCCTGAAACACCTCGGCCATGCGCATGTACGACGCCATGCCCACGCGCCCCTCGACCAGCTCCGTCTGGGCCTGCTGGAGCATCGCCATGTGGCCGCAACTCGGCAGCGGGCCGTTGGAGCCGGTGTTGAGGAACACCCACTTCTGCACCGCGGGCATCTCGCGGCGAATGGCGGCTACTTTCTCGTGATCTTTGGATGTTGGCAGAACAGTTCGCATGATTTATCTCTCGTCCTCGAAGTTGACCGACCGCGCCGGCCGGGTGTTCACCGTCAGTTGGAAGATGTCCGGGCGGGCGTAGTGGCCCACCACGTCCAGGTCGAACTTGCCGCGCGCAATCGCGCCCATGTCCAGCTCCGCCGTCAGGATCGCCGCCTCGTCGAAGCACGGCCCGGCCAGCACCTCGCCCAGCGGGCTGATGATGCAGCTCCCGCCACGGATCAATACTGTGGCCGGGTCGTTGCCCTGGAGCGGCCCGTAGTCGGCGGGGTAGTCGCTGCGCCGGGCGACCTGGCACGCCGACAGGACGAAGCAGCGCCCTTCCAGGGCGATGGTGCGCATCGTCGGCAGCCATGTCTCGCGGTCGTCCACTGTCGGCGCGCAGTAGAGACCGATGCCCTGGGCGTACATGGCGGCGCGCAGCAAGGGCATGTAGTTCTCCCAGCAGATGACCGCGCCGAGCCGTCCCATCGGCGTATCCAGGACGGGCAGCGTCGAGCCGTCGCCGAAGCCCCAGATGAGCCGCTCCATCGCCGTGGGCATGACCTTGCGGTGCTTCGCGGCGAGAGCGCCGTCCGGCGCGAAGAACAGGACCGTGCAGTACAGCGTGCCGCCGTCGCGCTCGATGACGCCCATGACCAGCCACACCCCGTGCTGCCGCGCCGCGTCGCCGAGGCGAATGGTCGCCGGGCCTGGCACATCCACGGCGCTCTCGTAGTAGCGGCGGAACCACTCACGCCCCTGCGGCAGGCGCATCCCAACGCGCGCCCCAAAGTCTATGCCCTTCGGGTAGCCCGCCACGAACGCCTCTGGGAAGACGACGAGATGCGCTCCCTGCTGCGCGGCCTGGGCGACCAGGGCGACGGCCTTGTCCAGCGAGGCGTCGAGATCGAAGGCGGCCGGCGCGTCCTGAACGACGGCGACTCGCACGCTGTTCATAGCGCCCCCCTCACAAAATCCTCGGCCAGTATCCGGTCCAACTCGGCGACGAGGCGGTCGGCGTCATGCTCGTCGAACACGAGGGGCGGCTTGATCTTGAGCACGTTGTGGTACGGGCCGTCGGTGCTGAGCAGGATGCCGCGCTCCCGCAGCCGATTGGCGACATACGCGGCCTCGGCGCCAGCCGGCTCCAGCGTCTCGCGGTCGCGCACCAACTCCACGCCGACGAACATGCCGTGGCCGCGCACGTCGCCGACGACCGCGTGCCTGTCCATCAGCGGCCGCAGCTCGGCCAGCAGGTGTTGGCCGACGCGCAGCGCTTGCGCTTGCAGCCCCTCAGCCTCGATGACGTCCAGCACTGCCAGGCCGATGGCGCACGAGACCGGGTTGCCGCCGAAGGTGTTGAAGTACTCCATGCCGTTGGCGAACGCCTGAGCAATCGCCGGCGTCGTGATCACCGCGCCCATGGGGTGGCCGTTGCCGATGGGCTTGCCGAGGGTCACGATGTCCGGCACGACACCCTGGGTCTCGAACATCCAGAAGCTGTCGCCGGCGCGCCCGAAGCCGACCTGAACCTCGTCGGCGATGCACAGGCCGCCGGCGGCGCGGACGTGGCGGTAGGCCGCCGCCAGGTAGCCGTCGGGCAGGATGATCTGGCCGCCGGTGCCCATCGCCGACTCGGCGATGAACGCCGCGACGCCGCCGTTCTGCCCCATCTCCGCCGCGATCTCGCCGACGTGGGCGGCGTACTTCGCGCCCGCCTGGGGGTCGTCGCGGCGGTAGCGGCCGCGGTAGGCGTCGGGGATGGGCGCGGCGCGGACATGGGGCGGCGCGCCCCGGCCGCCCGGCCCGGCGTGCTTGTACGGGCTGACGTCAATCAGGCCGGTGGTGTTGCCGTGGTAGCCGACCTCGACCACGATGGTGTCGTCGTGGCCGGTGACGGTGCGGGCGATGCGCAGCGCCAGCTCGTTGGCCTCACTGCCGGAGGTCACGAAGTAGCACACCCGCAGCGGGTCGGGCAGGGTCGCCGTCAGGCGCTCGATGTAGCGCGCCAGGTTGGCGTGCAGGTAGCGCGTGTTCGTGTTGAGGACGGCCATCTGCCGCTGCCCCGCCCGCACCACCTTCGGGTGGCTGTGGCCGACGTGGGGCACGTTGTTGACGGCGTCCAGGTATTTGCGGCCGTCGGCGTCGTAGAGGTACTGCATCCAGCCGCGCACGATGTGCAGCGGCCGGTCGTAGGAGGTGCTGAGGGACGGGCCGAGCGCCTGGGCGCGGATCGCCGTGATCTGCGCCGCGTCCATCGCCGACGGCGGGAACCGACTCTCCGGGATGCCCAGGATGAGGTTGGGGTCGGGGCAGACGCTCATCCAGACGGCTTGCTGGCTCACCCGCGCCACGCCCGGGAACTCGCCCCGCCGCTCCAGCAGGTCGGTGAGGATCTGGAGGTGCAGGTGGGGCGGCCAGCCGCCGTTGACCTCGGCCGCGCCGATAGCGCCAATTTGGTCGCCACGCCGAACGGGCATCCCCTCGGCCAGACCTGTCAGGGACTCGCGGGTCAGGTGGCCGTAGAGCGTATAGAAGCGGGGCGCGTCCGGCGGGTCGTGCTGAAGAATGACCACCGGTCCGTAGCCACACGCCACGGCGTCGTCGGTGAAGCTGTGCACGACGCCGTCTAGGGGCGCGTAGACCGGCTCGCCGACGGGCATGAACACGTCTACGCCGATGTGCATTGTGCGCCACTCGGGGCCGTCGTTGCCCTGGGCGTAGAACGCATCGCCCGTGTAGACGCCGCGCACCTCGCCGTAGCGCCCGATGCTGGCCGCTGCCCCCGACAGGCGAATGTCCTCGAAGATGCGCGCCGTCAGCAGCTCGGTGTCGGCCCACTCGATGGGGTTCGCGAGGTCCAGGCTGCCGACGCCCAGGTCGGTGAAGGTAATCGGCGCGGTGCGCAGGTCCGCCGCGACGACGCGCCCGATGTCTGCCGCGTGCGCCGCGAGCCAGGCGACGACGGCGGCGCTCGTCGGCGACGGCGGCAGGCCGCAGGCGTCGCGGAAGGTGAAGTGGGCGAAGGTCGGCGAGACGGCGGCCAGCCGCTCCAGGAGCGCCCATGCCGGGGCCTCGTTGATCATCATGTGGCCGTTGGCCGGGTCCACGGCGCGACAGTAGGCGGAGTTGACGACGCTCACGCACAGCCGGGCCACGATCAGCGGGTAGAGCGCCGCCAGCTCAGCCTCGGTCAGCGGGCACGCGGCGTGGTAGCCGGCGACGACGTGGGCGGCGGCGGCCAGCGGGTCGGGCTTGTCCAGCATGGCGTAGGCCGCCGCGATGGCGATCTCGCCGACGGTCTGGCTGTACGTCATGTCGCCGAAGTCGAACACGCCGGCCACCCTGAGGTCGCGCGCGTCGCCGCCGACAAGGACGTTGTAGTCGTTGCCGTCGTTGTAGATGACGCTGGCGCGCAGATCGGGCAGGCGCGTCGCGGCCTCGGCCTCGTACAGCGCCATGAACCTCTCGACGAGGGCGCGTCGGGGCGGGTCGGCCAGGTACGCGAGATGCTCCCACGCCCAGCCCGCGCCAGCCAGGTCCCACTTCAAGTCGCGGCGCATCGCCGGATGGCTGAAGCTCTGCAACGCGGCGTCCATCTTGCCCAGCACGCGCCCCAGGTCGCGCAGGAGCGCCGGCGGGTGCGGGTTGACGTGCACCAGGAGACGGCCGGGGAGGTACGTCAGGAGGCGGGCGTAGTGTTCCTCATCGTCGTCCAGCGGCACAATCGCGCGGCCTGCCTGGTCGCGCAGGACGCGCGGCACGGGCAGCGTCGGCGCGTGGGCGGCCAGGTGGTCGAGGGCCTGCACCTGGAAGTCCAGGCAATCCCAGGACTCCGAAGGGTCGGAAATCTTGAGAATGGTCTCGCGTCCGTCGTCGGCGCGCAGGCGGAAGTTCTGCCCCATCTCGCCGGGCAGCGCCGTCGCCGTCGCCCGCAGGCCGTACTGCTCCCATGCGAGCCGCGCCGCGTCCGCCTCGGACAACGCGGCGCGCCGCTCCACGCTGGTGTTCAAATCGGTCATGTCGTTCCCTGCGTCTTTCCTCTGCCGTGGAAGCGCAATTATACCGCGATACGGAGTAGAGACGCCATATATGGCGTCTCTACGGGGCGCCGGCGATGTAGTTCGGGCGCAGGTAGGCCAGGGCGAAGCCGGTGCGCCGCATGTTGTGGTAGGATGGGTTCGGATGCTCCGCCGTATCCTCACCTGTCTCGGTGATGATCCAGCGGCAGCCCATCTCGATCGCGTCCTCGATGCTGCGCGCCATCAGCGCCCCCTGCGCGCCCCGACGCCGGTAGGTGGGGAGCGTCGCCTCGATTCCTAGCCACCCGACGTCGTCCCGAATGTAGAGCGCGGCGGCGGCGGCGGGCGTCTCGTCATCGGACGCCAGGTAGTGCCGCCAGCCCGGCTCGCCGACGCTGGCGGCGAGCCAGCCGCCCAGGAACGGCGGCATGCCGAACCCCTCCAGCGCCACCGACGCCCATTCGTGCGCCCTGTCTCTCTCGACGACCTCTGCCGTCAGGCTGGTTGCCGCGTGGGGCGGCGGCGCCGTCCCGCGGTAGACCTTCGCCCAGTTGTCGCGCTGCGGAAGGCCGCGCCCTGCGAGCCAGTTGGGGAGGGCGGCAGGCTCAGCGGCCGGGCTGACCTGCACAGCCCACCTGGCGATGCCGGCCGCGCGGTAGGCCTCGACAATCTCGTCCGCCGCTGCCTCGGTCGCCGGCGCACGCAGCCCCAACCCGACGACGCGATTGAACAAGACGATGGGGATGGATGGCGCGAACAGGCACACCGCGCCGCCGATGCGCTCGACGCGCAGCCCAAGCTCCGGCGGCGCGACGCGGAACATGTCGGCGTAGGCCGCAGCCTCTCCGAACTCCACCATCTCGGCCAACGCGGCCGCGCTCAGCTCGTGGGACATAGGTTCTCCTCCGGGAAAAAGCCCGCTCGCAACGGATGAGTTTGCTCCGTATCCGTTCATCCGTGGGCATATGTGTGAACTTAAGGGTCGGCGGGCGACAACATTCTATTCCGGGCGCTGGGTTGCCCCGAGGGCAGACTCGGCGGCTGTGTCGGCAGCGCCGTTGGCGGCGCCTGGCTGGCCGCGCAGACTGACCCCGAACGCGGGCGCTTCGTAGCCCGCCGGCCGCTGCCCCGGTGGAATGGTGACGGCGTTGCCGTCGCGCAGGCTGGTGTAGGCGGGCGACATGATCTCCACCCCCGCCGCGTTGAACTTGTCCTGGATGGCGGCGTGGAGCGCGGCATAGAGGCGCGGCATTCTCTCCGGCTGCTGCGTGTAGGCGTTCAGCTCGTAGGCGACGTTAAAGTCGTTGAGCGCCGTCTGGAGAACGAACGGCGGCGGCTCGGCGAGGATGCCCGGCGTGTCCAGCGCCGCCGCGATCAACAGGCCGTGCACCTGCGGCCAGGGTACGTCATAGCCGATGGTCACCTTCGTGTGCAGGATTAGCCCTTCCTGCCGCGCCATGTTGGAGTAGTTGACGATCTCCCGGCTCAGCGTCAGGCCATTGGGGATGGACACGTCTTCGTTCTTGAAGGTGCGCACCACCGTCGTCAGGAGTTTCTTCTCGATGACGCGGCCGGTGATGCCGCCCATGACCACGATGTCGCCGATGTGGTACGCGCCGGTGTAGGTGGCGATCACGCCGGCCACCAGGTTACTGACCGCCGTGGTCGAGGACAGGGTGAACAGGATACCGACGAAGACCGTCACGCCGCGGAAGATATTCGACTCGGCGCCGGGTAGATAGTTGTACCCGACAATCAGCGCGCCAAACAGGAGCAGCAGCGACACGAGCTTGTAGGTCTGCGACGCCCAATCGCGCTCGAAGCCGGGGACGGTGATGTTGCCGGCTTCGATCTCCTTGAAAACGAGGCCGGCGATGCGCCAGAGGATGTATGTGACGCCCAGGATGAGCAGCAGGACAAACAGGTCCGGCAGATAGGCGACAAACGCCTGCCACACCTGGGCCAGCGGCTGCATGACCATCTGCCCCAGTCGGTCGCTGAGCGCGCGGGTGAAGGGGAAGAAGCTCAGCACCAGGGGCAGGTAGATGGCGAGCAACCAGATCCAAATCAGGACCCTGCCCCACTTCAGCGCCCAGAGGAGAATCCCGCGCAGTCGGCCACTGCGGTAGAACTCCAGCTGGCGAAGCCGCCCCTCTTCCTCGGCGCGGGCGAAGAAAGCGTTGATGCGCCGCAACAGCCACGCATACGCCCGGTTGACAAGCCAGAGGATGACGAGGAGCGCCGCCGTCGCCAGGACGGCGTAGGCCAGGCCGATGGCCTGCGCCCGAGCGCTGTACTCGTCCCGTACCTGCGCCACCGCCTGCCGAATCGCGTTGGCTCGCTCCTCGGCCAGCGCCTGGCGCGACGTGCCGTTGTCCGCCGCGTCCTGGTCCGTCACCGTCATCAGCACCTGGTCGCCGGCCATCACGTCCGTCGCGCCGCCGGAGTCCACGAGGGTGATCGGGACGCTCGCCCGGAAGGGGTTCGTCGCCAGGTCGGTGATGCGGCTGGAAATGGCGGCAGCGCGCTCGGCCGGGGTGAACGAGCCGACGCGCTCTTTGACCGTGAACAGCGTCTGGCCGTCCACGATCACCGGCGCGCCGGCCTGGGTCACGGGCGTCGCCACGGGGGCCGGCGTTGGCCCCTGCGCCAGGGCCGGCGGGGGCGCAAACGCGATCGCGCCCGCCACGACGAGGGCGAGAGTGAGGGCGGCCAGGGAGGCCCACAGCGTTGACTGTCTTCGGCGGTGACTCATGCCCCACCCCCAGACGGCGGAAATAGCGAAAGCCCCTCAGGGTCTGACCCCGGGGGCTTTATTATACACTGTTCTCGCCGCGGCGGCGCGTCTACAGGTCCATGTTCTCGAAGGTGTCGCCCAGCTCGCGGCCCGGACACACCTGGCAAGTTCTGTACCGCGAAGACGCAAGAAGCGCCCAAGAGTCAGGCGCGGGCCGCCGTCTCCAGCGCCGCGCAGACGATGGGCAGGTCCGCGTCGGCCGTGGACCAGTTCGACACGGCGGCGCGCACGGCCGGCCCGCCGCCATACGTCGTCGGCGTCACGAACACGCGCCCGTCGCGGTGCAGCCGATCCACCAGGCGGGCCGTCGCCATGTCGGGCGGCTGCCCGTGCAGCGCCGCGTCCGAGAGGCGGAAGCAGGCGATGTTGAGGCGCAGCGGCGCGAGAAGCTCGAACAGCGGCGATGCTTCGATCCACGCGCCCAGGCCCGCCGCCACGCGGCAGTTGCGCTCCACGATCTCGCGGTAGCCCTCGCGCCCGTAGGCCATGAGGGTCATCCAGACCGGCAGGGCGCGGAAGCGCTGCGAGTTCTCCGGCCCGCGATTGAGGTAGTCGGGCGCGGCCCCGCCGAGCCGGCTCAGATAGGGCGCGGAGACGCGGAACACGCGCTCCTGCACGTCAGGGTGGCGGCAGAAGGTGAAGCCGCAGTCGTAGGGCACGTTCAGCCACTTGTGGCCGTCGGCGGCAATCGAGTCGGCCATCTCGACGCCCCGCGCCAGGTCGGCGAACGTCGGGCTGAGGCGCGCGAACAGGCCGAAGGCGGCGTCCACGTGCAGCCAGGCGTTGTGGGCGCGGGCGATCTCGGCGACGGCCGCTACGTCGTCGAAGTCGGCGGTGTTGACGGTGCAAGCGCTTGCCAGGACGATGGCCGGCCGGCCGCCGTGGGCCGCCAGCGCCGCCCGCAGCGCGTCCACGTCCGCCGCCTCGCGCCCCGGCTGCGTCGCCACGTGGCGGATGCTGCGCCGCCCCAGGCCGAGCATTGCCAGCGCCTTGACCGCGCTGGCGTGGGGTGTGGTGGAGAACACGGCGATGTCGGGCGCGGCGGCCACGCCTTCCTCGGCGATGTCCACGCCCATGGCTTCGCCGGCCCACTGCCGCGCGGCGGCCAGGCCGACAAAGTTCGCCATCGTCCCGCCGGTCACGAGAACGCCGGCGAAGTCGGGCGGCAGGTCAAAGAACTGGCGCAGCATGTCCAGGGCCTGGGCCTCAACGCCGGCGGCTGCTGACCCGACGGCGTTGGAGACGTTCTGGTCGTACGCGCCGACGAGCCAGTCGGCCGCCAGCGCCGCCGGCGTACTGCCGCCCGTCACCAGGCCGAAGTAGCGCGGCCCGGCCGAGCCTGACAGGGTCGGCTCGATGCGGGCGCGGAAGTCACGCAGGGCGGCCTGGGCGCCGACGCCCGCCTGGGGCAGGGTCGCTGGGCCGAGGTCCACCGGCGGCGCGGCAGCAGGGCGGTCGGGCAGGGATTGCAGGAACGCCACCGCCTGCGCCTGCGCCTGGGCGAGGAGGTCGGGCAGCGCGGCAAGGTCGGCGCGGAGATGCACGTCCATCATTGGCGCTGCGCCAGCCAGCCGCGCATTACTTGCATGAACTTGTCGGTCTCCTCGATGAACGGGAAATGGCCGCTGTGCTCGAAGATGACAAGCTCCGAACGGGGGATGGCCGCGTGGATGCGCTCGCCGCCCTGCGCCGGCGGCGTAATGTAGTCGTCGGCGCCGGAGAGGACGAGCGTCGGCGCGGTGATGTCGCCGAGATTGGCGAGATAGTTGAACACGGGCATGCAGTTGGCGGCGGCGTGATTCCAGGCGGCGGCGCTATAGACACCCCGCCCACCGATATCCTCCATGACCGCCGGGTCAGGGCGATTGAAGTACAGCGGAAGGATCGCGCCCAGGTACTCGCCCATCTCGGCGTCGTCGGCCATCGGCCGGCTGAGCATCGCGCCCAGGGCGTCAAGCTCCTCCTGCGTGCCGCGCGCCTGGGCGTTCGCCAGGATGACCTCGCCGTAGTCCATCGCCGGCGCTGTGCAGCTTAGCACCAGGCCCTTGAGCCGGCCGCCGTAGCGAATGGCATACTCCTGGGCCAGGAAGCCGCCGTAGGAGTGGCCGAACAGGATGATCTGGTCGTAGCCCAGGTACTCGCGGAGGGCATCGGCATCGGCGGCCCACGTGGCGTGGTCCACGTCGTCGAGACTCGCCGGCCGCTCGGATCGCCCGTTGGCGCGGTGGTCATAGTAGACGAGCGTCACCCCGTCGGCGAGCGCGTCCAGCCAGGGGCGGAAATATGTGTGGTCCATGCCCAGGCCGCCGTGCATGATGAACATGGGCGTACCCAGGCCGATGGTTTCGTAGTACAGTCTCGTGCCGTTGACATTCGCTTCCATCGCCGTTCTCCTCCTTGAGCGCATCGCGGCTGCGGTGGGCCTTGTGCCTCGGCCGCATCCTGCTATAATAGAGCCGACGTGGGGTTCCCACTTCGGCATACCTATCCTAGCCAGGTTGGACGCAGGCGTCAATTCACATGGCAGCGAGGCACACGATGCGCGTTGATCTGAACTGCGACATGGGCGAGAGCTTCGGGGCGTGGGAGAAGGGGCAGGATGCCGCGATGATGGCGATCATCTCGTCGGCCAACATTGCCTGCGGCTGGCACGCCGGCGACCCACTGGTCATGGAGCGCACTGTGCGCCTGGCCGCTGAGCACGGCGTCGGCGTCGGCGCGCACCCCGGCTACCCCGACCTGCTCGGCTTCGGCCGCCGCAGCATGGCCCTTTCCCCGGCCGAGACGGAGGCCTACGTCCTCTACCAGATTAGCGCCCTGGCCGGCATCGCCCATGCCAACGGCGTCCCGATGCGCCACGTCAAGGCCCACGGCCAGATTTACAACGACGCCGTGCGCAATCCTACCCTCGCCGACGCCATCGCCCGCGCCGTCTACCGCCTCGACCCGGACCTCATTCTCGTCGCCCTGACGGGATCGGAGCTGGTGCGGGCGGGCCGCGACCTGGGCCTGCGCGTGGCCGAGGAAGCCTTCGCCGACCGCGTCTACGAGGCCGACGGCTCGCTGCGCTCGCGCCGCCTGCCGGGGGCGATGATCGAGGACCCGGCTGAGGCGGCCCAGCAGGTGCTGCGCATGCTCCGCGACGGCCAGGTCATCACCTACGACGGCACGCCGGCGCCGGTGCGCCCCGACACCATCTGCATCCACGGCGACGGCCCGACGGCGGCGGCGATTGGCGCGGCGCTGCGCGGGCAGCTCGAAGCGGCGGGCGTCTCCATCGTTCCCATGTCCAACATCGTCTAACCCAACAAAGGACGCCTCGTGGACCTACGTCAGCTCCCGAAGGTCGAGCTGCACCTGCACCTCGACTGCTCCCTCAGCTACGCGGTCGTCAGCCGCATTGACCCATCCATCAGCCTGGCGACCTACCAGAGCGACTTCATCGCGCCCGCCCGCTGCACGGACCTGGCCGACTTCCTGACCCGCGCCCCGAAGGCCATCGCCCTGATGCAGACGGAGGAGCAGCTGCGCCTCGTGACGCGGGACGTGTTCGAGCAGCTCGCCCGCGACAACGTGCTCTACGCCGAGGTTCGCTTCGCCCCCCTGTTCCACACGGAGAAGGGCCTATCGCCCCGCGAGGTCGTCGGCATTGTCGCGGCGGCGGCGGACGAGGCGGTCAAGGCGACGGGCGTCGAGGCGCGGCTCATTCTTTGCACGCTGCGGCACTTTGACCAGGCCCAGAGCCTCGACACCGTGCGGCTGGTGGAGGCGTTTCGGGGGACGCGGGTCGCGGGCTTCGACATCGCCGGCGACGAGGCGGGCTTCCCGATTGACGCCCACGTCGCCGCGTTCCACTACGCCCGGGACCGCGGGATCCCCTGCACCGCCCACGCCGGCGAGGCGGCCGGCGCGCCGAGCGTGTGGGCGACGCTGGACAACTTCCACCCGGCGCGCATCGGCCACGGCGTCCGGAGCAGCGAGGACGCCGCGCTGCTCGACTATTTGCGGGCGCGCAACATCCACCTGGAAGTCTGCCCGACGTCGAACCTGCAAACCAACATGTATGCCGAGTACGCCGACCACCCGATTGATAGACTCTACAATGACGGTCTCTCGGTCGGCGTCAACACAGACGCGCGCACGATCACGAACATCACGCTGACCCAGGAGTACGAGAAGCTGCATCAGACGTTCGGGTGGGAGGCGGACCACTTCTTGCGCTGCAACACGAACGCGCTCCAGGCGGCGTTTATCGCGGAGGATGTGCGGCAGGAGCTTCTGCGGCGGCTGGCGGCAGGGTACGTGGTGGCGAATTAGTAGAGACGCGCCATGGCGCGTCTCTACTGCCTGAGGGGGGAAGGGGTTGGGGAATGGGGGGAAGAAATCAGGACCGCCAGTGGACCGTCTCCCACGGGGGCGTGCCGATGGCGTCGTCGCCGTCCCGCGCCAGCAGCGACAGCAGCGTGCGCGCCGACGCCGGGTCGCGGCAATCGTACTCGCGGCAGGCGCGCGGCCGGTCGGCGTGGAGGAGGCACTGGTTCGTGGCGTCGTCCAGGTAGGCGCAGCGGCCCGCTACGCGCGGCAGCGCCCACAGGCCGCCGCGCCGCTCGGCGAAGCCCGCCTCCACCAGCGCTGCATCCTCGGCGTAGTCGTCGGGGCGCAGCGGGATGGTGGCGAAGCCGCGACAGCACAGGGCGCGGCAGCGGCCGCACGGCGGCTCGTCGGCGTGAATAGGTGTCTCGACGGACACGGACTCGCTCATCGGAGGGACTATGCTCCGCATTGGTATCGTCGGCTGCGGGCGCATCCTGAACGCCCACCTGCAAGGCTTCCTGGCGCTGCGGGCAGCGGGCGTTGACACGTTCCGCGTCACGGCCCTCGCGGCACGCAACCCTGACGACGCCCTGATGTTCCGCGGTCGCGGTGAGGGGCCGACGCCGCGGCCGCCGGTGATGGACCCGGCGACGGGCGACCCGCTGGCCGCGCCCCACACCTACGTCAGCGACTTCCAGCCGGATCTGCTGCTGGAAGTATACACTGACTACGCCGAGATGATCAGCGCGGGGCCGGTGGACGCTATCCTGGACCTGACGACCCTGGCCCTGCACCACCAGGTCGCCGAGGTCGCCCTGGGCCACGGCAAGCACCTGCTCACCCAGAAGCCCCTCGCCGTCAGCGTCCGCGCCGGCCGGCGCATGGTGGAGACCGCCAGGGCGAAGGGGCTGACGCTGGGCGTGTTCGAGAATGTGCGCCAGATGACCCAGGTGCGCGCCGCGGCGTGGGCGGTGTCCCACGGCCTCATCGGGACGCCGCAGATGGCGGTCATCGGCAGCCTGGGCGGGGTCTGGTCGCCGGACCTGGTCGTCGCCGACACGCCCTGGCGGCACCAGAAGCTCCTGGCCGGCGGCGGCGGCAGCATTGACATCGGCGTCCACCAGTTCGACTGGCTGCGGGCGGTCATGGGCGAGGTACGGGCGGTGAGCGGCGTGGCCCGCACGTTCGAGGCGGATCGGCGGCGCGACGGGCAGACCGTCGTCACCGCCGACGTGGACGACACGTACCTGGCGACCGCCTTCTTTGACGGCGACGCCATCGGCCAGCTCATGTGGTCGTGGGCCGGGCGCGGCATGCCCATCGAGATCCCGGACACGCCGGCGTTCCTCGGCAGCGAGGGCGGCATCCACGGGACGTGGCTGGTGCGGGGAGGCGAGCGCGGCGACCTGATCGCGGAGTTCGCGGAGGGGATGTCGCGGGAGGAGCGCGAGCGCTTCTTCCCCCTCGGTCTCCAGGAGCCATACGCGATTTTGCAGTACGACTGGCTGGCGGCCATCGAGCGCGGTGAGGACCCGGAGACGAGCGGTGCGGAGGGGCTGCGCGACCTGGCGTGCGCCTTCGGCGTGCTGGAGTCGGCGACGCTCGGCCGCGTCGTGACGCTGGATGAGGTGCTGTCCGGCGCGGTGGACGCCTATCAACGCGAGATTGACCAGCATTACGGACTGATTTGAGAGGAATACATGACACGAATCGGAATCATTGGCGCCGGCTCGCTGGGGCGGTATCACGCCCTGTGCTGGCGCGCGCTCGGCGTGGAGATCGCCGCCGTCTACGACGTCGTCCCGGACGCGGCGCGCAGCATGGCCGACGCGACCGGGGCGGTGGCGTGCGACAGTCTGGTGGACCTCATTCGCCGCGTGGACGTGCTGGACGTGATTACGCCGCCGACGGCGCACCGCGAGGCGACGGTGGCCGGGCTGCAAGCCGGGCGGCCGGTCATCTGCGAGAAGCCCATCGCCCGCAGCATGACCGACGCGCTGGAGATGGCGCGGGTCGCTAAGCAGACCGGCGCTCCGCTGTTCATCGCCCACGTCGTGCGCTTCTGGCCGCAGTTCGCCCGCATCCACGACCAGATCGCCGCCGGCGCAATTGGGGCGCCCGGCATCTATCGCTCCGGCCGCCTGGGGAGCTACCCCCGCTGGGGGTCGTGGTTCGCCGACGAGGGCATGAGCGGCGGCGTCCTGGTGGACGTGATGATCCACGACTTCGACTTCGCCCGCTGGTGCATGGGCGACGTGGAGCGCATCTATGTGCGCCGCGCCCACTGGCCGGGGCCGATGGAGGGCAAGCACTCGTTCGCCGTGCTGCGCTTCGCCAGCGGCGCCGTCGGGCATATCGAGGGCAGCTGGGACCGCCCGCCGCGCCAGTTCCAGACGTATGTCGAGGTCGTGGGCGATGGCGGGCTGCTGTCGGCGCATAGCGACGCCGAGAAGCCGATCCGCGTGTCGCTGCACTCCGGCGAGCCGGTCGGGTTCGAGATGCCGCTGGAGCAGGATCCGTACATCGCCGAGATGCGCCACTTCCTGGAGTGCATCGAGACGGGCGCGACCCCGCGCGTCACTGTCCACGACGCCCTCGCGGCGCTTCAGCTTAGCCTCGCCGGCATGGAGTCGGCCCAGACCGGGCGCCCCGTCAGCATCGCGCCCCTGGAGGTTTAGATGACTGTGCGTGTTGGTCTCCTGGGGGTCGCCCACGTCCACACCCCCAGCTATGTGCAACAACTGATGGCGCACCCGAACGCCGCTGTGGTCGGGCTGTACGACCGCGACCCGGCCCTGGCGGCGAAGGCAGAGGCGGCGTGGCGCATCCCGGCGATGGCGCTGGACGACCTGCTCGACCGGAACCTCGACGCCGCCATCATCTGCTCGGAGAACGCGTTCCACCGCCCACTGGTCGAGGCGGCGGCCGGGCGCGTCTCGGCTATCCTGTGCGAGAAGCCCATCGCTACGACGATGGAGGACGCCCAGGCCATCATCGCGGCGGCGGAGGCGGGCGGCTCGCGGCTCATGATCGCCTTCCCGGTGCGCTACGCCCCCGCTGTGCGCCAGCTCAAGGAGCTGCTGGCCGGCGGCGCGCTCGGCCAGGTGCACACGGCCCGCACCACGAACCATGGCAGCATGCCCGGCGGCTGGTTCACCGATCCGGCGCTGGCCGGCGGCGGTGCGGTCATGGACCACACCGTCCACGTGATGGACCTGCTGCGCTGGCTGTGGCCGGGCGTCGAGGTCGAGGAGGTGTACGCCGAGGTCGGCCACGCCCTGCTGCACCCGAACCTGGGCATAGACGACGTGGGCCTGCTGTCGTTTCGCCTGACCAACGGCGTCATCGGGACGCTGGACACGAGCTGGTCGCGCCCGCCGACCTACCCCATCTGGGGCGATGTGATGGTGGAGATGGCCGGCGACCTGGGCGTCGTCAGCGTGGACGTGTTCTCGCAGAACGTGTTGTACGCGCCGACGGAGGGGAAGTCCCGTTGGATGGACTTTGGCGTCAACCTCGACGCCGCGCTCATCGCCGACTTCATTGACATGGCGGGCAGCGACCGACAGCCGTCCATCGCCGGCTGGGACGGCCTCAAGGCGATGGAGGTCGCGCTGGCCGCCTACGAGTCGGCCCGCACGGGCGAGCCGCAGACCCTCACCCCGTGACCAAACACACAACGGCCTGAATGCGGGGGGGAGATCACATTCAGGCCGTTGCATCTGAGAGTTTTTCGTTTTTCTGAGAGGTCGGTGGAGGTTAGTCACCGTTAGGGTATAGTCTAGACCCGCCACCTTAAGCGCGGATGAAGCGCAGCTTAGGCGATGGTGAGTCTTCAGCCGCGCTCCGTGCGGTTGCGCCGCCGGTCCGTGTGCCGCTCCATCGCCAACTGCACCAGCCGCCGACATAGCTCGGCGTAGCTTACCCCGCTCGCCTCCCACATCCGGGCGTACATGCTCGTCGGCGTGAAGCCGGGCATGGTGTTGATCTCGCTCAGCCACAGCTCGCCCGTGCCACGGTCGAGCAGGAAGTCCACCCGACTCAGGCCACTGGCGTCAATCGCCTTGAACGCCAGGGCGGCCAGCCGCCGCACCTCGTCCGTCGTCGCCGGCGGCAGCGGCGCGGGGATGAGCAGCGCCGTCTCGTCATCAATGTACTTGGCGTCGTAGTCGTACCACTCGCGCGCCGGGATGATCTCGCCGGGGAGCGACACTTCCGGCTCGTCGTTGCCCAACACCGATACCTCGATTTCCCGCGCGTCTATCCCCTGCTCGACCACGATCTTGCGGTCGTAGCTCGCCGCGAGCGCCAGGGCGGCGCGCAGCTCATCGGTGTCGCGCGCCTTCGAGATGCCGACCGACGAGCCGCTGTTGGCGGGCTTGACGAACAGCGGGTAGCGCAGCGCCGCCTCGATGCGCCCCACCGCCGCGTCGGGCGCGGTCTCCCAGAGCGAGCGAAGGATGACCAGGTAGGGAGCGACCGGCAGGCCGACGGCGGCGAACAGCGCCTTCATCATCGCCTTGTCCATCCCCACCGACGACGCCATCACGCCGCAGCCGACGTAGGCCACGTCGGCCATGTCCAGCAGGCCCTGCACCGTGCCGTCCTCGCCATAGGTCCCGTGCAGCACCGGGAAGATCACGTCCAGGCCGGTCAGGCGCGCCGCCCCGTTGGCGGGGCTATGGCCGCCGCGCTCCAGGCGCATCAGCTCGCCCTGCTGCGACGGGTCGGGCAGGAGGGCGACGGGGGCGGAGCCTTCCGACGTGCCGTCGCTCAACGCCTGCCACGGGTCGCCGCCGGCGATCCAGCGGCCCTCGCGGGTGATGCCGATGGGCACGACCTCGACGTCGTCGCCCGCGAGGTTGTCCATGACGGCGCGCGCCGACGCCAGGGAGACTTCGTGCTCGGCGGAGCGCCCGCCGAACAGGACGCCCACGCGCAGGCGGCGCGGCGGCTGGTCGCCCGCGTCGGTCATGAGCCTGTTCCCGGCGTCTTGTTGGCCGCCTGGCTCGCCTCAAGCTCTTGGAGTAGGCGGTAGTAGAGGGCGACGCACTCGTTGCAGATGTAGGTATCGTGGAGGCCGGGGATGAGGCGGGCCACCTGGCTCTGGCTCTTCTGGCAGAAGGAGCACTGCTTCGTCCACTTGCCTGTGCCGCGTAACCGATCCACCGCGCTTTCGGGCATGATCACTATCCTTGTAATGCGTCATTGTTCTCGCCATGACAACGTATCCTGGTAGACATCCGGCTATTCTAGCCATATCCAGGAAGACGGTCAACCGTGCTATAATTGACGCCATGTTCGAACTCGTTTTCCTCGGCACAGCCGCCTCCGCCCCCTCGGCGTGGCGCAACCTTCCATCCACCCTCGTGTTCCACGACGACCGCCGCTTCGTCGTGGACGTAGGCGAGGGCACCCAGCGTCAGCTCCTCAAGAGCGGCGTCGGTTTCAAGCGGCTCAACACCGTCCTGCTCACCCACGGCCACCTGGACCACATCCTAGGTCTCGGTGGCCTCATCTCCACCTTCGCCCGCTGGGAGGCCATTGACACCTTCGACATCTACGGGGGCCGCGCCACCCTGGAGCGCGTGCGCGACCTCATGAAGGTGGTCATTCGCGGCGGCGAGGTCAAGGTCAAGATCAACCTGATCGAGCTTGAGCCGGGCGTCATCCTCCAGGGCAAGGGGTTCAGCGTCAGCGCCTTTCCCGTCAATCACCGTGGTGGGTCGTCCTTCGGCTTCGCGTTCGACGAGCCGCCCCGCCGCCCCTTCCTGGCCGACGAGGCCACGCGCCTGGGCGTCCCGGCCGGCCCGGAGCGGCGCGACCTGGTCGCCGGCCGCCCCATCACCCTCAGCAGCGGCGTCACCGTCCTGCCGGAGCAGGTGCTCGGCCCGGAGATTCCCGGCGTTCGCGTCGTCTACATCGGCGACGTGACCCGCCCGGAGGGGCTGGTCGAGGCGGCCGCCGGCGCGGACGCCCTGGTCATCGAGGCGACGTTTGGGGCGGCGGACGTCGAGCTGGCGCGCAGCTTCGGCCACATCACCGCCACCGAGTCGGCGGAGATCGCCCGCGCCGCCGGGGTGCGGCGGCTCTACCTGACCCATATCTCCCGCCGCTACAACGGGCGCGAGCTGGAGGCCGAGGCGCGGGCCATCTTCCCGCCCACGCTGGTCGTCGAAGACCTGGACCACTACCGCGTCACCCGCGACGACCCGTGCCAGCGGGTGCGCGCCACCGACGGGCTATAACCCCACAATGGCTATCGCAATCGAGATCGGCATCGTGCTTCTGCTGGTGCTGCTCAACGGCTTCTTCGCCATGGCCGAGCTGGCCGTCGTCTCGTCGCGCCGCGCGCGCCTCCAACAGCGGGCCGACAAGGGCGACGCGGGCGCGGCCGCGGCGCTGCGCCTGGCCGCGAACCCCGACCGCTTCCTGTCCACGGTCCAGATCGGCATCACCCTCATCGGCATCCTCGCCGGCGCGTTCGGCGGCGCGACGCTGTCCGCCTCCCTCGCATACCTCCTCGAACCGTACCTGGGCGCGTCCAGCCTGGCCGTCGCCACCCTCATCGTCGTCCTGTTCATCACCTACCTGTCCCTGGTCATCGGCGAGCTGGTGCCGAAGCGCGTGGCGCTCCAGGACCCGGAGGGCATCGCCAGCCGCGTGGCGCGGCCGATGACGACCCTCAGCCACGTGGCCCGGCCAGCCGTCGCCCTGCTCACACCGTCCAGCAACCTTCTGCTGCGGCTGCTCGGCATCTCCCCCTCGACCGCCCCGGCCGTGACCGAGGAGGAGATCCGCCAGTTGATCGTCGAGGGGACGCAGGCGGGCGTGTTCGAGGCGGCGGAGCAGCACATGATGGAGCGCGTCATCCGCCTCGGCGACCAGCGCGTTGACGACCTGATGACGCCGCGCACCGAGGTGGTGTGGCTCGACGTGACGGACACGGCGGACGAGCATTGGCAGACGATCTGCGAAAACCACCACTCGCAGTACCCGGTCGTCGAAGGCTCGCCAGATCGCGTGCTCGGCATCGCGGCGACGAAGGACCTGTGGCCGACGGCGATGGGCGAGCCGATCAACGTGCGGGCCGCGACGCGGCCGGCGCTGTTCGTCCCGAAGACGCTGCTGGCGCTGACCCTGCTGGACACGTTCCGCGAGAGCGGCGAGCGCGTCGCCGTGGTTACTGACGAGTACGGCGGAACCCAGGGGCTTATCAGCATCACCGATGTGTTGCGCGCCATCGTGGGCGAGGTGGCGGC
Source organism: Anaerolineae bacterium (assembly GCA_046328525.1). Lineage (GTDB taxonomy): Bacteria > Chloroflexota > Anaerolineae > Epilineales > JAHCIE01 > JBDHWG01. The sequence goes on from JAXLWK010000008.1 coordinate 276,017, forward strand.
GGAGGCGGAGGACGAGCCGGGCGTGATTCGGCGCGACGACGGGTCGTGGCTCGTGGACGGCGGCATCGGCGTCGAGGAGATGAGCGAGGTTGTCGGGGTCGGCCTGCCGCCGGCCAGCGACCGCGCCGACTACCAGACGGTCGGCGGGTTCGTCATGGCGCAGCTCGGCCGCGTGCCGCGCGCCGGCGAGTCGTTCACGTGGCAGGGGTACAGCTTCGAGGTGATGGACATGGACGGGCGGCGGGTGGACAAGGTGCTGGTGATGCGCCGCGACGACGCTAAAGACACAACGGCCTGATTGCGTTGAGAGTACGCAGCCAGGCCGTTGTGTCTGAGAGTTTTTCTGAGAGGTCGGTGGAGGTTAGTCACCGTTACAGTGTAGTCTAGCGGTCGAAGGTTAAGCCCACATTAGGCGATGCTAAAGCGAAGATGAGTCTTTGTCCGCGATGGAGAACCTGTAGACTTCGTAGGCGCGGGTCTCGTCAAAGCCGACCTTCTCGGCGACGCGCTGCGAGGGGTAGTTCTCCTCCAGGCAGTGCCAGTGCACCGCCAGCCCCCGCGCCAGGCACGTCTCGACACACGCCGCCGCCGTGCGCACCGCCAGGTTGCGCCCGCGATAGTCCGGCGCTGTCGCCAACCCCAACTCGTAGTTGCGCCCGCTGACGAAGACCGACAAGCACCAGCTCGCAATCGTCGTCTCGCCGTAGACGATGCAGTAGCCAATCCCCGTCTTCTTGAACGCCGCCACCGACGGCCAGAACGACAGCACCCAGCCGCGCACCTGGTCAGCGTTGATAAGGTCGCCGCCATCCAGCAGGGCGGCGGTGATGGGGCGCATCTCGCTATCGGGCGGCATGCCGATGCGCCAGTTCCAGGTGAGGTGGTCCAGGGTGTAGTAGCGGCGGGCCGCTTTCGCCGGCTGCCAGCCGGCGAGGATCGTCGCCTCGATGACCGGCTCCCACGCCCCTTGATCGTAGTGCAGCGAGAGGAACGGGATGCCGCGGCGGCGGGCGTCGGGCGCGATGTCGTCGCAGATGAGGGCGGCCAGGGCCTGGTTCACGTCGGCCTGGCCGGGGTCGCCGGCGACGAGCATGGCGTCCTGCATGTCCCAGATGAACGCCGTCGTCGGGCGCTCGGCGTCGTCGGCGAACACCCAGCCCGGCGTGTTGCCGTCAATGACGGAGTCGACGACGATGTTGTAGCGCAGCGCCTCGAACACGGAGCGCACGACGGGATACTGGTCAGGCGTGAGCTTGTGCAGCATAGTGGTCTTTCACGGCGTAAAGGCGGGCGCTTTGCCGTCGCGGACGCCCTGGAGGCGATCCTCGATGCGGCGGCGCATGTCGTCATCGTCGGGCACAACGACGTAGAAGCGCTCCTCGTGGATTGCCTCGAACACCGTGTCGGCGACCTCGTCCGGTGGGACACCCTCGGCGATGGCCTTGAGCATGAAGAAGTACATCTGGATTTCCTCTGGCGTCGGCGCGACCGGTGGGTTTGCCAGCTCGGGCGGGCGGTTGCGCTCCGACTCCATAATCCGAGTTTGCACCCAGTATGGGCAGAGGACAGAGACCTTGACCGGCGCGTTGCGAGAGGCAAGGGCGAAATACATATGCTCCGACAAAGCGACGACGGCGTGCTTCGTGACCTGGTACGGGGCGGCGGGGTGATAGGCGAGCAAGCCGGCCATGGAGGCGGTGTTGACGATGTGGGCCGGCTCGTTCTGTTCGAGCATAATGGGCGTGAATACCTTGACGCCGTTGATCGGTCCCCACAGGTTGACGCCGAGCACCCACTCCCAGTCGTTCCACGACGTTTCCCATGCCGCCCGCCCGGCGCCGACGCCGGCGTTATTGAACAGCAGGTGCACCTTGCCGAAGGCGGCCAGCGTCTTATCGGCGAGCGCCTGCACGTCCTCGCGCTTCGACACGTCGGCGCGCACGCTGATCGCCTCCGCCCTGCCGTCTTTCAGCGCCGCCTCCAACTGCGCCAGCCCGGCCGCGTCCACGTCGGCCAGGACGACGCGCATCCCTTCCTGGGCGCACCGCTGCGCGACCGCCTGTCCGATGCCACTGGCCGCGCCGGTGACGACGGCAACCTTGCCCCGGAATTCGTTCATGTTTTGTCTCCGAAAGATTGGGTTTCGATGTTGCGGAAGAAGTTTAGCACAATCTGGTTGAACTCGTCAGGCCGCTCCATGTTCGGCAGGTGCGCCGTGTCCGGCATCAAGACGACCTGCGCGCCGGCGATGTGCTCACCCATGTATTTCGCGGCGGCCTGGATGTAGGGCACGTCGCGGTCGCCGTAGACGACCAGGAGCGGCAGGCGCAGCTCGCTCAGCCGCTCGGCCGCCGTCGGCTGCATCGGCCTGTGCTGGCCCTGGGCGTGGCTGCTCAGGACGAGGGCGTTGCGATTCATGTCGGCCATCTTCGCCCGCGCTGCCTGATTCACCTCACCCGGCGCGCGGCCTTCGCCGTCGAACCAGACCTGGGTCTCCAGCTCCAAGAATTTCTCCCACTCCCCGTTCTTCTCCGCCGCCTCGATCTCGGCGAACTTCGGCGGCATGGGTACGTCGAGGTCGAGGCCGGCGGGGCCTGAGCCGACCATGACCAGCGCCGCCGTCATGTCGGGATGCTCCAGGGCGAAGTCCATGCACGTCCCGCCGCCCATCGAGCAGCCGATGAGGGTGGCGCGCTCGACGCCGAGGAAGCGCAGGAGGGCGTACAGGTCGTCACGGTTGGCGTACTCGGCCGCAACCGGCTCGGTGTCGCCGAAGCCGCGCATGTCGAAGCGAATGGCGCGGTAGCGCTCCGCGAACACCGGAAACTGGTCGTCCCACATGCGCCGGTCGGCGACGCCCGCGTGGACGAACACCACGGGCATCCCCTCGCCGGCGACCTCGTAGTACATCTGCGCGCCGTTGACAGTTGCATATCCGCTTGTGATTTCCGGCATGATAACCTCCTTTGTGGGTGAAACCTACGACTCTAGTTTAGACGGCTGACAGGGACGGGCGGCTTGTAACGTGCACAAACCGCCCGATGGTAGCAGCTTGAGGGTGTGAACAGCTCAACGTCTACCCCCGCACAGCTTAACAGACTCGTTGCGTTTTGGCAAACCGTCTTCGTCCGCTCGTCTGCATCGGCCCGCCAGTCTGCGTTGACAGCGTGGGCCTCGTCAGTATAATGAGGCGTGGCGCAACAGCCTCTTGCATCACATGGCAGCACGGAGGAGACTATGGCGGCGCAGTGGGACCCCATCAGCCTGCGGCAAGCGATGTCGGACCGCATGAGCCTCGACGAAATCGAGTCGCTCTGCTTCGACCTGGGCATAGATGCCGATAACCTTGGTGGCGATAACAAGTCGGCGAAGATACGCGAGCTGATCCAGTACATGCAGCGCCGAGGCCGCCTCGACGACCTGACGGCGCAGCTCGCCAAGGTGCGCCCCGACATCACGCCGCCGGGCGCGGCCTCCACCCGGAATGCTACCCCCGCGCCGGAGCAGGCGGCGCCAGGCAGTCCCCAACCGGGAGACTCGCCAACTGTTTCGCCGACAACACTCAAGCCCACGTGGTCCTACGTTGACTTCGACGTGGCTATTGCGTCGGCCAGTAGCGGCTACACCGTGAACGTCCTCACGTCGCCGGCCGGCCAGGCCAGCGCCACGACTCAATTCGCGCTCGACGCCGGCCCCATCGCCGACGGCGTCGCGGCGCTGAAGCGAGCTCAGTTCGACACTACCCTGGCGAAGAGCCTGGGCGGAACGCTTCTCGCGGCGCTCCTGCAAGGCGGCGTTGCCGACGCCTACTTTGCCACGCTCGGCCGCGCCGAGAGCCAGCAAAGGGGCATCCGCCTGCGCCTGAGGGTCAACGCGCCCGAGCTGAAGGCGCTGCCCTGGGAGTATCTGTACGACGCGAAGCGGGACAACTTCCTGGCCGTCCGCCGCGATGTCGTTATCTCGCGCTACCTGGAGGTCTTCCAGGGCTTGGACCCGGTGTCTCCGCCCGGAGCGTTGCGCATCCTCGTCCTTCTCTCCGGCCCCACTGGTCCGGCTATACTGGACCTGGCGGGCGAACAGAAGCGGATTGAGGACGCGCTTGCGCCGCTGGTCAACAATGGGCGCGTCGTGGTCGAGTTCGAGACCAACCCGACGGCATCCAACATTCGCGCGCGGCTGCGACGCAACGTTTACCATGTCATCCACTACAGCGGCCACGCTTACTACGCCACAGAGAGCAAGCTCGTGCTGAACCAATCGGTGACGAAGGATACGGGCTATGTCGTGCTGCCCCACGACGACGGCAGTGCGCGCTTGATGGACGAGGAGTCGTTCGCCCAGTTTTTTCTTTACCCAAGCATTCGCCTCGTCACCCTGAACGCCTGCCAGGGCGCGCAAAGCTCGCTGACCGAGTACCTGTCCGGGCTTGGCGACAAGCTGGTGCAGACGGCTGGAATACCAGCCGTCATCGCGATGCAGTTCCCTATCGCCGACATGGCGGCCAAGGAGTTTGCCAGGGAGTTCTACGCCTCGCTGGCGGACGGCCTGCCCATCGACGCGGCGGTCGCCCAGGCGCGCCTGGCGCTCTTCCAGGACCGCGGCGCTAGCGACCGGGCGTGGGGTACACCGGTGTTGTTCATGCGCTCTGAGACCGGCCGTCTCTTCAACTAGCGAAGGGAGGACCAGATGACACCTGCAGAGAGAGCGAGCCTGTTGGAGCGCGTGCTAGACACGTGGACTGACACGGACGTTCAGGAGATGGCAAAGCAGTGGGAGGTGGAGGTGACGGATTTGGAGCCCCGCGCTCGCGTTCAGCGTTTGATTCTCCACGCAGAGAAGCTGAACGATGTTGACCTCCTGTATGCTCAACTCCAGCCAGGGGATATCGCCTCGCTTCGACGTTCCGTCAGCCCCGATGAGCGCTTCAAGTTGATACAAGCTGTGCTGAAAAAATGGCCGAAGAGAGAGGATTTGTGTGATATCGCCTTCGAGGCCGGTGTGGATGCAACGGGCCTGGGCACGACACCTGTGGACACCGCGAAGAAGATGGTCCTCCGGGTTGAGAACGATGGACAGGTCGATTGGCTCAGGCAGCGTATCGGCGCCACGACGGAGCTAGACGCAGACTTGCAGCAAACCGCTCCTCCTGCCACGAATCCAGCCGCCAGAGCTGAAACTGTATCTCCCTCTCCCTCCCCGTTCGAGGAATCGGCTTCGTTGTGGACCTACATCGACTTCGACGTCGAAATCTCTCCAAGCACTGAAACTGAGTACGAAGTGCACGTCATCGCTTCGTCGGCGGGACAGGCCAGGGCCACGACACGGGTCACACTTACGAGTGGCCCTATCAGCGACAGCATCGAAGCCCTCCGCGCTGCCCAGTTCAACATTGCCTTCGCCAAGAGCCTCGGCAACCAGCTCCTGCAAGCCCTCCTAACGGGCGACGTTAGCAAGGCCTACGATAGAACACTAGGGCGCGCCGACAGCCAGGAGAGAGGCATCCGCCTGCGCCTGCGGGTCAACGCGCCCGAGCTGAAGGCGCTGCCCTGGGAGTATCTGTACGACGCGAAGCGGGACAACTTCCTGGCCGTCCGCCGCGATGTCGTCATCTCGCGCTACCTGGAGGTCGATCAAGGCGTCAGAGCACTACCGCAACGCCCATCGCTACGCATCCTGGCGCTGCTGTCGGGTCCGACTGGGCCGGCTAAGCTGGACCTGGCGGGCGAGCAGAAGCGGATTGAGGACGCGCTTGCGCCGCTGGTAGCGAATGGGCGTGTCGTGGTCGAGTTCGAGACCAACCCGACGGCGTCCAACATCCGCTCACGACTGCGACGCAACGTTTACCATGTCATCCACTACAGCGGCCACGCCTACTATGCCATTGAGAACAAGCTTGTGCTGAACCAGGCCGTGACCAAGGATACGGGCTATGTCGTGCTGCCCCACGACGACGGTAGTGCACGCTTGATGGACGAGGAGTCGTTCGCCCAGTTTTTTCTTTATCCAAACATTCGCCTCGTGATCCTGAACGCTTGTCAGGGCGGTCAGACCTCGCTGAGCGAGTACCTGTCCGGGCTTGGCGACAAGCTGGTGCAGACGGCGGGTATTCCAGCCGTCATCGCGATGCAGTTCCCTATCAAAGACGAGGCAGCCAAGCAGTTTGCCCAGGAGTTCTACGCCTCGCTGGCGGACGACCTACCCATCGACGCGGCGGTCGCTCAGGCGCGTCAAGCGCTGTATCAAGACCGAGACGCCAACTACAGTACCTGGGGCATACCGGTGTGGACATGGGGCGCGCCGGTGCTGTTCATGCGCTCCGAGGACGGCCGCCTGTTCGCGTGAGAGCGGCGCTGCCCGGCTTACCCCGCTTCTATCGGACGCTTGACCCGCAAGGTTGGCGTCCTTATAGTTTTAGGCGAGACTGAATAGACCCATGTCAGAAGCGAGGCAGTGTGACACAGGATCGGGCGCCGGTGGCGCTACTGGGGTTGGGGACGGCCGTGCCGAGGTATCGCTACGCGGACGCGGACATCGGCTCCTGGTTCGCGGCGGCATTGTCCGGGAATCGCGCGCTGTCCCGCTGGATGCGCGGCGTATTCGTGGCGACGGGGATCGAGACCCGCCACTCGTGTCTGCCCGATGTCTTTGGCGCGCCACAGGAGTCGCGCTACTCGCCGGGCCGGCTGCTGGAAGACGCGGCGACTACGGCCGAGCGCATGGCGGTATACGAGCGCGAGGCGGTGGTAATCGGCGCGGCGGCCGCTCAGCGTGCGCTGTCCGATAGCGGCGACCCCTCGATCGGCGAGACGGTGACTCACCTGGTCGTGGTGAGCTGCACCGGGTTCTTTGCGCCGGGGCTGGACCAGGCCATCGCCCACGCGCTGGGCTTGCCGCCGACCGTCCAGCGCACCCTGGTCGGCTTCATGGGCTGCGCCGCCGCGTTCAACGGTCTTCGCCTTGCCGACCATATCGTGCGCGCGCAGCCGTCGGCGCGCGTCCTGGTCGTGTGCGTCGAGCTGTGCTCGCTGCACGTCCAGCCGCAGCCGACCCGCACCGACCTGCTGGTGGCGGCGCTCTTCGCCGACGGCGCGGCCGCGTGCCTGGTCGGCGCTCCGCCGGAGGATGGGCGCGACCACTACGCCCTCGACAGCATGTACTCGATGCTGGCGCCGGGAACGGGCGGGCACATGGTGTGGCAAATTGGCGACCATGGCTTCAAGCTGCACCTGTCGCCGGAGATTCCAAAGCGGCTGGGCGAAGTCGCGCCGCCGGCGCTCAAGGCGCTGCTCGGCGAGCGCCCTCGGCCGGGCGCGTGGGCGGTGCATCCGGGCGGCCGCGCCATCGTGGACAGACTGGCGGAGGTGTTTGACTTGACGCCGGACGATCTCGCGGCGACGTACTCGGTGTTGCGCGACTACGGCAACATGTCCTCGCCGACGATCCTGTTTGTGCTGAGCAGGCTGCGCGAGCGGCTGCGGCGCGAGGCGGCGGCGCCGACGGGCGTCGCGGCGATGGCGTTTGGCCCTGGGTTGGTGGTCGAGATGGCGCACCTGACGTACCAGCCGGCCGGGGAGACGCTGGCGCAGCCCGAACCGCGGCCGGCGGCGATTGCGGAGCTGGTCACCGCCTGAGGCGACGGTCGCGCATTGACGCGGCATGATTTCGCATCTGGCCCCAATTGTGCTAACATAGGCGCGCGGGCAGACAACGTCTGCCCGTTGACCTTCCCGCGCCGTTAGATGACTATGCGTATTTTGATCATTTCCGACATTCATGCGAACGCTGCGGCCCTCGAAGCCGTTCTAGAAGATGCCGGCTCTTTCGACAGGGTGTGGTGCCTGGGCGACCTGGTCGGCTACGGCCCTGACCCGAATGCGTGTGTCGAGCGGGTGCGCGAGCTGCGACGCTACCAGTGCCTCGCCGGCAACCACGACTACGCCGTCCTGGAAAAGCTCAACCTGTCCGACTTCAACACCGACGCGCGCCTGGCGGCCCTGTGGACGCAAAAGCAGCTCACGCCCGACAATCGCGCCTTCCTCGACGCGCGCCTGGAGACGATTGGGCCGCTGGAGGACCGCTACTTCCTGGCCCACGGCAGCCCGCGCCACCCGATCTGGGAGTATATCCTAGACGAGGTGATCGCCGAAGAGAACTTCCCGTACTTCAAGACCCAGGTGTGCTTCGTGGGGCACACCCACGTCCCGATGATCTACGTGCAGGAGAACGGCGCCGTCCGCCCCATCTCGCCGGCCGTAGATCGGCCGTTCCCGCTCGGCGAGAATCGCCTGATCATCAATCCGGGGAGCGTCGGACAGCCGCGCGACGGCGACCCCCGCGCCAGCTACGCCATTCTCGACCCCGACCAGGGAACCGTCACTCACCGCCGCGTGCCGTACCCGATCGAACAGACCCAGGCAAAAATGGTCGAGGTTCATCTTCCCCGCCGCATCATTGACCGCTTGAGCTACGGCTGGTAAGCCGCGCTTGACCACGGGGCAGGCGTCGCCCTGCGCCGGGTTTCGTGTCACGGGCAAAGCGTGGTATAATCGCTACTACGTGCCGCCGATGAGGATGGAATGCGACTCGATCGTGAAGCCGTGCTGCGCCTGGTGGCCCAGCATGGCGGGCCTGAGGGACTAGACCTATCTGGCCGGGACCTGACCGGCATTGACCTGAGCAACGTTGACCTTCACGGCGCGATTCTGTCGAAGGCCGACTTGCGGGGCGTTGACTTGCGCTGGGCCGATCTGCGCGACGCCGACCTGTCCTGGGCCGTGCTCAAGGACAGCGACCTGCGCTGGGCCAACTTTCGCGGCGCCAACCTGTCCCAGGCTGACCTGCGCGAGGTCAACCTCTGGGGCGCCGAGCTGGCCGAGACCAACCTCGGCGGCACGGACCTGCGGGTCGCCGACACCAGCCGCGTAGAGTTCACGGCCCGCGACGTGGAGCAGGTCGGCGACGCTGAAGGGCCGCGGCCCGCCATGTTCAGGCGCGTCGGCTCGTGGCTGTCCGTGCGCAACGTCCTCATTGCGCTGGGCGTCCTCGTGCTCCTGGTCTACTTCTGGGGCTGGGCCTACACCGCCACGTACTTCAGCGCCTTCAACCTGACCCCCTCGACCGTGATGGACAACCTCTCGTCGGAGTACCTGACGGTCGGGGCGGAGGTGGCGGCAGTGGCGCTGCGCTTCCTGCTGGCATTCCCTGTTCTGCTCTTCTACCTGCTCCTTCTATTCCTCGGCATCCTCATCGTTCCTCTCGCGCTTCTGGCGCTCGGCACGCGCGTGTTGGGATTCATCCCCAGCCGCCCGGCGCGTCTCATCGTCGTCGGCGCGCTGCTCATCATCTACCTGTTCGTCTTTGTCGTCTGGATGCAAGCCATCATCTCGCCGCTGTGGGGCGTTTTCTTTGGAATGGGCCTGCCGTTCCCGCAGACGTTCGAGCTATTCTTCGGCCTGTGGCAGAGCGCCAGTCTGCTCGTCAAGGCTCTGGTGATTCTGTTCGTCCTGCTGCTGGCGATCCCGATCTGGGTCGGCTACCGCCTACTGTGCCACCTCGTCCAGCGCACCGAGCCGTCGGAGGACCTGGCGACCCGCTACCCTAGCCTGGCGCGGGCGTGGCGAGACATCCAGAACGGCCCGCTGTTTGCGCGGGGCGCGCCGCTGACGATCCGCGAGCGGCGGCTCGGCCTGGTCACGCTGCTGGTGCTCCTCATTGCGCTGCCGACGTTCTTCACCCAGGCCGGCTACGTCAGGGCCGAGGCGGACATGTGCGGCGGCGGCGCTTTGCCCCAGATCACTCTCTACGCCAACGACATGCTCAACTCGCCCAACATCGGCGACACCACGTCCAACGAGGCCTGCCTGCGCCTCCTGACCGAGCACAACAAGCGCGTGTTCGTGTTCTACCCGTTCCAGACGCGCATGGAGGGTGACGTGCGCACGGCGCGCGTCTACCAGTTCCCGACGGACACGGTATTCTACAACATCCACACTGACCGCCCGTCGTGCCTGACCTGCGCCGAGACAGAGTACTACCCCATACGGGCTGTGGCCGTCGTTGTCAAGGCCACGCAAACGCCTGTGCCCACGCTGACGCCCCTGCCGAGCCTGACGCCGCTGCCGACGAACACGCCGGTCAACACGGCCACGAACACGCCGCTGCCGAGCAACACCCCGCTCCCCAGCACCACGCCGCTGCCCACGGGAACACCGCTGCCGTCGGCCACGCTCAACCCGTTTGACGAGTTCGAGCCGGACGACCTCTTCCAGCAGGCGAACATCATCGGCGTCGGCGAGACGCAGAAGCACAACTTCAACCCCGACGGCGACATTGACAAGGTGCAGTGGGCGGCGAAGGCCGACGGCTGGTATCGCATCTTCACCAAGAACCTGTCGGCCGGCGTGGACACCGCCATCGTCCTGGCGGCGGCCCAGGGCGTCATGGCGCAGTGCGACCCGGCCGACTGCGCCAGCGACGACGTGGCGCCGGGCAACCTGTCGTCCAGCGTCGTCGTCCAGGCCGCCCGCGACGGCATCATCTACGCCACGATCCTCAACAAGGGCGCTTACGGGCCGGGCCGCACGTATGAAGTGGGGCTGGAGCAGTTCGTGCCCACCCCGACGGTCACGCCGAGCTTCACGCCCTCGGACACGCCGACACCCACGGATACCCCGACGCCGACGGGCACGATCACGCCGTCGCCGACGTGGACCCTGTCGCCCACACCGAGCCGCACGCCGCGGCCGACGCGCACCGTCACCATTACGCCCTCGGCGCTGCCATCGCCCACGACGGTCGTGACGCCGCTGCCGTCCGCGACCCTCTTCCCACAACCCACCCTGACCATCAGGCCCTCCGTCACCCTGACACCGAAGCCTGGCGTCGAGGCGCGGGACGTCCCCACCTCGACGCCAGCGCCTCCGGCGGCGCCCACGTCGGCCAAAGCAACCCCCGCGCCGCGACCTTCTCCGTAAACGAAACGTGGGCATCAAATATGCTAATTGCCTCGTACCCTTCTGGCGCTGAATTACGTCTTAAATTATGGACGACCATAGAGGGGGAGCCGGCCGGTGAGTGAGCAGCCGTTCGGCCTGGTAGATCGCGCGGGGACCCTGGATCAGGCCACCCTGGGGCAGATCTATGATGACTACTATGAGCGCATCTACAACTACATCTACCATCGTCTCGGCGAGGCATCCCTGGCCGAAGACATGGCGGGTGAAGTCTTCCTGCGCATGTTGGAGTCTGTCCAGACCGACCGCGCCTGGCGCACATCGCTCACAGGCTGGCTGTACCGCATCGCCCACAACCTGGTCATTGACCACTACCGGCGGCGGGGCCGCCACGATGAGAGCGAGCTGGACGAGCGTATCGCCGCCGATGATCGGGTCGGCACACCGCGCGTCTCCGTCGAGCAGATGCTGACGCAGCAGCAGCTCTCCCTGGCGCTGGTCTACCTGACGGATGAGCAGCAAGAAGTTGTCGTATTGAAGTTTGTCGAAGACATGAGTAACGGAGAGATTGCAGAGATCATGGGCAAGAGTGAGGGAGCGGTGAAGGCGCTACAGCACCGCGCGCTGACCACCCTCCGCCGCGTGCTGGAAGGGGATGCGTGATGGCCGAGCGGCCTGATCTCATGCCCCTGGTGGACCTCTGCCTGCGCCGCATCCGCGCCGGCGAGAGCCTCGACGCCTGCCTGGCGGATTACCCCGCCGAGGCGGCCGAGCTGCGTCCCCTGCTGCAGACGGCCCTCCTCCTGCGCGCAGTCTCGCCGCCCCCCGTTCCTGATCCGGCTCGGCGCGCGGCCAACCGCGCCCGCTTCCTCAATCAGGCGGCGTCGCTCCAGGCCCCCGTCGCTGTGGACATGTCTACGGCCCTCGATGCGTGTCTGCTGCGCATCCACAGCGGCGACTCCATCGAGACGGCGCTGGCCGACTACCCCGCGCAGGCCGCGGCCCTCCGCCCGCTCATCGAGACGGCGCTGGCCGTGCGCACTGTGCCGGCCGCGCCCACTCCCGACGCGGCCAAGCGCCTGGCGTACCGCGAGCGCTTCCTCACCCTCGCCGCCGCCATGCTCGGCACGGCTGCGCGCGTCAGCGCCAACGGCCACGTCCCGCAGACGGCGCAGCCCGCCCCGGCGGCCCCCTGGTATCGCCGCGCCTACGCCGCGCTCCTGGCGTTCCTGACGACGCCCGGCCCCGGGCGGCGCGTCGGCATCGCGGCGGCCGGATTGGTCCTCGTGCTGGCCGTCATGGGCAGCGGCGTGCTCGCCGTGTCCGCCGAGAGCCTGCCCGGCGACCCGCTGTATCCCGTGAAGGAAGCCACGCGCTCGGTCGAGTTGGCCCTGACCTTCACGCCGGAAGCGCGGGCGGCTGTGCTGGAGAAGCAAGACTCCGAGAAACAGACCGAGATTGTGCTCCTGCAGGAGCGCCCGTCGCGGCCGGCCCTGGTCGCCATCCCCGCGTTCAGCGACATTCTTGTCTCGGTGGACGCGGAGGGCGTCTGGACGGTGGGGCGGGTGCGCGTGCGCGTCTCGCCCGACATGCTGGCTCAGATCGGCAGCCGCGTGCGGATTGCTGGCTCGCTTGGGCCGGACGGCGTTGTGGACGCGACCCAGGTCGTCGTCCTGGCGTCGCCGCCCGGCGCCGTGAAGCTCGCCCAGCAGCCGACGGCAACGGTCGTGAGTGGCAGCATTGCCCTGGGTGGAGCGGCTGAGGCGACCGCAACGGCGCCAGCGGCGGCGGCGGCGAGTTCCGCGACGGCCGCGCCGTCGGCTGCGCCGACCGACCGCGCCGGGCGCGAGGGTCAGTCGGCGGCCAGGAGCGGTGGCGGGACCGCCACGCCCACCGCGCCGGGTTCCCCCAGCGCCGCGTCGGCGCCCGGTCTCAGCCCGGCCGCGCCGCCCGCGACCTCGACCCCGATGCGTATCCTGGCGCAGCCGACGGCCTCAGACACAGGCGCCGCGCCGGCTGCCCCGCCCACCGGCGAGATCGCGCCGGCGATCAGCACTCCCGTGCCGCGCGTGACGGAGCGGCCGACCGAGACGCGGCGCGGCTCCGACATCCGCCTGCCCAACGTGAAGCTCGCCAAGCTCATCACGAAGGATGTCGGCCCGAACCGGGTGTGGCTGGCATATCGCAGCGGCGACCCGGCCCAATCGTTGTACGTCGTCCTGGATGCGAACACCGATGTCGAGGGGGGCGCGCTCGCCGAGGGCCGGACGGTGGACATCCGCGGCCCGGAGGCGGATGTCAGCCTCCTGCGCTCGACCCTCGGCAGCCTGGCCGACCAGATTCTGCCGGGCCTCGGCACGTCGTCCAACGCGCCGCAACCCGACGTGCGCAGCGGCGGCACGAGTCAGTCCACGGTGCTGGTGGTGCGGGCGCGGCGGATCACGATTGTCGCCGACGCGCCGCCACCAGAGCAGGATGTCAACGGCATCGTCGTCAGCCGCGTGCCGAGCGACGACGGGCAGTCGTGGCAGTGGACGCTGTCCGTGGGCGGCGAGCCGCTCGTCATCGTCCAGGACGCGAACACGGACATGCCCCAGGATACCCCGGCCGATCCCACGGGCGTCCCGGCGCGCGTCTCCTACATCGTCCGAAACGGCGTCAACGTTGCCACGCGCATCCGCTTCTCGCCGCGCGTCACCCCCACGCCAACGCCCGCCGGCTACTGGTTCGACGGAGCCTGGGCGGTGTTCAGAGTGGGCGCAAATAGCTGGTTCGCCGGCGGCTACACGATCGCGCTGCAGGACACGACGCGCATCATCTTAAAGCCCGCTGACAGCACGATCGCGGACACGTCGCTGACGGGCGACGAGTACACGCGCACCACCATAGGCTCCCGCGTGCGGCCAGGTCTCACGATCCGTGTCTCCGGCGCGCACCAGCCGGGGAATCCGCCGGCCATTGTGGCCGATGTTGTGCTCGTCTGGGGCGCGCGCAACAGCGTCCCGACCAGCGCTCCGCCCGACGCCACGGCGACGGATGCGCCGCCGCCGCCAACCGCGACAGATGCGCCGCCGCCATCACCAACGGCGACGAACCCGCCGCCCCCGACGCCCACGGCGACAGACGCGCCGCCGCCATCACCGACCGCGACGAACCCGCCGCCCCCAACGCCCACAGCGACAGACGCGCCGCCGCCATCGCCCACGGCGACGAACCCGCCGCCCCCGACGACGACATCTCCACCGCCGACGGCGACCTCACCCGCCCAGGCGACCCGCCCGGCCGCCGGGAAGCCCACAGCCGCCGCGACGCCCCGACCTGGCGGCTAGGCTCGTTCACGAAATTCACGGAATTTGCGCCACGTTGACGACGAAACTATAATTCTGTCTCATTGAGCAGACGCCGCCGCTTCTCTGCTCAATGCCCGTATAGCCCAGGAGCATTTCATTCCATGGCGCGGTCTAATGTCATTCGCCTGTGCATTTCCCTGGCGGCAATCCCTGTCCTTTTTGCGCTTGGCGCGCTGACAATTCCCGATGCCCACGCTCAATCCCGAAAAGCGCCCCGCTCGACGCCGCTCGCGCCCGGCCGCGCGGTGCTGACGGCGACCATGCCGGTGTCCGTGAGCGCCGCGCTCGCCATGGAGATGGGCTTGTCAGCCGAGCCGGTGCGGGACCCGTCCATTGCCGTCGGGCCGGACGGCACCGCCCATTTTGCGTGGTGGAGCCCCACCAACCTGCTTTGGAATCCGTGCGACGGGCCGAACACGCCGAGCAACCCGGGCAATGCCGTGTTCTATGCCTACATCGAGCCGTCGGCGAACAAACCCATGGTAAGTGGGCCAGTCGCCAATCGAAGCCGGCCGCGGCTGAGCGTGGGCCTGGACAATACGCTGTTCATGGCGTGGCAGAAGTGCAACACCAATACGATGCAGTACCACCCTGCGTTCGACTGGGCGCCGGCGCGGTCGTGGCGCGAGATTCAGTACCTGGCGCCGTTTACGTTCACGACGGGCTACGAGGACGTCAATCCCCTCGACCGGCTCAATAGCCAGCGCTATGTGGACGGCACCGACGCGCCGTTCCCCTTCATCGCCCAGGAGAACGGTCAGAGCCGGCTGCATCTCATCTGGGGACGCTCCGATACGCAAGCGCCAGACGCCGCGCCCGCGCTCTACTACGCCCGCCCCGTAACTGACGATAAGCCGATCACGGACCCGCGCACCCCCGACCCTCGCCTTGAGACCACGACCATCTCGATCGCCGACTACGCCGGGCAGTCGCCCTCGATGGCCGTGTTCGAGAACAACGGCAACATGGAGGCGCACGTCGTCTGGCAGGCGCAGGTTGCGCCAGACTGCGACATGTCTGAGATCGAGTGGGGGTACGCGCCGAATCTCCCGCCCACGCTCACCACCGCCGAGCCGGGCACGCTGCCGCCGACGTGGGAGATGGCCCGAGCTATCTCAATGAATGGCGAGAGCAAGCGCGCCGCGAAAGGCCCGTCCTCGTGCGGCTCCGTCACCCGCACCGCTCTCCACCCGGCGACGGCGACGGGGCCGGACGCCACACTGTACGCCGTGTGGGCCGAGTGGGCTGGCGAGAACCCCGACTACGAGATTATGGCCGCGCATCTCATGCGCGACTCCGCCGGCATCTTCTGGAGCGAGCCTGTCACCGTCACGATGGCCTCGCGCTCCATGACTCTGGCAGCCGCGACCGCCGTGGACAAGCGCGGCCGCCAGTACGTGTTGTGGAACGAAGGGCTTGACAAGATCGAGCTAAAGGCGATGGACGCGAACGAGAAGTGGGCGACGACGCCGATTCAGCTCAATCGCGGCGCGGACTGCGAGGGAACGCCGAGCGCGTCGGGCCAGAAGGTCGGCGACGTGGGCCTGGCCTACGATCCCGTGCAGGACCGGCTGCACGCCATCTGGCTGGCGCGCACAGCCACCGCCAACCTGCCGAACCGGCTGTGCTACGCCAGCGTGGACGTCAAGCCCGACGTCAAGCCCACGTATCAGGTGTACCTGCCTCTGGTCAGCCGGGCGGCGACACCCCCTGTTAGCGCGGCGAAGGTCTCCGGCATCCGGCCCCTCGCCCGCCCGTAATAGGACCTGTTTTATTGAAGGCCCTTCCCTGGCGGCGCTGCCAGGGAAGGGCCTCTGCGTACTCTATGGGGGCTGAGACGGGGCGAGAAGCGGATGCTTAGCGAGATGCCAGCGACAGGTTCGGCCCACTGATGGTCAGCGTGCCGTTGAGCGGCTCCTGGGAGTTGTTGAAAATCTGGACGTAGTACGTGCCGGCCGAGTTCAACACCCCCTGCCACACCTTCGGCACGCCCAGGAAGTAGTCAATCCCGCTGTCGTTCTTGGTGTTGACGTTCGAGACATCCGGCGAACTGGCGACGGTGTAGGCATTCTCGAACTGGCGGTTGCCGCTCTCGTCGCGGATGACCACGCCGCTCTCGTCGCGGCGGGTCGGCGGCTCAACGCCGCTCATGAGCCAGGCGGCGCGCTGCGGGTCGTACAGGTAGAAGCCCGTGTTGTGGGCCAGGTCCGGGTTGCTCGCGTTGTCGAACGTGAACCGAATACTTTGCTGGGCGATGTCCACCCCGCGGCGCTCATCGCGCTTCATCTGCTCGACGCTGTACTCTTGCGGCACGGCGAAACTGAACCACGCGCTCTGGCCAGGCGCGACCGAGACGTTCACGGGGGCCGCCGTCAGTGGCGTGGCCTGGCCGATGTTGGTGTTGCTCGGCCCGCTCATCGCCGGGGCTGTCATCGCCGGGGCAGCCGCGCTGCCGGCGGCAGCCGTCGCCGCCACCGCGCTCTGCACCGCGGTGGGCTGCGCCGAGGCCAGGCTCAGGTTGGGGCCGGTGATGGTCAGCGAGTAGTTCATCGGCTCGCCTGACTGGTTGAAGACCTCGACGTAGTAGGCGCCGGCGTCATTCAGGACGCCTTCCCACATCTTGGGGGCGTTCAGGAAGACATCGGCGCCGTCCGGCAGGCTTCCGCTCGGCGTGGGCGACCCCTCGCCGAACCAGGCCGGCTGCGCCACGGGCTTGCCCTCCGCATTCAGGGCGCTGGGCGGCACGATGCCGTTCATCACCCAGCGGCCGCCCTGCGGATCGTACACATGGAAGCCGGTGTTGTGGGCGATGTCGGGATTGCTGGAGTTACTGAACTGGAGGGTCAGGGTCTGTGGGGTGATGTTCACGCCGTTGCGCTCATCGCGCTTCATCTGCCCGACGCTGTACTCCTGCGGCACAACGAAGCTGTACCACGCGCTCTGGCCGGGCGCCAGCGTCCCCTGCGCGGGCGCGATGCTCAACGCCAGGGCCTTGCCAATGTCGGTTGGGCCGCTATCGGCCGACGCTGCGGCCGCCATGACGGCCACGAGCGCCACAACAGCCGTGACTATCCACAAACTGCGCAACTTCATCATCGTGTTCTCCTATGTTTACAACGCAAACTAATCCAGCCCCCATAGTAAACACGATGACTGCCTCCGCAAGTTTCGCCCCATTATGAGAGAATGGTGAGAGTCGGCGGTCACGCCATGATGGCCGCCACGACGGCGTCGGTGTCGCTCAAGGTGGGGAAGACGGCGTCGGCCCCGGCCGCGCGCAGATCCTCCTCGGCGTAGCGCCCGGTGGCGACGCCGATAGTGCGTACCCCCAGGCTCTCGCCACACGCGATGTCCAGCGGCGTGTCGCCGATGATGACGATGTTGTGGCCGCGGAACGTGCGCCCCGTCAGCGCCTCGGCGCGGGAGACGGCGAGCTGCGGTAGCTCGGTGCGCGCCTGCGCCTCGTTGCCGTAGGCGGCGACGCGGAACCGCGCCGGATCGAGGCCGACGGCGCGCAGTTTGATGGTCGCCGTCGCGTCCAGGTTGCCGGTCAGCAGCCCGATCACGACGTCCTTGCGCTTCTCCAGCGCATCCAGCAAGTGGTGCGCGCCATCCAGGGCGCGCATCTGGTGCTGCGGCAGGATGCGCTCTAGCTCGACGGCGTAAAGCGCCCAGTACTCCGGCAGCCGCGCCTGCGCCTCGTCCACGTCCATCCCGGCGTACTGGAGCAGCTCGACCACGATCTGGGTGTCTATCTTGCCGGCCATGTGGTAGCCCGTCGGGATCTCCTGGATGCCGTAGAAGTCGCGCAGGGTGTTGAGCATCGCCGCCGCCCCCGCGCCGTCCGGCGTCAGGAGGGTCTGGTCTATGTCGAAGAGGACGAGCTTCATGCGGCCTACATCTCGAAGTCTACGGAGCAGATGTGGTCGCTCATCTCGCGCCCTCGCGTCGCCACCGGCACGTGCACCGGGTCGTCGGCGTAGCGGCGCACGTCGTCCAGCGTCTCGAAGTCGCACACCAGGGCGACGTCGTAGGCGCGGGCGCTGCGGATGAGGTCGTAGCCGGCGGTGAGGTTGTGGACGTAGGGGATGCGCGGCGCCATGGCGAGGGCCGACGCGATCCAGGCGTCGCGCTCCTCCGCCGTGACGGTGGGCTTGTACTTGAACAGGACGACGTGGCGGATCATGGGCGCACTCCTTCGACCCCCAGGGTCGGGGCAATGTTCTGCATGGCGGTGAGGACGATTCCGATGTGCTCTTCGAGCGGCACGCCCAGCTCGGCCGCGCCCTGCTCGATGTCTTCGCGGTTGACGCCCCGCGCGAACGCCTTGTCCTTCCAGCGCTTGCGCACGGCGCGCACGTCTACGTCGTGGATGCTCTTGGTCGGGCGGACGAGGGCTGTCGCCATGATGAGGCCGGTCAGCTCGTCCACGGCGAACAGCGCCTTCTCCATGGACGAGACGCGGGGGACGCCGGTAAAGTCGGCGTGGGAGAGGATGGCGACGATCATGTCCTCCGGGACGCCGCGCTCGCGCAGGATTTTCGCGCCCTCGGTCGGGTGGTCGGGGAACGTCGGGTGAACCTCCCAGTCGAAGTCGTGGAGCAGGCCGACGACGCCCCACTCGTCCGGGTTTCCGTCGTAGCGCGGCGCGTAAGCGCGCATCGCCGCCTCGACGGCGAGCATGTGCTTGCGCAGGCCATCGCCCTGGATGTACTCGGTGACGATGGTCCACGCCTGGTCGCGGGGAAAAGTAGACAAACGAACCCTCCTGATAGTCTACACTCTGGCCGCCTATTGTAGCCAGACCCGGAGAATTCGTCCAACAAATCCCAATGCGGTATAATCTCAGGCGGACCACATGGTCAGGAGTACGGCAAGATGGCGACACAATCTGGCGCTCCCCTGTCCCCACAGCAGGTGAGCGATCTCGCCTACCAGGACTTTGACGAGCGCGCGCTCCACGTTGACATGGCCGCCAGGATCGCCCGGCGCGAGGCTCTGCTGGCCGACCTGCCGACGACGGCGGAGTATCGCCGCGCCCGCGCCGACTTGCTCTACACCCTGGGTGCGCTCTACCGCGCCAACGGCGGCGCCGCCGACGCCCTGACCGCGCTCCAGGAGGCCGTCGCCCTGGTCCCCGACGATGCCCTGATGAACGGATTGTGAAGCCTGCGCGTATAATTACCTCTGCGCAACCCCATCCGTTCATCCGTGACGAATCCGTTGACAGCGAATTCCCTATGACCCTCGATCCCCTCTGGCGCGAGACATTTATAAGGCGCATGATGGCCTGGGGCGCCGAGCAGCGCCCGCACCTGCCCTGGCGGCTGACCGACGACGCCGGCCGCCGCGACCCGTACCGCGTCTGGGTCGCGGAGATCATGCTCCAGCAGACGACGGCGGCGACGGTCGGGCCGTACTTCGAGCGCTTCCTGGCGCGCTTCCCCACGATCGCCGCCCTGGCCGCCGCCCCCCTGGACGACGTGCTCAAGGCGTGGGAGGGCTTGGGCTACTACGCCCGCGCCCGCAACCTGCACCACGCCGCGCAGGTCATCGTCCGCGACCACGGCGGCGTGCTGCCCGACGACCCCAAGACTCTGGCAAAGCTGCCCGGCATCGGGCGCTACACCCTCGGCGCGATCCTGAGCATCGCGTTTGGGCAGCGCGCCCCTATCCTCGACGGCAACGTGCGCCGCGTCCTGGCGCGGGTGTTTGCGGTGGAGGAGGACGCGCGGGCGCCGGCGACGGAGCGGCGGCTGTGGGCGCTGGCCGAGGCGCTTGTCGCGGCGGCGGACTCACCCGGCGCGTTCAACGAGGGGCTGATGGACCTGGGCGCGCTCATCTGCGTGCCGGGGCGGCCGCGCTGCCTGGCCTGCCCCGTCGCGGACCTATGCCAGGCCTACGCCCTGGGCATCCAGGAGCGGCTGCCCGCGCTGCCCCCGCGCAAGCAGACGCCGCATTACGACGTGACGGCCGGCGTCATCTGGCGCGGCGAGACGTTCCTCGTGGCGCAGCGCCCGCTGGACAAGATGCTCGGCGGGTTGTGGGAGTTTCCGGGTGGGAAGTGTGACGCGGGGGAGACATTGCAGGAATGCCTGCGGCGGGAGCTGCGCGAGGAGCTGGACATCGAGGTGGCGGTGGGGGCGCACCTGACGACGGTTCGCCACGCCTACACCCACTTCCGCATCACGCTGCACGCCTTCCACTGCGCGATCGTCGCCGGCGAGCCGCGTACCGTCGAGGTGGCGGACATCGCCTGGACGACGCTGGCCGACGTGGACCGCTTCGCGATGGCCGTCACCGACGGGGCGATTGTCGCCGCGCTGAGAAAAGAAGTGGCAACGCCAGGGCGCAAAGGCGCACAGGGAGAGATGGGGTAGGGCGGTGGTAGAGACGCGCGCCTGCCTTTGACAGGGAATGGCGGGCGGGTAGAATTGAGCGAAGGCGCTGTGAATCAAACGCAGGAGGCTATGAGCAGCGGGTTGTTCTTCCTTTGCGTCTCTGCGCCTTTGCGTTGCCAGCCTCTTGCAGGGCAGGGACACCTTCGCCGGATAAGCTACCCAACCAGATAGCCCAAGGATGCCACCATGAAAAAGAACAAGAAGAGCCGGCGGTTCGAGTATGCCATCGCCGTCCAGGAGCCGAGCGAGCGCTGGACGGTGTGGCTCCAGGCGGATGAGCCGTCCACGGAGGACGAGGCCGAGGCGGCCGAGGCGGCCGAGGCGGCGCCGCTCGTCGGTCCGCATCAGCGCTTCGACGAGGACGTCGCCATGATGGGCTACATGTCGCGCGCCGGCTGGGAGCTGGTGACCGGCGTGGGCTTCCACGACGGCTGGCCGCGGCTGCTGTTCAAGCGCCGCCTGGGCGGGTGAGGGGGAGAAGAGGCATGGGTCAGATTGCGATGAAGTGGACCGGCGAGGACAGCCAGCTGTTCATCGGGCGCGATAGCTACGGCCACATGGTTGTGTCCGGGTCGTGGCCGAAGGACGCGGACAACGAATGGATCGAGTGGAAGGCCAGCAAGCCCTCGGACTTGCTTCTTCTGAGCCTGTGCGCCTGCTCCGGCTACGATGTCGTCAGCATCCTCAAGCGGCAGCGCCAGCGCGTCACCGACCTGTACATCACCGCCGACGCGACGCAGATGCCGGAGCCGCCCTATGCGTTCACCGACATCCACCTGCACTACACCGTCACCGGGCATGACCTGGAGCCGGCGAAGGTGACGCGCGCCATCGAGCTGTCCCAGGACAAGTACTGCTCGGTCGCCGCGACGATCCGCGGCGTCGCCAAGATCACCTACACCTTCGACGTCAAGCCGGCGCACGAGCCGTCCGAAGCCGCCGTCGAAGCATGACCCTCCCCTCCCACGCTTACCTGGACGCCCAGGGCATCCCTTACGAGCGGCGGACGTTCCCGACCGACATCGAGAAGGGGGCGGCGTCGGTGGCGCGCGCCCTGGGCTTCCGCGAGCGGCAGATGGTGAAGACGCTGATCTTCGAGACGGGGGAGGGGGAGCGGGTGATGGTGTTGCTCGGCGGCGACCAGAGCGCGGTCTCCGGCCACCTCAAGAAGGTCGTCGGCTCGCGCAACGTCAAGATGGCGTCGGGCGATGCGGTCAAGGCGGCGACGGGCTACGAGATCGGCTCGATCCCGCCGTTCCATTGGCAGCCCGACGGCTTCCGCTCGTTCATGGACGAGTCGCTGCTGGCCGAAGACATCCTGGGCGTCGGCGCGGGGCAGTGGGGCGAGGAGATTCTCATCACGCCGCAGAACCTCGTCCGCGCCACCCGCGCCCAGGTTGTCAACCTCACCGACCGCGACCGGCCGGCGCCATAAAGCGGTAGAGGCGCGCCATGGCGCGTCTCTACTCCTAATTCGCCGTGTACCGCGTATTGAGGGCGTCCCAGATCTGCTGAGCGCGCTTCGGCCCGATGCCGGGCGCCTGCATCAACTCCTCGCGGCTGGCGCGCATGATGTTGGCCGGCGTGCCGAAACATTCCAGCAACTGGCGGGCGCGGCGCGGCCCGATGCCCGGCAGCCCCTCGACCAGGTACACGACCGAGGGATCGGCCGGACGGGGCTTGCCGACCCGGAAGCTCACCTCGTGATCGCGGCCCTTGTGCGCCTGGCGCGACATCACGCGCAGTAGCGCCGCCGTTTCCTCGGCGTTCGGTGTCTGCACGACGCTGACGCCCCTGGTCACGGACAGGAAGGCGATGGCGCTGCGAACGATGTCGGGCGGTAACGCCGTATAGTACAACGACAGGTTGCCCTCGACGATGAGCACAACGCGGTCGTAGTCGCGCTGCATCGCGGCCACCTGGCGGAACAGGCGGCGGTCTGCGATCGAGGCCACGAAGTCGGCCGCCTCCTTGCGCTTGACGGCAATATTCCCTTCGAGGAGATAGTCGGCGGTGGCGAGGGGCGCGGCCTCGACGCGGACACTGGGGTAGGCGGCGACGAGCGGGAAGACAGGGGAGTTGCGCTCGCGCCCTGACACGCGAATGATTGCTTGCTTATCCATCACATTCCGGCTTTCATTCAAAGTCCTCTTTCGTAAATTATATCCAAACAGTAGTTTTCTATCAAGAACAAATGCGCTTTCATTCCGAAGGCCTCGTGTAGACAAGTCAAGTCTGTCAGGGTTGGGAAGTATGAGGATTGGAAGAGTCTAAGTGACCATTGCCCGGTCATCGTTCGGTTTGGCGCCGTATCTTCAATGGAAAAAGCATTGAACTCCATCCGGCGGCGGTTCAGCATTTGAGATTGCGGAGGAGATGACGCATGGCAAGCGTGCTTGGCAATGTCAACCTGTTTGTGCGGGATGTGGCGCGGGCGCAGCGCTTCTACAGCGAGGCGGTCGGCCTGGAGGTGGACATGGAGCGCTCGCAGCCGCCCTCGTTCGCGCTGCTGCGCGCCGGCGGCTGCACTCTGACCCTGCAGGACGCGGCGACTCTGGGCGCACTCCTCGGCGCGAGCGACAGCGTCGAGCTGGGCTTCGCCGTGGACGACGTGGAGGCCGTTCGGGAGCGCATGCGCCGCTGGGGCCTCTCTGTGGGCGAGACGCAGCAAATGGACTGGGGCGGTGGCTTCGACGCGCGGGACGAGGACGGCCACCGTCTGACGGTGTACCGGATGCGCGGCTGAGCGTTTGGCAATCGGGCCAATCCCCGTATACTTGCGACGTTCCCCGCCCAACGCGCTCATTTGCTTTCCCTGAACGATATTGAGTCAGAAAGGATCGCCGTATGGCTACCCAGCCGATGCGTATCAAGGTCAGCGAGAACGGACCCTATCTCGTCGAGGGCGGCGTCCCCCTCGGCAAGCAGATCATTGGGACGAACGACGAGGGCGAGTCGGTGCAGTGGATCGAGGGCGAGAGCCTGCCGTCGAAGCCGCGCTACCGCCTCTGCCGCTGCGGCCATTCGAGCAACAAGCCGTTCTGCGACGGCACCCACGTCAGCATCGGCTTCGACGGCACGGAGACGGCGAGCCGCGCGCCCTATGTCGAGCAGGCGGCGGTGTTCGACGGGCCGGGCCTGATGATGCGCGACTGGACGGTGCTGTGCGCCGAGGCGCGCTTCTGCGACCCGTGCGGGAGTGTCTGGGACGAGATCAGCGAGACGGATAAGCCCGACGTGGCCGAGCAGGTCAAGCGGCAGGTGTGCAACTGCCCGTCGGGGCGGCTGGTCGCCTATGATCGAGCGACGGGGCAGCCCATCGAGCCGGAGCTGCCGCCGTCTATCGGCGTCGTGGAAGACCCGCAGGCCGGCGTCAGCGGGCCGCTGTGGGTACGCGGCGGCATCCAGATCGTTGCCGCCGACGGCCACGAGTACGAGGTGCGCAACCGCGTGACGCTGTGCCGCTGCGGGCAATCCCAGAACAAGCCGTTCTGCGACGGCTCCCACGTCAGCGTGGGCTTCCGTGACGACCAATAGAGCGGGACGTTCGATGCTGGCGATTCGTCCTGAAACGGCGGAAGACGACGCGGCGGTTCGCTTCGTCAACGAGCAGGCGTTCGCCCGCCCGAACGAGGCCGACCTCGTGGCCGCCCTGCGCGCCAACGCCGCGCCGACTATCTCCCTCGTCGCCGCGATGGACGGGCGGGTGGTCGGCCACATCTTCTTCAGCCCCGTCCGCGTAGAGATGCGCCATGGCGCGTCTCCGCCCGCTGGCGCGTCGCCGCCCGCTGGCGCGTCGCCAGCCGAATCGTTCGCGGCGATGGGGCTGGGGCCGATGGCCGTGCTGCCGGCGTACCAGGGCCAGGGGATCGGCTCGGCGCTGGTGCGCGCCGGACTGGCCGCGTGCCACGCCATGGGCGAGGATATCGTGGTCGTCCTGGGCCACCCCGGCTTCTACCCGCGCTTTGGATTCGTCCCTGCGCGGCCCAGGGGCCTATACTCAGAGTACGATGTACCGGACGACGTGTTCATGGTCGTCGAGCTGCGAGAGGGCGCGCTGGCCGGGCGGGGCGGTCAGGTGCGATACAGGCCGGAGTTCAGCGCGGTTTAGTCGAGATTGGGAGAAGGGTGGTCTGGATGGCGCGGAGATTGCCGACGTTGGGGGAGGAGATCGCCAACGCGATCAGCCACGGGGCGGGGGCGGTGACCAGCCTGGCGGTGCTGCCGTTCCTGGTGCTCGTCGCCGTGTGGCACTCTGATCCGATCCAGGTCGCGGCCAACGCCGTGTTCGGCGCGATGCTCTTCTTGCTCTACCTGGCCTCGACCGTCTACCACGCCGTGCCGCAGTCGCGCGCGAAGGCCGTGTGCCAGCGCCTCGACCACGCCGCCATCTATCTGCTCATTGCGGGGACGTACACGCCGTTCGCCCTCGGACCGCTGCGCGGGCCGGCGGGCTACCTCCTGCTTGCCGCCGTCTGGACGCTGGCGCTCTTCGGCGTGCTGAG
Organism: Anaerolineae bacterium; assembly: GCA_046328525.1. Taxonomy (GTDB): domain Bacteria; phylum Chloroflexota; class Anaerolineae; order Epilineales; family JAHCIE01; genus JBDHWG01. The sequence continues at coordinate 301,225 of JAXLWK010000008.1, forward strand.
CAAGCTCATCCTGGGCGCGTGGAAGGACCGCCTTTCGACGGTCTTGTATCTGCTGATGGGCTGGCTGTGTGTGCTGATGCTGCCGGCGATCTGGCGCGAGATCCCGCCGCAGGGGCTGCTCTTGCTGTTCATGGGCGGCGTGATCTACTCGGCGGGTACGATCTTCTACAGCTGGGACCGCCTGCGCTACGGCCACCTGATCTGGCACCTGTTCGTCATCGGCGGGAGCGCCTGCCACGTCGCCGCTGTCCTGCTCGTCGGCGGCGTCTGAGCGAACAGACACCCCGGCCAGCGTCGGAGTCACCGGCCCTCCTCTTGCCCGTGCTTCCGACGCCGGCCGGGGCCGCGTCTACTCGGTGTGGTGCTCCGCGCTGTGGTGCACCGTTTCTTCGTTGGCCTTGCGCAGCCGCTCCGAGAGCAGGCTCATGAGCTGTAGGGCGATCTGCGGGTTGTAGGCCACCATCCGCAGGAAGCTGCGGTCGTCCACGGCGGCGACCTTGCACGCCGTCTTGGCGACGGCGTCGGCGCTGCGCGGCGAGTCGTCCACCAGCGCCATCTCGCCGAACACCTCGCCTGGGCCGAGTGTCGCCAGCAAGACACCGGACTTGACGATGTTCACCTCGCCCTCGAGAACCGCGAACATCACCTTCCCGCGATCCCCTTCCTTGAAAATCACCGCCCCCGGGTCGAAGGTGCGAACGTCCTTCTCATTGCGAAACACGTCCAGGGTCGTCGTCATGTGCCATCCTCCGTACGTTGCTTAGGAAGTCGATCGCGGCGGAAGTCTAGCACAAATCGCCACGCTTGTCACACCCTCCGTTCGTCAATTGGCAACCCTGGAGTATAATAGTGGAACGCCCGAACAGGAGGGGTCCATGACGACCTCAGCGAACAGCGGGCTGCACGGCGCGCGTGCCGCCATTCTCGACAATGTTCTCACCCACGACTTGCCGCCCGTTCAGCAACAGACTATTGTGGATGCCGCGCGTGTTCGCACTGCCGCTCGCGGCGCGTTTTTCGTGCGCCAGGGCGCTGACGCGATCTGCGCGTATGTCCTGGTCAGCGGCCACGCCAAGCTGACCCAAATCACGGCAGACGGCGACGAACTCTTGCTGCGGTATCTCCTCCCCGGCGACGCCTTCGGGCTGGTCGCTGTCTTGCGCCGCACAACGTACCCCATCAATGTGAAGGCCGTGGACGACTGCCAGGCGCTCGCCTGGGATCGCCAGACGCTGCTCGCGCTCATGGAGCGCTACCCCGCCCTCAGTCTCAACGCCACGCGGGTCCTGGGCGAGCGCATGCGCGAACTCCAGGAGCGGCTGCAAGACCTGACCACAAAGCACGTCGAGGGGCGGCTGGCGCAGACGCTCCAGCGCCTTGCCCGTCAGCTCGGCGAGCCTGTCGCGGGCGGTATCCTCATCAACATTCCCTTGCCGCGAGAAGACCTGGCCGAGATGACGGGCAGCACGACGTTCACCGTTAGCCGCATCATCAGCCGTTGGGAACACGAAGGCATTATCGAGGCGCGGCGCGAACATCTCTTGATTCGCGCGCCGCACGCCCTTGTGCGGATTGCGGAGGACCTGGGGTAACGCGGAATTGCCATAGATGCCGGTTTGCCGTAGGGGCGGGTTTCAAACCCGCCCCTACTTTGCTATTTGCCACCGAAAATTGACCGGGCGCAACGACAGGCGGCGCAGTCTGCCCTATGATGTGCGATAGGAGGGATTCGCCATGGATGAAGCCAACGCGCTGGCGCGAACGACTATCGAGAACCTGCTGGATGCCCACCCCCAGGTGACCGCCGTCCTCATTCGACGCCGCATGGCCTGCGTTGGCTGCGCCCTCGCCTCCTACTGCACCCTGGCTTACGCGGCGCACGTCTACGGTCTCAGCCTGTCATCGCTGATCGCCGAGTGCCAGGGAGCCATCCACCAACCGCCCGGCAACGTCGCCGGACAAGGTCACCCCCGGGAGAATACCAATGGCTACCGCAACCCCGAAGAAAAGTAACCGCACTCTCTTGATTCTGATTGTGGCTCTGCTGGCAATTCTGCTTCTCGCCGCGCTTTTCTGGTTCACGCGCGGCGGCGGCCTCACCCCCGGCGCGGCGCAGAGCGGCATTCCGGCCGATGCGTCGGCCCTGGTGGCCGAGCGGGGCATGACGCCCGACGAAGTGTACGCGGCCCTTAAGACGTACATGCCGTCGGGCAAGACCGACCCCTTCATCATGTTCTCCTCCGGCGGCCACTCCGGACAGATTCTCGTCATCGGCGTGCCCTCCATGCGCATCCTCAAGAACATCGCGGTGTACACGCCGGAGCCGTGGCAGGGCTACGGCTACGGTGGCGAGGGCAACAAGGTGCTGGCGGAGGGCGCGGTCAATGGCAAGCCCATCTTGTGGGGCGACGCCCACCACCCCGGCCTGTCGGAGACTAACGGCGACTATGACGGCCAGTTCGTATTCATCAACGACAAGGCCAACGCGCGCGTCGCCGTCGTAGATCTGCGCGACTTCGAGACCAAGCAGATCGTCAAGAACCCCAACGCCATCAACGACCACGGCGGCACCTTCGTGACGCCCAACACTGAGTACGTCATCGAAGGCCCGCAGTATGCCGCGCCGATTGGCTTCGAGTACGCCGGCATGGACCAGTACAAGGATAAGTACCGCGGCCTGATCACATTCTGGGCATTCGACCGCATGGCCGGCCGCATTGACCAGAGCAAGTCGTTCCAGATCGAGCTGCCGCCCTACTGGCAGGATCTGTGCGACGCTGGCAAGGGGGCGAGCTTTGGCTGGGCCTTCTGCAACTCGTTCAACACCGAGCTGGCGACGGGCATGACCCAACTCGGCGAGCCGCCCTTCGAGGCCGGCACGTCCAAGAACGACACCGACTATCTGCACATCATCAACTGGCAGAAGGCGGAGGAGGCGTTCAAGGCCGGCAAGGGCAAGCCGATCAACGGTATCGCCGTCATCCCCATGAAGACCGCCGTGGACGAGGGCATCCTCTTCTTCACGCCGGAGCCAAAGAGTCCCCACGGCGTGGACGTGACGCCGGGTGGCGAGTACATCACCATCGGCGGCAAGCTCGATCCCCACGTGACCGTCTACTCCATCGAGAAGATCAAGGCGGCCATGAACGCCGGCGGCCTGAGCAAGGACGACTATGGCGTGCCGGTCATCCCGCTGGACAAGGTCATGGAAGCCCAGGTCGAGCTGGGCCTCGGCCCGCTGCACACCGTCTACGACGACAAGGGCTACGCCTACACCTCGCTGTTCCTCGACTCGGCCGTCGCCCGCTGGACGCTCGGCGGCCCGTACCAGGGGCTGCACTCGGAGCAGCCGTGGACGCTGGTGCAGAAGCTGCCGGTGCAGTACAACGTCGGCCACCTGGCGGCCGCCGAGGGTGACACCGCCCACCCCAAGGGCCAGTACGTCGTCGCTCTCAACAAGTGGTCCATTGACCGCTTCGCCAACGTCGGCCCGCTGCTGCCCCAGAACTTCCAGCTCATTGACAGCTCGAAGACCGGCGACCAGATGAAGGTGCTGTACGACATGCCAGTCGGCATGGCGGAGCCGCACTATGCCCAGATCATCTCCGCCGACAAGCTCAAGCCGTTTGAGATCTACCCGGAGATCGGCTGGAACCCCGGCACGATGTCGGTGGATCCTGACATGGTCATCACGCCGGACAAGTCGCGAGTCGAGCGCAACGGCAAGAATGTCGAGGTCTGGATGACCGTCGTCCGCTCGCACTACACTCCCGAGCGCGTCGAAGTCAACAAGGGCGACCACGTGAAGTGGCACCTGACCAACATCGAGCGCACGCGCGACGCGACCCACGGCTTCGCCCTCAGCGGCTACAACATCAACCTGAGCCTGGAGCCGGGCGAAACGCAGACGATTGAGTTCGACGCCGACATGCCCGGCACGTACACCTACTACTGCACGGAGTTCTGCTCGGCGCTGCACCTGGAGATGATCGGCTACTTCCTGGTGAAACCGTAGCGGATGTTGGAGGAACAATGTCCTCGTTTGAGTTGGACCCTGACGTCAAGGTGGTGCTGCCGGACGGCTCGACGCGCCATCTGACGGAGTACCTCATACCGGGCGCGCTGCTCATGCTGGCGGCGCTGATGCTGATCACGTCCATCTTCCTGCCCTATTGGAGCCTGACGCTCAAAGCGCCGCAGTATCCCAAAGGGTTGCAAGTCCAGGCGTACGTCAGCCATCTCGAAGGCGACATGCGTGAGATTGACGGCCTCAACCACTACCTGGGCATGCCGCCGCTGGACGAGGGCGGCCGGCTGGAGCGCTCCGCCTCAGTTTACCTGATCGTCGCCCTCGGCCTGCTGCTCATCGCTGGCGTGTTCGTGCATAACTGGTGGGCGGCCATTCTCGCCTTGCCCGCCATCGCCTACCCGTTCATCTTCCTCGCCGACCTGGGGCTGATCCTGTACCGCTTCGGGCACAGCATTGACCCCAAGTCGGCTCTGGGGAGCGCGATCCAGCCGTTCACGCCGCCCATCTTCGGCGAGGGCAAGATCGGGCAGTTCGGCACGGTCGCCCGGCCGGAGATTGGGCTGGTGCTGGCGTTCGCCGCGGTCATCGTAGTGCTGATCGGCCTGTGGTATCACCGCGCCGCCTACAAGCCGATTGTGGACGCGCGGAAGCGGACGCAGGCGGCCGCCAGCTCCGCGCCGGTGACCCAGGCATGAAGGGCTTGCTGCTTGCCGCCCTCGCCGTTCTCGCCGGCCTGGCGCTTGCCTGGCCGGCGGGGGCCGTCGCCGCGCCCCACGCCGCCGGCGTCCTGGTCGTCTCGCCCCAGGGGCCGTACACCAGCATCCAGGCGGCCGTGGACGCGGCGCAGAGCGGCGACCGCATCGAGGTGCGGCCGGGCGTCTACCGCGAGGAACTGCTGGTGCGCAAGACGGTGACGCTCGAAGGCAGCGCCGGAGCCGTGATAGACGGCGGCGAGCAGAATACCGTCGTCACCCTCGAAGCCCCCGACATCGTGTTTCGCGGCTTCGAGGTGCGCGGGAGCGGCGTCGAGCCGGACCGCGACCACTCCGGCATCATCGCGGCGGCGCCGCGCGTCGTGGTGGAGAACAACGTCTTGCGCGACGTGCTATTCGGCATCTTCGTCTCGAAAGCCGAGGGCGCGGTCGTTCGCGGCAACACCGTCGGCAGCAAGGACGAGTACGACGTGGCGCGCAAGGGCGATGGGCTGCGCCTGTGGTACAGCCCGAACGTCCTCATCGAGCACAACATTGTCAAGAACACGCGCGACGTCGTCGTCTGGTACTCCTCCGGCGTCACACTGCGCGACAACACGGTGTCCGATGGCCGCTACGGTGTGCACCTGATGTACTGCGACCACGTGCTGATTGAGGGCAACCACATGCTCAACAACTCGGTCGGCATCTACACGATGTACTCCACCGGGACGGCCATCCACGACAACCTGATCCGCGGCCAGCGCGGGCCGAGCGGCTACGCCCTCGGGTTCAAGGACGCCGACGATATCGAGGCCCGCAACAATGCCCTGATTGACAATCGGGTGGGTATTTACCTGGACAACACACCGTTCTCGCCCCAGGGGTTCAGCCGGTTTACCCAAAACATCATCGCGTTCAACGACGTGGGCGTGATCGTGCAGCCCGCTGTGCGCGGCAACGTATTCGAGAAGAACGTATTCTGGGAGAACTCGGAGCAGGTGTCAGTGCAGGGTGGCGGCGTGCTGGCGAAGAACACCTGGCAGGGCAACTACTGGAGCGACTACGCCGGCTTCGACGCCGACGGCGACGATGTCGGCGATGTGCCGTACCAATCACAGCGGTTCTTCGAGAACCTGGCGGACCGCGAGCCGCGGCTGCGGGCGCTGCTCTACAGCCCGGCGGTTGACACCATCGAGTTCGCCGCCTCGGCGTTCCCCGTCGTCCGCCCGCAGCCGAAGCTCACCGACCCTGCGCCCGCGATGAACATCCCACCGCTGCCGGCGCTCCTTGACACCGCGCCGCCCTCGCCCTGGCCGATGCGCCTCACCGCCGCGAGTCTGCTGGCGCTGGGCCTGGCCGTCGGCTGGCTCGCCACGCGGCAGGGCGGGCGAACGACAAAGAAGAGGATACTGTGGACACGAACCCAACAGCGGGCGCGAAGCAAAAGCCTGTAGGCAGCATCGCCACGGTTTCGGTGCGCAGCGTCAGCAAGGTCTACGGCGACGTGCAGGCCCTGGAGGATGTGTCCTTTGACGTGGGCGCGGGCGAAGCCCTGGCGCTGTGGGGCGCGAACGGCTCTGGCAAGACAACCCTGCTCAAGGCCATTCTGGGCCTGATCAAGGTGGACGGCGCGATTGTCGTCGGTGGGCACGACGTGCGCCGCGCCGGGAAGGCCGCTCGCTCGGTCATCGGCTACGTGCCGCAGGAGACCATCTTCTACGATCTCGGCGTTGACGCGACCATGCGCTTCTTCGCCCGCCTGCGCCATACCGACACCGAGCGGATTGACGCTCTGCTGGAGCGCCTGGGGCTGGCGGACCACGCCGACAAGCCGGTGCCGGCCCTGTCCGGGGGCCTCAAGCAGCGCCTCGCCCTCGCCGTGGCGCTGCTGGCCGACCCGCCGGTGCTACTCCTCGACGAGCCGACGGCCAACCTGGATGTCCAGGCCCGCCACGACTACCTGACCCTGCTGGCCGACCTGCACCACGAAGGCAAGACCATCGTCTTCGCGTCGCACCGGCTGGACGAGGTCGAGGGGCTGGCGGACCGCGTCCTTGTGCTGGAAGATGGGAAGGTGCTGGACACCATCACCCCGGAGGCGTTGCGCGAGCGGTCCGCGCCGGAGGTCAAGATGACACTGTGGGTGCTGGAAGCGCACCGCGCTCGCGCCCTCACCTATCTGCGCCAGGAGGGCATTGCGGCGTCGCTGAACGGGCGCGGCACGGTCATCGTGCAGGTTCCCTCCGACCAGAAGATGCAGCTCCTCTATTCGCTCAACCAGTGGGACATTCCCGTGTTAAACTTCGAGGTAGAGTAACATGCAGCTTTCCATGCGACTCATCGAACCTGGCGCGGTGTGGACGATTGCGCTGCGCGAGCTGCGCGAAAGCCTGCGCAACAAGTGGCTCTGGTTCTACGCCGTGGCCTTCGCCGGCCTGGCGCTGGCGCTCTCCCAGGCCGGCATCGCGTCGGCCGGCTACGCCGGTCTTGGCGGGTTCGGGCGCACTGCCGCCAGCCTTATCAACGCGCTCCTGCTGTTCGTCCCCTTGATGGGCCTGACTGTCGGCGCGGGCGTCCTGGCCGGCGACCGCGAGCGGGGAACGCTGCTGTACCTTCTCGCCCAGCCGGTGAGCCGCGCGGAGGTGTTCTGGGGCAAGGCGTTAGGCGCTGGCCTGGCCGTTCTGGCGGCGCTGTCCCTCGGTTTCGGCGTCGCCGGTCTCGGCCTGGCCGCGACGGTGTCCGGCAATGCGCAGACGTTCCTGGCGCTGGCCGGCTACAGCCTGTTGCTGGCCCTGGCGTCGCTGGGCCTCGGCTTCGTGCTGAGCGCCCTGACGCGCAAAGCCTCGACGGCGGCCGGCGCCGCCATCCTCGTCTGGCTCGGCCTGGTCTTCTTCGCCGACCTGGGCCTGGTCGGGGCGGCGCTCTCGCTGCGCCCCAGCCCCGCCGCGCTATTGACCATGCTCCTGGCGAACCCGCTGCAAATCTTCAAGCTCGCCGCGATCTACAGCCTGCGCGCGACCCTGGACACGCTCGGCGCGGTGGGGCAGTACGCGACCTACCGCTATGGTGAGGCGCTCCCGCTGCTGCTGCTCGGCCTGCTCATCGCCTGGATCGTGGCGACGTTCGCCCTGGCGTACTTCCTGTTCGACGTGAGAGGAGACGTGTAGCCATGACTCGTTTGTGGCGCGTGTGCAGCGCCGCCATCGTGCTCATGCTCCTGGTCAGCGCGTGCGCCGCAACCTCTGGCGAGCCGCAGCCGCCCGACATCGCCTACGGCCACGACATGTGCGACGCCTGCGGCATGATCATCAGCGAGGCGCGCTTCGCCGCCGCCACGCTCACCGAGGGGGGCAAGACCCTCAAGTTCGACGACGCCGGCGAGATGTTCAGCTACCACGCGGCGCATCCGGAGGACGCGGTCAAGGCGTGGTTTGTCCACGACTACGACAGCCAGCGCTGGATCCGCGGCGAGTCGGCGTTCTTCGTCGTCAGCCCCTCGCTCCAGACGCCGATGGGCAGCGGCCTGGCGGTCTTCGCCGACCGCGCCGCCGCCGACGCTTTCGCGAGCCGCGCCAACGCGCAGGTGATGACGCTGGCCGAGGCGCGGACGATGCTCGCCCAGATGAAGATGCCGAAGCACTAGCCGGACACAGGGGGCCTTTGGACCACGAAGGCCGCGAAAGAACGCGAAAACCGCGAAAGGCATATGCCGCGCGGCCCTTTTCGCGCCTTTCGTGGTCCAAGTTCCTTAGCGCCTCTGCGTTTCCTTCCTCTGCGGACCTTGCGCGAGGCGAGAGCACACACAACCGTGGCTGGGCGGTGTAGCAGGACCTAGACGTTCTCCGCGCTCTGCGACAGGCGCTGTTCGGCGTTCCGGTGCATTGAGACGCTTGCCGCGTTCAGCTTCGCGGCTTCGCGCTCGACCAGGGCCGTGACGCGCTTTGTGTACTCAAGTAGGAAAGCCAGCTCTTCGTCGCTGTATCCAGCCAGCGCCTCGCGCCAGCCATCCAGGAACGATTCAAAAACCTGAGATGCCTCGGCCAGCCTGTCGGGGGACGGACGCACGATGACACGCCGACGATCGTTTGGGTCGGCCACGCGCCGCGCAAACCCCACCTTCTCCAGCCGATCGACAATGCCCGTAATCGCCCCCGTCGTCAGCCCGGTCCGCCGCGCAAGTTGGCCGGCCGTCAAGCCATCTGGGAAACGATGGATCAACTCGCCGCACTTCCACTCGGTTGGGCTAAGGCCAAAGTGATGCGCAAGCGCCGTATGAAACATCACTGTCGCCGTGCTATTCTCGCGTCCGGCGTCCGTGAGCGCGCGCAGGAGCGCCTCGCGCCCTGAATTGGGGCTTGACAGATCATCCATAGTGTGTTACTATCTAAATATCTTAGATTATAAGATACTTGTTGCCTGAGATACTTATTTCCTGTGAAAATAGTGTAGCACAGACAGCCCATCCAGACAATGTATCAAGGAGAAGGACATGGCCCAGGCAAGCGCGAAGGGGTATAAGGGCATCGGGATGGAGGGCTTCATCGCCAGCTGGTACGCCAAGAACCAGACCAGGGATATGGCGGCCTACCGAAGCGACGCGCGGATCGTGGCCGCGAACACAGCGGTTGGCGGGGCAATACTGGATCTGGCGCCGGGGCCAGGCTATCTCGCCATCGAGGTGGCTAAGCTCGGAGACTTCCGAGTCGTCGGCCTGGATGTGAGCAAGACCTTCGTCAACATCGCTCGGCAGAAAGCCGCTGAAGCCGGGGTACAGATAGATTTCCAGGAGGGCAATGCCTCGCAGATGCCTTTTGCTGACGACTCCTTCGACCTCATTGTCTGCCGAGCTGCGTTCAAGAACTTCGCCGACCCCATCGGAGCGATGAATGAGATGTACCGCACACTGAGGCCGGGCGGCAAGGGCCTGATCATGGACCTGAACAAGGACGTGTCGCCGCAGACGCTCGCTGAATACGTGGATAGCATGCACGCCAGCGTGTTGGATACGCTGTTCATGAAGGCAGCGTTTCGCTACATGCTTCTCCCACGGGCATATACCGGTCAGTCGTTCGCCGCGATGGCGAGGCAGTCAAGGTTCGGCAGATGCCGGGTTGAGGCGCGCTCCGTTGGTCTCGACGTTTGGCTGGACAAACCCGGCGTGTAGCCGCGAGGCGGGTGTCGGTAGAGTTGGCGCTACTTGATCCACTGGGCCGTATTGGCGACCTCGTCTATGCGCTTTTCCAGGTCGGTGAGGATTTTCGGCGCGCTGTTGTCGCCGTAGTAGTGGTCAATCGTCTTGGCGCGGCCGCTGAGCGTGACGGACGTGACCGCCGAGGGCATGTCAGTGGCGTTCGCCTTGGTGTACTTGTCGTTCATCTCGAAGTAGCCCGCCGCCAGCATCTCGCCCAACAGCCCGCGCACCGCCTCCGGGCTGACCTGCCCGCTGGCCGGGCCGACGACCTTCACGAAACGCTTCCCCTCCCACGTCACCTCGCCCGTTCCCTGCAGCGTGACCTTGTACGTCGGGCACGCGCCGAAGCACGGCCCGCGCTCCAGGGTGATGATGACGTGGTCGAGGTCACCCACGGGCGTCCCCGCTGGGCTGCGCGTCGCCGCCGACGAGACTGCCGTTGGAACGGTGGTCGGCCGCAAAGTGGGCGCGGCCGTGGGCGGTGATGTGGGCGCTGCCGTGGGAACCGACGTTGGCGCAGCGGTCGGCGCAACAGCGGCAAGCATGGTGGGGGTGCTCCTGGCGGCCGGCGCGGGGCCGCCTGTCACCCCGGCTGAGCCACACGCAGCGAGGATACACGCGAGGGCGAGTAGAGCGACTTCTAATCCGGCGCCTCTACGCAAGGAGGTTACTCTTGAGCATGCGCGATATCAACTTCGCGCTTCGGGATTCTCGCCATTTGCATGACGAGTCGCAATGCTTCGTTGACAGCTTCCTCCGTGGGAAAGGCTCTGGCTACATCTGGCGCAAGTCTGACAATATTAGTACCCCTGGCGTAACGTTCGGCATACTTTCCCCTTACGCCGTTCTTGAGTACGGTCTCATCGTATTCTTCGCGCAGTTCGTCGCTCATTTCATCATCCGCTGCCGTAATTTCCTGACTCATACAATCTGCGCTCCTTTCGCGTGACTTCTCGTGCGCTAATGATCCGGGTCACCTCACCTCGGTCGGCATGGGAGATAATCAGTAGACGCTCAGCGGCGGAGCGACCGATCGTGATGAATCGGTCTTCCTCATTCGAGTGATCAGGGTCAGGATAGGTGATCGCCAGCGGGTCGGCAAATGCAGTAATAGCATCCGTGAATGCTACGCCGTGCTTGGCTACGTTGTGAGCGGCTTTGCGGTCGTCCCACTCAAAGTCCATACCACCAACCTGACAAGTCGTGTTGGAGCAATATTATCAGCCACATGCGCACTAGGGTCAACTGGCAGGGGGAACCTGCCGAGGCAGGCTGGCCTGGGCGTATCTCGCTTGACGAGCCTGCTTGAGCAGGCTTTCCCATCTCAGACGCCGATTTCGAATCGGCGGTGTCGAATCGGCGGCCACGGCCGGCGAGGGCAACGCCGCCAGGAGCCGACTGGAAGTCGGCACTACAGGCGATTTCCGTGTATTCTGTGCCTTCCGTAGTTCCCTTCTTCGTGCCGAGGAGCGCCGACTTCCAGTCGGCGCGATAGGGTGAAGCGCCCAACTCAGATATTGAAGCGGATGTGAACGATGTCGCCGTCTTTGACGATATAGTCCTTGCCCTCGAGCCGCAACGTACCTTTCGTGCGCGCCGCCGCCAGCGAGCCGGCGCTGAGCAGGTCGTCGTAGTGCACCACCTCGGCGCGGATGAAGCCGCGCGCCAGGTCGGTGTGGATGGCGCCCGCCGCCTCGACCGCCGTCGCGCCGACGGGAACCGTCCAGGCGCGCACCTCGTCCTCGCCGACGGTGAAGAACGACTGCACCCCCAGCAGGTCATAGGAGGCGCGGATGACGCGGTTGAGGCCCGGCTCCTCGATGCCGTACTCCGCCAGGAACACTGCCGCCTCCTCGCCCTCCAGCTGGGCGATCTCGGCCTCGATCTCGCCGCGCAGGCCGAGCACCCGTGCCTGCGGGCCGCGTGGCTGGACGGCGGGCATCTCCTGGCCCTCGCCCAGGTTCACGACGACGAGGAGCGGCTTGGCGCTGAGGAACTGAAACGAGCGCAGCCCCTTCTCCTCGTCGGCCGTCAGCTCGACGTTGCGCACCATCTGGTCGCTCTCTAGGGCCGCCTGGATACGCTCTAGCGCCCCATCCTCGGCGACGCGGACGTCGCGCTCGCCCTTCGCCAGGTTGGGCTTGCTTAGCTCCGCCTTGAGGCGCTCCCGCCGCTTCTCCACCATGGACAGGTCCCACAGGATCAGCTCGTCCTCGAGGATGCGCAGGTCGCGCGCCGGGTTGACGTCGCCGATGGGGTGGAACACGTCGTCGTTGGGGAAGGCGCGCACGATGGCGAGCAGGGCGTCGGACAGGGCGAGCTTGCCGAACACCTGGCGGTTGAAGGTCGTGCCTTCCATCGCGGTACCGGGGACGGAGCCGGCCACGTCCAGGTACTGCACCTGGGCAAAGACGGTCTTGCGCGGCTTGAACAGGGCGCTGAGTTTGTCCACGCGCCCGTCGGGGACGGCGACGGTGGCGAGGTTGGCTTCGCGCTGGCCGGCGCCCGCCGCGCCTGTCTGCGCCTGGCCGTGGGTGAGAGCGTTGAAGACGGTGGTCTGGCCCGATCCGGGCAGGCCGAAAATCCCGATTTGCATGGCTGAGTCCGTTATCTAAACTAATCCCACGGTGAAACCCGCATGGCGGGTGTGGTATACTGCCAGCATCCTGAACGAGCGATGGAGGGCCGAGATGGACAACATCCAGGCGACATTGAAGCGCTGGCAGTTGGATGGCAAGGCGGTGCGAGACGGGATGTACCGTGCGCCGACACCGCGCGAACGGGAACGCTGGCACGCCATCTGGTTGCTGAGCCGGGGCTGGTCGGCCAACCAGGTTGCCGAGGCGTTGGAGCGGGATGCCCATACCATCGGCGATTGGGTCGCAGACCTGGAGCAGCACGGCCCCAAGGGGTTGACCTTTGAGCGGACGGGCGGCTCCCCCCCGTCCTCAGCTCGGAGCAGCAAGCGGCGTTGAAGACAGCCGTCGAAGGCACGCCCGAAGCTTCGGATGTGGAGCAGGCTAACTGGAATTGGAAGGGCGTACACCAGTTCGTCAAGCGGCGTTTCGGCCGCACTCTGAGCAGCTCCAGTTGTCTGAACTACTTGCATCGGCTGGACTTCGTCCTGAAGCGGCCCAAGAAGCGCTTCCTCAAAGCCGACGAGGCCAAGCGCGCCGCCTTCGTCCAGATGTATGCCGAGTTGCGGCAGCAAGCCAAGGCCGAAGGGGCCACGATCTTCTTTGTCGACGAAGCGCACTTTCGGGCCGATGTGGATGTGCGCGCCAAGTGGGTGCCGCGCGGGAAGCCCGCCTTGGCCGACACCACCAGCCCCAAGCGCGGCGAGAAGGCGACGTACTACTCGGCGGTGTGCCTGGAGACCGGCCAGACCGAGGTGATGAACGTGACGGAGAACCTGACGGCCGAGACCTCGGTGGCCTTCCTCAAGCAGTTGCGGGCCAACCACAGCCAGCCCTTGATCGTCATCTGGGACAACGGCCCGATGCATCGCGGCGACGCCTTGCGCACGTATCTGACGACCCCCGACCTCAAGCTGCGCTTGGTCGCGCTGCCGAGCTACAGCCCCGACTTCAACGCCGATGAGGCGATCTGGGACTGGGTGCGGGAGGCGGTGACGGCCAACACCTGCTTCGAGACGGCGGCCAAGGTGCGCGCGAAGGTGGACGCCTTCCTGGCGGGTTTGGCGGACAAGACCGATGAGGTCAAGCAGCGCTGTCGCACGATCCTGCAATCCCGCGCCGACGCCCTGGTGGCTGCTGTTTAGTTGGTGACCCAGATGCCCCATGTACTTCTCACCTTGGGATTAGTTTAGAAGCCCGACGCCGCGAAGACGGGGGCGAGCAGGTTATCCGTCGGCACGTAGTCGTCGGTCAGGATGATCCGGGCCGTGTCGCGCAGCATCGCGGCCTGCTCATCCGGCGTGAGGACCTGGGCGTCGGAGCCGAACGTGGGGATGTAGGGCGCGAGATCGCGCTTGGAGCCAACGATCACGAAGGTGTTGCGCAGGTTGGTGCGCCAGCTCGGAATGTTGGGGATGATGTAGACGTAGGGGAACACCTGGCCGATGGTGCGGGTGTACGCCGACAGGAACGGCGCGTCGCCGCTGTCTATGACGTTCGCCAGGTACAGGCCGTCGTCGGTCATGTGGTCGGCGACGAGCTGGGTGAACTCCTGCGTGGTCAGGTGGAACGGCACGGAGAAGTCGTTGAAGGCGTCGCCGAGGATGAGGTTGTACTTCTCGCCGGCCGGCGCCGTCTCCAGGTATTGCCGCGCGTCCATGTTGGTCGTGCGAATCTTGGTGTCGGGCAGCATCTCCATGTGGTTCATGGCGACGTTGGTCACGCCCGGGTCAATCTCGACGACGTGGATGTCGCTGCCGGGGTATTTCGCCTCGACATAACGCGGGAAGGTGTAGCCGCCGCCGCCTAGCACCAGCAGCTTGCGCTGGCCCTCGACCGGCGCCTTCTCCATCAGGTCGGCGTAGCTGCGCTCATAGGCGTAGTGCAGGCTGAGGGGGGATTCCAGCGAGTTGTACGAGTGGATGAGGTGGTCGAGCACCAGGACGCGGATGCTCTCCTCCGGCGTGCCGATCTTCGTGTCATACCAGCGGATGCAGTAGTAGTTGGTCTCGATGAGGCAGCGGTGGGTCGGGAAAGCGTCGAACTGGTCGAGGATCGAGACGCTCCGACTATTCGCCTCGGAGCCGAAAATCACCAGGGGGCCGAGGATGAGCAGGGCGGCGGCGACGCCATCGGCGCGGCGGAAGAACGTCGCGCGCCCGATGATCAGGCCGAGGGCGACAAGGACGCAGCCGACTCCCAGGATGATGGCGCGCGTGCCGAAGGCGCTGATGAGGTAGAAGCCGGTCAGGAAGGTGCCGACGATGCTGCCGAAGGCGGACGCCGCGTAGACGCGGCCGACGACGCGCCCCGTCTCGTCGAGGTTGTGCAGGGCGAGCTTGATGAGCACCGGGGAGATGAGGCCGAGGGCGATGCTAGGCAGGAAGAAGATGCCGGCGGTGTACAGGACGATGCGCCACTGCAAGGGCAGGCTGTCGGGCACGCCGTGGTTGACCATCCAGTTGCCGAGGGGGATAACGCTAAAGGCCGCCAGGCCGGCGAGGATGAAGATCCAGCCGACGACGCGGCGAGAGGCCATGCGGTCGGCGATGATGCCGCCCAGGTAGTTGCCCAGGGAAATGCCGGCGAGGATGACGCCGATGATGCTGGTCCAGGTGTAGAGCGAGTTGCCGATGACGGGCGCCATGACGCGGCTGGCGACAAGCTCCATGACCATGATGCACATGTTGGAAATGAAGACGACGGTGATGGCGGTGCTGACGGCGATGCTTTCGCTCCGGCTCCGCGCGCTGACGGCCGGCGCGGCGCCCGGAAGCTCTTCGGCTTGTGTGGTCAAGTCTCCTCCAGTCGTGGCAGACACAAACGCCGGCAATCATAGCACAAGGGGGGGTGGGTTTCAAACCCAAGCAGTGTGCGGCGGGTGCGGGTGTCCAATGCGGCCCGGCAGCAGCCGGCCGAACCGCACAAGAAACGCGCAAGCGCCCGGAGGAGGCTTGCGCGAGGATACCGGTGGTGGGACTCGAACCCACACTGGGAGCATTTTAAGTGCCCTGCCTCTGCCATTGGGCTACACCGGCGCGGGAGAAACAAAGAAGGCTGGCAGCGGCGCTACCAGCCTCGAGAGGCGACGGCCGGATTCGAACCGGCGTATGGGGCTTTTGCAGAGCCCTGCCTTACCACTTGGCTACGTCGCCGAAGCCGCTACAGAGGAAGGGCTTCACCCGATGGTGTGCCAGTCCTGTCATCTCGAGAGCGGGCGATGGGATTTGAACCCACGACCTTCTCCTTGGCAAGGAGACGCTCTACCGCTGAGCCACGCCCGCAACGAGACGTATTGTAGCAGAAACAGGCGCCAAAGTCAAGTGGCTGGCGCGGCTAGGGGCTGACGACCGTCGTGACCCCGATGGTGTAGCTGACGCTACAGCCGTAGGGCGAGCCGAGCGGCGGCAGGATGAGTAGCTTCACCGCGCCATTCTGGGGCGCGGTCCAGGTGATGCTGGCGGCTCCATCCGGCCCGTGGCTGGCGCGGGTGATGAGCACGCCGTTGGCGTCGGTGAGCAGCAGGTCGGTCTGCGCGCCGCCGGTCAGGTTGCCGGTCTGCATCAGGTAGGTCGTTCCGCCAATGGTATTGAACGTCACCCAGTCATAGTCGTTGGGCGTCGAGAATGTGTGCGACTGGGGCGGGGCGTTCACGGTGATCGGCTGCGCCAGCCAGGGATAGTTGTCCGGCTCAAACTCGTCGGCGCACGGGATGGTTGTAGGCGTGAAACCGGGGTACGGCACAACTGTGCCAGGGTATCCCTCCGGCGTCGAGGTCGTCGGGGGAGCCAGGGTCACGGTGAGCGTCGGGGTCGCCGTGGGCGTGTTGCTGGGCGTGTTGCTGGGCGTGTTGGTCGGTGTGGCCGTCGCCGTCGGCGAGTTCGTCGCGGGCGGCGTCGCCGTGGCGGTCGCCGTGCTCGTCGCCGTCGGCAGTGTCCCCGTCGCCGTCGCCGTCGCCGTCAGGCTGGGGGTGGGTGTCGCGCCCGCCGTCTCGCTCGGGGTCGCCGTGGGTGTGCTGCTGGGCGAGCTGGTTGGCGTGCTCGTCGCGGTTGCGGTGCTGGTGGGTGTGTTCGTCGCCGTTGCGGTGTTTGTCGGCGTCGCGGTGTTCGTCGGCGTGCTCGTTGCGGTGCTGGTTGGCGTCGGGGTGCTGGTCGGTGTGCGTGTCGCGGTGGCAGTGGCGGTGCTGGTTGGCGTCGGGGTGCTGGTCGGTGTGCGTGTCGCGGTGGCGGTCGCCGTGACCGTCGCGGTCGCCGTGGGCGTGAAGGTCGGCTCGCCGGGGATGAGGCGGCTGCTTCTCACAATGTGCGGAAAATAGAGCGTGTGACTGCTGCTGTCGGGCGCGGCGCGCGTCACAAGGTATGCGGACGCCGGCCGAGCGAGGGCGGCGCTCAAGGCGACGCCTACCAGGAGGCTAAGGAACAACAGGCCGCGCAGCGAGGGCCGTGGCATGGACGGACTCTCCTCTTCCAGCCGCCACGGCCGACAGGCGCACGGGGCGGATAGCGATTCACCAACGGGGGGGCGCGCCGGCCATAGGAGGCCGGCGGCGTCTATAAGTATAACGTGTTAGAGGCCGAGGCGTCACGCCCAAAGCCGTCCGGCGTGGCAAAAGGGGGACGAGTGCCACGCCGGACGCAGGCCCGCAGCGCGAGCCTGGGGACGGCGATCGGGTGGGGACAATCGCCGTGTAAGCAGGGGGACACTGCTCATTCGTGTAGACGCCGAAGTCCTGGATTCGATACGCGCCCCGCGCTACCGATTCGATTGCTGGACGCTGAGCTTGTAGCTTGCGCCGCACCCCCCAAAGCCCGGATTGTAGTCGGCGACGCGCACGTAGTACGTGCCAGCAACGGTCGGCGCGAAATCAATGCGCGACGCCGGCGGGTTGGCCGGATCGTCGTCGTTGAACGTGACACGGACGCCATCCTGGGTGTACAGCCCCAGCACGGTGTCCACATCCGGTGCAAGCTCCGACGTGACAATGGTGTAGCTGTGACTGGTATCGGCGGTGAAGCGCACCCAGTCCACGTCGCCGGCCGTCTGGAACAGGTGCGTCTGGGCCACGCCGTCCACGCTGATAG
>JAXLWK010000009.1:0-270498 GCA_046328525.1 Anaerolineae bacterium
GGGTCGGCCTCCTCGACACCCTGGACCGCCGCTTCAGCCTCGACGAGCTGAAGGAGCTGTGCTTTCGCCTCGACGTTAGCTACGACGATCTGCCGGGAGCGGCGCTGCGCGAGAAGGCCCGCGCCCTCATCGAATACCTCCAGCGGCGCGAGGCGCTCGCCGCCCTGCTCCGCGTCGGCCTCAAGCTCCGCCCCGACATCCGCTGGGAGACGCTGCTCGCGTCGTAGACCCCCGCGCACGCGGGCGAGGGCCCAAATGAGCACCTCGTCGCCTACGGCCCCGCATCCCTGAGCAACGCAGAACTGCTGGCGATCCTGCTACGAATCGAACGATAAGCAGTTCGGCATTGGTTACCTGGACCGGCAAATCATCCGTGATCTCATGGGCCTCAATAGGAGGGTTACGCCCCTTGAGAATGAGGCTTCCGCCGGGTGAACCTTCAGCCACGCTCGGACCCGTTTCCACTTACATCGGTCGAGCCAATATACCGCGGGTTATAACTGAAGCGAGTGTTACCAACAACTGAACGGTTACAGTGTTCGTCGTTCGATTCATGGCACGAATCTCGTAAGGCAAAGTTGGAAGTACACTTCCTGTCGTCCCCTTACGAGCCGTGATGCAGTCGGCCTGACCTCGGCTTGTAGGGGGCTGTGGACGAAACTCGCGCATTTTCGCAAGATGCGATTTGCCCAACAATTCCCGCAATCTGTCCTTGACACGGCTCGCCCTTTTCCGTAAAATCAGTGCGTCTGCAGACGCACGTGTTGACAAGGACGGCAATGATTCCCCAAACCTAACTACCTCTGAGCCTGCATGACAAGTGCCTAGTTCCGTTTGGTGTATCTGCTCGGGACCTGGAGGTGCTTCTTGTCTAGTCATTCAGCGCGCCCCCTACTAGTTCGCTTGTTTGTTGATTACCATGGTGTCGGAAGCCATCCTGCGAGACCGCAGAGAATTGACTGCTTCTCGGCGACACCCTTATCAACGTGATCTGGTGCCATTGCCGGTTCTCGACCCACCCTGGGCTGCAAGAGGCAGTCATGCATCGCACAGAAGACACATTGATGGGATTCGTTTAGGGGAGAATTTGACCGCAGGGGCAGACGGGGTTTATTCACGGCAGTTTGTGGAGGCCCGATGAGAGGCAGAAGACCCAATCACTCTATAGGAGGTGCCAATACTCCTTTGGACCTGAGCAGCTTTGAGGCATTTAGGACCCATCCCTGGACGGTCGATTTGCTTGAAGAGTATAGGAAGGACGCGACTCTTGCACTAGCCGCTCTCGACCGCATACACACCGATCTTGAAGAGATCAACGATGTATATGAAGATAGGTACGGTCGAGTCGTCTTCACGGCTATTTCCGGGCGAGTAAAAACTGAAGACAGCTTCTTTCGTAAGCTCTATGGAGCCTGTGTTGAGCAGGCCCCATCTCATGGTCTATCTCCACAAACTCTTAAGCGATTCTATTCAAGTATTTCTGACATATGTGGCATTAGATTTGCTTGCCCTTACCTAGACGAAGTCAAGCACGCCGTTCACAAGATCGTTCGCCCTGAACTTGGCGAGGTTCGTGGATATGCAACTGACTTGAGGAGAGAACCTCGTTATCGAGACAAGGATTACCTGGATGAGGGAGATAAATTCGGATACCGCTCCTACCACTTCTATGTCAAAGTACCAGCGTTCATGGACATTTATGGCACTGTTGAGATGTGCCTCTGTGAAGTGCAGGCAAGAAGTGAACTGCAACAGGTGTGGGCTGATAAATCCCACAACTTACTCTACAAACCCGAGAGTGGCTGGAGGATAGACGACCCTAGTATCATCGAAGAAATGAAGCAGGTAAGTAACAGCCTGCGAGCGGCAGATACATTTCTAATGAGCATACGTGATCGGGTGAGAACGGTTGCCGAGCGTAGTAAACAGAGCTAAACTCGTCCCAAGGCGAAATCTATATGCTCTTGCCGTTGGGGTGTGAGGGTGTCGCCTTGGGATGAGTATATTGCTGCGAAGCACTCGAGAGATATACACTCTTGCCACCAAATACAGTCGCAGGAGATGCGAGCGACAAGGATGATGTCTTATGAAAAAATACGGGAAGGCCCCCACTTCTGGAGAGACTAGAAACCAGCTCAGCAAGAAATTCGTAATTAAGCAGAAACGGGGGAAGGCGGCACTAGCTATATCGAATCAGGTGATTGACGTTGCCAGACTCGGTACTGTCATGGGGGCTGCAAAGGTCAGAGAGGCGGAGAAAACGTCGGACGAGAAGCAATCTACCCCTTCTGCCGTTGCAGAAGCCATCGTTCGGCTTTCAAGAAAGTCAATCTCGCCCTCAGCCCTGCGAAAAGGGCGTTCTGTATACATAAATGCCAATAACAGAACGACTTCATCTGGGTACAGATATGGTGAGCGCTCTTACAATGGCGCCCCTTTGGACATTGATCGTGTCGATGCACCCATGAGTAAGGCCGTTACAGCAGGACCCCGAAAGAGGACGGCGATACGGTCAAAATAGCTTGAGAGACGTGCCCACGAGAACCGGCTCAGTATGGCGAGCGCAGCGGAAACCGATGTTATTGGCCACGACGAAGGGAAGCTTTTTGTACCTACTAGTCGCCTGCAAGTCACTACTTATTTTGCTGTCCCACGAGCCGCCCCGAAGTACGCATGGATTCCCGACGTCGTCAAGACTCTCTCGCCCATCCATGTCATTGTAAGGATATAATCGATAGAGGCTGCCTGTCCATTCCCACACGTGACCACTCATGTCCAACACCCCAACCCAAGACGCTCCCTCGACGCGGGTACTCGCGTTGACCGCGGCTGTCTTGCCGGAGGCGAGAGAGTTGACATCGCTCATTCTGGACGGGAGATAGTTCTTCCAGAAAAGTTCCATGACGACTCGCGTGCCATCGAACTCGTTGCCCCACGGATACTTGCGGTTCTCCGGCCCCCGCGCCGCCCACTCCCACTCCGCCTCCGTCGGCAAGCGGCCCCCACACCAGCGGCAGTACGCATACGCCTCGAACCACGTCACCCCGACTCGCGGCTGCTCGCCATCGGTGAATCCGTTGTAATCTTCGGGGCCTTGCTTCTTGTTCGCCTGCACCCACTCCCAGCCGCCCTTAGTCCAGAATTCCTGCTTCTTGTAGCCGCTACTCTTCACAAAATCGGCGTACATCGCGTTCGTCACCGGCGTCAGGTCCAGCCAGAAGCCCTGCGCGATGACGATCTCGTGAGGCGGCTTTTCGTCGTTCGTGATATCCGCCGCCCCCATTAGGAACTTGCCCGGCGGCACATACACCATCGTGACGCCGTGGGGGTCAGTCATTCGGTCGCCGAGAGCCGGGCCGGCTGGCTTCGGCGCAGGCGGCGGCGCAACAACCTCGATGCGCGTCGCCGCCGGCGATTCCCTTGCCGGGACTGCGGATGCCGCCCCGAATTGGCCTGCGTCGAGATCCGGACGGTTTGCCTGGAGCCACACAATGAGCTGATCCAGGTGTCCGCGCTGCTCCAGATTCAGGATTATCCGGCGCGTCAGCTCACCCTTCTCCAACCCTTCGTAGTCCACCTTCAGGTCAAGCGCCGCGTTGCGCAACTCGTCCAGGCTGAGGCGGCTGTTGAGCACATCGCGCAGCTTTGCCGTGTTCCATCCAGCAGGCGTGGCAACAGGCATCGGTTCGGGTATCGCGGACCGAGACGGCGAAGCCAGCAAAGCCGGCAAGATGCCCCTGGGGTCGTAATCGCGACCATATTTGCGAACGTAGGCATTTGCCCCAGCCCGCGCGTCCTTCACCGTCGCCGGATTGCCGGCCATCCGCAGGATGACCAGGTAGTCGTTACCACGCGCCCGCTCTAGCCGGATCTCGGCGAGGCGATCTGCCGCAGCCAATCCCCACCCCTGCGGGTCGGCATCCATCACCTGCTTGAACAATTTCTCAGCCAGCGGGATGTTGTTTGCAGCAACGGCTTCTGCCGCCAGCGCAAACACTTCCGCCACTTGCTCTGGTTCTCGCGCCGGCGTCGGCGGGCCCGGGCGGGGCCTGCGTGGGGTTGGCTCGACATACTTCCCGCGATCGATGTCGCGCTGAATTGAGCTCAACCCTCTCTCCACCTTGAGCAGCACCCTATCTATGTTCATCTCATCCGTGATGAACTGGAATTGTATGTGTTGCAGGGTGGAGGGATAGTCAGCTTGTTTCAGCATGAGCGGCAGGATTGGCTTATTGAGCGCCAGCGCATACCCCAGCTCCGCCTGACAGTAGATGGACTCGACAGACTTGGGCGTGACGACGTAGACAAAGCATTCGTGCGCTTCGATGCTTTCGAGGATTGTCTGCCACCAATCTTGACCAGGTACGAGGCCCCGGTCGATCCAGACCTCGTGATCACTCTCCGTGCGCAGGGCGTCACGCAGGTTGTAGACCCAGGCTTTGTCGTCTCGGGAGTAGCTGATGAAGAGCTTCATGGATTGAGGATCCGTCGAGGTGAGTGACTGTATCCTGGTGGAACACGTTGCCTGCATTATACCACGGATGGGCGCAAGCGTCAGCGTCCCCCAGTTCTCGCGCGGATGGAAACGGAGGCTTGACGCTCCCTCCGCCTTCTGCTATCCTCTGGGGCAGATGACGCCCTTGCTTCAAAGCCGCGTTCGACATCATTCTACGCCCTGCCGCGATGTGGCTGTGGCCTTATCCATCGCCGACGTGCCGAAAAACCAGCGACGACATGAACCGCCCGAAATGACGATCGGACGGGAGAGTATCAGACATGAGTAGGCCAACTATTCCAGATCAAGTCAAGCGTCAGGTAGACGAGATCGTCCAACGCTTCAACGAGAACGTTATCAAGAACCGTAACCAGTACTACACGGCACGCTATCGCGGCAGTTACCTGTATCTTGACCGCTTCGACTACAAGGTGGTAAGTCATGTGTGCCGCTTGAAGTACACCGGCGACCTGAACCACTGGGAATTTGCCATCTTCAAATATAGCGATGAGGTCTACGATCCCCACGAGTGGTTCTTCCCCGGTTCAGGCCATGTGGACGGAACAGTAGAAGGCGCCATGAGAGCGGGGCTTGAAGCGTATCCGTAACCCGTCGTTGAACGATCTGAGGAAGGTTCGATGCCCGCGCCTGTCACCAAAGCCACTCTCCTGGAAAAACTCCGCATCGAGCGCTCGCGTCTTGAGGAACTCCTCACCCAACTCACGCCCGAGCAGATGGAGCAGGTCATCGCGGACTCTGGCTGGACGGTAAAAGACATCCTGGCTCACCTTGCCGCCTGGGACCGCCGAGGGATGTGCTGGGTCCAAGCCGCGGTGCGAGGGGAGATCCCCCACTTGCCCGAAGAGGGCAAGACCTGGGACAACGTGGATGACCTCAACGACGGAACACATGCGGCAAACCGAACCCGGCCGCTCAGCGATGTCCTCGCGGAGTTTCAACAGACGCAGCAGCAACTTGTCGCGCAGATTGACGCGCTTTCCGAGGACGATCTGCGCCAGCGCATCCGAGGCCAGCAGCGTGGCGGGCCGGCAGTGGTCTCGACCCTCATCAAGTGGCGTTACCGTCATATTCGTGAGCATCGCAAGCCTATTGAAGCGTGGATGAATGCCCAAAGTAAAGCCAACGGGGCGAAGAGCAACGGGGCGAGGGCAGAGAAGGTCGTCAAGGCCCACGGAGGCGAGGCCGAGCCACCTGCGGTCGAGCCGCTTCCGTCGCTCGCGGTCGTAGAACGGGCAGCGCCGAAGTACGATGTTGGCCACCGTATCGCCGACATGCAGGAGGACGAGCGCCCGCGCGAGCGTCTCCTTGCCTACGGTCCCGCCTCATTATCAAACAGTGAATTATTGGCGATATTACTTCGCGTAGGGGTTAAGGGGGAGAATGCCGTCATGATGGGGCAGCGCATCTTGACGACGTTCGGGGGCCTGTCCGGCCTCGCCCGCACTTCGGCGAAAGAGCTAGGAGCGATCCATGGCCTGGGCGAGGCTAAAGCGTGCCAACTACTCGCCGCCCTGGAGCTGGGCAAGCGCCTCGCCGCCGCCAGCCCCGTCGACCGGCCGGTGATCGGCAGCCCGGCCGACGCCGCCAATCTCGTCATGCTCGAGATGTCGCTGTTGGACCACGAGCAGCTGCGCGTCTTCCTCCTGGACACGAAGAACCGCGTCCACGGCATCACGACCGTCTACAAGGGGACGGTCAACAGCAGCCAGGTGCGCGTCGCCGAGGTGTTCAAGGACGCGGTGCGCCACAACCACCCGGCGATCATCGTCGTCCACAACCACCCGTCGGGCGACCCGACGCCGAGCCGCGACGACGTGCGCGTGACGAAGGACATGGTGCAGGCGGGCGAGTTGCTGGGCATCAACGTGCTGGACCACATCGTCATCGGCCAACAGCGATTCGTGAGCATGAAGGAAAGGGGGTTAGGGTTTTGACGGGGGATGTGCACCGTGAAACGACGGCCAGGCGGCTCCCCACATGGCGCGATCTCCAGGCTGACACAAGTCCGGAAGTTGACCGGCTGCAACTTGAATGGTGCAGAACCGCGCCCGCCTGGCGCAAGCTCCAGGTGATGGCTCAGCTCAACCAGGCTGCTCGAAGTCTTGCCTGGCAGGGACTGCGCCGCCGCCATCCGAATGCAACGTCTGACGAACTGCGCCGCCTATGGGCCGAGATGCTCCTCGGCGCCGAGCTTGCCGCACGCGTCGATGAAGCATACCATCAGCGCGGAGAGCCTAATGCAGACAAGTGATCCTCTCGAGGTAATCCTGACGGTCGTCGAAGTCTTCGACAACCTGGGAGTTCCTTACTTCGTCGCTGGATCGGTCGCCAGCACAATACACGGCGTGATGCGGATGACAATGGACGCTGACCTCGTCGCTGACCTGCAACCACAACATAAGAACGCGTAGCCCTGCAAGATGCTCAAGATTTGGCGCTCGTTCCGTCGCTCTTAGAAAGCATCTCCGATGCGTGGATGATCAGATCGACGCACTGCGCCTCACTCCACATCGCCGTGTTCAGGACAAGGTGAAACGGGGTGGGGTCGCGCCAGTCCACGTGGTAGAACTGCCGCAGGTAGCCGGCGCGCCGCTCATCCTCGTGCTTGACCCACTTCTCCGCCTCCGGCTGCGCCAGGTTCCGCCGCTGCATCACGCGCTGCACGCGATACGCGAAGGGCGCGATGCACTGGACGTGCAGCACGCCGGGCTGACCGGCCAGCACGAACTGAGCGCCGTGGCCGAAGATGACGGCGTTCTCCTGGGCCGCCATCTCGCGGATCATCTGCTGCGTGACGCCCAGCTCCTGCTGCGCCGGGGATTGATAGTCAAGCGGCGCCTGGCCCATGTCCATCGGGACGATGGATGTGTTGGACAACCACATAACCCGCGTCAGCCGGTCTACGAACGAGTCGCCCACCTCGTCGTGCGCCTGCGCCGACTGTTGCGAGATGCCCAGGCGGCGCGCCACCTCGCGGACGATCTGCTGGTCAAGGTACTCGGCGCCCAACCAGGCCGCCACCTTCTCGCCGATGGCTTGCCCCCCACTCCCGGTATAGCGCGAAATTGTAATTACAGGCATGGTTATGTCCCCTTACTGCCAGCGATGCCTGTCGCCAGCTCAGCTCAGAGCGCGCAGCCGCGGCGTGAAGACCCAGAACACGAACGCGAACGCCAGCGAGATGATGCCGCTGACGATAATCGTCTGCGGCGCGCCGATGTAGTTCGCCAGCGCGCCCGCCCAGAGCGCGCCGAGGGGCATGCCCCCGAAGAAGGTCAGGGTGTAGACGCCCATGACGCGGCCGCGCAGCACATCGGTCACCTGCGTCTGCACCAGGGTGTTCGCCATGTTGAACACGACCATCGCCCCCCACCCCACGCCCGCCAGCACGACCAGGGACAGCGGAAGCCACTGCACGAAGGCGAAGACGATGAGGAGCAGCGGATACACGAACATCCCGACGGTCAGCAACTTGCCGCGCCGCACGAACGCGCCCATGGACGCGATCATCAGCGCGCCGACCAGCGAGCCAACGCCGCGCGCCGACTGGAGCAGGCCGTTGGTCATGGCGTTCCCGCCGAGGACATCCACGGCCCACGCCGGCATGAGCGTCGCATACGCCGAGCCGAACAGCGCGCCGACGCCGGCGACGGCGATCAGGGTGCGGATAATGGGGTGCGACAGGGTGTAGCGCAGCCCCTCCTTGAGCTGGTCAATCGCCCGTCCCGTCCGCGGCGCCCGCGCCACCTGTTGAATGTGCATCAGGGCCAGCGCGACGATCACGGCGATGAACGACAGGCCGTTGATCGTGAAGCACCACGCCGCGCCAAACGCAGCATACGTCAGGCCGGCGACGGCCGGGCCGACGACGGTGGCCGCGTTGAACATCCCGGAGTTGAGGGCGATGGCGTTGGTCAGCGACCGCCGATCCACAAGCTCCAGGACGAACGCCTGACGCGCCGGGGCATCGAATGCGTTGGCGATGCCGAGCAGGAACGCCAGCACGACGATTTGCCACGGCTGGATGAGACCGAGGAAGGTCAGGCCGGCTTGAAGAAACGCCAGGATCATCATTACCGATTGGGTAACCATGAGCAGCCGGCGGCGCGACATGCGATCGGCAATGACGCCGCCGTAGAGCATGAACACCCAGGAGGGAATACCGGCCGCGAAGCCGACGTAGCCCAGGTAGGCCGTCGAGTGCGTGAGCTGGAACACAAGGAAGCCCTGGGCGGTTGTCTGCATCCACGTCCCGACAAGGGAGACGAGCTGCCCCATGAACCAGAGCCGATAGTTGGGATACTGCAGCGCCTCGAAGGTTCGCCCCATGACGCTGGCCTGGCTGCGCTCCTCGACCCGGCGGTCGCTCACCTCGGCGTCAGCCGGTGCGATGGCCGGCGCGGCGCGCGTCGTCCCGCCCTCGCCTCGCCCGGTCAGCTCCTGAGGGGAAACCGTCTCGTGCTTCGACATTATCGTGTTCGTCCCGTCTTGATTTTATCAAACTGTCTTGAGCATAATATAGGCCAACAGACGCCGCGCGGCGAGAATCCGTTGACGGACGGGAGGCGATTTGAAAACCAGCATCGTGCTAGGTCTCCTACACTCAGGCGACCGTGTGTTGTTCGTGAAGCAGAATTACGGCAGCTATTCGTGGATGCTGCCTGGCGGCCACGTTCGCCCCGACGAGAGCCTGGCCCAGGCGATGACCCGCAAGCTCAAGGAGGAAGTCGGCCTGGAGGTCGAGGTCCAGGGCCTTGTCGCCCTGCGTGACCAGGCCGACGGCCAGGTTGCGGTGCTCGCCGTCGCGCCGCAGGCCGGGACGCCGCAGGAGGCCACCGGCGTCGGTCTCGCCGATGTGCAGTGGCTGGACGCCGCCGGATTGAGCGCCCTTCAAGAGCCGATTTTCGAGTTCGACCGCTTTGTCGCGCTCCGCGCCTTGCAGCAAGGCGTCAATCCGCTCCAGCGCCGGACATGGGAAGTCCCGGACGACCTGCCGACTGACGCCTACTGGTGAGGGGCGGAATGCAGCGGGGTCGGCTGGCTGCCTCGCCACCCGACCCCGCATTGCCAACGATTCGAGTTTGTAATTGACTGATGGCTCTCAGTCGCGCCGCCCGATGCAGTGAACCCGCGACACGTCCTCAAGCCAATCCACCGCGCGCTGGCTCAGCTCTTGTGGTATTGAAATCGTGACCGGGCCTTGCCGTTCGAATGGAACGTGCTGGTCCTTCAGAGCCTGCTCAAAGAGATTGGCCTCGAGCTGCGACCCAAAGCGTAGCTTGGTCATCGTCCCCACGACCTTTCTAGCCGAGTCCATGCACCCACACTGGGTTAGACGCGCCCCGCCCCGACTTGTTACGTTGGGCCAAAACTTGCTTTACCGGCGAGACGCGGCTATAATACTAGTGTTGTAGAACAATGTCATAGCTGACATCGCGTTGCGTAGCTAGTGGGCGCGACGCATTCACTCGGCCGTGAGCACTCGTCTCACGGCTGTATTTGTTTGTAAGGACAGGTTGACCGATAACTACAATTCGTCCGACATCGAAAGTCGGCTCCTGTCCCGAAAGGAGTCGTTTGTCATGGATTATGTGAGTATTCCCTTTGAGCCGAAGCACATCGCCCTGGTTGCCCACGACAACAAGAAGAAGGAGTTGCTGGAGTGGGCCGAGTACAACCGCTTCGTTCTGGCGCAGCACTACCTGTACGCGACCGGCACCACCGGCCGTCTGCTGGAAGAGGTCCTCGGCGTCGAGGTCACCAAGCTCCAGAGCGGTCCGCTGGGCGGAGACCAGCAGATTGGCGCGAAAATCTCCGAGGGTGAGATTGACTTTCTCATCTTCTTCTGGGATCCGCTGGACGCGCATCCCCACGACCCAGACGTCAAGGCGCTTCTGCGCATCGCCGTGGTGTGGAACATCCCCGTTGCGTGTAACCGCGCCACCGCCGATTTCATGATCGCCTCGCCGCTGCTGTCGAGTGAGTACCAGCGCATGCTGCCCGACTACGATGCGTACCGCGAGCGCCAGACGCCCGCCGTGCCTGCCTGAACACCCGGCCCGTTGCCCGGGTTCATAACGCCATAAACACAGCCCTGGGCCTTGTCGCCCAGGGCTGCTTTATGAGTGGTAGAAACGCGCCATCGCGCGTCTCTACCACTCATGGGGAGCGCGCCGTTAGCGCGCTACGTCCAGCGGCCCCAGGAACACCTGGCCGCCCTCGACGGTCGCGCCATCCACCTTCACCGGCAGGCGCTCGCCCGTCGCCGCATCGTACAGGCCGACCTCGATCTGATAGCGGCCCGGCGCGGCGTTGCGCTCCAGGGGGATGACGTAGCGGTCGGCGATGTACTCGCCCGGCCGCCAGCCCGTGGTCGGCCGCCCCCCATTGGCGGGAATCGCGTCGGCCTGACCGATGATCTTGCCATCCGGCCCCACGACGTGGGTGAAGACCTTGAGGCTCCTGTCGAGGCGGCCCTGGGGATGCCAGTACAGCGTCAGCTCTACGTTCCCGCCGGGCTTGACGCTCCCCTGCGCCAGGTCGTAGCCCGCCAGCCCGACGCGGTCGCCGAGCGTCGCTTGCACGGAGTGGCCGATCGACGGCGGCTGGAGGCTCACAGCCACCGGACGCACCGTGAGCCGCCCAATCTCCGCCGCCTCGCCCACCGGCTGCCCGTCGTCGCCGACAAGCGTCACCGTGACCGCGTAGTCGCCGCCCGGCGTATCGGCGTCCACCAGGTAATCGTACTGGCCCAGGACAGTCTGCCCCGCCGCCGCGTCGAGGGGGTAGGTTTGCGTGCTGAGGCTCTTGCCGTCCGGCGACGCCAGCGCGATTTGCACGCTCGCCCCCGGCGCTTTCCCCTGCCAGCCTAGCTCGATGTGGACACTATCGCCCGCATCTACCGCCGCGCGGTCCTGCCCCGCGCCCACGAGCCGCGCTGCGCCCAGGTCCTTATCGAGGGGGCGCGACAGCCTTAGCGCCTCGGCGGACGGCGCGCGCGACGGGGGCGTGACCTCCAGCTCGGCGATCTTGAACTCCGTGCCGACCGGATTGCCGGTGTCATTGAGAATGTTGAGCCGCCGCTGGTTGGGGCTGTAGACGCCGACGACGACCGAGTAGTGGCCCGGCGGCGTGCCAGGGCGGACGTTCAGGCGCATTCGGTCGCTGTTCAGCTCGTTCGCCATCCAGCTCGCCGTCTGCTTGCGCACGGAGTTGGTCAGCGCGCCGTCGCCCGTCCCCCACACGTTGCCCTGGTCGTCTACCAGGTGGATCAGGGCGATGTAGTTCTCGTCCAGCGGCGAGCGGTCCGGGTCGGACGGCGCGGGAGCGCGGACGCCGAAGCGCAGGCCCACGTCGAGCGCGCCGCCGCTCGCCACGGCGTCGGTGGACAGGCTGCCGCTGAACAGCGTCAGCTTGTTGTCGAAGTTCAGCTCCGGCCCCAGGGGCGGCGCGTCCTTGCGGCGGTAGATTTGCAGGAGCTGCGGCCCGCGCCGGAACACGCCCAGGGGCTTGAAATTCTGGTCAATGTACGCCTGGAATTCCTTCAGGTCGCGCAGGTAGCGTAGCTTCCCGAACTCCGACTGGTCTACCACGACCGCCCGCGCCCCGTCCGCCTCCATCTCCTGGATGAGCCGTGCGCCGGTCGTCTGCCCGCTCGACGCCGCGCCCTGGGAGAGGGACGCCGCCGCGTAGCCGGCCGGCCGCTGCGCGAAGTAGTTCAGGCCGGCGTAGTCGGCCAGGAACGTCGCCTCCGTGCCGACCTCGTGCTTGAGGAACTCGGCCACGCGCCACGTCCCGTCCTCGCTGTAGCTGGCGACCACGTTGTTGGCGACGATCCAGGGTAGAATGATGGCGGCGACGATGGCGGCGAGCAGGAAGCCGCGCTTCGTCCACGTCAGCATCGGCTCCAGGCTCATGGCGAACAGGCCGACGAACGCCGGCGCGAGGTACACCAGATGCCGCGACCACAGCTCCCGCGACAGGAAGATAAAGGCGATCAGGCTCGGCAGCTGCCACGCCAGGAGCGTGCGCCGCCCGCCTTGCCGCCAGGCGACAATTGCCATGGGAATGGCAAACACCAGGAGCGCTGCATACTGCGCGGCGTAGGTGACGTAGAATTCGACGCCCTTGCGGACGACCTCCCAGCGCGAGAGTTGGCTGCCCTGCATGAGCTGGTGGCCGAAGATGGCCGTCCACGTTTCCGGTATCACCAGCACCAGACCGCCCATGACGCCGCCCGCCAGCAGGGCGGCCGGCGCGCCGATAGCCAGGGTATCCAGAATAGCGCCCTTGAGCGTCCAGCCCGGCCGCCCACCCCACGCGCACGGCCAGAGCAGGTACAGCACGACGCCGCCCAGGGCCAGCACGCCGAACAGCTTCGTCAGGATGGCGAGGCCGAACAGAAGGCCGGAGAGGACGAGCCAGAGCCGCGACTTGCGCTCCTCCGCGATGACGAACACCCACAGCCCCATGCTGATGAAGAAGAGCATGTAGTCTTCGGGGCGGTACACGCGGGCGATCTGGTAGACATCGGGGAAGGCGAGGAAAGCGGCCAGCGCCACGAGGGCGAGCGACGGACTCATCAGGCGGCGGAATACGCGGTAGAAGCCCCACCCCGCCCCACCGATAAGCAGGGCGCTCAGGATGCGCAGGGGAACGGGCGTCGCGCCGAAGAGGCGCTCGACCAGCCCACCCAGGCCGAGGAAGAGCGGGAGCTGCGGTGTCAGCAGATCGCGGTACGGCAGCTCGCCCAGGCTGACGCGCCACGCCTGGTAGAGATACAGCCCCTCGTCGTCCACGATGAACCAGCCCGTCATGTTGTACAGGATGGCGGCGATGGCGACCAGGATAATTACCAGCGCCGTGATGTCGGCGTGGCGGATGGCGAACGCCCAGGCGCGGCTCAGCGAGAGCGCGCCGAGGGCGGGACGCGACGGGCGAGAGATCGGTTCAGTCCGCGACTCAGTGCTCATTCTGGCTATTGAATATCCACGTCCAGCAGCAGACGATTGTCGGGCTGCGGCGCGCCCGCCGCGTCGAGCACGGGCAGCCGCGTTCCGGCCGCGTCATACCAGCCCACGGCCAGCCTGTACCGGCCGGGCGCGGCGCCTGCGGGGACGCTGAGTGTATATGGATCGGCGACGACCTCGCCCGCCTGCCACGCGCTCGTCGGGTAGCGGCCCAGGCCGGGCGGCCGGTCCACCTGGCTAAGGATGGAGCCGTCCGGCGCGAGCAGATGCACGAAGACGCTGTAGTCGGTCGGCGCGGGCGAGTCGGCTCGCCAGTACAGGGTGACGTCCAGGGGCGCGCCGGGTTTGGCCTGCGCCACGTCGTAGCCGAGGAGGTGCGCCACGTCGCCCACCGACGCGTTGACCGTAGTCTGCGGCGGCTGCGGTGGCTGCGACAGGCCAACCGGCCCATCCACCCACACCCGGCCCAACACAATCGGCGATGGGAGCAGCGCCTGTCCGGCCTCGTCCACCACCTGAAGCTCCACCGTCGCCGGGCCGCGCGCCGCGTCGCCGGGCGCCTTGGCGCGCCTCACGCCGCCCAACACGTCGCCCACCTGCCACGCTTCCGGCGCGAGCGGTGTCGGCAGCAGCCCCTGCGCCGTGTGCGTCACTTTTCCGCCCGCGTCTCGGACGGTCAGCACAACCTGCGCCGCCTTCACAGGCCCAATGGCCTGCCACCACAGCGGCGCGTCCAGGCTGTCGCCCGGCCTGGCGACTCGGTTGCCCTCGAAGCCGTGCCCCAGCAGGCGCAGCCCCACGGGGGCCAGGTCCACGTCCAGCCGCGTCGGCGCCTCTACCTTTGCCGGCGCTCCGCTGCGGCCCACGCTCACCTGGCCGAGCATTACGCCATCCAAAGGGCCGACGGCCTCGCCACTGCCGGCTTTCTTCAGCCGCACCCGCACGCTGTAGTCACCGGGTGGCGTCGCGGCGGGCAGGGTGAGGGGCATGAGCATCGTGGTGTCCGCGCCGACTGCCCAGGCTGTCGCCTGGCGTAGCGCGCTGTCTCGCAGCGGCCGCTCAGCTGTCGCCACCACGCCGCCTTCGGGGTCGAGGATGTCTACGGCGGCGATGAGTGGCTCAGCCAACGGCCCCTCCACCCGCCACGCCAGGCTCACGCCCTCCGGCCCTCCCGGCCGCAGCGCCGCGTCCCCCGTCCCCCAGGCGACGACAGTTAGCGGGCCGAGGCGTCCGCTCGCGGGCCGGCTTGCGGCCGGCGCGGGGCGGAAGCGCCACACCTCCACGTCGGGGAACTTCTTGGGGCCGCTCTCAAGTATAGCCGCTTCGCGGAGCACGTCCAGGGCTGCGCCCGGATCCCCCTCCGGGTAGCGCAGATACCACAGCCGCCCCACGAGGGGCAGCGCGGCCAGCGCGCCCGCCACATCCGGCGCCTGGAAGTGGCCGAACACGTCGGCGACGGGCATCCCCAGCGGCGTCGAGCGCGCGGCCAGGGACGCGCCGTTGACGACGAAGCCATCCCCCGGCCGCGCGTTCTGCGTGATGTACGCCAGGGGCGCGGTCGCCGTGGTGTTGGTGTAGACCCAGGCGTAGTCAATGCCGTCAATGCTCACCACATGCAGCGGCCGCTCATCGGGGTTGTTGTAGTAGCGGTTGACGAGGCTCTGGTTGCGCTGCCGCTGCACCTCGTTCAAGTACAGGACCACGTAGTCCGTCTGGTACGGGCGGAAGCCCGGCGCGCTGCGCGTCTCGCCGACAAACAGCGGCGCGAACTGGGACACGCCCCGCGCCGCCACCTGGAGGTCTTTTGCATTGGGCAGGCTGTTCAGGTACGCCGCCGCCTGGTCGTAGCCCTCCCCCCAGCCGACCAGGAGCCAGCGCACCGCCGCCTGGCTGCCGCCGAGGATGGGGTTGTAGTAGGTAAGGTAGTACGGCGCGTGGGAGACGGCGAGCGCCGCCTCGGTCACCAGGACAACCGCCACGGCCGCCGCCGGCAACCAGCGGGCCATGCGCAGACTCGCCCGCGCCCCCAGCCACGTCACCGCGGCGGCCAGGCCCGCGCCGGCCACCAGGTCCAGGGGCGGGAAGATCGGCAGAATGTAGCGGTCGAACTTCTTCGGGCTGAACGAGATGAGCGCGGCAAAGATGAGGGCATAGCTCGCCAGGCCGACGACGGCGTACACGAATGGCGGCGGCGTGATCACGAAACGCCGCAGCGCCCGCCTGGCGCGGTAGACCGCCGCGCCAACACCGACGGCGGCCAGCGCGAGGCCCAGGAGCGTCCACGGCGAGGCGCGGAGGCCGTAGGCGACAACGTACATGAGCAGGCCGGGGTCGTCCACCACCTCCTCGTCGAACACGTTGCCGCCGGCGTGGGGGTTGCCGCCCTCGACCGCCGCCTTGTCCGCCACGCCGCGCACCGTCCCTATCGGGTTGCTCCACGCCGACGGCCAGAGGAGTAGCACGGCGATCAGCCCGCCCAGGGCAAACAGCAGCGCGGCGCGGACGACGCCTCGCAGCCGCCCATCGCGCCAGCCGAGGTAGACGAGCATCAGCGCCGCCCACGGCCACAGGAACACCGCCGCGACCTTCTGCACCAGCGCCGCCCCCGCCAGCGCCCCCGCCGCCACCAGCCACTCCCACCCCAGGGCGATCCCCCTGGCCCATGAGGAAGGCAACGCAAAGGCGCTAAGGCGCAAAGGAAGAATGGGGCTTTGATCTCTTTCCTTTGCGTCTCTGCGCCTTTGCGTTTCTATACTCCTGGACCCCTCGGATAAGGCCAGGCCGGCGGACAGCAGCGTGAGCGCGCTCAGAAGCAGCAGGCTGCTGAGCGTCGCGTCCAGGTGGAACACCCGGCTGTGGGCCATCACGAAGGGATCGAACGCCAGCAGCGCCAGCCCGAACACGGCGGCCAGCGGGCCGAGCAGCCGCCGCGTCAGCCAGTAGATCGGGATGAGCAGAAGCCAGTTGAACAGGGCGGGCGCGAGGCGCATGCGAAAGAGGAGCGCCGCCAGGCCGGCCAGCGCCGGGGCGTCGGCCGCCGACGGCGCGCTGGCATTCTCGGTCGCCTTGCACGTCGCCAGGACATCCGGCGCGGCGCCCGGCGGCGCGGCCAGCGTCCCCAGCCACATCGTTATGACGCCGGGATGCCCGGTCAGGAATGTATCGCGTGGATGGGCGGAAGCCAGCGCCTGCCCGAAGGACAGCGAGCGACACACCCAGCGCAGCTCGTCGGCGGCCACGAACACGTCCAGGTGACTCACCCGCGCCACGAGCGCCGCCACCAGGATCACGGCGGCCAGCCAGTCCAGCCAGCGCCCTTTCACGGCTTCACCGTAATGCTGCCGAGGACGGCGTGGTCGCCGTCGGTGTCTGCGCCCTGCGCCGGCAGACGCTGCATCGTCTGGGTATCGTACAGGCCGACGCGCAGCGGGTAGTTCCCCGGCGGCGTCGCCGCATCAATCGTCACGCTGCGGGACTCGATAATTGTCTCGCCCGGCTGCCAACCTGATGTCGGGCGGGCGCCGGCGGCGGGCCAGCCATCGCTCTGACCGCGCAGCGCATCGTCTTCGACATGCGCAAAGACGCTCAGGTCGGCGTCGAGCCGAGCCGTCGGCTGCCAGAACAGCGTCACGCCCACCGGCTCGCCGGCCTTGACCGTCGGGGAGGTCAGCTCGTAGCCAAGCAGCCGCACGGAGCCGAGCATGGCATCCGTCCGCACGGCCGGCGGCGCTTCTTCGAGGGCCTGGCCGACGGGGAACGTCGGGCCGAGGCGCGGGTCGAAGCGCGCGGCATCGACGAGGGTGTACTGGCGCGGGGCGGCGACGGGGTCGCGGCTGTAGATGCGCAGCTTCGGCTCGCCCCCGGCCGTGACCTGGGCCAGGAGATGGTAGTCTTTCTCGATGCGGTCGAGGGGGATCTTCACCGGGTCCTGCACGTCCTGGCCGACGATGTAGTAGCGTGGGTTGGCGGGCGAGCGCACCGCGCCGCGCGTGTACCAGCCCGTCACGAGCGGCTCCTCGTTGCTGTCGTAGTCGCCCTGGAGCGTGCCATCGGCGAAGAGCGCGCCGATGACGCTCCAGCCCGCCTGATAGGGGAAACCGAAGTAGCCGCCGCGCGGCGGGTCGTCGCCGTAGACGGCCGGGTACAGCGGGCTGCGCGCTGACGGGTAGACGCGCTTGTACTCCGGGCTGTGGCTCACGAACGCCATCCAAATGTAGCCGCCGAGCAGCAGGACCAGCACGCCCCCGGCTGCGGCCAGGGCATAGCCCGTGACGCGCCCGCCCCGCGCCGCGACAAAGCCAACCAGCGCCGCCACGCCCAGACCCACCAGCAGCGCCGCGCCCGGCATCATCGTGTAGAAGTGGGTGTGCGGCTTCTGGGTCAGGAAGCTCGCCACCAGGAACGGCCCTAGGAACCACAGCAGCGTAGCCTTCACGTCGTCGTCCAGGCGCGGGGCCAGCACCCACAGCAGCAGCGGCAGCAGCAGGAACAGCGAGAGGTTGTATTTGCCGAGGTGGATCGCCTCAGGCGCAACGGCGACGATTGCCAGCGCCAGCGGCGGCCAGATCAAGGCCAGCCACCGCCCGCGCCGAAAGCCGCGCCAGCCGAGCCAGGCGAACACGACCACGAGCGCCACGGCGAGGAGGGCGATGTACCACGTCGAGTTGTAGAACGTCGCGCGCAGGAAGTAGTCGGCGAGCTTGTTGTACAGCGGCCCCCCGCCGTCCGCCGCGTTCCCGACGCCGACGCGGCGGTTGAGGATGTAGGCGACGGTCTCGCGGAAGTGGGGGTGCAAGGCGAAAGGCAGGTAGAAGAACGCCGCGATGGCCGCGAATACCGCCGTCGGGACGACCAGCCCACGCAGGCCGCCGCGCCGCCACAGCAGATACGCCACCGGCGGAATGGCAAACACGGCCTCGTAGTGGCCGAGGGAGCCGGCCGCGACCAGTGCCCCCGCGACGACCGCCCAACGCCGCCCGCCGCCCTGGTAGGAACGCCACGCCGCCCAGACCGCGACAATCGAGGTCAGGGCGACGATGCTCTGGTACTGCACGATGCGGGCGAACGCCACAAAGTAGCCATCCAGCGCGAGCACGAACGCGGCGACAACGGCAGCGATGACTGGCAAGGATTCCGGCGCGTGCTCTGTGGCGAGTCCACGCTCACCCAGGTCGTCCAAACCTGCTAACGACGAGCCGTCATTGCGAGCGGAGCGAAGCAATCCCTCGCCGGGAGATTGCTTCGCTGACGCTCGCAATGACACGGGAGGGCTTGCAGAAAACAGCCGCCAGGCCAGCGCGCCGATGGCGAGGACGGCGGCCGCGTTCATGAGGGCGAAGGGTAGCCGCGCCGAGGTCTCGTCAATGCCGTCGGCGGCAGCCCACATCAGCGCCGGCATCAGCACCTCGCCCGGCGCTTTCTTGTGGAAGAACAGAATCTCGCTCCGCCCCTGCCCTAGCCCCGCCGCCATGAGCATGGCGCGCGCCTCGTCGCCCTGGAACTCCGAGTAGCCCAGGAACGTCAGGCGAAAGGCCAGGGCCAGCGCCACGGGGACGGCCAGCCACCACAGCGCGGGTACATGAATGCTGATAGGTCGCGCGGGGGCGTGACCGAACGCCAGCCACGCCGCCAGGGCGACGATCGCGCCGTCAAAGGCCAGTAGCACGGGGGCGCGAGTCATCGGTGTCGGAAGATAGGCGACGGCGAGGCCCAGGAGGAGCGCGCCGGCGACGGCGACAGCCGCGTCGAACGCGATGCGCTCGGCCCATGTGACGCGCCCGGCGACCAAAAGGCGCTCGGCGACCAGAACGCCGGGCAAGGCGAACAGGACGCCGGCGGCGATCGCGCGGATCAGGAGAGGAACGGGCAGGAAGAGGACGACGTTGGCGGCGAGGGCCAGGGCCAGCGCCGCCAGGGCCAGCGTCACCCAGGGCCGCGCCGCGAGGCGTGTGGCGGGCGACGCCGCGCCGGTGGGAGCTATCGGGAGACCGGAGTCGGCCATTGGCTACGGCGCCGCGCCGACCGACTGGGGCGCAGCATCCACCGCGTCGTCGGCCAGGGTCTCGCGCACCGTATAGATCGCCTTGTCTTGCGCCTCGTAGTACGTGCGCATGATGATCTCGGCCAGCAGACCGGTGCTGATGAACTGCACGCCCAGGATGATGAGCAGGATCGCCAGCCAGAGCAGTGGCCGATCGCCGATGTTCTGGCCCATGAACAGCTTGACGAACGAGAGGTACAGGGCGATGAGGATGCCCAACCCGCCGGTGATGAGGCCTATGGTGCCAAACACGTACATCGGCCGCGTATCGTAGGTGAGCAGGAAGCGCACCGTGAGCAAGTCCAGGAAGACACGCACCGTGCGCGAGATACCGTACTTCGAGGAGCCGTACTTGCGCGCGCGGTGGTTGACGGGCATCTCCGCCACCTCGACGCCGAGTCGGTTGGCGAGGGCGGGAATGAAGCGGTGCATCTCACCGTACAAGCGCACGCCCTTGACCACGTCGCGGTGGTAGACCTTGAGCGAGCAGCCGTAGTCGTGCAGCCGCACCCCGGTCACGTTGCCGATGAGCCGGTTCGCCATCATGGACGGCAGGCGGCGGCTGAGGAACTTGTCCTGGCGATTGACGCGCCACCCGCTCACGATGTCGTAGCCCGTCTCGGCCTTCGCCACCATCTCCGGGATGTTGTGCGGGTCGTTCTGGAGATCGGCGTCCATCGTGATGACCCACGTCCCGCGCGCCTGGGCGAAGCCGGCGGCAAAGCCCGCCGTCTGGCCGAAGTTGCGGCGGAAGCGAATCACCTTCAGCCGTGGGTCTTCCTGGTGCAGACGCTTCAGGATCGAGAAGCTCTTGTCCTTGCTCCCGTCGTCCACGACGATGATCTCATACGGCCGGCCATACGCCTCCAGGACGGAGGTTAGCTCGTCGTACATTGCCTGGACGGACTCTTCCTCGTTGTAGAGGGGGACCACGATGGACAGATAGGGATCAGCCACGTTGCCACTCCACCTGGGCGCGCAGCCCGTTCTCGATGTCAACCGTCGGCTGCCAGCCCAGGACCCGCTGCGCCTTCGACGTGTCGGCCAGGGCGTGGCGCTGGCCGCCGGGCCGCGGCGGGCCGGAGATGCGCTGCAACGGCCGACCGGCGATTCCCTCGACCAGGGCAATCGTCCGGTTCCAGCTGATGTTGCTCCCGCCGCCGATGTTGAACGCTTCACCCGTCGGGCCGTGGGCCAGGGCGAGCAGGTTCGCGGCGACGGCATCCGAGATGTACGTGTTGCCGCGCGTCTGCTCGCCGTCGCCGAAGATCGTCATCGGCCTGCCGTGCAGCACGGCATCAATCAGGATATAAATGCCCATGTCGGGGCGCTGGCGCGGCCCATACACCGAGAAGTAGCGCAGCATCGTGAACGGGACGCCGAACGTCTCCCCGTAGCTCCGCACCAGGTTCTCGGCGGCCAGCTTGGTGACACCATACGGCGACACCGGGTTGAGCGGGCGCGTCTCGTCGCCCGTCGCCTCGCGCCCATACACCGACGAGGTCGAGGCGTGGACGAA
This sequence comes from Anaerolineae bacterium, assembly GCA_046328525.1. Classification (GTDB taxonomy): domain Bacteria; phylum Chloroflexota; class Anaerolineae; order Epilineales; family JAHCIE01; genus JBDHWG01. Next base: position 21,045 of record JAXLWK010000009.1, read on the forward strand.
GTGACCCACCCGCGCGCCCCTGGCCGCCTCGAGCAGCCGCTGGGTCGCCAGCAGGTTGCACGTCATGTACGACTCGAACTCGGTCCAGCTCCGCAGCAAGCCGGCCATCGCCGCCTGGTGAAAGACGACGTCAACGCCGTCCACCAGCCGCGACAGGTCCGCCGTGCGCAGGTCGGCTTCCTCGAACGTGAAGCCCGGCGTCGCCCGCAGGTGGGCCAGGTTGGCCTCCTTGACGGGACGAGGGTAGTAGTCCGTAAAACAATCCACCCCGACGACGGTGTGCCCCTCGGCGGCCAGCGCTTCGGCCAGGTGGCTGCCGATGAAGCCGGCCGCGCCTGTCACAAGACAACGCATGCTACACCTGCTTCGTCGTCGGCCCGTCGGCCGCGGCCGCGTCTTCCCGCGCGCCTCGGATGCCCGACATCAGGTACAGGACGCCACCCACCGCGCCGGTGAGCAGGTTGACGGCGTAGAACGCCAGCGACAGGGCGAGCGCCTGGTCCGACGGCACCCCGACGCTCGTGAACAACAGGACGTAGGCCGTCTCTCGCGCGCCGAGACCGCCCCACGAGATAGGCAGGGAGAGCACGAAGGAGACAATCGGCACGAACAGGAGGTAGTACACGAAGGGCAGGTTGATGTGGAGCGCGAGGCCCAGGCAGTAGTTCACCACGACGAGCTGGAGGTTGAACACGAAGGACACGGCCAGCGCGCGGTAGAGCGCCGGCCCGCGGTACGACTTGAACGACTCGGCGAAGCGGCGGATACCGGGCTTCTCCAGCCAGCGCGTCAGGAACGGGATCACGGCGAGCCAGCGCCGCAGGTAGTCCACCGACAGCAGCGCGATGGTTGCGATCAGCGTTCCGGCGGAAATGACGACAATCGCCAGGGCCACGGAGGGTTGGATGATGCCCGGCCACACGGCCCAGGCGATAATCAGCGTGATCAGCGCCTGCGCCATGAGCGTGACGAGGCCGGCGGCGCGGTCCATCAGCACTGAGCTTGTCGCGTTCGCCGCGCCGCGCCCGTCCTTGCTCAGCTCGTAGATGCGCACCACGTCGCCGCCGACGCCAGACGGGAGCATGACGTTGAAGAACATCCCGACGAAGTAGAGGTTCGTCAGCAGCCCCAGACCGACGTTCAGGTCGAGGGCGCGTAGCAGCCCCTGCCAGCGCCACGCCCGCAGCCAGACGCCCATGAAATACAGGGCCACGGCCAGGGCGAACCAGAACGGGTCCATGTGCAGCAGATGGTCCAGCGTCTGCTGCGCGCCGACGCGCCAGAGCAAGACGGCCAGCAGCCCCAGGCTGATGACAATTTTAGCCCAGTCAATCAGGCGTTTCCGCATCAGTGATACCTACGTGTAGGCCAGAAAAAGCCCGCCCGTCCGTCGCCTGGCGGCCTGACGGTGTGCGGCGGGAAGCAAGGCAAAATTATACTCCGCCTCCAAACGTTCGCAAAGTTACGCGCATCCCCGGCTGGCTCCCTCTCCCTATGGGAGAGGGTTGGGGTGAGGGTCATAATCCCATCGGAGGCGCAAAGACCCTCGCCTACCCTCTCCCTGTGGGAGAGGAACCTGCTCTGCCTACCTCCAAACGATCCCAAAAGAGGGGCTACGGGTGAGGGGCGGGTGTCGCCAGGCGCACCTGGTCGCCTTCGACGCGCTGCCCGTCCACCGTCACCGGCAGCCGCGCCCCGCTTGCCAGGTCGTACATGCCCACCTGGAGCCACAGCTCGGCCGGCGCATCGGCCGGTACGGTGATGGAGCGCTTGTCCACGACGATCTGCCCGGCGTCCCACGTGGACGCGGGCGATACGCCGCCCTCCGGCTGCCCGTCGCTCTGGCCGTAGCCCTTGCCGGCAGCATCAATCAGGTGGGCAAACACGGTGTAGTCCACGCTCTGCGGCTCGACGGCCCGCCAGTAGAGCGTTATGTTGACCTTCTTGCCGTCCGAGTCCAGGTCATAGCCCATCAACTCGGCAACGTCGCCCAATCGGGCGCTGGCGTGGTGCTGGAGCTCAGACGGGTCGAAGCGGCGGTACAGGACGCGGTCTTTCTCGCGGATAGCCGGCATGTAGTGCGCCTTCACCCACGCCATGTAGCCGTTGAGGCGGTCCAGCCGCCCGTTCCACAGCACAATCGCGGGCGGGTCATACTTCGCAACCGTCGCGATGGCTTCCTCGCTCGTGAGCTGCCCCGTCTCGATGCGCTTCGAGCTTTGCGCCGCCAGCCAGGGAATCTGCGTCCGCCCGGAGCGGAAGGCGATCATCGGGGGGTCGGCGGCGATGATGTCCCCCGGCGCGGTGTGAGTCTTGACCCACTCGACCGCCTCCATCAGCGAGCGGTAGGGGCCGGGGTCCACAAGCTCGCCCAGGTCCGACGCCTGGCCCGGCGCGCGCACCGCTACCAGCGCCAGGGCCGTCAGGGCCACGGCGACTGACACGGCGCCGGCGCGGCGCGGCCCGCGCAGGATGTCCCACACACCCGCCACACCGACGCCGGCCAGGGCCACGAGGGGGAAGAGGAACAGCAGGAAGTGGTGCTTGGCGAACAGGGGGCGCTGATTGACGAGCACGAACGCGGTGAGCGCCAGCCAGCCGAGCATGACCGCGCCGGCGTAGCTGCGGCGGCGAATCAGCGCCCACGCGCCGACCACCGCCAGCGCCGTGATCCCCAGGTTCTCGACGGTCATGTACTCCCAGAGCCACTGGGCGTACTCCGGCGCCCGGTTCGGCCACACGTCGCGCGCCGCGACGGGTGTCGAAAGCGCCTGGGCGACGAAGCCGCGCACGTCGAAGAAGACGAGGAAAGGCAGCCAGATGAGCACGAGGCTGGCGGCCAGCGCCGCGACGCCCCGGATCGCGTCCCGCCAACGGTTGGGCGCGCCCCACACGGCCGGCAGCGCGAAGGCGACCAGGGGCACGCCGTACAGCGCGGCGGTCAGCTTGAGCCAGAGCGCCCAGCCCAGCACCAGGCCGGCCAGGAACAGCCAGCGCAGCCTGGCCGTGTTGCCATAGACCACCGCCAGGGCCACGGCCAGCGTCGCCATGCTCGTCGCCGGAATATCCCGCACGACGGAGCGCGCCAGCCAGAAAAAGTTGGGCGCGAGGAGCATGAGCAGTGGGGCGGCGACGGCGGCGAGACCGGGACTGAGCCAACGGGGCGCGGACTGTGCATCAGACGGGGGCTTCCGCGAGAGGCGATGGCGCTCCGCCGCCACGCAGAGACCGGCCGCGAGGACGGCCAGCGCCGCCAGCCCGACGAGCGCGTATAGCAGCACCACCAGCCGCCCGCTCTCCACGCTCTCGCCGAAGACGCGGAAGCCGGCCAGCAGCGACAGCGGCACGCCGGGCGGCTGGTCCATCCAGATGTCGCTGTACAGGCGATAGCCGCGGCCCATGAGCTGCGCCTGGACGAGCTGGATGCCCTCGTCGGCGTCCCACTGGGTCGCGGACAGCCAGCGCGAGTAGACGACCCCCGCCAGGAGGATCACGAGCGCGACAGCGACGACAGCGGCAAACGTCCCGCTCCGCCAGCGCGGGAGCGGCCTATCAAGTTCTCCGGTGCGTACCTCGGTGACCAGTTTTCTGACTACCCCTTCCCCTCAGTGTCCTCTGTGCCTCTGTGGCATCTCCTCGTTTCCTGCGCCTCATATGGTACGCGAGGCGAGCGAAATTCGCCAATCAGAGCGTGATTTTGACTCCGCCCCGCGACGACCCTACAATAGCCTGTCCCTTATTGTGAGCCATGTCTATGCCACCCATCGCCAGGATTTGCGCAGTCGAGCAGAGCGTTGGATCACGAACGGCGCGAAACGGACGCAAAAGGCACGAAAAACGGCCGTGGGGCGTGTCCCTTTCGCGTTGTTCGTGGCCTTTCGTGTCCTTCGTGCTCCGCGTGACCATCCACCGCGCACCATACGCGGAGCCTTCGCGTGTCCGCTAGCCCCCTCGATGGCATCCGCAAGCGCCTTGACACGTACCCGCGCTGGCGCGACGCCGCCCTGGTCGCCCTGCTCTGGCTCATCGCCGCCGCCTTCCTCGGCCCGGCGCTCCTGCCGAACAAGGCGCTCGTCCCCTTCGACCTGCTGTCCATCACGCGGCCGTGGACGGGCATCGGCCTGCCGGCGGCGCACAATACGCTGCCGTCCGACGTCCTCTTCGAGAACTACCCCAACCGCGTTTTCTTCGACGCCAGCCTGCGCCAGGGTCAGCTTCCCCTGTGGGACCCCAACGCCCTGGCCGGCCGCTCCCTCATGGGCGACCCCAACGCCCAGCCGTTCTATCCCCTGAACTATCTGCTGTTCTGGCTGCCCGCCGCGCGCGGCATGACGATCGCCGTGTTCATCAACCTGGGCCTGGCCGGCAGCCTGATGTATGCGTTCCTGCGCGTCGCGGGCCTCGGCGGTCTCGCGTCCTTCCTGGGCGCGGTGACGTACATGCTCAACGGCGCCCTCGTCGTCTGGCTGGAGTACCCACCCTTCGCCGCAACCAGCGCCTGGATCCCCGGCGCGCTCCTCGGCTACGAGCTGGCCGTGCGCCGCCGCTGCTGGGTCTACGCCGGCCTGGGCGGGCTGGCGCTCGGCCTGGCCTTCCTCGGTGGGCAGATCGAGTATCCGGTACTCGTCGGCCTCATCATTGGCGCGTATGGCGCTCTCCTGACCGTCACCTCGCGGCGCTGGCAGCCGGTCGGCATGGCGGTCGTGCTGGGCCTGGTCGGCATCGGCGCGGCGGCGGTGCAAATCCTGCCCGCCTGGGAAGCCATCCGCCTGAGCGAGCGCGTCCTCAACGACTATGCCGGCCTGCTCGGTACGCGCGTGCCGTTTCCCAACCTCATCCTGCTCATCGCGCCCGACTTCTTCGGCAACCAGGTGACCGGGCGCTACTGGGGAGCGAGCAACTACAACGAGCAGACGGCCTATTTCGCCATCGTCCCGCTGCTCCTGGCCGTCGCCGCGCCCTTCCTGCGCCGCAATCTCACCACCCTGTTCTGGGCCGGCGTCACCATCCTGGCGACCCTGTGGGTCACCGGGACGCCCCTGCTGCGCCTGGCCGAGCTTGTGCCTGGCCTGGGCTACTTTGGCCTGTCGCGCATGGTGTTCCTCTACCCCCTGAGCGGCGCCATCCTCGCCGCCAACGCCCTCGACGCCCTGCGGCAGCCGGAGCAGCGGCGCCGCGCGACGCGCATTCTCGCCATCGCCGCCGGCGCCCTCGCCCTGGCCTACGCCGCCGCCCTGCTCTACCACCTCAAGGACTTGCAGACGCAGTCGCCGCTCCCCGCCCGCGACTACATCGGCCCACTGCTGTGGCTCGTCCTGGCGCTGGGCGCGGCGCTGCTGGCCGTGCGCTTCCCCCGCGCCGCCGTTGTCGTCGTCGTCGTCGCCGTCGCGGACCTGTTCGTGTTCGGCGCGGGCTACAACACCGTCAGCGACACGGCCTGGGCCTACCCGACGACCGACCTCATCGCGCGCCTTCAGGCGGACCGCGAGAAAGAGGTATTCCGCATCGCCACGCTCCAGGCCGAGCAGCTCGTCTTCGGCCCCAACATCCCGAACGCCCTGGGCCTGGCCGAGCTAGGCGGCTACACCTCGATTCCGCCAGCCCGCACGCGGCGGCTGTGGAGCCAGGCCGAGACCTACGTGCCGATCCCCTGGATCAACGACAACACTCTGATTCAGCAGTTCGGCCAGGTGCGCGCGCGGCTCATGGGCATGCTCAACGTCAAGTATTTCGTCGTGCCCGGCGACCCCAGCCTGCCGGAGTTCAACCTCGCCAACCGCTGCGACGCCGATACGGGCGAGATCTACGGCCCGCGCCGCGTCGGCCAGACCTTCACCGCCTACCAGAACGGCCTCCACCGCATAGACCTGCGCTTCCAGACCTATGGCCGCGTCAACAGCGGCACGGTCGGCCTCCACCTCACCGATGCTCCGACGAGCGGCACGCACCTCGCGTACAGACAGATAGACGCCGCCGAGATCCAGGACGGCGTCCCGGTCACGTTCTTCTTCGACAAGATTCCCGACTCCGAGAACCGCCAGTTCTACCTGTACGTGGACGCGCCCGACAGCCAACCCGGCGCGGCGGTCGGCGTGTGCCTGGCGAACACCTGGCTGCCCCACGCGGGCCGCCGCTTCGACAACGGCCAGCCCGTCGCCGACCCTGGCAGCCTGGCGCTGGGCGTCTACAGCCTGCCGACGACGCTGCTGAAGCGGCGTGGCACGTGGGACGACGTGCGCGTCTACCATAACCCGGCCTACCTGCCTCGCGCTTATGTCGTGTACAACGTCCAGCCGGTCGGCAGCGACGACGAGGCGCGAGCCGTCGTCCTCAACCCGGCCTTCGACCCCAGCACGAGCGCCGTCCTGGACGGCTCTGTACCCGACAACATCGCGGCGCTGGCGCAGAACCCACCCATCGCGTACACCGAGGTCGAGAGCATCGCCCACACGCCGCAGCGCGTGACCATCGAAACCGACACCGAGCGGCCGGGGCTGCTCGTCCTGTCCGATCAGTACTGGCCGGGCTGGCAGGCCGCTGTGGACGGCCAGCCGACCCCGATTGTTCACGCGAACTATGTGGTGCGCGGGGTATATCTGCCCGCCGGCCGGCATCAGGTCGAGTTCGTATTCGCGCCAACATCCTTCTACCTCGGCCTGGGCATCACCCTGGCGACGGTCGCGCTCGTCGTCGCCATCGGCGTCGTCGAGGGGCGGCGACGCAAGAGGGCGGCGTGAGACTCCGCGTCCCGGCGACGCTCCACGCGCGCCTCTTCGCCGTCATTCTCCTGGCGTTCGTCCTGCTCGCCGGCTGGTACAGCGTCGCCATTCCCCTGGGCGAGGCGGTGGACGAGATACCCCACTTCGAGTACGTGCGCTACGTCGCCACTCACCGCGCCTTGCCGGTCCAGCCCTGGACCGACAACGGCCAGCCGTGGACGGTGACGATGGGCCACCACCCGCCGCTGTACTACGCCCTCGCCGCCGCTGCCACATCCGCCATTGACACGTCCGACTACGGCGATGTGGTTAGGGTCAACCCGCACTTCGACTGGATCGAGAACGACTTCGGCAACGGCGCGGCCGTGCAGCTCCACTCTGCGGCCGAGAGCTTCCCGTATCAGGGCACGGCGCTGGCGCTGCACGTCCTGCGCGCCCTGTCCCTCGTCATGGGCCTTGTCACCCTCGCCGCCGTGTACGGCATCGCCCGCCTCGTCGTCCCCGATCTACCCTGGGTCGCCGTCACCGCCGCCGCCACCGTCGCCTTCAACCCCTCGTTCATTTTCATGAGCGCCTCGATTCAGAACGACCCGCTCATGACGATGCTGTTCAGTCTCTCGCTATGGTGGATGGTGCGCGCCCTCGACGACACACCCTCGTACGCATCGGTCGCCATCGGCGGCGCTCTGCTCGGCGCGGCGGCGCTGACCAAGCTCACCGGGCTGAGCCTCATCCCGCTCTTCGGCCTGACGCTCGTCCTGGTCGCCTACGTCAGACGCGATCTGCGGCGGCTGCTCGTGTCGGCTGTTATACTCTTTGGCGTCGCTGCGCTTGTCGCGGGCTGGTGGTACGCCCGCAACCAGGCGCTCTACGGCGACCCGCTAGGGTGGGGCATGTACCTCAGCACGTACAGCTTCCTGGCCCGCAATGGCCCCTACACCTGGGACATCATCCGCGATGAGGTGCTGAACCAGATCGCCCGCACATCGTGGGGCGCGTTCGGCTACATGCACATCACGCTGCCCAGCCCGATCTGGAGCGTCTTGTGGGCCATCAGCGGCCTCGCCGTTCTGGCCGCCGCGGTCACCCTCGTCGCCCACCGCCGGGCATTCCTGGGCGCGGGCGCGTGGCAAAAGTGGCTCATCCTCCTCCTGGCCGTCGCCCTCGTCTTCCTCTCGGTTCTGCGCCACAATCAGGTCATCGCCGCCGGCGCTCATGGGCGCTTCCTGTTCACCGTCGCCGCGCCGTTCGCCCTCGTCGTCGCCTTCGGGCTGAATGCCGCCACGCTCTTCCGCTGGCCGCGCGGGGTCGCCGCGGCCGTCGGCGGCGGGCTGGCGCTGTACGCGCTCCTCATTCCGCTCGTCTTCGTCCTGCCCCTGTACGCACCGGCCGAGACCGCAACGACCGCCGCCCGGCAGGCCGCCACGCCGACCGACGTCTCCTACGGCAATGCCCTGCGCCTGGTCGGCTTCGAGATCGGGCCGGGCCAGGCTCGCCCCGGCGAGCCGCTCTCCCTCGCCTTCTTCTGGCAGCCGCAGGGCGACGGCCGGCCGGATCTGTATGCCAATGTGCGGCTGCGGAATGGGGAGGGCAAGACGGTGGCGCGCGACGAGTTCTGGCCCGCGCCCAACTCGTCCACCAGTGTCTGGGACAGCGACACGACCTATGTCACGCGCCGCGCGCTGCCGCTGCCGCCCGACTTGAAGCCGGGCGCGTACCGCGTCGAAGTCTCCCTGCGCCTCGGCCAGCTCGGCGAGGCCGTCCCGGCCCTCGACGCGGCAGGCGAGGAAATCGGGACGTGGTTCCGGCTCGCCACGCTCCAGGTGAATTGACCCCGTTTACTTCGCGGCCAGCATCGCCGGCGTCACCTGCACCCGGCCAAGGGACACGGCGTCCCCCAGCGCCGTCCCCGACGGCCCCGCCGCCGTCAGATTCTGCTGCGCCGCCGGGTCCCAGACCCGCACTACCACCTCGTACTCACCGGGCGCGAAATCCTTAGGGAAGTCCACCTGCGTCAGGCCGCGCAGCGGCACGCCGACCGGGAACGCCGCCGCCGCCAGCCACGGCGCGCTCGGCGCCTGATTGTGCGTCAAGGCGACCCGGCCATCGGCATTCACAAGTTGCACCGCGACCCCCAGGTCGCCCTCCAGCGGCCGCAGCGCCTCCCAATAGAGTATCCAGCGCAGACCGCCCGGCCCGTTGTCCAACGCATCCGCCCCCACGAGCCGCAGGCGGTCGCCGAACGTCGCGCCAACGGGCTGCTGCGGGGCCGGCAGGGCGGCCACCGGCGACCAGTCCTTGAGGTCGAAGCGCATCAGGGTGTAGCCGGGGATGTTGGTACGCACCATCGGCGGCGTCTCGCTGCGCCGCTGAAGCTCGGCGATGACCATGCCGGTCGGGTCGGCGAACTCGTGGTGCCACAGGGCCAGCCACACCCGGCTGGGGTGCGTCGCCAAGATTTCGTTGAGGCGGTCCGCGCCACCCTGGAAGTTGTACTCGACGTGGACGCCGGTCACCGGCGCCGCGCCGCGGTAGTAGTAGTCGAAGGCGTAGGGCGCGTCCTCCACCAGGACGATCACGTAGTCTTCCCTGGCGCGCTCCGTCAAGTACTGCGCCGCGCGGCGAGCATCCTCCTGCGCGGCGACCGGCCGCTGTGTCGCGTCCCACGCCTGCCCACCCATGACGGCGAGCAGCAGCGCGACGAGCGCCACATACGCCACGCGCAGCGCCCGCGTCGGCCGCCACAGCGCCGCGAACAGGTCCGACGGCGCGGCGACGAACAGGATCGGCATTGCCACGATAGCGTAGCGGGCGGCGAACTTGGGCATCAGCGCGGCCGCGATGCCCGTCAGCAGGATCGGCGTCGCCGCCGCCAGGGTCACGAGCAGCAGGCGCGCCGCCAGCGGTCGGTCGGTGCGCCAGAGGGTGAGAATGAGAATGGCCGCCGCCGCCAGCCCCACCAGCGCCAGGACGCCGAGCGTCCACGTTCCCCCCACCCCCAGCAGGGCGTCCAGGATACGCCCCACCACCTCAATAGGGTTGAGATTGGCCGCCGGGTAATCCGGGTTCTGGGCAAGACGCTGGGCCTGCATAAGCGCGCCGGGCAGCCAGGGCAGCCAGATCAGGGCGCCAACGGCCGCCGCCGCCAGCCAGCGCGCCAGGACGCGCCACCCCAGCGCGGCCGCGTAGATGAACAGGGCGGGCAGAATGAAGGCGGAGTAATACAGCGTGTACAGCATCCCCGCCAGCGCCACGGCGTGCCACAGCCAGGGGAGCCAATCCCTCGCCCTCTCCCCCCCTCTCCCATTTTGGGAGAGGGGGAGGGGGGGTGAGGGATGTTCCCGCGTCGCCCGCAGCAGCGTCACCACGGCCAGCAGCGCCATCAGCGCCGCCAGGCTGTACATGCGCGCCTGCTGTGAGTACGCAATCAGGAACGGCGCACACGCCACCAGCAGCGCCGCCGGCACGCCGACCGCCAGCACAGCCACAGGCGCGCGTCGGCGGAACACCTCGCGGCCAGCGGCGTAGGCCAGGGCGACCGTCAGAACGCCGGGGATCACGCTGGCGAAGCGAGCGGCGAACTCCGTCTGGCCGGCGAGCGCCATCACAGCGTGCAGCCACAGGTAGTGCAGCGGCGGGTGAAGCCCCTGGTCGGCGAGATACCAGAACATCTCGGACAGGGGTCGCGCAGCGTACAGAATATCGAAGGCTTCATCGTAGAACAGACTGGCGTCGCCCAGCAGCCAGACGCGGACGACAAACGCCAGGAAGACGGCGAGAGACGCGCCGAGCAGCGCGGCGGCGGCCAGCCAGGACAGGCGCGTGGGCGACGCGGCACGCCCCGCCGCGCCGGGCCGCACCTCCCCCGCGCCCTCCGCGTGCTCAGCCATCAGCCGCGCCTCGCGTTCATTTCGGCAGCATCCCCGGCGTGACCGTCACCTTGCCCAGGGACACGCTCTCGCCCAGCGCCTGGCCGTCTGGGCCGGCGGCGGGCAGGTTGCGCTGCTCGCGCGTGTCCCAGACGCGCACCTGGACGTCGTACTCCCCCGGCATCAGCCCCTTGGGCAGGTCCAGCACCGTCACGCCGCGTACCGGCACGCCGACGGGGAACGCCGCCGTCGCCAGCCACGGTGTGCTAGGAGCCTGATTGTGCGTCGCCACGACCTTGCCCGCGCCATCCACCAGCTCTACCGTGACCGTGTAGTCCCGGTCCAGCGGCTGCCGCGCCTGCCAGTAGAATATCCAGCGCAGCGCGCCCGGCTCGCCGCCGAACGGGTCCACGCCGGTCAGGGTCAGGTGCTCACCAAACGTCGCCCCGATCGGCTGCTTAGGCGTCGGGATCGCCGCCACCGGCGACCAGTCCTTGAGATTGAAGCGCATCAGGGTGTAACCGGGAATCTGGGTGCGGACGAACGGCTCGCCCTCACTGCGCCGCGACAGCTCCGCCAGCACCATGCCGGTCGGGTCGGCGAACTCATGGTGCCACAGCAACACCCACACGCGGCCCGGCTCGCGGGACAGGAGGTCGTTGAGCACGCGCGCCCCGTTCTCGAAGTCGTAGGCGACGTGGATGCCCCAGCGCGGCGTCTGCCCCGCGTAGTAGTAGTCGAAGGCATAGGGCGCGTCCTCGACCAGGACGATGGCGTCATCCTCCCGCGCCCGCTCGGTGAGGTACTGGCCCATGCGCCGGGCGTCCTCCTGGGGCGACCAGGTCGTCTGGGCAGCGCGCACGCCCTCGCGCCCAGAGAGGACGAGGGCGGCGACGAGAACGGCGGCATACGCCAGGCGAAAAACCCGCTGCGGCCGCCACAGCGCCTCGAACACGATCATCACCAGCGCCACGTACAACGCCGGCGCGGCGACGATGGCGTACCGCGCGGCGAACTTCGGCGCGAGCGCGACGGCGATGCCCGTCAGCGCGATGGGAACGCCCGCCGCGAGGGCGACGAGCAGCTCGCGCCGCGCCAGGTCCTTGTCGCGTAGCCAGCGCCGCGCCAGGAACAAGGCCGCCCCGACCACGGCGGCGGCCAGGAGGAGCAGCGCCAGGCGCGTCGAGCCGATGGCGAGGAAGCTGCCCAGGATGCGCCCGATGACGCCCAGCGGGTTCAGCTCGGCCGGGAAGAAGTCCGGGTGCGCCGCCAGCCGCGCCATCTGGGCAGCGGCAGGGGCCAGCCACGGCAAGAAGAGGACGAACGCGACGGCGACAGCGGCCAGCCAGCGCAAGAAGACGCGCCGGCCGCACAACGCCGCGTAGACCAACAGCGCCGGCAGGAGGAGGGCGGTCAGGTAGAGGGTGTAGAACATGCCGGCCAGCGCCACAACGTGCAGCGCCCACGGCCAAATCACTGTCCAGCGCCGCCCACTCTCTGTCTCCCCCTCTCCCACAAGGGGAGAGGGGGCAAGGGGGTGAGGGTCCTGGCGTGTCGCCCTGAGCAAACTCGCTACCGCCAGCAGCCCCCACATGGCCGCCAGGCTGTACATCCGCGCTTCCTGGGAGGTGTAGATGAGGAACGGCGACAGCGCCACGAGCAGCGCCGCCGGCACGCCCGCTGCCAACGCGGCGATGCCCAGGCGCTCGCGGCCGGCGTAGACCTCGGTGAGTGTAGCATACGCCAGGGGAATGAGGAGGACACCGGGGATAAGGCTCACCCAGCGGACGGCAAACTCGCCGCGGCCGTCCACCAGCATCCAGGCGTGCAGGAGAAGGTAGTATAGCGGCGGATGCAGGTCCTCGTGCACCAGCGTGGCGAGCATGGCGGGCAAGGGGCGGCCGGCAAACGCCACGCTCAGCCCCTCGTCAAACCACAGGCTTGCGTCGCCCAGCGACCAGACGCGCGCCGCAAAGGCCGCCAGCGTGACCGCGAGCATCGCCAGGAACGCCCAGCGCCGCGGGAGAGATTTCTTCATGACGCGCTCAAGACTTCTCGATACACCTCAACATGCTGCCGCGCGATGGTGTCCCAATGGAAGCGAGCGGCCAGCGCCCGCGCCCCCGCCCCCAGCCGTGTCCGCCGCGCCGGGTCGGCGAGCAGCGCCGCAACCGTTTCCGCCAACGCGGTCGGCGACTCTGGGGCCGTCAGCGCGGCGTCCACGTCGTCAGTCAGGCCGGGCAGTGGGCCGGGCGTCGGGTGGGTCGGGCGCGTCGCCACGATCGGCAGGCCATGGGCCAGCGCCGCCATGAGCGTCCCGCGCTGGAGCGAGACGCCGCCGCGATACGGCAGCACGGCGACATCCGCCGCCGTGAGCGCCGCCGACACCTCCGCTTCGGGCAGGAAGTCGGTCCAGAGCATGGCCTCGGCGACGCCGAGCCGCTCGGCCTGGGCGCGTGTCTCGGCCAGGAACGCCTGGTTCGTCGGGTCGCTTGCCCCCACCTGCCCACCGAGCATGAGCAAGCGCGCTGGCATGCCCATTGCCCGCAGCCGCGCCAGGGCGTCCACGAGCGTGTCGGCGCCCTTGGCTCGATTCACAAACCCAAAGTATACCAGGAGGGGCACGTCCGGGCCAATTCCGTGGCCGGCGCGCCACGCCGCCCCGTCAGCCTCGGTCGCCATCGGCGCGATGTTGGAGCCGATAGGGATGACGGCGAGGCGGCGAGCGGCCGGGCGCAGAATCGCGGCGTCCTCGTTGTTCGTGGCGATGGTCGTGTCCGACCAGCGGGCCAGGGCGAAGGTCGCCCAGTCCCGCACGCGGCCGGCCTTGGGGAACAGGTAGGGGATGCGCGTGTCGTGGTAGGTCGTCACGACGGGGATGCGGCGGCGGCGCAGGAGCCACGGTAGCGCGTTGGCGACCGGGTGCATGCCATAGGCGGCCGTCTGGTACTGGATGTGGACAATGTCGGCCTGCGCCGCCGTCGCGCGCACCGTTCCCCATGCAGGCCAGTTCCAACGGCGGACGGCGCGCGAGACAGGCGGGTCGTCGGGCGTGGCGCTATCTTGGACCGGGACGCCGGGCACGGCCAGCGTCAGTACGCGACACGCCTGCCCCTGGGCGATGAGCGCCCGACCCAGCTCGCGCGTATAGTCGCCCAGGCCGCCCTGGGCCGGCGGGTACTCGCCGGCGACGAACAGGACCGACGGCAGCACGCTCACGAGCGGAGCCTCGACCGCAGCACCTGAACGTAGGCGCGTATCCGCTCCCACCGCATCGGCCGCTTGTGGCCGAGCAGCCACTTCGCGCTCTCCTCCGCCAACTGCCAGGCATACGTGGCGAGCAGGAACAAACGCAACGTCTCCGCCATCGGCTGGCCGTCCCACTTGCGGTAGTAGCGCACCTTGCTCGTCTGGAAGTAGATGTGCCGCCGCGCGACGACCTGCTCGCTGCTGCGCCCCTCGTAGTGCATGACCTCTGCCGTCGGCAGATAGACGACGCGCCAGCCGGCCAGCTTGAAGCGCCGCCCCCAGTCCACCTCCTCGGAGTACATGAAGAAGCCCTCGTCCAGCAGGCCGACCTGGGCCAGGGCCGCGCCCCGCGCCAGCATGCACGCGCCGGTGATCCAGTCCACGTCCTGCGCTACGTCGTCCGGCCGGTCCGCAACGTAGAAACGCCGCAGCGTTGCCCCGTCCGGCCACCATCGCTGCAACAGCGTGCTTTCGAGGAAGGCGGTGCGGCGGTTGGGGAAGCGGCGGCGGGAGGACTGCACGCTGCCGTCGGCATAGCGCAGGCGCGGACCTAGCAGGCCCACATCCGGGTGCCGCGCCATGTAGTCCAGCATCACGGCCAGGGCGTCGCCGACGATCTCGGTATCGGGGTTCAGCAACATGACGTAGCGGGGCCGCTGTGGCACGCCAATCGCAGCGTGGGCAACGCCGATTGCGGCTTGAAGGGCGTCGGTGCGGGCAGCCTCGCGGCCACGCGGCCCGAAGCCGAGCGCCCGCAACGCCAGGTTGTTGCCGGCGGTGAAGCCCAGGTTGCCCGGCGCGCTAATGAGATGCGCCCACGGGAACTCGGCGCGCACCATGTCGGCGCTGCTGTCCGACGAGGCGTTGTCTACGACGATGACGCTGAGAGACGCGGGCGTCGCGGCGCGCGCCGCCGCCAGCGAGCGCAGGCACTGCCGCAGCAGGTCGCGCACATTCCAGTTGAGGATAACGATGGCAACGTCCACGGGAATCAGGGGGTAGGCGAGGTCATTCGTGGCGCACGACGGTATACGCGCCGATGTCTTCCAAGACGCGGCGGGCGGGGACGTCGGGCAGCGCGGCGAGAGCGGTGTTGGCCCGGGCGACAAAGTCCGCCGCTACCGACCGGGCTGCCTCCACAGCGGGCGACTGACGCACCGCCGCCACCAGCGCGTCTACCGCCTCGCGGCGGTCCGCGCCCACGCCGGCGGCGAAGTAGCGGCGCAGGAACGGCGAGTCCGGCTCGTCCTGGGCATAGAGCATCACGGGCAGGGTGACAATCCCCTCCCGCAGGTCGCCGCCGACCGGCTTGCCGACTTCAGCCTGCGCGCCTGTGAAGTCGAGGATGTCGTCAATGATCTGGAACGCCATGCCCAGGTTGTAGCCGTAGTCGTGCAGCTGCGCGACGATCTGCGGCGGGGCCGCGCCCAACTCGCCGGCCGCCTCGGCCGCCGTGGTGAACAGCGCCGCCGTCTTGCCGTAGATACGCTGGAAATAGGCGTCCTGGGTCGGCAGACCGACAGGCCGGTTGTAGAGTTGCTGAAGCTCGCCGCCCACGATGGTCTTGAGCGCCTCGGCAAACAGCGTGATGACACGCGGGTTCTCCGTCTCGGCGACGTACCGCGCTGCGCGCCCGAACATGTAGTCACCGGCGAGGATGGTCGCCACCGGCGTCCAGACCGTGTTGAGCGTCGGCATGCCCCGCCGCAGCACCGCCTGATCAATCAAGTCATCATGCACCAGGGTCGCGGTGTGGAGCATTTCGAGACCGGCGGCGAGGGAGAGCGCCCGCTCCGTGTCGCAGGCGTAGACCTTACTCACCAGCAGGGCGACGGCGGGGCGCAGGCGCTTGCCGCCCGCGCTCACCAGGTGCGTCAGCACATCGGCTAGGGGTGGGTACGGCACGTCCGACATGTCGCGCAGCTTCGTTTCCAGACGCGCCATTTCGTCGCGGATGATGCCCAGGTCAGGGTGGCGGCCTGCGCGGACAGCCCCCGACGCGACGCTCACGCCTGACGCGCCGTTTGGGACCGCACCGTTATTGTGCCCATCACTCGCTGCCGAATACGTATCGCTCATGCCTTCTGTATGCCCTCAAACTCGTGTGGACGACCAGACACCCACCCCTTTGACGCGCCAGACCCGCCGCATATTTCGTAACGCGCCCCCTGGTTGCGCCGACTTCAGTCGGCAGAGCGCTACACGCCGAGGCGAAAGAGGCGCTCCGCTGCCGCCGTCGTCTCCTGGGCGACCTGCTCCAGCGCCACGCCCCGCAGTTCGGCCAGCTTCTCCGCAACGAACCGCACATACGCCGGCTCGTTGCGCTCGCCCCGATGGGGATGCGGCGTCAGGTACGGCGCGTCCGTCTCCACCACCACCTGCCCGCCCGGCCAGGCGCCCGCCATGACCTGAAGCGCGCGCGAGTTTTTGTAGGTCAGCGGCCCGTCCAGGCCAAGATAGAAGCCGGCTGCCAACGCCGCGTCCGCCAGCGCCGCGTCGCCGGAGAAGCAGTGGAGCACGCCCAGCGGCCGACGCCCGCGCCACGGGTGACGCGCGGCCCAGGCCGCCAGGATGTCCCAGGTCGCGGTGTGGGCGTCGTGGCCCGGCTCAGCCTTGCTCCGCATGTGGATGACAATCGGCAGGCCCATCTCGACGGCCAGGTCGAGCTGCGCCTGCAACACCTGGGCCTGCACGTCGCGCGGCGCGGCGTCCCAGTAGTAGTCCAGGCCGATCTCGCCGATGGCGACGACGCGGTGGCGCCCCGCCAGCTCGCGTAGCTCGTCGAGGGTCGTCGGCTCCCACTCGGCAGCCGAGTTCGGGTGCAGGCCGACGGTCGCGTAGACGCCGGGGTAACGCGCGGCCAGGGCGATGGCCGCGCGGCTCGACGGCAGGTCGCTGGCGATGGTCACGATGCGCGTCACGCCCGCCGCGGCGGCGCGCGCCACGACAGCGTCGCGGTCCGCGTCGAAGTGGGGCATGTCGAGGTGGGCGTGGGTGTCAACGAGCATCGTGGGCACCCTCGCCGACGATCTGGATCACGCCTCGACCTTCACGCCGGCCAGCGCCACGCCGGCGCGCAACAGGTCCTGGACCTTGTCCTGGCGCGTCGTCTCCGTGTAGACGCGCATCAGCGGCTCCGTGCCGGAGAAGCGGATGAGCAGCCAGCCCGCGTTGTCTAGCTCGTACTTGTAGCCGTCACTGCGGTTGACGCGGTTGACTTTGATGCCCGCGACCTCAGCCGGGTCCGTCGTGTCGAGCCGCGCCTTGATGGCCGCCCGCTCTGAGGACGGGAACGTCATGTCAATGCGGTCGTAGTAGTGGGCGCCGACCTTGTCGAAGAGCATCCCGACGAGCTGCGACGGCGTCTTGCCGGTGCGTACCATGAAGTCCATCAGGTACAGGCCGGCCAGGATGCCATCCCGCTCCGGCAGGCCGCGGAATGCGAAGCCGCCGCTCTCCTCGCCACCCATCATCGCGTTCGTCTCGACCATCTTGGGGCCGACGTACTTGAAGCCGACGCCCGTCTCATACACCGGGACGTCGTACAGGCGGCCCAGGCTTTCCAGCATTGAGGTGGTGGAAAGGGTCTTGACGATCGCGCCGCGCTCGCCGCGATACTCCAGCAGATACAGCGCCAGCAGGCCGTAGACCTGGAGCTGATTGATGAACACGCCGTGCTCGTCGCCCGCGCCCACGCGGTCGGCGTCGCCGTCGGTCATGATGGCAACATCGGCGCCGACCTCGCGCACCTTCGCCAGCGCCACGTCAATGTTGGGTGGAATCGGCTCCGGCCGCGACATCTCCGGGAAGACCGGGTTGCGCACGTCGTGTAGGAAAATCGGCTGCGTCTTGCCGCCGACCAGCAGGCGCTTCCAGTACGGCGCGCCGACGCCCCACATCGGCTCCACAACGACCTTGAAGCCCGCGTCGCGGATCTTCTCGACGTCCACGTTGGGGTAGATGCGGCGCTCGAAGTAGGCCGGCGCCGGGTCGAACGTCTCCACCAGCCCCTTCGCCTGCGCCTCCTTGAGCGGCATGCGCTTCGCGCTCGCCGCGTCGCCGATGCGCGCCTCGATCTCCTTCAGCGCATCGGGCGCAATGGCGGCGCCGGTCTCCGAGCGCACCTTGTAGCCGCAGTCCCACGGCGGGTTGTGGCTGGCGGTGATGTTGATCGCCGCCGCCGCGCCGCGGTCCACCACCGAGAACGAGATGACGGGCGTGGGCGTGCCGCGCTCCGTCAGGTGCGCCTTGATGCCGTTGCCGGCCATGACCTCGGCGGCGGCGGCGGCGAAGAACTCGGCCTCGAAGCGGTTGTCGTAGCCGACGATGACGCCGTCGTCCGCGCCGCCGGTCAACTTGAGGTAGTCGGCGAACGCCTGGCTCACGCGGCGAACATTGTCGAACGTGTAGTCTTCGGCGATGCGAGCGCGCCAGCCGTCTGTCCCAAAAACGATGTCACCGGCCATTCAGACTCTCCATCTCGTCATTACGAGAACCCCATACCCTGTGGCGGCATGCGCCGCCACAAGAACATAGCCTGGCTGTCATTGCGAGCGCGGCGAAGCAATCTCCCGCTGTCGCAAGAGGCCGTCTATGCGATGATGACGCGTCCATCGCCCGCCGTGAGATTGCTTCGTCAGGCTATCGCCCTCCTCGCAATGACGGCTCCAAACTCTACACCCGGCTTGGCACGCGCTCGTTGCGCAGGGCCGTCAAGTCCGCGTCCACCATCTGCTCGACCATCTGCTCGAACGTGACCGTCGGCGCCCAGCCCAGCTCCAGGCGCGCCTTGGTGGCGTCGCCGACCAGGAGGTCCACCTCAGCCGGCCGCAGGTCCGACGGGTTGACGTAGACGTAGTCCTCCCAGTTGAGGCCGACGCAGCCGAACGCCACCTCGCACAGCCGGCGCACCGAGTGCGTCATGCCCGTGGCGACAACATAGTCGCCGGGCGCGGGCTGCTGGAGCATCAGCCACATGGCGCGCACGTAGTCGGGCGCGTAGCCCCAGTCGCGCTGCGCCTCCAGGTTGCCGAGGGGCAGGCGGTCGGCCAGGCCGAGCTTGATCTTGGCGGCATGATACGTCACCTTGTGGGTCACGAACTCCAGGCCGCGGCGCGGCGACTCGTGGTTGAACAGGATGCCGGAGCAGGCGAACAGATCGTAGCTCTCGCGGTAGTTAACCGTGATCCAGTGGCCGTAGACCTTCGCCACGCCGTAAGGGCTGCGGGGGTAGAACGGCGTCCGCTCCGTCTGGGGTACTTCCTGCACCTTGCCGAACATCTCCGAGCTAGACGCCTGGTAAAAGCGAATCTCGGGGTCCACCATGCGAATCGCGTCCAGGATGCGTGTGACGCCGAGCGCAGTGACCTCGCCGGTGAACACCGGCTGCACCCACGACGTTTTGACGAAGCTCTGGGCGGCCAGATTGTAGACCTCGTGGGGGCGCGTCTCGCGCAGGATGGACATGAGGGACACTTCGTCCATCAGGTCCCCCGGCACCAGGGTGACGTCGTCCTGGATGTGCCAGATGCGGTCGAAGTTGACGGTGCTGGTACGGCGCACCATGCCGATGACCTCGTAGCCCTCGGCAAGCAACAGCTCCGCGAGATACGAGCCGTCCTGGCCTGTGATTCCGGTAATAAGCGCACGCTTACGCTGCGACACGATTCAGTACTCCCTTCTATTCCGCCGTGTGGGAACAACGCGGCCCACGCCGGGCCGCGGCCGCGGCTAGACGCCGGGCCGCGTGACGAGCCCCACCTGGCCCCGCCAGTAATCCAGGATGTCCTGGAGACTCTGCTCGAATGATATTTCAGGTTGCCAGCCGGTCGCCGCCTTTAGGCGGCTCGGGTCGCACACCGTCAGCGGCATGTCCACCGGACGGAAGCGGGCCGGGTCAGCCTCAACGCGAATGTCGGCCGGGCTGAGGGCGATCATGCCGTCCAGCAGGCTGCGCACGCTCCGCGCCACGCCGCTGCCCACATTGTAGACCTCGCCCGGTTCGCCGTGCTGCGCCAGCAGCCAGTAGGCGCGCACGACATCCCGCACGTCGGTGTAGTCGCGCTCCGCCGTCAGGTTGCCCACTTTGACCACCGCCTCGCGCTCCCCGGCCTCGATCTCGGCGATTTGCTGCGCGAACGCGGCCGCGACGAAGTCGGGGCGCTGGCGCGGGCCGATGTGGGGGAAGGGGCGCACGCGGATGGCTGCGATGCCGTGGCTGAGGAAGTATTGCAGGCCCAGCAGGTCCTGCGTCACCTTGCTGACGGCGTAGGGGCTTGCCGGGCGCAGCGGCGTGTCCTCGTCAATGGGCAGGTCTTCCGGCCGAATCGCGCCGTACTCCTGCTCCGAGCCGACGACGATGATGCGCGTCGGCAGATTCAACTCCGCCATTACCGACAGGAGGTTGACCTGGCCGCGAATATTGGTTTCCAGGGTATCCCACGGGTCGCGCCAGGAGAGGGGCACGACGGCCTGCGCCGCCAGGTGGAAGATGACATCCGGCGTCGCCTCGCGCAAGACGGCGACCACCGTCTCCCGGTCGCGGAGGTCGCCATAGAGAAGGGTCGCAGCGGATGGAAGGGGCGCTATCGGAGCGTCGAGTACGACACCCCACACCTGGCAATCCGTGTGCGACGTCAGGTAGTCGGCCAGGTGGCTGCCGACGAAACCGGCGATACCGGTGACTAAAGCGCGCAAATGCCCCCCTTTCGCGTGAATCCTACGCACAAGTAGCACAAAACGCAAAATACCAGTGGACAAACTGCTTGACAAGAGGTTATGTATACGATACAATGACCTTAGAGCAGTTTCCACCTTACCACCAAGCATGGGCGAAGGAGGCCCGCGATGGCAAACATGCGCATTGGCGAGATTCGCGGCATGACCGCGGATATAGCCGCTAAGCTGAAGAGCCTCGGCATCACCGACTCCAACAAGCTGTTCGAAAAGGCCCGCACCCTGGCCGACCGCCGCCATCTGGCGAAAGAGCTAGGCGTTGAGGCGAGCCAGGTTCTGGAGTATTTCAACCGTGCGGACCTCGCCCGCATCAAGGGCATTGGGCCGCAGTTCTCCAACCTTCTTGAGGACGCCGGCGTAGACAGCGTCAAAGAGCTGGCCCATCGCCGCGCCGACAACCTCTATGAGAAGCTGACCGAAGTCGCCAAGGCGGGCGGCCAAGTGAAGCGCCTGCCGCGCCCCGCCGACGTCGAGAAGTGGGTCGCCCAGGCCAAAGAAATGGCGACGCACAGCGAGTAACAGCCGCGACGTTGCCGCCCAGCGACGCCACCGGCGGTGGAGTAGGGGCAGGTTTGAAACCTGCCCCTACCACTGCCAGGGGGACACAGCAATGATTACGCAAGGCCCACCCCGGGCTTTGCACTGTCTGCCAAGCGCCCAAGTGCCAGGCGTCGCATGAAAGCTACGAGTGGCCCACGCAAAACGCGCGGGCCACTCGCCGTTTCCGCCCAATCAGTCGCCGACCGGCACGCCGACCTCGGCGGGCAGGCCCGCCTCCTGCCGCAGCGTCTCGGCCTTGTCCGTCACCTCCCACGGCGCGTCAATGTCGGTGCGGCCGAAGTGGCCGTAGGCCGCCGTCGCGCGGTAGATGGGGCGGCGCAGGCGCAGGTCGCGGATAATCGCGCCCGGCCGCAGGTCGAAGTGCTCCTGGATCAGGTCGTGAATCACCGCCTCGGGGACGCGCGCCGTGTCGAAGGTCTCGAACGTGATCGAGACCGGCCGCGCCACGCCGATGGCGTAGGCAAGCTGGACCTCGAAGCGGTCCGCCAGCCCCGCCGCCACGACGTTCTTCGCCACGTAACGCGCGGCGTAGGCGGCCGAGCGGTCCACCTTCGTCGGGTCCTTGCCGGAGAACGCGCCGCCGCCGTGTCGCGCCATGCCGCCGTATGTGTCGGCGATGATCTTGCGGCCGGTGACGCCCGAGTCACCCATCGGCCCGCCGGTGACGAAGCGGCCGGTCGGGTTGATATAGTAGTGGGTCTTGTCGTCGAGGAGGTGGGCCGGCACAGCCTGGCGCACCACGTACTCGATGATCGCTTCGGTCAGGGCGCGGTGGCTGATCTCCGGGCTGTGCTGCGTCGAGACGACGACCGTGTCCACGCGCAGCGGCTGCCCGCGCTTGTACTGCACCGTGACCTGCGACTTGCCGTCGGGGCGCAGGAAGGGCAGCTCGCCCGACTTGCGCGCCGCCGACAGACGGCGCGTGATGTCGTGGGCGAGCGAGATCGGCATCGGCATGAGGGCCTCGGTCTCGCGGCACGCGAAGCCGAACATCATGCCCTGGTCGCCCGCGCCCACCGCCTCGACATCCTCCTCCGCCATGTGGCCGACTTTCGCCTCCAGGGCCTTGTCCACGCCCAGGGCGATGTCGGGCGACTGCTCGTGAATCGAACTGATGACCGCGCAGGTGTTGTAGTCGAAGCCGTACTCGGCGTGGGTGTAGCCGATGTCGCGGACGGTCTCGCGGATCAGGGTCGGGACGTCGGCCCAGGCGGTAGTCGTCACCTCGCCGATAACCATGACCATGCCCGTCGTCGTGGCCGTCTCGACGGCCACGCGGGACAGTGGGTCCTGGGTGAGGAGCGCGTCCAGGATGGCATCCGACACCTGGTCGCAGATTTTGTCAGGATGGCCCTCGGTCACCGACTCCGAGGTAAACACGTACCGATCCGCCGACATGAAAGAATCTGACATGGCAATCCTCATGAAACGTCAAAGGTGTCGCTCGGTAAGTCGCCGCGCCGGAGCGACCCACGGCGCGTCGCGGTCGGTCTACGTGCCTTCCTGCCAGCTCGACAGGTAGCGCTCCTGCTCCGGGGTGAGCGTGTCAATCTGGACGCCCATCGCCACGAGCTTGAGGCGGGCGATCTCGCGGTCCATGTCCAGGGGGACGCGGTAGACGGCCGGCTTCAGCGCCGCCGCGTTCTTCTTCATGTACTCGGCAGCGAGGGCCTGGTTGGCGAAGCTCATGTCCATCACGCTCGCCGGGTGGCCTTCCGCCGCCGCCAGGTTCACCAGGCGGCCGTCGGCCAGGACGTTCAGGCGTCGGCCATCGGCCAGGACGAACTGCTCCACAAACGGGCGCGGGTGGCGCACTTCGACGGCCATGTCGGCGAGAGCGGGCAGGTTCAGCTCGACGTTGAAGTGGCCGGAGTTGCACAGAACCGCCCCGTCCTTCATCACCGCGTAGTGGGCCCGGTCGAGGACATGGATGTCGCCGGTCGAGGTGACGAACACATCGCCCTCGCGCGCGGCGTCGAGCATCGGCATGACGCGGTAGCCGTCCATCACGGCTTCCAGCGCCTTGAGCGGGTCTATCTCGGTCACGATGACGTTGGCGCCCATGCCCCGCGCGCGGCTGGCGATGCCGCGGCTGCACCAGCCGTAGCCGCCGACGACGACCACGCGGCCGGCCAGCAGCAGGTTGGTGGCGCGGATGATGCCGTCCACGGTAGACTGGCCCGTGCCGTAGCGGTTGTCGAACAGGTGCTTCGTGTCGGCCTCGTTCACCGCCACAACAGGGTAGCGCAGCGCGCCGTCGTCGGCCATCGCCCGCAGGCGGATGACGCCGGTCGTCGTCTCCTCGGTGCCGCCGAGAATGCCGTCGAGCAGGTCGGTGCGCTGCTGGTGCAGCACGGTCAGCAGGTCAGCGCCGTCGTCCATCGTCATATGCGGGTGCTGGTCCAGGACGGCCAGGATGTGGCGGTAGTACGTGTCGTTGTCCTCGCCCTTGATGGCGAAGGTGGCGATGCCGTACTCCTTGACCAACGCCGCCGCCGTCTCATCCTGAGTAGACAGGGGGTTGGAGGCGCACAGGTACACGTCGGCGCCGCCCGCCTTGAGGGTAATGGCGAGGTTGGCCGTCTCGGTCGTCACGTGCAAACAGGCGGCCAGGCGCACGCCCGCCAGCGGTTTTTCCTTCTCGAATCGCTCGCGAATGAGCCGCAGCACCGGCATCTCCGTCGCCGCCCACTCGATGCGCCGACGGCCCTCGGCCGCCAACCCCAGGTCCTTCACGTCGTACTGCACAAGAGTCTCAGTAGCCATTCATTCTCCTTCAACAGTTCGTTGTCATTAACCGACCGGTCTGTTACCCATGCGTCAACTGAAATGTAGTAACGAGTCATAAACCGTTACTATTGTTGCCGCATTCCGCTGGCGGCGGAGTAGAGACGCGCCATGGCGCGTCTCTACCACCGCCCGTCGGGGGCGCTGGAGAGCCATCTCCAGCGCGAGTACTATCAGAGCAACACATAGTTGATCTTC
The DNA here is from genome assembly GCA_046328525.1 of Anaerolineae bacterium. Taxonomy (GTDB): domain Bacteria; phylum Chloroflexota; class Anaerolineae; order Epilineales; family JAHCIE01; genus JBDHWG01. The sequence goes on from JAXLWK010000009.1 coordinate 45,163, forward strand.
ATCAAGTCGTTCTTCGCGCAGCAACGAAGCGCCACTGCATGCGTTCGCCAGAGGTCACGCGCGGCGCACGCCGCTGCCCTCGATGAACTCACACCACGGCCGAAAGCCGAGCCGCGCGTAGGCCGCGCGGGCCGGGGCATTGTCCCGGGCGACGTTGAGCACCACATCCCGCACCCCCAGGTCATGACACGCCTCAACCACCGCGCTCGTGCAGGTCTGCGCCAGGCCGCGCCCGCGATAGTCAGGCGCGGTGTAGACGTTACCCACCGCCGCCACGCCCATCTCCGGCGCGACCAGGTGCGTTCCCGCCACAGCGATGAGACGGCCGGCCTCGTCAGCGCCATAGAACAACCCCTGCTCCACCTGGAACGGCGCGAACGCATCCGGCGCGCCGCCCCCGTCGGCCGTGTAGAGCTGAGTCAGGGCGGCCATGTCGGCGGCGGACAGGCGGCGCGGACGCCAACCGTTCAAGGCGGCCGGCCGGAAGTCGCCGGGCGCGAGGCCCATCCGTAGCATGGCGTCCGCCTTGCCGAGCGCGTAGACGGCGTCAATCACCGCCCAATGGCCCGGCTCCATGACGAAGTGAACCCACTCCGGCAGGCCCGCCTCCGCCACCAGCGCGGCCACTCCGGGCGCTGCGCCGATCGTCAGGCAGATAGGAGGCGTAAGGCCCTGAAAGACAAGGGCCAGCGCCACATCCTGCCCCGCGTCCACCGCGAACGTCCACTCGCACAAGGGAAATAGCGAGGGCTCCAGGTCGCCCAGGGCATACGCGCCCCAGATGCGGTCCCGGCTCAGGAACGCCTCGATGCGCGCCCGGTCGTGCGTCCGCTCGAGCTGCACTACCCGCGCACCGCCAGGCGCTCCCAGACCTGCCCGGTCGGGCGCATGTCGTCGGCGAAGTGCTCGAAGTGGGTGAAGTGCTTGAACTCCTCGTAGCGCGCCGCGATCTCGCTCGGCTCCAGGGTCTTGAGGCGATTGACGCTGAAGTCCTCGACCACGAAGGACGCCACCACGCTGCCGTGGACGATGGCCCGCTTCATCGCGCCAATGCCAATCGTCCCGCTGCGCGCCAGGTAGCCCATGAACCCGCCAGCGAAGGAGTCGCCGGCGCCCGTCGGGTCCTGAATCTTCTCCAGGGGATAGGCGGGGATGAAGAAGTTGGACGAGATCGCGTTCTCACCGTTGGCAAACATCGCCGCGCCGTACTCGCCCTTCTTGATGACGAGGACACTCGGCCCCAGCTCGAGAATCTTGCGCGCCGCGCGAATGAGGCTGAAGGTCTTGGCGAACTGCTTCGTCTCGGCCTCGTTGATGATGATGACATCGGCCAGGCGGAACGCCTCGGTCAGGGCGTCGCGCTTGTAGTCAATCCAATAATTCATCGTGTCCAGGACGACCAGCTTGGGCCGATCCACCTGCTGGAGGACTTCGATCTGTAGCTCCGGGTCAATGTTCGCCAGGAACACGTACTCCGCGTTCTTGTACGACTCCGGCAGCGTCGGGTGGAACGTGGCGAACACGTTGAGCTGCGTGTCCAGGGTCTGGGCCGTGTTCATGTCATAGTCGTAGCGCCCCGACCAGCGGAACGTCTTGCCCTCCGCCACCTGAAGCCCCGACAGGTCCGCGTTGCGCGACCGTAGAAACTCGATGGCGTCGGGCGGAAAGTCCTGCCCGACAACGCCGACGACATTGACCCTGTCGAACAGGCTGGCGGCGGCCGAGAAGTAGACGGCCGACCCGCCGAGGGCGTCTTTGACTTTGCCAAAGGGTGTCTGGATCGAGTCCAGGGCCAGTGAACCAACGACGAGAATGCTCACGAGAGGCTCCCCCTACTCCTTAGGACTGCGGGTCGGACCGCCGAGCGTGGGCGACGACGTCGCGCAGGCCGGTCGCATATGGTGGGCGAACGACGCCCTCCTCGGTGATGATGGCGGTGATATAGCGCGCCGGCGTCACGTCGAACGCCGGGTTCGCCACAGCGACGCCTTCCGGCGCGATGCGCTCGCTGCCGACATGGGTCACTTCGCGCGGGTCGCGCTCCTCGATGGGAATGTCGGCGCCGGTCGCCGTAGCGAGATCTATGGTGGACGTGGGCGCGACGACGTAGAACGGGACGCCGTTCTCCTTCGCCACAACCGCCAGCTTGTACGTCCCGATCTTGTTGGCGGTGTCGCCGTTGGCCGCGATGCGATCCGCCCCCACCAGGCACAGGCCCACCTTGCCCGACGCCAGGAAATAGCCCGCCGCGTTGTCGGCGATGAGTGTCTGCGAGACGCCCAGCTCCTTCAGCTCCCACGCGGTGAGCTTCGCCCCCTGGAGGCGCGGCCGCGTCTCGTCCACCAAGACGTGCAGCCGCTTGCCTTGCTCGTGGGCGGCGCGGACGACGCCCAGGGCCGTGCCATAGTCCACCGCCGCCAGCGCCCCGGTGTTGCAGTGATGGATGACGGTCGCGCCATCCGGCACCAGTTCAGCCCCAAACGCGCCCATGCGCCGGTTCAGCGCCACATCCTCGTCGGCGAGCGTCTGGGCTTCGTCGAGGACAGCGGCGCGAATCGCGTCGGCGTCGCCATCGGCCGCACGGGCGCGTCGCAGCAGCCTGTCCAGGCCCCAGCGCAGATTGGCGGCGGTCGGCCGCGCCGCGTTGATCTCGTCCGCCGCGCGTTCCAGGTCGGCGAGCAGCGCAGCCCGGTCGGTCGCCTGGCTGCTCGCCGCCGCCAGGGCCAGGGCGAACGCGCCGGTCGCCCCGATGGCCGGCGCGCCGCGCACCACCATGTCGGTGATGGCCGCGGCCACGGCGCGGTAGTCGGTGTACTCCGCCACGACGAACTCGTTGGGGAGTTTCCGCTGGTCAATCATCTGCACTTTGCCGTCATGCCAGGCGACGGTCCGCATCAGCCTCTCTCAGTTGGGGCGTTGACACAAAAAAAGGTCTCTCCATGCGCACAGAGAGACACTGCTGCAAGGTCTCTCATCTTTCAGGCGCTCGCCTGACGGAGTTGGCACCTAGCCCGAATGGTCTCGGCTGGCGAGCGCGGCTCGCGTCACGATCCAAGCTGGTTGCCGGGGTTTCACAGGGCCGTTCCCTCCACCCCTCTGGATAAGAGCCAATATTCAATTATTAAGAAATGTTAGCACAGTCACGCCGTCGCGTCAAATTCGGGGACAGTAGAGACGCGGTATACCGTGTCTCTACTGTCTATCGCAGAGGCCCCGCTCACTTAACGCCGAGCCGACTTCAGTCGGCGCTACAAATGCTTCGCTCCGCTCAGCATGACAGCCCAGGCCTATTTGGGAACGCAAAGGCGCAAAGTCGCAAAGGGGAAAACGCCGTTCTCTTTCTTTGCGCCTTTGCGCCTTTGCGTTCCTATCTTCTTCGCGCGAGACCCGAAAGCCCGCTGAAGAAGGCCGGCTGAGCAAGAACACACCCCTCCGCGCCTGCTTGAGCAGGCTTTGCCCTCTCAGCCACCGACTCAAGTCGGTGGCGACGGGTGGCGACGAGGCGGCCCAGGGTTATTTTCAGAGGGAGGATTCGGTCAGCCAGGCTGCGCTTCGGCGGTAACAGCCTGGCGGCGCTCGGCGACCTCGGCCTGATCGCGCTCAAGCTCCAGCGACACGCGGAACGTCACCAGGAACAGGTACAGCAGGGTGAAGGCGACCATGCCGGACACAAGCGCAACGACCATCGGCTCGCTCATCGCCGGGCCGCCCGGCCGCACGACAATCGGCTGCGGGTGCAGCGTCCGCCACCACAGGACGGCGAAGTGAATGATGGGGATGTCGAGCGCGCCGATGATGCCGACAATCGCGGCCAGGCGGGCACGGCGCTCCGGATCGTCAATCGCTGCCCGCAGCATCAGGTAGCCGACGTAGATCAGCCACATGATGAGGAAGCTCGTCAGGCGCGCGTCCCACGTCCAGTACGTCCCCCACTCCAGCTTGCCCCACAGCATGCCGGAGATCAGGGTGATGGTGGTGAACAGGACGCCGATTTCGGCGGACGCCAGGGCGATGACATCCCAGATACGCGTGCGCCGCCACAGGTACATGATGCTGGCGATGGCGACGACCCCAATCGCCAGGTACGACGCCCAGGCGGAGGGCGCGTGGAAGTAAAGGATGCGGATGCTCTCGCCCATCGAGCGCTCCGGCGGCGACCAGACCAGGCCGAGGTAGAGGGTGACAAGCAGAGCGAGGGCGGTCGCGATGCCCAGGCCCCACACGATCGGCTTGAGACGTTGCGTGGTCATGTTTACTCCTCAATCACATAGCCAAAGACAAGCACACCCACGACCAGGAACACGATGTCGAAGGCGGCCAGCAAGGTGAGCGGCGGCCCCAGGTCCTCGCCGCCCCGCAGCACAATCCCCGTCGCGCCGACCGCCGTGATGACGACAGGCACGAGAATGGGAAAGAGCAGGATGGGCAGCAGCACCTCGCGCGTGCGCGTGTTGGCCGCGATGGCCGCGAAGATCGTGCCGGCGGCGACGAATCCGAGTGTTCCCATGAATATTACGGGAATCAAGTCGGGCCGGATGGGTTGATTGTTGAGCAGGCTATAGACCGGCACGATAATCAGCTCCATCACCGACATGAAGATGAGCGTGCTGATGAGCTTGCCCAGGTAGATGGCGCTGCGGTCCATGGGCGCGAGCATCAGCCCCTCCAGCGCGCCGCGGTCCTTCTCCAGGGCAAAGCCCCGGTTCAGGCCCAGGATGCCGGCAAAGATGAACGCCACCCACAGGATGCCGGGGCCGATGAGATCCATCTCCGCGCGGCGCAGATCAAACGCGAAGTTGAAGATCAGCACCACCAGCAGGCCGAACACCAGCGTCGCCGACAGAATCTCCTTCGTGCGGCGCTCGGCGATGAGGTCCTTCCAGACCAGCGCCCATACCTGCCGCGCGTATTGGCGCGGCCCGTACCTGGGCGCGGGCTGCGCGGCCCAGCGCTCGGCCGGCGCCGACGCGAACCCCTGCGGCTCCTCCACCGCCAGCTCCGGCGCGTCCGTCAGCGTGTCGAGATGGCTCACGCGCCCCCTCCTCCCGCCGCGTGGGAAGCGGCGGCGTAGGCGGCGGCCAGCTCGCCGGGCGCGAGGGAGGCACAATCGGCAGCGTAGGCCAGCCGGCCCGACGCCAGGATGGCGACGCGGTTCGCCACGGCGACACCGCGGTCCAGGTCATGGCTGGTCATCAGGATGGTGTGGCCCTGGCGCTTCAGCTCGGCGAGCATGCCGGTCAGCCAGTCCATGGCCGCCGGGTCGAGGCCGGTGTACGGCTCGTCCAGCAGCAGCAGGCGCGGGTCGTGCAGGAGTGCGCGGGCGATGGCAACGCGCTGCTGCATGCCGCGCGAGAACTGCCGCAGCGGCTGGTGCGCCCGGTGGGCCAGGCCGACGCGCTTCAGCAGCGACGCGGCGCGGGCCTCCGCCTCAGGCAGGTCGTACAGCTTGCTGAAGAACACCAGGTTCTCCTGCGCCGTCAGGTCGGGGTAGACGAGGGGTTGATGCGAGACGAAGCCCAGGATGCGGCGCGCGGCGGTGTTGTTGGCGCGAACGGCCACGCCGCCCATGTCAATCTCGCCGGCGGAGGGCTTGCTCAGCCCGGCGACGATGCGCATCAGCGTCGTCTTGCCTGCGCCGTTTGGCCCAAAAAGCGTGACGACCTCGCCGTCGCGAACGTCGAGGTCCACGTCGCGCAACGCCCAGAACGCGCCAAAGCGCTTCGACAGGCGGCGGACGCTCAGCAGCGCACCGGCGTCAGACGGCGGGGTGGAAGAGGGTTCGTGGGTCATACCACGCTAAGTATAGGATGACGCGGCGCGCGGGTCAACGCCGGGTGACTCGGCCCTCATCCCCCGTCCCCTTCTCCCAAAATGGGAGAAGGGGAGCCAATTTCCCCCCTCTCCCCTTGTGGGAGAGGGGGCTAGGGGGTGAGGGATGAGTCTGCGTCACGGCGCGCCCAGCGTCACGCCCACGGCGATGAGCGGCAGGTAGACAGCGCGCGGCGTGGGCGTCGCCGTCGGCGTGCTGGTCACGGTGCGCGTCGGCGTCGGCGGCTGGGTCGCCGTCGCGGTGCGCGTCGGCGTACTCGTCGGCGTCAGCGTCGCGGTGGCCGTGCTCGTCGGCGTGAACGTGACGGTGGGCGTCGCTGTGGCTGTAAATGTCGCTGTGGCCGTTGGCGTGGCCGTGCTCGTCGGCGTGGCCGTGCTCGTCGGCGTCACCGTCACCGTCGGCGTGTTGGCAGCCACCACGTTTGTGACCGTCGTCGAGCCGACCATGCCCTGCTTGGGGACGAAGCTGACGTTCATGGTCGTCGTGTTCGACGTGACCGGCGGGCTGCTGGCGATGGAGTCGTACACGACACCCAGGTAAGCGTAGCCGGGGGCGGGGGCAGGGACGTGCACCTCGGTCAGGATGCACGAGCTGATCGCCGGGACGTATGGAATGCTGAACAACACCGCGCCGTTCGCGGCGACGTTCTGGGTCGAGTTCGTGGCGGGGATCGGCTGCCCAGTGCCGTCGAAGCAGCCGAGGAACAGCGTGAACACGTCGCCGGGCGCAAAGGCCGACGACGGCCCTTGCAGCCGCTTGGTCACCGTCAAGACACCGAGAACCTGCGGCGGCAGGGTCGCCGTGACGGTCGGGGTTGGCGTCGTGGTCGGCGTCGTGGTGACCGTACTCGTCGGCGTCGGCGTCAGCGTGCTTGTCGCCGTGCTCGTGGCAGTAGCCGTCGGGGTCGCGGTGGTCGTGGCCGTTGCGGTGGGCGTCAGCGTCGTGGTGGAGGTCGGCGTGGATGTCGTCGTCGGCGTGACCGTCGGCGTGGATGTCGTCGTCGGGGTCAGGGTGATCGTCGGCGTCAGGGTCACTGTCGGCGTCGGGAGGTCCGGCTCGAAGTCGTAGCTGACCTCGTTCCCGTCCACGCTGACGGTCAGGGCATCGGCGTTGCCGTCGAATGAGTTCCAGAATGGGCCGGCCTTGAAGCCGAGCGTCCCCACCGTGTAGCGAATACCGATGTACGGGTAGTCCAGCAGAATGTCGGCGAGGGCGCAGGGAGCCGCCGGCACGCACTTGTTTCGGCCTGGCTGTTCGGTCGCGTACCACCCCATCGTGTTGAGGGCGTCCCAGGTCTGCCACTGCCCCGTGGTGATCGCCGCCCCGGTCACGCTCGGATCGAAGACGAGGTCGCCCTGGTAGGAGTCATCCCCATCCTGGAGGCTGTAGTCAATCGCAAGATGCAGCTTGGCCGCCAGGCCGGCCGGGTCGCTGGCGGTCGTATAGGTGCTGTACGTCAGGCGGGTGATGCGGCTCAGGCGGACGCCGGCGTAGGCGCGGGTGTAAGTCCCGCCGCTCATGAAGGTGTTGTCCACGGCCATGCGAAAGCTACCGACGCCCATCGGCGGGGTCGCGGGGCCATAGACGAATTGCAAGGTGGGCGCGAGGGTGTCCGGGACGACAGCCCAGCCGTTGAGGCTGGCCGGGCGAACGGTGACGATGGTCGAGCTTTTGGGGGTCGCGGTCGAGGTGAGCGTGGGAGGGTTGCCCTGGGCGGATACGGGCGGCGAACCGGCTGACAGGAAACAGACTCCCAGGAGCAGCCCACAGCCGACCAGGCACAACATGCCCCAGTGCCGCATGTTCATATCTCCCCCCACAGCGATGAGTTGTGCGCGGCTCCCCGCCGCGGCTACGTCACAGGCTCAAAGCCGTTGGGGGGCCGACAAATTGTGTGCGGAGGAACGCCTCCTTCACAGGCATGAACGCATGCCTGCATGGTATAACGCAGAAATTCACGCGGTGTTATTCACCAATCGGCGCGGGGGCGCGGCGCTGTAAACGTTGTGAAACAACCCGTATCAGCAGCCGCGGCTCGTCCAACCCTAACAGCAGAACACCGGCGACGTAGACGAGGGCGCCGGCCGCGCCGGCGACGACGAGGATGACGATGGATCGCTGGTCGGCGAGCATATTTCTGAGGATGAACATGACCACGCCGGCGACGGCGGCGCTGGCGGTAATCTTGGCGACACCGACCAGGAGCCACTGCCCCTGGATGCCGTTGATGCGGCGGCGCAGGATCACCAGCAGGACAATCGTCTCGATGGAGAAGGCGATGGAGTTGGCGAGGGCCAGGCCGGTGACGCCGAGCGGCTCGCGCAGCGCGAGCGCCAGGGCCATGTTGATGAGCATGGACACGAACCCGATCTTCAGCGGCGTGAGCGTGTCCTTCATGGCGAAGAACGTGCGCGCGACGATCTCCAGCGCAGAGTGGGCCACCAACCCCAGGCACCAGCCCCACAGCGAGGCCGCGACAAGGGCGGTCGATTCAGCGTTGAACGCGCCGCGTTGGAACAGCACGGCCACCAGTGGCTGCGCCAGCACCAGCATGCCGACGGCGGTGGGTATGGTGAGCGCCGAGATCGCCCGCAGCGTACTCGCCATCGTCGCGCGCAGCCGGTCTATCTGGTTGCGGCTCGCCATCTCGGCCATCGTCGGGAACACGGCCGTGCCTACCGCTGTGGCAAACACCGTCTCCGGCAGCTGCATCAGGCTCCAGCCCATGAAGAACGCCACGACGCTGCCCGTCGCCAGGGTGGAGGCGAGCGTCGTGTTGAAGAACATGGTGAAGTTGAAGATCGCCAGGCTGAGGAAGCGCGGCACGGCCAGCACACCCACCTTGCGCACCGCCGCGTTCTTGAGGTCGAGGCGCGGGCGATAGTGGATGTTGAAGCGCCGGAAGCCGGGAATCTGGACCAGCAAGCCGAGGAAGCTGCCCAACACCGCGCCCCACGCCAGGCCGTGGATGCCCAGGCGCGGCGCGAGCAGGAGCGCGCCGACGATAATGCCGACGTTGTACAGGGAGGGCGCGAGGGCGGGCAGCAGGAAGTGCTGGTGGCCCTGGAGCGTCGCCGCCATGACGCCGCTGACGCCCAGGAGAATCTGGGCGATGAGGATGATGCGCAGGATTTGGATGGTGAGGGCCTGGCCCTCCGGCGCGAAGCCGCGGCCGACAGAGACCTGCACCACCGGCACGGCGATGAGCGCCAGCAGGACGGCCAGCGCGACGCCGATGATGGCCGTGAGGGTCAGGATGGCGCTCGTCAGGTGGTTCGCCCCGTCGTCGTCGCGGCGGTCCAGGAAATCGGTCAGCACGGGGATGAAGGCCGTGCCGAGAGCGCCGATGCTGATGATAGTGAACAGCACGTCGGCCGGCTCGAACGCGGCGCTGTAGGCGTCCATCTGCCAGCTTGTGCCAAAGGCATGGGCGACGATGATCTGCCGCGCGAAGCCGATGAGTTTTGCCAGCCCGAAGCCGAAGACGACGGTGAGGGTGGCGGTGATCACTCGCCGCCACGTGGACGGGCCGGGGCGAGACGCTGTCATTGGCTGGCCGTCAACTGGCTGAGCGCGTCTTTGGCCCGCTGGTAGTTCGTGTTGAGCTTGACGGCCTGCTCAAACGCTTTGCGCGCCTCGCCGGTCTGACCCATCGCCTGGAGCGCCTTGCCGCGATAGAAGTGCGATTCTTCCAGGTTACTGGCCGTCTTGAGGTTGGCGTCGGCCAGGGACAGCACGTCCTGGTAGCGGCCGACGGCCATGTAGGCGTCGAACGGGCCGAACTGATACCACAGCATGCGCCAGGGCAGGTCGAGCCGCCGCGCCTGGTCGTAGGCGCGCGCCGCCTCCTGGTGCTTACCTAGCGCTTCCAGGCTTGAGCCGAGGTTGAACCACGCGAACTTGTCGTTCTGGTCCTGGGCAACGCCCGTCTGCGCCCCGGCCAGGGAGCGCTGCCACATCGCCTTCTCATCCCAATCTTGCCCGACAATCGCCTTGACCACCGCTTCCTTGTCCATTGGGTAGACGACGACATACGTGCGGTTGAACACTTTCCACAGGCGGTCGAAGTCGGCGTAGCCGATGCGGATGTTCGGCCCGTTGTACGAGTCGTTGGCGATGAACACCTGGGCCTCGTCGTCGTAGCCCTTCAGCAGTTTGTAGTGGCCCATCTCGTCGTTCGGCTCCGGAATGAACCAGTGCTCGACGATGACCGGGATGCCGTTGCTCAGCAGCGCCTTGAGCATGCCGAGGTTGCCGTTGACGCGGTAGGCGCCGCCCATGCCCAGGCTGTGAGCGTACTCGGCCAGCTCATCCGGCCCGACGTTCTTGTCGTTCGGGTCCGGCTTCAGGGCGGCGGCGGCGTCCTTCTGTGTCGTGGGCTTGCCGAAGAAGTTCAGGTCCATGGCGATGGTGGTCGGGCCGCAATTGTTCCACCCCTGGTACTCGTGGCGCATCGCCCCCAGGTCCATCTTGGCGACAATCGGAGCCAGGGCGACGGCAAGAGTCGGCGTCGCCGGCGGACGCGGCGCGGTGGGCGAGGCGGCTGGCGCAGCGGGCTGGCTGACAGCCGCCTGACTGACGGCCGGCGACGTTGTCGCCGTCGGCGGCGGAGCCGTCGGCGCGACCGTGGCCGTCGCCAGGAGGCTCAGCGCCGCCTCTTTCTCAGCCGCCGAAATCACAGGCGTCGGAACAAACGCCACGGCGGGCGCTTCGTGGGGCAGGAAACGCGCCGCCAGGCGGCGCTGCACATTCTGCGCGCGCTCGCCCAGGGGGGTGGTCGTGTAGAGCCACGCGCCAAGCGCGGCGACGATGACGACGGCGACCAGAACGATGATCAGGGCGCGCGCCAGCGTGCTTCGGGGTGTTGCCATGCTCTCTCCACTTACAGTACATCCGGCCGTAGTGGAGCATATTATAGTTTGCCGTTTCAGGTATGGTCAAAGCTCCGCCAGTTTGCCGAAGCCCACGCGACACCCAGCCAGCCACCCGGCGTTTCTATTGCTGCCACAACGGGGCTAGAATTGGTGCACGGAAAGGAAATAGTCATGGCACAACCGCTTTCTCCAGAACAAGTTACCTATTTGCTCCCCCTGCTGCCGGAAGTCGTTCGTCTCGTCGTCGCCGGCGGCCACCCTGCCGCCAACGAGCTAGAGATGCTGTTGGCGGGTAGCGGTCTCGACGATGACCCATACCGCGCCGAGCTTCAGCGCTGGGCGAATATTCTGACCGCCGCCCGCGCCTCGACAGACCCCAGCCGCCGGGGCCTGGCCCAGCGCTCCCTCATCATGCGCGGCATCCCCGAAGCCGATGCCGCCCAGGCCGCCGAAGCTGTGACCGCCGATACGGGCGTTCCGGCAGCAGCGGCGGCCGCCGCCGCGCCAACGCGCGCCGACGGGCCGCCCTGGTGGTGGGTCGCGGTCGGCACACTCCTGGCTCTCCTCGTGCTGCTCGGCGCGCTATGGTTCCTGGGGGGCAACCGCCGCCTGGACCAGACGGCCCTCGTGCCGCCCGCCGCGACCATTCTCCCCACCACCGCCGCCGCCTACCCCGCCCCGCCGACGATCCCCCTGCCGCCGACGCGCGCCGCGTACCCGGCCCCCACGACGGCCGCGCCCGTCGCCGCGCCGACACAGCCCGCGACAAAGGCAGCGACCACGGCCCCCACCGCCGCGCCGACCGGCGCAGCGACGGCGGCGGCCACGCGCGGACCAACCGCGACGCGGACCGCGACGCCCAACGTCTCACCCACACCGCGCCCGCCGACCAGGACCCCCGGCCCCACGCCAACCCTCTCGCCAGCCGGCGTGGCGTGCTTCCCGCTCATCGCCCCCTACCTGGCGGGGCTGTGGCGTTTCGCGGGCCTTGAAGCGGCCCTGGGCTGCCCCATCGGCACCCCGCAGAACGTTGTCACGGCCATCGAGGAGTTCGAGCGCGGGCTGATGTTCTACCGCCAGGACAAGGGGCTGATCTACGCGCTGTACAACGACGGCACGTCCCAGGTGTTCCAGGATAGCTGGCGCGACGGCGACGCGGAGTACTCGTGCCCCGACGTGAGCCAGTCCAAGACGCCGCCAACCCCGCGTCGCGGCATCGGCAAGGTGTGGTGCAGCGAGCCGGGGGTGCGCGACAAGCTGGGTCTGGCGAAGGGCGACGAACAGGGCTACTCGCGCCCGATCCAGGAGTTCGAGCGGGGCTTCATGTTCGCCACGGGCGACCCGCCGAGCCTGCCCTTTGCGATTTATGACAACTCACAGCGCTGGCAAAAGGGCTAGATCAGCGATGAAGAACGCGAAGGACACGCAAGCCGTTTTCGGGTGGGTGGACAACGACAACATGGCGATGCTCGTGGACCTGTACGAGCTGACGATGGCCGACAGCTACTTCCGGCACAAGCGCAACGACACGGCGACGTTCGATCTGTTTGTGCGCCGCCTGCCCCACGGCCGCGCCTTCCTCGTCGCCGCCGGGCTGGCCCAGGCGCTCGCCTACCTGCAACACCTGCGCTTCAGCGAGGAGGCGCTGGCGTACCTGCGGCTCATCCGCTGCATGACGCCGGGCTTCATTGACTACCTGCGCAACTTCCGCTTCACAGGCGATGTGTGGGCCTTGGCAGAGGGCGAAGTCTACTTCCCACCCGAGCCGCTACTGCGTGTGACCGGCCCCCGCATCGTGGTGCAAATCATCGAGACGTTCCTGCTCAACACATTCAACGCCATGAGCATGTGGGCCAGCAAAGCGGCGCGCATGACCCTGGCCGCCGAGCATCGCAGCGTGATTGACATGTCACCGCGCCGCGACCACGGCGCAGACGCGGCAATGAAGGTCGCCCGCGCCGCGTATCTTGGCGGCATTAGCGGCACGTCGAATGTTCTCGCCGGGCAGTTGTTCGGCATCCCAACCTACGGCACCATGGCCCACGCTTATGTCATGTCGTTCGACGACGAGCTGACGGCCTTCCGCGCCTTCGCCAAGGACTGCCCCGGCAACGTCCTCCTGCTCATTGACACCTACGACGTCATGACCGGGGTAGAGAACGCCATCATCGTCGGCAAGGAGATGGCGGCGCGCGGCGAGACGCTGCGCGGCGTGCGCATTGACAGCGGCGACCTGGCCGGGTTGTCGAAGGCGGTGCGGGCGAAGCTCGACGCGGCCGGCCTGCAGCACGTGCGCATTCTGCTCAGCGGCGACCTGGACGAGTACCTCATTGGCGACCTGCTCGCCCAGGGCGCTGAGGCCGACTTGTTCGGCGTCGGCACGAACCTGGGCACGTCGCCGGACGCCCCGTCCCTCGGCGGCGTCTACAAGCTGGTCGAGGACGAGGCCGGCCCGCGGGCCAAGCTCAGCACCGGCAAGGCGACGCTGCCCGGCTGCAAGCAAGTCTGGCGACGCTCCCATGCCGATGGCACGTTCGCCGGCGACACCATCGCCCTGGCCGACGAGCCGCCGATGGCGGCCGCTGAGCCGCTGCTGGTGCAGTGGATGGCGAACGGCGAGCTGCTGCGCGGCGTCCCGACGCTGGAGGATGCGCGCGTGTACTGCCAGGCGCGCCTCGCCAGGCTGCCGGCCGACATCCGGCGGATTCGAGACTACGGCCAGTACCCCGTCGAGATCACGCCCACTCTGGCCCACGTCCGCGACAAGGCCTACGCGGACCTGGCGCCCGCGAAATAGCAGAACGGCCCCAGGCGATGCTGCCTGGGGCCGTGTCTCGTTCTGCGCGCAAGGCGTGTGTTTCTCTACTCCGAAGCCAGGCTCACTACCGGCTGCGGCGCGGCAGGCGACTTGGCACGCCAGGCGAAGGGGTTGAACACGCGCTTCCATCGGACGGGCTTGATCTCCAGGGCCGGCGGCCGCGCGCCAATGTAGTGGCCGGCGACACCGCCGACGATGGCGCCGGCGGCCGCGCCCCCCGGCCCGCCCCCTGACCCTAGCAGACCGCCCACGATCACCCCAGCGCCCGCGCCGATGCGGGGATGTCCGGCCTTGTGAGGCTGCGCCTGGGCCGGCTCCGCCGCGTCGGCCAGCGGCGCTGTCTCGCCAGCGGGCGGCTCATTGACCGCCTCATCGGCCGGCGGCGCGGCGGCGGCCTCGGGCTGGACCTCAGACAGCGCGTTCGGAGCGCCCAGGCACTCGGCCGAGATGAGCGGCAGGCCGAAGTTTGCCAGCGTATTGAGAACCCCCACCAGGGCGGAGGCATCGGCGCACGGCCCTTGTAAGGTCGTCACCGGACCCTCGCCCGGCGCTGTATCCAGGGTGATGATCAGCCCACGCACGTAGTCGGAGAAGGCGGGCGTCAGAGCGCCGGCCACCTGGATGCGGTAGACGAGCGGCTTGGACACGGACATGTCAGCGCGATGGTAGGGCATGCTCGGAGTTCCTTGACTGGTCTGCCGCAAGACCTGATGGTGTGGCTAGATAGACAATAGTTCGCCTGGCGCCTGCAAGCGTTACTGGGACTGGATGAAGCTGAACGCGAAGCCTAGGACGGTGAAGAGGCCTGTCCAGATACCGCCGCGCTCCGTTCCGAACGGGATGAACGAGGCCGTGATCATTGCCAGCAGGCCGCCGCCAGCAATCGCCGACGCGCGGTCGCCAGCGATCGAGGGGAACACGGCGGCGAGCAGATAGAACAGCGCGCAGGTCACACCGCACGCTAACACGACCACCAGCCACATCTTTGCCACCCGCCACATGGACCAGCCGGCCTTCGCCAGATCGGCCGACGGCGCGAGCGACTGGGGGATGTTGGAGATGACCACTGCCGTCACGAACGCCGGGCTAAATGCCCCGCCCATCGCCAGCTGAATGCCGAAGATGATCGATTCCGGCACGCCATCCACCAGCGACCCGAGCACGATGCCCAGCGCGCCGGCCGATTCGCCGAAACGCCGCTCGATGAGCCGGTCGCCGGCGATGAAGATACCCGCCCCTATCAGCAGCCACAACAACATCTCCCAGGGGCCGAGCTGAATCGCCTGCTCGATGAGGGTGAAGGCGATGGCGCCGATGAGCGCGCCCGCGCCATAGCCGGCCAGCCAGCCAACGACACGGGTGGGGACCTTGAGCCAATACACGAGAAGGCCGGCGATAACCAGCATAGACTGAACGAAAGCGCCAAACAGAAACGCCTGAAACGCGGTCGGTGTGAGGCCCATGCGATGCTCCTTGAAGACGTATTGGAAGCCGGTCCAGCGTAGCCTCGACGGCCATGCTCAGACACTGGCCCGCTCGGCGGCGCTCTCAACTACTCTCGGCAAACGCCTTGAACCGATTCATCGATTCGAGGGTCTGCTTCGGGACGGCATCCTGGAAGAACAGCCCCATCACCGACAACAAGCCCGTGAACTTGAAATCGTTGATGAGCACCCACCGAGTGGCATCCGGCCCATCCTCAAAAAAGCGATTCTCACTGATGTTCCTCACCCCCCTGGACTCATACGATGACACGAACACATCCGGTGGCGAGTGCTTGATGATCGTCTCGGTCACTGGCAAGCGCACGCCGCGCATCTCGTAGATGACCCGCGACTTCGCGCCGACCTGGTCCTTCTCACCCGAAACCAGTTCTACGCTGACCAACCCCGGCTGCCACTTGGGGAGATTGTCAGGGTTCCGGATCAGCTCGAGCACACGCTGCCGCGGCCGAGCAATCGTAATCTGTGTTGTGAAGACCATACCTTCGCTATCCTATCACCTACAATCTTGGGTTCGCATGACGCGCCAGGGACGGCAGTGCGCCACCCGTTGGGACGATGTTGGGCGACATATCGTCGCAACGGTGGCGCTTGTAGACTGCATAGATGACGCGCCGCCCGCGCCGTAACTCGGCCAGTCTGCCGGGCTCGCGTGACGCGGCGATGGCCTGTCCTAGATCAAGCCTTGCAGGCCCCGCACCAGGAAGTAGACGCCCAGGACCAGGAAAACGACGATCTCGATCATGCGCATGTTCTTGGTCAGCCAGACATTCAGCCGCGCGAGGAACCGCTTGGCGCCTTCGCCGCCGATTCCAACCGAGATAGGCATGATCCACCACAGAAACGTGGCGATGATGATCACGACGATCGCCACGATCAACTGCGTCGAGTTCGGCACGCCGGAGACGGCGATGTCGTGTACCGCTCCCACCAGCACCACAAGCTGGTCCGAGTTGAGGATGGCCCCCAGGACCCCGACCAGGAGTAGGCCACCCATGCCGCCCTCGGCGATCTTGGCCAGCTTCTTGACCGCAGCATCCTCGCTCTCGCCGGACTCGGGCGGCTTGATCACCGTCTTGATGCCCAGCAGCAGGAAGACGATACCCAATACCAGGTAGACGAGGTAGCCGAACTTTCCACTGCCCGAGTCGCCGGAGTAGTCGAATATCGCCAGAAGGATGAGCACGAAAGCCGCGACGACGATGATAGCGCCGGCGGCGATGCCGGCCCCGGTGCGCACCGGTCGCTTCGAGGGCGACATCAGGGCCAGCATGATCACGGGGATCAAAGGGCCGCATGCGATTGACAGAAAGGCCTCAAGGATCGCGTTGGCTATGTTGGGGTTCAATGGACGGTCCTCCTGTGCCCGTTGTCCCGTGAGTTCCAGATGCGAGAGATGCCCCGCGCGCCGACGGCTAGGCTGCGGGGATAGCCCCCATCAGCTCCTCACGCGAAGTGTACTTCTTCTTATCATAGACCATGAGGATGCTGCCGGTCAACGAGTTGATCTCGACCTGCTTGACCCCCGGAATGCTGCCCAGGGTCTCGGCGAGCGGCTCGACCAACTTGTCGTGTCCCTTGAGCTGCGCGACCCGCAGCCGCACGCGGCCGGGAATGTCCGAGGCGACCTTGGCGTCGGACAGACCCTTGAGAACGCCGTCAGCACTGATGGCCTCCTCCTGTTGGGGTCGCTCGGCTTTGGCCTCGTGTACCAGGTCTTCCCAGTGCTCGAAGTACCACTGCATGCTCTCCTGGAACTTGCCGTAGGCGTTGCGGCTTGGCTCGTGCAGAGGCTTGGACACGCTCGAGACGACACTGCCGGCGGCCGACACCGCCGAGTTCGCGGCGCTGCTGGCCGCTGATACTGCCGAGCTGGCGGTGGACTTCGCGGAATCGGCGGCGCTATTGATAGCCATGGTTGTTCTCCTTGTTCGCGGGTGTTGGACTCAACGGATTCTTGGCACACTCCAGGGAGTGTCTTGTTTACGATGCTTTATGTTCCAACTCAGCGTTGCGGCCGAGAAGCTGAAGCTGCGGCTCGAAGACGAGCGGACGCCGCGCGGCCTTGACGTACACGTACTTGACGACCGGGTAGGCATCCTCGATTTCTCGCTCGAGGTGATGGGTCAGGGAATCGGCTTGCGGCACGTCCACGTCATCGGCAAACCGCACGCGGATGTTGACGAGCAGAACGTCAGGCCCCATGTGCAGGCTCGAGATCTCCTCGATGTCCGCCACCTGCGTGTAGGATTGAACGATCTCGCGGATGCCGGCGATGACGTGTTCGTCCGCGCTCGTGCCGATGAGCAGCTGCTTGATCTGGGAGGCCTGCCACAGCGCCGCACACACCAGGCTAACGCCGACGACGATGCCGGCCGCGGCGTCGAAGAGAGCGTCGCCGGTCAGCAGGAACAGGGCGATACCCGCCAGCGCCACAGTCTCACCGATCATATCGAATGCGTTCTCGAAGATCAGGATGCGCATGGACGGGTCTTTAGTCGTCCGCAGCGCCGTCCAGAACCCGACCTCGCCCTTCGTCTGGATGAACTGCACCGTCGCTTCCCACAAAGCCACGCCGTCCATCGCCATCGTGATTGCCAGGACAATGATGACCGCCCACGGGAAGTCCACGGGTTCCGGGTTGTGAAGCTGCTGCCAGCCATCATTGATGGCGATGACACCGCCGACGCCAAAGACGATGACGGCGATTAGCCCCCAGAAGTAGACGGCCTTGCCCTGACCGTAGGGGAAGCGATCGTCGGCCTTCGCTCCCGCCTGGCGCACGCCAATCAGCAGAAGGATCTCATGGCTGGTGTCGGCCAGGGAGTGAATCGCCTCAGAGAACATGCCGGCGCTGCCGGTGAAGAATGCCGCGACGAACTTACTGAGGCTGATGATGATGTTACCGCCCAAAGAGATGAAGATGGCCCGTTTGTTAGACCGCTCCATGTCCGTTACCTCGCTTTGAACAGGTTGGGCAATCGCCTGACCACCCGGTGTTGTTCAACTGGATCGCCCTGACAGATCATTGTCGTGGGTGTCCGCTACGTAACCGGTGAGGACGGTTACAAAATGTGCGCGCATCGTCGTGACAACCTCAGCCGTTCTGCGGCGTTCCGAACGACCGAAGTCGTCACGACGGTCCTATGCTGTTTCCTGGCAAACCATCCGCCGCGGGTCGGCGGTTACGCCGGCGCGGGCGCGGCGCCCGGCTCTCCGCTGGCTTCCGCCGCCTCCGCGGCGGCCTCTTCCTCGGCGAACCGTTCCTCGAACGGTAGTTCCTTGGTCTCCCGGTGGTAAATGTCCCAGGCGATCCACAGGAGCAGCGGCCCCGGCAGCATCTCCAGCGAGATGCCGAAGATGAGCATCTGCGCCACACCCAGGCCGGCGATGCTGCCAGCAAGGATCTGACCCCGGAAGTGAAGGCCGGTCTTCTTCCAGACTCGGTAGTCAACCTTGTAGACAACGTCGGCCAACTGCTGGTCGAGCTTGGCGAAGCGGTCGCCGCCGGCTTCCTCCTTCCCGTCTTGCCCCGCGTCCTCTTCTTCAGGAAGCTCGAAAAAAGCCCCGCCGATCAGCTCAAGCTCACCGAACGCCTCCTTGCAGATCTCCTCGCCCTTGCGGTGGCTGGCGTGGGTGATCACGACGCTGCCGGTTTGCTGGTTGATCGCCACGTTGGTCACGTCTTCGTGGTCAGACAGCTGGTCCTGGATTTTCGCCATGGTCTCGGGCGTTCGCAGCTCGCGTTTGACCCGCAGCCGCGTCCGGCCGCGACTTGTGTGTACGACTTCGCCGTAGGCTTCCAGGCCCGGTCCCGACGGTTTGGCCTCGGGCGTGGCGGATGACTGCTCGGCGGGCGCTGTTTCGTCGCTCATCTTCCGGCCTCCTTGTCGGGCTGGCTCACGCCGCGTTCTGCTTCGCGGAGTACGTCTTGACGGCCTCGGTCAGGTAGCTCACCAGGGTATCCCGCACCATGTTGCACGACACCGTCGGCGGCTTCTTCGTGATCTTGATGTTGACCATTGCCTCAGACACGAGACGACACTCGCCCTCGACACGGCCGACCTGGGTGGGAACGGAGACGTTCACGTTCGGGAGCTCCCCCCTCACGATGCCGCCGTTCTTGATGATCTCCTGACGGAACATCTGGAGGAGCGCCGTCGGGTCCACTGGAAGCTGGAAGTTGTAGTTACACATGGTCTCTTACTCCTTGGTCTGGTCTGTCGCAAGGCTGGCGGCCTCGCCGGCCGAGCCGTTCGTCTGCGGCGCTTGATCGAGCACCGTCAGAACGCTGCGCGTCTCAATGTTGTGCGTGCTCCCGTTGGCGCGCTTGCTGCGGCCACTGCTCTTCCCGACAAGCTGGAGAACGGGCGCGTCTTCGGCGGCGGGCGCGGGGGCTGCCTCGTTGGCGCCGTTCGCAGACTTGGCCTTGCGGGTACGCTTCGGCGCGGGCGTCGGGGCGATGACCTCGGTCTGCGCCAGCTCAATGGCTTCGCTGTGCCCGTTGCCATTCGCGTGCCCGTTGCCGTTCGCGTGGCCGTTGTCCGCGCTGGCCGCCTTGGTCTTGCGGGTGCGCTTAGGCGTCGGCGCGGCGGCGATGACCTCGGTCTGCTTGAGATCGTCGGCCTGGCTGTGGCCGTTGTGGCCGTTGCCGTTGGTGATATGGCCGTTGGCGTGCCCATTCTGGCTGACGATGATCGGCTCCACCGGCGCGACGCCCTTGGCCGCCGCCGTGCCGTCGTTCCCCGCACCGGTCACAGGTGTCACCGGCACGAACACCGTCGGGGGCTGCGCCACCGCCTTGGCGCCGTTGGCCGCTTCGGCGCGCTCCGCCATGAGCTTCTCCCAGCCGGGCGGGCCCATGAGCGGGCGGAAGCCGTTCATCTCCGCCGCAATCGCCGAGCCGTTGTTGATGACGACAGCGGCCACGGGGTTCAGGCCGACCAGGGCCGCCCAGACCATCGCGGTCAGGTTCGGGCCGACGACGATACCGGCGTTCTGCCTGACGACCTGCATGGACATCTTCGCGATGCGGATGGCGAGGATGAGGCTCGACAGGTCGTCGTCCATGAGGACGATGTCGGCCGTTTCGCGCGCCATGTCGGTCGCGCCGGCGAACGAGACCGACACGCTGGCGTGGGCCAGGGCCGCCGAGTCGTTGATGCCGTCGCCGACGAACGCGATGATCTTGCCGCTCTCCTGAAGCTCCTTGACGACCTCGACCTTGCGCTCGGGGAACGCCTCGGAGTAGACGTGCTCAGGCTGGATGCCCAGCTCTGCTGCGACGGCATTCGCCACCGTGCGGATGTCGCCGCTCAGCATGTAGGGGGTGATGCCCAGGTCGTGCAGGTGCTCGATCACGCTGGGGCTTTCGGGGCGGGCCGGGTCCTTGTAGAGAATGACGCCGAGCAGCTCGTTGCCTTCGGCCACGAACACCTGGGAGGCTGCGCTCGACTCGATCTCCGGGTACATCGCGTTGATGTGCTCCGTGTCCACGCCCAGGTTCTTCATCATGCGGTGGCTGCCGACGAACAGCTCGCGGCCGTCAATGGTAGCGGCGACGCCCTGGCCAACGCGGAACTCCCACGCCTCGCACTCCTTGGTCGGGACTTCCTGCTCGCGGGCGTGGCGGATGATGGCCTCCGCGACGGGGTGCGTCAGACCGGCCTCCGCCGACGCCGCCAGTTGCAGCACTTCGCGGCCGTCAATGCCGGCGTGCTGGGTGTAGATGCCGGTCACACCGGCGCGGCCCTGGGTCAGGGTGCCCGTCTTGTCGAACACGACCGTGTCAATGGAGGCGAGCTGCTCGAGGGCGCGGCCACTGCGGATCAAGATACCGTTGCGGGCCGCGAACGTGAGCGACGCGAGAATGGCCGTCGGGACGGACACGCGGATGCCGGTGCCGATGTCGAGGGTGATGACGGCGATGCCGGCAATGAGACTCCCTGTGACCAGGGTGACGGCGCCGCCCAGGGCGAGGGTCGGGATGACGATGCGGTCGCCGACCTTGCGCGCGTAGTCTTCCATGCGCGTGTCGTGCACGGGCGCGGCCTTCATGAGGCTAACCACAACGCCGGCGCGGGTGTTGTCGCCGACGCGCTCGGCCTTGATGCGCAGCGTGCCGTCCACCAGCAGCGTCGCGGCCAGCACGTCCTGCCCCTCTTCGCGGGTGATCGGGATCGACTCGCCGGTCAGCTTCTGCTGATCCACCAGTCCGACACCGCTCAGCACGACGCCGTCCACCGGGATCTGGTCGCCGGGGTAGACGCAGACAATATCGCCGACGGCCAGGTCCTGCACCGGAATCTCGACCTCGACGCCGTCGCGCTCGATGCGAGCCGTCTTGCCCAACGCATCCAGCAGGTCCAGGCTGGCGCGGGCGGTGCGCCGCGCGGTCAGGTCGCGGATGATCTCACCGGACTCGATGAGGCTGACCATGAGCGCCGGCGGGAAGAAGATACTGGTGGCGGTCAGCGCGAGGATGGCCGTCGAGTCGAGGAAGTCAACGTTGAGCTTCTTCTCGTCGCGGATGCCTTCCCAGGCGCGCTTGAAGGACGGGATGGCGGCGGCAAGGACCGTGCCCCCCAGCAAGAGCGGCGGAACAGCCAGGCCCACGAATGCGCCGACGGACAGCGCCAGGGCGGCGCCGGGCAGCGCCAGACGCTTAGCGTAGTTGATCTTGAACTCGCCTTCAGGCTGCTTGGGCATCAGCTCCAGCATCATGTCCGGCTGGTCAGCGTCCTGAATGGCCGTCGTGACCCAGTCCAGGACGGCCGGCTCGGCGTACTGCTTCGCGTCGTACTCGACGACCAGGGATTGCGAGCTGGGCGTCACGCGCACGTTGGTGGCGAACCCGGCCACCGCGACGCGGTACTGCAAGCGCTCGGCGTACTCCTTGTCTCGCGCGACGCGCGGGATCGCCACGCGGAGACGCCCGTTGACCCAGTGCTTGATCTGAAACTCGACGCGCGTGGGACGCCCGCCGTTATCGGCGACGACGCTATGCGAGCTGTTGGCCGGCGGCACGATGGGAAGCGCCGACATCTTTTGCTCGGTCACATTGGCGCGGTTGAACAGCTTCTTGCCGCTCGTGGACAGGAGGGCTTTGCCGGTCCCGAAGTTGAGGAGTTTGGAAGACTTAGTCATGCGTCTATCACCATTGGGTTAGTCTGATGGGTGGTTGTCACAGGCTTGGTGGCGTTTTCAGGCGTAGGCGCGCCCGGCCCGTTGAGTGGGCGCAGGCTGTTGAGGGCTGCGACCAGGGCCGAGCCATTATTGATAACGACTCCGATTGTGGGGCTCATGACGGTCAAGATACCGTAGCCGATCGCCGCGACGTTGGGGGCGACCACGATGGCCTGGTTCTGTCGGAGAATGTTCAGCGCGTGTTGCGCGATCTCAATCGCCGTGACGAGGTCGCGCAGGTCATTGTTCAGCAGCACGACATCCGAGGTTTCGCGCGCCAGGTCCGTCGCGCTGCCCAGCGAGATCGAGACGTCGGCGTGGGCCAGGGCCGCAGCATCGTTGATGCCGTCGCCGACGACGGCGACTTTTCGGCCACGCGCCTTGAGTTCCTGCACCAGGTACGCCTTCTGCTCTGGCAGAACCTCGGCGTAGACCTGCTTGTCGGAGATGCCGATTTCGGCCGCCGTCGCGCGGGCGGCGCGAGCGCTGTCGCCGGTCAGCATCAGCGAGGCAATGTCCATGTCACGCAGGCTCGTGATCACCGTGGCGCTTTCGGGGCGCACCGGATCGTCACACAGGATGACGCCGAGCAACTCGCCATTGCGGGCGACGTAGACATGGGTACTGGCGTCGGCGGCTGCGTCGGGCATGACGTTGTCCGCCCCATCCACGGCGATACCGGCCTGTTCCATCAAGTGGCGACTGCCGACATGCACCATCTGCCCGCCGATCTCGGCGACGACACCCTGCCCGACCATGTAGTTCCAGGTCGTGGCGGGCTGCGCTTCCACGCCCTGCTCTTCGGCGTAGTTGGCGACGGCCCTGGCAAGCGGGTGGTTGAGCGCGTGTTCGGCCGACGCCGCCAGGCACAGCAGCGCCCGTGGCTCGATGTCGTGGCGCAGCGTCCGAACCTCGACCACGCGCACCCGGCCCTCGGTCAGCGTCGCCGTCTTGTCGAAGACAATCGTATCGGCCTGGGCCAGCATCTCCAGCGCGCGCCCGCTGCGAACGAGAATTCCCTGGTTCGCCGCGTTCGTCTGCGCCGTCAGCACGGCGATGGGCGCTGAGACGCGCATGCCCGTGCCGAGGTCCAGGCTCACAATCGCCGTCGCGCGCGCGACGCTCCCCGACCCGGCGAAGACAGCGCCGGCGGCGGCCAGGGTCGGCACCACGGCCCAGTTCCCCGTCTTGCGCGCCCAGTTGCTCACCCGCGTGTCCGTCTCCGGGGCCTCTTCGGTCAGAGTGGTCAGCGAGGCGGCCAGGGTGTCCTGGCCCGTGCTTGTGGCGAGGATGCGCAGGTAGCCGTCGGTCACGAACGTACCGGCATGCACCTCGTCGCCTTCGTGGCGGGCGACGGGCGCGGAGTCGCCGGTCATGTGGTGATGGTCAATCAGGCCATCGCCGCTTAGGACCGTGCCGTCCACCGGGATCTGGTCGCCAGGGTAGACATGGATAATGTCGCCGACCTCAATCGTATCCCAGGCCAGCCACATCTCGACGCCCTCGCGCTCCACCATCACCTGCCGCTCGTGGGATAGCACGAGGGCCAGGCTGGCTTCCTTGCTGCGGTTGGCCGTCCAGTCGCGGACGATCTCGGAGCCTTCGATGATGCCGACGATGAGCGCCGGGGCGAAGAAACTCGCCTGGGCCGTCAGCAGGACGATGGTCAGCGAATCCAGGAAGTCCACCGTCAGCTTCTTCTCGTCGCGGATGCCCTGCATGGTGCGCTTGAAAATGGGCAGGGCCGCGGCCAGGATTGCGCCGCCCACGAGTACGCCCGGCACCGCGACGCCCGCCAGCACACCCGCACTCAACCCCAGGCCTAGCGCGGGCAGGCCGAGGCGCTTCGCATAGTTGATGCGCGGCTTGGTGTCGGCTGAGTCGGTCGGCAACGTGGCCTGCGTGGTCTGCGGGGCCGCCGACTGCATCACGCCGGGGCCGTTGGCGCTCGTTTTCATCGTCGGCGCCAGTTCCTGCGCGACTTCGGCGCCAGCGGCGACGCGGACGCACTCGACCACGAGGCTAAGCATCGAGTCGCTGTTGATCGGCCCCCTGCCATTTGCGGCGATGTAGCTCGTCCCGGCTCGATAAGTGATGACCAGCGAGGACGAGCGGGCGTTGACCCGCACCTGCTCGACGGCGGGCAGCGTGTTGGCCGAGTCGAGCACGCGCTGGGCGAACTTCGCATCTGTCGCCAGGCGCGGGATGCGCAGGCGCAGACGGCCATTCATTTGATGCACGACTTCGTAGCTCACGACTCGGGCTGTGACCGTCGTGGCGAGAGCCGTTGTGTTTGTTCGTGGCGATGCGCCGTTCGAGTTACTCATTATCACTATGCGCCTTTTTGGAAGGTGTCAGGAACAAAGCACTCGCTTGGGGACTCGGCTGCGTGCGTTTTTTGATTAGCGCCCGCTTGTCGAATCGGTCTCAGGCGTTATCGTAATTTGTGAGGCTGGGGCGCTGGTGAGGGTCCCCATTGTTGACAATGGTGTCGTTGCGAAGGCTCCAGGTTCGTCTGCGCTTTCGGTCGGCAGCGATTTCCTGGGAATTGAGGTTTTGCTCGTAGCCGGGGCGGCAATTTGCCTGGCTTTCCGGCGGGCGCGGGCGGAGGTATCTACGTTGTCGAGCGCGTCAGCAATCGCGTTGGCGACGCTCGCATTCGGGCGGGACAGCACCCAGTCCACGGCGGTGAGCGCAATGATGACCAGCGCCGTCTGCCAGATGTGCCCGGTCGCCCACAGCAGGACGATGACAACGGCCGCGACGACGGCCGGCGTCAGGCGAGCGCGCGTGATGAGAGGGTAGATGGCGCGCCAGAAAATCGGCAGGCTGCTGACCAACAGCAGGGCAAAGATCGCCAGGCCCGGCGCGCCGACATAGTTCAGCGCGACGGCTCCGGCGGCCAGGGCGATGGCGGCGGGGTAGCGCATGCCCTCGTACCGCCGGCGCGGTCGGCGCGCCACCCGGTCCGCCTGCCAGTCTCGCAGGGCAGCCGCGTCCGGGTTGTAGGCTGCGATCAGCTTGACGAGCGCCTCGGCGTCGAGGACGGTCGGGTCATAGGCGATGGTCACAGCCTCGGACAGGCGGTTGACGGTCACATCCTTGACGCCTGGCTGCTGCCGCAGATGGTATTCCAGCACGCCGGCCAGGCGACGATCGGTTCGCACGGCAGGGATGCTCAGGCGGACGCGGCCCGGCATGGTGTGGGCCACGGCGCAGTCGGCGTAGGGGAAGCCGGCCGGACGCGGGGCGGCGGCGGCAGGCGCCGGTGTCTCGAAGGGTTGGCTCGCGGGGGCCTGGGTTCCGCGCAGAGTCTGCAAGATAGCGTCGCGCGCTTGGGGAGTGCGGGCGTGAAAGATAGTCAGGCTCTCGCTGGCTGGCTCAAGCTCGACCCGCGTCACTTCTGGCAGACTCAGCACGAACTGGACGACGCGATGATAGACCTCAGGCTGCGCTGCTGTATTGGATATGTGCAGGCGAATTCGCCCGGGGCTAAGGTGCATCACCTTGAGGGTGGCATTCATCCGTCGTCCGTCTCCCATCACTTACCTAGACCTGATCCAGTGTATCCTGCTCGACCTACGCCGACGGGATGGTAATCGTCTCCGGCTCGGCCGACTCCTTCTTCTCCAGCTCGGCGTCGCGCTCGGCCTGCGCCTCAGCGACCAGGTCCTTCCACGACTCGTTTGCCGTGGCGGCGACCGTACCGGCCGCAGACGCCGCGCCAAGCCCAATCACGACTGCTTTCTTGGCAGCCGGCCGCAGACCAGGAACGAAGGGCGACACTGCGACGACGCCGACCCCAAGAACCACTGCCAAAATACCTTCCATGGATATCTCTCCTTCATCGGTTGAGGTGAACGAGCAAGAGCCACATTCGTCGGACAAGACTGACCCGGCGCGGTATTCCGACACAGGTCTATGGGATGGAGATTGTGATCGTCTCGACTTCGGCCGCCAACGCCTTCGTTTGTGCCTCAGCCAGCCGCTCGGCCTGCGCCTCAGCGACCAGATCCTTCCACTGTTCACTCGCTACGGCAGCGGCGGTCGCGGACACGGCGACGACGGCCAGGCTACCGACAACAATCTTCTTCGCAATCGGCCGCAACCCGGGCACAAACGGCAACATGGCAAGAAGGGCAACGGCAAGAATGACAACAAGAATATCTTCCACGGTTTACATCTCCTTTCCCTAGCGGTCCCCTGCCAGAAGGCGGCGCGCTTGCTCAGGCCAGGAGGTTGGGTCCATCAGGCGGTAGTTCGGCCCGGCCTTGGCGAGAATCTCGCGCAGCTGCGCCTCGTCCATCGCTGCCACCTGCTCCAGGCTCGTCACGTCCGCCGCGGCAAGCACACTGACCACTTTGGGTCCGATACCATCAATGTCAATGAGGCCGGGCTTGGGAGCTACCGTCTCGGCGTGACTGGTCTCGGCAGCGGCCGGCGCGGCTTCCGCAGCGGGCGTCTCAGCAGCGGGCATCTCGGCGGCGGGCGTCTCAGCAGCGGACATCTCGGCCACGGCTGTCTCAGCCGGAGCCGCCTCGGTCGCCGCCTCAGCTGTAGGCGCCTCGGCCTCCGCGACCTCGGCCACCTCGGCCACTGCCGCCGCTCCGTCGGCCACCCCGTTCGCCTTGCCCTTGGACCGCATGTCTTCCAGCTTGTGGCCGGCCGCAGCGGCAACGCCGGCGATGACGAGGGTGCCCTTGACGGCAACCTTCGCCACCGGGCGGAGCGCCGGCACCAGAGGCGATAGGGCGACAGCGCCCACGCCAATGACGATTACGAGCAGTTCCTCCATGTCCTTGCCTCCTGTCGAGCTTGATCGCAGTATGAGAGTCTGAGTCGGAATGTCTATCTTTGGCATGCTGCTTGCTTCATAGCACGTAGTGATGCGCAGGAAGGCAAGACAGACAACAGTTAGTTACGCCAGTGAAAATCAAGTAAGGTAGGAGACTTAGGTATGCTGACTTCGATCATCGCTCAGGTTGTCGCCGAGCTTATCATCATCGCCGTGGTCAAACTGGTCACAAAATGGATTTCCGGACGCTGACGACATATGTTCGCCCTGCCTCCGGAACCTTTGGCCGGCAATAACCTCTCCCATCGAAACTAAGCGCTTGCTCTAGAGCAAGTGCTTAGTTTGCATCTGGCCGCCATGCCAGCATATTCGGCTGCGTGCCCTATTCTACCAGGCGTTTCTGCGTTACGATAGCCCCAAAAGGATGTAGAAATGGGCCATAGCCACGCCGGCGAAGGAACCATTCGCCCATCGACGTCGTCTACTCCCCAGACACTCACGAAACGACAGGAAGCGAGGAGACACACATGCGTAAGATAGGGTGGATCGCCATGGGGGCCATCGCGGCGGTCGCGGCGATTGTCATTGCGTGGCTCGGCCAGGGCCGCCAGGCGGGGACGTTCGAGCCGGCGGTCGCCGCCGCCGCCACAACGACGGCCGCTAGCGCAGCGGCAACGCCGGCCGCAGCGTCAGTTGCGAGCGCCCTGCGCACCGTTCAGGTGGTCGGGCGGGGCGAGGTGTCGGTCAAGCCGGACATGGCGGAGATCACCGTCGGAGTGCAGAGCATCGCGCCGACGTTGGCGGCGGCGTCACAGAAAGCCAACACCGACATGGACGCCGTGGTCAAGTCGCTCAAGAGCAGCGGCGTGGCCGACAAGGACATTCAAACCGTGTCCTACAACGTCAACGCCCAGCGCGACAACAACAACAAAGTGACCGGCTACCAGGTCACGAACATGGTGCGCGTCAAGGTGCGCGACCTGAGCAAAGCAGGGGCGACCCTCGACGCCGCCGTCAGCAGTGGCGCGAACCAGGTGTACGGGATTAGCTTCACGCTGGCCGACCCGGCCGCCGCCGACAAGGCCGCGCGCCAGGCGGCGATAGACAACGCCAAGGCCCGCGCCGGCGACTACGCTACGCAGGCGGGCGCGAGCGTGGGGCAGGTGCTCCAGATTAGCGAGACGATGACCGGGCCAACACCGCTCGTGCAGTTCGACGCGGCTCCCAGGGCGGCCGCGTCGATGTCGGCGGCTGTGCCGGTCCAGACGGGTGAGCTGACGGTGACCGCCCAGGTGCAGGTCGTCTACGCGCTCCAGTAGCCAGGGTGTTGGCGGGGCGAGGGCCGAGGCTGGTTAGCCTCGGCCCTCGTCTGTTCTCGTCAGATTCAGGCAATTATATACTTTCACACGTATATTCCTTGACAAGTATATTACCGTTGTGGTATAATAAGTGCATGCAAGCGATACTCAGTGCTCTCGCCGAACCCAACCGCCTCCACATCGTCGAATTGTTGCGTGACGGCCCGCGCTCCGTCGGGGAGATCGTCGAACGGCTCGGCATGCCGCAGCCGCAGGTATCGAAGCACCTGCGGGTCCTGAGCAACGCCGGGGTGGTCGAGGTGCACCCGATCGCCCAACGCCGGATCTACGCGCTGCGGCCGGACACACTCAAGCAGCTCGAGACCTGGGTATCGTCCTACCGACACGTCTGGGAGGAGCAGTACGAACGACTGGACGAGTATTTAGCGGAACTGCAAGCAAAGGAGCAAGAGAGTGACGACCAAGACTAGCCACCCCATGCACATCACCCTCCCATCGGAGCGCGAGATTCTCGTGACGCGCGTCTTCGATGCGCCGGCCAAACTCATCTTCGAGGCCCACACCGAATGCGAGCACCTGCGGCGCTGGATCGGTCCGCGCACGGTCACGCTCGCCCGCTGCGACAACGACTTTCGCGTCGGCGGCGCCTATCGCTTCGTCTACCGCAACCCCGACGGCTTCGAGTTCGCCTTCCACGGCGATTACCGCGAGATCGTGCCGTACACGCGGCTGGTCACAGCCGAGGTGTACGAGATGGACGAGTACCCCGACATGGAGCCGGCGATCAACACGATGACGCTCGAGGAGCGCGACGGGCAGACCACAATGACGCTCTTGATGCTCTATCCAACGCCCGAAGCGCGCGATGGCGCCGTGCAGTCGGGCATGGAGCATGGCATGCGCGAAGGCTACGAACGCCTGGACGAGCTGGTCGTGGCGCTGACCTAGCGCGTCGGAAGAACACGTCGCGCCAGCCTGTGGTATAATAGCTCTCAACGGGCGAGGCCCTGGCTGTCCTGTCTCTACGCTCTGCCCGCTCTCACCCGAAGGGGCGTGCTATGAGCTGGCGCGACTCATCTCCCGAACGCTCACCCAGTTTCCTGCGCATCGCGCTCATCGTCGGTGGCGTGGCGCTTGCCGTCGCCATTGTGTTGGCCGTCTTCATTCTGCGCCGCCAGCCGACTCAGCCCACCATCATCCTGTCCCCCCCCGCCGGCCCTCCCGGCGCCCTGGTCACGGTCTCCGGCCAGGCCTGGGGCGCTGAGCAGAACGTGGCCGTCTTTCTCTCCTCCCCCCTGGCAACCCAGGGTGAGGAGGTCGCCGTCGCGCGTAGCGACGCCGGCGGCGGCTTCGCGGTGCAGTTCGGCTACCCCACCAGCGGGCTGTGGCCGAGTCTGACCAGTGTGGATGTCGTCGCGCGGGCGCTGGATGGGCAGCAGGAAGCGCGCGCGCCGTTCAACGTCCTCCCGCCCACGCCGGCCGGTCCGGTCGGTCTACCGTCCGGTACGCCCGCCGAGACCGTTACCCCCGCCCCAACCCGCATCGTTGACACCACCACGCCCATGGCGCCGCCGCTCCCACCGGGCGGCGGCTCAGGAACGGGCGGCGGAACCGGCGGCGGGAGCGGCGCGGGCGGCGGCGGCGCGGCCACGGCGGCCCCCATCGTCACCGCCACCCCCTTCCCGGCCGGCCCGACCACGGAGCGCGTCGTCGGCCAGGTGCAGACGATCTCCGTGGACATGCGCATCGTCGGCCTGGTCAGTAGCGGCGTCGTGCGGCCCGTGGCGCTGGCCCCGGACGCTGTGATTCTCGATGCGAACGGCGCTGCCATCGCCCTCCAGGATGTCCCCATGGGCAGCCTGGCCGACGCCCTCGGCGTTGCCGAGGGGCCGTTCTTGCGCGCCTCGCGCTTCACCGTCCTGGCCGTGCCGACCCAGCCCCCAACGGCTGTCCCCTCGGCGACGCGCCCGCCGGCCACCTCCACGCCCGTCGTCATCGTCGTGACGGCCACGCCTCCCCCGGTGCAGCCCACCTCGCCCGTCATCACGGCCTGGCGCGGCGAGTACTGGGCGAACCGCGACCTTGTCGGCGATCCGGCGTTCGTCGAGAACAACTACGTTATAGACTTCAACTGGGGCACGGGCGCGCCGGTCGGCCCGAACGGCCAGGTCCTGCCGGCCGATTCATTCTCGGCCCGCTGGACCCAGTCCTTCAGCCTGAACGACGCGACCTACCGCTTCCATGCCCGCTCCGACGATGGTGTGCGGGTGTGGGTGGACGGCGTTCTGGTCATAGACCGCTGGGTAACCGGCGGAACCGGCGGGCAGTTCACCACTGGCGACATCCGCCTCGGCGCGGGCGTCCACTCAGTGCGCGTCGAGTACTTCGAGAGCGGCGGGCAGGCCAACATCAGCGTCTGGTTCGAGCCGCTGACCATTCGCCGCTGGCGGGCGGAGTATTACGCCAACCGCGACCTGGCCGGCGTCCCGGCGCTGGTGCAGGATGTGAGCAGCATTGACTTTGACTGGGGCTACGGCGCGCCCGCGCCCGGCCTGCCCAATAACAACTTCTCGGCCCGCTTCATGCGCGCGGCGACTTTCCAGGATGGGACCTACCGCTTCACGACGACCGCCGACGACGGCGTTCGCCTGTGGATTGACGACCGGCTCCTCATTGACGAGTGGCACGACGCATCCGGCACCGTCTACACTTTCGACCTGGGGATGACGGCGGGCAGCCACGACATCAAGCTGGAGTACTATCAGAATACCGGCCGCGCCCTGCTCCAGCTCGGCTGGACGCTGCTCAGCACCCCGACAAGCACGCCCGGCCCTACGTTCACCCGCGTGCCGACCGCAGCCCCACTGCCGCCGACGGCGACGGCCATTCCCCTGGCCCCGTCGTTGACGCCGACCACGCCCCCGACGTGGACCCTCACCCCCAGCCCGTCTCCCACACGGGGCGAGGCGAGTCCGACGCCCACGGCCACCTCGGTTCCCGCGACGCCGACACCGACGGCCACGGCCACGCCCACGCCCACGCCCACGCCCACAGCCACCGCCGAGGCAATGGCTACGGCCCCGGCCAGCCGCGTCGTGCCGCCGTGGGAGGCGACTTACTTCCCGCTCCAGACGGCGACGCTCGAGACGCGCGAGGGCCGCATCAGCAACGTGGCAACATACGGCGCGCCCCCCATCTGCTTCGCCTTCGACATCAGCGGCTCCGGCGCAGCGCGGCGTGTCGTCGGCTGGCCGGAGGCCGTGACGAGCGCGGCCGGCCTGCCCGCGCCGACGCAGCCGGCCCAGTATCTCAGCCCCCCCAACTGCCCATCGCTGCCGACAGACCCCAATAGCCGGGTGAGGGTGTACGGCGTACCGCAGCCAGACGGCTCGCTGGCCGCGATTCGCGTCGAACAAAGCGGCTCCGGGCAGGAACACATTCCGCTCTATACACGTCTCTTCTATGGCGACGGCGAGCTGGCCCAGGTCGCGCCCATCTTCGCCGGCGAGAACATCTGGGTGAAGACGACCGCGCAGCGCGGCGCGACCCTTGTCCCGGCGGCCCAGGCGGCCCTGGCAGCCCTCCCGCCCGACACCGAGGTACTGGCCTACGGCGAGCCGAAGGCCGGGACGCCGGTCACGCTCGCCAACGCCCAGGTGTATGCGCGGGTTGCGGGCCAGCCGCAATACAGGCTCGTCTATCCCCAGTCGGGAACGTAGGAATAGCGCGGGACGGACAACCGCCAGGCGTCATGTGTTTTGCCAATGCCAGGCGTATTATGTAAGCAGGAAGAAGGCAAGAGGCAGCGAATGAAGATTGCACGGCTGATCATCGGCGCGCTCCTGTTGACGTTAGCTCTGGGCGCGTGCCAGAACATAGCCCCTCCGCCCGCGCCCCCGACATCGCCCGCGCCCGGCGGCCAGGCCACGGCGGCTCTCCAAGTCCCGCCCGTCGCGCTGACCACCTCGACGCCGCTGCCGCCCACGCCGGCGCGGCTGACAGCCACGTTGCCCGCCGCAACCCCAGCGGCCGGGCCGACAGGCGCGACGGCCGCCGCGACACCGGACGCCACAGTCGCCGCGACGGTTGGCGCCGCCCAGGTTCGCCCACCCACGTCCACGCCCCGCCCCACGTCGGGCCTGCCGTCGGCCACCGGCGCGGCCGCCAGGCCGTCGGCGAGCACGCCGGTGAGCGCCGCCGGCGCGGGGGGCGCAGCGCCTGGGCAGCCCACCCGGCCCTTGCCGCTCCTACCCACGGCCACGCCGGCGACGCCGGCAGCCGCGGCGGCCGCGGTCAGCGGCCCCAGCAAGATCATCCTGTACGTCCAGGACCAGGCCTTGTGGGCAGCCGGGTTTGACAGTTCGCCGGCGCGGCAGATCTCGCCGGACAACTTCTACCCAACGCCCTCCGGCGCGCAGCTCGTCGTGCCGGCCAACACCTCGCCTGACGCGCGCTGGGTCATCGGTATGTCCACCAAGAACAATGGCGAGACCTGGCTCTTCTCCACCAGCGGCCAGGCGCAGCGCAAGCTCAGCGATGGCCCGCTTGTGACCACGTGGGCGCCCAACAGCCAGGGGTACGCCTGGGCCGACGAGAAGGGCGTCTACACGTCCGGCGTGAACGAGGGCAGCGGAACCCTCACCGTGTGGCAGGCGCCGGCGGGCACGACCGTCGTGCCGCAGGCTATCGCGTGGACGCCCAGTGGCGCCCAGATCGCGTTCTTGACGCGCCAGGCGGCCGACGGCCCGCTGACGCTGCGCGTGATCTCGGCCAGTGGCGGCGCGCCCAAGACCCTGCTGGAAAGCAAGGTCGTCGAGGGTCAGTTCGGACCTGACGTCCTCCAGTGGTCGCCCGACGCCTCGGCCATCGCGTGGCTCAACGCCCAGCCGCCGCGCGTCGTCCGCCTCAAGGGCGAGCCGGCGACGGACCTGCCCGGCGCCGACGTCGGCTACCTCGGCTTCTCCCGTGATGGGAAGCGCCTGATCGCCGTCTGGGGCAGCAAGGACGAGAGCGGCATCGGCACCACCGACCTCCAGGGCCAGGATCGCCGCGCCGTCGCCACGGACAAGGGCGGCTTTGCGACGGCGGCCTGGTCGCCCGACGGCAAGAAGGTCGCGTACATCAAGCTCCCCGACGCCGGCCCGTCGGAGCCGTCCCAGTATGAGCTGTGGCTGGCCGACGCCGACGGCAGCAATGCCCGTCGGATTGGCGAAAACGCCGCAATTGCGCCCGTGACCGTCGAGTGGCTCACGCCCACGTCGCTGCTCGTGGCAAGCGTGAGCGGCGAACAGAAGGTGAACCTGCTCCGCGCGGACACCACCAGCGGCGCGATCCAGACCCTCATCAAGGACGCCGGCTGGTTCTTCGCCACCGCGCCGCAGCGTCCGTAACGCGCGACAACTATCGAACCACCTACCAGTCTCGAAAGGAGGAGACTCCCATGCGTCGTTGGATTATTAGCCTGAGCTTGCTCGCCATCCTGCTCGTCGGCGTCGGAAGCGCCACAACCGTCGCTTCGGCCCAGGGCGAGAGCGGCGCGCAAGCCGCCCAGGCGAATTTCGTCGTTCACGTCGTCCAGCGCGGCGAGACGGTCTCGAGCATCGCCCGCCGCTATAACGTCAGCCCGAATGCGATCATCGCCGCCAACAACCTGCCCAACCCGAACCTGATCTACCCCGGCCAGCATCTCATCATCCCCCTCGGCGGGCCGCTGCCGTGTCAGCCGACTGTCTACGTCGTGCAGCGCGGCGACACGCTCTTCTCGATTGGCCAGCGCTTCGGGGTTCCGTGGCAGACCATTGCCGCGGTCAATAACATCCACCCCCCGTATACCATCTACACCGGCCAGCGCCTCGCCATCCCGTGCGCGACGCCGACGCCGACGCCGCAGATCACGATCACCAGTCCCTCAGCATACCAGACCGTCACGTCGCCGGTGCGAGTCACCGGCCGGGGCCGCGCCTCCTTCGAGCAGACGCTCGTCCTGCGCGTGTTCGATGTGTCGAACCGGCTGGTCGGCGAAAGCCCTGTGACGGTGCAGGGTGAGCTAGGGCAGGTCGGCTCGTTCAGCGGAACCGTTCCCTTCACAGTTCAGCCAGGGACGCAGCTCGGCCGCATCGAGGTGGTGGACGTCAGCCCCGCCGACGGCCGTGTTGTGGCCCGCGCCGCCCAGCCGGTGTGGCTGCGCCGATAGCGGCTCATCTGTCACCCTGAGCGAAGGGTCTCCCGCACAGTGGAGGGAATGCTTCACGACGTTCAGTCTGACATTCAGCAGATATTTCCCACACGCCAACTTCCCTCAACGGCGTGGCGAGCGGTCCTGGCGGCGGAGTGCCCGCGCGACCCGCCGCCAGCCCTATTTCCCCCTCGAAGCCAGTCATGCCAAATAGGTATGGAACGGCTGTCATTGCGAGACCCGCAAGCCGTGTGACGGCATGCGCCGACACAAGACCACTGTCAAGCCGTCATTGCGAGCGCCAGCGAAGCAATCCCCCGCCCTGGCGACAGACGGGCTGCTGCAAGAAGAGCAGGCTGTTGGTCCACCGGGAGATTGCTTCGTCGCGCTAACGCGCTCCTCGCAATGACGGCGTGTCCTATGTGTTCTGAGCAGCGTAGCGAAGCAATCTCTCGCCCTTGTGAAAGATGCCCTAGAGCAGGAATAGCGCGGCTCTTGCCTATCGAGAGATTGCTTCGTCGTCCTTTCGTCCTCCTCGCAATGACGAAGGCGAAGCGAACTTGCAGCCTTTGTGTGGCCAGTTGGTGTTAGCACAGATGTGCGGCGGGATTGACCGGAAGGGGCGAGTGGTGTAAGCTTTGGGTTGGATTGTCGAAGGAGTCTGGGATAAGCGCAGCCAATGGATGCACAGGCACTACTCAAGGAACTGGCCGGACAGCCGGGCTATCGCGGGCAAATCGTCCACGCCGCCACCACGCCGGCGCGCCCGGCGCGCTACGGCCGCCTGGCCGCCCCCCTGGCCGAGCTGCTCCAGAAGGCGCTAGCCGCCAACGGCATCGAGCGCCTCTTCACGCACCAGGCCGAGGCGATTGACGCCGCGCGCAGCCGCCGCTACGCCGCCGTCGTGACCGCCACGGCCACGTCGAGCGGCAAGTCCCTCGCCTACAACGTCCCCGTGCTCGAAGCCATCCTCGCCGACCCGCGCGCCCGCGCCCTCTACCTCTTCCCCACGAAGGCCCTGGCCCAGGACCAGCAGCGCGCCCTCGAAGAGTTGCTCAAGAGCGGCGGCAAGCGCGGCAAGGACCCCTTGCGCGCGATCCGCGTGGCGACCTATGACGGCGATACCCCCACGTCGGCGCGCAGCCGCATCCGCCGCGAGGCGCAGATCGTCATCACCAACCCCGACATGCTCCACGTCGGCATCTTGCCCAACCACCACCTCTGGGACGACTTCTTCGCCCACTTGCGCTACGTCGTCGTGGACGAGGCCCACATCTATCGCGGCGTCTTCGGCAGTCAGGTCGCCAACGTCCTGCGCCGCCTCGCCCGCGCCTGCGCCCTCTACGGCGCGCAGCCGGTCTACCTGCTGGCGACGGCCACCATCGCCAACCCGGCCGAGCACGTCGCCCGCCTGACCGGCCAACCAGAAGCGTCCGTCGCCACCATCGCCAACGATGGTGCGCCGTCCGGCCCGCGCACCTTCGCCCTTTGGAACCCGCCGTTCATTGATGCCGCCAAGACCGCGCGCAAGAGCGCCCAGAGCGAGGCCACGGCGCTGTTCACCGAACTCAGCCGGCGGGGCGTGCGCAACATCACCTTCACCCGCTCGCAGAAGCAGGCGGAGCTGATTCTGCGCTACACCCGCGATGCCTTCAAAGGCCAGGATGCGTCGCTGGTCGAGCGTGTCGCCGCCTACCGCGCCGGCTACCTCCCCGCGCAGCGGCGCGAGCTGGAGCAGGCCCTGTTCCGCGGCGACCTCGTCGGCGTCACGGCGACGAACGCCCTGGAGCTGGGCGTGGACATCGGCGATCTGGACGCCACGATCCACGTCGGCTACCCCGGCACCATCGCCAGCCTGCGGCAGCAGGCCGGCCGCGCCGGCCGCGGCACGCGCCCCGCCCTGAGCATCCTCATCGCCCAGGACAACCCGCTGGACCAGTACTTCATGCGCCACCCGGACGAGCTTCTCGGCCGCACGCCCGAGAACGCCCTGATAGACCCGGACAACGCCTACGTCGTCGCGCCCCACGTGCGCTGCGCCCTCCAGGAAGGCTCGCTGACGACGGGCGAGGGGTTGCGCTGGTTCGGCCCTGGCTTCGAGGCCGCCGCCGACGGCTGGCGCGAAGCGGGCGTGTTGACCCTGCGCAGCGGGCGAAGCGAGACCGAGGACCGCTGGTACTACACCCAGACCGACTACCCGGCCCAGGACGTGAACATGCGCTCGGTCGGCGGCCGGCCCATCCGCCTGGTGGACGACGCCAGCGGCGTGGTGCTGGAGGAGATTGACGCGGCCAACGCCCTGCGCCGCGTCTACCCCGGCGCGGTCTACCTGCACCAAGGCGAGTCGTATGTCGTCAAGGAGCTGGACCTGCGGCGGCGCGTCGCCCTGGCCCGCAGCGAGGATGTCAACTACTACACCGAGGCGCGGGAGGCCAGCGAGGTGCGCCTGCTCGAAGCCGCCGCGACCCAGGTTATCGGGCAGACGAAAGTCCACTATGGCCGCGCCGCCGTCACGCAGCGCGTCGTCAGCTTCCGCCGCTTGCAGCAGTTCAGCGAGACCGTCCTGGAAGAGACGCCTTTGGCCCTGCCGGCGGACTCGTTCGAGACAATGGCGACGTGGTGGGACATCCCGACGGCGTGGATGGAGGACTTGCGCGGCCGAATGCGCGACCCTCTGGCCGGGATGCACGCCGCCGAACACGCCGCCATCGGCATCCTGCCCCTCTTCGCCATGTGCGACCGCTGGGACATCGGCGGCCTGTCCATCAACCTGCACCCGGACACGGGGCGGCCGCAGATCATCATCTACGACGGCTATCCAGGCGGCGTGGGCATCACCGAGAAGGGCTACCACATCCTGGCCGAGTGGTGGGCGGCGACGCTCAAGCTCATCGAGGAGTGTCCCTGCGCGGACGGCTGCCCGAGCTGCGTGCAAAGCCCGAAGTGCGGCAACAACAACGACCGCCTGGACAAGGACGGCGCGGTCATCCTGCTGCGCCGCCTGCTCGCCGAAATCGCGCCCGCCCAGGCCCAACCCGCCCGACGCGGCCTAGGCGGCCTCCTGCAACGCCAGGGGTAGACGAGAGACCGCCCGCCAGGAATTCTGGCGGGCGGTCTCTCGTAGGGGCGATCCCTTGTGGTCGCCCTGGGTGGTCGCCCTAGATAGCCACGAAGGTAGGCTCAATAGGTTAAGCGATAATTCGCCTTTGTCAAAGCCCCCAACCGCCTCGGATCTGGCGCCCTCTCCCAAAGGGAGAGGGGAGAGGCCACAGACTCGTGGCCGCCCTGGGTAGCCACAAGGGCTACCCCTACTGCTGCGGGTTCTTGCCCGACCCTGGCCGGACGCTCGACGGCGCCGCGACGTCAGGCCGCGTGACGGCCGCCGGCGCGGGCTGCGCCGCCGGGTTCGGCGTCAGGTCCGGGTTGGACTTCGCCGCCCCGTCCTTCGCCGCGTACTCGGCCTTGGAGGCGTCGAGCTTCGCGTCCAGCGCGGCCATGCGCTTGGCGTCCACGCCCAGGCCCTTGGACTGGCCGAACGCCTGCGGGTTCATGTACGTGCCCTTGGCGTCGCCGGTCTTGTCTTCGACGGCCTTGTAGCGAGAGGCCAGCGCCGACGGGTCACTGCGGACACCGCTCAGCTGCCAGGAGACCTTGACGAAGGGCTTGTCGGTGCGGATGACGAACTCGCCGCCGCTCAGCTCCTTGGCGACGATCGCCTGGGCGAACTGGCCGATGGGGGTGAGCTGATAGCGGAAGTCCCTGGCGATGGCCTCGACGTAGTCGGGCATCTTCACCACGGCCTCACCCTTGGCGTCGGTGGTGGCGTTGCCGTTGTACAGCGTCAGCATCTCGCCGCCGACGACGGAGGCCTGGTTGATGTAGCGCTCGGTCGGGGCGCGCGGGTCGTCCATCTTCACGGCCGCGAGGCCCTGGTCGAGTTCGCCCGTGATGCGGACGTTGCCGCTGAAGTAGCCGGCCCAGTCGCCGTCGCCCTGGCCCCAGATCGCGTAGGGGCTGCCGCCCTCTCTGGCGATACCGACGATACCGTTGTTGTTTTCGCCATTCGACCGGGCCACGATGCCGTCGCCATTGGATGTCACGACAATGCCCGTGTTGCCGTTGGGCGAGTCGGCGGTGATGGTCGGGCCGCTGCCTTCGTTGCGGGCGAAGAGCGCCGAGCGGTTGTTGTTGCCGCTCGTCGTGCGTGCGTCAATACCGTCCGCCTGCCCGCGCGCGAAGATCGCGTCCTGGCTGCCAGTGGCATTGATGCCGTTGCCGTTGGAGGCGCTGGCCTGGATGCCCTGGCCCTGGCCGCTGATGATGGCGCCAGCGTTGTTCCCGGTGGCGAACAGGCCGTTGCCCTGGGCGCTCACGAACCAACCACCATCCTCAACATTGGCCTGGCCCTGCACCGCCGGGAGACTGCGCCGCGTCGCCGAGCCATTAATGCCCAGGAGGGCCTGCTGGTTGGCGCTATAGGAGTAGATGCCGCCGCCGATGCCGCTCTGGTTGAAAGCGTACACGCCCCAGCCGGTGCCCTCGCCCCAGACGCCGACGTTGCGGCCTAGAGCAAACACGCCGTTACCCTGGGCGCTGGTGAACCAGCCGCCGTCATTCGCGTTCGCCGCGCCGTAGAGCGCGGGGTCGGCGGCGCCACGGCTCGCGGACTGCTGCACGACGGTGAACGCCGCGCCGGGGCCGGGGAACGTCCCAAAGAAGGGCAGCGTGAGCTGATTCGGGGCCGTCACACCCTGCGGGCCGTCAGCGACGGCGACACCCGCGACGACCAACACCAACGCCAGAAGTGCTACAACCACGATGATCTTCCGAGGTCCCATGTATTTCACTCCTTTTTATAGATGGTTGTGGGTGAGGTGATACGTGAATGGGGGATCGGTTGCCAGACTGGCTGAGACGGCTATGGGAATTTCGGCCTCCTTTCACAAGGCTTCACATCCCGCCGTCCATTGTATCACACTCACAAGCGTGAAATCAAGGGCCAAATGGGTAGAGACGCGGCCAGGCCGGCCCCTCTCCTGATGAAGAGAAGGGTCGGCCTGGCTCGTGGTTTGTTACACTCGAAGTACCCGGAACGTAGTAACGACTAAAGTCGTTTCCCCGGCCGCCAAACGACGGAAGTCGTCACGACAAAACGCGCATCTCCCGGGTCACAGGCCGCTAGATCGCTATTGGCCTACGGCAAGCGCTGGAACCAGAAGAGACTGAAGGCGCCGGCGAGGAGCAGGACGATGGTCCCGAACGCCGTGAACAGCGCCGTCACCTCGGTCTTCTCTTCCTTCCAGCTCACCTGGGAGCTGAGGTCGGCGTAAATCTTCTCCAGCGTGCTGCTGTCCTGGGCGTAGAAGTAGTCGCCCTGCGTCGTGCTGGCGACGGCTTGCAATGTACTCTCGTCCAGCTCGACCGGCCGGCCGCCGATGAGCGGTGACGCCCCGCGCTCGCCAATGCCCACGGTGTACACGTGAACGTTCTCCTGCGCTGCGCGCTGCGCCGCCACGGAGGGCGAGCGGCCGTAGTTGGACGCGCCGTCGGACAGCAGGACCACCGTGCCCGGTGGCAGCGTGCCGTCGGGACCCGGCTCGCGCGTCGCCAGCGCGTCCAGCGCCAGCTCCAGCGCCTCGCCGATGGCCGTCCCGCCGTCGGCGCGCAGCTTGGACGCGGCGCGCTCGACCTGCAGGTGGTCCGTGGTGAGGGGCGAGTCGAGCCGCGCCGCCGTGTTGAAGCTCACCAGGCCGACCAGGGCATTGTCGGGCAGGTTCTGGACAAACGTCTGCGCCGCCGACTTGGCCGCCTCCATGCGCGTCGGGCGAATGTCGGACGCATTCATGGAGCCGGAGATGTCAATGACAACCATGACCGCCGAGTTGTCACTCGGCACGCGGATGATGCTCTGCGGCCGCGCCAGGGCGATCAGCAGGGCCGCGATGCCGAGCAGGAACAGCGCGGCGGGGATATGGCGGCGGATGCCCGGCCCCTTGGGCGCGACCTCGCGCAGGAGGGCCAGGTTGGTGAAGCGAACAGCGTATTGGCGCCGCCGCAGCTGCATCAGCACGTAGATGAGCAGCAGGAACGGGATAAGGACAAGGCTCCCCAACAAAAGCGGCCACTGAAAGCTCACAGGTCTCTCCCCTAACACTAGCGCTGGGTGTCACAAGGTCATTGCGAGGAGGGCGATGGCCCGACGAAGCAATCTCCCGCCGGGAGAGAGCATCGCTATGTTCTGCTTAGCGACCCTCTACAAGGGCGCGGGATTGCTTCGCTCCGCTCGCAATGACAGTTTCGCGCGGTCTACGGAACCTCTACATCTGTCCCGGCCGGCGGTGTCCCGCCTGCCGCTGCCCACCCCGGGCCAGGCGGCGCGCTTCCAGGAAACGCACCATCGTCGGCAGCAGGTCCTGGTCCGTGCTGACCTCCAGGTAGTCCGCGCCCGTGCGCCGGATCGCATCCCGGATGCGGGCGGACTGCTCCTCGGCGGCCTTGTGGAACCGCTCGCGCAGCTTGCGGTCACTAGAGTTAATCGTTAGCTGCTCGCCCGTCTCGGGGTCTTCCAGTGTGATGAGGCCGACATCCGGCAGCTCCGACTCGCGCGGGTCGCGCAGCCGCACCCCGACCACCTCGTGGCGCTGCGCCAGGCGGCCGAGGGCCGGCTGCCAGCCGTCGGAAACCAGGAAGTCGGAGACGACCAGGACGAGCGCCTTGCGCTTCATCACCGTCTCGGCGCGGGCAATAGCGGCCGCCAGGTCCGTCTGTCCCCGCCCCGTCTGCCGCTGCGACGCCTGGAGCTTGCTGAGCATGCGCATCAGGTGCGTGCGCCCGCTGCCCGGCGGGATGAACTCTAGCGGCTGGTCGGCGAACATCAGCGCCCCGACGCGGTTGCCGTGGCGCGTGAGAAGCTCGCCGCTGACAGCGGCGAACTCGGCGGCGCGGTCGCGCTTGGCGGCCTGCGCCGTACCCCAGTCGAACGACGCGCTCACGTCCATGAGCAGCCAGGTATCCAGGGCGCGCTCGACGTTGGCCTCGCGGATGTAGGGCGTGTCGGTGCGGGCCGTAATCTTCCAGTCAATGTGGCGCACGTCGTCGCCCGGCTGGTACTCGCGCACCTCGGACAGCTCCATGCCCGGCCCGCGCACGAGGGAGCGCTCGCTGCCACCCAGGTAGATCGCCAGGGGGCGCAGGACGGTGAACTGGAGGCGGCGCAGCATCCCCGACGGCCCCTTGAACGTGGGCGGTGGGGTCGGTTCGTCGGCGGGCGGCGGCGGCTCACGCCACATCGCGCTCTCCGAGGTCAATGCGCGGCGCTGGGAAGCGCGCCATCAGGGCGTGGACGACGTCGTCCGCCGTCACACCGCTGGCAATGCCTTCGTAGCTCATGACGAGGCGGTGGCGCAGGACATCGGCGGCGATGGCCGAGACATCCTGGGGCAGTGCGTACTCGCGGCCGCGAATGTAGGCCATGGCGCGCGCGCCGAGGATCATGTTGATGGACGCGCGCGGGCTGGCGCCGTAGGCCACGGCCGGCGCGAACTGCGCCAGGCCGGCCTCGCTGAGCTTGCGCGTGGCGTTGACCAGGGTGGCCGCGTAGGCCGTGACGCGCGGGTCCACGTAGACCTGGTCCGCCGCCTGCTGCATCTTGAGCAAGGCTTCGGGCGACGTCAGGGTGCGCAACTTGATCTCCGGCCCGGTGACGCGCTGGACGACGACAACCTCGTCCTGGAACGACGGGTAATCCACCAGCACCTTGAACATGAAGCGGTCCACCTGGGCTTCGGGCAACGGGTACGTGCCGTCGGACTCGATGGGGTTCTGCGTCGCCAGCACCAGGAACGGGTTCGGCACCTTGTGGGTGTCCTTGCCGATGGTGACCTGGTGCTCCTGCATCACCTCTAGCAGCGCCGACTGCACCTTAGCCGGGGCGCGGTTGATCTCGTCGGCCAGCAGCAAGTTGACGAAGATCGGGCCAAGCTCAGTGTTGAACTCGCCGGTCTTGCCGTTGTAGATGCGCGTGCCGACCAGGTCGGCGGGGACGAGGTCCGGCGTGAACTGCACGCGGCCGAATGTGCCGCCGACAACCTGGGCCAGGGACTTGATGGTCGCGGTCTTGGCGAGGCCTGGCACGCCTTCGAGCAGGACGTGGCCGCGCGCCAGGAGGGCGATGAGCAGCCGCTCCAGCACGTAGTCCTGGCCGACGATGAGCCGCTTGACTTCAAAAAGAATCTGCTCGGCCGGTGAGGTCGGGACGACGAGGCGGCCGCCCGGCGGCGTGGCCTGGGCCGAGAGAGGGGTCTGGGAGGTAGGATTGACTTGCGCCGTCATGTTCGCGCTGCGCTCCATTCTGTGTCAGGGGTAGACAGGGATAGACCAGGTTCCAATGAACCTGGTCCATCGGCAAACGTCAACGTACCAATTATTGGGTACGGCGGTTAAGTTGCGCTGAGAAGAGGATAAGAGGGAGCTAAGGGCAGAGTGAGAATCTTCTCATGCCGCGTGCCGGTCAGGCCAGGAACCGGCCCGGGTTGAGGACGTTTCGCGGGTCGAGCCGGGCTTTGGCGCGGGCGACAGCCGCCAGCAGCGGCGTCGCGCCCCAGACGGACACGCCCTCTTTCACGCGGCGCGGCGCTTGCTCGACGACGAGGTAGCCGCCGAGCCGCTCCGCCGCCGCCCGCAGCGCCAGGGACGCCGCGACAACGGCCGCCACGTCGCTCTGGCCGCGCAGGTCGCCCAGGTGGATGCGGGCGACGCCGGCGCCGGCCTGCATCGAGACCAGGCGCGGCAGATTGTGCTGCCTGAGGATGTCCTTCGCCGCCAGGAGCATCGGCGCCACGGCCACGCGAGGCACGCGCAGCCGCACGATGACCGGGTACGACAGGCGCGGGCCATCCCAGTAGCTCCCGCCGACGTTCGCCGCCTCCCACACCTCCCGCGTGTCCTTCGCGTCGGCGATCTGGATGCGGCGCATGTACTCGGTGCGGCACAGCGTCTCGATGGCGCGCGCCTGGGCCTCGACGCCGCGCCCCTCGCCTTCCAGCCGCGCCAGGAGGATGTACGCGCCCTCGGCCGAGCTGAAGATGTCCAGCGCCGTGGGCTGCGGACGGACGTCGAGCATGCGGTTCGCCAGCCGCACCGCCGCGCCCGGCTCCGGGTACGTGAACACCGACAGGGTGCGCGACGCGGCAGGCAACGGGCACGTCCGCAGCGTGACCTCGGTGATGACGCCGAGCGCGCCCAGGCTGCCCACGGCGAGCGAGAGCAGCGCCCCGTCCTGCGCCCCCGACTCACCGCCCACGAGCATCTCCTCGCCGTCAGCCAGCGTCAGGCGCGCGGCCAGCACGAGATCGCGCAGGCCGCCAAACCCCAGCCGCCACGGGCCGTCGGTGTCGGTGGCGACAAGGCCGCCGAGGGTCCCCGAGGGGTAGGGCGGGTCCAGGGGCACGAACTGGCGTTCGGCCTGGAGCGCCTCCTGGACATCGGACAGACGCGCCCCCGCCTCGACGGTCACGGTCAGGTGGTCGGCGTCGTGGTCAAGCACGCGGTTGAGGCCGCTCACGTCCAGGGCGGTCGTGTAGCGCGACGGCGGGGCGCCGAGCGTCATCTGGCTGCCACTACCCCAGGGGATGACCGCACTCCGGGCGGCGCTCGCGGCGCGCAGCGCCTCGGCGACCTCAGCACGCGACGCGGCCCACACGACGCTGGACGGGACGGCGTCGTCCACGGCATAGTCGGCCTGGCCCATCGGCTCAGGCGGGATCGCCGGCGCTACCACAGGCTTTCCGGGGCCGCGCGGCCATCGAGGGCGGCGGCCAGTTCCGCCCCGTGCTCCGGGTCGAGGCTCGCCAGGGCGCGCAGCATGCCGAACGGCCCCGCCATCATCATGTCGCCGTGGGGAACGGCCAGGTAGACATCCAGCCCCGTGCCGCGCAGGTGGCCG
The DNA here is from genome assembly GCA_046328525.1 of Anaerolineae bacterium. Taxonomy (GTDB): domain Bacteria; phylum Chloroflexota; class Anaerolineae; order Epilineales; family JAHCIE01; genus JBDHWG01. The sequence goes on from JAXLWK010000009.1 coordinate 89,604, forward strand.
CGGCGCGGACCTGTCGCGGCGACAAAGTCCGGGCGCGGCGCGGCTTCCAGGACGAGCGCCCCATGCCCCATGTCGGCGAACACCTCCTCGTTGGTGATCGTCCCCTCGGCCAGCTTGTCCAGGTAGGCGGCCAGCTCCATCGGCGTCAGCTCGCCGGTGTGGTGCTCGAACAGGCCGACGATGCGCGAGGCGACGATGTGGAACGCCAGGCTGTGGAAGTTCCCGATGTTGGCGACGATGGCGCCCCGGCCAGCCGCGTCGCGCACCCGGGGATCGTCCAGCGCGCCGAGCACCGCCGCCGGGCCGGTGTCCATCACCAGCGTGGGCAGGCCGTCCGGCGCGCTGTCGGCGACGGCCTGGAGGCGCGTGAAGCGCGGCGGGATGTGATCCGCCCAGAACGCGAACCCGGTGAGGCCCGCGCCGGCGGCGAGGCGCTCGCGCAGATAGTCGAAGCGGAAGCGGCGGTCGCTGTAGCCCGGCGGGGAGTCGCCGTGATCGAACACGGCCAGCGCCAGCGCGTCTATGTCGGGCGCGACGCCGAACGCCCGCAGCGCCGCCTCGATCGTCGGCAGGTGAAAGTCGCCCATCACGACGCGCCGCGCCCCGCCGAGCCGCGCCGCCTCGTCGTCGGAGACGAGGGTCACGCCCATCGCCGCGACTTCTTGGAGATCGTCGTTGAACGTGCGCGCCGCCGTCGGCGTCGCCCACACCGGGAGGCCGGCCCGGAGGTGCTTCTCGATCGCCCAAGCGCACGGGCCGCCGCCCATGATGACGCCGCTGAGGACGACGCCCGCGCCGTCCCGCGTCGCCGCCGCGACCTCCTGGGCCACGCGCAGCGTCGGCGAGGGCATGACGAGCTTGAGGGAGTTCTCGACCGAGTAGCGGCTATCGAAGAGGAGAATGTCCTGGGTCCCCGTCCCAACATCCACAGCAAGCACACGCATGGCTGGCTCCCAATCCTTTGAGGTAGTGACATTATATACCAGAATCGGAGCGCCGGGGCGCTGTTGGCGTCGCCCCGCGTTTCATGCTAAAATAGAACAGATGCGCATATGGCAGCCGGCCCGGAGTCAGGTGGGGCAAGGCATGGCGAAGAAGACGACCACGAAGGGGAAAAGCACAAAAAAGCCCGAGCCGTCCGCCGGTTCCGGGTTTCAGTTCGAGATGGGCATGGGCATCGTGCTGTTCGCCCTGGCGGTCGGCACGTTCCTCAGCATGGTCTTCCCGCGCGGCGAATTCACGGACATGTGGCTGCAATTCTTGCGCCGCCTGTTCGGTTGGGCGTTCGTCATCTCGCCGCTCATCATCGGCGGCGGCGGCGTGCTGCTCATCCTGGACAGCCTCGACAAGCGGCCCGACGTTCGCTGGCGGCACCTGGTCGGCATCGGCCTGCTGCTGCTCGGCGGCCTCGGTCTGTGGCACATGACCGAGAGCGCCGTCACCCACACCTCACCCGACGCCCTGGCGGAGATGGGGCGCGGCGGAGGCTACGTCGGCAGTGTCATCGAGACCGCCCTGCGCGGGGCGCTCGGCGCAATTGGCGCCGCCTTCGTGCTGGTGCTGGTTGTCGTCGGCGGGCTGATTCTCGCCCTACCCGGCCCCTCGAAAGCGGCCATGCTGTGGCTCAGCGCGACGGTGCAGGACACGGCCGACTGGCTGCGCCGCCGCCGCGTGCCCATCAACCGCCCACCGAGCGTCTCGCCCCGCCCCATCCCCGTGGAGCCGGACGATGGCCTGACAATCCGCGCCGGTGGCCGCGTCCAGCCGACGAACGGCGGGCTTGCCACGCCGCCGCCGAGCGCCCAGACCCCACCCACCAACCCGACGCCGCGTCCGGCCAAGATTTACGGCTCCGACCCCCAGGCGCCCGCGCCCACGCAGCCCGTCGCGCCGCCGCCGCCGCCCACCTCGACCGCGCCGCCGCCCACGCCCGCGACACCGCAGCGCGTCGTGCCGCGCACCGTCGGCGCGAACCGCGACTTCCAGCTCCCGACGTTGTCGGACATTCTGGAGCAGAACATCGAGCAGGAAGTCAGCCGGGACGAAATTCGCCACAAAGCGCGCATTATCGAGGACACCCTGTCGGAGTTTGGGGTGCCTGGGCGCGTTGTGGAAGTGAACCAGGGGCCAGCCATCACCCAGTTTGGCGTCGAGCCGCTGTACGTCGAGAAGAAGGACGCCAAGGGGCAGGTGACCGGCCGGTCGAAGGTCAAGGTCAACCGCATCAGCGCCCTCGCCAACGACCTGGCGCTGGCCCTGGCCGCGCCCACGATTCGCATCGAAGCGCCGGTGCCGGGCCGCTCGGTGGTCGGCATCGAGGTCCCGAACACCAAGGCCCACGTGGTGGCGCTGCGCGGCGTGGTCGAGTCCGAGTCATTCCAGGATGTGGATGGGCCGAATCACCTCGGCATCGCCCTGGGCCAGGATGTCGCCGGTCAGCCCATCGCGGTGGACCTGACCAAGATGCCGCACCTGCTCATCGCCGGCGCGACAGGCTCCGGCAAATCGGTGTGCATCAACGCCGTCGTCGCCAGCCTGACCCTGACCCATACCCCGCAAACGCTGCGCTTCCTAATGGTAGACCCCAAGCGCGTCGAGCTTGTGCAGTACAACGGCATCCCGCACCTGCTGGCCGATGTCGTCGTGGACATCGAGGCCGTCGTGCCGCTGCTCAACCTGGCCGTCAAAGAGATGGACACCCGCTACCGCCAGTTCGCCAAGGTCGGGGCGCGCAACATCGAGAGCTACAATGCCGTCGCCGAGAGCAAGGGCGAGAAGAAGCTCCCCTTCATCGTGCTCATCATTGACGAGCTGGCCGACCTGATGATGGTCGCCCCGGAGGATGTGGAGCGTCTCGTCTGCCGCCTGGCGCAAATGGCGCGCGCGACCGGCATCCACCTCATTCTCGCCACTCAGCGTCCGTCGGTGGATGTCGTCACGGGCCTCATCAAGGCCAACTTCCCGGCCCGCATCGCCTTCGCCGTGACGAGCCTTGTCGATTCCCGCGTCATCCTCGACGGCTCGGGCGCCGAGAAACTGCTCGGCCGCGGCGACATGCTCTACATGGCCCCCGACGCCAGCAAGCTCCAGCGCCTCCAGGGCTGCTACGTCTCCGACGTCGAGCTGGACCGCCTCGTCCGCTACTGGAAGGGCATGGGCCCGCCCCTCGGCGGTGGGTCGGGGCTGCCGACCAGCCTCTCCGACGACGACCAGGGGGCCATTCCCGGCGCGGCGGCGTGGCCGCCGCCGGCCACCCCGGCCGGCCAGGCGCAATCCTGGGCGCGCCCGACGACGCCCGGCCGCCCGACCACCCCGCCGCCGTCGCCGTTCGGCGGCTACGACACCGACGACGACGACGATATTGGGCCGCGCGACGAGCTGTGGGATCAGGCCCTGGAAGTCGTGCGCGATGCCAAGACAGCGTCGGCATCGCTCTTGCAGCGCAAGCTCCGCATCGGCTACCAGCGGGCGACCCGGCTCATCGAAGAGATGGAGCGCGAGGGCATCCTGAGTCCGCCGGAAGGCCCGCTGAAGGCCCGCCGCGTGCTGCTGCAAGACGAGCCTGACGACGAGGACGACGACAGCTGGTAGGTTGGGCCGACCGCCCGACAGGAGATAGCGCGTGTCAGCGTCTCCCCCCCATCCCCCCCAGTCCCGCGCTGGCCCCGCCCACAACATTCCCCAGCCGCTCACCCGCTTCATCGGGCGCGAGCGTGAGATCGCCGACGGCCAGGCCCGCCTGGCGCGCTCCCGCCTGGTGACAATCACCGGCCCCGGCGGCGCCGGCAAGACGCGCCTGGCGCGCGAGATCGCGCTCCGCATCGCCGACGCGGCCGAATACCCCGTCTGGTGGGTCGAACTGGCGCCGATCACCGACCCGGGCCTGGTCCCGCAGATCGTGGCAACCGTCCTCGGACTGCGCGAAGCCCAGGGTCAGGACTGGGTCGAGGCGCTGGTGGCCGAGCTGAAGCCGCGCAAGCTCCTGCTCGTTCTCGACGGCTGCGAGCACCTGATCGAGGCCGTCGCCCGTCTCGTCGGCTCGCTCCTCCGCGCCTGCCCGGAGCTGCGCTGCCTGGCGGCGAGCCAGGAGCCGCTCGGCATCATCGGCGAGTCGGTGCTCTCGACGCCGCCGATGGGGCTGCCGGACCCGCGCCGCGTGCCCGGTCTCGATGAACTCAAGGAGTACGAGGCCCTCCGGCTCTTCGCCGACCGCGCCGCGACCGCTCTCCCCGGCTTCGCCCTGGACGCCCACAACGCCCCCCTCATCGCCCAGATTTGCGCGCGCCTCGACGGCATCCCCCTGGCAATCGAGCTGGCCGCCTCGCGGGTGCGCTTGCTCACAGTCGAGCAGATCGCCGCCCGGCTGGACGACCGCTTCCGGCTGCTGACCCACGGCAGCCGCACCGCGCCGCCGCGCCACCAGACGCTGCGCGCCGCCATCGAGTGGAGCTACGGCCTGCTCGCACCCGCCGAGCAGACGGCGCTGCGCCGCGCCGCCGTCTTCGCCAACCGCTTCGACCTGGACGCCGCGGAGACCGTGCTGGCCGACGACGGAACGGGCGACGGCGTCTCACTCGCCGGCGACGACATCCTCGACCTGCTGGCGCGGCTGGTGGACAAATCCCTGATTGTCGCCCGCCAGGGCGACGCCAGCGAGAAAGAGTTTCACCTGCTGGACTCGATTCGACACTACCTCCTGGAGCAGTGGCGGCAGCCGGCCCTGCGTGGCGAGGCGGACGCGGCGCGACGCCGCCACTTCACCCACTACCTGGGTCTGGCCCAGGCGGCCGAGCGCCAGCTCAATGGCCCCGATCAGGCGCGCTGGCTCAAGCGCGTTGAGATCGAGGCCGACAACTTCCGCGCGGCGCTGGCGTGGGGACACGACACGCAAGGCATGGGGCGGCCGGCGCTAGAGCTTGCCGCGACTCTGGCGATGTTCGCATACCGGCGCGGGGCCTTCACCGAGGCGCGGGAGCAGGTGACGCTGGCGCTGTCCCGCTGGGCCGCCCAGGACGCCGGGCGCGCCAAAGCGTTGCAGTGGGGCGGTGTGCTGGCGGACCAGCAAGGCGACACGGCTGCGGCGCGCGCGATGCTCGACGAGAGTCTGACGCTCTATCAAAGCCTGAACGACCGCGCCGGGACCGCCGGCGTCCTGAACAACCTGGGGCGGCTGGCCGGGCGTCGCGGCGATTACCCAACCGCCCGCGCGCTGCACGAGGCGTCCCTAGTGCTGCGGCGCGAGCTTGGCGCCGAGCGCGACAGCGCCATCACCCTGAGCAACCTGGGCTACATTGCATTGGCCCAGGGCGACTATGACGCCGCCAACCAGTTCTACCAGCAGAGCCTGATCCTGCACCGCAAGCTAGGCGACGGCTGGGGCGCGGCGAACGCGCTATTGGGGCTGGGCGAGATTGCGCGCTGCCGGGACCGCTACCTGGAAGCGGGCCAGGCCTACGAGGACGCCCTGCGGCAGTTCCGCGACGTGGGTGACCTGGGCGGCATCGCCATGGCGCAGCACAATCTGGGCTACGTGGCGCTGCACGCGGGCCACGTCGAGCAAGCGGGCCGCGCCTTCCAGGCGAGCCTGTCGGCGTCGGTCGAGCTGCGGCAAACAGACATGATCGCGTTCTGCCTCGCCGGGCTGGCCGCCGTCTTTGCCGCCGCCGGCGACCTGGAGCGCGGGGCAAGGCTGTTTGGCGCGGCGGACGCGCTGCTTCAGGCCTACGGCGTCGCCCTCGCCCCGGCCGACCGCCTGGCCCACGACCGTCACCTCGCGGCAATGCGGGGCAAGATGGGCGACGCGGCCGCGGACGCCCTGGCCGCCGCGGGGCGGGACCTGTCCCTCGACCAGGTGGTCGCCCTGGCCCTGGCGGCCGGCGCGAGCGCGGCAGGTCAGGGTGGGTTGGCGCCCCCGTCGGATGAAATAGTCGCTGCCAACACCGGCGCTGGGGTCAATCGCTTGGCGCCGCCGTCGCTGCGGCTGGCCGCCCTGGGCGCGATGCGAGTCACCCGCGACGGCGCGCCGCTGACGCCGGCCGAAGGGCTGTCGGCAAAGGCCAGGGAACTCCTCTTCTACGTGGCGAGCCACCCGCCGCGCTCCATGCTGCAAATCGGCGCCGATCTGTGGCCGGAGGCGTCGAAACAGCAGCTCCGCACCGCCTTTCACAATACACTCCACAACCTGCGTCACGCCCTGGGCGGCCGCGACTGGGTCATGACCAGCGCCGACGGCTACACGCTCAACCGCGACCTGGCGTACTGGTACGATGTCGAGCAGTTCCGCAGGCTGGCAGGCACGGCGCGCAGCTCCCCATCCGACGCTGAAACGCAAGCGCAGCTGCGCGCGGCCCTGGACCTCTACGGCGGCGACTTCCTCGCCGAGCTAGACGCCGACTGGGTGACGCCACTGCGCAGCGAGCTGCAACGCGCCTACGGCGACACGGCCCTGGCGCTCGGCCGTCTCCTCATGGACGACGCCTTCTACGGCCAGGCCGCCGATGTCTACCGTGCCCTGATTGCCCGCGACGGCCACCTGGAAGCGGCCTACCGCGAGCTGATGCGCTGTCTGAGTCGGAGCGGCGAGCGGGCGCAGGCGTTGCGCGTCTACCAGACACTGGCGAGCGCCCTGGAGCGCGACATGGGCGTCGCGCCGGCGGCTGAGACGCGCGCCCTGTTCGAACGCATCCGCCAGGGCGAGGACATCTGATTTAGACGCCGATTGCGGCTGGGCGCATTGCATTGTATAATGCGGCGCGATGTGTGGAACCGCCTGACAACGTGATACGGCCACCCGACATAGGCCAACAGGCAGGACAGTCAGTAAGGAGGCAGGGATGTCCGAGGAACAGAAGCCGCCCACCCCACCGCCCCCCAGCGAGTCGAGCGAGACGCCGCCGCCAGCGCCGCCCCCACCCCCCAAGCCCAAGAAGCAGGACGAGCCTCCGCCACCTGACAGCGGCGGGGGGAAGAAGCCCACCGTCGGCGGAAATCCGGCCGGCTGAGGACGCGCCTCACCTGAGGATGGTCAGCGCGGGACGCCTCGTTGCAGCGAGCGTCCCGCGCTTTTCATTTCGTTCCGCCCACGCGCCCGCCCGGGCCATTCTTCAGGAATCATAGCAAGTCTTTCACGCCCATTTCCTTCCTTTATTCGTAATATTCCGTATAATACCGAATATCCATTGACATTACGAGGCCGCCATGATATCTTATTCAGTGACGCCAGAACTCGACGACGTGGACAAGGCGATCCTGCGCATCCTTCAGACCGATGGGCGCATCAGCAACGTCGAGCTGGCTCGCCGCATCGCCCTCTCGCCGCCGGCAACTCACGCTCGCCTGCGACGCCTGGAGCAAGACGGCGTCATCCGTGAGTACACCGCCGTGCTGGACCGCGAGCGGGCGGGGTTCGACCTGCTGTGCTTCATCCACGTCAGCCTGTCGCTGCACCAGCTCGCCCAGGTCGAGGGGTTTCGCGCCGCGATCCGCCAGATGCCCCAGGTCCTGGAGTGCCACTTCGTGACCGGCGAGTACGATTACCTCTTGAAGGTGGCCGTCCACAACCGCAAGGACCTGGAACGCTTTGTCGTTGACCAACTGACGCCGCTGCCCGGCGTCGCCCGCATCCACACGAGTGTCGTCTTTACCGAAGTCAAATCAACCACCGCCCTGCCTATCGCCTGAGCGCGGCCACCGGGTAGGGCGCAAGGGAGGAAGCTCATGCAACCCGATGTCCCCGAGATCACCGCGCCCCACACCCAGCCCCAGACCATGGGCCAGCAGTTCGGCCGCCGCTCGTGGGCCGAGCCGTGGAAGATCAAGGTCGTCGAGCCGCTGCGCGTCATCACCCGCGACGACCGCGCCCGCGCCCTCGAAGCGGCCGGCTACAACACGTTCCTGCTCCGCTCGGACGACGTGTACATTGACCTGCTCACCGACAGCGGGACGAACGCCATGAGCGACCGCCAGTGGGCGGGGATGATGCTCGGCGACGAGGCCTACGCCGGCAGCCGCAACTACTACCACCTGGAGGACGCGGTTCAGAAATACTACGGCTACCGCCACCTCGTCCCCACCCACCAGGGGCGCGGCGCCGAGCACCTCATCAGCCAGGCCGTCATCCGCAAGGGCCAGTACGTCCCCGGCAACATGTACTTCACGACGACGCGCCTGCACCAGGAGCTGGCCGGCGGGACGTTTGTGGACGTCATCGTCGCCGACGCCCACGACCCGCACAACCTGGACCCCTTCAAGGGCAACGTGGACCTGGGCAAGCTCCAGGCGCTCATCGAGAAGGTCGGCGCGGAGAACATCGCCTACGTCAGCCTGGCCGGGACGGTGAACATGGCCGGCGGGCAGCCGGTGAGCATGCAGAACGTGCGCGACCTGCGCGCCCTGTGCGACCGCTATGGCGTCAAGGTCTACCTGGACGCAACCCGCATCGTGGAGAACGCCTTCTTCATCCAGGAACGCGAGCCGGGCTACGGCGGCAAGTCCATCGCCCAGATCGTCAGCGAGTTCTGCAGCTACACCGATGGGGCGTGGAGCAGCGCCAAGAAGGACAGCCTGGTCAACATCGGCGGCTGGCTGGCGGTGAACGACGACGCCCTGTTCGAGGAACTGCGCAACCTCGTCGTCGTCTACGAGGGCCTGCACACCTACGGCGGCCTTGCCGGGCGCGACATGGAAGCGATGGCGATTGGCATCGCAGAATCGATGCAGGACGACCACGCCCGCAGCCGCATCGGCCAGGTGCGCTACCTGGGCGAGCTGCTCACCGACTGGAACATCCCGATTGTCCAGCCCGTCGGCGGCCACGCCGTCTTCCTGAACGCCCGGGGCTTCTACCCCCACATCCCCCAGAACCAGTTCCCGGCCCAGACCCTCGCCGCCGAGCTGTACCTCGACTCCGGCATCCGCTCGATGGAGCGCGGCATCGCCAGCGCCGGCCGCGACCCGAAGACCGGCGACCACTATTACCCGGCCCTGGAGCTGACGCGCCTGACCATTCCGCGCCGCGTCTATACCCAGGCCCACATGGACGTGGTGGCTGAGGCGGTGAAGGCCGTCTACGACAACCGCGAGCAGACACGCGGCCTAGAAATGGTCTACGAGCCGAAGTACCTGCGCTTCTTCCAGGCGCGTTTCGAGCGTCTGTAGTATACTAGGCCCAATCTTCGCTCATTAATGAGGAAAGGGCCATGCAGACAACATACAGCGCGGGGGTTCAAGCGTATATTGACCGCGGCCAGGACATCCTGACCGCGGAGGCGGCACAGCGGGCGCGGATGCGGCGCAAGCGGTTCGACACCATTGCCGTCCACGGCCTCTACGGGCAGGACGCGGCGCTGGCGAACGCGGGCAGCATCCTGGAACCGGCCTACCTGAGCACGGCGCAGCACTTCGAGAACAGCGACCACATGGAGGCGGTGCTGGCCGCGGTGATGCCCGGCTGGACCTACAGCCGCGTCGCCAACCCGACCCTGCGCTACCTCGAAGAGACCCTCGCCATGCTCGACGGTTACGGCTTCGAGGGCGAGACGAGCGCCTGCGCGATGGGCTCCGGCATGGGCGCGGTGTTGCTCGCCACCGATCCGTTCCTGGCGAGCGACGGCACGGGACGCCCCATCAACATCGTCGCCAGCGCCAAGTGCTACGGCGGAACGTTCACCCTGTTCAGCCGCCGCTATGCCGGCGAGCGCGGCTTGGACGTGCGCTGGGTGCGCAACCCCCTGGACCTCAACGAGTGGGCGGGCAAGATTGACGAGAACACGCGCTTCGTCTACGGCGAGATGCCCAGCAACCCCGGCCTGGGCGTCTTCGACATTCCTCTCATCGCCGCCATCGCCCACGCCCACGGTATCCCGCTCATCGTCGATTCCACCATCGCCACGCCCGCCCTCCTGCGGCCGCTGACCCTCGGCGCCGACATCGTCGTCCACTCGGTCACCAAGCTCATGACGACCAGCGGCTTCGCCATCGCCGGCGCCGTCATCTCCCGCCGCGACATTCCGAGCCGCGTCGGGCCAGACGAGCTGCGCCGCGACTACGCCCTGTATGTCAAGCTCGAGCAGATGCGCGACTACGGCCCGTCACTCAGCCCCTTCAGCGCCCTCATGATCATGAACGATCTGCGCATGGTACGCGCCCGCGCCGACATCATGAGCCGCAACGCGATGCGAATTGCAGAGTTCCTCGCCGAGCAGCCCCAGGTGGAAGGGGTGAACTACCCCGGCCTGCCCACGTTTCAGGGGCACGAGGTCGCAAAGCGCCTGCTGTGGCTGGCCGATGGCGAGGACGACTACGGCGTCCCGGTCAACCGCTTCGGCCACTTGCTGAGTTTCTCGGTGAACGGTGGCGCCGAGGCGGCGCGAGCGGTGTTCGACCGCCTCCAGATGATCTGGCGGGCGACCGACCTGGGCCGCGTCAAGACGGTGGCGGCGATCCCTGCCATCTCGACCCACCAGAAGCTCGGCGACGAGGGGCGGGCCATCGCGGAGGTGTCCCACAACCTCATCCGCCTGAGCATCGGCGCCGAGCACCCGGCGGACATCATGGACGACCTGGCGCAGGCGCTGTCCGGCGGCGCCGGCGCGCCCATCTTCGCCGGCGCAACCACGGGAGCATAATTCTCGCGTGTAGCGCCGACTTTAGTCGGCTCTTGGCTCGGAGCCGACTAAAGTCGGCGCTACACTGTCCGTTTTCTAGAACGCGAACACGGTGCGGAAGTCGTTCTGCATGCTCACCACGAGCCAGCCGGCCGCCTCCGCCAGTACGTGCGCCTTCTCGGCGTGGGTGTCGTAAGCGTACTCGCGCTCGGCGTCGTCGTGGCGCAGGAGCAGGCACAGGTGGCGGCCGCCGGATCCCTGGGCCATCTGCAACATCTCGATGTCGCCGTTCGCGTTGCCGAACGCCAGGATCGGCCAGCGCCCGACGTGCAGCTCAATGTTGATGGGCTTGCCCGCGCCGTCGTCAATCGGCTCATTCACTCCCGCCACCCGAATCAGCTCCGGCCCGCGCGGCCCCATCTGGAACTTCAGGCGCACGTCGCTGCCGATGACGTTCTCACGCGGGATGCCGTACAACTCCTCCGACACGACGCGCATGAAGCCCATGCCGCCAGCTGACGAGACATACACCTTGAAGCCCTGCGCCTGGAGCAGCCGCACCAGCTCGATCATCGGCCGGTAGACCGTCTGCTTGTACGGGACGCCGAATCGCGGGTGATGAGCTTCGGCGAAGAAGGCGGCGGCCTCCTGCTCGAACGCTGCCTGTGACATGCCGACGTGGGTCTGGTACACGAGCTTCAAGATTTCGGGCATCGCCGCGCCGAGGCGCAGCACATCCGAGATGTGGTGCGGGAGATGGTGCGCGAAGCTCGACAAGTCACCGTCCAGGAGCGCCTTGTACGGCTGGCGGTCGCGCAGGCGCGGATCCGCCTCAGCCCGCGCAATGAGGCGCTGCAGGGCGAAGGCGATCTCGACGAGGTACGGCTTCTCGCACCACAGCGTCCCATCGTTGTCGAACGTGGCAATGCGGGCGTGGGGCGGGACATAGGCGTCGCCGCCTGGCTCCGTCACGTCAGCGACGAATCGGAGCAGGGCTTGCTTGGTGGGGGTCTCATTCCAGGACGGCAGTGGGTCCATAGCGCCTCTAACCGGACACGCCGCCGTGGCAGAGGCCGCGTGTCGAGAATGGCCGCAATTGTAGGACAGCCGCCCGATAGCGTCAACGCGCGGCGTTGCGCCCGCCGCCAAAGCGTTGTACAATCTGGGCTGTATGACAGCCACGACTTGTTTTGAAGGAGAACAACATGGTACAGATGTTTGACGCCGCGTCAGGCGCATCCCTGGGACAGATTACCGACGACCAGCTCCAGTTCCTCGTGGACCACATGGAAGAGGAGTCGGACGTTGACCAGGACTACTACATCAACCAAGATACGCTCGACATGTTCGAGGGCGAAGGCGGCGACCCGGCGCTGATCCTGCTGCTGCGTCAGGCCCTGGGCAGCCGCGACGACATGGACATTCGCTGGGCGCGGTCATAGCGCGCCGGTCATGGTTGACAAATCCGACCACACACGCTAGACTTCGGGCGCCGACTGGCGACAATCGCCGAAATTCACTGCACCCGGAAAGCCATGTCAGACAACGACGCGCCCCACTTCGAGACGCTTAATGTCGTCGCCCTGCGCGACCGCATCAAAGACCAAATCTGCGATGCCATTCTACACGGCATGTTCGGCCCGGGCAGCCGCGTCGGCGAGGCGGCCATCGCCGAGCAGTTCGGCGTGAGCCGCGCGCCGGTGCGCGAGGCGCTGGTGGCGTTGGAACGCGAGGGCATCGTCAGGAGCCTGCCGCGGCGGGGCTATTTCGTCGTTGACTTCACCGACAGGGACATTGACGAGATCTACAGCCTGCGGCGGCTGCTCGAAGTCGAAGCCCTGCGCCGCGCCACCCCGCGCTTCGACGCCGCGGCCGTCGCCGAGCTGCAACGCCTCGTGGACCAGCTCGGCGCGGCCATGCGCGAGAAAGCCGACGTGGGCGTCATCATCGCCCTCGATCTCGGCTTTCACGACATCATCTGCCGCATGGCCCAGCACCAGCGCCTGTACGACGCCTGGAACAGCATGCGCCTCCAGACGTGGCTGCTCATCGGCCTCACCAGCCGCATCCAGTTCGACTCCCCCGATCAACCCCACGACATCCACCAGATCATCCTCGACGCCATCAAGGCGGACGACGCGGCGGGCGCGGCCGCCAGCATGACCGAGCACCTGCTCGGCGCGGAGGAGCGCGCTCATGTGGCCTGGCGCGGCCTACGCAGCGAGGCCGAGCGGCGCCAGCGCACCAACGGGGATGGCGCGTCGCCCGCCTGACGCCGCCGGGAGCTTGCATGTCCACGTCCACATTCCCCTATCTCAAGGGCGTCTACAATATCACGCCCACGCCATTCCAGCCGGACGGCAGTCTGGACCTGCCGAGCCTGGCGCGGCTGACCGAGGCCACCATCGCCGCCGGCGTGGACGGCATGACCATCCTCGGCGTCATGGGCGAAGCCAGCAAGGTCACGGACGCCGAGCGCGAGCAAATCATCGCCACGGTCATCGAGACCGCCGCCGGCCGCATCCCCATCTGCGTCGGGACGACCCACGCCGCGACCGATCCCTGCGTGACGTATAGCCGGCAGGCGCAGGCGATGGGCGCGCAGGCGCTCATGGTCGCCCCGCCACGTCTCGCCCGCTCCACGGACGCGGCGCTGCGGCGGCACTACCTGGCGGTCGCCGAGGCCGTGGACATCCCCGTCGTCGTGCAGGACCACCCGCCCAGCAGCGGTGTGTTCATGAGCGTCGAGTTCATCGCGGCGCTGGCCGACGAAGCGCCCCACTGCCGCTTCCTCAAGCTCGAGGACGAGCCGACACCGCCGAAACTGAGCCTGGTGCACGCGGCCAATCCGCGCGTCGAGGTCTTCGGCGGCTCCGGCGGGATGTGGTACCTCGAAGAGCTGCGGCGTGGCGCGATCGGCATCATGACCGGCTTCGGCGTGCCAGAAATCCTCGTCGAGATCTACCACCGCTGGAGCGAGGGCGACCAGGCGGGCGCGACCGAGACCTTCTACCGCTACTGCCCCATGATTCGCTTCGAGAACCAGCCCGGCCTGAGCCTCACCATCCGCAAGCACATCTACGCCTTGCGCGGCGCAATCGCCTCCCCCCACACCCGCCAGCCGGCGCCCACCCTCGACCCCGGCAGCCAGGCCGACCTGATGGACCTGCTGACGCGGCTCAATCTCCTTCCATCCAAAATGTGACACCCCCTGCCATCGGTGCTAACATTGGCTTTGTAACCTAAGCCACATCACCGCCGGTTTCACTCTCCCAAACGGTACCCATGAGCGACTTTAGCCGCACCCTGGCCGGCTAGAGTCGTTGTTTGTCCACCCTGACCATACATGAGGAGCTTGTTTCATGGCCGAAACACAGGATTTCAAGGGGCTGCTCGAATGGCGTTGCATCGGCCCATTCCGCGGCGGCCGCGTCGTCGCCGTCGCCGGTGATCCCAGCGAGCCGAATACGTTCTACTTCGGCGGCGTCGCGGGCGGCATCTGGAAGACGGCGGATGGCGGCATCTCGTGGGAGTGCATCTCCGACGGCTTCCTCAAGACGTCGTCCGTCGGGGCGCTGACCGTCGCCGACTCCGACCCCAACGTCATCTACGCCGGCATGGGCGAGACCACCATCCGCATTGACGTGTCCCACGGCGACGGCGTGTACAAGTCCACCGACGCCGGCAAGACGTGGCGGCACATGGGCCTGGCCGACACGCGCCACATCGGCAAGATCCGCGTCCACCCCCAGAACCCGGACATCGTGTACGTCGCTGCCCTGGGCCATGCCTTCGGCCCCAACGCCGAGCGCGGGGTGTACAAGTCCACCGACGGCGGTGAGACGTGGCGGCTAACGCTACACAAGAGCGACAAGGCCGGCGCGGTAGACCTCAGCATTGACCCCAACAACCCGCGCATCCTGTACACGGCGATCTGGGAGGCATACCGCAGCCCGTGGATGATCTCGTCCGGCGGCCCGGACAGCGGCCTGTGGCGCTCGACCGACGGCGGCGAGACGTGGAGCGACATCTCGGACAACAAGGGTCTGCCCAAGGGCATCAAGGGCAAGATCGGCGTCGCCGTCTCGCCGGCCCAGAAGGGCCGCGTGTGGGCGCTCATCGAGCACCAGCCGGAGGGTGGCCTGTACCGCTCGGACGACTGGGGGCAGACGTGGGAGAAGGTCAGCGGCGATCAGCGCCTCGTCTCCCGCGCCTGGTACTACATCCACCTGACCGCCGACCCGCAGGACGGCGACACGGTGTATATCAACTGCCTGGACCTCTGGAAATCCACCGACGGCGGCCGCAGCTTCACCCAGATTGACACGCCCCACGGCGACAACCACGACCTGTGGATTGACCCGAAGAACCCACAGCGCATGATCCAGGGCAACGACGGCGGCGCCAACGTGTCGTATAACGGCGGCGCAGCCTGGTCCAGCATCTACAACCAGCCGACCGCCCAGTTCTACCACGTCGCCGCCGACACCCGCTGGAACTACCACGTCTACGGCACGCAGCAGGACAACAGCAGCATCGCCGTACCCAGCCGCAGCAACAACATCTCTATTATGTGGAGCGACGGCTACGTCGCCGGCACCGGCGAGAGCGGCTACATCGCCATCCGCCCCGACGACCCCAACATCGTCTACGTCGGCGCAATCGGCAGCTCCCCCGGCGGCGGCAACGCCCTCCAGCGCTACGACCACCGCACGAAGCAGCTCCGCCTCATCACGACGTGGCCCGAAGTCATGACGGGGTACGGCGCAATTGACCACAAGTACCGCTTCCACTGGACGTACCCGATCATCATCTCGCCCCACGACCCCAACACCCTCTACATCGGCGGCAACATCGTCTTCAAGTCCACCAACGAAGGCCAGTCCTGGCAGCCCATTAGCCTCGACCTCTCCCGCGCCGATCCGGACAAGCTTCAGCCGACCGGCGGCCCCGTCAATCGCGACGCCGTCGGCGCGGAGACCTACGCCATCGTCTTCGCCCTGGCCGAGTCGCCCCACGAGCCGGGCGTCCTGTGGGCCGGCACCGACGACGGCCTCGTCCACATCACCCGCGACGGCGGCGCGTGGTGGTCCAACATCACCCCGCCCGACCTGCCAGAGTGGTCTACCATCAGCGGCCTGGAGCTGTCGCCCCACGACCCGGCGACCGCCTACATCGCCGCCTATCGCTACAAGCTCGACGACTACCACCCTTACGTCTACAAGACCAACGACTACGGTCAGACGTGGCAGAGCATCACCAACGGCCTGCCCGACGACGACTTCCCGCGCGTGATCCGCGAGGATCCGACGCGGCGGGGGCTGCTGTACCTGGGGATGGAGACGGGGCTGTACGTGTCCTTCGACGATGGAGCGAACTGGCAGCCGTTCCAGCTCAACCTGCCGGTGACGCCGATCTACGACGTGATCATCAAGAACAATGACCTGATCGCGGCGACCCACGGCCGCGCGTTCTGGATCCTCGACGACCTGACCCCGCTGCACCAGATGCACGACGGCGTGACCCAGGGGCAGGCGCACCTGTTCCGGCCACGCGACACCCTGCGCGCTCTGCCCGGCTCGTTCCAGGGCTGGATCGGCGGGGCGCCGGGCCGCAACTACTCCGGCGGCCTGGGCGTCGTCTCGCCGTTCTACGAGAGTCGGACGCCGGAAGGCGCGCTCGTGCGCCGCTTCACCGAGGGCGGCCAGAACCCGCCCAACGGCGTCATCGTCACCTACTACCTGGCGAGCGCGCCAGAGCCGCCCATCAAGCTGACATTCCAGGACGCCCAGGGGAACGTTATCCGCGAGGTCAGCAGCCTGCTGCCGGACGAGCGCGAGAGCGGCAAGCCGAAGGAGCTGCGCGCGCCGGCCAACGCCGGCTGGAACCGCTTCGTGTGGGACATGCGCTACCCTAACGCCCCGAAGGTGCAGGGCACGGACCCCATCAGCGAGGTCGTCTACCCCGGCCCGGTCGTCGTGCCCGGCGAGTACGCGGTCACGCTGACGGTCGGCGACAACAGTCAGACCCACTCGTTCACCCTCACCGAGCGCCCAGACGTGACTTCGACCCAGGCGGACCTCCAGGCGCAGCTCGACCTGAACCTGAGCATCTGGCGCAAGCTCGGCGAGACGATTGCGACCATCAACCGCATGCGCGACCTGCGGCAGCAGCTCGACGGCTGGGCGAAGCGCGCCGACCTACCGGAAGGCCAGCCCATCGCCGAGTCGGCGGCCGCCCTGCGTGACAAGGTACTCGACATCGAGAAGATGTTGCAGGTGCCGGACCTGCGCCCGGGCTGGCCGGACCAGAACAACAACGGCATCCGCCTGCTGGAGAAGCTGGGCGGGATGATTCCCCTGGTCAGCCTCGGCGACTACCGCCCCACGGACCAGGCCTACGGAGTGTTCGACGACTTGTGCAGCCGCATTGACGCCCAGGTCGAGCGCTTCGACGAGCTGGTCAGCAACGACCTGCCGTCCTTCAACGCCCTGGTGAGCGAGGCGCAGATCGGCCCCGTGGTGTTGAAGGGCTAAACAATTCGCCGAGTGAAGGTCTGGACTGCGGTCTACCTCGCAACGGATAAGCGCGGATTAACGGATAGGTCTGCTCCATATCCGTTAATCCGTGACCCCATCCGTTGCGAGAAGACCGGTTCTCAAAGGAGATGAATACAAATGCTGAGCGTAGCCCAATTCCAGCGCACCAGCCCGGAAGCCGAGGGCATCCCCTCCTCGGCCGTCCTGGCGTTCATCGAGGCGCTGGAGCAACACCTCGCCCACCCGCTAGACGCCGTCCACGGCTTCATGTTGCTGCGCCACGGCAACGTGGCGGCCGAGGGGTGGTGGACGCCTTACGGCCCCGACTCCCCGCACTCGCTCTACTCGCTGAGCAAGAGCTTCACCTCCAGCGCCATCGGCATGGCGGTGGCTGAGGGACTGCTCACGGTGGATGACCCGGTCCTGAAGTTCTTCCTCGACGACGCCCCCGCCAATCCCAGCGCGAACCTGAAGGCCATGCGCGTGCGGCACCTGCTGTCCATGAACACCGGTCACCAGGAGGACACGACCGAGCGCGTGTTTGGCGGCGCGGACAAGAACTGGCCCCGGACGTTCCTGTCCCTGCCGGTCGAGCGCGAGCCGGGCACGTGGTTCGTCTACAACACAGCGGCGACGTACATGCTCTCGGCCATCATCACCCGCCTGACCGGCATGCCCCTAGTGGACTACCTGCGCCCACGCCTGTTCGAGCCGCTCGGCATCGCGGACCCGTTCTGGGAGACCGACCCGCGCGGCGTCAACATCGGCGGCTCCGGCTTGCACATCACGACCGACGGCATCGCCCGCTTCGGCCAGATGTACCTCCAGAAGGGCGTGTGGCACGGCCAGCGCATCCTGGCGGAGGAGTGGATCGCCGAGGCGACGCAGGCGACGTCCGACAACAGCAACACCCAGACCGAGCCGGATTGGACGGTGGGCTACGGCTACCAGTTCTGGCGCTGCCGCCACGACTGCTACCGTGGCGACGGCGCTTTCGGCCAGTATTGCGTCGTCATGCCCCAGCAGGACGTGGTGCTGGCGATCAACAGCGGCCTGCGGGACATGCAGGCCGTCCTCAACAAGGTGTGGGAGCATCTGCTGCCAGCGATGCAGCCGTCTGCCCTGCCCGACGACGCGCAAGCCTACGGCGCGCTGCGCGACAAGCTGGCGGCCCTGGCGCTGCCGCTGCCCCTGGGGCAGCCCACGTCGGCCGACATGGCGCAGTGGTCGGGGACGACGTACCATCTGGAACCCAACGATCTGAAGATTGCGAACGTCACTATGGAGTTCAATGACGACGGAAGCGCCGCGCTCGTCTTGCTCGACGAACGCGGCGGGCACGCGGCGCCGGTGGGGTACGGTGAGTGGGCCAGGGGAACTGGCAACCTGCGCGGCCGGGGCGACGAGCCGGTGGCCGCGTGTGGCGCGTGGACAACCGAGGACACTTACGAAGTGCGGATGGCGTACTACGAGAGCGAGGTTTGCCCGGTTTTGCGCTTCCGCTATGCAGGCGACGAGCTAGAGCTAGAGGTTGCGCCGAACGTCTCCTGGGGGCCAATAGACCCTGTGGTCATCGTTGGGCGAGCCGCAGCGCAGGACTAAAGCCGCGGCGCTGAGAGGGCAAAGTCTTGCGGACTGCTCTGGTCTTTCGCGCTCTTTCCGAGCCTTTCGCAGTCCTATGACTTACCAGCCGCGTCAACAGCGCTGGCGCAGCGCCAGGATCATCTCGCCACGGCCGACGTAGCGCACCTCTTCCAGCGTCAGCCCGCGCTGCGCCAGCAGCGCCGTCAACGACGCCCGCGTATACCGCGCGATGTGCCCATCGGCGTACCCGCCCGGCGCCGCCAGGCGGTACAAGATCTCGAGCGCGACCCACTCCCAGCGGGCGTAGTCCGGCGTCCCGATGACAAGCCGCCCGCCCGGCGCAAGCACCCGCGTCAGCTCGTCCAGGACAGGCGTGCCTAAGGGGATGTGCTCGATGACCTCGGAGCAGACGACGCATGGGAAGCTGGCGTCGGGAAACGGGAGGCGCAGCGCGTCCCCGTGGACGAGGGGGCGGTCGAACTTGCGGGCGTGGTGGAGCTTGCCGAGCAGGATGTCAAGGCCGACGCTGCCGGGCGGCAGCGCGCCGAGGATGCGGCTCGACCCGCAGCCGACGTCGAGCGCCGCCCCGCAGCCGGCGGCCAGGTCGGTGACGTGGCCGTAGCGGGCGCGCTGCCAGTACCGCTGGAGAGGAATCGGGCTATCGTAGGCGCGGTCGTCGTAGTCGGCCGTGACCGTCGCGCGGCGCACAGGCCAGCGCGTCCAGAACAAGAGCGGGAGCGCCACCGTCGGCGAAGGGTTACGGGAGCGCCGCGTCGGAGGAATAGGTAAACACCGCCGAGCGCTCGTCCCGCGCCCAGTCGGACACCGAGAGGCCCAGGCGGTCCTTCTCCGACAGCAGCGGGTCATCCCAGGCGATACGGTCGAACGCCCCCTTCAGGCCCACGTCGCACAGGGACCAGTCAATGTCGGAGGCCAGGGGGGAGATGCCGGCCTCGCAGGCGGCGTTGTACTCGCCGGAGCAGAAGTACTCGATCGTCGAGTCCTGCAGGAAGACGGTCCCGTGGGCGAAGCCCGGCGGCAGCCAGATCCACTCGCTATAGTCGCGGTTGGGGTCCATGGGCATGTCGTAGGCGACGAGCTTGCCGAAGGTGGACGAGCCGCGGCGAATGTCCAGCGCCATGTCAATCATGTGCCCGTGCAGCGTGCGCACGAGCTTGCCCTGGAACGGGTTCCACTGGAAGTGCAGGCCGCGCACCGTCCCGCGCCGCGAGAAGGACTCGTTGGTCTGGACGAACTCGACCCCGCGCATGAAGGGCGTCATGTCGCTGCCGGCGAAGTCGCTCCGGCGATAGTGTTCGGTGAAGTAGCCGCGATGGTCCCGAAAGCGCGCGTAGCGAATGACCTTGACGTCCGGCAATGCCAGCGCCCTCACATCCAGTATCTTCATGTCCAACCCTCGATAAGTGCTATTGCTCGTTCAGCAGCGCATCCACGATGCGGTAGCGGGCGCGGCCATCGCCGTAGGGGTTGACGGCGCGCGCCATCGCCTCATACGCCGCCGCGTCATCCAGCAGTCGGCTGACCTCGGCCACAATCCGCGCCGCGTCCGTCCCGACCAGCCGCGCCGTCCCAGCCTCGACCGCCTCCGGCCGCTCCGTCGTCTCGCGCATCACCAGCACGGGTTTGCCGAGGCTCGGCGCTTCCTCCTGCAACCCACCCGAGTCGGTAAGGACGAGGGTCGCCGCCCGCATCAGATGCACCAGGGGCAGGTAGTCGAGCGGCGGCAGCAGCGTCACCCGCGGCGCATCCCCCAACAGCTCGTACACCGGCCCCTGGATGTTGGGGTTGAGGTGCACCGGGTAAACGACCTGCACGTCGGCGTAGCGCTCGGTCAGGCAGCGCAGCGCGGCACAGATGTCGCGGATCGGCTCGCCGAAGTTCTCGCGCCGGTGCGCCGTCACCAGGATAAGGCGGCCATCGCGCGGCACGCCCGCCAGCGGCCCGTCGGCCCACGCATACGGCACAGCGGCCACGTCTAGCAGCGCGTCAATCACCGGATTGCCGGTGACCACGATGGACTCGGGCGGGATGCCCTCGCGCAGAAGGTTGTCGCGCGCGGCCGGGGTCGGCGTGCAATGCAGATCGCCGACGACGCTGACGATGCGGCGGTTGATTTCCTCGGGGAACGGGTGGCGCTTGTTGCCTGTCCGCAGCCCGGCCTCGACGTGGGCGACGCGGATGCCGTGGTAGAAGCCTGACAGGGCCGCAGCCATCGCCGTGGTCGTGTCGCCCTGCACCAGCACCCAGTCGGGCCGCGCCTCGCGCATCACGTCGTCAAGCCCAAGCAGCACGCGCGACGTGACCTGGGCCAGCGACTGCGCCGGGCGCATGACGTCGAGATCGTAGTGTGGGGTGATCTGGAACAGGGCGAGCACCTGGTCGAGCATCTCGCGGTGCTGCGCCGTCACGCACACGGACGCTTCGATAGATGGGGTGGCCTCGAGCTGGCGCACGACGGGGGCCAGCTTGATGGCCTCGGGGCGCGTCCCAAAAATGCTAAGGACCCTCACCCGCTCACTCCGTCACCTCGTCACCCGCTCACCCATCGGCTCTTCGCCGCGCTGGGGCGGGACGCCGTTCTTCCGCATCTGCCCGGCCCACCGCATCTGAGCGAAGCCGTACTTGACGATGCAGAAGATGGCCTCGACGGCATCCTTCCAGCCGATCTTCTTGCCCTCGTCGTAGGTTCGCCCGGCGTAGGAGATGCCGACCTCGTAGATGCGCAGGCCGCGGTGGGAGATCTTCGCCGTCACCTCCGGCTCGAACCCAAAGCGGTCCTGCTCCAGGCGAATCCCCTGGATGACCTCGCGGCGGAAGAGTTTGTAGCCGGTTTCCATGTCCGTCAGGTTCAGGTCCGTCAGCATGTTGCTGAGCACCGTCAGGAACCGATTGCCCACCGAGTGCCAGAACAGGAGCACGCGGTGCTGCTCGCCGCCGACGAAGCGCGAGCCGTAGACCACGTCGGCGTCGTGCTCGATGCACGGTTGGAGCAGACGAGGGTAGTCGCGCGGGTCGTATTCCAGGTCGGCGTCCTGGATGACAACGTAGTCGCCGCGCGCCGCCTGGATGCCTGTGCGTAGCGCGGCCCCCTTGCCCTGGTTACGGGGCTGCAAGATCACGCGGATCTCGCCATAGGGGTAGCGCGTCTCGATCGTGCGCAGGATGTCGCGCGTTCTGTCGCGGGACCCGTCATCCACGATAATGAGTTCCTTGCGCACCGGCACGTCCATGACGCGCTGCACGATTTCGCGGATCGTCGCCTGCTCGTTGTAGGCCGGCATAACGACCGACAGATAGATGCTGCTGAGACTCCGCAACTGGCCCTCCCTGGCGAACGTAGATCGTGGCGGCAGAAGTTTACCACGACCGCGCCCTGTTGCCCAATCCCTCCCCGCCACAAAGCCCACCGAGATGTTGCGCGTTCTCGGTCAGTGGACAATAATTGAGCGTGACGTGTCTGAGCCTGAAACTTTCCTCCATCTTGCTCGTGTAAGATGATGAGCGCGTTCTGTAAGGGGAGTCTGCGTGGCCGACCCAGACGAAGCGCTGGTGCAGCGATACCTGCGCGGCGACCAGAGGGCCTTCCGAAGCCTCGTCGAGCGCCACACGCCGGCCGTGTACAACCTGGCTTATCGCTCGACGAATAGCAGCGATGATGCTGCCGACATCACCCAGGAAACCTTCCGCCGCGTGGTCGAGGCTCTTCCCTCGTCGCGTCTGGACCTGCCGTTCAAGCCCTGGGTGCTCAGGATTGCGCTGAACCTGTGTCGAGACTGGGCCAAGCGCAAGCAGCCGGTGGCCTTCGCCAGCCTGAGCCTGGACCGCGACACAGAGGACGACGACATCGCGGAGGGGTTGCCCGACCTGGCGCCGCTCCCGGCCGACGTCCTTGAGGCAGAGGAGACGCGGCAGGCGCTGGAGCGGGCGTTGCAGGGACTCTCGGACGGCTACCGAACGGTCATCACGCTGCGCTACGCCGAGGATCTGTCCTACCAGGAGATCGCCGCCACGCTGAACCTGCCGTTGAACACCGTGCGTACCCACCTGGCCCGCGCCAAGAAGGCCCTCCACGACCGTCTTCGGCTAGAGCTTGGAGAGACGTCATGAAGCATCTATCATCTGCGACACTCGATGCGTACAGTGAGGGGAACCTCGATCCGGCCGAGCGCCTCGCCGTGGATGCCCACCTCGGCGTGTGCCCCGAATGTCGGCTGACGGTCGTAAGCATGGCCGAGATCGGCGACCTGCTGCGGACGCTTCCCCGCGTCGAGCCGCCCGCGTCTCTCGCGCGCTCGATAATCGCCGAAGCGGACCGCGAGGCGCGGCGGCGTGCCGTGCGCGGCTGGGTGGCCCTGGCCTTCAACGGCGCCGCCCTGGCCCTCGCCTGGCTCATGCTCATTGTCCTCGGCGGCGAAACGCTAGTGGCGGCATACAACGCCGGTCTGAGCGACTTCGCCGCAGTGCTCCAGATTGAACCGGACCTCATCGTCCGCTATCCGGCGGATACCTTCGCCCTGCTGGCGGAAGCGTTCCCCATCGTGCCCCTGGCGCTGACCCTGGTCGTCCTCGGCATCGCCCTGTGGCTGATGCAGCGCTTCTTCGCTGAGCTGCCGCAGTGGACACGCACCGCATGAAGAATGTCCGCTCGCTTGGCTGCGCCATGGCGATTGGCTTTCTCGTCCTCGTCGGCATTGCGCTGTGGGTCGGGGCCAGAGTCGGCGCGGCCACGTCGAACGCCTCACCTGGCACAGGCTCCACCGCCGACAGCGCCTCCCCCCTCGGCCAGTTTTTCCCCCATCCCGAGCCACGCGAGCGCCACGGCGCGATCGGTCTCGTCGAGAGTGTCGAGCCGTTCAAAATCACGATCCGAAATCGCGACGGCCAGCGCATGGTCGTCGTGTCGCAAGAAACGTTCGTCCTGAAGGGGATTGAGCGGCCATCGGCGACGAGCGCGACCGTCGGCCCCGACGGACTGAAGGACATCCCGGAGATTCGTCCGGGCGAGCGCATCGTCGCCATCGGCAAGCCCGGCCCGAACGGAGAACTCGAAGCCCGCGCGATTCGCATTGGAGTCCCTGACCGCAAGGAGAAGCCCGAGCAATGAGCACCGTATCCACCACCCCCTCGACGCCCCCGGCGAGCGCCGAGGCCACGCCGCGCCGCGTCAAAAAGAATCGCTGGCGCGGGTGGGTGACCCCCATCGTTATCCTCACCGTTGTCGCCATCGCCGTCTTCTTCGGCTATCAGCGCATCCAGAGCGCTCGCGCGGCGGCGACGGCCGGCGTTCAGACCTCTCAGGTCACGCGCGGCAACCTCGTCGCCACGGTCAACGCGGCGGGCAACCTCGCACCGGCCCAGCAGGTCAACTTGAACCTCTCCAGCGGCGGGATCGTCCAGGACGTGCTGGTCGCCCAGGGCGACAAGATCAAAAAGGGCCAGCCCCTCCTGCGCATGCAGGCGCAGGACCTGATCCTGGGCGTGCAGTCAGCCAACGCCGCCTTGCGCAGCGCCCAGATCAAGCTCGAGCAGGCCAGGCAGGGGGCGAAGGATACCGACTTCACGTCGGCGCAGGCGAAGGTAGACCAGGCAAAGGCGTCGGTGAACAAGCTGTACGCCGGGCCGACGGCGGCCGACCTGGCCGACACTCAGGCGCGCATCACCCAGGCCCAGGCGAACCTGGACAAGGTGAGGGCCGGCGCGACGCAGCAAGACATCGCCTCCGCCCAGCAGAAGGTCGAGCAGGCCAAGAACGCGCTGTGGGGCGCGCAGGCCAACCGCGACGCCATCTGCGGCCGGACCAAGAATCCGGACGCCGACCCGAGCTGCCAGTCGAACCGCGCCCAGGTGGGCCAGGCTGAGGCCAACGTGCAGATCGCCCAGAACAGCCTCGACGCCCTGCTCGCCGGCCCCAACGTCAACGACGTGACCTCGGCGGAGCAGCAGGTGGCGCAGGCCCAGGCCGCGCTGCAGAAGCTGCGCCAGGGCCCGACGACAGCCGACGTGGCCTCCGCCCAGGCCGGCGTCACCCAGGCCCAGGCCGCCCTCGACGCTCTTGCGGCTGGCCCGGACGAGCTGGCCGTCAAGGTCGCGCAGACGGCGGTGGACCAGGCCCAGGTCGCCCTCGACCAGGCGAAGTACAAGCTCGACCAGGCGACGCTGACCGCACCCTTCGATGGTGTCGTCACCGCCGTGAATGTCGTCCCCGGCCAGAGCATCAGCGGCAGCACCAACCCGGTTACCTTCGCCGACCTCAGCAGCCTCCAGGTCACGACCAACGTCTCCGAGCTTGACCGCTCGCGGCTCAAGGTCGGGCAGGACGTCGAGATGACCCTGGACGCCGTGCCCGGCGTGACCCTGAAGGGCAAGGTGGCGAGCATCAGCCCGGCCGGCGTCTTGCAGCAGGGCGTCGTCAACTACCCGGTGACGATCAACCTCAGCAACCCCGACCCCGCCGTGGCCGCCGGCATGACGGCCAACATGAACATCATCGTGGACAGCAAGGACAACGTCCTGCTCGTTCCAAATCGGGCCATCCGCACCCAGGGACGCCAGCGCCTCATCACCGTCATGGTCGAGGGCCAGCAGATTAGCCTCCCGGTCGAGGCGGGCATGACCGACGGCACGAATACCGAGGTCTCCGGCGAGGGGCTGAAGGAGGGCGACCAGGTGGTGTTGCAGTCTACAACCAGCCGCAACCCGTTCGGCGGCGGCGGCCCGAACATCCTGGGCGGCGGCCCCGGCGGCCCCGGCCGCTAGGAGGCAGCATGGCGGATCATGTCATAGACATCAACGGCGTCACGAAGGTCTACCACATGGGCGACATCGAGGTCCAGGCGCTGCGCGGCGTGGACTGCTACGTCGAGCGGGGTGAGTTCGTCGCCATCATCGGGCCAAGCGGCTCCGGCAAGTCCACCTTGATGAACATCCTCGGCTGCCTCGACAAGCCCACGGCCGGCTCGTACAAGCTGGACAGCATCGAGGTCGCCGACCTCGACGACGATGAGCTGGCCCAAATCCGCAACCACAAGATCGGCTTCGTCTTCCAGAGCTTCAACCTCCTGCCGCGCATGCCGGCCTGGAAGCAGGTCGCCCTGCCGCTCATCTACGCCGGCGCCGACCATCGCTACGACCGCGCCGTCGAGGCGCTGAAAGCCGTCGGCCTCGGCGACCGTCTCGATCACAAGCCGAATGAGCTGTCCGGCGGCCAGATGCAGCGCGTCGCCATCGCCCGCGCCCTGGTCACTGACCCGGCCATGCTCCTGGCCGACGAGCCAACGGGCAACCTGGATTCGCGCTCCGGCAAGGAAGTCATGGCGATCTTCAAGCGCCTGAACGCCGAGGGGCGCACCCTTGTGCTGGTGACGCACGACCCCACCGTGGCGGCGCAGGCGGAGCGTGTCATTCGCATCTTCGACGGGCGGGCCTACGACTACGATCCCACCGCCAACGGCCAGGGAACCGTGGCGGCAGCGCCCGCAGCAGCGATAGCAGGATAGTCCCATGAGCATATTCGAGTCGTTTCAAGTGGCTCTCGACAGTTTGCTGTCTAACAAGCTCCGCGCCGTCCTGACGATGCTCGGCATCATCATCGGCGTCGCGGCGGTCATTACGATGCTCGGCATCGGGCGCGGCGCTCAGGCCCAGATCCAGGCCCAGATTCAGCAGAACGGCACCAACCTCCTGTTCATCCGCCCCGGCTCGACCCAGCAGGGGGGGGTGGCGCAGGCGCAAGGCTCGGCGCAGACTCTGACGACCGAGGACGCCAAGGCGCTGGCCGACCCCGTCGCCGCGCCGGGCGTGGCTCTCGTCGCGCCCGAGTTCGACAGCTTCGGCCAGGTCATCTACCAGAGCAACAACACCAACACGCGCATCGTCGGCGTGACGCCGGAGTATCTTGACGTGCGCAACATGAGCCTCGCCGACGGCGAGTTCATCAACGCCAACCAGATTACAGGCAAGTCCACCGTCGCGGTGCTCGGCTCCTCCGTCGCCCAGACCCTCTTCCAGGGCGAAGACCCTATCGGCCAGACGATCCGCGTCAACTCCGGCGGCAACAACAGCACGCAGTTCAAGATCATCGGCGTCCTGAACTCCAAGGGCGGCACGGGCTTCGGCAGCCAGGATGACCAGATGTTCGTCCCTATCACAACCGCCCAGACGCGCCTGGCGGGCGGCGGCCGCTTCCGCGGCGCGAACATCGTCTCGACGATCAACGTCCAGGTGGTGGATTCCGCCCAGAACGATGCGGCCATCCAGCAGGTGAGCGACATCCTGCGCCAGAAGCACCGCATCACCTACCAGGACGACTTCACTGTGCTCAGCCAACAGGACATCCTCCAGACGGCGGAGACGGCGACCGGCGTCTTCACGATCTTCCTCGGCTCCATCGCGGCCATCTCGCTGCTCGTCGGCGGCATCGGCATCATGAACATCATGCTGGTCAGCGTCACCGAGCGCACCAAAGAGATCGGCCTGCGCAAGGCCGTCGGCGCGCGCAAGCACGACATCCTGACCCAGTTCCTGGTGGAAGCGATCTTGCTGAGCGTGATGGGCGGGTTGATCGGGGTGGCGCTGGCGTTCGTGTTCGCCCGCGCGGTAGCCGGCGTCAGTCTCGGCACGCTCTCCCTCAATCCATCCATCGGCCTCGACTCGGTCTTGCTGGCGACGGTCTTCTCTGTCGGCGTCGGGCTGTTCTTCGGCGCGTACCCGGCCAACCGCGCCGCCGGCCTCAACCCCATCGAGGCGCTGCGCTACGAGTAACGACCTGGACCGCGAGCAGCACGAAAGCCCGCGAACGGCGCGAAAAGAGGCCCCCACCGCACCTCTCTTCGCGCCGCTTTCGTGTTATACCAATGACGGGCAACGGCCCAAAGGGTGAAGGTCTTCGGCTCCCCTTCCCCCCTTGTGAGGGAAGGGGCTGGGGGATGAGGGACGGGTTCCGACCGTTTCGTTTGTAGGCACTTCGCGCATCCCATCCACGGCTCGCCGCTATCGCGTATCTACGTGTAGTGCTATAATAGCCGCTTCAAGGAGGCTCGACACTGCCAATGGAGATCACTGTCCAGGTTCCAGACAAGCTAGGGCGAGAGCTTCAGCAAGTGCAAGACCGCTTGCCTGAGGTGCTGGAGCGTGGTCTACGCGAGGTGTTGGCTGAGACTACGCCACAGTTCCAGGACGAGCAAACTATCATCTCTGTTCTTGCGAGCCAGCCGACACCAGAGCAAGTCCTCGCCCTTCACCCATCGCCGGCGCTCCAGGCTCGGGCCAGCGAGTTATTGGCTAGAAGCAAGGAAGGGCCGCTTGATCCCGGCGAAAGTGCGGACCTCGAACGGTTCCTGCTGCTGGAACACCTCGTGCGCATGGCGAAAGCCTATGCGTATCGCTACGCCAATGAGTAGGCATGGCCGATTACGTTCCAGCAGCACTTCGGGAGACGGTGGTTGAACGTGCGGGGGGTCGCTGCGAGTACTGTCTCCACCCGCAGGCTGCCTCGTTTCTCACCTTCGAGGTAGAGCACATTATCGCGCGCAAGCACGGTGGCCTGACAACGGAAAGCAATCTAGCACTCGCCTGTCCTTACTGCAACAAGGCCAAAGGCACGGACATCGCATCGCTTGATCCAGACTCGGGTGAACTTGCGCCTTTGTACAATCCGCGAACGCAACAATGGGAAACGCATTTCCAATTGAATGGCAGCCAGATTGCGGCCCTAACCGCGATTGGCCGCGTGACAATCAACATCCTGCGCCTGAACCACCCTGACCGCGTCTCGGAGCGAGAGGCGCTGATCGCAGCCGGTATGTACCCGTAGCAGATACTGACAGGAGGATCTTCCATGTGCCTGGATAAGCCGAACGAGCCGCCGATTGACTACGTGATTGACGACTATCAGCACGGCCACATTGACCGCCGCCAGTTTCTGAAGCGCGCCAGCGCCATCCTCGGCCTCAGCGCGGCCACCGTTCTCGTCGAAGCGTGCGCCCCGGCGGCACAGACGACGCCGGCCGCCCCCCAGGCGCCGGCGCCGGCGAAAAGCGCGGCCGGCGCGGCGCCACCTGTGCCGACCTACGGCACCGTCGCCCCCGACGTGCCTGACCTCATCACCCAGGACGTGAAGTTCGCCGGCGACGGCTTCGAGATGACCGGCTACCTGGCGCGGCCCAAGGAAGGGTCGAGCTTCCCCGCCATTATCGTGATCCACGAGAACCGCGGCCTCACCGACCATATCAAGGATGTAGCGCGCCGCTACGCCCGCGCCGGCTACGTCGTCCTCGCGCCCGACCTCCTCAGCCGCGCCGGTGGGACGGGCAAGTTCCCGCAGACCCAGGACGCGACTGCCGCCATCGGCCAGCTCAAGCAGGACGACGTCATCAAAGACCTAACAAGCACTGTAAACTACTTGAAGACGCAGGACTCCGTCAAGGGCAACAAGATCGGTGTAGTGGGCTTCTGCTGGGGTGGCGGCAACTCGCTGCTGCTCGCCACGCGCAACCCTGACATCGCCGCCGCCGTCACGTACTACGGCGTCAACCCGCAGAACCTGGATGATGTCAAGAACATGAACGCGGCCTACCTGGGGCTGTACGGGGGAACGGACCAGCGTATCACGTCCGGCGTGCCGGCGCTGGAAGCCAAGCTCAAGGAAGCCGGCAAGACCTTCGAGACCAAGGTCTACGACGGCGCGGGCCACGCCTTCAACAACGATACGGGCCCAAGCTATAATCCCGCCGCTGCCAAGGATGCGTACGAGAAGAGCGTCGCCTGGTTCAACAAGTACCTGCGCTCCTAAACTGATCCCAAGGTGAGATCTACATGGCGCTTAACAGAAGCCACTTGAGCAGGTGCGGTCAGAAGGGCATCAGCGCGCGATTGCAGGACGGTGCGGCAGCTGCTCGACGAAACGGCGGACGCCCTTCCAGGTCCAGTTAGCCTGCTCGACATACGACTCAGCCAGCGCTTGCTCTACCGCCGCCTTCAATGTGGCTTTCTGACTCGAGTGAGGGGGGGCCTCCCGTCCGCTCGAAGGTCAGTCAATTCTTCGACCCGAGTATGGGGTGGCCGGCCAGCTTCTGCGAAAGTTCCGCCAGTATCACATCCGGCTTGCCGTGGTCTGGTCGCCCGAAGACGTCACGCACACGGCTCGCTTTGCCGAGATGGTCCCGGAAGAGAACCGAGGGCCATTCTTCCGAATGTATGAGGAAAGAAACGCCGCGGCAATATGGCTACTCTCATCCTGAAACTCCTTCTGACCCCGACCCTCATTGGCGCCGCCAGCCTCGCCGGCCGCCGATGGGGCCCTGCGCTCAGCGGCTGGATCGTGGGCCTACCGTTCACCTCCGGCCCGCTGACTTTCTTCCTTGCGCTGAGTCAGGGGGCCAGTTTCGCGCAGGCCGCGGCGATGGGAACCCTTGCGGGCGGGATCTCGCAGGCGGCCTTCTGCCTCACCTATGCCTGGCTGGCGCGCCGTTCAGGGTGGGCGCTGACGCTGCTGGCAAGCACGCTCGCCTTCCTTGTTGCAACGGCCGCGCTCCAGCGGGTGAGCCTGCCCCTGGCTGCTCTTGTCGTGTTTGTCGTCATCGTCCTGGCCGTGGCGCTGCAGCTGATGCCCCGCGCCTGGACCACCGCAGCTTCACCGGCCCAGCCGCCCTGGTGGGATGTTCCTGCGCGCATGGTCATCGCCACAGCTTTCGTCGTGATCCTGACCGCCCTCGCGCCGCTGCTCGGCCCGCAGCTAACTGGCCTCCTCGCGCCGTTCCCGCTCTACGCGACCATTCTCGCGGCCTTCGCACACCAGCAGCAGGGGTCACCCGCAGCCGAGAGTGTCTTGCGCGGCCTCTTGATGGGGCTGTTCGCGTTCACGGGCTTCTTTGCCATCCTGGCCGCCCTCCTCGACCAGGTCAGCATTCCGCTGGCATTCGGGGCGGCGATTGTCGTCGCACTGAGCATCCAGGGAGCGTCGCTATGGATACTTCAGCGGGGCAAAAGGCAAGCCGAGTCGGCGGCACGTCTCCCAAGGTGAGAATTACATGCTCTTGTCGCCAAGGGCTGCGGGTTTCACCTTGGGATCAGTATAGACCTAAGGCGTAAGGCTCATCGGGCAGGAAGGGGGATACGAGTTGACAATCTCACCTCGATTTTGCATGCACTGTTTGCCCAAGTATAAGGAAGCCGGCAAGACCTTCGAGACCAAGGTCTACGACGGCGCGGGCCACGCCTTCAACAACGACACCGGCCCCAACTACAAGCCCGACGCCGCCAAAGACGCCTACGAGAAGAGCGTCGCCTGGTTCAACAAGTACCTGCGCCCGTGACACTGACAAGCCTAGAGGATACCAGAATGTCTCTGAGCATAATGCCGTCTCGTCTGTTCCGCCGCGCGGTTCTCCCGCGCCTATGGCTGGCCCTCGCGGCTGTGCTGGTCGTGTGTGGCGTCCTGGGCCTCACCACCGGCGCGGCCTGGGCGGAGGAAGTCCGTCCGCGCCCGGCGCCGGCCAGTTACTTCATGGGTCAGCTCAAGCATAGCGTCCAGACGCTCAACAATTGCGGCCCGTCGTCCGTCGTCGCAGCGATGAGCTGGTACGGCGTCAACGTCTCCCAGGAACAGGCGCGGAGTGTGCTGCGCCCGTACTCCGAGAATCGCGGGATGTCGCACACCGTCATCGCGCCCTACGTGGCGCAGTACGGCCTGGAAGCCAGGGCGCGCGTCAACGGCAACCCGGAGATCATCAAGGGCCTCGTCGCCAACAACATCCCCGTCATCGTTTTACAGTGGATCAGCGAGTCGCGGCGCATCGGCCACTTCCGTGTCGTCCAGGGCTACGACGACCGGCAAGGCGTGTTCTACGTGGACGACTCGCTGCTTGGCCCCAACGTCGCCATCCCCTACGACAGCTTCGAGCGGCGTTGGAACTACCAGTGGACGCGCTACATTCCGGTGTACCGTCCGAACCAGGCGGCCCTCGTCGCCGCCATCCTCGGCCCAGACTGGACGGACCAGGGGATGTATGAGCGCGCAATACCGGAGCTGCGCGAGGCCATCCACACCGACATCAGCGACTGGACCTCCTGGAACCGGCTCGTCGAGGCGTACACCGGCGCCGAGCAGTACCAGGCCGCCCTGGACGCCCTGGACGGCTACACGGCGCTGCGCGGCTTCGGCTTCTCGTTCAGCGGCAGCCAGAGCGCGACGCGCATCAAGCTCCTCAACAAGCTGGGCCGATACGATGAGGCGCTGGCCGCCGCTCAAAAAGCGCTCGACCGCAGCTACTCCGGCGCATACGGCAACGGCTCTCTGCGGCTCCAGCTCGCCGAGGCGCTGCGTGGGCTAGGTCGAACTGAGGAGGCGCGCGCCGCCTACCAGGCCGCAATGAACGAGGATGGCGCCATGAGCGAAGCCGCCGCACGGCTGGCGACGCTCGAGTGACGCGGCGTGTAAAAAGACTGTAAACGCTCGCCGGGGCGCATCCGGGGCCGAAACTTCCGCGAGTCCGCCTCGTGTATTATGCGTAGACACAGTTGCTGTAAGGGCCACGGGATGCACCACCACCTCGGGCTCGGCCACTGTGCACCGCTACAAGACACTTATGTTCGAGGAGGATCGTATCCATGTTTCGGAAAGCGTTGATTGCAGTAGGACTCGTCGTCGCCGTGGCGCTGGCGTTGGGCGTCGGCGTCGTCGCCCACGCTCAGGGCAGCGCGCCCAACGCCGCCAAGGGCGGGGCCAAGACATTCTGGAGCGCGCTGGCGCAGCGCCTCAACACATCCGAGGACGCCCTCGCCACGGCGGTGCGTGACGCCGCCAAGGACACCGTCGCCCAGCGCCTCGCTAGTGGCGCGATGACCCAGGCCCAGGCCGACAAGCTCGGTGCGCGCATCCAGAACTGGCAGCCGGGCCAGGGCCTCGGCTTCTTCGGCAAGGGCCGGCCGGGCATGGCCCTCGCCGCCCACAAGATCATCGTGGATGCGGCGGCCCCCGTGCTCAAGCTCCAGCCGGCGGACCTGACGGCGCAGCTCAAGCAGGGCAAGTCGCTCAACGACATCGCCAAGACCCAGAACGTGGACCCGACCGCCGTGTCGACTGCCATCGGCAAGGCGCTCAAGGACCGCGTCGCCCAGGCGCAGACGAACAATCGCCTGACCGCCGACCAGGCGCAGAAGGCCGACGCCCGGATTGACCAGGAGCTGCCGACGATTATGTCGCGCACGTGGACGGCCAAGAGCGGCGCGACGCCGAAGACCGGCGGGCAGGGACACCAGGGCCGCAGCGCCAACCCGGCCGGGCTGGTCGCCGGGCGCGCGGGTATCGAGGCTGCCGCGAAGGCGCTCAACACGACGACTCAGGCTGTGACGCAGGGCATCGCCGGCGGCCAGAGCATCCGCGCCCAGGCGCAGGCGAAGGGGCTGAACCCGGCCGATGTTCAGGCGGCCATCGTGGCGGCTGAAAACAACGCCATTGATCAGGCCGCGCAGCAGGGCAAGATTTCGGCCGATCAGGCGTCTCAATTCAAGAGCCGCGTTGACACGCTGGTATCGGGGCTGATGGACCGCGCTGGCCGCACCCCCAACAAGGTCGCGCCCCAGGCCAAGCCCGCGACGCCGGCGCCTTCGGGCGCGTAGCGACGCCACACAACTGAATACGTGCGCGTGGGGGAGACGCCTCCCCCACCTTTGCGTGCAATGGCCCACGGGAAACCGTGGGCGCGCACCTGTTCAGGGCGGAAGGACAGACGATGCGGAAGCAAGAGATGACGCGGCGGTGGCTGACGGCCCTCGTGCGCGCCTTGCTGGCCGTGCTGATTGTGGTGGCGATCGCCCACATTCCCGTGCCGCAGCAGACGCCGCGCTGGTTCGCCTACGGCGAGGTGCCGGTGCTCGTCTTCCTGCTGCTGTGCTACCTGGGCAAGCTGCTGTACGATACGTTGTTCTATGACCATTATCATCCCTAGACCCTAGCGAGTTTTGGAGGCTTTTAGCATGCGAACAGTTATCTTTGCAATCGTCGCCCTGGCGCTGCTGGCTATCGGGGCGGTCGGCGGTTTCTTCTACGGTCAGACGGTCGGCCAGGCGCAGGCGAACGACATCCGCAACAACTTCCTGGCATCGCGCGGCATCAACGCCGGCGGTCAGGGCGGCGCCGCCCAAGCCGGCGGAGTCGGCGGTCAGGCTGGTCAGACTGGTCAGGGCGGCGGGTTCGCCGGCCAGGGCGGCCAGGGCCGCGGGACGTTTGGCTCCATCAAGGACGTGGCCGGCAACACCATCAATCTCAGCACGGCCAACGCCGCGGTCAAGGTGACTGTCACCGACCAGACCCAGATTCAGCGCACGGTGCAGCAGCCCATGCAGTTGAGCGAGCTACAGTCCGGCGAGAACGTGGTGGTCACCGGCGACCAGGACAGCCAGGGCAACATCACCGCGCGCTCCATCAACATCGTGCCGCAGGGCGCGTTCGGCGGCCGGCAGGGCGCGGGCGCGAGCGGAACACCGGGCGCGAATGCGACGCCGGCTGCGGGCGGCCAGGGCGGCCAGGGCGGCAATCGCGGTGGCGGCCGGCCGGGCGCGAACGGGACCCCCGGCGCTGCCGGCGGGCAGGGCGGGGCGGCTCCGCAGCCGACACAGACGCGCTAACGGCCACACTCCGTCCGCCTTGACCCAACGCCGCGTTGGGCCTACCATTTCGCGGGCCTCTCTCCTGGCGGAGAGAGCGCCCGCGTTTGTTCGGGTTGGAATATACACGGCGTCATTAGGAGCGTCTCGTGGCGGTTGAGCCTGTTGTGGTCGTCAACGACCTTGTGAAGATATACGGCAACGATCTCCCGGCCGTGAACGGCATTAGCTTTACCGTCGAAAAGGGCGAGATTTTCGGCTTCCTCGGCCCGAATGGCGCCGGCAAGAGCACGACGATGCGCATGCTCTACGGGCGCACCCCCATCACGTCCGGCCAGGTCAACATCCTCGGCTTCGACCCGCGCCGCGATGGCCGCCGCTTGCGGGCCGTGCTGGGAATCGTCCCCCAGGAAGACAACCTCGACCCCGACCTGCGCGTGCTGCAAAACATGCTCGTCTATGCGCGCTACTTCGACATCCCGCGCCCCAAGGCACTGGCCCACGCCCAGGAAGCCCTGGAGCTATTCCAGCTCTGGGACCGCCGCGACTCGCCGGTCAGCGAGCTATCCGGCGGCATGAAACGGCGGCTCGTCATCGCCCGCAGCCTGATCAACGACCCCAGGCTCGTCATCCTGGACGAGCCGACCACCGGGCTGGACCCGCAGGCGCGGCAGGTGGTCTGGCAGCGGCTGCGCTACCTGGCGAGCCAGGGCGTGACGATGCTGCTGACCACCCACTACATGGAGGAAGCGACCCAGCTGTGCTCGCGCCTGGTCATCATGGACAAGGGCCGCATTCTGGCCGAGGACAGGCCGCACGTCCTCATTCAACAGCATACCCACCCCTACGTCCTGGAGATCCGCCGCGACGGCGAGGACAACACGGTGTTCCGCGAGGTGCTGCCCGACGACGCCCAGGTGGAGAAGGTCGGCGACACTGTGTACATCTACAGCCCCAAGGCGGTAGACCACACCTCCCTCGGCCTGCCGCCCAGCGTCACCACGTTGAGCCGCCAGGCGTCGCTGGAGGACGTGTTCCTGCGCCTGACGGGGCGTGGGCTGGACGAGGAATAGGACACGCAACCCATGAATGACATGCCCCTGCTGAACGTTTCCTACCGCGCCGCCCGCGTCTGGCAGCGCAACTACGACGTGTTCATTCGCATGTGGAAGACGGAGCTGTGGCCGCCCTTCCTGGAGCCGATCATGCAGATCGTCGCCCTGGGCCTGGGGCTAGGCGCATACGTCACATCCATCAACGGGATGTCCTTCATCCAGTTCATCGCGCCCGGCTTCGTCGCCAGCGGCGTCATGTTCACCGCCTCCTTCGAGTGCATGTTCGGCTCGTATATCCGCATGGAGTACCAGCGCACCTTCGACGCCATCATCGCCACGCCGGCGACAGTCGAGGATGTGATCGCCGGCGAGGTGATGTGGGCGACCTCGCGCGGCGTCTTCGCCGCCATCGTCGTCCTCATCGTGATGCTCGTGTTTGGGCTGGTGCAGTCGCCGTGGGCCATCCTGGCCGTGGGCGTCGCCGCCGTCGAAGGCATGCTGTTCGCCGCCCTCGCCATCACCTTCACCGCCGTCGTCCCGTCCATAGACAACTTCAACTACCTCATCACCCTGGGCCTGACACCGATGTTCCTCTTCTCCGGCGTGTACTTCCCAATCGAAAACCTGCCGCCAACCTTGCAGACGCTGGCCTGGTTCTCGCCGCTGACCCACGCCGTCCTCCCTATCCGCGGCCTGGTGCTGGGGCAGCCGGGGCTGTGGATGATCGGCGACATCGTGTGGATGCTGGTGGTGGGCGGGGCCTTGTTCATCACCGCCCTGTACCTGATGCGCCGCCGCCTCATCAACTGATTCTTATGTAGCTCTCAGGTAAACCCCTTGACGGACGGCGGAAAAAGGAGTATAAGTCCGGTAGTCGGTGTTGTTTCGTCATGGTTCGCCGCACTATGTGAAGTAGAATGGCGTTATGAACGACGTATGTGTGCAAGCGCCGTGTTCAGGCTAGATAGGATGCGCCATGTCACTTCGAACTCGCCTTGCGTTGCTCGCCGCAGTTGTGCTTCTCCCCCTCGTCACCGGCTGTCAGGCGCTGACTGACTTTGGACGCGCCGAGGCGCGCGAGAGCCTGGCGCTCTTGCGCGAGATCACCGGCGTCGAAGCCCAGGCCGCGCCCCCGGCCCCCGCCGCCCCCCTGACACCGTCCGGCGCGCCCTCGTCCGGCCGCCAGCCAGCGCCCGCGCCCCGAAACCAGCGTGCCCCCGCCGCCCAGGACGAGCCGACGCCGACACCGGCCCCCACCGCCGCGCCGGAGGCCAGCAGCGATAGCCGCGCCACCGTTCTTGCCGACGTCCTGAACGTTCGCGCCGGCCCTGGCCTCAACTTCAACGTGGTGGAACAGGTGCAGCAGGGCGAGAACCTCAACCTCTTGCAGAACCTCGGCGCGTGGCTCCAGGTGCGCACCCCGTCCGGCGCCGTCGGGTACGTCATGGCGACCTACGTGGACGCCGGCGGGGCCTCGGCCCAGGTCCTGCCCGTGACACCGCGCGGCGCGTGGGGCCAGCAGTGGCAGACGCCACCCGGCTGGAATACTCCGCCCGACTGGGGGAACAACAACTCGCCGTTCCCGCGACGCGGCAACCGATTCAGCCCGGCGCCGGCGACCACAGGCCCGGCCATCACGGACAACGCCGGCAACAGCGTGCGCATCGCCGATCAGACGGGTGGGACCTACACCTTCAACGCCCAGGAGCTGATGCGGCTGCTGCGCGACGAGGGCGTCACGAACCAGGACGTGCTGGTCATGCTAATGGATGGCGGTTACGGCAATCGCAGCGAGACGACCTTTGGCCGTATGCTCGTGGACTGCAACCCCATCAACGTCCCGGTGGACCCCAGCCGCCCGAACCCGCCGGGCAACGGCAAGGCCGGCGCCGCCTTCTGCAATGCCGTGGCGATGCACGAGGTTTACCATCTCGTCACCCTCGTGCGTGAGCGCTGGGGCGGTGACGAGGCCGACGCCGACGCCTTCGCCGTGCAGCGCCTCAAGCAGTACGCGCTCGTCACCGGCCCTTGACGCCGCCGCTCACCTGTCGAGCGCCCACAAGCCGCCTCGAAGGCAACGCAGAGTTTTGCATGAACCTATGGTTCACCATCGCCCATAAGAATCGCTGTCACCCCTTCGCTTGGCTCAGGGCAAGCTCTGAGCGAAGCAAAGGGTCTCCCGTTCAGGGGGTGCTTCGCTCCGCTCAGCATGACAGTTCGAGGCTATTTTCAGGGTAGGCGCAGAGACGCACAGAATGGGAGAACCCAATCCCGCTTCGGTGTGGGTCTTTGCGCGGCTGCGTTTCCTGATTCGTCCGACGACATTTTCTCTCCTCTGGCGGCTCGTCGCCCTCAACGCCTTCTGGTTCGCGCTCAACGTCGCCGGCAACGGCCTTGACCCCATCGCCATGCCGCTGCGCGTCCAGGAGTTGGCGCCCGGCGATGCGAAGGCGACATGGCTGGCCGGGCTGCGGACGGCGGGCCTCCTCGTCGCCATCCTGTGGCAGCCGACTATCGGCGCGCTGAGTGACCGACGGCTCGGCGGGCGGCTGCCGTACCTCATGATCGGCGCGGCCGCCTTCGTGGTCATCCTGCCCCTGATGGCCCTCGCGCCCACCTTCGCCATCCTGCTCCTCTCCATCCTGCTCCTCCAGCTCAGCTCCAACACCATCCAGGGGCCGCTGCAAGCCCTCGTCACCGACTACATGCCGAGCTACCTTTACAGCCGCGCCGCCGGCTTCAAGGCCCTGTTCGAGGTCGTCGGCGGCGTCGTTGGGGCGCTGTGTGTCGGCCTGCTCATCACGGGTGTCTGGCCCACCAGCGCCTACGTCCTCGTCGGCGCCGCCGCCGTGC
Organism: Anaerolineae bacterium; assembly: GCA_046328525.1. Classification (GTDB taxonomy): domain Bacteria; phylum Chloroflexota; class Anaerolineae; order Epilineales; family JAHCIE01; genus JBDHWG01. The sequence goes on from JAXLWK010000009.1 coordinate 127,863, forward strand.
TGGCCGCCGCTGTCACCTACGCCGGGCTGCGCGGCGTCCGCCCGCGCAAGCGCGTCGTGCTGGCGGAGGTGGCCGCGCCGCACACGTTCCGCCGCGCGCTGGCCGACCTGCGCACGCCGGGCATGCGCGGCTTTCGCTGGTGGCTCGTCAACCGCATGCTCTTCACGTTCAGCCTCGCCACCATCAAAGTCTACGGCCTGTTCTACGTCCAGGACTACCTGGGGCTGCCTGAGCCGGGGCGCGTCGTCGGCGTGCTCGTCGCCACCATCGGCGTCGGCGTCGCGCTACTCGCGCTGCCCGCCGCGCGCCTGGCCGAGCGGATCGGCTGGCGCATCCCGATGCTCGCCGCCAGCGCCCTGGGCGTGACCGCGGCGCTCCTGTTTCTGTTCGCCGGCAACGCCTGGCAGCTCTGGGTGTTCGGCGGCATCTTCGGCGTGGCCCTCGCCCTGTACCAGGTCGTCGGCTGGGGGCTGGGCATGCGCCTGGCGCCGGTAGGGCGTGTCGGCCAGTTCCTCGGCGTCGCCAACGTCGCCGCCATCGCCGGCTCGATCTCGGCCGGCCTGGTCGGCCCCGTGATTGATATTCTGAACCACCGCCAGCCGGGATCGGGCTATCTGGTGATGCTCGTCGTGGACGCCGCCTGCTTCGCCCTGGCCGCCCTCGCCCTGCTGCGCATCCCAAAGGACGCCGCGCCGTAGTCGCTCGGCGCGGTAAGAACCTTTGCCGGGTCCGCATCAGGGGACTATACTAAAGAGAAGACAATTGCGGAGGGCAGGCATGGCTCGTGTTTGCTGGCTCCTCATCTTGGGCCTACTGATTGCCAGTCTCGGCTCGATCGCGGCGCAGAGCAGCGACGGGCAGGCCGACGCCGGCGCACACACCCGCCCGGCGGCACAGCGCACCGTGGATGACCCGGGCGAGGGGTCCGGCGCGGCCGGCGATATCGCCTTCATTGACAACCTGCGCAGCCGCAGCTACGGCGGCGGCGACATCCAGGTTGTGCGCGTCCTCCAGGACACCCCGGCCTTTACTCGCTACCTCATCCAGTACCCTAGCGACGGCTTGATGGTCGGCGGGTTCATGAACGTCCCGAAGGGCGTGCCGCAGCCCTACCCGGCCGTCATTGTCGCCCACGGGTATGTCAATCCAAGCAACTACGCCGTCGTCAACTACACCGCCCCGCTGGCCGATGCCCTGGCGCGCGCGGGCTATCTGACCGTTCACCCCAACTACCGCAATCACACCGGCTCGGACAGCGGCCCCAACCCGTTCCGCGCCGGCTACGCCGTGGACGTGCTCAACCTGGCCGCCATTCTCAAGCAGCGCCCCGACGTGAAGACGGACGGCATCGGCATCCTCGGCCATAGCATGGGCGGCGGCGTCGCCCTCAAGGCGCTCGTCGCCGGCAGCGACATCCGCGCCGCCGTGCTCTATGGCGCGATGAGCGGCGACGAGGCCGAGAACTTCGCCGCCATCCAGCGCTGGAGCGGCGGAACGGGGACGCGCGAGACGCCGTACACCCCGACCGGCGACGCCGAGGCATTCCGCCGCGCCTCCCCCGTCAACTATCTCGACGCGGTGCAGGTCCCGGTGCAGATTCACCACGGCAGCGCCGACAACCAGGTGCCGCCGGCGTGGTCGGCGGACCTGGACACCCGCCTGCAAGCGGCGGGCAAGAACGTCGAGCTGTTCACCTACCCTGGCGCGCCGCACTTTTTCCCCGCCGGCAGCGCCGCCTACAATTCGATGATCGCGCGTGTCATTCGGTTTTTCGACAAGCATCTGTACGAAACCTAGAATGAGGGTTGTGCATGGCCGAGCCGAAGAATAAGGTAGATTTCGAGTGGGCGGTGGGCGATTCGGACTGGGACCAGAACACGGAGATGATGGACCACGCGCCGCCCCCGCCGCCGCGCGTGGTGCAGGGCTTTCGCCGCGTCTCCCGCCGCGTGCTGGCCGGCCTCGGTGTGCTGCTCACCGTGGTGGCGCTGATTGTTGGCTGGAAGATGTGGCGCGACTCCCAGATCGGCCTGGAGCGCATCCGCCAGGATATCCAGGCCACCGCCGACATGGAAGCCTGGGCGTGGTACAACCAGGACCTCAACGCGCTGGCCTCGCTGATCTCGCCCAACGCCTCGACCAGCTGGCGCACGCGCATGCAGTACTCCCTGGGCCGCATCCGCGACACCATCGGCGCGAACCTCGGCGCACCCCAGACGGTGCTGAGCGATCCGGAGGTCCACGACAACACCGCCATCGTCCGCGCCCGCGTGACCCTACCCGGCGGCTCGCCCTCGACCGCCACCACGCTGGCTGAGACGCGCACCTACGAACGCCAGGCGGATGGCGTGTGGCGGCAGACCAGCCCGGATGGCCGCTTCTGGGGTGACACGCGGCAGCAGTCGTCGGAGCACTTCATCATCAGCTACAACACCCGCGACCACCGCGCCGTCGTCGCGGCTCTGCCGCGCCTCGAAGCGCTGTACACGCAGATGGTCGCCGACCTGGGCCTGACGGACCTGCCCCAAACGCCGTTCAACATCAGCGTCCTGCCGACCCTCGACAACACGACCTACCGCATGAGCGACGACCGCCGCCTGGCGGTGGCATCGCCGGAGCTGATCCTGTCGCCGGCCAGCCTCCAGTATGACGACATCCTGGTGCGCTCCATCGCCTCGCCGATGGTGGCCTACCTGATCCTCGAGGCGAGCCAGAGGCAGGCCAATCAGCGCGGCAGCGCCCTGTTCCGGTCCCCGTTCGCCCTGATGGGCGTGGTGCAGTGGCTCGTGGCGACGACGACGAAGCTGCCGTTGGATTTCCAAGCCCAGTCTGAAGCGCAGTTCCGCGCCGCGCTCGCCAACGGCTACCGACCCTCCCTGACGAACAACGGCCCGACGTTCAACGGCTTCCCGGACCGCCAGCGCGGCTTCGCCGTCGTCCAGATGACGGGCTACAGCCTGGGCGAGTTCGTCGCCGAGCGGTACGGCCGCGCCAGGGTCGGCGAGATGATCCGCGTGCTGGGGAGCGGTCTGCCGTGGGACGAGACGGTCAGCCAGGTCTTTGGCACAGACGTCCAGACATTCGAGAACGACTGGCGCACGTTCGTGCTCCAGCGCTACGGAGGCGAGCCGTCGGCGTCGGTGGCGCGGCCATGAGCATGGACAATGCCCTGTACGAGCGCATCTACCTGGTCGTGTCGCAGATCCCGGCCGGCCAGGTCGCCACATATGGGGACATCGCCCAGATCGTGGGGCGCGGCTGCGACGCCCGCATTGTCGGCTACGCCATGGCCGACCTCGGCCGCCACCCCGTTCGGCTGCCCGTTCCCTGGCAGCGCGTCATCAACGCCCAGGGCGGCATCAGCACCCGTGGGCCGCAGCAGCGCCAGCTGCTGGAAGCGGAGGGCATCGAGTTTGACGCCAAAGGCAGGGTTCCCCTGGCGCACTATCGCTGGCGCGGCCCAGACCCCGACTTCCTCGCCGAGCATGACCTGAACCCCCTCGACCTGCCGCCACCGCCGCCGGAGCAGCCCAAATTGCTGTGACAGGATTTGCGTCTTGTGGTATACTGTCCCCTAGAGGGGCCTCACCATGACGACAGCTTATGTTTACGACGCGCGCTACCTTGAGCACGCCAGTCGGGGCGGCAATCATCCAGAGCGGCCGACCCGCCTGACAGCCATCCTGGACCTCCTGGCCCGCAGTGGCGCCCTCGCCAAGATGACGCCGCTCCACGCCGTCTCAGTCAGCGACGAGGACCTGCTCCGCGTCCACACGCCGAGCTATGTCGCGCAGATCCGCGAGTTCGCGCAGCGCGGCGGCGGTCTGCTCGACGCCGATACGTATGTGGCGGATGTGTCGTATGACGTGGCGCGGCTGGCCGCCGGCGGGTGCGTCGTTGCCACCGACGCCGTGATTGACGGCCGCGTTGACAACGCCCTCGCCCTCATTCGGCCGCCCGGCCACCACTCTTTCGCCGACCGAGGCGAGGGGTTCTGCCTGTTCAACAACGCGGCCATCGCCGCCGCCCACGCCCGCGCGCGCGGTCTGAAACGCGCCGCGATTTTCGACTTCGATGTCCACCACGGCAACGGGACCCAGGCGATCTTCTACGGTGAGCCGGACGTGCTCTACATCTCGACGCACCAGTGGCCGCTCTATCCGGGCACCGGCCACTGGCGCGAGACAGGCGCCGGCACGGCGCGCGGCGCGACCATCAACGTCCCCTTCCCGCCCGGCGTCGGCGACATGGGCCTGCGCCTGGCGTGGACCGACGTCATTCGGCCGGCCCTGGTGCGCTTCGAGCCGGACATCATCTTCCTCTCGGCGGGCTTCGATGCCCACTGGCGCGATCCCCTGGCGATGCTCCAGGTGTCCATGAGTGGCTATCACATGATCGCGCAGGAGGCGCTCCAGCTGGCCGACGAGGTCTGCAAGGGGCGCGTCGTCGTCATCCTGGAAGGCGGCTACGACCTGGACGCGCTGAGCTACGGCACACTGGCCATCGCCCGCGTCCTGATGCGCGACCCCACCCCGCCCCTCGATCCGCTCGGCCCCTCGACGTGGCCGGAGGAGGACGCGACCTCCCTGGTCGCGGCGCTGCGGCGGCTGCACGAGCTAGACGAATTCTCAACCTGGTGGTAGCCCACCCCGCCCGTGTCCCCGCCCATCTGCCACCCTGGCCCGCCACTTGCGCGGGCCTTTTGCCATGCGCACGCGGCTGGCTGTCGGGCGCTTGTCGGACGGGTGTAGGCGCAAGGGATAAGTATTGCGACGGATTCGCGTCATAATATTAGTGGTCGCTCCTTTGGCGGCGGCTCGTTCGCCGCGCGGATAGGAGGCAATGGTTCAATGAATTTCGGGCAAGAGATTAGTCAGCTTCTGGCAACCCCGATCGTCGCCTACCTGCTCCTCATCGTCGGCATCAACGCGCTCCTGGTGGAGCTGGGCAACCCCGGCATCGGCTTCGCCGCCGGGCTGGGTGGCGTGTGCATTGCCCTGGCCCTGTACGGTCTCAGTGTCCTCAACGCCAACGTCGCCGGCCTCGCCCTCATTGCCCTCGCCATGGCGTTCTTCGTCCTCGACGTCAAAGCGACAACCCACGGCGCTCTAACGGCCGGTGGTCTCCTGGCAATGTTCGCCGGCTCGGTGCTGCTCTTCAGCACCACGAGCGCGCCCACGCCGTGGGCAGCTATCATCGGCGCGTCGGTCGCCACGGCCCTCGTGTTCGTCTTCGTCGTCCAGGCCGCCTGGCACGCGCGCGCGCAGCCAATCGCGACGGGCAAGGAGGCGCTCATCGGCAAAGTGGGCCAGGCCCGCACCGATCTGACGCCAGAAGGCAGCGTCTGGGTGTATGGCTCGCTCTGGCACGCCGTGTCGCTCGACGGCTCCATCGCCAATGGCGAAGCCGTGCGCGTCATGCAGGTAGAGGGTCTGACGGTGTATGTGATTCCGGCGGCGGAGGAGTGGGATGCCGAGGACCCAGCGGCGCAACATCCCGGCTGGCAGTACCTCGAAGTGAATGACCAGGGTTCCCCTGCGCAACAAGAGGAAGGAAAATAGCTATGGGTAGTTTGATTGGCGGACTCAGCACGCTCCTTTGCTTCGCGCTGGTCGTGATCGTGCTGTTCGCGGTGACTTCGATCCGCGTCGTCCAGGAGTACGAGCGCGGTGTGATCTTCCGCCTGGGCCGCCTGGTCGGCGCGAAAGGCCCTGGCATCTTCGTCATCTACCCCTTCATAGACAAGATGACCAAGATTGATCTGCGCGTGTATACCCTCGACCTGCCGTCCCAGGAATGTATCACCCGCGACAACGTGACCGTCAAGGTCAGTGCCGTCGTGTTCTACCAGGTCCTCGACCCGGCCCGCGCCGTCGTCGCCGTGGACGACTACCGCCGCAACATCTTCCAGGTCGGCCAGACTAGCCTGCGCTCCGTCCTGGGCCAGTCCGAGTTGGACGAGCTGCTGGCGCACCGCAACAAGATTGACCAGCAGGTACAGGATATCCTGGACCTGGCGACGGAGCCGTGGGGCGTCAAGATCACGTCGGTGGACATCAAGGACGTGGAGCTGCCCCAGACCATGCAGCGCGCCATGGCGCGCCAGGCCGAGGCCGAGCGCGAGCGCCGCGCCAAGATCATCAGCGCCGAGGGCGAGTACGCCTCGTCGCAGCAGCTCACCGAGGCCGCGCGCGTGTTGGCGATGCAGCCTGGCGCGCTCCAGCTACGCTACCTGCAAACCCTCGTCGAGATCGGCGTCGAGCACAATTCGACCATCATCTTCCCGGTGCCGGTGGACATCCTCGAGGGTCTGGCCGGCATGATGAAGATGAAGGCAGGCCAGCCTGTCGCGCCGGACCTGCCGGCGCCGACGCCGAACGGGGGCGCGAGCCTGCCCACAACCCCGACAGCCCCGACAGCCCCGACAGCCGACTCCGGCCAGAGCGAAAGCTAACGAAGCGCAAATTCCAGGTGGACGACGTAACTGTCGTCCACCTGTCTTTTTGCCCGAAGTTGCGTCGCGCGTGGAATGTGCTATACTGGGCCTAGAAGCATGCAGCAAGGGGGCGAGTATGCGTGGGCCAGGCCTGGCAATGCAGCTGAGCATGGCCGCCGTGGCGCTTGCCATCGGCGTCGCCGCCTGCCTGCCCGGCGCCCGCTCCGAGCCGGCCGGCAGCAAAGTAGACCTCTCATCCAACGCGGCAGAGGCCGTGCTCCGCGTCGAGACACCGCCGCCCCTGCCGACGCGCGCCCCGCCCCCCGCGCCGTCTCCCCTACCGTCGTCAATCACCGTCCACGTCAACGGCGCTGTCGCCCACCCTGGCGTATACACCCTCCCCGACGGTAGCCGCGTCGTGCAGGCGCTGACCGCCGCCGGCGGGCTGACCGGCGAGGCCGACGCCGATGGGCTGAATCAGGCGCGGCCCTTGCATGACGGAGAGCAGGTGTACGTCCCGGCGCGCGGCACGCCCACGCCCCCCGCCATTGGCCCGGCCGGCGCAGCGCCGGCGAGTGGGAAACCGGCGGCGGCGGGCGGCCGCGTCAATCTCAACACGGCGACGAAAGAGGAGCTGGACGCGCTGCCGGGCATTGGCGCGGTGCTGGCGGACCGCATCATCCAATACCGCCAGAAGAACGGCCCGTTCCAGCGGCCAGAAGACCTGAAGAAAGTACCTGGCTTCGGCGGCACGAAACTGTTCGACGGCATCAAAGACCGCATCACGGCCCCTTAGCGTCGAAGCAACGCGAAGGGGCCGCCGAGTTGTCGGCGGCCCCTGGCAGTCAGGCCTGGCTGGTCTAGCGCGGCCCTGCGTTTCGGCTGTCCCCGCCAATCACATCTGGCAGGAAAAGGCGCGGGGCAAGGCGGCGCACGATCTCCGGCGGGAAGGGCGTCGGCGGCACGCTCGGCGTCGCCGTCGCGTAGGGTGGCGGGTACGCGAGCGTCGGGGTCGCGGTCGGCATCGGCAGCGGGTTGCCGGAGACGCCGACTTCTGCCACCCAATAGTGGGTGTAGTGGGTGCCGGGCCGGGTCGAGTGGCCGACACCGATCCAATCGAGATCGGGAAACATCAAGATCTCGTAGTGGGGCGGGCTGTGGAACCAGGAGGCGACAGCTGACTGAGCCGTGTTGTTGCCGGCTGCCAGTACCTCGCCGAGAACCTGGGGATCGAAACCGACATCCACAGCGCGACTCCAGAAGGTGCTGCCGTCTGTTCCATCGTGGCCGATAAAGTCGTGTTCGGCCTCGTCGTCGCTGTGCCGTTGAGAGGCTACATCCAATCGCGGGTCGTGCATGAGAGGATGTAGTCCGTGGCGCGCACGTTCCTGGTTGATCAGTTCTATCACCTGGCGAATCTCGTCCGGGGGCGCGGCGGCCTGGGCGGCCTTGCCCCACGCAAAGACAAGAACAACGATCGCCACTAGAACCACCAGCAAGATGCGCGGCGGCGGCACTTGCAGCGGTGCTCGCATAGGCGGTCTTGGCCTCGCTTGTTGGGGGATTTCTCGTACTGCCTATATGTTTAACGAACGGCGGCTGCTCAGGATTATGCCCTGGCCGAGAATTATTCTAAAATGGGGCCAACCTGAACGCCTGCTATTGTACCCGAAAACAGGGCATTTTACAAACCATGAGACCTTCAGCGCCTGACTCCATCCTCCACCTGTTCGCCGCCTCAGTGGAACGCGCCCCTGACGCGCCGTGCCTCATCTGGCAAGGCCAGCCGATCCGCTACGACACCGTCCACACCGCCGCGACCCGCGTTGGCCGCTGGCTCAGAGACCAGGGCCTGGCGAGTGGCGAGCGCGTCGCCCTGGCCCTCGACAGCAGCCCCGCCTTCGTCTACGCCTACCTCGGCGTCGGGCTGGCGGGCGGCGTTGTCGTGCTCGTCAACGCCCAGTATCGCCCCGCCGAGCTGACGCACCTGCTCAGCGACTCCGGCGCCGCCCTCGTGCTCGGCCACGGCCCCATTCTCGACGCAATCCGCGCCCTCCAGCCGGACCTGCCCGCGCTGCGCCAGGCGCATGATTTCGCCCTGGGCGCTGGCCCCCTCGCGCCGGGCAGCGGCGCCGCCGAGCCGCTGGCCCTCCCACGCCCCGACGATCTCGCGCTGCTGGCCTACACGTCCGGCACGACGGGCCGCTCCAAAGGCGCCATGCTGAGCCACGCCAACCTGGCCGCCAACATCACCGCCGTGACCCAGGCGTGGCGCTGGACGGCGGCGGACCGGCTCCTGCTCACCCTGCCGCTGTTCCACATCCACGGCCTGGGGGTGGGCCTGCACGGCGCCCTCATCACCGGCGCGAGCGCCGATCTGCGGCCCCGCTTCGACCCGGCCGAGGTCATCGCGGCCCTCGACGCCGGCGGCATCAGCCTCTTCTTTGGCGTGCCGACGATGTATGCTCGCTTGCTGGCCGCCGCCCGCAACGCACCACCGCGCACCACCGGCGTGCGGCTGTTCGTCTCCGGCTCGGCCCCGCTCAGCCCCGAGGTCTTCGACGAGTTCCAGCGCGTCTTCGGCCAGACCCTCCTCGAACGCTACGGGATGACCGAGACCGGGATGCTGACCACCAATCCGCTCGACGGCCCGCGCCGCCCCGGCGCCGTTGGGCAGCCCTTCCCAGGGCAGGCGATCCTCGTCGGCGCGCCCGGCGCGCCTCTCCCGCCATACCAGGTCGGCGCGGTCTGGACGCGCGGCCCGAACGTGTTCCAGGGCTACTGGCAGCAGCCCGACGCCACGGCCGAGGTCTTCCGCGACGGCTGGTTCAACACCGGCGACCTGGGCTTCCTGGACGACACCGGCGTGTTGACGCTGGTCGGGCGCAGCAAGGAGCTAATCATCAGCGGCGGGTTCAACGTCTACCCGCGCGAAGTCGAGGAGATGCTCCAGACGCATCCGGCGGTCGTCGAGGCCGCCGTCGTCGGCCTGCCCGACCCCGACCTGGGCGAGCGCGTCGTCGCCGTCGTCGTCCCGCGCTCGCCCGCGCCATCGGCCGACGAGCTGATGGAGTACTGCCGCGCCCGGCTCGCGCCGTACAAGAAGCCGCGTGAGGTGCGGTTTGTCGCGGCGCTACCGCGCAATGCCATGGGGAAGATTCAGAAAACGGTGATCCTGGCTGACCTGATGAAGTAACAGCGCACCCATCATGCCACGCCCCCTGCTCGTCACCACCGCCTGGCTCGGCGGGCTGGCCCTCGTCGTCTGGCTCGACCCGCCGTGGATTGCGCCGGCCCTCGTCGCTGTCCTGGCCGCGCTGGCGTGGGTGATTCTCGCGCGTCGGCGACGGGACAGCGACGGCCGGCGCACATCCCATCCCCTCTTCGCCTGCGCCCTCGCGCTCACCGCTGCCCTCGGCGCGCTGCGCCTGACCGCCGCCGACTGGCGGCCGGCGGCCGCGCCGTGGCAGGCGCTCGACGGGCGCGAGGTGACGCTGCGCGGGGTGGTGGACGACGCGCCCAACGTCCAGGGCATCTGGACGGTCTTTCCGTTGGCCGTCGAATCGGCCACGCTGGACGACGCGCCGATCATCGCCGGCGGCCTCTGGCAGGCGGGCGGAGCGGCGAACAATCTCCAGGGCGCGTTGTGCGCCATCGCCCCGGCGCGCTTCTGCGCCGGGCGCGTCTGGGTGCGCGTCCCCACCACACGTGCCCTGGCCTACGGAGAGCGTGTCGCCTTGACCGGGAAGATCGGCCAGGTGCGCGACTCAGAGAGCTTCTCGTACCGCGAGTTCCTGGCGCGGCGCGGCGTCCTGGCGAGCATCGAGACGGCGCACGTCAGCGCGGCGGGCGGCGCTGGCGGCCTGTGGCTACGCCGCACGGCGCTGGCGGTGCAGGGGCGCGTCGAGGCGGCGATTGACGGCATACTGCGCCCGCCGGAGTCGGACCTGCTGGCCGGGGTTCTGCTCGGCCTGAGCCGCAAGCTGCCCGACGACGTGATGGAGGCGCTGCGGCGCTCCAGCCTGTCCCACATCGTCGTCATCTCCGGCTACAACATCACCATCCTTGTCGGCTTCATCGCCGCCCTCTTCCTCGCCATTCGACGCACCACGTCCCACATCGCCGACGACGACACGGCCTGGGCGAACCGGCTGGAGCGCGGTGTACGCGCCATCAGCGGGTCTCGCGCCGTGCTCTGGACGACGCTGGCCCTGCTGGCCTTCTACACCCTGCTCGTCGGCGCCAGCCCGTCCGCCGTCCGCGCCGCCATCATGGGCGCGTTCGTCGTCTGGGCCGCCGCCGAGGGGCGGCCCTCGTCGGTGCTCATCGCCCTGGCCCTCTCGGCCCTCGTCATCACCGCCCTCTCGCCGTGGGCTGTCGTGGACGTCGGGTTTCAGTTGAGCTTTTCCGGTGCGCTGGGCATGATCGTCCTGGCGACACCGCTGACCGTCGGCATCGTCCACCTGGCGCGGCTGGACCGGCGGCGCGGCAGGGTCGCGGGCGCCGCGCGGGGAACCCTCGCCGTCGTCGCCGCCACCCTGGCCGCGACCATCATGACCGCGCCCCTGCTGGCCCTCTATTTCGGGCAGGTCTCCCTTGTCGGCCTGCTCGCCAACGCCCTCGTTTTGCCGGCGCAGCCTGCGCTCATGCTCCTCGGCGGCATCGCCACGGCCGCCGGGATGCTCTGGTTGCCCCTCGGCCGCCTACTGGCCGTCGCGGCCTGGCTGCCCCTCGAATGGACGCTCGCCATCCCGGAGTGGCTCGCCGCCCGGCCCTGGGCCGCGATTGACAACGTGCCCCTGGCTGTTCCCCAGGTGGCCGCGTTCTACGTGCTCGTCGCCGCCTGGATCGCCTGGCTCGCCTACCCCCACCCGACCTCCCGCGCCCTAGCTTTCGCCATGCCAGTGCGAAGCGGGCACGCGCCGCCGAACGCCGAGGACGAGCTGCGGCCCGTCGTCACCCAACCCATCCAGAAACTCGGCCCACCGCCCGGCGACCCTGCCGCCGATCCTTCGCGCCAGCGCCTGAGCCGCCGCTTCCTCGCCGGCGGCGCGCTCGCTGTCGTCGCCCTCGCCGCCGCCGCGTGGTGGGCGGGGCCGGGGCAGCTCGACGGCCGCCTCCGCCTGACCGTCCTCCCCACCGGCAGCGCCGTTGTCGCCCGCACACCGGCCGGCTATCGCCTCGTCATCGGCGGCGGCAGCGACGCGGCCGAGACCGAGGCCGCGGTCGGGCAGGCCGCCGCGCCCTGGAACGCAGCCGTGGCCGTGGTGGCCGCGTCCCGCGCCGACACGCCGCACCTCAAGCCCCTGGCAACCGTGCTGCGGCGCTTCGAGGTCGCCCAGGCCATGGCGCCCGCCCTGCCACACTCCGCCGCCGGCGCCGACTGGGAGGCGGCCCTCGCGGCCCACGGCCGCGGCGTGTTAGAGGCGCAGCCGGGCGCGCGGGTGCGCCTGCCCGACGCAGTCACGCTGGAGGTGGTCGGCAGCGACGCCGACGATGGCGCGGCTGTCTACCGATTGACGTATGGCGACGTGCAATTCCTCCTGGCCGGCGGCCTGCGCCACCCGGCCGCCCTGGCGCCTGCGGCAGCCTCGGTGCTCCTGGTGAGTGGCCGCGCCGACGACACGCTCGCCGCCGATCTTCAGCGCGCCGCGCACCCGGCGCTGAGCATCGTCCACGGCGACGGCGGCCTGCGCCCGACGCTAGAGGGGCGCGTAATCCGCCTGGGCGAGGGGCAGCGCCCGGTCACGCTGACGACGGACGGCAAAGATTTGTGGGTGGATCCAGCGCCTTGAACTTGCCCGCAGCGCCGACCTTGCGTATACTCTCCCCTGTTTGCGAATCCCCGACCTGTGTGAGGCTCCCCCATGCGTTTGCGCCGCGTCTGGCTCGTTTTCCCGATTCTCGCCATGATCCTGTCGGCCTGCGATTCCGGTGGGGCGATTCCGGCGGCCCTCGCCCGCGCTCTCCCGTCGCCGACGGCCACCGTCGCCGCCCCCTCCGCCACGCTCACCAGGCCGGCGGCCACCGCGACGCCGAAGGCGACAACGACCGCGACGCCGACACGCACGCCGACACCGGCGCCGACGGCCACGCCGCAGCCGACGCCCTTTGGCGGCGGGCGGCCGACCCGCATGACTATCCCTGCCATCGGCGTCAAGGACGCGAACGTGGTGGACGTCGGGCTGGAGGCCAACGGAGCGATGGAAACGCCGAAGGGCTGGTGGGACCTGGGGTGGTACAAACTCGGCCCGGTGCCGGGCCAGTTGGGGAACTCGGTGATTTCGGGCCACCTCGACAGCGACACAGGCCCGGCGGTCTTCTGGAACCTGGGGCGGCTGCGGAAGGGCGACAAGATCGTGGTAGAGTTGGAAGACGGGACGAAGCGCAGCTTCGCCGTGGACAAGCTAGAGAGCTACCCGTTCAACAAAGCGCCGCTCGACCGCATCTTTGGGCCGAGCGACAAGGCGCATCTCAACCTGATTACGTGCGCCGGTGTCTTCGACAAGGGCCACGCCAACTACAGCAACCGCCTCGTCGTCTACGCCGTCGCGGAGTAAACCTGGTTGCGTATGCGGCAGCCGAAATGTAGTAGCGACATCCAGTCGCTCTCCCAGCTTTGGAACGACTGATGTCGTCACGACGAAAGACACACTTAGAGCCTATCCGAATAACCCTGTGGCACGGAGGGCGATGAGGGCGCAGGCGAAGTGCAGAAAGGCGCAGTAGTGTTCGGGCTTCTTGTCCCAGCGCACCAGAATACGTCGAAAGCGGTTGAGCCAGCTGTGGCTGCGCTCGACGACCCAGCGCCGCGCCTTCTTGCCGGCCTCGCGCTTGAGATCCTGCGCCTCTTCGCCCCGCGAGCGGATGTGGGCGGTGAAACCAAACTCGGCCAGCGTCTTACGCACTTCGTCGTAGTCGTAGCCTTTGTCCAGGCACAGCCCTTGCGGCTGCTCATCCGTGGGCTGAGGTCGCGCCACGACGATACTTTCAAGCGTCTCACGCACCAGCTTCATGTCGTGCCGATTCGCGCCGTCCACTGCCAGGCCAATCGGCACACCCGACCCTTCGGTCAACAGACTGCGCTTGACGCCGCCTTTGCCGCGGTCGGTGGGGTTCGGCCCCGTCTTTTTCCCCCCCAAGCGGCGCTTTGGTCATCGCCCCGTCCATACTCAGCCAGTCCCAGTCGATGCCTTTCAACTCGTCGAAGCGTTGGACGCCGACTTGCCACAGCTTCAGGAACACGCCCGCTGCGGCCCACACCTGAAAGCGGTCATGCGCGGTGGACTTGGCGCACAACTCCGTCTGGTTCAGCGCCTCCCACTGACAGCCCGTGCGCAGGACGTAGAAGATGGCATCGGCGCAGCGACGGTCGGGGACACGCGGGCGGCCGCCGCCGAAGCGGTGGGTGTTGACATGCTCTGGCAGCAGCGGCTCCAGCATGGCCCACAGTTCGTCAGAGATGCAGAAACCGGTCGTCGTGCGGTTGTTGGGCGTTCGTGCTCGTGTTCGTTGGGCGGGTGTTTCTGTGTTCATACTTAAAAGTATACGTCATATTCCGTTATTCGGATAGGCACTTAGAACACTGCGTAGCTGTCATTGCGAGACGTCCACACCGTGTGACGGCGTGCGCCGACACAAGAAACTTCCGAATGTCACCCCGACGAAGGAGGAGGCTGGTCTGCGGCGGCCCAGATGCCTCGTTGCATTCGGCATGACAGCAGGACGTGAAGTTTCTGAGCAGCGTAGCGAAGCAATCCCCCGCTCTGGCAATGGACGCGCCAAAGCCTGAATGCCATCCCTATCACCCACAGGGAGGCTGCTTCGTCCTCCTATCGTCGTCCTCGCAGCGACCTCGTAGCGTGTCTTGTGAGCAGCCCCGCTGCCGCTACGGCGCATCCTCACGGATGAAAGTGGCGCATGACGCGTCCAGGCTAGGGCATGACGCGTCCGGCTGTCGCCTGGCACTGAAGTGCCAGGCTAAACGAACGAAGCCCCCTGAAGGGGGCTGCCCTCTTTGGGGTGCGGGGGCGGAACGCCCCTGCTGCGGGGGCGACGGCCGGCGACGACGCGGCCCAGGCGAACAGTCATAACCGGCGTTTTACGCGCCGGTTTCGTTGTTTTTGCTTGCGCCGTCTGTCGGCGGCGGCTTGCGGTCCTCTGCCAGCAGCCAGCCGTCCGACCCCTGGAGGCCCTGGTCGGCGAAGGCGACCGGGTCTTCCAGCGGCTCCAGGTGCGTGAACACCGTCGTATCCGGTAACGCCGCCCGCACGGCCTTCTCCACCGCCTCAGCCGTGTCATGTCCCTTCTGCACCGACCACTCCCCCGGCACGAGGACGTGCATGGAGACAAAGCGGTGCTGCGCGGCCATGCGCGACCGAAAGGCGTGGAACTCGATGCCCTGCTGCGCAAACGGGGCCAGCGCCTGGTGGATGACCTGCATGTCGGCCGGCGGCAGCACCGTGTCCAGCAGGCCGAGGCCCGACTGGCGGAGCAACTTCACGCCGGTGTAGACGATGTTCGCCGCAACGACCAGGGCAATCAGCGGGTCGAGGCGCAGCCAGCCGGTCAGCTCGACCAGGGCGAATGCGATCAGAACGCCCGCCGTCGTCCACACATCGGTCAAGAGGTGGTGTGCGTCGGCCTCGAGCGTCACCGAACGCATCCGCTTGCCCGCCCGCATCAGCACGAGCGCGACCCCGCCATTGATAGCGGCCGCGACAAGCGAGATGATGATGCCGAGGCCGAACTCTTCCAGCGGCTGCGGGTTGAACAGGCGCGGGATGGCGGTCACGGCGATGGTGACGGCCGCCACAAGGATCAGCGCGCCTTCGATGCCGCTGGAGAAGTACTCGACCTTGTAGTGGCCGTAGGCGTGTTCGTCGTCCGGCGGCTTCGCGGCGACGGTCAGCGCCCATAGGGCGATAATCGCCGCCGCCAGGTTGACCAGCGACTCCAGGGCGTCGGACAACAGACCCACAGAGTTCGTGACCAGGTAAGCCGTGAACTTGAGGCCTATCGTAATAATGGCTGCCGCCACCGACAGCCAGATATAGGATCGAGGCGAGTTGAACAATTCGCCCTCCTCAGCGGCGAGGATTTAGACGACCGCCTCCGCCTGCTTGGCGCGCTTCTCCTGGCGCATCCGCTGCTGCGTGTCCAGGATGCGCTTGCGCAGGCGGATGTTCTTCGGCGTCACCTCGACAAGCTCGTCGTCGGAGATGTACTCGATGGCGTCGTCGAGGCTCAGGACGCGGGGCGCTTTGAGCGTGACGAACGTGTCCTTCGTCGAGCTGCGAATGTTGTTGAGCACCTTGCGCTTCGTCACGTTGACACCCAGGTCGGAGTCGCGGATGTGCTGCCCGACAACCTGGCCCTCGTAGACCTCGTCGCCGGGGCGAACGAAGTACGTGCCGCGATCTTCGAGGGCTTCCAGGGCGTAGCTCGTCGCCGCGCCACTCTCCCAGGCAATCAGCGACCCGTGCTCCCGCGTCTCGATGTCGCCGGTGTACGGCTCGTAGCCGTGGAACAGAGCATTCACGATGCCTTCGCCCCGCGTCGCCGTCAGGAAGGCCGAGCGGAAGCCGAGCAGGCCGCGCGTCGGGACGATGTACTCCAGGTGCACCATGCCCTGGTCGCCGGGGTGCATGTTCGCCATGCGCCCGCGCCGCTTTCCGAGCATTTCCACCACCACGCCCATGCTGGCCTCGGGCACTTCGATGCTGACCTGCTCCATCGGCTCCAGCCGCCCGCCGTCTGGTGCCTCGTGGAAGATGACCTCCGGCTTGGAGACGGCCAGCTCGTAGCCCTCGCGGCGCATAGTTTCGATGAGAATCGCCAGGTGCAGCTCGCCGCGCCCGGAGACAGAGAAGGCGTCGGCGGTGTCCGTGTCCTCGACACGCAGCGCCACGTCGCGCTCAAGCTCCTGGTACAGGCGCTCGCGTAGCTTGCGGCTGGTCACGCTCTGGCCCTCGCGGCCGGCCAGGGGCGAGGTGTTGACCAGGAACATCATGCGCAGCGTCGGCTCCTCGACGCGGATCGCGGGGAGGGGGCGCGGGTCAACGGGGTCGGCGATGGTCTCGCCGATGCCCACGTCCGGCAGCCCGGCGACCGTCACAATCTCGCCCGCCTCGACCGTCTGCACTTCCTGGCGCGACAGGCCGACGTGGACGAACACCTGCGCCACCTTGCCCGCCGTCATCTGCCCGTCGTGGGCGATGACCATGACATCCTGCGCCCGCGTGAGCTGGCCCGAGAACAGGCGGCCCGTCGCCAGGCGGCCCTTGTAGTCGTCGTAGGCCAGCAGGTTGACGCGCATCTGCGTCGGTGTATCGAAATCCACGGTCGGGCCTGGAATGTGCGTCAGGATCGTCTCGAACAGCGGCTGAAGGTTGGCGCCCGGCTCGTCGGCGGCGAGGCTCGCCTCCCCAGTCAGGGCGTTGGTGTAGACGATGGGGAACTCGGCCTGCTCGTCCGTCGCGCCCAGGTCAATGAACAGGTCGAACGTCGCGTTGGCGACGAAGTCGAGCCGCGCCTGCGGGCGGTCCACCTTGTTGATGACGACCACGGCGGGCAAGCCCAGCTCCAGGGCCTTGCGCAGCACGAAGCGCGTCTGGGGCATGGGGCCGTCCACCGCGTCCACCAGCAGCAGCACGCCGTCCACCATGTTGAGCACGCGCTCGACCTCGCCGCCGAAGTCGGCGTGGCCCGGCGTGTCCACGATATTGATCTTGACGCCACGGTACATGACCGAGGTGTTCTTCGCCAGAATGGTGATGCCACGCTCGCGCTCCAGGGCGTTCGAGTCCAGCACACGCTCGGTCACGGTCTGGTTATCGCGGAACACGCGGCTCTGCTTGAGCATCGCATCAACCAGGGTCGTCTTGCCGTGGTCAACATGGGCGATGATGGCGATATTACGAATGTCTTCCCGAACTGCCATAGAGGTCCATCCCACAAAAAGCCTCGGCGTCTACATCACCGAGGCAGGCTACGTCGCTTTATCACTTGTTTGGAGGGCCACTGGCCCCCAATCTTACCCACACGGGAAAGACTCACGGCGTTGTGTCGGTCTCGCGCTGGACCAGGCGCAGCGCGCGGCGGTGCTTCGCCTGGGCGAGCCACATCTCTTCCTCCGGCGTCTCCGGCAGGACCTCCGGAATCTCGATCGGCCGGCCGTGCTCGTCTAGCGCGACATACGTCAGAAACGCCGTCGCTGTGTGGCGCTGCTCGCCGGTCAGCGGGTGCTCGCCGACGACACGCACCCCAACTTCCATGGACGTGCGCCCGGCATAGTTCACGTTGGCGTGGAGCATGATGAACTCGCCGACGCGGATCGGCGCGCGAAAGTCCAGGCGGTCCACCGACGCGGTGACCACCGGGTTGCGGCAGTGGCGCAGGGCGGCCATGGCGCCGGCGATGTCAATCAGCGCCATGACGCGCCCGCCGAAGATCGTGCCGCGCACGTTGGCGTGGTCGGGCATCACCAGCTCCATCATGGACACCTGGGACTCGCGCATGGGCTTGCCGGGGCGATTGTCGGACATGCGGTTCTCCTGTCGCGCCTAGATGAGCAGCTCGATCTCGCGCTGCGGGACGCCGGTGACGATAACCTCGTTGTCGTCGCCGATGTAGACGTTGACCTCGGTGCGCACGCCGAACTCGGGCAGGTAGATGCCCGGCTCGATGGAGAACAGGCTGCCAGGGATGAGGCGGCGCTCGTCCTGCGTCTCCAGGTTATCAATGTTCGCGCCGTTGCCGTGGGTGTCCTCGCCAATGCTGTGCCCCGTGCGGTGGACAAAGTACTCGCCGTAGCCGGCCGCCGCGATGACGCCACGCGCCACGTCGTCCACCTCGTAGCCGTGCACCACCTGCCCCGCCGCCAGGCGCTCGCGGATGAACGCGATGGCCGCCTCGCGCGCGTCCCTGGCGACGGCAAAGACTTTTGCGCGCTCCTCAGGGACCTTGTCGTCCGCGTGATACATCCAGGTGTAGTCGGCCATGATCGCGCCCGGCTCGTTCACCTTGGCCCAGAAATCAATCAGCACCGTATCGCCAGGGCAGATGGGCGTATCGCGCTCCGGCGACGGCTCGTAGTGCGGGTTGCTGGCGTGGGCATTGACGGCGACGATCGCGCCGTGGTCGGCCACCAGGTTGTGGGCGGCCAGGAAGTCGGCCAGGAAGCGCTGGACGCTCACCTCCGACACCGGCCGGCCCAGGCGCAGGGCGACGGCCATGTCTGCCGCCACCATCTGCTGCGCCTCGACGAGACGCTCGGCCGCGCGGCGGTGGGTCTCCCACTGGTAGGGGGAGAGCCGCGACTCGAAGAACTGCACCAGGTCGGCCGAGCTGACCACTTCGACGCCCAACGCGCGCACCAGCTCGACGGTTCCCGCGTCCACGCGCGACACGACCGGCACCGCCGCCAGGGGCGAGTACTCCATCGCCACGCGCTCACCCTTCGGGAGAACGGACGCCAGCGTCTCGTGCAGCTCGCGCCACGAGTGATACACCACGCGCCGCCCCGGCAGGGCATCGAGATTGTACATCTCCAACGGGGAGACGATCTTCACCGGCTCGCCGTTCGCCGGTATCCAGTAGAACCAGCGGCGAGTGTAGACGCCGCCTGGCCCTAGCCCAAGCACGCGGTAGGCCAGCGGGTTCGAGCGGCGAAAGTCGTACAGCAGCCAGCCGGCGAGACCGGCGTCGCGGAGCTGCGCGGGGATGTCTGTCGTGATGCGGTCGAGATTCGGCATGTGTTCCTCCTGGGCTGCGCGACATTATAGCACAGGACGCGGTTTGAGGTATCACCAGCACGCAGGGTATAATACGGGCGAGAACACTGCCATGCTCACCGCCGTCCTCTTCGACTTCGACCTCACCCTCGGCCGCCCAGTCGGCGACATGTCTGTCCCGGAGCGGCAGGCCCACCTCTATCAATCCGTCGGCTTGCCCTACACCGACGCGGAGATCGCGGCGGCGATGCGTGAGCGGCGCACCCGGGTGGCGTCGGGCGCTCTGCCCGGCGTGGCCCGCCCACAGCGCAAGCGCGACCTGCTGACGGCCTATCGGCAGACGCTGCGTCTGCTCGGCTACGCCGGCGACGTGGCGGCGAAGGCCGAGGAACTGTATCACGGCTACGCCGTCCTCCCCTTCGCGCCTTACGACGACGCGCGGCCCACCCTGCAAGCGCTCCGGGCAGCGGGCTACCGCCTGGGCATCTTGTCCAACCACACGCCCGCCGCGCGCCCGACCATCGAAGCGGAATTCGGCGACCTGATTCCCCCGCGCCAGATCATCATCAGCGGCGAGGAACGGGTGCACAAGCCGCGCCCGAGCCTGTTCAGCCGCGCCGCTGCCCGCGTCGGCGCGCGCCCCGCGCAGTGCGCGTTCGTCGGCGACAACGTGGACGTGGATGGGCGGGCCGCCGTCGCCGCCGGCTTCGCCCTGGGCATCTGGGTGGACCGGGAACACGAAGCGGCAGGGAGTGTCTCCCTGCCGCCGCACGTCGTCCGTATCACGTCCCTCGCCGAGATCCCCGCCCTACTCTCCAGCCTGTAGCGCCGACTTCAGTCGGCTCTCAGGGCGCTGCTCTGAAAATAACCCTGGGCGGCTCGCGGCGGCCATCCGCCGTAGGCTCAAGCCTACGGCTAAGGATGGAAGCCCAAGGGGCTGGGAGAGCCGGGCCTCAGCCTCTCAGGCTTCCATTCGTAGCCCGCTGCTTCAGCGGCGGGCGGACCTGGCTTGCCCTGAGCCTGGCGAAGGGGCGACAGCTGACGTTTCTTGTGTCGGCGCACGCGTCGCACGGTGTGGGCGTCTCACAAAGAAGATAGGAACGCCAAGGCGCAGAGGCGCAAGGAAAGACAACGAGGTTTCCCCTTTGCGTCTTTGCGCCTTGGCGTTCCTATCTCTTCGTTTACAAAACCCACGGCCTGCTGTCATGCCTAGGGGAACGAGGCATCTGGGCCGCCTCTGGGCGCAGTCCAGGCCCCTCACGGCGTTCGGGGTGACATTCGGGAGTTCCTTGTGTCGCCTTTAGTCCCCGTCGCGCGCCTTCTCGCCATCGGTCGCGGTGTCGGGGCTGTCCGGCACGCGGACGAGCCAGATGGGGCAGGCGACGCCCTCGGCGACCCGCGCCGAGACGCTGCGGTTCAGGATTGCGTCGAGGCCGGCCCGCCCATGCGTCGCCGCGACGATGAGATCGGCCGGAATCTTCTCCGCCAGATCGAGGATCACCGGCGCCGGGTCGCCACGCGCCACCTGCCCGCGCGCCACAATCCCGGCCTTGCCGCAGCGCTCGACCACGTCTTGCAGATACTCCGCCGCCCCCTGCTCGGCGAGGTCGAGGACGGCGCGCATGGTGCGCGGCAGCAGCAGACCCGTCGCCGCGTCGCCGCCTCGCAGCGTGCGCAGCGTGGGGATGACCAGCACAAGCCGCAACTCGGCGTCGAACAGCTCCGCCAGGGCGACCGCCTGCTCCAGCGCCGGTTCGTGATCGGGCGTGCCGTCCACGGGCACAAGGATGCGGTGAATGTCGAACACCGGCGGCGCTTCGACGCCGCGCGAGGGAATGAGCAGAATCGGCCCGCTGCCGCGCTGGAGCACCTTCTGGGCGATGGAGCCAAACAGCAGGCCGCGCCAGCCGCCCCGGCCGTGGGTACACAGCACGACGAGTTGCACGCCCATCTCGCGGTGGTGATCGCCGATGCTGCGCGCCACGTCGCCTTCGCGCGGCCCATGCACGTGGGTCTCCACCTGAATGCCCTCGCCCCGCAGCCGGTCGGCGATCTTGTCGAGGTAGTGCGTCGCCTCCTCCAGGCCCGTCAGGTGGCGCTCGCCGTGCACCGTGGCCGGCGGTTTCTCCTCGACAATGTGCAGCAAGATGACGGGCGCAGACAGCCGCCGGGCAAGCTGGCACAGCGTCGGCAGCACGGCCTCCGCCAGGTGCGAGCCGTCCAGCGGCGCGAGCAGAGCCAGCGGCTTCTGGGACGCATCGCTCATGGCTGCCCTCCCAGGAACGTCTGGTATAGCAGGAACAGGTTCAGGCCGATGATGACGGCGGCGACACCGATAGCGGCGCCACTGGTGACGCGATGGTTGGTCAGGACGCCCATGATGCGCTTCTGCCGTGTAAAGACGATCAGCGGAATGAGCGCGAACGGGATGCCGAAGCTGAGAACGACCTGGCTGATGACGAGGGTGCGCGTTGGGTCGAAACCGAGCATGATGACGATCAGCGCCGGCGCCATCGTCATGACGCGGCGCAACCACATGGGGAACGTGCGGTGCATGAAGCCCTGCATGACCACCTGCCCCGCCATCGTCCCGACCGTCGAGGACGACAGGCCGGACAGCAGGAGCGAGATGGCGAAGACCCAGCTCGCCGCCTGGCCGAGCAGCGGCTCCAGGGTGCGGTACGCTTCCTCCAGGGTGCCGATGTCGCTCAGGCCCGCCTGGTGGAACGTCGCCGCCGCCATAATGAGCATCGCCATGTTGACGAGGCCGGCGACCCCCATCGCAATCACCACGTCCACCACCTCGAAGCGAAACAGCCGCCGCAGCTGGCGTGGCTCGTTCGTCACGATGCGGCCCTGGGTAAGCGCCGAGTGGAGGAAGATAACGTGGGGCATGACCGTCGCCCCCAGGATGCCCGATGCCAGCAGGATGCTCTCCGTACCCGCGAACTGGGGCACCACGGCGTGGTACGCGATCTGCGGCCAGTCGGGCTTCGCCAGCACCACCTCGACAATGTAACACGCCGCAATCACGCCAACGATGGCGCTGATGACGGCCTCCATCGGCCGAAAGCCGAAGCGCTCCAGCCCCAGGATGAGGAAGGTGATGATGGCGGTCAGGATGCCGCCCCACAGCAGGGGGATATGGAAGAGGAGCTGAAAGCCGACAGCCGCGCCCAGGAACTCCGCCAAGTCCGTCGCCATCGCCACACCCTCGGCGATGATCCACATGACGAACACAGCAGGCCGCGAGAATTCCTCGCGGCACATCTCCGCGAGGTTCTTGCCTGTGGCAATACCCAGCTTTGCCGAGAGGGACTGCACGAGCATCGCCATCAGGTTGGCCGCGACGATGACCCACAGCAGCATGTAGCCATACTGCGCGCCCGCCGCGATGTTGGTGGCGAAGTTGCCTGGGTCTATGTACGCCACACTCGCAATGAACGCCGGACCCAAGAACGGCAGTATCCGCGCTAACCGACTGCCCTGCGCCTCGCCCCGCAATACCTCGTGCGCCGCCTGCACCGTCCCCGCATCGCTACTCTTAACATCGTCCATCCTGGCACTAACGCTCCATCCCCAAAAATTTAGTCTCTCCTAACTTTAGGATAACACGAGATGGAGCGTTTGTCAAGACCCTTGCGGCGTCTTTGCGCAATTCACCATAAATTTACGCAGCAGGCCGTATCGTCACAGCCAATCCTGCGTTCTCATGAGTGATTGTGGACATCATCATCTTCATCGCTGAGGCCCGGGGGTTTCCATGACATCGTTGGTTCGCGCCGCCACCCCCCACTTTGATTCGACGGCAATCATTCGCGGTTTTCTGGTTCTGGCTATTGTTCTGATCGTGGTCGCCGGCGCTGCGTGGTTTGCTCTAACGCCCGTTGCCGTTTCCGACACCAGCGGCGCCGTCACGCGCACCTGGGTCGAAGCGACCGCCGACGGCGCTCCTGCCGCCTACTGGGTTGAGATACGCGAGGGGCGGGGAACGTCCCGCTGCAGCATCGCCGCCTACCAGACACAGCTCCTCACGGAGTGGCAGGCGCTGCAGCCAGGCGACACGGCCACGATGACCTGCTACGGTCAGACGGCGGTCAGCCTGACACGCTAGGCCTTATCTCCAGCGCAAGCTGGTCCAATCCATCCAACAGGGGTAGCTGGGGGGCTACCCCTGTTGGATTCTTAGTCGTCGTCACCGATGATCGTAAAATCGCGGGATGGACGCGCCAGGGCGTTGGGGTCCGCCGGGGGGTACGTGGGGTAGGGCCACTGGCCGTTCGGCTGCGGCAGGCCGGGCGACACGACGATGATCTGGGGCGGCTGCGGTGGCGGCTGGGCCGGCGCGGGCGGCGCAGCCTTCGGTTCGTCGCGCGCGCTACGGGCCGCGTAGATGACCAGCAAACTCACGGGGATGGTCACCCCCACGCCGCACACCACCCCCGCTACCACCGCCAGCGCCTCCGTGTGCATGCGATAGGCCACGGTCACGCCCAGCCCCAGGGCGAACGCCACAAGACAGGCGACAACAAGTGAGCGCATAACCCTCCTTAGCCAATCGTGCGGCGCAGGCCGTCGGCCAGCATGTCGCGCAGGTCCCGCGCCAGCACCGCCGCCCTCTCCGTTCGCTGCGGCCGCGTCGGCGTTTTCGCAGGGCCGTTGAGCGCCTCCGCGATGTCCTGGGGCGCAACGTAGGCCGCCTGAAGCCTGTACGTCCGCCCGTGGGTCACGACCAGGAAATCGCCGCGCCCGCCGAGCCGCTCCGCCCCACTACCCGCCAGGCCCGTCGCCACCCGCGCGTCCTCCGCTGACGCCACGCTCCCCACAATACGCACCGGAAAGTTGCTCTTCACCAAACCGCCCAGGATCGTCGCGGCCGGTTTCTGGGTGCAGGCAATGACGTGGATGCCGGCCTCGCGGCCGCGCTGCACCAGGCGCAGCACCGCTTTCTCGACGGCCTTGCCGCCGACGAGCACCAGGTCGGCCAGCTCGTCTATGAAGACCACGAGGCGCGGCAGCGTGATGCGCTCGCGGTCGCGGCGCTCCATCTCCTGCGCCAGCCAGTGCAGGGTCTCAAGCCCCGCCTCGGCGGTCACAGCCATTGGCCGCACGAGATGCGGCAGGGCCGCGAACGCCTCGTAGCCGCGCCCCTTCGGGTCAATAAGCGCAAGCGCAACTTCACTCGGTGGGTTGTAGGCGGCCAGGGAGGCGATCATTGTGCGGGCGAGGGCCGTTTTGCCAGAGCCGGTGGTACCGGCGATGAGGATGTGGGCGACGTCCGGGCTGGACAGCCGCAACAGCATGGGGATGCCGTCGGCGTCTATGCCGAGCAGCGGCGTGGCCGGGGGCACCGTCGGAACACGCGCCATGAGCGCCACGAGGCGAACCGAGCGGGGTTTCGCGCGCGTGAATTCCAGCTCCACGAAGGCGTCGCGCCGCGTCACGCGACACGCGCGGCTACCCAACGCCAGCGCCAGCTCCTCGGACAGCCGCGAGATCTGCGCGACCTTGACACCGGGCGCGGGAACGACGCGAAACCGCACCAACGCGGGCGTCACAACCCCGCCCTGCACCTGGGCGCGCACTTTGTGGCTGTGGAGAACTGCCTCCAGGCAGTCGGCCTGGGCCTCGAGACGCTGACGCTGCACAATGAGCCTCTCTTATAATAGAACGTCTGTTCTGGCCTATTGTACCAGAACAGACGTTCTACGTCAAGAGGGGAAACCCATTATCTATGGGGACGGCCGCGAGGCGGGGGGAGGCGCTAGAGCTGGCGGATGACCGCGATCACCTTACCCTGCACGCGCACATTCGCCGTCGGCTCGGTCCAGGGCTTCATCGTCGGGTTGGCAGGCTTGAGCCGCACGCGGTCCTGCTCCAGGTAGAAGTACTTAAGGGTGGTCTCGCCGCGATCTTCGAGCCAGATGGCGGCCATCTGCCCGTTCTCGACGTGCTCCTGGCGGTGGAGAATGACGATGTCGCCGTCGTTGACGAGCGCGTCAATCATCGAGTCGCCCTTGACGCGCAGGGCGTAGATGTCGCGCCCGTCGGCGACGAGGTCCCGCGTCAGCTCGATCCAGCTCGTCGGCTCATACTGGCCGGCGTCCGGGAGGTACAGCGGGCTGCCCGCCGCGATCGTGCCGAGGATGGGGATCTCGATCGTACGCTTGATGACGGGCGGCTGGCCGCCACCGTGGCGAATCACCCGCAACCCGCGCGACACCGTCTCGTCGCGCTTGATGTAGCCCTCTTTTTCAAGGATCTTCAGGTTGTAGCTGACGACCGATGTGGAGGAAATCCCAAGCTCGTGGCCGATGTCGCGGATGGTCGGCGGGTAGCCTTGACTGTCGCTGAAGTCCCCGATAAAGTCTAGCATCCGACGCTGGCGGTCGGAGAGCGGTTTCTTGCTTGCCATTGCGCCTCCTGGCCTATGCCCCTCTTGAACGTTTGTGTCAAACGTTTGGTCCATTATAGCAAGACAATTGTTCTATGTCAAGAGGGAAGTCGGTCAAATGTGCTAATTACATGAAAATACCCGGTCTGAATTCACCTCTCTCTAATACTTGTTCGGCTTTCGTCATGTATACTGCTCTCACGGCCGATGCTCGCGCCTCGCTCGCACTCTCGTCGCCTCCATGCTGCACCCGCCGCCCGCGCGCTTCGTCCCGCCATTCCGCGCCGCGCACCGCCCGCCCGCGCCACGCTGACCGTCGCGCGCCGGGCCAAGGAGACCGCTATGCTCAGCCGACGCATCCTTATCGCCGCGCTCATCGTACTCGCTCCCGCGCTCTGGGCCGTGTCCCTCGCCGCGGCGAGCCAACCCGGCGCTCGCCCCGCCGCGCCCCAGGCGGCGATTGATGCCGTCTACGGCCAGGTCCTCGGCGACAACGACGCGCCGGTCTCCGGTGTGGACGTGTTCCTCCAGCAGACGGCCGGCGGCGTGGCGACGACCGTGCTCACGGCGACGACGACAATCACGGGCTACTACGAGTTCCTCAACCCGCCGCCGCTCCAGGTGGACGAGCTGTACAATGTTGTGTACGGCCCCCAGGACACCGACCCGCGCTATGTCAACGTGTGGTACGGGCCAGATATCAATGACACAGACACCGGGTGGGTGCCGGGGGGAACCCTGCATATCGCCGATGTCGTGCTCGCCGCGCCCCCCGACAACGCCCAGGTCTCCTTCCCTGTTACGTTCCAGTGGCTGCCGCGCTCCGTGATCACCGAGAGCTACTACGTCGGCTTTCTGGACCCGAATACCAGCACCCTGCTGCCCTCGAACCCAGTTGGACACCAGGGGAGTCTGACACTAACCTCCGTGGGTGATGTGCCAGGGCTGCAAACCGGCAAGCAGTACGCCTGGCTGATCGCCATCGAATCTTTCGACGAGACGTACCGCTACAGCTTCGGCTACTCCCTGGCCCGCCGCAACGTGACCTTCAACGCCGCCACGACAGCCACCCCCACGGCAACGGCGACGGCGACCGACGCGCCCACCGGCACGCCCACGGCGACGAACACGCCCGTTTCGGCGACGGCCACGCCCACGCCCACAGCGACGAACACGTCCGCCCCGGCGACGGTCACGCCAACGCGCACGCCCACGGCAACCCAGACCTCAGTCGCGGCGACCAGCACGCCCACCGCGACGGCGACCGCGCCGCCGGCCACCCACACCCCAACCGCTACCCCGACGCCGACGGCCACGAGCGGCACGCCGAGCCACGCGGTGTACCTCCCGCTCCTGGTGAAAGCCGCATCGCTGACGCCGTGAGCATAGGGTATCTCGCCCTCACCCCAACTCTCTCCCACAAGGGGTGAGGGGGGACCACAGCGCGGTGGTCTTGCTCCCCTTCCCCCCGTGTGGGGGAAGGGGCTGGGGGATGAGGGACAGACCTCGGTTGGACAGCGCGCCGCCCTTGTGTTATCGTTCCCGCCAGCGATAACCCCACTGTGCAGGCAGACCTGAGCCATGCGACGCGCGCCATTTGTCCAGGCCGACGTATTCAGCGATAGCCCCTTCGGCGGAAACCCGGTCGTCGTCATCACCGACGCCGGGGCGATGACCACGGACGACATGCTCGCCGTGGCCCAGGGCATGAGCTTCGCCGAAACCGGCTTTGTGCTGCCCGCCACGAGCACCGAGGCCAACTGGCGACTACGCGCCTTCACCCCGGCAACCGAGGTGCCGTTCTCCGGCCACCTCATCCTGGGCGCTGCGTATGTCCTCATGACCCAGGCCGATCCGCCTCCCCGCCGCGTTGTCGTCGAGACGGACGTGGGCTACCTGCCCGTAGACGCCGACATCGCCGACGGCCACGTCAGCCGCGTCGTCGTCACCGAGCGCCCGCCGAGCTTCGGCAAGACCATCGCTGCCATCGGCGAACTTGCCGACGCCCTGGGACTGCCCGCCGACCGCATCGGGAGCGAGGGGCTGGCCCCGCAAGTCGTGGACGCCGGGCTGCCCACGCTCATCGTCCCGACGCCGTCCCGCGACGATGTGGGCCGCGTGGCGCCGGACGGCCTGGCCGCCGTGTGCGAGCGCCTGGGCGTGTCCGTCGTCAACGTCTTCACCCGCGAAACCCTCAAGCCGGAGCACACGGTCTACGTGCGCGTGTTCGCCCCGCTGCTCGGCGTGCCGGAGGATCCGGCGACCGGCAGCGCCAACGCCGCCCTCGCCGCCTACCTCGTCCGCCACGGCGCTGTGCCCGCCGCCCCGCGCGCCCGCATCAGCGCCGAGCAGGGCTACGCCGTCGGCCGCCCCAGCCTCATCGTCGTGGACGCCCTCGCGCGCGGCGACGACCTGGAGTTGCGCGTCGGCGGACGGGTCGCCCGCGCCGCCGAAGGCGTCATCTACTACTGACCGCCCGCGCTGTTTTTCGCCCCTGGCTGCGCCTTACGCTATAATTAGCTGTTGTCATTCGCGCTCAAACCGCATTCATTTTGTCCCAGCAGGAGTCCCGTCATGTCGGTTCAGAAATTGCCCTCCCACAGCGAGGATTTCTCGGAGTGGTACAACGAGATCATCATGCGCGCCGAGCTGGCCGACACGCCCCCGCGCGTGCCGGAGCAGCTTCGCGGCTTCATGGTCCTCCGCCCGTATGGCTATGCGATGTGGGAGCAGCTCCAGGCCGCCCTGGACGGCATGTTCAAGGCCACCGGCCACAAGAACGCCTATTTCCCCGTCCTCATCCCGATGAGCTTCATCTCGAAGGAAAAAGAGCACGTCGAAGGCTTCCGCCCTGAGCTGGCCGTCGTCACCGTCGGCGGCGGCGAGGAGCTGGCCGAGCCGCTCGTCGTTCGCCCGACCTCCGAGACGGTCATCGGCCACATGTACGCCCAGTGGGTGCGCACCTACCGCGATTTGCCCATCCTCATCAACCAGTGGGGCAGCGTGCTGCGCTGGGAGAAACGCACCCGCGCCTTCCTCCGCACCGCCGAGTTCCTCTGGCAGGAGGGCCACACTGCCCACGCCACGGCCGAAGAGGCCGAGGCCGAGACCCTTCAGATGCTCGACATCTACCGCCGCGCCGGCGAGGATTGGGGCGCGGTGCCCCTGCTGCTGGGCCTGAAGAGCGACAGCGAGAAGTTTGCCGGCGCAGTGCGCACCTACACCATCGAATCGATGATGCCCGACGGGCGGGCGCTCCAGTCCGGCACGTCCCACAACCTGGGCCAGAACTTCGCCAGAGCGTTCGACATCCAGTACCAGGACCGCGACAACACCCTCAAGCACGCCTGGACGACAAGCTGGGGCCTGAGCTGGCGCATGCTGGGCGCGGTCATTGGCATCCACGGCGACGACCAGGGCCTCAAGCTCCCGCCGCGCCTCGCGCCCATCCAGGTCGTCGTCGTTCCTATCTGGAAGACCGAGGATGAGCAGAGCGCGGTCATGGGCGCGGCCCGCCAGATCGTTGCCTCCCTGCCGAAGGACGTGCGCGTCCACCTGGACGACCGCGACGGCCTGACACCGGGCTTCAAGTTCAACGACTGGGAGATGCGCGGCGTTCCGCTGCGGATCGAGATTGGGCCGAAGGACGTGGACAAGGGGCAGGTCGTCCTGGCGCGGCGCGACATTCCCGGCAAGCCGGGCAAGGAGTTCATCGGCTGGGACGCCCTGCCGACGGTCGTTCCGGCGCGCCTCGACGCCATTCAGAGCAGCATGTTCGAGGCGGCGCGCGCCAAGATGCAGGCCATGACGCGCTCGGTGGCGACCTACGACGAGTTCAAGGCCAGCATCCCGGAGACGGGCGGCTTCGGCTTCATCCGCGCCTACTGGGCGGGCGATGACGAGGACGAGGCGCGGGTCAAGCGCGAGACGGGTGCGACCATCCGCGCCTTCCCCTTCGACCAGCCGACCGAGCCTGGGCGCTGCATGCTCACGGGCAAAGAAACGAGCCGCGTCGCCATCTTCGCCCGCGCGTATTAGCATAGACTCCTGGGCCACGAAGAACGCGAAAGGACGCGAAAAGCACGAAAGGGGCTTCCCCCACACGTTCCTTTCGCGTCTTTCGCGTATTTTCCACCTTTCGTGGTCCAAATCCCCGTACTTTTTTGACACACTGCGGCATAACAGTATAAGATATAGCCGGCGTCGAATCGTCAAATAATCGGCGTTGATTTTACGTGCGGTTCGCCCACTCATGGTGTAAGGAGGGCAACGTGCTCGAATTCGTTAATCCCGCCACCGGCCTGCCATTCGGCCAGGTCGAGACGGCCTCGCCCGATGAGGCGCGGCTGATTCACAAAGAAATGCGCGCGGCATTCGACATCTGGCATCAGAAGTCCGTCAAAGAGCGCGTGGCCGTCCTGCGCAAGCTCCAGAAGGCCATTCTCGACAATCTCGACGACATCACTGCCGTCCTCAACCAGGACTGCGGCAAGAGCCGCCAGGACGCGCTCATCGAGGTCTTCATCACGGTTGACATGCTCGACCAGTACTGCAAGCGCGCCCCCCACTGGCTGCGCCGCCAGCCGGTCTCCCGCGGCCTGTACCTGTTCAAGAAATGTTACGTCGAGTATCGCCCCTACGGCGTCGTGCTCATCATTGCGCCGTGGAACTACCCCTTCGCCCTGTCCATCCCGCCGGTCATCGCCGCGCTCCTCGGCGGCAACACCGTCGTCCTCAAGCCGTCTGAGGTCACAGCGGCGTCGGGTGAGATGATGGAGCGCCTGTTCAAGCTCGTGCCGGAGCTAAGCCCCTACGTGCGCGTGGTGCATGGCGGCGGCGACGTAGGCGCGGCGCTGGTCCAGTCCGGCCCCGACTACATCTTCCTCACCGGCTCCATGCCGACAGGCAAGAAGGTCATGGCGACGGCGGCCGAGACCCTGACGCCCGTCGCCTGCGAGTTGGGCGGCAAGGACGCCATGATCGTCCTGGAGGATGCCGACCTGCGGCAGGCGGCGCACTGGGGCGCGTGGGGCGCGTACTTCAACAGCGGCCAGACGTGCATGGCTGTCGAGCGGGTGTACGCGGTCGAAGCGATCTACGATGCCTTCGTACGCATGGCCGTCGAGGAAACCGAGAAGATCAAAGTGGGCTTCTCGACGGAGCAGGAGAGCCAGTTCTACATGGGCCCTATCACCGACCCGCGCCAGCTCCGCACGATCCGCACCCACCTGGACGATGCCCTGGCGAAGGGCGCGCGCATCCTGACGGGCGGCGAGATTGACGGAATGTTCGTCGAGCCGACGGTCATGGTGGACGTGGACCACAGCATGCTCATCATGCAGGACGAGACATTCGGCCCGATCCTGCCCATCATGAAGGTCAAGGACGAAGCCGAAGCGATCCGCATGGCGAACGACTGTCATCTTGGGCTAGGCGCGTCCATCTGGAGCCGCGAGGTCAGCCGAGCCGAGCGCGTCGCCCACCAGGTCGAGGCGTCGTCCATCGTCATCAACGACACCATCGCCCAGTTTGGCGTGCCGATGCTCCCCTTTGGCGGCATCAAGCAGTCGGGCTACGGCCGCATCCACGGCCGCGAGGGGCTGATGCAGTTCACCCGCCCCTACGCCTACGCAGTCGGCGCGCCGCCGCCGAGCTGGGACATCGCCACCATCCTGCGCAAGCCGGGGCACTACCGCGCCGGAGCCGCCGTCATGCGCCTGGCCTTCGGCGTGACGCCCCAGCAGCGCATCGGGCCGGTGCTGGAAGCGGTCGGCGTCAAGGGCAAGCCGAGCGGCGCTGGCCTGGCGCTGGGCCTGAGCGGCGCGGCGCTGGCCGGTGGATTGGCGCTGAGCTTGCTGCGGCGGCCCCACCGCGCCGAGGACGGCGACGAGGAGTAAGGAAGTGTTTGGGGTTCGGGGGCGATCTGTGCTATACTAGCCGTTTGTTATTGGCTGACACAAGTACAGTTTGACCCAAGGAGGATTGAAGGTTGCCTAAGCTTCACCGCTTGCTGCTCGTCGGCGCGATGGCCCTGCTGGGCCTGCTCGCCGCCTGCCAGTCCCAGACACCGCCCGCCCAGCCGACGACCGCTCCGCCGGCCGCGGTCACGGCGGCCCCCGGCGCGACGGTCGTCCCACCGCCGGCCATTTCCACGGCTCCCGCCGCCGCGACGCGCATCCCGACGGTTACGAAGCCCGCGGGCTATCCCGAGCCGCAGACGCCGACACCCATCGTACCCAAACCCTACCCGGGAACGT
The DNA here is from genome assembly GCA_046328525.1 of Anaerolineae bacterium. Classification (GTDB taxonomy): domain Bacteria; phylum Chloroflexota; class Anaerolineae; order Epilineales; family JAHCIE01; genus JBDHWG01. The sequence goes on from JAXLWK010000009.1 coordinate 159,684, forward strand.
CGCAACCGTAAACAAAAACCTGGCTACCAGACCGAACTGGTAGCCAAGTTGCTTTTGGCCCGCCGACGGGTTATGCCGTCAGGAGGGCGCGCACGTCGTTCGCGTCGAGCGTCTCGACCTCGATGAGCTTGCGCGCCAGCGCTTCGAGTTTGTCGCGGTTGATCATGATGATCTGCCGCGCCCGCTCGTAGGCCTCGGTCACGATGGTGCGCACCTCGTTGTCAATCTCCTGGGCGACCGCCTCGGAGTAATTGCGCTGCTCGCCGATCTCGCGGCCGAGGAAGACCATCTCGTCCTTCTCGCCGAAGGTCAGCGGGCCGAGGCGTTCGCTCATGCCGTACTGCGTGACCATCGCCCGCGCCATCTTGGTTGCGCGCTCCAGGTCATTGCTCGCGCCGGTCGTCACGTCGCTGAACACAAGCTCCTCGGCGACGCGCCCACCCAGCAGGCCGGCCAGCTCATCGCGGAACTTGGCCGCCGTGACCAGGGTCGCGTCGCTGTCAGGCAGGTGCATCACGAAGCCGCCCGCCATGCCGCGCGGAACGATAGTCACCTTGTGGATCGGGTCGCTGTTAGGCAGCATATAGCCGACAAGGGCGTGGCCGGCCTCGTGGTACGCCACGACCGTCTTCTCCTTCTCGGAGATGACGCGGCTCTTGCGCTCCGGCCCCATGACCACCTTCTCCATCGCGTTCTGGAAGTCGAGCATGTTGATGGACTTGGCGTTACGCCGCGCCGCCAGAATGGCCGCCTCGTTGACCAGATTCTCGATGTCCGCGCCGCTGAAGCCGGGCGTAATCTTGGCGATCACGTCCAGGTCAACCTCCGACGCCAGCGGCTTGCCGCGCGTGTGAATCTTGATCATCATCTTGCGCCCGTTGGTGTCGGGACGATCAATGACGACGCGGCGGTCGAAGCGGCCGGGGCGCAGCAGCGCCGGGTCGAGAATGTCGGGGCGGTTCGTGGCGGCAATGATGATGACGTGGGTGTCGCTGTCGAAGCCGTCCATCTCGACCAGAATCTGGTTCAGCGTCTGCTCGCGCTCGTCGTGGCTGCCGCCCAGCCCCGCGCCACGGTGCCGGCCCACGGCGTCAATTTCGTCCACGAACACGATGCACGGGCTATGACGCTTCGCCTGGTCGAACAGGTCGCGCACGCGGGACGCTCCGACGCCGACGAACATCTCCACGAACTCCGAGCCGCTGATGCTGAAGAACGGCACGCCCGCCTCACCGGCCACGGCCTTTGCCAGCAGGGTCTTGCCACAGCCGGGCGGGCCGACCATCAGAACGCCCTTGGGGATGCGCGCGCCTAGGGAGACGAACTTCTCGGGCTCCTTGAGGAACTCGACCACCTCGGCCAGCTCGTGCTTGGCCTCGTCCACACCGGCCACGTCGGCGAACGTTACCGTCGGCTTGTCGCCACCGACCATGCGGGCGCGACTCTTGCCGAAGCTCATCGCCTGGTTGGCGCCGCCCTGGGCCTGGCGGAACATGAAGAAGATGAACCCGCCGAACAGGATCACCGGCAGGATAGACACCAGGATGCCGCCGAAGTTGGACATGAAGCCGGGGGCCACGACGTCAATCTTGACCTTGTCTAGCTCATCGGGCTGCACGCCCAGGCCGCGCAGAACTTCCGGCAGACTGGTGTTGGGTTCCTTGTTAGCAAGATACTCTTTGGGGCTGTCGGTACGCGTGATGGTCAGGCTGACCCCGTCCTGGCTCACCTCGATGGCGGACACGCGGCCGGCCTTGACGTCCTGCGCCAGGGTGGTCAGGTCCGTCCGCTCGCTGTGCCCCGGCACCATCGAGGATGCGCGGAAGAGGATAACAACCAGTACGGCCAGCAACAGCAGATAGATGGTGCCGTTCCTGAACCATCGGCTCGAAGGTGGAGTCGCTCCATTGGGCTGCTTACGTTTCATCTAGCCAAAACTCCTGTGTCTATCGCTTTGTCGTTGCATAGTGTCTACCATATAGATGCGCCGGACAGCAGATTCTTGCCCGCGCCGCGATTCTCACCAGTGGGCGAGGTCCGGCTCCAGGAAGCCGTTGTGCGCCAGGAACGCGCGCAGGTTGGCGCTGGCCGGCTCGCTAATCATGCAGCCGCGGTCGAAGTTGCGCGGGTTCTGCTCCAGGCTCAGCCCCGCCGGCTCCTGGTACGGCTCGTTGCTGTTGCCGTCTGCGATCAGCACCGTCGGCACAGACTGGAAGCCCGTCCACTCCTCCAGGCGCTTTGCCGCCGCCGCGTCCTGGTCAATGTTCACCTCGCGGAACGGAATCCCCCAGCTCTGGAGATCGCGGCGCACGCGGGCCACATCGCTGCAGTGGTTGGAACGGGTATAGACGACGAGTTGCTTGTCCATAGAACCTCGCTGTGCTTGAGAGCCGACTCACCCAGGTTGGGGCGCGCCGGCCAGGATGGTCTCCGGTATCACCTGCCCCGCCAGCAGCCCGTCCCACGTCTCGGCGGGGCGAACGACCCACCATCGGTCGCCGAGCACGGCGACCTCGGCCGGACGGGGGCGACTGTTATAGTTCGACGCCTGCGCGTAGCCGTAGGCGCCCGAATCCAGGATCGCGACGAGATCGCCGCTCGCCAGGTTCGGCAGCCGACGGTCACGGCCGACGACATCGCTTGTCTCGCAGTTCGGCCCGACGACGTCCGCCGTGATCTCGGCGACGCCGGCGCGCACGGGCCAGATTTCGTGGTGCGCCTCGTACAGCGCGGGCCGCAGCAGCGCATTCATGCCCGTGTCCAGGATGACGCGCGCAACGTCGGCGCTGTGCTTGATATGCAGCACCTCACTCAGCAGCGCGCCGGCGGGCGCGACAATCGAGCGCCCCGGCTCTAGAAGCAACTTAAGGTCCAGACCGGCCAACTGCGGGTAGAGAACCGCGGCCAGATCGGTAGGCGTCAGGCGCGTCTCGCCGCCGTTCGCGTCGTCGGCGTCGCTGCGCCAGTAGTCCACGCCCAGCCCGCCGCCGAGGTTCAGGTAGCGCAGCGCGACGCCCCGCGCCAGCAGCCGCCGCGCCAGCCCCACCACCCGCCCGGCTGCCTCGCGGAATGGCTCCAGGCGCGTGATCTGCGAGCCAATGTGACTGTGCAGGCCGACGGCGTCGAGCCAGGGGGTAGCGGCGACGTGGTCGTAAGCGGCCTCGGCGTCGGCCAGCGGGATGCCGAACTGACTGGACGCGACACCGGTCGAGATGTGGCGGTGGGTGTGCGGGTCCACCGCCGGATTGATGCGCAGCGTGATCGGAGCGCGCCGACCGAGCCGCGCCGCAACGGCGGCAATCCGCTCCAACTCTTCCACCGCATCCACGTTGATTGTCAGCACCTCGGCTTCCAACGCGGCCGCGATCTCGCGGTCGGACTTGCCGTTGCCATTGAAGATCGTCATGCGGCCCGGCGTTCCCGCCGCCTGGGCCACGCGCAACTCGCCGCCGGACACCACGTCCGCGCCCGCGCCCAGGCGGTGCAGCCAGGCGCACAGCGCCAGGTTGGCGTTGGCCTTGTACGCGTAGCACACCAGAGCGTCCGGGAACGCCGAGGCGTAGGCCCGATAGCGCCGCGCCACCTCGTCCAGGCTGTAGACGTAGACGGGCGTGCCAAGCGCGGCGGCCACATCGGCCAGCGCGACGCCCTCGCCGTGCAGGATGCCGTACCGGTAGGCAAAGGCGCTCATTCGCTCACCTCGTCGGGCGTGACGCAGGCATTCAGCCGCACCAGCCGCGGGGCCGAGTGGAACTCGATCTCGCTGATGGAGCAGTTGCTCACGAAGTACTCCCGCCAGCGCGAGGGGTCGTTGTTCAGCCAGGCCGCCAGCGCGACGGCGATCACGCCGCCGTGGGTGACGACGACGACGCGGCCGTCGCCCTGGTGGCGCGCGGCGATGTCGTGCAGCGCGTCCAGGATGCGGCCGGTGAACTCGTGGGGCAGCTCGCCTTCCGGCGGCCCCCAGTCAATCGCGCCGCGCGCATTCCACGCCTCGGCCATTTCCGGGTATTGCTCGCCGATGGATGAGAACACCATGTTCTCGAAGATGCCGAAGTGTCGCTCGCGCAGGGCCGGGTTCTCGATCACCGTCGGGATGTCGAGCGCCGCCGCGATAGCATCGGCCGTCGCGCGCGTGCGCTGGAGCGGGCTGGCGTAGATCGCTTCGACGTCGCCCTCATCGGCGAGGAATCGCGCCACCTCTTCGGCCTGGCGCTGGCCGGTCTCATCCAGTGGGTCGTCCGTCCAGCCGGCCAGGCGCATCTCGGTATTGGCGCGCGTCTGACCGTGGCGGACCATCAACAATCGCATAAGCTCTCACAGCAGCAGGAAGATTGGCCGCGGGCGAGGCGTCGGAACGCCAGAAGACTCCCGAACGGAGGACTTCGTCGTGAGGACTACACCGCACTGCCCACTTTCATTATAGTGCGTCTGGGGGTTTTTGGCAACGCGCCGCGGCCGTTCCCGGAGTCAGCGCTACCTGACTTGCGACGTTTGCTCAACTTGCCCTGCGTTTATAGTCATGCCATGCCTCCAGAAGCGACAGGAATGAACTCTGTGCAGGTAGTATAGCGCCCGCAGGGGCTTTTTGCAATGACGAGGGACTTAAGGCAGGAGGAGCTTCAGGAGAACCAGAATGATGCCGACGATCACCACGAGGAGGAACACGGGATAGCCGGTGCAGTCGGCCGCCGCGGGATCAATGGCCGCTGCCGCCTGGTCCCGGCGTATCATGAACACCAGGCCGCTCGCGCTCACCACGCATATCGCCAACAGAACGTAAATCATCGTCGTCTCCTTTCGCAAGAGCCGAAGAGCAAGGCTCTACAATCAGTATACCGCCAGCGCGCAGCGATGTTGTGACACATTACCGCCAATCGCCTGACAATCTTACGTCGCGCGCCGTCGGTTGTCCGACAAGCATCTGACAGATGACGAGGTTGAGTTGTGGGGGAGATGTCGGTTAGCGCAGCTTCTCGATGACGGCAAAGTGGGAGATGCCGAACGCTGCCAGGGGGGTGTTCTCCAGGCCGTAGGTGACCTGGCGCACGGCGCGGCCGAGGGCTGGCCGCCGCGCGACGATGTTGTCGTAGCCGGGGTAGATCTGCGTCAGGTGGATGATCTGGGCCGGCAAGCCGTCGAGCAGGCGGCGGAGGTCGCCGGCCGTGTAGGCGCGGACGTGGGGCGCGAGGCGGTCGCGGATGGCGTCCGGCGTCCAGTTGACCAGGGGGACGTTGCCGAAGTGATACTCGCCCCCCCAGTACACGCCGTGGGTCTCGAAGGGGAAGAGCCGATTGGGAACGAACAGCACCAGCCGCCCGCCCGGCCGGAGCACCCGCACAATCTCCGCCATGCTCTGGCGGTCGTCGCCTACGTGCTCCAGCACCTCGTGGGACAGCACGGTGTCGAAGCTGTCGTCGGGGTAGGGCAGCGTCTCGGCGGCGGCCACGGCCAGGCCGGGCAGGGCAGCGGCGCCCTCCGCGACGCGCTCCAGCTCGATGTCCATACCGTAGACGTAGGGCGTGAACTGGCGCAGCTTGCCGACGTACATGCCGAGACCGCAGCCATCCACCAGGATGCGCGCGTTCTCGACACGCGCCCACTCGGCGATCATGTGCAGGCGGCGGTCCTGGCCGAAGCGCCAGACGAAGCTGGGGTTGCCGCGCAGCGCGGCCTTGTCGGAAATCTCGTGCATGGTGTGGTTATACTCAACAATCGGCTGCCTGTCCAGAATCAACTCCTCACCCCCGGCCCCTCTCCCAAAATGGGCAGGGGGAGATGGGGATAGCGTCAACCCCATCTCTCGTTTATAATCTAGCTATTGCGACGCCGTCATCACCTCTATCTTTGCACTTTGCGTTCGCGGGGGCAGTGGGTTTTGGCGGTTGCCTGCCACATATCGCCCAACGAAGTGGAGCTACGCGGCAACCGCCAAAAGGGGCCGCAGGCCCCCGCAATTCTCCCCTTTCCCTCGTGCGCGAGGTGGCACTTCACTTCCGCCGGCGGATGGGACAGGGGGAATTTGGAGGGACATGCCCCTCCAAACCTCCCCGACCCAAGAAGTGCGAAGATAGAGATCACGAAGGAGCGAACCATGCGTCTACAAGGGATTCGAGTCATCTATTTCGTCGAGGAGGGGTTCGAGGACCTGGAGTTCTGGGCGCCGCTAATGCGCCTCCAGGAAGAAGGCGCCCAGGTGACGGTCGTCGGCGGGGGCGCGGCCCAGTATAGCGGCAAGCACTGCCTGACCGCCAGGCCCGATGTCCAGGCCGCCGCCGTGAACGTGGACGACTACGACGCCGTGGTGATCCCCGGCGGCTGGGCGCCGGACAAGCTGCGCCGCCACGACGACGTGCTGAACATCGTGCGCCGCGCGAACGAGCAGGGCAAGATCATCGGCACGATCTGCCACGCCGGCTGGGTGCCCATCAGCGCCGGCATCGTGCGCGGGCGGCGCGCGACGGGCAGCCGCGCCATCAAGGACGACCTCGTGAACGCGGGCGCAACCTGGGTAGATGAGGCGGCGTTCCGCGACGGCAACATGGTCTGGGGCCGCGTCGTCGCCGACATCCCGGCCTTCAACCGCGAGCTAGTCGCCGCCATCGAGGACTGGGCGCGGCAGCACAAGCCCATCGCCGCCAAAGCCTAGGGGTCTAGACTGCGGCCCAATCGCTGTCGCCCTGAGCGCCACGTCCGCCCGCCGCTGAAGCAGCGGGCTATGGGTGCAAGCCTGAGAGGCTGAGGCTTCGGCGCCCCCAGCCCCTTGGGCTTGCATCCGTAGCCGTAGGCTTGAGCCTACGGCAGCCGTCCGCCGCGAGCAGCCCAAGGTTATTTTCAAGAGAAGCTATCGTTACGGTGTGGCGCGCGAATTTCAGTCGCTCACCGCGCCTTCATCCATGCCATATGGGCGCGTCCAGCGGCCGGGTAGCGCGATCAGCTCGGCGTCCACGGTGACATCACCGCACGCCACCTGGACCATCGCGCCCGGCGCCGCGTAGGCCACGCGCACGTAGCCGAGGCCGATAGCGCCATCGTCGAAGGGCGCGACGCTCGTCAGGACACCCACGGCCTTGCCGCCGACCTGGAGCGCCGCGCCGAGGGACACAGGCGCCGCGCTTGCCAGGCGCAGGCCCATAAGATGCTGCTTGAGCTTCTGGTAGGTGTCGGTGCGCGCGACCACCTCCTGGCCGATATAGCAGCCCTTGGTGAAGCTCACCGCGCTCAGCAGGCCCGCTTCGAGCGGGTTGTACATGTCGGTGATCTCGTGGCCGTATTCCGGCCAGCCGGCGGCGATCCGAAGCCGCTCGTAGGCCGTGTAGCCCATCGGCGTCGCCCCCGCGCCAATCACCCGCTCCCAGAGCGCCGGCAAGTCCGCCGTCTCCACGACAATGTTGACGCCACTCCCGCCGAACCCCTCACCGCCGCCGACCAATGCGCGCAGCTCGTCCACGGCGGTGAAGCCAGACTCCGCTTCCAGGCGTACCCCTAACGCCGACCGCGCCAGGTCGGCGGCGCGCGGGCCGTAGAGTGTCAGCATCGCCGTCGCCGTCGTCAGGTCGGAGACGTTCACCTGGTCGCGGTAGAAGATGAAGCCGCGCAGCCAGGACGTCAGCCGGTGGCCCGCGCCCAGGCTATTCACGATCAGAATATCGTCGCTCCAGCCATACACGTTGGCGCGGTCAATCATTCGCCCGCGCGCGTCGGTGAAGACAGTCACCCGTCCGTCGCCGGCCGCGAGATGCGCGAAATCGTTGGTGGACATGCGCTGCAAAAAGTCCAGGCGGTCGCGCCCCATCAGCTGGAGCCGACCCCACGCCGAGCGATCCATGACCACCACGTCGGTCTGGGCAGCCCGCATCTCAGCGGCAGGATCGCCGTAGTCGGCCGCCAGGGTATAGCCGTTGACCTGCGTTCGATTGGCCGCAAGACGCGCGTTGCCCGTGAGGGACTGTGCGTGCATCATTCCACCTCACTTTGAATCCGGAGCCTCGTTATATTGTATACACAAACGGCGGTCGGAGGCCATCAGGTCGCGGGCGATTGACGGAGGCGGGCGATAAACGCCTGGGGATTGTGGTAGAAGTCTTCGCGGCCGAGGCGTCCCGTGACCAGCCCCATGAGGGTCTCGGTGATGACGCGGTTGATGGGCGTGGGAACGTTGGTCGTCTGCCCGGCCTTCACCACCGCGCCGTTCAGGTACTGCACCTCGGACTGTCCGCGACCGCTGTTCAAGTCCATGTGCAGCGATGGCAGCTTGCCGCCGCGCCCGGCGACGGCCAGGGCGCGCAGCGCGGGCTGCAGGATGAACGTCGGCAGGAACCTCACGCCGAGGGGAAGGAGCGGGGCCGGCTGCCCCGGCAGATTGACGACCTTGAGGCCAAGCGCCCGCATCACCGTCGTCGCCTCCTTGAGCGCGCCCATCTCCAGGCGGAACAGCGCCGGCACGTCGAACTCATCCTCCGGCGGCATGTCCACGATGGCGGGGATGGCGTTGCCCGTCATGTTGAGCAGGAGCTTCGACCACTTCATCGGCCGGTAGTCGGCATACTCCCGCACCTTGAACCTGGCGGCCCGCATGGACTGGGCCACCACGCCCGCCGCCTGCGCCGTCGTCGGGCGACCCCGGCGGTCACAGTAGGGCGCGACGCCGATGCCGCCGCTGCTGCGCACGACCACCTGGCCCGGCTCAGGCACCGTCACGGGGATTGTCACGCTCGCCGCGACGACGTGCTCGGGGCCGAGGGCCGCCGCCGCAGCCTCTTCGCTCCCGACACCGTTCTGGAATGTCACCACAGGTGGAGTCACGGGGAAAGCCGCGCGAATCTCGTCAGCGGCCTGGGCCACATCGAACGCCTTGACGGTCAGCGCCACCCAGTCGAACGGGCGGCTCCAGGCGTCGGCGGCGAAGGTGTCCAGGCTCTCGACGACGGTCAGGTTCCGCACGGTGTGTCGGTCGCCGTCGTCCACGAACACCAGGCCATCGCGCCGAATCTGCTCCGCCAGCGGCGGCCGGGCGACGAGGGTCACGTCGTGGCCGCCCAGCGCCAGCTGGCACGCCAGCAAGCCACCGATAGCGCCAGCGCCCAATACCAGGATGCGCACGGGCCGCTAGGCCCTTCCCCAAAGCAAGCCGCGACTCATCACGCCGAACGAGACCGCGCCCACCAGCAGGGCAAGGACAAGGATGAGCAGGGGAGACTTGGCGCCCACGCCCAGCCCCACCATGAGCGCCGCCGCCAGAAACACCAGGCTGGCCCACAGCGCCGCGGCCAGGCCGAGCTGGCCGACGAGAGCGCCGCGGTCGAGGCGCCCCCGACGATAGCGGGTCTGCGCCGAGCGCACCATGCTGGCTGTCAGCAGGAAGATGAACAGAGTGGGAAGTCCCAGGATGAGGAGAACGAGTTTCACAGGCTGCCTCGGGGGATCGTGAGGCTACAGCGCCTCGCCGCAATTGTACTCGAAAGCCGGGCGCCGCGCAAAGCTAGGACTCGTTGGCTTGAGCGAGCAGCTTGCGCACCTCGTCGTCGGTCGTCGGGGTGAAGTCCAGATACCACAGACCGACGGCGCGGAACCCATCCGGCGTCGCCACGCAAGCGAAATCGTCGGCCAGGGCGCTGATCTCGGCGGCGATCGTGGGCGCGGCGACGGGCACGGCGACGACGACCACAGCGGGTCGAGAGATGCGGGTGGCGGCAATCGCGGCCCGCATCGTCGCGCCGGTCGCCAGGCCGTCGTCCACGAGAATGACGGCGCGCCCCGCCAGCTTCAGCGGCGGACGGTCGTCACGGTACAATCGCTCCCGCCGCGCCAGCTCCGCCTCTTCCTCGGCCGCCTTCGCTGCGAGCAGGCTCTCAGGAATGTTGAAGGCGTCAACAACGCTGGTGTTGACGACGCGCACGCCCCCCGACGCAATCGCCCCCATCGCCAGCTCCTCCCGCCCTGGCACGCCCAGCTTGCGCACCAGGAACACGTCGAGGGGGGCGTGGAGGGCGCGCGCGACCTCGGCGGCGACTGGCACACCGCCGCGCGGCAGGCCGAGGACGATCACGTCCGTCCGGTGGGCGTAGACCTTGAGCTTGCCGGCCAGAAAGCGTCCGGCGTCCGCCCGGTCACGAAATGGCATCTGTCACTCCCTCGAGGGCATGGCGTTCTCGCCCAATTCTAGGCCACGCGGCGGCGGCGCACAAGGGCGCAACGCGATTTCGCACTTCCGTTCTACGCCCATCCGGGGTATAATTGACGCATGACCACCCCCACCGGCCGGGCGACGGCCAACCTCCCGCTGCACCACGGCGCTTGCCCGCCGTGGCTCTTCGCGCGCATGCGGCTCCTGGCGCGGGAGATCGCGCGCGCGGTCGTGGAGGCGGAAGGAACGCCCGGCTTCCTGGCGCGGTTGAGCAACCCGTACTGGTTCCAGAGCTTCGGCGCGGTGCTCGGCTTCGACTGGCACTCCAGCGGCGTGACCACGACGGTATGCGGCGCGCTCAAGGACGGCCTGAAGGGTGGCGTGGACGACGAGCTGGGCCTGTGGGTGGCGGGCGGCAAGGGCCGTACGTCACGGCAGACGCCGGATGAGCTGCTGGCGCTCGGCGGCCGGCTCGACGTGGACCCGGCCGACCTCGCCAGCACGAGCCGCCTCGTCGCAAAGGTGGACAACAACGCCGTCCAGGACGGCTACCAGCTCTACCACCACGTCTTCGTCGTGGACAAAGCGGGCCGCTGGACCGTCATTCAGCAGGGCATGAACGACGCGACGGCGTGGGCGCGGCGCTACCACTGGCTGAGCGAAACCGTGGCGAGCTTCGTGGACGAACCGCACGCCGCCGTGTGCGCTGTCGCTCCGACCACGCCCCTGAACCTCGTCGCCCACGAGGGCGAGGCCAACCGCGCGGCGATCACCGCGCTGGCCGCGGAGACGCCGGAGACGCTCATCGCCGAGCTGCACAAAGCCCAGAGCATGACCCTGCCCGCGCATCACGAGGTCGAGATCGGCGACATCCATCCCGACCGCCTCTACAAAACACTGCTCTCGACATACGCCGAGCCGCCGCAGGACTTCGTCGCCCTGCTCGGGCGCGCCGGCGTCGGGGCCAAAACACTGCGGGCGCTGAGCCTGCTCGGCGAGCTGCTCTACGGCGCGCCTGCGTCATTCCGCGACCCCGCCCGCTTCTCCTTCGCCCACGGTGGCAAGGACGGCACGCCCTACGCCGTCGCGCAGCACGAATACGACCAGACCATTGCGTACCTGGAGCGCGCCGTGCGCCAGGCGCGGCTCGGCGAGAAGGAGCGGCTCGACGCCCTGCGCCGGCTCGCTGCGTGGGTGGACGAGCGCGCGCGTCCAAGCCCCGCGCCGCCGTCCGTCGAGCGGCTGCCGCTCTCGAAAGCGCCCGGCCCCCGACGCCCGGTACAGCTCGGGCTCGGCGCGGAATTCTTCAAGCAGTAAATGGGTATCCTCTACGTAGTGGCAACGCCCATCGGCAACCTGGAAGACATGACGTTCCGCGCCGTGCGCATCCTGCGCGAGGTCGCGGTCATCGCGGCCGAGGACACCCGCACGACGCGCCGCCTGCTCACCCACTTCGACATCCATACCCCCCTGACCAGCTACCACGAGTACACCGAGCCGGCCAGGATCGAGCGCCTCCTCGACCGCCTGGGCGACGGCGACATGGCCCTCGTGTCTGAGGCGGGGATGCCGGGCATCTCCGACCCCGGCGCGCCCCTGGTCGCCGCCGCCATCCGGCGCGGCATCCGCGTCGTCCCCATCCCGGGCGCGTCGGCCCTGCTCAGCGCCCTCGCCGTCTCTGGCCTGCCGACGGACGCCTTCACCTATCTGGGCTTTCTCCCGCGCCGTCCATCGGATCGCCGCCGCGCCATCGGGGACGCCGCCGCGCTGCCCACCACCGTGGTGTGGTTCGAGACGCCGCACCGTCTGCGTGACGCCCTGGCCGACCTGCACACTCTCCTGGGCGACCGGCCCATGGCCGTCGCCCGCGAGCTGACCAAGCTGTACGAGGAAATCTGGCGCGGCAGCCTGGGCGAAGCCGTCGCCCACTTCACCGTCGTCGAGCCGCGCGGTGAGTTCACCCTGGTCGTGGGCGGCGCGGCCCCAACAGCGGCGGTTTGGGATGAGGCGGCGGTGCGGGCGGCGCTGGACGGGGCGCTGGCGGAGGGCCGGCGCGGGCGCGAGGCGGCGCGCGCGGTCGCGCAGCTGGCGGGCTGGAGCACGCGCGAGGTCTACGCGCTGCTTGTGAAAAAACCTTAAACTTTGACTCCCGTAGGGCAGCCGGTGGGCAAGAATTGTTGACTCCCGCAGAAGTCCAGGTGTATACTATCCCCCAACAGAGTGGAGCGGCGTAGACGCCGCACCCTTGGAACCGTCGGAGGGCATTTTCCTGTATGCCTGTTTCAAACCATAAGCAGGCTTTGGTCCGCTTACGATGAGGAGCATCCCGGCCATGCGGCCAGGATGCTCCTTGTGCGTTTAAAGCAAGCTAGTTATAGGAGGATTTGCATGGACTCGGCGATCATCAGCAAGATCGAGAAGGCGCGCCGCTATTCAGCGGAGCCAAGTCGTGTTGTGTTCAGCCAGTTCACTGCCACCGTGCAAGGCGACCACCGTGCACACACAGTGACCTACGCCAAGGGCGAGTGGCACTGCGACTGCGACTATTTTGCGCACCGTCACTATTGCTCCCACACAATGACGCTTGAGCGGCTCCTGGGCGTGATGGTTCCGCCGGAGTGGACAGAAGAGCTTCAGCCGTCGTAAGCTGTGAAGTCACAATAACATAGACAAACGAAACGGGCGCGAGACCGAAACTCGCGCCCGTTTTCCTGTACTCACAGGTCGCGCCGCTGGAAGCTGTACACGGCCAGCGCCAGCACGGCCACGATCCACAGCGCCGCCCACACCAGGAAGGCCGTCGTCGGAGGGCCGCCGACCATGAACGGGTTGCCGACCTGGGCGCGCCCCGTCGCGCCGCCCGCCGCCAGCATGACCGCCGGCTCCAGGGCGTACAGCGCCCCGCGCCACAGCCCGTCCGTCGGCAAGATCAGGGTCGAGATGGCGCCGATGTTGACGATGGTCTGGTTCTCGAACACCAGCCCGATCTGCTGCGCGACCCCTAGCACCCACGCGACGCCGAATAGGACGACGGCGATGATGCCGCACGCGATGGGGCCGAACCGCGTGCTGCCGGCCAGGGCCAGGGTGAGCAGAACGATGCCCTCCCACGCAATGAAGAACATCGCCAGGGCCGGATTCGGCGGCAGGTAGTCCACCGCCCAGCGCGTGATGACGAACTCGACCCCGCACACCACGACGGTGTAGACCGCGACGAGCGCGGCCAGGGCCAGCCACTTGCCGACGACCACATCCAGCCGCCGAATCGGGCGCGGCAGCATCGCCAGGACAATGCCGGAGTCGACGTCGCCGGCAATCACCGGCGCGGCGAGGAAGGCCGCGCCCAGGGCGATGATGAAGCTGAACATGAACATGATCAGCACGAGGAACACGGCCGCAATGGTGCGCAGAACCGTCGGCGAACACGGCTGGCCGCCGCACGGCAGGTCCGGGAGCCTCTGAAAGCCCCACGCCGTCAGGGCAAACACCAGCAGCGTCAGGATGAATGCCGCCAGGACGACACGGCGGCGGAGCATCTCCCGCAGGGTTAGCTGAGCGACAACGAGCAGCGGTAGCGTCCCCATCACTCCGTCACCTCGCCACGCCGCCACGTTTCCAACGCCGTCGCCTGATTCGGCTCCTGTAGCAATTGCAGGAAGCGGTCCTCCAGCGTATGGTGGCGCGGCTCGACGGCGTACACCTGCCCGCCCGCGCGCACCACCTCGGCGACCAGCGCGGGAATCTGCGCCTCGTCCACCGTCCCGACCGTGTGCCACTCGCCCTGGCTCGTCAGCGGCCCATAGCGGCCCAGGGCAGCGCGGACGTCGGCGTTGACGTCGGGGATGCGCAGGCGCACCGCGTGGCTGCCGCCGACCACCTCGGCGATGCTGCCCTCGGCGATGACGCGCCCCTTGTCCACGACGGCGACCCTGTCGCACACCTGCTCGACTTCGCTCAGGAGGTGGGAGTTGAGGAAGACCGTCGCGCCGCGCTCCTTCAAGCTGCGCACAATCTGGCGCACATCGGCGCGGCCGACCGGGTCCAGCGCCGACGTCGGCTCGTCCAGGAAGATCAGGTCAGGGCGGCCGAGCAGGGCGACGCCCAGCCCCAGGCGCTGCTGCATACCCTTGGAGAACGTGCCGACGCGGGAGTCGGCGCGCGCCGCCAGGCCGACGGTGTCCAGGGCGTGGGCGATCTCCTCGCCCTGGCGCTCGCCGGGGACGCCGGCCAGCCGGCAGTGGAGGCGCAGCACCTCCCGCGCCGAGAGCCAGTCCTGATAGCGGAACAGCTCGGGCAGGTAGCCGATGCGGCGGCGCGTCTCGCGGTCGCCGATGGGCGCGCCGAGGAGCCAGGCCTCGCCGGCGGTGGGCCGCGTCAAGCCGATAAGCAGCTTGACCGCCGTCGTCTTGCCCGCGCCGTTGGGACCGAGGAAGCCGAAAATCTCGCCGCGCTGGACGGTCATCGTCAGCCCGGCGAGAGCGGTCGTCGCGCCATAGCGCTTGACCAAGTTGAGGGTACGAACCGCCGGAGCGCTCCCGCCGTTCATGGCGGGCGGCGCTCCGGCAGCCGTGTTAGCGGAGGGAATTGGCAACGCTGAGGGCCTCGCTATCCTTGACCTGCCCACCGACGACATACACGATGCCGTCCTTCTGCCACATCACGATGCTGCCCAGCCCGGTCTGGTCGCCGAGCAACAGGCCGTTCACGCCCTGCACCGTCACCGTCTGCGACGTGACCTTGTTGACCGGCACAGGGACGGGCATGGTCGAGCTGGCGTCCGCGATACTCTCGATAGCGGCGGCGAGCTGGGGCGAGATGCCCGGCTGGCTCAGGAGGTACTGCTGAAGCTCCTTCACCGTCACGCCGGTCGAGGTCACCGTCGGCGCCTTCGTCTGCATGACGACCAGCGACGGCGCTTCGGCAGCGACGCGCGACGCCTCGGCGGCTGTACCCTTCGGGGAGGCAACCTTCGCCTGGGCGCTCGCGCCGTTGCTCATTGGCGCGGAGGCCGGCCGGGCGCTGCGGTTCATCATGCCGTCCAGCATCTGCGAGTTGCCGTAGGCAACCATCGCCACCGGGTTGGTGTTCACGGTCAGGGTGCTGCCGTCAATATTGGCCGGCATCGGCGGCGCGGTCAGCCCCCTGGCGGCCGCCGTCTGCTTCGCCTTCTCCGCGCTGAACGTGAACGCGTTGCTGTTGGCCGGCATCACGTAGTAGCTCGCGGTGTTCGGGACACTCGCGGGCAGCGTCGCCGGCGTCAGGACGGGAATGCCCGCCGCCTGGGCGGCCGCCGCCGCGCTATCCACGCGCTGCGGCTTCAGCGCAGCGCCCCGCGCCATGACGCCGTAATCCGTCAGGTCCGGCAGCGTCTGCATCTCACTCTGAGTGACAGGCACCGCCACGAACTGCCTGGGGGTGAACAGGTTCAGCAAGCCCTGGGCATACGTCCCCAGGGGGGTGAAGACGAGGAGAGCCACCACGGCGGCAGCCGCGGCGAGCGCGGCCACCGGCTTGATCCAACGTTGTGTCATCGGGCGAATCCTTTCATGCCATGCACGGTCATTCACAGCGTTCTCGGCGTCCATCCGCCGCTGGAGCCGCGCCAGGCCGGCCGCCACGTCCACCGCCGGCGTCGGGCCGCCCATCTGCGCGGTCATCGCGCCGGACAAGCCCACGATCTTGGCAAGGCGCGCCTGACACCGCGCACAGGCGGCCAGGTGGCGTCCCTCGGCCTCGGTCAGTGACGTGGCGGAGCCTTCATCCGCTGTGCGGCGCAGAGCGCCGTCATCGAGATGTCCCACGGCTCAGCTCCTTTCGTAGCGCGGCTTCGGCGCGGTTGAGCAGGGTTCCAACCTGGTTGACGCCGACGC
The DNA here is from genome assembly GCA_046328525.1 of Anaerolineae bacterium. Taxonomy (GTDB): domain Bacteria; phylum Chloroflexota; class Anaerolineae; order Epilineales; family JAHCIE01; genus JBDHWG01. Next base: position 175,680 of record JAXLWK010000009.1, read on the forward strand.
CGAGGGCCTCGGCGACTTCGGCGTAGCTCAGGCCGCCATAGCGGAGCATCAGGATGGCCGCGCTGCGCTCCGGCAGCCGACTCATGGCCTCACGCACCTCGCGGCGCGCCTCGACCTGCTCCAGCGCGCGCTGGGGGTCGGTGGCAGCGCCCGTCTCCATCTCGGCCGGACGCTCGCGCCGCGCGCGGCTGCGGGCAGCGTTGTACGCCGCGTGGGCCGCCGCCTTGTGCAGCCACGGCGCAGCATACGGCGCATCGGGGGGGTGGCGGCGGTGGAAGTCGTAGAACACATCCTGCGCCACGTCCTCCGCCTCCGCCGCGTCGCCCAGGATGCGGTAGGCAATCGCGACGACGCGCCCGTATTCGGCTTGAAAGAGACGCTCGAAGGCAAGGTCAGCCTCCGAGCGAGGAACTACGCGAACTCGGCTCACGAGTGAGACCATCCGGCCGTCTCCCTGCTGTTACTCATGGATAAAGCACGCGAGACGCCCGAAATGTGACACATTCCCACAGTTTACTTGGGGGCCATGCGAATCGCGCCGTCGAGGCGAATCACTTCGCCGTTGAGCATGCGGTTCTCGACGATGTGCTGCACCAGGGCAGCGTACTCGTCCGGGTTGCCCAGGCGCGACGGGAACGGCACCTGCTGGCCCAGCGACAGCCGCGCCGCCTCCGGCAGCCCGGCCATCAGCGGCGTATCGAACAGGCCCGGCGCGATGGTAACGACGCGAATGCCAAAGCGCGCCAACTCACGCGCGGCGGGCAGTGTCAGCCCGACAATGCCGCCCTTCGACGCGCTGTAGGCCGCCTGACCAATCTGGCCGTCGAACGCCGCGACCGACGCCGTGTTGACGACGACCCCGCGCTCGCCGTCTTCCCCCGGCGTCCCCTGGGCCATCGCCGCCGCGCCGAGCCGCAGCGCGTTGAACGTACCGATCAGGTTGACCTGGATGACGCGGTTGAAGAAGGCCAGGTCGTGCGGCCCCTCCTTGCCGAGGATGCGCTGCGGTGGGCCGATGCCGGCGCAACAGACGAGAATCCGTAGCCCACCGAACCGCTCGACGGCCGCCTGGGCGGCCTGGGCCATGCTCGCCTCGTCGGTCACGTCGGTGCGGACAAAGGTGACACTGTCGCCCAGCTCAGCGGCGAGGGCCTGGCCGACTGGCTCGTTGACATCAGCGATCACAACACGCGCGCCCTGGGCGGCGAGCCGCCGCACCGTCGCGCCGCCTAACCCGGACGCGCCGCCGGTGACAAGCGCGCCCGATCCCTGGATTTGCATAGTGCAACTCCTTTATTGCATTGACAAGTAGACCTGTGCATCAACGCCGGTGTCAGGCTCAGCCGTCCATTCCTCGTACGCCGCTGCCGCGTCCCGTGCGTCTTGTAAGTCCTCCAGTTTCTGCTGCAACGCCACGTAGTCCCCGTAGGGAATCACCGCGGCTACAGGACGCTTGTAACGCATCAGCACAACGATTCCGCCTCGCTCCGCCTCGTCTATGACGTCGCGCCAGCCTGCGCGCGCCGTGTTGCTTCGCATGACCTTCGCTCGCATCACGCCTCCTGTTCGCCACAAATGTTGTACGACTCGCACAACATTTTAGTGCGCGCAAGCGATGATGTCAACCCATCGGATGCCTGAGGCTTACAGCAACGCTAGCGGCGGCGGGCGCGGCGCGAGGCGGACTTGCTCTGTTTGGGGGTGGGGGTGGGGGTGGGGGGCGGGGGCGCAGACGCCAGGGCGAAGGCTCGCCGCACCTGGGGGCGAATCAGGAGGTACAGCATGCCGGCGGACAGCACCAGGGTGATTGTGGTTGCCGGGACGGTGACGCCGCGCCACAGGCAGGCCACCGTCGCGACGAGCATGGCGACGCCGGCCACGACGCCGAGCCAGTACGCCCACGACCGCGTGAACCACGTCGCCACGCCGAAGACGACGCTCAACGCCCCGCCGATCACGAGGCCAGACGCGAGAAGCATCGGCTCGCCGCTCTCCAGCGGTGCGATAAACGGCATCGGGATGACGCCGGCGAGCAGGATGGCGGACAGGCCGCCCACAATGGCAAGCACGGCGAGAATGGTCATGCCTCTCGGGCGGTTCACGGCGGCTCTCCTCGACATCTCAGAACATTGGACGGGCAAGACGGCTTATGGGTATAATAGACCCTATTCGCCGGGCGGTGGGCGAGACTAGACACGCGCCAGGTCCGGCTGACCACGGCGCACCAGCTCGTTCCAGCGGTCGGCGCGGCCGGTCTGACGCCACTCGACGACCGACCGATCGCCATCGGTGTAGCGGAAGATGGGCTTGAAGCCCAGAACGCGCGAGAAGACCTCTTCGATGGCTTTTTCGTGGGTTGGCATCCGCAAGACAAGGTAGCGTAGCGGCTCCCACTCGAACGTAAAGACCTGGTCTTGCCAGCGGCCCTCGGCGGCATACGGCGCTTCGGCGCGTGTCACGTGGAACCACGCCGAGCCAAGCCCGTTGCGCCAGAAACTCTGGCGGATGTGGTCGGAGATGTCATACGCGCTCTTGGCCGGGGCTTTGTCGTACCAGTATTGTGCGGCGCTCATGGTGCCTCCTGGGCGGGTCGTCGCGCTGTATTCTAGCCTGTATCCCCCGGCGGCGCAAGTCCGAGGGATGTCCCAGAAAGGATACGGAATGAGAACAGTCCGCATCGCGCTCGCCGGCGTCGGCAATGTCGGGCGCGGCTTTCTCCAGCTGATGCGCGACAAGGGCGACATCGTGCGTGAGCGTTACGGCCTAGACATGGTGCTCGTGTCGGCCGCCGACCGCTCCGGCGTCGTCCTGGACGCAGGGGGCATTGACGCCGCCGCCCTGCTGCGCCTGAAGGAGTCGGGCGTCGGCGTCGCCGGCTACGCTGGCGGCCGGCCTGGCGAAGGCCCGGTCGCTGCCCTCGACGGCGCCGATGTGCTGCTGGAATCGACGCTCACGGACCTGAAGACGGGGCAGCCAGGCCTGGACGTGATGCGCGTCGCCCTGGAGCGCGGCATGGACGTGGTGAGCGCCAACAAGGGGCCGCTCGTGCTGGCGTATGCCGACCTGACGGCGCGAGCCAAAGCGGCCGGGCGGCAGCTACGCTTCAGCGCGGCTGTGTGCAGCGGCCTGCCAACCGTGAACATCGGGCGGCGCGATCTCGTGGCGGCGAACATAGACCGCATGGAAGGCATCTTCAACAGCACCACCAACTATATCCTCGAAGCCATGGCGACGGGCGCGAGCTTCGCCGACGCCCTGGCCGAGGCGCAGCGCGTCGGCGTCGCCGAGACCGACCCTAGCCTCGACATCGAGGGCTGGGACACCGCCAACAAGCTGGTCATCCTCGCCAACAGCGTCCTCGGCGTTCCAGCGACCCTCGACACCGTGCAAGTGCAGGGCATCCAGGGTATTGGGGCCAGCGACATCCAGGCCGCCCAGGGCGCCGGGCAGGCGTTGCGGCTCCTGGCGACAGCCTTGCGCCGCTCCGACGGCGGCTATGACCTGAGCGTCCGCCCGACCATCTTGCCCGGCGACCATCCGATGGCGAAGGTGCACGGGTGGCAAATGGGCATCGTCTATTACACTGACATCATGGGCGTGCTCTCGGCCGCCGTGGACGAGTTCGGCCCACTGCCGACGGGCGCGGCCATGCTCCGTGATGTCATTGACATCTATTCAGCCTAATCCAAAGGAGAACCACAACGATGTCTGAGAAGCGCGAGCGGCCACAAGTCAAGAAAGTCGTGCTGGCCTATAGCGGTGGGCTGGACACGTCCATCATCGTGCCCTGGCTGCGCGAGAACTACGGCTGCGAGGTCGTCTGCTTCGCCGCTAACATCGGCCAGGAAGAGGAGCTGGACGGCCTGGAAGCGAAAGCCATCGCCACCGGCGCAAGCAAGTGCTACGTCGAAGACCTGCGCGAGGAATTCGTCTCCGAGTTCATCCTTCCTGTCATCCAGGCCGGCGCGATCTACGAGCGCAAGTACCTGCTCGGCACATCCATGGCGCGGCCCCTCATCGCCCGCCGCCAGGTCGAGATCGCCGAGATCGAGGGCGCCGATGCCGTCGCCCACGGCGCGACGGGCAAGGGCAACGACCAGGTGCGCTTCGAGCTGACCTACAAGGCCCTGAATCCGAAGCTCAAGATCATCGCCCCCTGGCGCGAGTGGGACATCCGCTCCCGCGAAGACGCCCTGGCCTACGCCGCGACCCGCAACATCCCCGTGTCGGCGACATCGCGGAAGATCTACTCCCGCGACCGCAACCTCCTGCACCTGAGCCACGAGGGCGGCCTGCTGGAAAGCCCGTGGAACGAGCCGGAAGAGGACATGTACCAGCTCACCGTCTCGCCGCAGAACGCGCCGGACGAAGCGGAGATGGTCGAGATCGAGTTCAAGGAAGGCGTGCCGAAGAAGATCAACGGCGTCGGCTACGGCCTGGTGGACCTTATGTATCGGCTCAACGCCCTCGGCGCGACCCACGGGATTGGCCGCGTTGACCTCGTGGAGAACCGGCTCGTCGGCATGAAGTCGCGCGGCGTGTACGAGACGCCCGGCGGCACGATCCTGCTCGCCGCTCACCGCGAGCTGGAGTCCCTCACCCTCGACCGCGAGACTCTGCACTACAAGGACATCATGGCGCCGCGCTACGCCGAGATGGTGTACTACGGCCAGTGGTTCACGCCCCTGCGCGAAGCCATGGACGCCTTCACCCAGAAGACCCAGAAGCGCGTCAGCGGCCTCGTCCGCTTCAAGCTCTACAAGGGCAACATCATCGTCGTCGGCCGCAAGTCGCCCAACAGCCTCTACCGCGAGGACTTCGCGTCGTTCGGCCACATGGACGTGTACGACCAGCAGGACGCCGAGGGCTTCATCAACCTGTTCGGCCTCCCGCTCCAGGTGCAGGCCATGCTGGACATCGAAGGCCAGGGCGAGTCGCAGTACGCCCGCCCCGACTACAGCCACTTCAAGCGCGACTAACGCTTGTCGCTCGTAGGGGCGGGTCTGAAACCCGCCCCTACCGAATTGCCTTTTCACCACTATGCCCAACCCGCTCCACCTGACCATCCTCCACACGAACGACCTCCACGGCCGCATCGAGCGTCTGCCGCGCATCGCCACCATCATCCGCGAGCAGTGCGCCCAGGCCCAGGCCGCCGGCCGCCACGTGCTTGTGGTGGACGCCGGCGACAGCGAGGATGAGACGCTGCTGGAAAGCGCCGTCACGCGGGGCGTCGCCCTGATGCGCCTGCTGAGCGCCGTCGGCTACGACGTCGCCGCCCTCGGCAACGCCGTCGTCATTCGCTACGGCCCGGACGCCCTGGCCGAGGAAGCGGCCGTCGCCACGTTCCCCATCCTCGCCGCCAACTTCCGCTGGCCGGATGGCCGCCTGGTGGCCGGCGCGACGGACCGCCTGATCCTGGAGCTGGACGGCTTCCGCCTCGGCCTGACCGGCGCGACCGCCGATTTCACCGAGCCGCACTTCGGCGACGTCTACCGCGTCTTCGGCCTGGCCGTCCAGGACCAGTTCGAGGCCGTCGCCGAGCAGGTGGCGCGGCTGCGGGCGGAAGGCGCGGACGCCGTCGGTATCATCTCCCACATGGGCTACGGCGAGGGCGCGTATCGCGGCGATCTCAAGCTCGTGCCGCAGACGCCGGGCCTGGCGTTCATCGTCGGCGGCCACAGCCACACGCTGCTCGAAACGCCCCACGTCGTCCACGGCACACCCATCGTGCAGGCCGGCGATTACGGCCGCTTTGTCGGCCGCCTGGACCTCACGATTGACCCGGCGACCGGCCAGGCCACTGACTCTCGCGGCGTCCTCTTCCCGGTGACCGACGACATCGCGCCCGCGCCCGACGTCGTCGCCGCCATCGAGGCGATGCGCGCCGACGTGGCGCAGATACTGGGCGAGCCGCTCGGCAGCCTGGCGCAGCCCCTCGACCTGGCTGACGACCGGGAGTGCGGCGTCGGCGACTGGATGGCGGACCGGCTGCGCGCGTTCATGGGCGCTCAGATCGGCCTGATTTCGACCGGCCTGCTGCGCCGCTCCCTGCCGGCGGGCGTCGTCACGCGGCGGATGCGCTACGAGACGTGCCCAACCGGCGCGAACCCCTGCCGCGCCGAGCTAACCGGCGCCGACATCCTTGCCATGCTCGAACACGCCCTCGCCCCGCAGTACTACCTGGACGCGCCCCCGTCGTTCCGCGGCCGCCCGCGCGGGATTCTCCAAGTCTCCGGGCTGACCCTCGACGTCGAGGCCAGCGGGGCGCCGGGCGGGCGCATCCGCCGGGCCGTCGTCAGCGGCGAGGCGCTCGACCCCGAGCGCCGCTACAGTGTCGCGGCGACGGACGCCGAGCTGAGCAGCTTCGGCTTCGCGCGCATCATCGGAGTAGACGACGCCGACGTCGAGATTGACGCCTCGGTCATCGCCGGCGATCTGCTCGACGCCGATCTGCGCGACCACTCGCCGGTGCGCGTGCACGTCGGCGGCCGCATACGCATCTTGTAACCGCTCTCTTAGACAGGAAGACGCGCCATGCTCGATAATCCGTCCCTCACCCTCGTGCCCGGCTTTCGCGCCGCCGCCGTCCACGCCCGCGTGAAGGCGAGCAGCCCGCCGGAGAAGCTGGACATTGCCCTGGTCGCCTCGGACGCGCCCTGCACCGCCGCCGGTGTCTTCACCACGAATCGCGTCAAAGCCGCGCCGGTGGTGTACGACCAGGCCGTCCTTGCCCGCCGCGCCGACGCCATCCGCGCCGTCGTCGTGAATAGCGGCAACGCCAACGCCGTCACCGGCGTCCAGGGCATGAGCGACGCCCAGGCGATGGCGCACGCGGCGGCGGCGGCGCTCGGCGTTCCCGCCGATAGCATCCTTGTCATGTCCACCGGCGTCATCGGGCAGGCCCTGCCGATGGCGCGCGTCACCCCCGGCATCGCGGCCGCGGCCCAGGCGCTCGACACATCCCCCGACGCCGGACACCGCGTCGCCCGCGCCATCATGACCACCGACACCTTCGCCAAGGCCGCCGCGACCCAGGTCGAGGTAGACGGCCGGACGGTCAGCATCGCCGGCGTCGCCAAAGGCGCGGGCATGATCGCGCCCAACATGGCGACCCTGCTCTCGGTCATCGTCACCGACGCCGCCGCCACCCCGTCGGCGCTGCGCGCGGCCCTCACCTCGGCCGCCGACCGCTCGTTCAACAGCATCACCGTAGACGGCGACATGAGCACCAACGACACCCTGCTCGTCCTCGCCAACAGCCAGGCCGGCAATACACTGCTCATGGGGCCGCAGTCGCCCGGCTACGCCGCCTTCCTGGCCGGCCTGACCGAGGTCGCGGCGGCGCTGGCGAAGATGATCGCCCGCGACGGCGAAGGCGCGACCAAGCTCGTCACCATCAAGGTCACGGGCGCGCCCGACTTCGCGGCTGCGCGGCAGGTCGGCCTCGCCATCGGCAACTCCAGCCTGGTCAAGACGGCCCTCTATGGCGAGGATGCGAACTGGGGCCGCGTGTTATGCGCCGCCGGCTACAGCGGCGTGGAGCTGGATCCGGAGAAGCTGAGCCTGTGGTTCGACGACGTGTGCCTGCTGCGCTACGGCCAGCCCACCGACTACAAAGAGGACGACGCCCACGCCACGCTGACGAAAGCCGAGGTGACGATCACGGTTGACCTGGGCATGGGGAAGGCCCAGGCCGAGGTATGGACGTGTGACCTGTCCAAGGACTACGTCAGCATCAACGCCGACTACCGCACATAGTGACGTGACCAGTAGTAGAGACGCGCCATGGCGCGTCTCTACCGCCGCCCGCTGAATGCGGCAACAATTTGAATCTCCTGGGACACATTATGATGAGTAACCCACCTCTCCGCGTGGCTTTCCAGGGCGAGCGCGGCGCCTTTTCCGAGGCCGCCGCCATCGCCCACTTCGGCGCCGACATCGAGCCGGTGCCGTGCGAGGAATTCGACGATGTCTTCCGCTGCGTCGCCGAGGGCGCGTGTGAGCGGGGCATGGTGCCGATCGAGAACTCCCTCGGCGGCTCCATCCACCGCAACTACGACCTACTCTTGCGCCACGACCTGGCGATCATCGGTGAGGAGAACCTGCGCGTCGTCCACAACCTCCTCGCGCTCCCCGGCGTCACGCTGGAGGACGTCCGGCGCGTGTACTCCCATCCCCAGGGCCTTGCCCAGTGCGAGGGAACGCTGGAGCGGCTGGGCCTGGAGCGCGTGCCGATGTACGACACGGCCGGCAGCGCCAAGTACGTCCGCGAGCAGGGCATCCGCGACGGCGCGGCCATCGCCAGCCGCCGCGCCGCAGAGGTCTACGGCCTGGCGATTCTCATGGAGAGCATCGAGGACGACCCGGAGAACTACACGCGCTTCCTGGCCCTGGCGCGGGAAGCGCCACTCCCGCCGCCCCTCGACGCCCCTGCCAAGACATCCCTCGTGTTCGCCGCGTCGAACGTCCCCGGCAGTCTGTTCAAGGCGCTGTCCGTGTTCGCCCTGCGCGACATTGACCTGACGAAGATCGAGTCGCGCCCGCTGAAAGGCAAGCCGTTCGAGTACTATTTCTACCTGGACTTTGCCGGCAGCCTGGCCGACCCACGCTGCCAGAAGGCGCTGGACCACCTGGCGGAGTACGCGAGCTACCTGCGCATCCTCGGCTCGTACCCGAAAGCCGCAGCGCGGGAATAAAATGGAGGTTTGCGGTGCCGTCTCCCTTCCCCGGAATGGACCCCTATCTCGAAGAACCTGCCCTCTGGCAGGACTTCCACGCTGACCTGGCCGTCACACTGAAGCACCACCTTAATCAGCGCATCGGCCCAAAGTACTATGCCACGGTCGAGACCCAATCCGTGCCCTACGATCTCGATGTGGAGATCGCGAACCGGATCCGGCCGGATGTGAGCATCTACGAGCCGTTTGACGCCGCTTTGCCAGAGCTTCCGAGCGCGCCAAGCCCATCGGTTCCCGCCGCGCCGATCGTGCTACCCGCTGTCATGTCCGTGAAACTGCGATCGGTACGCATCTATCGCACGGAGACGGGCGAGCTTGTCACCACGATAGAAATCCTGTCGCCGTTCAACAAGCGCCCGGCCAGCGACGGCCTGATGCAGTATCGGCTCAAGCGCGCACAATTGCTCGCATCCCGCGCGCATTTAGTGGAAATAGATTTATTGCGCGGCGGCGAGCGACCCGCCCTTGAGCTGGCCGACCACCCGATTGACACCGACTATGTCCTGCTTGTTAACCGCTTCGGCCCGGATCGAGTATCCGAGATCTGGCCGGTGGCCGTGGATGAGCGGCTGCCTCTGATTCCCATCCCCCTCCTACCCCCAGACACACCCGTCGCACTGGACTTGAACGACCTCATTCGAGACGTGTACGCCGGATCGGGCTACGATTGGCGCATTAACTACCAGCGCCCTGCCCCGCTGCCGGCGATTCGCCCAGCCGTTGAAAGACGAGTGGCGGATCTCGTGGCCTCGCGCAAGACGAGCTGACCGGACGGGGGTTCCCAAAACACAGCGCGGGGGCGCAGGCTGCGCCCCCGCGCTGTCTATAGTGATGCAGCGGTTAGCCGATGCCGTACATGTCGCGGACGAAGGGCAGCAGGCCGCGCTCGGCGAGGCGGTCCAGGGGCGCGCGGAACGTAACCTGCACGACGCCGGGGTTGCGCCCGATCTCGATCGCGCCGGTGATCGTCGCGCGGTTCTTCACCTCCGGCACGCTCATGTTCAGCAGCCAGGCTGCACGCTGCAAACCGTTCTCCGTCGCCGCGTTGAGGTCGGGGCCGGTGCCGACGACGGAAATCGGCGCGGACTCTTCAAGCCTGTCAATGCCCCACTGCGCCGCGATCTGCTCGGCGCGGGCGCGCTCGGCCTCGGTGAGCGGGCGGGCGACGAAGGGCAGGTCCTCGACGAGCGGGAACAGGAGCGGCCCGTCAATGCCCAGGCCCTTGATGACGTGCGCCTGGAGCGTGACCGTCCCGGAGACATCGCAGGTATGCCCCGCGATCTCGCCGTCGCCCTGGAGAGCGTGCATGTCGCCCAGGTAGATGCCGCCGCCGGGTACCTTGACCGGACAGACGAGGATCGCGCCGGCGCGAACGGCGTCAATGTCCATATGGCCGTCGGTGCGGTGCTGGGCGAGTTGCTCCGCCGTGACGGCGTACTCGTGGGGCGCGCCCACCAGGAACGAGCCGAAGTCGCCGGCGTTGTGGGAGTCCGGGAACGACATGGACGGCGTCGTGCCGAGCTGGCCCATGAACGGGCGCAGGCGGGCGACCAGGCCGACCAGATCGTGCGGCGCGAAGGCCAGGATCGGGTTCTGGACCGAGTTGTCGGGCAGTGCGGCGTATTCCTTCGCTTTCCAGGCGACGCTCTTGGCGGCGTCCTGCGGCAGCGTCACGCCGACCTGGTGGTTGGGGTCGAAGAAGATGGTGTAGCCGTTGGTGAAGTTGAATGGGGCCGCGTCCGCGCCGCAGTTGTCGCAGCGCACCGCCGTCTGGCCGATGCCCTCCAGGTGTGTCGCCGGGTAGAGCGCGCCACATTGCGGGCACTTGCCCGCGACGTAGGGGTCGCCCAGGAAGCGCCCGGCCATGAACATATCGTTGCCGGAGGCCGTCGCCAGCGAGGTCACGCTAATGTCGAGAATACGAATGGCGATGGCGTCGCCGACCTCCGCCCCCTCGACGTACACCGGCCGCGTCACCTCGTGGCCGCCGCGGATGGCCGGCGTGATCATCGGCCCCCAGCAGCCGGGCGCGGTGTTGGCGACGATGTGGCCGCCGTCCTTGACGGGGCCAAGCATGGGCTGGCCGGGGTCGAGGATGCCGTTGGTGTACTGGTCCACAAACACGGTGCGGTGCGCGCCACCCTCGGTAGGTTGGGTAACAACGGGAATGTCAGAGACAGGAGCAGTCATTGATCCTCCTCATGCGAGTGTAGGGTTGCTCTGAAAACGGGGGCTGCTAAAGCCCCCCGGCGACGGGAAGCAAAAGCGCGACCTCCCGGTCGGGGGGCAGACTGGCGGTGGAACAGACGTACTGGCCGTTAATGACGGCCAACGCTGTTGAGAGGCGGGGCGCGTTGGGGTAGGCAGCGTGGAGTTGGGACATCAGGTCCGCAACGGTCGCGCCCTCTGGCACATTCACCGAGAGGCGCGGCGCGCCGATCTCCTGCGCCAGACCAGCGCTGAATCGAACAGGCACTTGCATAGAGGCCCTCCGTGGGAAAGCTCGGGGCAAGCAAATGAAGCCTGAGCATAGTATAGGACCGCCGCCAGGCGCAGGCAAGTGGTGGTGTCAGTCCGGCAGGGTGAGGCCGCCTGTGCCTTCGAGCCAGTCGGCGATCCGCTCCACGGCGCGCGGGATGTCGTTGTCGGAGATGTCAATCTGCAGGCAAGGCAGCAACGAGGCGGCCACCAGGCGCTCCATCAGCGCCTGCTCCTCGACAAAGCGCGTCAGATCGTCGTATTGAGACGGGTTGCCGGAAACTTTCAGGCGCTCGCGGCGTGCGGCGGCGAACGACTCGGGCGTGCGGGTGCAAAAGATCAGGCGGAAGTTGAGCGGCAGCAGGCGCTCTTCGAGCCAGCGGAAGTCATAGGCTTTCCGGTAGGTTTCGAGCTGATAGGCCTGGGTCGAGATATGAAAGCGGTCTACGATCCAGGAGTAGTAACGCTGCAGCTCGAACAGGCGCACCCACGTGGCGTAGGTCTCCATCGCCAGCGCCTCTTCCCGCGGCTCGAAGTTGATCAGTCCTCGTCCCCACGGGACGTTGGTGAACGCGCACCACTCGCCAGAGATGAGCGGCGAGTGGTAGCGGTACTTACGCGGGCCGACGACGCGAGGATGCTCGTTGAGCGCGAAAGCGATATCGGTCTTGAACGTCAGGCGCGTGCCTTCGAGAATGACTTTTGGCGTCAGTTTAGCCATAGGTTAGCGGCGTTCCGCCAGCCCGTCGGCGATGAGACTCAAGGCAACGCCGACGACGAGCAGCGCCAGGCCGGGAATGGTTGCCATCCACGGCGCTTGTAGCAAGAACTGGCGGCCCTCGGCGATCATCGCGCCCCACTCCGGCGTCGGCGGCTGCGGGCCGAGGCCCAGGAAGCTGAGGGTTGCGCCGGTGAGGATGGCGAGCACCATGCCGGTGAAGACGTAGATGAGCGCCGGCGCGGTGACGTTGGGCAGGATATGGCGGCGCAGGATGCGCGGGGTGTCACAGCCGGTGGACTTCGCTGCCTGGACGTATTCCAGGTTGCGCGTCGCCAGGGTCTGCCCGCGCACCAGGCGCGAGTAGGGTATCCAGCCGACAACCGCGACGGCGATGTACAGGTTGGTGAGGCCCGGCCCCAGGACGGCCATGATGGCGATGACCAGGATGAGGAAGGGAAAGGCCATCAGCACGTCCACGACACGCATCACCGCCGTATCCGTCTTCCCGCCCATGTAGCCGGCCATGATGCCGATGAAGATGCCGAAGAAGAACGGGAACAGCACCGAGATGAACCCGATCTGCAGGTCAAGCCGCGCGCCGTAGATGATGCGGGACCAGACGTCGCGCCCGAAGTTGTCGGTGCCGAGGATGTGGCCGGGGCTGAACGGCGGGAGGAACGAGTCGTTGAGGCTCTGCTCGATGGGGCTGTATGGCGTCAGCAGCGGCGCGGCGATCGCGCCGAGGATGATGAGGGCGAGCATGATCAGCCCCGCCAGGAGTGTCGGGTTGAGGCCGCGGCGTTCCAGGCGCAGCCGCAGGCTTGGGCGATAGGGCTTGACGGACGCGCCGGCCGGAGTGTTCAGGGCTTGCTCAGTCATACGTCACCCGTGGGTCGAGGAAGGAATACGACAGATCAACGAACAGGTTGACGATGATCACCAGCGCGGCGCTGATGACAACAATCGCCTGCACGACGGGATAGTCGCGGCCGGTGATGGACTGCACCAGGAGCTGCCCCATGCCCGGAATGGCGAACACCGTCTCGACGACGACCGCGCCGCCGACAAGCGCGCCAAATTGCAGGCCGAAGATCGTCACAACCGGCAGGAGCGCGTTCCGCAGCACGTGCCCGGTCAGGATCCCGGTCTCGCTGACACCCTTGGCCCGCGCTGTCCGCACATAGTCGTCGCGATTGACGCTGATAATCTGGCCGCGCAAATTGCGGATGAGGATGGCCGACAGCGGCAGCGCCAGGGCCAGGGCCGGCAGGAACAGATACCAGAGGTGATCGGTGAACGTCTCGCCGAAGCCGCCGACGGGGAACCAGCGCAGCCGCAGCGCGAACAGCAGAATCAGCAGGATGCCGAGCCAGAAGCCGGGCATCGTCAGCATGACCAGGAACGAGACGCGAATGGCGTGATCGGCGACGCGCCCGTGGTTCATTGCCGCAATGAGGGCAAACACCAGGGTGAAGAGCGCCGCCATCCCCATCGCATACATCGCCAGGCCGATAGACGTCGGCACGCGCTTCCAGACGAGGTCGCTCACCGGCTGGCGGTAGAGGAGCGACTGCCCCAGGTCGCCGCGCACGAAGCCGGTGACGAAGCGCACGTACTGCTCCGGCACCGGCCGGTTCAGCCCCAGCTGCTCGCGCAGCTCGGCGGCCTTCTCCTCCGTCGCCCGGTCGCCGAGGATCATGAAGGCAGGGTCGCCGGGCAGCACGCGCACCATCCCAAAAATGAGAATGGTGACGCCGAACAGCACGAAGATTGCCAGCAAGAGACGATTGCGGATGTACAGGGAGCGTCCCATAGGCTACACACCTCGCGTAGCGACTCCCGCGATGCGGGAGTCGCTACGACGCCTGTGTTCCTCAGCTACTTGTTGAGCTTGACGTCTTCGAAGCGGTAGTAGGACAGACCGTCAATGAAGAAGTCCTTGACGTAGTCACGCCAGCCGGCCGTCGCGCCGAGGTACACCAGCGGGATGAACGGGGCGTCGTCCTGATACATCTTCTGAATGTCGTGGTACATCTGCTCGCGCTTCTTGGGGTCCTGCTCCAGGTCGGCCTTCGTGATCATCTCGTTCAACGCGGGGTTGTTGTAGCGCGTCCAGTAGGCGAACGTGCCGCCATCGCCGCGCAGACCGTAGTTCACGATCTGGGTCGGGTCGTTCATGTCGTTGGTCCAGCCGGTCGGCTGCGACCAGTAGTTGCCTTCGCGGTACGCCTGGCGCGCCACGGCCGTCTCGACGTTCTGGATGTCCACGTCCACGCCGATCTTCGACCAGGCGTCCTTGAGGATGACGGCGGTGTTGGCGAAGTTGGTGTTGCCCGACCGCACCTGCATCGGGAGCTTGAAGCCGGTGGGGGCCGACGACTCCTTCATGAGTTGCTTGGCCTTTTCCAGGTCATACGGGTAGCCCGCGAGGTTCGGGTCCCAGTACGTCCCGGCCGGGATCGGCGAGTTCTGGGGCTTGGCCTGGCCGAAGTAGACGTTCTTGATGATGGCGTCCTTCGGCGTCGCGTAGGCCAGCGCCTGGCGCACCTTGACGTCGTCGAGCGGCTTCTGCTTGTTGTTGAGCATGATGAACGCCGTCTGCTGAATGTCGAACGTCTGCGCCTTGGTGCCCGGCGACGCATTCAGCGTGTCAATCTGGCTGAACGGCACGAAGTCAATGACGTCGGTCTCGCCGCCCTGGAGCTTGAGCACGCGGGTGTTGTCGTCGGGGATGTACTCAATGCGCACCTCGTCCACATCGGGCTTCCCCTTCCAGTAGTTGGGGTTGCGCTTGAGGATCAGCGGGTCGCCCTTCTTCCAACCGTCCACCGAGTACGCGCCGCTGCCCTTGGTCTTCCAGGCGTTCGCGTTGTCGAAGTCCTTCGCCTCGCTCGCCTTCACCATGTCCGCCGGCAGGACGCCGCCGGAGAACATCGCCAGGACGGACAGGAGCGGCGCGTAGGGCTGCGAGAGGACGATCTTGACGGTCTTGTCGTCCGTCGCCTCGACGCTCTTGATGGCCTTGTAGTTGTCCTTCCACACGCTCTTCTCGCTGCTGCGCGCCGCGTTCAGCGACGCGGCCACGTCCGACGCCTTCAGGGGCGAGCCGTCGGAGAACTTCAAGCCGTCCCGCAGGTGGAACGTCCAGGTGAGGCCGTCGCTGCTGGTGTCCCACTTCTCCGCCAACGCCGGCTCGACCCCCTTACCGTCCTTCGTGGGGCGGAGGAGCGAGTCGTAAACGTTGAGCGAGATGAACAGGGCCGGGTTGTCGTCAACCTGCCACGGGATGAACGGGCTGAACGGCTCGGAGTTGCGGGCCATCTTCAGGACTTTGCCGCCAGACGCGGGGGCGGCGGGCTGGGCAGCCTTCTGGGCGGGCTGCGCCTGGGCAGCCGGCTGAGCAGCCGTCGCCTGGGCGGCGGGTTGAGCGGGGGCCTGCGCCGGCGCCGTTGGGGCGCTGCTGCACGCCGCGACGCCAATGGCGATCGCGACGACGGCGAAAAGGCTCACCCACCATTTCGTAGCGTTCCTTCGCATGGGCTTCTCCTTCACTCCTAATGCTGGTGGTAGGGTCCAGGCAGCGGACCTGATAGCCGCTGGATTATAGCGAGAACGCTTCGAGCGTCAAATCAGGGGCAAGGTTACGTCGAATGTCGACGCAACGAGCCGCGAGCGCGTGGACCGACTCTTGGTCGGGCAAGGGCGAATCTCGTATAATAGGGGGTGTTCCCGTCGGGTTCCTGCTTTCGCACGCTGCACTTTGCGCGCCGGTCGAGCCTCGCGCGCCTGGAATCGCAGGTCAATGAGCCGATTTGGTCAGCTCGCGTTCCTTTCCTTCATCCTTTACATGTCGTACCGCATCTGGTGGATGGGCGACCGCGTCGCCGGGCCGGTGGTCGCCTCCGGCATCTGCGTCGGCCTGCTCATCGTACTAGGCGGCGTCGTCTGGTGGGCATGGCGGTACGGCGACCCGAACAAACGATAGAGGACGGCCATGAAACTCTGGGGTGGGCGTTTCACCACGCCGACAGATACGCTGATGGAGCGCTTCAACGCCTCCATTCCCTTCGACTGGCGGCTGTATGACGCCGACATCACCGGCTCCGTCGCCTACGCCCGCGCCCTGGCGCGCAGCGGCCTCGTCACGGACGCTGAAGCCGCAACCCTCATCGAGGGGCTGGAAACGGTGCGCCGCGAGTTCGCCAACGGCTCCTTCGAGATCAAGCTGTCCGACGAGGATATCCACACGGCGGTCGAGCGGCGGCTGTACGAGCTCGTCGGCCCCGTCGCTGGCAAGCTCCATACCGGCCGCAGCCGCAACGACCAGGTAGCGACCGACATCCGCCTGTTCGTGCGCGGCGCCGTCCAGCGCCTGATGGCGGAGATCGGCGAGGTCCAGGATGCCCTCGTGCGCCAGGCCGAAGCCCACCCCGACGTCATCATGCCCGGCTACACCCACCTTCAGCGCGCCCAGCCTGTCCTGTACGCTCACTGGTCGCTCAGCCACTTCTGGCCGCTCCAGCGCGACCGCGAGCGGTTCGCCGATCTCATCAAGCGGGTTGACGTTCTGCCCCTCGGCGCCGGCGCCCTCGCCGGCAATGCCCTCGGCGTGGACCGCCTCTTCCTGGCGCAAGAGCTTGGCTTCGTTCGCGTCAGCGAGAACAGCCTGGATGTCGTCGGCGATCGGGACTTCATCGCCGAGACGCTGTTCGCGGCGGCGCTACTCGGCGTGCATCTCAGCCGCCTGGGCGAAGATATCGTGCTCTACAGCGCCGCCGAATTCGGCTTCGTCACCCTGGACGAGGCCTACGCCACCGGGTCGAGCCTGATGCCGCAGAAGCTCAACCCCGACAGCATGGAGCTGATGCGCGGCAAGGCGGCGCGCCTCGTCGGCAACCTCGTCACCATCCTGACCTTGCTCAAGGGCCTCCCGTCGAGCTACGACAAGGACCTCCAGGAGGACAAGGAACCGCTGTTCGATACCCTGGACACGCTGGAAGTGGCGCTGCCCGTCGCCGCCGGTGTCATCCGCACCATGCGCATCCATCCGCAGCGCATGGCCGCCGCCCTCGACGACGGCATGCTGGCAACCGACCTGGCCGACTACCTCGTGCGGCGCGGCGTCCCGTTCCGCGAGAGCCACGGCATCGTCGGCCGCCTCGTCCGCGCGGCGCTGGCGCGCGGCGTCGCCCTGCGCGACCTGCCCCTCGATGCGTTCCAGCAGGCCGACGAGCGCTTCGCCGACGACGTGTACAGCGTCTTCGACATGCGCCAGTCCGTCGCGCGGCGCAACGTGCCGGGCGGCACAGCGCCGGACGCTATCGCGCAGCAGATCGTCGAGGCGAAGGCGCGCCTGAAGTCGCTCTAAAGTTGCAAGGTCAAGGGGAGTGCGTCCGCAAACAAATGTGACAAAGGTTCGAAGAATTCGCCCCGCCGCTGAGCGAAACCTTCGAACCTTTGTCAAGGGGGGTACTACAGTGTCTAGAATACGGGCGCGACATTAACGCACCCTTAACAGCGGCTTAGGGGATGATTAAGGCTTGCCCCTGTGCTATAATCAGGCCGCCGCGCGACACGACGATGTCATTTCAACCCTGAGGAGGCTTCCATGTCTGTTCGCTTTCACTGGCACGGCCACTCCGCCTGGACAATTGAGGCGGGCGGCAAGAAGATTCTCGTGGACCCGTTCCTGACCGGCAACCCCACGGCGGACATCGGCCCGGATCAGGTCGAGGCCGACGTCATCCTCCTGACCCACGCCCACGGCGATCACCTGGGCGACACCGTCGCCATCGCCAAGCGCACGGGCGCGCCGGTCGTGACGAACAACGAGATCGCCATCTGGCTCGGCAAGCAGGGCATCGGCAATGCTGTCGGCCTCAACCCGGGCGGCCATTTCAACCTGCCGGTCTGCCGCGTGATGTACACCTTCGCCATTCACAGCTCGTCGTTCCCGGATGGATCCTATGGCGGCGTGGCCGGCGGCTTCATGATGTACTTCGACGGGCTGACCGTCTACAACTCCGGCGACACGGCCCTGTTCAGCGACATGGCGCTGTTCGGCGAGCGCTACAAGCCGGATCTCGCCATGCTGTGCATCGGCGACTACTTCACCATGGGGCCGGACGACTCCATCGCCGCGCTCAAGATGCTCAAGGCCGAATACGTCCTCCCGCAGCACTACAACACCTTCCCACCCATCCAGCAAGATGCCAATGCGTGGGCGGAGAAGGTGCGGCATCTCGGCGTCCAGCCGACCGTCCTCCAGCCCGGCGGCGAGTACACGAGCAAGTAACGGCCACGCTGGGTGTAGAAAGCGCGGGGGATAGGGGCTGATGCCCCTATCCCCCGTTCTGTTGAGTTGCGCCTGTGGCAGCAACGACTTCCAGTCGTTTCCCTATGCCCCTAGAGCGACCGAAAGTCGCCACTACATTCCTGTCATGCAGCCTACCTGAGGGGCGCGTATCCGAGGGCAGCGAACTGATTGGCGATCCGCTGATACCCGCTGTCGTTCGGGTGCAGACCGTCGGAGTAGATAAGGCCAGCGCCGACCGGGTCATCCGTCCCGGACGGGCCGTTGAAATCCGCGTAGACGCGGGCGTACGGTATCCCTTTCGCGGTCGCCGTGTCGGCGATGTACCTGTTCACATCGTCGAGATAGGCCTTAAACACAACGAAGTCGCTGCCTTTGTACGGCGCACTCTCATTCGCATCCGGCGTCGTGTTCGTGGCGTTATCCGCCGCGACGTAGGGGTTGTACAGGTCCATGGTGCGGATAACGGCGGTCTGGGGGGTGCGCAGAGCCACCACCCGCTTCAGAATCTCCGCGTAGTTCGTCTTGAACGTCGCAACGGCGGTGCGCAGGCAGTTCTGGTTGTCGGCGCCGCCGCACGTCTTGCTCTTGTAGCTCTGGCGCGCATTCTTGAGATCGTTGCCGCCGATGTCTATGGTCACCACCTGCGACGCCTTGATGTTGCTGCTGAACGACGAGTTGCTCTTGAGCGCGTTCAGCAGATTGGCGCTCGTCCAGCCGCTCTGCCCCAGGTTGGTCAGGGTTACTGTCACGCCCGGCGCGGACTGCAAAGCCGTCTTGTAGCGCGGCACGTAGCCGTTGCAGTTGAAGATGGCGAAAACGCACGCGCTCGACCCGACGCCGACGGCCAGCGAATCCCCCAGGGCCGTGTACTTCCAGGTCGTGGCGGTTGCGGCGGACTCCGGCTGGGCGGCGCTGGCCGGCAGAGCCGCAACAAACAGCAGGAGCGCGAGACTCAAGAGAACGAGCAGCTTGCGCATGGCAAAGCCCCTTTCAGTGAACGACTGCACAAATTGTGGATGGGGGGACCTGGAAGAGTCACTATATTCTAGCACATGACCGTCGAGAAAGCGCAGGGGCGAAGCGCGGGTGGACCCCCGGGCTTCGCCCCTATGCAGGACAGATAAGTGCTCGACTGCGCCTACCGCTTGGCGCTCCCCGAGGTGTTGCACCACACCAGGAGCACTGAGACGACCACGATGACAATCAGCGTTTCCATTCGCTCTCTCCGGACACTCAGATGGCGGCGGGCGGGTTCTTGCCCTTATAAACGCGGTCGCTTTCGGTAAGTTACGGCCTGATGCGCTCGAATTAAACGTTTTCCTGACATTCTGCCTACGTTGGCATCCGCGCGCGTATCGCCTTCCGCCATCCACCGTCTCTACTCATGACGGCTTTTTCATCTCATACCCTGTTCCACTACCCACTAGAAGGACTCTGCTATGCGCATACCCCCCCGCATCGCGCTGGTCTGGGCGCTTCTGGCGTGCCTCGCTGTAGGCTGGTTCGCCCGCATCGCCCTGGCAGCCCCGCCGGCGGCGGACGCCCCGAGCGCCGCAGCGCCAGCCACGCTTGGCCCCAACCTGCTCAACAATCCCTCTTTCGAGAACGGCTTCGACCCCGCCGCCATTGGCGTCTCGTCCGGCTCCGTCGGGCGGGGGTGGCGCGGCTGGTACATTCCGGCCGCGCCCAGCGAGGAGCCAGGCTACCATTTCGCCCCAGAGTATTCGCCTGAGTATATCTGGAAGCCGAGCATCATGGTGCACCGTGGCGACCTGGCCCAGACCATGTTCAACACCTTCGCCACCCACGACGCCGGAGTCTGGCAGACGGTCGGCGGCCTGACCCCCGGCCAGACCGTCGAGTTCAGCGTCTGGGTGCGCGCGTGGTCGAGCGAGTGTGACGATCCGTGCATCTCGCCCACAAAACCCTGTGTCGCTGGCGACAACAACTCCAACGGCAACTACCAGGTTGCAGTGGGCATTGACCCCACCGGCGCCGACCCGCGCGTGCCGGGCAACGAGCGGCAGCCGGTCGCGCCGCCGGCCTCCGTCGTGTGGTCGCCCTTCGTCCAGCACTACGACGAGTACATTCCGCTGACCATCCGCACCGTCGCCCAGAGTGACCACGTTACCGTCTACACGCGCGGCAGGGCCGAGTGGAAGGTGAAGTACAACTTCTCGTTCTGGGACGACGCCAGCCTCGCCGTGGTGACCGACGAGACAGTCACGCCGGCCCCCTCCCCGACGCTGTACGTGACAGTCACCCCGCCCGCGACATCCACGCCGACGGCCACCGTGCCCGGCGCGACGCGCACGCCCACCAGCACGGCGACGGCCACCAACCCGCCCGGTCCGCAGACACAGAAGGTCTACCTGCCGCTGCTGCAACAGGCCGGGGAGCCGCCGATCACGCCGACCCCCACCGCGACGGCAACCGCCGCGCCCACGAACACGCCGACCGCAACCGTCGTCGCGCCGACCGGCACGGCCACGCCCACCGCCACGGCGACGGCCAACCCCGTCACGTGCAGCGACGTCATCGTCAACGGCGGCTTCGAGACCGACACCACCTGGCAGATTCAGGCCGCCGTGCCTTACCCGGCCAGCATCGAGAGCGGCGTCGCCCACGGCGGCCAGCGCGCGCTCCAGCTCGGCCCGACGGGACAGGCCGGCAAGGAGAGCTGGTCCTACGCCTGGCAGGTCGTGACGATTCCGCTCAACGCCCAGAGCGCTCGCCTGCACTACTGGGTGCGCGCGGCCGACGCCGACGCGGCCGACCGCGTCGAGGCAATCATCTACACCAGCCAGGGCGTGCCGGTGCAGCGCCTGCTCGACACCGCGGGCACATCCGACGAGTGGCGCGAATACACCGCCGACGTCAGCATGTGGGCCGGCTCGACCATGCAGGTGCTCTTCAACGCCTACAACGACGGCAAGGGCGCGACACTGCGGGCCTACGTGGACGACGTAGGGCTGGATGTCTGCGCCACGCCGAGCGCCAGCGCCGCTGTCGCCCAGAAGGCGCTGGGCGCGTCCCTCGCCGTCGTCGCGCCGCAGCAGCCCGCCCGGCGAGTGACCGGCTGGCCCAACGTCCACTTCACGGACGTTAAGTACTCGGCGCAGCAGATCGGGCGCTCCAGCAAGTGCGCCGAGTGCGACGTGGAGTGGGCCTTCCTCCAGAACGACGGCGACTCGGTGGAGCTGGCGGGCTGGGAGATCACCAACGAGAAGGGCGACCGCTACGTCTTCCCGTCCTTGCTGCTTCAGACGGGCGAGGGCTTGCGCTTCCACACGCGCACAGGGCAGATCACGCGGACAGCGGGCAACTACAACCCGCCCGGCTACCGCGGCCCGGCCCTCTGGGACGTGTTCTGGGGCAGCACCGCCGGCCTGCTCGCCGACGCCGACGAGGGGCAGAGCGGCCGCCTGACGATCACGGATCCCCAGGGGCGACAGCCACCGGCCAGCATCTGCTGGGGTCCCAACCAGACCGTGGCCGGCTCTTGCCCGGCGCCGTAACGTGATGCTCGCGGGGGCGTCGGTCGTGAGACCGACGCCCTCTTTTTGTATTGCCTGTCCGGTCAGGTTATGCTAGACTCCGGAGGGCCGACGGCACGCGAGTTGCGCCAGGTCGTTACGCACGCGACGCACCTTGTAGCGACGACTGATGAAGATTGGCAAATTATCGCCGCAATAGGGCTGGCGCTGGAGATGGCTCTCCAGCGCCTCGGACGGGCGTGGTAGAGACGCGCCATGGCGCGTCTCTACTCCGCCGCCGGCCTATCGGCAACCGTCACACGCTTGTGTGGCATGGGTGCAGGAGATTCTGCCATGTCAGGACGGCCACGCGGCCGCATCGTCTATTCCACCGATCCCGACCCTGCGCCAGAGCCAGAGCGGCGCGCGACGGCCGCCTCGCCGCCGAAGAGCCAGACGGTCTACGTCGAGCGCGACCGCAAGCGGCGGCGTGGCAAAACGGTGACTGTCGTCAGCGGCATCGTCGCCGACGACGCGGCGCTGCGCGACTTGCTCAAGACGCTCCAGAAGCGCTGCGGGGCGGGCGGCACGGCCAAAGACGGCGAGATCGAGATTCAGGGCGATCACCGCGAGCGCGTCGCGGAATACCTGACCGAGGTGGGCTACAAGGTGAAGTTTAAAGGCGGGTGACACCAGAGAATGGGGCGCATCGCTGCGACAACAGGAGGTAGACATGCGCGTGGGAGTTGTGTTCCCTCAGACCGAGATTGGGCCGGATGTGCAGGCTGTCCACGACTACACAATCGCCGCCGAGGAGATGGGCTACAACTATCTCCAGATTTACGACCACGTCCTGGGCGCGGACACAACCAATCGCCCAAACTGGGGCGGCGCGTACCGCCTGGAGAACCAGTTCCACGAGGTGATGGTCGTGTTCGGCTACATGGCCGCGATCACCCGCAGCATCGAGTTGCTGACAGGCGTCCTGGTCCTGCCGCAGCGGCAGACGGCCCTCGTTGCCAAGCAGGCAGCGGAAGTGGACCTGCTGAGCAGCGGCCGCCTCATCTTGGGTGTCGGCGTCGGCTGGAACGCCGTCGAGTTCGAGGCCCTCGGCGAGGACTTTCACACGCGCGGCCGCCGCATCGAGGAGCAAATCGCCGTGCTGCGTGAGCTATGGACCAGGCCAAGTGTCAATGTCCAGGGGCGGTTTGAAACGATTCCGGACGCAGGCATCAACCCGCTGCCCATCCAGCGGCCGATCCCGATATGGATGGGCGGCAACTCCGCGCCGGTGCAGGACCGCGTCGGCCGGCTGGCCGACGGCTGGCTGCCCCACTGGCGCGCGTTCCCGTCCGTCGAGCAGATGCGCGCCGCCATCGCCCACGTGCACGACGTCGCCCGCGCCGCCGGCCGCGACCCGTCCCACGTCGCCATCGCTGGCGTCATGTCCATCGGCCGCAACTCACCGGAGCAGTGGCGGCAGGAAACCCTGGATTGGCTGGCGGCCGGCGCGACGCACATGGCCGTGAACACGATGGGCGCCGGTCTCACGTCACCCGACGAGCATATCGCGGCGCTGCGCCGCTTCGTCGCCGAGGTTGTGCCCGCCGTGGAGGAGGCCGATGCTCAGCAATCCTGAGCGCGAGATTTGCCGCCGTATCCTCGCCTTCGACGAGGTCAGCCACGAGTATTGGGCGCAGCGGGCGGACTGGCCCGGCGTCGTCGTGTTCACCAACACCCGCGACGAACCGGGCAACGTCGCGATCTTGCAGAGTGTGCCGACCGAGGCCGTGGATGCGACGATCGCGCAGATCGTGCGCCACTACCGCGCCGTGGACATGACACCCCGCGTTCGCGTAACGCCTCTGTCGGAGCCGCCGGACTGGCCGCAGCGCCTGGCCCGTCATGGCTTCGTCGAGAGCGGCGAGCGCGAGGTGTTCATGCGCCTGCTCGGCGATCTCGCCAGGCCGCTGAACCCGGCCGTCTGCGTCCGCCGCGCGCCCGACGAGATCAGCCTGGAAACGTTCGTCCAAATCCAGAACGCGGGCTTCGGCATGGAGGGGCACATCGAGCACGGCGTCGAGGCGGCGCGCGCCAATCTCGCCCGCTACGACTACGACTTCCTCGTCGCGGAGGTGGGTGGCGTCCCCGTGAGCGCCATCTCGACGCTCTACCGCGACGGTGTCGTGGGCATGTGGGGGCTGGCGACGCTGGAACCCTATCGCCGCCTGGGCATCGGGACGACCCTGTTTCACTGGATCGTCGCCGAGGGGCGGCGGCGGGGGGCGGAGATCATTTATCTCGCGGCCGAACCGGACAGCTATGCCCACAGCATCTATCTGCGGCTCGGCTTCACCGACCTTTTCTTCGTGGACACGTTCGACCTGCCATCGCTGGCCGACTGAAGTCAGCTCTGCATCGGGCCGGGGAGCCGACTGAAGTCGGCACTACAAAGGCAAAACTGTAGCGCAGCCTTCAGTCAGCAAGGACACTAGGCTGAGGCAATCTCGTCGGCGGCCTGCCGCGCGGCGCGCACGTGGGCATCCGGCGTCTCGACTGAGATCGAGCAGGCGGGGCCGAGAACCCAGCGCCGGTCCCCGGTCGCCTCTGCCGCAGCGCGGGCTTCGGCGAAGATGGCGGACTCAGGCCCGCTCAGCAGCGTCTCGTTGCGGAAGCCGCCCATCACCGCCGCCTGCGTCACCTTCTGCACCTCTTCCAGTGAGGGGTTGCCCGGCGAGCCGACGGCCCAGTTGATCGCGTGGACCGGGTAGTCGGCGAGCTTCAGAGCCATGTTGTGGTTCTTGCACACGTGCAGGACATTCAGCGGCGCATCCTGCACCGCATCGAGGACGCGAAGGTCATACGGGCGGCCAAACTCGGCGTACTGCTCGTCGGTCAGCAGGTCGTAGCTGCCCCAGTGGGTCGTGGCGAAGAAGAGGCCGCTCGCGCCGGCCTGGAGACAGCGGCGGGCGAAGGCGCGGAACGTCTCCGTGATGACCTCCAGCGCGCCGTGAAGGGCCTGCGGGTCCTCCTGCATATGGGCGACGAGCGT
Organism: Anaerolineae bacterium; assembly: GCA_046328525.1. GTDB lineage: Bacteria > Chloroflexota > Anaerolineae > Epilineales > JAHCIE01 > JBDHWG01. The sequence goes on from JAXLWK010000009.1 coordinate 200,464, forward strand.
CTGCTTGTCGGCGACCATATCACCGGCGATGGAGACCGGGTTGAAGACCGTCTCAATGGCGTAGACATCCAGGCCAAGACCCTGGCGAATCAGCCCGATGGCTTCGAGCTGCTCGGCCAGCTCGCCCGTATCCAGCGGCAGCGGCTTGAGCTTGGCCCAGTCGCGGGTGCTCTGGATCGGAACTTCCAGCGTCACCGGCTTGACGAAAGCATTGCCGCTGAACTGGAGCTTGACGCCCCAGCCCTCGACATGGTACGAGGCGCGCGGGTTGATCTTCATCCAGTCCCAGTCGTAGGTGTGCTGCCAGCGCAACATGGATTGCGCCAGCCCCTGGGCGGTTTCCTCGGTCTCGTAGAAGTGGCGCCACAGGCTGACCGGCGGCCGATCCACAGGCTGACCGCGTACCGCCGCATCCATGCGCTCTTTCTTCGTCATCGTCTTGACTTCATTCATGCTTCTCTCCTTAAATAGGGCGCGACCCACTGTTTCTCACGCATCGCAGCTTATATTATACTCGGCTCCGGCCGCCATTACTTCAACGCCTTCACGATCTCGTCCACGTCGTAGCGCATCATCTTGCTGTAGCTGTCGCCCGCGCTGCCCGACTCACCCAGGGAGTCGGTATACAGCGTGCCGACCACCTGCGCGCCCGAGTCGCGAGCGATTTGCTCGGCCAGGCGTGGGCTGACGGTGTTCTCCGCGAACACAGCGCCCACGCCCGTCTGCCGCACCGTCTCGACCAGCCGGGCGATGTCCTGCGCCGAGGGCTGCGCCTCCGGACTGAGGGACGGGATTACCGCGCCCACCACGTCGAAGCCGTAGCGGGCGGCGAAGTAGCCGAACGTGTCGTGGTTCGTCACCAGCTTGCGCCGCTCCCTGGGAATCGAGCCGACCTGCTGGACAATGCTGTTGTCCAGCGCCTTCAGCTCGTCCAGGTAGCGCGCGGCGTTGGCGCGATAGGAGTCGGCGTGGGCAGGGTCGGCGGCGGCCAGGGCGTCGCGAATGTTCTCGACGTACAGCATGCCGTTCGCCACATCCAGCCACAGGTGCGGGTCCACACGCCCGTCGCCGGGCGCCGCGCTCTCGTGGCCCTGGGCGTCCATCGTCAGCAGCTTCGCGCCGTTGGACACCGCCACGCGCTTCGCCTGCGTGCCCGAGCTTTCGACGAGCTTGTTCAGCCAGCTCTCGAACCCCGCCCCGTTCTCGAGGATGACGGCGGCGCGCGCCAGAGTCTGCGAGTCGCGCGGGTTGGGCTGGAAGGTGTGCGGGTCGGCGCCGCGTGGCAGCAGCGACACGACCTCGGCGTTGTCGCCGGCGACGTTCTGCGCCATGTCCGCGATGATGGTCGTCGTGGCGACGACGGTGGGCCGCTTGCCCGCCGCGCCCCCCGTGGCAGCCGTCGAAGTCTGGGCCGCCGACGCGCAGCCGGCCAGCAACGACGCGAGGGCGAGGAGCGCCGCAAGACCGGCGAAGCCAGACGTCCACCGACGCCGCCGACTCAAGTCGGTAGCAGACAGGAAACTATGAGAGGAATAGCCAAAACGCATCCCAACATCCTTAACTGAGAAATTTTCTCAATACGCCTCCCTCAATTATACGTCACTTCGCCGCCAGGCTCCAAAGCGCGGCCATCCGCGATTGACACGTCGCCCGTCGGCGGCTATACTGCCCGCCACTCTGTTACCCACCGACGCATGTGAGGCCCACCTGTGACTACTCCCGCCACCCCCAACACCAGCCTCGCCGGCCGCGCCGCCCTCGTCACCGGCGCCGCCCGCGGCATTGGCCGCGCCGCCGCTCTCGCCCTGGCCGAAGCCGGCGCGGACGTCGCCGTCAACGACGTCGCCCACCTGGACGAGCTTGAGTCCCTCGCCGCCGCGATCGCCGCGCTGGGGCCGCGCGCCCTCGTCTGCCCGGGCGACGTATCGGATCCGGCGCAGGTCGCCGCCGCTGTGGCGCAGGCCGCCGCCACGTTCGGCCGCCTCGACATCGCCGTCGCCAACGCGGCGCGCTCGATCCGCAAGCCGTTCATCGAGCTGACGTGGGACGAGGCGTGGGCGACGTTCTCGGTGACGCTGTTCGGCGTGTGGCACACGTGCCAGGCGGCGGCGCGGCAGATGGTGGCGCAGGGGTGGGGCGGGCGCATCGTCATCGTCGGGTCGGTGCAGGCCGAGGTGCCGGTCGCCGGCGCGACGGCCTACGGGACCAGCAAGGCGGGCATTACCCACCTGGCCGAGATTCTGGCGGTCGAGCTTGCGCCCCACCGCATTGGCGTCAACGTCATCCACCCCGGCTGGACGGACACGCCCGGCGAGCGCGACCACTACTCTGAGGCGGACTTGAAACAGGCGGGGCTGGCGCTGCCGTGGCAGCGGCTGGCGCGGCCAGAAGAAATCGGCCTCGTCATCCGCTTTCTAGCGTCCGACGAGGCCGAGTACATGACCGGCGCAACGGTGCGGGTGGACGGCGGCTTCGCCCTCCACCCGCCCGTGTGACTGGCTACGTGAACGAGAACTCCGTACCGACGCCGCGCTGCCGCGCCGCCTCGTACGCCCAGCGCAGGAGCGGCGCGTCCCAAGCAAAGACTCCGAACTGGCTGTACAGCAGCGTCTCATCAGGCGTCCGCCGCGCGGGCGTGCCGCGCAGCACGTCGGCCAGGAAGAGCACGTCGCTGGGGAAACCGCCGTCGCCGCGACGCGGCGGCCACGGCTCCCAGCCGGTCGGCCGCGCCTCCGGTTGGAAGCGGTCGGGCAGGACGAGGCGGGCGCGTAGGTCCTGCGGCACGATGCCCCACGCGACGCTGGCGACCGTGGCCCCCGGCCGCACCGCCGACGCTTCGAACAAGGGCCGACCGCCGGCCGACGCCGCGATGATGACGTCCGCCCCTTCAACCGCCTGACTCGCCGCCTCAACCGCCCGCACCGGCAGAGCGTCGGTCGTCATCTCGCGCGCGAAACGCTCCCGGTTCGCCGGCGTGCGGCTGTGAACGCGCACCTCGGTCAGATCGGGCATCGCCACGCGCAGGGCGCGCAGGAAAATCTCCGCCTCTTTGCCGCTGCCGAGCATCGCCGCCACGCGCGCGTCCTGCGGCGCGAGGGCCGCCGTGGCGACGGCGGCGACGCCAGAGGTGCGCCAGGACCCCAGGTCGTGCAGATCTATGACGGCGGCGACGCGCCCCTGCGGGTCGAACAGCAGGCCGAGGGAGTCGCCGGTCGGGGCGGTCGGGCCAACCGGCGGGGGGAAGAGTCGGATGCTAGTGCCGGCTGGCGCCGCCAGGAGGTTGACGTGGACGCGGGCCTCGGCGGACGTGCCGAGCGGGTAGGCGAGCCACGACTGGTGCTCGTCCGGCTCCTGAACGGAGCCGCGCAGCGCCTCGCGGATGACGTCGAAGCTGGCGCGGATCGAGTCAGGCTCGGTCAACAGCGGCGCGAGGTCGGATCGAGTCAACAGCAGGGTCATGAGTGTCCTTTCGGTGATGGGGCAAGCATGCGACTCAATAGGCTGCCGAAAAGCTTACCCAGAAATGGCCTCCGCGACGAACTGGCGCACGTCGTCGGCGCTCGTGATGGGCGGCAGGCCGACGCGCACGTCCCAGATCTCCTGGTGGTAGGCGCTCTGCCCTGGCTCCAGGCGCACCAGCGGCCCCAGCGTCTCCAACTCGACGAACTGATCGTTGCAGTAGACTTCGTTGTTGCAGCCAAAGTCGGCGTGTTCGCGCTCCGGCTGCGGCGTGAAGTGCTTGACGAACAGCAGGCTGTCAATGGCGTAGGCCGCCCAGCCGCGCCGGTTCATGTAGCCAATCTTGAACGGCGGTAGCTCGGCCTGCGCCTGGATCACGAGCATCTGATCGTCAGGGCTGAAGCGCGGGTCGGCCAGGCGCGTGTAGGGCCACAGCACGAGCTGGCGATTCGGCAAGAGGCCGACGCCGTCCAGCGGCCCCATCGTCTGGGGCAGCGCGACCCAGCCGCCGAGGCGCAACTGGGTGATGGCCCACGGCGCTAACTCGACGGGCCAGGGGCCGTCGTTGGTCAGCGTGTGGTTGAGGGTGAGCGAGGGCGCGTCCGGCGTCAGGCGCAGCTCGATGGTCTTGCGGATGCCTGTGGACACTTCGGCCGGCTGGAGCAGCCGCACGCCGTGGGCCAGGTCCTCGACGCGGAACCCGACGTGGTCGGGGATGTACGTGCGCGGCATCGCTTCCGGCGAGTGCCACAAACGGTGGCCGCCGCGGAAGAAGTAGTCGCCGTGGGGAGTGCCGGCTTTCATCTCAGGCATCTCCGCCAGCAAATTCTGCTCCGAGCCGCCGACGAAGAGGCGCACAATGCGCGGGCCGTCCTGGGTCAGAAACTCGACGCGCAGCTTGCCATTGTCGAGGGCTCGGGTGGGTAGACCGTGAAAATCGCTTGTCGTCATGCTGCAACTCCCTGAAATGTAGGTTTAAGAGCCGTATAGAGGCCATGATAGAGGGGATACTGCGCCTCATACACGGGCGCCTGGTCCGGGTCTGGCGCGTCCTCGCCGATGACCAGAACCGTCCGCGCGGCCGCCGTCGCCGCGTCCGGCCAGACCCCCGCGCCGACGCCGGCCAGGAGCGCCGCGCCCAGGGCCGTCCCCTCGGTCGTATTCACAGTAGCAAGGGGAGTGCCCAGGACGCTGGCGAGGATTTGCCGCCACACGGCGCTGCGCGCGCCGCCCCCCGACACGCGCACACTCTCGATGGGCGGCAGGCCGGCGCCGGCCATAAGCCCGAAGCCGTCCTTCAGCCCGAACGCCACGCCTTCCAGAACGGCGCGCGTCAGATGGCCGCGCCCGTGGCGTACAGTCAGCCCCACCCACGCGCCCCGCGCCAGCGGGTCAGGGTAGGGCATACGCTCGCCGGTGAGGTACGGCAGGAAGAGCAGGCCCTCGGCGCCGGCCGGCGCGGCAGCGGCTTCGCCGACCAGCGCGTCGAAGCTCATGTCCGGCGCGACGGTGTCGTGGTGCCACTGGAGACTACCGGCCGCCGACAGCATCACGCCCATGAGGTGCCACATGCCGGGCACGGCGTGGCAGAAGGCGTGCAGCCGTCCCTGCGCCTCGACGCGGTACTCTTGCGAGGCGGCAAACACGACACCGGATGTGCCCAGGGTGATGGAGACCAGGCCCTCGCGGACGATGCCGTTCCCGACCGCCGCCGCCGCCTGGTCGCCGGCCCCACCGACGATGGGTGTGCCAGGCGCGAGGCCCGTCGCCTGCGCCGCCGCCGCGCTCACGTGGCTGCTGACGACCGGCGACTCCGTCACCTCCGGCAGCCAGGCGCGGGGGATGTCGAGCGCTCCCAGCACCTCGTCTGACCAGCGCCGCTCACGCACGTTGAGCAACGATGTGCCGGAGGCGTCGGAGACATCGCTGAAGAACTCGCCGCTGAGGCAGAAGCGCACGTAGTCTTTCGGCAGCAGAACGTGGGCGACGCGGGCGTAGTTCTGCGGCTCATTCTCGCGTGTCCAGACGATTTTGGGCGCGGTGAAGCCGGTCAACACCGGGTTGCCGGTGATCTCAAGCACGCGCTCCGCCCCGACCGTAGCCGTGATCTCGTCGCACTGACGCGCGGTGCGCTGGTCGTTCCACAGGATGCACGGCCGGATGACACGGTTCTGCGCGTCTAGCAGCACCATGCCGTGCATCTGCCCCGTCAGACCGACGGCCGCCACGTCCGCGCCGCGAACGCCGGCCTGCGCCAGAACGTCGCGGATGCTCTTGACCGTCGCGTCCCAGAATAACGCGGGGCTTTGCTCCGTCCAGCCGGGGCGCGGCGTCTCGAAGCCGTAGCCCGCCGAAGCGACGGCCACGACAGCGCCGTCGGTATCTATGAGCAGCGCCTTCGTCGCCGTGGTAGAGGTGTCTATGCCAAGTAAGTAGTCCATGCCCGTCTCCTGGAGTGCGCCAAATAGAGTATCGCGGGTGATGATACACCCGCGGCGGGCATACGTCCATCCTGAAAGGCCGAGCGCCTGGGGCCGGCAATTGTGCCGACCCTCAGGCGCTCGCAGGGTGGTGGGTGGCGGATCGTTCAGTAATCAGGCTTCGGCGGGCGCGGACGCGCGGGTCTTCAGCAGCAGCAGACCGACGACAGCGGCGTCGAACAGCATGGCGAGCATGGCGTTCAGATGGTTGAGGCCGCCCCACCACGCCATCAGCATGATGGACGAGACGGTGGCCGAGGCCAGCAGCCAGGCGACTCCTCAGATTATCGTTCAGACGGACAGGTGAGACCATTCTACCGCTGTTTTCGCCGCGTGACGTAAAAACCCCGTAACCGCCTGTGGGGCTTTCGCCACGCGTGAAACTTTTCGCCTGCCTTCGTCGTGGTAGTACGTAGAAACCCGACCTGCCGCCGGGCACAGGCTTTGCTTGTCTGCCCGTGGCCCAGGTCGGCTGAGTTGTTTGACGCCTAGAAAGGAAGACTATGAGACGAGCACACGCAGTACGCCTGCTGGGCGTTGTGGTGGGCCTTCTGGTATTGGCGCTGGCGGTCCTGCCGACGTGGGCGAACCCCGCCGACGACGACAGCATGCCGAAGGGCATCACGCCCAGGCCCGCGCCGGCGGCCTACTCCCTCGGTCAGCTTAAGCATAGTGTTCAGACCCTCAACAACTGCGGCCCGGCGTCCGTCGTGGCCGTGTTGGACTATTACGGCTTCGATATCTCCCAGGGTGAAGCGCGCCAGGTGCTGCGCCCCTACGCCGATAGCCGCGGCATGGGCTGGCAGGTGATTGCGCCATATGTTGCCAAGTTCGGGCTAGAGACGAAGCCGCGCATCAACGGCAACGACGACATCGTTAAGGCCCTCGTGGCGAACGACATCCCCGTCATCGTGCTCCAGAACGTGAGCGAGAGCTACCGCGTCGGCCACTACCGTGTCGTCCAGGGTTACGACGACCGCGCTGGCGTGTTCTACGTGGACGACTCGCTGCTCGGCTCTAACCTCGCCATTCCCTACGCGAGCTTCGACGCCCGATGGGATAGCCTGACTTACAGTTGGAACCGCTACATCCCGATCTATCGCCCGGACCAGGCGCCCCTTGTGGCCGCCATCCTCGGCCCCGACTTTACCGATGTCGGCATGTATAGCCGCGTCCTGCCAGAGCTACAGGCCGCCGTCAAGGACAACCCCAGCGACCGCATGGCATGGAGCCGGCTGGTCGAGGCGCTGGCCGGGGCAGAGCGCTACCAGGAGGCGCTGACGGCGCTCGACAATTCCCCGACCATGGCGCGCGGCTTCGGCGGCTTCGGCGACCGGGGCTTCAGCGCTGCGCCCAACTCCTCGCTGCGCCTCAAGCTCCTCAATAAGGTGGGACGCTACCAGGAAGCGCTCGACGGCGCGGAAGCGGCGCTGGCGCGGAGCAGCGGCGGGGGGCAGGGCTTTGGCGGCTCCGGCACGGCCAGCCTCTGGCTGCAGAAGGCCGAGGCGCTGCGCGGCCTGGGGCAGACCGACGATGCGCGCGCCGCGTACCAGCAAGCCCTCAAGCTCGACAAGTCCCTGGTCGAAGCATCCGAACGCCTCGCCTCGCTCGACAGGTAGTGGACACCAACGATCACAGACTCACAGGAGATTGGCTTTGAGCGACGGACAGGCGGCAACACCAGGACGGTCGTGGGGTTGTCTCATCAGTGGATTGGTAGGCCTGGTGATTGGCGGATTGATTGTGTTGATCGGAACCGTGTTCGTGGGGATGCCCCTGGCCCTCGGCCACCGCAACGACCTGCCGCTCGAGCGGCTGTACGGTGACGTGGCGGTCAGTATCGCGTCGCGGTCGGCGGCGGATTTGCAGAATCCCGTGGCGTCCAACCCGCGGGCGCTGGAGACGGGCCGCAACGCCTACACCGGCTCGTGCGCGGTGTGTCACGGCGCGAACGGCGACGGCAAGGGGACCTTCGGCGCCGGCCTCTATCCACCCGCGTCAGACCTCCGCGCCCACGACACGCAGGAGAAGACCGACGGCCAGCTATTCTGGATCATCAAGAACGGCCTGAGCTTCGCCGGCATGCCCGGCTTCGGCGACAAGTACGACGACCAGACGATATGGGCGATGGTAGCGTATACGCGCGCGCTTGGCGGTGGAAATGCCCCGCCCGCGGCCCAGGTCCCGCCGCCGACGACGGAGCAGCTCGCCGTCGCTAACCCGGCCGGCGACACCGTGGGACGCGGGGCAGCGGTCTACTTCGGCCAGGGCTGCTATCTGTGCCACGGCGCTATAGGTAACGCACCGGGCAACCTGGCGCTGCGCAACAGCCGCGAGGCGCAGGATGCCGTGCGGCAGGGCCGCCGCGGCATGCCCCACTACGGCCAGGACTACATCACCGACGCCCAGCTCAACGACGTGGTCGCCTACATCAACACCTTCGCCGGCCAGCGCCGGTAGTCGTCTGTCAAAGTTGAGTTGAGCGTTATGTAGTGACGACTTCAGTTGGAAGCCCTGCCGCAAGCTCACGGCAGGGCTTTTCCTGTTGCGAACACCGCGAAAGGCATGAACAGGAGCGCTGCGATGTTCATTTGCGCGATAGACAATCACCCGAATTGCCGATGACCAGCGAGGCGGATTCACGTATTATTTGATAGGGGGCGGGTTTCAAACCCGCCCTTACCACCAAACCCGCCCTTACCACCAAACTCGTCCCTACCACCAAACCCGCCCTTACCACCAAACTCGTCCCTACCACCAAACAGACACGAAGGACAACTCTCCATGCTAGAGAAAACCGAAACGAGCATCGCCCAGGCGTTTGTCGCAGCCGTTGTGGACCGAGCCAGGCTGGAGCAGGTGGTCACGCAAGATGTCGGGATGCGCGTCTACGGCGCAGAGGAAAACGCCGTGATGCGGCCACTCGACCGTGTCCGCGCCTATCTCGAAGCCGCGTGGCCTACCGAGCCGAATCTGCGGGCCGAGGTCCTGAGCAGCCCCAGCGCCGGCGACCTGCTAAGCGCCGAGTTCCGCGTCCAGTACCACCGCGCGGGGCGCTACGTCGAGGAGAATTGCGCCGCCTTCCTGCGGCTGCGAGACGGCCGCGTCCACACGATTGACCTCTATCGCACCGCTCTCTGGCCGAGCGCGCACCGCGGCGAGTGGATCGCGCCGGCGACGCTGACGGACGACGAGATCGCGCACCTGTTTGAGGAGGCGTTCTATAGCTGGGACCCGCGCGACCGCATCAGCCCCAACGCCAGCTTTCGGGGCAACCTTCACGGCGGCTACGGCGGCTCCTACGACCCGCACCCCGGCAGCAACTGGGTCGGCGGGTTCCACTGGCCGGCCGAGGTCGCCGACGAAAAGATCGCGGCCATGATCGAGCATTTTCGGTCGCATGGCGCCGGCTTCACATGGTTCGTCGCCCCGTTCGACGAGCCGCAAGACCTGGCGGAGCGCCTGGAGCGGCATGGGCTGCTGTTGGCCGGCGACCAGATCGCCATGGCCCGCGTGGGGCTAACGCCCGACGACATCCCCACCAACCCGGCTGTCGCGCTAGAGGTCGTTGACGGCAGCTCGGAGGACGCCCTGGAAGCCGTGTTGCAGATCACGGCGCAGGGCTTCAACTGGACCGACGAGCAGGTTGCCCACCGCCGCCCGGACTTCTACGAGCGCTTCCGCGACCCGAAGGAGACGCAGCGCCGCACGGTCTACCTGGCCCGCCTGAGTGGGCGTCCCGTCGGTCAGGCCCAGGTCATCTACCAGCCCGGCATCGCCTATCTGGGCGGCGCGTCCACCCTACCGGGGGCGCGCAACCAGCGCGTGTACTCGACGCTCCTGGCGCAGCGGCTCCAGGATGCCCACGCGCGGGGCTATCACATCGCCGCCATCCACGCCGAGCCAATGAGCCGCCGCGTCGTCGAGAAGTACCGCTTCAAGTCCTACGGCCGCTACCTGATGTACGGGTGGATGCCCGAACCCGACGCCGAGGTCATTCGCAGCCTGGTGCCGCAGGATTGATGCGACAGGATTCGCTCATGCCTGAGACCCCGCCCCACGGCTTCCGCACCTTCGTTATCATCTGGGTCACCCAGTCCATCTCCGCCCTCGGCAGCAGCCTGACCTTCTTCGCGCTCACGATCTGGATCACAGTCACCCTCTACCCCCTGCCGGAGCAGAAGGCGGAGCTGGCGTTCGCCCTGTCCGCTATCGGCCTCGCCTTCGGCGTCCCGGTCGTTTTCGCCGCCCCCGTCGCGGGCGCGTGGGCTGACCGCCACGACCGCAAGCGCACGATGCTGGTCGTGGACTTCCTCAGTGGGGCGCTGAGCCTCAGCCTGGCCGCGCTCGTCCTCAGCGGCAGCCTTCAGCTCTGGCCGGTGCTAGTCATCACGGCCCTGTTCGCCGTCCTGGGCGCGTTTCACATGGCCGCCTTCGACACGTCTTATGTCATGCTCGTCCCACCGAAGCACCTGCCCCGCGCCAACGGCATGATGCAGACGACGTGGTCCCTGGCGAGCATCGTCGCGCCGGCCATCGCCGCCACCATCATCGCCCTGCCGTCGCTGGCGCGGCAAGGCGTCCTCCCGCTCCCGCCCCTGACCGCGCTGCCCGACGGCACAGCCCTGGTCCTGTTCATTGACGCCGCCACGTTCTTTCTGGCCGGACTCGTGCTGCCGTTCCTCAACGTCCCGTCGCCGCGCCCGGCGGATCAGAGCGAGCGCACCGGCGCAGCGTCGCGCCTATGGTCCGACGTGGCCCTGGGTTGGCGCTACATCTGGCAGCGGCGGCCGCTGCTGTGGCTGCTGGGGACGTTCACCCTGGTCAACCTCTTGTTCGCACCGGCCGGGGTCCTGACGCCGCTGCTGCTCAAGTTCAACCTCGCGCCGAGCTGGATGGCGCTGGGCCTGTCCTACGAGGCGTCGCTGGCGCTGGTCAACTCGGCTGGCGGCATCGGCGGGTTCATCGGCGGCCTCCTCATCAGCACGTGGGGCGGCCTCAAGACGCGCCGCATCTACGGCGTCCTCGTGCCCATTGTCGTGAGCGCCATCGGCGTCATGGTGTTCGGCCTCACCTCCTACGTCTATGTCGCGGCGGCGATGGTGATCGTGCGCAGCATGATGACCCCGCTCATGAATTCCCACTCCCAGAGCATCTGGCAGACGCAGACGCCGCCGGAGCTACAAGGGCGCGTCTTTGCCGTGCGTCGGCTCATCGCTCAGTTCACCTGGCCGCTCGGCACCGCCCTGGCCGGTTTCATCGGCGGCGCGTTTGACATCAGCGTCGTCATCACCCTATCGGGCGCAATCGTGCTCGTCTTCACTGTGGCGCAGTTCTTCAACCCCGCGCTTCTGCGCGTGGAGGACAAAGCCTGGCTCGACCGCATGGCGGCGTCCGTCGCCGACGCGCGATCCTAGGCCGCCGCCAGCCCAGTCAACTCGGCGCTCACCCATCGCCGCTAACGGACGACACGGACGTTGAACATCGGCGTGCCGACGACGCCCCAGAGCCGCACCCAAATGCCGTCGTAGATTTCCCGTCCCCCGACCACCCCGGCCACCAGGTCGCCTTCGCGCACAAGCAAGCGGTGCGAGCGCGGTTCGGCGAGATGGCCGCCGCCGCCGGCGCCAGCGCGCCCAATATTCTCGCCGGGCAGCTTCTCATGCTGATGGATGGCGCGTTCATGTCAGTCCGGGTGTTCGGCGCCGACAGCCCACGCGGCGTAGCGCGCGGCGCAGCGGCGCTCATTCAAGCGCAGCTTGCTCCCGCCGACGCTGAGGCGTCTCTCCGCTAACGTTTCCCCGTTCCCCGCGCCGTGTCACGCACCACGGGTAGGCTCCGCAAGGGAAGCCTGCCCGTGTCTTCGTCTGTCCAGACTCATCTCAAGATGAGACACGCGGCGGAACGGCATGTAGATTCCAACTTGAGACCCGACGGGTGTCGCCCTGCCGCGACCTAACCGCCGGTTGGTGTCTCCGTCGGCGTCGCCGTCGCGGTGGCCGTCGGGGTCGCCGTCTCTGTCGCGGCAGCCGTCGCCGTCGGGGTCGCCGTCTCTGTCGCGGCAGCCGTCGCCGTCGGGGTCGCCGTCTCTGTCGCGGCAGCCGTCGCCGTCGGGGTCGCCGTCTCTGTCGCGGCAGCTGTCGCCGTCGGGGTCGCCGTCTCTGTCGCGGCAGCCGTCGCCGTGGGCGTCGCTGTCGGCGTGTGAGTGGTGGCCGCCGTCGCCGTCGCGGTAGAGGTCCCCGTCGCCGCCGCAGTCGGCGTGCCGGTCACGGTCGCCGTGCCCGTCGGCGAGGGGCCGGGGGTCACAGTTCCGGTCGGCGTGCCGGTGCACAGCGGCGGCGGCGTCGGAATAGGCAGCATCCCGGAGAACGTGTTGTTGCCCTCGTTCGGCTCGGCCAGGTCGTTGTTGCTGTCCACGACGATGGTCACCGGCTGGCCCACCGGCACGAACTGGTTGGTGATAATGTAGGCGGCGCTGCCAGCAGCCAGCCCGGTCAACGTGGCGAACGGCGCCCCGTTGAAGGAGATGGTGAACGGCCCGGCGTCGGAACGGCCGACGTTGGCAATGGTGACGTAGAGCAGCAAATTCCCATACGCATTGACACACCCACCGCTGTAGCCCTGCATTTCAACCCTGACGCTGGAAATGGTCAGGTCCGGCCCATTCCAATCCACTGCCTTTTCGATGAGGGGCAGATAGAGAGTGTGATTTCCGCCGAAGTGTTGAGTAGCCGTCGGCGTCGGCGTCGCCGTCGTGGGTAGGGGAACGACGGTGACGACACCTGTTGGGGTCGCCGTGGCGGTCGGTGTCCCGTGAGTCGGCGTGACCGTCACGGTGGCCGTGTCGGTAGCCGACGTGATGGTCGTCGCGGTGCCGGTTGGTGTCCCGGTCGCCTCGGCGGTCGCGGCCGTCGCCGTCGGCGTGGTCGTGGCAGCGGCGACCGTCGCGGTCCCTGTCCCGGTCGCCTCGGCCGTGGCGGCCGTGGCCGTTGGCGTGGTCGTGGTCGTGCCCGTCTCGGACGAGACGCCCTGGCGGCTGCCCGTCTCCGCCTGGGCGTCCGCCGTCGGCCCGCTCCATGCCGCCAGGGCGCCGCTCGCGCCCGCCGCCAGGAGTAGACCGACCAGAGCGAGGGCGGCAATCCTTCTTCGCATACATCCTCCTTGTCTGATGGTAAGCGCCGATCAGGCTCAGACTGCTCGCCCTGTGCGCCCCGTCGTGTGCTGCAATGTCCATGCCACCGCCACCCGCACGGCCGCTCATCGCGCCGCCTTCCCCACCGCGCCGAGATGGCGTACAATAGCAGTGGGGCCGCTGCGGGCGCTTCACCCGGCGCCCAACGTGACCGCACGAGTCTATGTTGGGGAGAGACGATGAGCGAGCTAGAGCATGTACTGAGCGTGGGGGCAAAACTAGGCGAAGGGCCTCTCTGGGACCCGACCGACGGCGTGTTGTACTTCGTGGACATCGAGGGCGATTGTTACCACCGCTACACCCCCGCGACGGGTGGGCACGAGCGGGTGGACGTCGGCCTGCCTATCGGCGCGATGGGGCTGCGCCGCGTAGGCGGCCTCGTCCTGGCGACCCGCGACGGCTTCGCGTTCTGGGACCCCGCCGCGCGCCGTCTGACGCCCATCGCCGATCCTGAGGCGCATAAGCCACACGCGCGCTTCAACGATGGCGCGGTGGATGGGCAGGGGCGATTCTGGGCGGGCACGATGGGTGACGGCGACCACAGCTGCCTGTATCGGCTGGATGCGGACCTCAGCGTCCACGTGATGGAGACAGGCATCGGCACGTCCAACGGCATTGGCTGGAGCCCGGATCGCCGAACCATGTACTATACCGACTCGCCACGCCAGGTCATCTACGCCTACGATTTCGACGCGGAGAGTGGCGGGCTGAGCCATCGGCGCGCGTTTGTGGACTCGACGGGCGAGTGGGGCTTTCCGGATGGGCTGGCCGTGGATAGCGAGGGATTCGTGTGGAGCGCGCGGTGGGAGGGCTGGAAGATCACGCGCTACGATCCCCAGGGCCGGGTCGAGCGCGAGATCCGGCTGCCCGTCGAGCGCGTCACGAGCTGCGCGTTCGGCGGCCCCAACCTCGACGAGCTGTACATCACGACGGCCTGGACCAGCCTCGACGACACGGGACGCGCGCAGCAGCCACTGGCCGGCGACCTCTTCCGGCTGCGGGTGGGCATCAAGGGCCAACCCGCGTCGCGCTTCGCCGGCTAGATGCAGCTCTCGGTCATCATTCCCACGCTCAACGAGGCCGACAACATCGTCGGCTGCCTGCGCAGCATCCGCTCACAGGCAGCCGACGCCGAGATCCTGGTGGTGGACGGCGGCAGCAGCGACAACACGGTGAGCCGCGCCCGCCCCTACGCTGAGGTCATCGCCGGGCCGCGAGGGCGGGCGCGGCAGATGAACCTGGGGGGACGGCACGCGAGTGGCGACGTCCTGCTATTTCTGCACGCCGACTCGCGCGTCCACCCATCCGCGCTCGCGTACCTCGACCAGGTGATGCGCGACCCGGCGATTGTCGGCGCTACGTTCACGCTGTGGTTCGATACCAACCACTACCTGCTGCGCTTCTTCGCGTCCATGACGCGCTTCGAGGGACGCATCTTCCGCTACGGCGATCAGGGCATCATCGCGCGGCACGCGGTCTTCGAGGCGCTCGGCGGCTTTATCGAGGCGCCGCTGATGGACGATGTGGACTTCCTGTGGCGCATGAGCGCCGCCGGGCCGACGGCCCTGATCCCACTGCCCGTGACGACGTCGGCGCGGCGCTTTATGAAGCGCGGCGTCGTGCGGCAGCAGTCGCTCAACATCGCGCTCGTCGTCGCCTGGCTCCTGGGTGCGCAGCCGGAGACCCTCGCCCGCTGGTACTACGGTCCGCCGGCCCAATAGCCGGTCGGCTACATGTGGCGGAGATACTCGCGCACCATGAGCGCCGCCGTCGCGCCCTCGCCGACGGCGCTCGCCGCCTGCTTCGTGCTGCCCAAACGCACATCGCCGGCCGCAAACACGCCCAGCAGGCTTGTCTCCAGGGTGAGGCTCGTCTCGATAAACCCCTGGGGGTCGCGCTTGATCTGCGGCCCCAGCCAGCCGCTGTTCGGCTCCAGGCCGATGAACACGAACACGCCAGCCGGGTGAATCACCTCGTCCTGGCCGCGCGCCGCGTCGTGGATGCGCACCCCGGTCAGATGGCCGCCCTCGCTCTCGAACCCCGCCACGCTGGTATTAGCGCGTATCTCGACGCCGGGCGTCTCGGCAAGCTTGTCCGCGACAATCTTGCTGGCCGTCAGCGCCGGCCCGCGCACCAGGAGCGTCACTTTGTCCGCGAAGCGGGTCAGGAACAGGCTCTCCTCGGCTGCGCTGTTGCCGCCACCGATGACGGCCACCGGGCGGTCGCGATAGAATGGCCCGTCGCACGTAGCGCAGAAGTGAATCCCCGCCCCGATCAGGTCGTCCTCGCCCGGCACGCCGAGCCGACGGTACGTTGACCCCGTTGCCACGATGACGGCCCGCGCGCCATACGTTGTCCCGTCCGACACCGTCACATACCGCGACTCCTCCTCGGCGTACAGGCCGACGACGTCCTGCGCCTGTAGCGCCTCGACGCCGAAACGGAGCGCCTGGCGCGTCAGGCGCTCGGCGAACTCCGCCCCGGCGATGCCGTCGGGAAAGCCGGGGAAATTGTCCAGGCGTTCGGTTACGCCCACCTGCCCACCCAGGCTGCTGCGGTCAATGATGAGCGCCGCCAGCCCCTCGCGCGCCGCGTAGAGCGCCGCTGTCAGGCCGCTCGGCCCGCCACCCACGACGATCAGATCGTAGTAGCGCTGGGTCGCCTGGGTCTGGATGCCGAGCTTGGCCGCGAGTTGGGCGTTGGTCGGCTCGACAAGGATATCGCCGTCTTCGAAGACGATAGTCGGGATGATGCGTTTGCCCCCATTGACGCGATCCACCAGCGCCAGCCCCGCCTGGTCCTGGTCCACGTCCACCCAGTGGTAGTGGATGCGATGCTCGCCGAGGAACTGCTTGGCGCGACGGCAGTCGGGGCACCACGGCGCGCCGTAGACGGTGATGGCGGTTTCGGACATGATCGGCTCCTTTGGGGGCGGGCAGCGGTCAGCCGCTGGCGGGGCCGGCCGGTTGCTGGCTCAAGTCGGACGTGCAGGCCGGGCAGCGCACCGCGACCAGGGGGATATTCGTCGCGCAGTAGGGACACATCTTGGTCTTGGCCGGGGCTTCCTTCTTCGGAAACAGACTGTAGAACCAGCGTATCATCAGGAACACGGCCAGAGCGGTGATGAGAAAGGTGATGATGTTGGTGACGAACGCGCCGTAGTAGATACACGGCGCGCCGGCGGCTTTCGCGGCGACCTGGGACGGGTAGGCGCGGCCGTCCACGCAGAGAAACATGTCAACGAAGCTAACGCGCCCCAAGATAAGCCCGAGGGGCGGCATGACGATGTCTTCGACCATCGAGGTCACAATGCGGCCAAAGGCCGCGCCGATGATGACACCTACCGCCAGATCGAGGACATTGCCTCGCATCACAAACGCCTTGAAATCATTCCACATGTTGTGTCCTCCGTGCAGTCGTAGACTCTATGTTCGGCCGATGTGGCGTGGGCTGGCGCCGAAGTCGGCGAACAGAGAGCCGTAGGTCCGAGCGGGGCGAGTATACCACAGGCAGACCAGGGGAACAAGCGGAGGAGAAGCGGCGGCGCGAAATGCAGAACGCCGCCCGGCGCATGCGCGGGCGGCGTTGTCGTCTAGGCTTTCGGGGCCGGCTGCGTGACGAAGCGATAGCCTCGGCCGCGGTCCGTCACGATGTAGCGCGGGTGGTCGGGGTCCGGCTCCAGCTTCTGGCGCAGCCGCCACACGTAGAGCTTGATGTACTTGCCCCGCTCCTCCTCGCTCTCCTCGTCCGGCCAGACCTGCTCGACCAGGTGCTCGGTCGTCAGCGTCTCGTTGGCGCTGTCCACCAGGTAGAAGAGGAGGCGGCGCTCCGTGGCCGTCAGGGCGAGGGCCTGCCCGCGCACCAACACGCGCCAGCCGGCCTCGCTGACACTGAGATGGGCATCCTCGTAGAGGGGTGTGGCGGCCGCAGACATCGCTGTCGCCCGCGTCCGCCGCAGCACGGCGGCAATCCGCAGCTCCATCTCCCGCAGGCTGAACGGCTTGGAGAGGTAATCGTCCGCCCCCAGCGAGAGGCCGCTCACACGGTCGTCGGTCTGGGTGCGGGCCGACAGGATGATGATGGGAACATCCCAGCGCTCGCGGATGCGGCGGCACAGCTCCCAGCCGGTCGTGTCGGGGAGCATGACGTCCAGCAACACGAGATCGGGGACGGCGCGCACGAGCGCATCCGCCGCCGCCTGGCCGGTATGGGCTTGCTCGACCCGATAGCCGAGATGGCGCAGGAACGTGCTGACCATCTCGGCCAGCGGGCGGTCGTCGTCCACCACAAGGATTGATTGAGAAACCGGAACAGTGGTCGGCATGGTCTGCATGGAGCGTCGTTTCGATAGAGTCAACATAGGTCATCCACCCCATAAAATAGCGTCGGGGAGGCGCCCCCCCGGATTGGCCTCCCCGACGTTAAGCAGGGAGGTAGATTCACCAACCCCTCCCCGTGACTGATTGGTGTGCGAGACTCTCAGTAACTCGTGGCGCGTCTCACCTTGTCGGCGCTTAGTGCGCCGCCCTCCGTATCAGCACAGCTCATTCTCTATAGACAATCATAGCACGATCATGTTAAGAAACACATTAAGATGGCCGCCAATGTGAGGACTCACGGCAGGTCATCGCCGGTCTCCAGCGCCGGCAGCGTGACGTGGAACGTGGAGCCGCGTCCTTCCTCACTCTCGAACCAGATGCGCCCGCCGTTCAGCTCGGCCAGGGAGCGCGCGATGCTCAGCCCCAGGCCCGTGCCCGGCGCATCGGTCAGAGCCGTGCGCGCGCGGAAGAAACGGTCGAAGACGCGCGCCTGCTCGTCGGGGGGAATGCCGACGCCGTCATCCGTCACGGCCACTTCGATGAAGTGCGGCTCAGCGGCCAGCGTGACGCGCAGGGCAATCCACCCGCCGGGCGGCGTGTACTTGATGGCGTTGCTGACGAGGTTGGTCAGGATTTGCACCGTGCGCTTTACGTCGCACAGCGCCATCGGCAGAGGAGCCTGGGTGTCCAGCGTCAGCCGCAGGCGGCGGGCGGCGACTTGCGGCTCGAAGTTGGCGGCAACGTCCCGCGCCAGGCGGGCAACATCGGTCGGTTGGAGCGTCAGCTGGAGCCGCCCCGCGTCGAGCCGCGTCATCTCCAGCAGCTCATCCACGATGGCTTGCAGCCGGCGCGCGCTCTCATCCATCACCCCAAGATAGCGCGCCTGTTCCGCCGTCAGCGGGCCGGGCAGCTCCTCCAGCAGCATCTCCAGGAACCCGCTCAGCGTCGTCAGCGGCGTGCGCAGCTCGTGGGCCGCGACCTCGATGAACTGGGACTTGAGGTCGTCGAGGTGTTGCAGCTCGACGTTCGCCGCTTCGAGCGCCCAGTTCCGCTGCGCCAGCTCATCGCGCAGGAGCCGCAGCTGGTTCCGGCTGTGCGTCACCTGCTGCTGCGCGACACCTTGCGATGTGACATCCTCCAATGTCAGGAACAGCCCGCGCGCCGTCGTCTCCGACGGGTATGCCTGGAGGCTGACGCGCAGGTAGACCGTCTGAGCGTCGCCCATGTCGCGGTTGATCCAGGGCAGCTCGAGCTGGGACGCGCGCCCCTCGGCGATGCTCGCCAGGAACGTTTCGTAGCCGGTCAGCTCCGGCAGAATGTCGCCGATGGCCATGCCCAGGTGGTCGGCACAGAGGTATGGGCTGGACGCCCCGCCCACCTCGACGACGCGGAAGCCGGCGTCGGTGACGGCGTAGGTGATGCGCAGGGCGGAGAGCAGGCGCTCGAATACGATAGGGGTCATAGGAGTAGCAGATGGCCGAGGTGTCGAAACACATCCTCGACCTGGTGGCCGGTCCTGGCGCTGGTCAGATAGCACACTGTGTCCAGCGAGTCGGCGAACGCCTCGACCTGCGCTGCCTGAAGCCGCGGATCGGGCAGGTCGCTCTTGTTGGCGGCGACAACGAAGCGGGCGGCTGGGGCAATGCGGCGCATGTCGTCCACGTAGGCGCTCAGCGCCGTCAGCGTCTCCGGCCGGGTGAGGTCGCACACCAGGATGGCGCCGGCTGCGCCGCGCAGATAGGTCGCCCGAACGTGGCTGAACTCCTCGCTGCCCGCCAGATCCCACAGGAGTAGCGTCAGCTCAGCCAGCTCATCCTGGGTCGGCAACACCACGGTCTTGCGGCTGACCTTGACCCCGATCGTGGCGAGGTACTTGTCGTCGAAGGCGTTGTAGACGAAGCGCCGCACGAGGCTCGTCTTGCCGACGGCGAAATCCCCGAGCAGGCACACCTTCTGGCTAATCTTTGGCATGCTCTCACGGTTCCGGTGTTCTCGTCACCAGCCCCGGCGGGACGGGCGCGGTCGTGCCGACCCACTCGGTGCCAACCCAGCCGACCACCTCGGATCCGCTGAGCGGCGACCAGCGAATCTTGTACCAGTCGCCCGACTGGGCCAGAATCTGCACCGCCTGTCCGCGTTCGACGGCGAAGCTCAGGCGCTCCGCGTCGAGAGACGGGCCGCTGCGCAGCCACGAGCTGCCGGTCATCACGCCCACCACAGGGGACGGGGTCGCGGTGGCGGTCGCGGTGGGCGTCGCCGTCGCCGTCGGTGTGAGCGTTGGCGTCGCGGTGAGGGTCGCCGTCGCCGTCGGCGTGAGCGTTGGCGTCACGGACGCCGTCGCCGTCGCCGTCGCCGTCGCCGTGGGCGCGAGCGCCGCCTGCACCGTGCGGAACGTCCAGACACTGCCCAGGCACGTCAGGCCCAGGCATACGAGGAGAATGCCGCCGGCCGTGAACAGGATGCGCCGTTGCGTGCGGCTCAGACCGGACGGCGGCGCGGGGGACGTCGGTGCGCCTATGTCCAGCAGCGGCGTCAGCCGCGCTTCAACACCGGCCAGCGCCGCAGCGTCGCCGGCGTAGTGCTCTAGCACACCGCCATAGGTGTGCACAATGCCGATGAGCGTGTCCCGCACCTGGGCGCGGAAGCCGGTCGGCTCGATCCCCGTTGTCACCGCAGCGATGTAGGCCAGGCGCGACGACTCGACGAGGATAGACTGGCTGCCGTAGAGAATCTCGTCCACGTCGCCCTCGCGCCCCTGCCCGAACGTGTCCTGGACGAAATCGCGGATGGCGGTCAGCATGCCGCTGATGACGTCCGAGTCGGTCGCGGCGTCCGGCTGGCGCGAGACGTGGCACAGCAACAGGCCGGTCTCGCGGTGGATCAGGAAGACCTCGTCTACCCCGAAGGGCAGCGCCTGCCGCAAGGCCAGCTCGCCGGCCGACACCCCGCGCAGGTTCCCCTGGACGCGCCGCCACAAGGCCGCCGGCGTGAAGCTGGTGCGCATCTGGGCGTCCACCGAGCGCGCCAGGTCGCGGATCGCCTCGGACACGGAACGCACGACGAGGCCGCCGATGATGGGGTAGAGCGCCTCGATCATCTCGTCGCGGTCCTCGCGGATCTTGCGGCGGATGGCGTCGCCCAGGATGGGCGAGACCATCGCGGCCAGGGCGTCCGGGTCGTCCACGCGCGTTTCCAGGTCGGCGATCCGCGCCCGGTCGCGGCTGAACAGGATTTCCTGGAGCGTCTCGAAGTCCGAGCTATCGGTCTCGGGCGCGCCGTTCGCCGGCCCGGCGTCGGGCGCGGTGTCGGTCGTCTGTGCCACGGCGGCGGCTTAGCTCCCGATGCCGAGGTTCTTGAACATGTCCGCGAGCGAGCCGCCCGCCTTGAGCTGGTTGCCCATCTCGATGAACAGCTCGCCGAGCGCCTGGCGGTCCACCTTCTCGTCGGTCAGCCGCTCCGTGGTGTGCCGCAGCTCGCTGCGCAAGTCGTCGTCGGCCTGCCGCACCTCTTTGCGCAGTGTTTGCAGCCGCTTGTCGTGGTCGCGGCCCTGGTCGGCCAGCTGCTCGTTGAGATTATCGAGGGCCGACTGCAAGCGCTCCAGGTCGCGCTCGACGGCGTGGAAGCGCTGGGCGTACTCGCGCATCTGGCCGCCGAAGATGATGTCGCGGATACGGTCCACTTCCTTGGGCGATGGGGTGGCAGCAGCGGAAATCTGGTCAGTCATATAAGTCCTCCTTCAATGATAGCTTCTGTTCGCCGCGCCGGCGGCCTTGGCCGGCGCCGGAAAGCGATATCCCGTCCCCCGCTCAGTGAGGAGGTAGCGCGGTTGGGCAGGCGCTGGCTCGATCTTCTGGCGCACGCGGTGCACGTGAACCCGCAGGCTGTCCTCCGCGACGTCCTCTAGCGGCCACAAGCGCCGCAAGAGGAAATCCGTCGTGACCGTGCGGCCCGCGTGGCGCATCAGGATGTACAGGAGCTTGGTCTCGGTGGGTGTCAGCAAGACCGGCTGCTGGCCGACGATGGCCGTTTGCCGCGCGAAATCCACGGCCAGGTGCTCGTCCACGCGAATCTCAGGTTCCAGGGCATACGCAAAGTCGCCGATGCGACGCAGCACCCGCTCAACGCGGGCGACAAGCTCACGCGGGCTGAAGGGCTTGACGATGTAATCCTCGGCGTAGCGCTGGATACCCACGATGATGGTATCCTCGTCGTCCACAGCGGTGAGGAGAATGATCGGCAGGTCGCAGAATTGCTGCACGGCGCGGCAAAACTCGAAGCCGTCCGTCCCCGGCATGCGCAGGTCTACGATGGCGAGATGCGGCAGACCGCGCTGGCCGATGATTTCCAGGGCCTTGGCGCCGGATGCTGCCGTCCACACCTCGTAACCCGCGTGCTCCAGGCGCGAGCGCACGAGTAGAAGGATTTCAGCGTCATCGTCCACAGCGAGGATTCGTTGAATGCCCATCTCAAGCACAAAGCGAGCATAACCACGCGCGCCGACCCCTTTCGCGGGGGTCGGCGTGGCTCGGCGCACCGATGATAAAAAAACAGAAACCCCCTGAGCAGATGATACCAGGGCAGCACCATACTGTCAAGGAGCTTCACAATTCCTTACGGGAGTTGGTCAGCGAGTGAATCGTGGGCTAGAAGCCGATGCACGTCGCGGCGTGGAAGGGATCGGCCCCACCGCGCAAAACGCCTGCGTCGTCGTCCACCAGGATACCGACCGGGCTGGCAAACTGGCGCGGGCTGAACGTCTCTTCGACGCTGACGAGGGGCATGCCCAGGCTCTCCAGGCCGGCGAGCGTCGCCGCCGGGATGCGGTCATCGGCGATGAGCTGGGGTGTACTGACGTCAATGCGTGGCGCGGCAATGGCCGCCTGCATGCCCATGCCGTAGGACACGAGGTTGACGGCGATCTGGGCCATCGCGCCGATGATGCGCCGCCCGCCGGACGCGCCCAGGGTGGCGAACGGGCGGCCGCCGCGCAGCAGCAGCGCTGGGGCCATGTTCGCCAGCGGTCGCACGCCGCCGCGCACGGAGTTGGCCTGGCCCGGCTCCGGGTCGAACCAGTACATGCCGTTGTTCATGAGGATGCCGGCGCCGGGGATGGTCACGCGCGAGCCGAAGCCCGACAGCAGCGTCTGGGTCAGGGATACCATGTTGCGCTGCCCGTCCACGGCGCATAGATGCGTCGTCGAGCCGTCGGCCGGGCCGCGGTTGACCATCGGCCCCCCCCCCGCGCCCTGCCGCGTCAGCCGCTCCTCGAAGACGGCGCGGGAGGCGTTGGCGAAGGCCGTGAGCGCGGCCAGGGAGTTGTGGCCGCTCTGCGCCATGAACGTGGCGTCGAGGGCCGCGAGGGTCGCCGCAACGGCCGGGCCACCGCTCGGCGGCGGTGTAGCGACCAGGGTCGCGTCGCCGTAAGCCTGCTGCACAGGACCGTCCACGACCAGCGCCTCGTAGGTCGCCAGGTCCTCGGCGCTGATTAGCCCCTCGTGCTCCTCCATTGCCGCCACAATCTGCCGCGCGATGGAGCCGCGATAGAACGCCTCGACGCCCTCGTCGGCCAGCGTGCGCAGGGTACGCGCCAGGTCCGGCTGTCTCAGGCGCGGCAACTCCGGCCCCATGCCGACGAGACGAGGGAAGCCGTTCTGAAAGAAGACCTCGGCGGTGTCGGGGAAGCGGGCGATGTTCGGCGCATCGGCGGCGACACGCAAGAGGGTGTGCCAGTCCAGCGAGAACCCCTCCTCGGCCAGGCGGATCGCCGGCTGAAGAACGGTGCGCAGGTCCATGCTGCCCGCCTCCTTCAGCGCCAGCGCCAGGCCGGCGGGGACGCCGGGTACGATGATGGACTGGTAGCCCATCAGGTTGCGCTTGCCCTCGACGGCGCGCCAGGTAAACAGCTCCTTCTCGTAGCCCTCGCCCAACGGGAACATGTCCTCCGTCGCCGCCAGGGGCGAGCGCCCATTGAAGTCGAAGACGCGGACGCGGCCCTCTTTGGCCGCGTAGTACACCATCAGGCCGACGCCGCCCAGGCCGCTCATCCACGGCTCGACGACGCCGGTGGCGAAGGCCGTCGCCACGGCCGCGTCCACCGCGTTGCCGCCGAGACGCAGCATCTCCACGCCGGCCTCGCTCGCCAGGGGGTGTTTCGACGCGACCATGCCCCGCGCCGCGACTGCCTCGGTCTTCTCGATTCGCAGCTGATTCCGATGCACACCGTCAGCCATCATGTGCAGCCCTCTCTCTTCATGACCCTCACCGCGTCTTGCCCCACGTGTCCCAGAACGTGCGCGGCGCGGCGGGCAGGCGATCGGTCGGCTTGAAATCCGCGCCGGTGTAGTAGGCGACGGGCAACAGCGCCGTCTGCATCACCGTGTCGTACGGGATGCCCAGGATGTCCGCCGTCTCCTTCTCGTAGCGCAGGTGGAGCGTCGTCCAGGCCGAGCCGAGACCCCGCGCCCGCAGCGCCAGCATCAGCGACCACGCCGCCGGCAGAATCGAGCCGAACACCGCCGCCTGCATCATCACCGGCGCGTTGTCCGTGCGGCCCTCGATGCACGGGATGACGAGCACGGGCGACTCGCCCATGTGGTCGGCCAGGTATTGCGCCGAGCTGGCGATGCGGCCCATCTTCTCCGCCGCGTTAGGATGCTCGCGCACGAACGCCGATTCGCTCGGCCGCGCCGCCGCGTAGGCGTACCACGACTTGCGGTAGAGGTCCGCGACGGCGTTCTTCTTCGCGGCGTCGGTGACGACCACGAACGACCAGTCCTGGCCGTTGCTGCCGCTCGGCGCGTGGGTGGCGATGCTGATGCACGTCTCCAGCGCCTCCGGCTCGACCGGGCGGGTGAAGTCCAGGCGCTTGCGCACCGAGTGCGTCGTGGTCAAGAGTTTGTCTACGGTCTCCAGATCCATTGTGTCTCCAATCGTCATTGCGAGCGCAGCGAAGCAATCCCCCGCTGCAACAAAAGCCCGTCCAAGTCGGGATAGCGCGGCTATCGGCCGCCGTGAGACTGCTTCGTCGTCCTATCGTCCTCCTCGCAGTGACGGGCGAAGATACGTGTTACCGCAGTTCGCTATCGGACGGCAGGAGCACGCTCCAGAAGCGCACGCCGGGCGCGACCTCGCGCCACGCCGCCGGCGGCAGGTCGGCGTGCGTCGCCAGCCCGACGCGCAGGCCCAGGCTCGCGTCGGCGGGGGCCGGCAGCGGCGCCCCGAATGTTCCCGGCAGCACGTCGGCCAGGGCGTCCACCGTCCAGCCATTCTCCGCCCGCACGGTGCGAATAATCTTGGGTTGCGACAGGAGATAATGGGCGTCGCCGGCCACGCCGAGGAGCTGCCCGCTAACATCCTGCGCCGCGTCCCCGGCGAGATAGGCCACGAGCGGCCCCAGGCTCGCCCTGTCGCTACTCGGGCCAACCTCGTGATCGCCGACGACCACGTTGGCCGTCACGTTCGACGCGCGCATGCTGTTGGCCGTCGTCCAGGTCAGGCCGAGCAACCCGGCCTTCGTCGGCGCATCCGGCCGGTTGGGCAGGCCGAACGCGGCGAGCGACGTCACATTGATGATGCGGCCGCTCTTCTGCTCGCGGAAGCGCTTCGTGACCAGGCTCGACGAGTTGAAGGCGGTCTTCAAGTCGGCGGCCATCATGGCGTCGAACTCGGCCTCGGCTAGCCCGAACAGCGGCGTTTCGGTGCGAACGCCGGGCGCGTTGACCAGAATGTCGAGCCGCCCAAACGTGTCGTACGCCATCCCCACGACCACGGCCATCGTGTCGTAGGCCGTCAGATCGCCGACGAACGAGATCGCGTGCCCGCCGCCAGCGCAGATCGTATCCGCCGTCTTCCGCGCGCCCTCGCCGATGCACGCCGCCAGCACCCGTGCCCCTTGACCGGCGAGTGTCTGGGCAATGTGGCGGCCAACGGGACGCCCGGCGTGGATGACCAGCGCGGCCTTGCCTGCTAGGGACGCCATCGTCACGCCCTCCTCGTGTCGAAATAGTCCTGCCACAGCCACGCCTTGATGCCCGGCGCCACGTCGCGCCACCCGCTCGCATCGTCCTGCAACGCCTGGGTGCGCGTCTTCGGGCGCTCCTTCGCCGGGTCCGGCGGCAGGGGTGGCGGCGTCAGGCCCTCGGTCAATGTCGCGCCGGCCAACGCCGCCAGTGTCTCCGCGCCCAGGGGCGTGTCGCCCCGCAGGACGCGCACCGCCTCGACCTGGGAATAGAGGTGCAGTGAGTAGCCCTGCACGCCGACGAAGCAGCCGTTGAGGTACGCCGCCTCCTCCGTGGCGAGGTAGACCACGATAGGGGCCAGGTTGTCCGGGTCGAACTCCGAGCCTTTGGAGACTTCGCTCAGCGGCTTGCCCGTCTCCTCCAGGACCTGCCGCCCGCGCGGCGTCGAGTCGGTCATGCGCGTGGCGACGAAGCCGGGCACGATGGCGTTGGCGGTGATGCCCTCGTCGGCCAGGCTGTTGGCGCACGCCAGCGTCAGGCCCAGGATGCCGTACTTGGCGGCGGCATAGTTCGGCTGGCCGGGGTTGCCCCACGCCGAGATGGACGAGAAGTTGATGATGCGCCCATGCTTCTGCGCCCGCATCGGCCCGACAGCGTGGCGGACGGTGTTGAATGTACCCTTGAGGTGAACGGCCAGCACGGCGTCCCACTCGGCCGCGGTCATGTTGAAGATCATGCGGTCGCGCAGGATGCCGGCGACGTTGACCAGGATGTCCAGGCGGCCAAAGTGGTCCAGGCACTGCTGCATCATCGCGCCCGCCTGGGCAAAGTCCGACACCGAGCCGTAGTTGGCAACGGCGCGGCCGCCATCGGCGGTGATCTCGTCCACGACGACCTGCGCCGCCCGCGTGTCCGCCCCACTGCCGGCCAGGCTCGCGCCCAGATCGTTCACCACGACGCTCGCCCCTTCCTGCGCCAGAAGTTTTGCGATGCCGCGTCCGATGCCGCCGCCCGCGCCCGTCACGACGGCGGCGCGCCCATCCAGTCTACCCATACATGTCTCCTGGTGTCCCAGCAGCTCCACCCGTGAGCATCAGTAGTAGAAGCGGCCGATCCACTCGGCCACCAGGCCCGGCTTGTCGCTGCCCTCGATCTCGACGGTCTGCCCGCGCGTGATCTGCACCCACTGGCCCTTTGGGTCCTCCTCGATGGAGAGCAGGCTCGTGTGGTTGCGGATGCGCCGGCCGACAGGCACCGGCGACGGGAAGCGCACGCGGTTGAGGCCGTAGTTGACGCTCACCCGCACCGGCAGGTTGAGGCGCAGCCCCGACTCCTGCTGGCGCAGGAACCCGGCCAGCATGGAGAGGGTAAAGAAGCCGTGAGCCACCGTTCCGCCGAACAGGGTCTGCTTCGCCCGCTCCGGGTCCACGTGGATGAACTGGTGGTCGCCGGTCGCGTCGGCGAACCTGTCCACCATCTCTTGCGTGACGAGGAGCCACGGGCTGACGGCAATCTCCTGCTCGATGTACCCCTTGAGCTGTTCGATGCTGGTGACTTCGGTGTCTTCCATGATCGCGTTTCCCTCCACTTCCCGCGCTCAAAAGACTGCCACAGAGACACAGAGAGCACAGAGAACAGAATCCTTAAGCTACCTTCTCTCTGTGTCCTCTGTGCCTCTATGGCATCCTCCTCGGCCTTGGGGAAGTACGTTCGTTGTGAATGCGTCAGTGCGCCGCGCCGGCGTGCTGGGCGAGCTTCTCGCGGTGGAACTGCGTATCCCCGTACAGCGCCTCGTAGTGCTTCGCGCGCTTGAAGTACAGGTGCAGGTCATACTCCCAGGTGAAGCCGATGCCGCCGTGGACCTGGATGGCGTCGCCACAAATCTTGCGCGCTGCCTCGTTGGTATACGCCTTGGCGACGTGGGCCGCGATCCGCGCCTCGTCGCCGTGGTCGTCCTGCGCCCAGGCGGCGTAGTACGTCGCGGCGAAGGCGGCCTCGGCGTCCAGCAGCATGTCGGCGAGCTTGTGCTTGACGGCCTGGAAGCTGCCGATAGGCTGGCCGAACTGCTCGCGCGTCTTGGCATACTCGACGGACATGTCGAGACTGGCCCGCGCTGCGCCGTACATTTCGGCGGCGGCGGCCACGGCGGCCCGCTGCACGACGGCGTCGAACACCGCTGCACCTTGCCCTGGCTGCCCCAGGACGCACTCCGCCGGGACGAGGGCGTCGGCCAGCTCGACATGAAAGACCTTCTCGGTCATGTCGAGGCTCACCAGGGGCGTGACGGTCATGCCCGCCGTCGCCCCGTCCACCA
Source organism: Anaerolineae bacterium (assembly GCA_046328525.1). Taxonomy (GTDB): domain Bacteria; phylum Chloroflexota; class Anaerolineae; order Epilineales; family JAHCIE01; genus JBDHWG01. Next base: position 228,186 of record JAXLWK010000009.1, read on the forward strand.
GGAACAGCGACACGTCGCCGTCAGGCCCCCCGATGCGCGCCGGCACGATGATGAACTGGGCGACATTGGCGAAGGGGACGAAGCGCTTGACGCCGCTCAGGCGATAGCCGCCCTCGGCCGGGGCCGCCTGGGCGTGGACGCCGCTCGCGTCCCACGCGATCTCGTCCTCCAACAGCGCCACAGTTCCGATGAGGTCGCCGGCGGCGATGGCCGACAGGTACTGGCCCTTCTGCGCCTCGGTTCCGCCGCTCAAGATCGCGGTCGCGGCGAGGACCGTCGTGGCAAAGTAGGGGCCGGGGCAGAGGGTGCGCCCAATCTGCTCCAGGATCAGGGCGTGCTCGACCATGCCCAGGCCCAGCCCGCCATACTCCTCCGGAATTGCCACCGCCAGCAGGCCCAGGTCGGCCATCTGCCGCCAGAGGTCCGGGCTGTGGCCGTCACCGTCGGCCGCCTGCCGCACCAGGGCGCTCGGACTCTCGTTGAGGAGGAAGTCGCGCGCCTGGTCACGGAGCATCATTTGCTCGGAGCTGAAATCGAAATCCATGGCTCGCTCCTACTGCGCCTTCGCCTTGAGGCGGTCGGCGCGAACTTCCTTCGGCAGCCCAAGAACACGGTCGCCGATGATGTTCCTCTGAATCTCCGATGTACCGGCGAAGATGGTCGGGGCGCGGGACCACAGGAAGTCGTGCGCCCAGCTCGGGTGGCTCTCGGCGTCCCCCCCCATCCCCTTCTCCAGCGCGGCCGGCGTCCCTTCCAGCAGCGTCCCGTAGGGACCCAGGATGGACATGACCAGCTCGTGGTAGCGCTTGTCGAACTCGCTGTAGTAGAGCTTGGCAACCGCCGACTCCGGCCCCGGGTTGTGCCCCTTCTCCATGCCCGACAGGATGCGCAGGCCGATGTAGCGGATGACCTCTAGCTCGGCGAACGCCTGGCCGATCTTCTGCCGCGTCACCGGGTCGTCCCACGCCGTCTGCCCGTTGCGCTGGAGGCTCTTGCACACCTGCACCAGCCGCTCCAGGGAGCCGGAGTACACGGCGAAGCGGGTCAGCATGCTGCCGCCGCGCTCGAAGCCGAGCGTCGTCTGCGCGATCTCCCAGCCGTGGTTGACCTCGCCGATGATGTCCGACTTCTCGACGCGGGCGTCGGTCATGAACACCTCGCTGAACTCGGAGCCGCCGGTGAGCTGCTTCAGCGGCCGCACGACGACGCCGGGCTGGCGCATGTTGATGAGGAAACACGTGATGCCTTTGTGCTTGGGGACGTTCGGGTCGGTGCGGGCCAGCAGGATGGCCCAGTGGGAGATGGGGCCGTTGGTCGTCCAGACCTTCTGCCCGTTGACGATCCAGTGGTCGCCGGCGTCCACCGCGCTCGTGCGCACGCTCGCCAGGTCCGAGCCGGCATTCGGCTCGGAGTAGAGCTGGCACCAGATCTCCTCGGCGCTCAGGATCTTCTGGAGGTGGGCCGCCTTCTGTTCCGGCGCGCCATGCACGATGAGGGTGGGGCCGATGAAGTTGAGGCCCAGGTGGTTGACCGGCCCCGGCGCGTTCACGTGCGCCATCTCGGCGGCCACGATGGCCTGCTCCATCGGGCGCGCGCCGGCGCCGCCGTACTCCTTCGGCCAGCCCATGCCGATGAACCCGGCCTCGTAGAGCTTGCGTTGCCAGGCGATGCGCTCCTCCAACGTGGTTAGCTCGTCGCGGGGCAGGTTCTCGGCCAGCCAGGCGCGGACATGCTCGCGGAATGCCGCATCTTCAGGCGATAGATGTAGGTCCACGTTTGCCCTCCGTTGAAAATAAGCCCTGGGCTGTCATGCTGAGCGAAGCGAAGATACGGTATTGTTTGTCAAGCGGCATGGGCCGCATCTTGGCGCTGCGGAGCATAGTTGGGATCGAACATTTGCTGTTTGGTGACGACGGCCCATGCCAGATGGATGAGCTTACGGGCTGCAGCACAACGAGCGAGCCTCATGGGCTTGCCAGCTTGCCGCAAGCGATGGTAGAACGGCTGGATGACAGGATTGTAGCGCGCCGCGCTCAAGGTCGCCAGGTACAACGCTGTGCGTAAACGGGCATGGCCTAAGTGATCCATCTGGGGACGCCGCCACACGCTTGTGCCAGACTCACGCCGATGAGGCGCGAGGCCAGCATAGTTGACCAAGCTATCCGGGGTAGCGCTGAGGGTGAAGTTGAGGGTGCAGACCAGCAGCCAGCCGGCGGTGATCGGGCCGATGCCAGGAATGCTCAACAACAGCTTGGCCGATGCCGCCCACTCGCTGTCTGCCAACAGCGCCGCCAGCTCGTTCTGCACGGTGCGCAGGCGCTCCTCAAGGTCGGCGATGACTTGAGTGAGCTGGTCTTCGACGCTCTTGACGACGACGGGCCATTGGCGCAGCGCATGGCGCTGATTGATGGCCTGCTGACGCATCTCCCGCAGTCCCTCGCGCAGCACCAAACGCTGACGCAACTGGTGATAGGCGTCCGGCGGCGGTGTCCAGGCGGTCACCTCGCGTTTGACGGCCAGTTCGGCGAGGGCTTGGGCATCCAACGCATCCGTCTTGGAGCGCTGGCCGATGCCGCGAGCAAAATCTCGCGCTTGCGCCGGATTGATGACACAGACGGTGTAGCCCGCCGCGTGCAACGTGACGGCGAGGGTGACCCAGTAGACGCCGGTCGCCTCCATCAGCACGCGCGTGTGGTGGCTCGCCACGCCTGTGGCTTGGAGTTTGCTCACCAAGGCGTGATAGCCTGGCGCATCCTGGTCGAGGGTCACAGGGCGGCTGGCTGGCTCCTCAGCCCTGCGCCAGGCCCCGGTGAACGTCTTGGCTGCGATATCAACACCCACATACAGCTGGAACGGAGCCGATACCGATGTCATGGCAGCTTCTCCTGACGGGACGAAAGGCGATGGGCACCCAGGCAGCCCACAGTCTGTGCTCGTGATACGTGGTCGTGCCACTCGATACGGTTCAGACTTTCGGCTGCCTGCCGTGGTGGGGAGCGTTCTTCGCTGCGCGGTCGTGCCGCTGTGCATCCCATGGCTCTCTCCACCACGGTGGGCATCCTATCCTATTATACGAGCATCCCCCCGTGCTCCGGGAGGCCCTTCGCTGCGCTCAGGGCGACACCGATTTTCATCCGTCTCCTGATGGACACAAGTCCATGAGGAACTCCCCTGAAACGGTAGTGGCGACTTGAGTCGCTTCCGAGACCGCAGAACGACTGAAGTCGTCACTACAAAATATCTATCCCACCCATAACGTACCACTAGCCAAACAGAAACTCACGGAGGACGGCGATGAGCGCGTCGGGGTTGTCCAGCGCGATGTTGTGTCCGCTGAACGGTATCTCCACCAGCCGACCGTCCGGCAGCTCCCGCGCCATGCGCTCCGCCGTGTCCTTCGCCAGCACATCGCTCTCCGCAGCGCGGATGACGAGGGTCGGCGCGGTGATGGCGCGCAGCATCGCCCACCCCTGCACCGGGTCAGGTCGCGGCAGCGGGCGGTCGGGCGAGCGAAACGCCTTGTCGTAGCGCCACGTCCACAGGCCGTCCTCACGCTGGACGAGGTTGTGGTAGACGCGGGCGCGCAGCACATCGTCCGGCGGGCGGGCGTTCCCCAGGCGCGTCAGCCAGAAGGCGTGCTCCGGGTCCTCGAACACGTCCGGCGCTTGCACGGCGGCGCGCACGCGGTCGGCGCCCGCCGGCATCAGCTCCGGCCCGATGTCCATGATGACCAGCTTCTCGATGCGCGCCAGGTCGCGCGCGGCATACATGTAGGCGTTGCGCCCGCCCATCGAGAAGCCGACCAGGCCGATCTTGTCGAGATGGAGCGCGTCCACAAACGCGGCCACGTCCTCGACCATCGCCTCCGCCGCGTAGTCATCGGCCCAGTCCGTCTCGCCGTGGCCGCGCTGATCCAGCGCCAGCGTCCGGTAGCGGCTCAGCAGGGCCTCGGCCACCGTATCCCACGAGCGGCCCTGGGACGCCAGGCCGTGCAGGAACACGAGCGGCGGCGCAGCCGGGTCGCCCGCCTCGCGGTAGTGGAAGCGCAGCCCGCGCAGATGGATGTACTCGTCGCGCATGGTCATGCCTCGCCGCTGAAGATTTCGGCGTTCAGCCGCCGCATTCCGCGCAGCCAGCGCTCGTAGTCGTCGGCCTTGTGGCGGAAGTACGTTGCGACCTCCGGGTGCGGCAGGATGAGGAAGCGCTCCTGGGCCAGCCCGTCTACCACCGCGTCGGCAACCTGCTCCGCCGTCAGCGCCGTGGGCAGCAGGAAGCTCTCCTGCGCGCCGTCCTCGCCCAGCAGCATCCGCGTCCGCACACCCTGGGGGCAGAGGCACGACACCTTGATGCCCCGCTCGGCATACGTGATAGACAGCCACTCGGCGAAGCCCACGGCGGCGTGCTTGGTGACGGCGTAGGGCGCTGCGCCCAGCATGGTCAGCAAGCCCGCCGCCGATGCCGTGTGGAGCAGGTAGCCGTGGCCGCGCGCCAGCATCTGGGGCAGGACGGCGCGGGCCGCGTAGACGTGGGCCATGACGTTGATGTCCCAGATACGCTGCCACACGGCGTTGCTCACCTCCGGCCCGCCCTCGTCGCCGAAGATACCGGCATTGGAGCAGAACAGGTCAATCGGGCCATAGGCGTCGTTGGCGCGCTCGACCAGGCGCGCGACGTCGGCCTCGACGCTCACATCCGTGACGACGGCCAGCCCGCCCACCTCGGCGGCTACGCCGTCGGCGGCGGCGGCGTCCACGTCGGCCACGACGATGCCGCGCGGCGCTTCGGCGGCGAAGCGGCGGCACAACGCCGCGCCGATGCCGTTCCCCCCGCCGGTGACAACGATGACCTTATCCCGCAGAAGCATCCCGATGTTCCTCCTCGGCATCCCTCATCCCCCCGCCCCTTCTCCCAAAATGGGAGAAGGGGGGCAAAGCCGCCCTCGTTCCCCCTCTGCCACAAGGGGAGAGGGGGCTAGGGGGTGAGGGACGCTCCCCACTGTCTCAATTAGAACCGCCGCAGCTCGATGCGGGCGATGTCGCGCATGTGGACCTCGTCGGGGCCGTCGGCCAGGCGCAGCGTCCGCACGTTCGCCCACGCCCACGCCAGGTCGAAGTCCTGACACACGCCCGCGCCGCCGTGAATCTGGATCGCGCGGTCAATGACCTGGCAGGCGATGTTGGGCGCGACCACCTTGATCATGGCGATCTCCTCGCGCGCCGCCTTGTTGCCGACCGTGTCCATCATGAACGCGGCCTTGAGCGTCAACAGACGCGCCTGCTCGATTTCCATGCGCGACTTCGCAATGTCCTGCTGGATGCTCTCCATCTCCGCCAGCGTCTTGCGGAAGGCGGTGCGGCTCTTGGCGCGGCGCACCATCGCTTCAAGCGCCCGCTCGGCGGCGCCGATGCAGCGCATGCAGTGGTGGATGCGGCCCGGCCCCAGGCGGCCCTGGGCGATCTCGAAGCCGCGCCCCTCGCCGAGCAGGATGTTGGACACGGGCACGCGGACGTTGGTGAACGTCACCTCGCCGTGACCGTGGGGCGCGTGGTCGTAGCCGTAGACGTGGAGCATGCGCTCGATCTTGACACCGGGCGCGTCCATCGGCACGAGAATCATGGACTGCTGGAGGTAGCGTGAGGCGTTGGGGTCTGTCTTCCCCATGAAGATGGCGACCTTGCAGCGCGGGTCGCCCGCGCCAGATGTCCACCACTTGCGCGCGTTGATGACGTACTCGTCGCCATCGCGGACGATGCTGCCCTGGATGTTCGTGGCGTCGGAGGACGCGACCTCCGGCTCGGTCATGGCGAAACACGAGCGGAACTCGCCCTCCAAGAGCGGCTTGAGCCACTGCTGCTTCTGCGCCTCGCTGCCGTAGCGCACCAGGACTTCCATGTTGCCCGTGTCCGGAGCCGAGCAGTTGAACACCTCCGACGCGAAGGGCGAGCGGCCCATGATCTCGGCCAGCGGCGCGTATTCGAGGTTGGTCAGGCCCGCGCCGTACTCGCTCTCCGGTAGGAACAGGTTCCACAGGCCGCGCGCTTTGGCGATGCCTTTGAGCAGCTCAATGATCGGCACAGGCTCCCAGCGATGGGGTCCATTGACGTGCTCCCAGTAGACCGGCTCATTGGGGTAGATGTACTCGTCCATGAACGCGAGGATCTGCTCGCGCAGGGCCTGGGTTCGCTCGGAGTATTCGAAATTCATGCCCGCAGTCCTTTCGACATTGATTGAGATTCAGCGGTACGTCCACAAAGCCGCGCCCGCCAGATGGGGGATGGTGTTGAGCGTGTCCAGCGTCACCTTGTCGCGGGAGAACACCATCTCGGTGAGCGAGCCGTTGCGGATGCGCCAGTTCAGCTCGATGGCAAGCGACGCCGGGGCGCGCATCGCCAGCTGCGCCGCGATCGAGATCACCCCGCCGGACGTAAAAACGGCGACGCGCCGCCCGCTGCCTTCGCTTGCCATGATGTGACGCAGGGTGCGCGCCACGCGCCCATGAAACGTCTGCCACGACTCGACCACCGGCGACTCGACCTCGCCCGCGACCCAGTACGCCACCACCGCCTGGAATAGGCGCTGGAAATGGCGGTAGCGCTCCGGCCCGTCGCGGTGCTGCTCCCAGGCCGCGGCCAGCCGCCGAATCTCGGCGTCGCGCTCGGCCAGGACGGGCAGGAACTCGCGCAGAACGCCGTCGCCGTCGTACTCATCCAGCCCATCCAGGACGATGGCCGTGGGCCAGGGCTGGCCGGCGTCGGTGTAGACGTGGCGCACCACGGCCTCGGTTCCCTGCTGGCGGCGGCGCGGGCCGACGTACACCGCATCGAAGGTCACGCCGTGGCGCAGCCAGTAGTGGCCGAGGCAACGCGACTGTGCCTCCCCCACGGGCGAGAGATGGTCGTAGTCGTCCGCGAACATGCTGGCCTGGCCGTGGCGCACGAGGACCAGGTGGCTCATGGGCTGGCGGCGTTGCCCTCAAGAATCGTGACTTCGACCAGCGGGCTTTCCTCCACCCAACGCTCGATGTCGGCCTGGCGCCCGAGGCGCGTCAGGATGGGCACGAGCGTCGCGCGCTTCTCCTCGGGGTCGGTGATCGGCCGGGCGCGGGCCGGCAGGTCCGCCTGGGCGCTCTCCTTCAGGTGAAAGGTGAAGTCGGGGTGGGCGACCAGGTTGGCGTACCAGTCGCGATGGCCGGGCGTGCCCGTGATGTACAGGTGGCCGTCTACGTTGTGGAACCAGATTTCGATGCGGCGGGCCTCGCCGCTCTTCCGGCCGATGGTGGTAATGTCAATCGTGCGGTCCGTCGCCAGAGCCTCGCGTATCTTGTTGTCCATGCGCAACCTCACGTCCCGCTAAGTAAACGTATGAGCGACTTCAGTTCCCGGCCAATGCCGACGAGCGACCGAAGTCGTCACTACCAGGCCCCTCGCGGGTCACTCTCGCCTAATCCAGGGACCGCCAGAGGCGGGCCAAGTCTAGAGCAAACCCCGGCAGAACGGGATCCCCAGAGACCTGGCGCGGCTCGGCGAGTACCTCCACGGGCGCGTCGGGCCGATAGACATAGACGCGCTGATATGATGGGTCTATCAGCCACGCCAACTGCGCGCCGCTCTCTATGTACTCCTGCATCTTGTCTTGAAGCTCAGCCAGGTCGTCGGACGGGGAGCGAAGCTCTGCCACAAACTCAGGGCACAGCGGCAAGAAGCGCCCGCGCTCCGCAGGCGAGAGCGTCGCCAATCGTCCTTTGCTCACCCAGGCCGCATCGGGCGAGCGCGTCGCGCCGTTGGGTAGGTCGAAGCCCGTCGAGGAGTCGAACGTCTCGCCGCTGCCATCCTGCCAGGCCCAGGCGGTCAGCAGGGTGATGAGCGCAGCGCTCCGATTGCCCGTCGTTCCGCCGGTCGGTGGCATGATGATGAGGTCTCCCTGGGACGTGCGCTCGACGCGCACATCCTGGTTGCGTTGGCAGAACGCCTCGAACTGTTCGTCTGTCAGGTCCGGCACGACAATCAGCATGCGCCGTGTTCCTCCTGCATCTCCAACAATGGGCCTGGGCTGTCATGTTGAGCGCAGCGAAGCATCCCGGCGGATCGGAGGCCCTTCGCGCTGCTCAGAGCTTGCCCTGAGCCTGGCGAAGGGGCGATAGCTACGCTCACGCGGCCTCGTCCACCGCAATCACCACCTTGCCAACGGTCTGCCGCCCGGCCAGGTCGCGCATGGCCTGGGGGACCTCGTCCAGGCTGTAGACCTTCGAGACGGCGGGCTTGATCTGGCCGCCGCGATACATGGCGAACAGCGCGGCCTGCGCCTCGGCGGCGAACGACGGGTGGCGCTCGATGTAGCCGCCCCAGTAGACACCGACGACGGACAGGCTCTTGAGCAAGAGCCGGTTCGCGGCGACCGATGGGATGCGGCCGCCGGCGAAGCCGATGACCAGCAGCCGACCCTCCGGCGCGATGCACTTCGTGGACAGGTCGAAGATATCGCCGCCGACCGGGTCGTAGATGACGTCCGCTCCGCCGCCCGTCAGCTCCATCACGCCCTTGACCCAGCCATCGTCGCGATAGCTCAGCGCGTGGTCGGCGCCCTGGGCGCGCACGAAGTCGAGCTTCTCGTCGCTGCCCGCCGTACCGATGACGCGCGCCCCCAGCGCCTTGCCGATCTGCACCGCCGCGCTGCCGACGCCGCCGGCCGCCGCGTGCACGAGCAGCCACTCGCCCGGCTGCAACGCGCCGCGCGCCGTGAGCGCCAGGTAGGCGGTCTGGTAGACGATGGGCATGGCGGCGGCCTCGGCGAAACTCATGCTGGCGGGGATGGGGAAGGTCATGCGGGCGGGCGCGAGGCAGAACTCGCCAAAGCCGCCGAGCCAGGTCATCGCCAGGACGCGGTCACCGACGGCGAGACCGGCCACGCCGGGGCCGACGGCGTCCACGACACCGCCGACCTCGGCGCCCGGCGTAAAGGGGAAAGGCGGCCGAACCTGGTACTTCCCCTGAATCTCAAGAATGTCGAAGAAGTTGAGGGCGGCCGCCCTGGTCTGGATACGCACCTGGCCGGCGTCCGGTTCAGGTACGGCCACATCGCCCAGGGTCATCCCCTCCGGCTCGCACCACTCGGTCACCTGCCAGGCGCGCATAGTCTCTCTCCGCCGCTCGCTTAGCGCGCCGGCACGTGGGTTCCGCCGAACACCGTCACGCCGCCACCGCGCCCCGACATGCCGACGTAGTCGCGCATGGGTGCGCCGGTATAGAGCTGCTGCGGGCGAGCGATCTTCTGCTCCGGGTCGTTCAGCATCTCGTTCCACTGCGCCAGCCAGCCGGCGGTGCGGGCGATCGCGAACAGGACGGTGAACATGTCCACGGGGAAGCCCATCGCCTGGTAGATGATGCCGGAGTAGAAGTCCACGTTCGGGTACAGCTTGCGCTTGACGAAATACTCATCCTCGAGGGCGATGCGCTCCAGCTGCTGAGCAATGTCAATGAGCGGGTTGCGGCCCGTCACCTCGAACACCTCGTCGGCGTGACGCTTGACGATGGTAGCGCGCGGGTCGTAGTTCTTGTAGACGCGGTGGCCGAAGCCCATCAACCGGAACTCGCCCGCCTTGACGCGCTTGATGTACTCCGCTACGCGATCCTTCGAGCCAATCTCGACGAGCATCCGCAGCACCGCCTCGTTCGCGCCGCCGTGCAGCGGGCCGTAGAGGGCGGCGGCGCCGCCGGCGATGGCCGAGAACGGGTCCACGTGCGAGCTGCCGATGCCGCGCACGGCGTTGGTGCTACAGTTCTGCTCGTGGTCGGCGTGGAGGATGAACAGCACATCCAGGGCGCGCTCCAGCACCGGATGGGGCTTGTAGCGGTCGGTCATCTTCGCCATCATGTTGAGGAAGTTCGCCGTGTAGCTCATGTCGTTGTCGGGGAGCACGTAGGGCTTCCCGGTGCTGTGGCGGTACGCGAACGCGGCGACCGTCGGCACCTTGGCGATGAGGCGGTAGATCTGCTTCTGGCGCACCTCCGGCTCGAAGATATGCTTGGCGTCCGGGTAGAAGGTGGACATTGCCGCGACGGTCGCCATGAACATGCCCATGGGGTGCGCGTCGTGGTGGAAGCCGTCCATCAGCTTCTTGATGTTCTCGTGGATGAACGTGTGGTACGTAATCTGGTGCGTCCACTCGTCGAGCTGCGCCGCCGTGGGCAGTTCCCCGTACAGGAGGAGATACGCGACTTCCAGGAACGAGCTTTTTTCGGCGAGCTGCTCGATGGGGTAGCCGCGATACCTCAAGATGCCCTTGTCGCCGTCAATATAGGTGATGGCGCTCTTGCAGGACGCCGTGTTCATGAAAGCCGGATCGTAGCTCTTCAGACCGTAGTCATCGTCGTCCACGCGAATCTGCCGCAAGTCATTGGCGCGAATCGCGCCGTCCTGGATCGGAAGCTCATACTGCTTGCCAGTCCGGTTGTCAACGACGGTAAGGGAGTCGGCGGCCATCGTTAGTCACCTCCAGAGAATGATTTGTATCGGATAGGTCGTTTACGAAACAAGCTCTGCCATCGCGCGCAGAGCGTTGACGTCGAAGGTTCCGCAGATCAGCGTCTGCACGCCCGAATCGCGCCAGGCGGTCAATCGTTCGGCGATGCGCTCCTTGGGGCCGACGAGCGCCACCTCGTCCACCAGCTCATCGGGGACGGCGGCGATGGCGTCGTTTTTGCGGCCAGCCAGGTAGAGGTCCTGGATGCGCTCGGCGGCCTCTTCGTAGCCGTAGCGGCGCGCCAGGTCGTTGTAGAAGTTCTTGCCCTTGGCCCCCATGCCACCCACATACAGGGCGATGAACGGCTTGACCATGGCGCGACAGGCATCCAGGTCCGGCCCAATCGCCACCTGCACCGTGGGCGCAATGTCCAGATCGGCCAGCGTCTTGCCGCCGCCGGCCTTCGCCAGCCCCTCGTCGAGGGAGTCGCGAAAGACGGACATGCGGAACGGCGAGAAGAAGACCGGCAGCCAGCCGTCCGCGATCTCGGCGGCGAGGGCGATGTTCTTTGGCCCGATGGCCGCCAGGTAGATGGGGATGTTGGGGCGGAACGGGTGGAGGATGAGCTTGAGCGGCTTGCCCAGCCCGGTGCCGTCGGCGACCGGGATGTCGTAGTACTGGCCGTGGAACTCCAGCGATTCCTCGCGCTTGAGGATGGTGCGCACGATGTGGACGTACTCTCGCGTGCGCTTGAGGGCGTTGCCGTAGACAACGCCGTGCCAGCCCTCGACGACCTGCGGACCGGACGCGCCGAGGCCGAGGAGGACGCGGCCCTTCGTCAGCATGTCCAGGGTCGCCGCCGTCATCGCCGTCATCGCCGGCGTGCGCGCGGGCATCTGCATGATGGCCGTGCCGACGGCGATGCGCTCCGTCTTGGCGGCCAGCCAGGTGAGCGGCGTGACCGCGTCGGAGCCGTAGGCTTCGGCCGTCCACAGTGAGTGATAGCCCAGGCGGTCCGCTTCCAGCGCCAGGGCCAACTGATCCACCGGGGCCGCGCCCCAGTAGCCGAGATTCAGACCGAGCCGCATAGTGTCTCCATGACTATATTATAGGCCACGGTCAACGGAATGTGACCGTCGCGGGGCGGAATCGAGGAGACTCGGAGCTTCGACATTGAAAGGCGCCTCGTTCGTCGAGACATCGGGTGGCGGACTCGGCTGCGTCTACGAGTCGAAGGGAATCTGCAAATCTAGCAGGACGGGCCGACGCGCAGCGAACGCTCGCTCCAGGGCCGGCGCGAGCGCCGCCGTCTCGGTGACGCGCTCGGCGGCCATGTCGAAGGCGTCGGCGAGCTTGACGAAATCCGGCGTGTGCAGGTCCACGCCAATCTGCCGCCCGTCCATCTGCGCGTTCTGGAGGTGGCGGATCATGCCGTAGCCCTTGTTGTTGAACAGGCACAGCACAACCGGCAGGTTGTTCTCGACCGCCGTCGCCAGCTCGGCCGCGTGCATCATGAAGCCGCCGTCGCCGGCGATGCACACGACCGGCGCGTTCGGCGCGGCCAGCTGCGCGCCCAACGCCATCGGGTAGCCGGGGCCAATCGCCACACTACGCGGGTAGACGTAGCCCCGCTGCGCGTACACCGGCAGGTACTGGTGCGCGCCCCAGTAGGCGGGCAGCGTCGAGTCGGCGACAAAGACCGTCTCGCGCGGGGCGGCCGCGCGGAGCGTGTCCATGATGGCCGTGTTCAGGGGCCAGCGACCGCGCGCCATGGCGCGCACCGCCTCGCGCAGCGCCGCAAACTCGGCGGCATACCGTTCGTCGTCCGCCGCGCCGTCGCCCAGGCGCTCGGCCAGGGCCGCAAGGGCCACACCGGCGTCAGCCGCCATCGTCACCGCTGCTGGCTCGCGGTGGGCCTGCGCCGCGTCCAGGTCAATGCGGATGGTGTCGGCGGGCAAACGGAGCTGCCAGCGGGCGGTGGAGCTTTGGCCGAAGCGCGTCCCGACGGCGACCAGGCCGTCGGACGCCTCGATGAACGCCCGCGCCGCCGGCTCCGCCATGTAGTTGCCGATCGCCAGGGGATGGTCGTCGGGGATCGCGCCGCGCCCGCCGCGCGTGTAGAAGATGGGCGCGCCCAACCGCTCCGCCAGGCGGCGCAGCTCGGCGTGTGCCCCGGCCGCGTTGACGCCGCCCCCCACCCACAGCACGGGCCGCCGCGCCCGGCGCAGAATGTCCGCCGCCCGGTCCAGCTCGGCGTCAGGTGGGGCAGGGCGATTGACGGCATACGGCGCGTCGAGGGCGATGTCGGCCTCGGCGAACTGCTGGTCAATCGGCATTTCGAGGACGTAGGGGCGCGGGCGGCCGGCGCGCAGGGTATAGAAAGCCTCGTGCAAAGCGCGGGGGGCGTCCTGCGGTCGCACGATGCGCGCCGCGCAAGCGCCCATCGCTTCGAACATGCCGAGTTGGTTCGGCACCTCGTGGAGCACACCCAGACCGCGGTCGAGATACTCCGTCTCGACCTGGCCGGTTAGCTGGAGGGTCCGCGTGCTGCTAATCCACGACTCGACGACGGCGCCGGCGCTATTGGCCGCGCCCGGCCCGGTGCTGGTCAGGTAGACGCCAGTGCGCCCGCTGACCCGGCTGTAGCCGTCGGCCATGAAGCCGCCCGCCATCTCGTGGCGCGGCACGACGAGTCGAATCGTCGGCTCATCGCGCAGCGCGTCGTAGACGGGGAGCATGTGGACAGAGGCGATGCCGAAGACGAGGTCTACCCCCTCTTGCTTGAGAGTCTGGACGACGGCCTGGCCGCCGGTGATGCGGACTGTGGTCATGGCGCTCAACTTTCGGACGCAATACTAGGGATTATAGCACCGTTTCGCACCGCGTCAACGTCGGCTGCGTCCCTCATCCCCTGCCCCTTCTCCCATTTTGGGAGAAGGGATGTCCCAGTCCGGCCCCTCTCCCACTGGGAGAGGCTGGGTGAGGGTCTTAATGCTCACGCGAGGTTTTAAGACCCTCACCCCCTTCCCCCTCTCCCACCAGGGGAGAGGAGGCCAGACCGGGCGCCTGTCCGCCCTTGAGTCCCACACGGAGAGAGGGGGAGGAAAGCTACAACTCAGCCTATAGCGGCTATGATGCTATAATGCAGGGCATAGCGCCCTCACTAGAAGCGCGCCACTGAGAAGGGTGCGATGTCCGCCGACAGCGGCTGCCCCAGGATAAGCTCGGCGACGAGCTTGCCGCTGAACGGGCCAAGCGTCAGGCCGGTCGGGCCGTGCCCCGTCGCCAGGTACACGCCGCCCACACCGGGTATCGGCCCCAGCACCGGCAGGCCGTCGGCCGACAGCGGCCGCAGCCCGACGCGGGTCTCGACGACGGTCGCCTCGGCCAGGCCGGGCGCGACGCGCATCGCCTCCCGCAGCACCTCGGCCACGCCGCGCGCTGTGACCTGGGGCGCGAAGCCGGAGCCGGTCTCCCGCGTCGCGCCGGCGACGATGCGGTTCGGCCACGGCACCATGTAGTGGCCGCGGAAGCTGTTGACCACGGGCCAGCGGTCGGTGTTGGTCGTCGGCAGGCCCAGGTGCATGATCTGGCCGCGCTGCGGCACGACCGGAATGGTTACGCCGAGCGCCTCGCCGAACGCCGCCGACCACGCCCCGCCAGCGATGACGACGTTGCGCGCCGTGATGGGCTGCCCATCCACGATCACACCCGCGACATCGCCGCCGCCGAACGTCAGACCTTCGACGGTTGCGTCCTGGATGGCGAGTCCCCTTGCCTGGGCGGCCTGGCGCAGCGCCTGGGCGAGGAGCCGCCCATCCAGGCGCGCCGCCTGGCGGTGATACAGGGCGCGGGTCACGGGCGCGAGCAGGGGGAACAGGTGTCGCGCCTCGTCCGACGTCACCTCGCGCAGGTCGTCGCTCGATGACTGGCCGCGCTGGCGTTGGCGGGCGAAGATGCGGGCGCTGGCCTCATCGAACGCCGCCGCGTCCTGCGCGTCCATCGCCACGAGCAGCAGGCCGACGCGGGCGAAGACGGTGTCACCCGCCTCCCCGTCGGCGAGGTCCTGGATGAGGGCAGGGTAGTCGGCGGCGGCGGCGCTCGCCAGGTCGAACCACGGCCCCGGATCGCGGGAGTTCGTCTCCGGCGAGATGATGCCCGCGCCGGCGTCCGTCGCCCGGCCGACCGTCGGTCGGTCAATGAGCAGGGTATCCGCCCCACCGCGCGCCAGGTAGTAGGCGGCGGCGACACCAACGATGCCGCCCCCAATCACAATCGCGTCGTGCATAGGAACGCCTCATCCTTTCCAGTCGGGACGTATGTCACCCGTTGGAAATCTTTGGGAGAATAGGCACCGCAAAGGCGCAGAGACGCAAAGGAAGAAAGATACTCTTGGCTTTGCCCGCTGCACCTACCCTGAAAATAGCCTCGAACTGTCATGCTGATGGGAGTAGTGTAGACAGCGGGCGAAGGCCCGTCAAGTGGGAGGGTTGCGCATGGATGCGGAGACGACGAACAACCTCAAGACGAGCTACGACCGCATCGCGTCCCAGTACGTCGCGCACATCTACGGCGAGCTGGCGCACAAGCCCCTCGATCGCGCCCTGCTGGACCGTTTCGCCGACGACGTGCGCGGCCGCGGGACGGCGTGCGACATGGGCTGCGGGCCGGGCCACGTCGCCCGCTATCTCTACGAGCAAGGTGTCGAGGTCGTGGGCGTGGACCTGTCGCCGGGCATGGTGACCGAGGCGCGGCGGCTGAACCCGGCCATCCCGTTCCGCGAGGGCAGCATGCTCGCGCTCGACGAACCCGACGACGCCTGGGCCGGCATGACCGCCTTCTACTGCATCATCCACATCCCATCCGAGGACGTGACGGCGGCGCTACGGGAGATGCGGCGCGTGCTCCGGCTGGGCGCGCCCCTGCTCCTGGCCTTCCACGTCGGCGACGAGGTGCTGCGCCCGGACGAGATGTGGGGCCAGCCCGTCGCCATGGACTTCATCTTCTACCAGCCGGACGCGATGGCGGACCACCTGAAGCAGGCCGGGTTCGTAGTCGAGGAGATCATCGAGCGCCCGCCCTACCCTGACGTCGAACATCAGAGCCGCCGCGCCTACATCTTCGCCCGCAAAAGGGCGTAACTCTCGGCGAGGCCGCGGCGTCTCTCATAGCATGGCGGTAACCGCGCGGCCTGTTCAAACGTATAAGTCGCACATTCCGAAAACGCGAGGCTCCGTGACTACTCGAACGACTCCCCCAACTCGGCAGATACGCTGGATTCGCGTCGCCATCCTCATGGCGGCGCCGATTGTGCTTGCCATCGTCGCCCTCACAGCTCTGCGCGCGGCGCCGACGGTCCAGGCGCGCCCCACGAGCGAAATCACGATCCAGATTACCGACGCCGGCTTCGTGCCGCGCGTCATCACCGTCTCGGCCGGATCGCTCGTCGTGTGGGAGAATAACTCCGACAGTGCGTCGCATCAGATCGCCTTCAGCGGCGGGCCGACGTCAGCCGTTCTGCGGCCTAATGACAAGTACGAGCGCACCTTTGACACCGCCGGCGACTACCCTTATAGCTGCGCGATCCATCCGAGCGAAACGGGCGTGGTGCACGTGGTCGGTCAAGCGCCGCCGGGTGAGCCGGCCGAGCTGTCCGTGACTTCCAGCCGCGACCAGCCGGTCACGCCCGGTGCGGCGATTGACTACCACATCACGTACGAGAACCGCAGCGATGCGACGGTCGCGCAGAACACCGTCCTGACAGTGACGTTACCGTCCGGCGCGACACTGCTTTCTTCGCAGCGCCGGGGCGTTCCCCTGCCGCCCACCTCCCAGGTGGGCCAGGACCTGGTCTACCTCCTCGGCGCGATACCGGCCGACTCAGAGAACGGGCTAGATTTGCGCGTTCAGATGCCGTCGCCGCTGCCGGCAACGGGCGACGTCACGCTGACCGCGCGTATCTCGGCCAGCAATGCTGACAGCCGGGGCGACCACTACACCGAGGACAGCAGCCAGGTCGCGGTGCCGCGCCTGACGCTCGGTGTGCGCCCGTCAGAGGACAGCGGTGCGTTCGCGGCCGGCCGCGTTGTCACGTACACACTCCAATACGCCAACCGCGCCGACGAAGTGGCCGCGCCTAACGTGACGGTCACGCTGCAACTCCCGACCGTGGCGACGTTCGTCTCTGCGACACGCGAGGATGACTCCGGCCCGGCGACGGTGAACTCCAGCGTCGCCGGCAATGCCGTGTCATTCTTCCTCGGAACGCTGGCGGCGGACAGCAGCGGGCGCATCAATGCGCGACTGCGCCTGGCCGACACGCTGACGCCGGGCCAGCCGATATCAGTGACAGGGCGCATCAATGGCACGGTGGCCGGCGTCGTCGGCAGCGAGCCTGACCGGGAGAGCGAAAGCTCCGACACCCAGGTGGCGCCGGGCCAAGGCCCGAACATGTACGTTCGGCTGTCCAGCTCCGGCGACAACGAGATTAGCGGCAGGCGCATGTATCAGGTCGCCTACGGCAACACAGGCGTCGGCGACGTCGCGCCCGCCCGCGTGACCCTGACTCTGCCCAGCAGCGTGAGCGACCCCGACTTCGGGACGACTCCGCCGACGTTCTTCAGCAACAACACCGCCGTGTGGCAGGTTCCCATGCTGGATGGGCAAACGGCCGCCGTGCCGTTCTACGTGCGCGTCACGCTGCGCGACTCGGGCGCCATCACCGCGACGGCAAGCATCACCGGCACGTCCGAGGGGCCGGACATCCAGCCGTCCGACAACGAGGCGGTGGAGGTCGCCACCATCGTGCCGCTAGGCCGTCCGACCATCTACACACCCAAGACGACCATGGTCGGCCCGCGGCCTACCCTGCGTGGCCTCGGCACGCCGGGCGCGACGCTGTCGGTCTACCTGGCCGCCAGCGCGAGCGGCCCGACGCAGAAGCTCGGCAGCGCCTTGGTCCGCGCCGACCGCACGTGGACTATCACGCCGACCACCGCGATTGCCGTGAACGGCTGGCGTTGGGTCACGGCGACCCAGACCCTCAACAACCACGTCAGCGGCGTGGCCGGCGCATCCTTCGCCGTCACCTCGACCACCGCCATTGACCCCGACAGCCTCACGCGCAACGGCATCCCCCTGGGCGGCCTCAACCCGACCCTCGGCTGGGCGCCCAGCCACATCTACAAACTGGGCATGAAGCTGCCGGCGTGCGCGGCCCCTATTTCGCCCACGCTGCAATCATCGCTGTTCAACGCGGCAGGCCTGATGACGGGCTACAAGCGCTTCCCCGGCGCGCCGTCAGTGGCCGACCCGCAGCACGTCGCCTTCGACTTCATGACGCCCATCCGCACACTGGCGTTCGAACTTTACATTGACTACGACTGCCCGCCGACGACGCCGGCCGGCCCCGTTGTCCATGTCCACACCTGCATTGACGGACCAAGCTGCTCGGACGATCCGCCACCGCCACCGCCCGACTGCGAGGACTGCGTGCCGGGCAAGCCGCCGCGCCCCCGCGCCATTGACCCCGACGGCTTCGTCTACGATGCAGCCGCCGTCCGCGCCGGCGCCACCATCACCCAATCCATCATCACCCGCGCCTGGGTGACTGCGACGCGCCAAACAGCGCCCGGCGCCTTCGCCCCGTGGAACGCTCTGGAGTACGCCCAGGTCAACCCCCAGTACACTGACAGCGTCTACCCCGACAAGGTGCTCACGCCAGGCTACTTCTCATTCCGCGTGCCGCCCGGCGCGTATCGCCTGAACGTTGCGGCGCCCGGCTTCCTGCCCTATGATAGTCCGGTGCTGCAAGTCATCGAGACGCCGATCACCCACAACGTGCCGCTGGAACGCAGCGGCGGCGTCCAGCGCAACGTCGCCACTGTCCCGCCAATCCGGATCTTCTTACCATACGTCCGGCGGGAGTGACCGGATGAATTCAATCATGAAGAGCTATCTAGAGAGCCACGCCGACGAACACGTCCGCGACCTCCAGGCGCTGCTGCGCTTCCCTAGCATCGCCGCACACACCAACGATATTGAGGACTGCGCCGCCTGGCTGGCCGACTTCATGGCCGGCTGGGGGGCGCCGCCCGACCTGCTGCGGAACGGCGGCAACCCGGTGCTGCTCGCCGAAATCCCCGGCCGGTCGCCGAAAACGCTGCTCGTCTACCTGCACTACGACGTCCAGCCCGCCGACGAGCCGGAGTGGCGCTCGGACCCGTTCGGCGGCGAGGTGCGCGACGGGCGCATCTACGGGCGCGGCGCGGTAGACAACAAGGGGCCGGTGATGGCCGTCCTCGAAGCGTTGCGCGCCTACCACACCTGCGGGGTGCGGCCGCCGGTCACGGTGCGCTTCCTGTGCGAGGGCGAGGAGGAGGTCGGCAGCCCGTCGCTGCCCGGCATCCTGCGCCAATACCACGACCGCATCGCCTCCGACGCGATGGTGAACTTCGATGACAACGTCTGGGTGGACGGGCGGCCGCGCGTCGTGTGCGGCATCAAAGGCATCGCCAAGATTCGGCTGGAGGTACGCACGCGGCGCGAGTTCCACGCCATGATGTCGCCGCTCATCGAGAACGCGGCGTGGCGGCTGGTGTGGGCGCTCAACACCCTTGTCGCGCCCGACGGCCGCATCCTCATCCGCGACTTCTACGCCGACGTCGTGCCGCCCCAGCCGCGTGACGTGGCGCTCCTGGCGCAGCTAGGCTGGTCGGGTGACGAGCTGCTGGCGGCGAGCGGGCAGACGGCGTTCGTCGGCGGGGTCAACGGGACCGAAGCCCTGACACGCCTCTACCTGGAGCCGACCATCAACCTCGGCGGCATCCACAGCGGCTACGTTCTGCCGGAGCAGAAGGGCGTCGTGCCGGCGTTCGCGGCGGCGGAGATGCGCGTCGGCACCGTCCCGAACCAGACGCCGGAGCGCGTGCTGGCGCTGGTGCGGGCGCACCTGGACGCGGCGGGGTTTGGGGATGTGGCGGCGTCGCTGGTCTCGCGTAACCCGTGGGCGCGCACGACGGTGGACAGCCCCATCGCCCAGGCATTGCAGAGGAGCCTGGCCGCGGCGTTCGAGCGCGACGTCGTCCTGTTCCCGACGTATCCGGGCAGCGGGCCAGAGGGCGTGTTCCAGGAGCTATTCCCGGACATGCAGCAGGCGTACAGCGGCTTCGGCCCCACTGAAGACAACCTCCACGCCCCCAACGAGTACATCGTCATCGCCGACTACCTGCGCGGCATCGAGACCGTCGCGCGGCTATTGGAGGAGTACAGCGCCGATTGACGGCGGGCGTCAAAGGAAGTTGGACCACGAAGCACACGAAAGGGCCGCGAAAGGCGCGAAAGGTTGTCTCGCGCATCTCCCTTTCGTGTCCTTCGCGGTCTTTCGCGGCTTTCGTGGTCCAAGAGTTCACCTGGCTCGGCGTGCTGCCGCACGAGCGCTTACACGGCCAGGCAGCCGACTGGAAGTCGGCGCTACACGAGAGGTCTTCCGAGGCCCGCAAGCAGTCCGCAGGACTTTGCCCTCTTAGCGCCAGCGCTTCAGCCCTGTCTTTTACACACATCTCAGCAGTGCGGTCGCAAACCAAGCCGGGAGACGACGTGGCCTACACAAATGCAGCGTCAAGCGGTCATTGCGAGCGTAGCGAAGCAATCCCCCGCCCTTGTCAATGCCCGTCTGAGCCGCGACAGCGTACCTGTCACTCGTGGGGAGGCTGCTTCGTCGCGCTGGCGCGCTCCTCGCAGCGACGCCGCTGGCTGTTTTCTGAAACGTCTGCCTCGCTCAAACGTTCTGTGTAAAAGACAGGCGCTTCAGCCTGGCGTCCGCACGCTAGCGCGGCCCATCCACCGTTTACACGCTTCATCCGACTGCCCGCGTCAGAGTGTTCACCGCACGGGCGGGAGATTGCTTCGCTGAGATGAAAAATAGCGCCCGCTGTCACCCTGAGCGCAGCGAAGGGCCCCCTAGTCGTGGGGATGCTTCGCTTCGCTCAGCATGACATTTTCATACTTCGTGGTGACCCAAGGGTCATATAGACTGCGCTCGCAATGACGGCACGACGCTACCCACACTATGAACGAGCAGAGCCATGAATGACTCTGCTCGCTGTCTTCTCTCCGCGTCTCCTCCCCCTCTCCCGTCCTGGGTTCAAGGGCGGACAGGCGTAGGGCTTCGGGGGCACGCTTCCCATTTCTGGCCCCCTCTCCCCTTGTGGGAGAGAGGGTAGGGGGTGAGGGACTCCGCCTCTTCTCCCCCTCTCCCCGTGGGAGAGGGATGGGGTGAGGGACGTTACATAGCCACCTTTGTCGTGAACTCGGCGCCGAGGTGGAGGGCACGGCGGTTGGCGCGCAGCACCTCCGGGCGGTCGGCGAACTTCTTCGCCAGCACCGCCTCGACGCTCGCCAGCTGCACGACGCCCGTGGCCGCGACGAGCGCGCCGAGGGCGACGACGTTGGCGGCGCGGGGCTGGCCCAGCTCATTGGCGATGTCCTTCGCCCGCACATCGAACTCCTGGATGTCCGCGCGGCCGGAACGCGTCTCGATGAGCGAGGCGTCCACCACCAGGACGCCGCCCGGCGCGACGAGGGGGGCGTAGCGGTCCATGGACGGCCCGTTCAGGACGATGGCCGCCGACGGGCGCTTCACCAGGGGCGAGCCGATCTCGTCATCCGAGACGACGACGGTGCAGTTGGCCGTGCCGCCGCGCATCTCCGGGCCATACGACGGAATCCAGGTGACGTGGCGGCCCTCGGCAAGGGCGGCGTAGGCGATGACCTGGCCCACAAAGAGGACGCCCTGCCCGCCGAAGCCGGCGATGATGATTTCCTGCTGCATGGCTTACTCCTTCTGGCGTCCGGCCAGGGGCTTGACGGCGTCAATGACCTTGAAGTCGCCCAGGGGGTAGAACGGGACCATTGCGTCCTTGACGAAGTCCATCGCGGCGGTTGGGGTCATGTCCCAGTTGATGGGGCAGGTGGACAGCACCTCGACCATCGAGAAGCCGAGGCCCGCGAGCTGCGCCTGGAACGCCGTCTTGATCGCCTTCTTGGTGCGGTTGATGTTGAGCGCGTCGTGCACCGAGCGGCGCACGATGTAGGCGGGGCCGTCGAGGGTTGCCAGCATCTCGGACATGCGGATGGGGTGGCCCATCACGGCCACATCGCGGCCCAGCTGGGACGATGTGGTGTGCATGCCGGGCAGCGTCGTCGGGGCCATCTGGCCGCCCGTCATGCCGAAGACGCCGTTGTTGGCGAAGATAACGGTGATGTTCTCGCCCCGCGCCGCCGCGTGCAGAATCTCCGCCGCGCCGATAGACGCCAGGTCGCCGTCGCCCTGGTAGGTGAACACGACGTGGTCCGGCAGGACGCGCTTGATGCCCGTCGCCGTCGCCGGCGCGCGGCCGTGGGCGGTCTGGGTGAAGTCACAGTTGAAGTAGTTGTAGATGAACACCGAGCAGCCGACAGACGCCACGCCGACCGTGCGCTCGCGCACGCCCAACTCGTCGAGAACCTCGGCGACGAGGCGCTCGACGACGCCGTGGGTGCAGCCGGGGCAGAAGTGGGTCACGACGTCGCTCAGCGACTCGGGTCGCTGGTAAACGACGGTCATCTCATTGGTAAGCATTTTATGTAACCCTCCTGCCCTCGGCTAGTTGATGAAGATCGGGGCGACGTGGCCGTTCTGGACGAACGAGTCCAGCTGCGGCGACGGCGCGTGGGCCACGGCCTCGATGCGCTCCAGGATTTCGTCCGGCAGCGGGACCGCGCCGCCGGTGCGTCCGTAGAACTCGACCTGCGCCTGCCCGTTCACGGCCAGCCGCACGTCTTCTACCATCTGGCCCGCGTTCATCTCGACAACCAGCATGCGGCGGACGGTCTGCGCCAACTCGGCGAGGCGCTTCGAGGGGAAGGGCCACAGGGTCACGGGACGCAGCAGGCCGACGCGCAGCCCCTGGGCGCGCGCCTCCTTGATGGCCGTCGTGGCGATGCGCCCCGCCGTGCCGAAGGCCACCACCAGAACATCGGCGTCGTCGGCGAAGCGCTCGACGTATTGCACCTCGGTCGCCTGGATCAGGTCATACTTGGCCTGGAGGCGCAGGTTCATGGCTTCGAGGACTTCGGGCTGGAGGCCGATGGACAGGATGACGCGGTGGGCGCGATCCTTCGCGCCGGTCAGCTCCCAGCCGCGATCCTTCTTCTCGATGACCCGCATCGGCGGCATCTCGACCGGCTCCATGGACTGGCCGATGTTGCCGTCGGCGGCGATGATGACGACGGTGCGGTACTTGTCGGCCAGGTCGAAGGCGGTGTAGGTCAGGTCGGCGGCTTCCTGGACGGAGGACGGCGCGAGGACGATGGAATGATAGTCACCGTGGCCGCCGCCCTTGACGAGCTGGAAGTAGTCGGCCTGCGCCGCGCCGAGGTTGCCGAGGCCGGGGCCGCCGCGCATGATGTCCACGAGGACGCACGGCACTTCGGAGCCGGCGATGTAGGAGATGCCCTCTTGCATCAGCGAGATGCCGGGGCTGGAGGATGAGGTCATGACGCGGGCGCCGGCGCAGGCCGCGCCGTAGACCATGTTGATGGCAGCCAGCTCGCTCTCGGCCTGGACGAAGGCGCGCTTGAGGTCCAGCATGCGCCGCGAGAGGTATTCGAGCAATTCAGTTTGGGGGGTAATGGGATAACCGAAATAGGCGTCCATGCCGGCCCGGACGGCGGCTTCTGCGATCGCCTCATTTCCTTTCCACAGTTCTTTGGTCATGGTAAGCTCCAATCAAAAGGCAAAAACT
This sequence comes from Anaerolineae bacterium, assembly GCA_046328525.1. GTDB lineage: Bacteria > Chloroflexota > Anaerolineae > Epilineales > JAHCIE01 > JBDHWG01. Next base: position 251,430 of record JAXLWK010000009.1, read on the forward strand.
TAGCCGCCCCCTCAGGCTGCCACCAGTTCTTTCTTGGCGGCCCCTCGGTGGACGGCTTCACGGTAGACGGTGATCGCGACGTCCGGGCAGATGGTCGAGCATAGCAGGCACCCGGTGCACGCTCCCTCTGGGTCAACCAACTCTGCCGGCTGATACCCGCGAGACGTGAAATGCTCGGCCATCTTGATAAGGTTCTTCGGACACACCGTCGTACACAACTCGCAGCCCTTGCAGCGGCTCTCATCAATGAGGATCGTTCCTCGCATCGCGACTCCTTTGGCGCGGATGACGCAACGTTGCGCCATGTTCACGAGATAGACACGGATACCAGGTCGCCGTCTCAACGCCTCCGCTCGTGTGGTATAGGTCTTCGCCTGAGACCCCTGGACACATTCGTCCACCTATTATGATAGATCGAAATGGGGACGATGACAGAAAAGACTTCTTCCTACCGCGATAAGAAGTCTCCACTTTGGCCGTTAAGGGCGTAGGCCACCGCCGCCTCCTGGCTCAGCGCGCCCCCCTCCGCCCAGAGGGCAGCGAACGCCGGCTCGCCCAGCGCCGCCTTGAGCTGCGGCATCGTCCTGTCGTACTGGTCCTGGGCGTCATACGTCAACGGGACGCCGACGACTTCCCGCAGGTGCTCCGCCGCGCCGAACAGACGGGCCGCGCGCGGCACTTCGCCCTGGAGCCAGGCCAGCTCGCCCAGGTTGAGCAGCAGCGTGGCGACCAGCGTCCGCCCGCCAAGCCGTTGGAATATCAACAGGGCATCACGAAACAGCCCGTCGGCCTCAGCGTACTTCCCTTGCTGGCGGACAAGCTCGCCCAGGTTATTGTTGTAGATGCCGACGCTGTAGTCATCCTCGAGCGCCCGGAACATCGCCCGCGCCTGGCTCCAGTAGTGCTGCGCGCCGTCCAGGTCGTTCTGGAAATACGCCTGGTCGCCCAGGTTCCCGTAGGCGAGGCCCACGGCGTTCTGATCGCCCAGCGCCTGTCCAATCGCCAGCGCCGCTTCGATGCACCCCTTGGCCCGGACGAAGTCGCCGAGGGTGACGTACACCGAGCCGAGGTTGCTCAGCGACTGCGCCGTCCCGCGCTGGTCGCCTAGCTCGCGGCGAATCGTCACGCACTTCTCGAAGAATGTCGCCGCCGCCGCCGGATCGCCCCGGCTCCACGACAACCCGCCCGCGCCGTGCAGCGCCTGGGCGTGGGCGGCCGTGTGATCGTCTTCCGCCGCGCGCGCAAGGGCAGCGCTCACCGCCTGCCAGCCCTCCGTGAGGTGGCCGCGCATCCACCAGAACAGCCAAAGCGTGCCGGCCAGGGACAGTTCCAGCGCCACCGCGTCGGGAACGGAGTGGCTCCACGTCAGGGCGGCGCGGAAGTTGTCGTGCTCCCGCTCCAGGCACTCTAGCCACCTGGCCTGCCCCGCGCCGGACAGAAGGGGGTACGACTGCTGGGCCAGGTCCAGGAAGAAACGGGCGTGACGTTCGGCCACCGCTTTTAGCTCACCGCTCGCCACCAGCCGCTCGTGGGCGTACTCGCGCAGCGTGACAAGCATGCTGTAGCGGGCCTCGCCGTCGGCGGTCTCTCCGGCGCTCACCAGGCTCTGCCCGACGAGCATGGCGACGCCGTCGAGCACGTCCATGCCCAGGTCACCGTCCACGTCGCACACGCTCTCGGCCGCTTCGAGGGAGAAGCCGCCGACGAACACGGCCAGGCGGTGGAAGAGGGTCTTCTCGCCCTCGCCGAGCAGATCGTAGCTCCACGCGATCGTGCTGCGCAGCGTCTGCTGGCGTGCGGGCAGGTCTCGCGGCCCCACCGTCAGGAGCTTCAGCGGGTCCGACAAGCGTTGCAGCATGGCGGCCGGTGTCAGCATGCGGATGCGGGCCGCCGCCAGCTCAATCGCCAGGGGCAGGCCGTCGAGGCGGTAGCAGATTTCGGCGATGGCCGGCGCGTTCTCGTTGGTCACTTTGAAGTCGGGCCGGATGGCCGCCGCGCGCTCGATGAACAGGCGCACCGCTTCGTACTGACTCAGGCTCTCAATGGGGGGCAGGTCGTCCAGGTTCGGCAGCATCAGCGGCGGCACCGGGTACTCGTGCTCGCCGCGGATTTCGAGGCACGCCCGGCTCGTCACCAGCGCCTTGAGTCCGGGCAGGGTGAGCAGCTCGGCGACGATGGGCGCGGCGGCCAGCGCCTGCTCGAAGTTGTCCAGTACCAAGAGCATCTGGCGGTCGCGCAGCGTTGCCTTCAGGGTCTCCAGGAGCGGTGTCGGCGGCTGTTCGCGGACGCCCAGCGCCTCGGCAATGGCCGACGGGACAAGGTCGGGGTCGAAGATGGGGGCAAGGTTGACGAAGAACACGCCGTCGTCGAACTGGTCAATCAGTGCGGCGGCGACTTGCAGCGCGAGGCGCGTTTTGCCCGCGCCGCCCGGCCCGCTCAACGTCACCAGCGGCACGTCGGGGCGCAGAAGCATCTGGCGCACCGTCTCCAGCTCCTTCTCGCGCCCAATGAGGGTATCGCGCTGGGGGGGCAGGTTGTTGGGCAGGGTATCCAGGGATTTGAGCTGGGGGAATTCCGACGGCAGACCGGCGGCGACGATCTGGAAGATGTGCTCTGGCCGGGCGAGGTCCTTCAGGTGATGCTCGCCCATGTCGCGGATGCTCACGTCACGCGGCAGGTCGTCGCGCACCAGCTCGTAGGTCGGCTGCGAGAGGAGAACCTGGCCGCCGTATCCCGCCGACAGCAGACGCGCGACGCGGTTGACGGGCGGGCCGAAGTAGTCGCCGTCCCGCTCGATGGTTGCGCCCGTGTGCAGCGCCATGCGCACGCGAAGGGGGCCGGTGACATCCCACGGCTCGGCGGCAAGGGCGCGCTGGGCATCCAACGCTGCGGCCAGGGCAATGCCGGCGGTGGCGAACGCGGCGCAGAAGGCGTCGCCGACCGTCTTGAACACGTAGCCGCCGTGGGATTCGATGACCTGCTTGAGGATGGCGTCGTGTCGGCCCAGCGCGGCCTGCATTGCTTCAGGGAAGCGTTCCCAGAGCCGGGTGCTGCCCTCGATATCGGTGAACAGGAACGTGACCGTGCCGGTCGGCGGCGCCATGCGTCTCCAGACTAGGGTACGGCGTGGCCCTCTCCCGCGCCGCCCGCCGCAAATTATAGCAGGCCGAGTTGAAGCTTCACAACCTGCTCCACTTTGTGCATGTCGGCATCCGATAGTCGGCCCAACATACCGTTCAATCGGCCCTTACTCACGATGGTCAGTTGGTCTGCAAGGGCCTTAGACGGCCGCTCATCGACCGTAACGTACGCCTCGCTGGGATACAGCCGTTCGATGTTGCTTGTCAACGGGACGACTTGCACACGATTGAGGTACCTGTTCGCCGCGTCGTTGCTGAGAATAATCGCCGGATGCGTCTTCTGAATCTCGCCGCCGAGCGACGGATCGAAGTTAACCCACCACACCTCACCACGACGCATTCTGGACGTCTCCTATTGTCGCCTCCGCCCATTCGAGCGCCTCTGTCTCGCGAGCCTCGTCCTCTGCCATCGCGCGATAACCTGCTGCCAGGTCGTCACCGATCACATAGGGGCGTACCAGGGACTCGATGAACTCGCTGATGTGACGCCGCCCGATAACTCGATGCAGGCCTTCGTAGACATCCTCGTCAACCGTGATCGTCAACTTCTTTTGCATCTGCACCTCCTCAATACGTGCTCTATCTTTGCACTTTGTCTATGCGGGGGCTGTGGGGGCCGCAGGCCCATAGGCGCTAACTTAAGGCGCGTCAGGTGTCGCACGTTAACAAGTGACAAGAGAAGCTAACCAGGCGCGGGCCGCCGCCGCATGCTGACGACGGCGACGTGGCGTATCGCACAGGAAGCGCCGCAGCTTGGGTAACGCCGCCAGCACGTCGGCGAGGGTGAGCGGACCGCGCACACTACTGCGCAAGGCTTCCCAAGCCAGAGCTGTCCAGCGCCAGGCGCTCAATGGCCGTTGCTCATCGCCCAACCAGGTGTCCAGCGGTGTGCCGACCCGGCGCGTCATCTCGTCGAGACAGAGCGCGGCCAGCAGCTTAGCCAACAGATAGCTCTGCGCCAGTTGGGCGTCGTGCGCCCGCAGCTTGGCCAGGTCGAGCACGCTCTTGAGACGCTTGATGGCCAGTTCGATTTGCCAGCGCAGCCGATACAGCGCCAGGCACAGCGCGAGGCTATAGTCTGCGACAGCCAAGTTGGTCACCAGCAGTACCCAGCCCGCTGCATCCAGGCTGTCCTGGCTGGGGGTGTAGCCCTTCTTGCTGGCCGTGCGGCGCACCCGCTGGCGCGCGCGGGCCGCCGCCGCCGCAGGCAAAGCCGCCGCGATCAAGCGGAGCGGCGTGTCACCGACCCACGCCCGACGCTCGTGGTGGGCAGCAGGAAGGCAGCGCAGCCAGCCCAAGATGTCGAGGCGCCTCCCCTCCGCATCCGTCAGGCAGCTATTGCTCCAGTGCAGACGCACGATGAGCGGAGCGGCCAGATTCAGTCCCGTCTGCAAGCTGCGCCGATAGGCGTAGATGCAGTCGGCGATCTGGATGGCCTGCGGATCAGGGGCGATGCGCACCAGGCTTTCCGCCCCCTTGGCATCGGTCACCTCGATCGCATCGAAGCACAGCGCGTCCAGATCGAGCCCCAGATGCACGCGCCAGTCAGTCCCTGTGCTGCCCGGCTGACTGATGACGGTGGCATCGATCAGGCGCCGTCCTCACCGGGTAGCCCCGCCAGCCTGAGCCGCCGCTGGCGCAAGACGGCGACAAGCAGGCTGCCGAGCCAACGCTGGCTGCCTCGCACCCGCTTCAGCAGCGCGACATCGCTCAGGTCGCCCAGCCCGCGCAGGACGCACCAGACGCCCAGCAGACGCAGCGAGAAGTCACACACAGCGTAGGCCAGCACGATCCGCAGCAAGTCGGCGGCGCAGCGCACCTGCCGTCGTCGGGTGAGGGCGCCGCTGTCGCGTGCCGTCACCTCCAGGTCGACCGGTAGCATGCGTTGGATGCGCTCCCACTCGGCGTCACTTAGCCCAGGTGGCGCGGTCGGCGCCGGGCCTTTCCTTGTAGGCTCAGGTGTGCTAGACTTCATGTCGGCCTCCAGGGTAGGGTTTGTGGATCGTACACCCTTATCTTACCCTGAAGGCTTCTCTTGTCCACTTGTTAAGGTGCATCGTGCTTTATGTTGAGTCCCTTAAGTTAGCGCCTATGGGCCGCAGGCCCCCGCGATCCTCCCCCTTTTTTCGTGCGCAATGGCACGCGACCGTCACCAAGGGCTGAAAAGAGAAGAACTTGGAGGGGCAAAGCCCCTCCAAACCACCCCAACCCGAAAACTGCAAAGATAGAGTACGTGTTGCCACACGTATTATACTTCACGCCATCTGTCGGGGCAACAGACCGATAGACGGAACGCGACCCTCCATCAATACGAGGAGGGTCGCGTTCCGTGTCCCGTGACTCAATTGTTCACTAAATCGTCAGTTCGGAGTCGGTTGCTCAGCCGCCGCCATGACGCGCTGGAGGAGCATGGCCTCCGGCACCGCGCCCTCGACGTGGACGTTCTCGTTGATGACGGTGCGCGGCACGCCCATGACGCTGTATTTGTGCGCCAGGTGCGGGAACTCAATCGCCTCGACCATGTCGGCGGTGATGTGGCTGTTCTCCATCGCCATCTGGTGCGCCATGTGCACGGCGCGCGGGCAATACGGGCACGTCGGCGTGACGAATACCTGCAAGCGCATCGGCGTCTTGATCTCGGCCAGGGCCGCCCGCGTCGCCGGCGCCAGGCCGGAGTCGCCGCGACTCACCATCAGAATATCCTGGATGAGGGAGGCGAACTCGTAGCCGGAGGGGATGCCATAGTAGCGGATGCCGTAGTCCACCGTCTCCGGGCCGTCGGCCAGCATCGCCATGCCCGGCGCTTTGTCAATGCCGTAGGCCGCCGCCTGGGCGCTCTGCGCCTGAAGGTCCAGCACCTCGACGCCGATCTTGCTCGACAGGCCGGCCACCTCCTCGACGATCTGCCGCGTATCGGGACAGTACTCGCAATCGCTGTCCTGAGTGAAGAGGACGAGCTTCACCGGCCGAGTCAGCGCCTCGAACTCCTTCATCAACTCTTGTTGGTCTTTCTTCGATAGCAACGCCATAATGCCTCCGTGGACCTAGACTGCGGCCTTGACCGGCGCCGGCTCGATACGATAGCTGTGGGTGATGGTCGCTACGCCACGCAGCGTTGCCGCGACAGAGCAGTAGCGCTCGTCGGACAGGCGGATCGCCTTCTCGACGTTCGCCGGGGTGATTCCGCTGCCGTAGACGACGTACTCGATGTGGATGTTCGTGAACCTGTGCGGGTGCTCGTTGGCCTGCTCTCCGTTGACGCTCACCTCAAGACCTTCGACAGGCTCGCGCATCTTGCGCAGAATGGAGATCACGTCCATGGCCGTGCAGCCGCCCAGCCCGGCCAGAACCAGCTCGGTGGGGCGCGGGCCGTTGTTCTCGCCGCCGCCCGCCTCCGCCGCGTCCATGAAAATCGTGTGGCCGGAGGGGGTAGAAGCCGCGAACTCCATGCCGCCGATCAATACCGTATTCACAATCTTTCCGTTTGCCATCTTTCCTCCTGGGTACGCCTTCATGTCTACGGTGTTAGATGCAGGTGCGCCGAAAAGGTAACACGCGGGCAGCGCCGTGGCTGAGCGCCGTCCCACACAGCAGGTTAATTAAGCACGTCGGATACGCACACGCCCTACCTCGACGATGACGTGCAGCCCGGCTAGATCCTCGCCCTCATCAACCAAGAATGTCCACATCAAGCGGTTGCCCTAATCGCCTATGCCGCCACCATACTGGCGACATAGGCGAGGACTGCCCGAACATCGTCTTGGGTAATCTCATACTCGCGGGCAATCTCATCGGCTCTACTCAGCATGACAGGCCAGGGATATTTGGCAACGCGAAGGCGCAAAGACGCAAAGGGGAAAACGCCGTTGTTTTTCTTTGCGCCTCTGCGCCTTTGCGTTCCCATCTTCTCTGCGCGACCCGACAGCCGGCTTCAGCACACTGGCGGAGCAGAACACGTCCCTCCGGGCGTGCCTCGGCAGGCTTCGCCCTCTCAGCCACCGACTTGAGTCGGTGGCGACGGTCGCGTCTCGAAGCGTCGTCAGTGCGGCGTGGACGGGGTGAAGGGGACTTCGGTGAAGTAGCCGGACAGGGTCTCGCGCAGGATGGCGCGGGCGCGGTGGATGCGCACTTTCAGCGCCTGGGGCGTGATGCCCAGGACATGGGCCGCCTCCTCCGTGGACAACCCCTCGACTTCGCGCAGGACGAACGCCTGGCGCAGCGACTCCGGCAGCGCAGCGATGGCCTTGTCCATCGCCCCGCGCAGCTCCGTCGTCAGGGCAACAATTTCGGGGTCGGCGCTGACGTCGTGCACGTGAAGCTCGCGGGTCATCTCCAGCGCCGTATCGGCCGGGCCTTCGAGCGAGATCGTGGATAGCTCGTGGCGGCGGAGGCGCATCAGGCCGCTGTTCGTGGCGATGCGGTGCAGCCACGTCCCCAGGTTCGAGCGGCCCTCGAAGCTGTCAACGCTCTTGCAGGCGTTGACGAACGTGTCCTGCAAGACTTCCTCGGCGTCGTCCGGGTCGCCCGTCAGGCGCAAGGCAACGCTGAATACCTGGTGCGAGTAGCGCTCGACAAGCTGCGTGCAGGCGCAGCGCTCGTGGCGGTGCAGCGCGTCAACCAGTTCTTTTTCGCCCTCACCGGGGCAGCTCGATCCGCGGCCCATGCGACCCTCGATGTCGTTCCGTGGGAGTCCATCAACGTGATTGTTGCAATTGTAGTCCCACGCAACCGTTTGCGTCAACCTCTCCTCCGCGCAATAGGTCGCGGGTGAACAAGCCTTCGTGCGGCGTTGCGGCCTCTTCACGCTGCGTCCGTCAAGCCGGTTTATAATGTAAACGGGAGGCACGATGCTGTGGCTCCGGTAAGCCGCGTCCTGCTGGGCAAGGAGAGACGGGATGCGCGCGCGGTGCGATACGTCAGGTCGTGACCCCTCCGGCGTCCAAAGGGCGCGCGGAGGTTTTGGCGCGTGTGGACGTAGCCAGCCAGGAGAGAGCGAGGCGCTATGTTAGGGATAGTAGCCGGCAAGGATGTCAATGCCATGGAACTGAACGCCGCCGATGTCAGGCGCACGGTGGACCCGTCGCGCCTGCCGTTCGAGAGTACCGTCGAGGTCGCCCCCCTCGAAGGCATCATCGGCCAGCCGCGCGCCCTGGACGCGATCGAGTTCGGGCTGGAAGTCGCCGCGCCCGGTTACAACCTCTTCGTCGCCGGCGCCCCCGGCTCCGGCCGCGAGACGACCATCCGCGCCTACCTCGAGCGCTATGCCCCGACGCGCCCGGCGCCGCCCGACTGGGTCTACGTCCACAACTTCGGGGAGCCGTACCGCCCGACGGCCATCGAGTTGCCGCCGGGGCGTGGCGCGGAGTTGGCGCGCTGCATGAATCAATTCGTGGACGGCGCGCAGCGCGAGATTTCCCGCGCCTTCGACAGCGAGGACTACGAGCGGCGCAAGCAGGCGATCCTGAGCGAGATGTCGCACCGCCGCGATGCCCTGTTCGCCGAGCTTCAGACCTTCGCCCACGAGAACAGCTTCGCCCTGGAGCAGACGCCGGTGGGCGTCGCCAGCATCCCCCTCGTGGACGGGCACGCCCTCTCGGTGCAGGACTTCGAGCGGCTGCCAGAGGAAAAGCGCGCGGAGTTCGAGCAGAAAGGCGAGGCGCTGCAAGCGGCCATTGCCCAGGCCCTGCGCCAGGTGCGGCAGATCGAGCAGGAGACGCTGGACAAGCTGCGGGGGCTGGAGCGCGACGTCGCGCTGTTTGCGGTCGGGCCGCTGCTGGAGGACCTGAAGGAGAAGTTCGAGGCACAGCCGAAGGTCCTGGCGTACCTGGAGAGCGTCTTGCACGACCTGCCGGAGCATTTGCAGGACTTCCGACCCAAGGCCGGGGGGGAGAGCGAGGGCAAGGGCATCGAGCAGATCGAGGCGGCGGTGCGGCAGGATGATCTGGGCCGGTTCCGCGTCAACGTCCTGGTAGACCACGGGGCATCCAGCTCCGCGCCGGTCATCATCGAGGCGAATCCGACGTACTACAACCTGACCGGCCGCATTGACTACCAGCCGACCTTCGGCGCGATGGTGACGAACTTCCACCAGATTAAGCCGGGCGCCTTGCACCGCGCCAACGGCGGATTCCTCGTCGTGCGCATCGTGGACGTCCTGCTGGCTCCGTTCGCCTGGGATGCGCTGAAGCGCGCGCTCATCAGCCGCGAGATCCGCATCGAGAATCTCGGCGAGCAGTACACCTCGATCCCGACGACCTCCTTGCGTCCGGAGCCTATCCCATTAAACTTGAAGGTGATCCTGATTGGAACACCGCAGGTCTACAGTCTGCTGTATCAACTGGATGAGGACTTCCAGGAGCTATTCAAGGTCAAGGTGGATTTCGCGCCCGACATGGCGTGGACCGACGATCACACCATGAACTACGCGGCGTTCATCAGCCGCCGCGTCGCCGACTATGGTCTGCGCCACTTCGACCGCACCGCCGTGGCACGCGTGGTCGAGTATGGGGCGCGGCTGCGCGAGGATCAGCGCAAGCTCTCCACGCGGCTGCTGGACATCGCCGACGTCGTCACCGAGGCCAGCTTCTGGGCGGCGCGCGCGGACCACGCGCTTGTGACAGCCGCCGACGTGGACCAGGCCATCGAGAAGCGCGAGTACCGGTCGAACTGGATCGCCGAGCGCATCCTCGAAATGATGGCCGACGGGACCGTCGTCATTGATACATCCGGCCGGCGGGTGGGCCAGGTCAACGGCATCGCCGTGCTGGACCTGGGCGACTTCGCCTTCGGGCGGCCCTCGCGCATCACGGCCCGCACCTCCCTTGGCCACGGCTCGATCTTGAGCATCGAACGGGAGACGAACCTGGCCGGGCCGATCCACAACAAAGGCTTCCTGATCCTGTCGGGCTACCTGGCCGGCCAGTATGCCCAGGAGCGCGCTCTCGCCCTGGCGGCGACCCTGACGTTCGAGCAGGGGTACGAGGGCGTCGAGGGTGACTCGGCATCGGTAGCGGAGCTGGCCGCGCTCCTCTCCTCCCTGGCCGACACCGAGGTCAACCAGGCCATCGCCGTCACCGGCTCGGTGAACCAGTACGGCCAGGTTCAGGCGGTGGGTGGTGTCACCCAGAAGATCGAGGGGTTCTTTGAGGTCTGCTGCGCGACGGAGCTGACAGGACAGCAGGGCGTCATCATCCCGGCGGCGAATGTGCCGCACCTGATGCTCAAGCACGCCGTGGTGCAGGCCATCGAGACCGGCCGGTTCCACGTGTGGGCCGTCCACACGATTGACGAGGCGATGGCGCTTCTGACGGGCGTACCGGCCGGCGCGCGCGGACCGGACGGCAGGTTCGCCGAGGGCAGCCTTCACCGCCGCGTCGAAGATAAGTTGAGCGGCTACGCGGACAAGGCGCGCAAGCCGGAGACGTGGGACAGGGACAGACCGCGACGAATGCGCAGGTTACGAGCATAGAACAAGGAGACAGGCATGGCGACATTGTGGGATCATCGGTTCGCGCAGCGGACGCAGCGCATGACCAGCTCTGCCATCCGCGAGTTGTTGAAGCTGACCGAGCAGCCGGACGTTATCTCGTTCGCGGGCGGCCTGCCGGCGCCGGAAGTGTTTCCGGTCAAGGAGTTTCAGGCGGCGTGCGAGCGTGTGCTGAACAAGTTCGGCGCGCAGGCGCTCCAATACGGCACGACCGAGGGCTACACGCCCCTGCGCGATTTCATCGCCGAGCAGACGGCGAACCTGGGGCTGACCGTGACGCGGGACAACATCCTTGTCACCTCCGGCTCCCAGCAGGCCCTGGACCTCATCGGCAAGGTCTTCATCAATCCCGGTGACCACATCCTCGTCGAAAACCCGACGTACCTGGGCGCGCTCCAGGCGTGGAACGTCTTCGGCGCAGAGTACGTGACCGTGCCGCTCGACGACGACGGCATGCAGACGGAGCACCTGGAAGCGGCGCTGCGCACCGGGCCGAAGTTTATCTACGTCCTACCCAACTTCCACAACCCGGCCGGCGTGACCCTCTCCCTGGAGCGGCGCCACCAGCTCGTGCGCCTGGCCGAGCAGTATGGCGTGCCAGTCGTCGAAGATGACCCCTACGGCCAGCTCCGCTTCGAGGGCGACCCGCTGCCCTCCATCGTCTGCCTGGACGGCGAGTCCTGCGGCGAGCCGCACTACGAAGGCAACGTCATCTACCTGAGCACGTTCTCCAAGACGCTGGCCCCCGGCCTGCGCCTCGCCTGGGTCGTCGCGCCGCCGGCGGTCATCCGCAAACTGGTGCAGGCCAAGCAGGGCGCCGACCTGCACACGTCTACGTTCAATCAGATCGTCGCCTACGAGGTCGCCCGCGATGGCTTCCTCGAGGAACACGGGAAGCTCATCCGACAGACGTACAGCGAGCGGCGCGACACCATGCTCGACGCGATGGCGGAGCATTTCCCGCCCAGCGTCCGCTGGACCCACCCGCGCGGCGGCCTGTTCCTGTGGGTGACGCTGCCCGAAGGCGTCAACGCCACCGACATCCTTCCCCTGGCCGTGGCCGAGCGCGTCGCGTTCGTCCCCGGCACGAGCTTCTTCGCCGGCGGGGGCGGGCTGAACACCATGCGCCTGAACTTCTCGAACGCCAAGCCCGAGCTGATCCGCGAGGGAATCGCCAGGCTCGGCCGCGTCCTGTGGATGTTCTGCGAAGTTACCGACGCTCCCCGGCCGTCGAGCCTGGGCCAACCTGCCCAGGAGGTCGCCGCGCACTGAGCGCCAGCCTGCGGCGCCGACGCCGACAGGCCAGACACACGGAGGCAGCATGTATCGAACGATTCTTGTACCTCTCGACGGATCGCCTTTCAGTGAACAGGCTCTCCCACTGGCGACTCGGCTGGCCCAGGCGGTTGGCGCGCGTCTCGTCCTCATGGAGGCCACACGTTGCTTAGGCGAGCCGGGACCACAAACGAATAGCCTGCAAGCACGCATGACCGAACACGCCCGCCAGTATCTTGGGCTGGTCGCCGACCGCCTCGCGGCGACGGGGCTAACGGTTGACCTGGTCGTCCGCAATAGCGCGCCAGAGGAAGCCATTCCGAGCGCCGCCGACGACGTGAACGCCGACCTGATCGCCATGGCTACCCACGGGCGATCCGGCCTGGGGCGCATGGTGCGCGGCTCGGTCGCCGAGGCGGTCGTGACCAACACCTCGACGCCAGTGCTGCTGCTGCGGGTCGTCAAGAAACCGCGCGGCGCGCCGGAGCCGGCCGAACACGTCGTCCTGGTAGCGCTGGATGGGACGCCCTTCGCCGAGACGGCCCTCCCCCACGCCGTCGCCCTGGCGCAGGCGATGGACGGCGTCGTGCGTCTGCTCCGTGTCATCGTCCCGACCGGCGCGGTCTCGCAACGCTACAGTGACGAGCCTGACGTGGTGATGGAGATGGTCAAACAGGACCAAAGCGAGGCGATGCAGTACCTGGAGGCGACGGGCGAGGCGCTGCGCGTTCAGGGGATACCGGTCGAGGTGGCGCTACGTATCGGCTCGGCGGCGGCCTCCATCCTCGACGAGAGCAAGACATCTGGCGTCGAACTTATTGTCATGACGACCCATGCCCGCACGGGCTGGGAGCGTGTCCGCTACGGCAGCGTGGCGGGCGATGTGCTGCGGCGCGGCGAGACACCCATTCTATTTGTCCGGCCCGCCGCTGTACTCGCGGATTTGCCTCTATCGTCCGCTGGACGTTGAGAATATTGGTTACGAACGCAAATGGGAGAAACGCAAATGTATAGAACGATTCTTGTGCCACTGGATGGCTCCGAGCTGAGTAAACAGGCGCTGCCACTGGCGGCGTCCATGGCCCGCGCGATGAACGCCAAGCTGCTGCTGCTCCAGGCCGTCCACCCGCTCGGCCTGCCGAATGGCCCGCTGAACAGCCACCAGATTCGCACCATCAACGAGGCCGAGGCGTATCTTGCTCGCATCTCGGCGGAGCTGCTCAGCGATGGCGTGATCGCCGACACGGCCGTGATGGACGCCTCACCCGCCCACGCTATCCTGGACGAGATCAAGCTGCGCGGCATTGACATGGTTGTCATGACGACCCACGGCCGCTCTGGTCTCGGCCGCTGGGTGTACGGCTCAGTCGCCGAGGCCGTGCTGCACGGCAGCCCTGTCCCGGTTCTGCTGGTTCGCTGCAACACCTGGCTGCCCGAGGACGTGATCCAGCAGACGTACCCGCGCTTCCTCGTCCCGCTGGATGGCTCCGAGGTCGCCGAGGCCGCCATCCCCCACGCCGTGCATATCGCGCGGCAGATGCAGGCCACCATCTACCTCATCCACGTCCACGAGCCACCGGACCTGACCAAAGAGGATGTGGTCGCTCACCCAGACAAAACGCAGGAAGTGTTGGAACACGACCGGCAGGTCGTGGAGCGTTACCTGACGGCGGTGGCCGACAAGATTAAGGCCGACGGCGTCAACACCCACGTCATGGTGCGCTCAGGCCCCGTCACCCAGACCATCCTGGAAGAGAGCTGGGACCTGGGGATCAGCCTGATCATCATGGCGACCCACGGCCGCGCCGGGCTATCGCGCATGTTCTTCGGCAGCAAAGCAATGGAACTCCTCCACTTCGGTATGCTGCCCGTGCTCCTGGTGCGCCCCGGCGTGCCGCTGCCCTTCGAGGAGGATGAGCTGGAGCTTGTCCACGCCTGACGCCTGAAGGCGGTGGCCCATGTACCGAACGATACTCGTCCCTCTGGACGGTTCGGCGCTGGGCGAGGGCGCGCTGCCGACAGCCGCGCTCCTCGCCCGGCGCATGGACGCTTGCCTGGTGCTGGCGCGCGTCGCAAGCGATGCGTCATCCCAAGCCGTCCACGCCGCCCAGCGCTATCTCGACCGCGTCCGTGAGCGCCTGACCGACGCCGTTCCTGTCGCCACCGTTGTCCCCCACGGGACAGCGGCCCACGGCATTCTCGACGCAATCACCGCCGACAACGCCGACCTTGTGGTGATGACGACGCACGGTCACGCCGGGCTGCGCCGACTGGTGTTCGGCTCGGTCGCCGAAAAAGTCCTGGCAGCCAGCCCGGTCCCCGTCTGGCTCGTTCCGGCTCGCGGGACGGCCCACCCTTCGCTCCTGACGAGCGCCGCCCCCCAAATCCTTGTTCTGCTCGATGGCTCACCCCTTGCTGAGTCGGCCCTGCCGTCTGCGGTGACTGTCGCGCAGGCGCTGGGCGGCGGCCTCCTCCTGTTGCGCGTTGTCCCGACCGAGCCGCTACTCGTTGACCCTGGCGTCGCCGAGGCGCTCGCTCCGGCGGAGACGGAGACGGAGGAAGGAGCGGAGGCGTATCTCGCGGGCATCGTCCAGGGGATCAAAGCCGACGGCATGGGCGCGCAATTCGTCGTCCGCCGCGGCTCGCCGACGCCGGCCATCCTGGACGAGATATGGTCCGCCGGCGCCGACGCGCTGGTCATGGCGACGCATGGGCGCTCGGGCCTGGACCGCGCCCTGTTAGGCAGCGTGGCAATCGGCCTGGTGCACTCATGCACGATACCCATGCTGCTGACACGGCCCCCGAACGGCTGAAAATGCCAGGACGAAACGTAGTTAGTAACGACCTTAGTCGTTTCCCAGGCTTCAGAACGACTGAAGTCGTCACTACATCACCCTCAATTCAACTTTGACAGACACCTTGAGACGACATTAGTTGATTCAGCATGATTGCGAGAGGCGCATGGCCGCGGATCAACAGGACTTTGCCGGGCTGCCGATTGCGCGTGTGTACGAGGCGCTTCAGACATCCCCTGGGGGTCTGAGCCAGGCGGAAGCGAGCGCGCGGCTGGAGAGATATGGCCCGAACACCATTCAAGAGGTCAAGGGCCGGCCGCTCTTGCTGCGCTTCCTGGGTCACTTCACCCATTTGATGGCGCTGCTGCTGTGGGTCGGCGGCGCGATGGCGTTCATCGGACAGATGCCCCAGCTTGGCTGGGCCATCTGGGCCGTGGTCGTCATCAACGCCGTCTTTTCCTTTGCCCAGGAGTACAAGGCCGAGCGCGCCACGGCCGCGCTCAAGCAGCTACTCCCCGCCTACGCCCGCGTCATCCGCGACGGCCAGGAGGCGCGGATTCCGGCCGAAGAGCTTGTCCCCGGCGACGTCATCTTATTGGCCGAGGGCGACCACATCTCCGCCGACGCCCGCCTGGTGGACGAGGCCGAGCTGCGGGTGGACCAGTCCACGCTCAGCGGCGAGTCGAACCCGGTGCGCAAGACGAGCGAGGCCGTTGTCAACGGCAACCTGGCGCGGGTCGAAATGCCGAACCTGGTCTTCGCCGGGACGAACGCCGCCGCCGGCACGGGCCGCGCCGTCGTCACGGCGACGGGCATGAGCACCGAGTTCGGCAAGATCGCCCACCTGACCCAGAGTGTGGGCGAGGACACC
The DNA here is from genome assembly GCA_046328525.1 of Anaerolineae bacterium. GTDB lineage: Bacteria > Chloroflexota > Anaerolineae > Epilineales > JAHCIE01 > JBDHWG01. The sequence goes on from JAXLWK010000009.1 coordinate 266,997, forward strand.
AGCCCGCTCCAGCGCGAGATCAACCGCACAACCCGCATTGTCACGGTCATGGCGGTGAGCATTGGCATCGTTTTCTTCGCCCTGTCCATCTTGCTCGTCCACCGCCCCCTCACGGAAGGCTTCATCTTCGCCGTCGGCATGGTCGTGGCCTTCGTGCCGGAGGGCCTGCTGCCGACGGTCACACTCTCGTTGGCGATGGGCGTGCAACGCATGGCCGACCGCCACGCCCTTATCAAGAAGCTGTCGTCCGTCGAAACCCTCGGCTCATGCACCGTCATCTGCACCGACAAGACCGGCACGCTGACCCAGAACGAAATGACCGTCCGCAGTGTGTGGCTCGACAGCCAGGCCCTCCCTGTCACCGGCGTCGGCTACGAGCCACAGGGCCGCGTCGAGTCCCCGCCCGTCGGGCCGCAGACACCGGCGGCGGCCGACATCCGCGCCCTCGCCGTTGCAGCGGGCCTGTGCAACAACGCTCGCCTGCTGCCGCCGAACGGCGACTCGCCGCGCTGGAGCGTGTTGGGCGACCCGACCGAAGCAGCGTTGCGCGTACTTGCGCCCAAGGCCGACGTTGACCTCGACGCCGAGGCGCGGCAGACGCCCCGCCTGCGCGAGATTCCGTTCGACTCGCGCCGCAAGCGCATGAGTACCGTCCACGGAGGCGCAGGCCGCGAGCGCGTCGTGTATACGAAGGGCGCACCCAAAGAAGTGCTGGCCCTCTGCGCGCGGGTGCTGTGGCAGGGTCAGGAGCGTGTCCTGGACGACAGCCTGCGCCACGACGTGATGGCCGCGAACGACACCTACGCCCGCGACGGCCTGCGTGTGCTCGCCGTCGCGCGGCGCATCCTGCCAACCGATCTGCCCACGTACACCGCCGAGACCACGGAGCAAGACCTGACTTTCCTGGGGTTGGTGGCGATGATGGACCCGCCCCGGCCAGAGGTCACGGACGCGGTGGAGCGCTGCCGCCACGCCGGCATCCGCATCATCATGGTCACCGGCGACTACGGCCTGACGGCGGAAAGCATCGCCCGCCGCATCGGCATCATCCAGGGCGCGCAGCCGCGCATCGTGACCGGCGCAGAGCTAGACGCACTCGACGACGATGCCCTGCGCGCTGCCCTCAAGACCGAAGTCATCTTCGCCCGCGTCGCGCCGGAGCATAAGCTGCGCGTCGTGGCGCTACTCCGCGAGATGGGCCACGTGGTCGCCGTGACCGGCGACGGGGTCAACGACGCGCCCGCCCTCAAGCGCGCCGACATTGGCGTGGCAATGGGCGTCACCGGCACGGACGTGGCGAAGGAAGCCGCCGACATGATCCTGACCGACGACAACTTCGCCTCCATTGTCAACGCCATCGAGGAGGGCCGCGCTGTCTACGCCAACATAAAGCGCTTCACGACTTACATCTTTACGAGCAACGTTCCCGAGGCGTGGCCGTTCATCGCCCAGATCATGCTCGGCATCCCACTGCCCATGACCGTCATGCAAGTGCTGGCCGTGGACCTCGGCACCGACATGCTGCCGGCGCTGGCCCTGGGGACGGAGAAGCCGGAACCGGGCGTGATGGACCGCCCACCGCGCAAAACCGAAGATCGCCTCATAGACCGGCGGCTGCTCGCGCGCGCCCTGCTCTGGCTTGGGTCGCTAGAGACCGTGCTGGCGTTCACGGCGTACTTCGTCATGTGGTGGACGAACGGCTATCACGACCTGCTGAACCTGCCGCGCGTGGACCTGCTCCCCTACGCCGAGCGCCTCGCCCTTCCGTCCGGCCAGGTCTACATCCTGGCAACGACCATCTTCTTCGCCAGCGTCGTCTGTGGGCAGGTCGGCGCGGCCTACGCCTGCCGCACGGAGCGTGCCTCGGTGTTCAGCCACGGGCTGTTCAGCAACCGCTTCCTGCTCCTGGGCATCGCCTTCGAGCTAAGCCTGGCGTGGGTCCTGATGGTCGTCCCGTTCTTCCAGCGCATCTTCGAGCTGGGTCCGCTGCCGTGGCAGTACTGGCTCCTCATCATCTTCTGGGCGCCGATTGTGTTCCTCGCCGAGGAGGGCCGCAAGGCCATCATGCGCTGGTGGGAGCGACGGCTCGCGCGCGACACCCACCCCGCGCTGCCCTCGGCCACGCCGTCCTTGCGGGGGAGGTGACGCATGCACATCATCGTGATTGGGTGTGGCCGCATGGGGTCGGGCCTGGCCGAGCTGCTCGACCGCAAGGGCCACAGCGTGGTCGTGGTGGACAAGGACGCGAGCACGTGCGAGCGCCTCGCGCCGTCGTTTAGAGGGCGGCAGGTCGTCGGCGTCGGCATTGACCGCGACGTCCTGCTGCAAGCCGGCATCGAGCGTGCCGACGGGTTGGCCGCGCTCACGTCCAGCGACGACACGAACGTCGTCGCGGCGCGGCTGGCGCGCCAGGTCTTCCATGTGCCGCGCGTCGTGGCGCGGGTGTACGACCCGCGCAAGGCCGAAATCTACCAGCGCCTCGGCCTGCCCACCGTCTCGACGACGACCTGGGGCATCCACCGCGCGTCAGAGGTGCTGACGTTCTCGCACCTGGATAGCGTTCACAGCCTGGGCAGCGGCGGCGTGGACATTGTCGAGACCGAAGCGCCGGCGCTCCTGGTGGGGCGGCCGATTAGCAGCCTGACGGCGCCCGGCGAGATCAGTGTCATCGCCATCACCCGCAACAACCAGACGTTTCTGCCCAGTCCCGGCGCGACGTTCCGCGCCGGCGACCTGGTACACCTGGCCGTGACCGCTGCGGCGTCAGACCGTCTCAACGCCTTGCTCGCCTGAGGAGGGAGTCATGTTCGTCATCGTCGTCGGCGGCGGAAAAGTCGGCTCGTATCTCGCCTCGCTCCTCCTGGCCGGCGGGCACCAGGTGCGCATCATCGAGAGCGGCGCGGAGCAGCTGGGGACGCTGCGCCGCGATCTGCCGCCGGATGTTGTCGTCGCCGGCAGTGGCACCGATCCCCGCGTCCTCGAAGCCAGCGGCATCCGCCAAGCCGACACGTTGGCGGCCGTCAGCGGGGTGGACGAGACCAACCTGGCCGCCGCCAGCCTGGCGCGCTTCGAGTTCGGCGTCCCGCGCATCATCGCCCGCGTCAACCACCCGCGCAACGCCTGGCTGTTCACTCCGGAGATGGGCGTGGACGCGGCGCTGAACCAGGCCGACCTCATCGCGCACATGGTCGTGGAGGAGATGTCGCTGGGCGACGTAACGACGCTGCTGAAGCTGCGCAAGGGGCAATACTCCCTCGTCGAGGAGCGCCTCGCGCCGGCGGCGGCGGCTGTCGGCAAAGCCGTGGCGGACCTGCGCATGCCGCAGCAGTGCCTCCTCGTCGCCATCATCCGCCAGGGGCAGCTCGTCCTGCCCCTGGGCGACACAGTCCTCGAGCCTGGCGATGAGATCCTGGCCCTGGTGCACGCCTCGCGCCTGCGCGACTTCGCCGCGAGCCTGGACGGCCAACCCGTGTGATATTCTGAAAGCCCCCCGACGAAGGAA